>OX638330.1 GCA_951812725.1 uncultured Caldilineaceae bacterium | reverse complement strand
TGGGGGTAGTTGGGCAAGGGTTTGGCCTCCAGGATGCCGTTGTTCCATTCGTAGCTGACGTCGAGGTTGGGGTAGGGGTTTTCGTACCACTTGGCCCAGTATTCTTCTTTAGTGACGCGGCGGCCATGGTCGGGGGCGAGGGGGTTGGGCGGGGCCGGGGCAGGTCGGTCCCGGGGCACGTCTGGCGGGGTCTTGATGGGCTGCATGCTGGCTCCTATGGGATTACGGAGGGCGGCGGGCGGCGCTGTGTGGGGATTGTAGCATAGGTTAGGGGATAGGGGAACGGCGGGGGGAACGGCGGGCAGGGCAATCGCGAACTTTCAGAATAAGTGAGAAAGGAGCTTGAAGAGATAGTCGTGATTCCAAGCTGCCTTGAGTCTCTTGTTTTTGATACCGAGTTTGGTGGTTTTGTCCTGTTTGAGAAGATTGAGTGCAATGCGACGCAGGATTGCGAAGGGAATTATACCCATTCTAACCACAGGGTCTAAAGGCGACCTTATGGTCTAACCGGAGGTGTTGGTCGATGTCAAGTAAGAATATGCGGGAGTATATGATTCAAAGTTTAGTGAGAGAGAAAGATGGTCACGGCCAATGCCTCCTTTGGTGGCGGTCAAAGCCGCTCCTCCATTAGTTCCAGCCGCCCGCCGTTCCACTAGGATTCCCATTTCCACCTACTTTAATGTAACCTAGGGTACACGCATCAGCGCACCGCGGGCTGGCCAGATTGTTCTCCGTACTCGGTCATGGCGCTATGCTGTTCTTTATCCTCAATTATTCATCAGATGGCAGCGTGCCCGAAACATACTCTGAAAAGTCGCTCCAAATGCCGCTCTGGTAGGACGTGGATATCGCGAACCAGTAGGCGACACCTCTGGCCAAATTATGTTCTTTTACACTTACCGTGACGCTACTTCTTTCTCCAGTAGACGAACTGACCCCATAGGCAAGCCTGAACCAGCCGGATTCTTCCGTCCATGCCCAAAGTGAATACCTGGGCATGAATGGATCATTCCATTCCAGAACAAGGCTATCTCCCGTATCGGAAGGGCGCACGTTCACAACGGGTTGCCGTGGTTGGCCGCCCGGAAGAGCAGCATAAACGTTATCTGACCACTCACCTGCTTCACCATTTCCATTCACGGCTTGTAAGGTGTACCAGTACATGACACGCGGCTGACGGTCGTCGTGTCTGTAGGAAGTTTCAGTAAGCGACTCGCCGATTTTCTGCCAGCCGTCCGCCTGAGTCCATGACCACAGGTTGTAGTGGGCCGCATCTTCTACAGATTCCCAACTGACTGTAATGGCTGTATTCACAACCGACACTGAAAGGACTGGCATTGCGGGCACCTGTACGGGCATAGGTGTTGCGGTTGCGGTAGGCGTATTGGATGGCTCTACTGTAGGCATGGGAGACGGGCTGACTGTAGAGGTCGGCGTGTTGGTGGGTAGTGAAGTTTCCGTGGCAGTTGGAGTGCTCGTCGGCAATGGCATTTCCGTGGCAGTTGGAGTACTTGTTGGCAGTGGCGTTTCTGTTGCGGTGGGCGTACTGGATGGCTCTGCCGTGGGCATGGGAGACGGGCTGACTGTAGAGGTCGGCGTGTTGGTGGGTAGTGAAGTTTCCGTGGCAGTTGGAGTGCTCGTCGGCAATGGCATTTCCGTGGCAGTTGGAGTACTTGTTGGCAGTGGCGTTTCTGTTGCGGTCGGAGTACTTGTTGGCAGCCTGTTGATCTGTTCCTCAACGTTGCTAATTGCGCTTTCAATCTTGGCCACCGTGTCACGCCAATATTCGCTTGAAAGGTCAATGTCCTGAAGAGCATTAATGCGCTCCAGAGACGTTTTATAGGCAACAAGCGCATCCTGATAGTAGGACAATTCTGAACGCTCCTGTCCCAGGCTGCTCAGTATATTGCCTAGAATTTCATATATCCACCAGCCATCCACTCCGTCAGAGATTGCCTTATTCGCATCGGCAAGAGCTTCTGTAAATCTTCCAAGCTCGTAATAGGATTGTGCCCGCATGTAGTAAACTGCGGAATCAGCATATCCCAAACGCAATGCTTCGTTATAATCAGCAACAGCTTCCTCGTACCTGTCCAAATCCCAGTTGTACAAACCACGCCTGAAATAATAGAACCCGTTTTCAGGCAGCAAGCGGATTGCTTCATTTATATCAGAAAGTGCGTCCTCAAACCGGCCCATTTGCCGCAATACAATTGACCTTCCCGAATAGAACCAGTGGACATTCGGATTCAAACCAATTGCCGCGCTGTAATCAGCCAGTGCTTCAGTTCGTCTGCCGATTTCATCATACATTTGTCCACGATAGGCGTAATACCATTCTGGATCAGCCACTATCCGAATCACTTCAGTAAAATCGGCAATTGCTGCTTCATACTGACCAACCGAGCGGTGAGTCCACCCGCGGGACGAATACGCATTGTGAAAGTCAGGGTCCAGACGAATTGCCGCGGTATAGTCTGCAATTGCCGCTTCAATGTTGTCTAGTGACCGATAAGCGCTGCCTCGATAAAGATACGTCCAGGGGGAAGGGCGCAGGCGGATTGATTCAGTGAAATCATAAATTGCCCTTATATGCTGACCTATTCGGTTATTTATCCAACCGCGTCCGCTCCAAAATGACCAGTCGGAACTGTCCAACCGGATCGCCTCGTCATAGTCTGCAAGTGCTTCCTGGTATCGGTCCAATTGCCCCTTTGACCAACCACGCTTCGCATAGGCACTGGCGAACTCGGGTTCCAATTTGATCGCCTCATTGTAGGCTGCGATTGCCTCTTCGTACAGGGCATCGGATTGGTATTCCAGCCCCAATTCATACCAGCCTTGCGCAGTGGTTGGCGGTGCTGGTGTCGGGGGCGCGAGTGGTGGTCCCGCTCCCTGCGTGAACGCGGGTGTGCCTGCAAGCAATAGCAGGACAATGGAGAATAGGAGGATTGAGGTTGTGCGGTTCATGGGAAGTGTTCCTTTCATGGAAGGTATTTGAGAACGCCGATTCCTAATGCTTGGGCCAAGATGCTGATCATGATCATTCGCCACGTTAGCCTGGATTCTATGTTTGCCAAATCAGCCCTGGTTGCCCAATGTCCATAGGCACCCCGCAATTCGTTCGTCTAGGTCGAGACCTGATAAACCCTATCCATCAGACGATTGAATCGTTCTGATGTTACATTCATCTTGAACGAAGAGTGGGCAAAAGACTAACCATAGCAGAAAGAAGAAGAATTCAATGGGGTGGTTCCCTACTCTTCGTACCAGCCAGAACCGAAGATCAACCCGTCATGTCGCACGACCCAGGCATGCTTGGTGTCCTCAGTGTTGGTGGCGGGATTGATGAACACATAGTCCACCCACAACCCATCCTCGTCTGTACTCAACAGGTCGTATCCGAATCGATAGCCATTGATGTCCATGCCGAGATCGCCCCTCATGTCTGCCCCTATGTAGCCGGGAATGGGGTTGGCGACCGTATGGCCACTTTCACCAATGATAAAAACGTACCATTCGCCATCAGTGTTTTCCGGCGAACTGTAATGGGCGATAGCGGCTGCGCGACCTTCTTGTTCATAAAAGCGGATGGCGTCCTGCACAATTGCTTGTGTATAAGCGGCGGGTTCGGTTTTGGTAGGAATAGCGACACAGCCAGAAACAATGAGAATTGCCATGAAAATGACAAATGAGATGATGTGTCGAAACATGTTTGTCTCCTTATGGAAAAATATAAAGTCCACGGCTTTTCCCTAAAGGGGTGCGTGAAGTGCTTGGACGATAACAGTGTAAAAAGGGCTAATGGGTTGCCTCAATCCAGCCGCCTGCCGTTCCACGAAGCAATACTGACCTCGGATAAGATGAATTGTTGCCTTCGGGTACACGTATAAACGCACGGCGGGCTGGCCGGCATAGCTATCTATTGAAAAATCACAAACCGTTCAGGCGGCCAGTAGCGTATCCAGATGCGTCCTATGATGGCACGGCGGGGAACTGGACCAAAGGCGCGGCTGTCATTGCTGTTGTCCCGGTTGTCACCCAGAACAAAGTAAGTGTTGTCCGCCAAGACAATCGGACCATAAGACGAATGAGATTCCCCATACCTGGAAGGGGCACTCACCTCTTTCCCGCCAACAATGACCCTCCATCGTGGAGCGATATCGTAGGGCGGGGCTACCTCACTCCCATTGACAAAAATGTGTCCTTGCTGAATTTCAAGCGTGTCGCCGGGTATGCCGGTGATACGCTTAATCGTCAACGCCGTTGATTCCGGCCTGTCCAGCACAACAATATCATTGCGCTGAGGTTCTCGGAAGTAAAGACTCATCTTTTCCATGATCAGTCTGTCAGCAGGGCGAAAGTTGGGTTGCATACTTTGCCCTTGCACAATCGTGATCTGGCCTAGGAAAAGATGAGTCAGCAGCATCAGGGCAATTGCTGGCAGGACGACATTACGAATTGCCGACATACCTGTCCATCTCCTGCTATGACGCGGCCTCAGTTCGACGGTGTAGCGGTAGGTGCTGACAGCGTGACCGGCAATACATCCGACCAGGGGCCTTCGCCTGCATCATTTACCGCCCGCACGCGATAGTTGTAGGTCTTGCCCGGATACAGACCATGGGTGACACTTGTATCTGTCTGGGTCACGATGCCAAAAACCGGCGCCCACGGATCGTTGCCGTCTTGTCGTTGAAGTTGATAGCCGGTTGCGTCATCTACTGTGTTCCACGAAATCGTGGCCTCATCCGCGTCTGTCTGCTGTGCAGTCAGTGTAGGCGCGGAAGCAGGCGGTGCAGGCGTGGCCGTAGGCATAGGCGTTGGGGTTTGTTTACGAGATGGATCTGGGGTCGCTGGGCCGTCACCATAACCCGACATCGTTTCCGGCTTGTTGAACGGGTTCTGGCCGGAGTAAGAGTCGGCCTGCGTCACACAGCCTACCAAAACGATAGCAAGCAGGACCCCAATTATCATGCGGGTTGTTTTCACGATATTGCTCCTTTCTATGATCTTCCCTGAATCCGATCACACTCATCGTCAGTGTGCCATTTTTCACAGGTTGGTGTCGGCACCGGGGTCGGTGGCGGCGTCGGCACTACTGGCGTCGCCGTATATACCCACGTCGCTGTTGGTATTGGCGTTACTGGTGTCACTGTCGCGGTTGGAATATAACTGCCAGCACTCCAGTCCCAGGCTGTTGAAGTGGGCTCTGGCGTTGGATCTGGCGTCGTTGGAGGCACCGGGGTTTCATCCGGCGTCGTTGGAGGCACCGGGGTTTCATCCGGTGTCGCTGGAGGCACCGGGGTTTCATCCGGTGTCGCTGTAGGCAATCCCATTTTCGATTCGGCTACTTCTGTAGCTGCAATTGAGGTTGCATTAGCTTGCAGCGTATCTGGAATGACGAACGGGTTCTGATCGGACCATGTGTCGGCCTGCACGATGCAGCCGACCAGAATGGCGGCAAACAGGACAACAGGAACGATCAATCGGAATGTACGCATAGTGAAGCTCCTTTCACGGTAACGGTTTATTTTCGCCCTCCTTTCACTACTTGATCTACTTGATGAGCCTGACCCCCAAAAACGGGACCACAAGCTGAGGTGTATGCGCGACGGTTTACGAGCGAGTCCCCTGCCCACAAAGTGGACAGGAGGATCGGAAAACCCTGTAGGTCAACCACCCCACCGGATTCCGGAATCTGTTCCGGTTGGGGGTTGCTCCAAAAGCACGGCGGCTTCAGCTGGGATCTACATTCGTCAACCAATTTAGCAGACTTTGCGCGCCATTTCAGTGACAAAAGGCCTGTTTTCGTATCAATTTCGCGTCAATTTGCCGCAGGCGTTATCATCGGAAGGGGAACTGCAGTTCTTAGGGCTCGTTGACAATTGGCGAAGGCCTCTTAAGAGTTGACAAATGCAAGCCCTTAGCTACCTTACGCGACAGAAAAAGTGACTTCCCTAACCGTCCGCGAACCGGAAAGATGTTCTTCGCGCCCCTTCGCGCTTCTTCGCGGATCAAGAGAAGCAGTAAAGAGGAAGATCCAAATGTTCTCGGGCAGTCGATACAAAGGTTTTGCCCAGTGCTCAATCTGCATTCGGTTCATTCGCTCCACTATGGTGAGCCCCAATCTTTGGAAATTACCTGCTTGATTAGACAAGACTGGCCAGGCAGCAATGCACTGCCTCGCCAGTCCTCTTGATTGCCAGTGATTATCTCCTTCCGTTTGCATGCTCATGCCCTTCCCATTCCGCCTCTTACCACTGCTCATGTACAATCTTGTTTTCGCCGTCCACCGTAAACACATAGGGCTTGTTGAAATCGTGCGGGGGAACGTCGGCGTAAAAGGTGCTGATACGCATCACCTTTTCGCCCGGCGAGTACACGATGGAAACCGGCTTGCCCGTGTCGCCGTGCATGAAGCTGTCAAGTTCGACAGGCGGACCCGGCTGGTGCAGGTGCATCAACCGGTCCACCGCCGCCGCGAGCCACGGTCCGCTCTTGACGTTGCCGCCGGCAGCGCGCCGGCCAGAACCAGAAGCAAAGCGGCGCCAAGGAAGACAACTGCAAAACGATTCATCACGCGCGCGCCGGCTGAATGTAGCGGTCCCATATCCAGCACAGGCCCACCAACTCGGCGCTCTAGCGCATGGCCGCTTGTTGCCCTGACCGGCGCAACGCCGTCGGACGCCTCCGAAGCGCCGGAGATCACCTGCAGACCGCGGGTGGCGTTACAGCACCGAACACCTCCTCAATCAACTTGGCGATCTCGGGATCACGCTCTGCGAGCGGCCGGGTCGCATAAACGCTGCCAAACCAATCCTCGACCGCTTCAGCCCAGTATTCGTGGACATTCGTTTCCGCGTACTCCCCTGCCCACAGACCTGCGTTTCTCGCAGCTTGGTATAGGGCCTGAAGCCGTGAATTGAACGCCTGACCGCCGGGTTGCAGTCCAAGCGCGGAATGCACCATGTGACCAACCTCATGGATAAAAATACCATTGCACAATGGGTGCGTTGACGGCGCAACGGTGAGCGTCCCGCCAATTCCTACGGGATAGGATCCGTTTTCGTCCGGATGCATGTCTCTATATTCCGGCACGTTGGCGACGCCTCTGTACCCCCCGTCCCACTTATATATGGCGACCCGAAAACCGTTGGCGGCCATCAATTCAAGCAAGTCGGACCGGTTGGATAGCATCCTGGTGATGATATCCCGCGCGTGATCCAGGTCTGCATTACTCACATCAATAGGGCCAACCACCGGCACTCCACCAGCGTTCCGGTATTTCCGATAGTACGGATCAAGTCCGAGATCGGACAACTCTTCCGTAACTATGATCGCAAGCGCCTGATTCGACCACGGTCCCGCCCTGCCGGCGGTGTCGACGGCGCACATCTGGTAGTAGTAGGTCATGCCGGGCGTAACGTCGGTGTGCGTGTGCGTTGTGCCAGTCAAGTCGCCGGCGTCAAGGCGGTGCCAGTCGCCGTCCGGTTCCCGTTTCACCAAAACCACATAGCGCGCCGTGCCGGCCACCGCCGGCCACGTGAGCGTGATTTGTCCGTTGCCGGGAGTAGCTGTCAGTGTCGGCGCGGCCAGCGTGGATGTCTGACCGCAATCGGCCAGACCGCAGTTGGGCATATTAAAGACAAAGAGGTCATTTTTTTCTACACTCCGCAGTCCTGTCGGCATGCATCCCCGCAACTGGTTGCCAGCGAGCCATAGCTCTCTCAGGTTGGCGAGGTTGCCCAGTTCGGACGGGATCGACCCGCTCAACTCGTTGGCACCGAGGTGCAGGAATGTCAGGTTGGCGAGGTTGCCCAGTTCGGACGGAATCGCCCCGCTCAACTCGTTTCTGTAGAGGCTCAGGCGATCTAGGTTAGTGAGGTTGCCCAGTGCGGACGGTATCGTACCGCTTAACTCGTTGCTGCTGAGGCTCAGGGATTGCAGGTTTGAGAGGTTGCCCAGTTCGGACGGTATCGTACCGCTTAACTCGTTGCTGCTGAGGCTCAGGGATTGCAGGTTTGAGAGGTTGCCCAGTTCGGACGGTATCGCACCGCTCAACTGGTTGTTATCGAGGTACAGCCTCTCCAGGTTTGAGAGGTTGCCCAGTTCGGACGGAATCGACCCGCTCAATTGATTGCCCCACAGGTTCAGATATGTCAGGTTGGTGAGGTTGCCCAGTTCGACCGGTATCGACCCGCTCAACTCGGTGGATCCGAGGATCAGGGTTGTCAGGTTGGTGAGGTTGCCCAGTTCGACCGGTATCGACCCGCTCAACTCGTTTCTGTGGATGATCAGGGTTGTCAGGTTAGTAAGGTTGCCCAGTTCGACCGGTATCGACCCGCTCAACTCGGTGGATCCGAGGTTCAGCTCTGTCAGATTGGCGAGGTTGCCCAGTTCGACCGGTATCGGACCGCTCAACTCGGTGGCAGCGAGGTTCAGCTCTGTCAGATTGGCGAGGTTGCCCAGTTCGACCGGTATCGGACCGCTCAACTCGGTGACGACCCAGCGTTGCGTCTCGCTGTCCCAGAACCCGCCCAGGTTCAACCGTGTCAGGATTGCGAGGTTGCCCAGTTCGGGCGGGATCGACCCGCTCAACCCGTTACCTGCGAGGACCAGCGCAGTAACCCGTCCATTCGCGTCGGTGGTGACGCCGTGCCAGTCGCCGAGCGGCTTGTCGCTCAGCCAGTTGGCGTTGTTGGTCCAGCTGGCGCCGCCGGTGGCGTTGTAAAGCGCCACCAGAATGGCGCGGTCCGCTGCGATGCCGGCCGGGTCAGGGCAAGGGATGCTTCCGGTCGGGAATTGCTGGCTATCGAGATCGTTTGTCGCCCACTCCTCTGATGGGGCAAAGGCGTGTAAGGCCGGGGGAATCGGGCCGCACAGTCCGGGGTTGCCGGTGGCGATCTGAACACTTTCCAGTTTGCCGGTCGGGGGCACCAGGTTATCCAACTCAGGCGGAATCGCACCGCTCAATTGATTTCCCCACAGGTACAGCCTCTCCAGGTTGGCGAGGTTGCCGAGTTCGGACGGTATCAACCCGATCAACTCGTTGGCACCGAGGTGCAGGAATGTCAGGTTGGCGAGGTTGCCCAGTTGTGACGGGATCGACCCGTTCAATTGATTGCCATTGAGGCTCAGGCTTGTCAGATTGGCGAGGTTGCCGAGCGCGGACGGTATCGTACCGGTCAAATTGTTGTGTCTGAGCCGCAGGTATGTCAGGTTGGCGAGGTTGCCCAGTTCGGACGGTATCAACCCGATCAGCTGGTTGGTCTGGAGGTCCAGGTCTGTCAGGTTGGCGAGGTTGCCCAGCGAGGACGGGATCGACCCGCTCAACTGATTGCCCCACAGGTACAGCTCTGTCAGGTTGGCGAGGTTGCCGAGTTCGGACGGGATCGTACCGGTCAACTCGTTGTGGTTCAGGTGCAACCATTCCAGGTTCGACAGTTGGCCCAACTCAGGTGGAATCGACCCGTTCAATTGATTTCCCCACAGGTACAGGTCTGTCAGGTTGGCGAGGTTGCCCAGTTCGGGCGGGATCGGTCCGCTTAACCCGTTGCTACTGAGGTACAGCTCTGTCAGGTTGGCGAGGTTGCCCAGTTCGGACGGGATCGTACCGGTCAACTCGTTGTGGTTCAGGTGCAACCATTCCAGGTTCGACAGTTGGCCCAACTCAGGTGGAATCGACCCGTTCAATTGATTTCCCCACAGGTACAGGTCTGTCAGGTTGGCGAGGTTGCCCAGTTCGGGCGGAATCACACCGCTCAACCCGTTACCTGCGAGGACCAGCACAGTAACCCGTCCATTCGCGTCGGTGGTGACGCCGTGCCAGTCGCCGAGCGGCTTGTCGCTCAGCCAGTTGGCGTTGTTGGTCCAGCTGGCGCCGCCGGTGGCGTTGTAAAGCGCCACCAGAACGGCGCGGTCTGTTGATGCCGGCCCTCCCGGCGTCTCTGTCGCGGTTGGCGTCGCGGTCGGTGTTGGTGTTCCGGACGCGGTTGGCGTCGCCGAGGCGTACTCCTGCAGCCAGTCGCTCGTTTCGCCGGCCGCGTTGACGGCGCGGATGGCGTAGTAGTAGGTGGTGCCGGCGGTAACGTCCGTGTGCGTGAACGATGTGCCGGTCAGGTTGTCGCCCCCGATCTGTTGCCAGCCGGTCTCCGCATCCCACCAGGTCCACAATTCGTAGCGCACCGCGCCGGGCACGGCATTCCAGCGCAGTTCGACCGCGTTCGCGGCCGCCGCGGCGGTCAGCGCCGGCGTGGTCGGCGGGGAGGTCTGACCGCAGTTGGGCAGATCAAGGGTCGCGAGGTCATTCTCTTCTACATCCCACAGCCCTGCCGGAATGCACCCGCTCAACAGGTTGCCTGCGAGGTGCAGGTATGTCAGGTTTGAGAGGTTTCCCAGTTCCGGCGGGATCGACCCGCTCAACTCGTTGTTGTGGAGCTGGAGTTGTGTCAGGTTTGAGAGGTTTCCCAGTTCCGGCGGGATCGACCCGCTCAACCCGTTGCCGCCAAATGTGGCATACCCCCACAGGACCAGGCTTTCCAGGTTGGCGAGGTTTCCCAGTTCCGGCGGGATCGTACCGCTCAAATCGTTGCCACCGAGGTGCAGGTATGTCAGGTTGGCGAGGTTGCCCAGTTCGGACGGGATCGACCCGCTTAGCTCATTCCAGCCGAGGCGCAGATTTTCCAGGTTGGCGAGGTTTCCCAGTTCCGGCGGGATCGACCCGCTCAACCCGCTCTCTTGATTGCCCGCCAGAGACAGTTCTGTCAGGTGAGTAAGGTTGCCCAGTTCGGGCGGAATCACACCGCTCAATCCGTTGTCAAAGAGGACCAGCGCAGTAACCCGTCCATTCGCGTCGGTGGTGACGCCGTGCCAGTCGCCGAGCGGCTTGTCGCTCAGCCAGTTGGCGTTGTTGGTCCAGCTGGCGCCGCCGGTGGCGTTGTAGAGCGCCACCAGAACGGCGCGGTCTGTTGATGCCGGCCCTCCCGGCGTCTCTGTCGCGGTTGGCGTTGCCGTCGGTGTCAGTGTCGGCTGCGAGGGTGTAACCGAAGTTGGAGTCGATGTTGGCGTCGTGGTCCCGGACGCGGTTGGCGTCGCCGAGGCGTACTCCTGCAGCCAGTCGCTCGTGTCGCCGGCCGCGTTGACCGCGCGGATGGTGTAGTAGTAAGTGGTCTCGGCGGCAACGTCCGTGTGCATGAACGATGTGCCGGTCAGGCTGTCGCCCCCGATCTGTTGCCAGCCGGTCTCCGCATCCCACCAGGTCCACAGTTCGTAGCGCACCGCGCCGGGCACGGCATTCCAACGCAGTTCGACCGCGCCTTCGACTGCATCGGCGGTCAGTTCCGGCGTTGTCGGCGCGGACGCGGTTGGCACGGTCGCCGAGGCGCGCTCCTGTTGCCAGTCGCTCGTGTCGCCGGCCGCATTGACCGCGCGGATGGAGTAGTAGTACGTGGTGCCGGCGGTTACGTCCGTGTGCGTGAACGAAGTGCCGGTCAGGTTGTTTCCACCTATCGATTGCCAGCCGGGGTCGCTGGCCCACCAGGTCGAAAGCTCGTAGCGCACCGCGCCGAGCACGGCGTCCCAACGCAGTTCGATGGTGGTCGCCTCGCTGCCGGGTTGTGCGGTCAGCGTGGGCGCGGTCAGCGTGGGCGCGGTCAGCGCCGGCGAAGCCTGGGCCAGGGCGGGCATTGTCGGACCCTGCAACGCCAACAACAACGCAATCAGCATTGCAACCGTAAAGGTCTTTGTGGTGCGGTAAAACGTAAACATGAGGTTAGTCCTTTGAATTGTGAGTTACTGGCAAGTACACTCAACAATGGAGGACCGAGGCGCCCGCCTCCTCAACGAACACTGCGGCAACCGTCCCATTGAATGCCTGAAACCGTCGGTATTACGTGCCTACTTCTTCATTTTGATCCTCCTCTCCTATGTCTTTCCTCCGGCCATTTTCTATCTCCTCCACCAGGACCGCGACGTGTGACCTGCCCCCCAAAACCGGACCACAAGCTGAGGTGTATGGGCGACGGTTTACGAACGAGTCCCCAGCCCACAAAGTGGACGGGAGGAGCAGAGAACCCCCGTAGGTCAACCACCCCACCGGATTCCGGAACCTGTTCCTGTTGCGGGTTGCTCCACAAGCACGCAAGCACGGCGGCTTCAACTGGAACAAAATTCGTTAACCAAGTTCAGCAGACTTTGCGCGCCATTTCAGTGACAAAAGGCCTGTTTTCGTATCAATTTCGCGTCAATATGCCGCAGGCGTTATAATCGGGAGGGGAACCGCAGTTCAGACAACTGCAGTTTTATGGGATTGAGGGGATTCACTGCAGTTCGGGTTGGCGGCAGGGCGGAACCGCCGAACCGCAGCTTTTAGGGCTCGTTGACAATTGGCGAAGGCCTCTTAAGAGTTGACAAATGCAAGCCCTCAGCTACCTTGCGCGACAGAAAAAGTGACTTCCCTAACCGTCCGCGAACCGGAAAGATGTTCTTCGCGCCTCTTCGCGGATCAAGAGAAGCAGTTAAGCCGTTCGCTGTGGTTCTCCGTGGATCTCCTGGTTCAGGAAAACGTCAACGAACCCTGGTAGTTAGTTCTTAGTGAACTGCCGAGTACGCGCAGAACTGCTTTTTTGTCCGCTGAGAGGCGCGGAGAACACCTTTTTGTCCGTGGAGGGACGCGCAGTACTGGTTTTTTGCTTACGGCCGGGCAGGGTCGGGCCGGTTCTATTGAGTGGGAGGGGAGAAGATGGAGAGGGTAGGCGATCTGCAATGGGAGAAGGAGGCGGCCGCGCTGCGCGACCGCCTGACGCGGCTGAGCGAGGCCAGCCTGCGCATTAACGAGAGCCTCGAGATGGAGACGGTGCTGCAGGGCGCGCTCGACAACGCGCGTTCTCTGATCGGCGCCCGCTACGGTGTGATGACCATCGTCGATGAAAAAGGACAGGTGGAGGAGCTGCTGGCCTCGAATTTGACGCCGGAGGAGTTCCTCGGCGTGCAGGAGCTTCCCGGAGGACTGGAAATCTTCGAATACCTGAACGGCCTGCCGGGCCCGCTGCGGGTCGAGGACCTCTCCGACTACGCCCGCAGCCTGGGTCTTGCCGGGTTCCGGCCCAAGGTGCCGGCCAGGGCCTTCCTGATGGTGCATATCCGGCGCCAGGGCGACAGATTGGGCAGCATCTACGTGGTGAAGAGCGAGGCCGGCGAGACGTTCAGCCAGGAGGACGAAGAGACGCTGTCGCTGTTCGCGTCCCAGGCCGCGCTGGTGATCGCCAACGCCAGGCGGCACCGGGAGGAGCGGCGGGCGCGGGCCCGGCTGGAGACGTTGCACGACACCACGCCGGTCGGGGTGGTGGAGCTCGACGCAGGCACGGGCGATCTAATCTCCCTCAACCGGGAGGCGAGAAGGATGGTGGAGACGCTGAGGGAGCCGGAGCGGGCGCCGGAGCAGACACTGGAGCAGGCGCTGGCGCAGATGATGGAGGTGATGACCGTCCGGCGCGGCAACGGCCGTGCCTTCTCGCTTGCCGAGATTTCGGTGGTCCAGGCGCTGCAGGCCAACGAGACGGTCCGGGTCGAAGAGATCGTACTGTCGGTTCCGGACGGCCGCAGCATCATGGTCCTGATAAATGCCTCGCCCATCGCCGGCGAGGGGGGCGAGGTGGAGTCCTATGTCGTCACGCTGCAGGACATGACCCCGCTGCAGGAGCAGGAGCGGATGCGCGCCGAGTTTCTGGGCATGGTCAGCCACGAACTGAACGCGCCGCTGTCTTCCGTCCTCGGCTCGGCCACGATTGTGCTGAATGCCAAGCAGGAGATGGACTCGGCCGTGCGGAGACAGTTCCTCCGCAGGATCGTCGAACAGGCCTACAACATGCAGGAGCTGATCGGCCATCTGCTCGACGAGGCGCGCATCAAGAGCGGCACCCTGTCGATCAATCCCGAACCGGCCGAGGTGTCCGGGCTGCTGGACAGGGCCAGGAGCACCTTTCTCAGTGGAGGGGGAAGGAGCAGCCTGGAGATCGACCTGGGGCTGGACCTGCCGCTGGTGATGGCGGACCGGCAGCGCATCGTCCAGGTCGTCGGCAACCTGCTGTCGAACGCGGCCCGGAACTCGCCGCAATCGTCGGTCATCCGCGTCTCCGCGGCGCGGCAGGGGGCCGAGGTCGAGGTGGCGGTGGCCGACGAGGGGCGGGGCATTCCGCCCGAGCAGCTGCCGCGCCTGTTCGGGAGATCCACCCGCCGCGAGAGCGGCGAACAGGGAGACGATACCGGTCTAGGGCTTCTCATCTGCAGGGGAATCGTGGAGGCGCACGGCGGACGCATCTGGGCGGAGAGCAAAGGGTTGGACATGGGCGCGTGCTTCACCTTCACGCTGCCGGCGGTGGAAGAGAGCCAGAGCGAGCGCCCATCATCCCCAACCCGGGCGCGGCGGGATGACGCCAGGGAGCGCATCCTCGCGGTCGACGACGACCCGTCGACGTTGCAGTACGTGCAGCGTGCCCTCTCCAAGGCCGGCTACGACCCGGTCGCGGCGACCGGCCCGGCGGAGGCGCGCCGTCTCATGGCAGAGAACCAGCCCAGCCTGGTCCTGCTCGACCTGTTGCTGCCCGGCACCGGCACCGACGGAATCGCCCTGATGGAGGAGCTTTTCGACATCGCCAGAGTGCCGGTGATCTTTCTATCCGCCTACGGGCGAGACCATGAGTTCGAGCGCGCCCTTGAGGCGGGGGCCGCCGACTACATTAAAAAGCCCTTCTCGCCCACGGAGCTGGTGGCCCGCGTGCGCGCGGCCCTGCGCAGGCAGGATGAGCTCTACGGGGCGGGCATGAGGCAACCCTACGTGCAGGGCGACCTGATCATCGACTACGCCGCGCGGCACGTTACCGTTGGCGGGCGTCCGCTGCATCTGACGGGAATCGAATACAGGCTGCTGCAGACGCTGTCGGTCAGTGCAGGCCGGGTTGTGTCCCACGGACAGTTGGTGCGAAGGGTGTGGAAAGGTTATGTCGAAAAGGGGACCGTTCGCACCGTAGTGAGGAGGCTGCGGCGCAAGCTGGGCGAGGAGGCCGGCAGCCCGCGTTACATCTTCACCGAGCGCAGCGTCGGCTACCGCATGGCAAAAGGGGAGACGGGAGAGGTATATGAGGGGAGGGTTGACGGCGGTGTTTGGTAGCCGGTTTTTGGTTCTTAACCTGAATTCGGAGTTAGATACGGGCCGGTAAGAGAGCCATATCTTTGTCAGAGAGATGGAGAGAAGGCTTCTTGGCTTGCCAAGTGTAGGCAATCAGACCGGCGATGAGATTGACGATAAAGTTGGTTGTGCTGCGATGACGGGTGTGTTCAATCTGCGAGATATTTTTGCGTTGGTCAACGATGGTCTCAATGACGAAGCGCTTACGCGTGAGGAGCTTGTCTTCGAGAACGACGAGTTGATTCTGCATGTTTTTGCGCAGGGGCGTGAACAATTGCAGTCCCCGTGCGAACAGTTCTTCAAAGAGCGTTTGGGAGAGATAGCCGCGGTCGCCGACCAGCTTTCCCCATAGTGTTCTGGTCATCTGTGGGACCGGTTTGCGGTCATCGGTGTTGCCAGGCGTGCGTTGAACTGCCAGCAATTCACCCTGGTCATTGACAATTTATTTTTCCCATTTCGTGGTCTAACGATTGGGGCTCACCATAGCCGATGCGCTTGTTGTGACAGACGGACAAGGTGGTTGAACTGATGAATGCCACCCCTGTCCTCTGGCCAAAGCGCACTCGCAGATAGAGAGACATGGCGGGCAGGGTTGATGGCATTAACTCCACAAAGCGCGTGTAACTGACCAGCGCTGGAAATTCACTGCGCATATGCTTACATACCTGTTGCCTATAGTAGGCTTTGAAATCGCGATAATGCGACTGGTGAAAATGAATCAGAATCGTCATCACTTCACTCTTACGCATACGAGGCGCCGGCCCTCGCTTGCGAGTCATGCCCAACAGCTTGGCATTCTCCCATCTCGTCATCCACTGACAGAAATCATCGACATGACAGAACAGTTTGCGTATACTCATCACTGAGCACCTTTCTATGCTGGAGAATTTTGGTTGGAGAACTACTATTCTACCAGCTTGGTAAGGTGCTCACTTACTCCGAATTCAGGTTAACTACTAAGCCATATACAGAGCCTGTGTGGACCAGACCTTCAGCCCCGCTGCCAATCGGGCTATCTCATCGTGTACGCGTTGGCCACCGCCAGCTTGGACGGGACGCACCGCTGGAATTACGGCGTACGGTGAACGGGGCATGTTTTTGGAGGGGGGCGTTGCGGGGGCGCAGCCCCTGCACAAGGGAGGGCCGAAGGCCCGACCGCCCAAAGACGAGGAGAGAGTGAAGAGGCGTGAGGCGTGAGGAAAACCTGCGCTCGCCTCATTCAGTTCGCAAATCAGTTGTGGCTGAGTCGTTACGGCAAAGGTAATAAAGAAGATGCTGCAAAAGATTGATAATAAATGACGTGATTCAGTTTTTGCCGGCTTGCTTCCTGGCATTGGGAAGAGGCCACATTGTGCCTACGACGACTGAAGCAGTTAGCCACACAAGAGCAATCCAACCCAGATATTGTCCCAAGTTGAGCAGCCTTGCGACCAGAGGGACGAGAATCATCCCAGTCGCCAGCCAGAAGCCCACAGAAAGTACATGGGCGTTCATTTTGAAAAGTCTTGATGTCATGGCGACTGCGAATACAGCGGCAATTGGAATCGAGATAGCGGCCACCGACAGAGGAATCCAGTCAAGAAGGCCTGCAATGACAGTGCCAATCGTTAAACCCAGGACTGTACTCAGAGCAAATTGAACCCTCTGGTTTCGCGGCATTCTCATCCTCCTACTGATTCTTTCTGGTCGAATTATAGTCCCCACGATTTAGTAGACGAATCAGAGGAGGCACAACCCATCTGTTGATTGCATCATACATGATCGGAAACACAATAATTCCTCCCCACAAAGCCAGTACGGATAGAGGTATCAAGTAGGCCAGGGAATACCATCCAGAGTCATTGATTATAGAAGGCCAATCAGGATAGAACATTGAAAAAACACCGATGACTGTCAGCACAATCACAGTGCAGATAGTCCAGCCTTTTGACGATTTCATTGTTATTTTCCTATCTCCAGGTATGTCTCGTTGACAACCGACTTTTGTCGCGAAAGTGACAGAACCAATCAAACGTCAAGGAAACGCAAATGGCTATGGTTGGCCCCAATGACCAGGGCTCGTTGACGTTTGCCTGAACGGGGATATCCACGGCAAGACCTGTTCTATCCACGAAGGGGCACTCAGTACATCTAACTGCTTTTGATCCACGGAGGGTCACGGAGAACGGCTCAACTGCTTCTCTTGATCCGCGAAGAGGCGCGAAGGATCGCGTAAAACGTCTTTCTGGTTCGCGGACGGTTCGGGAAGTCACTTTTTCTGTCGCGCAAGGTAGATGAGGGCTTGCATTTGTCAGCCCCCAGGAGGCCTGCGCCAGTTGTCAACGAGACCCAGACCACGAAACGGGAAGAATAAGGTACATCCGGACGGATGCGGTCTGCCGCCATCAGAGCACGAAGTGATCTTCCGCCGGCATGCGATAGTCGGGACTTTGATGCGTTCTCGCCACGGTTGTAGAAGTCGAAATATGCGGGTAAGCCGGTGTGCAGCTGAGTCACGGTGTCATACTGGTCGAGACAGGTTTTCTCATACTTGAGGCTGCGCCACAGGTGTTCGCAGAAGTCGTTGTCGAGGGCGCGGCCATCCATGCGGACCTGAATGCTGGCTGTGAGCAGGCAGGCGGTGAAGGCATCGGCCGTGAATTGTGCGCCCTGGTCGGTGTTGAAGATCGCGGGCCTACCCTTACTGAGCGCCTGGCGCAGAGCATCAGGACAGAAGATGCCGTCCAGGTATTGGAAAGCTGCCAGGCGAGTACATAGCGGCTGTGCCATTCGATGACAGCGACCAGATACATGAAGCCGCGCAGGAGCGGCACATAGGTGATGTCTGCGCTCCAGACCTGGTGGACATGCGTAATCGGCAGATTGCGCAACAGGTAGGGATAGCGCTTGTGTCCCTGGCCTGGAGAACTGCTGCTTCTCCCGGGCCAGATCGCTTGAATGCCCATCAGACGCATCAGGCGTCTGACCCGTTTGCTATTGACGGCGTAGCCCGGCCGGCGCAGATGAGCGGTCATCCTGGGCCAGCCATTGAAGGGCGTACGCAGGAATGGGTCCTATATGCTTGAGTGACCAAGCGAAATTCGCTCTCGCCCAGAGGCGAGGACGTGCGTTTGTTCTCAGGTTCATGGGTTAGGGTTGTGCAGCCTGGCCCATGCTATGGAGCAGCCGGGTTCAGACATGCCTGGCTATTCTTTCGGTCTGCGTGGACGATGCTCGTCACGCGGAAGAAAAACATAGATTACACCATTACCCTAGCAGGAAACATAGTCGTGCCCTGTTTCCTCGCCAAGATCAAGAACATTGACGGTATAGATTTGGAGTTTTGAATCGGTTGTTATACCCGGAACTTCACCACTCAAGGCGAGGGAGTTGGATTCGTGAGAGAGTTCGAACTTCGCTTTTCCTGTCTCGTGCAGACTTTCATCACCGACCTCCCCTTTGTCATGAACGAATCTGAACAGGATGATGTTCAATAGCTCTTCAAAGCTCATAAATTCAGGCGGAGATCCCGTTCTGAATCGCTTCAAGGAGATTGAGCCACTGAGCATGTATTCAAACTGCTGGATATCGCCTGCATCTTCAATCGTACCTTCCACGTCGATCAAGACGATCCAGAAGTAATCGTCCGAGGATTCGAGACTGGTCTTTTCTGCCGGGGGGCTTTCCGTGAAACCTTCCGGGATACCCTCCAGATAGAACACTACCTTAACGTTTTCACCATCCAGAATAGTTTCTATCCTGTGAAAATCAAGGAAGTCCGGCAAACCTGCGGTCGGTCCGTCATTTGTGCTGTCACCAGGACTTATGTGCAAGATTTCATTGTAGAAGCAATCAGCGGATTGCTCCATGGTTTCCGGTTCCAGGGCCGCCTGTGTTTCCAGCGGCGGTATCGGTACGCAAGCTGCGGTGAGCAATACGAGTCCTACAATCAGAACGAGCCTAAGCATAGTAATCCTCCTAATTTGTTGGACCTTCACCGGATTTCGAAGAGAAAATGGATACGGTTGAACTTTGCAAGTCAGGGAGCACGCTGGAACCGCCGTCTATTATCGCATTCAAAGCGGCATACTCGGCCCACTTGATTACACAACCATCACGACTTGATTCTACCATACTGTACGTACTGCAAATGACACCGTCTCGCCTGTTGGGCACACAAGTGGGGCTTACAGATTACAGTAGCCAAGAGAGGAGGGTAGGAGGTGAAAAACACAGATCACGAGATGACATGGATAGACATTACAAGAAACCTCACCTAAGTCTATTCAACTTATAGAAAGTTCAATCCTGCCGGCAGCACTCAGCATGGAGAGCTATCGTCACCATGGCGATGGTTCTTGTCGGCGAAAGTTCACGTAGCTTTGTCGTCTTCCTTCAAAGAGATTCCGGAGTCAGCGCGGCGGTCCTTGTCGAGTCGCTTCCACATCCACATAAGCCACCAAGAGAAGAGTGCAGCGACCACGGCAATAGCTGGCCACATAAGTAGCGAGAGCCAGATTAGGCCGCGAGGCATGAAAAGAGCCAAGCCAATCGCAGTTGTCATCAAGACCCCCCCACCAATCGAAGCCATCTTTTTGAGGTTTCTTTGTCTATCGGTATCTTGTTGACTGGATACCGCCTCCGGCGTCGATCTGCGGAACCCGCCCATGAGCGCAAACCCGATTGTACAACCCACCCACCCGGTTAGCACATTAGTTGAAGTCTCCCAGTCCAGGCCGCCGCCCCAGGGGACGTACAGATCCCTGACGATAGAAATGATTGTCCAGACTGACCCAAAGATGACATAATTCCTTCGCAGGTAATTCCTGGTAAACATATCAGCCCCCTCACCTTCCAGATAGAGAATGCAGGTAGCTTGTCGTCCATGATATCAGCTTTTCGATATCAAGGAAGGATTGCGCTCACCTCCCCCTTTGGCTAGCAGAGTATATAAGCCCCACACAAGTATATAGTTTCCCCAGGAATTGTTCGTCAATGCCGGCAGACCGACCGTATGGTGGTGGTGCAAGAGGTGGTTCTGGCGGGATGGGCACGCAGGCGGACAGTGGAGTTAACAGGATGGTGAGAAAAACGGTGTGTTTCACTATTCATGGCTTTCAAGTTTGTTCAATAGTCGAACGATGGGATAGGTCCATCTGTCTAAACTTCGGATGAGGAGTGGGAGAGCGATGTGCATCAATACAGGTCCGAGTATTGACAGAGGAATCCAGAGGAATAGAGAGTGCCATCCAAACTGTTGCGCATGTGGTTTCCATTCAACAAGCCAAGCGAAAGCAATTGCAAGGGTGAAAGAGACTCCGAGCATTGCGTAGAGGGTCCATTTCTTTAATCTTTGCATTTTTCCATATTTTTTCAATAACACGGCAGACCTACCAGCAACCGGCTAGTGGGCAGTTTGATTCAGATGGTCTAGCCAGGAAGCGTTTCTACTGGGTTATTCCTGCGCCGAAAAAATGTCCCACCAAGTTCAATATGATGTTGAGCAGGATCATTATGGCTGGACCGATTGTATGGTAGACGATCCCCAAGAACGGCTCAACGTACATTTCCATGTAGTAGGCAAATTCCCAAGCGGCCTTATCTTCTGGAGTAAGCATTATTGTCCTCCGTTCATTCTGCGCTTCGCGTAGGGTATTATGGTGAGCCCCAATCGTTAGACCACGAAATGGGAAAAATAAGGTGCATTTAGGCGAATGCGGCCGACTCTGAACAAAGCACGAAGTGCTCTTCCGCCGGCGTGCGATAGTTGAGACTTTGATGTGGTCTTTGTGCGCCGTGGAACGGCACAATCACTTGCCTAAAAACCAAGCCTAGGAGCAGGATATCCTAAAGGTCAACTGTCTTACCCGAACCCTGGCAACAGGGGGAGTTCTCGAAAGAGTAAGGGGACAATAGCATGGCAGTAAAGCCGGAGAGTAGGATAGTCACAAGAATACCAGACCGGCAAGACCTGCGACCTATGACTATGAAAGGAACCCTAGCGTCCATCTGGATTAAAGCATCATCCAAGGGAAACGTGACTGACACCCGAACCCTCTAGAAGACTGGATTTGAGAGACATCCAGACACCACCACACCCACAGAAATATACTACGCCTGTGGGAACCTGACAACGGGGGAGAACCTGCTAGCGAAGCAGGGTAAGGATGCGCCAAAGGGAGTCTAAGGGTCGCTATTACGGAGATTGTGAACCGGAACATGGGATGCCCTAAGTGGTGCGAACCATAGGGGTACGGAGTCTCCATGGTACTCGTCGGAGTAACGACCGACCAGGGGAAGTGGGAAAGCCACTTACAGGGGGAAGGGAGACAGGTGAAGCTATGACTGAGAGTACGATGAGGGGGCGCGAGATGCGAACAACTGAAACAGTACTCAACGTCCTGAGTGAAAGAAAGAACTCACTCAGCGTGGCAAAACTGAGAAAGCCGGATGATGGGAAACTATCACGTCCGGTTTGACGGGGGGTTTAGGGAAAAAGTATCCATTCAGACAACTCGTCCCTTCACCTACCCAACCCATGGTTGTAAAAGTCGAAGTAGGCGCGTAAGCCGGTGTGCAGTTGATGCACCGAGTCATACTGGTTGAGATAGATGTTCTCATATTTGACGCTGCGCCATAGGCGTTCGCAGAAGACGTTGTCGAGGGCGCGGAGAAGGGCAACACCTTTTTTGTCCGCGGAGGGCGCGGAGAACGGCTTACACCTTTTTTGTCTACGGAGGGCACGGAGGGACACGGAGAAGGGCAACTGCTTTTTGTCCACGGAGGACACGGAGGAACACGGAGAACTGCAACTGCTTTTTGGTCCGCGGAGGGTACGGAGGGGCGCGGAGAAGGGCAACGGCTTTTTGTCCACGGAGGACACGGAGGAACACGGAGAACGGCAACGGCTTTTTGTCCACGGAGGACACGGAGGGACACGGAGAACGGCAACGGCTTTTTGTCCACGGAGGACACGGAGGAACACGGAGAACGGCAACGGCTTTTTGTCCACGGAGGACACGGAGGAACACGGAGAACGGCAACGGCTTTTTGATCCGCGGAGGACGCGGAGGACGGCAACTGCTTTTTGTCCACGGAGGACACGGAGGGGCGCGGAGAACGGCAACAGCTTTTTGATCCGCGGAGGACACGGAGGAACACGGAGGACGGCAACAGCTTTTTGGTCCGCGGAGGGTACGGAGGGGCGCGGAGAAGGGCAACGGCTTTTTGTCCACGGAGGGTACGGAGGGGCGCGGAGAAGGGCAACGGCTTTTTGGTCCGCGGAGGACACGGAGGGACGCGGAGAACTGCAACTGCTTTTTTGTCCGCGGAGGACGCGGAGGGACGCGGAGAACTGCAACTGCTTTTTGTCCGCGGAGGACGCGGAGGGGCGCGGAGAATGGCAACGGCTTTTTTGTCCACGGAGGGCGCCTTGCGCTTCTTCCATTGGTACTTTGCCATTTCATTGATTATTATTTACCTGCAGATCCATTGTCGCTTTTGATCGAGCAGGGAAGGGGTGCAGGAATGAAATTCACATTTGAGAATCTTGGGCCGATCAGGAAGGCAGAGTTGGAGCTGGGCGATCTCACGATCATTTCCGGCCTCAATAATACGGGCAAGACCAATATTGTTTATGCGCTGTATGGATTCCTGAATGGGTTCGGCAGGCAGTTTTCCGGCAGCTGGGGGAACAGTTTTGTTGAGAATCATTTTAAAGAGATTGGGGCAGGTCCAGTTGAGGAGGCAACACGAAGGTTGCGAGACGACGGCCAGGTTATGTGGGATATGAGCACAGAGTTGCGGGAACATGAACGCGACCGTTTGGTGGTGGAGATGGCAAAGGAGTATTCGGAAAACGGGATATCCCGCACCTTTAACGCGTCGCCAGAGTACTTTCGAGGCGCGTCGTTGCGAGTCAGTTACCGAAGCGATTCCATTCTGAGAGGCTTTGGGTTTCGCGCACATCTTGATCAGAGAGGGAGGTCCATCAATTGGGACCACGATGGGGGGAAGGTTGTTGTGAACCTGGCTAACGATACAACGACGGGACTCAGACCTCTTTCGCCGGGTGAGTTGGAGCGGGTGTTCGTGCGTACATATTTGCAGTTCCTTTTGGGGGGCGCATTCATGTTTGTGCAGAACCCGTATATCTTTTCTTCTGCACGCCATACTATCCCGCTGTTCATCAGTGAATTGGATTACGTCAGCAGCCAGTACGTTCGTTCCATGAAATTCAAGGAGCGCGAATCGAACGATGCCCTGCCTTTCGACATGGAGCCGTTACAAGACATAGGCAATTATCCTCTGCCTGTACATGACAACATAGATTTCTTCAGAAGAATCCCTCGCTTAGCAGAGTATTATAGAAACGACACATCGGAAGATTATGCCGGACCCATAGAAGAGATGTTGCGCGGCCGCTTCAAAATTGTAGACGACTCGGTGCGCCTGACATCAAGCCCAGGCAAAGGAGCCGGATTTGACATTCCTTTGCATCTCGCATCTTCGTCAGCATGGGAGTTGTCGGGACTGCACTTCTTTTTGAAGTACATTTATGATGTGGATATAAGCCGCTTTATCATCATCGATGAGCCGGAAAGTCATCTTGACACGACAAACCAGATCAAACTCGCGCGGTTGCTGGCAGAACTGGTGTATTCCGGCAATCAGGTCTTGATAACCACGCACAGCGATTATATCGTGAAGGAGGTGAACAATCTGATTATGCTTAGCAGCGGCTTTGCGCGGAAGGAGGAGACGATGGAAAGACTGGGTTATCGGGAGGTCGATGCACTGTCACCAGGCCAGATCCGGGCTTACACGGCGGAGGGGGGCACGCTGGTACCCAACAGGGTGGACGAGTACGGCATTCAGATGCCGGTCTTCGACCAGACGATTGATGACATCAACAGGAGGGCACGGGAGCTGTTTACACGAATAGAGAGGGAAAAAGGGGATGGATGAGGTGGAGTTTGTTTCGTGGGTTGACGGTCATGTGCGCACGGATAAAAGGCTGCCGGCGTGCAAGAGAGAGGGTGACACGGTTGAACTGTTTGAGAAGAACTCGAATGTTGACATGACTCTAAGGATCGAGGAGATTCCAGAATCAATTGTAATTATCAGTCCTGAAGATGCCAAGAAATGGGAGTTGTTTTATGGGAACAAGCCAAAGAACTGGATGAAACGCTGTGACTACTTGATTGTAGGAAAAACAGATGGTAGTTATTTTGCGATTTTTGTTGAACTTAAGCAGACACTTCCTGAAGAAAACGATCCTAAACATGAAGTGAACGGCTATGCGCAGTTGCGCTGGTCACAGCCATTGTTTGATTATCTTCTGTCTGTTTTTAACACTGACAGCTGCTCAGACTTGAGCAGGTCAGAGTTCAGTATAAAGTACTGGCAGATAGGTGAAAAGCCTTCCAGAGATCACGTCAAGTCTCCTGTTTACCTGGGAGAAGCCGACGATGTGCGCTTTGATGGAAAGTACAAGGGTTTGACAATTCACAATCGGGTCACGCCAGTCATCTCTCTTCGAGACTTGCTTGAATCCTAGTTGCCGGCTCGTCGTTCATTCCCCATAGTCGCAGACCGGTTCTCCTCGACAGCTTCCGAGAAAACTGCCCCACGTGAGAGCTCAGTTTTTCGTACCCGGTAGCGGACGGTTCTACTGGCCGTCGGTAACTGTGATCTATTGTGCTCGCAGGCCGGCTTTGCGTTCGGAACGGGAAGGGCAGGGGGAAGGGCGGGGGCGCGGCTGCGTGGGTATATCGGGCTTGGGGGCCTGTTGGGGATCAGGGGCGTTGCCGGCGGAGGCGGGCGATCTCGGCTTGCAGGGCTCGATTCCGTTCCTCGGCCTGGCGGCGGGCTGTGGTTTCGGCGGTCGCTCTTTGCTCGGCCTGCTGGGTCCGTTGCTCGGCCTGGCGGCGTGCCTCGGCCTCAGCTTCGGCCCTCTGAACAGAATCCCGGTGGCCGGGTATGACATAGTTGGCGTAGATTGCGTCCAGTGACAGATCTGTCTGATCCGGCTTTTTGAGCAGGTCGGCGCGGCGGAAGCGGAAGCCGGGCAGTACGCGCGAATGGATTACGCCTGCTGCGTCAGGCTGGATCTCGATGTAGCGACCATCGCTTGTCAGATGAAGAAAATGCATGTGTCGATCGCTGGGGTCGAGAATGAAGTATTCCTTCACGCCGGCGCGGGCGTAGCCGCTTCTCTTCTCCTCGGTGTCCCGCCGCACCTCCGCCTGCGTCGAATCCGAAACCGCTTCCACGATCAGGTCACATATTCCTTCATAGGCGCGTTGTTCAATCGCGCCCCACGAGGCAGGGTTGTCGTTCAGGACGACGCCAAGGTCCGGTTTGTAGACGACCTCCCATTTCCCTGACGGCTCAGCCGCATCCAAGACCGTCATGCTGACGCCGGTCTCCAGATCGATCACTTTGGCGATGGGATTGACTTCAAGAAAGTGGCCAAGGAGATGGCTAAACCAGCGATACAGCATGATTTGGGGGTAGTTGGGCAAGGGTTTGGCCTCCAGGATGCCGTTGTTCCATTCGTAGCTGACGTCGAGGTTGGGGTAGGGGTTTTCGTACCACCTGGCCCAGTACTCTTCCTTGGTGACGCGGCGGCCATGGTCGGGGGCGAAGGCGTAAGCCTGGTCCGGGGCTGCCCGGTCTGGGGGCACGCCTGACGGGGTCTTGATGGACTGCATGTTGGCTCCTATTGGAATACGGAGGGCGGCGGGCGGTGCGGCGCTGTATGGGGATTGTAGCATGGATAGGGGCTGGGGGCTAGGGGAAGGGCGGGGAGCGGAGGTCAGTTCTTAGTGAACAGCTGCGTCGTGGAAGGAAGAGCCTTTGTCCGCGGAGGGCGCGGCGGGGCGCGGAGAACGGCAACTGCTTTTTGTCCACGGAGGACACGGAGGAACACGGAGAACGGCAACTGCTTTTTGTCCGCGGAGGACGCGGAGGGGAGCGGAGAACGGCAACTGCTTTTGGTCCGCGGAGGACGCGGAGGGGCGCGGAGAAGGGCAACTGCTTTTTGTCCACGGAGGACACGGAGGAACACGGAGAACGGCAACTGCTTTTGATCTGCGGAGGGCGCGGAGAACGGCGAACTGCAGATGATCCGCGAAGGAACGCGAAGGGGCACGAAGAACTGCAGGGGAACGGCAGGGTGTAGGAGTTAGTTGGGGGGTGGGTCGATTTGGGGGAGGTCGTCGATGGGGACTGTGGTTTGGACGAGGGTGGCGAAGATCCAGCCGGTGGTTTGGGGGAGCCGGAGCTGGAGCCAGTCGGCGGTTTGGTTGCGGCCAAGGAGGGGGGCGGTGTCGTCCTGGTAGAGGACACTGACGACGGGGTAGTCGGTGCCGGGGCCGGCGCGGAGGTTGGCGCCTTCGACGATGACGGTGACGGCGGGGCCGGTTATCCGGGGGGCGGCGGTGGGGGCGGGGTCGGTTTGGTCTGGGTCGGTTGCGGATGCGGTGGCGGGGGTGGCGGTGGCGATGGTTATAGGGGCCTGGGGCTGGCTGGCCTGGGCGATGAGGGTAGCGACGACGGCAGGGCCAAGGGATTCCTGGACGGTTTCGAGCTCGGCGGTGTCGCCGAAGACGCGGACCTGGGCGGCGGGTACCCAGCCGGCGGTGCCGTCGGCGAGGTAGGCGGCGAACCAGGCGCTGTCGGCGGAGCGGCCGGTGATGGTGAGGGTTGCGCCGACCTGGAGGTTGGCGCGGGCTGCGCCGCCGGGCGCGGCGTAGAGGATGCCGCCGCCGGCAAGGATGCCGAGAGCGTTGGGGCGGCTGAAGACTTCGAGGGAAACGTCGAGGGCGGGGGAAACTGCAGGGGAAACGGCGGGGGGAACTGCTGGGGTTAGGGTGGAGGCGGGCGTGGGGGCTGTTTGCGTTTGTTGTTGGGCGAGGCGGGTGCGGACGGCTTGGGCGGCGGTGTTTGTGCTGGAGCCGACTTGGGCGGGGGCGCTGAAGTCGGGGGTGGGTTGGACGACGCGTGTGCCGGGCGGGAGGGGCGTGGGTTCGGACGGGCGGCGACCGCAGGCGGTGAGGAGGAGGGTGAAGGCGAGGAGAAGGATAATTGCAGGGGAACTGCGGGGGAAGGGCAGGGGAACGGCAGGGAAACTGCGGGGGAACTGCAGGGGGAGGGCGGGGGGAGGGGATGGGTTATTCATAGCGGAGGGCGTCGATGGGGTTGAGACGGCTGGCGCGGTAGGCGGGATAGATGCCGAAGAAGAGGCCGACGGCCATGGAGAAGAGGATGGCGATGGCGATGGCGTCGATGCCGACGACGGCGCTGAAGTCGGGGACGAAGGAGGTGGCTGCGACTGCGCCGCCGGCGCCGAGGGCGATGCCGAGCATACCGCCGATGAGGGAGAGGGTAACGGCTTCGATAAGGAACTGGCTGAGGACGTTGCGGCGTTTTGCGCCGACGGCTTTGCGGAGACCGATTTCGCGGGTTCGTTCGGTGACGCTGACGAGCATGATGTTCATGATGCCGATGCCGCCAACGACGAGGCTGATAAAGGCGATGGCGCTGAGGAAGAGGGTCATGGCGCTGAGGATGTCGCCGAAGATGGAGATGAGGTCGGACTGGTTGATGATGACGAAGTCGTCTTCGCCCTGGAAGGCGATGTTGTGGCGTTCGCGCAGGAGTTCGGAGATCTGTTCCTGGGCCTGGGCCATGCGATCTTCGGAGACGACGGAGGCGTAGATGAGGTTGACTTCGTAGTCGCCGCTGACGGTGCGACGGCGGAAGAGGCGGTCCTGGACGGTGGTGAGGGGGATGAAGATCATTTCGTCGAGGTTGGCGCCGCCGACGCCGGCGCCGCGTTCTTCCATGACGCCGATGACGCGGAAGGTAATGTTATTGACGCGGACGGTCTGGTCGAGCGGGTCTTCGTAGGGTTCGAAGAGGCGGCCGAAGACGTCGGAGCCGATGACGACGACGCGGCTGCGCTCTTCGACGTCGGTATCGGTGAGGAAGACGCCGATGGCGGCCTCGCCGGAAAGGGCATCCTGGTAGCTGGCGGTAACGCCGCTGACGGAGACGTCCATGTCACTGCTGCCGCGGGCGATGAGGGCGTTGCCGCGCACTTCGGGGGCGACGGCGATGACGTCGGGGACGCGCAGGGGGTTGTTGATGGCGTGGCTGTCGCTGAGGGTGAGGATGCCGCGGTTGCGGGCGCGTTCGCTGGGGGGGCCGTCGCTGAGCTGGCCGGGGAAGACGTAGAGGAGGTTGGTGCCGAGGCTGGTGAATTGGTCGACGAAGAATTGTTCGACGCCGCGGCCGATGCTCATGAGGGCGATTACTGCGCTGACACCGATGATGATGCCGAGCATGGTGAGGATGGAGCGCAGTTTGTTGGCTGCGAGGGCGATAACGGCGACGCGGAAGGATTCGTAGAAGGACATGAGGGCAGTTTTTGGTTTCCAGTTTTCAGTTTTTAGTTGGTGGCGGCTTCCAGGCTGCTGGCGGTTGGCTCGGGCGGCGGTTGTTCGGGTTGGGTGGTGTGGTTGTTTTGGTCGCTTTCGATGCGACCGTCGCGGAAGTTGACGATGCGGCTGCAGTATTGGGCGATTTCGGGGTCGTGGGTGACGAAGACGATGGTGATGCCCTGCTGGCGGTTGAGGCGCTGGAGGAGGTCCATGATTTCGTCGCTGGTTTTGGTATCGAGATTGCCGGTAGGTTCGTCGGCGAGGATGAGTTTGGGCTGGTTGATAAGGGCGCGGGCGATGGCGACGCGCTGTTGCTGGCCGCCGGAGAGTTCGTTTGGTTTGTGGTCGCGGCGGTCGTCGAGGCCGACGAGGTGGAGGGCCTGGGCGGCGCGCTGATGACGGTCACGGCCGCTGATGCCGGCGTAGAGGAGGGGGAGCTCGACGTTGGCCTGGGCACTGGTGCGGGGGAGGAGGTTGAAGCTTTGGAAGACGAAGCCGATTTTGAGGCTGCGAATTTCGGCAAGGCTGTTGTCGTCGAGGGCGCCGACGTCGGTGCCGTCAAGGCGGTAGAGGCCGGAGGTGGGAACGTCGAGGCAGCCGATGATGTTCATGAGGGTGGATTTGCCGCTGCCGCTGGGGCCCATGACGGCGACCATTTCGCCGAGTTGGATGTTGAGGTCGACGCCGCGGAGGGCGCGGACTTCCATGTCGCCCATTGTGTAGGTTTTGGTGAGCTCGATGGCTTCGATGACTGAATTGGCGTTTTGTGGGGGATCGGCGCCGTTGGGGCTTTGGAGGGCGGTTTTTAGTTTTTGGTTGTTAGTTTTTAGTGACACCGTTTGTACTCGGTTGGTGGTTTGTCGACTAAGGGCAACTTCAACTTCTTTTTGTCCACGGAGGGCCACGGAGAAGGTCAAGGGCAACTGCAGAAGGTCAACGGCCACTTCAACTTCTTTTTGTCCACGGAGGACACGGAGGGCCACGGAGAAGGTCAAGGGCAACTGCAGAAGGTCAACGGCCACTTCAGCTTCTTTTTGTCCACGGAGGGCAACTTCGGCTTCTTTTTGTCCACGGAGGGCCACGAAGAAGGTTAAGGGCAATTGCTATTTTTTTGTAGATGGAGGGCCGGGTAGGGCCGCTGGTAAGGACACCTTTTTGATGGGGCGGCTAGTTGCCGCCGAAGATTGCGCTGCGCAGTTGGTCTTCGCTGCTGGTGCGGATGAGTGCTATGTTGTCGTCGTCGCCGAGGCCGGCGAGGATCTGGGTGAAGCGGTCGTTGCGCAGGCCCATTTCGATTTCCTGGAGGGTGGGGACTTCGTTGACGATGCGCTGGACAAAGGCGCGCCCGGATTCGCGGTCGAGCTGGATGTAGCGGTTGGGGACGAGCAGGATGTTGTCGACTTTGGCGGTGGTTATGATGGCGGTGGCGCTCATGCCGGCGCGCAGCTGGGCATCGGTTGATTCGGGCACGATTTCGACTTCGTAGGCGACTACGCCGCCGACGTCGCGGGCGGTGGGGGAGACTTTGGTGACCTGGCCGGAGATGTCGGCGTCGGGCAGGGCGTCAAGGCTGAGACGGACGGTCTGGCCGATCTGGACCTGGCGGACGTCGATTTCGTCGACGAGGACGGTCATGTGAAAGCTGACGAGGTCGGTGAGGACGATGGCGGGCAGGGTGCTGCCGCCGTAAAGCTCGCCCTGGCGCAGGTTGACCTGGCTGACGACGCTGTTGATGGGGGCATAGAGCATGGCGTTGTTGAGGGAGACTTCGGCCTGCTGTTTGCTGAGCTCGGCCTGGCGGACCTGGGCGCGCGAGATTTCGAGGTCTTCGGCGTCGGTGCCGGCGATGAGGGAGTTGAGGCCGTCCTGGGCGACGAGCAGGTTGCTGCGGGCCTGGCGGACGCCGAGCTCGGCCTGGGCGATCTGGGCGAGGGCGGCGGCGATTTGGGCCTGGTCGGCGCCCTGTTGGGTAAGGGCGAGCTGGGCCTGGGCGACTTCGTAGGTGATGGTGTTTTGCTCGAGCTGGATTGCCTGCGGCATGGCGCCGGCGTTGGGGAGGTGCTTGATGTCGTCGTAGTTGCTCTGGGCCTGGCGGACGTTGACGGCGGCCTGGCGGACCTGGGCTTCCTGGACGGCGAGCTCTGCGGCGGAGGCGCCGGCAAGTAGCTGGCGGTAGCTGGCCTGGGCGCTGGCGAGGGCAGCTTCGGCGCTGGCGACGCTGGCCTGGGCGACGGTTACGTTGGCCTGGGCGGCGATGATATCGGAGTCGGCAGGCGGTTTTTCGAGTTTTTCGAGTTGGGCGCGGCTGATCTGGAGGGAGACTTCGGCCTGTTCGAGAGCGAGCAGGGCGTCGGTGACGTCGAGCTGGGCGAGGAGCTGGCCGGCCTCTACGGGCTGGCCGACGGATACGAGCACTTGCTCGACACGGCCGCTGGCGCGGAAGGAGAGGGCGACTTCGGCTTCGGGCTCGATGCTGCCGGTCGCGCTGACGGTGCTACTGATGGAGCCGCGTTCGACGGTGACGGTTTCGTAGAGGGGCTGTTCGTCAAGCTGGGCGCGGCTCTGCTGGAAGCGTTGGAAGCCGAACCAGCCGGCGGCACCGATTACAGCGAGCAGGACGACGGTGATCAGGAGTCTCTTCATTTATTCTCATCCCTGGCGTACGGGCAGTTGTGATTTGCGGATAGAGAAAGGGCTGGCAGGGCAATTATAGTGCCGTTTCGCTATGGGCGCGAATCGTGTTGTTCTGAAACGGGACAGGCATGCGTGTTCGGGCCCTCTTTATGCAGTACGGAATTGGGGGACGGTAGTTTCACGTTCCGGAGGGCCGCTCTGTGCCAGTGTAGCGCTGGAGGTCGGGAAGCTCTGTAAGGCAATGCCCAATTGCTGCGTCGCGATGGGGTTGGAGGAAGAGGGATCTCTTTGTCTGAGGCACGGCGGGGAACTGCTCTTTTGTCCGCGGAGGGGCGCGGTGAACATCTTTACACCTTACATCTTTTTGTCCACGAAGGACCGCTAAGGACCACGAAGGACCACGAAGAAGGTCAAGGGCAACTGCAGAAGGTCAAGGGCAACTTCAACTTCTTTTATCCACGGAGGGCCACGGAGGGCCACGGAGAAGGTCAAGGGCAACTGCAGGAAAGGCAACTGCAGAAGGTCAACGGCGACTGCTATTTCTTTTTTCCACGATGGGCCGCGGAGAACTTGCTTACACCTTTTGATCCGCGAAGGGGCGCGAAGGGCCACGAAGAAGGTCAAGGGCAACTGCAGGAAAGGCAACTGCAGAAGGTCAACGGCGACTGCTATTTCTTTTTTCCACGATGGGCCGCGGAGAACTTGTTTACACCTTTTGATCCGCGAAGGGGCGCGAAGGGGCGCGAAGAAGGTCAAGGGCAACTGCAGGAAAGGCAACTGCAGAAGGTCAACGGCGACTTCAAATTCCTTTGTCCGCTAAGGGGCGCGAAGGGGCGCGAAGAAGGTCAAGGGCAACGGCAGGAAAGGCAACTGCAGAAGGTCAACGGCGACTTAAATTTCTTTTGTCCACGGAGGGCCACGGAGAACTTCTCAAAACCTTTTTGACTATTAAGCGACGGTACTTGACCAGCCAGTCGTCCTTGGAGACTTTCAGGCTCTTGGTGAGGCAACTGGTCTGCAGTCGCCGCCATGCTCGCCAGCCGACACGTTGCGATGAATGCACACGGTCGGTGAGGCATGTTTTTGTAGGGGGGCGTTGCGGGGGCGCAGCCCCTGCACAAGGGAGGGCCGAAGGCCCGACCGCCCATATGACAGTCATAAGGAGAGATTGAGCACTTTTGCTCGCCCCGGCACAGTGGGGACGCTTGCGGCGGACAGGCCAGAGGATAGGACTACAGGGAAACTGAGGAATGCGGGCCTGGGTTACGGGTTGTGGAGGGAGAACGCAGACGCCACCTGTCAGGGGGTGGCGCTTGCGTGTTCCGACCATGCGCTTTCTTTGCCGTCGTTGGAGAGGGCGCGGAGTGTGTAGATGTAGGTGGTCCCGGTCGTCAGGCCGGTATGGGTGTAGGATGTGGCTGCCAGTGTGCCATCGTCGAGGCGTTGCCAGTCGGAGCCGCTTATCCAGTACCAGAGTTCGTATGTATCGGCGCCAGTGACGGCCTGCCAGGTGATCGTGATTTGGGGGCCGGAGGCGGTTGCGGTGAGTACGGGTGTGGGCAGTTCACCGGCTGCGATGGCGCCTACATATTCGGACCATGCGCCTTCTGTGCCGTCGTCTGAGAGGGCGCGGACGGCATAGTAGTGCCTGGAGCCGACGGTAAGGCTGGCGTGGGTGAAGGAGGTAGCGGTGAGGGAACCGTCGTCGAGCTGCACCCAGTCGGCGCCTTCCTGCCAGGTCCAGAGCTCGTAGGAGTCGGCGCCGGTGATGGCCTGCCAGGAGAGGGCGATCTGGGCGTGGCTGGGCGTCAGGGTGAGTGTGGGCGCGGTCAGGGTGACGGGGACGGTGGCTGCAACCGGCTGGCCGAACAGGCCGTTATGGCCGGCGGCGGTGAGGGAGCGACCTATGTAGTAGTAGGTATCGCCGGAGGTAAGGCCGGTATGTGTAAAGGAGGTCGAAGCGCTTGTGAGGGAGCCATCGTCGGCTTGTTCCCAGTCGGCGCCGTCCTGGGCGGTCCAGATTTGGTAGCCGTGGGCGTCGGTCACTGTTGGCCAGCTGATGGAAATCCGGCCGTCGCCGGCGGTTGCTGTGAGCACGGGCGGGTCCAGGTCGGCGTATACGGTGGCGTGCACCTTATCGGACCATGGACCGGGGTTGTCGTTATTGTTGAGGGTGCGAATCTGGTAGTAGTAGGTCAGACCTTCGTCCAGATCGGAATGGGTGTAGGAGGTGGCGGTGAGGGAGCCGTCGTCAATTTGCACCCAGTCGGCGGATTCTTCCCAGGCCCAGAGTTCGTAGCCGGCGGCGCCGGTGACGGCTTGCCAGCTGATGTCGACCTGGTTGACGCCGGCGGTTGCGGTCAAGACGGGCGCGGCGAGTTCGGGGTTTACGGTGGCCTCAACCTGCGGGGACCACGGGCTTTTGACGCCGGATGCGTTTGCGGAGCGGGCGGTGTAGAAGTATGTTTCGCCGTCGGTCAGGCCGGTATGGATAAAGGATGTGGCTGTGGCTGCCAGTGCGGTAGTGTTGGCTTGGGTCCAGGGGTCGGTGCCTTGCCGCACCCAGATCTCGTAGTGTGAGGCGCCTGCGACGGTCTGCCAGGAGATGGTGATCTGGCCGTTGCCGGCGGTGGCGGCGAGGGTGGGCGCGTCGGGATGGTCGTGGGCTTCTGACGAGCCGGGATTGTGGGCTACTGACCCATCCTGCGGGAAGGCGAGGTCGAGCTCGCTTGAAGGGAGTGCGAATGTGAGCACGCCGATAGCGGCGACGATGGCAAGGGTGCCCAGGGACAGGAAGAGGAATAGTTTTTTCATGGTTATGAGGGCGAATCGTATTGATTAGTAAATGATTGCTGGTGAGACACAGACAGTTCCCTGGGGAATGGCTGGCGATATGTTCGGCTGACTTATGTACTTACACTACTATATATGATCTGGAACCTAATATAAATGCGAGAAAGGGGGGTACAGGGCCGGGAGTTTACGATTGTTGGCAAGTCGGCGGCGTGTAGGACAGTTGGGGGATGGGGTCCGTACAGGACGCAGCGGGGAGGGAAGGGCAGTTTTTAGTTTTTAGTGAACGGCTGCGTGGGCTGGGAATGTGTTTTCGTCGGCAAGAAGACTGGGAGAAGGAACGGCAGTGGGGTATTTGGGGCAGACCGGGGCTTGTGGGTGCGGCGCGGATGGCGGTCCGACCGGATGGGGGAGGAGGCCGGACCGGACGGGCGTTGTCTGCGCGGTTCAGGCGACTCGGATGCCGCTGAGATTTTCGAGCGCTTTGACGAGGGCGTGGTTGCCTTCTTCACCGAGCTCCATCTGTTGGAGGGTGCGGTAGAGGCTGAAGATCTGGCCTGTCAGGAGGACGGGGACGCCGAGGGCGTCGGCTTCCTGCATGATGAGGCGGACGTCTTTTTGTTGGAGGTTGATGGTGAAGCCTGGGCGCCAGTCGCGTTCGATGATTTGGGGGCCGCGATTGGCGAGCATCCAGCTGCCGGCGGCGCCGCCGGAGACGGCGTTGAGGCATTTTTCGAGGTCGACGCCGCCGGCCTGGGCAAAGACGAGTGCTTCGCTCATGGCGAGGCAGTTGCCGACGACGAGGATCTGGTTGACGAGTTTGACGGTTTGGCCGGCGCCCTGTTTGCCGACGTGGGTGATGGTATTGCCCATGGCTTGGAAGACGCCTTGGGCGCGTTCGACCTGGTCTTCGTCGCCGCCGATCATGATGCTGAGGGTGCCGTTGGCGGCGCCTTCGCTGCCGCCGCTGATGGGGGCGTCGAGCATTTTGACGTTTTTGGCGTTGAGTTGGGCGGCGATGTCGATGGTGGCCTGGGGGCTGATGGTGCTGCAGTCGATGACGAGAGAGCCTGCGTTGGCGCCGGAGAGGATGCCGTTATCGCCGAGGATGACGGCTTCGACATCGGGTGTGTCGCTGACGCAGACGATGATTATATCGCAGTTGGCGGCGACATCGGCGGGGCTGGCGCCGGCGGATGCGCCGGCTTCGACGAGTGGGTCCATGCGGCTGGAGGTGCGGTTCCAGACGCGTACGTTGTAACCGGCTTTGAGGAGGTTGCGGGTCATGCCTTGTCCCATGATGCCAAGGCCGACGAACCCGACGCGTTCATTCATTTGGAGGTTGCTCCTATGGTAGTCGCTGTGAAGAGATTGTTTGCGGAATAGTTATGATACGTCTGTCGGGGGGAAATGACAAAATGGACGGGGAGGGTCTGGACGGGGGACGGGGATTCGAGTGATAGGCTTTGATTCTGGTGGCGGCGTTTGGTTGTGGCGGAGTGGGGGTGGTTTCGGTCCGCGGAAGGCATGGAGGACACTTTTTTGATCCGCGGAGGAACGCGGAAGGGCGCGGAGGGGGCGGTGAACATCTTTTTTGTCCGCGGAGGAACGCGGAGGGGGGCGGAGAGCATCTTTTTGATCCGCTGAGGGGGTTGGGGGGGCGGGCAAAGGCACATACACGGGGTGCCCCAACTGGTAGTGGCGGGTTGGGGCGAGGGTTAGTCGGGCGGGGAAGAGGGTGGATCGGACGGGGGTGTGTTGGGCGGGGGTGAGCCGGGCGGGCGGGGGGGCCCATCAGGCGGGGGCGGGGGCGTGAATTGTTCAACTTGTGTTTGATCCGAGTCGATCGGGAGTAAGCTCATTCCACTAGACATGAAGAATAACAGCGCTAACGCCGCGATAATGATCAGGACCAGCAAGAGTGACCATTTGTTTCCTATCTTTTTTTCTTGATTCACTGTTCTCTTCCAAACTTGCTTATGATTTTGAAGTGTACCTGAGAACCTGGGCGACGAGTCGGGGTGCAGGTTGGAACGGCGGATTTGGCAGGTGGATGGATGGTTGCCATTAGGGAGACTACATTGACAGCTGGCTGCCTGCAAGTTTCGGGAGGCGCGAGAATCGGTTGAAGGCTGAAGGAGGAGTTGTGACAGATGCCTGGACTGCAGTTCTACGGCAGTTATTAGTCGTCAGTTCTTAGTTAATGGTGAACTACCAAGTACGCGGAGAACGCCCTTCTGTCCGTGCAGGGGCACGAAGAACATCTTTCCGGTTCGCGGACCGTTAGAGAAGTCACCTTTCGGTCACGTAGGGTAGCTGAAGGCTTGTATTCGTCAGCTTCCAAGAGGCTTTGGCCAATTGTCAACGGGACCTGGTGAGGCAGGCAAGCGTGAGGTTTACGTATTTGTATAGCCAGACCAGAGTGGGGGCCTTTTTTTTGGGATCATGCTCAGAGGGAAGTCAACTGTATTGCCCGGGTTAAACGACAACGGTGTGAAAGGGGCGAATTCGGACGGAAACTGGCTGGGAACAAGAACTGCAGACGCGTCGTCTTGCTATCATGACACCGGCAGCAGGACTTTTACGCCGGCGGGAACTACAAAGGAGACTCGTGGTATGAAGACCTTTCGAATTATTCTGGCCCTGACACTCATCCTGAGCGGGGTAGCATTTGCGGCCCCTGCATACGCGCATCCCAACCAACCGGGTTATTGCCAAATGCCGGACGGGACGCTCACACCCGGCCACTGCGACGACGCCGGCAACGCTGCCGGTGGTCATGACGTGCATCTTCCGGCGGTACCTGTACCCAACCCACCGAACTCCAACGGGCCTAGCGGGACGCCAGGTTCCACCGGGCCTGGCGGCGATCCGAACAGCGGTCCAAATGACGATCCGAATGGCGGCTCGAATACGACACCGGTCTATACCGGGGAGAGCTGCCACGTCAAACACGCGGCCACGCCGGCGCAGGTCTGCTCGGTGGCGAACGGCATGCAGTACTGGTACATCGGCGCGGACGGCAGCGCACAGCCCGGCCCATTCCTGCCGGACTCGCCGAAGATTGAGAGCTTCAGCGGCACTAACCCGTTGACAGGCAAGTCGGTCACGATCGAATACATCACTGAAAACGACAAGACGCTGCTGAAGGTCAGTACTTACTACCCGGACAATGAATACGACACTGACAAGCCTTACGTCTTCACGTTAGACCCTGGCCACACTATCAACCATATCCAGTGGTGAACTGCAGTGGTTAGTGGTCAGTGGTCAGTGGAGAGTCTTGCTGGTAAGTTAGGGCAGATGAAGTTTTCTGAGGCAGTCTGTTGAATTGCGAGGTCTAGTTGATAAAGAAAGAACCCCTTTGCGGGGGTTCTTTTTTTGTGAAATCTTTTGGGCGGTAGGAGATGGCGCTACTGCAGGAGCGCTTCGAGCTCTTCGGTGGCCTCGGTGTCTTCGGGCTCTTCCTCTTCCTGCTCGCGGTGGGCGATGGCGGTGAATTCGTAGGTGCCCTTGGGTTCTTCGTTATCTGAGGAGCCGTTGGTGGAGTCGAAGGCGTTGTGGGAGCCGGACCTTGTGTCGCCGGGCGTTGTTTCTGCGGTCGGGTCGGCGGGCGGGTTGGGGATAAAGTCGACCTGGATGGTATCGCCGGGCACGAAGCGGCCTTCGAGGAGCGCTTCGCTGAGCGGGTCCTGGACTTCGCTCTGGATGACGCGGCGCAAGGGGCGGGCGCCGTAGTCGGGATTGTAGCCGGCGTCGGCGATGGCGTAGCGGGCGGCCATGGTGAGCTCGAGCTTCATGTCCTGTTCGTCGAGCTGCATGCGGAGGATGCGGAGCTCGAGCTCGACGATATCGGTGATTTCTTCTTTGGTGAGGCTGCGGAAGACCATGATGCCGTCGAGGCGGTTGATGAATTCGGGGCGGAAGGTCTTTTTGAGGGCGTCCATGACGCGGGTTTTCATTTGTTCGTATTCGGCTTCCATGCGGGTCTGCTCATCGGCGGTGATGGCGAAGCCGATGCCTTTGGAGCCCTGGATGAGCTTGGCGCCGACGTTGCTGGTCATGATGAGGAGTGCGTTGCGGAAGTCGACGCGGCGTCCCTTGGCGTCGGCGAGGGAGCCGTCCTCCATGATTTGGAGGAGCATGTTGAAGGCTTCGGGATGGGCTTTTTCGATTTCGTCGAGGAGCACGACGGAGTAGGGTCGGCGGCGGACGGCTTCGGTGAGCTGGCCGCCCTCTTCGTAGCCGACGTATCCTGGGGGCGCGCCGACGAGGCGGCTGACGTTGTGGCGTTCCATGAATTCGCTCATGTCGAGTTTGATGAGCGCTTCTTCGCTGCCGAAGAGGAATTCGGCGAGGACTTTGGTCAGTTCCGATTTACCGATGCCGGTTGGTCCCAGGAAGATGAAGCTGCCGATGGGTCGTTTGGGGTCTTTGAGGCCGGCGCGGGCGCGGCGGACGGCTTTGCTGATGGCCTTGATGGGTTCGTCCTGGCCGACGATGCGTTTGTGGAGTTCGTCTTCCATGCCGAGGAGGCGTTCGCGTTCTTCGCCGCCCATGCGGTAGACGGGCACGCCGGTCCACATGGAGACGACTTCGGCGATGTCGTCGGCGGTGACGATGGGCTGGTTGGCGACCTGGCGCCAGCCTTCGCGCAGTTTTTCCAGTTTTGATTGGAGCTCGACTTCGCGATAGCGGAGGTCGATGGCGTCGTCGAATCGCTGGGTTTCGAGGGCCTCTTCTTTTTCTTTCTGGAGGCGTTTGAGATCGACAAAGGTTTCGCGCAGGCTGACGGCATGGGGCGCTTTGTACATGCGGACGCGGCTGCCGGCCTCGTCGATGAGGTCGATGGCTTTGTCGGGCATGAAGCGGTCGGGCACGTAGCGTGCGGCCAGGTGGGCGGCGGAATCGAGGGCCTCTTCAGAGATGATGAGTTTGTGGTGTTCCTCGTAACGGCTTTTGATGCCTTTGAGGATTTCAATGGTTTCTTCGATGCCGGGTTCTTCGACCAGGATTGGCTGGAAGCGGCGTTCGAGGGCGGCGTCGCTTTCGATGTGTTTGCGATATTCGTCGAGGGTGGTGGCGCCGATGACCTGGAGCTCGCCGCGGCTGAGGGCGGGCTTGAGGATATTGGCGGCGTCGACGCTGCTGCCGGCGGCGCCGGCGCCGACGAGCATATGGACTTCGTCTATGAAGAGGATGGCGCCGCTGTTGATAATTTCTTCGATAACTTTTTTGAGTCGTTCTTCGAACTGGCCGCGGTACATGGTACCGGCGACGAGGCTGCCGACATCGAGCATGAGGATACGTTTGTTGAGCAGGGGTTCGGGCACATCGCCGTCGACGACGCGTTGGGCCAGCCCTTCAACGATGGCGGTCTTGCCGACGCCGGGTTCGCCGATGAGGGCGGGATTGTTTTTATTGCGGCGGCTGAGGATCTGGATGACGCGCTCGATTTCCATTTGGCGGCCGATGACGGGGTCGAGGCGTCCTTCTTCGGCGGACGCGGTCAGGTCGAGGCCGAGCTGGTCGACGAGTGGCGTCTTGGATTCTTTCTTTTGTTTTTCTTTGGATTGGGCGCTGTTTTGCAGGAGATCGCGCGCGGTCTGGGTGCGGACGCGGTCGAGGTTGATGCCGAGGTTACGCAGCACGTTGACGGCGACGCCGTCTCCATCGCGCACGAGGCCGAGGAGCAGGTGTTCGGTGCCGATGTAGTGGTTGCCCATCATGCGTGCTTCTTCGACCGCGAGTTCGATAACTCGTTTTGTGCGCGGTGCAAGGGTGGGTTTGCCGAATGGGGCGCGTTCGCCGCGGCCGACAGTGCGTTCGACGGCGCGCACGACCTGACCGGGCTCGACGCCCAGCTCTTTGAGCACTTTTACGGCGACGCTGTTCTCCTCCTGGACGAGACCCAGCAGGAGGTGTTCGGTGCCGATGTGATTATGGTTAAGCCGCAGGGCCTGTTCCTGGGCAAGTGTTAGGACTCGCCGCGCACGTTTCGTGAAGCGTTCGAGTTTATCAGACATGGATTCGTTCCCTCAATAATCGTTATTTAGCCTGCGTGTACGCGATCGCGCAGAGTCAATAATACCATACACGTCAACTGACTGCCGTAATTATTATTCCGTTTCTGTGCTTTGCAACGCCAGAGATTCTGGCAGCTGCAAATGGCGGGAGCTTGGGGGGATGGCAGCGGACAGTTCGGAATTGAATTCAAGCGCACGGTTGCGAAAGGGAGTGAGCCGGCGCCTGTAAGAAGATTAAGGTGCGATTGGCGTGCTGGGGTTGGCGAACTGTGTGACTGGTCCGGCATTCATGGAGCGAGGGGGCCGGACTGATCGCGATGGCTCGCCATACGGGCATCCGTTGACTACTGATTACATTGTAACGATGGCCGCTATATATTGTCAATACAGAAAAATACGTGCCGGGCGAAAGGCCCGGCACGTATATGTATTGTGTGTATTTCGGAGGGTGCGGCCTGCGCGAATGGGAGTTGGCGTCAGGCGGGACAGGGATCAGATGACGGCTTCAACGACCTCCGGTTCTGCGGGAGATACGGTGCTGGCTTCGGCTTGCTGGGCGGCTGGAGCTTCATCGGCGGTAGCGTTTTCTGTGCTCGCAGTATTTTCGCTGGCTTTGTTTTCGTTCACAGTGTTTTCGTTCACAGTATTTTCTTCGAGGGGAACGGGTTCCCAATCGAATTCGACCGATTCTTCTTCTTCGGGCGTGACCTGTTTGAGGCTGAGGCCCATGCGGCGCTTATCGGTATCGATGCGGATGATACGCAGATCGAGATTCTGGCCTTCGGTGACGACTTCGCTGGGATGGGTGATGCGCCGTTCGGTCAGTTCGCTAATATGAATCAAGCCTTCGATAGTATCGGTGTCGAGGCGGGCAAAGGCGCCGAAGTGGACCAGTTTTGTGACGATGCCGCGAACGACCTGGCCGACGGCGTAGCGATCGGGGACGGTTTCCCAGGGTTCGGGCAGCAGGCGACGCAGGCTGAGGCCGATGCGTTTGCGTTCGCGGTCGACATTGAGGACCATGACCTGTATTTTTTCGCCGATGGAGACGACTTCGCTGGGGTGGCTGATGCGGCCCCAGCTGAGTTCGCTGAGATGGATGAGGCCGTCGGCCCCGCCGAGGTTGACGAAGGCGCCAAAGTCGGCCAGGCTGCTGACGACGCCTTCGCAGACGCTTTTTTCTTCGAGAGATTCGAGCAGTTTTTCTTTTTGCTCGCGGCGCCATTCGCGGATGGCGACTCGTTCTGAGAGGATAAGGCGGTTGCGGCGGCGGTCGAGGTCGATGACCTTCATGCGCAGTTCGGTATCCATCAGCCTCATCCAGCGATTGTCGGGTTCGCCTTCGGTGATTTGCCGAGACTGGCTTTCGCTGCTCAACTGGCTGGCAGGGACGAAGCCGCGCACTTGCCCGATTTTGACGATTACACCGCCGCGATTGAAGCCGCTGACGGAGCCGGTGAAAATGTCCTGCGATTCCAGCAGTTCTTCGGCGTATTTCCAGTCACTTTCGGCTCGGGCGCGGGAGATGCTGAGCAGGAGGTTACCATCGCGGTCTTCGCGCATGACGTAGACGGGCACTTCGTCGCCGATGGTCATATCGCGGAAATCGCCTTCCAGACGGTCGACCTCGCGGCCGGTGACGATTCCTTCGGATTTGTATCCGATGTCAATCAGCAGCTCGCCGGCGCGTTTGTCGACAACGACGCCATGACGGATGTCACCTGTTTGCGGCTGGTTTACGTAGGAATCGTCGAATTCTTGCAGAAGCAGCGCCATGGGGTGGTCCTCCATGGGCGGCCCCTCGTCCAAATCTTCGGACAAGAAATCTGCGGTTGGATCCATTACTGCGACTGCTTGCTGATTTGACATGACTGTCTTACTTCCTCCAATAAAGATAGACATTAACGGCAGATACGTTCTGACGTTTGCAAATTGCGTCGGTTCGCGAAACAGATACGAAACTCCAAGGAAAATGATTATGTTAAGCGCAGTCCTGCCAGCGTTGGGCGCGCTTTTTCGACACTCTAATCAGTGCAAGCGAGGGGTTTGCACTACTCGGAACGGTATGCGGTAGAGTGAAGACTGACTTTGTCTTCTTAGTGGAAAGGTACTGCAGTTCGCCGGCGGATGTTTCTCAAGCGCGCAAAGCGATGGCCTCGATCTCGATGAGCGCGCCGAGTGGCAGAGCGGCTACTTGCACAGTGCTCCGTGCAGGTGGGTCATCCTGGAAGGCTTGTGCATAGATCTCGTTCACAGTGGAGAATTCGGCGATGTCGGTCAGAAATATCGTTGTTTTGACGATATGGCCCATGCTGGAACCGGCCGCGTCGAGGACGGCGGCGAGATTTTCCAGTACTTGGTGGGTCTGTTCGACGATGCCTGGTCGCAATTGACCGGTAAGGGGATGGATACCGATCTGACCCGAAGTGAAGATCAGATGTTCGGTAGCGACGGCCTGGGAGTAGGGACCGACTGCAGCTGGGGCTTTCTCTGTGAGAATGGTTGTTTGTGTCATGCAGGGTATCAGCGAAGGAACCGCTTATCCATATCCTTTATTATTTGCAATCACACGGCAAACCCTGTCAAAGTCCGTATGCGTGCAAGTTGACGGAGATTGTATTCTATCCTACAGGACTTGTCAAATCCCGATAATGGGTTGTCTGAACTTATTTGTATTTGCTTTGGCGGTGGGCTGCAGTTACAGATAGACAATGGGTAAGTTTCGTAGTCTTACGTCTATAGTTTTGCGTCTTGGATCATTGGTTTTGCGTTTTTTGTAGCCCTGGGATCCGGTAGTTCACTCGGAATCGTGAAGGGAACCTGGCATTTGCGGCAGGCGGCGCTGTGCTGTGCGGCTGTCAGCTCTCCAGGGCGGCGCAGATGTCGGCGATGATGTCCTGGGGTTCTTCGGCGCCGACGGCGAGGCGCACGAGTCCGTCGGATATGCCGACGGCGGCGCGCTGGGCTGGTGACAGGGCGCGGTGGGAGGAGTGGCTGGGGTAGAGGACGAGCGAGTAGATGTCGCCGACGGTGGTGGCCGGTTGGACCATCTGGAGGGCTTCGAGGAAGCGGAAGACGTCGGGCTGGGCGGCGTCTTTGAGTTCGATGGCGACGACGGCGCCGTAGCCGCGCTGGTCGAAGAGGTCGCGGGCGAGCTGGTGTTGGGGATGGTCGGGCAGGCCGGGATAGCGCACGTGGGCGAGGGCGGGATGGCTCCGCAGCTGTTCGGCGATTGCGGCGGCGTTGCGGCACTGGCGCTCTACGCGCAGGGGCATGGTTTTGAGGCCGCGGTGGAGGAGCCAGGCTTCGTGGGGGCCGAGGTTGGCGCCGGTCTTTTTGAGGAAGTCCCAGAAGGCGGGACGCAGCTCGTTTCTGGCGGCAACGACGCCGCCGAGTACGTCGCCATGGCCGCCGATGTACTTGGTGGCGCTGTGGATAACGACGTCTACGCCGTGGGCGAGCGGGCGAAAGAGCATGGGGGTGGCGAAGGTGTTGTCGACGAGGAGGAGGGTGTTGTGGGCGCGGCAGAGCTGGGCCAGGCGGGGGATGTCGACGACTTTGAGAAGCGGGTTGGAGATGGTTTCGACGACGAGGACGACGGGCGCCTCCTGGGCCAGCATTTGGGCGACGGCATCGAGGTCGGTGGCATCGACGAAGAGGCCTTTGACGCCGTATTGGGGCCAGAGGCTGTCGACGAGGGAATAGGTGGCGCCGTAGCAGTCCTGGGATGCGGCGACGGTGGCGCCGGACTGGACTCCGCAGGCGGACATGGCGAGGTGAATGGCGGACATGCCGCTGCCGGTGGCGAGCGCAAAGTGGTCGCCGGCGCGGTCGGGCATGTCGTGGCATTCGAGCTCGACGATCGCTCTTTCGAAGTCGGACACGGTGGGATTGCCGTAGCGGCCGTAGACGTAGAGGTCGGGGTCGCCGCCGAGGGCGCTGTCGAGGTGGTCGGTGTCTTCGTAGACGTAGCCGATACTGGGGATGATGCCGCCGACGACGGGCGCGGAGGTGACGCGTTTGGCGGGCGGGGCGTAGCGGCGGGCTTCGCCGCCATGGACGGCCTTGCTGTTTATTGATTTGGGAGAGAATGGCATGGTGTAGGGTGGGCTGTTTCTTTATTTGGGCTGGTTGGCGGTTGATTTGCGGGATGGGGACCGTGTTTGTCCACGGAGGGCCACTGAGGACCACTGAGAACACCTTTTTGTCCACGAAGGGCCGCGAAGGACCACGAAGGGCCACGAAGAACACCTTTTTTTTCCGCGGAGGGCGCGGAGAACACCTTTCTTTGATCCGCGAAGGGGCGCGAAGGGTCGCGAAGAACACCTTTTTGTCCACGAAGGGCCGCGAAGGACCACGAAGGGCCGCGAAGAACACCTTTTTTGTCCGCGGAGGATGCGGAGAACACCTTTCTTTGATCCGCGAAGGGTCGCGAAGAACACCTTTTTGTCCACGAAGGGCCGCTGAGGACCACGGAGGACGCCTTTTTTGTCCGCGAAGGGCCGCGAAGAACACCTTTCTTTGGGTCGGGAAGGGCTGCGGAGGAAGGCCTGGTGAGGGTGGGGCAGGACATGGTTGTTGGGATGGGTTGAGGAGTGAGTAGCGGCGCGGTTGGGTGGCGGGATGGGGTTGGGTGTGGGCGCGTGGGGAGGCGCGGACGGGTTATGAGTAGAGCATGGGCAGGCTGCGGCGCATGATTTCGTAGTTTTCGAGGGCGCGGCCGGCTCCCAGTGCGACACAGGCCATGGGATTTTCGGCGACGTAGGCGGGGACGCCGGTTTCATGGGTAAAGAGTGTGGCGATGAGGCGAAGCTGGGCGCCGCCGCCGGTGATGACCATGCCGCGGTCGATAATGTCGGCGGCGAGCTCGGGCGGCGCTTTTTCGAGGGTGGCACGTACGGTGCGGACGATGGCCTGCAGGGGCTCCGTCATTGCATCAATTACTTCGCCGTTTGTGATCTCGATTGTTTTGGGCAGGCCGTTGATCTGGTCGCGGCCGCGCACTTCGATACCGCGGTCTTCTTCGGTGGGCAGGGCGGAGCCGATGGCGATTTTGATTTCTTCGGCGGTCTGTTCGCCGACTAGGAGGTTATATTTTTTGCGGATGTAGCTGACGATGGATTCGTCGAGGCGGTTGCCGCCGACGCGCACGCTGCTCCAGACGACGATATCGTACATGGAGACGATAGCGGCTTCGGTGGTACCGCCGCCCATATCGACGACCATATTGCCGGTTGGGGTGCCGATTGGGAGGCCGGCTCCGTAGGCGGCGGCGAGCGGTTCGGGGATCAGGTAGGCTGCGCCGGCGCCGGCCTGCATGGCGGCGTCATGGACGGCGCGTTCCTCGACGGAGGTGACGCCGCGAGGCGTGCTGATCATTACTTTTGGCTTGAAGAGAGGGAAGCGGCCGACGACGTCCTGGATGAATTTGCGCAGCATGGCTTCGGTGACGACGAAGTCGGCGATGACGCCATCGCGCATGGGGCGGACGACTTCGATACTTTCGGGGGTGCGGCCGAGGGTATCGTAGGCCTCGTGCCCGATCAGGACCATTTTGTTGGCCTGGCGGCGGATGGCCACGACGGATGGTTCATGCAAGACGATCCCCCGCCCCCGCACATGTACAAGAACATTGACAGTACCGAGGTCGATTCCAATCTGTTTTTCAAACATAGACGCGGTTCGTATCTCTTGTGAGTCGGAATGCAGGGGAGGCTGATGTTGTTGAGCGGGGCGCAACCTGTCCGGCAGTGTGTTTGGTCGCGGCCCGCTTCTTTACCGGTTCATTATTATAACTGCAATCTGTCAGGTAGGACAAATCAGTTTCGGATTTTCCGATGTGCTTTGCGTTTGCGGGTGGATCAACGCTTGCTGCGCGCATAGCTGGCGGCACCGTACATACCGATGATCAGGCCGGCGAGGGAGGCGCCGTAGGAGAGGAAGCTGAGTAGAAAACCGGCTTCGATCACTTTGAGGACCATGGCGAACGCCAGCAGAAAGCCGGACAGGAGCAGGAAAAAGCCGTAGAGCATCAGACGGAGTGGTGAGGTGGGCATACCGTTTTCCGGGTTGAGAAATCGCTCACGAACTGGCGGGCGGGTCGTCCTGATAGAGCCAACAGCGGGCGCGATGCTGCGGTTCCGGTTCGAAATTGGGCGGTGACTCCAACTCGCACAGGTTTTCGATGAAGTGGGTGCAGCGGGGGTGGAAGCGGCAGCCGGAGGGCGGGCTGACCAGGCTGGGCGGCTCGCCGGGGGGCACATCGCGGAAGACGCGGGCGTTTTCGGGGTCGGGGTCGGCGATGGCGGCGAGGAGGGCGCGCGTGTAGGGATGGAGGGGGTTGCGGAGGACGTCGTCCATGAGCGCCTGTTCGACGATTTCGCCGGCGTACATGACGAAGATGCGTTCGGAGAAGTAGCGGACGGTGGAGAGGTCATGGGTGATGTAGACGACGGCCAGATTGTGTGAGAGCTGCAGCCCTTGCAGGAGGCGCAGGACCTCGACGCGCACGGACATGTCGAGCATGGAGACGGGTTCGTCGGCGACGATCATGCGGGGGCGCAGGAGCATGGCGCGGGCGATGACGACGCGCTGCTGCTGGCCGCCGCTGAGCATGTGGGGGAAGCGGGGCAGGAGGTCGTCGACGGGGGTGAGTCTGACCTCTTCCATGACCTCGTGAATGCGGTCACGGCGCTGGGACTCGTTCATGTTGCCGTGGATTTTGAGGGGTTCGGAGAGGATGCGGCGAATATCCATGAAGGGGGGCAGTGCGCCGAAGGGATCCTGCTGCACGTAGCCGACCTGGGAGCGGTACCACTGCATCTCTTTTGAATCGAGGGTGCTGAGGTCGCGGCCTTCGAAGATGACGGAGCCGTCGGTGGGCATGTGCAGGCCGAGGATGGTTTTCATGAGGGTGGATTTGCCGCAGCCGCTTTCGCCGACGATGGCGATGGCTTCGCCGGCGTGGAGGTCGAAGCTGACGTCGTCGACGGCGCGGACGGTGCCGGCGCGTCCGAAGCCCCAGCGTCTGAGCTCGAACCAGGTGCGCAGGTTGCGCAGCGACAGGAGGGGCTCGGCGGGGGCATTGGCACCGTTGGCGGGTTGGGTTTGTGCAGTTTCGGGTATGGTCGTTGTCATTGTCGGTTTTTCGGCGCGAGCAGGGTTTTGGCGACGCGGGTAACAGCGAAGCGGGCGGCTGTGCGCGTCACTGGTTGTCTCCGTTCTGATGGAGCCAGCATTTCACGTGTTGGCGGCGGCCGGCGCGGACCAGTTCGGGGTCGTTTTCGCAGAGCTCGAAGCGGTGGTCGCAGCGGGGCGCGAAGCGACAGCCGGGGGCGATGTCTTGCAGGCTGGGGGGCTGGCCGCTGATGAAGTCGGGTTCCTCGGTCTGGCGGAGCTTGGGAACGCTGGACATGAGTTTCTGTGAGTAGGGGTGGAGCGGTTCGACAAAGAAGTGCTCGGCGTCGTTCACCTCGACGAGCTGGCCGGCGTACATGACGGCGGCGCGGTCGGCCAGTTCGCTGGAGGTGCCGATGTCGTGGGTGATGAGGATGAAGCTGGTGGAGGTCTCCTGCTTGACCCGCTTGAGGACGTTCATGATGTTGGCCTGGGTGAGGACGTCGAGCGCGGAGGTGGGCTCGTCGAGAATGATGAGGTCGGGGTCGGTAACCATGGCCATGGCGATGGCGACGCGCTGGCGCATGCCGCCGCTGAGCTCGAAGGCGTAGCGGTTGATGAAATCGGAGGGGACGCCAACATGTTGAAAGGAGACGGCGACCCGTTCGAGGGCTTCGGAGCGGCGGACGCCGTAGTGGGAGAGGAGGGGTTCGGCGACCTGGTCACCTACTTTGAGGACAGGGTTGAGGGAGTTCATGGCGGCCTGGGGGACAAGAGAGATCTGTACCCAACGCACTTGCTGGCGGTACTCTTCATCGCTCAGCTGCATGACGTCCTGACCGTTGATTTTGACGCTGCCGGAGTAGGTGTGGACGTTGCGGGGCAGCAGGCGCAGAATGGCCCTGGTGAGAGAGGTTTTGCCGCAGCCGGATTCGCCGAGGATGACCATGGCTTCGTTGCGGCGCAGGTTGAGGCTGACGCTGTCGACGGCGTGCAAGGTGCCCTGCTGCGTGCGGAAATAGAGTCGCAGGTCCTCGATTTGCAGTAACGGCGGGTCGGAAAAGGCCATTACAGATCTCTCAGTCTGGGATTGAAGACTCGGTCCAATGCGAAGCCGACCATGGCGAAGCCGAGGCCGGAGAGGAGCAGGAGCGCGGCGGGTTCGAGCACCCAGTAGTAGTTGCCCTGGTAGAGGGCGTCGTTGACGCGGGCGTCGCTGAGCACTTTGCCCCAGGTGGGGAGCAGGGGGTCGCCCAGGTTGAGCACGGCCAGAGTCGCCTCCACAAAGACGAACGAGGGGATGGCTACGACAAAACCGGGCACGAGGGTGGGAATCAAGCGGGGGATAAGGTAAAGGAAGATGATGCGGAAGTTACCGGCGCCGTAGGCGCGGGCGGCCTCGAAGTAGGGCGACTCTTTTACTTGTAGAAAGACGGCGCGGCTGGTCTTAATGCCTGAACTGAATACGCTCAGAGCGATCAGGACGCCGAGCATCACCCAGATGCTGCGGGAGTAAAAGAGACCGACCATGATGAGGATGGGCAGGACTGGCAGGATGAGGTTGACCTCGGTTATGCGCTGGATGACGGCGTCAACAATTCCTCCGAACCATACGCCGATGGCGGCTACGATGAATGTGCTGACGGAGGTTCCAACGGCTGCAAGGAGGCCGAAGGCGAGGGCGACGGGCATGCCCCACATGAGGGCCAGCGTGAGGTCGCGGCGCAGGTGATCGGTGCCGGCAAGACCGTAGACCTGGCCGTAGACGACGAGGCGGGCGTCGACGTCGGCGTCATCCTCGAAGACGAGCCCGGCGGCGGTGAGCTGGTAGGTGCCTTTGAGCGGCCTGGGGTCGTCTTCGGCGGAGGCGGGGTCGGCGAATAGGCCGATTTCGGGGCGTACGCCGTCGAGACGTCTTTCAAGTTTTTCTTCCTGCGAGAAGCGGACAGTAACGGGCCCTTCGACGGTGACATCGGCGATGCGGATTTCGCGTTCGTCGGGTGTCAGCCAAGTTAACGACACGAGAGGGCGTTTCTGTTCATGTTCAGAGGTGAGGAAGAGGGAGATTTCCTGGGGGAAGTCATCGGCGGTGTAGTCGAAGGTGAAGGTGGTGATGACGTCGGTCATCTCTTCGGAGACTTCCTTGCGCTCTTTTTGAACGGAGACCTCATCGGATTCACCTGCGGGCCCCAGGATTATCGTTTCGGGCAGGTTTACGCCGGGGAAGAGGTTATACCACTTGGGCTTGGCGGTGCGCGGGTTCTCGAGCCATACACCTTCTCCGCCCCGCCACATGTCAACGGCTACAGTGTAGGGAATGGCGATCACGGTATAGATAGAGAAGAGGACCATGGCCGCGATTATGGCGAGACCGGCGATGGCGGAAGGGTATTGTGAAAGAGCGGACAGGGTGCGGCGAATTGCTGTCATGCCTGCCCTCCTGGATTGCCGCCTACCTTGACGCGGGGATCTATGAGGGCGTAGACGATATCGAGGAAAAAGACGGTGAAGCCGAGCAGGTAGGCATAGATGACGGTGGAGCCTACGATCACCGACGTTTCAAATATGTTAGCGGCCAGATAGAAGAGCCGCCCCAAGCCCGGCCAGTTGAAGATAGTCTCAAGTACAATTGAACCGAACCAGAGGCCAATGACTGCGAGCGCCAGGCTGGTCACGATAGTGGGCATCGTCGGGCGCATGATGTAGCGGCGCTCGACCACGCGGTCGGACAGGCCCTTGGCGCGGGCCATGTCAACATAGTCTTCATTGGAGAAGATGAGGAAAAAGGTACGATTGCCGTAGATGCCGAGGAAGATGGAGCTGAAAAAGATGGCGATGACCGGCAGCACCATGTGGTTGAGGACGCTGAGGGCGTAGTTAATGATCGATTCGGGCGGGGGCGCGGAGACGAGACCTCCGAATGGGAACCAGCCCAGCAGAGCAGCAAAGAGCAGTATGAAGAAGAGGCCGTAAAACCAGCTGGGGGCAGCGGATGTCGGTGCCAATCCAACGATGACCCGGTCGAGCCTACTGCCGTAGTTGCGAGAAAGGTAGAGGGAGACGAAGATTCCGACGAGGAAGTTGATGAGGAAGGAGGTGGAGAAGAGAAGTAAGGTGGCGGGCAGACGCTCCAGGATGATGTTACGCACCTGGCGTGAGCCGCTGTCGCTGGACATGTTATCGGCCCAGCCCAGGTCCAGAGTCATGGCACCCAAAAGAAAGCGGAAGCTGCGGAGGAGGAAGGGCTGGTCGAGCCCCATCCGTTTTTCTTGCAGAGCAACCAGTTTTTGGATATGTTCGCGGCGTTCTTCGGCGTTCATGTTGTTGAATTCCGGATCAACCCCTACGGAGATGGCCACTGACTCGCGGATAAAGCCTTTACGAATCTTGTCGACATGGCCGCCCATATTGGCGATCAGGATCGTCAGATAGACGCCGATCAGGACGGTGAAGAAAAGGGCAATCATACGCAGCCCTGTGAACTGCACGACGCGGGCGAGCGTGCTTTGCGTCTGCGGGTGTTCGGCGCTCTCGGCGCCGGGTTGGAGGGGCAGAGCCGCGTCTGTCATAGGTGATCCTCTCAGATTCAGGAGAGAGTGAAGAGGGGCGAGGTGTGAGATCGATGTCTCACACCTCACTCCTTATGTTTCACTGCTTCAATGTCAGTTCGTGGTCACGAACTCCAGGGACGAGAAGGTGGGGATGCTGACGCGCAGGGGCGCAACGGCCACCTCCAGTTTATTGGCGCCGGATTCGAGGCCGGCGGTGTCTTCGGCGCTGAGGGTGATTTGCCAGAGGCCGTCTTCGACGGCTTCGGCGGTACCGGTGAGGGCGAGTTCGCCGAGGGCGTCAAAGACGAGATATTTGACTTCGTCGATATCGGCGATGGCGTAGGCGTCGCCGCCAAAGTCGATCGTCACGTCGAAGGTGGCCTCATCGCCGGAGGCGACGCGGGCGGGCCCGTCGACCGAGACTTCGGCGATCATGGGTGTGTCGAAGCCTTCCCACTTACTGGAAGCATCGGGGAAGCTTTCGACACGAATCAACTGGACGGTCTTTTCGGTGGTGAAGGCCTTCTCGAGGTAGAAGGGCCCGTTGCCGACCCAGAAGTGCCCTTTATCTTCGTACCAGGCACTGAGGTTATCCCAGCGGGCGTCGGCTTCATCGGCGCTGATATAGTCGCCCAGTGTCGAGGCGTAGGGGATATGTCCATCGGCGGCGGCGGATTCGAGATGGCCTTCGAGGATCTCGATGCTCGGCCCGGCGATGTAGCTCATCCACTCGACTTCATTGGCATCGGCCTTGTCGGACGAGAAGGCGAGGTCGCCGGCGGCTTCAGCCAGGAGCCCGACGGCCATGGTATGCCAGGGTGTGCTGGGGAAGAAGTTGGCCACGTTCAGCTCGGCGTCGAGGGTGTACTGGTCACTGTAGTACTCGATGACGAGGGGGCTGGTCTGCGCGATGCGGTAGCCCCTGAAGTGGCTCTGGAAGTTGTTCAGGCTCGGCGCCTGGGCCTCGTCGAAGACGGCGCTTTCTTCCTTGGCCAGGTCGAAAGTGGTGATCATGCTCAGAACGACGTCGGCGAGACTAAGCGAGCTGCCATCGTGCCAAGTGAGATCGGAAAGATCGTTCGGATAGTAGACGACACTCTTGATGTTGGCGGTGAGGCCATCGGGATGGAGGTCGCCGACGGTGATGAACTTTTGTTCAACGGCGTCCCAGTCGAGCCAGGCATCTTCGGGCACTTCGATCTGTTCGACGAAGGTCAGGTCAACCCAGTCGTGGGTGCTGCCGACGGGCAGCCCATCCTTGACGGTTACTTCGGCTCTGTCGAAGCGCTGCGGCCACTGGAGACCGGTGAAGGGGTCGGGCATCGCGCCCACATCGGCGGTGGCGCGGATGAGCATGGTGTCGTAGATCCAGTTGGTGCCGGCGACGGGGTTCCAGGGTTCAGGCAGCATGCTGGGCATGGCTAAGGTGAGGGTGCCGCCCTCTTCGCCGGTGCGGCGCAGTGTATAGGGCCAGAGGCGGGCGCCGTTGAGGCCACCGGCGAGGTCCGTGGAAACTGAGATGTCGTTTCTGAAGGCGGTGAAGCCGAGCTGGTTGACGAGCCAGACGCGCACGGAGTCCTGCATGGAGAGGGCGAGGACGTCGGCAAAGAGTTCACGTCGTTCGTCCATGGTGGTAAATTCGCGCAGGTCCAGTTTTTCAGACATGGCATCGAATTCTTCGGAGGGCGTGTATGCCTGCCACAGTGGGAAGGGCAGCCCGCGGTTGGTGTAGAAGAAGTCGAAGTTGCCGGCCTGGTCGCGGCTGATGGCTGTGGTAATCCAGCCGCCGGTGTAGATGTGGAACAAGCCTTCGTTGGGTTCAGTTCTGATCCAGATAGCCGAGGCCTCGGAGGAAGTCTTGTAGTCGCGGACGACGGCGAAGCCCAGGTCCTCGAGCATTGTGGAAACGTAGTCGCCGATTTCCTTACGCTCATCTTCGGTGCGGATGAGGAAGATAACCTCGACGGGCTCGTCCTCGTAATTCCAGACGCCGTCGACCAATTCGGCGCCAAGCGCCTCCATCTCCTCGTTGATGATCTCGGCGGCTGTGTCGGGGTTATGTGCATACTCCAACTCGAGCTGGCGGACGATATCAACGAGGCGGGCATAGTCGGGGAAGGCGTTGGTAATGGGCATGTAGCGGGGCGAGGCCAGCCCGCCGTAGATTTCCTGGGAGATGAAATCGCGGTCGACGAGGTAGTTCATGGCTTCACGGATGCGGGGCACGGCGAACGGGTTGAGCTTGCCGGTGGCTTCGAAGACCGGCCCGGAGGGGTTGAAGGTCAGCTCTGCGTAGACGCCGAAGGAGTTGGAGTAGGTCAGGCTGTCGGTGTCCTGGACAGTGGCGTAGACCTCGGCATCGCTGATGGAGAAGGCGTAGGCGTCGATCTCCGCGAGATCCATGCGGGTGACAGCGGCGGCGGCTGAGGGTTCTTCGACGGCGATGACTTCGTCGACCCAGGCGCCGGTGCGTTCGCTCATGGCAGCGGGCGCTTCTTCTTCAGCCTCGGCTACTTCTTCGGTTTCTTCCTTTTCTTCGGCGGCAACCTCCTCCGTATCCTCGGCGGCCTGTTCTTCCTGTGCGGGCGCGGCCGGTTCTTCGGCCATTTCCGGCTCATCGGATGCGCCGCAGGCAGCGAGGACAAGGACGGCGATCAACAGGATCGCCAGGAAGGAAAATCGTTTGGTTCTCATACGTTTAACTCCTTTTCTGAGAGCTTGCAACAAGTGTTTGGCAGTCGGTGCGCAGCCGGTGGATGGTATTGACCGGATCCGCTGCACGCACCGTACTGTTTACCGAATATTTTTCATCATCGGATCGAGCGCGTCGCGCAGACCGTCACCGATGAGATAGAGGGCCAGGACCGTCAGTGTGATCAACAGACCGGGGCCGATGAGCAGATGCAACGCCACGTAGGCTTCAGTTTCCGGGTCGCGCAGAAAGAGAAAATTGTTGGCCCTGTTGAGCATACTACCCCATGTTGCGGTCGGCGGCTGTACTCCCAATCCCAAAAAACTGAGTGCGGATTCGATGAGAATGAGGATGCCGATGTCAATGGCGGCATTTACGATGATAATTGGCAGGCTATTGGGGATGACATGCTGGAGCATGATGCGGGCATTGCGGGTGCCGACGGAGCGGGCGGCGAGCACGAAGTCCAGGGCGCGCACTTTGAAAACATTACCCCGGATCAGGCGGGCGGTGCCGAACCAGCCGAGCAGGCCGAGATAGACCGTCAAGGTGATTGGATTGGGTTTGAAGATGGCGGTGACGATAATTAGCAGATAGATACCCGGGATAGAAACAATCGTATTGATGAACCACATGATGGCGTCGTCGACAACGCCGCCAAAGAAGCCGGCGATTGTGCCGACGCTCACGCCCAATATAAGTGTCAGTGCGGCGGCGGCAAAGGCGATGCCGAGACTTACGCGGCCGCCGTAGAGGAGGCGCACAAATTGATCGCGGCCAAGCTGGTCGGTGCCGAGCCAGTGGGTGACGCCGCCGGATTTGCCTAGCATAAGGGGGGCGCGGGTCGGGTTCTGGCCGGTGCGCCATTGAATATATGGGCCCAGATAGGGTTGCTGGAAGGCATTGTCAAGGTTGGTATCGTTGGGCCCAACGCCGATGCTACTTGAAATGACGGATGCGGACAGAGAAAGTACAGCCATTATGACCAGAAACCCGATTGCGACCAGTGTAACCAGATCGCGGCGCAAGGTCTGCAGCGCCATACTCCAGTAAGTACGGGGCTTGCGCTGCAGCTGAGTGTCGTCTGTAAGGGCGGCCAGCGCCGCCCTGTCTGCCTGAGCAACGGTCATGAATAAAACCCAGTTTTCGTTACGAGAGCCGCACGCGGGGGTCTACGACACCGTACAAGATATCCGAGAGCAGGTTGCCCAGAATCGTCAGCAGGGAGAAGAACATGACTGCGCCCAAGACGGTTGGATAGTCCCGTTGCACTGCGGCGCTGAAGGTCATACGTCCCATTCCCGGCCAGGAGAAGATAGTTTCGACAATGACTGCACCTGTGAGCACGCCCAGTATGGCGGGGCCAAGAATGGTCATCAGGGGGATGAGAGCGTTGCGAAGGGCGTGGATGAACCAGACACGGTGGGCAGCCACTCCTTTGGCCTTGGCCATGCGGATGTAGTCGGTGCGAATCACTTCAAGAGTTTCGGTACGCATGAAGCGGCTGATGCCGGCGATCCCTCCGAATGCCAGAATGATCGTCGGCAGGACCAGATGCCTGATCCGGTCTACCAGATCGAATTCATTTGTGAGCGAGACGGTGCGTCTGCCGCCGGTGGGCAACCAACCGAGGACAACGCCGAAGATGAAGATCAGCATCAGGCCGAACCAGAAAGAGGGCAAGGCATTGCCAACAACGGCGAGCACGCGAACCAAGTTATCGAAGAGGGAACCCTGACGGACAGCGCTGAGGACACCCAGCGGCATCCCAATCAGCAGAGAGACCAGCAGCGCGGAGACACCTAACTCGAAGGTTGCGGGCATGCGCTCGACGATTCGATCCCAGACGGCCTGATTGGTGGCGATGCTGGTGCCCAGGTTTCCGCGCAGGATGCCACCGCCGTTGTCGCAGGATGTGAAGTTCAGGAAGGCGACGAAGGTACAACTGGTATCCTGGCGGGTAAACTCTTCGCTTACGTCACCGGTTCGCAGTGAAATGCCTGCAAACCAACTGATGTATTGCAGGGTCCAGTGCTGATCGAGCCCCAGTTGTCTGCGCAGAACTTCACGTGTTTCCTGGGTGATGTTGGGATCGAAGGTACGGATGAGGATCGGGTCGCCGGGCGAGTTGTAGACAAGGACGAAGCTGATGACACTTACGCCCAGCAATGTAGGAATTGCCTGCAGGAGGCGGCGAATTACGTAACGGCCCATAGTCTGATACTGTCCTTCGAACCCCCTGTGCGGATGAACAGGCCTGCAAGAGATACAGTTGACAATCCGCCACCGCAAGGAGAAAGCAAGCGGTGGCGGATTGGACAGATCTTCTACGCGATCTGTAAGTCAGGCGCCGGTTCTTTCCGGCAGTTCTTGCGTCGGTCTACTGTGCCAAAGACCAGGTCTCGATGTTGTGATAGAAGCTCCACGTGCCCGGGTCGGTGCCGTCGAACTTGCCTGAGTAGCCGATATTGCCAACGGAACCGGTGACGAAGACATAGGGAATGTCGTCGTGAATGATCTGCTGAATTTCCTGGTAGAAGGTTGCGCGTTCTTCGGCGGCACAGCCGGGAACGCTTACGCCCTGCTCCAGCAGTTCATCGATGCGGGCATTCTGATAGCTGACAAAGTTGAAGCCGCTGCCGGGCGTGTCGAACTTTGAGTGCCAGAAGGAGTCATCGTTGGGGTCGGTGCCGAGGCCGGTCCAGCCGATGATGACCATATCGAAGGTCTGGCCAAGCAGTTCACCGACGAGGGTACCGAACTCGATGGCTTCGAACTGGATGTCGAAGCCGATGCCGTTGAGCTGATCCTGGACCAGGGCGCCCAGGTCTTCACGGGTGGTGTTGCCGGCATTGGTTTGCAGTCGAATGGTGAGGGCGGCGCCTTCTTCGGCGGTGGCGCAGCCGTTGCACTCGCGCACGCCATCCTCATCGCTGTCGGTCCAGCCGGCGTCGTCGAGAATCTGTGAGGCCAGGTCGGTATCGAAGGCGTAGGGCTGAAGCGTGGGGTCGTGGGCCCAGCCAACGGCGGGCAGAACATTGGAGGCGATTTGATAGCCCTGGCCAAGATAGACCTGGTTGATAATCGAGTCGTAATCGAGTGCGTGGGCAATTGCCTGACGGACGGCGAGGTCGCTGAGAATTGGATGGGGATCCTGTTCGACGAGGTTGCCATCTTCATCCTGACCGGCCGTCGGGTTTTCCGGATTGGCCTGGTTGAGGCCGATGTAGCTGTAGCCGTCGTCCTTGAACTTGTACAGATTCAGGTTGGAATCGAGTTCTACGGTTGTCAGCTGTTCGGGCTGGACGCCGATCAGGTCCAACTCGCTTGTCTGCAACTGAGCCAGACGGGCGCCCGGGTCGGGAACGACCTTGTAGATCCAGCCGTCCATGTTGGGCGCGCCTTTCCAGTAGCCTTCATTACGCAAAACGGTTGCGTTGTCGTCGCGCAGCCATTCGTTGAAGATAAACGGGCCGGCGCTGACGGTTGGCTCTTCGTTCAGCGGGCTGTCCATAACGTCACTGAAGTCTGCGGCGTAGAGGTGGCTTGGGAGCCAGCCCAGACCGAGATTGTTGAGGGCGTCGCATTTTACTTCGGCGTAGGTGACCTGGATGGTCAGCGGGTCGAGGACTTCGATGCTTTCGATGTTATCGAGGTTGGCTTTGCGGGGGGTCTCGACGAGATCGCTGGCGATGGCGTCATAGGTGAATTTGAAGTCGTCGGCTGTGACCTGCTCGCCGTCGGACCACATTACGCCGTCCTGGAGATTGAAGGTCCACACGAGGCCATCATCGGAAACATCCCAGCTTGCGGCCATTTCGGTGGGGACGATGGCGCCGCTGAAGGGGTCCTGTCCGAGCAGGCTGGGGAAGAACCAACCGAGCACGTCAAAGCTGGCGCTGTCCGAGGCCAGGATTGGGTTGAGGATAGTGGCGTCTGCGCTGGTACCTTCGACCCAGACACCGCCCTGAACCGGCGCTTCAGACATCGACTCGTCCGCTGCCTCTTCGGCTACCTCTTCGGTCTCTGTTTCGGCAGCCGGTTCTTGTTCGGTCGGTGCGATTGGCGCGGGTTGAGGGCAGGCTGCCAGGACTAATGCGGCCACCAGGAGCACTGCCAGGAGAGACAATCTCTTGTTTGTCATTTTGAAGTCCCCTGTGATGATAGTTGGGGAGCCATACTCCATGTATGGACCCCGGCTCGGATTCGAACTGCTGAATCGCTGGTACTCTGTGTTGCAGGAGTAGCAGCAAATGGGTCTACGTTATGGTCTGTCTCGGAGGAATGCTTTGCCAGATCATCCGATGAGACAGACACACTACTCACAAATAATAGGCTGGGAGAATAGCAGCATGGTAGCATTCCCATCGGTTGCTGTCAACACGCATATGCCATCTGCCACAGGTGGATTCGGCGGCGCGATGGCGGTACCGTTATAATATTTTTGGGGCTGTGGATGGTTGTTTGGACTGGAAGTTTTGGGGTTGGAGTGTGGTCTTTCTGCGGAGGGCCACGGAGAACACCTTAACACCTTTTGATCCGCTAAGGGGCGCTAAGGGGCGCGAAGAAGGTCAAGGGCAACTGCAGAACTGCGAAGAGCAGAAGGTCAACTTCAACTGCAGTTTCTTTTTTCCACGATGGGCCGCGAGGAACTGCTTAACACCTTTGATCCACGAAGGGCCGCGAAGGGCCACTAAGGGCCACGAAGAAGGTCAAGGGCAACTGCAGAACTGCGAAGAGCAGAAGGTCAAGGGCAACTGCAATTTCTTTTTTCCACGATGGGCCGCGAAGAACACCTTGACACCTTTTTCGTCCACGGAGAACTGCTTAACACCTTTGATCCACGAAGGGCCGCGAAGGGCCACTAAGGGCCACGAAGAAGGTCAAGGGCAACTGCAGAACTGCGAAGAGCAGAAGGTCAAGGGCAACTGCAATTTCTTTTTTCCACGATGGGCCGCGAAGAACACCTTGACACCTTTTTCGTCCACGGAGAACTGCTTAACACCTTTGATCCACGAAGGGCCGCGAAGGGCCACTAAGGGCCACGAAGAAGGTCAAGGGCAACTGCAGAACTGCGAAGAGCAGAAGGTCAACGTCAACTGCAATTTCTTTTTTCCACGATGGGCCGCGGAGAACTGCTTAACACCTTTTGATCCACGAAGGGCCGCTAAGGGGCGCGGAGAGGTTCTGTTTCTGTTGACGGGGGCGCGAGAATTGCGGTGGATAGTGGACGGGGGCTGGTGCGGCGGTGGCAGGGAGGGTTTTGAGAAGGGGCGCTTTGCGCTGTCTGAATCAAGATTTGCGGGATTTGAGGATTTTCGGGATGGCTGGAGTCGGGCTTTGATTTCATTGATGCCATCTGCAGTGCCTTATTTGACAGGCCTTTGTCTTTCTTGACTTGCTCTCCTGCGCTGACACCGTTTAGGCTATCCCGGCACGTGTCTGGTTGATGGCCGCCAGCGTGCTGGAGCCGCACGGCTGGAATGAGCACACACGGTCGGTGAGAGATGGTTTTGGAGGGGGGCGTTGCGGGGGCGCAGCCCCTGCACAAGGGAGGGCCGAAGGCCCGACCGCCCATATAAAAATGCGACCGACAGCCCTGAGTCGGCGGCTGGAAGATTTCCGGATTGGGGCGAGATGGATTGCCACACCCATTTGAATGCAGCGACGCAGACGCGTCAGGGGAGTTATCATGACCAGTTCAGAATCGCCGACTCATAGCAACCAGCTGGCGCATGAAACATCGCCGTATCTTTTGCAGCATGCCCACAATCCGGTGGACTGGTATCCGTGGGGGGAGGAGGCGCTGGAGATTGCACGGGGGGATGACAGGCCGATTTTTTTGAGTATTGGGTACAGCGCGTGCCATTGGTGCCATGTGATGGAGCGGGAGAGTTTTGAGAACGAGGATACGGCGGCGTTGATGAATGCGAATTTCGTGAACATCAAGGTGGACCGGGAGGAGCGGCCGGACCTGGACTCGATTTATATGGAGGCGGTGCAGGCGATGACGGGAAGCGGCGGCTGGCCGATGAGCGTTTTTCTGACGCCGGCGGGTCAGCCTTTTTACGGGGGGACGTATTTTCCGCCGCAGCCTCGTTACGGGATGCCCTCGTTTGCGCAGGTGCTGCTGGCGGTTGCGGACGCCTACAAGAACAAGCGGGACGATCTCGAAGAACAGGCGCAGCGATTGACGGACGCGATCGGGCGCACGGGCAGCCTGTCTGCCAGCGGCGGGGCGCTGGGCACAGGGATTCTCGATCAGGCCAGCGCCAACCTACTGCAGAACTTCGATGAGCAGTACGGCGGTTTTGGCGACCAGCCCAAGTTTCCGCAGCCGATGACGCTGGAGTTTGCGATGAGCCAGTACCGGCGCGGCGGGGACGCGGATGTGCTGCACATCGCCGAACATACGCTGGAACAGATGGCGGCGGGCGGAATCTATGATCATCTGGGCGGGGGGTTCCATCGCTACAGCGTTGACCGTATCTGGCTGGTGCCGCATTTCGAGAAGATGCTGTACGACAACGGACAGCTGCTGCGGTCCTATCTGCACGCGTGGCAAATTAGTGGAAGGCCGGAGCATCGCCAGGTGGTTGATGAGACGGTGGATTACGTGTTGCGGGAGATGACTTCGCCGGAAGGGGGCTTTTACAGCGCGCAGGACGCGGACAGTGAGGGCGAGGAGGGCAAGTTCTTTGTGTGGACAGCGGAGGAGATCGAGGCGGTTCTGGGCGAGGAAGAGGCGGACCTGCTGGGACGGACGTATGGTGTGACGCCGGGAGGCAATTTCGAAGGCAACACGATTCTGAACCTCAAGCGCACGGTGGCGGAGGTCGCGCAGGAGGCGGGCGCGGGGGCGGATGCGATTGCGGCGCGGCTGGCGAAGGCGCGGCAGAAGCTGTTCGCGGTGCGGGAAGAGCGGGTGAAGCCGGAGCGGGATGATAAGGTGCTGACGGAATGGAACGGGCTGATGATCCATGCGCTGGCGGAGGTGGGGGTTGTGCTCGGTCGGGCGGATGCTTTGGAGGCGGCCCGAAAGGCGGCAGATTTTGTGCTGGCGGAGATGAGCCAGGAGAATGGCTTTCTGTTCCGCAGCTACAAGGACGGCCGGGCGCGTTTTAACGCTTATCTGGAGGATTACGCGGCGTTTGCGCGCGGGCTGGTGGCGCTATACGAAGCCACGTTTGAGCTGCGCTGGCTGGCGGAGGCGGTGCGGTTGACGAAGATCATGCAGTCGGAGTTCAGCGATGAGGTGCGCGGGGGATTTTACCAGACGGGCATGGCCCATGAACAGCTGGTGGTGCGGCGCAAGGATTTCATTGACAATGCGATTCCGAGCGGGAACTCGATAGCGGCGGAACTGCTGCTGCGGCTGGCGAAGCTGACGGGCAATGAAGAGTACCGCAGGGAGGCGGCGCGCATCTTCGAGATTATGGGGGAGGCAATGGCACAGCAGCCGACCGGCTTTGGGCGGATGCTGGGCGCGCTGGATGATTTCCTCACCCCCAGCCAGGAGGTAGCGGTGGTGGGCTCGCTGGAAGATGGGCGTACGCAGGCGCTGCTGGAGGAGGTGCGGCGTCATTATTTGCCGCATACGGTGGTGGCGTTGAGGGAGCCGGACAGAGAGAATCCGTTGCCGCTGTTGGAAGGGCGCGGGCTGGTGGATGGTGAGCCGGCGGCGTATGTGTGTGAGAATTATGCTTGCAGGCTGCCGGTGACGGGGGTGGAGGCGTTGCGGCAGCTGTTGGTGGACGGCAGTTCTTTGTAGTCAGTTTTTTGGTTCCGTTGACATTTTGGGAAGGCTGTTCAGATGTCAACAAGAGCTGAAAGCCTGTTAGGGATGTTTCTCGCTTGAATGTTGAAATAGTCAAAACCAATTGATCCGCGAAGTCACGCGAAGGGTCGCGAAGAACACCTTTTTGTCCACGGAGGACGCGGAGAACACCAAAGGCGTATCGGATTTTCCTTGCGCAGCTGCGCCGCCCTTCGACGATCAGGCGTAATTTGCACCCGTAAGTCGTGGTTCAGACAAACGTCAACGAGCCCTAGTTATCGGTTTTTTGTTTTTGGTGAACTGCGAACGGCAGGGGCGCATAGACGGAGTTGTGGGGGGATGATGACGGAGAAGCTGTTAAGGTATCGGGAGTGTATTGCGGCGGCCTGCCCTGAATTGGCGCTGGAGACGGCAGAGCTGTTTCGAGGGGGGCAGAACAATGACCTGGTGCTGGTTAACGGTGCGTTGATTTTTCGGTTTCCGAAATACCGGGAGGGCATCGCCGGGCTGCGGCGTGAGCGGGCGATACTGGAGGCGGTGCGGGGGCGAATGCCGCTGGAGACACCGCATTTTATTTACTGCAACGTGGATGAGGAAGAGGTGGGCAAGGCTTTTGTTGGCTATCGTAAACTGCCGGGCAATCTGCTGTGGAGGGAAGGGTTCGCGCAGATCAGTGACGAGGAGACAGTCGACCGCCTGGCGACGGATATAGCATCTTTTTTGCTGTCGCTGCATGCGATTCCGGTCAGTCGTGTCGATATTCCTCAGCAGCCGTCGGATTCGCAGGATGGATGGCGGGAAATTTTCAACCGTGTCCAGACGGTTGTCTATCCCCGTCTGACGGCAGAGGGGCGCGAGTGGACGACGCAGCAGTTTGACGCTTTTCTGGAAGACGATGACCAGTTCCCCTTCAGTAATGTGCTGCGGCATGGGGATATGGGGATGAGCAACATTTTGTACAGTGCGGAGCAGGGAAGGTTCGTGGGTGTGGTAGATTTCGGTCATGCGGGGATTGGGGATCCTGCGGTTGATTTTGCGGGGCTGTATGTTTGCTATGGTGAATCTTTTCTGAAGCGTTGCGCGCGTGTTTATCCGCTAATCGATCGGTGCTGGGAGCGGATTCGGTTTTATGCTGATTTTGCGTTTTTGTTGGAGGATGCTTTGTTCTGTGTTGAGCATGGGACGGAGGAGGCGGACGAGGTTGTTGCGGAGGTTAATAGGGTAGGGAAGGGCAGTGGGGGGCTGTGGGAGAACCGTTAGACGGTTTGATCCGCGGAGGGGCGCGAAGAGCAACTTCAACAACTTTTGTCCACGAAGGGCCACGAAGGACAACTTCAACACCTTTTATCCACGAAGGGCCGCGAAGGACCACGAAGGACCACGAAGAACACCTTTAACACCTTTTTGTCCGCGGAGGGGCGCGAAGAGCAACTTCAATACCTTTTTTCCACGAAGGGCCGCGAAGGACCACGAAGAACACCTTTAACACCTTTTTGTCCGCGGAGGGGCGCGAAGGACAACTTCAACACCTTTTATCCACGAAGGGCCGCGAAGGACCACGAAGAACACCTTTAACACCTTTGATCCACGAAGGGCCGCGAAGGGCCACTAAGGGCCGCGAAGAAGGTCAAGGGCAACTGCAGAACTGCGAAGAGCAGAAGGTCAACGTCAACTGCAATTTCTTTTTTCCACGATGGGGCGCGAAGAATACCTTAGAGGCTGTTTGAAAAGTAAGGGCAGTTGGCCAAGTTGTGGGATACGTAGTCTTTGTGAAAACAAGACGATACCCAACAGATTTGACTGACAGGCAGTGGTTTATTAGCCAGCATCTGATTGCGGCGGCCAGACTGGGCGGACGACTCCGCAGCCTGGATGTGCATAGGGTACGCCGTCTGGCACCCAATTGACTCTCTTCAGACAGCTTCTTACGTGCCGAGATAGGACACTTTGCCCATCATTTGAATCCCAACTCCACCAGCTTGCCCACCATGCCCTTGATGCGCGGACTGTCGCTGTACAGGAAAGCATCTTCGTACACGCGGGCTGACTGCGTATATTGCATATTCTCCACGTGCTTGAGGTTACCCTGGTAGACCCGCTTCAGAAACTCGATGTTTTCATCTTTTGAAGGCTGCGCACCGAAATTCATCGTGAACATGCGCCGCCCCGTTTTGCCGCCGAACGCGGAATGCCAGAGGTTCTGGTTAAAGAAGACCACATCACCGGGCTGGGACTCGAGCGGAAAACTTGGAATGTCGCTACCTTCCGCGCCAAACACCAGGTGGTCCTGATCGCGCCGCTGTTGCTTGAGCGGGTCGAGCGCGGCGTGCAGCGGCAGCCGGTGCGAACCGGGGATGACGCGCAGGCAGCCGGTATCTTTCGTCACCGGGTCGAGGTAGAGGGCGACCTTGATGCGCCCATAGTCAAGAACCGAGCCGTCAGGATGCCAGCCGGTGTCGCCGACATAGAGGTTCCCGTCGGAGCCTATCCATACGAAACCGGGGCCGAGCAACTGTTCGAGCGGTAGATAGATGCGATCATCCTCGACGAGACCGGACAGTAGCGGCCTCTTCTCGATGAAGCCCAGCACCGCTTGCCGCGCCTCACCGGCGAAAGGCTGCCCCTGGCGGTCCTCGGTCAACACGTCGTCGAACGTACTGATGATCTCCGCCATTTCGGTCGCGGAGAAGCACTGTCGCCTGATGACGAAGCCAAATGTCTCAAAGTGGGCTATCTGTTCCGTAGTCAACATATCGGGCTATTCCCTCCTGCTGTGTGCCAGCTCTTCTTGGTCCGATTATCCGATCCCGATATCGCGCAAGTAGGCGCGCGTTCTTTTGGCGATCGGCAGGGGCTTGTCGAACGGCGCGGGGTACATATCCTGCTCGACCACCGCCCAACCGTCAAAACCGATATTGCGCAGCACGTCGCGGAAGGCCAGGAAATCAACCCAGCCCAAGGCCGGCTCGACAAACATATCCATCTTGACCGCCTCGGCGAACGAGACGCCCGAGGCCTCGACCTGCTGCTGCACCGCGCGGTCGACGCTCTTGATGTGCAGATAGGGGATGCGCGCGTGATGCTGGCGCATAAACTCGACGGCATCGCCGCCCCGATAGGCATGATGGCCTACATCCAGACAGATTCCCACCCGTTCCGGGTCCGTCTGCGCCAGGAATGTCTCGATCTGCTCCGTATACTCGACGTGCGATTCGGCATGGGGATGGAACACCAGCTGCAGGCCAAACCGGTCGCGGGCGATGTCGGCCACTCTGTGCGTCGTATCGATCAACCGTTTCCAGGCGTCGCTGTCCAGCTCGGTCGGCTCCACCTGATCGCCCGTTTTCAGGTCGGAGTACATGCCGTCGATGAGGACGAGGAAACCGGCGCCCAACTCCACCAACTGTTCACCCGCGCCCAGCACCTGCCGTTCCAACTCCGGCCACTTGGCCGGATCTTCAAGGCTCTCCAGGGCAAACGTCCCCGCCACCTGCAGGCCGCGGCTGTCCAACTCGCGGCGCAAAGTCGGCAGATCAGTGGGAAGATAGCCGTAAGGGCCCAGCTCGATCCATTCATAACCGGCTTCGGCGGCCTCATCCAGAAAACGATGCCACGGCGTCTGCATGGGATCATCCGGGAACCAGATACCCCACGAGTCCGGCCCGGTCCCAACCTTAACCGCCATTTATGGACCTCCTCATTTCGTATGCGTTCAGCTTGAGATTCGCTTCGCTCTATACTGCGTATTCCGGATTGGGTAGAGGCAGGCGAGATGTCTGTGTTTCTGAGACGCAGACTGGGCGCAAAGTCCTGGTTTCCAACGAGATCCACATTGACAGTCGGTTGCCGGCTGAACCGGCGAAGTGTCATTGTTCACAGGAGACCAGACATGCGCGCGGCATTGTCTCCCCGGATCAGCGCCTTCTCATGGGACGAAAGGAGCTCGCAATGCACGCGTATGTCGTCCAGCGCCTGATAGTGGCGCGCGGTGCAGGCGAAGGTTCTCGCGCGGCCACGTCTTTGCGGGCCATGCGAAGGTTGCAATGGGACGCTAACTCGTCGGTCATCCTTTGATACCGCTGATCACGACGCCCTGGATGAAATAGCGTTGGGTGAAAAAGAAAAGGACCACCGGTGGGATCGTCAGCACGGTTGCCATCGCCATGATCGCGTTCCACGTTGGCGGCACGTAGGCGCCCGCGCCCCACACGGCCACCTGCTGCCATTGCCGGATCGCGATCGCCAGGGTGTACTTCTCCTGCGAGTTCAGATAGATCAACGGCGCCAGAAAATCATTCCACTCCGACATAAAGGTGAAGATCGCCACCGTTGCCAACGCCGGTTTCGACATTGGCAAAAGGATCCGCCACAGTATGGCGAACGTCCCGGCGCCGTCAATGCGCGCCGCATCGTCGTAGTCGCGCGGGATGGTCATAAAGAACTGTCGCAGGAGGAAGATGAAAAACGCGCCCCCGCCGAAAAAATGCGGCACAATCAACGGGTTGAATGAGTCCAACCAACCCAAATTGCGAAACAGGAGATACTGCGGGATCAGGACCACATGATAGGGGATCATCATCGTGCTCAGCACGAGCAGAAAGAGTGCATTGCGGCCCGGAAAGCGCAGCCTGGCAAAGACATAGGCGGTCAGGCTGGCGCTCAGCAGACGCCCCGCCTCCACCCCTACAACAATCGTCATCGTGTTGAGCAAAGAGCGCCAGAACGGAAACTGGTTCCACGCCTCCACGTAGTTCCACCACTGGATCTGTTCAGCGATCAGCCGCGGCGGATACTCGAAGACATAGCCCTCCGGCTTAAACGAGGCGCTCACCATCCAGACCAGGGGAGCGACCAGAATAAGTGTCAGGACGGCCAGCGCCAGGTACAAGAGGGCCCTACCGAGCAGACGTTGCCCTGTCTGCTGGCGGCGCAACCACGCCCCGCCAATTCCTGGCGGCGGTTGAACCAGCGCACCTCCAGATTGCGCACTTCCGGAATCTGCCATGTCTTACTCCTGCGCGCCCTCATAGAAGACTGTTGTTCGCGAAAGACGCAGCGAAAGCAGTGTGATCACCAGCAGGATAACAAAGAGCAGCCAGGCCATCGCGGCCGCATAACCCATTTGCAGATATTCCCAACCGGTGCGGTACAGGTAAAGCAGATAGAACAGACTGGCTTCGCCCGGCCCGCCATTGGTGGTGACAAACGCCACCGTAAATACCTGGAAGGTGCCGATCATGCCGGTCAGGAAGACAAAGAAGATGACCGGCGAGGTCATCGGCAAGGTCACGTTGAGGAATCGACGCCAGGCATTGGCGCCATCCACCTTGGACGCATCATACAGTTCGGTGGGCACGCCCTGCAGGGCTGACAGATAGAGCAGCAGCGTACCCCCGACCGCCCATGCCGACATGAGAATGAAGGCGGCAAGCACCCAGTTGGGATCGCCGAACCACTTGGGGCCCGGCAGGCCAATGGCGCGCAGTGACTGATTGATCAGCCCGACGTCGGACTGCAACATCCATGAAAAGACGTAGGCGACAGCCATGGCGGGCACGACTGCCGGCATGTAGAAGGCGGTGCGCCAGAACGAGAGGCCCTTGACCTTCAGGTTCAGGAGCAACGCCATGGCATAGCCGACAATCACGTGCACCGGCACGGCCACCAATGTATAGATCACAGTGACCCGTAACGACTGCCACAGCGTGTCATCGCCGGACGCCATGCGCGCATAGTTCTCAAAACCGCTCCAACGCGGCGCGGAGAGGATATCGTAGCGCGTGAATGACAGATAGAATGAATAGATCAAGGGGCCGGCGGTGAAGATCACGAACCCCAGCAGAAAGGGGAGCAAACCGATGTAGGCGTCGCGCGTCTCGCGCGCTTGCAAGGATAGACTTCGTTTCCAAAACATCGGTCGCCCCCCCCTTTACAGACACAATCAGATCGCGGCCTCTGACCGCGTTTTTCTGCGGCTTGCCGTTTTAGGCGCGATCGATCTCGGCGTCGATGGCCACGTCTGCGTCCTGCATCGCCTGCTCCACGCTCTTTTCGCCGATGAGCACCTTTTCCAGCTCGGCGCGGATCGTGTCCTGCAGGAAGCGTCCGCTGCGGCCGAATCCGGCGCGATTGAACATGTTCACATCTTCGGTACAGTAGTCGCAGTCGGACATGCCGGCCAGGCGCGCCAACATGATGCGCGTGATAACGCCCAGATCGCCTTCCGGCAGCGTATCCAGATAGTAAGCGGGATCATAGGCGGAAATCGTGGCCGCCAGATCGACCAGAGCCTGCCCGACCTCGTAGTCGGTGGTCTGGATGAGCGCCGCCTGCTGCGCCTGCGGAATCAGCTCGGATGCCTTGTTGATGCACCAGTGGTTGGCGCCAACGCCATGAACGCGGCGGTCCACGAAGGGCATGTGCATGAAGCCCAACTCGAAGGGGAGTTCAGCCATGAGATAGGTCTGGTTGGTCCAGCCGATGACCGCGGCTGCGAGCCCTGCTCTGAACAGGCCTCCCTCGACGCCTTGCTGGGCTTCCAACGTCGGCGCTACGCCATGCACGGCCGTCAGATCGATGATATCGTGCGCGGCCGAGATGGCCGCCTCTGCATCGAGCAGTGCTTCAGTTTCAGCGAAGGCCCACGGATCATCGACCAGGTCGGCACCGTAGCTGGCCATCTGGTATGCGAGACTGGTTGCGTCGGTGATGGCGCCGGCATAGCCATACTGTTGGTAGGTTCCGTCCGACTCCTTGATGGTGACAGCCTGAAGGAAGGCCACGAAGTCGTCCCAGTGCCACATGTCGAAGTTGTCATTGCCATACAAGGGCAGTTCATCTTCAGGGTATCCGGCCTCCCGCACCAGGTCCAGATTCAGATAGACCGAGCGGCCCTGCATGGTGAAGAGGCTCAACGCCAGGATATCGCCGTTGTAGCCAACCTCAAGCGCTGGATCAACGTTCCACTTGCTCATGTCTAAATCGGAGGCTTCCAGAAAGTCATTGTAGGGGACAAAGATATTCTTGGGGAAGAAATCTGCGTTGTGGCTCTGATCAAGCTGGATGATATCCGGCGCCACACCGCCCGCCACCTGGGTCAAGACTTTGGTCAGATACTCGCCCCAGGGATAGATCTCCTGCGTAACCGTGACGTTGGTCTTATCCTCAACGATGGGCAGCCAATGGTTGTGCTGCTCACCCCACCAGTGTGACAACCTGATCTCAACAGCCTCTTCGGCCATCATGTCGCCGCTCTCTTCTTCGGCGGGAGCGGCTGCCGGCTGGCCGGCACAGGCGGCGAGCAGCGCGCTGGCTGTGCCGGCTGCTGAAAGCTGCAGGAAACCACGTCGGCTCATTCTGTTCGCAGTCATCGTCGAAACTCCTCTTTGTCATTGCGTGCAGACACGTTGCGCTCATCTGACAAGTTGTCAGCACATTGAACATTATCCCGAAGCGGGGACTACATTACGGCTTATTTCGGAAGACATCACCCCCTTGGCACGCAGATCCTTCCACGTCGACTGCAGTTGTTGTGATGAGAGCTAGCAGCGACACAACACGCTCGATGCGCAGGGCTATGAATCGCGCCAATCGGTGTCCATGTAGGACGGTCTCAACTGCGGTCTATTTTTTTCAGAGATATGGAATATAACCAGAAATGTACCATACATGATCTGTCTGGCCAATCCCATTTTTTCAGTTCCGGCAACAGATTGGGTTTTTGGGGGCGTTACGCGCGCAGTCGTGAACCACCAGAGCAGTGGCTCGGAGCGCGCCTTATCTTTCTTGTTTCGTGGTCCAAGGATTGGGGCTCACCATATTCAACACCTTTTGTCCACGAAGGGCCACTAAGGACCACGAAGAACTGCAACACCTTTTGTCCACGAAGGGCCACTAAGGACCACGAAGAACTGCAACACCTTTTGTCCACGAAGGGCCACTAAGGGCCGCGAAGGACCACGAAGAACTGCAACTGCAACACCTTTTGTCCACGAAGGGCCGCTAAGGGCCACGAAGGACCACGAAGAACTGCAACTGCAACACCTTTTGTCCACGAAGGGCCACTAAGGGCCGCGAAGGACCACGAAGAACACCTTTAACCCCTCTTTGTCCGCGGAGGGGCGCTAGGGGACGCTAAGAACAACTTCAACACCTTTGATCCGCGAAGGGTCGCTAAGGGGCGCGAAGTACACCTTAGAACCTTTCATCTGTGAAGGGCCGCTAAGGACACCTTTATCTTTTCATCCACGAAGGGGTTATTAGCTATTGGCGTTTTCTTCGGCTCTTGGGGCTAGCCTGTTCCAGATGAGGTCGAGTTTGAAGAGGTTGGTGTGGAGGCTGCGGACGGCTTGCCACATGGTGTTGCGGGCGGTTACGGCGGCGTCTCGGTCGGCTGCGGCGTCGGCATTGCGCCAGTTTTCGGCTTGTTGGGCGTGGGCGGCGGCTGCTTGGCGGGCCTCTTCGGCGAGGGCTTCGGCGTCGTGCACGAAGGTGTCGAGCAGGTCTGCGATTGGGCCGGTATCGTCGACGTCGTCGTAGAAGGTGTTGGTGCGAAACTGGGGCGGGTGGACGGAGCCGTCGGGGTCGCGGCCGGTGTGGGTGGGCTGGATGTGTGGGGTCACGGACAGGAACATGACGGTGCGGCGGTCGGGCAGCAGGTTGCGCACTTGATGAATTTCGTCGGCGAGGGCAATGCACAGCTGGCCGGCTTCGAGCACTTCGGTGTGGCCGGCGATCATGAATTCGGCTTTGCCTTCGAGGATCAGGAAGATTTCGTGGCCGAGGTCATGGCTGTGGAGCCTGTCGACCTGGCCGGGCTCCATGTGATAGAGTCGGGCCCGGATCTCCGGGGTTGTAAGTACGTTCTTGTTCACATCGCGGAAATCGTAGACTTCGAAGGGCATTGGATTCGCTCCTGTGCTGGGTTGGTCGCGCGATACTGGTTCGACCGGCTGGTTCTTGCGCTTTGGGTGACGGAGATGTGGCTAAGTGGCGCCGGGCGGCGAGGGCTGCGGCATGTTGGCGCTTGCTCTGGTATGATTGTCGTAGAAGCAGATATGAATTGCAAGCCGGCGGGGCGGGAATTCTGCCGGCGGCGGACAGTTTACTTGATCCAACGCGCGCTTGGCGCAGCAGAGGCGCAGCGCGCGCCCCAAATCCGAGGAGGCAAGTATGGGCGTCCCAGTGGGCATCAACACGTGGTCCCGCCACGTAACCGAACTTTTCCCCTATCTCGATCAGATCATCCATCCGTTTGATTCGCTGTGGTTTCCGGACCATGTGCAGTACAACGGGCACAATGTGGCCGAGGGCTGGACGATGGCTGTGTATGCGCTGGCGCGCTACCCGGACAAGCTGGTTGGTCACGATGTGCTGTGCAACAGTTTTCGCAACCCGGCGCATCTGGCGAAGATGACGGCGACTGCGCAGGCGTTTTCGGGCGGTCGGGTGGTGATCGGGATCGGTGCGGGCTGGAATGAGGAGGAGTACCTTGGGTACGGCTGGCCGTTCCCGCGGGCGCGGGCGCGGATCGAGCAGCTGGACGAGGCGATCCAGATTATGCGGGCGATGTGGACGGATACGCCGGTCAATTTTGCGGGCAAGCATTACCAGTTGGAGAACGGGTATTGCGAGCCGAAACCGGATGTTGTGCCGCCGATCATGGTCGGGGGCGGCGGGGAGAGATATCTGCTGCGGGTGGTGGCGGAGCGGGCGGACTGGTGGAACTGGGTGTGCAGCGACCTGGAGATGTATGCGCACAAGCAGTCGGTGCTGCAGGAGCACTGCCGCGCGGTTGATCGGGATTACGACGAGATTTTGCAGGTGATGCACGTGAGCGTGCTGATCGCGGATAACGAGCGGGAGTTGCAGCGGATGAAAGAGGATCCTGAGGTGCGGCCGTCGGGCGAGGGCACGATCGAGGGGACGCCGGAACAGGTGACAGAGGCGCTGCTGCAGATTGTGGAGCAGGGTGCAGGGCGGCTCACGGTCAACATTGCGGATTCGCCGCGGGTTGAGGGATCGTTTTTGTTTGCGGCGACGGTATTGCCGCATTTGAGTGCGTAGGTTGAATGCGCTGACACGGCGTTGTGTGCGTTCAGTCGGTAGCCACGGTCAGCGAGCGCACGCGTTCTTCGTCCCAGACGGCGCCCCAGCCGGGGCCGTCGGGGGGCGCGATGTGGCCGTCTTCGATCAGGGGGGCGCTGAGGAGACCCCACTCCTCGCCGTCGGTGCGCAGGTCGCGGGGACCGTTTGCGGCGAAGAGTTCGAAAAAGTCGGTGTTGTCGATGCAGCAGCCGGCACTGGCATGCCCTATCCCGAAGAGATGGCCGGGACCGTGCAGCTCGACGTTGGCGCCGCGTAGTTCGGCGAAATGTGCCAGTTTGAGAACCAGGGTGAGGCCATGGCCTACTCTTGCGCGCAGCCGGTCGGTGGCGCCCTGAATTAGCCACTGGGCGGAGAGGTCCATGTCGTGGCAGAGCCGTTCGGTGGCCATGATAGGGATGGTTAGCGTGCGGCAAAGTTCCTGGTATTGGTTCATCTTCTGTTCGTGCATCGGCTCTTCGAGCCAGATGTAGTCCAACTCCTCCATTGCAGTTCCCACTTCGATGGCTTCGCGCAGGTTGTAAGAGCAGACGGGATCGTTGAGCAGGCCGTAGCTGTCGCCGACGGCTTTGCGCACTGCGGTGAGCAGGGGGATGTCGCCCTTGCCGCCCCTGTAGGTGTGCAGTTTGTAGGCGTTGACGCCGAAGGTGCGGCCGCGCTCGATGTGGTCGAGATAGCCCTGCGGGGTCAGCTCGTGGTCGGTGAGATAGACGGGCAGGCGTTGGCGCACGCGGCCGATGAGGGCGTGGACGGGCAGACCGGCGGCTTTGCCGATGATGTCCCAGAGGCAGTTGTCGAAGTCGCCGAACCAGCCGGGGTCCTGGTAGACCCAACGGGTGCCTTTTTGCAGCATCTGGAAGAGCCGTTCGCGGGCGAAGGGGCTTTCGCCGACGGCGTGCGTCTTGAGGATTTCGAGCTGGGCCTTGGTGATGGAGGCGGGGGCGACGCGGCCGGTGATGCCCTGGTCGGTTTCCACGTCGAGGATATGGATTTGCATGGGGGTGGTGGTGGACAGAGGGGTATGCGTGTACTGAATGCGGCGCAGGCCGGAAGTCTGTTTTAGCCGGTAACCGGCCTGGGTGAGGGTTGGGTGTTCGAGGTTGTGGAGTTTGACGTCGGTGATTTTCATTTTGAGGGCAGTTCTTGGTGGTCAGTTTTTGGTTTTTGGTGAACTGCCGCGTACTTACGCGGCGGTTTTGAACAGGTTGGTGAACTTGGCGTCTGCCGAAATTCGGACCCGTGATCTTGGTTTCTTGTTTGGCCAGGTCCGAAGCCGCGTTGAGGCGCTCTTGGCGATTGCACTTGGCGGAAACGCCGATCAGATGAGCGGACGAGATCTTCGGAATTGCCCCGTCGTCGAGCTGGTTGCTCTCGCATAGGCACGTTTTTTCCCTGCATTCACATCTTTCAGTCGGTGGCCACTGTGAGAGAGCGGACCCGCTCCTCGTCCCAGACTGCGCCCCAGCCGGGGGTGTCGGGGGGCGCGATGTGGCCGTCTTCGATGAGGGGGGCGTTGAGCAGGCCCCATTCTTCCCCTTCGGAACGCAGGCGCCGGGGGTCGGCCTGGCCGTGAAGCTCGTAGAAGTCGGTGTTGTCGATGCAGCAGACGGCATGGGCATGTATGAGCCCGTAGAGGCCGCCCTGCCCGTGCGGTTCCACGTTGGCGCCGTGCAGCTCGGCGAAATGGGCCAGCTTGAGTACTTGGGTCAGGCCGAGGGTGGTCCGTACACGCAGCCGGTCGGTGGCACCCTGGATGAGCCACTGGGCGGTGAGGTCCATGTCGTGGCAGAGCATCTCGGTTGCCATGACGGGGATGGTGAGCGTGCGGCACAGTTCCTGGTAGAGGTTCATTTTCTGCTCGTGTATCGGCTCTTCGAGCCAGATGTAGTCGAGTTCTTCCATGGCCCTGCCCACTTCGATGGCTTCGCGCAGGGTGTATGAGCAGACGGGATCGTTGAGCAGGTCATAGTCATCGCCAACCGCTTTGCGCACGGCCGTGAGCAGGGGGATGTCGGCCTTGCCGCCCTTGAAGGTGTGCAGCTTGTAGGCGCTGACGCCGAAACTACGGCCGCCCTCGATGTGATCGAGGTAGCCCTGCAACTCCATTTCGGGGGCGGTGAGGTAGACGGGCAGGCGGTCACGCACGCGGCCTATCAGGGCGTGGACGGGCAGGCCGGCGGCTTTGCCGGTGATGTCCCAGAGGCAGTTGTCGAAGTCGCCGAACCAGCCGGGGTTCTGGTAGACCCAGCGGGTGCCCTTGTGCAGCATCTGGAAGAGCCGTTCGCGGGCGAGGGGGCTTTCGCCGATGGCGTGGGTCTTGAGGATCTCCAGCTGATATTTGTTGATAGAGGTGGGGGCGACGCGGCCGGTGATGCCCTCGTCGGTTTCGACTTCGAGGATTTGCATCTTCATGGGTCTTTCGGTGGGCCGGCGGGTATGGGTGTACTGGATGCGACGCAGGCCGGGAACCTGTTTGAAGCGGAAGCGGATCTGGGTGAGGGTTGGGTGTACGAGTGTGTGCAGCTTGACGTCGGTGATTTCCATGTTAAGGGCAGTTTTTAGTCGTTAGTTTTTAGTTTTTAGTGAACTGCGGCGGAGGTACGCGGCGGTTGTGAGTAGGTTGGTGTACTTGGCGTCCGCCGAAATCCAGACCCGTGAACTTGGCTTCTTGAATGGCCCAGCCCGAAGCCGCGTGTAGGGGATCTATTGCCAGGCGTTCCCCTTGTCAGTCGGTTGCGACGGTTAGCGAGCGGATGCGGTCTTCGTCCCAGACTGCGCCCCAGCCGGGGCCATCGGGGGGCGCGATGTGGCCGTCTTCGATGAGGGGGGCGTTGAGCAGGCCCCACTCTTCGCCTTCGGCGCGCAGGCGCTGGGGGGTGGCCGGGCCGAGCAGCTCGTAGAAGTCGGTGTTGTCGATGCAGCAGCCGGCATGGGCATGGACGAGCCCGTAATTTCCGCCCGGCCCGTTGAGTTCGATGTTGGCGCCGTAGAGCTCGGCAAAGTGGGCCAGTTTCAGTGCCTGTGTGAGGCCGAAGGTCGCGCGCACGCGCAGGCGGTCGGTGGCGCCCTGGATGAGCCACTGGGCGGTGATGTCCATGTCGTGCATGAGGCGCTCGGTGGCCATGATGGGGATGGTGAGCGTGCGGCAGAGCTCCTGGTACTGGTTCATTTTCTGCTCGTGCATGGGCTCTTCGAGCCAGATGTAGTCGAGCTCTTCCATGGCCCGGCCCACTTCGATGGCTTCGCGCAGGTTGTATGAGCAGACGGGATCGTTAAGCAGGTCGTAGTCGTCGCCGACGGCTTTGCGCACGTCGGTGAGGATGGGGATGTCGGCTTTGCCGCCCTTGTAGGTGTGCAGTTTGTAGGCGTTGACGCCGAAGGCGCGGCCGTCTTCGATATGATCGAGGTAGCCCTGCAGCTCCATGTCGCCGGCGGTGAGGTAGACGGGCAGGCGGTCACGCACGCGGCCGATGAGGGCGTAGACGGGCAGGCCGGCGGTCTTGCCGAAGATGTCCCAGAGGCAGTTGTCGAATTCGCCGAACCAGCCGGGTTCCTGGTAGACCCAGCGGGTGCCTTTGTGCAGCATTTGGAAGAGCCGTTCGCGGGCGAAGGGGCTTTCGCCGATGGCGTGGGTCTTGAGGATTTCCAGCTGATATTTGTTGATAGAGGTGGGGGCGATACGGCCGGTGATGCCTTCGTCGGTTTCGACTTCGAGGATATGCGATTGCATGGGGGTGTCGATGGGCCGGCCGGTGTGGGTGTACTGGATGCGGCGCAGGCCGGGCACTTGGACAAGGCGGTGGCGGCTCTGGGTGAGGGTTGGGTGTTGGAGGGTGTGGAGTTTGACGTCGGTGATTTTCATGGGTGGGCTCCAGAAGGGCAGTTCTTGGTTTTCAGTTTCTAGTTCTTAGTGAACTTCTGCGTACGTAGGGGGTTGTTGAAGACCAGTGGTTTGGCCGTTTTCGATGTCTGCAAGGACAGACTGATAAGAGTCGGTGGGTATGGCGAGCCTTGGGGTTACAGTTCCTGCTCTTCGTGCAGGGACTTTGCGGCGAAGATGGTGAGGTGCAGGGTTTCGTCGATCTGTTGATAGACGGGAGCTTTGCCGCTAAGGGCTGTGCTTTCGTCCAGAATGATGCCCACACCTTCGCCTCGGCGCTCCAGGAAATAACGTCTGGCTACCTGCCTGCCGACGTTGTCTTCAACTGTAATTTCGGACAGCAGGCGGGCCAGCAGTTCGTTGCGGGTTGCCTGGCCGTAGCGCAGCCGTTCCACGGTCAGTGTATTGGCCAGGGCCCCCGGCGAACTCAGCTCCAATCTGTCGGCAAACATGAACAGACGGATCTTTGAGGCGGTCCTTGAATAGTCTCTGTGTACCACAGCATTGACCAGGGCTTCGAAGACTGCCCTCATGCTGAATTGTGGTTGTTCCCTTCGACCGAGATCTTTACGAGCGGAGACCTGATTATACCTTTCCACAAACTTATAGGCGTCCATGACCTGCCGGTCAAGCGGTCCCTTGAAATCTTTGGCGTCGATCTGGTAATTCGCATCCTTTATTTTGCCGCGATAGAAGACGGCCTGGATGAAGCTGTTGTAGAGGTAATCGTCGGGTCTGTCATTGCACATCAGAAGTCCGGCGACCGAGGCGCGGTATACTGGCCCGTCCCTGACCAGAAGCCGTCTCTTTTGCAGAAGGTCTTCGACCTCGTCCTCAGGAGCTCCTTCTCTGATAAATCGCAGATAGAATTCTTTCAGAAGCGTGTCTCTGGTGGTATTCGGCACGACCTGTTCATCAAAAGATATAATCCGCGCCTGAGACCGGCTCTGCAACAGTCGCGCCAACTGATCGGTAGGCATCACGCGTTTGCTGCTGCCTTGTCGGGCAAGATAGCCGCCAGGGCTTTTGTGGACGAATAGGCTACGAGGGACATCTATTCTTAGCAGAACTTTGCCTTCAAGCTGCAGTTTTTCGGTGAAGATGGAGACTTGAGGTTCGATGCTGTCGCGGCAGATTTCGACCACTGTCTTTTCGGTCTGGTCCAAGTTGTGCTGGTCAAGACCTACAATGTCGCCGTGGTCGTCTACTCCGATGAGTATCACTCCGCCGCGGGCGTTGGCGAAGGCGGCAATCTCGTCAGCAAGGCTGTCCCTACGCGGCAACTCTCTTTTGAACTCGATGGTGGAGTCTTCGCCTAAATGGATTTTGTCGATTAGTTCGGACAGGCTGTCAAACATTTTCTGATTCTTCAGATGAACTAACTCATCTCGCTGTTCGCCTGCATCGAGGCATTGATTGCAATTGCCTAGGAGGCGTCAAGAAATGGGAAGGGCATTAAGACGGCTGCACACATTGCAGGTGTGACCATGCCGCTTCCTCCTCGGGACGATCCCAGTCTTCAGAAAGAGCGGCTTCGCTTAGTAGTGCAGTCTCGGAAATATCTGATTCGCTGGGGAGAATTGTTACACATGCGCGCAGAGGCTCAGGCAGTTGGACAGGCTCGGGTAACCGCACATTTCCTTCTTAGTCAATAATCGCTTCAATCGTCTGCAGAGGCATTGACGAACAGCTACGTTCCCGCTGAAGCTTCTTTCTCAAGCGAGACATGGAGTTTTCCCTCAACAGAGCTTAAATACGAAGGAGGGGTTCAGGGCAAGAGCGGGGACGTATAAGCAGTTATTTGCTAGCCGTTTCCTATTCCTCATCTGTCTCTTCAACGATCTGGACGACGATATCTCCTGTATTCACGTAACTTTCTTCTTCGTCAAGATCCTCCCAAGTCTTTTCCTCTGTCTTCAAGGTCTCGTATTCTGTTACCCACTTAGCTGGCTTGAGGAGGTCAGCCATGCTGCTAGTGTAACCCAGAATCCCTGCCCCCCCGATGTTCACTCGTCTCTTGCGGTATGTAGTTGCCACAGAAAGCTTCTCTTGGACATCTGTAACCCGTACTCTAACTTTCGGACGGTCAATCACTCCTAAGACTTCATCCGTATCAGGATCTCTAATGTCCTCAGGCGCTGCCAGTACTTGAAAATACATCCCTGAGACAACTCCGACCGCGGAGCCCACGTTGATTGCAATTTCTCGTGAATTGAGGACTTGCGCGACTTTTCCTCGAATCAATTCTGTCATTGCCAGTCCTCTGTTGGTCTATCTGCTGAGAGTTTCTTTTTCAACACTTCCGCTTCTTCCGGAACGACGTCTTCCCAATCTCCGAGCGCATCAACCACGGTCAATACTTGCATGTACACTAATCCGGTAAGCTCTGCAAGTGTTCTCCTGTAATCTTCTAGCAACTCAGTGTTTTGTAGAGATTCTATAGCAATCGATTGGCGCTGGAGACCTAAATGAAGAGAAAGAAGGCGTCGGAATGCAGGTCGAGCGTGTGATCTCAGAATTTCCCTTACCGTCTCTTGGGCCGCCCGACGTCCGAATATGAACGAACCTATTAGCCCGATCAGTAAACTCAGGAACTGCCAAAAAAAGCTCTCTAGGCTAGTCAATTTCCGAGTAGTTGCTACATACCCAAAAAGACACGCTATTCCTAATGAAACCAGTACCAGGATAATTGGGCCAAAGCGTTCGAGGAGTTTCATTTTTCACCAGTGTATCAAAACAGTTTAACAGTTTCAACCTTTAGTGTAGCACACTTGTACAGTTTTGCTTAAGGGACCGTATTCTCATCTCTGCTGAAATCCTTGGGCTTGCCTGACGGTTAAGTAGATCGGGAGTCACCCCATCCCAGACCGCCTCTCGCCAAATACAAAAAGAGTCAACGATACGGTCGGGACGACGCCTATGGCTGCAAGGCCCTAGATAAGGGTGAAAATGGTGTGATAGGTGTCGAGGGCGGCGCCGACGAGACTGGAGGCAACTTCGCGGCCGCTGTATTGGGGCTCGTTGACATCTCCAAGGTGTGTCGAGAAGGCAAGCTATTCCGGCTGCGTTCGGCGAAAAGGCAGGGTTTCAGAGCGGGCTGAAGAGACACAGTTTCAATGTTACTGCACGAAGAGCTGGTATAGGCACTCCCATAACACATGTCGTGCGCTCGTGCGAGAGCAGGTAAACGCTCGTACGAGCGTTTACGAGAGATCCACGAGAGTTTACGAGCGTTTGCGAGAAAAAATTTTCAAGAAACAGAGTATTGCCTATTCACAATAATATAATAATTATATGATAAAGAGAAACTCATGTGCGTTCAATTTGAAACAAAGACTTTTCGAATGGGCTGCCGCCTGACGTCGCAGGCGTCTCACTCGCTCTATTGGTACTCGCAAGCTCGTGGACTCATTTGGGCTCTACAGTAAAAACGATTGGGCGCTGGGCCCCCGGCGCACGGCCAGTCACCGTCTGATCCCCCACTTCCCTGCTTTCTATTGTGCGGATCTTGCCTGCTTCACTGAAATGTCAACGCCCCCTAGAACATGAAGTCGCTGACGAAGACGCAACCGCGCACTTCATCCGGCGCCATTTGAACGAGCAGTTGGGTTGAGGAGAGCGCTACTCGCCAATCTTTGGGCCTAGGAAGGAATCTCCTGTGGGCCCAATACTTTCTACTTGTAGGTTGTGAATCCTTCAAGCAAATGCTGAAACGTGCCCGGGCGGTAAGTCTGAAAACTTTCTTCATCAACGTAGACAAAATCAAAGGAGACATCCGGCAACGCCTCAGATACATCTTCGCACCATTGGCTTAGGCGGTGCATTTTGGGGGATACGTCCAGGTCTTCCAGACCCTTGGTTTCAGCAACGACCATCCGCCCATCAGTCAGTTTAACCAGGAAGTCCGGATAATAGTTTGAGATTTCGCCATCAGAATTGACATAGTCAAGTTTGAAGCCTACTGCATGATAGTTCTTGGCGTAGGAGGCTACATCAGGACAATCTTCCAGGAAAGATGCGAAAGCTAATTCAAGCTTGCTGTCACCAATGATCTTGTTGAACACAGTCTTTCGCTGCAACAGATAAGGCTGTTCTTTGACGACAAAAGGCTGTGTGTCCTGTAATCTAATGGTGTCGCTGATCTGTGCGGCCCCTACGTCCTGAACGGTCAACTCATTGATGGCCCGCTTGAAGGCCTCGATAGTTGTCTTTGTGGCAGCCGTTTCTGCCAAATTGCGTAAAGTATTGGGCGATTCCAATTCGACAATTTCGTCAAACAACTCATTTTGGACGAAATCCTTCAACTTACCGTACAACACTTCATAGCCACTCACTAGCCTGAGGTCTTTCATCAGAGTCCTAGCAAAGTAGCCGAGTGCATTACGATAATCGGGGACGCCGGCGCTGTCCAACACTGTGGTGTGAGCAACCTCGCCTGTCGTCAGATCCCGGAAAACAATTTCTCTCTTTTCTTCTCCGCTGAACTGCCGATATTTCACTGGCCTAAAATCCAACCGAGCAGCGTCCAACTCGTCAAGGCTAGTATAATTCCGAACAATGCGACGCGTCAGAATTGGAATGTCAATATCCAACGCGTCCATATTCTTGTCGTGGTTCTCCTTATCTACTTCAATCATTAGCCGCGTCGCGGACTGGACATCTGCTCCCATCGCCCGCCGTTCCAGGACGACACCTTCTGCTTGAATCGACTCGACGAATTCCATAAAGGCATCAGTACCGATAACACTTACGGTCTCCGGCGTGCCGTTAAGGTACATCTTGCGAAGCCCACGTCCCAGCGTCTGTTCCGGGAGAATGTTGCTCTGGGCAGTGTAGGGGCGCAACCCGACGATGGTGGTTACGTTGCGAACATCCCATCCTTCTTTGAGCATCATTACCGAAACAATTGCCTTGTACGGACTGTAAGCTTGGTCAATTTTATTGGCCTGTTTACGCAGCTTTTCTAATTCTTCCTGGTTCCGACTAGAACGCGCCTCGGAAATTTCACCGTTGTTCTTGGTGTGAATCACAAGAACTGCGTTTTCCAGTTCTGGATAGCGGCTTTCCAGGTATTTGGCTACGTCGTCGCAGTTTCGGGTGTCATCGGTCATGACGAACAGGATGGCTTTCTTGCCCAGTTTTTCATGTTCCGCGAACGCCTTGCGCCATTCAACAACGCCGAGATCAAGATAATCAGCGTATTTCTCGGTGTATTTAGCACTTTGCCCCTCTATTAGTTTGGCGCGGCTGGAATCGTCAGGGAGTACCGGACGCTTGACGACATTCTGCGAGATTGCCTCCACCAAGGGGTAATCCGCCACCGTCTGCACAAAAATTGCCCCGTTGTTGTGCTTGGGCGTTGCGGTTACGTCCACCTGCAGAGCCAACTCTCCGCCTTTCTGCACAAGGCGGTTGCGAATATCCTCGATTGACTTGAACCAAGCCTGATTCTTGCTGTGGATGTGGTGCGCCTCATCGTTTAGCACCATCAACTCGTCAATGTCACGTACAATCATTCCAAGGTCCACATCGGAAGCGGTAGTACCACCTGTGGGCCGACTGCCGAGAAAGTAGTCCATCGTGTTTTCATCATCGGGCGAAGGCGGGGTCTCATCGCCAGAGTAGACGCGGTGAATGTTGGTCAAAAAGATGTTGCCCACGGGTTGAGAAACGCGCACTTCATCCTGCAAATGCAGTGTGAGTTGAAAATCATTCTGCCAGTTACGGCCTTCGTAGCCATTTTCGGGAACGACGGGATCGGCAAAGAATATGCGCAGACCTTGAAAGTCTCTATAAATTCGGTCTAGCACTATAATGTTGGGGGTGATGACCAGAAAATTTCGCGACAGGTCGGAATCGGGTTCGTACAGTTTGTGGAAAAAGCTCCATGCGACTGCCAGGCCCATCACCTTGGTCTTGCCACTTCCGGTTGCCATCTTGATTACAAACCGCCGCCAGCTTTCGTCAAACATGCCGGTCGATACTGCGCCTGAACTGTCGAAACGCATCAAGTCGAATTTGTCCCTTACGCCCACGACATCATTCAGATAGACAATGGTTTCCAGGGCTTCGCGCTGGGCAAAGTAGTATCGGAACTCCGCCATATTTCCATCGGCCTGTGGCAGCAGATGTGGTTCCTGGAACCACCAATTCAAAAGGCTCTTGCTAGTATCTCTTGCGCCGACGTAGCTGCTATCGCGAAATTCCTTGACCTTGTGCCGCAGTTGCGCCACCAGCGGTGGCATCAGCTTTTCCATGCTGGTGTTGCGCAACTCCTCTTCGGCGGGAAACCAGCGGAGCGACGGGTCGAGGATCGCGTGCGGGGAGTCGGGAAAATCGGGATGGAGGGCCATACATCTACACCTGCAAATTCTTGTTCGCGGTCAAAATAGGTATTCCGGAGCCTTTGAAATCACCGTCATGCGTAACCAGTGTCAGATCCTCTCTCTTGCACAACTCCACAATGACTTGGTCATTGAAGTCAGAATCACCTGCGGCATAATCTTTAAGCAATTCATTCATGCTCAATTTTGCAAACCCACTCTCGATTCGCGAAGAATTTTTCAGAATGCGCCTGACTCCATCGGCAATTCCTACAGCATGTAGCTTGAAAAAAGGGCTATTGCGGAAGTCTTTGAAATTTGCAATGCTTGGCGTGACAAGATTCTGTTGCAGCCTAGCATAACGGTTGATAAATTCTGAAACAATAATAACGTCAATGAAGATACGGCTTTGTGCGCTTAAGATTCGCTTAAAGGCATTTGTATACGTCTTGACGTAGCCTGGAGCTTGCGGCTGTTGTGGCCCATGTAGATACAGCCAAATGTTGGCGTCCAGAAACAATCGATCTCTGGGTGTGAATCTGTAGCGACTCACCTCCTTCGCCGTCCTACGCGCCATCGTCCTCATCCTCCATCGTATTTCGAACCACCTGATCGAATCTCTGCGGGTCTTTGAAATACAGTTTGGCCGTTTCTATGACGCGCTTCAACAGTTCCGCGTCTTCTACTTCCATAGCCTCCACCTTCAAAAGGGAACGGACTTGCTCTTCATCGAAAAGCCCGTACAACTGTCCGATGGCGGCGTTCAGAAAGGCCGAGGTCACCGTAGTGACATTGTGAAATGAAAGCATGACGCGGCACTCAGCTTTCAGAGCATCGGCAAGGCGATCATACACTTTCTGTCCGTCGTTTGAAGCGACGCACAAAGGGCTGCCCACCACCTCATATACGGATATTCTCATGTCTCTTTGCATTGTTGTCCCCTCAAAAAATGTCGTCGGCATCCAGTTCTGAAGCGAGACTGTAGGAGTGCGAATCTGCCGTGTTGACTTCAACGTGTACCAAAGTGCCAGGAAACGGATACCACAGTTGTCCTGAAAAAATCCTTCCTTTGTCACGCCGCCAGTAGCCATCATCAGAAACAATTTGAAGGCACCCACGGTTCAAGTCTATGAATTCTCCAAGTAACTTCAGACCTAATCCACCCGGTACCGGCCCTCGCCTAGTTGTGTTTTTGCCCTTGGTGGCCCAGACAATCGCTTCTTCTGCTGAAAGATCAAGCCCTGTATGATCTCGTACATTCTGACGAATGCCAACTCCCAAGTCAGCCACTGTAAAGTCAAGTTGATTCCGTTTGGGAAAGAATTGTCCACAACTAAAAATCCCCATTTCAGTACGCGAGTGCAGCACAGCGTTGCTGAAGACCTCAAAAAGATTTCCCCGGAATTTCTTCAGCAGTCCCGGCGACATTGCAGGCATCTCGGCACGATGTATAAATTCCCTTTCAATATAGTCTGAGAAAAAACGGTCGTCTGTAACATCAAATCTCTGGTAAGATATAGTCGTTCCCCAAGAGTCGGGTATTTTCACCCGCCCATAGTGGCTTAGGAAGCCGTTCTTAGACAGAATATCTCCGACATTGGGACGGATATTGATCAGATTGACCGTGTTCAGTTTCCTCCCCAAACTATAAAGTATTGCTCCAAATGCGGCGCACATATCGGCGTCAAACCAGTTAGTTGCCTCCATGTCAATCTCAACATCATCAAGAAAGCAACCTTTGGTTTGAGCATAGAGGCGTGTCAGTGCTGCAAGACCCTCATAATCGTGGCGAATCGCTGGCAGAGTTAATCTCACACTGTCACCTCCACAATTGTCATCGTGTCATTGCCGAAGATATCCACGACCTTTACCGCTATCTTGCGACGACCCGAAGTAAATTCATGGGGAACACTAGTCAACTCCAGCGAACGGTCCTTTCTGGTGCGGAAACTCTGCCACTCATTTTCAAAAATGTAGTCACCCGTCCATTGCTCTTCCCACTTCCCGGTCTCCGGACTTTGCACACGTATAATCTCTCGTTTGCTTTCAAAGTCAAAGTCCACCGACCAATAGTCGATCCAGTCGGTCCAATGTTGAGTAAGAAAATCCCGGCTGAATGTGCCATTCCCGTCTTTGGACAGCTTTACAATATGGCCGTGCTCGACCACGATCTTGCTACCTGCTTTCTTACTCGATGACAGAGCCGCTTCGGCCGCGGCAATTGAATCTTGCGAGTAGAAGACCGAGAAATCAGTCAGTTGGACCGCAACGGTTGGTGATGTGCCTTTCTTGGCGCTCGTTACCAACGGCGTCACGTCAATAAACGCTACGTCGTGGAACACCACTTGGTTTCTCTCCACCGCCCGCTTGTCAAAGACTTCGGCTGGGATATACTTTGGTGCGAGGTCGATACCTTTGTCGCGCGCCTCGTCCAGCACGTTTGGGAACAGCCCCATCTCGAATTCAAAACCGAGAATGTCTACTCTGGTGATGTGTTTCTTGCGACACTCCAGTATGATCTCCTCCACAAATAGCCGGGTGACAGGCAAATTGACCGGACCTACAACCACCAGACGCCCAGACTTCTTACCGTGGAAACCAGCGAAGTGCTCTATCTTTTCCGCTCGGTAGGCGTGCAGGATCAATTCGAGGAATTCAGCCTCCTTTTCTTTCATCTGCTCGCGTTGTTCTGCCTCGCGGAGGTTAGGGTTGACACCAACGTAGTGCTGTCGTTCATATTTGCCTAGGTTGAGAATTTCAAAGGCACGGTAGTCCTTGCCGTCTGCTTTAAGTTGTCTTTGCACACCGATCATGCGCTTGCGCGTTGTGTGGATAGCGAACTTGCCCAGGTCGGTGGCGATCCACTTGCGGCCTAGCTTTTCGGCTACCGCGGCCGTGGTGCCGGAACCGACAAAGAAATCGGCAACGAGATCGCCTTCGTTGGAAGAGGCTTTAATGATTCGTTCGAGTAAGGCTTCTGGTTTTTGAGTAGGATAATCACAGCTTTCATTCGCTTGAGAATTCACGGGAAATATATCAGCCCAGAGATCGTCGACAGTTTTCTCCTCTGATTCGTCGAGGTACTGTCGTTTGCGGGGATTTCCGGTCGAAGTGAACTCAATTCTCTCGTCTCTCAGAGCTTGGTCAATCCTCTCCTGTGACCATATCCAATGCATTCCAGGTGGTGGTGCAAGTATGCGATCATTGAATCTCCTAGGTGGTCCTCCCCCTTTTTGTACGAGACTTACCAATTGATACTTTCTCTTTGTCTTTGGATCAGTCTTATCGAATTTCTTCTCATACTCCGGATCTTGGGGGCGCGTCACTTGGTTGAAGATGTTCTTTCGCTTAGCAAAGACGAAGATATAATCATGAACGTTTCCAAAGCCAGAACTCTGTGCCTTAACAACCCGGATTTTCTTCCAAATCAGTGTGTTGCGATAAGAGGAATTTCCAAAGACTTCATTCAAAGCTGTCCTAATATAATTGTTCACCCGCCAATCACAGTGCACATAAAGGGTTCCATCATCAGCAAGTAAATCCCGCATTAGCACCAGCCGCTCATGGATCATAGCAAGGAAAGAATCTGCGCCTTTTCCCCAAGTGTCACGGTAGGCGATCTCTTCCAGGATGTTCGGCCTCTTTGTGAATGCATTGCTTCCGATTTCGATTTTTCTAGAAAAGTCGGCTCCTACATCGAACGGAGGGTCAATATAGATGAGCTTAAGACCGCCCTGTGCCTCGATTTCGGCACGCAGCGGCCCGTTCTTTAAAGATGACAAAATGAGCTTGTTGTCACCCCAGATCAGTTTGTTCGTCCAGCCTTTCATCTGGCGGCCGCGCTCATCAAACAGTACCATCTGGGATTGTGTTTCATCGGGCGTATCAGCGCGTGGCTCATCCACCTGTTCAATAGTCTGGAACGGCAGCACGATGTTACAGACCTCGTTTGTCTTACCATTCCAAACGAGTTCCACTTCGCGTCTATCCTCAAACAGCAGAAAGCGGTAGTGGTCCGGGAGAGGTTTGTCGGCCTCGATAAAGCGGATGATCTCCTGTTGTTCTTGTTCGGAAAGGCGCGGCATAAGTTCATCTCATTTCTATTCAAAGACGGGAAATAGGCCTTATTGTCATATATTTCTTGGAAGATACTCTTTCAGACAGCAGGAAGTCCAGTTTACCAGTGTTTGAACCCAAATTCAAACCGTCTCGCGCCGTCCTCTCATGACCCACACGGTCCAGAAGACGGTGGGGATGACGCCGAGGGCGGCCATGGTCCAGATGATGTTGGGAATGGTGAGGCTGGTGTCGAGGGCGGCGCCGACGAGGCTGGAGGCGAGGGCGCTGCCGAGGTAGAAGAACATGAAGTCGCTGGCGAAGACGCGGCCGCGGACTTCGTCGGGGACCATTTGGAGGAGCAGGTGGGTTGAGAAGACCCAGATGACACCGCTGCCGATAGAGCGCACAAGGGAGCCCAGAAGCACCGTTTCCAGGCTCAGGAGGGGGGCGGTCACTATGATGCCGGCGATTGCGATGAGATAGCCGTATGCGATCGCCTCCTTCAGAGATTGGGGATCGTCGCCGGTCAGTTTGCGGGCCAGGATGGGGCCGAGGCCGGAGCCCACGCCGGTGAGGCCAAACATCAGTCCAAGGCTTGTGCCGCCGCCCTGGCCGACGGTAAAGACCTGCTGGGCGATAGCGACCTGGAGGACCTGGAAGGCGGTAGCAAAGAAGAGGGCCATGGTCGCTTTCTGCAGGGCAACGACAAGGACGTCCTTATGGGCGCGCAGATAGCGGAGGCCGCGGAGGTATTGACCCACGGCGGCGGCGACGGTTTTGTCGGCGGCAGCGGATGCCAGCTTGGCGGGCATGCGGATTTGCATGAGCAGCGCGGCCGAGAGCAGGAAGGTGAAGGTGTCGAGCACGAAGGCGGGGTACATGCCGAAGGTGCCGGAGAAGAGGCCGCCCAGGGCGGCGCCGAGGGCGAGCATTACGGACCAGGTGGCGGAGCTGAGCGCGTTGACGGCGCCGAGTTCGCGGGGTTTGGCGATGTCGGGCAGGATGGCGGTATGGGCGGGATCGAAGAAGCCGCTCATGGCCATCTGAAACCCGGTGAGGGTGTAGAGTAGCCAGACGTCGCCGGCATCGCGGACGAGGAGGAAGGCGAGGACGACAGCAGCGCGGACGAGGTCGGCTCCGATCAGGAGAGATTTGCGGTTGTAGCGGTCGGCTGCGACGCCGGCGATAGGGCTGACGAGGAATGGCGCGAGCATGCGCACGACGAAGAGGGAACCGACGGCCAGCCCGGACTGGGTCAGCAGGCCGATGAGCGCGGCGGAGGCGACCAGGTTGAACCAGTCGCCCAGAAGGCTGACGATCTGGCCGAACCAGAGATAGCGGAAGTTGCGGTTGTCGCGGAGCAGCTCCGTATAGCTGACGCCGGTTTCGGTGGTGGGATCTGCGGTCATGTGGTTCGTGTTCGGTGGTTAGCAGGGTGTATTTTTTGCTAACGCAGATTTTTCGGTTTCCGCTACTTTATCAGGTTTTTGGCAAGTGTCCGAACTGAGGGGGTCGGCGGGTAGTTGGGAGCGTCGCTGATTGGGGACTTGCAGGATTGGAATTCGGTTTTTCCGCTAAGGGTCTGGGGGAACGGCAACTTCTTTTTCCACGAAGGGTCGCGAAGGGGCACGGAGAACGGCAACGGCTACTTCTTTTTATCCGCGAAGGGTCGCGAAGGACCGCGAAGAACTGCAACTGCAACTTCTTTTATCCACGGAGGGCCACTAAGGACCACGGAGAACTGCAACTGCGACTTCCTTTTTCCACGGAGGGCCACTAAGGACCACGGAGAACTGCAACTGCGAATTCCTTTTTCCGCGAAGGGCCGCGAAGGATCGCGAAGAACTGCAACTGCAACTTCTTTTATCCACGGAGGGCCACTAAGGACCACGGAGAACTGCAACTGCAACTTCCTTTTTTCCGCGAAGGGCCGCGAAGGTGCGCGAAGAACGGCAACTGCAACGGCAACTTCTTTTGTCCGCGAAGGGCCACTAAGGACCACGGAGAACTGCAACTGCAACTTCCTTTTTTCCGCGAAGGGCCGCGAAGGTGCGCGAAGAACGGCAACTGCAACTTCTTTTATCCACGGAGGGCCACTAAGGACCACGGAGAACTGCAACTGCAACTTCCTTTTTTCCGCGAAGGGCCGCGAAGGAGCGCGAAGAACGGCAACTGCAGCGGCAACTTCTTTTGTCCACGGTAGCTACTTAGCCACAGTACTTGACCAGCTAGTTATCGTTGGAACCATTCGGGCTCTTGGTGACGCAGCTGGTGTACTGCCGCCGCCATGCTCGCCAGCCGGCACGCTGCGAAGAAGGCACACGGTCGGTGAGGCCTGGTTTTGTAGGGGGGCGTTGCGGGGGCGCAGCCCCTGCACAAGGGAGGGCCGAAGGCCCGACCGCCCATATGCAAAGAGATAGTATAGAGGAGTGAGGAGAGGGATAAACACCTGCGCTCGCCTCGCTGGGGGTTGCGAATCAGTTGCGGCTGGGTAGTTGCTGTCCACGAAGGGCCACGTAGAACGGCAACGGCAGCTTCTTTTTGTCCGCGGAGGGGTACAGAGAACACGTTTTGTGGTTGAGGCAGATCATGGTTGCAGGACACGACGATCAGGGGAGAAACGGAGCGATGCTGCCTGTTGGGGCCTTATGCCTGCTGCCGCTTGCTACGTACCATAGACAGCGTCCACAACGCCATCGGAATTGCGCTCAACCCTGTCACCGTCCAGATGAGCCCCGAAATGGTCAGATTTGTATCCAGCGCGGCGCCGTAGGTGCTGGATGCGAAAGCACCGCCGAGGTAGACGAACATGAATTCGGAGGCGAATACCCTGCCGTGCACGCGCCTGGGCACATTTTGGAGCAGTAACTGGGTGGAGAAGACCCAGATGATGCCCCCGCCGATGGCGCGTATGAGCGTCCCCAGCAGCACCAGCGGCAGGCTGACGAGCGGCGCGGTCACGGCCAAGCCGAGCGCGCTGATGAGATAGGCAACAGAAATCGCCTTTTTCAGCGTTGGGCCGTCGTCGCCTGTCAGTTTGCGGGCCAGGATGGGGCCGAGGCCTGATCCAACGCCGGCCAGACCGAATATCAGACCCATGCCGATGCCGCCGCCCTCGCCGACAATAAAGACCCGCTGAGAGATGGCTACCACAAGCACCTGAAAGCCGGAGGTAAGCCAGAGGGAGTTGATGGCTTTCTGAGAGGCGATAAAGAGGATATCCGGATGTTCGCGCAGATAGCGCAGGCCATCGAAGTACTGGCGCACTGCGGCGGCGACGGTCGTGTCGGTTGCAAGGGTCGCGGGCGCGGCGGGCATGCGAATCTGCAATAGGAGCAGGGCGGAGATCAGAAAGGTGAGGGTGTCGAGCACGAAGGCGGGATACATGCCAAAGGTGCCGGAGAAGAGCCCGCCCAGGGCAGCGCCGAGAGCAAGCATCACGGACCAGGTGGCGGAGCTGAGCGCGTTCATGGCGCCGAGCTCCCCCTCGCGCGCCAGTTCGGGCAGGATGGAGGTGCGGGCGGGGTAGAAGAATCCGCTCAGCGCCATCTGTGCGGCTGTGAGGGTGTAGAGGAGCCAGACGTCGCCGGGGTCGCGCACGAGCAGGAAGGCGAGGACGACGGCAGCCCGGACCAGGTCGACTGCGATTAGGATGTGTTTGCGGTTGTAGCGGTCGGCCACGACGCCGGCGATGGGGCTGACAAGGAAGGGCGCGAGCATGCGCACGACGAAGAGGGAGCCGACCGCCAAACCCGACTGCGTCAGCAGACCGATGAGCGCGGCTGAAGCGACGAGGTTGAACCAGTCGCCGAGCAGGCTGGCGACCTGACCCGACCAGAGAAAGCGGTAGTTACGGTTGTTGCGGAGAAGCTCCGCGTAGCTGACGGTGGCTTGGGTGGTGGGATTCGCGCTCATGTAGTTGGTGCGCTATTTCCCCATGGCGCGCAGCGCGTTAAGGCAGCGCTCGACCGCCTCGAGGGGCGGATAGGCGTCGCTCTCGTATTCGACGATATACCATTCGGTGCCGCCGACTGTTTCGCAGGCTTCGAAGACAGCGGGCCAGTCGGTGTCATCCTCGCCGATTATCGGATCGAAGGCGGCGTGGGGGTAGTTATGATCGGCGCCATCGTGGAGGCGTTTGGTGAATGGCTTGAGATGGAATGTGACGGCGCGGCCGGGGTAGCTGCGGATGACGTCTACGGCGTCGGCGCCGCCGAAGATGGCGTTGCCGGTATCGAACTGCATGATGACGGATGGGTCGGTGTTGCCGAAGAAGGTGTCCCAGGGTGTTTCGCCGTCGAGAGGCAGGAATTCGTGGAAGTGGTTGTGGTAGCCGGTGCGCATGCCTTCGGCGGCCAGGCGTTGGGCGAGCCGGTTGGTGAATTCGGCGAGCTTGAGCCAGTCGTCGCGAGTTTGGCGCAGCTCTTCGGGGATGCCGGGGATGATCAGTTTGTCGTTGCCGAGGGCGTGGTGGAAGGCGATGGTTTGGGGCAGGGCGTCGTCCTGTACGAGGTCGAAGGGGACATGCCAGCCGGCACAGGCGAGGCCAAGCTCCTCGAGTTTGGCCTTCAGAGCAGCGGCGGCGTGCTGGGGCGGGCCGGCGAACTCGACGCCGGTGTAGCCCATTTGCGCGACTGCGGCGAGGGTACCGGGCATATCGGCGGCAAACTCGTGGCGTACGGAATAGAGTTGCAGAGCGATGGGAGGCATGGGAACAGGATCCTTTCGACAGTGTAGAAGATAAATAAGTGGTGGTCGGTATCGTCAAATATACGTGGAACCGGGCCACGGAGTCATTTTGCGGTCTTTTGTGTGTCGACGCTCAGTTGGCGCACGGCTGTTTCGTCGATTTCCACGCCGAGGCCGGGGCCGGTGGGTACGTCGAGGAAGCCGTCGGTCTGGTCGAAGGGTTCGGCGATGCCCTGGCGGATGGGGCTGGGCGTGCGGTCGAACTCCATCACCGGTTCCTGCTGGTAGGGGCGGGGGGTACGGGCAGGGGGGCATTCGGGCACGGCGGCGGCGACGTGGAGGCTGGCGGCGATCATTATGGGGGAACCCCAGACGTGGGGATTGCAGAGAATGCCGAAGGCGTTGGCCATAGAGGCGACGCGGTGCATTTCGGTGATGCCGCCGACGTTTACGACGTCGGGTTGGACTATGTCGACGGCACGGCGGCCGATGTAGTCCTTGAATTCGTAACGTGTGCGCAGGCCTTCTCCGCCAGCGATGGCCATGGGCAGCGCGGCCTTGACCTGCAGGTAGCCCTCTATGTCTTTGGCGTTGACCGGCTCCTCAAACCAGTAGATGTCGAGCGCGGCAAGTTCGTAGCCGATGCGAATGGCGGTGGTGGCGTTATAGGCCTGATTGGCGTCCGCCATGAGGAAGATATCGGGGCCGATCACCTCGCGGAGGGCGGCGACGCGATTTATGTCCTGCGCCAGGGGAAGGCCGCCGACCTTGGTTTTCATGCCGGCGAAGCCCAGCTCTACATACATGCGGGCCTCGTCGAGCAGCCGTTGCGGGATGTCGCGGCCGTCGGAGGCAAGGGCTTCCTCGGTATAGTAGAGGCCGGTGGCGTAGACGGCGATGCGGTCGCGGACTTTGCCGCCGAGGAGTGTGGAGACGGGCAGGCCGCTGGCTTTGCCGGCGATGTCCCAGAGGGCGGTGTCGACGGCGCTGATGGCGCTGCCGCCGATGCCGCCGGCGACGTTGCCGTTGTAGAAGAGGCGAAACATTTTCTGCCAGAGCAGGTTGCGCTGCATTGGGTCGGCGCCGAGCAGGAGGGGCGCGAACTCTTCGTGGACGATGCGGGCGGAGGGACCATAGAGGCCTTCACCCCAGCCGACGATGCCGTCGTCGGTGACCAGTTTGACGAGGCCGACGTGGCGTTTGTCGGTCCAGCCCTGGGACCAGCCGAAGCCGGGTTGGATGGGGGCTTCGAGTAGGAATGTCTCGATAGAGGAGATACGCATTGCTGGCGCTCCGTAATCGTGGTTGGTGTCGGCGCGGCGGTGGGACGGCGGCGCAGGCAGAGCGTGGAAGGTGGCCGCCAGGAGCGATCGAGGGTTGGCGACCATCCATGTTCATTTTAGCCAGTGGCAGTCCAGGGCACTATAGCACCATGCGAGGAATCAGATATGCGACTACGATCACCGCGAGTTGGGCAGCGGTCACCCAAGCGAAGGCGCGCAGAAGGCGGCCCAAGCCGAGCTTGGAGGCCCTGCGGTAGCCTGCCTCGCTCCAGAAAAAGAATATTACGGCTGCGACGGCGAGAGCCAGGAGCGAGAAACGATGGACGGCGGGAAGGGTCCACTGATCGGCGCCGAAGGCGATGGCGATGAAGCGCAAGGCGGGAAGCACTGTGACAATGTTGAGAATGAACAGTCCGCATGAGCCGAACCAGATCAGGTAGAATGTCACAACGTTCAGGGCGGTGTTTCCAACATCTTTCATAATGCTCATGGGGGGATCCCGTCTAATTGGCCGGGGCGTAAATGGAGAGGCGAAGGCCCTGGCCGTTCAAGCTGCCACGCCTACCAGATTCAGGTCATGGGCGAAGTGGCACTTCGAAAAGTGGTCGGGCGCCACTTCATCCCAGACCGGTTCCTGTTCTTTGCAGAGATCCTGGACATAGGGGCAGCGCGGGTGGAAGTAGCAGCCGGACGGGGGGTTGGCTGGATTGGCAACTTCGCCTTCCAGGAGGATGCGCGCCGATCCTCTGCGCCGGGGATCCGGTTTGGGGATGGCGGACAGGAGCGCTTCGGTGTAGGGATGTTTGGGGTTGGTGTAGAGTTCAAGAGTGGGCGCCATTTCGACCAGTTTGCCGACGTACATTACGGCGACGCGGTCGCAAATGTGGGCGACGACGCTGAGATCGTGGGCGACAAAGACATAGGTCAGCCCCATCTGATCCTGCAAGTCCTGCAGCAGGTTGAGAATCTGGGCTTGGACGGAGACGTCGAGGGCGGAGACCGGTTCATCGGCCACGACCAGATTGGGCTGGCTGACGAGGGCGCGGGCAATGCCGATGCGCTGGCGCTGGCCGCCGCTAAAGGCGTGGGGGTAACGCCGCATAACCTCGGGCGCGAGGCCGACGAGGCCAAGGGTGTGGGAGACCCGATCCTCCAGCTCCGACCCTTTTGCCAGACCCATGGCGCGCAGGGGGGCGCCGATCAGCTCGAGGATGGTCATGCGCGGATTGAGGGAGGCATGCGGGTCCTGAAAGATCATGCGCATGTTGCGGCGCACCTGAGTGAGCTTCTGATTGTCCAGCTCGGTTACATTGACGCGCCCGAGCTCGGGGTCACGGAAAAAGACATCGCCCTCAGTGGAGGGAATGGCGCGCAGGATCATGCGTCCGGTGGTGGTTTTGCCGCAGCCGCTTTCCCCTACCAGCCCCAATGTTTCGCCCTCCTCCACCAGCAGGCTGACGTCGTCAACGGCTTTGACATAGCCGACGGTCCGCTTGAAGAAGCCGCGCTTAATCGGGAAGTACTTCTTGAGATTCTGGATCTCCAGGAGCGTGGATGAAGATGTGGAGGTGTTTCCGTTTTCGCTTGACATAAGGCTTTATTTTATTGCGCCACCGCTTTGTTAAATGGACGATGTGTTGAAGTGCGTTACTGTTTGGCTAAGCGGGCGCGGTTTTCATTGTGTTATCAGGTATAGAGGTGACAGCGGACGGCGTGCCCTTCCTCGAGCTGGATCAGCTGTGGTTCGGCCTCGTCACAGACGCCGGGCATGAAGTCCGGGCAACGGGGATGAAACGCGCATCCGTTCAGGCGTTGAAAGGAGCTGGGGACCATGCCTTCGATGGCATTGAGCTTTTCGCGGTTGTCCTGCAGGACATCTTCGAGGCGCGGGATTGAGTTGAGCAGCCCGCGCGTATAGGGATGTTTGGGATTGTAGAAGATCGAGTCAACATCGCAGCGCTCGACAACCTTGCCCAGGTACATGACGACAACTTCCTCGGCCATTTCGGCGACGACACCGAGATTGTGGGTGATATAGAGGATGGCCATGTCGTATTCGGCCTGCAGCTCCCGCATCAGGTCGAGGATCTGGGCTTCGGTGGTGACATCGAGAGCGGTGGTCGGTTCGTCGGCGATCAGCAGTTGGGGTCGGCAGGCGAGCGCCATGGCGATGACAGCGCGCTGCCGCATGCCGCCGCTCAGCTGGAAAGGGTAGTCATCGAAGCGTTGCTCCGGGTTGGGCATCTTTACGCGCGCAAGCGTCTCGATGGAAATGTCGCGGGCTTCGGATTTGTTGACATCCTGGTGGAGGAGGATGGCCTCGGCGATCTGCTTGCCGACGGTACGGACGGGGCTGAGAGCGGTCATCGGCTCCTGGAAGACCATTGAGATCTGATTGCCGCGGATGTCGCGGAGCTGGCGGTCGTTCGGCTCGAATTGGGCCAGGTCGACGATGTCTTTGGCGTCGGGGCGCTCGTCGAACGGCCGGTGGAATCGAATTTCGCCGTCGACGATCTGACCGGGCGGCGGGATGAGGCGCATGATTGACATGGCGGTCATGCTCTTGCCGCAACCGCTTTCGCCGACGACGCCGACTACCTGCTTGCGGCGGACCTCGAGGTCGACGCCATCGACTGCGCGCACGGTGCCTTCGTCGAGGGCAAAATGTGTTTTGAGACCCTTGATTTCCAGCAAGATATCCTGCGGTCCCGCTCCGTTTTCAACTGACGCCATAAAGTGTAACCCCAGTGGTTAGCGGCCAGTGGCTGAACCGGCCATAGAGATGTGCTCGCGGGCTAGTGGTACGGGTCGGCTGCGTCGCGCATGCCGTCGCCCAGGAAGTTGAACATGAGCACAGCGATGACGACAAAGATGACCGGCCAGAGCGTCCACGGTGTTTGGGCGACGGACATGATGTCCTGCGCGTCCTGGAGCATGACGCCCCAGCTGATGGTGGGCGGTTGCAGACCGATCCCGAGGAAGCTCAGGGCGGTTTCGCCCAGAATCATGAACGGAATGGCGATCGTGAGCTCGACGATGATAAAGCTGGCGAAGCTGGGCAGCAGGTAGCGGGTGATAATCGTCCACTGGTTTTCGCCGTCGAGCCGGGCGGCCATGACAAAGTCCTCTTCGCGCAGGCTGAGGATTTTGCCGCGCACGATGCGGGCCAGCCGCGTCCAGTTGAGGATCGAGAGGATAATCGTGATGGCAAAATAGAGGCGCAGATTGGGCCAGTCCTGCGGCAGGGCGGCGGCGAGCGACATCCACAAGGGGATCGCGGGCAGGGCATAGAGCAGGTCGATGAGGCGCTGAATGACTTCATCGACTGCGCCGCCAAAGTAACCGGAGACCCCACCGAGGAGCACGCCGAAAATGGCGGTCAAGGCAACGCCGATCAGACCGATTGACAAAGAGATGCGGCCGCCATAGATGATGCGGGAGAAGATATCGCGCCCGATACGGTCGGTGCCGAAGATGAAGAGCGGCATTGAATCCTGTTCGGTGCCGAAGAGGTGCAGGTCGGATTCGATCAGGCCCCACATTTTATAGGAGTCACCGCGCACGAACAGCCTGATGGGACTTATCTCGCCGGCGTTGGCCTTGTAGATCGGGCGTGCGGTCACGGGATCGCGTGAGCGCACGAGGGCGTAGACGAAGGGGCCGCGAAAGCTATCGCTGACAACCTCGAAGAACCGGACCTTGGTGGGCGGCGCGGAGGCGAGATCCTTATAGCGGGTCAAGGGTGCATGGGGCGCGACGAATTCGGCAAAGAGGACGACGACATAGAAGAAAGCGAGCACCCACACGGCGGTCTGTGCCAGGCGATGGCGGCGGAATTTCCACCAGACCAGTTGCCACTGCCCGGCGCGATAGAAGTCTTCCGACTCGGTAAAGGTGGTGGCCGGGCTGGGCGGCGCTTCCAGAGCGCGGCGGCGGGGGCTGATCTGTCGCAAGAGATTGCTGACGATTGAAGACATAATCTTGACTAAAACTCCTCCACGCTGCCGAAGCGGATGCGCGGGTCCACTGCTGCGAGGGCGATATCGGCCAGAAGGCTCCCGACCAGCGCCAGGGTGCCGACAAGGAGAATGAAGCTGCCGGCCAGGAACATGTCCTGGGAGAGCAGGGACCGATAGAGGACCACGGCGGCGGTGGGCAGGTTAAGCACGATCTCGACTACGGTGCCCCCGGAGATGATCCACGGCAGGAGAAAGCCGAGGGAGCTGATCAGGGGGTTGATAGCGATGCGTACGGGATAGTTCATGAGGACGGCAAATTCGGACAGGCCTTTGGAGCGGGCGACGGTGACGTACTGTTTACGCAGCTCATCGAGCATGGTGGCGCGCATGACGCGAATGATGTGGGCGGTGCCGCCGATGCCGAGGATGAGAACGGGCACCCAGATGCGGGTGAGCATGTTTTGGAATTTGGCAATGCTCCAGGGTTCAAGCTCGAAGGCCGGGGAGAATAGTCCCCCCACTTTGAGGCCGAACCAGGCGAAGGAGAAATACATGACGACCATCGCCAATAGGAAGCCTGGCACTGCCAGGCCGACGAATCCGATCATCGTGAAGAGGTAATCGGTGAAGGTGTATTGCCGGACTGACACATAGATGCCAATCGGGACTGAGACGGCCCAGACGAAGATGGTTGTGAAGATGGCCAACAGGAAGGTGAGCGCCATCTTGTCGCCGATGACCTCGTTGACTGGTCTGCCCCACTGGAAGGACTGACCGAAGGAACCCTTGAGCAGGATGTTTTGGATCCAGGTCAGATACTGGACGTGCATGGGGCGGTCGAGGGCGTATTGTTTCATGAGGCGCTCGACCTCGGCCTCGTCTACATCGCGGCCCGATGCTCGCAGAGCGTTAATATGCTCGGTCAGATAGTCGCCTGGGGGGAGTTGGATAATCAGAAAGGCGATCAGCGAGAGCAGGAACAGCAGCGGGATCATGCGCATGACGCGTTGAAGGATGTAGACAGTCATTGGGAACTCCTTGAGAGGAGAGAGTGAAGCGGAGTGAGAAGTAAGAGAAAGCTCTTACTTCTCACTCTTCAATTCGTACTCTTTGCTACTTACTCCTCACTTCTTACTTCTGTCAGTTTACGAGACGCCGCCTTCGTAGTAGAAGGCTTCGGGATGGTAGGTCGAGATGCCGTAGGTATCCCAGCCGACGGGTTTACCTGCGGGAGGCAGGTTGAGCATCGTCTTGGGGAAGATGAGCGGAGCCGGGCTCTCGGAGACGGAGCCGACTGCCAATGGATTATCGGCCAGCCAGTCGAAGATCTTCTGACCGGCAGCCACGCGATCGGCATCATCGATCACGGTGTTCATGGTGTTGTAATGATCGAAGAGTGTCTGGATCTCGGCCGGCGGCTCCTCGCCATCCTGGCCGGCGCTCCTGAACCAGCGTCCCCACTCGGGACCGGGGCCGCCCTGGCCGATGTTGGTGGGGATGAACCAGCGCATTTCGACCGGTAGGAGGGTGTCGGTGCAGCGGTCTGCGTGCCAGCAGCCGCAGTGGATCAGGCCCTGGCTCCAGCGCTCGTTGTAGAGAGAGATCTGGATTTCTTTGGTGGAGGCTTCGATACCGACTTCGCGCCAGAAGGTGACGACGATCTCGGTGAACTCGTGGGTGGCGACGCCGACACGCGGTCCGGCGTGCTCGATGTTGAACTTGAGCACTTCGCCGTCGGGGCGCAGGCGGAAGCCGTCGCTGTTGCGCTCGGTGAGCCCCATCTCATCCAGCATCTGGTTGGCCAGGTCCGGATCGAACTGGGACCAGTTCTCGGCATATTTCGGCTTGTAGTACTGGGAGTTGGGCATTGGCGCCAACTGACCCATCGTGGCAAGACCGAAGAAGAGATTCTGGTTGATCTCTTCGCGGTCGATGGAGATGTTCAAGGCCTTGACGAAGTTGGGGTGGCGGACAATGTCCCGCAGCACCGGGTCTTCGGTCAGGGTGTGATTGGGATAGAGCGTGTAGCGGTCGGTCATGCAGCTGGTGTAGTCCATGACCTGGTAGTGCTGGTTCGGCTCGTTTTCCTTGTATAGCGGGAAACGGGCAATCGAGACATCATGCGGGCCGACGTAGTCCAGTTCGCCCTGGATCGTTTTCTGGGTAGCGATTTCGTGGTTGGCCACGAAGTCGATGCGCAGATCCTCGACGTAGGGCAGCTGCTGGCCGGAGGTATCGACCTTCCAGTAGTAGGGGTTCCGCATCATCAGCACGAGTCCCTGCTGCGGTTCCTGGTCTACGATCCAGGCGGAGAGCATGGGATACTCGGGCGAGTTGGGCCTTGTGCCCCAGACGCTGCGGCCACTGCGAACGTTGCTGAGGAGTTGTACCCAGGTCTCATACTCGGATTCTTCGAGCATGGCGTTGAGGTCGGCCTCGTCGGCGAAGTCGCCGTGGAACTGCTTGAGGTAGTTGCTGGGCAGCAGGAAGTCACCCTGAATACGGCGGGTGAGGTAGGCAGGGAAGTTGCCAAACGGGGCGGCGAAGGTAACGGAGAAGCTGTAGTCGTCGTGAATGTCGACTACCATGTTCTCGCCGCCGTGGCGGTAGACCCACCAGACGCTGGAGGCGACATCGGGGTGCGTGGCGACCGAGTTCCACCAGAAATCGACGTCGCCGGTTGTGACGAGGTCGCCGGAGGACCAGCGCATGCCCTCGTGCAGGTGGAAGGTGTAGTGAGTGGCGTCGTCACTGATCTCCCAACTGGCGAACAGGTTGGGGATGATGGTCTTGAGGTCCTGGTCCGAGTAGGTCAGCATACGTTCGGCGAACCAACCGTACTGGCTGACGAAGCTGGACGGATCGAGGTGAATCTGGCGAACGAGGCCACCGTATTCGCCGATCGATTCGCGCGGGAGGACCAGGGGCGATACGGGCAGGCGTTCGGTGACGGGGGGCAGATCACCGTTGGCGACCATTTCGGCCAGCCGCGGGGATTCGGAGTACTGGGACGGCGCTTCGGCGTCTTCCATTACGGTCTGTGCGGGCGCCTCTTCCTCGGCGGCCGGCGCGGCGGCCGGCTCTTCCGTGATCACTTCCGGTTCTGGGCCGCCGCAGGCAGCCAGAACGACTGCGGCTGTGGTCGCGCCTGAGAGTTGCAAGAAGCGACGGCGATGGATTTTCCGATTTGTCATGCTCTCCTCCTGAGTCTGTGCGTTGAATAAGTTGAAAAGGTGGATCTAGCTATCGGCAAGAACGAGTTGTATGGCCTGCTCACCATGTACGACGACCATCTGGGAAGCCGGCCAGCTGTCTGTCACGCAGTTGGGGCCCTCGTAGTGATTGGCGCTTTGCAATTGTTGCGCTTCTCCGTTGACGACGAGGGCGCTGTTCCAGTCGAAAGTAACGGTATCACCCTGCAATTGGCGGTATGACACGGAAAGTCGGTCATAGGTAAAGCGGGCTGCTAGGACTCGTTTGCGGAAGTTGGCGAAGGAGTCATAGTCGGCTTTGCGCCCCATTTGGCAGAGCCAGGCGACGTTATGGCCGGTTGCCCGCAGCTCGCGATAGGCGGCCGGACCCTCTTGAACCAGTTCGATCGGTTCTGAGCAGCCGAGCGCGATGTAGGCGTCGCCCTTGGCGGCGAAGGCCCACTCTTTGCCAAGCTGATGCTCGTCGAAGGCAAAGGTGGGGAAATAGGCGCGGGTGAAGCCGGAGGGATCGGACTCGGGCAGGGCGTAGAGCGCGATAAGGAGGTCGCGGTGCTGGGCGACACGGGGCAGGAGCCCGCTGCGCCAGTAGCCGCCGCGGCCGGCTTTGTCAAGGTCACCGGCGGCGGGATGGTTAACAAAGACAGTTGCACCGGCGCCGAGGGTCGCCTGCCAGCTCTGGCCGCCCTGGCTGCGCTGACCGGGTTGGAAGTCCTGTGCGCTGCAGAGCAGGTAGTCGGGCGTTCTGTAGATCGCTTTGTGGAGCGTTTGCGGAGGATTGTCTGCGTTCTCTGTTGCGACAGGTTGGCGTTCGCTGGCCCACATGCCGGCGGGGTCAGGTTCGGTTGCCAGCGCGGCGATGAGGGGAGGTTGCTGATAGCCCTGGCAACTGCACATGCTGACCGGCGCGGCCAGATGCTGGTTCCAGGCGCCGATGCCCCACATCAGGCGGGCGACTCCGGCGAGGGGCGACACATGTCCGTCGGGGACGACGGCAAGGCCATTGGTCGCGATTTGGCCGGCGCCGTAAACGCCTTGGAATGAAGCCAAGGACAGTGTCACCAGCACTTTATCGATCACAATTGCGACGAGATCCCAGATCTCTTCTGTGTCGGCCAGATCGATGAGGTGGGAGAGGGCGGTCAGGATCTGGGCCAGGCTGTGGCTTGACTGGTCGATAAACCCGGCGGTAGCGGCTTGCTGGAGCCAGGGCAGAACGGTTTCTTCGGCGCGTTGGCGGTGCCACTGGCCGGTCTGCCGGCTGGATGTGAAGGAGCGATCGGGATAGAGTTGCCCGGCCAGGAGTTCGCAGGCGGCGAGGAGGAGTTTATCGGTGTCGCCGAGGGCTTTGCCTGTGTTCTCGGCATAGTCCTGCTCGCGGAAGGGGAAAGCGGTGATACGGTCGTCAAGCTGTTGTCGAATCTCGGTGGGGAACTCGTCGTGTTGGTGGTAGCGCTCGACCATGCCCAGCAGCGCGGTCAGGCAGGCAAGGTGATCTTCTTCGTAGTTCGCGACCCCATCGGCGGCGGCAACAATCTTCTTTGGGTTGATCCGGGTCCACCAGCCCAGGGTCATCTTGGCGATTTCGGAAAAGAGGCCGTCATCAAGGGAGACGGCGTGGCGCAGCAGTTCAATCTGGCGTTCGACATAGGTGCCGTAGGCGGAGGTGCGATAGTCCGACCTTACGACGGACAGCGGGATTTTGCGCTGGAAGCGAACGCCATGGATGTAGTACTCGTTGGCAGACGGCATCAGGATCAGTTCGTATTCGCCGTCGGGAATCGAGACTGCCGATGTCAGGGTGCGGTCGCCGCAGTCGCCTTCTTTGCCCTCGGCTTCGGCGTAGATGCGGCCGTCGGACAGTTGCAGACGGAAGTTGTAGTCGGCGGGCGCGTCGAGCTTTTTGGGCCAGCGGACGACAATTTTGTCTTCGTAGGCGAAGACGTCTTTTTCGAGATACAGCTGATCGAAAAAGGATGCGAAAAGCTGGTAGCGGTCGCTCATCTCTGCGGAGACGGCTTGGGCGTCGGAGGCAGAGGAAAGGGTACTGGAATTGAGCTGATGAGCGTCGTTGCTCCGAGTCTTGGTTGACAACAGAACTTTGTCCTATTGGATGGCTCTTGTTGGCAAAGGAAGTTCTGGCTGCAGTGCTGCCAGATAAGAGCGCGACAGCGGCCCGGCTTACAGTGAAAAGACAGAGGCCAGAGCGCAAAGGGCTCTTGCTGTACCTTTGCACTGCAAGAGATGGGATGGATTCGCTGAATTCGCGCCTGATCGACCGTACTTTATTGCACTGACGGTGAGGGGGGAGGCTCAATACAGGCACCGATGGCGTAGTATACGCGCTCTGGCGACGAAAGTACAAATTTTGGGGGGGCGCTGTCTGAACTGTGATTTGAGGGGATTTTGGGGATGGGCAGTGATTTTACGCCTGCCATGCGTTTGGCTTGGGCGAGGCCTTGGGGCGGGCGGCCACCCTGCGGCCGAACGCCTAGAAGGAGAGGAGAGAGTAAACATCGCAAGCGGAGGGAGTCTGGCGATCGCAGGGTGTAGCTGATTTGCATGGTCGCGAGTCGTCTATGGGTACGTATTTTGATTAAGACTACATCAGGAGTCGATGGCCAGGACCGGGTCGCCGAGTGTCTGCCAGCGGGGAGAGATGCCGAGGCCGGGGGCGGTGGATGCGGCCATGCGGCCGTTGCGGCGTTGGGGCGCGCCTGCGGCGGTGCTGACGGTGACGTAGCTGTTGAAATCGGTGGCGGTGAAGAGGAATTCGGGCGGCGTGCTGTGGGCGAGATGGGCGATGGCGGCGGTGGTGATGTCGCCGCCCCAGCTGTCTTCGATGGTCATGGCGATGCCGAGGGAAACGCAGAGATCGCGGGCCTGCCTGGCCTTGGTGAGGCCGCCGAATTTGCTGATCTTGATGTTTATGACATCCATGGCGTCGTCGCGATGGGCGGTGAGGAGGGCGTCGATGCCGTCGATGGTTTCGTCGAGGACGAAGGGATGCGAGGTGCGGCGGCGGATCGAGAGGCAGGACTCGTAGTTGAGGCAGGGCTGCTCGATGTAGACGTCGACGTCCTGGACGCCGCGCACGACACGGGCGGCTTCGTGGGCAAGCCAGCCGGTGTTGGCATCGGCGATGAGCACGTCGCCGGGGACGAGTACGGCGGCGACGGCCCGAATTCGTTCGATGTCGGTGTCGGCGTCGGAGCCGACCTTGAGCTGGAAGCGGCGGTAGCCTTCGGCGCGGTAGGCGGCGACGGAGTCTGCCATTTCGGCCGGGGAGCGCTGGGAGATTGCGCGGTAGAGGACAAAGTCTTCGCCGTAGCGGCCGCCGAGAAGAATACAGGCCGGTTGGCCGGCGGCCTGGCCGAGAATGTCCCAGCAGGCGATGTCGATGCCGGATTTGACGTAGGCGTGGCCTTTGAGGGCGCGGTCCATGTGTTCGTTGAGGATTGCGAGCTGGCGCGGGTCGAGGCCGATGAGGTGGGGCGCGAGCTCGGTGAGGCCGGTGCGAACGCCGGCGGCGTAGGCGGGCAGATAGAAGGGGCCGAGAGGACATACTTCGCCGTGGCCGACGAGGCCGTTGTCGGTCTCGACCTGGACGATGGTGCTGTCGAAAACGTCGACCGACTTGCCGCCGGACCAGGCGTAGCGCCCTTCGTGAAGGGGTAGATCGACCTGGTAGGCTGAAATGCGTTTGATCTTCATCGTCAGGACACTCCATTCAGTGCTTGTTGATTTGGCGGAAAGCGGCCGATGGGCAACGGTTACGCCCTAGTTTCACTGGCCGCCGGTCACCGGAGGATGGCTGGGCCCGCACCTGTTTGAACTCGGTGACGCCGGGACATTGGGGGGACGGTCAGTTAGACAGGCAGGCGGCTCGTCGGCCTGCGGGCCGCACCCCGGTGGATCGAGCCGGTTTGCCGGGTTAACGCGGGTGATGCCGCTTCGGGATATGGGAGGCTGCACGGTTCCGAGTCAGCATCTGGATTGGCCCGATCTTAACACATTTCGGTTGTTCGGGCGCAGTTGGGACAGGTTGCTGAATTGCCCTACGCGGCAGCCTTTCCACTTGACCAATACACCAAGTTCGGTTACAACTGTACACACACGGGTTAGGCGCCCCAGTTCGACCGGGGCGAAACTTCTCTACTCCCCCCCGGAAAGGAACCGACGGTTGATCGCTTATTGCCCCAGCAGCCACTTCCAGGTTGCTGCCGAAGAAGCACCCCTGCGCTGTCCCCTCAGCGGCGAACCATTGGAATATCGCGATTTACCCCCCTTTGATCCGGACCAGATTGATGAGCGAGAGCCGGGCCACTGGCGCTATTTGGCGATGTTGCCGGTGGTGGCGGAGGGGCGCGAGCTGTATTCGCTGGGGGAGGGCTGGACGCCGCTAATCAAAGACAGTTGGGCGGATCAGAAGGTCTACTGGAAGTTTGAAGGGTTGATGCCTTCAGGCAGCTACAAGGATCGCGGGGTCAGTGTCATCATCAACTGGCTGGTGGGCCAGGGTGTGCGGACGGTGATGGACGATTCGAGCGGCAATGCGGGGGCCAGCCTGGCCTGCTATGCGGCGAGGGCGGGTCTGTTTGCGCGCATATTTGTGCCGGCGTATGCGCCGCAGCCGAAGAAGGCGCAGATCGCTGTTTACGGGGCGGAGCTGGTCGAGGTCAGCGGGCCGCGGAATGCGGCGACACAGGCGGCGGAAGCGTCGCAGACCGGCGGCGATGTGGTCTATGCCTCTCATGCGTATCATCCGGCCTGTCTGCTGGGTTTCATGACGAACGCGTGGGAGATATGGGAGCAGCTGGGCGGGAGGGTACCGGACTGGTTTGTAAGCCCGGTTGGATATGGCGGCCTTTTCCTGGGGGCGTGGCGGGGCTTTCAGCACCTGCACCGGAGCGGCGTGATCGAGAGGCTGCCGCGTATGGTTGCGGTCCAGGCCGAGCCGATCACGCCGATATGCGATGCTTTCCACGAGGGACACAGCGAAGTTGTGCCGCGTCGTCAGGTTGCGCCGAGCATTTTGGCGGACGGCATCGCGGTGGAGAGACCGGTGCGGAGCCGCTCGATTTTGTGGGCGTTGCGGCAGTCGGGCGGTACGGCCATTGTGGTCAATGATGAGGAGATTCTCGAGGCGCAGGAGCGCTTGGCGCAGCGCGGGCTATTTGTTGAGCCGACCAGCGCGACGGTTGCCGCGGCACTCACGAAACTGTCTCCCCAGCTGAAGCCATCGGATACCGTGGTTGTAAATTTGACCGGGCTGGGACTCAAACGGCTGCCCGCGGTTTAGCGCATTTGTAACTCTGCCGCTTACATTGTCTGTTTTGACCAGCCCTTCATCCTGGCCGCCATTCAGGCTATTTGATTGCTTATGCGGTTGGGAGCCGCCGCGCTGGTTGAGCCGTACCGTTGGGAAAACGGCGAAACGGCGGGTGAGCGATGGTTTTGGAGGGGGGCGTTGCGGGGGCGCAGCCCCTGCACAAGGGAGGGCCGAAGGCCCGGAACTGCAGGGGTCAGGGGTCAGGGGTCAGTAACTTCTGCGGTTGGAGGTCGGTGGTCGGTGGGTTGAAGCGGCAAGTGGGGGAGTAGACTCCGTTCGCCAGACACGATGCTGGGGAAGAGTAAACACGGTCGGTGAGGGATGGTTTTGTAGGGGGGCGTTGCGGGGGCGCAGCCCCTGCACAAGGGAGGGCCGAAGGCCCGACCGCCCATATGCAAAGAGATAGTATAGAAGAGTGAGGAGAGAGAATACACGTTGGCTCGCCTCATTCAGGGTCGCAGACCGATTGCGGCTGAGTGGCTACGCGCAAAATCTATGCTGAGGAGGGCATTTGGCATGGAGGACAGGCTCCATAGGCTGAACGAACTGGAGGCAGAGGTCGGCATCCGGTTCAATGATCGCGTCCTGCTGCAACGGGCGTTTGTACATCGCAGTTATTTGCACGAGGCGGATGAAGAGACCGACCTGCAGGACAATCAACGTCTTGAGTTTCTGGGCGATTCGGTGCTGAGCTTTATCGCCAGCGAACTGCTGTTCAGGCGCTACCCAGAGCGGCGGGAGGGTGAACTGACGAATCTACGCTCGGCGCTGGTCAAGCGGGAGACGCTCTCCCGCTTCGCGGAAGAGTTGCGGCTGGGCGACTATCTGCTTTTGGGACGCGGGGAGGAGGAGAATGGGGGGCGGGGCCGCCACACGACGCTGTGCGATACGTACGAGGCCTTTATTGGCGCCTTGTATCTGGATCAGGGGGAATCCACGCTTCGCAAGTTTCTCGAACCGCGCCTGATGGTGGAGGTTGACCGGGTGGCCCAGCATGCGCTGACGAAGGACCCAAAGAGCCGCCTGCAGGAGTGGGTGCAGGCGGCGATGGGTCAGACTCCTCGTTACAAGACGGTGCACACGGAGGGGCCGGACCATGCCCGGCTATTCACGCGGCAGGTGGCAGTTGGCAAGCAGCCGATTGGCGTGGGCCAAGGGCAGAGCAAACAGGAGGCCGAACAGGCCGCGGCGGCGATGGCGCTGTTTCGTCTGGGACAGTCGATACCAGATTACGAAGACAGCGGGCTAGCTGAGGAATATGAACTGGCGCCGGTGGAGATGGAAGAGTTGCAGAGTAGACAGTGAGAGTAGATCTCGCACTGTCAGCGTCCTGCTGCGGGCACGGGACTAAGCCTCGTGCACAGTACCTTCCAATGCCACCTTATGGCGCTCTCTCCTTCAAGTAGGGCCGTAGACCGGCGTTTCGACAAGCCGGCGTCTGTTGCGCACACGGGAAACGTAGAAGAGCGCAATGCAGAATAGTATTGATTGCAGCAACACGATCGACGCCCCGCTGGAAACATCCACGTAGAAGCTGAGATACATCCCTATCAGTCCGGTCAATGAGCCCAAAAGCGTCGAGTATATGATGAGGCGGTGAAAGCTGTCCGTCAACAGCCGAATGGTGATCGGGGGTACGACCAGCGCGGCCCCGATCATGGTCACGCCCATGATTTGGACTGAGGCGATGATGACGGCGGCCAGGATCAGTGCGAACCAGGTCTCGATCCAGAAGGTGGGAATACCGTAGACCTGAGCGACCTCGGTATTGAAGGTCGTGAAAAGCAGCTGCTTGTAGAAGAAGAAGATCATAAACGTCGCGGCCAGGGTAACAAAGATGATCACGGCTATGTCCGTAGGGGTCACGCCAAGGACATTGCCGAAGAGGGCAGCGTCGAACGATTGGGAGAAGCGGCGGTAGCGTGAGATCAGCGCCACCCCCAGGGCGAAACTGGCGGTTGTTACGACACCGATGGCGGCGTCGGCGCTGATGGTAGTTTTACGTACGGTCTGATTGATGAGTAGGGCGGCGACGAAACCCCACGACACGGCGCCGACGTAGAAGTTGAATTGGAGAATAAAGGCGACCACTGCGCCGCCGAAGACGGCGTGGGAGAGACCGTGGCCGATGAAACTCATGCCGCGCAGGACGATATAGACGCCGATCAGGGCGCACAGGCCGCCGACGAGGACGGCGGCGATGGTACCGTTGCGGAAGAACTCATATTGAAACGGGGCAAGCAGAACATCCATAGGGGTCAGGCCTCCTTTGAGGCAGAAACAGGCTGAGCATTATTTACCAAGTTGTCATGATTGGGCATTCCCCCTTCCACGGGGTGCGGCAGAACGTCGTTAAGTCCGTGGGGATGGGGCCTCTGCTGCACAAAAATCATATCGTCCCGGTGGATGACGATAAACTCTCCCTGGTAAGCTTCCTCCAGAATGGCTTCGGTAAAGATCTCCCGGGGGGGCCCTTGCGCCATGATACGGCGGTTGAGGCAGACGACCCAGGGCACATGGGCGGCGGCCATGTTGAGATCGTGCGTTGTCAGCAGGATGGTCATGCCGTCCTTGTTGAGCAGGGTGAGCCAGTGGAAGATGTTTTCGGCGCTGCGTACATCGACGCCGGTGGTCGGCTCATCCAGCACGAGCACTTCGGGGTCGGCGACGAGCGCGCGGGCGAGGAAGACACGCTGCTGCTGTCCGCCGGAGAGGTCGCGGATGTGCCGTTCTGCCAGATGGCCGATTTCCAACTGATCGAGGATGTCTCGCGCCCGTTTGCGCTCTCTGCTGCGGGGCCAGGGCCAGATGTTCTGGCGGTGGTCAAGGCCCATCAGCACCACCTCTTCGGCCGTGACCGGGAAACTCCAATCGACGGTTTCAATCTGGGGCACGTAGGTCAAGCGCAGATCCGACCGCACGCGTTCGATCTGTCCTTCGGTAGGGTCAAGCAGGCGCAGCACGAGTTTCAGGAGCGAAGTTTTGCCGGCGCCGCTCGGCCCTACGAGGCCGACGAACTGGCCGGGATGCAGATGCAGATCGATGTCGTCCAAGACGTTGAAGGAGCCATAGGCGAAGGAAACGCCGGATAGTTCGATAAGAGGGTGAGCCATTTACACTTCCTTGATCAGGAGAGAGTGACGAGGAGAGAGGAGCGCCTCACTTTTCACTACTCTTTACCTCCTTCTCCAGTTCAGGCGCAGCCGCTATCACTGGAGAAGGAGATAGTGAAAAGGAGAGAGATTCGCTTTTTGCTCCTCTCTCTCCTTATTGCTTACTCGCTGTCCGGCACGTTGCTGACGTCTATTTCATCCATCAGGGAGGGGTCGCCGCCCAGGGTACTCGCCAGCGTCTTCATGTTTTCCACCATCATGCCGATGTAGGTGTGCTCGGGGTCATCGGGCTGGCCGGGCAGGCCGTCGTCCAGCAGTGTGCTAACGGTAACGCCGGTCTCGGACGCGATCTGGTCAATCAAGTCTGCGGGGAAGAGGATTGAGCCAAAGATGGCCGGCACTCCTTCGTCGAGCAACTGGTCGATCAGCTCGGCCACCTCTTGGGCGGACGGCTGGGATGTGTCGTTAGGCTGGATTGCGCCGATTACGGTGTAGCCGTAGCGGATGGCAAAGTAGCCGAACGAGTCGTGGTAGGTAAGCAGGCGGCGGTTGGATTCAGGGATGGTTGCGGTTGCGGCCTGGATGGCTTCATCGAGGGCATGGAGGCGGGCGGTGTACTCGTTAAAGTTGGCCTCATAGAAGTCTCTGTTGTCGGGATCGCGCTCTGCCAGGCTGACAAACACGACTTTGGCGTAGCGGATGACGAAGAGCGGATCGAGGAAGAGGTGTGGGTCGGGCTCGCCATCTTCCTCTTCGGCTGTGCCATGTTCGTCATCGTCTTCGTCGTGGTCGTCCTCTTCGGCGTGACCGTGTTCGTCATCGTCTTCGTCGTGGCCATCCTCTTCGGCTGTGCCGTGCTCATCATCGTCATCGTCGTGGCCTTCTTCTTCGGCTGTGCTGTGCTCATCATCGTCATCGTCGTGGCCTTCTTCTTCGGCTGTGCTGTGCTCATCATCGTCATCGTCGTGGCCTTCTTCTTCGGCTGTGCTGTGCTCATCATCGTCATCGTCGTGGCCTTCTTCTTCGTCGTGGCCGTGCTCGTCGTCGTGGCCCATTTCCTCGCCAGGGCCATGATGGTGTTCGGTGCCATAGATAAGTTCATCGGGATTGGCCACTGCGGCAGCCAGCTCGATGATCTCAGCGCCATCCTTCAGATTGGCTTCGGCCAGCTTCAAAGTTGACTCATCCATGTGCATGCCGTTGACAAAGATCAGATCGGCTTGCGACAGTTTCACGGCATCGGAGGGCCTGGGCTCGAAGGTATGGGGGTCGGCGCCCGGCGGCATGATGGCGTCGAGGTCGATCCGATCGCCGCCGATGTTATAGACAATATTTGCGACCGGCAAGATTGAGACTACAACGCGTAGGCGTTCTTCCTCGGCGGGGGCGTCAGTGGTTCCAGGCGCGGCCGGGCCGCAAGCGGCGAGGAGGATCAGGAGTGTCAGAAGTGAGAGCAGAGTTCGAAGCGAGTGGTGCATCTTTGCAGGTACCCTTTCGTCAGATTGGCGCGGTTTGCCGCCGCGAGCAGCCTCAGGCGCCGGCAGAATCAACGACAGTCGGTGCACTGCCCAAAGAATGAGACATGACTTACGTCAAGCTCAAAGTCGTATTGGGCTTCCATTGCCCGGCGAAACGAGCGCAACACGCTGTGCGGCAACTCAAAGAAGCTGTCGCAGGAGCGGCAGACCAGATGGTGGTGGGGTTCCGGCCCGGCCATTTCGTAGGCAATCCGACCGTCGACCATTTGCACCATGGCGAGGATGCGCTGCTCGGTCAGAAAGTGTAGTACCCGGTAGACAGTCGCCCGGCTCAGAGTAGGCGCGATGCGGTGTACATGATCGTACACTGCTTCGGGCGTAACATGCTCACCGAGTTGACAGACGGCGTCCAGGATTAGCTGGCGCTGGGGTGTAATCCGGAAGCCGGCCTTACGCAACTGTTGATTGATCTCTGCGGTATTGTGGCTCATGACATTTTTGTTTATTGCGAAAATTCGCAACAGGTAATATGCTAACGCAATCTGATGGCGGTGTCAACCCTTATTTTCCTACATCAGTAATGTCGCGTCAAGGTCAGTCTTGCCAGCAACGAGATTTTGCCGGCAAGACTGATAAGCCGCGAGAACATCACAATCTGTCCTAATTGAGGCGCGGCTACTGCTGAACGGTTCTACTCTATGTCGGGCACGTTGCGGGTCTCGATGCCTTCCAGCAGGGAGGGGTCACCGCCAAGCGCTTGGGAAATGAGCGTCATGTTTTGCACTCTCATATTGATGTAGGAGTGCTCAAGGTCACCAGGTACACCCGGCAGGTCGTCGTCATTCAGCATGACGATAGGGACGCCTGACTCGCGGCTGATCTGATCCATCACCGATGAAGGGGTAAAGGAGGAGCCAAAGATGGCGGGCAGCTCTTTTTCGCGCAACAGGTCAATGATCTCGGCGACGTCGTGTGCGGATGGTTCGGAGAAATCGTGCGGCTGAATCGAACCAAGGATGGTGTAGCCATAGCGACGGGCGAAATAGCCGAATGAGTTGTGATAGCTGAGCAGCTGGCGGTTTTCCTCGGGTATGCTGGCGGTAACGGCGTGAATCGCGGCGTCTAGCTCTTGGATGCGGGCGGTGTAATTGTCGTAGTTGGCTTGATAGTTGGCGGCGTTGTCCGGATCCCGTTCCACCAGTGTATCGCGGATCACTTCAACGTACGCGAGAACAAAGCCTGGGTCGCCGCCCAAGTGCAGGTCGATAGCGCCGTGATCGTCGAGGATGTACTCGGCGGGGTCAATCGACTCGGCCAACAGGACGACCTTGTCGACGTCGCCGACGACGGCGCCGATACGTGCGCGGACCACCTGAGGTTGGGTTGCGCCGCGGATGAAAACGATGTCGGCCTCGGCCAATTTGGTGATATCGCCTGGCGTTGGTTCAAAGTGATGCGGGTCGGACCCTTGGGCGACGAGACGATTGATGGTGATATTATCGCCGGCGATGTTATAGATATGGTTGGCTATGACGTTTCCCATGGTGAAGACGTTCAGACGCGGCTGCTCGGGTTCGGCGCTGGCCGTCTCGGGAGGTGTAATGGGGACACAGGCGGCCAAGAGGAGCAACAGGGCCAGGAGCGAAATCAGAATTCGGGATGTGTTTCGCACGAGCAGTTTTCCTTTTACTAAATTGGGGCATTAAAACAGTCGTCGTTAAGAATTCGCTGGTCTTTGTTATCTTCACGGTTGCTGGGCAACGCTGCGGTTACTGCCGAACGGATGTATCGGGGCCGGGCACGTTGGCCGTCTCCACACCATCCATCAGGGTGGAGTCGCCGCCAAGCGAGTCCGCCATGGTCTTCAGATTTTCCACCATCATACTGATGTAGGAATGTTCGGGATCGCCGGGGTTTCCGGGCAGATCGTCGTCGCTTAAGGTACTGACATATTGGACATCGGCCTCGCGGCCTATCTGATCAACAACTCGGGAGGGGAAAACCTCCGAGCCAAAGATAGCGGTAATTTTGCCCTCACGCAGCTGGTCTATCAGCGCAGCAACTTCCTGGGCGGATGGTTCGGAGAAGTCGGAGGGCTGAATGGCTCCCAGGACTGTGTAGCCGTAGCGGGGCGCGAAGTAGGCAAAGGAGTCGTGGTAGGTCAGCAGTTTTCGATTTGACTCAGGGATGCTGGCGGTGGTCGCCTGGATCGCGGCGTCCAAAGCCTCGATGCGGGCGGCGAACTCGTCATAGTTGGCCTGGTAGGCGTCGCTGTTGTCGGGGTCGAGAGCGGTCAGTTTGTCGCGTACTATTTCGGCATACTTGAGGGCGAAGAATGGGTCGGTCCACAGATGGGGATTGGGGCTACCTTCTTCTTCGGGGAAGGAGAAGTCGTAAACGTAGTCTTCAGGGTCGATCACCATTTCACCCAGCAGGACGATTTCCCCGCCTTCTTTCAAGTTGGCCTCGGCCATACTTATTGTGGACTCTTCCAGGTGCAGCCCATTGATAAAGATGATATCGGCTTTTGACAGAGTTACGGCATCGGAGGGCGCGAGCTCAAAGGTATGTGAGTCGGTGCCGGCCGGCACGAGGCCGGACAGGTCGACAAGGTCGCCGGTGATGTTGTAGACGATGTTGGTGACGGGGGAGACGGTGGCGACGACTTGCAGGCGTCCTTCTTCTGATTCCGACCTGTCTGCTCCGCAGGCGCACAGGAGGCTGATAAGGGCCAGGAGGAGGAGATTCCTGGGTGAGATACGCATTCGCACGATGCCTTTCGGTGAGATGAGAATGACAGCCTTGTAAGGGTATTTGGACGGTTCTAAAGTATGAAATATTTGGGGGGGGGATCTTAAGTACGAATTTATGGTATTGGCCCAATTTTAGCACTTTTTTGGTAAGGCTTCCAATTGTGAGTGTGTGTGTTGTGGGGCTGTCGGAGTCGCCTCTGAGGCTGAAACTGAGGCCGAATGTGCTATTATGCCCTTGTACAGAATTTGCGTAAGTTCCCAGAAGAAAAGTCCGGGGGCCTTCTGGGACGTGAAATAAGAGAGGAAATTTGGAGAATCGGTGTGTAGGCCTGCGTTCCAACCACCTTGGAATTGCATGAGGGCGAGGAAGTTGGCGAACCCCCCCACAGAACATTGTTGGATGCCGGAGAAGGTAACTGCAGGAAGGGCATTGAAAAGCGCGAGGCGAGTGACCGCGGGAGTGAAGTATGGAGTTTCCCAGGGCGCGGGCGGCTTGGCGGAGTGCGGTCGGCTGCGTTCAATCCGGTCAGACCGTCATTGAAGAGTTAGCTTAACCGGGGCGACGTCCCCGTGTGGCGGGGCCCGGTAGCGATCTCAAGCGCGGGCATGAATTCCTTTCACATCACCAATTATACAGCGGGCCATGGGCTGTGCACCACTTGTGTACAGACAGAGCCTTGGAGTTGAGTCACAATGATTGGGAAAAATAATTCGGAAGCAACGCCGATGTGTCCCATGTGTGAGGGACCGATGGTCCTCCGCAAAAACAGGAGGGATGGGAACTCCTTCTGGGGATGTCGTAGGTATCCCAAATGTAGAGGCACTCGCAATGCCGGTTCGGACTCACGGGAATCCCAAGTCGAGGACGCTGCGGAATCACCTGCTCAAGTCAGAGTGCTTTGGAATGACGCCACTCTGGATCGTTCAGGGTGGCAGTGCAGATACACGACGGCAGGTGGAAGACTGCGATGTTCTCCCACCCTCAAAGATATCTCGAACGAATTTCGCCAGTGCTGGATAGCGCGCACACAGGGGACGTTTGGCGTGCCCGAGCCGGTACGGAGAGTGACTGGAGCGATCCGGAAACTCATCCAAAGGGGGAGTAATCCCCCAATCCATCCAGACGCGGAGCGCGAAATCTTGGATTCGTTAGGGTTAGATGGATACGTCGTCCCTTCGTCGATGCCGGGTGATCTCAGCGTGCGACTGAAACGGGACGTGTTTCACGAAATGGCCGGTAGTGGTCTTAGCCTGCTTGACCCGAAGTTTTCGCGCGACGAGGAAATCCGGCTTGATTCCGACCATGAAATTAAATTTGTTGACCATTGGGTTCCTAGGCACCTCGGTCCAACCGCTTCCAGATGGTTCGTCCCTCAGGGCGCCTTCGATGCCCTGACAGCCGCTTTCAGCGATTATGGCCCTTCAGGACGAAGAGTTGACTTTCTGGTCAACGCACCCTTTGGGACTCCGTTTGTTGTGGAGATTGACGGAAAGCAGCATCAAGATTCCGTCAGTCCTGACAGCGAGAGAGATCACCTGCTGACCCAGGTCGGACATGAGGTAGTGAGGGTTCCGACATCAGAAATTGACCAAAACCATGGGCCGAACCTGGAACGGATTAAGGCTTTGTGGACCAATCCACGTAAGGAATCGGACACAAGGTTGTTGGACGCTTCCGTTTTGCCGCCGTCGATTCACCGACTCGTAGTTGCCCTCCTGGATGGCGTTGACGCCGGCTTTCTAAATGGCCGAAGGTGGGTTGTGGAAGTAGACGGCGATCCTGAAATAACCCCTACGCTCCTCTGGCCATACGTGCGCCTTTTCGAGGCCGTGGATCGCTTATGGGGACCCTCTATAATGCCGGAAGAAATCCTTCTAAAGACCAAGGGCAGTTGGACACAGTTCGATATCCTTTCCAGCCAACGACCTATGCCCTATAACTCCAGAAAGGAACATCCGGACGTCATCATCCGACTGCAACCCTTCCTTACAGGATTCGACAAGCTCGAACGACCTGCCGGGAATGTTCCAGAGATAGTTGTAAGGAGCGCTCGATTACCGGTATTGGTCGGGGATGATTTGTTCGAGCCCGGCGTACGGACAGACCTTAGTACCACTGATCCTCAGGAGATCGGTCCGGCGCTCACGGAAGTTCTTCAGGCGGTATTTGCAAAACAGAGTTTTCGAGAGGGTCAGCTTGAGGCTTTATCGGAGATAATGGATGGCCGAGATTGCACTGTCTTGCTACCTACGGGTGGAGGCAAGAGTCTCATTTATCAGATGGCCGGTATATGCAAGCCAGGAAGAACCATTATCGTTGATCCGTTGATCGCTCTGATTGAAGATCAACAACGTGGCCTTGCAGAGCATGGCATAGACAAAGTCGTAGGGTTTTCCAGTTTCCAAGTGTTTCAGGGCCGACTCGATGAATTACTGCACCAGGTAGAGTCGGGCGACGCTTTATTCGTCTTCGTGGCGCCGGAACGCTTTCAGCAGAGACGCTTCAGAGAGGCTATCAGAGCGCTCACGCAAGCCACTTCGATCAATCTCGCCGTGATTGACGAAGCTCACTGTGTTTCCGAGTGGGGCCACCAGTTCCGTTCTTCATATTTGACACTGGGAAGAGTGCTCAGAGACGTCTGCAAGGACGTTTCCAACTCATCTCCTCCTCTATTGGCGTTGACGGGCACGGCTTCGAAAGCGGTTCTAAAAGATGTCTTAGCTCAGTTGGGCATCTCGACAGAATCTGAGCGCTCCATCGTAAGACCTTCGAGTTTCGACCGGAAAGAGTTGGTGATGGCCACTCGCCAGTGCAGCCCTGACGACTCCCGGGCAGTTCTGACCGGTTCTCTCAGGGCGTTGCCGTCACGCTTCGGAGTCCCGCCGACGGAATTCTTCAGACCCCAGGATGAGCGAACGTATTCCGGCTTAATCTTTTGTCCCCATGTCAATGGATCATATGGAGTCGTCCAACTACAGAAAACTGCAGCAGGAGTTGTTGGGTTCCAGCCAGCGATTTATTCAGGCAGTTCACCCAAGGAACGCCAAAGGCCCACTTACGGATCAGGCAAATGGGAACTAATAAAGCGAGGATTCGCCGAGAGCTTCAAGAGCAATCACGTCCCACTGATGGTCAGCACAAATGCCTTTGGGATGGGGATAGACAAGGCAAACATTCGATATGTCCTCCACTATGGAATGCCAGGTTCCATTGAGGCCTATTACCAAGAGATTGGCCGCGCGGGGAGAGATCAGAAAGAGGCCTTCTGCTTGCTCATCTGGAATGAGCTAGACCGCGGGCGGAGTGACAGGCTTACTATTATGGACGGCAGTCTTGAGGAGATCAGACGTGAGCACGCGTCGATCACGCGGAGAGATAGCGACTCAATTACTCAGCAGCTCTTCTTCCTATTGAACACATTTAGGGGCGTAGAGGTTGAATTGGCAGAAGTAGAACGAGTGGTGGACGACGAGGAGTTCCTGCCAAATCTGGGTAACAGATAGAGGATCGAGTTGGCCAAGGGGTCGAATGAAGAGGCCAGTAATCGAGAACGCGCCATTTATAGACTTATGCTTCTAGGAGTCGTCGAGGATTACCTGGTTGAATCGTCGAAATTTGTGGTCAACCTGGTCAGCATCTCGTCTCCTGAGATAGCTGATGCGCTGGTCGATTTTGTCAATCGCTCTAACCCAGGCTCGCAACGCTCCTCAGTCGATGCATTTGCGGCTCAAGCCAGCAGTATGGAACTTCGAGAAGCTGTCTCCGGGGCCGCAAGGGAGCTCATCATCTTCATCTATGACGTTATTGTGGAATCCAGGCGCCGTTCTCTACGCGAAATGTACGTAGCCGTTCGCGACACTGCACCCGAAGGAGACGAGCTAAGAGACAGAGTGTTGGACTATCTGACCAGAGGGGATATCAGCCCGGTCTTGGAGGAATTGCTTGAGTCCTCTGAGTTCGACTATATGAGCTGGGAGCAAGAGCTGGCCAAGCTGGAAGGCGTGGAAGACGCTCGGGAGCTGCGCGGTAACTCTGCCAGGCTGCTGGCGTCTTCGCCCTTCAATCCTGGCTTGCTGTTCGCCAGAGCATATTCAGAAATCATTCATCCAGAGGGTGACCTGCAGGACTTCCGGTCAAATCTGGAGGCTTCCGTAAACTCAGCCCGAGAAAGATTCGGAGTCTCTGAGTCTGCACTAGATGAGTTTGCCGGCCGCATTTTGACTTCTCTTGAAACTGACTCCTTTGATGGAATGGCAGAAGTTGTGGATGCGGTGGAGCAGCTCGGCCTGGCGACGGAAACTACTCAACAGATCGAGGAGAGGGCAATGAAAACTCCGGACTATGATTTAGGCGTCCGGGTCCTTGCCCTAGCCAATAGTATGCGTCAGCTAACAAACGATCTTGATTCGGCTATAGGGAGCGCGACTCATGGCGGATGAAAGCAGAAATCCTCTAGAACTTGATGTTGTAGTTCAGAAATTTTCCGAGTCTGCGGAAGCACTGGCAAATGTAAGGGAGCAGTTGCGGGTGTTGACCGAGTTGCGCGAGACTGAGGAGAGAGCAAATGCCAGCCTCCAAGAGACTGCAGAGCAGGTTGCAGGCTTCACTGCCGAGGCAGCAAAAATCCTCAGAGGGCTGGAGGAGGCACAGTCCAGAGTGGCAGAGGTGCTCAAGACCGGAGCAGACCTGCTCGACAGGAGCGAGTTGAAAGGGATGGCAGAGACTGTCAAAGCGAACTCACAGTCAATATCTGGCGTTGACAGTCGTGTTGTTGCTCTCGACGAGAAGGTTACTGAGTTGGGCACTATCGTACGCAATCTACAGACTTCGATTGGACAGGACTTAGAAAGTCTGAGAGGGAGCCTCCAAGAAGTTCACACAGATGTGAAAGACCCCATTATTGTGAAACGTTGGTTCTGACAGATGCGCATGTTGTAGCAAGTCTCTCCACAAGGCGCTTTAGCACAGTCAGGCTTGAACGTCGAATGGGCCCTTCACGGGCCAGGTGATTTTCTCCTTCATTTGCATAAGCTCGCGGCCCAGTATTTTGGGGTCCACTTCGGATGTCCAAAGAGTAGAGGTAGGACATCGTAGAAGCGGCTTGATGGGCAAGGAGTACGGGCCATATTGTGGTATGGGCAATTGCGGCAGCGCCCGGATGGGTCGCGCTATACCTCCACCAAAGTCCCGCAGTCCTTCTTTATAAGCTCTTCTCGAACAGGGCATATTGATGCTGCCAGAAGGGGGAACCTTTCCTGGCGTAAGACTCGCTCTGGATGCCGGAGCGGACGAGCGCGGCGATGGCGAACTGGGCGCGTTTGGCGACGGCGGACTTGACGGCCAGATGGGCGAGCGCGTTCGACAGTCTCTGCCCGCGCGCTTGTTTTGTTACGCCTGTGGTCTTGAGGACGGCGTAGGTCTCGGGGGTTTCGCCTGAGGAAGGGAAGTGCTGGTCGGTGAATGCGTAGAAGAAGCCGACATCTTCCCCTTGGGGAGAGACGGCCACGTATGAACAGTCGTGCCCCGGCTTATAGAATTGGCCGATGAACTGGTCGAAGAGAGGTTGGGGCAGGCTTTCGAACAGGAAACTGTCTGCAAAGGCTTCATTGGCGATGCGGTAAAACATGGATGCTTCGCCTTGGAACAGGCGGGACCAATCCAGCTGGCGGAATCGGAAGCCTTTTGCGAGCGCGCGTTTGTAATCGCTTTCCGTTTGCTCCAGAAACCGATCGAGGCTGCCGAATGCGGTCGAATGGTAGTCGACTTTGCGCTCGAATCCTGCGGCCAGGAAGTGCTCCACGTAGTCGGGCGGGTTGACCGGTTCCCAGGGAAAGCTGCGATCGTCGCGCTCGTTTACGCGAAAGCGGTAGGGGAGCCAGGTGTTCAGATTCAGTGGCCCGTACACGCGCGATGCCTTCCCCTGAAGAAAGCTACAGGCGGCTTCGATCAGAATCCGGGCCGCGTCCTCTGCGCCGGCGAGACGGGTGTCGACTTCAAAGAATCCGACATAGCCGGCCTGCGGATAGCGGGATGACAGGTTGGCGCCGATGCGACCAATGGGGGCGCGGTCCTGTTCCAGGATCCAGAAGTCGCGCGGCACTGGCAGCTGCATTTCGATGAGCCCCTGCTCCAACTGCTCGGGGATGAGCGCGTTGCGATAGCGGCCAAAGCGGAGTTGGGTCGGCAGCAGGGAAAACGCGTGGGCAAAGGCATGCTTGTCTTCGGCATGTGCGAAATTTCTGAGTTTCATTGCAGGATTATTACCTCTCCTCTGGCGGCGTCCATGCGGACACGCTGGCCCGTCTGCAACTTCTGCATCAGGCCTCCGGTAATGCCGACGATGGTGGGAAGTCCAAGTTCGCGGGCGACGACGGCTGAGTGCGAGAGTAGACTGCCGCGTTCGATGAGGAGCCCGGTGCAGGAGGGGTAGAGGGGGACCCAGCCGGGATCGGTTCGGGCGGTGACCAGAATCTGCTGATCGAGCTGCTCGGCCTCCTGCGGTGTGCGGGCGACGAGGACGACGCCTTCGACGACGCCGGGACAGCATGGCGTGCCGGTCAGAGTGTTGGGATCGTCGGTCGCGCTTTGATCGAGTTCAGGGCGCAGGAGGTCTGCCGCGTCGAGGAGTTGGGGCTGCTGCGCCCAGACGCCCACTGCGCCCTGGGTCAGGAACCGGTCGGGCGGGGCGGGGGCCTGGCGGAATCTGGCGTACTCCTGGCGCCTGAAGGTTGCGAGGCCGCCCAGATCGGTAATGGCCAGTCGGCCCTCGACAAAGGCGGATATCTCGTCCAGGGTCAGATAGAAGACGTCGTCGACGACCTCCAGTACGTGAAGACGGACCAATTGCAGGCCGAGGCCGCGGAACAGATGGCGGGCGAGGCCGAAGACTTTTGTCCTGTCGAAGCGCAGGTTTTCGCGTTGCCGGACGGTGCGCCGCGCTTGCTTGAGTACCCAGCGGTAGACAGGCCGTTTCCAGGCGGACAGGGCATTGTCGATCCGGCCCTCGGCTGCGCTGCGGATCGCTTTTTCGCGCTCGATCATGGCGTCGATGTCATAGGCTTTGTCGCGTACGTAACGGGCGATTGCACTGATGACGAAGGTCGGATCGTCGTGCAGATCCGGTTCCTCCAGCTTCAGCTCGTTGACGGAGCGGAAACCGTAGAGGTCAAGAAACTCGCCGAGCATGGCGGCGATGTGGGGCGCCTGGTCCCGTTCTTGCCAGAGCTGAGCAGGGGGCGATTCGATGAACCAGGCCCTGGTCTGGGCGTCGCCCTGGTCGATGCGGGCGGCTATATTCATCAGCATGCGGGTGGGCGCGGTGCTCACGAGGCCGCCTTCGCCGCATAGGAGGTCATTCTGGAGAGAGGAGGCGTCGCCCGGCTGGCGCTGGGGGCTTTCGGCGGCGCTTGTTTCGGGCTGATCCTGGACGATCCAGCTCTCGGTAAGTTTCTTGAGGAGTCCGAAAAAGACCATGCAGAGATAGTCGTTGATGATGGGCGCGTGCCATCTCTGGAGTAGTTCTTCCTCGATGGCGGCGTAGTGTTCCAGCAGCGCGTTCAGGGACATTGTGTCGAAGTCGAGCCGGCGCGACGGCTCGTAGACGGCGGAGAATCTTGTCTGAAACTCGTCGACGATGCGATCGAGACGGATGAAATGCCAGATGGTTGTGGCGGTCACGGCAAGTTGGCGGAGGCGCGAGGGGCGCGGCGGCTCTTGCAGTTCGTCGAACAGGGATGACAGTTCCGGGCCGAGGCTCTGCTGCAGGCCCATCATCGTCTCCATGAAGGCGTCGCTGCGCCCGCCGACAGGCAGCATTCGAATGAGCCGGTACCAGTTGATGAGGTTGTAGTAGATGCGGCCCTGAATCAGGCCGAGCATATTGCGAAACATGTCGTCGTGTTCCTCGACAACATGTTCGGGGATGCCCATGATTTGGCAGAACTGGATGTAGACCTGCCGGTAGGCCCTGCTGGCGAAACTGAAGGTCAGGGGAGAAGTGATGCCCTCGTAACTTTCGATGATGTTGGCGTTGTCCCAGAGGGCGTATTGCGGGCCGATTACGTCCTTGTCGTAGAAGGCCTCGGGGGGAAGGGTGGTGATGGGGCGCGTCTGCAGAAGGAAGAGTTGGCCTTCCTGGTCGAACGCCCATTCGCAATCCTGGGGCGAGCCGATCATCTCCTCCAGGCGCTGCGCTTGTTCCGCCACCGTCTTGACCTGATCATCGGAGAGGCAGGGGCGCGTCTGGTCCTCAGCTGGAACGGGAGCCAGTTGGATGCCGCCGTGGGCGCGCTGGCGGTAGGCTTCGGTCTTGCGGGCGATCTTGGCTTCGACAGATTGGGTGCGGCGGTCGACGGTGAAATGATCGGATTCCAGCGCGCCGCCGACGAGGCCTTCGCCCAGTCCATAGACGGCGTCGACGATGATCTGATCACGGTCGAGCGGCGCGACGGGATTGCGCGAGAAAGCGACGCCGGACACTTCTGCCGGCACCATCTCCTGGATGACGACGGCGACGCGGATGCCGCTGACGGGCAGTCCCTGCTGTTGGCGGTAGGTGAGGGCCCTTTCGGAGAAGCCAGAGGCCCAGCAGCGCCTGACCGAGGCCGATATCGCGTCATCTCCCTTCTGGTAGAGGAACGAAGAGAGCTGGCCGGCAAAGGAGGCGGTGGGCGAATCTTCGTCGATGCCGCTCGAGCGAACCGCGAGAAAGGAAGCGCCCAGGTTCATGGTTTCGATCATCCGAAACAGTTCGTCCTCGACCTGGGCGGGCAGCGGCTTGGAAAGGAACAGCTCTTCAGTCTGGCGGGCAAACTGGCCGCGGTCGCCCGCGAGTGTCAGCCGGTCGTGCAGCCCGTGTTGGTTGACGAAGGCATCGAAGGCGTGCGCGGACAGACAGAACCAGGCAGGGACACGCAGGCCGTGCTGGGTGATGCGGGCCAGGTTGGCGGCCTTGCCGCCGCCGTCGGCAAGAAAGAGGGAGGGATTGTCGCGACTGGTGAGGATTATTGTCATACCGCTATCCGGTGCTTCTGAGCCATGTGCTCAATGGAACTACCCACACGTGCAATGCCAGCGAAATTGTTGCTCCATGCTCGATAATTTTGAAGCGGTTGGGCGCAAGGAGCAGGAGTGACAACAGTGCAATCAAGATGCCCTCAAGCGGCCACAACATTTGCCCCAAACCAAGCCCAAGCGCTCCCAAGGCGGAGAGAGCGATCATGCATATCGTAAGGCCAAGCGTCTTTGCAGGTCCATAGTGGGAGAGGTAGGTCTGCAGGAGCGGGTGCGCGTTTGGATCGAGCTTGCGGCAGATTTCGTAGGTGAAGAAGGCGCCGAGGACGGTGATGCCAAGAAGCGCGGGCTGCAGGTGGCGCCAGGCGTCCGGGTTGCCGGCGAGGACACAGAAGTAGCAGAGGGGGAGAATGATGACCTGGTGGGAGGCGGCATATAGGAGCGGGCGGTTCGCCAGCCAGGACCCGGCGTAGAACTCGCGGTACATCAGCCACAGATAGCCGGTGACCAGCAGATAGGAGACGCCTGCCGGGCGGTTGGCAAGCCCGACGACAATACTAAAGAGGAGCATTGCGATTGCCAAACTCTTGACGGCTATCGCCACCTGCGCAGGCGCGATGAGACCTCTGGGCAAGGGCCGGTGGGGATGGGCAACTTTATCCTTTTCGTAATCCTTATATTCGTCCATGATTCTGAGGACGGCGAAGAACAGAAAGGCGCCCGCGGCGGTGATGGCAGTTGCTACCCAAGAGGCAGCGGCAGATTCGGCGGCAGCGGGCGCCCAGGTCAAAAGCTCATATCTGACCGCACCCCAAGAGGCAGCGGCAGATTCGGCGGCAGCGGGCGCGCGGCCCAGAACGTTGCCGGACATTGCCAGGCCCACAACCAGGACCAGGTAGGAAGGCAAGGGCAGCCGCTCCTTCAAGAAGGTTATCCAAGCGCCCATTTTGAACCTCTTGTCAGGCTTCCAGGCCGGTCGATGCGGGACCTGTGCCTGCGATCGCGGACGATGTGCGTGCGCACGATGCGGTCGATGCCGGGCAGCTGGATGTTGGCGTCGATTTCGCCCACCAGGAGGGCTTCGCCAGCGGGCGTCCGGTGGACGAAACAGTTGCTGGATTGGAGCGCAGTGTAGACGCTCTGTTCCAGTTCAAAATCCGACTCGGGCTGGTTGGCGCGCCCGCGATACCACCATGCGTCATTGTCCTCGCGGGTGCCGATTCGATCTCCCATGAAGTGCCAGGCGCGGCCCGCTTCGTCGATGTGTTTGTCAGTTCGATTGGCCTCTTCATTGCCCAGGTATGGGCCGCAGACGTGGGGTCCGTGGACCCAGAGCCCCCTTTGGTCAGGGCAGTAGGCGATCTCCGGGACGGGGTTTCCGAGGAAGAGCGTCTGGAAGTAACCTTTTTCCCTGCTGAGGCTGACGGCGGTCTGTGCGTCTGCCACGGCGACAGGCTCGGCCTCGGTGCTGCCATAGAGATGCTTCCAATGGGCATGCGGCCAGCGCTCAAAGGCCCGCTCGAAGATGCGGCAGTCGGTCAGCGCGCCGCCGACGTGGACGCTCCTGAGGCTGGGAAGCTCTGCATGTGGCATTAGCTGCGACAGAAAGGCAGGGCCGCAGGTCAGCGATTGCGGCTGCAGCGCCGGCGGCAACTGGTCGATTTGGCGCAGGAGGCGGGGCTGCCAGGGATTTGGCAGCAGAAGCGAGAGCCGGCCGGAAGCGAGATTGGAGAGAACGAAATTGGCGAAGATGCAGAGGTCCGGCCCGGCCAGTTCGGTGGTTTTGAGCGAGCGGTTCAACACCTGATGCTGTTGGAGGAGCGCGCCCTGGGTCCTGACCACGCCCTTGGGCGTCCCGGTCGTACCGGAGGTGAAGGTGATGATCGCCGGCGAGTCGGCATCGGTATCTTCAACGACGAATTTCCAGCCGCTTGCCGGTTGCGCCAGAGTGCGGATATTCAGTTTGTGGGGAATGCTGCGAATGGCCCGATAGCGCAGGCCCCATAGCTTTCCCAGCCAGCCGCTTACAAAATACTTGGGCGCTACCGTCCGCGTTGCGTGTTCAATGTGACCGGCGGACATCCACGGTTCGATGAGGACCACAGTTGCGCCGAGACCGAGGATCGCGAACACGGCTGCGTAGAGGCGCACGCTGAGGCGGTCCTGCACGAGGACCAGGTCGCCTGATTGGACGCCGGCGGCGACAAGTGCGTGTTGCATGGCGTTGGCCAGGGTGTAAAGCTCGGCAAAGGTGGTCAGCGAGCCTGCCGATGCGCCGGGCAGCCAGATGGCAGGCCGGTGGGGGCTTTCTGCGACATGGTCAAGGGTCAGTTGGACGCAGTTCAAGAGGGCTTCCTTGGGACTGATTTCATCGGTTACATGACCTCATCGACGTGGAAGGCCCGGTAGAAGAATACCTTATCGCGTCGAAAGCAGCTTTCCGACAGCTGCTGCAGTTGACGGACCTGCTGCGGCCAGTGGGGGGCGATGTCTCTTGTGACGAGCATGTTCCAGTAGGCAAGGCGAGCGGAAGGCCGGGAGTGCTGCAGGAGGAGGCCAGCCGTCTTGAGGAAGAGCTCGTGGCTCATGTACTCAAATATATCGGACAGATTGAATTTATCGAAGCCGGTCTTGTCGGCCTCAAAGACATCATCAGTGGCACCGTGGAACAGTTTCAGTCGCGATAGATTGCGTCTTATTTTCGGGTAGTTTTCCTCGCGTACATAAAAGGGCAGCGTTCGTCGAAAAGAGCCGGTTACGATGTAGTCGAGAAACGGGTTGTCGTGGGTTGACAGGTTGGTGAGGCCCTCTTCAACGCGTCGCAATATCGGCGGGCCGGCGCTGCCCTCTACGAATCGCATGAATTCCGGGTCTCGGGCTACTCTGCCCAGAATTGGCCGGCTCAGGAGGATTCTGCAGAACAGCCGCCAGCGCCAGGTGTCCCAGCGGTTGCGGAAGAAGGCGCGGCGGGCGGGCTGGTCTTTGTCGGTGAGCAGGTCGCGTATGGTCTTTCGGCTGTGGATCAGTGGGAGGACCCACGACCCGAAGAAGCGCAGGTAGCCCTCGAATTTGCCGTGGTGGATGAGCCCGCCAGCGATGTTGTCCTCGTGCTGGTCGAAGTACATCCTGGCGGAGGGGCTCAAAGAGGAACGCAGGGACTGATAGAGCACAAGGCGGTGATTGCAGGCGCGGAAGCCGAGAAAGGCGAGCAGGTCGGTATAGGAGAGCTCGGCGAAGGCAGCCTGTCGGATTTCGAGGCAGGCCAGTTGGACAGCGTTGACATCGCAGGCGATGACGACGTCAGGATCGTTGGCCAGCAGGGCCAGGGAGTTGTCGCCGGCGGATGCGATGGAGAGGCAACGGTCGCCTTTCTGCACTGCAAGGGCATCGAGGAGGGTGTCGGCATCTTCCCAGCAGTTGGCGTAGCGAACGCGGTCGAAGGCGGCTCGATTCTGGATGGCGTCGTGGTTGGTCATTGCGGGTGGTTTACGCGAGTGGAGGGCTGGCGGCTCGGTTTTTGTGAGGCTCGCGGACTCTCGGGTTCAGAAGGGATAGACATTGGTTGTAATTGTAACGAATACTTCCAGTGCGGGAAATCTTGGACAGGCCTTTTGGAGGCGTTGGGAATGCTGGTGTTTATTTTTTTGTTTGCGGAGGGTGGCGGAAAACGGCAACTGCAACTTCTTTTTGTCCACGAAGGGCCGCGAAGGACCGCGAAGAACTGCAACGGCAACACCTTTTGTCCACGGAGGGCCACGGAGGACCACGGAGAACGGCAACTTCCTTTTGATCCACGAAGGGCCGCGAAGGACCGCGAAGAACGGCAACTGCAACTTCTTTTTGATCCACGAAGGGCCGCGAAGGACCGCGAAGAACGGCAACTGCGACTTCTTTTTTGTCAACGAAGGGCCGCGAAGGACCGCGAAGAACGGCAACTGCAACTTCCTTTTGATCCACGAAGGGCCGCGAAGGACCGCGAAGAACGGCAACTGCAACACCTTTTGTCCACAGAGGACACGGAGAGGCGGGGAGAACGGCAACTGCAGCTTCTTTTTGATCCGCTAAGGGTACGAAGAACAACTTTTGGAGCCTGCGCGTCATCCTTGCAAGTTTTGGGGCTGATGCGTTGGGGGTGCGGTTGGGGTAGGCGCATGGCAACGACGATGGCGTATGGGGACGGGGGGGATTGGTGTGGTTGGGTGGTTGCTTTTGTTGCGTCAGTCGTGCTGGATTTGGGAGGAGACGCTGGCCCGCCATTTGGTATACCAGCGGCCAAATTTGATCCAGGTGAGGAAGTTGTCGGCCTTTATGGCCTTGAAGACCTGCTTCTGGTAGGTAATGCAGTCATCGCCGGTCATGATGTATTTCCGTTCGGGCTTGCCGTGCAGGCCCTCAAATACCAACCACTGGTTGCTGGCAAAGATAAGGGTATGATTGGCGACATGCTCGGCTTCGGGGCCTATAAGCTGAACATGGACCAGGTCCTCTATTCCGGCCAGCTTCCGCAGCAGATTCCTGGACATGACGGGGTTGGTAAGGGTTGCGCGGGTAAGGGGGGTGAACAACACGGCTACGATTTGCCAGACCTCGAATTCATCCAACGTGCCGTCGGCGGCGTGGCTAACCATATTGTGTACATTTTCGAGCTTTAGGGGCACGAGAAAATCGTAATTGTCCGGCAAACCCGGATCAATGTGGATTTGGTTTTCTTCTATTCTTGCGGTCAGCTCTTCGCCGGTTTCCTCGATGGTGATGCCTATTACATCGAACAGACCTGTGAAGAATTCGACTAGCTGTTCGGTTTGGACGATTGCCCGCCAGAGGTCTACTGCCCGGCCGGTCTGCGGTTCGTTGTTCATGGCTTACTCCTTTGCTCTCAACATGGAATCGGAGTCAGTGCGCGTTTTGGCCAGAGGACAGGCGTGGCATTCATCAGTTCAACTTCGTCGTCCGTCTGCCACAACAAGCGTATTGGTCGCCATCGGGTCTTTGCCGCGGTGGCCAGGTGCGGCAAGAGCAGCATGGGATGGTTCTATGGCTTCAAACTCCAGTCGTTCTCGAAGACAAGCTCGGCACGCGTAAGCGCTTTGTCATTGAGACCATCGTTAATCAACTCAAAAATATCTCACAGATTGAACACACCTGGCATCGGAGTACGACCAACTTTATCGTCAATCTCATCGCCGGTCTGATTGCCTACACCTGGCAAGCCAAGAGGTCTTCTCTCCATCTCTGTGACAAAGATATGGCTCTCTTGCCGGCCCTTGTCTAACTCCGATTTCAGGTTATTGTAACTGACCGATGTCAGATATATATGAGAATCTGTTTGAATCTTGTATAAATTTTTGTGAGTTTTGGTAGGAATTGGCGATAGGATTCAGTAGGAGTCAAGACTTGGCAACGAGTCCAGACTCAAAGCGGTGGCGCGGGAGGTTTTTGCTATCGGGCGACCAGTTCGATGCGATCTGCGTATCGGCGGAAGTCAGCCGTGTTGAAGGTCAGCAGCCTGCGCTCTCCGTAGGCCAGCATGGTGGCGACGATGTTGGCGTCGTGGATTTGTTTACCGCCTACGGGGGTCTGGCGGCATAGCGCTATCAGCCGGTCGGTAACCACTGGCCCGTCCTCCAACACCTCGAAAGCAGCGGCGAATCGGTTCAAGTCGTCGAGTGCATCATTGCGGGAAATGGCCACCGGCCAGGCCTGTGGACGGGTGACTACTGCCAGGTATTCCCGTAGGATCTGACGGCTGATGCGAAGCGCCTCTGGCTTCTCAATCGCGCTCTCCAAGCTGGCCCTGGCGGCTTCGTGGTCCGGGGCCTCAATGAAACGGGCATTTACCAGCACGTTGGTGTCCACAAACATAATGGAGGCTAGATCCTCTTCTAGTAGATATCCTCTCGTCTGAGACTGAGGTCTTCCGGCCAGCCTCCAGCGGAGTGCACGGGTAACAGTTCGTCCAGATTGAATTTTTGGGCCGAAACCGCAGCTTTGCGCCGGAGCAGCAGCGTTTCGGCATCCATGTCCACCTCTGCGGTCTCCCATCCGGCGGCACCCCAGGCCAAGGATTGGCTGTGACCGTTGCCGCCGGCCTGATTGGACCACCAAGGTCGATGAAGACGGGCTGACGCGGGCAGTGCGAAGCCGATGACGGACTCGATTTCGCTGAAGGTGGTTCTCCACTCCGGCGTTGCGAGTCCGCTCAGGTATGTGTATAGCCCCTGGTACTTTCCTCTCGCCGCCATTTGCCGGTACTGCTGCTCTCTTTGCATCGCCATACTTAGCCTCCAGGTCAACGCCAGATGCAATTGCTGGTTAGTAACTACCATTATAGTTAGTTAGTACTTAGGGTGCAACTCTTGTTCTGCAGCGGATGTTCTGGGTTGCGGAGGAAGACTCTTGGCCTACACGCATGGCCTTACTTGAAATCTCCATTGGATGAACAGTTCATCGGGACATGCGCCATCCTGTCCCGTTCGTTGACCTGTGGGGGGACGTCCGCTATACTGAGCGCAGCCCTATACCAAGTTTTCGCGCCCTATAGTAAGGAGTGTCAAGATGGCATCTGTACCGACGGCACCCGTCGCTCAAGAGAGCGGCTCGCCCGGGCTTGCGGCGGCCGAATCTGCTGGCAGTGTCAGAGAGTTTTTCGCTGAGAACGGGTACTATGTTCTGCCGGATGCGTTGACGCCGGTGGAGGTGGAGGCGCTGCGGGCGGAGACGACGGCTATCTGCAAGGGCGAGCGCGGCGATGTGGATGGGTTCGAGCCGAGTGTGCCGGGGGAGAGTGAGGAGGATGTGCTGCGTCGCTATTTGTGCGTCCATTTTCCGCACAAGATTTCGGAGATGATGTTGGATTATCTCGGCCACCGGCAGATTGCGGATGTGTTGACTCAGGTCATCGGGCCGAACGTGAAGTGCATGCAGTCGATGCTGTTTATCAAGGCGGCGGGCAAGCCGGGCCAGGCGTGGCACCAGGACGAGTTTTCGATCCCTACACGGGACCGCACGCTTACGGGCGCGTGGATCGCGCTAGATGACGCCACGGTTGAGAATGGCTGCCTGTGGGTGATCCCGGGCTCGCATAAGCGCGGCATTATCTGGCCGCAGCACGACCACGTGGACCCGCAGTTCGATTGTGCGGGCGAGGCGTACGGCTTTCCTTATGGTGATGAAGACTCGATTCCGGTGGAGGTGAAGGCGGGCGCGATCGTCTTTTTCAACGGCTATCTGCTGCACCGCTCGTTTCCGAACCAGGCGCAGAGCGGTTACCGGCGGGTGCTGGTGAACCACTACATGAGCGCGGAGTCGCTGCTGCCGTGGCGGAGCCCGAAGGAAAACGAGCACATGGCGGTTGCCGACTACCGGGATATCGTGATGATTGCGGGCGAGGACCCCTATCCCTGGAAGGAATGCGAAGAGCTGGCGGCGCCGCAGGTGCGGCCCACGCTCGAGGGCGGCTGTGAGACCTGGCGGCGGGGACGTAAACGGGAGATACTGCCTTTCTTCAAGGATGGATTCCGGCCCGGAGACGCGCCGGAGGATGACGACTGATTTCGGCTTTTGCAGCGGGACGGTCCAAGGCAATTCAGGTTCCGTTGGCATTTTGGGAAGAGCGTTCAGAATTCAACACGAACAGAACGTTTGAAGGCCTGCTTGGGATGTTTCTGGCTTGAGTCTTGTGAGAAACAAAACTGATCGATCCGCGAAGTCACGCGAAGGGTCGCGAAGAAAACCAAGGGCGTAACAGATTTTCTTTGGGTGATTGCGCGGCTATGCGGATCAGCCGCAATTTGCTCCCGCATATCGTTGTTCGTACAAAGGTCAGCGAGCCCTAGTCATCGGGCAGTTGCACGCGGCATATTCAAGGTTATTCACGTCCGTAAATAAGGAGTAGCACGATGGCATCTGTTCCTAAGGCCCCGGTCTCGCACGCAAACGGCTCGCCCGAATTAGCGCAGGCAGCCAATGTCCCGGAGATGGGCAACGGCGCGCGGGCGGGGGCGGCATCTTCTGAGAGTATCAGGCAGTTCTATGCTGAGAACGGCTACTATGTTTTGCCGGATGCGCTGACGCCGGTTGAGGTGGAGGAGCTGCGGGCGGAGACGACTGCTATTTGTAAGGGTGAGCGGGGCGATGTGGACGGCTTTGAGCCGGGCATGGCGGGCGAGAGCGAAGATGATGTGCTGCGCCGTTATCTGTGCATCCATTTTCCGCACAAGATATCGGAGATCATGTTGGACTATCTCGGCCACTCGCATATTGCCAACGTGCTGACGCAGATCATCGGGCCGAATGTGAAGTGCATGCAGTCGATGCTGTTCATCAAGGCGACGGGCAAGCCGGGCCAGGCGTGGCACCAGGATGAGTATTTCATCCCCACGCGCGACCGGACGCTGACGGGTGCGTGGATCGCTTTGGATGATGCCACAATCGAGAACGGCTGTTTGTGGATTGTGCCGGGCTCGCACAAGCGCGGCATTATCTGGCCGCAGCACGACCATGACGATCCGCGCTTCGATTGCGCGGGCGAGGCCTACGGTTTCCCCTATACGGACGAGGACTCGATTCCGGTGGAGGTGAAGGCGGGTTCGCTGGTATTCTTCAACGGCTACTTGCTGCACCGCTCGTTCCCGAACCGGGCCCAGAGCGGGTACCGGCGCGTTCTGGTGAACCATTATATGAGCGCGGAGTCGCTGCTGCCGTGGCGGAGCCCGAAGGAAGGCCAGCACATGGCGACTGCCGACTACCGGGATATTATTATGATCGCGGGCGAGGACCCCTATCCGTGGCACGGGTATGAAGAGATGGCGGCGCCTAAGGTGCGGCCGACCGGCGAGGGGGGCTGTGAGCAGTGGCGGCGAGGAGACAAGCGCGAAAAACTACCCTTCTTCAAAGATGGATTCCGCCCAGGAGACGCACCCGAAGATGACGACTGATCTCTGTTTTCGCAACGCAAAGGAACTGGCCGCGGGTATCCGCGGTGGCAGTTTTTCCAGTGTGGAGGTAACCGAGGCGCACATTGCGCAGATCGAACGGGTCAACCCGGCGGTCAACGCGGTGGTGACCTTTTTGCCGGAGCAGGCGCTGGAACGCGCGCGGGCCGCGGACGATGCGCTGGCGCGCGGTGATGAGGTTGGACCGCTGCACGGTCTGCCGATGCTGCACAAGGACACGACGGACACGGCGGGCATCCGCACGACGTACGGTTCGCCGATCCACCGGGACAATGTGCCGGCGCAGAGCCAGCTAATCATTGAACGGCTACATGCGGCGGGCGCGATCCCGATGGGGAAGACGAATGTGCCGGAGTTTGGGGCGGGTTCGCAGTCGTTCAACCCGGTGTTCGGGGCGACGGGCAATCCGTACGATCCGAGCAAGACGTGCGGGGGGTCGAGCGGCGGCCAGGCGGTGGCGCTGGCGTGCGGGATGACGCCGATTGCGGACGGGAGCGATATGGGCGGTTCGCTGCGCAACCCGGGAAACTATTGCAATGTGGTCGGCTTCCGGGTTTCACCGGGCCGGGTGCCGGTGTGGCCGAGTATGGCGGGCTGGTCGGGGCTGTCGGTACAGGGTCCGATGGCACGCACCGTGGAGGACGTGGCTTTTCTGCTGAGTGTAATCGCGGGGCCGGATGCGCGTTCTCCGATTGCGCAGTCGGAGCCGGGCAGCGTTTTCGCGCGTCCGCTGGCGCGTGATTTCAGCGGTGTGCGGATCGCGTACAGCGCGGACCTGGGGGGAGAATTTCCGGTGGATCCGCGGGTGAGGAATGCTATCGAGGCGCAGCTGCCGGCGTTTGGCGGGATCGGGTGTGAGGTGACCGATTTCAGCGGCGCGGGCGCTGGGCGTCAGCGGGATGACGGTCCGGGCTTGCCGGACTTCGGCGACGCGGACGAGATCTTCAAGATTATGCGGGCGTGGAGTTTCCATCTTTCGCACGGGCCGTTGCTGGCGGAGCACCGCCACCAGATGAAGGACACGATCGTCTGGAACATCGAAGAGGGGGAGAAGCTGAGCGGGGCGGATGTGGGACGGGCGGAGGCGATGCGCACGGAGCTGTATCAGGCGATGCGCGTCTTTATGGAGACTTACGAGTTCCTGCTGCTGCCGGTAAACCAGGTCCCGCCGTTTTCGGTGGACGTGCCTTATCCGATGGCTATCGACAGCGGGGACGGCATCGTAGAGATGGAGACCTATATTGACTGGATGAAGTCCTGTTACTTCATTACTGTGACCGGGCATCCGGCGATTTCGGTGCCGTGCGGATTCACGCCGGAGGGCGTGCCGGTGGGCGTGCAGATTGTGGGCCGGCACCGGGACGATTTCGGTGTGCTGCAGATGGCGCACGCGTTTGAGCGGGCGACGCGGGTGGGAGAGCGGCGGCCGGGCGTTTTGGCGGGCAGTGGATAGTGGTAAGTGGCCAGCTTCATTCGCTAGCGGGCGGTCTGCCGCCTAAGGCCCCGCCACTTCGCCTGAATGGGTATGGCGCAGTTCGCTGAAGTGGTTTTTTGTGGAAGGACGCGGGTAAGGAGGAGGCGAGCAACAGAAATCAACCTGAGCAACAACGCACGTGGACCGTCGCCGAGGCCCATTCGCAGCTATGCGAAGTCCTGCGGCTCGCCGCGGAGGTAGGGCCTCAACAGATCGGCACGGACAGGCCATTCGTCGTCGTGCCCGCCGCATCGTGGTACGCCCACGAGCAACCCCTAAAGGCTGCCCCAACAAGAAGGTCGTATACCTATGGGCAGGTGGCTGTTGGAAAACATGCCGCGCGGGATTGACCTTGAACTCCACAGTCGACGCGAACCCGAACGCACGATTCCATTCCTGAAACAAAACACCGAATGAGCGGCTATCTCCTCGACACAAACATTGTCTCGGAGATTCTTACAGCTGCGCCTGATGTTCGGGTTCGCGCATTTTTGGCCGGGCAAGAAGGGCTGTGGTTGTCGGATATTGCCTTAGCAGAGTCAAGCCCACGAGGAGGGAGGGCACCCACAAGGGGTGCCCCTACGGTTGGTCTACGAGGCGGCGCCCAGAAGTGAGGGTATTCGAACGGGATTTCAGCGGGCCTGGTGAAGCTGGCGGCGATTAGCTGGCAGGCTTTGTCAGACCCCAGATGCGGGCGGCGGTACCTCCCAGAATCCGTTCTTTATCACCTTCGCCGAGAAACGGCAGGCCCTCACGGATGAGACTTAACTCCTGCTCAAGTGAAGGCCAGTTGTGTTTGGCGCGATGGTGGCCGGGGTATCCGGTGCCCCAAATCATGCGGTCGGCGCCGAAGGCTGAGAATACGCGAACGATGAAGGGGTGGACATCGTCGTAGGGATAGGGCTGGCGGGCGTGCCCGTTGACATCGGAGAGTTTGATGTGGACGTTGTCGTAGCGGGCGAGGTCGACTATGGGTTGATAAGCGGCGCTATCGGCGTTGACCTTGGGGTAGCCGAGGTGGTCGAGGATCAGTGTCAGATGGGGGTAGCGGCGGGCGATTTCCGCGATCTGGTCGGCCTCTGCGGCGCTCAGGTGGAACTGGATGACAGCGTCGGCGACGGCGATTTCCTCCCACATGGGTCCGTTTTGGGATGTCAAGAGGATCTTTTCATCGGGATAGTACATGGGATGGAAGCGGAAGCCGGCGAGGCCGCGGTGGTGGATCCAGTAGTGGACTTGCTCGGCGTTGGCGGCATCTTGCGGGTCGATGAGGCCGTGGCCGACGAAGCGATGGGGGAAGCGGGCGGCGGAGTCGGCGATGTAGCCGTTGTCCCAGGTAGACCAGCTGGTTTGGACGAGCACGGCCCAATCGACGCCATGCGCGTTCATTTCTGCCAGCAGCTCGTCGGTGGTGCCGGGTTCGTCGGGGTAGGAGTTCCAGGTGGGGGCGGTGGGGCCGACGGGATATTTGGGCGGGTCGATTTCCCAGACGTGAACGTGGGTGTCAACAATCATAGGGTGTCTCCAAAGGGTTGCATGGCCGCTTGTGACTCGCCGCTGGTGTTTGGCGGGACGGCTTCTACTTTGGCATAATGCAAGTGTCACCCGCCCATTTTCTGCTTTGCCCTCTTCGCACGGCGATTGGCAGACAATTGGAGTTTGACGAGCTGCCAGGGAAGGCGAACAAGGCGGATGACTGAATCGTGCAGCGGGAATGATTTTACTCGTGCGGAGCATCCTGATCAAGTGCATAGCGAGCGGAGCATATAAGAGCAGGACACAGGCAATGGGGCCGCTGTCCGAGGAGAGAAGACGATGACAGCAGTTCACAGGCAGTTGACCCTCGTTGTCGTTGTCCTGGCCCTGGTGCTGGCCGGCTGCAACGCGATCTCAGGCGGGGAAGCGCCTGCCGCGGGTGGAGAAGAGGTTGCGCAGGCTACAGAGGCGCCGGAACCGACGCCGACGGCGATGGAGGAGCCGACTTCCACGCCAGAGCCGGAACCTACAGCGGTTGCGATCGGGCCGCCGCCGGCCTTCAGGGAAGAGTTGCAGGCGACAGACCCGGCGACGGTTGTGCTGGGCGCGGGCAAGCCCCAGGTGGTCGAACTTTTTGCTTTCTGGTGACCGGTCTGCGTACGCTTTGCGCCTGTGGTTCACAGGCTCGAAATTGATTACTGGGGACAGGTTGAGTTCATTTATCTGGATATTGACGACAGTGCGGTAGGGCCCTACAAGCAGCAGTTTAACTTTCGGTACCAGCCCCATTTGATCCTGCTGGACGGGGAGGGGAATGTGGTACAGGAGTATGTGGGGGCGCAACCGGAGGCGGACTTGCGCGCGGCGCTGGACAACCTGATTGCAGTGAGCAGCGGCCAGTGATCGGCTGCAAGCAACTGCAGGGGTTGGCGGCCGCGGGAAGCCGGTCATAGCGACATGACGGCAGAACTCGGCGAAGTGACGATTGCTCAACTGCAAGAGGATATGGCCGCGGGCGCGCGCACGGCTGCCGGCATTGCCGAGGGCTATCTGGCGGCGATTGAGGCGGTTGACGGCGCGCTGTGCTCGGTGATCGAGACCAACCCGGAGGCGGCGGCGATCGCGGCGGGGTTGGATCGTGAACGGGCGGCCGGCCATGTGCGCGGGCCGCTGCACGGCATCCCCATTTTGCTTAAGGACAACATCGATACGGCTGACCGCATGCAGACGACGGCGGGCTCCCTGGCTTTGCTGGGCTCGCGTGCGGCGGGGGATGCGACGGTGGCGGCAGGGCTGCGGCAGGCGGGCGCGGTTATTCTGGGCAAGGCCAACCTGAGCGAATGGGCCAATTTTCGCTCCACCAGTTCGACGAGCGGCTGGAGCGCGCGCGGGGGTCAGTGCCGCAACCCCTATGATCTCAGCCGCAACCCGGGCGGATCGAGTTCCGGGTCGGGGGCGGCGGTAAGCGCTGGTTTGGCGGCGGCGGCGCTGGGTTCGGAGACGGACGGTTCGATCGTCAACCCATCGGGCGCTTGCGGCATTGTTGGCATCAAGCCGACGGTCGGATTGAGCAGCCGGGCCGGTGTGATCCCGATCTCGCATACGCAGGATACGGTGGGGCCGATGGCGCGCACGGTTGCTGACGCGGCGGCTGTGCTTGGCGCGCTGACAAAGGCGGACGGGCGCGATGCGGCGACTGCGGCGAAGGGGAGGACGGTACACGGCGACTATCGCCCGTTTCTCGACGCGGACGGCTTGCGCGGGGCGCGCATTGGGGTGGCGCGCGAAGGGGTGAGCGGATATCACGACGGTACCGAAAAAGTTTTCGAGGATGCGATTCGGGCTATCAGGGACGCGGGGGCGGAGGTGATCGATCCCGCCGACATTCCGACCGTTGGCAGCGAAGAAATGGGCGCCAGCGAAATGGTCATTATGCAGACCGAGTTCAAGCATGGCGTTGCCGTATATCTGGCGACGCGGACTGTGGTGGATGCGGACCTGGCCCAGCCCGGTTCGCTGGCGGACCTGGTGCGTTTCAACCGGGAGCACGCGGAGCAGGAGCTGGTCCATTTCGGCCAGGAGCGTTTTGAGCTGGCGCTTGAGAGCGGACCGCTTGATGGGGAGGACTATTTGGAGGCGCTGGCGACGGGACGGCGGCTGGCGGCGGCGGAGGGGCTGGACGCGGTGTTGGATGCGTACGGTCTGGATGCGTTGATTGCGCCGACGGGCGGGCCGGCGTGGCCGCTCGACCCGCAGGATGGGGATGCCGTTCATGGCGGCAGTTCGCGCTGTGCGGCGGTGGCGGGATATCCGCTGGTGACGGTGCCGGCGGGATTTGTGCTGCCTGCAAGCGAGACCGGCGCGGAGATCGGACTGCCGATCGGGCTCTCATTTATGGGACGGGCGTGGAGCGAGCCGATTTTGATCCGTCTCGCGTATTCCTTTGAACAGATCACGCAGGTGCGGCGGCCGCCGGAACCGCGGGGATAGCGGTCAGTGGTCAGTACGTCTAGCGATGTAGTGGATTTTTGGAGTGAGGAGAGAGGATGAACCTGCAAACTGATCTCAAGTCGGAGCACGTCAGCCATCTGGTTGTCAGCGGCTGCGCGCAGGTGGCGGTCGGCACGTCAGTTCGTGATACGCTGGCGCTGATGCGGGCCGACAGACAGGTCGTCTGCCTGGTGGTGGACGAGGAGGCGGCGGCGGAGCGCGGCGGCGGAGAGACAGGCGACTCGCAACAGGTGCGGCTGGTGGGCATCTTTACGGAGCGGGATGTGATGCGCAAGGTTATCGATGTTGCGGGGTCGCTGGACAGGCCGGTGGAAGAGGTGATGACCCGGGATCCGATCACGATTGATCCGGACGCGTCGGCAGCGGACGCATTGCGCCTGATGGACGAGAATCATTTCCGCAATCTGCCGGTCGTCGACAAAGACGGCAGGCTGCTGGGCAATATGACGCACCAGGCGATTATTCACTACCTGGCGGACCGGTATCCGGTGGAGGTTTTGAATCGTCCGATTGATCCGGAGCGTTTCCCGCGCAGAGCCGAGGGTGGGTAGGGAAAGGCGAACTGCGGTCTTTAGTAGTCGGTTTTTTGTTTTTAGTAACTGCTAAGCCATCTACAATGTCTGTCTTGACCAGCCCTTTATCGCTGCCGCCATTCAGGCTATCTGATTGCGTATTCGGTTTGCGGCAGCCAGGTTAGTGGAGCAGCACTGCTGGAATGCGCACACACGGTCGGTGAGGGATGGTTTTGGAGGGGGGCGTTGCGGGGGCGCAGCCCCTGCACAAGGGAGGGCCGAAGGCCCGACCGCCCAGAACTGCAGTGGTTAGTGGTCAGTGGTCAGTGGTCAGTGGACTGAGACTGCAAGTGGGGTAGGAGACATTGTTGGCTAGACACGTTGCTGGAGCGGCGCTGCTGGAATGCGCACACACGGTCGGTGAGGCATGTTTTTGTAGGGGGGCGTTGCGGGGGCGCAGCCCCTGCACAAGGGAGGGCCGAAGGCCCGACCGCCATAATGCAAGGAGAAAGTATAGAGGACCGCGGGGAGATAAGACGCCTTCGTTCGCCTCACTCAGGGTGGCAAATTGACTTTGGCTGCGTGGATTTGAATATTTTTGTGCACGTGTCAATGATTGCGAATAATTGCAGTTCGATGGAGAACGCAGATGACAGATAGTGTGACGGAAAACATACAGGAATTCGAGGAATTAGAGTCGGTTGCGATCCGTTTTGCCGGGGACTCGGGCGACGGAATGCAGTTGACGGGGACCCAGTTCACCACGACTTCGGCGGTGTTCGGCAATGACATCAGCACGATGCCGGACTTTCCGGCGGAGATCCGGGCGCCTGCGGGTACGCTGGCTGGGGTGAGCGGATTTCAGGTTCACTTTTCGAGCCAGAATGTGCTGACGCCGGGCGATGCGCCGCAGGTACTGGTGGCGATGAATCCAGCGGCGTTGAAGGCCAGTCTGCCGGAGTTGCAGCGGGCGGGGACGATCATTGTCAATACGGACTCGTTCACGAAGCAGAACCTGTCAAAGGCAGGCTACGCGTCGAATCCGCTGGAGGACGACTCACTGGAAGGGTACCAGGTGCTGGCGATCCCGATGACGTCGCTGAACCGGGAGGCGCTGGGCGACTTTGCGGAGTTGACCAACAAGGAGCGGGACCGCTGCCAGAACTTCTTTGCGCTGGGCATGGTGTTCTGGATGTTCGACCGTTCGATGGAGACGACGCGGGAGTGGCTTTTCAAGAAGTTTGCGCGCAAGCCGGTGATCGCGGAGGCCAACCTCAAGGCGATGGAGACCGGTTACTTTCTGGGTGAGACGACGGAGACGTTCCAGCATCGCTATATGGTGCGGCCGGCGGCGCTGCCACCGGGCACGTATCGCAAGGTTACGGGCAATGAGGCGCTGTCGATGGGCCTGGTGACGGCGGCGCACAAGATGGGCAAGCCGCTTTTTTACGGCTCGTATCCGATCACGCCGGCCAGCGACATCCTGCACTCTTTGGCCTCCTTGCGTCACTTTGATGTGCGTACATTTCAGGCGGAGGACGAGATTGCGGCGATCTGTGCGGTGATTGGCGCTGCTTTCGGCGGCGCGCTGGCGGTGACGGGCACAAGCGGGCCCGGCATTGCGCTCAAGAGCGAGGCGATCAACCTGGCGCTTGTGCTGGAACTGCCGCTGATTGTTATCAATGTGCAGCGGGGGGGACCCAGCACAGGGCTGCCGACGAAGACGGAGCAGGCGGATCTGCTGCAGGCGATGTTCGGGCGCAACGGCGAAAGCCCGCTCCCGATCGTGGCGCCGGCGACGCCGTCGGACTGTTTCGAGATGGCGCTGGAAGCGGCGCGGCTGGCGGTGCGGGCGATGACGCCTGTCTTTTTGCTGTCGGAAGGGTTTTTGGCGAACAGCGCGGAGCCGTGGCAGGCGCCGAAGGCGGAAGATATTCCTGCGATCGAGGTGAAGCACCCGGAGGGGCATAGGAATGGGAACGGTCATGGGCCGTTTCTGCCATACGAGCGGGATCCGGAAACGCTGGCGCGGGCGTGGGCGCTGCCGGGTACGCCGGGTCTGGAACACAGGCTGGGCGGGCTGAGCAAGGCGCCGGTAACGGGCAATGTTTCGTATGATCCCGAGCACAACGAGCAGATGATTCGCGACCGGGCGGAGAAGATCGCGCGGCTGGCGGATGTCATTCCCGAGCAGGAGGTTTTTGGCGCTGAAGACGCTGAGCTGCTGATGGTGAGCTGGGGCGGCACGTTCGGGGTGGTGCGATCGGCGGTGGCGGCGGCGCAGCGGGCGGGCAAGTCGGTGGCGCATACGCATGTGCGCTATTTGAATCCGTTCCCGCGCAATCTGGCGGCGGTTCTGAAGCGGCACCGGCGGGTAGTGGTGCCGGAGTTGAACAGCGGTCAGCTGGCGTTTCTGTTGCGCGGCAGGCTCGGTGTGGAGGTGGAGACGTATTCGAACCTTTCGGCGCGGCCGCTCAAGATCGCCGAAGTGCGGGACATAATTGAGTCAGTTTTGGGGAGAGCATAGATGAGCACAGCAGCGACAGAGGAAATCACGCTGACGCGTAAGGATTTTGTGTCCGATCAGACGGTGCGCTGGTGCCCTGGATGCGGAGACTATTCGATCCTGGCGCAGATGCAGCGCGTGCTGCCGGGGACGGGCGTGGCAAAAGAGAAGACGGTATTCATATCCGGCATTGGCTGCTCGAGCCGCTTCCCCTATTACATGAACACATACGGCATCCACAGTATTCATGGACGGGCGCCGGCGCTGGCTACGGGGCTGGCGATCGCGAATCCCGAATTGAGCGTGTGGGTGATCACGGGGGACGGGGACGGCCTTTCGATCGGCGGCAACCATCTGCTGCATGCGATCCGGCGCAATGTCAATCTGAATATCGTGCTCTTCAACAACAGAATTTACGGGCTGACAAAGGGGCAGTATTCGCCGACGTCGCGTCCGGGCACGGTGACGAAGTCTTCGCCGATGGGCTCGATGGAGCAGCCGCTGAATCCGATCGCGGTTGCGCTGGCGGCGGAGGCGACCTATGTGGCGCGTTCGATCGATTCGCATCCTCAACATCTGGCCACCACGCTGGAGCGGGCCGCCGAACACCGGGGTACTTCATTCCTGGAGATTTACCAGAACTGCGTGATCTTCAACCCGAACGAGTGGACGGAGTTGAGCGACCGCAAGAACCGGGACGACTCGATCCTTTACCTGGAACATGGCAAGCATATGATTTTCGGGAAGGACCGGGACAAGGGGATCCGGCTGAACGGTTTTACGCCGGAGGTGGTATCGCTGGATGAGGTGGATTTGGATGAGATTCTGGTGCACGATGCCACTTCGAAGCCGCTGGCGTCGATTCTGGGGAGCATGGAGTTTCCCGACTATCCGGCGGCGATGGGCGTGATCCGCGATGTGCGCAAACCGGACTACACCGGCGAACTGATGGATCAGGTTGAGACGGCCCAGGAGCAGCGGGGCGCCGGAGATTTGAATCAACTCTACCTGGCGGCGGATCTGTGGACGGTGGAGGAGAGAGAGGAGGCGGAGGCGAGAGAGATTACGCCAAGCACCTCTGACTTCGACGAGATGCCGATAACGGGATTGGACGAAGAGTATATTGATGAGATGGAGACGCCGGCAGAGGTCTTGTCGGAGATTCAGGATGTGCTGGTGACCGATACGCTGGCGGCGTTGGAACCTAAGGTGCCGATTACGGTGGACAGAAGTAGTTCGCTGGCGAGGACCATCCGCCAGATGAACCGGCACAACATCGGCTGTGTGCTGGTGACGGATGAAGAGGACCGACTGATGGGCATCTTCACTGAATGGGATGTCCTGAATCGGGTTGCAGGGCTGGTCGACGATCTGGCGCAGCAGACGATTGCCGACTTCATGACGCCGGACCCGCTGACTCTGAAAGATGATTTGCCGATCGCACAGGCGCTGAATCTGATGTCGCTGCATGGCTTCCGTCACGTTCCGTTGGTGGATGACAACGGCCAGCCCAGCGGAATTATTTCTTTCCGCGATGTGGTTGAATATCTGAATGAAGTATTGGAGGAAGAAGAATAGTCTGTCCTTGGGACAACTGAAAGCCTACACCACCAGCCAGTGTCCACTGGCAACGAGAAAGGGGTCCCCATGAAAATCCTTGTCGCCGGCGCTGCCGGTCAGGTCGGCTGCCGGCTGGTGCGGCAGTTGTTGGAGCGCAATCACGAGGTGCGGGGCACGGTGCTGCCGGACGACCCGGCGCTGGAGCGATTGGAGGGGCTGGATATTGAGCTGGCCGCGGGGGATCTGACGGATGAGGCGTTTGTGGAAGGCGCGGTCACGGGCGTGGACGCGGTAGTTCACACGGCCAATATTGTCGGGCCCCAGTTTGACAACAATATGCAGATTGACCGGCTGATTGCGCGGGTGAGCGGCAAGCACGCGGACCACCTGGAGCGGCTGGTGTATACGAGCTCTTCAGGCGTTTTCCCCAACAACGGCGAGACGATCGCGTGCGCGTACCATCCGGTGGATGAGCGCCATCCGATGCGGCCGATGGGCGAGTATTCGCTGGGCAAGCTGATCGGCGAGGAGTTCACGAAGATGGCGGCGCGGGAGACGGGGCTGCGCTACTCGATTGTGCGACCAAGCCATGTGCAGTCGGGCGACGCGATTCTGGGCCGGTTTACGGTGGGCATGGTGGCCGGGCTGCTCAAGAGGGGACAGAATACGCCGCTGGGTGAGCTTTACATGGCTGACGGCACGGAGCTGTGGCACGATGTGCTGGACCGGGCGGAGGATGAGAACCAGCCGTGCAGCGTGCGCGATTTGGATGGACGGCCGTGGGTGTATCAGCCGAACGATGCGCGCGATATCGCGCATTTGCTGGTATGTGCGGTGGAGGAGCCGGGCGCGGTGGACGATTCGTTCAACTGCGGGGCGCCGGCGCCGTTCAGCTTCCCGGAGGCGGCGGCGATCCTGGCTGAGAAGAGCGGTGTGGAGCCGCTGGAGGTGCGCGTGCCGGTGCACTACCAGTATGACCATGACAACACGAAGGCACGCAGCTTGATCAACTTCCGGCCGCGCGGCGACTTGCGAGCGATGATCGAGTCGGCGCTGCTGGTACGGGATGAAGATTTCATTGACTACGACTGGGAAGGAGTTTCCTGATGATTCGAACCGCTTTTATCGGCGCGGGCAGGCGCAGCCAAGGCGCGCACTATCCGAACGTGAACCGCTTGGAAGACGTGGAGATGGTGGCCGCGTGCGAACTGGACGAGGAACTCCTGCATGAGGTGGCAGTGGCCTACGATTTCCAGTACCGCTATGACGATCACCGGCGGATGCTGGAGGAAGTGGACCCGGACATGGTTTACTGCGTGATGCACGAGCGCTGGCTGCTGCAGACGGCGCTGGACTGTTTGAACGCGGGCAAGCATACGTTTATCGAGAAGCCGCCGGGCATGAACATGGACGAGGTGCAGCAGATCCACGATGCAGCGGTGGCGAACGATGTCATCTGCGCGGTGGGTTTCCAGCGGCGGCATGCGGCGGTGACGCGGGAGGCGATGCGACAGGTGGCGCGGCTGGGACCGGTCTCGACGGCGGTGGGCACTTTCCATAAACGAATGCTGGGCGAGGATGCGTTCAGTTTCACGACGACGAACTGGGACGATCTGTGCCACGCGGTTGACCTGGTGCGCTATATGGTGGGCGGGGAGCCGGTGGAGGTGGCGGCCTACCAGGACAGGTTCGACAGCAGTTACCGCAACTGCTACACGGCACTGGTGCGCTTCGACAACGGGGCGACTGGTTTCATTCACGGGAACCGGGCGTCTGGCGGTCGGGTGCTGCGCGGGGAGCTGCACGGCACGGGCGTGGGCTGCTATTTCAAGCTCCCGCATGAGATTGAGATTACGGAAGACAACGAGGCGCGCACGTTGGGCGGGTGGCAGATCGACGGCGTGGATGAGGCTGACACGAGCCGCTATGACGGTGTGCTGTCGATGCACGAGCATATTGTGGACTGTGTGCGCACGGGTGAGAAGCCGCTGACGGATATTCGGGACGCTATCCATTCGATGGCGCTGGTGGCGCAGTTGGAAGGCGCGGAGGGCAGGGATTAGGGGTTGGGGACCAGGGGTTAGTGGGAATCATACGCATGATATTGGGAGTGGGAGATGACTGTTTATAGTTTGGATGCGGTGAAGGAGCGGGGGTTGTTCCCGGGGTTTGTGGGGAAGTTTATTCACAGTGAGAATATGACGTTTGTGTACTGGGATGTTGCGGCGGATTCGCCGCTGCCGGCACATTCGCATCCGCATGAGCAGGTGATCAATATGTTTGAGGGTGAGTTTGAGATCCGGATTACGGGCGGGGAGACGCGGGTGCTGGGGCCGGGGGATGTGTATGTGATTCCGGGTGGGGCTGAGCATTCGGGGAAGGCGATTACGCGGTGCCGGATATTGGATGTGTTTCAGCCGGTGCGTGAGGAGTATGTTTGGGAGGATTGATGTGGGGAGTAGTGCAGGGCTGAGAAGGATTGTTCGGTTTTCCAGATCCTCTCGTGCCCCCTGAAGATGGCGATCGGAGTGCGGGCGATTTCTTCAATAGTTTCGTAAGTCAGACGTCCCCCTTGTGGGGGACGTTTCTTATTGTGCTTCGACTGATTCTAACTGTATCAGACGACGCCGGGCAGCGACATAGTGTAACAATACTGCCGGTTTACAGTCCCGTTAATTCCGGAAAGTAGGTTGCGTAAAAACCACTGTCTCGTGTGAGAAAGGTGTCGGCCGCCGTAAGTGCGTGGGCTCCGAGGTAATCATCTTCCGCGTACTTCGTCGAGATAGTCGTCGGTATTTCCTCCGTTCAGGATGCCGTAGACGCGTTCCACGGGATGTTTGCCAGCAGGCCGTTTTCGAATCAGGAGTCCTCGTTCGGTGGGTGTGAAATCGACCTCGACATTGGCGGTCATACCGAAACGATCCCGCAGATGCTTGGGAATGGTAACCTGTCCTTGTTCAGAAATGCGCATGAGCCCTCCAGATAAGAGTCTGTTTTGCCGGAATTATACTTTGATAGAGCGCAACGTCTTAATTGAACGCGGTCTTCCCATCTCAGCTGGTGGGGGAGGTGTATGAAGGAACGCGAAGAACTGCAACGGCAACTGCAGAACTTCAACTGCAACACCTTTTTCCACGGAGGACCACGGAGGGCCACGGAGAACGGCAACTGCAGCTTCTTTTCTTCCACGAAGGGCCGCGAAGAACTGCAACTGCAGAACTTCAACTGCAACACCTTTTTCCACGGAGGACACGGAGGGCCACGGAGAACTGCAACTGCAACTTCCTTTTTTCCGCGAAGGGCCGCGAAGTAACGCGAAGAACTGCAACGGCAGCACGGCAGCTCCTTTTTCCACGAAGTACGCCTCTCTTGATCGGCTGAAGGCCAAGAAAAGTAATGTCTGTGGTCGCTGCAGGTTGTGGTCGAAGGGCTCGTGAATTGGGCGGGAAACTGCGCGGTTCTGTTGGCGGGCGCGTGGGGGCGAAAATTGAGAACGCCTCGGTTTGGTTCTCTCAGGGGCGGGTGCTTAGTGGGGGGTGGGTGGTTAGATGGGGAATGTGAGTGACAGGGTGCGATCGGCGACGAGGGTCAGGAATACGAGGGCCAGGTATAGCATGGAGTATTTGTAGAGGGAGAGGGCTTCTTCCCGGTTCACTTCGTGGCCGGCTTCGACGTGACGATAGAGCTTGACCACTTTGTGTATGAGGAAGAGGTCCAGCAGGATGACGACACCGGTGTAGAGCCAGCCGGCTTCGTTGAGGGCGAGCGGGGCCAGGGACGCAAGTATGGTCAGGACGGCATATATCAGCATCTGTTGCAGGGTACGTCTGGTGCCGAGGACTGCGGGCGCCATGGGGATGCCGACGGCCTCGTACTGATCTTTGACGAGGAAGGCGAGCGCCCAGAAGTGGACGGGTGTCCACATGAAGATGAGGACGAACAGCAGGACGGCCATCCAGTTCAGTCCATTGGTGACGGCGGCCCACCCCAGCAGGGGCATGACCGAGCCTGCGACGCCGCCGATGACGATGTTCTGCCAGGTAGTCCGTTTGAGCCACGCGGTATAGACAAACACGTAAAACAGTAAACCGAACCAGGCGAGCAGGGCTGTCAGCAGGTTGGCTGTTTGCCACAGGATCAGGAACGCGCCGACGCTGAGCAGGAGGCCGAACAGGACGGCGTTGCGGACGCTGATGACGCCTGTGACGAGGGGTCTTTTGGCGGTGCGGCGCATCTTGCCGTCTATGTCTCTGTCCAGCACCATGTTGAATACGCCGGCGCCGCCGGTGGCCATGTAGCCGCCGACGAGGACTCCGAGCAGGGGCAGCCAGTGGGGAAGACCGCGTGCGGCCATGAACATGGGGCAGATGGCGGTGAAAAGCAGGAGAGAGATGACTTTGGGCTTGGTCAGGGTCAGGTAGTCGCGCCAGGTGGCGGCGGGCAGGGTTGCAGTGGTGTTGATCATGAGGGCTGGACCTCTTTTGTTTGCCAGGGTACGGACGGTATTGCGCTGCCGGTGGGGGAAGCGCTCAGGGTCAGCCAACCGACGACGGACCATAGACCGAAGGCTGCTACGGCCAGGGCAAGATGTAGAAGCTGGAGCGGAATCGGGCCGAGCATGGCCAGATTGATTGTCCCGACCAGCAGTTGGACGGCGTAGACTGCCAGGAGCAGGTTGCGGAAACGGCGGGCCTGGGGCGTGGGCTTGAGCCAGCCGGTTAGGGCGTGGCTTATCCAAAGCCAGGCGCCGACTGCGATAGCCAGGAATGGGTGCAGGATCCGCAGGCGAATGAGCGGATGGTCCTGGGCGCTGAAGTCGTCGGTCAATCCTTCTTGCAGGGATTCCGGTGGGAACATGGTGTTGCCCATGGCGGCGATGCCGCCCGAGAACATCAGAACTGTCATCCCCAGCAGGCTTACACTTATGAGGATTTTCAGACCGGTCTGACCTGTCCAGGCCGGCGGCCAGGCGCGCCCGGGATAGGCGTGGACGGTAGTGAGCGCGAGCGCGCCGACCAGGAGCATGGAGTTGAGCAGGTGGAATGCGACCAGGAGGCCGCGGGCGACAGAGACGTTGTCGCCGGTGAGTCCGGTGAGGACGGTGCCGGCGCCGATGAGGGCTTCGAATAGGAGGAAGATGGCGGAAATTATGGTGAAGGGCAGGAAGCCGGGCAGGTCGTGGCGCAGGCGGATGGCTTTTACGAGAAGCCAGACGCCCATCAATAGGGCTACTCCGGAAAGGGCGCGATGCGAGAACTCTATCCAGGTGGCGAGGCCGTGGTCGAGGGGGAGGATTTCGCCCTGGCAGCGGGGCCAGTCACGGCCGCAGCCGGCGCCGGAGCCGGTGGCTCTGACGATGGCGCCCTGGAGGATGACAGTTGTGTTGATGGATAGGGTGGTCCAGGCGAGGGCGGGGGCTTTCATTGGGGTGCGATTGGCTTGGTTTGCATTGGTTTTGTTTGGGTGAGACGGAAATCGATTCCATGATGCCATAGGATGGGGGATGGGGGCTAAATTGGGGGTGGGTTTGGGGGATGGGGGCGGGGGGAGTTCGGGCAGGAGTGAGTGCCTGGAAAGGTAATTTGGATGTGCTTGAGTCGGCGTGGGTGAAAGATGTGTTATGGAAGTGAGAGGGAGGATTATGCCTGCGAACTAAGAGTCCAGTGGCCTACGGCCACTGGACGTTTTATTTTCGTGCCTTTACTCTTTTTCGAAACCGCTGTCGCTGAACTTCAGCGTCCTGCTATTCTCGGTGACAATGCGCACCACTCCGTCCGGCGCGCCGTCGGGGATGTCGGCCTCGATTTCCAGGGTCAGCCTGACTGTGGAGCCGGTAAGACCGGAGAGGTGTGAGATCACCTCTTCGGCGATCTGGCCTGCGTCGCGGCCTGCGCGGGTGGGGTCCAGCTGGACGGAGCCGTGGTAGCGCTTTGCCTTGGGAGTGTATGCGTCTTCATCTTTGCCGGTTCCCTCTTTCGTCCCGGCGAGGTCGAATGTTCCAGTTCCTTCGTCTTCGCCAGTGCTTTCGCCTGTCCCAGTGCCGTCGCCTGTACCGGTGTCCGGCTGGTGGACGACGACATCTCTGTCCATCTGACGCTGCGCGACATCAGGCAATACTATCAGACCCGTAGAGGTCTCATCAATGAAAAGGCCTTGCCCGGCGCGCAGGCCGAGATAGCGTTCCTTCTCTTCGTCGTACCCGTCGCCGAAGGCAAACGAGTCCTGCATCCAGGTCAATAACGATACGCCATCCCTGATTGCGTCGAGAAGGATGGATGCTTGCTGCAGGCGAGGGAGGTAGATGTAGCGGGCGAAGTCGTCTACGAGTTGGCGAACGGATACGTGATCGCCGCGCCATAGGGGGACGCGGTCCAGTTCCATGCGAAGACGGGTTCCGGCCATCAAGGTGACGAGCATCTCGTCGTTGAGCAGGCGGCGGCTGGCCTGCGACGCCAGGGAGCCTGATCCCCGAAGGCGGATTTTCTGCCATTCCACTGGCGCTTGAGGAGACTTTTGGCTTGGCACAAGCAGCCAGGGGTAGGCCTCACCAATGCGGGCGTTGACAGTGCCATCTGCCGATTCCGCTTGGGCGCGAGCCTGGCGCACCTGATGTGGCGGCAGGTCGAGGGAATCGCTTTCGTCCAGGATTGAATTCCATGCCAGATAGAGGCTGACGGCTTCCTCCATATACTGCAACTGGGTTGCGTCGGCAGCCAGAAATAGTAGGGAATTCCTGAACAAACGAGGGGCGGCGCCCCTTGATTCAAAAATCTCCCTGGCTGCGACCAAGGCGCTACTGTCGGCGCCGCGCGTGTGGGAGGTCTCTATGCCCAAGACCACCAGCCCAACATCCATATCATCTTGAACTTCCTGGCCGGAAGTCGGGAAGAGATGAATGCGCTGAAATTCTCCCTTGTCCTTCAGATTGTCTCGCAGCCGTCTCGCAATCTCCTGCGCCAGCCTGTGCCTGTCGCGTTCGATCTCACCGGCGCGATCCTTGGCGAGATTGGCGACGGTTGGTTGGGTCGAATACCAGTAGCGGGCGCCGTCGCGGTAGAGGTAGGTGGCGTTATCAGCCAAGCGGCGCAGGGCGTCTCCAAAGACGGAAACGGATTCCATCGGCGCGGCGCAACCGAGCTTGATGCGGCGGTCGTCAATACCCTGATTTGCCGCCGTCTGAGTAGGCGCGGAGCCGAGGAAGACGGTGCGAGCAACGCGGCGGCTGGCGTTGAGGCGGCCTAGACTGTCGATTTCACCATCGAGGCGGACCGGCCGCGACCCGGCGCCATCGATATCGCGCTCGATGACCGGCATCCAGTTTGCGGGCAGGTAGCGCGTGATCTCCTCCTGAACTTTCGAATCATCGAGGGGGATATTGGACGGCTGAATCAGCGGACTGCGATCGCCCGACTCCCATAAGGTGTGAATTACTGCCGCCATCAGTCGCAGCACGCCGCGTGTGCGCTGGAAGTTTGGCAACGTAGACCAGTCGGCATAGAGCCGCTCAAATACTTCTGGATGGATGGGATAGGCATCGCGGATTCGCTTTTCGTAGTCGGTTTCTTTCGTTTCAGGCGGAAACTCATCGGCTTGGTCGCGGTAGAAGTCGGAGTAGGCGCGCGCCACGTTGTCGCGAGTTTTGAAATTGGCTTCAACGAATGGCTGGAAGAGGCGACGACGGACGATTTCGAAACTTTCTTCCGCTCTGGCAGGGCGCCATGCTGAATCTACGCGGCCGACGACATTGCCAAGGCGTGCCAAGGCCTCGCGTCCGCGTACGCCACCTACTTCTATATCGTCGATCTCTGTCCGCTCTGAATGCCCGCCCTGAGGTGTGTCGGAGGCGGGCAAGCTGATGACAAGGAGGCAGTTGGGCGGCAGTTTGGCCGACTCGGAGAGGGCCTGAGCAAAGGTAAACTGGGTCTCAAAAGAGCCGGCGGGCAGGTCGCTCTCGTCGTGGAGTTGACGGGCGTAGGCGACCCACTCGTCGATGAGGATGAGGGTGGGGCCGTAATCGGTGAGCAGCTGGCGGAGGGCGTCGCCGGGGTTGGTGGCGCGTTCGTCGTCGGCGCGGACGCGTTCGAAGGCGGCGCGGGCCTCTTCCGGGCCGCCGGCGGCATGGCCCAGTTGCCAAGCTAGCTCGCCCCACAGTGTACGCACCTGCGTGCCGTCAGGTTTGGCTGCCGGGTTGCCGGGCGAGATGCGGTTGCCGACGAGGACGACTCGGTTGACACGCGGTAGCCCGCTCACTTCGGCAGCCTGCATGATGTCATCGACACCGTCCAAATTGCCGGGCTGCGCGCCTGAAAAGAGATGATAAAGGGCGAGCATGGAGTGCGTCTTGCCGCCGCCGAAGTTGGTCTGCAGTTGTACGACCGGCTCGCCGCCCTGGCCGCTCAGGCGGCGCATCCCGTTCACCAGGAGACCCCTCAGACTGTCGGTCAGGTAGGTGCGGCGGAAAAACTCGATTGGATCTTTGTACTCGCTTGTTCCCTGTCCCAAATGCACCTGCCAGAGGTCAGCGGCGAACTCGGCTTGCAGATACTGGCCACCGGCCACGTCGGGATGGGGGCTTATCACATCGCGCCAGGCGGGCAAACTGCTGGACGCTCCCGACGTCACGACCGGGCTGTTGCGGCGGCGCTGGCTGCGGGCCTGCTCGTCGAAGCGCAGGCGCAACAGTTCCATCTTCAGCTTTTCGACTTCGTCCGCTTTGGTTGAGGAGACGGCGGTCAAGAGGCGATGGGCGGAGTCCAGGACGCGGTAGGTATCGTCACTGGAGAACGATCTTTGATGGGCCCAGTTGTTGCGAAAGGTACGCAGTTCGCTGATGAGGCTGCGTTCGGCATGTCCGAGGGTCATTCTGTACACTTCATGCCACGATTCCCACATCACGCGCAGGAGGGCGGCACTGTCCATGTTATGGAAGGGCTTGGTCGAGTCATTCTTTTTGCCGAAAATCTGCTCTCGCTCGTGGTGTTGGGTAAAGATGCGTTCCAATTGCTGGCGGGACTCTTTTTGGTAGCGGGAGATGAACTCGCGGGAGACGAAGGGAGCCAGACCGACTTGAAGGAGATCCATGGCGAGCTGGACGCGTTCTTTATTGGTTGTTGCCATTATAGGTTCTCGTTTGCGGTTCTTATTTGAAGGGTCTTTACAGCCGGTGTACAAGCTCTGTTGAGCTCGGCAACCCGATGTCTAGCTTCAGAGCCCTAGTTGCCATGCTAAGCGGATGGGGCCGTCAGCTTGTCATACTTCAGGTGCTCCTGATACTCTGGTCCGCGAGCAATAGAATAATGCCGCTCCACTTGCCGTTTCCCCCCTGACTTTCCCTAAGATTCGCCGGCAGGTGCGAGTAGTCTTGTGGGTCAGAGACTGCTATCTTACATATCCGTTTGCAATTGCCTCGTTAAGGAATTTTCCGATTCTTTCCTGGTTTCCGGTGAGACTGGAAAACTGTCGGCCACAGACATCACTGAGGCGCGCCAGAACCTTGCGATTGATTCGCTCCTGATCCTCAAAGATTACAAGTGACCGAAAATCCACACCCCACTTTTCAAACTGCAGCAGAGCAATTGTTGCATCCCGCGCTTTCCCGTCACCACTTAGTACTACAACCGCACATTGATAAGATCGGGTTCCTTCGGCGACAATGAGAGCAAGCAAGCTGAGCCGGAGGAGCTATGGAACTGAGCGAATTGGACAAATGGGCGGACGAATTTGAAGCGTTTCACAGTCGTTTTTCCTCGTTGTTTGGACGTAGAGAGGTACAACAGCAGGCGTTGAAGTATGTGCAAGGATTGGTGTCGCCGGTGGAACGGAAGAATGGCTGGCAGTTGGCGGAAGCGGTGGGCGACAAGAGGCCGGATGCGACGCAACGATTGCTGTACAAGACGAAGTGGGATGCAGAAGCGGTGCGAGATGCGTTGCAGCGATATGTGATAGAGGGGTTCGGCGATGCGGAAGGCATCGGGGTGGTCGACGAGACGGGATTTCTCAAGAAGGGGGTAAAATCGGCGGGCGTACAGCGTCAGTATAGTGGAACGGCAGGCAAGGTGGAGAACTGTCAGTTGGGCGTGTTCCTGACCTATGCGACGGCGCAGGGACATACCTTTCTGGACCGACGGCTCTATCTGCCTGCGGAATGGTGTGCGGACAGAGAGCGCTGTAAAGAAGCGAAAGTGCCTGCCGACGTCGGATTTGCCACCAAGTCTGAACTGGCGGCGGCGATGTTGCGCCATGCGTGGCGGCTGGGTGTGCCGATGCGCTGGGTGACGGCAGACGAGGTCTACGGTGAGGCGCGTGCGCTGCGATATGCGGTGGCCGAAAGTGGTCGTTGGTATGTGTTTGCTGTGGGGGTCCAGAACAGCGTATGGCTGGTGCGTCCAGAGGTAGGCGTCCCTGCCTGGAAGGGAAACGGTCGCAAACCTTTCAAAGCGCGCGTTCTTGATGAAAGCGCACGACCGGTACGGATCCCCGCGCTGGTGGCATCCTGGCCTGACAGCCGTTGGCAACGGCTGCAGGTCGCGGCAGGCGAAAAAGGAGCTCGCATCTACGACTGGGCCTGCCAACGGGTCGTTGAAAATCAAGACCAGATGCCGGGACGGGACAGCTGGCTGCTGGTGCGACGTTCGCTGACCAAGCCGCACGAATGCGCCTACTTTCTCTCCAATGCGCCGCCTGACACTGCGCTGCTGACTCTGGCCCAGGTCGCCTCGACTCGCTATACCATTGAACAGTGTTTCGAAGAGGCCAAAGGCGAAACCGGCCTCGACCACTATCAGGTGCGCTATTGGCCCAGTTGGTATCGACACATTACACTCTCGATGATGGCACATGTATGGCTCGCCTGGCTCCGTCTCAGACGCAACCAGAAAAAGGGGGGCTTGAATCCTTTCTGGCCGAGTTAAGCGTGCCTGAAATCAGGCGTCTGCTCGAAATCGCCTTGCCCTTGCCACCTCGTTCGCCCCCCTTACGGCTGGCTTGGTCCCTCTGGCGCCGCGCCAGACGCCATCAAGCTCGTCAATGTCACTGCAGACGCCTCGCTCAACTTTCTGTCTTTCCTTCCCTATTGCAACCCCCTTAAATGCGGTTGTAGTATTAGTGCGTGAATGTAAAGTGGCTGGGGCATTCCGTTGATGTGGCAGTCAACAGTGTACATCCCTTGAGGATCGTGCTGAGAATCGAACCAGTCAAAGGTCAAACGCCCTGAAGGCACTTTCTCCTCAAGGAGTGCCCGGAAGTCATCCATAAAGGTGGAATAGGCCCGCTCTCGTGAAAGATATCTTACATCGGTAATTCTCAGAATTGCCTGGATGAAGGTGAAAAGGGCGTTCCCGTACTGTCCGTCGGACAGGTCCAGCAGGAGCTCGCCTTCGCGGTCTTCGACCTGATACATCGAAAGAACGCTGTCAATTATTTTCTGACGCGTGCCTCGTTGAAGGTCGGCTTCGTCTATTTCGTAAGTGAGCCGCATATAGGTGTTGGCTTCGTCAGATAGCACCCAGCGGGAACCTTCCTGCCTAAGAACAATCGACAGGTGATCTCCATCGTCGAAGCAGAAGGGCGTAAAAACCTGAAAGCGTCCGAGACCTTCGGCCATGAGTTGTACTTCTTCGGATACTTTTTCTTTGAATTCCCGCTCGATCGCAGTCGTTGACATGATGAAGCTCCTTTAGAGAAGGCCCATCTGGCTGCCCGGAGGAATGTCGAAATGTCCATCTGAAAGTATACAGTTGAGAGCCCCAGCTAAGTCGCTGTACCTATCGGTCACTTCGGCGTATTCATCTTCATCGAATCCCCTTACCTGATACCTCTCGGTGGCCATGTGAATATGAAAGTCATAAAAGCTCGCACCTTCAATGTGATTTGAACGTTTGTGACTTTTGCCATTACATCGCTTTAAGCGAAACAGACGATTGGAATTCGGAACGCGCACTGCAAGAATCACCGAGAAGTTGAGCGCGTTGAGCCTACTCTGCCGCAGAATCATTCGAAACTCGTTTCCCGTCCTTCCAGTGACGGTCAGTTGACGCTCCTTGTGCCCTCGTTTAGGGCGTAACTGAATTCTCGCGGGCCAGTCTAATGGAAGAGGTTTCTGTTCATGCAGTAGTACTGCAATTTCGTAGTCTGTGAATGTTACAGACATCTATGTCTACCTATTCATTTAGCAGCGTTGCCTGCGCCACCTGTGGACGTTCGCGGGCGAGGCGGGCGATCTCCGGCCAGCTTTGTACGAGGGCATTATACCCTAAGGCCTCCTGGGCGCGGTTCTTCTGTTCGCAGATGCGGTAGAGGCGATAGGCGAGATCGCGGGCGGACTCGGCGTCGGCGCGCAGCTTGGCCAGCAGTTCGGCGGCTCCTTGCTCGCCGGACTGACTGTAAACGCGGATCAGGTGATGGACGATTTCCCAGACGGTGCGGCGGGTGTCGGTTTCGGGGTCCCAGTCGTCGGGGAGCTCAGAGGGACGCAGCAGCCTCACCTTGCCGCCGCCAGCTTTGAGGATGCCGGCCTCAATCATGCCGTCGACGCTGGTGTTCTTGGCCTTGGAGAGGGTTTCGGCGACGCCGAAGTCGCCTTGGTTGAAGCCTGCCTGCTCGAACCAGGCGACAGCCCATCGGGTGTCGGCGTCGAAGTCGCCTTCCTGCTCGGCGAGTGCTTCTTCCAGCGTTTGGTTGATTAGCGAGAGAGCGTCGCGCACGGCGAGTGGGTTGCCGCTGACGTCGAGGACGCGGGCGTAGCGGCTGAAGATGGCCATGCCGGGACCGATGGCGGCTTGGGCGAGGTCTACGGGCGCGATGCTGCCGGCCTGCATGGTGCGCAGGGCTGCGGGGAGTTCGTATTTGAGGGCTTCGACGAACTCGCGGCGGGTGGCCATAGGGGCGTCGGCAGCGCGTTTCCGACAGACAAGAACGATGCTGGAAGCAAGGGCGTTCGTGCCAATGGCCAACGCACGCGCGCCTCTTTCCGTTCGAATTGGCCACGTTCCCGTGATCGTGAGACCAACGCTGATTGCTGCGTCAAGAAACGTTTCCCACCCCGTGCTGGTGAGACCTTCTCCCTTTTTCTCTGACTGCTTGAAGGCGTAGTAAATGGTGATAGGCAAAGCGAAGTGAGATAATTCAGCCAAGCGTTGCATTGCCCTTGTCATGCCTCTAAGGAAAAATGATTCGGCCTCCTGCTTACTTCCGTGGCGATAGGGCGTTGCAACCATTTCCTCTGACTTGGGCACAGCCATCGTTGCGAACAAGTCGGGATAGACACTTCTCAGAGTGGAGCGTAGCCACACGTAGAAGAAGTCCGATAAATCGGCATAGCCAACGTTATCGTAATAGGGTGGGTCAGTGGATAGGGCAGTCATAGCATTCGCTGTCGGCATTGGGCCAAGGCTGTCGAACGAAGTAGCGTCAGCTTGAAAGGCCATGCTGTTGTGCCCACCTTGTGGGAGGGTTTGGACTGCCTTGGCCACCCATGCAATCTGAGCCATCCAGTTCTGTGTCGAGGTGGAGAAAACATTCGCTTCAGCAAAATCCCACACCATCGGAATGGCCTGTCGTGCAAAAGCGTGGGCGACAAAGTCGCCCACGTTTTGCCATGTTGCTATGGTACAACTGCTATCAGAGGCCCTGTCCACGGCAAACGCCAGATACACACCCACCGCCTCGGCATACGCAGTCGCCCCGGTGCCGCCTTCACGCAGGGGAACGCCATTGTCCAGCATGCCGGCGACGGCCGCGTCGAGGCGAATGCGTTCGCGGGCTTCGCTTACCAGGTCGGAGAAGGTGGTCAGCGCCACCAGCTGGCGGTTAGTGAATAGGTCGGCCCAGTTTGGCATCCCATAGGGCGGCGGTGAAAACCATCTCGGGTTGTCGGGCATTGCAGTCTCAGGTTTCCAGATTGGGTTCGCCGACAACGGAATTTCTTCATGGCTTGCGTCCGGCGATAAGTAAACCCGTCCTCGATCCCCTTCGGCAACGATGGCCATGAGACGCGCGCCCATGCGTCCAGCCATTCCTTCGGTCCTGATGTAGTCAGGGTTCATTGGCACGCCCGACATCACACATTGAAAGTTTGACCCACGGGACAATTTGGTGCCCTTCATGGCTGACTCCGGCGGCGTCCCGGCCTTGACAGTGAAGTCATACTCGCAATCTTTTATGACCGGCTCGACGTAGGCATCCTGACCCTTCTTCTTCGATAGGATGAAGGTGGAGGCCAGTGGCACCTCTACATTGGCGAAGGCCGGATTGGGGCTGCAAACGGTGCGCGCCCAGAGCCAGGCGATGACTGTCAGCTTGCGGCCCGCGTAGCGCTTCAGGTCAGGGCGCTCTGCCGACATCTCCGCGGTGACCTCAACCTTGGGATAGAGATGGCCGATCCGCTTCTCGGCTTCGTCGCGCATCCATTTGCCGTAGTAGCGTACGTCCTCGGCCAAGCCGGTCGCGCCTTTCCAGGCCGCGCTGATGCCGACCTGGCCGGCGTTGCGTTCCGGGTTGACAGGCGGGCGGCCGGCGAATTTGGGCGGGATCTCGATCATGGCCTTGTTGATGAGGACGGCTACGGGGTTTAGGTCGCTGGCATAGCTTTCGAGGCCGAGGCGCTGGGCTTCGAGGGGGATGGCGCCGCCGCCGGCGAAGGGGTCGTGGAAGGCGGGCAGTTTATGCGGGTTGAACAATTCGTCGGCGCGGGGGTGATCCTTGTTGTCGGCGCAGGTGCGGCGCCAGCTTTTGCGAATTTCGGCGCGCGCTTTCTCCAGGACGAACTCGTTGGTCGTGTTTTCCCAAAGCACAAGTTCTTCAATTACCTCGAAGAGGCGGTCCCGTTCCTTTTTCTGTTCTTCCTCGGTGGGGAACTCTTCGGGAAGATCGGAGGGGTCGTCGACCAGTTGGGCGAAGAGGACGGCGCGGGCCGCGGCCAGCGGACGCCGCGCCCACCAGAGGTGCAGGGTGCTGGGGTGGCCGTGGCGGATTGATTTTTCGCGGGCGGAGGCGGCGTTTATTTTGTCGAGCGGCAGGGCGACTTCGATGAGTTTCTTGCGGGTTTTGGTGTGCTCCACGTTTGGGCCTCACTTCCAGGAGGGTGGCCGCGTCAAGACGTAGCCGTCAGGTTTGGTGACTTGATTTGGCAATTGGCTGCCCTTGATCACGCCACGACCGATAGTAAAGTGCGCCGTCGCCGCGTGGACAAGAGCGGTCGCATGTCGTCCAGGTGGAAAAGCTACGACCGTCCGCTTTCTCGGATAGCGCTTCCCAACAGCGCGTACCGGGGTAGCCAAATCACCATCCCCTGACATAACGATTGCTGTATCGAAGACGTTATCCTGGGCGTCGCCGAGCAGTTCGGTCGCGATGTTGACATCGGTCATTTTTTCCTCGTAAGTCTGCCAAGTCGCCCCACAAACTGAACACCGTCTCTGCTTGGGCAGGAAATCACCATAGTGAATAATCACATCGGGCAACATTTCTGTCGCTTCCAAGAACGTCTTCTGCCGCTTAAACTTGCCCGGATTGTTCGGCTCAGGAACCACGCTGGCGGTGAAGTAGTGAACCTCCACCAGGCGCTGATTGGGGCGGAGCAGTTTCTCGGACAGGCGACGAACGTCGAGCCAGTAATATCGCCGCCAGCGCTTGGACTTGAGGCCGTAGTAGAGATTGAAGCCATCAATATATACAGTCACGCGTTCCATCAGAGCAGCCTCTCAAGTATCATCCTGATTCTTGTCAATATCTTACTTGACAAGAATCGGAAAATGGAGTAAATTATACGCACCCCCCCAACGATAGGATCGTTGGGCCGACGTCCCCCCTCGTGGGGGGCGTTTCTTTTTGTCTGCCGGCCTCCGAGAATACTCTCGTGCGCCGTCTTGGCGGTCCACCAGGTCATGTTGTGCAGTACCGATACCACCCCAATGATAGCATCATTGGCCCGACGCCCCGTATGGGGCGTCTCTTCTTTTGGCCTAGGGCGGGCTGGATTGGACCTCAGCAGGATATCTTCGTTTCGGCTATTCGCGTCTGGTGCAGCCGGTAGTCTTTCTCGATGCCGAGCCAGATGCTTGCAGCGAGTCCCAACTCCTTCTCGAACAGGAGCGCTGTCTCCGCGTCAACGGGCGCTTTCCCGGCTATGATCTCGCTGATATGCTGCGGAGTGCAGCCGCATCTGCGCGCAAATTCAGTCGGCGAGATGCCGCGCACTTCGAGATGCTCCTCCAGGATCCATCCAGGCGGCACCGCATAGTCGGGCCGGAATTGATTTGTCGTCATAGCGATGCCATGTTTACCCTAGGTAGAAGACCTTAGCAGCATACCGCCCTCCGTCAGTCACGCTGGCTTCCCCGCTCGCGCCAGTAGTTCGGCGAAATTGTAGTTGACACTGGTTACGCCGAAGTCTGGTTCTCGTTGGAAAGGGCGGCGCAGGTAGTGGACGCGGTGGTCGTCACCTTCGAGAAATTCGACGATGGCGAGGATGTAGGCGTCGGGCTTGTTGAGTGAGTAAAGGATCTCGTTGCGGGTGACGGTGATGGCGGGCGCGCCGCTGACGCGACCCTTGACTTCGAGGAAGCGCAGGCGGCCGCTGGCGGGATCGCGGCTCTCGATATCGTAGCTGCGTTTCTCGAACTCGCGGTCGGTTGGTTCGTAGCCCAGGCTGCGTTCGACGTCCATGATGATTTCGCGGGCGCGGGCGGCTGCGGCCTGGGTGTTGCTCGTTACTGTTGGCAGGGGTAGCGAGGCTTCGCCTGCCATCGACCGGAGTAGCCCGAGCGGGACGATCAGGGCCGCGCCGAGCACGACGGGCGGGCGCGGCGAGATCTGACGCTCCAATTCGATTTCGGCCAACCGCTTTTGGAGGCGTTCCTGGAGACGGTCGGCGCGCTGGCGGGCCTGGGCGGAGTTGAGGCGGGCGTTGGCGCGGCCGGCCTGCTCCTGCAGCTTGAGGTCTTCGGCGCGGCGGTCCCAGTGCGATATCTCCATGGTCAGCCGGGCCTGCACGGCGTCGCGGGTTTTGTTGAGGAGCGGTTGCCTGGCGCCGCGGATTTCTTCGACGTGCTCGGGCACGACGCTGGCGACGGCGTAGCGTTGGGCGGTTTGCTCCAGGTCGGCGCCGATCCAGGCGCACTCCGAGCGGGCCAGCAGGGCTTCGTGGCCCGGTTCGTGCGCGGCGAGCGGCCGGTAGTCGAGGTAGGGGGCGTATTCCATGTGGCGCGTGTTGCCGGCGGCGTCGAGCTCGACGTAGAGCATGCGCTTGGAAATGACCCGGCGCGTGCCGGCGCGGGTGAGGCTGGCGTCCTGGATGGCGTGTTCGAGGAAGAAGAGGACGCGCGGTTCGGTGCCCCCGTCGCGTTCGTCGACCAGGACGGCGCCCTGCTTTAGCAGGTCGCGGTGGCTCTTGAGCGTGCTGTCGATGACGGCGTCGAGTAGGGGATGGCCGGGACAGACGAAGGCGGCGGGGGGATGGCTGTCGTTGACGGCGAGAGACTTTTCGAAGGCGATGCGTTCGTAGCGGCGCAGCACGGGCATGCCGGCGCCGACGGTGCGCTCGCTGTTGCGCAGCGGGGCGGGCACATGGGTGATTTCAAAGCGGCGGCTTTCGCGCTGGCGGGCGCGTCCGCCCACGCGCTGGAAGGCCTCGAGGAAGAAGGACTCGATGTAATGGGGCTGGAGACGGCGGGCTTCGGCGCGCTCCATGCGGGCGCGGACGCGATGCACGCGGCTGGCGTCCATTGAATCCGGTGTCAACGAGCGCTCTTCAAGCAGATCGCTCAGTTTTTCAACATCGAAGGCGTCCTCGACGGTGGTTGTGAGCTTGGCGCGCACATCGGGCTGCTCGCCGTAGCGGATCGCATCTACGAGCAGTTCGCGCAGCGGCCTGCCGTCGAACTGCATTTTGCCGAGAACGTCGAAAACCTGGCCGCCGAGGGTCTGGCGCGCCTGTTCGAGTTTCTCGAGGAGACGCCCGTATACGTCGCCCTCGCGGGTTTCGGAGGCGACCAGGTTCCAGAGATGGCAGACCTCGGTCTGGCCGATGCGATGGATGCGGCCGAAGCGCTGTTCGAGACGGTTCGGGTTCCAGGGCAGGTCGTAGTTGACCATCAGATGGGCGCGCTGGAGGTTAATGCCCTCGCCGGCGGCGTCGGTTGCCAGGAGGACGCGCACTTCCGGGTCGTGGCGGAAGGCCTCCTGGGCGGCGTTGCGGTCCTCGCGGCGCAGACCGCCGTGGATGACGACGACGGCCTGTTCGCGGCCCAGGCGACCGGCGATGCGCGTGTGCAGGTAGTTGAGAGTATCGCGGTGTTCGGTGAAGATGACCAGTTTCTGCTGGGGTGAGGGTACAGGTTCGGAAATCGTGCCGGCGCCGTAGGGAGCGGGGGTCTCGGCGAGCGTGCTGATGAACAGCTTGTCGAGCAGCTGCCCCAGTTCTCGCCACTTGGTATCGCGGCCGCCGCGCAGAACGCGGCCGGCTTCCGCTTCGAGGGCATTGAGGGTGCCGATTTCCTGTTTCAGCTCGTCGATGGTCTGGGCGGCGGTGGCCTGATCGAGGATTTCTCCCTCCTGGGCTTCTACCTCACTCTCGGGGGCGTCTTCCAGGTCTTCGAAATCTTCGCTGTCGAACGTTAACGTGGCCGGCGCGGCGACGAAATCGGCCTGGCCCTTGCGCTGCAGCCCCTCCACCTCCTGCAGACGGCCCTGCAGCCGTTCGCGGCGGCGGCGCAGGGAGCTGTAGATCGCCTCGGGCGAGGAGGCGAGGCGGCGTTGGAGGATGGTGAGGGCGAAGCCGACGGCGCCGGCGCGTTTGTCGTTGGCGAGCGCGTGGGCGCGGTTAAACTCTTCGCGAACGTACTGGGTTACGGCGGTATAGAGCTGCTCTTCATCGGGCGACAATTTGTAGGCGACGGTGTAGGCCATGCGCTCGGGGAAAAGGGGCGTGCTGTCGAATCTTAGAAGCTTCTCTTTGACCATGCGGCGCATGAGGTCGGAGACGTCGACGTTGTGAACGCCGTCGCGGAACTTGCCCTCGAAGCGATCGCTGTCCAGCAGCGCCATGAAGAGTTGGAAGTCTTCCTCTTTGCCGTTGTGGGGCGTGGCGGTCATCAGGAGGAATTGACGGGTCAGGTCGGAGAGGAGCTGGCCGAGGCGGTAGCGCTTGGTATAGCGCGGTTCGTTGCCGAAATAGCTGGCCGACATCTTGTGGGCTTCGTCGCATACGACCAGGTCCCAGTCACAGTCGCGGGCCTTCAGTTTCTGCTGCACCTCCTCGTCGCGCGAGAGTTTGTCGAGGCGGGCGATGACGAGGTCGGTTTCGAGGAACCAGTTGCCGGTGCGGGCGGCTTCGAGCTTGTCATTGGTGAGGATTTCGAAGGGCAGCTGGAAGCGCCGGTAGAGCTCATCCTGCCACTGTTCGGCCAGCGCGCCGGGACAGACGACGAGGCAGCGCTGGAGGTCGCCGCGGGCGATCAGCTCCTTGATGAGCAGGCCGGCCATGATGGTCTTGCCTGCGCCGGGATCGTCGGCCAGGAGGAAGCGCAGCGGCGAACGGGGCAGCATGGCCTCGTAGACGGCGGTGATCTGGTGGGGGAGAGGCTCGACGTCGGAGGTATGGACGGCCAGCAGCGGGTCAAAGAGATGGGCAAGGCGAATGCGCTGGGCTTCGGATGCGAGGCGGAAGAGGGCGCCGTCGCCGTCGAAGCTCCAGGGGCGCGCCTGCTCGGCAACTTTGATTCGGGACTCGTCTTCGCGGTAGAGGAGCTCGTTGGCGACCTCGCCGGACGGCGTCTTGTAGGTCAGTTCCAAGGCGGCGTCGCCGTACCATTGCACGTTGACGACGGTGACGAGGCTGTCCGTGAGAACGCCCTCGACGGCCGCATTGGTTGTGAGGTCTTCCAGTCTCATATTTCGGGATGTTCGATGTGGGAATACCCGGCCAGAACATTGTGCTGTCGTACGGCATAGCATGTTCTTTCATGGCTGATGCTACTCTACATCGGCATTGGAGGTCAACTTTTCGAAGACTGCGACTATGCCCGATTTAACATATGCCATCGGCATATGCTGGAACATCTGAAGATGGAGTACACTATTGTGGAACTGACTTTATCGGATTGCCATTGACCACCAGGATCTGAATATGTCTTCTACGCTTGATACATTTGCCAACCCGCCGACGGAGTTTTCGGTGCTGCCTTTTTGGTTTTGGAATGATGATTTGGACGCCGATGAGATTCGGCGGCAGATTGGGGATTTTGAGGCGCATGGGGTGCATGGGTTCATTATTCATCCGCGGGTGGGGCTGCCGCGCTCTTTGGGGTGGATGTCGGAGGCGCTGCTGGCGTTTTATGATGTGGCGATCGAGGAGGCGGGGCGGCGAGGGATGCAGGTGGTGCTGTACGATGAGGGGATGTATCCGTCGGGGTCTTCGGCAGGGCAGGTGGTAGAGGAGAATCCGGTCTATCAGACGCGCTGTTTGGCGGCGCGGGGGCTGGCGGAGGGGGAAGAGCCGAGGCTGCAGGCGGATGAGACGCTGGTGGCGGTGGTGAGGAGGCAGGGCGGTGAGCGGCTGGCGGTGATCGACCGCAAGATGGACGCTTATATTCGGGGGCTGCATTATATTGACGGCGGGCCCGAAGAGGATGAACCGCCGGCTGGGGACCTGCTCAATCCGGAGGCGGTGGCGTGCTTTATCCGGCTTGTTTACGACAAGTTCTATGAGCGGTTCGGGGCGCATTTTGGGGGGCTGATTCCGGCGATCTTTACGGATGAGCCGAGCCCGGTGGGCAAGGCGCGGGAGCGGGGCGTGTGGCCAGGGACGACGGGGATTCTGGCGCATGTGAACCGGCTGCTGGGCTACGATTTCACGCCGCATTTGGCGGCGCTGTGGCATGATGATGAGCCGGAGGCGGAGCGCTACCGGGCGGATTATGAACGGGCGATCGCGCTGCGGATGGAGGAGACCTGGTACGCGGCGCTGTACGAGTGGTGTACGGAGCACGGGATTGCGCTGACGGGGCATCCGGCGAAGGCGGACGATCTGGGCGCGGAACGCTATTTTCATATGCCCGGCCAGGATATCGTGTGGCGCTGGGTGCTGCCGGACGATCCGACGGCGCTGGAGGGGCCGCAGTCGACGCAGGGCAAATGCGGCAGCTCGGCGATGATCCATACGGGGCGGCGGCGCAATGCGAACGAACTGTGCGGCGCGTTCGGCCACGAGTTGACGTGGGAGGAGATGAACTGGCTGGCGGACTGGTGTTTCGTGCGCGGCACGAACATGCTGTTCCCGCACGCGTTCTACTACAGTGTGCGCGGGATCCGCTGGGATGAGCGGCCGCCGGATGTGGGGCCAAACAGCGCGTGGTGGGGGCGGTACAAGAGCTACGCGGACAGGTGCCGGCGGCTGAGCTGGTTGAATACGGACAGCCAACATGTGTGCGGGGTGGCGATTTTGGGCAAGGTGGACTGGCTGCCTTGGGAACCGGCGAAGGTCCTGTTTCAACACCAGCGCGATTTCAATTACGTGGAGGAGCGGCATCTGTGGGAGGACGCGGTCGTGGACGAGCGCGGCATTCATCTGGCGGGGATGCGGTACGAGGCGGTGCTGGCGATGCACGAGCCGGACACGCGGGCGTTGCCGGCGCTGGAAAGGCTGGCAGAGGCAGGACGTTTGCTGCGCTGCGGTCCGCAGACGCCGGCGTCAGAACTATTGGGCTTTGTCGATGGATTGGTTGCAGCGGATGTCAGTGTCGAACCGGCGGCAGCGGCGCTGCGCGTGCGGCGCGTTCAGAAGGGCGGACGGGATTGGTGGATGCTGTTCAATGAGGAGTGTGGATCGCTGGCGGGGAAGGTACAGCTAGCGGCGGAAGGTCCGTTCCTCCAACTGGATCCGTGGACAGGGCGAAATAGACGCTGGGAGAATAGCGGCCAAATCGCTCTCGGCGGATACCAACTGACCGTTGTCTGCACTGACGGGACGGACGCCGACTAGCTCCTTAATACAAAATAAAAGAGGGAGCGACCCCTGTCAGTTGCCGCCATGTGCCCAAGGTCCGGGGGCGGCGACAATCAAAGTCACTCCCTGCAAAGATAATCGGACCGAACCTTAGGCTACGCTCTGACGCCTAACAACGTTACTGGCGGCAGGGCCCTTGGGACCGTCCTCTATCACGAATTCGACCTGATCACCTTCCGCAAGGCTGCGGAAGCCCTCCGACTGGATCGCGGAGAAATGTACAAAAACATCGGGTCCGTCTTCCCGGGCGATGAAGCCATAGCCCTTCTGATCGCTGAACCACTTCACTGTACCAACTACTTGCTCGCTCATGGCGTTAAAACTCCTGTGCTAACTACGTTTACCAGATAAGGCGCAAAACAACCCGCACACTGACTGGTGATACTGCATGAAAATGTTCCCCTGCCCGGGTACTTCCGGGGAACGTCCAACTGTAAACCTGTCAGAACACTAACTCATTTTGCTGTGCACAAGAATATTATAGGTTGGCATGCTTGTCAAATCGGCGAAAGGGTGGTTTGTGGGGATAGTTCTTGGTTTTCAGTGGGGGGCCGCTCGTTCGGGGTGGATCTGCGAAGGGGCGCGGAGAACAGCTTAAGACCTTTTTGTCCACGAAGGGCCGCGAAGAAGGTCAAGGGCAAAACCTTTGTCCGCTAAGGGCCACTGAGGGCCGCGAAGAAGATCAGGGGCAAAACCTTTGTCCGCTAAGGGCCACTGAGGACCACGAAGAACACCTTAGCATCTTTTGAACTACGGAGGACCACGAAGAACATCTTAACATCTTTTGACCTGCGGGGGACTGCTATGGCTCGTTTTTTCTGTACCGATTCTGGCTCATTCGTTTGGTCGGTGATGGATAAGGCCGGGCTGCATCGACGGTGGCGTGTGGCTGGGGAGTTGGGCTCTGGACAAGAGGGGGTATGGCTTTCTGGGAGGGGCGAGAGGTGGACTGGAGGCATCAGGTAGGGTAGACTTGATGTTTTAGTGCTTTGGTCTTTTTTTGGTGCACAGTCGTCACGGCTGGCGGCTGGCCACTGTCCGCAATTCACCGATTTTGGGGAGCTCCACAATTATGTACTCAGTACTGGCCGTCGATTTGGATGAGACGCTTCTGGCAGATGACAAGACGGTTACGCCGCGCACTGTGGCCGCGCTGGAGGCATGGCAGGCGAGCGGGCGGCGGATTGTAGTCGCGACGGGGCGCCCGCCGCGTTCGACCCGGATCATCCCCTCTTTCCTCCATGATTTCCATTGGATTTGCTACAACGGCGCCTGGATCGAACGGCAGGGCAACGTCCTGTTTCAGACGGCGATCCCGGTTGAGGATGCGAGACGGATTGTTGCCATGATCCAGTCGACGGCGCCCGATTGCCGATTGGGGGTCGAGATTGCCGATGAGCTGTTCATCAACCGCGAGGTGGAATGGCCGGGCGCACACCTGGTCAGCGATGTGCTGGCGCACACGGATCGCCCTGCCGCCAAGATTCTGACGTCGCTGGAGGATTTGGATGCGGGGCAATCGCGGTCGGACAACGGGCAAGTCACGAGCGTCAAGCCGTCCGAAACGTTGTTGCGCGAGCTGCCTGCGACTTCGCGGGCGCTGATATCGCCCAAGTATGACCTGGTGCAGGTGATTCCCTATGGCGCGTCGAAGGCGGCGGCGCTGCGGTGGCTGCTCGACCGTTGGGGACTGGCGATGGAGGAGGTTATCTCGTTCGGCGATGACGTCAACGATGTGGAGATGGTGGCCGAGGCGGGGCTAGGGGTGGCGATGGCGAACGCTGTGCCGGAGGTCATTGCAGTGGCGGACCGGGTGACGGTCAGCAATGAGGAGGACGGTGTGGCGGTTGTGGTGGAGGAGTTTGTGGGTTGAATGGCGGTGAATTCTGCTATTCCTGTCGGTGTTGAAACGCCGGCATTTTACATTTCCTCGCGATACATGGGTTGGTTTCGTATGCACTGTCGAAAGAGGATATCATGAGCGAAAGACCACTTTTCAAGCAGTGCCCAAGTTGCCAACAATTTTCGCCAGAAGAGAGCGGAGTATGCTTGCAGTGTGGGCATAGCTTCGATTCAGAACAAGCGCACACGGAAACCAGGGAGGCGGGTGAAGCAGAGGGTCAATCTCGCCAGCCACCGGAAATGTCTGAAGTTGAGCCGCCAAAGAAGAAGAGTGGATGCTTGAAGAAGCTGGGGCTGGGAGCACTGATTATAGTTGGCCTCGTAATTGTCCTCACTGTGATTATATCCCGTCTTCCGAACGACTTTGATGATTCTGCGGCATCTGTCCAGTCCACCAGTACGCCGGTGCCGACCTTTACAGCCACGCCGGCAGGCTCGACAGTTACTGAAACTACAGGCCAGTCAGACACGCAGGCCCAGGCACAGCCTACCAGGCCACAGGATCCACCACCCACATCCGTACCTTCAACATCAGCGACACCGACGGTGGAGGATGCTCTGCTTGATTTTGTAATCTGTGATCGGCTAAGGGCAAACTTGTTGATGCGTTGGGGTCAAGTTCCGAGTCTAATCTATTCGGACGATCCGAATGTCTCGGGGGATATTGAACCGGGGGACTATGTAAGATTTATGATGACCGAGCCAGATGCCGACGGAAGCATTTGGGTTGAAGTATTTCCTCACGACGAGCGCGCTGTGGGCAAAGCTAGCAATAGGGTGTGGATAGACTGGGAAGGTCTAGTCCAGTTTCGCCTAGATCAGGAGATGTTTACGTGTGAGGATTCCTGGGCTTCAACGACACAGGAGGCCAATCCGTCTACGCCCGTACTTCCTTCAGCCACGCCGGCGCCCAGGCCAATGATCGAGGTCAATAGCCTCATCAACGTACGGGAAGGCCCGGGTACAAACTATGGAATTGTGGCCACGGCTGAGGCCGGACAACGGTTTCCCATTGTCGGCAAGAATTCTGCCGGTGATTGGTGGCAGATCACTGTAAGCAGTGGTGTTACCGGATGGGTCTATGGTCCGTTGGTGACCCCTGTAAATGCAGCGAACGTGCAGGTTGTGGGTCCCGCTTCCGACGTTGAACAGTCACAATCTTCCACGGTGAAAGTATCAGTAGGGCCAGGAACTCATCGCGTAGGTATCGAAATTCAGGCAGGCATTTATGTCGGGCAAGCTGGTACAGACTCATTGGATTCGTGTTATTGGGCACGCCTCAGTAACTTATCAGGCACCGACAATATCCTTGCCAACGAAATTGCCCAAGGACTGTATTACGTCGAGGTGCTGTCGAGCGACATAGCTTTTGAGACACAATGTGAGATCCACCCAATTGAAAACGTATCTGCTAGGTCCGAATACTTAACTGTCGTCCCGACGGGGACATATTTGGTTGGACGGGACATCGGGCCTGGTCTATACCGCGGACAAGCTGGTTCAGGTCCATTGGAGTCCTGTTATTGGGCACGTCTTAGCAATCTGTCCGGCGACAATGGCATCCTCGCAAACGAGATTGCACGAGGCACGTATTTTGTCGAAGTATTGCCAAGCGATTTTGCGTTACAATTGAAGTGCCAGGTTGAAAAGGTAGAATAGCTTGGAATGACCCCAAAGCCCATCTTGCAAGTGGAGGATGTGACACTCTCCTTTGGCGGCACGACGGTGCTGGACCAGGTTGCGTTTGACGTACATGCGGGAGAGATACGCGCCATTATCGGCCCCAATGGCGCGGGTAAGACTTCGATGCTCAACTGCATCAGCGGCTTCTACCGCCCGCAGCAGGGGAAGCTGCTCTTCGAGGGCGAACATGACCTGACGGGCGCCAGAAGGGTGGCGCAACTGGGTATCGCCCGCACTTTCCAGAACATTGGCCTCTATACGTACCTGAGCGCGCTCGACAATATGATGGCGGCGCGGCATATACACATGCGCCAGAATATGCTGGCCAGCGCGCTGTTTTGGGGCTTTGCGCGCAAGGAGGAGGCGCGCCACCGGGCGGTGGTCGAGGAGCTGATCGACTTTCTGGAGATCGCGCATATCCGCAAAACGATGGTGGGCGCGCTGCCTTACGGCCTGCGCAAGCGGGTGGAGTTGGGTCGTGCGCTGGCGCTGGAGCCGAAGCTGCTGCTGTTGGATGAACCGATGGCGGGCATGAATGCCGAGGAGAAGGAGGATATGGCGCGCTTTATCCTCGATATTCATGAACGCCGCGGTGTGACTATTATCCTGGTCGAACATGATATGACGCTGGTGATGGATATTGCGGACCGGATCGTCGTCCTGGATTTCGGCAATAAGATCGCGGACGGCGGGCCGGAGGAGATCAGGCGCGATCCGGAGGTCATACGCGCTTATTTGGGACAGGCTAGTTGAATGACTGAGACGAACGGCCCTGCGACGGTTCCCCAACATTTCTTGAGACAGGTCAGATCCCGCGGCGCCGGGGAGGTCGCGCTGCGCCACAAGGAGTTTGGCATCTGGCGGGAGTTCAGCTGGCAGGAATCCTACGAGCAGGTGCAGCAGTTTGGCCTGGGTCTGCGGGCGCTGGGCCTGGCGCGCGGTGATCATGTTGCGACGATTGGCGACAATGACCGGCAGTATCTGTGGGCCTATCTGGGGTTGCAGGCGGTGGGGGGCGTGCAGGTGGGGTTGTTTACCGACGCCACTGCTGAGGAGGCCGCTTATATTATCGACCACAGTGACGCCCGCTTCGTGCTGGCGCAGGACCAGGAGCAGGTGGACAAGGTGCTGGCGGTGCGGGACCGCATTCCCAAGGTCGAGCGGGTTGTCTACTGGGATGAACGGGGGCTGTGGGAGTACGACGATCCCTGGCTCACGGCATACGAAGAGGTTTGCCGGCTGGGCGGGGAACTGGCCGTTCGGGAGCCGTCACGATTCGAAGAGGAGGCGGCGCAGGGGCGCGGCGATGACCTGGCGATTCTCAGCTACACATCGGGCACGACGGGCCGCCCCAAAGGCGCGCTGCTCAGCCACGAGAACATACTCCGCTCGACCGAGGCCTTTACGCAGGTGGAACCGCTATACGACAGCGACAACCATGTGAGCCTGCTGCCGCTGGGCTGGATCGCTGAGCACGCGTGGGGCGTTGCGCCGCATTGCGTGCATGGCATGGTATTGAACTTTCCCGAGAGCCCGGAGACGGTGCGCGAGAATGTGCGCGAGATTGCGCCGCAGCGGGTACTTTACAATTCGCGGCTGTGGGACGCGCTGCTGGGAACGATCCAGGTGCGGATGGCGGAGTCGTCGTGGATCAATCGCAAGCTGTACGAGATTTTTCTACCTGTGGGCCTGCGGTTGGCGGACCGGAAGCTGGTGGGCGAGACGGCATCGCCCGGGTTGCGGCTCGCGTATCAGATCGGCGACTGGTGTCTTTTCCATCCGCTGCGCGATAAACTGGGATTCACGAAGCTACGGGCCGCGTATACGGCGGGCGGCGCGCTGAGCCCGGATGCGATGCGCTTTTTTCACGCGCTGGGCATCAACCTGAAACAGATATATGGATTAACTGAAGTGACCGGAAGTGGTACAATTCACTGGGATAATGATATCAAGTTTGCCAGCGTTGGGCGGCCTGGAGGCGGGGTTTCCGTACGCACGGCTGAGGATGGAGAGATCCAGATTGGCGGTCCGACCGTGTTCCAGGGCTATTACAACAACGACGAGGCAACGGCCGAAGCGATCGTTGAAGAGGATGGGCAGCGCTGGTTTCGCACGGGGGACGCGGGCCACATCGACGAAGACGGCCACCTGATCTATCTGGACCGGATGGCGGATATGATCACGCTGGCCAATGGTGAGCGCTACGCGCCGCAGTTCATTGAGGGGCGGCTCAAGTTCAGCCCCCACATTCTGGACGTGATGGCTGTGGGCGGGCCGGCGCAGGAGTACGTCACCGCCTTGATCATTATCAACTTTGAGAATGTGAGCAGCTGGGCGGAAAGGCAGGGGATTGTTTTCACCACGTTTGCGGACCTAGCTCAGAAGGCGGAGGTGTGCGAACTGATCCGGCAGGCGGTGGTGGAGGTGAATGCAGAGATGCCGCCGACGAGCAGGGTGCGGCGATTTGTGCTGATGCACAAGGAGTTTGACGCGGACGAGTCTGAGATGACGCGCTCGCGGAAGTTGCGCCGCGATGTGCTTTACGAGCGCTATGCTGAGATGATCGAGACGATGTACGCGGGGACGGAGTGGATTCACGTGCAGACGACTGTGCGGTATCAGGACGGCAGCGAGGGCGTGATTGAGACGGATCTGCGAATTGTGAACAGCGGTGGTCAGTGATCGGTGGTCAGTGGTCAGTTTTCACTGCGCGCCGTCAGAGCTAGGCGACGACGGCCTGTTTGGAGGGGGATCAGTTGACATTCCATTGGTCTTATCGGGAGTTTTTGTACTGCAGGAATCGCTCGATATATCGGTACAGAGCTGCGAGCTTGCGGGGCGCTTACTTTTCATTCATTGCCAGGTAGTACGATGAATTGGCCGCTGGTACCGCAACAGTTTGTGACAGGACTTCTCAACGGCGGGACGATTGGATTGATCGCCCTGGGTATCGTTCTGATCTACAAGTCGTCGGAGGTGTTCAATTTTGCGCACGGGCATCTGGTGATGTTCGGCGCGTTTTTGACGTGGTGGTTTACAGGCGGCGGGGCGGAGGCGGGCGGCGCGGTGATCGACCTGCCGTTGTGGGCGGCGCTGATCGCGGCGCTGATCGTCTCGATGGGAATTGGGTTGCTGATCGAACGCTTTGCGCTGCGGCCGATGACGGGACAGCCTTTGCTGGCGATCATGCTGATGACGCTGGGACTGGCGCAGCTGATTGAAGGGGTGACGGCGATTCTTTTCGGGGTGGAGTTGAAGAGCAACTTCCCGGCGCCATTTTCGCCGAGCGACGTGTTGGTTATTCCTTTTCCGGGCGCGTTCGGCGATGCCATTCGTCTGAAATATACGCTGGTGGCAACGTTTGCGGCGGCGACGCTGGCGGCCGCTCTGTTCATCTGGTTTTTCAACAGCACGAAGACAGGACTGGCGATGCGGGCGACGGCAGAGGACCACGAGGTGGCGCGCGCGGTCGGCATCAAAGTCAGACGGGTTTTCGGTCTTTCGTGGGGCATCGCCGGGGTGATCGCTACACTGGGCGGCGTCCTGCTGGCGACGGTCAGCGGTGTGAGTTTGAATTTATCGACGGTGGCCCTGATCGCGTTTCCGGCGATTCTGCTGGGCGGGTTGGAGTCACTGGGGGGCGCGCTGTTGGGGGGGTTCGCGATTGGGCTGGTGCAGGCGCTGGTGCAGGCTTCACGGTTGATTGAAGTGCGGAACTCTTCCGAAATTGCGCCCTACCTGTTGTTGCTGGTAGTACTACTGATTCGCCCTGAAGGGCTGTTCGGGCAGAAGAGAATCGAGAGGGTGTAGGCGGTGGCTATCTTACGGCCGGCGGGGGACTTTGACCGCACGTATGAACAGGATATGGCGCTGTTGCGCCGGCCCTGGCACTACTGGCTGCTCGGAATCAGCCTGCTGGCGGCATTCACGCTGCCGCTGTGGGGCGATGCCTACCTGATCAGCACCGCCAATCAGATCGCGTATACGGTCATTGCGGTGCAGGGTCTGAACATCCTGACCGGCTATACCGGCCAGATTTCGCTGAGCCAGGCGGCCTTTATGCTGGTGGGCGGCTATGCGTCGGCGCTGCTGGTTATTCACGCGGGTTTCTCTTTTTTCATCGCGTTGCCGCTGGCTGCGCTTGCTGCCGGCGCGATTGGCCTGATCTTCGGCCTGACGAGTCTGCGGGTGAAGGGCTTTTACCTAGCCTTCGCAACGCTGGCGGCCCAGTTCATCATTCCGTGGCTGAGCCGCCACACTTTTAAAGAGTATCTTGGCGGCACAGACGGAGCGATCGAAGTGCCGCTGCCACAGCTGGGCGGGGTGAACTTCGGCGAGGTCAGCAATTTCTACTATATCTCGCTGGTCGTTCTGTTAGTTACGACTGTTCTGCTGTTCAACATTTCGCGCACGCGGTTGGGGCGGGCCTTCGTGAGCGTGCGGGACAACGATTTGGCGGCGGAGCTGCTGGGCGTCAATCTTTTCACGTATAAGCTGCGGGCCTTTTTCATCGCGGCGATGCTGGCGGGCCTGGCGGGCGCGATTAAGGCGCACAGCCAGCGCGGGGTTGGCACTGAGTTCGGTTACAGCCTGAACGAGTCGATTATCTTTCTGGGGATGCTGGTGATTGGCGGCCTCGGCACGAATCTGGGCCCGTTTCTGGGCGTCGCCTTCATCGTGTTGTTGGAGGATTTCTCCAACTTGCTGGGCGGGATGCTGGCGGGGGTCTTTCCGGAGCTGTCCGGGCAACTGCTGACGTCGTTCCGCCCGATCTTTTTCGGGGTGGCGCTGATGCTGTTCTTGATCTATGAGCCGCGGGGACTGGCGCACCGGTGGCAGCTTCTGCGAGCAGGGTGGCGGCTGCGTCCATTTGCGCGTTGACGCGGGCGATGATGTTGCGAGGAAGGCAAGGCAATAGGCGTCACTGTCGCGTCTTTTCGTTTACGCGAGGGGGGAAACATGAGGATTGGGGGTGAATCGACAATGGGGAAAGCGGTTTCGATAACGACGGGGCGCCCGTTGCTGGTTACACTCTTGCTGCTCTTTGCGCTGCTGACGGCCGCTTGCGCGCCGATAGCGATCGAGGAGTCGGCGGCGCCGCGCGCGGAAGAGCCAGCGGCCGTGCGAGACGTACCGATGGGTATCGCCTGTGAAAACAACTACGATGGCGCCAGCCTGACGATCTATCAGCAGGCGGGCCTGACCGGCCCTCTGTCCACGTTAATGGGGAGCGGCTCGGTCAGCGGCACGAGGGACGCGGTGGAACAGATTAATGCGCAGGGGGGCGTCTGCGGGGTCATGTTGGAGATGCGGGTCGAGGACACGCAGTACGCGCTCGAACAGGAGGTTGGCGTCTATGAACAGTTCCGCGCGGAGACGCCCAAACCGGTATTCGTGCTGACCTACAGCAGCGCGGCCACGATCGCGTTGAAGGACCGGGTGGTGGAGGACGGCATCGTCAATCTGGCCTCCGGCGTGAACGCGATGGGCCTCTACAACCCGAGCGATGGGTTTACGGTAGGCACGGTGCCGATTTATTCCGATCAGTTCGCCGGCTTCCTGCAGTTCGTGCATGACAACTGGGCCGACATCAGACCCGAAGGCGCAGGCGATGATATTACGGTGGGTGTAGTTGGTTGGGCGAATGCCTTTGGCGCGGGCGCGACCACACCGGAGGCGCTGGCTTTTGCGGACTCGCTGGGTATCACGGTGCTGCCGCTGGAGGCACAGCCGATCGACCCGGCGACGGACGTGACCGGTCAGCTGCAGAACTTGCTGGTCAATGGCGCGAATGTCATCTACATGCAGTCGCTCTCGTTCAGCATCACGCAGGTTATTGGTACGCTGCACGCGCTCGGCTTTTACGATCGGGTGGTGGTGGGCAGCGTCAACTGGGGATGAACCGCGACGTGCTGAATATCCTGGGCGAGAATGCCGCGCTGGCCGCGGGCTACTACGGGGTCTTCCCTTATTTGTGGTGGTCTGATACGGATGCGCCGGGCGTACAGCAGGCTTTGGAGACATTCACGGCCAAGGAATATCCCGATTCGGACAAGGCATTCACTTATCTGCTGACCTACAGCGCTATATTTGGGATCGCCGACATTCTGACGGTTGCGATGAACAATGTTGGATTCGACGGGCTGAACGGGGCCGAATTCCTCAAGGCGATGCAGCAGATGGGGACGATAAGCGCGGCCGGGGTATTTGAAATGAATGTTGAGGGCAATAATCGCGCGCCCAACCGGGCACAGATTCGCCAGGCGCAGATGATGGCGGACGGGAATATCGACTTCGTAGTCGTTCAGGATTTTACGGCCCTGCCGGATACAAGGCCGGCGGCCAGGTAGGATTTGCGTAAACGTAACTACTGGGCCACACTTGATGACGAGCCGGTCATCCGCGGCATAGTGCAGGCTTTTGATGACTTAACTGTTTGACAGCCGCCGCTTTGCTCGCCAGGCGACACGCTGAAATGAAGGCGCACTGTCGGTGAGGCGTGGTTTTGGAGGGGGGCGTTGCGGGGGCGCAGCCCCTGCACAAGGGAGGGCCGAAGGCCCGACCGCCCATATAGAAGTACTGGGCTTGGCGGCGCCCGCAGGCGGGCATAGTGGACGGCGGAATGGAACCACTTTGGATCCTGGAGTCCGATTGGTCTGCATGGTCGCAAGTTGACGATGGCTGCGTAGTTACGAATTTACTGTCGGAAAGAATCTATTACAAAGGAGCGTCTACAATGAAGAAGACCTTGGTGATCTCATGCATCCTGGTATTTGCGTTGCTTGCGGCTGCCTGTTCACCGGTGCCGGCAGAGGCGCCGATGGCGGCAGAGGAGGAAGCGTCGCCGGCGACGCAGGCTGAGTCGGCGGCGGCACCAGAGGCGCCGATGGAGATTGTATGCGAAAACAGCTACGAGGGTGAGACCCTCACCATTTACCAGCAGGCGGGGCTGACCGGCCCGCTGGCCACGCTGATGGGAACGGGCTTCATCGGCGGCACGCAGGACGCGATTGAGCAGATTAACGCGGAAGGCGGTGTCTGCGGCGTGATGTTGACACTACGGCTGGAGGACACGCAGTACGTGCTTGAACAGGAGGTGCAGGTGTACGAGCAGTATCGAACGGAGACACCCAAGCCTCTGTTTATCACGACGAGCAACAGTGCGGCGGCGATTGCGCTGAAGGACCGGGTGGTTGAAGACGAGATCGTCAATATTGCCACCGGGGTCCATACGCAGGCGCTTTACGACCCTCCCAACGGCTACACGGTCGGCATGGTGCCGATTTACTCGGACCAGTTCGCCGGCTTCCTGCAGTTCGTGCATGACAACTGGGCCGACATCAAGCCGGAAGGCGCGGGCGATGATATTACGGTGGGGGTAATTGGTTGGGCCAACGCCTTCGGCGCGGGCGCGACCACACCGGAAGCGCTGGCCTTCGCCGAATCATTGGGGATCACGGTGCTGCCGCTGGAGCAGCAGCCGATTGACCCGTCGGCGGACGTGACCGGTCAGCTTCAGAATCTGTTGGTCAATGGCGCGAATGTGATCTACATGCAGGCGATTTCGTTCAGCATCACGCAGGTGATTGGCACGCTGCACGCGCTCGGATTCTATGACCAGGTGGTGGTGGGCAGTGTGAATTGGGGCATGAATCGCGATGTATTGAACATCCTGGGAGCGAATGCGCCTCTTGCCGCCGGCTACTACGGGGTCTTTCCCTATCTGTGGTGGACTGACAGCGATGCGCCGGGCGTACAGCGGGCGCTGGAGACGTTTAACGCCAAAGGGTATCCTGACACGGATAAGGCATTCACCTATCTGCTCACCTACAGCGCCATATTCGGGATAGCGGACGTTCTGACTGTCGCCATGAACAATGTCGGCTTTGATGGGTTAACGGGCGCCGAATTCCTGAAGGCGATGCAGCAGATGGGGACGATCAGTGCCGCAGGCGTGTTTGAGATGAATGCCGATGGCAGCAACCGGGCGCCGAGCAAGGCGCAGATCCGCCAAGCGCAGATGATGGAGGACGGCAGTGTCGATTTCGTCGTGGTGCAGGACTTCGTGACTCTGCCGGATACGCGGCCGGGGTCAGAGTAGTTAGAGTGGATAGTGGTTAGTGGATAGTGGCCAGGGGAGAGCATACAGAGCGCCCCTCTGGCCACTTTTCGCTGGATTCCAGATGCTGCAGATCAACAATATCGAAGTCGTCTATAGTGATGTGATTCTGGTGCTGCGGGGCATCTCGCTGACTGTACCGGACAACCGTATCATTTCGCTGCTGGGCGCAAACGGAGCGGGCAAGTCGACGACGCTTAAGGCGATTTCCGGCCTGTTGCGGACGCAGCAGGGTGAGGTTACGCGCGGGAGCATCGAATGGGACGGCGAACGGATCGACAGGAAGTCGCCGGACGAAATTGTGCAGATGGGGATCGTGCAGCTGCTGGAGGGGAGGCGGTTGTTTGAGCACTTGACGGTCGAGGAGAATCTGCGCACGGGCGCGATTTTCCGCAAGACGAGCGACGCGGCCCTGCGGAAGGACCTGGACGAGGTGTACGGCTATTTCCCGCGACTGGCGGAGTTCCGCGGACGCACGGCCGGTTATTTGTCGGGCGGTGAACAGCAGATGGTGGTGATTGGGCGGGCGCTGATGGCGAAGCCGAAGTTGATGCTGATGGACGAGCCGAGCCTGGGGCTGGCACCGCTGCTGGTGCAGTCGATCTTTGAGGTTATCCGGCGGATCAATGCTGAGTCCGGTGTGTCGATGCTGCTGGTGGAGCAGAATGCGAATGTTGCGCTGCGGTCGGCGGCGCATGCTTATGTGATGGAGACTGGGCGGATTGTGTTGGATGGGCCGGCGGAGCAGTTGGCGGAGAATGCGGATATCAAGGAGTTTTATTTGGGGCTGACGCAGGTGGGCGGGCGCAAGAGTTACCGGGATGTGAAGCATTATAAGCGGCGTAAGCGGTGGTTGGGGTAGGAGGAGAAGGGGAAACGACTTTTTCCACGAAGGACACCTTTAACACCTTTTTTGTCCACGAAGGGCCGCTAAGGACCACGAAGGACCACGAAGAAAAACCTAACACCCTCTTTTTTCCACGAAGGGCCGCTAAGGACCACGAAGGACCACGAAAAAAACTTTTAACACCTCTTTTTCCACGAAGGGCCGCCAAGGACCACGAAGAAAACCTTTAACACCCTCTTTTTCCACGAAGGGCCGCTAAGGACCACGAAGAAAACCTTTAACGCTTCTTTGTCCACGAAGGGCCGCTAAGAAGACCTTTAACACCTTTTTCGTCCGCGGAGGACGCGGAGGGGCGCGGGGGACGGCTTTTTTTGGTTGCCGCGGAATATGGTTTTGGGACAGGAGTGTTGGGTGAGGAGCGGTTCGACTTTGCCTGGTGGCGTCCTGTTTTTTTTGTTTTGGCGGTCTTTGGCGGAAGTCAGTGGGCCCTATCGGTTCGTTGGCTGCCAGCCGAGGGCGGGGGCGACTTGGGTTGCGACTTGTTCAAGCATCTCGAGGATTCTCGCAAGGGGTGGGTGGATGGGGTCGAATTGGAGGATGAGGTCGGTGGTATAGGGGAGGACGCGGTCGGCGGCGAGGCGGGCGGCGACTTCTTCGGGTGCGCCGTAGGTGATGTGGACGCGCTGGCAGTAGCTCTCCGGGGACAGGTCGGGCGGGATTCCTCCCATGGCGTATTTTTCGATTTCGTCCAGGGCGGCCTGCTGGCTGCTGCCGAGGTAGATGCCGCGCGAGAGGCCGATGCGGGGCGGCAAAGGGCGGTCGCCCCAGGCTTCGCGGAAGGCGACGGCCACGGGTTCTTGCTCCTGGCCGGCCGCCTGTTCTTCGCTGCCGACAAAGCGGCTGAGGAGGAGGCCGGCGCCGCTGTCAGCTGCGTACTGCGCGCCGCGGATGCTGAGCGCGCTGAGCCAGAGGCGGTCGCCCAGGGTGGGTGCGGGGGGCCGCAGGCGCTGGCCGTCCGTTCCGAGGGTTTCGCCGGCCAAGGCTTTTTTGAGGGTGATGAGGGCGTCGGTGGTGCGCTGGTGGCGGCTGTTGATGTCGATATCGAAGGCTTCGAATTCGTCGGCGTCGCTGCCGCTGCCGACGCCCAGCTCGAGGCGCCCGTGGCTGAGGGTATCGACGACGGCGGCGTCTTCGGCGACGCGCAGAGGATGTTCAAAGGGCAGGACGATGATCGAGGTGCCCAGGCGCAGGCGCTTCGTGCGTGCGGCGACCGCGGCCAGAAACGGGAACGGGGAGGGCAGCATACCGCCCAGATCTTTGAAGTGATGCTGGGCCACCCAGATTGCGTCAAAGCCAAGCCGGTCGGCGGCGTCAAAGATCTCTAGGCTTTCCTGGTAGGCCTGATCAGCGTCGGCGCGGCCGCGCAGATGGCTTAGGAAGCCGAGACGAAAGGGGTTCGGCATAGCGTAGCTCCTCGATTTATCCTCACGATTTCTTCTTTACTCACCCAGTTTTCTTTGTTCCAGCACCTGTTGCCAGGTATCTGTATCCACGTTGCCGCCGCAGATGACGACGGCCAGGCGTTTTCCGGCGACGCGGTTTCCCATCTTCAGCAGGCTAGCTACGGCTACGCCGGCGGCTCCTTCGATACATTCGCCGATTTCATGGTAGATGAGGCGCATGGCGGCAGCGATCTCGTCCTCGCTGACGGTCAGCCAGTGGTCGACATGGTCGCGGCAGAGGTCGAAGGTGACGGTTTGCGCTTCGATGCCGCCGGCGCTGCCGTCGGAGAGGGTCGGCAGGCTCTCGGTTTCGACGATGCGGCCGGCGCGCACGGAGGCGAGCATGACGGCCGAGTTTTCGGGCTGGCAGCCGATGGTCTGCACGGTGGGGCCGGATGCTTTGAGATAGCTTGCGACGCCGCCCATGAGCCCGCCGCCGCCGACGGTGACGAAGACGGCGTCCAGTTCGGGCTGCTGGTGTAGCAGCTCGACGGCGATTGTGCCCTGACCGGCGATGATGTGCGGGTCGTTGTAGGGTGATATGAAGAGCTGGCCGCTTTGCGCGGCGGCTTCTCTGGCGCTGATCTCGGCGTTGAGGGCGTCGCCGGGCACGCGGCGGAGCGCAACCGGAAAGGCCTTCAGTTTTTCTATTTTACGGGGGGAGGCATCTTCCGGCAGGTAGATGGTAGCGGTGATTTCGAGTTGGGCGGCGGCGCGGGCCACGGCTAAGGCGTGGTTGCCGGTGGAGGCGGTGACGACGCCGCGTGCGCGCTCCTCCGCGGTGCGGCTTAGCAGCTTGTTGGTTGCGCCGCGCAGCTTGAAGGAGCCGGTGTGCTGGCGGTTTTCCAGTTTGAGGAAGACGTGGGCGCCGGTGCGTTCGGACAGGGCGGGGGACGGGAGCAGCGGTGTTTCGACGATGTGAGGGCGAATGCGGGATGCGGCCAGCCGGATCTGGCGGGCAAGGTCGGCGGCAGATGCGTCCGCAGTGGCTTCTACAGTGGCAGCATGGCGCTCCACAGTTTCCGATGCGGTGATCTTAGCAGCGCCATTTGTACGCTGGCGACGGGTCGACGCGGCCATCTCTTGCCGTTATCCTTGCTGCGCTGGGGAGCCCATGCTCCGTTGATGTGCTAGAATGGAAAGTTGTGCGGTTGCCATAATTCTAACATATTCTTTCCCACCGGCCCGCCGGGACGAAGGCGTTGCGTTCAGTTCAAAGTGGTAGCGGACGCATGCGGGCCGGACGGCGGCCATGCCCTGGTCGGGAAAACAGCCTGGAGACCCTCTCTTATCATGCGGATAGCGATTCTGTCAGACATTCACGGAAACTGCGTGGCTTTGGACGCGGTGCTTGCCGATATTACATCTAACGAGCAGGAAGCCGTCGACGAGTACTGGATTCTGGGGGACCTGGCGGCGGCGGGCGCGCAGCCTTTGGAGGTGATGGAGCGGCTGGGAGCGTTGAAGAACGCGCGGTACGTGCGGGGCAATTCGGAGCGCTATCTGACCACGGGCGCGAGACCGCTGGCGACACCGGTGGAGGAAGTGACGGACCTTTCGTTGCTGCGCGCATGTATAGGGATTCTGGAGTCATTTTCGTGGACCGCGGGGGCGATGGCCGCCGGGGGTCATCTGCCCTTTATGTTGGGGCTCCCGCTGGAGGAAAGGCTGACGTTGCCGAATGGCAGCCGCGTACTGCTGGTGCATGCGTCGCCGGGGAGGGACGACGGTGATGGATTTGTGCCCTGGTACAGCGACGGGGAGATGCGCGAACGGGTAAAGGGCTGCGAGGCGGATCTTGTGTGTGTGGGACATACGCACTGGCCGCAGAATTTTCATCTGAACGGAGTGCATGTGGTCAATCCGGGCAGTGTCGGAAATCCGCTCATTCCCAGCTTGCGCGCCACCTATGCGGTGCTGGAGGCGGATGGGAATGGGTACAGGGTGGGGCACAGGGCGGTGGAGTATGACAGGGAACTGGCTGAGCGGAAGGCATGGGAGGTGCAACATCCGCAGGCGGCGTTTATCAGCAGCTTTCTGCGGGGGGACCGGGCACGATCGTGGGGTGAGCCGGAGGTGCTGCGATGAGCGGTCGGCCTGGCCAGTTTGGCTTCGAGTATTCCAGTATTTTTCAGGACGAGAGTGTGGTGCGGGCCTACCGGTACCGGCCGCAGTATCCGGCGGCGACGTTTGAACTGCTGGCTGATCTGCTGCCGGCGAAGCGCAGGCCGCGGGCGGTTCTGGACGCGGGTTGCGGGACCGGGTTTGTGGCGCGGCCGCTGGCGCGGGTGGTGGAGCGGGTCGATGCGGTGGACTTTTCGGCGGCGGCTCTGCGGGAGGGCAGAGGGCTGCCGGGCGGAGATCAGCAGAATTTGCGCTGGATCGAAGGGCCTATTGAAACGGCGGCTGTTGATCCGCCTTACTGCCTGATCACCGCGGGTGCCAGTATGCACTGGTTCGATTGGGATGTGGTGTTTCCGCGTTTCGCGCGGCTGCTGGCGGCGGATGGATTGTTCGTTGCGGTGGGGATAGCGCATGAGAGGCCGGACTGGATGCGGACAGAGCTGGGGCCGGTGCTGGCGCGCTATTCGATGAACAGGGAGTTCGAGCCGTACAGCGCGGCGGGGATTTTGGCTGAGCTGGAGGAGCGGGGGCTTTTCCGGAAGATGGGCAGCGCCCAGACGGAGACGGTCGAATGGCAGCAGCCGATTGGCGAGTGGGTGGAGAGCATTCATGCGCGTAACGGTTTTTCGCGGGATAGGATGGACCCGCGGGCGGCCGCAGAAGCTGATGCCCTATTTACGGAAATTGCGACGCGCAATGCTGACGGTGGGGACGGCTTGATTACGCATCGCTATGCCGGCAAGCTGTTGTGGGGGCGGCCGCTGGAGGCTGATGGCTAGACGAGGGCGGTGCGGGGAATCAGGCCCACAGCATGCCGTCCTCATCGCGTTCAAGCTCCTTGTCGACGAGGAGAGCGTTGTCGGCGGCCAGGGCGGGCTGCTCGTTCTCGAACCATTTGCGCCACTCGTCCGGCGCGTCGACATCCTGGCCGCCGTGTTCGGTGCGACGGGTGCGCACGCGGAGCATGAGGGGCGTGTTGACGCTGGCGCCGCTGACGATGACCTGGCCTTTGCTGAGGGCGGGCAGCTCTTTGAGCATGTCGCGGCCGACGCTTTCGACTGATTCGGCGATGCGGTTCTGGTCGATGGGGTTGGTGATGCGCATGATGCATTGGGTCATGCACTGGCTGAGCACGTCGCTGTCGAGGCGGCCGGGGCGTTGGGAGATGAGGCCGACGCCGACGCCGAATTTGCGTCCTTCGCTGAGGATGGTCTTGAGCACGTCGGAGCTGACAGCGTCGGCGTTGGCGGGCGCGAAGTTGTGGGCCTCTTCGAGCAGGCTGAAGACGGGGAAGGGCAGATGGCTGTGGTCGCCCCGTTGGTGCTTGCCCTGTTCGGTGTCGATGCGGGCCTGATAGACGCGGCGCAGGAGGGTGGCGACGATCACCTGTTGCTGCCGTTGTTCGACTTCATTCAACTGGACCAGCGTACACATCCCCGGCTGGAACAGTTCGTCCAGTTCGATGTTTTCAAAGTCGTGGAAGATGCCGCTGCCGCCGAGTGCCGCGCCCAATCGCCAGATAAGGGCGCCGGTGGTGGGGTCGTCATCGGTTGTCTCTTCGTCCCCCTGCGCGCCGTCGCCTACCTCGCGCACTGCCATGTAAAACTGCTCCAAGGTATATCTGTCTTCGCCCCAGGTACGTTGGGCGTATCTGAAGGCGCGGCCCAGTTGGTAGTGCATCTTCTCGGAAAGATTTGTAAGCAGATAGCGCAGATCGGGCAGGGTCAGGCTGCTGATGCGCACGCGCAGGTCGTGCGGGCGGAAGATGCGGACCTGCGGGCTGTAGTCGCCGTCGCGGAAGACTGGCTGATTTTGGGTCTGCTGGAGGGTATCGTACTCGCCGTGGGGGTCGATGACCAGGACGGCGGCTCGGTTGTAGGGCATCAGCAGTTCTTCGAGCAGGACGCCGGCGAGATAGCTTTTGCCGCTGCCGGTGCTGGCGATGATGGCGAGGTGGGTGCTGGTGAAGCCGCGCACATCGAGGGCGACGGGAACGGCGTCGGGGTCGCGGCTGAGCAGGTCGCCGATGTGGGCGCTGCCGACTTCGCCCTGGCGGCCGCGGCTGAGTAGCTCGGTGAGCATCTCGTTCTCGGCGATGAAGATCGGCGCGCCGCCCTGGGGGGGCACGCGCGGGTTGGTGAAGTCTTGGAGATACTCATTGTAGTAGCCGAGGACGGTGACGGTGAGCTCGAAGAGTTCGGTGGCATCGCTTTCGTAGCCGAGCATGGCGGCGACGGTTTGGGGCGGCACGGAGGGGTCGGCCATGAATGTGTCGGGGAAGAGCTTGACGGCGGCGCGGGCGGTGATGCGGCCGAGGATCTGGCGTTCGCTGCCGTCGACGGGGGCGGTATAGTAGACGAACTCACCGTGCTTCAGCTGCCGCTCAGAATCGGGCGCGATGAAAGTGTATTCGTGGAGCGTTTCTCCGGGTCCTTTGACGGTGCCTACGGCAGTTCTTAGTTTTTCGTTTTCAGTTTTTAGTAACGCCATTTACTTCTCCCAAACGCGATTGCCGAAAGCGAGAAACTGATTACCAAGAGCTATTGACAGGGCTCAGCCGGCCGGGCGCACTATGGACTTCCAGGCTACGTTGTCGCGCATGACCTGCAGGATAGCCTGTTCCTCGGGGAAGAGGCTGCCCAAGCGGTCGATGATCTCCAGCAGGAGGGCGGGGACCAGCTGATTGTTGAGGGCTAGGAGGGTGGCGGCGTAGCGCAGCGTCAAGCGGCCGCTGGCGTCGCGGTGGAACTGCTGGACTTCCTCGTCAGTCTGAGTGCGGACGTCCGCACTGACTTCGGCGGCCAGGCGCGGGGTGCCCTGCTGGGGGCCGTGGTTGTCTTGCCAGCCGAGGGCCAGGACACCGACGAGCATCGCGGTCTCGTCAATCAGGTCCGGGCTGAACACGGCCTGCTCCGATTGGGAGGTGAGGCGGGGGCCCAGGTTGGTAAAGCTGGGATTGACGAGAAGCGTATTGTAGATGACGCCGATCAAGCATGGGACGTCGGCGGCCGGAGCAGCGGCGGGCTGCTGGGGCAGGTCAATGGCAACGAAGGCGCCGAAGGCATAGGCGTCGGGCGCGGGCCGCTGCTCGCGTTCAAAGGGGCTGGCGAGCTGGCAGACGTAGTCGATATGTGAATTGGAGTTGACGATGTGGCCGATCCGGTCAGTCATGGCTTCATTGAATCAGAAAATTTGTTCGATGGCAAATCTTGAAGGGAATGTTTTCGCAGGTAGCTACATGGCCAAATACAGTGCGTGAAGTGACCTGCCCTTCGTCCACGCCGCCATGCAGGCTACCTGATGGCCTATGCGGTTGGCCGCCGCCAGGGTACTGAAGCCGCACGGTTGGACTGAAGGCGTCAGGTCGCTGAGGCATGGTTTTGGAGGGGGGCCTTGCGGGGGCGCGGAACTGCAGGGGAACTGCGGGGGAACTGCAGGGGTTAGGGGGATGAGACAGCAAGGGGGGGTAGACTCCGTTCGCCAGACACGATGTTGGGGAAGAGTAAACACGGTAGGTGAGGCATGTTTTTGTAGGGGGGCGTTGCGGGGGCGCAGCCCCTGCACAAGGGAGGGCCGAAGGCCCGACCGCCCATATGCAAGAAGAGAGAATGGAGGAGCGAGGAAAGAGTACACACCTTCGTTGGCCTCATTCAGGGTCGCAGATCAGTTGTGGCTGCGTAATTGCTTTCGCGGATGGTGAAGAGGGTGCGGTGAGCGGCGTGTGAAGAGCGGGCTTGGCCGCGGTGCAGGGGGAACCGGGTGTTAGCGGCCGCCCATGCCGGAGAGGGTGATTCCTTCGACGAATCGTTTCTGGGCGAAGACGTAGACGAGGAGGACGGGCAGCAGGGCGATGACGGAGCCGGCCATGAGCAGGTGCCAATCGGTGTTGTACTGGCCGCGGAAGGTGGCGAGACCGACCGGAATGGTGCGGGTGGCGTTGGAGTTGGAGACGACGAGGGGCCAGAGGAAGTCGTTCCAGGAGCCGAGAAAGACGAAGATTGTGAGCGCGGCGAGGACGGGCCCGCTCAGGGGCATGATGACCTGCGCCCAGATGCGAAAAGAGGAGGCGCCGTCCATACGGGCGGCCTCATCCATTTCTACGGGGATACCGCGGAAATATTGACGGAGCAGAAAGACGGCGAAGACGGAAAAGGCGGTGGGGACGATAAGCGCGTAGAAGGTGTCGAACCAGCGCAGGTAGCGGACGAGGATGAAATTGGGGATCATCGTCACGTGGAACGGGATCATGAGCGTCGCCAGGTAGACGAGGAAGAGGGCTTCCCTGCCGCGGAAGCGTAGGCGGCCGAAGGCGAAGGCGGCCAACGAGGAGGTCAGGATCTGGAGCGTGGTCACGCTGACGGCGACGAAGAGGCTGTTCAGATAGAAGCGCCCAAATGGCATCGCCTGCACTGTGTCCAGGTAGTTCCGCCAGACGACAGGGTTGGGGACGAGGGAGGGGGGGTAGGTGAAGATCTGCGGCGGCGACTTCAGCGAGGTGGCGAGCATCCAGCCGAAGGGCAGCAGCATGCCGACGCTGCCCAGGATCAAGGCGGCGTGAAGCAACAGGTGTCCCTTATTGAATGTCGCGCCTGGTGCGGCTTCGGGGCGCATAGACGCAGGCGTAGTTGTGGTCACGATTCCCCGCCGGCTTCGTAGTGCACCCAGCGTCGTTGCAGGCGCGTTTGCACGAGGGTAAAGATGAAGATGAAGATGAACAGCACCCAGGCGACGGCCGCGCCTCTGCCCATGCGTTGGAATTCAAAGGCCATCTGGTAGATATAGTAGACGATAGTGAGCGTGGCCTGGGCGGGGCCGCCCTGGGTCATCACGAATGCCTCGCTGAAGAGCTGGAAGGCGCCGATCATCTGGATGACCATAAGGAAGAAGGTAGTAGGACTGACCATGGGAAAGGTTACAAAGCGGAAACGCTGCCAGCCGCTGGCGCCGTCCACTTTGGCGGCGTCGTACAGTTCAGCCGGCACGCCCTGCAGTGCGGCCAGGTAGATAACCATAGTGAAGCCGGTGTTCTTCCACAGTGTCAGGATAACGACGGCAGGTTTGGCCCAGTCGGGATCGTTGAGCCAGTCGGGGGGGCGGATGGGGAGGCCGGTCTTAGCTGCCAGTTCCCAGATGGCCGCAGCCAGGATGCCGAAATCGCGGTTGAAGAACCACTGGAAGACGAGCGCAGCGGCGACGATTGTCGTCACCACCGGCATGAAATAGATCAGCCGGTAGATTTCAAGCCCGCGCATGCCCTGGTTGAGGGCAACGGCGAGCAGCAGGCCGAAAGCGAGCTGAAGGGGGACGATGGTGACGATGAAGTAGAAGGTGTTGAAGAGGACTTTGCGAAAGACCCGGTCATTGGTGAGGAGCTGCGAGTAGTTCTCGAGGCCCGCGAACTCCGGGGGTGAGAGCAGATTCCAGTTATAGAAACTGAGTGCGAGGGAGGCGACGACCGGGATGGCGACGAAGATAAGGAACCCGGCGAAGCTGGGCAGCAGGAACAGATAGGCTTCCCACTGCTGATCCGGCCGGTAGCGGCGCCAGCGGGACACAGAGGGTTGTGGGGAAGCTGAAGCGGTGTGCGCGGTCACGTGAGGTAGGGAGTCAGGCCAAGAAAAGAGAGGGCGAAGGGGACAAGACGCTTGCGCGTCCGTCCCCTAGTGCCCCCTCAGCGTAGCATCTTATTTGGGGAATCCGTTATCGGCCAGGAAGGCGTCCACCTGCTCACAGATGGCAGCCAAGCCGTCCGGGACAGAGACCTCACCGATGAGGATTTGATCGCGGCCGGGGCTGACGAAGGATCCGTTGATCTCGCTCCATTCGACAAAGTAGCCAATGCGGCCCATGCGCGCGTTTTCGCCTTCAGTGATGAAGGCCTGGCGGTTGGCAGGCGGCTGCCCGCTGTTGAGGAATGCATCGGATTTGGCGGTGGACTGCAGCGCCGGCAGGATCTCGCCGGAGGCGGTGTAGATGCGCTGGCCGCCGTCGGTGCTCTGGAGCCAACTCAGGAATGTCCAGGCCTCGTCCTTGTTGTCACTGAGCGCGCTCATGACCCAAGCTGCGCCGCCGGCGGCGGAGGCACGCTGGCCGTCAGCGGGAATGGGTATGACCGAGACATCGTAGTTCATGCCGGCGGCGTTGAAGGCGGAAACGCGGCTGGCGTTCTGGATGATCATCGCTACCTGACCGCTCTGGAAGACAGCGGCGTCACCACCTGCCTGGCTCATATTGGCGGGAGGCATGAAGTAGTTGTTGTCGAGCATGTCCTTGAAGAACTGCACGGCCTCGACGGCTCCTTCATCGGCCAGCGCGCAGCGCGAGGGGTTGCGCATGTCATCGAGGGCCATGCCGCGATTCTGCATTACCCAGATCATCCACTTGCCGCCCTCCATGCCCAAGGCATAGCGGTTGACGCGGCCGCTGTCTTCGACATCGGTCAGTAGTTCTGAAATGGCCGCCAGGTCGTCCCATGTCCAGGTATCATCCGGGTAGGGGGCGCCGACTTCGTCGAAGATGTCGATATTGTAGTAGAGCACTTCGAGGCCGATGTCGCGCGGGAAGCCGTAGACGCTGCCCTCGTACATGCCGTACTCGAGCAGAGACGGCCAGTAGTCGTCTGTGTTGTAGCCGCTGGCCTCGATCCAGGGGTCAAGATTTTCCAGCACGCCCTGCGAGGCATAGTTCACGATGGGCGAGAGGAACAGGACATCGGGGACGACCGAAGAGTCACCGCTGGCCCAGAGGGTCTGGATTTTGGTGAAGTAGTCGCCCCAGGGTTCGGCGAGGATCTCGATTGCGATATCCGAGTTCTCTTCCATGAAGGCATCTGCCACTGATTGGTGGGTGGCTACCTCTGAGGGGCTTCCCCACATGGCCCAGGTGATGGTTACTTTCTCGTCATCCATCGCCGCCATGCCACCATCGTCAGCCGGCGCGATGGGAGCGCAAGCGGAGACAAGCAGGGCGGCGAACGCCAGGACAATCAACGCTTTGAAGCCGAAACGGTTCTGCCATAGTTTGAATTGCATTAGGTTCCTCCCTAAAGACATCTGAAGCTGCGAGTGAATGGGGTATAGTGCGCTCCTGCTCGAAAGGAGTGCTTGCGGTTGCGTAAACGGCTGAATGACCGCGAGCGTTCGCGGTCTGCCTATTGTACAGGATTCGAGATAGCGATTCAAACGCGACTTTTCCTTGCTGCGCTCTCTATCAGGCTGCCAGCGTGATATCCCTGGGCCGATTGAATCCTTGGCGGGCACGCTGCGTTCAGGGTGACTGCCGGCGCAGTCGGGCCAGTTCGGCTGCCATCGCCTGCAGTCTCTCCTCTGCGAGCTGGCGGGCTGCTGCTTCGGCTGCGGCTTGTTGTTCTGCGTGCTGGCGGGCGGTTGATTCGGCTGCGGCAGCAGCGACAGCGGCCTGGTATTTCAGAAGCACGAATCCCCGATACACTTCGTCCAACGCGAGTTCTTCCAACTCCGGCAGTTGATAGAGATGCGGGAGCCGAAACTGGAAGCCGGGCAACAGTTGTGAGCGGATCACATCGCCGGCATCGGGTTGAATCTCATCATATTGGCCTGCCGGGGTGAGGCGGTAGAAGTGCATGTGCTCACCGGTGGGGTCGAGTATGTAGTACTCCTGCACCCCTGCCAGGGCATAGTCAAGTTTTTTCTCCTCGGTATCCCGCACTACCTCAACCTGCGTGGAGTCGGATAGAAATTCGACTACGGCGTCGCAAACGCCCGCGAAGGAGCGCTGGTCTACGCGTCCCCAAGAGACCGGGTTGCTATTGAGAATGATGCCGATGTCCGGTTTGCGCACGGCTTTGCGAATCCCCGACGGCTCGGCTGCGTCCTCCATGGTGAGGACAAAGCCGGTTTCCATATTGATCAGTTTAGCGTTGTCGTGTGCTTTGACATACTGATGGAGAAGGGCAAGGAACCAGAATCCGAGATCGAGTTGCGGCGCGTTGGCCAAGAATTTTGCCTCCAGTATGCCGTTGTTCCATTCATAGCTGACGTCGATGTCGGGGTAGGGATTTTCGTACCATTTGTCCCAGTATTCTTCGAGGGTGACACGGCGTCCTTCGTCGGGCGCGAGAGGATTGACCGGCGCGGCGCGGTCAATATTCTGCTCTATCTGTTTCTGTTGGAGATCATGCAGCGCGTCTGCAGATACCATGTTTTCTCCTCTCGCTCTGACAGGACGGATAAGGTCCTGTGCGCAGCGGGCGGTTCCGAGCAGATTCTAACACGATTCCTGTGGCCGCTCCTAGCTGATTACGGGGTGTCCTATGCACCTGGTTCTTCTTTCCGTGCGGCCAATGTGCGGCGGATTTGATCGAGGTGGGCTTCGCCGTGTTCGACGTACAGTTCAAGCTGCCTGGCAAGGGTGACGGGACCGCTCTCAGGGTGCTGGCCGGTGCGCTGCCAGGCGTCGTCGGGCAGATCCTCCCAGAAGCGAGCCCAGCGGGCGTGGAGCGCTTTCAACAGGGTCAAGGAATCGGACAGGTCGGCGCTGCTGCCGTCGGAGAGCAGGGCCCATGCGCCCTCGTCGTAGGGTTTGAGGGTTGGATTCTCTTCGGTGGCCATCAGTTTGCAGCGCACATAGCTGTTTATGTGGGAATCTGCAATGTGATGGACGTTTTGGGCCACGGTCCATTCATTGGGCAGTGTTTTGGCGGTCAAGTCTTGCGGCGAAAGCCCGGATACCAACTCTTCGACCTGCTGGGGCAGGCGGCGAATCTTCTCGATTGCTTCTTCGCGGGCACGGGCTTCTGGCATGTCAGTTCATTCTCGCTGTGTTTGTCGGTTTATCCCCATCGGGTTGGGCAGTGGTCGCGTGGAATGCGAGTGCATACGGCAACCTTCTTTTCCTGATTAATTATCGGTTCGGGAAATAGTCAACCTTTGCCCCGCGGCCGGCGCTGACACGGTTGACCATTGTCCGTCGGGCCAGCGGATGAGGAGGAGGCTGGGTTGGGATTCGGCGGGGAAGCCGAAGTGCAACTGCCCCGGGTCGCTTGAAAGGTAGGCACGCGTTACGCGCACGTCGCGGCGGAGGCGTCCTGCGGGCGTCTCGAGTATGGCTGTGGCGCCGATGGCCGCCGGGTTGGCGCTGCCGGGCTGGCGCAGCTCGACCTGGAGTGAGGCGCCGCCGCAGAGGCGATTTTCGAACAGCTGGGCATTGCCGCGCAGATTGTTGACGACGATGTCGAGGTCGCCGTCACCGTCGAGGTCGCCCTGGGCTGCGCCGCGTCCGCCGCGCTCGCTGCCCAGTTCCCAGTCCGGCATGTGTTCGAAGTGGCCGCCGGTGTTGCGCAGGGCCTGATTGCGCTCGACCAGTTCATGATCTTCCATGTGGGCGAAGGTAGTGGATTCGGCAAAGCCGTTGACGATATAGAGATCGAGTTGGCCATCCTGATCGAGGTCGCCGAAGAGGCCGGACCAGGTCCAGCCGGTGGCGTCGAGTTGCCGATCGCGCCCGAGATTTTGGAAGGTGCCGCCCTGGTCGGCGACCAGGAGCATATTTTCCATGCGTTGGGGGTCGCCGGCGGGCAAGGGGAGATGTTCTGCTTCCATCAGAGGCGCCCATGCGCGCATGGTTTCGGGGTTCATATCGGGCGGCTTCATGTCGCTGGCAAAGAGGGCGGTGCGGCCGGAGTTATCGACGTCGGCGAGGTCGAAGCTCATGGTGCTGTGGGTCGTCTCGGGGAAGATAGATGCCAGTTGCCAGCCGTCGGCGTTATTGCGCCAGAACTGGTCGGGCAGGGCGAAGTCGTTGCCGACGAGCAGGTCGGGGCGGCCGTCGCCGTCCTCGTCCCAGAGGGCGATGGCCAGAGCCTGGGCCTCATTGGTGAGCCGCTGGGCGCGAAAACCATCGGTCTCGTTCCAGTGGATGTAGACGCCGGCTTCGCCCTTGAGCCGGTACTCGTTGCCGAGCTCGGTGAGCAGGCCGATATCATAGGAGGCGGTGACAGCGTCCAGGTCGCCGTCGGCGTCCAGGTCGGCCCAGTCGATGGCGTAGGCAGGCTTGGCAAGGCCGTTGACAAACTCCTGGACGAAGCGGCCGGGGGCGTCCGCGGCCAGCTCGGCGCCGCGGTTGCGCCAGAAATTGATTGCGCCGCCGACGCGAGTCAGCGCGAGGTCGGTCCAGCCATCGCCGTCAACGTCGACGGCGGCTACGGCGCGCGTGCGCCCGATCGGCATCTGTTCGTGGCGGAAGGTGAGGCCGCCTTCGTTCCAGAAGATGGAGTTGGGGTTGTCGTAGTTGCCGAGAACGAGATCGAGGTCGCCGTCGTTATCGAGATCGTTGATGGCAACACCGGCGCCGTTGGCCTCGTACATGCGGATGATGCCGTCGGCGGTAGTGGTGTTGTGGGGGAGGTCGTGGGTGATGAAGTGGTCGACACAGAGGTCGGCGTCTGAGGTGACCTCTTCGACCTGGACTGTAGCCGGCACGGTCAGGTTGAGAACATCGTAATTTGCGGCACAGCCGCTGAGCGCGAGGCAGACGAGGGCCAGCAGGACGGCGGCGGCCGGTAAACGAGGACTGCGTGTCACTGTAGTGGCAGGCGCCGCGTGGGCCGCATTATCAGACTGCTTCGTCGGAAGAGTCGCAGAAAACGGTTGCGCATTCCGATGTGCTTTCACGGATCGGTCTCCCATTTGCAATGCATATGAGGGGTATGGACGTGTGTTCAGTATATGCCGAAGGGAGGCGGGTGTCAACGAGTTGCGGGATTGGATTTCCTCCCGAAATTGGTCACTTTCTGGCGAGGGGGGGACTGCAGGGGGTTAGGGGAAAGGGCTCGTTGACGTTTGTCTGAACTGAAATACGCAGGGCCAGACTGGGGTCTGTCCACGAAGGGGTAGAAAGAACGCCCCTTTTTGCCACGAAGGGCCGCGAAGACGGCTTCTTTATTGGAGTTTATGTGCCAGAGTGCCACAGTTCGAGGAGACTGCGAGTCCCAGTTAGACATCGGTAAGCAGGAAAGGATGTGCGCGCATAAGAAGGCCCCCACGTTGAGGGGGCCTTTGTGTGATCAGGTGAGGTAAGACTGCGGTTGCTATGCTTCGCAAGGTCATTCGGTGTCATCCGATCCGGACAAGGCCTGGCAGGCTACCTGATCGGAACCGTTCAAATGATCATAGGTATCGAATAAAAGCCGCGACTGTGAGGTAATGCCGGGAACATTTCCGATGAGAGTTATCGTGTCTTCCTCAGGCGATACCTCGATGCTTATGCTGCCGAGATAGACGCCAGCGCCGTCAGCTTCAATCTGCCAGGAGTTGGCCTGCACACCCTGCCTGATAGGCAACTGAACGGTCTCGCCGCTGGACGAAGACGGCACAAAATGCATGGCTGATAGCGTGTACTCGTCTCCTAGAGAACCGCCTGTCTCGCGATTGTTATCCACGTCCACTGACACCTGCCAGTTGTACTCCAACACATTTTCGCCGATGCCTTTGCGGTTGAATTCCAGCGCCTCTGGAAGATCCCTGAGCTGAAATACGACGGCAAGCGTTTCACCAGTCAGAGTGGTAGTGACTTCGATCATGTCTACATGTGCAGGCAGTGTGTCAGAGATCGCATCGATGACCCGTTGGCCCGGCGTAATCGCGGCATCATCAGATAGACACGGGCCGGCGGCCCGGCTCGCAGTCGACGGACCGGAGTTGCTCATCTCTACCGAACCGTCAAAGTAGTCATACGCCTCGAACCGGAGTGGTGATTCTGCCGTGATCCCGGGGATCTCTCCCGAAAGCGTTATCGTGTCTTCCTCAGTAGACACCTCGATGCTGCCCTCTGCCAGCACCCGGTTCCCCTCCCGGTCCAGCCCCCAAATGCTGACCTCGACGAAACCCGGGTGCGTTAGCTGTGCCACCGTATTGCTGTCTCTGGAAAGGGGATGCACGAAATAGCCGGCCGACAGCATGTAGTCAAACCCGTCGGCGCCTGTTTCCGGGTCGTTGTCTACGTCTATCGACACCTCCCAACTGTACTCCAGCGCATGCGTCGGCACCCCCGTTCTGTCAAACGTAAACGTCTCCGGAACATCCCTGAGTTGAAATGTGGCGGTCAAGGTCTCCCCGTCCAGTATTGTCGTGACACCACGGATATCGATGTGCTCAACCAGTTCGTGTGATACATCGTCAAGTACATTCTGATCCGAAACTGCTGCGGCCCCGTCCGAAGAGCTCTGAAAGGGGGTGGGCCGACCCAAACTATATGAAGAAAGGCAGCCAACCTCCTCCGCACCTCCGAGATAGTCATACACACCGAATCCAAGCAGTGAATCCGCCGTGATCCCGGGAATCGCTCCTGAAAGCGTTATCGTATTCTCTTCAGGCGACACTTCCATGCGCGCCCATTTGAGAAATTCGATATCGGGGAATGCCTCTCCCGCTGACTTCAGAGCCCATATGTTAGTTTGAAGATCGTCCGGTGTGATAGCCGCACTTCGGTCGCGGCCGCTGGAACCGGGGTGAAAAACGTATATGGAGGACAGGATGTATTCGAACCCCTGAAAGCCTGTTTCCTGGTCGTCGTCCACATCGATTGATACCTCCCAACTGTACTCGACAACTTTTTCGGGCACGCCGGTTCTATCGAATGTCAGTGTCTCCGGAACGTCCCTGAAATGAAACACGACCGTCAGCGTTTCGCCGGAAAGGGAGGTGCTGATCTTCGTTACATCCATGTGCGCGGCCAGGGCGTCTGAGACATCATCGTTGACGCTTTCCCCCGGCGTAACCGCTTCATCGCTATCGCACTGGCTGGAGGATGTGAGTAAGACTGGCGGTTTCTGACATCCGACCTCATCGAAATCGCCAGGATACTCGTTCGTCTGGAACGAGAGGCGCGAGTCCGCCGTGATTCCAGGAATCCGGCCGCGTAGAATCATCGTGTCCGTCTCTGCCGATACGTCAAGGCTGGCACCCCTAAGAGACCTGATGCCTCCCCCGGGTCGCTTTTCCCAAACACTGGCCTCCGCAACTTCCTCAATCGGCGCCTCCGTGTTGTCCCCTTCTTGCGGAGGCCGCACGATGTGATAGGCGGAAAGAAGGTACTCAAATCCGCCGTCGCCGGTCTCCGGGTCGTTGTCCGCGTCGATTGACACTCCCCACATGTACTCCATCGAGTTTGCCGACGTGCCTGTTCTGTTAAATGTCAGCGTCTCCGGAATATCCCTGAAGCGGAACATGACGGTCAGGACTTCGCCCGAAAGGGAAGTACTTACTTTGGAAATGTCCAGGTACGAGGCAGACACATCGGAAACGTCATCGGTTGCAGTCTTCCCCGGCGCAACTGTTGGTTTGTCATCCGTACACTGGGTCGGGAGAGTGCTCTGGGGTGCGCTCAGGCCAGGCGTAGCAGGACATCCGACCCCGTCGGAACCGCCAAAATAGTCGTATGCCCTGAATGTAAGCTGTGATTCTGCCGTGATCCCAGGGATATTCCCGGAGAGCGTTATCGTGTCCTCTTCCGGGGACACCTCGATGGTTGCGTCGAACATGGACATGAAACCATCCGAACGGGCTTTCAAGACGCCGGCCTCCACTTCGCTCTCTATGGACGCCTTCGCGTTATTCCCTTTTTCGAACGGGGGCACAAAGTGGCTGGCCGCCAACTCGTAATCAATGCCGCCATAGCCTGTCTCAGGGTCGTTGTCTACATCGATCAACACCTCCCAACCGTACTCCATATAGTTTTCCGATATGCCTGTACGGTTGAATGTCAGCGTCTCCGGCACATCCCTGAGATGGAAAACAACCGTCAAGGTCTCGCCGGACAGAGAGGTGCTCACCTTGGTTATATCCACATATGCAGCGGCGGCGCCCTCGATCTCGTCAGTTACGGTCTGCCCCGGCCTTGTCAGGGCCGCGCCGGAACTGCATCCCCAAGGTCCCACACTCTCGCTGTATGGATCATGGCACGCTAACTGATCGGCATCTCCGGGGAACTGAACATCATAAGCCGAAAATGTCAGTCGCGATTCGGATGTGATGCCGGGAATGTAGCCGGAGATCGTTATCGTCTCTTCCTCGGCAGACACCGCAAGGTCGGCGTCCGCGAAGGTAGTGGTGGAGCCGTCGGAGCCTATCTCCCACACGCTGGCCTCCAACATCTTCCCGATTGGAGCGGTTGTGTTGGCGTCCGCCCCTTCGTGTGACATGAACGCAATATGATAGGCGCTCAGCAGGATATCGAATCCGCCGGGTCCGGTGCTGCGGTCGTTGTCCACGTCGATCGCAACCTCCCATTCATACTCCTTCGTGCCCTGCCCATGCTCCGTGCGATTGAACCTCAAGGTCTCCGGCAGGTCCCTGAGACGAAACACAACCGTCAATCTCTCGCCGGACAGGGAAGTTTCAATTTCGGTTATGTCGATATGTGCGGCCGGCACATCTGCTGCGTCATCGGCTAAAGTCTGACCAGGCGTAACTGCATCATCAGTGTCACATTGACTGGAGGACCTGCTTTGACTCTGCGATGCATAGCATCCGACCTCATCGGAGTTGTCCAAATAACCGTACGTCCTGAATGCAAGCCGTGATTCTGTCGTAATGCCGGGAATGTTGCCGGAGAGCGTTATCGTGTCCTCTTCTGAAGATACCTCAAGTGTGGCGTCTGCAGTCGACATGGAGCTCCCCGGTTCCAAACTCCAGACGGCGACCTCCACCTTGCTCTCTATAGGCGCCTTCGTGTTACTCCCCTCTTCGGATGGGGGCACAGAGTGACTTGCCAACATCTGGTACTCAAAACCTCCGGAGCCTGTCTCCCGGTCATTGTCTGTATCGATGACCACCACCCATGCGTACTCCGTAAAATTTTCCGACATGCCTGTGCGATTGAACGTCACCGTCTCCGGCACGTCCCTGAGATGGAAAACAACTGTCAGAGTTTCGCCGGACAAAAAGGTGTCTACCTTGGTCATATCCATATACGGATCGGTAACGCCCCCGCTCTCATCCGTTACCGTTTGCCCCGGCCCCGTCAGGGCCGCGCCGGAATCGCACCCCCAAGGTCCCACACTCTTACTGTATGGATCATGGCACTCTATCTCATCGACCTCGCCGGCGAACTCGACATCATAAGCCGAAAATGTCAGTCGCGATTCGGATGTGATGCCGGGAATGTAGCCGGAGATCGTTATCGTGTCCGCCTCGGCAGAAACCACAAGGTCGGCGGCCGTGAAAGTACTGGTAGAGCCACCGAAGTGCGGTTCCCAAACGCTGGCCTCTGCCATATCCGCTATTGGAGCGGTCGTGTCAGCGTCAGCCCCTTTGTGCGACAGTCGCACAATATGGTAGGCGGTCAGCAGGTAATCGAACCCGCCGGGGCCGGTGCTGCGGTCGTTGTCCGCATCGATTGCGACCTCCCATTCATACTCCTTCGAGCCCTCCCCATGCTCCGTTCGATTGAACCTCAAGGTCTCCGGCAGGTCCCTGAGATGAAACACAACCGTCAATCTGGCGCCGGACAGGGAAGTTTCGACTTCGGTAATGTCGATGTGCGCAGCCGGCGCGTCCGAGACGGCATCGGTTAAGGTATCACCCGGCCTGACCGGCTCCACCGAACCGCATTGATCGGGCGTTTGCGCGAGAACAGGGGTTGACCCTGTGGCCAGCAGAAAGACGACAAGCAGGAAGCAGGCAAGGTTCTTGATCTTCATTGTTCCTTCTCCTGGGAGATAAAAGGGTCCCGCTCCAGACACCAAGGGCCTCGCAAACCGGGAAGCGCGCGCAGCATTGAATGCGTGTCGGACCGACGCCTGCCAGCCAGGGTCGATCCGGCGGACTTGCTGTGTGGTTTCAGCAGCGCTCTTCTCCGCCTGGTATCGAGGGAGCACCAGCGACCGACGGATCCGAGCCAGCCGCGACATCACCCCCCACCGGTGTTCGGCCATCAACATCCTCGTCCAATGCAGGCGCCGCGTAGCCATTTGCGGGCGCAAAGAAGCAGGCCAGTACGATGAGCGAGTTGATCAGGATCTTGTTCAACAGTTTCTCCTCTCAGTTTTCGACATACATCTGACAAAATGCCAGAAAGGATATAAAGGGTGGAAGTAGCGACTCCGCCACGCAGTTTCGACGTGGTTAGATTAGTTAGCTTCACACGAGACGCCATCCATGCCTGACAGATAGTCTTCGACCAAGAACAGAACAGTCGAGTCTTGGTTGATGCCCGGAACAAGAGCAGTCATCGTCAAGGTGTCGTTCTGGTGTGAGACTTCCAAGCCGACATGCCCCGGCACCTCCTCGAAATAAATCGTGATATCGTCTCTGTTGACTCTGTTCTTCCACAGTACGGCGTGTAGAATGTTTTGTAATGGAGCTGACGAAGGGTCCATGTTTTTTGCCTGGTGGTAGGCTCCGAGTGTGTAATCGGACAGGTTGCTCTGATAAATGGGTCCACCGTCGATATTGATGTTGACGGTATAGAAGTATTCAAATGTGGAGAACGGCATACCTTCCCGATTAAGCCCCATCGTTTCAGGCACATCTTTGAAGTGGAAAGTGGCGGTAAGAGTTTCGCCTTCCAGACTGGATTCGGCGTTGACGATATCAACGTGGCCGGGCAGATCGCTAACGATAGGATCGTATGCGCTTTGTCACGCTCGCATGACGACAAAACCCTCGTGGCATACGGCTTGAGACGGTTCTTGGGGAATCGGCACGCAGGCGGACAAGAACAACGCGAAAAGTGTGATGGCGGCTGTCTTTAGCATGATGTCTCCTGACTGCATGGTATAGGGCATGTTGTGGAATTTATCACAACGTGCGATGGGGGAGCCAAACGGATAGAATTGATCAATCCCTGAGCAATTGGACAAGCACAACGAAGCTGACACCGGCGGTTGAGGAGTATTTCCCCGGCCTTCGCCGGCTTAGAGCGTCTGGCGGCCGTCAGAAGGCCGTTACGAAACACAAAATCTAGGAGGGTACCTCTTGCCCGTTTACGGCGCTCTGCGAGCCTCCTGTGAGGGAAATCCCGTTCTGATCGGCTGAAAATTGACCATCCCGGGGTAGATTTCGCCGTTTTCAACACTCTCGCAGCCATGTACTGCATTCCTACTCGGTGTCACCCGATCTGGACAAGACCTGGCAGGCAACCTGCTCCGAACCATTCAAATGATCATAGGTCTCGAAGACAAGCCGCGACTCTGACGTAATGCCGGGAACGTCTCCGATGAGGGTAATCGTGTCTTCCTCAGGCGACACCTCCAAACCGATGCCGCTGAGATAAGTGCCGCCGCCGTCTGCATTAGTCTGCCAGGAATTGGCCTGCACAGCTTCACCGAGAGACTGGTGAACACCCTCGTCACTGGACGGGGAGAATGCGAAATGACTGGCGGACAAGGAGTAATCAGCCCCTTGCAAACCCGTCCCCCGGTCGTCGACCACGTCTACTGACACACCCCACCTGTACTCTAACGCATCTTTCGGAACATTCTTCCTGTTAAATTCCAGCGTCTCCGGAACATCCCTGAGATGAAATACGACGACAAGCCTCCCGTCGTCTGTCAGAGCTGTGCTGATCTCGGTAATGTCCATGTATGCAGGCAACGTCTCCGAGACCGCATCGACGACACGCTGGCCCGGCCTGATTACCGCACTGTCAGATTGACACGAGTCGGCGGCTAAGCCCGTGATCGACGGACCGTAGCTGCTCATCTCTACCGAACCGTCAAAGTAGTCATACGCCTCGAACCGGAGTGGTGATTCTGCCGTGATCCCAGGGATCTCTCCCGAAAGCGTTATCGTGTTTTCCTCAGTAGACACCTCGATGCTGCCCTCTGCCAGCACCCGGTTCCCCTCCCGGTCCAGCCCCCAAATGCTGACCTCGACGAAGCCCGGTTGCGTTAGCTGTGCCACCGTATTGCTGTCTCTGGAAAGGGGATGCACGAAATAGCCGGCCGACAGCATGTAGTCAAACCCGTCGGCGCCTGTTTCCGGGTCGTTGTCTACATCTATCGACACCTCCCAACTGTACTCCAACGCATGCGCCGGCACGCCCGTTCTGTCAAACGTAAACGTCTCCGGAACATCCCTGAGTTGAAATGTGGCGGTCAAGATCTCCCCGTCCAACGCTGTCTTGACATCACGGATATCGATGTGCCCAACCAATTCGTGTGAAACATCTTCGGATACAGACTGACCCGGCGTTACTTCAGACCCATCAAACGAACTCTGAAAGGAAGCCGGCCGGCCCAAACCAAACGGAGAAAGACAACCAACCTCCTCCGAACCGCCCAGATAGTCATACACCCCGAATGCAAGCAGTGACTCTGCCGTGATCCCGGGAATCTCTCCCGAAAGCGTTATCGTGTCCTCTTCAGCCGAAACTTCAATGCGCGCCAGTCCAAGAAATGCGAGATCGGGGAATACCTTTCCCGCTGACCTCAGATGCCATGTATTGGTTTGTAAGTCGTCCGTTGTGATGGCCGCACTCCGGTCGCGGCCGTTGGAGCCGTGGGAAGGAAAGTATATCGAGGACATCATGTATTCGAACCCCCCAAAGCCTGTTTTCTGGTCGCCGTCCACATCGATCGACACCTCCCAACTGTACTCGATCGCATTTTCGGGCACGCCGGTTCTGTTGAATGTCAGTTCCTCCGGAACGTCTCTGAGATGAAACACAGCCGTCAGCGTCTCCCCCGAAAGGGATGTGCTTATCTCCGTCACATCCATGTGCGCGGCCAGGGCGTCTGAGACATCATCGCTGACGCTTTCCCCCGGTGTAACCGCTTCATCGAGATCACACTGGCTCGAGGAAGTGAGTAAGACTGGCGGTTTCTGACATCCGACCTCATCGGAACCGGCAGAATACTCGTTCGTCTTGAATGCAAGCCGTGATTCTGCCGTTATCCCAGGAATATAGCCGGAGATCGTTATCATGTCCTCCTCTGCGGACACCTCCAGGCTGGCGTCTCTCTCCGACATAATTCTTCCCGGTCGCATTTTCCAGACGCTGGCCTTCGCCTGGCTCTCTATGGGAACCTGCATGCTCTCACTACCTTCAGACAGGCGTACTATGTGATAGGCAGACAACAGGGTATCAAAGCCACCATCGCCGGTCGCCCGGTCGTTATCTACATCGATAGCCACTTCCCATGCGTACTCCATATAGTTTTCCGATATGTCTGTTCGATTGAAAGTTAGCGTCTCCGGCACGTCCCTGAGATGGAAAATTACGGTCAGTCTTTCCCCAGATAGCGAGGTGTTTACCTCGGTAATGTCCATATACGGAGATAAGCCGTCAGCGAATGCAGAGACAACCGCCGCCCATGCATCGCCTGAACGATCTGGATGCGGATGCGTGTTGTCTTCAAGCCCATCCAATACCTTCTGCCCCGGATTGATCACTGCTATGCCGGCATCGCACTGCCAGGGTCCCACAAACTTTCTGTACGGGTCATGGCACGCTATCTCGTCGGGTTCGTCCAGGAACTGCGCATCATCAGTCGCAAATGCCAGGCGCGATTCCGATGTGATGCCGGGGATGACGCCAACAAGTGTGATCGTGTCTGCCTTGGCAGAAACCTCAAAGCTGGCGTGCGCAAATTCACTGGACCCGCCATCGGCGTGCGTCTCCCAGATTCTGGCCTCCACAACATCCTCAATCGAAGCGGTCGGGATATTTGTTCGCTCAGACTGGCGCACTATGTGGTAGGCACTCAGCAGGTAGTCAAACCCGCCGGGGCCGGTGCTGCGGTCATTGTCGGCGTCGATCGACACCTCCCATTCATACTCCTTTATGCCTGTTGGGAGCTCTGCCCGGTTGAATGTCAACGACTCTGGCAGGTCCCTGAGATGAAACACAACCGTCAATGTCTCGCCGGACAGGGAAGTTTCAACTTCGGTTATGTCGATATGCGCGGCCGGCACATCGGCTACTTCATCGGCTATACTCTGACCAGGCGTAACTGCATCATCGGCATCGCATTGGCCGGAGGGTGTGCTTTGACTTTGCGGCACATGGCATCCGACCTCATCGGAGCTACCAAAATAGTCGTGCGTCCTGAATGCAAGCCGTGCTTCTTCCGAGATGCCAGGGACATAACCGGAGATCGTTATCGTGTCCTCCTCTGCGGACACCTCAAGGCTGGCGTTTCTCTCTGCCGTGATGCTTCCCGGTCGCACTTTCCAGACGCTGGCCTCCGCTTTGCTCTCTATGGGAACTTCCGCGTTACTCCCTTTTTCGTATTGGGGCACCGTGTGATAAGCGGACAACTGGTACTCAAACCCACTGTCGCCGCTCGCCCGATCGCTGTCAACATCGATGGCCACCACCCATGCGTACTCTATATGATTTTCCAATATGCCTGTGCGATTGAAAGTCAGCGTCTCCGGTACGTTCCTGAGATGGAAGACAACTGTCAGAGTTTCGCCGGACAGAGAGGTGCTTACCTCGGCAACATCCACATACTCAGCGGTGCCATCCTCGATCTCATCGGTTACGCTTTGCCCCGGCCCTATCACAGCCGCGCCTGCATCGCACCCCCAGGGTCCCAGACTCTTGCTGTATGAAGTATGACACTCTATCTGATCGGCTTCTCCGGCGAATTGGACATCATAAGCCTCAAATGCCAATCTCGATTCGGATGTGATGCCGGGAATGACACCAACGACCGTTATCGTGTCTGCCTCGACAGAAACCGCAAGGACGGCGTCCGCGAAAGTGCTGGTGGAGCCATCGGAGCGTGTTTCCCATACGCTGGCCTCTACCATCTCCCTTATTGGGGCTGTCGTGTCAACCCGTTTCTGTGACAGTAGCGCAATATGGTAGGCGGTCAGCAGGTAATCGAACCCGCCCGGGCCAGTGCTGCGGTCGTTGTCGGCGTCGATTGCGACCTCCCACTCATACTCCTTGGTTCCCTTCCCATACCCCGCGCGATTGAACACCAAGGCCTCCGGAAGGTCTCTGAGATGAAACACAACCGTCAATGTCTCGCCGGACAGGGAACTATTGACTTCGGTTATGTCGATATGCGCGGCCGGCACGTCGGAGACGGCATCGATTACGGAATCACCCGGCCGGATCGGCTCCACCGAACCGCATTGACTGACCTCATGCGCAATGACAGGAGTCGTCCCTGTGGCCAGCAAAAAGACGACAAGCAGGAAGCGGGCAAGGTTCTTGATCTTCATTGTTCGTTCTCCCGGGAGCAAGGGTGTTCCTATTTCAGATCCGAATGGCCTCCAAAATAGGAAGGCACGCAAAGCTATAAGAACGCGCTGGACAGACAACGGCCAAATCGGGTTGAACCGGATCTCGTGGTCCGTTCTTGAAACGCCTCTCTTCCGCTTGTATGAACGGTCGGCCAACGATTGACGGTTCCAATTCGACCACATTGACTGTTGCCATGACGGAACTCACCTGTCCGTTTCTTAAGAGCATACCCCACGTGCTTATTTGCCTAAAGAGAGGAAGAAAAATGTTTTCAGACGGGTAATGTCACCTTAGTGTATACCTCCCTATTTGAACGCCCTCTAATTTGGTTGACATGAGACGCCATTCTCACGACTGCGCAAATTGTGCCCACCGTTATGTGGGACTACAACGGTCGTTTTCACCGTATGGTTACTCACTGTCATCCGAACTGGACAAATCCTTGCAGGCAATCAGCTCCGAACCGTTCAGTAGATCATAGGCCTCGAAGATGAGCCGCGACTCTGGCGTAATGCCGGGAATGTGTCCGATGAGCGTGATCGTGTTTTCTTCAGACGATACATCGATTCTTATACTGCTGAGAAGGGTGCCGGTGCCGGTGCCGTCCGCGTCCAGTTTCCAGAAGTCGCCTTCCACACCTTGACTGACAGGCAGGTGAGCGGCCTCGCCGCTGGACCAGGGTAGCACAAAATGACTGGCGGACAGCGAGTATTCAGCACCCAGCCCCAGCAAACCGGTCTCCCGGTTGTTGTCCACGTCCACTGATACCTCCCATCTGTACTCTTGCGTATTTTCAGCACCTTTCCTGTTGAATTCCAGGGTTTCAGGAATATCCCTGAGATGAAACACAACCGCAAGCTTCCCACTACCTGTCAACTCTGTGCTGATTTCGGTAATGTCTACATATGCAGGCAACGTGTCCGAGACCGCATCAGTGACCCGCTGTCCCGGCCTGATTACAGCATCATCAGACTGACACGAGTCGACGGCTAGACCCATGATCGACGGACCATGACTGCTCATCTCTACGGAACCGGCAAAGAAATCATACGCCCTGAACTTGAGCGGCGATTCTGCCGTGATCCCGGGAATCTTTCCAGAGAGCGTTATCGTGTTGTCGTCGACAGACACCTCGACCTCGATATCGGCCTCTGCCAGAACCCTGTACCCCTCCCGGTCCAGCCCCCAAAGGTTGGCTTTGACGAAGCCCGGTTGGTTGATCTCTGCCACCGTATTGCTGCCTTGGGCGAAGCGAGGCACGAAATAGCCTGCCGACAGCATGTAATCGAACCCGCCGCTTCCTGTTTCCGAGCTGTTGTCTACGTCTATCGACACCTCCCAGCTGTACTCCAGAGCATCCTCCGGCACCCCAGTTCTGGCGAAAGTCAACGTCTCCGGAACATCTCTGAGTTGAAAAGTGACGGTCAGGGTCTCCCTGTCCAGCGCTGTCGTGACGCCGCGGATGTCAATGTGCCCAGTCAGCGCTTGGGACACATCACCGGATACAGACCGGCCCGACATCGCTGCCGACCCGTCCGACAACCTCGGAAAGGAAGCCGGCCGGCCCAAACCGAACGGAGAAAGACAACCAACCTCCTCCGCACCGCCCAGGTGGTCATACACACCGAACGCAAGCTGTGATTCTTCTGTAATTCCGGGTATCTCTCCCGATAGCGTTATCGTGTCCTCTTCCGCCGATACCTCGATGCGCGCCCATCCGAGTATATCGATTTCGGGAAATGACGCATTTCCCACTGACTTCAGATGCCATGTGTTGGTTTGCAGATTGTCTGCTACTAAAGCCACACTCCGGTCGGGGACGCCGGACTTGGAGAACGGACCATCTGCAGCAGACAGGATATATTCGAACCCGCCGACCCCTGTTTTCTGGTCGCCGTCCACATCGATCGACACCTCCCAACTGTACTCAATCGCATTTTCGCGCACGCCGGTTCTGTTGAATGTCAGTTCCTCCGGAACGTCTCTGAGATGAAACACAACCGTCAGCGTCTCCCCGGAAAGGGACGTGCTGATCTCCGTTACATCCATATGCGCGGGCAGGGCGTCTGAGACATCATCGAAGACGCTCTCCCCCGGTGTAATTGCTCCATCGAAATGACACTGGTTGGAGGATGTGAGGATGCTTGGCGGTACCTGGCATCCGAGCTCATCGGAGCCGCTAAGATACTCCTGCGTCCTGAACATGAGGCGCGAGTTCGGCGTGATTCCAGGAATGCGGCCTCTGAGAATCATCATGTCTGTCTCTGGCGACACCTCAAGGCTGGCGTCCCTTAGAGCCGTGATGCTTCCCCCTGGTTGCGTCTCCCAAACATCGGCCTTTGCCACATCCTCTATCGGCGCCTCCGTGTTGTCCCCCGTATGCGGAGGCCACACGATGTGATGGGCGGACAGAAGGTACTCAGACCCGCCGTCGCCGGTCTCCGGGTCGGCGTCTACGTCGATCGAAATCCCCCAACTGTACTCCATATGGTTTACCAATGTGCCTGTACGATTGAAGGTCAGCGTCTCTGGAATATCCCTGAAATGGAACGCAACGGTCAGGGTTTCGCCCGAGAGGGACGTGCTGACTTCGACAATGTCCAGATACGCGGCAGTCGCATCTGAGGCGTCATCATATGCGGTCTGGCCCGGCTTTATCAGGACTGCACCGGAATCGCACCCCCAAGAGGCCACACTCTTGCTATAAGGAACATGGCACGCTATATGGTCGGTCTCCCCCCGGAACCCGGCATCATAGGCCTCAAATGCCAATCGCGATTCGGATGTAATACCGGGAATGACGCTAGCGATCGTAATTGTGTCCGCCTCGACAGAAATCGCCGGGCCACCGTCCCTGTAAGTACTGACGGAGCCATCGGAGTATTGTTGAATGGAGTGTACTTCAGTGCTGGTGGAGCCATCAGGGTTTATATCCCAGACGCTGACCTCCAACATTTCCCCAATTGGAGCGGTCATGTCAGCATCATCCCCTCTGTACGACAGGAACGCAATATGGTAGGCAGACAGCAGGGCATCGAACCCGCCGGGGCCGGTGGTCCAGTCGTTGTCCACGTCGACTGCGACTTCCCATTTATACTCCATCTGGCCCTCAGTAAGTTCCGCGCGATTGAATGTCAGGGTCTCCGGCAGATCTCTGAGATGGAAGACAACCGTCAACCTTTCCCCGGAAAGGGATGTCGTGATCTCCGTAACGTCGACATGCGCGGCCAATACGTCCAGGACGGCATCGGTTACGGTGTCACCCGGCCTGATCGGATCCTCGGAATCGCACCGATTGGGCGAATGCGCGAGAACAGGGGTTGACCCTGAGGTCAGAAGGAGGATTAATAGAAGAAGGTGGACGTAGTTTTTGATCTTCATTGTTCGTTCTCCCAGGAGATGAGGGGTTCCCAACCCAGACACCAGAGGCTTCCAAGGCCGGAAGGCGCGCGAAGCAGTGAAAGAGCACCGGACAGACACGTGCCGGCCCGGGTCGATTCGGTGTTCGCGATCCGCTTCTGAAACGCTTCTCTCTCCCTATGCATGAACGGTCAGTCAAAGATTGGCGGTTCCAATTCGGTCGCAATAACGGCTGTCATGCCGGAACTCGCTTTCACCTGCTGTCAACGGAAACCTGGCAAGTCACCTGCTCGTAACCGTGCAGAAAATCATAGACTTCAAACTCAAGCCGCGACTGTGACGTAATGCCGGGTATATCTCCGACAAGCGTAATCGTGTTCTCTTCGGACGATACCTCAATGCTGGCGCGGCTTAGATAGGCGGCGCCAAGGCCATACGGGTCCATCTTCCAGGTATCGACCTGCACAGCTTCTTCAATAGACAGGTGAACACCCGCGTCACTGCGCGAGGGATGCATAAAGCGACTGGCGGACATAGTGTATTCATCTCCCAGATATCCGCCTGTTTTGCGGTCGTTGTCCACGTCGATTGACACAGACCAACGGTACTCCAACGTATCTTCCCGAACGCCCTCTCTGTTGAACGCCAGCGTCTCCGGAAGATCTCTGAGATGGAAGACAACGGCAAGCGTCTCGCCATCCAGGGTTGTGCTGACTTCGGTGATGTCCATATGCGCGGGCAGCGTGTCGGTGATGCCGTCGCTCACAGTCTGCCCGGGCGCAATCCTAGCATCGTCAGAATCGCACCGGCCTTCATATATGACAACAGGCACCGGAGACAGACATCCCACCTTCTCCATACCTCCTGAATAGTCGTAAGCCTCGAACGCGAGCGGTGACACGGTCGTGATGCCGGGAATTTCTCCAGAAAGGGTGATCGTGTTGTCCTCGGCAGATACTTCGATGTGGGCATCTTCGAGAAAGGCAAAACCTTTTCCCGGCGTCATTTTTCGCGTGCTGACCTGTACATTCCTCCCTGCCGCAATGGTTGCTGTTGTGCCGCTTCCACTGGATGAGGAGGACACTTTGTGCACGGCGGAAAGCGTATAGTCGATCCCCCCAAAACCGGTCTCCGGGTCATTGTCCGCATCGACAAACACCTTCCAGCTGTATTCAGGCTCATCATCCGGTACGCCTGCCCTGTCGAATGTCAATGTCTCCGGAACGTCTCTGAGATGGAAAACGGCCGTCAGCGTCTCCCCTGAAAGGGAGGTGTCGACCGCCGTGATATCTATATGCGCGGCAGGTACATCAGACACGTCATCGGCGACGGCACTCCCCGCCCTGACCGGGGCGTCATACGGCGTACACTGTCTGACCGGCTGATAGCCCAGGCCGTTCGAGAGAAAACAGCCCACCTCCTCCGTGCCGCCCAGGTAATCGAAAGCCCCGAACGCAAGCCGTGATTCCGCTGTGATGCCCGGGACTTTCCCGGAAAGCGTTATTGTGTTGTCTTCAACAGATACTTCGATACGACCCTCTTCGATTGTCATGGCATCATGTTGATCCAGTTCCCAGGTGTCGGTTTGCAGAATCCCCGGTGTCTCTATAGGTGCGGTTCTATTGATGCCGCCGGCCCTGGGGAACACAATATGCAGGGCGGACAGAGCGTAGTCGAACCCGTAAGAGCCTGTTGTGCGGTCGTTGTCCACATCGATCGACACCTCCCAGATGTACTCCAGGGTTTGCTCCGGCACCCCCGTTCTGTCGAACGTTAATGTTTCCGGAACGTCTCTGAGTTGGAACACGACGGTCAGGAGTTCCTCAGAAAGGGAGCTGTTGATCTCGATAATGTCGATATGCGCGGCCGGCACGTCGGCGGTAGCGTCCAGTACAGTCTGACCGGGAGTAACACTGGGTCGGTCAGGTATGCACTGGCTGGCGACCAGGCCCGTGATCGACGGACCATGACCGTTCATCTCTACGGAGCCGGCGAAGAAATCATACGCCCTGAGCTTGAGCCGAGACTCTTCCGTTATCCCGGGAATTTCTCCCGAAAGCGTTATCGTGTTGTCGTCGGCAGACACCTCGATCGCGATATCGGCCTCTGCCGGAACCCTGTACCCCTGCCGGTTCAGCCCCCAAAGGCTGGCTTGGACGAAGCCCGGTTGGGTTATCTCTGCCACCGTATCGCTGTTTTTTGCGAGGGGATGCACGAAATAGCCGGCAGACAGCATGTAATCGAACCCGGCGCTGCCTGTTTCCTGGTCGCTGTCTACATCAATCAACACCTCCCAGTTGTACTCCAGAGCATGCTTCGGCACTCCTGTTCTGTTGAAGGTCAACGTCTCCGGCAGATCCCTGAGTTGAAAAGTGACGGTTAAGGTCTCCCCATCCAACGCTGTCGTGACGCCGCGAATATCAATGTGCGCAACCAGGTCGTGTGAGATATCTTTGAATTCATCCTGCTCTGAAACAACTACGGAGCCGTCCACCGGACGCGACAGTTCCGACGCTGCCGGCGGCTCTGCCGGTATGGGCGCGCAGGCGGCGGTGATAAGTGCGAGTCCGACGACCACAAGGTTCTTAAACATGGTGAATTCTCCCTGGGAACGTAAAGCAACATTCGGGTTTCGTCTGACCCGGCCGCCCGTTGTGATGCATGGGCGTGAGCCAAGACGGCTGAATCAACCGGGTTGGCATGAGACGCCATCGTGCCCGAGCAGGGTATCAAAGGTTGAAAACATCAGGGTTGATTCGGATGTGATGCCCGGAACCTCGCTGATAAGCGTGAGCGTGTTGTCTACGTAAGAGACAATTAGTCGGGGATCAACTGGCACGTCTATCAATTGTGTTTCAATCCCTTTGTGATCACGCTGGTGTTCCCACAAAATGATCTGAATCCCGTCTTCAAATGAGAGGGTTTTGGTCTGTAGGTATGTCCGCCCCGGAGTGAGGTTGGAAAAGGCTCCAAACGTGTACTCGTATCGTTCAGATTCAGTTTCGTCCTCGCCATCGGCGTCAATGTGAATCATCCACATATGCTCCGGGCTCATGTGGTCGACACCTTTCCTGTTGAACTCCAATTCCTCGGGGACCTCCCTCAGATGGAAAACAGCCGTCAGGGTCTCACCCGCCAGGTTGGATTCCACCCTGGTCATATCAACGTAAGCCGGTATGTTGTCTGCGACGGGATCGTTCGCGCTCTGACCGGGCAGCATTTCAAGATAGTCAACGACAACCTGGGTGACTGCAGGGCCAGGCACATCTCCATCGGGGCAGTCGGCGACATTTTCGAACGCTGGGATCATTCTTGGCCCCCGCGACGGTTCTGATGTATGCGCTGGCTCCGATGTTGCGGGGGGATCTGACGTCTGCGGTGGTTCCGCTGCTGCCGGCGGCTCCGCAGGTATTGGCACGCAGGCCGCGGCGAGAAGTGCGAGGCCGACGATCACAAAGCTTTTGAACATGATGATTTCTCCCTGGGAAAAGAAGGCAAGGTTTGGGTTTCGTCGAACCCGGCCGCTCTTTGTGACGCATGGACGTGAGCCGGGCGGGCTGAATCAACCAGGGTGACAAGAGACGCCGTCTTGACCGAGCAGAATGTCATACGTCGAGAACAAGAGGGACGACTCGGATGTGATGCCCGGAACCTCGCTGATAAGCGTGAGCGTGTCGTCTTCGTGAGAGACGAGCATACGGACATAAACGGGTACGTTTATCAAGAAAATCACATCTTTTTCGTGATCGTGTTTGGCTTTCCACAGGGTGCTTCGAACAGCGTCTTTGAAAGGGCGAGTTGAGGCTGGCGTGTCTGCCAAGACCCTTCTGGCAGAGTAAACGGCGCCCAACATGTATTCGATCTGTTCAGACTCGGATTCTTCGCTGTTCTCCACGAAAATTTCAATTGTCCACATATATTCGGAGTGAAGGTCTTTGACACCTTCTCTGTTGAATTCCATCTCTTCGGGGATGTCCCTCAGAAAGAAGACAGCCGTCAGAGTTTCACCATCCAGGCTAGTATCCACGCTGATAATGTCAATATAAGCCGGTATATCGTCTGCAATGGGGTCTGATGCACTCTGCCCGGGCAGCATCTTAAGATAGCCGCCGGGACAGTCAGCCGGCTCTTCTGACACAGCCAGCAGTGCCGTCCCCTGCGCCGCTCCGGACACGGCCAACGGTGTTGCCCCTTGCTCCGGTTCCAGCACAGCCACTAATCTTGACTCCTGCACCGCTCTTGTCGCAACGGAAGATGCAGCCGGTGTAACTGTGCAGGCCGCGGCAAGAAGGACGAGTCCGGCGAGCAGAATTCCTTTGAACATGGTTTGTCTCCTTACTCCTGCAGCGGGAGATCGATTCGCACGGTTGTGCCGCGGCCAAGGCCGTCGCTGGAAACGGAAACTGTACCCCCGTGTGCTTCGACGACTGCGCGCGTAATTGCCAGCCCCAGGCCTGCGCCCCCTGTACGGCGGCTGCGAGACCGGTCGGCGCGGTAGAGGCGGTCCACAATGTGAGGCAGATCGGCGGAACTGATCCCCGCGCCGTTGTCGGTTACGGAAATCGTGAGCTGACGCCCCGCCTCGATAGTTGCGGCAACCTCAACCTGTCCCTCAGCCTGCGTATGCCGGAGGGCGTTGTCTATCACATTGCCGAGCGCCTGGCTCATGCGCATCGGGTCCAGATTGAAGTTCGGCAGGTCAGGGGGCAGTTGCAGCGAGAGTGTGATCCGGTTCATCTCTGCCTGTTGCTGCCAGCGTGCCAGTTCAGCGATGAGAAGTTGATCGATGGAGCAGGGCTCAGCGGTGAGCTGCAACTCGTCTGACTCGGTCTCGGCGAGCCAGCCTAGATCGCCCACGAGGTTGCCCAGCATATTGACCTCCTGAACAATCCGGTCGGCGGCTTGTGACGGTGATTGCAGGCCTTTGCGCAGCGCGTGGGCCTCGAGACGGATGATGCTCAGGGGCGTGCTCAGTTCGTGGGAAACATCGTTGAGCAGACGGTTACGCAGGTCGCGTTGCGTCTGCAGGGAGGTTGTCATCTTGTTGAAAGCGATGCTCATCTGCCCGAGTTCGTCAGAGGAAGTAACCGGGAGCAGGGCGGTATCCCCGCGTTGGGCAATGGTCCGGAAGGCCTGGGTCAAGGCGGTAACAGGGGTGGAGATGCGTTTGGAGAGCCAGGCGGCCAGTAAGAGCGCAATAGCAACGGTCAACAGTCCGCCAATGACTGTGGTGTAAAGCAGGCCTCGGACAAAGTTCCGTGATTCAGTTGCGCCGAATGCTTGATAGAAATCCAGAATGGCATAGCCCACCGCTCGGCGAGCGCTGCCGTCGGATACATTGACAACTTGCTCATTAGCGATTTGTTCATTCAGTTCGGATGCGGCTCGGTCTTGAGGCAAGTCGGAGAGGTCGTCGGACAAGGCATATTCATCGCCAACGTCGACGAATACAAGTATCTCATCTCCGTTTACCCTTTTATGGAACAGTACATAGTGCTCTTCTTGCACATTGTCTTCGTGGCGTTGCTCTTGTTCTCTCCTTGAACTGATGAGACTCCCTGAGCCTGCATCGGACACCGTGACGACCACTGTTTCCCAGCCGTCTGAGTATGTGTAGGATTGGCCCAGCTTCTGGGCGACAAGCTCAGCCGCCTTGCTGCTGAGCTCGCCGCCATATGTGTCCAATCGATCCAGGGTCGCATAGTATCCGATGCCGACGCTGAGCGAAACGGCGAACAGAATGAGCAGGACAAACGCCCCCAGAAAGCGCCAGTATAACGACATCATTCATCCTTTGTTACAAATCGGTAGCCAGATCCATAGACGGTTTGTATTGGCTGGAAACCGTCTACGGCGATCTCCTTGCGCAGACGAAAAATATGGTTGTCAATGGCCCGGTCATACGCTTCGAAATCGTTATTGAATGCGAGGGCGATCAGTTGATCGCGTGTAAGTACCTGATTCGGGTGCCGCATGAATGTAGAGAGCAGCAGGAATAGTGTCTGACTCAATTTGATCGGCTTCTGGTCAATCGTGACGCGCTGTGTCGTCTCATCAATCGTGATATTACTATGCGTCAGTCGCTGCTGAACTCTGTCTTTGACGCGCCGCAACACGGCTCTGGCGCGTGCTACTACCTCCTCAGGGTCGAAGGGTTTGACGACGTAGTCGTCAGCACCGCTTTCCAAGCCGCTGGTACGGTCTGCAAGGGCTGCTCTGGCTGTGAGCATTATGATCGGAACATCCGATTCGCGGCGCAGAATCTGACAGAGTTCCATGCCATCGAGGAGGGGGAGCATCAGATCAAGCACAATCAGATCGGGGGCAAGACTGCGAGCAAGGTCGAGGCCTGTCCTGCCATCATGGGCGACTTCGGCCGCAAATCCTGCATCCTCAAAGAAAATCCTCACCCAGTTCGCGATGGTTGTGTCATCTTCAATAATCAATATAAGGTGACTCATTATTCATCCTCACAATGTAACCGTGCAGCCATGATTTCCATTGGAAGCGATACGTCCGATTCCACCTTGCTACTTGTCCACCTGACAGAACCAAGTCTGCTCGCCTTTATGCCAAAGGCGTCACAGTTTGTTGAAGTTGCATTAATTGGTCACTCTAGCCGCCGTCCACACCACCGTCTTCGCTTGCGCCTACGATTGTTTGGGGCGTGCAACCTTCAACAGTTGGTCTGTACCGGGAAAATCCACTCTCGAGTTCGTACCGGGAGCCACATCGGTCTGCATTGTCGGGCCATATTCGACGCCATTTGACAGGTGGGACCAATAGTAAGATCGTCGCAGGTCCCTGTTTGCGTTCCGTCCGACCTGCGCAGATCGGAGCGTCTGGCGGGTCCTGTTCTCTACGATTCCAGTAGAGGATCCTGCAGCACTGTCATTCGACAGAGTAACTCTTACACCTTCCATGACTCTATCCCAGCTTTCGTCGCGGATAAGTATGGGAACTTCTCTTTCGCCTCTGTCTTCGCCGCCAGATTCGCTGCCACCTGCTGAGGAATATCTGAGTTGGCCTCCCTTGCCGTATTCGTCCCGGTTCTCTGTGGGGCCGCCTGAAAAGCAGATGGGTACCAACATGCCAGCAGACATTACCTGAACTACTGACGAGGCTGCCATTCTCAACTTTGATTTCTTGATTCGCACGTAACTACTAAGCCACAGCAGTTGACCAGCCAGCCGTCCCTAGAACCATTCAGGCTCTTGGTGACGCAACTGGTGTACAGCCGCCGCCATGCTCGCCAGCCGACACGTTGCGAAGAAGGCACACCGTCGGTGAGGGATGGTTTTGTAGGGGGGCGTTGCGGGGGCGCAGCCCCTGCACAAGGGAGGCCGCTTGCGGCCGACCGCCCATAAAAGAGTTGAGAGTGCACTCTTGCTCGCCTCATTCAGGATCGCAGATTAGTTGTGGCTGAGTAGTTTCATTCGCACTTTCCCACGTCGATCTGTTTGGGTTACTCAAGAGGTTGTCTCTCATACACTGTCAATAATAGAGGAGAAATGTCGCAGAAATATCTTGCAGACGTACATTTATTCAAGCGAGTGTCTTATTGGTTCGCGCAGGCAGAGGAGAGCGGTGAGCGCCGCGCCTACGGCAGCGTGCGTGCGGCCTGAGGATGAGGGCAGCAGGCCCGTCTGCCAGGACTGCAGTGGTCAGTGGTCGGTGAGAAACGCCTTTGCTGGGGTTGCTCAGGGTTGTGAGTTCCGGTTGTGGGCGGGCGCATGACGAGTGGTGTACGAGTTTTGTACGAGAGAAGAGGAGGGAAGAAGACGCGTGCCTTTTGCGCTGTATTCCACTTGCCCGCGTTTATGTTCTTGTGTATTCTAGGTCGGCTGTAATTCAGGTAATTCCAATATTGGTGGAATTTCGATACGATTAGCCAGTGTTCACCAACCACGAGTCATAAGAAGAAGAATGTCGAAATTAGTGATTGTAGAGTCGCCGACCAAGGCGAGAACTATTCGCAATTTTTTGCCGAAAGGTTATGAAGTCGTAGCCAGCATGGGCCATGTGCGAGATTTGCCGGCCTCTGCCGCGGAGGTTCCTGCGAAGGTGAAGGGGGAGCCCTGGGCGCGGCTGGGTGTCAAGGTGCAGGAGGAGTTCGAGCCGCTGTATGTCGTTCCGTCGGACAAGAAGAAGGTGGTCGCCGAACTGAGGTCGGCTTTGAAAAAGGCTGATGAGGTCCTGCTCGCTACGGACGAGGACCGGGAGGGGGAGAGCATCGGCTGGCACCTTTTTGAGGTGCTGAAGCCGAAAGTCCCGGTCAAGCGGATGATTTTTCACGAGATCACGAGAGAGGCGATCGAACAAGCGCTGAAGGAGACGCGTTCGATCGACAACGATCTGGTGCGGGCGCAAGAGACGCGGCGTATTCTCGACCGGTTGGTCGGTTATACGATTTCGCCGTTGTTGTGGAAAAAGATCGCACCGAAGCTGTCTGCGGGTCGGGTGCAGAGTGTGGCGGTGCGTTTGCTGGTGCTGCGGGAACGGGAGCGGCGGGCATTTGTGAGCGGCTCCTATTGGGATTTGAAGGCGCAGCTGAATAAGCGACCTGACAGGGCGGCCCACCGTTTTGGGGCCACGCTGGTATCGGTCAACGGGACGCGGGTGGCGAGCGGGCGGGATTTCGATGAGTCGACCGGCCGGATCGCGGCGGGCAAAGAGGTAAAGACGCACTTCAGTGAGGCAAGCGGGGATGTTCTGCTGCTGGATGAGGAGCAGGCGAGGGCGTTGGAACAGCGTTTGCAGGATGGCAGTTGGGTGGTGCACTCGGTTGAGAGCTCGGAGCAGTCGCGTTCGCCATCGCCGCCATTTACGACGAGCACGCTGCAGCAGGAGGCCAATCGCAAACGAGGCTGGGCGGCTCGGCGCACGATGCGGGTAGCACAGTCTCTATACGAAAATGGTTACATTACTTATATGCGGACCGACTCGGTCCATCTGAGCAACGAGGCTGTAAATGCCTCCCGCCGACGGGTGCAGGAGCGCTACGGAGAGCAGTTTCTGACGCCGAAGCCGCGGCGCTACAAGACGAATTCAAAGGGCGCGCAGGAGGCACATGAGGCGATCCGTCCGGCGGGCAGCGCGATGCGTCCGGTGGACACGCTTCCGCTTGCGGGCGATGAGGCTATGCTCTACGACATGATCTGGAAGCGGACGGTGGCGACGCAGATGGCGAATGCGCGCTTGCGTTCGACGACGGTGATGATCCGGGGAGCCAGCGAGCAGGAAATGGGCGCGGTCGCGGCGGTGGAGGCACTGTTCCGGGCGTCGGGGCGGGAGATCCTGTTTCCGGGATTCTTTCGCGCTTATGTTGAGGGATCCGATGATCCTGATGCCGCGATCGAAGATCAGGAATCGCCATTGCCCGCGCTGGCCAAGGACGAGGCGGTGGACTGCCGGGCGCTGGAGGCGGTTGGCCATGCCACGAAGCCGCCGGCCCGCTACACCGAAGCCACGCTGGTGAAGGCGCTGGAGACGGAGGGAATCGGCCGTCCGAGCACATATGCAACGATCATCGACACGATTCAGAACCGTGGATATGTTTTCAAGCAGCGGCGCGAGTTGGTGCCGACATTTGTTGCTTTTGCGGTGGTGCAACTGCTGGAGAGCAATTTCGAGGAGTTGGTGGATTTGAAATTTACGGCGGAGATGGAGCAGACGCTGGATGACATCGCGGATGGGGATGTTGACTGGCTCGAATATCTGAACCAGTTCTATCTGAGCGAGCAGGGGTTGGAGAACCAGGTCAGGGAGAAGGAGAGCGCCATCGATCCCCGGCTTGCGAGCCAGGTCGACTTTCCTGATCTGCCGGTGGAGGTGCGCATCGGCCAGTTTGGGCCGTTCCTGGCGCGGGAGGTCAACGGCGACAGGCATACGGTTGGCCTGCCGGACGATTTGCCGCCAGGAGATCTTGATGCGGCGGCGGCCGAGGCGCTGGTGAATGCCAAGCAGGAAGGGCCGGTCGTCCTGGGGGACGATCCGGTGAGCGGACTGCCGGTTCTGCTGAAAGATGGACGATTCGGCACGTATGTACAGTTGGGCGAGGACGAGAAGAGAGAGAAGCCGCCGAAAAGAAAGCCGGAAAAGCCGGCCGGGCCGGTGAATATCAACGCGGCTACGGCCAAGGAGCTGGCGACGCTGCCGGGTATCGGTCCCGGTTTGGCCAAGGCGATCATTGCCGGCCGGCCCTATGCATCGGCGGCAGATCTGGCGCGGGTTCCCCGCATGAGGGCAAAGATCGTTGAAACGCTGGCGCCCCTGGTTGTCGCGGGTACAGGCAAACCGAAGGCTTCCGCTGACAAGGTTACGAAGGAGCCGGCAGGCAAGACAAATGGGAAGCCCAAACGGGCCAGTCTGCTGAAAGAGATGACTAAGGAGGGGATGGACCTGCCGACGGCGCTGCAGCTATTGAGCCTGCCGCGGGTGCTGGGGGTACATCCTGATGACGGTGAGGAGGTGCGGGCCGGGGTGGGGCGTTACGGGCCTTATGTGGTCCATAACCGGAAGTTTGTCAGCCTGAAGGCGCCGGACAGCGTGCTGGAGGTGGAGCTGCCGCGGGCGCTGGCGTTGATCAAGGAGGCGCCGGACCGGAGAGGGGGCAGCTCGTCGCGCACGGTATTGAAGGAGCTGGGCGCGCATCCTACAGACGGCGACCCGGTGCGCGTGCTGGACGGGCGCTATGGCCCTTATGTCAACCATCAGAAAACGAACGCCACTTTGCCGAAGGATGCGGATCCGCAGAGTATCACGTTCGAGCAGGCGATTCAGATGCTGGCGGAGCGGGAGAAAAGTGGGAAAGGAAAAGGCAGAGGCCGCAGGAGGCGGGGGTAGTTCGGTTGTCCGTTGCGGTTTCAAGGGAGGGATGGATTGGGTTGGTCGAAGCAACTTGGGAAGGATAGTCGTGGGAGCCGGCCGCGCTGTGTGCTGCTGGTGGACGGTGACAGAGAGGAGGTCGCTGCCCGGCTGACGCAGCTGGTGGGCGTTGATGATGTAGAGGTTACCTCTTCAGATATATGGATGCCATTTGGCAAGCCGGTGCGGAATGGAAACGGATCGTGGGACGCGACGCCGGCGGATGAAGTGGAACTTGACAAGCCGACGGAGCTCTTGCCTCGCGGTATACGTGATGCGTTGGCGAACTGGTGGCTGGCCGTCTCTGAAAACGACCCCAGGACTCCGAATTGGGATATTGCCAGTACCTGCACGGTTCAGGGCGAGAAGGGGCTGCTGCTGGTAGAGGCGAAGGCGCACTGGAATGAAGTGAAAGGGTCGTCATCGGGGAAACGGCTTAGGGCACCGGCTTCAGATAATACGATCGAGAATCACGAGAAGATTGGGCGGGCGATCGAGGAGGCCGCGGCTGGTCTCCGTTCGGCGACCGGGGGCGGGTGGAATATTTCGCGGGACAGTCATTACCAGTTGTCCAACCGGTTTGCGTGGTCGTGGAAGCTGGCCTCTCTGGGCGTTCCGGTGGTGCTGGTTTATCTGGGATTCCTCTATGCTACGGATATAGCCAAGGGCGGGAATCTTTTTCACTCCCAGGACCATTGGGAGCGGATCGTTAAGGGCCATTGTGAAGGTGTAGTTGACAATTCGTGCTGGGGAACGCGGCTGGATGTGAGCGGCGTGCCCCTGCTACCTCTGATCCGGGCGATTAGACAGCCTTTTCAGTACGGTGAGGGTTGAAGCCCGACTCCCCAAATTTTAGCCTAGCAGCGAGAGCGGCCAGCCGAGCAGGGCGCCGCCGATGACGACCCAGGCGGAGGTGACGCGCCAGCGCAGGACCGCGGCCGCGGCGAGCAGGGCGATGACGACGGCGGGCCAGGTGGTGACGATGTCTCCGGTGAGGCGCACGAGGACGACGGCCATGAGGCCGACGGCGCTGACGTTGACGGCGTCGAGGAAGGCGGCCATCCAGGGCGAGCGGCGCAGGCGGGGGACGATGGGGTTAAGAATGGCGACGAAGATGAATGAGGGCGCGAAGATGGCGGCGGCGCTGACGAAGGCGCCGGGAACGCCGGCGAGTACGTAGCCGATGAAGGCAGCGGTGGAGAGGACGGGACCGGGTGTGAACTGGCCGATGGCGATGGCGTCGAGCAGTTGCTGCTGGGTGAGCCAGCCATACTCGTGCACGAGATCGCCTTCGAGAAAGGCGACAAGGACGTAACCGCTGCCGTAGAGAACAGTACCGACTTTGAGAAAAAAGAGGCCCAGTGCGCCGAGGGTCAGGGCGGGCGCGGCGGCGACGGCGAGGAGAGCAACCCACTTGAGTGCTGACGCCGGCGAAAGATCCGCCCAGGGGAGTACACTGCGGTTATCAGGCAGGGTCGGCAGGGCCAGCAGCGCGGCGGCGCCGCTCCAGCCGGACATGGCGCGGAGGGCGAGCATGCCGAGCAGGCCGCCCGCGATCAGCGACCAGATAACCGGTGCGCCGAGGTAGACGGCAACCGTCACCGCGATACCGATGATGCCGAGAGCGATGCGCGTCTGCGTTGCCTCTTTGGGCTTTGAGGCTGTTTGTCCGAGGCGCCAGAGGGCGCCGAGGATGACTGCCAGAACGGCGGGCTTTACGCCCATGAGGAAGGGCTGCACGGCGGGCAGCGCGCCGAATTCGACATAGATCCAGGCTATCAGGGTGGACAGCAGCACGGCCGGCAGGACAAAGGATATGCCGGCGGCGAGCAGGCCGGGCCAGCCGGCGCGCTGATAGCCGATATGGATCATCATTTCGGTCGAATTGGGGCCGGGGATCAGATTGGTGGCGCCGACCAGGTCGAGGAAATGTTCGCGGCTGAGCCATTTGCGCCGCGTCACGGCTTCATCTTCGAGCATGGCGATGTGGCTGGCGGGCCCACCAAAGCCGATGATTCCCAATTTGCCGCACAGTTTGACGACTTCACCAACGGTTCCGGTAGCCAAAATCTTTCCTCCATCCCGACACACAAGCCGCGGTTTCCGAGTGCGGCGGCAGGCAGTTGCGCGTTTTCAGCGGGCGCGTTGTCGGGAACTGCCCGCGCATACAACTCGTTGAGACTACATGGTCGAATTGTCTTAATCAGACGTAAAAGTACCGAAATGCGTCCCGTTTGTCAACGTCCAATGTACAGGGGCGCCTGAGGATATGCGGGGTGACGCCAATGAATCGCGGGGCGGATACAGCGGATTACAGACTGGAGGAGGCCAAACTAATATGCGCTCAAGACAGGCCCTGCTGGAGGGTATGGAGGTAAACCTGATATTGACCAATGCCAAGGTTGGCCATATACTTTTGACTTGGACTCCCTATGCAGGGAAGCTCCACAGTTCAGTTCTCTACAGATGTCAGGCAGTTAGACGGAAATGTTGAACCGACTTGGCGCCATTTATAAACAGATTGAGAAGCAGTTGCAGCCGGGATGGCGCGACTTTCGCGTGGGCGTGCAAGGTGTTTTTGCAGCCGACCGGGTCGCGGCGCTCAGAGAGGCGGTAGCGAATTTACGTTCGCCCAGCCAGCTGGTCGTGACTGCACTGCTTGGGATCATCGGGCTGGCGGCGGCCACGTCGATTGCGAGTTTTGCCAGTGGGACGGCTGTGACCGAAGAGATAGAGGCCATTTCTGAACCGCAGGTGCAGCTGGCGGACAGCCGCGACGGTTGGCTGACGCTTGCGCTCGACACCACATTGCCGGAACGCTATTTCAGCCAACTGCTGACTGTGACCCTTGGATTGGAAGAGATCGAATCGAGCGGCATTCGTAAGAGGGTCATGCTGCTCGACCAGCCGCGCAATGCAGATGTGCGGGTCGGGCTGGCGGCGGGTACTGGGGAGGCGGGAAGTGTGCTGTACACGCGATTTCTGGCGCCGGTGGCGCCATTCGCGACTGTACCGGATGACGTTTCGATGGCGGAGCTGACGCTGCGCTGGCAGGGCAGGGGCAGCGGCCCTCTGATCGTAGATGCCGATTACGTATCCGAATTGGAGGCGATCTTCGGAGAAGAGGCAGCCGATTCGGTGCAGACCGCGAGCGGCAGCGCCCTGGCAGCAGTGGTGGAGGTAGTTGCCGGCGCGCTGGCGATTGTGGCATTCGAAGACGTGACGCCGGTTATGAAGGTGTTGCATTTAGACGGCGCCAACATTCTGAGCAACACCTTTGACTCGGCATCCTATCCGCTGACGGCGGTTGTGGCCGTTTTTGGCAATGAGAGCGAGAGCGTGGCCGCGGCGCTGCGACCGCACATCACACAGGCGACGAACCGTAGCCCAGACGAGCTGACGACCCTGATCATGACCGGCGTGACGGCGATGGCCCGCGTTACGGCATCGCGCATGGAGGAGAAGGGTTACGATTATCCGGCACTGGTGATCGCGCCGACGCTGCGTGCGGCCGACATCACCCACATCAGTAATGAAGTGCCATTCCTGGCAGGTTGTGACGTCGACCCATCGTTGAACAACATGATCCTGTGCAGTAGCCCGGCCTATTGGGCGGCGCTGGAGGCGGTTGGCGTGGACATTGTGGGGTTGAGCGGCAACCACGTCAACGACTTTGGGCGGGACGGCGCGCGCGAGTCGATTGGCTGGTACCGGGAGAATGGGATTCCGATATATGGGAGTGGTTTGAATGAGGCGGAGGCGTGTGAGCCACTGATATTTGCGCACAACGGCAATCGTTTTGCCTTTTTCGCGGCGCTGGCCCACTATCCGGCTTTTGCGTGGGCGACGGAGGATGAGCCGGGAACCTGTAATTACAATGCCAACAAAGAGCGCATATTCGCCAGAATCGCGGCATTACGCGGCGAAGTTGATGTGATCGCGGTTGAGCTGCAGCATGAGGAGATTTACAATCCGGCGCCGATAACCCGGCAGGTGCAGGATTTCCGCGAACTACGTGCGGCCGGCGCGGATATTGTCACCGGGGTTCAGAGCCACGTGCCCCAGGCGATGGAGCCGTATGGGTATGGCGGTGAAGAGCCGGGCATTATTGTCTACGGTTTGGGCAATCTGTTCTTCGATCAGATGTGGAGCTGGCAGACGCGCACGACACTGATTGCACGCCACACGATCTATGACGGGCAGGTGATCAACACGGAGATTCTGACGGCGGTGTTAGAGGATTATGCGCAGCCGCGCTGGACGACGGAAGTTGAACGCAGTGATCTGTTGCGGCAGATTTTCAATGCGGCGCCGCCGCGCTGAGGTTGGTCACAGCTTGCAGATGTGTGCGGCGGGGCTTGTCTTTTGGGGCGTGTGGCGGCCGGTTTGCGCGAGGAAGTCTATCCCGGTTTGGTAACCCCACGGACGCCATATTCTCCTGCAGTGCGCATGAACTCCTTGTAGGGCTCACAGATTTTGCTTACAGAGATGTGAGAGATACCTAGTAGCAACGCAATTTCCTCGTACGAAAGCGGATTGGGGACGCGCACTGCGAGCGTCAAGATGGCATCATCAACAGGATCGGCCAGCCGATCGGCGCCATTAATAATCTGCTGTCTCTGAAAAGATTCCCGCCCACTATTCCCGAACGAAGCATTTTCCCACATGGCGCGCGGTCGAACTGCCTGCCGAGATGAACCCCTCGTATAAACAAGGGCGGGGCCATTGTCTCCGGTCGAGTCCAAATATTTCTTATATGGCTCGCAGATCTCGCACACTTCGTCGCGAGCGATGCCGAATGACGATGCAATTTCCTGGTAGGAAAGGGGAGTGCGCAACCGCACTGCCAGCGTCAGAATCGCGTCGGCAACGGGATCGGGCAATCTGACCTCGCCACTAATCGCTTTCTTGATGGACTCAGTATCTGGCACCACGGAGAACCTCCTTAAGGCGGCGTGGATAGTCGACGTATCCACTGGCAGAGTTCCGTTCAACATTGTGGTCGAATTAGATAAAGATACCAAATCGTATTTTGGTTGCGGGAAGGTCTGATGCTGCCAGCAGTGACCGGAGGCAAGTGGTGACCACTTAGCCGGGGGGACAGGGTGGGAGGCATTCCTCAGCCAGTTGACTTGGCGCCGGCGTTGCGTTTGAGGGTCTGGAGGAGGACGCGTCCGGGGCCGCGCAGGTTGGTCATGAACAGACCTTCGCCGCCGAAGATCATTCTGCGGAAGCCGCCGACGCCGCGAATATCATAGTCGACATCAGCGGAAAATGCGGCCAGGTTGCCGGTGCTGACGAGCAGTTCCTCGTTGGCCGCCATCTGGCGCTCGTAGAAGTCGCCGCTGCCATGCACGAGCGCTTTGCCGACACCGGAGATGGTCTGCAGGAAGAGGCCGGCGCCGCCGAAAACGGCGGCGCCGGCGCGGCGGGCGACGGTCACTGTGATGTCAACGTTTTCACCCCAGGCGGCGACGAAGGAGCCGCGCGTCGTGGTGACGGCGCCGTCGCGTTCCAGGTCCCAGATCTCCAGGTGGCCGGGGGCGTTTGCTGCAAGCAGGGCATATTGGTCATCGGCTTTCGTCTCGAGGAAGGTGAGGGCGAGGCCTTCGCCGGAGAGGCTGCGGCGCAGTGCGCCGCCGGCGCCGCCGGGGACGCGCAGGCTCCACTGCATATGGGAGGAATAGGCCATCAGGACGCCCTTGCTGACCCAGGCAGATTCGCTTGGGGCGAAGTCAAGACGGACGGACTGGGCAATCTCGCCGCTGATGCTATACTGCATGGCGTAACTCCTTTCTACTTATCGGGTAACTACGAAGCCATATACAGTGCCTGTTTTGACCAGCCCTCTCTCCCTGCCACCATTCAGGCAATCTGATTGCGTATGCGGTTGGCGGCAGCCACGCTGCTGGAGCCGTACGGCTGGAATGCGCACACAAGGTCGGAACTGCAGTTTTTAGTAGTCAGTTTTTAGTTTTCAGTGGAACACCAGTCGTCAGCGGAACACCGGAGATTAGCGGTCGATGGTCGGTGGGTTGAGGCGGCAAGTGGGGGAGGAGACACTGTTGGCTAGACACGCTGCTGGAGCCGCACGGCTGGAATGCGCACACACGGTCGGTGAGGGATGGTTTTGTAGGGGGGCGTTGCGGGGGCGCAGCCCCTGCACAAGGGAGGGCCGAAGGCCCGACCGCCCAGAACAGCAGTGGTCAGTGATCAGTGGTTAGTGGTTAGTGAAAATCGCTTTCGCTCGCCTCATTCAGGATCGCAGATTAATTGTGGCTGCGTAGTTTCCTTATCAGCAAAAAGAAGAAGAACGAATCATGTCCAAACGCAAAGCGAAGAAGTCAGATCGCAGCGGTTCCAGGAGTGCTGGGCCGCGGTTGGTGTACTCGACGGATCCGGAGCCGGAACCTGAGCAGAGTCCGCCGGTGCTTCCCCGCAACCCGGCGGCGCCGTTTGCGGTTCAGGGGACGCAGCCGGTGCGCGTCCGGCTGGATCGGAAGGGGCGCAAAGGGAAGACGGTTTCGATCATTGCGGGCGTAAAAAGCCCGGATGTGGGCAAGCGCGCGCTGGCGAAGCACCTGAAAGACAAGCTGGGATGCGGCGGCGCGGTCAAGGGCGCGGACATCGAAATCCAGGGTGATCAGAGGGAGCGGCTGGTGGCGCTTCTGAACGAACTGGGATACCGGGCCAAGCAGGGCTAGAGCACCCTTTATCGCTGCAACTGCCGGTTAATGGCGGCTCACGTCCAGTGAATTGCCGGTTGCCGAAGATGAGCTCCCGTCACCCCGATTACCGCAGATTGAGACCGACGCTCTTCCCGCTTTCCACGCCCTCGCTCTTGGCGAATGCGTCTTCGCCGCTTAACGGATGGATTACGACATTGCGGCCGAGCCGCATGCCTGCGGGAACGGTGCTGCCTTTGCCGACGAGGGTCAGGCCGGTGTTGAGCCGGGCGGGCAGCTCCGGATTGGGGCGGTTGTTTTCGGAGTGGCCGACAGTTGCGTCCTGGCAGACGCGCACCTCTTTGTCGATTACGCAGCGCTCGACGACTGCGCCCGGTTCGATGATCGTGTCATTGAGGATGACACTATCGCGGACGAGCGCGCCCTCCCCTACCTGCACGCCGGGTGACAGGACGCTGCGTTCGACGGCGCCCTCGATCTGGCAGCCATTGGAGAGAAGGGTTCCATCCACGTCTGCGGCCGGGCCCAGCTTGACGGGCGCGCGCTCCTGGCTGCGGGTATGGACGACCCACTCCGGCGCGTAGAGGTTGAGCGCCGGCTCCTCCGCCAGCAGGCTCATATTTGCATCCCAGTATGCCTGAATTGTGCTGGCATCTGCCCAGTAGCCGGGATAGGTATAGCTGGCGACATGCCCCTGCGCGACGAGCCCTGCCAGGATGTCTCTACCGATGTCGTCGCCGCTGCTGTTGTTCAGGACATCTACCAGGAAGTCGCGGCGGAATACGTAGACGCCCATGCTGGCGAGATTCTGCTCGGTGCGGCGGGGCTTTTCCTGGAACTCGATGACGCGGCCGTCGGTGTCGAGCGAAATGATGCCGAATCGATGGGTTTCATGGCGGCTGACGCGGCGGACGGCGATGGTCACGGGTGCGCCGGTGCGCAGATGATGGGAAAGGAAGGGCCGGTAGTCCATCAGATAGATATGTTTGCCGGAGAGGATCAGTACGCACTCCTCTTTCTGCTGGAGGACGTAGTCGAGGTTGCGGCGAATGGCGTCGGCGGAGCCGCGTTGCCAGTCGCCGTAGGGTCCGCCGCGGTAGGGCTGCAAGAGGCGCACGCCGCCGCTGGAGCGATCCAGGTCCCAGGGTTTGCCGATGCCGATATGATCGTTGAGGCTGCGGGGGCGGTATTGGGTGAGAACGGCGACATTGTGGATGCCGCTGTTGACGCAGTTGCTGAGTGAGAAGTCGATCAGGCGGAATTTGCCGGCGAAGGGAACGGCGGGCTCGGAGCGGACTTCGGTAAGGACACTGAGGTCGGCATTGTCAGCGCCGGCCATGATCATAGCGAAAGCACACGACATAGGGAATTATCCTTGCGGTCCGTTTGCGGATAGGGGCAAAGCGAGACTTCTTTATACGGTCTGCCCGTCTTCAACGACGAAGTCAGGTGGAAAATCCTCTTCACCGCTGTCGCTGTTGACGATCACGTTGGTGCCGATGCGAGCGCCATCGGGGATGAAAGCGCCCTTGCCGATGACTGTATGGCCGGTATCGAGTTTGTCGGCAAAGAGCGCGTTGGGCGGGGGCGAGGCCGACGCGGCGCTGCCGACCTGGGCGCCGAAGCCGACGATGACCTGTTTGTCGATGATAACCCGCTCCAAGTGGGCGCCGGGGCCGATCCAGGAGTCGTTCATGATAATGCTGTCCTGCACGACCGCGCCGGGGCTGACATAGACGCCGGGGCTGAAGATGCTGTTTTTGACCAGCCCATGCACTTCGCAGCCGTTGGATACCATGCTCTGCACGACCTGGGATTGGGGGCCGAACTTGGCGGGCGGACGCTCTTCGGAGAGGGTGGAGATGGGCCAGTTGTCGGTATACAGGTCGAGAGCCGGGTCCGGTTGGAGCAGCTCGAGGCTTGTCTTCCAGTAGGCGTCGACGGTGCCGACGTCGACCCAATAACCGGTGAAGGGGTAGGAGAAGACGCGGTCGCCGGCGGCGAGCATGGCGGGCACGACGTCCTTGCCAAAGTCGCTGCGGGGCCCATCGGCGCCTTTTTCCCGGAGACGTTGTTCCAGCACGCGGGCGTTAAAGACATAGATGCCCATTGATGCCAGATTGCTGGTCGGCTGCTCCGGTTTTTCATGGAACTGGACGATCTCATCGTCGGCGTTCGACTCCATAATGCCGAAGCGGTGTGCCTCTTCGATCGGCACGGGCATAACGGCGATGGTCAGGTCGGCGCCTTTGCGCTGATGAAAGTCCAGCATGGGGCCGTAGTCCATCTTATAGATATGGTCGCCGGAGAGGATGAGCGCGGTGTCGGCGTTGTTGTCGGAGAGGTAGTTCAGATTCTGCAGAATCGCGTCGGCGGTGCCGGCATACCAGTCCTGCTCGCCGCGGCCTTGATAGGGCTGCAGGAGGCGCAAGCCGCCGTGTTGGCGGTCGAGATCCCAGGGCTTACCGATGCCGATGTGTTCGTTGAGGCTGTGGGGGCGATATTGGGTGAGGACGCCGACGGTATAGAGGCCGCTATTGACACAGTTGCTGATTGTGAAGTCGATGATGCGGAATTTGCCGGCGAAGGGAACAGCGGGTTTTGCGCGTTTTTCGGACAGGACGGTGAGGCGCGTGCCCTCTCCGCCAGCCAAAATCATTGCAACGGTTCTCATAGGCGATTTCCCATGCGGCATTTGCGCGGCGAAGCGAGCTTATGAACCCGAGTTCGGGTCTATCATATCTGAAAGCGTGTGAAAACTCAATTGAGGGACCGACCGGCGTACGCTGTTGGGACGGACATGGACGTGGGATGGCGTTTCTGATGGAGGTGCCTTCACGGCAGGTGGTGGACTCCTCGCGCCAGACAGATAGGCGCATTCTTGGACTTTCTTGACGGGGTTCCTATACTTGATATTTGGGTTACAGATGGGTGCAACCAGACCCGGTTCGGGGGCAACCAGAAAGCGTTTACTCACTCCGAGGCAGCTTGGCCAGTCAGATACTTTCGCCGAACCCAGGCGGGGCGCAGACGATTACAGGCTTATAAACAGAGACAGATGTCCGAACCGAATTCTGCTGCGCATCATCCGGATGGCGCGGTTTCATCAGGAAAACGCGAACGCTTCCGCATCATCTTGGTGTCCGGGGCAATTTTGCTTGTGTTAGCCGCGGCGGCTGCGTTTTTGCGCCTTCATCGCCTTGCGGAAATTCCGCCGGGGATCATTTTCGATGAAGGGGCACATGGTGTGGATGCAGTTCAGGTGCTGCAGGGAAAGCATGCGGTCTTCTTTCCTGCCAACAGCGGGCGCGAAGGGTTTATAGTCTATGCCATAGCCCTGACCCACTTCTTTTTGGGGCCGTCGATATTGGCTCTTCGCCTTACCACTGCCCTCTCAAGCGCGGCAGCGGTCCTCGTGCTCTTTTGGACAGGACACGTCTTTTTCGGCACGGACGAGCATACGGGTATGCCCCGGCATTGGCGCGGAATTTTCATTGGCGGTGTGGGCGCTGCTCTGCTGGCAATCTCTCTCAATCATATAGTATTGGGCCGCGTGGCCTACAGGGCCAACTTTTTGATAGTTCTGTTGCCCTTATGCCTGGCTTTGCTGTGGAGGGGATGGCGGAAGCGGAGTTGGATGATGATCGCCCTGGCAGGCTTGTGCGCCGGGATTATGCAATACACGTATATTCCCGCACGCTTGCTCCCTGTTCTCCTTTTGTTCTTCGGCCTAACGTACCTGTTTCCTGTGAGAGATAACGCCATGCGCAGGCTACGGGAAGCATGGCGTCGGGCTTTCCTTTTTGCTGCCGTGTATGCAGTGGCGGCCGCGCCTATTCTCATTTACTTCGCCCGCCATCCCGAGCACTTGTTTGACAGGATCAGCCAGGTCACTCTGTTCTCGCAGGCCAATACATTGGGAGGCCCTTTAGGGACGCTTTGGCAGAATGCATGGGATCATATCCTTGTCTTCGGTTTTCACGGCGATCCAAATTGGATCCACAATTATGAAAGCCGGCCCATGCTGAGTCTATGGGAAGCGTTTTTTTTCTGGCTGGGATTGGGGCTATTGGTATGGCGATGGCGCACATTTGCAACTGCGCGCCTTCTGATCATGTGGCTTGGAATTATGTTGCTGCCAGCCCTACTTGCCCGGAACCCTTATCCGTATGTACCTAACACTTTACGGATGATGGGCGCTGCCCCCGCTGTTTACATTCTGATTGGCTTTGCCGCATGGGAAGTTTTTCAGCTGCTCAGAAGGCGGGTCCCCGTCGTCACACCGGCCCTCATTCTTCTTGTACCCACAGTGATTCTGGCACAGGGGATACTCTCCTATCGCACGTACTTCGAGAAATACGAACATTGGGCCAGGAGCAGTGAGCACTTTCGCGGCCAGTGGTCCGATGCCGCGCTGGAATTGAGTGACATATCGCCGACCGATGGAGGGGTCTATTTGATTCTCAGCGAGAACCGCTTTGCGCATTACGGGTTCGATTACATCTATGAAGGCGATGCCCCAGTCCATATCGTCAACCATCGCGGCCCGGGAATGCCGTATGAAGCAGGGACATCGCGTCAGACGTTATTTATGCTGGCGTCCGACGAAGAACTGTCTACGATCGCCTTGTTGGACTGGGATGACAAGCTGGGCTGGAATGACGAAGAAGAACGAGAGATGATCGACCTGCTCGGGCGATACGGGCGCTATGCGGGCAGCCAGCAGTTTTCCAGCTTTCAGATTCACACCTTTTCCGATCTGTCTCTGCAGCTGCCGTGGCGATTCTACGAGCAGTTGGAGCGCCTACACGTCAGCTACGACGCGGACATTAGCCTTCTTGGTCTAGCCATTGGGCAAGACGCAGAGCAGATGAGCTCCCAGGATGCGATCAACCTGGATGAAAGGCGGCCACTCTGGGTGGGTCTGTCGTGGCAGACGGATCTCAGCGTAGACGCCGATATCAAGATTTCTTTGCGTCTGTACGATGCCGCCGGCGCCTACCGCTACAATAAGGACCGGATTCTCAGGAATCTGAACGGTGATACCACGGCCGGGTGGACACCTGGCCAGCCGGTTGAGACCCTCTTCTTTTTGGACATACCGCCCGAGCTGCCGCCCGGCGAGTACGAGTTGCGGTTGGTTGTCTACAATGCCGAAACCCTGATCCCGACGGTCGAGATCGATGTGTGGGAGCCGGAGTTTGTGCTGGCGCGATTGCGCTTGGGGGAAGACGGTTGACGGGCGAGGGCATTCCAGTTTGGGGACCATTACAGTGAGCAGTCGGAGTGTGGCCGGCAGGATGGCGGGAGGCACGCGGCTGGCGCAACTTCCCTGAGCTGGTCGCAGACTGACTCCACTTGCGTAACGCGTCTCCTCTGCAGTCTTTTTCTCCACACCGGTTCTTGGGTTTTCCCGCTGGGGTCATTATACTTGGCGATTGGATTTCAAGAAGGGGGTCCAAGTAGAGGGCTTCCTGCGCGACAGTTTTCCCAGTCCAGGTGTAGATTGGCAGTTGGAAGAGGCTCCCACGCAAAAAGAAGTGCGTGCGGCTGTATAACCAAGAGCGAAAGTGCATGTCTGAAACGTTATCTCGCGCTTCTTTCGAGCAGGGACGCGACGCACCAGTACCCGAACAAGAGCCGGCCGGCGCCGTCGTGCCGGAGAAAGCGGCGCGCCAACGGATCGTATTGGTTACGGCAGGGATTCTGATCGCATTGGCGTTGGCGGTGGTGGTGTTGCGTCTGCAGCGCTTAACGGACTTCCCACAGGGGATCCAGAGCGATGAAGGGCCGGACGGGGTGTATGCCTTGCAGGTGTTGGAAGGGGAGCACGCGGTTTTTTTCCCTGAGGCGGCGAGCGGGCGCGAGTGGATGGGAGTTTATACGATTGCGCTAACGACCTCCTTTCTGGGCCGTACGCTGTTGGCGTTTCGTTTGCCGACTGCTCTGGCCAGCGCGGGCACGGTCTTTGCCGTTTTCTGGTTGGGGCGGCTGCTCTTTGGCCGAGACGAAAACGGGCAGGCCACGCCGTGGCGCGGCCTGTTGATCGGAGGCGTTGGGGCCGGTCTGCTGGCAGTTTCGCTGGGCCAGACGATTATCGGGCGGGCTTCTCTGCGGGCCAACTTCCTGCCGTTGTTTCTGGCCCTCTGTTTTGCGCTGCTGTGGTGGGGGTGGCGGCCGGCCGGGGAGCAGCGAAGCTGGCGGCGCATTGCGCTGGCGGGAGTTTGTGCCGGGCTGCTGCCGTACACATATATACCGTCGCGCTTCACACCGTTCTTGTTTCTATTCTTTGGTCTGAGCTTTCTTTGGCCGCTGCGCGCTGTCACGAGGGAGCGAGTGCGGGCTGAACTGCCGTGGGCTGCCATTTTCATTGGCGTAGCCGGATTGGTGGCTGCGCCGATTCTGATCTACTTTGCGCTCAACCCCGAACACTTTTTCATTCGCAGCAGAGAGGTCTGGGTACTGCGGGAAAGCCAGGGAACGGCCTTGGGCGCTTTTCTGAACAACACGTGGGAGCATCTGCTGGCCTTTGGCTTTCATGGCGATCTGCGCGAGCGCTACAACTTTGCCGGCCGGCCGATGCTGAACCCATGGGAGGCGTTCTTTTTCTGGTATGGTGTGGGGATGGCCGTCTGGCGCTGGCAAAGGCGGCCTGCCTATCGTCTGTTGCTTCTGTGGCTGGCGGTACTGTTGGCGCCGGCAATGCTGGCTATAGATTTCGGCCTGGGACCTAACACGCTGCGCATGATTGGCGCTGCGCCGGCAGTCTATCTGCTGATAGGTGTGGGTATCTGGGAGACGTATTGTCTTTTGCGGGAGCGATTGGGGCTGAGCCGGATCTTGCGGGTAGATGGGTCGAGTGCAGCCTTGGTTTTGGGGGCTGCGGTCAGCGGCGTGGTTGTGATTCAAGGTGTAAACACCTATCGCACTTATTTCCAGCAATGGGCGGTCACACCGGCGTTTTATCTGGCGTACCATGGAGAGTGGGCAAATGCTGCGCACGAGCTAAATGCGCAGCCGGCGTCAGCCAACATGGTCTACCTGATTCCCTACAGGTTTGATGAGCATTATGGTTTCGAGTACCTGTATCAAGGCGAGGCGCCGGCGCATGTAGTCCGCGCCAACAGGCCAGACCTGGCGCGCAGGGTCGAAACCTTATTGGGGGCGACGGGGGAGGTCTCCAGTGTGAAGGTTCTGGACTGGAAAGAGGATCTTACCTGGTCTGGCGAGGGGGATGAGAACCTGGTCGCCCTTTTGGGCAAGTTCGGGCGCTATTCGGGCAGCGAAGAGTTCTCCAACTTTCGGCTCTACACGTACACTGATATTGATTTGGAACGCTCGTGGACATTCTATGAATATCTGGAGCCGCTGACGGTCCCGTACGATGGCGGCATTGATCTGCGGGGGCTTGCGGTGGGCGAGGGTGAGGAGCAACTGTCATCGCAGCAACTGATCGAACTGGGAGAGGCTCGTTCCATGTGGGTTGCCTTGCAGTGGCAGACTACTCCGGGCCTGGAGACCGATTATGCGATTTCGTTGCGCCTGCACAACAGTGAAGGGGAAAAGTCGTTCCAGAAGGATTATGTTTTGGGCGACTCGACTTTTGCACGAACGCGCCACTGGGCGGCAGGTGAAGCGGTCGATACGCTTTTCCACCTTGATTTCGGGGTTGACTTGCGTCCCGGAGAGTATGAGTTGCGGTTGATCGTTTACAGCACTGAGACAAATATACCGACTGTCGAGATCGGGGTATGGGAGCCGGAAATGGTGTTGGCGCGCCTGCGGCTGGCGGATGGCGGTTGATCAAAGCTGACTTACGATTCTGATTCGCGCGTTCTTGGATTTTAGCGCCGCAACCGCTATACTTTCTTTTTGGGCTGTAAGGCCGTTTTTGCGCCGGATGCGCGCGGAGGAATTTTCGCCCACACAGCAGCCCATCCGTTTGCGATATATTTCCGGTCCGGCGTGCTGGCTGTGTTCGGTTCGGCGGGGCCGCGAGAGCGCAATGCCAGCGCGGTTGCCGCGGACAGGCAAACCGACGCAGAGCAGATTAGTGCAGGCGGGACGCTTGCATTTCCAGGAGGAGGAAGACGTGCTGTTGCGAAGGACCCAAACCGCTTCATTTTGGCGCGATCATTTCAGTGTTTCCGATGAAGATCTGGATTTTATTCATGAACTGATCCTGGATGCAGAGTCACCGATGACGACCGGGCAGCTTGCGTTGCGCCTGATCCAGGAATACCAGCGCCGCGAAACGGCCCGGATGGAATCCGAGCTGAAGAAGGGCGCGGTTTATCAGCCCGAGAACCCATATGAAGTTGGGCAGACTCTCATTTTCCCTGCGATGGACTTTCTGGTAGGTGAGGTTCTGGAGACCCGCGCAGGCCAGAATCCGGAGCATGGGCCATTCGAAGTAATCCGCGTTGGTTTCGCCGATACGGACGAGATTCGGGAGTTCGCGGCCAGCCTTCAGACGGGTCACCGGCTCAACGCCGCGAATGGCCAGGCGACGGGTGATGAGGAAACGCTGCTGTCGGCGGAAGAGATTCATTCACTGTATCAGGATGAGATCGAAGAGAGTCTGCTGTTTGCGCTGGAAGACGGCGAACGCAACGAAGATTTCGTGAATATTGACGACTACTGGCTGCTTGCCGACATGCTGGCTGAAGTGCACGTAGGTCATTTGAATATTGCTGAGGCGCTGGTTGAGATGCAGAACCGGCCGATGTCGCCGGAAGAGTTGTTGCCGGAACTTGATTTGCAGGCGGAGGATGTTACACAGCCGATGCAGATTATCAGCGTGAACCACGCGCTAGGCAGCGACGAACGGTTCGACCAGGTAGGAAGCGCGGGTGTGCCGCTCTGGTATCTGGCACGGCTGGAACCGCCGGAGGCGCTTACCGTGCCGCCACTTCTGCGTCCCCAGGTAGGCCGCTATAACCGCGCTGTCTTGAGTGTGGACCTTCTGCAGACGGAATGGGAGTTGGACGACGAATGGGGAGAGAGCAGTGCGAGCACGCCGGTCTCGTCGGTTGTGCCCAGCATCAGCTTTACACTGATCTTTCCCCACTGGCTATACGGCACGCTGCCACTGAGCAGCCGCACGCGGGCGCTGTTCCCGCACAGTGCACAGGAGCGGTCGATAGTGACGATAGTCGACGGCCGCTGGGGAAACAGATACACGGCCTGGGTGGTTCACAAAGAGCGCTATGTATGCGGTCTGAAGGACTGGATGGTTGCGCACAACCTGCCGGTGAGCGCTCAGATCACGCTGGAGCGCACTGATAATCCGGACGAGGTGATCATTGACTTCCGGCCGCGCCGGATGAGGCGGGAGTGGAGCCGTATCGCCAAGGTCAATGCAAGCGCGAAACGTTTTGGTCTTGAGATGAACAAAGTGCAGATCTCCTGTGAGTACGATGAGCACCTGATCGTATCATCTGTAGACCGGGAGGGGCTGGAGGCGTACAACGCCAGTTTCGATGGCAACGACGCGGCGCTGGAGCAGATCGTGGAGATGATGGTGCCGGAGATAACGAAGCTGAATCCGCAGGGCACAGCCCATGTCAAGACGATTTACAGTGCGGTGAACATGTTCTGGCGCTGTCCGCCGGGACCGATCTTTTATACGTTGATCAGCAATCCCCGTTTCCAGGATGTGGGGGATGGGTTCTTCAAAATAAGATGAGGAAGCGAAGCCAGTGGAGCGCGCATTACACCGGCCTTTGAATTTAGTGGAGGGATTGGAAGACGATGACAACGGCAGCGCCCAAGCAGAAACTCACATGGTTCCGACCGGACGTGAACACAAAGTTTCACATCGATTACAGTTGGTGGGAGAAAAGCGGACGCAATTTTCGCCTCTACCTGCGCGATCAGCTATGCACGGAGTGCCGGGACAGGTTCCAGGATCATAGGAATACCGAGGACGTGGATTGGATCGACCCGGAGACGGGGGAGGTCCACCGCACGGATGCCTTGTGGGAATGTCTGCGCAGCCGTTGCACCAAGGATCCCGACTACATCAACGAGCATCTTTCACTGACGGCAGCCTGCTTTCGGGTCTTTTTGGCCAACAACAATACGCCGCTCAGCCCTTCGGAGTTGAATCACCTTCTGCCGTGGAAACCGGCCCGCACGATTCTGCAGACGCTTGGCGGGCGCGTCGTCTATCTGGGTTTGCGGCCGGTGCGCGAATAGCGAAGCGAGAGGAGTGTAGAGGGGAGAGACGCGTTCTCACTCCTCTCTTCCCAGTTCTGTCAGTCCCCTTCCGGCCCTTTTCCTGCCCTCGCTAGCAGATCCTGCGCGGCGCGGAACATCGGCATATCCACCATTTTCCCATCGAGTACGCAGACACCCCGACCGGCCCGTTGGTGCACCTTGAACACGGCGATGAGGCGGCGCGCGGCTGCTACGTCAGCGAGGTCGGGCGTAAAGGCGCGGTTGATGACCTCCACCTGGCGCGGATGGACTGCCAGTTTGCCGCGGAAGCCCAAATTACGCATAGCTTCACACTCGGCGGCCAGACCGGTCAGGTCGGCCAGGTCGGTATAGACGGTGTCGATGGCCTGTAGACCGAAGGCGGCCGCGGCGGTCGCGACGGCGCTGCGGGCATAGAAGACTTCCCACCCTTCGCGCGTGCGCTGCGCGCCGATATTGCCGGCAAAATCTTCGGCGCCGAACGCCAACGCCACGAGCCTGGGGTCGGCGCCGGCGATCTCGCGCAGATTCATCACGCCGACGGCGCTCTCCACGATAGCCAACAACCGCACAGTTCCGTTGGGCAGCCCGGCCGCGCTTTCCAGCGGCGTCAACCGCTCACTCACGAGTTGGAGGTCGGCGGCGGACTCTACTTTCGGGATCACGTAGATTTTGGGCTCGGCGGCAAAGGTTGCGAGCAGGTCATCCGGCCAGAAGGGACTGTTTACCGGGTTGATACGAATGCAGGGCAGCAGCTCCGCTTCCGGCAGGGCCTGGAACGACTGGACGAGGAGCGAGCGCGCCTCCAGTTTGCGGCTGGGCGCGACCGCGTCCTCAAGGTCGGCGATGATGGCATCGGCGGGCAGAGCGGCGCCCTTTGCGATCATACGGGGCGAGTCGGCGGGCATGAAGAGCAGAGAGCGCAGTCGCAGAGTCATGGGCGGGGTCCGCGTGTATGGGTGGGCGCCGGGAGGCGGTCGGGGTCGGGGCGCTTTGTTCGAATTGTAGTTGAATGCTGATTCTTTCATTGTACATGGTTTGAGCTGAAGCGGCAGGCTCTGTAGGGGGACAGAGAACTTGAAGAAAGAGCCACTGACGTCTAGTGGCACCACTGTTCGCTGAACTAGCCGAGGGTTGGGCCGATCTGCTTCGCAATCACTTGACCGCAGATCTCATTTTCTGACATTTTTGACTTGTTTTGTACATTTTCGGTTGACATTGACAGATTCTGTGCTATAATCAGTACATTGAAGTGTAGTTGCTTGCACAGTTTGACGTACGACAATTGTACATAAGGAGGATTCGTGGCAGAAAATGACCGCTTTGAGAAATACTTGGGTGCTGGGTGGCGAACAGCTGCAAACTACGCCGAAAACGAAAATGCTTCTCTGGAAGACATTGGCGACAAACTCGTGGAGTCCCTGGTCTATTGCTTACGAGAATACAATGGCGTGCCTAGCTTTCAGGAAATTGCGGTTGTATTGAAGGCACCAATGGAGCCATCTCCATTTGAGCGCTTTAGTACATTGGAAGACATAGTGCGTGACCGGAAAGGCCATCGGCATACCAAAGTAGCCGCGAACGAGGCAAAGACGCTCCTTGTTACTAATAGGGCATTTGAGCCAGGGGACGTAGAAATGGGCCTGGCCCAAGCTCTATGCCTGGCACTCGTAAAGCACTATTTCTTTGCTCGGGTGTGTCCCAAGATGACGGCCACAGAAAGGTTCTCTAATCACAAGGAGTTCCTTGAGTGGCAGGACGGGATAGAACATTCCATTCAGCCTAGAATTGAACTAATCGCCACCCAATTGGTAAAAGATCCCGATGCCAGAAAGCTAAGAGTACCTAGAAAGAACACCAAGAGGGTGCCAACTAGCGAACTCTTATACGAAGTCTTGGTATGAATAGTCAAGAGAGATGGATATGTAGAGGAAAGGTAAGATAGCTCAGATGGAATACAAATACGACTTCTTAAATCCTTTAACCCCGATTGGCTCTGACAGATCGTTTTGGATTGACGAATATCGTCTGGTTAGCGCCTTTCTTCAGACGCTACCCAAGGAAGCAGCGGATTTGCTGGACGTAGCATTAGCCATTTATGCAGCAGATAGACGCTCGCGGCGTGATTTCAAGGGTGCAAACACTGGCCAGCGCCATATTACTTTAGAGGTTGGAGTCAGGAACCCAGGACTCTGGAACGATTTGAGCTTGGCCAGAAGGCTCCAAGAGTTTCTGTACTGGCAAAGCGAGGATGTCTGGTCATTTCAGTTTGTAGGACGCCAGGTCGCGCCCGAATTTTCCGAGAAGAATCCGTTTCTCTTTCAACTGCCACCAGAGCGTCCGATTACTGTCTCATTGTTCAGTGGTGGTCTTGACTCATTGGCAGGCCTAGCCGCGCACTCACTAGAAAAACAGAGTTGCACGCACATCTTGGTGTCAGGGTACACGCATTACCGTTTGGCTGAGCGACAGCGATTGCAATTTGAGCATATCCAGCATTCGAATTTTGGTAGAGACTTGCTAAGTGCCAAGCCAACAGTGCTCCATGTCCCTGCCCACTTCGGCATACACAAACTCAAGGGAACGCAGGAAGAAAAGGGACAACGGACTCGTGGGTTAGTTTTTTTGGCACTTGGAGCAGCGGCGGCATTACAAGCCGGTGTCGATACTCTATGGGTTTACGAAAACGGCATTGGGGCACTAAACCTTCCTCTTAATGAATCCCAACTGGGAGTTGACAATTATAGAGGTGTCCATCCCCGTTCTTTGATGATGGCCGAGCGTCTCTTTGAACTAGTGTTGGAGCAACCGTTCCGTATAAGAAATCCGTTCCTCTTTCGTACCAAGGCAGAAATGTGTAAATCGCTGAAACGCGCGGGACTTGCCGACACTGTGCAACATACCGTTTCTTGTGACCGCTTTCCATTGCGCCTTCCAGGCAAACCCTCGCAGTGTGGCTACTGCACTTCATGTCTCCTACGCCGGCAGGCTCTCTTTGTTGCAGGGCATGAGGAACACGACCCAGGTCACATGTATTTGCATGATGTGCTATCCAGAAGAGAGGAAGTCGACCCAAAGAAGCTTTTCGAGATCGAGATAATGAAGGAGCAAGTCTACAAGCTCACCCGCTGCTTAGACACCGATGAGCCTTGGCACTCGTTGACTATCTCATACCCGGAACTGTTTAGAACACACGCCGAACTAGTAGAACGGTACAATCTGAATGCTGAAGAAACCCGTGCCCGTTTCGTTCAGCTATACCGCACCTACGTACAGGAATGGAAGTCGCTTACGGGTATCCTTTGACTTTCGCTATATGGGGACGGTACGGATATTCGTTTGTGGTGTCCCACATCACGTTGCACGTGCACTGCAGAGATGAAAACTACTGAGTTGCGAGCAATTATTCGGCATTGGTCGCAACATTTTGATCCAAGTTCAAGAATCCATATTCACTCAAGGAGAGGAAACCATGCAAAGGAACTTTGTCGACGCCATCCCCCCACTCAAACTGGGGCGGCGTCTGCAGGAGGCCCGCAAAGCACGCGGTCTCACGCAAAAGGAGGTAGCTGATACCTTGGGTTTCGCCCGTACCACAGTTACCGCTCTGGAAAAGGGCGAGCGGCGCACCCGGCCGGATGAACTGATACAGATGGCACGGTTGTATGGCCGGCCTGTAGGTGATTTTGTCGGCGCAAAGGACCCTATTTCCGACTTCACCGTACAGTTTCGCGCTACTGTCTCCAATCTGGATTCTCAACAAGCCCAAGATGAACTGCGGCTAGCTGTCGAAACATTTCAACGGTTGTGCGAAGACTATCTGAAACTCGAAAAATTGAACGAAGCGCCGCTTAGCCACAGCTATCCACCCCAATACTCAACGGACAGGACCTCTCCCGAAGTTGCGGCGGAGGATGTGGCTTCCTCCGAACGACACCGGCTGGCGCTTGGCGACGGACCGTTCCTGAACTTGAGAGAGACTCTTGAGAACGTTGTCGGCCTTCGTGTTTTCTCTATCGAATTGCCCTCTCGTGTGGCGGGCATGTTCAGTTACACGGAAAAACTTGGCGGTTGTATCGCTGTAAACTCCCGTCATCCCCAGGACCGGCAGCGATGGTCGCTGGCGCACGAGTATGGCCACTTCCTCACTGACCGCTTCCGGTCGGAAGTATCATGGTTAAGTGGGCACGGACGTTCACGAAGCGGCGAGCGCTTCGCAGATACCTTTGCCCGATGCTTGCTCATGCCGGCCGCGGGTTTACGACGCAGATTCAATGAGCTGTCACGCGCGGCCAGTGGCAAGATTACGGCTGCGGAGATCTGCCAGCTTGCGCATCACTATTTCGTATCCGTAGAAGCGATGATGTGGCGTCTCGAGGAACTCCGTCTTCTGCCGGGAGGAACATGGGAACGGCTGCGCGACCGCGGCTTCAAAGTGCGGGAAGCACAAAAGCAATTAGGTCTGTCTCCCCATCCCCGAGACGAACGGGCCTTGCCTCTTCGCTATCAGTATTTGGCTGCACTGGCATACGAACAGGAAAAGTTAACCGAAGGCGAACTTGCTCGCCTCTTAAGAATCGACCGAGTTGGGGCAAGGTGGCTAATCCAAGAGCTAGCTCATTCCTTGCTTCTACAAGATGAAGGTCAGGTTGCCTCCTTCTCAATTGATCTTGCGCGCAGTGTCAGCGGGGCGGACGAACCTGAACGCCGTCTCCCGGAAGAAGCTGGTTCCTTCGAAGGAGACCGCCTGCACCTTGCCGGAAACGACTTCCAAAAGGAGCCCTAAATCGTAATGCGCCATTTCGAATCCCTTCTTCTCGATACCAACTGCCTCCTCAACCTCTACGCAACAGGCCATCTCCGAAACATCTGTGTCTCGTTGCCTTATGATCTCTGGGTAGCCGACTATGTGGTCGAATACGAAGCCCTCTTCATTAGGCGTCCTGGTTCCACCGATGCTGAGGATGTGAAAGAAGCTGTTGATCTGATTCCTCTGTTCAAAGACGGCGTATGTCAACAGATGTGTATGACTCACCCAGCAGAGGAGGATACATATGTTGACTTGGCAGCTCATCTTGACGATGGCGAGGCGATAACCGGCGCGCTTGCCTTTCAGCGCGGTTACTCTGTTGCAACCGACGATCGTAAGGCCCGCCGCGTACTTGGGCAGCTCAATCCACCGGTGAAATTGGTCTCCACACTGAAACTCTTGAAACTGTGGGCCGAGGAAAGTCGGGTCTCCATGGACGAACTGGCCTCAGCCATGGAAAAGATGCAGTCGTGCGCCAGCTATATTCCCAGCGTGCACGACCCGCTTTATGATTGGTGGATGTCAATTTTCTGTCGACCAGGAAGTTGACACGGCAACTACGTTACTGGGAACGCAGGGTGCCCTCTGAGTTTTGAGGGTGCCCCACACTTCTTGCGACCAGTTCCAATCTCAGATGGGACTCGCTACATCAGAGTCGCAGAAATCCCCAAGACAGGCCAGTTCTGGGCCCCTTCTCAACCGCCGATCTCACTTTGTCAGAACCAGCGCTTGCCTTTGCCGCGTGGCCACGATCTTTCTAAAGGCCAGCGCCGCCAGCAGGCCGAGGACGCCGCCGAGCATATCGACGCCGATGTCAAAGAAGGTGTCGCCGTGCAGTACGCGCTGCTCGCTGAACAGCTGAATGCTCTCTTGAAGGATGGCGAAGCAGAGGACGAGGGCCAGAACGACCGGGACGGCACGCCTCGCAGCCAGTCTGCCGGTCAGATTCTGCATCAGCAGAGCGGCCAGCACGGCAAAGAGCAGGGTGTGCATGAAAATATGCATCCACTGGGGACTGAACAGCGTGTTGAAGAGCCTGTAAGTTATGGGTGAGGCCCGCACGAGCCAGGCCATGGGAGAGAGGATGCCGACGGCCCAGAATATCAGGAACAGATTCCGCTTCATATTTTTCCTTTCCTCCTAGTTACGCTTGCCTGCCGACAGTGCGCCGGCGGCCGATATTCATACTAACTGCGCGGCATCGATCCTGGTTCCCGACATGTGCGCGGTTCGCCCGCCATGTACGTCGGAACAGGTGCGTGGAAGTTGGTTACAGTCACCGATTCAGGGCGGGGTGCAGCGCCCCGAAACCGGAAATCGTTATTGCCCAGATCTTTCACCTGTGCTAGACTACGCGCCGTAAAAATCGTACCTCATCCCACCGCAATCAGTCCGCCTGTTTGACAGTAGATCAGGGGTAACGACTAAGCCATATACAGTGCCTGTCTTGACCAGCCCTTTATGCCTGCCGCCATTCAGGCAATCTGATTGCGTATTTGGTTGGTGGCAGTCACGGTGCTGGAGCGGCACTGCTGGAATGCGCACACACGGTCGGTGAGGGATGGTTTTGGAGGGGGGCGTTGCGGGGGCGCTGCCCCTGCACAAGGGAGGGCCGACGGCCCGACCGCCCATAATAGAACAATGAGGGGAGAATGAACATCTTTGCTCGCCTCATTCAGGTTTGCGAATCAGTTGCGGCTGAGCAGTTCCGATCAGGGCGTTTTTCTGCTTGCCGCGGTTGGGCCGTGAGGGAATTCCCCCATCGGTTTGGATGCCGCTGAACTGGTTTTTTTGGGACAGTTGGCGGCGGGAAAAGGGAGACCAGGTGTTTCGACGCAACGAACGACCACAGCCGGACGCGATCGAGGTTATCATCGGGCCCAGGGCCACGTACAGCGGCGCCCTGCGCAGTGATAGCAGCATTCGCATTGACGGTGTGGTAGAGAGCGGCCTGCTGGAAACGCTGGCCAACGTCATACTGACCGAAGGCGCGCGCGTCAACTGCGAGATTCGCGCCCGCAACGTGAGCATTCGCGGCTATTTTGACGGCGTTATCCGTGCGGACCGCGTCGAGCTGCTGGCAGGCTGCTACGTGCGCGGCGCGCTGCATGTGAACAGTTTTCTGTTGGATGAAGGGGCTACGCTCGAAGGGGAACTGCACATGCGCGGTGAGAACGCTGAGGGGTCGCTGGATTTGCCCGCGGATATGAAGACGCCGGTGGTCCTGCCGGACGCTCAATCGCAGCAAGAGCCGGAGTTCGAGTAGCGTATGCCCGCAAGAGGCACGAGCCCATTTTGTTTATTAGACGGAGCGGGGCCTGTACTTGCAGCGCCAGATGGGGCGCCAAGCTGTGAAAGCCAGCGCTCGGTCCGTTTTCTCCACGGGGAAGTTCTCGCAGCAGAACTGGCCCAGACCGCGTTCTCTCCAGCGCGAAGATTGACCTTTATTTAGCTATGGACTGGCTCCTGATCGCGGCCGGCGCGCTGCTTGGCTACCTGCTCGGATCGGTGCCGGTAGGCTTGCTGGCCACCGCCATATACGGGGTAGATATCCGCACAGTGGGCAGCGGGCGCACCGGTGCGACGAACGCTTGGCGCGCGGCGGGCCTGAAGGCGGCCATCCCCACGCTGTTGGGCGATGCGCTCAAGGGGGCGGCGGCTGTTCTGCTCATCCGCTACGCGGCGGGGGCGTTCTTCCCTGGCATGGATGCGATCGCGGTTGCCGCGGGGGCAGCGCTTGCCGGCGCGTGTGCTGTGGTCGGTCACAATTGGTCGCTCTATCTCGGCTTCAAGGGCGGCGCGGGCGGCATCACGACGGCGGCTACGATATTGGCGATCTCACCGCTCATTGGCGGGGTCGTCTGTTTGGTCGGGCTGCTGTTGATCTGGTGGAGCCGCATGGCCTCGATCGGGACTTACAGCGTGAGCGTGACTTCGCTGGTGTGCGCGCTCGTTTTTTCGATTGCCGGTCTGACCCCCTGGCCCTATGCACTATTTGGCGTCATTGCCTACCTGGCCGTAACTATTTCTCTGAGCCGCAATCGGCAGGCGCTCAAAGACGGCGAGGAGCGGGTGATTACGCTGTGGTAATCGTCCGTTTTCAGGGACATCCCCGTACTAACCTTTTTTGGACAAGATAGTTCAACCTCGGTATAATTTTTAAATAAGGAAGTGGCTCTTCATACACATGAAAGGCGATAAAGATGGCTGAACGCAAAAAGTTGACAACCGCTCATGGAGCGCCAGTTGGAGACAATCAGAACTCATTGACCGCCGGCCCGCGCGGTCCACTTCTCATGCAGGATTATCAACTCCTGGAGAAGATGGCCACCTTTAACCGCGAACGCGTCCCGGAGCGGGTCGTGCATGCCAAGGGTTCGGGAGCCTACGGAACCTTCACCGTTACAAATGATGTCACGGGCTACACCAAAGCCAGGATATTTTCTGAAGTAGGTAAGCAGACCGACTGTCTGCTCCGCTTCTCGACCGTCGCAGGGGAACGCGGCGCCGCAGACGCTGAGCGCGACGTGCGCGGATTTGCTGTCAAGTTCTACACGGAAGACGGAAACTGGGATATGGTCGGCAACAACACCCCGGTGTTCTTCGTTCGCGATCCTTACAAATTCGGCGACTTCATCCATACCCAGAAGCGCGACCCCAAGACAAACATGCGCTCCAGCACAGCTATGTGGGACTTCTGGTCACTCTCTCCTGAAAGCCTGCACCAGGTCACCATCCTGATGAGTGATCGCGGTCTGCCCCAGGGGTATCGCTTTGTCAACGGCTACAGCAGCCATACCTACAGCTTTATCAATGCCGACAGTGAACGCTTCTGGATCAAGTTCCACTTCAAGACGATGCAGGGCATTAAGACATGGACCAATGCCCAAGCGTCCGAGATTGTCGGGCAGGACCGAGAAAGCTCGCAGCGTGATCTCTTCGACGCCATCGGGCGAGGAGATTATCCGCAATGGCGCGTCTGCGTCCAGGTAATGCCGGAAGAGGATGCTGAGACCTACGGCATCAACCCCTTCGATTTGACCAAGGTCTGGCCCCATGGCGACTATCCGCTGATCGAAGTCGGCATCATGGAACTCAATCGCAACCCCGAAAACTATTTTGCCGACATCGAGCAGGCCGCGTTTGAACCCTCCAACATCGTTCCCGGCATCAGCTTCTCGCCAGACAAAATGCTCCAGGCGCGGATAATGTCCTACGCAGACGCCCATCGCTACCGCATCGGTGTCAACTATACCGCCCTTCCAGCCAACCAGCCTCAGTGCCCGGTTCACACTTATCACCGCGACGGTAACCTGCGTTCTGACGGCAACTTCGGCGGTGCGGTCAACTATGAGCCTAATAGCATGGGAGGGCCGGTCGAAGATTCCCGCAGTCTCGAGCCGCCGCTCAAGGTATCCGGCGATGCTGACCGCTACGACCATCGCGACGGCAATGACGACTATACGCAGCCCGGCAATCTTTTCCGCCTGATGAACAGCGACCAGAAAGAGCAGTTGTTCAGCAATATCGCCGAAGCGATGGATGGCGTGCCTGAACGTATCCAGACGCGGCAGCTTGTTCATTTTTATAAGGCCGATCCGGACTATGCTTGCGGCGTGGCCGGGAAGCTGAACCTTTCCCATGTTTCTGAGCAGGTTGCCGCCCTGGCGGATCTGTCTCTGGCTGACCTAATAGAGAAGACCAGCGCAGAAGCATATTCGGAACTGGCAACGCCGGAAGCGTCGCTGGCCAAAGCCGCCGACTGACCTCCCAGCAACGTATGCATTGAGGTCATACGCCAGGGGGAGAAGGTACACGTACGAAAAGGCCTGATTTTCAATCACCGCCGCGTACAGAGCCGACCGGGAAATCGGTCGGCTTTTTCGCGTCTGGGGCAGCGATACGGGGAACCTGCAGTTGTTGGACATCGTCCAATCTTGTGATCGCCATTGTTGCCGATTCAGCACATATGATCTAGGTGTGCTGTGGTTAGATCTGTCTGTGTTTTGCAGACGATGTAACTACTAAGCCACAGTACTTGGCCAGCCAATCATCCTTGGAACCATTCAGGCTCTTGGTGACGCAACTGGTGTACAGCCGCCGTCATGCTCGCCAGCCGACAGGTTGCGAAGAAGGCACACGGACGGTGAGGCATGTTTTTGTAGGGGGGCGTTGCGGGGGCGCAGCCCCTGCACAAGGGAGGCCGCTTGCGGCCGACCGCCCAAAATACAACAATGAGGGGAGAAAGAATACCTTTTCTCGCCTCGTTCAGGGTTGCGTATCAGTTGCGGCTGAGGAGTTACCAGACGATAAAGTTCCCCATTTGTTGTATCGACTCTGAAGCGGTCAGAACGCCCGGATGGCATGTCGGAATTGAGCGCCCCTGGACGTCCTTGCGCCCGTATCGGCGCACCATGTAGCGCAGAATGGCTTCTGGCCCGTCCGGGCTCTTGTGGAACAGGGTAACAAGGCTAGTGCGGTCGGAATGCCACTTCAGTTCCTATCCTACGGCATCGGGTATGTCGTGCCCGCCTGCTGTTGCCCCCAGCATATCTTCCAGGAACAGGCCGGGCGCGCCTGAGCCGTTGTAGCGTGATTCCTCCGGCATAACTTACGGGCCGTGTGATATCACGGCCCGGACTCGCTCAAACAGTTCTATGCGCGTGCGAGGCGGTCTGGATGGAAACTGTGTCACCGGATCATCCTCCTCACCTTGTCGATGCGATCACGGGCAAGGGTGCAGTAGTCCTTCGATATGTCCATCCCGATCCACTGCCGCCGTTCCAATTCTGCCGCCATTCCTGTTGTCCCTGAGCCAATAAACGGATCAAGTACAATCTGTGCGGTGGTAGAACCGATTACCCGCTGGGCGAGCTCTACAGGCAAGGGTGCAGGATGCGGATTGTCTTTGTCCTGAGGGATAGTCCAGACATCACACGCATTCACCAGACCTCTAAACCCTACTCCTTAGCTGAATTCGGGTTTTGACATGACTGCCCTAGCCTGATACACTCGGCGATGAAAGCGATTGACCGCTTAGGTTTAGCAATCCAAGAGGGCAAAGGGGAGGTCACTATGAGAGCCGTCGTGTATCAGGGTCCGTTCAGCGTTGCCGTAGAGGAAGTTCCCGATCCCGAGATAATGCATCCGAATGACGTAATCGTCAAGATTACTTCGAGTTGCATCTGCGGCTCCGACCTGCACATGTATGAGGGTCGGACTGCGGCCGAACCGGGCATCGTCTTCGGACACGAGAACATGGGTATAGTCGAAGATATCGGGTCCGCTGTGAAAACCTTGTCAGTAGGCGACAGGGTCGTGATGCCGTTCAACGTCGGCTGCGGCTTCTGCAAGAACTGCCAGCGGGGGTTTACGGGTTTCTGTCTCACGGTCAACCCTGGATTTGCAGGCGGCGCGTATGGATACGTGGCAATGGGACCATGGCGCGGCGGGCAAGCCGAGTACATTCAGGTGCCTTACGCGGACTTCAACTGTCTGCCTCTTCCGTCCGGGGATGCGTTCGAGTGGGACTTCTCTCTTCTGGCGGACATATTCCCTACGGGTTATCACGGCACTGAGCTTGCCGATGTGAGTCCCGGCGAGAGCGTCGCCGTGTGGGGCGCGGGACCGGTCGGTCTGATGGCCACCTATAGCTGCATCATCAGAGGGGCGGCGGAGGTCTATACCATCGATCACGTGCAGGAGCGGCTGGACAAGGCCAGCGAGATTGGCGGTATTCCCATCAATTTCGATGAAGGCAATCCGGTGGAGCAGATCAGGGACATGCGCGGGGGCGACGGTGTGGACAAGACGGTCGACGCTGTGGGCTATCAGGCCGCTGCGCAAGGATCGTCCGCCGCCGGAGGCGAGCAGACCGAGATTCCCAACGTGGTCCTAAATCAGATGATCGACCTGATCAATCCCACAGGGATCATGGGCATTCCGGGCCTGTATGTGCCATCGGACCCCGGTGGAGTGGACGAGGGCGCCAAGAGAGGCTCTCTGGCAATCAACTTCGGGAAGCTTTTTGAGAAGGGTCTGAAGCTGGGGACGGGTCAATGCAACGTGAAGCAGTACAACGCCTACTTGCGCGACCTCATCATATCCGGCAAGGCCACTCCCAGCTTCGTTGTGTCCCACGAGGTGCCGCTGGACGACGCCGCCGACGCCTATGACAAGTTTGACAAGCGCATCGAAGGGTACACCAAGATCCTCCTGAAACCTTAAACAGAACGCGCCGGTTCGTTCCCGGGCAGCACGTACTTAGAGAATCAGGGGATGTGGGGGCGGCATCACACCCCCACCGTTCCCCGGCCCGCGTGTGATCACTCGTACTGCAAAGCTTCTTCCTGCATGTTCGGGAACGGCACGCGCGCTTCAAGCGCAGGCAGACGCTAAAACAGCTGCCCTTGAATTTCAACTACGAGTTTGACGCGCAGGAGGTAATGTCATGCGGGTAGGCAGCGAAGGGCATTCATACGACTGGAACGACAATTGGGCCAAGCTTCCCGAAAGTGAAAGCTCACGCAAGGGATGGGCGCATCCGGGCATCGTTGTCACGGAATCGGGAAACGTTATGACCAGCCACCCCGGCGATCCGGAAGTGATGACTTTCGACGGGGACGGCAACCTGATTTCCTCGTGGCGCGGCGACTTTGCCGAGGCGCATGGGATCACCCTCATCAACGAGGGCGGAGTCGAGTATCTGTGGATTGTGGACCACGGATCCAAGAATCACTATCTTCACGGCTACAAGAACCCTCCGGGCGTGGGCGAAGCGCACGGTCAGGTATTCAAGACGACATTGGACGGTGAAGTGGTCATGAGGCTGGAGACGCCTCACCTTTCCATGTACAAAGACACACGCTACGCCCCCACAACCGTCGCGGTGAACGAGGAGCGTTTTGGTGGCAACGGCGACATCTGGGTGGGCGATGGGTACGGCGCGTACCATGTGCACAGGTTCACGAAGGATGGCGAGTATGTCAGCAGCATCAACGGCGAGGAAGGGGCCGGGGCCTACAACTGCCCGCACGGCATCTTCTTTGATTATCGCAAGTCCGAGCCGGAGCTCTACGTGGCGGACAGGGCCAACGACCGCGTACAGGTCTATGACATGGAGGGTGGATTCAGGCGGATGTTTGGTGACGGTTTTCTGAACACGCCCAGTTGTTTCGCGACACATGGCGATCTGATGATCATTGCCGAGCTTCGCGCCCGCCTCGTGGTCACCGATATAAACGATGAACTGCTCACGTACCTCGGCGAGAACAAGCAGGTGTGCGATGTTGAAGGCTGGCCCAACAATGTGAACGAATCGGGGCAGTCAGTACGCACGAGCCACCTGGAGACGGGCAAGTTCAACAGCCCTCACGGTTTGGCTGCGGACGCCAGCGGTAACCTGTATGTGGCCGAATGGCTCATTGGGGGCAGGGTAACCAGACTGAATAGGGCCTAAGCGCCCTGGGGACGCTTTGCGTCGCCGCCTGACAAACGAGAGTAAGCCACCACACGTCCTGCCGGAACTCCGGCGCGGTGGCAAGGGGGACCGCACGGTTGTGGCGGTCCCTTTTCTGTGCTTCTGCTGTTACGCGCCAAGTTAGCGCGGCTTTTCCCCTCTTTCCAATCCTTCTATAGTATCCCGGACAGCGCAGACCGCTTAGCGCGGCCGCGCGACCACACTGAAGACCCTGTCACACCATGCACCAGGAAACAGACGGAATGTCCTCTCACTCGATGCTCGGCGCTTACGGCTCGTGAGCGACGTTCTGGCCGGTGTGCTCTACCGCTACTACCTGGAAGAGGCATGATTCCAATTTGCGACCACACAGAGCCGATCGGGAAACCGGTCGGCTTTTTCGCGTCCGGGGGAGCGTATCGGGGAACATGCAGCTGGTCAACATCGTCCCATAGTGTGATCGCTACTGTTGTCGATTCAGCACATATGATCTAGATGTGCTATGGTTAAATCTGTCTGCATTTTGCAGACGAAAAAGTTCCCCATTTTGGGCAAAAAGGAGAGAGTTTCATGCAGGTAGTACAGCGCTATCCGGACAACATGTTCTGTTGGGTGGACCTGGCAACAACTGACCCGGCCGCGGCCAAGGAGTTTTTCAGCGGTCTTTTTGGGTGGGAGTACTTTGATATCCCGACGCCGATGGGCACGCACTACTCGCTGTGCCAGATCAACGGGTACAACGTGGCCGGCCTGAGCAATTTGCCGCAAGAGATGATGGATCAGGGCATTCCGCCGATCTGGTCGTCTTACATCAAGCACGACGATGTCGATGCCGTGGCCGAAAAGGCAGTTGCGGCCGGTGGAGCGGTGGCAATGCCGGCGATGGATGTCATGGATTCAGGACGAATGATAATTATCGCGGACCCGACTGGGGCGATGGTCGGTCTGTGGCAGCCGAAGGAGCATATTGGCGCCCAGCTGGTCAACATGCCCAACGCGCTTGTCTGGAATGAACTGCAGACGAAAGACGTCGACAGCGCGCGCAGTTTCTATGGGACGGTTTTCGGCTGGGGCCACGACCAGGATCCGAACGGGTATCATCTTTTCAAGCTGGGCGAGCGTATGCAAGCCGGCATGTTGAAGTTGGACGCCTCGTGGGGTGAGATGCAGCCCCATTGGGGGGTCTACTTCATGTCGGAGGATATAGAGGCGACTACGGCCAGAGCAAAGGAGCTGGGCGGCGCAATTCTTGTTCCGCCGACCGATACGGGCACGGTTGGCCGCTTCGCGGTCATCCAGGATCCGCAGGGCGGGGTCTTCACGTCGATGCAGTTTGACGGGCCGGTTGATGCGCCGCCAGGGTACTAGGGGATTTGTGAGAAGGGACGCTGCGTTCAGTTGAATTGCGTAAGTGGGGCGTCCTGGTTTGGGAGAGGTTTTGCGTAAAGGGAGGGGGACTGCGCGGTCCCCCTCTTTTCTTGTATCAGCGGAGGCGCGTCGTGCAAGGGGGCTGTCCCAGATTTTTTGGGTGGACGTTGTCTGAAGCAGGGTTTTTCGGGATTTTCAGGATGGCTGACGAATAGACGAGTGCTGGTGGAGGACTTTGCGAGGGAGCAGGGGATAATGGCTGAAGACTAGTGCAGCGGCGGCGGGAAGAGTTTTTGGAGGGGGGCGCTGCGGGGGCGCAGCCCCTGTACAAGGGAGGGCCGAAGGCCCGACCGCCCAAAAAACAGAGAATAAGGAGAGAGTAAACACCTTCACTCGCCTCATTCAGGTTCGCAAATCAGTTGTGGCTGAGTAGTTACGAAATCGTACGGATTTGCCCTAATTTCACTGGAGGTCAGGTCAGAGCTGATTCCTGACTCCAGACGTTCCCAGGTCAGCAGCGCCTTCTTTGAAACCGGCGTCAACAGATTGTGAACAATCCCTGGCCGCATCGCCACTGCCTCCTTTTTCCCTGTGTGCATGCTCTTGCCAAACCGGGACGCATTCCGTTCTACGCTCGAGGCGGTACACTGTAACCCAGTGTAGTCTTTGGCATTGAGATCGGTTAATTCAAGCAAGATGAAGCAGGTCGTGCCCGGGGGGACAGGGTGGTGCAGGATTCGGGAGATGTGAAGGTGCTGACAGCGTCTTTGGCGACCAGTGGATTTGCCGGTGTGCAAACCTTCGTGTCAAGAATGACGGAGTTGACGTTGTTCGGGTCGTTTGCTGCCTCTTTCAGCCCAGCTTGAATCGCCTCACTGAAGGGGAACCCATTCCTTGTAACACGAAGTGAATTCAGCGTCCTGGGCGGCAGTCTCGTCGAACAGGACGAATGCAGACGCTAGCGCGAGAAGGGGGCTGGGTGGGACAGTTAGTCTCTCTCGCGGTCTTGCATAATTTCCCGCACCAGTTTGTCAAATTCCGCTTGTGAATAGTCGCGATCGAACTGTTTCAGGATCAGGTGTTCGATCTCTTTTGTCAGCGTCCACCCGTTGCGCGCAGCCGAACGCGAGAGGCGGCGGTATACAGCGTTCGGCAGATCGATCGTCACATTCCTCTTTGTGTTCATGGTTTACCTTGCCGGTTACGTCACCACGTCGTCCTCGTCCACTGAGAAGATGTAGGGTTTGTCGATAACGGATTTCAAGTCGGAATGCGACGATATACCCTGGAACATGTTCCAGCGCGCCGGTTGCCGCATTTGCGGCCGCCGATGATGATAATAGGACTGTCGTTGTCAGGAGATCGCACCAACGCTGTGCATTTTCCGGGAGTGGGAGTAATTATATTTGGTACAAGTGATATATGTCAAAAGGCATATCAATAATTGGCATATGTCATGACTTTTGAACATTTTGGCGGTAGTTTTGTCCTAAATGGCTCAGCCTGTCAACATTTTTGCAGTGCTGTTCAACTGTGGGGCGGGGATCGTGTACGAAGCGCTCAGTGGTATTTTCCGGTTTTGACGCTTACTGCGAACGGGGTAGAGTGGCAGCGGGAAATGTTAGCGCAAAGGGATGTGGCGCGCGCAGATTGGCGGGCTTCGTGAATTTCAAGGGCGAGCAGGCAGCAGCACGATAGATTGAGAGTTTCGTCATGACTCAACAACAGCGCGGGGAAGGTCGAGATTTCGGAGCTTGGCTTTTGGCACTTCCTTCCACAGCGGCCGATGTCCTTGCAGGCCTGTGGGAAGGATTCAGGGAAGTCGGTCCAGATGAACTGCGTTACCTAGCGACGAGAGCGGTTTGGGTACGGTGGTTCATTTGTGCCGCCTGTGTATTCCTGTTGGTCTACCGACCGGCATTCAGCTCCAGGTATACGGGTTACATACTGTGCTTGATTGTTTTGGTAGGGTCCAACGGTTTCATACACTACCGCGTCCGTTCGGGCCGCGATGTGACTTTGAAGTGGATGCTGGTTTTCAGCTCTTTGGACTTTGTCCTGATAACGGTAGCGATGGTGGTCGGCGGCGGGTTTAGCCAAGTCTTCTTCTATCTGCTGTATTACCCCACTCTGGCCTGGTTCGCAGTGTTCTTCAGTTCGTTCCGGCTGAGTTTCGGGTGGGTGACATTGGTGGCCGTCATCTACACGATCGTGAGCCTGACGGTCGGGGAAGGACTCGATCTCGAAGCCAGAGACGATAAGCAGTTGATTGCCAGGATCGTCATCATGTACGCAGTCGTGGCCGCGGTCAGTCTGGTCGCCAGATCGGAAAGGATCAGGAGGCTGGAGGCGGTGGCGCGGGAGCGGGAGCTACAGCGGCAGCGGATCGAGATGTCACAGACCATACACGACACGACCGCACAATCGGCCTACACCTTGGGGTTGGGCCTTGAGGACGCCATTGAGAAGGTGGACAGATCCAACCCCGAATTGATTGGCAAGCTGGGGGCAATGTGGGCCTTGACCAGGTCGACGATGTGGACGCTCAGGCACCCGATAGACGGCGGGCAGATATTCAGCGGAAGTACGCTGAGCGAAGTCCTGGCGGCGCACGCCGACACCTTTACGGTCATCACATCGATTCCGGCGGAACTGGAGCTTCATGGAGTCGAACCGCAGCTGTCCACGATAACGCGCAGCCTGCTGTTCTCCATCGCCCACAATGCGCTGACCAATGCCTTTCGCCATTCGGAGGCTGAATGTGTCACGATCTCCCTGGCGTTCGAGGTGGACATTCTACGTATGTCGGTGTCTGACGACGGGATCGGGCTTCCCGATAACTACGCTGTGCGCGGCCACGGCTTCAGGAACATGCGGGCTGACGCAGAGCGCATGGGCGGTAGTCTGGAGGTTGTATCCAACGGCAACGGTACGACGGTCTGTTGCACCGTGCCCAATGCGCAGGGTTAAGGAGGCCGGCTGGTGTCATCGGAGACCAGAATCAAAGTGATGATAGTTGACGACCACGCCATCGTTCGGGAGGGGATTGCGGAGGTGCTGGAGCAGTCGGGCGACTTTGAGGTCGTCGGCCAGGCTGGGGACGGTGAAGAGGCGGTGAACAAGGTCCGGGAACTGGAGCCTGACGTGGTAATCATGGACATTCTGATGCCGGTAAAGGACGGCATCGAAGCGTGTCGGGAAATCGCGGCGGCCTTGCCAGAGACGCGGGTCCTGATGCTGACAGCGTCCAACAGACACGGTGCTATCGTGCAGGCGGTAAATGCCGGAGCGACGGGATACCTACAGAAGTTTTCCGGGAAGGAGATGCTGCTGTCGACGGTGCGGGAGGTTGCCGGCGGTGAGTTTCGGGTGCAGGGAGAGGCGGCAAGGAAACTGGTCACTGGATTAAGCGGAGGCGGCGGTGTCCCGATTCCTCCCAGCGAACTGAGCTTATTGACGGCGCGAGAGCGCGAACTGCTCAAGATGTTCGCCCGCGGGATGTCGTACGCGGAGATAGCTGAAGCGCGGGGCAACAGCAATCCTATGACGGTACGGAACGCTATCTATGCCATACGGCGCAAACTGGGGGTAGGGTCCAGGCAGGAGATGGGTGTTTGGGCGGCGCGCAGCGGCCTGCTGGACGACGACGAATTGCTATGACGCGATGGAGGCCATGGTTGACTTTTTGGCCGCGGCAGGGTGTTTGAACTTGCGCTATTGCGTAAGCGAGGCGAACCGGCTTCGTATGGGAATTGCTATAGAACAGGCTCCTAAGGGGCGACAGTTTGCGTGAAGGAGGGGGGACGGCGCGGTTGCTGCGTTCCCCTCTTTTTGCGCCAGCGGAGGCGCGTCGTCCTGGCAAGGCTTTTTCCCTGTTTGCGATTCCTGCTATAGTATCTCGAACAGCGCAGCCCGCGTTTAGCGGGCGCGCAACCACCCTGTATACCCTGTCGGATCATTTCATCTGGAAAGTAAAGGTATGACCTCTCACTCGATGCTCGGCGCGTACGGCTCGTGGGCAGCAACCCTGGCCGGTGAAGGCCCCAATTTTCTCTCATTTCGGCACACGCATTGGATCGACCCGGCGTCCTGGCGGCCGGCGGCGCGCCAGCGATTTCGTGAGCGGGTGGCGATGCCGGACACGGGCGGGTCAGCCGAGGTCCGAACAGAGCGCCAGTACGAGTATGACGGTCTGCAGGTGGAGGAGCTCTCGTGGCAACTGCCCTATGGTCCGCGCACGGAGGCGGTACTGTTGAAACCGGCGGGGGCGCGCGGCCCGCTGCCCGGCGTGCTGGCGTTGCACGATCACGGGGGTCATAAGTTTCACGGCTGGCAGAAGATCACGCGGACGGACGCACAACAGAATGCAGTAAATGTGGACCATCAGGCGCGGGCGTACGGGGGTGCGCCGTGGGCCAACCGTCTCGCCCAGCGCGGGTATGCGGTTCTGGTGCCGGATGCCTTCGCATTTGGCAGCCGCCGCGTCCGCATCGCGGACCTGCCAGCGGCGATTCGCGACGGCATGGACGAGCGGGAGTCGGACGATCCCGAATACATCGCCGCGTACAACCGCTGGGCGGGCGGCCACGAGTCGATCGTGGCGAAGTCGCTGCTGAGCGCGGGGACGACGTGGGCGGGGGTGTGGCTGGCTGAAGATGTGCATGCGCTGGACGTGCTGTGCGGGCGAGATGATGTGGACGCGGAGCGGGTCGGCATCGGCGGGTTGTCCGGCGGCGGCCTGCGCACGGTATATCTGGCGGGACTGGATGACCGCGTGCGCTGCGCGGTCTGTGTCGGCATGATGACGACGTGGCGGGATTTGCTGCTGAACAAGAGCCATACGCATACGTGGATGATCTACGTGCCGCACCTGGCCACGGAAATGGACTACCCTGACATTCTGGGGATGCGGGTGCCGCTGCCGACATTGGTACAGAACAATACGGAGGACCCGCTGTTCACGCTCTCGGAGATGCGGCGGGCCGACGTAATGCTGCGCCAGGTGTATGAGAAGGCGGACGCGTCCGATCGGTACAGCTGCACATTTTATGGCGGGGAGCACAAGTTCGACATTGCGATGCAGTCGGAAGCGTTCGACTGGTTCGACCGCTGGCTGGAGGTATCCTGACATAGTTTTGATCGATTAGAGCAGAACATCGAATAGAGCAGAGGATTGGAAAGAGCAGACAGACGAGACAGTCTTATCAATTGCCGCGAAGCGCGCCAGAAATGGAGAGTCCCATGAATCCAGTCTCCCCACATTTCACGACCGTTGATCTGTCGAATTTCTTTAATGCTGAACGCGCCGGGCTTCCTGAACAACTGCGCGTGCCCTCATTGGTTGAAGACAGGACGGGCGCCACTTCCTTCAACGGAATCCCCTTTTTGCTCGGTGGGTTCGAAGGCCCTGCCGTAATCCTGCTGGACGCGGAACCTGTGACTGTAGAGCTTGGGGAAGGACTGGCCACCTACATTGTCTTCCTGCACGCGGTGGCGGACCGCGTCACCAACTACCTCGACGGTTTCGCGGACTTCGCACAGGACGGAAACGAACTGGGCGACCACGTCTCTTCCTATGTCTTTGAATACGAGGACGGCAGCCGCCATGAAACGCCGATACGGCGTCGATTTGGCATCCAGCAGAGCCGGGTTGTATGGGGGGGCAGCCCCTTCGAAACGGTGCCGGCGATGAAGGCTACGGTCTTCAATTCGGCGACGGAGGAGACCCAGTTGGGGCGGGTTCCAGTCAATGACTACGGCCGCGGCGAAACGCGCACCAGCTCCGGGCGCGAACAGATGGAAGAGAAGATGTGGCTGTACGCGTTGGAGAACCCGCATCCCGACAAGCCGATCCGCCGCCTGGTTTTGCAGCCGCGCAACGAGGGATCGACTATCTACGCGATCAGCCTGACGAACGTGGAGGAGCATCCGCTGCGCCCGGGCGTGCGCCGCAAGCTGCGGCTGACGTTGCCGGAGGGTGTCGAGTTCAACGCGATTGACGAGTACGAGGACCTGGCTATCGACCTGGGCTATGTCATCTCCGCGCGCGCGGCGTTTGATTATGACGGCGGGCGCTGGCTGGGTGAGGAAGCGAACGTGCAGCCGGCGGTATCGCAGCGGGATCTGATCGTTGAATACAGCGCGCATCCGCAGGCGTGGCTGCATGTCGGCGTCGACAGTGACGAGCCGATCGTCTATGACCTGTCGCAACTTGAGGACGGCCAACCCGGGGACACTATCGTCGGGGTGGCGCCGGCGCACCGGCTGGTCGACGTGCGGGTGGTGCAGAAGGGGACCAACAACCTGGTGCCGGTGCGGATTCATTTGCACGGGGAGCATGGCGAGTATCTGCCGCCGCGCGGCCGCCATCGCAAGGTGAATCCGCACTGGTTTGAGGACAACTACGGCGAGTTCGTGAACGGTCGCAACCAGTATTGCTACATAGACGGCCATTGCGAGGTGGATATGCCGTTGGGCGAGGTGTTCGTGGAGATCACCAAGGGTTATGAGACGGCGCCGATTCGCAAACAGGTGACGATTGCGGCCGACACAGAAGAAGTGGTCTTCGAGTTGGAACGGGTGCTGCCGTGGCGGGAAAAGGGCTGGGTGACTGCGGATACGCATGTTCATTTTTTGAGCCCTTCGACGGCGCTGCTGGAGGGTCAGGCCGAGGACGTGCATGTTGTGAATCTGCTGGCCAGCCAGTGGGGCGAGATGTTCAGCAATGTCAGCGACTTTGACGGCAGGACAACGTTGGGGGCGCGCGAGTTCGGCGGCGACGGCGAGTTTCTGGTGCGGGTGGGAACTGAGAACCGCATGCAGATCCTCGGTCACATTTCGCTGCTGGGCTACAACGGCAAGATGATCCATCCACTTTGCAGCGGGGGCCCGTCGGAGTCGGCGCTGGGTGATCCGCAGGAGGTGGTGATGGCCGAGTGGGCGCAGCGCTGCATCGACCAGGGCGGGCTGGTGGTGATGCCGCACGCGCCGAACCCGCAACTGGAGCGGGCGGCGGACATCGTTCTGGGCCTGATCCATGCGATTGAGATGATGACATTCAACCCCTGCGAACGGGAGTTGAACCCCTACGGCATCGCGGACTGGTACCGTTATCTCAATCTTGGGTATCAGCTGCCGATCGTGGGCGGCTCGGACAAGATGGCGGCTTCGTCGCAACTGGGCGGCGTGCGTACTTATGCCCATCTGGGCGAGCGGGAGTTCACGTACGAGAACTGGATGGAGGCGGTGCAGGCGGGCAACACTTTCATGACGATCGGTCCGCTGGCGGCGTTGACGGTTGAGGGCGTGGCGCCGGGTGGGCAGGTGCAGTTGCCGGTTGGCGGCGGGAGTGTGGGCGTCGACTGGCGGGTCGAGTCGGTGCTGATACCGATCGAGCAAGTGGAGGTGATCCAGGGTGGGCTGGTGGTCGACCAGGTAGACGTACAAGGCGAATACAGCGCGTCGGGCAGTGTGCAGGTTGCGGTTACGGGTTCCTCGTGGATCGCGCTGCGGGTGCGGGGCAGTTATACCGGCGCGGAGGGCGAGATCGCAGCGCATACGAGCGCGGTGCAGACGTTGGTGGGGGACAGCCCGCTGTTCAACGAGGCGGACGCTTCGGCGGTGCTGGAGCAGATCGAGGGCGCGATGGCCTATGTGGACACGATCGCGCCGCGGCCGAATGCGCAGCGTTTTCGGGAGATGCGGGCGGTGCTGGAAGCGGCGCACAACCGATTGCATCAGCGGATGCACGCGCACGGCGTCTATCACAATCATACGCCGGTGCACGGACATGGGAACGGGGAGTAAGGGCGGAGAGGAGGCTGGGCGCGGGTGAAGTCAAAGATGGAGGAGCGCTATGTGACTTCGGGGCGTGCCCGGCTTTGGTCGACGGCGAGTGGTCGGGGTACGCCGCTGCTGATGTTCAACGGCGGCCCGGGGTGCGACGACTATCTGGGCCCGGTCGCGGAGATGATCGACGACCTGTGCGAGGTGATCCGTTTTGAGCCGCGTGGGTGCGGGCGCTCCGACTGGGACGGCAACTACGATATTGACACTCTCCTTACCGACGCTGAGGCGGTCCGCCAGGAATACGGTGCAGCACGGTGCATTGTAGCGGGCCACAGCTTTGGGCCCAGCGCGGCCCTTGCGTATGCGTTGCGGTATCCATCATGCGTGATGGGGTTGATTGGAATCGCAGGCGGCAAGGTTGTTAATGACAGGAGCTGGAGCGCTACCTATCGCAAGGGCCTTGAGGAGGTGGGGGAGGACATCGGAGGGAAGGTATTCAGGGCCGATCCGGACGTGAATGCGCAGGGCAACCTCAGTTGGAAGGAGTACATCAGGCGCCCCACTTTGTTCCGCGAGATTGCAGATCTGCAAATACCCGCCATCTTCATTAACGGCGGCAAGGATATTCGCCCTAACTGGCCGACACAAAAGCTGGCTTCGCTGATGCCCAATGGACGTTATGTCGAGATTGCTGGCGCGGCCCATACGATCTGGCTGACACACGCTGACGAACTGAGGGACGAGCTTCGCGGGGCGATTCGAGAGATTGTTCTGAACGGTTAGGGCCGCGAAGGACACCTTTTTATCCACGAAGGGCCACTAAGGGCCGCGAAGAATACCTTTTTGTCCACGAAGGGCCACGAAGGGCCGCGAAGAACACCTTTCTTATCCACGAAGGGCCACGAAGGGCCACTAAGGGCCACTAAGGGCCGCGAAGAATACCTTTTTGTCCACGAAGGGCCACTAAGGGCCGCGAAGAATACCTTTTTGTCCACGAAGGGCCACGAAGGGCCGCGAAGAACACCTTTCTTATCCACGAAGGGCCACGAAGGGCCGCGAAGAACACCTTTTTGTCCACGAAGGGCCACGAAGGGCCGCGAAGAACACCTTTTTGTCCACGAAGGGCCACTAAGGGCCGCGAAGAATACCTTTTTTAATCTGCGAAGGGCGGGAAGGAAGACTTTTTGCGAACGTCGCCGAAGATAGGCGTCGCAGAACAGGGAAATGGGGCGAGAGACGGGCCGATTTTGTTGGCAGGCTTCCAAATTCTGTCATATTTTGAATGGACTGCTGCAAGTGTCAACGATACGTAATCACTTGGGGTTTATCCTGACGGGGCGCATACCCCGGTTTATGATCACCCCGTCGAACTCGTGGTACAATGCGGTCGCCAGATACGAAATACGCAATACGAAATAAGTGAGGACCGAATTATGCCTGAAATTCGCTGGGGAATCGTCGGTTGCGGGGATGTTTGCGAGGTCAAGAGCGGGCCCGGGCTGTACAAGGCCGAGAATTCGGCGCTGACGGCGGTGATGCGGCGCAATGGGGCGCTGGCGGCCGACTTTGCGCGGCGCCACGGCGTTGCCCGCTGGTACGATGACGGCGACAGGCTGATCAACGACCCGGAGGTGGACGCGGTCTATGTTGCCACGCCACCGGACACGCACATGGAATATACGTGCAAGGCGGCGGCGGCGGGCAAACCGGTCTATGTGGAAAAGCCGATGGCGCGCACTTACGAAGAGTGCCAGACGATGATTGGCGCCTGCGAAGCCGCGGGCGTTCCGCTGTGGGTCGGCTATTACCGGCGGGGGCTGCCGAAGTTCCTCAAAGTGCAGGAGCTGCTCGAGCAGGGCGCGATTGGCGATGTGCGCTCGGTGCTGATTCGCTATTACCAGCCGCCCAAGCCGAGCGACGCGTTCCCGGACCAGCGCAGTTGGCGGGTCAATCCGGACATCGCGGGCGCGGGCCTCTTCCTGGATCTGGGCTCGCACATGCTGGATATTCTCGACTATCTGCTGGGCCCGATCAGCCGTGTGCAGGGGTTTGCGGCTAATCAGGCGGGGCTTTACGACGCCGAGGACGTTGTCAGCGGCAGCTTTACGTTCGAATCGGGTGTACAGGGGACGGGCACATGGATGTTCACCGGCTTTGAACACCTTGACTGGACGGAGATCGAAGGCACGAAGGGGCGCGTCGGCTATGTCTGTTTCGATGCCAGCCCGATCGCGCTGACGACGAGCGCGGGCACCGAGGAGATTCCGGTTACGCAGCCGGACCATGTGCATCAGCCGCTTATTCAGACTATCGTGGACGAGTTGAATGGACGCGGGCGCTGTCCCAGCACGGGTGAAAGCGGGGCGCGTACGTCTTGGGTGATGGACGAAATGCTGGCGGAGTACCGGCGAGGGGGTTGAGGGTCAGTTTCTAGTTTTTGGTTTTAGTTTTCAGGTCACTGCCAAGGTCCCTTTGTTTGTCTGGGAAAACATTTAAGGGAATGTGTTGTAAAAGTCTGATCTAGCCAAACTCTCACCCCGCCTGCACTCCCCAAGAACATGTGCTAAAATACCCCACGAACCAGATCCATGATCCGCCGCCCTCGCCCGCAGGGTCTGCGCATTGGGCAAGCGCCATAGCAACGGATTAGCAGTGATGAGCCAAATCTCTCGGCAGAGAGCGGGCAACTCTCTCTAAAGATCTGGGTACTCTCCCGTTCGCACCGCAAAGGAAAGAGCGCACAACAATGCCACAGACGCCGGTCGGTGAAAGAGAACAGGCGACGCCAGCAACCCGAATAGAAGACACTTCGTCCGAGTCACCTGTTCGCCAGGAGGGGCCAGTCACAGGCATTTTCTGGGAATCTCCCGCTTTGGAAGAACTGGCGCGCGCGCAGAACGTCCAACCATTGACTGATGTGCAGGTTCTGTTTGGCACGTGGCCGGGCGAAGAAGATGACGGCTTTGAAGAGGCAGTTTACAATCTTCGACATGCTGTCAGCGCGAATAGTGGCCGTCGAGAATGAGTGTTGACACACTCATTCTCGACACGAACATCGTCTCGTACCTGATGAAGGGCGGACCGCTCGGGCGAGCATATCAACCGCATGTCCAGAATCATCTGCTTGCCATCAGCTTTATCACCGTTGGAGAGCTTTACTTCGGGGCGGAGAAAGACAACTGGGGTAAGAGCAGGCGGAATGAACTCGAAGCGATCATTCGCAGATTCGTAATCATTCCTTACGACCATGAGGTTGCGCGCTGCTACGGTCGATTGGTCGCCGAGCGGCAGCGGGCCGGAAGACCGATTGCGCCCAACGATGCCTGGATCGCTGCCTGCACTGTGCGTCACGCCGTGCCTCTAGTTACCCACAACCCCAAGGATTTCCAAGGTATAACATCTCTTCAGGTAGTCTCGGAGTCTGCTTCGACAGCGCACTGATATGTAGCCTGAGAAGCCAGTACCGGATCCCCATGACCACGAACCGACACGCGCTCACGAAAGGCGAGGCCCGGCTTTACCACCAACAGGAGTGGCTGAGGCCTTTCACTCTGATCTCGGAGGAGGAGAAGGCTGTTGTGCGGCGAAGGGTGTACGGACACGCCTAAGCGGGCCTTGGGGATGAGGGTTAGGGAGGACCTACTTCGCCCCTGCCACCATTCAGACTTTCTTCATAGCATTCCTGGTTGGCCGCAGCTACCTTGCTTGAGCCGCACTGCTGCGACAGAAGCGTACCGTTCGTGAGGCATGGTCTTGTAGGGGGGCGTTGCGGGGGCGCAGCCCCTGCACAAGGGAGGCCGCTTGCGGCCGACCGCCCAAAGGATAGAGGAAAGTAGAGAGAAGTGAGGAGCGAGAAAACACCTTCGACCGCCTTGGTTTGGGTCGAGGATGCCGGTTGCGGCCAAGCGGAGACGGGCGGCTGCGTTGGGAAAAGCAGGTTATCGGAGATAACGGCAGGAATCAGAAACTCGGGGCACGGAGCCAGGAACAATGAGACTCAGCAGCCAGGCATTCGGCAAAACGCAGAGTGGACAGGCCGTCCGACAGTATACGCTGGCAAACAACACGGGCGTTCAGACCGATGTACTCGATTATGGCGGGTTGATCCGCACGCTCTCGACGCCGGACCGCAACGGCAAGGCGGGGGATGTGGTGCTGGGCTTCGATACGCTCGACGAATATCTGGCCGGGCACCCGTACTTCGGCGTGCTGGTCGGCCGCTGCGCCAACCGCATCGGCGGCGGGAACTTCGAGCTGGACGGTGTGTTTTACCAGCTTGCGTGCAATGTCAACGACGACCATCTTCACGGTGGGGAGGGCGGCTTTGACAAGGTCGTGTGGCAGGCGCAGCCCTTTCAGAACGAGCGGGAGGTCGGGCTGGTGCTCTCCTACCACAGCCCGGATGGGGAGGACCATTATCCGGGCGCGCTCGACACGACGGTGAGGCTCAGCCTGAACGATGACAACGAGTTGCGTCTCGACTACCGTGCGACCTGCGACGCGCCGACGATCGTCAACCTGACCAATCACAGCTACTTCAACCTGGCCGGGGAGGGCAATATCCACGACCACGTCGCCATGATCGATGCTGACGCGTTTACGCCGATGGACAGCGCGCTGATCGTGACAGGTGAGGTGCGGGACGTGACCGGCACACCCTTCGACTTCCGGCAGCCCACTGCCATCGGCGCGCGCATCAACGCCGACGATGAGCAGATCCGCGCAGGCGGCGGCTACGATCACAATTTCGTTCTCAATGGTGCGCCGGGCACGCTGCGGCTGGCGGCGCGCGTCTCCGAGCCGGTCAGCGGACGCGTGCTGGAGGTGCTGACAACCGAGCCGGGGGTGCAGTTCTATGCAGGCAACCAGATGGAGGCTGCGAGCACGGGCAAGGGCGGCCAGGTCTATCCCCACCGCGGCGGGTTCTGCCTGGAGACGCAGCATTTTCCGGACGCGCCGAACCAGCCGGATTTTCCGTCGATTGTGCTGCGGCCCGGCGAGGAGTATACGCAGACGACAGTCTTCCGCTTTTCGACCGATCGATAGAACCTACTCTGGGGCGAGGCGTCCCACGACCTGCGTTCGTTTCCAGGGTCTTTTACTGGAAAAGGGGCTGAAGATGGAAGCATACACAAGCGAACTGACCGGGGCGGCGGCCTTTGACGCGAAACGGGCCGTCCTGAGCAAACGAGATATGTTCCGGCCGCTGGCTGTGCAGCGCACGGAGGGGCTGGCCGACGCGTTGAGACGCAAGAAAGTCCGCGGGGAGACGCCGCTGCTGGTGCTGGAACGGGACGGGGCGGCGCTGGCGCTGCTGACCAGCCAGATGATCTTTCACCATGTGGCGCAGGGTGAGTGGAACGGAACACCGATTCTCGCCACTTTCTGAGCGCCGTGCAACAGCGGCGTCAGTCTGACGCCGGTACTTGACGGGGAAACTTACACTTTTGCGACGCGGGGCCTCTATAACGGCATGTCGCTGATGGGTGATCACCAGACCGGTTCTTATTGGGATCACGTCACAGGGGAATGTCTTCATGGACCGCTGAAGGGGCGGCGTCTCGAACTGGAGCCGCTGCGGCATATGCAGGCGGACCAGGCGCTGGCGCAGTTCCCGGAAGCGCGAATCGGGCTGTCACGGTTGCCGCTGCCTTTTGGTTTGGCGGTGGGCCTGATGAAGGTCCTGGTACGATTGACCAAGGGACGCTTTTTGCCGCCGCGTTTTGCGGGTTCGATGGGCGCGGAAGATCCACGGCGGCCGCGCCTGGAGATGGGTCTGGGCGTCTGGACAGAGAGGGTCAGCCGGTATTATCCGCTCGGAGTTCTCAAGGCGCGGGGCGGCGTGTTGTTCGACGTCATCGACAGCAGGAATATGCTGATCTACCTTGACCCGGTGTCTGGCACGCCGGCGCCGCTCTTCGCCGATGGACAGGATGCCGAATGGGATGGCAGCGACCTTCGCATGGAGGACGGCGCGATTGTACGCAACGGCAGGCTTTACGATCCTTCGGGAGAGGAGTTGCCCACTGAACAGCCGTTGCACCTTTTTGCTCGCTGGTACGGCTTCTCGCTGACCTTTCCGAATTGCGAGATCTATGGGGAGGCGGGTGAAGGAAGCGGATGAGGGCGGCCTGTACGTAAACCGTAGTTGCGCAGGCAGACCTTGCAGGACAACACTCTTGAGGAGAAGCCATACCTTGCAACTCAATCTTTCGGGCAAGACAGCCATTGTCACAGGAGGCAGCGCGGGCATCGGACTGGCCTGCGCGCAGGCGTTGTACGCGGAGGGTGTCAGCGTGTTGATCGCGGCGCGCGACGAGGAGCGGCTCGCCCAGGCCCTCGATGCGATCGCGGACCATGCGCCCGAGAGCACCGCGATGGCGCTCTCGGTTAGCGCAGATGTGAGCACGGCGGAAGGGGTCGAAGGCGCGGTCAATCGCGCCCTTTCCACGTGGGGCCATGTGGACATCCTTATCAACAACGCCGGCTCGGCGCCGAGCGGGGACTTTTACAGCCTGGGCGACGACGCCTACCACGGCGCATGGGATTTGAAGCTGCTGGGATATATGCGGATGGTGCGGGCGCTGGCGCCGCAGATGAAGGAGCGGCGGGAGGGACGGATAGTGAACATTGTTGGCGCGGCGGCGCACAACCCGACGCCGACATTCCTGGCCGGCGGTACGGCCAATGCCGCGATAATCAACTTTACGAAGGGGATCTCGCAGGATCTCGCTCCCTTTGGGGTGCGCATCAACGCGATTTCGCCGGGCCCGGTGAATACGGAACGGGCGCGCCAACTCGCCCGTCAGGAGGCTGCTGCGCAGGGGATTTCGGTAGAGGAGGCGAGCGCCCGCCGTATTGCTTCGGTGCCGCTGAGCCGGATGGCGGAAGCTGACGAGATTGCGGACATGGCGCTGTTCCTGGCATCGGACCGGGCGGCTAGCATCACCGGCGCAGAGATCCTCATTGATGGCGGGACGACAGCCAGTGTCTGATCCGCGGCGCGTCGCGGCCCCGACGGCCACAGCCTCCGATGCCGCCCAAGGCGCGTACCGGTGGTACATTCTGGTGCTGGCCGCGCTGACCCACACGCTGGTTGTGGGCATGCCGATGATGTCGCTGCCGGTCCTGTTCGACGAGATTGGCACTGAGCTTTCGCTGAATCTGGTGCAGATTGGATATGTGTGGGGCGCGGCTTCGCTGTTGGGCGTTGCCATGAGCCTGACAGGGGGCGTGATTGGCGACCGCATCGGGGCGCGGCGGATGCTGGTGATCGCGTGCCTGCTTTCGGGCGTCACCGGGGCGACGCGGGCGTTTGCCAGTGACTACGCCAGCCTGACGGCGACTGTTCTGGTGGCCGGACTCTTCCCGATGGCAGCGCCGATGAATGTGCACAAGACGTGCGGCGTTTGGTTTTCGGGGAAGCGCCTGGGCATGGCGAACGGCGTTGTCTCGGCGGGCATGGCCCTGGGCTTTCTGCTCGGCTCGCTGATCAGCGCGACGTTGCTTTCGCCGCTGCTGGGGGGCTGGCGGAACGTGCTCCTATTCTATGCGGTGCTGGCGTTGATCGTTGGAACGTTATGGGCGTTCACGAGACCCGGGCCGGATGGCGAAGGTAGGGCAGCTGGGCAAGAGGACCGGCCTTCGCTGCGTGAATCATTGCTGCGCGTGGCCCGTTTGCGCAACGTGTGGTTGCTGGCGGTGGCGATGTTTGGCATAGGCGGCGCGATTCAGGGTTCGCTCGGGTACCTGCCTCTCTATTTGCGCAATGAGGGTTGGGAGCCGGGCGCGGCGGACAGCGCACTGGCCAGCTTCCATTTCGCGAGCCTGCTCTTTACGATTCCGTTTGCTCTGCTGTCCGACCGGTTGGGGGTGCGCCGCCCGTTGCTGCTGGCGTCGGCACTGATGTTAATCGTTGGCTTCGGCCTCCTTTCGTTCGTACAGGGGCTCATAGTATGGCTGGCCATCGTTTTCGCGGGCATCACGCGAGACGGCTACATGGCGACGATGATGACACTTATCATCGAACTGCGGGGGATTGGTCCGGCCTTTGCCGGGACGGCCACCGGGTTTATCATGGCTTTCTCTCGAATTGGCTCTGTTGTCGCGCCACCGATTGGCAATAGGCTGGAAGCGATGGGCGCGGGCGTGCCGTTTCTGTTCTGGGCGGCGCTGGCCCTGGTGGGCTTTGCCGCGCTGACAGCTGTGCGAGAGGAGCGCGGAAGCGTGAGTCGATCGGCGTAATAGATACGGCGGCGTTGCAAGGCCAGCGCCGGATAATGTGTCGAAACCCCATGCTCCCTGGGCCAAAATGCATACGACTTGCGAACCTCGTGCATCGGTCGCTATACTGGGCAGGAACTGTATGGAGTCTTGCGGCGCGGGCGGCTCCGCTGGGCAAGGATGACAAGGAAGAGCGCTTACTATCGCGCGCTCTTTGCTGCGATGCCCCCCGTTGAAACCACAATTTTTGGCACGGAATACGTTATACGAAATCAGGAGGCCTGGAATGACAACCACCGTCGCTGCTGAAGCTTATCAGCGCATTGCAAGTGTGGCAGAAGTCACAGAAGTGGGCCTGCATACGGTCCAACTTAACGGCCACGTCGTCGTTCTCGTTCATCACGAGGGCGAGATTTACGCGCTTGACAACCGTTGCCCGCATATGGGCTTTCCGCTGGACAGGGGCAGTGTCCATGATGGAATTCTGACGTGCCACTGGCATCACGCCCGCTTTGATCTGTGCACGGGCGGCTCTTTTGATCTGTGGGCGGACGACACGCCCAACTTCCCGGTGGAGGTGCGGAACGGTGATGTATTTGTTGATGTCACGCCGCGGCACGATCCGGTGGAACATCAACGCAAGCGGCTGGCAGTCGGCCTGGAGCGCAATCTTTCACTGGTGGTTGCCAAGGCGGCGATTACGCTGGTGGATGAAGCCGGAGACACGTTGACTCCCTTCGCCGCGGGCCTGGATTTCGGCACCCGCTACAGGATGGAGGGTTGGGGTCAGGGGCTGACGATGCTCACCTGTTTCCAGAATCTCCTGCCCAGCCTGGGACGTGAGGACCGGGCGCGAGCGTTGGCGCACGGCCTGGCGGCGACCGCGTCTGATTCGGCCGGCAGCTCACCGCGCTTCCCGGTAACGCCTCTGCCCGACGGCAGCCCGGATCTGAAGACGCTGAAGCAGTGGTTCCGCCGCTTCATACTGGTGCGGGATGCCGAGGGGGCGGAGCGGTGCATCGTTACAGCCTTAGAGGCCGGCGCGGGTCCGCGGGAGATGGCAGGTATTCTGTTCAGTGCGGCGACAGACTTCCGCTATATCGATATTGGACATCCGCTGGACTTTACGAACAAGGCGTTTGAAGCGCTGGAAATTGTCGGTTGGGAGCAGGCGGAAGCTGTTCTGACCAGCCTGGTGCCGGGCTATGCTGGGGCAAGACGGATGGAGGAGTCCAATGCGTGGCGCAATCCGATCGATCTGATCGATCTGTTGGGCGATGCGCGGGCGCAGATTCCTGACGCGCTTGCGGCGGGTCAGGCGCAGCGCGGGCGCTGGGCGGGGCGCGCGGGGCTGGTGTCGGTATTGCTGACCGATGATCCGCAGGCGATTGCAGACGCGCTGCTTGGGGCGTTGCGAGCTGGGGCCAGCGAGGTTGAACTGGCGGCGGCGGTCACCTATGCGGCGGCGCTGCGGATTGCCCGCTTCCACACGAGCAATGAGTTCGGCGATTGGGACACGGCTATGCACACTTTCACCTTCGCGAACGCGGTCCATCAGGGTTTGCGGCGTTTGGAGGGGTACGAATCGCCGGACGAATATTTGCTATTGCTGCGGGGTGTTTTCGACGCGGCGATGAGCATCTATCTCGACCGTTTTTTGAACATTCCCGCGGCGAGGCTGCCGGTGGCTTCCGGCAGCAACGGTACGGCGCCTCCGCTGCCGGCGCTGGCGGAAATGCTGGATCAGCAGCAGCAGGTGAACCAGGCCGGAAACGCGGTGGGCGGCTACCTCTTCCATGGCGGCGACGCGGCAGCGCTGCGGGCAGAGCTTGGCGCGCTGCTGCTGCGAGAAGACCGCGACTTCCATACGATTCAGTGTGTGGAGGCGGCCTTCCGTCAGCATGATCTGCTGTCTGCCGAGGCGGATTCACAGGAGGAGGCGGTTCTTGTGCTGGTGGCGGCAGCCCGCTACCTGGGCGCGCACGCGCCGACGATGCGGGCCCAGGGCCAGACCTTTGGCATTGCGCGCCGGCTGCATCGCAACGAGAAGCTGTTCGAGGGAGAGTAAGGCTCTGTCTGCGTTGGAGATGATGAAGGGCAGAGAGAAAAGGCGACTCTTTTCTCTCTGCCCTTTTTTTGTTGTGTACTGTTAGAGTCGAAAAATTCGAACGGCCGCCGTCCAGGAGGAGAAAGTGACCGAAAGAATCCAGACGCTACACCCGGCTGGAAAGAATGGCGTCAATATTGACAAGGGCAAGTATGACATGGTGCGACAGGCGATTGAGGAGACGCTGCAAGAGCAACCGGGGATTACGTTCAGCGGACTGACGGACACGGTGGGCGAACGGATCGGCGATGTCTTTGATGGCTCGGTGGGCTGGTATGTGGTTTCGGTCAAGCTCGATCTGGAGGCGCGGGGTGTGGTGGAGCGGGTAGATGGCCGCAGTCCGCAGCGGCTGCGGCTGGTGAAGTAGGTGATCGCGGTGCGAATTGTTGAGAGATCGCTATTGGAATCCCTCTGTAAGCGCTGCGCGTTTGAGAGAAGGACGGGTATGGATGGCGACTCTAACTCTTGAGGTCTCGGATTCTCTTCTCACACGCGCCCACGACGCGGCCGAGGCGCTAGGTCGCCCTTTAGAGGATGTATTGATTGGGGCATTGTTGGTCGGCCTACCCGATGTGCACGATGTCCCTGAATCGGTACGCCTTGAACTGCTGGAGATGACTTTTCTCGACGTAGAATTGCTTTGGCAGATTGCGAAAGGTGAAGTGGCATCCGCCGAACGGCAGGAGCTTCAGATGCTCCTTGACGTGCAGCGACGCCCCCTTTTCCCACAGGAACAGATGCGTCTGCAGGAACTGCGGGATAGTTACGGAAAGGCCATGCTGCGAAAAGCTCGCGCGTATGCGTTACTGAGTTTGGGTGGCGGCCGGCCGCTTCTTGCTGCCCTAGATATGACTGATTAGCCAGAAGGCACTGGATACTGGCAGGATGGGACCCACCCCAGTTGGATTGATAGATCTCCGGCGCGCCTCTCAAAGTCATGGATCTTTTCGGACGTTTTGTTGCAGCTCTCCCAGCTGCCTTTAGCGGACTGGCGCATAGACTGACCAATGCCATTTTATGATGCCGTCGTTGTCGGCGCCGGGCCCAATGGGTTGGCGGCCGCTATTACTTTCGCTCGCGCCGGACACTCTGTCCTCTTGATCGAGGGCAAGGGCACGATCGGCGGGGGAAACCGGACTGCCGAGCTTACGCTGCCGGGCTTCCAGCACGACATCTGCGCCGCGGTCCATCCGCTGGTGGCGGGCTCGCCCTTTATGCGCAGTTTGCCGCTGGAGCGTTTCGGCGTCGAGTGGGTACAGCCGGAGATTGCGGCGGCGCACCCGTTGGATGATGGCACGGGGGTAGGGCTTTATCGTTCGTTGGAGCAGACGGCGTCGTCGATTGGCGGGGACGGCCAGAGCTGGACGCGGCTGATTGGGCCGTCGGCGGCTGACTGGGACAAGCTGGCGCCGATGGTGCTGGGGCCGCAGCCGGTGGGCGCGGATCTGGCGGCCCTGATTCGATTCGGCCTTGCTGCGGCGATGCCGGCTCATTTGCTGGCGCACCTTTATTTCCGTGAAGAGCGGGCGAAGGCTCTGTTCGCCGGGCTTACGGCCCACTCCTTTCTCAGTTTTCGGCAACCGTTTACTTCGGCTTTCGGGATGCTGCTGGGGGTTCTGGCCCATGCGGTCGGGTGGCCTTTTGCGCGCGGCGGGGCGCAGGCGATAACCGACGCAATGGGCGCGTATTTGCGCGCGCTGGGCGGAGACATCGCGGCTGGCTGGCAGGTGGAGTCGCTGGACGAACTGCCGCCGAGCCGGACAGTGCTGTTGGATGTGACGCCCCGGCAGGTCTTGCGGCTGGCGGGGGCGCGGCTACCGGACGCATACCGGCGCAGGCTGGAGAGATTTCGTTATGGGCCGGGTGTGTTTAAGGTGGACTACGCGCTGAGCGAGCCTGTGCCGTGGCGGGCGCAGGTATGCCGGCGCGCCGGCACTGTTCATCTGGGAGGCACGCTGGCGGAGATCGCGGCAGCGGAAGAGGCGACGAGCAGCGGGCGTATGCCGGGACGGCCCTATGTGCTGGCGGCGCAGCATAGTCTGTTTGACACGACACGGGCGCCGGCAGGGAAGCATACGCTTTGGGCATACTGCCATACGCCGCGTGGCTCGACCACCGATATGACGGCGGCGATCGATGCGCAGATCGAACGGTTCGCGCCCGGTTTTCAGGACACGGTTCTGGCGCGCGCCGTGATCAACAGTGCCGACTACGAACGCTACAACCCCAACTATGTCGGCGGCGACATCAACAGCGGCGTGCAGGATGTGCGGCAGCTGTGGACGCGGCCGATGCTGCGGTTTCCGCCTTACAGCACACCGGTTGCGGGCCTTTACCTGTGTTCCTCCTCCACGCCGCCCGGAGGCGGTGTCCACGGCATGTGCGGCTTCAACGCTGCCCGCGCCGCATTAAGACGGTTGTAAATGAGACCCGTGGTGTTGATTATCTACGAGCTGCTCAAACAACCTCCCCTTGCAGCCGCGCTTTGAGTTGCGCCCAAGGGCTGCGTTGCAGCGACTCGATGGCATCACCGGAATCGTCTTCTTCCTTGTGGAAGAGGATATTCAGCCGGTCGCCTTCGTACTTTGCGCCGTCGATCTTCAACCGCGCCAAGCCGATCGGCAGAGCGATGTTGCGTTTCCAGTTGCCGATGCGGACTATCAGCTCGTCGACGACGCTGCGGTGGAGGTTTACCTCTTCTTTGGCGACCAGAGGCAGGGCGATGCTGAGGATGTAGTGGTCGTCGCGGGCGAAGATTTTCTGCGGTTCGCCCTGAAAGTAGAGGCGGGTGGGGTCGCCTTGCCCGCCGCGTTCCGGTTCGTCTCCGAAGATTGTGGCGGCCATGCGCTGGAGCATCTTCTGTCCCAGGACTTCCTCGTCGAAGAAGGGAATTCGGGAGATGGGAAGCGGGTGGAAGGCTTCTTCGACGAAGGCCAGGTTACGCTGCTGCGCTTCGATCCAGCCGCTGAAGTAGGCTTCTTTCAGCTCCTGGGGGAAGACCCGATTGCAGACAACGGAATCGACGGCGTAGCCATAGAGGTTGAGGTAGGCGTAGGCGCGCTGCGCCTCCTTGATTACCATCTTCTCCGGATTGATCACGAGCCGCATGCTGCTGACGCTGCTATCGCTCAGAAGGAGGCTGGTGCGCTCGAGCACGTTAACCAGATCTTCGACGCTCTCGAACAGGTCGTCATCGGGCAGAGGGATATCGCTCATACGGGACATGATGGGGCGGGCGATCTGCAGGGTCCGACGTTCAAAGGGCATGATTTTCTCGATATACCAGCGAGCAATATCGGGGAAACTGAGCAGTTGCAGGGTGGAGCCGGTCGGCGCAGCGTCGATGATGATCGTGTCGTACTTGCCGCTGTCGGCCAGATGTGTAATGTGCATGAGGCTGGCGAGCTCCACCATTCCCGGCAGAACTGAGGTCTCTTCAGCGACCAGAGAATCCATGCCCCGCCAGGAGAAGAGTACATTGAGATAGTCCTGCACGCGCCCCCAGTACTTGTCCATCTGATGGAGGAGGTCGATCTCCTGTCCCCACAGATTGGGGGCCAGTTCCACCAACTCACTGCCGATGCGGGTGTCGAAACTGTCGCCGAGACTGTGGGCGGAGTCGGTGCTGAGGACGACGGTGCGGTAGCCCAGTTGGGCGCAACGGAGGGCGCAGGCCGCGCTGACACTCGTCTTGCCGACCCCGCCTTTGCCCGTATAAAGCAGAATACGCATTAAAATTACTCCGTGTCTGTTTTTGGACGCGCATACCGGTTCTTATGCACTGTCATAAAATAAGTACGCCGTACGACCAATTTGGTTCCCGACAGATGTCCGAAACCTGGGTTGGCCAGTACGGCGCTAAGTTGCTGCAAATCAGTTGTGGTGATTGCGGTTCAGACAGTTTCTGTCATCGCCATCACACAATTGGATCTAAGGCTATCACCTGCGGATGCGTTGACTACCCGTCGTTGTTATCGTCTGTTCCGGTATCGGCGTTTTCGTCTTCTTCTGCTGGGAGGATGTCGACGAGAGTAGCAAAAATCCAGTAGCCATTGTCAAGCTGCAGCCATTGGTCGTTGTCGGACCGAGCGACGATCGTCACTTGCGTGCCGGCGGGAGCGGAGTCGACGATGGTTGCATCGAGACCGGGGCCGTTGCGCAAGTTGGCATCGGTGTTTAGAGTTGCCAACACGATCTGCTCGGCCTCTTCCTGCGTATCTTGTTCGTCTTCGTCGGTCTGCTCATCCTGCTCGTCTTCATCCGTCTGTGTATCTTGTTCGTCTTCGTCGGTCTGCTCGTCCTGCGCATCGTCACCCGCCTGCACGTCTTGTTCATCGTCGGACGCGTCCGGTGGGGTTGTCTCGTCGGTGGTCTCGTCGTCGGCGCCGGTTTCGTCGGTCTCGGCTTCCATTGCTTCTCCCGAATCTACAGGGAGGTCTGCGGGCACGTTGTTTACCAGGGCGGCGAAGATCCAGGAGCCATCTTCAAGTTTCAACCAGTCTCCACCTTCATCCTGAGCCACAATTGTCAGTACTTCGCCTTCCTCGACGCCGTCAACACGGTCAAATTCGACGCCGGGACCGGTGCGCAGATTGGCGCCAAGCGGGGCAATGACAACCGGTTGCAACTGCTCGGCGTCGGATTCTGTCTCGGTCTGTTCATCGCCGGTGTCAGGTTGCTCGGTCTCCGCATCCGGCTGTTCGGTTTCTGTCTCGGTCTGTTCGTCGCCGGATTCAGGTTGCTCGGTCTCGGTATCCGGCTGTTCGGTCCCTGCCGGCGCCTGGTCGTCGCCGGTGTCAATTTGCTCGGTGTCCGCAGTGGTCAACTCATCTGAAACGGTGTCCTCAGTGACGACCGGAACGTCAACGGCTTCGACGAGGAGGGCAGCGAAGAGCCAAGCCCCGCTTTCGAGCAAGTACCATTCACCGTCGGCAGATATGCCGACGACGGACACTTCTTCGCCGAAATTGACACCATCCACACGGTCGAAGTCGGTACCGGGTCCGGCGCGCAGATTCGAGTCGGCATTGACAACGGCGGTGACAGCCTCGAGTTGTGTGGTCGGCGCGTCTGTGGGTGTATCGGAGGTCGGCTCATCCTCGGGTGGTGGGGGTTGCACGGACTCCACCATGACTACGGGGAGCTGATCTTGCGGGGCATCAACCAGGTCATCGGCGTCGATCCAGGTGCCGTCTTCCAGGCGGTACCAGCGCCCGGTGGAATCGCGGGCGGTGACAGTTACGGTGCCACCTGCGGCGACGAGCCCGATGACGTCTGCATCTTCGCTGGGAGCAGAGCGCAAGTCGGCTTGTCGATCTTCTGACACCGAGACGGCGACGGATGTTTCGGCTGCTTCGGGCTGGTCATCGGCGTCGGAGCTCATCGAGGGCGCGGTGGTTGGTGTCGCGGGCTCCGCGGTTGGCGGCGCGACAGTGGGCGTCTCGGGTACAGGGGTGGCCGTGGGCGGGGCGGATACTGCCGGATCGGGAGTGGTGGTTGGTGTAGCTTCAGGCGCAGGAGGAGACTGTACGCCGATCGCCTCCGCCAAAGAATTGGTGAAGCTTTCCCACTGTTCCCGCAGTGCCTCCGGTTCAGTAATTTCTCTCACTGGCGCTGGCAGTAATTCGTGAAGGTCAGGCACGAAGAAACCTGCCAGCAATACGAGAATCAGACTGAGCCAGACAATACTTACGAGAACCGCGGCGATTCTCTTCACAATTCCTGCCATTAAGCTTCTCTCGTCATTTGATTAGAGTAGAATGAATGCAGATAACCATTCCTCGACCCGACCGATTCAGAACCGGTTGTAGGGGTCAGGTTACGAGCGACTATAGCATCAGACAAGAGTCAGCGCTGAGCTTTGTTTTTAGTGTTGAGAGCGACGGACTTCGGAACGTCACTCGTCGTTGTCCAGCGTTAGTCCACAGGACCTTCAGTGTAGCATAAGAAATTTAGTGTAGCATAACACGAATTTGTCGACAATTGCATCGATTTGGCGGGTCTTGTCCCCGATTTTGGGCAAAAATGACACAAGGTGTGGTGGTGCCGCGCATGCGTGCGCCCCCTGCGAAGGACGGGGGAAAGTGGCGGGAGAATTGTGCGGCGGCGACAGGGCGTGTTTTTGGAGAGGGGCGTTGCGGGGGGTGTCCCCCCGCACAAGGGAGGGCCGAAGGCCCGACCGCCCAGATGAGAGACAAGAGGAGGACAGATTGGCTGAATGGCATGGAAGGGCGTGAATGACAGAGGCGCGGGGACCATTTGGGGAGGCGTCATGGGGCGGTAGTTTTCTAAAAGTTATGGAACGCTAACTTTTCTGCAACAGAAATATAACTTTTCAGTGCTATGCTTGAGAGGAGAGCGCAGAGAATAGTGCGCGGTTGATAAGGATCTTGTAAGGATAGAAAGCGTAGAAATTGCCGTGAAAAACTGCTATACTTTATACAGTGTACAGTTTCTGACCGGACTATAGATACGATTGGGGGCCTTTTCAGGAATTTGTGCTTTCATGGCACATGATTTGCACAAGTTAGACTCATTTTGTGCCTTCTCAACGGCGGAGGCATTCACAGATTCCGCCCTAGCTGGCGCCATGAGAATGGGAGTTGTACTGCGGAGCAGCCAGAAAGGATGTGATAAATGTTCGATAATTCTTATCGACACGCTGTTACCGACGATGTCCTGGGCCGAAAACCGGAACTTTTGCAGACGTTGATGGATCTCCACAATGACGATCCTTCGTTTGGGAAGCATGTACGCATGCGTTCATACCGGCCGCATGAGGTTGTTGCCGATGCGGCAGCTCTGAAAAGAGAGATGTTCGTGCTGATGAAGGGCAGGATCAACCTGGTCTGCCCGAATCATGAAGGCCGGCGGCTGGTGATTGGGTCGCTTGAGCCGGCAGCCATATTTGGCGAGGGCGCGTTGAACAGGCCGCAGGAGGCGAACGTTTTTGCCGAGGCGGACACAGATGCGGTGGTCTGGTCGATTCCGGCAGCCGAGGCGCGTAATATGACGCTTCAGTATCCGATTCTGGGATGGGGGATGCTGCAGACGTACGGCAGCCGACTTCTTCAGGTAGAGGACAGGCTGGAAGATGTGGCCTATAAGAAGCTACCGGAGCGACTGGCGGCACTTCTGGTTGAACTGTGCAACGACAGGGAAGAGGTGATTCAGGGGGTGAGCCATCAGGTTCTGGCGGATCGACTCGGTACATATCGGGAGACGGTCAGCGCCATTCTGCGTGATTTCAAACGGCAGGGACTGGTGGAATTGGGGTATCGACGAATCGGGATCCTTGATGTTGAGACGCTGAAGGAGATCGCCGGCATCTGGGATTGGTAGCGAATAAGTCGGGAGGTTGGCCAGTCCTTGTTGGCGCCGCGCCGGCACCTGGGTTGCTGGTATTCAGCGGCAGTGGGCGGTGACGACGGTCAACGGATTGAAAAAACGATACGAGTTGCAAGTTCCACTGAAGGGGGCCGGGAGTCGATCGTGAGCGTGCGCCGATCGTGCGCCGGGCCCCCAATTGTGTGCGGCACGATTTTTCAATGGTTTCCGGGATTGCGGGCGTTTTCCGGATCAGGCTGCGGAATGCGCGGCGACGGGAGATGGGCGAAGACTTCGATGTGAAGCTGCAGAAAAATGGTAGTTGACTTCATCTTAAAAGGCTGCTATACTTGTTGTCGATGCCGTACGTTTGCCTCCGCCCTATATGTCCGCGTCGTCTATCCAAAGAGAAATCAGTAAAGTAGCCGGCTTGCTCTAAACGCAATTGGCGATGATTGTTTCAGAATGATCGAGCACAGCGGACGACAGCCGCGGATAGGAGGCAGACGCGACTGGTTGTTCGTTGAATGCACCTCTTAAGTATTTACCCAACCCTGGCACTAGACAATTCACTAGGAAAACCTGCCCGAATTCGGGCAATCCCCAAAGATTGTATTGTGTAGACGGTAGGTCTACCCAACAAATAGACAGCCCACGCTTTCAGCACTCTCACTCGTATGCATATCACGCTGTCCTGTTGCGCAAGCAATGAGTGATTTTTTGTTGAGCCGGACAAGGAACGAACTATGGAAATGCTCAGTATGACAATGGCCGAATTGGAGGATTGCACCCTGGATGAACTCAGGGAGTTAGCTCGTTCCATGGCGATGACTGGCCATACCCGCTTAAAGAAGCACGATCTGATAATTCTCTTATTGCGGGCAAACGCCGAAAAGCAGGGTTATATTTTTGGCGGCGGTACTCTGGAAATCGTACAGGATGGCATAGGCTTTCTCCGCAGCGATCATCTACTGCCGGGGCCGGAAGATGTGTACGTCAGTCAGAGCCAGATTCGTCGATTTGGTTTGCGGACAGGGGATCTGGTAGTTGGCCAGGTACGGCCGCCAAAGGACACGGAGAAGTATTTCGGTCTGCTAAAGGTGGAAGCCGTCAACGGCCTTGACCCGGAGGAGGCCAAGCGGCGTCCGATATTTGAGAAACAAACGCCCATTTTTCCAGATGATCAGATTCACCTGGAAACCAAACCGAACCTGCTGGCCACCCGGATGATCGATTTGTTGTCGCCAATCGGCCGCGGCCAGCGCGGGATGATTGTCAGTCCTCCCAAAGCCGGCAAGACGACCATTCTGAAGCGCATTGCCAACGGCATGTCGGGCAATTATGAGGACCTACATTTGATGGTCGTGCTGATAGGTGAGCGGCCCGAGGAAGTAACCGATATGGACCGTTCGGTGGAGGCGGAGGTGATCAGCAGCACATTTGACGAACCGGTCCAAAACCATGTGCGCGTAGCGGAGATGGCGTTGGAGCGGGCCAAACGTCTGACTGAGAGCAACCGCGATGTGGTGATATTGCTGGACAGCATAACGCGCCTCACTCGCGCCTATAACTTGACAGTGCCTCCGTCTGGCCGCACGTTATCGGGTGGGATCGATCCGGCGGCGCTTTATCCACCAAAACGATTCTTTGGCGCGGCCCGGAATCTGGAAGAGGGTGGCAGTCTGACGATCATTGCGACCTGTCTCGTCGATACGGGTAGCCGGATGGACGACGTTATATACGAGGAGTTCAAAGGCACGGGCAACATGGAGTTGCATCTCAACCGGCGCACATCGGAACGGCGAATTTTCCCGGCGATCGATATTGAAAGAAGCAGCACGCGGGCCGAAGAAAAGATGCTGGAGCCGGAGGTGTTGGCAAAGGTGTACACGCTGCGGCGCATGAGTGACGCGATGGGAGGGGGGAACGAAGCGATTTTACCCATCCTGGAACGTCTGAGCCGAACGCGAGACAACCAGGAGTTTCTGGACACGCTGATCAAATAGGTAGATCGGTGTTGGGCGCGACACCTCGAAGCGGGCCTTGATGGTGCGCGGCGGCCGGGGATTTTTGAGGCGACGCGGCAGGTGCTGGGCGGAAAAGAAGCAAGAAAGTTGCCCGGATCACAGAAATATGACGCTAACCCTACGTTTTCCCTACGTTTTGTTGCCAGACTATGTCAAGAGGGCAAAAAAACGAGATTAGAGCCGAAATCGGATTTGTGCGGTGCCTGTTTTGTCCCTATAATGCCATTCTTGAGGCAATTCGGGCCTTTTTGACTGTGGATGTCAGCAGACCTGAAGGCACATCCCCCCGCCAAGCCATCTCTAGAACTTTAGGTTCAGAGGAGAATATGATACAGTTTCGGTTCTGTATCCCTATCTTGGGCAGGCTGTATGCTGAAAAGTAAAGAGCACGTAGAACAACGTCAGTTCGACTATCACGCTTTCCACAGGCCAAACGGCGCCCCCGCAGTGGATCGGGAAGTATTTGTTTCCTCCGTTTCGAGCAGTTTGTCAGAGTTTAGTCCAACCCCATCACCGAATCAGATAAATCCGAGTTCAGAGAGCGCGGCTGAAGTCGCGCTGGAAGATGGATCGGCCGGCCTGGTAGATACGGCGGGCGGGGCGATTGAGAATTTGTCTTCAGGCATACGGGGCTTCCTGCGCGAGCAGGTTGCGCCAATCCGGCTTGCCAGCCACCTTGCGGTCCTGGTAGTGGCAGCGATAGTAATTTTGATCAGACAGGTAGATGCCCCCAATTGGGAGTTTCCGCTGGGCACATTGCCGGCGGCGGAGGCACCGTTGGCGGAAGGTACGGCTGCTGACGCACTGCTGGCTCGCCGCAATCCAATTGCAGAGGTTGGCAATGCACTGCAACGTGCGGTACTGCCCTTCACGCGGAGTACCGATGAGACTGCTGATGCATCCCCAAGTATACAAGGCGCGGAGCAAGAACCGATTGTAAGCGCCGCCCCATCCCGGATTGACAGAATCCAGATCTACAAGGTATTGACAGCTGACAACCTTCAGAAGATTGCTGCGCGGTACGATCTCCGGCCGGAGACGATATTGTGGGCGAATCCGAAGTTGGCGTCTAATCCGGACCTGTTGTGGCCTGGCCAAGAGTTGATTATTCCCCCGGTTGACGGGGTGATGCATGTGGTAAGGACAGGCGACACGCTGTCGACTCTGGCGGTTAAGTACAAAGTAGGCGTCGAAGAGATTGTTGCTTTCCCGCTGAATAATCTTGAGTCGGCGAATTCCCCGATCAACAGCGGCAAGCAGTTGATCATTCCCAATGGTACCAAGCCGTATGTCGCCCGACAGGTGGCAATGTATCGGGGCCCGGTTCCCGCTTCGGCGGTCAGAGGTTCCGGAAACTTTGACTGGCCGGTCAGCGGCCACTTGACCCAGCAGTTCTGGCACGGTCATAGAGCGATTGACGTTGGAGCCAGGGCAGGGTCCCCGATTGTTGCAGCCGATAGCGGTTATGTAATCAAGGCGTCACATGGTTGGAATGGCGGCTATGGCAGTATGGTCATGGTCGATCATGGCAACGGCTTTGTTTCGCTCTATGCTCATATGAATATGGTCTACGTGCGCCAAGGTGAAAACGTCGCCAAGGGTGAACATATAGGTACGGTCGGCAATACCGGGCGTTCGACGGGGCCGCACCTGCACTTTGAGATTCGCCAACAGGGCGCGGCGCGCAATCCAATCTACTTCCTGCCGTAGACAGAACAGGGTTACAGAAAATAGAAAGGTCCGGCACTTGATGCCGGACCTTTTTTCGTTCAGCAGTTCAGTACAGCAGCTCTCCGTCCGTTCAGCAGCTCTCGATTCGACAGCGGCCGAGCGACAGCCGAGGAGGCTGACGTGAAAGGATGAGCTGTGGACATATCTCATCCCTGGCCACGGAGATGGCATTACACAGGTTGCAATGCAGACGGGCCAGGTCTCAGCGCTGCTGGATGCCGCCTTCGGTCAGTTTGCGGGGATCGAGCAGTTCATCGAGTTCGGCGGCGCTGAGGTCGGTCATCTCCAGGGCGACCTCTTTGAGGGTGCGTTCCTGGGCATAGGCGGTCTTGGCGATTTGTGCGCCCAGTTCATAGCCAATCACCGGATTCAGGGCGGTCACCAGAATCGGATTGCGGTCGACGAGCTGGCCGATGCGCTCTGTATTCACCGCAAAGCCGGCGATGGCTCGGTCTGCCAGGAGACGGCTGGCGCCGGCCAGAATTGAGATGCTCTGCAGCAGGTTGTAGGCGATGACAGGGAGCATGACGTTCAGTTGAAAACTGCCTGACTGTCCTCCGATTGTAATCGTCACGTCGTTTCCGGTTACCTGGGCGGCGACCATAGTGACCGCTTCCGGAATGACCGGATTGATCTTGCCTGGCATGATGCTGCTGCCCGGCTGCAGGGCAGGAAGCTCGATCTCGCCGAAGCCGGCAATCGGCCCGCTGTTCATCCAGCGCAGATCATTTGCCATCTTCATGAGCGAGGTCGCGATCGTCTTGAGTTGACCGCTCATCTCCACAGAGGCATCCTGGCTGCTGAGACTTTCGAAGTAGTTTTCGCTTGTCCTGAAGGGCTGGGCTGTCATGGCGGCGAGTTTGGCGGCAATACGCTCACCGAACTCGGGATGGGCATTGATGCCGGTGCCGACGGCGGTACCGCCCTGGGCAAGCTCTGCCAGCCGCGCCAAGGCGTCGCGCAGCCGGCGCTGTCCTTTGTCGATTTGGTTGCTCCAGCCGCCCAGTTCCTGGCTGAGGCGGACAGGCATGGCATCCATAAGATGGGTGCGCCCGGTTGTGACGACATCGTCCACCTCTGCGGCCTTGACGTCGAGTGTTTGCTGGAGGTGCTGCAGAGCGGGCAAGAGTTCCTCAACAACGGCGAGATAGGCGCTGACATGGATAGCAGTGGGAATGACATCGTTGCTGCTTTGCCCCATATTGACATGATCGTTTGGGTGAACGCTGCGGCCGAGGGTGCCGGATGCCAGGGTAGCGATCACTTCATTGGCGTTCATGTTTGTGCTGGTGCCGGAGCCGGTCTGGAAGATATCGAGCGGGAAATGGGCGTCGTGGGCGCCGTGGGCGACTTCGGCGCAGGCGTTCTGAATTGCGGCCGCCATTTCGGCGTCGATCTGACCTAGATCGAGATTGACAGCGGCGGCCGCGCCTTTGATCAGTCCGATGGCGCGGATAAACTGCCGGGGGAAAGACAACGGGCTAATGGGGAAGTTGTCGACGGCTCGCTGGGTTTGGGCTGCGTAGAGAGCATCTTTCGGTACTTTTATTTCGCCGAGGCTGTCATGCTCGATGCGATATTCCTGTCCACACATAAGAATTTTCAACTCCGGTTGGTTTTTTGGAAATAGAAGTTAACGTTCGCCGCGCATATAGGGCAGGCCGAGCGCTGCAGGGGCGCCGAGGCGGCGGCTTACGTTTTCATAGACGGTGATCAGTATCAGCACAACGACGGTCAGCAGATAGGGCATCATCGCCAGCATGGCTGCGGGAATGACGCCGCCGCCGGCGGCCTGCAACCGAAACTGGACCGCGTTGACGCCGCCAAAGATCAGGGCTCCAAGCAGAGCGCGGGCGGGATCCCAGGTGGCAAAGATGACGAGGGCGATGGCGATCCAGCCCCGTCCGCCGGTGAGGTTTTCGGTCCAGCCAGGGGTATAGGCCAAGCTGAGGTGGGCGCCGCCCAGCCCCATGAGCATGCCGCCGCCGATGGTGGCCAGATAGCGGGTGCGCGTGACTGATATGCCCATTGCATCGGCTGTGTCCGGGTCTTCGCCAACTGCGCGCACGTTGAGTCCAAGGCGGGTGCGATAGAGCAGGAAGGCGGATATGGGAACGGTCAGATACATCAGGTAGACCAGCAGATCCTGGTTGAAGATGGCCTGGCCAAGCAGCGGAATCTGGCTGAGACCGGTGAGCGCGATTTTATTGAACTTAGGGCCGACCAGGCCCACCAGCGGCGCGCCTTCGGGGCCAAGGCGCTGGCCCAGAAAGCTGCTCAGCCCGATGCCAAACAGCGTCAGCGCCAAGCCGCTGACGACCTGGTCCGCCCGCAGGGTGACGGACAAGAAGGCGTGGAGGGAGGCCAGTACGCCGCCTACTATGACCGCCGCCAGTGTGCCCAGGAGGAGACTGTCGGTGTGAAAACCAACGGCAAAGGCGCTGACTGCGCCCATGATGAGAATACCTTCCAAGCCGAGATTGAGAACGCCGGCCCTTTCGGTGTAGATTTCGCCGACGGCGGCAAAGACAAGAGAGGCGCCAGCCTGAATTGTCACCGTCAGAATCGAGATAAGTAGGGCGAGTTCCATTGTCGTAACGCCTTCACATGCATGGTAACCGGCGGCCGTATGCGGTTGCCGGTTTCCTGTCGCCAGGTTTTGCTCAGTGTCGACCGGTGTTTTCGTGGCCACCGGCTACTGACATTAGATCGGCGCTTCTTCTAATCGGCCGGCGCCGGTCCCTCGGAGACGGGCGCCGGTTTGGGGGCCGGCCGGGGCTGGGTACGAATTACGCGCAGCCGGTAGTTGATAAAGACATCGGCACCGAGCACGAAGAAGAGTATTGACCCCTGAAGCACACCTGCGACCGCCGCCGGCAGCCCCATGGTAATCTGCAACTGATCGCCGCCGGTGTTGAGTCCGGCCAGCAGTATGCTGACGAGCAGGATGGCCCAGGGGTTCAGTTTTGCCAACCAGGCCACAATAATCGCGGTAAAGCCATCACCGACTGCGATTCCATTTTGCAGCCGGTGCCCCACACCGGCCACCTGGCTGAATCCGGCCAGCCCGGCGACGCCGCCGCTTACGCACATAACGAGGAGCACATTGCGCGCAATGCTCATGCCTGCGTAGCGGGCGGCCAGTGGGTTCTTGCCAATTACCTTGATCTCGAGCCCCCATTTGGTGCGGTCGAGGACGAGCCAGATCAGGAACGCCGCCAGGATCGCAATCACCAAGCCATAGTGGACCCGGCCGAGGTCGATTGGCAGGCGCGGCAACCAGGCGTGCTCGGGGAACTGGGCGCTGCCGGGAAAGCCGAAGCCCTCGGGATCCTTCCAGGCTCCGGTGTAGAGATATTGCATAAACAGCAGGGCCACATAGTTAAACATGAGGGTTGTAATGATTTCGTTGACCCGCAGGGCGGTTTTGAGGAAGGCCGGGATCAGGCCCCAGATGGCGCCGGCTGCAAAAGCGGCCACGATCATGGCCGGCAGGAAAGCCCATTGCGGCAGACCGCCGATCTGTTCCGGCAAAAAGAGCGCGACCCAGGTTGCGGCAATGACTCCCCAAACAAACTGTCCTTCGGCGCCGATATTCCAGAACAACATACGAAAGGCGATGCCGACTGACAGGCCCGTCAGCATGAGAGGGATAGCGCGCAGAATTGTTTCGCTGATGTGGTAGCGTTGGCCGAACGCGCCGGCTGCCATGGCCGCATAGGTCTCAAACGGATTTGCGCCGAATATCCATAGCAGAATACCACTGAAGATCAGCGCCAGAACGAGCGCGATCAGTGGATAGAGAAATTCTACATGGCGGGGACGCGTCAGGCGTCTTTCAAGAATGAGTTGCATAAGAGAATCTCTTCCTGTGCGACTGTGCGGCGCTGGGGCGCAATTTACTTTCTCGCGAGCGCACTCGCTGCCAGGCCAGCGTTCTAAGCGACTTCGATCTCGTCCACAGGTAAGGCCACGAAGACGGTTGTGCCCTTGTTCAGGTCACTGCGCACCCAGATTTCACCGTGGTGGGCCTCGACGATTGCCTTACTGAGGAAAAGACCGAGACCAGCGCCGGCCGTTTCACGGCGGAGGCTGCTATCCACGCGGTAGTACTTTTCGAATATACTCGGCAACTCCCTTGCCGGAATACCGATTCCCTCGTCAGCGACATAGAGCACCAGCCGGCGGGCCGCGCCCTCATCCTGCGGCTCTTCCTGCCAGCCGCCAATGCGAATCACGCCGCCGTCCGGCGAGTATTTGATGGCGTTGCTGAGTAGATTCGTGAAGACCAGGCGCAGCCGTTCTTCGTCGCCGTAGATGAGCGGCATATCGGGCGGCAGATCGAACGCGATTTCGTGCGCGTCGGTCTGTGTGCGGTAGTCTTGGGCGACGCGTTCGAGCAGCGGCTGCAGTTGTACGTCGGAGCGCTCCAGCCGGAGGCCGCCGGCCAGGATGCGGCTCACGTCGAGCAGACTGTTGATCAGCGCCTCTAGCCGGTCGGCTTCCTCCTCGATCACTTCGAGGCTTTGGCGGGCGGTTTCGGCATCCCAGGCGGCGTCCGGGCGCGCCAGTGTCTGGGCATAGCCTTTGATCAGCGCTACGGGCGTCTTCAGTTCGTGGTTGATAATCGAGGTGAAGGTGGACTTCATCTCCTCTTCTGCGCGGAAACGGGTGATGTCCTGCACATTGGCGATAATATTCACCAAGCGCATGCGCTCATCCTTGACCGGGATGAAGGTTACGGAGACCGAGATCTGGCCTCCGTCGGGGAGAACGATGTCTCCTTCAGTTTGGGCGCCGCTTTCGGGCAAGGAATCGACATCGAAATCGGCGCCGCAGAGATCCTCACCTTGCAAATTGAGTAGCGGCAGGACTTTGTCGCACGGCTGACCGATGGCCTCTTGGAGCGCGATGCCGGTCATTTGGGAGAGAGCCTGGTTGATCACTTCGACCCGCTTATTGGGGGCCAGGATCATCATGCCGTGGACGCTGTTTTGAACGATCATCGACAGCCGGCTGCGTTCTGTGGTCAGTTGCTGGTAGAGGCGGGCATTGCGCACGGCAATAGCGGCCTGGTCAGCGAACCCCTGCAAGAACTGCCAGTCCAGTGGGGAGAAGGCGGAATCGCCGCGGAACAGGTAGATCACGCCGAGAAGGTCCTCTTCGAACAGAAGCGGGAGGCCGATCACCTGCCCCAATCTCTGGCCCAGGGCCGACTCTACCTCGCGTACGCGGCGCTTGATTTCCTGCTGGTAGCGGTCTCCCAGCGAGAATTCGGCTGCGATGGCTTGGCCGGACTCCCATTCGCCCGCTATTGCAGAGTGGTTCGACTCTTCTACCGCTCGTGGATCTTCGGATGGCGGCCAGGATTGGGAGGCTACTTTGAGGAGGGGATGAAACGCGGGCAGGAGCTGGCGAGGGATGCCATAGGAGGCGCGGATGCGAAAGGGTTCATCGTCCTCGACGGTGCTGCTCCCGTCTGCGAGGGGCACGGCAGCGGATTCGTCATCCAAGACGATTACGCCGGCCGGCGCGGCCAGCATTTCGGCGGCGCTCTCGAGGATCAGGCGCAGGAGGCTGGGCAAGTCGAGCCGAGAGGTCATGGCGCGGGTTATGCGCAGCAGATATTCTCGTTGACGCAACTGGTAGGTTGCCATCAGCGCGGGAACATTCATGGTAAGAACATACCAGAGCGGCAAAGTAAAGTCAACGATTCGGGGTGGGGGGGACATGGTCCGCGGGGCAGGGGAAGCACCTTCATATAGAAGAATCGCAGCTACTTAGCCACATACAGTGTCTGTCTTGACCAGCTCTTCATCGCCGCTGCCATTCAGGCTATCTGACAGCGTGTTCGGTTGGCAGGCGCCAGGTTGCTGGAGCAGCGCGGGTTCGCTGAAGGCGTAAGGCCAGTGAGGCATGGTTTTGGAGGGGGGCGTTGCGGGGGCGCAGCCCCTGCACAAGGGAGGGCCGAAGGCCCGACCGCCAAAATACTACTAATGAGGAGCGAGAAGAGGGTAAACGGCTTCACTCGCCTGGTCAAGGGTTGCGAAATGACTGCGGCTGGGAAGCGACGAGGCCCCCTATATCTTGAAACGAAAGGTTGGGGATATAGGGGGCACTGCTACACTGGCGACAGGATGGTTCAAGAGTACTGTCTACTGCTCTGTGATCATCGAGATAACGCCGTCCTGATAGCCGATGACGTAGACGTTGCCGTCCTGGTCTTCGCCGATGGCGCTGATTGGAACTGAGGCATTTATGAGCAGGGGGCTTTGCCACCGATCCCGGGCGCCGCCTGTCAGCCCCCAGATTTTCCCGCGGCAGAAATCGGCGTAGAGGAATACGCCCTGCAGGAGAGGCAGGCTGGGGCCGCGATAGACGGCCCCGCCGACAATCGCGCATCCTTGTGCATGGTTGTATTCGGCCACGGGCGAGGTCTGGCCGTCTGCGCTGCATATCCAATGTTCGACAGTACAGGGTTCGCCTGCAACGCAGCCCCATTGTTCAAAACAGATGCTGCCTTCGGTGATACGCCAACCGTAGTTTTCGCCGCCGGCGCTGGCTGCCGGTTGGTAGTTGACCTCTTCCTGAGTGATATTGCCGACATCGGGGATGTAGAGATCGCCTGTTTGCTTGTCGAATGCGAAACCCCAGGGATTGCGCAGGCCGAACGCCCAGATCTCGGCGCGATAGCCGTCCATCCGCGTGAAGGGGTTGCTGGCGGGGATGGCGTACGGCTTGACGCCGGACTCGACGTCGATACGGAGAATCTTGCCCAACAGTTCGCTGGGATTCTGCCCGCGATTGTCGGGATCGTTGAAGGCAGGTGCACCGCCATCGCCGCTGCCAATGTACAGGTAGCCATCTTGAGGACCGAAGAGGATTCGCCCGCCATTGTGGGTTTCGTGTGGTTGCTCGATTGTGAGTACAACTTCCTCGCTGGCTGGATCGGCTCTGTCAGGATCGGCGGTCGTTTGGTAGCGGGCGATGACCGTAGTGCCATCGCCATTGGTATAGCTGATGTAGAAATGCTGTTTGGCGTTATAGCCCGGCGGGAAAGCCAGATCGAAAAGCCCCCGTTCGCCGCAGCAACTGACCTTCTCGGAGATATCGAGAAATGGGGTGTCGTTCACAGACCAGGCGGCGTCGCCGTTGGACGCCGCAGCTTTCTTGATAATGCGGATGCGGCCTGCTTGCTCGACGACGAAAAGCCGGCCACTGTCATCGCCGGGGTGGGTAAGTTGTACTGGCATATTCATCCCTGAGGCGATTGTGCTGAGTTTGAGCGGCGGCAGGGCAGGAATCTCAGAGGGTTCGCCGAACACGCGCACCTCGCGCCAAGCGACCCAACTCGGGCTTTGAACAGTGCGAATGAACACCTCGTTAATGCTGCGGGGCGGTTCAATCGTTACTTGGAGAGTTTGTCCATCTTCGGTGTTATCGCTGACGAGCCGCTCGTAGAGGGCGCGTGTGCCGGAACCGTCGCCCAACCAGACCTCATGCGTGGTAGGACCAGGAGGGGCCTGGGCAATGACCAGCTCGACTCCTTCGACGAGGTAGTGGCCATCGAGTGCGATGCGGAACCATCCCAGCGGGGCGCGCCCCGAGTTCCAAAGTGAGTCGAGATCGCCATCGACCGCCAGGTGCGCGGATTCTTGGCCCGACGAAGGCATAGCCTCTCCCGAAGCGGCAATGTTTGTCGATAGCGCCGGTGTTGCTGTTGGCGTATTTGATTGCGCGTCAGGGGTTGCGATAGGGGATATTGCGGTCGTGGTTGCGGTCGTGGTTGCGGTGGGCTGGGCAGGTGGTGGGCCTGGCGCACAGGCGGCAACGGCTAACAGCGCGAGCAACCCGATTGTCGCTACGCAGAAATTCTTCATCAGATTATTGCTCGCTGGAACCGGTCCAATACCTACGGCCGGCTTTCATTTCATTCGGGCAAGAGGACCTTGTCGGGCGCTCGAAGAAGTGCGCTGGGCCGTTTTGCGGACGGATGCCCTGCGGGGGGCACTTTGCACGGTGCGCTCCGAATTTTTCTGAATTGCAAAAGTGACGGCAGGCTGCGTCGGCGGGGACACTATGCGATGGTCGTCAGGCGCCGAAGGCGTCGGGCAGCAACGCGCGCACGGTCGTGCTGCGGAAGTTGCCGGCCGCGTCGCCGATATACACGTCCATTTCTGCCCCGAGTTCAACCATCACCTGACGGCAGAAGCCGCAGGGCGAGCCGCCATCCACGGTAACGACGGCGATGGCAGTCAGGCGCCGTTTGCCCTGGGCGATGGCGGATGTGAGCGCGACGCGCTCGGCGCAGATGGCGCCCCCATAGGAGGCGTTTTCAACGTTACATCCCGGTATGATTTCCCCGTTTTCGGTCAATACGGCGGCGCCGACGGCGTAGTTGCTATATGGGGCATACGCCTGTTTGCGGGCGGATTGGGCCGCGGCGACAAGTTGCTGCGGGGATACAGTCGCGTTCACGATAGCTTCCTTTCTGTGCGCCGTTTCCGGGCGGGGGCGCGTACCATGTTGTCAGGCAGCCGACTGCAAGTAGCCGGGGCCTGTGGTGTCCTCGGGTTGTTCTTCGGACTCAGGCTGGTTCAAGATCTGGGCATTGTTGTCTGCACTGTGGTGCGGCTCGACACGGACCTCTTCGATACGGCGGGAATCAACCGACAGGACGGTGAAACGCCAGTCTTTGAACTGTATGCTTTCGCCCTGCTCCGGCACCCGCCCCAGTTGGCTGTAAATGAAACCGCCCAGGGTATCGATATTTTCACGGCCGGCGGACAGGTCGACGTCGATAAGCCGGGACACCTCATCGATATCGTAACGGGCATTAAAGATGTAGATTTCGGGGGCCAGCTTTTTCAGTTGCGGCTCTTCCGAATCGTACTCATCCTGAATTTCACCGACGATCTCCTCGAGCAGGTCTTCAATCGTAACGAGCCCGGCTGTGCCGCCGTACTCATCCACGGCCAGGGCCATGTGGATGCGGTGTGCCTGCATTTCCTCGAAAAGCTCGTCCAGTTTTTTGCTCTGAGGCACAAAGTAGGCTTTGCGCAGCAGTTGACGAACGGAAATATCCTGACTGCCGTCGCGCAGACAGAGCAGGAGATCTTTGGCATAGAGGACACCGAGCAGATGGTCAATGCTGTCTTCATAGACGGGAATGCGGCTGTGTCCATTGCCGATAATCAGATCGAGCGCTTGACTGAGCGGCGCGGTCACTTCTACCGCCACGATGTCGAGCCGGGGCACCATGATTTCGCGCACGGTCGTCTCGCCGAATTCAAAGATGCCGGCGATCATCTGCTTCTCGTCTTCTTCGATCACTCCCTCGCCTTCGCCCACATGAATCAGGAAGCGCAGGCCATCTTCGCTGAGAAAGACGCTTTCCGCGGTCACTTCGTCTTCGTCTCCCCGTGCGGAGGAGGCCAGGCGACGCAGCAGAATCGACAGCGGGGCGAGAACTACAGCCACGAGGTCGACGGTACGGGCGATGGAGAGGGCGACCGTTTCCGGCTGTCGCAGCGCCCAACCGCGGGCGACGATTTGGATGGCAAGAAGCAGGAGCCAGATCAGGCCCACTGCGGCGCTGACGCCGACATCAGACCATTGGAGGGTCATTGCCAGACAGACGGTCATGGAGCCTGCGGCAATATACGCAAGGCTCTTGAGGATCAGCAGGGTGGAGAGAAAACGGGCCGGGTTTGAGAGCATCTGGTCGATCAGCTTGGCCCGCTGATTGCCGCTGGCGAGAAGTTCTCGAATACGGCTTCTAGATGCTGCCGACAGCGATACTTCGGCGGCAGCTACAAAGCCGATCGTTAATAGAGGCAGCAAGAGCGCCGCGATCAGCCATGCAGGTTCCACATCCACAAGTGACTCCTTTTTCTACGATGCCTTGCGCGATGCCGAGCCGAGCGCAGGCAGTATGACGGAAAAATTCGACCCTAAAGGCTGGGATGCAACATTATACTTCGTAAGGTTCACTCTTGCTTCTTCTTCGATTGGGAGGCGATTGGGCCAGCGGCGGCCTCCTCCCCGGTGGCGGTACCCGGTCGCGCAGGGGCGGCCGTGCTTGAATCAGCCGGTTCGGCGGGACGCGGGCGTCTTGCGGGCACGCCGTAGACGAGCGCATCCTCGTCCACATCTCTGGTTACGACAGAGCCGGCGCCGGTGCGGGCGCGGGCGCCAAGCGTAACGGGGGCAACCAGGAGGGTATCGCTGCCGAGAAAGACATCATCGCCGAGAATTGTACGGTTCTTTGAGACGCCATCGAAATTACAGGTGATGGAGCCGGCGCCGATATTTACATTTTCGCCAACGGTGGCATCCCCAATATAGCTGAAATGACCCATTTTGACGCCTTTGCCCAAGTGGCTGTTTTTCACTTCGCCGAAGTTGCCCATGTGCACATCTTCGCCGAGATGGGCGCCCGGCCGCAGATGGCCAAAGGGGCCGACTTCGCTGCCGCGCTCCATCGTGGCCTGCTCGATGACGCTGTATTCAACCCGGCAGTCGTCGCCGATTGCGCTGTCGACGATCCGGCTGTTCGGCCCGATGCGGCAGCCTTCGCCAACGTTGGTGCGCCCTTGCAGATGGGTTCCCGGATAGATAGTGGAGTCCTGACCGATTGTCACTTCAGCATCGATATATGTGGAGGCGGGATCGACAATGGTGACACCGGACAGCATGTGTTCGGTATTGATACGTTGGCGCAGCGCCTGTGCGGCGGCGGCCAACTGGCTGCGGTCATTGATGCCGAATGTCTCTTCGGGCGCGGCGGCAATGGTTTCGATCGCCTGGCCCTGTTCGACGGCGATTTCAACCATGTCGGTCAGATAGTATTCCCCGTTAGAGTTGGGCGCAAGCAGGGAGATATTTTGCCAGAGCCATTGGGCATTAAAGCAGTAGACACCAGGATTCAACTCGCGAACAGCCAGTTGTTCCGGCGTGCAGTCCACCTCTTCCACGATTTTGTGGACAGCCCCGTTCTTGTCGCGCACGATCCTGCCAAAGCCCTGGGCCTCTTTGCGCTCGACCGTCAAAAGGGAGAGCGCGGTTGGCTTTTGCTGCGGTTGTGTACTGCAGGCGAGACTTTGGGTCAAGCTTGCCAGTGTTTCGGGACGCAGAAGGGGCATATCCGAGTAGAGGACCAGCACATGATCGGCCCTCTGATACAGGAGTTCTTTGGCTTGCATCAAGGCGTGGCCGGTGCCGAGAAGTTCCTTCTGCAGGCAGTAGTGGACGCGCTCGCCGAGGACATTTTGCACTTGTTCTTTTCCATGACCGACGACAACAACCGGCGGAAGGTCAGAAAGCCCTTCTGCCGCTTGCAGAGACCACTCGATCAGGGGCCGGCCGGCCAGAGGGTGCAGAGATTTAGGCAGTTTCGATTTCATGCGGGTTCCGAACCCGGCGGCCAGGATGACGGCGGCAACTGTCATGCAGGAAGCTCCTGTGCTGTGGGGGGAGGAAGCGGTGCGCGCAGAGTCCGCCTATGGCATGCTGCCAAGGGGGAGAACGCGTCGATTATTTGGTTAAGCGCAAGAGAGACAGCGAAACTGAGCGGGGATAAGGATGGTATAAATCCGGGTTCAGGAGGGATATCATCCATGGATTAGATCGCAGACCGGGGCAGATTGATGTCTGCGCACATTGTATCACAAGGTAGCGGGTTGTCCAGAAGAGAAGTTTTCTTTAGTGGAGGGTTAAAGAAAGAGGAGGTTGGCAGCGGTCTACTCTCACACGGGGTCGCCCCCGCACTACCATCGACGCTGGTGGACTTTACGACCGGGTTCGGGATGGGACCGGGTGTTTCCCCACCGCTCTTGCCACCAACTCCTCTATTCTTGCACGGTTATGATGCGAGTGGATGTTGTGCATATGTGGTATTTGTCGTGGCCGCTGCGTTAAGGTGCAGGGGCGCTGGCAAAGATTCACTCGCATGGGCACAGCAGATATATTGACACACTAAGAACTGAACAGGATTGAGAAGTACTGCTACAGGCGCAAGATACACACAGGTTAAGCCCTCGTGCATTAGTACGGGTTCGCTTAAGACTTCTCAGTCCTTACACGTCCCGCCTATCAAACTGGTCGTCTACCAGCGCACTTACCAGACTATCTCTGTGAGGAAATTTATCTTGAGGCTGGCTTCCCACTTAGATGCTTTCAGTGGTTATCCGTCCCAGACTTAGCTACCCAGCTATGCCGTTGGCACGACAACTGGCACACCAGCGGTCTGTCCATCCCGGTCCTCTCGTACTAGGGACAGCTCCTCTCAATTTCCTTGCGCCCACAGCGGATAGAGACCGACCTGTCTCACGACGGTCTGAACCCAGCTCGCGTGCCACTTTAATGGGCGGACAGCCCAACCCTTGGGACTTACTCCAGCCCCAGGATGTGACGAGCCGACATCGAGGTGCCGCACCTTCCCGTCGATGTGAACTCTTGGGGAAGACTAGCCTGTTATCCCCGGGGTAGCTTTTATCCGTTAAGCCACAGCCTTTCCACTCAGAACCGTGGGTTCACTAACGCCGACTTTCGTCTCTGCTCAACATGTCCGTTTCGCAGTCAAGCTCCCTTATGCGTTTGCACTCTTCAACTGGTTTCCATTCAGCCTGAGGGAACCTTTGCGCGCCTCCGTTACCTTTTGGGAGGCGACCGCCCCAGTCAAACTGCCCACCTGACACTGTCCCCATACCGGGTTACGGTACAGGTTAGAATCAAAACTCAATCAGGGTGGTATTTCACCAACGACTCCACCGATCCTGGCGAACCAGTTTCACAGTCTCCCACCTATCCTACACAGAGTAAGCCCTAATCCAATATCAAGCTGCAGTAAAGCTCCACGGGGTCTTTTTGTCCTGCTGCGGGTAAGAAGCATCTTTACTCCTACTTCAGTTTCACCGGGCCCTCCGTCGAGACAGTGCCCCACTCGTTACGCCTTTCGTGCGGGTCGGAACTTACCCGACAAGGAATTTCGCTACCTTAGGACCGTTATAGTTACGGCCGCCGTTCACCGGGGCTTCAGTTCAAAGCTCTCACCTCTCCCCTTAACCTTCCGGCACTGGGCAGGCGTCAGCCCGTATACGTCGTCTCTCAACTTCGCACGGACCTGTGTTTTTGGTAAACAGTCGGCAGGGCCTCTTCTCTGCGGCCTCCTCAAGCTCCGGCACGTTTGTACCTTCACTCTACCGAGGCGGTCCTTCTCCCGAAGTTACGGACCATTTTTGCCTAGTTCCTTGACGAAGGTTCTCCCGTTCCCCTTGGTGTTCTCCACCTGTCTACCTGTGTCGGTTTGCGGTACGGTCGCATAGGTCTCACTAGAGGCTTTTCTCGTCAGCTTGGGTTCAATCACTTCCACCTAATTTAGGCTCGCCTTCACCCCTCAGCTCAGACGGTCTTTTCGCCCCGTCCTCAGCACCTACAGGCTTGGCACCAGCTCTTCCAGCCGCTGGCTGATCTACCCTTCTGCGTCACCCCTTCGCTCAGACAACCTGATGCGGTACAGGAATATTCACCTGTTATCCATCGACTACGCCTTTCGGCCTCATCTTAGGTCCGACTAACCCGACGCGGATTGACCTCCCGTCGGAAACCTTAGACTTTCGGGGACTGCGGTTCTCACACAGCTCTCGCTACTCGTGCCAACATTCTCACTTCCATGCCCTCCACGACTCCTTACAGTATCGCTTCTATGCGCATGGAACGCTCGCCTACCTCTCACAAATGCCCTAAAGCATCTGCAAAACCGTAGCTTCGGCGGGTGACTTAAGCCCCGTTATATTTTCGGCGCAGTATCACTTGACCAGTGAGCTGTTACGCACTCTTTCAAGGATGGCTGCTTCCAAGCCAACCTCCTGGCTGTCTCTGTAACACCACTTCCTTTCCCACTTAGTCACCACTTAAGGACCTTAGCTGACGGTCTGGGCTTTTCCCCTCTCGACTACGAAACTCATCTCCCGCAGTCCAACTGCCGTTCTAAAGCATAGGCATTCGGAGTTTGGTTGAGTTCGGTAAGCATTTCGCCCCCTACCTCATCCAGTGCTCTACCTCCTATGCTCAGCAAACGACGCTAGCCCTAAAGCTATTTCGGCGAGAACCAGCTATCTCCAGGTTCGTTTGGCATTTCACCCCTATCCACACCTCATCCGAGCACTTTGCAACGTACACCGGTTCGACCCTCCACGAAATTTTACTCCCGCTTCAGTCTGGACATGGATAGCTCACCTGGTTTCGGGTCTACTGCCAGCAACTAGTCGCCCTATTCAGACTCGCTTTCGCTTCGGCTCCGGCTATCACACCTTAACCTCGCTACTGACCGTAACTCGTTGGCTCATTCTCCAATAGGCACGCCATCACCCGGCCGGGAATCCCGGCATCAGGCTCTGACTGCTTGTAAGCATACGGTTTCAGGATCTCTTTCACTCCCCTATCAGGGGTCCTTTTCACCTTTCCCTCACGGTACTTGTCCACTATCGGTCGCCAAAGGTATTTAGTCTTGGAGAGTGGTCTCCCCAGCTTCTCACAGGGTTTGCGTGCCCCGTGATACTCAGGATCCCGACCAGCCCTTCCCAGATTTCGCCTACGGGACTCTCACCCTCTCCGGTCCGCCTTTCCAGTGCGGTTCCGCTATCCGGTCCAGACCTTCCGTCGGTCCTCCAACCCCGCATCAGCTTGCACCAACACGGTTTGGACTGCTCCGCTTTCGTTCGCCACTACTAACGGAATCATCTCTTTTCCTCCGGGTACTTAGATGTTTCACTTCCCCGAGTTCCCTGCAACGCAGCTATTTTTTCACCACGCGCTGCCCCGGCATTCCCCAGGGCGGGTTTCCCCATTCGGACATCTGCGGATCTATGCCTTACCACAACTCCCCGCAGCTTTTCGCAGTGGTACACGTCCTTCCTCGGCCTTTGGCGCCAAGGCATCCTCCGTATGCTCTTCGTAGCTTAACCTGCTGTGTGTCGAATACAACGACCTCGCAGCCGCTGCACTCCTTCCTACTCCTACAGCAGTTCTTCTCTATCCTATTCAGTTCTTAATGTGCCATTCCTGCTACTACTTACTACACAACCTTCTGGCAGACGGCCGGCCGATTGACTTCCGACCTTCCGCATTGTTCCAGCCGGGCCTGTCAGGGCCTTGGCTTGCTGCCATCGTCAGCGTCTGCGAATTCTGCTTGCTTTTGCTTAACGAGGTGGGCCTGCGTGGACTCGAACCACGGACCCCTGCGTTATCAGCACAGTGCTCTAACCGACTGAGCTACAGGCCCATTCCACTTGCCCTTTTGATGCAACAGAGGCACGTTAACCCCTGAAAAGTGGCAAGATAACCGTATCCTGTGCAAACTTTGCTGCTGCAGACGTTTCTGTTTCTACAACGGCGATGCCGTCTCCACAGTGACGTCCGGTCTTCCTTTAGAAAGGAGGTGATCCAGCCGCACCTTCCGGTACGGCTACCTTGTTACGACTTCGTCCCAGTCATCAGTCCCACCCTAAACAGCTCCCTCCTTGCGGTTGGGTCACCGTCTTCAGGTCTTACCAACTCCCATGACGTGACGGGCGGTGTGTACAAGGCCCGGGAACGTATTCACCGCAGTATTGCTGACCTGCGGTTACTAGCAACTCCGACTTCATGCAGGCGAGTTGCAGCCTGCAATCCGAACTATGACTGGCTTTGATGGGATTCGCTTCAGGTCTCCCTTTCGCTTCCCTTTGTACCAACCATTGTAGCGTGTGTGTAGCCCTGGACATAGAGGCCATGCTGACTTGACATCATCCGCACCTTCCTCCGGCTTGTTACCGGCAGTCTCGCTAGACACTTGTAACTAGCAACACGGGTTGCGCTCGTTGCGGGACTTAACCCAACATCTCACGACACGAGCTGACGACAGCCATGCAGCACCTGTCTACGCTGCCCGAAGGCTCGTTCCAGTTTCCCTTCACTACTACGTACATGTCAAGCCCAGGTAAGGTTCTTCGCGTTGCATCGAATTAAACCACACGCTCCGCTGCTTGTGCGGGCCCCCGTCAATTCCTTTGAGTTTTAGCCTTGCGACCGTACTCCCCAGGCGGTGAACTTATCGCGTTTGCTCCGGCACGGACGGCTTCTACACCGCCCACACCTCGTTCACATCGTTTACAGCGTGGACTACCGGGGTATCTAATCCCGTTCGCTACCCACGCTTTCGTGCCTCAGCGTCAGTAAAATGCCAGGAGGCCGCCTTCGCCTCTGGTGTTCTTCCCGATATCTACGCATTCCACCACTACACCGGGATTTCCGCCCCCCTCTCATTCACTCTAGCCATACAGTTTCCGACGTCCTCTCCCAGTTAAGCCAGGAGCTTTCACGCCAGACTTGTATCGCCGCCTGCGCACCCTTTACGCCCAGTAATTCCGGATAACGCTTGACACCTAGGTATTACCGCGGCTGCTGGCACCTAGTTAGCCGTGTCTTCGTCCTGGGGTACCGTCCTTCCTCTTCCCCCAGTTAAGGAGTTTACAATCCGAAAACCTTCATCCTCCACGCGGCGTTGCTGCGTCAGGGTTTCCCCCATTGCGCAATATTCCTCACTGCTGCCCCCCGTAGGAGTCGGAACCGTGTCTCAGTTCCCGTGTGGCTGGTCTTCCTCTCAGAACAGCTATCGATCATCGCCTTGGTAGGCCTTTACCCCACCAACCAGCTAATCGACCGCAGGCCCCTCCCAAATCGCCTCAGCTTTCCTCACCGAACTCTCGTCCCGGCGAGATCATGCGGTATTAGCCACAGTTTCCCGTGGTTATCCCCCCTTTCGGGGCAGGTTACCTACGTGTTACGCACCCGTTCGCCACTCTCCACGGCACAAAATTCACCTAAGCAAATATGCACCGCTTCCCGTTCGACTTGCATGTGTTAAGCACGCCGCCAGCGTTCATCCTGAGCCAGGATCAAACTCTCCGTATTTTCGCAGCCGTTACTCTCGCATCCCTCTTACGCCCAGAACGCAATCGTACGACCACTCTTCTACGCAAAGCTACTTCCAACTCATCATTGACTCGCTCCCAAGAAAAAACGCATCCGCATTACCTGCGCCTACGCCCCATCCCAGAAGCTGCCTTCTCAAGCTTGCTGGACTTCGTTTATCTTGCCACTCTTCAACTGTTAATGTGCCGCAACCTTACTACCCTACTACAGTTGCAAATCCCTGACAAATAAATTCTTGTTTTGTGCAGGTTTCCTCAATATATCACACGGCTTTTGACCTGTCAAATGCAGATCAGGTTGAATTTCACTTAGTTTCGCGATGCTTAAAGGAAAGTCTTTGGATACAAGAGGCGAGCTATCCGATTACGATCAGTACTGCGTCCTGTTCAACGCTCTGGCCGGCCGTGACTTCTACTTTACGCACCACGCCCGAGCGCACGGCGCGAATCTCATTCTCCATTTTCATTGCTTCCAGGATCATCAGCGGTTGATCTTCGATGAGCTCATCGCCATCTTGCACCAGCACTTTCACGATCATGCCTGGGATAGGCGCTCTGACGGCCAGGTCGCCCTGTGGCACTGCCGGCCCTTGGCGGCCTGCATTGAGGCGCCGCGTGCGTTCATCTTCTATCTGCACGCGGAACTGCTCACCCCGGAGCGTCACATCGTGGCCCTGCGGTGTTTCCTCGACCAACATTTCGAAACTTGCGCCGTCCAACAGCAGGCTGTATAGCTGGGTAACGCCGCTCTGGCGCAGGTCAACAGTGATCGGTTCGCCGTCGACCAACACTTCATCCTCGTTGATCTCAATTTCAAAGGTATGGTCGCCGACACTGGAAAAGTATTTCACCACCGCCCTCCCATCCCTCTCAGGCGGCCGGCCTCCTTCCAGGGGCTGGCGGCGTTGTTATCATTCCCACCGATATTGACGGCGCGGCGGCCCTCTTCATGCGCCACCAGCGCGGCGGCTACGGCTGCAATACGCGCCTGCTCCAGGTCGGGTTCGTTTCTTGCCACCAGCCGGCGACGGTCGAGGAATCCGGTATCGAATGTTCCCCAGATGAATTCGGTGCTGTCCATAATTTCCTGATGGAATGGTATCGATGTTTTGATGCCACTGATGCGATATTCGTTCAGGGCGCGGCGCATACGCAAGATCGCTTCGGCCCTGTTTTCGCCCCATACGATCAGTTTGGCGACCATGGGATCGTAGAAAAGGCTGATTTCGTAGCCGCGGTAGAGTGCGCTTTCGACGCGCACACCTGGTCCGGTGGGCTCTTTGAGGTAGGTGACGACGCCGCTGTTGGGCATGAAATTGTTGAATGGGTCCTCGGCGGTAAGGCGGCACTCAATCGACCAGCCCTTGGGCCGGATATCTTCGGGACGGTAGCGCATGCGCCGGCCGGCGGCGATGGTCAACTGTTCTTTGACAATATCGACCCCGGTCACGAATTCGGTGACCGGATGCTCCACCTGGAGCCGGGTATTCATCTCGAGAAAGTAGAATTTATCTTCCTTGGCATCGAACAGGAATTCAATAGTGCCGGCGTTGACATATTCCACCGATTCGGCGGCGGCCACGGCAACGCGTCCGAGTTCCTGGCGCAGGTTTTCGTCGACGGCGACGCTGGGCGCCTCTTCGATAAGCTTCTGGTGCCGGCGCTGGATGGAGCATTCCCGCTCGCCGAGGTGAATTGTATTGCCGTAACTGTCGGCCAGGATCTGCACTTCGATATGGCGGGCGCTGGAGATGTATTTTTCGAGGTAGACCTCGCCATTGCCGAAGGCGCCAATGGCTTCGCGCCGGGCAGCCAACAGGGCGCTTGTAAATTGGTTGGGGTCGTGAACCACGCGCATCCCTTTGCCGCCGCCGCCGGCGGTGGCCTTGATCATCAGGGGGAACCCGATCTGAATGGCGGTCGCTCTGAGTTCTTCATCTCGCATGCCCTTGGGCGAACCGGGCACGAGCGGCACATTGTTTTTGGCGACGGTTTCGCGCGCGGTCTGTTTGTCCCCCATTTTGGCGATGGCATCGGGTGACGGCCCGATAAATGTAATGCCGACGTCTGCGCAGGCGGCGGCGAATTCGGCGTTTTCTGCCAGAAAGCCGTAGCCGGGGTGGACAGCATCAACGCCGGCCTTGCGCGCCACATCGATTATCTTATCAATGCGCAGGTAGCTGTCGCGGCTGGGGGCCGGGCCGATATGGTAGGCCTCGTCGGCGTAGCGTACGTGAAGGGCAGTCCGGTCCACATCTGAGAAGACGGTAGCGGTGGCGATGCCCCGCTCTTCACAAGCCCGCAACACCCGCACGGCGATTTCGCCTCGATTCGCAACCAGAACTTTCTTAAACATGCTCAGATCCTCAGATACTTACGTCTATTTCAAGAAGAGCGTGTTCGAAGACACTATGTATTGTACTCGTTCTCGCCTCACCGCCGTCTCTTCTTCCGGGGCCGATGAAAGCCGATGTGATGGGCATATCAGAATCCCTGCCGATGGACTCGGGCCTGAATCAGCAGCCGGTCACAGGTAAAGGGAGCCGGTGGGATCTCGCTGCTGGTATGCCAGGTGCCGAAAGCGTTATCGTCCGGCGACAGGAGCAGACGGCGAAACTCCCACATGGAGACATCGACGGTGCGCCCCACGGGGGAGGTGAAACTCTCTTCCACAATTGCCTGGACGGGCGCAAAGCCGGCCGCGTAGCGGGTTTCCCAGGTTCCTTCCGGCAGGACGCCGTCGCTATTGGGTGCGCAGGCGATTCGCAGGGTGACGAACCCGCAGTCTACCACGACTACGGCCATCTGGCTGCTGCCGTATTGGATATCGGCCTCGACGATTTGGCCGGCAAACGCGTACAGCGCGGGGCCGATTTGTGTAAAACGGGAGGTCAGCGGCCCTTTTTGCACGGCGTACCAGGGATCCGGCCCGGGTTCCGGCAGCAGCACGCCGCCATCGAGCACGGCAGACAGGGGAAGACCCTGTTGCAAACGGGGGAAGCCCATCAGGGAGAACTGTTCGGCGGACAGCTCAAATTCGATTTGGGGCAGTCCCTGGATTCTGGCCATCGGCGGCCGGGGTCCGACGAGCTCCCGATCCTGGGGGGAGATCTGGCCGGTCGAGCGATCGATATTTCTTTCTCCGTTCGGTCCCAGCGGCGTTCGATTCACAGAGGGATGTTCCCGTGCTTTTTGGGCGGGAGTTTATCGCGTTTATTTTGCAGCATTTCCAGTGCGTTGATCAAGCGCGGCCGGGACTCATGCGGTTCGATAACATCGTCGATGAACCCGTTGGCGGCTGCGATGTAGGGGTTGGCAAAACGGGTTCGATAGTCTGCGACCAGGTCGGTCCTCTTAGCAACGGGGTCGTCGGCGGCCGCGATTTCGCGGCGGAAAATGACATTTACGGCGCCCTCCGGCCCCATCACTGCGATTTCTGCCGAAGGCCAGGCCAGGACCAGATCGGCGCCGATGTGGCGGGGGTTCATAACACAGTAGGCCCCGCCGTAGGCTTTACGGATGATCACGGTCAGTTTTGGAACTGTTGCTTCGGAGAAGGCGTAGAGCAGTTTGGCGCCATGGCGAATGATGCCGCCGTGCTCCTGGTTGAGGCCGGGCATGAATCCGGGCACATCCTCCAGGACGACCAGCGGGATATTGAAGCAGTCGCAGAAGCGGACGAAACGGGCCGCTTTCTGACTGGCATCGACATCGAGGACACCTGCCAGAACGGCCGGTTGCTGGGCGACGATGCCGATGGAGCGGCCGCCGAGACGGGCGAAACCGACCATGACGTTGCGCGCCCACTGTTCATGCACTTCCAGGAACTGGCCGTCGTCTACGATACGGTGGATGATCTCTTTCATGTCGTAGGGACGGTTGGGGTTGTCGGGCACAATCGAATCCAGCTCTTCATCCTGACGCAGAAGATCGTCGGTGGATGGCACGACGGGGGGATCTTCCATATTGTTATTGGGCAGGAAGCTCATCAACTGTTGCACGATGAAGAGGGCATCTTCTTCATTTTCGGCGGTGAAATGGGCCACGCCGGACTTGCTGCCGTGGACTGAGGCGCCGCCGAGCTCTTCAAAGGTGACTTCCTCGTGGGTGACCGTTTTCACCACATCCGGGCCTGTGACAAACATATGGCTTGTATCTTTTACCATAACGACGAAGTCGGTGATTGCGGGCGAGTAGACGGCGCCGCCGGCGCAGGGCCCCATTATGACGCTGACCTGGGGCACGACACCGGAGGCCATGACATTGAGGAAAAAGATGTCGGCATAGCCGGCCAAGCTGAGCACTCCTTCCTGAATGCGGGCGCCACCGGAGTCGTTGAGGCCGATAACCGCGGCGCCGTTCTTCATCGACATGTCCAGAATTTTGCAGATTTTGGCGGCGTGATGACGGCTGACACTGCCACCGAAGACGGTAAAGTCCTGCGAGAAAACATAGACGAGACGGTCATCGATAGTGCCAAACCCGGTTACGACACCGTCGCCGGGGATGCGCTGCTTGTCGAGGCCAAAGTCGTGGCTGTCGTGGGTGACGAGCGCGTCCACTTCCCTGAAACTGCCCTTATCGAGCAGCAGTTCGAGTCGCTCGCGTGCGGTGGCCCTACCCTTGGCGTGCTGTGTTTCGATCCGTTCGCGACCGCCGCCCAACTTGGCCATGTCCTTGCGGCGACGCAGATCGGTGATACGGGGATCGATTGTCGAGTCAGTCAAGACAAACTCCTATATATACTGTCGTTGGTCGTTGTGCGGTTGTTCTCGGCATAGTGTCCGCTGCTTGCCACTGGTTTGGCGTGTTTGGCGTGTTCAGCGGGCAGCATTGCGATCGAGACCCGGAAGTGACCGGCATTGACCGCAGGGCCACGATGTGTGGCCGGCGATTGAAAAAGAGAACGCTCCGCTCTTTGCAAGTTCAACTGTCACCCCAGAGTTATAGTACCTGTCAGGAGCAGCAGCCCAATCAGAATCGGCTGATGAATCACGTAAATGACCAGAGAATGACGGCCAAGAAACTGCAGGGCAGGGAATGGGAAGAACGCCCCGAGATTTGGCAGAGACAGTCTGCGAGTACCCCCTGCATAGAATACGGACCCCACGAAGACACCGATCAGAAAGACGGCAAACCAGTGGGGAAAGGGAAAGTAGTCGGAATAGTAGTAGCCAGGCGGTTCAATGCCCAGCGGAACCAGCCAGGAGACGCCAGCCGGCGCCTGCACGTTCATGAATTTCAGAAGATAACTGAGGGCATACAACAAGCCCGCCACTGCCAGCGTCAGCCAGCGATTGCGCAGAAAAGGGATCGAGCAGATGATCGATGTGCCGATCAGATGCAGCACGCCAAAATCGATTGGAGGCAGACCGGCCACACGCATCACCAGCGAAAAGATCAGGCCGATACCCAGAATGTGCAGCCCGCGGCGCGCAATCTTCCAGGCAAGGCCATCGGCCGACCCTTGCTTGAACAGCGCGCGATTGTAGCTGAGAACTACCGAGACTCCGGACAGTGCGATGAACGAAGTGGCGGTAAAGCGCTGAAAGTAGAACCAGAAGCCCTCATGCAGTACGACGGGTACGCCGCCGAAGTTCCGCAGGTCGAACATCAGATGGAAGATGACCATCGTGATGATGGCGACGCCGCGCCAGCTGTCGACCTCCCAGAAGCGGGTGATGGCGGGGGGCGTCACGGAAGCGACGGCGCCGCTCTCCGGTCCATCCATGCTCGTCAGCTCCTCGTCCTTTTCAGATATGTTCCGCTGAGCCGATGCGGCTTTTTGTATCACAGTTGGACCTTTCAGACGCCGTGGGCTGTGGGCGGGCGCATTTGCTGCGCACTTGAAACATTTTCCGGTTCCTGCGAGAATCAGAAAGCCTGCTACTCCCTTTAGTCGACCTGGCGTCCGGTGAACCGGTTTGCAGAGGTCGGTGCACACTACGCTCTGATCGCGATAAAGTAGCGTACAGGACATTATATCCCATACGGTAGACCCGGCGCTCCCCAGCCCAACGGCAACGCGCGCTAACATTATCGTCAATGGAGGGGTTGGCGCAGGAACGGCGTCTGAACGTGGTCAGCTGGTCGCAGTTCGTGGTCGGAGAGTTTACCAAGCCTCGCCACTTTTGACCGCTACAGTGCGCGGTCATTTTACACGATACTATAGGAGATCACAAGCAAATTGAGCCAGGCGGAAACGGACCGTCGCGGAGACAGTTCGCGGGAAAAGGCAGATAGTTTCTGCCAGCCGCAGCCCAATCCACCGGGATGGATTGGTCGTGCACGAGCAGCCATTGGCGGTTTGGGAGGGCATAGGGCTGGACGTTATGTGGGGCACTGTATCGAGTTTTACAGTTCAGTGCCAAGCACGATGGCGGTGGCGCGCGGTATTCTGGACAGGCGCGGCGACGAAGCAGCGGGCGCAGTTGTGATCGCCGACCATCAGACGGCGGGGCGGGGCCGGTTGGATCGCGGGTGGGAGGACGCGCGCGGACGCGGGCTTCTGGGCAGCTATGTATTGTGCGGCGATCTGCTGCCGGAACATCCATCATTGGCGGTGATGGCGGCGGGCCTGGCTATGGTACGGGCGATCCGGCAGTGCTGTCCACAACTGGGAGATCGCATTCGCCTGAAGTGGCCAAACGATGTCATCGCTGTGGAAGCTGACGGACCCGTGAAATTGGCTGGCATACTGGCGGAAAGCATCTTTGAGCAGCATGAACTCAGCGGCGTGATTCTGGGTATCGGTGTCAATGTTAATCAGGATGAGGATGAGTTGCCGTCGATTCGTCGTGGCGGGCTGCGTCCATCCAGCTTGATGCTTCTGGGCAGAGGGCGCGAACGGGCCGGTGCCACTTATTCACCGATCGGCAGGGAGCATCTGTTGGTAGCTCTGTGCCGGGCGCTGGATGATCTGTGTGCGCCCGGTTCACGTCCGGCTGCGGATGTAGTCCATGCCGACTGGCAGCGTGCGCTATTCGGTCTGGGGGCTGGGGTCAGCGCGCACAGCGCGAGCGGGACAGTTCGCGGCCGGGCGGTCGGCACGTCTGCGCAAGGGGCGCTGCTGGTGCGCACTGCCAGCGGCGAAACGCTCGAAATCCACTCCGGCGATGTGGTATTTGAATGGGCGACTGTACGAGAAGGTGGGTAGTTGGAATGGGGCGAATCTTCTGATGGCGGCGCTTTCCTGTGCGAGCTGCGGCCCCATTGAATCGCTTGCTCCCCGGCTTCCAAGGCTTGCGATCATGATTTTCATTCTTGCAGACAGGTCCCGGTGTAGAGATCGGTGTAAAGATCATTGGCCTTCTTTAGCGTAGGGGGTATCATTAAAAGAATTCACGTAACTACTAAGCCACAGTACTTGACCAGCCAGTCATCCTTGGAGTCATTCAGGCTCTTGGTGACGCAACTAGTGTACAGCCGTCGCCATGCTCGCCAGCCGACAGGTTGCGAAGAAGGCACACGGTCGGTGAGGCATGGTTTTGTAGGGGGGCGTTGCGGGGGCGCAGCCCCTGCACAAGGGAGGGCCGAAGGCCCGACCGCCCAAAATACAACCATGAGGAGAGAGCAAACACCTTGACTCGCCTCATTCAGGTTCGCAAATTAATTGTGGCTGAGTAGTTACGAATTCACTCTTTTGATCGATGGCCCACAACAACTTACTTTTGCTATGAATTTGCCCTTTGAGTCATCTGTTCGATTTCAACTTGTGCAAACGCCGGCGCCGAGGGACGCTCCGCACGAGCGCCCGCCTGGCCCCCCGCAGGCGCAACAGCGCTGGATGGCATTCGTGATCTTAATTGCGTTCGGTTGGCGGATGGTCGGTCTGATTGCGCGGAAGCTTGTCCAGGTGGAGCAGGATACGATTCTGCTAGCGGCCCGCCCGATAGGCGAGACGGTTGGGGGGCTGGTGGCGCCGGAGCAGAATGGGACGATCTATTATCTTTTGATGCGCCCGTGGCTCCAGTTCTTCGGAACCGATCTCTTTGCGCTGCGTTATTTTTCTGTGTTGGCCAGCGCTATCGCCATCGCCTTGATGTGGCAGGTCGCCCGCCGGATGGTGCCGGCAGTTGGCAACACGCTTCTGATGAATCTGCCGCTGCTGTCAACCCTTTTTCTGGCCTTCAATCCATTACAGCTGTGGTATAGCCAGGAGGGGGGGAGCTATGCGCTGGTTGTGGCGCTGGCGCTGTTATCGAGTTGGGGCTGGCTGCAGGCGATGTGGTACAGCGGATATGTGCGCTGGCTGATCTATCTTCTCATCACATCGATAGCCATTTATACGCAGGTGATGACGGCGCTGCTGCTGCCGGTCCATCTGGTCTGGTTTTTGCTGGCCAACCCGCTCAACCGGCAACGCTGGAAAGGATACGGGCTTACGCTGGTGGGCTTTGCGCTACCGATCCTGCCATTGACAGGGTGGGGCGGACGTCTGCTGACCGGGGGAGCTAACGGGGTTGACCCGGGAAGCGGCGGCGCGCTGCAAAACGTCGTTAGCGGCCTGCCCGCCACGCCTCTACCAGAGATTGCCCGAACCCTGCTGCTCAATAATGCCCAGGGCTTTCTGGGCCCGATTTCGCACTTCTGGCTGATCCCGATCTTCTTTCTTGGATTGACCGGTTTGCTGGTGGGGTATACGGAATTTGGAGGGCGCGTTGCAAACGTGGGCATGCTGGCGACCTGGCTGATTCTGCCGGTTCTGCTGCTGTACGTCATCAGTCTGGTAGCGCCGATTTTTTCGGGGCCCACAACTCAGATCGGAGAGAGAGCAGCCCGGTTCGAGGGTGTTATCTGGATTGCGCCGGCGTTTACGATGTTCCTGGCGTTGGGGGCACAGGTGATGCGTCGCGCTTATGGACGGCTGGGCAATTGGCTGGCGCTGGGGCTGATTGCCTTTGTGATGGTGTTTTGGGGATATAGCTGGTTGGAACATGCCCAACGTCCCATCAACACGCAGTCGGGCGCGGCGGAGTCCTCTCTCCACGCATGGCGCGGTTATCTGGAGATGTGATATGCATCAAGGGTCTGGCGGGCGGGGCTGGAACGCCCTTTCCCGCACGCAGCAGATTGTAATCGGGATCGTGGGGATTGTGGTTGTGTATGCGCTACTGTCCGGGGGCGGTTCTCTGGGGCGAATGGGCGATCCGTTATGGCTCGTCGCGGTCGCGGTGATCATTCTGGTTGCTTTACCAGTCCACGAAATGGCGCATGCGGCCATGGCCGTCCAATTGGGAGACGAGACGCCGCGCTTGCAAGGGCGTTACACGTTCAATCCGATCGCCCACATCGATCCTTTCGGCGCTCTGCTGATCCTTTTTACGGGATTTGGTTGGGCCAAACCGGTCCAGTGGAATCCCAACAACATAGACGTGGACATACGGGTGGGGACGATTCTTGTGGCTGCGGCCGGCCCTGTCAGCAATCTCGTGCTGGCTGCGGTGGGCGCCTTTCTGGTTCCCTTTGCCGACTTCGCGATGCTGGAGCGATTTCTCACCTTTTTCGTCTGGATCAACACGTTGTTGTTTGTATTCAATCTGATTCCGATTCCGCCGTTGGATGGCTCCCATATTCTGTTTGCCCTTCTGCCTGGAGACAATTTCGAAGTGCGCATGTTCCTGGGCCGCTTCGGTTTTATCATTTTGTTAGGAACCATCTACCTCGGGGGCGGCTTCATCACCGGCCTGGCCAGCCAGGTTGTTGGGTGGCTTTTTCTTATTTTTGGGAGTTGAATTTCGGTTCTTGTTTTAGGGTAAATTCCAGGCCACATACATTGTCTGTCTTGTCCAGCAATTCATCCCCGCCGCCATTCAGACTATTTGATTATGTCTTCGGTTGGCAGCCGCCGGGTTGCCGAAGCAGCACGGCCGCGCTGAAGGCGTAAGGTCGCTGAGGCATGGTTTTGGAGGGGGGCGTTGCGGGGGCGCAGCCCCTGCACAAGGGAGGCCGCTTGCGGCCGACCGCCCATAAAAGCAAGGTGAAGGGGGAGAGAGAAGCGCCTGCGCTCACCTTACTCGAGGACAGGGATGCCGGTTGCGGCGGTCGATTTGCGGCTTGGGGGGATGGATGGTGACTGTTTCCCATTTGGGTGGAGGGCGATGATTGAGTATGATGGGGAAACAGGCGTTGGACGGGACTGACACATGCAGGGAACGGTCGGCAGGATTGCGCGGCGCATACGCCAATTCGTGCGCGGCGTCACAGCTTCAGTATCAGTTGACGAACTGCAAGAGGCAGCCCGGTTTCTGCCGCCTGCCGGGTTAAGCCGCTTTCGCCAGATGCCCGTGGATGCCCAGCGACACAGTCTGAACGTTCTGACGACTTTGCAGGGCGCGGGCTGGCATGATCCGGATTTGGCGGCGGCGGCGCTGCTCCATGATGCCGGCAAGTTGGCGGCGGCGAAGGCCGGACTGACGTTCAATGCGTGGGTGCGGACGGCGCTGGTGCTTCTGGATACGTTTGCGCCGACGCTTGCGGCCCGCCTGGCAGTGGAGGATGCGGCCGGCGGCTGGCGCTATCTGCTGCATGTCCATTTGGCGCATCCGCATATTGGCGCGCATTGGGCCGATGCGGATGGATGCAGCCCGCTTACTTGCTGGCTGATCGCTCGTCATCAGGACAAGACGAGTCTGTCGGACTCTCCATCGAACTCAGTAGACGATTCAAACCGGCGACGAACAGCAGGCGAGAAGCCGCGGTGGTCGGAGGTTGATGGGCTGCACCTGGTCACAGAGGAGCGAATGCGTTTGCTGCGCGCGCTGCAGTGGGCTGACAGCCAGAACTGAAGCCGACCGGCGCCATGACACGGAGTTTGCGGGGACGGACGGGGCAAAGGGCGGCAATCGGGCTGGCTAGTTGGCGCCGACAGTGTCCTCTGAATCGGACGGGTTTGTGCCGGGTTGCTGTGCCAGATCCAGTTTGACGCCCTGTTTGAAACGGTATCGCAGCGCTTGTAGAGAAGCGCTTTTGACAACATTCAGGACAGCTACTTATGGCAGAAACGACAGCAAGAATCACACTCGTTGGGCTGGACCTGATTGGAACCAGCATCGGACTCTCGTTACACGAGAATGCGGGCAATTATCAGGTGATCGGCAACGACCGCGAGCCTACGCGCATGAATGAGGCCAAACGGCTGGGCGCGCTCGACTCGACCACGTGGAATCTGCATTCGGCTTGTGACAACGCCAGCCTGGTCATCACGACCGAACCGCTGTCGGAGCTGCCGGAGTTTTTGCAGCAGATTGGTGAGGATGTGGCTGAGGGCGCGGTGATTTTCGGGATTGGCCCTGTCATGCAACCGGCGCTGGACATCGCGGCCAACAACCTGCCGGAGGGCATCAACTTTGTGGCAGGCCGGCCGGTCCACAGTGACATCAGCAGCCAGCCGGAGCCGCGCAGCGAGCTGTTCAAAGATAGCACGTTCTGCATTGGCGCGAGCACACAGACGGCATCCAGCGCGTTGGAACTGGTGAGCAATTTGCTGGCGCGGCTGGGCGCAAAACCGCTCTACATTGATCCGATTGAACATGACGGCATCGTCGCGGCGGTGGAGCAGCTGCCTGAAATTCTGGCGGCTGTTCTTTTCCAGGCTGCGTTTGACGGCCCCGGATGGCATGAGAGCCAGAAGCTGGCGGGACGCCGCTTCGCCCTCAGCACAGCCCTGGAGGCAAGTCCCGAGGAGCTGGCCGCCTCGCTGTTCGCCAATCGCGATATGCTTTTGCAAAGGCTGGATCAGCTGTCCACACAGCTGGAAACCTGGCGGGAGCGACTGGCTGCCGAGGACACCAAACCGCTGGAGGAGTCGCTCGATGGATTGGTGGAGGGCCGTGCCAAGTGGGAGCGAGACGCGAAGCTGCGGGATTGGGACCGTCTGACGGAGCCAACCTCACGCGCGGATTATGGCGGCTCCATGAGGCAGATGTTCTTCGGCAATCTCTTTAGCGGACGTGCGGGCCGCCGCGACCCTGGGCGCCGCGATAAGGACACGCCGAAGAAGCGATAGAGCCGTTTTTAGCGACACGCTTGCGCGGTGTGCCGGCGCCGGCCAAGACGGTCGCGTCGCTTCTGACTCTGATCCAATGCGCTCACTGGCGACTCGTTTCCTGGCAGGATGCTGGCCAGGCGATGCGCAGTTGCATACCTTCCAAGTCCTGGATGCGCCGATCGGAAAGCTGTTGACGACACGACATTCTTACACTAAACTGAAAAAATATAGTGGTAGTTCACGCCCCTGATTTAACATTGGAACACGCAGCGTATTTTGGAAGGAGCAGTGCAAGAGTATGAAACGGAAACAGCTGTTTGCCCTTGTGACAGTCGCACTGGCATTTGTGTTCGCCTTAGTTATGAGTGATGCACGCACTTATGCTCAAGGGCAGTTTCCCGGTTACAAGTCTACCATTCAGACCTATAACATGAGTGAGACCACGGCCAATATCATTCTGGCGTTTTACAGACAGGATGGCAGCCTGGAGAAGACACTTACTGATATTATCGAGCGTGATCGTTCAAAGATATATTTCACTCTGCCGGTGAATGAGGGATTCAGCGGGTCGGTTGTAATCTCATCGGATCAGCCCGTGGCTGCGCTCAGCAACATGATGAACAGCGCGCTGACGGCCGGCGGCACCTATGTGGGCCGCAGTGAGGGAAGCACTTCGGTCTATCTGCCGCTGCTGATGGTCAATAGTAACGGCTTCAACAGCTGGTTTGCGCTACAGAATCCCAATCCTTCTTCAACAAATGTGACTGTGAACTACAGCGACGGCATCACGACGTCAATCAACCTGGCAGCCTACGCATCCCACAATTTTTATCAGAAGCAGGAGCCGCACACGAGTAATGTCTTCGCCGCGGAGGTCACCAGCGATGAGCCTGTAGTGGTGGTGGCGTTTTTGGAAGATACGAAGACGCTGGCGGCCTACAACGGTTTTGCCAGCGGCGCGGTCAGCCCGGCAATGCCGTTGGTTAACTCCAACAATAACGGTTTCTATACCGATATTCATATACAGAATACTGGGGACGCTGATACCAGCGTCACGGTATCCTATCAGCCGTCAGCGTCCGGCACCTCGTGCACGGAAACACAGACAGTTGCGGCAGGGCAGACAGTCACGTTTGCGCGCGACGCATTCCAGAACGGCTCAAATTCCACCTGCACGGGCGGCGAGAGGTTCATCGGCTCCGGCAATGTTACCACTAACAGCGCGAGCCAACCTCTGGCCGCGGTTGTCACTCAACGCGCCGGAAGTCCTACTCTAATCCAGTTTGCGGCATACAGCAGTTTTGATCCGGACGAGGCCACGCAGGCTGTGCGCCTGCCTTCGGTTATGGACCGCAACAGCGGCTTTTTCACCAGCGTCAATGTGATGAATGTTGGATCATCAGAGACTGCGGTGGAGTGCATATTCACGGACACGACCTATACGGTCACCGGAACTCTGCAACCCAATGAGACATTGACGGATCTGCAGGCAAACAGAATTCAGAGTGGCTATGTAGGCGGCGCGGCCTGCACTGCTCAGGCTGACGGCGCCAAAATCGTGGCGGTGGTGAACCAGTTGAAGACGGACGCCACCGACGATCAGTTCCTGGTGTACGAGGGGATCAATCAGTAGCGGAAGAGAGTGCGGAGAGAGAACGCGTTTCGCTTCTCATGCTGAGAACGGCTCATGGGACGTCAGGCGTACATTCTTGTTACGGTTTTGCTGTTGCTGGCGTGCAGGCCCAGCAGCGCAAGACCTGACGCAGCGCAGAACTCGCCTTCGACAGCGCCCGAACGGGCTGGGGTAACCGATGGCTCAGGGTCGGACAGCGAGGCGGGGGCGCAACCCGAAACTTCATCGCTCGAAACCACAACCGGCAGCGGCGCGCTGACCGGTGTTCTGCTTCTGAGGACGGTCGATGGTTTTCAGCCGGTGGTGGACGTCAAGCTGGCGCTCGGTGAGACTTTGAGCGATGATGAGGGTACCGAGCGCGTAGTTGCGTACGATCCATCCGCGGCGCCGGTCGCTTATACCGATTCCAGCGGCCGCTTCTTGTTCGAAAATCTTCAGTCCGGGCGTTACGGCCTCATTCTCGACACTGTGCTGAGTGCATCCCTGTTGTACCAGGAGGGCACGGACAACGCCATCCTCTTTGACATTACAGACGACGAAATGACCGACCTGGGCAACCTCGAGTACTCGGAGTTGCCTCTACCCCAGTCGTCCAGATAGCTGAGGACGGCCGCCCGTCTGTTATCGGGCAGAAGAGCCGTCCAGGATCCACGTTCCCATCCAGTAAATCTCATCGAGGAAGCCCATACGGCGGTAGAGCTGTACGGGGGTGTCCGCCGGGTCGGTGGCGATCAGGAGCGATCGTTTGCCCTGAGCGTAGGTGTCTGCCATGACGCGGGAAAGCAGTTGACGGGCGATACCCTGATTGCGGAATGGTGTTCGCGTCGCGAGGTGGAAGATGTAGCGGTCGGCGCCCTCGTACCAGCCGATGATGGCGGCGGCTTGATCGCGGACACGGGCGATGAGGAAGGCGCCATCGGCGTTGAGGTCCGCCCGACGGGTTGCCATACTGGCCTCGACGGCTGCCTGGCCCGGCTCCTCTTCGCTGTCGGCGAAAGCCTTTAACTTTGTAATCGTATAGTCCAGGAGGTTGCTGCGCGTAACCGGCTCAATCTGCGCGGGGCCCAACTCGGCCGCGGGCGATATGCACGTATCTACGTGGGCCAGATAGAGCTTTGCAGTGCCGCGGGTGCAGCCGGCCTGCTCCAGGGCGCAGGACAGTTGCCTGTCGACAGCCTGGCTGTGGGTGAAGATGAGGACACGGCGCTGCCCGTAGAAGGCGTTGACGTCGGCATTGAAGGCGGACGCCTGTGCCTGGTCGAACGGTTCCACTATGTGGACGTCGTTGTAGTTGGTCTGTTGGATGCGGCTGTAGTAGCCGAACTGGCGCCGCTCCACGACCTTGCCCAGGGCTGGATAGTCCTGAATGTACCAGGAGCGCACCTCCTGGACGAGAGCGACGTGAGCGGGATGGTTTGTCATGTGCGTGCGTTCTGTGATGTGCGGGGCGTTTGCAGCGATCGGCCGCCAGCAGTGACAAGAGCTACTATGTGATCAGTCCTTTGGCGCGAAATGCGGTCGCGAGGCGACGAATCCCTTCCTTGATCTCATCAGGCTGGTTGTAGCCGAAGCAGAGCCGGGCGCAGTTGGCGCCGGAAACGCCATCGGGCGCAAAGTTTGGGCCCGGAAGATAGCCGACGTCGTACTCTTCGAGAATGTCGTCGCGGACGGCGACCAGGTCGACGTGTTCGGGGAGCTGCAGCCAGATGAAAAGCCCGCCCTGCGGACGGCTCCAACTGGCGCCGCTGCCGCTGAAGTTTTCGTCGAGCGCGTCGAGAATGGCGTCGCGGCGGTCTTGCTGGATATCGTTGATTTCCTCGATGTGGCTGTAGAGGTGGGTGGTGGAGAAGCGATGCACGGCCCATGAGGCGAAGGTGTTCACGGAGCCGCCGCTCTTTGCGCCGATCGCGCGTTCGAGGAAGGGCCGGGGGCCGGTCAGATAGCCGAGCCGCATACCGGGCGCGATGATCTTGGAAAAGGAGGCGACGTAGAGCACGCGACCTGTTTCGTCCAGAGAATGGAGGGAGGGAACGTCGGTGCCCTCGAAGCGCAGATCGACATAGCAGTCATCCTCCAAAATAGGCACGTCATACTGCTGCGAGAGGGCCACCAAGGCTTTGCGGCGGGCGAGGGTCATGGTCCAGCCCTGCGGATTCTGGAAGGTGGGCACGGTGTAGATCAGCTTGGGGCGTTTGCCCTCGGCGCTGGCGGTGCGGATGGCCTCTTCGATAGCGGCGGGGATCATGCCCTCTTCGTCGGTGGCGACGCCGCGCAGGTCGGCACGGAAACGACGCAGGGTATTGAGGGTGCCGGCGTAGACGAAATCTTCGGTGAGGACGACATCGCCGGGATCCAGGAGTGTTTCGGCAACCATGTGGATGGGCTGGCTGGAACCGTCGGCGAGGATGATATCGTCGGCGGTCACGTTGATCGCTCGGTCGCGCTGCAGCTTGGCGGCCACGAACTCGCGCAGAGGTGTGTAGCCCTGGGGATTGGCGTAGAGGGAGAGGTCGCCGCCTTCGTCGTCCATTGCCTGTTTCAGGCCATCGAGAAGTCCTGCCAGGGGCAGGGAGCCTGGATCCGGATAGGCGACGGCAAAGTCGTAGCGGCCGCGTTTCCCGGCGCCCAAGCCCTTCGGTTCAGGCGCATTGCTGGCATACATTCCAGCCCAGGTAAATTGCGCTGAGGATTCGCTGCTTGCGCGCTGGTTATTGGTTGACATGAGCGATTCTCCACTTTCGTTGGATCGGGAGGTTTTTGAGGATCAGGGTATAGAAAGAGTAACTGCCAGCAGACAAAAATGCAATTGTGCACCCCTGTGTGCAGTTGTGTAGGCAGACGGAAACTGCGATAATTCGGGATGCGTTACCGCATCACATACTGCGCGCGGGGGCGCCACACGTCATTCACCAGACAAGGACTCAGCCCTATGGCAACCTTTGAATGCTCTAAACAGTTGATCGCGGAGGCGTCCCAGTCTCTGCCCGGCGGGGTGAATAGCAACTACCGGTTGGGGATTGCGCCGACGCCGCTGGTTTTTGAGCGGGGGGAAGGGCCTTACCTGTATGACGCAGACGGCAACCGGCTGATCGACTATTACCTGGGCATGGGTCCCATGATCCTGGGGCACAATCCGGCGCCGGTGTTGGAGGCGGTGCAGAAGGAGCTCCAGTCAGGCATCCTGTATGCGGGGCAGAGCCGGATCGAGCAGGAAGCGGCCAGGCTGGTGTGCGAGATGGTGCCGTGCGCGGAGCGGGTGCGCTTCAGCTGCGCGGGCAGTGAGGTGGTGCAGGCGGTGATCCGGCTGGCGCGGGCGGCTACGCAGCGTTCGGTGATCATCAAGTTCGAGGGGCACTACCACGGCTGGATGGACAACATTTTGTGGAGCATCGCGCCCACGCCGGAGGAGTACGGTCCCGAAGAGACGCCGAACGCGATTCCCGCCAGCGCGGGACAGGACCTGCAGGCCGGGTTACACACTGAGGTGTTGCCGTGGAATAACCTTGAACTGCTGGAGAGGCGACTCGAACGCGGGGATGTGGCGGGCGTGATCATGGAGCCGGCAATGTGCAATACGAGCACGGTGTTTCCGGCTGCGGGCTATTTGGAGGGCGTGCGGCGCGCATGCAGTGACGCCGGCACTGTCCTTATATTTGATGAAGTCATCACCGGTTTCCGGGTTGCGCCGGGCGGCGCGCAGGCCCATTTTGGGGTGACGCCGGACCTGGCAACGTTTGGCAAGGCGATTGCGAGCGGCTTTCCGGTTTCCTGTTTTGCGGGGCGCGCCGACCTGATGGACCTGTTTGTCAGCGGCGGCGTGATGCACGGCGGCACTTTCAATGGGCATCCGGCATGCATGGCGGCGCTTGTGGCAACGCTGGAGGAACTGAAAAAGCCGGAGACTTTTGCCGGGCTCGGCAAGCAGGGAACGCGGCTGATGGAGGGCATCCGGGAGGCGTTGGACGCGGCCGACATTGCGGCGAGGGTTGAAGGTTTTCCCCAGGCCTTTCACGTAGGTTTCGGAGTGGAGGGGCAGGTGACTGATTACCGCAGTTCGTTGCAGGCGGATAAGGCGCGCTATGTGCGCTTCACGGAGGCGCTGCACTATCGGGGCGTACGCGCGCTGGAACGGGGGGCCTGGTTCCTGTCGACGGCGCATACGGCGGATGTAGTTGACGAGACGGTGGCCGCGGTGGCCGCGGTGGCGCGGGAGATTTAAGGAAGCTTCAGGCGGCAGCCGGGACCTTCCCCGGCCACTAATCGGTGATCACTGGCCGCCATCTTTCCAATAGAGCTCTTTCAGGCGGCGAATGTATGCCCGGTCCCGTTCCTCGACGGCTTCTTCGAAGTTGGCGGGGTCCAGGAACCAGGGCTGCCCCTTCAGCATTTGTTCGCGGAGTTTTTCATTTTCGATGGCGCGGGGATTGCGCGCATCTTCGGGCCATTTCCAGATGCCGGCGAGGTCGTAGTGCAGGAACGGGCCTTCGTGGGGCATGCGGAAGCCGAAGGTGGAAACGATCCCCAGTTCGATATCCTCTGCGCTGGCCATGCCTTCGGCCCACAGCAGGCTGGCCTCCCTCACCATGGCGTGCTGAATCCGGTTGATAAGATATCCTGATTTCTCCCCGCGCACACGGATGGGAATTTTGCGGGCGCTGCTCAGCAGTTCGCAGGTGAGCTCGAAGGTCTCGTCGGTGGCGCCGGGCCCTTTGGCGACCTCCAGGCCGGGGACGATATGCGGCGGTGCGAAGTAGTGGGTGAGCACCAGCTTGTCCTGGCGGCCGATGTGGGCGCCGATGTCGCTGAGGACGAGACGCGAGGTGTTGCTGGCGAGAATCGTATGGGGCGGACAGAGTTCGTCGAGCTGTTTGAACATCGCCTGCTTGTCGGGCAGCCGCTCGACGATCGCTTCGGTGACGAAGTCGCACTGCCCGGCCATTTGCGCCAGGTCGGTAGTGGTGGTGATCCGGGCCAGCGTTTCCTCGGCGCGCGACTGGCTGATCAGTTCGCCTTCGACGAAGAGCTGCAGCGCATGGGCGATATTGGCCCTGGTGCCGGTCAGCGTTTCATCGTTGAGGTCGCTGATGATGGTGGGGTAGCCCCACAGCGCGAAGTTGATGGCGATGCCGAAGCCCATGGTGCCGCCGCCGACGACGCCGACGGTTTTGATGTCGGATAGCTGCATGGTGTTCGTCTCCGGTCTTCAGCGGCCGTTGGCCAGTAAGACTCCCCCGGCCAACGGCGCTTGATTATTAGATACTGCCGTTAGCTGCTGCCGTTAGCCAGTGCCAGTTCATGCAGCGGCTCAAGCTGGCCGGCGTGCATTGCTTCGTGGAAGACCAGATAGAAGTGCAGACGCTGCTCTATGGTGATACCCCTTTCCTCATCCAACATTTCCTCCAGACGAGATTCCGGCATCTTGTCAAGCGCGGCGACGACCTGGTCGGACAGTGTATCGAGGCGCGCCAGAATGGTTTCGAGAGGGATGGCTTTGTCGGGGTCGGTCAACGGTTCGGAGCCACCGCCGTAGAGGGCGAATTCGTCTTCGTCGGGCTTGCTGACGCCGTCGATCACGCCGAGGTACTGCGCCCGGTAGACCATGATATGGCCGAGGATCCAGTTCATGCAGTTGGCGGGGATGGGCAACTGCAACATGCTGTCGGCATGGGACAGGCCCTCGGTCTTCTGCTTGATAATGTTATTGACGGTCCCAAGCATATTGACAAACAGGGTTGGGCTGTGCACATGCAACTCCTTTCTTGAGAAGAACTGACTGGTTTTTTGCGGTGGGTGCAGATCCGCTATCCACTGACCACCGGTCACTCATAAATGTTTTCCATCTGCCAGGCTTCAAGCGAAACGACGCGGGCGTCCTGGCCCTGCGAGCGCAGCGAGACGCCGACGCTGTCTTCGCGCTCGGGGTAGACGCGCGTGGCCACGCACTGCTTGCCGTTGACGAAGACTTCGACGACGCTTTTGTCGACGAAAACTCTGAGGCGCAGCGGTTCATCCCTATCGAGGAAGACCGGTCCGGTCTCCGGCGCCCGCGAAAGGACGTCGGGCGCGAGGGAGGCGTGGGAGGCGTCGATGGAGATGAGGCTGTAGGTGGCCGCGGCCAGCTTTTCCCGTTGCTCGTCGCTGAGGAAACTGCTGCTGAAGAATCCGGGCCCAGCGCCGTCGTTGAAGGCGGCCAGCATGTCCCGCATCCAGCTTTCGGACAGCTCCCAGTAGCGGAAGCCGCGCTCGCGATAGAAGGCGATACGGGTGTACTCCTCACTGCCGGGGGAGCGCAGCACATTCAACTCGATTAACGGCGCGTCGTTGTCTTCGATCTCCATCATCAGCTCGATCGCGTTTCCCCTGATGCTCCCCAATACAATCTCTTGATTGGCCGGCAGGGTCAAATCGGTGATCTGCCGGTGCTCCCGGCGCAGCGATTCGACATCGCCAGCGGGTTCGACCAGCAGGGTGTCGCGGCCGATTTTGTCGGTGCCCTGCAGCGTCAGGCGGCGCGGCAGCGTCATGATCTGGTTCCAGCCTTCGGTCGGTTTGGCCGGGTTCATGTTGAAGATGACGTTGACGCCGCCGTTGCCGTCGGGCGTTGCCGATGGGGCATGGACTCCGCCCGGCTCGGAGGCACCGAAGTTGAAATCATGGTGCGAGGTGACGACGAACTTGTCACGTTCGGTGTCGTAGTCGCCCAAGAGGGCCTGACCGCCGCTCATGTGGCCGTAAAAGAGGAGGATGTGGCGGTCGCCGATTGGCCAGAAATAGGGGCAGGCGCCGTCGTCGCCGACGAGCGTGAAGCGGTCATCTTCCACAAACGGGTGCAGATAGTCCCAGTCGACCAGGTTCGACGAGCGGAAGAGGAAGTTGGCGCGGGTGCGCCGGCCGGAGGCTGCGTGGGGCAGGATACTGCCGGAAAGGGCGTAGTAGTGGTCCCCTTTCTTCCAGATGCAGGGATCGAAGACCCGATAGGGCAGGGGCGAGCCGTCGGCACTGGCCTTGGGAATGACCGGGGCGCCGGTGAGCTTTTCCCAGTTGAGCAGGAGGGGATCATGCGAGACGGCCACCATGTTGCCCACCGTGGTGCCGTGATACATGGCGATAACTCGATCCTCTTCGACCAGCGCCGCGCCCGAATAGCAGCGTTCCTCCGGATTGGGGTAGATGGCATAGGGAAGGTCCTGCCAGTGGATGAGATCATCGCTGATGGCGTGGCCCCAATGTTGACGCGGGTCTTCGGGCGGGCAGGCCTGGTAGAAGAGATGCCAGCGATCCTGCCAGAAACAGAGTCCGTTGGGATCGTTGAGCGTGTTTTCCGGGTTGACGTAGTGGTATATAGGCCGGTGGGAATCACCCTGGTAGCGTTTGCGATAGGCGAGCAGCCGCTGCATCAGGGGATTTGTCTCCAGCGCGGCCTCCTGCTCAGCCAGCGTCCCGGGAAAACTGTAATGGGGCACAAGGGACGTGTTATCGGTTTTCTCGGCGGCGCTCATGGATTCTTCTTCCTTCCGCGGCTTGCAGATCGTAAGCAGTAGCCCCTTATGCGATCCCAGAAGAGGCGACGGATCACTGACCGGAACGGTTCGCCAGTGCCTGTTCGTACAGCGGCTCAAGCTGCCCCACGTGATAGGCTTCGTGGTAGACAAGATTGAAAAGAAGGCGTTGCGCCACGGTGGCGCTTTGCTCCTCATCCACGAATTCTTCCAAGCGGGAATCCGGCATCTTTTCGAGCGCGGCGGCGATCTGTTCGGACAGTGTATCAAGGCGCGCCAGCAGGGTTTCCAGAGGGATGGCTTTGTCGGAGTCGGTCATCGGTTCGGAGCCGAAGCCGTAGAGAGCGAACTCAGCCTCGTCGGCTTCGCTGACGCCGTCGATGACGCCCAGGCATTGCATGCGATAGACCATGAGATGGCCCAGGATCCAGTTCATGCAGTTGCCGGGGAAGGGCAGCTGCAACATGCTGTCGGCATGGGTCAGGCCCTCCGTCTTCTCCTTGATTACGTAGTTGCTCGTCCCCAGGATGTTGTTGTAAAGGGTCGGCAGGTGCATTAATTTCGCCTTTCACAGAACTGTTCGACCATCGAAATGTGACGGCCGCAGGTTACGAATAGATATCTTCCATCTGCCACGCCTCGAGCGAAACAACGCGGGCGTCCTGCCCTTGCGAACGCAGCGAGACACCGACGCTGTCTTCGCGCTCGGGGTAGACGCGCATGGCCACGCACTGCTTGCCGTTGACGAAGACTTCGACGACGCTTCTGTCGACGAAAATCCTGAGGCGCAGCGGCTCATCCCTTTCGAGGAAGACGGGCGCGGTCTCCGGCGCGCGTGAACGGACGTCGGGCGAGAGGCTGGCGTAGGAGGAGTCGATGGAGATGAGGCTGTCGGTGGCGGCGGCCAGTTTGTCGCGCTGCCAGCCGTTGTACCGCTCCCAGTCGCGGAAGCCGCGCTCGCGATAGAAGGCGATGCGGGTGTACTCCTCTTTGCCGGGGGAGCGCAGCACGTTCAGTTCGACCAGAGGCGCGTCGTTGGCTTCGATCTCCACCATCAGCTCGATCGCGTTGCCCCTGATGCTCCCCAAGACGATCTCCTGATTGGCTGGCAGGGTCAAGTCGGTGATCTGCCGGTGTTCGCTGCGCAGAGATTCGACGTCGCCAGCGGGTTCGACCAGCAGGGTGTCGCGGCCGATTTTGTCGGTGCCCTGCAACGTCAGGCGCCGCGGCAGCGTCATGATCTGGTTCCAGCCCTCGGTCGGTTTGGCCGGGTTCATGTTGAAGATGACGTTGACGCCGCCGTTGCCGTCCGGCGTGGCCGACGGGGCATGGACGCCGCCGGGCCCGAAGGCGCCGAAGTTGAAATCGTGCTGGGAGGTCACGACAAACTTGTCGCGTTCGGTGTCGTAGTCGCCCAGCAGGGCCTGCCCGCCGCTCATGTGGCTGAAGAAAAGGAGGATGTGACGGTCTCCGATTGGCCAGAAGTAGGGGCAGGCGCCGTCGTCGCCGACGAGCGTAAAAATGTCATCTTCTACGAACGGATGCAGGTAGTCCCAGTCGACCAGGTTGGGCGAGCGGAAGAGGAAGTTGGCGCGCGTGCGCCTGCCGGAGGCTGCGTGCGGAAGTGTACCGCCGGACAGGGCGTAGTAGTGGTCGCCTTTCTTCCAGATGCAGGGATCGAAGACGCGGTAAGGAAGAGGTGAGCCGTCCTCGCTGGCGATGGGAATGACGGGGGCGCCGGTGAGCTTTTCCCAGTTGAGCAGCAGGGGATCATGCGAGACGGCCACCATGTTGCCCACTTTGGTGCCGTGATAGATGGCGATCACGCGATCGTCCTCGACCAGCGCCGAGCCCGAAAAACAGCATTCCTCGGGGTTGGGGTAGATGGCGTAGGGCAGGTCGCGCCAGTGGATGAGGTCGTCGCTGACGGCGTGGCCCCAATGTTGACGCGGGTCTTCGGGGGGATAGGCCTGGTAGAAGAGATGCCAGCGATCCTGCCAGAAGCAGAGCCCGTTTGGATCGTTGAGCGTGTTTTCCGGATTAACGTAGTGGTAGATGGGCCGGTGGGGGTCGCCCTCGTAGCGCTGGCGATAGGCGAGCAGCCGTTGCATCAGGGAATTGGTCTGCAGCGCGGCCTCCTGCTCGGCCAGCGTTTCGGGAAAACGGAATTGGGGCACGAGGGAAGTGTTATCGGTTCTTTCGGCGGCGCTCATTGGTGCTGTTTTCCTTTCTTGGCTGGCGGCTCGTAATTGGTGGCTGGTTGCGGGTTGCTGGTTAGCGGCCGCTGCCTACTGGCCGCTGCTGTCCGGCAGAGGATGGGGCTGGACCAGAATGCCACCGTTCTCATAGGATTGGATGGCTGCCCACGTGTACTCCAAGGTAGCGAGGGCGTCGCGGCCCGAAGCCCGCAGTTCACTTTTCGGAACTCCGTTGTTCACATCTTCGAGAAAGGCATGGATACGGCGGGGAAAGGTCTGGTCGAAGTCGGTGATGCCGCTGTTGGTGACCTGCGGCGGCGCGGCGCCTTCGGCGGTGGGAGCGGGCCAGTATGTGATCTTTTCGATGCAGTTTTCGATGCAGAAGGTGCCGCGGGTCCCGCCGACTTCGACGCTCCACCAGCCGCCGTGTCCGAAGGTGGCGTCGCCGCGCTGGCTGAGCAGATAGCCGGCGGCGCCGCTGGCAAACTGCAGGTGGATGCTGTTGACGGAGAGCATGGGGTCGTCGGCCTCTACGCGGAAGGCGGGCCGGCTGAGAAAGGCCTGGACGTGGGTCACGTCGCCGCAGAAATGGCGCATGACGCTGAACGGGTGGGCCAGGAAGGCTTTCACATGAAAGTAGGGGAAGCCGGCGACATTGGGCGCGCTGTTCTTGCTGTAGGTTTGCTCGCCGCCGTTGAAGCCCATCTTGTGCAGGCAGTAGATCGGTTCGCCGATCTGGCCCTGCTCCATGTACTGGCGGGCCTTATCGGCCGGGGGCGTAAAGTAGTGGTTGAGATTGCAGCCCAGGTAGAGGTCTTTTTCGGCTGCCTTGGCCACCATCTGGCGGGCCTCTTCGATCTGGTTGGAGATCGGCTTTTCCACAAGCACGTGCTTGCCGGCCTCCAGGGCTTCCATGGTCGGCTCGAAATGCCAGCTGCCGTTTTCGGCGCCGCCGGTGGAGACATCGACAATATCCAGGTCTTCGTGCCGCAGCATATCGGCGAGGCTGGTGTATCCGCGCACGCCGTGCATTCGCGCGGCCTCGTCGGCGCGCTCTTTGATCAGATCGCAGACGGCGACCAGTTCGGCGAGGGGGTCCTGCAGATAGGCGCGCGCGTGCCTTTCGCCGATGCCCCGCGCGCCGACAATCCCAACTTTGCGTGTCATCGTCCAGTCCTATGGTTACCTGTATTGGCGGAGGGAGTGAAAGTCCATTCTTCTGGAATCGATCACACCTGCCGATTGTATGGTATGGAGGCGTCGTCAACGTCATAAACCTTACACCGCCTGCAGGCATTGCACAAAGGTAGAGCCGACCAGTTGGTAATACGCAGCAACCGGTCACCGACGGCGAACCAGCAGGCGCGGCGGTCAGGCCACAACCGCGGCGTAGAGCGCCTTGAGATATCCGATCGAGTAGGCCCAGCCGACGTCGAGCGTCTCGTTGTCACCGGGCAGGTGAGGGATATGGTCCGGATTGATGTAGCCGCTGAAGCCGACGTTGCGCAGTTCGCGCAGGATGCGGGCCATGTTGAGGTCGCCGTCGTCGAGCAGTGTTTCTTCAAAACCGCTGGCGGTGGCGAGGCTGCCGCGCACATTACGCATGTGGAGCATGAAGATCTTGCCCTTGCGCCCGTAGTTGTTGATCTCGTCGATCACGAGCGAACTGCCGCCGGCCTCGGAGCGGGTGCCGATGCAGTAGACGTAGCCGACGTTGGGGCTGGGGAAGGCGTCGATGATGCGGTGGAAGCCGATGCCGCCGAAAGGAGTATCGACGTTGGGCGTATCGGACGGGTGGACGGCCAGCTTGATGTCGTATTCCTCGGCGATTGGGGTCAGGCGCTCGAAGGCATGGCAGAAGCGATCCCACCAGCGCTCCAGTTCGGCGCGCGAAGGGATGTCGTGTGGCCCTTGCACGAGAGTCTCGGCGCGGGCACTGTAGCCGCCGCGATGCTTGGTGCGGTACCTTTCCATCATGTGCGGGAAGACGTCCCCAATCACGCGCTGGCGAGCGATGGGGAGACGGACCTTGCCGTAGACTTCGAGAGCTTTGGCGGCGTTGTCCAGCTCATCCTCGGCGCCGACGCGATCGTCGATGTAGGTCTGCGTAAGGGTGGGGAGCGTGACGCGGTTGATGTCGATGCCGAAGGAGCGCACCCGCTTGCGCAGCGCGCGCACTTCATCCAGGTCCGGGTAGCCCTGGTCGGCGACGCCGGGCATGTCTGTGTCGCCTCCGAAGTCGATGGCGTCGGCGCCGAGGGCCACTTTCTGGCGCAGCCATTGGTCGGTTAGCTCTGATTGGTGCTTGAAGATTGAGACGCGCAGCATGTTTTTGTCCTTTGCAGCGGTTGGCGCGGCGGCTCCAGCGGGCGATCAGGCTGCTTTGGAGTTTCCGCGCAGAGATAGAATGGGCGCCAGTCAGCACGCGTTCAATTAGCGAGATGGTAGCGCATTCAACATTCAAGTACGCGTGCTTTCGACATTGGCAAGTGAAAGCATCTTCGCCTGTAATGACTCCACAACTGAATCCCGGATGAAAGCGCTGGCGTTCAGTATTTCAATCCCAATGCGTTCTCCGTCGTTGTTTAGTTCAGCCGTGATGTTGGGGCCTAGCTCCATACTCCCCATTTCTGGCTCATCGGAAATCGCCAAATGCAGTACATCCTCCTTCTCGAAGTAGACCATCTTCATCTTAATTCAATGATATGTCTCGCTTTAGCGTTGCCGCATTTCAAAAGCGCATGTCACAGAGTTCTTTGATCTCATCAACAGCCGGCCCCCGCCAGTATTCCACTTCAGGTCTATGGCTATCGTAGACATCGCGCAGATCGGTTCGCTTCAGGACCGGCCGCATTCCTATCGCTGCCGCGCCTGTCAACTCCTGGCTGCTGCCGTCGCCGACATAGATACATTCCTGCGGTTCCATCTCCAGGCGCTGACAGATTCGATGATAGATGTCGCTTGAAGGTTTCTTGATCCGCTCTTCGCAGGAAAAAACGGGGACGTCGATGTAACGGGCCAGGGGAGATTTCGGGAAGAGCAGCGGGACCGAAGGACCGCAGTCACTGATAAGGCCGAGCCGGTATCCTGTTTGCTTCAGCTTGTCCAGCGCTTGCAGGACTTCTGGTTCAGGTACGATTGCGTTGGCGATGAATTCGTAGTGAAAAGTGGCAGCCTGCGTAATCTGGGATTGATTTGCTTGAACGCCGGCGCGACTGCAGACATCGGAGACAAGGTCCTCGTAGGAACTATAGCGGCCCAAGCAACTGTCCTGGTAGGTTTCGCCCATGAGCTGCCAGAATTCCGGGTAGGGCACGCTAACCGCTGCGGCCATCTGCGCGTTTACCTGGTCGTACTCGCGGCGCGTGAAACTGTTGACCAAGGTGCCGAAGAGGTCGAAGATAACAGCTTTATGGCACATTGTTTCTCTCAAGAGTGATCTGGCGTTTTACGAGGTGAAGAAATCAAAGACATTGCCCAGGTTCGAGGTGCTAGACTTGTAGATCTCGGTGTACTGGCAGCGCGTACAGGTGACGGTGGTGAACTTTTTATTCTGGACGTCGAAGATCTTGGCAAAGGTGCCGCCGGTGGCCTGGAAGATATCGGTCTCGAACTCGAGATTGTCGCATTTGGGGCAGTTCCATTTTTCGTGCTGCATGGTATTGGTTTTCCTTGTGATAGGTGGCTCAAAAGCGAGCGACGCAGCGGCTGGTGGTAACAGCAGCGCTAACTGTGCAAGTCCCACCCGTTCAAATTCCGGGCTTCCTTTAGCTCATTGCGGGACACATGAAGATCTCTGCTCAGTTGACTGCCCAATTCGGAGATGTCGATGGCGCTACCAGGCGAAAAAGACAGAGCCTTATGAAGAGAGAAACGGTGCCGCAACACACAGATGTGGAGGGATAGACCCGGCGTCTCAAAGTCGTTTTCGAATTCGCTCTGCACTTGGGCAGGCCGCGGTCCGGACATCCGCGGACAGCTAGAAGTTGGACCTTCGCATATAGGGCGCATCCGATGACTGGCTTGATCCGAAGTCTTCACCGCAGTAGCGACACTTGATCGCTTCGGCTTTGACCAGTTCGGCGCAGTAGGGACAGTACTGCATTTCGCCGCTCTGAACCAATCTTTGCTCAAGCACTGGCTGATTCTTGGAGACAGTGATCGCCAAGACAAAGCTCACCGGGCCCAGCAGCAGCCCAAGGACAGACCACACACACCCGCTTCGCCCCTTGTTGGTAGCGACGACAGCGCCGACAAGACCAAACACAAGCCAGATCGCTGCGAAGGAGGCACCGTTAGTTAGCAACTCTGTTTGCCCGAGCAGGTCCGACAGATCGATTGGTGGTAGTTCCATTGTTGTTTCCTCTTTCCCTGGAAATCTATTTTCAGGTCATTACGGCTTGGACACAGCCACCCTATAACCTGCCTTCTCATACAACGTCTTCCCTGTGCTCTCTATCTCCTTCAGAAAAGAAGAGCCTTGTTTCTTGAGATATTCGTATTCGCCCTTGGTATAGACGATGAGGTCGATGGGAACACGCCTGTTGACTGCTCGGAGGCGCTCCCTCACCGTGAGCCTGCTCTGCATTCTTTCCCCATAGGTCTGTGAGATATCCTCAGAGTCCAGAATGACCAACAGGTCGATATCGCTTTCCGATTCTTCCGTCTCCAATGCATGGGAGCCAAATAGCACGATCCGGAAGGGATGGATGGTGCTGAGTAGTGAGACTATTTCGTGTATGGTGCTGCTCTGGGCTTCCATATTCTTGCCGTCAAACCGTTGCCAAGGATCTGCAGGCTTCATGTCAAATCAGCATATAACGTTTGACCCATCTCTCATAATCAGATCGTTTCAAGAGCCCCTTCAGTACAGCACTGGACGCCAGTTGCCCCCGGTTTGGTTACAGTAAGGCCGACAAGTATACTGAATCCGCCTTCCTATCTACCAACTTGCCAGAGGAACCACAATGACACTCAATGATAAAATCGCAATCGTCACCGGGGGCGCGATCGGGATTGGCGGCGCGATTGCGCGGCGGCTGGCCGCGGACGGGGCGAAGGTGTTGATCACCGACTTTGTGCCGGAGAAAGCCGCTGAAAATGTGGCCCGTATCGAGGAGAGCGGCGGCACGGCCTCCGCCTACGAGGTCGACATTTCGCAACCGGAACAGATTCGGCCGATGATTGAACACGCGGTTGCGCTTTGGGGCGGGCTTCACATTTTGGTGAACAACGCCTGGGGAACCTTAGAGCCGGACGGCACAGCAATCACCCTGACTGAGACTGCGTTCGACCGGGCGCTCATCGCTTCGCAGAAGGCTGTTTTTCTGAGCGCGAAGCACGGCGTGCCGCACATCCAGGCCAGCGGCGGCGGCAGCATCGTCAACATCTCTTCAGTGCATGGGCAGCTGGTTGCGCCGTCAAGCCTCGCTTACGAGATGACCAAGGCGGCGATCATCGCCATGAGCCGCCAGATGGCGCTTGATTTCGGGCCGATCGGCGTGCGTGTCAACTGCATCTGCCCCGGCCATATCGTGACCGAGCGCCAGGGCGAACGCTGGGAGATCAATCCTTCTCTGCTGCGTTTCTTTGACCAACACTATCCTCTGCGTCACACTGGCGTGCCCGACGACATCGCCAACGCGGTGCGCTTCCTCTGCTCTGATGAGGCCGGGTTCATCACCGGCCACACGCTGGTCGTTGACGGCGGCATGACGATCCAACTGCAGGAAAATCTGGTCCTAGATACGGCCAGGTATTTCCGGGATAACCCTGAGATCGACCTGGACACCTAGTAGCCGATGCCCCGCAGATAGGTGACCATTCCCGCGCTGCGTTTGGCCTCGCTCAGGGGATCATCGCGGCCGGGGATCGGCTGGCCGGGGCAGGCTGTCACCCAGCGATCGTAGCCGATTTCATCCAGAACGACCCTAATGCCCGGAAAATCGATGTTCTCGTGTTCGCCGACCTGGCACCATTGGGGATCGTAGAATCCGTCTGCGCGGCGGGTGGTGGTGGCCCAGTCCTGCAGATGCACGTAGTTCAGCTGGGCGCTGAAATCCCGCAGCGATGCGACGGCGTCATAGCCCCATAACTGTGCGTGCGAGACGTCGATGCACAGCTTGGCGGTGCGCAGATTGTCCATGTACAGCTTCCAGTGGTCGATCGAATCAACCAGCAGATTGGTATGGATATGATAGGTCAGCTCGAGGCCGAACTGGGCCGCGTATTCGGCCCATTCGTCGGCGCCTTCTGCGGCCGCCAAGACATCATCATCGGTGACCGGGCCGTTGTCCGGCTTGCCGCCATTCATATACATGAAGCAGTCGCAGCCCATTTCAGCTGCGAACTCCATCCGCCGCCGGTTCAGCTCGACGTTTTCGCGATCGCGGCTATCCGGCGTTCCGTTGGCCGTCAGGACGATAAGGGGCATGCCGGCGTCGGCGCAGACACGCCGCAGCCGCGTGGGCGTTCCCATCCAGTTGAGGGGCAGCCTGCTCTCCCAGCCCTGCCATCCTGACTCGGTCAGCTTGTTGAGGGCCGGCTCCAGGGCCGGATTTTGCCAGCGCAACGTACTGTAGGCGAGCTTGTAGCTCATGTGGGTTCTCCTTTGCCCGGTGGGAAGTAGCTTTTATTCAGTGCGCGTCACGTCGTCCTGGGGTTGATAGCCAAGATGGCTGCGCGTCTCCTCGAGACTCCAGGCCATACCGGTGTTGGCAGACATGCCGTTTACGACGATGGCCGGCGCGGGCCACTGACTGGCGTCGGCGTTGATGGCGCGTTCAAACAGGTGCGCAAAGTCCCGGTTCGACAACCACATCAGGCGGAACCAGCGCTCCGCCCGCCGGTATCCTTCCGGGTCGGGGTGGGATTCGGCGGCGCCGCTCTCCGCGCGGGGCTCGCCGGTGGCATTGAGCGTTTCGGGAAGGTTGGCGCCAGGCTGACACCAGCCGATACGGACGCTCACAAAAGTGGTGGCGCCGTTGGCCTGCGCACCGAGGGCCTGGCAGATACGTTCGCCCACCATTTTGGTCGTTGAGTAGGCGGTGGCGTCCAAGGGCGGGTCGGCTTCTGCCCAGACCGTGCCCACGCCCAGAGGGCTGTCGGGGCGCAGCGTACCAAGGCCCACGGTCGCGGCGAGGGGATTGTCTTTGTAGCGGCCCATTACGTGGTTGGAGGTGGCAAAGACAAAGCGCTCGACGGAAGGGCTATCTGCTGCGGCCAACGCCACATTAAGGGTAATGTCGATGGAGATGGCAGCTTCGTCCCAGCTGGCGTCCGGGTAGGGGTTGAATGCGGCGAAGTGAACGACTGATTGCACGCGCTGCAGGGCATCGCGCCAGCGGCTGTCGCGGGGATCGGTCAGGTCACATTCGAGCAGTTCGATTGCCGGCGTCGTGCCTGTCGTGTTCTGCGCGGCGGCAGCCTGCAATGTCTGCGACTGTTGAGAAGACGGTGCGCGCAGGTCCAGCCCAATCAGCAGCGGGCAAGAGCTGGTGCGGGCCAGGTGGAGCAGCAGCTTTGTACCCAGGTTGCCGAGCCCGCCGGTTACGGCAACGGAACGAGAGGAAGACATAAGGTAATTATCTCCTGCCGTCGGACTGCGCCATCAGCAACTGATGTATTGAATCGAAGTAACTACTCAGCCGCAACTGATTCGCAACCCTGAACGAGGGGAGCAAAGGTGTTCTTTCTCCCCACATTGTTGTATTTTGGGCGGTCGGGCCTTCGGCCCTCCCTTGTGCAGGGGCTGCGCCCCCGCAACGCCCCCCTACAAAACCATCGCTCACCGACCTTGTGTCCTCATTCCAGCCGTGCGGCTCCAGCAACCTGGCTGCCGCCAACCGAATACGCAATCAGATTGCCTGAATGGCGGCAGCGATAAAGGGCTGGTCAAAACAGTCACTTTATATGGCTTAGTATTTACGAATCGAATCAAAAGGCGGGCCGGTCAACACAAGGTCCACCGACCCGCCTTACTGAACAAAAAAGATACGCGGTTCGCCGCTCGTTTCCAGTGCGGTTACTGGCCGCGAGTGATTGCGAACTGATGGCTAGGCGCCGTTCTTCTCCCAGATTGCTTCCAGCAGCCGCGCCGGCGACATTGGCAGTTCAGTCGGCCGCACGCCGATGGCATCGTAGATGGCGTTGGCGATGGCTCCGGCTGGTGGGACGATCGGCACTTCGCCGACGCCGCGCACGCCGAACGGGTGGTCCGGGTTGGTAGCCTCTACCAAGACGGTCTCGATCATGGGCAGATCGAGCGCGGTGGGCATACGATAGTCGAGCAGGCTGGCATTGAGCAGATGGCCCTCGTCGTCGTAGATGTACTCTTCATTCAGGGCCCAGCCGATTCCTTGCACGACGCCGCCCTGGACCTGGCCTTCCACATAGCTGGGATGGATCGCTTTGCCGACATCCTGCACGGCGGTATAGCGTAGGATCGTGACTTTGCCGGTCTCCGGATCGACCTCAACGTCGACAACATGGGTGCCGAAGCAGGGGCCGGCGCCGCCCGTATTCATGGTAACGCTGGCGGTGAGCGCTTCGTAACCGCTGGACAACTGTTGTGCCGCTTCTTTGAAGCCGATGCTGTGGCCGTTGCCCCGGAACTGGCCGTTCTGCCAGGAGATGTCAGATGCTTCCATTTCCCAGTAATCGGCCAGTTGTGCGCTCATCTTCTTGCGCAGTTCCAGCCCCAGTTGATGGGTGGTGACGCCGATCTTGTGGGTGACGCTGCTGCCGCCGGTGCCGCCGGTGTAGCCGATCGAGTCGGTATCTACGACCTGCGGGTTGATGTCTTCGGCTGCGACGCCGATTGTCTCGGCCAGCATCATCGCGGCGGAGGCGCGGGTGCCGCCGATATCAGCGGAGCCTTCCATCAGGTTCACGGTGCCGTCGGCGTTCACAATCGCGGTGACGCTTGAAGGGCCGGCGCCATTGAACCAGAAACCGGAGGCCACGCCCCGGCCCCGATTCGTACCTTCGTTCGGGGTGGCGGTATGGGGATGATCGATGGCGGCTTCAACGGTCTCTTTGTAACCGATGCGCTTGTATTCGGGCCCGTCGGGGCGGCGGTCCCCTGCCTGGGCGGCGTTGATGTGGCGGAACTCCAGCGGGTCGATGCCCAGGATCTCAGCCAATTCGTCGATAACCGTTTCCGAAGCGAACGCGGCATTGGTGCCGCCGGGCGCGCGGTAGGCGCCGCTCTGGGGACGGTTCACGACAACGTCATAGCCATCGATGCGCAGGTTGTCCAGCTTGTAGGGAGACAGAATCACGCCGGCGCCGGCGCCAACGGGTGAGCCTGGATAGGCGCCCGCCTCATACATCAGGTCGGCTTCAACTGCGGTGATGCGGCCGTCCTTGGTAGCGCCCATCTTCACTTTGATGTAGCTGCCCGAGGTGGGGCCGGTCGCCTGCAGTACCTCGGTACGCGTCAGCGCCATTTTGACCGGGCGATGCGCGCTCTTGCGAGAGAGTAGAGCCGAGGGCAGATCGGTGTAAGGGGTGAACTTACCGCCGAAACCGCCGCCGATCTCGGCCGGGGTCACTTTCACCTGCGAAACAGGTACCTGCAGAAGCGCGGAGACTGAGTCCCGGATCTGAAACGGACCTTGGGTGCTGGTCCAGATGTGAATCTGACCGTCGGGGCGCCATTGCACGGTCGACGCCTGCGGCTCCAGGTATCCCTGGTGGACCATTGCGGTTGTGAACTCGCGCTCGACAATTGCGTCGGCCGCGGCGTAACCGGCTTCGAGGTCGCCGCGTTCGTGGCGGAAATGTTGTGCGACGTTGGTCGGCTTATCGCCGACTTCGCCCAAAGCGACGGTGCGCAGCTCCGACAGGAGGATGGGCGCGTCGTCTGCCATGGCTTCGCGCACATCCAGCACCGGTTTGAGGACTTCATATTCTACATCGATCAGACCGACCGCTTCCTCGGCGATGTGGATGCTTGTGGCGGCAACTGCGGCGATTGCGTGGCCATGGTAGAGGACCTTGTCATGGGCGAGCATATTGGCGCTGAGATACCTCAGATTGACCGCGTCTTCACCCATCTCCTGAATTTTGTCCGCGGCCTCGGCCAGGTCGGACGAAGTAACGATGGCGGTGACACCGGGCAGTGCCTCGGCTTTGCTGGTATCGATACTCAGGATACGTACGTGGGCATGGGGACTGCGCAGGTACTTGCCGTACAACATCCCCGGCACATTCTGGTCGGCGGCATAGCGGGCCGCGCCGACAACCTTATCCACGCCGTCGTGCCGAATGGGCCGGGTCCCCACCACCTGGTAGTTTCCGGACATAACCGAATTGCCGTTCTCAGCCATAAAAGTCTCCTTAAGAGTTGGTTACGTGTGTAAAGTCGCTTGCAGATCCCTGCAAATTTAACTTTTGCGAGCAGATCGATTGTCCGCCGTCATGGATTTGGGAGGTCTTGTTATCGACCTTGCAGACAATCGGTATGGGGTCCTGCCGACCGAATTGTGGCCACGCGGGACCTTTTAGCTGAATATATCAGCCTCTTTCTGTTGGATTGCCATTGATAACGAAGATACGATATCTGGCGCATGAATGGGATTGTACCGATCTTCGTTCACTCCGTCAAACAATCCTCAAGTTGGGGACGTCCCCGTAGTGCGGGTTTGGCTGTGAAGAGTATGTATTCAAGAGTCTTGTTGGCGCAATCGGGCCAGTTCGGCTTCAAGTGCTTGCGCACGCTCTTCTGCGACGCGCTGGGCGGTCACAGTTGCCTGATAGCCAGGTATGACATACCCTGCGTATGTATCGTCCAGAGCCAACTCCGCCAATTCCGGTTGCCGCCACAAATCCTGATGTCGGAACTGAAATCCCGGAAGCAGTTCTGAGTGGACCACCTGCTCGTTATCGGGGTGAATTTCCTCGTAAATTGCCGCTGTCGGGGCTAGACGGTAGAAGCGCATATGGTCGCCGTTGGGATCGAGAATGTAGTACTCTTTCACCCCGGCCAGTGCATAGTCGCGTTTCTTCTCTTCGGTATCTCGTTCAGCTTCGGCTTGGGTGGAATCGGACAGCGCCTCCACAACCATGTCGCAGACCCCGGCGAAATGGCGTTGGTCAATGCGCCCCCATGACACCGGGTTGCTATTCAGGATCACACCGATGTCCGGTTTTCGCACCGCTCCCCGCTGGCCGGATGGTTCTTCGGGGTCTGCAATGGTCAGGACAAAGCCGGTCTCCAGATTGATGAGATCTGCAATTTTGTTCGTTTCCAAGTAGCGGCGCAGAAGGTCGAGAAACCAATTGTAAAGGCTGAGTTGAGGCTTATTGGGCAATGGCTTTGCCTCCAACCTGCCATTGTTCCATTCATAGCTGACGTCGATGTGCGGGTAGGGGTTCTCATACCACTTGGCCCAATACTCCTCCAGGGTGACGAAACGGCCGTCATCCGGCGCAAACTCATTTTTGCTGAGATGCTCCCGGCGCCCATTTTTTTGGCGCGGCGAGGAACGACGACCATTATCTTGGTCGATATTCGTCTGTTCCCGTTGCCTGTCTCGCATCACCTCATTGGATTCCATACTGTCTCCTCCGGCCCTACGCGCAGCAGGTGGGCTGTGCCGATTCTAACACGAGTCCGGCGGCGTAGGGTAACGGGAGGTCTGCCGCCATTCCAAGATGATGTCGTCGTTGGAGAGGCCGGACTCGACGTGCGCTGAGCGAACTCAATGAACTTGCAGGACAGGCAGACAGCCTGAACGGACGGCGCGCCATCAACGGTTAATGATGGTGGGCATAGTGGTGCGCAAGGATATCTTTGCCGAAGTCGTTGGCCGGATCCCGCCAAACCGAGTGGATGTGATTGGCGTCGTTTTGCGTGTTGTCGTACTCACACACGAAGCGGGATCCTTGAATGCGATAGTAGTGCCCTTGTCTCTTCTCCAGGCCGCCTGCCCAGGCGAAGTGGATTCCGTCGAGGCCGGACTCGCCGAGGTGGTGCCACTCGATCTCAGCCAGTTCGTCCGGCATTCGATGGATGTACTCGCCGATGAGTGCCAGCAGGAGTTCCTGCTGATCGCCGTTCATCCGGCTGCGGCAGATGCCGCGGGGTGTATCGGAGTAGCGCAAGGCTTGAACGTGCTCATCGTCCAAGCCATGGGCGTCTTTCCAGACGTTCAGGCCGGGGTGGTTGGCAGGCACATGAAATGTACCTTCAACGATTTCGGGCAGATTGTAGAGTACATTGTCCGGCGGCGCGGCGGGAGAGATGGTTGCGGTTGTGAGGGCCTCCTCATCAAAAGAGCGGACGAGTTCCCGGGCCAGATCTTCGACGCCTGCCAGTGGGCGAAGCGCGGCCGCGGGGCTGAGAGACGCATCGGCTGGGTTTGAACCGAAGAACATTGGCGTGGGTGAGATGATCTTCCCATCGGCAATCGTGAAATTGAGCGAGATATGATGGCCTTCAAAACGCCATCCCCACAGGCCCTTTTCATCGGGGCTGCCGAAAACGGTCAGAAAGTAGAGCTGTGGATCTCTGCCGGGATGCGTACGCTCCCAATCTTCCAACATGTCGAGAGCGCTCTCTATTCCCATCACGGTCGAGGCGGTAACAAAACCGGTGCGACTGAGACCGGCATTTACCAATTGCAGAGCTTTTTGCCGTTGCGGAAAGCCCATTTCGGACAGAGAGAGCCCCTTTCGCAGGATGGGCGTATAATGCCAGTTTGTGCGCTCTTCCTTATCGGCAAAGGGAACTACCGCTCTGTGTTTCTGGTCTATGGACAGAGAGGCGAGAAATGCTGCCGCGGCTTCACCCATACGCCGGACGACAGTTTGCGCGCCAGCGCCGGTCAAGGTATCGATTGTGTTTGTCATGCGCGCATCCTTTGTGCGAAAATCTGCGAATCTTCCGTTTTAAGCGAGCGGATGCCGGCCGCCATGTGCGGGGCGTCCGCTCTGGTTGGCGCAGAAATTCCACGCCTTTTTGGTGTCGGGGGCTGGAGTCGGCGGGCAGCCATGTCCAGCGGTTTTTTATCTGGCGGCGACCAGATGCCGGGTGCGCCCAATCGTACCTCAAATATGCGGATTGCTCAACAAGCGGGAACTGCAGCTGACGGGGGCTCGGGGCCAGGGGAAATGAACAGTGCGGCGGTGGCGAGGCATGGTTTTGGAGGGGGGCGTTGCGGGGGCGCAGCCCCTGCACAAGGGAGGGCCGAAGGCCCGACCGCCCAGAGGCAGATGAAGGCTGTGCTTGCTCTCGAAATGGGCGCCAAGAGGAAGTGCGACGTTTTGCCAAAAACAGTGCTTCCGCGAAAGGACCATGTTGGGTATAATACCCCCGCCCTGCTTGATTTCCGTCTTTCGTCTGGAAGGAATATCCGGCAATCGAACCTACGGTTCAGTGGGCGAACGGACAAGTCATGGAAGAAACCCTAACAGCGGTGCTCCCTTTGCCGGAAGACTATGGTGGCCGGCGGCGGAGTTCTATAGAAAGAAGAGTCCAGCAGATCCTTGAGCTGGTGGAGGGGAAGAACAACCTCCTGGTTCTGATGCACAATGATCCGGACCCAGACGCAATCGCCAGTGCGCGCGCACTGGAGGAGTTGTTGCGTATCCACGCTCCAGCCACGGGCGTCACACTGGGACACGGCGGCATCATCGGCCGGGCCGAGAACCGTACGATGGCCGATGAGATCGTGCCCCACAAGGTCCGCATTTCGCAGCGGGCGGCGGCGGCGGAGATGAGCGTATATGACGGTGTGATGCTGGTCGATACGCAGCCTGTGGCCGCCAATCATCTGCTGTGGAGCACCGACTACCCCGGTGAAGAGGTGCTGGTCGCGATCGATCATCATCCGCCGCGGCGCAGCCAGCTTCGGGCCAAGGTCCACGACGTGCGTCCGGATGTGGGCGCCTCCTCCACGCTATTGTGCGAATATCTGGCGGTGGCGGAAGTGCCGATCGACAGGCGACTGGCGACGGCCCTCTTCTACGGGATCAAGTCGGATACGATGGGCCTGAGCAGGCAAACGTCGGCCCTGGATATCTGGGCGTACTCGACCTTGCGTCATCTAGTCGAGACTGACCTGCTGAACCGTATTGAACATGTGCAGGTTCCGCGCACATATTTTCGCAGCATAAGCGATGCTCTAGCCAATACGACAATCTACACGGTCTCCATGCCCAGCGCGGTCGATGAGGAGGATGAAGAGGAGGCGGAGGAGGCGGAGGAGATCCTGGAAGAGGATGAGACGGACGGTTACAGGTCGGACCTTGAGCGATTCGATCTTGATATCATCGCGCTCTCGCGCATGCTTGCGCCCGGCAGTCCCGGTCCGCCGACAGGCCTGGAGGATGGGGGCGAGGATGCGGACGGGGGAGACGAAGAGTCGGAAGAAGAGACTGAGAGGGCGGGCGATATTGCCGTCAGCCTGCTTTTTGATATGCCGCGGCCCGATATGGCGGCAGAGGTGGCGGATCTTTTGATGCGCATGGAAAATGTCGCATGGGTCGTCTGCCTGGGGATTTTCCAGGACCAGGGCGTGATGTCGGTACGCGCGTCAGATTCGAACGCTAAGGCCGGCCGTTTGGTGCGCATCATCGCCGGCAGGAACGGCTCCGCGGGCGGTCATAATACGATGGCCGGCGGGCGTATCCATCTACCCGATAAAACGCCAGCAGAACGGATCGCCGAGTTGCATGCGCTTGTGCCCCGATTTCTCAAAGAGTTGGGCGCCGGCAACGATATGGGCGTCGCTCTTCTGGAGGCCGAATAGAGTAAGGTTACGCCCCTGCTCGGAAGGGGTGCGAAGGAGTTGCTTGATGCCGATCAGCGCCCCATCGCTGGGAGACGAGGAAGACAGCCGCGATCCCCGCTTTCAGGATGACGACCTGTACGAATCAGAAAGTTTGGAATTCCCGGGACTGACAGCCGACCAGGCCGAAGCCGTGCTCAAAAGGCTGGGCGCCGGTGTGGTCGAGAAGCTGGCGCTGGTTGAAGGTATCGGCTGGCAGGCGCGCATCGAGCAGACCCAAGACGGCGTAACGATCCATTTCCGCGCGCATGACGAGTTGATCGATGACCTCCTGCGCCGATGCGAGCAGCAGGCAGAACGAGAAGCGTGACTGACCAGTGCGCAACCGGTTCGCTGTCTGAACGCAAGGCCTCTTGCCGCGCCGGCAGTAATATTGCATTCATCAAATACTGGGGCGTTGTCGACGGCACAACCTCAGCGGCTAGCGGCCAGCAGTTGGTGGTCAGCGACGATTTGAACATCCCGCTCAACAATTCAATCAGCATGACCCTGGCCGACGCGCATACAACCACGACGGTCGCCTGGGATAACAGCGCAGACTTGCCAACGGACAGGATTTCGATCGACGGAGTGCAGCTTCAGGGTGCGCCAGCAGAGCGTATTGGCGCCCACCTCGACCGGTTGCGCGCCTTGGCCGGTGTTTCGGACAGAGCCCACGTAGTCAGCAACAATAATTTTCCGATGGCGTCTGGCATCGCCAGCTCGGCCAGTGGATTCGCCGCGCTCACCGTCGCCGCGGCTGCCGCGCTGGGTCTCCAACTGGACGCCGCGCAACTCTCTGCCGTGGCCCGGCAAGGGAGCGGCTCGGCCAGCCGCAGTTTGTTTGGCGGCTTTGTCGAATGGGAGCGGGGTTGGGGAGAAGGGGAGTCATTTACCTGTCCTGAAGCTACAGTTCTCGATTCTCGTAGTGTGGCCCACCAGATGTACGATGAAGGCCATTGGGCGCTGCGAGATATCATCGCCATTGTCAGCGCCGGCGCCAAGAAGGTCAGCAGCAGCAGCGGGCACCGCTTGGCGGTGACAAGCCCATTCAACGCCGCACGCACAGAGTGTGTCAGCGAGTGGCTGGCAACTGTGCGCCGCGCGATCGCCGCGCGTGACATATCGCTGCTCGGGCCCATCCTGGAAGCGGACGCGCTGGCGATGCACAGTGTGATGATGACGAGCGCGCCGAGCCTGCTCTACTGGCAGCCAGGCACGCTGGAGGTGCTGCATGCGGTGCGGGCGTGGCGCGAGGAGGAGGGCGTGCCGGTCTATTTTACGATCGACGCGGGGCCGAACGTGCATCTGATTTGTGAGGTGGACAGTGCGGCTGAGGTTGAGCGGCGTTTGCGTGGGCTGGCGGCGGTGGGCAGGGTGCTCAGTAGCGGGCCCGGGGCTGGTCCGCAGTTGTTGGATGGGCATTTGTTCTGACGAGCCGGGAGGGATAGACATGCCCAGAACTTCCGGCAGCCCGCTTACTCCCCCCGATTTCTTCATTTCACCGTAACTATTTAACCACATACAGAGTCTGTCTTGACCGGCCCTTCATGCCCGGCGTCAATCAGGCAGTCTGATTCGGTATTCGGTTGGCAGCCGCCAGGTTGCTGGAGCCGCACGGCTGCGCTGAAGGCGTAAGGTCGCTGAGGCATGGTTTTGGAGGGGGGCGTTGCGGGGGCGCAGCCCCTGCACAAGGGAGGCCGCTTGCGGCCGACCGCCCAAATGCTAAGTGAGGGTAATCAGCTTCACTCGACCGACCACCGCGGCAGAACTCACTCCCTAACCGACGCCACCGGCGAGGCGCTGCAACCGGGCGCCTTAGTTACACGGTATCAGCAGAATCCACAGGTTTTGGGTTGCGTAGTGGGCAGGCGAGGAGGTTCCTGGAACTCGCCGCGGTGACTTCCGGATGGCGCGTCCAGCGGCGGCTCTGGGCGGGGGTATGCTGCCAACCATTTCGCTGCCACATTTGTGTCCGCCGTCCTATGCTTCCCCAACGGGCGCGAATCGGCGAAATCGTGTACAATGTGCGAATCTTGTCGGGCATGGCTTGCCGCGGCTCTGCTCGTCAGTCACTGTGGTCAGCGGCGCTCTCCTGGCCGGAGCTGCTGTATATACAGATCCCCGGCTCGAAAGCCATTGCCAGTCCAACAGGGAACGAGACCGAACTGGCAACCCTCTATGCGGACAAGATCTTGATTCTATTGGGAACAACAACCGATGGAAGCCGCTTGCGCATTGGTGCGCCGGTTTCGGTTGGATCAATTCCACCGTAGTACAGCGTTAGCCTATCAGCGGGCACATTGAATCCCCCCTACGGATGAACGCTGTGAAAGGCACAGTAAGTCATATGTCAGAAAGTCAGCATGCTAACCGCTCAGGCGGCCTTACAGCCGTAGATGATTTCACGGGCGCCGCTGAAGGCAGCCTACAGGCAGTTGTGCGCGATGACCAGGGCCTGATCCTGACCGACAAGCCGGAGGAGTCGGCTGTCCTGGTCGGTGTGAGCGTCGCCGGTAAGCCCGGCATCCTCTCGATGGAGGACTCTCTCACCGAACTGGCGCAGCTGGCCGAGACCGCAGGGCTGGAGGTGCAGGGAGAACTGACGCAGCGGCTCCAGCGTCCCCATCCGGCCACTTTCATCGGCGCTGGTAAATTGGGCGAGCTGAAGACGCTGGTTCTGGAGCTGGGCGCCAATGTCGTAATCTTTGATGAGGAGCTTTCGCCGCGCCAGCAACGCGAAATCGAGCAGGTCCTGGGGGAGGAAGTCAAGGTAATCGACCGCACTGCCCTGATCCTGGACATTTTCGCCCGCCATGCCAAGACCCGAGAAGGGGCGGTGCAGGTGGAGCTGGCGCAATATGAATACCGGCTGCCGCGGCTGACCCGAGCCTGGACACATCTGGCGCGGCAAGCCGGTGGACGCGCAGGCGGCGCCAGCGGCGGGGTAGGCGTGCGCGGCCCCGGGGAAACCCAATTGGAGGTGGACCGGCGGGAGATCGGCCGCCGTATCGCCCATCTTAAGCGCGAGCTGGAAGAGGTTCGCCACCACCGCGAACGGTACCGGCAGCGCCGGCAGAAGTCAACGACGCCGATCATCGTCGTGGTCGGTTACACGAACGCGGGCAAGAGCACCCTGCTCAACGCGGTCAGCGGCGCCGGTGTGCTGGCCCAGGACCAGTTGTTTGCCACGCTCGACCCGACCACGCGCCGCGTCGAGCTGCCCAGCGCGCGCACTGCATTGTTCACCGATACGGTCGGATTCATCCAGAAGCTGCCGACCGCGCTGGTGGCCGCATTCCGGGCGACGCTGGAAGAGATTACCGAGGCCGACTTGCTGCTGCATGTGGTGGATATCTCGCACAACAACGCCGATGAGCAGGTAACCGCGGTGGAAGAGATGTTGGAAGAGCTGGGCGCCGGCGATAAACCGCTTGTGACGGCGTTAAACAAGATCGACCTGCTCAACCCCGAGGGTCAGGGAGGATCTGGCCTTACGGCGCAGCAACGACACGCGCTGCAGGACTACCCGTCCCCCGTACTGATCAGCGCCCACACAGGTGAAGGCATTCCCGAACTGCTGGCTGAAGTTGATGGCAAGCTGCAGGAAAGGATGACGCGGCTGCGGCTGCTGCTCCCTTACAGCAAGGGCGACCTGGTCTCTCTGATTTATGAGCATGGTCGCGTGGAACGGGAAGAATTCACTGAGGATGGGACACTGATCGAAGGCAGGTTGCCCGCCCATCTGGCCGGCCGTGTGCAGGCCTGGAGCGTGGAGGGGCCGGATAGCCGGTAGGCAGAACGACCATAATAGGCCGGAAAGTACGCTGAACTTCGGTGGACTTCCGGCAGTTATCGACTTGCATAACAGCAGAGGGCCGCAGAAGAAATGACAAAACCGACAGTTGTAGTGACCCGCCAATTGCCTGAGGCGGCGATCGCGCCAATCCTTGAAAAATGTAACACCCGCTACTGGGACAGTGAAGAGCCGATAGATCGCAACACGCTGCTGGAATGGGTGGAGGGCGCGGACGGGCTCTATTGCCTGCTGACCGAAACGATCGACGATGAACTGCTGGACGCGGCCGGACCGGGGCTGCGGGTTGTGGCCACGATGTCGGTCGGCTACGATCACGTGGACGCGTCTGCGCTGGGCCGACGGGGCATTCTCTTGGGAAATACGCCGGGCGTGTTGACGGCAACGACGGCGGAGTTGGCGCTGGCGCTGCTGCTGGCGACCGCGCGGCGTCTTCCGGAAGGTACGCAGGCTGTGCAGGACGGGACGTGGCCCAGCTGGCGGCCGATGTGGATGACAGGCCGCGATATCCACGGCAGCACGGTCGGGCTGGTCGGCCTGGGACGGATTGGCGCCGCGTTCGCGCGCATGCTGGGCGGTTTTGACTGCCGCATTATCTACACCGGGCCCAGAGAAAAGCCTGAGGCGGCGCGGGAGGTGGGCGCGACATTTGTGGCGATGGACACGCTGTTGCAAGAAAGCGATTTTGTGGCGGTTCATTGCCCTCTCAACGACCAGACCCGTTCTCTTTTCAGCGTCGAGGCTTTTCGCAAGATGAAATCGACGGCAGTCTTGATTAACACCAGTCGCGGCGGCGTCGTTGATCAGGAAGCGCTCTACGAGGCGCTGGTGCAGGGAGAGATTGCAGCCGCCGGGTTGGACGTCACTGATCCGGAGCCTCTGCCGGCGGACCACCCTCTGGTCTCGCTGGATAACTGTGTGATTCTGCCCCACATTGGCAGCGCCACCGTCGCCACGCGCACGAAGATGGCGGTGATGACGACCGAGAATCTGCTTGCAGGTGTTGAGGGCCGACCCCTGCCGAATTCGGTCGATCTGTCGTAGGAGCACGGTTGGGCGGCAGTCAGCGCAGAGGTAAGAGTGTTACAAAATTTGCCAAAATAGTATACAGTTACTGAAACGACCAGTAACGGTTTCGCAACCGAATGGAAAGGGATGTTCCGGCAATGAGTAAGCAGACGCTAACCATAACCGATAACCGCACCGGCAATACGATTGAACTGCCGATCGAACATGACACCATCCCGGCCATCGGCCTGCGCCAACTGAAGGTGCAGGCCGATGATTTTGGCATGATGGCCTACGACCCGGGCTATACGAACACGGCGTCCTGCAAGAGCCGAATCACGTATGTCGACGGCGACAAGGGCATTCTTCGATACCGAGGGTATCCGATTGAGCAGTTGGCGGAAAAGAGTACTTTTATGGAGGTGGCGCACCTGTTACTCTTCGGCGAACTGCCGACGGCAAGCAAGTTGACCGACTGGAACGCGCGCATAATGGCGCACACGCTGATAGACAAAGACCTGAAAGGTGTGCTCAAGACGTTCCGTGGGGACGCGCACCCGATGGGCATTCTGATCAGCGCAGTCGCAACGATGTCCACTCTCTACCCCGAGGCCAAGCAGGTTCATGACAGCGAGATTCGCTTACAGCAGGTCGTGCGTGTTCTCGGCCAGCTGCCGACGGCGGTCGCCTTCGCTTACCAGAACCTGCTCGGCCGGCCGCATACAGACCCCGACGGCGCCCTGGGCTATAGCGAGAATTTTCTCCATATGATGGGTCTCACTGGTGACGGCGAAGTCGATCCCGTTCTGGCGAGAGCGATGGATGTGCTGTTCATTCTACACGCCGATCATGAGCAGAACTGTTCCACCTCGGCGCTGCGCAACATCGCTTCGAGCGACGCCGATCCGTACTGCGCACTTGCCGGTGCGGTCGCGGCCCTGTACGGCCCTCTGCATGGAGGCGCCAATGAAGCGGTCCTGCGGATGCTTGCTGAAATCGGCGATACGAAGAAGATCCCGGCTTTTCTGGAAAGAGTGAAAAACCGGGAAGTGCGTCTGATGGGGTTCGGCCACCGGGTCTATAAGAACTACGATCCCCGTGCCCAGATCGTCAAGAAGATCGCCTATGAAGTTTTCGACGTGACCGGAAGCAACCCGTTGATCGATATTGCCGTGGCGTTGGAGCAGGCTGCCCTGGGGGACGACTATTTCGTCTCCCGCCGGCTATATCCGAATGTGGATTTTTACAGTGGCATCATTTACCAGGCGATGGGGTTCCCGGTCGAGATATTCCCGGTATTGTTTGCTTTGGGAAGGGCGCCGGGGTGGCTGGCCCAGTGGATGGAGCTTATGGGCGACGCGGAGCAGCGCATCGCCCGTCCCCGGCAGATCTTTCTAGGTGAGGCCGAGCGTGCCTACCTGCCGATCGGCGAGCGCGGCTAGCTACAGCAGGTGAGTGTCGGAGCCACGAATCAGGGATCACGATACATCGCCGTGGCCGCGCCAGAACTGTTCCACCTTCTCCTGCACCAGTGGATAGTTGTCGAGATCTGGGTCTTGGCGCAGAAGGTCCTGCGCGGCCTGCTGGGCCAGATGCAGGGTAGCGGTATCGCTTAGGTTCGCCATCATCAGATCGGGCAAGCCGCTCTGGCGCGTACCCAGAAAATCCCCGGGGCCGCGCAGTTCGAGATCTTTTTCCGCCAGTATGAAGCCGTCTGTCGTCTCCGCCAGGGCGTTGAGTCGTTGAGCCTGCGCGCCGCCTTTCACGCGGCTGATGAGCGCGCAGTAGCTCTCGTGCTCACCGCGGCCCACCCGGCCCCGGAATTGGTGCAACTGGGCCAGACCGAAGCGCTCTGCATCCTCAATCAGCATCAAGGTAGCGTTGGGAACGTCCACCCCCACTTCGACGACGCTGGTGCTGACCAGGATGTCGAGATCGCCGCTGGCAAAAGAGCGCATGACCTCATCCTTCTCGGCGCCTTTGAGACGGCCGTGGAGAAGCCCGACGCGCAGATCGGGGAAGATTTCTTCGTTCAGGCGGGCGTGCGCGTCCACGGCCGCGCCAACATCCAACTTCTCACTCTCTTCTACCAGAGGATAGATGATGTAGGCCTGACGGCCATCGCGCACCTGTCTGCGTATGAAACCGTAGAGGCGCTCCCGCTCGGTGGGCGGGAACCGCTTCGTCTTTATTGGCGTCCGCCCCGGAGGCAGCTCGTCGATGACGCTGACATCGAGGTCACCATATACTGTGAGCGCCAAACTGCGCGGGATTGGGGTGGCGCTCATCACCAGCAGATGGGGCACGGCTGTTTCTCCGCCCTTGTCGCGCGCGGCTGCCCGCTGTCCGACGCCAAAGCGGTGCTGCTCGTCGACCACGACAAAGCCGAGGTTGGCGAAAGCCACGTTTTCCTGGATGAGCGCGGTGGTGCCGACCACAATTTGAACGCTGCCGTCTGCCAGGCCGGTCAGGGCCGCCTCCCGCTCCTGCCCGGTTATGCGTCCGGTGAGGAGGGTGACAGCGGGTCTTGTACCGTCGGCGAGGTCAACACCTTCAAGCAGGTTGCGCAGACCGCGGAAATGCTGTTCCGCCAGAATCTGCGTCGGCGCCAGCAAAGCGGACTGATAGCCGTTTTCCGCGGCGACCAACATGGCGGCGGCGGCGACGACGGTTTTGCCGCTGCCGACATCACCTTGTATGAGGCGGCTCATCGGCACCTGCCGGCCCATGTCTTGCCGTATTTCATCCAGCGTCCGCTGCTGCGCGGCGGTGAGGGCAAAGGGGAGAGTCCCCTGATAGTTTGCCAACAGTTCGTCGTCAACGGTCATCGCCGCTGCGTTGAGATGCTGAATCTCCTGCCTACGGCGCTGGACGCCCAACTGAAGATAGAAGAAATCATCAAAGATAATGCGTTTGCGGGCGTTGTCAAGCCGTTCCGACGTCTCTGGAGAGTGAATTTGCCGCAGCGCGTCGGTCAGAGGAATCAGACCGTAATGGCGGCGGAGCGCCTCCGGCAGGGGATCGTGAAGGGAGGTCAACCCCAGTTTGAGGGCTTCCTGAACCTGCCTGCTGACATCGTTGCTGCGCAGACCCGACGTCAAGCCGTAGACAGGTAGGATCGGGCCGCCTTTGACAATGCTGGGACCGATCTCCTCGAAGATCGGGTTTTCCAATGTTTTGTGCCCCATATACAGGCCGACAACGCCGCTGAGACGATAGGTCTTTCCGATCCGCAGGCGATTTTTCATCCATGATTGGTTCCACCAGGTGGTACGGACCGTGCCGCTGCCGTCACTGAAGATCGCCTGCAGGATCTCCTTTTTGTAGGCAAATTTGCGTTCGCTGAAATCCCGCAGATTGGCGACGATCGAAAGGCTCTCTCCCTCCTCGACATCGACAATAGGGCGCACACGGCTGAAGTCATCGTAGCGATGAGGCAGATGCCAGATGAGTTCGCCAACGGTTTCGATTCCCAGACGTGCATACTGTTCTGCCCTTTTTACCCCAATCCCTTTCAACTCGGTTATCGGTCGGTCTAGAGCATTGGGCGGCTCGGGCGCGTCGGTTTCGGCCTCGCCGCTCTGTGGTGAAACCTGATAGCCCGAGCCGGCATCGACCTGGCCTTCGGCCACTACTGTTTTCGGTTGGCGAGCCGCGGCCGGGCCGAACCGGTCTACGTTCTCCAGGGCCGGATCAGGCGGCGGCGGTTCGTCCAAGAGGCCGAGCAGTGAATTCAGCAGCCGTTCACGTTCATCGCTCTCGGCATCGGCATAGCGGGTTAGCCGTTCAAGGATTTCCTGCAGCAGGCCGGGCTGGACAGAATCGGCCCTGGCGTCGGCCGCCCAGCGCTCGCAGAAGGCAGCCACTCCGCCGGCGAATGCTCTCTCGCGCCAGCGGGTCTGGATTTCCAGATTCAAGAGATTGCGCAACCGTGTCAGGGCTTTCTCAGCCATTGTCAATAAAGCCCCTCGTATACGATGACCCCCATTACACTGGGCCCGAGATGGGCGGCCAGGCTGGGCGGATAGCGCCACACTTTGGCCGAAATGTTCGGCAGCCCCTCCTCTAAACGTTCCAACAACTGTTCCTGCGTCTGCTCATAGCGGTGCTGAACCAATCCGATCCGTTCATTCTGGGCGAATTCGGCGATATAGTCGTACAGCTTTTCGGCGACATCTTCACGGGTCTGCACTTTTTCCAACGGGATCAGCTGGCCGTCTTCCATGGTTACCATGGCTTTGATCCCCAGCATCGTGCCGAGCACACTTTGCGCTGCGCCGAGGCGGGCGCTGCGTTCCAGATAGTACAGAGTTTCGGCGAAGAAGGTCACATAGATGTGGGGGATTGCGCCGTTGACGATACGTGCGACTTCATACAGGTCGGCCCCTCCTTCGGCAGCCTCGGCGGCCAGCTCCGCCAGCATTCCGAGGCCGATCGCCGTTGTCTGGCTGTCCATAACCCGGATGCGATAGCGCCCCATCATCATATCGGCGGCCTTGCGCGACTGACTCCACATAGGGCTGAGGGAGCTGCTCATATGGATGGCCACGATCTCCTCGGCATCCTGGCCGAGCCGCTGATAGACATCCATAAGACGACTGATGTCGGGGGCCTCCACTTCCGGCAGCAGAATGCGCCCGCCGGACTGGTTTTCCCGGATCAGTTGAAAGAGCCGGTCGGCGCTGAAACCGTCGGTATCCTCAAAGCGCTCCCGCCCAATCTTCAGCACCTGGGGGATCACTTCAATCGAATATTTTTCTATAATTTCAGCCGGAATGCTGGCGTCACTATCAGTAACAATACGAACCTTGCTCACAGCAAATGCTCCAACTTTTGACAACCGAACAGCCGTATGCTAATCTCAGACAATTCAGTGATAAGTGATCATTGGTTGGGCGTCAGTGGTGTTTCACTGACCTTGAGCCAACGACGAACCGGAGGGAATAGATCATGGCGAAATGCCAGAAATGCGGTAAGGGTCCTCAGTTTGGAAACAATCGTCCCTGGTCCAGAAAGGCCACACGGCATAAGTGGAAGATCAACATTCAGAAGATCAAAATCCTTGAGAATGACAGGTTGGTTTCCCGCCGCCTGTGCACCTCCTGCATCCGCACGCTTGCGAAGGCCTGATTTTCCCTGCCGCAACATTTGTGACAAATCATCAGAAGCGTTGGGCCATTGCGCCCGGCGCTTTTTTTGTGCCGTAAACCTTGCCGCTTTGGAAAACGCCGACCTATGCATCCACCGCGTTGCGTAGCTGCCCGCAACCGGCATCGATTTCGATGCCCCGCCGGATACGAACCGTTGCCGAGATGCCGCCCTTTTGCAATATATCAGCGAACCGTTGGGTGTCTCTGTCGCTGGTCGGCTGAAATTGGCTGTCGGGAATCGGATTAAGGGGAATAAGATTGACATGGCACAGCATCCCCTTCAGCTTGTCCGACAAATCTTCGGCCAGAGCGGGGCTGTCATTTATGCCCCGCATCAGGGCGTACTCAAAGGTCACACGGCGATTGGTCTTGGCAATATAGCGACGTACTGACTTCAGCAGGTCATCGACCGGATAGCGCCGACTGGGGGGAACCAGCTTGCTGCGCAGGGCGTTGTTGGGCGCGTGCAGGCTGACGGCCAGATTCACCTGAAGCCCCTCGTCAGCCATGCGGTCGATCATTGGAATCAGGCCAACCGTACTGAGGGTGATGTGGCGTGCGCCGAGCCCGAAGCCGTCGGCGGCGGTCAAGCGGCGGATGGCCGTCCACACATTCTTATAGTTGTGCATTGGCTCGCCCATCCCCATCAACACGATGTTGGTCACCGTGGTCGGCCGCTTCACCCGCATTTTTGGCCCCTCGCCACTATCATTCAAATAACGGGCAAAGAACAGGACCTGGGCCACTATCTCGCCGGCGGTCAGATTTCGTCGCAGTCCGCCTAGCGCGGTTGCGCAAAATGTACAGCCCATGGCGCAACCGGCCTGACTGCTGATACAGAGCGTGCGCCGCTTGTCATACAGCATGAGGACAGCTTCGACCGTCTCCCCATCCGGCATCTGAAACAGCACCTTCTGGGTGTCTCCGGCCTTGGAGACGCGCTGGGTGATAGGCGTCAGCGGCGTGAGCGTTGCCGTTGCAGCCAAGCCCTCGCGCATTGCCTGCGGCAGATTCGTCATCTCTTCAAAGGAGCGGGCGTATTTCTTGTAGATCCACTCCTCAATCTGGCGAATGCGGTAGGTGGGTACGCTCGCAGGCCGCACATTGGGGCCGGTTTGGCGAGATGGCATCGAATTGACGACGTCGGCAATCTCTTCCAGAGAGCAATCCAATAGCGAATGGCTGTTTGGAGAAACTGTGGGTGGCGTAAGTGGAATGGTTTTCATCTTTACAATTGTAGCGCAGCTAATCAGTTGCCGTCAAAAAGTGCCCCGATCGCGCCCTATCACGCTGATGCCGGCGCGCGCCCTCGCGGTGGTGACGAGTGACCAGCTGGGCCGACGCGCAGGCAGCGTTCAACTGTCGGCCTGGCGAAAGGCGTCGAGAAGCTCGGGCAGCCCGGGCAGAATCAGGTCTGGCCTGGGTGTGATTGTACGAAATTCCTCTTCAGTCGTGATACCGGTCAACACTGCGGCGGTGGGCATACCCAACTCGATGGCGCCGGCGATGTCGGTTTCGTAGCGGTCTCCGACCATAAGCGTGGAGGCCGCGGTTGTGCCCAATTTGTGCATTGCCTGCTGGAACATGCCGGCGTTTGGTTTGCCGATCACGGTCGGCGTGACGCCAGTGGCTGCCTCCAGCAGGGCCAGCAGCGCGCCGGTGCCGGGGATCTGGCCCCGTTCGCTGGGAAAGGAGGTATCGCTGTTGGTGCCAACGAAGCGGGCGCCGGCGCGCACGGCCAGGGTGGCATCAGCCAGGCGTTCGTAGCGCACACTGAAATCGATGCCGGAAACGACCACATCGGCCACTTGCGCGTCTTCGACAAGGGTAATACCTTCCCGTTCCAGTGCCCAGCGCAGGCCGTCCTGGCCGATCATGAAGGCGCGTACGCCATCCGGATACTGCTCCGCCAGCCAACTGGCGGTCGCCAGTGCGCTGCTGAGAATGTGCTCCTCGTCGGCGCCGATACCCATACGGGCGATTTTCTCGACGAACTGAACCGGCGTGCGCGACGAATTGTTAGTTACGAACAGCCAATTTCGATCGGTCGCCTGCAGATAGTCCAGCAGTTCCTGAACGCCGGGCAAGGGCTCCTCTCCCACATAAACAACGCCGTCCATATCCAGCAGAACGGCGCGTACCTCTTTCAGATTTGCTTTCTGTACCATGAGTGAACTCTACGATCCTTTCATCTGTTCGTCAGAGGCGTTCTCTGACGCAGGCGGGGCGGCCGCAGACAACGCCGCTCAAGTGGTGCTCAACGGGTACTCAGTTTGCGCTGCTCCGCAGATCCTGCAAATTGAGTTGCAGAGAGCGTCGACCCTGCCATTCGTTGACTTCAAGATGAAAAACGATTTCGATCAGACCGCCCACTTGCAGGTCGGCAGCCCGGCTACCCAGGCCGAAGCCGATAGCGTCGAGAACCGGGGAATGGTCGTGGCCGTCGATCACCATTTTCAGATGTTTGCCGCTGCCCACCTGGCGCATGCTGCGCACGCGACATTGACGGCACAGAAAGAGAGCAGGTTCGTTCCTTTGGCCGACCGGCTCCATGCGGGCAAGTTGTCCTTGCAACGCCCAGTCGATCTGATCGACCGTCAGCTCGCCGTCGATATACAGGGTCGGCCGCAGATTTTCCAGAGGGCCGAGTTCGTGCGCGGCGATCGCTGCCAGCGCTTCCCGCAACTCGGGCAACTGCTCGGTGCGCACAGTAAAGCCAGCTGCTCGGCTGTGCCCGCCGTGACGCTCCAGCAGAGGGCTGACCTGGTCCAGAGCGGCAATAATGTCGAATTCGGCGATGCTGCGGGCACTGCCGCGGCAGACCTCCTCTCCCTTCTCGAGAACGACAGCCGGGCGGTAGAACTGCTCGCTCAGTTTGCCCGCGGCCAGCCCCACGATCCCGGATTGAAATTCATCGCTGGCGACGATTAGAATTGGCGCGGCAGCTGGATCCAGGCCGGACAACTCCCTTGCAGCTATCGCATTGGCTTCGGTCGTCAGTGCCTGGCGCCGCTGGTTGAGACGTTCCAGATCCACGGCCATATCATAGGCGGTCCCATATTCATCGGAGCGCAAAAGATCATAGGCCATCTTGGCGCTGGCCAGGCGACCGGCGGCGTTGATGCGCGGCGCGATTCGGAAGCTGATAGCAGTGCTGTCGATCCCGTCCAGAGAAACGGACGCCATCTCCATAAGGGCGTACAGCCCCACCCGTTTGCCTCGGCGCAGTTCTGACAGCCCGCGCCGCACTAACGAGCGGTTCTCACCCTGCAAGGGCATCAGGTCGGCTACGGTACCGATGGCAACCAGGTCGAGAAGTGACTGCTCCTCTGCGGCGGCTTCTTCGACTGAGAGCCGGCTCCAGGATTGTTGAGAGACGACCCGAAGGACGGCTTGGGCCAACCTGTAGGCAACGCCAACACCGGCCAGGTGTTGAAATTTTCCTGTGCGGGCATCGCGTCGCGGATTGACCACTGCCAGCGCCGGGGGCAGGTCGGGGCCGATTGTGTGATGGTCGGTGAGAACGACCTCCATTCCCAGCTCGGCGGCTTCGGCCACTTCCATGACACTGCGGATGCCACAGTCAACCGTCACCAGCAGCTTGGCCCCCTTGCCCGCGATAGACCGAAGGGCCTCCACATTGAGGCCGTAGCCCTCATCCACGCGGTTGGGGATATACGCGCCGACCAGGGCGCCGGCACGTTGCAAGGCCGTCGTCATGAGGACGGTGGCAGTGACACCGTCGGCGTCGAAGTCTCCGTAGACGCAGATGATTTCGCGCGCTTCGATGGCCCGCACTATGCGCGAGACAGCGGTATGCATATCGGTCAGGCGGAAAGGATTTTCCTGGACGGCATCCTCAGCTTGCAGGAACGACGCCAAAGATTGCCCGTCACGCAGACCGCGATTGAATAACACCTGCAGCAGTACCGGATGTTCATGGCTACTTTTCAGGAAGCTTTCCGGCGCAGGCGGATAGAAGTTCCAATGTTTATCAGTCGCCGACAAAGCGGATTCTCCAGCAGGAGGGGATTGAAACTACGCACAGAGCCCAATTATAGTCGAGAGCAGGGAAGGGGCGCAAAAAATGGAAGATTTCCCGCCCTGATCCCTCTGGGCTACAATAGGACTTCAATCCGAACCCAAAATCCTTCAAAGTTTTGCTGATGTCCTCCACGCTTGAACGAATGCGCCGCCTGCAGGGTTTACGCAATCAGCGGGCAGCTTCTGAACCGACGGGAACGAGCACACCGGAACAGCCGGCGGAGGCGTCTGATTGGGAGGCTGAACCTGCTGCAATCGAAGCGCTGGAGACCGGCGAAATTGTCGAAAACAGCGCCGGTCTTTGTTATCTGGTTACGCGGCACTGCGTTCCATTCGGAAAAGAGCAGAGCCAAGGACAGTCGGTGCGCGAGCAGTTTGCGGTCGGCAACCTGCTGGAACGCGATCCGTCGATTCTGGCACCGCTTTACCCCGCTTACCAACTGGAGCGTTGCCCCGATTTCCGCAGGTCGGCATTTTTGGACATCGAGAGCACCGGTCTGGGCGGCGGCGCCGGCATCTACGCCTTTATGGTCGGGGTTGGCACATTTGAGCCGCAAGACGGAAATGCGGACGGCAGGGCGGACAGTCTGGCATTTGTTGTACGCCAGTTTTTCATGCGCCATCCGGGCGAAGAGCCAGCGTTGCTGACAGCGCTTGCGGAGCTTTTGCACGGCTGTCACAGCCTGGTGACCTTCAATGGTCGATCCTTTGACGCACCTCTCCTGCGCGGGCGATACCGCTATGCCGGCAGCTTTCTGCCCGCGAATGTCGGCAGGCCGCCAACGCTGGACGACGGCGCGCCGCACCTAGACCTCTTGCACCCGGCGCGCAGGTTGTGGCGCAAACGCCTGGGTAGTTGCGCTCTCAGCAATCTGGAGCGAAGGGTCCTCGGCTTTTCCCGCGCAGAGGACGACGTGCCCGGCAGCGTCATCCCGCAGTTGTACGCCGACTATTTGCGCGACGGTGACGGCCGTATGATGCAACGCGTCTTCTACCACAACAGGGAAGACATTGTCTCGATGGCCGCGCTGGCGGAAGTGATCTGCAGCGCATTTGCCGAACCGGTTACAGAGGGCCCAGAGCATCAGCAACCGCTCGATCTGCTCAGCATGGCGCGGCTGCAGATGGACCTGAAGTGCCCGGACCGCGCCGAAACGCTTTTCCGGGCCGCGTTGGACCAACTCAGCAACCGCGCGGACCTGGCGGAGTCGTTTGACGGTTTGGGCCGTCTGCTCAAACGACAGCGCCGTTGGGAAGAGGCGGCAGCAGTCTGGCAGCAGTGGCTGACGACGGTGCGGGATCCAGGAGGCGCCACAGACAGCCGTCCCTATGAGGAGCTGGCAAAGTTCTGCGAATGGCAGAAGGGGGATCTGGCGCAAGCGGCCATGTGGACCCAGTGGGCCCTGCACGAGCAGAAACAGGCCCCGCCGCACAGTCGTTCGCCACAGACCCAGACAGAACTGCGCCATCGCCTGGCGCGTTTGGAGCGAAAGCTGAACGCCGGCGGGTGAACAGGGGGCGATGGATAAAGGGCGATGTTTTGGGCTGAGCTTTGAAGGCCGCTAAGAGGAAAGAACCTACGGCAGAATTTTGCTTGACGTGTTGAACCTGGCTCGTTTAGTCATCGAAGGGGGCACACAGAGCAGTCCAAATTGCCGGGGTGGCGGGGGGCAGGGTACAGATCACTGCATGTGTCGGCGGCGTTGATGGAACGTATAGAGTCAAGCCGTCCGGCCGTCGGGGGGAGTATATCGGTTCGGCTAATCCGTCAGGGTTGAAGAAGGGGTAGTCCAGAGGCAGGTAGGAATGTGCCAGCATTTCAGACGAGTGCAGCTGGAACAGCGTATGATCCATTTCCAGATAGCAAGTGAATGGGCTGAAAAAGCCGATTCACCCCAAGTGCTGTTCTCAGAAAGGCGCCGGGACCGCCAGTTACTTGTGGATCCTGTGCCATGCGCGCAGGCAAAGCTTCCGCGGTTCCGGTCGAATGTCGATACCCCTAATGGGATTCAGTCGAATGGTTCGCCAACCGGAACAACCTTAAATGTTCCGGTGACGACCGCTTGCGGTATCTTCCCGTCCAGTGTCGATCGGGGTGGCGCCGGGCCTGTTGGGACGGGCCTCAGACCGTTTCGCGGTCCACTGCGTTGATTCGACCGAAAGCCCTAGCCCTTCGGGAGGTGAACTGCTTCCGATTGTCGGCCACTCTTCCTGGTCGGTGGCACCCATCTTCATTTCGCCTTCGAAATAGCCTCCCTCTTCGACGATGAACGACGCGGCATGGGACTGGCCCCGCATTTCACCTGAAGAACGCAAGTGCAACCGCTCCTCGATGAAAACATCGCCCGTGACCGACCCGGCGATCTCAATGTTGCGGGCGCGCACGGTCGCCGACAGAGTCGCATCTTTGGCGACGATCACCGTTCCGCGGCAGTCGATTTCACCTTCGAGCGTTCCTTCGATGCGCAGATCCTTCTCTGAACGGAAGGTGCCGGTGAAATAAGATTGAGGGCCCACAATCGTGTCGGTCGTCGCTGCATCCGCGGGCGGCGACTCCGGCCGCTGAGGGCGGGACTGCGACGGTTGTTGACCTCGGTTGGCGAACGGCGCATTTTCTCGGCGGTTCCCACTCATCTGTCTACTTCTCCTCTCATACGATTCATTCGTCTTGGGCGTAACGTCTTCCTGCGCCAGCAGGGATTCCCTGGAAACCGGCGTTGGAACCTCCACAGGTGGAGTTTCGGACGCGGTCGGCTCCTCCGGAATCGACTCCGGCAGAGTAGGCGGAGGTGTTTCGCCCAAGGTAGGCTCCGGCGGGGATGTTTCGTCCAATACAGGCTCCGGCTCACCCAGTACCGGTTCTGGCGTCGGCGGCTCGGTCAATTCAGGCTCCGGCTGTGATTCCATTTCAGTCCCCACACCAACTTCGTCTCCATTGCTGTCGTCAGATGCTTCTTCTTCGTCGCCTTCGCGGGAAGTCTCAGCATCATCCAGATCCTGGAGATTCCGATAAAGCCACTGTAAATCTTCTTCGTCCTGCTTCCTACCACGTTTGAAAAGCGGCATTTTTGCGTCTCCTTTCTCGCCAAGCTCCCCTAAGGCCTGGATTCAGTTTCGATGTGCTTCGAGGAAAACAGGCAGCGAGATCCCAGTATCGTCTTATTATACAACGAAAAGGCAAATGCACACTTTTCGCTATACGCAGACGGCAATAACGGGGAAACGACCATAGTTTGACACGCAATCGCGCCGGGCTCTCCTTTGACACACTCTCACCAGCGAATCTATACTACATTTTACTCTCAAAGCCAATCATACCATTTTACCTGCTATGTCCATTTATGTTGATGCCGAGCAACTTTACACCGTTCTGCGGCGGGTGTTTGACAAAGTCAAGGAGCGTCCCGGAGCAATTGAGACGTTCACGAGCAGCAATCTTGTCATTCGCCTGCGGCTGACCGATCCTGATGCAGAGGTGCTGTTGGATGGCCGCCAGCCTCCCCTGGAGATATTCTTTGGGGCGCGACCGGGCAAAGCGGACCTGGAGCTGACAATGACAGCCGATCTCCTGCATGAAGTCTGGAGCGGCCAACGCAAACTGAAGGATGCCTTTTTCGGGGGCCAGATTCAGTCGAGCGGAAATATTTTTCTCGCAATGAAACTGACCGATCTGTTCCGCGAAGCAGAACGGGCTTACATGCTGATACAGAGAAACGGGAGTGCATCGGACGGCACACATCCTGAGGGAGAGGATCCGTCATCCTGAGGAGCAGTTGCCAGGCACGCCCGGCCTGTGAAGGGTGGCGGTCGAGGGGCGTCGGCGGTCATGGACCTGATGCCCCTTCTTTGACACTCGAATCGGGCACAGCTATAATTGAAAATAGGATAAATTGACCGCTGGCCACTAAATATCAACCACTGCAAATGAGCGTAACGGACGAAATTAAGGGTCGGATCGATGCCGTAGACTTTATTTCCCGTTATGTGCCCCTGCAGCGCGCCGGCCGCTCGTTCAAAGCCTGTTGCCCCTTCCATCAGGAACGTACACCCAGCTTCGTCGTCTTTCCCGACACCGGCACGTGGCGGTGTTTTGGCGCGTGCAGCACAGGCGGCGACATATTCTCTTTTCTGATGCAGAAGGAGAATATGGAGTTCCGGGAGGCTTTGCAGTTTCTGGCCCAGGAGACGGGTGTGCAGTTGCCCGAAGAGGCCGACAAGGACGATTCGCGGGAGCGAGATCTTCTATACGAACTGAACGAAAGAGCGGTGCTTTTTTTCAGGAATCAGCTTCACCGCAACCAGGAGGCCCAACCGGCGCGCGACTATCTGCGAAGACGCGGTATTGATGCTCAGGTTGCGGCACAGTTCCAACTTGGTTTTGGGCCGGACAGCTGGGATGCGCTGCGCGACCACCTGGTGGAGGCTGGGTATTCTCCCGACGCGTTACACCGGGCCGACCTGGTCAAGCATAACCTGGAACGAGACTCCTTTTATGATTCCTTTCGCAATCGCCTGATTGTTCCCATCCATGATCGCCAGGGCCGGGTGATCGGTTTCGGCGGACGGGTGTTGGATGACTCGGTTCCCAAATATCTGAATACGGCTGAAACCGCTCTTTTTCACAAGTCACACGTGGTCTATGGGTTGGACCGGGCCTACAGAGCCATCCGCCAGGCCGACAGCGTTGTTATTGTCGAAGGCTATATGGACGTGATCGCCGCCCATCAGTACGGCTTTGAGAATGTCGTGGCCTGCCTGGGCACAGCCCTGACCGAAGAGCAGCTGCGCCAACTCCATCGCTTCACCGACAACTTTATTCTGGCATTGGACGCAGACACAGCCGGCCAACAGGCCACGCTGCGCGGTCTGAACCAGGCGCGGCAGGCCCTGAAACGCAAAGCAAAACCGGTGCTCGGTGCGACGGGGCGCATGCATGTGGAACACCGTCTGAGCGCCAACCTGCGCATCACCACTTTGCCGGAAGGCCGCGATCCGGATGACATTATCCGCCAGAGCGCCGACGCGTGGCAGGAACTGGTCAACACAGCAACGCCGCTCGTCGACTACTATTTCGGGATTGTTGTCGAACAGTACGACCTGGACAGTGCCAGAGGCAAAGGTGAGGCCGTAGCCGAGCTGACACCGCTTATCGCCGAATTGGGAGATGAGGCAGAACTCCAGCACTATATTCAGCGGCTGAGCCGGCTCGTCCGGATTGAAGAGCGGACGATTGAGCAGCGTGTGAAGGCCAGCGCCCGCGAACTGCGGCATCCACCGCAGGAGGGCCGGCATCGGCGGCGGTTTACGCGGCCTCAGAGCGGACAGGCCCCGGCGGAGATGGAACCACCGGCACAGTCAGAGAGCGAGCCGCAAGAGATGGCGGCCGACCCTGGTGCGGCTGCGAGCAGCATAGCCAATGGGTGGACTGCGCCGTCACCGGGGCCAGACCTGGCAGCCTTAGTGCCGGAGACGAAACTTGAGGTCTTTCTGCTGGCTCTCCTGATCGACGAGCCCGACCTGTTGATATGGCTGGCAGAGATAACGCAGGAGTTGGAAATCGCTCCCCTGAGCAGAAAAGACTTCCAACAGATCGAATACAGGGAGATTTTCGGTGCGTTGCGCAGTTTCATCGCCAGCGACGAACTCTGGGATATCAACACCTTTCAGGAGACGCTCAGTCCCAGTTATCACGCAGTCCTGCCGCAGTTGACGGCACAGATACAATCGATGCCGGAGCGGGAACAAGAGGCCGTTCAAAGTGCGCTGCTCAAATTGTTGATCCGACTGCGGTACGCGCGGCTACGAGAGAGTCTGTCGGCAATGCAGTTTCTGTTGCACGATGCACAGGAAGACGATAACCGTGAAGCTATCATGGAATTCTCGGCGATAATAAACGCCAATCGCCGCGACCGCCACCACCTGGAACGCGTTATGGCGCGCAGAAGCCAGGTTTCATACGGAGTCACTCGAGTCGAATCAGGCATCGCTATCGCCTGAGATCCCCCAACACAGATAGGAAAATGGCAACTAAACGCAGTGCGTCAAAGACGAAGCCTGCCAGCGCCCCGGCCGACATTCCAAGTGCCGGCAGCGAGCTTGATGAAATCACACAGGCCGGTGAATCAGTTGAAGAGAAGGGACGGATTCCGGAGACAAAGGAGGAGCAGACAAACACTCCCCTGCCAACTATTGAACGCGATCTGAAACTTGAAAAAGAGATAGAGCAGGAAACGCAGATCCCCGTAGAAAAGATAATTGAGGATGTACCGGAGGTCGGCCTGGCTTTGGACCCGATGCGCATGTATTTGCGAGAGATCGGACGTCATGACCTGCTGACCACCGAACAGCAGACCGCGCTGGCCGAACGGATAAGCACCGGCCTGCAGGCCGAAGAGCGCCTCCAGCAGACTACGCACGACGGCGACGAGCCAACGGCAGAGTTGTCGCCGGATGAAATCGAAGAACTGAAGTTAAAGATCGCCGATGGCAAACTGGCGCAGAACATGCTGGCCCAGAGCAATCTGCGCCTGGTTGTCAGCGTCGCCAAACGCTACATTGGCCGCGGATTGAACTTCCAGGATCTGATTCAGGAAGGAAATGTTGGCCTGCTGCGGGCGGTGGAGAAGTTCGATCACACGTTGGGATTCAAATTCAGCACATACGCCACGTGGTGGATCCGCCAAGCGATCAGTCGCGCCATCGCCTATCAAGCGCGCACGATTCGCATTCCTGTGCATATGGTGGAGACCATCAACCGCCAGATGCGCGCAGAAAGAGACCTGCAGCAGGAGTTGAAGGGCGGGGAGGCGTCGCCGCAACAGATAGCGCTGGAGATGGGATATCTGGATCCGGACGTGGAGGCAGAGGTGCGGCAGGCGCTGGAGGAGGAGCAGCCAATCACGGGCGATCTCAAGGCCGTTCTGGACCAGGCTGTGTCGAAGGTGCAGCGCATCCAGCGGCTCAGTCGAGAGCCAATCAGCCTGGACATGCCGGTCGGATCCGAAGAGAACAGCTTCCTGGGGGATTTCATTGAAGATGAGAGTATTCCCGCGCCGGTAGATACAGCCAGCCGCCGGTTGCTTCAGGAGCAGATGAGCGAAATTCTGAACGACTTGCCTGAACGGGAACGCAGGGTGCTCAGCATGCGCTTCGGCTTGGAGGACGGCATGAGTCAGACACTGGAGGATGTGGGCAAAGAGTTCAATATCACTCGCGAGCGAGTGCGCCAGATCGAGGCGAGGGCTTTGCGCAAACTCCGCCATCCTCTGCAAAGTCGAAAGTTGCGCGACTATCTGGGCTGATTGCCAGGGCAGGTTGTCAGCATTGGAACTGATTCGGGAAGGTCGAAATTTTGACAGTTGACCGGTCAGATTGGTAAACTGCCAAACTGTTGTCTTGATGGTTGGCGACCCCATCTGCGGGCTCGCAACGGCCATCGAAGGCCTGAAGTGATCCTCGGTAGCTCAATCGGCAGAGCATCCGGCTGTTAACCGGAGGGTTGTTGGTTCGAATCCAACCCGAGGAGCCTGAATTATAGACCGCCGTTTCTGGCAATCCGGCAGTGCACGCGAAACCCCGACAAGAGGTTCCCCTCGGGGTTTTGTTGTTTCCGGCCTTTTTTCAGAGGCTGGCGCCGCCCCACACATGGTTTTCCATTCTCCAACTTGACTTTCGACCGATAAGGAGAAAGAGATATGAACTCGAACAAGCTGTTTGAAGGCGTTTTCCCCTATGCGGATGACATTCTGGCACTGCCGGTGGAAGACATCGATCGAGCTTCCGCCTGGTACCGAGACGCGTTTGGGCTCAACGAAGTGGAACGGCGTGATCAGCCCGTGCCAACGGTTATACTCGAGCGCGACGGCGTTCGAATCGGGTTCGCGGTTAACGGTGGGGACGCCAGTAACGACGGCGCCGCGATTCTGGTGACCGACATCCACAGAGCGCGCCAGGAGGTCGAGGCCAATGGGGTCGAGACGGGGAACTGGCGCGTGGACGAGATGGACGGCAAGAAATTCCAGGTCTTTTTTGTTATTGCGCCGGATGGGCTTTGCTACTACTTTCACCAGCCTTTAGAGGCTGGCGAGAACTCCTGAACGAGCAGTCGGAGCAGAGGGAAACCGTTGTGGATCAGGCGTGATCGAGGCCGATGTCATCATAGGCTGACTGCGTTGCTTGTTCCATGGCTGAGATCTCATCGTTGGTCAGAAAGTCGAAGTGGCTGGCGTGTTTACGTTTGGAGAGACGGCCGTTGTTTTGGGTCGATTTCGACTTGGCGGTTTCAGTCTTTGGAGCACCCGACAAAACGCTTGCTAAGCAGGGTTTACTATTACTGTGAGGGGGGTGTCGAGGAGAACAGTTACAACAGCAGCAAAATGGTTACATATGGCAGGTCAGCAAGCAAAATGGTTACAAACGGCAGGTCAGCAAGCAAAACAGTTACAAGCCTCATCTTGCGGGCCGATGGCTCGGGGCGTCAGCCGTCTTACGGTCAATCCTGACGCAGGTTAGCACGCATATTGGATGCGCTGCGAGGAGCGATAGCGCAGGGGGCGCAACTTCGCGCGGCCGCTCCAGGGTTCCACCGCCATAGCAACAGAAGGCGAGCAAGTTGGTCCGCCGTCGTGCTGGGAATATGCGCATTCTGCCTCAACCGGTTATTGGCGCAAGCGTACCGGCCATCACCATGAAACCCAGCACGGCCAGCAAGGTCATCATCACGATGATCATGTTGCTCCGCCGCGTGGCCGCCCGTTCGGCCGCCAACTCAGACTCCAACTCGATCCGCGTCATCCTCTTGATGTCCCTGGTCATGATTCTTCCTCTTGGGCCTCCCAACCTGGCTGGATTCCATGCTATGAAACTAATATAGCACGGTTGTTCTGATATGTCAAGACCCAATTCCATTTTGATCACAGTTGGATGGCAATGTCGCGTCGAGGAACATGGTACTAACGGCCGTAATAGGCTGCTTCAGCGTAAGCCTCACTACAGCGCAGGGCCTTGTGCTGGCGCATAATGGTGGTATGAACGGTAGGTGACTTGCTTACAGACGGCGTGCAGGCGCGCAGAAAGTGTACCGGTGCGCGATGGCACGGCGGATTCGCGGCTCGTGGCAAACAGGCTATTGGCCGCCAATGTTTTCAACAACAAAGGGGGTATCCCATGACGAGGAATAGATGGATCCAGCTAGCCGGGCTGCTAGTGATCGCTACGATCATTCTGTTGGCCTGCGTTCCGATTCAACCGGGTGAGACGCCGGCGCCGCCCGCGGCAGCGGAGGAAACCGATAGCAGCGAGGCCGTGACGGCCGATAGCGGCGACACCGAAGCAGAGGCGGTCACGAGCGGTAACCTCGGCGTACCACAACTGAGCGGCGAGTTGATCAGCGACGGCGTAAAACCTCCGTTCCGCACGAGCGGCTTCTCTACCGACTTTTCGCGACGCACGGTGGAATGGGATGAAATCCTTTCCGGCGGACCGCCCAAGGACGGCATTCCAGCGGTCGATAGTCCACAATATGAGTCGATAGCTGCGGCAGATGAGTGGCTGGAGGATCTGGAACCGGTGATACTGTTCAGCCACGGCGACGTGGCCCGAGCCTATCCTTTGAGCATTCTGATCTGGCATGAAATCGTTAATGACGAAGTCGATGGCTTGCCGGTCTCAATCACCTTCTGCCCGCTATGCAATGCCAGCATAACCTTTGCCCGCGACTTTGACGGCCAGGTACTCGATTTCGGAACCACAGGACGGCTGCGCAATAGTGACCTGATCATGTACGACCGCCAGACGGAGACCTGGTGGCAACAGTTCACAGGCGAAGGTATCGTCGGCAAGTATGCTGGCGAGCAGTTGAATTTCCTTTCCAGCCAGGTGATCTCCTGGGGGGACTTCAAAGAGGCCCATCCGGATGGCGATGTGCTGTCGCGGCCGAACATGCCCCGCAACTACGGATACAACCCGTATGTGGGTTACGACAGCACAAGCAGGCCCTTCCTCTTTTTGGGGACGCCTGATCCCCGGCTTGAGCCGGCGGAACGGGTTCTTGGCTTGACGACAGAGACCGAAGCCATCGCCTATCCATTCGAAGCGTTGGAGGAGGCCGGGGTGGTGCACGATTCATTCGGTGGAGTTGACCTTGCTATTTTCCACAGAGCCGGGTTGGCCAGCGCGCTGGACACCTCTGTCATCAGTAAAGGCCGAGACATCGGCGCGGTAGCCGTGTTCGAACGCCTGCTTGGGGATCAACTCCTGACTTTTTCCCCCAATGAGGATGGCACATTCAGCGACGCCGAGACCGGCAGCACGTGGGACATTCTGGGCGAAGCCACCGACGGCCCCCTGGCCGGCGAGAGGTTGACCCCTGTACTACATTTCGATCATTTCTGGTTTGCGTGGGCGGCCTTCTTCCCGGCGACAGAGCTTTACAGCCCGAGCTAAGCACGATGGCCAGTGGTCAGTGGCCGGTAGGTTCACTGGCTGCTGGCCGCTGGTGTCGGAGGCTGCCAGCAGCTTCCGGTCAGGGATAGCTCCTCGAAATTCAGGGCGGTGACCCCTGTTTGATCGAGCTTCACCAAGTAACGGCGCCAGGGGAGGTAGAAGTAGGTATATCCCCGCAGGCAGACCTGTGCCTGCGGCTTGTTGATGCCGCCGAAGACATCAGGAACCTCCAGAGGAACGTAGTTAATATCCTCCAGAGCCAGGCGGTGGACCCACAAGCCCGTTACTCCGTAGGTTGTTTCGGCGGCGCGACGAGCATTGACCGAAAGCCGCAGCTCATCGCCGGTCACATTTGCGGCAGGCGGGCTGAAGTAGCGGGGCAGCAATCCCCAGGAAAGCAGAACGAACGCCACAAAGGACAGAATCCGAAAACGCAGCCCCCTCTCTCTTAGTTGGATAGCCTCGCTCAGGGTACGCCAGACAACGACACCACCGAACAACAGCAGCCACAGCAGCAGCAGATTCAGGAGAAAGTCGCCAATATAGATTTGGACTGCGCCGCTGGGGGAAAGTGTGGCGAAGGGAAGGGGGAAGCCCAGGCTGCCAGGGCATAGGTCGATGCATCCGGCACTGTGAGGCGGCACGACGAAGAGATAGAAGGCGGCAACGTTCAACACCATACTGAACAGAAGGGTGCCGGCAAAGACCGCGTACCAACGGCCTGTCTGCTGGGACCACCAAATTACCAGCAGCGTGCCGAGGATCACGCCGATTATCGCCAAGATCAGATGCGTGATGCCAGCGAAATGTACTAAGCCGTCCGGCCAAAAGGCAACTGCTACAGGCCACTGACCACGCATCACCGACGAATCCGAACAGGACCGGAATAACTCTGCCAGCAGAGGAAGATGCGGTCAAAATACCCCGGCAACTGGCCTCGCATCTGTGGCCGGCCCTCACCACTCCACTCTTCCAGCCGCGGAACCCGGTTGCCCGACCTCACACTGATCAGTACCGATTCATCTGCGCAGGCTGCGTAGTCCCCGACAACATCGCCCAGCGGGTACAGATACGAGGAGCGGGCGGCAGCACCGGTCTGCCGCAAGTCCACCTCGGTGATGCCGAAGATTTCCAAAGAGAATACGCCTTGGGGGGAGAAACGGCTGCGAGCAAGGAGAAGCCGGTCATCGTCCCGCCAGGCCAGCTGGGGTGCGAAGAACTCGAACCGGGTTTGGGTTTGCGCGCTCAGCCGGCCGCGGGCGCCCGCTCCGTTGGCAGCCATCTCCCGTACCCACAGTTGATTGGCAGGACGCACAAAACCGACGGTCAAGCTGGGATGCTGGGGGTCGTATGCCAGATGGGCCAGACGGCGGCTGCCGGGGCTAAGCTGGAACGGCCCGCGATAGATGCCTTCAGGCGCCAGCCGCTTCGCATCGATCTCTCCGTCTGCATTCAACTCGACCCGGTACAGGCCGGTATACTGACGCCCTGCATCATGGTCGGCGGTGTTTATGACAAACGAACGCTCCTCGTCGTCGCCGGACAGAACTGCGATCAGCGTTGGCTCAATTGCGTTGTTGGCTCTCCCCCCCAACACGGAGGTGGAAGCCTGCACGCGCAGAATAATCTTCCCATTCTGGCTGTCGTAGTGCCATAGCCGCCATTGGGCCAGACCTACATGGGGCGCCTCGATCCACCAGATGTCGCCGCGCCCGTCGGCTGCGATTCCCCGCACTCCCTGGAAGGGATAGGCCTGGAACGACAGTCCGATACCGTCGCCGCGCACATACAGGAAGCCGTTGCGGTCTGCCGGCGCGTTGGCATCAGGGACTACGAATCCTTCGGCGCCGCCATGGATGGGCAGCACGCTCTGGCCGGTCTCGCGGACAACAGTCACTACACCTTCCTGGTGCAAGAGGAAGACACCGGGGTCGCCGCGCTTGCCCAACAGTGCAACAGCCTTTCCGCTCTTCCTGGCCGCACCGAAGGTGGGCACATCCATGCGTCTGACGCGCTCGAATTCGGGTGGGGAGACTACGCGCACACTAGAGACAATTACGCGTTCGCCATCATCTATTCGACCTGCCACATAAACTCGTGCGCCCGGCCAGAGGAAGTCCGCGGCGGCGTCCAGCCATTCACCGCGGGACGCTCCAAAGATTCCGCTCCACATCATCACCTGGTCTTCGACCGGGTCAAACTCCAGCTGCAGGACTTCGCCACTATCTGTCCGAACGGAGACCGGTTCTGCAAGATCGGTCGGATCTGTCTCGTCGAGAACGGTCGCTGCAAACTCATCAGCTTGGGGAGGGGGGGCCTGCGCTGGTTGCAGGGGCACGGCGGACGATTCGGTGGGTATGTAGTTCGTTGACTGCGCCGACGCAGCTCGTGTGGGCGTGGGCGTGAATGTTTGCGTCGGCCTGGGCGTGGGCGTCAGTGTTGCCGTGACAGTGGCAGTGGCAGTGGCAGTGGCCGTAGCCGGGGCTGTCGGGGTTGGCGTTGGGATAGGGGTTGGGACTGGAGTTGGGGTGAATGTTGCTGTAGCCGTGGCTGTTGGCGTCGGTGTCAAGGATGGTGCGGCGGTCGCCGTGGCCGTAGCCGCGGTTGTCGGCGTCATCGTTGGCAAAGGGGTGGCCGTCATTGTAGGCAGCTCTGTCGGGGTGGCCGTGAGTGTGGTCGTCACCGGCTCGGTTGTTGGGAGCAGTGAGCGCGTCACTCTGATCCCAATGCCGGGCGGGCGCGAGCCGAACGGCCGTATGCGAATGCCTTCGTCCGTGTAGGCCAGCAGTGTCGTCAGGTCGCCGTCGATTTCCATCAACTCGACCGCCATCCAACCTTCCTTGCCGTCCTCCTCCGTCCTCGGATCGGTCACTTTCAACAGGACCCACGTACCACTGGCGATGATGCCGCCAATGGTGACCTGGACATCCTGGCCGAGGCGCGCCAGTACGTCATCCTGCGTGGTGGGGCCGGCCCGCAGTCGGGCCGGGAAGAGGACGATGCGCCCGGTCACATTGTCAGGCGCGCCAATTTCAATATCTGACGGGAAGACACTGACCGGCACATAAGGTTCGGTTGCTGTCGGTGTTGGCGTGGTTGTGGGTGTCGGGGAAATGGTTGGCGTGAGCGTTGGCGCGGGGGTTAACGTCGCCGTTGCCGTAGAAGTACCCACGGCCGCTGGGGGAACTGTGGCAACGGCCGTTTGGGTTGCCAACACGGTTGCGCCAGGGGTCGGGCTGCCGCTGGACAAGGAAGAAACCGGCGGTGTGGCGGTGGGAGACTCCGCTTGCAGCGCGGCAACTGTGGTCGAATTGCTGACGGCTGTTGGCAAGGCGACCTGATTCACGTCGCGCAGCAGGAGAGACATAAGGACAATCAGCGAAATCACGATGGCGAAAACGACACCGGCCGCCAGCGGGTTCCCCCATATCAGGCTGCGTCCGTCAGCCAGAGTTTTCCCCCAACCCAGGAATCTATTGTTCATTGTCCGCGCTCAAACATCGAAGCGGTGGCGTAGTTCACAACAGGCGCCTTCATCAGTTCTGGACCGTGACCGTCACGCGACAGGGTTCCGGATAGTTACCGGTGGTATCTACTACCACGACCTGAATCACATAGGTGCCGTTCGCCATGGCACTGCTGTTCAGGTTGCCAAGAAGGCCGCCGACGACCGGGCTTTCGGCGCCGTCAAAATAGCTGTAACTCTGATTGGATCCGCCGGGTACATGCTCCAGCTTGTAGAATTTGAATTGATCGTGCTGGGCCGTACCCACAATCGGTACAATTCCGCTTACGACCGCGCCGTTTCCCGGCGATTGTATGACTGCACGCCCGTCCGGACACAGTGCCGGAGAAACAGGAAGGGGTTCTGGCGTAGGAGCAAGCTCTGGTTGCGTATCTTCCCCTTGATCAGCCGGCACAGGTGTGGAGACCTTAATGGGGGTCGGCGTCGGGGTTGCGGTTGGTTGTTCCGGCGTGAATGTAGGCGTGGGGAGCAAATCTGAGATAGAGGAATTGGGGGATGTAGAAGAGCCGTCCGCTGATGAAGGAACTGAGGATGACTCCACCGCGATCATTGCGTCGCGCAACGTTGTGCTGGCGAAATAGGTGAATCCCATCGCCACTAGCATCAACAACGCGGAAAGGAAAATGCGATACAGATCGTCGAGTGCTTTGTCCCGCTCCAAGGAAAAAACCGCTCGGCGCCGCTCGGCGCGCACCTGCCACGTGCGATAGAGTTGAAATAGCGCCAGCAGACCACACGTTGCATAAATATAAGGTGAAATGTTGGCGATGGCCTCAACCAGGAAACCCATTAGCAGTTACGGAACCGGGACGCCGAATAGAAAATCCGGTTGCCATCGACTCCAGGTTCAGGAGCATGATGGCAACCACGCGGAAATGGAGTTAACACTCTTCAAATAGTCTACCGTAGCCGAGTAGTTCCGCCAAAAGGAACCGATTTATTTGGAGGGGGGCGGCCGGGCATTTCGGCTACGGTGCAAATGCGATCCTTGACCGCTTTGCCTATTCTCTGGCAATAGACTATCATCAAAAGTCCATGCCATTTGACCGTATCGAAACGCTTCGGAAAGATCAGCCCATGGATTTCGATTTTGTTTTTCGCTCCCGCCGCAGCAATGTCCTGGCACGCAACGGACTGGTCGCCACCAGCCAACCACTGGCTGCCCAGGCTGGATTGTCGATGCTGCAGGCGGGCGGCAACGCAGCTGACGCCGCGATCGCAACAGCGGCAGCCCTGAACGTCGTCGAGCCGACCTCGACAGGTATAGGCGGCGACTGTTTCGCCCTCTACTGGGATGCCAAAACTGAACGTGTAACAGCCCTCAACGGATCTGGCCGTTCTGCAAGCGCCGCATCCATTGATGAACTGCGCGGTCTTGGTTATGCGCGCATGCCGCAGTTTACCGGCCACAGCGTCAGCATCCCCGGGACAGTTGCCGGGTGGAGTGATCTGCTGGAAAGGCACGGCGACATGACGCTGGCGGATGTACTCAAGCCGGCCATTCATCTGGCCGAAGAAGGCTACCCCGTTACCGAATGGATCGGGCAAAGCTGGGCCGGCCAGACAGGGAAACTTCTGCGTTCACCGGACTGGAACAGCAGCGATTTGGACAATGGGCCGCAGCAGCCAAGCGGTCATGAGCTTCTGATAAATGGACGTGCGCCGCGGGCCGGGGAGGTAATGCGTATCCCGACTCTGGGCCAGACGCTGCGGGCGATTGCCGCGGACGGCAAGAAAGCGATTTACGCGGGCGAATTCGCTCGCGGTCTGAGCGAACACGTGCAGCGTTATGGGGGTTGGATCACGCCGCAAGATATGGCGGCCCATACCAGCACTTGGCAAGAGCCGATCACCGCCGATTTCGGCGATTATCGGCTTTATGAATGCCCACCCAACGGACAGGGGCTGGCCGCCATCATCGCCGCCAATCTGGCGGACGGCTTCGACCTGGCCGATATGTCGAGCGTCGACCGTCTGCACACGCTGGTTGAGTGTATGCGTATTGGCTACGCTGAGGCGCAGCAGTGGGTTTGCGACGTCGACGTGGTGCCGGTCCCGCTGGACACACTCACCAGCCGCGCGTATGCCGACCAGCGGCGCCGGGAGATTGACCCGCAGCGGGCTGCGACATCGGTCAGCAGCGGCAATCCAATGGCAGGTTCGGATACCGTCTATCTGACCACCGCCGACGGCCAGGGAAACGCGTGCAGTTTTATCAACAGCCTATACCAGGGAACCGGCAGCGGGCTGGTTGTGCCCGGGAGCGGCGTCAGCCTGCAGAACCGGGCCGCGCTTTTCGTTCTTGATCCCGACCATCCGAACTGTCTTGCACCCAACAAACGCCCCTATCACACGATTATCCCGGCGATGACCACCCGAGGAGGCGCGTTGCATGCCAGTTTCGGCGTGATGGGCGGGTATATGCAGCCGCAGGGACATCTGCAGATGCTGGTCAATATGGCCGCTTTGGGCATGAGCCCCCAGCAGGCTCTGGACATGCCCCGCTGGTCGTTGAGCGGCCCGCACGCGGGCTTAGGCGCGGACGAAGCCGGCGGTCGGTTGGCGATTGAAGAAGGCTGGGATTACGATGTCCTGGCGGAAATGGCCCGTCGCGGACATCAACTTGTACCGGTCAACGGGGCGGGACGGGGCAGTTTCGGCGGCGGCCAGATTATTGTCCGCGATCCGGAAAGCGGCGTCCTGACAGGTGGTAGTGACCCGCGCAAGGACGGGTGCGCGGTCGGCTGGTAACGAGGGAATCGCGCCGGCCATCGGTGAGCGTCAGAAATCATGCAATTCCGAGGTTATTGAATGGGTCGAAAACCCACGGTGTCATTCGCACCGTTTCGCCAGAAGATGCAACGCGCGGGTCTGGACGACCTGCTGATTCGCAGCTTTGAACATTACTACGCTCAACTCGGCGCCGGCGCCACAGGATACATCCCCGGTGCATGCGCCCGCCCGCCAGCAGATTTAGCCGACAAATCCACCGCTAACGGTTTCCATGCGGACGGTTTAGACGCGCTCGACCGGCTCGTGGTTGTGAAACTAAACGGAGGGCTGGGCGCCACCATGGGGCTGCAAGGGCCGAGATCGCTGCTGAAGGTGAAAGACGGGTTGCGATTTCTCGATATCATCGTCCGCCATGTCCTGCACCTGCGGCAGAAGAAAACCGCCCGACTACCCCTCATTTTTATGAACAGCTATAGCACGCAGGAAGCAACCCAGCAGGCGCTGACCGCTTACCCACAGCTCGCCAAAGGTGACGCTGGGGCCCTGCCGCTCGCCTTTCTGCAGAACAAGGTGCCCAAAATCTGGCAGGACACGCTGCAGCCTGTCGAATGGCATCAAGACCCGAAAAAGGAGTGGTGCCCACCCGGTCACGGCGACATCTACCTGACTCTGCACACCAGCAGCCTGCTGAGCCAGATGCTGGATCTGGGTTACGAATACATGTTTGTCAGCAACGCCGACAACCTGGGCGCAACCGTTGACACCGACATTCTGGGCTTTTTCGCGGGGCGCAAACTGCCTTTTCTGATGGAAGTGACGGCCCGCACCGCGGCCGACCGCAAGGGGGGGCACCTCGCCCAAGGTCCCGATGGGAGGCTGCTGCTGCGCGAGATTGCGCAGTGTCCGCCAGAGGAGGTGGCGCAGTTCCAGGACATCGACCGTTACAGGCTGTTCAATACCAACAACCTGTGGATTCATCTGCCCTCTCTGCAGAAATTGCTGAATGAACGAGACGGTTTCCTGGATCTGGCGATGATCGTCAACAACAGATTGGTAGACCCTTCGCGCCCCGACTCGCCGCCGGTCTTCCAACTGGAAACCGCGGTCGGCCTGGCGATTTCGGCATTCGACGGCGCGCAGGCGATTCAGGTGCCGCGCGACCGCTTTCTGCCGGTCAAACGATGCAATGACCTGCTTGCGCTACGTTCAGATGCCTACCGGCTGGACCAGCAGCAGTGCATTGGTCTGGACCCGCGACGGGGCACCGGTCCCTTCCCTGCAGGCGCGCCTCTTGTCGAACTGGATGACCGTTTCTACCAGTTCATCGAACAGATTCAGGAACGCTATCCGCATGGACCGCCTTCCCTGCTCCGCTGCCGACGCTTTGCCGTGACAGGCCCCTACACTTTCGGCGCCTCGGTCACGATCGAAGGCGACGTCAGCCTGTCAAATGATTCGGACACGCCAATCGCCATCCCCGACGATACCGTCCTGTCCGGATAGGCCAGTTGCCGGTGGATGACTGCTCACGGGCGGTCAACCGCTAGCGGCCCCGACCACGCATCAACTCCAACAGCTGAGACTTTCCCCAGTGGTAGCCGTGCCACAGCAGCGGGCTGGGCGACCAGTCCCACGCCCCGGTATGCACGGCCATGCGGGCGGCAAAACCCTCTTTGAAACGCCATACCCCCTGGAGTGGATCGCTCGGGTCGTCCGGATTGGACGGCGCGCCCCACCAATCATAGACTGTGCAGCCCTGGGACCTGGCCCACTGCAAAGCCCGCCACTGCAACAGATAGTTGGGCATGTCGCGTCTTCGCCGCGCACTGCTGGCCCCGTTGAAATAAATGGTCTGGCGACCGTGGCGGAGCAGGAATAGTCCCGCTACGGGCTGTAATTCCTGCGGATGCTCGGCTAACAGCAGCGCCCCCCCGGTGCGCGAGTCCTCGACCACCTGCGTCTCCAGAAACATGCGCCACAGGGCATCGTAGTAGGCGAACGGGCGGATCAGGAAACCATCGCGGGCGCTCGTCTCCTGGTAGAGTCGATAGAAGGCGGGCAGATCGGCGGCACTGCCGCAGCGGATGGTTATTTCTCGCCGCTCGGCCAGCCGGATGTTATAGCGCCATTTGCTCTTGAACGAGGCCAGCAGCTGCTCATCCGGCTGGGTAATGTCGGTGAATCCAGTATTCTTGAACTGAATCTGCTCCGGACTGAACCGCCAGTTGCGCTGGGCCAGCAGTTGCTTCAGGCGCTTCCCTTCCGCACTCTCTTCGCCGACATCGGGATCGATTTTCACCTGCAGGCAACCCCGCCGCCGGCACAGCTCTTCGATCTGCGCCAACACCAGCGCGGTGGCTTCGTCATCGGACCAATCGAGCAGGGGGCCCTTGGGCACGTAAGCCACGCGCAGAGGCAGCGCCGCTGTCGGCTGCCGCCACAGCCACTGAAAAGCCCCCAGGAGCCGGCCGGCCCGCTGCACGCGCCAACGCTCGGCCCGCCAGCCGCTGCCGGCCTTGACGGCGCCCCATGCCCAGCTCTGCAGCACGTGACTGCTTTCAGGCGGCAGCTGCGTCGACAGCTCTTCCCATGCGGCGGCCGTCACCACCGGCTCCAGATTCACCTCAATGGAAGAAGGGAAGGATGTCTTCGCTTGCTCCTCTTTGCGCTTCACTCTGTGCTTGCTGTTGGCGGCCTGCTCTTTGGCCACCAGGGCACCCCGATAGAGACCATAGACCGGTCGCCGCAAGGGCAGGTCCCAGGCGCCGACCGTGCGCTCCACCGCGCCGCCGAAGCCCTGCTTGAAACGGAAAACGCCCCAAAGATCCCCCGCCGGCAGCGCATTCACGTCCACGGGCGCCTTCTCGGCGGAAACAACCCTACGCCCTTCAGCCCAGAGGCCGGTGGCGATGGCGCCGATCTCATCGGGAATGCCCCAGAGATCGTACCGTGTGCAGCCGCGTTGCTTGGCCCAACGCATGGCCTCCCATTGGAGTGCGTGATTGGGCATCAGGTTGCGATGGCGGCTGTTGCTGGCTCCCCACAGGTAGCAGGCGGTCGAACCAACGGCAAACACGGCGATGCTGGCCAACGGTTCGTCCTCATAGGAAGCAAGCAGGAAGGCCCCCCAACGGGACGCGAGCAGCTCGTAGGCATCCCGGTAATAGGCGGCGCTGTGTACGGAGAAACCGTCTCTTGTACCGGTCTCTTCCATCAGCTGCTGAAACTGGGGCAGCTCATGGATCTCAAGCTCCCGCACGCAAACGCCCTTGCGCGCCGCCAGCCGGATGTTGTATCGCCATTTGCTCTTCATCTGCGCCAGGATCGTATCGACGTCGGGCTGCAGATCGACGACAACGGTGCTGCGAGGCTGAATTGTCTGGGGGCTGGGGTGGAAGCCGGCCGCCCGAAGCAGTTGCCGGTTGGCAGCCGTGTCCAGCAAGTCGGGCTCGATCTTCAATGCGAACGCCCCCTCTTGCCGGGCATGAGCGCACATGCGCGCCACGACGGCCTCGGTCTGCGTTGCGTTGGACCAGTCCACAAGCGGGCCTCTGGGGACGTAAGCCAGAACCTGGCCCATGCTTCTGCGAAAGAGGATCAGCGCCCCGGCCCTGGCCGCGCCGTCGGCTTCGGAGGCCGGCAGCAGAACGCGTCTGGCCTGCCAACCGAAGCGGCATTTCAACGTTGCCCAATCCTTCGTCTGCAAGATATGGCCGGCCGGATGGCTGCTGACGAATTCATTCCAGTCCACTACTTGTTCTGTCACTGCTCCCCCTGTCAACCTGTTGGCATAGGCGGCCTGAAACTACTCAGCCATAACTTACTCGCGATCCTGAATGAGGCGAGCAAAGGCACTCTCTCAACTCTCTGCTCTTTTATGGGCGGTCGGGCCTTCGGCCCTCCCTTGTGCAGGGGCTGCGCCCCCGCAACGCCCCCCTACAAAACCATCCCTCATCGACCTTGTGTGCTCATTCCAGCCGTGCGGCTCCAGCAGCGTGTCTAGCCAACAGTGTCTCCTCCCCCACTTGCCGCCTCAACCCACCGACCATCGACCGCTAATCTCCGCTGTTCCCCTGACGACTGGTGTTCCACTGAAAACTCAAAACTGACTACTAAAAACTGCAGTTCCGACCGTGTCTGCGCATTCCAGCAGTGCTGCCCCACCAACGTGGCTGCCGCCAATCGAATACGCAATCAGATAGCCTGAATGGCGGCAGGGATAGAGGGCTGGGCAAGACAGGCACTGTATACGGCTTAGTAGTTACGGCGGCCTGGAAAGGTTGGCCCTGTTGCCATTCGGTTTGCCAATACGCCACCATTTTGGTGCGCTACTGCCACTAACCGTTGATCATACCATACTGACTTAAACAGATATAGAACGCCGGACAGTTGGCGACATTCAGATTGAGACCCCTCGGGGCCGTGTCCCTGAACAGAGTGCGCGCTGGTCCTGTCCCGCCGGCGGCCGGCGGCGTGGAAACTGTCAGAATTTGACACGGCTACGGGTCACTGCTATCGTCAAATTCGTGTCATCTTTGTGTCTGCGTTCGGCAGTAACTGCACTCAGACGGGTTCCGGCGGCGTTCAGCGTATCCTGTTCGCTTGTCTCCAACACGGCGGTTCGGAGGAGAAGGAAGAGCGTCTTGCAGAGGGATACGCTTGCGCAGAGTTGGAGGTTGCCGCGTGCCTGCATGCTCAAGGCAGCGGCATTTCTGTTGCTGGGCAACCTGCTACTGGCCGGCTGCCGCGGGCCAATTGCCGACAGGGCGCCAACATCCGAAACAGCGGTAGTCACGATCTTCGCAGCCGCATCCCTCACCGATGTCTTCCAACAAGCGTCCCTGGCGTTCAGCCGTAGCGGTCATACTGGTAACGTTGTTTTCAACTTTGCCGGTTCCCAGCATCTGGCCGGTCAACTGCGCGAGGGGGCGCGGGCCGACATCTTCGCCTCCGCCAACGAAAGGCAAATGGAGGCGGCTATCGATGCCGGGCGAATTGAGCAGACGAGCGTGAAGACATTCGCCTGCAATCGGTTGATGATCGGCTACGGCCAGCCCGCTGCGGGTACAGTCGGTACATTGTCTGCGAGCGCAGACGCCTCGCCCGGGATCGAATCGCTGCTGAAGTTGGCCCAGCCCGGGCAGAAGATTATCGTGGGCGCCGAAGCAGTGCCGATTGGGCTGTACACGCGTCAGTTTCTGGCCAAAGCCGAGCAGGACGAGCGCCTTGGCCCCGCTTTTCGCGCCGGATTCGAAGCCAACATCGTATCGGAAGAGCAGAATGTGCGCGGTATACTCAGCAAACTGCAGTTGGGCGAAGCCGATGCCGGCATTGTCTACGCCAGTGACCTTGTAGGGGTCACAGATTTGCAAGGCGTGGAGATACCGGCCCATCTCAACGTCTCTGCAGCCTATCCTATCGCCCTGGTTCGGGACAGCACACAGCCGGAGCAGGCTGCGACGTTCGTCACTTTTTTGTTTTCTGAAGAAGGGAGCGCGGTGTTGGAATCGCACGGCTTTTCGACTGAATGCCGGGCCAGGGGGATAGGGGACGCCCCAGATATTTTGTCCGCAGAGGCATCAGACCATGCGAACGAGTGAAGCAGCAGAGACGATGCGCATTCCTGTTGATCGGGCGCGCGGCGACCAGCGTTCATCCGGACGCCTGCCGCGACCGGGCATCGCTCTCTTCTGGTCAGCCGTGCCCATGATCCTGTTCCTGACTCTTCCTCTGCTGGCGCTGATCTGGCGCACAGAGTTGACCGACATCAGCGCACATCTGGCCCAGCCGGCCGCGCGGCGGGCCATCGCCCTCAGCTTGTGGACATCGGCAACGGCAACGCTGCTGACGGTTCTTTTGGGAACACCTCTGGCGCTGCTGATGACCAGGCGGCACTTTCGAGGACGCCGAGCGCTGGACACACTTATCGATCTGCCCACAGTGCTGCCGCCCGCGGTCGCCGGTCTCGCCCTGCTGATGGCCTTTGGCCGGCGAGGGATGCTGGGGCAGGGATTGTCAGTGGCCGGAATCGAGATCGCTTTCACTTCGCTGGCTGTCATTTTCGCCCAGCTTTTCGTGGCCTCCCCATACTACATTCGTGCGGCAATCGGCGGTCTCAGCCGCAGTGCAGCCGAGTTGGAAGAAGCCGCCGCATTGGACGGGGCCGACAGCCGGCAGATTTTCCGCTTTGTGACGGTCCCCCTCGCCCGCGCTTCGTTGCTGGGCGGACTGGTGATGACGTGGGCAAGGGCCCTCGGTGATTTCGGCGCCACGATTCTTTTCGCCGGCAACTATCCAGGGCGTACACAGACGATGCCCCTCGCCATTTATATCGGCTTTGAATTGGATCTCGACGTTGCACTGGCCCTGTCCGTTGTGCTCATGGCGACCGCCTTCGCCATTCTCTTGCTTGTGAAGTGGCTTCTGGGACGGACGAGCTAAATACAGTCCAGGTAACTACTAAGCCGCATACAGTGTGTGTCTTGACACGTTGTTCATCTTCGCCGCCATTCGGGCTTTGTGATGGCGTATTCGGTTGGCAACCGCCAAGTTGGTTGAGGCGCACTGTCTGTATGCCACGATGGTGGGAAAGAACCAGCACGGTGGGTAGCCAGAGGGGGGCGTTGCGGGGGCGCAGCCCCTGCACAAGGGAGGGCCGAAGGCCCGACCGCCCATATGACAATCATGAGGAGAGAAGGAACAACTTTGCTCCCCTCGTACAGGTTTGCGATTCAGTTGCGGCTTAGTAGTTACCAGTCCAGTTTTTGTCCATTCAGTGGCATGGACGGGCGACCGGGACAGATACGAATGTAGAACGTGCTCAACTATGCGTTCACCGTAGTCACAGCCCAACCCTTCATCACATGAATCAGAACTCCGACACCAGCCCACTCATCGAAGCGGTACCCAACTTTTCCGAGGGCCGCCGCACCACTGTCGTCGATGAACTGGCGGCAGCAGTCCAAACATCCGGCGCGCTGCTTCTCGACCGCAGCAGCGATGTTCACCACAACCGTACGGTTCTCACAGTCGCCGGTTCGCCGGAACCGGTTCTGCAGGGGCTGTTCAAAGCAGTTGAGGCGGCTGTTTCGCGCATTGACGTACGGCGGCATCGGGGCGTCCATCCACGACTGGGCGCCGCGGATGTGGTCCCCCTGGTGCCGCTTCACAACACGCTACTCGCCGACTGCGTTCTCCTCGCCCACAGGTTGGGTCGCCGCATCGGCGATGAACTGAATGTGCCCGTCTACCTCTATGGCGCGGCGGCCACCCGGCCGGAACGCCGTAATCTGGCGGACGTCCGGCGCGGGGAATATGAAGCTCTGCTACGGGAGATCCACCTGCCGCGGCGCCTGCCGGACTTCGGCCCGGCCAGGGTCGGTCCGGCGGGCGCGGTCATCGTCGGGGCCAGGCCGATTCTGATCGCCTTCAACGTCTTCCTGCGCACGGCCGACGTAACTGTGGCCAGAGCGATCGCCCGCCAGATTCGCGAGCGCGGCGGTGGTCTGCCGGCGGTCAGAGCCTTAGGCCTCATGGTCGATGGACAGGCCCAGGTCAGCATGAATCTGGTCGACTACCGCGCCACATCTCCGCAGGCGGCTGTAGATGCCATCCGCAAGGAGGCAGCCAGCCATGGCATCGCGCTCGATCGCAGCGAACTGATCGGGCTTGTTCCCCAAGGTGCTCTGCCAAAAAGCGAAGGGCAAGGAGTGAGCAGTGACGGAAAGACTCTTTCGCCTCCGTCGCTGGCGGCCGCTGCCGACGCACTCCTTTTGCCGGAATTGAGGCCAGACCGCGTCCTGGAAATTGCGTTACGCCGTACCATTCGCCCCTCACGGGATAGCGCTACCTCCTGCTCCATATGAAGGTTTGTCTCCCATTCACACACTGCAGAACACGTTTGCCAAGCAGACAGACCGCTGTGCACTCAGCAGGTACTCCCGATTACGCTGTTCCGCATTCCACTTGCTGCGAACTGCTGAGGGTCGTAGTAGTTTGCCGTTCGCTTTACCTCTATTCACTTGCACTCTCCCCCTGGTTCAGAAGTTAACCAGTTTGACCATGGCAGCTGCCGTTGCTTTTTTGCCAGATATGGCCATTCGTACCCAGAATCGGGAATGCATAGTAGAAGAATTACGGTTTGGCATGACTAACTTCAACATATTATGATAAAATACTGTTCTGCACTGTCAGGAGCGTAAAGTGTCAATCTTCCCAGTCACGTATGCAGATTGCAGTTCGTCCGCCACCAAGGCAGTCGCGAACTTAAGAATAGGTCAGCAGATTACGTAACGAATTGGAGATGCACACTTCTGCGCAGAGGCAGACAGACCGATGCCCACGGTCAATAGCATCCAGGTGCAGTTTTCCAGTGGCGCGGCCGCTAGCCTGCTAAGCCTGTGGGGGACGCCACCCACCGGCGGGCTGGGCAGTTGGTGGAGTATGGAAATTGGCGGGTCCGACGTCACCCTTTGCTTCAAGCATTGTATCGCAAGGACCACACATATTGAACAGCTCCCACCGCAGTATGAGTTGCGTTGACGCAAACCACGCACATCGACATTTTCAACCATATTTATTCCCGCCGCATCCCTTGACTAGCGAAACCATCAGGCAGACATGATCCCGAACTGGACAAGTCGGACAAGATTGGCGACGTTGCTGATCCTAATGGCGCTGTTAGCCGCCGCACTGTATCTGCGGCTGTACCGCTTACACGAGCTCGCGCCGGGGATCGCGTCCGATGAAGGGTATGATGGGTTGCGCGCCCTCGAGGTGTTGCAGGGAAGGCACGCACTAGTATTTGGTGACCGTGAAGGGCTGGGCATCTATGCGATGGCGCTGTCGATAAATCTTCTGGGGCGCACGCCGCTGGCTCTTCGTTTACCCACGGCCTTGGCCAGCGTGAGCACGGTCTTTGTGATCTTCTGGTTGGGGCAATTGCTGTTCGGATGGGACGAAAGCGGGCGGAAGAAACGGTGGCGCGGCTTGGTGGTCGGGGGCGTTGCGTCCGGTCTGCTGGCGATATCGCTGGGCCAGACGATTCTGGGCCGCACTTCATATAGAAGCAGCTTTCTTCCACTGTTTCTTGCTTTGTGCCTGGCCTTGTTGTGGTGGGGATGGACGCGGCGGCGTTGGTGGGGAATCGTGCTGGCTGGCGTGTGCGCGGGCTTGCTGCCTTACACCTATTCTCCCGCGCGTTTCACACCGTTTCTGTTCCTCTTCTTCGGGATAAGTTTTCTGCTGCCAATTCGCTCGTTGACCTGGGCGAGGATACGGGATGAACTGCCGGGGGCAGCCATTTTCACCGGCGTGGCGGGGCTGGTCGCTGCACCGATCCTCTACCATTATATTCGAAATCCTGAGGTCTTTCTCAATAGCCGCATCCAATCGCTCTTTATCTTCCGAGATGGTCAGGATGCTTCAATGGCGGCTCAGGTGGGGAACCTGGCAGCCAATGTGTGGGAGCATCTGTCGGCGTTGAGTTTTCGCGTTATGGCGAGCTGCTGTTCTCCTTTTGAGCATGCCGTCACGCTGAATATGTGGGAAGCGTTTTTCTTCTGGTTGGGCGTGGGGGCGGCCGTGTGGCAGTGGAAACGCAGGCCGGCGTATCGTCTGCTACTTCTCTGGGTTGGGCTGCTGCTTCTGCCGGCATTTCTTGCCGAAGGGGGAAGCACGATGCGCATGGTCGGCGCAGTGCCTGCAATCTATCTGCTGGTGGCCAGTGGGATGTGGGAGATGTTCCAGTGGTCAGCCTCTCGCATGCCGTTGGGAGCGAACCGTTGGCCATTGGTGTGTGGCAGTGTGATCAGCCTCGCCATTGTGGTTCAGGGCGCTGTCAACTATCAAGCTTATTTCGGACAACGGATGGCCGATCACTATTTCAGCTATGATGTGGTCTGGCCACGCTTTGCCCAGAGGCTGAACGCGCGGCTTCCAGAAGTAGATACAGCATACTTTATCCCCCATGTGCATCACGGTTTCGAGTACCTGTATCAAGGGGAAACGCCAGCAAGGATGTTCTGGCCATACGTGCCGGAACTCGAGGATCAGACTGAAGAGGGACTGGCGGGGATAGGGCAGGTGTCGACTGTGAAGGTTGTAGACTGGATTGATTCATATACGTGGGCTGGAAGCTATCATGCCGACTTTCTTTCCATTCTTCTGGGCAAATACGGGACCTATGTTAGCAGAGAAGACTTCGAGGGCGTCTATGTCAATAACTACGTGGATGTTTCTTATGATCATCCTTGGACGCTCTATGACGACTTGCCTCGGCCAATCATGTATGATGGAGGCATCAATCTGAAGGGGCTCGTCTTGGACTCCAGCAAGTCAATATTACCGGGACGGCAGTTGCTCGACGAAGGACAGGATCGATCTCTGATGGTCGGAATGCAATGGGAGCTCTCTTCGGAATTGGCGGTGGACTATTCGATATCCTTACGCCTGTACAATGTCGATGGCGCAAGGATATCCCAGACGGATCATGTCCTGCGGAAGGCCACGAACTATGCGTCTACTACGAGATTCTGGTCGGCGCATGAACTGGTGGACCTTCTTTACCAACTTGAAATTCCAGATGAAGTAATAGCCGGTGAGTACGAGTTACGGTTGGTCGTCTACGATTTGGCGACGTCGGTGCCGACTGTCGAAGTGGGCATATGGGAGCCAGAGACTGTCCTGGGGCGGATGCGAATTCATCCATCTGATTAGCGCTAGAGAAACGTCCTGTGTGGCACCGCCTCGCAGACCAAAAGACAGGGAAGAAGCGAGCATACACATCTTCAGACCACTGCCCGATTTCTGCCCTGCCATGCGCCCAGAGCCTTTATGCAGCCGCGAACGAGAACGTTACCCTAGATCGATCTTCGCCAACGCTGAGACGCACACGGCTCAGACAATCGCTTTGGCGAAAGTGAAATGCCATGCTAGAATCAAGCCCGTATACAGCAGACAGTTCCAACTGTGATTTTTGTAATCTGTCTGATTGCCGTGATTAACTGTCCTGCGCTGCACGGTCGTTAATCATCCCCTTCTTCCGATCGCACTGATCACAGTTTTTTACTCAATTTCATTTGCCGCCCGTGGTCTTGTCCAGCCGATTGGACAACTGAGCAACGGGTGAAAAGCAATGCAGACAATGCAGCCTCCTCGCCATATCGTCTGGTCTGAATGGATCGAGAACATTGGGTTGCCATTGACGCTGCCAACGGGCGGGAAGCTGCCCGGGTCTGTCCCGCCTGCAGAGGGACCGGACCTCGCGATTATCATCGTCAACTACAACGGCAGCGCCCTCCTTAGCAACTGTCTGAAATCAGTGTTCGGTTCCGCCGGCAGCTTCTCCTACACCGTCTGTGTTGTAGACAACGGCAGCAGTGACGACAGCGCCGCGATGACAAGCGACCGATTTCCTCAGGCCGGTCTGATCGTTTCCGAAACCAATCTCGGCTTCAGCGCGGGCAACAACCTGGCCCTGCGCCAACTCGGCCTGCCTGACCACCAAGCGGCAGGCAACAGGCCGGTTCCGCGCTATATCCTCCTTCTCAACAATGACACTGTGCTGCCGGCAAACGCTCTGAGCGAGATGATCCAATTTATGGACGAGCGGCCCAATGTTGGAGTAGCCGGTCCACGAGTGCGACGGCCGGACGGAACACTGGATCTGGCCTGCCGCCGCAGCTTTCCCACGCCTTGGGTTAGCTTCTGCCGCATGACCCGCCTGAGCCGGCTCTTTCCGCATAGCAGCCGTTTCAACGCGTATAATCTGAGCTACCTGCCTGAAGACGCGGTACATCCGGTGGATTCGGTTGTGGGCGCGTATATGCAGGTGCGTACACAGGCGATTCAGCAGGTCGGCCTGTTGGACGAAGCTTACTTCATGTACGGCGAGGATCTTGACTGGGCAAAGCGCATCAAGACTGCGGGTTGGGATGTCTGGTACAACGGCAAGGTCGAAATCACGCATGTCAAAGAGGCCGCCAGCCGAAAAAGCCGCAAAGCCCGTCGGGCCTTTTATGAGGCAATGTGGATCTTTTATCGTAACCACTACCGGGCCAACAGTTCATGGGCGCTGGACAAACTGATCTTGCTCAGTATCGCTCTGATCGGTGGCGTAGACATAGCCATCCGATTGTGGAAACTACGACAGGAACGGGTTTAACGGAGTTTCATCAGATTGACTGTGGATAGCGAATAGCCGTCCACTCCAGGGTTTACGCGATTCGGACGATGTGGAAGTCACCAGCTCAGCCGACATCAGAGCTTGAGGAGCCTGCAACAGGGTCGCGGCCATCGGCGGCTGCGACAGATGCAGCTGCGACAGAGCAGGACATTTCCTCCAGTCCCAACGGCAGATACTCGGCCCTGCGCGCCCAGCGCCCGGGCGTGCCCAAACGCGCCCAGCTCCTGTTTGCGCTCTCTCTGGTAATTGTGGATTTGGGGAGTACATGGCTGGCGTTCTTTCTGGCCCATCGGCTCACCGAGATGAACCTGACACCGCGGCTGATGGAACTACAGCCGGATATCATTGTCGGCCCGTTCCTGGAATTCCTGCCTTTGCCGCTGGCACAGTCGCTGTTGCTGCTGTCGATCTTCTTTTCGCGGGGCATGTACCAGCGCCGCCGGCCGCTCGGTCATCTGGACGAAATCTTCCGCACCGCGAGACTAACGACTCTGTGCACGCTCCTGACCGTCGCGCTGGTGAGCCTTTTTCTGCGGGATTTTGTCTATCACCGCACATTCCTGGGCTATGCCTGGCTGCTCAATATCGTCATGCTGACAATCGGCCGGACTTTGCATGCGCAGATACAATGGAATGCACAGGCCAAAGGTGTTGGCGGCGACCGGGTCCTGCTCATCGGCGGCGGCGACTCCGGCCGCATGATTTTGCAAAGAGTGCAGGCCAACCCCAAACTGGGCTTTCAGGTGATTGGAGTTGTAGATAACAGCAGCACGCGTTCCGTTCTCAATGTGCCGATTCTGGGCTCCGTCGCCGACATCCCCAGAATCATAGACGAATTCGCTGTCGACGAAGTGATCATCGCTCTGCCGGAAAATACGCATCAGGAATTGATCGGCATCATCAGCCTGTGTGAGCGCGAAAAGGTCGGCATCCGCGTGCTGCCGGATGCCTTCGGAATAATGGCCAGCGAGGTGACGATCGGTTACCTTGGCGGGCTGCCCTTGCTCACGATCCGCGACGTCGCGCTCCAGGGTTGGAAGCTGACACTCAAACGGGGGATGGATCTGGTGGGCAGCGCCATCGGCCTGGTGTTTCTCAGCCCATTCCTCATGCTGGTGGCGCTCCTGATCAAGCTGGACAGCCCCGGGCCGGTCTTCTACACACATGAGCGGATGGGGTTGGATGCCAAATCGTTCAAGATACTGAAGTTTCGCTCAATGCGCGAAGACGCAGAAAGATCGGGGCCGGGCTGGACGGTTGAGAACGATCCCCGGCGCACCAAACTGGGTGCGTTCATTCGTCGTGCCAATATCGACGAGCTGCCCAATCTAATCAATGTTCTCTTCGGCGAAATGAGCTTGGTCGGGCCGCGCCCGGAACGCCCCGTCTACGTAGAGCAGTTTCGAGAGATGATCCCACGCTATATGGACCGCCACCGCGAAAAGGCCGGCATGACCGGTTGGGCCGCGGTCAACGGGCTGCGGGGCGACACCTCGATTGAGGAGCGCACAAAGTACGACCTCTGGTACATAGAAAACTGGTCCCTGGCCCTGGACATCAAGATTATCATTCGCACACTGGGCCAGTGGCTGCTGGGGACAAACAAGAACGCTTACTGAACCAACCCAGATTTTTTGACAACCTCCTACCCGATTTGTTACACTTTTTGTTCACTTAGCACTCCCATCACGAGAGTGATAAAGGTTAATCTCAGACGTCTGATTGTCGCCAACTGTCCGACAGTTCGAATCGCCCTCAATTGACTGCATTTACAGCGCACTAGACGGAGGGCAGACAGGCGACAGTCCTTTCTGCCTGTAATCGATGACAGAACTGCAACTGAGCCAGCGCCGCAAACAGGTACTGCGTATCGTCATCCACGAGTATGTGGAGAATGCCCAGCCGGTGGGCAGCCAGTCGATCGCGCAGAAATATGATCTGGGCGTCAGTGCGGCTACGATCCGCAATGATTTGGCTGCGCTGGAAAAAGCTGGTCTGCTGACCCACCCTCACACCAGTGCCGGCCGCATTCCCACGGATGGCGGCTACCGCTACTTTGTGGCCAATCTCATGGCCCACACCGATCTTCCCTCCCAAGAGCGGCACATGATCCGCCATCAGTTCCATCAAGCCCGGCAGGAAATCGACCAGTGGCTTCGACTCAGCACAGCGGTCTTGGCCAAAGCCTCCACGGGCGCGGCGCTGGCAACCTCCCCGCGCTCGATCACCAGCAGGGTCAAACATCTGGAGTTGATTGGCATTCAGGATATGGCCGTGTTGCTGGTGCTGGTGCTGGCCACAGGCACGCTGAAACAGCAACTGATTACCCTGGAACAGCCAATTTTTCAGGAGGAACTGAGCCGCGCGAGCAACCAGCTCAATGTTGAGATTTCTGGCGCCACCGCTGCCGATCTGCCGGAAAAACTGGAGGAGTTCACGGGCTTCACGCGCGAGGTGGGCGAGCTTGTGCTGAAGACCTTGCTGCAGTCGGAGGAGCAGATCACGGAACGCGTTTATCGACATGGGTTGGCCGAGGTGTTGGCCGAGCCTGAATTTGCCGACGGGCCGCAGGTGCGCCGGATCGTGCAGGTATTTGAGCAACGCACGCTGCTGCACGAGATTTACGATGATATCATGGAGTTAAGCGACGTACAGGTAATGATTGCCGGCGAGGGCCGATTCGGCGACATGCAGGACATAAGCCTTGTCCTGAGCCGCTATGGAGTACCGGACCGGGTCAGCGGCCTGCTGGGCGTAGTCGGCCCGATGCGAATGCCATACGGCCGTACAATCGGGGCTGTGCGCTACGTTGCCACACTCCTGAACGAAATGATGCATCAGCTATACGGCCAAAACCACTAGTCAGCATGTTTGAGTAACAGGATCATAAATGAGTCAACAGGAAGAACGGGAAGACACGACGGTAGAACCAGAAAACGGACAACTGCCTGAGGAGGCTGTTCTGGAAGCAGAGGAGCCTGACGCGCGCGATGATTCCGAAGTAGAAGAGGCTGAAGAAAAGGACGAGGCACCGGAAGAGGCGATCACTCGGCTGCAAGCGGAGCTGGCCGAGGCGCAAGACCAGGCCGCCAGCCATCTCGACAAGATGCAGCGTACCGTGGCCGAATATGAGAACGCCGGCAAACGCCGAGAACGCCAGAACGAGGAGCGCATCAAACGGGAGACGGAAAGTATGATGCGTCAGTTGCTGCCTGTTCTCGATGACCTCGATCTGGCCTTTCAGAATGTGCCCGAAGCAGTGCCGGGAGAGAATCAGGCCTGGCTGCAGGGATTCGAGCAGATCCAGCAGAAGCTTTTGGACATTCTCGCCAATTCAGAGGTTGAACCGCTGGACAAGAGTGGTGAATTCGACCCCAATCAGCATGAAGCCATCTCGAATGAGCCGAGCGAAGATGTCCCCAGCGGGCATATCATCCAGACATTACGCACCGGCTACAGTATCCAGGATCGGATCCTGCGCCCAGCGCTCGTGCGGGTTGCGCAGTGAATAGCTGGACGCTTTCCTACCACTTCTAAATGGTTGCCCTAACTCGTTCCGCTGCCGCCGGCCGCCGGCAAGATCCCTTACACGGCATCCGCCCCTTTGACGTCGGGCGTGATCTGCGCGCCGTATCCAGACTGATTGCGGAGGCTTTCGCGGAAGAACTGGACGAACAGGGCGAGGCTGCGCTGCGCGAACTACGACTTCTCAGTTATATGAGCGGGCTGGTAGGCATTCTCTACCGCAGTACCGGCGAGTTCCGAAATGTATTCAACGGATTCGTCTGGGTGGAGAACAAGCGGGTGGTAGGCAATGTAACGGTGCAGCGCGCTGCGAGTGGCAGCGGGCGCTGGCAGATCGCCAATGTAGCGGTCTCGCCGGCTTGGCGCGGACGCGGGATCAGCCGGGCCCTCATGGAGCATGCCCTGGATTACATCCGCGATATGGGTGGGTCTTGGGCTGTGCTGCAAGTGCGCGGGGAAAACGAGATTGCCCGCGGCCTTTATGAACGGCTTCGTTTTGAGAACATGGGAGGGACCTCCGAGCTGTACGCGCCGGGCGCGCCGAAGTCGATCACAAGGCCGGTTCTGTCCAATCTGCAGCCGTTCTCTCCATCCGACAGCAATCTGCTGTATGATTTGGCCACCAGCCGACCCAGCGCCGAATTCCAGTGGTGGCGGGCGGTACGGCGAGACGACTTCCGAATTCCGCTCGAAAAGCGCATTGGGGAGCTGGTGAACAGACTCGTCGGCCGGCAGCGAATCTACCGCTACGCCATCCGCGACTATAACAGCCGCTTTGAAGGGGCGATCCAGGTCACGGCCCGATGTTGGCAGGGAGAACACCATGTCCGTCTCTGGCTGCGGCCCGATGCCCAGGACCGATATGCCCAACCCTTGATTCAGTGCGCACTGGCGCTGCTGCAAGAGTCTCCGCGCTGGCCGCTGCGGGCGACTGTCAGTACACAGGACGAGGTCGCGGCGCAGACGCTGCTGGATCATGGCTTTTCAGTGCGCAGCACTTTATACACGATGCGTTTGCGCTTGTAACCTCTGATGAAGCTTCTCTTACGGCTGGTCGGGAACGCCATCGCCCTGTACGCGGCGTCAACAATGATCGACGGCATTTCGTTTGGCGCGGGCGGCGATGTGGATTTCGGCAGCCTGCTGGCCGTCACCTTGATCTTTGGCGCTGTCAACGCCATCTTAAAGCCCTTTGTCAAGGTTGCGACCTGCCCGGTCTATCTGGTCACGCTAGGTCTGTTCACTTTTGTGGTCAACGCCCTGATGCTGCTTCTGACAGGGTTGCTGGCCGGAGTGCTTAACGTCGACTTTCGGGTAGACGGTTTTGGCGCCGCCTTCTCGGGCGCCCTCGTCATCAGCATCGTCAGTTTTTTTCTTAGCCTGTTTATCTCCGCTAAGAGCGACGACAAAGATTGACAACAGTACACGCGGGGCGCGTGTACTGTTGCCCATCGCCTCTTCTCATCACAATTCAGATTAACACCGGGGCCTACCATGCGCGCCACGTTTCTCCACATGGCCGACTGCCATCTCGGCTATCGTCAGTACAACAGCCGAGAGCGCCAGAACGACTTCACTCGCGCCTATCTCGACATCATCAGGGCGGCCATCGACCGCAAAGTCGATTTCGTTCTGCTGGCCGGTGACCTCTTTGAAAAACGCGCCATCAGTCCTGTCACCCTCGACCATGCCATCATCGGGCTGGAACGGCTGAGGAAAGCCGGTATTCCCTGCCTGGCGGTGGAAGGCAACCATGAACTGGCCTACTACCGCGACAACATTGGTTGGGTGCGCTTTCTGGCCGATCGGGAATTGCTGACGCTGCTAAACCCTCAACTTGACGGCGAGCGGGTCACGCTCGCGCCCTGCGAGAATTGCCGCGGGGCCTTTGTAGAACCTGTTCCGGGACTGCGCGTTTACGGCATGCGTTATTACGGTAGTTCCACGGCCCGTGTCGTACGACGAGTGGCCAGCGCTCTGGCGTCGGTGGACAAACAGGGAATCGAGTACACTATCTTCGTGGCGCACGCCGGTGTCGAGGGAGTTCTCGATCATCAGGGCGGCGGCGTTAGCCACCGGGAGATTGCCCCTCTGCGCCGCCACGTGGACTATCTAGCGCTGGGCCACATCCACAAGTCCTATGCGTTCGACAACTGGATCTACAATCCCGGCAGCCCAGAAACCAACTCCGTGACCGAAGCGGCCTGGCCGAAACGAGGTTACTACCTTGTGGAGGTGGATACGGAAGCAGAGCCAAAGCACCGCCCGGTCCTGCACTCCAACTCCCGGCGAGCATTTGTACGCCTCTTCTTCAAGGTCGACGCCTGCGACACGCCGGTCGAGCTAGTCAATCAGTGTCGACGCTTTGTAGAACGCCGCCGCCGTCAGTTCAGGGGCAGAGAGCCGGTGGTCGAGTTGCGGCTTACTGGCGTGCTTCCCTTCGATCGCAGCGCGCTCACGTTGGCTCCCTTTGCGCAGATGATCGAAGATCTGTACCAGCCGCTGCACCGCATCGTGCGGAATGACACACGAGCTGCCGAGTTCGAAGTTGGGGCCGATCAGCAGTTCAGCCGGCAGGCGCTGGAGCGGCAGATCATAACTGGTCTCCTCGAACGGGACAGCCGCTTCCGCGCTCGCAGCGATGAATGGACCGAACTGGTCCTCGAGATCAAACAGTTGGCCGTAAGTGGCGCCCCTGCCGATGCGATATTGGAGGAGTTGACGCGCGGTGAGGAGAGAGTTTTGCAGGGAGAAGCGGTGCAATGTTGATTCATTCGTTGACCCTGGAAAATGTCAAGAGCTACACACGGGCAAAAGTGGGATTCAGCCCCGGCACGAACGCGATCATCGGCTCCAATGGGTCAGGCAAGACAACGATCCTCGAAGCCATCGGCTTTGCGCTATTCAACCATCGGCCCGGCAAGCTAACCTCTTTTGTTCGCGAAGGCCAGCAGATGGCGAGCGTGACCATCGATTTTCGCAGCGACTACGACGAGCGCGCCTATCAGATAGTACGGCGGTGCGGCAGTAGCAACCTCTACCGGGTCCTTGACCCTGAACTCGCCATTAAAGTCTGCGAGGGTAGAGCCGATGTTATCCAGTTCTTGCACCAGCATCTCGGCATCGATTCTGAGACTGATCCTGCAGATCTGTTCAAGAACGCTGTGGGGGTGCCCCAGGGCAACTTCACGGCCTCCTTTCTGATGGGGCCTAGCCCCCGCAAAGCCGTTTTTGATCCTCTCTTGAAAGTCGCCGAATACCGTAGGGCTTTCAAGAATTTGAGCGGCTCGCGCAGTTTGCTTAGACAGCGCCAGGGAAATCAGGCGGTCGAAGTCAGCAGACTCCAGGGAGAATTGACACGTCTGCCTACTGTGCAAGCCGAAGCCAACGCACTGGCCAACCGCATCAGCAACGCGGAGACGGAACTGAGCGCCGCGAAGATTGAATGGGCCGCAGCCGAATCCGCCCGACAGACGATGGAGGCCAAGCGGGAACGGCTGCTGGAACTGCAAAGTATGGTGCAGATGGAGCAACAGGTAGTCGCTGAACAGGAACGGACGCTGGCCGCGGCCCGGCAACGGCTGACTGAGAGCAAGGATGCCGTGACCACCACGGAAGCCAACCGCGCCGGCCATGATGCCTATCGCGCCGCGCAACAGGACCAACGTGCCGTGAACGAAAGGATGGTCCAACGTCGGCGGTTGCAGGACGAACGGGCAAACGTCCAGACGCGACTGACTCAGGCTGCAACACAAGAGGACGCCCACAGGCGCGCCCTGGCTGACATCGCGGAGGCGGAGAAAACTGCTGCTGACCTTGCGGACGCGGCAGCCGAACAGGAGAGGCTGGACCTCGAAGTTCGGGATACGCAACGCCAGGTAGACCGGCTGAAAGATACGACCGCCCGGGTACAGCGGGAACAGGCCATGGTGGATAGGGCCCAACAGAGGCTGGAGCGCATGCGCGTCGAGGTAGCCCGCGCCCAGGGACTCGAAGCATCCCGGGAGCAATTGCAGAAGCGCGTGGAAACCTTGCAGCAGGAGATTACAGCGCAGAAGACCAGGAGTACCCAACTGTACGCGGAAATGGAGACAATCGAGGAGCAAGGCGGTCAGCTAAAGGGTCTGGAAACAGACGCGGTCTGCCCTATCTGCGAACAACCGCTGTCAGAGGATCATCGTCAGCAGCTTCTCAATCGACTCCGCCAGCGCTGGAAGGAAATGGATGGGAAAGCCAAAACGGCCGCGGAGACGATCGGTCAGGCCGAAGCGGAACGGGAACAGGCCCGCGCCAAGCTCGCCCAACAGGAGCAGGTCCTGCGTTCCCTCTCCCGCCAGCATGCGGTCGACACGGCTGAAACGGAATTGACCGGGCTACAGGCCCAGTTGACCGAAGCCCGTGCCGCGGTCGAGGGGCTGAAGGAGGCGCCGCAACGCGTGGAGCAGCTTCAGCAGGGGTTGAAGGCGCTGGGCGATCCGCGGCGGCGGCGGGATGTGGCTCTGCAGCGGGCGCGGGGGCGCAAGCAGGTGGAAGAGGCTTTACAACAGCAGCGGGCGCAGGCTGAGGAGCAAGGGACCGCGCTCGCTGTGCTTGACGAACGCATGGCAGCATTCGCCAGCCTGGACGCGGAGGCAGACCGGATCGTCTCCCAACTGGAAAAATTCAGGACAGCCGACGATCTTTACCGGCGCAATCAGGCCGCGGTTGAAGCCCTCCCCCAGCGGGAGCAGGAGTTCTCCGAGGCAGAGATGGCGTTGCAGGCGGCGCGGGAACGCTTCGAAAGCGGGCAGGCACAGCTGGCAGCCAGCAGGCGCAAGTTCGACGAGGAAGGCTTCCAGGAGGTGAAGGCCCAGGTGGTGGAAATCCGCAACCGCTGCGTACAGTTGGAGACTGATTTGGGCCAGTGGCGTGAACGTTTGCGCCGAGCGGAAACGGAGATCGCCCATCTGCAGGCTCTGAAGCAGCGGCTCACCGCTGCCCAGGCCAAGCACGACCGGCTGGTGAAACAGGAGGAGCTTTTGCAGTTCCTGCGCTCCGTTATACAGGAGGCCGGCCCGTTCGTGACCAAGGCGCTGGTCCAGCAGATCAGTTACACGGCCAATCAGTTGTTCGGCCAGATTATGGAGGACTACACGCGCACATTAAGTTGGCAGGAGGACTACGGGATCATCCTTGAGGTGGATGGCCGCGAGCGGGAATTTGCGCAGCTTTCCGGCGGGGAGCAAATGAGCGCAGCGCTGGCGGTACGTCTGGCCCTACTCCAGGAAATGAGCGACATCGCCATCGCCTTCTTTGACGAGCCGACCACCAATCTGGACGATGTCCGGCGCGACGCGCTGGCCCGCCAGATCGTGGGCGTGCGCGGCTTCGAGCAGCTGTTCATCATCAGCCATGACGACTCGTTCGAACAGGCTACGGAGAAGCTGATCCGTGTAGAGAAGAAGAACGGTGCGAGCGAGATTCATTATGAATGAGACCGGTTGAACACCGGTCTCACTGGGCGGATGCAACCAGTATTTGCGCGGCATTGGGAATCCCTCCCAGGGCCGCGAACTCTTTCTGGAGGCTGGCTGCGTTCAAACGAGCGGGGGCGTCGTCCGCCAGTATCTTTTGCAGAGCCTCCGTTGCCAGCGGGACGGTCAACTGCCTGGGCGGGATGTGATAGCCGACTCCGCTGCGGGCGACCCCGCTGGCCTGACGGGCCTGGTCCGCAGCCTTGGGCACGACGATCTGCGGGATCCCGTGCGTAACCAAGGCGTGGGTCGTGCCGGCGCCGCCATGATGGATTGCGGCGGCGATGTGCGGCAGCACCTCCGCAAAGCGGACCCGCTCCACCAGCGCCGAAGGCTGCGGCAGCCTACTGCGCAGGGATTCCATCTCGCGCGCGGTCCAGCCCCCCGCTGTGCCGCCGGCGTTATAGCCTTTGCCAACTGCCAGAATCGGTACGCCCCCCGCATCTGCCGCCGCGCGGGCCGCGATAGCAAAGAAGCCGATATCCTTGGTGAATGCGGTGCCGAGGGTAATGAAGATCCATGGACGGTCGACCGGTAGTTTGTCGAGCCAGGTAGATTCACGCGGCAGGGGGGGATCAGCGACGCCGCCGACCATTCGTGTTTGCGGCAGCAGCGCCGCGCCGGCATACCAACGGGGGCTCCAATAGGTCAGATGCAGGGAGGGCGAACAAAGCGCGGCGGGACCGTCCAGCGCCCAGTTGAGACCGGAAACGCCAAAATGCCTGCAGCAAGCCGCGACCCGCGCCTGGGCCAGTTCGCGGACGGAGCCGGGGGGGTCCACGGCGGCGTCTGGCGATTTTGGCTGCATGGCCGGCCAGCCGGCGACGGCGAAGGGCAGATCCAGGAGTTCGGCGGCGATGCCAGCCGCGGCAATGAACATCTCGCTGACGATCAGATGCGGGCGAAATCGCCTGACCACATCGACCAGCTCGAGGGTAGCCGCCTGCACGCGCTCCACGTCCAACCACTGATCCAACGAGCGGATCATACGCAGGCGCTGGAACTCCTCCTCAGTGGACGAACCTTTCTGTATGGGGGGCGGCGGCGGCCAGCGCCAACCGGTTTCCGGCAGGATATGGACGGGAACACCCTGCGCAGCCAGTTCGCTTTGCAGTTCACGGCCCGTGGCCCACAGTACATCATGGCCAGCCTGCATCAGTTCCAGGGCAGTGGGCAGGTAGCCGCCCCAATCCAGGTGGCTCGCCAGCTGCGCGGATACACATAGGAAGCGCAAGCGGCTCTCCTCAACCAACGCAGCCGGGAACAATCCGGAACAGCCCGCCTGTACCGGTGCCGATCCAGACGGCACCGTCCGGTGCGGTTGCGACCGCCTGCACGGGCCAGTTGTGCATGATCCGTTCGGCGATTATGTTGCCGCCCGCGTTCGCTAACCTGAACAGACCCGGATCGCGCCCGTAATTGGCGAAAAATAAAGTGTCGTAGGCCCACGTGATACCGGTGGGCGCAGCCGAATTGGGCAGAGTCAGCACAGGTGCGGTCCACCAATCTTTGTTGACCCCGCCCAGCGCCATGGGAAAGCCGTAGTACGGGGTAGCGTTCACGTCGCCGGCGTTGGCGGCAGCGGAGAGGGTTCGCGGGTCGAGCAGGTCGACTTCGTCGCCTGCGTTGAAATCTCCGGGCACGTTGGTGGCGCCGTTGTCGGTAAACCAGATGCGCCCGAACGGGTCCACGGCAATGCCATAGGAGTTGCGCACGCCGCGCGCCGCGGTCTGGAAGACGCCGATTGAGCGTTCGGCAAGCAGCCGGTCGAGGCGGGCGCGCACGATGCGAGCAGCGAATGGATTGCCGCCGGCGGCCACATTGGTGGCCAGCGTTTCGGCGGGCAGGTCACCGTCGCCAAGCACGATAATGCCGTCCGAATAGCCGTCGCGCACGCCGCCGGCGGAAACGTACAGCCAGCCATCGCTGATCACGAGACCATTGTTGGCATGGAAGAGTTGACCGGCTACGGCGAAGCCGCCGGCCAGAGGTTCATACCCGCTGCCGTCGACGATGCGCCCCACTTCGCCGGCCCGATTCAGGTAGAGTGCGCCCGCATGCCAGGCCATGCCGGTGACCCGGCTGGACTCGCGCAGGATCTCATAGTAGCTGTCCCTGGCAACACTGTGCCAGATAACGACCGAGCGGCTGGCGTGATATGGATCGTACAGGATATTGGCGTCGAAGTTGCCGGTGGCCGGATGGTCCAAAGCGATGAACAGTCTGCCATCCGGAGCAAAGGTCAGAGCAGTGATGCTGTACTGATCCTGTAGCTTCGGGGCCAGGAATTGCTCTGCACAGAAGCCGCCCCGGGGAACTAGCCACGGATCGGATTCAGACGGGGCGCCCAGATTAAGGGGAGCGGCGCGGATGCCTACGCTGCCGGCAGCAACACCTCTGGGTGGGGCGCTGGCGGCGGGGCTGGCGGCGCTGCCATCGGTACTGCTGGCCTCTGTACTGCTGCCTTCGGCGCCGGTAACATTACCGTCCGTATTGTCTGAGGCCGGGGCAGGAACTGCGTTCGTCGTCTCCACTTCCGGCAGATAGGCGGCGATCTGCTCGGCATCAGGAATGGCGGCACAGCTTGCGGCCAGGGCTAGTTGTGCACTGATGTAGGGATCAGTCCCGCCATTCTCGGCGCAGTCGTTCGGCGCCCAGGTAAAGTCGCCGTCCGACAGACGCAGCCACATTTCTGCCTCGTGCGCCGGCCCTGTGCCTTGCCTGGTCGCGCCAGCTACAATCCATTTGTAAATGAGCGCCTTCTCGTCGTCACCCAACTCGCCCACCAACGGCATTGCGCCGGATTGGATTTGCGTCCAGAGTTTAGATGCGTCAGGATCGCCCGGCGTCACCGCCGGTCCGCTCTGACCACCATCCATCAAGGGTTCAAACTCTGTAACCTGCAACTCCGCCTGTTGCACAACGGCGCTATGACAGGCGCCGCAGTTCTGTTCCAAGAGCGGCAGAATGTCCTCATCGAAGCCGGGCGTGGAGATGGGAATCCGACCGACAGAACGGTTGAGGGCGACAAAAGGAAGGTTTTCATCCTGGCCGAAGATCGCATCAACCCGTACCAGAGTGCCGGCGGGGACGCGGCCGAGTTGGCAGCCTTCCCGGTTGGGGCGGTTGCGCACATTGGCGTTGCGTTGCAGCACTGCATACACCGGCTGGCCCCCGGCAAGACAGGACAAGGCACCCTCCATACCATGGATCAGCGCAATTTCGGCGATGCCCCCCATCGCATCCGGTTGGGCCGCAGGCGGTCGCGGCCAGTTTTTCTCGGGACTGACAGTTGCGGCGGATCCGACACTGCTGAATGTGTTGAAGTCGACTGGTTGGAACGTGCACGCGCCGAGAAACAATACTGCGCAAACGAGCAGTGGAAAGACGGGGAATGCAACTGGATTGCGGCGATGAAACATTGAATGAGAACCTGTTCGCGAAGCGGCTGGGAGGCGCCCCTGCTATTTGTAATGCTGCGCCCGGATGAATTCCTAATTCCAGGAGATAGAGTCGGAAACGGCCGGCTCCTCTCTCAGCACGCGGCGCGCGACGGAGATATCCAGTTGAATCTGGGCGACGAGTGCCTCCAGGCTGTCAAAGCGTTGCTCGTCGCGCAGGCGGGAAACGAAAGAGATAGTCAGTTGTTGCCCGTACAGCTGGCTGGATTCGCCCGTTGAGGGAAAGTCCAGCAGATGGGTTTCGATGCGGCGCTGGCGTCCGTCCACGGTGGGCCGCACGCCGATATTGGTAACGCTGGCGCGAGGGTTGGTCGAACAACTGTCCGGCAGGTATGCCCAGGTCGCGTAGACCCCATTGGCGGGGATAAGCCGCTGTGGGATGGGTCGAATGTTAGCGGTGGGCACACCGATTTCGCGCCCGCGGCGCGCGCCCTCTTCGACAACGCCGGCGATCTGATAGGGCCGACCCAGCATCTGGGCTGCATCCGATATGGCGCCGGCCAGCAGAGCTTGACGGATCTGGCGGCTGTGGACCTCTGCGCCCTCACACGCGAACGGTTCGATCACCGACACATCGTAGCCTAAGCGCGTACCCAAGGCACGCAGGAGGTCGACATTGCCGCTGCGCCCGCGGCCCAGGGCAAAATCCGGCCCCACCACCAGCCGGGCAAGCCCCAAACGATCTACGAGAACCGCCATAAACTGCTCGGGGGTCAGGCTGGCGAATTCCATGTCAAATGGCTGAATGATTCCCAGGTCAAAGCCGTCTGGTTCGATCAGCCGCAGACGTTCTTGCGGCGTGGTCAAGAGGCGCAGAGGAGTATCCGGCCGCAGTACGGCCATGGGGTGGGGGTCGAACGTGAGCAGGGCAGTCTTAGCTACAGGCGATTGGGCCGCGGCTTCTGCCTGCAAGATGCGCAAAAGAGCCTGATGGCCCAGATGAACACCATCGAAATTGCCTATTGTCAGGAAGGTTGGGCCGGAAAACCGGAGAGCTCGCAGATCGCTGCGCCAAATTCTCATCTCAGATCAGTTTCTGGTTCTTTACGTGAGTTCCGTTTGCCACCAGGACTTTCCGACAGTTTGCGAGGTAGAGAGGCGGACATCGTGCCTACCCCTACGCAATAGGAGATGAGGGAAAACGCTGGTCTTCAAACTGAACGTGCATTGGTCTCCAGTGGCGGCGGGCAATAAAGAACCGGGAGCGAATTACGAAAGGCTCCCAAGATGTTGGGCAAGCCACTTTTCGGCTTTCCACACTGTGCCGTCTCTGCCCCCTTCAGCTGCGCGCGCGCGTGCAATCCCCAGGAAGCGGCCGCAACGATCATAGGCAGCTGCGAGTCCGGCCCGTTGCCAACCGTCCGTACTGCAGGGGTCAGGAACGGGTGGATCGTGGGCTGGAAGGGCCGGGCTGTGAGCGATCTTCTGGCCGTGGCCCAGCCGAACCTTGTCCTCCTCACTGACGGTCAGACGGGGCATTCCGAGACCGACATCGGGGGCCAGCAGCAGGTCGGCGAGTCCGCCGTCGGCTGCCGCCCTTTCAACTGCCGGCAGAAGTACTGCGTTGGCGACGGAAAACGGGCCAGCCTCCAATCGACGCAAATAGCTCAGGTGGCCAACTGTGCCCAGTGCCTGCCCCAGCGCATGTGCCAGGCTGCGCACATAGGCGCCGGCGGAACAGCGTATCCGAAGTGAAATCTGTGCGGGCGACGCAAAGGAAAGGAGCTTGATCTCGTAAAACGTAACTTCCCTTGGCGCAACTTTCACCGACTCACCGCGCCGGGCTTTGCGATGCAGGCTCTCACCACCTTGCTTCAGTGCCGAGTAGACCGGCGGCTCCTGCGAAATCCGGCCCCGGAAGGTAACCAGGGCCTCTTCCACGTCGGCGGCGGTCAGGGGCGGAACCGAAGCACGGGCAACGGTTCGACCGACAGCGTCGTAGGTATCGGTGGCGCTTCCCAGTGTGACGCGGGCCTCGTATGTCTTGTCATGACCCTGATAGTATTCGGCGAGCCGGGTGGCAACACCCAGGCACAATACGAGCAGCCCGCTTGCCATTGGGTCCAGAGTGCCGGTGTGGCCGATGCGTTTTTGTCGACTGCAGCGGCGGACGCGCTGCACAATGTCGTGGCTGGTAGGCAACTCGGCAGAAACCGGCTCGTCGACGCCCGCTGGGGAACGTGGACGACCCGGTTTATCGACAAGAAGAATCCCGTGTAGATCGGTCATGGTACCGGTTAGTGGATAGTGAATAGCGCTGATCTCTGTCCTCTAACCACGGTCGACATCAGTAGTTTGGCTTCGCAACTCGTGCAGAGATGCTACCACGCGGGCCGAGACCTCCTGCAAACTGCCGGCAACGGTGCAGCCTGCTGCGGGTGGATGTCCACCGCCTCCGAATGCGAAGGCGACCTGGCTCACGTTGAACCCCGGCTTGGCCCGAAAACTACATTCGATCAGTTCTTGTCCATTTTTGGCAAAGCGTTGGGCAAAAGTAGCGCTGATATCGGCCTCGCGCACAGTTACAAGGAAGTTGGCCAAACCATCGCTCTGATGAAGTTCGACTCCACTGCGCTGACGGTTCTCGTCGCTGAGAGCGACCCAGATGATGCCATCTTCCATCTGCACATTGGCCAGGCCGGCCCCCCACAGCTTTACGAGGCTGAATGATCTGCTGTCCAGAGTGTTGCGAACGATGTGGTCCAGGTCTGCGCCGGCGTTCAACAGCCGTAAGGTCGTCTGCAACTCCTTTGCACCGGTATTGGCCGTGCGAAAGCAGAGTGTATCGGTCACGAGGCCGGTCAGCAAAGCGACTGCTATCTCCTCAGTTAACGGCACGTCCAAGGCATCGGCCAGGGGCACAAGCATCTGGCAGGTGGCTGCGCAGCCTGTATCGACCCAGTTTTCGGTACCGAAAAGCGTATTGGTGATGTGATGGTCTATGACTACGAGGGGGATTTGATTGTGGATTTCAGGACTGTAGACGGTGCCCATGCGATCAATGCTGGAAGTGTCCAGGCAGACGATGAGATCGTAATTGTGGGCGACTTCGGCCGGTCCGATGATCATTTCCGCCCCGGGCATAAACTGAAACTCCGACGTAATTTCGTCCTGGAGAGCCAGAGTAGGCCGTTTGCCCAGCGCGCGCAAGATGCCGCCCAATCCGAGCAGGCTGCCGACCGCGTCGCCGTCGGGGCTTACATGGCTGATGCAGAGAATATGGTGGCTGGATTCCAGGAGACTGAGCAAGAGAGGGGGCGGCGCTACCGGGACGCCCTCTCGGCCGCAGGCGGCACCCTGCTTGAGCAGGGACGCATTAAGGGTCATGCATCCTCTTTCTGAGCATTGTAGGTGGAGAAATCCTGGGAAGAGAGTGAAGAAGAGGAAGGTGAAAGAGAGTCCCTCTCGCAGTTTACATCCTGCTGGCGTAGCTCTCGTTCCGCGGCAATGCTCTGCAAAAGTGCATCCACCCGAGCGGCCTGCTCGGGAGAATCGTCGTAGTAGAAGAGCAGTTCCGGCACGGCACGGAACGTTACGCTCTGGGCCAATTGGCGTCGCAGGAAAGGGGCGGCTCTTTTCAGTTTGGCGAGGACGACACTGCGTTGGATGTCGCTATCCTGATGAATGTAGACCTTGGCTACACGCAGATCGCGGCTGACCACGACGTTCGTCACCGCCAGCAGTTCCAACGCCGGGTCATCCAGTTCGTTGCCGATCAAAATTGAAAGTTCCTGATAGAGCAGTTCTGCTGCCCGCTCCTGACGAATTGTGGTCGTCATAGTTAAAATGCCGTCAGTTCCTCGTTTTCGGTTGTCAGGCACTCGAACCCACTATAAACGAAAACCCAAAAACCAGAAACTATTATCGCACCTGTTGTCTTTCGTAAACTTCTATGATATCGCCTTCCTGAAGATCTGTATTGACACCGGCCAGATTGATGCCGCACTCATAGCCGGCCCGCACTTCGGTGACGTCTTCGGTAAATCGTTTGAGGTTTTCGACGGAAGTGGTGATGATGGTTGATTCGTTGCGAAGCAGTCGCGCCTGACTGTTGCGTTTGACAACTCCGTCCAGCACCATACAGCCGGCAATCAAGCCGCCGCGACGCACGCGGAACATCTGGCGCACCTCGGCATGACCGCTGACTACCTCTTCGAATATAGGGTCCAACATACCGGTAAGCGCCTGCTCCACATCTTCAATCAAATTGTAGATGATCTGATAGTGACGAATCTCGACGCCGGACTGTTCTGCGCGCACCAGAGCGGACTTGTCTATGTTGACGCCAAAACCGATGATGATCGCTTGACTGGTTTCAGCGAGCATCACGTCGGACTCGGTGATGTCACCAACAGCCGATTGCATGATTTTTACCTTGACCTCATCGTTGTCAAGCTGTTCCAGGCTGTGAACAATGGGGGCCAACGTTCCTTGAGCATCGGCCCGCAGGACGATATTGAGAGTTTCGGCTTCTCCGCCTTCGACGCGGGCGAACATATCCTCCAGCGTCATTGGCAGGTTCGTAGCGATCTGGGAAGCGCGCGCGGCCTGATTTTGCCGTTCGGTAGCAAGCGCGCGTGCAGCTCTATCGTTTTTCGTTACAGTAAAGACCTCGCCGGCGTCCGGAACGCCATTGAGCCCCAAAATTATGGTCGGGGTGCTGGGCCCGGCGGCTTTCAACGGATTCCCCTCGTAATCGAACATAGCCTTGACACGTCCCCAATTTTCGCCGACGACCACGGAATCCCCTCGTTTGAGGGAACCGTTTTGCACGAGCAGGGTTGCAGTGATCCCACGCTGTTTATCCAACTCGGCCTCGATCACGGTGCCGACGCATTGCCCATTAGGGTTGGCAGTGTGCTGGTCGAGTTCGGCGACGACAAGGATGTTTTCCAACAGATCGTCGACACCGTCACCGTTAAGTGCGCTGATGGGCACAGTGATAGTTTCGCCGCCCCATTCCTCCGGCGTCAGGTCTTCGGTCGACAGATCCTCCATCACCCGGTTTATATTGGCGTTGGGGCGATCGACCTTGTTGATCGCAGCGACAATGGTGACGCCGGCTGCCTTGGCATGGCTGATCGCCTCCCGCGTCTGCGGCATGATACCGTCGTCGGCGGCAACGACGAGGATAACCATGTCGGTGACCTGCGCGCCGCGTGCCCGCATGGCTGTGAACGCCTCGTGGCCGGGGGTATCCAGGAAAGTGATTTTCCTGCCGTCGACTTCCACCTGGTAGGCGCCGGTGTGCTGGGTGATGCCGCCGGCCTCGGTATCTACCACGTTAGCGCGACGGATACGATCGAGGAGTGTTGTTTTGCCATGATCGACGTGCCCAAGGACCGCCACAACCGGTGGCCTAGGCACGAGATTTTTTTCCGCCTCTTCGGCCACAATTTCCTGGATCAGCACCCTTTGCTTGGGTCTTCGATCCTCGTCGGGCGCCTCCTCCGGCACCTCGTCATCAACGACCGGCCACAGCACTTCGATGCCGAGCTCTTCTCCGACGATGGCGGCTGTATCATGATCGAGAGTCTGATCGATCGGCGCCATAATGCCGAACTGCATCAGGACTTTGATGAGATCGATCGGGCTGCGATCCATTCGTTCGGCCAATGCACGGACGGTGACATAGTCCTCCACAATAATGGAAGATGGCAGCCCAGCTTCTTCACCATTGGAGGCGTCGTCAGCCGGGCCGTCATTCTGGATTTGCATTGGATCTTTCGTTGCGGTGGTCATTTTCCCATTCCTTTCGTCGATAGCTTCCGGTTGCCAGTTTTGCACGGCGCCGCGCGAATCAAAACTGACAACGAAAATCTCCCTCTGAAGACAGAGGGGAGGAAGCTGAGAAGCGTTCACGCGCCAAGTTGCGTGCTACTGCTCAAACTTTACACAGATTTATGGTTGGGATCGGAAGCATGCACAGATGTATGCGGAGAAGGTCTTAATGTGGGGAGCCAAGAGGCACTTTCGGTGGGCAGATTAGTCGTTACACAACCATCTCTCCCTTCCCTGTAACCTTCCCCCTCTCCATCCCAAACTGCAGTACAGCCAATGTGAGCCCGCTATTCCGACACATGTCAGCGGGCGGGCAATCGGCTTATGTTCATCGGATTCTCTCTGTCAATCAGCGATTGTGCTCTTGATATGAAAACCTGTTATTTGCATTGTGCAATAACAGTTGAAATTCGTACGACGGAACAGCAGACCTCCTCTTAAACACACGGTTCACAAGGCTGACAGACCGTGTGAAAGGTCGAGATTTGAGGAGAAGTTTTTAGTCAGTGAAGAGTAACCGACGGACTTGCCCTCTTCCTCCCCGCTACGCGGTCTCGTCCGCTACCTGCAAGAGTGTTGCCACAGACGCCGAAAGTGTTATCAGGTTCTCGGCGCTGATTTTTGTTCGCAACGCTTTCTGAACTAGCGAACCGGCCAGCGCCCTTTCCCAACAGTTGGTGTGCGGGTGGACATATGCGCCGCGGCCGGCCCTTTTGCCGGTCTCATCCAGGACGACCCCATCTGCAACCCGAACCAGCCGAATCAGGGCGCGCTTTCCATCTGACTCCCGGCAGGCAATGCACATCCGTTGGGGGGTCTGCAGGGCACCCCGTTTTTGTTTCGGTCCCTTTGCCCGTTTTGTCATCTTCGGTGTTACACGGCGGGTGACGTTTTCCAGGCGCGATTCACGAACTACCGGCCGCCCTAAATGTTAAACTCATCGTCATCGAATTCGTCCAAGTCGACGTCGAGCCCCCGTGACCCGCGCGTGCGCTGCCGTTTTGGCTGCCGCTTCGGTGTAGTAGGGCTGCCGCGGCGAGCCTTACCGCGTTTTGCTTCCTGCTCGTCAATCTCTTCGTCGGACTCTTCGGTTGCAACCAGAGAATCGAGCAGTTCAGGGGGCACTTCCAGATCGTCGGCTGAACCGATAACGGGACCCGAACCGCCTCCCTGCTGGCGCGCGGCCATGCGCTGGCGCAACATGTCGGCAGTAATGACCTGGGGCAACTCTTCAGGTCTGAGCGGACGTTCCAACAGGGATTCTTCCTCTGTTGTTTCCGCCGGCAATTCTGAGGGATGAAGGGTGGGCAATTCACTCTCTTCCACCGTGTCAGAGCTTTCGTCGCTCTCTTCTTGAATCTCTTCCTCATCCTCCAACGTCTCGCCGAAGCCAAACGGCTCCGGTTCCGGAACGGCAATATCGTCGAAGGAAGTGATAGGCGGTTCTTCCCCCTGGACAGCAGCCGCCGCGCGCTCGAACGCGCTCAATGCCTCCTCTACGTCGACGCCAATGCCGCGTTCTTCTTCCTGCGGCGGCAAGGCTTCGGGCCACTCAGTTGCTGTGCTCTGATCGGCCGTTCTGTTTGCTTCATCGCGTCGCTGCAGCAGCGCTGCGGCCTGGCGGAAAGTATCTTCGCTTGTCGCGGATTCATCTTTGTCGCGCAGAATCTTCTCGGCCATACTGAGCAGGTCTTGTTCACCGGCCGCCAACTGCGCCTGTTCGGCAGCCAGCAGGTCCAACCCTTCGGCGTGGGCTTCGGTTTCGCTCTTGATGTCGATGCGCCATCCCGTCAGTTTGGCTGCCAGACGGGCATTCTGCCCCGCCTTGCCAATGGCCAAGCTGAGTTGTCGATCCGGCACAATTACGATGGCCGTCTTGATGTTGGTGTCTTCTTCGAGGATAACGCTCTGCACTTTGGCCGGACCGAGTGCGTTGGAGATATAGGTGCGCAGATTGCCGCTCCACTCGACGACGTCGATTTTCTCGCCGGCCAGCTCGGTTACGATGTTTTGGATGCGCAAGCCGCGCATGCCCACGCAACTGCCCACTGGGTCGACGCCGGGCAGCGTCGCCATAACGGCTACTTTGCTGCGTGCGCCGGGCTCGCGGGATATGGCCTTGATTTCGACGGTGCCGTCCCGCACCTCCGGGATCTCCTGTTCCATGAGGCGGCGAAGGAGATCGCGATGGGTACGACTCAGCTTGATCATCGGGCCGCGACTGCTGCGGTGCACGTCCACCACATACAGACAGATATAGTCTCCCCTGCGCAGGTTTTCCGATGGGATCTGCTCCTCGCGGGGCAAAAGGTTCTCGTGTCTGTCATCGATCAGAATGGTGACAGCGCCGGAGACGAGATCGATGCTGCGGACCTGTGCAGTGATCGTCTCGCCAACTTTGTGGACAAAGTTTTCGTAGACGGTGTCTCGTTCAGCCTCTCGAATGCGTTGCAGGATCACCTGTTTGGCGGTCTGGGCGGCAATACGGCCGAAGTTGTCGGGCGTATTCTGCACCAGAACTACATCGCCCAATTCAGTAGACGGCTCCACGGTTTTGGCATCGTCTAACAGAATTTCGGTATTCGGGTTGAGGATATCTTCGACTACCTCTTTCTCCGCGAACACGCTCATCTCGCCCGACGCGCGGTCCACCTGAGCCGTCACATTGGCGACGGAGCCGTAGTTGCGCTTGTAGGCTGAAATGAGCGCAGCCTCGATTGCGTCGAAAATCACCTCATTGTCGAGGTCTTTATCAACAGCAACCTGATTGATCCCAGCGATGAGTGCTTTAGACATTTTTGTTCAACTACTCCTGAAAACTTGACACCTCAGCATCTTTGCCGCCGCCAGATGCCCGAGCGATGAAGACGTCGGCAGACGAAAACACAGAGGCAGACAGACAAATGCTCCGAACAGATATTGCAGGCAACGAAACCCGTAGAACAAGAAAAGTGGGCAGAACCCACTTCAGACCTACGAATCTTTCAAAATCGTACAAGCTAACGACAGTTGGCTACAAGTATAGCAGATTGTGGGGCAGAGGGCAATCTCGGCATTTTGGGGGTAGGGGACCGGCCTGGGTTTAGAGGTGTGGGGTGGCGTAGGAACGAAGAAAATTCGGTCGATGCCTGAGGGTCTGTAGGCCGGTTTGGACTGGAGAGAAGGGTGATGCGGACGCTTCAGTAGTTCGTCTGGTGTCTAAGTTGGAACTCACTATGCGGGGACGCCGACAAGCCTGGGAATATCCCGAACGCTTGTCTTCTGGAAGTCTGTCAGGCCGGGATACTGTTTGTCGGCGTTGCGAGTGAGGAAGATACGTTCTTTTTTGCCAAGCGTTTCCATGTCTTCGTAAACGACAAGGCCGATGAAGAGTAGATTCGCCATCTGGTATTCGAGCAGCGCTAGGGCAACGTTCTTGGCTTTGTCGTTGCTATGCACTCCAAACAGATAGAAGTTCCAACTCTTAAAGGTCAGAGACCAATCCACGCCGATAGGGAAATCTGGAAGCGGAAACTGGTTGGCACCGGGAGAGAATGTCGCCAGATCGGATGTGATATAGACTTCCAGATCTTCATAGAAAGCGCTGCGCGTGATTTCTCGACTCCAATAGCGCATGTTGCATATCTTCTGAGTGCAACCCGCGAACTGGAGTATGCTTTCGGAGAGTTTGTCCATAGGGGCGTCCAAATAGAGGTTGCCCGCCTCATTACCGACGCCGTTGTTGATGAGAATGCTGTCGAAAATCTGCTGGCGCGTGGGGGTGGAGATTTCGTAGGTGTAGGAAAGGCGCATAAGGGTCAGGCCGTAGTCGCAGATGCGGACGTACCCTTCCCCTTTTGGGCTGTCCTGCAGGTAGATTTCCACCATGTCACCGTCTTCGTGGAGAATAGGCAAGATGAGTTGATGTTTGCCGGGGCGGCGTTCGTAGAGGTCGAAGCCGGCGGAAAGGGGAGTATTGAGGGATTCTCGAACGCTATCGATGTTCATCAATAAGCCTTGGTTGAAGCGCTTCGGGGAAATACTCGGCGTAGTTCGTTACGCCGATATCCTCAAAAAAGATTCTGAGAGCCTGTTCATAAGTGCTGTATCGGTCAGTAATTTCTCGATACCGCTCTTGGGGGTCACTGCTCCCAGAAGCTAATTCTTGTTCGGAGATGCGGTGAATGTGCGGAAGGGCATAATGGCCATCAGGATGCCGGCTCGATTCTCCGTGTGCCCCGTTGTACCGAACCAGAGTGATAGTCTTTAGCGCTTTACTGTTGGTCTGATAGCGCCACCCCATGGTAAAGTTTTCGATGAATATGTTGTGATTTCGAATGAAGACTGAGAATATCGCGCCGTCGTCCGAAGCGGTTTCCAGTTTCAGATCGCAGCGTCTCTGGTTGTTTTCCTCTTTGTATCCTTTGCCAGGTGTCTTCTCGCCGATTGTCTTAGGAATGTTTAACAGATCTTGCCTCTTCAAGCAGGATCCGTGCTCGTATCAACTCTCCCCGCGCAACGTCGGGAACCATTCTTCGCATTGCAAGACTTGAGAGTGTCACTCGCGCGTGTGCACAGCAAACCATAGCAGCACATTTGTATCAAAATCCCAAAGGCGTTTCGACCGAAAACTTCACAACCGCAGGCACCTCGGCGCAGCGTGGTGGTCATTCCGTATTAACGTTACTTGAATAGTGGATTACGCTATTAACGTTTGGGACCTGAAACGTTAATAGCGAGGTGATTAGGCCGGATCAAGTGGTGGATGGGGCCGGCCCGCTGCGTAGATGAAGACATGCATATCGACGAGAATCAAGTGCCAGCGGATTTTCCTGCGCGCGACCCGCTGATGACGCGCAGATGCTTGCTCCAGTCCGGTTCCGTGTCGAGGCTGTCTAGGGCATCGCACTCCTGGAAGAATGCCATGACTTCCTCCGGTGAGACGAAAGATTTGGCATGTTGTCGGTTATCGGGGCGTTCCCCGGCCACAAGCCGGCAGGTCTCGTCATCGCGGATATTCACACACACCAAATCTTCTCCAGGCACATTTCATACAGCGTCTTTTGCCAAACCCGATCTCGACGACGCCTGCGACACAAGTGTTTATGCGCGCTGCTACGCAAACTCAGGCTCGGAATCCAGGAGTCGCCGGACGACTGCGATTAACTCTGTCACCTTTTCGTCGTTGAAATCGCTGACGTCAAAGCCGTGGGCGATGGCGTTTCGGTATCTCCTCAAATTGGCCAGATAGTCGTAGTCTTCACGGGAGATCACTCCGTGATGGACTGCCTGATCGAGGACATGGCCGGTCTTGGTGACGCGCGCGATGGAAACTCCCTCCGCCGCAATCAGCTCTCTGGTGGCCGCTTCGAAAGCCGACCAGACTAGCAGAAAGGCAGCCTCACTCAGGCCGTGATCGAGAGCCTTTTTCGTTTCATCAAGCCGCTGAAGGATTTCTTCTCTGGCAAACGACTGCACGCCTTCCGGGGAATCCAGCCTTTCCGGCTCGCCCACCAGCATTAGTTCGAAGCTCCAGCCGGGTTTATCATGTAGAATTCGCGCTAGTTCCTCTATTTGGGGTGATCCAGCCAACGAAGTCCTGAACCTTACCTCGATCACTTTCGCTTCGCCATTTTTACGTACGACCAAGCCCGCGCGGAAGCCGGGCAGGAAATCCAACGGACAGTTTTCCTCCACTTCATAACCACGGCTGCGATACTCCGCTGCCTTCTTTTCGATGTAATTCTTTTGAACAATCTCTATGTCTTCGATCAAGAAATCACCCCCTGGTCTGGGGCATGGTCCACAATGATATGGATAAAAGGCGTTGAGCCTGCGAGCGCTTCATTCAAGACAGGTGAGAAACGCTGAACTTGCAAGTCGGCTTGCAGTTCTCTTTTGCGGCAGAGTAGATCAGTTATCTGATCATCGTCGGAAAAGACCAGTCTCTTCAATGCGTCCAGAATAGGCTTCGGAATGTTGTCTACGTCAAGAGAATCTTCATCATAGACATAAGTTATCATCACCATGAGTGCCCCGGCACTGAGCGGCTCTTCGTTCCATTCTCGTGTGGCGACACTGCTTACATCCTGCATCCACATCCTTAGTCGCTCCCTTCTACGGGTTTGCTGTGATACGGGAACGCCTTCAACGATAAATTCAAGAGGTATTGCCAAGTTGATTCCCACTAGCTTGATTTGGTGAGCGCTGTCGAAAACCAAAATCCCTAACATAGGCTGCGCATTTCACTCTACAGTATACCGCACTTTCCCAGTTTGAGCGCGCAAATAATGTCCCAGACCTGGTCTCTCCCGACAGATCCTGCACCTCACGCCTCAGGGCGCGAACAGTGCCCAGATCTCCTGCGGGATGTGTTTTCGCACCACGGACGTCCCTCCAGAGACCCCAACAGGAAACTTGGACCCCGAGAATCCGTCGATTGCAACCACAGCCTCTCTTTGCGCAGTCATGGCATTCCAGCGCCAACTCAACCATTTCCCCATATCCGACGCGAATCCACCAAGATCCCCCTTGACGTACTAGAACATATGTGCTAACATGTGTAGAACATGACCTCGCGGCCCGGCAAGAGCCGGTCTCCACCGCAGGTAAAAAGACACGATTTACCCAGCAAGGAGCAACCCGTGAAAAACGATATTGCAAAGACTTCGATTGGACGTGTAGCTCTCCTTTCTTCAAGACCGATTCTGGCGCTGGTGGCGGCCATGTTTGTGGCCGACCTGCTGGGGAGCATGGGGTGGGTGCAGGGACGCATCCAAGGGCAGACACTCTTTTACGTGTTCAACAACCCGATCTCCAACTGGGGCGTCATGATGACACTGCTGATCTGGATGCTCACAACCGGCATCCAGATGGTGTCGAGCGGCATGGCCTACCGCGCCAAGACCAACCCTTACATGGCCGGGGTGGGCTTCTACATCTGGCTGTTCGGCTCCATCCTTGGCCGCAAGAGCCTCAAGTTTAACAGCGCCAACTACGGCTCGGTCTTTACGATCGAGTACGGCAAGCTGGCCAAAGAGTGGTCGGGGATGTCCTTCCTGATCGCGCTCTACTGGCCGTCTCAGATCTTCGACATGGCGACCGATGCCAGCTTCTATCTGACCACGCCGCTGCGGGCCTTCCACCTGTTCTTTGCCTTCTCTTCACTGGTCTCGGAGCAGCTGGCTTACATGGCCAGCGCGGCCAAATCGCTGGGCGACGAAGCGCTGGAGGAGATGCGTGGCTACCTATAGAACGCTGTTGCAGCAGGACCGCGGCTGGGGTCTGTTCTGTCAGATGTCGGTTGCGCCGCTGGTGGCCGGCACGCTGGAGTGGCTGGTGGCGATCGGAGCCTGCTGGTTTATCGGCGCACCTTACGCGGCGCCGTGGACGTGGCTGGCGCACCTGGCGGCAGCCTATCCGCGGGCCGGCGCGGCAACCGGGCTGCGGATGCTCTCGCTGGCTTGGGCGGGCTGGGAATTTGTGCGCACCGGCATGGAGTGGGGCGTGCTCACCCCATACCTGTGGTTCGTGTTAATCTCCGCGCTGGCCGCAGCGCCCCACCGCTGGGGTGTGTGGGCGGCGCGCATCGCCGTGCATGGGCTGGCCCTCTGGTTCATCCTCCAGATGGACCACATCTCCGGACTGATCGGCCTCGTAGGACTGCTCTTACTGCTAATCTGACCTACCGTGAGAGGTTCGCTGTACCCGCTGACCTCTGACCACTATCCACTGACCACTGCTTGCGCCTCCGGCATGACGACCTCGTAGCCTTGGCGGTTGTTGGCCGATTCGCGTGCCCACAGGCAGGTGAGGGCGCTGAGAATGCCGGCGGCGATGGGGCTGCGGGAAGGCCGCCGGTCGCGCATCGCCATCAGGAAATCAAAGCTCAACTCACGGTCGCCGCCGAAGTGGGGCATGTCCCCGCTAAAGTCGATCGTCTCCACCACCGGCGATGTGTGACTGAAGATCTTGATATAGTTGTCGTTCCAGTTGAACTCGATGATGCCGCGATAGCCGTAGAGGCGGGCGCCGCGACGGGCCCCGCGATAGCGGGTGAAAAAGTTCTGCGTGTAGCTCGCCTGGACGCCGTTCTCATATTCCAACATGCAGGTGCCATTATCCTGCAGCTGATGTCCCTCCGAAAAGACACAGAACTGATCGTCACGGTAGACCTGCTCCTCGGCAAAACGGACGCGGCCGCCTTCGAAGCCGGTGCGGAAGCGCACGAACGGGCTTTCCGGGCATGTCTCCTGCTCCGGACAATCCTTGCACTGCAGATCCCACGGTTTGTCGCCGCCGTAGACGCGGCGGGCGTTCATCGCACTGACCCAGTGCGGGCGCGCGTCGAGAAGGTAGTTGATATAGTCGACGTCGTGGGTGAACTTCTGCAGCCATAGCCCCCCATCCAGGTCGTAGTTGCGGTACCAGCTTCTGAAATAAACGCTGCCGTAGCCGACATCATTGAACGCGACCACCTGCTCGATACTGCCCACCTGGTCCGATTCGATAATCTCCCGCACCTTTTGCGCGACCGGGCTGAGCCGCAGCGGGAAAGAGACCACGGTGGGCGCACTGTAGTCCTTATAGGCCGCGTGCAGGCGACGCACCTCGTCGAACGTGATCGCGACCGGTTTTTCCAGGAAGAGCGGGAGCTGCGTGGGCGCTACTTTGAGTGCCATCTCCGTGTGCAGATTGCAGCGGGTCCCGATCATGATGCCGTCCAGTTCGTCGGCCTGGGCCAGCAGTTCGTCCGCCGAGTTGTAGAACCGGGTATCGGCGAGGAAGGGATCGTTGGCAGCCTGAATGCGTTCGCTGCCCGGGTCGGCGACGGCCGTCACCCGGTAGGGGATGTCGAAAATATCCAGGCCTTTGGCCATGCCAGCGATGCGGCGGCCATATCCGATGATACCTACGCGTAACATGATGGTTCCTTTCGAGATTTTCGCATTCTATTATGGATTGTCACTGAACGATGCTGCTCGGAAACATTTTGTTGCAAACGTCTCAACCCTCTTCACCCAAGTGAGCCAGCACCGCGGCGCCGGTGCGTATGCCGGCGATGAAGCGCTCCACTTCCAGGTTCTCATTGGGGGCATGATTGGCCTCGTCGTGGTTGGCGTAGGGCGTGGTGAAGGAATGCACGCCCAGTATCTTCGTCCAGGCGTAGTCAGGCAGGCTGCCGCCCATTGCCGGAATGAGAAGAGGATCGGTGCCCTGGGCGGCGCGGTAGGCCTGCTGCAGCGGCCGCGTGAAGGGCGAGTCCAGCGGCGTGCGCGACGGCTCCATGCCGCCCTGGCGGATCACCTCTACTTCGGGGGCGTGCTGACTGACATGCGCCTCCACCTTGTCCAGGATTTCGTCGACGCGCTGGTTCTCGATCAGGCGCATATCACACTTCACCGTCGCCTGGTGGGGCAGCACTGTCTTGGTTCCAGGCCCGCCGTAGCCGCTGTGAAAGCCGTTGACGGTGAAGGTCGGCCACGCGGCCAGACGGTCAAAAAAAGGCCGCTCCTGCGGTTCATCGAGGCGCGCCAGGCCGGCGCCCTCCATGACCGCTGCCACATCGACAGGCAGGGCATCCAGCGCTTCACGTTCCAACTCGCTGAGCGGCGCGACATTGTCGTAGAATCCGTCGACGGTGATGACACCCTGGCTGTTCTTCATCGTTGCGAGCAGATGCACAAGTGTCCAGATCGGGTTGGGCGCAACGCCGCCCCAGTTGCCGGAGTGAAAGTCCCGTTGCGCGTGCGTCACGCGCAGTTCGAATGAAGCGATGCCACGCGGGCCGAACTTGATGCAGGGTTGGCCACTCTCGTGGACGGGGCCGTCGGCGGTGATCACGAGGTCGGCGTCGGCGAGCAGGGCGCGGTGGGCGCGCACGCAGTCGCTGATATGGGGACTGCCGATCTCCTCCTCGCCCTCCAACAGGACAATGACGTTGCAGGGCAGGCCGCCTGTGACCGCCAGCCAGGACTCAATTGCAAGGAGCTGGGCCAGATGCTGCCCCTTGTTGTCGCCCACGCCCCGGCCCCAGATGCGGCCGTCGCGTATTTCCGGCTCGAACGGCGGCGATAGCCAGGCATCCAGGGGATCGGGCGGCTGCACGTCGTAGTGGCCGTAGAGCAGGGCAGTCGGCGCCTGCGGATGTTGACTGTGGCGGCCGTACACGAATGGCCAGCCCGTGCCTTCAAGCAACTGCGTCTCCATGCCCAGATCCTGCAGGTAGCTGAACAGAGAGTCAGCCGTCTCCCTGATGCCGACCCCGTGAGCGCTGATGCTGGGCTGGGCGACATAGGCCAGCAGGCGGTCGATAAACTGCTGCTGGTGGGCGTCCACGTAAGCGAGTACTTGCGCGAGGCCGGTGGGTTGATTGTCCGTTTCAGGCATCGGGTTCCCCTGAGAGGGCGGGTGCCTCGCTCATTCATACACTTTTCGTCGCGTGATCGGGATGAAAAGTGTGTCCAACGGTGTTGGCGCGGCCGTTTGCGCTTTTCAATAATATCTGATGATATATTGAGGTGGGATTGAACCGGATTCTACAGTATGTACAGTGGATGTCAACTTTGGTGGTTGGAGGCCAGACCCTGCACTGACCGCTGATTCCAATATGGAGTTGTCTTATGAGATTAGGTGTCGTCGGCATGTTGCCCTCTGATCCGGCGGAGATCAGCCTTCCGCATCTGACTGCGATCCGGGCGTTGAAACTAACAGGAGTTGGTCTTTCCGTCTCTGCCAGCGGTTCGCCGCCGGCGTCTGCCCCTGTCTGGAAGCGGGTGCGGCGACTCTTCGCCGACGAAGGCATGGACATTGTGCAGGTCGGCATCGGCTTCCGAGACTGTCTGTTCGACCCGGAAGAGGCGACCCGGACGCGTCTGTTGGAGGAAATACGGCGCGGACTTGGGGTTGCGCGCCAGTTGGGCGGCCACGTGGCATTGATCCGCACCGGCAGCCTCAGCCCCAATGGATCCTACAGCCCCCACCGGGAAAATCACCGGCCGGGGCGCCGCGCGCTGTTGCTGGAATCTTTACGCTGGTTGGCGGAAGCTGCCGAATCGATCGGTCAGACCATCGCCATCGAAACGCATCTGCTGACGATTATGAACTCACCGGAGTACAACCGCGCCATCATTCGTGACGTGGGCAGCCCACGGATGCGCGTGGTAATGGACTACGTCAATCATTTCCAGGCACTGTACCAGGTGTATGACAGCAGGACGCGTCTGCGGCATATATTCGAGTGCATGGGGCCGATCAGTGCGCACGGGCACTGCAAGGATATCAGCGTGCGCGACGGCTTCGTGACCCATATGGACGAAGAGATTCCGGGCGAGGGAGAGTTGGACCTGGGGACCGCGCTGCGCCTCTGGCACGAGGAGCATCCCGACGGTTACATGATGCTCGAACACCTGCCAAACGAAAAATATCCTCTGGCCGCGGCCAATGTGCATCGGATTTTGGAGAAGGAGAGAATTCCGGTGTATTAGCGTTAGTGGCCAACCACCAGCCACTTGTTCAGCGCTCCCGATAGTGCCCCGCGTCGACCAGCGTGGGGCTCTGCGGCATGCCGCTCACCAGCCCCCGTTCTGAACAAACCCTCTTCGCGGCCATCCAACTCCGCTATCAGCCGCTCGCGCCTGAAGGCCACGCGCTGCGGGCGCGCCACGGCCAGGTCTAAGAGCAGCTCGCGTCCGCTCTGGCTGTACCAGATATACTTCTCCCGCCCGTCCGTCAGCCACTGGTTCGAGTCCCGTTGCAGGAACTTCTCGCCCTGCAAATACTCGCGCCAGCCGCCGGTTTCCCGCCTGCCAGTTGTGAGATATTCGTCTTATATTGGCTCCTTGCTAACTACTAAGCCACAGTAGTTGATCAGCCAGTCATCCTTGGAACCATTCAGGCTCCTGGTGACGCAACTGGTGTACAGCCGCCGCCATGCTCGCCAGCCGACACGTTGCGAAGAAGGCACACGGTCGGTGAGGCATGTTTTTGTAGGGGGGCGTTGCGGGGGCGCAGCCCCTGCACAAGGGAGGGCCGAAGGCCCGACCGCCCAAAATACAAGAACGAGGGGAGAAAGAACACCTTTGCTCCCCTCGTTCAGGGTTGCGCATCAGTTGCGGCTGAGTAGTTACGCTCCTTGATTGTGAATGGTTACTCGCAGACCATGCCATCATTGTCACGGTCGTTCATGTACGGATAGGCCGGATGATCTGATTGGATGGGCGTGGGAATGCCGTGCTCCCGCGCCTCGGCGCAGGTGATACGGCCATTGCCGTTGGTGTCCCACATGGCGAGCGCGTCGACCGTTGGCGTCGGGGTCGGCGTGGCCGTAGCCGCGCTCGGGTCCGTCGTCGGTGTCGGCGTGGCAGTGGGCGCGGCCGGGTCCGTTGTCGGTGTGGGCGTGGCTGTGGCAGTAGGCGTCGCTGTCGAGGGAAGGGCCGCGAATATCATCGACGTCGAACTGCAGCCCGCGAGGACCTCCTGCGCCTTCGAGGCCTCGGCCTGGTCCATCGTGAGATTGTACTTGCGCTTGACCGACACGACCCGATTGACATACCAGCAGCGATTCAGAGACGGCAGCCATTCGGCCAGATCCTTGGCGACCTTCTGGTGCCGGTTCACGCTTGGGCTTGCCAGAGTCAAATTCAGAAGATCGCGGGCGAACGCGCTTTTGGTGCTGGCGCTGGCCGCGCACATGCCGCTGTCGTGGGCTTCCGACCGCGCCACGATATGCTCGATATCGGTCTGGAAGGTATTGTCGAAGTAGGTGCCGGTATACGGCCCGTAGATGCGGCCGCCCATCCTGGCGACGATATCGGCTTCCAGGCTTTGCGGGTAGGGATAGTCGTCCGAATCGTAGGTCGTGCAGCGGTTCTCCGGCGCGATGGTGATGCCGGCCGGACCCGTCGAATCCTGGTCGACCGTCGGCGTCGGTGTGGGCGTAGACGTCGCGGTAGCCGTCGATGTTGCCGTAGCCGTCGATGTAGCAATCGGGTCGGGTGTCGGTGTAATCGTCGGCGTCGGTGTGACTGTGGGCGTCGGCGTCGCGGTAGCATTCGGGTCGGGCGTTGGTGTGATCGTCGCCGTCGGCGTAACTGTGGGTGTGGGCGTGTCCTCCAGAACGACGTTCGCCGGTATCTGGATAGACGCGTAGTCGGACCAGGCGCTGCTGTTGTCGTCTGAATCCTGGGCCCGCGCCGCGTAGTAGTAGGTCGTGCCGGGCACGATGCTGATATGCCTGAACGTCGTCTCCTGCAGGTCGTCGTCGAGGAGCTGCCAGAGCTTGACGCTGTCCCAGGCCCAGAGCTGATAGCGGGTCGCCCCGGAGATTGCCTCCCAACTGAGAGAAACCGCGTTGCCGTCTAGGGACGCCGTCAGGACCGGCGCGGCAAGCGCATCGGCGACCGTCGCCGAGCCGTTGTCGGACCATGCGCTCGTGTCTCCGGACGCGAAAACGGCGCGATAGGTATACCAGTACGTGGTCCCGACTGCGAGGTCCGCGTGGGTGAAGCTGGTGTCGGTCAAGTCGCCGTCGTCCAGCTGCTGCCATGAGTCCGACTCTGTCCATACCCAGAGCTGATAGCGGGCCGCGTCCTCGATTGCGTCCCAACTCACGTCGATTGAACTGTCATCCCGATTGACGTTCAGACTAGGCGCTGGCGGCCTTTCCGCAGTCTGGGCCCGGAGAACAACGGGCAACAGCAGAACAGATGCCAGCAACGCGATGATGGCGAGGGGTCGCTTCATAGAAAATTTTCCTGTTGGGCTGTGGTGTGTGATTGGACTCAATCGGGCCCGAAGAACACGGGCCGGATCCGGATGTCGGGGGTGACAACCTGTTCCTGCGGGTTATTGATGATGACACCGCTGAAAACCAGCTTGTTTCTGCTGAACGGGAACGCGATGGGCATTACATGCTTGAAGCAGATGACACCGAGCACAATGCGCACGATGGTACCGCGGAGCAGCAGGCCCACCAAAAGCATGAGCAGCGAGAGCGCTCAGCAGACTAAGATGAACCAGATTGCGTTCAGGATGAAACCGGTCTTTTTCCCTCCTCTTTCTGTTCGCCCCCAAACATAAAAGAAAAAAATGCGAGTCCCGCAGCCAGTTTCTATGTGAATATCGAGGGCCATAGACGTTTGCCGATCTGCCAGATGATAGAACGCATTGTCACCCCTTCGTGGTGACAGGCCGCGGTCGAACGGCGCGCGTCAAATTCGACGAGTGCTGTTGCACCATAGTCAAATAGTTAGGATTTGCAGATTTATTCAGAGGTGCTAAACTATGGGGCATCCGAGAGCCTTTATCTCTTGGATCACCGCCCGTGCTGTTCGCCCAGCGACGGGCTTTTTTTGTTCGTAACATCCAATTACTTCACATTTGCACAGGTTTTGAAAGCTGAGGTTAACCGGCTGGTTGGGGTCGCTACCAGAGTAATTTCAGCGACAGAAGTGTCCACAAAGTGAATACAATGCAATGTAGTGGACGTGCAAATCAGCGGTATCCCGCCGACATAAGACAGGCCCGGCGACGTTGCACCAGGTCTATGAAAGCAGGGCCCGTCTACGCCATATCTTCGGATGTATGGGGGCGATAAGCGCGCTGGTGCACTGCAAGGATATCAGTGTGCGCAACGGTTTCGTGATCCACATGGATGAATAGGTTCCTGGCGAGGGAGAACTGGACCTAGGGATCGCGCTGCGCCTCTGGCACGAGGAGCATCCTGACGGCTACTTGATGCTCGAACGCCTGCCCAACGAGAAGTATCCCCTGGCCGCGGCTAACGTGCACCGCATCTTGAGGCGGGAAGGGGTTCCCGTGTACTAGCCCCCGTGGCTAACCGCCAGCCACTTGTTCACCGTTCCCGATAATGCCCCGCGTCGACCAGCGTCGGGCTTTGCGGCATTCCGCTCACCAGTTCCCCGTTCTGAACAAACCCCTCTTCGCGGCCATCCAACTCCGCCATCAGCCGCTCGCGCCAGAAGGCCACGCGCTCCGGGCGCGCCGCGGCCAGGTCGTGTAGCTCCGTCGGGTCTTCCTCCAGGTCGAAAAGCAGTTCGCGTCCGCTCTGGCTGTACCAGATATACTTCTCCCGCCCGTCAGTCAGCCACTGGTTGGAATCCTTCATCATGAAATGCTCACCGTGCAAATGCTCGCGCCAGCCGCCGGTTTCGCCGCGCGTGAGAGGAAGAATGCTGCGGCCATCGACATGCGCGGGCGTGTCGCGGCCGGCGAGGTCGCAGAAGGTCGGCAACAGATCGCGTAGCTCGACTACCTGATTCACCTCCCGTACAGGCTCATCCGCCTGCCTCGCTTGATGGTGCGGGCTGCCCGCGTGCGGCAGCCGCAGGATGAAAGGCAGACGCGCCGAACTGTCATAAGGATAGCCCTTGGCCACATGGTTGTGGTCGTAGAGCATCTCACCGTGGTCTGACGTGAAGACGATGGCGGTGTTATCGAGTTCGCCGTTCTCAAAAAGCGCCTGGAACACGCGGTTGAGGCTGTAGTCGATATGGCTGATCTGGGCATAGTAGGCCCGCCGCGCGTAGTCGCGTTGGGCCGCATCGGTCGGGATCGGACTGTCCAGCCCGCGCACCGGTAGAGAATCAGGCGCCCAGTCTCCCATGATAGGGTCCGGCAGCGGCTTCGTCATGTAGCGGTCCATGAAAGCTTCAGGCGGGTCCAGCGGCGGGTGCGGCCGGTGGTAGGAGAGCATCAGGAAGAAGGGTTTGGTCGGATCGCGGCGGCGCAGAAAGTCGATGCCCATTGTGGTGACCCAACTGGTCGGGTGCAGCATCTCGTCGTAGACCCAGGGCCGCGCCGCGTAGCCATTACAGCCCACGCCCGTGTCGATGTAGTCCGCTTCCGGCCCGAGCCGTTCCCGCAGCCACGGCGTGTAGTCGTCAACCAGCCCATAGTCGTCGCGCTTGGATCGTTCGCGGTGCAGATAGCCATCATGCAGAACGACGTTATGGAAGCCCATCAGATTGCGCGAGGGGTGGGTATGCATCTTGCCGACGCACTGCGTATGGTAGCCGGCTTCAGCCAGCAGACCGGGCATCGTGCAGTCGTAGTGCCAGTCGATCTGGTCGTTATAGCCGACAAATCCGGTATGGCGCTGGTTGAGGCCGGTAAAGATTGTCGCCCGCGCCGGCACGCAGGTGGGCGTGGCCGCATAGGCCTGCGTGAAGTTGATGCCCTCACGGGCCAGCCTGTCCAGGTGGGGCGTCTCGGCGACGGGGTGGCCGGTCAGGCTCAGGGCGTCGGCGCGCCACTGGTCCACGCAGATGAAGAGGATGTTGGGCCGGCTGTCGGTTGGCATAGTTCTTCACCTTGGTCTGTGAATTTGAGGTTGTTGCGCGAAAACGCCGCCGGTCAGGACAGGCCGCTAACCGCTAGCTACTGCTCTTACCCTTTTAGGCCGGTGATGGAGATGCCCTCGACGAAGGTTCGCTGGACGAAGAAGTAGAGAATGATGACCGGCGCGACCACGGCGGTGCTGGCCGCCATCATGTAGGGCCACATCAGCTCTTCCGAGAACATGGTGCGGAACTGTTGCAGGCCGAGCGCGATCGGATATAAGGACTCGTTGTTGAGATAGATCAGCGGTCCGATATAGTTGTCCCAGGCGAACATGAACTGGAGCAGCCCGATGACCGCCAGCGCGGGTTTGGCCAGGGGCAGAATGATGCGGATGAGGATGCCCAGTTCGGTGCAGCCGTCGACGCGGGCTGCGTCGGAAAGTTCGCTGGGGATGGTGAGGAAGAACTGGCGCAACAGGAATGTGTAGTAGGCATTCACTCCAAGAAAAGTCGGTACGATGAGAGGTAAGTACGTGTTGAGCCAGCCAAGATTCTTGAAAGTGAGGTAGAGCGGAATCATGCGCACCTGGAACGGGATCATCATTGTAGAAAGGCAAATGATGAAGAAAATATCCCGACCGGGCCAGCGGATGCGGGCGAAGCCGTAGGCGACCAGCGTATTGGAGAGCAACGCGCCGGCCACCGCCCCCAGCGCATACTTCAGCGTGTTTAACGTATACGTGCCGAAGGGGCGGGACGAGAGCGCCTCCGGATAGTTGACCAGACGCATGGGATTGGGAATCCAGGTCGGCGGGACGGTGTAGACCTGGGGATCCGTCTTCAATGAAGTTGAGAGCATCCACAGCAGGGGCCCGGCAAAAATGAGCGCCAGCGCAACCATCATCACGTAAAAGAGCGCGCGTTGTACAGCCTTAAAAGGCGTGCTCTGTGTGAGCGAGGGATGCTGTGATGGGCTGCTGGCGATGGCTTCGGCTTGTTGCATGATTTTGGCGGGCAGTTAGCCCTTGCGGTTAATCCGATTCTCCGGCGTAGTAGACCCAGCGGGCCGAGCTGCGGAAGATGAGCAGAGTGAATGCAAGAATGATGATGAAAAGAATCCAGGCCTGGGCCGAGGCGTACCCCATCTTGAAAAACTGGAAGGCGTTGCGGTAGAGATAGAGGCTGAAGAACTCGGTCGATTCGTTGGGGCCGCCCTGGGTTAGCAGCCAGCCAAGGGTGAAGTATTGGAACATGCCAATCATGCCGGTCAGCATCACGAACAGGATCGCGGGCGTACAGATAGGGATGGTAACGTGCCAGAATCGCTGCAGGGGGTTTGCGCCGTCGACTTCGGCCGCGTCCATCAGCGACCTGGGCACGTCCTGCAGTGCAGCCAGAAAGATGATGATGGCGGTGCCTTGTGCCCACACGTGGATGAGTATCAGCGAGGGTTTGGCCAACTCCACGGAGGAGATGAAGGGGATGACTGCCAGCCCCAAACTTTTGATGAATGAGTTAATCACCCCATAGTTGGTGTTGTAAACCCAGCGCCACACCTCGGCGGAGGCTACGGCCGGCACCAGCACCGGCAGGAAAAAGATGGTTCGGAACAGGGGGCGGAGCTTCATATCGCGGTTGAGCAGGCTGGCGAGCAGAAAGGCCACCACCAGCCCGGCCGGCACGCCGATCACCACCAGGTAGACGGTGTTGCCGAGCACAGTGCGGAAGATCTCATCCTTGGTGAACAGCTCAATGTAGTTTTCCAGGCCGATGAAGCGGGCCGGGCGCAGGACATCGTAGCGGGTCAGACTAAAATAGGCGGAGGCCGCGATCGGGAAGAGGACGAAGCCGGCAAAGCCCACCAGCCAGGGTGAGATGAAAGCCAGCCCCTTGAGAAGGCTGCGAGTTTGGGCGGGAGTCCAATTTTGTAACATTTTCGTGGCCCATGGTCAGTGGCTGGCGGTTGGTGAAAACGGCCGCCAGCCACTGATATGTCTCGCTTCTTTTCTAACCTACCAACTCGGGAAACTGCTTGAGCAGTTCTTCCGTGCAGGCAGCCTGCATATCGGCTGCGGCCTGTTCGGCATCTTTGTCGCCGAAGATGACAGATTCGTAGGTGCGGGAACGCTGCTGGTTGACGAAGCCCTGGATGGGGATGACCGGGCAGGCCCACAGTTCGTCGGCCTCGTTGACCGAGCGCAGGAACCAGTCCAGGTTTTCGTAACGCTGGTATTTGGGCAGGTCGGGGTCGTAGAGAGCCTTGCGGCCGCCGAGCCAGCCGGTACTGTCAAAAATGACGTTCTGAGCCTTTTCCTCAGAACAGAACTCGATGAACTCGAAAGCGGCGTCGACTTCGGTGACGCCGTTGGGGATGTACATCGGATGGCCGCCGACGTTCTGGAAGTTGATGTCGCTGCGGTCTTCGGAGACGGGAACCCAACCGACGCCGAACTCCTTGTCGGGGGCGGAGTGGAAGAGTTCACCGGGTGCGTAGTAGCCGGTAACAATCATTGCCTGAACGCCGCTGGGGAAGGAGGAGGACGGGCTTTGGGTCCAGCCGCCGAAGCTGGAGCGGAAGGACTCCATCTGCTGCACGCCGACGTGGTCGGTGAAGCGCTTGATCGTATTCAGAGCGCTGGCGAAGAGCTCGTTGTCGTAGTTGAAGGCGTTGGTCTCGTCGTCCCACATGTCGAGGCCGTATGTGAGCGCCCAGAATTGGGGGATGTTGGTGGCCGGTCCGTTACCGGCAGTGGCGTCGCGCGGGTCGAAGCCGACGATCTCGACGTTGCCGGCGGCGTCAAACTTGGTCAGCTCAACGTGCCATTCAAACATTTCGTCCCATGTGTGCGGCAGGTTTTCGGGGTCGAGGCCGGCCTCAGCAACTATGGCCTTATTGTACATGAGGCCGTAGCGGGGACCAGCTTCGAAGCCAGGCACACCGTATGTTTCGCCTTGCCACTGCATCGATTCGAGCAGGCCGGGCACAAAATCGTCGCGGCCGACGACGTCGCTGTTGTCGATGCGGTCGTCGATGGGCATGACCGCGCCGCGCGAGAAGAGTTCGGCATACTGAACGCAGCAGACGCCGACATCGGGCGGCGTGCCGCCTGCGATTGCTGCCAGCAGCTTGTCGTTCATTTCGGTTACGTGGAGGCGCTCGACCTTGACGTTGCGGTCCTCCTCGTTAAAGGCGGCGGCGACGCCTTCCATGGCGGCCATGCCGGTGGTGCCGCCCCACTGGTGCCACCAGGAAATCGTGACAGTCTCTTCGGCTGCCATTTCCGCCTCTTCGGGCGCGGCGGCCGGTGCCGCGGGCGCAGCGCAGGCCGCAATGGCCGCCCCGCCGATGCCGACCGCGCTCCACTGCAGGAAACGGCGCCGGCTGAGAGTGGTATTGTGATTCATAGAGTTCTCGCCCCTTTCGTTTGAAGTGTGGGTAGAAATGTGAAGCGTATTAGAATGTCGTCGAGGGAGGCGGATGCAAGTATCCTGAGCAGGTTGGATTGTACAGGATAGGGCGATATTTCGCAATAATGGTAACTACTCAGCCGCGACTGCATCGCAACCCTGAACGAGGCAAGCAAAGGTGTTCTTACTCCCCTCATTGCTGTCATTTGGGCGGTCGGGCCTTCGGCCCTCCCTTGTGCAGGGGCTGCGCCCCCGCAACGCCCCCCTACAAAACCATCCCTCACCGACCGTGTGTGCGCATTCCAGCCGTGCGGCTCCAGCAACCTGGCTGCCGCCAAACGAATACGCATTCAGATAGCCTGAATGGCGGCAAGGATACAGGGCTGGTCAAAACAGGCACTGTATATGGCTTAGTAGTTACCAGAAATGAATTTACTCAGGATGTCCCCAGAACCGGGGACTTTCCCCCGTGAGCACGGGCCTCCCGGTCTCAGCCTGTGCAACTGTGCAGAGACACGCCCAGATTCTACCTTTACTCTGAAGTGCATCAGGTTACCGCCAGTCGGTTGACTGGCGGACCGATTGCCATTACCATTTCGTAATTCGATAGAATACCTCTACCTACTCTACTACAATCTGACATGGCTATAACGAAGACATTCTTTGACCCGCAGCCTGTCACGCTGACCGGCAACCTGGTGCGCCTCGAACCAATCGCGCTGGCGCATGCAGCGGACCTGTATGCCGCTGGCGCGGAGGAACTGATATGGAGATATTCGGCCCGCCCTGCTCTTAGCAGTGTTTCCGACGCCGAAGGGTGGATCCAGGCGTGTCTGGAGGAATTGGCAGCGGGAACACGCGTCACCTTTACCGTGATTCACCTGGAGACGGGCAGGGCGGTGGGTTCGACTGCATACATAGACATCGTGCGCGAGCACCGGACATTGGAGATAGGCTTCACATGGTACGGCACCCCCTGGCAGCGGACCGGCGTGAACACCGAATGCAAATACCTGTTGCTGCGGCATGCGTTCGAGGCGCTGTCAGCGCGCCGGGTTAGCCTCAAGTCGGACAGCCGCAATGAACGGTCACGGCGCGCGATTCTGCGGCTGGGCGCGGTGGAGGAAGGCACGCTGCGCAACCACCGGATTGCGCGCGACGGCGTTGACCGGCATACGGTCTATTACAGTGTTATCGAAAGTGAGTGGCCTGATGTGAAGGGGCGGCTGGAGGGGCTGATGCGGAGGTGAGTAGCTCCGTGAGGCCTGTGACTGGCGCTGCAGGCCGTTGCATTGCCTTCCGACAAGAGCTCCGCCTGTTCGATGAGAGGTTCAGCGAGGGTAATCACCGTAAAAGCAGGCATGAACTGGCGAGAGTCCTTTTTTGTTGTTCATCTATGGGTATCAAATGCTGTTGTTGTTAATGAAATGGCAATTCACTAACAATAAGACAGTTTGCTATCAATAGATAAACATCAAAACAGATTGCGTCCTTCTACGATATTAAGCAGGCCGGCGAAAGCCAAAGTAGCGGGTCGACGACCTTTTGCCTTTCTAAACTCCTTCAGTAAGCCACAACGCCGGAGGACGCGCAGAATATGTCTCGCGGTCGGTTCGGGGATTTCTGAGTTCTCTACAAAATCAGTTGTCTGAAATATTGGTCTCTTGAATATGTAGTCAAGCGTCCGACCACTGTACTGGGAGTGAGTTTCCTCCACGATTTGTTCTTTGCGTTCATCGTAGAGCTCCAGTAAGTCGTGGATCTTTTGCTGATATGCACGCGCCTGCTCTGTCACCGCGGTCAGGAAGAACGCGCACCATCCGGTCCAGTCACTGTCGCGCGACACTGCGAGCAAACGATCGTAGTACTCATTACGATGACTCTCAAGATATTCGCTGATGTAGAAGCTTGGGGAAGATAGGAGTTCCTTGTTTAACATGAAGAGGGGAACAATCAACCGACCCATCCGTCCGTTGCCGTCCAGGAATGGATGGATAGCTTCGAACTCTGCGTGGACGATGGCAAGTTGCATAAGGGTATCTGGAGCTCCTTCGTGCATGTAAGACTCCAGGGCATCCATGGCCGAGTTCAACTCTTCCACTGGACATGGGACATACCGAGCCGTTTCAATCGTTGAGCCTGGCGGTCCAATCCAACAGGAGTCGGGCAGGCGCCGGTATTTGCCGGGCGCTTTGTTATAGCCCCGTACACCCTGCATGAGAACCTCATGTGCATCCCGAACTAGCCTCTGCGACAGCGGGATCTCCTTCAACATGTAGATTGCGGCATTTAGAGCTAGCCGATAATTCAGAACCTCACGAATATCGGCTTTTGCTGGCGTGCTCTCGTCCGACAGGTTCCCTTCTGCCTCGAAAGTCAGGAGTTCGGTCAGGGTCGTCTGCGTACCTTCTATGCGGCTGGACAAGACAGCCTCTTGCGAGGCGAGCGGAGAAAGAAGCACATTGGCATTGGGCAGCCCTTTGAGCATCCCTTCGTATCTGGCCACCTCGGCATGGGCCGGGCCGATAAGCGGCAGCAACCTCTGCAGGTCCAGATTTTGTGGTGGAAACTGTCCAGAGTGATATCGTACAGGTGTCATTGAGAGTGCACTTTCATTCAGCGTAGACCAGCTTTGGCGCCGTCGCCTGTTTCGCCATTACTCCCGCCAGTAGAGTAGTGCGTAGGAACTGCATAAGGCACGGTCTGCCAGTCAAGAGATTAGGCCGGGCAAGGGCAGAATACTCGACGTCAGTCTCGGTGATCCTGTTCATTCACACTTAACCCTGTCGACAATTTCAGAATTGAGTTTCTGGTAGGTCTCGGTGTCCTGAGTAATGAGCGGGGCCAATGTATATTTCAAGAATGCATCTTTATCGCCTCCCGGACGCTCCAACTCTAGCAATTTTGTCAGACCTACATAAATCTGTCCGGCGGCTGACTTTAGATCATCAGAAGGGTTGCCTCTCTTTGTGCTCGCTTCGAGCGCGTCAGACTTTACTGTCAACGCTTGCTCAAGGAGACATAGCTTGTTCTCTTGCTTCAATAGGTTTTCGATCACCTCATCCGCGAGCAAGTAAGACTCAAGGTTTCGTTCTCGAAGGACGATCCCCTCATACTCGGCGATTTCTTCTTCCTTTTTGCTGTCCCGGTCGGCGAGAGAGATAACCTTCGAGAAAGGAAGAATACGTTCCAATATGAGTCGAACAGAATTTCCCGTAGCCGCAACTTGCTGGGACGATCCACCAGATACAAATACAATACTAGGCTCGTGAGTTCTTAGAACCCGTTCATAGATATCTGCGTCAAAGTCCTTGCGCCGATTCCCCACTGTGGAGCCTTCGCATACAACGACATATTTGGGAGCAACTCTGTCCGAAAGATCGTCAAGCGTTATTGAAAGCATTTTCTCCCAAGATGCTCTACCAAGAGTGGTTGGGCTGAGTTCACTTCGCACATCAAGGGAAATACCTGCAAAGTTAAGAATACAAACTGAACCAGGAGAATCTGCATCCATTTCTTGTGCTGCTCTGAGAACACCAAGCGAATGAGTTGTCACCCAAAGTTGTGAATCATTAGGTACAATGTTGGCAATTTCGCGAAGGAGAACGCCTTGAACTTTCGTATGAAGATGAGTTTCAATTTCATCTATGCAGTAAACAGCGTCAGCAAAATACTTCCTCTTTAGATACAAGTCTAAGAGAAGATCAAACGCCGCTTTTTCCCCTCCGGAAAGATTCTTGTAGTGGTATGACTTTGTCGCACCCTTTTCGAAGTAAAATGTACCCGAATCGGTATCTGAACCAAAAGGATTGGAAATGCTGTGCAACAGGAGATCGTCGAAAACTTTCTTCATTGACTTGCGAATTTCCCCGATCAACTCCTCCCTAAGTTCTCGAACCGATCTCTCATCATTCTCCTCATTGTAGAGCTCCGAAGCCGTATCATATACAAGCCTCTGATAGTTCGATGCCACGCTCTTATCGTCGTCAATGAGGCGTCGGCCATAGAACGGATTTACCGGATTCTCAGGTTTGCGAAAATTCTGAATTGAGAAATCCGGCTCGTTGCGATGGGCAGTTCGAACATATATGCAGCCTTCCTTTATCTCAACTTCCTTGTGAAGCATCACTTCCACGCTTCGGTCCCATTGAAATGGCTTCTCAGGATTTTTGCGATAGTACAGTTCTTCGCTACTGCTTCCTTGCGTACTATATCGATACCAGTTGAGCAGAGCGTCAAACAGGGAGGATTTCCCACAACCGTTTGGCCCCACTACGACAACCAGCTTCGCCGACTTTGGAATATCGCGAATCAACAAGTCGGTAAATCTCTTGAAGTTCCTCATGCGAATCGATTTGATTCTCATTTGCAGCACACCTCTATATTTCCGTGTTTCTGACAGCACGCTACATGGGGTTGGGCAGCAGGGAGTCCCACAGGTCCCCGAGTGTGCGGGTTTCCTTCTAGATACGGTTGCAACGGGCAAAGTGCATGGAGATGGACATTTCAGAACCTCATCGCATTCGCGCTTTCGTAATTCTTCCCAGGATGTTCTTAGCGTATCTGTACATCAATTCAGGTACTCTGCGTTCATGCTCAAGGACTGCTCCAGTGCCCTTAACAGACCAGCGCCGGACAGATCAGCTCTCAAACTGCCTTCTAACCTTCCCGCTCCCAACCAACTGCGACAGCAGCCGGTAATTACCCTTCTCGTGGCGCACACGTCCGGCTATTACCGCCGGGTGGACGCCCAACTCCTGCGCCAGGTCGAAAACCGACATCACGGTCGCTCTCTCCCGCACCGGGCTGGACTCCCAGATCCCCGGGGGGATCAGCGCGTCCTGTGCGTGTTGGTCAGCCTCGTTCTCGTGCGGGTCGGTAACGCGCAACGACAGGTCATCGATAAACGGTTCCTCCTCACCATTGTCCAGATGCAGTCCGACATGGGCCAACTCGTGCATCAGACTGAACCAGAAGTTGTCGATGCGGTCGTAGCGCAGGGTGAGGCCGATCACCGGACGTCCATTGCCCAGTAGCAGCGCCGCGCCGTCCAGATGCGTGCGCGGCAGATGCTGTTCGACCACGAGCGCGATACCGTGCTCAGCCAGATAATCCTGCGCCCGCCGCGGGCCATCTTCGTGAACGCTGAGGTGGGCTACTTCACGCATGAACTGTTCGGTTACTGTGCCCGGCCGGTAGGCAGCTTTGGGCGGATTCTCGTTAGTAAGCCTCAGCACCTGCCAGCACCAGGCCCTTAGCGCGTAGGGGTCGGCTTTGGCGTTGAGACGGCGGTGGCCATTCTTGCGGTAGAGGGGAACGGCGGCAACTTCGGGGCCCCCTGCCTGCTCGATCAGGTCGCGGATCAACTCTTCGGCGTGGTCGGCCATGTCGGACAACTGAGAAATCCAGCCGCGCTTCATCATCTCTTTCAAGGGATAGCGGCGCGGGTCGATCTCCTCCAACGTTGAATCGAACTCCGCGCCGGGTTTCTGCAGTAACACGTCGGCCGGTATTCCTAGATTTTGGTGCAGTGCGCGCGCCATCGACATTGTGAGATCCCGCTTGCCAGACAGGACCTCGGATACCTTAGCCCGGCTGCCTATGTAGGGTATGAGGTCACGCTGCGTCAATTCGGCCTGATCCATGCGAAACTTGATGGCCGAAATCGGGTCGGGGAATCCCATTTCCACCGTTTTGGATTCGTAATACATAACAAGATCCACAAGAACATCAAGCTCGTCGCCCTCGGGCGTATCTTCTTCAGCGCCGAAGATCTCATCGATACGCGCCAATGCACGCTGATGATCCTCCTCTGTACGAATTGGCTTAATAACACTGCTCATCGTTGTCTCCTCGCCTTTTGTAGTCGTTTCCCAAAGGAAACTGTCCTCCAAGTGGATTGAATTACACCTCCTCGACATTGATGCGGTCGTATTCTTTATGCGTGCCAAAGAACTTTACGAATACCAGCTGCCTGCGAAAGTTGATTCTCGCGACCAGCCGGTAGCGCTTGCCTTTGATGTTGAAGACCACAAGATCTCCACGAATAATACTGGCGTTCGGCTATCGTTCCTTTAGCTTGGCCGGTGTGTCCAAGTCCGCCTCTCCAACTTCCTGATACCAGTTCTGCAACGGGCCGATGGCGTCGGTATACTTCTTGTAAGCCTTTTCAATTTGCGGAGTATTGAAGACTTTCATAAAGCCCCAGAACAACTGATTATAAACTGTTCCCAATTTTAGACTAAGTAAAAATAACTGTCAATAGAGAAACTCAATCGTTTTAATTCTTGTCAAAGGGAATCTTTATACTAGATTCTCAAATTTTTCCAATTCTCCTGGATATTGGCGTCCACCTCGCGCCCTTTGCCCCGGTGCTGATGCCAAATGGAGCTCAAATGCGTATTGGACTACTAGGGGGACACTACTGACTCAGGTTAATTTGCGCACCACTTCTTCATTCAGACTCTCACGGTCTCTCATGTAACATTCATAGAGATACGTGGACATGAACCCGCCAATAACTGTCCCACGCGCATCTTCGCTCCTGTTCCAATATGCCAGCCCCATCACGCCCGGATGATATGAACGCAAGCCCCCCTGTGCTAGAATGCCCTGTGCCGCGTCCGACATGGATTTCAGCCTTTATAGAGGAAAAGCGTGCAGCAAGTTCTGACCGTTGAGCAAGGCCGTATTTTACAGGAAGAGCGCCGCTTGCTGGGCGACCTGCAGGTGGCGCTGGCGCGCCTGGACGCGCCCAACGCCGACCTGGGGCTGATCGGCAACGCGCTGGCCCAGTTGGAGGAGCTTTTCCTGATGGTGGTGGTGGGCGAGTTCAACGCCGGCAAAAGCGCGGTCATCAACGCACTGCTGGGGGACGACTATCTGCCCGAAGGCGTGGTACCGACCACCAGCGAACTGGTCCTGATCCGCCACAGCGATGCGGCCGAACAGCCGGACGCGGACCGAGGGATGGCGGTGCGCCGCCTGCCCGTTCCCTGGCTGCAGGAGGTCAACCTGGTCGACACGCCCGGCACGAATGCTGTCATCCGCCACCACCAGGAGTTGACCGAACATTTCGTGCCCCGCAGCGACCTCGTCCTCTTCGTCACCAGCGCGGACCGGCCTTTCAGCGAATCGGAGCGCGCCTTCTTGCAACAGATCCGGGACTGGGGCAAAAAGGTCGTGATCGTGGTCAACAAGATCGAGCTGCTGACTGCGGAGGCGGAGCAGCGGGAGGTGCTGGAGTTCGTGCGCCGGAACGCCCACGAGCTGCTCGGGGTTGCGCCGGCGATCTTCGCGGTCAGCGCGCGCCTGGCGCTGGCAGCGAAATTGCGAGGCGTGAGTGCAGCGGACTCCTCGGACTGGGAACGGAGCCAGTTCGGCGCGTTGGAGCAGTACATTCTCGACTTTCTGGACGCAGGGGAGCGTGTGCGGCTGCAGCTCTCGAACCCGATTGGCATCGCCGCTGCGCTGATCGCCAACTACCAGGATGTGATCAGCCAGCGCCAGGCCCTGCTCAAGGGCGACTTTCGGGCGCTGGACGACATCGACCAGCAGCTGGCGGCCTACCAGAACGATATGCGGCGAGACTTCCGCTACCAAAGCGACCGCGTCGACAATGTCCTCTACGAGATGGCAGAGCGGGGAGACCGTTTCTTCGACGAAAATCTGCGCATCACCCGCATCGTCGAGCTGGTGAACAGCGAGCGGCTGCGGGGTGAGTTCGAACGCCGCGTACTGGCCGACAGCAGCCGTGCGGTCGAGCATCATGTGAACGAACTGATCGACTGGCTGGTCGAGCGCGACTACCGCCAGTGGCAGGCGGTGATGGAGTTCATCGAGCGCCGCTCGCTCCAGCACACGGACCAGATGATCGGCCAGGTGCGGGGGGATTTTGATTTCAACCGCCAGAATCTGCTGAAGAGCATCGGCCGCAGCGCGCAGGAGGTGGTCGACTCGTATGACCGCGAGGCGGAGGCGCTGAAGCTGGCCCAGGATGTGCAGCGGGCCATCATCCAGACGGCCGCGGTCGAGGCCGGCGCGATCGGCCTGGGCGCGATCCTGGTGGTGATCCTGAATACCACCTTCCTCGATGTGACAGGTATCCTTGGCGCCAGTGCGCTTGCCGCGCTCGGTCTTTACGTGCTCCCATACCGGCGGCAGAAGGTGAAGGCGCAGCTGCGCACGCGCATCGGCGACCTGCGGCGGCGGCTCGATACCGCCATCACACAGCAGTTCGAATCGGAGCTGACTGCCAGTGTGCAGCGCATCCGGGAAGCAGTTGCGCCCTACACGCGCTTCGTGCGGGTAGAGCGGGAAAAGCTGGAGACGCTGGCTGCCGATCTGCAGCGCGCCGAGGATGAGTGGAAAGGGCTGCGGCGCAGCGTGGAGGCGTTGGCAGCCAGCAAGGCGCCGCTGCCGTCATGACGCCTTCCATCTCACTGCTTCCCCTGGACGCCTCGCTGCACGCCGAGGCGCTGCAGCGGGTATACGAACTTTCCCCGGCCTATTGGACGATGTATCATCTGGCCCAGGCGCCGGCCGGGCAGTCGGCGCGCGATCTGGCCGCGATCGAGGCCGAGCCGGGGCGGATGGGGCTGGGGATTGTAGCGGCGAATGAGCCAGGCAATCCCGAGGCCGGCGCGCAACTGGTGGGCCTGATCGACCTGCGCCTGCACTGGCCGGACCCGGACAGCGCCTATATCGGCATCGTGCTGGTGGCGGAGCCGTTTCAGCGGCAGCGCGTGGGCAGCAGTGCCTGGGCGCTGCTGGAGCCGTGGCTGGCAACGGAGGGCGGCGTGCGCGATGTAAAATTGGGTGTCGAACAGTTCAACCCCGGCGCGCTCAAGTTTTTCCAGTCGCTTGGCTTTACGCTGACCGGAGAGGCGCAGCGGATCCGTTCGGGCAAGCGTCTGGTGCGTCTGCTGGCGATGGAAAAGGAACTGGAAGGCAGTGACTTAATCGAGCATTCGAGCGGGAGTGATGATGGGAGCGAATGACGGGAGAGAAGTGGAGGGAGAGGCGGCGGCGGAGACGATCCTGCGCGTTGCCGGAAAGCTGCGTGCGCTGAGCAACAACGGCTTGCGTTTTGCCGATAATCCCTATCAGACGGAGACTTTCGAGCAGATGTTGGCGCTGAGTGCCGAGCTGACGGCCTTGGTGGACACGCGCCCGCGAGAGAAAATCCAGCGTCAATTCTTTGACGATAAGCGCTACATTTCCCCGTATACGGTGGTGGATACGGCGGTCTTTGATGACGCCGGCTGCATTCTCTTGATCCAACGGGGGGACAACGGGCGTTGGGCGCTGCCGGGCGGGTGGTGCGAGGTGGACGACCTGCCGGGAGAGGGCGCGGTGCGCGAGGTATGGGAAGAGACCGGTTGTCGGGTTGAGTTGAGCGGATTTCTCGGCATATTCGATAACAACTATCACGGCGGCGGGGGTCTGCATCATCTCTACTGCCTGCTATTCGCGGCCCGGCACGTCGAAGGAACTCCAATCGTCACTAGAGAAACGCTGGACGTGGGCTGGTTCACGCTGCAAGATATACCTTGGGATGCCCTGCAACCTGCCCACCCAACCCGCATCCGATTTGCCTTTGAGTGGCAGCAGGACCGGTCGCTGCGCCCCTTTTACGATTTGCCGCGGGGCCAGCCGCAGCCAACCTGGCAGCACAGTGCGAGCCAGGGGTGAGGGCGAAGTTTCTCTCTGTTCGCAGTTCGTAGACAGATCGTAGACATATTGCACTGCGCAGCAAACAGGCTGATTTCGCGGGCATCCAGATCGGCTAGCCAGAAGATTGCCCTGCCCTCCAGTGTAATCACCCCGCGAATCGCCAGAATTCCGCCGCAAATTGGAAAAAAAACAGACCGCCCCAGCGCTTTCTCAAGAGCCGGGGCGTTTTGGTATGATATGCTTTCCGTTTGTGGACAGTTGTGACCAAGCATGGTACCATTGGCTCATCAAAGAACATTTGTTCACGCACTTAACTATTAGGTGGGCGCCGTGATCGGCAGCCCGACAACTAAGAACAAAAAACTGAAAACTTTCCGGAGGCTGCATGGCGCTTGATAAGCTGATTATACGGGGCGCACGCGAACACAATCTGCGCAGCGTGGATCTGGAGATCCCGCGCGATAAGCTGGTGGTGATCACGGGGCTGAGCGGCAGCGGCAAGAGCAGCCTGGCCTTCGATACGATTTACGCAGAAGGGCAGCGCCGCTACGTCGAGTCTCTTTCTTCCTATGCGCGACAGTTTCTCGGCTTGATGGAGAAGCCGGATGTGGATCAGATCGAAGGCCTCAGCCCGGCCATTTCTATCGACCAGAAGGGCGCCGGGCGCAATCCCCGCTCGACGGTTGGCACCGTCACCGAGGTCTACGACTACCTGCGTCTGCTTTTCGCACGCGTGGGCCAACCCCACTGCCCGGAGTGCGGCGACCCGATCACCCAGCAGACGCCGCAACAGATCGTCAACTCGATTCTGGAGATGGATGAGGGCGCACGTCTGTTGATCCTGGCGCCGATCATCAAAGATCGCAAGGGAGAGCATAAAGGCGTCTTTGATGATCTGCAGTCGCAGGGCTATGTGCGGGTGCGGGTGAACGGCGAACTTTTCGAAATTGGTGACGCGCCGGAGTTGGACCGTTACAAGATGCACACGATTGAAGCAGTGATCGACCGTATCATCGTGCGAACAGAGCGGACCGACCCGGACGACCCCGGAGTCATACTGCCGGGGACAGACCGCACGCGGCTGACCGACTCGGTAGAGACGGCGCTCAAGTTGGGCGAGGGTTCAGCGATCGTTTCGGAGGTGAAACAGGTGCCGGTTGACGGCAACGGCAGCCTGCGCACGGTCACATTTGACCGCGTCTTCAGCGAGCACTTCGCCTGTATGCGCTGCAGTCTCAGTTTTACCGAAATTGAGCCGCGCACCTTCAGCTTCAACAGCCCGCACGGTGCCTGTCCGTCGTGCGACGGGCTGGGCGTGCAGAGGGAGTTCGACTCGGACCTGATCCTGGATGGTGAGGTCAGCATTGCCGAGGGGGCGGTGCGGCCCTGGCAAGGCACGAACCCAGGAAACGGTGACGAGGGCTACTACAAGCAGTTGCTGCGCTCGGTCTGCAACCAGTTTTCGATTCCCCGCACAGCGCCGGTGAAGGAGTTGAGCAGCAAACAGCGGGACATTATCCTGCACGGCCCGCCAGGACGGGAGAAGGTGCAGGTGCACTATCGCAACGCCCGCGGCTACGAACGGAACTATGAAACCAGTTTCGAGGGCGTGCTTTCCAATTTGCAGCGGCGCTACCGCGAAACGGACAGCGACTGGATCCGCAGCAAGTTGGAAGAATACATGGGCATCAACCCCTGCCCGGTGTGCGCAGGCAGGCGGCTGAAGCCGATGGCGCTGGCGGTTACGGTCGCGGGCAAGAACATCCATGACATTACCGCGATGTCGGTCAACGATTCTCTGACCTGGGTGCAAGCGGCCGCGGGGCTCGATGGGCCCGAGCCGCTCTTCTCCCCTCGCCAGCTTGCAATCGGCGGTCAGGTGTTGAAGGAGATCGAGGCGCGGTTGGAATTCATGGTAAATGTGGGATTGGATTATCTGACGCTCAACCGCACGGCGGTATCATTGTCCGGGGGCGAGTCGCAGCGGATCCGGTTGGCAACGCAGATCGGCAGCCAGCTGATGGGCGTTCTCTACATTTTGGATGAGCCGAGTATCGGCCTGCACCAGCGGGACAATGCGCGGCTGATTCACACGTTGCAGGGGATGCGGGATCTGGGAAACACGGTGCTGGTGGTCGAGCATGACGAGGAGACGATCCGCTCCGCCGACTGGGTGGTGGATATGGGGCCGGGCGCGGGTGAACACGGCGGGGAGGTTGTCGTTTCAGCAGTGCGGGATGCGTTCGTCGACCATCAGGATAGTCTGACCGCCCAGTACATTCGCGGTGAGCGGCGCATCGAGATACCGATGGAGCGGCGGGAAGGCAACGGGGAGTATCTGCATGTACGCGGCGCGACTGAAAACAATTTAAAGAAGGTTGACGTGCGCTTCCCGCTGGGTCGGTTAATCGCGGTGACGGGGGTGAGCGGCAGCGGCAAGTCCAGCCTGGTGGTTGAGGTGCTGTACAAGCGGCTGGCGCAGAGTTTCTACCGCGCCAAGGCGCGCCCAGGCAAGAGCGAGAAAATAGAGGGCATCGAGCATCTGGACAAGGTGATCGAGATCGATCAAAGCGCGATTGGGCGGACGCCGCGCAGCAACCCGGCGACATATGTGGGATTGTTCACGCCGATACGGGAACTGTTCGCCAGCATCCCCGAGGCAAAGGCGCGCGGATATAAGGCGGGACGCTTCAGTTTTAATGTGAAGGGCGGCCGCTGCGAGGCCTGCCGCGGCGACGGCATCATCAGGATCGAGATGCAATTTCTGCCGGATGTGTATGTTTCCTGCGAGGAATGCCACGGCGCCCGTTACAACCGCGAGACGCTGGATATCCGCTTCCGCGGCAAATCGATTGCTGATGTGCTGAACATGACCGTCGAGGAGGCTTTGGACTTCTTCCAGAACATCCCCCGCATTCGCAACCGTTTGCAGACGCTGATGGCTGTGGGGCTGGGCTACATCCGCTTGGGTCAGCCGGCGACGACGCTTTCCGGCGGCGAGGCACAGCGGATCAAACTGAGCAAAGAGCTGAGCCGACGCGATACCGGCAACACCTTTTACATTCTGGATGAGCCGACGACCGGGCTGCATTTTGAGGATGTGCGCAAACTGTTGGCCGTTTTGCATGAGTTGGCGGACCGGGGCAACACCGTACTGGTCATCGAGCACAACCTGGATGTGATCAAGAATTGTGACTGGGTGGTCGACATGGGCCCGGAAGGCGGCGGCAAAGGCGGCTATGTGGTGGCCGAAGGCACCCCGGAGCAGGTCGCGGCGATAGAGAAGAGTTACACGGGTCAGTATTTGCAGGGTTGCCTGAGGGAAGTGGCCAGTGTTTAGCGGCCGCAGGCCGGTTGCTGCGCCGGTTACAGCCGCGGGCCGATTAGGGAAGGGGGCGAGGCGCATGTGGGGAGGTTACCGTCTGTTCCTGCTCGCAATTGTCTGCATGGTGTTTATCCTGGCCGGCTGCGTACCGATCCAACCCGAGGCGCCAGCCGCCAGTGAACAGTTGCCGGCTTCGTCAGAGCAAAGCAGTCCAAAGCCCACTATTGAGCCGACGGCCACCTCCATCCCGGAACCGTCCGATCCGCCAACTACTGACGCACCGGATCCCCCGACCATCGCCGCACCGGAATCACCGCCCACCACTCACTGGCAGGTATATGTCGATGACGCGCGTGGGCTGTCGATATCCTATCCGCCAGGATGGGTCTTCTTCGATCCGACAAAGAAGGAACTTACAGAGTTTATGGAGGAGTTGGGCGAAAAGGCCAACAGCGACGAGGTCAGGGAGTTGTTGGAAACGTCCACCCAGGCGATACAGCAGGAAGATCTCTTTGTCGGCTTGGGCTTCCAATATGCTACCGACGGTTCCTCCGACGCCAGGTTTGTAAACAATATCAATGTTATCTCATTTGACACCGAAGGACTGTTTCTACAACTGATCGCGCAACTGATCGCTGCGCAGTTGGACAGCATGGAAGGATTCGAGGTGGACAGCGCCGAGGTTGCCGCTGGGCTGCGGCCCGCGGGAGCAGAGGTAGCATCGGTCCGTTACCGCTCAAAGGGTGCCCTTTTCAATCAGCCGGATATGGAGATCATAGGCTGGCAGGTAGGTGTACTGTCGCCGGATGCAGAGAGGATAGTCATCCTCACCTTCAGTATCCGCAGCGAAGATTTCGCGGAGCTTGAGCCGCTGTTGGCAGAGATCGTGCAGCGGGTGCAGTGGCTCAAGTAAATTGTGGTAGTGGAACTCTGTTTCCACGAGCCGCGATTCACCGATTATTGGGGTCGGGAAGCGCAGATGCAGGGAATGTTGTATTTGTTGCCATTATGCGTCTTTTGCCTTGGTTTGTTCGCTCGAGCGGCCCCAAGCATCTCGCTGCATACCGGCTCAACCGCCGCTCGTCGCGGGCTCTCTCTTGCCAGCCATCGTGGGCTTGGACTTTCGGGTAAGCTCGATGGGACTCATGCCGACTTAGCACGCTCCTCGCGGTTCCCCTCCTCCCAGTCCCCTTCCGCCACAGCCACACCTGCGCCTGACGAGACAGGTGAAGAAAACGTCCAGGTGGTGGCGGACGCGGAAGCTGTCAAGGTCTCGGCAGAATGGCAGGCTTTCGACGATCCAACGCATGGTCTGAAGATATTTTATCCGCCTGGATGGCTTTTTTTCGACGGTACGCAGGCAGCGGCTCTTCAGCCGGAGATGGCTGCATTGGGCAGAGCGGAGATAGTGCACCTGCTGATGGGGCTGCAATCCAGTATGCAGCCTAACTCGTTGATTGGCTTTGGCTTCGCCTTCCCACAGGATCCTCCTGATCTGCTGCATGCAGATAACGTTGTGGTGGAGATATTTCCCTCAAGGGGTCTGTCACTGTACGAGTTCGGACAAGGCGCTGCGATGGCGCTGGACAGGCAGGTCGGGGTCGATGTGGACAGCTTCGATCTTGTCACCAGGTTGCGGCCCTACAGGGTAGAGGCGGTATTGATCAGATTCCGAGGCGGCGTGCCGGCTCCAACAACCTCTCAATCAGTTCTGGCCGGGACCAGGACCGCCGGCTGGCAGGCGGTTCTGCTTTCGCCGGATTCCGAGTATCTGCTTGTTCTGACCTTCAACGTCCGCGGCGAGCAGTTTGAGGAGTTGGAGCCGCTGCTGACAGAGGTGGTGCGGCGGGTGCAGTGGCCTGACGACCACCGTGGAGCAGAACCTGGACCTGGCCCGGTGTTAATTACAAACCGGACGATGTATGTGCATAACGAGCCGGCTTCGTTCAGTCCCATAATTGGCAAGGTTGATGCGGGAAAGCAGTTCTCGATATTGGAGCGGGACTTTACAGGAAACTGGTGGCGGATCAGCTACGGCGGTCAACCCGGCTGGGTATCCGATCGTCTGGTGGCTGCCAATATCCCGGACGCGCCGTTAGCGGTCCCGGTGGCGATGATCGACAGGCGCGTCAATGTGCGCAGCGGTCCGGGCACGGGCAACCGAGTAATCGGCGTGGCGGTTCCTGGCCAGCAGTTTCTGATCACCGGCAGGAATGTGGAGGGTGACTGGTGGCAGATCGACGACAACGGCCAGCCGGGGTGGGTCTTCGGTGAATTGGTCAATCCCGTTGATGTGGGAGGTGTGCATGTGGCGGTCGTTAAGTTCCCGATCCCTCCTTTGCTGCCGGTGACGGAGGCGCTGATGACTGTCAACAGGCGGTTGAACGTGCGCGGGGGGCCGCACAGCGGCTATCCCATCATCGGCACGGCCGTACCTGGGCGCCAGTATCTGATTACCGGCAGGAACGCGGCGGGCGACTGGTGGCAGATCGACGAAGACGGCCGGCCCGGTTGGGTTCATGGCGAATTGGTTGAACTGGTCAACGCGGGGAACGTACAGGTGGTGGCCAGATTTCCAATTCCTCCACTGCTGCCGGCCACGGAAGCAGTGTTGACGTTCAGCCGCCGCATGAACGTGTATGGCGGCCCTGGCGGTCGCTTTCCTGTCATAGACACAACGGTGCCTGGGTACCAGTATCCGATAACCGGCAGGAATGTGGTGGGTAGTTGGTGGCAGATCGACAACCACGGCCAGCCCGGTTGGGTTTTCGGGCAGTTTGTGACCGCAGTCGAGCAGGAAGAGGAGGTACAGTAGGCAGCGACTCCTCTTCTGAACGGCAGTGACCGCTTATCATTGAACGCTGCGAAGGGAGCACATTGAAATTTTCATTAGTTCGCTATTTTGTCCTGAATGTACTGGCCTGCGCCTCTCTTGCACTGGCCGGGTATGGGGATGACGCATCTCTCCTACTGAAGCCATCCGCCAACCCCGAGCAGGCGGCCTCCGAACCGTCGCCTACGCCTCAGCCTGCGATACCGGTCTTGTCGATCCACAACCCGCTGGTAATCCCAATTGGAGACACGCCGACGGCTTCCGGAGGACCGTTTCAAGACTGGCCCGCGGTCGAAGATAAGGCGCGCGGCCTCAAGATTTTCTATCCGCAAGGATGGCTGTTCGCTTCCTCCAGGGAAGAGCTGTCCTCCCTCCTGCCGCAGATGGGCACCCCGGCCGCCGCCAAAGCCACTCTTGACAGGCAGGCTGCATACATTGACTCCTTAACCTCGGTGGGGAAGGCAGATCAGTTCGTAGGCATAGGTTTCCGGTTGGCTTCGGACTCTGCGCCGACCTACATTAGTGGTTTTATTTTACGCGCGATTCCGTCCGCGGGTCGAACGCTGGAGGAATATGCGCTGCAGGCAGCCGCCCGTTTGGAAGAGTCGGAAGCCGAGACAGTGGAGACCGTCGGGGTCGGACCCGGTCTGCGGCCTTGGGGGGACGAGGCCGCATCGCTGCGGTACCGCAGCGGCGGCGCGGTCGTCGAAGAAGACAAGATCGTCACCAAGCCGGGCACGGATGTGGTCGGCTGGCAGGTTGTCCTGCTCTCCCCGGACGGCGAGACCTTTCTGGAGTTCACCTTCGATGTGTGGGGGGAGGCGTTCGAAAGCGGGTTGGAACCGTTTCTGCGCGACGTCGTGCGGCGAGTCCAATGGCTGGACCATCCGGCTTACGATCCCCCTGTCGGCCCCACGGTGACGATCACCCGTACCATTTTTGTGCGAGGCGGGCCCGGCGCCGACCACTCCATCCTCGGCTCGGCTACAGCCGGGCAGAAGTACGCCGCGATCAGCACGAATGCGGCCGGCGACTGGTGGCAGATCGAATACGAGGGTCAACTGGCATGGGTCCCTGGCGAGTTCGTGACACCGTCCGCCGATGCCGGGAATGCGCTGCAGGCGGACCCAGCGGGCTGGCTGAGGTATGACGACAACGCCCGCGGCCTGTCGCTGTCCTATCCGTCGGGATGGCACTATTTCGATCCGGCGCAGCCCTCCCAGGTTGACTTGGCGCTCTTTTCGGCTGCGGTTAAAGGGCGCGAAGGCGAGCGACTCGACGTCGCGGAGATGGGCACAATGGTGTCGACCATGAGCGTCCGCCGCGACGATGCCGTGATTGGGCTTGGCCTCCATTCAGGTCCAGCGGAAAGTGCGTCGAGCAACTTCATGCTTGTCTACTCTCTCGCGGCCGAAGGCGCGACGTTGGAGCGCTACGCGCAGATGGCAACCGGGCACACCTACGGCATCGAGCCTGCCGGCGTCAAGCTGCTGGGCGGACTCAGGCCGTCAGGTGAAGAGGCTGTATCGATCCGCTACCGCGAGTCCGAGACCGCCAGTGAAGTATGGCAGGTCGTTCTGCTGTCACCGGATGGAGAAAGGCTTCTCGTCCTTGGCTTCAGTGTTCACAGCGACGAGTTCGCCGCTTTACAACCGATGCTGAACGAAATCGTACAGCGCGTGCGCTGGACCGATGTTGAGTCTGATTTTTTGCCTCACCCTGCAGTACCGTTGTTGTCTATCCACAACCCGCTGGTGATCCCGATTGGGGACACGCCGGCGGCATCCGGAGGACCGTTCAAAGACTGGCCCGCGGTTGAAGATGCGGCGCTCGGCCTGAAGTTTTTCTATCCGCAAGGCTGGCTGTTCGCGTCCTCCAAAGAGGAGCTGGCCTCCCTGCGGCCGCAGCTGGACGACGCAGCCACCGCCGAAGCTGTGCTCGATCGGCAAGCTGCGCACATCGACTCCCTTATCCTGGCGGGGCAAGTGGATCGGTTCGTTGGTCATGGCTTTCAGTTTGCTGCGGACACAGTGCCGGCCCACATCAATCGCTTTGACATCCGCGCAGTTCCGGCCGCGGGTCGAACGCTGGAGCAATATGCGCTGGAGGTAGCCGCGCTACTGGAAGAATCGGAAGTCGAGACATTGGTGAGCGTCGGGGTCGGACCCGGTCTGCGGCCCTGGGGAGAAGAGACGGTATCGATCCGGTTCCGCAACGGCGGCGCAGTCGTCGAAGAAGGCAAGATGGTCACCCAGCCGGGCACGAAGGTGATCGGTTGGCAGGTTGTCCTGCTCTCCCCCGACGGCGGGACCTTTCTGGAGATCACCTTCAATGTGTGGGGGGAGGTGTTCGAAGAAAGTTTGGAACCGTTATTGCGCGACATCGTACGCCGGGTCCAGTGGATTGACCATCCTGCCTTCGATCCCCCGGTCGGCCCCACGGTGACAATTACCCGCACCATGTATGTGCGCGGGGGCCCGGGTACCGACCATCCCATCATCAGCACGGCTATTGAGGCGGAGCAATACGCCGCGATCAGCACGAATGCTGCCGATGACTGGTGGCAGATCGAATATGACGGTCAGCTGGCGTGGGTCTATGGCGGATTCGTGAAGCCGTCCGCCGATAGCGAGGATGCGCTGCAGGCGGACCAGACGGGCTGGCTGACGTATGACGACAGCGCGCGCGGCCTGTCGCTGTCCTATCCGTCGGGATGGCACTTTTTCGACCCTGCGCAGCCCTCCCAGGTTGACCTGTCGCTCTTTTCGGCCGCGGTCAAAGGGAGAGAAGGAGAGCAACTCGATGTGGCGGCGATGGGGGCATGGGTATCGGCCATGAGCGTCCGTCACGACGATGCCGTGATCGGGCTTGGCCTCCAGTCAGGACCGGCGGATAGTGCGTCGAGCAACTTCATGCTCGTCTTCTCTCTCGCGGCCGAAGGCATGACGCTGGAACGCTACGCGCAGATGGCCGCCGAGCACACCTACAGCACTGAGTCTGCCAGCATCGAACTGGTGCAGGCTCTCAGACCATTGAGCGAGAAGGCGGTATCGATCCGCTATCGCGAGAGCGAAACCGCGAGCGAAGTATGGCAGGTCGTTCTGCTGTCATCGGATGGGGAGAGGATACTCGTCCTTGCCTTCAGTGTACACAGCGACGAATTCGCTGCACTGCAACCAATGCTGCGTGAAATCGTGCAGCGCGTGCGCTGGGCCGAGCCGCCTTCGAGCGGTGTGGGCCAGGTACTTTCTACCCCGCACTCGGTACCGCCAGCGCGGATAAGCAGTTCCCCATTTCCAGCAAGAGTTCAAGCAGAGGTTGGCGGCGCCTTAACTATACCGATTGGGTCGGGTGGCTCTACAGCCATTTGGTAACCGCGACCGGGCCTTGGAAAGAGATCCCGTTGGTGGAGGCGTTCGACTGGGATGTGTACCATGTGGGCGACTGACTGTCGCTTTTCGTCAGACGGTTTGCCGCGAATTGGAGGTAACATCCGCAGCAGAAGCGGGGTTGAAATGTTCCGCAGCCATGTCAAGCGGAGGCACAGACGAAAAACCGCCCCTCGGTCGCAACTCCAACCTGGGAGTGCGCGGAGACGGATTTAGCGATTTGGAACTACGGGTAATCCGGGCGGCCTTAGGCCGTCCAACAACGTGAGCACCCCGGGTAGGATTCGAACCCACGACCCTCTGATCCGAAGTCAGATGCTCTGATCCACTGAGCTACCGGGGCGAATAAGCACGCCAAAGTATAGCATGTTCGATTCCCTATGTTCAAAAGTAAGGGCTGGGTGAACAGCGGATGTTCTCTCTCCCCGCCCAGCGTTTCTCTTTTTCTCTCCAGGTGCTGCATCACTCAGTAAGCTGCGCGCGCCAACTTCCTGCAAAAGCACGCAGTGCGTCTTCCGCGTCGAGACCGCGCGTGTTCGCCAGGGCGACCAGCCGCCACAGGAGTAGACCCAGCGCCTGCTCGTCGCTGCCTTCCGGCAGCAGGCTCGCCATTTCCGGGCTGCTTTGCGCCAGCGCGGCGCGGTCGAGGAGGCCGGCTTTATTGGCCTTGGATTGCATTTCGCGCGCTTTGCGCAGAGCCGGCAGTGCGGCCGGCACGGCATCCAGCGGGCCGCGCGCCGGTTTATCCTGGGCCGCCCGCTCCTCTGCTTTAATCTCTTCCCAGCGTGTAAACAGCTGCTCCATATCGTCAATATCATCTTCGCCGAAGACGTGGGGGTGGCGGCGAATGAGCTTCTCAACGCTCAGGCGCACGGCGTCGGCCATACGGAAGCGGCCTTCTTCGGCGGCGATCTGCGCGATCATCGCGATGATGCCGAGCACGTCGCCCAGTTCCTCGGCGGTATGCGCATCATCTTCGGCGTCCATCGCTTCAAGCGTCTCCGCTACTTCGTCGAGCAGAAAGGCGCGCATGCTGGCGAGCGTCTGCTCCTGATCCCAGGGACAGCCATAGGGCGCGCGCAGGTGCGCCATTACGTCCTGCAGATCGGCATAGCTGCTATGGGGTAAGGGGGGCACGTACAGGCAGACGCCCTCGGCAATGCCGGCCGGACCAGCAAGTTCTGCCAAAGGCAATGCGCGCGCAGAGCGATCTCCATCGCCGTCCGGGCAGATCAGTTGCAGCGGGTGGTCGTCAGGGTAGGCATTGCCCAGTACGGTACGGACGGCCTGCGCGGTCGGCTGATCGGTGATGCCGAGCACCAGCGCCGGCTGTCCCAGATCGAAAGGAGGGTGATGGCGCGCGGCCAAGTGGGCAGCGCCGATGATCTGCATGCCCTCATGCGGGTCAATGCCGACGATCTGCGCTGCGGCTGCCGCCGCTCCGATTGGTTCATATATGGTCATGGTCGATTTCTGGAGGCGTTTAGAGGGTCCCGTTAACAGAGTATCCGGCGGCAAATGGGTGCGTGAAAACGCAGCACCGAGTATCGTTCGAATCGCTCGGCCGTCCGGCCCGGTCAAAGGGACCGCATGTGTCTTTCGCTGACCGCCGGGGCCTGCGCATGTAGCCACCGGCCAATATGCACTCTACTGCATCGCTTGATGGCGGTCAATTCCGGCGGACAAGGTTGCGCCGGGGCTTGGCATCGCCATTGAATGCTGCTAAAGTAGTGCACGCGATCCGTTCAACAGCAACCATTTTTTCGGTGGAACGGAATTCTTCCTGGCCAACATACCGCCTGCAAGAGGCTGGGCCGGGGACCCACCTGTATTTTGAGACGATCTGTGACTGATATTCTGCCCAACTGGTATACCCAACCCGACCGGCCTACCGCCATCGCCCGCCAGGGGCCGGACGGGCGCGCTGTTCGGGTCTCGGTGATCGTGCCCTGCCGCAATGAGGGCCGCAACATTGGACCGGTACTGGAATGGGCCGCGCCGTATGCCGACGAACTGCTGGTCGTCGACGGCCACAGCGGTGATGACACGCGGGCCATCGCCGAGGAACTGGGCGCGACGGTTCTGCTGGATAACGGCAAGGGCAAAGGCGACGCCCTGCGCGTCGGCATCGCCCACGCCAGCGGTGATATCCTCGTTTTTATCGACGCCGACGGCTCCCATGACCCCCGAGATATTCCGGCGATTGTCCAGCCGATTATAGAGGGCAGGGCCGATCATGTATCCGGTTCACGTATGTTGGGAGGGAGCGACGAGTTGCACGCCACGATCAATCAGTTCGTGCGTCTCTTCGGCAGCCAGGTGATCACGCTCAGTATCAACTACAGTCAAGGAGTGCGGCTGACCGATTCGCAGAACGGTTTTCGGGCGATTCGGGCGGATGTGGCGCGCAGCCTGGCGCTGGAGTCGGAGATCCCGACGATTGAGCAGGAGATGGTCATCAAGACGGTGCGCAGCGGCTTCCGGATCTGCGAAGTGGCAACACACGAATATGTGCGCTCCAATGGTGAATCCAACTTTCGTGTGTTGGATGTCTGGTTCCAATTTGTAAAAAGCTGGCTCTACTATCTTTTCTTCTGGCGGCCGCCAAAGCGGGCTGCAGAAAACCTCAAGGCAGAGAAGCTGGGGCAGCAGGACAGCAGTGCGGAGGAGACCGATTCTCCCGGTTCTGCCGAGCTGTCCGGGCCTGGAGAACAGATGCGGAAAGCCAGATCCAGGTAAATGTCCCACTCCCGTGAAGAGAGGGAGGCGCCGCGTCGATTCATTCCTTCTCTCCCCGTAGTTCGCCCCACAATTCGCAACCTGCTGGCGGCCTTTGTCCTTCTTGCCAGCCTGTTCAGTTTTGTAACCCCGCCATTCGAAGCGCCCGACGAAATTTGGCATTACGCCTTTGTTCAACACCTGGTGACGCTGCGGGCGCTGCCAGTCGCGGAGCCTGATACGCAGGCCCTGTGGCGGCAGCAAGGGACGCAGGCGCCGGCCTACTACGCGGGCGCGGCGCTGCTCACCTCGCTGATCGACCAGTCCGATTTCCCTGAAGTGTTTGCGAGGGCCAATCCTCACCGCGCGATCGGCGAACCCGATGCAGCCATCAACCGCAACTATCTGATCCACCACCGGCAGGCGGAGCGCTTTCCCTGGCGCCATTCCGTCCTGGCCCTGCACGTCGCCCGCCTCTTTTCCGTCTTCCTCGGCGCGGTAACCGTCTTTGCGGTCTACCGCAGTCTGCGCCTTCTTCTGACGCCGGACGATGCCCTGCTGGGCGCGGCATTCGCGGCTTTTCTACCCCAATTCGTCTTCATCAGCGCCTCTGTCAGCAATGACACTGCCATCAACGCGGCCGCGGCGCTCGTCCTGTGGCAACTGACGGCGATGCTGGCCGAGGGAGGGCGGCCGCGACGGAGCCGCTTACTTAAACTCGGCGTCACGCTTGGCCTGGCGCTGCTATCCAAACTGAGCGGGCTGGGTCTGGTGGGCGTTTCTGCCGTTGCGGTTCTGTGGCTGGCCTGGCGGAGCCGCAGCGTTCGCTCTGTTCTCGATGCTGCCCTGTGGACGGGCCTACCGGCTGTCCTGCTTGCCGGCTGGTGGTACGTGCGTAACTGGCGGCTCTACGGCGACCTCCTGGCCTGGGAGATGTGGGAGGCGAATATCCTGTTGCGAGTCATTCCGGCCGGCCCGTCGCAGATCCTGGGCGAGTTTGGGGGGCTGGAACGTTCCTTCTGGGGCCTGTTTGGCTGGCTGAACCTGCCCTATCCTTCATGGGTCTACCTGGCGCTGCGCGTCGTTGGAATTGTCGTTGCGCTTGGGCTCGTGATTCATTTAGTACGAATGGCGCGCGCTGCGTACGCCCAGCGCACATGGCGCGACAGTTTTCCCATGTCCCACGCCATCCTTTTGCTGTGGCTGCTGGTTCTTACGGTCTCGTGGCTGCGCTTTATGCGGGTGGCGCCTGCCGCACAGGGACGTTACTTCTTCGCGGCGTTGCCGGTGCTGGCGCTACTGTGGACACTGGGCTGGACGGGGTGGGGAAGCAGTTTCGGCCGGCGAACCGGCTGGAGTGTTACCGCCGTCCTGGGTTTGATGACGCTGGCCACACCCTTTGTCCTGGTCCGCCCCGCATACAAGCCTCCGCCGATGGCGGTTCCTGGTAGTGATCATATCGGTGTGATCTCCTGGACGCCCCTCTCGGTCTTTGCCGCCGGCAATTCCGAGATCGAGTTACAACGTGCGGCCGCGTCGTATGACGGTTTGCCGGAAGGGGAGAGTGAAGCAGACGAACAGATAGCAGGCGTATTCCCCGGTGACGAGGTGCAGGTGGACCTGGCATTCCTGGCGACCGCCCCGCTGGCCGATGACTGGTCTCTATTCATCCATCTTGTAGATGGGACCGGTCTGACCGTCGCGCAACTGGACTCGATGCCCGGCGGCGGGTTGCGCCCGACCAGCGGCTGGCAGCCGGGCCGCGTTCTGTTCGACAGTTATACGGTTGCGATTCCAAAAACGGCCCATGCACCGAATCGGGCCAACTGGCAGGTTGGGTTTTACGACCACCGCAGCGGCGAACGCCTTGCCCAAGTCGATGGCGGCACAGGCTATACATTCGGCGAGGTGACGATCTGTCCCTCCGGATTCGCCGTCTCTGATTGCCAGGCCGCTGGGCAGGCAGACGATCTCCGGGACGGTGACGGCAGGATCCCGATCCCTGTAAATGTGCAGTTTGCCGACAATGTCACCCTGGCGGGCTATAACTTCAGCAGCCGCACACCGGTTCCCGGCGAGGAGATGACTGTGACCCTCTACTGGACCGCAGCAGGCCCGGTGGCTGAATCGTATACGGTCTTCGCGCATTTGCTGACCGACGGTTTCGAGATGTTCGGCGGCGCGGATCTGGCGCCGTCACCGCCAACGGAAGACTGGGCCGCGGGCGAGACCATCGCGACCATTCACAAGTTCACTGTCCCGCCGGACGCGCGTCCCGGCCTCTATCAGATGGAGATCGGGCTGTACACACGGCCCGATTTTCGACGATTGCGCGTGCTGGACAGGATAAACCCGGCGGAGGAGGACCGGCTGCTGCTCGGTCCTCTGCGTATTGAGTGAGCGTCGCGGCGGATACCACCCCCTGTATGCTTTGATTCACAGACAGATTTCGACTATGATTCGTGTGCATCATAGAATTCAGATTATTCTGACCATGATGAAGTGAGCTACCCCATCACATGTTTCGACAATTTGCGACGGACGGGCCGGTTGGAAGATCGGCGCACGACATTCGGAAAGGAATAGTTGCATGAGCCGCAGACAGGGCAGACGCCGCCGCTTGAGCCGCAGCCAAAAGATATTCTACTTTCTCAGCCTGTTGATTGCGCTCAGCATGGTGTTGAGCCTGGTCTACGTGGCGATCACGCCCACCGTTCCCTAGAGCGGCGCGACCCCCTTCCCCGGGAGCGCAGGCGCAGCGCCTGGGCACAATCTGGACCGATATCGTGACAGTCGAGGAACGCCGCGGGCTGGCGCTGGTTGCAATTGCCGTTCTCTTCTTCAGCACCAGCCCGGTGCTGGTGCGGTGGGCCGCCCGCTCGGTGTCATCTTTCGAAATCGCGGCCGGTCGTCTCCTGGTGGCCGGCATTATCGTATCCGGTGTGGCTCTGCTGCGCAGCCGGGGGGCGTGGGGCGCCGCGGGTGGGCGCGGCCTGACGGCGTCTGAATGGCCCCGGCTTGTCCTCGTCGGTTTGGTCGCCGCTCTACACTTCTTTTTCTACGCCTACTCTCTCGAATTTACGACGATTGCGCACAGCCTGGCGATTATGTACACGGCGCCGATCTGGGTCGCGCTGCTGTCGCGCTTCGCGCTCGGCGAACCGCTGTCGAAACGCAAATGGTTGGGCATCCTCACGGCCGTCCTGGGCGTGGCCGTCTTGTCCGGGTTCGAGCCGGTACTCGCGCTCGTACAGCAGAACGGCGGCGCATCGTACAACTTTACGCCCCGCATGTTGATAGGTGATCTGCTGGCGTTGGGCGCCGCGATCACGTACGCCGTGTACAGCATTGCCGGCCGCAGTCAACGAGAACGTTATCCGTTGTTGGTGTATGCCGGCTCGGTCTATCTACTGGCTGCGCTGTGGCTACTGCCGGCGGCGGCGGCGACCCATAGCGCCGGCAGCTTCAGCTGGCCCGCGGTCGCCAGCATCGTCGGCCTGGGCGTGTTCCCACTGGCATTCGGCCATACCCTCTACAACGCGGCCCTGCGGCGCGTGAACGCCACCTATGTCAATCTCATCGCCACACAGGAGGTGCTGGGAGGTGTGGTGCTGGGCGCGCTCCTGCTACGAGAGATTCCCGCTCTCAACAGCATCATTGGCGGCCTGATTACCATCGGCGGAATCCTGCTGGTGCTCCTATAGGTTTGGCCCGTTAGCGGCTGCGGCTTGTTGGGGGGTTGGCAACGGGCAAACTCAGCTGCCACTGATCTCTAACCGAACACAGAGGTTCTTGCGATGAATGGTGACCGTCTTTCGCTTTTTCCTGATACCGTTGCCCTGGTCCCTGCCAAAGATGACAGACCCTCGCTGCACATCGGCGGCTGTGATCTGAACGGACTGGCGGCCGAGTTCGGCACGCCTCTCTATGTCTATGATCAGCAGACGCTCGACGGGGCCGTACAGGCCTATCAGGATGCGCTGAGCCGTCATTATCCCAGCGCGGCCGGCATCACGTATGCCGGCAAGGCATGTATGAATGTGACCATTGCTCGTGTGATGGCGGCGCACGGGCTGCTTCTGGACTGCACCGGTGTTGGTGAGTTGCACATCGCACGCGCCGCCGGCGTGCCGCGCGCGCAGATTCTGATGCACGGCGTGAACAAGAGCCAAGCGGATCTGCAGGCAGGGTTGGCCCAGGCCGGTACGCTTGTCGTCGACAACCTGCCGGAGTTGGAGCGCATCGCCCAACTGGCGGGCGGCGGCGGCCGAACACCGGCACTGTGGCTGCGGGTACGTCCCGGTTACGCGGTCGACACACATCTCTTCCACCAGACGGGGCAGCATGACAGCAAATTCGGGATGGACGCCGATGAATGTGTCGGCGCAGTGGCTTTCTGTCAGCGGACTGGGCTGCCCGTTACAGGGCTGCACTTTCACCAGGGGTCACATTTCCACGCAGCCGAAGAGGTGGTGCCCGCCCTGGACATGGTGTGCGGACTGATGGACCGCTTGCGGCGGGAACGGAACTGGTTGGCCCAGACGCTCTGCCCCGGAGGTGGTTGGGGCATCGCCTACCATGAAGTGGATCTGCCGCATGAATCGATCGAGGAATACGTGGCTACAGTTGCGGCTGCGTTGACGGAGAAGCTTACGTCCTATTCCCTGCCTCTGCCCCGTCTGCAGGTGGAGCCGGGACGCAGCCTTGTCGCCCGCGCCGGCGTTGCCATCTATCGGGTAGGGACCGTTAAGCGGGCGGGCGGCCGACGCTGGCTTCTACTTGACGGCGGTATGGCGGACAATATACGCCCGGCCCTTTACGAAGCGCGCTATTCGGCGCTGCCGGTCACAGACCCTATGAGCAGGACTCCGATTTCCGAAAACGCCTGGCTGGCCGGTCCATATTGCGAAAGCGGGGATCTACTCATTGAGGATCTGCCATTGCCGGAGATCGAGATGGGAGAACTGCTGGCCGTCCCGGTCAGCGGCGCCTACCAGTTGATGATGGCGAGCAACTACAACGGCGCGTTGCGGCCGGCGGTGGTGATGCTGCGCGACGGGATCGCACGGCTGGCGCAGCGCCGGGAAACGGTCGATGATCTCCTGCTGCGGGATATCGTTTAGAGGGTGAAGGTAACTACTCAGCCGCAACTGATTCGCAACCCTGTACGAGGCGAGCAAAGGTGTCCTTTCTCCCCTCACTATTGTATTTTGGGCGGTCGGCCGCAAGCGGCCTCCCTTGTGCAGGGGCTGCGCCCCCGCAACGCCCCCCTACAAAACCATCCCTCACCGACCGTGTGCATTCTTCGCAACCTGTCGGCTGGCGAGCATGGCCGCGGCTGTACACCAGTTGCGTCACCAAGAGCCCGAATCCTTCCAAGGATGACTGGCTGGTCAACTGCTGTGGCTTAGTAGTTACGGGTGAAGAAAAAACGCTGCCGGTCTTCTATTCGAGAGGAGGGTCGTCCGGCTGGCCATGGAGCAGTTGGCGCACTACGTCATCGATGCGCCGTTTGTAGCGCAGCAACTCGCGCCGGCACTCCATCTCCGCTGAGGATTGCGGCTTGAATGACCTCAGGGTGTCCTCCAACTCCCAATCGATCTGCACGCGGATCCGATTGATGACACGCCCCCGCAGATACTCCCGCATCTCCTGCGCGATAACCGTATCGTAATATAGAAGGTCATCGTGCAGATCGACCAGGCGGTCAGAACCGATGGCAGGAATCGGCAACGACCGTAGCGTTTCCCAAGCTCTGTTCAGTTTGCGACGATTTACACTCATGCCAGGTCCAATTGGCGCGCCACCGTTGGGCGCAATTGTGGCGTCAGATCCGAAGTGGGATGGAGGTTTCTCTGTGCACGTCCGAAGTAGTTGAAATCTGTAGTCCGAATGAGGGGTTCTGAACCGCGCAAGGATTATAGTCGGTGATGCCGCCAAAAGACAAGAATTGGATAGTGAAAAAAACGGAATTGGAGGCGCGTTGCCTGTTTCCGGTCCGTTATGCGCTGCCAAGGGCGTCCGGTAACCACTGTCGTCCACGTTCGGAGAAGCATATCGTCTGAACCAGTATCGCTGGATAAGAAACGACGAGCCGGATATCCAGAGCTGCCGGTTCCGCTGTAGCCGAGCAGAAATTTATCAGAAACACGGGGCAGTCTTGAGACAGATCCGGGCCGAAGGCGGTTTGGCCGAAATTGAACATGTGTTCTATAATGAAATGAATCAGTCCTCTCTGGGATTTCCTTGGCGCCTCATCTGAGCAGGTGCGCGTCGAACAGGTCATAACTTACGGAAAACAGACCGAAAAGGGAGAAAAATGATGACAGAGCGATCAGCGGATGATGGACCGGCCAAAGCGCTGGAAGTGACAATTGCCAATCTCAATCGCCGCTATGGCGATGGTATCATCATGAAGCTGGGGGAAGCGACCCGGCTGGACGTGGCAGCGATACCGACGGGCAGTCTGAGCCTGGACATAGCGCTGGGCGTGGGAGGCATCCCGCGCGGACGCATCATCGAAGTGTATGGGCCGGAGAGCTCGGGTAAGACGACGCTGTGTCTGCATGCGATTGCGGAATCGCAGCGGCAGGGGGGCGTGTGCGGCTTTGTGGATGTGGAGCATGCGCTGGACCCGAGCTATGCGCGCAAGATCGGGGTGGATGTGGAGAATCTGTATATATCGCAGCCGGATACGGGCGAACAGGCGCTGGAGATAGCGGAAGCGCTGGTGCGTTCGGGGGCGATGGATGTCGTGGTGGTGGACAGTGTGGCTGCGCTGGTGCCGCGTGCGGAGATCGAAGGGGAGATGGGCGACAGTCACATGGGCTTGCAGGCGCGGCTGATGAGCCAGGCGTTGCGCAAGCTGGTGGGTGCGGTGAAGACGACCGACACAAGCCTGGTCTTCACCAACCAGTTGCGGCAGAAGATCGGCGTGATGTTTGGCAATCCGGAGACGACGTCGGGCGGTATGGCGCTGAAGTTCTATGCCAGTGTGCGGATGGATATACGGCGGATACAGGCGATCAAACAGGGGAGTGACGTGATCGGCAACCGCACGCGGGTGACGGTACGCAAAAACAAGGTGGCTGCGCCGTTCAAGGTGGCGGAATTCGACATCATGTACAATGAGGGCGTCAGCACGCAGGGAGACCTGTTGGACCTGGGCGTCGAGTTCGACATCGTCGAAAAACGGGGCGCATTCTATCGCTATGGAGATCTCCGCCTGGGCCAGGGCAGAGAAAACGCTAAGGCTTTTCTCAACGACAGAGCGGATCTTGCCGCGCAGATCGACGGCAAGATTCGGGAGCAGACCGGGTTGCCCAGCAGTCATGCGCCGCAGGAAGAGGACGTGGATACAGCCGTGCAGAACGGCGACGGTGGGAAGAAGACACAGAAAAGGCTCTTGGCGGCGGCCTAACTTATTAGGAACCGGAGGATGTCCGGAAAGGTACACATTCCAGAAATGAGATGTGGGAAGAGGCCGGCGCCGTTGCACCAGCACAGCGGCAGGTGGTAAACTCTGCGCAGATAGCTGCACCGCCCGCTGAAGCCTGAGCGGACGAAGAGGAGGGAGCATGGCCCGCAAAGAGATCGCGCAAAAGATGCGTCAGAAACAGGTAGAGACTGCCCAAACGAACGGTGCGCCGCTGTCCGACGGACCGGCAGAAAGCGGCGCCCCTTCTCAAATGGAGCGCGTCGAAAACCGGGCGCCCGCTGACGGTCTTCGCGTCACTCTGGAAGAGTACTGGGAAAAGTGGTATGAACGGCCTCACCCGCATATCGACGTCAGCTACGAATGGAACAACGGCATTCTGGAGGCCAAACCTTTGCCAAACTATCCCCAGACCGAACAGTACCGCTGGTTTTTTGGCCTCTTGAGTTGCTATGTTGACGTGCATCCGATCGCAAAAATACTATTCTTGGAAACCGGCACCTACATGTCGGTCCGGGATGAAAGTCTGCCGTCGGGGAAATGGGAAGTGGTATTCAAGCCGGACATCGGCATCATCCTGGACGACAATCCGTCGCCTTGGGGAGCAATAGAGCAGCGCTCCTACAACGGAGTCTGCGACATGATCGTGGAGGAGCTGTCCGATTCGACAACGGCAGAGGTGCGACGGGATACCGTAGAAAAAAAGGAAGGGTATGCCCGCGCCGGAGTGAAGGAATACTTCATTCTCGACCCAAACGACCGGCACATGCACTTCTACCGGCTTGACGCCGGGGGGAGCTATGAAGAGATCGAGCCGGACGGGGAAGGCGTGATTCGTTCGCAGGTGTTGCCCGGCTTCCAGTTCCGCCGCGCGGATCTGTTGCGGGAGCCTATACCGGCGGAATTGGCTCGGGACGAAGTGTATGCGGACTATGTCATGCCCGATTTGCTGGTCGCTGAGACTAAGGCTGAAGAGGCGACTGAACGCGCCGACGCCCAAACACAGCGTGCCAACGCCGAAACACAGCGTGCCGACGCCCAAACGCAACGCGCCGACACTGAAACACAACGCGCTGACTCCGAAACACAACGCGCCAACGCCGAAGCGGCCGCACGACGCGCAGCAGAAGAAGAGTTGCAAGCACTGAAAGCCGAAGTGGCCCGCCTGCGCCAGCGACGCTCCTGAGTGCGGGTTCCGCCCGTCGTGGGCCCCAGGCTCTTCGCAATGAAAGCGCAGCCCACCCGACGACGCCAGGACCACTCGTAAGATTGCATAAGTAGGGAAACGCACCCGAAGGCGGGTGCTTTGACAAAGCAGAAGGAATGCGATAGCGTTTTTTCTGCTTTTTGTTTCCAATTTAATTCGAGGCTGATGTGACCGGGCAGTTCACGTTCCAGATTCAGAGGACAGACGGCGGCGCGCGCCGCTCCACTTTTCATACGCCCCACGGCCCCGTGGAGATGCCGGCCTTTGCCCCGGTGGGCACCGCGGCCAACGTCAAGACGTTGGAGCCGCGCGACCTGACGGAGCTGGGCACCTCGATCCTGCTGGCCAATACGTACCACCTCTATCTGCGGCCCGGCCACGATCGGATCGAGCGGCTGGGGGGATTGCATCGCTTCATGGGCTGGGACGGCCCGATCCTGACCGACTCCGGCGGCTACCAGGTGTTCAGTCTGGCCCATCGTCGTCAGTTGGACGCGGACGGTGTTACCTTTCGCAGCCATATCGATGGCTCCGCCCACCGCTTTACACCGGAGCGGGTGATCGAGATCGAAGAGCGGCTGGGCGCGGACATCATAATGGTGCTGGACGAGTGCGCCGATCCGCATGATCCCGACTATCTGGCGCAGGCGCTGTCCCGTACGCACGCCTGGGCCGAGCGCTGCAGAGCCGCCCACACGCGCCCGGATCAGGCGCTTTTCGGTATTGTGCAGGGCGGCATCTATCCGGAACTGCGGGCGGAGAGCGCCCAAATTCTGACCGGGCTGGACTTTCCCGGTTACGCCATCGGCGGGCTGGCCGTGGGCGAGACGAAAGAGCAGATGTATGCCACGCTCGACGCGACCTGTCCGCACCTGCCTGCTGACAAACCGCGCTATCTGATGGGCGTCGGCGCGCCGGAAGACATTGTCGAGTCGGTCTGGCGCGGCGTCGATCTGTTCGACTGCGTGTTGCCCACCCGCATCGCCCGCAACGGCGCACTGCTGACACCAGACGGCCGGTTCAACATCCGCAATGCCCGTTTCGCTGAGGACAGCCGCCCCATCCAGGAGGCGTGCGCCTGCTATACATGCCGTACATTCAGCCGCGCCTACCTGCGGCATCTCATCATCAGCCGTGAAATCAGCGGGCTGCGCCTGGCGACTATACATAACCTGCATTTTATGCAACAGTTAATGGAGCAGATTCGGGCGGCGATTGCGCAAGGTACATTCGCATCCTTCCGGGCCCGGTTTCTGCAAGCCTATCAGATTACCGACCAACGGGTTCGGCATGAACAGCGCCAGCGGAGAGTAGAGGCGCTGCCGGCCGCTTCATAGCAGGCCAGCCTTCACGCAGGCAGAAAGCGAAGAGAAGAAAAACCCCCTCACCCATCCTCTCCGGCGTCAACGCGTACAGGAATAAGTCGCGATTTCATGTTTGAGCTTTTCAAGGCATTTGTTCTGGGCCTGGTGCAGGGCGCCAGCGAATTTCTGCCAGTCAGCAGCAGCGGCCATCTGGTAATCGTCCCCTGGTTGTTCGGCTGGAGCTCCTCATCGCTTCTCTTTGATACAGTCGTGCATCTGGGGACGCTGCTGTCGATTCTGGCGGTCTTTGGGCGGGATTTTGCCAACATTATCCTGGCTACGCTGCGCAGCCTCCGAGTTATTGGCAAGACGGGCTGGCTGCCGCTCTTGCTGAAGGATATGAACGCTAGGCTGGGTTGGTTTATCGTATTGGGATCGGTTCCGGCCGCGATCACCGGCCTGCTGTTGAAAGATCCGCTGGAACGGCTCTATCACACACCGCAGGCGGCCGCCTTCTTTCTGGCGGTCACGGCTGTGCTGCTGGCTGGCAGCGAATGGATGAGCCGCAATATCGGGGCGCGCGCGCCGCTGGCGGAAATGTCGTTGCGGCAGTCCTTCCTGATCGGTCTGGCCCAGGCCGCGGCGCTGGCGCCTGGCATCAGCCGCAGCGGCACGACGATTGCCGCGGCCCTGGCCCAGGGGCTGCGCCGCGAGGCAGCGGCCCGTTACAGCTTTCTGTTGGGGGCGCCCGCCTTCCTGGGCGCCGGCCTGTTGCAGGTCGGTGACATGCTTGCTACGGAGCCGGCGGCTGTGGTGGCCGAACTGCCGGCTTTGCTGGTCGGATTCATCACCAGCGCGGTCTGCGGGTATGCCGCGATCCGGTTTCTACTGGCGTATGTGCGCCGCAACAGCCTCTATCCGTTTTCCGTGTACTGTCTGCTCGTCAGCATTGCGGTTCTGACACTTTTCACACTGCGTCTCCGATGAACTCTTACCTGCGGGACCTCCATCTCGGCTTTCTTTCGACGCTGCTCATGCGGTTGGTTCTGGCGGGCTGCCTGCTTTCCGGTTGCGCGCTGCCAAGCGGGTCCGGGGCGATTCCCACGCCCGAACAGGTCACCTTGACTATCGCCGGTTCAACAGAGATGCGGCCCCTGCTGCTCGAATTGACCACCGCTTACAGCGCACGCAATCCACATGTGCAGTTCAGATTGCACGGCGGCGGCAGCCAAATGGGAGAACAGTGGCTGGCCACTGGGCAAGCTGACATTGCTGCCAGCACCGCGGCCTACCCGGACACGGAAATACCGGGAGGTCTTGTCCGCATACCGATTGGGCTGGATGGAATCGCGCTGGTCGTTAACAGCGAGAATCCGGTGGAGGCCCTGACACTGGTGCAGATTCGGGAACTCTTCGAAGGCCGCGCGTTGAACTGGGAGGAGGTTGGCGGCGCCCGCGAAGTGCAGCTGGTGAGTCGCGAGGACGAGAGCGCCACACGTGAACTGTTCGAAGAACGCGTGATGGACGAGGAGCAGGTGTCGCTGACAGCGGTCGTCATGTCGACCAGCAGCAATGTGGTGGAGTATGTGGCCGACCACCGCGACGCCATCGGCTATGTCACGTCTGCGTATCTTTCGAAGCATGTAGAGAACACACCGCGCTCCGCGCCCACTGAGCGAACGGTCAGAGCTGTCGCGATTGATGGGCGAGTGCCATTTGGCGCAGACCTGGCCGATTACCACTATCCGTTGGCGCGGTTCCTGTACCTGCTCATCGATCAAAATGGTGATCCGACCATACGGAAAGTCATCGACTTTGCGCTCGGTGAAGAGGGGCAGGAAATTGTCGCCCGCTATCATGTGCCGATCCGATAGGGTGCTCAGGACTCCGCTGCCCGACGATCCGAGTGGAGCGAACAGCCTGTGAACTGATGCGCCGGCGATCATAATCCCAGAGTTTTGGACCTCGCTTCTGGAACTGTGGACGTCTGGCGGGCCCCGGTGAGACAGGCGTTTCCGCCTAACATTCCTTGCCATCGTCGCCCCAAAATTGCTGGATACGCCATGACAGGAATGCAATGGTGTTTTTGGGCCATCGCGTTGTACCCTTCCAGCTGAACGAGAAACAGGAACCGGCAGTCGTTCCTTCGGAGGAGATTCTGTCTGTCCTTGAATCCTGAGAGGCCTGGTTCAGACAGCAAATGCTCAGGTAAGCCGGGGCAGCCCCCTCTGCAGGCTGATTGACACGATCCTGAACACGTGTTATCTTCACCCGCAGTGCCCCATCTCTTTTCAAGCAGGTCCTCATAGCTGTCTGCAACCGCACTCGGTCGCGCGGCATAATTTCTTCGAACAGTCTGCCAGAGATGATCCATTCTACGTTTCCATATCACCATCCAAAGGAGCGATGAAAAATGACAAAACGCGCAATGAGCCGACGTGACTTCATGCACGTGGCAACCGCAACTTCTGTCGGCGCCCTGATCGCCGCCTGCGCGCCTGCTGCCGCACCGTCGGCAGGAGATGACGGAGGGGGTTCAGCGGCAATGGAAGAGGTCACCATTGAATTCTGGGTGAACCAGCCGATGGCCCGCTCTGAAGGGCTGTGGGATACGCTGATGGCCGAGTACGAAGAGCTCAACCCCGGCGTCACCGTCTCCTCGCTGATCATCCCGCACGGTGACTACGAACCCAAGGTGCTCACCGGTCTCGCCGGCGGCACGGTCGGCGACCTGCTGGACGTCCATCCCATGCACAACGCCACTATGGCCCTACGCGGCGCGCTGATGCCGCTCGATGAACTGATGCCCACCCTGGGCGTCAGCGATGAAGAGATGACCAAGGCCTGGGACTACAATGTCTGGCGCGGAAAGCGCTGGGCCATTCCCCGTTCCGACAACCCGACCATCATGCTCTATAACCGGAGCATGATCGCTGAGGCCGGCATGGACGACCCCGCCGAACTGTGGGCGGAAGGCAAATGGGACATCGATGCCTTCGACAATACGATGGACGCCGTCAGCGGCGGCGAAGGCGAAGATCGCGTTTACGGTTGCGCCCTGCCCGGCGGCGGCACGATCCGCATGCAGTGCGTCTGGATCTGGGGCAACGACGCCACGGTCTGGAATGCGGACGAGACCGCGTCTGCCTTCAACAGCCCCCAAGCGCTCGAGGCCTGGGAGTACATGACCGGCGCCGTGGCCAGAGGATGGGCGCCCACCCCCGCCGAGAGCAACATCCCCGGCGGCTGGGTAGCAATGATGGGACAGCGGCGTCTGTGCATGCAGTGGCCGGGCGCGCAGTTTGTCCTCGGCGGCCAGGCCCAGTTCATTCCCGAAGACGTTATGTCGGAGATGCAACTGGTGCCGCTGAACACACTGTGGAACGGCAACCGCGAAGTGCGTAACGCCACCAACTCCCATGGCATCTACCTCCAGACCGACCATGTCGACGAATCGTGGGCCATGTGCCAGTACCTGATCTCGGATGAAGCCCAGTTCCGCATCATACGCGAGCGCTGGACTTCGCCGATGGTCAAACGCCATGCCGAAAGCGAGGCCTGGCTGGGCAGCCTGGAGCCGAACCTTGAGACCGCCGAGATGTGGGAAGACTCCTTCAACAACATCCGCGCCTTCTCCCATCTGCCCCGCCAGCAGGAGATGGACAACCTGATCCAGGCGGCCAAGGATCGCATCATCCTCGGTGATGCCACGGCGCAGGAAGCCATGGACGAAGTGGCTGCCGAAGTCGACGCCATCATCGCCGAAGTCGACGAAGAGGTCCGCGAAGCCGGACTGTAGATACTGCTCAGCAACTTCAATGGCTGGTGGTCAGTAGTCAATAACTGGCCGCCAGCCATTCCTCGCCTGGAGGTTCGCTCATGGCAGACGCTTTCCCGTTGGGGGTGAGCAGCCCTGAACCAACCGGAAAACCGAGATGGTCGCGCAAAGTCAAGGCGGACAACATCGCCGGCTATCTGTTCCTGGCGCCCTGGATAATCGGCCTTCTGGCCTTTACCGTGGGCCCCATGCTGGCCTCCGGCTTCCTGTCGTTGACGAAATTCTCTGGTTTCGGCGCAATCAAGTGGGTCGGTTTCGAAAACTACGACAAGATTTTCCAGGACAAACTCTTCTACACCTCGCTCTACAATACCTCCTACTACGCCTTTCTCGGCGTACCCGCTCAACTACTTGTGGCGCTCTGTCTGGCCGTGCTTCTCAACATGAAAGTGCGCAATGTCAACCTCTTCCGCACCGTCTACTACATCCCCACCGTGACACCGACCGTCGCCAATGTCTTCCTCTGGGTCTGGATTTTCAACTTCGACTTCGGCCTGATCAACTCCCTGCTGCGGCTGGTGGGGGTCGCGCCGGTCAACTGGCTGTGGGACCCCCAGATCGTCAAACCTGCGCTGATCCTGATGAGCCTCTGGGCTGTGGGACAGCAGATGGTGATCTTTCTGGCCGCGCTGCAAGGCGTTTCAGAGGAACTGCTGGAAGCCGCATCCATGGACGGCGCCAACAACATCCGCCGCTTTTTCAGCATCACCATCCCGCTGATCAGCCCGGTCATCTTTCTTAACCTTATTATCGGCATCATCAGCCTCTTTCAGACCTTCACCGTCGCCTTAATCGCCACCAACGGCGGCCCCATCAATTCTTCGCTTTTTTACGTGCTCTATATCTATCGCAAGGGGTTCCAGAGCTTCGCCATGGGCTACGCCTCCGGGCTGGCGTGGATCCTTTTCCTGATTATTCTGGTGATCACCGCCATCCAGTTCTATCTCGCGCGACGGTGGGTCTACTATGAGAGCGGCAGCGCACCCAGTTAGAACAACAGTGGCCAGTGGTCAGTGGCTGGTGGCCGGTTGTGCTCACTATCCACGATTCATGAACCGCCACTTTGGAGGTATGCATTGGTAGAACGAGAAGAAAGATTTATTGCTTCCATATCCGCCAAGCTCGGAGCCTACTTTCTGCTAGGGTTGGGGGCCGTGATCTCGCTGATGCCGCTTTACTGGCTGATCATGACCTCCCTGCGGCCCGCCGGCGCTGAATTCACCTACCCGCCGGAGTGGATCCCCTCCTCCTTCCACCCGGAAAACTATGGTATCGCCTGGAATCGCGCGCCCTTCTGGCTCTTCACCTTCAACAGCATTCTCGTCACCTTCCTCGCCACATTCGGCACCATCCTCACCGCCTCGATGGCTGCCTACGCCTTCGCCCGCATCCCCTTCTATGGGCGCAACGTCTGGTTCGCGCTCACCCTCTCGACGATGATGCTGCCGTGGGCTGTCACGCTGATCCCGCGCTTCCTGCTCTTCAAGTATCTGGGGCTGTTCGATTCGCTGTGGCCGCTTTTCCTGCCCTTCTGGTTTGGCGGCGGAGCCTTCTACATTTTCCTCATCCGCCAGTTCATAATGACCTTGCCGGTCGAGATGGAGGAGGCGGCCGTTGTCGACGGCGCTTCGCGTTTGCGTATCTATTTTATGATTACGATGCCGCTCACCAAGCCTGCGGTCGCGGCTGTGGGCGTCTTTTCGTTCATTCACCACTGGAACGACTTCATGTCGCCGCTGATCTTTACCAACCGCGAAGAGACCCGCACTTTGGCGTTGGGGCTGCGCTACTTCGGCGACGAGCAGTTCACCGAGTTCCGGCTCATCATGGCCGTCGCCACACTGATGCTTGTCCCCGTCCTGGTGGTCTTCTTCGCCGCAAACAAGTATTTCGTCTCCGGCGTCGCCCTCTCCGGCTTGGCCGGACGTTAGGGCGAGTTAGTTTTTGGTTTTCAGGAAACTACTCAGCCACAACTGATTCGCAACCCTGAATGAGGCGAGTAAAGGTGCTCTCTCAACTCTCTACTATTTTATGGGCGGTCGGCCGCAAGCGGCCTCCCTTGTGCAGGGGCTGCGCCCCCGCAACGCCCCCCTACAAAACCATCGCTCACCGACCTTGTGTGCGCATTCCAGCAGTGCCGCTCCACCAACCTGGCGGCTGCCAACCGAATACGCAATCAGATATCCTGAATGGCGACATGGATGAAGGGCTGGTCAAGACAGGCACTGTATATGGCTTAGTAGTTACATTTTCAGTAACAGCACGCGGCCGAGACTTGGGTAGTAACCTAAAACAAGGACCCAGCCGTCCGAGGCTGCATAAAGCCGACCCCGAGAAAACTGTGGAGCAGAGACTATGCAGAGTGCAAACGGAAACGAGGCGCCGACCAACCGCAAGGCGCTGACCGAAGAACAGATCAACCGCTTCTGGATCGACGGCTACCTGACGATTGGCAAGATCCTGGAGGATGACGAAGTCGACCAGTTGCGGCGGGAGTATGATCGCGAATTTGAACTGGCGCGCAGCGGCAGCAATCCGCGGTACCGTAACCTGTCAATCGGCGATACGGACGACGTGGAGGCCAAGAATCAAGCCGACACGCAGATGCTGCAGATCATGCAGATGTGCGAATACAACATCCACTTTCGGCGCCTGCTCTACGACGACCGCATTCTCGATATGGTCGAGGACCTGATCGGGCCCAACATCCAGCTCTTCCACGATCAGGCGCTCTTCAAGCCTGCGCACCATGGCGGGCCCGTCCACTGGCACCAGGACAACGCGTACTGGAAGTGCAGCCCGTCCAATCTGGTGAGCTGCTGGCTGACGCTGGACGATGTGGACATCCGCAACGGCGCGATGCAGTTTATCCCCGGCTCCCACTTCCGCTCTGAAGATCACGACGAGGCGACGGACGAAAGCGTCCTGCTGGACATGGGCGACAAGATCGAGCAGTCGAAGGCAGCGGTCATCGCGCTGCCGGCCGGCGGCGTGACGCTGCACCACTGCCAGACGCTGCACTACACCGCGCCCAACGTGACCGACCGCCAGCGGCGGGCATTTGCCATCCACTTTATGAATCCCGGCACCAAGTCGCTGCGCGAGATGCAGTATCTGGATGTGTCGTTCGAGCGGCCAATGCTGCGGATGCGGGTGTGACTTAGTTTTTCGTAGTCGGTTTTTATTTCTTAGTGACGGCAAGCGGCCGAGTCTCGGGCAGTAATCTAATACCAACGGTTCGGGGCTGCCTGTTTTGGCAGCCGGGCAGGATCGATTCCTGGAGGACAGACAATGCAGACCGCAAATGGGGACAAGACAGCGGTAGTGCGCAAGGCGCTGACCGAAGAGCAGGTCAACCGCTTCTGGACCGAGGGTTACCTGGGCATTGGCAAAATCCTGGAGAATGACGAAGTCGAGCTGTTGCGCCGGGAGTATGATCACGAGTTTGAACTGGCCAACAGCGGCCTTCATCCCAGGTTTCGCAGCCATGCCATCGGCGATACCAAGATGCTCCAGATTATGCAGATGTGCGAATACAATATCCACTTTCGCCGCCTGCTCTACGACGACCGCATCCTGGATATGGTCGAAGATCTGATAGGGCCGAACATCCAGCTATTCCACGACCAGGCCCTGTACAAACCGGCGCGGCACGGCGGCCCCGCGCACTGGCACCAGGACAACGCCTACTGGCGCTGCTCGCCGCCCAACCTGGTGAGCTGCTGGCTGACCCTGGACGACGTGGACGTTCACAACGGCGCGATGCAGTTTCTGCCGGGCACGCACTTCCGCTCCCAGGAACACGAACGGCTGGCCGACAACAACGCCCTGCTCGATTTGGGGGACAAGGTCGACGATTCGAATGCGGTCGTTGTCCCGCTGCCGGCCGGCGGCGTGACGCTCCATCACTGTCAGACCCTGCACCACACCGCGCCCAACAAGACCGACCGCCAGCGCCGGGCCTTCGCCATCCACTTCATGAACCCCGGCACGAGGTCGCTGCGCGATATGGAGTATCTGGATGTATCCTTCGAGCAACCGATGCTGCGGATGCGAGTGTGAGGCCAGTTCTTTGTAGCTGGTGACGACAAGCGGCCTCGCCGCGGCTCGGCCGGGCTGTTTAGACGACTTGCAAAAATACCTGTGTTTCCAATTTTGGCGCCGGGCCGACCGGTCTGGACAGGAGACGAGAAGTCCATACAAACTCACTTCGAGGAGGAGAAACACAATGGGTAGAACGGTAGATAGAAGAGGCTCCAGTCGACGAGAATTCCTGCGCGCCGGCGCTTTGACGGTGGCCGGGATCACTGTGGTTGCCTGTGCGCCGGCCGCGGCGCCGGCGGAAGAGGCGTCCGGGTCGCAGGCGCCTGCGGTGACGAAGGCATCGGTTGCGGCCAATGATTTCGAAGCCGCGTACGAGGAAGTTGGCCGCCAGTGGGAGGGCACGCTGCTGCGGGTCCCGGTCGGCGGCGTCGGCCACTGGGCCGTGAATGAGGCTGCGTCGGCTCGCTTTACGGAGTTGACCGGTATCGAGACGGAATGGGAAAACAATCCCTACGACCAGGTCTATGACAAGACCTTCCTGGACCTGGGGTCGCAGAGCGGCACCTACGACATTATCGACCTGAACTTCGCCTGGTTCGGCCAGTTTATCGCCACCGACGGTCTGTTGCGACTGGAAGAGTATGTGAACAATCCTGCCTTCCCGCCGATCGACCTGGACGCCTTTGTCCCGGCGGTGTTGGAAGTGTACGCCAAATGGGAAGGCGACCTCTACGGCCTGCCGTGGCTGGGCGACGCCATGATCTTCCCCTACAACCAGACCCACTTCGAAGCGGCCGGTCTGGATCCGGATGCGCCGCCCGTGACCTGGGACGAGGTGCATTCGTTCGGCATGGAGCTGACGCACGATGACCAGTACGGCTTCGCGCTGATGGGTGGCCGTCAGATCCAGGCGATGTGCACCTACGCGGCGATCTTCTTTGGGCTGGCGAATAAGGGATTCTATAACGACTCGGGCGAGCCGCAATTTGCCAGCGATGAAGGGTTCGAAGCGATGGAGATCATGGCAGTGAAACTGCCGGAGATCTCGCCGCCGGCGGCTATCTCCTGGGATATTGTGCAGGCTGCGGAAGCGGTGACACAGGGCACATGTTCGATGGAGATCCAGTGGCCCGGCATTCTGCCAGGATTGATTGCCGAGGATTCGCCGGTGAACGGTCAGATGGGCTTTGCCGCGCCCCCCGGTGGCACACCGTTGGGCGGCCACGGGATCGCGGTTTCCAACTACTCGCAGAATAAGGACGCAGCGTATCTGCTCTGCCACTACCTGGTTTCACCCGAGATCCAGCGCCAGTATGTGAGCGAGGGCTACGCTATCACCCTGACAGATCTGTTTGAAGACCCTGAAGTCCAGGCCATCAACCCCTACCTGAAGACGATGGGCGATGCCATGGCGATCGGTCTGAGCTGGCCGCGCACAGAGGAGACCAACGAGGTCTTCGATATCATGGTCAAGCACATCAACGCAGCCATCACCGGAGAGGAAGCGCCGGATGAAGCAACCCAGCTGATGAATGACGAGATTCTGGAGTTGCGCCAAGAACGCGGCTATGTCAGCTAGTCGAAAACCGGTCGCGAGACCACGGGGAATCGGGCTGCGATGACATCCGGCGAACCGCACGCCTCCTTCGAACAGGGAAGCATTTCACAAGGTCAACAGGGGCAGATCCGTACAGCTGGCGCAGAAAAGCGAAACCGGCTGTTGGGTCTGCCCCTCCACTATATCCTGATCGCCCCAACCTTCCTGATTGTTTTCGGGCTGTTGGTCTATCCGCTCGGATATGCAATCGTCCTCAGCTTTTCCAACAAGATCCTGACCGGTTCAGTCCCCTTCAAATGGGTGGGGCTGGAGAACTACATCGATCTCTTGGAGACAAAGAGCGAAATGTGGACGTCGGTCTGGGTCACCTTACGCTTTGCGGTTGTGGGCGTCCTGTGCGAGTTCATTATCGGCCTCAGCCTGGCGATGCTTCTCAACCGGGAGTTCCGAGGGCGGACCTGGCTGCGGGTGGGATTGTTGGTGCCCTTGATGGTGCCCCCGCTTGCTTCAGGGCTTATCTGGCGCATGATGTATGATGACGCGTTCGGTATCTTTCCGCATCTGATTCGAACCTTCGGCGCCAATCCGCCGATCTTTCTGGGCGATCCGGATTATGCGCTGTATGCCGTCGTCGCCACCGAGGTGTGGCGCTCCAGCCCGTTCATGGTGCTGATACTGCTGGCGGCGCTGCAGGCACAGCCTATAGAAACGATCGAGGCGGCGGAAGTCGACGGCGCCAGCGCCTGGCAAGTCTTTCGCCTGATCACGTTGCCCTTTATCACGCCGGTCATCATTGTGGCACTGCTCTTCCGCACGGTCGACTCGCTGCGCACGTTTGACCTGATCTTCCTGTTGACGGCCGGCGGCCCCGGCACGACGACCGAAGTGATCAGCATGTTTATCTATCGCTGGGGATTCCGCCACTTCAAACTGGGCTTCACCTCGGCCGCGTCGATCCTGCTGATGATCGCTACGCTCATCATCTGCATCTTCTATCTGCGTATGTTGGTCATGCGCCAGGCAGAAGTCCAGCTTACCGAGGAGTAACCGGCAGATTCGCGGCCTCTTGACAACTTGAACTTGGTATCCTATGAGACAGTCAGCCATGCACGCAAACAACCTCAAACGGATACGGAATGTCGCCATGTTCTTTGTGGTGGCGGCCGTCTGGATCTTCTATTTTTTCCCCATCTATTGGATGGTGACCACTTCCTTCAAGACCCGGGTGGACACGTTTTCGATTCCGCCCAAATGGATTTTTTGGCCTACGCTCCAGTACTATATCAGCAGTTTTACCGACCCCAAGTTCTTGAAGGTGGTACAAAACAGTCTCATCATCACGGGAACGACCGTCCTTTTTTCGCTCGTTTTGGGCGCGTGGGCGGCCTACGCTTTTGCCCGCTTCCGTTTCAAAGGATCGATGGTGATGAGCTTCTCGCTGATCATCGCCCGCATGATGCCCCCGATCGTTTTCATCGTGCCCCTTTACCTGCTCTTCAACTCGCTCAAATTGCGCAATACGCACATCGGTCTGATACTAATTTTTACCGTTTTCAACCTGCCTTTTACGGTATGGATGCTCAAGAGCTTTTTTGAAGAGGTGCCGATCGAATTGGAAGAAGCGGCGTGGATCGACGGGGCATCGCGTCTGCAGGCAATGGGCCGCGTCATACTGCCGCTGATCGCGCCAGGGCTGGCAGCGACCGCCGTCTTCGCGGCTCTGCTCGCCTGGAACGAGTTCCTGTTTGCGCTGCTGCTTGGCGGCCCCGGCACAACGACGCTGCCGGTCTTTCTTTCCGGCTTTCTAGGAGAACGGGACGTCGAGTGGGGCGACATCATGGCCACCGCAACCGTCGCGGTCCTGCCGCCCACCCTGCTGGTGATGCTGGTGCAGCAGAATCTGATCAAGGGGCTTACGCTGGGCGCGGTGAAGGGATAGGCATCGGAAGGGCCCGCGACGGCCTGATACTATGGAGGGATGCGAAGCATGACACAAGCGACTACCACACAGCCGGCGATGATCGTCGCCGGCGTCAACATCGATGAGCTGATCACCCCTGACGTACTCGCCGAGTACCGCGAGCGCGGCTATTGGGTCAGCCCCAAGCTGTACAGCGATGAACAGATCGCCGAAATGCGTGAGGCGCAGGAGCGCATGTGGGACGGCGAGCACGATTCGGAGATCCCGTCCCAGTACGGCGCCCGCGCGGTCGAGCCGGGCTCGCCGGACGTGCGCCAGCAGTGCAACGCGTTCTGGCTGAGCAACACGATCCGCAACGTGACCACGAGCCCGCTGCTCGGCGCCATCGGCGCTCGCTTTATGGGTGTCGACACAGTGCGCCTGTGGCATGACCAGGCCGTCTACAAGCCGGGCATCGGCCCGGACGGCAAGGACGAGACGGCCGGCAACATCGGCTGGCACCAGGACTACGGCCACTGGAAGTCGTCGAGCACGTCGAATATGTGTACGGCCTGGATCGCGCTGCAGGACACCGACCTGACGAACGGCGGCATGCGCACGATCGTCGGCTCGCACAAATGGGGACTGCTGGAGGACAGCGACACGTTCGGCCACAAGGATCTGGACGGCCTGCAGTCCCGCTTTGCCAACCAGGACATCAGCGGCGACTGGCTGGACGAGCCCTGCATCATGCAGGCGGGCCAGGTGAGCTTCCACCACGCGCTGACGCTGCACGGCTCCGGCCCCAACCTGACCTGGGAACCGCGCATGTGCCTGATCTCACATATGATGCCGGGCGACACCAGCTATCTGCCCGGGCGGCAGCAGCATCCCAACCTGGTCTTCCTGGGCCCGAACGCGCAGAAGGGCGCGCCTTTCGCGGGGCCGTACTGGCCGCAGATGTGGCCGGAGGGCGAGTAGAGAGTAAAGAGAAGTGAGGAGAGATTGAACAGCGAGGAAAGAGTATAGAGGAGTGAGGAGAGAGTCCCTCACTCCTCTTTTTTTTTATTCCCCGATTTCGCCGGTCGCGCGCAGGAGCGTTTCCTGCACGAGGAGCTCGTGTGAGTACGGGCGGGCAGCCGGCTGTTTCCCCTGGATGGTTTTCAGAAAATCAATTAGCTCCAGGTCGTACAGCCCCTGGCGCGTCTGGACCTGAATGGGGACCATTGTATCCCCTTCATCGTAACCGCCCTGCGCCTCGGTCAGGCAGAGCCGGATCTCCGTCGCCGGTTCGAGCGGCTCCATGATGGCGCTGCCGCGGCTGCCGTAGACCTCGAAGCGCCGCGCAGCGGGCCGCGTCTCCATGGCCGAGGTATCGACGAGCGCCATCGCGCTTTCGTATTCGAAGACGCCAAGGGTGTTGTCGGGACATTCTTCGACCAGGCCGGTCTCGTTGCGCAAGAATGCGGTCACCCTTTGCGGCCGGCCCAGCAGCCAGACGACCTGATCGAGCATGTGGCAGCCGAGCTCGTAAAAGACGCCGCCAAGATGACGGCTGACGTCCCGACGCGCCTGTTCGTCCATCGCCGTGCCGATGCGCGTGCGCAGCGCGAAGATGTCCCCCAGAAAACCGGACTTCACCCACTCGTCGATCTGCTGGAAGCCGGCGTGATAGCGGAACATATAGCCCATCTGGACGGTCAGCCCCTGCTTCTCAGCCGCGGCGATTGTGCGTTGCCACTGCGGCCAGTTGTCGCCGGCCGGTTTGTCGTACCAGACATGCTTGCCGGCCTGCACGCAGCGCTCGGTCTGGTCGAGGCCGTGGTGGGTGGGCCCTTCGGACGCCACCATAACGATGCTGTCGTCGTCGAGCATTTCGCTCTCGCTGCCGAACCAGTTGACGTTCTGATAGGGGCCGTCGGCCGCGGCCATGGCCCGGCGCCGCTCCTCGTCGGGCTCGAGAACGCCGGCCAGCTCGACGTCGGGACTGTCGATGATGGCGCGCAGCTTGCCCGCGGCGTGGGCGTGTTTCGTTCCGTATTGGGCTACACGAACTGCTGTCATGTTTGTGGCTCCTGGGTTGTCGAACCCGCTTCGCTATTTGGGCGCTATTTGGGGAGGCAGTTCAACTTTCTGCGGCTGTCCTGTGTGGACCGACTCGATGATCTTTTCGAGGACCAGTGTGGCGACGATGCCGGGATAGGCCGGCACGTAGGGATCGGTATCGTTGCGGATGGCATCGACCAGCAGGGGCATGCGGTCGATAAAAGGCGGAGAGAACGACTCGGTGGTCAGTTCACCGCTGACTGGATCGGGCGTGGTGATGGTGGCGCGGCTGAAATGTTCGTCGAGAACCGCGCTCTGCTGGCCGTCGTTAAAGGTGGAAAACCATTTGGTGAGCTTTTCGCTGAAGCCGGCGTCGCTCATCAGATAGGTGGCGACCGAACCGTTGGCGAAGCGGATAGTGGCGGCGACGGTGTCGATGATCTCAGGCGAGGCGAGCTGGCCGGGATGGGTCACCTGGCCGCCGGTGGCGGAGATCTCGACCGGCGGCGAGTCGTGCATCCAGCAGAGCAGGTCGGCCAGGTGAACGCCGACGTCGAAGATAAGGCCGCCGCCGATTTCAGGCAGCCACTGCCAGCGCTTAAGGTCTTCACGGCCGAGCATGACCTGGGCGTGGCTCACCATGGCCGGTTGGATGCGGCTCTTGATGGCGCGCGCGGCGCCGGAGAAGCGGATGGAGAAGTTGATCATCAGCTTCTTGCCTGCCGCCTGCATCGCTTCGTAGATGCGCACACAGTCTGCCGTGGTCATGGCCATCGGCTTTTCGAGGTAGACGTGTTTGCCGGCCGCCAACGCGGCCAGGGCCAGCTCGGCGTGGGTGCCGTGCGTGGTGGCGATGGTGACGATCTCGATACTGTCGTCGGCGAAGATACGGTCCGCGTCCGCCGTGTAGTAGCGCCCTTCGAACTGTTCGTAGTAGCTGCTGGCGGCCTCTTCATTGATGTCGCAGAAGGCGTGCACGTCGATATCCGATGTCCCGACGGCCCACCGGGAGTGACTTCTGCCGACGCTGCCGCAACCGATAAGGGCCCAGCCAAAGGGCTGATCGTGTGAACTGGTCATACTGCCTTTCTCCTTCTGCATTTACGCGCGGACGCGGTTGTGTTGGCTGTGTGAACTACCTGGAGAGATGTGTGTACTGGACAGGAGTAATTGTGCGGTATCTGATAGGTAAAGACAAGTCGCTTCAAGGACAGGGGTGCATCCCAAAATGGGGGTGAACTCTCTTATACCTCTGGCAACGACTAGACCGTGTCCAGACCTCAAATCCATCCCCGATAAATCGCCCATTCACTGACCACCGACCCCTGACCACTGCAGTTCTGGGCGGTCGGGCGCAAGCGCCCTCCCTTGTGCAGGGGCTGCGCCCCCGCAACGCCCCCCTACAAAACCATCCCTCACCGACCGTGTGCATTCTTAGCAACGTGTCGGCTGGCGAGAATGGCGACGCCTGCACACCAGTTCCGTCACCAAGAGCCTGAATGCTTCCAAGGATGACTGGCTGGTCAGGTACTGTGGCTTAGTAGCTACCTAACAACCAAAAACTAACTACTAAAAGCTGCTACCCCCTAACCCCTGCAGTTCCAGATGCACCCGTCAAGAGCGCGAACGTCTGTCTGAACTGTGACTATTGGAATTTAAGGGATGGACAGAATTGTAGACGACGGATCGACTCCTGTGCGTTGGGCTCTTTTCCGTCGGATGAAAGGGCACATCCTAAAGGCCCGACATTTTGGGATCCACGCGCGGAATCTACTTCTTTCTGCTCTGACCTGATCTGTAGGACTCGGTCTCCTCGACAAACTTGTCGAGCGGTGTCAGCGCGGTGACTTCGGCGACCAGGTCGAGTGGCAGGTCTTCGAGCTTACGAAAACGGACGCAGGATTTGCCCATGTTCATCTTCTTGCCGCTGGCGAGATAGCGCTCCTTGAACCAGTCCGACAGCGATTCGTCGGTGTAAACGGAGGTCAGGTAGAGAGACATGTACTGCTTCTGTGAAGCGAGCGCAATGTACATCAGCTGCTGGCCGTTGTAGGTCTCTGGGACTACGCTGCTGGGCACGACGTAGGAGATCATGCCGTACTGCATGACTTCCTCGTAACCGTCCGGCAGGTTGTCGAGGATAACGCTGCGCACGGCAGAGATGGCCTCGCGCCTGGTGGGGTCCAGTTCGGTCAAATATTCTTCTGGGGTTTTAGCGTCGCTCTGCATCTTCGGATTCCCTCCGGGATAATTGTCAGTCTCTAGCCCTCTGGCAACAAAAAAGCCATAACCATTTCGCGGCCCAGTATGGAACGGCGCCGGTGTCCCTGACCACTGACCTTTGACCACTGCCGTTCCCCCATTTTATCAGTGGGCGGGTGGGGAGCAAGTCTGTTGGGGTGCCGATCGTGTGCTGGGCGTGCATGGCCGAATTCAATAGTTTGTTGTGGCGGCAGCAAGCGGTTACAGTTGGTCATCCACGAAGGGCACGAAGTCAGATGAAGAAAGCTGAGAATTGGAGGCAGAGCCATGGACGATCAGAGCCGGCTGGATAATTTTTCGCTTGAAGGCGACCAGGTCGCGCTGCCGAAGGGAGCGTGGGCGCAGTCGCACCGGCTGAACGTGCGCTGGCAGGGCAAGTACCTCACCGCGCTGAGCCAGGGCGCGTTTCGCGCCTACCTGTTCCCGGTCTATACGCCGGCCGGCTTTGCCGTGACCAGCGAGTCGCCGCTCGACCATCCGCACCACAATTCCCTGTGGATCGGCGCCGACCACTTCAACTGCTATCTGCCGTATTCCAGCGGCGCGCTGGAGGAGGCCAACTATAACTTCTACGTCAACGACATCTTCCAGGGGCGGGCCCCGGGCCGCATCCTGGGCGTGGACGTAGACGCGGAGGAGATAGCGGCCGACCATCTGCGGCTGGTGCAGACGCTGCACTGGCAGGGGCCGATCGAGTGGGGCGCGCCGCAGCGGCGCACGCTCGCGGTCGAGACGCGGACGATCGACATCCGGCCCGGCGAGGTTGCCAACCTGTTCGACGTCCGCTCCCAGCTGCGCCCGGCCGAGTGGGACCTGCACATCGGGCCGACCCGCCACGCCTACTTCGGCCTGCGTATGACGGAGCCCCTGCGCGTGACCAGCGGCGCCACCATGGTCGATTCCGAAGGCCGCACCGGGGCCGCCGCCATCAGCGGCCAGGTGTCCGACTGGGTCGACTGTTCAGGCACCATCGCCGCCGGCAGCCGGGCGGGCGGGGCGTTGTTTCCGTATCCGAGCGCGCAAGGGTTCCCCTGGTTCGTGGCGGATTGGGGGACGCTCACGGTGAATCCGATGGCGAGCAAGGGATATGCATTGAAGCAGGGGGACGTACTGGACTTTGCGGTGCGCTTTGTGGTGCATGACGGGGATGCGGAGGAGGCGGATGTCACGGGTTTGTGGGAAGCTTTTGAGAGGGAGGGACAGTGAGTAAGGATGCACGCAAGCCTTTCGCCAACTCGACACAGGTAACAATCTTACTTTGTCTGGTAGCTAGGCAGACTAATAGCATATGGAGTGAATCATGAGCAGGAGATGGCCGGTTCAGGATGCCAAGTCGAAGTTTAGCGAGTTGCTGGATACCACGCTCGCCGAAGGGCCACAGATCGTGACCAGGCGTGGAGTGGAAACTGCTGTGCTCCTTCCGATCGAGCAGTGGCGGAGGCTGGAGCAGATGACCAAGCCGGACCTGAAGGAGCTGCTCCTCGCCCCTGAGGCACGGACCGATGACCTTACGCCGCCGCGCCGACAGCCATGAAGCGTCATAAGAAATACGATCTGATACTTGTATAACTTAATCGCCAACAGGTTGAGTCTGCTAAGCGAGTCAATGGGCAAGGAAAGCGCATAGCCCATGAATTGCTTTGCGGGCCTTATGGTCAGATCTTCGGCACAGAGAATCAGTGCCTCAAGTATTACTCTGTCTGATTGGAAATCTTCCCGCTCTTGTTTGCGAAGAGAAAAAGGGTAAAGCGGGCCAAGCTCTCTGACTACAAAAGCACGTTCAACCTTGTAAACGATCTACTTGCGGCGCAAGATGCTATTTCTAATCATTATAGGGTCCCTCCGCGTCCCTCCGCAGACAAAAAGGTGTTCTCCGTGGTCCTCCGTGGCCCTCCGTGGCCCTCCGTGGCCCTCCGTGGCCCTCCGTGGATCAAAAAGGTGTTCTCCGCGTCCCTCCGCGGACAAAAAGGTGTTCTTCGCGACCCTTCGCGTGACTTCGCGGATCAATCAGTTTTGTCTATCTCAACAGCCTTCCCAAAATGTCAACGGAACCTGGTCATCGGGGCCAAACATAAAGATTTGCCCTGTCACGGCCCCATCCCCTCTTGCTTCTCAACCTTTGCCATACGGTAACCTACACGCGACACGGTAAAAATGTAAGTGGGGTTTCTGGCATCATCACCCAGCTTGCGCCGCAGTTTTTTGACGAATGAGCGCACCAGCCTTGCGTCGCCCAACACCTCCATACCCCAGATCCGTCGCAGCAGCTGGTCATGGCTCATCACCCGGCCGGCGTTCACTGAAAGCTCATAAAGCAGCCTGAACTCCGTCGCGGTCAGCTGAACCGGATGATCATTCAAGGTCACGACCTGTTCTGCGTAGTCGATCGTGAGGTTGCGCAACCGGTAGGGTTCACGCTGTGAATGCAGGTCAGGCGCGACGCGCTTCCGCAGCGCGGCCTGAATCCTCGCCACCAATTCCGTGGGCGAAAACGGTTTTACCAGATAATCGGTAGCCCCTTTCTGCAAGGCATCGGCAATTGTCTGGTCCCTGCCGTAGGCCGACAGAAAGATAACCGGAAGATCGGCCAACTCAGGTGTCTTTTCCATCATTTCGATACCGTCGGTACCGGGCATCACCAGGTCAAGCAGCACCAGGTGCGGACGTTTCTCCCTGATGAGCGTGGGAACCTCCTCCGGGTTTCCAGTCACAAACGGGCTGTAACCTGCTTGCGAAAGCACGCTGCGAACGTTTCTGAGCGTGTACGGGTCGTCGTCGACCACAAGAATCCGTGTCGACGTCCTCTCGTGCACCTGCACACGACCCGGCTTGGGTTCGGCGGCCTTTTCGACAAGTGCCGAATCTTGGGCCACCGGCAACGTAAAGACAAAACGCGTGCCCAGATCTTCTCCGTCGCTCTCCGCCCAGATGCGTCCCCCGTGTGCCTCCACGATCCCCTTGCAGATGGCCAGGCCAAGGCCGGCTCCTTTGCTCTCGCGGCCGTTGCCCTCGATCTCGAAGCGGGAAAACTTTCTGAACAGATAGGGCAAACGTTCGGTCGGCACCCCTTTCCCTTCATTTGCGACCCAAATGACAACATGGAAATTCTCATGCGCCGCCGTCACCCGAATGGCTGACCCCTCAGGCGAATGTCGGGCCGCGTTGGAAAAGAGGTTGCTCAGGACCTGCGTGATGCGCCGCCTGTCGGCCAGAACACGCGGCAGATCGCGCGGCAGGTTGATGTGAATGTTTTTCTCATTCTCGCTATTCAGAACGATGTTTCTGGCGCGGTCCACCAGGTCAGCCACCTCTGCCGGCTCGGGTGCAACATCCAAGGTGCCGCTCTCGATGCGGGCAACGTCGGTGAGGTCGCCGATCAGGTCGCGCATGAAGTAGGACTGCTCCTCGATGATACGGAAGAACTGGCGCATTTCGGACTGATCGAGTTCCAGAGAGCCGTCGAGCAAGGTAACAATCGATCCTGTGATGGCGGCCAGGGGCATGCGCAGTTCGTGACCCACCATGCCAAGAAATTCGGACCGCAGTCGCTCCAGGTCTTCCAGGGGTGTCATGTCCTGCATAGTCACAATGACTGAGGCCAATTCGCCGTCCTCTTCGTAGATGGGCGTCGCATTTATCAGAGTGACAATCTGCCGCCCGTCCGGCACCTGAATGACGATCTCCTCGGCGCGCACGGTTTCGCCGGTGCTGAGCGCCCGTGACAAGGGGAACTCTTCGAGAGATAGCTCGCGTCCGTCGGCGCGACGAAAGGTCGCCGCCTCAAGCAGTTGTTCGGGCAGTTGGCCGGGAGTGAGCAGTTCTCCCACAATTCTGCTCGCTTCCCGGTTTAACGAAACCGGAACGCCGGTCTTGGCGTCAAAGACGATGACGCCCACCGGCGAAGTGTTGATGAGCACCTCCAGGTCGGTTCGGGCGCGCTGCTCCTCGCGGTATCTGCGGGCGTTGGCGATGACCAGCGCCGCCTGGGACGCAAACATCACCAGCGTCTCTTCATCAGCGCGGCTGAACGCCTGCCCCGGCTCCCTTTGGGCGAGGAAAATATAGCCCAGGCCCTCGCCGTCATAGCGGATCGGCGCGGCAAGAAAGGAGATCGTCCCCGCAAAGCTGGAACCCACCTCTGCGAGCGCCTGGAATTCAGGATAACCTTGAGACCTGAAAAAGCTGTAGACGTCGTCCACGCGCAGCGGCGCCGGAATCGCGCTGAGATAATCAAAAAAGCGCTGCCCTTCCGGCAACACCACCCATAGCTGCTCGTTTTCTTCGCTCGTCAGGCCCGATGAAAGAAACTCCTCCAACTCTCCCGCTCTGTCGAGAACGGTAATCACCCCGCAGTGGGCGTCCGTAAGCAAGCGGGCGCTCTCCAGGACTTCGTGCAGGACATTGTCGAAGTCAAGGCTCCCGTTGATGCGCAGATTGGCTTCGCTCAGCTTGGAGAGTCGGTCCCGCAGCGCCTCAATCTCACCAACCAGTTCGTCTATTTTCGTCATTTCCTATCTCTCCGCGCGACGTTTGAGATCTGTCTGTGTGCGGCGCAGGTGCGCTGTATCAGCCCGAAGGTAGAGACAGCAACCAGAGCAGAGGAAGTAACGATTTATTCGATTGTGTGCGATTCCGTGTCCGTTCCGGACGAAGAGTAGAACCTAAATATACGCGCGAACGATACAGTTTGGCAAGGTGTGTTTTCGGCTTTTGCCACAATCGGCATGAAAGAGGCACAAAAAAATGCACAAAAGTCACAGAAAGATCACACCATTAATGTATGTTTATACCCCTTTCCCCTATTTTTTGGGTGCAGTTCGACCTTCAAAGAGAAGCGGGCAAGTTCATCTGATTCATCTGTGTGGCAGACATCGGCGCCCGCCAGGCAGTGCACGGAGCGCCCAGGCAAATAGCTTAGCTTCACCCGCCCGGCCCCCGTCCGATGGGGCCGGACGCCGCGTCCGTATGCATTCACTCGGCTGCTCTCGTTGCGGGGTGCGAACCTTGGGGCAGCCTGAAAGAGGAAAACACAGTGACAGACGAACGATGGAACCGCCGTCAGCTATTGCGGCTCGCCGTCTCCGGCCCGGCCGCGGCCGCGCTGGCGGCATGCACGCTCCCTCCGCTACCGCTCGAAGAGGTCGACACAGACGCCGAGCCGCCGCCGCCCGACGCGGAAGGCGAAATCCTTTCCCACTGGCAACCCTTCTCCACCGGACACCGGGCCGCCGTCGAACTGCTCAAAGAACGGTTCGAGGAGGAGAACAGCGAGTTGACGATCGACATTCAACCGGTGTCCTGGAGCGCATACTGGGACCATCTCTCCGCCAGCGCCGCGGCCGGCGACCCACCCGATACCTACCGCATCCCCATGGGGTTGGCCGAAAACCACATCGCCGGCGGCCACATCCTCCCTGTCAGCGAGCTGCTCCTCAGCAACGCCGAGATCGAGAAAACCTATCTGCCCTGGACCGTGCAACGCGCCAAGCGAGACAACCGCTACTACGGCCTGCCGGTTGACGTGCAGACGCTGGTCATCTTCCGCAACAACGCCCTCTACGCGCAGGCCGGCCTGGACCCCGCCGCCCCCTTCGCCGACCTTGAGGAGCTCTTCAGCCAGGCCCTGGCCCTCACCGCGCAGGCTGACGGTAAGATTTCACAGATCGGCTGCCAGACCGGCTATGCCAGCGCCTGGCTCACCATCCTCTTCCAGCAGTACCTGCAGCGTGAAGAAGACGGCGCAACCTGGATCGACCCGGCCACCAATCAGCTTGTCTGGCAGGACTACCCTGCCATCTTCGAACTGTTCAAATGGTTTTGCAACCTCTCCGCCCAGACCGGCGACGACGAATTCCTGTCCTTCCTGAGCTCCGAAGAGCAGTTCGTTTTGGACAAGTCGGCCATGCAGATCGGTCATCCGGTTTACCGGCGCATCTTGGAAGACCTTGTTCCCGACATCGACTACACCATAGTCCCTTTCCCTGCGCGCGCCGCCGGTCAGCAGCCTTATACGGCCGGCTCCCACTGGCTCTGGGTCGTCAGCCAGTCGGCCGCGGCCTACGCGGAAGCGGCCTGGAGCTGGGTCGTCTTCGGTACCAATGAAGAGGCGCAGACAGTCTGGCACGAGATGGCCGGCGACCTCCCCGGCCTCACCGAGCTGACCGCCGCTGCGCGCTTCCGGCCCGATGACAACGCCGCCGTCTGCATCGATTCGCTCACCCACTCCACCCCCTGGGAGTGGGTCGGTTGGATCGAATGGATCACCGAGTTCAGCGACGCCCGCGACAAGGTCGTCAACGAAGGTGAAGACCCGCACGAGACGTTCGAAGTGATGATCGACAACCTGAACGGGACCATCGCCCAGTACACGGTGTAGCTTTGCAGCAGCCCGCCAAAGGGCGCTGAATTCGAACATTCCCGGAAACTACGCAACCGCAGCTGATTCGCAACCCTGAGTGAAGCGAGCAAAGGTGCTCTCCCGATTCTCGACTTTTTTTATGGGCGGTCGGGCGCAAGCGCCCTCCCTTGTGCAGGGGCTGCGCCCCCGCAACGCCCCCCTACAAAACCATCGCTCACCGACCGTGTGTGCGCATTCCAACAGTGCCGCTCCACCAACCTGGCTGCCAGCCGGATACGCAGCCAAATAGCCTGAATCGCGGCAGGGACAAGGGGCTGGTCAAGACAGGCACTGTATATGGCTTAGTAGTTACCATTCTCGATTCGGCGGCGCGGGGCAGATCTCGCGGACATTTTTCTGCTGCCGTGCGGGGGCAAGGGTACGCCGGCGCAGAGGTGTCCGACTGGGGGAACTGCTCGGGCACGATTGCGGCGAGGATGGGGGTAGGGAAGAGAGGTACGTGATGCTGACGCGCCCCTTTGTGGAACCTTCAGGGACAGCATGAGGACCAGTGCCAGGCATGCCGAAGTGATCGGGAAGACGTGGAATTCATTTCACGGAGGGAACCGATGATTGACGCCGTTCTCGTCAAGAACGCAGACCGTATGATGACAATCGCCAGCCTCTTGGAAGAGGGCATCGAACTGGGTTTCGCCGACGGGGCCATGGGGCTCATTCCCTATTCCGAACTTCCTGAGATCGGAGAGCGTGCGGCCTTATCCGCGGTGGAGTTGCCCAACCCCTACGAGTTGGTTCTGAATACGACCCGAGGCGCCACGGTCGAGATTCCCTGGGACTTCGCCCGTTGCTATTGCAACGCTACCTATCGGCGGCCGGCGATTGAGGCCATTGCCATGCAGGGAAGGCAGACGCTTGGGTTGCGCATCCGGCGGCTGCGCAACTCTGCAGGTTTGACCCAGGATGCACTGGCCGGTGCCGCGGGCATCAAGCGGGTGACTGTGGTGCGGCTGGAAAAGGGAGAGCACACACCGAGGTACAAGACCCTGAGCGCAGTTGCCAGAGTGCTGGGGGTGGACGTCTCGGAGTTGCTGGTGGAGTTGGAGGTTCTGCGCCGGTAGCTGGTGAGCGAGGGCCGCGCGGGGATGCCGCGATGGTGTAGGGTAGTCCGCGGGCGAAATGTCTTTGTTGGAGGCAAGTGATAAGACGTAACTACTCAGCCGCAACTGATACGCACCCCTGAACGAGGCGAGCAAAGGTGTTCTTTCTCCCCTCATTGTTGTATTTTGGGCGGTCGGGCCTTCGGCCCTCCCTTGTGCAGGGGCTGCGCCCCCGCAACGCCCCCCTACAAAAACATGCCTCACCGACGGTGTGCCTTCTTCGCAACGTGTCGGCTGGCGAGCATGGCGGCGACTGTACACCAGTTGCGTCACCAAGAGCCTGAATGGTTCCAGGGACGGCTGGCTGGTCAACTGCTGTGGCTTAGTAGTTACGATAAGACTAAATATCAGCGACGCTGAAACCTGCCGAATGGCAGATGAATTGGCCAGGATGACGGGAGAAACCGCGACTGGCGCTGTTACGATTGCGTTACGCGAGCAGCTGGAACACGAGCGACGCAAACGGGATGCCACTTTACTCGCGGAAGAATTGCCTGCTATTGGCCAACGCTGCGCCGCTCTGCCTGCGCCGGGGCCGGCTTCAGTCAAGCACGCGGACCTGCTTTAAGATGAGAGAGGTTTACCTAAGTGATCATCAGAGATCGCGTCGTCCTACTGCGACGAAAGGTGGTTGGCGCAAAGTACTGGAACAATGAACCCTCGCCTGGCCGTATCGACCTGCTGATCGAATTTGAACCGGACCGCATTCCCGGACTACTGGACGTCGCCGGCATGGAGCAAGCACTGTCTGATCTGTTCGCGGGTCGCAAAGTCGACCTGAGGACTTCTGAGGACCTGAGTCCTTATTTCCGGAAGAAAGTTCTGAACAGGGCGGACGTACAATTTGCGAAAAGGTGACGTAATCCGCCTAATTCCTACCAAGACTGGTTCTGGATCTTTGCAAACTCCCTCTTAGGGCTGGGCACTCGCTTTACTTCTTCCGTACCATTCACGATTCGCCTCCACACGTCCGATCAGCGTTCAGAGACGCCCAACCCGCTGGACCGGAATCATTCCCCATAGCCCGATTCGAACTACAAACAAGATGAATGTCGGAGCTCATGCTGTGTATCGTTTGATGATACACTTTGAGTATGGATTCGCATTGAACATACTGCTTCTCATTGGGAAAACTCAAGCCGACGGTTGTAATGGAGGGCCAGTTTCGTTTTGTTGTCAATACAAGAGAAAACAGCTTTGAGCCTCCTCATGTTCACGTCTGGGTCGGCAGTGAAGACGTGTGTCGCATAGAGTTAAACGGAGGCGCCTTTATGGAAAATCCCCCTGCCGGAACCTATAGGGACATAATGAGGGCCTACGCCAGACATGCCGAAGAGATCAGGAAGGTGTGGGATTCAATTCATGGAGGGAACCGATGATTGGAGCCGTTCTCGTCAAAAACGCCAATCGCATGATGACAATCGCCAGCCCTTTAGAAGATGGCATCGAACTGAGTTTCGCCGACGGCGCGAAAGGGCTCATTCCCTACGCCGCACTCCCTGAGATCGGAGAGCGTGCCGCGCTGTCGACCATGAAGTTGCCCAACCCGTACGAGATAATTCTGGAGACGACCCAAGGCGAGACGGTCGAGATTCCCTGGGACTTCGCCCGTCAATACTGTGACGCGTCCTATCGCCCTACTATTGAGGCCATGGCTATGCGGGGAAGGCAAACGCTTGGGCAGCGCATTCGGCGGCTGCGCAACGCTGCCGGTTTGTCGCAGGCTGCGCTCGCACGAGCGGCAGGTATCGGACGGGTGACATTGGTGCGGCTGGAGAAAGGCGACCAGACGCCGAGATACAAGACCCTTGACGCGATTGCCAGGGCGTTGGGGGTGGGCGTTTCGGAGTTGTTGGTAGAGGGGGGGGTGTGCTGGTAGCTAGTGTACGAGTTGATGTTTCTATGGAGTAGTCAGCGAATTAGTGGTGTGACAGAACCACTGGTCAAGAAAAAGATGACAATACGCTGTGACTTACAGAGATTCTTCACTTTCTTGAATAGTGTTTGTCAAATACTTGAAGGATATTTGGATTAAAGAAGAGCTTTTTGGCGCTTTTGGGATTGCTGGGGTCGAGGAAACGAACTCGGCAGAGCTTTTCGTTCTCGTGCAGTGGTTTTCTGATATTATGGTACCTTGCATTTGCTTTGAAGTCTTGGTATCGCTTGCGACACCTATCTGTGAGTTCTCTATAGTCCCATGGATAGTTTTCCAGAATCTGCTCCTCGCTCATACGCACTTCGGTGGCGTCGGGGTTATTTGTTACCCGAAATTCCGGCACGTCCTTTGCCTTAGAACGCGTAAGTTTCACCTCATAATTGATCATGAAAGCGTATTCGGAGTCGTCCCTTTTCGTCCTCTCCTCAAGATGCTGCACGTATCTAAGAAAGTTCCTCTCTTCCCGGTTTAGAACGATGGCTTCCGCCTGTCGAGGCAACTCGACAAAGGCGAGGGGCATCAGATAGAAGTTGAAATCGCTCAGGTCGTAGGCAAACCACTCTTGCACAGTCAGGACGAAGTTTTTGAGGCTGGCAGCACCTATTTCCTGCAGGCTTTCCGCCAATCCTGACTCAGACTGATGAAAGAAATGGACGGAAATATCCCGTAGCTCAAGCAACGCATCTAAATTGTCCTTTGCGATTGGATCCAACTGCTTCTGCTCGACCAGCATTTTTGCTAAGTAGTCCAGTCCATGCGTGAACGGAATCTGTGCTCTAGTGCGTTTGATTGTCTTTTTCTTGCTCTTGGATCCATCGCTATTTGTGCCGAATTCCTTAACATAGAGGGATTGAATCTTGTTGCCATTTTCTTTCAGCCACTTTGCCTTGAGCAGCAACTCCCAGCCATTGATTGCCAAAATGCAAAAGGTTTCCGACCGGTATGGAAAATCCGGCTTGTTATAAATCTCTATGGCGGCAACGGTTGCGGCTATCGCGCGGTCAAGCAGCTCCTTTGAACGGGATTTCAAGCAAGTTCCTCCACGACTGCAACCTCCTCATCCGTCAGGCCGTACAGATTGTACACTTGCCGATCTATTTTGGCTTCATGTTCGCTGGTATCCGCAGACAGTTCAATTCGTTTGTCGGTAAGGATTCTATCAACTAACCCTATAATGACGGCTTCCTGATGCGATGGCGACGAAATCAATGGTAATCTCAATAGAGGCTGTTTATCAACCTGGTAATTTATGCCTTGCATTTTCCCTCTGTGCTTTAGCCAAAAGGCAACAACCCGTGAGTTGAGGAGACCTGTAAGGTATTTCTGATTCACTTTTGCCGTTTTTATGACATAAAAGGCCGCCGAGACGTAACTGTCAAAATTGACGTAAGTGAAGGTGGGACTTTTACACTTCCTAACTGATACAATCTTTTCGTCCTTAAAGAAATACTCTTTCCTGGCTCTGTGCAGGCCATAGGGCTTATTGTCGGAAGTGATGACAGTCCTGAATTGATCGAGATGTTCCTTTATGTTTGGGTACATCTCAATCCTCTTCCTATCTTTGAATGTAGAATCAGTGTAGATAACCCACTCCCGATTCGTAGGGTTTCCAAAATAGCGGTGTAGTTCCTTCGTTGTGTAAGCAGGCTTTACAAGATCCGACTCAATTCTAGTTAGTGGAATTCGGCTTTTCTCTTCTTCGCTTAGAACGAATATACCATCTCCAACCTCATGTCGATTTCCTAACAATTTCTTCCTTTGTCCATTTACACGGTCATGATGGTGATGGATACCATTTGCGATTTCTTGTTTCGACAAGCGAAAATTAGATTTTTCTGATAGCTTTTCCAGAACTGCTTCAACTTTCGGGTCGTTAAATGTAAGGGGTTGATTTGCATATTTCCTTCTTTCTATCTTTGGTGTCAAGTATTCGGCCTTTTCAGTTTTTGTCCTATTGAGCAACAGGAGTACGTCTTTGAATTCGAGGTTATGTCCCCGAAGCCGCCTATAGTCAAACTCATAGTAGTCAGAAACGGCATCCTTTCTGAAAGTCAAAATCATAGTTTGAATGCCAGATTCAAATATCATGTAACTGCCGAAATCTGTGAGACTTACAATCTTGGCATCATTAATGACTTTCTGTCTCATTTTTGAAGCGCCATAGCTGGTTACCCAATTGTTCTGTGCAATAAAAGTGACCAGTCCTCCGCCATCTTTGGCCATCTTATCTATTCCCTCGCAGACGAACATATACCAAATGTCCATCTTTCCCTGATAGTAAGGAGAATTACGGATTCCATCAAAGGCCTGCCTAAATGTATATTCCTTTATATATGGCGGATTCCCAATTACAACGTCAAAGCCATCTTTGACGCCAAACATCCATTCAGGATCAAAGAAGCCTGCCGAGACATTGAGATCATGGGAATCCCATGAAACTATTTTCCGGACACTCTCCAGCCTAGACTCGTACTCAATCCTCCGCTCTTCGAAGTCTTCCAAAAGGGTTTTCATGAGTTGCTCGCGTTGTTCTAGTACTGGGAGTTGGCTAACCTTACGAGCTATCTCGCTCTCTTCGTTGTAGATCCAGTCCTCACGCTGATCTTCCAAAGCCGCTTTCAATTGTTCACGAAGTTCACCTTCCTGACGAATGTAGGCGAGTTTCTTGGCCCTGTTGCTAGCGAGAAAATACTTCTCACGTACTGTCTCAATTTTCTTCCTAAGTTGCTGAATTGAGTCGTCTTGGAGCAGAGAACTGTCGGCCTCTGGATCCAATCCAATTAGTGCATTAGCAGCGATGAACCGAGTTTCCAAATTGGGCAATGGTTTTATACCGAAATTCTCTGCTTCTTCGTCTTTCTCTTGCTCGATGGCAAGCGAGATGAAGAAGCGCAACCGAGCTATCTGGCAAGCGATGGGCTGGATATCGACGCCGTAGATGCTGTTCTGGATCAGGTACAACTTTCGCCCAAAGTCGGAATCACGGTACTTCTGAAATGTTTCGCTGATCTGCTCGAGCTCAGCTTTCCGTTCGGGATGGTCGGATGTATCGAAGGCACCGTAGGCGCGCTGCCTTGCGATTTCTTTCTGTAATTCTTCCCAATGCCGATTGTCTAGATCGAGGCGACGCAAAGCCAGGGTCAGTTTGTGGAGCGCACCCATAGGAAATGCGCCGGAACCGACCGCAGGGTCGATCAGCTTGATCTCGGCTATAGCGCGCACCAGGCGTTTCTTTTCGGTATCCTTAAAGCGTTCTTCTGTGTTGTCGTCGAAATCAACCTCATAGTCCAGGAGATCAAGCAGTCGGTCTCGCCAGCTGTCGGAATAGTCATTTGACAGCGCGCACTTCTGTTCCAGAATCGCCACTATCGCCTCGTCCACCATATAGTCGACCACAGCGCGCGGCGTGTAGTATGAGCCAGTCTGTTTGCGCGCATTTTCCTCGGTTTCTTCGACGTTGGCAGCGAGCAGATTCTCAAAAACTTTGCCTAACAACTCCGGGTCCAGCGCGACTTCCTGTTCGGTAGGCGTGTTCTCCTCGACCGTGAACTGGAAACGGTCAAAAATGCTGATCAGCCCCTCGTTGTCAAAGAATAGACGGTTGGGGATCGACAGGATACCGAAATCTCTGCTTCTTGGATTAACCATGTTGTCAGTAAAGTAGTCAACGCGGTAACCGCCGTCCCTTGGCGCTTCAAAGCTGTCCAGACAGTCGAAGAGACCGCCGTTTATAAAGGGCGTCTGGGCAAACAATTCGAGAAGCCTATCGGGATCGGCAATCTCCGCCCTATAGCGGTACCGGGAGAAATCGCGGTGCGTCGTATTGCTTTCCTTGCTGAAACCGCGCTCCCCAGTCTCGCTGTTCAGGGTGGCAAAGAAAAGATTTTGCAACACTGCCCGGTAATAGGAATCCCCGTTTTCGCAATCATAATTGCGCAGCAGTGCACCGATCTGCTCCTCGATGAACAGGTCGCGCGCGATCAGTCCCTTCTCCTTAATGAACCAGACGAACAACATGCGTGTGATGAGACGGATGACATGTACTTTGGGAAGGAGCGTATTGTCCTGATCGTCAGGAAATCTCGCCTCATCGATGGCTCGCTCAAACCAGTCGAAAAGCTGGTTATAGAAGCTGCGGTTCAGTTCCTCAGTGTCGAGCGCGTCCAGCCAGGCGGCGAGCAGGCCGTCGAAGTCGCGGGGCTTGTGATGGAGGTCCATCCAAGATAGGCGCCCAGGTAAGACCAGTTTTCGCAGGATTTGCAGATGAGCGGGATGGGGGCAACCAATTCTGATTTCCCGAATCAGCGAGACGCTGCCGAGTACGCTCCGGGTCCGGTCGCGCTTGTGCGGGCGGCGGTGGACGAAGGCCAGGCTGAGTCGTTTGTCTTCAGTCCGAAAAAGTATTACAGAGGGTACCATCAGGCGCTTATTGATTTCGCGCGTGAGTTCGACATAGGCACCGCGGGGATAGCTCTCGTCGCATAGTTCGACAGCGATGAACATGAAACTGCGGTTGACACCGGTGTCAAAGTTGCCGCTGCCGAGGAGGGAAGGTTGGGACGCGGCGATTTCCGAGTCGGTGAACTGGAACAGGATACGGGTAGACGTCACGCACTCTCGGAAGCGCGTCTCCGACAGTGTGTCCGGGTTGGGAGCGGGAAATTTGTCAATGAACTCTTCGACGTCGCCCGACAAGTCCAGCGTGCGGTCGCTACGGTATCCCAACGTATCGAGAAGGCGGCGCCCTGCGTCTACGAAATCACCCTGTGTCATGTCAGCCAGCGCGGTCCCGATCTCGTTCAAAGTAGTGCCGGTTGTCATCGTCGCCTCTCCATACTTAAAGTTTATTAGCCCTGTTCCTGGGGCAGCATCACTAGCCAAGTCACTAATTCGAAGTTTTCGGAGCCGGCGGGCGTTTCCCCGGACTTGGACAATTTGAATTCTCCCGAGCCCTGCAGGCCCAGCCCGGCGGCCTGGGTCCTGCTATGGGCCTGGCTTATGTGCTCGACGGCCGCGTTGAGCAGGCTGTCGTATGCGGCCATGTCAGCGCCGTTCTCGGTCTGGCGGTTGAATTCGTCACACAGTTTGTGGATCGCCTCGGTCTTGCCGAGACTCAACTGCTGAAACAGATCGAGCGTCTGTTTGACGGTGGCACAGCCGTGACGAATCTTCCCGTCATCGCGCACATGGACGATGTAGTAAGGATGAACCGGGCTGGCGACTTGGGTCTGATTGTCCTGGCTGGCATTGCGCTGGCGCAGAACCCAGATGACGCCTGTATCCTTTTCGCTGTCGACCACGGCGTACGCGCCAAGGGCGGTCTGTTCTAGCTCTTCGCGGTTCTTCTCCAGGTAATGCAGCAGTTGCGTAAAGAACTGGTCGAGCGTAAAATCGCTCATCGAAATGCCGTCGTCGGTTAGGTCATCCAGGTCGAGATCCTCATCCAGCAGTTGCTTCAGCTGCTGCGCCCGGAAGTTGAGTTCCCCCTGGATGCCATCGTAATTCTCCAATGGGTTCTCGTCCCCACTGGCGGCGGCGTCGGCCAGAGCCATGCGCGCCTCTACGCGTGTCTGCAATCGCAGATACTCCTCCATCTCCTCCGTGGGCCAGTAGTTTATCATGCGCACCGAGTCGCTCTGGCTGCCGATGCGGTCGATGCGGCCAAAACGCTGAATGATACGGATGGGATTCCAGTGGATGTCGTAGTTGAGAACGGTATCGCAGTCCTGCAGGTTCTGCCCTTCGGAGATACAGTCGGTGGCGATGAGGAGATCGATGTCGCAGCCACTGTCAGTGTCGCTGCGCCCACGGGCTACCGGCGCGAAGTTGTCGAGAATGCTGTTGAAGTTGTTGGGGACAGTTGACGTAAGCGTGGTATCGCCCGAGACCATGGCCATGTTCAGATTCAGATTACCTGCCAAGTCCTGCAGATTGTCGTAAAGGTATTCGGCGGTGTCTTTGAACGTGGTAAAGACCAGCAGCTTACGATTCTCGAGGCCATTGCGGTCGGTGGTGGGGGTGGCGGCTCTATCTTTAATCTGCTGTCTGATGCGCGCCAGCTTGCCGTCCCTTTGCGGCGTAATCTGCGCGACGCTGGTGTGGACGTCGCTGAGCGTCTCTTTGTCCTTGAGCAAGTCCTTCTTCCAATTGCACAGGTCCAGATCAGCCAAATTGTAGGGTTGGCGGGCGCGGTTGATGAGAAATTCTTCGTCATCCTCGTCATCGTCCGGCAGGTTGTCGGCCAGATCGGCGGTGGCGTCCTGCCTGCTCTCGAAACGGTCGATCTTTTCCAGTAGTGCATCGATCTTGCTGATGGTGCGGTACAACGTCAGAGTAAGAGAATGGGCTGAGCTTTCCAGTCGTTTAAGAAAATTGGTGCGGATCATGGCGATAAGGAACCGTTCCCGGTCTTTCTGGTTGAAGTTGCGTTCTTTCTTTTCCTCCTTTAGTTTCTGTACAGCCTTATCGCTGGCTACATAGCTGGATGGCCGATAGACCGAAAGCTTAAACTCACTAATGCGCTCAGCCAGTTCCTTATAGGAAAGTCTCCTCTCCGCGTCGGTCGGGGGATAGACATTTGCCGGTTTCTCTCGGTCAGGAAAGCGCCCTATGAGGTCTATCTCCGCAGCGTAGAACTCCTCGATCTGCCGCCGGGAGCGTGCGATAGAGACGCCACCGAGCAGTCGGTAAAAATCGCTGCCCAAATTGTCGAGAAGCTCCTGCTTGTTCCGTTTGCCGTTGACGGGCGCTTGGGACTCCCACTGTTTGAATTGGGTCTGTGCCCGTTTCAGTAGATTGCCTATGTCAGAGACGCCCAGGCTTTCGCGAAAGGTATTCTGGCGACCCTCAGTCATCAGGTAGATCTGGTTACGGAGGTCGATCAGCGAAGTATTGACGGGTGTGGCCGAAAGCATCAGGACCTTTGTCTCGACGCCTTCGCCGATCACCTGCTTGAGCAACCGCTCGTAGCGTTTGCCCTCATGGTTTCGGAAATTATGGGATTCATCGATGACGATCAGATCGTAGGTCTGCCAACTGAAGTTGGCGAGGTCGATGCCGCCAGCTTCACCGCGATCTCGGGAAAGGTCTGTGTGAGAGAGCAGCGAATAGGCAAAACGATCATCAATAAATGGATTGCCCGTATGCCCGGCATGCGCCTGGTAAAGCGACCAATTTTCTCGCAGCTTGCGCGGGCACAGCACCAGCACCCGTTCGTTGCACAACTCAAAGTACTTGATCACTGCCAGCGCTGTGTAGGTCTTACCAAGTCCCACGCTATCAGCGAGTATACAGCCGTTGTGGCGCTTCAGCCTCATTATCACATCGAGGGCGCCGCCCTTCTGGAATTGGTAGAGCGTGTTCCAGATAGCGGTATCGCCGAGACTCACATCGCCAATGCGGCCTTCCTGGGCGAGCCGGTCTTCGATGTCGGCACGGAAGAGCTCGTAGAGCGTCTTGTAATAGATAAGTTCAGGAGCGTGTTCCCTGGCAATGCGACCGAGGGCGTCAAGAACCTGCTGTTTGGCGTCATATGTCAGTTTGTAATCTGACCAGATGTGGTCAAACCACTCTCTCAATTCGGCGTAGATTTCAGCGTCGTCGCTGGCGAGGTTGATCTCTATGTTGGCGCGGGAACTGGCGCCGAGGCCGCGCTTGGTAAAGTTCGAGCTGCCAACAAGACTGCGAATCGGCGGGGAAGTAAGGTAGAGCTTACCATGCAGAAAGTTTGCCTGGGCGATGGAACGAATGCTAACGGTGTCACGGCTCACCCATTCGGCGCAGCGCTCGGCATAAAACTTCTGTTTTAAGGCATGGTTGGGATTGAGGCCCTTCTCACTTACGTCGAACGACTTTGGCTCTGCGCGGCCTGGGTCGACGTCTTCCACCGAGGCGGGATCACCGAAGAGAAAGCGTACGTCGTCGACAGTATCCAGGGCGTTCTCCAGTTCCTCGTAGCCATAGATGCTAAAATAGGCCGACACAAGGCGGAAGGCATTTGCGCTCTGCAGATTCTTTCGCAGGTAGTCGGCGACGGTGTGGGTCCGATTATCTAGAATATGTTGGTATGCCATGATCCTGTTTCGCGGGCGGTTTACAAAGGGCTGATTTCTGTGTGCAGGGACCGAAAGATGGCTACCGGTCCCTCCCCTGAAGAGTAGCGAATTGCCCCATTGTACCGGAAAAATATAGATTTTCACGATTTGCGGTGTTCATTGCGCGGTAATCCAGGAACACCTGCTGCCCCATCACTATACTGCAGGTTCGATGGGGACGAGAGCCAATAATGCCAGTAGGAGGGCAAAAGTCCCGAGCGCACCTTGGCGCCAGGCCAGTTGCATCGAATTGGGCATCAATCTTGTAAAGCTTCCAGATTCGGGTAGAGAAGCCCCTTGTGGGCCCAAATCGTGTGTTATAATAGCCTCCGAAATGAGTTGCGTTTCCTCTGACCCTGAGAAGCCATGACTCTCGCCAAAAGAATATCTGAAGCCGAAGTAAGGCCGCTGTAAGTCTGTGAATTGCCCATACTTCATCTTCCGATACCCATCAAAGACGGCGAGGAAACGCTTGCGAACGCAAGCATGTAAGGGCCGAAAAAGAGGAAAAACGCCGACATAGTCCGTCGCAACCCGCCCGAACCCAGGGCAATTGCAACGAATTGAAACAAACCTCGTGAGGCTGCCTGAATCGGCTGGAGGATCCGTCTGCGAAATCAAGAAAAAAGTCCAAAAAAAAGAAATCCCGTCGACTTACGTCGACTTACGTCGACTTGCGTCGACTTGGGTCGACCTGACCCAGGATAATTGCATCGAATTCGGACAAGGCCTCGAAAGGCTGCCTGAATCGAAAAAGTACCCATTGCGGGCCCACATTGTGGACATTCGAGGCGCACGAACTGAGAAGCCACTACTCTCGCCCAAAGAAAACTTGCAGGTGAAAGCGGTCAGTTGAAACGCTGTGAAATGCCCCCACAACGTCCTCTCGGTATCCATCAGGGACGACGAGGAACTGTTCAGTAAGACGCAAAATAGCGTCCCAAAAAACTGAAATTGGCGCGACATACGTATACATTTGTATACATTACGCGACATTTGTAGACATTTCGCGGCCGGAACACGGGCAAGTGAATCGAGTAATGACGAGTGCCCCTTGTGGGCCCAAATCCTGTGCTATAATAGTGTCCGAAATGAGTTGCGTTTCCTCTGAATCTGAGAAGCCATGACTCTCGCCAAAAGAATATCTGAAGCCGAAGGAGGGCCGCTGTACGTCTGTGAGTTGCCCATTCTTCATCTTCCGATACCTATAGAAGACGGCGAGGAAACGTCGGCGAACTCACGCTTGTAAGGGCCTACAAAAAGGAAAAACGCCGACATAGTCCGTCGCAACCCGCCCGAACCCAGGGCAGTTGCAACGAATTGAAACAAACGTCGTGAGGCTGCCTGAATCGGCTGGAGTAACCGTCTGCGAAATCAAGAAAAAAGTCCCAAAAAAAAGAAATCCCGTCGACTTACGTCGACTTAGGTCGACTTAGGTCGACTTGGATCGACCTGACCCAGGATAATTGCATCGAATTCGGACAAGGCCTCGAAAGGCTGCCTGAATCCAAAAAGAACCCTTGGCGGGCCCACATTGTGGACATTCGAGGCACACGAACTGAAAAGCCACTGCTCTCGCCCAAAGAAAACTTGCAGGCGAAAGCCGTCAGTTGAAACGCTGCGAAATGCCCCCAAATCGTCCTCCCGGCATCCACCAGGGACGGCGAGGAACTGTTCGGTGAGACGCAAAATAGCGTCCCAAAAAACTGAAATTGGCGCGACATACGTATACATTTGTATACATTACGCGACATTTGTAGACATTTCACGGCCTAAACACGGGCAAGCGAATCCAGCAATGACGAGTGCCCGTTGACGTTTGTCACCAAAGCAATCAGCGGAAGAAAAATGCTCTTCCGCCAAGGGCCGCGCATAGAAAATCCGTTACGCCTTCGGTGTTCTTCGCTGCCCTTCGCATGACTTCGTGGATCGATTGGTTCTGTCTACTGCAATACGCAAGCGAGAAAAATCCCTGGCAGTACTGCCGGCTTGCCGTTTCAGCGCGATTCTCAGCGGCCTCCCCAAAATGTCAACGGTCCCCGAAACTCGGGAAGATCCCCGCTTGCGGAAGGCACGACCCATGTGGCTGCCCTTTGATGACTACGCTAATCTCCGAAATTGGGTGCGATTGTCCGGGGCATAAGTCCCAGGGCCATTGCATCTGAATTGGGTTGGAAAACAGGGAAATTGCATCAAAAACGGTGATATAATAGCCCTGTACCGAAATACGAATAGGCATCACCGAGAGCGTATCGTTATCATGAACACATGACTCCCACTGGCTGGGAATCTGAAGGCTAGGGAGGGCCCTTTCAAGTCCGTTAACTGCCCGCTCTTGCTCTACTTAACCCGACCTCAAGCGTCCGGACTCGACACCCGGCCCCCCAACCGCCAGCTGACCGGCTTGAGTCCGGCGTCTGTGAGAGTCGGGGAGAGGTTCCCAGAACCAGGAATCGACGCCGGAAACGGAAAAACCGATGCAAAAGCGTAACGACACCAATTGCCAGAAAAAAAATTCGCCCGCTTTGACCCGACTTATACCTACTTGACCCGACATTAGACGTCCCACCATGGTAGAGTTCGTCCAACTCTTGTACAACGCACATAAACAGTTAAACGGGCCCGCCAGCGCTGAGGAGGCCCCCATCACAGCCCATCACAATAACTGCATGAATTGCAGCTAAGACAACCCGAAAACGCTCATCAACGCTCGTAAACGCTCATGAACTCTCGTCCAACACACAGATGAGAATGCCTGCATCGGCAAGGCCCCGCTCACTGCCCTTCAGGCAAATCTCATGAACTGCAGCCCAGACAACACGAAAACGCTCGCAAACGCTCATGATCTCTCGTAAACTCTCGTCCAACGCTCATACGAGACAACCTGAGTCGGCGAGGCCCCGGTCACAGCCCATCAGGCAAATCCCATGAACTGCAGCGCAGTCAACCCGAAAACGCTCGTAAACGCTCATGATCTCTCGTAAACTCTCGTCCAACGCCCATACGAGACAACCTGCATCGGCAAGGCCCGGTCACAGCCCAGCAGGCAAATCCCATGAACTGCAACGCAGTCAACCCGAAAACGCACGTAAACGCTCGTGATCTCTCGTAAACTCTCGTCCACCGCTCATACGAGACATCCTGCATCGGCAAGGGCCCGGAGTATATCGTGGGGCTGATTGGGAAGGTGATCACAGTGAGCCTAAAGACGGTGGAGATTATGGAGCGGTTGCCGGACTTAGGGGTTGGGGAGGAGGACGGAGGGGCGCAGCCAGGCTCGACAGAGGTGACACGCGAGCCTTCTGACTGGCGGTGAGGCTCATCACTTCGATAGTCGTCGCCAGAAATTAGTTTTCCCAGGATGGTAACAGCATCAGTGAAGTGTACATGAACACAACTGCCGATGAATATCTTTGCGTTGGCGACTGCACGCTACGACGAGAGGAGCGGGAAGTGGAGAGGAAGATAACCGAAACCGGCGACCAAGACGATCGGTATCAAGCGATCTTTGGCGACGTGTCGAGGATTATCGATGCCGCCAGAGAATCGGCCACGCGTTCGGTGAATGCTGCTATGACTGCCACCTATTGGCTGATCGGACTTCGTATCGTTGAGTTCGAGCAATCAGGTGAGGAGCGGGCTGCCTACGGGAGTGCGCTCATTGAAAGACTGGCGAATGACTTGACGCCGTTGTTTGGACGCGGGTTTTCCCGTCAGAACCTTCATAACATGCGTCTCTTCTACATAACCTACCCTTCAGACAAGATTCTCCAGACGGTGTCTGGCAAATCTAATGGCAATTCCATCGAAGTGCAGTTGAAGGAACTTCTCACAGCTTTCCCTCTGCCCTGGTCTGCCTACGTGCGGTTGCTGACGGTCAAAAACGTGCATGCGCGTGAATTCTATGAGCAAGAGGCATTGCGGGGAGGATGGTCGATTCGTCAGCTTGACAGGCAGATCAATTCCCTTTTTTACGAGCGCACCGCACTGTCCAAGAACAAGGCGGCCATGTTGGCGAAGGAGGGAGAACCTCATCCGGAAGATCTCCTGATCCCACAAGAGGCGATAAAAGACCCGTTCATTTTTGAGTTTCTCGACCTGAAAGATGAGTACGCCGAGAGTGACCTGGAGGAGGCTTTGATAGATCATCTCTAACTACTAAGCCGCAACTGATTCGCAAACCTGTAGGAGGGGAGCAAAGGTGTTCTTTCTCCCCACATTGTTGTATTTTGGGCGGTCGGGCCTTCGGCCCTCCCTTGTGCAGGGGCTGCGCCCCCGCAACGCCCCCCTCCAAAACCATCGCTCACCGACCGTGTGTGCGCATTCCAGCCGTGCGGCTCCAGCAACCTGGCTGCCGCCAACCGAATACGCAATCAGATAGCATGAATGGCGGCAGGGATAGAGGGCTGGTCAAGACAGGCACTGTATATGGCTTAGTAGTTACGATCATCTTGAGAGCTTCCTCCTGGAGTTGGGAGACGACTTCTGTTTCATGGGTAGGCAGAAACGCCTGCGCGTTGGTCATGAATGGTACCGGGTCGACTTACTATTTTTTCACCGGAGTCTGCGGTGTCTGGTTGTTATCGAATTGAAGATCGGAAGTTTTACCCACGCGGACGCGGGACAGATGAACTTTTACCTGAACTATGCCCGGGAGCATTGGGGAAGGGAGGGGGAAAACCCGCCGGTTGGACTGATTCTCTGTTCGGAGAAGAACGAAGCGCTGGCACGGTATGCACTAGAGGGGTTGGCGAACGAGGTCCTGGCTGCAGAGTACCGAATTGCCTTGCCCGACGAGGAACTGTTAGCAGCGGAGCTGGCCCAAACTCGGAAGGCGATAGAGTTGCGGGCCTCGGTGACGATAGAAGCTTCTCTCGACGTAGATGCTCGGTCATCGCACGGTACGCCGACAGCAGATGATCAGTCAGAATGAGGGAGCCAACACGTGGGTAAACGGAGGAAATGCTTGGTTAAATGCACAAGCAGGGACACTCCACTTGGCTTAATCGTGCTCCGCGTGCCTGGCCCGCCAATCACTAGACCAGGAGATTAGAAAACAGGGCGCATCCGGTCCGGTTGGGTGGCATCCCCGCTGCCAGTGTGTCTTGACCCGTCTAATCTTCGGCTATATAATCCACTTGTAACGAAATTCACTTGCTTTTCGCCCGGCGGTGGGGTATATTTGGAGTAAGGTGGGCAAATGGACGCACGGGGCGTTCCGTTTTTAATCTTTACGCGGCTCCGGCTCTGCAGTTGTCGATAGGCTGGCGTCGCGAGAGCATTTGACAGGGATTTCGGCATGGCATCTCTTCCGCCCAATTTTCAGCAACTTAAACAGGACCAACTTCAACCCTTTCTGCACGACGAGATCAGCGTTCCCGATGAGCTCGAGGCGAACGTTCTGATCACGACGGTGGACAAGATCTATAACTGGAGCCGGCGCTCCAGTATGTGGCCGCTTCTGTTCGGGCTGGCCTGCTGCGCGATCGAAATGATCGCGACGGCCGCGAGCCGCTATGACCTGGCCCGCTTCGGGATGGAGGTTATGCGGCCCAGCCCCAGGCAGAGCGACCTGATGATCGTGTCGGGCACGGTGACGAAGAAAATGGTGCCGGCGATCGTGCGCATCTATAACCAGATGGCAGAGCCCCGCTATGTGCTGAGCATGGGCGCATGCGCAACCGGCGGCGGGCCCTTCAAAGAGGGCTATAACGTGGTCAGCGGCATCGACAAGTATATCCCGGTGGATGTGTATGTGCCGGGCTGCCCGCCGACGCCGGAAGCGCTGATCTACGGTCTGCTGAAGATGCACGAGAAAGTGGACCGCCAGAGCGTGGTGTCGGTGCCGTGGTATCAGAAGGACTCGTCGCAATTTGTGCCGGTGCCGCGGCTGGGGCCGGATGTCTTCGACCCGCGGCAGGTGGAGCTGATCAAGGATACGACGCTGAAGGCAGCGGCGAACGGCGCCGCGGCAGCCAGCAACGGGGCCGGCGGCGACGCAGCAGGAGAGGCGCGCGGGCCAGTGGAACTGTCCGCAAAGGCGATCGCGCGCATGGATGAGGCAAAGAGACGCTGGCGAGCCAAACAGGGCGGTTGATAGTGGCTAACGGGGAGTTGCGCCGGGCCATTAAGAACACAAGAGATAGAATTCAGACATATATCGGGAACATGGAATGACGGAAGCAACTGCTGTGGCGGAAGCGCCCGCTAACGATTTGGGGCTTGAACAGGACCTGGCAGACGCTGTCTTGGGCACGTGGGCCGAGGATACGGAGCCGGCATTTGTGATTGCGCCGGATAGAATCCTCGACGTGCTGACCCGTCTGCGCGATGCGTCGGGCTACGACTTTCTCTCCAATTTGACCTGCGTCGATTACCAGGGCTACGGCGGCAAGCTGCGCGCCGATATCGACGACCGCCTGGAAATCGTCTACAACCTGTACAGCACAAGCCGCGGCGGTGGCTCGATTGCGCTGCACGTGCGCGTGCCGGAAGACGATACCATCCCCAGCGCCACCTCGGTTTACCCGGGCGCGAATCTGCAGGAGCGGGAGGTCTACGACCTGTACGGCGTCAAGTTTGACGGACACCCGAATCTGCGGCGCATCCTGCTGTGGGACGGGTTCAACGGGCACCCGATGCGCAAAGACTGGCACGAGGCCTATTACGAAGAGGACGTCAAGCCGTTCCGCAGCCGCCATCCGAAGGGCGAATACGCCTTCCAGGAAGACAAGCTGCCGTGGGCCAAGAACACGACCTATCCTGCCGGATGGGACCCGGACTCGTGGGAGCAGGCGGTGGCCTATGTGCCGGTCAGCCAGGCTCCCCAGCACGACGACGGGGCGCACCTGGATACCGAGAGCATCGTGGTCAATCTGGGACCGCACCACCCCAGCACGCATGGTGTGTTCCGGATGCTGACGCGGGTGGAGGGCGAAACGATCCTGGCGCTCGAGCCGGAGATGGGCTATCTGCACCGCAATCACGAAAAAATCGGCGAGCGCAATACGTGGCTGATGAACATGCCGTTCACCGACCGGCTCGACTATCTGAACTCGATGAGCAACAACTGGAGCTACGCGCTGGCGGTGGAAAAGCTGGCGGGCATCGAGGTACCGGAGCGGGCCGAATATTTGCGTGTGATCATGGCGGAGTTCACCCGCATCGTCAATCACACCTGGTCGATCGGGTTTATCCTCAACGACCTGGGCGCGCTGCAGACGCCGGCGCTTTACGCGATCGAAGAACGGGAGATGATCCTGGACCTGTTCGAGGCGGTGTCGGGCGCGCGCATGATGTGCAACTACATGCGCTTTGGCGGCGTGGTGCGCGATCTGCCGGAGGGCTGGCACGGGCAGGCGGCCTATCTGGCCAACGACCGCCTGCCGCGGGCGTTGGATGAGCTGGACCGAATGCTGACGGAGAACGAAATCCTGAGGGCACGCGGCCGCGGGGTCGGCTACCTTTCGGTCGAGGATTTGATCTCGCTGAGTGTCAGCGGGCCGATGATCCGGGCCGGAGGATTGGCGTACGACATTCGCAAGGCGGAGCCGTACGGCATTTACGACCGCTTCGATTTCGACATCCCGACGCTGCCGAACAGCGACATTTACGATCGCTATTACATCCGGATGCTGGAGGCGAAGGAGAGTGTGCGCATCCTGCAGCAGGCGCTGCGCGATATGCCGGAAGGGGAAACACTCGGCGGCAGAGGCGGGTACACGCTGCGGGCGCCGGAAGGCCAGGTCTACAGCCGCATCGAAGCGCCCAAGGGCGAGCTGGGATTCTATCTGGCCAGCGACGGCAAGACGCAGCCGTGGCGCTATCACGTGCGTTCGCCCAGCTATATCAACCTGAACGCGCTCGGCCCAATGAGCGTCGGCTACAAGGTTGCGGACGCGATTGTAATCCTGGGCGCCATCGACATTGTGCTGGGCGAAGTGGACCGATAACTTCAGTTTTGAGTTTCTAGTCTCTAGTTTTTAGTGACCGCTCAAGCGTGTTGGGAGTGCCGTCACTAAAAACTAGAAACTGACTACTAGGGCCTTATGCTAGTTGGGAAAGGCCAATTGCTTGATTTGCAGATAGTCAGGTACGCCCAAGAGGCGGTTGATATAAATGCAGAGGGTATGTGCGGTCAATTTTGTGTATAAGCGTGCACAAAGGCCTCTGAGCGTGTGAGCGTGGTTGGTTTCAATCGAGAACTGTGCGTTGAGTTGACTGGTGACTGTTTCGATGATTTGGCGGACCGAGTCGTAGAGGCGAGAGAGGTGTGCCGGGATCTGTTTTTTCTGGTTTTTGCGCTTCTTGGTGAGAAGACGGATGCGATTGTATTGCCAGAGTTCCTCAGCTGCCGGTGCACTGACGTAGGCCTTGTCGCCGATGACGATGCGGTTGTCGTGTTCTGCAAGGAGTTCGCGACCGACAGCCAAGTCGCGTTCGTTAGCCGGAGCTAACTCGAAGTCGATAATGAGGCCACCCATCGTGATCAGCATATGCAGCTTGAAACCGAAGATCATCATCTTCTTGGAGGGAACGGGCCCAAAATCGGCCCCCCAATCGGACCATTTGGCGCGCGCTTGTGGCGCCAGATGGAATTGAACCACAGGAATAGGCAGGCTATCGATTACACAATGCACGTCCCTGTAGAGTTCCGTCCTGGCCAACATCATGCGTCGCATTTCATTGATGACCCCCATCAAGTTACATCGCCGCCGATTGAAACGGCTCTGCTCCGGCAAAATCGGAAACTTATCCCGATGTGCCTGCATATGATTGAGTAACTCTGTTTCCACATCCCATCCCACACATTCGCCGATGAGACAAATCGCGATCAATTCACTGTCGCTACACTCAGGCTCCGGCCCCGGTCGTCTCAAATGTTCTTCCAATTCCTTGCACATGTCGTCAACGAGCACATACACGCATAGACAGAAATCGTCAAAGTGGGCTATCATTCGCTTGGTCCTCCTGGTGAGCTACCTTGGTTGTTCGAGACTTCCAAAGTTATCTCACCAGGGGACTTTTTTCAAACACTAACTAGCATAAGGCCCTACTAAAAACTGCACTTAGGAGTTTAAGGTATGTTTGGGACAGGACTTCTTAAGGGTTTGGGCGTGACTTTGAAGCACGCTTTGGATACATTTGAGGATGACCGCGAGAGTGTGCCCGACCGCTACAAGGGCAGCCTGGAGCTGGGCAACAATCGCCGCATCATCCAGCAGCCGATCGATCAGGAAGGGCTGCTGACGATTCAGTATCCGGAAGAGAAGCGGCTGCTGCCAGAGCGCTTCCGCTATATCCCGATGCTGATCTGGGACTCGGAGAAGCACGAGGACCGCTGCACGGCCTGCGGCATTTGCGCCAAAGTGTGTCCACCGCAGTGTATCTGGATCGTGCGCGACAGCGATGAAAACGGCAAACCGGTCACGCGTTGCTCGGAGTTCTATATCGACGCCGCGGTGTGCATGAGTTGCAGCTTCTGTGTTGAGTTCTGCCCCTTCGACGCCATCAAGATGAACCATGACTACGAGCTTGCGGTCTATGATCGCAATCCGCAGCTTGTCTATGACATGGAAGAGCTGACGGTTCCGCTGGAGTACTATGCGGCGCTGTGGCCGACGCAGTACGAAGAGGAGCAGGCGCGGCGCAAGGAAGAAGAAGAGCAGAAGCGTAAGCAGGAGGAAGAGAAGGCTGCCAAGGCAGCTGCCAGGGCAGCAGCCAAGAGTGCGGCGGCCGCGGACGAGTCGGCTACGGCTGCGAAACCGAAACGCTCGGCCGCGGAGCTGCAGGCGCTGGCCAAGGAACGGGCTGCGCAGCGCCAGGCCCAGGCCGCAGACGGCGGCAGCAGCGATGATGATGCCGCGACGGCCAAGAGGGCGCGCATGGAAGAGCTGAAGCGCAAGGCCCAGGAGCGGGCGCGGCAACGGAAGCTGGATGCTGGCGAGTAGGAACGGCAGTTTTTAGTAGTCAGTTTCTAGATTTTAGTAACACCGGTTGGCCGAGTATTGGGGAGTTACCAAGAACTAGTAACTTGAAATTCAAGACTTGAGGATCGAGTGATGACGGTTAAGCTTACATTTTATGGACATGCGACATTCGGGGTGGACGCAGATGGGACGAAGCTGCTGATCGACCCGTTTTTGGCGCCGAACAACCCGGCAGCGCCGGCGGACGCGACCGCGGACAGTGTTGACGCGGACGTGATGATCCTGACGCATGGGCATGCGGACCATATGGCCGATGCGGTTCCGGTTGCGAAGCGCACGGGTTGCCTCGTAATCTGCAATTATGAGATCGGCGACTGGTTGATGGCGCAAGGGATTGACAACGTTCACCAGATGCACATCGGGGGCGGCTACAACTTCGACTTCGGTCGGGTCAAGCTGACGATTGCGCATCACGGCAGCGGTCTGCCTGATGGCAGCTACGGCGGCAATCCCGCGGGTATTCTGATCCATTTCAATGACGGCACCGACGTCTACTTCGCCGGCGATACCGGCCTGACCTATGACATGCGGCTTATCGGGGATGTGGGCGGCGTGGACCTGGCGGCGCTGCCGATCGGCGACAACTTCACGATGGGGCCGGACGACGCTATCCAGGCAGCCCAGTTCGTGAAGGCCAAGAAGGTGCTCCCGTTCCACTACAATACATTCCCGCCGATTGAACAGGATGTCGAAGCCTTTGCTCAGAAGCTGATGGACGAGACCGACATTGAATCCGCAATTCTGAATCCCGGCGATACTTTAGACGTATAGGGAAAGGACGTTTGCTGAAGCGGGAGGCTTCGCGGTTGACACAGCGGCAGTGGTCTATGCGGCAGTGGTCTATGCGGCAGTGGTCTGTGCGCCAATGTGAAGTGCGTTGGATGAGTGAAGGGAGGAAGTATGGTTGATGTAAATGATGCGGTACTCGACGGAAAGGCGGAGTTGTTCTTCCCGGCCTATCTGATCCCGTCATTGCGGGATCTGCGCGGCGATAGCTGGCGTGAACTGGTCGATCGAGTTTCGGTGTTGCCCGATACGCACCCGGATAGTCTGGCTTTTGTTCTGATGATGATCAATCTGGGCGACTGTATGAAGTGCCACAGCAACTATTATAAATTTTTGCGGGGCTGCGCTTTTTGCTCGCTGCAGACGATCCGCACGTACAAGGGAACGGACGCGGATCTGTTGCGGCTCTACAGCAATGCGCAGGAAGAGATCGACCGCCAGTTGAGCGGTTTGGGAACGCTCTCGTTAGCCGCCTGAGCAGTGTATTGGGCGGGGAAAGGCAGCGCTCTTCAATTGGATATAAACCAGCGCCTTTTGTGCGCTGGTTTTCTCTTTTCATGGCTGGTTGTTTGGCGGTGATACTTCATTTGGGGCTATCCGCGGAGGGCTGCGGAGAACACCTTGAACACCTTTGATCCACGAAGGGCCGCTAAGGACCACGAAGAACACCTTTTCTGTCCGTGGAGGACACGGAGGAGCGCGGAGAACACGGGAATCAGGGTAGAAGCGACTTGATTCTGACCGAAGGCGTCCTGTTTGTGTTGCATTTTGAATGGGATTTCCCGAATGTTAGCGATACGCAGCTGAACAGCAGTTTACGATAGGGTAGAACGTTGACCGGTTCTCAGAAAGACGGAGCAGTTCGCATTGCCATTATTGGCGGCGGGGTCGCAGGGTTGACCGCGGCTTACGAGCTGGCGGGCGCGGGCAATGCACAGGTGCATATCTTCGAGAACGGGCCGGAGCTGGGCGGGCTGGCTTCCGGCTTCAAGGGGCGGGAAAGCTGGGCGTGGCCGCTGGAGAAGTTCTATCATCATCTCTTCACCAACGATTACGATATTATGCGGCTGACGGAGACGATCGGCGCCGGCGATCTGTTGGAGATCCACCGGCCCTCGACCGTCATGCATCACCGGGGCGCGAACTATCCGCTGGACAGCCCGACGCACATGCTGCGGTTTCCGCACCTGTCGATGGCGCATAAGCTGCGAATGGGGATGGTGCTGGCATATCTGAAATATCATCCTCGTCCGCCGTGGCGCGCGTTTGACCGGCTGCTGGCGGATGAATGGCTGGCGCGCTGGATGGGAGAGACGGCCTACGGCAAGCTGTGGCAGCCGATGTTGGAGGGCAAGTTCGGCCCGCATTTCCGGGATGTCAATCTGGCCTGGTTCTGGGCCAGGGTCTACAAACGCACGCCGCGTCTCGGCTACTATCGGGGTGGCTTTCAGGCGTTCGTGGACAGGCTGGGCGCGGCCACGCGCGACCGGGGCGTTACGATCGAGACGAATGCGCCGGTGCGGGCGGTGACGCCGCTGCCGGACGGCGGCTTCAGGGTTGAGAGTGGGGAGACGAGTGCAGGCGGTGAAGCGGCGGCCGCGCACAGTTTCGATGTCGTGCTCTCGACGGTGAGCCCGGGGCTGATGCAGCGGCTTGCCCCGGAGCTGCCCGACAGTTATCTGTCGCAGCTGGCGTCGCTGCGCCATATGGGGGCGGTGGTGATGACGGTGGCGCTGGACCGTCCTCTGTTGAAAGATACGTATTGGGTAAACGTGCCCAAGACGGAAGGGCTGCCGTTCCTGGTGCTGGTCGAACATACCAACATGATCGACCCGAGCCACTATGGCGGCGATCACCTGCTGTATCTGGGCGATTATCTGGAGCCGTCGCACCGTTATTTCTCGATGTCGCAGGAGGAGTTGCTGGCGGAGTTCCTGCCGGCGCTGCCGCGCTTCAACCGCGAGTTCCGGCCCGAGTGGGTGACGGGCGCGTGGCTGCATCGAGCGACCTATGCGCAGCCGGTGCCGGTGCGGGGCTATGCCGGGATGATCCCGGAACTGCGCACGCCGTTGCGGGGCCTCTATTTCGCATCAATGAGCCAGGTGTACCCGTGGGACCGGGGGACGAACTATGCGGTTGAGATTGGGCAGCGGGCGGCGAGGATGATTTTGGAGGACCAGGGGATAGGGGGAACTGCAGGGGATAGGGGTTAGTGATCCCATTTGTGAGCGATGATTCACTTGTTGTGACCTTTTGGCGGTGAACCGGTAGCAGGTCCCGATGTGGACGCGCAGCGCGGCTGTTTTTGACAGGCGCGGAGGGGGAGAGTAAGGTAGCGGCAGGCATTTAACATACGGCATGCATTGTTCCGGCAGAGGTTTTACGGCGGTCTGCCGGGATTGGGAGGATAGGAACCTACTATGGCCAGTGGCAATAACGACCAGCTGGGAGAGACCCCGTTCGACCCGCGGATTGAGGCGAAGTTGGGGATACCGATCAAGAATATCGTGGCGGTTGCGAGCGGCAAGGGCGGTGTGGGCAAGAGCACGGTCAGCGTCAATCTGGCGGTGAGCCTGGCGCAGAGCGGCGCCCGGGTTGGCCTGCTGGACGCGGATATCTATGGGCCGAATATCCCGATCATGATGGGCGTGGAGGCGATGCCTCCGGTGGAGGCGGGCAAGCTGATTCCAGCTGAGGCGCACGGGGTCCGATTCATGAGCATGGGCTTTCTGCTGCCGCCGGAGCAGGCGCTGATCTGGCGGGGGCCGATGCTGCACAAGGCGATCCAGCAGCTGTTCTCCGATGTGCGCTGGGGCGAGCTGGACTATCTGATCGTGGATCTGCCGCCGGGTACAGGCGACGCGCAACTTTCGCTGGCGCAGATTGCGCCGCTGAGCGGCGGGCTGATCGTGACGATGCCGCAGATGGTGTCGGTTGCGGATGCGCGCCGAGGCGCGGCCGCGTTTGAGCAGTTGGAGGTGCCGATCCTGGGCGTGATCGAAAACATGAGCGGGGAGGTCTTTGGCCACGGGGGCGGCGAGACTGCGGCCCGCGAGCTGGACACGGACCTGCTGGGCGTTGTCGCCCTGGAGGCCGAGATCAGCGCATCGGGCGACCGGGGCAGGCCGATCGTTGCGGCCAACCCCGCGGGCGCAGCGGCGCGTACGTTCGGCGAGTTGGCGCAGAAGGTTGTGGCGCAGTTGCGGGCGCTGTCGGGAGGCAGCCAGCCGCAGTTGAAGATTGTTTGAAACTACAGTTCTTAGTTTTCAGGTAACTACTCAGCCGCAACTGATTCGCAACCCTGAACGAGGGGAGCATAGGTGTTCTTTCTCTCCTCATTGTTGTATTTTGGGCGGTCGGGCCTTCGGCCCTCCCTTGTGCAGGGGCTGCGCCCCCGCAACGCCCCCCTACAAAACCATCCCTCACCGACCGTGTGCCTTCTTCGCAACCTGTCGGCTGGCGAGCATGGCGACGGCTGTACACCAGTTGCGTCACCAGGAGCCTGAATGGTTCCAAGGATGACTGGCTGGTCAAGTACTGTGGCTTTGTAGTTACATTTTCGGTTTCTAGTTTTTGGTGAACACCTCTCGAACTCGACGGCTGGTCGGTTTGGGGGGGTATTTTTCGAGGGACCTGGTGTCGAATTGAAGTTGCATTTGTGAGGGGTTGGAGGGGTACGAAGATTCAGGAACAGCTGGTAGCAACTGCTATAGAGAGAAAAGCACACCCGGTAGACGTCGAGGAGGTTGTCGTCCGCCGAGTGTGCTTTTGGGGCAATAGAGGAAACACTACCCTTACTGCAGCGCGTTTACCTCTTGAAGAAGCTCAAGTGTTCCTTGCAGATCATCCAGGTCGGTCAGGTCAATATCGGGCGTGTTCACGTCGGCCAGAGGAAGCAGCCCTTCGGCGGTGGTCGGAATGCCGACTACAAGGGGATATTCGTTGGTCTGCTCGGAGAAGTAGATCTGCGCTTCGTCCGAAAGCAGGAAGGCGACGAAGGCCTCGGCTGCTGCCTTGTCCTTGGCGGTATCCAGCACGGCTGCGCCGGCCACATTGATCATGGCGCCGGCATCACCGGCGGCCGGGTGATGGTTCTTGGCTTGGAAACCGGGATCTTCCTTAAGGAATCTGTACAGGTAGTAGTGGTTTACCAGACCCAGCACGACCTCACCCTTGCCGGTGGCCTCGACGATCGGGGTATTCTTGGCATAGACCTGCACGTCATTGGCGATCATGGCTTCGAGCCATTCGCGGGCCCGCTCCTCGCCTTCGAGGACGCGGACAGCGGTGACGAAGGCCTGGAAGCTGCCGTTGGTGGGCGCCCAGCCGACCTTGCCCTTCCACTTGGGATCGGTCAGTTCCCAGATGTCGTTGGGCAGCTCGTCCATACTGAGCATTTCAGTGTTGTAGACGAATACTCGGGCGCGTCCGCTGGTGCCGACCCAATCGCCGTTGCCGGCCTGGAAGCGGGGGTCGACCCTATCGAGGATCTCTGTGGGCAGTGCTGAGAGGCGCCCTGCCAGAGAGAGCGCGCCGAGGGCGCCGGCGTCCTGGCCATAGAAGACGTCGGCCGGTGAGTTCTGTCCTTCCTCCAAGATCGTGGCGGCCAGTTCGGCGGTGCCGCCATAGCGTACGTTAACGGTGACGCCGCTCACTTCCTGGTAGCGTTCCAGCAGAGGCCCTACCAGATTCTCGTTGCGGCCAGAATAGATGGTCAGCTCGGTCGCTGCGCCTGCGCTTTCCATATCCGCCGGTGCCTGAATCGGCACACAAGCGGTCAGCAGCAGGCCGGCCAGAACGACCAAAACCAACTGCACCCTACCGACACTCTTCACGAACATGAGAGACTTCCCTCCGGTTGTTTTGATTGTTGGTACACACCACTGTTCAGAATGGTCTGCCATGAAGCCAGTCTGCGCTCCGTCCGGATCGGAGCCAACAGACGGGCTCGTAAACAGGTACGCGCCCGCATTGCCATTAGCAATGCCGCGCGCCAGAGAAGTGTAGCACATCTGAGGGCTGAAATTTGGCGAAAACGGGCGTATTTTTTTGCGGTAGTCGTAAAGGCGGCCGTTAAGGTAGGTTTACTGAGGATTTAACTTTCGTTGCGCGGCGGATGTTCTTGGTCTTAATGTTATTGCTCAGCCACATACAGTGTGTGTCTTAACCGGCCCTTCATCGCCGCCGCCATTCCGGCTATCTGATGGCGTATTCGGAAGTCAGCCGCCAGGTTGGTTGGGACGCACTGTCGGCATGCCGCGACGGTGGGGAAGAACCAGTACGGTGGGTAGCCAGAGGGGGGCGTTGCGGGGGCGCAGCCCCTGCACAAGGGAGGCCGCTTGCGGCCGACCGCCCATATGCGATGAGAGAGTAAAGAGGAGTGAGAAAGCGGGATCCAGTTGGATCCCGCTGCAATTGAATATGTTGGGGCTGGGGGGCCCTTATGCCGGGACGGGCGCCTGGACCGAGTAGGAGAGCAGGCGGTATTGGGGGACGCGCTCGGTGTCGGGTTTGCGGCAGCTCAACGGGATGATGAACTCGGATTCTTCGGCGCGAACGAAGAGCTCATGGACGAGGTCATCGCCGTTGGAGCGGAAGCGGCAGGTCCATACGTCGTCTTTGTGGTCGGCGTCGAGGAGGGAGAAGGCGTCGAGCGATTGCTGGTGCGTTTCGGCGCGCAGGTAGTATTCGGCGGCCTGGACGGGTGCCTTATAGCAGGAGCGGCCGCGGTAGTGGTCAAGGGCGTATACGTCGCCGGCGTTGTAGGAGTCGACGATAGCGGTGGCGTCTTCGGCGCCGAGGCGGCCGTAGTAGAGGCCGTGCGGCAGGACGATCATGGTGGCGGCGAAGCGGTGGCCGCCGGTGTGAGTGGTCTGCCAGACCTGGTCGCCGGCGTAGGCGGACATGGTGAGGTAGACGGGCACGCCGAGTGTGGCGCAGCAGCGATCGCGGCTGCCGTTGGTGCAGACGAGGAAGAGCGGCTCGTCGTGTTTATGGGCGGCGTAGCGCTCGGGCGCGGTGCGCAGTTCGGTCACCATGGCGGGCAGATCCATCGCGGCCAGATCGGTGAAGTCCTGCAGCTGGAAGCGATAGAGGGCGGCTGTATCCTCCATGGAGAGGCCGATGAAGAAACTGATGGAGGAGCCGTTGCGGGACTCGGCGTGTTTAATGAGCTGGAGGCGGGCGCCGGGCGTGGCGGCGACGGCTTGCTGCAGGTGTTCTTTGAGCGCGTCGTCGAGCTTGCTCTCTTCCATGGCTTTGCCGCCCCAGACGCCGGGATATTCGAGCACAAACCAGACGTCTGTGGCGTTGCCGGCTGTACCGTAGATGGCTTCGCCGGAGGTGTGCGAAAGTTGTGAACAGACATGGCCCATTGTCATTTTATGTCTCCCTGGAGTTGGCGCTTTTGAGAATTTCTACCACGATTGCGCACAAGGCGCAAGTCAGTTGTTTCCGGCGGCAGTTGCGTGTTCGCCGGTGTGGCGGGGATCGACGACCCAGAACCACATGAGCAGGACGCCGAGCAGGCCGGCGGCGGCGCTGAGGGTGAAGAGATAGCCGTAGCTGAAGGTGGCCAGCCAGCTGCCGACAAGAGGGATGACGACATTGATGGCGCCGATGATGGAGTTGGTGGCGCCGACATAGGTGGGACGCTGCTCGGGCCCGACGAACTCGAGCACGATCATGAGGCCGGAGACGAAGGTGGCGCTGAAATAGACGCCGAGGAGCATGAAGACCAGATAGTAAAGGAGGGGAAGTGTCGCCAGACCGGCGATGACATAGGCGGCGGTGGCGGCGAGCCCGCCGAGTACGAGCGACGGTTTGTGGCCGATGCGGTCGGCGAGCAACCCGAAGAGGAGATTGCTGGCCGATTGGCCGACGAGCAGGGCGACGGTGTAGTTGCCGACGGTGCCGCCGGACACGTCCCATTTGGTGACGGCGGCCGCGGTAACGAAGGCCATTCCCATGCCGCCGACGGCGAGCAGGCCGCGGGCGATAAGGAAGCGGCGGAAGTTCTGATCGCGGCGCAGGATGCGGCCGAGCCTGGTCCAGATACGCAGGCGGCTTTCGGCGGTGCGCGGGACTTGGCGCACGGGTTCGCGGGTAAGGGCGAGGACTGCCCAGCCGAGGAACATGAGAATGGTCGCCAGCCCGAACAGGATAAGGAAGTTGCGAGGGAAGGGCAGTGTTTCGAGGATGCGGCTGCTGCCGATGGCGCCGAGCGCGCCGGTGATGCCGCCGACGAACATGGTTACTCCCATGAGGCGCCCGCGGCGGTTGGCGGGAAAGCAGACGGCGAGCAGGTCCTGCCAGGCGGGCGCGATGATGCCGGCGCCGAGGTTGTAGATCGCGAATGCCAGCAGGAAGAGGGCGAGGGCCCAGGAGGGCGACCGGACGGCAAGAAAGGTTGTTGCCGTCAGCAGGACGAGAGGCATGCGTTCGGCGAAGAATCCCAGATTGATGAGCCAGGGTTTTTTGCGGTCGGTGCGTTCGATGGGGCCGGCGCTGAAGAGCTGGGGAAAGAACCAGCCGCCGTTGGCGATGACTGCGAGCAGGCCGAAGTAGAAGGGGTTATCGGTGAGCCTGCTGACGAAGAAGGGGAGGATGGTGGTGGCCGACATGAGGCTCTGGGCCAGCAGGAAGAGGGAGCCGTCAACTACATTTACGGTGAAGTTCCAGTTGTAGTTGCGCCATACTTCGGCCTCGATATCTTCATCGGAGCGGACGAAGGCGGGTAGATCTACCTGCAACATGCGGCGCACCATTGCGATGGCGAACCTGCGGGCAGGGATTATGGTTCCGAGCATTGGGGATTCCGTGACTGCAGTTTTTAGTAGTCGGTTTTCAGTTTTTTGGTGAACTGCCGCGTACGTACGATGGTGTTGAAGACTGGTGGTTCGTGATCACTGAAGTATAGGGGTGTTCGGTTTGCTGCGCTACTTCAGGGGGTGTGTGGAACGGCGGAACGGTGGAACACCTCAAAACCTTTTGATCCACGAAGGGCCGCGAAGGGCCACGGAGGGTTGCAGAGGGTGCGAGGAAGGGGTGTCCGGCGGGCGGAATGGAGGAGAAGGGGGCCGTTGGTAGGGGAAATGAGGTTATATTTGGATGTGCGTTGGACGTGTATAATTGTGCAATAATCGCCTGCCCGGAAGGGTGCGGGAGGGCGGAGAGGTCGATCCCTGTACAGTACACGGAAGCGGGTGCGAACTGCCATGCTGACTTTTGCCGAGAAGATAATTTTTGTGGCGGCGGTGGCCGTCTCTATGTATGTGAGCTTCGTGCAGTTCCGCCGCGTTTATGATGTGGTCCGGCGGGGGGAAGGGGAGCTGCCAACTTGGGGTGAGCTGGCGGGACGGCTGGGGAAGGCGGCGGGCAGGTGGCTTACTTTCGGCAGTTTGTGGAAGAGCCGCGGCGGCGCGGGTGTCTTTCATGCGCTGATCGCTTGGGGGTTCGTTTTCTATCTGCTGGTGAACTTGGGCGATGTGTTGCAGGGGTATCTGCCGATCCGCTTTCTGGGCGAGAATTTGATTGGCGCGGGGTACCGTTTTGTGGCGGACATTGTGACGGTGGGCATATTGACCGGGATGGTCTATTTTCTGCTGCGGCGTTTTGTGTTGCGAGCGCCGGCGCTGGGCTATCACGACAATGTCATGCTGGTAGAGGGGGTGAAGGAAGGGGGCATCGGGCGCGACTCGCTGGTTGTCGGGCTGTTCATTTTGCTGCACGTGGGGTTCCGGCTGCTGGGCGAGAGTTTTGCGATCGCGCTGGCGCGGCAGGCGACGGGTCACGGGGAGGCGGCGCAGCCGTTCGCGAATGGTGTGAGCCTGTTGTGGGGCGGTATGAACGCGTCGGCCTTGACGGTGGGGCAGCATGTGGGCTGGTGGGTGGCGTTGGGCCTGGTGGTGGTCTTTGTGCCGTATTTCCCACGCACGAAACATCTGCATTTGATCATGGCGGGCGTCAACTTTCTGGCGCGGCCGCCGCGTACATCGCTTGGCGAATTGCCGCCGCTGGATTTCGAGGACGAGACGATCGAGGAGTTCGGCGCGGCGCGGCTGGAGCAGCTGCCGTGGCCGCACCTGGTGGATGCGTATGCGTGCATCATGTGTAATCGCTGCCAGGATGTGTGTCCGGCCTATGTGACGGGCAAGGAGTTGTCGCCGGCGGCGCTGGAGGTCAACAAGCGCTTTGCGATCAACGAGCAGGCGGAGGTGATCGCGGCGGGCGGAGAGACGCCGCCTTTGCTCGACTACGCGATCAGCGAGTCGGCGGTGTGGGCGTGCACGGCTTGCGGCGCGTGCATCGACATCTGTCCGGTGGGCAACGAGCCGATGTTCGACATTATGCATTTGCGGCGCTACCAGGCGCTGACGGAGGACAGCTTTCCGGCGACGTTGCAGCAGGCGTATCGCGGGATCGAGCGCCAGGGCAATCCGTGGAATCAGAGCGCGCGGGACCGGCTGGCGTGGGCGGAGGGGCTGGCGGTGCCGACGGTTGAGGAGGAGCCGGAGGCGGATATCCTGTGGTGGGTGGGCTGCGCGCCGAGCTATGATCCGCGGGCGAGGGAGACGGCACGGGCTTTTGCGAAGGTGCTGAACCACGCGGGCGTGCGCTACGCGGTGCTGGGCGAGATGGAGAGCTGCAGCGGCGATGCGGCGCGGCGCTCTGGGCGCGAGGACCTGTTCTGGGGGATGGCTGAGAGCAATATGGAGGTGTTGAACGAGGTGGGGCCGCGGCGGATCGTGACGACGTGCCCGCACTGTCTGCACAGCATCGGCAAGGAGTATCACCAGTACGACCGAGGTGAAGAGCCGCAACCGTTCGAGGTCATTCACCATACGCAGCTGCTGTCGGAACTGGTGGCGGCGCGCAAACTGGAGTACAACGTCGAGCAGGATGGGGCGGTTACGTTCCACGATCCGTGTTATCTGGGGCGGCATAATGGGATTGTCGATGCGCCGCGGACGCTGTTGCAGGCGGGCAATATTGAGCTGGAGGAGATGCCGCGGCACGGTCAGCAGAGTTTTTGTTGCGGGGCGGGCGGTGCTCAGTTCTGGAAGGAGGAGGAGCCGGGCGAGCGGGCGGTGAGTGCGGAGCGGTATGCGGAGGCGCGGGCGACGGGCGCGGATACGGTGGCGGTGGGGTGCCCGTTCTGTTTGACGATGATGTCGGATGCGGCGGCGGCGGCGCAGGAAGGGGTGGTGGTGAAGGATGTGGTGGAGTTGATTGCGGAGGGATTGGAGACGGGGACGGGTTGATTTGCGAAAGCAGAATGTGGTCGAACTGCGAAGGGCCACTAAGAACTACGAAGAACACCTTTAACCTTTTGATCCACTAGGGGCCACTAAGGACCACGAAGAACACCTTTAAACCTTTTGATCCACGAAGGGCCACTAAGGACCACGAAGAACACCTTTAACCCTTTCATCCACGAAGGGCCACTAAGGGCCACGAAGAACACCTTTAACCCTTTCATCCACGAAGGGCCACTAAGGGCCACGAAGAACACCTTTAACCCTTTCATCCACGAAGGGCCACTAAGGGCCACGAAGAACACCTTTAACCCTTTCATCCACTAAGGGCCGCGGAGAACACCTTTCTTGATCGGACCTTCATTGCTGACACCGTTCGGGCTTCTTCGATAGTTCTGCAGGTGAGGCCTCCGCTTAGCAACGACGATGGCGGATGGCTGAGGCGAGGTTTTGGAGGGGGGCGTTGCGGGGGCGCAGCCCCTGCACAAGGGAGGGCCGAAGGCCCGACCGCCATAAAAGGGCGTAGCCCCTGGCGGCGGCGGGGGTTTGCCGACGACAGCCCTGAGCCGCCTTAGCGGCGAAGGGTGCGCAGGCCCGCCTTAGCGGGCCGGAGCCGCCGGAGGGCGTCCTCGCCCGCAGGCGTACGTATGGGAAAGGAGATGGCGGGAGGGAAGAGGGCGCTTGGACAGGGCTAGCGGAGAGGGGGGCCGACGAGGGTGGCGGCTTGGAAGGCGGCGTAGAAGAGGAGGGCGCAGAGGAGGGTCCAGGCGAGGCTGTGGACGATGCGGGATTCGCGAATGAGGGGCTGGCGGCCAAAGCGGAGGATGGCGGGGGCTGGGGCGCGGTAACGGGGCAGGAGGCCGATTGCGATGATGGCGCCGCCGGCGAGGCCGCCCATGTGGCCCCAGTTGTCGACGTTGGTGACCGAGAAGCCGAGCACGAGGTTGATGATCAGGAGCACGAGCGCGGATTGGAGCATCGACTGGCCCTGGCGGCCCATGTTGTCGCGAAAGCGATAGAAATAGACGATGGTTGCGCCGAGGAGGGCGAAGACGGCGCCGGATGCTCCGGCGGAGAGGGCGGGCGAGAAGGCGTAGCTGGCGATGCTGCCGAGGAGGCCGCCGAGCAGGTAGATGACGGCGAAGCGAACGTGGCCGAAGTGGCCTTCGATGATGGGGCCAAGCCAGAAGAGGCCGATCAGGTTGGAGATGAGATGGATGGGGCCGATGTGGAGGAACATGGCGGTAAACAGGCGCCAGCTTTGGCCTTGCATGATATGCCAGTTGGATTTCATGCCGAGGTCGAAGAGGACGCGCAGGTTGGTGGGGCCGTTCCAGACGCGGTATTCGATCAGGCCGTAGAGGAAAGTTGCGGCGAAGACGATGAGGTTGATGGCGATGAGGGTGCGGCTGACGCGCGGGGGGACGAGTGGGATGAAGAATGACGGCGGTTCCGGCGGGCCGGCGGCGGGAGCGGTGGGGTCCTTGCTTGGACGGGGGGCGTTGCCGAAGAGGTTCATCGAGGCCCGGCTATAGATTTACAGGCGACCAGTCCACTCGACATTTTTCGGCCTCAATAATGCTGATGACCTTGTCGACGGTTTCTTCCTGGCGGTCATCGCGATTGACGACGATGTATTGGAACTCGTGCAGCTGCTGCAACTCTTTGCGGGCGGTGGCGATGCGCATCTTGAGCCGGTCGGGGGTTTCGGTTTTACGCTCGCGCAGGCGCCGCATCTGCTCCACTTCATTTTCGGCGACCAGGAAGATGGTCACGGCCTCGGGAATGAGGCGGCGGATGGTGGCGGCACCCTGCACGTCGATACGGAGGATGACGTCCTTGCCGCTGGCCAGGGCCTTGCGTACGTGGGTTTTGGGGATTCCTTTGTAGTCGCCGTAGACGACGGCATACTCCAAGAGCTCGTCGGAGTCGATCATTTCGGCGAATTCGCCGACTGAGACGAAGTGGTAGTCGACGCCTTCGGCTTCGGAGGGCCGGCGGGGGCGGGTGGTGGCGGTGACGACGAAATGGAAGGGGAGGTTGCGTTGCTTCATCAGCGACAGGGTGGTGTCTTTGCCGACGCCGCTGGGCCCGGAAATCACCACAAGAATTGGGTGGGGCTGATTCTGCTGATCGTAGATCGGGGTCACATCGTCCTGAATATCTAACATAGAAGAAAGACGCATCCCATTGGAGTTTTGAGTTTCCGTTTTCAGTTATCAATGGCGGCATACGAGCGGCCGCCTGCTGACTGAGAACTGACTACTGACAGTTAGAAACGAAAACCACTCTGGCACGCATCACCATCGCTTTGTGCCGGGCATTTCGATGGATATAATGATGGACAATTGGAAATCCATGCTTGCGAAAGGTACGTGGAACAGTATAGTTCAATTTAATAATGAGCGAAAAATTGGGCGCGTATTGATTCTGCGCCGGGGTGGAACGGCAGGGATCAGGGTTTAGGGGGTAGGGGTTATGGAACTGCGGGACGGCGGGAGGTAGATGACCTTCCTGGTACGGGAAGGGACGCGAGGGTAAGCGGGGGCGGAGCGGGGGCGGAGAGGGGCCGATGCCGATTTACGAATATTTTTGTTTTGACTGCAGGAAGCGGGTGAGCGTGCTGTTCCGCACGATGGCGGAGGCGGAGGCGGGCGCTTCGGCGTGCCCGGACTGTGCGGGGGAGCGGCTGCGGCGGCTGATGAGCCGGCTGCGGGTGCTGCGTTCGGAGGAGAACCGGATCGAGTCGATGGCGGATGATCCGGCGCTGCTGGCGGGGTTGGAGCAGGAGGATCCGCGGGCGCTGGCGCATTTTATGCGCAAGATGAGCGACGAGACGGGCGAGCCGCTGGATGCGGAGATGAACGAGGTGATGGACCGTTTGGAGTCGGGGGAGAGCCCGGAGTCGATTGAGTCTTCGATGCCGGATGAGGAAGGGCAGGGGTTGGGGGATGGGGATTAGGGGATAGGGAACTACAAAGGGGAGAGCAAAGAACACCTTTTACTGCTCTGATCCACGAAGGGCCGCGAAGGACCGCGAAGAACACCTTTTGCTGCTTTGATCCGCGAAGAACACCCTTGGGGCGTAGTGAGGGGTTGTTTGTCTGCGCGGGGGTACGAGGTATGGCTTTGGTGGTGGGGGACGGGTTGGTTAGATCTTTTCGAAGTGATCTACGGGGACGACGAAGATGGTGGCGCCGCCGACTTGCTTTTCGACGGGTGCGGGGATGTGCATTTCGCCGGGCTCCATGACGGGGGGCAGGGGGGTGACGTATTGGATGCGGCTAGTGCAGCTTTCGCGGAAGACGGTCAGGACATCCTGCACTTGTTCGTCCTCGACGCCGCAGAAGATGGTTGCGTTGCCGATGCGCAGGAAGCCGCCGCGGGTGCCGGTAATGGTAGCGGAGTAGCCGCGCCGTCCGAGGCGGTCGAGCAGATTAGGGCTGTCTTCTTCGTTGACGATGGCGATTACGAGTTTCATGTTTCTAATGTAAGTTCAATTCGAAACGACGACTATTCGCGCGTACAGTTGACAAGGTAGCTAGCCAGGAGGACCACTTGAATAATATCTCATTTTGACTAGTTCTGTCTATTGGCAAATGTGGTCGTTGACGGCATGTGCAAGGAACTGGGTGTACGTTCCTGACGAATAGAGCCTGAGCAGGTCTGTGTCGACAGCGAACTGGCAGGTATCTGTCCCATCGACAAATTCGCGGCGCGGGATTAGGAAACGGAGTTGCTTCGTCATAGACAGGCGCACCGGGACCAGGTTTCCAGCTTGTCGAAGCAGCGCAGAAGGCTCGCACCTTGCCTGGACGGCCCTGCCGGTCTCACATTCACGGTTGGCAGGAGGAGAGGCGCAGCGGTTGGGACAGGCTTATCTGCCTTCCAGCAGATGACCGGATCATTTTTCGGACGCCTTATTTTCAAATTCAGTGAGAACGACTGCGTCCGTCCCATTCTCGGTGAGGATTTTGGGCGCGCCTTCCAGGCTGCCGTCGTAGAGGCCGGCGATCAGACGGAGTGGACCGGGCGGCAGCGTCGCAGGCAGGCGGAGACTGAAGCTACTGAATCCGTCGGCCGAATTCAACTGCAGGATTGGGTCTGCCTGGGAAAGGGTGCCGCCGGACTCGTTGATCAGGTGGACGAATACTTTTTCACCTCCGGTGAGTTTTTCTTGATTCCCCCTCCAGTCCATGTGAATGACCAGGATGCCGTCAGCGGCTACTGTTTCCGGGCTCAGTTGGGTTCTCACCAAGGTAACACCGTTTTCAAATGATGCGCCTGACGTCCGCCAACCCTGTGGGTCGGGTCGAGCATAGAGGTGCACCCAGAAGTAGCCGACCTTCTCCTCCAAAACCTTTCGAAAGCCGGCGGCCAGTGCCTGTGGAGCAATGTTGGTCGCATCCCAATTGGGAGCGGGTGAGACGGGCAGAATGACCCTAAATACGTTGCTACCCATGAGGGAATCGACCACCTGCGCCGCACCCTCGGCGTCATGGGGCCTGGGCGGCAGCATAAATTTTTGGACATCTCCTTTATAGTAGTACGCGATGGTCGGGTCGGGGAAGTTTTCCGCGATGCGCACGCCATCGGTCGGCAACCCGGCGCTCCAGAGAGCCAACGTCTCGGCCAGCCCCCGCCAGCCCGATGACCTGGTGTTGAAATAGTGATTGTTCAGGCCGTAGACGTTGGCGGCAAGAACAAGGATCAGCAGCGCGGCGGCTGAAATCGGGCCGAGCGGAAGCCTGGCAAGAAGAGTGGGACGGTGGGCAGCGGCGTCTTGCTCGCTGGGTGCGGCCGCTTCACCGTCGACCCAGAAACGCCATCGCCATCCCAGGTGGGTATCAACCCAACTGCTCAACCTCGCCGCGCCAACGCTTATCAACAGCAGGAAGGGCGGCAGCGCCGCGACCAGGTAACGTTCATCAAATATCGGGCGTTGCCGGGAGCTGATCCACGTCGCCAGGAGTGGAATGAACAGGTAGAAGAGCAGTAGCACAGTTACACTTGATTGGTCGAGCTGTGTCTGCTGTTGATCTCCTGCTCCGTTTGGGGGCTTTGTGTCAGTTTGGCTCCCACAGTCTGTGCCCACTACCGTCCCGCTACTGTTTTCGTTGCTGCCTCTGTTGCGCAGGCCAAATGCGACCGCTACGACGATTACAGATCCGGCCAGCAACGCTGCAGCGAATCGCCAGAAGGGATGCGGGACCGTTTCGCTCATGGCAAAGACACCGAGGGAGCGCCACAGCATTGCTCCGAAGGCGGGGGAATCGCCGTTGCCGCCGTAGCCGATAAGTGTCTGCCATGCGCTGAACAGCCAGGGCGCGAATAGGGCAACGGTCAGCAGTTGCGCGAGGGCCCAACGCATCAGGAGCGCGCGATCGCCGGAAGGCCACGTTTCGAGGAATTGGCCGGCGCGGCGCAGCCAGATGTTGCGCAGCAGCAAGAAAAGAACAAAGAAGTTGTGCGCCAGAATGACGAATGCGGCGTAGTAATGAACGTTCAAAGCAGCCGCGGCGCAGACGGCATAGGCTACGGACGCAGGCCAGAGCTTAGGCTGTTGGATAACGCGGAGGGCCAGGACAGTGGCAGCCGCGGTCAGCGCCAGGCTCAGTGAGTACATACGGGCATCCTGGCTATGCCAGATCGCGTAGGCGCTCACGGCTGTGAGCAGGCCGGCTGTCAGGGCAGTGGGCGCGCCCAGGCGAAGCTGCTTACCCAAATGGAATATCAGTGGGATGGCTACTGTCCCGGCCAAGACGGAGATAAATCGCAGCGCGAACTCATGCGTTCCGGCGACCTGGAGCCAGGCGTGCTGCAAGAGGTAGCTGCCCACGGGGTGAGGTTCTTGCAGCGCCAATGTTCGCGCCACGATCTGGGTAGGGGAGGGCAGGCTAAAGAAGTAGCCGAAGCTCTCGTCGCCGCGAAGTTCCCGATAGGCCAGGCGGAAGAGCCTGAGCGCAAAGCCGATCAGGATAACTGCCAGCAGCAGGCCGCGCTGAAGGTGCTGGTTGAACAGCGCGGCCTGACCGGCGCGCTGCAGATGCTCGCGGCCGAACAGGGGCGCGGCGGGGCTGGCTTTGCCGGCTGGGGGTGGCGCGGGCCGGCTTTTGCGCTGGTCGAAGGCAGCGCGCGTGCAGCGCCAGACGGTTCGCGCGGCCAGGGCTAACTGAAAGCGCAGGGCAATGAAGAGGGCGATCCAGCCTACGCCGCTGGCTGCCAGACCCCAAACTACGCTTCGAGGTCGATAGAGCAGTTCGAGCGTGCCGGAGCCGGCGGGCACGGGTATGGCGAGGAATGCATGATGCGCCTGCGCCACCGGCAACAACTGTTCACCTTGCCACAGCGCGTGCCAGCCGGGCAGCCACTTCTCGCTGAGGAAGAGAAACCCGCGTTGGGTGCTCTCGATGCCGATACGCAGATGGCCGGCGGCAACGCGCTCAACCTGCAGATCGGCCTCGCCGCCGTTGCCGAGAATAATGCGCCCGTCCTGCCAGCTGCTGCCCAGCGCGTCGGCATCGGCGGGGGCGATCAGCAGCTCGTCGCGGATGTTGAAGGCGGGGTCGGCCAGCAGGGCAAGGGCTTCGCTGTCATCTACAATGCGGGCACTTTGCGTCCACCAGAGCCGCGGGGGGATTGACTTCAGGACGTGGAGATAGGTGGTCGAGCTCTGCGGCTGATTGAATTCAGCCAGCAGCTGGCTCTCGACGGGCAGTTCGTGTCTCCAAGTGAGAACTGTGCCGGTTCCCGTCAGTTCCCACATGCGATCCAGGGGAAAATCCTGCAAAAGGGCGCTGTAATTGGCGTGACGCAATGGGCTTTTGCCAAGGACATCCTCCCAACCGAGGAGGAGGCCGCTGTTGCGCGACACTCGATGCTCGTTGTAGACGCGCGGCGGGAGCGAATCGGAACGCGCGGCCAGAGATTGATCCACTTCCAGCACTGCGGCGGCCTCGGGGCGCGCCAGCCCATCCCTTACTGCCGGACCGAAGTCAAGATTGTTGGTAAAGTTGACGAAAAACAGGTCGAGCAGCGCCAAGGGGATCAGGGCGATGAGGTGGGTGCGCGCGATCGGTTGGTCGTGTATCAGTTTGCTGCGCGCAGGTCGAGGTCCGGTCAGAATGGCGAAGGCGAAGGCAATGAGCAGTGCGATAGCGCTGGGCCAGAGTAGGGCGGAGGTCGAGATATCGGCGCGGGCGGGAAGCTGGCGCCATAGCCAGAACAGGGTCAAGCCTGCGGCGATGGCGGCGGCGAATCCCCAGCACAGAGTTTGCCTTTGGCGCGCGGTCAGGGTGGGCAGGAGCGCCATTCCGTAGCCGCTGAGGGCGCTTAGCGAGAAGACGACCAGAAAGATGGCCCGCTCCTGGCCTCGAAACAGGCCGCCGCCGGGCGCATATTGAAAAAAGAGGCTGTACAGGGGAATCCTGCCGCCGTAGGAGAGGAGGAGGGCAGCACCGCCGCAGATCACGAAGTAGAAGGCTGCGGCGCGGGCGTGCGGATCGGCGCCGGGCAGCGAGAAGCCGGATGAGAACAGGGCGGCGACGGCGATGAAGGCGAGGCCAAGCGCGGCCACGCCTACGTATTGCGGGGAATACTCCGTGAGCAGGCCGGGCAGCAGATACTGCAACGTATCTCTAAAGGCGAAGCCGCCGCCCGCCTCCTGGAAGGAGAGCGAGGAGCGAAGGGAGTGTTGCACAAACTCGTAGACCGGCCAAAGCTGGGCCAGGGTCAAGAGGACCAGAACGGTGACATAGGCGGTTACCATGCCGGCGTACAGCAGCACTCGCAGCGAAACGGCCCGATAGACGGGACTGCTTGCATTGCTTCTTAGCGGTTGCCTACGCAACTCGCTGACGAATAGCATCAGCATCCAACCAGCAACGGCATAGGAGAGGAACAGAAAGGTCTGGGGATGGCCGCCGAAGAAGGCGACCGCGTGCACTGCCGCCGCGGCCAGCCAGCGTTTCCATTGGGGGAATACACGGCAGAGAGGCGTTGCTGCGCGGGGCGCGGGTTCGCCATCTGCGCCAGATTGGGAGCTGCCGGTTCGGGCGCAGCCGGCTCCCGGCAAGAGCAGAAGAAGGATGGCGGGCAGCCAGACAGCGACGCGCAGGATCCCGAGCTGCAAGGGCACATAGCCGGTGAGGTAGCCGGAGAATCCGAAGACGGCGCCGGCTATGAACGCGGCTATTTTGCTGCCGGTCAAGCGGCGGACCAGCATGTAGGTGAAGAGGCAGGCGAGAAATATGTGGAGAGCGGCCTCGACCTGCAGCCAGTAGAGCCTGCCGGCAGCGCTGCGGTCGAAGCTTGTCAGGACGAGCAAGGCGTTGCTGACAGGGTAGAAGACGGCAGACTGGGCGTCGGCAAGGAAGGGGTGGCCGGAGAAGGTGTGCGGGTCCCACAGCGGCAGGCGCAGGTCGAGAATTGCGGACTGTTGGAAGAGGCTGAAGGGCAGGAAATGGCGGGTGAAATCACTGTCGGGGAAGGCGGCCAGGCCCAACAGATGCGGCGCAAAGAAGAGCAGGACAGACGCGGCGTAGGCCAGAGCGACAGGAAAAGCCGGCGGCTGAAGCGGGCGCTTCATCTGGGTGTTGTTGGCGGGCATAGGCGGGTGCGCGCGGCGACCGGTTTGAGGGCGAGCCCGACTGATATGGGAAGGGGAGGACAGAAGCAGGTCATTGGCCGGTTTGTCATATTGATGGATTCGGCCAATGCCTGGCCAGCTGGAGGAATGTCAAGCCTTTGGGGTTTGGGCGCAAGCGCGGACAGGTCTCATCAGTTGGGCGCGAGGGCGGGCAGCTTTTGCTGCAGGGCGCGCACGATGTCGAGATGGATTTGGTCGCGGGAGCGGCTGGCGTCGATGACGGTCCAGCGCTGTGGATCTTGCTCGATCAGTTGATGATAGCCAGCTTCTACTCGACGATAAAAGGACAGTCCTTGCACGTCCAATCGGTTCAGGTGATCTGCCAGTTTGCGCCTGAGCCCTTCCTCAGGCGACAAATCCAGGTAAACTGTCAGATCAGGGCGCAACCCGCCAGTGGCGAATTCGATCAGGCGTTCCAACTCCACAATATTCTGCTTGCGGCCGTAGCCCTGGTAGGCGACAGTGCTGTCGGCAAAACGATCGCACAAGACGAATATGTTCTCTAACAGCGCGGGACGAATTACCTGTTCGACCAGTTGAGTGCGCGCAGCATTGAAGAGTATCGTCTCGGTGCGAGCGTGCATCTGCTTGTGGGCCATATCCAGCAACACTTTCCGAATTCTTTCACCGATTTTCGTTCCCCCCGGCTCGCGGGTCACCAGAACGGACTGCCCTTCATTGAGCAGATAGTTCTCCAGCATTTGTATCTGGGTGGTCTTGCCGCTGCCATCCGACCCTTCAAAAGTGACAAACATGCCTATAGACTCGTAGCGAATGATCGGCCGGCGCTCAGGACGGGCTGAAGATGCGCACGCAGCGGTGGGGTTCGCGCCCGTAGCTGTGGCTGATGAGGTTGGCGGTGCGGGCCAGCTGGTGCTGCTGGCTGCGAATCGAGGCGGCCTGGGGGCTCAGCTCGACCGATTTCTCGCCCTTGAGGAGGCGTTGGATTGCGTTCTGGGTTTCGCGCATGGCGGAGTCGAAGATGACGTCGGGATCGTCGCGGCGCAGGTGGAAGACGTCGAGCAGGTATTGCTCCATCTGGGTGACGGTGTTGCTGCGCAGGACGTAGACGGGTACGTTCTGGCGCTCGGCGTCGGCGATGGGCTGGGGCTTCTGGCGGAAATAGTTTTTCAGCGTCATGACGATATCGGCGTCGCGCAACTCTTTGACGACTTCGATCGGGACTTTGAGATTCTGGGCGGCGGTGCGCAGGCGGTTCTGGCCGATGCCGTAGGGGAATACGCGCACGGCTTTGGGTTTGCCGTCGCCATTGGTTTGGGGGGCGCCGTCGAGGCCTTGGGCGATCTGGGCGGCGCGCTCGTCGCGTTTGCCGCCGCGCTGACGGCGGCGGGGGGTTTCGGGGCCCTGGCGGCTTTGGCCGATGCGGCCGGGTCTTTCCTGGCTTTCGACGTTTTCGATGCGGACCTGATTGTTGCTGTTGACGTAGCGGATTTCGGGGGAGAGGGTCCAGCCGCGCAGGAGTGAATCAACGGCCTCGGCGACCTTGTGGTGCACGATCATGCGTTGGCGTTCCTGGATTTCGATGAGGACGTCGAAGGTGGGCGGGGCTTTGCGCTCGAGCACGGTTTTCTGGGTGCCGCGGCGGCGGGCTTCCTCGTCGGACAGGGTGACGGTATCGATGCCGCCGACCAGGTCGGAGAGGGTTGGGTTCATGAGCAGGTTTTCGAGGGTATTGCCGTGGGCGGTGCCGATGAGCTGGACGCCGCGTTCGGCGATGGTGCGGGCGGCGACGGCTTCGAGCTCGCGGCCGATTTCGTCGATGATGATGGCCTCGGGCATGTGGTTTTCGACGGCTTCGATCATGACTTCGTGCTGCAGGGTAGGTGTTGCGACCTGCATGCGGCGGGCGCGGCCGATGGATGGGTGGGGAATGTCGCCGTCGCCGGCGATTTCGTTGCTGGTATCGACGATGACGACCCGTTTTTTGTCACTGAGGACGCGGGAGGCTTCGCGCAGGAGGGTGGTCTTGCCGACGCCGGGCCGGCCGAGCAGGAGCAGGCTGCTGCCGCTCATGATGATGTCCTGAACGATGTCGATGACGCCGTAGACGGCGCGGCCGACGCGGCAGGTGAGGCCGATGACGGTGCCCTTGCGATTGCGGATGGCTGAGATGCGGTGGAGGGTGCGTTCGATGCCGGCGCGGTTGTCGGCGCCGAAGTCGCCGATGTTGTCGATGACGTGTTGCAGGTCGTCACGGGTGGTCTCTTCGGGGCTGAGGGAGACTTCGCTATCGGGGAAGCGCGCTTCGGGCAGGCGGCCGAGGTCCATGACAATTTCGATCAGATCGCTGGCGCGGCCAAGCTCCTGTAGGGAGACGCGAATGCGTTCGGGCAGGACAGCCAGGAGGAGATCGAGGTCATCAGCTATGTGTAGGGTCATTGTAGGGCAGTTTTGAGTTTTTGGTTTTTGGTTTTTAGTGACACCGCGTGTGCGCGGTGGTTGGTTGGGACGGTTGTTTGCAGGTCACGGGTCACGATGGTGTCAGTGCCTCCCGCGGGTGCGGTGTGCGGCGGCGGGGCGGGTGGGCGCAGGGCGATGGCGCCGGTGGGCGCATGCTTCGGCATACTGCAAGCCGTCTGCGTTTGATTGCCGCTGCGTGTCGGACGGATGGAACGGCCGGCGCTCTGTTTGAACGCCGCCAAAGTCCGGCAGTTGGAGTCGGCAGCATTCAAACTTGGGCATGGCAAGGGAGCCGGGGACGGCCTCCTGGACCGCTTCGAGGGCGGGCATGCGGTGGTCAACGGTGCGGCGCTGCCACTGGAGGATGTTGCGCACCATGAGCATTCTGTCGGTGAAGGGTGCGAAGCCGTGATCGTTCAGGTGGGCGTTGAGGCCGGTCTGGTAGGCGCGCACGCCGATGTAGGCGCGGGAGACGTGGGGCGCTTCGTCGATGCGCTGCAGGGCGAAGTTAAGGAGCAGGCGGGCGTTGTGCGGGTCGGGATTGTTGGTGTCGACCCAGAGGCGGATCCAGGCGCTGCGTTTGCCCCACAGGATTTGGACGGCGCCGGCGAGGCCGGGGCCGGGGTCGTTGTCGAGCACGTAGCGGGACATGTGGACGTGGTGCGGGTTGGCGAGGATGGGCGGGATGCTGTCCTCTTCAGGAGTGTTGGGCGCCATGCCCATCTCCAGTTGCTGGACGGGCTTGGGTGTAATGCGCTGGTAGAGCTGTTCGAGGTCGGGTGCGTCGGCGGCACGCTGGGGCCTCACGTTCGGATCGGACGGGGCGAGCTGGGCGCTGTCGAGCCGCCAGATGGTGACCTGGGTGAGGGGCACGAAGCCGGCCTGTCTGAAGGTATTGACGAGCAGGGGCTGGTCGGGCAGGTCGCTAAAGAGGCGGCAGACGTTTTTGGTGAAGATATTTTTGGCGCTGTAGGTGAGCAGTTTTTGCCAGATGGCGGGATGGCCCTGGGGTGCGTCGAGGGCAGGAGAGAGCAGGGTGACGTCGGCTTCGTGTGCGTGGGGGCGGATGCGCAACTGGATCAGTCCTTCGCGGGCGAGGCCGTTTTCTTCCTGGCGCAGCACGTAGGTGAAGGAGCTGTGGCGATACCAGGGAAAGCGTGAGCGGAGTGCGGTACGCACAGGCGAAATCGATTCCAGCAGGATGCGCTCAATCTGGAGAGGCGTGGAGACGTTGCGCAGGCGCTGTAGAAGCAGGGCATCGCCTAAGGAAAAGGGGCGAAACGACAAATGGGCGTTCTCCTGAACGGGACAGTATGCGTTTGGGACAATTGTACTTGATTGCGGCGGGGGTGGCAAACGGCAGCGAATTGAGGGCTAGAGGTCAGATGACAGAGGATCGTAACCCCGCGCATACACCGGGAGGCGCTGAATTCGTGCATTCGGTTATTGGGTATTGGCGGGGCACTAACATGAAAGTGTACAAGCGGTTGTCTGAACTGCAGTTGGTGGAATGAAGGGACCGTTTGTGAAAGGGGAGGGGGCCGGGGATCGGGAGGGTTGGGGCGTTGCTGGCGGACGAGTTAACACACGAACGCTCGTACGAGTGTTGGACGAGCGTTTACGAGCGTTCACGAGCGTTTGGCGAGAAAAATTCGGCGGGCGAATGGCGGCCAATGGGGGATTCAGGGGGCCGAAGGAACAGCCGTCGATGGGGAGTGCCGTACCGTTCAAGCGCGGGTCCAAGCCATCATAAAATGAAATACTATTTATTAGAAATAATTGTGTCGCTTTGAGCGGGAGAGTCATCCCTATTCTTCCTTCTCATCTTTTTTCTCCTTTGTCGCCTCATCCTCCTGTTGTTCTCCCACCTCCTCCGCTGTCATTGGGGGCGGGCGCAAGTCACTCAGTTCTACCCTATGTCTGTATTCGAGTATGCGGGTCAACAGCCCGGCTTTTTGACGCTGTTTCTTCAGAATTTCAAGGGCCGCTTCGGTATTGATGTCACCTTCGGCGTTGACGGGGCCGATTTTCACACCGGCGGGCGGTTCGGTGAGGACCTCGCCGGTCAAGGGGTCGCGCACGGGGGTGGGCCCGCGTTCGAGGTCGGCTATGGCATCATCGATGGAAGTGCACATTGCGGACAAGAGTTGATCTGCGGCGGCCCATTTATCCAAGCTAATTTCAGGACGATTGAAGAAAGCTTTAATTTGGTCGAAGTCCTCCTGCGTGTAGCCGGTGAGTTTCTGGAGGCCGAAGCGCCGTCTGCCGGCGTCGGTGAGCACGAGTTGGGAACGTGGGGCGGAATCAGAATCTCTTGCCGGTTCCGGGACGACGAGACCTTGCTTGATGAGGGATTCGGCGCGGTAGCGTTCATGCTCGGCGGAGATATGGGCGGCGGCTTTGAGGATGGCGAGATCGCCGTGTGCGCCGGCGAGTTCCAAGGCGGCGGCTTCGATTTCCTGGGTGCGAATCAGCTCGATTTCCTCGTTGGAAAGGTTGACAAGTTGGGCTATCGCTCTCGCACTGTTGCACATGGCGTTGAGTTGAGAGGGACTGAGTTTTCCTTCCCGCACTTCGGACAGCCCCTGGCGAAGCTCCTGGATTATGCCGTCAAATGGCTCGGGAAAGTGTTTGCGGGACCTGGCTTCATTGGAGGAGTTCTTGCCGCCGCGCGTGCGCCATTCGCCGGTTATTTCCTTAGGGGCGTGGGCGATACAGTAGCCATCGTATTTTTCCTGTCCTTGTCCCTGACAGGGGGATCCATCCATTTTGACACCTTTACAAAGTGTTTTGGGCATGTGGTTCCTTTCTGTCTATAGCCGCTGCTGCGTTGTTCAGATGTTGCGGCGGCAAGGATAGTGAAGGCCTGGGCATACTCTTGCCATCTTTTGCGCTACGACGGGCTGGCAGGTCGCGAAGGACGGGCCGAGAAGCCGTACGAGGCCAGAGAATACATGTTCTAGCCATTGTAATCGACATCTCGGAGTCTGTCAAGTCATCATACTGTATGTTGTGTATGTGGTCAGGATGACATGCATATGTTGTGTTGACAGGGCGTTCAGGGTTACTTGGAAGGACAGGAGTTCGTGGTTACGGTTCGGCGGCCGCGGGGGAGGGTAGACGGTGCTACCGCCTGCCAGAAGGCATCGACAAGCGAGGGCATCTACAAGGGGCACCCTACACGTATGCCCGCGCACGAGGTATTGGTCGAAGACGACGGAAATGTCCAGGGCCTGGTTGGCAGATCGTTCGTGAAGGGGAATGTGGGGACAGAACGGGGTATTTTTCTGAATTCTTTCATAAATATGTCCGCTTTGTCCGCTTGAAGGCATGTTCTGGGTGCGGTTTGGGGGTGGATCCAGGCTTTTTGTCCAAATAGACTATTGCTTTGAGCAAGGGCGCGAGCCCGCGCAGATCCTGTCTTTTGACGGCCGGCCGGTTGTGTTGACGCGTTCCTGGCATTCTCCGGCGCGGCCGGCTTAGACGGTGGCGAGGACTGCGGCGGACTCGCCAGGAATAGAGATGTGATTTGGAGGAATGCTAAGGGGATAGAAGTTAGCACTTGGCTGGCGTTTCCGGGGCATGGCTGGCCCTAATCGGTAGACTGCGAAACGGGAAAGATAAGGTGCATCCAGACGGAGGCGTTGCGCTCTTCTGCGGGAGTGCACCAGTCGGGACTTAGATTCAACCTTTCATGGTTCTAGATGGCTTAAGAACTGTATTCCAACCGTTGTCGATTCCAGGCCCGCTTCAGATTGGCATGAATGTCGTGTCCACCAGACAACCGGCTAAGTGTCTTCCTGCGTTCAAGCGTTTCCAGCGTAAGCCGGAACTTCCAGACTACCGTGTGTCGCCGCCGTGTCTTGACTCTCAGGTTGCCCCTCCACGGGTTGGTAGGTCGCTCGATTGTACACCTTGGCTTGCAGTCCATTTTTTCGGCCCAAGCTAACCACTGATTCGCGTATGGAATGATGGGGTTGGGATGGGCAGGCGGCCTGGCTCAGGCGGGCACGAGGGCGGAGGGGTCGTCCGGGAGGACGGGCTGGGCGCCGAGAGCGATGAGGTGGGCGTTGTGGGGGGAGGGGAGGGTGTAGACGGGCTTGGCGGCGGCAAGGGCCTGCCGGCAGAGCGCTTCGGTTTTGCCGCCCTGTGCGGCGTGGAGGATGAGGATGCGGTGGGCAAGGGTGGCGACGCAGGCGTTGCGGCGGGAGGCGGAGGCGGCGGTGGGACGGCGGAGGCTGTCGGGGAAGGTGGAGAGGAGCAGGAGGCGGCCGGCGGCGAGAGGATCGCGCCAGGGGCGGGGGATACGCATGTTGGCGAGGCCGCGGGCGGGGCAGATTATCACGGATGGCAGCAGGGGCGCGGCACGGCCGGGTTGGGTTGCGGGCCGGCGCAGGAGGAGTTCGAGGAACTCTTTTTCGATGGGGGACTGGAAGCCGCCGATGAGGGTGATGGGGTAGACGCGCAGGGCGCGGGCGAGGTCGTAGCTTTTGAGGATGATGTCGCCGGGACATTTGACTGAGCAGAAGAGGGCAATAGGTTGACGGTCAAGGAGGGTTTGGTCGCCAATGAGAGTGATGGCGGAACCTCCTGCGGATTCGGTGCAGGGGCGAAGGGACGAGGGCGCGTGGGGCGAACCGTACTCAAATCGTGTGATCTGCAAGGGAAGGTTCCCCGCCCAGGAGGGACGACTGCGTCCTCCAGGGCTTTTTCTTTCCAGCTGACTTGGCAAGCGTAACAGAGAAAGCGGATCGGAGGTAGTCCGCAGATGGATCATAGGCAAATCGTAGGCAGTTCACAGACTTAGCGTATAGCAGACGTATGCAGAAAGTACAGAAACCGTATAATTGGTCAGGTGCCTGATAGAGCTGCTCGACAAGTGCGTGGAGGGGCAGTTCAGGGGCCAAGGGGTGGCTCGGCCTCACGGCGACCTGCCGCAGCAGAGCGAAAGCACTCCGTTTTGCCCATCTCGCGGTCAAGTCGTTGGAGCCAGCTATAATTGGGGAGTTGGGGGTTCGCATTTGAGTTCTGACCCGTCCACGTATCGGCTGGGCCAGGCAGAGAACACGACCTAAATGGCAGAAAGGCGTGTGTTCGTGAACCAGTAAAGAGAATCGGCGATCGCGAGGCAAATCGCAGCGGGAAGGAAAAACCGGCTCGAAAACATCTTCAGTGAGAAGGTGCAGCTTTTCCGGAGCCGTGTCGATTTTTCCTTCTTTCACAAGTCCTGAAATCGGCTGTTATGATGTTTCTCGAATCGCATCCTGTGGTCCCAGAGAGACTCCCCCTCATACCGCCAGTAGAGCGTAGCCTGAATCGTCTCATCATCAGGTGTGTCGTAAGCTCGTTTGGCAGCCTGATTCAGTGAGAGAACCTGTTCCTCATAGGCAACTCTGGGGGGATACTGCTGGACTACGACAACCGAAACACGGTCCTTGTCGGCCAGCGTCAGAATGGTACCTACCGGCACACCTATATATTCAAGGTTTATTGGCGGTCTAATCATCATACTCCCTCCCTCCTGGTGGGTTGTTCAAGAGTACAGGAAACCCAGCCGTTATCGCCACCGTCGATACGAGGAGGGCATAGCAGGCCGGGCCGGGGTCTTGGGTCAGTCAATGAATGGCATGACTCTTGGAAGATCCTATCCCTTCGACTTCTGGCTCTCAGCACCCCAGACAAGGAGCCATTGAACGGGAGGGGCAAGACTGGTGAATCATCCCCAGGCCTCGTAGTCAGTCTTGCTGACGACAGTGCAACCGTTTCTATGGCGGCGGGTGCGCATCGGGTCCGTCTTCAAATGGCAGATTGAGTTGGCGCCGGGCTCGTTCATCTGATGAACGCTTCTTCGCGCCTGTCATTATCTCCATGTATGAATCCCAATCGCCCAGAGTTTGCAGCACGTTTGGTACAGAACTGTTCAGGGCGACGTAAACGGCCACAGCACGTGCCTGGCAGTTTATCGAGCGTTTTGGATTGAAAGCAATGTCCGAAAACCCACTGTACCGCTTCAGTTCCTGCAGTACAGTGGGTTCCCGTTGACTGAGCGCAGTTATATAGAGCCAGTTATAGAATGCAGTTTGAGGCTTAGTTGAGAATCTTTCACCCAAGAAGTCGAATTCAATCACCTCTCCCGAGTTACGCAGCCTGGGGTCGGTCTTGGCTTCCCGGCTAGAGACTGTATAGAGATCGTGAAAGGGGCCACCGCCCTCAAACACCTTGCTCCCTTGATAGGCACATTCAACGCTGATTGTTTTTGAACCCTGACTACTTAGTGAGAGTTCGAATGCACTCAGAGAGACTCCCAAGGGCGACGTCGACTTTCTGGATATCTCCAGAATTGGGTGAATCTCCATTTTTTTGGCAGCTTCGTGCAGAGAGGCGATAGACTTTCGCGTTTGCGATTGCGAGAAGCCAGCGAACCATTGAAACTCGATGTCAATGGATCTGACGAAAGGAGATCCACTCGCATCAGGGATGAAAACAGGGCGTATTGCCATTTTGTCTCCAAATTGCCGCTTTCATTATTGTCAAGATCGCAGGTCGAGCGACATATGATGCTGCTGCCTAAGTACTCTCACGTCGATTTGCCACTCCAGAACCTATGGTCCTTCCTTGCACTGAAATAATCGGTCTTGTGGAAAACGCCGGCTGCTGTCAACGAGCGCACACGGTCTTGGTATTTTGAAAAGGTAAAGTAGTCAAAAAAATGCACTTGTCTGATGTAAACTGCAGGTATTGGCCCAAAGGCCAACACCTCCGCTTGTGGATGCGTAGGGAAGCTGCGAGGTATATTCAGATCAAAGCGCCTGACATCGTCATATTCGCTGAACATTTTCTCCAAGGCTTCCGGCTTTCGCCTCTCCCGCCGAGGAATTTCCCTCTCCAAGTTACTCGCTGCATTCCGCTGGCAGAATTCGCACTCCAATTCCCAGAGAATTCTTACATCCAAGAGCAAGACAATCCACTGAGAGTGCGTTACCTGCTGTTGCTTAAAATAGTTCACTCGCTTGCTATAGAACAACATGTAATTTGGAAAACCGACGCTCAAACAGACGGCATCGGGACAGCCGTCCAAGCGATGGTGATCGACAGCGTAAAACCGCATATGACGCTCATAAAGGGTTCTCCGGCTCAGCAAGCCATTGCGCAGAATACCAATCAGGTTTTCAAGCCGGGTGAAGTGGCACAGCACGTCAATCTTGCGGTCCCGAACAAGCCATCTAATGTCCTTCACGCGCCGTTGCTCTCTAAACTCCCGGACATGATCGGACATGATATGCCTCTGTGTTTGCGTGGTTAGCATAGCGCGAGCTCTTGCCTTCGGCGATGCGGCATTTCACCCACATTCCAGCCACAGATCAGGCGTCCCTTGGCGACTCTTCGGGATTTTGCCCCAAAGTCTGGACTGGGGCCATGGCGTAAAGCAAAAAGTGCACCCTGTAGGTGGAGGCAGCCAAATGGGGAAGGGACGGGTTAACATACGGTGGGCTGCTGCAGCACGTCAAATAAACTCTGCTCTTCCGGCTTCGTGGTTCAAACATAGGGACATACCGTAAGCCAAAGTGCATCAAGGGCAATTCAAGGGTCAGAGAGTCATGTCGTCAATTAGCGGTCTGCCGCAGCAGAGCGGACGCACTCTGCTTTGCCTGTTGGTCGGCCAGTCTCAGAGGCCAAGTATAGATTTAGTCAAGGAGCAATTAAGGGCAAAGCGTTGCGCGGTGCGTCCAACTTCAGATTCACGGTTGAATCTATTGGGCTTCCTTGCCTGCCTGAATATCGCACCATGATTTCAGGAATTCCTGCCTGCGCTTTTCTGCACTGTCGAGTGCGCGACATATTTGAGGAGGCCCCGATCTCACTCCAGATTCCGCCAGCACTTGTGAAAGACCGTTCAAAGTTCAACAAGAACGGGGCGCCTTTAGGCCTGTGCGAGATATACTCAGCTTGACTACTCTGTTAAACCAGACCGATCTATCCGCGACGTCACGCGACGGGCCAGGAAGAACGCCAGAGGCGTACCGGATTTTCTGGGCAACTGCACGGCCTTGCGCGGAACAGCCGCACTTTGCTCCCGCAGACCGCTATTCAGGCAATCGGCAGCAGACGCAAATGACTTTGACTCTTTTGAGGTTTTTTGTGGCCTCTATTTCTGCGAGACATGTTTTGCGTCAAGACCAAACGTCGGCCCGAATCAAAGATCCAGATCGGGGACGGTCCGCAGCATGAATTCGTTGAACATAGGAACGGTGAAGGCGGTGTCGCCGTGGCCAGGACTCCAGATCATTCCTTTGTTGATTAACTGGGCGCGGGTAGGGGCCAACGAGGTCACGGTGCGATCCATCACTTGCGCGATGTCACCCGACCGATGGGGGCCATCACCCAATCCCGCCATTGCTCTCAAATATTTTTTCTCCGAAGGCGTAAGCCTATCGAACCGGACAAGGAAGAAACTCTGGTCAAGATCCGCTATGGCCCGGGTCGAGGCAGGAATAAAGTTCGCCTCCGTGATCGGAGAATCTTCTGCTACGTCCCAAAGATGTTTCCCCCAGACCTGCAAGAAGTAGGGATAGCCTTGCGTTCGATTGACGACGGCGTCGAGAACATCTGCTTCTATCTCCACGCCCTCATCATGGGCAGGCTTGGAAATAGCAATCCTGGCATCACTGGACGACAGAGGCCCCACTTCGGGGAAATCGAAGAGCCTTTCAGCATAAGACTTGGCGTTGCCCATTGCGCCTCTGAGCTGCGGTAGACCGGCTCCCACCATCGTCACGGGCAACCGCCTCTGGGCATCGCGATGCAGGGCAGTTATCAGAGCGGCCAGTTGCTCTTTTTCGACATACTGGAGTTCATCGATAAAAAGGGCGACGCAACTGTTATCCGCCTTAGCCGCAACGCCCACAGCCTCAAGAAGGTCTTGCAGGTCTATTCCCAGGTCGCCATTGTCCGCCAGGCCCGGTTCAGGGTCGGCGTCAATCCCAACTTCGATATCCTGGTACTTTACCTTAAGTGAGCTAGCGAAACCCGCCAGCGCTCTTAACGCTCTCTGGGCGAGTGCTCGCACAGCTTCCTGGTTGGAGAGTCTTATCAGTGCAGATCGCAACTGCGGTGCAATTATCGAGGGCAAAGAACGCTGTTCCGACGCCTCTATTCGCAACGCTATCAAGCGGTTGGCCTCGGCGTCTTCCGCTATCTGGTCAAGCAGTACGGTCTTACCAACGCCACGCAGACCCACCATCACGATACTCTTGCTTGGACGGCCAAGCCTGATTCTTTCGAGGGCGATACGCGCAGCCTCCTGAAGGTCATCACGACCCACCATCTCAGGCGGACGTGTGCCTGCGCCTGGCGCGTACGGATTTCGAATGGGGTCCATAAAGTTATTCTATAGCGAAATTAGCGATCTTACAAGAATCACATAAACTACCTAACTTTATGCAAATTCAACTGCTAACCGTGTTGCGTTGAGGAATGAGCCAAGAAAGGCTGATGTCTTGGATTGGCCGGAACAAAGCGATATGAGCCGTCACGGAACTGTGAGCCTGGCCCCAAAGACTGGACCACATTCTAAGGTGTAGCGGTGGAGCAATTCACCGAGCCTGTGGAGGGGCAGAACGATGGTCAAGAAACGGTGGCGACACGCGGCAGCCTTCAAGTTTCGGGTTGCGCTGGAAGCGCTTGAAGGCGGTAAGACGATACGGCAGCTATCGAGTGAGTACGGGGTTCATGCCAACCTGATAGGGGCCTGGAAACGGCAGTTGCTGGAAGACGGGGCCAACGTCTTCGCCGCGAAGGGCGAGCGCGAGCAGGGGGCGCGGGAATCAGAGCTTTATGAACAGATAGAGCGTCTCAAGAAGGAAATCAGGTGGCTAAAATGTAAAGTTGAAGGCCCGGGTCAGTGAAATACGGCGCATGGTCGATAACCAGCGTGCGGTCCTGCGGGCGTCAGCGGAAGAGAACTAAGAGCACTGATGGCGGCAGACCGCCCGTTGCCGATCAGCGCGCAACGCATCCGCCTGGATGCAGCTTATTATTCCCATTTCGAGGCCCAGCGATTGGGGCCAATCATATTGTCAGTTAAGCGCCGGCAATGGATAAAAGATCATGCCGAGACAGAGTCTTAGGGCTCGTTGACGTTTGCCTGAACCGGGATATCTACGGCAAAACCTGTTCTATCCACGAAGGGGCATGAAGGACATCTAACTGCTTTTGATCCACGGCGGGTCACGGAGAACGGCTTAACTGCTTCTTTTGATCCGCGAAGAGGCGCGAAGGAGCGCGAAGAACATCTTTCTGGTTCGCGGACGGTTAAAGAAGTCGCTTTTTCTGTCGCGTAAGGTCGATGAGGGCTTGCATTTGTCAGCCCTTAAGAGGCCTTTGCCAATTGTCAACGAGACCTAGTCATTTTAACGCGATTCTCGTTCTCTAACGTAAACCCAGCCGGACCGAAACGCTTTCTGTGAGACCGATCCTCCGTCTTTGGTTTTCGTCAATTCCGTCACAGAAAATCCAGCGTCAAGGTTTACCAGATTACGGAGTTGGAGAAGATTGACCATCCCCTCATCAATGCCGTAAAGTCCAGAATCGTAGTGCCTTACCTCGCTATCAATTTGCTTCTGCTCTTTCGCGCTTAACTTCTGCTTGTCTTTCCATACGATAATTTCCGCCCGCCAAGAGACCCTCGCAAAATTGTCATTCGTGGAGAGATAGAGAAGGACAGGGTTCATTGGGCTAGGGAGATCGTCTTTCAACTCCTTTATCGGGTACTCTGAATATGGCTGCATGAAAAGACGTATGTTCTTTTCCTGCTCCTGGGTTTTGAGCATTTGCTCCAACTGATGCTTGTACATGCCTCTATAGAAAATCGCTGTAGTTGCCAAACGCTCTTGCCTCCTCGTCATTATTCTACTATACGATAAGCGCATTTTCGTGTTGCTTGGCTGAGCCAGCTGGGCAGGAAACCATCAGATCTTTGGGGATCACCCAGTTGCTGCGCGACATCGAAACTTCCGATACCTGCGGGGCGGTCAGGTTGCCATGAAGTCCAGGTAAGAGTGGGTCGGCTTGGCGGCTAGCGCCCGAGATAGCCAGGCAGGGCGAAAAGCCTCTGGTGTGAGGGATTCATGCTCTCCTGGTGTCTGGCAACTCTGCACAGGAATGTCGTGCCTTCATAGAATTGTAGCATCCAATCGGATCTGTGCGTTTCCCCGGGCTGGGTGGGCTCTGCCCACGACCACCAGTATTGGAAGACGCCTTCGCCGATATCTGCAGGTGCCTCCTCGTTCTGTAACCTGCGGACCGATTGTTGAACTTGCCATTCCATGTACGTGGAGTCATAGCTGCCAACAACGTCCACTGAATAATCGAGCGGCAGATATTTGTCGGTCTCTTTCCAAAACAGACCGACAATAATCCTCTCAATTACGGCCTCGATACGTTCGTCGTCGGGAGCGACAGACGCGCCGTAATCAAATGGCAGTGAACTGAGCAGATTCCCAGGCCAGCGCCGATTCCTAAAATTGAAGAGTGGATTTGAGAGTTCTCCTGCATTCGGGTCCTGCAGTGATCGTAACCCGCTCTTCTGTAACTGCCTTGCTGCGACGTGCCCCCGGCATTGCGGTGAAAAGATGAGAAAGTTGCGGAAATACTCGTCTTTCTCGGTGAGTTTTTCGTGGCAGTTGCGACAACACGGCACAGTTATGAGATTCGAGGGCCTCGGTTTAGGGAACAAGCTCCTGGGGGGAATGTGATCGCGGGACACGTCTTCAGAAGAGTGACAGTACACGCACCGTTTCTCTTTCTTCTTGGCAGCCATTGCTGTTTACTCCCGCGATCTCTGCGATTAATCCTGTCAACACACGATTCGGGCTAGGCGCTCACAGCCCATGCCCAAGCGCGAACGGCGATCTGGTCCAGGCGAAGATTTTATCATAGTGAGTCCAGTGATGCAATCGGCATTTGGAAAGCTGGCCCTTGGCCGGCTTGCTCTGATTCGACAGGTCCACGCTCACAACTCAGAAGACACTTCGGTGTTCCCAGAACTGCCGACGACGACCCTTGGCCATTGAACCGCCCCTCCACTGATATGGTGAATCTCTCGTTATATACACCTTGACTTGTGGTCCAGTTCTTGGGGCCCACTTCAGCCCACGTCACCGCCTACGCAGACATTTCATTCACATCCCGCTGCAAAAGTCGTCTATGGCCCAATCAAGCTCTTGGATTACTTGCTCTTCCTTGACGTTGGTGTCGGGATCATAGTACGTATCCAGTTTGCCGCTTTTGAATGCCTCAAAGCGATTAAATCTCACAGCTGTCTGAAAGGAGCCCACCATATAGATGACTAAAGCATCCAACTCTTCAGGTGTTAGAACAGGTTCGAAAATGTTTTCACCCTCAATCACCTGAAAAATACATTCTTCCAGATCGGTCAGCCGGTCACGAATTTCGTCGATATTATCGGCACGGTATAGTTTAGCGAGCGCATTTGCTAACTCTGACACTTTCCTTTCAGGTTTTGGGGCAGGTGTTACCGGAGGCTTTTCTGGAATAGCAACACATGCAGAAAAAATGAAAATCGCAAGTATCGCTGAAATCCCGTTTGTATACTTATTCATTTGACCCTTCCTTTACAACCTAATGTGCGTTCAATTTGAGAACCCGCTCATTGCGTGTTACGTATTGCTTATTTCGTAGCGCGCAAAGGCCGACATGTAAGGCGCGATACCAATGCGCAATCCGCACGGAAAGTCCTAGTGTCAAACGGGAACTACATAAACTGTCCAGAGCCGCAGTAGGGTGAGCCCCAATACTTGGACCACACGAAGGATTAGAGAAAGCGCATCCGTCCGAATGCGGCCGGCGCCGATCAGAGCGCTTAGTGCCGTTCAGACGGCGTGGATCAAGGCGTTTTTCGCGCTGTATTGCATATTCAGGGCCGGACGCTCCCCCAGGCCAGAAGAATGAGACCCAGGACTAGCGACACTCCACTCAACCAGAAGGCACAGCGAACTCTGCTCATCTTGGCGCTGGCTATATGGGAAACAATGTGGATTTGGCTGAGTAGCTGTTCTTCAATCACGTCTGAAGACATCTCCTTGGATCGCTTCACAAACTCCTCGCTGCGCATCGCGGCGATGTCTTCGAAGTAGATGAGAGATTGGCCGGTTCGAGGGTGCGTTGGCATGTAGACCCGGGCTGCCATGGCAACGGCAGCGCCCATGAAGAAAAGGTAAACGCCGAGTATGACCCAGAGAAATGCTCTCTCAAAACACCACGGTTCGGCCAAAAGAGCGGGAATCAGTTTCTCGAATCTGGCCGCCAATGCACCGAGGATCGCGATTTGGAGCGCCAGGACGGGCGTCGCTTTGGCGTCGGCCGTCTTGGTAAACGCTATGGAGCGCGACAATGACTCGTAATGGGACTTCAGACGTTCTTCCATGATTATTCTTCAGGTCTGCAGCCAGTCACTATTGTCTCGCAGAACTCGACGCCGTGTACGCAGCACCATTTTGATTTCAATCTGTAGAGATGATCGAAATCCAGACCCATCTCTGTGGGCGCTGACTCTTCGTTCCACAGACATTCTGTCTCACCGATGGGAATATCAAGGCCATCGCCCTGGACACCGTCACTGCAGCCGCAGGTCCAGAGGAGAGCCCGCCGCCGGATATAGGAAGCTTGCTCGTATCGAGAGAAAACCCGATCGGTCACCACCATCTGGTTGGAACATGCCACCGAACTGAGTTTCGCCGCCATGTTTACGGGCTTGCCTGCCCACACTTCATTCTGCTTGGCGCCTCTAAGGCCCAGTCGTCGAACAAGTAGTGTGCCCCGGTCTATGCCGACACCGGCCGTCAGTTTCCATTCGGTTGTAGTGTCCTTCTCGAATCGAACGGCAATGTCGCGTTCAACCTGGGTTCTTGCTGTGACCGCGCTGGCCACGGCGCAAAACTCGGACTGTGGACCACTGAACAGAGCAAAGACGCCGTCGCCGTGTATGTCGATGTAGTCGGAACCGAACCGTTCGAAGATTAGAACCATCGCTCTAATGAAATAGGTGTACGCGAACGCTGATGTCTTCGGGGTGCTGTCTGCACTCAGTTCAGTCGAACGCTTCAGGTCAACAAACACGGCGGTGACGTTCGGAATCTGATACCATAGGCCCTTGTTGACCGGTCCCTCTTCCGGGACTTCATTCAGTGCCGTAATCTGCACGCCCAATGCGGCTTGGGCATCCAGCTGTGAAGTCAGGTCCGCCAGGACCCCTTCCAATAGCAATGTGATAATTCACCTCGTGTCGTTTAGGGCCGCCGCAGCCTGCTGCTGGCGGTATTAGATACATTAGATGACGCGGTTACGCGGCAATTCCGCTGCACCGGGGCCGCTTCCCCCTCTATTATCTCTCCAGATACCGGCGGTCATGATCTGCCTGCTCCTGAAGGAATTTCCATTCATGAGAACCGTCTGATGGCCTTTGTAGAAATCCACTGCTGCAAGCCATCAATACGCTGCATACAATCCTCAGAAGTCTGGCCGAAAATGTCTGCCTTAACGAAAGGCGAATCGTCGCGATGGTCGGCGATGGAATCTGTAATCTCTTGGAGGACAACCCCAGCGGTCTCAAAGTTGTACAAGAAAATGCCCCTGGTTTGCCCCCGCCAATCTGGGCTGCGTCGGTATACACTGTTCATTGACATGAGCATCTCAAGCTTGACAAAGTCGAGGCGGTATCGATCTTCATCAGGAATCAATCCTTTGGTGAACTTTCGCAAAGTATTAAACATCCATTCGTTGAGAGGAAGTTGGTAATTCTCCATTCCTTCCAACATCGTCATCGGACTTCCGGGCTCAAATCGATGATAGGGCGCGAAGGCTTGTACAGCAGTCAGCCTTTCGTTGTTCTCTCGACGAACTGCAGTTGAAAATAAGTGGCCAAGAAAGGCAAGCCGGTCCGCTTCAACGGCACCTAGCCCCAAAGCGTAGAGGAGAAGCATGCCTGGATAAAGCCGCAAATCAGACCACTCAACTATTCCGCCGGGGCGAGGAGTCCAAGATGGCTGCTGTAGAGCACGTTGCCAGGTTTTGCAGTGCTCTACTTCTGCCCAGCGTCCTCCCACAGTCGCCATCGCAATCAGTGTGGAACAGGCCGCCTCATATTTGCGAGTGCGTGATGTAACTGTCTCCGTGGTTGGGGGCGGGTTGTTCGCATCAAAGTCTGGTCCGGACGTTTCCTCTATCACACGCTCGACAGTTTCATCAATCAGGTCTGCAAGTTGAATCTTGTATCTTGGTTCAGACAGGAAGCGTTTTAGACTCGCGACAGCGGCTTCCGTCGATAGCGGGTGGGGCTTCCGGAACTCTTCAATCGCCTCTACTTTGTGCTGGACCTTCTGAAGGAAGGAATCGGCGTCTTCGATAGGAATGACTTCTGCGCGGCGATTTTCTATTAGCCGTTGCGCTTCATCGCTAGGCTCCCGATCCGCCGCCCAAAAGGTAGTGAAGCGGCGGGCGGGAGTGCGACATATCGCGTCCAGTAATGCGCCGTCCCATTTCGCGGACCAGCCACATACGACAAGGCCAAACTCATCAAACACACGGTCCAGAAAGCGATTGATTTCCTCCGGATACTCGTCAAGCTCGTCGGGAGTGTTGCGAATGCGCGTATCGAGATAATCGCCATGTATCTTTAATACGCAGCATTGCATATGGGGAAGCGGAAGCGCGCCTTTGAGATCGTCGGGCGAACTCAAGACAGCCGGTTCAACACCTGCTTCACGCAATGCAGATTCAGTCAGACGATCAAAGTTAGTCGTGATGATGACTTTGACAAAACCTTGTGCAGCCAACTGCGCGATGGCATGGTGGGCTGCGGTCGGCTGCTTTAACCCCTCCTCGCGTTCCTGTTCATTCGCTTCGAAGTAGGGTCGCAAGAGTTGCTGCCGCTCGGTAGGTGTCTTAGCCAATTCGTCAAGAAGCACAGAGTAGTCTGGTGGTTTTCCGAACCTCCCTCGAAACCAGTGTTCTGGGTCTGGTTCACATGCCTCTGCACACAGAACTGCCAGTTTTTCGGCCAAGTCAAGAGTGATCTCCCAACCTGTAGGAATCCCGGCTGGTCTGGATATACCGGAGCCGAGCAAGAGGGCATATACGCCCGGATTTGTTTGAATGGCAAACGAGAGGGATTCGATTGGATCGATCATGCAGTACCCTTTCACTTATTCCCCGGTACAGCTTCGGTGGCACCGAATTGAGTCTGTTAGCGTATTTCCCCATATAGTCATACTTGTGCAGTAGCATCAGCTCTAGATACCAATTCCCCAGTTCCCGGGCTTCGTGAAATTTGATTCTTGAAGTTAGCGTTCATGGGTGTCTCCTTATGACACAAATCTTCTTTCTTCCTGAGCCCATCTGATTCGTGTCTCCTTTGCTCTTCGAATGAAGTACTTAACCTCTTCTCGTCGGTAGCTTTGATATCCTTCGGCATTATGGAGAAACGTTGAAAGGATTACATGTGTTGTTGGTCTCAAATCCTTATATGCGTACTCAACACCCCCCTTGGCATCAGCAAAGATCAGGTCTGAAAAGGCGTCTATGTTATTTTCGTATCCATTCAACCAACCAGACAGCTCTGACAGTTCGGCACGTCCTATACCTTCTCCGTCTCTCATATGACGCTCAAGAAAAGGTATACATTCAAAGTATGCATTTCTGAACAGACTATCCCATAAGTGTTTCTCGATGTCCTGATTTACTGTCGTTATTTCCAAATCACTACCTCTTTTTGTTCTCATTATTTGACATAATGTAAACCAAATTTCGAGCATAGCGCCGGGATGGGTCGTCGGCGGCCATTTGCTTTGATCGTTTCCCTCAAGAAGGAAATAGCGCCAAGTAAGATAACCACTATCAATTGCATCCAGGAAGTCATCGGCGGTCTCCGGGGGAATGTATTCACGAAGAGAACGATAGATAGCGTAGGAATTACGAACAATATCTTGCTCATCAGATGCAAGAACCTTGAAGAGTTCACCAACATTGTGATGCCTATGTCTACCTTTGTAAGTTCCCCGCATTTGCAAAAGGCATTTCATCGCTTGCTCGATGCCGGAATAACAGCACGTAACAATGCTCCATACTGCGACAGCCGTAGATTCGGAAAACAAATCCGGTTGTGGTGGATTTTCTTGATATCTTTGGTTCTCTAAACTCCATGCTGCGTAGATCCTTGCAAACGGTCTCAAAAACTCATCATTTTGATCTTCACTGGAAACTGAGGGAGTTTCCGATTCCTTATGTTGTTTTCTACTTCGGCCTGCTGTCTCGTCATCGCGGTCTGTTTTTCTTATGTTCAAGTGATAGTAAGTGGGACCGGCTTCGGTCGTAGGATAGAAGGACACTTCAATGGTAATCTGATCGTGATCAGAAGGATCATTGGATTCCTCACCCACAATTTGCGCAGTACCTAGACTATGCGAGCCCAATTTAATTTTTTCAGTATCGTATTGCCGAAGAAGTCTTACAATATTCGGTATGTGTTCATCTCCGATTATGTAACGTTCTTGACGCATTTCAGGAATTTCCTCTTTCATCTGAGACAAAAATTCCTCTTTATCAATTGTGTGCTCTATCGCGTCTTCAATCACTCGAATAATTCCCAATACAGCTGCCTGTATGGGTGTGTCAGAATCAATTGGAAGACCTAGCTTTATAGAATTCCAATCCGAGAATTCCTTTGCTACCAGGTCCGTAGCTCGTCTTACTTCTGACAATATCCGGTCGTGATCAACTATTTCTTGAATTGAAATGCCATATCGGTCCATTTCCCCACTCTTTCCTTTACGAGCAATATGCACTATCGCGTCCCCTTGATACAAATCTGACATTCCCGCCTCCGCAACGGCGGTAGACGGTCGATAGTGCCCCCAATGACTAGACCACTATCGACTGTGAATCAGTTACTTGATGGCCGTGTTGAGTGCAACGCGGCGACAAGAGCCCGGTTGCCATTGAGAATCTCCCTGATAAGGGTTTCCAAGACTGCCGTAGTTTTCGCATGAGCGCCAATGTATCCGGAGCCTAAAAGGTCCAGGAACCCATTTTGGCGTAGATACCTTCCGTCGAGTGTGTCGTATGTTATGCGAAAGCCACCCTTGGGCCCTTTACAATCGGGATTATCGCGGAGAATTTCAAAGTGATCTATGGGCATAGTCGCCGTGACTTTACCCAACTTCGCGTCACGTCTTACAAATCTGAGATAGAAAACTTGGGGGTTTATCCGGTATTCCAGTGGCCCAGGAGCATGCAATTGACTAAAACGTTTCATTCGCTCCATTTCTTTATCGAACTGCCCGTCAGGACGGAAAATCCAGTCGGTCTTCCTACTCTTGCGATGGGGTTCCAGCATCTTGTATTGAACCATGACAACGTTCTGTTTAATCACATTAAGATAGATAAGATCAACGCCGAAAACTTCCTCTAGTGGACCCCTATTGGCTGTAATGACTTCGAGTTGCTCAGATCGGCTTTCGAAGATAGCTCGCCCTGTTAGATCGCTTCTCACGAAAGTGAATCCGGTAACATTCCTTGCGTCATGTTCGATTACGGAATCTTCACGGATCTTGACAAATTCATCTGCAGAATTATCGACGCGTGCAAGAGCAGTCTCACGATCGTCTGCCGTCTCAACGAAGATAGCAGGTTCGTCGAGCGATATACCAAACGCCTTCAGCGCAAGGCTTACAGCGTCCTGCTGCAACGCAGCGTTATTTGAATAGGTTTTCAAGGAATTTAGCGCTGCTATCACACCCCGCATCGCATTGTGATTTTCCTCACTGGCTGCCAGTCTTTCGATCAGATGAACGCTCAATTCGGAAGACAGCGACAACATTGTTTCTTTTGGGCGCAGGCGAGTGCGTAGTTTCGATTTAAGACCTCTTTTTGTGATAAGTTGCACAAGATCGTTCTCGGTACACGGTAGAATCCCCTGGGCGCAAAGGAACGTGATCCGACTGTCAAGAGTAGCTACAGGAGAAGGTGAATTCACCAAACATAGATATATCCCAGGATCTCCTTCCTCAAAGTCTTCTCCGAAGTCCGCTCCCATCAACAACCCAACTGTTGGCAGTTTAACTCCATAGAACAGGGAATGGGGACGGGCAACGGTAAACTTTCTAATGCTCCGCCGAGAGTACAAGATTTGAACCCAATCGGCATGCGAAAACCGAAATACTACAATTGGATTGTGTTCAACCAGGTCCGTTAATGGTTTTAGCCAGTCCATCGTTCCGACTCACAGACATTGAAATCGACGCCACAAGGATTGTCTCAGCTCGTCTCACAACCCCATTCGATACTTGACGTCGTCGTTGAAAATGAAATCCAGCTCTTCCTGTGAGAAGCGATATCCCTCGCACAACTTAGAATCAGTCTCCATTAAGACCTGAGAAGGACTGTCAGATTCCGATTGAGGTGCGGGAAACATGGCTCTAACTTTCGTCGGTATTCCCTTTTCTCCGGCGTACTTGTTGATCGCCGGTACTCGTTGAACATATGAATTGGGGCTCAAAATCTGGACTGCGAGTCAAGGTGTATAATGTAGGAAATCAAAATGACAATATGCCAGAACTGCAGGAATGGGTCAGAATTCTCGAAACCCTAGCGTGGCCTCTACGATCCAACATAAGACAAAGAGCCGCCCGCTTGTCCATAGGCTACCTGCGAGATGCGTCCGACTGAACGCCGACGGATTAACCGCGTTCCCTTCGGAGCGGGCCATCTCCGATGACGGCTCCTATTCTGTTTGTCAGACTATTGCATAACTCTTTTGGGTTGCTCCAAACTATGTGGTAGTACTGTCTCGTGTCAAAGTGCAACGCATCAATCTTGTCGCTGCGGCATGTAAAGATGACGGGTATTTCCAGACCTAATGCAAAGCCCGCCTCAAAGTAGACACCACCTCTGGCGCCCTCCTCTCCATGGGTCATATCAGCCACAAGGAATCGAGAACGTCGAATCTCGGCAAGAATCTCGTCGTCGATTTTGTTTACATCGGGCTTTAGATCAATACGCATATCCTGATATCCCGCAAATTCAATTGCAGGCTTAATGCCATTTTTGTATGCCTCTTCCATCTCATCAGCAAACCACATGGCAATAAACGCCTGGGCGCTATCTGAGTTGGTTGCTAATTCCTCAATTTTGGCGTATCCGTCCACCGTGACTACAGCGTTGTAGCTTTCCAAAGCAGCTCTTTGACGGGTCAATAGCCCTTTATCCTTCAAATAGTCCAGCAGAAAAACCATTTCTTCCCAGACGACAGATTCAGCCCAAGCAAAGGCCTCGTGAGAATCATTAGAAATGATAACGCCGGCGCCAACTATGTCTGTCTTTGCGACAACGTATCTCAGTAATCTTTCAGTTCGCTGATGCAACAAGAGGTTGCGTTCAGTGGACGAGTCTAGAATCGAAAAGACTGTCTCTCGTGAAATAGTAGGCTCGGTTATCCCCTGTCGCCGTTGATCGATAAGCCAGGTAGTTAGCCAGGCTCTTTGACGTTCGGTCAGACGGCCTCCACGTAACGCCATGAGTGCTTCCTCAGATATTCTATACGCCCCTCCAGCCCGCGCAGAATAAACAGTCCCTTCTATTGAACCAACCTTCTGTTCACCTATCTTGTTTGTCGTCCAAACACCGGTGGCAGTTGCTTCATACCCTTTTCCCCAAATGGGGCAGTCAATTGTGGTTACCATCTTTACCCTTCCTCTTCGACCTCATTCGTATCTTGGGGATTGATTGTAGTGGGACCCAAAAAGGGGGCCACGATCTACTCGTTGAAGCGGGCCTGTTATCAGAATTGTGTAGAGAAAGTTTGAATTGAGATCTCAACTACTGCCAAGTCCGTTCCCTCCACACATGCAGACCGTTCTTTGCCAATGCTGAGCCTTTTTCCTCATTGGGCCTCACAGCCCCATTCGGTACTTGATGTCGTAGTTGATGATGAAGTCCAACTCCTCGTCGGTGAAGCCGTAGTGCTTTGCAAGAACCATGTCAATCTGATCAATGATGGGTTTGGACTGATTTACTCTAAAGGATATACAATTCACTGCTCGTTTTCCTTTGTAGATTCGAACAGTATTTTCTGCGTTTAGCTTCAGGTCCTCGACATACACCCTTCCTAATCTGCATAGGGATTCCGACATATCATCCCTCATTGTTCTAGGATCAAACGGAAAAGTCGCGATATCGCGGTTTCCTAGATGCCGACAATCCGAGGTGCTAGTATAGTACCACCACCAGAGATTGCTACTCAAAGCTGCAATAATCCCATACTTATCAACGTCTGGAAGCAAGCGAAGGATTTTCTCCTCGCTTGATCCTGTCCTAAAATCCACAAATACTTTCCAATACAATCCACCTCGCCTGTAAAAGACCCTATTTTGCGAGGATTTTGTTATACATCCTTCCATCTCGCTCTTGTGTTGACGAAGCTTCGCCAGAACAGAACCTGCCTCGCTTGTGCCAAGTTTAGGTATGCTCCCAGCTAACCTGTTGTCACTAGCTGGAGAATATTCGATCTTCGAGAAAAGGTCTGATCTGGTTTCTGAAGCCCACGCCAGATATCGAGTCGTTTCGATCGATTTTAACGGTGTCTTACCCCTCTGGAGCAAGATCGAAAGCTGGAGGTTGACACCGTCGAATAGTTTTCCTGGCCTCCAACTGAAATTTGCTATCTTGATCCTACCTGAATAAGACTTGAGATGTGCCATCAGTGGGATCATCCTGTCCGTGCTAAAAGCACTTAGAGGTACGATGATTCCTATATCCGAGTCATGCCGACTAAGGTTCGCGCATCTTTCTAGAGTGAACGCAAAAAGATTCTTGCACAGTATGGTCTTGTAATTTCGAATCTCATAGGTATGACGAACCTTCTTGTATTCCACATACGGCGGATTGCCAATAATCACGTCAAACCCACCATCGTGCATGATGCCGTAGAACTCGACGAACCAGTGGAAGGGCTGATGGCTGATCCTCCACTGGGCGTAGGCCTCTTCGTCGCCTTCCCTGACACCGTACTCTTTGGCCAGATAGCGGTCCAGTTCCGCGCGCAGCGCGGTCAGCCTTTTCTGCAACTCTGATTTGCCCTCAGCATGTTTAGAGGCGTCCATGCCGTAATCGGTCTGCATCTCGCGGAACTTGCGAAAGGCGCGAGCCGCACACTCAGCATCCTCTTCGATGCGCTCCATTTCGGCTTTGTCTTCAGGAAAGAGAATTCGACCCCGGCCATCAGGTGAGGCGACAAAGGCATCTTGAATTTCCTGCAATGTCGTAAATCCTACGAGGGTGTTGCCGGCGCGCACGTTGAAGTCGATGTCGGGGAGCGGCTCGATCTGGTCGTAGGTCTCGAGCTGGGCGACGAGTTTGAGGAAGAGGCGCAGCTTGCAGATCTCTACGGCCTCTTCCATGATGTCGACGCCGTAGAGGTTGTTGATGATAATCGATTTGAGGATGAAGTAGAGCGGGCTGGCGTGCTCGGCTACGTGGTCCAGAATCTTGTGGAAGTCGCTCAGCTTTTTGGGGCTGTGGGGACGCTGGGAACGTTTGAGGTCGTCGAGAAAGCCGTCCATGGCCTCGAGGCAGGCGGAGTAGAGGGGTTCGAGGATGTTGAGGGCGGCGAAGAGAAAGGCGCCGGAGCCGCAGGTAGGGTCGAGCACGGAGACGTCCACGATGGCTTTCCAGAAGGCGCGCACCAGTTCGGGCCCTTCGCTGTTTGCGATAACGTCCTGGGCGAACTTTTCGATGTTGAGGTTACAGGTGATGAGGTCGTTGATCGATGTGACCTCGCCGGACTCCAGTTTTGCGTGGATCTCCTCGTAACGGCGGCGGCGGGCGACGTGCTCGCGCCAGGTCTCGGTGGGGAGGGCGTATGCTTTCGGGGCCGGTTCGTTCCAGCCGCCGCGGCGGTTGACGTTTTTGAGGCCAGCGGCAATGTCGGGCGGCAGTTTCTGCTTTTGATCGAGTGGCTCGTTTTTGTTGATGTCGTAGGTGATGCCGTGGCGGACAGCGTCGTAGAAGTAGCCGTCGGGGTCCTCCTGCAATAGCCGCCATACGCCACCGCCAGGCTGAAAGGCGATTGGGCACGCCTTCTTGGCGCGGTCGAATAGGAAGGGGATGATGGTGTTGCGGCTGATGTAGCCGGTGATGTCCTCCTTGGTGTAGTAGGCGCCCATCTGCTTCTGGTTGATGTATTTCTCAAAAATGTAGCCGAGAACGTCGGGGTTGATCTCGTTGTCGTTGCGGAGCGGGCGGTCGTCGAGGTGCCACTGGTAGGCGTCGAAAAAGGCGAAGATCTTTTCAAAGGCTTGGTCGGGGATGTCGATGTCGGGGTGTTGGTGTTCGAGGTCGTGGACGTCGAAGAGGCCGCCGTTGAGGTAGGGGACCTGGCCGAGTAGCGCAGTCAACTCCCGGTCGCGGTCGGCTTCAGGCTGTCCCAGGCCCTCGTGGAAGAGTTTGAGGAGGAAAAGGCGGTAGAAGCCGGCGAACCTGCCGCCGCCGTGCTGCTGGCGCACGGTGTGGAGGCGGTGGCGCAGGTAGTCGGGGTCGCCGTCAAGGAAGCGGCGTTTCTGGATGAAGTAGATGAACATCATGCGATTGAGCATGAGGGAGGCGTACCATTCGCGATCGGCGATGTTGTTGATGCCTTCGATGAAGCCCAGGAAGGCCTGATGCTCTTTCTTGAAACGGTCGTAGAAGCGTTTGGTGACCTTTTCGACATCGAAGGCGGCGCGCACGCGGCCGGTTACGTCGACGAGCGACAGGTCTTCTTCCTCGTCGAGGGTGAAGAGGATGGCTTCCAGCTTCTGGATGAGCGGTTCGCCGCTGTGGCCGGCGTGGTGGATATGGGTGCGCGAGCGGGCGGGGCGGCCCGGCTCGCGTTTGACCCAGAGCCAGTACTGGGCGATGCGGTCATGGGGGCAGAAGATAATGATATGCTCGCGCACCTGCCTGGCGACTTTTCTCTCTATCTGCTGACGGACGGCGCGGTTGGGGAAGCCGACACCGGGCTGGGCGAGAAACTGGTAGGCGACCATGCCGCGCTTGTGGGCGACGGCTTCAAGGGCGAACGTCTGCTCGCCGACAGGGACGGCGAGGTCTTCGCCGCCGTGGTCCCAGCCAAGTTCATTAATAAAGAGGGCGCGCAGATCGAAGTTGCCCAGGTGTTGCTTGACGGTGGCGCGGTCGAGGGTTGCGGGCATGGTCAGTCTTCCTCCGGCCTGATGAGGCCGAGTGAACAGATGATACGGGGTTCGCGGCGCTCCTGTTCGCCGTGAACGATGCAGAGGCGGTCGTCTTCGCGCATTTCGATGACGAGGCCGGCGAGGTCCTCGTCGGAGATACCACTTTTCAACTGGCGGTTGAGGGTATCCGTGGCGGTCCGGCGCAGGGGATGGCGGTAGATGTCGTCGACGGCGCGGCGGAGGGGGTCGGAGTTGAAGATTGTACCCCTGACCTTCTCAGCGTAGTTCTTCAACCGTTCATAGGTGCGGAAGCGGGCGCCGGAGGGGCGGCCCAGCTGGCCGCCGACCTGTTTGTCGTGGTCGGCGACGCTTTGCGCGGCCTGGCGGACGAGCGCGTGGTGCGTTTCATGGCGGGGCAGGGAGGGCGTGTCGGGCCTGCACTGGGCGGCGCGCAGGATGTCGAACTGGCTTTCGGTGACGCTGCAGCCTGCACGATCGAGCCAGACGAGGGCATCGTTGTCGTGAGCGGTACGCAGGTAGACGAGCGCGCCGTCGGGCCGTGGGGGCGCGGTCCGGTTGGCTTTTGAAGAGTGAACGACGGCGGGCATCTCCTCGATCGCTTTCTTGAGGGCGGGCTTGCCGTCGACGGCGTTGTTCCAGATCTGGTAGGCGTAGGAGGCGAGATCGACCTCGGCGTCGTCGTCGCCGTCGAGGATGCCGGCCTGTTCGTTGTAGAGGTCGTGGACGGCGCGGGCGTCTTCATCCTCGAAGAAGGCTTCGTCGGTGCCGACGACTTCGGCGTTTTCGTTAAGCCGCGTGCGCACGCGGGCGCGGAGGCGGATGAGGCGTTCGATGCCCTCGGCGGGGAGGAAGGAGTAGCAGAGGATGTCGCGCGCCTGCTGGCCAATGCGGTCGACGCGGCCGGCGCGCTGGATAAGTCGGATGATGGCCCAAGGCAGGTCGTAGTTGACGACGACGGCGCAGTCCTGGAGGTTCTGGCCTTCGCTGAGCACGTCGGTGGAGATGAGCACGCGCAGCTCGTCATCGGGCGAAACCTGGGCACGCTTGCCGTTGGCAACGGGGCTGAAGCGCCAGGCGAGTTGGGTGGGGTCGGCACTGGCCCCGGTAACGGCTGTCAGGCTCTCGACGCCGGCGGCCTGGAGTTGCTCTTCGAGATATTGGACGGTGTCGGCGAACTGGGTGAAGACGAGGACCTTTTCGCCGGGGTGGGCGTCGACGAGGACCTGCCGCAGCGCAGTGAGTTTTGCGTCCTGGGCCGGGTCCCACTGGCCGAACCTTACGAGGACGGCGCGCAGTGAACTGGCGTCGGAGAGCAGATGTTGATACAGGTCTTCGACGAAGAGGTGGGGGCTGAGCCAGCGGAAACGGCGGCGGTAACGTGATGCGAAATTATCGTAGACCTGGGCGGCGCGCTGGCGGAAATCGGCTTCGGTGCGCAGGAGGGCAGGCGGGGCCGACTCGGCCGGGGTGTCTTCTGCTTCTTCCTGCTCGAAGATGCTGCTAACTGTGACGTCGGCGTCCTCGTCGTTGGACTGGGTATCCAACATGCCGGCGTCGGTGGCGCCGATGGGAAGGGGCTGGCCGGTCTCGATGGCATGGAGGAAGACGAAGTTACGCAGGATATGGCGCTCGAGCGAGAGCAGAAAGGCATGGCCGCTGCTCTCCAAGCGTTTGAGCAGGTTGGTGCGGCAGAAGCCCATGAGACGCTTGCCGGCGCGCGAGAGGTCTTCCAGAATATCGTCTTCGGCTTTCGTAGGCGGTGTCAACGGGAAAGGGGAGACGTAGTTACCGAGGCCGTAGCGGGGCAGCTCGAGGGCGTTAATGTCGGCGACCACATCGTCGGCAAAGAGGCGCGCGTACTGGTGATCGATTTCGAAGGGCGCTGTGCGGGGCACGCGTACCGGAAAATAGGAGCGGCGGCCGTCTTCGAAGGTGAGGTATTTGCGCCCGTCTTTGGGGTCGGTGCGGGCGTAGTTCCGCTGGATAAAACTGCGGGTGCGGCGGACGAGGTAGAGGCGCATGAGCTCGCGCCAGTCGTCGGCGTGCTCGGACTGTTCGAAGGCGGCGAGCGAGCGGAGCGGGGCCTGGTGCTTTTGGATAAACCCAATCTCACCGATCTCGGTCAGCAGGCGTTCAGGGCGGATGCCGAGGTCATCGTGTTCGGGAACGAAGAGGCGGAGCTGGCTGGAGAGGTCCTGATAGGTCTTGTTGTAGGGCGTGGCGGAGAGGAGAATGCACTTGCAGTCATTCTCGCGGATGTATTCGTGGATGGCGCGGTAGGTATGGCCCTCGCGGTTGCGGAGATTGTGGCTCTCGTCGATGATTACGAGGTGAAAGCGGCGCATTTCAGGCAGTTCTTTGATTGCGCGGGAGATCGAGAGCACCATTCCCCGCAGCCCGTACTGCACGCGGTAGTCCTCCCACATTGGAACCAGGTTTTTGGGGCAGATGATCAGTGTCTGCAGGCCGAGGTCGTCCTCGAAAATGCGGGCGAGGGCGGTTGCCATGAGTGTTTTGCCGAGTCCGACGACATCGCCGATGAGGACGCCGCCGCGCTTGTTGAGGTGATGGGCGGCGATCTTGACGGCGGCGGTCTGGAAGTCGAGCAGGGTATTGCCGAAGTCGGAGGGGATGCGGAATTCGGTGAGGCCAGCGCGCGCCTCCTGGGAGAGATGGTAGGCGATCTTGACGTAGATGTGGTACGGGTCGATCAGTTTTTCGCGCGCCCAGCTTTCGTCGATGATGGCGGCCAGCTCTGCGGAGATATCGATGCACCAGCGGTCGTTCCAGCGCTTTTCGAACCAGCCGGCGAGTTTGCTGCAGGCGTCATGGTCGAGGACGTCTACGTTCAGTTCGCCCTGGCGGGAGAGTCCGGCCTGGGTGAGGTTGCTGCTGCCGAGGTAGCCGACGATGGGATTGATGGGATCTGCGCGGTGCAGCAGGTATAGCTTGGCATGGAGCGGGTGGGCGAGGAAGAGTCTTACGACGACCTTGCCGGCCTTGAGCTGCTTTGAGAGCCGGCGCAGGCCGGCCTCGTCCCTATTGGAGGGCGCGCCAAAGGTGAGCTGCTCGCGGAACTCTTCGGCCAATCTGTTCTTTAGGCGCAGGGCGGCCTGGTTGTCGAGCTGGTCTTCGGCCGGGGCGAGGCTGCGGGCGCGACGCAGTTCTTCGTGGGGCAGGTTCTGCATACCGACGAGGAGGCGGCAGCAGTTGCCTTCACCGCCGGGCCAGGATTCGATGTGCTTGTCGATGGCGCTCCAGCCGCGCAGATTGAAGTAGCCGACACAGAAGTCGGCGCGGTGGGCGTGTTGGAGGGTCTCGGTGAGAGCGTCGCGGAGGTCGCTGTCGATGTTGTCGAAGATGCGGGGCATTGGGTTATACGGGCAAGTGTTGTGGTATAGGAAAGCCGATGATGCCGGTGAGTGGGAGCGGAAGATGTATCCCAAACCGTCAATCTCTCAGTATACACGGTTGTGCATGTCTTTTTTATGGCAACTTCCCTCTTGTTCATGTCAGCATTGTGCCAGTTATCGAAATGGGTTGATCTTGCTCAGTGCAGAGAGAAGGTAGGGGCCGATCTCTTGGTTTTGTCCGGCGGGTGGGGTCGATTTCAGGGCCGGACGGGAGCCGGCGCTGGGGAGAAGGGCCTTCGGGAGAGGCCGGGATGCAGGCATCACAGGATGACGAGATTTCTTGGGTTCCGTTTCTGCGGTTGCTGGTCTTGCGTGCAGGCGGGGCGGGGGAGGACAGTTTTTCGACGGAGGAGCACGGAGAACGGCAACTGCAACTCCTTTTGTCCGCGGAGGACGCGGAGGGCCACGGAGAACGGCAACGGCAACACCTTTTTGTCCGCGGAGGACGCGAAGGGGCGCGGAGAACGGCAACGGCAACGGCTACATCTTTTATCCACGGAGGACACGGAGGAGCACGGAGAACGGCAACGGCAACTCCTTTTGTCCGCGGAGGACGCGGAGGGGCGCGGAGAACTGTAACTGCAACACCCTTGGTGCACGGAGGGCGGCGGCGGGGCACTGCGGGCGGCGGGGGGACGGGGGAGGAGACTGGTGCGGGAGCGGTGAGGCCTGGTTTTGGAGGGGGGCGTTGCGGGGGCGCAGCCCCTGCACAAGGGAGGCCGCTTGCGGCCGACCGCCCAGAACTGCAGTGGTCAGTGATCAGTGGTTAGTGGTCAGTGGAACATCTGTCGTCAGGCGAACACCGGCAGTCAGTAGATGGTGGTCGGTGGGTTGAGAGGGAAGGGGGCGGTGGTTTAGCCGGTTAGGTGATATAGGATGTAGAGGGGCTGGGTGCTGTCGTGGACGATGAGTTGGCCGCCGGGATACATGTCCATGATTGTGTCGATTTCCTGCATGTACTGGCCTTCGAGCAGGTATGTGACTGGGCCGGGGTCGAGTTTTTCGAGTTCGAAGGCGCCGAATTCGTGGGACCGATCGATGCCGCGGTTTTGGGCGTAGAGGAACCGTATGGTCTCGTATTTGAAGGTGCGCTGGCCGGAGTAGTAGTAGATGGTGCCCGGATCGTCGAAGGCGTTGGCTGCGTCCAGAGCTTCCAAGTAGTATTGGGGAAATGTGCGCTGGAAGGTCGAGCTTTGGGGTAGTTCGACAAAGTAGTAGTTCAGATTCCAGATGCCGCCGACAAGGAGGACGACGGCGGCAGCGGCGGCAGCGACGGCGGGGCCCCATTTGGCGGCGTGTCGACGCAGTGTGCCGGCGATGAACAGGGCGCCGATCCCGGCCAGACCGAACACCCAAGGAATGGCGACGATGGTACGTCGCATGGCGCCGCTGGCCGGTTCGGTCACTATGAGGGTCAGGAGTGCGAAGAACAGGGCCAGCACGGCAAACAGGTGAGGAGGGCTGCGCCACTTTTTTATAGCTACAAACAGCCCCAGGTATGCCAGCGCGGCGGTTCCAAGATCGAGCGCGCCCTTACCTCCGGAACCGTCGACCCCGTCAAGTCTTGTGTTTGAGAAGAGAAACTTTAGGGCGTACCATGCACGCTGCGCCAGGAATTCGGCACTTCCCAAGATGCCGTCTGCCTCGGAGAATTCCTGGTGATTTCCAATTGACCCGCCCAACATGCGGACAAAGTAATTTGCGGGCGATTGAAGTATCAGGTCGACCACCGGCCAGGCGACGATTAGGGAACCGGCGGCAAAGAGGGCCAGGGAGGTCAGTTTTCCACGAAGCGCTTCTTTGTGCAGCAGTAGATAGGCTGCGAGCATGGCCGCTTCGGCGGCGATGAAGAATGGGTAGGCGAAATAGGTGTAGGGCGCCAATCCGAGGCAGGCGCCGGCCAGCAGCCAGGTCCACCGCGATTTGGATCTCATGGCCCACAGCAGGGCAGTAGCGGCGACTGTGCCGACGAAGGCGAGCGAGATGAGCCCGAATCCCAGGCGGCTGAAGTGCAGGTGCCAGTAGCTGAAGGTGAGGGCGGTGGCGCCGAAGAGGGCGACCCAGCGGCCGAACCCCAACCGCAGGAGCAGATGCGCGGCGGGAATTGTGGCGATGCCAAAGAGGCCCATGGAGAGTCGGACAGAGAATCTGGAAGCGTCGAGGAGCCAGATCAGTAGTGCTGTGAGGTAGAACGGTCCGGTGGCCTGGCCCATGGCAGAGGTGGTGTAGGGGCCGATCCAACCTTCTTTGAGGATGCGCAGGCCTTCGATTCCTGTCCAGGCTTCATCGCCGTGGAAGCCGGCTGGGATCTGTTCGAGGCGGTATATTCGCAGGAAGGCGGCGACGGCTGTCAGGAGGAGGACTGCTATCAGCTCCCAGCGGTTGCGAGCGGTCCACTTTATGAGGAACTGCCGCGACCACTGCCAGTTTGGGGGCGGTGTGAGCCACACCAGGCCCTGGCGCGGTGCTGTTCTGCGCGGTTTGGACGGGCGCTTTCGGAGGCGGCCGGTGAGGTTCGGGGCGCGTGGATGTGGGGAGGGCTTGCTGTAAAGCGGCGCGCCGCAGGTGTCACAGTACTGATGACCGCCGGGGTTGTCTGTGTTGCATTGCGGACAGACGATGTCTACGGGGCGGCCGCAGCGCCCGCAGAATTGGGCGTTGGCGCGATTAACGAATTCACACGCTGTGCAGAGCCATGGCTCTGTTGTGGGGCTTTCCTGATGGTGTTTAGCTGAAGGGACTGTCAATTCGGCAAAGCTCGATGGCGGGCGTTTGTTTTCTTTGTGAATTCAATTTTATAACAGGATTTGCTGCGGGGGGAACTTCGAGGGGCACTGCTGGGGGACTGCGGGGGTATAGGGGCGGGAGAGTGGTGCGGCGGTGGTGAGGCATGTTTTTGTAGGGGGGCGTTGCGGGGGCGCAGCCCCTGCACAAGGGAGGCCGCTTGCGGCCGACCGCCCATATGCAGTGTTTCGTTGCTGATGATGGCAGATTTCAGAGGGGATCGGGGGATGGATTACATCGGATATTGTTTCGAGGGGGTATTGTAGGAGTCAGGAGCTTTTGCAGCGGCAGAAGCTGGCGCACAATAATATGAGAAACGACGGCAACATGAGGAACGACGGTGCGGCTTGTTGATCGATCTCTTCCTTGTGCGTCTTATGTGGGGGATCATTCTTGGGACCAAAGGAGCTTTCAGAGATGATTCTACGGAGCAGTTTTCAGGATCTTGGCGAAGTGGTGATGCCGGCGTGGAAGGGACGGCAGTGCCGTATGCATGTGTTTGACCCGAGTGCGCCGGTGATGGAGGCGGGATTCGAGGACTATGTGGATGTTGTTGCCACGCTTGTCGATGCGGCGGATGTGCAGACGTCTGAGGCATACTTGACGGTTGATGAGAAGATTGTCGAGCCGCGGATGTCGCAACGGCGGCCGGGGGCGCACGTCGAGGGTCGACTTTCGCCCAAGGATACGTGGTGGTGGCATCAGGAGCCGGCGCGGGGACCCTCCGCTAAGAGAAGGCCGGTTGACAGGATGGCGGTGATCGTTACTGCGAGCATACCCGGTTGTATCGTTTATCCGGGCGAGTTTGAGGGCGAGCCGAAGAGCGATGGGGACCTGGAGCATATCAGGGACCAGTTCGGAGAGTCGCACTTGTTGGCGGCGAATCGGGGGTTCCTGTTATCGCCTGACTGTGTGCATGAGAGTATGGTATTCGCGGAGCGGACGAAGAGGACTTTTCTGCGGATTGCCTTTGGGTGAGGACCGGGGTTGGTGTTGCCAACAGAGAGCCCTGCACGCTGGCGTGCAGGGCTCTTTTTTTATTGGCGCTATTGTTGCCCGTTGGCGGGTGGGTGGGGGATTGGGCCGGCGACGGGCGCGGGGGTTATTCGTGCTGGATGTCGTGGTTGAACTGCCAGGGAATGCCGAATTTGTCGACGCAGGCGCCGAAGTAGGAGCCCCAGAACATGTCGTCGAGGGGCATGGTGACGGTGCCGCCTGCGGAGATGGCGGCAAAAAGGCGTTCGGTCTCTTCACGGGATTTGGGGTGGCAGGAGACGGAGAAGTTGTTGCCGGCCTGGTGGGGCGGGCCGAAGGCGGCGGAGGTGTCGCTGCCCATGAGGACGCTGTCGCCGATGGGCAGGCTGACGTGCATGATGCGATCGAGCTCATCCTCGGGCATGCCCATGTCGTCCGGGCCTTCGCCGAAGGTGGAGATGGTGATATAGTCGCCGCCGAAGGCGGAGCGGTAGAATTCGAAGGCTTGGCGGCAGTTGCCGTTGAAGTTGAGATAGATGCTGAGTGTCATTCTTTTCTCCTTGCTGGTTTGTGCTGTATTTCAATGGAGCGCGTGGGCCGGTTCATCCCTGCGCGGCGGCGGCGCTTTCGAAGTCCAGGAAGTTGAAGACCCAGACGTGGCCGTCGAGATCCTGGAAGTTGCGGCTGTAGATGAAGCCGCTATCGTTCGGTTCGCTGACGGCGCTGGCTCCGGCGGCGAGGGCGAGGTCGGTTCTGCGGTCGACTTCGGCGCGGCTGTCGAGGGAAAGGGCGACGATTGATTCGACGTTTTCGGCGCTGTCAACGATCTGCTTGCCGGGGAGTCCGCTTTTGAAGAAGTCTTCTGTGACGAGCATGACGAAGGTATTTTCGCGGATGATCAGACAGGCGGCAAGTTCGCTGGTGTACTGGGGATGGAAAGCGAACCCGATCGCGGCGAAGAATTTTTTGGAGCGGTTGAGGTCGTGAACGGGCAGATTGAAGAAGGCCTGTTGGGCGGTAACCATCGCTCTTTCCTTGTTTTCTTTTGTATGTAGATACACGTCAGTTGTGTGGAGTTACACGCCCGGCCTTGGGCGCAGAATGCACGGCACGCGGTTTATGCTTTGTGGCCGTTCATTGTTTTCTCCATCCGTTTGGCATCGACGGAGAAGATTTCCCAGACGTGGCCGTCCAGGTCCTGGAAGGCGCGGCCATACATCCAGCCGGCGTCGGTGGCGTCTCGGCATTCGCGGCCGCCGGCGGCGAGGGCTTTGGCGATAGTTCTGTCGACGTCTTTGCGGCAGTCTACGGAGAGGGCGACGACGACTTCTGCGCATTGGGTGCTGTCGGCGATTTCTTTGCCGGGGATGAATTTTTGGAAGTATTCTTCTTTCAGCAGCATCGCGAACATGTTGTCGCCGATGATCATACAGGAGGCATGGTCGCCGGTGAATTGGTCATCGAAGGCGAATCCAAGCTTGGTGAAAAAATCTACCGAATTGTTGAGATCGCTGACCGGCAGATTTATAAAGATGCGTTTGGCCGTTTGCATTGCGGCTCTCTTTCTCTCGACTTGTACAGAAGTTATATTTTTCAGCATAGGCTCTCCATGATACAACATGATCTTGGCGTAGGTGAAAGTTTGGGAAGGGCTGATTTGAGTTAAGTGTGTGGTTGGGGCGGGGTTTTGTTTTGTGCGGGGGTGCGGTGACTGAAATTGGGGCTTTTTGAGGTTTTTTTGGGTGGTTTTTCTGTGGGGAACCACGGAGAACGGCAACTGCAAAACCTTTTGTCCGCGGAGGACGCGGAGGGGCGCGGAGAACAGCAACTGCAACTACAAAACCTTGGAGGGCCACGGAGGACCACGGAGAACGGCAACTGCAAAACCTTTTGTCCGCGGAGGACGCGGAGGGGCGCGGAGAACGGCAACTGCAAAACCTCTATCCACGGAGGGCCACGGAGGACCACGGAGAACGGCAACTGCAACGGCTACACCTTTTTGTCCACGGAGGACAGCTTTTGCAGCTTTTTGTCGTGGGTTGGATGGGTAGGTTGTGGTGGGAGGGTTGCAGTGGGGGTTTGTTTGGGGTGTAGCCTTGAGGGCTTTTTATTTGACATTCGGGCGGGATAGCTATATCGTGATGGTGTTGCCGGCGCGCTGTGGGCGTGGGCGATATAGATTGGGGCTATAGCTCAGTTGGGAGAGCGCTACAATGGCATTGTAGAGGTCAAGGGTTCAAGTCCCTTTAGCTCCACCAGATGGGAGGCAGGTTGGTGGGTTTTCCTGCGATTTCGGCGATTTGACGGTTGGGACGTTTTTTTGGTAAATTGGTTCTTCTGCGTTGGAGGGCTTGTCACAGAGGTAGCTTGGTGGGAAGCCAGCGGTTTCGGGGCTGTAGCTCAGTTGGGAGAGCGCTACAATCGCACTGTAGAGGCCAGGGGTTCGAGTCCCCTCAGCTCCACACGGCAGGCGGGGAGGTTATCTGACAGGGGGGCCGGGCGGCGGCGGGCAGAATTATGTATTGGGGCTATAGCTCAGTTGGGAGAGCGCTACAATGGCATTGTAGAGGTCAAGGGTTCAAGTCCCTTTAGCTCCACCAGACACTGCGGGATCGGGTAGTTGTGCGCCGCGAAAAAATAGCTGAAATTGGAGTGAAAGTTTCGTGGGAGACGATCGCAGGCAGGAGTTGACAGACCAGTTTGCGGAGTTAGCGGAATATCTGAACCGCCAGTTGCATACCGGCCGCCTTGACGAGTGGGAAGGGTTGGATATGACCATTCCCCAGATCAAGACGTTGGTTTTGCTTGAACAGGTGGGCCCGCTGCGGATGGGCAACATCGCGCTATCTTTGGGTCGAGCGCTTTCGGCGACGACTACGGTTATTGACCGCCTGGTAGAAAAGGAATTGGTGGACAGAGTTTCCGACCCAAGTGACCGGCGGGTCGTCGTTTGCAAATTGACGGACGCGGGCGAAAAGGCGATACAACGGTTCTGGCGGATTGGGCGGGAGCGAATCGATTTATTGGCGGATCTGATGGACGAGGAGCAGTTGGAAGCCGTGGTGCGAGCAATGGAGTTGATTCGCTGGGCCGAAGATGAGCTTCAGAGAACATTTGCCTCGATACAGTCCTCGGTTAAGGAGGGCCCCCCAAAGGCCTAACCCTGATTTCATGCAGGTTTCCGGCTGTCGATTTGACGGATCGGGAGACCGAATTGCAACCTCTTTTGCCCGGTTGACACCAGCGAACAGATAGCCCCAGCGAAGTAACAGTCATACCAGCCACGCGCGGCCCCTGGTCCCCCTATCCGACGGGAAATGCTGCCTCGATTGGCCCGGTCGGAAAGACCTCAGCCTCCTTAACCTGTTGGCAGTCCGCGCAGAAGAAGACTAGATTGACCAAAACGGGTCCATTATGGTTGCTCAGACGTTTGCGATAACACCTTTCAGGAAAACTGAATACTCGAACCTGCGACTTGAGTAGTCCGGTATGCGAACGCTGCAGATCGGGTTTTTTTGGCGCGTTCCTGTTGACGGGCGTGAGCCGATTGTGTATGAAGCGATCAGTTGAGGCGGCGGCGCGTTGACGAGACGTGCGCAAATGACGCGACGATAGAGTATTGAACGGCGCCCGGCGGCAGACACCGTCGCGATCGTCGAGGAATGTGCGATGGTTAGCCAGACCAAGGAGTAAGATACCATGACGACGAAACGCCGATTCCGTCCTGTATGTCTGCATTGGTTCAGCCTGATTGCGCTGCTGATCCTGGCCGGCGGGTGTGTGCCGGTGGATTATGAAGCGCCCGCGCTGGGAACGGTGGTGGTGGGCGGGGGCGAGGAGATTCAGATTCGGGCGCTGGGGGCGCTGACGCGGGCGGGCGAGTTGGGTGTGCCCAGCCAGCGGGGCGTGGCGATGGCGGTCGCCGACTATGGGCCGATCAAGGGACATGCTGTGAGCATGGGTGCGGGTCTGGACTCGCTGTGCAGTGCGGCGGGGGGCGCGGCGGCGGCTGGGACGGCAGTTGGCGACGGGCGCGTGGTGGGGGTTATCGGCACGGCCTGTTCGGTGGCGGCGGCTGCTGCTGCTCCGATCCTGAGCGAGGCGGGCCTGGTGATGGTGGCGCCGTCGACGACTTCGCCGTCGCTGACATCCGACCTGCGGGGCAATGCGGGGTCCAACTACCATGCCGGCTACCATCGCGTTGCCAGCAACGATCTTTACCAGGCGGAGGCGGTGGCCGATTTTATATACAACGAACTGGGCCTGCGCAGCATGGCGGCGATCCATGACGGCGACCCGTATTCGTCGGGCCTGACGGCGGCTTTTTCGAAGGCGTTTGAACAGTTGGGCGGCACGGTGGCGGTGGCTATGGTGAACAAGGGCGACACGGACATGCTGGCGGTTCTTACTGAGATTGCGGCTGGGCGCCCGGAAGGTCTGTTCTTGCCGATTTTTCCGGAGGAGGCGGAGTACATTTTGCGTCAGAGCAGCGAGGTGGACGGCCTGGAGGGGTTGACGCGCATTGGCGGCGGCGGCTTGCTGGTATCTGACTTTTTGGAGTTGCCGGCGTCGGAGGGTTTCTATTTTGCGGGGCCGGAGCTGGACTTTGGCAGCAATGTGAACGGAGCGACGGGCAGGAGCGGCGATGAGCTGAACGCCGCCTACCTGGAGAGGTACAATGCGCATTCGACGTCGGCCTATTTGTCCCATGCGTACGACGCGACCACGATTCTGCTGCGTGCGATCGAGGAGGTCGCGGTTGTTGAAGGCGATGCGCTCTACATCGACCGGGCCAGGTTGCGGGAGGCGGTGGGCGGTACGAGCGGTTTCAGCGGCATTATCGGCACCATTTCGTGTGACGAGTTCGGCGACTGCGGCACAGGCCGCATCCAGATATCGCAGCATACTGATTCGACGATGACCGACGTTGAAGCGCTGCCGGTTGTGTACCGCTATGCGCCGTGAGTACGTTGGCCAACTGAAATCCATTCAGACCAAGGAGTGAAGATATGAGGAAGTTCGACCGTTTTCGCAGTGCGCTGTTGCGCTGGCCAATTTTGGTGCTTGCGCTTCTTCTGAGCGGTGCGTGCATCCCTGAGAATATGGTGGTGAGCCCGCTGGGAACGGTTGTGGTGGGCCCGGGTGAGGATATCCAGATCCGTTCGGCGGCGGTGCTTTCGAGCATCGGCGAGCTTGGGTCTTCGACGCAGCGGGCGGTGGCGCTGGCGGTGGCCGATTACGGGCCGATCAAGGGGCACAATGTGTCGATGGGCGCGGGTCTGGACTCGCTGTGCACGCCGGAGGGCGGCGCGGCGGCGGCGCAGACGGTGGTGGGCGACCGGCGGGTGGTGGGCGTGATCGGCACTTCCTGCTCGGCGGCGGCGGTGAAAGCGTCGCCGATTCTGAGCGAGGCGGGGCTGGTGTTGATTTCGGCGACGAATACGGCGCCTTCGCTGACATCGGACCTGCGGGGCAATGCGGGGGCTGACTATTATCCTGGCTATTACCGTACTTCCAACAATGACCTATATGAGGCTGAGGCGGTGGCGGAGTTTGCCTACCACGACCTGGGTTTGCGCGAGATGGCGGTCATTCATGACGGCGATCCTTACACTTCGGGCCTGGCCAATGCGTTCACGGTTGCGTTTGCGCATGCGGGGGGCACGGTCACTTTGGCGACGGTCAGTAAGGGTGATACGGACATGATCCCTGTTTTGACCGAGGTTGCGGCGACGGGTCCGGATGGTCTGTTTCTGCCGCTTTTCCCTGACGAGGGCGGGCAGATAGTCCGGCAGGTCGACCAGGTGGCGGGACTGACGGGGGTGACGCTTATCGGCGGCGCTGCGATGGTGGATTTCGAGTTTTTGGCGATACCGGAATCGGAAGGGATGTATCTGGCCAGCCCGGAGCTGGACTTTGGAGACAGCGTCAACGAGGCGACGGGGAAGAGTGGAGGCGACGTGGCGGCGGCCTATCTGGAGCAGTACAATGAGGCACCGGGGTCGGTTTACATGGTTCACGCGTATGACGCCACCACGATGCTGCTGCGCGCGATTGAGGAGGTTGCGGTTGCCGATGGGGATACGCTGTACATTGACCGGGCGCGGTTGCGGGAGGCGTTGAGGGGCACGGCCGATTTCGACGGCATCATTGGACGTCTCACTTGTGACGAGTTCGGCGATTGCGGGACGGGCCATCTTCACATTGTGTATCACACTGACGCCACGATCACGGACGTGGCGGGGCTGGATATTGTCTATTTCCACCTGCACGATGAGCACGAACACGGCCACTAGGGGGATTGAACGGGGGTTCCTGGTAGTCAGTTTCCAGTTTTCAAGTAACTACAAAGCCACAGCAGTTGACCAGCCAGTCATCCTTGGAACCGTGCAGGCTCTTGGTGACGCGACTGGTATACAGGCGCAGCCATGCTCGCAAGCCGACACGTTGCTAAGAATGCACACGGTGGGTGAGGGATGGTTTTGTAGGGGGGCGTTGCGGGGGCGCAGCCCCTGCACAAGGGAGGGCCGAAGGCCCGACCGCACAACTGCAGTGGTCAGTGATCAGTGGTTAGTGGTTAGTGAAAATCGCTTTCGCTCGCCTCGGACAGGTTTGCGAATCAGTTGTGGCTGAGTCGTTTCGTTCTTAGTGAACGGCGCTCGAAAGCGGCGCTGGTCTCGTTTCGGGTCGGGAATTGACTATGGATGCATGGTAACGGATAGAGGTGGAATGGATGGGTGGACGTCGCAAATGAAAGAGGTGATGCTGTATACGGACGGCGCGTGCAGCGGGAATCCGGGGCCGGGTGGTTTTGGGGTTGTGCTTCTCTACGGCGAACACCGCAAGGAGCTGTGCGGCGGGTATCGGAGGACGACGAACAACCGGATGGAGTTGCTGGCGGTGATTAAGGGGCTGGAGGCTTTGAAAGGGAAGTGCAAAGTCACGCTCTACAGCGACTCGAAATATGTTCTGGATGCGCTGACGAAGGGCTGGGCGCGCAGGTGGCGAGAAAATGGCTGGCGGCGCAACAGGAAGGGCGAGCCGGCGGTTAATCCGGACCTGTGGACACGGCTGCTGGAGCTGTGTGACGGGCACGAGATGCGTTACCAGTGGGTGAAGGGTCATGCGGGCGACGCGGAAAATGAGCGCTGCGATGCGCTTTCGACGGCGGCGCTGGCGCGTCCGAACCTGCCGATTGATGATGAGTATGAACGCACGGAGCGGGGAACGGCCTCGTCTTTTTTTGGCGCGGCGCGCCAGGGCCAACGATAGCTGTCCATTTCGACCATTTGGGCTGTTTATAGGCGGTGGGTGATGCTGAGAGGGTGGCGCCAGATGAAAAAGGTTCCCCTCTGCAGCCATTGCGCTGCGCAGATAGTATAGAATTTCTAACAACCTCGCAGATAGGGCGACACGTTGACCGACCGCGCATGTCCGGCCTGCGCTGAAGTCAGAGGCGAATCAGTGCTATGACCAGACCGCCAATTCCCAGGGATGCGGAGGAAGTTACCGCCCAGTGGATACAACAGGCATTGACCGCGGGCGGCGCGTCTGATCTTCCTCCTGTCAAGGAGATCGTTCTTGAAGAGATCGGTGTCGGCGTCGGCTTCCTGGGCGCGTTGATCCGCTGCCATCTCAGCTATGACGAGCCGAAGGCGCCGGATGTCACCGATCCGGGACTTCCGGCGGCTGAGTGGAATTCCGCCGCGCCGGAAACGGTTATCGTCAAGCTACCCAGTCCGCACGCAAAGAACCGGCGCCTGAGCAAACGCCTGGGGTTACACAAAAGGGAATACGACTTCTACCGGCTGGTCGCGCCCGTGGCTCGGGTGCGGTCGCCGGCTCTGCTCTACGGTGATTTTGAAGCCAGGAGCGATCGCTTTGTGCTCCTGCTGGAGGATTTGGGGGGCATGCATACGGTGAGTCATTTCGACGGCGCCAGCGCGGAACAGACCAGACGCGCCATCCGTACGATCGCCAAGCTGCACGGGACCTTTTGGAACAAGACCGATCAGCCGCCCTTGAACGGCTACCACGACTTCCTGGCGCCGAAGCGCGGAGTGTTGGTGCAACTCGTCTATCTGGCGAACCTTGCGCCGGCGCTCGAAAAATTCGGCAGTTTTTTCTCAGACGATGTGCGCCGCGTGGCCGAGACCTACTGTTCGCGCATCGCGGACCATATCGAGCGTGCCGCAGCCGGACCCAAGACCTTCAGCCACGGCGACTTCCGGCTGGACAATATGTTCTTCGCGGCCGACGCTGCGGACGATGTGGCAATGATCGACTGGCAGATAAGTGGAATCAACAGTCCCCTGTACGATGTAGCCATTTTCCTGGGGAGCAGTGTGACGACCGAGGTGCGCCGCCAGATCGAGCGGGAAGTGCTGGAAGAGTATACCGGAATCATCGGTGAAATGGGGGTGGAGGGGTTCACGTTCGAAGAGTGCTGGCGCCTCTACCGCGAGAGCGCGCTGGCGGGCCTCCTGGTCGTGGTCTTTGCCTGCGGCGGGTTGGACCTGAGCGACGAGGGCGGCCGACAGATGATCGAAGTCGGTTTGCAACGAAGCCTGGCCGCCATTGAAGACCTGGACGCGGGCGCATGCATGCCGACGCCGGCGCCTTTTTTCAGCCGCGGGCGCGCGTTGGCGGCGTTTTCGGGAGGGGCGTATGGCGTGGTGAAGGCGTTGCGGGGGTAGGGGGTGGTATTGGCGCTGGCACAGGTGACGCTGAAGTCCTGTATTCGAAGCGTCTCAGTGCGGTCGCCCTAGGTCGGGGTCCAGGTATTGACACGGGAGTTTGTATTCCATATACACATTAAGCACTGCATTACAGAGTCTCTATCTGGACACATATTCTGGTGGGCCGACTATGCAAGAAGTGAATGTGCAAGAAGCACAGACCCAACTGCCGCTTCTGCTGACGCAAGTAGAGGCCGGTGAAGAAGTTGTCATAACCCGTAATGGCAAACCGGTGGCGCGTCTCGTAGACTTTCAGCCGCGCGGGAAACGTCAATTCGGCGCATGGAAGGACCGTATTGCCGTCAGTGACAGCTTCTTTGACCCTCTGCCTGAGGATGAGTTGTCAGCGTGGGAGGCGTGAGCAGTGCGGCTCTTGCTCGACAGGCAGGCGATCTGTGGTGGCTTGCCGAAAGCGGAAGTTTGTGGTTGCCCGCGCGTCGGGCTATTGGAGATGAAGCAAACAGCGTGCTCATAAGCGCGGCGTCAGCTTGGGAGACCACGACGAAATATCGGCTTGGCAAGCTCCCGGAGGCAGCGGCAGTCGCGCTCGACTTTGGCGGCGCAATTGCAGACCAGGGCTTTGAGGAATAGGCGATATCGGTAGATCATGCATCACTTGCGGGGTCGTTGTCAGGTCCTCATCGCGATCCCTTCGGCAGGATGCTGATTGCGCAGGCGCTGTCTGGCAGCCTGGTACTTGTGTAAAGAGAAGCGATCTTCGATCAGTACGGCGTTCGCCGTTTCCGGTGACCCGGTATATGCTCTCTATTCGATTTGCGTCTGCCCCGCACGTCACTCCACGCGATCGTTTCCGTCTTCTTCAACAGTGGCAGATGTCTGACGCCAAAAGAGTTCCTTAGGATGGGGTAAAGCCGGCGGTGGAGAACGCTCTGTGACCCTCAGGAAGGTTGCTGTCCCTCTGCGCTGACGACATTCGTCTTGGCCCGGAATTCATGGTCCCGTATTCGTTGGCGAGGCCGCGTCGGTCTGATTGCTTGCTAGGTCTCGTTGACAATTGGCGAGGGCCGCTCAAAATTCAGAAAGAACGGAAAGCCGGCAGGCCTGATAGGGATTCTTCTCGCTTGAATGTTGTGATAATCAAAACCAATTGATCCGCGAAGTCACGCGAAGGGTCGCGAAGAACACCTTTTTGTCCGCGGAGGGACGCGGAGAACACCAAAGGCGTAGCGGTTTTTCTTTGCGCAGCTGCGCCGCCCTTCGATGATCAGCTGCAATTTGCACCCGGAAGTCGTTGTTCAGACAAACGTCAACGCGCCCTAGTCGCAACTGTCATCATAAATATGTTATACTTGTTGCCACCAGACGACTGGAGGCGCGAATCATGCCGACCATTGGCAATGAAGAGAAAGGGCCTCGCACTGTCGAAGCGTCCGAGTTTGAGGTTAAGTGTCTCAAGTTGATGGATGAAGTGGCTGAGCGTGGTGAGGAGATCGTAATCACGAAGAACGGCCAACCGCTATGGCGGCTGTTGCCGTACCGGGAGGCGCCGCGGAATCCATTTGGTCGCAACCGCGACATTGTGCAGATTCATGGGGACCTTGACGAACCGATCGATGTGGAGTGGGACGCCGTGACAGGCCGGGGCTTTGGCCAATAGGCAACGGAAGGAGCGTACAGTGTCAACAGACAGCAGTGCAGCGACAGGCCCTCGCATCATCACGGCATCCGAGTTCAGGGCCAGGTTTCTTGAGCTAATGGATGAGGTGGCTGAAAGCGGTGAAGAGATTGTCATCACCAAGTACGGTCGTCCGGTTTCGCGGCTGTTGCCGTACCGGAAGAAGATGAGAATGGCATTCGGCCGCAACCGAGACAATATCCGAATCCGGGGCGACATCCTGGAGCCTATGCCGGCGGACTGGTTCGGTGCTGCGGACGATGCCGACGAGGGGCTACTTTGATCCTCTTTCGACAGGCAGGGTCCGGCCAGGCAGGATCAGGGCGAACTCAGGCTGGAGCCGCAGACTTGTGGTGCGCAGCCTGCGTGGGCCAGATCTGCCCCATTCCCCCATATCCTTCATTCTTGCTACGTTTGGCACAGATCAGGTGCTCTGTGCACTCGCTCCCTGTTTTGCAGGCGGGACCACGATGCTAGACTTACAGACCAAACTCACATACGCCGACTACCTGAAGACGGCGGACGACGAACGGTACGAGCTTCTCGACGGCAAGCTGGTTACGTCTCCATCGCCTAGAGAGATACACCAGTACATCCTGGGGCGTCTTTTCCTGCGGTTGGGTGCCTTCATATACGGGCGCAACCTGGGGAGAATCTACTGTTCGCCCTTCGATGTCGTACTTTCGGAAACCGACGTGGTGCGGCCGGACCTGTTATTCGTTTCCAGTGCACGTGCGAGCATCCTCACGGCGGATAATGTCCAGGGCGCACCGGACCTTGCAGTTGAAATCCTTTCCCCGGTCACAGCCGAACGTGACGGAACGATAAAGCTCGACCTCTACGCCCGGTACGGCGTGCGAGAGTACTGGATCGTGGACCCTGACGCCAGTACGATCTTGCTTCTGCGGCGAGTGAGGGGCCGATTTGAGGTGGGGGGTATCTACGGAGCAGAACAGAGTTTGCGTTCACCCACGCTGCGGGGTTTCAGTATCGTCCTGGAAGAGGTTTTCTGAAGCGAAAGAAGATGAGTAGCACATGAAGGGCGTCCACAAGGGGCCCCCTACCTGATTCGGGCAGTCTCACGACGTTTTGGCCCGATTCGATGAAAATGACCTGATACAGAAAGGTCCCGCTGATAACAGCGGGACCTTTGATTTGCTACACATGCTCTGTTTGGGAAGCGGTCGATGATGGTCGGTCAGCATGAAAGGCTGGCGGCGGCGACAGCTGCCAGCTAGCTACCCTTCGGTTCGGCCTGGGGGTCCCTGCGAGAGAGCCGCCGGTGGTCTTCAGCAGATTGCGGGCGATCCAGACCAGCGAGCTGTGCCCGTGCAACCGGACCAGGAACCGGCTCTCGTTCGGAACAGTACCCTAGATGTGTGGCTGTGTCCCTTTAGGGAGTGCGGCGACGGTGTCGAAGGCGCGGCCCGGGCCGGCGACGGTGTAGAGCGCGTGGGGCTGGGTAATGGCGGCAGGCGGTAGGGAGGTGTCGGGCTCGGTGATGTGGCTGACGTTCGCCAGCAGGCGGCGCCGAGGCAGGAGGGCGCGGACAGTTGTTCGGACTGCGATTTCTGTGTGGGGCAGGGGCCGTGCGTTCAGTGGGATGGAGCCGGCGCCGGCCAGATGCGGGAAGGGCCGGGAACTGCCGGCATTGGGGGTGGAGGGGGTCAGAAGGGGGGGGTTGAGGTACGAGTTAACTCGTAAACGCTCGTACGAGAGTTGGACGAGCGTTTACGAGCGTTCACGAGCGTTTGGCAGGAAAAATTTTCCAAAGGGATGGCGGCAGAAACATGGGCGCTACGTAAGTGCAAGATGCTGATAAAATGATATAATATTTATTTGAAATTTAGCTCGTCCCGCGATGGGGAGAAGAGGGGTGATGCGGTCAAGTCAGCGCGAGTTTGCGGTTAGCCGGTCCAATGTATCGTCAACCAGTTCGTCTTCATAAAGCTCCTTGAATTCACGGGTAAGCATTTTCGTCTGCTGGAGTTGATCCTCGAGGATTTTTGCGGCCTGCTCGGCGCTGTCGGGGTTGGCGGGTGGCAGCGGGCCGGTTTTGACGCCGGCCGGCAGCTGGCTGAGGGGCTGGCCGGTCAGGGAATCGAGGGGCGGTGCGGGGTTGCGGGCGAGGTCGGCCAAGGCTTCTTCCATGGCGGCGCGCATTTTGGCCAGAGCGTCTCGCAGGTCGGGAATTTGACGCCCATTTATACCCCTTTCCATTAACAGGTATTTCAGGTTGTCGAGGTCCTCTTGTGTGTAGTTGGTCAGGCGCTGGTAGCCGAAGCGCCGTCTGCCTTTGTCTGTGAGGACCGGTTGGGCGGGTTGGTCGTTATCCTGCGATTGTTCGAGCGTAGCCAGGCCCTGGTCGATGAGCGATTCGATCCTGTACTGGTTTTGCTGGGCGGCGATTTGGGCGGCGGCGTTGAGGATGGCGGGGTCGCCGTGGTCGCCGACGACTTCGATGGCGGTGGCTTCGGTTTCCTCGTTGCGGATCAGTTCCATTTCTTCATCGGCGAGCCGGTAGAGGTCGGCCATTGCTTTAACGCCGCGGCACATTGCGGAGTAGGCGGCGGGGTCGAGATTACCCGCGCGCACATCGAGGAGGCCTTGTTCGAGCGCTTCGATGGCCCCCCGCAGTCGTTCGGGGATGCGTTTGTCGGCCCTGGCGGCGGTGGAGGAGTTCTTGCCGCCGCGCGTGCGCCATGCGCGCGTTTTGTCGGCGGGGGCGTGGGCGATGCAGTAGCCGTCGAAGTCGGGCAGGCCATTTCCCCGGCAAGGGGTTCCATCTTTTTTGACGCCTTTGCAAGGTGTCTTGGGCATATTCTCAGTCTCGTAGTGTGATGGCCGCAACGTTGCGGCGACATGGAAAGTGGAGGCTCGCTGACGTTCTTGCCTTGCCTCATGCCGCGGCGGTCCCGCCGGGCAAGTGGGCAGTGGTCGCTCGTGGGAGAGGCGACGAGACGCTGCGCGAGGCTCACGAATATATGTTCTAAGGTATTATACTGCGTGTTTCAGGATATGGCAAATCGCATCCTGTATGTTGTGGTTATGGCCGGAGGCATGGTCATATGTAGTTGTTTCCGTGATTAATGGGAGATGTGGATTGAGGGGATTGGCGGCAATCGGCCGGTTCATGCCCGGGGGTGGTTGTGGCCGGCTGAGGGGGCGCGTCGCCATTGCCTAGTCGTCAGGGAGGCGCGGGTCGGGTGGGGTTGTTTAGTGTGAGCAGGATGACACCGGAACGGCAGGCGCGGGCAACTATCGACGAAAGGCCGACAAGAGTGGGCTGGGCGGTCCCGGACGCGCTCGATCTCTACGGGGGGCCAGGAAGTAGCGTTGCGCAAGCCGAAAACGACTACGTCGGAGAAAGCTAAAGGGGTGGTGAACTCTGGCTACGAAGCCGTCATGACCTTTTCCTAGCACTACTCTGTCAGGCAAACGCGGGCGGTCGAGATCCGAAATAGACACTGTCCACAGCGATTTCCAGACTTTGCCGCTGGAACAGGTAGCGTACCCGGGGCCTGCCTTCGTGGGCAATAGCCATGAAGTACTCAAGGAATCAGCGGCCCTACGAGTCTGACTCCTAAAGGGCGGACTCTCACTCAAGTCCCACACTCGGCTCCACATGGTTGTTGCTCGACGGCAGGCAGAGCCGGTATTGGACGCCCGTCGGCGAATATCTCAGCGAGGGAACGGAGAGAGATATCGGTTCTCTCGCGAAAGGCTTGATCTGTGAGCCGCTGAGAGGGAAAGTGCTTCGAGCGCTCTTCCAGCGCGATCGCTTTGTCGTAGAGATCGGGGTGGGTCTCGTAGAGCCAACGCCACCGTTCAGCAGAGTTGAACGGGCAGAAAAAACACGAGCTTCTCTGCGGGAGGGGCAGTCCGGCCTCCTGGATGATGGCTACACAGTCTGCCCTTGTGAGCCTTCGATCAATCAGGGGGTACAGGTTCGTCACGTAGTCGACCCGGCTGTCCTTCATTCTGTGGACTTCATCCCAGGCAATGGCTAGGTATTGGTTGATGTGGGCTTCAAGCGACCTGTAATGCCGGTGGATCGGTGTGATCTTGTAATCTCTGGTTGACCAGCGCCAGATAGCTGACGGAAATACGCGACGGTCCCACGAAGTTTCATAGAGTGTACGTCCCCGCTTGGACACGACGGTAAGCGGCACTTCATGATCGGTCAAGAATTTCCTTGCTGTCTCCAGGTACTGGTAAGTCTCGGGAACCTCTCCCCCCGTATCTGCGAACACCGCTTCATCAAAAGGCAGCCCTTCTTGGAGTAAAACGACCATAAGGGCTGCGCTGTTTACACCTCCGCCGAAGCTCAATACATGTCGGATTGTCATGGTCCATTTCCTTTTGCAGGAGAAAATAGGCTTTATCTCCTGCAAAAGTACACGAAAACGGTCGAAAGGGCAAATTGCCGGAGGATTTCTGATGCCACAGGGCGAGAATAATGCATTGGCAGGGTAGGTCCCGCCTGAAAGTCGCGAGTCTCTCGCATCATGTCTGTTAAACAAGCGTTTTTGGTCGAAAAATTCAGAGTTCACGGTTGTCCTGGGGTATACTGAAGAGTATGATGACCAGCGATTCACGGGTCCCTCGATCTGCTGCGGCCTTCGGGCTCCGAATCGATCCGACCGGCACTCACCTTAGCAGCACTCTGAAGCTGGAGGAGTTGCGCGCGCTCTTGGCCCGACCGCCCGCGCCTGCAACCGAAGACAACTACAAGGTTGCCATCGTTGATCAGAACCTTTTGGGCAAGCCAACGGCTAGTGCACGACGCATCACGTTTGAGCGGCTTCGCGAATTGTATGCACTCGATCCCGACCTGCTAGTCTTTAGAGCTCTCGACGATTTGTGGGATGCCGATGTCAACGCACAGCCGATGATTTCCTTATTGTGTTCAACCGCCCGGGACCCAATCCTGCGGGCCATTACGCCGTTCGTCCTGCGTCTGCCCACCGGCACACCAGTAAGGACCCACGAATTAGCTGAGGAGGCCGAGCATCAATTCCCGGGCAAGTTTGTTGCAAGCTCTCGGGAACGCCTCGGGCGAAACGTATCGTCTTCCTGGGAGAAGGCAGGGCTATTGTCTGGACGGCGAACAAGGAGGAGAGCTAAACCTCAGGCTTGTGCAACCTCGCTTGCTTACGCCCTCCTTTTGGGAGACCTCTGTGGCAAGCGCGGCCAAGCGCTCTTCATGACTCTGTGGACTGCCATGCTTGACGCACCAATTCATGAACTCAAAGAGTTAGCGATTGTTGCCTCCCGTCAGGGCTGGATCGAATACCGAGCATCTGGCGACGTTGTGGAGGTGAGCTTCCGACATCTCATGCGCGACCAAGGAGAACCCGCATCATGAGCGAGATTGAGAACCTCCTTAGACGGTACGAACGATATGTGATGCTCCCGTGGGACGATAGGCTTGCCGGGGCACAGAGAGTTTGGTTCGCCAGGTACGACCCCAGCCAAGAGCGTCGCCTGCGGCTACGAATCGGTGAGTTTCAGACCGCGACGACCGATGCCGGCCACATGTGGAAGTTAGTGGACGTCACCGACACATTCGCAGAGTGGATGACGAACCACGAGTATAAGGATGCCTATTTCGAGCAACCGGAAGACATGGAAATGGCGCTCGTTGATTTCTCAGACTTTGTTGCGGATCGGATACGACAGGTTTTGATTCAGCCAGACGTCGATGAGAATACAGTCGTGGCCCTGCTTGGTCTGGCATCCCTATTCGGTCTCACACGAGTTGCCGAACTCATCGCGAAGGTTGATTCCGAGATACCCGGCCGTCTGCTTGCGTTCTTCCCAGGACAGCGTGACGGCTCCAATTGGCGATTGCTGAATGCCCGTGACGGCTGGAACTACCACGCTGTGCCGGTATGAGGGAGAGTAGCTCATGTCAGACATGAAAATCCGTGAGATTCTCTCCAGAGACCCCCTGACTACCAAGATTCCCAACGACGGCGTTACGAAGGTCATCCAGCCCCAGTCGGAGCAGGAATGGGCCGTCCTGCGGTACGAGCTGGAGTCATTCGTTTGTGAAGGAGAGTACCAACAGGGGTTAGATCGGATACTCTCGGCTTTTCTCACAAATATCTCACAGCCCCAGCAACAGGCCGTTTGGGTGAGCGGTTTCTACGGCAGCGGAAAGAGCCACTTAGTCCGAGTCCTTGAGTACCTTTGGCGCGATGTGGAGTTTCCTGATGGCGTTCGAGCGCGTTCTCTGGTCACATTGCCCTCAGATATCAACGCTAATTTTGTCGAGTTGTCGAGTCAGGGTAGACGGGAAGGCGGCCTATGGTCCGCGGCAGGTACGCTGGGGGCAGGCGCCGGCGCGGTCAGATTGGCCCTCCTGGCTGTCCTCTTCAAGAGCGCCGAGTTGCCGGAGCAATACCCTGCGGCCCGGCTGGTCCTGTGGCTGAAGCAAAACGGCTGGTACGACGCTATAGAGGCCGTAGTGGAATCACAGAGCAAGACTCTCAACGCCGAACTCCGCAACATGTACGTCTCCCCCGTCCTGGCTGAATCCTTGCTGCAAGTAATCCCAGACTTGGCTGCCAGTCGGCTCGATGTCCGCAATTTACTTCGCGAACAGTATCCGATCGTCACAGATATAACAGATTCTGAACTGTATAGCGCCATCGGCGACGTGCTCTCGCTGCAATCGACTACTCCAGGTAAACTGCCCTTAACACTGCTCGTCTTTGACGAACTCCAGCAGTTCATTGGGAACGACCCGCAACGGACCCTCCAGGTGCAGAACGTGGTTGAGGCCTGCGCGGCTCGGTTCGGCAGCCATCTTCTTTTCGTTGGGACCGGGCAGTCGGCGCTCCAAGCCAATACTGAACTTTCGAAGCTTCAAGGCCGATTCTCGATTCCCGTGACCCTTTCCGACGTAGACGTTGAGAAGGTTGTGCGGGAGGTAGTTCTACGAAAGACCCCGGATAAGGCGGCTTTCGTCAAGAAGGTTCTCGATGCGTCCAGCGGCGAGATCGACCGCCACCTGGCGGGCACGAAGATTGGCTCCCTGCCCAAAGATGTTGAGGAGCGAGTAGCCGACTACCCGATTCTTCCCGTACGGCGACGGCTATGGGAGAGGATGCTTCGGTCAGTCGATAGTGGGGGAAGGGCCGGACAGCTAAGGACCCAACTGCGCATCGTCCACGACACAGTAAGGGAGGTTGCGGATGAGCCATTGGGGACCGTCGCGCCGGCGGATGCAATCTATTGGCAAATAGAGACCGACATGCAGCAGAACGCTCTCCTCATACGTGACATGGCGACAAGGATAAAGGAATTGAATGATGGCACTGAGGACGGTAGGCTCAGGTCTCGTCTTTGCTCTCTGATATTTATGATAGGCAAACTGGAGCGGAGCGAAGGGCCTTTGGCGACAGGCGTGCGGGCCACTTCGGATGTTCTGGCCGATCTAATGGTTGATGATCTTACGATGGGAAGCGCGCCCCTGCGACAAAAGGTGCCGAACGTTCTCCAGGCCTTACTGGACAATGCAACGCTGATTTTGGTCGATGGCGAATACCGGCTACAGACTCCGGAGAGTATTGAATGGGATGCGGATTACCGGAATCGCCTCTCTCGGATTCTGGGGGATGAAGTGCGTGTGGCAAGTGAGCGCGAAACCGCCATGAGAATGGCCCTTGCTACAGCGTTGAAGGACCTCTCCTTTGTGCAGGGAGTTAGTAAGACGCCGCGCAAGTATGAGATGCACTTCGGCTCAGAGATGCCGCCAATTGATGGAAGCAGCGTCCCTGTGTGGATACAGAATGGATGGTCAGTGTCGGAAGGATCTGTTCGTGAAGATGCGCGGCGATCGGGCGTCGACAATCCCACCGTATTCGTCTTCCTGCCGAGACTGGATGCCGACGAGCTGAAGCAGACGGTCGGTCGATTTCGTGCGGCGGAGGAAACGGTGAATACTCGCGCGGATCCGCTTACCAGCGCGGGGCTCGAAGCAAGGAAAGCAATGCGGTCCCGCATAACTCTCGAAAGAATTCGCGCCAGCAACCTTGTGGACAATATCATCAAGCATGCACGAATCTACCAGGGAGGCGGTAACGAAATCACAGGTGAGCCCTTCCCTGAAGCCATCAGAAAGGCTGTCGAAGCGGCTCTGGCCAGACTGTTTCCGAAATTCTCGGACGCTGATCAGCCCGCCTGGAGCAGGGTAGTAACGAGGGCGGCGGAAGGTAGTGCTGCCCCCTTGTCGGCGCTCGGTTTCTCGTCTGACGTAGAGAAACACCCCGTATGTCAAGAGGTACGGAGCTTTGTTGGGAGCGCAGGCAGAAAGGGGTCCGACGTACGCCGCTACTTTTCGGATCCTCCTTACGGCTGGTCACGCGATACCGTTGACGGCGCCCTCCTGGCGTTGCTCGCGGGCGGAGTCCTGAGGGCCGCGCGCAGCGGCGAGACGGTTACTGCCAAGGGCTTGACCCAACAACAAGTGGGGGTAACTGAGTTTTTCACTGAGGGCGTTATCGTGTCCGTCGTTCAGCGAATAGGAGTTCGCAGGGTCGCATCAGCGATGGGCTTTCCAGCGCAAAGTGGGGAGGAAGCTGAGGCTGTTCCGGTGATCCTGGAGCGTCTCGAGAGCGCCGCCAAAGCTGCCGGCGGGAAGGCCCCGCTTCCCGAGCCACCGGACACGACTCTAATCCGGCAGCTTCACGGAATGACCGGCAACCGTCAGATTGTCGAAGTGGCTGACCAGGCGGACACCCTCATCACCCACTATCAGGATTGGTCTGTGGCTGGCGAGGCCGTACGAGAGCGGCTGCCTGAGTGGCGCCGACTTGAGAGGTTCCAGCACCATGCTCGTAATCTGCCCGTCGCCACAGAATTGAACACCCAGCTGGAAGCGATTCGCTCCCAGCGTACTCTGCTGACTGATCCCAATCCCATCCCGCCGCTTGTAAACCAGGTGGCGGCTGCGCTGCGACAGGCGGTCTCAGAAGCACACCGACTCCTGTGCAAGGAGCGCGACCGTGCAGTGGGAGAGCTGGAGGCGTCGGAGGTCTGGCTGAAGTTGAAGCCTGAGGACGGCACAAGGATTCTGGATTCGAACGGGCTAAGACCGATTTACGATCTCGACTTTGGCACTGATCAGGCGCTCATGGATAGCCTTGAAAATACTGCGCTCCAGGACTGGGAAAACCAAATCCTAGCCCTAAAGACGCGGACAGACCAAGCGAGAGAAGAAGCCGCGCGGCTGCTGGAACCGAGGGCGGTACCGTTTCGAATGACACCTGCGACCCTGGATAGCAAGGAAGGCGTGGAAGACTATATTTGTAAATTAAAAGAAGAGTTGTTGACGCAGATAGATGAGCACCCAGTGATCATTTTATAAGAGAAAGAAGCAGAAGATGCCATCACTCGATCCTACGCTACGAAGTTCGTTAGACAAGGCAGTCGTCGAGGCACGCGAAAAGGCAGAAGAAGGCGCGCGCGCCGCCCTAGACGTTCTAGCCATCAACCGCCCGAAGGCGTTTACGACCCTCACAGAGGAGCAAAAAGCGCTTCGCAATGCCTTACAGGCGAAGGAACGTCAACTCGGTTCCGACAGCAAGTCCCTCGGATTCGACCTGCTCGTAGAAGAGGTGGCGTTTGTGCAATGGCATCGGATGCTGTTCGCGCGATTCTTGGCCGAGAATAACCTCCTCATGCACCCGACCGGGGTTGCAGTGACTCTAGAGGACTGCGAGGAGTTGGCTGCGGAAGAGGGCGACCAAGATCGGTGGGCAACCGCGGCCCGCTATGCTGGCAACATGCTGCCGGGCATTTTTTCGCCAGACGATCCGAGCACCCAGGTGAAGTTTGCGCCAGAGGGCCGGGCAGCGCTCGAGGCTGTCCTGAACACCATCCCCGGTCCCGTCTTCACATCGGACGACGGCCTTGGCTGGGTGTACCAGTTCTGGCAGTCTAAAAGGAAAAAGGAGGTCAGCGGCAGCGGGAGGAAAATCGAGAAGCTCGACCTAGCGGCCTACTCGCAGCTTTTTACCGAGGACTACATGGTGCGGTTTCTGCTGGAGAACTCGCTTGGCGCGTGGTGGGCGGCACGGCATCCTGACAGTCCGTTGGTGAATGAGTTCACCTATCTTCGAATGCTCGACGACGGCACGCCGGCGGCCGGAACTTTCCCCGGCTGGCCCCAGCAAGCCGCCGAGATTACAGTGATCGACCCATGCTGTGGCTCGGGCCACTTCCTAGTGGTTGCATTTGAGATGCTGCGGCGGATGCGGATCGAGGAAGAAGACCTGAGCGAGGCCAAAGCGGCCGACGCCGTGCTTCGCGAAAACCTTTTTGGACTGGAGATAGATCCTCGATGTGTCCAGATTGCGGCCTTCGCCTTGGCCCTGACGGCCTGGAAGGTCGGCGGCTACCGCGAACTGCTTGCTTTGAACGTCGCTTGTTCGGGCATTGCGGCCGGCGGACAGCATGAGGACTGGACGGGGCTGGCACGTGGTGACGTCAACATGGAGCGCACCTTGAAACGATTGCATGAACTGTTCGTCAATGCACAAGATCTGGGGAGCCTGATCGACCCCATGAATGTGCCCGTTCCAGAACTAATGTTCACTCCCGACTTTGGCAAGGTCGCGCCTCTGCTGCAGGATGCGCTGGCGAAAGAAGAGGAGCAGGATCCAGTCTCAGCCGTCTTTGGCGGCGCCGCTCTCGGCGTTGCCCGTGCCGCTGAACTGCTGGCCCGCCAATACACGTTGGTGGCGACAAATGTGCCTTACCTTGCACGCGGCAAGCAAGGGGATCTGCTCAAGGACTTCATTGGGCTGCGTCATGGGGAAGCGAAGGCAGACTTGGCCACTGCTTTCATAGAACGATGCCGCTCGTTTTGTTCACCGGAAGGGGCATACGCGTTAGTCACGCCTCAGAACTGGCTGTTCCTGCGCTCGTATCGAAAGTTCCGTGAGCGGATGCTGAGAGAGCAGACTCTTCTCCTGCTGGCCAAGTTGGGTGAACGAGGATTTGAGAGTAAAGCTGCTGCTGGTGCATTCGTCTCACTAGCGGTATTTACTAATGACCGGTCGGTCCGTGACTCAACCATAGGAGGGGCTGACGTCTCAGATCAGTCTACACCTTCAGAGAAAGCTGCGGCGTTGACTACATCATTACTCCATTTCAAGTCACAGACAGCCCAACTTAGGCACCCCGAAGCCCGAATTGTGGTAGGTAGCCTTTCTCTGGATGGCATGCCCCTGAGTGAGTCCGCCGCCACTCATGAAGGACTACACACTGGAGATTACCCTAGGTTTGGCCGGTACTTCTGGGAACTACCTCATATCACAGGGGGATGGGAATTGCAACAAGGAGCCCCTTCGACGCGCGTTCCGTGGGGTGGCAGAGAAAATGTCCTGTTCTGGGAGGATGGGAAGGGAGAGTTACTGACCTTTGTCAAGGAACGGCTACAGTCGGAAGTGACCACTCAATGGATCAAGGGACACCGTGCGTGGGGGAGGAAAGGCGTCGGGGTTGCGGCAATGAGGGATCTGAGGGCGACACTTTTTGACGGTCAAGTGTTCACGCACGGTGTCTTTGTCGTCATACCGAAGGACGAAGACATGCTGCCTGCGTTATGGGCGTTTCTTCAATCCGACAGATTTAGGAAACTGGCTAGGAGCCTCGATCAGAAGCTTGCCATTGCTCGATCTGTATTCGACGGAGTTCCGTTCGATTTAAACCACTGGAAAGCAGTGGCGGAACAACAGTATCCAGACGGCTTGCCTGAACCACACTCATACGACCCGACTCAGTGGCTGTTCGGCGGAAACCCTACTGAGAGTATCGCTTCGCTTCAGGTTGTCGTGGCAAGGCTCATGGGGTACCAATGGCCTCAGAAGGGGGCGGATGGCCTTTCTCGCTTCGCCTTACCAGACGGAATCCTCCCTCTCGCATCGGTCGCTGGCCAAGAGCCTGCCTCCGAGCAGTTGCGCCTCGCCTTGGCAGCGGCCTATGGGGAAGTTTGGTCGGCTCAGCTACAAGCACAACTGCTGCGCGAAGTCGGCTTCAAGACAGAGGGGTTCGATGTCTGGCTCCGCGACGGCTTCTTCAAGCAACACTGCAAGCTGTTCCATCAGCGTCCTTTCATCTGGCACATCTGGGATGGTCGCAGCGATGGGTTCTCAGCCTTAGTGAACTACCACAAGCTGGACGCGGCCAATCTCGACAAGCTCATCTATACCTACCTCGGCGAATGGATTCGCACCCAACGGGGTGCCGAAGCGTCGGGGACACCCGGAGCCAGCGCTCGCTTGGTGGCAGCCCTGGAACTTCAGAAGAAGCTTGAGGCCATACGTGATGGCGAGCCACCCTACGATATATACGTCCGATGGAAGCCGCTTCACAAACAGTCAATAGGCTGGAATCCTGACCTGAACGATGGCGCTCGTCTCAACATCAGACCCTTCGTCACGGCGGGCGTGCTGCGCAGCCGGGTGAACGTGCGCTGGAGCAAAGACCGGGGCCGCAACATCGATGGCTCCGAACGGCTGAACGACCTTCACTACTCGTCTGCACAGAAGCGGACAGCGCGGGAGGCGGCAACGACATGACCACAGTCACCCGCGCCAAGACCTTTCTCGACGTGTTGGCCGATTCGATAAAAGGTGCCAGCGCGCATAACAGGCAGGACCAGGCACCCCCTGTCACTGTGCTTTGGCCGGACAAGGACCGGCAATGGGAAGCGATGTTGTCCCTACTCAAGGATCGGTTGCCTCTCTTTGTTCTAGGCAAGTACGTCCCAGACGAACACATTGGCCCGGCCTATTGGCTGAGGTGCGTCATTGCCCGCACGATTCCTCATCCCGGTCTCCCACCGGAGAAGGTGCCGGTGCTCTACCTGCCCGGTTACTCCCGGCAGGATCTGAGGGCTTTGGAAAATTGTCCCGTCGAGTTACAGCCGTTAGTCGAGTTACAATTTCGGGGGGTCCTGTGGAGCCAGAAGAACGGCCGCGACTGGACTATCAGCGCCTTTCTGCAGAGCAGGGACGTTGGGCTAGGCATAAGGGTAGAGACAGACCACAGAACCAAGGAGGCGCTTCAACGTTCTCTCGTGAAGCTAGCGGAGGAGCCTATCAAATCTATTAATCGGGCTGCTCCACTGCGGGCGTTCTACCTGGACGGGTTGATCCACCCTGACAACGTGAAGAATGTGCTGCGTTGGCTAAATGATCCCGAGGGATTCCGCATAATGTGCCCGGAGCCAAAGTGGGCGGCATTCGTGGCGCTTTGCGAAAGTGAATACGGCTTTCACCCAGACAGGGACGGTCCAGTGACAGCCGCCGAAAAGCTAGGCCAACAGCAAGGCAATTGGGATAAGGTCTGGCGGCGGTTCAGCGAAGCTCCTGCATCATACAGTACAATCCCTGATAGGCTACGTGAGGCGAAACCCCAGATGGCCTTGCCTCTCTTCGACCTCTCAGAATCGTGGCCGCAGAGTAACGAGTTAGAAGAGGCGAAACTTGGTGATGCCTTGCTCAATCTGTCGAAACTAGACCACGATGCCGCTCGACGCAGGATCCTCGAACTGGAGGAGGACCACGGTAAGAGGCGGAGTTGGGTATGGTCCTCATTGGAGTCTGCTCCCCTTGCCCAGGCGATAGAGCATCTCGCGAGCATAGCGCAAGTTACTGCTGACATGGATTGGGGCGCGTCGCTAATGGAGATTGTGCATAACTATGCTAGGACCGGATGGAAGGCGGACCTAGCGGTTCTTGATGCGCTGGCCTCTGTCGAATGGCCGGATGATGTCAAGGCCGTCCAGTCAGCCGTACAGGCGGTCTATCGCCCGTGGCTGGAGAGAATAGTTAATTTGTTTCAGGAAGCTGTTGCTGCCGCCGGGCCAGACGGTTACGAAGCGGCTTCTCCGCCAGAAGTTACAGACGGAACGTGCCTCTATTTCGTTGATGGCCTTCGGTTCGATCTCGCTCAGCGCCTTGGAATGATTTTGGACCAAAAGGATATCAAAGTGGAAATAGAGACGCGTCTAGCGGCTCTGCCCACAGTGACCGCTACGGCGAAGCCTGCAATCTCGCCCGCGGCATCTGCCATTGTGGGCGGTGAAGGTTTCGACACCATAACCAAGGCAAACGGCTCGAAGGTAAATGCTCTAGTCTTGCGGAAATTGGTTTCTGAAGAAGGTATACAGATCTTAGGCCCAGAGGATTTTGGAGACGTTTCTGGGCGGGCTTGGTGTGAATCGGGAAACATAGACGAGTATGGCCACATTCATGGACGGATGATAGCCAATCACGCTGTCTCTGAGCTTCGCAGAATTGTCCAGCGGATAACTGGCCTCTTGCATCATGGATGGCGAAAGGTGGTAGTGGTTACCGATCACGGCTGGCTATTGCTGCCAAGCGGTCTCCCCAAAGTGGAGTTGCCAGAACACCTCACTGAGACAAGAAAAGGCCGCTGCGCACGCATGAAGGAAGGGTCTAGGGCCGACCAACAGATTGTACCGTGGCATTGGGAGCACTCAGTTCCAATTGCTGTGGCACGGGGTATCTATTGCTATGAGGCTGGTAAGGAGTACGAACATGGAGGGCTTAGCCCACAGGAGTGTGTGGTTCCCATTCTCACGGCAACCGGAAGGGTGTCGCCGGCCACCGTTTCCATTGGTGAAGTACGGTGGCGTCGTCTGCGATGTGACATCACAGTTGAAGGTCAAGCAGATGGCGCTCGTGTAGACATCCGCACCAAAGGAAGCGACCCCTCGACAACCTTAGCTATAGACGAGAAGGGACTCGACGTCGAAGGAAAGGTCTCTCTCTTGGTTGAAGATGCCGAACGTGAAGGCGAGGCGGCGCTTATCGTGGTCATTAGTTCAGCCGGAATCGTACTAGCTCAGACAAGCACCATTGTTGGGAGTTCATAAGTTGGTAAGAATGGGAATGGATGAACTCGACACGCTAGCTGCACAAGCCTTTGAGGGCTACGTGGTCCGTAAAGACCTCGCCCGGTCCTTCAAAGGAAGGTACCCTGTTCCCGAATATGTGGCCGAGTTCATGTTGGGCAGGTACTGCGCAAGCACGGACGAAACAGAGATACAAGAAGGCCTTGAAATTGTCGAGTCTCAGTTGCGGAACCGAACCGTACGCGCCGGAGAAGAGGAACTCTTCAAGTCACGTGCCCGCGAGCTCGGCTCTGTCAAACTCATTGATATCATCACCGCACGGCTAGACGCCCGGTCTGATTCCTACATGGCTACCTTGCCGAGCCTGCGGCTGAACGACGTTCGCATCTCCGCTGATCTTGTGTCTTCCCATGAGCGTATGCTGACCGGAGGATTTTACGCAGAGTTACAGCTTTCCTATGACGCAACCGTGGCAGAAGAGAAGGGGGGCAGACCTTTCGGAATCGAGTCTCTGCGCCCGATCCAGCTTTCCAAGCGTGGAATGCTGAACGATTTTGCCGCTGGCCGAAGGGTGTTTACAACAGAGCAGTGGAAACAGTTGATGCTGCGAAGTGTTGGCTTTGAGCCTTCCGCGCTTAGCCCACGATCTCAGGACATCCTGATACTGCGAATGGTCCCATTCGTAGATCGCAACTACAACATGGTTGAGCTCGGCCCTCGCGGCACGGGCAAGTCGCACTTGTTCCAGCAGATATCCCCAGCGTCACATCTGATCTCCGGTGGAAAGGCTACGGTTGCGCGGATGTTCGTGAACAATGCAACAGGTCAGCGCGGCCTTGTCGCCCAGTACGATGTCGTCTGCTTCGATGAAATCTCCGGCGTCTCCTTTGACCAGAAGGATGGCGTCAACATAATGAAGGGCTACATGGAGTCCGGCGAGTTCAGCAGGGGCCGGGAAAGCATACGGGCAAACGGCAGCCTCGTGTTCGTGGGGAATTTTGAAGTTGATGTCGAACACCAGCAACGGATCGGACATCTGCTGGAACCATTGCCGCGTGAGATGCGGCATGACACAGCTTTCATGGATCGTATCCATGCCTATTTGCCAGGCTGGGACGTTCCAAAGCTGGACCGATCATACTTTACGGACCACTTCGGTCTGGTGAACGACTTCCTCTCCGACTGTTGGTCCCAATTGAGGTCAGAAAACAGAGTGTCCTCCATTCAGGGACGAGTCCACTTTGGTGGCGCCCTCAGCGGGAGAGATACGACGGCAGTACACCGCACATTGGACGGCCTATTGAAAATCCTACACCCTGACCGAGAAACGGAAATACCCGACGAGGATATTGAATGGGCAGTCCAATTGGCCCTTGAGTGCCGTCGCCGAATAAAAGAGCAACAGAAGAGGATCGGCAGTGCTGAATTCAGGAACACTCATTTCAGTTACACGATGGGCGAGGATGGGGTCGAACGGTACGTGGCAACTCCCGAACTCCAGAGTGACGAAGCGATTGGGGCCGACCCTCTTCCTCCCGGGCAAGTCTGGGCCGTCAGCCCTGGCGGCCTTGACGACAATGCAGGTCTCTATCGTATCGAGGTTAACGTCGGGCCGGGTTCGGGCGTGAAGATCATCAATGTTCCGGCCCCCGGCCCCTTTAGGGAGAGTGTCAGGTATGCCCAGGGGAACCTGTTCACTCAGGCTAAGGCCTTGGTTGGGGACCGGGACCCACGAGCCCATGAGTTCACAGTACAGTTGCGCGCCTTCGACAGTTCGAGAAGTGGAGTTGCCCTGGGTCTCCCAGCTCTATTGGCCCTATGCGGCGCGCTACTTGGGAAGAGCCTCAAAGGCGGCCTCGCAACAGTTGGCGGCTTGAATCTCGGAGGTGGGTTGGACCCAGTGTACAACGGCGTGAGCGTCGCAGAACTGGCAGTCGAGAAGGGAGCGATCCAACTGTTGGTCCCAATCTCCGCGAGAAAGCAACTGAACGACCTTTCTGACGACATGGCGACCAAATTGAGTATTATCTATTACGCAGATGCGAAAGAGGCCCTTTTGAAGGCACTAGGAGATTGATAATCCAGAAGCTATGGTCTACATTGAAGCCTTCAAGTGGAAAGCGCGCAATACGGTCTGCTCAGGCCCACTTTGCAAAACTCAGCGACGGACGGTGCCGGGACTGTCATTGCATCCTCATTTTTCGTCGTCCTGGCATAGGGCCTGCGATACTGGCGCGTATGTAAGGGGGCTCTTGCCTCACCATTCTTCTTTCGACCAACTACTCCGCAGGATCCACAAGGTTTTCCCCCACACGCGGGGATAGACCAAAGACCAACACTTCGCCAGATCTGGTATGCATGACTGAAAGGTCATGGGCCTATTGAATCCCGCCAGCCCAATCCACAACGTCAGTACAGCGAGTGTATCCAAGGCCGAATAGTCATTGAAGGGGGGTAGTAACAATGTTTTATGCACTAGGGGAACTTAATACCTTGCATAGTGACATTTGCCGGGAAATCGCGCAGGCTATAGAACAGATGATTGTTCACAATCAAAGAGATGGGTTGAGAGGAGATGTTTTGGGAGGACTTGTATATGTCTGTGATGCACTACCCCAAATCGACTACTTTTGCATTTACTGTGGGGATGCGGTTCGTTTATATGGTGCTAACTCTGTTTTAAGGCGGTTTAACCATCGCAATAATCAGAATTGCATAGGTCATTTTCATCCCCACTTGGGTTTATGTAATCCTGCCGGAGAAGACGTAGCTTGTACATAAGAGGATAGGTAAAGAGTCAAACCTTCTTTAGCTGGTTGTAGATTTGCTTTTGATAGTGGTTCCCCCGACACGCGTGGTAAGACGCATGATTCACAAGGTGCATTTCTTTCACAGCGAGACTTTTGGTAATCCATGGCTGAGAGGTCATGGCTCCATTGAAGCTGCAGTGAGGCGGCGCAGCAGGCGACGGGAGAGGAGGAACCGGAGGAAACGGCAGTTGCGCAAGCGCGGCAGGATTTGCTGGAAGATGCGGCGCGGCCCTTTGCCGCCCAGTCCGGAGCTTCGCAACCTGCTTGTGGATATTCACTGGTCTTACTGGCAGACTATAGACACGGTCAGCGCGTACCAACTGATTGAAGCGGGATTTTCGGACGATCAGGCGGGAAGAGTGGTGCAGTCGTTTCGGGCGTTCGTTGAGTAGAACCGGGACGAGATCATCGCGCTGCGACTGCTGCATCAGCGGCCCTACCGGCAGCGGCTGCGTTTCGGCGACATAAAGGAGCTGGCGGACAGGCTGCGGCTGCCGCCGCGGGCGTGGACGACTGAACGGCTTTGGCAGGCTTACCGGCAGTTGGACCAGTCCAGGGTGCGGGGGTCTGGTCAGCGGGCGCTGGCGGATATCGTGTCGCTGGTGCGGTACGCCATGGGCGAAGAGGAGGAGTTGGTCCCTTTTGAGGCGCGGCCAAACGAACGATTCGAAGCGTGTATGGCAACGCAAGAGGTTGGCGGGCGGACTTTCGCAGCTGAACAACGTCGGTGGCTGGAGGACGTCCGCGACGACATCGCGGGCAGTGTCAGCATTGGGCTGGATGTCTTCGATGTGGCGCCCTTCGATCAGGAGGGGACTTGGCGCGGGCTTATGCGCTGTTTGGAGAGGAGTTGAATCTGGGGCTGGCGGCGTGAACCAGTGGTGTGACGTTTTTGTCAAGATCAATCTTGATGGATCTTGACAAATTTGTGCTCCCTTGCAAGAATAGCGCAAACAAATAAGGAGGTAATGGAATGGGCATGCAGAAAGTAAAGTTTTCAAGCCAGGCTTCGCCGGAGGCGCTGGCTGCGATACGGGAGATCGCCCGCAGTGAGGGACGCCAGTTCCAAACGGTGGTCCAAGAAGCGATGGAAGAGTATATTGTGAACCGCAGCCGGAAGTCACCCCGTCCCGAGGTCATGGCGCATTTCCGGGCCAGCGTCGAGCGAAACCGCCGGCTGTATGAGCTGCTTGCTGAATGAACTATGTCTACTCGGAGATCGGCGAAGCAATTATTATCCACGACGCGCTGATCCGAGAGTTTGGCGGCACGATGGGCATACGTGACGAGGGCGCGCTGGCTGCGGCACTCATGCGACCGCAGTTGGGCTATTACGACTGCCTGATCGAGGAGGCGGCCGCGCTACTGGAGAGCTTGGCGAACAATCACCCCTTTGTGGACGGCAACAAGCGAACTGCCTTGGCCGTCACCGACACATTCCTGCACCTAAACGGCTATTTCATCGACTGTGACAGCGTTGAAGCCTACGAGTTTTTCATGCGGCTGTTCGAGATGAATTCGTTCCGCTTTGCTCAGTTGATTCCGTGGCTGGAGGAGAAGGTAAAGCGGCTGCCAAGGTCTTGATCGGCAGTGTCTCTGCAGTACTTGATCTTTGAAGTGGGCCCCAAAAACTGGGCCTCGAGCCAATCTGTGTGAGGACTTTGATGTCAAAGTATCGTTAAGACTGAGGATTAGTGGCGGTAACGCTGTACAACCCGCACAAATCGTCTTTTCAGTCCAATAATTCTCCGGGGAGATCCATTTATGAAAGACCATGTGTCAATGTATTTGCATACGGAGACGAAGAATTGGTTTACGCCATAGGATACCTTACGTATCTGGCCGAAGGAAGCTACGAGGATCTTAACCCCCTTCTGATGTCAGAAGTCGACTCGGATTACAGACGTGCGCCCAGAATTACTCTTGATTCCCCTATGACTTGGAGAAACTTCCAATCCAGTTGGCGGCTAGGTTGACCTGGTCCGGGTTGGTGGGGACGACCATTATCCCTCATGCTTTGCCATCATGCACGAGATTTGAAGCCCAGAGAATCAGATCGGCCCTTGTTCCAAAAAGGTGGTTGAGTTCTCCCACGCTGGCTTCGAAACACAGATCGACCCTTTTGGCTTTTCTAATGATCATCTTGTCACTTATGCGAACAAGGGCACAGCAACTCCGGCACGCGGATGCGCCGCGGTTACGTCAATATGACTGAAGAGGATGCCAAGTGGCTGTACGGGTGGACATCGCCTGCGGTGTACGGTGATAACTGGCTGTTCAGCAGTGATGCCAACCCAGGCACGCTGGTTTTGGTCCATGAATAGGGGCCGGTTGGCGGCCTTATTCCGCAACGGGAGTCCCCTACCACGATGGCCCAGACACGGATTAACTCCTTTTTCCGGTCCTGCTCTGTGGCGTGTGGTCGATCGCATGGAGCGAGCCTTGAGGGGCGTTTGCTCCGGGCCGCATGAACCGCTTCCCCGGTTGCCGGTGAACGAGGGCATACAGGTTGGACCGGGCTTGTGGCTGGGAACACGCCCAGGGCGCTGTTGCACGTCCGACTCCTGCCAGTAGGCCCAAGCTCAATTATTCTCTTGTCCAGCGCCAAGCCCTGGTCGCACCAGGAAATTCGTGGGCGGTATTGGACGGCGGGGCAAGGGCCTTTGTGGTACCGTGCATCCTGCTCCAGAGCCGCACCCATTTCGAACATGGGCACCTCCAACAGACACAAGAGGCCTCCGCTGTCGTCGTTGACAACAGGGGGCCTCTTGGAATGCGCTCGCGTCATTGCGATCGGGGATATGGCAATGCCAATCGTGGTGGCAGTCCGAATGCAGTTACCGCTGACTCCAGGCCATCCGCAACCGTTTGGGGGATTCTTCTGGCGACAGTTTTTGAGGGATAGCTGCCCGCGCAGGCCCGTCGATTGTGACGCCGTCTGTGCTACATGCAGTTATACCGCTTTGGCCGCCTTTCTGAATCGCCGAGCCGAACGATTGATTTGTTTGAATGGTTCCGTGCGACTCCCCGCGAATGGAGGGATCAGGATCGTAGATCGATGTTTAGCTGCTGTCAAGCTTTCGTTCAGGTTTTGGACACTGAAATGCTACGGCTGTCGGTCGGTGTCGGCGCACCGATTCGAGCTTGCGGAAGGCAGTTTCCCAGTGTAGCAGACTGGAGAATCGTCGAAAGGGCGTAGGCATGCGGTGTGGAAGCCGGCGCGTTGACGTCCGCGGTAGAGCAGTGGTCCGTCGATTTCATAGGCGGATCGTATACGAATCGTAGATCAGATTCAGATGGACTTTCGTCGTTACGTTGACCATTCAGAGATGCGGGGAACCAGGCGCGGATGTGGGGGGCGCTAATACGGTTGATCTGTTATGCCTGGCGGGGCTGCCTGGGACTGTCGCGGCTGCGGCTGGGCGCTGATTGGAGCGCGCGGCGAGGGCCTCAAGCCATCGCGAACCTCCTGCTTTGGCGCCACGGCTTTTGCGACAGGGGCGCATGCCACCCATGCAAGAAGAAAGAAGAAGCCCCCGCTGTCGCCGTTGGCAGCGGGGCCCTTTGCTGTGCACTCGCATCATTGCGATGCAGGGGGTAATTCAGGTTGGAATGCCGGCTCAGCGCTAGTTGTCGTCGGCGCCCGGCGGCACAGCGGCGAGACCGCCGCTGGTCGTCGTCGAACTGTAGGTGCCGGCCACGCCGGGATCGATCTCAACTTCGGCGACTTCGCGGCCGGCTGCCATCGTCCCGCACCAGGCCGAGATGAAGCTGTCCCCGTTCAGGGTGCTGAAACTGAGGCTCTTTGAGTTCAGGCTCGAGGCCGTCGCCGCCTGGTCCAGCGATATGTAGGTGGTCGAGGCGGTGCTGGAACGGTGATAGAGATTGTACAGCTGCGCGCAGGCGCTGGTATCGGTCCAGCTGACGTCCAGGTCAACCCCGCCGGCCGGCGGCAGCGACAGTTCGACCGTGATCGAACCGGTCTGCAGTCCTACGATTGGCGACGAGCTTCCTCCAAATGCGAGCTGTATCAGCCCCGACAGCGAGCCGCCGGCTACCTTGGTGTAGTCGCGGAATATCCAGGCGGGTTGGTCGAGGTCGTACAACTCTACCCGGTACCACTCTCCCTGTGGGTCGATGCCCGTGATCTTCGTCCATGTCCCCTGCGGGATGGTTGTGAGTATGTCGTAGGTCAGGCCGGGCCCGGCGCGGGCGTTCAGGAGGGCAGGTTGCGTGATGGCGGCCGGCAGCAGCGCCAGCTCCTCCAGGGTTACCCATTTGACGCCGGCCAGCGAGCCGATCACGGTGGTCAGGTCCTGGTAGACCCAGACGAGCGTGTCGAGCCCTTCAAGCTCGATCTGGAACCAGTCGTCGGCCGGGTCGATGCCGAAGATGCGGCCCTGCGTGCCCTCGGGAACGATGCCGATCACGTCGTAGGCCAGGCCGGGGCCGGTACGCACGTTCATCGTTATGGGCACGGTGATGGCCAGCGGCACGGTGCCGTCCGCGCCCGGCGTTCCCAGCAGCTGCGCGATCTCTTGCAGGGTATACAGTTTGACGGATGCCAGCGAGCCGAGCACGGTCGTCAAGTCCTGGTAGACCCAGACGCGGGTGTCGAACCCTTCCAGCTCGATATGGAACCAGTCGTCGTCGGGGTCGATGCCGTAGATGTAGCCCTGCGTGCCCGCCGGGACGGTGGTGACGATGTTGTAGGTCAGGCCGGGACCGGTGCGTACGTTCATCAGTTCCGGTATGGTGATGGCCAGGGGAGCTGAGCCGTCTCCGGTCGGCGTGCCTGTCGTCAGCTGCGTTATCTCGAGGGCGGTGTACTGTTTGACGCCCGTCAGTGAACCGACCAGCGTTGTCAGGCCCTGGTAGATCCAGACCTGGCCTTCGACGCCGGCGATCTCGACCTGGTACCAGTCATCGTTGGGGTCGGTGCCGACGATGGTGCCTTGCGTGCCGGCCGGCACGGTGGTGACGATGTCGTAGGTCAGGCCGGGACCGGTGCGCACGTTCATTATTTCGGGGATGGTGATGGCGAGGGGCGTCTGGGACTGTTGTGGCGATGTTTGCGGCAGGGGCGTCGGGTAGCTGATGAATGACTGGACAACGACACCACCTTGGTTGTTGCTGCGTCCCTGATTGTTGCCGCCGCCTTGGTTGTTGCCGCCTTGGTTGTTGCCGCCCTGGTTGTTGCCGCCCTGGTTGTTGCCGCCCGGCTGTCTGCCTTGGTTGTTGCCCTGGTTGCCGCTGTTGCCTTCAACTGTAGGCGTTGCGGTCGCTGTTGGCGTTGCGGTCGCTGTTGGCGTTGCGGTCGCTGTTGGCGTCGCGGTCGCTGTTGGCGTCGCGGTCGCTGTAGGCGTCGCGGTCGCTGTTGGCGTCGCGGTCGCTGTAGGCGTCGCGGTCGCTGTTGGCGTCGCGGTCGGGTTGTCATCGATGATTAGACCACCGCGCTGTGATGGTGTCGGCGTCGCGGTTGGTGTGGCGGTTGGTGTGGCGGTTGGGTCGTCACCGCCTTGATTGCCGTTGTTACCGCCGCCGTCCTGTGTTGCTGTGGGCGTTGGTGTGGCGGTGGCATCCTGTGGCGGCAGCAGCTGCGGAATCAGTGGTTGTTCTTGCGACTCACCCTCGGTAGTGGCCGTCGGTGTGGGGGTGGCCGGTGGTAGTGTTGCTGTTGGCGTAGCAGTGGCCGGTGGTGGCGTTACTGTTGGCGTAGCAGTAGCTGGCGGTGGTGGTGGTGGTTGTGGTCTGCGCGTTGGCGTCGGAGTACGGGTCGGGGTAGCTGTAACGATGGGTGTCGGATCTGGGTCCACGTAGACGCCAAAGTAAGCGGTCGCGGAGGCCACCTCCACCTTGTTGGAACCCATCAGGATGACTTTCAGAATATATTGCCCTTTCGGACAACTAGAGGGAAGCGTATTGAAATCTTGTACATGACTAATTCCCTCACCTTTCGAAAAGCTGCGAGGCCCGCCCAACCCCTGTTCACATTCAGAGGCGCGATTATTGGTGTCACGATAATATATCTCGGTGAGATGGTAACAGGGGTCAGGGAACGATACATGGTGCACGTTCCCATCGTTCGCATCGCATGTAATACTTTGGAAATTCCTGAAGGTGTATTTCGCCAAGGGCTTGCCCGGTTCCGCGTTCCCAAAGATGTGATTTAGTTCAATTTGCACCGTTGGTTGGGGATTCTGGGCGTAGGCGATCTGCGGCCGGGGCGCGATGATAACGGCCAGGGCAGCGATCAGCAGTGCGCTAGCCCCGAAAACGGTGACGATCAACAGTTTGGTTCGCATTTGCATTGTCTTTGCTTCTCTCCTTTCGGCGAGCTTTCCGGCCTTAGAGCATGAAATTGAACGATTCCATTCGGTCCTGCGGATGGAGCGTTCGCCGATTTGGGAGGCAGAGACAGAAAGACCGGCACTGCGAAACCGGTGCATCTCAGCCAGTTATGAAGATGTCAGATAAGTGGTGGAGCGGGAAGATGAGCCGCTCGAATAACACAACGCGTACGGCGTTTACCGGCAGTAAGAATGAAACCGGAGGGACGCCCGACGCGTTAGAGAGGGTGTGGATCAGGGTCGTGCATCGACCTCGTCCGCAACTGCGTGGGGGCTGCTGCTGGCGGCGGTTTTTGTGTGATGGCTGCGCGCGTATGTGCGCCGATAATGACGCTGTCCGTGCTGCATGCAGTCATACCGCTGTGGCCGCCTTCCTGTATTTTCGAACCGATAAGAGATAATATGAACAGTCCCATGCTTTTCCTCTAGTCGATCCACGAAGAGCACGAAAGTTACACCATAAGAAATGAGATAATATGAAGATTCCATGCCACTCCACGCGGGTGAAGGGATCAGAATCGTAGATCGGTATTGTCGTCAGTGTCAAGCTTCAGAGACCGATATCGGGTACCAGTATGTTGCGGGTGCGCGGCGGGATCAGAGGGCAGATTCACGCCATTCAGGAGTCGATTTCCAGTGTAGCGGAGTGGTGGAACGCCGGGAATGCGTAGCCATGTAGCATGGAAGCCGGCGCGTTCGCGTCCGCGCATGAGCAAGCGTGCGTATATTTCATTGGTAGATCGTATACGGAACGTAGATCAATTCCGGATGCGCTTTCGTCGACAGATTGCCCATTCAGACATGGGGAGAAATATGAGCGGATGTGAGGATTGCTGGCACGGTTATTCTGTTATGCCTGGAGGGGCTGATGGGGACTGTCGCGGCTGGGCGCGGCGGGCCGCGCTTCCCATGGGTGATATTGAACGGTGGGGTGAAATCGTTTATTATCCTCGCAGCCGCTGGCTGAACTATTCGCGATGCAGATGTGCGATGCAGTCGCGCAGTTGGATGTGATAGAGGCGGCGGAGATTGGCGTCATCCCCCGGGAGGAATCATTATGGGCGACTGCAGATACTGCGGGAAGTCTGCCGGCTTTCTGCGTAAAGAACACAAGGAGTGCGCGGCGGCGCATGAGGAGGGGCTGGACAGTATTCGAAGGGTCTGTGTGGAGGCGGCGCTGCACGGGGTGGACGTCAACCAGTTGTCCAGCAGGGTACGGTCGATCGGCGCGGCCGCTTATGTCGACACGTCGGCGGCGGCGATGGCAGCTACCTTGGCGAGGGGTTGGGGGCAGGCCGTTGATGCGGCGATGGATGATCATTTTCTCTCGAACGAGGAGAAGCGGGCGCTCAACCGCTATCGCGGCCACTATAGTTTGAGCGCTTCGCAGCTGGATCGGGACGGGCACTTTACGCTGTTCAGGATGATGAATCTGCTCAATGCGCTGAGCGAGCATGAGCTGGTGCCCCGGTTCGACCGGCGGGCGGTGCGGCCGCCCTTCAATCTGATGAAGAGTGAGGAGCTGCTGTGGCTGTTCGGCGGCACGGATTACTTTGAACAGGTGACCCAGCGGGAGTTTCGCGGGGGATCGTTGGGGGTGAGCTTTCGGGTGGCAAAGGGCGTCTACATCCGGCCGGGCGCGTTTCGCGGCCGTTCGGTCGCGAGCAGCTCGATGCAGCATACGGACTCGGGTGTTCTTGGGATTACGACCAAGCATATTTATTTCAAGGGGAACAGCAAGAGTTTCCGGGTTCGGCTGGAGAAGATCGTTTCGTTCGATCCGTACCGGGATGGGCTGGGCATCATGCGCGACACGGCGCGGGCGAAGCCGGAGATATTCAGGATGGGCGAGACGGATGCCTGGTTTTTGCTGAACATTATTGACGCGGTGATGAGTCTGGACAGGATCAAGCTGCCGAAGGCGGGTGATCCGACGCTGGACGATATTGTTGACGGGGATCTCGTATGAGAGCGAGGTCTGCCGGGCAAGAGGCAGATGTGCAAGCGTAGGCAGGCGGATGGATTAATTTCCGGTTCGTGCGCACCTGAGCTGGCGGGCGGGCGGCCGGTTCGCTTTTTCTTCTTTCTTCTCTCATGACCCTAACCCTGACAAGCTCATCACGGCATAAGCCGCGTCCCATCTTGGGATGCGGGACGGACTTTGGCGGAATTGCGGGGGTTGCCGGTGAAAGCCCAAGATGCACGCAGCCGGGAAGGCTTTCTGTCACTGTATGTCATCATAGAACATCGACACCGACTGGCGAAGTGTCAGCGGGGGTTTCCGGGCGAACCCTGGCCTTTTTTGTCTGGATAGCGTTCTGGCGTTGGCAGTGACCAAGGAAGCCTGGGAGGACAACATGACCAATGTCTCTTCGTCATCTTGGGGAAGAAATTATTTGCCCCTATTCTCTTCGCGGAGGAAGAAGCTGCCCACAGTTTTGCCGTGGTTGCGGATCGGCGCGGCCAGAAGCGGGAACGGAGAATTCGCGGGCATTTGGGGGCTGGAAATCGGGAAGTTTCAGCGCATGCATGTGCCCGTGAAACGCCTCATGCCGGAGCGGGTTTTTGATCCGGCCAAGATAGTCGAGTAGCCCGAAACGCTGGCGCCAGCCTCAAATTAGGCGGCCCTCTTTCTGCGTCGTCCTGGATGCAAGAAGGTCCTGACTCACTCCAGAGTCACCGATTCGAGTAATTGCCCCGTATTTGGCGTTGGTCAGCGCGCGTGCGCTGGTCAGAATTCCTCGTAAGACGCTTTCGCTATCCTGATTGTTATTGATGCGACGGCTTGCTTCGCTCAAGTGGGCGAGGCGGCCTCTCAGTATGTCAACCTCTTGTTACAGCACTTCGATTTGATTCATCAATACCCCCTAGACAGAGACCGTACAGAGGACAGGTACTGTCCTGACATTGGAGTTGGGGCCCTTAATTGGTGACAAACATATTTCAGCGGACAGCAATGTAGGCAGTTCTTGAGAATGTCACAGAATCTCACCCTCAGAGTGCCTTTTCTTCATTTTTAGTTCACACACATCGTGTATGCTAATGCCAGTTGTGCATCTTATCAAGGGGTTCTGAATGTCACTTGGCTCGATGGCGTTGATTCGGTGAGGTGAATCAGCCGGCTGGGTCGGTGTGTCGGACTAAGAGAATCGAGGGAAAGCTAAATTCGTGTAATAGGTGATTGCGTCCCTATTCGCCCAAATACACCTCAATATCCCATTTCGCGGCCAAGCGATTTGGGTCGAATATTTCAACAGAAAAATAAATAGTTCATTGATGAGACTGACATAGTCGGTCAGTCGGCGTTGTCGCCATTGGGTTCCTCGCGTGCGAATGGGACTTATGGAAGTGCCCTCTCTGACCGATCATGTCAGTCTTTCTTTCTGCGTGCACGCCATTCATCTGGTTCCACCCGGGAGCGCTGTCAGAGCAGAGCGTCCGTAAGGATGGGGCCGGATTGGAGAGCGCTCTTCGGCGGGTGTGGAATCGTTGGAAGCTTAATGGGTTTCCCATCGTTGGTGGAGTCGAAGCATTCTCCCAGGTGACTGTCTTGGTTGAAGCAGGGTACAAGACAGTTTGCATAGGAGGGCTGGATTTTCAGGCTGCGCCGGTGACGATCCACTTTTCGGGGGACGCCGACCTCTGCCCGCACCCAGGCTTCATTCCTCAGTTTCAACAAGCAACTTTATCGCCCCAAGAGAATGCCGGTGTTTGCCGACAGGGACATCAACCTGTCCGGAGGGTCTGCCGCGGCCAGCGGCCGAGAATATGCGCGGGGATATGGACGATATCGTGGTGGAGGCGAGGGAAGCCGAGCGCCGACTGTATCACATCATTGGTGTTACGACGACGAGGGGGCTCTGATGGCAGAGAGACACATGAATGGACGGGCTGGCCGTATTTCCAGTGACGTGGAGATCATCGCGGCCAGGACGAGATGCGAGAGGTGTTTCCTGAACATTGTCCCGATGTCGGCAGAGGGTTTGGCTCTTTGTTGGTCGAAACTGGAAGATGTCCCATCTCAGGAATATAAATTAAAGGTTGCTGAATGCATTCGTCGCTTTCTTTCCCCCCTGAACGAACCGGGCTTTTGCGAGCCGCCGTTGCCGCGCTGTTGGCACCGGCAGCCATCTTTTCACTCATCCTGCTCATTTCGGCTCCACTGGAACTGAAAGCTGGGAGCATCAGTTCCAGGATATCCGGCGCCGGACCTGGACCCCGTATCTCTGCCTCCGGCGCGGAAGCTACTGCGACACCGTCGCCACCTGCCGCCGGGCTTTCTGCGCCTGTATTGACTGCGCAGGCAGTTGAAGGCAGCATCGAACTCAGTTGGACCGCGGTGGCGGGCGCAACGCGCTACGGGCTTTGGGTCTGGGACAGCGTCAACGACTGGCGTCAGATCGGTGGGGACAGCCTCACGGGGACGACGTTCACCCACTCCGACCCCGTTGCCGGCACGACCTATTTCTATACGGTACAAGCAGTCAACGACGCCGGCGAAACGAGCGATTGGGCCGACCAGGTGTCGGCGACGGTAGACGCGGCCTTGCCAACGGCTACGCCTACAGCCACAGCGACTCCCACTGCCACAGCGACTCCCACTGCCACGGCGACTCGAACTCCTGCCGCCGAGCTCTCTGCGCCTGTATTGACTGCGCAGGTGGTTGAGGGCAGCATCAAACTCAGTTGGACCGCGGTGGCGGGCGCAACGCGCTACGGGCTTTGGGTCTGGGACAGCGTCATCGACTGGCGCCAGATCGGTGGGGACTCCCTCACGGGGACGACTTTCACCCACCCTGACCCCGTTGCCGGCACGACCTATTTCTATACGGTACAAGCAGTCAACGACGCCGGCGGAACGAGCGATTGGGCCGACCAGGTGTCGGCGACGATAGACGCGGCCTTGCCAACGGCTACGCCTACAGCCACAGCAACTCCCACTGCCACAGCCACCCGAACTCCTGCTGCAGAGCTCTCTGCGCCTGTATTGACTGCGCAAGTGGTTGAGGGCAGCATCAAACTCAGTTGGACCGCGGTGGCGGGCGCAACGCGCTACGGGCTTTGGGTCTGGGACAGCGTCATCGACTGGCGCCAGATCGGCGGGGACTCCCTCACGGGGACGACTTTCACCCACCCTGACCCCGTTGCCGGCACGACCTATTTCTATACGGTACAAGCAGTCAACGACGCCGGTGGAACGAGCGATTGGGCCGACCAGGTGTCGGCGACGCTGGACACGGCCTTGCCAACGGCTACGCCTACTGCCACAGCCACTGCCACAACTACTGCCACGACTACTGCCACAGCTACTGCCACAACTACTGCCACAGCTACTGCCACAGCCACTGCCACAGCCACTGCCACAGCCGGGACCGGTCAGGGCAACGATTCCAGCCAGAATGGCGCGGGGGTCAGAAGCGCTGGTGACGATAAGGGTAATGGCGGTTCCGGCCAGAGTTCGGGGAACACAACCAAGTCGACGATCGGCCTCAGGGATGGGCCTACCGTTACAGTTGCCGGCGGCGCGGGTGTGAATGTAGTCGATGGGGTCAATGAGGTCGACGGCCCTGCTTTCGACGTTCTGATCGACTTTTCGGCGGCGGTTGGCGACACGTTCGGCCATGGGGACATAACGCTGACGAACGCGCTGTCGCTTACAGCCACCGACCTCATCACCAGCAGCTCGGGGTTGGTCTACACGGCCACAGTCCGTCCGACAGCTGGTTTCGTTGGTGTGGTGACGGTGCGGATCCCGGGCGGCGCTGCGCAGGATAACAGCAGCCAGAGCAGCCAGGCGTCGAACGTGTTCAGCGCCACGGTTTCCCTCCAGTCCGCCTGTGTCACGGGCGGCGCGGTAGCGGCGGGTGACGAGTTTGTCGACTTGGCGCGTGACTGCGCTACCTTGCTGGGGCTGCACGACACCCTGGTGGGCAGCGCGACGCTCTCCCCGGCCTGGTCTGTAGGCACAGATGTCAGTTCCTGGCAGGGTGTCGGTGTCGAAGACGGCCGGGTCATCGGCCTCAATATGGAATCCAGAGGCCTCGACGGCAGCATCCCCCCGGAACTTGGCGCCCTCAGCAAGCTGAGGAGGATGGCACTGGATCATAACGAATTGACCGGCTCAATTCCATCTGCGCTTGGCAACCTCAGCGAATTGAAGGAGCTTGCGTTGGAGTTCAATAACCTGAGCGGCGCGATTCCTGCTGAATTGGGCGCGCTGACGAATCTGGACAAACTGTTTCTGCAATCCAATCAGTTGACCGGCCCGATTCCAATGGAGTTCGGCAATCTCTCGAAACTGAAGATCTTGTCAATGAATGACAATGAGTTGAGCGGACCGATTCCAAGCGAATTGGGGAACATGTCGGCTCTCGAATTCCTCACTATGAGCAGAAATCAGTTTAATGCCGCCTTGCCAGCCACGTTGAGCCAAATCAGCACGCTGAAGAATCTGGATGTTCGGAAAGCCAGCTTAACGGGAACAATTCCAGACCTGTCTTCCATGGCCGGTCTGCAGTCTGTGCACTTGGAGGATAACGGCTTAACAGGGGCGATTCCAGATCTGGCGGGCAGAACCGCGCTGACTGATTTTTGGGTAGAAAACAATCAGCTTAGCGGTCCTTTGCCGGATTTATCAGACTTGCCAGCCTTGAGGTACTTCAGGGCACACAGCAATCAGCTTAGCGGCACTCTGCCAGATTTCTCAGGCATGCCAGCCTTGGAGGAATTCCGGGCGGACCACAACCAGTTGACGGGAACCGTTCCGGTCACGGTGACCCAACTCAGCTCGCTCAGAAGTCTGAGGTTGGGCAGAAACCGGTTGACGGGAACCGTCCCCGACTTCAGCGGCATGGCCAATCTGGCGACGGTCATCATGGACAGAAACCAGTTGTCCGGAACCATTGCCAGCCTGAGCAACCTGCCGAAACTCAGATATTATCTGGTCCATCGCAACATGCTGAGCGGGCCGATTCCTGCGTTCAGCAACGTGCCTGACCTAGAATGGTTGTGGCTCCACTGCAACCTTTTTACGGGCGAAATCCCAACTTCACTGAACAGTCTCACGAGCATGAAACAGTTGCTTCTTAACGACAATCAGCTGACTGGAACAGTTCCTGATTTCTCTGCGCTGACCATGTTGGACGAGTTGTGGCTCAGTTACAACTATCTGGAGGGCGATTTCACCGATCCCGCTGCCCTGCTTGCCAAGCTTCCCGTGGTCTCGTCGTTGGACCTGAGACTGGAGGGCAATCTGTTCGAAGGTATGGATCGGAATACAGGGCAGATCGACGGTTTGCCGTCGTGGGTGACGATAAGCACGTATGATCCCTGCAACCCGCGGGCCAGGTTCGATGCCGAGGCTTACAGTGTGACCGAGGGCGGCATGGTGACGGTGACGGTCGACCTGGTCGTCGCCGCAGGGGAGTCTGTAACGGTTCCGATCGAGGTCACGCACAACGGCGGCGCGGGTTCAGAGGACTACAGCGGCCTGCCTTCCAGCCTGACGTTCAGCAGTGGGGAGGTATCGAAGTCCTTTGCCGTTTCGGCGACCGACGACAGCGAGGACGACGACGACGAGAGCCTGACGCTGCGGTTCGGCACGCTGCCTGCCGGGGTCAATCCGGGCTTCCCGACCACGACGACGATCAGCATTGGGGATAATGACACGCCGGAGGTGACCGTGGACTTCGCGCAGGCGAGTTACACGGTCGGCGAGGGCAGCAGCGTCACGGTTGCTATCTCGCTCAGCGCTGATGCTGAACGCACGGTCACGATTCCGATTAGTGCGACCAATCAGGGCGGCGCGTCCGACGGCGACTATTCAGGTGTGCCCGGCAGCATCACTTTCAACAGCGGTGAAACGTCGAAGTCCTTCTCCTTCGCGGCGACGGACGACTCTGTCGACGATGACGGCGAGAGCGTGAAGCTGACCTTCGGTACGCTGCCAGCCGGCGTGGCTGAGGGATCGACAGACGAGACCGTGGTGACCATCGGCGACGACGATGTGCCGTCAGTAAACGTCGGCTTTGCGCAGGCGAGTTACACGGCGGGCGAGGGCAGCAGCGCCACGGTTGCTATCTCGCTCAGCGCTGACCCGGAACACACGGTAACGATTCCGATCAGTGCGACCAATCAGGGCGGCGCGTCCGGCGACGACTATTCGGGTGTGCCCGCCAGTGTGACATTCAACAGCGGTGAAACGTCGAAGTCCTTCTCCTTCGCGGCGACGGACGACTCTGTTGACGATGACGACGAGAGCGTGAAGCTGACCTTCGGAACGCTGCCAGCCGGCGTGACTGGGGGAACGACAGACGAGACCGTGGTGACCATCGGCGACGACGATGTGCCGTCAGTAAACGTCAGCTTTGGGCAGGCGAGTTACACGGCGGGCGAGGGCAGCAGCGTCACGATCGCGGTCTCGCTCAGCGCTGACCCTGAACGCACGGTCACGATTCCGATCAGTGCGACCAACCAGGGCGGCGCGTCCGACGGCGACTATTCGGGTGTGCCCGTCAGTGTGACATTCAATAGCGGTGAAACGTCGAAGTCCTTCTCCTTCGCGGCGGCGGACGACTCTGTCGACGACGACGACGAAAGCGTGAAGCTGACCTTCGGTACGCTGCCAGCCGGCGTGACTGAGGGAACGACGAACGAAACCGTGGTGATCATCAGCGACGAAGATGTGCCGTCAGTAAACGTCAGCTTTGTGCATGCGAGCTACCCGGTCGAGGAAAACAGCAGCGTCACGATCGCGGTTTCGCTCAGCGCTGACCCGGAACGCACGGTCACGATTCCCGTCAGTACGACCAACCAGGGCGGCGCGTCCGACGGCGACTATTCGGGTGTTCCCGGCAGTGTGATATTCAGCAGCGGCGAAACATTGAAGTCCTTCTCGTTCGCGGCGACGAGCGACGCTGTCGCCGAAGACGGCGAGAGCGTAAAGCTGACCTTCGGCACGCTGCCCACCGGCGTGACTGAGGGAACGACGAACGAAACCGTGGTGAGCCTGAACGACGCAACAGACGGCACCCCGCCTGGACCAGTCCGCCACCTCTACGCAGAAGCGGGAGAAGGAGAGGTGACGATCAACTGGTTTCGACCTCTTGATGACGGCGGTCTCCCCATTTTCGATTACCAGGTGAGACAGGGCCTCCAAGACTGGATCACTCTCGCCAGTTCTGTTCGCTCCTATTCCTTCTCCGGGCTCACCAATGACACCCAGTACGAGTTCTCTGTGCGTGCCCGCAACACGCGAGGCGCGGGCGAGGTTACCACGATCACGGCGACACCGGTCCCGCTGGCTGCCCCCGGAGAGTTCCGAGTCCTCAACGGGACGCTGGTCAACGGCATATGGGAGACCACTGATCGGTGGGCCGAACTGGAATGGGATGTCCCTGTCCAGGCCACCGGTATCCGGGTCGGACGCTACTGGCATCGTCCCGGTTACAGTTGCCCTCTTGGAAGCGACGCGGATGGGGTTAACCCCCGCGTCCCGGGGGCCTGTCCGCTGATCTTCTTGTGGCATGAGAGCGGGACCCGTCGTACGGAGTGGACCGATTCCGCGCAGGCCGGCGGCACGTATGGTTACCAGGTGCAGGTGAGGGACAAGAACGGAATCTGGAGCCCAGTCGCCGAGATCACCGTGAAGATACCGGAGAGAACGTACAGTCAGGTAGCGCCCCGAGAGGTGTCGGTGCAGTCGGAGGTGATCGGGAGGCGGCCGGTGATCGCGGTCAACTGGAGGAGCCACAGCGGCGCACGGGCTTTTGTCGTTCAGTGGCGCACGTCTGACGAGGAGCACGACACGGCAGCGAGCGGGAGCCGCTCACACGTCAACGCCGCCAGCCCTCGGAACGAAAGGGGCGCGGTTCTGGATCCTGACAGCGACGGCATCTTCCGCTTCTTCGCCGAAGGCGCGTCCTCTTGGTCCAGTGCCCAGAGTTCTCACACGGTGAGTACCGGCCTCGAATTCGACACCTTGTACTATGTCAGAGTGGGCACCTGCCTCATAGCCAGTTGCGCGATGGACGACGTCGTGTGGGCCCCGGAGCAGTCGGTTCTGGTGCCTGAAGAACCCAATTAACGCCGGGCTGTTTTTCGTTTATCTGCCGACGGACGGGATGGCGCGTGCGAAGCGCCCGTTTTCCGGGGTTTCTGTCGAACGCGGGCGGCGGCCGGTAAAGAGCTGACGAAGGCGGTAGGCTGGTGAAACTGACGTGTATGATCTTTGTCGTATGCGCGCCGCTTACACCTCACTTCAGCGGGGGCGCGGTATTGCCGCGGAGGACTTGAGGCTGCTGGAACTCTGCTAATTCTTCTGCCCGGGAACTCGCCACAGAATCATCGGGCATAAAGGTTGCGATTCAGGTCCTCTGGGTCCACCAGGTGGTCAAGACGGTCGTCACGCGTTTCTGTGCGGCTGGCAGTTGCGGCTCGCTATGGGTAAGGGCGTGCGGCCTTACTTTGCCGGCGCGCTCGCCGCCACAGGTTTGCGACTTACCCCATTAGGGCGTATGATTGCGCGGTTAATTAAACAGTTTAGTAAACGCGTTAGCGGCTGCATTTGGCAAGGGCAGGAAACGCGTGAAAGGAGCGCTGACTACACGTGGCTGCGCAAAAGCGGGCTGAGAATGAACTGCGCCCGGTCCGATTCGAACTTGATTATATTCTGCACCCGGAAGGCTCTGTGCTGATCAGCATGGGGGATACGAAGGTGTTGTGCAATGCGACTGTGGAGGAGCGCGTGCCGCGCTGGCTGCACCGTTCGTCGCTGCGGCACGGTTGGGTGACGGCGGAGTATGCGATGCTGCCGCGCAGCACGCATACTCGGGTTGATCGGGAGACGATGCGGCCGAAGGGGCGCACGCAGGAGATCACGCGGCTGATTGGCCGCAGTCTGCGGGCGGCGGTGGACCTGGAAAGGCTGGGCGAGCGCCAGATCATCGTCGACTGCGATGTGATCCAGGCGGACGGGGGCACGCGCACGGCGGCGGTGACAGGCGGGTACGTGGCGCTGGCGCTGGCGATCAAGCGGCTGGAACGCCGGAAGAGGGCCAAACCGGGCACGCTGATCCACCAGGTGGCAGCGGTCAGTGTTGGCATCCTCAACGGCAAGGCTTTTCTGGACCTTGACTACCAGATGGACCAGAACGCGGATGTCGATTTTAACGTGGTGATGACGGACAGCGGTGAATTCGTCGAGGCGCAGGGCACAGCGGAGGGGGAGCCGTTCAGCAAGGGTGCGTTCAACGCGATGCTGCTGCTGGCGGAGATGGGTATTGACGAACTGCACCGCATGCAGAAGAGCGCGCTTGCGGAGGCGGGCTTTTAGTTTTTAGTTTCTAGGCTCCGTTGACATTTTGGGAAGGCTGTTCAGATGTCAACACGAACTGAAAGCCTGCAGGCCTGTAAGGGATGTTTCTCGCTTGAATGTTGAAATAGACAAAACCAATTGATCCGCGAAGTCACGCGAAGGGTCGCGAAGAACACCTTTTTGTCCGCGGAGGACGCGGAGAACACCAAAGGCGTGACGAAATTACTTTGCGCAGCTGCGCCGCCCTTCGACAATCAGGCGCATTTTGCACCCGGAAGTTGTTGTTCAGACAAACGTCAACGAGACCTAGTAACTACTAAGCCACAGCAGTTGACCAGCCAGTCATCCTTGGAACTGTTCAGGCTCTTGGTGACGCAACTGGTGTACAGCGGCCGCCATGCTCGCCAGCCGACAGGTTGCGAAGAAGGCACACGGTCGGTGAGGCATGTTTTTGTAGGGGGGCGTTGCGGGGGCGCAGCCCCTGCACAAGGGAGGGCCGAAGGCCCGACCGCCCAAAAAAACAACAATGAGGGGAGAAAAACGCCTTTGCTCCCCTCGTTCAGATTTGCGAATCAGTCGCGGCTGAGTAGTTACGTTTTTAGTAACCGCTGGACGCGTACGGGCAGTGGCAGTCGGCCGTTCGCTGGGCGCTTTTTCACTGAGAACCAGACTGTGAATACGGGAAGCGAGAGAGGGGGAATGGGGTATTGAGCAGGAAGAGGAAGCGGGTGACATTGCGGGATGTGGCGCGCCAGGCGGGCGTGTCTCCGACCGCGGTATCGTTCGCATACAATGCTCCTCACCAGTTGAGCCACAGCACGCGCGAACATATTCTCGACACGGCCGAGAATCTGGGCTACCAGCCCCATCCGGTCGCGCGCACACTGGCGACAGGCCGCACGAACGCAATTGGCCTGCTGGTGCCCACCAGCCTGAACTGGATGTTGCATGATCCTCTTTTCACCCACTTTCTGGGTGAGGTAGGCGCGGCCTGCGACCGGGAGGAGAAGCGAATTCTGCTGGCGTCGATGCATGAGTCATGGCGCGGCGACTCGCCCCCAAGCAGCGAGGCGATGGCGCCGTCTACGTGGCTGGCCTCGATTGCGGCGGACGGTTTCCTGATGTTCTTCATCGACAGCGCCCATCCGGTGACTGAAGCGGTGCAACGGTCGCTGCGCCCGATCGTTCTGCTCGACAGCGCGGACAACATTCAGGCGCCGACTTTCAACATTGACGACCACGGCGGCGCGTATGCAGCCGCGCAACATCTTCTGGCAAAGGGGCACCGCCAGTTTGCGATCGCGACGATGACGCCGCGCCGCGACGGGGTGGTGATTCCTACTATCGAACGCAGGGTGCGGGGATTTTCGCAGGCGGTTGCGGAGGCCGGTCTGCCGCCGGCGGCGGTGCAGATCGTGCATGCGCGCGGCGTGCCTTCGGCGGGGCACCAGTCGTTCCAGAATATCTGGCAGTTGCGGCGGCGGCCGACGGCGGTCTTTTGTGTAAGCGATGTGCGTGCGTTGGGGATTCTGAGCGGGGCGCGCAGAGAGGGGATTTCGGTGCCGGACGATCTGGCGGTGGTTGGTTTTGGCGATTTGCCGGATGCGAGTGTATCGAGCCCGCCGCTGACGACGGTTCATCGGGATGTGGACAGCCAGCCGCGGTTGGCGATTCGCACTCTTTTTCAGTTGATCAATGAGCAGATTAATGAGGGGGATTTGGAAACGCCGCATATAAGCGAGACGCGGCTTGTTGTTCGGGAGAGCAGTTAGAAGGGCGGTGTTTGGTTCTTGGTTTCTAGTTTTTAATAACACCGCTGGTGCGCGATAGTTTAGTTGAAGGGGCCGCGGAGAACACCTCATACCCCTTTGATCCACGAAGGGCCTCGGAGAACACCTCAACCCCTTTAATCCACGAAGGGCCGCGAAGGACCACGAAGGGCCACTAAGAACACCTCAACCCCTTTAATCCACGAAGGGCCGCGAAGGACCACGAAGGGCCACTAAGAACACCTCAAACCCCTTTGATCCACGAAGGGCCGCGAAGGACCGCGAAGAACACCTTAAACCCCTTTAATCCACGAAGGGCCGCGAAGGACCACGAAGGGCCACTAAGAACACCTCATACCCCTTTGATCCACGAAGGGCCTCGGAGAACACCTCAACCCCTTTAATCCACGAAGGGCCGCGAAGGACCACGAAGGGCCACTAAGAACACCTCAAACCCTTTTGATCCATGAAGGGCCGCGAAGGGCCACTAAGAACACATCTTTTCTTCCTCGGAGGACACGAAGGGCCACCTATACTGCTTGTTTATGCCGCTATTCGGGTTGATAGGTTAGGTCTGCGGTTGGAGCGGCGGGCAAGCAGCGACGATGGCGGATGGCTGCGGCGCGGGTTTTGGAGGGGGGCGTTGCGGGGGCGCAGCCCCTGCACAAGGGAGGCCGCTTGCGGCCGACCGCCCATAAAATAGGGATGAGAAAAACTTTGCTTGGGTCGACGGGGGCGGGGGTGCTGGAAGTGTGTGCGGTTTATTGGGCGGTGAATGTGGGCCAGGGTTCGCCGTTGCCGGGGCGGCCGAGGACGGCGCCGATGTCGTCGCCGCGGCGGACGTGGTAGGTGGGGATGTTGGACAGGGCCAATTCGTGGGTGAGCTCCTGGTAGGGTTCCTGGCCGCCGAAGGTGGAGCCGTCGATGACAACGGCGACGCTGTGCACGCCGCGGCGGCGGATCTCGCGCAGGGCGCGCACCCAGGCGGGGTCGGGGTCGGCGGTGATTGCGAGAATCATGTCATTGCGATTGAGGCGCACGCCCTCGGTGACGAGCAGTTGATCGAAGGACATGCGGCCTTCGGCTGACACGATTGCGAGGGCCTCCAGCATTTTGCGCATCTGCCGCTCGCCGCGGTCGATCTGTAACAGGTAGCGTTGACTGCCCTGCCAAACCAGGCCGACGGCGCGATTGCGCAGGAGAAAGTAGCGGGCAATGCTGGCGGCTGCGGTTACGGCGTATTCGAGGGTGCTGGGCGCCAATTCCAGGGCGTCGCCGCGTTTGTGGCCGCTGAGACCGAAGACGCCGGCGGCGGGCGGGGACAGTTTCCACGGCAGGCTGTGCGCCGCGCCCCTGTGCAGATCGAGAAAGAGCCAGATATCGGCTGACGGGTCCAATTCGAACTCTCTGGTCATCAGGCGCCCGGTGCGGGCGGTGGATAACCAGTGGATACGGTTGAAGCTGTCGCCGGGCGCGTATTCGCGGATGCCGGAGACATTGGTAGTGAGGTATTGGGCGCGGCGGTTGAGGGCTTCGCCGCCGGCCAGGTCGGCGGCGGGTGGTTGAAAGGCGGCCAGGGACACGGTGGCGGGATAGACGATCAGGTCGCTGGTCTGGCTCAGGTTCTGGTCGATGGAGAAGAGGCCCAAGGGGTCGCCGCTGAGGAGGCGCATGGGGCCGAGGCGGTAGAAGCCGCGCTGCTGGCAGTAGGTTCGCACCTGCCAGCGATGGCGGGACCGCCCTTGCAGATGGCTGACGACGCGGCTGGCGCCATGGAAGGGCACGGTCGAGAAGTCGCGCACTTCGAGCCACAGTTTGGGCAGGCGCCCCTGGTTGCGGACTTCGAAGCTTTCTTCAAAGTGCTGGCCGACCTGACTGCGGCGGGCGCGGGTGTGGCGATTGATATGAATGGCGCGGGTGCTGTTCCACGACCAGATATAGCTGAGCGCGAGGATGCCGCTCAACAGGTAGGCGAGGTTGAAAGCGAGGGGGCGCCCGCTATTCAGCGCAAAGATCCAGGAGACGATCAGTGCGGTGAGCAGGAAAAGGAGTCGTGAAGACATGAACGGCAGTTTTTAGTCTTTAGTTTTCAGTTGTCGGCAATTTCCCGGCAGTTGCTGTGGAGCAGTGACCAAGAGCCGGGGATAGGGACTGAAGAGCTGAAAACTTCGGTAGGCGTTCAGCGGGATCCGACACGGCTGCCGGGCACGGGTGTATGGGCAAGGGCGTCCTCGATCACCTGGACGGCGTCGACATTTTTGATGCGGGCCGACGGGCTGACGATCAGGCGGTGGGCGAGCGTCGACTCGGCGAGGAGCTTGATATCATCGGGCAGCACATAATCGCGTCCATCGATTGCGGCCCAGGCGCGGGAGGCGCGGAAGAGCGCGAGGCTGCCGCGGGGACTTGCGCCGAGATAGACATCGGGATGATCGCGGGTGGTGGAGACAAGGTCGACGATATACTCCTTTACGCTATCGTCGACATACATATCGCGCACTGCGCTCTGGGCCTGTGCGAGTTCTTCGACAGACACGGTACTCTCCAGGTTTTCGATCGGGTGCATGAGGGCCTGCAGACCCATGATGTTGATCTCGTGCGCCTTCGAAGGATAGCCGACCCGAATGCGCATGAGGAAGCGGTCGACCTGCGCCTCGGGCAGGGGGAAGGTGCCCTCATATTCGATGGGATTCTGGGTGGCCAGCACCATAAATGGCCGCGCCATCTGATAGGTAGTGCCATCGACGGTGACCTGGCGCTCCTCCATCGCCTCGAGAAGAGCGGACTGGGTTTTGGGCGTGGCGCGGTTGATCTCGTCGGAGAGAACGATTTGCGCCATGATGGGGCCAGGCCGGAATTCGAATTCGAGGTTTTTCTGATTGAAGACGCTGACACCGGTGACATCGCTGGGCAGCATATCGGGCGTAAACTGAATGCGGCGGTAGGTGCTGCCGACGGTGCGGGCGATGGCCCGCGCCAACATGGTTTTGCCGACGCCGGGTACATCTTCAATGAGCAGATGGCCTTCGCACAGCAGAGCAACCACGGTCATGCGTATCTCCCGCTCCTTGCCGATGATGACCTGCTCGACGTTGGCAAGTATGCGCTTGGCGACGTCTTGCACTTCTTGCATGGGGTTTTCCTCTTGTCAGTGGTTCATGGCGAGTGGTTGGTGGTCAGTAGGGTTCTCGCCGTTCCGAAAGCGCCCTCCGGCCATGCACGCTCACTGGGGAGACTGCATAGCGGGCAGATTAGTTGATTATGACGCATAGTGTGGGCAGGCGCGTGTACGCCAGGCTCCAAAGTCGCTGAAATCGACGATGAAATATGCGATTTACACGGGACAAGGCTGAAATGTGACTTATCGGCATTGCCAAATTCGGACAGATCACATGTCCAGTTTACAGCACTTATAGGTAGTTGGACAATCTCCGGGCAGGTGCAAACGTTTGTAGGTGGTTGCGTTTTTGGGTAGCTTCTCGGCTATATATAGTGATTGTCTTGACCTGCCCTACCTCCCCGCCGCCATGCAGGCTATCTGATTGCGTATGCGGTTGGCGGCCGCCACGTTGCTGGAGCCGCACAACTGCAGTGGTCAGTGGTCAGTGATCAGTAACTTCTGCGGTTGGAGGTCGGTGGTCGGTGGGTTGAAGCGGCAAGTGGGGGAGTAGACTCCGTTCGCCAGACACGATGCTGGGGAAGAGTAAGCACGGTCGCTAGCCAGAGGGGGGCGTTGCGGGGGCGCAGCCCCTGCACAAGTGAGGGCCGAAGGCCCGACCGCACAACTGCAGTGGTCAGTGGTCAGTGATCAGTAACTTCTGCGGTTGGAGGTCGGTGGTCGGTGGGTTGAAGCGGCAAGTGGGGGAGTAGACTCCGTTCGCCAGACACGATGCTGGGGAAGAGTAAGTACGGTCGCTAGCCAGAGGGGGGCGTTGCGGGGGCGCAGCCCCTGCACAAGGGAGGGCCGAAGGCCCGACCGCCCATAATATAATGAGGAAAGAGAAGCACTTTCGCTTTGCAGGGGACGACCGTTTGGGAAGCGCCCGATTGTGACTTCCGCTAGCCAGTGGCTGCGAACCGCTGTATAATTCCCCTTTATGGATTTGCACGCTTATCCCCGCCCTGCAGACGATACAGGAATCGGTATCCACTGGTGCGCCGGTGTTGGCGCGGCGCCGCCCGAGATGGTGGAAGGGTTCTGGCTGCGGCAACTTATTGAGCTGGGCGTCAAGTGGGTAAAGATCGCGGACCAGCGCGAGGCGCTGCAGCTGGCGCAGACGCTGCTGGCTGGGCAGATCATGCCGATCGTGCAACTCGTGCGGGAGGCGCCGGGACCGGGCCTGCTCTCGGCCGCGGAATTGGACGTGGTGGAGGAGTTGGTCGAGGCGGGCGTGCGCTATTTTGAGTTTGACAGTGAGCCGGACAGGGCCGCTTTCTGGGGGCAGGGGAGGCTGCCAGCCGATGCGCTGGCGGTGACGGCGCAGACGGCGGCGGCGAATATGGCGGCGATTCTGGAGCGGGGCGGGATGCCGGCCATCCCCGCGCTGACGCCGGAGGGCGACTGGCAGCTGGTAGAGGAGATTGGGCGCGCCGGCGGTGATACGCTGTTCGACAAGCCGATCTGGCTGGCGATCCACAACTATTCGAGTAACCGTCCCCCGCATTACCCTGAAGACGCGGTCCATCGCGAGGGCGCGCCGCTTGCGCGCGAGTTCTACCTGGCCCTGGCGGCGGAGGCGTGGCAGGGAGATTCGTGGCAGGACCGGCCACTGGCTGAGATCAATGACCTGCGGCGCGAGTTGGCGGGCCTGGAGGACCAGCCGGCGGCTGATGACGACGCTCCTGTCGACTGGCGGGCGAGGCTGGCGGCTGCTTTGAAGAAACCTTCCGCCGGCCAACCGCAAGCTGAGTTGCCAGCGCAGGGCGTGCATTGGCGCGCATTTGAACGGCTGAACAGTGCGGCGGTGGGGTTGACAGGGCGCAGTCTGCCGATCCTTTCGACAGCCAATGGTTATCTGATCAACGAGAGCGCAGACCCGCGTTACCCGGCGACGACACCTACGCTACATATGGCGCAGACGCTGGAGATCTGCCGGGCGATGATGGGGACCAGCCGGCATACGCCGCCGGCGCCGGACTATTACTTCTGCACGGCCTTCTGGTTACTGGCGCATGAGGCGCTGCAGGGGGAAGGCGCGGTTGACGAGCAGAACGCCTGGTATAGTCCGCTGCATCTGGCGGAGGGGCTGGAAGAGGAGGACGGAGAGGGGGAGCTGCTTTCGTTGCCTGGGGGGCGGATTCCGGTTCCTGAGACGTTCGGCTGGTCGACGCTGCCGATCGTTCCCCTGCTCAAGGCGGAGCCCAAACGGCCAAGAGGGCAGGAAGGGCACGAGGAGAGTGCGCCTCAGGCGCCGGTGATCACGGCGCGCAACGGACTGCGGTCGACGGGCGAGGGTGTGTTGAGCGGTAAGGTGCGGGGCGGCGCCGGCGCGCATGTTCGCCTTACGCACAGCGACGGATTCGCTTACGAATCGATCGCGAGACAGAGCGGGGTTTACCGTTTTGTCAATCTGCCGGCGGGCCGTTACAGCGTGGAGGTGACGAACCCTGCCGGCAGCCGGGTAGACGCGATCGATCTGGCGCCGGCGCAGGAGGCGGTCCGCGATCTGGCGGCCTACGGCTGGGGCTATGAGGTGGAGCAGCGGCCGGTGGAGCGCGGGCGCGTGTTGACCTGCAACATGGAGCTTTTGCCGAGCGACGATGCGCGGCCGCCGGCGTTACGCATCAGCGACAGCGAACAGAAGAGTTGGGTGGTTCCGCTGGCGCGTAGCGTGGAGGCGCAGACGGCGCATTGCGAGGTGGGGCCACTGCCGGCTGACAGCTACCGGCTGGAGGCGCTGGGGCTGCCGAACAGCGGTACAACCCCTGTGCAGTGCCAGGTGCCGGTTGACCGGGAAATGGCGACCCATGTACTTTTCGTCTATTCCTATGATGAGAAGAGCTCGGTCCCGCAAGAGTCGGCCGTCAGCGGCACGGTGGAGGGCGGGAAGGGCGGCATTGTGCGGCTGCGGGCTGCGGAGGCGGGCGGGGGGCCCAGCGAGCGTTTTGCTGAAGTGGACGAGAACGGCAGATATGTTTTCAGCGGGCTGCCGGCCGGGACCTATTTTGTGGATGTGAAACAGAGGCGGCTGCTCCACTGCCCGCGCCCGCTGGTTTTGGATGGGCGCAATCAGCCGCGTTGCGATCTGGTTCTGCTGGCGGAAGAGGTGCTGGCGCCGCTGCCGGAGCCGGCGTTTCTGCAGGGTGAAACTGAGCGCGAGACGACGGCCGCGCCTGCGCGGCAGGTGACACTGCTGGACGCGCGGGGGCAACGCTACGTGACGCAGCTGGAACCTTCGGGCGCGTTCAGGTTCGACAGCCTGCCGGCGGGCGACTACGATCTCTACGCCGACGGTTTCGGTCGGCGCGGGTTTCATCTGGAGGCTGGCGACCGGCTCAGTATTCAGCTCTGGCAGACGGAGGATGGATGGAGCCAGCACAGGCGCATCCGGACGGCTGCTAGTGCGAGCGGCATGATTTACGTGCAGTGGGTGGAGCGGCCCGATCTGACAGTTACGGTGGTGGGCGCGGATGGCGGCGAGGAAGAGCGCGAGGCCGGGGAGGAAGGCGAGACCGGGACGCCCTACCGCGCCGAGTTCGGGCCATTTCGGCCGGGAGAATATCTGGTCTACTGCGCGGAACTGGAGATCAGTGTCGAAGTGGAGTTGTCGGCGGACGAGGCGGCGGTGGTTACGTTTATGGGGGGAGGGGTTCTTGGTTCTTAGTAATCCCAGAAGAGCTATGGCGACTGCGCCTGCAGGGAAGGGACGGAGGAGGTGGGCGGCCCACCTTCTATTCTTTTTGTTCCTCTTGGGCGCGGCGCTTCTGTGCGCCAGTTGTGGGAATGGATCGGGGGAGGAGAGCGCTGCGCCAGCAGCGGAAGGGGCTGCAACTACGGTCGCGGCCACCGCTTCCAGACCGATTTTGCGCTGGATGGGGCCGGCTTTTGTGCGGCCGGTGGACAGGGAGATCGTTGCGCGCTGCGGCAAGGAGGTCGGCATGGCGATCGAATTGCTGCCGGCGCCTGCGAATCCGGTGGACAGGCTGGGGCTCTATCGACAGTTCCTGCCGGCCGAGTCGGATGACATCGATCTGCTCGACTTCGACGTGATCTGGTCGGGCACGCTGGCGCCGCATCTGCTTGATTTGAATCCGTATCTTTCGGCAGATGAGCGCGAGCAATACTTTGACATCTATTTGCAGAACAACAGCGTGGGCGATGCGCTGGTCGGTTTGCCGCTGACGGGCGATATCGGGCTTCTGTACTACCGGACGGATTTGCTGGAGAAGTACGGTTTCGAGCAGCCGCCGGCGACGTGGAGCGAGTTGGAGGAGATGGCGGCGACGATCCAGGCAGGGGAACGCGACGAGAATGCGGAGTTCTGGGGGTATGTGTGGCAGGGCAATGTGTACGAGGGGTTGACGGTCAATGCGCTGGAGTGGCAGGCGAGTATGGGGGGCGACTTGATCGTTGACGCGGATGGGCGCTTGGTTAAGGATGACGGCGCGGCGGCGGTGCTTGACAGGGCGGCGGCGTGGGTGGGCGAAATCAGCCCGCCGAATGTAACGGTCTTCCAGGAGGAGGATGCGCGCTGGATGTTCCAGAATGGCAATGCGGCCTTCATGCGCAATTGGCCGTATGCTTATGGACTGAGCCAGGCGGAAGACAGCCCGGTCCGCGACCGGTTCGGGGTGACGCGCATGCCGAAGGGCGATGGCGCGGACGCGAGTCACGCGAGCGTTATTGGGGGGCAGCAGATCGGTGTCAGCCGCTACAGCCGCAACCCGGATGCGGCGGCGGATGCGGCCCGCTGCCTTACGGACGCGACGGCGCAACGGCGGCGGGCGCTGGCAGACGGTACGCCGCCGGCGATTGCTGCGCTGTACGATGATGCGGACGTGCAGGCGCGGATTGCGGCTGCGGCGCAGATTGCGGAAAGCCTGGCTGAGCACGCGGTGGCGCGGCCGGCGGCGATGACAGGCGGGCATTATACGGAGATTTCGCTGGTGTATTTTATTGAGGTGAACCGGGTGCTGACGGGCGAGCAGAGCGGGGCGAGCGCGGTGGCGCGCGTTGGTGAGCAGGTGGCGGGGTGGTTGGAGTGAGTTGCTGTTCGTATACTTTTTAGAGTGTGGCTTACTCTTTCCATACCCTGCCGGGCCGTCGGATATCATAATTTGCAGAAAACTGATTGCAAATCTAATGTGCGTTCAATTTGAGATTTAGACTTTTCGCCCAGTCTCTATACCGAGATCGCAAGAGTCTCGCATGCTCTGCCGATACACGCAGGTTCTGGGTGTCATTTGGGATCCACATGAGATATCTGATCGATGCGTAGATGCAGTTGCTGCAAATAGTTAAGGCATTCAGCCAGCAAGAGGGAGATTATGAACTCCGTTCTGAGAATTCCGACTGTTATTGTCGTTGTATGTGCCCTGGTTGCCGGTCTGACGGGGCCTCGGGCGTTTGCATCAGTGCGGATCGTTATAGATGCCAGCACGGACAGGGACGCGCTGGTCGCTCTCTATCAGGCCACGGACGGCGACAGTTGGATAAACAACGACAACTGGCTGAGCGACAATCCGATCTCGGAATGGCATGGCGTCACCATAGACGATGAAGGCCGAGTTTCAGAGCTGCTCCTCTATGAGAATCAGCTGAGAGGGCATATACCGCCCGAACTTGGCAACCTGTCCAACCTGACAGTGCTTAACCTGTACTCGAATCAGTTGAGTGGGACAATTCCATCCGAATTAGGGAATCTTTCCAGCCTGGAAGCGCTGGCTCTCTCCGAAAATCAATTGAACGGTTCGATTCCGTCAGAGTTGAGCCAGCTTTCCAATCTGCAAGTGTTGGCTCTCTGGGACAATAAGTTGCGCGGTTCGATTCCGTCAGAGCTAAGCGAGCTCTTCGACTTGGAATGGCTGGCGCTCTCCGCAAATCAGTTGCGCGGTTCGATCCCGCCAGAACTGGGCAATCTTACAAACCTGGAAGGGCTGAATCTCTCCGAGAATCGGTTGAGCGGAACCATTCCGCCTGAACTGGGTAACCTCACCAGTCTGGAAACGTTGTCCCTCTCCTCGAATCAGTTGAGCGGTTCGATTCCACCAGATTTGGGCAACCTCACCAGTCTGGAAACGTTGTCCCTCTCCTCGAATCAGTTGAGCGGTTCGATTCCACCAGATTTGGGCAACCTCACCAACCTGGAAAAACTGTATCTCTCAAAGAACCGATTGAGCGGAACTATTCCGCCCGAGTTGGGCAACCTCTTCAACCTGAAAGAGCTGTCGCTTTGGGACAACTGGCTGACCATATGGATTCCGTCAGAACTGGATAATCTCCCCAATCTGGAATTGCTGTACCTCTCAGGCAATTCGTTGTTAATTGGATGCGTCCCCGAAGTTTGGCGAATTATTGAGAAAAGCGACTTGGACGAAATTGGTCTGCCGTTTTGTACGGACACGGACGCGTTGGTCGCGGTCTACGGGGCTACGGATGGCGCTAACTGGGTGAAGAGCGGCAACTGGCTGAGCGACGCCCCGATCGGTACTTGGTACGGTGTCACCACTGACTATAGTGGTCGCGTTATTGGGTTGGATCTCTCAGAGAACGGGTTGAACGGAACGATTCCATCCGAGTTAGGCAACCTCACCAACCTGACTACGCTAAGCCTTTGGGACAACGAATTGAGCGGGACGATTCCGCCAGAGCTGACTAACCTTACTAATTTGGAATTCCTGTACCTCGATGGCAACCAGTTGAGTGGGCCGATTCCGCCAGGGTTGGGCAAAGTCACTAACCTACAAGAGGTATACCTTTCAGAGAACAACCTAAGCGGAACGATTCCGTCCGAATTGGGCAGGCTCACCAACCTAAAGGGGCTGTACCTATACGACAACGAGTTGAGTGGGCCGATTCCGTCCGAACTAGGCAATCTCTCCAACCTGGAAGGGCTGGGCCTCTGGGGAAATCAACTGAGTGGGCCGATTCCGTCCGAACTAGGCAATCTCTCCAACCTGACATGGTTACACATCTCAGACAACCGGTTAAGTGGGTGCGCACCCAAAATATGGCAACATGTAGAGGACAATGACCTGGATGAACTAGGACTGCCGTATTGCACAGCGCTATCTCTGACAGCCACAGGAGCCCCGGAGGCACTCACCGGCCGTCAAATCTTCGCCAAAGTCTCGCCGGCGATCGTTTTCATTCAGACGGAAATCAGCTCCGGCAGCGGCGTGCTGATCGAGGGGGGTTACGTGGTGACAAACGCCCATGTGGTCTGGCCTTTCGACGCGGCGCGCGTCGTCTTCCCGGATGGAACCGAGTTTGGCAAGGTGCCAGTGAAAGGCTGGGATCTGTTGGCAGACCTGGCTGTTCTTGGACCGATTGACGCCTCCGCGCAACCTGCGACACTGCTCGACGGGGAGAGCATCCCGATTGGCTCCGACATGTACCTGATCGGCTACCCGGGCGAATACGGTCTCTTCCCACAACCAGTGATTGTGCCGGGAATCCTGTCAGGTCTGCGGCAGTGGGAGCCTGCAGGCGTCACCTACTTCCAGACGCCTGCTCCGACTGCAGGCGGGCAGAGCGGCGGCGCGCTGGTTTCCTCTACAGGCTATGTGATCGGCATCAGCGGCTTCACGATCATTGAGGGGAAATTCGTGCTTTCTGCTTCGTCTGCCGACCTCTTGCCGCGCATCCAGCAACTTATCGGCGGCGAGGATTCTGCCGGCCACGGCGAGCGGTTGCTGCCGCTGGAAGGAGGAGTTCGCCGTCACGAGTTGACATTACAGAACTATGGAGACGCCTACATATTAAACGAACCTGTCGGCACATCGATCGAAGTCGAGTTGAGTGGCGCAGACGAAGGTGGGTTCCGTGTCTTTGACTCCCTTGGCTACGAAGTCACCGAGGATGAGACCGATTCATTTTCATTTGAAACGGAATACAACGGACCGCATTTCCTGGTCGTATCGGAGTCGGGGTCAGGCAGATTTACTCTGATCTCGAACCGCCCGCTTACACGGTTCGACGACCCGGACGACAGCCGACGGATCCAGGTGGGACAGTCTCTTAACGGCAATATCGATTTCCCAGGGGACATCGATTTCTTCTCCCTGCCTTTGAAGAGAAACGAAACGGTCGAGATAGTGGCGCAATCGGTGCTGGCTGACACTTTTCTCTCTATCTGGGGTCCGATCGCGGAGGAGTGGGCCGACGATGATGACAGCGGCGGCGGCCTGTTCGGGAAGGACGCCAGGATCATCTTCCAGGCGCTACAAAGCGGGGAGTACGGTCTGTTCGTAGCAGACGCCACTTGGTCTGCGCCGGGCGGGTACGTCATCTCTGTAAAGCGAGCCGAGGAAACCGATGCGTTGACGCCCCTAGATTCGTCAGGGACCCCCACGCGTCCGGTGCCCGTGGTGTCGATCCACAACCCGCTGGTGATCCCGATTGGAGACACGCCGGAGGTCCAAGCAGGAGACATGTATGAATGGTTCCCGGCTGGGTATGAGCCCTCAACCGGCCCGACGGTGACGATCAACGGTACCATGAATGTGCGCGGGGGACCGGGCACCAATTATCCCATCATTGGCGCGGCCGCGGCGGGGCAGCAGTACGCCGCGCTCAGCAGAAATGCGGCCGGTGACTGGTGGCAGATCGAGTACGAGGGCCGGTTGGTATGGGTCTTTGGCGGGCTTGTGACGGCGTCTGCCGATGCCGCGAATGCGCCACAGGCGGATCCAACCGGCTGGCTGACGTATGACGATGAAGCACGCGGCCTGTCGCTGTCCTATCCGCCGGGATGGCGCTATTTCGACCCGGCGCAGCCTACCCAGGCCGATTTGGCGCTTTTCTCCGCGGCCAGAAGGGGCGATAAGGAGCAACTCGACATCGCGGAGATGGGCGCAATGGTATCCGCAATGAGCGTCGGCAGCGAGGATGCCGTGATCGGACTTGGCCTCCAGGCAGATCAGGCGGGTGACTCGTCGAGTAACTTCATGCTTGTCCTCTCCTTCGCGGCCGCTGGACTGAGCCTGGAACGCTACGTGCAGGTGGTCTCCGACCGGTTGCGGGACCGCTATGGGGTCGTGGCTGACAGCGTCGAACTGGCGCCGGAACTCAGGCCGTTAGGCGAAGAGGCGGTATCGATCCGCTATCGCGAGAGCGAAACGAACAGCGAAGTATGGCAGGTCTGGCTGCTGTCGCCGGATGAAGAGACGCTGCTCGCTATCGCCTTCAGCGTTCACAGCGATGAGTTTTCTGCACTGGAGCCGTTATTGCGTGAAATCGTACAGAAGGCGCAATGGGCCAATCAGCCTACGCCCACCTTTCCGGTCGTGACCATCGGCGGACAAATGAATGTGCGCGGTGGGCCGGGCACGTTCTACCCCGTGCTCGGTACGGCCAGCGCCGGTGAACAGTTTGCCATCACCGGCAAAACTTCACAGGGCAGTTGGTGGCGTATCAACTATAACGAACAGACCGGGTGGGTCTTCAGCCAGTTGGTGACCGCGTCCGGCCCGCTGGAAGATGTACCGCTTGTAAAGGCGTTTGATTGGGATGGGTTCCATGACGGCGAGCGGCGCCTATGGATCTTCTATCCGCCGGGCTGGTTCTTCTTCGACCCGACACAGGCTACTGATGCTGACCGCAAAAGCCTGGGCGATCTGATCGGTCAGGAATATGCAGAACAGTGGCTGCGCGACTTCGCCGCAGATATGGACACTAGTCAGAAGGAAAGATATGTCGGATTTGGCTTCAAAATCGCGTCCGAATCGACCGCTCAGATCGAAGTCGCTGCTTTCCCGGCCGACGGTCTGGATTTAGGCCAGGTGATGTCAATCGTACAGGAAGGGTTAAGGGAGTCCGGGCTTGACGTGGACAGCGCCGAAATGGTCACGAATCTGCGCTACGACGGAGCCGGGACGGGTTCAATACGTTACCGGGATAACCGAACGGGACTTGGTTCGGAGAAGATCTACTGGCAGGTCTGGACTGCCTCGCCGGATAGGGGAACGTTTCTCAGAATCTCCTTTGTCTTTCACAGCTCCGAATCGGCTCAACTGGTTCCGTTGTTAAGTGAACTCGTGCGCCGCATACGCTGGGAATAGTCGCTGGGTCAGGCAACCTATTTGCAGGTTTGAAAAGTCGTAGCAAGGGCGGTAGGTAGCAGTTCCGCGCTTGAACTGCGCTGACTGCTTGCCTCTAGACAGTTGGAATCTGATCGAAAAGAGTCAGTTGGGCGCCAAAAGGCGAATCATTAAGAATATGGACAACTAAGGCTGGCCCCAATCACCAAGCCACGTGCTGGGGAAATCGAAATAATGCCTGCTGAGCGACAGAAAGATTCCAAGAGACACTGTTCTGACTTGGAAGTTGATAACGAGAGTCTGCACGCCGAATTGCGCGGTCCGAGATAGTTTACTAGCGTCGGGATCTCAGCCGCAAGTGTCGAGAGTCCTCTGCTCGACTAAATGCTGAGTACCCTACAATCAGCCCCATTGTCGCATCGATTCCAACTGAAGCGACAGCGCGAAGAGGGGCTGGGCAGGCATTCGGCACCAGCTCCTTGGTTCGCGGGCAAGGCGATCGAGCCAATCGAGACCGATGCGACGCGGCCAGATGGGGGCGCGGTGGGTGAGGCCCGGTGGTCTCGTCTGCACAGTGAGGAGAGCCGGCGTTGGGTTGATTTGGATTTTGGTTTCCGAGAGTCGTTGACGTTAATTTGAGGTGAGCCGAATCGAAAGATTACCGGCTGCAACATCCGGATCGGTCCTGTCTTTGAACTCTTCCTTGGCAGCAACATTGATTCTGGATTAAGACGACATGAAAGAAGCGACGGCACGGGTCAAGATCAATAAGCTGCTGGAGGCGGCCGGGTGGCGGTTCTTTGAAAGCGAAGATAGCCCGGCCAACATTCGCCTTGAGGCAAGTGTCACGCTCAAAGAGTCAGATCTGGAGGGGATGGGGGAGAACTTCGAGGAGACGACTAAGGGGTTCGTGGACTTTCTCCTGCTCGACAGCCGGGGCTTTCCGCTCATTGTCCTGGAGGCCAAGTCGGAGGAGAAGAACCCGCTTGCAGGAAAGGAGCAGGCGCGGCGGTACGCCCGTTCACAGAACTGCCGCTTCGTCATTCTCTCCAACGGGAATCTGCACTATTTCTGGGACCTGGAGCGCGGCAATCCCTACATCATCACCTCCTTTCCTACGCCGGAGTCGGTAACCGGCTACCAGAAGGTGACGCCGAACCCACAGAGGCTGGTCGATGAGCGGGTGGAGGCCGACTACATTGTTTTGAGCCAGGAGCCGAACTACGCGTCGGCGGCGGCGTGGAAAAATGAGGACGAACGGCCCGGTTTCATCGCGACCAGAGGCCTGCGCTTCCTGCGCGACTACCAGCTGAGGGCCGTCCACGCCTTGCAGCGCTCACTGAAAGAGGGCAACGACCGCTTCCTGTTCGAAATGGCGACCGGGACCGGCAAGACGCTCACCGCGGCGGCCATCATAAGACTGTTCCTGCGCACCAGCAATGCCAGCCGCGTGCTCTTTCTGGTGGACCGCCTTGAACTTGAGGCGCAGGCCAGTAAGGTCTTCACCGCGCTGCTCTCCGCCGACTTCCAGACAGTGGTATACAAGGAGCGCCGCGACGAATGGCGTTCTGCCGAAATTGTGGTCAGCACGGTGCAGTCGCTGCTCTTCAACAACAAGTACCAGGCCCTCTTTTCGCCCACCGACTTCGACCTGGTGATCTCCGACGAGGCGCACCGTTCCATAAGCGGCAACGCCCGCGCCGTATTCGACTATTTCGTCGGCTACAAGCTGGGCCTGACGGCGACGCCGCGGGACTATCTGAAGAAAACAGAAAGCACGGGCACCGGTGTCCGGGACCCGAGGGAGATGGAACGGCGCCTGCTGCTGGACACGTACAGGACTTTCGGCTGCGAGAGCGGGCAGCCCACGTTTCGCTATTCGCTGCTGGACGGCGTGCGCGACGGCTTCCTGATCAATCCTACCGTGTTGGACGCGCGCACCAATGTGACGACGCAGTTGCTGGCGGACGAGGGTTTTATTGTCTCTTTCACCGATGATACGGGGGAGGAGCAGGAACAGACCTACAAGCAGCGCCAGTTCGAGAAGCAGTTCTTCTCCGACGCGACGAACAGGGTCTTCTGTCAGGCCTTTCTTGAACATGGGTTGCGGGACCCCGTCAGCAACGAGTTTGGCAAGTCGATCGTCTTCGCGGTCAGCCAGAATCACGCGGCCAGGCTGACGCAGACCCTGAACGAAATGGCCGACATCATCTATCCGGGCAAGTACCGGTCCGACTTTGCCGTGCAGGTCACTTCACAGGTCCCCGAGGCGCAACGGTTCACGATCAATTTTGCCAACAACAATCTGATGGGGACAGCCAACTTCCTGCCGGAATACCGTACCAGCAAGGCTCGCGTCTGCGTCACCGTAGGCATGATGACCACAGGCTATGACTGCACCGATATCCTCAACCTGGGACTGTTCCGCCCCGTCTTCTCGCCAACCGACTTCGTTCAGATCAAAGGGCGGGGCACGCGGCGGCACAGCTTTCCGGAACAGTTGCGCGACGAGCGTTTGAAGGAGGAGGTAGCCCAGCCGGAGAAGACAGCGTTCAAGCTCTTCGACTTTTTCGGTAACTGCGAATACTTTGAAACTGAGTTCAACTATGACGAGAAACTCAGGTTGCCAGCTTTCACGGGAGGCGGCGACCCCGATGGCAATGGGCCGGTCGGGCCGGTCGTAGAGCTTGGCGCTTTCGAGTATTTGGGCAGGGACGTTCTTTCGACACTGCGCGAAGAAACAATCGGGCCGCAGGGGATGAAGATCGACCGGATGCTGTTCGAGAAGTTCGCGGGTACGGTGCGTGCGGACGCAACGGTTGCCGAGGCAGTGGAGGCGGGCCAGTGGGACCGGGTCATAGACTACGTCAACCGTGAGGTGATGGACAGACCGGAGGAATATTATACGCTGGCCAAGCTGCGCAAGGCCGCGGCTGTGGACCGGCGGCTGACGCTGCGGGAGATTTTGGAAAGGGTCTTTGACATTATTCCCAAGTTCAAGTCCAAAGACGAACTGCTTGAGGAGGAGTTCGCCAAGTTTGTCGCCGACCATCAGCCGGAGGCGACGGGGGAGGCGGAGGCGGTCCCGGTAATCAGGGCCTACTTCAAGGCCTACGCCACCAGCGAGGAGGTCCGGCAGATCGTGGCAAGCCGTCAGCTCACCCGACTTGCGACGAATGCCTCGCTTTCGCTGGATGATTACGCGCGCGTGCCGAATAAGTACCGCGTGCTCGTACCCGAGTACATCAAGGACTACGTTTCGTTGAATCAGTTTGCCGCGTAGGAAACCTGTAATCCACGAAGGACACGAAATGGGAATCGTATCGATAGTGCAACAAACTGGTGTAGTCTATAACAGTCAATGCCCTGTTCTCTCAGAGCTTGACGGTTTCGAAACCGCTTCCTGCGTTTCACTCGTCTCTTGACCTTCTTCCAAGTACGACCGTAATCCCAACACAAGAAGAGGAGAACAGCCAGCAACACAATCGTTTCACGGATGTATCGAGTCGCCAAAAGAATAGACTTGGAAACGCTGGCTAACCGAGTCGAAGTCATACTGTCCGACCGACTCAATGAAAGAATCGACAGCAGGCTCCGAGACCACAAGATAAAGGACGCCATTGTTGACAAGCTCAAAAACCCGTCCAGAATCATCTACGGCATCACCCGAGAGCAGGCCCCAGTGTCAGGCCCTGACTTTCTCAAAGAAGACTCCAGATACCGCACTACATTCCGCAAAGGCGATACATTTCCCCATCACCAAATAGGCGCAAAGAAGCTACAGGTCACCTGGATTTTTGACCCACCGGAAAGGAATGTAGACGTAGTTGAGTCCGTATCAGGAGGTATTTCTGGGGCGGCGCATAACTAACACGGGAATTCCATATATACGTCCGCTGACATGTTCAAGCTGGACATGCATTATATCTTCCCCTTCCCCAAGTTTGCTCGTCCAAGTTCCATCTTGCAGTTGCCGTGCTGCGTGGGTTGGCAAGAAATTCTCGTCAACGAATATCGCTACTTTTTCTACGCCGACTTCCAGTCCAAAATCATCTCCTTCTTCATATCCTAAGGACATGAAAGCTCTGGTAAATGCGTCAATGGATCGAAGTCGAGGAACTCCTTCGGGCCAATAGTCCTGGTCGTAAAAATCAGGCCACCACCAACGTGACGTGTCTCCAGCAGCCCAGGCGATACAGTTGTAACCATCATCCTTCTCGCTTGTGATTTCATAGTTCGTTCCTCTAAGTCCGGGAAAACATTTTTCGATCCTTTCCACACCAACCCCTTCCTTCTTGCCCAGTCTAACCAGTCTTTAGCCATCTCCTTTATCATACCCCGATGCTCTGGGGGGACAGGATTTTCCTGTGAAATCTCTCGCAATGCCCAAAACCAATAGTGGCGAGGCCTCTCTTCGAGTTCGTGTAATATCAATGGCAATGCGTGGGGACCCATTCCCATAATCTCAATGTAGGCAGAGTGCTCTGTAACTTCATGTGTGGAGGAAAGAAAAGCACACTCCTCTGATAGAGTGTCTACGAGAGATTGAAACCGTCTTGAAAGGACACTCTCAGGAACAGAAGCTCCTTCAAGGATAGATGTTTTGTATGAATGCAGATCTGTAGGTCGGAATGCCTTCCTTACATAGCCGTAGAATTCCCTGGATTCGGGGGACAAACTAACATCTGTAGGCAATTGTCTGGCTAGTGACACTGTACTAGTCACGTCTGCTCCTTTACTCCATGCAACTCACGAAGCGTGTCTGTTATGCTATCTTCAAATGTCTTGACAACGTTTTCATGTGCGAGTCTGATTTCCGTCAATAACTCTTTTTTGTCAGGTTCGATGTCAAGAGATGCTATGTCGTATATGTCCAGCATGAATGCTTGTTTTCCTTCCTCAGATTGAGGTACGTCCTCGGTGCCAAAAACTATGTGTAATACGTGCCTATCGTCGTTTTGAGAAACTTGCATTTGCACAAGAAATGGGCCATGTATTTTCCCCAAAGAATGAGGGACAGTTGGAAAGATAGCAAAATAATCGGCCATGGAAACTGCTTTTCCAGGGGAGACAGGGATTTCAAAACGATTTATGTACCGAAGCCCGATTCTGTCGATCTTGAGAGGAGAAGCCAACTTCTTGTATATATCTAGCGCTTTATAAAACAGCTCCTCCCATTCTTCGAAGTGGCGATATGGATGCAGTTGATTGACAACCAAGAGATTGTCAGATACTTGGATGATCCGGTGGCCTTCCTCGGTCAGGAATTGAAATACGGATGGCAATGTCTGCACCTCAGTGGAAGCCTTACCTGATTCCCCCAAAGTGATCTCAGCCTTATGCTTCGGCCTCTCTTGCATTTTCGGAAAATTCTGTTTGACTTCCTCAAAGAATCTTTCGGGCAATGTTTCATCCCAAGAGGCTCCACTGAAATAGACCTCACAAAGTGCCTCAATAACCGGAGGGTTTCGATAACTCCGTTGCAGAACATTCCCTATACGCTCCCCATCAAAAGCAGATTCAGGGTTAATACTCTCAGTCATAACTTCCTCTTCTTTCTGGCAATGTCATTTCGATCCATGCAACGGTGAATCCAGGCATACTTTGAGCAACATAATCACTCGCCCGACATCACCAGGTCAAGCAGAAATTCCCACTTCACGTGTCCCACCGGCGACACAACTCCCTCGGCTTTCAAATAGGAAACCTGTTCCTTTCTGGCTTGTTCTCTAGCGTCTGCCAGACCGTTTTCAGCGTGTAGGCCGATAACGCTCAGAACTCCCTGGGCCGTACCATCCCATCCCGAAATATCGTTGATCTGCGTAGGGCGGTGACGTAACAGCCAGATTGATAGATCGTGTGTTCACTCGGCCGTCGGTCAAGACGTCCAAGCAGTCACCATGAATGGTGCGCACACTCACGATTCGCCCCTTTCACTTAGCGCCAAAATCACAAGGATCTTGGACATACACGAGTTACGGAGTGGGTGATTATGATCACTCTTTTGCGCAATCGCCTCTTTTCCTAAGTAAGTTAAGTCTAGGAACGAACTGGGCGCTTGCTGCCTTTCGGGGTTATTCTTCTGTGGTTTGCCGTGTGGCTATCAACCGAATCTTTTCGTGAGGAAGAGGGGGCATAGGCAAAGACTTTATCGACTGCTTCACGCAGCTTTGCCATGTCTACCTTCGATTCGGTCTCATAGGCAGAGTACTTGCAGGACATGGGTTGGGGTCTCCAGGGACATTCGCCTTTGTTTCGGGCGGAAGGCGAACCGAGCTTGGGCTGACAATCTCTCGGATTTTACCCGAACATACCACATCCTGTAATTTCAACGCAAACTCGTTGAGGGCCGTAGCAGCACTATGGTAAGGTAATACTAGGGCCCCCATCATTCTTTCAGATTAAGTCTGCTTTTGTTTGTTGCCCTATCTATACGATTCCCCACGAAATCACACTAAGAAAACCTGTGGTGATGGTTGGTATCTGTCGGAAACAGAGTTGAGAGAGGAACGGTATGCTGGACGTTGAAACGAAACGACGGATTGACACGGCCCGCGACATTCTGGTTGGGAAGGTGCCGGACCCGAAGAGCCAGGTGGAGCAGATCACGATTGCGCTGATCTACAAGTTCATGGACGACATGGACGGGCTCAGCGAGGAGTTGGGGGGCGATCGGTCGTTTTTCGCCGGGGAGTTCGGTCAATACAGTTGGGCCAGGCTGATGCGGCCAGGGCTGGGGGGCCACGAGACGCGCACTCTTTACGCCGAGGCGATCGAGCGCATGGACCAGAACGCTGGCATCCCGCAACTGTTCCGGGACATCTTCAGCAACGCCTTGCTGCCCTATCGCGACCCGGAAACGCTGCGCGCCTTCCTGAAAGTGATCGACGGCTTCACCTATGACCATTCGGAGCGGCTGGGCGACGCGTTCGAGTACCTGCTGTCGGTGATGGATTCGCAGGGCGACGCAGGCCAGTTCCGCACGCCGCGGCACATCATTGACTTCATCGTGTCGATCGTGGACCCGAAGAAGGAGGATGTGATCCTTGACCCGGCCTGCGGGACGGCTGGATTCCTCATCTCCTCCTACAAGCACATCGAGGCCGCGAACACGGACGCCGACGGGAACAGCACCTTGACACCGGACGAGAAGAGACGGCTGGCCCGGAACCTGATAGGCTACGATATTTCGCCGGACATGGTGCGGCTGTCGCTGGTCAATATGTATCTGCACGGGCTTGTCGATCCGCACATCTACGAGTACGACACGCTGACGAGCGAGGAGCGCTGGAACGAGGACGCCGACGTGATCCTGGCCAACCCGCCGTTCATGTCGCCGAAAGGGGGGATCCGGCCGCACAACCGCTTCTCGGTAAAGTCCCGGCGCAGCGAGGTGCTGTTCGTGGACTACATGGCCGAGCACCTGAACGCTGGTGGACGGGCAGGGATCATAGTGCCGGAGGGGATCATCTTCCAGAGCCAGAACGCGCACAAGCAGTTGCGCAAGAAGCTGGTCGAGGAGAGCTTGGTAGCAGTGGTCTCGCTGCCGGCGGGTGTCTTCAATCCCTATTCGGGGGTTAAGACATCGATCCTTTTGCTGGACAAGGGGCTAGCAAGCAGGACGGACAGGATCGCGTTTTTCAAGGTGGAGAATGACGGATTTGACTTGGGTGCGCAGCGGCGGCCGATTGACGAGAATGATTTGCCGCGGGTGCGGGATGAGATCGCCGCGTACATGCGGCGGTTGCGGGTGGGCGATTCCCAGCCAACTACGGTCGCCTTTGCGGCGGAACGCGGGGCGGAATACGCGGCGAGTGGAACGCAGCCAAAAAACGGTCTGATTGTTGAAAAGGAGAGGGTGGTCGAGGATGGGGATTACAATCTGAGCGGGGAGCGATATCGGAAAACCACGATTGCATCGTCAAATTTTCCGATTGTCGCTTTGGGGGATGTTGCCGAGATAATCTCGGGCCTGTCTCCGCCTGGAAAGTCCTACAACCGAGAAGGTGTCGGAACGCCTTTCTATCAGGGCAAGACTGAATTTGGTGATATGTTTATCGGTGAGCCTGTAAAGTGGACAACCGATCCGCGAAGAATCGCAGAACAGAATGATATGCTTATGTCCGTGAGGGCGCCAGTTGGGCCAGTTAACTTTACATCTCAAAGAATCTGTATGGGCCGCGGACTCGCCGCGATCCGACCACGTGATGGTTACTTGCATTCGAAGTTTGCATTCTATGTTCTTCGGGGTATGGAATCAGAAATTACAGGTAGTGCAGGAGCAGCCTTCGCCTCAATTAATAAAGGGGGCATACAAAAAATCCAAATCCCTCTGCCTCCGCTGGAAGTGCAGGAGGAGATCGTCGCGGAGATTGATGGGTACCAGAAAGTGATTGACGGGGCGCGGGCTGTTGTTGAGAACTACCAGCCGCATATTCACGTTGATCCGGATTGGCCGATGGTGGAGTTGGGGGCCCTGTGTGAGAGGATTCAGTACGGCTTGTCGTCTCGTCTAAACACTGAAAATAGGGGTTACAAGACTTTCCGTATGAATGAGCTTGTCAAGGGAATATGTACTGACCAGGGTAACATGAAGTGTGCCGACATTTCTACTGATGATTACAAGAAATACAAGCTTAAGCGTGGCGACATTCTTTTCAATCGCACCAACAGCTTTGAACACGTAGGCAGGACGGGAATATTCGACTTGGATGGACGGTACTGTTTCGCATCCTACCTGATCCGGCTCACCGTTTCAGAAAACATTGCGAATCCGTTCTACGTAAACGCATTCATGAATACCGATGAGTTTCAAACCGGAATTAAGCAGTACGCAAGCCGCGCAATTGGTCAAGCCAACATAAATGCAAAGTCGCTGGCCGCCTATCGAATCCCTTTACCACCTTCCAAGACTCAGCAGGCCATTGTAGCCGAACTCGATGCCGAGCAAGCACTTGTCAATGCTAACAGCGATCTAACCGAACGCATGGAAAAGAAAATCCGGGCGGTTGTTGGGCGAGTCTGGGGGAAGGAAAAGGTCGAAGCTGAACCCATAAGGAAAGCAGATGACTGAACCGATCAAAACTGTTGAAGAGTTTATTGCGTGGACAAAGGGGTTGCAAGGCGGGTTGTATCTCTATCGCGGGCTGGCTGACGCCGATTGGGAGGTAGAATCATCCGCGTATCGGAGAATAAGAAAATCGGAAGACATTTCGATTGAGACACTGCCCGCGGTCACTTTCCAAAACTATATTAATCATCTATTGGATGAAGCCAGTTTACAGGGATTTCGGGAACGACTGGACGGGAGTCTTTCCGATCTGGAGCTCCTTGCGGAACTGCAACACTATGGCGCGGCGACCTGCTTGATCGACTTTACGACCAATGCCCTGATTGCTCTCTGGTTTGCATGTCAGGAAGAAAAAGGTCAACCAGGCAAAGTTGTCGCTATGGCAACGGATAGTATCGAAAATTTTTCTACCATACGTTATGAAGACCTGAAAAGACCAGTCAAAGAGTTCCTGATTCAGGGCAGACTGTGGAAATGGGAGCCCAGTGGCCTGAACAACCGCATCGTTGCTCAGCAATCAGTTCTTGTCTTTGGAGAAGGGAAGATAGAAGAAAGCCATTACGAGGAAATTACAATAGCCGCAGACTGCAAGAAGAGCATTTCAGTAGCATTGGAAAAAAGATTCGGCATAAGAGGATCGAAGCTCTTCAACGACCTCTCCGGCTTTGCCCGCTACAATGCCCACGACCAACCATACGATAAGTTTTCAGCGGAGGATTCCTTTTATCTGGGCATAACATTCTATCAGCGAGGAGAACATCAGCAGGCAATAGAACGCTATGACAAAGCAATTGAACTCAATCCACAATACGCCGATGCCTACAACAATCGAGGGGTTGCAAAAAGCGCGTCAGGCGACTATCAAGGAGGCATCGCCGACTTCGACAAGGCGATTGAACTCAATCCACAAGACGCCATGGCATACAACAATCGTGGGAATGCAAAGAGCGATTCAGGCGATCATCAGGGGACCATCGCCGACTTCGACAAGGCGATTGAACTCAATCCACAATACGCCGATGCCTACAACAATCGTGGGATTGCAAAGAGAGAATTAGGCGATCATCAGGGGGCCATCGCCGACTTCGACAAAGCGATTGAAGTCAATCCACAAGACGCCGAGGCATACTACAATCGTGGGGTTACAAAAAGCGAATTAGGCGACTATCAAGGAGGCTTCGCCGACTTCGACAAGGCGATTGAACTCAATTCACAACTCGCAAAGGCATACTACAATCGTGGGACTTTAAAGAACATTGCAGGCGATCATCAAGGGGCCATCGCCGACTTCAACAGAGCGATTGAACTCAATCCACAACATGCTGAGGCATTCAATAGTCGTGGGGTTGCAAAGGGCGAATTAGGCAACTATCAAGGAGGCATCGCCGACTTCAACAAGGCGATTGAACTTAATCCACAAGACGCCGGGGCATACATCAATCGTGGGATTGCAAAGAACTTTTCAGGCGATCATCAGGGGGCCATCGCCGACTACGACATAGCGGTTGAACTCAATCCACAACACGCCGAGACATACTTCAGCCGTGGGATTGCAAAGAGCGAGTCAGGCGACCATCAGGGGGCCATCGCCGACTTCGACAAGGGGATTGAACTCAATCCACAACACGCCGAGGCATACTACAACCGTGGGATTGCAAAGAGCGATTCAGGCGATCATAAGGGGGCCATCGCCGACTACGACAAAGCGGTTGAACTCAATCCACAACACGTCAATGCCTACAACAATCGTGGGGTTGCAAAAAGAGAATCAGGCGACTATCAGGGGGCCATCGCCGACTACGACAAGGCGATTGAACTCAATCCACAACTCGCAAAGGCGTACTACAATCGTGGGATTGCAAAACGCGCGCTAGGAAACGAAGAAGGCGCACAGAATGACTTTGCCAAGGCGAATGAGATTGATTCACCTTTTCGCCCTCCCGGTCCATAACTCACGACCCGCGCTTCGCCCGAATACCGACGGGGCGAAGCCGAGCAAGCCCTTGCCGACGCCAATCGCGAACTGATGGGACGATTTGAGAAGAAGATTCGGGATACAATTGCCCGAGTTTGGGAGAATTAACGTTGAATGAAGGAATGAACAAGATCATGCCCCTTGATTCCATGGGCAAGAAAAGGTTCTTTGGGCCTGCCAGAAGACTCATTGAAGCGCAGCAAAGGCAATATCGCTCCTACCACGAGCACCCCATCCAACGAGATATGATCGCTGAGTATGACGCCATCGCAGCATGGGGGATCGTCACATGCTGCTATTCCGGCATTGAACAAAGTTTGAAATGCCTTCTAAAGATGCGAAATTCCTTCGAAAAAAGCAGGCATTACAACCATAATATTGGTCAACTGTTCAAGGATCTTGTCGACGAGGAGAAAGACGTTCTTCGAAAGTCCTACTCCATTTTTCGCTCCCTGCATGACTACATTGAACCGGAAACGGTTGACCGCTTTCTTGAGGGCATTGACAAGGGCTACCAGAAGTGGCGCTATTTCCTTCTGGACGGCGAAATGCCGCCCACAACTCACGCCGGCGCCATGCTTGAAATCTGGTCCACCTTAACCGACATCCTTCAAGCCAGAGTGTTCACGAATCACGTACTGAACTCTGTAGAACAAAGGATCGACCATCACCTTGATTGGGTCGACCATATTTGCGAAACTAGCGCCGGTCAGCGTGAGAGGGACGACATAATCCGCTGGATGCGGAAGAGCCACAAAAACGTCCCCATGAACGCGTACGCCGATCTGATCTACCATCATGCAGAAAGCACCCTCGACCTCATCGAACTTCTGCCTTCCACCAGGGAGATATTGAATAGGATGGTTGTCAAAGTCAATGTCAAATGGGTTGACAATGACTTTGCCTATTTTCTGCGTCGCGCCCAGATGGGAGAGATAGTTTGGAACCCTGATGAAAATCTCTTTGAAAAAGTCAGACGGTCCGAAGAGATAAAGATCAAATTGATTGAATCCGGCGACCCTTATGTAAGAGATTTCATTCTTGTTCCCTCCGTGAAAGCAGAGATCACTGAATCGGTTCCTGCTTACATCGAGGATTTCTTATTTGAGCCTCGCACCAAAGCAGAAAGAGTAAGTGACAACCAGAGTAATGAAGACCTGGCAAAGGAGGCATTCAGAAGACATGAAGAAAAGTATTCGCATTTAGAACTGTACGAAGGAGGAAATGATTGCGAGGGGTATAGGTGTCATATCAATGGAGTAGAGCTTGTCATAGTTCTTTATGACTCGAATGAATGGATTGTTTACAGGTACCACAATGATGATGTTCCTGGACTTCCGCACCATTGCAAACATGTCAGAGGGAAAGTTCGGTCGATCAGGGAAGCAATCAAAGCAATCGAAAAGTGGCGGAGGACGGAAAAGAAGGAGTTTGAAGCATATCGCAAACATATGTGGAATCGCAGGGGAAAGAGACGAACTGAAGACGGGGCCCGCAATGAACAGATCGTTGTCTGAACTGTGATTCCCGGGATTTCGGAGTTGGGCTGTGATTTGTGTGGCGCGGGCGTTTACACTGGCCGTTTGGCGCTGCGTACCCGGGACTCCGGGTAGAGTCTGCAACGCATGTTGGGTGTGTACAGGAAATACCGGGACTTGCGGGTAAGGGTCAGAAAAGAACGATTCCTGGTGAGGGGATTGAAACACGCTGAGGGATTTACAGACGAACAGGAAGAGCACAGACGCGGCAACCGGCCCGCGTCGGCAAGCACTAAGGGGGAACAGTGCGTGGATGGCGGTTGACACGGCGAGGGGATTATATCAACAGCGGGCTTGCGAACCGGACGCGGGCGGCGGTTGTGTCGTTGGAGCGTTCCGGCCTGTGGGCTTTCGTTGTGCGCACGCTGCAAGGGCAAGAGACAGGGCAGGGCAAGAACTATCCGACCGCGGCCGCGGCCATGCAGGCGGCGGAAGCGTCCATCGCGCCGGCCGAACCGAACAGAGAGATTGCGGCGCAGGTGATGGACTACCTGGACGCCAAACAGCGAGGGCCACAATAGGCGCAAGTAAGCGAACAGCGGCAGATCGTGGACGCCGCGCGCCTTGCCGACCTGCCCCCACACGCGAATCAAGAGCGCGGCGAATGAACTGGAGAAGGGATAAGCAGGGTCATGAGCGAAAACGGAAGGAAGCAAGAGGTAAGCAAAAGAACCGGCTCCAGACTGACAGGGGACTTCGAAATCCTCCTGAAAGCAAGGGACACGCTGGACGGTTACGGCGTATTGAACTGGGATGAACGAGTGCCCGTTCATGAGTGGGAAGGCGTAGCCTCGGACCCAGAGGCGAAAGTGCTGCGTGTGATTGGTTTGAACCTGTCCTGGCAAGGGATATCAGGGAGGATTCCCGCTGAACTGGCCAGACTGTCCGAGTTGCACTGGTTGGACCTCGCCGGAAACGTACTTACCGGAATCATACCTCCTGCGTTAGGTCGACTCAGAAATCTGGAAATTTTGCGATTGAGCGCCAACCGCCTGACAGGAGTTATCCCGCCAACTTTAGCCAGGCTCTCCAAGCTTTGCGAACTGGATCTTGGAAACAACAGATTGACGGGCCCCATACCTCCGGCTCTTGGCCAGCTTTCCAACCTGTACCTCTTAAGTCTCTATAGCAACGAGCTTTCAGGAGCCATCCCACCTGAACTGGGTGAACTTACCGAGCTGGATGTGCTGGAACTGTCTGACAACCGGCTGGAGGGAGCGTTGCCATCTGAACTGTGCAATCTCACCAAACTGGAAAGTCTGTTACTGTCCGACAACCAGTTGACCGGGGGAATACCAGCCGATCTGGAAAAGTTACCCAATCTGACGATGTTTGATCTCACCGGCAACCAGTTTACTGGTGAAATCCCGCCTGAAATGGGCGGCCTATTCAGAGCGGGACCGGAGGATACCGAATAAGGGGCCGGGAGGACCGGATTCTGTTCGCCGCGGGGAAGGGCGCCCACCAGGGGCGCCCCTACTCATTTGCCGGCCGGCGGCGGGCCCATTCCAGCAGGACCAGCAGTGCGAACAGCGGCAGGGCGGCCATGCGGCGCCAGCGCCAGGGTTGGCGGGCGAGGCGGTATAGCCATTCGAGGCCGAGGCGGCGCAGCCAGTGCGGGGCGCGGGGGGCAGTGCCGGCTACGAAGTCGAAGGCGCCGCCGATGCCGAGGGCGACGGCGACCGGCAGCTCCTCTCGGTGCTGGTGAATCCAGATGTCCTGGCGGGGATGGCCGTAGGCGACGAAGAGGAGATCGGCGCGGGCGGCGGTGAGATGCTGGCGGATTTGGGGCCAGTCGGCGTCGGTGGGTGAGCCGCCGTATGTGCCAGCGACGGGCAGACCGGGATAGAGTCGGGACAGTTCGGCGGCGGCGCGTTCGGCTACGCCGGGGGCGGCGCCGAGGAAGAAGAGGCGCCACCCTTGCGCAGCGGCCCGTTGGCAGATGTGGTGGATGCCGTCGGAGCCGGTTACGCGTTCGTTCAGGCGTACACCGGCAAGGCGCGCGGCCCAGAGCACGCCGATGCCGTCGGGCGTACACAGGTCCGCCGCTGCCAGTACCTGGGCGAAGGCGGAATGGCGGCGCGCGGTCATGATGAATTCAGGGTTGACGGTGCAGACCTGGCGGGGGAACGGCGAGGAGCGGGGAATGAGGCGTGAGGAGCGAGTTTGCCCGTCGCTGATATCATCTTCAGAACGGTTGTCAGCGGAAGGGCTGGCGTGCTCAGTCTTCTCACTTCTCTTGGCTCTTTCTGCGGCCTGCGCTTGCGCGATCCAGGCGCTGATTGCGTCAAGGGTTTGCTGGAAATCGACGCAGTCGACGCGTACGCCCAGAATCTGTAGTGATGCCCAACCCTGCTCCCGCGGAGAGCTCATTTTTTGGCGGCGGCCTCTTTGAGCACGGCCAGCGTCTCGCGGGCGGCTTTTTCCCACGAAAAACGTTTGACATTTTCATAGCCTTTGGCGATCAGCCCCTGGCGCAGGTTCTCGTCCTGGCTGAGGCGCAGCATGGCGGCGGCGATTTCGTCGACGTCCTCGGGGTCGACGAGCAGGGCGGCGTCGCCGGCGATTTCGGGCAGGGCAGAGTTTTTGGCGCACATAACGGCGACTCCTATGGTTTGGGCTTCAAGTACGGGCAGACCGAAGCCTTCGAATAGAGACGGGAAGGCAAAGAAGAGCGCATTTTCCATCAAGGCGGCGACGGCGTCGTCGGGCAGATAGCCGGGGAAGTGGACGCGGCCGGTCAGTCCGCGGGCGGCGGTATGGCGTTCGTACTCCTGGCTGAGCCAGCCGCGGCGCCCGACCAGGACGAGGTCCCAGCCGATTTCGTGCTGCTGTACGAGGCGCGCGAAGGCGTCGATGAGGCGCAGCAGATTTTTGCGGGGCTGGATAGTGCCGACATAGAGGGCGAACGGTCGTTGGAAGACCGGTGGGTGCGCGGCGTCCTGGCCGTTTGCGGCGGCGCGTTGAGCAGGCGGGCGTGGTATGGGGGCCTCGTGGATGACGCGGATTTTGGCTTCGGGCACGCCGTAGAAGCGCTGCAGATCGTTGGCGGTCTGACGGCTGACGGCGATGATGCGCTGGGCGGCGGCGGCGCTCCAGCGGGTGGAGAGCTCGAGATAGAGGCGCTGCAGGGCGGTATGGGCGCGGGGGAAGTAGCGATAGCCGATGTCATGCAGGGTGACGACGGTGGGGGGCAGCAGCGCGGGCGGTAGGAAGGGGACGACGTGGGCGGGCACGAAGAGCGCGTGCGGCGGGCGGCGGCTGATTTCCCAGGCGAGCGTGCGGTGGGTCCAGAGGCGGTTGCCCGGCAGGGTGCGAACGGTCACGGCGCGCTGGTCGTGCGGGGGCGGGGCGTCGCCGCGCATCGCTTCGGCGGTGGGCTCCTCCGGCGCGTAAAGGCGGAAGGCGAGACGATCGCTGGGCGCGGCGAGCATGTGGCCGATGATCTGGCGTGAGTAGAATTCGGTGCCGGTGGGCTCGGACCGCAGGCTGCGGGAGGCGTCGATGCCTATGGATAGAGGAGAGAGTGAAGAGGAGCGGGGAGAGAGTGCTTCGCCTGCTCCCTGGGTTTCACTTCTCACTGCGCACTCCTGGGCGTATCCCGGCCGCGGCGAGCTCTTGCGGGCCGATCGGGCCTTCCCGGAGCAGTATTGGCTGCGGTGCGCTGAGGTCGAGGACGGTGCTGGCCTGGGCGAGGGGGGCGGGGCCGGCGTCGATGAGGAGAGGGATGCGGCCGTCGAGTTGGGCGAGGACGGCGGCGGGTGTCGCGCAGGGGGGCTCGCCGCTGCGGTTGGCGCTGGAGGAGGCAAGCGGGCCGACGCGACGGGCGAGGGCGCGCAGGAACGAATGGGCGGGCAGGCGTACGCCGACGGTGTCGCCGCCGGCGGTAAGGGCTGGCGGCAGGTTGCTGCGCGCGGGCAGTACGAGCGTTAACGGGCCGGGCCAGTAGCGCTCGATCAGGGCCTGGGCCGCGGCTTGGCGCGCCGAGCGCACAACCGCGCTTGCCTGCTCGGCGTCGCCCAGCAGGACGGGCAGGGCCTTTTGGCTGGGGCGCTCTTTTGCTGCGAACAGCCGGTCGATGGCGGCTGCGTCGTTGTAGAGACAGACAAGGCCATAGACGGTATCGGTGGGCACACCGATGACGGCGCCCTGCTCCAGGGCAGCCGCTGCCTTTTCCAGCGCGTTCGCTTGGTCAGCCGCAATCACGACTGTCATCAGTTCCGCTCCGCTACAGATCGTACAACTCCATACTCGTACATCTCGATGCAAAGGCTTTTGCGACTGGGGGAGTTTGCGCACTTGCAAGAGCCTGCATGGTTATTTTAGCTTTACTGTGCCCTGTGTATACTACTGATGGCTTAACAGTACGTCAACAATGATAGCGATATGAGAGACGAAAACCCTTTTGACGATCTGCTGGTGCTGGTAAAGGGTGCCGGCGACCTGGCGACCGGTGTGGCCTGGCGGCTGCACCGCTGCGGCATTCCGGTGGTGATGACCGAGCTGCCCTGCCCGCTGACGGTAAGGCGTTCGGTGGCGTTTGCGCAAGCGGTGTATGACGAAGAGCACGAGGTGGAAGGGATCACGGCGCGCAGAGCGCTGACGGCGGATGTGCCGGAGGTGCTGGATGCGGGGGAGATCCCGGTTGTGGTCGATCCGGAGGCGGAGGCGATCGAGGAGTTGGCGCCATCGGCGGTTGTCGACGCGGTTCTTGCGAAGACGAATACTGGCACAACCCTGGACAGCGCGGCGTTCGTGGCGGCGCTGGGGCCGGGCTTTGAGGCGGGCGTCGATTGCCATGTTGTGATCGAGACGAACCGGGGCCCCAGCCTGGGACGGACGATCTGGGAGGGTGCGGCCGAAGCCGATACGGGCAAGCCAGGCGCGATTTGGACGCCGCCAAGTGGCAATGAAACTGGAGTGAGCGGCGAGCGCGGCCCGGCGGTCGAGGCAAAGGCGACGCGGGTGCTGCGTGCGCCTGCGGCAGGAAGCTTTCAGGCACTGGCGCGCATCGGCGAACGTGTGCAGGCCGGGGAACCATATGGCAGGGTTCTGCAGCCGTCGGGCGAGGAGACGCCGTTGTTGGCGCCGTTTACGGGCGTGCTGCGCGGCCTGATCCACGAGAGTGTTGCGCTGCGGCCGGGCCTGAAGATCGGCGATATTGACCCGCGCGACGATCCCCGGCACGCCTTTTGCATCTCCGACAAGTCACTGGCTGTGGGCGGCGGTGTGGTGGAGGCTTTCCTGTACTGGCACTTTGGCAGAAGCGACGACAGCGTCACCGAGGAGATGGGATTCTGATGAACGACAGCCGCTCGCAGCGGCCCCCTGAGCAGGGGGGCATCGAAATTTTTCCGATCCCGGGCATACCGCTGGTGCAGCCGGGTGATGATGTGGCGGGGCTGATTATTGAGGCAGCCGCGGCTGCGGGACTTTCCCTGGAAACCGGGGATGTTCTGGTGATAGCGCAGAAGATCGTCAGCAAGGCGGAAGGGCGGCTGGTCCGGCTGGCGGATGTGACGCCGGGCGAGGAGGCGGTGCGGCTGGCGGAGGGGACAGGGAAAGACGCGCGGGTGGTGCAGGCGGTTCTGGACGACAGTAATGCGGTCGTGCGCGCACGCGCGGGCGTTTTGATCGTCGAGCAGAGCAGCGGTTGGGTGTGCGCGCACGCCGGGTTGGACCATTCGAATGTGGCGCCGGAGGAGGAGGAGACGGTGGCGCTACTGCCGGCGGACGCGGATGCGAGCGCGACGGCGATACGCGGCCGTATTCTGGAGGAGACCGGCGCTGCGGTGGCGGTCCTGATCAGCGACAGCCACGGGCGGCCGTGGAAGATGGGAACGGTTGGCGTCTGTATTGGCTGTGCGGGTCTGCCGGCGCTGTGGGACCAGCGAGGGCTGACAGATCTGTTCGGATACGAACTGGTCGCGAGCGAAGAGTGCATCATCGATGAGCTGTGCGCGGCGGCGACGCTGGTGATGGGTCAGAGCAGTGAGGGCCGGCCGGCGGCGATTATTCGCGGCTACAGGCGGCCGGACGCGGCGGATGCGCCGGCGCGGTCGATTCAGCGTCCGGCGGAGAATGACTTATTTCGTTGAGGAGTGGAGGATACAAAAAAGGAGCGAGATAATCTCACTCCTTGGGAATAGTACCCCCGACAGGATTCGAACCTGTGCTCCCGGCTCCGGAGGCCGATGCTCTATCCACTGAGCTACGGGGGCATGGCGCACTGAGAACGATACCACAGCGGTTGCTCGTTAGGCAAACGACGTTCCTGAAACGGCGCCCGGCACCATAGTGCGCCGGGCGGTTGGAGAGCCGTTGCTCGCGCGTTTATAGATGACTTTCGGGCCTCCCTATGCTATCATTCTTTCCGGTTGCCACTGAACGGTTTTCGGTTGTCAAACAGTACGCGGCGGGCGAAACTGTGTACTGGGAGAGTTCTTAGTTTCAAATTTTTTGGTTTTTAGGTAACTGCTAAGCCACAGTACTTGACCAGCCAGTCATCCCTGGAACCATTCAGGCTCTTGGAGACGCAACTGGTGTGCAGTCGCCGCCATGCTCGCCAGCCGACACGTTGCTAAGAAGGCACACGGTCGGTGAGGGATGGTTTTGTAGGGGGGCGTTGCGGGGGCGCAGCCCCTGCACAAGGGAGGGCCGAAGGCCCGACCGCCCAAATGACAACATTGAGGGGAGAAAGAACATCTTTGCTCCCCTCGTTCAGGGTTGCGAATCAGTTGCGGCTGCGTAGTTACGTTCTTAGTAACCCCACTTGTATCCGGTGGCTGACTAAGATTGCCTACCAGAAGCCAGGAAGTTACTCCGAGTCTACAGGCATCCTGTTGTTGTCTGATTTCAGCAGTTGTCGTTAGAGGTCAACGGAACCTAACCACCAGCCACAAACTCGGGCTTTTGCAGGTGCGCACAGGATGCGGGCGCAAGAGCTTTCGACCACCGGTTTTAAGGAACGCGCCACCGTGTCAACGCAAGCAGCAGTTCGGGTTCAGTCCTTCGGAACGACCGTTTTCGCCGAGTATTCTGCCTTGTCTTTGGAATATGATGCGATCAATCTGGGGCAAGGGTTTCCCGATTTCCCTGCGCCGGATTTTGTGATTGAGGCGGCGCGCACTGCGCTGGCCTCCGGCTACAATCAGTATGCGCGCAGCGCGGGCCACCCGCGGCTGGTGAATGCGCTGGCGGCGGTGTACAGCCCGGTTTTTGATCGCGAATTGGATCCGCTGACCGAGATTGTCGTGACCACGGGCGCGACGGAAGGGATCTACGCCACGGTGCAGGGGCTGATAGACCCGGGCGATGAGGTGATCCTGATTGAACCGTTCTACGACAGCTATCCGCCTTCGGTGATCATGGCGGGCGGAACACCGGTCTATGTTCCCCTGCGGCCCAAGCCCGGCGCCACCAGCGCGGCGGATTGGGGGATCGATATGGAAGATTTGCGGGCCGCGATCAGCCCGAAGACCAAGCTGCTGATCATCAATACGCCCCTCAACCCGGTAGGCAAGATGTACAGCCGTGAGGAACTGCTGGCGTTGGCGCAGATTGCGCAGGAGCATGATCTGCTGGTGCTGAGCGATGAGGTCTACGAGTGGATGACCTACGACGGGACGCCGCACGTGCGGATGGCGACGCTGCCGGGCATGTGGGAGCGCACGATTACGCTGGGCAGCGCGGGCAAGACTTTCTCCGTGACGGGCTGGAAGATCGGCTGGGCGATTGCGCCGGAGCCGCTGGCGCACGCGGTGCTGATGGCGCACCAGTGGATTCCTTTTGCGGTGACCACGCCGCTGCAGGAAGCGGTGGGGGCAGCGTTTGAGCAGGTGGAAGAGCGCAACTACCTGCATGAATTGAGTGTCATGTATCAGGGCAAACGGGACATCCTGCTGTCGGCGCTGATCGAAGTCGGACTCCCGCCGGTTACGCCGCACGGCAGCTACTTCATTCTGGTTGATACGACCGATTTGGACACGCCTCTGCCGACCGACGACCCGCGCGACGTGCAGATCTGCCGCTGGCTGACGAAGGAGATCGGCGTGACCGCGATCCCGCCCTCCGCATTTTACAGCCCCGAACACAGCCATCTGGCCGCCAATGTCGCCCGCTTCTGTTTTTGCAAGACGGATGCGATTCTGGAGGCGGCGGCGACGCGATTACGCACGAATCTGTAACCCCAACGACCAGCTAGCAGTGGCTCTTGGCCGGTGGCTGCACTGACCACAGGACACTGACCGCTGGATAGTGACCAGAGGAAACTGGACATGGAATTACGGGTACAGCAAGGGAATATCGCTGAGACCGATGTCGATCTGATCGTCATCAATCTTTTCGCGGGCGTTACCGCGCCGGGCGGCGCGACGGGCGCGATCGACCGTGCGCTGAATGGCGCGATCAGCCGGCTGATCGCGCAGGGGGATTTCAGCGGCGAGGCCGAGTCGACGGCGCTGCTCTATGCGCGCGCAAATGGCGGGGCGGGCGCGGATGAAGCGGAAGAACAAGGCGGGCTGACCGCGCCGCGGGTGCTGATTGTCGGGCTTGGCAGCAGTGAGCAGTTCGGGATTGGCCAGATCCGGCGGACGGCGGCGGTGGCTGCGCAGACCGCGGCCAAGTTGAAGGGCGTCAAGACGATGGCGACGATCGTTCACGGCGCGGGGATTGCCGGTCATGATGCGGATGCGGCGGCGCAGGAGGTGGCGTTGGGGACGATTTTGGCCAGCTACCGGCAGAAACAGTATCGCCGCGAGGATGCAGACGCGGGGTTGGCGAGTTGTACGGTGGTGGAGTACAGCGCGGCCAAGCTGGCCGACGTTGAACGCGGTGTAGCCAGGGGAAAGGCGATCGGCCGCGGGGTTTGCAGCGCGCGTGACCTGGTTAACGAGCCGGCCAATATTCTGACGCCGGTGGAGATGGCGGCCCGCGCGCGGGCGATGGCGTCCGAGGTCGGTTTGAAGATCACGGTGCTGGACGAGGCTGCGATGCAGGAAGAGGGCATGGGCATTCTGCTGGCGGTGAGCCAGGGCAGCGTCAATCCAGCCCAGTTCGTTATTCTGGAGCACGCGCCGGCCGGCAGTTCGGAGGCGCCGCTGATCTTTGTTGGCAAGGGCATCACCTTTGACACGGGCGGTATCAGCCTCAAACGCACGGGCGGCATGTGGGAGATGAAGGATGATATGGGGGGCGCGGCGGCGGTGATCGGCGCGATGGAGGCGATTGGCCGCCTTGATGTTCGGCGGCGGGTGATCGGGATCGCGCCCTGTGTGGAGAATATGCCGGACGGCAAGGCGTTCCGGCCGGGCGATATCATCACGGGCATGACGGGCAAGACGGCGGAGATCATCAGTACGGACGCGGAGGGACGGCTGATTCTGGCGGACGCGCTGGCGTACGTCTCCCGTTTCGACCCCACTGCAGTTGTGGATCTGGCGACGTTGACGGGCGCGATCGGCACGGCGCTGGGAATGCATATACGCGCCGGTCTTTTCAGCAACGACAGTTCTTTGGAAGAGGCGTTGATGGCCGCGGCGGACCACAGTGGAGACCGTTTGTGGCCGTTCCCGATGGATGTGGAGTACGAGAAGCCGATCAAGAGCGATATGGCCGAGGTTAAGAACAGCGCGGGGCGCGCCGGCGTCAGCAGCAGCGCCAAGTTTATCGAACACTTTACAGAAGGCTACCCCTGGGCCCATCTGGATATTGCCAATATGGTGCTGGCCGACAGCCGGATCAATGCGGAGACGCCGAAAGGCGCTACGGGATACGGCGTGCGGCTGCTGGTTGAACTGGCAGAACGGTACGCGGCCAGCGCGTGATTTTCCGTTGCAGGCGGCCGGGCGAGCGACCACGAGGAAGCAGAGGCCGGCTACGAAGAATTAGACAGTAGTGGGAGAGACAGGTATGCGGATGAGAATGATACGACGGTTGGGTTGGAGTGTCGGGGGCGGTTTATTTCTGGCAGGCGCGTTGCCGAAGATGACGCTGGCGGCGGGGTTGGAGCAGACGGTAGGGACGGAGATAACGACCGTTGTGCCGGCGATGGTTCCGCTTTTGGGGGCAGCGGCCGGGATTGAGCGCTTGATGGAACTGGGCTGGCACTATCTCGAATGGGGCGCGCTGCGCTTTTTGGGCTGGCGGCCCAGTGATCTCAAGTCGCCCGGCTATGTCGCGTTCAAACGCAGCACCAGCCTGCTGGCAGGTATCTTTCTTGGCGTCGTGATTTCCAACTACAGCGGTATGCGTTTGATGAGTTATCTCAACCAGACGCTGCCCGGCTTTCTGGACCAGGTTCCGGATTTGTGGGACATTCTGGTCACAGGTTTGATGATTGGGGCGGGCACCAAGCCGACGCACGACCTGCTCGGGATAATCACCCAGGTGAAGAATTTGATCGGCAGCACAGCGTTGAAGCAGCGGGAGGAGGCGGGCGCGGCGCTGGCTGACAGCATTCTCAAGCTGCGGCAGGCCGATGCACCTGCTTCCTACCGGGTGGATGTGCCGGGCGTGGGCGCGACACAGGTTCCCGGCTCGCAGGCGCAGGCGCCCCGCAACCGTATGCTTGACGAAAGCGGGGGCCGCCGCCGCGAGCGCAATATAGACCGCTATGCCAACGCGCTCCACGATAATTTGTATAGCGGGAATTGAGGGGAGGGGCGTGGCGTGCGCAAACGGCACGACCTCACTCCTGGATTCGAACGAAAGTCGAACGGTTGATGCTGGCCAACGTTGAGACATCTGCATGAAAATGGCTGGGAGCGGCCCACTGGCCCTTGCTCGAACCAAGACCGATTCAGCGGAACCACTTATCCAGATGCTGGTCTGACACTGTTATCGACGGAGACTCCCGCTTCCCTATTGGCCCCTCGAAATAGTATTACACATCCCCGCTCTTTACTTCCGGTCTTTAGCGCCCTCCGAACAGCTGACCCAGATCGACATTGCCGCCGCCACTCGCGCCTTTGCCGCCGACCTGGGGCATGTATTGGGCGATCTTCTGCGCCAGTTTGTCCATGGGCATGGTCTGCAGGTAGGCCTTGCCCGGTCCCCGCAGCGTGGCGAGGAAGAGGCCCTCGCCGCCGAGCAGAATATTTTTGAAGCCGCGCACAATCTCGACATCAAAATCTACGGTCGGATCGATCATGGCCACGTGGCCGGTGTCGACGCGCAGCAGTTCGCCTGGCTGGAGTTCCTTGACCAGGATCTCGCCGTCGAAGTTAACAAAGGCTCTACCGGGGCCGGTCAGCCGCTGCATTATGAAGCCTTCGCCGCCGAACAGGCCGGCGCCGAGCCGTTTGCGTTCTCCACAGGGGGACGAGGGAGAGAGGATCCTGGAAACGTTCCGACAGTCCCCTGGTCCCCGCTCAATCTCGATTCGCCTGCTCCACTTGGCGCATCCTGAAGGCCGACAAAAGAGCTGCAACACCTGTGATAACTGCCCAAAAAGGCAGTACAAGAAGAATCACAGCCTGCGTCATTAGCGGATTGAAAATTACGATCATGCCGAAAATGACGGAGAATATCCCCATCACAAGACCGCCCAGTGACCGCTTCTTGCCTTGCCCCACGATTATCTGCGCCACACCAGCAACAACCGCGGCAATCCCCATAAAATAGATCAGATAGATACTCGCTATCAATCCGCTGATGATCGGGTGCCCGATGACGAAAACCCCGGCAACCATGCTGAACAGTGCGCCAATGATTGCCCAGATCCGCGATCGCTCCGACCGACCCACGACTCCCTCAAACAGATCAAAGCACCCGCCAACAATCCAGTAAGCACCCATAACCTGAATCAACGCCAGCATCGTAACCCCGCGTCCAAGCATGAACATCATTATGCCCAAGACAAGAAGCACGATGCCGCGTACAGTCAGCATCCACCACATACCGGATATCACATTTTTTTCCGTCATCTTCAGTTCCTCCTTGATGATCTAAAAGGGGCTCACATACCTAAGTAACATCCATGCTTGAACGCCTGTTGGACACTATGGTTGGCCCTAATTGCTTGACCACGAAACGAGAAAAGCAAGGTGCATTCAGACAAATGCGGCCGGCTCTGCTGGTCGACGGGCGGTCTGCCGCCAGCGAGCGATAGTTGAGACTCTGATGCGGTTGCTCTTGGCTGCAACAATCGAAATAGGCGTTAAATCCAATTTGCAGGATCGGGATTGGCAGTGGCAGTGGCGATAGTAGGTAGAGAGTGGAGCTGATCAGAGTCTTCGAGCAGTTCCCCACTCGGGAAGCTTGGATAACGTACTTGCAATGCAGAAAGCCTGAACAGCCATCGGAATGACAACGACTTCGACATCCGTGTTGATAGTGATAGAGAACAAAAGGTAAACCGAGGCGCCAGATTAGAATCCCAAATGAGACCAGGAGCTTGCAAATGACGGGACTACGGGCGAAAGGTCAACATTTCCACGATGCAAGCCGTGTGAAAAGTCCTGGTTTCAGATTGAACTTACTTTGGTTCGGATTGGTCTCCTTTAATGCCTGGGACTTCCATCCCAGGCAGCTACCCAGCCAAGCTGACCTGGATTGAAATCAGAGGTAGACGACTTCCAGTAGCACTATACGTTGTGGTGGTGAACGGGAACGTTCCGGCCGGAAAGAGTAGCGCCCACTGCGAATAGGCTGACAGTGGTCAGCGCCATAAACAGGATCGCAGGCCGGGGCCTCGCGTCCTCACCGTGCGACCCTTTCGATTGACGAACTATAGAGTTGGATTTGGAACCACAGTTGGTCACAGATGCTTCACCCTTCGTGATCAGACCGGACCCAATGTAGCGCTGGGTTCGGCTACCATCTGACGCAACTTAACGCCATGACCGCTTCATTGTGGAAGTTGCGGATAGGATGCAAGGACGGGAAGATCCGTGTTGCGATTACTGTGACATTGGTAAACTTGTTAGTGCGGTTGTAGCACCGACCGACCGGCCTTTCCGCGAATCGTTCCGCCGGCGGTTGGGACTCTTGCCTCTTCAAGGATATACCATAAATGTTTAAATGAGCGTGTAAAACGAACCACTTTATGCTAAATTTATGTTTAATTTGGCCATTCGCGTGCTATCGTAGGCCGGGCACCCTCAAACCTATCCCACGTGCAGTCGGTGCGGGACGAAGGGTCTCGCGGGGCGTCCATACTGAATTGAGGTTAGGAGTATGAAGAGGAGAAAAGAGCTTGACCAGGAGATAACAGATCTGCGGCACCGCCTCTCCAAGCTGAGCGAGGCCAGCCTTCGCATCAACGAGAGCCTCGATTTCGAGACGGTGTTGCAGGGGGTTTTGGACAGCACCAGGTCACTAACTGGCTCCCGATACGGCGTTATCGTCGTCTTTGACAGTTCGGGACAGATAAAGGACTACCTGAGCTCAGGGATGACTGCCGACGAGAGCCGGCAGCTGTGGGAAATGGACGCGATCGAAGGCATCAGGACAAACTCGGGACCACCAGTGCGGCTACGGGATTTCTACAGTTACGTCCGCTCGCTGGGTTTGCCGCATTTCTCTTTGCCCATGTCGGTGTCGCCGGTGGTCCCCTTCATGGCGACGCCGGTTCTACACCGGGACGAGACCGTCGCCAACATCTATCTCGCCGACAAAGAAGGCGGAAGGGAGTTCACCCAGGAAGACGAGGAGACCATGGTCATGTTCGCCTCCCAGGCTGCGCTGGTCATCGCCAACGCTCGCATGTACCGGGACGAACAGCGTGCCAAGGAAAACCTTGTGGGCCTTGCAAATACCGCTCCCGTGGGCGTCATTGTCTTCGAAACGAAGACGGGTGTTCCAATGTGGGTCAACCAGGAAGCCAGGCGGATCACAGAGACGTTGCATGAGCCGGGTCGTAAGAGTGAGGCGCTTCTGGACGATCTGACCGCACGGTGGGCCGACGGACGGGAGGTCTCCCTAGCTGAGTTCCCACTGGCACAGGCACTGCAGAGTAACGAGCCCGTTCGGGCAGAGGAGATCGTCTTGCAGACCGCCGATGGCCGCTCGATAACCACCTTGGTCAACGCCACGCCCATCCGTTCGGAGGAGAGCGAGATCGAGTCGGTGATCGTGACCCTGCAGGACATGACGCCCCTGGAGGAACTGGACCGGCTGCGCGCGGAGTTCCTGGGCATGGTGAGCCACGAGTTGAGGACGCCGTTGAGCACTATTAAGGGATCGGTAGACACCCTTCTGGAAGCCGCATCCGAGCTGGACCCGGCAGAGATAGTGCAGTTCCACCGCATCATCCGAGACCAGACCGACAACATGCGCCACCTGATCGGCGATCTGCTGGACTTGGCGCACATCGAGACAGGCACGTTGCCAGTGAATCCCGAATCGTCTGAGGTTGTGGCCCTGGTGGACGCGGCAAAGAGCAGGTTTCTAAACGGAGGAGGCCGTAATACCCTACACATTGACATCCTGCCAGACCTGCCGCTGATCATGGCTGATCGGCGGCGCATCGTCCAGGTCCTGAACAATCTGGTGTCCAACGCGGCCAAGCATTCCCGCCAGTCGTCGGCCATCAGGATTGCGGCGGCGCGGAAGGGCGTCCACGTGGCGGTCTCCGTCTCCGACGACGGTGTGGGACTGACGGCCGAGCAGATCCTGCACCTGTTCCGCAAGTTCTCCCGACTCGAAAGTGAGGTACGGGGCCGGGAGATCAGAGATTCCGGCTTGGGCCTCGCTATCTGCAAGGGAATAGTTGAAGCCCACGGAGGCCGCATCTGGGCCGAGAGCGACGGGCCGGGCCGGGGCAGCCGGTTTACCTTCACAATCCCGGCGGTCGGGGAGGATGTGACAGGACCTGTCCGGACTTTCGACCGCCCCCAGCGGTCGGGGCGGAGGCGTTCACGCATTCTTTGTGTGGACGACGACCCCCAGACGCTCAAGTATGTACGGGAGGCGCTCTTCCAAGCGGGCTACACGCCCGTCATAACCGCCGACCCAGAGGATGTCTTTCGGCTGATAGAGGAAACTGAGCCTCATCTGATCCTGCTCGACATGGTACTTCCGGGCAACGACGGCATCGAGTTGATGAAGGAAATCCGGATGATGGCGGACGTGCCGGTCATCTTCCTGTCGGTATACGGCCAGGACGAGGTGGTAGCGAGGGCTTTCGACATGGGAGCCGAAGACTACATTGTCAAGCCCTTCTCTACCACAGAACTGGTCGCCAGGATCAGGGCGGCCCTACGCAGGCGGGCTTCGCCTGAATTGGTCCATCCTTCCGAACCTTATTTGTTGGGCGAGTTGACTATCGACTACGCTCAACGACGGACGACCATCGCCGGGCGTCCGGTTGAACTCACGAACATCGAGTACCGGATGTTGGTCGAGCTTTCGGTGAACGCAGATCGCGTGCTGACCAACTTCCAGCTACTTCAGCGGGTGTGGGGCCTGGACAAAACCGGCGGCTCCGGGCCGGTGCGCAACATCATCGGGAGACTGCGCCATAAGCTGGGGGACGATGCCAGCAACCCCACCTACATCTTCAATGAGCCGCGCGTGGGCTACCGCATGCCTAAGAGTGAATGATATCTAACGATGAAAAACACTGTCTTTGGCATTGCGTATCAGTTAGTTCGTCTTCGGCTCACTGCCTATGGAGGGTTATTGTCGATGTGGGAGGATCCTTGGACGCCACCGTTTGCCCGCCCCGACCAGTTCCGGGGATTCTGGCCTTTACAGGAGATGAGAAACCAATCCTCACTTTTGCTATCGTGACGATTGCGCTGGGCACCCTAGCGCCCAACTGGAATTCCACTCACGATTGCTACTCTCTCGCTCACGTGGTTAATACAGAGTGACGATTCGAGTGGGAACCGGCTAACGCCCTCCGAACAGCTGACCCAGATCGACATTGCCGCCGCCGCTCTGGCCTTTGCCGCCGACCTGGGGCATGTATTGGGCGATCTTCTGCGCCAGTTTGTCCATGGGCATGGTCTGCAGGTAGGCTTTGCCTGGCCCCCGCAGCGTGGCGAGGAAGAGGCCCTCGCCGCCGAGCAGAATGTTTTTGAAGCCGCGCACGATTTCGACATCGAGATCTACGGTCGGATCGATCATGGCCACGTGGCCGGTGTCGACGCGCAGCAGTTCGCCCGGCTGGAGTTCCTTGACCAGGATCTCGCCGTCGAAGTTGACGAAGGCTCTACCGGGGCCGGTCAGCCGCTGCATGATGAAGCCTTCGCCGCCGAACAGGCCGGCGCCGAGCCGCTTGCGGAAGTGCATGTCCAGGTCGACACTTTTTTCCGCGCACATGAAGGCGTCTTTCTGCACGATCACCGACTGTCCGCCAGCAAGGTCAAGATCGAGGATCGTGCCGGGAAACTCGGCTGAAAAGGCGACCTCGCCCTGGCCCCTGTCGACGTAATAGTCGACGATAAAGAGGGATTCGCCGGAGAGGGCGCGTTTGACCATCCGGCCCAGACCGCCGCCGGTATTGGTCTCCATCTCCACGGCCTCGGTCATCCAGCTCATGCCGCCGGAGGAGGAGTAGATGCGCTGGCCGGGGGTAAGGCTGACTGTGACGACCGGCAGAGTTGTGCCTTCGATTCGATACTGCATTTCATTTGCTCCTAATCAGTTGACATTGGGCAGTAGTTGGCGAGTTGCGTGGAACAAGGTCTGGAGGTACGACATGAAGTTCAAGCTCTTTGACCAAAATGCGAACTATCTGCCGAGTTCATTTTCGGCGCCACTGGTGAAAGTGGCAACAGTGGCGACAGGTGTGTCGGCGTTGGTGGACGACGCGACCGGTCACGACCATTTCAGTCGGATGCTCAACCGGCGGCAACCGGAGCCGCGAGGCTGGTTGCAGATGGTCAAGGGCATTTAATCTATTACTTCTTTGTACGCAGTCTGTGAGATTTTGTTGCCGGTGACCTATCGGTGGGCAGACTATCGGTCGGCGACCAGGATAGAATCATACATCGACAAGGAGAGCAGAGGGAAACGACGGAGCGCGTGCGTGGCCAATGGGGGCGGGGAGCAGGGGAATGACTGGCTCCCGCCTGCGGTTGGGGCTCACCGCGGGCGGATTGCAGCCCTGTTCATCCCCTGATCCCAGGAATCCTGGTGAAGACAGACGTGTGGGCGCAACGACTCCTGCTTGTATCACGCCAGATTCAGGACACACGCTCGAACACTACTTGCCAGGTCCGGCAGTGCTGCCGTCTGCCAGTCTGCTTCTGTCTTACCCAGAAACGGGAATGTTGAGCCTGCGCCCGATGTAAATCAGATCCGGATTCTGGATGTCGAAATCGATCACGGCCCACTGGCAGTTGCCGGAATCGGGGCTCTCGTCTGTGCGGACGTGTCCCATTTCCGAAATACGCATCCCGTCTTCGTTTTCGATCCAGAACCACCAGTTACCTTCGCGCGGGCCGGCGCCGTGAAGAATGTGGGTGAACTGGCCTCCCCCGCCCGAGTTTCTCCTGGCCACCACCTCCCCATCCGGCTGCCAACTGAAGACGACGTGATGGCCGTCGACCGGCACGCCATTGCGCCGCACTGTACCGTGCACTTGCGTGTTGATGCCGTTCGGGTCGCAACGCACCAGCTCGGCGCGGTTGGCGAGGCTGTTATAGTCTCTCAGTTCCTGGACTGAAATGTCATAGGAGGCCGCGATGCTGGCAAGTGATTCACCGTGTCGAACGATGTGGCCGTAGACTTTTTCGGCGCTTGGACGCTTCTGGGGCGCTGTGACCACCGGTTGTGACGTCACGTGAAGCTGTGGCGACCCGGGAATATGCAGCTTCCGTCCAATGTAAGTGAAATCCAGACTCTGAATGTCGAAATCGAGCACGGCGCGCTGGCACATGCCCTCATGAGGAAGTCTGTCGGTATGGACGTACGCCATTTCCGAAATGCGGGTCCCGGCATCGTTTTCGACCCAGAACCACCAGTTCCCTTCGCGGGGACCGGATGCCAAAAGGATGTGGGAGAAATGGCCTCCGTCCTGGCCTCCGGCGCCGGAAATCGCCCTGGCCACTATCTGCCCGTCCGGCCGCCAGCTGAAGACAACCCGAAACCCATTGACCGGCTGACCATTGAGCCGCACTGTGCCGCGCGCCTGGGTGCTGTCGTTATTGGGCGAGCAGCTCACCAGTTCGGCCCGGTTGATGAGGTTGTTGGAGGCTCTCAGGTCCTGGACTGAAATGCCGTATGAGGCCGCAATGCTGGCGAGGGTTTCGCCCTCTCGGACGACGTGGACGTATTCCTGGACGGCGCCTGGACGCTGCGGAGGCGCTGCGACCGCCGGCTGCGGCAGCAAGAGCAGTGATAGCAGGAACAGTAGCAGTGTTGCTACTGCCGCCCGTTGCGTGCGCCGAGTCGATCTGAAGAGCGAAATATCTGCTGGCATCATAAAATACCTCCTGTAAGATGCAGGCTGGACCTTTAAGGAGCAGAGTAACTGCTAAGTCGCTGGATAAAGGGCAAGACCGCAATCGTAAAGCCTTCAGTAAACCTAGTCTCGTCGACATTTGTCGAGTCTGGTCTGATTGGTGGCAATAGCAGGATGTCTACCTATAGGATCGCCGCCAACATTGGCAGAGAATCTACGTACTTCTGCGTAGTCACAGGCGTGTATATTCAGGCAGTGAAGACGAATGTCGTGGTTGCGATGCCGGTCAGGGCGTTGCTTTGGCTGGCCGGAATGACTCGACCACGGCGCGGCAATTCCGTTCCCCACAGCGGGGACGGGCGCGCGGTCATGCCGCTGATGTAGCGGCCATCTTGTTGTGTGACTGAAATGTTGAAGGCGACGAGACGTCTGCGAGGAGACATCCCGCCTTACAGAATGAGGTAGTGTTTTTTGGGGACAGAGGAGGGAGGGAGGAAGTACCCACTCCCTCCAGAGGCACTGGGCGGGTCTGTATTTTAGTGGCTGGTGCGCTTTCGACCAGACGAGCACATCAGAATTCAGTTCTTGATGTGTCATTGTGTGGGTGTATTAACACACAAGAGGACATTTGTCAAGAGAGTGAAAATCTGGAAATGTTCGTTGACGCCCGTGTAACGTTAGTTATCAACCCTCAGTCGTCAACATGCCTGGATGGCGTACGCTGCGCTTTTCAGCGTACGCAGCCGTCGAATGTCCGGCCCTGGATATGATGATAGACCGGTCCTTCGCCGTCCCTGGTGTACTTGGAACGGGCCGACATGTAGGAGAGCGCGATGGCGCGGCGCCAACTGTCTGAACGGTTGGGCGCGGTGTAGTGGAGCAGGAGCGAGTGGAAGAAGAGACCGCCGCCCGCCTTCACCGGCGCAAGCTGCATATCGGCCTGGTCGTAGTATTCAGGATCGACCACGTAGTCGTCGGTCACGTTGATGTGGGGCTGCGACCCCCATTTGTGACTGCCGGGAATGGCGGCCATGCAGCCGTTTTCTTCGGTGGCGTCGTCGAAGGCGAACCAGCAGGAGCAGAGATCCATTGGCTCGATCGGCCAGTAGGGGGAATCCTGGTGCATTCCTTTGGCCGAACCGACTTCGGGCGGTTTCAACAGGGCGGCGTTGCGGAACATTTTGATGTCCGGGCCGATGATCTGTTCGAGAACGCTGATGATGTTGCCGTTGCTCCCCAGGGCGTGGAAGCGATCATCGGACTCCACCAGCCCGTCGATTTTGCGAATGCCGTCGCCCGGCGCATCGACTTTGAGTTCGCCGCGCTGGACGCGCGGCTCGATCTGCACCTGAAGGCGCTCCTGTGAGCGGCCGCCGTGGGTATAATCGCGCAGACGGGCGCGCAACCCCTCTACCTCATCCGGCTCCACCAGCCCTTCCACCACGAGAAATCCGTTCCGCCGGTAGCTGTCGAGCTGTTCCTGTGTCAGTTGCATTGACATGTTGACTCCTTGGTTCTGAATCAGGCGGGTTCTTTTGTCATTTCGCCTTTGTCGGCGGCCGCGGCGTTCATGGTGGCCGCGGCCTTGTCCTGCGCCATCTCGGCAACGCTCTTGGTATGGAGACGCGCCGCGCCTTTCCAATCTTCCCGCAGCTGTGCGCGGGTGTTGTTGCGCTCGGCGGCTTGCAGGCGGGCTTGCGCAGCGGGGACATGCTGCTGGTATTGCGGCAGCCACTGCGCCTGCGCGACCAGCATCTCATCGGTCATCTGCCAGATTTCTTCCGGATTGCAGACGGCGGCGGTGAGGGGGTCGTGCAGCATGGCCTGCTTGAGCAGCGTGACATCGCCATGGACGGCGGCCTCTACGGCCATGCGCTGGACCTGGACACTGGCGGCGCAGGTGGCGGCGCAGGCGAGGGGCAGGTCGCCGACGACGGGCATGTTCATGCCGTTTTTGTCGACGTAACCGGGAATCTCGATGCAGCAGCCGTCGGGCAGGTTGGTGATGTGGCCCTGGTTGATGACGTTGAAATGGCCGCGGTAGGGGCGCCCAGTCTCGAGCCCTTCGATGATATAGGAGCCGTGCTCCTCGCTGCGCTTGTCGGGCGCGATGCTGGGCGGCTCCTGCTTCATCCAGTTGGGGAAGTCGGTCTCGAACCAGTTGCGCCCTTCGGTGCAGACGCGCAGGTAGCCGCCGGTCTCGCCGTTGATCCAGCTGGAGAGATCGATCCAGTCGTTGATTTCGTCGGCGCGCTTGCGGTACCAGGGCACGTATTCGCTGACGTGGCCGTTGGATTCGGTGGTGTAGTAGCCGAAGCGGCGGATCATGTCGATGCGCAGCTTTTCGGAGGTGGGATATTCGGGGTGGCCTTCGAACAGCTCCAGCATGCGCGGCACCATGTCGATGCCCCGCCATTGCACCTGGGTGTACCAGGTCTGGTGGTTGATGCCGGCGCAGATGATATCGACCTCATCGCGGTGCAGCGTTTCGTCGGCGGCGATGAGACCCTCTCTTTTGGCCCACTCCTCGATGCAGTTGGTGATCTGCCAGTGGCCGCCCTGCACACCGTGGCAGAGGCCGACCGTACGCACGCCGCCATACTGGTTGCAGGCCCAGACGTTCATGGCCATGGGATTTGAATAGTTGAGGAAGAGGGCATCGGGCTTGGCAACTGCGCGTATGTCGGCGCAGACGTCGAGCAGGGCCGAGATGGTGCGCTGGCCGTACATGATGCCGCCGGCGCAGAGGGTATCGCCAACGCACTGGTCGATGCCGTACTTGAGGGGGATGTCGATATCCAGTTGGAAGGCGGCGAGTCCGCCCTGGCGCACGACGGAGATGACATAGTCGGCGTCGGCGATGGCGTCGCGGCGGTCGGTTGTGGGGGTGATGGTTGCGGGCAGGCCGTTGGCGTCGATGTCCCGCTGTGCCAGCTGCACCACCATGTCCAGATTGCTGGCGTTGATGTCCATAAAGGCGAAGTGGGTGTCGGCCAGCTCGGGCACGGCGAGAATGTCGTGCATCAGCTTGCGGGTGAAGCCGATGGAGCCGGCCCCGATCATTGCGATTTTTATCGGCATGGAAAGGTTCTCCGTGTGGTCGAGCGCGCTGCCCGGTGGCTGACGGCCTGCCTGGTTGCGGGCAGGCTTGGAAGGGCGCGGATTTTTTCTATATGCTCTATAAACTCTGCGTTCTATTATACGACAACTGCAGGGAACACCCACAGAGGAGAGACAGGCGACGAGGCGGTATTGTTGATTGCACCGGCGCTGCGTGCGATGCGTGCAGGGTGAGGAGGAGCGAGAAAGGTGGATCCCGCCTCACTCCTCGTCTGCGCGCAGTGTCAGCGGGTAAAGAGGTTGCGCCGCATATAGCGGCCGTCATCGGAGGCGAGGAAGGCCAGCGCCGCGCCGACGCCTTCAGGATCACCGAGACGGGAGCGCGCATCTTCCAGGTCGAACTCCTGGCCCTGGGCCTCTGCCGACTCGCGCATCTGTCTCAGTTTCAGCTCGGTTTCGATGCCGCCGGGGCAGACTACGTTGACGCGGATGCCTTTGGGCGCCAGGTGGTTTTCCAGCGTCATTCCCATCCCATTGACCGCGCCCTTGCTGGTGCCGTAGGCGATCGAAGAGCTGCCGCCGGTGACGCCGGCTCCGGAGCCAACCAGCAGGATCACACCTTTCTCGCTGGCCTTGAGCAGGGGGTAGGCCTCCTTTACGCAAAGGAAGACGCCGCGCACGTTGACCGCGATCACGTCGTCGAAGACGTCGACGGGGAAGGCGTCCGGCATCAGATTGGGGCCCCGCAGAACGCCGGCGGAGCAGATGAGGACGTCGAGGCGGCCGTGGCGCGCCTTCACCTCGCCGAAGACCCGCTGCGCGTCCTCGCGGCGGCGCACGTCGAGCCTTTCATAGCGGGCTTTGTGGCCCTCGGCGCGCAGAGAGGCGGCCAGTGCTTCGCCGGTTTCGTCCTTGATGTCGGTAATGATCACCTCGGCGCCGCGCTGGGCACACAGTTGCGCGGCCGCGCCGCCGATACCCTGTGCGCCGCCGGTGATGAGGATGATCTTGTCTTTAACGTTCGCCGCAGTCGATGTCATGGTCAGTTGCCTGTACTGGTGGTGGGTGAATGGTGGTCTGCCTGAAAGGAGACGGGAGAAAGGTCACATCCCGACCTCTGCGCCGGGGTCTCACGCTCTTCGTTTACGCCATACTGAGGCTGGCGTCGCCGGGCGTATCGCAGTTGAACTCCATTGTAACAGAGCCCCTGCTGTCGCTGAAGATCACTTGGGCGTATTCGTCGGGGCTGGAAAACGGCGGGGGGTTGGGTTATTGGAGGGGGCGTTTTGCGTTGTCTGAAAGGGCACATTGAAATGACCCAACAGTTTGGGACACGCCTGAGATTGGATGCGCCGCTAGCCGCGGGCGCAGAAATCGTGATAGAATGGCGCCACGTCAGCTGTGCTGCGCGCAGCCGCGATGTCGGAGGAGGCAGCATGGATTCCAAAGAAGCCCTGCACAACCAATCCCAAACGCAGAACAGTCCATCCCAGGCGGGCAAGACTGGGATGTCTGAGTCCGCTGCTTCGTACGTGCAAGCGGAGCGTCTTGCGCCGCCCGGCCAGTCTGTCAATCCCTTTGCCCCCGACGATGGCCGCTACGTCACCAAAGAAGAGTACTGGGCCAAGTGGTATGAGAACCCTTACCCGGACATTGACGTAAGCTACGAATGGAATAACGGCAGACTGGAGGCCAAGCCCTTGCCGAATGAGCCGCAACTCGACCTTTACAATTGGTTTCTCCAACTGTTACTCCGTTATCTCAGTACACGCAACATTGCAAAACTGATCAATCTGGAGACCGGCTTTGTCTTGACGATTGAGGACCCTGCCGAGCCTTCAGGGCAGCGCGAAGCGGTGCGCAAGCCGGACATCGGCGTGATTCTGAACAGCAACCCGGTGCCGTGGGGAGGTATCGACAAGCGCCATTTCGAAGGGGTCTGCGACATGGTTGTGGAGGCGGTCTCCGATTCCACACCGGCGGAATTGCTCAGGGATACCGAAGAGAAAAGGCGGGACTATGCGCTGGCGGGCGTGAAGGAGTACTACATTCTCGATCCCAGCGGCGAACACATGCGTTTCTACCGCCTCATCCCGGGGGGACGCTACGAGGAAATACAGCCGGATGCTGAGGGCGTCATCGGTTCGGATGTGTTGCCGGGGTTGCAGTTTCGGATGGAGGAGATGGAGCGGCAACCGGATTTGGAAAAGCTGGCTCTGAACGATGTGTATTCCGGGTATGTGATGCCCGGCTATCAGGCCGCTGTCAAGAGGGCTGCAGCTGAAGTTGCGGCGCGCCAAGCGGCGGAGCAACAGGCGGAGAAGGAGGCTGCTGACCGTCGAGCAGCGGAGCAACGAGCGGAAGAGGAAGCGCAACGAGCCGATACGGAGGCACGGCGCGCCGATACTGAGGCTGCAGCGCGCCAAGCGGCGGAGCAACGAGCGGAGGCGGAATCAGCCGCCCGCCGAGAATCCGACGAGCAGATACGGGCGATGGCAGAGGAGTTGGACCGGCTGCGCCGGCAGTCCTCCTGAATACTCAGAACAGGGCACTCTTCTCAGGCACAGCCCGTTTGCAAGTGATTGTACCCTCAAAGAACCCTCTCGGTCGCGGCGCGTGTGGCCCCGAAATCGCCCCACAACGCAAACCTGCTGGCGGGAACTGCGACTCCCTTCTCAAGGAGTTACAGTGTAAGTTGCGGTCGCACTGGGGTTGCCAAGCGACTGTAGCCTAGCAGCTACAGTGGCGATAGAATGCAAGATCGTAGTCCGTTTTACGCGCAGCCGCAATGCCGGGGGAGGCAGCATGGAATCCAGAGAAACCTTGCACGACAGTTCCAGATCGCAGACAGATACATCCCAGGCGGCCAAGACAGATTTGTCTGACCCTGCAAGCTCGTCCATGCAGGCAGAACCTCTTGCCTCGCCCGGTGTGTCTATCAATCCTTTCGCACCAGACGAAGGCCGCTACGTCACCCTGGAAGAATACTGGTCCAGATGGTATGGGAACCCATACCGGGACATTGACGTAAGCTACGAATGGAACAACGGCAGACTGGAGGCCAAACCCCCACACAACGCGCCGCAACTCGACCTCTGCAACTGGTTTCTCCAACTGTTACTCCGTTATATCAGGACATACCCCATTGCCAAGCTGATCAATCTGGAGACCGGCTTCGTCCTGACGATGGAGGATCCGGCGGAGCCCTCCGGGCAGCGCGAAGCGGTGCGCAAGCCGGACATCGGCATGATTCTGACCAGCAATCCGGTAACATGGGGTGGCGCTGATCAGCATCACTTTGACGGGGTCTGCGATTTGGTTGTAGAGGCGGTCTCCGATGCCACGCCTGCAGAAGTACAGAGGGATACGGAAGAGAAGAGGCGGGACTATGCGCTGGCCGGCGTGAAGGAGTACTACATTCTCGACCCCAGCGGCGAGCATATGCGCTTCTACCGCCTCGTCGCTGGAGGACGTTACGACGAGATTCAGCCGGATGCCGAGGGCTTAGTCGGTTCGGAGGTGTTGCCGGGGTTGCAGTTTCGGATGGAAGATCTGGAACGGCAGAGGGATATCATGGAGCTGGCGCTGGACGATGTGTATTCCGGGTATGTGATGCCCGGTTTGCGGGCCGCCCTCGCCAAGGCTGCCGCTAAGAAGCAACGAGCCAGTGCGGAAGCAGAGCGCGCTGATGCGGAAATTGCGGCGCGCCAAGCGGCAGAACAACGGCTCGCAGCGGCAGTACAACGAGCGGAAGAGGAAGCTGCCGCCCGCAGAGAATCTGAAGAGCGGCTCCGAGAGATGAAGGCAGAGCTGGCCCGCCTGCGCCGGCAGTCCTCCTGAGCACACATAGCAACAATCTCCTCTCGCACACAACCCGTTCAAAGAAGAATGCATCCCAGAGGGCCCTCGTTGCCTGTTCGTTAGCGTGCCGGTCTTGCCCCCTGTTTCCGGGAACCTCATTTCCGACGAAACAGCTTGACGCCCGAAAGATAGGAAAGGTCCTTCACTATGTCCACTGATGCGACCCGGTCCGGCCACTACGCACGCGGACGCACCGACCAATCGGAAGACGCGGTTGTTGATGCCTTGGGGCGAATTCTCTCCTGCTCGGAAGCGGCGCGCAGTGCGCTGGCGAGTACGCTGCGGGAGGGCGGCACGGCGGTCGGCATTCTTGCCGATGTGCGCAGCCTGGATATTGGCATGGAAGGAGAGCGCTCGTGCCTCGCCGGCTATGACGACGAGAGTGAGGTGCGGGTGCTGATTGACGCCATGTGCTGGACCGACCTGACCCCGAGCCAGCCGAACGCGTATTTCAAGCACTTGCCCTTAGACAGGCCGGCGGCGGTTCTGTTCGTTGCGCCGGCGGCGCGGCTGGCAAGGCTGTGGCCGGATCTGTGTCGGAGGGCGGATGAGCAGTTTACGATTATTGGGGCGACGACGCCGGGCGATCTGCGCGCCGCGACTGTGTCCGGTGGAGAACGGCGGTTGATGTTGACGAGTTGGGATGCGCTGCTGGAGTTTATGGAGAGGGTGGTCGGTGGGGCGGGAGATGGTGAGGCGGAGGCTGGTATTCTCCGGCTGCGCGGAATGATCGACCGTGTGGACTAGGGCGGCTGACAGTCTTGACAGATCGGCGTGACAGATGGAAACGGCGGGCGAGAAACTCACAACACGAAAGAGACCATATATCATGTCATACGAAACGACTTTGTTTGCGCATATTGCGCCTAGGTTCACCGATCGCATAGAGGATATTGCCGTTGAAGCGCTGGGCCATATTCTGTCCAATTCTGAGGCCGCCCGCAGTGCGCTGGAGGAGACGGTGCTGCTCGGAGGGGCGAATGTTGGTCCCCTAGACAGAGTACAGACCCAGGTAACCGCTGAAGAAGGCGGTCGCCCGGACCTTGTCGCCTTTGACGACATAGGCGACAAGCGCGTTCTAATTGAAGCGAAGTTCTGGGCTGGCTTGACCCCAAATCAGCCGAACCAGTATCTGTGCCAGTTGCCGGAAGGTCGGCCCGCGGCGCTTCTCTTTATCGCTCCCGCGAAGCGGATAACAATGCTGTGGCCGAAACTACATCAACGGGCCAAAGAAGAATTTGAGCTGACAGCCGAATCGGTGTCAAAAAACTTAAGTTCTGTCGCTGTTAATAACGAAAGTCATCGTTTACTTTTGACCAGTTGGGCCGCGCTGCTTGACCATTTGGGAACGAGGGTCAAATCCGCCGGAGACACATCCGCCGAAGCGGACATTCAGCAGTTGCGCGGCCTCACCGACCGCATGGACGCCGACGCTTTCCTGCCTTGGCGTCCGGAGGATCTGGGGCCGGAGTTCGCCAGACGCGTGATGGGTCTGATAACGCTGATTGACGACGTAGTCAGCAGTGGTATAGCTGACAATTTCCTGGACACTTTCAAGTTGAAGACAGCGCCAAGGTATGAAGGCTATGGCCGGAACATCCGAATTGGTGGTGTGGTGGCGTGGTTTGGCTTTATTTTGGACGGTTGGGCTCAGCACGGCAGTACGCCGTTATGGCTCTTATTCACATACAGCGAGTATGAACAACTGCAGAAGTCCGGCTTGGCCGACACTAGGGTTGTGAAATGGAGGACAAAAGACGGGAAATTCTGCATTCCGATCGCGTTGCCGACTGCTGTCGAATATGACGCGGTGTTGGATTCCGTAGTCGCCAGCCTAAAGCATATCGCTGAACGGTTGAAGTCCACTGGTCCCGACACGCTGGAGGACGAGGAGCGAGAGGAGTAAACGAAAACCTTCTCGCGTTGTACATTCAGAAGTCGGTCTTGGCAGTTGCCGACTGCAAGGATTACGGGGGCTTGATAGTCGTCAGAAAGCGTGATTCACTTTCATTTGAACTCGGTGGGAACGAGAACGGCATAGCTCCCCGCAATACAAAAGAGACCATCATTCATGTCAACTAACACGACACTATTCGCTCACATTGCGAACAGAAAATTGAAGAGCCAGACTGAAGATACGGCCGTTGAAGCGCTGGGATATATCCTGTCCAGTTCGTCGGCCGCAGGGAATCTGCTGCAGAGTGTCTTACGGGAGGGATGTACCCAAATCAACTCCATATCAAGGGTAGAAACTTGGGAAAGGGACGAAAAGGGAGCGATTCCGGACCTCGTCTGTTTTGACGAGGACGGCACCAAGCACGTATTGATTGAAGCGAAATTCTGGGCTAGCTTGACCTGCAACCAGCCGAACCAGTACCTCAAACAGTTGCAACAGGATAGGCAAGATAGGCCTGCTGCGCTTCTGTTTGTCGCGCCCAAATCGCGATTAGATTCTTTGTGGCCAGAACTGTGCGAACGAGTGAAGAAAAAGGAACCCAAGTTTGAGTTATCCATCGATTCGGATTCGGGTGATTTACGTACCGCTTCCATAGGCGGCGGAAAACTTCGCCTACTGTTAACTAGCTGGGCCGCTTTGCTCGGCGGCATGGAAGTGCTAGCCCGTGAGGCCGGGGACATGATCGCCGTGGGCGACATCAGGCAGTTGCGCGGTCTTACAGATCACGCGGACCCTGACCATTCCCTCCCCTGGCGTCCAGGGGAATTAGGTTCGGAGTTCGCCCGGCGGATGGAAGGCTTGCGAAGGCTGGTTGACGATTCGATCAGTTATGGTAGAAGCGCCGGATTCTTGAAGCCAAAGAGGGTCGCGGCAGGAGGAGGGGGAGGCTACGGACGGCAAATCCAACTTGGTGGTACAGCGGCGTGGTTAGGCATTGAGGTATTCTCTTGGGCGCAGTACCGCAATACGCCCTTATGGCTGAGATTCGGTCGCAGTAGTCAAGGTCAATTGGAACAGGCCGGACTGACCAACCAAATGTTTGACCCCGGCCCGGGCTGGGACCTTCGTATTCCGATTGAGTTGCCAGCAGGAGTCGATTATGACGAAATACTGACTTCTGTTGTCAATCGCATGAAGAGTATCGCAGAACAGCTTAATCCAAATTCCATGGCGGACGCGGCCGACGATTCCGATGCCAGACAGCTGCGCGGACGCGCCGACCGGATAGACCCCCACGCCTTCATGCCATGGCTTCCAGAGGAGTTGGAGCCAGAATTCGCGAAGCGGGTGACAGGCTTACATGGGATTATTGACGAGGCAACCAGTTGCGGTATGAATGCTGGATTTTTGAAAGGGAAAAAATTTAGTCCAAAGCAGGAAGGCTACGGCTGGGCCGTCCGACTTGGTGGCGTTAAGACTTGGTTCGGCATTCACTTTGGAGGTTGGGCACGGCACAGCGATACGCCCTTGTGGCTCACGTTTGAATATGATGAGCGACCGAAGTTGGCCAACCTAACCGACGAAATCCATGAAGTCAACTGGAAACACTCCATTCCGATTGATGTTCCGGCCACCGCCGAACATGATGAGGTGCTGGAATCCGTGGTCGGCAGCCTGGAGAGGATCGCGGGTCAATTAGAGGCTTCGAACGCCTGACGGCCTGCACAGCGTGCGTCCGGAGGTCGTTTTCCCTTATACCGTAACCTGGTTTGCTTTGCCTGTTCCTTTTCTGCTAGAATCCGCAGCAGTCCTCGAAAAATCCTTCATTATTTCCTGTCACCGGGAGTACTCCATGACTGTCGCCGTACCGCTTGAACATCCGGTAAAGGACCGTCTCCTCACTCCGGCGCAGCGCGCTTTCTGGGAAGAAAACGGTTATGTGATCATTCCCGATGCGGTGCCGCAGGAGAATCTGGACGCGGTGATCGACGCGATTTGGGAATTCCTCCAGGTTGACCGCGATGACCCGGAAACGTGGTACGAGGCGCCGGTAAGCCGCGCCGGCATGCTGGAGATGTTTCACCACCAGTCCCTTTGGGACAATCGCCAGCACCCCAGGATCTACCAGGCATTCGCCGATGTGTGGCAGCAGGAAGAGCTGTGGGTCAGCATCGACCGCGCCAACATGAACCCGCCGGCGCGCACGCCCGACTGGGACTATAACGGCATGTTCCACTGGGATATCGACACGACGATGCGACCCCTGCCGCGCATGGTGCAGGGCGTCCTCTATCTGACCGACACAACGGCCGACCAGGGCGGCTTCCAGTGCGCGCCGGGTTTCCACAGGCAGTTCCATGAATGGGTCAAGACGCAGCCGGCGGACCGCAACCCCCGCCGTCCCGATCCGGAAGGGCTGGATATAAGGACGATTCCGGGACGGGCGGGTGATTTTCTGATCTGGGACAGTATGTTGCCGCACGGCAACAGCCGCAACCACGGCACGAGACCGCGGCTGGCCCAATACATCACCATGTTCCCGCCCAGGGACGAGGAAGAACGACGGTATCGCATCAGAGCCTGGCAGGAACGGCTGCCGCCGCGCGGCGATGCCTATCCGGGCGATCCGCGCGAACTTGAGCAGAAGTTCGGCAAGCCGGGGCAGTTGACCGGTCTGGGCAGACAGCTATTGGGGCTGGAGGCATGGGCTTGATTTTTCAAATGTGACCGTCGCATCAACCTTTTTGCCTATCTGGTAACTACTAAGCCATCTACAGTGTCTGTCTTGACCAGCCCTTTATCGCTGCCGCCATTCAGGCAATCTGATTGCGTATTCGGTTTGCGGCAGCCACGTTGCTGGAGCGGCACTGCTGGAATGAGCACACACGGTCGGTGAGCGATGGTTTTGTAGGGGGGCGTTGCGGGGGCGCAGCCCCTGCACAAGGGAGGGCCGAAGGCCCGACCGCCCAAAACACAAACATAAGGAGAGAGAGAAAACTCTTGCTGACCTCGTTCAGAGTTGCGAATCAGTTGCGGCTGAGTAGTTACCCCATCTGTATCAAAGGAGAAGCCCCCGATCGCGATTGCCAACCTGCAGGTGCAGGAGAGCAACCAGTATGAACTACAGATGGCCGGCTCGACACTGGCTATCATTCCGGTCATTATTCTGTTCCTGGCGCTGCAGCGACATATCGTGCGGGGAGTGGCACTGAGCGGACTGAAGGGCTGATCCGTCTGCGAGAACCGATAGAGAAAGCAGCGAACGTCCACGGCCCGGCGCATAGTGCGGCGGGCTCTTTTTGCCTTTGCGGCCTGCGCGATACCTTTCTCCGAACCGCTGGCAGCAAATGCGAAGGCCCCGATTTGACAGAATATGCTGTTTGCGTAAGTATAGCCGCAGTCTGTGTAAGACAGACAATGCTTCGCAAGCCCCCCACGCGCCCTTTCCGAGCAGGGGCGTATCAAATACCATCTGGCCTGCCCGTTCTGGCCCGAACATAACTTCATATCATCCAAGGGAGGAGACCCACATGCAGTCGAACAAGCTGAGCAGACGTCGTTTCTTGCAAAATACAGCCCTACTTTCCTCCGGCACACTACTGGCGGCCTGCGTCGGTGTAGCGGACCCGGGGGCTTCCGAATCGGCCGCGTCAGGCGATGACGCGATGGCCGAGGCGACCGAGATCGAGTTCACCGTCTGGGGCTCTTGGGACGCCACCTACGGCCTGCTGATGGACGAGTATAAGACAACATCCAATACCACCGTCACGATCACCTCGGCGCCCTTCGGTCAGTACCATGACCGGCTGTTGACCCGCTTCGCTTCGGGCGACCTGCCCGACGTCGGCATGATCGTCGATTTCGACTTCGCCCGCTTCCAGAACCGGGGCTTCCTCACCGACCTGACCCACTATGTCGAAGCGCATCCCACCTGGGACATCAACGCGCCCGGCTACAATCACTTCTATGACGTGATTACCGACTTCTTCAAGTCGGAGGGCAAGCCGTACGCGATCCCCGCCGAAGTGAACCCGATGGGAATCGGCTATAACATCGACATGTTTGAAGAGTTCGGCGTGACCACACCCTATGAACACTTCCAGAACGACACCTGGACATGGGACACCTTCGTCGAGACGGCCAAAGAGATGATGCGCGGCGAAGGCGATGAGAAGATCTGGGGTTGGACCAATGGACCGGTGCGCATCTGGAACATCTCCAACCGCATCTGGCAGAACGGCGGCAATATATTCAACGAGGACAAGACCGAGGTGCTCGTGGACCAGGAGGCCGCCGTTGAGGCGATCCAGTGGAAGTTCGACCTCTACCTGAAGCATGAACTGGGGCCGGCCAACCTGCGTTCGGCGGATGCCGGCGCCGGGGGCCTTTTCGATCAGGGCCGCCTGGCCCTGCGCGACGTGGGCACGTGGACCCGCAAGGGCATGGAAGGCTCGGACATCAACTGGGGCGTCGTGCCGCAGCCCAAGTCGGTGCAGTACGCCACCTGGACCGGCGGCTTCTCGTATACGATCCCCGTGGGCGCGCCCAATCCCGACGCGGCCTGGGATATGATCCAGTACACGGCATCGCTGGAAGGCGCGAAGTTCCTGCTGCGCAACGGTCATGCCGGCAGCTCGGTGAAAGCGGCGATGGAGTCGGACTCCTTCCTCTTCGAACCGCCCGCGCATCCCGAATCGTACCTGTTCATGATGGACACGGTGCACCCGCAGCCCTTCATCCGGCGCAACCAGGAGTTCCTGGAGATCTGGGACCGCGAGATGGATCTGGTGGCCATCGGCGAGAAATCAGCCGAAGAAGCCGCCGTCCAGATCAAGACCGAGACTGAACCGCTGCTGGAGGCATAGCCGCGAGAAGAATGTAATCAGGATTTTGAAGAGAGAAGCAGGGAAGGAGAGGCGTTCCCCCTCCTTGCTTCTCTTTCTTCACTACTCAGATTGGGAGAACAACGATGGCGACCGGGCAAAAGGCGCAAACGGTTTCCGCTCCCTGGTCCATATTGCGGCCCAAGGAGAGACGGCACAGAGATCTCTATGTCGCGCTTCTGTTTCTGGCGCCCAGCCTGCTTGGTCTGTTCCTGCTGCAGGTGCTCCCGATTGGCACTGCGCTGGTGCTGGGTGTGTCCGAGTGGAACATTATCGACCCGGTCAAGTTCGTCGGCCTGAAGAATTTCGTCGAAGTTGCCACCGACGCGACCTTCTACCACACGCTCGAGAACACGCTCTATATCACAGTAGGTTTGGAGGTGCTCAACACGCTCCTGGGGCTGTGTGCGGCGCTTCTGCTGAAGAACGCGATGCGCGGCATCGACCTCTACCGTACGATCTACTTCCTGCCCCTGATCACCACCTGGGCCGCGGTCGCAATCGCCTGGCGCTACATGTACAGCCTGGAGGGCCCGATCAACGCCATGCTGGGGCCGCTGGGAATCGACCCGATCCCGTGGCTGTCGCGTCCTGAATGGGCCATGCCGGCCGTCATCATCACCATCACCTGGAAGACTCTCTCCTGGAAGACAATTATTCTGCTGGCCGGTCTGCAATCGATACCGAATGAGTTTTACGAGGCGTCAAGCATCGACGGCGCTTCGAGGCTGCAACAGTTCTGGAAGATCACGCTGCCGCTGCTCTCCCCGGCGCTGTTTTTCGCCCTGATCATCGGCATCATCAACACGCTCCAGATCTTCGACCCGATATTCATCATGACCGACGGCGGCCCGGCCGATTCGACCCGGACTTTGAGCTACTACATCTACACACGCGGCTTCCAAAACCTGCGCATGGGGTACGCGGCGGCGCTCTCCTGGGTCCTGTTCGCTATTATTCTGCTCTTTACCCTCATCCAATGGATCTTACAGAAACGATGGGTCTTCTACCAGTAGACAGCGCCAGCCAACTGAAGGGAGTACGTTTTAGCCGTGCGCCGCAGGGCGGAAGCGCGAACGGCGCGGAGGTACTTGATGAAACTTAGGCGCAGGGAAACTATCAGCCTGCAGTTGGTCACACTCTTGGGCGCCGCAGCGCTACTGTTCCCTTTCCTGTGGATGATTTCGGCGTCGTTGCAGACCTTGCAGGAGGTTGAATCGTTTCCGCCGATTTGGATACCGGAAGTGCCGCAGTGGGCCAACTACGTCGACGCGGTGGTCAACTACAACATCGGCCGAGCGCTGATCAACAGCGCCGTTATTACAACCGTCTCGGTGGTTGGCCAGTTGATCGTCTGTTCGCTGGGCGCCTATGCCTTTTCCCGTCTGCGCTTCCCCGGCCGCGATACCCTATTCCTGCTCTTTCTGGCGACGATGATGATCCCGCATTACGTGACCATCATCCCGCTGTACACGATGGTCTGGTCTGCCGGGCTGATCGATACCTACACCGCGCTTATCTTCCCAGGCCTTTTCAGCCCGTTCGGCACTTTTTTGCTGCGCCAGTTCTTCAACCAGATCCCGATCAGCCTGGATGAGGCGACGTTGATCGACGGCGGCAACCACTGGCATATCTACCTGTACGTGATTATGCCGCTCTCCCGCGGTGGTCTGGGCGCGCTGGGTATCTTCAGCTTCCTCGGCATCTGGAACACGCTTTTCTGGCCGGTCCTGGTGATCAACTCCAAGGAGCTGTTCACGCTCCCACTGGCCCTGGCGATGGCGCAGGGGCAGTTCGTAACGCTGATCCATATCCAGATGGCCGGCTCGGTAATCGCCTGTGTGCCGGTCATCGTGGTCTTCCTGATGCTGCAGAAGCAGTTCATCGCCAGCATCGCTTTGAGCGGAATGAAGCAGTAGAGCAGTTTTCAGTTTCGAGTTTTTAGTTTTTAGGTAACTACTAGGCCACAGTAGTTGACCAGCCAGCCGTCCCCGGAACCATTCAGGCTCTTGGCGACGCAACTGGTGTGCAGTCGCCGCCATGCTCGCCAGCAGACAGGTTGCGAAGAATGCACACGGTCGGTGAGGGATGGTTTTGTAGGGGGGCGTTGCGGGGGCGCAGCCCCTGCACAAGGGAGGGCCGAAGGCCCGACCGCCCATAAAAGAGTTGAGAGAGCACTTTTGCTCGCCTCATTCAGGATCGCAGATTAGTTGTGGCTGAGTAGTTTCGTTTTTGGTTTTTGGTGAACACCAGCGGGCAGTCGTTCGTTCTTGGTAGGCGCTTATCGGGCTACTGAAACGAGGACCAAAAACGCAGCGTGATTGAGCATCAATTCAAAGGAGATTGGCTATGACAGCTGGAAAACTGAGCAGACGACATTTCCTGAAGGGATCGGCGCTGGTTGCGGGGGGCGCGTTGATGGCAGCGTGCGCACCTGTGGCAGGCGACTCGGGCGCGACGGCGGCAGACGAAGGCGAATCGATGTCGGAAGAGCCGATCGAGCTGGTCGCCCAGTACTGGGGCACGCGTCCGGAGTTCATCGAAGACCGTGAAATAATGGCCCAGCGCATGACTGAGAAGTTCCCGAACGTGACCGCCAGCCAGAATTCGGTGCCCGGCGGACAGTACGGCGAAAAGGTGCTGACGGCGATCGCGGCAGGGACACCGCCGGACACGATGCAACTGAACCACAGGTGGGAGCCGTTCTTCCGGGGCCAGGAAGCGCTGCTGAACGTGATACCTTTCGCCGACGCGGACGACGAGTTCACCTTCGACGTGTTCTACCCGCGCATTATCGAACTGGGCACGAACGAAGGCGAGTTGGTTACCGTTCCGCGCGGATGGAACCCGTTTGTTATCTACTACAACCGGGCGCTCTTCGCCGAGGCCGGCCTGGATGACTTGCCGACTTCCTGGGAGAATGATACGTGGAACTGGGACTCGTTCCTGGAGACGGCCCGGGCCCTTACGGCAGATTCCGACGGGGACGGCAGGACGGACGTGTACGGCATGTTCTTCCCCTACTGGTATCCATTCCTGCTGCTCGGCGGCGGGGACGTGCTGTCAGACGACCAGAAGTCCTCCGGCCTCGACAGCCCGGAAGCGCTGGCTGCGCTGCAGTGGCTGGCAGATTTGCGGCTGACGCATAATGTCTCCCCGTCACCGGCCGAAATCGAGGGGCTTGGCAGCGCACAGGACCTCTTCACGGCCGGGCGGGTTGCGATGTTCACAGCCGGCGCGTGGGGGATCGGCGCGCTGACACGCGTTGAGGGGCTGGACTGGGATGTCGGGCCGCTGCCGCGCGCGGCGGGCCAGCCTCCGGTCGGCTATACCCAATACTATGGACACGGCATTCCCAAGGGCACGCAGAGCGCGGATTGGTCGTGGGAATACCTCAAGATCATCAGCGACGAGGAAAGCAACATCACGGTAGCACAGACGATCGGCGACGTACCGGCGATGAGCCATATTGCCGAGAGCGAATACTTCGCGGGGCTTCCCAAACCGCCGACGCGGCAGGTGTTTATCGACAGCGCGCCGCACATGCAGGTCTGGCCCACGATCGCACCGATTACGGAGATCATGTCGAGGGCGATTACGCCTGAGTTGAACCTGGCATTTCTGGGGGAGAAGTCGGTTGAGGACGCGGTCGCGGCGGCCGGTCCCCAGGTCGACGAGATCCTCGCCGGTTTCTGGGGAAATTAGTGTTGATACGTTGAGATTTCCCCGTTAATGTATGCATCCAAAGAGGAGAGGATTGCTTCCTCTCCTCTTTTGGTTTGGATCATGGATTAACGGCCGGCGGCGGCGCGCGCGCGCCGGGCCGCTATCCGCTGACCACTGATTTTCGGAAAGGGAGAGGTGATGGGCAGCAGTCAGGCGCAGGTTGGTCAGGCCGTGGGAAGTCCCGCGGCCGGAAAACGACCGCGTATGAGCGGCATCGCGCGCAAGGAAGCGATCGCCGGCTACATCGCGATTTCACCCTGGCTGCTGGGGTTCATAATATTTCAACTGGCGCCGATCCTGGCGGCCTTCTATATCAGTTCGACCGAATGGCGCATCCTGGCGGCACCCGAGTTCATCGGCGTGCGCAACTTCGACAAGCTGCTGTTTGGGGATGACCTTTTCTGGCAGAGCATCAAAGTGACGGTCATCTACGTCATCTTCCGCGTGCCTGTCTCGGCCGTACTTTCGCTCGCGCTGGCGTTGCTGATGAATCAGCAGCTCGCCGGCCGCCGCCTCTTCCGCACCATCTACTATCTGCCCGCCGTCATCCCTCTGGTGGTGGTGAGCATGATGTGGATCTGGATCTTCAACCCTGAGTACGGGGTGCTGAACTCTTTCATCAGGCTGTTCGGCATCGAAGGGCCGCAGTGGATTCATTCATCGCGCTGGGCGCTGCCGGCGCTGATTATCATGAGCCTGTGGCAGGTGGGGACGGGCATGGTCATCTTTCTGGCCGGCCTGCAGGGCATCCCGGCCCATCTATACGAGGCGGCGACGATAGATGGCGCCAACACGTGGCAGCGATTTCTGAAAGTCACGCTGCCGATGCTTTCGCCCGTCGTTCTCTTTGCCCTGGTGATGAACGTTATCGGCAGCTTCCAGATCTTTACGCAGGCCTACATTATGACGCAGGGCGGCCCGGGGAACGCGACCCTTTTTCTTGTCCTCTACATCTACCGCAACGCCTTCGAATGGTTCCACATGGGCTATGCTTCGGCGCTGGCCTGGGTCCTCTTCCTGGTGGTTCTGGTCATCTCGCTGGCCATGTTGCGGTCGTCGGAACACTGGGTGCATTACGAAGGTAGAACTGGGGGCGCTTGATAGTGGCCACCGGACACCCGCAGCGAACGATGAGAAACGCGATCGGTTTGCCGTCGAATCGATATCAGCTATTGAACCTGTCCAGCAGGCTTCTGATCCATCTGCTGGCGCTGGCGGGCGCGGCTGCCTTCCTGGTACCCTTTTTGTGGATGATCTCCACTTCGCTGAAGCCGATGGAGAAGATCTTCCAGTACCCGCCGCAATGGATGCCGGACCCGATCCTGTGGCGCAACTACATCGAGGCGCTGACGGTCATGCCGTTTGGCCTCTACTTCCGCAATTCGATCTATGTAACCGTTCTGAGTGTGGCGGGGCAGATACTTTCTTCGGCGGTTGTCGCCTATGGCTTTGCCCGCCTGCGCTTTCCCGGGCGGAATATCCTCTTTATCATACTGCTGGCGACGATGATGCTGCCCTGGCAGGTGACGATGATCCCGCTCTTCATCCTCTATCGCAATCTGGACTGGATCAATACGTATTATCCGCTCATCGTCCCCAACTTCCTGGGCGGCAGCCCCTTCTTCATCTTTCTGCTGCGCCAGTTCTTCCTGACGCTGCCGCTGGAGCTGGATGAGGCGGCCAAGCTGGATGGCTGCGGACCGTTCCGCATTCTGTGGCAGATTCTGCTGCCGCTGGCGGTACCGGGCCTGACGACGGTTGCCATCTTCTCCTTCCTCTGGAACTGGAACGAGTTTCTGTGGCCGCTGATCGTCCTGAACGACGTCGACAAGTGGACGATTCCGCTGGGGCTGAACGGTTTCCGCGACCAGTACGGGACCGACTGGAACCATCTGATGGCGGCCTCGTTTGTGGCCTCGCTGCCGGTCATCATTATATTTTTCGTTTTCCAGAGCTACTTCATTCAGGGAATCGCGACGACTGGGGCGAAGGGGTAAGGGCTGGGGAACGGCGGGGGGAGTGAGAGATGTCTTATCGCTTGTCGCAATTATGGAGAGTTATTTGATGCGCGCGGAGAATGTTCTTTTTGTCCTGACGGACCAGTGGCCGGCTTCGGCATTCAGCTTTTGCGGGGCGGAGATCCCGACGCCCAATATCGACCGGCTGGCGGCTGAGGGGACGGTCTTCAGCAACGCTTTTACGACCTGCCCGCTGTGTACGCCGGCGCGGGGCACGCTGTTGACGGGGCGCTGGCCGCACGAAACGGGCATCACCGACAACTACGCGGTGGGCTATTCGCAACAGTTTTCGCCGCCGCTGACTGAACGCACCTGGATCGATGAGGCCGCGCGACTCGGGTACCACGTCGGTTATTTTGGCAAGTGGCATCTGGGGCCGATCAACCCTGAAGCGCGCGGCGCCCACGGTTTTGATCCCAACGCAGAGGCGCACCGCCAACCCTATGATCCGGAAACGAGCAGCTTTTCCTACCAGTTCGCCACGAACAACTACGACCGGCAGGAACAGGAGCTGATCAGAGGCCGCGCGCCGTTCTGGGGCGATACGGCGCAGCCCAAGGACGAGTGCCCGCCGTTTCCGGTGATGGATAACGGTGTCCGCTTCCTTGAAGAGTGGGCTGCGGGCGATCAGGGCAAACCGTTCTTTCTGACGGTTTCCTCGGCGGAGCCGCACTTCCCGCACCATCTGCCCGAGCCGTACATCGGCATCGCTCAGGAGCTGAAAGAGAAGGTCGAACTGCCGGCCAACCTGCGTGATAACTGCGCCGGCAGGCCCTGGTTTCACGCGGTGGCCTGGTGGCCCTGCATGGACACATCGCCGCTGGATGAGGAGGAGTGGCGCACGGTCGTGGCCTACTCGCACGCGCATATCATGATGGTGGACGAGGCGATTGGGCGGGTGCTCGACACGCTGGAACGGCTGGGGTTGCGGGAGTCGACGACGGTGGTCTTTGTGGCCGACCACGGCGATATGGAGGGCGGGCACAACCGCTTCGACAAAGGGGCCTATTTCTATGAAGAGGTCTGGCGCATTCCGCTGATCATACGCAGGCCGGACAGGGCGCGTGCAACGCAGGATGCCTATGTGTCGCTGATCGACGTGGGCGAGACGCTTTTCGGCCTGATCGACGCCGCGGCGACGGCGGAGCGGCCGCGCGCCGGGCGGGACCTGCTGCCACTGGTGGGGACGGGTACGCGCCCTGAAGATTGGCCGCAAACGGCGTACGGCGTCTACAATCTCTATAATGGCATGAATTTTGCGGTGCGCGCGATCCGCAATGAACGGTACAAGTACGTATGGAATCCGCAAGACATTGACGAACTTTACGACCTGGAGGCCGACCCGCACGAGATGGAGAACCTGACAGAAGAGCCGGGCCTGGCGGACACCCAAGCCGAGCTCCGCGGGCAGCTGATGGAGTGGTTGGCGGGGATTGGCGACGATCTGCCCAGTCGGGTCGAGCTGCTTCCGCCGGCGGGTACGATTGTGGCGACAGGTGAAGCGGGACCGTAAGGGCAGTTTCTAGTTTTTAGTGGTTAGTTTTTAGTTTTGGTGGCCCCCGGCTGTGGGGTGGATACCAGTTGCTGAAGACACCGATCCGAAAGTCAAAATCAATAGGGAACAGACCACCTATGAATCGCACGCTATCTCTTGACGGCAGTTGGCAGGTCATCTTCGACCATGACAACAAGGGCCGCACGCTCAACTGGCAGAATCGAGAGCAGTTCCACAGCTACCACGCCATCGAGGAGGTTGCGGTCCCCGCCTGCCTGGAGGAGTTCAGACAGGACTACGAGGGCGCGGCCTGGTATGGCAAGAGCTTCGCCCTGCCTGCAGATTGGGGTGGCAAGACGATCCGTCTTCATTTTGAGGCGGTCAACTACCGGGCGGAGGTGTGGGTCAACGGTGAGGCCGCGGGCGCGCATGAAGGCGGCTATACCGGCTTCGAGTTGGAGGTCGGTGATCTCCTGGATGCGGGCGCGGAGAACTTCATTGCGGTGCGCGTCATCACGCCGTTGATCACCCGCGATGTGGTGATCGACGGTCTGGGGCGGGACGATATGCCGCACTGGCGCGGCGCGATCGCCGGCGGGATCTGGCAGCCGGTCTCGCTCATCGCCACGGATGCTGTCTACATTGAGAGCGCATTTGTGACTGGCGACATCGGGTCCGGCGATGTGCGGGTGGAGCTGGCGCTGCGCAATACCAGCCTCAAAAGCCATAACGTCGAAATTCAATGCCAGATCGCGTGCTGGACAGACGGCAGCCCCTCGGCTTCGGTCGGTGCAGAACACACACTGCGGCCGGGCAATAGCGAGGTGGTGCTGGAGCTGAACGTGGCCGGCCACAGGCTGTGGGAGCTGGATGATCCCTTTCTCTACCTGGCGACGATAAGCGTGGCGCTCGAGGATGGACTATCGGACCGGGTGGAGACGCGTTTCGGTTTTCGCGAGTTCACCGCCAAGGGAAAGAGCTTCTATCTCAACGGCAAGAAGATCGTCCTGAAGACGACTTTCAACGAGGCCTTCTATCCCCATTCGCTGGCCTATCCGCGGGACTTGGATCTGCTGAGGAGGGAGTTCGAGCTGATCAAAGAGGGCAACATCAACATGGTGCGGCCCTGGCGCAAGCCGCAGCCGCCGGTCGTCTACGATATGGCCGACGAGATGGGCGTTCTGTACGTGGGCGCGCTGCCGGTGGAGTGTATGGACAACTGGCCGCAGATCACGCCCTACACGCGGCAACGGATCGAGAACGAAGTGACGGAGATGGTGCTGCGCGACCGCAATCATCCCTCGATCGTCATCTGGGAGATGTTCAACGAGATCTTGCGCGACGGGCTGAAACGGCTGCGCCACACGACCTCGCTGAAGGCGCGCGAGCTGGATGACACACGGCTGATCATCGACGAAGCCGGCGGCTTTGCCGGTCTGTGCAGCGTCTATCTGCCCGGTTCGTACGAGCCGACGCTGATCAACGATGTGCATGACTATCCGGGCACGCCCTTCGCGCAGCAGAACTACGACAATCTGATGCTGCTGGGCAAGACGGAGGAGGAGCTGGAGGCGATGGGGCGCACATCGCTGGGACAGCATACGCGCAGCCATATCGAGCCCGGCCTGCTGACCAATATCTCCGAACTGGGCTACGGCAGCATCCCCGACCTGGAAGCCAACATGGCCCAGTACCGCCGCGAGGGCAACCCGATCACGCCGGACTACCGCATCCATGAGCGTCTGCACGACTCCTACCTGGCTATCTATGAACGGACAGGGCTGGAGGAGGTCTTCCCGACCTTCCACGACTTTATGCTTGCCTGCCAGGAGGTCCACTACACGGGCAACAAGCTGATGGCGGAGGCCTGCCGCATCAATGCCGACATCGCCGGCATCGGCATTCACTCTCTCAACGACGGCGACTGGATCGTGGGCGCGGGTCTGATCGACAATTTCCGCAATCCCAAGCGGGCCTATTACGCGATCCAGGAGACCTTCGCCGACCGTTATCTCGCGATTCGCCCCAGCGCGCAGAATGTTTATGCCGGGCAGGGCGTGCAAATCCTGCTGACTTCGGTCAACGATGAGGAGGCTGTGGCGGGCACGCTCTCGCTGCAGGTCACGGCCAGCGACGGGCAGCGGCTGCTCGACCACACAGAGGAGACGAGCCTGCCGGCGGGCATCGTCGATCTGGGAGAGTACGGGGTCGCCACGGACGGCTTGGAGGGGCGGTGCCTGGTCGAGGCTGTCTTCCGCGTTGGCGACGCGGTTGTGGTGGAGAACAACAGCAGCTTCTATGTGCTGGGTCGGGAGGGATCGGCCCTGCCGCGGCGGGATGTGGCGTTGATCGATCTTGATGGCGCGCTGGGCGCATACGCGGCGGACTCTGACCTGCGTTCGACGCCATTTTCGGCGGAGACGCCGCGCAGCTTTCGGGTGCTGGTGAATCTGAATGGCTGGGGCGGCGAAGAGCAGCCGATCTTCGCTGATCTGGAGCGCTGGGTAAGCGCGGGCGGGACGGCCGTCTTCCTGGGTGCGCCGCCGGAGGAGGCCTTGACGACCAGGTATCGGATGCAGAAACTCCTGGCAAAGGATGTTCTGCTGCCGTTCGCGATAACTTATTTCAGCGGCAAGGGTCTTTGGACACCGTGCAGCCACGTTGTTCGCGAGCACCCGGTATACGACGGTCTGCCGTCGTCCTGCCTGATGGGGCAAGAGTACCGCGATGCGGTGTCACGATGGTCGATTGTAACGCCGGAAACGGACTGGATCAGTGGCAATGTCACCTTTGACTGGTATGCCGGTTTGAAGCATAAGCAGAACTACACCGGCGTGACCGCGGCCTTCCACGGCGCGGACCTGACGCAGATCGCGCATGGTGAAGGCAGTTACATTCTGTGTACGCACCGGCTCGTTGAGAACCTGGGCAGCGATCCGGTAGCGGAGCGGCTGTTGAGCAACCTGGTGCGCTGGGCTTTGGGGTAGCAGGCGGTTTTCGGATTTTTTGCAGCTTCAGGAGACAGTATGGACAGATCAGCGCATGATGAAATTCCGTTCGAACTGTTCGCCAGTTTCGAACGTATTGAGGACGGCAACCCGACTTTTTTCTGTGAACCGCCCGAGTGGGCTGCGGCCGCGCATGCCATCGTCGTAGGTGACACGGTCCACTATCTGTGGGGCAGACGCAGAAAGGACAACTACTGGGTGCTGATGCACAGCACCGCGCCGGCGAGCGACCCTGCGGCCGTCACACACGACCCGAGGAATCCTGTTCTGGTGCCCTCGGAGGCAGGGTTTGACGACTTTACCATTGAGTACCCGTTCCCTTTCCGGAATCCGGCCGACGGCAGGTTCTATGTCTACTATCTGGGCCGGCGGCTTAAGCCTCCCAAGCAGACGGGGCTATTGGTCGGAGACGGCGATTTCGGCGCATGGACGCGGGTGCGTCAGACGCCGGTAATTCCCGCGGACACGCCTTACGAGAGCGCAGGCTCGTCGCACCCTTCGATGGCAGTTGACGGCGACACGATCCACGTCATCTACACGGGCGAGTCGGAAGGGAATCCGGTTATCTGCCACGCGACCGCGCCGACCGCCGACCCCGCGACCGTCACCAAGGACGCGGGCAACCCGATATTCAGCGGCAGCGGTCTGCCGTGGGACAGCCACGGCGTGCGCGAGGCGGAAATCTTCAAGGGGCCGCGCTATTTCCATATCCTGTACGGCGGACGGGCACAAGACGATGAGGTATGGAAAATCGGACATGTACGCACGCAGGATTTTCGCAGTTTCGAGGCGAACCCGCACAACCCGATCTTCACGCCTTCTCTGGACCGCGACGAATGGGACTGTGACGGTATCCTGACGCCGCAGGTCTTTGAGGCTGGGGACGCCTACTACATGCTTTATGCGGGCAGGAAAGGGAGAGAGTGGCAGAGCGGCTTGGCCAGGGCAGGCAAGGCGGTCGGATAGCGGAGCGGTGACGCATTCAGCGGTCACGGTTGCGGCGACATCGGAACGCAGCCGAAATACGCGAACAGTTCAAAAAACAAAAATGCAGAGCGCATGCGCTCTGCATTTCTTGCGCCTATAATAGGCAATGGCGCGTTTTATACTCTCCTCAATGAGCCCCCTGGGACTCGAACCCAGAACCCACGGCTTAAAAGGCCGTTGCTCTACCAATTGAGCTAGGGACCCGCGTCAACGGCTCTGAATTGTAGCCGATGGGTGAGATCCAGGCAAACTTTGGCGCATCAAGGGTGCATAGCAGCATTGGGGTGCGTTAGCAGTTGCTAGCGGTCATCTGCAAGAGATCCGCTTCCACATTCACAGAAGCGAAAGCTGACAGTTTCCCTGCTGCCGTTGTCGGACAGCACGATGCCTGAAACTGGCAAGCAGTTATAAGAGATCGTAAACTAGGGACTGGAATTGCAAAACTGATTTTTCGCGAGGAGAATACCATGTCCAATCCCGACGCTCAGTTCGATAAAGAACTCGAAGCTGCCTACCTGGAACTCGATAAGGCCCAGAAGAATCTGGCCGAACTACGCCGCAGGCTCCCGCACGAGCCGGTCAGCGATTACCAGCTGCAGAGTCCCGACGGCCCCGTCAATCTTTCCGCCCTGTTTGGAGACAAGGAGGATCTCATCCTCGTCCACAACATGGGCTCCGGCTGCTCGTACTGCACGATGTGGGCGGACAATTTCAACGGTGTCGCCCACCATTTGATGGACCGCGCCGCCTTTGTGCTGGTCTCGCCCGACAGTCCTGCGGACCAGCAGGCGTTTGCGGGCGGACGGGGCTGGCGCTTCCCGGTTTACTCCGCACAAGATTCGACCTTTACTGCTGACATGGGCTTCCAGAGCACAGCGGGCGGCTTCATGTCCGGCTTCCAGCCCGGTGTCTCGGTCTTCCGCAAGAAGGAAGACGGCAGCATCACGCGCGTAGCCAAGGACCACTTCGGTCCCGGCGACTCCTACTGCGGCGCCTGGCATTTGTTCAGCCTGCTTCCCGACGGTTGGGCTGGCTGGGATCCGCAGTTCGATTACCCCGACCAAGACTAACCTCTGAAAACTGAAAGGCGGCGCTGCGAAGTCAGCGCCGCCTCTACTCCTGGTGCATCTCGAAATGGGGGTGCGTTTCAGACTGGCCCTGGTCAGCTACGTGGACATCCACGAAGGCCGCGGAGACGTACAGAAGGGCACGTAGGATTGAGACGCCGGCGACCCCAAAGTGATGCCCCCAAATCCGGGATACATCCCGCCTGAAAAGAGAATCGACGGCTCAATCAACCGTGACGGTTGAGGCTAGAGGATGGGCGGCTCGTCAAGATAGTATTCGTCGCGCAGCGAATCGGCCTGGGCGACCCAACTGGCGAAGTCGAGCTCTTCGCCTGCCAGGTGAGCCGGGATGATGCGGGCCAGCTCGTTCGGCGGGCACTCGGCCAACTGCCGGAATGTGAAGATGCCGGCGGCGTAGAGTTCATCTTCGTACACCTGATCGACGCCGTGGATGCGGGTCAGATCTTCGGGCAGGGGCCCGTCGTAGACTGCGCCGATCCGGTTGTTGGCGTGGGCCAGTTCGCGGGCCTGTTCGGTCCAGGCGCGGGTGTTGCTGCCTGGGAGCGCCCTGGTAATCTGTTGCAGGGTTTCGGCATCGACGCGGGAGAGCTGATCCCAGGTAAAGATGCCGACCTGATAGAGGCGGCGTTCGTAGAGGTCGCCGATACCGTAGACGGCGGTGAGGTTGTCGGGCCGGTTTGCAGGGGCTTGTTGTGCGGGTCGTCCGGACCGTGCATTTTTGCGGGCGCGGCGTCCTTTTTTCGGCGTTGCATCGGCTGCAGAGGCCTCGCCATCGGATGCTGGGCGTGGGTGCAACGCCGGTGCGCCATAGCTGTGCGAGGGAGGTACGCCGGGGAGCGGCTGAGATGCCCTCATGCCGGACGGCGCCATTGCCAGGTCGACGCGCCTGCGCCGCCCGCGATACCAGACCCATTCAACCAGGGTCGAACTTACCCAGCCGAACAGCAGGCCAACCAGGATATAGCCGAGCAGACTCGTCAGTTCCATTCATCCCCCTTCGTACGACACAGGAGGGCGGCCAACATCCGCCAGAAGCGAGAAGTTCCCGCTCTCCTCTTCACGCTTGTGCACACAGCAGCTTGCCCGTTGCCTGTTTCGCCCCCGCCAAGTGCGCTAACTTGCGGTCGGCGGCAGCGAAATCCAGCGGTTGGGACAATAGACGGACAGACCGGCAAGGCAGGTAACAGCCTGTACTTGCCGGTGTACGCTGCTTGATATTCCACCGACTTTTATAGGACGAGCGCTGGGGGCCGGGCTCCAATATAGAAAGTGTATCCCGCGGCCAAAGGGTTGTCAAAGCGCTGTTCTCTTTGGCTTGCGGCGCTGCCGTGCGGCCTCGTAGAGAATGACGGCGCCGGCAGCGGCAACGTTGAGAGATTCGGTGGCGGCGGCCATTGGGATTGCAATTGCCGCGGCTCTCTCTTGCAGCTGTGAACTGGCCCCGTGTGCCTCGCTGCCGAGCACAAGCGCGGCCGGTTCGCGCCAGTCGACTTCATCGTAGAGGATGCTGCCCTGTGCGCTGGCCTCATAGAGGGATTGGCCGGCGGGCAGGGCGGCCATGACCGCTTCCCAGCGCGGCAGGATGCGGATTGGAACACGAAAGTGCGCGCCCATCGCGGCCCGCATTACTTTGCCATTGAACGGGTCGACACAGCCGGGCGCGAACAGGATCTGATCGACGCCGGCGGCGGCGGCCGTGCGCAGGAGCGTGCCGGCATTGCCCGGATCCTGCACGCCGTCCAGAATGAGGGAGAAATCGGCGGGGGAAGGCGGGGGCAGCTCCGGGATGGGGGTCACGGCGACAATGGTCTGCGGCGATACGGTCTCGCTGATCTTGTCGAGAAGGTTGGCGGGCACAAGGTGGAGCGGACAGGTCTTCTGGATCCGGGCCACCAGGTTGGGCTGGGCGTCTGCGGCGGCGGCGGTGATAAAGCAGGTGTGGAAGGCTGCGCCAATTGACAGGGCGTCCTGCACCAGACGCGTTCCCTCCAGCAGACAGAGGCCGTGGGCTTGTCGGTGGCGGCGGCGGCGGAGCTTGGCCGCCAGTTTGATCTGCGGGTTGGCGGGACTGGTGATTTCTATCATTCAGCTATGTGGAGCGCAGGCAACTTTTCCGGATCGCGGGCGGCGGCGACATGGGGAGATTGGCGTGTAGCGGACGCAGGCAGTGCCGCGGTCACGGTCTTGCCCGGCGTCGTACGGGCGAGGCCGGCGCCGGACAAAATCGGACAAAAAAGCAGAGACGAATGTCTCTGCAATTTGTACTCTTAATTATCAGACGACCCGGCGGCCGTTGCGAAAACAGGTTCAATCCGCGAGGCGGCAGCGCCTTGATCAGTTCAGGTGGCTTTTGGCCAGGTCAGCCAGTGCGCTGAATCCGTCTGCGTCGTTGGCGGCGATGTCGGCCAACACTTTGCGGTCCACCTGCACATCGGCCTGCTTGAGCCCGTAAATCAGGTGGCTGTATTTAAGGCCATTGAGCCGGGCCGCGGCATTGATACGGGTAATCCACAGGCGGCGGAAGTCACGTTTGCGATTGCGGCGGTCGCGATAGGCAAAGGCAAGTGATTTGAGCATCGCCTCGTTGGCGCGCTTGAAGAGCTTGGAGCGGCTACCAAACTGCCCTTTAGTAAACTTGAGCACCTTCTTATGGCGCCTGTGCGCATAAACTTTTGGTCTGGAACGTGCCATAACTTGAATCCTTGTATCTAGCGATTGCTATGCCTGGGGGCGGGGAGCCTCTGGGCCTGGCCCGCCTGCATGGATTGGTAGGCGATGGAAACTGTGGTCCGGCCGGATGCGACAGCGCTCAGCATTCTGTCCAGCTCGCGACCACAGAAGAGGCAGGCCTAGCCGAGCAACTCTTTGACCAGTTTGGCCTGGCCTTTGTTCGGGCTGGTAATCTTATGGCGGTACTCGCTGACTTTGCGTTTTTTGCGGCGCAGATGGTTTCCGCCCTGTTTGCGGCGCAGCACTTTGCCATTTTTGGTTACACGGAAACGCTTTTGTGCGCCCTTATGGGTTTTCATTTTAGGCATAGGTCTTCTCGGTTGCTCCGGCGCCCCTGGCGAGCAGGCACATATTGGGACTGCATTATGCGATGCAGTGGTTGAACAGACAGCGCGCGCCCTCTTGGTGCGGGGACGCATGGAACATCATAACGCCCGTTCGCAATAGAGAGCGCCATGCAAGCCTAAATCATAGCACAGCCAGCCGCAGGGTTCAAAATTGGGCGGGCTGCACTGGTGATTATGGGAATCGGCTACGCGGCTGGGGCGAGAAGCATCACCATGCTACGGCCCTCGAAACCTGGGCGAGATTCGACGACTGCCTCGTCGGCCAACTCTTCCGTGACCCGTTTCATCAGGTCCAGGGCGATGTCCCTGTGGACGATCTCACGTCCACGGAAGCGGATACGTACCCGCACTTTGGCGCCGTCTTTCAGGAACTTTCTCGTTTTGGTGAGAACGACCTGAATATCATGTTCGCCTGTTTTAGGCCGCAAGCGCACTTCCTTGATCTCGATCTGCTTCTGGGCCCTGCGCGCCTCCCGCTCCCGCTTCTGTTTCTCGTAGAGGTATTTGCCATAATCCATGAACCGGCAGACCGGCGGATTGGCATTGGGGGCAACTTCTACCAGATCCAGATCTTTCTCCTCGGCGGCCTGCAGAGCGGTCTGCACATCCATAATGCCGAGTTGAGTCCCGATTTCATCGATGACTCGCACTTCGCGCGTACGAATCCGATGATTGATTCGTGTTGTGTTTCTGCTAATTCCTGGTCTCCTTTGGGCGTTTGGCCCTAGACAGCAAGACTATAAGCGCCCCACTTCCGTTATGAGTGGAGGAATCCTTGCGCTCAAATAGTAACGTAGTAGCGCATTGAACGACCTGATTCAAAAGGGGCTGCTGTCAGAATACATCTGCGGTGAATTATCGACTCCAAATCATCCGCGAGTATATCATTGCGAAAGTGTTACGTCAAACTTGAAAAAAGGACATAGCGCATACAAAAATGGGGTGGATTTTGTGGTTACCACTGGGGGTAGACCGGGTTGCGCGGCCGACAACGCCGGGCCAGCCCAGATCCGAAATGCATTCAAGTGGACAAAGATGTGTCGCTGATATTGGGGCGGACGTTGTCTGAATCAGGATGTGCGGAAATTGTATGGTTTGAGGATGGCTGGCGATGGGTCGAATTCTGAAGCGGAGCCTTCATGTTTGGCCGCCGCCAAGCTGTTGGAGCCGGCGGCGGCCGGAGCCAATCATGTTTACAGTATCTTGGCGCGGCCTGCACTGGGCGCCCATGAGGAAACCCACCGGTCAGCATGAAACACCAGTGGAAACTGTTACGCGCGTCACTGCTCCTCAGCGGCGCAGGAGAACAACAGGGGCGCCCGGTCGAGCGCCCCTGCCTCTCTGGTTTATCGCCGCGCCAAAAGGGCGCCCATCGAAAGTCTATTCATACCAGCCGGAGCCAATGATCAGTCCATCGTGGCGCACGGCCCAGGCGTGCTTGGTCTCCTCCTCGCCGGTGGCGGGGTTGACGAAGACATAGTGTACCCACAACCCCTCCGCCGTCGCTTCCAGCATGTCGGTGCCGAAATGATAGCCGGTGGAGTCCAAGCCCAACTCTTCCTTCAAGTCCATACCCAGCAGATCCGGGTTGGCGTGGGCGATCAACTGATCATCCTCGTCGAAGATGTAGACATAATATTCCCCGTCCACGCTCTCCGGCGTATTGTAGTAGGCGACCGTCTCTTCTCGGCCATAGGCCTTGTAGTACCGGAGCGCGCGGTCGACCATGGCGACGGTATATTCGGCCGGTCGCGCCTTGGTAACGGCCGTGGGCAGAGTGGGCAGAACCTGATACCAGCCGGAGCCGAACAGCAGCCCATCCCGCCGGACCACCCACGAATGCTTGTACTCCTGGTTGCCGGTGGCGAGATTTTGGAAGAGATAGTCCACCCAAAGCCCCTCTTCGGTCGCGCTGAGCATCAGGTCGCCGAAGCGATAGCCGGTGACATCGACGCCCAACTCTTCCTTCAGGTCCATGCCAAGCAGATCCGGGTTGGCGTGGGCGATCAACTGATCACTCTCATCGAAGATGAAAACATAATATTCGCCGTCCGCGCTCTCCGCTGTGTTGTAGTACTCAACTGTCGCCTCTCGGCCTTCGGCCTCATAACGTTGCAGGGCCTGCTCTACCATGTCCACCGTGTAAGCCACAGGATGCGCTTTGGTGGCGCTAAATTCCGTACTGGGCAGAACCTGATACCAGCCGGAGCCGAACAGCAGCCCATCTCGCTTGACCACCCAGGAATGCTTGTACTCCTGGGTGCCGGTGGCAAGGTTCTGGAAGAGATAGTCCACCCAAAGCCCTTCTTCGGTCGCGCTGAGCATCAGGTCGCCGAAACGATAACCGGTGACATCGACGCCCAAATCTTCCTTCAGGTCCATGCCAAGCAGGTCCGGGTTGGCGTGGGCGATCAACTGATCACTCTCATCGAAGATGAAGACATAATATTCGCCGTCCGCGCTCTCCGGTGTGTTGTAGTGCTCGACCGTCGCGTCTCGGCCTTCGGCCTCATAACGTTGCAGGGCCTGCTCTACCATGTCCACCGTGTAAGCCACAGGATGCGCTTTGGTGGCGCCCAACTCCAGACCGGGCAAAACCTGGTACCAGCCAGAGCCGAAGACGAGGCCGTCATGACGGACGATCCAGGTATGTTTGTACTCATGGTTGCCGGTGGCGATATTGAGGAAGAAGTAGTCGACCCAGAGGCCTTCCTCGTCGACATTGTGCAGAAGTTCACCGTAACGGTATCCGGTGATATCGACGCCGAGCTCGCCAATTTCATCGCCTATGGAATACTGTCCGCGCAGCTCCTCGCTGGGGTGGCCGATGAGGATGTCGTCTTCGTCGATGAGGAAGACATACCATTCGCCGTCAACGTTTGCGGGCGAGTTTATGTATTCGAGGATGGCTTCGCGTCCCTCGGTCTTGTAGCGCTGGATGGCCTGTTCAACAAGATGGACGGTGTAGCCTGAACGATCAGCCTTGGTGGGGGTGCTGCGGGAGAGATCGGGCAGAATCTGATACCAGCCGGAAGCGAAGATCAGCCCATCGCGGCGCACGGCCCAAGTATGTTTGAACTCCTGGTTGCCGGTGGCAAGGTTGAGGAAGATGTAATCGACCCATTTCCCCTCCTCGGTGGCGCTGGCTATCGCTTCGCCTTGTCGATAGCCGGTTATATCCACCCCTACAGGGCCATGCAGGCTCTCACCCAGCAGATCCGGGTTGGCGTGAGCGATTATCTCGTCGTTCTCGTCAGTGATGAAAACATACCATTCGCCGTCCACGCTTTCGGGAGAATTATAGTAGGGCCTTATGCTAGTTAGCGGTTGAAAAAAGTCCCCTGGTGAGATAACTTTGGAAGTCTCGACCAACCAAGGTAGCTCACCAGGGGGACCAAGCGAATGATAGCCCACTTTGACGACTTCTGTCTATGCGTGTATGTGCTCGTTGACGACATGTACAAGGAACTGGAAGGACAGCTGAGACGACCGGGGCCGGAGCCTGAGTGTAGCGACAGTGAATTGATCGCGATTTGTCTCATCGGCGAATGTGTGGGATGGGATGTGGAAACAGAGTTACTCAATCATATGCAGGCACATCGGGATAAGTTTCCGATTTTGCCGGAGCAGAGCCGTTTCAATCGGCGGCGATGTAACTTGATGGGGGTCATCAATGAAATGCGACGCATGATGTTGGCCAGGACGGAACTCTACAGGGACGTGCATTGTGTAATCGATAGCCTGCCTATTCCTGTGGTTCAATTCCATCTGGCGCCACAAGCGCGCGCCAAATGGTCCGATTGGGGGGCCGATTATGGGCCCGTTCCCTCCAAGAAGATGATGATCTTCGGTTTCAAGCTGCATATGCTGATCACGATGGGTGGCCTTATTATCGACTTCGAGTTAGCTCCGGCTAACGAACGCGACTTGGCTGTCGGTCGCGAACTCCTTGCAGAACACGACAACCGCATCGTCATCGGCGACAAGGCCTACGTCAGTGCACCGGCAGCTGAGGAACTCTGGCAATACAATCGCATCCGTCTTCTCACCAAGAAGCGCAAAAACCAGAAAAAACAGATCCCGGCACACCTCTCTCGCCTCTACGACTCGGTCCGCCAAATCATCGAAACAGTCACCAGTCAACTCAACGCACAGTTCTCGATTGAAACCAACCACGCTCACACGCTCAGAGGCCTTTGTGCACGCTTATACACAAAATTGACCGCACATACCCTCTGCATTTATATCAACCGCCTCTTGGGCGTACCTGACTATCTGCAAATCAAGCAATTGGCCTTTCCCAACTAGCATAAGGCCCTAGTAGTCAACGGTGGCTTCCCGCCCCTGGGCGTCGTAGCGTTGCAGAGCTTTCTCCACCATGGCCACCGTGTACCCCGAGCGATCGGCCTTGGTAACCTCCCTGCTTTCCTTGGTGACGGCGCCATCCATTTGCGAACTGGGTAGCATATATTGATCACAGCCGGACAGAAATACGGCGGCAGCCACCAGTACGGCTGCCAGTCTACTTAGCATTAAACGATTGTGCACTCTTTGCCTCCTGTTGCGCTCTTCATTGAGAGCAAGTGGTTCCGGGTCGAACGGTTAAACATGCAGACTTCACAGAAACATACCGAACACACCTGCACCGAGCCATCCAGTGAGGTGTGTTCGGCAAAAGGAAAAAACGTATGCTCTCCAGCTTGAACTCCGGCGCGCAGAAATTATCACGTGCGCCTCTGCTGGAAAGAGGCGCGGATGGTTCAAGACACGACTGGTTTCGCTCTTTCGCGAAACCTGCGCACGTCTGACGAGCCGCAGCCAAATTATCAGGTTGCCGCCGAATCTACAAACTGTCGGAGTCGGCGGCGGCCAAAGCCGATCTGGCTACAGTGTCTTGGCACTACAGTGTCTTGGCGCGGCTGGCGATGCGTTCGGCGACGAGCGAAACGAACTCTGCTACCGGCATTCCATTCTGGCGGCCGCCGTCGCGGCGGCGCAGCGAAACGGTCTCCTCTTCAATCTCGCGATCGCCGACGATCAGCATATAGGGGACCTTCATGCCCTGGGCCTGCCGGATCTTGTTGTTCATGCGGTCGCTGCTCAGGTCGGCGGAGACCCGCGCGCCGGCGTCGGTAAGGCGCTTCTCGATCTGCACCGCGTATTCGTTGTGGTCCGACGTAACGGGAATGACCCGCACCTGTTCGGGCGATAGCCAGACCGGGAAGTTGCCGCCGTAATGCTCGATGAGGAAACCGATCATGCGCTCGTGTGTGCTGAGCGGCGCCCGGTGAATGCACAGCGGGATCTCCTGTTCGCCGGCGGCGTTGATGTAGGAGAGGTCCAACCGTTCCGGCTGCGCGAAGTCGACCTGATTGGTGGCGAGGGTGAACTCGCGGCCGATGGCGCTCCAGATTTGCACGTCGATTTTGGGGCCGTAGAAGGCGGCCTCGTCCGGCTCCTCTTCAAACGGCACGTTGCCCTCGGTCATGGCCTGGCGCACCATCTCCTCGGTCTGCTCCCAGAGCGTTCGATTGTCGACGTACTTTTCGCCCAGCTTTTTGGGGTGATGCGTGCTGAGGCGCATGACAAAACGGTCGATTTCGAAGAGGTCGAAGTAAAGCTTGTAGAGATCGACGACCCCCATGAACTCCTGGGCGAACTGTTCCCGGGAGCAGTAGATGTGGGCGTCGTTCATCTGCATCGAACGGACGCGCATCAATCCGAAAAGCTCCCCGCTCTGCTCGTAGCGGTAGCAGGTGCCGTACTCGGCCAGCCGCACGGGCAGTTCGCGGTAGCTGCGCAGCTTGGAGCCGAAGATTTTGTGGTGCATGGGGCAGTTCATCGGTTTTACATAGTAGGTGACGCCTTCCATCTCCATCGGCGGGTACATGCTGTCCTTGTAGAAGTCGAGGTGCCCGCTGCGCAGGAAGAGGTCCTCTTTGGTGAGATGGGGCGTGCGTACGCGATCGTAGCCGGCGGCCTCTTCGGTCTCTTTGGCCAGGCGTTCGAGCTCTTCGATGATGACGGCGCCGCGCGGCAGCCAGAGGGGCAGACCGGGCCCGACTTCCTCTTCGAAGATAAAGATTTCCAGTTCGCGGCCCACCTTGCGGTGGTCACGCTTTTTGGCCTCTTCGAGCTGATCGAGGTGTTTCTTCAGCTCTTTGCGGTTGCGCCAGGCGGTGCCGTAGATGCGCTGCAGCATGGTGTTTTTCTCGTCACCCCGCCAGTAGGCGCCGGCGACGCTGAGAAGCCTGAAGGCGTCGGCGACGATTTTGCCGGTGTGCTCGACGTGGGGTCCGCGGCAGAGGTCTTCGAATGTATCGTGTTTGTAGGTACTGATGACAGGCTTTTCGTCCGCTTCGTTGCCGTATTCGTCGATTTCGCCCTGGTCGAGGCCGTCGATCAGCTCTAATTTGTAGGGCTGGTCGGCGAAGAGCTGGCGGGCCTCGGCGGCGCTGACCTCGCGATAGTCAAATTCATGTTTGCCGCCGATAATCTGGCGCATGCGCTTCTCGATCGCTTTCAGATCTTCCGGTCGGAAGGTGCGGGGGGAGCCGTCCTGGTCGGCGCCGAGATCGAAGTCGTAATAGAAGCCGTTTTCGATCGGCGGACCGATCGCGAACTTGGCCTCGGGGTATAGTTCCAGCACGGCCTGCGCCATGACGTGGGCAGCGCTATGGCGAATTTTATACAGGCCATCGATTTTACTAGCCATCTCCGTTGCTCCTGTGTACTGCAGTGGGTGTGGTCAGGTAGGCTACCACTTCGTTTTGTGAATGCGAAGTGCGTCGCGGCCCGTGGATTGGTAAGACCACAGGCCGCCGAGGTTTGTGGCTAGCCACTATTAGTCAACCACGCAGCGCTCCACCAGGTAAGGTAGAGCAGCTGCTGCATCCCCTTTACCAACGGCAATGGGTTGATCCATTCACTCAGACGGTGGGCGTCGCCGCCATCTGTAAGGCCCACGCAGACGGCGGGAATGTTACGGCTGAGGGGCACATTGGCATCTGTGCTGCTGACGCGCGCATCGGTGCGCTCCTTGACGCCTATCTCCTGCAGAATGGTGGAGGCGGCTTGTACGAGCGGATGCTGAAAGGGGAGCGCGCCTGCGGGCCGATCGCCGATCTGTTCAAGGCGTAAAGTCAGGCCGTCGCGGTGTGCGTGGTGGGCCTGCACGTGGCGTTTTACGATCTTTTCTATCTGCCCGTCCAGCCAGGCGAGCGTTGGTGGAGATTCGCTGCGCAGGTCCAACTCCATCCATGCTTCCTGGGCGATGGTATTGACGGAGGTGCCGCCACCGATGCGGCCGATATTGAAGGTTGTACGGGGTGTTTGCGGCAGCGGTAGTTTCAGCATTTCTTCGGCCAGCGATACCAGGCCGTGAACAGCGCTGGCTGCGCCGAAATCACCCCAACTGTGGCCCCCCGGCGCGACGGCGGATGTGCGATAGCGGCGCACGCCGAGGGCCTGGTGGACGATGCGGCCCAGCCCCATTCCTTCGAGCACGATCACAGCCCCGAGGGCGCCGCGCCCATTAGGGGAAGGATCTGCGCTGCGAATTGCCCCATCGGCCCGCTTATCCAGGCGATCTACGACGCGGCGCATGCCGCGCAGGTCGCCCACGCCCTCTTCCATCGAGTTGGCGACCAGCCAGATGTCGACGGGCGGGGGGGCGAGTTGCGTCAGGGTTTCGGCCAGGATGAGGAGGCAGGCAACGCCGGTCGAGTTGTCGCCGATGCCCGGTCCGCGGAGGAAACCATTGTTCAGGCGGCTTAGGCGCAGATCGGTTTCGGGTGGGAAGACGGTATCGGTATGGGCGGAGACGAGCAGGGCGGGTTGGGCCTGCGGTCGCGGGCCGCGGACGCGGCCATAGACATTGCCCAATTGATCGCGCGTTACGTCGGCCAGGCCGATGGCCTGCATGCGGTTCTCCACCCAGGCGGCCCGTTCGGTTTCGGCGCCGGTGGGGGAGGGGATCTGCTGGACGGAGATGCAGAGGTCGATGAGTTGTTCGAGCTGGCCGGTATAGGCTGCGCCTGCGGCCTGCACTGCGCTCCCGTGGGGAAGCCCGTCAATCAACATGAAACACCTGTGGAAAGGTTTCTTTCGTCTCTGTATATTAGCGCCGCAAAAGAAGAACAGGGGCGCCCGGTCGAGCGCCCCTGTATTTCAGGCTTATCACTGCGCCCAGAGGGCACCCGCCAAAGGTCTATTCATACCAGCCGGAGCCAATGATCAGTCCATCGTGACGCACGGCCCAGGCATGCTTGGTCTCTTCCTCGCCGGTGGCGGGGTTGACGAAGACATAGTGCACCCACAACCCTTCAGCGGTCGTTTCCACCATGTCGTCGCCGAAATGATAGCCGGCGGAGTCCAGGCCTAATTCTTCCTTCAAGTCCATACCCAGCAAATCCTGATTGGCGTGGGCGATCAACAGATCATCCTCGTCGAAGATGTAGACATACCAGGATCCATCGACGCTTTCCGGTGTGTTGTAATGGGCGACGGTATTCTCGCGGCCATGCGCTTGGTAGTGGCGAAGCGCACGGTCAACAAAGGCAACCGTGTACTCAGCAGGATCCGTCTTGGTCGCGCCCAGCGACAGAGTTGGGAGCACCTGGTACCAGCCGGAAACGAAGATCAGCCCATCGTGCCTCACCGCCCAGGCATGCTTGTACTCCTGCTGGCCGGTGGCAGGGTTGAGGAAGATATAGTCGATCCATTTCCCCTCCTCGGTGGCAGTGGCTATCACTGCGCCGTGCTTATAGCCGGTGATATCGATGCCGGTCTCGTCCATCAGGCTTACGCCCACGTAGACGGGATTGGGGTGGGCGATTAAGTCATTGTTTTCGTCGGCAATAAATACATACCACTCGCCGTCCACGCTTTCCTGGGAACTGTAGTATTCGACCGTCGCCTCCAGCCCTTTGGCGTCGTAAATCCGCAGGGCCTTCTCTACCATGGCCACTGTGTAGCCAGGGCGATCGGCCTTGGAAACGTGCCAGCCTTGCTTGGCGTCGGAACGGTCCGAACGGCCCATTCGGTCCATTTTATCCTGAAGGTCCGTTCTATCCATTCGATCCGGATGAACCATTCGGTCCATGCGTGAAAGGGACGGCTTCCAGGTACGGGGTGACATCATGTGATAGCAGCCGGACAGGAAAACGGCGGCGGCCACCAGGACGACGGCCATTCTGATATGAAAAATACGATTACGCATTGGTCTTCCTCCTAAAGCGCTCTTCATCGAGAACCGGTGCTACTTGGCCGGACGGTTAACATGCAGATTTCACAGAAATATACCGAACGTACCTACACCGAGCCATCAAGTGAGGTGTGTTCGGTAGAAGGAGAAGATATATACTCTCCAGCCTGAACTCCAGCGCAGAGAAGTTGTCTAATTCGCCGCTGCACGCAGAGGCGAGATTGCTTCAGAACACTGTCAGTTTCGTCGCTGACGGAAACCCTGCTCATGTTTGACTGGCCGCGGCCAAAGTATCACGCTGCCGCTATCTCTCCCAAATTATGGAGCCGGCGGCACCATACCGAACCACATTGTTCGGCAACGGCCCAGGTGGGAGATACTGGACTTGAACCAGTGACCTCTACGATGTCAACGTAGCGCTCTAGCCAACTGAGCTAATCCCCCGTATTGTAAGAATTTAACTATAGCACAACGCAATTGCAGCCACAAATTACGGCGGTGCGGCGCAGTTCGGCAAGAGGGGGATAGGACGAGGGCGGGGGTGTACCGTTTGACCACTTTCGTTGGCTGATGCGCTACCGTTTCGCTTTATGAGCGCCTATGCTGTACCCCTGCTGTTCTGGTGTATAATGGCAGGACCTCAGTGGTTAGTGGATTGCAGCCCCACTAACCACGAATCATTTTTCACCACAGCGTTCAGCCTCATGATGGAGAGCACAATGAAAGTTCTGATAACAGCGGGATGGGTCGACAGATTTGTGGATGACTTCCGGCAGGAGTTTCCGCAGGTGGAGTTTGTGCTTGCGGATACGGCTGAGGAGATCACGGCGCAGGCAGCCGACGCGGAGGCCGCCTTCGGCCCGATAAACAGCAGCCAGTTGCAGGCTGCGCCCAACATCCGCTGGATCCAGGCGTCCAGCGCCGGCGTGGAATGGATGCCCAATGTGCCAGAGTTGGGGGAGCGGGGGATAACCGTCTGCAATACGCGGGGCGCGCATGCCACGACGATTGCAGAGCATACGATGGGGATGCTGGTGTTCCTGACGCGCGGGTTCGGTCCGCTTCATAAAGCGCAACAGCGGCACGAGTGGGGTGTCCCCGAGGGCACGCGGCTGGTGGGTCTGGTTGGTCTGAAAATGGGCATCGTCGGCCTGGGGAATATCGGCCGGCAGATCGCAAGACGGGCGGCGGCTTTTGATATGGATGTGAGCGCGGTCGACGTCAATCCGATGGAGAAGCCGGACTATGTTAAGGACCTGCAGTTGATGGACGGCATGCCGGCGCTGTTGCGGGATTCGGACGTGGTGGTGGTGACAGTCCCAATCACTGCACAGACGCGGGGCATGATAGGGCCGGACGAACTGGCCCTGCTGAAGCAGGACGCCTTTTTCATCGTCATCTCGCGCGGGGGCATCATTGATGAGCCGACTTTGATCCGGATGTTGGAGGAGGGCAAGCTGGCCGGCGCGGCGCTGGATGTGGCAGCCACGGAGCCGCTGCCGGCGGACGATCCGCTGTGGGACGCGCCGAATCTGTTCATCACACCGCACAGTTCGCCCTCATCGGTCCAGACCACGTCCAATGTCAGGCACATTATGAGAGAGAACTTGAAACGCTTTCTGAATGGCGAACCGCTACAGAATACGGTAGGTATAGAACGCGGTTACTGATGTACGTTTAGATGGAAGACGCGCTTCCCCTGGATTGCGTGTAGGCTAAAAGCGGGCGAGAGTCGCGCGATCCCAGGGTGCAGCCTTTGCGAGGCGTCCTGATACCAGAATGAAATCACACTTAAGGAGACCATAGCATGCAAGTCGTTGACGTTGTCGCTCACTGCCTGAAAGAGGAGGGCACCGAGATTCTTTTTGCCTATCCGGTAAACTATCTGATCGAATCGGCCGCCAAATTGGACATCCGCACAATTATCGTGCGGCAGGAGCGCATCGGCCTGCACATGGCGGACGCGATCAGCCGCCTGAGTTCGGGCGACAAGATAGGTGTCTTCTGCATGCAGTCGGGGCCCGGTTCAGAGAACGCGTTCGGCGGCGTGGCGCAGGCATTCGGCGATTCCGCCCCGATCGTGGTGCTGCCGGGCGGCTATCCGCGGGCGATCAACCAGGTGCAGCCCAACTTCAACTCTGCCCAGAGCTATGCTTCGGTCACCAAGTCGAGCGAGCAGTTGACGACGCCGGAGATGACGGCAGATGCGATGCGGCGGGCGTTCGCGGCGGTGCGAAGCGGGCGGCCGCGGCCGGCGCTGGTGGAGATTCCTGCCGATGTTTCCTCTGCGGAAGTGGCGGAGTTCGAGTACACACCTGTGCGGCGGCTGCGCTACGGGCCGGACCCGGCGGATGTGGAGCGGGCGGCGGATATGCTGGTGGCGGCGGAACGGCCGGTGCTCTATGCCGGCCAGGGTGTCCACTATGCCAAGGCATGGGGCGCGCTGAAGGAGCTGGCAGAGCTGCTGGAGGCGCCGGTGACGACGACACTCAACGGCAAGAGCGCCTTCCCTGAGACACATCCACTGAGCCTCGGCTCGGCCAACCGTTCCCACTCCAGGGCGGTCGGAGAGTTTCTCAACGACGCCGACGTAATTTTTGGCATTGGCTGCAGTTTCAGCTTCACCAGCTTCGGTGTCCGTATGCCGGCTGGCAAGACGATCATCCATGCCACCTTGGATCCGGCCGATATTAACAAAGATGTCGTGAGCCAGCACGCGCTGGTCGGGGATGCCGAACTTACGCTGCGGGGGTTGCTTGCGGCTGTGTCGGAACGGCTGGGCGGGCAGACGCGGGGCAGGCAGGCCGGGATCGCGGCCAGGATTGCCGATAGTAATGCCAAATGGGAGTCCGAGTGGGCGCATAAGGTCAACAGCGACGACGCGCCGCTCTCGCCTTACCGGGTGATTCGCGATCTTTATGCGACGGTTGATGTGCCTAATACGATCATCACGCATGATGCCGGCAGCCCGCGCGATCAGCTTTCGCCTTTCTGGAAATCAGAAACGCCGCTCTCCTATATTGGCTGGGGCAAGACGACGCAGTTGGGCTACGGTCTGGGTCTGGCGATGGGCGCCAAGCTGGCCTGCCCGGACAAGCTCTGCATCAATGTGTGGGGCGACGCCGCGATTGGCTTTACCGGTATGGACTTTGAAACCGCGGTGCGGGAGCGCATTCCTATTCTGTCGGTCCTGTTCAACAACTTCTCAATGGCGATTGAGATTCCGGTGATGCCGGTCTCTCAACAGAAGTACGGCGCGACCGATATCTCCGGCAACTATGCCAAGATGGCGGAAGCGTTCGGCGGTTACGGCGAGAGAATTGAGACGCCGGACCAGATCATCCCGGCGATTGAGCGCGGCATCCAGAAGACAGAGGAAGGCGTGCCGGTGCTGCTGGAATTTATCACTGCGAAAGAGACGGAGATCTCGCAACATATGTAACGGCAGTGGTCGGTGAATAGTGGAAAGGTAACTGCTAAGCCAGATACAGTTCCTGCCTTGACCAGCTCTTTATCGCTGCCGCCATTCAAGCTATCTGATTGCGTATTCGGTTGGCGGCAGCCAAGGTTGGTGGAGCGGCACTGCTGAAATGCGCAGACAGGGTCGGTGAGCGATGGTTTTGGAGGGGGGCGTTGCGGGGGCGCAGCCCCTGCACAAGGGAGGCCGCTTGCGGCCGACCGCCCAAATGCAAAGAGAGAGTAAACAGCTCCGCTCGCCTCATTCAGGATTGCAAGTTTGTTGTGGCTGCGTAGTTTCGTGGAAAGTAAATAAGGGAAATTGGCCGGTTGCCGGTGTCCTGTGGGGTTACTGGTAACCGGCCAGTGCATTTGAGGACGGACCAATGAGCCAGAGTAGTGAACGAGTTCCTATCTGTGTAGTGGGTTGCGGCGGCATGGGCCATCGCCACACGATCGCGTACCACACGCTGGAAGAGACCGGCATGTCGAATGTGGAGTTGATGGCGGTCTGCGATATCAACCGTGACAATGCCGAGCGGGTCGCGGGCGAGGTGGAGCGTCTGTTCGGTCGCAAGCCCCTGATCTTCACGGATCTGGACCGCATGCTGGCGCACCCGGACGTTGCCGCGGTCGATGTGGTTACGGACGGCTCCAGCCACCATGAGATCGCGACGGCGGCGCTGGCGGCCGGCAAGCACGCGCTGGTGGAGAAGCCGCTGGGCATCACGATACGTGCCTGCCGCCGCATCATTGACGCGGCCGAAGGGAGCGGCACTGTGCTGGCGACCGCGGAGAATTACCGCCGCGATCCGGTCAACCGGATGGTGCGTGCGGTGATCGACGCCGGAATTCTGGGCGACCCACTCCTGATGATCCAGACATCGCTGGGCGGCGACGACGTGATGTCGGCCACACCGTGGCGGCATCTGAAGGAGAAGGGAGCGATCGGCCTGGACATGGGCGTCCACTATGCCGATATCATCCGCTACTATCTGGGTGAATACGAGCGCATCTTTGGGCGGGGGTTGATCGTGGAGCCGGTGCGGCGGCGGCCCGTTGCCGAGAATCACCCGCTGATCTCATACCGGGAGCAGACGCGGACCTACCCGGAGACAGTTGAGGCGACGGGCGAGGACTCGATTCTGGCGCAGTATGCGATGCAGTCGGGGGCTACGGTGCAGTTCTCACACCTGGGCGGGGGCAGGGGGAGCAGTCGTTTCGAACGCAGTGTTCACGGCCGCTGGGGCGCGCTGGATGTGCCGCGGGACCGGACGGGCGAGGCGGTGCGGCTACGGCTGGAGGAGCGGACGTTGGAGGGCAAGGAGATTTTGAGCCTGCTGCCCGACTTCTCTTTAAACGCGATCACCGCGCGGTTGTTCGGCGCGGATGGTGTTGTTTACGAACGGCCCGACGTGTCCCATGCCGAGATGGCGCTGGACGCCAGGCTGCTGGCGATTGAATATCACGACTTCGGTGAGGCGGTTCTGCAGGGCCGTGCGCCGGAGGTGGACGGCCGCGACGGCATGATCGCGGTGGCGGCAATTCTGGGCGCGTATGAATCGGCTGCTGTCGGGCGCGCGGTCGGGCTTGAGGAGCTGCTGTCGGGCGCGGTGCGGACGTATCAGGAGGAGATCGACGACGCGCTGGGGCTGTAGCTGACGAGGCGGCGGGGCAGGCGTGGAGGGTGATCGGCAGGTGACAGTAGTTGAATGCGCGACCGCTTCGCTATTTGAGCGGGAGGTGTTCTTACCGGATTGCGGCTGTTATTCGCTCTGCGTCGCGAGGGGATTGGGAGATACGACGTCGAGAAGCATTGGGTCTCCGGGGACATCCACCAACCAGCCAGCCACCCATCCCTGCTCTTCTTCTGCCGAGAAACTGTCGGTGAACGATACGAAGAACCAGCCGCTGTCTACGGTGCGGCCGAGCAGGCGCAGCTGTTCGCCGGGCTGGATGAGCCCGAGCGATTGGTAGCTTTCGCCGGGACCCTGGCGGAGATTCACCACGACGGAGGAGCGGGCGTAAAGAGGGACAGCGTCGGCGGCAGTTGGTGTCGCGGCGGCGTTGGCGGTGGTTACGCTCACCTCCGGTTCACCGGCAGAGACGATCGTTATCGATTGTCTGGCCAGGGATGCCCGTTCTTCGGCCAGGCGCATCGCGACGCGCGCTTCTACAGTTGCCTCGACGGCGGCGGTGGCGGCGTACTGAGGGTGGTTCTTCGCCCGTTCTTCGGCCATGCGAATGGCGACGCGTGCCTCTACAGTTGCCTCCTGGGCGGTGGTGGACACGGTCTGGGACCGAAACGCCAGCGCGGAGAGGGCAATCAAGGTGATGACGAGGGGAATGGCGAGCGCGCCCAGCCAGACAAAACGCCGAGTCCTGCTGACGGGCGGGGGAATTTCGATGATAACTTCCGGCTTCAAGACGGGTACGTGGCGCCGGTGAATGGTGAGTGCGTTAGGTTGATGCACTGTCGCTTCGCTATCTGCGCGTGTGTGTGCGCTGCCCGGTTCAGCAGCATTCTGTTCGGCGGCGGCGGACGGCTCCTGGACCCAGCCGTCATCGTCAGCGGAGTTTGTCGAATGCGCGCCTGACTGTGTGGAGCGCGGTGCGTTGTGGTTAATCACTTTGCAACAAAGATCAGATGGACAGGATAGCGGAATTACGGTGGTTGTTGACGCCGACGGTTCCACTATGCAATAACGGACAGATCAGCTCGGTAACAAATCATCTCGGTATTTGAGTGTATCACATGCGCTACTGCTTCGCTATATGAGCGCCGGGAGCAGGCAGGCGGATTACACAGAACGGACGAAGCGACCCTTCACAATAGACACACTTCAACACGGAGGAGCGTCCGGGCCGGCGCCCCTGTGTCACGCCGGCATAATGTCATTCTGTCATAATAGATCGCACACTATTATTGAGACGACGAGGCCACTCGTCTTAAAGGAGACCCCATGTACATCTCAATACAGGAAAACTTGCTGCCGGGCGCAACGCTGAACGAGAAGCTGGATTGCGCCGAGGCTCTGCAAATCGACGGTGTCGAAGTTCAGGGCCGATCGCGGCTTTATGACCACATCAGCGAATACGAAGCTGCTTTCAACAATCGCACAGTCCGCATTTCCTCCATTTGCGGCCAGGCAGCGTTCGACTGGTTAGACCCGGATCCGGCCAAACGCCGGGCCAGCATTGACGAATCCAAGCGCAACCTGGAAGCTTGCGGCCACTTCGGCGCGGTCGGCCAGATAGTGCCGCCGATTTTCGGCCCGCCGCGGCTGCCAGATCTTTCGCCGCTCAAGGATGCGGTGGCGCTGGAAAAAGAGCTGCTGGTCGAGATCACGCGGGAGCTGGCCGCGTTCGCTGACAGTCATGGCACGCTGCTGTTGTTAGAGCCTCTCAACCGCTATGAGCAACATTTGCTGCGGCGGCAGGAGGACGGGGTGGAAATCATCCAGAAGGCGGGGGACCCTCCTGGTGTGGCTCTGCTGACCGATTTCTTCCACATGCACATCGAGGAAGTCGACACACCGGCGACGATCCGCAAGATCGGCCCGTACATCGGCCATGTCCACGTAGCTGACAATACGCGTGTCCAGCCGGGTATTGGTGACATCGACTGGCAGTCGGGCATTCAGGCTTTGGCCGACGTTGGTTTCAAGGGCTATCTGACATATGAATGCCGCGTTGCCGGCGAGCCGAAAGCGGCCCTGGCGCAGTCGGTTTCCATGCTGCGGGAAACGATCGCGAGCGTACAGTAACGACTAATCAGCGACGGCATGGCGTAATGCATCAGCAGGCCTCTACAAGGCGATCATATCCCAGAGAATTCCAGTTGGTCAATCGGTTTCCTGAGCTGGATTTGTCCCGGAACGGGTGTTTATTTTTGCGGGCTTGACGGTCAATTACACTGGTGCAGAGCGACATTGGGGCCGGGGATGTCCTCTTACGTCGGTGTGGAGTATGTTCTGGACAATATACGTACGATCTGTCTACGGCCCGACTGCCCTGCTCGATGAGAGGTGTGAATCGACGCGTCAGACCCATTTCAGAGTGGCGGCGCGGCTCTGATGAATTTCCGGTTCGCTAAAGCGGAGCCGGCAACGCGCGGCCTGTGGGCCTCGATTGCCGGCTCCTTTTTTTTGTCCTGAAAACCTGCCCCTCAGAATCCCGATCCAGGAAGTCGAATCTGGTTCCCAGCGCGGCCGCCTCTGGCTGCGGGCCGCGCGCAGCGGCCCCGGTTCTCGGATCCACTGTAACTACTAAGCCATATACAGTGTCTGTCTTGACCAGCCCTTTATCCCTGCGGCTATTCAGGCTATCTGATTGCGTATTCGGTTGGCGGCAGCCACGTTGGTGGGGCAGCACTGCTGGAATGCGCACACAAGGTCGGAACTGCAGTTCTTGGTAGTCAGTTCTTAGTTTTCAGGGGAACACCAGTCGTCAGGGGAACACCGGAGATTAGCGGTCGATGGTCGGTGGGTTGAGGCGGCAAGTGGGGGAGGAGACACTGTTGGCCAGACACGCTGCTGGAGCCGCACGGCTGGAATGAGCACACAAGGTCGGAACTGCAGTTTCTAGTAGTCAGTTCTTAGTTTTCAGTGGAATACCAGTCGTCAGGGAAACACCGGAGATTAGCGGTCGATGGTCGGTGGGTTGAGGCGGCAAGTGGGGGAGGAGACACTGTTGGCTAGACACGCTGCTGGAGCCGCACGGCTGGAATGAGCACACAAGGTCGGTGAGCGATGGTTTTGTAGGGGGGCGTTGCGGGGGCGCAGCCCCTGCACAAGGGAGGGCCGAAGGCCCGACCGCCCAAAATACAACAGTGTGGGGAGAAAGAACACCTTTGCTCCTCTTGTTCAGGGTTGCGAATCAGTTGCGGCTGAGAAGTTACGATCCACTTAACGAGGTGCATCAGCACCTGCGTATCTCGTCTTAGATACTTTGAAATCGACGTATTTTGCGTAGAGGCAGTAGTGCCACTACGCCGCGAAAGCATCCTCCCCAATTCCTCTGCTTCATCTCCAGAATTTTTCCAGATTTCAGCGGTAGGCTGTAGAGAGTCAGGACGGTGGATGGGTTTCAGGCCATGGTCTGACCAGATCCGCAGTTCATTGCGTTATCAGTTCAGGAAACAGAGAAATGACCGATTCTTCAGTGCTGATCGACATGCAGAACCTAACGAAGGTCTATCAGATGGGGGAGACTAAGGTAGTCGCTTTGGACAGCGTTTCCCTTTCGATAGACGAGGGAGAATATGTCGCGATCGTTGGTACCAGCGGCTCTGGCAAGAGTACGCTGATGAACATTGTCGGCTTATTGGACCGGCCCACGGACGGGGTTTATCAGATTCGCGGCCAGAGCGCTGGCGAACTGACGGGGAGGCAGTTGGCAGATCTGCGCAACAGGGAGATCGGATTCGTGTTTCAGCAGTTCAACCTGTTGGCGCGTGCACCTGCCTGGCGGCAGGTGGAGCTGCCGCTCTTCTACGCCAACGTTGCCGGCAGTGCGGCTCGCGAGCGGGCGCTGGAGACACTGGCGCAGGTGGGCCTGGCTGACCGCGCAGACCACAAGCCGGAGGAGCTTTCGGGTGGGCAGCAGCAGCGGGTGGCGATCGCGCGTGCGCTGGTCAACCGGCCGAGCCTGTTGCTGGCGGACGAACCAACCGGCGCGCTCGACACGGGAACGGGTGAAGAGGTGTTGGCACTGTTTGAAAAGCTGCACGAGGAAGGGCTGACACTTGTCATCATTACACACGACCAGGAGGTCGCGGAACGGGCCCGCCGCGTAATTACGATGCGGGACGGTGTAGTCATCTCTGATTCGGGCGGCCCGGCGGCAACTGCGGCGAGCGCAGGATCCAATGGGCTTAGCGAGCCCGCGCTTGCGTCGATGCCGCGGCCTGTCGCGATAGTGCAGGTTGAGGAGAAGGTTTATGAAGCTGGTTAGATATTTTCCGGTTGCTGTCAGTAGCATCAGAGCCAATAAGATGCGGGCCGGCCTGACGATGCTGGGCATTATCATCGGCGTGGCCGCGGTCCTCATAATACTGGGGGTTGGACGCGGTGCGTCAGAGGACATTCTGGGCGAAGTTGCCAGCCAGGGCACAACCCGGCTGACGATCAGTCCGGGGACAGGGAGCAATGGGGACGGCGCCGGCAGCTCTGTCGAGACGCTGACGATGGGCGATGTGAGGACGCTGTCCGATCCCGCCTTCCACCCAGATGTCAGGCAGGTGGCGCCCCAATATGGAGGCAGCATCCAGGTGGTCGCCGGCAACGAAAACACGCGCGCCCGGGTGACAGGAACGACTGCAGCTTATGCTGATGTCCACAAACTCGAGATAGCCGAGGGCCGCTTTCTGACGGAGGACGAGATCACCCAGATGCGCAGTGTAATCGTCATCGGGACGACTGTGGCGACAGATCTTTTCGGGCGCACGCAGGTTGTGGGCGAGAGCGTGCGCATCAGTGGCGAACCGTTCACGGTTGTCGGCGTGCTGGAAGAGAGCGGCAACGCCGGTTTCGGCAGCAATGACGACAGTGGGTTTATCCCGATTGGCGTAGCCCACGGGCGCGTCTTCAACGTGCCCCGCTACCGGGGCGAATATGTCGTCACCTCGATATCGGCTGATGCGGTGAGCGAAGAGCGGGTGGATGCGGCAGAACAACAGATTGAACAGACCCTGCGTCTGCGCCACGGTCTTGGCGCGGACGACGACAGCGACTTCAGCATCAGCACGCAGGCCAGCCTGCTGGACACGATTGGCAGCGTCACCAGGACGCTGACGCTGCTCCTGAGCAGTATCGCGGCCATCAGCCTGCTGGTGGGCGGCATCGGCATCATGAATATCATGCTTGTTTCGGTGACAGAGCGCACCAAGGAGATCGGCCTGCGCAAGGCACTGGGCGCGCACACCAGCGATGTGTTGCTGCAGTTTCTGGTAGAGTCGCTGGTGCTGACGTTACTGGGAGGTTTGATCGGAATCGCGATCAGCTACGGGGCGGCTGCGCTGGTGTCAAGAATCCCCGGTTTCCCTATTGACGTTCTGATTGGGATCGACGCCCTGGTCATGGCATTGGGTGTCAGCGCCGGCTGTGGGTTGATTTTCGGGCTGTATCCGGCGATGCGGGCGACCCGATTGGACCCGATCGTGGCGCTGCGATATGAGTGAGGTTCATGTTGAGGAAGAAGGTGAAGGGACGGCAGAGAGCGGTATAGATCAGTTGCGAATTCGCCTGCGATCAGACATCGAAAGCAGCGGATTCCGAAACGAACGACAGGCTACTTTATCGGTTGGAAGGGGCATTAATATGAACAGGAAATCTCTCTTACTTATTCTTAGCGCGATGGTGGTTGGCGCTGCGTTTGGCGTCGGCTATGCACTTTTTTTCGGCCCGGTTGCGCCAGGACAGGCGTTATCCAGTACGGTGTCGGCAGCCGGCGCGGAGTCGGTAGCCGGTAGAGAGGCGGCAGCCAGTACGGAGCCGGTAACCGGTCTTGAGACCACGCTCATCCGCCCGGCGGACACGGCCGTAGACAGCGTCACCGCGGCCGGCAATATCGAGCTTGTAGACACACAGCAGGTGGTTGCGCAGGTCAACGGCTACGTCGAAGAGGTGCTGGTGGAAGTTGGCGACGTGGTCGGCAGCGGCGATCTGCTCGTGGCCCTGGACCGGGACGCCCTGCGCAGGGCGGTGGACCAGGCCCGTATCAATCTGACGACGGCTGAACTTCAGCTTGAAAATCTGCTGGCGGACGCCAGCGCGGCCGAGCTTGCCGCGGCGGAAGCGGACCTGAAATCAGCCCAGGAAAGTCTGGCCGAAGTGCAAAACGGCGTCAGCGAAGGAGAGCTGGCCGCTGCGCGCAGCAACGCCTCCTCCGCATGGGCGCGATACGATGACCTTCGGAATGGCGCCAGCGAGAATGAACGCATCCAGCTGGCGGCAGCGGTGGAAAACGCACACGTAGCCGTACGGGAAGCCCAGACTGAGTATGACAAGGTAGCTTGGCGCGAGGATGTGGGTATGACGCGGCAGGCGGCCCAGTTGCAGCAGTCGACAATCTCCTATGAATCGGCGCTCGCGGCCTATGAGGAAACGGTTGCGCCGGCCTCCAAGGCGGATTTGCAGTCGGCGCTGAGCCAGGCCCAGACTGCGCAGCAGCAGTTGGATGATCTTTTGGCCGGACCGACGGCCGTGAACATCGCCGCGGCAGAGGCGCAGGTCGCTGCGGCCCAGTCCAGGCTGGACACACTGTTGCGCGGCGCCGATGGAACAGATATCGAACTGGCGCAGCTGTCGATCGAGCAGGCGCAGCTGACCCTGCTGGAGGCAAGGCTCGACCTGATCAAAGCGGAGCTGGTCGCTCCGGCTGCGGGTACTGTTTTGCGGGTCAATGTGGATGAAAGCGACCGGATTTCGGAGGGAACCGTCGCGATCACGCTAGCGGACCTGAGCCAGCTGCAACTGACGATCGACGTCGCCGAAGTCGATATTCCCAAGATCAGCGTCGGTCAGCTGGCGGACGTGACGCTCGATGCCTTCCCCGATACGGTGTTTGCCGGGATGATCAGCGGCATCGAGCCGTCGAGCAGCGCCCAGGAGGGTGTGATCGACTACCCGGTGACGGTGCGGCTGATCGATGAAGCCCTGACGCACGTGCGGCCGGGCATGACGGCTGTTGCGACGCTGCGCAGCGAAATGGCGGACGCCCGCTGGCTGGTACCCACGACTGCAGTGCAGGAGTACAACGGCGAGACGGTTGTGGTCAAGACGGGAGACGAACAGACGCTGCCGGTCGCGGTGGTGGTGGAGGGCGTTCAGGGCGAATGGACTGTTGTCCGTTCTGCCCAGTTGCAGAACGGCGACGAGGTATTGGGCGCGACCACTTTTGTCAGTCAGGACGACGACTGGACGCCTTTCTCCGGCGACGGGCCGCCTCCCGGTGCTGGTCGCCCGGGTGATGGGCGCCCCTAGGAGGCTGAAGGGCAGTTTTTTGTTTTCAGTTTTTAGTTTTCAGTGGAACACCGGTGATTAGTGGTCGGTGATCGGTGGGTTGGGGCGGCAAGTGGGGGAGGAGACACTGTTGGCTAGACACGTTGCTGGGGAAGAGTGAACAAGGTGGCTAGCCTAGGGGGGCGTTGCGGGGGCGCAGCCCCTGCACAAGGGAGGCCGCTTGCGGCCGACCGCCCACATAAGGACGAAGAGAGAGAAACACCTTTACCGGCCTCACTCAGGATCGCGTATAGTTTTGAACAGTCCATATGCAAAGGAGCCGGACCTGATGCCGGTCGAGCGACTTGCCTTAGCGGTAGAAAGCAGTTATAAGGGGCCTGTGCCAGAAGAACACATTCTGATTGTTGACGACGACCGCGAGATCGTGCGCCTGTTGCGGAGCTATTTGCAGCGGGAGCGGTACGCGGTGTCTGTCGCGTATGACGGCGAAAGCGCGCTGCATGCGCTGCGGCGAGAGTCGCCGCAGTTGATGCTGTTGGATCTGATGCTGCCGGATAAGGACGGTTGGGAGATAACCCGCACGGTCCGCGGCGACGAGATGCTGGCCGACACGCTGATCATCATGTTGACGGCGCGGGTCGAGGATACGGACAAGATCATCGGCCTGGAACTGGGCGCGGACGATTATGTCACCAAGCCGTTCAATCCCCGCGAAGTGGTGGCGCGGGTGCGGGCGCTGCTGCGGCGTACACAGCGGGCGACGCCGCGAGTGACGGCGCTGGTTGTTGGCGGTCTACAGATGAATGTGGAGCGCCGGGAGGTGCAGGTGCGGGGCACAGCCGCGGAATTGACACCGACTGAGTTCAATCTTCTACAGACGCTGATGGAAAGCCCTGGCTATGTTTTCACGCGCACGGAGCTGATGGATAAGGCATTGGGGTACGACTACGACGGCGTCGATCGGATGTTGGATAGCCACATCAAGAACCTGCGGCGCAAGGTCGAGGTCGATCCTCGCAAGCCAACTCTCATCCAGACAGTCTACGGGGTCGGTTACAGGCTGGCGGGAGCGCGGGAATGAACCGGCTTTGGGTGCGGTTGAGCCTGGCATTCGCGGCGATCGTTATCATCAGCTTTGGCGCCATCTCGTTCACCGCGCGCCTGTACTTCGCCGACAACAATCTGCGCTCGCTGGCTCTTACCTATTTTTCCAGGGAGGCCGGCCTGATCGATCGATTGGAGGCGTATTATGGCGACCGCGGAAGTTGGCAGGGCGTCTCGACACTGCTGGAGGGCGCCGATTCTGCGCTCTTTTTCAACGCCGCCAACAGGAGAATCCTGATACTGACTGACCCGGAGGGCCAGGTTCTCTACACAACCGCGGGCGCGGACAGGCCAAGCAGCCAAGAGGCGTCCCAATTGCAAGAGGCTCTACCAATCAGCGTCGATGGGCGCATCGTCGGCTTCCTCGATCTGATCCACCGGGAACAGCCGCCTGGACGTCAATTCAGTTTTGAACCACCACCAGATGACATCTCGCCAGATTTTGGGGAACGGGCCAGAGAATTTCTGTTGCAGGTTCTTCTCATCGGCGCGGTACTGGCGACCGTCTTCGGCATGCTGGTAAGTCGCTGGCTCTCTGCGCCCCTCATCCATCTCGTGGCCGGGACGCAGGCAATTGCCAAGCGTGATCTCAGTTTTCGGGTGGCCGAACAGGGCAGTGCCGAAATGCGGGAAGTGTCGAATTCTTTCAACGAGATGGCTGCGGCGTTAGAAGATGCGGAGACGCTGCGGCGCAGCATGTTGAACGATATTGCCCACGAACTTCGTACCCCGCTCACCGTTCTGGAAGGCAATCTGCGGGCGATTCTGGACGATGTCTACCCTCTCGAAAAGACGGAAATCGCCCGCCTGTATGATCAGACCCGCCATTTGCACCGGCTGGTGGACGATCTGCGGTTATTGGCGCAGGCGGAGGCGCGCCAGTTGCCGCTGCAGCGCACGCCCAGTGATCTGGTTGTTCTGCTGGAGGAGGAGGCGGAGCTTTTTGCTCCACTGGCGGGAGAGAAGAATATCTCTCTCGATACCAGTTTGCCGCGGTCATCGGTTCTTGCCGCCGTCGACCGCATGCGGTTCACGCAAGCTTTGCAGAATCTGCTGACAAACGCATTGCAACATACGCCGGCCGGCGGGGTGATCACGCTGTCATTGCGGGCGGAAGAGGAGACGGCCGCGATTACTGTGGCCGATAACGGAGACGGCATCGCAACGGAAGACATGTCACGTGTTTTTGACCGCTTTTACCGGGTCGACAAGAATCGAACCCGTGACACCGGCGGCATTGGGCTGGGCTTGGCGATCGCGCAGGCGCTTGTCGAGGCCCATGACGGAATGATTGATGCGGCCAGCGCAGGTGTGGGGCAGGGCAGCACGTTTACAGTTCGGCTGCCGCTGGCGGGGGGAGAGGATGTTCAGGGGATCTAGCTGCACAGAATGTATAGGGCCCCGACGACCTGACCACCGGCTAGGGTGCATAGTGGAGCCATTCACACAGCCCGCCTGTCCCAGCCGCCCCTAAGAACAATCTACAAGTACATAGTGCGCGCTCTTGTCCTGTCGCTGGCAGAGGCCTGTGTTTGACGCGCCACTTAAGACTGCATTGACTTTTCCGTTGTCGATTCTTATAATCAGGGGACCGCATCCGCTGATCGACAGCTGATTTGCATTTGTACACCGAAGCCGGCAATGACAGATCAAAATCCTCAAATGGCCGCCGATGACAACAGGCCCCACGGTGCAACCAATCTGGCTGTCGTCGCCATCGGCGGCAACTCCCTTATTGCCGACAACAACCGGCCGGAGATAGTCCACCAGTGGGATGCGGTGAATGAGACGACCGGGCAGATTGCCGGCATGATCGAGAGCGGCTGGCAGGGCGTCGTGGTCACCCACGGCAACGGGCCGCAGGTGGGTTTCATCCTGCGGCGCAATGAGCTGGCTCTCGGCGAAGTCCACACCATCCCCCTCACCCTGGTCGTCGCGGACACGCAGGGCAGCATCGGCTTCATGCTGCAGCAGGCGCTCAACAACGACTTCCGCGAGCGGCAGATCCAACGCGAGACCACCACCATCATCACGCAGACGCGGGTGGAGGAGGACGACCCGGCGTTCGACAACCCTTCCAAGCCGATTGGCAGTTTTCTGGATGAGGAGACGGCCCGCAGCTTTGAGAGCAGGGGCTGGCATGTTGTCGAGGATGCCGGGCGCGGCTGGCGGCGGGTTGTTTCGAGCCCGAGGCCGGTGGAGATCGTCGAAATCGAGGCGGTTCGCCAGTCGATCGAGATGGGCTGGGTGGTGGTGGCCTGCGGCGGCGGCGGCATACCGGTTGTGCGCGACGCCGACGACAAACTGCAGGGCGTCTCGGCGGTGATCGATAAGGATATGGCGAGCAGTCTGCTGGCAGTCGATTTGGGGGCGGACCTCTTTCTGATCAGCACCGGGGTGGAAAAGGTGGCGCTGCACTTTGGCAAGCCCGAACAGATCGATCTGGAGCAGCTCACGGTTGCCGAGGCGAAACGGTACCGGGCGGAGGGGCATTTTGCCGCCGGCAGTATGCAACCCAAGATCGACGCGTGTATTGAATTTCTGGAAAACAGCAATAATCCGCACGCTTACTGCCTGATTACCAATCCGCAAAATCTGGGACGGGCGCTGGCAGGGGAAACGGGAACGAGGATCAGTTTTTAGTTTTCAGTTCTTAGTTTTCAGGTAACTATTTAGCCACAGTACTTGACCAGCCAGTCATCCTTGGAACCATTCAGGCTCTTGGTGACGCAACTGGTGTGCAGCCGCCGCCATGCTCGCCAGCCGACACGTTGCGAAGAAGGCACACGGTCGGTGAGGCATGTTTTTGTAGGGGGGCGTTGCGGGGGCGCAGCCCCTGCACAAGGGAGGGCCGAAGGCCCGACCGCCCAAAATATAACAATGAGGGGAGAAAGAACACCCTTGCTCACCTCGTTCGGGGTTGCGACTCAGTTGCGGCTGAGTAGTTGCAAAATCAGTTCTTAGTTTTCAGTAGCGCCGTGCGTGGATGGCGGAGCGCGACGAGAGTGAACGAGTGGAGTTGCAGTTACTGAAATCCGGGCATGAATTCCCTAACATATAATCAGGAGTAGGTTCGAATGCAAACCGATTTGCGCGGTCGCAATTTTATCAGTGATATGGACTTCTCGAAGGAGGAGATCGAGACGGTTCTGGACGTAGCGCATACGCTCAAACGGGAGCGGGCGCTGGGGATCGGCCATCCGCTTTTACGGGACAAGGCGCTGGCCATGCTCTTCTTTTTCACCAGCACGCGCACGCGCTCCAGTTTTGAGGCCGGCATGGCGCAACTGGGGGGGCACGCGGCGTTCATCGACCACGAGACAACCCAGATCAGCCATGGCGACACTGGCAAGGAGATCGGTGAAATCTTTGGGCGCTACTATGACGGCATCGCGATCCGCCAGTGCGACTGGGACATCGGCAATGGCTATATCAACAGCGTGGCGGACGCCAGCCGGGCGCCGGTGCTGAATATGCAGTGCGACATCTATCATCCGTTCCAGATCCTGGCCGATCTGATGACGATTTTTGAGAAGGTCGGCGATCCCCGGGGCAAGACGATAAACGTCAGTTGGGCCTATGCGAGCAGCTATCAGAAGCCGATTTCGGTGCCGCAGAGCCTGATCTTGCAGATGACCCGTTTTGGCATGAACGTGCGGCTGACCCATCCGCCGGAATACAAGCTTATGCCGGACATCGTGCAGCAGGCCAAAGACAACGTCGGGCAACACGGCGGCAGCTTCGAGATTCTTGACGATTTCGACGCCGGGTTCGAGGGCGCCGACATTCTCTACCCCAAGAGTTGGGGGGCGTTGCTGACGACCGATGACGATGAGAAGAGCGCGCAGATTGGCAGCCAGTACACGGACTGGATCACCGACGCCCGCCGTATGGCGCTGGCCAACGACAATGCTTTGTATATGCACTGTCTGCCGGCCGACCGCAACATCGAAGTCACCGACGAGGTCATTGACGGCCCCCAATCGATTGTTTACGATGAGGCGGAAAACCGCATGCACGCCCAGAAAGCGGTGATGGCTCTGACGATGCGATAACTGCTAACTGCAGTGGTCAGTGGTGAGTGATCAGTGGTCAGCAACAACGAGACGTCCAATTATTGACTGGTGCGGGTAGAGAACGAGAAACTTTGAGATGAATGGAAATGAGAGAGGCTCCGCCCGGCGCATTGTCGTCACAGGAATGGGCATGGTGACGCCGCTGGGGCACGATTTGGAAAGCTCCTGGGCGGGGTTGATCGCCGGAAAGTCGGGCACTGGACGCATCACCCACTGGGACCCGACCGGTTTTCCGACGCAGATCACCGCCAGGGTCAATGATTGGGAGCCGCGAGACTATATGGACCGCAAAGACGTGCGCCGCACCAGCCGCGGTACGCAGTTGGCGTGGAAGGCTACGCAGGAAGCGCTGGCCCACTCCGGTCTGGATTTATCGGAGGAGGACCGTTCGCGCGTGGGTGTGGAGATGGGGCTGGCTTTCGGCGGCTGGGATATTGTTGAGGAGGAGGGCCTCAAGCTGGAGGAAGGCGGGCCCAAACGCTTCAATCCGGCCAGCGCGACGGCTGCGCTGATCAGCGGCGCGCCGACATTTATCGCGATCAAGTGTGGCATCACCGGCCCCACCAACAGCCAGGTGACGGCGTGCGCGACCGGCATTACCAGTATCGGCGAGGCCGCGCGCCGCATCCAGCGCGGGGATGCGGATGTGATGCTGGCCGGCGGGGCCGAGGGTTATCTGACCAAGATGGCGATCTCCACGTTCAGCCGCCTGGGCGCGGCCAGCACGCGGAACGACGAGCCGGAAAGCGCGTGCCGCCCGTTCAGCGGTGACAGGGACGGTATGGTCGTGGGCGAGGGCGCGGGGGCGTTTGTGCTGGAAACGCTGGAGCATGCGCAGGCGCGGGGCGCGCAGATCCTGGCCGAGTTCGCCGGTTACGGGCTGAGTGAAGACGCTTACGATATGGTGGCGCCGGACCCGGGCGGGCAGGGCGCGACCGAATGTATGCGGATCGCGCTGCGCGAGAGCGGTCTCGGCACCGATGAGATCGACTGGATCGTCGCCCACGGCACCGGCACAATTTTGAACGACAAATCAGAGACCGCGGCCATCAAACGGATCTTCGGCGAGGATGCCTACAACATCCCGATCACCAGCCTGAAGAGCAGCATCGGGCACGCCATGGGTGCAGCCGGCGCGCAGAGCGCGGTCGCGATCGTGCAGGCGATGCAGACGCAGCGCATTGCGCCGACGATCAATTACAATAAGCAAGACCCGGACTGCGACCTTGACTACGTGGCCAATGTCAGCCGCGTCCGCCAGGTCGATGCCGGTCTCTGCAACGGCTTCGGGCTGGGCGGCCAGAACGCTTCTCTGATTCTCAAACGTTATAGGACAGTGGATAGTGAATAGTGGATAGCGGCCAGCAACTACAGCTGCGAGAGAGTGGGACTGGGTTCACTGTCCACTATATGGAGATGGAATAATGCGTATCGAAAATCCTTTTCGTAAAGTCGAACGGTTGAAGCGGGTCAAGAATCTGCCCACCAATCCCCGTGAAGAGCGGGTGCCGCCGGGCCAGTTTGTGACCGAAAAATTTCCGGTGTTGACCTATGGCCCGACGTATCAATACTCTTCTCTGGATGGTTGGAATCTGTCCATCTTCGGGCTTGCCGAGGATAAACTCTTCTCCTGGGAGGAGTTGACGGCACTGCCGACCAAGACCCAGACTGTTGACATCCATTGCGTGACCCGCTGGAGTAAATTGGACACGACCTGGACGGGCGTGCCGTGGCGGGAATTCTTGCGCCATATCGAAGTCGACCCGGCAGCGACGCACGTGATGGCCCACTGCGACGGCGACTATACGACGAATATCGCGCTGGATGTGCTCGACGACGACGACACAATGCTCGCCTACCTCTATCAGGGCAAAGCTATCGAACCGGACCACGGCTATCCTCTGCGGTTGCTGGTGCCGAAGAAATATTTCTGGAAGAGTGCCAAATGGCTGCGGGGTTTGGAGTTTATGCGCGGCGACCGGCCCGGCTTCTGGGAACGCTACGGTTACCACATGGAGGGTGACCCCTGGCTGGAGGAACGGTTCAGCTAGCTTTCAGCAGTCACACACAGATGTCGGACACAACCGTTGCCGGGCGCCCACCGGGCTCCTCTGAATCGAAGAATGGCCCGCCGCTTCACTCGCCATTGGCAGTGAAGCGTACGGTCACGGCCCGCATCCCCACTGCGGACGGCGCCTTCTGCCTGCATCATTTCCGCAGCGAATGGGACGGCAAGAACCATCTGGCCCTGGTACTCGGCGACGCTGAGGGCGAAGATCTGCTCGTCCGCATCCACTCTGAATGTTTCACCGGCGACGTACTCGGCTCTCAGCGCTGCGACTGCGGTGAGCAGTTGACGCGGGCGATACAGGCGATCGCTGCGGAAGGACGGGGCGCGCTGATCTATCTGCGGCAGGAGGGGCGGGGCATCGGCCTGGAGGAGAAGCTGCGCGCCTACAATCTGCAGGATGAGGGCTACGACACGGTTGACGCCAACCTGCTGTTGGGCCACCAGGCCGATGAACGGGACTATACGGCGGCCGCGCTGATTCTGCAGGAGTTGGGCGTGCGTTCGGTGCGGATGCTGACGAACAATCCGGCCAAGATCGAAGGGTTGGCCGGGCTGGGCATAGGGGTGCGGGAGCGGATCCCCCTGCAGATGCCATCGAATCCGGAAAGCCATGCCTATCTGGAGGCTAAGGTCGCCCGGATGCGGCACATCATCAAGCTCAACGGGCAGAGTCCGGCAGAAACAAATGGAGAGGGTGAAGAGGAAGAGCACCTCGCGCTTGGCCTGGCGGAAGCGTACCGGCCGCAACTCGATGGATTGCGGGCCCGTATACAGAGCCGCCGCGGCGGTGTGGAAAGAGAAGAGGGGAGTAGGAACGCATCTCTGCTCGCTGCTCGGCCGTTCGTCACGCTCAGCTATGCCCAGAGCCTGGACGGTTGCCTGACCGCCAGCCAGGGAACGCCTTTCCCGATCAGCGCTCCCGCCTCGCTGACGATGACCCATGCGCTGCGGGCCGCCCACAGCGCGATTCTGGTCGGCATCGAAACGGTGCTGGCCGACGACCCGGCATTGACGGTGCGGCTGGTTTCCGGTGACAACCCGCAGCCGGTAGTTCTCGACTCGCAGCTGCGCACGCCGCCGGACGCCCAGCTTTTGCGCGGCGGCGTCTGGATCGCGACCACGGCCGAGGGGGCGCAGGCGTCTCGCCGGCAGCGGCTGGAACAGGCTGGTGCACGCATATTGACTTTGCCGGCAGACGAAGATGGGCGCGTGGATCTGGCCGCTCTTCTCACCTGCCTCGGCGCTGAGGGCATCCGGTCGGTGATGGTCGAAGGCGGCGCACGCGTGCTGACCAGTTTCCTGGAAAACGGCCTGGCGGACTATGCGGTGATCACGATCGCGCCGGTCTTTCTGGGCGGTTATCAGGTGATCCAACCGGCGGGCGCGGGGGAGGAGTTGGGCGCGATGATGCCGCGATTGCAGAATGTCGAGCAGGTGCAGTTGGCGACCGATACGGTACTGTGGGGGGCGTTTGAGAAGAGAGTCAATCGGAACGGCAGGGCTGCGACGTGACTTTTGCTGTCCACCGTGTGGAGCGGCGCGCAGTGCTGTTCACGGCGCCGGGCGCGGTCGAGGTATGCACGGAGGAGATGGCGCCGCCGCAGGGGGACGAGCTGCTGATCGAAACGGTTGTCTCCGCCATCAGCGCCGGCACGGAGATGCTCTTTTACCGCGGGCAGGTTCCCGCGGGCATGGCCGCCGACAGTTCAATTGCCGGTCTGACCGACGAGGTGCGCTACCCGCTGAAGTACGGCTATGCCTGCGTAGGGCGCGTCTGTGAAGTTGCCGGCCCGCTGGCTCGACAGGCGGAGCCAACGGAAGCGGATGGGCCGATAGACGCAGCAGGCGCCGAGGAAAACCGCTACTACTTCGCGTTCCATCCCCACGAAAGCCATTTTTACGCCAGCCCGCAGGCGCTGCTGCCGGTGCCCGACGGTATACGGCCGCAGCAGGCCGCGCTGTTGCCCAATGCCGAGACGGCGGTCAACCTGGTGATGGACGGCGCGCCGCTGGTGGGCGAGCGGGCAGTGGTGATGGGGCTGGGCATCGTGGGGCTGCTCACGACCGCGCTGCTGGCGCAGTTCCCGCTGGCTGCGCTGATCGCGGTGGACCCGCTGCCGCATCGGCGTCGTCTGGCACGGCGGCTGGGCGCGAGCCAAGCGATCGATCCCAGCGGCGCGGACGGCCCTGACCAGCTGCGGGATGCGCTGGTAGATGGGGGGGAGCAGCACGGCGTGGATCTGATCTACGAACTCTCCGGCCAGCCCACAGCATTGGACGCGGCGGTCTCGGCTGCCGGCTTCGACAGCCGCATTGTGGTCGGCTCCTGGTACGGGACCAAGCCGGCCACGCTCCAATTGGGCGGCTCTTTTCATCGCAACCGCATCCGGCTGATCAGCAGCCAGGTGAGTACAATCGCTCCCCAGCTGCGCGGGCGCTGGACGAAGGACCGCCGCATGGAGAGCGCCTGGCAGCTGCTGGCGAAGCTGCCGGCAGACGAGCTGATCTCGCACCGGTTCCCGCTGGAGCAGGCCGATGAGGCTTACAGGCTCATCGACAGCTGCCCGGAGCAGACTCTGCAGGTAATTCTTGACTACAGTTTTTAGTAGTCAGTTTTTTGATTTTTGTGAAAATCGCGACCACGTTACTGAAAATTGATAGCATAAAAAATTAACTCTCGGACGGGAGGATGGATTCGATGTACAAGTTGGCGGTACAGCGGGATTTTGTGGCCCAGCATTTCCTGATCGGCGGCGATTGGGGGCCGGAAAACGAATGGCATTCGCATCATTACCGGCTGGAGTTCCAGTTGGAGGGCGCGGAGCTGAATGAGCACGGTTACCTGGTGGATATCGTGCATGTGGAGGAGCTGTTGGAAGGGTTGGTGGTCCGCTATCGCGATAAGACGCTCAATGACTTGGCGGAATTCGACGGCCTCAATCCGAGCATCGAACATTTCTGCCGCATCGTCGGCAACAGTTTTTCCGATGGGCTGAACGCGGCCAATATCAGCGCGGTCACCGCCCGCATCTGGGAAAACGAAATCGCCTGGGCCTCTTACCGGGTGGAGCGCAGTCGTGGTAACTGACCACTAGCCACAGCGGCTCATGCGCATCGGCCTGCTCATTTACGGTTCTCTGGATACGCTTTCGGGCGGCTATCTTTACGACCGCAAGCTGGTCGAGCATCTGCGTCAGGCCGGCGATTCGGTCGAGATCGTGTCGCTCCCCTGGCGCAGCTACGCGGCGCATCTGGCCGACAACCTCTCGTTGCGTCTGTACCGGCGCCTGCGCGAACTTTCGGTGGACGTTCTGTTGCAGGACGAGTTGAACCATCCATCGCTGGCGCTCGTTAATCGACGGCTGCAGCCCCGCTATCCAATGATCAGCATCGTCCATCATCTGCGCAGCAGTGAGCAGCACGCGCGCGGGTTGCCGCCTCTGTACCGCGCGGTGGAGCGCTGCTACCTGCGCTCGGTGGACGGTTTCATCTTCAACAGCCGGACGACGCGGCAGGCGGTGGCTGAACTGCGAGGAGAGAGAGGAAACCTCACTCGGCTGGGCGGCGTGATCGCGTACCCGGCCGCGGATCATCTGCCGGTGCCGGACGAGGGCGCGGCGCAGGAGTTGATCGACGCGAGGCAGAGCAGTGCTGGTCCGCTGCGGATCCTTTTTGTCGGTAATCTGATTGCGCGCAAGGGGCTGCATCATCTGATCGATGCGCTCTCGCGACTGCCGTCAGCCGATTGGCGTCTGGACGTCGTTGGCGACGATGCGGTTGACAGCGCTTATGCGGGTGCGGTGCGCAGGCAGATCGGTGGAGCTGGGTTGGAGGGCAACATCCGCCTGCATGGACGTGTGTCGGACGGCGAGCTGGCGCAGCAGTACAGCGTTGCGCACCTGCTGGCGGTGCCGTCGTACGAGGGGTTCGGGATTGTGTACCTGGAGGCGATGGCGTTCGGGCTGCCGGTGCTGGCCGGTGTTCACGGCGGCGCTGGTGAAATCGTTGGTCACGGCGTCAATGGTATTCTGGTCGAGCCAGCGGACGTCGACGGCATTGCCGCGCGTCTGTCTGCCGCGGCCGGGGATAGAGAGCGGTTGGCCCTCCTGGGCCGGAACGCGCGGGAGCGCTTTGATTCCCACCCGCGCTGGGCGGACTCGGCGGCGGCAATCCGGGAGTTTCTGGCAAAATGCATTCAGTGACCGTTGGAATCTGACATGACAGACGCTTTCGATTTCACCCGCTATCTGGCTTCCAAACGGACTGTAGATGACCGTGCACTCAACCGGCAGGTCTGGCAGACGCTGGCGGATGCAGTGGCTAGTGCACTGGCGTCGGACCGGCCTGTGCGCGTGCTGGAGGTGGGCGCGGGCATTGGCACGATGGTGGAGCGTTGTGTGGAGTGGGGGTTGTTTGCTGGTTCAGGCTTTGACGTTGATTACACTGCGATCGATAGCGAGGAGAGCAATGTCGAGGTGGCCCGGCGGCGGCTGGCACACCTGACATCCGGCGGGGAGAAGGGGTTGCGGGTCCGGTTGGAAGAGGCGAATCTGTATGAATTCGCGGCGCGGCGGGAGAACCGGCAGCGCTTCGATCTGATCATTGCCCACGCGCTGCTGGATCTGCTGCACCTGCCGACGGCGCTGCCCGGCCTGCTGGGGATGGTGCGTCCTGGCGGTCTGTTCTATTTCAGTATCAACTTCGACGGCGCGACGCTCTTTTTGCCGGAAGTCGATGCGGGACTGGATGGCCGGATCGAGGCGCTCTATCACCGCTCGATGGATACGCGCGTGACGGATGGGCGGCCCTCCGGCGACAGCCGCACGGGACGCAGGCTGTTCCACGCGTTGCGGGGGTGCGGGGCGGAGGTGCTGGCGGCGGGCAGTTCCGATTGGGTGGTGCATCCGGTGGGCGGGGCTTATCGTGCTGATGAGGCCTACTTTCTTGGATGTATTCTACATTTTGTGGAATCGACGCTGCGTGGGCATCCGGAATTGGACGCGCGTGAGTTTGAGGAGTGGTTAGCTGTACGCCGGCGGCAGGTGGGCGGCGGGGCGTTGGTGTATGTGGCGCATCAGTTGGATTATTGTGGGCGTGTGGGTGGGTGAGGGTTATTGGTCTTCAAAATAATCGGTGTCGATGCGTTTCAACTCGTAAATTGCCTCGGTTGTAACTCCCACATTGTAATCGATCATGAAGTCGGCCAGTTGGCGGCCGTCGATCAGAATAATCCGTGTTCCTACTGTCTTCACAAACTCCCGGGCGTCTTGAGTGAAGGTAGAAGTAGTAATGAACACGCCCTTTCCGGCTCTCTGACCTGCCAATGCGCCCACAAAGTTACGGATCTGAGAACTGCCCACGGGGCTATCCCAACGTTTGGCCTGAATATAGATCACATCAAGACCTAGCCGATCCTCATTGATAATCCCGTCTATACCGCCGTCGCCCGGTCCCCCTATTGCTTTTCCGGCCTCCTCCCTGGAACCCCCGTACCCCATGCCGACCAGAACATCCACGACGAGCCATTCAAAGAACGACGGCGAACTGTTCTTTACCTTCTCAAGAATTTCCTTCGCGAGATAGGATCGAATCGTATCGTAGGCTGCTTTCAGATTTTCCTCGGGCGTGTCCTCATCCTCTTTGTCCAAGAGCTTCTTATCTGGCTCAGTGGTATCTCTCCTTAATACATCCCGGTATTCCTCAAACTGATTTAGAAACTTCTTATCTATGCGGGTAGGATTGTCAGCTAATACCTTGCGCCCGCGTTCAGTAATGCGAGAAGCTCCCTCATCCATGTATTCCAGGAGGCCAGCATTTCTCAACTCCATTCGCGTCCAACTGATTCTGTTGGTGAGCCTATTCCTGCCACTTGAGGTACGTTCGTTTATCTCAGTCGCCGTCAACTTAAAGTGCTGTGCGAGATGATCAGTCAGCGACGATTTGTCGTGAATCTCTCCGTCTCTTAGCAATTCCAGTATTGGTAAAGTGAGGTCGAACATGGTAGGTATCGGCACACTTTCCTCCATGGCCAAGCATCAAATCCAGCTTTGTCTGTTTCAAGCAGCAGTCACCTCGACGATCACACTGCGTCCAACGGCTCGGAGTGCCTTCTGAACCTGATCAATGGGTGAACTGAGATCGGGATCGATCAATTTCTGCACAGCCGATTTGTCAATCCCCAGCCGGCTGGCAAGCTCTCCGTTGCTAATACACTGTGCGCGCATCGCTGAATAGAGTGCCAGCTTGGCGGCAACCACAGTAGGCACTGCGACAAGCTCCTGACCGGCCGCCGGTTGGCTAGGTGTAGGGATCTCCCATTGCGCGTGGACATATCCGGCCAAGGCTGTGGCGATGGCGTCTTCGGCCATAGTTAGCGCTTCGGTCCGGTCTTTGCCCCCCGTGACAGCCTCTGGTACATCAGGGAATAAGACCACCAAGCCTCCATCTTCATCGGGGGTGAGTTCACACGGGTAGGCGTAGATCATGGTTCAGAACTCCTTGCGGTCAATTCCCAGTTGGCGTAGCATCGCGGCTAGTGTGCCTTTTGATAATTCACCTTGTTTCACTGTGGTGAAATGGGAACCGATGTAGAGGCGGCCGTGACTTCCCTTTCCGCGAGCTGGGTCGAAACGGTATTCCTGTTCCGTCTTGCGGGCATAGCTCCTGGCCCGCCTGATGAATTCTCGGCTGTTCATGGCTTATTGTCGCGCCTTGCTATGCGGATCGCAAGACTTGGTGGACATTGGAGTCACACCTTGCTGTCATAGAACGCCCGCCTCCAGAATGGTTCTGAGACGGCGCGAGGGGAGCACTTCGAGTGTGCGAGCCAGCGCGGCAGTGGTCACTTTGCGGTCTCGTAGCGCCTCGCGCAGGGCCTCGAGTGCCGCCTCCCTGCCGATGAGGCGCTCAAACCGGAAACAGTCAACGACGGTGCGGGCCGGAGAAGTGATGCGGGCGGGCACCCCTTCGAACTTCGTCTCCTGGATACCGAAGGTCCAGGCCGCGCCGCTGAACCGGAGCAGACGAACACCCACATTGGTCAGCACAGGAGGCTTTGCCTTATGCGGAATGGCGATCCAGACCTGGTGCGGGAGTTGTGTGCCGATCCCATGTACCTGAAGCGCCGAAAGGAGGCAGACGATTGCGTTGGGAACACGGGCGCAGACGGATGCTATCGAATAGCGTTCCGTGGGCTCGGCGTCGGCAAGCCGGTAGAGGCCCCAACCGACGCGCTCGACAGCCTCATCTGCCTCAAGCTGTCGCAGCCTGTGGTAGGGGATTCCTAACGACTCCAACTGACTTGGACGAAAGAATGCGCCGATACCGGCTTGGTGAAGGAGCTCTTCATTGAGTTCGGCGGTCATTGCGTGTCAGTCCTGTTGTCTGCGTGATGGCACATGCCAGCAGTTTACATGACCGCATTGCCACTGTCAATTTAGATCGGCAATCTGAATCAGTATGCCGACTTTTTTTATCACAGATGGGAACGAATGGATATTGAGGCCTCGTCTATAAGTTCCATGGCCTCATCCACAATATCCAGAAATGATGACACAGGTATCAAGACCAACCCTCATGCCCGCGATGAACCGATGTCGGCCCGGTGCTCTTCGACCAAGCGGCTGACATCTTCGGGGCTGATCTGCTGCTCGCGTGTCCGCTGTTCGCCGTAGCGGAGGAGTTTTTGCCACTCATTTTCCTCCATGTAACGGAACAGAGCTTCGCGCAGAAGCGCGCTGCGGGAAATGCCTTCCTGCTCTGCTATCTCTTCCACCCAGTCCGCCATCTCGCGAGGCAGGGAGAAGGTGATTTTCCTGGTTGATTGCGGCATATATACCTTTCATGGCCCTCTGTCAACTATCTTCTGATTCGGCGGCCTCCCCATCCGTAAGCTCCGCAATCTCATCGACAATGTCATAGGCGGCGCGGGGACGGCCGAGCTTGCGGGCGCGGGCTGCCATCTCAGGCAGCTGATTGCCGCCGGCCCAGTCGCTGACGATGGCAGCGATGCCGTCGGGTGAATCACAATAGGCGCCGACGCCGTTCTCGACTACGTATGACACGTTGCCCGCCTCCTGGCCGGGGATAAATCCGCTCAGGAGGATGGGGAGCCCGCAGATCAGCGCTTCGGCGATTGTGCCCGGCCCGGCCTTGGTGATAACGCAGTCGCTGGCAGCCATCCATTCCTGCACGTTATCGACGAAACCGCACACCTGCACCGGAACCGGCCATTCTGACCGCTGCAGCGCTTGGCGCAGGCGTTCATTACGGCCGCAGATGACGACCAGTTGCGCGGCCGTCCCCGTCGCCGCCAGCCGGCGGGCCACCGCGTGCGCAATCGCCGCGACCGGGCCCATGCCCTCGCCGCCGCCGAGCAGCAGCGCGGTAAAGCCGGTGTCGGGCAGCCCCAGCTGCGCGCGCGCGGTCGCTTTGTCCGGCAAGGCGTCGGTAAAGGCGGACCGGACGGGCAGGCCGAGCAGCCGAACTTGTCGGGCTGGGAGGCCATGGCTGCGGGCGGCATCCGCCGCGGCCTCACTGGCGACATAGCAGCGCTCGGCGCGCGCATGAAACCAGCCGTGATGAAACGATGCCAGGTCGGTAACGACGGTCACGAAGGGAATCGGGGCGCGCTCCTGCTCAAGCAGCCGCAAGAAGATGTGCTGTATCAGGGGATGTACGGAGATGATCAGGTGAGGGCGGTAGTCTTGCAGGACCTTGCGCAGTTCGTTGCGGCAGAGCAGATAGGCCAGGCGCAGGACGGCAGAGAGCGCGCGCTCGTTTTCGAAGACGAGCCAGAGCAACTTCCAGAACCAGAGGGCGCGGGCGACGATCGGGCTGTACGTGCGGGGTATCCGATTGATAGGCCAAGGGGTGTAATCGGTCCACGGGTCGACGACCTCCACCTGAAACCGATCGGGATAACGGGCGGCAAAGGCAGCTTGCAGAGCCTGGGCGCTGGCACGGTGGCCGCCCCCGGTAGCGCTCATCAGAATAAGAATTCGGCTGCGGTTCATGTGATGGGGACGCTATGGCGGGTACCGAAAACCGGACCACGGGGCAGGTTGTCTTGTGGCACTGATGGGGGATCTGCTCTCTGGCGGCAAGAATAGTTCGTCGCGTATAGGGATCGATTATACTGTAGACGGTACGGCAAAGCCATGTCACCTGTCTTCAGGGGCGCTATGAAATCCAAGTTGGCGGTTCTCATTTCGGGTAACGGATCGAATTTGCAGGCCATCATGGACGCGGTGGCGGCGGGGAAGCTGGACGCGCAGATTGCGGTCGTTGTGTCCAATCGCAAGGCTGCATACGGGCTGGAAAGGGCGCGGCGGGCGGAGATCCCCGACCGCTACTTTCCGCTGAAACCCTACCGGGACGCGCAGCGCAGCCGCGCCGAGTACGACGCCGATCTGGCCGCGCTGGTGAGCGAGTACGCGCCGGACTGGGTGGTATTGGCCGGTTGGATGCACATTTTCAGCGATCAGTTTCTTGGGCGCTTTCCCAATCGGGTTGTGAATCTGCACCCGGCGCTGCCCGGTCAGTTCCCCGGCGCGCACGCGATTGACGACGCGCTGGCGGCCTTTGGGCGCGGTGAAATCGACCATACGGGCGTGATGGTCCATCTGGTGCCGGATGCGCGCGTGGATGAGGGGCCGGTGCTGGCGGAGCGGGCCGTTCCGATTCATGCTGGCGACACACACGAAACGCTGGCAGATCGCATCCACGCGGTGGAGCACCGGCTGCTGGTGGAGACCCTGCAAGAGCTGATTGGATAGCGTCTGCAGCCAGCAGCGGGGACGGCAGAAGAGGGAGTCAACTAGAGCGCTGTTCTGAGAGGCGTTGACCGCGTCCTCGGGCTGGCCGGCGGAGGTTATGATGCGACTGGGACTCAATACAGGTTATTCCGGGGGAAAGATTGCGCTGCCGATGGAGCTGATCCGCGAGGCGGACCGGCTGGGCTATTACGCGGTGTGGACGGCTGAGGCCTACGGTTCGGACGCGGTATCGCCGCTGGCGTGGGTCGGCGCGCAGACTGAGCGGATTCACCTGGGCACGGCGATCCTGCAGATGGCGGCCCGCACGCCGGCGATGACGGCTATGACCGCGATGACGCTGGACCAGCTGTCGGGCGGGCGTATGCTGCTGGGGCTGGGTGTCTCCGGCCCGCAGGTGGTGGAGGGCTGGCACGGCGTGGGCTATGCCAGGCCCCTTGCCCGCACGCGCGAGTATATCGAAATTGTGCGCCGCATTTTTGCGCGTGAGGAGCCGCTGTCTTTTGAAGGCGAGTTCTACCAGTTGCCCTACGGCGGGCCGGGCTCGTTGGGGTTGGGAAAGCCGCTGAAAAGCATCCTGCACGGGCGGGCGGATCTGCCGATCTATTTGGCGGCGATTGGCCCACAGAATGTACGGTTGGCGGCAGAACTGGCCGATGGCTGGCTGCCGATCTTCTTCGCGCCGGAGCATTACGATGCGACGTTTGCCGAGGTGGTGGCTGCGGGGCGGGCGCGGGCCGGGCAACAGGGAAGGCCGGACGGGTTCGACATCGCGCCGTCGGCGGCAGTTGTGGTGGGGGATGACCTGGCGAGTTGCTGGATGCAGCTCAAGCCGATGCTGGCCTTGTATATTGGCGGGATGGGGAGCAGGGGTGGGAACTTCTACTACAATCTGGCCTGCCGCTACGGTTTTGAAGAGGCGGCTGACAGGATCCAGACAAGCTATCTGGCCGGCGACCGGGCCGGCGCGGTCGCGGCGGTGCCGGATGCGCTGGTGGATGCGGTTGCCTTGTGCGGCAGCCGAGCCCGCATCGCCGATCGTTTGCAGCTGTGGCAGGCGGCGCCAATTACGACTCTAACGGTGATGACCGACAGTATCGAAACGGTGCGAATGATGGCGGAGTTGACGCTGTAGGGGGCGAAGAAACCGGTATGCCGCGCCGTGCCCCATAGCGAAACGGGAGAGCAGCATACACTTCGCTCTCCTGTTACCTCTCTCTCTTTTCAATTTGGTTATTGCACTGCGCCGCGGGCTGCAACCATCGGCGTCGGCCGCTTCAACATCATCCACATGATGGTGGCTCCGACAAGGGAGAGGGTCACGCCCACCGCGAAGAGGTTGGTGTAGCCCCATTTCTCAATGATCTGGCCGCCGCCGAAGCTCACCAGCCCAAAGCTGAAACCCATCGCCGTATTTACCGCGCCGTAGGCCAGCGAACGCCAACGTTTCTCGATCATCTCCATCTGATAGACCTGAAGGGCGGGCATGCGCACGGCCGAAAGGACCATGGAGGCGAATTGGCCGATGGCGGCGGCAAACCACTGGGGCATGAGAATGAGCGGGATCATGCTGGCGGCGCCGCCGACGGTCGTTGTCATAAGCGTCCAGCCGTTGCCGCGGCGGCGTGCGAGCATCGGCAGCAGCATGGGAGCGAAGATGGAGGCGAACTGCCCCGCGCTGGAGATGAGCCCGATCACAAAGGTGGACATTTGCAACTCGGTGTCCATAAAAGCGTTGCAGAAGGAGTAACAGGTGGCGCCGGCGGCCTGGCTGAACCAGACGAACAGGATCAACAGGGTGACGGAGGAGACGGGGAAGGAGCCTGGCAGAGATGGTTTCTCTTCGTGTTTGCCGCTGCGCTCCGCATCGCCGATGCGGAGCAAGGGGAAAATGGCCAGCAGCAAGACCGCAGGACTCAGCCAAAGTGCCAGACGATACGGGGCGGGGTTGTCGAGTCCGACGCCGATCATGGTGGCGATGAGGCCCGGCAGCAGGCCGGCAAAGGGGGTACCGACGAAGGCGCCAAGGCCGCGCAGGACGCCGGTCATCGCGTAGGCGCTGTTGCGGTTTTCGTCAGAGGTCAGCCCCATGAGTGCCGGCACCATGTTGATGCTGAAGAGGGCGTAGCCGCCGGAGACAACCATCATCGAGAAAACGGGCCAGTAGTAGCTGAGGAAGTCTGGCACCGATTCGGTCAGCGGCAGCATCGCCATGCCCAGGACGGTCACGAGGATGCCGATACGCATCGTGCGCGTCAAGCCCAGCACGCCCCCCAGGGCGCCGGCGGGCAGGCTCATCACCATGTAGCTCAGTGCGCTGGCTGCGTTAAACACGCCAAAAAAGACCATGCCGTAGCCCAGGCGCAGAACGTAGAAGGTCTTCAGAAAGGTCTGGATGCCGAAAAAGCTGACCGCCACGAGGCCGACGACAATCAGGAGCATATTGACATCATGATGGAAGCGGGGGCGGTCTGTCCAGAGAGACAGGAGTTTCGTCATGGGAGCGCTGTTTCGGCTGAAAGACTGAAACGGTTTAGGAGTTTATGTCAGACCAGTATATTACACCAAGAAAGAGTTGAAGAAAAACTTGAAATGCGCGCAGGCATTGTGCCGAAATGGAGTGTTTTTCAGACGAGTCTGCGAGCAGATAGAGTGGTGTTTGGGGGCAGTCCGCCCGGTGGATGCGCGTGCGTTTGTTATGCGTAGTGTCGTGGGCAATATGGGTACGATCCGTCTACGTTATTGCGCATTGTGCATTGGGCAGCGCGGAGGAGGCGACCCGGGTTACGCTCAGCCTTCGATCGGCTTGGAGGTGTAGGGCTCCTGGCTGATGAGCTGGGCGGTCATGCCGCCGTCGGCGTAGATGTTGGCGCCGGTGATGGAGGCGCTGCGGTCGCTGAGCAGGAAGGCGGCCAGCTCGCCTATCTCTTCGGGGGCGATGACGCGGCCGCTGGGAATATTGGTGCGCCAGAAGTCCAGGCACTCCTCCGGGCTGGGCGCGGCGTCCTGCAGGTCCTGCCAGATCTGGGTGTCGAGCAGGCCGGGGGAGATCGCGTTGACGCGAATGTTGTGCGGGGCCATTTCGAGGGCGAAGCTTTTGCCCATCATGACGACGCCGGCTTTGGCTGCGTCGTAGGGGCCGGCGCCGGGCATGGCGGCGTGGGCGTGGACGCTGGCGATGTTGACGACGCTGCCGCCGCCGGGGGACTGCGCGAGCATCTGCCGGCAGACCTTTTGGGTCAGGAAGAAGACGGCGCGCAGGTCGACACGGATGATGTGTTCCCAGTCGGCGGCAGTCGTTTCCAGGAACGGTTTGGCGAAGTTGATGCCAGCGTTGTTCACAAGGCCGTCGACACGCCCGAATGCGGCGACGGCTTTCTGCACCAGGTCGGATTGGGCGTCGTCGTCGCCGACATCGCAGTGTACGGCCAGAGCGTCGCCGGGCAGGCTGTCGGCAACGGCGTCTGCTGCCTGCCCGCGGATGTCGGCCACCACCACGTTGGCGCCCTCGCGGCTGCAGACCGCGGCGATGCCGGCGCCAAGCCCTCCGCCGGCGCCGGTCACAACGACGGTTTTTCCTGTCAATAGCATCAGATTCTCTCTCCGTCCTGTGCGACGGTTTGTCCGTTGGCATAGACCGGTTCGGCGGCCGCGGCCAGCGCGGCTTTGCGGTCGCGGCGCACGCGTGCAAGGTAGTCGCGCATCGTTTCAAGACCGAACTCTTCGATCAACTGATCGCTGGAGGCGCCCGGGACTTGCGAGCCGAAGATCAGATGGCAGTCCTGCTTCAGCCACTCGGTGAAGGCTGCGGTCGGCCCGTGGCGTTTGAAGAGGGCCTTCAGGTTTTCCAGGTTATTGTCGGGGTGCAGCAGGCGGCGGTCGAGGTCGATTCGGGCGGTGACCACGGGCGAGCGGCCGGTGCGGTCTCTGGCTTCGCGTTTGACGGCAAGGATCTCGCGGCCGGCGACGTCGACGAAGGTGGACTGCTCCTTCCAGACCGCGGCCATATTAAAGCCAAACTCCATCGCCCATTTGCTCAACATGCGGCCCCCGGCCCACATGGAGGGCCAGATCACCAGTTCGGCGCGGTTGCGGCAGAGGCCGGAGCCAACCTCCCAGTAGTTGAGATCGAAGCAGATGCAGAGCCCCACACGGCCGAAGTCGGTCTCGAAGACGGGCGTTTCCACACCGGGAGTGATGCCGCCGTCCAGCTCGGAGTGGGTGGGGAAGTTTTTGCGATAGACGCCGACGATTTCGCCTTTGCGGTCGATGAGCGCGGCGCAGTTGTAGCGGCGGCCGGCATCGGCGAGCAGGAGCGGGGCGACGACGTAAAGCTCATGCTGGCGGGCGGCTTCGGAGAGCGCGGCGATGGTCGGCCCGTCGAGAGACTCGGTCGGGTCCCGAGGGTCGGCGGTGTCGAGGCAGTTGCATATTTCGGGGAAGGCGACGATGTCGCTCTGCTCCTGGGCGGCATCGGCGATGTAGCTGCACATGCGGTCGAGGGTTTTCTGTAGCCGTCCCGGCTCGTTTCCGGGTAGGGTGGGGAAGTTGACCAGGCTGATGTTGGCAAAGCGGCTCATGGGATGCCTCCTGTCGGCTGGGGTCGCGGGGTGTTGGTCGCGAACTTGATGCGACCATTTTCGCCGGGAGGGGCGGCTGTGTCAACTGGTGTGAAAGGGGGGAACTGTAGGGGATAGGGGCGAGAGAACAGCGCGGTGGTGGCGAGGCGGGGTTTTGGAGGGGGGCGTTGCGGGGGCGCAGCCCCTGCACAAGGGAGGGCCGAAGGCCCGACCGCCCATAAAAGGCAAGAAGAGAGTGAAGAGGAGTGAGGAATGAGAGAAAAACCGGGAGACGTTCGCGGTCGCAGGGTGGGGCTGATTTGCGTTGGCGCGAATTGACTATGGCTGAACTGTCGCTCGATCTGGTTCAGCGGCGGTGATTGCGGCATGGCGCGGGTTCAATGTAAGATGCGGGGGAGGTTGTCCCACTATTCGCCGCTTCACTGAAAGGCCACTCCATGTCTGATAAGCAATCGCGTCCCAACATCATATTCGTGCTGACCGACGACCAAGGGTACGGGGATCTGTCCTGCCTGGGCAATCCACTTCTGAAAACGCCTGCGCTGGACCGCATTCACGCCGACAGTGTGCGGCTGACCGATTTTCATGTGGCGCCGATGTGTACGCCGACGCGCGGCGAATTGATGACGGGCCAGGATGCGCTGCGCAACGGGGCGACGTTCGTCTGTATGGGGCGTTCGCTGCTGCGCGCGGACCTGCCGACGATGGCCGATATCCTGGCAGACAGCGGTTACCACACCGGCCATTTCGGCAAATGGCATCTGGGCGACAACTATCCCTACCGGCCGCAGGACCGCGGTTTCCATGAGACGATCCATCATCCCGCCTTCGGCATCACCTCGGCGGCCGACTACTATGGGAACGACTATTTTGACGACCACTACCGCCATAAGGATGAGATCAAGCAGTACCGGGGCTACTGCACCGACGTCTGGTTCGAGGAGGCGATGCGGTGGATGCAGGGCTGCCATGATCGGGATGAGCCGTTTTTTGCCTATATTGCGACGAATGCACCGCATGGCCCGTTTTGGGTTCCCGATGAATACCGGCAGCCGTATGTGGACGGCATCCGGCGGGATGAGGCCAGCTTTTTCGGCATGATCGCCAACATTGACGAAAATATGGCGCAGTTGGAGAAGTTCCTGCAGGATAACGAGATCCGTGATAACACGATCCTGATATTCATGACCGACAATGGCACGGCGATGGGAGAGGGGATCTACAATGCGGGGATGCGGGGCAGGAAGACTTCGCTATACGAAGGCGGTCACCGGGTACCCTGCTTCATTCGCTGGCCGGAGGCTGGGCTTGAAGGCGGCCGGGATGTGGGCGGCGTGACGCGCGGGGTCGACATCCTGCCGACGCTGATCGATCTGTGTGACCTGCAGGCGCCGGACGGCTGGTCGTGCGACGGCCTGTCGCTGGCTGCGCACATGCGGCGGCCGGACAAGGCGGTGGCGGAGCGGGCTTCGGTGGTGCAGTATGGACACGCCAACGAGGGCGCCGGATTCGGCTTTACGGGCAGGGACCGGGCGGCGGTGATGTGGGGGCAGTGGCGGCTGGTCGATGGGCGGGAGCTGTACAACATTGGGGAGGACCCGGGCCAGCAGCAGGACGTGGCCGCGGCCAATACCGAGCTGATCAAGCGGCTGCGGGGGCAGTACGGGGCCTGGTGGGATGACGTAGGCAGTACGCTCACTAGCTATCAGGCCCTGACGATCGGCTCCGATGCGGAGAACCCGGCGCGGCTGTGCAGCTGCGACTGGGCATGGGTCTACGCGGACAACCAGCGCGGCATACGCGGGCCGGTGATGGACAGCGGCACCTGGCACGTTGAAGCGGCGCGCGCCGGTCTCTACAGCTTTACGCTGCGGCGCTGGCCGGAGGAGTCCGGCCTGGGCATCTCGGATCCGGCGCCGGTGATGCAGGGCGTGGACGGCAGCTGGCCGGCGGGCAAGGCGCTGCCGGTTTCCGCCGCCTGGCTGCAGGTGGGCCGCAGCGAGCAGACGCTGCCGGTGGCGCCGGACGCGACGGGGCAGACGTTTGAGATGGCGGTGGAGCGCGGGCCGACCACGGTGAAGAGCTGGTGGCGTGACGAGCAGGGAGATCCGCTGGCCGGCGCGTACTACGTGACCGCTGAACGGCTGCGGGAGTGAAACGGCAGTGGTTAGTGGTTAGTGGTCAGTGGTCAGTAACGGCAGTGAATCTCTGCTGTGTGCCGGGCTTGCGGGCTATTGGGATTGAGGCAGGTCGCGGCCGTTGGTGAAGCCGGGGCCGCCGGCGGCCATGTGGCCGTAGCTGGCGCCGTTGGGGTCATCGGTCACCCAGAAGGAGAAGAGCTGCCCCGACTGCAGATGGAATTGCAGTCTGCAGGGTTGACCGGCTAACGCGGCGAGATCGGCGCCGGACGACCATTTCACCTCGGCGCAGGTGCTGTCCAGGCTGAGCGCAGCGCAGGCATCGGCGCCCAACCCCTCCACAGTGTCCCCGTTACTGTCCAACACGGATACCCTCAGTTCGCCCTGCGGCGCATTGACGTTGACGAAAAGACGGCCGCCGTTGAAGGTAACGGGGCGCGTGGTCAGTGTGCCGCCCCCGGCGCCGGCTTCCATGCTTGCGAAGCCGTCACGGCGGAGGGTGGCCAGCCCGGTGCTGGCGCCGGCGTACATGACACGCCGCGACAGGCCGGAATCCCCGATGTCGTTGGTCCCCAGTGTGGGCGACAGGCCGGAAAACCCGGTGAAATAGATGAAGATGCGGTCGTGAACGACCATGCAGAGGCCGCCGCAGGCGTGCAGGTAGGCCCGGTTCCAGTCGCCTATTTTGCGGCTGGAGGCGAGGAAGGGGGTGCGGTCCGGGCGGCTGAAGTGGAAGCCGTCGCGGCTGTAGGCCAGCTCCAGGTCCATGGTTTTGGGGACGCCTTCCTCGGCGCAGATGTCATTTTCGGGGCCGCGGAAGATGGCGAACATCCCAAGCATGAGGCTCTCGTAGGGGGTCACGTTCACGTCATAGAGGGCGACGCGGTGGTTGGGGCGGGCGGGGTCGGGCTGGTCGTGGTGGTCGATGCGTTGCCAGAAGACCTCGTCGGTATCCATGTCCCACTGCGCGCCCTGCAGGAAGTCGTCCGATTCTCTGTAGAAGCGGGCGCGCAGCCTGGTGGACTCATCGATGTGGGCGGCGCGGCGGATGCTAATGCACCATTTGCGGCGGAAGGGGTTGTAGAAAAAGGATGTATTGTCGCCGACCTGCGTGGTGATGACCGGATCGCTCCAGTGGATGCCGTCGGGCGAGACCTGGGCCCAGCCTTCGGAGACCATCTCCCCCCTGGCCATTTGAGTCGGCCAGCTGCCGGGTGGGATGGGGGGCTGCCCCGGCTTGGGCTTGTAGTGGCGGTAGAACTGGAACATCTTATAGCGCTGCGCGGGGTCGGGTGTGTCGCTGTCGAGCCAGACGAGACAGCCGTCGCGGTCAGAGCCATCGTTGTTCGGCCACACCAGGTTGGTCCCGGGCGTGACGTCGAGTTGCGGGCGGTCCCAGTGGATGCCGTCGGCGCTGGTGGCGAGGGCGGTGCTGTGGAACCAGCCGGGCATATACCATAGTTTGAACAGGTTGTCCTGCGGGTCGTACCAGGCGCCGTCGTTGAAAGGCGCTGCCATCGGGCAGTAGCCGGAATCCATCTCCTCGTCGGTTTCGGGGCTGAGCACCGGGCTTTGCGGGTGGATTTCCGGTTTGCCGTAAGCCCGTGTCAGGGAGGTCTCTGCGATCAGAAAGTCGTCTACAAAGAGCTGGCGGCCCAGGTCGATGGGGATTACCTGTGGGGGATGGGAGAGATAGGGCACGGGGATCGGCTCGCGCGAGCCTTCGATCACGTTGCGCGGCGGCCAGGTCTGCGGGAGGGTGATGCCGTTGTAGAGTGTTTCGTTTGCCATTGCCTGATCTCCGAGAAGGGTGGACTGCGATTGGGTTGGCGCCGCGGGTTACAGAATGGGTCGTGAATTGATCGGAATAAGCCGGAATAGCCCGGAATGAGCCGTGAATAAGCCAGAATAAGCCAGAATAAGCCGTGAATTGGCCAGAATAAGACAGAGTTGGCTTTACACGAGTTCCCAGCGTGCCCCGCGCCCGAGGCCTTTGGGCACGACCAAGTCGGAAGTACGGGGGACTCCTCGCGAACACCTGCTCATCTGAGGTCGCTGGCGTAGACGAGTTCGATGTCGCCGTGGATGGCGTAGAGGCGGGCATGGTAAAGGCGCACGTCGATGCGGAGCGGTGTGCCGACGTGTTCGGCCAGGCCGGCCTGATCTTGCCATTGGGGCTGCCAGGCGGTCGAGTCGCCGCGGAACGGCTGGCACTCATCGAAGGTGTAGCCGGGCAACGGTGTGCCCTCGAGGTCCGATAGCTGGACGCGCACCTCGCCGTATGGGGCCTGCACGTTGAGCAGCAGGCGCTCGTCGTGGATTCGCACCCAGCGCGTCGTCAGATAACCGGCGCCGGCCTGTGACTCGAGATAGACGAAGCCGTCCTGCCGCAGACGGTGCATGAGGATGGCGGCGTAGTCGGGCTCGTCACGACTGAGCGTGCGCGCCTGGAAATGCTCCCCTTTGGTGCCGCCGGAATAGATGCGGATCTGCCCTTCGTGGTCGACCACCATCGAACAGGGATAGATGCCGCCGCCGCCATATTCGCCCGGCTCGTTGAGGCCGACAAATGGTTGGCGCAGGGAGCGTTGGAAGCGCATCCCGTCGTAGCTGTAGACGAGCTCGCCGTAGATCTTCCCCTCCAGCTTCTGCCACCGCAGGTCATGCGGGTCGGTCTCGAACATCCAGAGGATGCCCACGTAGACTCCCTTATAGGGGAGGACGACGATCCCGTAAGACTCACTCATGGGGGGATCGAGAGGGTCGGGATGGAAGATGACTTCCGGTTCGCTCCAGGTGCGCCAGTCGTGCGTCTCCATGAGGGCGATGCGGCGGTCGCCGTGGGTGGGGCGGGCCAGGGTGATGTGGCTGTTGCGTTCGGCATGGCGATAGGTGAAGAAGCCGGGGTCGGGCGTGCCGGGATGCCAGCGCGAGTTGTGATCGATCTGCCAGTTGTAGCCGTCAGCGGACCAGGCCAGGCGCGAGGCGCGTTGGCCGTCCTCTTCGATGGCGAGAATGGGCCACTTAAAGCGGCGTTCGGACGCGCTTTCATCGAGGAAGATCGAGCCGCCGGTGGACATCTGCTGCCGGTCGAAGATCTCGTGGGGACGCATGCGCGACGGCAGCGGAACGGTTGCGGTCAGGTCCGGGCGTTCCCAGTGGATGCCGTCCTCGCTTTCGGCGGTCAGAAACCACTCGTCCTTGCGATAGACCGCCCCTGGCATCGTCTCGCGGCCGAGGTAGAACATGCGCCACAGCTTGCGCTGGTCGTCGTAGAGCACGGTTGGATAGCTGAACGGGTTTTCGGTTGGGTCGGCGTAGGTGGCATCCCGCACCCATTCGGGCTGCCCCAGACGGCGGGCGACGTTGTCGCGGCGGGCCAGACACCAGTCGTCAAAGAAGAAGAGGGAGCGCAAGGTCACGACATCGATCCTTAGTTGTGGTGGCGCTGATCGGTTGCAGGCGGCCGGTGAAGTTGGCGGCGATCAGGCACTGGCAGACGGCGTCGCAAGCGGTAGGGCAAAGACACCTTCGCTGAGATCCAGATCTTCGGCGAAGTGGCAGCGAACCAAGTGCCCGTTTCCCATGTCACGCAGGTCCGGTTCTTCGGCTGAGCATTGTTCCTGCGCGAAGGGGCAGCGGGTGGAGAAGTGGCAGCCGCTGGGCGGGTTAAGCGGGCTGGGCACCTCGCCTTCGAGGACGTAGCTCTGCTCACGGTGGGTCGGGTCGGGGATCAGGACGGAGGCGAGCAGGGCCTTGGTATACGGGTGCTTGCACTCCTCGAAGACCTGCTGCGTTGTGCCGAACTCGACCAACCGCCCCAGGTACATGACGGCAATACGATGGCTGATATGCTTGACGATGCTGAGGTCGTGGGCGATGAAGACGTAGGTCAGATTCATCTGACTTTGCAGGTCGAGCAGGAGGTTGACGATCTGGGAGCGAACGGACACGTCCAGGGCCGAAACTGGTTCGTCGGCGACGACGAGCGGGGGGGAGACGACCAGGGCGCGGGCAATGCTGACGCGCTGGCGTTCACCGCCGCTCAGTTCATGGGGGAAGCGGTCGGCAAAGTGTGCGCCGAGCCCCACGGTCGGCAGGATTTCGAGCACCCGTCTGGAGGCTTCGGCGCGGCCGATTTTCTGGGCGATCAGCGGTTCGGCGATCACATCTGTGACGCGCCAGCGCGGGTCGAGGGAGGAGAAGGGGTCCTGGAAGATAATCTGCATCTGACGCCGCACATCCAACATCTCTTTGCGCGAGGCCGAGGCGATATCGAAGGTCTGTTGTTCGCCGTGCAGCAGGATGCGGCCCTGGTCCGGCTCGACCAGCCGGAGGAGGCAGCGGGCGACGGTTGTTTTGCCGCAGCCGCTCTCGCCGACAAGGCCCACGCATTCACCTTTGTTGACGGTGAAGGTTACATCGTTGACGGCCTTGACGTGGCCCACAGTGCGGCGGAAGAGGCCGCGCTGGACGGGGAAGAATTTACTCAGATTTTCGACCTGCAGGATAGGTGTGTCAGGCATGGAACACCAGTGGTTAGTGGTTGGTGGTCAGTGGTCAGAAACTGACTTGCTGGCTATTCGTCGACGTAGAGCCAGCAGGTTGCCGTATGTTGCGGCCCGAATTCAACGACGGGCGGGTCCTCGAGGCAGCGATCATGGACGGACGGGCAGCGATTGCGGAAGCGGCAGCCGCTGGGCGCGTTGCGCGGATCGGGCACGGAGCCGCTGATCGTGTGGAGTTGCTCGCGCGGCGGGGTATCCGGGCGCACGATGGAGCGGAGCAACGCCTGGGTGTAGGGATGTTTGGGATTTTGAAAGAGCTCGACGACGGGTGCCTTTTCCGCCATCTGGCCCAGATACATGACAACGACGAAGTCGGCCAGTTGGGCGATGACGGACAGGTCATGGGTGATCATGATCACGCTCATGTCCAGGTCCTGCTGCAGGCTGCGGATCAGGCGCAGGATCTGGGCCTGGATGGTCACGTCGAGGGCGGTGGTCGGTTCGTCGGCGATCAGCACGCGCGGTTCACAGCAGAGGGCGATGGCGATCATTACGCGCTGGCGCATGCCGCCGCTCATCTGGTGGGGATAGTCGCCAAAGCGGCGTTCGGCATCGGGAATGCCCACCTTGTTGAGCATGGAAATGGCCAGTTCCTGGGATTCCTCTTCTGACAGGTTCTGGTGTTGGCGGATGCTTTCCATGATCTGTTCGCCGATGGTGTAGACCGGCGTCAAGGATGTCATGGGCTCCTGGAAGATCATGGCGATATCTTTGCCGCGAATAGCGCGGATGGCATCCCCTCTGGGATCCAGGTTTACCAGATCGATGGGCTCGTCGTCGCCATCGGGGTGATAGAGGATCTGGCCGCTTGTCTGGCTGGAATGGAGCAGGCGCAAAATCGAGCGTGCGGTGACGCTTTTGCCGCAGCCGCTCTCGCCGACGATGCCCAGACAGCGGCCGCGTTCGACGGTAAAGTTAACGCCGTCCACTGCGCGCACGACGCCGGCCAACATTTTGAAATGTACGTGCAGATCGAGGACTTCGAGAATTGGTTGTGAATCGGGCATTGTCAGTTACCGGTTGCCAGCGGCCAAAGTCGACGGGAGAAGAAGCGGAACGTTGCCATTATCTGATCTCGGAGTACGGGTCGAGTGCATCGCGCAGTGCGTCGCCCAGGAAGTTGACGGCCAGCACGGTCAGGACCATGAAAACGCCTGGGGCCAGCAGCCACGGGTGCTTTGTGAGGACCTGCACGGACTGGGCGTCTTTGAGCAGGGTGCCCCAGCTGACGAGCGGGGGGGTGATGCCGATGCCGAGGAAGCTGAGCGAGCTTTCGGCCAGGATCAGACCGGGCACGGAGAGGGTGGCGACGACGACGATATGGCTGAAGCAGTTCGGGATAAGGTGGCGGAAAAGGATGGTTGGCGTGCTGGAGCCGGCGGCGCGCCCGGCCATGATAAAGTCCGACTCTTTGAGCGCCAGTGTTTTGCCGCGGATCTGGCGGCAGAGCCCGGCCCAGCCGATGAGCGCCAGTACGATAGTGACGCCCAGGTAGCGATGGAGAGAGGAGAGCTCGGGCGGCAAGGTAGCCGCGAGGGCCATCCACAGGGGGATGCGCGGGAAGGACATCAGCACCTCGGTGAGGCGTTGGATGAGAATATCGGCCACGCCGCCCCAGTAGCCGGATGCGACACCGATGGCGGAGCCGAGGATGACGCTGATGAGCATACCGATGATAGGCACGGAGAGAGAGATACGGGTGGCGGTGAGGACGCGCGAGAAGACGTCGCGACCCAGCCTGCCGGTACCGAAGAGAGCGACCATGCCGCCTTCCTCAACGCCGAAGAGGCGCCGGTTGCTCGAAACCAAGCCCCAGAGCTTGTAAGGCTCCGCGTTGACGAAGAAGTGGATGGGGTAGACCAGTTCCGGGTCTTCGGTATAGGTGGTGAGAAAGGTGCGGGCGTCTCTTTCGCTCTTGAAGCCGTAGACGAAGGGCCTGGTGAGCCTACCATCGCGGAAGATATGCACGAGCTGGGGAGGCGCGCGCAGCGCTTCGTTGTGTACGTGGTCGACGCTGTAGGGCGCAATGAAGTCGGCGAAGAGCGCTACAGTGACCATCAACACCAGCCAGACGATGCCGATGATGCCGAGGCGGTTGGCCATGATGCGCGCCCTGAGGATGCGACCGCGCGAGGCCACATCTTCGGTGGAGGCCACATCTAGATCAGCGGCCGGCGGGCGCGGCGCGCCGTGTATCTGATCGGTGGAGGCGCTCATAGGACACCAGTAGCTCGTGGCTACTGGCTCGCGGCCAGTAGCAGCGGTTGCAAGTTGCGCTAGTCGAAGCGGACGCGCGGATCGATCCAGGCCAGCAGCAGGTCGGCGACCAGGTTACCCAGGACGAGCATGACGCTCAGGATCATCAGGATGGCGGACGACACATAGACGTCCTGGGCCTGGAGGGCGGAGTTGAGTGTAGGGCCGATGGTGCGCAGGCCCAGGACGATTGCAGTGATAACGTTGCCGGAGATGATTTCCGGAAACTGCATGCCGAGCAGGCTGATCAGCGGGTTGATGGCGACGCGCACGGCGTGTTTGATGATGACGACCTTTTCGGCCATCCCCTTGGCGCGGGCGGTTTCAACGTATTGGCGGCCCAATTCGTCGAGCAGATTGCCGCGCATGATGCGCATGAGGGAGGCGATGCCGGGAATGCCGCCTACGAGAACCGGCAGCCAGATATGGGCTGCGAGATCCCTGACCTTGCCCAGACTCCAGGGCGCGTCGACATACTCGGGGGAATAGAGGCCGGTGAGCAGGGGCGCGTCGAGGACGAAGGTCATGAAGACCAGGATGGCCAGCGCCAGCAGGAAGCCGGGCATGGAAAGGCCGATGAAACTCATGACGGTAAAAACGCCGTCCGACACGGAGTATTGACGGGTGGCGGAATAGATGCCGATCGGCAGGCCCACGGCCCACGAAAGGCCGAGAGAGAGCGAAGCGATCAGCATCGTATAGCCCAAGTTGGTCCAGATGACTTCGGAGGCGACGCGGTCGTAGGTGACGAGGGAGACGCCGAAGTCGCCCTGCAGAAAGGCAAAAAGCCAATAGAAATACTGAATCGGTATCGGGCGATCCAACCCGTACTCCCGGCGGATATTGTCGCCCTCTATTCTGGCTTCCTCTTCACCCCAGCCGAGGTTGCCTATGAGGTTTTGCTCATAGGTGGTGATCACATCCCCGGCGGGGAGATTGATGACGATAAAGCAGATGAAAGAGATAAGCAGGAGTGTGGGAATTGCTATCAACACTCTGCGTATGACGTAATCCAGCATCTGGACCCCGGGACTGCGGTGGTTCGCGGCCTGTGGCCGTGAGAGGAGAGAGTGAAGAGGAGTGAGAAAGGAGAGAAAACGCCTCTCCATTTGGCCGCCGCCGAATGCCCAAAAACCTGGATTCAGCGGCGGCCAAACTCACTCCTCGTAGTTTCTCACTCCTTACTTTTGTTACGACTTGATGTAGAACTGCTCCGGATAGGCGTAGGTGAAGTCCTGCAGACCATTGGCTACTTCGGGGCAGTTGCCGACGCGGTTGGCGACCAGGACCATGAGCGGCACGTCGGCGACAATATGGATGTCAAACTGCCAGTCAGTGTGGTACTTGAAGAGCTCCTTGTGCAAGCGTTTGCTCTCGACAGGGTCGATCTCTTTCTTGATCTCATTTTGCAGGGCGAACATCGCGTCGCCGCCTTCGGGCGGTCCGAGTTCTTGCAGCCACTCGGGGTCGTCATTGTAGTGCACCGGCAACATATCAAGCGCGTGCCCCTTGGGGGTAAAGATCGGCTGGTTGGGCCGCATCAGGGGAATTTCATTGGCATCGGTGCCCCACATGTAGGTATGGGACTCGCCGGCACGCCAGCGGGAGAAGAGGACCGAGCGCTGGATTGCGTTGAGGCGGGCGTCGAGGCCGGCGTCGCGCCAATCGGCCACGACCATTTCCGCGACCTGCTGATGCACCGTAATCTCGGTGGCGGCATCGAGGATGATCGTCACCGGCTCGCCGCTGGGGAATGTGCGCATACCATCATCGCCCTTCTCCAGACCCAGTTCATCGAAGATACTGTCAACCTGGGCCAAGTCGAACTGGCCGTTGACCATGGTGATGGAATCCATGTCATCATCCCAGTAGGGGGATGAGGAGGCAAGGGCGTAACTGGACGGCCGGCCGGCGCCGAAGTAGAGCGTTTCGTTGACCTCGTCGCGGTTGATAGCCATCGACAGGGCATTGCGGAAAGACTTATTGCGGAAGAACTCGGCGAGCTCCTGGTCTTTTTCGTTCTGGAGACGGTAGTTGATGGTGATGTGATTGCCGGTGGTAAAGGAGGTGCCCGGCCAGAACAGCAGCCGGTAGTCGCCGCGCTCCTCGTTTTCGCGCAGGGTCGGCAGGCTCTCGAACAGCTGCATGTTGCGAATACCGACATCGATCTGGCCTGCGATGGCCATCAGGACGGCATTCTCCTGGGTGCCGGCGTAGGGGAAGAGGTAGTTGTCGCAGTAGGGGAGCTGGTTGCCGGCGGTATCTACGGCGCAGAAGTAGGGATTGCGTTCCAGCCGCAGCCCTGATTCGTCATAGCCCTTCGAGATCCAGGGAGTTACGCCGGGGAAATCGGGATCGAGATAGTCGTTATTCTCTCTCAGATCGACGTATTCAGCCCCATCGGTGTAATCAGGATGCCATTGCTTGAGGTGGTGCTTGGGCGTGGTGGCAAGCAGGCGGCCGCGGAACAGGAAGGGGAAGGTGGGATAGGGGGCCGGGAACTTGAAGACCAATGTGTAATCGTCGGGCGTCTCCAGGACCACCGGCTGGCCATCCACAAAGCAGCGGGTAGGCGCTATGGGCGTGTACTCTTCATTGAACCACAGATCCTCCCACAGGAAGAGAACGTCCTCGGAAGTGAACGGTTCGCCGTCCGACCATTTCATGCCCGGGCGCATATGGATCGTGAGCTGGGTGGCGTCACCGTTCCACTCGAAACTTTCCGCCAGGTATGGTTCCCAGCCGCCGGTCGGCAACCCGGCGCCGAATCCCTCCAGGTCGGTGGGGATGTCGATAAAGCCGCGATTGACGATGTAGGCAGGGGCGGCGCGGTCGGTCTCGTTGAGCGTGAAGCCGCGGATCGATTCGCTGTAGTTCCCGATCTCATGGATGGGGGTGACGATGCGCGGGGTGACCGGCAGGCGATCATCTATCGGAGGCAACTCGCCGGCGTCTACCATTGCTTTGAGCATTGGCGCTTCGTTGTACTGAGATGAGGATTCTGCAGCGGGCTCCGCTGATTCGGCGGGCGCCTCAGCTGCCGGTTGGTCGGCGGCCGGTTCTTCATCGCCGCCGGCGCCACAGGCAGCCAGCAGTGAGCCAGCTGTGGCGGCCGCTGAGAGTTGCATAAACTTACGCCGGGTGATCGTGCGTCTTGCCATGACCTTTCTCCTTTGACTTGATGCGGAAAGCTGTTTGAAGAGAAAACCGAGGAGTAACACCCGCCCTGCGGGGTTGCTTATCGATGCCCCCTGGCATTATGAAAAGGTCTATCGTCCGCCATAGGCGGCGCGGCGAATTGTCTGGCGTTCTGGGTGGGTCTGATATTTCCTTTCGCGCTCAGGCGCGGCCAAGCGTCTTGGGATGTATACTGCCGGTAGGGCCGCATTGTACTGTAGCCGGATTGGGCTGTCAACCAGTGAAAATTTACTTGACAGCGGTGTGTAGCCGGCGCGATTGCTGTCCGAACGGAGGGCGGGTATGATTCGAATCAGGCCGCCCGCCCTGGACGGTCAGCGCAGCGTTCAGTTTACATTTGGAACAGGAGATTTCCCGATGGGCAGTTCCCGATTTCTTTTGCAGGCGCATGTTGATGCGGTGTACGAGGCTGCGCCGCGCAGGTTGGCGTTCGAGGCGCGGACGGAAACAGAGTTTGGCGCGTGGCAGGGGGCGCTGCGCGCGAAGACGTTGGAGCTGCTCGGCCTGGCCGAACGCACGCCGCCCGCGGCGGTGGCGGCGGAGAAGCTGCAAGCGGTGGAACGGGACGGCTATGTGGAGGAGAAGTATCTTCTTGACGCGGGCGAGGGCGTGAGCATCCCCGCCTATCTGCTGGTCCCCCATACGGAGCCGCCCTACCGGCCGGTTCTAGTCTTTCACGGGCACAATCCGTCGGTGCAGTGGATATTGGGCAACTATCCCAACGCGGCGGAGCGGGAGAGCAGGCTCAAGGTGGACAACAACTACGCGCAGGCGCTGGCGCAGGCCGGCTATCTGGTCTGCGCGGTGGAGCAGCGCGGATTCGGCGAGCGGCAGACGGAGGACGGGCGCGGCAGCGTGCACGAGAACTCCTGCCGCCACCTGGCGTTCGCCTACCAGATGGCGGGCCGCAACCTGGTGGGAGAACGCTGCTGGGACGGCATGTGCGCGATCGCTTTTCTGCAGAGCCGGCCGGATGTGGTGCCGGGCGTTCTGGGCTGCACGGGCAATTCGGGCGGGGGCACGATCGCGCTGTGGCTGTCGGCGATCGACGAGCGGATCACCGTCGCGGTGCCGGGCTGTTATCTCTGCTCGTTCCGGGCGTCGATCTACGACCTGTATCACTGCGAGTGCAACTACGTGCCCGGCATCCTGGAATGGGCGGAGATGGGGGACTTGGCGGCTCTGATCGCGCCGCGGCCGCTGCGGGCGATCGCGGGGGAACAGGATGATATTTTCCCGATAGCGGCTGTACGCGAGGAGTTCGCCGCGGCGGCGCGTGCGTACGAGCTGCTGGGGGTCGGGGAGCGCTGCTCGCTGGGCGTGCATCCCGGTCCGCACGGGTACAATCACCGCTTGAGCCATGAATGGTTCGGGACGTGGCTGGGGGCGGGTGTTGGCAACTAACTGGTAACTGATCGCAGGAATCCGCTATGGACATCTCTTTTCGTATAATCCTGGCCGTACTTTTTGTTGCTTTTGTGGCGCACCGGGGCTATTACACGCACAAGTACGAGGCAGATGATCCGGCACGGGTATCGCCCCCAAAGAGCATGCTGGCACAGCGGGTGACGACAGTTCTTATCATCCTGCCGCCTGTGGTGTTGCTCCTCTATCTAGTGGCGCCCCGGTGGCTGAACTGGGCTGCTCTCTCTGTAGGGGATGGTCTGCGCTGGGCAGGACTGGGACTGGCTCTGGCCGGTTTTGGGCTATTGCAGTGGGCGCAGAACGAATTGGGCCGCCACTGGAGCGACGCGGCCCGGTTGCAGGCTGACCATCAACTGGTGACGACAGGGCCGTACCGCTGGCTGCGGCATCCCATTTACAGCGCTTTCTTGCTGATTCTCAGCGCGCCGCTGCTGCTTTCGGCCAATTGGCTGGTGGGCGGCCTGTGGATCGGCATGACCTGCATGGACGTGACCAGCCGAATTCGCACGGAGGAGGCGCTTCTGCTGGCGCGGTACGGAGAAGTGTACCGCTCATATTGCCGGCGGACGGGGCGAATTCTGCCGCGTTTACGGGGCAGAGATGTTAGAAGCGGTTGAGAGGATCGCAGGAGTCTTCTACGGCCAATGCTCAGATGCTCTTGAATGCTTGCATACGATTGGTGTAGGCGGCCTGCGGCACGGGCCCTTCAAGCAGAGGATCGCCGGTCTCCTCCATCCAGTCGCGCAGACGCCGCGCCAGATCGTCTCGTATGCCGGCGTAGTCCGGGTCTTCGGCCAGGTTGTTCTGTTCCAACGGATCCTGCTCCAGGTCGAACAGCTCGAAGAGCGGATGATACATCTCGGTGTAGGGTATGTCGAGGGCTATGCTGGTCTCAGGGTATCCCTTGGCGTTGCTGACGTAGTCGGGCGGCGTCTCGATCGTGGGCGCGAACTCGAAGTTGGCAATGAGTTTCCAGCGGTCTGTGCGGATAGCGCGCATGGGATCGTAGTAGGTGTGATAGGTCTTTTCGGAGAAAACGTATTCGCTCGGGTTGTAGGTATCCCCGCATAGCAGATTCCAGTAGCTGTCCCCCTGCAGATTCTCCGGCGTTTCGATCCCCAACATGTCGAGCACGGTGGGCACAAAGTCCACGTGGGTGACGAATTCCGAATAGCGCCGGCCCCCTTCCAAACCTGGGATGCGCATGAGCAGCGGCACTTCGATGCCGGCGTCGTAGAGGCTCATCTTCGCCAGTGGGAACGGGATGCCGTGATCGGCGGTGAAGACAACCACGGTATCGTCCGCCACCCCCGCGGTCTCGAGCGCCTCGAGCACCCTGCCGAACGCTTTGTCGATCGAAGCAACCGAGGCCTCCATATCGACCATATCCGCGCGCACTTCGGGGATGTCCGGCAGGTAGGGCGGCATGGCGACCGTATCTGCGTCGATCTTCGGCACGTCATGCGGGAAGGGGCGATGCGGCTCGGTAAAGCCGATCTGCGCGAAGAACGGGGCCGCATTCTGTTCTCGCTGCGCCAGAAAACCGCAGCACGCGGTTGCCAGCTCGGCGCAGACCCCCCGCGGAGAGGCATGCTGGTAGCCGCAGCGTTCGGGGCTGTTGGCCTCATGTTGCGTACCGAAGAGTCGGGTCTCGTATCCGTTGGCGGAGAGGATTTGGGCCAGATGCTGCTCGTCCGGATGCAGGTCGTTGGCGAATCCGGAGTGGGCCAGCCCGACCACGCCGTTGGCGTGCGGGTAGCGGCCGGTCCAGAGGGCGGCGCGGGAGGGGCTGCATTGGGGCGCGACGCAGAAGCTGTTCTCGAAATGGAGCGCGGATGCGGCGAAGGCGTCGATATGCGGTGTGCGGACGCCGGGGACGCCGTAGCAGCCCAGGTAGCGGCCCAAGTCGTGGCAGATGAAGACGAGGATGTTCGGTTGTTGCGTACGCATTGGGGGTAGGCCTCTTTTAGTTTTGAGTTTTCAGTTTTTGGTTTTTAGTGAACGGCGCGTGTTCGTGGTGTGGCTAATAGACTAAGAGTTCGGAAACTACGTATCGCTCAGCGCCCGCCGAGTCCGGACAGGGCGATGCCCTTTACGAAATAGCGCTGGGTAAAGAAGAAAACGATCAGGACGGGCACGATCATGATGGTGGCGGCTGCCATCATCAGCGCCCACTCTGTGCCCCACTGGCTTTGGAAGTAGCGCAGACCTACGGCCAGGGTCTTCTTTTCAGGGCTGTTGAGGTAGATCATGGGGCGCATGAAATCATTCCAGTTGCCGAGGAAGGAGAAGAGTCCGACGGTGCCGAGCACCGGCTTGGCGAGCGGTAGGATAATACGCCAGAAGACAGTGAAGGTGGAGGCGCCGTCGATAAAGGCGGCCTCCTCGAGGTCGTAGGGGATGGTCGTGAAGTATTGGCGGATGAGGAAGATGAAAAAGGCTGAGCCGCCGAAGAAAACGGGCACGATCAGGGGCAGGAAGGTGTCGATCCAATCGAGGCGGCTGAAGAGGATGAAGGTGGGGATGAGCGTGACGACGTCGGGCAGCATCATGGTGGAGAGCACAAGGATAAAGAGGACGTTGCGTCCCCAGAACTGGATGCGGGCGAAACCGTAGGCGACCAGCGAGGCGGAAAACAGTGTGCCGACGAGGCTGACGACAGTGATGTACAGGGTATTGCCGAACCAGACGACAAAGGGGGCCTTGACAAATACATCGCCGAAGTTTTGCCACTGGATGGGGTTGGGGATCCAGCGGGGGGGATAGAGGAGAACCTGGAATTCGGCTTTCAACGAGGTCGAGAGCATCCACAAGAAGGGCATGGACATGACGACCGAAAAGACGATCAGAAAGATGATGCGAGGCAGGATGCTGAGGCGAAAAGCGGACATGCCGGTATGCGTTTTTCCGATTCGGTCGTCAGCAGTCAATTTTTGGATACTCGCTGGCGGCGGCCGCGGCGAAAGCGGAGACGCGCGCTGTCAGGAGACTTCGTAGTAGACCCACCTGTTAGCCAGTTTGAACTGGACCAAGGTGACCGCGAGGATGATAACAAAGAGGACCCAGGCCAGCCCTGAGCCGAATCCCATCCTCAGATATTCGAAAGCATTTCTATACAGATAAAGCACGTAGAAGAGGGTGGAACGGACAGGCCCGCCGCCGGTGGTGATAAAGGCCACGGTGAACACCTGGAAGGTGCCGATGATGCTGGTGGTGATCACGAAGAAAATTACGGGAGATATCAGCGGCAGGGTAATCGAGAAGAACTGCCTGACCGGGCCGGCGCCATCGACTTCGGCCGCGTCGTAGAGGCTTTCGGGCACGCTCTGCAGGCCGCCGAGGAAGATCACCATCGAGCCGCCGATGTGCCATAACATCCAGACGACAATGAGGGGTTTGCTGAGGTCCGGATCGAGGAACCAGCGCTGTTCCGGCAGTTTGAAAACGCGCAACAGGTTGTTGGCGAGGCCGAATTCGGGATTAAAGATCATCAGCCAGACGAGCGCGCTGGCGACGATCGGCGTAACCATGGGCAGGTAGAAGATAGTGCGGAAGAGGTTGACGCCGCGGCCGCGATAGTTGAGAAACTGGGCGACAAAAAGGGCCAGAATGACCTGCAGCGGCACGCCGATGGCGGTGATGTAAATCGTGTTGTAGAGCGCCTTGAGAAAATAGACGTTGGGGTCGAGCAGCTTGGTATAGTTTCCGAAGCCGACAAAGCTGGGCGGGGTGAGGATATTCCACTCGGTAAAGGAGATGATTAGTGACGCGACCATAGGCCCCAGGACCCAGAGCAGGAATCCCAGCAGCCAGGGGGAAATGAAGAGATAGCCCTTTATGTTTTCACGGACCTGCTTGGAAAGCCGCTGCCTTCCAGGCAAAAATTGCGAAGATACACCCATTGCAGTGATCAGTTGTCGGTGATCAGTTGCCGTAGGCCAGCCGCCAATGTAGATGCTGGCCTACGGCAACATGAGTTCTAGGACGGCTGCCCTTTTTCATCCAGGATTGCTTGCGCGCGCGGCTGGACCGATTCGAGTACGCTGGCGACGTTGGAGCCCTCGACCTGGAAAATCTCCTCCCAAGCGGGTCCCAGCACCTCGCCGTTGATCTCCGGCCAGGCCGGTGTCAGCGGCATCACCCAGCCCGAATCCCAAGCGTTCCAGAAGGCGTCGGCGGCCAGCGGCCCGATGCCCTTGGCATCGATCCAGTCGACCCAGAGCTGCCTTGTTTCCTCATTGGGGATGACCGGCAAGCGCGCCCAGAGGTTGAGCATATAGGGCTGGCCCTCTTTGTTCCAGAACTTGATGAACTCGTAGCACTCGTTGGGGTATTCGGTGATGGCGAAGATGGGCGTGATGTCGACGGAGAGCCATGTAGTCTGCGTTGCCTGCTCGGGGAGGGGGGCAACATCCCACTCCATGCCCAGGTCCTGCAGTTTGGGCACCCAGCCGGGAATGCGCCAGTTGCCTTCCATATTCATGGCGACGCGACCGGTATCGAAGCCGATGCCGCCGGAGGCGGCGGCGAACTGCCCTTCCGCGACCGACACTTTGTGCGTCCAGACCAGGTCCTGGAGGAACTGGATGGCCTCGACGACTTGGGCGTTGTCGACGCTGATCGTCTGCGGGAACTCATCGCTGTCAAAATAGCGGCCGCCGTTGGTTCTGACCCAGACCATCGACCGGAAGGCGTCGTAGTTCTGGATGAAGCCGTACTGCTTGGTGGCGCCTTCGCCTTTGGTGAGGGCGATCGCCTTCTCCAGAAAATCGTCCCAGGTCCAGCCGGGTTCGGGATAGCTGACGCCGGCTTCGTCGAACATCGACTTGTTGTAGTACATGCCAAAGGCGGCGGCCTCGTTGGGCAGGCCCCAGGTCTGGCCGAGAACGTGGAAGATCGATTCGGCGACGGGTGGAATTCTCTCGGCGCGCACAAAGGTCGAGTCGGCCTCGATCATGTCGTCAATGGGATGCAGCAGTCCGGCGGTGACGAAGGATACGTAGTCGTGGCTGCCCTGCATGAAGGCCATATCGGGCAATTCGTTGGCTGCGGCGCGCACTTTGAGCTTCTGGTAGTGGTTGCCTTCGCCGCCCATCTCCTCTTCTTTGATGACGATTCGGTCCTGGGAATCGTTAAAGGCGTCGACCACGGCCTTGATCGGCTCGCGTGAGGGAGCGCCGGGCCAGGGTGCGAAGCGCAGGGTTATGGGTCCCTCGTCGGCCGCGGCGGGCTGCTCCTCGGAATCGGAGGGGGCTGCTGCCGGCGCGGGTGCGCAGGCGGCGAGGTAGGCGGCGGACGTTCCCACGCCGAGCAGCTTCAGAATGTCACGTCGTGTCATGGCTCTACTGGGATTGTCTTTCATCGGGATCGTCTCTCCTTTTTTGCGGGTATCCGGTTCGGATCGTGCCTGAACTGTATTGCGCGCAGGGCGCCGCATCTGGTGCCGCGTGCCCTGTTGTCAGGAGTGATGGGGTGTTAGGTAGAGATTATACGATTATATTTTTTTGCTTGTCAACCGCGTTTCGGCAGTGGGTATTGTCTGAATCAGGATTTGCAGGATTGAAGGATTTTCAGGATTGCTGTAGCACGGCTCTGTTGCCAATGATGCCGTCTGGAGTCCATTACTTGACCGACCCTTACGCTTCTTGACCAGCGCTCTTTCCCTGCCACCATTCAGGCTATCTCGTTACGTATTCGGTTGGCGGCAGCCAGGTTGCTGGAGCCGCACGGCTGGAATGCGCACACACGGTCGGTGAGCGATGGTTTTGTAGGGGGGCGTTGCGGGGGCGCAGCCCCTGCACAAGGGAGGGCCGAAGGCCCGACCGCCCATATGCAAGAAGAGAGTATAGAGGAATGCGGAGAGAGGAAACACCTTCGCCCGGCGCACTGTGGGTCGCGAACGCCGAGCGTGGGCGATAGGCTCGCGGTCATGGGATACGGTTGTTTGGCGTGGGCGCGAATTGACTTTGGCTGGGTGGTTACCTGGAAACTGAGGGCTGCTAGCGGTAGGGGTCTGCTGCGTCGCGCAGGCCGTCGCCGAAGAAGTTGAGCGCGAGGACGGTGATGATGACGAAGAGGCCGGGCAGCAGCAGCCACGGCGCGAGCGCGACCGAGCGCAGATTCTGGGATTCCTTCAGGAGGACGCCCCAGCTGATGGCGGGAGGGCGCAGCCCCAGGCCCAGGAAGCTGAGTGAGGTTTCACTGAGGATCATGGAGGGGACGGCGAGGGTAGCGGAGGCGATCAGGTGACTGAAGAAGGAGGGCACCATATGTCGCAGGATGATGCGCATTTCGCTGGCGCCGGCGAAGCGGGCGGCGAGGATGAATTCCTCCTCGCGCATGGAGAGAAAGCGGCCGCGCACGGCGCGGGCGAGGAATGTCCAGCCGATCAGCGAAAGGATGATGGTGATGCCGAAGTAGACTCTAAGGCTGGACCAGTCCTGTGGCAGGGAGGCGCTGAGGGCCATCCACAGGGGGATAGAGGGTACGGAGCGAATGAACTCGATGATGCGCTGGATGAGGACGTCGATAACGCCGCCGTAGAAGCCGGAGATGCCGCCGAGGACGACGCCGAAGATGAAGCTGAGCGCGACGCCGATCAGGCCGATGGAGAGAGAGACGCGGGAGCCGTAGACGATGCGGGTGAACATGTCGCGGCCGAGTTTATCGGCGCCGAGCAGAAATATGACGGAGAAGGACGGGGTGTCTGGGCTTGCCGCGGCGGCGGCGTCGAAAATTGGGTCGCCGATGCCGAAGAGATGGCGGCTGTTTGGAAAGAGGCCCCAGAGCTTGTAGGGATCGCCTTCGACCCAGAACCGGATAGGGTAGCGCACGGTTTCGTCGATTTGGAACTCCATGCGCAGGGTATCGGGATTGCGGGCCTGGGTGAGGCCGTAGACGAAGGGTGTGCCCTGGAACTCGCCGTTGTGGAAGAAGTGAATCGGTTGCGGCGGCGCGTAGGTGAGGGCGACTTCGTAGGTATCGGGGTTGTAGGGAGCGAGCACCTCGGCGAAGATGGCGACCAGGTAGAGGAGAATAACGACTAAGGCGCCAACTATGGCCATTTTGTGTTTGAGAAAGCGCCACCACATCATCTGCAGCGGCGTAGCGACGTAGACGCGCTCTTCATCTTCCTCGACGGGGAGATAGGTGTCGGTGTCGAGCGGCGCCTGCTGGAGATCGCCGGTCTGTACGGTGCCGGTGGTCGGCTGTTCTGCGGTCATGTCAGCCTCCCATCCGGATGCGGGGATCGAGCAGCGCCAGCATAATGTCGGAGACCAGCGTGCCGACGATCGTCAATGTACTGAGCATGAGCAGAAAGCTGGAGGCCAGGTACATGTCCTGGGTCAGGAGCGCACGCAACAGCAGCGGACCAGTAGTGGGCAGGCTGAGGACGACGGAGACGATGATGGAACCGGAGACGAGTTGCGGCAAGGCCCAGCCCATGGTGCTGACAAAGGGGTTGAGGGCCACGCGCGTGGGATATTTGAGCACGAGCTTGAGTTCGTTGAGGCCCTTGGCGCGTCCGGTCTCGACGTAGGGTTTGCTGAGCTCGTCGAGCAGATTGGCGCGCATGGTGCGCACGAGGCCGGCGGAGCCGGCTGTACCGACGATGATAGCAGGCGCCCAGAGATGTTTGAGCATATCGCCAAACTTGGCGAAGCTCCAGGGGGCGTCGATGAACTCTTGTGAGAAGAGGCCGGAGATGTTGACGCCGAAATAGGCAAGAGCGATCCACATCATGATCAGTGCGAGCAGAAAGTTGGGCGTGCCGAGGCCGATAAAACTGAGGGCGGTAAAAACATAGTCCCCGATCGAATACTGGTAGACGGCGGAGAGTACGCCGACGACAAGCCCGATGACCCAGGAAAACATGAGCGCGGCGAAGGCGACCACCACCGTTAAGCCGAGACGGTCCCAGATCAGGTCGCTGACAGGAAGCGACCACTCGAAGGAGAAGCCGAAATTGCCCTGCAAGACGTTGCCCAGCCACTTGGCGTAGCGTACCGGCGCGGGCTGGTCCAGCCCGTACTGCTTGATGAGCGCGTCGATTTCGTCCTGGCGTACGTCGTCACCCATTGCCATACGGTTGGCGATATAGGAGGTCATATAGTCGCCGGGCGGCAGTTCGATGATGACGAAGGAGATCAACGAGATCATGAACAGCGTCGGCACCATCAGGATGAGGCGGCGGAAGATGAATGAGGACATTGAACACCAGTGGTTAGTGGTTAATGGTTAATAAAACGCCAGCGGCCTGTGGCCGGTCACCAGTGAATATACTGGCAACCGACCACTTACAACTGGCCGCTGAAGTTATCAGCTCTTGAGATAGTACTGCTCGGGCACGGTGCTGCCGGGCGTCTGCAGATGCCAGGAGGAGACCCCCTCGCGCGGGACGTTGCCCATGTTCTTGCTGACGACGACGGGCGCAGGCAGGCCGACCGCCATGCTGAACGTCCACAGATTTTCCCTATTGAGATCGAGGATCTGCTGGAAGAGGCGCTTATGCTCGTCTACATCCGGCGTGGCCTTGATCGCTTCGTAGAGATCGATGGTAGTGCGCAGGTCGCCGGTCGGCTCTACGCCGTTGGCGCCGCCGGAATTGTACCAGAGGGCATGGCAGGCGACGTGGTGGGAGCTGCCTTGAGAGAAGGGCAGGAAGTGCCGCGGGTCGATCAGCGGGTTGAACTCGGCGGAGCCGGTCCAGACGGTCATATCGTGCTCGGAGGCCTGGACGCGCTGACTCCAGAGCGGACGGGCTTCTTCCTTCAGCGACAACTGCACGCCGACGTCGGCCATATACTTCTGCATCAGTTCACCGATGCTTTGCCAGGAGCCGAAGACGGGGGCGTAGTTGAAGATGATGCTGAGCGGATCGCCGTCCGGGCGCAGGCGCATGCCATCGGAGTTCGTCTCGGTCAGGCCCATCTCGTCCAGCATGGAGTTGGCCAGGTCCGGGTTGTACTCGAGGGCGTTCTTGGCCTGCGCCTCATCGTATAAGGGGGAGGTGGCGAGCGGCGACGGCTGACCCGGCTCACCCAGGCCGAGGTAGACGGCCTCGATGACCTCATCGCGATTCATCGCGTGCGACATGGCGAAGCGGAAACGCTTGTCGTTGAAGATCTCGAACAGGACCGGATCCGGATGGCAGAGATTGAAGGAAATGACGGCATCGCTCGTCTCGCCGTACTTCCAGAGAAGAATCTCGTAGTTGCCGACCTCCTCGTTCTCCTTGAAGAGCGAGAAGTTCTCCATCAGGATATGGCGGTGCTGCATGTCAATGTCACCGGCGACGGCGCGCAGATTCAGGACTTCGGAGTCTTCGACGATGTCGGTGGAAACCTTGTCAATGTAGGGCAACTGGTTGCCGGCGGTGTCCACCTTCCAGTAGTAGGGGTTGCGTTCCAGCACGACGGGGACTTCGGGCGTAATCTTGGTGAAGCGCCAGGCGAAGAGGCACGGCACGTCGGTATTGAGGCGGGGGGTGAGCCGGTTGTTGAAGTACTGGTGCCAGAACTCAAAATCATTTTCTTGCGCCAGTGCGTTCAACTCTTCTTCGTCGGTGTAGTTGCGATGGAACTGGGACATGTAGTGCTTGGGATACCAGGTCATCGAAGCGCCGTTGGCCCCGGCCATCAGGGTCATGAAGATGCCGTGCGCGCCGGGGAAGGTGAAGCGGATGGTGAGATCGTCGGGCGCGTCCATGACGACGGGCTCGCCGCCGACGGTCAGCCAGACGGGGAAGCTGGGGGCGAGGTCTTCATCGCCGAGCACGTCATCATACCAGAACATGAAGTCGCCGGAGGAATGGGGGGTGCCGTCCGACCATTTAACGCCTTCACGCAGGTGGAAGGTGTAGGTGGTGCCGTCATCGGAGACTTCCCAGGATTCGGCTAAATTGGGACCGATATCGGAGCCGTCGGTGTTGTAGCGCACCAGCTGCGGGTACATGAGGCGATATCTGAAGATGCCGGCATCGCCAGGGCCTACGCCGATGCGGCGCCAGGTGCCGCCGTACTGACCGACCTCATTCAGAGGTTGGATCACCATCGGGTTGGCGGGCAGCCGCTCGTCGACAGGGGGAATGTCGCCGTTGGCGACCATATCGGCCAGCATCGGCGCTTCGTTGTACTGGGATGCGGGCATCGCGTCGCCGCTGTCGGATGCGGCCGGCGCCTCGGCAGCGGGCGCTTCCGCGGCGGGCGCATCGCCGCCGCCGCAGGCAGCCAGTACCGCGCCAGCGGTGGCAAAGGCGGATACCTGCAAGAATCTTCGTCGTGAAATGTGCCTCTGGGTCATGAAATCTCCTCCAATGGGTTGGTGGGATACAAAACTACACGTGTTCAGTGGTCGATTTTTCGTTCTCAGTCCCATGCGCTACGCCTGACCGGCATGAAGTTGCTGAGAACCGAAAACAGCAAAACAAGAATTGAAAACTAGGCGGATTTCTGCGATTGCAGAACTGGACAAATAGGGCAGGTCTTGAAAGGCCGCAGTGGGGAAAGCCTCGACAATTGGGGGAAGGGTTCGATGGCTCACCCGTTGTCCAGAATCGGTGCTTGGCAATTATACACACAACCACCGATGTAACCAATTTGGGCAGGAGGTAACGCGGCGGAACTGCAGCGGCTGGTTTCCAGTGGTCAGCGACTTCACTGACCACTGGCGTCAGCGCAGGATTTCGCGGACCTGGTGCTCGCCGTTGCCGGGCACATTGTAGGCGAATGTGTTGGCCCAGCGGGGGTGGGGCGACAGGTTGGGCGCGGAGCCGTGGATGACGAGGGATGTGAAGAAGATGCCGTCGCCCGGCTCCATCGGGATGGTCACGCCCTCGTCGCGCTTGTAGTAGCGGCCGGGCAGGAACATGCCGAAGGTCTCCTGGTGCCGCTCATGATCCTGCAGTCCCCAGCGGTGGCTGCCGGGGATGAACTCCAGGCAGCCGTTTTCGAGGGTCATCGGATCGATGGCGAGCTGGCAGTTGAGCATCATCGGCTGATTTTCGTCGGTTTTCCAGTAGGCGTAGTCCTGATGCCAGGGCGTTGCCGCGCCGATGCCGGCCTCTTTGGGCAGGAGTTTGCTGTGGTAGAGGGCGACCTGCGGGTGCATCAGTTCGGCTACGATTTCGACGAGTGTGTCCCTGCGCAGGATGCGGTTGAGGGTGGGGCTGACCAGCTCGCTGTGCATCAGTTGGCGGATGATCTTGCTCTCATCGGGCGCGTCCTCGTCCTCCCAGGCGACATGGACTTCAGGCGGCGGGTCAGCCACCATGTGCCGGTGGATGTCTGGCAATTCCTGGCGGATCTGCCCGATCTCCTGCTGGGAGACGAGACCTTTTTTGAGCAGATAGCCGTTGGCTTCAAAGGATTCTTTTTCCTGGGTTGTCAGGCTCATCGGATTCCTCGATCTGTATGTTACCTGTTCGGGTTCATTCGGGCTGGGGCAAGTAAGCAGCAGATGCCCCAGCCTTCAACTGCCAGTTTTGGCGTCTACCGGCTCTGGCGGCGGGCTATGCGCATCGCAAATTCGCTGTATTCGCGTCGCCATAAATATATAGCGGACTGCGAATTGAAGCAATCGCTTAAGACTGTGGCAGTTCGAACCGCACGGTTGTCCCCTGTCCGAGCCCGTTGCTGGTAACGGTTATCGTACCATTGTGGGCCTCGATAATGGCGCGGGCGATGGTCAGGCCCAGCCCCATGCCGCCGGTGCGGCGATTGCGAGATTGGTCGGCGCGGTAGAGGCGGTTGAAGATATGGGGCAGATCGGCCGCGTCAATCCCTGCCCCATCATCGGTTACGGAGATTCCCACGCTTTCGTCCTTCTCCAAGGTTGCCGCAACCGTGACCCGGCCGCCCGCCTCTGTATGCTGGAGCGCATTGTGAATGACATTGCCTAACGCCTGACTCATCCGCATGCGATCGAGATTGAGCACCGGCAGTTCAGGCAGCAGTTGCTGCGATAAGGTGATCTGCTGACTCTGCGCTTGCGGCTGCCAGCGTTCCGCTTCAGCGGTGAGTAGCTGCTGGAGCGGGTACGGTTCAGTCGTCAGCCGCAGCTCGTCTGATTCGGTTTCGGCCAGCCAGTTCAGGTCTCGCGCCAGGTTACGGAGCAGCTGCACTTCTTGAATGATATGGTCGGCTGTTCGTGCGGGCGTCTGCAAACCATTGCGCAGCCCATGCGCTTCCAGACGGATGACGCTCAGAGGCGTGTTCAGTTCATGCAAGATATCATTGAGCAGCCGCTTGCGTAAGTCGCGTTGGGTTTGGAGGGCGGTTGTCATCTGGTTGAATGCCGCGCTCATCTGGCCAAGCTCGTCCGGGGAGGTAACCGGCAGCAGAACGGTATCACTGCGTTGCGCAATGGACTGGGCGGCCTGGGTCAGCGCTGTGACAGGAGCGGTGATGCGTCTGGCGAGCCATACCGCCAGTAGAAGCGCCATCGCAGAGGTCAACAGTCCGCCGATGGTGATGGTGTAAAGCAGGTTTCGCAGAAAGCCATGCGATTCGGTTGCCCAGAATTCACGATTCACATCAACATACGCATATCCCACAGACTGGCCGGTGCGCAGATCGAATATGTCAACACGCTGTCCATCCAATTCCGGCGCGGCCTCACCCTGTCGCAGCTCGGCGAAGTTGTCCAGTAAGATATAGCCATCGACATCGGTAATGACAACGCGTATACGGTCTCTGTCAGAGTCGCTATGGAAGAGTTCAGAGGCCTTTTTTTCAGCTTCTTCGGAGCGCTGCTGTTCCGCGCCGCGCTCGAAGGGGTATCCTGTCTCAGATAGAGCAGCCTCTAACGTTCCCCAGCCATCTGACGAAGTGTAGGCCTGACTCAACTTGCGAGCTAAGTCATTGGCTTCATCGCTACTGAGCACACCAATAAATGTGTTCAGTTGCGCCTGCGTCGTAAAGTATCCGACGCCCAAACTGAGCGAGACAACAAGAACGATAAGCAGGATAAATGCGCCCAGAAAGCGCCAGCGTAGCGACATCAGCCATCCTCCGTTACGAACCTGTAGCCGGTGCCATAGACGGTTTGAATCGGCTGGCGGCCATCTACAGCGATTTGCCTGCGCAGACGAAGGATGTGGCTGTCGATGGCACGATCGTATCCATCAAAACTGTTATTGAAGGCGAGAGCGATTAGCTGGTCGCGTGTGAGCACCTGATTCGGATGGCGCATGAAGGTGGCGAGCAGGAGAAATTGGGCATGGCTCAGGCTGATGGGTTGCTCGTCAATCGTCACGCGCTGCGTCGACTCATCAATCGTAATGCGGCCGCAGGTCAGTACTTGCTGCACTCTGTCATTGACCCGCCGCAACACGGCTTTGGCGCGTGCCACGACTTCCTCGGGGTCGAACGGCTTGACGACATAATCATCTGCGCCGCTTTCGAGCCCGCTGATGCGGTCGGTATGGGCTTCGCGGGCGGTGAGCATGATGATGGGTACGTCTGATTCGCGGCGTAAAGTGCGACAGAGCTCGATGCCATCGAGGCCGGGGAGCATCAGATCGAGCACTATCAGGTCGGGGGCAAGGGTGCGGGCAAAGGTGAGCCCTGTCCTGCCATCATGGGTGACTTTGGCCGCAAATCCTGCCTGCTCAAAGTAGATTTTCAGCCAGTTCGCGATCCGCGTATCGTCTTCAACAATCAGAATCGTGTAACGCATCATCATTTCTCAACTGAAACTGTACAGACGCGGTGTCCATACCGGGCACCGCGTCTGAATATCATACATATCCGCCAGTGAAAAAATATCAGCTTCTTTCGTCCCGCTCTCGTTAGCCGCCGCTACTGTGTTCGCCGCCGTCTCCACCATTTTCGCCGCCGGGACCGTGTTCACCAGCCTCGCCACCGCTTCCCGTCCCTACTTCAGCGTGGGGCGTCCACCCGTCAAAAGCTTGGTCTGTTGCTGGAAGAGAAACATCCACGAGTTGACCAGGGGCGAGGTCGACCGGCGCTGTCGGTCCGAGTTCGACTCCATTCGACAGGTGAACCTCAACCCGAACCTGCTGCAAGGTACTATCAGTGGTGTTTTCCACCGTGCCGCTAAAGGCGTTGCTCTCGGCGTCATAGACAAGAATCAGCCGGGCCCCCTTGCGAACGGTATCATATCGCTCGGTCAGGGTCAGGGTGGTGCCTGATTCTTCGCCTTCGCTTGCGCCGGCATCTTCGCTGCTCTCACCGTTGCCGGCGCCGTCCTCACGTTCATGTTCGCCGCGGCTGGTCGTGATGCGTTCTGAGCCATGATGCTCGCCCGTTCCGACAGGTATTGTACAGCCGCCAATACCGATTGCCACCGTGACGACAGTCAACGCTAACATCAGCACATAATTCTTCGTCAACACTATCTTGTTTGCCACTGTTTCACCTCATTTATATTGCGTTTGTCTGAGGGCGTTTCCCTCATACCTGCCAATGATAGAGGTGAAATGTTGCACAAATATGTCAGTCGAGAGACATGATCGCGCGGCAACTAAGACAGGGCTATGGCTGTTCTGCGAAGACTTTCGGACTGAAAGTTGGCGCTATACGTCGGGCAGGGCTGATTGGGGGCATTGATCCTGCTGATGCCAGGCAGGTCATCTGGAAGAGCGGGGAATTCAGGAGCTGAACGTGAAGCTGTACAGCTTGCTGCGATTGAGGAAGAAACGGATCTGGACCGCGCCCTCGATCGCTGGTTGCTCGTTCTGCCACCTGACCTGCCAGTGCAGGTCGTCGGTTTGCAGAGGAAGGCAGTCGGCGCGCGAGTAGCCGTCCAGAACGCGCCCGTCGGGGCGGCACAGTTCGACGCGCAGCTGACCGCCGGCGGCATCGGCGTTCAGCTCGAGCGCGCCGGCGCCCGCGGGCAGGTGCAAGGGCTTGGTCACGATCATACCCTCGCCGGCCGTGGCGAGCGCGACGAAGCGGTCCCGCTGCCAGGTGGCGCGCCCCAGCCGCTTGACGCGCTTCTCCATGTTGACCTCGCCGTGGGTGTGTTCGCAGCCGGTGTAGTACCAGTGAACTTCATCGCCTTCGACGATCGGCTCTTTGGCCGTGCCGATGATCATGCCCCTGTCGAAGGCGTCGCCGGCGCCGCGCGGGAGCGCGGCGGTGCGGGCGCGATCGGCGTGCTGCCAGCTGATGCCATCGCGGCTGTAGACGAACTGGCCGTCGATGGGGCCGTCGCAGGGGATCTGGTTCTTTTCGCCGGGGATCTGCTCTGCAGTCACGTAGAGGACGCCCAGCAGACCGATATGGAGGCCCCCATAACGGAAGGCGGACATGTTGTGGAACTCGGCGCGCAGCGCGTTGTATCTGCGCCGGGCGATCTCGTCGTCCCAGTTGCTCGGCTCCAGGATCGGGTAGGAGTCCTTCCAGGGGCCGGCCAGAGAGGGGCTTTCCGAATAGCAGATGACCCGCCGCTTGTCGCTATCGTCAAAGCGCTGGAGCGAGTAGGCGCGGTAGATGGAATCGACAGCGTCCCAGGTGACGTTAAATGTGCCCTCGTTGCTGCGCTTTACCACCGGCTCGAGACAGTTATGGACGCGCCCCTGCTCGGGCAGGGTCACGGTAACGTTGTCGTCCCAGTGGATGCCGTCGGGGGAGGTGAGCAGGAAGATGCTGCGGTAGCGGCGGCAGAAGCCGATCGCCTTGTAGCGTTTGTCCGGCTCCTCTTCGTCGCGGTCGATGAAGACGGAGGCGCCGTGGAGATCCCAGATGATGTTGTTGGCGGGGCTGCCGTTGAATGTGAAGATGCCCAACTCCGGCTTGGTCCAGTTGATGCCGTCATCGCTCTCGGCGTACAGGGTGAGGTCGCCGCGATCGTTGTCGACGAAGGCGCGTCCATGGCGGTCGGCGGTGACGCCGTTGCAGTGGAAGGGTTTTTCGTCGGTGCGGGGGATATAGAGGCCGGGGATCTGATAGTTGCCATCGGGCACGCGCCAGTGGGGGCCCATACGGCCGAAATACCACATGCGGTATTTGCCTGCCAGATCGTCGTAGAGAGCCGTGCCGTAGAGATGGATGCGTTTGCTCATGCCGGGGCCGCAGGCCTCCCAGGGCTTGTCCGGGTCGGGCTCCATGACGAAGTGGGTCTTGGTGCAGGGCTGGACGGCGCGGGTGATGCCGTCTTCCTCCTGGATCAGGGCTTCGTCGAGGAGGAGGACGCTCTCTCCGCCGCGGAGTTGATAAGCGTTCGCTGAAGGGTCAGTATTGGCGTTCATAGGCAGGCGCGAGCTGATGGGATCTCCTTCGGGCGCATAGGGCGAAGCGGTGGCGCATTTCCAATGTTCAATTTTTCGTAACTACTCAGCCACAACTGATTTGCGAACCTGAATGAGGCGAGTGAAGGTGTTTACTCTCTCCTCATTCTCTGTTTTTTTGGGCGGTCGGGCCTTCGGCCCTCCCTTGTGCAGGGGCTGCGCCCCCGCAACGCCCCCCTCCAAAACCATGCCTCACCGACCGTGTGCCTTCTTCGCAACGTGTCGGCTGGCGAGCATGGCGGCGGCTGTATACCAGTAGCGTCACCAAGAGCCTGAATGGTTCCAAGGACGACTGGCTGGTCAAGTACTGTGGCTTGGTAGTTACAATTTTTCTATGTCCATTGGAGTTTCACCGGCCGGTTGGTGCGTATGGACTCCAGCGCGGCCTCGGCGATCAGCTGGGCCTGGTAGCCGTCCTGCAGCGAGGGCGAGACGGCCGCGCCGCTTTCGAGCGCGGTGATGAAGCCGTCGAGCGCGTAGGCGAAGCTTTCTTCGCCGTAGTAGTCAGGAAAGCGATTCTGCGTGATGCCCGTCGCGGTGAACCGGGCCAGATTCTCGGCGGGGGCCGAGCCGCCTTGCAGCATACCTTCGGCGCCAAAAACCTCGATCCGGTCGTCAAAGCCGTAGACCGCGCGCCGGCCGTTCTCTATTGTACAGAGCGCGCCGCTGGGGAAGCGCAGGACCGCCACCGCGGTGTCGACGTCGCCCATCTCGCCAACAACAGGATCGATGAGGCAGGAGCCGGTTGCGTACAGTTCGGTTGGCCTCTCGGCGGCGAGCCATGGGGCCAGGTCGAAGTAGTGGATCATCTTGTCGCGCAGCAGGCCGCCGGAACGCTGCAGAAAGGCGAGAGGAGCCAGCGCAAAGTCGCGGGCAATGATACGGATGGACTCGATCTGTCCGATTGCGCCGTCCCGGACCTGCCGGTGGATAGCTCGGAATTCAGGTTGGAAGCGACGGCGGAATCCGATGAATACCGGCGGGTCGCTCGCGGACACTTCGTCCACGAAATTTCTCACTTTCTCGATGTCGAGATCGATCGGCTTTTCGCAGTAGGTCGGTTTGCCGGCCTGCATGGCCTGGCGGAGCAGGTCGACGTGGGTATCGGTCGATGAGGCGATCAGGACGGCATCGACGTCGTCCGCTTCCCAGATCTGCTGCGCGCTGTGGGGCACCTTCCCTCCGCGGGCGTCCGTGAGGCGCTGCGCGGCTGCCTGATCGACGTCGAAGATGTAAGCGAGCTCGGCGCGGGGATGGGCGGCGATGTTGCGGGCGTGGATTGTGCCGGCGCGGCCGGCGCCAAAGAGGGCAAATCGCATCAGTTCAGTATCCGGTGGACAGTGATGAGAAGTGAAAAGTCAGGAGTATAGAGCAAGAGCTACCCTCTGGAATTCATATCTTTGAGCGTCTTCACTTTTGCCCGCCCAAGCTGCGCTCATCCGGAAGAATCTTCACTCGCTCCTCTTCCAGAGTTGATCAGACTGCTACGATGCGGTCTTGGGGAAGGCGAGACCGGCAATTCCTTGGCCAACGATTGCCCTAAGCTGGTCAATGCGCGAAGGCAGATCATAGACTTTCGTTGCCCGCGCCATACTGAACTACGGTTGTAAACGATTATCGGTCAAGTAAGGGCAGCGCAATGCAGACATCAGAGTTTCAATCACCGGCTACATTCGAACAGACCGACGCCGCTATCGTCCAAGACTCCCTGCCCGCACAGGCGCGGCAGGCCATAGGCGCCGCCTACACCGCCGCGCCGGTCGTGCCAAAGCGACCAAACCTGCCGCAAGAGAAGCCCGGCATCGGGAGCGCGGGGTCCCGTGCGCCGAGGTTTACTCCTCGTCTGTGTCGATATAGATGCCAGAGCCGATGACGCCCTTCTGTTCCGTGTTGGGCGGCTGGAAGCTCACGGCGTAGCCGAGCTTCGGGGAACCGGTTTCCTCGTCTCCTTCGATGGCCGGGTTGTCGTAGTGATAGCGCAGGAACTTCCGACCTTCGCGGCGTGCGCCTCCGATCAACTCCTCGGCGAATCTCACGCCCTTGGAGTCGGTCCTCGTCATGTCCGTGGTAATGCCTTCGCGAAACGGCTCGGACCCGTGAAACAGGGTAACGCCGCCGCCACTCACGACATACAGGTAGATGGAGCCTGACTTCCAGTCCCCTCCTTCGACGCGGAAGGCGTTTCGGACCCCGGTGAGGGCGCTGTAGCCTTCGGACAAGACGGCATTGCTGTAGGTCTCGGCCGCGGCTTCGACAAAGGCGATGAGTGTCTCGCGGTCCACCACTTCCGACGCGGTAACGGGGGGCTTGGGGAGATCCGCAACCTGGATTGGGACATTGGAGACGTCCTGCGAGAAGCCGCCGACCAGTACGAATCGTCTTGCGGTGATCCCGGAAATGTATTCGACAGCGTATGCCGTCTTTGGGCCCTCGTCGTCGTATCTGACGAAGCCACCGCCTTGGGCAGCGGCCGCGAAGAGTTTCTCGATGACCTTGGTTCCGCGTTCGTCCTCGACGCCCATCAGGTTTTTGCTTTCCGCTTCACGATCGTTTCCGTGAATGAACGCGTCTCCGTTCATGAGGAAGATGATGAGGAAGGTCGAGCCGGATTTCCAGTAGCCCTCGGTTTTCAGCCCCTCCCTGAGTTTTGCGCCTTCGTTCATGTCAGTGATCGCCTCGATGCGCGCCTTCGCTCCGAGGACGAAGGCCTTGAGGCTTTCGGGGTCGGTCACCTGGGCGGCGGTAACTTCGCCCATCGCGGCTTCACCGTCGCTGATCGGGGCTATTGGCTGGCAGGCAGCTAAGCTTACCCCTAACGCCGCGACACCCGCCGTCTTGAGGAATGCGCGTCGAGAAAGTGGACGGCTCATCATTGTACCTTTCCTTTCTGTAAAGTGGTGACGTAATAATCCCGATCTGAGCCGGCATGAAATCGGTCAACATAGCGGCTGTCAGCGGTGAGGCCTGCAGTCAAAGTCGTAGTCTTATTGTGGTAAATCAGGGGAACTGTCGGGGTTCTGCTGGAATCGATGCTCCTTTTACGAGCAAGAAAATAGATGTGGGCCCAATAGGTGCCCTTCACTCTGTACTGGCACACGCCGTTCGGCCAACGCGACTTCGGCTTGCAAGGAGATTCTGCCTCTGCTCGCGCCGGGCATATCCATCCAGCGAGTCCCATGGGAGAATGCAAGCAAGTATAACAAGAAATTTCATGCAATGTCTATCTTGTAGGCCTGATCGGTATCATCCCTGGCATATTCATCAAGATCGATTATCGCTTCCTTGAACAGAGGGTTTACGTTTTTCTGGACGCTCTTTCAGGTCAGCAGATGGGCTGACCGGTCAAGCGTTTCGCTCAACTCCCTTTCCATAGGGGTCAGGTGCAATAAGCCTACCTTTACGCCCTAATCAAACTCCACGAGTAAATGCTAAGCCATAAACAGTGCCTGTCTTGACCAGCCCTTTATCTCTGCCGCCATTCAGGCTATCTGATTGCGTATTCGGTTGGCGGCAGCCAGGTTGCTGGAGCGGCACGGCTGGAATGAGCGCACAAGGTCGGTGAGCGATGGTTTTGGAGGGGGGCGTTGCGGGGGCGCAGCCCCTGCACAAGGGAGGGCGCTTGCGCCCGACCGCCCAAAAACAGGGAATGCGGAGAGAGAAATCACCTTCGCTTGTGCACTCCTGAAAATCAGCCTGACCAAGGAAGCGGACCAAATGGTGCATGCGCTACCGCGTCGCTAATTGAGCGCAGTATAACGCTCGCTTGAAATCACGATCTTTTGCAACGACTTCGCAACTGCAAGGCAGGAAGCTCGCCTTCTTTCACGAGATTCACAAGCTCCCGGCCCCGTTGGGGTTATCCCATAGTATTATAGCACCTTACTGGTCGCTGAATTCGAGATATTCACCGGGGATGCGCGAGCGCGCGTACTCCCGGTTGGCGTCGCGGTTGGCAAGGGCTTCAGGAATCTCGCCCTGCCAGTAGGCGGGGGGCTTGTCCCAAACTTCGTCGCGGCGCCGGTGCCAGGCCAGGATCAGCGTCCGGCGTTCATCGGTCAGATTGCGGCGGGCCGAGTGAAGAATACGGGCGTCCGCCAACACAAAGGAACGGGCGCGCACGCATATATCGACCTGGTCGGGATGGTCGCCGAACATGACCGGATGGTCCTCTTCGATGTAGCGCGCGCCCTGTTCGTGCGCGGGCACCAGTTCATCATGCAGCGTAATACGCTTGTGGTGCGTGCCGGGGATGACCTTGAGACAGCCGTTCTCGACACTGGTGTCGCTCAGATAGTAGGAGACGAAGATCTGCTGCGGCCAGGGCGTGAGGCTGATCGGATCCTCCCAGCTCCCCCAGTCCTGGTGCCAGTAGAGGGCCGGTTCGCCCGGATCTTTGGTGAGGATGATGATGCCGCCGGTGCTCTCGAAGTCGCCGAACCCCATTTCGTCGAGCGCCTGCCGCGCCGGCTGCCATTCCAGGAGCCTCCTGATGACGTCGTTCTCCTCACCTCTTACATCCACGTGCTGGCCCTGGTACCTCACGTCGGGCGGGGGCACGTGGGCGGCGATGAGGCGCTCCGATTCGTCGCGCAGTTCCTGCAGAAACTCTTCGGTGAGGATGTCGTCAACAAAGCAGAAGCCATCCTGCAGCATCTGTTCCCGTTTAGCCAGTGCGATTTCGGGTTGCATTTTACTCTCCTGCCTGAAACTGTGGTGGCTGGTGACAAGTGGTTGGTGACAAATGTATGTGCCGGTAAGGCCGCAATCGAGGAGCGGGAGGTGTTTTCTTTTCCCACTCCTTATTAATGCCGTTATAGCCGCGCCGGGTCGAGCGCGCCGTCGCCGAAGATCAGCGAGTACTCATGGTTGTGGGAATCAACGGTGGCGGCATCCATGTAACAGACGCTGAAAGCGCGGCGAGCAATGGCGGTGCTGTTGACGCCGGAGCTGTGCGGCAGATAGTTGTGGAGCAGCACGGCCTCGCCGGCCTCCATTTCGAGCGGGATCGTTTCGGCTTCCGCCACCAGGGACTGGGCCTGATCATCTGTCATGAAGCCGGAGACGTGGCTGGGGTTGATCAGGGCGTGATGGCGGCGGGGCGCAATGTGGACGCAGCCGTTGGCGACGGTGGCCGGATCGAGCGCGGTCCAGATCGTGATCTGCGGGTCGCGGTCAAAATAGGTCCAGCGGTCCTGGTGCCAGACGAGGTGGGTGCCGCCGGTGGTCTGCCCCGCCTGTCCGCCGCCATCCACCGGGTCGGCCGCGGGCTTGTTCATGAACATGGCGCGCATACAGGTGACCGGCGTGTCTGCGCCGTATACCATGCTGCAGATGTGGCGGAAGAGCGGTTTCTGCATATAGCGCAGGAAGAGCGGGTCGAACTCAAGATCCTGGATTTTGCGATAGTGGAGGGTGGCGCCTTTGTGCCCTTTCCCTCCACTGCCGGGTGCATCGGTCTTGCCGGGGATGCGGTCCAGCTGCATCATCATGCGGCTATAGTCGACCGGCGCGGTGCCGAGCATGATCCCGTCCATGCGCTGCTGCAGCGCCGCCAGTTCATCGTCGGTCAGACAGCGTCCCAGGCGTAGATAGCCTTCACGCTCGTATTCCTGCCACTGGTCGTGGCTCAGTTCTTCCAGCATTGAAATGTCTCCAGTCCACTCGCGCGCATACGGCGCGGCGGCAGCGCATGACCGCTATGGCCAGTTGTTAGTCGACCTGATAGCCTTCCAAGTCGCCGATGTTGTCGACCACCTTGGTCACGGCGTCCAGGACCTGCTCCATCTGGTCGGGGCCGTTGGGGGCGGAGAGATGCGGCTGCAGGAAGTTGAACTCCTGGTCGACCAGTTTTTCGGTAACGGGCAGCGAGCCGATCGAGTAGTCCGCTTCACCGTCATAATGGGGGCATTGGAAGGGGCAACCGTGCCCGTACACGTTCTTCTCCTGGAAGATGGTGCGGTGATGGATCGGGCCGGACGGCATCGGCTTGCCGCCGGGATGGAAGAGGAAGTTGGCGCTGTTGACGTAGGTGAGGGCGGTTACGCCTTCGGCGTTGATCGCCTTGACGAAGACTTCCCTGGGTACGCCCAGCTCTTCCTCGTTGTAGAGGCTGGAATACATGTGGTAGACGTGCTTGTTCCCGGGCTCGACTTGGGGCGGCGTGATCCCCTTCACCTTGCTCAGCTCCTGGGTGAGGAGATCGCAGTTGGCGATGCGGGCATCGTTGGCCTCTTCGAAGGTCTCCAACGCCTCGTAGGCCACCGTCATCGCGTAGCGGTCGATGCGGTGGTTGTCGCCGTAGCCGCCGGTCGATGCGTACTTGAGGAGCTCGGAGTTGGTGAGGATCTTGGACAGGGTCGAGGGATGCTGCCCGCCCAGGGCGCCGAGCTCGTAGTATTCACGGCTGTTGGTCGTCATGACACCGCCGCTGGTGGCGGCTATCGGCTTGCCGGCGAAGCTGAAGCAGGTGATGTCGGCGATGCCGCCGACGATCTCGCCGTCGACGTAGGCGCCGGTGGCCTGGGCTGAGTCTTCGATGAGGACGATATCGTGTTCGCGGGCGATGGCGAGCAGCTCTTTGAGGTAGGCGGGATGGCCGTAGAGGTCGACGGCGATGATGGCCTTGGTGCGGTGCGTGATCTTGCGGCGCACGTCCTCCGGGTCGAGGGTGTATGTTTTGGTATCGACGTCGGCGAAGATGGGGACCGCGTTGTTGTGCATGATGCAGCTTACGCTGGCGATCCAGGTGAAGGAGGGGACGATGACTTCGTCACCGGGGCCGGCCTGGGCAGCGACGAGGGCGGAGTTGAGAGCGACCTGGCCGGAGGAGACGGGCAGGGCGTAGGCGACCTGCATCTTTTTGGCGAAGGCCTCGGAGAACTCATCCCAGTCGGCGGCCTTGCCGCTTTCCCACATGGGTGAACGGTGGTGGCCGGCGGAATGGGGTTCGGTGGTGACGGCCTTCTCGCCGCCGAGTAGGGCTAACTTGCTCATCGTGCAACTCCTGTGTGTAGTGGTCTGTGGCCGGTACCCCGTCTGCTATACACTGTCGACAGGTGTTGGACAACGCATGGCGAAACGATCTCGTATCCAGGCTTTTGCAAGCGCCGACAGCGAGGTGCGAGAAAGGAGCGAATATCTCACACTTATAGAGCTTCTCACTCCTCATTTGCGGTGACAAAAGCTTGCGGCGCGGGGTACGCGTTGCGACAATCATAGCATAGGGGGTTGTTAAGTCAACCGCTGTAGCGAGGGGTGAGAAAAGAGAGAATACCTCCTATGCCAGATGCTTCTCACTTCATACTTGAGGGCATAGTTACTACTAAGCCATATACGGTGCCTGTTCTGACCAGCCCTTTATCCCTGCCGCCATTCAGGCAATCTGATTGCGTATTCGGTTGGCGGCAGCCGCGTTGCTGGAGCGACACTGCTGGAATGCGCACACACGGTCGGTGAGCGATGGTTTTGGAGGGGGGCGTTGCGGGGGCGCAGCCCCTGCACAAGGGAGGGCCGAAGGCCCGACCGCCCATATGCAAGGAGAAAGTATAGAGGAGTGAGGGAGAGAAGAAACACCTCTTACGCCTGGAGCTTCTCACTTATACTTGACGGCATATAAGCTTTCGGCGCAGGCCAGGCGTTCCGACAGCCATAGCATAGGGAGTTGATAAGTCAGCCGCTGTAACGATCAGCCGCAGTTATTAGACAAACGGTGCTAATCTGAATATACTTACTCCCGCGTTTCAGCGGAGCAGAAGTACATCGCACAGCCCCTTCGGCGGCAAAGGAGGGCCTATTCCAGCAGACAACCGACAGTTCCTCCGATTTACCACGGTCAAACAACGATCGGCTGCGGGCCTCATTATTGACGGCCGCGCAGTAGACTGAATTCATGCCGGATCAGACCGGAATTCCTAACTTCACAACTTTAAAGAAAGGAACGGAACGATGACAGACCGTGCAGTTTCTCGACGCGCATTTCTCAAGACTGTTGGTATCGCAACCGCGGGCGTAGGCCTTGCTGCCTGCCAGGCACCGATAGCGCCGGCCGGCGATGGTGACGCCGCGATGGGCGAACCCAAGGAGTTGGTTACGTATTGGGGCGGCTGGACGCCCACCCAGAGCATGGAACGTTCCGAAGACAACCCGCTGCCGCACAACAAGGTCCTTGAGGTGCTGGACGGGTACTCGGAACAACACCCCGACGTGAGCATCGAGTGGATCCGCGTTCCGCAGGGCATCAGCGGCCGTGAATGGACGATCGCGCAGCAGACGGCGGGGACGATTCCGCACATCACGACACACCCGCACTGGCACATCAAGGACGATTTGGATAAGAACTGGTGGACAGAGTTGACGCCCTACTTCAACCAGCCGAACCCCTACATCCCGGCCGGCGATCCCGGCAGCGACAAGTGGGTCGACCAGTTTTACCCGATCCCGACCGGTGAAACGCTGATGCGCGACGGTTACTACAACATCGTCTTCGGCCTCATCACCACCTTCTTCTACTATAACGTCGACTGGTTCAACGATTTGGGCCTTGAAGCGCCCCAGAACTACGCCGAGTTCCTCTCCGTCTGCAAAGCCTTCCGCGATGAAGGTATTGACGCCTATGGCGGCTGGACCGGCCCGGTTGACGATACCGACCACTGGTACCGCCTGCAGATGGGTGGGATGCTCATGGCCGGCGAGATCGAGCCGCAGGTCAACCCCGACCGCGGCACGGCCACCCGCGAGGAGGTTGCCTGCGCCGTCGAAAACGGCGTCTTCCACGCCCACCTGCCCCAGTACCGGGATTGGATGGAGCTGTGGAAAGAGAACGTGCAATACCGGCCTGCGGACTGGACCACCCGCGCCACCGACTCCCATTCGCGCTTCCTGAACAAGATCGAGCCGATCATGGAAAACGGCACCTGGTCCTTCCCCCGCCTGCAATACGATCCGCTGGTCGACTTCGAGTGGAGCACCTTCTTCGCGCCGGTTGTGACCAAAGAGAGCAGCGCCTATGCCACCGACCCGCCGACACCTGCCTGGCCGATTGGCGGTCCCGTGGGCGACCAGGTGGCAGTCTCCACCCGTTCGGAGAAGGACGGCGTGATCGATGCCGCAATCGACCTGATGCGCTGGATTTCGGTGCCGGACAACCTGTACACGATCCAGTCCGAGATCGGCACCACCATGCCTAATGTCAAGAACGTGCCGGTCGACCCCCGCTTCGGCGATGCGTTTGCACTGCTGACGGAGCAGATTGGTGAGTCGCAGATGTTCGTGTACGAAGTGGTGACGATGGACGGGGAATCGGCGGAGCAGACCGGCCAAGCCTGGCGCTCCTATATGCTGGATCAGATGGACCTGGACACCGCCCTGAACATCATTCAGGAGTCTTTCGACGCCTACGCTGACCGCTTCATCGAAGTGGAAGGGTTGGAGTGTTAGAAGCGAGGAGTGAGTGAAGAGGAGTGAGAGGTGATTACATACCTCTCACTCCTTTATTCCTCTTTGGGACGCTTTGATGAACACCGCACTTTCCGCACGGCAGGTCGAATTCTACCGGGAAAACGGTTACCTCGCCGTTGGTGACCTGTTGGACGGGAAGGAGTTGGAGAGATGGCGCGCCGCGCTGGCCGACGGCATGGCGCGGCACTTCAGGATCAACGGACGCCACAACCAGGGCCGTGACGATTACTATGAAGGTGTCTTCGTACAGTGCGTCAACCTGTGGAAGACGAGTGAAGAAATCAAAGCGTTGGTGACGGACCGACGGCTGGGGCGTCTGGCGGCAGAGTTGGCAGGCGTGGACGGCATCCGCCTGTACCACGACCATGCGCTGGTGAAGGAGCCTTGGGCGCACCCAACCAACTGGCACGTGGACAACGCGATGGACCCATTCCACTCGCGGCAGTCGATCATGTTGTGGGTGGCGCTGGACGATGCCACGCTGCAGAACGGCTGCATGTACTTCCTGCCGGGGACACACAAGAGCAGCCGCTATGACGTGACCGGCAACCTGAACGAGGCGAAGATCGACGGCCTGCTGGAGGCGTATCCCGAGTGGAGGGAGATCGAGCCGGCCGCGGTGGAGGTGAAGGCGGGGGACGGCGTCTTCATCAATGGGATGATCGCCCATGCTGCAGGTCCGAACATGACGGTCCATCCGCGGCGGGCGCTGTCGATGCTGTTCATGCCGGAAGGCGCGGTGTACAACGGCCGGTCGGCTGCGCTGCCGGCGGAGGTGGCCGGGCGGTTGCGCGTGGGTGAAGTGATCGCAGACGACGAACATCTGCCTCTGATCTATGCAAATGGTTAGCGCTTGGCACAGTTCACTATTCACGAATCACTGAAGGATGAGGATGCGCTGATGGCTGTAAAAGAGATGCCCGCCCTGCCCAATACTGCGTCCCAGGCCGTGGACATACAGGAACGCAGAAAGCCGCTCGGAAGACGTATCTACGAAGGGCGCGTCGCCTACACTATGATCGCGCCCACCTTCGTTTTTCTCCTCGTCTTCATGTATTATCCCGCCCTCTTAGGGCTGTACAGATCGGTGTACAAGTGGGCGCCGGGCTTGTCCGCGGATTTTGTGGGGTTGGGCAACTTTATCCAACTCTTCACCAAAGACCGGGTATTTCTGAACTCGATGGACCACATGCTGCAACTGGCAGCCTGGTATGTTGTCTCCACGGTTGGTGTGTCTCTTTTTATCGCGGTTCTGATTCACCGACTGCGGGGCGGGAGGACGCAGTATACGTTTCGGTTGGGGATGATTCTGCCGGTGGTCATTCCTGCGATCGTGCCGCTGATGCTGTGGAAGTTCATCTACGATGTCAAGGTCGGCCCGCTGAATTCGATCTTGATATGGGCAGGTTTGGAGGATTGGACGCGGGCGTGGCTGTCGGACCCGAATGTGGCGCTGTATGCGGTGATGCTGCGCAATTTCCCATGGGTGGACGGGGTAGCGATATTGATATTGCTGGCGGGCTTGCAGGCGATCCCTTACGAGATCGTGGAAAGCGCGATGATCGACGGGGCCTCAGAGATGCGGCGCTTCTGGTCGATCGAGCTGCCGCTGATCGCCGGGCAGATCAAGCTGATTTCGGTGCTGACGATCATGTGGGGTGTGCAGGAGTTTACCGCGGTCTTTGCGATGACACAGGGCGGGCCGATCAACAGCACGATGGTGCCGGGGATGTGGATGTTCTTCAACGCCTTCCGCATCAACAAGATGGGCTACGCTTCCGCCATCGGCGTCGTCTTGTTCCTCCTCACGCTTGTGCTGACAATGATCAATTTGAAGTACATTACGACTGAGGAGTATTAGAGGCAGTGGTCAGTGGTCAGTGGTCAGTGGCTAGTGGCTAGTTGTCAGTGGCAATTGGGGGTTAGGGCATGAGTGCGGCGACAGAGATGAGATTACAGTACAGGCGGACCAGAAGCGAGCAGGTGGGCGTGTTTCTGCGCGGGGACTGGTGGCGGATTGTGTTATTGGGTCTGTTCCTGGTGGGGGGGATCGCGCCGCTGGTGATGGCCTTCCTGATTTCGCTGAAGACGATCCCGCAGTTTGCCCGGCAGCCGTTTGCGCTGACTTTCCCGCTGCACTGGGAGAATTACGGGTTTGCCTTTGAGATCGTGCTGGAGTTCATCAAGAACAGTATGATCATTAGCGGCGTGACGGTTGTGGGCGTCCTGTTGCTGGCGTCGCTGTCGGCATATGCGTTCGGCATTCTGGAGTTTCCGGGCCGGCAGGTGCTGTTCTACCTGGTGCTGTCGCTGATGATGGTGCCTTCGGCGATGACGCTGATCCCGTCATTTGTGCTGGTGAAGGATCTTGGCCTGATGAATACGTATTGGGCGATGATTCTGCCGTGGATCGCGAGCGGGCAGGTCTTTGCCATGTTTATCCTGCGCACTTTTTTTGAAAGCCTGCCGAAGGAGCTGTTCGACGCGGCGCGCATTGACGGCGCGAGCGAGTGGCAGGGCTACTGGCGGATTGCGCTGCCGCTGAGCAAGTCGATGCTGGGCGTGGCCGCGATTCTGAACATTCTGGGTACGTGGAACAATCTGATCTGGCCCTACCTGACTGTCCAGAAGCAGGCGCTTCTGCCTTTGACACCGGGTTTGTGGGCCTATCAGACAGAGTACTTCACCCGCTACGGGCTGACAATGGCGGGGCTGTTGCTCGGCTCGATCCCCTTGGTTATCCTCTTCGTCTTCACCAGCCGCTGGTTTGTGGCCGGACTGACTTCAGGCGCGATTAAGGTGTGACCTCCGCGGCGCGATATCTTCTGCTAACTCCTGGCTTCTGCAGCCAGAAATTGTTTGCTGCCTGGGCAAAGTTTGCGTGGACTGAGACGTATACGAGAGGGGCATCCGCGTATGCTGACTGAAGGGCGGGCTACCGGTCACGCACGCCGGAATGTAATAGACGAAGCAGCGCCGGAGAGCGCGGATCTTCTGATTCGCGTCGAAGAGGAACGCCCGGACGTATTCAGGCAGGTGATCCTCTACGTTCTCGACAGGGTCGGGGGCAAACCGAACGTCGGCGAAGCCGTTCTGAACAGCCTCCTCTATTTCATCGACTTCGACTACTACGAGAAGTTCGAAGAAAACCTGATGGGTGAGACTTACATCAAGGACGGCTACGGTCCGACATCAGTCAATCTGGGCCGGATTCTGCACTGCATAGAAGAGGAAGGGGCGGTCCAGAAGACTGAGCTGGTTTACCACAGCTACAGCCAGAAAAAATACCTCACAACCGAACATCCAGATACCGATCTGTTGGGCGCGCGCGACATCGATCTCATCGATCAGGTGTTGGCCCGTCTCTCCGACATGGGTGCTGCCGATCTGTCTGAGTACTCCCACAATGACATCCCCTGGAAATGCACTCGCTACGGGAAACCGATTCCTTACGAGACTGTTTTCTATCGAGATGACAGTTACTCCGTAAGCGAATCGGACGATGCACTTTAGCGAACTACGTGAATTTCAGCGAGAACGCTTAAGACTCTCCAGAAAGTACAGGTCACTCCCCACAGATTTGCAGTTGTTTCGAGAAGTGATCGCGGCTGTACCGCCAACGCCCTCCAGGCGCGTCAGTATCCTCACGCAGACACCGTCCCTGTTAATCGTTAAAGCCCGCCTGGCCTGCAAGTATCTGCGGAACAGTTCGCTGCGCGTGATCGATGGCTATTTCATCCGCATCATAGCTCAGTCAATATCCTCCAAATTTGGGGATGCGTCCGCCACCGGCAAGCCTAAAGCGAGGCTTGATCGGCTGGTGTATAATCTGTACAGACTGACCGACTAAGAATTGAGGTTCATCGAGACTAATGGCAGATGAGTTGCTACCGCAACCGATAGGTGACACGTCTTCAACGCCAGTTCGTTTAACTCCGGAACAAGAAGAGCTTTGCAGGCGCATGGACGAACTTCATGCTTTGGATCAACTACAAGCGAAACCGTCGGATATGTTTCGAGGGGCGTTGTCAGTTATAGAGGATGAGAACAACCCTGACCGGATAGCGCAAGCCGCCCATTCGCTGCGAGAAATTCTTTATCCCATAATGAGCGGTCGGGTCAGACGATCAATTGGCGCGCGTGAAAAGGCTTTTGAAAGCTACGGCTCTGTCTTCCTCGATGTGGGTCTTGGGAAAATATTTGGTGACCTATCCGATCTGGCCCATCACGGAGTAACTTCGGCCAGGCTGGATTTCTTAAGCGTCACGAGAAGGGATTTCGACGAGTTGGTGGAAGCCTTTGAAACGTCGATGCGGAGAGCATTGATTCGGCCCATTGATGTGCATAGAAGTATCGATCATTTCCTGAGCGGCGACCCACCCAAGTGATCTGATCGATTCGGAGAAGCTACCGTGACAGTCCAAGTACAACCCACAATGGACAAAGAGCAGATTTACGAGCTCATAAATGTAGACCTGGACGCCCGGCGGTATTTCTTCCACAAAGCCGACGAACGGTGGTTGGACTGGCTCTGGCGGAATGGCTATCTGGATGCCATCAAGAAGGAAGCCGCAACACCCTTTACGACCAGAACGCCCGAACTCAATTACCTCCTTCGCATGGCTGAAAAACGGCCCGCCGTCGTAGTCGATATCATGTTGGATACGCCAATATCCACCGACACCCGAAGCCAGGAGGTTGCCTACGGTTTCTTACGGCTCTGCAGCGCCCTGCCCGCAGACCAGTTGGCCCGTGTGGTTGACAAAATCCGAGCCGAGCGGTGGATACAACTGATTGATGCAATTTACACCCATTCCAGTTTCGAATGCGAGGAGATGCTGAAAACTCTTGCTGACGAAACATATTTTGAAAACCTTTTGGTGCTCGCAGAGGCCGTGCTGGCTGTGCGTCCTCAAGAAGAGCTTGAAAATGCGCCTCTCCATCGCAACAACCCGTTCTACCTGAAGTATCTCACGCGCACTGATATTTTCAGCCTATTGGCTTCTCTGGAAACTGAATATGCTGAGGCTGCATTGGCTCTTGCGATTCAGAAACTATCTGAAGTGTTGACTGCGTCCAACAACTACTGGCTACTTGAAGTAGATTTTTTCAGCTTGCAATTGGACCAAGCCAATTCGTGGCAGGAAGAAGTGCGTGAACTTGCAGCATTAGTCAAAACACTGGCGGTCCGCCTGATTGGGAAGAGATGCAACAACGCTCAAATAGTCAGAGATGTTTATGTGCGGCACTTTGTATCCCTTCCAGACAGCCGCGTGATACGGAGGCTTAGATTCTATGTATTGAGCCTTTGCCCGTCGGCACTGAAGGACCATCTCAAACAGGCCTTTTTCTCCTTATTTGAGGCTGACAACTATTATGACGTGTCGTCAGGGACGGAATACAAGAAGGCGTTGCGACAAGGATTCCACATTCTGTCGGTAGAAGGCAGAAAACATTTCATCGAAAGAGTTTTGGATACCTTTGGCCGCCAACCTGAAAAGAAACAATACGGTTCGCACATACTCTCCATGATTCTGCCCTTTCTGGACGAGTTGCCAGATTTGAAAGAAAGGGTTGAAAAAGAGGGCTTCGTTCTCAATCCAGATTATGAACCTCGCCCAGATATAGATATGGGGGATGACGAAGCTAGATTTGTCTCATCGCGAGCTCCCGTTTCGCAAGAGGAATTTGGACAATTGCCTCTAGCCGAGATTGCCAGGAGGCTTCGCTATGAGTGGACGCCAGCGGATCTGAACGCTCGAAACACAGAAGATGACTTTTACAATCCAATAAATGCAAGCGGCGTTGGAGATCGACTGCAAAAGGATATGCCTGAGCGATTACAGCAATACGCCGAGAATGCCTCTCTTTTCTTCGATCGCATTGCACTTGATCAACATTATACATACACATTTCTTGTTGGAATTCAGGAAGCCATCAAGAATCATAGGGAGCTCGCTTCAGAGGTCATTTGGGATGGCGTGATTGATCTTTGCTGCGCGATCAGAGACTCTGGCAAGAGAGAACCGTTTGAAAGAGGGCAAAGAGTGTCTGGTTGGCACGATACCTGGCTTGCCGACTGGGACGCCGTTCACTCAGCAATGGCCGATGTCTTGCGCGAATTGTTCACTAAACAGGATGGCCAGACGCGGGTCGACTTTGGCAGATATCGCGACCAGATTTATGGGACTGTGACTTATCTCCTTACACATCCCGACCCATCGCCCGTAGACGAGCAATTCAAGATTACTGAGAGCGCACCAGGGATCAAGGCGATGCACGATGATGCTGATGGTAGGTGGGCAACCGATCCTCTGACCATGGCCATCAACACTGTGCGTGGCAGAGCCTTCGAGGTGTTTTATCTATTTGTCGTCTTGGACGGCGACAAGATCAGAAGCGATGTCAAACAACTGTACGAGGAGGTATTACTGAGAGAGAATACGCGCGCCCTCATGTTTATGTTTGGACGCTATCTTTCAAACATATACTTCCGCGACAAGGATTGGACCCGCAGACTCTTACCGCTAATCTTTTCCAAGGATGCAGCAAAGACTTGGCTCTATTCAGCGGCGTGGGAAGGGTACCTTTCCGCCAGACTGTACGGAGAGATGATCTCCGACCCTGCCATTCAGCACCTCTATCAGCGAGCACTGTTTTTGACAGATAGCGATTTTCCTCCTCGGCAAAAACATACAAAGGAGCCGGCTGAGGGTATTGCCGAACACCTTGCGCTTGCCTTCATGCACTTCAAAGAGTTTGACCTGGACCACCAACTATTGCAGGCGTTCTGGAAGAAGGAAAATCCGAAACAACACGCGCACTTTGTCCAATCTCTCGGACGCTTTTTCATCTTAAACGATGACTCGGAAGAGTTCTTTGCAAGAAATCCGGAAAGTAAGAATCGTCTGAAAGAGCTCTGGGATTGGCTGTTGCAGAAGCAAGAAAATCAGGAAGTGTTTGAGAAATTTGGCCTCTGGATCGATCTGGACAACGGAGTTTTCGAGCCTGCCTGGCTTGCCCGGCGAGTCAGGAAAACTCTTGAAAAGACAAACGGGATTCTTGAATGGCATTATGAAAACCTCAAGCCTGTTCCTCAGTTGGCAGAAGCAGCGCCAAAAGAAACTTTAGAAATTGCCCGATTGTATCTCCTTCAAAGCGGCGTTCACGGCAGTGAGCAAGGAACGCTGTGGCATTGGAATCATGATAACAAGTGGGTTGAAGCTTTCGAGATTCTTCACAGCAATCCTACAACTGAAGCACCAGCGACCGCTCTTATAAACAGGCTAGTTGGCGAAGGGGGGAGAGCATTATGGCCCTTGAAGAAAATATTGATTGAAAGCCCCTAGCCCTCTCCACCTGTTCATTTACAATAACCACACATACTTACCACAGTGTCGGCTTTTGGCCTGCATTATAGCCCCCGCCTGTAGCAGCGTCCTTCTGCAACTATCCAGCAGTTGTTACCCAGGGGTCTCCCTCCCGCTCCGACATGACCTAAAACTCAAGACAGAGAACTCCCAAAATGAACGCTCCCTCCTACTCCACCCTGCTGCAACTTTTCAGCCAGCCTACCCTGGAGTACAGCGACTTTGTCACCTGGTTCTGGGAGACGGGCGAGCTGGACAAGGAGCGTCTGACCTGGCAGCTGGAGGAGTTGAAAAAGAAAGGGGTGGGCGGCACTTGGTACTATCCGCGCTATCTCGACGGCGAGCGGTACGGGACGCAACCGGCCTATTTCAGCGAAGAGTGGTGGGAGTTCTTCCGCCACTCGGTGGCTGAACATAGCCGTCTTGGCCTGCAGGCCTGGTTCTCCTGCTGGGAGGGACGGGAATCCTGGCAGGACCGGCTGCGGGCCGAACGCGCCGCGCGGCCGGAGTTGGCGGGCCGCCGCCTGGTGATCCACGAGGAGCGCTCGAATGGGAACAGTGCCTTGCAGATCGAGGTGCCGGCGGGGGAGAGCGTTCTGGCGGCGGCGGCATACCGCACGGACGGTGGACGGTTGGATCCGGCATCGCACCAGGATCTCAGTGCGGCTGTGCAGGGGCGGCGGATAGGCTGGACAGCGCCGGAGGCCGGTTGGCTGCTGATGGTTGTCGCCAGCCAGCCGCACGATCTAGATTACCTCAATCCCCATGTCGCGGCCCGCTGGCTCGAAGTGTATTGGCAGGAACACGAAGAGCGGCTGCGCGAATTTATACCCGGCACGCTTTCCCTCTACGGGCAGGACGAGATTTATGTGCTCAAGGGCAATATCCTCTACGCGCCGGAGCTGGTAGAGCGGTTCAAGGCAGAGAAGGGTTATGACCCCGCGCCCTGGCTGGTCGGCCTCTTCCACGACATCGGCGATTTCACCGACAAGATCCGCTGCGACTACTACGAGGTGATGTCCGCCGCGCTGGAGGAGAACTTCTACAAGCCGCTGTACGCGTGGCACGAAGAGCGGGGCATGCGCTACGGCACGATCGCGACCTGGGGACGGCAGGATATGCTGGGGCAGACATGGCATTACGGCGATTTTTTCCGCCTGATGCGCTGGTTCCACGTCACCGGCAACGAGGATCCCGAGGCCAGCCTGCCCGGCCAGCGCTGTTTCATCGACGCCAAGCTGTCCAGCTCGATCCTGCACATTTACGAGCGGGAGCGGGCTTCGATGTGCGTCTACTGGGGGTCGGGCTGGGGCATGTCGCAGGAGCAGAACGTTGCCTGGACGAATGAGAACTATGCGTATGGGCTGAATCTGTACAATCAGCACGGGGGGCTGTACAACACGCTGGGCGGCTGGTATGAGTGGGTGCCGCCGTCGATTCACTGGCGCCAGCCCTACTGGGAGCACTGGCAGACCTTTGTGGACTATGTGTCGCGCTTGAGCGCGGTGATGAGCCAGGGAACGCACGCGGCGGATGTGGCGTTGCTCTACCCGCTGACGACTGTACACGCCAACTGGTTGCGGGGGGACTCGTTCACGAGTGCGGCCGACGAATGCGCGATGTCCACCTTTGCGCTCGCCCGCCAGATCTATGAGAAGGGGATTGATTTCGATTTCGTTGACGACAACCTTCTCAGCCAGGCCGTTGTGCGCGACGGGACGCTGGAGATAGCAGGTATACAGTTCCGGGCGGTACTGCTGCCGCCGATGACGACGATCCGGGGTCAGACGCTGACAAAGCTCAAAGAGTTCTTTGACGGGGGCGGCACGGTAGTGGCTTACCGACGGCTGCCCGGTGCGTCACAGGAGCAAGGGCGCGATGATCCTGAAGTGTGCGCGCTGTTGCAGCATATCTTTGGCATCGCTTCCAGCGAGACGGCCGCCCATCGCTCAGAGGCGCATACCCAGGCTGGGGACAGCATTTACCGGCGGAGCAACGAGCAGGGCGGCCAAGGCATCTTCCTGCCCAGCCAGGACACGATGCGCACGCCCCATGCGGAGCAGCGGGGCGTTGATGTCGCGGTCACGATCGCAGCCGCGATCGACCGCGATGTGGTCGCTTCAGAGAAGAAGGTCTTCCACACGCATCAGAAAGCAGGCGAGCTTGACATCTACTTCCTCTACAATGTCGAATCGAAGCGGAGAGAGCTGACGTTTACCTTGCGCGTGCGCGGCGAACCGGAGATCTGGGACTGCTGGAGCGGCGAGGTGTTGCCCCACCACCGCTTCTGCTGCACCGATGACAGGACGACGGTGCGGCTGACGATGGAGGCCAACCAGGGCATCGTTCTGGTGATGCGCCCGCCTGGGGATAGACCGGCTGTGACGGCGGACAATCTGGGGGCGATCACGCATGTGGAAGCGTCGGGCGATAGCGTTGCGGTGCAGGGTACTGTCGGAGACGGGGGCCTCAAGTCGGTGCGCGTGCGCCATGAAGGGCGCGACTACGGCGCGCAGGCCCGGTTCGGGCCGGCGGCGGCTCCCCTGCACCTGACAGGCGACTGGTCGTTCCGGTTGATGCCGACGATGGACAACCGCTGGGGCGATTTCCGCGAGCCGGCAAGCGACGAGCGGATCGGCGCGGAGGCGCGACAGTTCCGCTACCGGGAGGAGGAGACGGCGGACGTTGTGCAGGGCTGGCACAGCCGCGACTATGACGATGGCAGCTGGCCCGTTTTCACCTATAGCTTCGGCCCCTACTGGCGGGCCAGCGGCCCATTCAAGCGCGGGCAGGTCCCGCCGGAGCTGGCGGCTCTGATGGCCGGGGACGCAGATGCGCTGGACGCCGGTGGAATGGACTGGGAGACGGTCTGTTATTCGCAGGAATTCGGGCAGCCGGGCACCGACGTATGGGGCGGCAGCCAAGGGGTCGGGGATTCATTCCTGTGTTTCGACATTGCCGACGAGCATGAAGAGCGCGTGCGCTATCTGTACACGCATGTGCGGGCGCCGCGGGCTGGGCGCTGGGTCCTGCATTTGGGGGCCGACAGCGGGCAGGTCGAGCAGGCGTGGTTGAACGGGGAAGCTCTGCTGCCGGACCAATCCGGGGAGCCGGTTCCGGAAGCGATAGAGGTCGTGCTGCAGGAGGGGTTGAACCTGCTCCTGCTCGCTTGCGTGCAGCCGCCCGGTCAGCCGTTGCGGGCGTATGCAGCCCTGCTGGCGCCGTCGACGACACCGGTGCGAGACCGTGCGGCGGCGCGGCTGACCTGGTTCGCCGAGCCGTCCGACCTGGTCTATGAAATCGCGCCGCACAAAGAGAAACGGGTCGGCTGGTACAGGTGCGAGGCGCCGGCGGGAACGCATACGCTGCATCTGGATGTGGATGCCGAGGGCGTTCAAGTATGGGTCGACGGCGTAGAAGCGGCAGTCCGGGATGGACAGATCCGGCTGGATGGTCCAGTGGCGGATATCTCCCAGGTGGCGCTGCGCATTGAACAAAAGGCCGGTGTTTATGCAGGTGCGGCCATCCGCCAGCCAGTTCGCTTCGAATGCGCTGAGGCGTCGCTGCCGTTGGGCGACTGGAGCCAGTACGCGTTGGAGAATTACTCCGGCGGCGCCGTTTACAAGAAGAGATTCACCCTGACGTCTGAGCAGTTGCAGGGGGAGGTGGTTCTCGATCTGGGCGCGGTGAATACGACGGCGGAGGTGACTGTCAACGGGCAGAGTGTGGGCGTCAAGTTGGCGCGTCCCTACCGCTTTTATATCACAGACCAGGTGCGCGAGGGTGACAACGAGTTGGAAGTGATCGTCTACAATACGTTGGCGAACTATTTCAGCACGGGACCTTATGAGTCCGAGTTTGTCTTTGCGGGGCAGACGGTTTCGGGGCTGCTTGGCCCGGTTACGGTCAGTTTCCCGATGCGGGCAACGCTGACCGCCAAGCCGGTGGTTGAGGGCAGTTTTTGACTGCGGTTTTTCGTGGTCAGTTTCTAGTTTTTAGGTAACTACTAAGCCACAGTACTTGACCAGCCAGTCATCCTTGGAACCATTCAGGCTCTTGGTGACGCAACTGGTGTACAGCCGCCGCCATGCTCGCCAGCCGACAGGTTGCGAAGAAGGCACACGGTCGGTGAGGCATGGTTTTGTAGGGGGGCGTTGCGGGGGCGCAGCCCCTGCACAAGGGAGGGCCGAAGGCCCGACCGCCCATATGACTATCATGAGGAGAGAAGGAACGTCTTTGCTCCCCACGTACAGGTTTGCGATTCAGTTGCGGCTGTGTGGTTCCGCTTTTGGTGACGCCGCGTTCCCACGTTTCCGCCTTGTTGCCGAGGACTAAAGCCTCAAACTCGATAAATCCACAAGGGAAGAGCCATGAAAATTCGCAGAGTTCAAGCATTCGCGCTCGCGTATCCGGAACCCCACTATAAGGGCATTGAGCGCTACATCACCCTGGCGCGGGTTGAGGCAGATGACGGCGCGGTCGGTTGGGGCGAGTGTATCTCCCAGTTTCGCGAGGCTGCGCTGGCGACGAAGCTGATCATAGAGCAGGGGCTGGCGCCGCTGCTGATCGGCGAGGACGCACTTGATGTGGAGCGCGCCTGGCATAAGATGCTGGCCCATGTCTGGTGGTATGGCCCGGAAGGGATTGCGGCCTTTGGCGTGAGCGCGATCGATATGGCGCTGTGGGATCTGAAGGGCAAGGCGTTGGGGCTGCCGGTCTGCCAGCTTTTGGGGGGCAAGTTGCATGACAAGGTGGTGGCGATGGCCTCGTTCATCTTCGACATGGAAGACCTGGACTGGACGTTGAACGAATTCCGTTGGATGGTGGAGCAGGGCTACCATTACGTCAAGGCGGGTTGGGGCATGCATCCGGACGCGGTCTTCGGGCAGGACGCCGCGCGCGATATCGAGTACGTGCGCCGCATCCGCGAGGTGATCGGCGATGACCGCGAGCTGATCGTGGATACGCCCGGCGCGCGCAATCTGTGGGACGTGCCGACGGCGATCCAGCGCTTCCGCCAGCTGGAGCCGTACCGCCTGCGCTGGATTGAGCAGCCGCTCCTGCCGCGTGACCTGGAGGGGCATGCTCGGCTGCGGGCCGCGGTGGCGACGCCGATCGGGACCGGTGAGGATGAGTGGGATGTCGAGAGCTACGGGCGTCTGATCCGCAGCGGCGGCGTGGATGTGGTCCAGATCGACCCGGGCCGCAGCCACGGCATCACCGGCTCTCGCGAGGTGATCCGGTTGCTGGAGGTAGAGAATCTGCAGTTCAGCCTGCACACGTGGAGCAGCGCGCTCAATACCGCGGCCAGCGTCCATCTGCTGGCCATTTCCGACCACGGCGTCAGCATGGACCTCAAGCCACATGAGTCGCCGATGCAGCATGAGCTGGTCAGCGATCCCTGGGTGCAGGAGGGGGGTTATCTGGCCGTGCGCGACACGCCTGGGCTGGGTGTCCACGTGCGCGAAGAGATCGTGCGCAAGTACTCGTTTGAGTGAGAACGGCAGTGGGTAGGAGATGGTGATTAGCAACCAGCAATTTGCCTACGCTGCTCGGAGGCTGCCGATCGTTTTGAGGAGGGGAGACCGTGTCAAATAGTCAGACTAACCCGCGCCGGGCGCTGATCACCGGTGGGGCGAGCGGATTCGGGCTGGGAATCGCGGAGGCCATGCTGGCACGCGACGCGCAGGTCGCGATTGGGGATATCGATCCTGAACGACTGCAAGATGCTGAACACGGCCTGGACAGCGACAATCTGCTGGCCATCGAGCTGGATGTGACGTCGCCGAAGTCGGCCGCGGCCGCGGTGGCGGCCTGCGAGGAACGTTTCGGCGGCCTTGACACGCTGGTCAACTCGGCCGGTGTCATCGCCTTCAACCCGCTGGAGAAGATCAGCGAGGCTGAGTGGGACTGGGTGCTCGATGTAGACCTTAAGGGCACCTTTCTCTGCTGCCAGGCAGCCGCGGCGATGTTGTGCGCCAGCGGCCGCGGCCGCATCGTCAACATCGGTTCCGACGCGGCCAAGGTGGGGTTCCCGCTGTTGGCCCACTACTGTGCGGCCAAGTTCGGGGTTGTTGGCCTGACCAAGGTGCTGGCGGGCGAACTGGCGCCGCGCCAGGTTACGGTCAACTGCGTCTGCCCGGTCGGCGTATCGGGAACCGGGATGGGACAGGCGATTCTCGACCTAAAGACGGAGGCCACGGGCATGCAGCCGCAGGAGATCCTGGCAGCCACGGCCGCCGACATTCCCTTGCAGCGCAACCCGACCGTGCAGGATATCGTGAATGCTGTGCTCTTCTTCATCTCCGACGAAGCCGCTTTCCTGACCGGGTCGGCGCTAGACGTCGACGGCGGGATGTTGAGTACGATCCCGGTGCCCGGCATGGAGGTGTGAAGTCGCATTGGCTGTTGATGTTTCTGACCACTGAAAACAGGGGTTACCGATGGAACGGGTTGCTTTTGTCATGCACGTCAAGGAGGGGGAGGAGGAAGAGTACCGGCGGCGCCACCGGGAGGTCTGGCCTGCTGTGCTGGCCGACCTGGAGCAGGCGGGCGTACGCAGCATGAGCATCTTCATGGCCGAGCGGCAGCTGTTCCTGTACATGGAGGCGGAGAATTACGCCGAGGCAGTCCGTATCCTGGCTGAAAGCCCCGAGTCGGTGCGCTGGGAGGAGTACATGGCGCCGATCATGGAGGACGATAGCGGGGATGACTACGATCCGTACGACGCTTATCCTGATGGGTGGCCGGAGGTGTTCCACTGGCAGATTGGCTGATGGTGGGGACGACTGACAGCGTGTGCTTCGTGCAGGGCTCGGTCCTTTATTAAACTATGGTAACTTTTGATTGATAATCAAAAGATTTACCTATAACCTTAACCAACAGGTGATTTTCCGACCGCTTGATTACTCCTGTAATTCTAATTCTTCCCCTTGTCGAGTGCTTTGTTAATTTGGGGTAGTTTTTGAACTGCAAACAAACGATTTAACTATAAATCTAACTGACAGGTGGTGATGTCACGACTACGCTCACTCCTCTGTGCCTACTGTTTCCGTCTGGATGCACCTTGTTTTTCCCATTTCACGATCTAGTAAATGGGGGGCTGCCATAACGGAGAAATAGCATTGAGAAACCTTGACTTACGCAGTTATCGTAACGCCCATCACTGGCGGGTTGAGGAAACAGCCGAGAGTCTGTTCTTCATTGATGTTGCTCTACCAAACCCGACTTCCAAAAGCATGGAAAGTCTTCTCAGAATGACTGACCAGTGTCACCAGCGCGTTCGTGCGGTATTAGACATTGGTTCAGAAATAAAAGATAAGGAACGTCAGCACCGGGTCAATACTTGGCTTTACGCTCCAGGCCTTCTTGCGAAGGCTGACTTCGCCAGACCAGATATACCGCGTATGTTCTATGGAACCGTTAATTCTGCGGGCCTACATTTGGTCACACGTGGATTGGATTGGGATGACCCAATTGTATTTGAGGGAGTGCTCCATGAAGTCATCCATTTTTGGTGGGCTGATCAAGTGGGGGAGGCGCCTTCTCTTTTGAACGAAGGCGTTGCCGTTTACTTCGAGCACATTTTGGGAGTCGACGCTGAGAAGGGGTGTGAAACAATGAATAATCTCTGGCAAGAGTATACCTGCAAGGCCAAACCCGGATTCCTGCGTCGGCTCTGCAAGAACGACGTCTTTTGGACCGAAGAGGCCGCAGGTGAGCCTGTCTATGAGATCGGCGGACAGTTTGTCTCTTTTCTTCTAGACACCTATGGATTGCCAAGCATAAAGCGCATTTTCCTCAAATCGTATTTTGATGACCCTGCCATTCCAGAGCACATCGAGGAGGTAATTGGTGAGCCACTCGGCTCCCTAGAGAAGAAAATTGCCCTCTACTAACGCATTATGGTTGGCTCCAATAAGTTGAATTTCATTTAGGCAAAGATTACCATAACAAGAATGGCTGCAAGCTTTTCCATGTTATTGTTAGAAACTATGTAACCTGAATTCGGAGTTAGTGAGCACCTTACCAAGCTGGTAGAATAAGTAGCTCTGCAACCAAAATTCTCCAGAAAAGAAAGGTGCTCAGTGATGAGTATACTCAAACTGTTCTGTCATGTCGATGATTTCTGTCAGTGGTTGACGAGATGGGAGAATGCCAAGCTGTTGGACATGACTCGGAAGCGAGGGCCGGCGCCTCGTATGAGCATGAGTGAAATGATGACGATTCTAATTCATTTTCACCAGTCGCATTATCGCGATTTCAAAGCCTACTATAGCGGCATTTCGGAGTCGGAACCGGTCGGGGTCACACAGATGATTTCCACAGCGAATCCAGTTGATGCGCCAACAGAGGCTCGAAGGTCCCTGTATGAGCGCTTTGCGTCCCGTATCTCTGTTAAGGAGAGTCTGAGCAGGAAGCTGGTCTCTTACCAAGGGAACAAGGAAGCTGCGGGTCTGCGTTGGATGAAATACAAAGAAGGGTTTTCCGCCGGATTGGTTCAGAGCTTCCTGGGCCAGGCTGAAGCGAAGACCTTTCTTGATCCCTTTTCCGGCTCAGGCGCCGTTCCCCTCACCGCAAGTAGAATGGGGATGGATGGCAGGCCGAATTCTTCTCAAGATTTGGATTTCACAGAGATCGCTGGAAGGCGCTGGCTGAAGCGCTCCGGTACCACGGCGTGCGTCACTCTGTCGCCCAAACTGTGGAAACCGAAAACGGTACTCACTATACTGTGGCTGGTAGGCTTGAATCACCTGACGGGCGAAATCCATTTGTCAGAACCGTTTGGGTCGTCGAAAACGGGAGTACTATCCCCAGGTTGATAACGGCCTATCCGCTAAGGAGACGAAATGTTTAAGGAACTGGACTGCATCGCGCTCACAGCAGACATTCCAGCAGACGGACTTAAAGAGGCCGATGCAGTAACAATCGTGCATGCTTACCCTGGAGGAAGCGCGTTCATAGTAGAATTCCAAACTTTGGACGGGAACACGGCCGCGATTATCGAGGTTTCGTCATCCCCAATCCGCCCAGTCTCGGACAACGATATTGCGCATGCACGCACGATGAAGATAGGTGTATAAGCGACGTGGACAAGGGGGAATGCCCCAGCGTAGCAGCGCACTGGGCACGGCCAGACTCCGCTTGGGGCGGGCTGACCGCCGCCTTCTCCCCTTGGCAGACCAACTTTGTAAAAAGACAAAGGAGGGTAGATGACAGCAATACAGTCAGAGTAATCATTCAGTCGATCAGCATCCCTGTGCAGAGTAAGACACCTGCCAAACGCAAGGAGAAGGCAAAATGGCTGAGAAAGTTTCCGTGATTGAGATGAACGATGATCAGAGAAGCGCGCCAAAGGGCCATAGCCGGCGGCAGTTCCTGCGCACCGCCGCCATCGCCGGCGGCGCAGGTCTTCTGACCGCCGCCTGTCCTGCGCAACCGACCCAGCCCGTCACTGTAGAAGTTCCGGCGGAGCAGATGGTGTTGCGGATGTGGACCACCCGCTTCTTCAACCCGAACATCAACCTGCACCTCAACGAGGAAGCGCAGAACGCCGGCCGCGCCATCGGCTTCGCTGTCGACGTGCAGGCCATCCCCGGCAGCTTCCAGGAGTTTGCCGCCAAGCTGTCCGCCGCGGCCGAGGCCGGCACCTTGCCCGACATCTTCTCCCCGCAGATCGCGACCCAGATATTCATGCGCGATGGCCGCATGCTGCCGATTCAGGAGGTCTGGGATGAAGTGGGCGAAGGTCTTGGTGGCTGGCACCCCACCGCTGAGCGGAACTTCACCCTCGACGGCGTGGGCTATTGTCTCGACATTGGCTTCGCCCCCGCCTTTATGCACATCCGCGAGGATCTGGTCGAGGAGGCCGGCTTCTCCCTGCCCTTCAGCGACCTGGAGGAGATGCTGGCGTTCGGCCTTGCCTACACCAACGCCGACGAAAACCTGTACGGTCTGGGATTCGCCTACGGCCTGCCCGATGACCTGATGCACCTGCAACCCCTGATGTGGGCCTTCGGCGGCGCAGCCTTTAACGAGGAGGGCGACATCACCCTGGACTCGCCCGAAAATATCGAAGCCCTGCAATGGTACACCGACCTCTACACCGTGCATGAAGTCGTTCCGCCGGCCGCGGTCAACTGGGAGGGCGGCGGCAACAACCAGGGCTACCTCACCGGTCAGATCGCCATGGCCATGAACCCGGGCAGCATCCTGGCCGCCGTGCGGCGCGGGGATACGCCGATCGAGGATCTGCTGGACAAGACCTACGTCGCCCCCTGGCCGCAGCGCACGCCGGAGGTCGGCCCGCAGACCCAGACCGAAGCCGGACAGGCCTTCGGCATCAATAAAGAGAGCCAGTTCCCGGATGAGGCCCAGGATGTGTTGCGCCACCTGTGGTCGCCCGACATCTACATCAAGATGATGCAGATGGGCCAGAGCTATCTCTTCCCCGCTCTGATGGGCGCGTACGAAGACCCCTACTTCTCGGAAGATCGTTGGAATAAGCAGGTCGTAGAAAACGTGGTGCCCATCATGCGCGACGAGTCATGGCCGGCCACGCCGGCGCCATGGACCAGCCTGTGGGGCACCTGGGCCGGCAAGGCCACCTCACGCGTCATCCTCGACGGTCTGTCAGCGGCCGAGGCGATGAAAGAGGCGCACGATATCGTAGCGCAAGCCCGAGAGGACTTCCTGGGCGGTTAGTAAACTGCGAGAAATGAGGAGTGAGGAATGGGAGGTTTTCTCCCTCCTCACTCCTCTACACTCTCTCCTCATCCGACTATTGGCCACTCGCCACCGATTAGGACAACGCTATGACGCAAGCAGGCGCAGAGCGCGCTGATCCCGGCGGAACGCGGGGCCTGACTGATCCCAAGTCGCGCCTGCGCCTACCCACAGAGACCGTTCTGGGCATCGCCCTGATGATCCCCGCGCTGGCCACCATCATCGGCCTGATCGGCTACCCGACCCTCTATGCCATCTGGATCAGCCTGCATACCAAGCTCCTGGCCGTCAGGGATATGCCCTTCGTCGGTCTGGAGAACTATGTCACGGTCCTGTCGCAGGGCAACTTCTGGCACGCCCTGGGCCGCACCATCTATTTCACGGTCGTCTCGGTCGCCATCAAGGTCTGTATTGGCATGGCGACCGCGCTCGTGCTGAATGAGAACTGGCCTGGGCGGGGGCTGGCGCGCGCGGCCGTCCTGCTGCCTTGGGCGCTGCCGCCGCTGACGGCCGTTGTCACCTGGCGCTTTCTTTTCAACGACACAACCAACGTCCTCAACTACATTCTGATCAAGGCGCATCTGATCGAAAAGCCGATCCTGTGGCTGGCAAAGGCCGAATACGCCATGCCGTCGGCGATCATCGTCGGCGTCTGGCAAGGCTTTCCATTTTTCGCCATCACACTGCTGGCCGGCCTGTCGCCGATCCCCGATAATCTCTATGACGCCGCCAAAGTGGACGGCGCCGGCATCATCCATCGCTTTCTCTACGTGTCGCTGCCGGCTGTCTTCCCCGTTCTGATGGTCGCCGTTACCCTGTCCACCATCTGGACCTTCAACCAGTTCACCGTCATCTGGCTGCTGACCCAGGGCGGACCTGGTGAAGCGACAACCACCCTGCCCATCGCCGCCTACCAACAGGCCTTTGTGGCCGGTTCCAAAAACCTGAGCAGGGGCGCTGTCTATGCCGTGCTGACCTTTCCCGTTTTGGTCATTCTCGTGTTGTTGTTGAACCACTTTATCTCTTCCAGAGAGGAGACCGAGGCATGACGCTTGGACTGAAATGGGAGCGCCGCTTCAAGGTGATCGCCGGCGCGCTCTGGATGATCTTCATTCTCACCTGGGTCCTGTTCCCAACCTATTGGATCGCGCTGGCCTCTTTCAAACATCCCAAAGACTTGGCGGTGCGCATCCCCCTCTTCTGGACGACCGAGCCTACGCTCATGAGCTACAAGGGGCTGTTCACCCAACCCTTTCTCCAGTTTGAGAGGCTCACGCTCAACAGCCTGACCATCTCGCTGGGCGCAACCTTCCTGTCGGTCGTGATAGCGGTCTTCGCCGGCTTGGCCCTGGCGCGGCTGAAATTCCCTGGTCGGCAACGTCTGGGAATGGCCGTGTTCTTCGCCTACCTTGTGCCGCCCGTACTGCTGTTTATCCCCCTCTATGTTGTGATGGCCACATTCAAGCTGATAGACAGCCGACTGGGCCTGGTGCTGGTCTACTCCAGCTTCACGGTTCCCTTCTGTGTCTGGATGCTGCGCGGCTACTTCCACAACATTCCGGTCGAACTGGAAGAGTGCGCGATGATCGATGGCTGCACGCGCGTCGGGGCCTGGGTGCGGATCGTCCTGCCGCTGGCGTCGCCCGGCATCGCCGCCGCCGCCATCTTTGCCTTCACCCTGGCCTGGAACGAGTTCCTCTATGCCTACATCCTGACCGAGACGGCCAACGCCCAGACCATGCCGATCGGGCTGGCCAGCTTCATCCAACTGGATGTTTATCGCTGGGGCGAGTTGAGCGCCGGCGCTCTGCTCATGGCGATCCCCGCGGTCGTGCTATATTTCCTGGGCCAGCGCTTCGTCGTCGCCGGCCTGACCGGCGGCGCGGTCAAGGGGTGACGCCGACGCCATCACCATCCTGCTGCTGGGTGACGACGGCTACGAGGTCATCGGCACGTTCGGAGAGGGCGACACACTGACATCGCCCTCGCTGGAGGGGTTCAAGTTGGAGGTAGATGACGTATTTGGGTCGTAGTAGAAGACAATTTCGCATTCACGAATAGGCCGCCTATTGCACACCAATCGGTTGCTCCAGAATATGGTGAATGGGAAAATCGACGCTGCGCAAAAGGATTCGGCAGCGACAGTGAATACCTTCGTCTAACGTATCGGGTTATAGTTTTGTACCTAATGTGCGACTTATGAAGGGATGATCCATCGGCGCTCTTCCTTTAGAATAGAGATAGGCCAAAAACTATTCATAGAGAGGAGAGCAACCGATGGATCGAGACCATTTTAACATCAGTGTCTACTGTCTGGTATGTGAGCAGTATCGAGCGATCGTAGCCGACCGCCCTCTGCGCAGACGCGGTTTGCGCCGGCGCTCAGCGATGAGGAGGTAATCACGCTTGAGGTGTGTGGCGAGTATCTGGGCCTCGACAAGGATGAAGCGATTTTCGATTATTTCGTCGCCCATTATTAAGCATGGTTTCCGCAACTCAGGGACCGAACCAGCTTCGTGCGTCAAGCAGCCAATCTGTGTCAGGTCAAGGGGATGATACAACAACGACTCACGCAGGTCAGTGGTCAGGCCGATGATGCTGTGCAGACCATCGATACAATGCCCTTGCCTGTCTGTGTCTACACACGCAGTCAGCGAGACCGCTGTTTCAAACCGGATGCCGACTATGGCTATTGCGCGGCCAAACAGTTGCACTACTATGGCTTCAAGATGGGGCTGCGCATTGCACGCACGGGCATGATTGTTCACTACGCACTCCTGCCAACCCGACCCCATGACCTCCAACTGCTCAACGACCTGATTGACGGTTTTCTAGGCGTTCTGCTGGCAGACAAAGGGTTCATCGACGATTTTCGCCAACAAGAACTGGCCAAGAAGAAAGGGGTTGAACTGCTCACACCCCCGCGCAAAAACATGAAAGTGCGCCTTCCGGGCCCCGCTCCGCAGATTCAGTAAGCAACGGCGCAAGCTGATTGAAACTGTGGGGTCACATCTGACCGAACGCTACCATATCGCCAATACGCGTGCCCATGACCTGTGGCACTACCTGCACCGTCTGATTCGCAAGCTGCTTTCTCACACTATCTGTGTCTTCATGAACCTCCAACTCGGTCGTCCTCCGCTACATCTGGACGATCTGGTTGCCCATTGAAAGTCACACATCGGGTTCTCTATTATACTTTACATTGCAGAAGGCGCTATCGCGGCAGGGGGCGCTCCATTTTCCCGCCTTGACGCAGCTATTGCCACAAATTACACTTCGAAGTATCTTGCTGTGTTCAACGCTTTTCAACTTCTTGGCGAGAAAGCCATGCTTACTGATCAACAACTAATGTGCTGGTGTTACGCAGTCGTTGTTGATCCGCGAAGGGCCGCGAAAGACCACCAAGAACGGCAAGGTTTTTCTTCGTGAACTCTTGGTCGAGCTTGCGTTTGATGTGACACATGTTTTCCGCTGAGGCAAACCAGATGTCATTGAGCAGATAGCGGAAGGGAATTATGATCGCCCGGGGGCGATTCACTATATCCTGCCCACTGGCTGGAAAACCACGGCGGCAGCCCGCTCCGGCAACAATGGATTGAACGCCTGGAGGAGTTTGGCTTGCTGGACTCGCCTGTCGCTGCCGCCGATTGACGATGGCGGGACATGCCATGGGAATGCGAATCCTCGCACAAAAGGAAGGAGCGCTGTGAACAGTCTGGACGGAAAGATTGCCTTTGTGACCGGCGGCGGTTCCGGCATTGGCCGAGCTACGGCCCTTGCCTTCGCTGGCCGCGGGGCCAAGCTGGTCGTCGCTGATGTGGATATTGACGGCGGCCAGGAGACGCTGCGGCTGATCGAACTCTCAGGCGGAGAGGCGGTCTTCGTCTCCTGCGATGTAGGTGAGGCGGCCTCGGTGGCGGCGGCTATCGATCGCTGTGTGGAGGTGTTTGGACGTTTGGACTGCGCCTTCAACAATGCCGGCATCCTCGGCGATATGTCCCTAACCGCCGACTGCACGGAAGAGAATTTCGACCGCATTATGCGGGTCAATCTGAAGGGTGTCTGGCTTTCAATGAAGTACGAGATCCCGCAGATGCTGCGGCAGGGCGGGGGCGTCATCGTCAACGCGGCCTCCAATGCTGGCATGACCGGCACGCCCGAGCTCGCCGTATATAGCGCGACCAAGGGCGGCGTCGTGCAGTTGACGCGCTCTGCCGCGCTGGAGTATGCCCGCTCCAACATCCGCATAAACGCTGTTTGTCCCGGCCTGATTTCCACGCCGATGGTTGCACAACAGGCGGTCGACTACCCGGACGCTGTTGCCAATTTTACCGAGTTGGAGCCAATCGGGCGCATGGGAAGGCCGGAGGAGATTGCCGAGGCCGTCGTGTGGCTCTGTTCCGACGCCGCGTCGTTTGTTACTGGGCACCCGATGGCCGTTGATGGCGGCATTCTGGCCTAGGCGCCGAGCATCGGCTTATGGAGGAGGCTTCATTTGTGTTTAGAGAGGCAACGTTGGCGGATAAGGTAACACTGGTTACGGGAGCGGGTTCCGGGATTGGCCGGGCTTCGGCGCTGGCCTTCGCGCAGGCGCGGGCCAAAGTTGTCGCGTGTGACGTGGACAGCAAGGGCGGCCTTGAGACGGTGCGCCTCATCCGTGAAGCCGGCGGCGAAGCGCTCTTTGTACAGGCCGATGTGTCCAAGTCGAGCGAGGTCGAAGAGATGGTTCGCCTGACCGTCGCCGAATACGGTCGGTTGGATGTCGCCCACAACAACGCCGGCGTCGAACCGGCCAATGCATCCATTTTGGACAGCAGCGAGGAGGATTGGGACCGGGTCATCGACATCAATCTCAAGGGCGTGTGGCTGAGTATGAAGCACGAGATCCCGGCAATGCTTGAGCAAGGCGGAGGCTCGATCGTCAATACTTCTTCGACCGTCGGACATCTGGGTCAAAGCAATATGGCTTCCTATGTGGCGAGCAAACACGGCGTGATCGGGCTGACCAGGGCGGTCGCGCTCGAATTTGTCGACGCTGGCATTCGCGTGAACGCCGTATGCCCCGCCGTCGTGGCCACCTCCATGTTCGAACGTTTCACGCGCGGTGACGCTCAGGTGGCATCGACGCTGATCTCCAGCCTGCCGATGAAGCGGCTGATCAAACCGCAAGAGGTCGCCAACTCTGTACTGTGGCTCAGTTCGGACAAGGCAGCCTATCTGAACGGCCATGCCCTCGTGCTCGATGGCGGCCTCAGCATCCAATAGGAGGAACACGGAGAAGTGGCGCGCCGCTCTTCCCCCCAACTCATGATCAATATCAAGCGAATGGGCCATGTCGCCATCACCGTCCCCAATGTCGGGGAGACTGTCGACTTCTACGAACAAATTGTTGGCCTGGAAGTCTCCGAGCGCGGCGGCGGCGCGGTCTTCCTGCGTTGCAATGCTGAACATCACTGCCTGGCCATCTATCCGGGCGAGGAGAGAAAGCTGCACCATCTGGGCTTGGAAGTCACGGACGGCGATGCGCTGGAAGCCGCCCGGAACGCCCTGGCGCAGCGCGGCTTCCATCCGCACGAGAGGACGTACGCTGAGCCGGGCCACGGCGAAGCCCTTTGCTATTTGGACGTCGACGGGAACCGGATCGAGCTTTATGAAGGCATGAGGAGCCTCGATCAGCCCCTCCAGCCGCGTGAAATCCGCCCGCTCAGGTTCGGCCATATCACGCTGCAAAGCATCGAACTCAAGCGCGCGGCGGCTTTCTATACCGACGCGCTTGGCTTTCGCGTGTCGGATACTGCCGAAGATGCCGTGATATGGCTGCGCTGCAACCAGGATCATCACGGGATCGCGCTCCTCAATGCCGGGCACGCCAAGGTGAACCACTATGCCTACGACCTGGCCGGCTGGAACGATGTAAAGCGCATGTGCGATCATCTCTGGCGCAACGACGTGCCCATCATCTACGGGCCAAGCCGGCACGGTCCCGGCCATAATATCTTCATCTATGTGCCCGATCCCGCCGGCAATGTCATCGAACTGACGACGGAACTGGACCAAATCTGGGACGAGGAGAGATACGTGCCGCTGGACTGGCCGAACGAGCCGCGCACGGTGGATGTATGGCGCGGTCTGCCCGCCCCTCCCAATCTCCTGGCCGGGGACGGGCGTGATTTCGATGACTGGACAGCGGGCTCGCCCATAATCGGCGCAGGCTGGCATGTCTTGCAGGCGGGCGATTTCACGGCCCTGGATCCGGCGGCAACGCTCACCACTCCGACCCGTGAGCGACCCGAATTCAAAATTGATATCCCGCGTTTTACGATCGCATTCGACAATCCTCTTGACCATGTCAAGGCGATTGTCACCGCCGACCGACGTTTTGCCACTGGCAACGGTCTTTCTGTGGCGGTGGACATGGCCGTCGATGTGCATGGAACGGAGGGCAATCCCTTCGCGGCCGACCCGGACGACCCCCGTTTAGGGTGCGCCGCCATCGCCCTGATCGACGATTCGACCGGTATGGTCATCAACTTCGAAATATCTAATCGCCGCGTCATGGCGTTGCGCGAGCTGTTCGTCGTTACGGCGCCAGGCGGCGTCGGCTCCGTCCTGCCGATGGCGGATCCGGCGCTGACCGACTTGGAAATCGAGCCGGGATCCTGGCATCGCTACGAGATCCGCTACGATCCCGGCGAGGACAGCGTGCTGACGCCCGGCCCTGATCGCGCCGAGTGGTACGTGGACGGGGAGCTAGTCCATCAGATAGAGTGGGTAGCGACGGTCGACCCGCCGGCAGCGCCGGTGATCAAGCCGATTCGCTTTTCGGTGAATATGGCGATCTTCACACTGCTGGACGATCTTCCGGATGGTCGCGGCGGCTTCTTGCCTGGTCTGGACCCGGAGTACAGGCAAACGATTTTTGGCCAGGGCGTCACTGGCCGCTGGCGTAATCTACAGGTGAGCCAAGCCGGCGAACAACAGCATCTTCGCACCTGAAGGCCGCCGAAAGGGGAGAGCAGCCCCGTATCTCATCCGACCGTTCGTTGTCGTCGAACCATGCCAGGAGGGCGTTCTGATGTCTACCAGGATCGCGTTGGGCAACGCATCGTATGGCTTTCGCGAGTACACCGTACCCGAGTTCTTCGCGGCCTCGCGTGAAATCGGACTGACGTTGGTCGAAATCGACTGCGGCTGGCTTGAAGAGGAGTCCCGCAACAAGATCGCAGTCGATGCCACCCCCCAGGAGTTGGACGCCGTGCGGCGCATGGCGGCGAATGCCGGGGTCAAAATCGCCGCTCTCGGCGGCGGGGCGGTGGTCGGGCTGTACGGGGATGTGGCCGAAGATCGCTGCGACGAACTGACTAAGGTGATCGACCATGCTGACGCGCTCGACGCGCGTGTGGTGCGGGTCTTCACCGAGCATGACTTTACACACTCCAAACACTATGTGCTGCCGGCAGAGCGGGTGACGGACGCCCTGTACGAGACGCTCAGCGCGGCCTTCAACCGGCTCGGCAGCTACGCTCAGGCGAAAAATGTGTCATTGGCGATTGAGAATCACGGAGGCACATCGGCCACAGGCGCGCGGCTCAAACGGCTGCTGGATATGGTTCCTTACAAATCGGTGGGCGTTACTTACGATCCGGCCAACTATGCCTATGGTGGTGAAGATCCCTACGAAGCCCTGCTCGCAATCCAGGACAGGGTGGTCTATACACACTGGAAAGATGTTGCCCGTCTGGCCTCCGGTGTGGAGTATCGCGCATTTGGAGAGGGCGACATCGACTGGCCGCCGATCATCCGCACGCTGCTCGATTCGTTCGACGGCGTCTGGGCGGTCGAGTACGAGCGTAAAGTTGACAGCACGTTGGAGACGTTGAAGGTCGGTTCACGACAAAGCCGGGACAATCTCCTTGCCGCCATCGAGCAAATTCAAACCGCCTGACCGCTCTCGCCGCCATTCCCTCGATTCCACGCCTGTTTACGACAGCATACGTTCCACCGGCAGCAACAGGCCGTTCTGGTATCCGCCGTCAATGACAAGCGAGCGGCCCGCTTCCTGCTTACAAGATGATCTGGAGCCAATCATGACCACCCTTAAACTCGCCGGCGCGGCCTGGGCCTACGTGGGTGCCAGTTTATCGGAATCGGCCGCAATATTGCAGGCGCTGGGGGTGCAGGCGATGGACCTAATCGCCGCGCCTGGCGCGTTGCTCGATTCGCGCGAGATCGAACGCGATCCAGAGGGGCAAGCCCGCCGCGTGACAGAGGCCGGCCTCCCGCTCAGCAATCTGCTCTACATCTTCGGGGATGGATTCGACGACAGGCCTGTCAATTCTGTCGATGAAAGCGTACGCGCCGCCAACCGGGAAACGTTCAAAGCGCGTACTCCAGTTCTGCAAAGCCGCAGGTATTCCGTCGGTGCTGGTGCTGCCGGGCATTGACCAGGCGGACATCACCCACGAAGAGGCGGTGGCGCTGTCGGCAGCGGCGATGAACGAACTGGCGGCGCTGGCCGCGGCCGAGAATGTGACTTTCCTGTTTGAGCCGCACGTTGAGTCGGTGCTGGAAAGTCCATTCGATACGTTGACATTTCTGCAGAGGAATCCCGCGCTCAAAATCGTGCTGGATTATTCCCACTTTGTGGCGCAGGGTTATGAGCCGGCAGACGTGGATCCCCTCGCCCCCTACGCCGGCCATGTCCATCTACGGCAAGCTTGCCGCGACAAGCTGCAGGCGCGCTGGGATGACGGGGTGATCGACTTCCCCGCCGTGGTCGAGCTGCTTGAGGCCGCGGGCTACAGCGGCTACCTGACGCTGGAGTATGAACACGATCCGTGGATGGACTGTGACCAGGTAGATGTGATGACCGAGACGATCAGGATGCGGGATGAGATCAGACGCCTGCTGGCGGCTAGTGAATAGCGAAGGTCGCTAGCCATTTTTCACTCGTGTTCCAAATCGAACGCAGCCGCTAAAGGCTGAAAACTAAGAACTGGAAAGACTCCCATGCCCGACACAGCCCGAATCGCCGTTATCGGAACCGGATGGTGGTCCACGACCGCCCATATTCCCGCGCTGCAGGCCAATCCGAACGCCGACCTCGTCGCCCTGGCCGACGTCCGCGCCGATATACTGGACAAAGCGGCCCGGCATTTCGGCGTGGAACGGACCTATACCGATATTCACGAGATGCTGGCGCAGGAGCGGCTGGACGGCGTCGTGATCGCGGTCTGGCACGCCGCCCATTACGAGGCCGCGCGCGCCTGCCTTGAGCAGGGTCTGCACGTGGTCCTCGAAAAGCCGATGACGCTGTTCGCGGCACACGCCCGCCATCTGACCGAACTCAGCCGCGAGCGCGGATGCCAGCTGATCATCGGCTACCCGTGGAACTACAACCCCCATGTGCTGCGGGTCAAGGAGGTGATCGCCTCGGGGCGTCTGGGCAGGATCCGTTATATCAACAACATGTTCGCCTCCAGCGTCATTTCGCTGTACCGGGGCGATGACAGCGTCCACGATAACCTGTACGCCTACCCGGTTACCGGACCCGGCGATGTCTACAGCGATCCGGAGCGCTCGGGCGGCGGCCAGGGTCATCTGCAGGCGACGCATTCGGTGGGGCTGATGCTGCATATGACCGGACTGAGGCCGGTCAGCGTGCTGGCGCTGATGGAAAATCTCGATACACGGGTGGATGTGGTTGACGCGATGATCGCGCAGATGGACAACGGCGCCCTGGCCAGTGTCGGCAGTTCCGGCACGCTGCATGCCGGCGGCCCGGAGCAGGAGATGGTGGTGCAGATCTACTGTGACCGGGGGTGGATCAACGCCGATATTATCCACAAGCGCTGTACAATTTACTATGCAGACGGGACTGTGGAGGAGTTGCCGCCCATGACGGAGGAGCAGAGTTATCTGTCGTCGGCGCCGGCGAACAACCTTGTCGACGTCGTCGTGCGCGGCGCGCCGAACCGATCGCCGGCGGAGGTCGGCTGGCACACGGTCGAGCTTCTGGATGCGGCCTACCACTCGGCGGCCGATGAAGGGCGCCGGGTGCCGATCAGTTCGCTGTACGCGTTTCCAACCAAGACCAAATAAATCCTCAACTCAAGAGGGATTTTCTTCGATACAAAGACTCTTTGCACAAGCCTCGCAATTGGAAGACAGGAGTCTTGCTCGCTCTCACGAAACACAGAAGGTCTTGGTCTCAAATTGAATTCACATTAGAGTTCAGGCCGGTTTACATGGATAGCCAGAAGGGTTACCTCTTAGCAAAGGATAATTATGAGCAAGAACGCGCTAGACGAAGCCCGCACCGTCGATAGGGAGCAGGCACACCAAAACGATGCACGCCGCATCCTGCAAAGGGTTGAGGCGGCCCTAAAGGATCCCCATTCTGCCGGAGTTCGGTGGCCTTTCGAGCTGGTTCAGAACGCCCACGATTTCGGGGCGCGAGATGGAGAAGACCTCGTAGAGATTGAATTTGCATATCTGAATAATGACTTGATTGTATCCCATAACGGGAGGATATTCAGCATCCCAGAACTGAAAGCGTTATTGTCCGGTGGTTCTAGTAAGGAATTCGATGGAGGCAACACAACAGGGCGATTCGGCACAGGATTTCTAGTAACGCATGCCATATCGACGCGCGTTGACGTGGATGGAATCCTCCAAACGGCGGACGGCCAGTTAGAAGTATTCTGTATTAAGCTTAATCGCCCAGCGGACGAAGCTGCAATTTTGAAGAACATTAAGGATACCGACGACGCGTTTGTTGCCGCGCAGCCTGTTTCTGATGTAACCGGTAGACCCACTGCTTCCTTTACTTATTACAACGCTAACTCCGCCATCGTTGAGAGGGGATTGGATCGTTTGGAGCAGACCATCCCTTATCTATTTTCGACCTGCCACAAGCTCGGAGCAATCCGAGTTAGTCGTCCCCATGGAACTACGATATTTCGGCGCCGGTCTTCTCAGGAAAAAGCTCTAGAGAACATTGACGGCTTTTCGACTAATAGAGTAATTGTTTCGGCTTTCGACGGTGCGGCCAGCCGACGCTTTAAGGCTATTAACATCTTCACAAATGTGAGAATTGCCTTGGACGGCAACGATGAGGGCAATCCCATACCCACTGGCTTGTTAGTGATCTTGGAACAAAATGATGAGGGTGAAGATATCGTTATATTGCCCGAATCTGGGTTGCCAAAGATATTCGTCCAGTTCCCCATTACCGAAACAGGATCTTTACCTTTCAATATCGTGTTCGATAGCAGATTCAATCCCAAACCGGAGCGAGACGGCATTAGCATGGACGACCACGATAGGGAACTCATAAAAGGGGCCTTGTCCGCGTTTCCCGCGCTGGTCGAGTATGCCGTGCGTTCCGGTTGGGGGAATGCCCATAGACTCGCTCATATAGACATGCCGGAGCAGACACTTGGGGGAGAAAATGCCGCCGAGGAAGAATCGACGTGGTGGAAGCCAGTCATCGTAGAAGCTGCTGAAGCAACAGCCTCGAAGCCAATCATAGCCACGGAAGCCGGGCCTTTGCCGGCGCTGTCCAAAGACAATGAGTTCGTCTCTTTTTGGGTTCCCGCTACCGACGTGACTGAACAACAGCCGATTGATTACGACCGCCTATCCAGCCTTGCTCTTCGAATTACGAACATCCATTTGCCTGACAGAACGGTTGCTCAAGACTGGGAGACAATAGCTCGTCAGTGGTCTGGCATTGGCTTACCGATCAACCGATTAGGTCTTAAGGAGTTGACCGAGTGGGTCAAGAAAGGTTGTCTATCAATTGTAGATCTGCCCATAAGTGGAAATCCATTCAAATGGCTTGCTGACCTATTCTTGCTCGTCTCCGACCTCCCTAAGCATATTACCCCTATACCGTTTCTCAACGGACTTGTACCGGACCAGCATTCTCAATTGCGTCATGCGAGGGACCTCCGCTTAGATGACGGTATATCAGAACAGGTTAAGGAAATTGCCGACACAGTAGCCATCGATCTTCGGTCCAAACTCTTACACGACCGATTTGCAGCAGCTTTGAACTTATCCGGGTACGAAGCGGCGAAAACTCTCGCCGAAGAGATCCTTGGACAGCCGTACTCTCAATCGGAGGCAGTGGAGGCTATTCTTGGAGAGTTGGATGCGCGGCTGCCAGATGATGAGTCTCTTGCACAGTCAACCAGTCGGCCGGCTCTGCATGCATCAGCTCGACTAGTATCATTCCTGGTGAGGGAAGACTACGATACCAGTCACATGAGAAGGTGTCCTCTGTTGAATGCTGAGGATAGTATCGTGCGTCTTTCGAACAATCTACAAATCCTTGCCCCCGTATCGTACTGGCCTGAATCTGCCAGACCCTACAAAGACCTATACACCGAGAATCGTCTCCTATCGGATAGATACGTGGACGATGCAGAACTCAGAACGGCTCTTGAGTCCCTCATCGAAAAGAACTTGGTAATACCATGCCCCTTGGGCAAGAGTCGAAGGGCGTCAGCGATTGACGGGCGATTGCTAAAGGAAATTGCGCCTGGCTGTCCGGTGCTCAGAGTCCGTTATAGGACTCACGAATTCGGTCAGATTGCGTTTCTTGCCAATGAGCTAGTACCTCGATGCGGTAATGATGCTAGACTCGCAAAGCTTCTCCTAGACTTCGTTGTCAATGTAGCTGCGAAAGAAGATGAAGATTGGCATGAGACCTGGCTAACCACGCTCCCCCCTGTTGACGGTAAGGCCCGTCCGCCATTCCATACCCATAACTCGACGTGGCCTTTTGAACTTAAGGTACACTCCTGGTTGCCAGTTTTCGGTGAAGAGGAGAACGTTGTCGGGCAAAGTTCGGCAAACGAGGCAAGCCTGCGGCCGTTTCTCGATTCATCTTGGTTGCGGAACAACCCACGGGGAATTGAGCTGTTGCATCGCGTATTCGAGTTTCGACAACTTACTCTGATGCTTGAAAACATGGAACCCGATGTTGAGAGTAATTTGGTTCAACTCCTTCAAGACCCAGAGTTGGTAAAGTCGGCGGTTGCAAATTTGGACGTTGTGAAAGCGACAATCGCAAGCCCTGAAATTGCCAAAATCCTGTCGGAGGCCGGGGCCGAAGAGATCTGCGACATCCGTCAAGAGCTTGAGAAGAAGAGGCATCAAAAGGAGGTAAGAGAACGCAATAACGCTTTCGGTCACGCTGTACAGGAGGCAGTGAAGAAAGCAGTAGAGGCACTCGGTCTCAGCGTAGAACTAGTAGACCATGGGTACGATTACGAAGTCTTCCCCGATTACGAAGTCTTCCCCGATGGCGCCTCGTTCCCCTTTAAGGTAGGAAGCTATTTCTTGGAGGTGAAGGCGACGACAACGCGGGATGTTCGCTTGACGCCGGCCCAAGCCCAATTTGCTTGCGATAATCCCGGGCGGTTTGTTCTCTGTGTCGTCGACCTTTATGGTCAGAGAATCAAAGAGGTCTGGCACCCTAACGACGTATTGTCCTATGCTAGAGTTATCACCAATATAGGGGGCGATTTTGAGGAAATATACAAAGGAGTAATCGAATTTTCGGATATCGGAAATCCCGTTCACTTGCGTAATGAGCAGATGCTTCGTTACGGTGTTTCTTTGGATCTATGGGGCAAAGGGGTTTCGATAGATGAGTGGGTTCAATCGTTGTCGAATAGACATTGAACAACTGCCAATGTTTTGAAAAAGAATCTGGCGGGCTTCGGCATCTAATGTAAGTTCAATTTGATACCAAGACTTGTCGCACGGCCTGCACCTTAGAATCGTTGGCGTCTCCCCCGCTCTTTCGCTATTTTCGAGTTCTCGGCCTCATTTGGGATCTACATTAGGTCTGCCTACTATGCGCGTTCGAATCCCCCCAATTCCTCAGAGCCAAAGAGCGTAGTACAATCTAGGCAATAATGGGACCGCTAGCAGGAGGAAACAAAATGGCCACAATACAAAGTTCAACCAGCGCAAACGGTTTCGATACCGGTGTATTGAGAAACGTAAAATCAGACCACGCCAAAGAAAGAGCCGACCAACAGACCACCAAAGCGGTTCAAGAGTTGGTTAACCTCATTCAACCAGATCGATGCGTTGGCGACCTGATTAGCATGGACTATGATACCGCGGAAGTGCTGATTCACGACAGACTAAGACAGGATGTTGGCGGCGTGCCCCATGGCTGCCTGTTGCTTGCCACAAGGATAAAGCCCGACGACGACGCCTTTGATCTCAGCGATGCCCAAACGTCTCTGATCCTGTTGCGTGCTCTCCGGGCCAGCGCTCTACCAAATGAAGTAGAGATGAAGCAAGCCCGACTTGAGGCAGGACAAAGAGCAACTCAGACTCCCGACAATTGGGACGAAGGCGGCAAAACAGACCAATTTACCCTCGACCAGATGCGTTATGCCGGAGCGCACTGCCGCATTCTGGGTACTTTCCGCATGAACATCAACCCAGAAACACGAGTATGGCAACTAGAATTTGGTGGCGACATCGACAATTTTTACTCGGGCCAGGGGATGAAGGCTTATAAGCCGGCCGGGCAAGCGTTGGAACTAATCGTAAATTTCCCCAGGTGGGAAGACATGAACGCTGATGAAGACACGACCGCTGATTCAGGGCCGGTGACAATCGGTAAGTTGCGCTATGCCGCCTCCGTGCGAAACTTTGAAGCCGCCGAAGCCGTGCCTGTATATATAACAACCGAAGACCTCCTGGCCCAAAGAACCGCCTTGTTCGGCATGACCCGCACTGGTAAATCAAACACGACCAAAACTATTGTCAACGCCGTATTTCAATTGCGCACTTCCGATAAAGGGCAAAAAGTTGGACAACTCATTTTCGACCCTAACGGTGAGTATGCCAACGAGAATCCGCAAGACCAAGGATGTCTGAGGCACGTAGCGAACATCGACGACGATCTTGCCGATGATGTCGTAACCTATGGGCTGCACCCTCACCCATATGACCCCGACCGCAAAATCACCAGATTTAACTTTTTTGGCGACGAAATGCCTCGCAGCAAGAATCCGGGCAAACAAGAACTGGATGAATCGCTTCACAGTCTCTACCAAGGCAAACAGATCATAAATCAAGCTTTGCGGGAAGAGTCGAGCGGTTACGTCCAAAGTTTCATCAATGCTGACATCACGGCTCCCCCGGACGCCGACGACTATGGTGTAAGTACTCGATACCGCCGCGCTCTGTTCGTTTACAAGTCAGTACTGGCTGCTGCTGGATTTGAACACTCCGACACTGAACTCAGTACCGAAGGGCTGTTCAACGACCAAATCCGCAATGCAATGCGGGATGAGCAGGAAATGAGCAAATACGTTGGATATATGGGAGGCGAGGGAAATAAGAACAGAATGCCATGGGATATGGCGCAGAACTTCTGCCGAGCATTTTCTGAATGGGTTGGCAGCAACGCCTTCAAAAAGGTTGACAGCGAACATAAAAAAGATCGCAACTGGTCCGACGACCGTTTCCTGGGCTTGTTGCGCATCTTCGAGAACACTCGCGGCTTGGCTATCATCCAGAAAACCCGTCAATGGCACAGCTTGGATTCTGCCACCGATTATGCCGAAGACATCATCAATCATATCCGTGCCGGCAAGTTGGTGATATTTGACCAGGCGCTGGGTGACCCCGAAATGAACGAACAAGCCGCCACTCGAATCATGCAAGGAATTTTCGCCGCACAGCAAAGAGCCTTTGTAAGTCCGGAACCTGACAAGGCTACCGGCGGATTTAAAAGACCACCTCCAGTCATCATTTATGTCGAGGAGGCACACACTCTGCTTCCCAAAGGCAGCGAGGTCGACACCACAAATATCTGGGCGCGGGTCGCAAAAGAGGGCGCAAAGTTTAACATCGGCCTAGTTTATTCCACCCAGGAGCCATCCACAATTCAGACAAACATTCTCAAGAATACTGAAAACTGGTTCATTGCACACCTCAACAACACCGATGAAACGCGGCAGTTGAGCAAATACAATGATTTCTCCGACTTTACCGATAGCATCACCAAGGTCAACGAGACCGGTTTCCTGAGAGTCCGAACCCTGTCCAGCCCCTACACCTTGCCAGTGCAAATCAACAAGTTTGTGGCTCCAACCTCAAGAGTCGAACCAGAGGTACGAACTCAAGCTGCAACCCTTTTTGACCAGCAACTACGTTAGCTGGAGCGCTTCAATGCCCTACCAAAATGAATTCGCCAGAGGTGACTCCCTTTGGCGTTTAATAGAAAGCCCCAGTGTCCAAGAGTTCAGAGGCATTATCAGGCATAGCGAGGGCCAGAGACCTCATGCGTTGCCATTTCAGTTGAATCCCTCGCGAGGCCTACACAACATAAAACGCGTAATCGCTATTGACGGGTCATCGGTGACTCACAGAGTACAAAACGGTTATCCCGGCGCTGAGGCAGCCCTCCTCCACTGGGCAGCTATCGTCATCAAACTTCAGGCGATACGGAACATTCCTCGCAACTATATCCCTAGCCCTAACGAGATGCGGGAGATGGAGCAGTGCGATACATTAAGCGCCGTGTTGCCCGGCCGAAACGTCGTAAGGCACGACAAGCCTGAAGACTCGTCCAAACGATTCTTCAGAGCCACAATCAGTCAGGAATTAGAAACAGCAAGACTGGACCCGGAGCACGAAACGCTGTTGGAAACGTTGCGGGCCATAACGGCGGAACGCCAAGACGCTAGAATAACATGCCCCATTGACGACTGTGAACTTAAGGATCCTGGCAAATGGATCATGCCAGAACGAGGTACGACAGTTTGTATCTGTGGGCTTGGTGAGGCTATTTACGAAACAGATGTCCTTAGAGCCCACGAGCGTTTTGAGGAAAATGGGTCAAGTGAACAAGCCTTCACTGCTGTCAGACAGGTAATAGAACACCTTATGATGGTGAATATTCTACGGTACTTTGAGCGAACCGACAGCTTAGGAGTATTCCGTGACACGGCTTTCATTATGGACGGTCCCCTGGCCATATTTGGAATGCCCGCATGGCTCAAATATTACATGGAAGTAGAAATTACCCGTCTGCATAAGAAAGCGCAAGACAAGGGAGGCCCTGGTGTTCTGCTGATGGGTATAGAAAAGTCAGGTCAATTCTTGGACCACCTGAATGAAATAGACTGGGTAGAAAACGAAGGTCCTAGACAGCGACTGCCTAACAGCACGGCTCTGGCTCCAGATTTAGATTATATCCACAGACACATCATGCTGCGCCCACCAGATGCCAAACCCTACGGATCAGCGACATACTATGGGCGTAAGGTTCTTTACAAGAATCGAGCCGGCCAGCACTCAGTAGTTATGACTCCTATAGTGAATGCTCAGGGACAAGACCAACGATGCGTCTCCGAGGCCGCTTTCCCGCGAATTGGCGAAGCTCTAGACATTATGGATGAGCTTGCTACCTACTTATACAAAGACGGTTTCGCACCGCTTGTACGTGCGCATGCCCACGCAGCCATCCCACTTAGAGCTGGGGCCAGAATCCTGGAGAAGATTTTCAGGGAAGAATGAATCGGCAAAGAGCCATGCCTATAACATCTCGTCGACGCAAATATGATACTCCGGAAAGCCGATGGGCGGGAATAGGCCCTTACTACGCGATGTTTCCAACATCGTTTGCTGATGAAGTCATAAGAGATTACACCCAGCCTGGGGACGTCGTTATCGATCCATTTGCAGGCCGCGGCACCGCTATATACAGTGCTGCTACCCAACACCGGAAGGCAGTCGGAATTGAAATCAATCCTCTCGGCTACGTATACGCCAACGCTAAACTAAACCCCGGGGACTACAGGGACGTGACCCGAAGGCTAGAAGAACTTTCTGAAAATGCACCCTGCTACCGACAAGAAGCATATAGTTTGCCTCAGTTCTTCTATCTCTGTTTCACTGACAAAGTGCGTGAGTTCTTACTCTGCGCACGTGCAAGCCTGAACTGGCGGCGGAGCAAGACTGATCGCACTCTCATGGCCCTAATTTTGATTTCGCTGCATGGCAAACGCCATCAGTCGTTTTCGAACCAGATGCGCCAGAGCACTGCCATGGCTCCCGAATATTGCATCCGCTGGTGGGCAAAAAGGAACCTCACGCCACCAGACATAGATCCAGTTGCTTTTATCCGAAAACGCATTGATTGGCGCTACGTTCACGGCAAACCAACTATCAAAGATGCTATCGTGTATCTGGGCGATAGCATCCGCAAATTACCAGCCCTAGCCCGTGACGTAAAGGAGTACAGACGACCTAAAGCAACGCTGTTATTTACTTCTCCCCCTTATCATAACGTCACAAATTACTATTACGACCAATGGCTACGATTGTGGTTGTTAGGCTGCTCAGATACCCCCGGCAAACAAGAAAATCGATATGGTGGGAAGTTCAGCAACCTAAGTCAATACCGTCAGCTGCTTACCCAGGTTTTCGTTCGAGCGAGGCCTATTCTTGCTGACGACGCCATTATCTACATCAGGACCGATCAAAGAGAGTCAACTTTGAACAGTACTCGCGCCGTACTAACCGAAATCTTTCCCGAAAAACATATCACCCATGCTCTTTGTCCGCTGACCCCAAATCGTCAGACAAAACCTTACAGTCGAGGCGGAGCACCCAAAAGGGCTAACTGTGAAGTAGACCTCATTTTGAAACCTCGATAGTTCCGAACAACCGCTCTCGACTCGATAGCACCATGTTTTCAAGAACTAAAAACTGCCTTATGGAGCGTCACCCATGAAAATCTTCATGGTAACCGACATGGAAGGTGTGGCGGGGGTCGTCTCGTTCGCGGACCAGTCCTTTCCCGACGGCCGCTACTACGATGCCGGAAAGAAGCTGGTGACCGGCGAAGTCAACGCGGCGGTGGACGGTCTGTTGGATGCCGGGGTGGAGGAGGTTCTTGTCTGGGACGGGCACGGCGCGGGCGGGATCGATTTTGATACGTTGCATCCGGCCGCGCTGCTGCTGCATGGCCGGCCTTCGCCGCCCTGGAGCCGGTTGCAGGAGGTGATCGGGCGCTACGACGCCTTTGTCATCGTCGGCCAGCACGCCATGGCCGGGGTCTTAACCAGTAATCAGAACCACACGCAGAACAGCCGCACGGTGGACGCCTACCGGCTCAACGGCAGACCGATCGGCGAGATCGGACAGCTTGCTCTGTTTATGGGCGGATTGGGGCTGCCACTGCTCTTTCTGAGCGGCGAGCGCGATGCCTGCCAGGAGGCGGAGGAGCTGGTGCCGGAGATCACCACGACGGCGGTGAAGGAGGGGCTGGGACGCGGCTCGGCCATCTCACTTTCCGCACAGGCGGCGCGACAGCGCATCCGCGAGGGCATCGCCGCAGCCGTAGCCAAACATCGCCAGGACCCGATTGCGCCCCTGGTCTGGCCCGGCCCCTATGAACTGGAAAAACGCTTCTTCCATACTGACACGGCCGACGCGGAGATGAACAAAGCGGGCGCCGAACGGGTGGACGCGCAGCGGGTGCGCTTCCGCAGCGACAATATTCTCGATATTGTCTACAGGTGAAAGGGCAGTGGTCAGTGGTTAGTGGTTAGTGGTTAGTGGTCAGCAACTTCTCATATACCGCTGCCTCAGTATAGGCCCGGGCCCATGTCGGGCGGCAGGAGCAGTTGGCCGTCCGTGACCTGGAAGTAGGCGGGGTGGGCGGCCTGTTCATGGGGCCGCGACAGGGGCATGAACTGGCGGTAGTTGCCCTCGAAGCAGTCGACGTCGAGGCGCAGGTAGGCGCAGAAGTTGACGCTGTGAACCAACGCGAGGCCGGGGTTGGTGAGGTCTTGCAGCGTGAGATAGAGGCGGTGATGGCGGCCCCAGCAGTAGGCCAGCAGCGAGTGTGTATGGCCCTTGCAGGTCTTCACGGCCAGCCCGGACCAGCCCAGGCGATAGATCCAGTCGAGATTGTCGAGGTCGTCCAGGCTTTCGTCGACGACGACAGGCACGCGCGCGGCCACCTCGTGAAGCGTGTCGGTATAGGCCGCCAGGTCGCGGGGGGTGGGCTGCTCGATGTAGTCCAGCGCGGCTAGCGCTTGCGGCTTCTGCGCGGCGACACGGTCCAGCACTTCGAGCATCATGGCAGCCTCTTGGTAGGCCTCATTGGGGTCTACCGACAGGCGCGGTCCGCCCGCCACACCGGCGGCCTCCATGGCCTGGGAAGCCACGGCATGTACTTCGATCAGGCGGTCGGCGTCCTCGGCCGGTGACTGGCCGCGCAGCTTGAGCTTGAGACAGCGCAGGCGGTCGCGCGCAATCCAGCTTGTCAGGTCGGCGGGGAGGTCTGCCGGCGCCGGCTGCTGCGGGTCCGCCTCGGCCGGGGTGAGGGCGTCGTTGAAGCCGACGACATGCTGGACGGACAGCGCGCGCCGCCTTGTGCCCAGATAGTCCGCCGGATAGCTGCCGGCAAAGTCTGCGCCCAAGTTTGCGCTCAGATCCTGGTTCAGGTTCTCCGCCGTGTATGCGGCGTAGAGTGGTACGGGCAGGGCCGCGCCCCAGGCGTCGTGGAGGGCGGCGTCGAAGGGGGCCATGCAGTTGAGCACGGCCAGTCGGGGCATTGGCGTGCTCTGCAGGAGAGGCTCTTCGCCGGCCAGCTGCGCGGCCAGTTCGACCGCGGCCTGTTCCAACCTGATCCCCTTCTGGATGGGATCTTCGAACGGGTCATCCTGCAGCCAGGCGGCGATGGCGCGGCACAGGCGGCGCATGAGGCGATCCTTTTCCTCATGGGTCAGGTCTGGCGCGGGGAAGGCCCACACGTCGGAGAGCAGGATCGCGCCGGTGCCCTGCACCTCTGTCCCGGCGCGGGTGCGCGCCCGTACGGTGACGGTGGCATAGGTGATGGCCTCGATCACGCCCTTGCTGAGGTGCAGGGGGACGCTCAAGCGCTCGTCGTCGAAGGAAACCTCAACCGTCTCCGCGCGGATATCGGTCGTTTTCATGGCAGTAGCTCTCTTTTGGCGTTGTGGGCAGTGCAAGCGCAGTTGGCAGGGCGATTGCATCCAATTGGGTCAAGACCCCGCGCCTCTACCTGATTCGAGCCCAGCTCCGAAAAAAAACGCCGAAAACAGTGCAAATCATAGTGCGCGGTCGCAAATTTCTAAGGTTTTCAGCGACTGGAGATCGGTTTTCCGGCTGAAAACGATCAACAATTGATAGGGACACCCCTTGTGGGTGCCCTTCGTGGGATATTTCGGCGTCCAGATTTAGATGCGATTGCCCTGCGGTCCACAAGGTGCGGTTGGTCCAGTTGGGGGCACGGGGACCAGTCCTCGGACTGCTCCTCTTCGTCGGCATCGAGGATAATCAGGTGTTCCTGTTCGCCAGGCGGAGAGGGTCTATGCCGCGCTCCCGCTATTCTTCGTCACTGAATGGCCTGCCGCCGGGTTGCCACAGATACGAAATGATTGAGCTGCTGAAACGCTCACACGCCGCTTTACGCATATGTATTTCATGATCCGTTTGCTCCGAACGTAATATGGCCATGCACTTCTCCCGGTATCCCTCCAGCCATTTGGCCATATCATCCCACTGCCACCGGTTGCAGGTGTCGCCTTCGGGCTTGAAGTACATGACGCACCAGGGCAATGGGTGCGAATAACCCCAGGGGTTCTATCCCCCGCGTAGTCGTCTGCGAACTCCTGCTTGTGACCGCCCCTGCCGTCCGCATTTTCCGCGGTATTCCAGCGTCCATATTCCTGTTGTTCCATTCCCTAAAAAAGTCGACCGCATAGCCGGGCGCGCCGGTGGCGTGCGGGTCGCTCAGCCAGTTATCTCTATTGGTCCAGCCTGCACCGCCAGTCGCCTCGTACAGCACTACCCGCGCCCCCACGCCACCGCTGCCCTAACGCTCGTCGAAAGCGGAAACGATGTCGCCATAGCGGCTATCCTCAGGCGCTAGTTCGGCAGCCTGTTGGAATCCCGCAAGAGCTGACTCGTCGGTTGGGTCGACGAGAAAGCGTCCCCAGGCGCCAAGAGCGTGGACCGCCGCCCGCTCCGGTTGCACGGCAATGGCGGCGGCGTGTTCGACCAACTCAATACCGAGGGAACTCGGTGAGCCGACGGCCACGAATTCCTCGGGAATCGGCGCGTCGCTGGCGAGGGTCGGCAGGCCGATCTCCCAGAGTAAGTCAAACGCAGCCTCCCAATCACCGGCGAATGCGTGCCCGAGGAGCGGGAACCCGCTCCTGGAGGCTTCCCGCCGGCTGCCCTTCAGGTGGTGGCGAATCCAGACAGCGTTCCAGGCGACAGTTGTATCCCCCGGGGCCATCGTTTCAGCCTGCTCAATCTGTGCCAGTGCATCCGCAAACAGGCTTGCATTGGCCAGTTCTACGGCACGATCGTTCAGCGCCCGCAGGTCTTCTGGATGATCGTCGGTCAGCGGCGTCGGCAACCCCTCTACAAATTCCTCTCCATCCCAGTAATACAGCTGCGCCAGGTACTGAGTTACGCCGCATGCATAACAGAAGATGTATGGGTCGCTGATGTCGAGCAGCAGATCGATCTGGCCATCGCCGTTCAAATCGACAAGTGAGCCGGCTTCAAAAGCGCTGCTGAAGGCGCTGATGACGACCTCGAGGCTTGTTCCGTCCCAGCGCAGCAGTTCAAAGCATTTGCCGTGCGCGCCTGTGCCGCCTCGTACAGTCATCCAGACGGCGTTCGATTCGAAGTCTACCTGTTCCAGCCCGGACTCTTCGAGGTAGCTGACGCTCTCCCCATCCACGCGGGCCAGTTCGTCCCAGCCATCGGCGCCGGCGGCGTGGACTGATACTCTGTGCATATAGGTGGAATCATCGGGGGGCAAGCCGTAGGAAAACGCAACAAAAAGAGGCTGCCTTCTGCGGACTCGAACTGCTTCACAGCAAAGCCCCGCGCCTCGTCCTCTGCGAGGCCATATTGGACAACCAGTTCGTCTGCGAGCTGGCCGACGTCGGCGCTGTCTTCAGTTGTCTTCAGCTTTCTCCAGCACCTGTATCACTGCCGCATTCTCGTTGGACTCCAATGCGAGTTGCAGAGGAGTGTTGCCATCCATGTCCTCCGCCTTGATGTCAGCCCCGGCGTTCAGCAGTACCTGCAGCACTGCCACGTTCTCGTTCTTTGAAGCCGCCAAGTGGAGAGCTGTCCGGGAGTGTTGCGTCACTGCATCGATGTCCGCCCCTGCGTCCAGCAGGGCCTGAGTCACCGCTGGGTTCTTGTTGCCTCCCGCCGCGGCATGCAGGGTCGTCTGGCCGGTGACGTCCTCTGCATTAGTGTCTGAGCCTGCGTCCAGAAGCAATTGAATCACCGGCAGGTGTTCGTTGTGTCGCGCTGCTGAATGCAGTGGCGTCCACGCCCCTTCGTCCGCTGCATTCGGGTCTGCCCCTGCGTCTAGCAGGGCCTGAATCACCGCCGGGTCGTCATTCAGCTGCGCTGCATAATGCAGAGGCGTTACGTAGAACATCCCCGTCGCATTAACGTCTGCGTCGCATTGCAGTTCGAACTGCACCTGGGCCAAGTCAGCGCCACGCCAGAATTCTTCGCTCACCCACTCTTCCTCCGTCGTACCGGTGGGACAAGACGGAGGAACTGGAGTTGGGGTCTGAGTAGGATCCGGCTTGGCTGCAGCAGCTGGAACTGCCGTCTTAGTGCGGGTGGGCGTGGGATCAGACTGCTGGGAGCCGCATCCTGCCAACAAGGAAACGACAAGAATGGCGAGAATTCCCATAAGAAGCCTCATCATAGTCGTTTCCTTTATGCCTATATAGCGAATTGTGATCGAATTCGAGACTTTGACGATTGTGAGCATAGCGCAGTACGACTTTTCGCTTACTTGGACAGCATACCACTCCACGATTTCAGCACCAAGATGCAAGGCCACAACAAGCCCGCGAAGCCGGTCGCAGCGTACCCTGTCAACATGCAGGGACGCCCGGGCGCGCAGGATGTGGCCGCCCGCGCATCGCCGCGATCTCCGCAGCCGGAAAAAATGCCCTTCATAAAAAAGTGAGGCCCCGCCGACACATGCAGCAATATCGGAAAAGACGTCAAGAGCTGACCAGTTTTTTCAACGGGGAAAAACTGTTTTGCACTGGGGATTCACAGCCCTACACACTCACAGGGAGACGACATGGACACACCCGCGAACGCATCGCAAACGCACTGGAGTCCATAACCAGTACCAACGGCAGACCCTTGACCGCGACGGAGGCACAAGGCCGTCAGCATCCCACATTCGCAGACATCCTCTGTCCAGGAGCAACGGACGCCACAGGCTACCTATCCTATCTGATCACCGCCGCTGGTGCAGAACGAATTGAGTTTGGAAGGATTGGAAGAACGGCTTGACGGATTGGTCGAGCAACTGACCGCGCTTCCGGGTCGGAGTGACGCCGACCAGCTTTCCCCACAGTTTCTTGGTCATCTGTGGGACCGGTTTGCGGTCATCGGTGTTGCCGGGCGTGAGTTGAACCGCCAGCAATTCACCCTGGTCATTGACAATCAGATGGAGTTTGAAGCCATAGAACCATCCCATGCTGCTCTTGCCGCGCCTGGCCACTTCGGCAATGACCCGATGGCGGCCGATGCGCTTGTTGTGGCAGACGGACAAGGTGGTTGAACTGATGAATGCCACCCCTGTCCTCTGGCCAAAGCGCACTCGCAGATAGAGAGACATGGCGGGCAGGGTTGATGGCATTAACTCCACAAAGCGCGTGTAACTGACCAGCGCTGGAAATTCACTGCGCATATGCTTACATACCCGTTGCCTATAGTAGGCTTTGAAATCGCGATAATGCGACTGGTGAAAATGAATCAGAATCGTCATCACTTCACTCATGCTCATACGAGGCGCCGGCCCTCGCTTGCGAGTCATGCCCAACAGCCTGGCATTCTCCCATCTAGTCAACCACTGACAGAAATCATCGACATGACAGAACAGTTTGAGTATACTCATCACTGAGCACCTTTCTTTGCTGGAGAATTTTGGTTGCAGAGCTACTATTCTACCAGCTTGGTTAGGTGCTCACTTACTCCGAATTCAGGTCAAGTTGTATAATGGAGCAGTTCACCCAGCCTGTGGAGGGGCAGTTCAATGGTCAGGAAACGACGTCGACACACAGCGGCCTACAGGTTTCTGGTTGCGCTGGAAGCGGTTGAAGGCAGCAAGACGATTAGCCAGTTATCGAGTGAACACGAGGTTCATGCCTACCTGATACGGGCCTGGAAACGGCAACTGCTGGAAGACGGGCCCAGGGCAGTCGTTTTGGGGGGCTTTGGCCGATTGGAATAGATAGCAAGATGGCGGCAGTTTTCCAGAGAGGAGGAACCAGGAGATGCAAGGGTTAGCGAACCGTATTGTACACTCGCGGAAATTCGAATACCTTCTCGTCGTACTGATCATCGGGAGCGCCGCCTTATTGGGTGTGGGAACTTCTGATCATTTGGCTGACCGGTACGGGACATTGATGGGGTTGTTCTGGATCCTGGCGATTCTCGTGCTCGTTTTGGAAGTGCTTCTCAAGATGATTGCACTTCTACCAAGGGTCGACCGGTACTTCAGGGATGGTTGGAACGTCTTCGATTTCCTGGCAATTAATTTCCTGACCATCAGTTTAGTAATCAGTATGGTCTTCGGTCCGACCTCTCTCGGCCCCGACCACGCAATACTCATCATGTTGGTGCGCTTGCTGCGACTTCTGCGAAGCCTTTCAACGGTTCAGGAGTTGCGCTTAATCCTGTCGACACTGATTCGTTCCGTGCCGAGCGTGGGAAACATCATGGTTTTGCTGGGCATTATTCTCTATGCGTATGCTTTTGTCGGGTGGTCTAATTTCAAAGAGCATGATCCGGCACACTGGGGAGATTTAGGCGTTTCGGTTTTGTCGCTGATTCAAATCGTAACGATGGATGGCTGGAGCAACATCATGCACAGCGTCATTAAGGTAGAGCCGATGGCCTGGGTCTATTTTGTCAGCTTTATGATACTCAGCGGCTATATCATTGCCAATCTATTCGTAGCCGTCGTAATCAAGAACCTGGAGGAAAGCATACAGCAACGCCGGCAGCCGGGACCGCTGGAAGCGCCGGCATCGAGGGAAGAAAACCTGCGGGAACTGCGTACAGCCCGGCAGGCGCTTGACCGCCTGGAAGAGCGCTTGCAGCAGCTTCCCGATTCGTCGTAGCCTCGAGGGGGACGGAAGTGGGGGCTCACGGCTCAGATTTGTCAAGATGAATCTTGACAGGCTTGCCACTCCTTGCAATTATGGAGAAAACCGTGCAGGGAGGATAAGTGATCGGTATGGAGAGGGTAACGTATTCCAGCTAGGCTGCGCCGAAGTCGCTGTCTGCAATGCGGGAGATTGCGCGCAGTGAGGGGCGGCAGTTCCAGGCGGTGATGGCAGAGGCGTTGGAGGCGAATATTGCAGACCGGAACCGGGAGAGGCCGCAGCCTGAGTTGATGGCGCATTTCCGGGCCAGCGTGGAGCGAAACCGACGGCTGATGGAGTTGCTGGCCGAATGAGTTTCGACTACCCGGATATTGTCGAAGTGGTCGCCTTTCACGACGTACTGATTGAGGAGTTTGGCGGGACCATGGGAATGCGTGATGAAGGCGCGCTGGCATCGGTTATCATGCGGCCGGTCTGTGACTTCACCGTACGGGCCAAAACGCCCAGTCTGTTGCGCATGCTGCTGGAAGAACATGACATCCTGCGCGTCGGACCGGCGCCGGAGAAGCCGGACGGCGAAACCTATGCGCTCTTCCTAGACGGCACGGAAACGGTCGCGCAGCAGCGGTCCTACTTCGTTCAGCACACGGCAATACGTTACCCACCCTAATACTACAACCGCACTCTAGCTGGCCGAAGACCGAAAGTGCAAAAGGAGGCGCAGAAGTGGCTGCATTTGGGCCGTTCATTCAGTTCCGTGGTTGTTCAGAATGCGCTTTCGCACCCTCATTTTCGCCGGAAAAACTGCAGATTCGTGAATTGCGGTTGTAGTACTAACGCCCTTCCTTGATGCGGTGGATCCTAATCCGTTTTGTCGTCTTTCGACATCCACCAAACCACAGTTATCGTCAGGGCCGAAACCAATACAAGGCCGAGTTCCCAGAATTCTGACCGGTTGAAAGCCTGCTGCCATAGCATGGTAGAGGCAGTCACCACTACGGTTATCCAAAACGACACCATTATGACGAACCAGAACTTACGATTCAGCCTACGTTTCATTGGTGTTTTTCCTCCCAGAGTAACTAACCTGAATTCGGAGTAAGGAAGCGTCTTTTCAAGGGCAAGAGCAGTGCTGCCGTCAATTCCATTGCCAGTCTGATTGCATTCACCAGGCAAACGAAGAAGCTTTCTCTCCATCTCTCTAACAAGGATTTGGCTTCCATGCCGACTCTAGATTTAACTCCGAACTCGGGTTAACTACTCAGCCATCGTCGTTTTCGACCCTGAATCAGGCGAGTAATGGCGTTTCTTTCTCCGCATTCATAGTCTTTGTGGGCGGTCGGGCCTTCGGCCCTCCCTTGTGCGGGGGGAGTCCCCCCGCAACGCCCCCCTGACACCAGCCACGCCGCCTGTGTAGGCCTTGTTCGCAAGTCGCCGCCACCCAAAAGGGCTTCGCCTGACCCCGAAACGTGACCGCGATCAAGGGTTAACCAGGCAAGGCAGATTTTGGGCCACACAGGCACTGCGGCGGCGCGAACGGCGTTACAACAATCCTGCAAATCCTGATTCAGTGAGATTGCACACCGGTTATGGCTTAGTAGTTACGACCAGAAACTAAACGCTTTCCATGCCCAAAGACCGTTCTTACGTCAGAGCCAGCGATATCGGCGCCTGGAACTTCTGTAATCGCGCCTGGTGGCTGGCCAAGGTGCAAAAGGCGCAGCACGAGCGACCGCAACAGTTGGACTGGGGTGATCAGTCCCATGCAGCGCACGGGCGGCTTACGTCGCGGGCGCAGCGGCTGCGGAGGAGCGGGCTCGCGCTCTTGGCCGGCGGCCTGATCCTGCTCGGATTCACGCTGCTGGCGCAGCTGTTCCTATGACAGGCTGCTGCGGAGGAAATGCCTGCGCCGCCAAGGGGGATAGTGGCGGGCAGGTTATCTTACGGCAGTTAATAGCGGTTGCCCGCCTCGTTGAAATGCTCAGAACAGATTGAGCCACCCCTCGCCGAACGCGCTGGCGAAGACAAGACTGACGATACTCATCAGCTTAATCAGGATATTCAAGGACGGGCCGCTGGTGTCCTTGAACGGGTCACCGACGGTATCGCCGACGACCGCGGCCTTGTGCGCGTCAGAGCCTTTGCCGCCCATGACACCGGTCTCGATCCACTTTTTGGCGTTGTCCCAGGCGCCGCCGGAGTTGGCCATCATCACCGCCAGCATGAAGCCGGAGGCGATGGCGCCGATCAACATACCGGCCAGGGCCTGCGCGCCGAACAGGAAGCCGATGAGCAGCGGCACCACGACCGCGAGCGCGCCCGGAATGATCATGTAGCGCAGCGCGCTCTCGGTGCTGATGGCGACGCAGGTCTTGTAGTCGGGCTTGGTTGTGCCCTCCATGATGCCGGGAATCTCGGCGAACTGACGGCGCACTTCCAGCACGATCTCATAGGCGGCCTTACCGACTGCAGTCATGGTCAAGGCGGCGAAGAGATAGGGCAGCATGGCGCCGACCAGCATACCGGGGATCATGGTCGAGTCCAAGAGGTCGAGCGTTTCGAGATTGGCGGCCTGCACATAGGCGGCCATGAGCGCCAGCGCGGTCAGCACTGCGGAGCCGATGGCGAAACCTTTGCCGGTGGCGGCAGTCGTGTTGCCGAGGCTGTCGAGCGCGTCGGTGCGGTCGCGCACTTCGTCGGGCAGGTCGCTCATTTCGGCGATACCGCCGGCGTTGTCGGCGACGGGGCCATAGGCATCGGTCGCCAGGGTGATGCCCAGGGTGCTGAGCATGCCGACACCGGCCAGGGCGACGGCGAAGAGGCCGTTGTCGCCGCCCAGCCAGAGCGCCAGCATGATGGAGACGGCGACGATCAAGACCGGCGGCATCGTGCTGTTCATGCCGACGGCCAGCCCTTCGATAATCAGCGTTGCCGCGCCGGTCTCGGATTTTTGCGCGATGCCCTGGGTGGGCTTTTCGGTGTAGCTGGTGAAGTATTCGGTGAACCAGCCGATGCCGTTGCCGGCGACGAGCCCGACCAGGATGACGGCGAAGAAGTTCCAGCCGACACCGGTGTAGGCGATCACGCCGGCGGCAAAGATCAGGACGAGCGCGGAGGCGCTGTAGATGGCCCGACGCAGCACGCCCAGCAGGTCTTCCTGGGTTGCACCCTCATTGGCGCGCACGAGAAAGGTGCCGATCAGGGCGGCGATCACGCCCACGCCGGCGACGAGGAAGGGCAGCACGATGCCGGCGCCGTCTGCCACTACTGCGCCGAGCGTGGCCGCGGCGATGATGGAGCCGCTGTAGCTCTCGAAGAGGTCGGCGCCCATGCCGGCCACGTCACCGACGTTGTCGCCCACGTTGTCGGCGATAACCGCGGGATTGCGGGGGTCGTCTTCGGGGATGCCCTGCTCGACCTTGCCCACAAGGTCAGCGCCGACGTCGGCGGCCTTGGTATAGATGCCGCCGCCGACACGGGCGAAGAGGGCGATCGAACTGGCGCCGAAACCGAAGCCGGTGATGTAGAGTATGTTGCCATTGAAAAGGAAGTAGAGGATCGTCATGCCGAGCAGGCTGAAGCTGACGACGGCCATACCCATGATCGAGCCGCTGCTGAAGGCAACGCGCAGGCCGTCATCGAGGCTCTTGCTGGCGGCGGCGGCGGTGCGTACATTGGCGCGCACGGCGATGAACATGCCGAGGTAGCCGGCCGCGCCTGACGCGATCGCGCCGAGGATGAAGCTGAGCGCGGTCTGCCATGCCAGGAAGATGGCGATAATGACGGCGACGACGACGACAAATCCGCCCAGGAAGGTATACTCCCGATTGAGAAATGCAGCCGCGCCCTCCTGGATGGCGGCGGCGATCTCCTGCATGACCTGGTTGCCTTTGTCCATGGCAAGGACGCGGCGTGTCTGAAAGACCAGGTAGATTAAGCCCAGAACAGCGATTACCAGAGCAAAGGTGATCGCCGGCGTTCCGAGCGTATCGATCCCTGCGCTCAGATAGCGAAGCGGTAGCGCATACAACAACATCGAAGGTTCCTCCGGGTAGTGGCTAGTGGCCAATAGCTAGTGGCGTTAAATAGTGATTACTGAAACTAAACAATGATAACGCCTTTCGGCTAGTGGAAAAAATCGGCGAAGTAAGCTATTGTACATATAATCTTCTCGCCGCCGGTACTCTCATCGCAGTCCTTCATTTAATCACAATAATCATAGTTCAGACAAAAGGATATCCATGACTGAACAGACGATCTCCGAACTATTGGATCTCAGCGGAAAAGTGGCGATTGTCACCGGTGCGGCCGGTCTGCTGGGGACGGCGATGAGCCGCGGATTGGCGGAGGCGGGCGCGACCCTCGCGGTGACCAGCCGCGATGGGGAGCGGGCGGCCGAGTTTGCCGCGACATTGCCCGGCAGCGGCCATGCGGGCTTCGGTTTGGCGCAGGACGACAGCGATGCCGTTCCCGGTTTTGTGGAGGCGGTTGTGCAGCGCCTGGGCAAGGTAGACGTGCTGGTCAACAACGCCTATGGGGGAGGCGCGCCGAGCATCGACACGGCCAGCGCCGAGGACTTCAACCAGGCCTATCACACCGGCGTGACCGCCTATTTCCTGCTGGCGCGCGAGGTTGTGCGCCATCTGCGCAGCCGCGGCGCGCCCGGCTCGATCATCAACATCGCCAGCATGTACGGGGTCGTTGCCAGCTACCCGGAGGCGTACACCGGCTTTGATATCAACAGCCCGCCCAACTATCACGGCCTGAAGGGCGGATTGATTCACCTGACCCGCCATCTGGCGGTCTACTGGGCGCAGGATGGGGTACGCGTAAATGCGATCAGCCCGGGACCGTTCCCATCGCCAAAGGTGCGGGAAGCCGAGCCGGCGTTCGTTGCCAGACTGGCCGACCGGGTACCGATGAGACGGATGGGTGAGCCGGAAGAGTTGAAAGGGCTGGTGGTGCTGCTGGCGAGCGACGGCGGCAGTTACATCACCGGGCAGAATATCCTGGTCGACGGTGGCTGGACGGCGTGGTAGGAAACGGCAGTGGTTAGTGGTTAGTGGCTGATATTGGCCGCTTGCCGCGGAATAGTGACAATAAGAAGGAATGACGTAACTACTAAGCCATATACGGTGCTTGTTTTGACCAACCCTTTATCCCTGCCGCCATTCAGGCTATCTGATTGCGTATTCGGATGGCGGCAGACAGGTTGCTGGAGCGGCGCTGCTGGAATGCGCACACAAGGTCGGTGAGCGATGGTTTTGTAGGGGGGCGTTGCGGGGGCGCAGCCCCTGCACAAGGGAGGGCGCTTGCGCCCGACCGCCCATATGACAATCATGAGGAGAGAAAGAACACGTTTGCTCGCCTCACTAAGGATTGCAGATTAGTTGTGGCTGCACAGTTTCGAAATGACAACAACAAGAGTATGAGGATACCTAATGACTGAAATCGGACGTGCGAAAGAGTTGCTGGATACGCCGACGCTGTGGGTGGATCTGGATATATTGGAGCGCAACATTGCGTTGCTGATGGACGACTTCAAGGATGCCGGCGTGGACTGGCGGCCGCACACGAAGGGGATAAAGATACCGGCGATTGCGCATAAGATGATCGATGCGGGCGCGCTCGGGGTGACGTGCGCGAAGCCGGGCGAAGCGGAGGTGATGGCGGCGGCCGGTGTGCGCGACATTCTGATCGCCAATCAGGTAGTGGGCGCGCAGAAGTACGCGCGCGTGGCCGCGCTGCAACGCCATGCGAACGTGAAGGTCACAGTGGACAACACGGCGACGCTGGCGGAGCTCGGCGCGGCCGCCGAGGCGATCGGCGTCGAAATCCCGATTGTCGTCGAGCTCAATGTCGGCATGAACCGGGCCGGCGTCGAACCCGGCACGGCGGTTGTCGCGCTGGCGGGCGCGGTCCAGGAGCAGGACGGGCTGCGGCTGGTCGGGCTGATGGCCTGGGAGGGGCATACGCTGTCGTTGGAGGATCCGGACGAGCGCGCGCAGGCGATCCAGGGGTGTATCGGACAGCTGGCGGCGTCGGCGCAGGCCTGCCGCGACGCGGGACTGCCGATCGAGATCGTCAGTTGCGGCGGCAGCGGCACGATGGATGTAACGATGCACCAGCCGGAAGTGACCGAGATCCAGGCCGGGGGCGCCATTTTCGGCGACGCCACCTACCAGATGTGGGGAGTGCCGACCGACCCGGCGCTGTTTGGCCAGGCGGTGGTCACGAGCCGGCCCGCGCCTGACCGCATCATCACCGACGCCGGTTTCAAAACACTGCCCGGCATGGAAAGGCAGCCTAAAGCAGTCAGCCTGGAAAACGTGGTCGACATCGCGGCCTCGGCGGAGCACGGGGTGATCACGCTCTCCGAGCCGAACAAGAGCGTACAGGTTGGAGATGTGCTGGATTTCATCGTCGGCTACGGCGACGCGACCGTTTTCCTGCACGATGCGATGTACGGTGTGCGCAAAGGTATCGTCGAGACGGTCTGGCAGGTGAGCGGGCGGGGGAAGCTGCGATAGCAGATCGACATGGAGTGCAAAATCGAAGGTAGCCCGGGATAGTATAAGAACGATGAGATCAGCAGAAGAGATTCTCACGATTCTGGACCATTCAAAGCCTGAGCTTGAACGGCGCTTCGGCGTGCGTCGAATCGGCCTCTACGGGTCGTACGCTTACGGAACGCAGACCGAAGACAGCGACATAGACCTGATCGTGGAACTGAAAGAGCCGAAATTCGACGCCTTGGCTGGGCTATACATTTATATGGAGAAAGTCCTGGGGCGCGAGGTGGATATCAGCCGCCTCAGCAAAAAAATTGACACGCCCTTTATGCGTCGTATCGAAAGAGAAGCATTGTTTGTATGAATGACGCCGTACGTGATATCTGAAGGGCGCGGCGCCGGAAGACCGGACAAGAGAGAGGACAGCCATGAACATCGACGTTGTCGAGCTTGCCAGTGAACTGATCGCAATGCCCTCGGAGACGCCGACAAGCAACCGGCCGATCTCCGATTTTCTGCGCGGGGTGCTGGAGGAGGGCGGCTTTGCGGTCGAGGAAGTCACCTATATCGACCCGTCCGATGAGGAGAAGGTCAGCCTGGTCGCCAAGAGGGGCGCGGGGGCCGGCGGGCTGGGCTTGTTCAGCCACTCGGACACGGTGCCGGGCGACGTCGGCTGGGAGCCGTTCACGCCTACGCTGGAAAATGGACGCCTGGTGGGACGCGGCTCTGCCGACATGAAGGGTCCTCTGGCGGCGTCGATTGCCGCGGCCTGCCGCTACAAGGACGACGACCTCAAGCAGCCGCTTGTGATCGTCGTCACCGCGGATGAGGAGGGGGGTCACATTGGCGCGCACGACGTTGTCATCCGTTCGCAGACGTTGACGAGCGGCTGGCCCCAATATTGCATCGTCTGTGAGCCGACGGAGTTGCAGCCGGTCTATGCGCATAAGGGCGGCGCCGGCATCACGGTCACGGCGCGGGGGTTCGCCGCGCATACCAGCACCGACAGGGGCGAGTCGGCCAACTTTAAGATCGCCCCCTTTCTCGCCGAAATGGCCGATCTTGTACAGGTTTTCCGCAGCGAGAAACGCTTCCAGAATCCGCTCTTTGACCCGCCGACGAACGGCTTCAACATGGTGATCAGCGACGGCGATACCGCCACCAACGTAACCGCGGCGCGCACAGTGGTCCGCCTGAGTATTCGCGCCATGCCCGACGCCTGCTTCGAAGAAGCGGTGCAGATGGTTGTGGGGCGGGCGGAAGCGCACGGCCTGGAGGTGGAGCATTGGAGCATCAGCCCATTCTTCGCCACTGCGGACGGCCCGCTGGCGCAGGCGGCCTGCCGTGCGACCGGCGCGCCGGCAGCGGTCACCGTGCCCTACGGCACTGAGGCCGAGTGCTATCAGAAGTATGCCGAAGCGCTGGTGCTCGGGCCCGGCAACATCGCGCAGGCCCATACGGTCGGCGAGTGGATCGCGGTCGAGCAGTTGCAGGGGGCGGTGGAGGTGTACTCGCGGCTGATCGAGGAGTTGTGTGGGTAGTAATCAGCAGGTGGGCCGCTGGTCGCCCTGAGTGCGGGGCTTTTTCGGAACTGCGCGATAGGAAATCCGATAAGAAAGGGCAGTGCCATGGAGATCGACGTTGTCGAACTTACCAGTGAACTGATCGCAATGCCCTCGGAGACGCCGACGAGCAACCGGGCGATTTCGGACTTTCTGCGCGGGGTGCTTGAGGAGGGCGGCTTCGCGGTCGAGGAGCTGTCCTACATTGACCAGTTCGACGTGGAGAAGGTCAGCCTGGTGGCGAAGAAGGGCGCCGGGGCCGGCGGGCTGGGCCTGTTCAGCCACTCGGACACGGTGCCGGGCGATGCCGGCTGGGAGCCGTTCACGCCAGTGCTGGAAGATGGGCGCCTGGTGGGCCGCGGCTCTGCCGATATGAAGGGTCCCCTGGCCGCGTCGATTGCAGCGGCCTGCCGTTTCGATGCCGCTGACCTGGAGCGGCCGCTGGTCATCGCCGTCACCTCGGACGAGGAGCGGGGACACACCGGCGCGCACGATATCGTCATACGCTCGCAGACATTGACGGACGGCTGGCCCCAATACTGCATCGTCTGCGAGCCGTCACAGCTGCAGCCGGTCTATGCGCACAAGGGGGGCGGCAGCATCATCGTCACCGCGCACGGGGTCGCCGCGCACACCAGCACCGACAAAGGCGAGTCAGCCAACTTCAAGATCGCCCCATATCTGGCAGAGATGGCCGAGCTGGCTAAGATCTTCCGCACGGAAGAACGCTTCCAAAATCCACTCTTCGACCCGCCCACCAACGGCTTCAACCTGGTGATCGACGACGGCGGCACCGCCTCCAATGTGACCGCAGCGCGAACCGTCGCCACTCTCAAACTGCGGGCCATGCCCGACGCCTGTTTCGAGGAAGCGATGCAAATGGTCGTGGAGCGGGCGGAAGCGCATGGCCTGGAGGTGGAGCATCGGAGCGGCGGTCCTTTTTTTGCTGATGCGGACGGCCCGCTGGCGCATGCGGCCTGCCGCGCGACCGGCGCGCCGCGCGCGGTCACCGTTCCGTACGGCACCGAAGCGGAGTGTTATCAGAGGTATATGGACGCGCTCGTGCTCGGCCCCGGCAACATCGACCAGGCGCACACGGTCGGCGAGTGGATCGCGGTCGAGCAGTTGCATGAGGCGGTGGAGATTTATGCGCGGCTGATCGGGGAGTTGTGTGGGTAGCGACCGGTCCAGGTCATTTCGCGGCTAAATTAGGGGGCTTATATCGGAAGATCACATTGGACATTTTATGTCCCACTTAGAGTCTGATTTCGCTGATTCTTAGGGAACTTGGTTGATCGCTCTCCCCACAGAGCACGAGCAACATTTTGTGGCGTGTCGTCGATTTTGAAGGGCTTTCCAGGACGGCCGCGTTTCCGCTTGGGTGTACTTTCTGGCTTTTTGGACTGTTCACCAAGCATGCTCTCTCTCCCTCATCATCGGCAGTGATTGTGATCAAATAGGTTTGGCAGAACCCTTGCTTCCCGTGACGGATTTTCGCGCTATTTTGTATCCCAACCCACCCGTGGTAAACTCCGGCTAATTTTGCTTCACTCTAATGATTTATCCACAAAAAAATGCAATATGAACTCTTATGCAGAACGAGAACTGCTTGACCGAGCCTGCGCTAACGCCTTGGCATATTGGGTGGAAATTGTTCAGACAATAAGACCTTGGTCAAACGACACGGCATGCCTTGAAAACGAAGATTTGCCCAAAAAACTTGCAAAATCGGTAATGCCGAACTATAATAGTTTCTATATTCCTCCAGCTTACGTTATCAGATATCAACTCGGACACATTTATATGGCTAAGGTGGCCCTTGACCATCTTGATAGATTTAGGCCAAGGTACCAAGATACTCTCAGCATCATCGACTTTGGGTCAGGAACCTCCGCTTGTCGTATCGCAACCGCTCTGATGGTGGCGGACTCCATCGAGAGAGGACAAGCCATCAAAAGTGTCGAAGTTGTTGAAATTGATAATAGCGTCTGTATGCGCATTATGGGCAATCTTATTTGGCAAGAATTCGTCAAAATCGTTGAGTCCGAATTTACCAATTCCTTCCTGGCGCAAGCCGTTCAAGCTGTTTCCTGCACCCAGGCAGAGCAATGGGACACAAACACAAATATCGGAACAGGAACCTATACGTGGCTGACTGCATTTCATGCTTTATACCCTCGCTATTTCGACTTGGGCGCAGAAATCGAACGGATTTGTGAACATATTGATCCCGCCATGGGTGTTTTCTCGTGCCATTCTAATTCTTATTCCAGATATGAGTTAGAGAGAGCTTTCCCATTTGTCCATAAATGCTGGTGGTTTGACGGCAACTTTCCCAAGTCCGCTTCTTTGGCTGATGGTCGTGTCTGGTGCCCATCGTACTTCATTGCACAACAAGCGAAGAATTATGGGTTCTGGCCAAGTATCATGCGGCCCTTTCTACAAACAAAGAGTTGTGCATTGCTTTGGGGATCGAAGAATTCGTTGATCACAACAACACCAATATTCATTACGATACCTTGAACCCAAAAACATTTTGGTTCAGCCCTCGTTAACCGGACACCCAAATGCCTACCACCACACAATTCCAACTCAACCTGTTTGGCCAAGACGAACCAGGGCCTAATCAGTCCGAACCTCTACTCAATTTCAGGCCCGATCGCTTTGGCCCCGCCACCGTTGACTACATATCGTCTCGGCAAATCCTGACCAAAGCGTCCGGGTTCATGAACGAATATGACTTCACCCTTAACCCCTTCAGTGGATGCTCCTTCGGCTGCTCCTATTGCTACGCAGCTTTCTTTAATTACGATGTTTCAAAAAAGAATTCTTGGGGGGAATGGGTTACCGTTAAGGAAAATGCAGCTGCGCTCATGCAAAAGATGCGAAAAGGCTCCCTGAACGGCAAACGAATCTACATGAGCAGTGTCACCGATCCCTACCAACCCATCGAGTCAAAATTGGAAGTAACCCGCAGCCTGCTTAACGATCTAGCCCAAAATCATAAACCCAAACTGGTTATTCAAACACGCAGCCCAACTGCCACTAGAGATATCGATCTCTTTCATCGAATCGAAGAAAATGGCGGTCAAGTTCAAGTCAACATGACCATCACCACCGACGACGATTCCATTAAGAAATCCTTCGAGCCGTCTTGCCCCTCCAGTACAAAACGCCTGGAAGCCATTTCTCAAATATGTGCGTCCGAGATTAAGTCCTGCATTACTCTGACACCGCTCTTGCTGATAAGTAACGGCAGACAGTTTATCAATAGACTGATCGATACTGGTGTCCGTCAGTTCATCATCCAGCCCTTTCACTTTAGGAAAGGCAAATTCGTGGCGGGCACAAGGGACCAAGCCCTTAATCTGTTAGCAGAAAAATTGAACTGTGACAGAAAATCAATCCCTTCAAAGTATGATGAGATTTATCAAGAATTCTTGCAACTCATGAAGTCAGAATTCAAACACCATGACTTGCCCACTCCCGGAGAAGGCAAGCATGGCTTCAAACCCCCGTTTTGACCTCCCGCGCAGAACCAAAGGCTGAAGTGGGCCCAAAAAACTGGACCGCGGGCTAAGGTGTACAATGGAGCGAGTCACCAAGCCTGTGGAGGGACAATACGATGGTCAAAAAAATGGCGGCGACACACGGCGGCCTACCAGTGTCGGGTTGCGCTGGAAGCGCTTGAAGGCAACAGGGTGATTAGGGGTCGTTGACGTTTGGCTGAACAGCGATTTGCGGGAGCAAAGTGCGGCTGATCCGCGTATTCACGCAAGGAAAATCCCAGTAGCCTTTGATGTTCTTCGTGGCCCTTCGCATGACTTCGGGGATCGATCGTTCTTGTCTATCACAAGATTCAGGCGAGAAACATCCCGAACAGCCGTGCAGACGATCCGATCCTGTTCGCTTTTGAACGAAGGCCCCAAAATGTCAAAGGGCCTAGGTACAGGAAAACTATATGTTGACTTGCTGACTTTTCAAAACAAGTCAAGATGCGCCGATACCACTAGATCCTGTTGATGGTATTGCGCTCTTTTTGAACAAATTGTCACCCAACCTTAGTATACACGTCGGATGTCGCATGGACTTTCGGCCGCCACGATGACCAAGGTTTGTCTCCGCAGAGACGCATCAACGATAAAGCGGGCTAAGGCCAAGGGCTTCAGTAGACAGCACCTAATTTCAAGATCTGAGGGATCCTCGGCAAGGCCGAGCCCCCCAAGAGTCTGTCCTCTCCACAATCCCAAAGTCTAAATACTGCGAAAATGTGAGATATGAGTAAATTAGCTCGTACGGAATTCAACAGCGCGCGGCTTCTGCAAACAACGCAGAATGACGCCAGACGTATTTTTCAAAGAGTGCTTGCGGCGAAACAGAATCCGACTCGTTCTGGTGTCCGTTGGCCATTCGAACTTATTCAAAACGCTCACGATGCGGGGCCACGTGAAGGCGACGACAGAGTAGAAATTACCTTCGTACTATCAGGAGATCGACTGGTTGTATCGCATACAGGAAAACCTTTCGTTGCACAAGAACTTGCAGCATTGTTGTCCGGAGGTTCCAGCAAAGAATTCGACAGCGAGGAGACGACTGGGCGGTTCGGCACAGGATTTCTGGTGACGCACGCGGTGTCGACTCAAGTGGACGTAGATGGCGTTTTGACTACGCAGGAAGGTTCCGAAGTATTCCACATTGAGTTAACCCGCGATGGTGATGAGGACTCCATAAAGACAAACATAGATCAAGCCAATGAGGCTCTGGAGAATGCCGAACCTGCTCAGAGGACTTGGATTGCCAACAATCCTACTGCATCATTCACGTACCACAACCCTGAAGCCGATGTCGTCCAAAGGGGATTAGATCGTTTGGAAGAAACACTCCCTTACCTTTATGCGACATGTAGCAGACTTGGACGCGTTCAGATTAAGCGGTTCGGGGAGGAAACACAATATAGACCCGAGCATTCAGCTAAGTCTGATGAAGGTGACTTCGTGATCGACAAAACTCAAGTCACTATTTGTACAGTTAATTCCTCAAACTGTGTCACTGCAGTACGCATCGGAGAGAAGGATGGGCAATCAGCTCTGCTTACAGTGTTGGAACATCGTGGTACCGATAAGCTTCAGGTCCAAATCCCAAGCGATGGGTTCGCCAGGGTATTTGTGAAATTCCCAATAGCTGGAACTGACCTATTGCCATTTAATGTGATCCTTGATGGTGATTTCGCGACTCTCCAAGAACGGGACGGTATCGCTATGGACGATGCCGACAAGCTATCGATTAGCACGGCATTATCGGCAATTCCCACTCTTGTCCAACATGCTATCGACTCAGGCTGGCGCGATGCCCATATGCTCGCCAGTCTCGCCGTACCGATTAGGCCCTTGAGCGGCGAAGCCGAAAGTGGAGAAGCGCAGTGGTGGGAAAGCGCCATTATGCAGGCAGCTGAGCGAACCGCCTCCAAACCGCTTGTGCCGACGGGAATAGGGTTGCTCCCGGCTTTGTCCGCCCAGGGCGAACGAGTTGTAACATTTCCCGTGCCATCAGTTGATTCCGACTCAACCGAAAGTATTGACTACGACACCTTTCACGAGGTTGTTGGGTATGTAACAGAGCTTAACCTGCCCAGAAAGGAAGTTGCGGAGACTTGGGGAGAAATAGCTCGCCAGTGGCAACAGGCTGGGGTGGCGGTTAATCGGTTGGGCCTCAGTGAATTGACCGACTGGCTAAAGTCAAGGGGCGATTCAGTTAGCGATCTTCCTATCGACGGGGACTCCTATTCGTGGCTGGCAAAGTTATTCCTGTTAGCGGATAACATGCAAGACCAAAACGTTCGGGACATGGTCAACGGACTCTTACCTAACCAGCATGGAGTACTTAAGAACACAAAAACAGATTACTTATACAGGGATGGTGAAATTTCGCCAGAGGTCAAGGATATAGCGTCTGCATTAGGTGAGGACCTTCGTTCTCAGCTTTTGCACGGTGCGATGGCACAGGCTTTGCTGGCCCCAGGTTACGAAATGGCCAACCAATTGGCTATTAGTCTGCTCGACGAAGTGGACGGAGGAGAATATACTGAATCTAAGGCTATTGACCTTGTCCTAGATCGATTTGCAGAAGCTTTGCCAGACAACAGCCAGTTTGATGGCGATTCGCGACTTCCTACTTTGGCGGCATCTGCTCGTATGGTTGTTCACCTCAAGGAAAGTGACGACGTTCAAAGACTCAGGAAATGTCCGTTGCTGACCGCCGCTGGGCGAATAGCACATCTTTCCGGAAGTCAACAGATTTTAGCACCGGTACTTTTTTGGCCTGAAACGGCACGGCCCTATGCCGGTCTCTACGTGGACAATCGCCTGCTCTCTGACCACTACTGTGCTGACGACGAATTAGCCAAAGCGCTAAACGCACTCATCGCTGTTGGCCTTGTCATTACCGCGCCTCTGTTTGAGGGGAGGCGGGCCGAACTTACTGATGTTAATTTGCTACGGGAAATGTCACAGGGGGAACAATCCACCGTAGGTGCCACTGTGCGAGATGCTACGTTTGCGCAAATTGCGTTTCTGGCGACCGACTTGGTACAGCGCTGCGGAGAGAACAGTGATTTAGCCGAGCTGCTGTTGGATTTTGTGCTGAACGTAGCTGTCCGCCAAGACCAGAGCTGGCGACAAATGGACAGCTTCTCTGGTAACCGCTCCGGTGAACGGGTATCCCTAACTCTCAACAAGGCCATTTGGCCATTTGAGCTTAAGGTTCGATCTTGGATCCCGGTACAGGCTCCTGATGCTGATTCTGACGCCATCGTCCCAATGCCGGCGAACGAATCAAACTTGAGGGAGATTCTTGACCTGTCCTGGTTGAAAGAAAACCGCGATGCGGTGGATCTTCTGCATCATGTTTTTGGATTCAGACAGTTGACTCTATTGCTGGACAGTGTTGGTGCTGAAATTGAGGAAGACTTGGTTGAGTTGCTTCGGTTCCCGGAGGCGGTAAAGGCAGCAGCAAACAATCCTGACGCTGTTAAATTCGCTTCGGAGTTGACAGATACGGACATCCCTTTGGACTCTGTACGGGATATCGTACAGGATGCAAAAGAAGACGAAAGGCTCCTTGAAGATCTGGCAAAGAGGCGCGAACAGAGGCACCAAGGGCGTAAGAACCAAAACCTTGGAGCTACCATTGAAAACTTAGTGAGTGAGGATTTGAAGAGGGTTGGGTTCCATGTTCGGCGTACGGGAGTGGGGTCTGACTTTGAGATTGCTGCAGAGACAGGACACTTGACTGACTTGCGCATTACTCTCGAAAAGCAAAGTTGGCTGGTGGAAGTAAAAGCTACTCGAGGCCAGAGTGTTCGTATGACCGATACGCAAGCCAAGACAGCCGCAAAAGAAGGCGACCGGTTTCTGCTCTGTGTTGTTCCGGTGGACTCGGATGACTGCAGCACAGATTCGGCCAATATATTGGCCAATATGCGGTTTGTCGCTGGCCTTGGCGAACGCCTCGCAGGTCTGTGCGATGATTTAGGGGTCTTCGAAGAATTACGTGGTGACATTACTGCTAATGCGGACACCGGGCTGCAGTTAGTACTCTCTCCCGGCCCGACCCGTATTCGCGTTGCCAGTTCTGTTTGGGAGGACGACGGGTTTCCCTTAGACGAACTGGCTGAAAAACTATTGTCCTAAGAATTGGCTGACATGTTGGTAAAGTCAGACCAAGGAATGGACTAGGTACGTGAATGCCACATATTGGCGGGCTAGTTTCTCATGGCAAAAGAATATCCGTAGTAACCACTTGAAATCTTTATTGAAGCATTCGACGACATTGCGCCCTTTGTAGCAAAGATGGTCACAGTCTCGCTATTGCCTGTGATGGGGACTTGAAGGGAGACCAGATCGATCTGACTGACATGAGGTTGTTTGCTGAGACCTCCACTGTCATAGGTGAGCTTGGCCCCAAAAACTGGACCACAAGCTAAAGTGTATAATGGAGTGAATCACCGAGCCTGTGGAGGGGCAGAACGATGGTCAAGAAACGGCGGCGACACACGGCGGCCTACAAATTTCGGGTGGCTCTGGAGGCGCTTGAAGGCAGCAAGACGATTAGCCAGTTATCGAGTGAACTGAGATTCATGCCAACCTGATACGGGCTTGGAAACGACAGTTGCAGGAAGACGGGCCCCGCGTCTTCGCCACGAACGGCGAACGCAAGCAACGGGAGCAGGAGGCGCAGGAAGCAGAACTCTATGAACAGATCGGGCGGCTCAAGATGGAACTTGAGTGGCTGAAAAAAAAGTTGCCCGCTTCGGTCAGGGTGAGGCGGCGAATGGTCGATAGCCAGCATGCGGTCCTGAGTGTACGACGGCAGTGTGAGTTGCTGGGGCTGAATCGGGCCTCCTTCTACTATCAGACGGCTTCCGGGCCGGCACTGAGCTTGTAACTGATGCAGTTGATTGACTAGGATTCGTTGACATTTCAATTGGACATGAAAGATCCGAGCAATCGAAAGCGGGGAAATTGGGCCAAGTGCCACCGCAACAGAACTCTAGTAACCTACCACGGAAGAGAATCAAGTAAATAATACTTTATTTCTAATAATTATCGCTATGAATTCCTATGTTTTTTCTCGTAAACTCTCGTGATCTCTCGTGCAACGCTCGTAACCTCTCGTACGAGCGTTTGACGTGCGTAAGTAAGCGTCCCCTCTAGTTTCGTGAAATGTCCCTGGCAGTTCTACTCTTCCTACCCAGTCTGAATCCATGCCCTGGCCCCAACAGATGAGCGTCGATTGTGCTTGCACAAGGTTGTCTGAACTGTGATTTCATCGGATCTAAAGGATGGACAGATTGGTGCGTGCCTAGGGAAAGGCAGCCAAGTGCTTTCCTCTGTCCGCCATCGCCGCCGAGTCTGCAAAGATCCTCGCCACTACTTAAGCAGGCCGCGCCAGCAAACGCCAAGACCTCTTCAACACGATCGATCGACCCTCACGAGGAAGAACCCGCGCGTCTCCGCGCACCTGCTCACAAGCATGGACCACAAGGGGAAAATGGTAAACCCGCCCCAAATCTCGCCCAAAACATGCCTTCGAGCGGACATTGCGGACATATTTATGAAAAAGTTCAGAAAAATACACCCGTCTACTCGCCCGATCCCCTTCACGAGTGAGTCGCCGTCTTCCTCCTGGCTATGGCCTACTACACTCTGTCCGGGCAAAGGGTCACCCCATCTCCATCGACAAACGCTTCGTGAAGTAATGAATAAGGGCACCCACATGTGGGTGCCCTTACCTACAGATACTCCCGTGAACTGTCTTCTTGACTAATCTGGCGTAAAACCTGGAATGCGAATGCCCCGCTCCCTACCCCAATCGTTGGAGCACGAAACGGGGAAGAAAATATGCAACTGGATGGATGCGGCCGGCCCTGAAAGGCGAAGGGCGGTCTGCCGCGATCAAAGCACAAAGTGCTCTTCAGCCGGTGTGCGCTAGTTGAGGCACTAGCTAATCTCTTGCTGCCTTCTTGTGCCTCCGACGCAGCCCGAAGTTTGTGGGCCGCCGTGTGTTCCCCCTGTCTCTTGACCTTTGTACTGCCCCTTCAGGTGGATTGATCCATTGAACACCTTAGATCGTAGTCCAATTTTCGGGGCCAAGCTCAGGGACCCTCTTCTGGCCTACAAAATCAATTCATTCCCCACCCACGCCTAGATCGGGCAGCCCCGCCACAATCTCTACCGTCTCCAGGCTGACGCTGACGACCTTGCCGATGAGACGCAGGATGTACTGCGGGTCGTCGGCGCGGTTGGGGTCGTTGACGATGCCGCTGCGTTTGTCGGTCTTGACGCGGTACTGGTCGATGATCCATTCGAGGGCGGAGCGGTTGCCGAGGCGGTAGCTGAACACTTCGCTGGGAATGCCGTCCAGCGTGAGGAGGTTGTTGTAGCGCAACTGCGTTTTGTCCTTGGAGAGGCGCATCTTTTCGACGCGCCAGTCGAGTTGCATATCCGGTGTTTCGAACTGTACAAGCGGATATTCCGGCTGCTCCTCGTAGCCGACGTGGATCTGGGCGAGGCGGGCGCCGGCTGCGGCAAAGGCGCGGAAATCGGGGGCGAAGGGGATGCGCGGCAGCTCGCGCTTGAGGTTGGCCTGATAGCGTTCGCGGTAGCCGGGGTGGTGCAGGAGGCCGTAGACATAATGGAAGATGTCCCATTTGGTGATACTGTCGTCGTGGTAGTGAGCGCGAAACTGCGCCAGTGCCCAATCCGTGATATTCTCCCGCTGGTTGCCGCCGTCCTCATCGTAGGTGTAGAAGGGGAAGCATTGGGCCTTTTCAAAGGCCAGATCGAGGACGGGAATCTTATTTGTCGCCAGACAGCCAAAGCCTCTTCTATCACCAAGTCCAGCCACACAAATGATCTGATTCTCCATTTCGGTTTCCGGTTTGGGAAAGATGGAGGGAAAGAGGTACACCCTCTCGATCATCATCCGGTCAAAGTAAAGGCTGGATTTGGTAAATGGACGAAAGAGCGATGTTCTCACCGTCTTCTCGGAAAAATCAGCGAATGTCCCTCTCTGCAACGACTGCTTCAGCCCGGAACTCCAGCCAATTTGGGTGGCATCAGAAACAACAAAGCTATCAACGTCTGTACTTCGATATTCTCTCCGTTCCCACTTGAACAACTGCTCGTTGTAGTTATCGATCATCCGGATCATGTTTTCCGTAAGCGCGTCGCGGTCGAAATTGTAAACCCAGGAATCACGATTGGTCTTCACGCCATTGCTGTAACGGGCGAAAATCACATCGACTGCGTCACCTCTTGCCGCCTTTGCTTCTTTAGTTCCTAACGCGACATAGGTGTCAAATTCTGCGTGGTGTTTTTCAGTTAGCCATGTATGCTTTGCATCAATAGCTGCCTGCTTGACGGGAACGTCGGTATAGTCCCCAAATTTGTTCAAGAGTTCCTGCTTACCTCGGGCCTTGAGATAATCGTCAATCGAGTAAATCAAGACTTCAGCCTCCTCAGAATTCCCGCTTGCTTTCCTGATGAAGAAACTGATTCCAACTCCGACTCGGATCTGGTCATCAAAGATATTTCCACCCTCTTTGCGGCGGCGTTCACCTGCAGTCCGAGCATTCCCCTTGAGATCGATGTGATAAATCTTGGAGAAATCTTGTTCGAGATGAAGTCTCATCCCATCAAACGCGAGGCCGTTAAGAAAACTGTTACTGGTCACCAAGGCGACTACCCCTTCTTCGCCGATTCGGTCAGATGCCCACCGGAATGCCTTTACATACGGGTCGGAAAGTTTGTTCTTGTTCGTCGCCTTGGAGTCCTTTACATAGGTATCCCGCACCCGTTTGTCCATCGTCGGATACTTGCGGTTCTTGTTGTTATCGTTCTCGTTGACTTGGCCTACGTTGTAGGGCGGATTGCCGATCACTACGAACATCGGCGTGCTCTTCTGGCTTTCCACCCGCTGCGTGTTCTCCGGCGCAAACAGCGGCAGTTGCCTGTCCTCGGCCAGGTCGAAGGTGTCGACGAGGCAGACTCCCTCGAACGGTTCGTACCTCCCCGTGGCGTCGAAGTACTCGTGCTCGATGTTCATGCTGGCGATGTAGTAGGGCAGCAGCATGACCTCGTTGCAGTGCAATTCGGAAGCGTATTTGCGCTCCAGCGCGGTGCGGGGGATCGCGCGCATCATGCGCACGATGAAGTTGCCGGTGCCGACGAATGGATCGATGATGTGTACGCCCTCGTCCGCCAGCGAACGGCCAAACTCCCGCTGCAGGATCGCGGCCACGCTGCGCACCATGAAATCTACGATCGGCTGGGGGGTGTATACGATGCCGTGCGTATCCGCCACCTTGACCGAAAAGCCCTGGAAAAACTGCTCGTAGACAGTGTTGAGAAAGTGCTGCTTCTGCGAAAAGTCGCGGATTGTCGCGGCTGTGCGCTCGATGGCAATGTAGAAGCGATCCAGACTACCCAGGAAATCGGCGCGGCTGAAGGACTGGGATGTGAGCGCGTGGATCACGCCTTCGATCTCGCTGGCGATCACGTTGCGGTGGGTGAAGTCGGGGTTGTTGAAGACGGTGCGGAAGAGGCGCTCGGTGAGCAGGTGCTGGATCAGCATCTCTTCGACCGCCTCCTCCGACAGGTTCGGGTTGATCGACTGGCGGCACTTGTCCAGAAAACCGGCAAAGGCCGCGGTGAAGGCCGAATTGCTGCGCCGCTCCTGCTGGATCAGCTGTGCCAGGCCCTGGCCGATATCGGCCACCCTGTCCTTGAACTGGGCGACGGCCTCCTCCCAGGCGGCGTACTCCTGCGGGCGGTAGGCGAAGAAGGTCTGGAGCGTCTCGATCAGCTGCGCGGCGTCGGTCAGGTCGGCGTCGAGCGTCATGCGCCCGTTCTGCCACAGGATGGCGCGCTGAGGCGTCTGGAAGAGGATATTATCGCTCGGGTAGCCGGCCGCGAACTTGCGATCGACCTCCGCGGGCAGGTCGTCGTCGATATCCTTGGCCTCCCAGTAGCCGTGGGTGAGGCGGAAATTGTCGATCAGGGCGCCGTCGACTACGATGCGTTTGTCACGCCGCGTGCTGATGGCGTGTTCGGGCACGAGGGTCCAGCCGCACTGACGGGCGCAGTGTTCGAGGAGGGACTGGAAGGCGGCGCGTACCGCGGTTTCGTGGGTGATGCCGAGCTGGGCGAACTGGTCGAGGGCGCCGTAGTAGGTCTTGACGGGCTTGTGGGTGGGCTTGAGGTTGAGAGTGGGCATATTGGTGATGTTGGAAGCCATGGGTGATGAACAGGCTCTTGAAGGCGGGAAACAGAGCCTGAACATTTGTTCGCGGATGGCGTTACGACTTTACTTTCGGCTCAAATTATGTTACCATGCCTCCGCAACAAAAATAGGATAGCTGACGACTTTCATTGGCGTGAGGCGCGTCAGCTATCCTGGGGAAGAGATACGCGTTTGCGTATCTCTTGTGCCACATCGGAGCCGTCACTTTAGGGGGTGAAAGGAGGTCAATATGGCTGCACAACGGCAGGCTACCAGAATTCGGATCAGGCGTCAAACGCGTAGAATCGTAAGAAGCAGAACCACTGTAAGAATATGCTCTCGGCCGACAAAAATTACTGTCCGGCTGAAATAGCACTAAGTAGTCACACACAGGCCCTACTATAACACTATCGCCGGATTACGTTTCCTTCATGGACATTTGCGAGAGAACTGTGGTTGACACTACTTGACAATTAGCTCATCTTTCGGGGCGCAGCAAGCTTGTCGAAAATCTACGCACTTCACTGTCACTGGGAGATTGACATGCGACTCAAAGAGATACGGATCACAAGTTTTCAGAGCGTTTTGGATTCGACTGAATTCGATATTGGTGATGTAACTTGCTTGGTTGGAAAAAACGAGGCAGGCAAGACAGCGTTACTTAAGGCACTGTATCGATTAAATCCTATTGATGAAGCTGAGGAAGAATTCAATGTAACGGAAGACTATCCTCGCCAATTTGTGACTGACTACGAGGCCAGCGTTGCTTCAGGTCAACAAAAGCCAGCGACGGTTGTGCAAGCTACCTATGCGCTCGAACAAGAAGATATCTCCGCAGTCTATGATATTTTCGGTTCAAAGTGCCTAAAGGACAAGGAACCAACTTTGTGCCTTCATAAAGGCTATTCAAATACGCTCTACTACAGATTGAATGTGGATACCAAAGCCACCCTGAAACACTTGGTCAAAGCCGCCGATCTCTCCACAACAGTTACGGATGCGCTTCTCAATCTGGAAGAGGCGGAAGACATGGTGGAGCTTCTAGGGGAAGCCGAGCGTACAGAAGCTACGATCGAGCTAGAAGAAAGAATGCAAAAAATTTCTGAAGCCAATACCTCGTCATTGATCTTCAACGAGATTCTGTGGGACCGTGTACCGAAGTTTCTATATTTCGACGAGTACCATCAGATGAAAGGGCAGGACAACCTTAATGAACTTGCCAACAGGTTTGCGGAGAACCGACTCGAAAAGTCAGACTATCCTCTCCTCGGACTAATCGAGCTGGCGGGCCTCGATCTCAACCAACTCATAAATCTTAGGCAGACGGAAGTTCTAATCGCAAAGATAGAGGCCGCTGGAAACTCTCTTACACAAAGAGTACTCCCCTATTGGTCCCAGAACCAACACCTACGTATGAAATTTGATATTCGCCAGGCACAACCCGATGACCCTTTGGGCATGGATAGTGGAACGAACATCTGGGGGCGTGTAGAAGATACAAAGCACTTTGTAAGTACATCTCTCGGAACTCGCTCGCGAGGTTTCGTCTGGTTTTTTTCCTTTCTTGCTTGGTATTCTAAGCTCCGCAAAGAGGGTAAAAACCTCATCTTGCTCCTGGATGAACCGGGACTTTTCCTCCATGCGAAGGCTCAGGGGGACCTCCTTCAGTATATTGAAGAGGAGCTCAAGCCCCATCACCAACTCATTTATTCAACCCACTCACCTTTTATGGTCAATCCTTCACGTTTCGATCGCGTGCGGATAGTTCAGGACCTGAGTATTGAACCGGGATCTGAAAACCTGCCTGATGATCAGCAAGGTACGAAGGTCACCACCGAAGTTCTTGAAGCAACACAAGACAGTCTCTTCCCACTCCAAGGTGCTCTCGGATACGAAATTCATCAGACACTTTTCATTGGACCAAACAACCTCGTCGTCGAAGGGGTATCGGACTTACTGTATATCCAAACTATTTCGGGGCTTCTCCAAGAAAGGGGTGGGGAAGGGTTGAATTCAGAGTGGACCATTACACCGGTCGGGGGCTCCGATAAAGTCTCAACATTCGTTGCACTGATTGGCGCTCAAAGCGATCTAAATGTCGCTGTCCTTATTGACTTCCAAAAGAAGGACCGGCAGAGCATCGAGAATCTATACAAAGAGAAGTTGCTCAAAAAGCAACAGATTCTCACCTATGCCGACTATGTTTCTCAGGCCGAAGCTGACGCAGAGGACATGTTCACCCCTAAGTTCTATATGAAATTGGTGAATGGCACATTTAGGACTTCATTGGCTGTACAAGACCTCCCAAAGGGCCCTCCTCGTATCTTAAGACGTATTGAGCAGTATCTGAAGAAAAACCCTCTTCCCGGTGGAGCGAGATTCAATCACTACCGGCCTGCTCATCACTTCAGTTCAAACTTGGCAGCACTCGAGAATGAGCTGACCGATCAGGAACTTGATAACTGGGCGCGCGCATTTGCTGATTTGAACGCCTTATTGTAGCTGTAGGGCAAGTCAGCCTGTTGCCATAGAGCCCCTCAGATGCCTACTAGAACTCGTATGCCGCCGTTTCGCGCAGGCGCCTTTTGACAACTGATGGGGCCCTCTACTTTCAACGTGAAATGCTTTACCACGCATTTTGGTGCGTAGCCTAGCTTTTGGAGCCAATCGTGCCAAGAACTACCAACCGAAGCCAATATCGACGACGTCTTGAGGTCTAAGAACAGATGAATACCCCTCATGATTCATATTTTGAAGAAAACTTTGAACTAGCATTCGACGCTTTTGTAAACATTGAGTTGGAAGCCATCTTAGACGACGCTTCTCAACTAGACTACACGTCCATAGCGCAGGCATTAAATAGGGCGGCAAGAAAGTCTGAAGAGGAGGGCTGTCAGCCTCGCGCCAAAGTGCTGAGGCTTCTAGACGAGGCTTGCTGGATGAGACTTTCACCCAGTAGGCGTAACGAGCCCTTCGACGATCCTGTTGTAGCTGGCGAAAGGCGCTCGCCAATTCCCAATGATTTCACTGATTCCGAGATTGATTTCTTTGCGGAGATCATGGAGTCGATCGACAATCCTTTTCTGAAAGGACGATTGGCAGATTTGGTCTGGCATTGCAGTGAGCCCCGCGAAGTTAAATTTGTCCTAGCCGCCATCGACAGCTATATGCAGCTTCCTCTGGATGCCGAGAAATGGTTCCGGGATGGAGACCTGTGCTGGCAGAGAGCCATTGTTTTGAGCCGCATAATCAAGGATTCGGACCGTCTCGACCAAATTGAATCCTCAATTGTCGCGGCCCTGGAGTCAGCAACAGTGCAACAGGGATTTTACGGTCATCGCCTTGCCGATACTCTAATGTCCAGTGGACTTGCCGTCAATTACTCGACCAACGTAGCCGCAAAACTGGAGACGCTAGCGGGCGAATTTGACGCTGCTAAGAACTTCCATGCGAGCGGAAGGTATTACAACGCTTCCGCCAAATGGTTCAGCCTCTTTGATGACTGCGGAAAATCCATTGACATGATCGTTGCAGAAGCAGAGGCGTTTGAAAAGGAGGCCTCCGCTAGAATTGCGTCCGACAACCCTAGTTACGGAATCGCTGCCGGTTTCTTGGAAAAGGCCGTACAGATTTATCGCAGCATTCCCCGGGTTCATCGGGACCACCACTATATTGACAAACGAATCCAAGATTTGAGACTACGCATTAATGAGTATGGCTTACTGGCACTGGACGAGATGAAGACATTTACTACCCCCGGAGTAGACGTGAGTGAGGTCGCCGAGCAGGCTCGTAATTCTGTGAACGGCAAACCCCTACTCGAAGCGCTTATGGCGTTTGCTAACCTGCATAGTATAGACTTCAGAGATATACGTAAGTCCGCGATAGAGAATCTTTCCCGTTACACGAGCCAGGGGCTCTTTTCCAAGGTATTTAGGAACCACGAAGGAAGAGTCGTTGACAGGACGTACGGGTTTAGCGAATCTACGCCTTCTGAAGAGAATGAAATTGAAATCCGCGCGCAGATGAATCGCTTTCCATACGGATTCGGAGTCGTAGTGGCTGTCCAGGCGAAGATACTGCCGGCCCTCGATGTGTTGATCTTGGAGCATCGCTTGAGCGAAGTCGAATTTGTCGACCTTGCTAGGCGATCTCCTATTGTGCCAATAAACAGAGAGATCCTTTGGGGAAAAGCAATAGCCCAAGGGTTCAACCGGGATTTTGCGACCTCCATCCACATATTAACACCTCAGATTGAACACATGGTACGTGTTCAACTGAAATATGCAGGTGAGATCACCACTCACCTAGATCAAAACAGCATTGAAACCGAGAAAGGCCTGAGCGCCCTGATGGAGCTTCCGAAAACGGTAGAGATTTTCGGAGAGGACCTGACCTATGAAATTGAGGCCCTATTTTGTGACCAGATTGGACCGAATCTCAGGAACAATATTGCCCACGGCTTACTAAATGACCAGGATTGCTACTCTTACGACGCAGTCTATGCTTGGTGGCTGGGACTAAAGTTGATGTTGAATACCTTTTGGAGTTCATTGGAACAACAACACCCCAAGAGAGACGAAGATTCCCAGAGCAAAGAAAATGTTCAGGGCATACAGGGGAGCGAATCCGATTGAAATGCCTCCTCGCCCGACATTTCGCTCTCTGGTCAGAGCAAGCCTGTCCTGTTTAAATACACCTCATCTGGCCCCGTTTAGTGGGCTTCGGCGCAGCAGTTGCCGTTGTCGTCGTAGTGGGTCAAGGGATCGTCTGCTTGCGACGCCGGGGCCGAAGGCGATGGAATTGTGGCCTCTCCCGCCAATAGTCCGACTGCGAAGTCAAGTATAAAATCCCCGGACCTTTCGGTTCCCCTTAGGGGGCAGCTACCTGGCATTTCTCAAACCAGAGCGCTAGTCCGATTGAAAATTGGCCACATGCCCTTGAGGATGAAGTAATGAATGATCAGATCACAGCCAGTCCCCTAGTGTGTCACGGACAGGCCTGCATCCATGGGACACGTATTCCCGTTCGTCAGGTCCTGCGGATGCTCGCCTGCGGCGATAGCGTTGAAGACCTCCTTCAGGAATTTCCTTCTGTCACGCGCGAAGATATCCTTGCCTGTTTTGACGTAACTACTAAGCCACAGTAGTTGACCGGCCAGTCATCCTTGGAACCATTCAGTCTCTTGGTGACGCAACTGGTGTACAGCGGCCGCCATGCTCGCCAGCCGACACGTTGCGAAGAATGCACACGGTCGGTTAGGCACGATTTTGTAGGGGGCGTTGCGGGGGCGCAGCCCCTGCACAAGGGAGGCCGCTTGCGGCCGACCGCCCAAAATACAACAATGAGGGGAGAAAGAACACCTTTGCTCGCCTCGTACAGGTTGGCGAATCAGTTGCGGCTGAGTAGTTACGTTTTGACTATGCAGCCTCTCTGGCCGAGGATCAGGATCCGATGTAGCCGTTCCCCTTTGGCTCGCGCCCCGGTGCCACCTCTTCCACCTCCACACACGCCTCCCCAAAGACTTGACACCAGTCTTTCTCCTCCCATATAATCCAACCCATTCCCTTCTTCATATCCCTTAGCGACCGCCCAGGATCCCACCCTTCAGCGTCGCTGCAGACAACGCACAAATCACTGCCGTTCAGACACAGGAACAATCCCATGACACTGACAGCAACGATGGAAGCTCCCGCGAAGACGGTGATAAGGCCCGTCGTCACCGATGAACACGCCGCCTCCTTCCGTGAAAACGGTTTCCTGGCGCTGCCGGACGCGCTGACGCCGGATGAAGTGCAGGCACTGCGCGACGAGACTGTGCATATCTGCCGCGGTGAGATGGGTGAGGTCAACGGTCTGCCGCCCGTCGGCCCCGGCGACAGCGACGACGAAGTGATCCAGCGCACACTCTGCGTCCATTTCCCGCACAAACTCTCACAGCTGATGTTCGACACGCTCGCGCATCCGTCGATCAGTGATGTGCTGACGCGGGTGATCGGCCCTAACGTGAAGAGTATGCAGTCGATGCTGTTTATCAAGTCGGCCGGCAAGCCGGGTCAGGCCTGGCACCAGGATGAAGCGTTCATCCCCACGCGCGACTGCTCCCTGAACGCCGCCTGGATCGCGCTCGATGACGCCACGGTCGAGAACGGCTGTCTGTGGGTCATTCCCGGCTCGCACGCGAACCGCTTGATCTGGCCCGCCAAGGAGCATGACGACGAGCGTTTCGACTGCGTGGTGGAGGCGTTTGATTTCCCCTACACCGACGACGACGCGGTGCCGGTCGAGGTGACTGCCGGCAGCATCGTCTTTTTCAACGGCTATCTGCTGCACCGCTCCATGCCCAACCGCGCCGCCAGCGGATTCCGCCGCGCGCTCGTTAACCATTACATGAGCGCCGAATCGCTGCTGCCCTGGCGCTATCCGGGCGATGCCGCATTGGGGGTAGCCAGTTTCGACTTCCGCGACATCGTGATGATCGCCGGGCGCGACCCTTATGCCTGGAAGGGCACGGAGGAACTGTCGTTCTCGCACATCCGCCCGGACCGGGAAGGCGGCTGCCAGTGGCCGACGAGAGAGGAAGATGATTGAACGCGCGTGATCATGTGATGCGCGTACTGAGGCAACGCGACGAGAGGTTTCCGGCATGAAATTCAGTGCAGTGTTCAAAAAAGTGCCCGAGGGCTACATCGGATTCGTTGAAGAACTGCCCGGAGCAAATACACAAGGGAAAACTCTTGAAGAGACCAAAGAGAATCTCCAAGAGGCTATTGCGATGACCTTTGAGGCAAATCGCGTCCTCGCCGAGGAATCCATTGCCGAAATGCACGATGTGATTCGTGAGCCTGTTTTCGTACAGACATGAAACGGCGAGATTTCATTCGCCATCTTGAAAGCAACGGTTGTGAATTCCTCCGGGAGGGCAGTGCCCATACGTTGTACGTGAATCGCAGGACGCATAAGGTGTCCACTGTGCCGAGACACCGGGAACTGAACACGTTCTTAGTGAGAAAAATCTGTAAAGACTTGGATATCCCGCCGCCATAGCATCTGAACAGATTCGCGGCATCGAAAAATAGCTTTGAAGAACAAATCAGTTCAGTTCGTCAACGACTAGTCGAATCAACCATCTTCCCAACAAACCAGAAGGAGTCCGATTCATGTCCGGTTCGAAACAATTTTCCAACCCAACCAACGCCATCAGCCGGCGATCCTTCCTCAAAGCAGGCGCGCTGACGGTTGGCGGAACTCTGCTCGCGGCCTGCGCGGCCCCTGCCGCGGCCCCGGCCGCCGACGGTGGCGGTGACGCCGGCGCCAGCATGGAGATGATCGAGATGCGCCTCTCGGCCTGGGCCGATGTCCAGGATGCGGTCGTCTATGAGAACATGGTCAACGCCTACATGGAACAGAACGAAGGCGTGAGCGTCTCCGTCGAGCAGTACCCCGGCGGCTACTATGAGAAGATCCAGGCCAACTTTGCCGCGGATGACTCGGCCGATGTCCTCTACTTCCAGGGCTGGATCTGGCAGGCCTACGCTGAAAACCAGGTCATCTATGACATGAGCGACTATATCGCTCGCGACGGCGCCGATGACTTCTTCCCCGGCGGCGAAAACTACGACAACCAGACGCTGTGGCAGGGCGGCCGCTACATGACCCCCACCGATACCGGCTCGCTGGTGATCTATTACAACAAGGACCTCTTCGACAAGAAGGGCGTCACCCACCCACAACCGGGCTGGAAGTGGGAAGAGTTCCAGCAGATAATTCTGGACCTCTCCTATGAAGAGGACGGCACCAAGTTCTATGGTTGGGGACAGGCGCAGGGCTGGAACGGCGCCTATGGCCGTAGCACCACCTTCATGCGCCGCAACGGCCATATCGAGTGGGACCGCATTACCGAGCCGACCGAGGCCTACTGGGACAACGAGGACATCGCCTCCGCGCTCCAATATCTGGTTTACGATGCCATCGCCAACGACTGGAGCCCCGGTCCGGAGGTGGTCGAGGGCGGCGGCGTCGGTGTCGATACCGGCCGCGTCGCCATGTACCTCGAAGGCCCTTGGGCCATGCCCCGCCTTAAGGGCGAACTGGCCACCACCGAAGAGGGCATCAACTTCGACGTGATCGAGGCGCCGACCGGCACGGCCGACACCAACTTCACCTTCGGCCACGTCCACGGCCATGTCATTACAGAGCCTTCTATGTACAAGGATGAGTCCTGGGACCTCATCTCGTTCATCCTCGGCGAAGAAGGCCAGACCATCATCGCCAACGGCGGCCGCATGTGCGGCACGCCCGACAACATTTCCGGCATCTGGGGTGATATCGCCTCCGGTGTCTATGGCTTCGAGAACACCGATGCTTTCGCCAACACGATGCGCGAGAGCTCAATCTCCGTGATCTTCGGCGAAGGCTCGCAGCTCCAGGCCTACGGCGGCGGCCCGATCACTGTCCTGTGGGACAAGCTGCTCGGCCAGACCCAGTCCGCAGCCGAAGCGCTCGCGATCGCGCAGCCGGAAATCCAAACACATCTGGATCAGTACTGGGCCGACCGCGCCTAGTCAGTGCCCGGCGGCCGGTAAGCGCTTACCGGCCGCCGGTTCCTCGTCAATCTGGGAGTGCACCTCTTTGACAGCCACAACATCATCGCCCGGAATCCAGACACAGCCGCAGGCCCGACGCCGTATGTCCGCGGCCCAGCGCCGCGACCTGCGCGACGGCCTGCTCTTCACCAGCCCCTTCATCTTCGGTGTGCTGGCGCTGTGGGTCGGGCCGATGCTCTACTCCGTCTACCTGATTCTGCACAAGTGGAATATGCTGGCGCCGCCCAAATTCATCGGGCTGGGTCATTTCGAACGCATGTTGAACGATCCGCTGGTGGGCAAATCGCTTGTCAACACCGCCTACTACACCTTCGTGGGCGTTCCGTTGCAGCTGCTGATCGCGTTTGCGCTGGCGGTGATGCTGAATCAGCAGATTCGCGGGCTGAGCGTCTATCGCACGATCTACTATCTGCCCTCGATCACGCCGGCGGTCGCCTTTGCCGTGGTCTGGGTACAGATTCTCAATCCTGAATTTGGTGTGCTCAACGAGGTATTGAATTGGTTCGGGCTGGGGCCCATCAACTGGCTATTCAATCCGCCCTGGGCCAAACCGGCGCTGATCATTATGAGCCTGTGGCTGACCGGCTTCCAGATGATCATTTTTCTGGCCGGGCTGCAGGGGGTGCCCAAGGAGTTGCAAGAGGCGGCGGAGATCGATGGGGCCAACGCGTGGCGGCGCTTCATCAACGTAACGATCCCTATCATTTCGCCGATCATCTTCTTCAACATGATTATTGGCATCATCGGCAGCTTCCAGGTCTTCACCACTGTCTTCATCATGACCGACGGCGGCCCGCAAAACGCCACCCTGTTCATGGTGCTTTATCTTTACCGCAACGCCTTTGAGCTGTTCCGGATGGGCTATGCCGCGTCGCTGGCGTGGATACTTTTCCTGATCATCATGATCTTCACGGGGATCCAGTTCTTTTTCGCCAATCGCTGGGTCTACTATGAAGGCAGGCTATAGAGGAGACGAATAACCGGTCACAGCGCTGGCCACGTCACACCGGCCGCCGGCCGCCGAATTCCGTTATGACTGCAAGAACAACCCTGCTCCAATCCCGAAAAAGGCAGACGAGGATCGGTCATTTCATCCTGCACGTTGCAATGATCGCCCTGGGGCTCACCTTCCTCATGCCGCTTGCCTGGGTGGTCAGCACATCGCTCAAGCTGCCCGGCCAGGTCTTCATCACGCCGATCGAATGGATCCCAACCGCGCCCAAATGGGATAACTACTTCGAGGTTTTCAGACGCCTCCCCTTCCATCTCTTCATCCGCAACTCCTTTTTCGTCTCGATCATGGGGACGATCGGCATGGTGCTGAGTTCGCTCACGGTCGCATACGGCCTCTCGCGCCTGCGCTGGCCGGGCCGCGACTTCGTCTTCACCGTTCTGCTGGCGACAATGATGCTGCCCGCCGTCGTAACGATGATCCCGGTCTTCATTATCTTCAAAGAGATCAACTGGGTCGGGACATTCTACCCGCTGTGGGTGCCGGCCTGGTTCGGCGGCGCGTTCTATATCTTCCTCATGCGTCAATATATGTTGACCCTGCCATTGGAACTGGACGAGGCGGCCAAGATCGACGGCGCCTCCAACTTCCGCATCCTCTGGCAGGTGATCGCTCCTCTCTGCGGCCCGGCCATCGCCACGATCACGATTTTCGCCTTTCTGCAGCACTACAACGCCTTCATGGAGCCGCTAATCTACATTTCCAAGAGCGAAATGTACACACTGCCCCTCGGGCTCCTCTGGTTCAAAGGGCGCTTCGGCAACTTCTGGCATCTGGTCATGGCCGCGTCGATGATCACCATCTTGCCGGTTATCCTCATCTTCTTCTTCGCGCAGCGCCATTTTATTCAGGGCGCGCAGTTCACCGGGCTGGCTGGCCGGTAAACGGCAGTTTTTAGTAGTCAGTTTTCAGTTTTTGGTGAACTGCACTGCCACACTCGATTCGCGGCCCTCTCCCCTCGCCACTAACCACTGACCACTGCAGTTTGGGCGGTCGGGCCTTCGGCCCTCCCTTGTGCAGGGGCTGCGCCCCCGCAACGCCCCGCCCTGGCTAGACCACCGTCGTGGACAATTGGATCGGTTGAGGCCAGCGAACAGTGCTAAACCCCCGCGCCCTCTCTGGCCGCTGTCCACGCGGGGGGTCACTAAGAACTGACTGGCAGCTCTCGTTGACACTTGTGTTGCTCTGTCACATTGGCGACAATAGTAGAATGTCTACCAGAAGGATTGCCGACCGCCAGTGGCAGAAACTTTACGTATATTTGCCAGGACACCCTCGAGCCTATGCAGGGCAAAAGGAGAAGTGTTGCCATTTCGTTGACGCGGTTCCCTGAAAACTGCACGCAGCCGGACAGGGCAGTGAACTGCAGGTTCCTCAGCCCAGCCCCGAAAAGAGGGGTCTCGTGACCCGTTCGATTGCACAAGAAGACGCCATCCCCGATAAGCATCAGTTTCCTGCCGACAGACAGTCGTTGCGGGCAGTAGTCCTGATCGCAGTCCTCATCGGCTTCGCACTGAGACTCTATCGACTGGATTCTCAGGAGCTGGGCGAGCTCGAGGGTGTCGTCTATGGCCTCCGTGATTATTCTTTCTCTCAACTCGTCCAAATGGCTCTCGATTGGGAGCAAGTCCTTCTTCTTCCCGCAAGCTTATGGTTGCAAAACGTTTGGCACAGAATCACAGGCCCCAGCGAATTTGCCATTCGTTCGATATCGGCCTTCTGCAGCGTATTAGCAGTTCCCCTCACCTACCGTATCGCAGCAGACATCCGAATTGGCACATTTTCCACTTTGGCTGCAGTCCTGTTGGCGGCCGTGAACACCTACGCCGTCTGGCGTACCCACGGAGTTCTCTACCATTCGCTCAGTCTAGCTCTCACCACCGCCAGCATTCTGTTGGCCCTGAGAATTATCGGCGGCGTTGGGGGAAGAAAGACCTTGGTCGCGTACGTGATCTGTACGGCCTCTACCTTCTATACCCACGCTTTCGCCGTTCTCCCTCTCCTGGCGCAAAACCTGTACGTGCTCTTCTTGCTGGCTCGAGACAGGCGCGGCGGAGAGAGCGCTTCTGCCCAAGGACCTGCGGGTTCACTGCCGGTGCGGTGGACCGTTTCGCAGATCGCAGTGGGCGTCTTGTGCATTCCATGGCTGGTAAACGCATGGCCCTGGATCACAGATTTCGCCACAAGGGGGCTCTCAGAGCCATGGGTGTATCACATCTTAGGGCGAATCGGCGTGCTCGCGACAGGATACTCTTTACCGACGCCGGCCTGGAGACTTGGGTCAGGGTTTTTCGCATTCCCCCTTATCGTGGCTGCGATTCTTGGAATATTCCTGGCTGAAAGAGGGGTGCTCGACCGGGGAAAAAGAGCCGTCAATGGTTGGGTTGGCCCAGAAGAGGGTGAATTCTCGGAAGCGCAGAAGGCAGGGCCCCGACACCTGAGTTCAGGCCCAACAGTTCTCCTACTGCTAAGTTTTCTTGTCGCAGTGCTCACTGAATGGAGCCCTGGTTATATCTTTCCTGGGTTCTTCGGGAGCTATATTGCCTTGGCCCTGACTCCCCTCGTGCTTTTGCTGGCTATAGGGCTGGGGAATATAGGCGATTATGTAGAGAGCTGCCTTGGCCGGAGATGGAAAACCTGGACTGGATGTACGAATGCCAGCGTCCTGAAGGCCATGAACAGGATTGGCATCGGAAACCTGACGGCAGCGATACTCATCCTTGCAGTTTTCGCAGGCAATCTGGTCAGCTTTCGCAACTTCCACTTTGAATCGGAATTCTCAAAGTCACGAGGATTGCGGGAACTGGCCCGTATGCTGGACAGCTGGGGCGCCGGACTCAACAAGACAGACGTTCGTTTCGCCGAGATTCTTTCTATCGACCCCGCGCTCTGGTCCTACTATTATACGGGAGGGATTGAGAACGTTTCCCTGGCTCCCTGGCCGATGGACTTGGATGCGGCCCAAGGAGCCGTCAGAGATCTCCGCAGTAGGGATGTCCAATCAGTCATTCTGCTGGTTCGATCGGATAGGGATCTTGGGGAGGCCGAACTGAATTTGCAAGAGTGGGCAAATGTATGGGGCTTGGAAAATGACCAAAGGGGGCAGACCCGTGCGGAAATTACCAGTAATGCCCGGCAGGCACTGTCCAGTTCCTACCAGATGGCGGGCCAGGAAACGGTGGGCCCATGGATTATTGAACTCTACTCGCGGCCCAATCCCCAGGCGTGGCGCCTTTTCGATGTCCAGTTCGCTAACGGCTTGACGCTGGAGCGCGCCCAAATCAGACCCAACATCCCCCCAGCCGGCGGCAGGCTGGTCATCCACATGGAATGGAGCGGAGACCCAACCGTATTGACCGGCGGCGAAAAGATATTCCTGCACCTGCTCGACGAAACCGGCGACTTGGTCGCCCAGTGGGAACCAGAGCTCCGTTTGGATAGCTCGCAGGTTCTGAATAGCGTCGCGATGCCCATCCCACCGACCCTGCCGGACAGCCCCCTGCGCCTGATTGCCGGCCTCTATGACGCATCTGTCGATGGCGCGCCCAGAATTCCGACAGAAGCAGGCGAGGACTCTTTGCTTCTGGTGTATTTCCAAGCTGTAGCGTGTGATGCTTGTGGGAGATGACAGACCCGGCCATTGCCGTACCGTCGAACGAATCCGAGCTGCCCAACTCCTCGTTGATGCCCTCGGCTTTCCCTCTCAGGTCATCCTGACCAGAGGAGAACGCCATGACATCTCCCAAGCTGAATCGTCGCTCGTTCCCTTAGATTGCTCTGGCGCGAACGAAACGTCCCCCCCGAATCGCTGAACCGCAACTGCTGAGCCACAGTCCATCGGCAGTCCTCAGTGCCTCCCGGCAGAAGGTCCACTCACCACTAAAAACGTAACTACTAAGCCGCAACTGATTCGCAACTCTGAACGAGGTCAGCAAGAGTTTTCTCTCACTCCTCATGTTTGTATTATGGGCGGTCGGGCCTTCGGCCCTCCCTTGTGCAGGGGCTGCGCCCCCGCAACGCCCCCCTACAAAACCATCGCTCACCGACCTTGTGTGCGCATTCCAGCAGTGCCGCTCCAGCAACCTGGCTGCCGCCAACCGAATACGCAATCAGATTGCCTGAATGGCGGCAGAGATAAGGGGCTGGTCAAGACAGACACTGTAGATGGCTTAGTAGTTACCTAAAAACTAAGAACTGACTACTGAAAACTAGTACCCCCATATATCCGCAGATAATGCGCATAATGCGTCAGAATGCGCTGCAGATAAAGGCGGGTCTCGCTGTAGGGGATGCGCTCGATGAAGAGGGCCTCGTCGAAGTCGGAGCGCTCGAACCAGACCCTGGCATTGCCGGGGCCGGCGTTGTAACCGGCGAGGGCGGCGACGGGGTTTTCGTGAGCGTAATCCCGTACCCAGCGCAGGTAGTACGCGCCGAAGCGAACGTTGACGAAGGGGCGGTTGAGCAGGCCGGTGGAGTAGTTGGGATAGTTGAGGCGCTGCGCGATCTCTGCGCCGGTGGTGGGGATGATCTGGGTGAGGCCGTGGGCGCCGGCAAAGGAGCGGGCGGGCGGCTCGAAGAGGCTCTCCTGGAGGATGAGACTGTAGAGGAGCAGGGAATCGATGTCGAAATCTGCGGCTTCCTTTTCGACGAGGTGGGCATAGTGTCTGGGGTAGGCGACGCGCTGGATAAAGAGGGGCACATCGGCGGTATGTTGGACCTGACTGAGTTCGATGAGACGGTAGGCGGCGCTGATGGAGAGCCGGTTGGCGCCTAATTCTTCGAAATGCAGCATGAGCGGAAACAGGGCCGCGGGCTCGTCGCGTAAGCGCCAGTACGCCAGTTCGAGCAGCTTCAAACCCTCGGCGCGGAGATCCAGGTCCAGCAGCAGTGCGCCGCCGATCCGGGCCGGGTCTTCGGCGACGGCTTGCGGCAGACCCGAGTTGCCGCTGCTGTCGCCGGCATCAGTCGTGTCGGGGGCGTCGTGCCACGTCTTCAGCCAGTTTTCGGCGTAGGCGCGGCTGCCGTCGTCGTTGGGCAGCGCGGCCGCGGTCATGGCGTCCATGCGGGGGATGATGTCCTGCCCCGGATTGCCCGGCGGCGTCAGTTCGGCAGCGGCCAGCACGCCGTAATATGTTTCCGGCTCTTGCGCGGCAAGCGACTGCCACAGGGCCTGGGCCGCGTCTTGCTCGCCTTGGGCGTAACGGGCGCGACCCAGCCAATAGGTTGATGTACCCGTCCGCACACCGGGATAGTCGGCCAGCAGACGTTCAAAGCTGGTGGCTGCGAGCCCGACATGGCCGTAGGTAAAGGCGCCGATCCCCAGCACGGCCAGCGCATCGGGCGCGCGGCCGCTGTCGGGGAAGCTGTCCACCAGCGTCAGCAGGTCAGACACGGCCTCAACCAGAAAGTCGGCTGAGCTCTCGGCGCGGCCTGCAGCGCCGGTATCGAGGCCGCGGCCGGCGCCGATGGCGGAAAGCGCGCTCCGCCAGAGGGCTTCGGGGGCGAGCGGGTGGTCAGCGTGATCTCTGGCGAAGGTGCGATAGATGCGCCGGGCGGCGGCGGGCGAGCCCTGCGCATTGGCCAGCTGGGCGCGGGTGAACCAGGCATCGCTGAAACAGGGGCAGTCGGGATACCAGTTCATCACCTGTTCCAGAGCGCGGATGGCCTCGTCCCACTGTCCCAGCTCCATATGGGCGCGGCCAAGCCCCAACCAGGCCTGCCCGGCGCGGTCATCCTGCGGCGCTTCCTGAAGGAAGCTGTCATAGGCGTTGATGGCAGGGAAGTAGGCTTGGGCAAACAGGTCGACCTGCCCGCGTACAAAGAGGTCTACCGGTACATCGCGGTTCACCAGTTGGATGAGGGCCTGGTAGGCGGAGTTGCTCTCCGGATCTTCGTCCAGGGCCAGACGCCAGCGGACGATAGCGGCTTCCTCATCGCCGGCGGTGGCGTAGGCGATTCCGGCGCGGTACAGATAGCTGGCCCGGTGGACGTTCCATATTCTGTAGCCGAGGATTTGATCGAATTCGACGTCGTCCCGGTTACGCTCTTCCGCTTGCGACTCGGTTGCGGCAAGGATTTCATCGTAGACAGAGGCGGCCTGGCTCCAGCGGCCATTGCCTTCGAGAGTGCCGGCCAGCCGGTCGAGAAGACGAACTTTTTCCCAGTTGTTGGCGGCATGGTCGGCGGCCCGGCGCAGCGCGTTGGCGGCCTGCGGCCAGTCGCCGGCCGCGAGCCAGGCATCGGCGATACGCTCTGCGACGACACTGGTGACGTGAGGGTGCTGCTGCAGGAAAGCTTCATAGGCGGCGACGGCTTCGGCGTTGCGGCCCACACGGGCCAGCGCCTCGGCGCGCAGGAAAACGGTGCGGCTGCGGCGGGGGTCATCTGCCGGCAGGGAGCCGGCCTGGAGCGAGAACTGGTCCAGCACGTTGGCGGCGGACACCGGCTGTTCGTCGGCGAGAAAGGAGAGAGCGAGTTGGTAGCGTGCTTCCTGCTGCTGGGCCAGCGTTATCTGGGGGTCGGCCAGCAGCGTTCTGAGCAGGCGCTGCTCCTCGGTGTAGTCGCCGACCTCGTGGAACCAGACCGCCTGCTGCAAGGGGGATGCCGGCGCGAATGGCTCAACCGTGGCCCGCTGACGGGGGGCTAAGCTGCTCGACTGTGCCGCTGGCGTTGATGACGGGGCCGGTGCGGCCGCGCGGGTGGCTGGCGCGGTGTCAGTGGCGGCAGGACTGGGCGTTGCGGTCGACGCGGGCGGGCTGGCGACGGGGGGAATGGGCGTTTCGGTCTGCGCGGACAGACTGACGGCGGCAGTGGCGGTTGCGTTTCTGTTTCCGCAGGCGGTGAGTAGCAGGGCGAGCGGAATCAGAATCGAAAGGGAGAGCGTCAGCCTTAACTGTGATCGATGTGATTGGGCGCTTGCCATGATTGAGGTGAAATGCGCCCTTGCTCGAGAGGAGGCAGTGGCGCGATGGGGGGATCGGCGGAAGATCATTGCAGGGAATTATCAGTCCGCTAGGGGCGTTGTGTGCGTGCGTACTTCAGTGGGACCGCCGATCATGTAATTATGGTAGCAGGGGGGATGGACTGTGTCAATAAAGGACCGGAAGTCGCGGTCGCCCTGTAGTGGAAACAGGGTGAATACGGTTTTCTTTTGTTCCGGAATTGGCCCTATGCTATGATTGCGTGCAAAAGGGGAACGGTCACCTATAATGATATCTGTGCTTACCCCAAAAGCATTCATCATCGAGCACCTATCTTTGCTGGTTTCCTGGTAAGAGGCTCAATTTTACCAGATGGATGAGGTGTTCGTTCATTCGGAATTCGTAACTACTAAGCCACAGCAGTTGACCAGCCAGTCATCCTTGGAACCATTCAGGCTCTTGGTGACGCAACTGGTATACAGCCGCCGCCATGCTCGCCAGCCGACACGTTGCGAAGAATGCACACGGTCGGTGAGAGATGGTTTTGTAGGGGGGCGTTGCGGGGGCGCAACCCCTGCACAAGGGAGGCCGCTTGCGGCCGACCGCCCAACAGCAGTGGTCAGTGGTTAGTGATCAGTAACGGCGCGGGGGTGCGGACAGTGTTGGGTAGACACGATGCTGGGAAAGAGTAAACACGGTCGCTAGCCTAGGGGGGCGTTGCGGGGGCGCAGCCCCTGCACAAGGGAGGGCCGAAGGCCCGACCGCCCATATGACAATCATGAGGAGAGAATGAACACCTTTGCTCGCCTCATTCAGGGTCGCGTATCAGTTGCGGCTGAGTAGTTACCATATAGAAGGTATTACGGCAAGGCTCTCCAGCGCTGGAAAACTCCAATAAGGCAGGGTGCGATGGCTGAGTGGAAGTTCAAGAGATTTTCCCGGGCAGGGCTTTTCCTTCTCGCAGCGATTCTGCTGGTAGGCTGCAGGCCCATCGATGACCAGATTGCTCACTATCTCGCCCACGGCCCTACAAGTGTAAGACCGTATGTCGCAACGGGACCGTCCTGCACGGAACTCGAAGAGGTAGCGCAGGAGACACTGGCCGATGTCGGTTCGCCGCCCGCGACCGCGAGATTCAGCGTCGCCGATCGTAAGGCTCTTGCCATTGCCGCTTTCAGTCACCTGTGCGAGTTGACGAGAGAAGTGGGATGGCGGCAGAGCGCGACGGCAGAGGAATCGAAGGCCGCAGAGCTCCTGATGGACCGCTTTACTGAGTTCGGATACAGCCCGGAGATGCAGGATTTTCGAGTGTGGATAGGGTCTCTCCAGAGGAATTCCAGCAATATAATCCTTGAACTTCCCGGTCAGGGCGAAGGCGTGGTTATCCTGGGAGCACACTACGACACGGTAAGGCACTCAGTTGGCGCCAACGATAACGCTTCCGGGGTAGGCGTGCTGCTGGCGGTGGCGGAGAGGTTGGCGCAACCGCCCTGGTCAAGCCAGATGGTATCGGTTCTTCCGTTCACACTGCGGATTATCGCCTTTGGCTCGGAGGAAACCGGTATGAACGGCAGTAGGCATTACGTGCGCCAGTTGACCGAAGAAGAGTCAGACGACATCAAGATCATGATCAACCTGGATTCAGTGGGATCCGGCACATTTTTGCGGGGACCGGGCGACAGATGGTTGACTAGTCATGTATCAGTAGTCGCCAGCAGAGAGGGAGTGTCCTATACGAGCATCACCGAGCGTTACAGCGGTAGCGATCATTTCCCTTTCAGACACTCCGCCGAAATTCCGGTTATTAGTTTCTCCGGCAACGACATGTCACGCATCAACACCCGCGGCGACACGATTGAGTTCATCAATCCGGTGCTGCTGGGAGACACGGCGGTGCTGGTCCTGGTCCTGCTTGCCTCCCTTGAAGATTTGTAATGTCGATGCTGGTCATGCCATCTCCGGGTGAAAACCATGCAAGCGGACTGGACCCAGCAAAGATGTTGATGAAAGATTTGAAGCACACGGATTCACCGAGAGGACGCCGCAATTGACACAGGAATACAACGTCGTCGTGGGCATGGAAGTCCACGCGCAGCTGTTGACGAAGACGAAGATGTTCTGCCGCTGCAGCGCCGACTACCAGGGCGCGCCGCCCAATACGCACACCTGCCCGGTCTGCCTGGGCCTGCCCGGCGCGCTGCCGGTGAGCAACCGCGCCGCGGTCGAAGCAACGATCCGCACCGGGCTGGCGCTCAACTGCGAGATCGCGGAGACTGCGGTCTTCGCGCGCAAGAACTACCATTACCCGGACCTGCCGAAGGGTTACCAGATCTCCCAATACGAGCTCCCACTGTGCCGCAACGGCTGGGTCGAGATCGAGCTGCCCGACGGCAGCGTCAAACGCATCCGCATCCACCGCGCCCACCTCGAAGAGGACACGGGCAAGAACACGCACGCGGGGCTGCATACGCTGGTGGACCTGAACCGGGCCGGAATGCCGCTGATGGAGATCGTCACCGAGGCCGACATTGCCAGCGCGGACGAGGCCTACGCGTTCCTGACAAAACTGCGCTCGATCCTGCGCTATTTGGGCGTCAACAGCGGCAACATGGAGGAGGGCGCGCTGCGCTGCGAGCCGAATATCAGCGTGCGCACGCCGGAGCAGGCCGCGCGCGATGAACTCGGCACGAAGGTGGAGGTGAAGAATCTCAACAGCCTGCGCGCGGTGCGCAGCGCCATCGCCTACGAGGCCGAGCGCCAGGCGGATGTGCTGAACAGCGGCGGCGTGATCGAGCAGGTGAATATGGGCTGGGACGAGAACCGCCAGCGCACGGTGCTGCAGCGCTCGAAGGAGAGCAGCGAGGACTACCGCTATTTCCCCGAACCGGATCTGCCGCCGCTGGTGGTCGACCGGCAGTGGGTGGAGGAGGAGGCGCGCACCTTGCCCGAGCTGCCGGACGCGAAGGAGCAGCGCTACCGGCAGACGTGGGATCTGCGGCCGGCGGATGCAGGCGCCATCACCAGCGAGAAGGCGGTGGCCGACTATTTCGAAGCCGCGGTGGACGCGTACGGCCAGGAGGATGGCAAACCGCAGCGCATGGCCAACTGGATCACGGATGAGCTGTTCCGCCTGCTCTACGCCGACGGCGAGGGCCAGGATTTGCGGCAAATCGCGGATACGCGGGTGCAGCCGCAGCAGCTGGCCGCGCTGGTGCAGATGGTGGACGCGCGCGAGATCAACGCCAACACCGGCAAGAAGGTGCTGGAGTCGATGTACACGAGCGGAGACGATCCGCAGGCGGTTGTCGAACGGGAGGGGCTGGCGATGGTCAGTAATACGTCGGTCATCGACGCGGCGGTGCAGGATGCCTTTGACAGCAACCCGGACGAGCTGGCCCGCTACCGCGGCGGCGAGAAGAAGCTGTTCGGCTTCTTTATGGGCCAGATGATGCGCGCGACCAAGGGCAAGGCGGATCCGCAGGCGGCGCGTCAGCGGCTGCAGGAAATGTTGGACAGTTCTTAGTTCTTAGTGACACCCCACCCGGGGCGCTCGCGACCCACCCACTGACCACCAACCACTGACCACCGACCACTGAGGTTCTATGGCTCTCGCTCTTACCCATACACGCAATGAAAAGACCGCGCCGCACAGTCACCGCACGCCCGGATTTGCTTCGCTCGAACTGAAGTGGGAGGCGGTTACGCTGTTCCGCTATATCTATGATCCGGACATGCCCCAGTCCGAGTCGCCCAAACCGTTTTTCCACCCCGTCAACACGCTGGCCGGCGACCTGATCACCAACTACCGCCCGCATGACCATGTGTGGCACAAGGGGATCCAGATGACGATCGCCCACCTGGACGGCCAGAACTTCTGGGGCGGGGGCAGCTACCGCCACGGCGAGGGCTATGTCGACCTGCCCAACAACGGCAGCCAGCGCCATGACGGCTGGGAGTCGATCGAGGTGGACGACAACCGCTTCGCGGCGACGGAGAAGCTCTCGTGGATCACGCAGGCGGGTGAGCACTGGATCGACGAGACGCGGGGCATCGCGGTGGAGACGGTTGACGCGGAGGCCGGCTACTGGACGCTGGACTTCACGACCAGCCTGCGCAATGTGCGCGGCGAGACGCTGCACATCTGCTCGCCGACGACGGAAGGGCGTCCGCTGGCCGGTTATGGCGGGTTGTTCTGGCGGGGGCCGCGCTCGTTTGACAACGGGGAGGTCATCACCGCGGCGGGGCACGAAGGCGCGGAGGCGATGGGCGAGCAGGCACCTTGGCTGGCCTACACGGGCCGCCACGACGGCAACGGCAATGCGTCAACACTCGCCTTTCTGGACCATCCGGCCAATCTGCGCTATCCCAACAAGTGGTTCGTACGGCAGACGCCGTACGCCTGCGCCAGCTTTGCGTTCATGTTTGACGAGGTTTATGCGTTCGAGGCGGGGGAGACGATTACGCAGCGATACCGGCTGGTGGTCGCGAATGGGGGTTGGGATGCGGGACAGGTTGAGGCCGCGGCAGAGGCGTGGCGGGGATGAGATGGGCACTGGAAGCCCGCAATGATTGACCTCAGCCCAAACCATCTCAAAACGGTCATGCAGATTCTGGTGGAACACGTGCCGGCTTGCGAAGTGCGCGCCTTCGGTTCGCGCGTAACACAGTCTGCAAAGACATATTCCGACCTCGACCTCGCAATCGTCGGCGTTACGGCATTGGATCGGCACACGCTTGCACGGCTGAAGGAAGCATTTGAGGATTCCGACCTGCCTATTCTGGTAGACGTGCTCGACTGGCACGGAATTTCCGAGAGTTTTCAGGAAGTTATTGCGAGAGACTATGTGGTCCTGCAGAAGATGCCAGTCGGGGCAGGTGGGCGTGTTGCCAGAAGATAGCAAACAGACTTTACGGACGATGGAGCAGACAGTCAACGCTATGCCGACATATGGTTCGTATGCCAGACGCCGTATGCTTGCGCCAGCTTTGGGTTCATGTTCGACGAAGTCTATGAGTTCGAGGCGGAGGAGACGATTACGAAGCAGTACCGCCTGATAGTCGCCAACGGCAACTGGGACGCCGGGCAGGTCGAAGCCGCGGCCGCGACGTGGAGGGGGTCTTAAATTTCTCGTTTCTGGATTTGTTGTCGTACCTTTAGCAGCTAGGCGGTAACCCCAGCCTGAATGTAGTGACCAGAAAGGAACCTATTTGACCCTTAGCTATATAACTTCAACTCGGTCTTCGGCACCGTCCTCTTTGGTATCCCCATCTGGGGCTTCGAACAAGCCTCCCTGCATACGCTCAATCTCGAATATATCCAAAGACATCACGTCCAGATTTTCGTCCATTCTTGCCTTACATCGAACCTGCACTGGACCGCTATGCGCGCCGAAAATGAAATGCAACTGCTGGTGGTCTTCACCCAAGTAACGATAAGATACCCGTTTCCCGTCTTTCAAGTAAATATATCCACTGTTTGTAGTCTTGGTCAGCGAGTTAAGTCGCCCAACTAGCTTCATCTCTCGTGTAGATGTGACCTCAACGCTTTCAAAGTATGGACGTTCCTCGACAGTAATCCTTTCACGAAGGACGTTTCCGTCCATCGACCGCGCTTCGATTTCCGCCGCGTCGATTCGCCCTTCCACCAGTGGTCTAGTGATCCGGTCCAGATCCTTGTTGAGCTTGCCGCTCTTAAATAGTTCATGGATTGACGGAGGAGCTTCGACGGTGACGTTCTCCGAATTCGTAATCACAATACTATTGTTCGCGGAAATACTTTCTTCATACGGACGCCCTTGGACATGACGCTTGAGTTGAATAACTCGGGCTAATTTTTCGCATATCAGAAACGCGCTGCTAGTCAGCACGCTCAGAGCCATTATCTGATCGGCGTTGTCACCGAGGGAGTTCCAAATTTCCAGGACGATATCGGCTGACCCTTGCCGGACCGAAGCAATTCTAACGAGATGGGTAGAATCTGGGTCATCAGTCGACGCCAACTTGCTGTAAGCGCCAGAAAAACCCTGCAAGGCAGGGATAATATCTTGCAAGGAAATTGTGCCATTGGCCACGTCCGGACCTTCGTACCTCAGGTGGACTTCCACCTGCTCTCTCGGCAATTTGTCGAAAGAGTTCGGGATGCTGTTGGTATCCATTACTCGTCCGCTTATCTACCACTCAGTACTATGGAGGGCTCCTATTTTTGGATCACGAAATGGGGGAATTATGTTACATCCAGGGGACTGCAATCGGTGTTGATCAGAGCGCATAGGGCCACTGTACCGGCTCGAAGTTCGTTCGTTAAATCCTATTTTCACATTGAAGTCACTATATCCCGGCTGGTGGGCTTTTCCATACAGGCGCTTTCTCCGATGGACCGCCCCTTTTCCCAAGTTGTCGACGGTCCAGGACTTTGCCTATATCCTCAATTTCGAAAAATGCAATCGATGCCTGTGGCTGCCCATGCAAGTGAAAAATCTGTCTCTTGAAATTATCGTGAACAGGCCAATAGGCATTGCTGCCTCCGTACAGACCATTGTTTACGACTATTACATGTTGAAACATGTGATAATTTAGAGCATTCGCCATCTGATCAAAAGTGCCGACATCTTTGTTGAAGGAGGGAATCGCGAAGACATCTGATTCGTTCCGCAAATCGGCAGCCAAATTGAGATCGGTCGCGTCGTAGCAGACAGCCCCCGACAACCATAGTGGCCTCTTGTCAGTCTCGCTCCATTGGTAGCCAATCAACCATTGGCATGGTCGAAAGCCATCCACGTCATATTTCTTCTCCGTTGGAGCAATATGGAATTTGCCTTGCCGCCGTGTCAGGATTTGTAAGCCCTGCTCTTCGGGTTGCCTGGGCAAAATCCACATAGCAGAATTTACAGGCAGTTTATCATCATGTAGCTTCTGATAAGTGAGCCCCGCAAAAATAATCGACTTGAATTTTTGCGCAAATGGTATCAAGTGTGTTTTCACATCCTGCGGATGGACAGCCAACTCTGGCAAGATAAGCCAATCAAGGCGGCCGTCATCCTCCAAATGTGTCTTGCGGAGGTAAAGCATTTTCTTCACGGCTTCAAGTGCCGCTGATAAGTGATTACGGTGTTTTCGGCGAATCTTGGGTTGGGAAAAGGTAATGTCACTGTTGTCAAAATCCTTGTCCTGCGGCACAACCGTTTGCACTACGCAACCACGTAGAGATCGAGTCTTGGCCCTCTCGGTGGGCCACTCCGCAATCATGGGCATCATGAGAGTTTGGGTCGCAGCACCCCTTTGTTCTTCAAGACACTTGATCCGAGCTTTGATTTTATGCATAGTTTTGCTGATTCCCTCTTTGACCCATTCGAAGTCAGTTGGCGTCCTGCAACCGGGCCAGCGGAGGAGCGTCAACAGAAATCGTTCCATCCAGTCGGTTATTGGTAGCCAGTCATCACCGAAGGCGGATTGGCCGTTGTACAAGCCGTAAATCCGTTGGTGCCAATGACTCCTTACTGGCCGATAGGTCGCGTGATGCACTTTCCAATACTCAGGTCCTGGGAAGGCTGTGAAATCCGGCTGTCTAGTAAGGATGAATCGTAGGAGAAAGCCTAATTGAAAACGCCAACGGTCATCTGGCTCGCACCAATTTGGCGGTGCATAAAGACTACTCGCAGAAAAAATCAGGCGCTCTGACACTTCTAAATTCGATACTTTGGCGATATTGCCATCTTCTTCCAACTCTATTCTGACACGCCCAGGAGGAATGATTTCATATCGAGTTTCATTCAGTGGCCGAAGTTTCTCTAAGAACGCAACCGCGAAGCGCAGTATTGAAAGCTCATTTCTTAGTGAGCTCACAGGGCCTGCACCCAATACTGTCTCCGCAAGACTCGGCAGTTCACTGCTAACCACACCATTCTCAAGGCACAAACTTTCTTGGACGCCTGTCGTTAACCCTTCGTCAAAGTCTAAATCAACATCTTTGAGTTCAAGGGCGAATGATGGATCCATATTTGCAATTGCATTCTTGCGATCTGCCGTTAACCCCCAACGAACCAGTTCAGCGGACTTGTCGGCATCCAAAATCGCGCGACGAGCAACTACCGACAGAATCGCAAATTCTGAGCTGTTGAGTCGGCTACTCTCCCCCCGAAGAAACAGTAAAAGTTTATGGTACTCCATTATCTCTGCTTTACGACTTGTGCGAATATTCGGTGCTGCGGCAGGGGCAAAGCAGGCAAGGAAAAGAAATGCCTGCTGTCGAAGATACCACGGGATAGTCGTCAGCTCGGGCGAAGCTAGTTTAGCCGCTTCTGCACATAGAACTTCCCTGTACTTTCTGATGTCGGCGACTTCTGGGAGGCACTCCTCGTCGTCTACGATGCTGGTTTCCGTTGCACCTCTTCGCAAAACCTCGGAGAGACAGTACCAAGCGATTTGCCTCTTTATCCGGCGTTGTGGGCCTTCGCTGGTGTAAATGTAGGGCCTCAATAGCCTGAGAACTTCTTTCAAAATCTCCGGGTCAGGCCAAATGTCGAGCCCGACCCATAAGAGTCGAACATTCGAAGGATCTTCAATCCACCGCTCGATTATTCGGAGTGCAAATTCCTTTGCGTCTTCATCAAGTTCCTGCCGACTATGAGGTCCCACTACATTTAGAAAGAGTTCTGACTCGCTAGAAACTTCCTCAGATACAGCATCAGTTTTTTCAGGCTCGCTAGCGGGCCGTCTGTCTTCAAAAAGAGGTCTAATAAAGCGATATGTCGTGCGAAAGCGATTTGCTGCAAACCTAGCAACCCTTTCTTCTCGCACGTCGGATTTGGGCGAGAAGTCCCAGCCACTATCGGATTGCGTTCCGTCCAAGTCCTGCTGTGACCGAACCAGGCCTTGGATCATATCCAGTAGCACCCACCCCTCGGCCATACCGAATGGACCTGACACCGCTTCCTGAACACGTTTCATCCTTTCGCTTTGCCGGACAATTGGTCGTTTGGAAGCCCCGAATTCCACTGCCTCAGTCTTGTCTTCGGAGATTAGGAGTCCATTAGCCTTTCGGTCTAGCAAACTTTGAAGCCACTTCTCTACGGCGACTTTGCATTCATCTGCAGGAAGATCTGATGTTACAACTAAACGCAAGTCGTCGACATACCGGCAAGCATCTTCAAGACGAATACCACTCTCGATCTCCTGACCGAAACTGTTCTTGAGTTGTTGATCGAAGGCTAGAAGAACTACGTTGGCGAAAAATCCCGCGGCAACCAAGCCTTGGGGAAGCGCCACTCTTTTAAAGTCATCTAGAGCCGATTGCTTGGCGTATTTCTTGACGTCGTCCGCGTCGTCTTCGTCCCACTGCCAAGCCAGCATTCTCTTGGCAAAGTCATGAAATTCCTGATCCTCGTCACTTTCTTTCAGCTGATCTAGAGCATCCATAAGCATTTCTGGACGTACCCGGTCGTAAAACTTATCTAGATCAGACTCAATGATGATGACACGTTGGCCATCCTTCGGTCTTGTCGACTCCGCCACCATTGTGGGTCGGGATATGAACGAACGATAGTCTACGTAATAGGAACGATAGAGTTTCGTTGAGCCCCATCGATGGTGCAACCCGTATTCATCCCGATCACAGAACAGTCGATTCCCATAGGAAATCATTCTTTTGCGGAGTTCAGTCTCCTCGAAATTCAATCGTGGATCCTGTTGCTCTGTCTCGACTTTGTTTGCGAGACATAACATTACTGCGGTCCCTACAACCTGATCTCGGAGGCTCACGTGGGCAAGTGGCCGCATTCGAAGTTTGTCGTCGCTGTCTTCTTCCGGCTCCCATCGCTGATCCTTAGACACACACCACTTCTGGCTTTTAGGCGCCAGTACCAAGCGAAGAGGCTCGCTCTCCCACTGCTCGGGAACTTCAAGACTTCTCATGATTTCGGCAATGAACTTTGGAAGGTTAGCGGTAGCCCTATCGAGCGCTAAAGTATCAGAATACCAGTTATGATACCGAATGTAATTCGAGGCTTTCTTCCAGGCTTGGACAAGAACATACTCTTGGCACAAGCAGTCTAGACTAGGTTTGAGGACTTCGTAAGTCATTCTCTTTCCCAAGTGTGAGGTCAGCAATTCCTTCGTCGGACAGTGACCTAAAATGGTTACCTACGAAGTTTATACCACGAACACAAGCTTACCGCCCTTTTCGCTTGCGCTATAGTAAACGGAAAGATACTTCTCCGCCCGCCACGAACTCTATCGTTTCCAGGCTCACGGTTATTATTTTGCCAATGGTGGCGGGGATGAGGCGCAGGTGGAGACCGCGGCTAGGGTTTGGCGAGGATTAGGGGGGATCTGAGATGATGAACTCCGTGGAAGTAAGAGTTACTTGTCGCATTCAGAGAGGGAACGATCCAGTTGGGATTTCCGTATGATTCTCGAAAGTGTCCTGGTTCTCAGTTCTCGATGATTGGGGACGGGGACGGTGATGATTGTTACTCCAAGATCAAGCGTTTCTTCTTCTGCAGACTTCGCGGCCGGACAGCCGTCTCAGGCTATGCAACAGTAAGCACCCATTGTGTGCCTTGTCCTTCCTGCTGCTGCTCAGCCGAAATCTCTGGAGGACGTTGGATTTTGACGGAAGATTCTGGTTCAAGGGGGGCAAGGAGACTCACAATTTCACTTTGCGAAACGTCCTCAAGGAACATCTCAATTGCTTCTTCCAGATTCCTCTTTGCCTCAATGACGGTTTCCCCTTGGCTTGCGATTCCTAATTCCTCGCAGTCGGAAACATACCAATCATCGTCCGGCTCGATCATGCACTTGAGTTTCCAGCTCATCTCTCTGCTCCCCTCTAAACCAACAACACCCCCTCATGCCTCAGCAGCCACTCCTTACGCCACAGACCACCTCCATACCCGGTCAGCTTCGCGCGGCCGCCGCTGCCGATGATGCGGTGGCAGGGCACGATGATGGAGACCGGGTTGCGGCCGTTGGCCGCGCCGACGGCGCGCACGGCTTTGGGGTTGTCGATGGCGTGGGCGATGTCCTGGTAACTGGCGGTCTGGCCGTAGCCGACGCTGAGAAGCTGCTGCCAGACCTGCTGCTGAAACGGCGTACCCTCCAGATCCAGGGGCAGATCGAAGCAGTGCAAGTCTCCGGCGAAATATGCGTTTAGCTGGCGATGCACTTCGTCCAGAAGCGGATGCGCCGCTGGCGGCATCGGGGATGAGGCGCGGGGGCTGCTTCTGTCGCCGCTCTGCTCTTCATTCACTTCTACCTGTTCCCCGGCAAACTCGACTTTGCTTATCGCCGCGTCGGTGGCGTGGATTTCGATGGAACCGATGGGGGATTCGTAGTTCGTTACCGCTAAAGGCATTGTCTACTCCGTGACATTTGCGATTGGAAAATTGCGATGATGCAGACCTGCCGCGCGCCAATGACCTGCACACTCACTGACCACTGATCACTGCCGTTATCACCGCCGCAGCTGCTTACTGCGCTGCTTGCGCGTGACGGTCATGGCCATGCCTTGTTCCTCCAGAAACTCCTGGAAGAGCCGGTAAAAGCGCTGGCGGTCCTGCTGCTGGATGACGGCGGTGACGTCTGCCGTCTCCAGCACGTAGGGATAGCCGCTGCCGACAACCGCCTCGGCCAGGACGAGGGAGACGATCTCGTCGGCGCGGCCGGATTCCAGCAGCCAGCGCGGCATTTCCAGCCGGGCCGGCGCGTTTTCCATGCTGAGCCGCGCCAGGCAGAAACAGACCTGCTTATAGAAGTCGGCGCGGCCTTCTGTGCTGAGACGGTCCGGGCGTGCGCATACCCAGAACGGGCTGCGATCGCCCCAATCGGGCAGGTTTGCCGACAGTAGGGAAGCGTCGTTGATGTGCGCCGGCGCCGGCAGGCCGTGCAGCGTCGCCAGCAGGGTGACGATGTCGCGGCTGTAGGTGTTGTCCACAAAACCGACCAGAGGCGTCTGCGTGCGCTCGGAGCAGTCCAGCAGCTCCTGCACAGCCTGGATATAGCCGTGTTCTCGGCCGGCGCGCAGCTGGCCGGCAAAGGAGATGATCAGCGAGCCGTCCAGGAAACAGACGGGCCGGCGGGCAAACGGCCGTTGCGCGCAGCGCTCCATGAACTCACACAGTTTGGCGCACTCGAGAATGAAGCGCTCCTGGTTCACACGCCAGTTGGGAAAGACGCTATCGTCGCCGCCGGCGTCGAGCAGCTCGTCCGGGGCCAGCACCTCAAAGTCGATATCTTTTTCGTAGCGCCCGGCCGCGTCGCCATCCGCGGCCGGGCGGCGGTCATTGAAGAACCAGCCGATCTGCACCGCGCCCACCGGGGGAGAGTAGTCGGTGGTTGGTATGATCTGGCTGCCGTCGACAGCCAGCGCGGGCCGGCCGTCGAGCGCGTCCAGTGCCCATTGATTGGCCTTTTCACGGTTCTGCCAATTCACGCCCAAAGAGATGCGCATTCCATCCGCGCGGTCGTACTCTGCCGTGGGCAGTGCGCCGGGCCAGGGATCGTCGATGTCGTCGAGGCGGCGGTTCAGGGACGCGGCGGATTCAGCCTGCAGCTCCTGCAGCCATCCTTGCACGCGCTTCTGCTCTTCCCACCGCTCGCGTTCGTATACGGAGAACAGTTCCTTTTTTCGTTCCAACGCGGCGGCGGCCGCGCTTCGCACAAACATTCAGTCTCTCCTCAGCAGAATTTTGCTGCATTGCGTATTGCAAATTGCCTGCAGACGGCCTCTTGCTTCGAATGGATTCGGTTCAGACGTTGACAGTATAGCACATCCGTGCACACTTTACTTTGTATGGTCCCACTATGATATAATAAAATACGCTAGGCGCTACCTCTCTTGCCTGCAATTTGTCCGTATTTGCGTATCTTCAAAGGCCAGGTGGATCAGGTCGGCACAGACGCTCATGTGGCGAGGCGGTAGCCCATCCAAAAAACACGCAGAGTTTCCTGTGGTATCGCCAGATGCCCCCAAACACAGAGGAGAGAGTTTGGCCGCAGCCAACTGTCCGAACACCTGACGCCGGCAGCAGCCAAAGAAAGAGAAAAGAGGGGAGAACGGTTCTCCCCCCGTATGGCGCGGTGGGAATCAGTTTTCTGCTGCTCATGATGCTGTTGGCCGCCTGTGACGGACTTCGCTCTTCAACCGCGGAAGAGGATGACTCGACGACGGCGTCCGAGGCGATCCCGCATTATGAGATCGAGTTCACGCTCAGCGAAGATCTGATCTTTCTGCAAGGTTCTGCCCACATTCGCGTCCCGAACACCAGCGCCGACCCCTGGACGCACCTCGTTTTCCGCCTTTATCCGGCATTGGATCACTACGGCGGCGATTTCAGCATTCAGAACGTGACGGTCGAGGGCAGCACGGCGCCCTTTATCTACTTGGATCAGAACACAGCGATCCGGGTGGACTTGCCGCGGGCGCTGCTGCGCGGGCAGTCAACGACTGTCTATGTGAGCTGGCTGTTACGCATCCCGCACTGGAGCGCGGATACGTCGGGGGCCTATCGTCTCTTCGGCTACAGCCAGGATTTCGTGAGCTTGCCGCTCTTTTACCCCTCGCTGGCCGTTTACCAGCCGGGGCCGACCGCGGCGACCGGCCGCTGGTGGCTGGAGCGGGGCACCAGCCGCGGGGACGCGGCCTTCAACTACATGTCCAGCTTTGTTGTTTCCGGCACCGTCCCGATCGATATGATCCCGGTGGCGAGCGGCCAGTTGATCACCTCCACAGTGGTCGGTGAGGGTCAGATCCAACACAGGTGGGAGACGGAGCCGTCGCGCGAGTTCATCGTCCACATGAGCGATCGCTTCCAGTCGGACAGCCTGAGCGCATATGGCACGCTCGTCACGAGCTACTGGCTGCCGGGGCATGAGGAGGCGGGGCGGGCTGTCTTACAGCATACGGCGGCGTCGCTGCGGGTGTACAGTGACTGGTTCGGGCCCTATCCGTACGAGGAGTTGCGGGTGGCGTCGGCGCCGATCAGCTTTCGGGGGATGGAGTACCCGCAGGTCTTTCTATTGGGCGTGCAGCTGTATGACCGCTACCGGGATCAACTGGAGATACGGGCGGTCCACGAGGTGGCGCACCAGTGGTGGTACCAGCTTGTCCACAACGATCCGGTCAACGAGCCCTGGGTTGATGAAGGTCTGGCCGAATACTCAAGCCGCATCTACTATGAGGCGGTGCATGGCCCGGAGGCGGCCGACATTCTGGAATACCGCCGCTGGGAGGCGGTGGTTGACGGGTTGATCAGCCGCGAAGAGGACGCTGCGCTCGCGCAACCGGTGACGGCCTTTGCAGACGGAGTCCAATACGAAGGCATCGTCTACGGCAAGGGCGCGCTCTTTTTCTCCGCGCTCCGCCGCACGCTGGGAGAGCGGGAATTCAAGCAGTTTCTGCAGGGCTATCTGGCCAACAATCAGTACAAAATCGTCACGTCGCTGGATATGTTGGAGGCGTTGCGCCAAGTCAACCCGCAGGTCGGTGACCTGCTGTACACGGAATGGATTGGGCCGATCGCGAGCCAGCCGCCGGAAGTGACAGCGCCTGAGACTGAGTGACCTTAATGCAGCCGAGGATGTTCGCACTTTGCGAGCGCATGAAGGACGGGCGGCAATGGGCACGCAGACGAGCTGACATATGACGAACGTACTTTGGATCGGTCTGGGCGCAGTGCTGGGCGCGAATGCCCGCTACTTTGTCAGCCTGTGGCTGGCAGGGAAGTTGGGGCTGGCCTTCCCCTATGGCACGCTGACCGTCAATGCCGCCGGCAGTCTGCTGGCCGGCTTCCTGGTGGCGGCCGGTTCCCACTATTTTGCTCTGTCGCCCCAGCTGCGGCTGCTGCTGATCGTCGGCTTCCTCGGCTCCTTTACCACTTTCTCCACCTTCGCCGTCGAGAGCGTCACATTCTGGCAGAACGGGCGCGTCTGGGGCGGCCTTGTCAATATCCTCGCCAACAATGGCATCAGCCTCCTGTGCGCGGCGCTCGGCATATTGCTGGCCCGTCAGTTCTTGCACTGCGACCTGTGTGAGTGACAGTTGGCCTATGAATCGCGCCGTCCGCGGGGCTGTTCGCCGGCTGCCGAATGTCCAACTGCCGGCGTCAACAGCGGGCAAAATTTCAACTGGCATGGATTGGACACGATGGGCGTCCCCCTCTATACTGCCCTGAAATATCGGCGCTCATACGGCGAAGCGGCAGCGCATTGACCCACTCCTCATCCGTACCGACCTCAAGATGACCGCAGGCAACAGACCGTTTTCGCGCGCAATAAACCTTCATGGAGCCATGCAATGACCACGGATTTCCGCTACGAACCGACCTGGGACTCCCTGCAGAACTATGAGGTGCCCGAATGGTTCATGAACGATAAGCTGGGCATCTTCATCCACTGGGGCCCCTACTCCGTCCCCGCCTTCGATAACGAATGGTATCCCCGCTTCATGTACCGGGACGAGATTTCGCGCAAGGGGCCGAACTACTACCAGCACCACACGGAGACCTGGGGCCATCCGTCCAAGTTCGGATACAAGGATTTCATCCCTCTGTTCAAAGCGGAGAACTGGGACCCGGCGCAGTGGATCGATCTGTTCCAGAAGGCCGGCGCGCGTTACATCGTGCCCGTCGCCGAACATCATGACGGCTTCCCGATGTACGCCAGCACCCATACCCGCTGGAATTCGGCCCTGATGGGGCCGAAGCGGGATGTCTGCAAGGAGCTGGAGCGGGAAACCCGCGCGGCCGGCCTCAAGTTCGGTGTCTCCAGCCACCGGGCCTTCAACTGGCGCTACTACACCTACGCAGATGATTTCGATACCACGGATCCCGGCCTGGAGGAACTCTACAACCCGCCCCATCCGGAGGACGCGCCCGCCAGCTGGGACTTTCTGCAGAACTGGTACGCGCGCACGCTTGAGATGATCGACTATTTCCGGCCGGATGTGCTCTGGTTCGATTTTGGCTGGCATTACGATGAATTCGAGCCGTACCGCCCGCAGATTGCCGCCTACTACTACAACCGCGCGCTGGAGTGGGGCAGCGAACCTATTCTCCAGTATAAGGACAAGTTCCCAGACGGCGTCGCGGTCTATGATGTGGAGCGGGGCAAGCTGGACGACATCCGCCCGCACTACTGGCAGACGGACACCGCGGTCAGCTACAAGGCCTGGAGCTATGTCAAGGACGACGAGTTCAAGAGCGCGGCAACGATCATTCACGATCTGATCGACATCGTAAGCAAGAACGGCAACCTGCTCCTGAACGTCGGCCCGCGCGCGGACGGCGTCATCCCGGCGGAGGCGACCCAGCTGCTGTTGGATCTGGGCGGTTGGCTGGATGTGAACGGGGAGGCCATTTACGGCACGCGCCACTGGGAGCGGTTCGGTGAGGGCGATACGGCTGTGGAGGACGGGCATATGTCCGAGCGCAAGAATCAGCCCTTCACCCCCAAAGATGTGCGCTTCACGCAGAAGGACAATGCCCTCTATGCCATCGTATTGGGCTGGCCCGGCAACGAGGCCGCCATCACCTCGCTGGGCAGCGGCTCTTCGGTCGGCGGGCGCATCGGCCGCGTTTCGATGCTCGGCAGCGACGAGCCTGTCGCCTGGAAGCAGGACGGGGACGCCTTGACCGTGAGCACGCCCAGTCAACGTCCGTGCGATCACGCTTATACATTCAAAATTGAACTGCAGGGGTAACCATGTACAGGCGTCAGATCGAACCCTCTCACGACCTGCCCCACGCCTGCCAGCGCTTCCTGGATGACGTGCGCGGGTGGGCATACGAGGCCATCGACCGCTACGCGGACGAGCCGGCCACCGATGTCCATGATCAGGGCACCTACACCACCGGTTGGGAGCCGCTGCTGCGCGCCGGCGCGGACGAACGCATTCTGCGCTTTCTGCAACAGGCACGCGATCGCATGCGCGATCATTACACCCGGACGCAACAGTGGCGGCATGGCTACTGGCGTATGCAGGAGGCGCACCACGGCACCGAGCACTATGAGCTCTTCCTGGGTGCCCTGCAACGGATTCTGCCGGATGACCGGGAAACGGCCCGGCAGTTGGACGATGCCGCCGAGCACATGGGCAACTGGTCGGCCGGCGCGCCGGACTGGTTCGATTGGGACAGACGACGCTTTCACTCGCTATTCTTCGGCGCGGACGGCCTGCGCCAGGAGCCGGGCATGGCGCTCAACTCGCCGGACCATCTGCGCTGTATCAACATCTGCCTGCTGGCGGCGTCGAACCCGGAGACGGAGACGGTCAAAAAGCGCTATATCGAGTTGGCGAAGGTCTACGCGGGGGAGTGGGCGGACGCGATTCTGGCAGGGGATGCGCTGCCGATTGCCCTGACCCCCGACGGTATTCTGTACGAGTTCAGCGACGACGATAAAGCGCTCTACTATTCGTTCATGGGCGAAGCACCCGACCTGCAGGCGGAGGTCGACCGGGCGGAGAATCTGCTCGGCTCCGACGCCATCAATACGTTCCTGCGCCTGTGGCGGGAGAGCGGCGAAACCCGCTTTCGACTGGCGGCCGAACGGCTGCTGGAGCCGCTGGCGGCGCAACTGGCTGACGCTGACGCGGGCGCGGCCGCGGATGCGGTGCGGGCCTACCGGCGCTGGACGGGCGACGGACGCTATGACAAGGCGGTATTGGAGGCTGTGGCCCGGCTCGACCCCTTCGACATCACCGAAGTCACCCTGGACACAGAGTTCAAGCACCCGGCCCGCCGCGCATCGGGCGTGGGCAAGCGCTCGGACGCGCCGCGCTGGCTGGAAGACGGCCGCGAGCGGCGCCACAATCCGATCACGCTGGCGGTGGCCGCGGAGATCGAGGGGGACAGCGCGCTGCAGGCGCGCGCGGTGGATTTGGCCCGCACCTACTTTCTGCTGGCGCGCGCAGCCTTTCCGGACGGACGCGACCACGGCTGCTCGGCGCGCTCGGTCAGCGCGATTGCGCGCGGTCATGGGCGGGAAAACCACGCCGGCATGACGACGGCGGTGCTTGGCCCGGCGCTGGCGTTACAACTGGAAACGGGTGCGGATGCGCACAGAGACTACAGGGGCTGAATCGACATAGGCCTTCGCAGAGCGGGCTACTTCTGTGCCAGAAACACCATTCCGGCGCTGTCCCGCGTCAGGCTGTCTCCGGCATAGTTCCGGTACGCTGACAGTTCCCGGAAGCCGGCCTGATCCAACATCCGTTGCACCTCCGGCGGTGTATATGCCCGGATCTGCCAGCTGGTTTCGTGACGCTGGCCCTGGTGATACCACTGGAAAGCCCTGGTGAAAATACCGCTCAAAATGTCAAGGCTTCCCTTGTCTGCGATGAAGAACCCACCGCCGTCGAAGCTGTTGTTGCGATCGCCATTCAGGATCAACTCGTCACGATTCACAACAATGTCAAGGAGAAAGCGGCCGCCGCTCTTAAGGACACGCGCCACTTCAGCGAGCACCCGTTGATTGTCGGAATCGTGGAAGCATCCGAACTCGCTGAGGGTAAGGGTGACGAAATCGAAGGTCGCGGTCCAGCTGGCTGGCAGGCTGCGCATGTCCCCGCGAACCCACTCGATCTGCGCATCTGCCTGCTCGGCTGATTCTTGAGCGCGTGTCAGCATTGCGTCGCTGAGATCGTAACCGGTCACCTGAAAGCCGCGCAGCGCCAGCGGGATCGTCAGCCATCCCAGCCCGCAGGCCAGGTCAAGAAACCGTGCTCCTTTGTGCGGCTTCAGCAGAGAAAGAATCTGCTCCAACTCGGGCGGATTCGAATTCGGTTCATATGCGGGCGGCCAGATCCAGCTGAAGGTCTCATCGGCATAGAGTCTTTGCCAGGATGGGGAGGGGGCGTCCATATGCGCGTTCCTTTGCGTGAGGGTACGTATTCTGTCAGCTGTCATTGTAGCATGAAGGAACCAGGCGAATGACACCCCTACAACTCGGCATCATCGGTTGCGGGACGATCGGCGCGGCCCACGCGCAAGCGGCCGCGGCCTCCGATCAGGTCGAGCTGGCGGCCGTCGCTGACGTGCAGCGGGCGTTGGCGGAAAGGACTGCGGCTGCATATGCGGTAGGGACGGTCTACAACAGCGGCGCAGAGCTGCTGGCTGATGCGCGGGTCGAAGCTGTGGTGCTGGCGCTGCCGGCTAGTTTTCGCATTGCGTTGGGGATGCAGGCCCTGCGGGCGGGCAAGCATCTATTGACGGAAAAACCGGTGGCCCGCAGTGCTGACGAGGTGCGGCGGCTGATCTCTGTCCAGGGGGACCGGGTCGCGGCCTGCTGCTCGTCCCGTTTTCATTTTTTGGAATCGACCCGGACTGTTACCGACTGGATCGACCGGGGTAAGTTGGGCGCGCTGCGCCTGCTCCGCTGCCGGGCGATCGTCCCGGCGGGGCCGCCGCCGGAGACACCGCCGCCGGCCTGGCGGCTCAGCCGCGAACTGAATGGCGGCGGCATTCTTGTCAACTGGGGCTGCTACGATCTGGACTATCTGCTGGGCATCAGCGGCTGGCGGCTGCGGCCGCAAACGGTCCTGGCTCAGAGCTGGCGCGTTCCCTCCACCTTCGCCGATACGGTTGCGCCGGGATCCGACGGGGAGACGCACATCGCCGGGCTGGTGCGCTGCGCCGACGGTATCGCGCTCACGTATGAGCGGGGCGAGTACGCCGCGGCGCAGGCGGAGACATCGTGGGAGGTGATTGGTGAGGCTGGGTCGCTGCGCCTGCAGATGACGCCGGCGCAGGAGAAGGAGATCCTGTACTACGAAAACGACCGTGCAGATGGAACGACCACCCAGACGTTGTGGTCGGGCAGCGAATCCTACATGGACATCCACCGCGCGCTGCTGGAGGACTTCGCGACGGCGGTCCGCTCAGGCCGTCCTCCCAAGACGACGCTGGCGCAGGCGCTGCTGGTGCAACAGATCACCGATGCAATGTACCGGTCGGCGGAGAGGGGGGAGGCGGTGGAGGTAACATAGAGGTGAAAGAGAACCCGATAAAAGCTGTAGAATTTATCTCAAAACGGAATGTCGTCGACTTCAATGTGACGATTCCGATAGATCGTATTCCCGTCTAAACGAATCTCAAGTTCGTAATCATCGAAACCAACATCAACTTTCCACCGATACCTGCCCTTCTGTAACAAGAATTCGCTGTTCTCATTTTGGTGTATATTCTGGCCAGATCGAATAATTGCCTGGAGGTTAAAAGGCCCCGGGGACTGCGTATCGGGCGAAAATGACAGATGTGCTGCGTCGCTGTCCATTCGGACTGACTCCAGGAAAGTGTGCTCCCTGTAAAACAAGCCACTCCGAGTCGTGGCTACAATCTTTCTTTCATACTGATGCCTATCGTCCTCGGTTAGCAGATACAACAAGGTATCTTTTTCCGCTTCAGAACGACAGTAGATCCATTTCAGGCTCGCCAGTTCCAGGCGGGAGTACACTATTACCTCTGCCATGCGACGTGAAGCAATATCTGCTTCTTCAAATTTGCTTGGATCATAAGGGCCTGTGTGGTAAATCTTGCGCCAGTCCAGATTGGCTAGCTCTTGTGCTGTAGACATGATTTCGTGATTTCTGGACGCGAGTCCTCTGTCTGAAAACCAGCTGTCCTCACGACTCAGAATCTCAGCAGAATCAAACAGGAAAAATACGGGGACGGGACAGTGCGCGTCGGGGAATCTGGAAATTGAAAGAGTATTTGAGGACTTTACGCCTTCGGCATAAAACTGAGTGGGTGTTTTGGGACGAAAATATAAGCGCACATAATTCCTGATATCTGGATGGGTTCCAGCAAGTACTTCGTTGCTGCCACTGCTCACGGCTAACAGTCGTTCATCTTCCAAATGCTGTCGACTATGCAAATATCCCGATGAGAGGATAAGGACGGCGTTTTGGATGTCCGTGTAGTGAAATAATAGTCTTGGCCACCAACGCCGTTCAGACCGTCTAATCCAATCCATTTGGGATAGATTATCGAGAACGGCTCTAATCTGATCAGCATCATGCTTCACGTGTTCTGCTCACTGCAAGTAATCCTAGAAAAGGCTCAACTGTTGAACCGCATTTGCATGCTCAGTACGCTGAATGAAGGCTGACGGCAAAATCTGCAAACCAATCACTGACGCGGATTCATACTTGCTATAGTCATCTGCCAGATAAACTGGGGTAACGTATTCAAGTTCAGCGAAAATTGAGAGAACATACGAAACTTGGCGATCGATTCCCGGGGCGATGTGACGCATAGAAAATCCGTATGTTCGCAACTGCTGCCATAATGAAGACAATGTGTCGTATGGCAGCATGTACTTCTGTGTCGCCGCCTTGACGCATATTCCAAGCGGTTCGTGAGAGACATAAGCTGAAAATGGATTTTTCTTTGCTACCGTCTTATATTCACTCTTGTCTTTCAGAATTGACTCGATATCTTCCCACACTTCGCTAAATGGCAGACTCTGTGGTTCCGTACGCAGCCAGCCCCTCATCTCTTTCGGGTGCAAGTGCTCCACAAAAGCATTATCTTTCTCGGGGTAAACGAATACCTCTATCGGCAAGGGTTGAAGATACTTCTCCATCAGTGGCTGAACTTGCGAACGGAAATCCAATTGTCCATTGCCACAACCCAGAGGTGGGAATGCAATGCTGTGGATTCCCAAATTTGAATATGTCTCAACGAATTTCCTAAGTCCACTTTCGACATATTCTATTCTTGAAGGTTGTCGCCAGTGTTTCTTGGTTGGGAAATTCAACACCCACTTATTTGGTGACTTGTATAGCCATAAACTCCCGACATTGAAATCGCCCTTTTCACACAGTTCGCTGTACTTCGCATACATATCTGGGAAGTGGCGCTTGAACTGCAATGCAACGCCTTTGCCCATAACACCGACGGTGTTCACTGTATTGACCAGCACCTGTGCCGGTGACTGGAACAGGTCTCCTTGAACATACAGAATCATTCTGTTGTCCTCAGTAGTTCATGATCTTTGCATATCCGCAGGTTCAAAGTCATTATACTACATGCCTCACCTGCTATTGAAAATATGTTCTGTTTTATACGACGCTTTGTCATCCAGAATGGTTTCCCCGAATCTCTCAGATTCCAGAAAGGAACTAGCACACAATGAACTACGCATTCATGAGCTTTTCCTGCCCGCAGGCCACCTTCGCGGAGATGCTGGCGCTGGCGGCGCAGTACGGCTACGATGGCATCGAGCCGCGGGCCGCCGGCGGCCACAAGCACGCGGTGGAGTTGGAGGCGTCGGCGGAGCAGCGGGCGTCCTTCCGCGCGCAGGCGGCTGACGCCGGCATCGACATATGCTGCCTGGCTGCGGGCAACCGCTTTGCCGATCCGGCGGACCGGGACGCGCAGGTGGAAGAAACCCTCCGGTACATCGACCTGGCCGCGGACATCGGCGCGCCGACGCTGCGCGTCTTCGGGGGGCGGATCCCGGACGGCATCGACAGGGAATCGGCCATCAGCGGCGTGGCGGACGCGCTTGCGCGGCTGGCGGATCGGGCCGACGCGCGCGGGGTCATCGTATGCATGGAAACGCACGATGACTGGTGCAACCCCGCGAATGTAGCCGCGGTTATGGAACGGGTCGATCGCCCGGCGATTGGCGTAAACTGGGATGCCGCGCATCCGGTGCGCACAGAGGGCTGGACGCTGGCAGATTCCTATGACACGCTGCGGCGCTGGATCCGCCATGTCCATATGCACGACGTGTTCATCGACGCCGAACGCCCGGACTATACGGCTTTCGGCACGGGGGATGTCGATCACAAGCAGGTGCTGGAGCTGTTACGCGGCGGCGGCTACGAGGGATATCTCAGCGGCGAATGGATCAACTGGGAGCCGGCGGAGGTTCACCTGCCGCGCGAGATCGCGACGATGCGCGGCTATGCGCGCGCGCTTTCTGAACTGTAGTTTGGTCAGTTCTTAGTATTCAGGTAACTACTAAGCCATAAACAGTGCCTGTCTTGACCAGCCCCTTATCCCTGCCGCCATTCAGGCTATCTGATTGCGTATTCGGTTGGCTGCAGCCACGTTGCTGAAGCCGCACGGCTGGAATGCGCACACAAGGTCGGAACTGCAGTTTTCAGTTTTCAGTTTTTTGGTTTTCAGTGGAACACCAGTCGTCAGGGGAACACCGGAGATTAGCGGTCGATGGTCGGTGAGTTGAGGCGGCAAGTGGGGGAGAAGACACTGCTGGCTAGACACGCTGCTGGAGCCGCACGGCTGGAATGAGCACACACGGTCGGTGAGCGATGGTTTTGGAGGGGGGCGTTGCGGGGGCGCAGCCCCTGCACAAGGGAGGGCCGAAGGCCCGACCGCCCATAAAAAAGTTGAGAGTTGAGAGAGCACCTTTGCTCGCCTCATTCAGGATCGCAGATTAGTTGTGGCTGCGTAGTTTCGTTTTCAGTTTTTGGTTTTTTGTGACCCCACCCGTACGCGGAGGCTCACTGGAATCTGTTTTTGCACAGACAGGGGGAACGCAAGATGTCCGTACGCCTGCTCGACTTCGATCTCCATATCCTCAACATGCGCAACCGCATGCCTTTCCGCTATGGCATCGTCACCATGACCGCGCTGCCGCACCTCTTTTTGCAAGTACGGGTTGTGGTGGACGGCAAGCAGGCGGACGGGATCGCGGCCGAGGGCCTAGCGCCGAAATGGTTTACCAAGGTACCCGATTCGTCGATGGCCCAGGATATCGCCGAGATGCTCGACGTAGTGCAGGCGGCCTGCCGCCACGCCCGCGAAGCCGGCGCGGCGGACTCGGTCTATGCGCTGTGGCGGGCCGCCTACCAGGCCCAGGAGAATTGGGCCGCAGGCACGGACTACCCGCCGCTGCTGTGGGCGTTCGGCGTTTCGCTGGTGGAGCGGGCGATCATCGACGGCTTCTGCCGGGCCACGGGCACGACCTTCGCCGAGGCTGTGCACGCGAACAGCCTGGGGATGCAGCTGGACGAGCTGCGGCCGGAACTGGCCGGGCACGCGCCGGCGGATCTGCTGCCGGCCAAGCCCCTGGAGCGGGTGATCGTTCGGCATACGGTCGGCATGATCGATCCCCTCACCGACGACGAAGTCCCGCCCGCCGATCAGGTCGATGACGGGCTGCCCCAATCGCTTGACGCGTCGATCCAGGCTTACGGATTGACCCATTTCAAGATCAAGATTGGCGGCGACATCGACGCGGACAGGGCGCGGTTACAACGCATTGCCGCGCTGCTGGACGAACGCAATGTCGATTACCGGCACACGCTCGACGGCAACGAGACCTATCACAACGTTGCCGATTTTCGCGCCCTCTGGGAAGAGTTGAACGCCGACCCGGCCCTGGGCGGCTTTCTGCAGCGGCTGATTTTCGTCGAACAGCCCTTCCACCGCGATATCGCCCTGAGCGAGGAGGTGGGCGCGGCCCTGCGCGCCTGGGACGAACGGCCGCCGATCATTATCGACGAATCAGACGGCGAGCTTTCGAGCGCGCCCACCGCGCTGGAAAGCGGCTACGTGGGCACCAGCCACAAGAACTGTAAAGGCATCTTCAAAGGCATCGCCAACACCTGCCTCATCCGCCATCGCCAGCGACAGCAGCCGGACACACTGCATATCATCAGCGCCGAGGACCTGTGCAACCTGGGGCCAGTGGCGCTGCTTGAGGACCTGGCGGTACTGGCGACGCTGGGCATCGAACACGCCGAACGCAACGGTCACCATTACTTCGCCGGCCTGGCGATGCTGCCGGACGACGTGCAGGCGCAGATGCTGGCGGCGCACGGCGATCTCTACCGCCCGCACACGACGCCGGGCGGGCGGCGTTTCCCGACACTGGCGGTCGAGAACGGCGCGGTGGATGTGGGCAGCGTCACGGCCGCGCCGTTTGGCCCGAAAACGGTTCTGGACCCATCCCAGTTTACGCCGGTGGCCGAATGGGAATACGCGTCGCTGGGGCTGGATTGAACGCATGGCACAGTGATCGCACAGTGGTGGCGCGGCGGCAGGCAGGACGCCTGGATTTCCATGAGGACATGAAGCGGCAAAAGCGCAACTTTAGGACGGCAGCCGTGTTTTCTCTTGTAGAATGGTATAGGAATCTCGTTCTGCTTCCTTCTGCATGCAAGACCATTCTCCGGCTCTAATGCCGGGAGAGACAGACGCAGGGGAACGCGCTTCCATACATTGGGTCCCGTGCAGTGGGTCCCATATAGTGGCCTCCAAACAATGGATTCCATGACACCGCCATCCACAGCGGAAGAAACTGAATCCCAAAGTTCAAGTTCAGTTCTGGCGCCGAACACCGCGTGGGATACCGCGACCAAAAGAACAGTCCTGATCGTTTTGTTCGTCTTCGGCGCGCTCATCTTCTGGGTCAGCCGTCCGGTCCTGCCGATACTGATTATGGCGGGGCTTGTCTCCTACTTCCTGATTCCGATTGTCGATATGTTTGAACGGCTGCGCATTCCCCGCAGCGTGAGCACGATCGTCTTATACCTGCTGTTCCTGGTTCTGTTGATACTGGCACCCGTTCTGCTTGTGCCTATTTTGTTGTCCCAACTCAGGGCACTCTATTTTGACGTGCCGACAGCGACTGAGAACTTTCTGCTCTATCTGCAAGATTTGGTCGCAGACATTCCAACCAGTGGCAAAATCCTTGGTCTCGATGTCACGTTTGAGGGGGTGGTGGGCCAGATCCAGCAGACGTTTGCCGATGAGATTGAGGTTGAACGCTTCCTGCCCGGTGCGCAGCAGATTCTGGATTATATCAATCAGCTTTTGAGTACAGCGACGAACGTGGTGAGCAGCACGGCGACAATCGGCTTGACGGTTGTTGGCAGCATCGTCACTACGGTCGTGTTTCTGCTGCTTCTCTTCTTCATCAGCTTATACATAACCAAAGACGCGCCCCGCATCCAGCGCTATGTGGAAGGGCTGTTCCCGGTTGAGTATTATTCGGAGGGCGTGGAGTTGATGCGCCGGCTGCGCAACATCTGGAACGCCTTCTTTCGCGGCCAACTCATCCTCTCTTTATCGATCGGAGTGGCGACCTATTTTTCGCTGAGCCTGTTGGGGATGCGGGGCGCGCTGATTCTGGCGCTTTTGGCCGGGGCGCTGGAAATTCTGCCCAATATCGGTCCGATTCTGGCGATGATCCCAGCCGTGATCATCGCGCTGGCGCAAGGAAGTTCGACGCTCGAACTGAGCAACCTGAATTTCGCTCTGTTGATAATCGGGGTCTACTTCATCATTCAGCAGTTGGAACATCAGCTTCTGGTGCCGCGCGTGATCGGCTCGAGCGTTCATTTGCATCCGGTGGTGGTGGTGTGCGGCGTCGTGGTGGGCGCGAGCGTGGGGGGGATACTGGGCGCGTTTCTGGCCGCGCCGGTCGTCGCCAGCTTGCGGCTGATCGGCAGCTATACCCACGCCAAGCTGCTCAACTATCAGCCTTTCAGCGAACGCAATCCGAGCACACAGACGCAGCGCGCCGGCATCTACCGCCGGGTCGTTGTTTCGGAAGCGGACGACACGGCTGCAGTCCCTGAGGCGGCGTTGGAAGAGGACGCGCCTGCGCCGCCCGCTTCCCAGACCGCCAATTCACCCGCAGGCGATTAGAGACAGAGCAGGCGTCGCGCCTGCGCCCCCAGGCCGGTCACAGCCCCGTAGTATCTACCAAAGGCAGACTTGCATATACGTCAAGGGCAAGGAGATCGCGCGCGGACGGCTCGATCGGCTGGTCGCGCGGGGTTGGATGCGCGCCCGCCTCGGCAGGCTGCCGGTGCGCGCGGTCCTGCGGGGCGCGTTGCCGGGCTGCGCTATATGACCGCCTGTAGTAGGCGGCGGCGCCGATCATGGCGGCATTGTCCGTGCACAGAAAAAGCGGCGGACAACGCAGCGGCAGACCCATCACTGCGAAATGCTGTTCAGCGGTCCGGCGTAACAGCCCATTGGCGCTGACACCGCCGCAGATACAGACCTGTTTCACGGCAAACTCGTTGGCGGCATCGGCGGTTTTACCCACCAGCACATCCACAACAGCCATCTGAAAAGCGGCGGCAATATCGGCCGCGGTCTGCTTCTGGCGTGCGTCCGTTCCCTCGCGTTCGAGTTGACGCATCAGATTGAGAACGGCTGTCTTCAGGCCGGAGAAGCTGAAATTGAAGCGGTGCTCGCCGCGAACGGGCAGGACGGCGGGCGGGGGAGACGTCTGCGCGTCCGGCTGGCGCTCTGTCCGCCGACCGGGCCGCATGAGAGGGCGGGGGAGATGGAAACGGCGGGCATCGCCGGCCTCCGCGGCCGCTTGTATGGCCGGGCCGCCCGGATAGCCCAGTTCCAGGAGGCGCGCCACCTTGTCGAACGCTTCCCCGGCGGCATCGTCCAGGGTTGCGCCCAAGTGCCGGTAGCGGCAATGATCTTCCATCAGCACGAGCTCGGTATGGCCGCCGGAAACGATCAGGATCAGCGCCGGGAACTGTTCAGATGCGCTACTACTTCGTTGTTTGCGCGCGATGTCGGGTGAAGTGTCCGTATATAGCCAGTTGCTGTAGATGTGCCCTTCCAGGTGATTCACGGGCACCAGTGGCAGGCCGCTGGCGAAGGCCAGTCCTTTGGCGAGATTGACGCCGACAAGCAGGCTGCCGGCCAAACCTGGTCCGTGGGTGACGGCGATGGCGTCCAAATCGCGCACATGCGCGACCGAGGCATCCGCGAGCGCGTCCTCGACGACGGTCTGAATTGCGAGAACGTGCTGACGGCTGGCGACCTCCGGGTAGACGCCGCCGAAACGCCGGTGGATCTCGATCTGGCTGGCGACCCGGTTGCTGAGGACATGGCGGCCGTCCGCCACGACCGCGGCCGCGGTCTCGTCGCAACTGGTCTCGATAGCGAGGATGCGGCATGCAGGCGCGCCGCCTGTGTGCGTCAAGCTCATTTGTCTTCGCTCAAGGTGGACGGGCGCGCTGCCCAGAGCAAGACGAGCAGGCCGATAATGGCCAGCCCAATCAGCGCCACCAGTTTGTAGAGGCGATCATCCAGCAATAGGGTCAGCCCGCCGAAAAGTGCGCAGAAGGCCCAATAGCCAATCACGATAGTGTGTTCGGCCAAGCCTTTGTCACGCAGCCGCAGGTGCAGGTGATCACGCCCGCCCTGGCCCACAGAGACACCCCGCCGCGGGCGGCTGTAGATCAGCCACACCACGTCCAGAATCGGCAGGCCGAGAATCAGCAGAACGGTGGCAAGCCTCGCCCCGCCGATAATCCCCAACGCGGCCAGAGCAAAACCGAGAAAATAGCTGCCGCTGCTGCCCATGAAGACCCGCGCCGGGGCAAAATTGAAGAACAGGAATCCCACGCCGACGCCGAGCAGCGCTAGCGGCAGCACCGCCACGCTCAGTTGGGGCGGCTGGGTGAAGAAGATCATGTGAATGCTGAGAATGGCGCAAAAAATGACGGTGACACCGGCAACCAGACCGTTCAAGCCGTCAAGAAAATTGACGGTATTCATCATTCCCATGAACCAGAATAGTGTCAACGGGCCGACCAGCCACCAGGGGAATCCATCGGGCCCGAAAAGGAACCCGCTTGCGAACGGATTGTTTACGTGCTTGATGAAGATCAGACCGGCGATGGCGATCAGGCCGGCAACAGCCTGAATAACGAATTGGGGCCGCCAGGAGAACTCGTAGCGGTCGTCGAGAAAGCCGGCGAGTGCGCAGAAGGCGCCGCCGATCAGAAGAGCAATAAAACGGCGGCTCTCCTTGGGATCGTCCTGCGGCGGCAGCCAGGAGGCGTCAAGCTGGGGCAGCGCACCTGACATTAGCAGAAGAAGAGCGAACACGGTCAGAGTAAAGGCGGCGAAGATAGCCAGCCCGCCTGTGCGCGGCACGACACCCGCGTGTTTACGGCGCTCGCCAGGGCGGTCCACCAAGCCGAGCCGGAGGCCGAGCCGTACGGAGACTGGCGTAAGGATGAGGGCAAGAATGAGGGCGACGAGCAGAATTGAGAGGTAGAACACGGCTGTGAACGGATAGGGCCGGGAAGCAGGCAGCAGGCGAAGCGCCGGCGCTCCCAGGGCTTATGGGCGCATGGAGCCAAGCGTGCGGGGGAAAGCGATCGCCTCCCGCAGGTGCGTCACGCCGCAGATCCAGGCGACGGTGCGCTCCAGGCCCAGACCGAAACCGCTATGCACAACGGTGCCATAGCGGCGCAGATCGACATACCAGTCAAACGCGTCCATGGGCAGGCCGTGCTCCTCGATGCCGGCAACCAGCTTATCGACGTCGGCCATCCGTTCACTGCCGCCTGTGATCTCGCCATACCCTTCCGGCGCCAGCAGATCGACGCTGCGACAGACTTCCGGCCGGTCGGGTTCGGGCTCCATGTAGAAAGCTTTCACCTGTGTCGGGTAGTGATGCACAAAGACCGGCTTGTCGAACTGGGCGGCAATGTAGGTCTCGTGCGGGCTGCCGAAATCATCGCCCCACTCGATATGGGGTACTTTATCCTTATAGCCGGGCACCAGTTCGCCGGCCGCGGCGGCGCGGTTGACCATGTCCACGGCTTCGTCGTAATGGATGCGCGGGAAGCTGGGTGTCACCCGCTCCAGGGCCGAGGTATCCCGTTCCAGCAGCTTCAGCTCTTCGGCATTTTCCTCCAAACAGCGCTGAACGATGTGGCTGACGAACTGCTCTTCGACCTCCATCAGCCCGTCCAGGTCGCAGAAGGCGATCTCTGGCTCCACCATCCAAAACTCTTGCAGATGGCGGCGCGTTTTGCTCTTTTCGGCGCGAAAAGTCGGCCCGAAGCAGTAGACTTTGCCAAAGGCCAGGATAGTGGCTTCACTGTAGAGTTGGCCGGTCTGGGCCAGATAGGCCGGCTCACCGTGGAAATCGATCTCGAAGAGGGTCGTTGTGCCTTCGGCGGCGTTGGGGGTGAGGATCGGCGTGTCCACGTTGAGGTAGCCGTTGTTGTCCAGCCAGCTGCGGATGGCGCGAATAACGGTCGCCCGTACCCGCAATATGGCCCACTGGCGGCTGGAGCGAATCCAGAGGTGGCGATTCTTGACGAGAAACTCGACGCCATGTTCTTTGGGCTGAATCGGGTATTCAGCGGCGATCTGGACCACTTCGAGGTCGGTCACGTCGAGTTCATAGCCGCCGGGGATGCCCGGCGCGCGCGTGTCGGCTTTGACGGTGCCGGTGACTCGCAGGCTGCTTTCCTGGGTGAGTGCGCGGGCGAGTTCGAACGTCTCGTCGCTGACATTGCCTCTGAACACAACCGCCTGGCAGACGCCGCCGCCGTCGCGCACCTGCAGGAATTGGAGCCGGCCTTTGCCTGTCTTGCTGTAGAGCCAGCCTTCCAGGGTTACCGTCTCACCCACATGTGCGGACATCTGCCGGATCGTGATTACTTTGTCCACAGATCAGTCCTCTGTCGTGGTGCGCAGGCGACTCAATCCACGGTTGGAATTGTCGTCATGCGTGCGGCTCTCATCCGCCGTCTCCTGCGCGGCGCCGGGCTCTTCCTCCTGGCTCGTGTCGCGGTTGTCCTCAGTTGTCGAGTCTGCGCTCGGATTGAACCACTCATCCAACTGCCGCTCGATATTCTCCAGAAGATAGTCCATGCCTACCGGCGCGCTGACGGTGGCGCCGGAGAGGTTCAGCGAATGATCGGCCTGGAATTCCCCGCCGAGGCCCTCCCTGTATGTGGGGCGGATAACATGGGTGTAGATATACACCTCGCCTTGCGGCTGACTCTCTTCTTCGGCATACTGCACCTGATTCGTCTGTGAGCGCGCGGCGCTGCTGCGGCGTCGAGAAGAGCGGCGCCGGTTGTCACTGCGGCGGCGATTCTGGCTCCTGGAACGAGTACGCTGCGGTGGCTGGGCATCGTCGTCAGCTCTCTGCTCATCAGCGAGGGCCGCGTCCTGGTTACTCTTGCGCCGGCGGCGGCGGAAGTAGCGCCGCTTTCTGGGCCTCCCTCTGTCCTGCTTATCGGGTGGTTCAGTCGCTGCCATGGAACGTCATTTCCTTTCGCAAAAGCTTTTGGTTATTCGCTAGCGGCCACTGTACTCTGTGCAATCAGTTCACCGCTGGCGTCGCGCAGAACAACGGTTGAGCCGCTTTGCCAAACCGTTTCCGTCTGACCCCAATAGCGATTGATGCTGTTGTCCTGGCCAGAGCCCGTGTGCAGCCAAATCCAACTTCCGGGGAATAGAAGGACGCTGCCGAAAGTATAGAGCGGCCCCCCGTCGCTGCTGAGCGTCCACCCTTGCAGGTCAACGGCGCCATTGCTATCGTTCACTACCTGCACCGATTCTGCGGCCAAGTCGCCGGCGTTCTGGATACGCAGTTGCAGACCCTGCTGCGGCAGACCGACCGCGCTGCCACCGGGCGCGTCGGCTTGCTGTTGAGAGACGGGAATGATCAGGCGCTGGCCAACATAGACCAGATTCGGGTCGGCCAGATCGTTGATCTCCAGCAGCCTGCTCGGCGTGACGCCGAAACGGGCCGCGATGGCGGACAGGCTGTCCCCTCTCTCGACCACGTAAATCTCCGTCTCGCCCGTTTCAGGGGGCGCCGTGACTTCGGTAGGAGTGTCTGACGGGAGCGATCCGTTCCCCGGGGTTGTCTGTGCATCCCCCGACGTTGGCGTTGCAACCAGAATCACGGCTGGAGCGGTTGTTGACGGCACGACCAACTCCTCCGGCCTGGGTCGCCGCTGCTCCGCTATCCAAACGACGGTCAAGGCAATTGTCAGACTGACAAAGGCGTTGACGAGGATGAAAAAGACGAGAAGACGGCGGTTCATTTAACTGCGGCGGCCTGTAGCTAGGGAGAAGGCGGCCTGTGGACGACACTGGCCCCGGCTGACATTGTAGCATAGATCGCTGAAAGTCTGTACTGACCCATTATTCTTCATCATAGGATGCTGCCACACTGACAAGAAACAGAAGGCAGGGAAACGAGCAGGAGCGGCCACTAGTGGCGGTTTTGCGGTGCATGGTAGAATATGCGGTGCAGCCTGGACTGCGATTGTTGTGATTGAGGGGCTGACGGGACGAAAGTACGTTCATATGATAGAGCCGCTTTCCTCCCTGTTTCGTATTGCATAAGGGAAGGCGAGACGCCCCATCGATTTTGTCCGCGGCTGAATGTGCGAACCGTTGCAGTCGGCAACGGGCAAACAGAAGGATGCGATATGCTAAAGAAATTTCTGACCAAAGTTGTCGGTGATCCGAACGAGAAGGCATTGAAGCGGCTGCAGCCACTGGTTGAAGAGATCAACGGGTTGGAAGAACGCTTCGAACGGATGGACAACGACGAATTCAAAGAGATGACACAGGAGTTCCGCCAGCGGATCATCGGCGAAACGACCGAGTTGCGGGATGCGCTGGCCGCGGCGGAAGGCGAGTACGCGTCGGTGGCGGGCACTGATGAGCAACGCTTTGCCCGCATCGAAGTGGAACGAATTCGCAAAGATCTGCTGGATGAGGAGCAGGTGATTCTCGACGAGATGATGCCGGAGGCGTTCGCGGCGGTGCGCGAAGCCGCGCGGCGCACGATCGGTTTGCGGCACTATGACGTGCAACTGGTCGGCGGCGGTGTGCTCCACTCGAGCACGATCGCGGAGATGAAGACCGGTGAAGGCAAAACGCTGGTGGCGACTCTGCCGCTCTACCTGAACGCGCTGGCCGGGCGGGGCGCCCATCTTGTGACGCCGAACGACTACCTGTCCAAAGTCGGTTTGCAGTTGATGGGGCCGGTGTACCAGTTGTTGGGGCTTTCGGCCGCGGTCATCCAGAACAGTGCCGGCAATCCGGATAAGGGCAGCTTTCTGTATGACCCTGAGTTCCCCGCAGAGGACGACCGCTTCCAGAATCTGCGTCCGATCAGGCGGCAGGAGGCGTATCAGGCGGACATCACGTACGGCACCAACAACGAGTTCGGGTTCGATTATCTACGCGACAACATGGTGTTGGATAAGGAGCGCCAGTCCCAACGGGAGCTGCACTACGCAATCGTGGATGAGGTGGACAACATTCTCATCGACGAGGCGCGCACACCGCTGATCATTTCGGGCGAGTCGCAGGAGAGCAGCGACTATTACAGGCAGTTCGCGCAAATGGTACGCGGCATGCAGGCCGGCACGGACTACGAGGTTAACGAAAAAGAGAAGGTGGCTACACTCACCGAAGAGGGCATCGCGACGGTGGAGAAAAGGCTGGGGTTGGATAATCTGTACGACCCGGCCCATTTCGAGATGCTCCCCTATCTCGACAACGCGCTGCGGGGCCACGCCCTGTATCACCGCGACAAAGACTACATCATCCGCAACAACGAGGTGATCATAGTTGACGAGTTCACGGGGCGGCTGATGGAGGGGCGGCGCTACGGCGAGGGCCTGCACCAGGCGATTGAGGCCAAGGAAGGTGTGCGGGTCAAGAAAGAGTCGATGACCCTGGCGACGATTACGTTCCAGAACTTCTTCCGCATGTACAACAAACTGGCCGGCATGACAGGTACGGCCAAGACGGAAGAGGAGGAGTTCCAGAGCATTTACAATCTCGACGTGGTGGCGGTCCCAACCCATCTGCCAACGATCCGCCTGGATGAGGAAGATGTGATCTATAAGGACCAGTCGGCCAAATTCGGGGCGGTGATCGATGAGATCGGCCGCTCCCACGAAGAGGGCCAACCGGTGCTGGTGGGCACGGTTGCCATCGAGACAAGCGAACTTGTCAGCCGTATGCTACGGCGCCGCGGCATTCCACATGAAGTGCTGAACGCCAAGAACCACGAGCGTGAGGCGACGATCATTGCGCAGGCGGGACGGCCCGGCGCGGTCACGATTGCCACCAATATGGCCGGCCGCGGTGTCGATATTCTGCTGGGCGGCAACTATGAGGGCCTCGCCAGAGATCAGCTGCGCAAAGACGGCGTCGAGTTGACGGGCATCCCCCAGCTGGCCTGGAACCACTGCCTGGAACTGCTCAAGAGCGGCCAGGACCCCACGGCGACCTATAACACGCGCTGGGCCGCGGTGCTCAAGGAAAATTGGGACGCGACGAAGAAGGCCCAGGAGAAGGTGCTGTCCGTGGGCGGCCTCTATGTGGTCGGCACCGAACGCCACGAGGCGCGGCGCATCGATAACCAGCTGCGCGGCCGCTCCGGACGTTTGGGCGACCCGGGCGCCAGCCGCTTCTTCCTCAGCCTGGACGACGACCTGGTGCGGCGCTTCGGCGGCGACCGGGTGACGGGCGTGATGGACCGCCTGGGACTGGAGGACGATCAGCCGATCAAGCACAATATGATCAGCAAAGCGATCGAAAACGCGCAGACCCGGGTGGAGGGCCACAACTTCGACATCCGCAAACACGTGCTGAAATACGATGAGGTGGTCAATGAGCAGCGGGAGACGATCTACATGCAGCGGCGCCGGCTTCTGACCGAGCCGTCGCTGAAGCCCGCGATTCAGGAAATGATCACCGATGAGATCGATGCGGTTGTGCAGGCACACACGGCCAATCGCTTTGAAGAGGAGTGGAATTCGGAAGAGATGCTGCAGGCGCTGCGGACGGTCTTCCCATTTCCACAGAACTTTGAACCGACCCAGTGGCAGGATTTGGACGCCGACGCCATCACAGAACAGGCGGCTGAGATCGCGCATCAGACCTATGATGAGAAGGAACAGGAGATCGATGCCGACATGCTGCGGGATGCCGAACGCCAGATTATGATGCGCGCGGTGGATCACCGCTGGGTTCGTCACCTGACCGATCTGGACAGGCTGCGGGAAGGGATCGGTTTACAGGCGATTGCGCAGGTGGACCCGCTGGTTGCCTACAAGCGCGAAGCCTACGCCATGTATCAGGAGTTGATGAACGACATCCGCTCCGATATTGTGACGACGGTAATGACATTGCAGGTGCAGAAGGCGCCGACGCTGCCGCCGCCGATTGCGCGCAATATCCAGACAAATCGGTCGGACACATCGCAACCGAAGACGGTTCGCAACACGAACAACCGGCCCAAGCGCAACGACCCCTGCTGGTGCGGCAGCGGGAAGAAGTATAAGGTCTGCCACATGAGGGCCGATGCGAAACAGGGCGGCGCGCCTGTGCGCGAGGTGGCGTAGCTTCATGGTTTGGGTGGGGGGTGCGTGGCAACCGGAGCTGACTACACAACGGTTGAAGAAGAGAGGGTCGCAGAACGATGCCCAAGGTCAACCCGGCGATTATGGTCTGGGCCCGCGAGACGGCCGGTCTTACCCAGGAGGAAGCGGCCAAGAAGCTGGGCTTTCAAGATAGTTCCAGATCGTCCGCGGTAGAGAAACTGGCCCTAATTGAACACGGTCGGAAAGAGCCGTCGCGGCCCCAATTGACAAAGATGGCGGGCCAGTACCGCCGGCCTCTGCTTACCTTTTACCTCTCCAAACCGCCGCAGAAGAGCAACCGAGGGGTGGATTTCCGCACCCTGCCCCAAAATCAAAATGAACGTAGCTCTGAAGAAGCGCTGTTAGACGCGTTGATCCGGGAGATCAGAGCGCGCCAAAGTATGGTAAGCGTCATCATGGAGGATGAAGATGAAGCAGAGCCGTTGCCTTTCGTCGGCTCTCACCGCATAGAGGATGGCCGCGCGGTGCTCTTGGAGTCGTTGCAGGCGCTGCTGGGACTCAATGCGGCGGCCTATCGCGCCCAGCCAAGCGCGTCGGCTGCCTTTGATTTGTTGCGCAGAAATACCGAGCAGGCGGGTATTTTTGTCCTGCTCAAAGGGGATTTAGGCAACTACGCAACCGCGCTTGATACGACGGTCTTTCGAGGATTCTCTATCGCCGACGAAGTGGCCCCCTTTATTGTGATCAACGACCGTGACGCCAGGCCGGCTTGGTCGTTCACTCTATTGCACGAAATGGTGCATCTGCTGCTCGGTCATACCGGGATCAGCGGAGACAGTGCGGAGAACGAGGTAGAGCGGTTTTGCAATGATGTCGCCGGGGAGTTCCTGCTGCCCGCACTGGAACTGGAACGGCTCGCTCTCGACGATAATGGCGCAATCGGTGCCATCACGGAGCGAATCAGCGCGTTTGCGAACGAGTTCAAGGTGAGTCGCGCCATGGTTGCCTACAAGGCATATCGATCCGGCCTGATCACCTGGGAAACCCATAACCAACTGAAAGCTTCATATCGTGAAGAATGGCAGCGAGATCGGGAGACAATTCGTGAGCAAGCACGCGAGCGGGACGGCGGACCCAACTACTATAGGGTGCGCCGCCATCGACTAGGCAGTCGGATAATCGGACTGGTGGAGCACATGATGGCAGCAGACGCTCTGTCAACGTCCAAGGCGGCGCAGATCCTGGGGGTCAAGCCCAGACAGGTACAACTATTGTTGGATACAGGCAGTACGCGATAGCCGATGACTGTGCTTTACCTTCTCGACGCCTGTGTCCTCATTGACGCGAATCGAGACTACTACCCTATCGCGAGAGTCCCGGAGTTCTGGGAATAGTTGTTGGAGATGGGCAGGCTTGATCGAATCAAAATCCCTCCAGAATTCTATGAAGAGGTTATCCTTCCCCCGCCGCCAAAGAATAGGCCAGATCCATTAGTCGAGTGGCTAAAGACAAACAAGAATGCGCTTGTGCTGGATGAAGAGGCTGACGCGGAACTGGTTGCTCGCGTTACCGAGCAGGGGTATGCTAACAATCTAACCGATGAGGAAATAGAAAAGATTGGACGCGACCCGTTCCTGGTCGCCTATGCTCTCGTTGATATAGAAAATCGATCTGTAGTAACCACCGAACATTCCAGTCCAAAGCGACGCCGGGCCAACCGCAAGTTGCCGGACGTCTGCGATGACTTCAGCGTGCACTGCATTAACACTTTCGCACTAATCCAGGATCTCGACTTCCGCACCGGTTGGAGGGCAACAGGCCTGTGATTCGAGTGATAGTAAGGATGGATCGTGATTAGCACACAAGCGCAATTTCCGTACATTTTGAGAGGCACGCTGACGCACTATAGCCCGGGTTGCGCCTCAAGTGTTCATGGTCTGGGCCCGCGAGACGGCCGGTCTTACCCAGGAGGAAGCGGCCACATAGTTGGGCTTTGGAGATGGTCCGAAATCGGCAACGCGAATCGAGACTACTGTCCGGTTGAGAGGGTATGGCGATTCTGGAGCTGACTGCTATTGCAGAAGGGCAGTCTGGCCAAAAGGAGGTGCTTCATAGGACGTTTGCTTGGCTGCTTCTTGTTGTATTGATTTGTCTTTCACATTTGGCATAAGACGGTAGATGATGCCGCTCGAATAGCCAACGGCGTATACATTGCCCGCTTCGTCAGCGCCAATGCTGCTTATTGCATTAGATCCGCTGATGAGCTCTACACTTTTCCATCTGTCTCCTAGACGCTGCAACCCCCAAATACTTCCTTTGCAGAAATCAGCATACAAGAAAATCCCTGACAGGACCGCACCGCCTACGATGGCGCACCTCCCTTGTACGTGTTCATAGACGGACACGGGCAGGACTACATCAACTACGTTACAAGACTTGCTCTCATATTGATTGCAGTAATTCCCCTCCCAGGCAGGCCATCCGTAGTTTTCCCCTCCCGTGCTTTGCGCGCTCTGAAAATTAACTTCCTCTCTTCTGCCTTGTCCCGCGTCGGGAATGTAGAGAGCGCCGGTCTGTCCGTCAAAGGCGAATCCCCAGGGATTGCGTATGCCCAATGCCCAGATTTCATCGCGATAGCCGTCAACTCCCATAAACGGGTTGCTGGCAGGAATGCCGTAGGGCTTGATGCCAGATTCCACATCGATCCGTAAGATTTTGCCCAGCAACGTACTGGGATCCTGTCCATTCTGCTTGTCCTCAATGCCGCCGCCATCCCCACTGCCAATATAGAGGTAGCCGTCTTTAGGGCTGAACGCCATAGTGCCGCCATTGTGATTCACATTCGGTTGTGGGATGGTAAGCAGGATCTCCTCACTGTCAGGATCGGCTGTGTCAGGATTGGAGGTAGTCTTAAACCGACTGATAACGGTCTCACCCTCGGCATTTGTATAACTCACATAGAAATGCTGAATGTCGATATATGTTTGCGGAAAGGCGATGTTAAGAAGCCCTTGTTCACCGCAGCATTTCACACGATCTGAGATGTCCAGGAAGGGAGCATCATTGATAGAGCCGGCCTTGAGGATGCGAATGCGTCCTTCATGTTCAACGACAAAGAGCCGGCCGCTGCCATCGCCAGCATGGGTCGTTTGCACGGGCAATTCAAACCCGGAGGCTATCTCGTTGAGTTGCCACTCGCTGAACTCAATTGCGTTGAATACCCTCACTTCGTACCATCCGACCCAGCCCATACTATGTCTGGTCAGAATATACGCCTCATTAATGCGTCGCGGAGGATCGACAAAGATTTCCAGTGTCTGCTTATTCTCGGTGTGGAAATTGTCGAATCGTTTATACGGGGTCGCCGTGTGAGAATCATCTCCCAACCAGATTTCATGGGTGGTAAAGCCGGCGTCGCTTTGCGTAATAACCAACTCGATTTTGTGCACCAGATGGAATTCATCGAACTCAATTGAAAGCCACTGCGGTGCGTAGTCTTGCGCAGTCCACATTGTTTCCGAGTCGCCATCACTCAACTGCGCCAATCCATTCTTATTTGCCGAAGCTGCCAGATTTCCCAGCGCTACGATGTTTTCTCCCTGCACAGCCAGATAGGGTTGCGGTGTTGGCGTTGCTACATCGTCGGATTGGTGCCTAGCAGAATGGCTGAAGCCAACCATTAGCAAGGACACTACACAGAGCACAAATGGGAACGCGGCACTAGCCTTCATAGCCCCCCCCTCTCTGACCGAGTGAAGTTATTGTTTACAGTACTTCCCAATAACTAGACTGCGAGAAGGAGGAAAAAGTTGCATGCAGCGTCTGACATATTTGCAAGTGGTGGGGTAGCCCAGGCAACGCAGAGAGAGGGTGCCTTTGGGTCGGCCGCAGAATAGCTATCGTTCAGCCACCCGTATCAAGACCGTGCGGCGGCGCCAAACCACGGTCTGGTTCAATAGCTGCCCCCTGATCCAACTCTCGACCTGCTCCACCTCGGAAGGCTGCATCCGTTCGGCCAGCCGCTCGACATAGGATTTGCGCTTGCCAAGAGCCGGGCCGAACCAGCGCCGGATGTGGGCATCGGTAATGCGCAGATCGGTATCGGTGTCGATCCGCTCGATCGAGACCCGCCCGGCCTGCCTTTCTGCGGGGAAGGCGGCGGTGAGGGCGGCCTGCAAGGTGTCGTCGTCCCAGTTGACCAGCTCGTCGGCGGGATCGGTGTAGATTGACTCTTCGGCCGCGATCAGCCGCTCGGCCAACTCCGGTTGGAGTAGAGAGCGATCCCCCAAGGCGTATATTCTCTGCGTGTGTCTGGGTATTGTCTCGGCCAGGGCAAGCCAACCGTTGGCAGCCAGGATTTTGGCCAGATGCGCCAGGGAAGCCTCTTTGTCGGCGGAGGCGAGCAGGGCATTGCGTCCTACGATCGCGTCAAATCGAACTTCTTCAGCATCGAGTTGCTGCGCCTGCTCTTCAATCCCCCCGTGCAGCACAATCGGCCGATCGACTTCGTCCAGGTTTTGCGCCTGCTCCTGCAGCGCACGGCGGTCGGCCTCGTTGAAGGCCAGCGCGTAAACACCGCCTTCGGGCGCGCGGCGCAGCGCCTCCCAGGCCAGCAGGCCGCTGCCGGCGTTCACATCGAGCACAACACTGTGGCGTTCAAGGGGGCCGGCGCCCAGAATGCGGTCCCGCAGCGCGGCAGTCGCTTCGCCGGATTGGGCAATCGTGCGCTGAAGCCAGCGATCGCGGGCGGACTCCCCGGGAGCGAATGTCAGAATTTCCGGCGGCGCGCCAAAGCCCTCCAGCGTGGCGGCCAGCTGGGCCTCGCGATGCTGGGTGACGGCGACGCTGATCCTGGCCTCATACCCCTGTCCCGTCGGCTCGTAAAACACCTTGCCCTGCAGCGCGCCGGGGAGATACTGCTGCGCCACCCAATGGTCGCGGTACGCGTGCGGATAGAGATATCCAGCCCCGTGCCCAAACCCCTCGCTGTCGCGGTTGCTGTCGCGCAGATGATTGGGAACATCAGAATCAGGTTCATTGCGCACGGCATCGAGTGCGTCGAAAAATGCCAGGATCGAATTGGACTTTTCTGCGGTCGCCAGATAGAGCGCGGCTTGCGCCAGGGGAAAGTTTCCTTCTGGCAGACCAACGCGGTCAAAGGCTTCGGCGCAGGCGTTGACCACCTGGACGGCTTGGGGATCGGCCATGCCCACATCCTCGCTCGCCAGGATCAACATGCGCCGAAAGATATAGCGCGGCTCCTCGCCGGCGTAGATCATCTTCGCCAGCCAATACAGCGCCGCATCCGGGTCGCTGCCGCGCAGACTTTTGATGAAGGCGCTGATTGTATCGAAGTGATAGTCGCCCTCTTTATCATACAGCACGGCGCGGCGTTGAATCGACTCTTCGGCGATGGCGAGTGTGATGCGGACGACACCGGACGGGTCGGCGTCGGTGGTTTCGACTGCCAGCTCCAGCGCGTTGAGCAAGGCGCGGGCATCGCCATTGGCGATCGAGACCAGATGATCGGTTGCCTCGCTCTCTATCTCAACGCGGCGGCCACCGTAGCCGCGCTGGGGCGTGTTGAGGGCCGTCTGAATAATCTGACGCAGATGCTCTTCGGTGAGAGTTTTCAGCTGAAAGATACGGCTGCGACTGACCAGGGCCTTGATGACTTCAAAATAGGGGTTTTCGGTGGTAGCGCCGATGAATGTCACGGTGCCGTTTTCGACCCAAGGGAGGAGGGCATCCTGTTGGGCCTTGTTGAAGCGATGCACTTCGTCAACAAAGAGGATTGTCCCCTGATCATGAAGCGCCCAGCGTTCCTGGGCCTCGGCCACCGTCTCCCGGATGTTTTTGACGCCGGCCAGTACAGCGTTGAGCGCGGTAAAGTGAGCGGCCGTGGTGTTGGCAATCACCTGGGCGAGAGTCGTCTTGCCGGTGCCGGGCGGACCATAGAAGATCAGGCTGCTGAGCCGGTCCGCCTGAATCGCCCGCCGCAAGAGCCGGCCCGGGCCGATAATCGCTTCCTGGCCGATAAACTCATCGAGGGTGCGGGGGCGCATGCGCGCGGCCAGGGGCGCGTTGGCATCGATGCGCTCGGCGCGCGCAGCTGCAAACAGATCCTCCGCGGGTTTGCGTCCTTGGGTATAGGTCACCACAACGATATCAACCTCACGCTAGCAGGCCCCTGACGGTGCGTCTGCGATCTCTTCGCTGCATCCGGTGTCAGCGAAGGAAAAAGAGGGCTTTGGGCAAACGACGGCTGTGGGCAAATAGTCCGGGAATTATATACTTTGTAAAGCAAGCGATTTGATAGGGGAGGGCGCGGCTTTGACGTTCATTTCCCATCGGGCACTTTTGAGCCAATTCTTATGGCGCAGATGATGCAATGGTTCTCGCTCATTTGTGCTATAATTAGGGGGTACTACCAGAGCAAATCAAGCAAAAAATCGACCGATGCAATCCCCCTTCGACGAGTCGGAAAATATCAGCCTGGTCGAGTTCATCCAGCGGTACCCAGACGAACAATCCGCGATCGATTTCCTCGAAAGAGAGCGCTGGTCGGACGGTGTAGCCTGCCCGCATTGCGATAGCCCGCGCACGACCCATTTACCGAAGTACAATCGTCACCAATGCAACGCGTGCCGCAAGCAGTTTACGGTCAGGACTGGGACTGTCTTCTACAACTCCCGCATCCCTCTTCACAAGTGGCTTTACGCCATGTTCCTTCTCCACATCTCTCGCAAAGGCATTAGTAGTTGCCAGTTAGCCAGGGAGATCGGCGTAACGCAAAAATCAGCCTGGTTCATGCTGCAACGCATCAGGGAATCGATGGACCCCGGCCTTGAGGTGCTCTCCGGCGAGATTGAAATCGACGAAACTTACGTAGGCGGCCTAGAGAAGAACAAGCATGCCAACCGCAAACTTCGCAGAGAATGGAAGAAGGGTAGACAAACAGTGCTCGGGATGCGTGAACGCGATCGTGATCGTATCATTCTACGCCCTATTCCGAACGGTTTGAAATCGACCATCGCGAACGACATCTTAATGTCCATTGCGAAGGGCTCAACTGTATATTCCGACGAGAGCAGCTCTTACGCCTACGTAAGCCTTTGGTATCACCACCGTACTGTGAACCATCAGAAAGGCGAGTACGTCAGGGGACGAGTAACGACGAATAGCATCGAAAGCGTCTGGGCAATCCTCAAACGGGCTCATAAAGGCATTTACCATCAGTGGAGCCACAAACACGGATACCGCTACTACAACGAAATAGCCTACAGGCTTACCGAGGGCAGCAGCGACATCCCCATCATGCGTCGAATCCGAAAACTCGCCAGGCGCTCTTTTCACGTGCAGCTAACTTACCGGGAGCTGACCGGGAGAACATCGCCCAACGTTGAATTAGTAACCGAGAACGCTTAGATCAGTCTGCCAACTCTACTACAACATCAAAGTCCCGATCCGAGGGTAGGCTGACCATCTCTTCCCACCAACAAGGATGTCGCCATTGTTCACCTTCGTTTACGTCTGGCGTCAAGGCTGACCTTTGCTTTTCCAAGACAGGTATCCAAGCCGTCACGATCTCTCTACTTTTATCAGCCGAAATCGACGTAACTCCGCACTCCGGACAAATGACATCCACAATAGACGCTGTCTCCGCATACCTTTCTATGTGCTCGTGGCAGCAGATTCGGCAGTTGAATTTTATGATAGCCAAGGCCATCTGTGTTCTCCTTTGGAGTACGCAGGGGCAGGCCTTGGTAAAGTTGTCTCAAAAACAATTTGCAGCTATCACGGAATGTGATAGTCTATGAGGCACAATCTTGGGAAAAGATTTGCGCTTTACCAGTGCCCGCCCCGTCAGGCGGGCACTCCGCTTTTGCGGAGCATTTATCGAAATTTGAGCCCTAATGTAGCAGGTGTGGGCTCCAGAGTCAAGACGACTGAAGTAATAGCAGGCTTCACGAAAATATCACTTTTCTTCAGTTAGAATCTCCTCGTTTGGCATAACAACCCCACATCGGGTAGCCTAACTTCACCACAGCGTTTCACCTGTTTCATAGAGGACTAATCCTGCCTGCGATGGGGGCATTTTGCCCCCTTGTTGGACTATGAACAGGTCTATGGACGCTGTGGTGGCACCCATCTACCGGTTACCACCAAGGGGGCACCCTTTATGCAGCGCCCAGGAGAGTCTCTGACAGAAGTAATCGTCGCCTTAATCTTGATGCTGTTGCTTACGCTTGTGCTGGCTCCTGTTTTGAAATCGCCGCTTTTTGCCTTCATCGATTATCTTGGTCCGTGGCCACTTGTAGCCTTGGTGATACTATTCTTCATCGTCCTTCGACAAAAATGATGTGTTTGGCTACTCTCGCTTCCTCGGGTGGCTAAAAAAATATACAAAAAAAGTCCCTGGGCTGTGGCCCAGAGACGGGATCAGTGATTCTTCGGTGGAAGAGAAAATCAGCGAGTCGAAACGCCCGTAATCTTCTTGTCAGCAGGAAGACGGTGTCGAGCTTTTGGTGGGACTGGTTTGTTTTGGGACTTCGGAGGCGGCTTATAGGCCAGGACTTGGCGGACGAACGCCCGAAAGTCCTTTACCTTTCCTTTGGGGACTGTCGACGTCTGCATTCTACTAACTCCAGGGTACAAATTAAGTTTGAATTTTGAACTTCTGCAATTAGATATACCACAAGGCCCGTAGCATCCACAAATAAGATTCAGAGACGCGGTGTCGCCGCACCTCTGCTTTACTAAGTATGTAGTTCCCAATGGGAATTATATACTTTGTAAAGCAAGCGATTTGATAGGGGAGGGCGCGGCTTTGACGTTCATTTCCCATCGGGCACTTTTGAGCCAATTCTTATGGCGCAGATGATGCAATGGTTCTCGCTCATTTGTGCTATAATTAGGGGGTACTACCAGAGCAAATCAAGCAAAAAATCGACCGATGCAATCCCCCTTCGACGAGTCGGAAAATATCAGCCTGGTCGAGTTCATCCAGCGGTACCCAGACGAACAATCCGCGATCGATTTCCTCGAAAGAGAGCGCTGGTCGGACGGTGTAGCCTGCCCGCATTGCGATAGCCCGCGCACGACCCATTTACCGAAGTACAATCGTCACCAATGCAACGCGTGCCGCAAGCAGTTTACGGTCAGGACTGGGACTGTCTTCTACAACTCCCGCATCCCTCTTCACAAGTGGCTTTACGCCATGTTCCTTCTCCACATCTCTCGCAAAGGCATTAGTAGTTGCCAGTTAGCCAGGGAGATCGGCGTAACGCAAAAATCAGCCTGGTTCATGCTGCAACGCATCAGGGAATCGATGGACCCCGGCCTTGAGGTGCTCTCCGGCGAGATTGAAATCGACGAAACTTACGTAGGCGGCCTAGAGAAGAACAAGCATGCCAACCGCAAACTTCGCAGAGAATGGAAGAAGGGTAGACAAACAGTGCTCGGGATGCGTGAACGCGATCGTGATCGTATCATTCTACGCCCTATTCCGAACGGTTTGAAATCGACCATCGCGAACGACATCTTAATGTCCATTGCGAAGGGCTCAACTGTATATTCCGACGAGAGCAGCTCTTACGCCTACGTAAGCCTTTGGTATCACCACCGTACTGTGAACCATCAGAAAGGCGAGTACGTCAGGGGACGAGTAACGACGAATAGCATCGAAAGCGTCTGGGCAATCCTCAAACGGGCTCATAAAGGCATTTACCATCAGTGGAGCCACAAACACGGATACCGCTACTACAACGAAATAGCCTACAGGCTTACCGAGGGCAGCAGCGACATCCCCATCATGCGTCGAATCCGAAAACTCGCCAGGCGCTCTTTTCACGTGCAGCTAACTTACCGGGAGCTGACCGGGAGAACATCGCCCAACGTTGAATTAGTAACCGAGAACGCTTAGATCAGTCTGCCAACTCTACTACAACATCAAAGTCCCGATCCGAGGGTAGGCTGACCATCTCTTCCCACCAACAAGGATGTCGCCATTGTTCACCTTCGTTTACGTCTGGCGTCAAGGCTGACCTTTGCTTTTCCAAGACAGGTATCCAAGCCGTCACGATCTCTCTACTTTTATCAGCCGAAATCGACGTAACTCCGCACTCCGGACAAATGACATCCACAATAGACGCTGTCTCCGCATACCTTTCTATGTGCTCGTGGCAGCAGATTCGGCAGTTGAATTTTATGATAGCCAAGGCCATCTGTGTTCTCCTTTGGAGTACGCAGGGGCAGGCCTTGGTAAAGTTGTCTCAAAAACAATTTGCAGCTATCACGGAATGTGATAGTCTATGAGGCACAATCTTGGGAAAAGATTTGCGCTTTACCAGTGCCCGCCCCGTCAGGCGGGCACTCCGCTTTTGCGGAGCATTTATCGAAATTTGAGCCCTAATGTAGCAGGTGTGGGCTCCAGAGTCAAGACGACTGAAGTAATAGCAGGCTTCACGAAAATATCACTTTTCTTCAGTTAGAATCTCCTCGTTTGGCATAACAACCCCACATCGGGTAGCCTAACTTCACCACAGCGTTTCACCTGTTTCATAGAGGACTAATCCTGCCTGCGATGGGGGCATTTTGCCCCCTTGTTGGACTATGAACAGGTCTATGGACGCTGTGGTGGCACCCATCTACCGGTTACCACCAAGGGGGCACCCTTTATGCAGCGCCCAGGAGAGTCTCTGACAGAAGTAATCGTCGCCTTAATCTTGATGCTGTTGCTTACGCTTGTGCTGGCTCCTGTTTTGAAATCGCCGCTTTTTGCCTTCATCGATTATCTTGGTCCGTGGCCACTTGTAGCCTTGGTGATACTATTCTTCATCGTCCTTCGACAAAAATGATGTGTTTGGCTACTCTCGCTTCCTCGGGTGGCTAAAAAAATATACAAAAAAAGTCCCTGGGCTGTGGCCCAGAGACGGGATCAGTGATTCTTCGGTGGAAGAGAAAATCAGCGAGTCGAAACGCCCGTAATCTTCTTGTCAGCAGGAAGACGGTGTCGAGCTTTTGGTGGGACTGGTTTGTTTTGGGACTTCGGAGGCGGCTTATAGGCCAGGACTTGGCGGACGAACGCCCGAAAGTCCTTTACCTTTCCTTTGGGGACTGTCGACGTCTGCATTCTACTAACTCCAGGGTACAAATTAAGTTTGAATTTTGAACTTCTGCAATTAGATATACCACAAGGCCCGTAGCATCCACAAATAAGATTCAGAGACGCGGTGTCGCCGCACCTCTGCTTTACTAAGTATGTAGTTCCCTTCCCAATAGTCCACATATGGGGAAAAGTAACAAAAATGGGGATAAAACCGGGGATAAGTCTCAAAAAAGTGGATAAGATGTGTTCATAACCCCGACAGTTTTTTATCCCCATTCCTTGCGAGTTATGCTCAACTGGGCACAACTTTGGAAGGATCACTGCATCTTGTGTCGAGCATTTGTTCGGCGGATTTTCCTGTCCTGATCTTTCCTGTACTCCCCTCTGAAATATCCCCATTGAAATCACGCATCTAGGCCGACCTCACTACTACATACAGGTATGATTCTGTCATACTGCCATATATAGTTTGCTGGGTTTACATATCCCCATTTCCCCAGTCCCTACGAAGTCATACTAAATTAACAATCAATTCATTAAAGGAAAACTTTTTCGATAAAATAAGTCAACCAGAATCAAGCAAAATAGATGTTGGTGGAAAGTGCGGCAGCGGATTCGAATAACCGCCCCAGCCGTCAACAATAACATACGGGGCAATGCGAATGCCAAAATGAAAGTGTTGCCCTGGTTGAGGCATTTTATTGAAATAGCCGAGCAGTTCGCCGCGCCTCACACGTTGTCCTGCATCGACGACGAACTCTTGGAAACGGGTATAGAGAGACTCGCCCCACGGGTGGGAGATGCAGATGAAGCGGCCATATCGTTCGCGATCATTGCCGATTGTGGTGATGATGCCGCTGTCGGCGGCGATGATACTGTCGTTGGGCGCCAAGTCAAAGTCGACGCCATTGTGGCCGAGGAGCGCTTTGGCGCCGACGACATAGCGGCGGTAGTATTCCGGGCGGGCGCCCCACTCCTGAACGACACGGCGCTGACCTTCAAATGGCGCCGTCAGGTAGACACCTTCCGGTTCGTAACATCCGTCTTCGATTGCGTCGCGAACAAAATCGAAAGACATCGGCAGGGTGTGGGTTTAACCGTTTTACAGGTCGGTGTCTGGGCGAGAATGCTGCGTGTTACGGATTCGAGTACTGCGCCGGCGAAGGCAGACCCTGTCCGCCCATAGACCTAAGTCAAATTCGCTATTCGGATTCGACAACGGTTTCACAAAAAGGTATACTTGCCGGGTGTGCCCTTTTTCGTGCAGGATACAAAACAGCCGGACATGAGAGGACTTCGAGTAGTATAGTTGTGTCCTCGGATTTGACAAAAGAAATCTATGACAAGGATGAGACTGTTCGATGCCTATTTATGAAATTGCCTGCAAAGAGTGCGGGAATCAATACGAACGCATCGTGTCATTTTCCAGCACCGATCTTCCCGCTTGCCCGGCCTGTAGTTCGGTCGATGTCACCCGGCTTCTGAGCCAGCCGGCCATTCACTTCAAGGGCAGTGGATGGTACATCACCGATAGCAAGAAGGAAGATGAAAAGAAGAAGAAGACCGCGGCACAGAAGACAGAGAGTAATGGCTCTGCGCCGGACAAGTCCGAAGAGAGTGAACCGAAGGGCGAGTCCAAGAGCGAAACCAAAGCGGAAGCGAAGAGCAGCGCAACGAGCGAAAAGAGCGGCGCAACAGAAAAAGGGTAGTTTCTGCCCGTTATGCTCGCGGCTGCCGCGGGTGAGCAGACAGGTCCACTTGCCGGCGCGGCCTTGCAACTGAAATCATATCGCGCGCATACAACGGAGTGGCAGCGCAAAGAGCCACTCCTGTTTATCACAACACCCTTGCAAGTTCGGTAAGGGTGTTTTTGTACTGTTGGGAGGGCCGCTGCGCCGAGGAAGGACTGAACTTTGCGGAGCTAGTGAGCGTATCTCTGTGCGTATCTTTTGGCTGTCAGGGGACCGGTTCCAGCTTGTCGGCCAGCAGCGAAGCGAGAAAGGTGCGCTCCTGGTCGCCATCGAAGAGGATTTTGATCCGTCTTTCCACGCCCTCCCCGATCATTTCTGTAATTACACCGTCACCGAAGTGCGTGTGGACGATGCGCTGCCCACAAGCGAGCTGGGCCAGCGTGCGCTGTTGCGATTGGGTCGGCTGCGGTGTTTTGACGGCGGCCGCCTCCTGCAACGTTGTAGCAATGTTCGCTTCCCGGTCCCGCCAGGCTTCTGCCAGAGTTCCAACCGTCTGCTCCGGATTCCTGGAAAGGGTGAAGCGCAACTGATTGGCGCTTTGCACGGCCGCGGCCAGCGCATCCATGGAGACGCTTTTCTCCTGGTTGTTACGGCCATCCAGGGCTGTCAGACGGTTGGCGCGGCTCAACACTGTCAAGAAGCGGTCCATCTGCTTGACTGGATCGTCAAACGGGTTGATCACAGCCAGTTGAATGCCGTGGAGCCGGCACAGTTCATCGCGTGTCTGGTCGCGCTGTTCTTCCTCCAGCAGTTCCCAATCGCCGCGGCGGCGGCGTCCTTGGCCCGTCAGGCCGGAGAAGCGCACGGCGACACCGATAGACTGGCACAGATAGTCCAGTTTGAGACGGCGGCGGGTAGCAGGGTTGATCAACCAGTCGGGGCTGATGTTGGACTGCAGGTCGGAGTCATTGAATACGCGGGCGAAGATTTCGCGCCAGGCGTTAACGGACAGATAGGCGGAGGACATGGAATTTTTGCCTTGGAAGCTTCCGGTTCAGGGCCTTTCGTGAGCGCTTGCGCAGCGACCGAAAGTTGACTACTGAAAATTGTACTGAGAAGATGGCATATTGTACAGAACCGTACCTGCAGGGCAAAAAATGGCAAGCGTTCACGAGCATCATCATGCACCGCTATGACGAAACCGGATAGTCGCAGTTCGCAGGCCCAGGGCGGCGAGGGCGGTGTGCGGGCGCTGGACAGCAAAGGGATCGCCAGCGCCGCGACGCTGGTCATTCTTCTGTTCATCCTCAGCCGGGGAACAGGGCTGCTGCGGGAGATGATTATCGGCGCCCGTTTCGGTACTTCCGCCGATCTGGATGCCTATCTGGCCGCTTTCCGCATCCCCGACCTGCTCTTTCAGCTGGTTGCGGGCGGCGCGCTGGGCAGCGCGTTCATCCCCACCTTTGCCGCCGCCTGGACAGAGGACAGCCAGCAACAGGCATGGCTTCTGTTCAGCCGCGTTCTGAATCTGTTGACCCTGTTCCTCATCCTGCTGTGCGGGCTGGCGATGTTGTTTGCAGAACCGCTCGTCGCCGGCGTGATCGCACCGGGCTTCTCCGTCGAACAGCAGCAGCTGACCGCCTCGTTGATGCGCTGGATGCTGGCAAGTACGGTCGTCTTCGGCGCCAGCGGCCTGATTATGGGCGCGCTCAACGCGGTGCAGCATTTCCTGCTGCCGGCTGTCGCGCCGGTGTTTTACAACTGCGCCATTATCGCCGGCGCCTGGCTGCTCGCGCCGGTGGTAGGCATTCAGGGCCTTGTACTCGGTGTTGCCGGCGGCGCCGTGCTGCACCTGCTTGTGCAACTGCCGGCTCTGATGCGGCAGAACGTGCGCTACCGCTTCAGCTTTGACGCCGGCGATGCGAAGGTGCGGGAGGTGGCGCGGTTGATGGGGCCGCGAGTGCTGGGGCTGCTCTTTGTGCAACTCAACTTTCTGGTCAACACGATCCTGGCCAGCGGTCTGCCGGACGGCAGCCTCAGCGCCCTCAACTACGCCTGGCTGCTGATGTTGCTGCCGCAGGGGATCTTTGCCCAGGCCGTGGCGACAGTTGCCTTCCCCACCTTCTCGGCGCAGGTGGCTGCCGGTAATCGCGCACAAATGCTGGAGACGCTCACCGGCCTGCTGCGGCTGATTCTCTTTCTGTCGATACCGGCTGCGTTCCTGCTTTACGTGCTGGACGAGCCGTTCATCGAGATTCTCTTCCAGCGGGGTCAGTTCAATGCTGCCAGCACACAGGCGGTCGCCTACGCGCTGCGCTTTTTCGCTCTTGGGTTGGTGGCCCATGCCGTGGTCGAGATCGTGGTGCGGGTCTTTTACGCGCTCCACGACACAGCTACGCCGGTGGTCGTCGGCGTCGCGACCATGGCGCTCAACATTCTCCTCAGCCTGGCCCTGATAGGGCGCTTGAGCTATGGCGGCCTGGCGCTGGCCAACAGCATCGCCACCGCGCTGGAGATGGGCGTTCTGCTGATTCTGCTGGGGCGTAAGGTGCGTTCATATAATAGAGAGGAAGGGCAGGCAACAGCCATGCAGGGCCTGCCCGTGCGCCAACTGCTGACGAGCGGCGGGCGCTCGCTGCTGGCGTCCGCTGTCATGGCAGGCGCCGTCCTTATCTTGCTGGCGGTTCTGCCTGACGGCAGGGCAGTCTTCGGGATTCCACCGGGCTGGGTAGCGGCCGTCGCCGGGGCCGGGCTTGGTGTTCTCGTCTATGCGCTTGCCAGCTATCTTCTGGGCGGCGCCGAGATCCGGCAGCTGGCGGCGTTGGCTCGCCGTAGCGCGCAAACGTAGAGCTAACCCAACGCTAACGCAGGAATAAGCAACCACAGCTATACTGGATTCGTAATGGTATAATACAGCTTCTATTCAGTCTGTTCAGTGAGGTGACAGGGTGCTGTCAGGTGTGCGTCAGGAACGTAGTGGCGGGCGCGTGTAAGCTCAAGATATAGGCTTGGAAGAAGATTTCGAGCGAGCTCTTAACAAGATAACGAACGAATCGACCATAACCGGAGATTCGTCTGCTAACTGAAAACTCTCTACGAGGTGCGTTATGTTTTTCTTCGATCCACTCTATTTCATCATCAGCCTGCCTGCCCTCGCGCTGGGCTTGTGGGCGCAGATGAAAGTCAAATCAACGTTCAAGAAGTATTCGAAGGTGTCCGCGGGGCGCGGCGCGGCCGGCGCGCAGGTGGCGCGGCGTATCCTCGATTCCAACGGGCTGGGCCACGTCAACGTCGAAGAGTCGCGCGGCTTCCTTTCCGACCACTATGACCCGAGGTCGAGGACGCTGCGCCTGAGCCCGCAGGTCTATCGAGACGAAAGCGTGGCCGCGGTCGGCGTGGCCGCGCACGAGGCGGGCCACGCTATCCAGCACAGCACCAACTACGCCCCGCTCGCCCTGCGCAGCGCGATCGTTCCCGGCGTGCAGATCGGCAGCTGGCTGGGACCGATAATTTTTATAATCGGCATGTTCATGGGCTCTGGGGTGGGGTTCACGATCTCGCTGGTCGGGCTGATCCTGTTCGCCGCGGTCGCTGTGTTTACACTGGTGACGCTGCCGGTGGAGTTCAACGCCAGCAAGCGGGCCAAGGAGATCCTGGTGACGCAGGGGTTCGTAGGTCAGCACGAGATGAAGGGGGTCAACGCGGTGCTTGACGCGGCGGCGCTGACCTACGTTGCGGCTGCGATCCAGGCGATCACGACGCTGCTGTACTATGCCTTCATACTGTTTGCCCGCAGCCGGGACTGAGCGGCCCGATTCCGCGCGTGGAAAAGATAAAGTGATGTGCGGCACCTGCATTCGCGCAAGCGCGGCGCATCACTCTAAGGGAGCATGAAATATGTTTACAGGACAACAAAGCTCTGTGCGCTTCTTTCGCACGGGACAGCGAATGTCACAGCGGGCCGGCGGTTTCGGCCGCTGGCTGCTGGTCGTTCCGGGGCTGATACTGATTCTCTTTGGGGTTGCGATACTGCTATGGCCGGAGTTGTTGGCCTATATGGTGGCGGGGCTCTTCATTGCGATCGGCGTCAGCATCACCGGTTGGGGTTGGCGTTTCTCCAGACGACAGCGCAACACCGCGGCCCGCTGGGAAACTATCGACGAGTATTGAAAACAGCGATTCTCAGCAGCCGGTGATCAGTAGCCCGTGCAGGGAACTGATCACTGGTGTTCAGCCCTCGTCAATCTCGATGGTGTGCTCTTCCTCGCCGGACCGCCACACACCGCTGCGATCGCCGACCGACCATTTCGAACGGATATGAATGAACCGGCTGCCTCGCCCTTTGCGCGGCTGCGCCGGCGGCCGCGGCGCGTTGCGGCTGAGCGCGTTGGCGGCCAGCGCCGGCAGCTGTTTCTGCAGCAGCTGCAACCCGGCCCGCAGCGCCAGTCCCGCCAGCCCGGCAGCCACCGGCAGACCGACTTTCGCCACCACCTCCGGCAGGTTGTTGCGGCCTTCAAGAGGGTAGCCGCCCTGCGTATTGTAGCCGCATTCGCCGCAGTGGCGCGCGGTCATCGCCACATCCTGCCCGCAGTTGGGGCAAACCCGAAACACTTCGCTCATACCTGGTTCCTTTCCCCTGCAAATTGAGTATCCACAAGTATAGCATCCTTCCTGTGATCGGGATACTATTTCAGCGTTCCGGCCCGTCGAGTTCTATGAGCTTGTTCGATTCACCCTCCAATTGCTCTCGCGCCCACGCGCAGACATCATCCTCATGGGTGAATAGGATCACTTGCGTGGACTCACTCACCGCCAGCAGCGTCTAAAACTGGTCGCGTTTCCGCTGACTGTCGGAAGCGGCCACGGCATCACCATAGACATTCTGAATCTGCATGGCTGAACTCCCCTATCCCCAAGGTGGAGCCTGACGAAGCCGAACCGGTGAATACACTGGGAAGACTCCCTGTAATCCGGGGCACCCGAAGACTTCACAATCGGCCCATGGAACGAAGCAGCGCCCGTGCGTAGCCGACCACGTCCGCCTGTATGTTCTCGTCTAGCTCTCGGGTTATGAACCGTGCCGTCCCTATAGGCCCAGCCCCATCGTGGTGGCAGAAGTCCCGCTCAATCACCGACAGTGCTTCCTCGATGTGGGGATCAATTAGGCTGGAGGGGAACGAGGCTCTCTGCAACATCGGGGACTCCAACCCCACTCCATACGTAAATAAGATCGTAGGCGTCCTTGTTTTCTGCCCTGTTCCCAAAGGCGAGTGCCTTGAGCACGGTAAACGCGCCTGAGCCGCATACAGGTATTTCCCGGGTAGCCCATGCACCGGAAGGAAGGCGGCCAGACAACCCTATCCGGCCCCTGTCTTTGAACGCTAATTCAAGTCCTGGCGTGATTATCGCGGCCAGATCAGATTCGAAGCGTCGAAGTTCACCCCCCTTATCCCTTGCCTCCACCGGAGGAATCAGGAAGTCTATGGTTACAGGATGGGGCGTCCCCGTAGTCCAAGTCTGCAATCTCTTATTGCCCTGTTCATTGACTGCCGGCTCGAATCCCGCGTCCCGTAACCTGCGGCCCAACTCTCGATAACGCTCGTGATTCAGAATGGCCAACGCTAGCCCCATGTCCAGGTCCATTGTGCCTACGTGAGGGTCCATGCCCAACGGCAAGTTTTCCTGGTCAACAAGGAGATATGGAACCAGTCCCCCAACCACTACAATCTCATCAAGCAAATCGCCCAGTTTGGTCGCCATGTAGAGGCATGTCCGATGGACAGAAGACACCTGCTCGATGCCGTACCCGTCTCTTGTCGATGGCTTAGCGCGCATCGTTGCCTCGCAAAAGGAGCCGCCTCCGCAGCTCTTCCGCAGCTTCCGATGCCCTTTCAGGATGGTCCTTCAGGTCGATAAAGGCTTGCACTGGATGAACGCAGCGTATTCCGTCGACAAGCTCAGCTCCGTCGAATACGCCCTCATCGTTGGGCACAACCAGCCATGTGTTGGCCCCCCTTGCATCTTCGCGGAAACCGAGTTCTTCCTTCAACTGTGCCGATGGCAGGGTTGAGAGATACACTGTGGAGAGACGGAATCCCGCGTAGCGTGTCCACAGCCACGCCGCGGGAAGCGCAGTCGCTGCGTAGGGCTCCTCAGCCCTCGACAGGATTTCGGATATGGCCTGAATCAGTTGATCGCCTCCCCTGGCCGCGATGTGGCCTCGTATGACATGATGCCGGTCAAATCGGTAATCTTCCCGCCAAGCAGCGAGCAGCGCGTTCGAGTCGGTGACGCGAACGCCGTCCTCCCCTCGATTCACAAGACCGGTTTCCAGAAGCTTCCCTACGATGCGACTCGTATGTCCCTCATCCAAACCCGTGCTGGAGGCAAGCGTGCGCTGCCTTACCGGCTTGTTGGTAGGCTCCATGAGCAGCCGTCGTGTAATCCGAGCCCCCTTTGGTCCGAATGCGCTCTCCGGTCGTCCCGGGCGACGGAAACAGTTCGGGTTGCCCAAGTTCTGATAAAAAATACCGGGCACGATGATGCGCGCGTTTCCTGACAGATCCAACCATGGAAGTTCGGCCCGCTCGCACAGCGCCTGCGCTGCTTCTCCCATGTATGGAACTGCCAATAAGGGAACTGCCTCTTGCGGGAGGCTATGTTTCAACATTTCCAATTGGCGAATCGCAGTAGCGACATGGCCAACAGATCCTGATCGCTTCCATTCCAATCCGAAGAAAAGACCTCCCGCAGCGAAGACAGCGTCCCACTGACCGCCGTCATCGCTGCGTTCAGCAATGTGAGTGTCCTCCGCAAGCTCGGAGACACCGAAGATATCGGCAAGACGTTCAGCCGCCTGCTGGATAGCGATGGGCTCGCGCGGAATCTGCATGGTTGCTTTTATATCCCAACTTGCGCATTTGCGCAAGTCAGGCTATTTACGCAAGCTCCAGCCGCTATGGACATTCGTCCCCAAAAGCGTGCAGGGCCCATAGGATACAAGCTGTCCTTCAAGTCAGGCCGGGGCGATCTCGCGCCGGAATAAGCTTCTCCGCGCATCTTCTCATCGTTTCGGATTCCCCCATGCCAACCATTCCGCCGCCCAGCCAGAATCTGTAATCCAGATTATCCTGTTTTCAAAACCACAGACCTATGCTAAATTGACCCGCACACCTATCCCACCCAGGAGAGCACCATGATCCACGACAAAACCAATCACACCTGCGACGGCGAACCCACCCTCACCGACTCGCAAGTGCTCGAATTTTGCCGCGACGGCCACCTGCTCCTGAAGGGCGTCGTGCCGGATGAGATCAACCGCCGCACCAGCGACTATCTGGAAGGCAAGATCCCGGCCAACCCCAGCTACATCCCCGACGGCATGACCGAGGCCGACCTCAAGCGCATCCGCGCCTCCCACGAGCCGAGCACCATCCTCCTCGAAGACTGGTTCGTTGAGCATGTGCTGCTCAATCCACATGTGGTCGGCGTCATGCGTTCGCTGCTGGGCCGCAACTTCGGCCTGCCCATCCTGACCAGCCATCACCGTGTCGAGTGCCCCATGCCGTCCCAGGGCTGGCATCACGACGCCGACCACGTCTTCGGCCCCGAGCTCAACTTTATCGAGGTCTTCTACTTCCCCCAGGATACGCCCGTCGAACTCGGGCCGACCGAACTCGTGCCTGGCACCCACATCATGCCCACCAAGCGCCCCAACGACGAGGGCGGCGTCTTTGCCGACGGCCCCGCCGGCACCATCGGCATTCACCACCAGAGCATCCTGCACCGCCGCGGCCTTTCCACCGCCAAGGGCACGCGCCACATGCTCAAGTACAACTACTGGCGCACCACGCCCCCGCAGCGCGACTGGATCATTGAGCCGGAGTTCGACCTCCAGGGCGCCTATTATGGCGGCCACAACCAGGCCCGTTACGTGGCGCACATGTTTTACTGGCTCAGCGGCCAGGGAGACGACTACCGCATCATCGGCGGCCAGGCCTGGCCGTGGACCAGCCCCAACCAGATCGGCCCCTCCTACGGCTTCGGCAGCGAGCGCGGCTACCAACCCGACTGGCGCAAACATAACCAGGACGGCTACGCGGTCTGAGCAACGAGATGATCCACGACAAAGCCAATCACACCTTCGACGGTGAACCGACCCTGACCGACTCGCAGGTGCTCGATTTCTGCCGCGAGGGCCATCTGCTGCTGCGGGGCGCCGTGCCGGATGAGATCAACCGCCGCACCTGCGACTATCTGGAAGGCAAGATTCCGGCCAACCCCAGCTACATCCCCGACGGCATGACCGAGGCCGACCTCGAACAGATCCGCTTCTCCCACGCGCCCAGCACGATCTTCCTCGAGGACTGGTATGTTGAGCACGTCCTGCTCAATCCACAGGTGGTCGGCATCATGCGCTCGTTGCTGGGCCGCAACGTCGGTCTGCCCGTCCTCGCCAGCCTCCATCGCGTCGAATGCCCCATGCCCGCGCAGCACTGGCACAACGACGCCGACCACATCTTCGGCCCCGAGCTCAACTTCGTCGAGGTCTTCTACTTTCCCCAGGATACACCCGTCGAACTGGGCCCGACAGAACTGGTGCCCGGCACTCACATCATGCCCACCAAACGCGCCGATGACGAGGGCGGCGTCTTTGCCGACGGCCCCGCCGGCACCATCGGCATCCACCACCATAGTATCCTCCACCGCCGCGGCCTCTCCACCGCCAAGGGCACGCGCCACATGCTCAAATACAACTACTGGCGCACCGTCCCGCCCCAGAGAGACTGGATCACCGAGCCCGAGTTCGATTTCCAGCGCGCCTACTACGGCGGCCACGACCAAGCGCGCTACGTCGCCCACATGTTTTACTGGCTCTGCGGCAGGGGAGAAGAATACCGCATCATCGGCGGCCAGGACTGGCCCTGGTCCCACCCCAGCCAGATCGGCCCCTCCTACGGCTTCGCCAGCGAGCGCGGCTATCTGCCGGACTGGCGCAAGCAAAACCGGGACGGCTACGCCTCGTAGGTTGTAAGTTTCTGGGTGCCTGCTAAGCCACAGCAAATGCCCGACCCTGGGTGAGCCGAACAACAGTGTTTCTCATTATCGTGGCCAGGTTCGAAGGTGAGCCAAACCGGCCAAGAGTCCGCCGGCTTCTTCCCACATTCTCAGGTTCCGAGCGGAGCGCCCACTAAAAACGTAACTACTTAGCCACAGTAGTTGACCAGCCAGTCATCCTTGGAACCATTCAGGCTCTTGGTGACGCAACTGGTGTACAGCCGCGGCCATGCTCGCCAGCCGACACGTTGCGAAGAAGGCACACGGTCGGTGAGGCATGTTTTTGTAGGGGGGCGTTGCGGGGGCGCAGCCCCTGCACAAGGGAGGGCCGAAGGCCCGACCGCCAAAAATACAACAATGAGGGGAGAAAGAACACCTTTGCTCCCCTCGTACAGGTTTGCGAATCAGTTGCGGCTGAGTAGTTACCGAAAAACTAGAAACTACGCCCCCTGCCCCGCCTCGATCACCCGCGCAACCAACCCGCCCGCCTGCATCGGACCCGTCAAATCCTCATTCAGAAGCGCGGCCGGCGCCGCCCACAGCATCATATTCTGATAATAATCGGCCCCGAACGCGCGCTGGCCCGTGTCCGCGTCGCCGCGCACCGTGTTGGGCGCGTCCCAGGTATAGCCCCATCGGCAGCTGATATTGTCCAGGCAGCGCCGCAGCAGATCGCGGCCGAACGCCTGCTGGCCGTTATACATGTAGGTCATCGCCAGCATGTACAGCTCCGGCGGGAAATAGCTGAAGGTGCCGTAGCCGCCCACCTTGGCCGGCGCGCCCTCCGCGGTGGCATAGTTGACCGCGCCCGACTGGCTCAGCGCGCAGTTGTTCTCAGACACCGTCTGCAGCGTCCTCTCCACCCGCGCCGCCGGGAACGCGCCCGCGACCCCGTGCCAGTCGGTCACCCACTGCCCGTCCAACTGGTAACCGAAGATCAGGTCGGACTTCTGCCCCGTCTCCGGTTCGTTGAAGTTCAGATAGTAGTCGCCCGCCCACAGATGCTCCTCCAGCGCCGCCGCGCCCGCCTCCAGCCAGGCGTCGCAGCGCGCCCGGTAATCCTCGTCCCCCATCGCCGCGGCCATGCGCCGCATGATCTGCACCTGCGCCATGCGCACGCCGCCGGCATGGGTCACGTAACCTTTCCAGCCCGGCTCCGGCGCCTCGAACCACTCGGTATCGCCCAGCCCGTGCGTATCGGTGCCCGGCGTCGGCATCGCCATCACCTGCGCCATGCCATAGGCAGGACGCAGATTCATCGAAAAGTCGTTGCAGCGCTTGAGAGAATCCCAGAACTCGGCCAGCACCGCGTCGTCGCCCGACACCTGCCAGTAGCGGTCGACCATGATGACGTAGCAGGCCCCGTTGAGCACCGTCTGGTAGCCCACATCCGGCGCGCTCAGGCCATAGCCGGGCCGGTTCGCCTCCTCCGTCGCCGTAATGCCGCCGAAGATCCACGGCGGCCGTCCGTCTTCAAACTGGTAGGCCTTGTAGCCCCGCAGCGTCGACAGCGCCGCCTCCGGGAAGAAATAAACAAGCGGGATGTTGCCGTAAAAGCTGCACGGCAGACACTCGATCTGCGGACAGCCGCGCGGGCACTCGTTCAGCCCGAAAAGCCCGTCCTCCTCCTCGCACCACGCCCCGATCGGCGGCTGCGCCTGGCCCCAGATGCTGCACTCCGGGACCAGATGCAGATTGTTGATCAGCGCGTCGGCCAGCCAGCCCGGCACCTCCTCCGCACCGTAGAGCGCCTCCTGCCATGCGATCACCCGCTCCAGAAGCTGCTCGTGGTTGCCGGCCAGAAAACGGGCCGTAGACAGGGCATCCGGATAGTGGCGCGCGTACATATGCGTAAAAAGTTCAGTATCCTCGTGCGAGGGCGCGCCGCCCGCGCGCCAGTGCGGCGCATGCCAGGCCAGAACCACGCGCATCGTGCAGTCGGCGCCGGGGGCGAGGTCAAAGGGAATCGCCAGCGCCGCGCCGCTGTCCTGCGCAGAAGGCGTCGGCAGCCCGTCAGCGATGCGGCTCCACGCCCCCTTGTCCGCATCGAGCGCGCCCCCGTCTGTCACCGCCGCGTCCCCGTCCACCACGGCCAGCACATAGGCCATCTCCCAGGCATCGCCCTGCCGCCCGCTCTCCACCAGCACACCCGGCAGCGGGCCTGTCAATGATCGCCGCTGCACACCCTCCTGCGGCCCGAAGCCAGGAAAGTTGAATACCAGCGTCCCGCTCTGTGCAGTGTCCTCCGGGTTGCGCAGGCGGATCTCAAACACTGCGCCCGGCGCCATCGAAACCTCCGTGTCGCCGGGGATGAACGGCGACCATGCCCGCACACCCACCTTGACCGGGGCCGCGCAGTTAAACTCCATGTCCAAAATCGGATAGTGTCCCCAATAGTCGATCGAGTCGGCGATGGCCGCGCCGGCAAGGCCGATTTCGTCAAACAGGGGCGCGTAATCGGTCGGCGGAAAGGTCACCGCGCTCTGGCTCGGCTGCGGCGTGTCCCGCTTGCCCAGCGTGTCGGAAATCAGTATCCAGGCCCCTTCCGCGCCGTCTTCGTCCTGACAGGCCAGCCCCAGCATCGGCAAATTCAGCAGCGCCCGCGGCTCTACCAAATGGTTGAAGATCGTGCTGTAGCCGTACATCCCGTTCGGCTCCACATCGATGCAGCCGGTATCCAGCCCGCCCAGCGGCATGCCGCACGTGGGCCGCGGCTCGCCGCGGTAAACGATGCCGGTGACGGGCTCCGCATAGCCGGCCGCCTCGAAAGTGCGCCAGCTGGCATGGAGCAGGTGGGGCGGAAAGAGTCGGTCGCTCATCGGGCTCTCCTCAGCGAATTGGGGCAGTAATTTATCTGCGGTAATAGCAACTCAACTATAGTCATTCCGCGACCATGAGCAAAGCGAGCGAAGGCGTCTCTCACGCCTCACTCTTCTCCACTCTCTTCTCGTTTTTAGGGTGTGGTCGGGATGTACGGCGATGTGGCCGGGGATCGCTTACGTCAGCAGACGCTCCATCAGTTGAAAAAGACTGTTCTGAAACCCGCCGTCAATGACCAGCGAATGGCCGGTGATCGCGGCGGCGTCTTCCGATGCCAGAAAAACGGCCGCGGCCGCAACCTCCTCCGGCTGGACAAAACGGTTCAAGGGGATCGTCTGCTCCCGTTTGGCGCGCATCTCCGCCGTCGGGTAGGAGTAGGCGGTCATCTCCGTCTCGGTCGTGCCGGGATGGATCGTGTTTACGCGGATATTGTGCCCGGCCCACTCCACCGCCATCACCTTGGACAACATGGCGACCGCCGCCTTGCTGGGGCCGTACGCCCCCCTGTTGTAATGCGCAGCGAGGCCGGAAACCGAACCGATGTTGATGATGTTGCCGCCGCCCTGCCCAATCATAAACTGTGCCGCGGCCTGGCTGCACAGGAAGGATCCCTTCAGATTGGTGTCAATCACCCGGTCCCAATCCTCCTCGCTCAGCTCCGCCATCGCCGACCTCAGCGTGATGCCGGCGACATTGGCCAGAATATCGATCCGTCCCAGTGTTTCGACTGCTGTACGCATCAACTGCTCCACCTGGGAGCGGTTCGCGACATCCGCCCGGCAGGTCAGCGCCCTCCGCCCCAGGGCCTCAATCTCGCCCTGCACCAGGCGCGCTTTCTCGGCGGAAGCATGGTAACCAACCACCACGTCCGCGCCCTCACGGGCGAACGCAAGACTGACCGCCTTGCCGATCCCACGCGCGCCTCCGGTAATCACCGCGACTTTGTCCGCTAAACGCATCGCCTTCTCCACCCTTGCCGAGGCAACTGATCTGCTGAACGAGGCTGCCTCTCCTATTCACACTCTCGCCGCGCGCGCGAGCGCTTCATCAATGTGCCGCCGGATTACCTCCTCCAGCGGGGAAATTCGTGCATTCAACTCCCGCTCGATGCGCTGGGTCGACCAGTTGAAAATATTGGGCTGGTCGGGCGCCGATTCGTCGAACGTGATCCTGGCATCCGGCAGGTGCGCCTGGATGGCGTCGGCCCACTCCTGCGCCGTGATCGCATAGGCCAGCGAATTGTAGACCGCGTGGTTCAGCTTCTCCTGCAAACAGAGTTCGGCAAACAGGTCCGCCGTATCGTCCACATGAATGATGAGCAGCCTCTGATCGCGGCGCGAGGGAATCGTGAATGGATTGCCCGCGGCCAGCTCGTCGATACACTTGCTCTGCCAGGCAGAGAAGCCCTTCGTCCGCCCCGGCGCGGCCACGTTGGCGATGCGCAATCCGGGAATCTGCATGCCGTAGCGCTCCATGTATTTGGCCGCCATGAACTCATTCCATAATTTGTGCGCCATGTAGACCGTAACAGGGTAGCAGTGATCATCCTCCGTAACCGGGCGGTCGCCAAATGAGTCCTGCAGACCGTAGACGGCGATGGTCGAGGCGTAAACGACGCGTTGAATACCCATCAGCCGCGCCGCCTCGAATACGTTGTTCATGCCCATCTGGTTTACCCGCATCGCCAGTTGCAGCTTCTCCTCGGACTCCGGCGGCAGGATATAGGCGAGATTGACGATCCTTTCCACGTCGTACTTCCGGATCGCGGCGATGATGTCCTCGAAACGGGTAACGTCTGCCACGACGATCTCCACACTGTCGAGGTCGGCCACCGCGCTGTAATCGGGATAGAGATCGAAGCAGATAACGCGCTGGCCCAGGCTGTGCAGACGCCTGGTCAACCTTGAGCCGATCAGCCCGGTTCCGCCTAAAATCAGAATGGACACAATAGTTCCCTGACAGTGGGTTTCTTGTTCATGGCGTGTTAAGGAAGCACGGTGCGCGCCAGCTCGTCGAACTCCTCCAGCGTGAGGGACGCCTGCGTCTGCAAACGCTCCCGCAGCTTGTCCAGGATCGATTCAACGTCCTGCGAATTGTACCGATGCCCGGTCACGTCCAATCGGGCGCGCACCGCTTCGCCGTGGAGAGTCGTGCTGCCGAAGACGACCGTCCGCTCCTGCCCGATCACGTGCGGGTGGACGCCCTCCATTGCTTCCCACAGGCCCTTGACGATGCAGTAGACATGAAGTTCAGCCTCGTGAATGTAGGCGTTTTCCCCCACCAGCGGCTTATTGATCTGGCGCCTGAAACCTGTAACTTCCTCAACGAATTTGGACAACTCTGTCAGCTTCTCCAGGCGGATACCCGTGGAAAGGCCATAGTGCGTCTCCAGCGCGACGACGACCTCCTCCAGTTTGGTGAGGCCGCCTTTGTCCCCCAGCCCGTTGACGACCAGATCGGCCGCTACCGCGCCCGCGCCCACCGCGGTCAGCACATTGGCCGTGCCCAAACCGAGATCGTCATGGCAGTGGATCATCAGCGGCACGTCGACCAGACTGCGTATCTTGCGCACAAGATGCTGCACGCCCGGCGGGCATCCGTAGCCGTCTTCGTAGAGGATCAGCAGGTCGATGCCGGCCCGCGCCGTCACCGAGTAAAACTCCTGCAGAATCTCCCACGGCGTGCGCGATACGTCGGGGTGACCGTACGCCACGCGCAGGCCGCAGCGCTTCGCATACTCGATCACTTCAACCGTGCGCGGGATCAGCGCCTCCCTGGCCGGGCCAAGCTCCATGACCTGCTCATCCGACGCCCAGATGAGGATCGGATGCTGGAGGACGTCGACCTGCGCCACTTCAAGCTCCTGGCATCGATCCACGTCCCTCTGCCAGTCCGCCGACCAGACGCGGGCAAAGCCGGTGATCGCCAATTCCGGGATCTCGCGCCTGATCAGTTTGGCTGTCTCGTAGTGGGCCTGCTGCGCGCCGACATAGCCGATATCAACCTGCTGCACGCCGGCCTCGTACAGCTTCTCGGCGATCAGCACTTTGTCTCGCGTCGACATCGACAGTCCGGGCGTCTCCTCGCCCTCGCGGATCGTGGTGTCGCGCACATAGAAGCGGTCGGGCAGATCGAGCGTGCCGCGCACCTCCTCGGTGTACATGTAGCGATCCAGACACCACTTGTCGGGCATGTAGTAGGGCCCAAACTCCGGCCTTGATTTGCTGGACATGGCGGTTCATTCTCCATCACTGGCAAAAGGGTGTTCGTAAATTCGTGGAAACTACTCGGCCACGACTAAATTGCGATCCTGAATGAGGCGAGCGAAGGTGATTGCTCTCTCCGCACTTCCTGTATATGGGCGGTCGGGCCTTCGGCCCTCCCTTGTGCAGGGGCTGCGCCCCCGCAACGCCCCCCTCCAAAACCATCGCTCATCGACCGTGTGTGCTCATTCCAGCATCGCCGCTCCAGTAACGTGGCTGCCGCCAACCGAATACGCAATCAGATTGCCTGAATGGCGGCAGGGATAAAGGGCTGGTCAAGACAGGCACTGTATATGGCTTAGGAGTTACAAATCGTGCTAGAAAATGTGTGTAAACGTTCAACGACCGGGGCCCTCTATCGCAAGAGTTCGCCCAGAAGCCGCGTGATCCCCCCATGGACCAACCGTTCAGCCTGCGGTTGCGGCGGCAGCCAGGGTCGGTTCCGCGTTGGATGGCCCCATGACTCGTAGCCGCCGGCCGGTCCCAAATCATAGTCCTCTGCGGTCGCCACGTACCCCGTTATCCCGTTGGTGTGGCTGAAGACAAACGTATGCCGGAATGGCGACACCGCATCTGCGTACAACTGGTACTCGGCAAACATCTCGCTAGTAAACGTGAGCAAACACAGCGCGTCGCCGACGGCCAGCGCCCGCATCGAAAGTGGATGAACCTGCCGCTCGCCGCTCTCGGCAACTGCCAGCAGCTCGCGAAAGCGCGTGCTGTCCGGATCCTCCGCCAGCGCCGCCCTGCATTCGGCTGCCGTCGGCGGCTCTTCCAAAGGAAGGGGCAGATCGAGCGAGCGCGCTCTGAGCGCGCCAGGCGCAACCGGCTGCGCGTTGGCCAGCGCCTGCGTGACGGCAAACGCCAGCGAGAGCCCGGCGGCTTCACACGCGCCGAAACCGCCGCGCAAAGGATGGCCGTTGATGTTGCCGCAACAGCCTTGCGCGAACATGAATACGCCCTCCGGCTCACCTTCTCTTGCCAGCAAGTCGCGCAAATGCCTGACCGCGTAGCCCGGAAAGTCCGGCCCGATCTCCTCGCTCAGCCAGTGGACGATCACCGGATGGGCGGCGTGCGAGAAGAGCACCGCGATCCGTCTGCCGTCCGTATCCTTCGCCTCGAGAACGTCCACCCACGGCACAATCGCGCCGTCGGCATTCGGCGCCATCACGATTTCGCCGTCCTGCATCAGGCGCCGGTTGTAGCCGAGCTGCACAGGCGCGCGGCCTACGTTCAGCACGCAAGGCCGCAGCGCATCATTGGCGCGCTTCACCAGCCCGGCAATGCAGTCGAACAGCCACTCGCCCGCCTCAGGCGTCATTTCGCGCCCGTCAACGCCCGGCGCATTGTGTGTCTGGGTTGTGGTGATGATGATGTTGCCGCTTGGGATATCCGTTGTCCGCTCGATGCGCCGTACAAGCTCGTCTGCATACTCGACGCTGAACGTCCCCATGTCTGTCGCAACGATGACTAGCCGGTCGCCGCCTGCGCCAAGAACCAATGCGCGCGCAAACAGGTCATCGTAGACAGCCGGCCTGTCTTTCACGCGCGTAATGACCGCCTCAGCCGCGCCGGCCAGCATGGAAGCGGCGCCCTTCATCGCTTCACCACCGGCAGCAGAAGATGCGACGGATACTCGGCGCTGTGGTAGACGGTCTGGTTGGCCGGCTGGCTCGGCAGGTCCTCACCGACCGGCGCGCCCGTGTTCGGATTCAGATCATAGGCCGGATACAGTGATGAGGTCACCGCCAGCTGAAGACAATGACCCGGCTGAAAGGCCATCGAAGTTGCCAAGAACTCAATTGTGTAGCGGTACACCCGGCCCGGCGTGATGGGAGAGGGGGCGGGACTGTCAATCTTGTCTGCCCCGGCGCGGTAAGAAGCGCGCATCACCGCCGAAGTCAACGGAATCGAGCTGCCGTCCGGCTGAAGGTCGCACAGCAACGCCACCCAGTCCGTATCGACGCAGTCGCTGGCCGCGTAAAGGATGATGAAGGCCGTGCCGGTTACTTCCAATTCCTCTGTCAGCGGCGCGCTGGTGTAGGTCAGGACATCGGCGCGCCGCAGGGCGTGGCGATAGTCCATCGCCAGCACGTGCGAGTCCCTTATCGGATCGGGCGACTCCGCGTCTTCCACCGAGGGCACGGGATCTTCGGGATCGTATACATACCGGTCGCCGGCCTCCTCTCCGGGCGGCGTCCAATCCAGCGTCCCGTAGCCGCCCCCCTGCTCCGGTTGCCTGCCGCCTTCGGGCAACACATCCGCCGCCCCGCCGCTGTGGAGATAGAGGGAAACCTGCTCCATTCCGCGCACGGGCCACGCACGCTCGTCCCGCCAGCGGTTGCGGCCCATGGTGAAAATCCTGACTTTGGCATCATCGCCCTGCCCGTTCTCCTCGCCCTTCAGCCAGTAGTCGAACCAGCGCAAATGAACCGCCCTGATGTCCAGCACCGCCTCTTGTGTGAACTCCAGATCACCCAGGCGCGGCTGCGGATTGGCCGACCCGGCATGGTCCCACGGACCCACAAGCAACCACTGTTTGTCGGCCCCGGGTGAGCGGGCCGCCATCCCGCTGTACATGTACATTTCGCCCCACTGGCAGTTGTCAAACCAGCCGGTGATGTGCAGTGCAGGCAGGTCAACCAGTTCAAAGTAGTCCTCGAACGACATCTGCTGCCAGTACTCGTCGTACGTGTTGCGCTCAAGCCACGTGCGCCAATAGGTGTTCGTGCGCCCGACCACCTTGTCGACATCCTTGAGCGGCCGCGTGCGGATCAGCTTGTTGAAGTTGTAAGGCGAGGCCACGCCCGGCTGATGCGAGGTCAGCGGCTCGAACGGGTAGTGCTGCATCGTGCGCCCGCCGGTCATGTTCAGCCAGCGGAACTGGAAAACGGGGAACTTCCCGTTCATATAGTTCTCATCGTGCATCCAACGCATTCCGCCGGTGACCGAAGTGACGACCGTGGTCAGGTGCGGCGGACGCTCACGCGCGGCAAGCCACTGCACGGTTCCGCCATACGACCCGCCCATCATGCCGATCTTGCCGTTCGACCAGGGCTGCTCCGCGATCCACTCGATCGTATCGTAGCCGTCCTTCCCTTCATTTACGCGCGGCTCGAAATGGCCTTCCGAATCGAAGCGCCCGCGCGCATCCTGAAGCACCACCGCATACCCCCGCGCGCTGAAGAACTGGGCAGCTTCCACCATGCGGGGCGCGATATTGTCATAGGGTGTGCGCGCAAGGATGACCGGGTAGGCTTCCGCCGCCGCCGGCAGGTAGATATCGGTCGACAGTTTGACCCCGTCGCGCATCGGCACGCGCGTGTCCCACATAAAGCGAATGTCGTCTTCCAAAACGCACCAATCCTTTGCTTGCGAATGTGCGACGAGGGGGAGAGCAGGAAAGATTCTCTACCGGTTCTCCGCAGGCTGATGGCAGTAGATGTGCCCCGATATAAGCGTCTGAGGTTCGAGCAGCCTGGTAACCGTAACGAACAGTATTCCGCGACGCTTCAGCGACATAATGATCAGAGGCGCCGCCTCGACCGTCGTCTTGTGAATGTCGTGGGTCAGGATGATCGCGCTCGCCGGCGACTCGATGAACCTGGCCGCCACGGCCAGCACATAGTCGTTGAACGCAGCATACTCCGGGTACAGACGCCGCGTCAACTAGCCGCTCAACGACCCCTCCAGCAGGCCGCGCATGAACAGCTTGCCAAGCAGCAGGTAGACCGCAATCGTGGGCACGGACGCGATCAGCGCGGCGGCCATCTGCAAGTTCCAGGGGATGACGCCCATGCTGGAAAAGTTCTTGATGGCTACGGTAACCGGCGCCCTGGCCGGGTTGCCGAGCACAACCAGCGCCATCAGATACTCGTTCCAGATCCTTGTGCACTGCCACACACCCACCACCGCAAAGGTCGGCCCCGAAAGCGGTAAAATGATGCGGCGGTAGATGCCGAAAAAGTCGCAGCCGTCAATCTTCGACGCGTCCACCAACTCATCCGGGACACTGGCATAGTACCTGTAAAACAGGAGCGACGTGATCGGTATGCCAAAGATGCAGTAGGCCATGATGAGGCCGTTCACCTTCCCGTAAAGGCCCATAAACTGCAGAACCCAAACCAGCGGGATCAGGATCCCCTGGCCGGGCAAAAACATCCCGAACACGAACAGGAACAGAATCACATTCGAGCCGCGAAAGCCCCACTTGGCGAAAATATAGCCGTTGATCGAGCCCAGAAAAGTTGAAACGATGGCGCCTGGAATCGTGATGCGCACGCTGTTCCAGAAGTTGGAATCCATCTGATTCCACGCCTCGCGGAAGCTGCCCCAGTCGAGGCTCCTGGGCATATTCCAGATCTCGAATGAACTGATGTCTTCGAGCGGCTTCAACCCGGTCAGGATCATCACATAGAAGGGCACCAGGTAGAAAGCGGCAAATGCAATCAGGACGGCATATTTGGTGCTGCCGACCAGGAGACGATTCAAACTCATTCTCTTTCCTCACGCAGAACGCTGAGCAGATAGGGCAGGACAACCGGGATGGACAAGAAGAGCATGAAGGTGGCGACCGCGGCGCCCAGGCCGTAGCGGCTGGAGCGAAAAGTCTGCTCGAACATATAAAAACCGAGCGTATCGGTCGCAAAACCGGGGCCCGTGCCGATGATGCTGGGAATCTCGAAGTTGCCGATGGAGCCGGCGCCGGTCAGCACAATCACGGTATAGGTGACCGGCCGCAGCATGGGGATGTATACATGACGATAAAGCGCAATTGTGCCGGCGCCGTCGATGACCGCCGCCTCCCGCAACTCGTCGGGAATCGCCCGCAGACCGGCGAGGTACAGGGCCATGACGAAGCCGGAAAACTGCCACGCGCCCATAATCGTGATCGCCAGCATGCCCAGTTGGGGGTGCATGTACCAGAGGGGCCGGAAGTTCTCGAACCCCAGATCGGCAATCAGCAGATTGATCCCCGCCGACGGCACCTGCAGCCAGCGCCAAGCCGTCCCGCTGACCACCGCCGAGACGGCGAACGGCATCAAAAAGACGGTGCGAAAAAACGCTTCGCCCCTGATCCGCTCATTGAGAAGCGCGGCGAGCAGAAAGCCGATGACGATGCATTGCGACATGTAGCCGACCGCAAAGAGGACGAGGTTGCGCAGGTCGATGTGGAAGCGGGGATCGTTGACCATACGCTGCCAGTTCTTCAGACCGGCAAAGGAGAGATCGAGCGTTGGACGGTCCCAATTTGAGACCGAGATGTACACCGTCCAGCCCATGAAGATGTAGATGAACACGGCCACCGCGATGATGGACGGGGCCAACATCAGGATCGCGACCTTACGGTCGTCGGAGAGCCACTTTGGCAGCAGCGCCGGAAGCGACTTTGCCTTTGCGGAAAGTTCGGAATACATGGCCTGATTCAGGTGCTTTAATGGGAGGGCGGAAAGCGGATAGACGCCAATTCTATCCGCTTTCCGTGCGAAGCCTGCGAATCAGTTACTCGCCAATGCCGGAGTCTTTGGCGGCCTGAATCAACTCCTCCTGCGCGCGGGCAACGTCACCGTGCCCGGTCAGCATGTTGTTCACAATGTTGCCGAGGTCGGTCACAAAGCTCTGCCGCACAAGGCCGCCAATGAACGGCAGCAGCTCATGCGTCTGCCAGGCGTCCATCGACTCGCGTAAATACTCGTCGTAGAGGCCCACGTCGCCGTCCGTGCGCACCGGAATCGAGCCTTTGAGGGGATTGAAGGCGTCCTGTCCATCCTTCGAAGCCACGACCTTCAGCCAGGCGATGGCGTTGTCGCGGTTGGGCGCATTCTTGGGCAAACCGAAGGAGTCGGCCACCCAGACATATTTGTCCTGATGATTCGGGATGTCGGCCCATCCGACCAACTCTTCGATCCCTTCCGACTTGATGAAGCCCCAGAACCAGTCGCCCATCAGAATAATCGCCGGGGTCTCGTCGTAGTCGGCGGCAAAGCGCTCCACCTGGTCGCCCCAGCCGACCTCCAGCCAGTCGCCGGAGGCGTACTCCATCGCCCGCATGTGAAGCTCCAGCGCCTCCGCGACTTCGGGCGTATCCCAACCGACCGAACCGTCGAACAGGCCGAGATAGGTCTCGCCGTCGGTCACGCTGTTGAGGAAGTAGTTGTAGGTGTGGAAGGCCAACGCCCCCAGAGACGCCCCGCCGATGGCCGGGATACCGGCCTCCTTCAACTGTTCCGCCACAACGAAGAACTCGTCCCAGTTTGTGGGCGGCTCGGTGATGCCGGCGGCCTCAAACCTGTCGACCCGATACCACATGATGTTCTGGCGATGGATGTTCACGGGCACGACATAGGGCGTCCCTTCGTAGGAGACGTTGTCGATCACCGACTGCGGGAACACGTCATATAGCCCCTCTTCCGAAAAGAGGAAATCCAAACCCTCCATTCTGCCCGGCACGACATGATCCTCGACGACGCCCACGCCGGCCCAGACCTGGAACGAGTCCGGCGGCTCGCCGCCCAACATGCGCGTCTCCAACACCGTCCTCATGTTGACGCCGTCGCCCCCGCCGATTGCCGCATTGTCGAACTCGACATCGGGATAGCGTGCGTTGAAGACCTCGATGATAGCGTCGAGGCCGGCCAACTCGCCGCCACCGCTCCACCAGGAGAATACCTCTACCGTGCCGCTCGGATCGGCGGCCTCCATCGACATATCTGCCGCCGACTCGGTTGCGACCGGCTGACAGGCGGCCAAGGTCAATGACACAATGATGAGTAGAACCAGGCAAAAGCGTTTCATCGTTCCTTTCCTCCTCGTGAGTGGTTGATGACCAGGCAAGCTCGGCTGTGTGATGTCAATAAAATTAAATTTCTTTGTTTCGCGTGGGGCCATTATAGCATTGGGGTATCATGTCAACAATCGCGAAAAAAATGTCAACGTCCTGGCGGCGAAACCTGACGCAGCGTGGACGGGGGCGTAAGATTTCGCGGATGCTGCTTTTGTGTCGACTGGGAATGTGGGGAATCGCGTTCGCCCTCTAAGGAGGGGGAGACGCGCTCGACCTCAAGGGCCAGATTTACGAGAAGCCGTACGGGGTGGGCGCCGCGATTGGCGCAATCGAAGTTTCGCCGGCGGATGTGGACCGCTGCAAGGACAGCTATGCTCCTATTGTTAGACCTGCGCTGCGAGGCTTATATGAATCAGAGGTCAGGAACCGGCGCGCCCAGTTCAGCAGACAGCTGCGCGGCAACCTGCATCACCGTCTCGGCGAAATGGGGCAGCTGCTCCTGCGTGATGCGTGTGGTCGGTCCGGAGATGCCCAGGGCCGCGATCACCTGCTGGCGATGATCATGGATCGGCGCCGCGATGCAGCGCACACCGGCAAAGGTCTCTTCATCGTCGACCGCATAGCCGTCGGTGCGCACGGTTCCCAAATGACGCTTGAGGATGGAAGGCTCGGTTATCGTCTTGGCCGTGTAGGATGCCAGGGGCGCGCTCGCGACCCATTCCGCGGTGACCGCATCCGGCTGGGCGGCCAGCAGCGCCTTGCCCAGCGCCGAACAGTGCAGCGGTCGGCTCGTGCCCAGGGCGAAATTCACGCTCAGCGCGGCCTGCCCCGGCTTGTGGGCGATATAGATCACGTTATTGGCCTGCCGCACGCCCAGATTGGCCGTCTCACCGCTCTCGTCCCGCAGCTTCGTCAGGAAATCCCCCGCAACGTCAGGCCAGTCCAGCAGCGTCGCCACCTTGCCGTAGAGTTGGAAAAATTTGGTCGGGTTGGAGGTGAACTCGCGCGTGCGTTCATCCTGCAGCAGATAGCCCTTCGCCATCAGCGTATACAGCAGACGATAGGCCGTGCTGCGGTCGATTCCGAGCGCGTCCGCCACATGTGACGGACGCACGTGGCCGTCCAGCGCCATCTCCAGCGCCGTCAGCCCCCGCTCCAGCGATTGTACCAGCTGCTGCCCTCGTTTCCGTTGCATATCACTCCTTGGGTGTTGCGTAATTCGCACATGCAGCGTATCTTGTATACCATATACGCTATACTGTCAATCGTAAAGTCAGGGCAGAGATGACTCGCTGAATGAGCGCCTACCGGGTCTGGCATGACGATTAATGCATCTCGCGGCGGGCCACCTTTATGCCCGGCGGCTCCTTGCGCGATGCAGCGGTTCTGGTGGTTGGCAACCGGCGAAAAACCGTTCAGACAGCATCGGCCCAAAGCTCTGGGATGTCTCCAGGATGATGTGTGCATCCCCAAATCGGGGACAGCTTCTTACCGCCGCCGCCCCCCGGACGCCGCGAGACGAACAGGTCACAGGAGGGACCCATGCGGAGCGCAGTCCGCTTTGCTCAGTTAATCCTCGAGGGTAACATCGAAGCCATTATTATCGTCTCAATCGCGCTAGCGGTTGTGATCTGGTTGTTCATACACATCTACATACTCCCCGACAGACGGTGGAAGCAGCCCTCAGGTCCGCAAGAGCGCACCCACTTCTACCGGAAAAAGAAAGTCACGGCGCAGAAGAAACCGCCCGATGCCGGGCCCTAGCGCCCAGGCGGAAAAGGCGCTCGTCGACGCAAACACAGGCAGCAGTTTCAAGGACGTTTTCAGCAAGGAAAAACTGCGACATGGCAACGGTTGAACTTATTTGGCAGAAAGTTTCCACCACCGGCGGAGACGAAATTCATCGCTGTGAAGTAAAGGCCCGGAACGGCAAGGACGCGTTGTGCATGGAGGTGCACGGGGGGAAACTGACGGGCGGAGTACACATCGTTACTGCCTACTACTGGTTGGAAGACAGCCAGCGTTCGATACCACTCTACCCCTATGGGACATCCGGCAGTCTCGATGACGCGAGGACGGCGCTGACGGCGTGGTATTTCGAAAACGCGCCGACATTGCTGGCGACGCTGGCCGGGTGAGGGCGGGGGCTGGGTTTTTAGTCTCAATTCGTGGGCCGAAGCCCGCCTACAAGTACATGAACGACCGCGACAACGACGGCGTTGTGTGTGAGTGAAGACGGGGGTTCCCCGCTCCGCCCAATCCCGAGGAAGAAAACATGACAGAGCAAGAGAACCCCAGTCTGTTCCGAAAAAATGCCGCATCGGCCGAGGAATTCAAGCGGATTATCGAACACTATGGACTGAGAGAGATCCAAAAAGCCCTTCTCACGACGTTATACGAAGCCGAGGCCGAAGACGGATCGTGTCCTTATCAGCCCTCTGCAAGGGGATAGGCCTGGTCAGGGGCGGTTACACGGGCTATCGCATTCTCACCGACCAAGTTATGTGTCCGTTCGGCTATAACAAGACACCGACCTGGATCGAATTCAAGTGGATCGAGGTCGAACACAGGAAGTACGAGAAGAGAGGCGAACAGTATTACCGGCTAGCGGACGCGCTGCGTGACGCAGTGGGCGAGTTGCTGGGAAAATGACCGTCCCCAATCGATGGGGCTGGCCGCGGCACATGGGGGCGGCCAACAGGGCGCGGCTGATGGCCCTGGGAGGGGCGGAACCGGAATGACGCACAACTGCAGAGATTGCCATTTCATGGCATCTGATTTGAATATGGTTGGGACAATCCCTAAGACTTTGAGCAAGGAACAACGTGAGCTCTTAGAGCCGCAAAGCGGGTCCACTTGGGGATGCTACAAAAGGGTCTGGAGTACTGCATCGCTGCCTCACGATCACAACATCGGCGCTGCAGAGAAGGGTTCCTTCATGGTCAAAATGCTAGAGGATAGACGGGAAAGCTGCTTTTTCGTTGAACATCAGGAAGGGATGGAATGGCCAGCGGCTGAAGATTTGCAGCGTCTGCAATTCGAAAACAGACAGCTCAAGAGGAGTTATCGATATACCCTGTGGGGTTTGATTATTGCAGGCATTGGCCTTGTGACTGGTGCCTTTTTTCAAGCTGCGAATTTCTTTTTCAGATGAAAGGCCGATTTTCGGCCTGGTCGACGCGCTGAGAGCGATTCTAAGCGTGAAAGACATAGGGCCGCCGTCCCGCGCCGCGGCAGCCGCCAGCGCAAGCAGGCGCGCCGGGCAGGCCTGCGGGCAGCATTCCAGGAGGGACCCATGCGGTACACAGTCCGTTTTGCTCAGCTCATCCTCGAGGGCGACATCCAAGCCATTATTACCCTCGCAATCCCGTTGGCGCTTGCGATCTGGTGGATCATATACATCTACATACTCCCCGCCAGACGGTGGAAGCCGCCCTCGGGTCCGCAAGAGCGCACCCACTTCTACCGCAAAAAGAAGGGCACCGCGCAGAAGAAACCGCCCGATGCCTGGCCCTAGTCCCTGGGCGGAAAAGGCGCTCGTCGACGCAAACACAGGCAGCAGTTTCAAGGACGTTTTCAGGAAGGAAGAATTGCGACATGGCAACGGTTGAACTTATTTGGCAGAACGTTTCCACCACCGGCGGAGACGAAATTCATCGCTGTGAAGTCAAGGCCCGGAACGGCAAGGACTCGCTGTGCATGGAGGTGCACGGGGGGAAACTGACGGGCGGAGTACACATCGTTACTGCCTACTACTGGTTGGAAGACAGCCAGCGCTCCATACCACTCTACCCCTATGGGACATCCGGCAGTCTCGATGACGCGAGGACGGCGCTGACGGCGTGGTATTTTGACAACGCGCCGACATTGCTGGCGACGCTGGCCGGCTGAGGGCGGGGGCTGGGTTTTTAGTCTCAATCCGTGGGCCGAAGCCCGCCTACCAGTATTTGGACGACCGCGACAACGACGCCTTCGCCCGCGACCTGCTCAACCTCACCCTGGCCAGCCCCAGCGTGAACAGACACCAGAAGGTCGACAAGGACCTGGCGCAGTGGCTGCCGGCGCTGAACCAGTGCTGGTACGTGAACCAGGTGGTGCAGGTGAAGCGCAAGTACAATCTCTCGATGGACCAGGCCGAGGCCAACACCGCCCGCCGCGTGCTGGGTGGCTGCAGCAGCACCGCCATGGTGTTCACCGACCATGGCTCGGCCCCGCAACCGCCGCCGGCAACGGCAACGCCCGTGCCGCCGCCGGCAGGGTCGGGCAGCAACTGCGACAGCAATCCGCTCGGGTGCTACGACGACAACGGCAACGGCCGCATCACCTGCGCCGAGGCGGAGCGACACGGCATCGCACCGGTGCCGCGCGGGCATCGGGCGTATCAGTATATGCGCGACGGGGACGGGGACGGCGTTGTGTGTGAGTGAATCTGCTCGCGCACGCCGCTTACTGTTGCCTTTGCCTTGGTGCTGGTCGTTAATGGAAAATGGACACGCAAACAAAAGGAACGAAGAATGGACGAACACAATTTAATACTCAATGAGATAGAGGACACCGGCCTCTTTGAGGTGATGACGGTACCTACGCCGGATGTTTTATCCGCCATGGCTCACGCTGCGGATCCAAAAACCCGCAAACTGAAGAAGTCATTTGACGAAATTGCCAGGCAGGTGGACAAAATTGCCGGGAGGATGGGCAATCGCTTGTTTCCCGACCAGGTTGAGGGTGCCATTCATCTGCTGTCTGAATCCGGCATTGTCGAGAAAGTGACCGAAGGCCCTCTGCCAACCTATCGCATTGCCGGCTACCACCGTCTTGCCGAGATCAAAAGCGAGATTGACGAAAGGATCGCCGCGGGCGGGCAGCCATTCCCGCATGTTCCCGCCAGGCGAACGAACGCCACGCAACGCTAGTCGCGTCCGCGCTTAAATCCGCCAACCTGCACAAGACCGACCGCGTTCCAGGCGCGTGCAAACCGACCCGAGTCAACCCGGCTTGCGGCGCTGGGCAGGCCTGCGGGCAAGGCCGGGCGGGCTGGGGGGTGCTCGGCGACGCAAACACAGGTGCCAGTTTCAAGGACGTTTTCAGCAAGGGGGAGTCACGACATGGCAACGGTTAAGCTTGGCTGGCGGAAATTTTCCACCGACGACGGCAAAACGATTCGCCGGTGTAAAGTCAGGGCACGTAGCGGCGAGGACGCACTGTACATGGAGGTGCTCGACAGGGGACCGGCGTTGAACAGAAAATACAACGTCACTGCCTACTACTGGTTAGAAGACAGTCAGCGCCGCATACCGCTCTATGATGATGAGGAATTTCGCAATCCCGATGAAGCGAAAATATCGCTGACGCAGTGGTATCTCGATAACGCGCCGACGTTGCTGGTGACGCTGGCCGCGTGAGGGGCGGGCTGATGGCGCTGGGAGAGGAGAAACCGGAATGAAACATCGCTGCAGGGACTGCCACTTTCTGGTTCATGGAGACCCTCACTTTTACACAAATGGTGACAGAGAGTCATGGGATGAAGAGGAGCGTAAAGCGGGGCAAATAAAGAACAAGTCAATGGCGGTGCCATTTTGTTATCGCGGAGTTTGGCACACGTACCCTGGACCAGACATGTCGTCCGAACAAAGGGAAATAAGACTTAGGGAAATAATAGACAAGAACAGAAAGGATGACTGTTTCTTTATCGAATACTATGAAGGCATGACATTCTCCACAGCAGAAGAACTTCACCGCACAAGGTCTGAAAATCTACAGCTCAAAAGAAGCTATCGATATACCCTGTGGGGTTTGATTATTGCAGGCATTGGCCTTGTGACTGGTGCCTTTTTTCAAGCTGCGAATTTCTTTTTCAGATGAAAGGCCGATTTTCGGCCTGGTCGACGCGCTGAGAGCGATTCTAAGCGTGAAAGACATAGGGCCGCCGTCCCGCGCCGCGGCAGCCGCCAGCGCAAGCAGGCGCGCCGGGCGGCATACCAGGAGGGACCCATGCGGCACACAGTCCGTTTTGCTCAGCTCGTCCTCGAGGGCGACATCGAAGCCATCGTTACCGTCTTAATCCCCCTGGCGCTTGTGATCTGGTGGATCATATACATCTACGTACTCCCCGCCAGACGGTGGAAGCCGTCCTCGGGTCCGCAAGAGCGCACCCACTTCTACCGCAAAAAGGAGGTCACGGAGCAGAAGAAACCGCCCGACAGCGGGCCCTAGCGCCCGCGCGCATGGCAAAGCGACGCGGCGGCCACCAATGCGGACAGCGCAATCAGGCCCGCAGGCCTGCGGGCAGGGCTGGGCAGGCTGATGGGCCTGGGAGGGGTGGAATCTGAATATAACTGAATCCAGCTAGACAATTCGATCAATGAGGATCATATCATGAAACGACTTCTGCTTGTTGCCGCTTGCTTCGTTCTATTCGCCCTCCTCGCCTGCGGAGGAGGTGACGAGCCTTCGTCTGAACCACCGCCGCCCCCGGCCACCAACACGCCTGTGCCCCCAGCTGCCAACGCGCCTGCGCCCACGGCCACCAGCAGGCCTGTGTCCCCGACCGATACGCCGGTTTCCGCCCCGCATTTCACCGTCAACAGCGCACAGGTCAATGTAAGAACAGGACCGGGAACCGCATTTGCGATCGTCGGGACGGTGGAACAGGATGATCGCTTCGACATCAGCGGCCGCAACGCCGCCGGTGACTGGCTGGAGTTCTGCTGCGTGAACGGGCAGCGCGGCTGGATTTACGCGCAGCTCCTGAACGTAAGCCAAGAGACGACTTCGCTTCCCCTGGCACAGGACATTCCGGCCGCCCCTGCGCCCACCAACACGCCCGTGCCGTCTCCCAACACGCCTGCCCAGGCCCCGCAACCGCCGCCGGCGCAAGGCGGCAATGCGCTGGAACTGTACGACGACAATAACAACGGCCGCATCACGTGCGCCGAGGCACGCGGCCACGGCATCGCGCCGGTGCGGCGTGATCATCCCGCCTACCAGTACATGGACGACCGCGATGATGACGGAATTGTGTGTGAGTGAGGGGGTTACGGGGCATTGGCCGGGCCGGCGGCAATTTCAGGATGCAATATTGTAGAGGCAGTTAGAGCCTCATCGGATTCAAAACAAGAGTAGCGGAGCTTGAGAGATGAGCCATATGTCTAGCGAACAACTAAAGAACCAGTTCGAGAGCATATTCGGCCCAAAATTGGGTACCAAATACTATGTGCTTCACAATCAGGTAATTCACGTTCATATGAATTGGGCCATGATCAGAGAACTTGTGGAAAGTGAAGAACAACGATCATTACTGAAATCTGCGGGGGGATACTTCTTCATTGAGGTGTATAGGGTTTTCGTGAATGATGTGATTCTTAGGCTTTCAAGACTCACTGACCCGGCCCGGCAGGGGAGACAAGAGAATCTGTCACTTTGTGCCTTGCTGGCCGACATCAGTGACCCAACTCTTAAGTCAAAAATCGAAGATCTTATCGAAAAAGCTCAGGACAAAATAGCTCCACTGAAAGAACACCGTCATAAGAGAATCGCTCACTTTGATCTCCATGTGGCCCTCAATAATCCAAATTTTACCCTTCAACCAATCAGCAATGAGTCTGTTGATGAAGCGCTTTCGGCTGTTGGCGAAGTGCTGGAACAGCTAGTGGAGGGGTGCACAGGCACTTCAAGAATACAAATGTGGGTTCCAATCGAAGCCGTTCCAAATATCGAAAACCTTTTGTATTACCTAGAATCTGGATTGTCCCAAGAACAATCACGCAAGGGTGAATTTTTGGCTAGTAGAAACCGGCAACCTACGCAAGACTAACCCCTCATAAGACGATGTTGGGGCCGCCCAGGCGGGCCAAAAAACGCGCTGAGAGCGATTCTAAGCGTGGAACAGGTCGGCCCGCCGCCCCGCGAGCGGGAAATCTGGCCGAAAAACGCCTGTGGGGACGGCGATCGGCGGGAATTCCGTCCCAGATAGATATTTGACGGATCGTGGGGGCTCAGCACATCATGGTGGCCGGGCAAAACGCAGGGAAGCCGGGGTCTGATTCACGTGGAAGGAGAACAGAGATGCCAAACGGACCAGAACAAAGAGCATGGTTGCACGGCGAGACCCAACGCACAATTGATCTCATCAGACAGGAATTGGCAGAAGTAAGGGGAGAAGTGAGCGCCGATGACTTCCAATCAGTGGTATCATCCGCTGCGAAGGAAGGAATGGAACTTCACTCATGGAACACTGCGCCCAGCGGAAGGATTATAGCACTGTTCTATCCCGCAACTGACGAGGCCCTGGATCGACAAAGAAAGGCAAGTACATAGGCGCATAGGAGCGTCCAATACGGGGCCTGAAAGATCCGGCGCCCCCACTACTCACACACCACCCCATCCCCATCAGGATCCCGCATATACTGATAAGCCGGATGATCGCTACGCACAGGCGCGATGCCATGCCGCTCCGCCTCAGCGCAGGTGATGCGCCCGTTGCCGTTATCGTCGTACAGCTCCAGCGGATCACCTTCCACCTGCGGCCCTGACTGCTGCTCGGTGTCTGAACTGGCCGCGGGCGTAGGCGTGACCTCTTCAGCTTCCGCCGCGGCGACGATCTCCATGGCGACGGAAGGACAGGCCTCAAGCACCGCCAGCGCCGCCTCCGCCTCGCGGGCATCCATCGACAGCCCGTAGCGCCGCTTGACGGCAACGACCCGGTTGACATACCAGCACTTGTTCAACTCCGGCAGCCATTCAGCCACATCCTTGGCCACCTTCTGGTCCCGGTTCACTGCAGGGGAAGCAAAGGTCAGGTTGAGCGGGTCGCTGGCGAACGCAAGGCGCGTGAAGATGTCGGCCGCGCACAGGCCGCTGTCGTGCGCTTCACTGCGGGCGACGATATGCTCGATGTCGACGTCCTCCCCCCAGGCGAACGTCTCGCCGGTGTACGGGCTGTAGAAGCTGCCGTCCATCTCCGCCATGATCTGTGCCTCCAAACTCTGCGGATAGCGGTAATCGTCCGACTCGTACCGCGTGCAGCGGTTTTCGGCGCGGATGGGGATGCCCGCCAGCCAGTTCGCCGACGCGGCCGCGGCTTCCAGCGCGGCCACGCGCGCCGTCAGCTGCTCCTGGTCGGTCGTCAGCAGATTGAGCTTCTCCGCCAGCCCCTCGAGGGTCAGCACCCCCTGGGCCCGTAGCTGCGACGCGCCGAGAACGACCACGATCACCAACACCACCGCGATTCCGACACCTATCTTGCGTTTCATGCTCTATCCCTGGGCCGAGAACAGGCCGTTATTGTGTGATTCTGTCCCTTTCGAACGCCAGTGTCCGCGATTTTAACCGTATTCGGTCACTTTACGGCAATTCTTATCCATACCGGACCGCAAAAGCCGCGTCGTGCCGCCCCGTCCTGGAGCCGGCCCAAAGTGCCAATCCGCCGACCCGCTGATAGCCACTCTGAGCGCCGTTTTCGAGCGTTCAAATATCGGAAGATCTCATTACAACTGCTCTTAAACGCTCGTGAACACGCATCCAACGCGCATCCAAACCCACCTCCGCCAACCGTGCCCTAATCACAGCCCATCACTAAAATCACATGAGTCACAGTTCAGACAACCCGCCCTGCCCGCAATGATATAGAGATTGCCAGTAACTCCTAAGCCATATACAGTGCCTGTCTTGACCAGCCCTTTATCCCCACCGCCATTCAGGCTATCTGATTGCGTATTCGGTTGGCGGCAGCCACGTTAGTGGAGCGGCACTGCTGGAATGCGCACACACGGTCGGTGAGCGATGGTTTTGTAGGGGGGCGTTGCGGGGGCGCAGCCCCTGCACAAGGGAGGGCCGAAGGCCCGACCGCCCAAAATCCAACAATGAGGGGAGAAAAAACACCTTTGCTCGCCTCGTCCAGGGTTGCGAATCAGTTGCGGCTGAGTAGTTACGATTGCAAATGAAATTCAGGTACTGTAGAATACCGGCAATCCACGCACAGAACCTTCATCAATATTCCAAGAGGAGACCACTGTGAACGCTAAGCCCATGAGAAGACGCGAATTCCTGCAACTGACAGCCGGCGCCATCGGCGGGGCAACCCTTCTCGCCGCCTGTCAACCGGTCGAATCACCGGCCGCTTCCGACGGCGGTGATGGTGCAGCCGCCGAAGGCATCCAGCTCGAATACCTGGGCTACGAACCCGACGAAGTACACGGCGAGGCATTCGACAAGTTCAAAGACGTCATGCCCGACGTGGACATTCTCATCAGCCCTACTATCGGATCCTGGCCGGATATGCTCGCCAAGATCAACGCCCGCATCGCCGCCGGCGACCCCCCCGACATCGCCATCGTGGCCACCTATGGGCCGCCCAGAATCTGGAGCAAAAAGGGCATCCTGGTCGATCTGAATCCCTATCTCGACGCAGACACCGATTACGACGACGACCCCGTCGCGCCCGCCCTGCTCCAGCTCTACACCGTCGAAGGCAAGCTCTTCGGTCTGCCCAAGGACTATGTAACCCACGCCGTAATCTACAACAAGGGCCTCTTCGATGAGGCCGGCGTTGCCTATCCCGAAGACGGCTGGACGTGGGCCGACTGCCTCGAAATGGGCCAGCAGCTGACCTCCGGCGACGGCCAGGACAAGATCTTCGGCTGGATGACGCAGACCGGGCCCTGGGCCAACGAACACTGGATGTGGGCCAATGAGGGCAAAGGATACTTCGACCGCTGGAATTGGGACCTCACCACGCCCACGGCCAACGATCCGAAGAATATCGAAGCGATAGAATGGCTCGTGGACACCATCCTGACCCACGATATTTCACCCTCGCCCGAACAGCTGTCCACCGAAGGCGCCAGCTCGCGTCAGCTGACAGGACGCATCGCCATGTGGGCCAGCCACACAATCGATACCGTCGCCCTGCTCCAGAATACCGACAAGATCGATTGGCATGTTGTGCGCAACCCGCGCGCCTTCGAGGGCGGCCCCAAGACAACTATGATGTGGACCTCCGGCTTCGGCATCGTCGCCGACACAGACCATCCCGACGCCGCCTTCGCCTTCCTCAAGCATATGTCGATCGGCGAAGGCGCCCTTGTGCTGGGCAGAACCGGCTTCTCCATCCCCGCCGGCCGCCCCGAAGGGTTCGTGACCGAGGAGATGGCTGCCCGCGGCGGCGAAGTCTTTGTCGATGCATGCTTCAACTCCGACCTGGCTGCCAACGACTCGCTCGGCGTCAACCACGGTGAACTGCTCGGCACCGCCGTCATCCCCAACCTGCAGGCCGCCTTCCTTGGGCAGATGACCCCCGCCGAAGCGCTCAACGAGATACAGGTGGTGATGGAGGACATCCTCGCCGATGCCAATGAGGAGCAGTACTAAAGGCCTGATGTTCGCTTGGGTTCGGTAGCGGACAGATAGGTAAAATCGATCCGGAAGTCTTCCAAGCCTGCGATATACCTGGAATCGCCGTCGCCCACTGTGCGGCTCCAGGTGTGTCGCAGGACAGATTATGGCTCAGTCACAGGCTTTGACCCGCCTCGTCGCCAAAACGAAAAAAAGCAATATTCGCTGGCATCGATATGAGGGCTACCTCTTTATCGCGCCCCTCATCATCGGCATCGTTGCCTTCATCTTCCTCCCGATCGCTGCATCCCTCTACATGAGCTTCCATACATGGGATATGGTCAGTCCACCCGAACTGGTTGGGCTCAAAAACTACGCCCGCCTGGTAAGCCGTGATCGTCTCTTCTGGAAGGTTTTGGGCAATACCTTCAGATATGCAGGCTGGATCATAGTGCCCTCCGTGACCTTCCCGCTGATTCTGGCGGCACTGCTCGACCGGCCAATCAGGCTGCGCTACCTCTACCGGCTCGCCTTCTTCCTGCCGCTGGTCACTTCGGTTGTTGCCGTCGGCCTCATGTTCCGATGGCTGTATGACGGGGAGTTCGGTCTCATCAACTATGTCCTCTCCTGGGTCCGTATTGACGGGCCCAACTGGCTCAGCGATGTCTTTTGGGCCATGCCCGCCGTCGCCATGGTCACCGTCTGGCAGGGGCTCGGCTACAATATGGTCCTCTATCTGGCCGGCCTGCAAGGGATCCCCGATCACCTGTATGAAGCCGCCACCATCGACGGTGCAGGGCCATTGAGCCGGTTCTTCAGAATTACGATCCCGCTGCTCACGCCCACCATGTTCTTCATTCTCGTCATGAGCGTGATCGGCACCTTCCAGACCTTTGGCCTCATCTATGTTATGACCCAGGGCGGACCGATAAATTCGACCAACGTCTACATCTATTACCTCTGGCAGATGGCCTTCGGCAGCTCCAAGATGGGGTATGCTTCGGCTATGGCCTGGATCCTGGCCATGGTCATCTTTACAATCACGATGATCCAGGTGCGTCTGGCCAAGCTGTGGGTACACTATTGAGAAACCAGAGTTTGAGAAACCAGCGTTGATTGCGGCCTGAGCCGGCGGTAGGGGAGTTGGCGAACGTCGAAAAAGGGGATACCCGTGCAAAGAGTTTCATCCATGCGCGCGGCACGCGTTGAGCGTGCGGCAAGTCTCAAACAACAAGAGCTTTTGGCCAACACCGTTACCCACATTCTGCTGATTGTGCTGGGTTTGGCCGCGCTGGCACCCTTCTGGTGGATGATCTCAACCTCGTTCAAGACAGAATTCGAGGCTTTTCAGATCCCGCCAACCTGGCTCCCGCTGGAGCCCACTTTGGAAGCCTACGGCGACCTCTTCCTCGACCAGCCCTTTGGGATATTTCTTTATAACAGCGTCAAGATCGCTGTTCTGAGCGTCGGTGGCCAGCTGATTACATCCTCGCTCGCCGCTTTTGCCTTCGCCCGCCTCGATTTTCCGGGCAAAAATGTCCTCTTCATCATCGTCCTGTCGACAATGATGGTGCCCTATGCCGTCACCGTTATCCCGCTCTACATCGTCATGCACCGCGTCGGCTGGGTCAACACACATCTGCCCCTGATCGTGCCCGCCATGCTCAGCTCCGCCTACGGAACATTCCTGCTGCGCCAGTTTATGTTTTCGCTGCCGGTGGAGCTGGAAGACGCCGCCCGCATCGACGGCTGCAACTCCTTTGGCATCTACCGGCGCATCGCCCTGCCGCTTATGAAACCGGCCCTGGCCACGCTGGGCGTCTTCTCCTTTATGGCCTCCTGGAACAACTTCTTCGGGCCGTTCATCTTCCTCGACCGCAAGTATCTCTTTACCGTCCAGCTCGGCGTCGCCCTCGTACAGAGGCAGTGGTACACCAGCTGGCCCCGCCTGATGGCCGGCTCCGTTGTCGTCACGCTGCCCGTGCTCCTGGTTTTTCTGCTGTTGCAGCGCTACTTTGTACGCGGCATCTCTCTGACCGGCATCAAAGGCTAGCGTTCTCTCTATCAGCCGCATACCCGTCCCGCGCGTGGTGCGTCGACTGCCGCGTCGTCGGTTGAGAGACTCCTAGTCAGTTGTGGATATGTGTTGGAATGCGTGTGCCTAGAGGGACATTTCCCAGCCGCGTACGTTCGCCGCCGCCGCCGTGCCGGCCTCGATGACAAATCCCAGCCGGCCGCTCGGGGCATGGGGCAGTGTGTAGCCCTGGATCAGTTCGTCGTCGACGTAGAGCTCCGCGAACTCGTTGCGCAACAGCAGCCGCCAGCGCATGGTCTGTCCCGGCTTGAAGGACTGCGGCTTGGCGTCTTCGGGTTGGAAGGCGTAGCCGTCTCCGGTGGGTGATGTATAGGGGCCTGTCGTCAGTCGATCATCGCTCTGCGCCACCAACAACGTGCCGGCGCCGGTCGGGTCGCCTTCGATGAAGAAGCCGATGCCGCCGAGAGGACCGCTTAACTCCTGAAAGGTCAACTCCGTTTCGAGAACGACCCCGCGCGCCAGGTCGTACTTCACCGGAAGTATCGCCAGCCCGCCGGCCGCTGCAGCGAGCTGCAGGCGTCCGGCTTCGACCGGGCAATCATCGGGTCGCAGGCCGTAGAACTCGCATCCCTCCAGCACGACCGGCAGGGCACGTCCCTTCAGCGCTTCATTGCCAGGCCACCAGCGCAGGCTCAGAATGCCCGCGGCGTCACGGTGGACCGTTTTGAGCGGCGAGAAATAGGATTCGCCGCCGTGCTGACGCGGCACGGTGTGGTGGTTGAGCAGCAGCTGATCGCCGCATCGATAGAATCGTGCAAAGTAGTTCAACCGCTTGGGGCTATTACCCAGCAGCAGACGCTGGCCGGGGTCGAGGCGGTAGGGGCCTGTCTGCGCCTCGGATGAGAGAACGTACATCCCGCATTCGCCTGCCAGCAGGTCCGACAGATGTCGCGACCCCAGCGCATGTGACTTGCCAACCCCCAGCAGCATGTAGTAGCGGTCGCCAATCTTCTCCACCGCGCCGACCTCGATCCGTTCGCCCCACAAGCCGGTCTCGATCACCGGCGGCGCAGCCCGAAAATGGCGGCCGTCATCGGACACAACGCAGCCGGCCGTGCCGCACAGCCCCGGCGGACCATCCTTGGCCACCGCGGTGAGGAAGCCGATATAGCCCGGCTCGTCCTCCCGCGGCAGCACCCAGATGCAGTCCCAGCGCTGGCTTGTGAACATCGGGTCCTCTGCATACCAGCGCGGGTCCGACCGGCACACATACTCCTCGTCGGGGAGTCGCCGCCACTGCAACAGATCGTCGGATTCGGCGAAGAAGATCTCCTGCACCCCGTTGCGCTCCTCCGAAAAGTTGAGCATGAACTGGTCGCCGGCGCGCCAGACCATGCCGGTGCCCAACCAGTTGGCGTCTGCCGCCTTGTGGATGATCGGCCCCCGGTCGGCAAAGTGGACCCCGTCATCCGAAGTGGCGACACTCATGCCGTCATAGCCGCCCCCGGCGCGCATGCGGTGGAGATAGAAAAGGTAGTGCGTGCCCTCGTGGTGGTACAGCCAGGTATCCCACAAGCGGGCCGCGATCTCCGGTTTGAAAATCATGCTCTTTTCTCGGGAGGCAAACCGCGTTGGGCGGTTCGCGACCTCCGCCAATAGCGTGGCTTCACAATAGCGCAGGCAAGCGCGTCGGCATAGCCACTCCTGCCGTGTAGCTGTCCCAATTTCGCGACATGTACGACCGGGCGGGTAAATCCCAGATTCCTTGGGAGCCATTCGTTGTCAGAACCAGGATTTATGTGTTTGGCCGGCGTCAAGAAATCAGGTGGCTGCCAAATGTCCAAACGTCTGGAGTCGGCAGCGCCCACTTCTCACCAGCTTATGCCGAAAAGAGCGCTGCAAACTGACAACAAGATTAAGGGCCATAGTCAAGATTCCGGCAATTTTCAACGCCCTGCCCAAACGGCCGTGCCTTTTCTACTCCGCCGCGTCCGATTCGACATCCAGCAGTTCCGAAAGATAGGGCCGGCCCGTCTGCTCGTCCTGTTGCGCAAGCAGATCCAGCGCCCCCATTACGTCATCCAGTGCCCTGTGCCCCCGCTCCGTTTCGATGCCGTGATTGGCCATCAGTTGCTGCAATCCCTTCGAAGCGAACCCTTTCTTATTCCATCTGATCCCGTTCATCGAACAGTACCAACGAAACCCTTGCGTCTCCGGGTAAAGCTTCTCGACGAAGCGGCGATCGAAAGCGGCGTTGTGCGCGATCAGAAAATCTGCCTTTCTCAATATCCGCCGCACCATCCGGTCTTTCAGCCGCTTGCCCCGCACCTGGTCTACCGATATCCCATGCACCTTTTCCGCGCCAGGGTCGATGGCACATGACGGCTCCCGCAAGCCGTGATAGCGGTCGATCACTCGTAACTCCCGCCGTGTTATGTCGTACCGGAACAGGACGATAGCAAATTCGATTACCTCGTCGCTGCCCCTCAGCCCTGTTGTCTCTGTATCCAGAAACGCTCCAACGCCCTTCATATCATTCCTCTTTTCTCCGCCATAAACTCCACGATGCACCGTTCCGTCTACGTCCACAGCGCTGAGAGCGCATCGATCTGCGCCCGTAGTTGGTATCGATCTGTTCGCTGTACTGCCCTAGTCATGCCGTGCCACGGTCAGTCCCTGCGGTTTATCGGATTTTCGATATCGCAGCGTGGACACGTCGCCGCTTCAGATGATAGATGATGCCCGCATCCGCCCGCAAATAGCGCCTGTCACCAGACCCGCGCCGCTCCGCGCACCACAGCCTGAGAAGAAAATAGACCGCGCAACTGTCCCAATTCCGGAACGCCCCCGGCCGTCCGCGCCCTCTTTGACATTCACCTATATTATGTTACTATTTCCCCCCAATAGTTCTTCCTGCCCCGAAACATACATTCAATCCAATTCAATCGATCCAAGGAGAAAAAGACGATGGAGAAGAACGCATTGGTTAGCAAGCGGATGTCACGTCGCTCATTCCTGCACGCTGCCGCGGCGACCGCCGGCGTCATGGTGACCGCGGCCTGCGCCGCGCCGGCGCCCGCCGCCGGTGACGCGATGGACTCCGGCGGCGACGCCGATATGGAGACCGTCGAACTGCGGCTCGCCTACTGGGGCTTCCAGGTAGAGAAGCAGGGTGCCCTGCAGGCGGCCTTCCAGGATACCTATCCCAACATCAAGCTGCAGGAGGACATTACCTCCTGGTCCAACTACTGGCAGAAGATGTTGGCCTCCACCGCCGCCGGCGAATCGCCCGACATCATGCACCACTCGCCCTACTATCACGTGCGGTTCGCGCACAACGGGGTGACGATCCCGCTGGATCCCTTTGTCGAGCGTGATGGCATCGACCTCAACGACTTCTACGAGGGCGCGATCACGCAAGGCCGCTGGCAGCCCGGTCAGATCCGGTGCGGCTCCGGCGACCTGCACGCCTTCCCCACTGTCTGGCACTCCGGCACGATGTGGTTCTGGAACAAGAACTGGTTCGCCGAAAAGGGCATCCCCGATCCGGACGAGAGTTGGACCTGGGATACGATTCTCGAGGCGGGCAAAGAGTTCACCGTCATCAACGACGACGGCTCGGCCGAGTCCTACGGCATGGACAAACCGGTCGACGGCAATGGCCGCATGAATTTCTGGATCTTCCAGGCGGGCGGCGCCTTCTATGACGAGGACTACAACGGCTGTCTTATCAAAGATGACGGTCCGATGGAGGCGTTCCAGTGGATGGTTGACCTTGTCAACGAACACAAGATCGCAATGGCGCCCGAGGCCAACCTGCAGTTCAATCCCTTCCAAACCGGCCGCGTCGCCTTCGCCGTGATGGGTGACTGGATGATCCCCTCCTTCTCCGAAATCGAGGAGTTCGAGTGGGACGTCTTCACACCGCCCGCGCATCCCGTTACAGGGCAGAACACGATCGACGCCTACCAGAACGGTATCTCGATCACCAGTTCAGCCCCGCATCCGGATGAGTCGTGGGAATACATCAAATGGCTGACGATGGGCGATGGCGCGGTCATGTACGCCGAGACGATCTTCCCCTTCCCCGCCCATATACCTACCGCGGAGGGCCTGATCTACGTCCAGGATCGCACCGATCCGCCCACGCAGTTGTGGATCCTCAACCAGCTTCTGAAAGACGCTACTCCGGTCTTCAACGGTCCCGCCGAAGGTGAGATCGCCAGCATCGCCGTCGAGGAACAGGACGCGGCCATGTTGCAGGTCAAGACGGTTCAAGAGGCCACCGACGACCTCGAGTCGCGTGTCAACGCAGTCCTCGAGCGCTCCCGCGAAGAACTGCTCGGATAGCAAACAGCGCGGAGTGAGTGCAGAGAAGAAAGGAGAGAGAAAAGAGAGGGGCTGACTCCTCTTTTCTCTCTCCTCGCAGTCTGGAGAGAGTTGCATGAGCGCTGTAACGACACCTGCGCGCAGTGGTCTGCGTGAATTCCTGGGGAGTAACCGGGGCCGGGAAGCGATCGAGGCCTACATCCTCATCCTGCCCACGATCATAGGGCTGATCGTCTTTACCGCCAGCCCGGTGCTGGCCTCGCTCTATTACAGCTTCACACGCTGGAACCTGTTGAGCACGCCCAAGTGGCAGGCCTTCGACAACTATATCGAACTCCTCACCGAAGACCCGCTCTTCTGGATTACGATCAAGAACACAGCCTACTACGTATTGGGAACCGTCCCCACTGGAACGGTTTTGGCCCTGGCGCTGGCGATCGCGCTCAACCAGAAAATCCGGTTCGTGGCCGTCTTCCGCACCATCTACTTCCTGCCCGTCGTCTCCTCGGTGGTCGCCATCTCGGTGCTCTGGCTCTGGCTCTACCAGTCAGACTTCGGCCTCGTCAATGAGGTGCTGCGCTTTTTTGGTTTCCGCGGCGTGCGCTGGTTGAGCAGTGTCACCTGGGCGATGCCGGCCATTATGATCATGAGCATCTGGCATGGTCTGGGCTACAACATAGTCATCTTCATCGCCGGCCTGCAGGGCATTCCCCAGGACTATTACGAAGCGGCTACGGTGGATGGCGCAAACTCGTGGCACAAGTTCATCAATATCACCATCCCGCTGCTTTCGCCCGTTACCTTCTTCGTCCTGACGCTGTCGGTTATCACCTCCTTCCAGGTCTTCGCCCAGGCCTACGTGATGACCAGAGGCGGGCCGGTCAGCGCCACGAAGACGATCGTCTACTATCTCTTCATACAGGGGTTTGAGAATTTCCACATGGGGTACGCCTCCGCGCTGGCCTATGTGCTCTTCGTTATTATCGTCAGTCTGACACTGTTCCAATTCTGGTTCCAGAAGCGCTGGGTCCATTACGAACTCTGAGGCACAACCACTATGAGCGCACAAGATGCAACGCCGGTAGGTGAGACCCGCACGACGGCAATGCCGGGCGTGACCACCGCCGCCTCCGATGGTTTGACGACCTACAGAATCCTGTACATCGCGGGACGTGTGCTGCTCTATTTCGCTCTCACCGTCGTTGGTATCACCATGCTCCTGCCATTGCTGTGGATGGTCTCCACCTCGCTCAAGCATCCGGGCGAAGTATTGCTGCTGCCGCCCAAGTGGATCTCGATTCCGCTGCAGTGGAGTAACTACCCTAAACTCTTCGAAGTGCTGCCCTTTGACCTCTTCCTCCTCAACAGTATAAGAATCGCCGTTTTCGCTACCGTAGGCTCCCTCTTGAGCTGCTCGATGGCCGCCTTTGCCTTCGCGCGCATGCGCTTCCCGGGAAGCAATGTCATCTTCGCCATCATCCTCGCCACGATGATGATTCCCTTCCACGTCACACTCATTCCCCTCTTTAAGCTCTATCGCGACATCGGCTGGCTCGGTACACACTTCCCGCTCACCGTGCCCTTCTTCTTTGGCACCGCCTTCGGCATCTTCCTCATGCGCCAGTTCTATCTGACGATCCCGCAAGAGTTGGTGGAGGCGGCGCGCATTGACGGCTGCAATTTTATCCAGATCTACTACCGCATTTTTCTGCCCCTCTCCAAGCCAGCCCTGGCCACGCTCGGTATCTTCACCTTTCTCGGCTCCTGGAACAACCTCATGGGCCCGTTGATCTTCCTCACCAAAGTCGAGACCATGACCATCACCCTGGGACTGACGCTGTTGACCAACCAGTCGGGTGGGCGCTGGGAGTTGATCCAGGCCGGCGCGGTCATCAGCATCCTGCCGATCATCGTGATGTTCTTCATCGGCCAGGAGCACTTCATCCAAGGCATCGCGCGCACCGGAATCAAGGGGTAGGCCGGTGGAGTACGGCCGCTTCTTAACGACCGACCACTGGCGGCGGCAGCCATGATCCGCATCGGCCTGATAGGCTGCGGCGGTATGGGTCAGTCCCACCGCGCCGCCTTCCAGAAACTGAAGGGCCGCGCCCTCTTCACCGCCGCGGTCGACCCGGACCTGCCGCGCGCGCAAGCGACCGCCGACCTGATGGGCTGCAACACGGTCGCAGCCGACTACCGCCAAATCCTCGACCATATCGACGCCGCCATCCTCGCCGTGCCCCACCACCTCCACCATCCCATCGGTATCGACCTGCTGCGCCGCGGCAAACATCTGCTGATGGAGAAGCCGCTGGCCAACTCGGAAGCCGAATGTCTGGATCTGATCGAGACGGCCGAGCGCGCCAACCGCACGCTGATGGTCGCCTACTGCATGCGCTTTCACCCGATCGTCGTCGAGATGGAGCGCCTGCTCAAGGCCAGAACCTACGGCGACCTCTTCCAGCTATCGATCTGGACCGAGCAGCATACGCAGGCCGAGCCGGGCAGCTGGATGCACCGTATAGAGACGCTCGGCGGCGGCCAGCTCTTCAGCCACGGCTGCCACTATATCGACATCCTGCTCGCCTGGATGGGGCAGCCCGTTTCCGGCACCCATCTCGGCACCAACTTCGGCACGCCCTGGATGGAGGGCGAGGGCACATCCAACGTCTCCCTCAAATTCGCCAACGGCGCGCTCGGCTACCATTTCGGCACTTGGGGCGCCAAGGGCACGCGGCTCAAGTACGCATTTCATGCTCACTGCACCGATGGCATGCTGGAAGGACAGATCAGTCAGGGGAGATTGCTGCTGCATCAGGGCGCGCAAGAAGCGGAGAAAGGCAGCGAGCAACTGTTGTTCGAGGCAGCAGTGGGCAAGCACCTCGAGAACGAGTTGATCCACTTCGTCGACTGCCTGGAGCACGACCGCCTCCCGCTCACTGACGGCCGCCGCAGCCTGCAAAGCCTGCGCGTGATCTGGAAGCTCTACGAAGCCGAAGCGCAGGGCGTGGTGGCCGACCTGCGCGACATTTGAACTGCAGTCATTCGTACATCCCACGCACCACAGGCTAGGAATGATTATGACAACACCAACATATCGTTTCGCCGTCATCGGCTTCGGCCGCCGCGGGCGCTACCACATGGAGAGCCTCGAAGCGATGGAGGAAGCGACGGTCCGCTGCGTCGCCGTGGCCGACCCGCGCGATCCCACCGCCGAAGAAGAGGAGCGTTTTGGCAACTGCTTCTACCAGGATTACCGCCAGATGCTGGACAGTACGCCCGACCTCGACTTCGTACTCGTCGGCAGCTACGCCGTCGACCACGTTGAACATGCGCTCGCCGCGCTGCAACACGGCATCCCCGTCTTCCTCGAAAAGGCCGTGGCCTTTACATGGGAGCAAACCGTGGAGCTGTACCAAGAGGTGGTTCGTCACCGCTATCCCCTCTTCATAGGCTTTAACCTGCGCCGCTTTCCCGCCACGCTCGCCATGAAGCGCATCATCGACGAGGGCAGCCTCGGCCGTATCCAGAGCGTGCTCGGGCACATCAACACCGGCAACCGCTGGTCACAGGGCGTGTGGTCGCATTTCAGAACGCCGCCCTCCTCGACCCTGGTCGAAGGCAAACTCACCCATGACACCGACACCATCCAGCACTGCCTCGGCGCAGAAGTCGTCGACTGCACCGCCACCATCACGCGCAACATCTGGACCGAAGGCGACGATAGGCCCATGACCGCCGGCGACTGCTGCTCCATCTCCGGCCTGCTCGCCAACGGCATTCTCTACACCTTCCATCTCACCACCTCCGGGCCGGATTACGAGCGGCGATACATCGTCAACGGCACGGCAGGGCAGGTGGAAGTGGTGATGCATACGGTGCGGCCCGGGCACCCGCCCGCTTCGGTAACCCTCTGGCGCAACGGCGAGGAGCCGCAATCGATCGAGCTGCCGCCGGCAGTCGGCGGACACGGCGGCGCCGATTTCCGCATCCATCGTGACTTCGTCACCTGGCTTCAGTCCAACCCAACCGGCCCCTACGACCCGCGCTCCATCCTGACCGGCATGATCATCCCCTTCGCCGCGCAAGAATCCATGGCGACCGGCCGCCGCATCGACTGCGCCGCGCGCCTGCGTCAGGCCGTCGGCGAGGAGTGAGAATAGGAAGGTGCTCTCTTCCTCCTCGCCCCTTTTCACTCTTTCCTCGTTTCTGAAGGGAGTTTCGCTATGCGTAGTTATCGTGTAGGCGTTGTCGGGCTGCGCCGCGGACTTGGCCCGGCGCGCGTCTTCGAGCTCATGCCCGACTGCCGCGTCGTCGCCGGCTGCGACATCGACGCGGCCGCGCTCGAACAGTTCGGCGCGATTTTCCCTCAGGCCCACCTGTGCAGCGCATACGACGAGATGCTGGCGCAAGGGCTCGACATCGTCTTCGTCGCCTCCCCGGTTCCCCTGCACTGCGAGCATACCGTTGCCGCGCTCGATGCCGGCTGCCATGTCCTGCAGGAAGTCACACTGGCCACCAACATCGACGAATGCCGCCAGATCCTCGCCGCGGTGCAGACCCACCCGCGCCAGAAGTTCATGCTGGCCGAGAACTGCTGTTACTGGGCGCATATCCTGAGCTGGCAGGAGATGTGGGGCCAGGGCCTGTTGGGCGACTTCATGTACGCCGAAGCCGAGTACATCCACGATACGCGTTATCTGCTGCGCGAGGCGGACGGCTCGCCCACCTGGCGCGCCTCCATGGCGCCCATTCACTACTGCACCCACAGCCTCGGCCCCCTGCTTAAAGTGACCGGCGAGCGCTGCGTCGCCGCCAGCGGCATGAGCGTCACCAGCGGAACCGGCGACCTGCCCGTCCGCGTTAAATCCGGCACCGAAGTGGCCATTCTGCAGACGGCCAGCGGCGGCGTGATCAAGATCCTGGTCGCTTTCGGTATCACCCGCGAGCCGATGTTCCACTACTACTCGATCTACGGCACCGACGGCGTACTCGAGACCTCGCGCCCGCCGACCAGTCCGCTGCAGACCAACGTATGGCTGGATTCGGTGCCGCACCTGAACAACATGATCGAGATGCCGGTCACCGAGAACGTGACCGACGCGCCGCCCGAGGCGACCCAGGGCGGACACGGCACCGCCGAGTACATGATGGTCCAGGACTTCGTCGGGTGCATCCGCGACGACACCCCGCCCCCTCTCGACATCTACGCCGCGCTGCGGATGGCGCTGCCCGGCATGTGCGCGCACGAAAGCGCGCTGAAAGGCGGGCAGATGGTGGAGATTCCGGATTGGGAGGGTTGATAGGGGAGAAGGAACACTGTGCCAGCACCGGCTGCCATAAAGCCGCGAGATCTCTACAGCAAGGAAGCTGTCTGCGAAGCTGGACGGCAAAGATGAACGGATGTACAATTGTCGCAGCACGTGTCATCGAATGCAGGACAAAAGGCTGGATAAATCAGAATGAGAAGGGCCTTGACTGCCTTTGGACAATTTGCGTGCAGGAGGACAGAAAATGGGCACAGTTCGGGCGAAGATGGTGTCTCTGGCGCATCGGGTCTTACTGTGGACCCTGCCGGAATTGCGGCGGGCCGTTGATGAACTGGTAGAGGATGCCGGCCGATCACGGGAGTTTTATCTGCGTGAAATCATCGAGCGCGGATTGGAAGAGACCGAGGATTATTACTTAGCGAGTGCATCGGCGGACCGGATTCGTCAAGGTGTAGAGCGAACGTACAGTGATGAAGAGATAAGAGCCGATCTTGGCTTGGACGATAAGGTACGCTCCCGCATCTAGGCGTCAGCTGCGGAGATTAGACAGGCAAACAGCGCAGCGCATTCAAGAGGAACTGACAGGCCGTATCGCGAAGGCCTCGGACCCACGACAGTTGGGCCGCGCGAAGATGCTGAGGGCTAGCATGGGCGGCCTTTGGCGTTTTCACGTTGGAGCTTATCGTATCATCTGTGACATTCAGGATTGATGACAGAATTATTGTGGTGCTTCGTATAGGGCATAGACGTGAGGTGTACTAACGAGGCGCCAGCCATCAGAGCGTTGTTACGATAGAGGGTATATTCCTAACCTCAGCAATCTCTGTTCAACTCCCCGTTAAAACGTAGACGCCCCAGCGGTTCCGCTGGGGCGCTTTTTTGCATCAACACGCGCCCAAGAGGGGCAGCGGGCTTGTATTACGTTCTCTCCAGCCGCAAATCCGCTACAGCTGACTCCGCATCTCAGCCGTGATCTGGTCCATCGCCAGGATCATGTAGCCGCAGTCGTCGCCCACCTGTAACCACTGCACACCGCGTTTCGCCATACCAAGCGCAAAGCGGGCGTCGGGCGCCATACCGGCCCCCACGAACAGGCCGGCCGCGCGCGTGCGGGTGATGATGCTGTCCACCGCCTCGATCACGGTCGGATGCTCCACATCACCCAGCAGCCCCAATGACGCCGAGAGATCCCAAGGCCCGAGCGCGATCGAGTCCAGCCCGGTGATGGCCAGGATATCGTCCAGGGCGGCGAACCCCTCTGCGTTCTCAATCTGGACGGCCACGAAGATCTCCCTGTTCGCTCGCTCGGTGTAAGCGTTGCCGCCGTCGCGCCCATAGTTGGCGGGTACGCGCGGTCCATAGCCGCGCTCGCCCAGGGGCGGGTAGCGGCAGCTGTTTACCACGTCCTGCACCTCGGCGGCCGAGCGCACCTGCGGCACGATGATCCCATCCGCGCCCGCGTCCAGCACCGGCTTGATGAAGGGTGTGCCGCTGCCGGGCACGCGCACCAGCGCCGGCTTGCTGCGGGCCTTCGCCGCCAGCAGATGCCCGCCCAGCGCCTCCGCGCTCATCATGCTGTGCTCCATATCGATCCAGAAAAAATCGACCGAATCGCCGAGCGCGTCGGTCGCGTGCGGGTCGGTTAAGGTGATCGAAGCGCCGATACAGATATCGCCCGCCGCCATCTTGGCGCGGAAGGCTGCTACCGGTGAGGGTTGGGATTCGTTTGTCATGGTCACCTGCGTTGGGAGTGGTGGTTGGGTGGCGCAACAGTTGTGGCGCGCTGCGCAGGTGCAGTGTTTACCAATTTTAGCGAAAAGACAAACTGGAACTGCTGAGGAGAGAGTCAAGAGGAGAGATGAGTGAGAGAACACCCTCCATTACCATCCGTCCGTATTCCCGTGATATGATTTTCCGCACTAGCAGGCGGTGTGGATCTGGAGAGGCGTTATGATCACCTCAATTCGACTTGCAAATTTCAAGAACTTCGCCGATGAGACGCTGCGCGTCGGCCCGTTCACCGTCATGGTTGGCGCCAACGCCAGCGGCAAGAGCAACATCCGCGACGCGTTCCGCTTTCTGCACGGCATCGGTCGCGGCTACACGCTGGCTGAGATTGTCGGTGGCAAATACGGCGCTGGCGGCCAGATCGAGTGGGCGGGGATTCGCGGCGGAGTGGATGAAATCATCCGCTTCAACCAACCTTCGTTATTGCTTCAGGTCGGAGTAGAGGACTTCACCTATACGATCAGAGTTGGTAGGGATGAAGATAGGGACGGAGCTTTCCAGGTGAAAGAGGAAAGTCTCAAACTCTCCGCAACAAGGATCTATTCGACCCAACCAGAACGTGGAAACCTTCAATCTCTGCGGCCCGGCGATGGAGAGCTGCTTCTGCACTGGGACAGGGGCATTACGCCGCGGGAAATAAATACCTACGTCAAGGTAAGGGCAGATCAGCCAGGGATCACCCAGTTCCAGCGGAAGGAAAGAGCCCCGGACAAGCACAGACCTAGTACCGATCGGGTTATCCAGGTTCTTGGCAACATGCGCTTCTTGGATTTAAACCCGCAGCGCATGCGGGAACCTGCTTTCCCCGGTCAGACCGTATTGGGCGATCGGGGCGAGTATTTGCCGACCGTGTTGCAGGCGATCTGTGAAGACTCGCAGCGCAAGGAGACGCTGGTCGAATGGATGCGCGAGTTGACGCCAATGGATGTGCGGGACTTCGAATTTCCGACCGACCCATCCGGCAGGGTTCATCTCGTCTTCTTGGAAGCGAACGACAGAAGGGTCTCCGCTTACGCCGCGTCGGACGGCACGCTGCGATTCCTGGCCATGCTGACTGTGCTGCTCGGACCGGACCCAGACGGTCTTTACTTTTTTGAGGAGATCGACAACGGTATCCACCCTGCGCGACAGTGGCTTCTGCTGGAACTGATCGAAAAGCAGACCGCAAAGCGAGGGATTCAGGTCGTCACCACCACCCATTCGCCGGACCTGTTGACAATGATGAACGATGAGACGTTCAAGAATACCTCCGTTGTCAGCCGCCTGGAAGATGCGGATGACGCCATCATTCGTCCCGTCGCCAAACTGCCACGGGCAGGGGAGTTGCGCAAGTCCCAAGGGCTGGGCAATCTCCTTAGCGGCGGTTGGATGGAGGACGTTCTCGCCTTCACCGAGGGGTATGACGAAGAGGTGGGGAGTTGAGGGTTCTCATCATCCCAGAAGATTTCGAAAAGGACCAGTACATTCTGAAGCCGATTTTCGAGCGACTCTTCCAGTCCATCGGTAAGCCCAGGGCACGGGTTCGAGTGTGCCAAAACCCACGTCTGCGCGGCATTGATCAAGCGCTGAATTCGGAACGCATGTTGGAAATTGTAGAGCGGTATAGAGGAATGACGGATATTCTCATACTTTGCGTCGACCGAGATGGCGAAATAGGAAGGCGTCAGAGACTCGATCAACTGGAAATGCTATGCGGTGCCACAACTGAATTTCTGGCCGTAAACGCATGGGAAGAGATAGAGACGTGGGTCCTGGCGGGTCTGGATCTGCCCAAGGAGTGGCCTTGGGCACAAGTTAGGGCCGAGAGAGATGTTAAAGAAGAATACTTTGAACCGCTTGCCATCCAGCGCGGTCTGTCCGACAGGCCCGACGGCGGGCGCAAGCCGTTGGCCGAACAAGCAGCCCGCCGCATTGACGCCATCCGGCAGAAGTGCACAGAGGATTTTGATCATCTGGCGCTGCGTCTCTCATAAGTAAATGGATAATAATCCTTAGCCACCTACCAATACAGAAAATTTCACCGACACTACACATCCCGCACCAGGAGCACCCTATGACCGCACCCTCCATTAAGACAACCGTCGTCGGCAGCTATCCACTGCCAACCTGGCTGGCCGCCTATCCGTCCGCCCCCAACCTGCGCGACGCCATTCTCGTCGTCCTCAAGACGCAAGAGCTGGCCGGGCTGGACGTGATCTCCGATGGCGAGTTGACCCGCTTCGACGTCAACCATCCCGAAACGAACGGGATGATCGAATATTTCGTACAGCCGATGTCCGGCATCTCGAGCGAAATGGGCCGCAAGGATGTGGACGATTTTCGCGCCCAGCAGGGCATGGGCTTCCGCACGCAGCCGGCCGCGGTGGTCGAAGGCCCGATCGGCGAAGGCGAACTGGACCTGCCTTCAAGCTGGGAGATGGTGAAGGAGTTGACCGCCGCGCCGCTCAAGTTCACCGTGACCGCACCCTACATGCTGGCGAAAACGCTGCTGGACCGCCACTACAGCGACCTACCCAGCCTGACCATGGCCATCGCCGAAGTGCTGCGCCGCCAGGTCGAGGCGATTGACGCGCCGGTCCTGCAGGTAGACGAGGCCAATCTGACCGGCAACCCTGAGGATGCCACCTGGGTGCACGAGCCGATCAACCATGTGCTGGACGGCGCCCGCGGCGAACGCGCGCTGCACCTCTGTTTCGGCAACTACGGCGGCCAGAGCATCCAGAGCGGCTTCTGGGCCAGCCTGCTCGGCTTCCTCAACAACCTGCACGTGGACCACCTGGTGCTGGAGTTCGCCCGCCGCGGCTATGATGAGCTGGAGGTCTTCACCGATCTGCGCGAGGGTGTCGCCCTGGGGATCGGCGTCATCGACATCAAGGACAACGAGGTGGAGAGCCCTGACGAAGTCGCCCGGCGCATTCAGAACGCGGTCGACCTGTTGGGCGAGGACAGGGTCAAGTGGATTCACCCCGATTGCGGCTTTTGGATGCTGCCGCGCTCGGTCGCCGACCGCAAGATGCAGACACTGGTGGCAGGCCGGGACCTCTTCCTGGGGCAAGTGGCTGGGTAGGCCGTGCTCTAGACTAATGTGGTAATCTGGCAATCGTCCCTTTCCAGTGTCTCCGGACTCAATGCCACGCCGAGCCCCGGACGCTGGGGCGGTTGCATGCGCCCATTCTCCACCACAAATGGGTGATCGACCAGGTCCAGATAGAATCCCAACGTAAACGCGCGCACCATCTCCTGCATCCACGTATTGGTGGCGTGGGCGGCCAGGTGAAGGGAGGCCGCCAGCGTCACAGGCCCGGTGCAGTCGTGGAAGATCACACCCATGTTGTTGGTCTCGGCCATGTCAGCCGTCTTGCGCGCTTCGGTGATGCCGCCTGCCCAGGTCACGTCTGTCATCACCACATCACAGGCATCTGCCCGTATCATCTCCTCTACAGCGTAGCGATTCATCAGTAGCTCCGAGGCACAGATGGGCGTGCGCGTCGAACTGCGCAGCTTGGCCAGCGTGCGCGGGTTGTCAGGCTTCATCAAATCCTCGAGCAGGACCGGCTTGTAGGGCTCAAGCGCCTCCGCGATGCGGCGGGCGGGCTGAAGAGCCCAATAGCCGTGTCCCTCCAGAATAATATCCATATCCAGTCCCACAGCGTCCCGGACCTGCCGCCACGGCTGCAATCCTTCTTCGATCTCTGCAAACGAGATGGTCTGGCCGTGATTGGCGAGGGCGAACCGATCAAAGGGCCAGATCTTCATGGCGCGGATTCCCATATCGAGCAGCGAGCGGGCAAGTTCACCGGCATCGCCGCCGGGCTGCCAGGCTTCATAGTCTCGATAAGTGCCAGTTGCAGCGGAGTCCACTTTACGCGAGATATCCGGCGCCTTATTGCCGTACCCTGAGGATGCGCACGTGTTGTAGACCGGCACGCCGTCCGGATTGCTCGTCCCGCCGAGAAGCTGCCAGATCGGCCGGCCCAACTCCTGGCCCAGAATGTCCCAGAGCGCCACATCCACCGCGGACAGGCAGCGCATCTCCAGTCCCCTATTGCCGTAGATGTGGGAGTTTTCGTAGGCCCGGCGCCAGAATGCCTCGATCTGGCGCGGGTCTCTCTCCAGCAGCATTGGCGTCAATACCTCACCGATATAAGCCGTAACAGAGCGGGGCGTGTAATAGGTCTCTCCCAGGCCGACGATCCCGCTGTCCGTCGTCAGTTCAAGAAAGGTTATGTTGGCGAAGGGAGCGAAGTGGATGGTTCGAACGCCGGTGATCTTCACGATAGACCTCTGAAAGAAGATAGTGGACGAACACAGGGCAAGCGCTTCAGGGAGAACTATACAGTAGGTGAGCAGGTTGTAAAAAGAGGCTGTGCGGGCCGTGAAAAACGGTTTGACAAGGATGGTACCTAGATATAATAATATGTGGATAAGGCATGCCGCAACGATGCAAAGATCGCTGCATCCTGCCAGCAGCTGTGTTCCTTAGCGCAAGTGAAAGTGTCGCGCCTGAGCCGGTGTGTGCGCTGGTGGAGCATGGTCATGATTTCCCAAAGCCCCAAGGAGTTCCCCTATGGCCTACGCTGACATTCAGAAACCCGCGCTTTCGTACCGCTATGAATTCGGCCTCAATGCGTTGGAGGCTGCCCAGGCATGTGTTGACGCCCATGGGTTCGCGGTGGTCAAGCAGGTACTGTCTGAGGAGTTGGTTGAGGAGCTTCAGGATGCGGTTCTACAGGCTATCGACCCGGACGGGGCATTGGGCCCCGGCGAGAGCTACACCCACACCTCCTTTGTTGAGCACGCCCCCGTGCTGTGGCAACTGCTCGACTACGAGCCCTTTCTGCGGGTCCATCGACTTTTCTGCCAAGCGGACGAACTGACCATCCACCGTTCAGCCGCGATCTTACGCAATCCCGGCTCGGCTCCCCTTTCTTGGCACTCCGACTGGCATGGATTCAACCAAGGCCCCCCGCAAAACGCCGGCGATGTTTTGAACCGGGGCCACTGGCCCTCGGGCCGCTGGCTCTACCTCACAGGCTCCTATCCGGAACACGGCGGACTGGCCGTGATCGAAGATTCCCACGTGGAAGACTGGGAAGGACCGGAAGGCTTTGCGCTGACCCCGGACCGGCGCTCATTCCACCGACAGGGGAGTGAACCCAAAGGCTATGTCGGTTTCGATGTGCCAGGCATGGTGCCCCTGTTCACGGAGCCCGGCGATATGATCATCTTCGCGGCGCGCACGTACCACGCCGCATTCTCCAACCAGATCGACCAGGTGCGGTTGTCCTGCGGCCTTGGCTTCCGGCCGCGCAGCTACTGGATCGACGCGCCGTGGCCGCTCCCTGAATCGGCGCAGGCCTTTATCAGGGCGCTACCTGCACGGCATCAGCACTTTGTAGAAAACTATGTCGGTATTGATACGGCATGGCGCGGTCAAGAGATGACCGCATGAGTAAGGCATGACAGTTTTCGGACAGCGACTTGCGTCGACTTAGGACCGTTGGCGCTCAGCCCCTCGGATGCATTTGACGAGAGTACGTGTTGTTGCATGCACTTCAATTCGCTATCAGATCAAACTATCAGATCAAAGGAGAAGCGAGCATGAAACGGAACAAGCTGAGTCGACGTGACTTCTTGAAGCTGTCTGCCGTCACTGGCACGGGAGCCCTTCTGGCTGCTTGCGCTGTGCCGGCGGCGCCGGGGGGTGAGGGCGGAGCAGCTGCGCCCCCGGCTGTAACCACAACGATTAATTTCTGGGATTTCCCGTACTACTCGTCGTCTCTTGGCGAGCCTGGTTCCTGGCAGTGGGAGCGGGCGAATGCCTTTATGGACGAGAACCCAAGTATTGAGGTAGAAGTGCTTCCCCTGACGTGGGAGCAGGGCAGCAAGGTGACAACGGCCCTCGCGGCCGGTTCGCCCCCGGATGTAGTCGGCGGCGGCTGGATCCAGCTTGCCCTCTCGGCATTAGAAGTGGGACTGGCTCTGGACCTCACCGACTCGTTGGAAGAGCAGTTGACCAACGATATGGTCGATGGAATGCTTGAGCAGTGCTCTATCGATGGCAGGGTGTACATGGTGCCGTACTGGCCGGTGTGCCAGTCCGGGGTTGTCTACCTTGATGGGGTCGAGGAAGCGGGCGCGATGGATACTGGCCCTCAAGCGCCATGCTACGGGTGGAACATCGACCAGTTCAATGGCTGGCTTGAGGCTGTACGGGGTACACGACCGGACGGCAGCGAGCGCTACGGGCTCGGCATTCCATCCGCCCATTCCACACCGGCTTTTCATTGGGTGACTCTCCTGTATTTCCGCTGCTTCGGCGCCCACTTCTGGACCGATGAGACGGAATCGTGCGTTGACATGGCTTCGCCCGAGGCGATCAAATGCCTTGCATGGATGCAAGAGATGGCCGAAAGCGACCTGATTCCCGATCCGGCAGGTTACACCGGCGACGATAACAACGCCCTCATCGACCAGGGCAACGTCCTCATGCAGGTTGGCAACGTGGTTCCGGGAGGCGCCCGCCAGGAAGGAATGGAGCTGGACGCCGAGACCCTGGTCGTCAATGATACCGTGAACGAACGCAGTTGGCGCTTTATCCAGTATCCACACGATGACCCCCACCCCGCCATTGCCTGGGGCGGCGCAAACTACTCCGGTCTGGTGCCCTTCAAGCCCGAGGACCCTGCTGATACGCCAGGACTGTTGAAGTTCCTCCACTGGATGACCAACGATGAAAGCGAAGAATGGTTGGTTAAGTCGGCCGGAATGTTGCCGTTCCGCAAGTCCATTCTGGCGGAAGTCGCCGACGACCCCCTCGTGGTTTATACATCAGAATGTCTGATGCCTAACGCATGGTTCGATGCCAAGCGCAGTACGGAGACCATCGTGGTGCGCTCGATCTTTGAGGAACATTTCCAGGGCGCCTTCTCCGGCAAGAGCGCGGAACAGGTGATGCAGGAGATGACCGACGACATCAACTCGTCTCTCGAGAGCTGTGCGTAGAAACCCACCATGGATAAAGCCGGTCTCCCGCGACGACACTGCTCGCGGGAGACCCTTTCATACTCTCAAGAACGGGGACAGCCATGAACTATGCCAAGCGTGAGGAGATGTGGGGCTATATCTTCGTCACACCTTTCCTGGTTTTGTTCCTTGTCTTTGTGCTGGTGCCTACGGTCATGTCCGTCGTGATGGCCGCGCTCGAATGGTACGATCGAAAGCCGGTTTGGGTTGGTCTGGACAACATTGACCACGTGCTGAATGATCAGCGTTTCTGGCAATCTGTACGCAACACGCTATCGTACGTGGGGATGTTCACATTCACTGCCGTCGCACTGGCGCTTGCGGTGGCGATCCGGATCACCAAGTTCCGCAGTCAAGGCATGCGTCAGGGCCTGCAAAGCGCGTTCTATCTGCCCAGCGTGGTTTCGCTCGTCGCTGTAGCGGTCGTCTGGCGCTACATCTTCAATAACCAGTTCGGGCTGATCAACTACCTGCTGAGTGTGGTCGGAATCGACCCTGTCAACTGGCTGGGGAATCCGCAGACAGCCATGCCATCCCTCGTCTTTATGGACCTGGTCACCGGGCTGGGCGTTGGAATAATCATCTTCGTGGCCGCAGTCCTCGGGCTGCCTTCCGAGCTGTTCGATGCAGCCCACATTGACGGCGCCACCGGGTGGCTGGAGACGATATACATCACCATCCCCCTGTTGACCCCGAGTATCCTCTATGTGGCGGTGACGACGACGATCGTGGCAATGCAACTCTTCGTCTCCGTCTTTTTCCTCACTAAAGGCGGGCCGGTAGGGTCCACGCTGACACTCGCCTTCCTTACCTACCGTTACGCGTTTGTCTTTCTCAAAGTCGGCTACGCATCGGCTGTCGGACTGGCGCTTCTCCTGCTCACCCTGGCGCTGGCGGTGGTACTTTTCCGCTGGTTCCGGTCGGTGGTGGAATACTAAAGGAGCCCGGGAGCGCTGTGCTGAAACAACCCACTGTCCCCGAAGAGCCTGTCTCGCGTCCAATCCAGCCTGAAGGTCGTTCCTGGCGCAAGTTTCGAGAATGGATCGGCAGTAACTTCACATTGCTGCTGCTCTTTTTCTGGGCTCTCATCTCATGGTTTCCCCTCTACTGGATGGTGCTGACCAGCTTTAAGAAGGGCCAACAGGCGCAGGCTCTGCCCCCCGGCCTATGGCTGAAGGAGCCCACCCTGGAGTCCTATCAGCAGGTGCTGAGTTCGACTTTCCCCGTGCTGCGCTGGTTGGCCAATAGCCTCTTCGTCTCCGTCACGGTTACCGTCTTTGGGCTGCTGCTGTGCGCGGCTGCCGGATATGCCTTCGCGCGCAAGCGCTTTCGCGGACGTGATCTCATCTTCTGGATGGTGCTGAGCACGATGATGCTGCCCGGTTTCTCCAGGCTGATCCCGGCCTTTATGCTGACGCTGCTGCTGAATCTGCATGACACCTACTGGGTCATGATCCTGCCTGGTTTGGCGTCACCCTATGCGGTCTTCCTCATTCGCCAGTTCATGTTAACGTTGCCGTCCGAGCTGTTCGACCAGGCGCGCATCGACGGCGCCGGCGAGATCCGCCTGTGGTGGCAGATCGCGCTGCCGCTGACCAAACCGGCGCTGGCGGCACTGGGAACCTTCACCTTCGTGGCAACCTGGAATGACTTCGTGTGGCCTCTGGCCGTGATTAACGATCTGAAACTGATGCCCATCCAGGTCGGCGTGACCCTGCTGCGCGGAATGGAGCGGACGGGGCGCAACGATTACCCCATCGCCATGGCCTCCGGCGTGTTGATGGCCGTGCCGCCGGTCATCATATTCTTCCTGTTTCAGCAGTACTTCATTCGCGGCCTGACCATTGGCGCGTTGAAGGGTTAGTGGATGCCGGCACGAGTGCCCCTCACATAGTCATCGCTGTGCCAGGCTTAACCCCAAACAGATCCCTCTCATAGTCGTTCGCGGACGTAGCCCCGCGCGTCTGTTCGGCATGGTCCAGCAGTAACCTGACTGCGGCCTACAGCCTGATGCCACCCTGTGTCAGGCCTTCCACTCGATCAACACGCCGAGGAAATCATTCGGGCGCTCAACGAGCATCTCGTATGTCTCTCCAACGTCGTCCGGTTGAATGCGGTGGCTGATCAGCTCCCCGCTCAGCAGCGAGCCGTCCGCGAATAGGCGCAAAACCAGATCAAGGTTGCGCTCACGGGTCCATGGATCTCGGGTCGTGTAGGGATGCCCGGATACGCGGGCATGCGCGCCGATCAGCGAGACCCCTTTGTGGTGAACAGCCCTGTAGAGATCGATTTCGGCTGTGCCGCGCGGGCTGCCCAGCAGCACCACACGCCCGCCGTCTCCTGCCAGCTCCAGGGCCTGCGGTACTACATGGGGATTGCCAGTCGCTTCGATCACCACCTCCGCCATCTGTCCACCGGTGACATCGTTCACTGTCTGCTCGACGTCCGACCGGTCCGGATTGAGGGCGCAGATACCACTGGCGCCTGCGATCCGAACGCGATTGGGGAGCAGATCGACCCCGATCACCGGCCGCGCGCCGGACAGGCGAGACAGCTGCGCCGCAAACTGGCCGATCAACCCCAGACCCAAAACGACCACCGATTCGCCCAGCGCGACTTTGCCCTGACGCACGCCCACCGCGCTGATCCCACCCATCACAGCCAATGCCCCCTGTTCCAGCGTAACGTCCGGCGGCAGACGCCACATTCTGGTTGTGCGTACATCACACAAGGCCCAGTCGCCATGCGATGCGTAGACCACCACCCGGTCGCCCGTTGCCCATTCTGTCACCTCGCGGCCGACCGCCTGCACGGTGCCTGCCAGGGCGTAGCCCAAATCGATTGGGAACTGCGGCGGGTCCGGCCGTGAGAAGCCGCTGTGTGAGCCACTGTACATCGCCAGCTCTGTGCCCGCGCTGATGAGGGAGCAGGCTGATTCGACGACAACCTCATGTGGGGCGGGTACCTCTGGGATTTCGAAGGATTCCCATTCAATCCGGCGAATGGCTTTGCAGACCAGGCGTCTGGCTCGCATGTTGTTTTCCTCGTAACTACTCAGCCAATGCCACCCCTGACTCAAGCGTGGCAGGTGTTTTACTCACTTCTCGATACTTTCTCTTTGCATATGGGCGGTCGGGCCTTCGGCCCTCCCTTGTGCAGGGGCTGCGCCCCCGCAACGCCCCCCTCCAAAACCATCCCTCATCCACCGTTCGGCGTCATTCCAGCTGTGCGGCTCATCCAAAGTGGCGGCTGCCAGCAAATGCACGATGAGAGGACCTGAACGGCGGCGGGGATGAAGGGCTGGTCAAAACAGGCTGGTCAAGACAGGCTCTGCATACGGCTTAGAAGTTACTTTTCCTCTTGAAATGCTGTCCGGTCGCCTCCGCTGTGCCTGCTCCGTAGGGTAGAACAACAGAAAGTCCGTGTTGGGCCGGATCCACACCATCTCGTCGCCGCGCCATGTCAAGCGATATGCCGCACCATCGCTTGCTTCCTCCGCCGTGGTGTCAGGCAGGGCGTACCGAACGTTTATCTGCACATCCTGTTCTTGCAGCGGCGCCGCGATAGATCGGCCTATCCAGGCCGGGCGAGTGGATTCTTCCCTGCCAGCTCTATGGACTGTCTGAGAGTCAACGCGCTTCGTTTTCCCATTCTGTTATGCCATCTATCCATGTACGCATCGACGACCTGCTGTCACGATTTGCCCATGCAAAGTATGGAATGAAGGTCAGGACACCGTCCGGGTGGTCGTTTGATCCGCCTTCTCCTTGTAGAGAAACAACCCCGCCGAGAAGATCCTGCCTGAAGTCTGCCCCGAATTCGTTCAGCAAAGCTGACTGCCGATAGTGCCCGATAAGCTCGCGGCCGCCCCCCTCCTCATTTCCCGGCGGCAATGCAACGCACGCTCCCCACATATCAAGGGCGGGATTGTCGGTACTCTCGACGCAATACACCAGCGGTCCGCGACACAGCGCAACCTTGCCCTCATAGTAGCTGGCACGTGGATCGGCAGTCACGGCAACAACAGGCATCGGCAGCTGCAGTGTGACCGTGTCACCTTTGCGCCATTCTCTGGTGATGCGACAGTAGATCCCAGACGCGATGTCGCCTTCGACAGGCTGTCCATTCACCTGCACAGTTGGGTTGCGGCACCATCCAGGAATTCTCAGGTTCAGATCAAAAGTGGAAGGCTGTTCGGGATCGAGGGTGATGTTTACTCTGCCGTCCCATGGATAGGATGTGTCCTGATCAAGGTAGAGTCTTGTCCCATCATCCAGGCGCCAATCCACCGTACAACTGTCATACAGGTGAATCCACACGCCATCCGGTGAAACGCTGAACATGTATCCTGGCAATGACGCGATCATTCGAAGCGCGTTGGGCGAGCAGCAACTGGTGGAGGCTGATGACCAGGGGGTGCGCTGCCAGTGGTTACCGTCTGATGAGAGGGGACACAAATAGTGGAACTTGTCGCCGTCGACAGATACGTGCGCCAGGAAGCCGTTGTACAGCGTCCTCTCCATCAGATCGGCGTAGCCGGCATCGCCCGTCAAGGCCAGCATGCGCCAGTTCCAGGTCGCGTTTCCGATCGCTTCGCACGTCTCCAAACCTGTGGCCAGCAGGAACCTGAAGACACCCGCATGCAGTTCGAAGGCGTCCTTGCATGTCAGCTCGATGTTCTCAGCGTCCACGGCCAATTGGCCCGTGAGATGCAGCTTGCCGGTTGTCATGTCACGCCAGATGGCTGTGAGCTTGTCCATGAACTCCTGGTCGCCTGTTTCCGCATAATAGTCGGCCCCGGCGCACATGAGGTATGTTTGACGTACAACGTGCCTGCTGATGTAGCCGCGGAAATCGGAGCCGATGATCGGGGGCTGTCTCAGGAGCGGGGTGAGGAAATGTCTGGCGCCGGCGAGATATCTCTCCAGGCCGGTGGTACGGTAGAGTTCGACCAATGCCATTTCGATGACGCTGTGCCCGGCAAAGTTCTCCCCTCGAAACTGCTGGCAGATTGCGTCGGCAACACGCTGCGCGCACGCCAGAAACTCGGTCGATCCAGTTGCGCGGTGGTGTGCAATGGCAGCCTGGATCAGATGTCCTGGGTTGCCCAGCCCGTACGACTTTTCGAAATCGTCGCCATAATAGATATCCCAGAATGCGCTGTCTTGATGCGCATTGGCGACGCCGGTCACAAACAGATCGAGCAAGGCGCGCGTGTCAGGATCGTCTCCGGACTGCAGGACATATGCGCAAGCTTCCAGCCATTTATGAAAGTTCGCGCGCCAGGAATGGCCGTTTCGGGAGCGGTTCATTCCGGTGGGATTGGTCTTGAGCGTTTCCAGACCGGCCGCGATTCCCGCCCTGTCGCCCGCCGCGTAGGCCCTGAACGGCGCGGTCTGATCGTCTACGTCCAGCCAAGCCAGGAAAGACGGGATGCCGTTGGTCCGGCTGGCATTCATGCGCGTTTTCCAGAAGCCATCGCGCATGGTAACGGCCTGCACCGGGACAGGTTTGAGAGGGGCAAAAGGGCTGGCGACGGTGGACACTACGCCGGCCTCCTGCCAATGTGGGATGTGTCGATTGTTTGACATGCAAACTTCCTCCCTTGGATCCTGTGGACAGGATCCACACGCGGACGCCTCGCCCGCCCCGAGGCAGTACGTAATTCGGAGCCTTATTCCATCTGGACTTCCGTCACGCCGGCGGCGAGGAACGGGCCGGGCGTCTCACCCCGCAACAGTTTGTCCAGATCGTCCAGGAACTCCAGGTAGGTGCCCTGCCAGCCAAAGTGATCCCAGAACCAGCCGTCATACGGGGACCCCACCGTGGCCTCGCCCTTCGGAACGTCGGCGTAACGCGCGCGCATTGCCTCGATCTGCGCCGCATCCAGCCGCCCCAGTTTGTAGTCCAGGTACAGCCCGAAACAGTCTACAAAGATGCGCACGTCGTTTACGTTGGCTTCGAGCAACCCGGCCACGTGAGCAAAGGATGCCGGGTCAATCTTGCCATCCAGTTGCCGCCACGCCGCCAGCACGCTTTCCATATGGGCGATGGATGGCCGCTTCTCCGCCATCAGCTCGGCGGCATAGGCGTCGGTCAGCGGCATCCGGTTGAAGATGAGTTGGTAGCGTGGATCGTCGCGCAGCGTTTCGCGCTCCTGCTCGGGATAGGCGTCGAGCGGCAACTCCAGTCCGAGGACGTTCTCGCCCACGCGATCCATCCCCGGATGCAGGTAGTCGGTCCAGATTCGCCACGGTCCGTTGAGGCGAGTGTCCAGGTAGTTGTAGCGCGCAACATAGCTGTGACACTGAGTCAGGCCGCTGCGGCTGAACAGCGCGCCGATGGTGGCGGGATAGGTCTCGCGCAGGCCGGGAAGAAACGCCGCCGCATCCGCCCCATACTCCATCGTCAGCCACTCGGACAGGATGTCGTCCGGGTCGAGGTAGGGGTTCCAGCACAGCTTGCCGTAGGCATACCAGTTGGAGAGGTTGAGCGGATGGTCCACGTAGTTGGGATGCAGCCCCAGATTGGCGTCAAACCCGTCACAATTTTTGTCGGCTGCCTTGAGAAACTCTTCCTGCCAGCGGTGGGCCATGGAGCAAGGCAGAAAATTCAGGCCGGCCGTATCGCCCACCAGCGCGAGTTCGAACACGTAAGGGGAACGCTCGCCCGGGCGATTGCCGATGCGGTCCCAGATCGGGTGCGGCGGATAGGGTGGGCGAAAGTCCCAGTAAAGGTGGCACGGCGCAATCCGCACATTCTGCGGCAGCTCATCCCCCCAGTCCCCGAACAACTCTGTCTCCGATTTCGCGTAGGCCGCCTGGTCTGTGACCGCAGGCCAGAGCAACTCCCCGCCGATGGTGGCCAGCGCCTCGCTGACCAAACGCATGCCGGCCAGAACGCGGTCGCGAACCGGCAGCGCGCGACAGCGGGGGCAGTCATCCTCGTGAGGACCGGGCGCGTTCTCGCCGGCACCCCATACGATGGCATTGCGCACCGACGGCATGGCCGTGGCCAGACGGGCCGCGAAATCGTGCCATTGCGCCTGCACGACATCCGAAAAGGGACAGACGTTCTCATATGCCCCGTTCTCATCTGGCTCGGCATAGTGGAGGGACAGACCAACCGTTACGCCGAAGCGATCCAGAAAGCGGGCAAACTGTTCAACCGGCTCGGCGTGCGAAAGCCAGCGTTCGAACTGTGAGCCACTGGCTGCGTATTGAGGAAACAGGCTGAGGTTGTTGACGCGCATGGCCAGCAGCTGCCGGGCGAGGGCCAGGTACTCTGGGCACTCCTCCGGCCGCAACATTTTTTCATAGTCCAGGATACTTTTGAAAGGCAGACACCAAACCTTGTTCGAAGGCGTTTCCCACATCCGCAGCGCACGCATCGGAAAATGCGGCCCATCGGTCAACGGTGTAATGGCCTGGTTACGGCGGGCGCGGTCGATACATTCCTGCACCCCATACAAAACGCCGCGACCATCACCGCCGGTAATGCGCAACGTGGTGCCCCCCTCCACCTGGATGCGATAGTGCTCCGGCTTCAAGTCGGTCCCGGCGGTGTCCAACCAGGCCGTGACATTCCCTTGATCGGAATGAGTCCCGATAGTTGGCCTTATACCACCCAGCTTTTCGATCCAGCGTGCCAACTCGTCGGCGGCGGTCCGAACGCGTGGACTGGCATCGCGCGGGATTCTGATCGCATCGATCGCTGTCATCTGCATGTTTGTGTTACCCTCCTACGATTCTCGCGCCAAGTTGGGTGGTCAACCGGTAGGGTTGTATTAAGTGGCTGCGTACGCCCACTGTCCGCGGATCATAGTACGCCAGGCACTAAAGTCATCCTCAAAGATCGCTATATCGGTGTCCTTGCCCACTTCCAAGCTGCCCTTGCGGTCATCCACGCCGGTAACGCGGGCTGGCGTCAGGCTTGTCATACGAATGGCCTCTACCAGTGGAACACCGACGGTGTCCATCAGAATAGGTATCATCTGGTTCAACATTGTGGTGCTGCTCGCAAACGCGGTCCGATCAAGCAGCATGCCAACGCCGTCGTGCACCTCTAATTCGAGACCTCTCATACGAAAACGTGCGCCTTCCGGCAGGCTTGCGCCGCTACTGACGTCGGAAACAATGCACAGGCGGTCGGGGTCAATGCACTTGTAGACCAGGTAACACCTAAGCCACAGTACTTGACCAGCCAGTCATCCTTGGAACCATTCAGGCTCTTGGTGACGTGACTGGTGTACAGCCGCCGCCATGCTCGCCAGCCGACACGTTGCGAAGAATGCACACGGTCGGTGAGAGATGGTTTTGTAGGGGGGCGTTGCGGGGGCGCAGCCCCTGCACAAGGGAGGGCGCTTGCGCCCGACCGCCCAAAATACAACAATGAGGGGAGAACGAACACCTTTGCTCCCCTCGTTCAGGGTTGCGAATCAGTTGCGGCTGAGTAGTTACTAGACCAGTTTCATCAAGGTTGGCGGCAGATGCTTACCATCGGCGATCATCTCGCCAGTTAGTCCGTTGCAGGTCAGCGATACCTCAAGCAGACCCGGCTTGCGCCAGGGCCCTTTTTATGACAAGGTACGACACTATACGTTCAATACCCGGAAATTTCAAACCCAGGGAATTGTGCCAAAAGCATTCTGGACTATAATACCTCCTTATGACTGAGAGATTGCAGCAGAATTCGGCAGAGCAAAAGCCTGCCGAGCCGACTTACACCGGATTTCTGATTGAGGTCAGCTGAGGAAATATTATGACGCAGGAAGACTATAGCCTTACCGAAGAGCAGCTCCAGCTTTTTGAGGTTTTCGGGTTCCTGGTCCGGAGAAATCTGTTCAGTCCCGAGGAGATGAATAAGATAAACGAAGAGTTCGATCGTCGCCTTGCATCCATTCAGGAGGAAACCGATCCTGAAGAGAAACGTATTTTCAACAACTGGGGTAACCGGACCCCGGAAACCCCCTTTATTGCCAGCTTGCTTGAGGACCCGCGCATTTATCTGCCCGCGGAACAGCTGATAGATGAAGATTCCGTTCCCGTCCATTCTAACGCCAACAGCTATGAGAATAATACCGATTGGCATCCGGATTGGAGCGATCCTCATCTATTGGCAATCAAGAACGTCATGTATCTGCAGCCGACAACCGCTGACCGCGGCGCATTGCGTGTCATTCCCGGGTCGCACAAAAATCCATTACATGAAGAACTTCATGGCATTGGATTGCGCAGTACGTTTGGCCCTAAAAAGGCCCGGTTCTTAGAAGCGTCTGGTCTGAGCGGTGAAGATATTCCCTGCTATGTATTTAGTTCGAATCCGGGTGATGTCATAATCTTCAACCAGTTGACCTGGCATGCTGCCTTTGGCGGTTATAAAGACCGCCGCACCTGCACCTTTAATTTTTATGGCACCCCAAGGACACCCGAAGCGGTAGAGTCGATGCGCAAAGTGGTGGAACACATTCCTGAAATCAAGAAGAACCTGGGAACGGTGGGGTTGCAATATCATCCCTGGTGGCTGGAAAATCCTGAAAATAACCCCAGGCGTGCGCGCTGGATTAGTTGGTTGGAGGAATGGGGTTTCGTGGAAGCTTATAATAACTAAGAACCTGGAAGCGTCAGGTGTACACCACCGCGCTGGAAGCCGGCCTCTAACTCAATTTGAATAGCCGGTGCGATATAATAGTTCAATTCGGGGATCTCCGCAGCGCGACCTAAATTCACTTCCTCCGAGATATACAGATCTACGGTCACTTACCATCGCAATGCTGGCGCAAGTTGCTGGCGCCATGAATTCAAGGCTTGATGAAGCAGATCATCGAGCGAGACGATGTTGCTCAAACGCATGATCGCATCCGACAAGTCCCGCCATTCGGCATGACCATTTGTCTGCGTATCTTGTTCTGACAAGACAGTTTCCATCACGACTAGCTCTTTCCTGGCGTGGGATCCATTTCTGGTAAAATCGTACCAAAAATTGGAAAGTAACGCCATGAGAAGGGGTGTGTTCTGGCGTTTCTTGACTAATCACTCTCTGACTTGACATTGGGTCTATACTTACTGCGAAGGTGGAGTGTGACACTGGTCGACGCCCTGTTTCTGACCAACCGAGAGACTCTCCACCTGAGAGCTGCCTTTGAACCTTCACAAGGGTCTAGCCTTCCAGGTACTCGAGCACCCCATCCCAATCACAATACGTGCCGCCGACCATCTTTTGGGGCTCCGGGCGCGGTATGTGCATGTCCGAACCACCGGTCTTGACCAGTCCGAGGCGATCTGATATCCGTACATAGTCGTCCTCTTGGGCCTTGGTGTGCGCGGGATGGAACACCTCGACACCGTCGAGTCCTTCGGCAGCCAGGGCAGCGATATTCTCTTCGTCGAACGTGAAAACGACGCCCGTGTCGTGGCCGGGATGCGCTACCACGGCAATGCCGCCGGCCTCGTGAATAGCCGGAATTACCTCCGGTATCGGTGGGTGGAGAACCCGGACGCCGGAAGCCTCCCGCATGGCCATGAACTCTTTTTGATTCGACACAACGCCTTTTTTCAGCAGCAGATCATATAATGCTGTCGACTCGGAATGTTCCTGAGCCTTCACCTCGGCGTCGTATTCAGCGATGGTCACCTTTGTGCCTTTCCCCTGCAGATATTCCAGCATGGCGAGATTGGACCTTCTTCTCACCGACCAGATTTTATCGGCCAGAAAATCTTCCAGAGAAGAAAACGGACCATCGCGGAAAAAGCCCAAAACGTGGGCCGGTATCCCGCGCCACGAGCTTGTGATCTCGATGCCGGGCAAAAAGGTCACGTCGTATACGGTCGAGAGTCGTTGGCCTTCCGCAATGCTTTCGATGCTGTCGTGGTCGCTGAAGGTCACGGCCGTCAGTCCGCGCGCCATGGCAATGCTGAAGACCTCCTCCGGGTCAAACGATGCGTCGGAGGACGCATGAGTATGGACGTGCAGATCTGCTCTTCTCACGAGGTTTATCTCCTTACCTGCTGTGATTTTACTGGAATTGTGTTGAGCCCGTCGATGACAAAGACTTCGCTGAGAGGTTGCCTGCGTCCACCTGGGCTCGGATACGACTAGTGGGCACGCGCATTGTAGGAAATCCTTTTGTTTCGGTGCTCAGTCGTAGCGGATGTGCGGGTCCAGGCAACCTTACAAAAGATCAACGGGCAAATGAGCGAGACTATTGCTGTCGAAGGGGATCGAAGACATCACGCAGCGCGTCGCCAATGAAGTTGAAGCCAAGCACACAAAGGATCACGGCAACGCCCGGCGGTATCCAGAGCCAGGGACGGATCTGCAGAACGACCAGGTTATTGGCCTGAAAGATCAGGTTTCCCCAGCTTGGCGTCGGTGGCTGCACACCCAGGCCGACAAAGCTGAGGCTGGCTTCGAGCAGGATGAAGCCGCCGATGCTGGTCACCATGCTGACCAGGATGATGCCGGACAGGTTCGGCAGGATGTGCCGGAAGATAATGCGACGGTTGTCTACCCCGATGGATCGGGCAGCCAGGATGTAGTCCTCTTCCCGCACTGTCAAGATCTGGCCTCGAATCAAGCGGCACACTCCGTGCCAATTCAGGAGTGCAATGGCAATAAAAAGATTGACCAGGCTGGGTCCCAGCAAGGATACCATGATCAGGAGCATCATGAAATCGGGAAATACCTGCATCACCTCGACTAGCCGCTGGATCACGTTATCCACCCAGCCGCCGAAGAAGCCCGACATGGCGCCCATGATCGTGCCGATGATCGTCTGCAGCATCACCCCCAGCGCACCGACCAGCAGGGAAATGCGCCCCCCATAGACGACGCGGGACCACATGTCTCTGCCGATCGCGTCCGTACCCAGCCAGTGTTCGCTGCTCGGCGGTTTGACCAGGTTGTACGCGTCGGTTGCGGAAGGCTCAAAGCTCGTCACCAGAGGCGCAGCCAGCGTGATGACCAACAGCGCGCCGATCATGATCGCGCCGAGGACGCCGAAACGATTGCGCAGATAGTTCTTCCAGGCGCGAGACTGAAACAGGCCCCGTGGGCGCGTCAACGCAGCGTCGGCGCTAGCAGAGGGTTGCTCGCGCTGTAAGGAAGGTCGTTCCAATATCTCTGTACGTTTTGTCATGATGGTGAGCCCCAGTCCATGCCGAGTATCTCACGCCGCGGTGCAGCGTTGTCTAGGCCAGAAATGAGGCCTGCGCCCGTCATCCTGAACGCAGCCAAGGATCTCATCGGTGTCCTCGATAGATCTGCAGCTCACTTATAGGCGATACGAGGATCGACAAACGCGTAGGCGATGTCGGCGATCAAATTTGCGATCAGCGTCAGGATGGCGATGACGATCACGTTGGCCATCATAACGGGGTAGTCTTTCGACAGTGCAGCGTCGAGCACCCAGCGACCGATGCCCGGCCAGTTTGCCAAACGTTCTACCAGCACTGAGCCGGCAAACAGGGCCGGCAGCCGGTAGCTGATGATCGTCACGATCGGCATGAGCGCGTTGCGAAAGGCATGGCGCATGATCACGACACGATCTGGGAGTCCTTTGGCCTGCGCCGTGCGCACGTAGTCCTCGCCCATCACCTCCAACATGCTCGTGCGTGCAAAGCGAATGAAACCGGCGGAACCACCCAGCCCGAGCACCGTGACCGGCAGGATCATGTGCTTGAGGCTATCCCACAGCCCTCTATCGCCGCCTATGGAATACATTCCGCTTGCGGGGAGCCAGTTGAGCTGCAAGGCAAACACCCATATGGCCAGAAGCAGGAAGAAGAAACCGGGCAAGCTGAGGAAGAGGAAGGAGATGACGGTGGTCACGACGTCGAATAGCGAGTACTGGTAGAGGGCGGAGAGGATGCCCAGCCCAAGTCCTACCACAAGACTGACCGTCAGGGAGGTCACCGTCAACCTCAGCGTCACCGGTAGTCTACGGACCATCTCCTCGAACACGTCCGCTTGATCAATCATCGAGCGGCCAAAGTTGCCTTGGGCCAGGTTCCATAGCCAGCGGAGGTACTGCACGTGGATAGGTTTGTCCAGCCCTAACTTCTCCTTAAGGTAGTCCTCGTACCCCTCTTTTGCCTCATATTTGTAGCCATGTCCGTCAATCGTGATTTCTATGTGTTCGAACGCAATGTCGGGCGGCAACATGAATTGGGTGGGATCACCAGGCGCCAGGTGCATCAGTCCGAAATTGATGATGGTAATTATGAAAAGGATCGGGAAGATGAGCCATATGCGCCGGATGATGTAAGTCGTCATCAGATCCCCTACGGCGGGCATAGGGGCACGAGGACTAACATCCCCATGCCCCTACCCCTACCAATCAGATTCTACACAAACCCAGTTCGGGCGTGACTAGCCCTCATCGCAGATGTACCAGTCTAAGAGGCCATAGTCTGCACCGCCGCGGTGCACCAGCCCAGTTGTGGTGTTGGGAACGACACCGCAGATATTGGATCGCGTGCCCCACACGCGCATATTGGTGGAGAAGGTGATCCAGGGGCCATAGTCGTACCAGATTTTGGTGGCCCTGGCGAGGTTTTCCGTGCGTACGTCCTCATTAAGCGTGGCCCGGGCCTCCTTGCACAAGGTGCCGAATTCCTCGTCGAACCAGCCGGTATTCTCATAATTCCTACCAAGTGGTCGATGGAAGTAGTAACAGGCTCGGAGGCTATATCCCCGAACGGTTCCGCCCCCCCCTTCGCTAACGTCGTACTCGCCAGCGAGCAGTTTGTCAGGGAAGGCCAGGCCGACGATCTCCATCTCGACGTTCAATCCCACCTCGCGCATCATCTCAATCCACAGGTTCCAGATGGGCTTTTCAGCGTCATCGAGGAAGATGATGGTGCGGTCGGGATCCCATTCGCCCGCGTCGATGGCTTCCTGGATCAACTGCTTCGCCATTTCGGGGTCGTACTCGCGCCACTCCATGTCCTCGGCTCGATAGGCTCCTTCGTTGGCCATCCAACTGTAGGTCTTGCTGCCATGGCCCAGCGTGTGGACGGCGACGATGGCGTCGCGGTCGGTGGCGTATTCCATCGCGTAACGGATCTTGTCCGGCAGGGACCCGGGCCGGCGGTTGAACTGAATCCCAAGCATCCCCAGGGATTCGTCCACGAGGATCTTCAGGTCGGGATTGCCCTCCAGGCCTTCGATGTCGCTCACCTGCAAGTACTGGGTGACATCCAGGTCGCCAGCGACCAGAGCCGGGAGTTGCGCTTCGTGTTCCATGGTGATGGCAATGATCTTGTCCACCTTGGGTTCGCCGAAGTACTTCGCGCCCCACCAGTCATCGACCGCAACAGCTTCGAAGAACACATCCGTCTCCATGTCGCCCAGACGGAAGGGGCCGCTCACCACGGTGGGATTCATCGCCTCGGGATTCTCACCGGTGATGAGGGTTTCCAGGGGAAACTTCTCAAAGATGTGCTTGGGAACAATGCCCACCCTGGGGCCGTACTCCTCGTGGTGGGGCGTGCAGTTGTTTCTGCCCTCTTGCATGTCAAAGCGGACCGTGTGGTCATCCACCATCACGATGCCCACGATCTCGTCGGCTTCGCCGTTCACGTATTCCTGCTCGCCGACCCACCCATAGTTCCGGTTCATGACGTCGGGATGGGACAACATTTCGAACGTATACTTGACGTCTGCTGAGGTCAGCGGGGTGCCGTCGGACCAGGCGGCATCTTCATACAGGTAGAAGGTGGCGGCGTCGCAGTTCTCCGTGAGTTCCCACTCCCTCGCCAGCCACGGCACCGCCTCGAAATCTCTGTTGTGGAGGAGCAACGGCATATAGAAGTAGGGCTCGATGTCGCCCTGGGCCTTATAGGTAGGATAGGGAAAAATGTTGAACCCTTGGGCCCAATTGGAACGGAAGCCCACGCGGATCACGCGTTCACCATCCTCATCCATTGTGGTGGCCGCAGCCTCATCTCCGGAAGTGGTGGCCGGAGCAGGCGCGCAGGCGGTAATGACCATGCTGAACGTCACCAGCATGGCGATAAGCGTGAGTTGCCACTGCTTGTTGTTCATCTCGTGTCCTTCCTTTCTGCAAATGTCTTGGGGTTGTTCGGAGTAACTGAACGTGAGAAGGCCAATGAGGACCGAAAGCGGCACGATATGATTAACGTAAGGGCGGGAGGAACCTCAAGGCCGAGTTGGCCTCCCATTTACGTTGAACACTGCGAGGAATCCCACTGCGGGCAGAAACAGCCAAACCGCTCGATGAACATCCAGATCGCACTCATGATCATCGTCATCTGGCCGTCTAGCATTTGCACCAACACTGCTGGCAGATTCCTGATCAGGTGCCGCCGTCTCGGCTAGTCATCCTTACAGTGTATTTTTAATATATCATATACTGTAACATAGTAAAGACAAGACGTCAAGGACTATTTATCCAATCCTCATATACCATCGCCGAAAGAAATTGGCCCCAAAAACCGCGTTTTCAGACAGCCTACAATATGGGCAATCACAGCCTAATTCTGACGTACGCCCTCAAATGTTTCATTAACGATGAGTCCTGTCTTCTCATTCAGCACAATAGTTACTTTATCCGCTTCAAATGACATTCTGAGTTCGAATACGTTGATATTGGCCATCTCATCTATGGTTAAGAGAAGATCACCATTTGTATCCCAGTTTCCTTTTATTCCCGTAGACAGCCCAAATCGTCCAGGAACGATGGTGTAGATACCATCCAACCTCATTGGTGCCACAAGTTGTGTGAACACTGGTGCCACAAGTTGTTTGAATTTTCCGGATGTGGGATCAATCAGAGAGAACCTGACTTCTGCTTCTTCTTGACCACTGAAACGCAAAGAAATCGTCTTGAAGTTAAGAAAATTTTCATCAAGAATAAATGTCTCGCCTGATATGATTTGCGCTATTTCTGGCAAATATATTTGTTCGGGAGACGACGCGGCTGTGATCGCTTCTGTCTTCTGCTGAAGATTCTCATTACCTTCTAGATTTTTCGGTAATGCCTGATCTGATATCGACAATATAAATTCACCAATTTTTCCTCCATCATATTCCAGCAACGCATTCTCTCCGCCAGTGATAACCGTTACGATATCTGCGTCGGGTAAAACAGTCAGCGACTGCCCACCACGACCTGCAGCATAGTACATTCCAGAAAAAGGCCCTTCTGAAACGAGGTGCCAAGCATATCCATAATCGCGACCTGGACGGATGAAGGTATCCGTCTTTTTGGCACGATCAATTTGGGGTTGTGTTGATTTTTCTACCCATGCTGCACTCAATAACTGTTTCCCCTCCCAGAGTCCATTGTTCAGGTAAAGGTACCCTATCTTAGCCAGATCACGAGGATGCAGATGTAGATCCCCCCAACCTCTAGTAATTCCCTGAGGGTCTGGAGGCCAGATAGCCTCATTAATGCCAAGCGGAGTAAAAAGGTGTTTCTGCGCAAAATCGAGCATGCTCATTCTTGTCACCTTTGTCAGGATCGCCGAAAGCAAATGTGAATTTCCACTGCAATAAGCATACTCCTGGCCCGGTCCCCTAGCCATGGGCAAATCTAACACAAACTGGATCCAATCTTCACTTGTGAACATCTCATTATGTTCTTTTTCTCCTGGTTGATATCCACAATTAAAACCGGAAGTCATGGTGAGCAGGTTTTCTATGGTTATCTTTTCTTTATAAGCATCAAGATTGGCAATGGTACGTTCTGGGAAATAAAATAACAGGGGCTGTTCGACACTTTCAATAAAACCCTGATCAATAGCAATACCGATTAGAACCGATGTAATACTCTTAGTAACAGAAGCCACATCATGGACAGTCCCTCCCGGGGTGAATGGATAAAAGCAAGCATCTAGTACGATATTGCCGTTTCGAATGATCAACATGCTATGAATGTTCACTTTGTTTTCCCGATAAAAACTTAGTAATTCCACCAAGCGTTCGGAATCCATTCCTTGATTTTCTGGAGTTGAGGTCTGCCAATCTTCAGTAGGCCAGTTTATGGTTGCATTGGACGTGGAAGTGCCGTTAACATAATCTGAATTTTTCATTTTGAATTTCCTTCCTAATTAGGGCGTGCCTAAGCTGGCGGATCGCGTAAATCCGAGATATGCCCATTGCTAAATTTTACATCGTGTGCCGTTGCCCTATCATGACACCAAACCTTGTTTCGAAGGCGTTTCCCACATCCGCAGCGCACGCATCGGAAAATGCGGCCCATCGGTCAACGGTGTCATGGCCTGGTTACGGCGCGCGCGGTCGATGCATTCCTGCACCCCATAACGAACGCCGCGACCATCCCCGCCGATGATGCGCAACGCGGCGCCGTCGTTCACTTCGATGCGAAAGTGCTCCGGCTTCAAGTCGACCCTGTCAGTGTCCAACCAGGCTGTGATTCTGCCGCTGTCGGAATGCGCTCCGGTGGTCGGCCTTGTGCCACCCAGCTTTTCGATCCAGCGTGCCAACTCAGCGGCTGCGGTCCGAATGCGTGGACTGGCATCGCCGGGAATTCTGATCGCATCGATCGCTGTCATCCGCATGTCTGTGTTACCCTCCTGCGATTCTCGCGCCAACTTGGGTAGTCAACCGGCAGAATTGTACTGATGAGGACCGTCGTAGACCGGCGATAGCGCTTTCAGCTTATCCACCCCACCGACCAGGAAGTCGTAGTTCCCAATCCACTGGTCCAGCCCGCCATTCACAGAGACCGCGCTAAGTTCGCCCTCGACTGAATCCCTGACCTGATCCGCGATAGCCTGACAATCGGCATAGACGAACCCTCGGGAGGACTTGTGTGGTATATCAGCACAGTCTGGAAGTAGACCCATACGATCCTGATGCTCGACGAGCAGGTCACACGCCGCTGTTAGTCTTTCTGGTACGAGAGCAAGATCGTCTGTGCGATAGCAGTCCTCCAGGATGGGTCCGATCTCCGCGGCCAGGTGGTTGAGTTTGTAGAACTCGCGATGAAGCCACTTCACGTACAAAGGGCAATAGCGCCTGTTAAGGAGAAAGACCAGTGACATGATCCGGTACGCCGATAGGGTTACGCTATGTCTGGCTGACAGGACATCCCCTCTCACGGTGCATAGACCTATCAAGTCGATGTCCCATCCCAATGCCTGCCATGCGTAGGCCAATCTGTATTTCCAGACATTAAGGGGGAAGTATTGGTAATACCTGCGGTAGTGGGTGATCTCTCCATTTCCGTCCCAGAAGACCTCCCCTCTCGTTAGACCGAGAAGACTGCCCTCGGGTATCGTCAACCATTCGATTTCGCTCTTTGGAACTACGGCGCCGATGCTTTGCGTAAGGTAGTCGTTACAGGTGGTCACTTCAACGTGGACGTGTCCAGCTGAACCCCTGGCTGGGACCCGCACCGTTGGGTTCTCCGGGTCAGTTACGAACCGGGTCGGATGCCCCTTGAATTCGAACGGCAGGTGACGATTCAGTTCGTTGAGGATTTTTTCCCTATGCCGAATGAGAGGTTCGGGCAGGAACAACAGGCACCTTGGACCCCACTCGTGGTCTCTGGATAGCTCGTCATCGTTTCCGAGCACATCCGAGCCCCAACCCAGCAACGCAGCAGCGTAGGATTGGCCGATCTCCGTTACTCGTTTGGCCAGAATCGGTCGTATGGCTTCGAAGAAATATGCCCTGGACAGCGTCAAGCCCTTCATGCCCATGCTCCCAGCACTTCGATCAGCAACCTGACTGCGGCCTACAGCTTGATGCCGCCCTGTGTCAGGCCCGTCACAAACTGACGCTGCAACGCCAGGAACAGCACCAATACCGGCGCGATCATCATCACGGCGCCGGCGCTGGTCAGCGACCAGTCGCGGCCGAATCGCTGTGTGAAGTTGTAGTAGCTTGTCGTCACCGGCATCAGCTCATCCCGCTGCAGGAAGATGAGCGCGGCCTGGAACTCACTCCACACACCCAACCCAACCACCAGACCTACGGTCAGAAAGGCCGGCCACATGATCGGGATCACCACCCGCGTCATCACCTGCCACTCATTGGCGCCGTCCACGCGCGCCGCGTCCTCAAAGTCGCGCGACAGACTCATCAGAAAGGAACGCAGCAGGAAAATGGCGAACGGCGAATTGAAGGCGATGTACATGATGACAAGTCCGGCGCGCGTGTCCAGCAGCCCCAGATTGCGCCACATAATGAACAGCGGGATGACATAGAGCCAGAAGGGAATGGTGGAGAGGGTCAACATATAGACCAGATAGAAGTTGTCGCCTGGGGGATCGAGCCGGGCCAGGCTGTAGGCGGCCATGCCGCCCAGCACGAGAACGCCGGCCACGGTGAAGACAACGTAGATCAGGCTATTGGTCAGGGTGGTGGCGAACTCACCCTGAACCCAGGCATTGACGTAGTTCTCGATCAGAACGACCCGGGGAAGTCCAATGGGATTGGTACCCAAATCCGTGAAGGATTTCAGCGAGTTGAAAAACAGAACCAGGATCGGACCCAGCGCAAGGCAGACCAGCAGAAGCAGGATGATATAGTTGGGTATCAGGTGTGACTTGCCTTTTTTCTTAAACATCTAAGGCGTCCTCCCGGTTACGCTGTGCCATGCACTGATGAGAGCCACTGTTGAGAGCGTAGACAACCGTCTAAACATCCCAGCCCCTGCGGCGAAGCAGCACGAATATCGTGGCCATTACACCGGCAATCGCGCTCATGGTTATGCCAATTGCGGCGCCGTAGCCGGCCTCAAAGCGCTGGAAGGCCTGTTTGTAGAGATAGGTCGCCAGCATTTCCGAACTGCCGGCAGGCCCGCCGTGGGTCAGGATCCAGACATAGTCAAAGACCAGGAATGACCAGATAGCCGTCATCATCAACATGAAGAATACGGTGGGGCGGATCCCGGGCAGGGTGACGTGGAGAAACTCCTGCCAGCGGTTGGCGCCATCGATCTTGGCCGCGTCATACAGGTCCGAGGGTATGCTCTGCATTGCGGTGAGGAAGAGGATCATCAGGAATCCCCACCAGTGCCAATTGTCGACGAAGGCAATTGCGGGCAGGGCGGTATTCTTGTCGCCCAGGTAGGGATAGGCCAGCCCTTTGATTCCCCAGTTTTCCAGCGCGGCGCCAAAGCCAAGTCTTGGATCGAGCAGCATACGCCAGATCGAGGCGACCACAACGCTGGGGAGCACGTAGGGAATGAAAAAGGCGGTGCGGATCGCCATTGCGCCGCGGCTTACCTGTGCCAGGAGGGTGGCAACGGCGAGCGCTATCACAAATGGCACGGTGAGGAAGAAGGCCAGCCACATCAAGTTATGGCGAAGCGCCAGCAGGAAATTGTGATCGTCGAAGAAGAGCTCGCGGAAGTTTTCCAGCCCGATGAAGTCGGCCTTGCCGATCCCGGACCACTCGGTCAGCGAATAGTACATGCCGGCAACGGAGGGCCCGACGACAACGACGAGGTGCAGCAGGGTGATCGGCGCGATAAAGAGCCACGGCATGATCTGGCGGCGGAAGCGCCTGCTGTGCAGCCAGGATTGCTTGTGCGGCGAAACTGTTACCGTGGTGCCGTCACTGGGCGCTGAAGATGCAGTTTGCAGTTCATCTGGGTTTTTCACGGCAGAATGGTGGTAGACCTCAAACCGGCGCAGATCAGAGCAAACAAACGTTGTCAGATGCGCTACCGCTAGTCATCTGAGCGCCCGGGTGCGCAGCGCTCAAATCCGTTCGGACGGTTTCCCGATACTGGCAAATGCGGTCCTCGCCCGCCAAGACGAGGACCGCAACTGTCCCAATGCACGTGAATATGGGGCGGTGTCAGATACGCCGCCGTTCGCCATATGCGCGGTAGGCGACCTCTATCGATCGGGTATGACCAGGGTCTCACCGGCCGCCAGCTCTTCCTGGAAGGCGGCGTCAACCGCGGCCATGTACTCCTCGGGCGTCATATCGCCAACCCAGACTTTCTCGATCTCTTCGTAGATCACCTGGTTCGTCTTGGGTGGGAAGAATGACCAGGTGGTATAGCCGTAGTTACCCTCTGCCGACGCCGTGGCGAAATCAGACAATAGACGGGCCATACGCGGTTCAACGCCTTCCAGTTGGGACGGATCAAGGCGAATCGGCGCGGTTGCATACTGGCACTCGACCAGCAGGCGCGACTGAATTTCGGGCGAGTTGTAGTGGGTCAGAAACTCGGCCGCGGCTTCGGGGTGTTCTGAACTGCGATTGATCGATTGGGTGCTGCCGGTGCCGATGTTGAACATGGCTTCGCCGGTCAGCGAGGGCATGGGCACCCAGTCCCAATCGTTGCCGTGTTCGCTATCCTCAGTGAACATTTCGCCCACCAGGCTGTCATAGATCCAGGTTCCCTCCATGGTCATGGCAGCTTCTCCTGTGGCAAAGGCTGCGCGGGCGATGGAAAAGTCGGTGACCAGGAAGTTTGCAGGGCTGCCCATCCAGTGGCCGGCCTGGAACATTCGGTTCAGGGTCTCAATGGCGGTAACGAAATCGGGGTCTGTCCAGGAAAGTTCACCCTTGAGCGCCTGGTAGACCTTTTCCGGTCCGGCGATTTTATTGACAAACTCGGTGAAGAAGAACTCATTGTTGTCGATGGCATCGGCCGCGCCCCCGGCAAAGGGAATGATGCCGGCCTCCTGGATCTGGGCGGAGAGGACTTCCAGCTCGTCCATTGTGGTGGGCGGCTCCCAGCCATGCTCTTCGAAGACGGTCTTATTGTAGAAGAGGACCATCGTCTCCAATTCTTGCGGGAGGCTGTAAAGGGTGCCCTGTACGCGGCCCAGGTTCAAGGCCCAGGGTACGAACAGTTCTTCCCAGCCGAACTGGTCGGCCAGATCATCCAGCGGCATGAGCTGGTCGGCGAGCGCAAATTCCGCGACAAAGGAGGGGCCGTGGGTTGGCACGATGTCCGGCCCGGCGCCGGCCGCAAGGGCAGGGCGCACGGCGTCCATCATATTGGCCTTCTTTTCGGGGATCACCTCGATGGTGTCGCTCTGCTCGTTAAAGCTGTTGACGGCCACGTCGATTATGCAGTCGGCGGTTACGGAAGTGCCTTGCCAGAAGGTGATCTGCACCTTTTCCGGTGCGCCGCCTTCTCCGGACTGCTGTCCACCTACGGGCGCGCAGGCTGCCACAAGCAGACCCAGAATAAGCAGCAGCGGCACTAATCTCTTCAAGCCTGTGTACATTTGATGCCCTCCATTCTCTTGTAGTGTGCTCAATAAAGATAGGGAACTGTTCGATACCGGCACTGCGTGCTTGGCTGTCTGGCATGACACAGAACACTGAGGACGAAAAGTCAGAACGCAAGGTCTTGCCGTATACACCCGGCGCGCAATTCGTGGCTTCTTGCGACGAAACAGATTGTGAACCGTGGACAGAAAACGTTCTCACGTGTTGGGGGACTACATGTCGGAAGGAGGCGCGGGCTCAACCGGCCAGCCGCCACTGATGCAAGAGGGTCGAAAAATCACGCTGAAGAATGACTATATCGCGCGACAGTTTAGCCGGGCCGTTGGGCAGTGTCAAACAAGGTAAATTGACCCGAGGGTGGCCTCGGACACTCTCTGGGGGAAGGTCTCCGTTGCCTGAATCAGGATTTTTGTGACCGGTCGTCGCCAGGAAAGGTTGTGGCTGGACCACGAAATGGTGTATCCAGTCGGGGTTGGGCGAGCGCTGTAAGGCGGCGGAATTCCTTCCGTACCGCTATGTCGTTCGGTCCAGTGCAGTGAGAATGGCAGTGTCTGAAGAGTAAGTTCCCTCCTTCAACTTAAAAAGGTTGGCATAGGACTAAGATATGCCGACTAAAATTGACAGCTGTCCGACGGTTGCGTAGAATGCAAGTATTCACCATCACGAAGAAGGCAGGACTGACAAGCAATGACAGCCGAACTCAATGAGGAGATCCTTCACCAAGCCGGTATCGGCGTCTTTTTTCGCCCAAGTCAACTGGAGCCGCTGGGAATCCCCTACCACAGGCTGCGACAGCTTGAGGCGGACGAGGCTGTCGAGCGCGTCGGCTGGGGTCTCTACCGGCTTGCCGACGCTGAGCCCACAGAACGCTATTCGATCGCCTCCGTCTGCGCCCGCGTTCCCAACGCTATCGTTTGCCTCCTTTCGGCGCTTCAGGTGCATGGGATCGGTACGCAACTTCCGCACCAGGTCTGGATCGCCATCCCGCACAAAGCAAAGCCTCCTGTGCTGACCAATGTGGGAGTGCGTCTGCTCCGGTTCAGCGGCGCAGCCTGGACCTATGGTATTCAGGAGATGAAGTTTGAAGGAGTGCCAGCCCGTATTACTTCACCTGACCGTACCGTGGTTGACTGTTTCCGGTTTGAGCGTCTTGTCGGCAGAGAGGCTGCACTGGAGGCGCTGCGGGGGGCACTACAAGACAGGAAGGTGACCACTGCCGCGCTGGCTCGCACGCTTGAAGTGCTGCCCTCGCGTCGTCTCAAAACCATACTGGAGGCGGGTGTGCTATGACAGCCAATGTTGCCGCCTCAATCAGGGCGCCTGTCTCGGCACGGGACTGGTTTCAGCGGTTCTACGAGGATCGCCAGCCTACCACTGGTGGCTCTGGGTCGACTGCTGGCGGGGCTTTTTTGCGCCGGTTGAAAGGGCAGACAGCGATGGGACAGTCCTCTGGGAGGCATCCCGTAAGCCCAGATCTGATTGACATGGGCGGCACGTAGCTGTACACTGCGCCTGCTGCAAACTTGCATCATATGGAACATAATCGCCTCGACGCAGGCGTTCCGTCGGAGGCTGTTTTTGTCTGCACTTTCCGCGTTTCTGTAAGGGGGGAATCCTCGATGCGTTACGTTGTGTTACTTCATGAAAAACACCATATCGGCAGCAATTTCCACAGTGAGGGATGCGACCTGCTGCGGCAACATGGTCAAGTTGACATCGTTGCGATACGAAGCGGTGAGGAAGCGGCTGCTTTTGAGGAGTTTCTTGCCCTCCTCAAGGAAGCGGATGGCGCGGTGATTGGCTGTTGGCATCGCCCGGCGATACAACTCGAGCACTGGCGGCAGGCGAAAAACCTCAAGGTATTCGCCGGAACCTTTGACAACCGCTTCGCCGGCTGGGTCGATTTTGACGTGCTGGATGCGTGCGGCATTACCCTTATCGACACTTCACGCAGCATGACGCCGTCGGTCGCAGAGTTCGCGCTGGCGATGACGCTGAATCTGGTCCGCGACATTCCGGAATCGATGTATCTGTTGCGTGAAGGGGGCTGGCAGACACATCCCTTCGACTCCTGGGAAAAGCCGGGCTTTGTTTACGGTGATCTGACCGGCCGGCGGGTGGGCCTGGCGGGATTGGGCAGCATCAATCGGCGCTACGCCGAACTGATTGCGCCCTTCAGATGTGACGTTGGGGTCTATGACCCGTTTGTTCCTGACGAAGTGTTCTCCCAATACGGCATCAAGCGGGCAAACTCTCTGGCCGAATTGGCCGCGTCTTCGGAGATATTTGTCGTCGGTCTGCCGCCGCTGCCGACAACGCTGGAGGTGATCAACCGCGAGGTGATATATTCCTTGCCGAAAGGGGCCTTATTTGTCCTGGTGACGCGGATGGCGGTTGTTGAGCAAGAGGCGTTGTGGGAACGGATTGAAGCCGGCGAGATAGCAGCGGCTGTCGACGTGTTCGCCCCAGAACCCCCGCCCAAGGACGCCTGGTTTCGACGCCATCCAAACGTGCTGGCGACACCCCATATCGCCGGCGGCACTGATTTCTGCCACCGCCGCTGTCTCACCGATGCCTGCAAGGACGCCATCGCCGTATTGAGCGGCGAAACGCCCCGGTTCCGAGCGACAAAACGAGATGCGCTTCTTTACGAAGGGGAATTGAAGCCGGTTGCCTGACAGTATCTGAGTCTGTCTCGGCATACACACAGCGCGACCAGCTACCGAGCTGCTGACTGAAGCAGGATTTCCGTGATAAGCCGCCGCCAAGCCTATCAGGCCGCCGCCATGTGTACGAATAACAGGCGTCAGCAGCGGCCTGATATGTGGATGGACAGGATTGCAGGCGATGGATCGATTCCTGTTCAATGGATCTTTCCGCGTCGGTTGAAAGGGCAGATCGTAGCTGCCCAATAAGTAAGGATACACTGCTGAATTTGGGTGCTTCCCAAAATGAGGGCGAACTCTCCTGTACCTCTGGTATCGACCAGACCGTCTCCAGTCCTCACATCCATCCCTGAAAATTCGCCCAGTCACTGACCACTAACCACCGACCACTGACCCCTGCAGTTCAGGGCCTTCGGCCCTCCCTTGTGCAGAGGCTGCGCCCACGCAACGCCCCGCCCTTGCTAGCGACCGTGCTCATTCTTCCCCAGCCAGGTGGCGAGAGCAAGGTGTCTAGCCAACAGTGGCCCCCCCCCAACACTACGGTAGGGACAGGCCTTGTGCCTGCCCTCGCGCGCCTCACCCATCGCCGTCGCCATTCGCCCAAAGGCCCCGTAAGGCCAGGCCTGGCGCCTGCCTTGCGTCTCTCCAAGAGCCGGTAAACAATTCCAACCGAAGCCGGCACAATCACCCCGCCCGACTGTTTCCACCCCAAATCTGCGTTATCCTACTAAATTTTATATGCTTGACTGTGGATGGGATATCAAGTAGACTGCCAACCTGTATGTGGTGTCTGACATCTTGTCTCCGATTCCGCAGCAACAATTTCTCCTCACAGTCCATACTCAAAGGAGCGTAAGCGCGGCGACCAGTCAGATGTCAATCCCTGCTTGCGGCCAGCCCCCCAAACAGCCCCTGCAGGGGTATGTCAAGAGTCGTAATCTCACTAGCAGTTTCAAGGTGTAACCATGGGAGAAGATGTGACTGTAGGCGCTGCTCTGGTTCCGGGACGACCCGAGCTCCGCACACGCCTACAGGACTGGCGCGTGCGGCTGGAGAAGGAAATCCGCCTTAACTGGCAGCTCTATGTGATGATCCTGCCCGTGCTGGTCGGCTTTTTCTTCTTTCGCTTCTATCCGTTGTATGGCCTGCAGATCGCCTTCAAAGACTACAACATCGTATCCGGGATCAGGGGCAGCGAATGGGTGGGGTTGGAGAACTTTTTCAAGTTCTTTGAGGACCCCTTCTTCTTCCGCGTGGTAAAAAACACAGTCGTGCTGGGCTTCTGGACGCTGGTGATCTCCTATCCGCTGCCGATCGTTTTCGCGGTGTTGCTCAACGAGGTCAAACAGCAACACGGTCTGTTCAAGCGAGTGACCCAGTCGATCAGCTACCTGCCGCACTTCGTCGCCGTGGTGGTGATCGTCGGTTTGATCTATGATTTTTTTGGCTTCGACGGCATTGTCAACCAGATAGCGGTTGCCCTGACCGGCGAAAAGTGGCGTATCCTGGGCTCGTCGGCGTGGTTTCGGCCGCTGTACGTTGGCTCTGTCCTGTGGCAAGGCATCGGCTGGGGCTCAATCATCTACCTGGCTGCGCTGACCGGCATACCGCCGGAACTGTATGAAGCCGCGATCGTGGACGGCGCGTCGCGCTGGCAGCGTATTCGGTACGTCACGCTGCCCGGACTACTGCCGGTGATCAGTGTCACGCTGATTCTCTCTGTGTCGTCGATCGTTTCGGTGGGATTCGAGAGAGCGTTCTTGCTGCAGCAACCGGCCACCTACAATGTTTCGGACGTCATTGCGACCTATGTGTACCGGCGCGGGCTGATAAAGTTTGACTTTAGCTATGGCGCGGCGATCGGGTTTTTCGACTCCATCGTCGCCTTTGCTTTGGTGGTGGCGGCCAACTACATCGTAAAAAGAACCAATGAGGACCGCGAAGGGTTATGGTAGCGAGGCGTAGACCATGCATACCCTGAGAAAGATGCAGTTGTTCGATTACCTGAACTACCTGTTCCTGATCGGGTTCAGCTGCCTGATGCTATACCCGCTGCTGTACGTTTTTTCCATCTCGGTGAGCGATGGCGAAGCGGTGTGGAGACAATCGGTGAAGTTATTTCCGATTGGCTTCAACCTGGATGCGTACGAGGCGATTGCGAAGGCGAATGCGGTCGTGCGGGCATACCGGAACTCGATCGTCTACACGGTGCTTGGCACGACGTTCACACTGATAGTCTGCTTGCTGGCGGCATACCCGCTCTCGGAGCCGCGCTTTCGCTGGCGCGGTCCGATCAGTCTGATCCTGGGGTTGACGCTTTTCTTTTCTGCTGGCCTGATTCCCACCTACCTGGCCTACCAGAGTTATGGACTTCTGAATACGCTTTGGGTCATCACCCTGCCGGTTGCCTTTAACTTCTGGTTTATCATCCTGGTGCGGGCCAATATCTCGATGATACCGCGCGAGCTTAAGGACGCCGCCCGCGTGGACGGCGCCAGCGACTTTCGCATCCTGTTGCAGATCATCGTGCCCCTGTCCAAACCGATCCTGGCGACCATCGCCCTGTTTGTCGCGGTCGCGATCTGGAATGACTTTTTCAATCCGCTGCTCTATCTCAACAACTCGGAAAAGTTCCCCTTGACCATCATGCTGCGGCGGATGCTGATACGGGGAGCCACAGGGGAGGTGGTGCAGGGGAATTATGCCGACACTTTGCAAGCAAAGTCGTTTTTCAGGCAGGTAAAGATGGCAACCGTCATCGTAACGTTGGGTCCGATTCTGCTGGTATATCCCTTTGTTCAAAAGTACTTTGTGCAGGGCACACTGGTCGGCGCAATCAAGGGTTAAACCCGCCCGCGTTATGGTCGGATCGAGAGAAGGAGGTGGTTTTATCGAGTAGATCTTTGGCTACAGTCTATGCTCTCCAGTGTCTGAGAGTCATTCGCCATATACACAGCAGAGGAGATGGAAATGAAGAGATTCAGCCTGCCTTCAATTGCTTGCGTGCTCACTGTTTTGAGTATTCTCCTGGTGAGCTGCGTACCACAGCCATCCGGGACCGTCGAAAGTGAGACCCTTGAGCTGGAGTTGATGATCGCGCCCGAAGGTGTTTTTGGAGATATCACGCCTGAGACCTACTCGATGCAGCTGTTGGCCGACCGGACCGGCTTCAATTATGCGTTCCGCCAGATCCCGCGCGAGTTCCTCGGCGAGCGGATCGCCACCACCCTGGCCTCCGGGGATCTGCCGGACATCATGCAATTAGGCCTGCCGGCCGATTCGACCGGGACACCGATGGACATTGCGCACGAGTTTGGTCCGCAAGGGCTGTTCGTCTCGCTCACCCAGTACATCGAGGCTGGCGATATGCCCAATCTCGTGGCCGAGATGGAAAGACAGCCCGATATGCAGAAGTTGATGACCTCGCCCGACGGCAACATTTACGCCGTGCCCCAGGTCAGACGGTTACGCCAGCTCAGGCCGTGGCTGCAACTGCGGGCCGATCTGCTCGAGCAGTGTGGGATCATCGAGGACAGGTGGAACGGCAACTGGGACGCCATCCTGACGCTGGAGGATCTCCAGGGGGCGATGTTGTGCCTGAAGGAGCAACTGGGCGGCAAGCCTGTCATCTCCAGCCGCAGCGGCTTCACGGGCCATACGGGCAACTGGGCCAAATGGCTGGGCACCGACCTTACCGTTTACTACAACCCCTACACCGAGCAATATGAGTATGGCCCGCTGATGGACCGCTTCCGCAGCACGGTCGAGTTCATGAATTGGATGTGGGAAAACGGCGTCCTGCATCCGGAGTATGCGACCATGAGCGATCCGGATTGGGAGGCGCTGGCGCGTGGCACCTGCGAAGCGGGAGCCATTCTCGAGAACACGGGCTGGCACTTCTATTCGTGCGTCGGCAATGCGGGCATTGACCAGGGCAAATTCTACCCCGTCATGTCGCTGACGGTCGACGATGAAAAGATTCTCTGGCCCGCCCCTTCGAATGTCTGGCTGGGGAACCCCTTGGTGATCTCGGCCTCCTCCTCCCAGGCAGAGATCGAAGCAGCCGTGTGGCTGATCGACTACCTGTTCAGCACCGAGGGCCGCTTCCTGATCTACCAGGGCAAAGAGGGCGTGGATTGGACCTATCGCGCCGACGGGACCAAGTGCTATACGGACACCATTCAGCGCCATCCAAGCCTGAAGGAAAAGCACTATTGCGCAGGCGCGATTCCCGAGTCCCCGCCGGCCATGACCAACGAATCCGCGTTCATCAATGACATCGGCTCGCTCGCCCGCGTCTGGTGGCCAGAGGCTGAACCGCACTGGGGTCTGATGGCAGACTGGCCCGCGCCGGAATTCCCGGACGGGTGGAGATGGATTGACGATAATTTCATCAATCCCAGCGGCTCCTATGGTGATCCCCTGCCTTCAATCGTATTGAACGAAGAGGAGGCAGAGGTAGCTGCCAGTCTCGGCGCCCCGATCGACACCTATCTGCTTGAAACGATCCAGCAGATGATCGAGGGGCAGATCGAAATCAATGACGACTCGTGGGGCGAGCTTACCTCCACGATCGAAAGCATGGGCGCCCTGGACATTGTGGATGCGTACAACTCCGCTCTGTCGCGCGCGAAGTAACGTGGTAGAGTAGCTGCGACGCGCCCAAACTGACCGGCGTGCGGTCTGGACTGTACGCTGTTGAACGACCAGGACGCTGGGGACGGAGGGATTCGTCGTCCCCAGCGTTTCTTTTCACTGGCGAGCGCCGGAGCAAAATATGGGGACAGACAAGACGGCCAAGGATCCGATCAGATGCGCTGTGATCACCGGCGGCCACGGTTATGACGTCCTGAATTTTCACCGGTTTTTCCGTGGTTTTGCGGGGGTCGATGCCTATATCCAGCATATGGACGACTTTGCCTCTGCGCGCGCAAACGTGCGCGACAGCTACGATGTGGTTCTCTTTTACACGATGTTGATGGATGGCCCTGTCGACGACGGGGGCCCGTGGTACGCGGGAAGACCCAAGACTGCATTGGAGCACCTGGGCGAGACGGAGCAAGGCATCATCCTCCTGCACCACGCCATTCTTGCCTACCCGCAGTGGCCGGTGTGGAGTGAGATAGCCGGTATCCAGGATCGCAGCTTCGGCCATCATCCCGAGCAGACGCTGCGCGTCGAGATCGCCAATCCTGAACATCCGATCACCAGGGGCCGCAATGCCTGGGAGATGGCGGACGAGACATACATGATGGATGAACCGGGGAAGGACAGCGAGATTCTGTTGACGGCGAGCCATCCCAAAAGCATGGGAGCCATCGCTTGGGCGAGGATGCACAGGCGTGCGCGTGTCTTCTGCTTCCAATCGGGGCATGACAATCTGACGTGGGCAAACCCCGATTTTGGTGAGACCGTGTTGCGGGGCATCCAATGGGCAGCGCAACGATTATAGGCGCGGCCTTTATCCCGGAGACGGCTGTATGCGTGCGCTGGTGACGAGACTCCGGCCCGACAAGAGACGCGAGAAGGTACTGGTGAGCGACTGGCCGGCGCCGGAGGGACCGACCGGCAACCAGGTCAAGAGCCGGACGATCTATTCGGGCATCACGAACGGGACCGAGCACAACGACCTGGTTGGCGGCAACTATGCGCACCCTGACGACGCGCTGCCGGCCGGGTGGGGCTATCAACACGTGGGACGCGTGATCGAGACCGGCCCTGATGTTGCGGAGCTGGCCGTCGGCGACCTGTTGTATATCAATGCCGACCACAAGGAATATGTGGTGGCGCGTGAAGATGGGTTGCTCATTAAACTGACAGAGGACGTCGACCCCCGGCAGGCCGCGCTGTTCGGCATGTCCAGTGTGGCGATGCGCTCCTGTCGGCACGCTGATCTGCGCATGGGCGAGCGCGTTCTCGTCGTCGGCCAGGGGTTTATCGGCCAGATGGCGGCTCAGATCGCCAACGTGATGGGCGCGCGCGTCGCCGTCTGCGAAATCGACCCGCGCCGGCTGGAAATGGCGCGACGGATCGGCGCCGCTGAGGACGTGTTCGATGTTGCCGGTGACGGATGGGAGACACAGATCGCCGACGGTGCCTTCGATGCAGTCATCGACGCAGCGGGCGTCGAGGGGATGGAGGACCGGTTGATTCGCGCGCTCAAGAGCCGGGGCAGGCTGCTGCTCATCGCCGGCCGCTTTCACGTCAACTATACCTTCAATCTGGGCCAAGCGCACGAGATTACCATCAGACAGAACACGGGCTATGACCGCGATGATCTGGCGAATCTGTGCCGGCTCATTCGCCGGGACCTGGTCGATATCGCCCCGCTGCTCCAGGACGTTGTGCCGGTGACCGAGGCCCGGCGCGTCTACGACACCCTGCGCGACGCCCCGCATGAGCTATCGGGCACGGTATTTATCTGGGAGTAAGGCGCTGCTCGCGTGCTACGCGCGCGAGGAGGGCACACCGGGAGCCGAGCCATGACACAGATGCAGATTGGGACGATCGATACGATCCGACTTGCGCGCGACGCCGGCCCGCGCGTGCAGACCGCAGCCGTCGAACTGGCACGCTGGATCGAAAGACTGGGGGCGAGGAAGCCGGCCATCGGCGCAGAGGTGGGCGATGTGACTGCGCTGTTGAGCACAAACGGGACCGACCTGGAGCCGGAGCACTTCCGTATCGACGTGGAGAGCGCCACAACGCTGCACATTACGGGCGGCGATGGACGCGGCGTGTTGTATGGCGTGCAGGAGTGCATCGACCGCGCCCGTCTGGGTCGAGCCATCACGACGATGACCGATGGCCCCCATTTTGCTCTGCGCAGCGTAGACATGTGGGAGACGCCATCCAACATGGTCTGGTGTCTGCCGTTCGACAGCATTCTGAGTTATGACAAAATGCTGCGGCCCGAGGAGATCCCGGAGTACCTGGATTTCGCCCGGCGCCTGCTGGCGATGCGTGTCAACAGCCTCAGCCTGTTCGCTCAATACGCGTCGGGAGGGTCGTTGTTCGAACGCTGGCTCTCACACGCCGAACCGGTCGAGCGGTTCGCGCAGTTTATGGATCGCTTTGGCGTCTCAATACGTTTCGCGCTCCACTATACCTCTCCCGACGAAAGCGGCCATTATGAGACGCTGTGTCCGTACTCAGATCATATCCGCGAACAGTGGCAAGACTTTGTGGCGCGTATGGCCGTCACCATGCCGACGGTGCGCAATTTCAGGCTGAGAGGCGCGGGCGAAGAGGCGCCCGGCCCTCACGAAGACGATTGCGACCGCTGCGCTGCGACTCCCCTGCGCGAGCGTGTTCTGGCGGGCATACGCGTGGTCAGCGACGCCGTAGCCACCCTCGGCGGCGATCTGCTGTGGCTCACCGGCACCGACCAGGCCGCCCATGCCAGGGCCGAGGCGGAAATGTATGGCGACTGGGGCGATGACTTTCCCGAAAACGTGCGGATCGGTCACTGCCACAACTTCTGGGACTTCCGCCCACCTTATCCGCCGCACCCGATCTGGAACCATTGCGGCAATCGGCCCGCAGAACGCTCGCCCTATGTGCTTCAGGTCGCGCTGGTGGGCGATTCGGCTGGCATGAACTTTTTGCCGTGCTCGATGGCGCACCGCTGGCAGGAGGACTTTCGCACGGCGGCAGACAAGGGATACGAGGGATGCGACGCCAACATAGCCGTACATCCCCAGTACGTAGACCATCCGCTCAACCTCTCCAACTGGCACACCTACGGCAAGCTGTGCTGGAATCCCTACCTCGACCCGGACGACATCCTGTCCGAATGGCTAACGATGGAGTACGGGGCGGATGCCGCGGTGTTTCTGCCTGGCCTGCGCGCAACCTATCCCGCCACCATCGGCGCGCTGTTCAGCCGCAGCGCCTTTACCCAGTGCCACAGTTATGTTGCGCGCTACGACTACCTTGATACGCGGCTCAATGGACCGTGGCGCGTGTGGACGGATCTCTTGCATCCAGGGATGGACCGGGTCGGCGAGAACGTCCTCGGGCTGGAGTTGCCGCTCGACGCCTATCCCGAGCAGGAGCGCGAAACGCTGCGCAACGATCCGCGCTACCAGCTCATCTTCAACCGGATGCCATTGACCGACGCCTATGCCGCCGAGCTGATGGCGGAGAAGCGTGCGGCCACCGGCCACATGGAAGGCGTGCTGGCAGCGTGGCGGCAGCTGGAAGGCAAGATTGCCCCGTCATCCTTTGCCCACGTCGCCGGGTTGCTCGAAGCCAACGTAAACGACGTGCGCATCTTTGTGGACTGTTTCGGGCTGTACCTGGACTACAAACTGGGGCGGTTGGAAGCGGCGCAGATCGAGGCAATGCGCGCCCGTTACGCCGACGTTCCGAAGGGCGAGGCGACGGTCGGGTCGCCATGCGACGGCTGGTTCTGGGATCACTTTGGCTGGCAGGGCACCTATCTGGAGTTCCTGGACGATCTGGGGAAGCTGTTGCGGGGCGAGACGCCCGGCCCCTTCTTTACCGGCGGAGCGACGGAGAAACAGGCGGAATGAAGTTTCAAAGAGGTAACCGGCAGCCGGTCTGCCGGCCGGGCCGCCCTTCACGGGATCGGATTCGGGCAACCGGTGCGCTTCGATGACACAGTTGGCGGCGGCATTAGCAGGCAACGAGCGGTTGTTACAGCATCAGGATTCGTTCACAGCGTAGATGCGCGCGTCGCGCAGGGAGAAGCGCAAGCAGACGTCACGTCCGGCCAGGCCCGTCGTGTCCTTCTCGCCCCACCGCAGCGGCAGGGCGGTGCCATCCACTTCGCTGAGTACACACCTTTCGCGCTCGTAGCCCTCGATGGCGTGACCGTCCGGTTGCCGTACCTCCACCATCACGTAGGCCTGATCGGGTAGCAGCGTGCCCGTGCCGCTCTCCAGGTTGACCGTCAGGGGACGTTGCGGGACCTTGAACAGGCGCGACGAAAACTCGGCGTTCGACTGCGACCCCACCCACGTTATCCGGTCGACCGGCGTGCTGTAGCGCTGCATCGTGTTGTACTCGAGGAAGCATAGGCGGCCATCGACGACAAAGGGCGTGCAGGTGGTAAACACCCCCGCGTGCATCTCGCGCGCGGGGCGCTGCCAGCGCCGCCCATCGTGACTCACCCACCATTCATAGGAGATATGAGGCCCGTGTTCGCCAAACATAAGCGGGCTGCGGGCATAGTTGCGCATAAGGCCGACAAAGCGATCACGGTAGGGGAACACGGTAAACATGTAGAACTCGAGATCCGGCGGATCATCCTTATCCGGTTCGATGAAGTTCTCCAAGCGCGACCAGTGGGCGCCGTCTTCACTGCTGCGGATCGCCAGCACGCGGCGCTGGCTGGGCCCGATGTTATCCGGAAGCGCCGCCGGGAATGGCCGCTTTACAGCTTGATAGCAAAGGTATTGCTTGCTGCGTGGGTCATAGATGGCCGAAAAGGCGTCGTTGCCGTCGCGGAAGGCCGGGTTGTGCTCCCACTCCTGCCAGTGCAGACCATCCGGTGAAAAGGCTGCGCCAGCGTTGTGGACAGGATGATGCCCCGGCAACGTACCTTCGGCGTGCGCGGGGCCCCAGCCGGTGTGGATCATGGCGTAGCGGCGACTGGGATCGGTCGCCTCGTCGTTTCGCATCACCGAAAAGATGCCGCCATTGTCGATCAACACATTGGGCGACTTGGCGTCCGCGACGATGCCCAGGTCTGGCCGTTCGAAGTGGATGCCATCGCGGGTGCGAGCATAGCATACTTGCCACTTCAGCTTGGAGGGATTCCAACCCGGGCGAGTTATGCTGAACGTCTTATCGCTCTCGGAATGGCTGCGTGCGCTGGCCTGTTCGGCGCTCAGGTTTTCGACGAGAAACCGCTCGGGGCTGCGCCGCAGACTGTACCAGACGTGGATGGCGCCGTCGGGCTCCTGGAGGCTGGTGAGCGCCAGGTCCTGGACGAATTCGTTCAGGTCATCTTCCAGCCCTTCAGGAGGGCTGTCATCGCGAACGAGCCGGCAGCCGCCCGTAAGCAGCCGGCCGCGCGGTTCATGCGCGTCTTCCAAGGACATGAAGAGCAGAGTCAGGGCGTTCTTGTCCTGCGGTTGATCCAGAATTGGATTAGCGGCGTTCATGCGCCTTGCCTCCCTTCTGGGAACGTGTGCTTAACGCTTGCTCAATGCCTGAAGTCTGTGCTGCCTCCAGCCATTTCGCCCAAATGCGTCTCGATATGGACCTTGCCACCGAGGAGTTCGGAGATAACGCGCGCGCCGATGTCCCACCCCCTGCAACGAGGGCTTTGCATTTTGCGGTTTCACATCACCCCAACGCGGCCACCATCTCGTCGGTGTAGCCAAAGAGCGCCGGTGTTCCCCCGGTGTGAACGAAGACGACCGGCTCCTGTGCCGGCAGTGCGCCGCCGCGGATGTGGGCCACCAGCCCGGCCAGCGCCTTGCTGGTGTAGACCGGGTCGGTGAGGATGCCCTCGGTCTGGGCGAGCAGACGCAGAGAGGCCAGCCCCTCCGGCGTGGGGAGGCCGTAGCGCTCGCCAACGAAGGAGTCGTCGCTGTCGAAGTCGGTCGCGGTCAGAGTCACGTCCAGATCGAGCCGCTCTGCAGCCTGGTTCGCGATCTGTGCCATGTGCTCTTCGTTGTCTCCTTGGACCGACGGCGTGATCCCCTTCACCTGCATGGGGCTGCCCACCGCTTTCAACCCGAGAACCAGCCCGGCCTGGGTCGTGTCGGCCGCGCAGACATACATGTGCCCCGGCTCGATCTCCTGCTCGCGGCACTGGCGCGCCACTTCAAGCGCCGACTGGGCGTAGGCGATGACATCCAGGTCAATGGTATCGGCCTGCCGCGGCACGTAGACGTTGTGGCCTGCCGCGCGCAGCGCCTCGGCCTTGGCCGCGATCATCTCCTGCTGGCGGTCGCGGTCGTTGTCTGACATCACCGTCACATGCGCGCCAAACAGTCGCTGCAGCAGGTTGTTGCCGGTGATGGCGGTCTTGTCGATCTCCCGTTCCGACCGCAGGATAAGGTGCAGCGTGATGCCCAGCTTGGCGCAGGCCGCGGCCAACTGGCGGCAGTAGTTGGACTGCACCGCCGCGCCGAAGACGATCGTATCCGCGCCGCGCTCCACCCCGACCGCCAGGCTGTACTCGAGCATGCGGGTCTTGTTGCCGCCGAAAGCAAGCCCGGTCAAATCGTCCCGTTTGATATAGACCTGCGGGCCGCCCAGCGCGGCGCTGAAACGCGGCAGATGCTCCAGCGGCGTATTCACCTCGCCCAGGCGAACGCGGTTCAGGCCGGCCAACGCCATTTCCAGTTTGTCTTCCAGTGCAGACCCCATAGCCACCTCTCCTTTTGATCCTTCCGAATGTTGGATCTCAAATCATCGTAGGCGTATGAAGGCCTACCAAGAGTCAAGCGCCGCCCACTAATCGCCGACCGGCTGCAGTTCCGGCTGCCGGCTCAGTTCCCAGGAGCGGGCCACGCTCTGCGTCTCAACCATCTTGGCGTAGCGTCCACCGCGCGCCATCAGTTCGTCGTGCGCGCCGGTTTCGATAATGCGCCCATCGCCCAGCACGACGATCTTGTCGGCGTGGCGGATGGTCGAGAGGCGGTGGGCGATCACCAGCGTGGTGCGGTTGCGGGTGAGGCGGTTCAGCGCCTGCTGGATCTGCCACTCGGTCTCGGTGTCCACCGAGGAGGTGGCCTCGTCCAGGATCAGGATCGGCGCGTCTTTCAACAGGGCGCGTGCGATCGAGATGCGCTGCTTCTGCCCGCCGGACAGGCGCACACCGCGCTCGCCGATAACGGTGTTGTAGCCATCAGGGAGTTCGACGATGAACTCGTGCGCGTTGGCCGCCTGCGCCGCCTGCACGATCTCATCGACCGTCGCCTCAGGGCGGCCGAAGGCGATATTCTGGCGCACGGTCCCGTGGAAGAGGAAGACATCCTGCATGACCGAGGCCACATTGGCGCGCAGGAACTCCAGGTCGAGGCTGCGCAGGTCGTGACCGCCGACGCTAATCCGCCCGTCCTGGGGATCATAGAAGCGGGGAATAAGGCGGCTGACGGTCGTCTTGCCGGCCCCGGTCGCCCCCACCAGCGCCACCATCTCGCCGGCGCCGATCTCGAAATCGATATCGCTCAGCACCACCTCTTCCGACTGATAGCCAAAGGAGACATCGTGGAAGGCAACGTCCCAGCGGGAAATTTGCGGCTTGACCGCGTCCGGCGGACTGCTGATATCCGGTTGCACGGCCAGCAGTTCGAAGATGCGCTCCTGGCTTGCGCCGGCCCGGTGCAATGTGTCGCTGATGTCCGCCAGCTTGAGGAATGGCTGGTAGATATAGACCAGGTAGGCGATGAAGACGAAGAGGTCGGCGACATTCAACGATTCGGACAGGGCAAGGCTTCCGCCCACCCACACGGCTACGATCACGCCCAAGCCGCCGGAAAACTCGACGATCGACGAGGGCAGTAGCGAAATCCTGGTGGCGGCGCATATCCTGTCCCGGTAGTCGGCGGCCGACTGCGCGACCTGATCGGCCTGCGACTTCTCCCGGCCAAAAGACTTGATCTCGGTGATGCCGGAAAAGCTGTCTTGCACCTGGGCCACCAGCTCGGAGATGCCGGCCCGCACCTGGCGCCATATGCCGCGAATCTGCCTGGTGAAGCGGTAAATGACATAGCCGCCAATCGGCAGCGGCAGCACCACCAGCAGGGCCAGCAGGGGATGTATCCAGAACAGGACACACCACATCGCGATCGGAATGACGGTCGCCATCACCAGTTCGGGCACGCCGTGAGCGACGAAGTCCTCCAGCGTTTCGATGTCGTTGATGGAGCGCACGATCAGGGCGCCGGTGCGCTGCCGGTTGTAGAAACTGTGGGAGAGCTGCTGCAGATGGCGATAGACACGCGCCATCAGGCTGGTGGTGACGCCGTAGGCGGCCACGTGCGAGAACTGGCCGTAGAAGTAGCGGCCGACACCGCGCAGCACATAGACGATCCCCAACACGGCGGTCATCGCCAGCAGGCCGGACGTGGAGCCGCCGCCGTCGGTGATCCACAGGATCAGGCGCCGCACCAGCAGCGGCGGGACCAGGCTCGTCGCGGAGAAGAGCAGCCCGCTGAGGACGGACAGGACCACAAATTTACGCTGGCCGCCCAGGATATACCAGAGGCCGGTCAAGAAGCCCTGCGGCGGGTCGTTGGTGTACATGATTATGAATACCCGATTACTGGTCTCAAATGATACCTGGCCTTCGAGGTTGCCGCAGCCACTAAAAGCGTAACGACTCAGCCACAACTGATTTGCGAACCTGAATGAGATGAGGGAAGGTGTTTACTCTCTCCTCATTCTCTGTTTTTTGGGCGGTCGGGCCTTCGGCCCTCCCTTGTGCAGGGGCTGCGCCCCCGCAACGCCCCCCTCCAAAACCATCCCTCACCGACCGTGTGCATTCTTCCCAACATGTCGGCTGGCGAGCATGGCGGCGGCTGTACACCGGTTGCGTCACCAAGCGCCTGAATGGTTCCAAGGTTGACTGGCTGGTCAACTGCTGTGGCTTAGTAGTTACCTAAAAACTAAAAACTGACTTACTAAAAACCGCCCTTCAATCACTCCAGCTCCCGGCGTAGCAGGCCGCGTTCCCGGTAGACGGCGGCGGCCTCCTCGACAAAGGCGGCGGTGGCGGCGGCGTTGAACTCATCGCGCAGGCGCTGCGCCAGCGCCTCGTACTCCTCGAAGCTGCAGCGTCCGGGCCGCAGCATCTCGTACATCTCCAGGAGCGTTTCGTTGGGAACGGCGGTCAACTCGGAGGCCCGTTCCAGGTTTTGCGCCAACTGCGGGTAGCCGGCGTCGCGGGCGATTTCGGCCTGGGCCCGCAGCGTCTCCGCGCTGATGCTGTAATCTTCGGAAGAGATATCTTCGGTCAGCGTCTTCTGCAGCGAGAGGTCGCGCAAGGGCCGCCCGCTGGCCGCGGCGAGCGTGTCGCTGCGGTTGGTGTAGAGGGGATAATCCCCATTCGAGGCGTGAGAGGCGTCTTCTCTCTCCTCTTTCCTTTCGTCTGTCATCTTGCTGATTCCTTGCGCTCAAAGTCGAGGAACGAGCAGTTCACTCACTCCTCTTCACTCACTCCTCGCCCCTACACATCCGGCTCCCAGCGGAAGTAGAGTTCCTGGGGGGCTTTCTCCGCGATATCTTCGATCTCGCGACGGTGCAGCAGGGCCGTCTTGACGATCAGGCGCAGGCGGGCACCGTTGTCGACCTTGACGCCGACGGGCAGGGGGCTCAGCCCCTTGGCATAGCGGGCCGCGTTGCGTCCGATCGCCTGGTAGATCTCCAACGTCAGGCTGGGCGACTGCGGGAACAGTTCCAGGTTGTTGAGCGGCGCCAGTCCGCGCTTCTGGATGACGGTGGTGCCGCGGCTCTGGAGGCCGACGGCAATGCCGGAGCCGCTCAGACGCGCGCCCGCATGGCCGATAGCGGCGCAGTCGGCGCTATGATAGACCCGCACGACGCGGCCGTAGAACGCCTCCTCCGCCACACCGGTGAGCAGAGCTTCCAGCACCTCTTCATGGTCCAGCTCGCCAATCGTCTTCACCAACGAGCGGCCATAAGCCGGCCCCACCGCGACAACGATTTCGTTGGCGGAGGCGCCCACTTTGGCTGTGCTGATCTCGGCCAGGTTGGGTAGCGGCTCCCCCACCTGCGCGTCGATAAAGTCGCGCGGCGACTTCTGCTGCGGAATGCGCTGCAGCGCGTCCCAAGTCTCCCCTTCGAGGCGATAGCCGGTGCCGGGGCCGGTGTAGTCATTGCGGTCGTTGACCGCGCTGATCACGGAGAAACCGTCTTCGAATATGGCCGACGGCTGCAGATAGTCCCCCGCCACGCGCTGACGGCCCATCTCGAGCAAGTTTGCGGCCGCCTGTTCAAAGCCGCTGCGGTGCAGCGCACGCACCACATCGGACAGATTGGCCGTACCCTCCAGGAAGCGATCGGCCGCGGCGAGGTCGGCCACCATGTCGCGTTCGGGCATATCCTCGCTGCTGTGGGCGAGCGCGGCCGCCTCCACCTCCTCGTCCCCGATCGGCGGGAATTCCAGCTCGGCGTAGATCGCCTGCAGCGCCTGCGCGGCCTGCCGGCGGGCTGCCACGGCATCGGCCTCGCGAACCGGGCGGATTCCGCCGTTCACCTGCATATCGCGCTGGATGACGGTCCAGTCATCGAAATCCTCGGCGTCGAAGTTGCCGCCGCCGAACATATTGTCCTGCTTGGGAATGGCGCTGTAGCCGGAGCAAATGAAATCGGTGCCGGGGATCATCTGCAGCATCAGTTTGGCCGTCTTGCGCAGGTCCGAGTGCGAGGCGAGCGCGTCGTTGCCGGACGCGCATTCCAACCCCAGCATCGACGCCAGCAGGTTCTCGGCCAGCACCCCGCGCACACCGCCGGGCAGCGCCTCCGGCAGCGCGATGCAGGAGATGGAGCCATTCTGCACGCCCTGGCTGCCGGCGCCCTTTGTCACCAGCAGGCAGCGGGCCTCCAGATACAGCATCGAACACTGCTCGGCGTAGCCCATCAGCGCTTCGGAACCGGTGCCGGACGTGAAGCGTATTTTGATGCCGCGGCTGGCGTAGGCGGAGGCCAGAAAGGTTTTTGACCAGGGCGTGTCGTCGCCGTCGACAAAGGAGCGCTCGGTGCCGTAGACCGAAAGTGTCTCGGCGTAGGAGGTCAGCCCTTTGATGCCCAGGCGCAGGCCGAACGCCTCCTCGACCGCGCACTGGGTGAGCACACCGCCGCGGCTGGTCTGCGAACCGACGAGAATCGCGAGCGCGTTGAGCGGCGCGGCGCGCGCGACGCGCACCGTCGTCTCGATCTCGGCAAAGCCCCGCAGCGCCGCTTCAGCCGCGTCCGCGGCCAGCAAAGCCGGGTTTTCGCGCCAGTTGGTGACGTGGGCCTGGTTGGCCGGAGTCTTGCGCACCCGCATCTTGCCGAGGCCCATCATCATCTCGAGCACGTTCATGTGACGCACGATCTCGCACAGCTTGGCCGGCGTGCAGCCGTCAGCCAGGCGGCGGATGGTGGGCTGCGGCACGTTGATATCGACCAGCATGCGCGCGATCTGGTGCGAGGGGGTCGCCATCGCCTCTTCGGCCACCGCCAGGTCGAGGGCGTGGTCAGCGATGAAGCGGTCGAGCGCATCGAAGTCAGCCCGCTCCTTCCCGTCCATCTCCACGACCTCGCCGTCGACGATGCGCAGAGAGGGCTGCGGGTCATAGGGACTGTCGGCGACGGTCAGCCCGGCCTCGGCCCACTCTTCGACGTAGGTCTCGCGGTTGATGTCGCGCCCCGCGAGGATGGAGAAGCGGCGCGAGCCGGTATCCCCGTTGACGCTGCGGTCCGTCGTCGTTGTTGTGGTCATTCCTCGTCCTCAACGCCTTGTCCGAAAGCGATCACATAACCGTCGGGATCACGTATGGCGAACTCTAGGTTGTCGTATTCGTGCTGGTGCGTAAGCTCGTAAGCGAACTCGGCGCCATTGGCCTCGAACTCGGCAAAGAGCCCCTTCACATTGCGAACCCAGACATAAGCGTCCCAGAGGCCGCCCCGGGTCTCGTTGGGCGTGATCGTGCTGACATCCTCGACCTGTTTCAGCATGAAGATGAAGCCGTCGCGGTCGGGCATGGCGAATGTCGGCGGTACGCCCCACAGGTGGGGCCGCCTGAAACCGAGCACGTCACAGTAGTAGTCGAGTGATGCAGCCAGGTCGCGAATAAAGAAATAGGGGGAAGAGCCGATCAGGGTCGGGGCGTTTTCGGATGACATATGAGATCTCCAGGGCAGTGGGAAAGATGACTGTACTGTTCAGACACGAATCAGGTCTTTTTCAATAAAGTGGCGGAGTAGAGGCTTTCTGTCGATAGCGCCACGCGTGAGCAGTTCAACGTTGGTCTCCAGCAATTCAGTCAGATAATCGTGGAGATCGACGAACTCCCAGCCCAATGGTGCGCTCAACGTGACCAGAATGTCCAGGTCGCTAGCCTCCGTCTGCTCGCCGCGGGCATAGGAGCCAAAGAGAGCGATCTCTTCCACGTGGTAACGCTTTTTCAATTCGGGCTGATGAGAACGCAAGATTGTGCGAATCTCCTCCAGGCTTTTCATGATTCCATCTCACCGCACGCCACAGTTTTTTCTCGCATTCTGTCCATAGGCGAAGAAGGAGCAGCACGCCGGTTAGGACGTGGCGACTCCTGCTGAGGAAGCTACATCGAAGCTCGCTTCTTCGACGGGCGCGACATCCAGAAATTCAACCGGTTCGGCGTCGTGTCCGTTTTCCCAGAGCAGCGAGAAAAACCAGATGCCGCTTTCGCCGACGGTGAAACTGGCAGGGCTGTCGTGGCGGCGGCGTTCCCGCTTCATGCCATTGTCTGCATCCGGCAGTTCAAACAGCGCGTTTTCCTCGATCAACTCCGGCTCATAATGGACAGGCCAGCCCCACATCTGCTCCTGATAGGCCTCGCCGCGCAGATGCAGGACGTTGGCATATTCCCGTACCTTCGTTAGTTCGGGGATGCATTTGTCCTGTCCTCTACTGAGACGAGATTTCATCACTACTCGGACATCGAGTCGAGCGCGGCGCCGATGGCGTCGACGATCTGATCGACCTCGTCTTCACTGATGACCAGCGGCGGCGAGAAGGCCAGGCTGCCGTTCAGGGCGCGCGTGCGCACCCCGCGCGCCGCGGTCGCATTCTGCAGGCTCATCGCCAGTTCATTGTCCGGCTCTTTGGTCTCCTGGTCCTTGATGAATTCGACGGCGCACAGGAGCCCCAGACCGCGCACATCGCCCACGTTACCGAATTCGCTCAACTTGGCTAGTCCGCTGCGCAACCGCTCGCCCATCTCCGCTGAACGTTCGGCCAGCTTCTCATCCTCAAGAATGGCGATGTTGCGCAGGCCGACCGCGCAGGAGGCAGCGTGGCCGGAGTAGGTGAAGCCGTGCAGCCAGGCCTCATCCTGCGGCGCGCTGTTCATGGCGTCGAGAATGCGGTCGTTGATCTGGATGCCGCCCAACGGCAGGTAGCCGCTGGTGATGCCTTTGGCGAAGGCCAGGATATCCGGTTCGATGCCGTAGCGGTTGAGCGCGAACATCTCGCCGGTGCGCCCGAAGCCGCAGATCACCTCGTCTGCGATCAGCAGGACATCGTACCGGTCGCAGATGGCGCGCACGCGCGGGAAGTAGTCCTCCGGCGGCACGAAAACGCCGCCGACACCTTGCACCGGCTCGGCGATCAACGCGGCCACCGTCTCCGGCCCTTCACGCAGAATCGTCTCCTCCAGATCACGCGCCGCAGCCTCGCCGACCGTCTCGCCCTCCCGTAGGTCGCCTTCGTAGCGATATGGATGGGGCGCGTGGCAGTAGAGGAAGTTGGGCACCAGCGGGCCAAACATCTTGTGGTAGCGGGGTACGCTGGTCGCGCTGGTGGTGGCGAGCGTGATCCCGTGATAGGACTCGCGGCGGGAGATGATCTTGACCTTGTCCGGTTGCCCCTCCCGCTTCCAGAAATAGCGTGCGGTCTTGAAGGCGGTGTCGTTGGACTCAGAGCCGCCGCAGGTGAAGAAGGTCGTCTTGAGGCTGGGATAAGCGTAGCCGGAAAGCTTGTAGGCCAGTTCGCTGGCGGGCAGGTTGGTCATGCCGGCGAAGTTGGAGGTGTAGGCCAGATCTTGCATCTGCGCGTAGGCGGCCTCTGCCAGCTCAGTGCGGCCATAGCCTACATTCACATTCCACAGGCCGGCCATGGCATCCAGGATCTTGCGGCCGTCGGTGGTGTGGAGCCAGACACCCTCGGCACGCTCGACAATGATCGGATTCTCGGATTGGGAAGGGTGATGCAGGGGGTGGAGCTGTCGTCTATCCTGTTCGAGCAGGGATGGCTTTTCCTGTATGGCTGCCATTGATTTCTCCTTGGGCGATGCTTTTCACCAGTCTCACGCCGCGGTGCCGTTGGCAAAGGGCGTCAGATGGCGGGTGAAGTGGGTGTTCAGCACCTTTGCGTAGGCTTCCTCGTTGTCGGCGATCAGGCCGTGAATCTGCCGGCCGAAGCGGTCCAGATTGGAGCCGAATGTCACGTGCAGCAACTGGCGGGCGTCGAACTGTTCGAGCAGTCCCGGCAGGTCTGCGTCGGACAGGTCGGCGTTGGCGGGCACCTTGTCCGGCTGGCAGTCGAGAAAGTAGGTTTTGCGATCGGTCTCGAAGCGGGCGCGCGAGTGGTCGAGAATCTGGCGGAAGAGGGATGTGTCAAGGTCGGCGATGACGCGCAGCGCCTCCAGATAGCTGGTGCCGGCGGTCTTGACATGCACCCGGTCCTCGGCGTACTTGGCGACCAGCGGGTAGATGCTGAACTTGTCGGAGCCGGTGTGGACGCTGAGTTTGTAGGCGTCGAAATGCTTCAGAATAGCGGCGTGCTTGACCAACTCCGTTTCGAACGGGGCGGTGTCGCCGATATAGTCGACGCCCTTCTGAAACTTGCCGACAAAGCGGGGCGCAAGGCTGACGACCGGCAGGTCTCGCCGCAACAGTTCGTGCGCCATGAAGTAGTGCTCATAGATCGATGTCGGTGTCTCGGTCTCGTCCACCGACATTTCCAGATCATAGCGTGTGCCGCCCATCTGTTGATCGAGCGCGGCCGCGATATCCAGCGTATGAACGATGGCGCGACCGTACTTCGCCAGCGCCCGCAGCAGGCTCTCTTCACTGAAGGTCAGCGTCAGTCCCGCCAGTTCGATGGGGGCGGCAAGATAGTCGGCGCGCAGCGCGTCCAGGTCGGTTTCGAGCCGCGTCCAGGGTAGGGCTTCGACCTTGGCGCGCAGGGCAGGCAGCGTATCGGTCTCGGCTTCATTGTCGACGTGGTCGCTGGGGTCGATCGTGTAGAAAGTGTAGCCGGCGGCGACAAACGCGGGCAGATCGCTGACCAGTTTCACATGGTCGGCGTCTGCGCCCCACGGATCGCGCCAGCCCATCTGCACCACGCCCCACATGGCGTCGTCCACCACCTCCTGCGGCGTACGCCCGATGCGGTCGTTCTCGCGCACCGACTGCTGCGCGAAGATCGGCGCGATGCCGGTGCCCTGGACCGAACGGATGTGGCCGGGCGTGGCCGCGCCCAACCGGTCACCGAAACCAAAGGAGGTCTCGACACCCAGCGGCACGGGATTCAACCAGGCCAGGCGGTCGCGCAGCGCGGCCGCGTTCCCCGCGGTCAGCGGGCAGACCAGCGTCCCGTTCGTTGTTTCGCCGCTGAAGCCGGCGGTATCGCCCTGCACGCAGAGCTTCTTGTCCCTGCCGTCGCGTGCCAGCGCGTAGGTCGTTCCATCCTGTTCGATAACTGAGTGCGGATATTGGTTCAGGTTTGTCATCGCGCGCGGACCTGTCATATGTGAGATTCTAGCGGTCAATTCGTCATCTCTTGCCGCTCTGTCGTTAGAAGGCTAGAATACACGAGAAGCAGATTCTACGCTACTCATAGCGGAGATGAACATCAGTGGTTCGTGATTAGCGGATAGAAGCAAGGCTACTCACCATCCACGCCAATGTGGCCATCGATAACTGTAAAACTGAACGGGTGCTGACAATGCAAATCCATCTCCAATACGGCCAAGACGGGCTGACAGCCGAGCTGCCCACCGAAAACGCGACGATCATCCGTCCGCGCTTTGTCGAAGGACTTCCGGACGAGCAGGCAGCGTTCCAGGACGCGGTGCGGCGGCCCAACGGCGCGCGCCCCCTGGCGGAGGCGGTAGCCGCGCACGAGCGTGTTGCGATCGTCATCGCCGACGGCACCCGCCCCTTGCCTTCGGACCGGTTGCTGCCATGGATATTGGCGGCGCTGGCGCATGTGCCCGAAGAGAATGTCACCATTGTCGTCGGCACGGGAACGCACCGGCCCAACACGGCAGAGGAGCTTGAGCAGATCGTGGGGAAGGCGGTCTACCGGCGGCTGCGGGTGGTCAACCACAACGCTTACGAAGAAGAGAGTATGGCCGTCGTGCGGCCTGGGCAGGACGGGCGCGGCCCGCTGATGATGAACCGGGAGTACGCGGAGGCCGACCGGCGTATCCTCGTCGGCTTCATCGAGCCGCACTTCATGGCCGGCTTTTCAGGGGGCTATAAGGCCGTCTTCCCCGGCGTGGCCGACCTGGCCTCGATTCTGCACTATCACCGCGCCGAGATGATCGGCCATCCGCAGAGCAAGTGGGGCGTGCTCGAGGGCAATCCGACCCAGGATCAGATCCGGGCCAACGGGTCCGTCCTGCCGGTCGATTTCCTGGTGAATGTCACGCTCAATCACAAGCGGCAGATCACCCGTTTTTTCTGCGGCGACGTCATCACCGCGCACGAAGAGGGATGCCGTTACGCAAAGGAGACGGCGATGGCTGCCGTCAACCGCAGCTTCCCACTCGTGATCACCACCAACAGCGGCTTTCCCCTCGACCAGAACCTCTATCAGTCGGTGAAAGGGATGTGCGCCGCCGCCGAGATCATCGAGGACGACGGCGAGATGATCGTGGCCGCGCGCTGCAACGACGGCTTCCCCGCGCACGGCAACTTTACCAAGCTGCTCTACGAGCACAGTTCGCCGCAGGCGATGCTGGAGACGATCTTCCGTCCCGGTTTTCACATGCTGGATCAGTGGCAGGTGCAGAAGTTCGCCGAGGTGGCGCTGCGGGCGCAGGTGGCGATTTACAGCGAGTTGGAGCCGGACGCCGTGTCCCGCGCCGGTCTCACACCGGTCGCCGACCTGAACGAACACATCCGTACGTCCGTTGCGGATCTGGGGGCTGACGCGCCCGTCGCGGTGCTGCCGGAAGGGCCGATGACGATCCCGTATCTGGTGTAGGCGCGGCGCTCAGTCCAAAAGCGCTTCGTTCAGACGCAGACCAAAGCCGGGCGCGTCACTGGGGGTCAGGTACCCGTCGATAGGCTGCGGCGCGTCCAGCCACAACTCCTCATGCGACCTGTTCCGGTTGCCCAGCACCAGTTCACCCAACTCTACACACTCCGTTCCCGCGATAACATGAAGACCCCACGGCTCGCCGCCGCGGTGCAGGATTACGGTGGCGCCGGCCTCTTGCGCCTGCTCGACGATGCGCCGCGTGGCGGTGACGCCCCCGCACCAGGTCACATCCGGCTGCCAGATGTCGAGCGCGCCGGCCCGGGCGATGTCGGCGAAGCGGTAATGGGTGAAGTCGTGCTCGCCCCCGGCCAGCTGGATCGGCTTGATCTGCGGCCGTAGCGCCGCCAGCCCGTCCAGGTCATCCGGCGTCAGCACGTCCTCGAACCAGTAGATGTCATAAGGCGCCAGCGTGCGCGCCATCTTGCGCGTAGTGTCCGCATCCCAGGCCATGTAGCAGTCGAACATGAGCAGCGCGTCCGCGCCCAGATGGCGGCGGGACTCTTCCGCCGCGGCCGCGGCGCGTTCGAAAGTGCCGCTGTCTGTCGGTCGGCCAAAGGGCACCTTGTGGGCGGTGAACCCGCTCTCCGCGAACCATTCGGCATCGTCGCCGGAGGCATAGGCGCGAATGCGTGGCGCGGACGCGCCCCCCAGCAGCGCGTAGACCGGCTGCCGCTCGGCCCTACCGAGGAGATCCCACAGAGCGATATCGACGCCGCTCAGCGCCATGATGGCGATGCCGCCGCGCCCGTATGGGATCGAGGCTTCGTACAGCTTATCCCACAGGCGTTCGATGTCAGCAGGGCTGTCGCAACTCTCGTCCAGCAGCAGCTCGCGCAGGTGGCGGTTGACGACCTCGACCGCGGCCACACCGCCGCCGCCATAACCGTAGCCTGTGACGCCGACGTCAGTCTCCACGCGCACAACGATCTGCCAGAGGTAGGGACGCCAGCCGCCCAGCGGTTGGCGGTAGTTGGGATAGACGGCGCGGATGTCGGTTATTTTCATGGAGAGGTGGCCTAAGGGGATGTGTCGTGACTACGACCCAAATATCTCGTCCACTTGCAGACTGAACCCGGCAAGTGTGGGCGAAGTCAGCGTATCGCCTTCGCCGAAAGTGTCAACGACCTCATAGCCTTCGTCGCCCAGCAACAGAACTGTGATGGCGCCGGCGTCTGTGCCCACTACCCAGTACTCCTTAACGCCGTGTTGCGCGTAGAGCGCACGCTTGTACCCTCTGTCCCGCTCGGCTGTGGAGGGGGAGAGAATTTCAACCACGAGGTCAGGAGCCCCCTGTATGTTATCAGGGGTGATGATGTGCGTTCTCTCAGTGGAGACGAACAAGAGGTCAGGCTGGACCACGTCGATATCCGAAAGGACGACATCCGTGGGGGAGTAATAGATGCGCCCCAGACCTTTGGCCTTCACAAAGGCCATCAGATAATAACCCAATTCTGCCTGCGTTCTCTGGTGCGCTTCGTTGGGTGCAGGAGTCGCAAATAATTCGCCGTTCAGAAGTTCGCAGCGCTTGTCTTCAGGTGTAGTAAGGTAGTCCGCGTACGTGAGCTTTAACCGCGGCTTCTCACCAATCATCCGACCGCCTTGGGTTTGGATTCTTAGTCGGCTCTTCTACGCTTTGCTTCAGCCTAGCCAGATGATGGTAGCGCCCAACTGCAGGAGGGCCAAGCATCGTCGCGCAAAGTTGCTACAGAAAGCGGGACTGCACCGGCACTGCTTGCGTCTATACCGGCCGCCGCTACCCCTTCGACCACGGCCTGCGCTCCTCCGCAAACGGAAACGTCCCATCGTACCCGCGTGGCTGCGACACGTGCCAGATCCCCTCATACATCGGCGTCACCTGGAAGTGGCAGACGACGTTGCTGCGCTCAATGTGTTCCTGGTGCTTGGCGCCCTGGTGGGGGATATGGTTGATGAAGATGACGCAGTCGCCCGCCTTGGGATAGAGGATGACGTGCTCCTGCGCTTCGCACCAGGCCTCGAACTTGGGCCGGTCCATCGGGTCGAGGTGGGGCGGCTCTATCTTGTGCCCGTCTTTGACAAACTTCAGGTGGGCCAGATCCGGGCCATTGTCCTGAAAGTAGAAGGTGGTGTTGATGCCGACCGGCTGCACGACAAGACGGCCGTGGCCGAGATCGTGTTTTTCCTGCCAGTAGCCGTAAAAATCGAGATGCCATTCCTGCAGATAAGGGCCCGGGTTGATGTGCGCGCGGAAGCTGCGCAGCTGGCACTGCCGCCCCATCATCCCTTCCAGAATCGGGCGGATGCTGGGATGGCCGACAAGGGGTGCATAGGTGTCCGGCTCACGGTCCAGGAGCGAATCGAACCACATATTGCCGACGTCGTTCAGCCCCTCTTCCCAGCCCATCGTGCGCGCATGGTTGATGCGCTGGCGGACGTGCTGGGTCTCTTCCGGCGTGAGTGCATTCTCGACGGTGATAAAGCCGTCTTCTTCGAGTTGATCCAGCCTGGCTTCCAGATTGTCCATTCTGTGTCTCCTAGCAGAGCTCTGTATCGCGGGCATATTCGTATGCGTTTGCAATTACAGAAAACTGAGGGCCAAACCCGGGGAATAGGATAGACCGAAATCACCGGCCTATGCCAGCATCAGGCGCTCCCCCTTGGGTTCCGGTACAGGATCGCCAAACTCCCGCGCGGTGTCGATCCAGAGTGCCATCGCCTCGTTGATGTTCTGAAGCGCAATTTCCTGCGTATCGCCGTGTGCCATGCATCCGGGAAGCTCTGGCGCCTCCGCCACGAATGTGTCGTCAGCATTGCTCCAGTAAATTATGACCTCGTACTTGTACATCACTCCTCCTCCAACTGGTACTTCAGTATGACCTGGCGAACCTGTCTGACTTGATAGGGCTTGGCTTTGCTGCCGTCGCGTTGCAGATTCAGTCTTTCGGTCACCCCTTCTTTTCTGAAGATATGATGACTTCCCCGTACGCGTTCGACGAATCCCAATCTCAACAACAGGGCGAGCAACTCGTCAAATCGGATATTCGCATCAGAGCGGCCTTCGAGAATTCGTTGGCGAAGTCTTGTGCGTCTGCTCAATACCTTACACTCCCTACTGCATCAGTCGTGTCGATACAGTAGGCAAAGAAGCGGCTCTTGTCAAACCTATTCCCTTAGGATTGCCCGCGTGCTCAGACTACCGCTAACGAAGGACTCACTGCATCGGTCTGGATACGGCAGGCCAGCGGGCCATCACTTTCGCCGGCCTGGCAGTGGTCTGTCCTTCGCGTGCATGGTGAACCGTTTCTGTCCTACCTCTTAGCTCACGTTTCCAATAGAGTGGCCAGGCGCTGTCAAAAACATGCCAGCACACAGGGCATACAATCCTTTGGGGCAACGGTTGACACAGCGGTAAACCACGAGTACACTCATCACCGGGATACCCCACTGCGTCTTGTGAACAACAAGTCTTCTCTCCACAGGTGTCCCCCTTTACACCACCAATCACCTCTGACCTTTCTCAAGGAGGCTACGATGTCCAAAGCACGAGTCAGTCTCGTCAACGGCGGGGATCGCCGCACAAACGTCTTCAACGCGCTGGACCTGGTGCGGGCCGATGTGGAATCCCGCCTGGCCGAGCAGGTGATGCTCAAACCGAACTTTCTCAGCAGCGAGAACCAGCTCGCCTCCAGCCACGCCGACGCGCTGCGCGGCGTCCTCGACTTCCTGCTCACGACGCCCAATCCGCCGCGTGAAGTCCTCATCGCCGAGGCTGGCGCCCAGGACACGTGGGACGCCTACCGCAACTTCGGCTACCACGCGCTGGAAGAGGAATACTCGATCCCGCTGCGCCTGATGGACCTGCACCGGGAGACCGAATGGGAGTCGACGCCGATCGTGCTGGCCGACGGCAGCGAGACCATCGTGCGTATGCCCCGCACGGTCCTGGATTGCCCCTGCACGATTTCGCTCGCGATTCCCAAGACGCATGACACCTGCGTGGTCACACTGGCGCTGAAGAACATGATCATGGGCACCATCTACCGGCAGGACCGGGTGAAGATGCACGGCTTCAACACCCATGCCGAACGCCGCGTCCCCGATGAGTCGCGCGCCATGAGCATCAACCTGATCCGGCTGGCCCGTTTCATGACCCCCGATGTCGCCGTTTTTGACGGCGCACGCGGCCTGCAGGGGAACGGCCCCGGCGGCACCGACGGACTGGATTTCGGCATCGCCGCGGCGGGCACTGATATCTTCGCAGCCGACGCGGTCATCGCCAAGACGATGGGCTTCGAGCCGATGGAGCTGGGCTTCCTGCGCTACGGCCACGACCAGGGCATGGGCACTGCCGACCTGGACGAAATCGAGCTGCTGGGCGGCGTCTCTATCGCATCGGTGGCGCGACAGTTCAAACCGCACGAGACGACCGAGCTGCAGCTGCAGTGGCAGGTCGAAAATGCGGAGCAGCTGCTGGCGGCGTAATCCCAATACAACGAGAAGAGAGTAAAGAGGCCGGGGAGAGAGAGTCTATCCCGGCCTTATTCCTCACTCTTAACGTTTCAATCTCTGACAAAGGCGGTTCCCATGCTACCAATTATCGACACGCATCAACATCTGTGGGACCTGAGCCGGCTTGATATGCCCTGGCTGGAAAGCGCGCCGACGTTGAACCGCAACTACGTAACCAGCGATTACCTGGCCGCGACCGCTGGGCTGAACGTCGTCAAAACGGTCTACATGGAGGTGGACGTAACCGCGGCGCAGAAGGTCGCCGAAGCGGAGCATCTGATCGAGCTTTGCGCGGCGGAGGACAACCCGACGGTCGGCGCGGTGATCGGCGGCAGCGTGACCTCCGCCGACTTCGCCGATTACATTCGGCGCTTTGCCGGCAACCCGGTGATCAAGGGCGTACGCCAGGTGCTGCACGGGCCGGGCACGCCGCAAGGCACCTGTCTAGCGCCCCAGTTTGAGGAGAATGTGCGGCTGCTGGGCGAGTTGGGGCTCTGCTTTGACCTGTGCATGCGGCCATCGGAGTTGGGCGACGGCGTCAAGTTGGCGCAGGCGTGCCCGGAGACCCGCTTTGTGGTCGATCACTGCGGCAACGGCGACCCGTATCTGATCAGCGGCGACCTGCCCGGCAGCGGGGGAACGGATGACGCAGGGCAGGCGGACTCCAACCTGACGATAGCCGACCATACCGACACCGATGACCCCTACTGGCATGACCGGCAGCAGTGGAAAGACGGCATTGACGCGCTGGCCGCACTGCCAAACACGATCTGCAAAATCTCCGGGATCATCGCCCGCACCCGCCCCGGCTGGACCGCCGCAGACCTGGCGCCGGCCGTCAACCACTGCCTCAACAGCTTCGGCCCGGACCGCGTCGTCTTCGGCGGCGACTGGCCGGTCTGCTTGCTCGGTGCAGACTCTACCTACCGTGGTTGGGTGGAGGCGCTGAAAGAGATCATCGCCGACCGCAGCGAGACCGACCAGCGCAAGTTGCTGCATGACAACGCAGCAACGTTTTACGGGTTAGTGTGACGGACGAGGCGGAATGCAGGGGCCGTGAATTAAAGGGGTCAAAGCGGAACCTGCACTAGCCGTGGGTTGCTGACCACGGGCTACGGACAACCCCATGGGGCTCGAGTGGCGGACACTTGAAGATGAGGAGGGCCGGCGCCAAGAGGAAGTTCCGAAGGTAGAGGCGCGGGCGCCGAAGCGCCGCAGCAGACTGAGGCGTTTCTCGACGTCGCTTGTTCTGTTGCTGCTACTGGTGGTGGTCATCTGGGGCGTGCGCTATGTTTTTCTGAGACGATTGGATGCTATCGCTGCCACCGTCGAAGCTGAGGTGCTGGCCGTGCATGGAATCGTGCAAGAGGCCGAGCGTGACCGCGACAGCGCGCTCTTCGGCGGCATGATTTCGCCGGACTACCCCAATTGGGGCAAAACCCAGAAGGGAATGCTTCGCAGCGGAATACGCTGGGACCGGCCGTTCTTCGGCTTGGCCCTGGTCGGCGGCGCTGACGAGCAGGCGCCCACCGGCCAGGTAGTGGATGTCGCATTCACTTCTGATTGGGGGATGGCGACCGTCACTCTGGCCTTCCCTTACACTGGTGCTGACGGCTCGCCGGTGACCCTTCATCAGATCGTTACCTACCGGGACGAAAAGACCAGTTGGGTGCTAGTCCCCGCCTACCCTTCCTTCTGGGGTGAGAAACAGACGTTCACAGGCCGTTATCTGACGGTCGAATACCCGGAACGCGACGCAGACACGGTCGAGCAGCTGGCGCGCGAATGGGACGCTATGCTGGCGGCAGTCTGCGGAAATGTGGATGGTTTGCGCTGCCGCCGCAGCTGGAGACTGAAGGTGACACTGTCCACCGAGTCCGGCTCGCTCGCGCGCATGGCGGAGGGGGCGCCGTCCGGATCCCACTGGGATGGGATGTCCAATGCGTTACTGAAAAGCATGGACGCTGACGGGCCGGGGCTGAAACTGCCGACGCCGAGCCTGATCGGCAGCCCGGTGGATGACGCCGGTTATCAGGCTGTACGCGCCGGCTACGCGCCGCTGATCGTGAGTGGAGGGATCGCCGACGTCGTTGGTTGGCGCTGCTGTGAAAAAATCGTATTCTTCCGCGCTTTACTGGACAAGCAACTAAGCCGGTTGGGGATTATACCGTGGCCTCTGGAGGCTGCCAGCTATGAGGAGATTTTGCAAGGTTCGATTCACGATGTGACAAACCTCCACTGGGTCTATCTCCAGCGTTCCTACAACAACATCACCCCATATATCCAGAAGATGGTCTATAGCATCGTGGACTTTATCCTTGCGTCCAACCCGCAGCGCTCGCCGGCCTCGCTGCAGCGACTGCTGTTCCGCTTCGATACCTATAGCCCGTGGCTGCTCAACGCCCTCCCGTACAACAGGAGCCAGGCAAGTCAGGGCAGCTACATGCGTTGGCTTCAGAAAGAGTGGATCCGGTATGCCGATCAGCAGTTGGCCGCTGATACGGCCCCAGCCAGAGCCTTGCCCGAACAGGACCTGCAACTGCTCTGCACGGCGGAACGGTTCAACGGCGCCAACCTGTACCGCTACAACCTGCAGGAAGGCGAATTTGTCGAGGAGAATGGCAGCGGGTCGTTTCGTCTGATGTACTCCTTGCCGAACGATGACGGGGTTCTGCTGCAGAGATTGGGGGAATGGGGAGCGGCGGCGAGCACCTCCCAGGTACAGATCTGGCGTGAGGGGAGAGCGCAGGATGTGACCTACCGGTCTGACAATGCCCCCCTATATGCAGTGGGGACCAATGCCGGCGGGATGCTCTTTTACTCATATGACAACCGCCGGCAGCCGACCTCCCGGTTCAACTATCTGAGTCAGGCGGAGTGCGACAAGGGCGCGTGTGCGATCCGTACTCTGGAAGGTATGCCTGCCTGGCCGCCTGACGGGGAGAGGACGGTTGTGGTGCGCGGGGACGGTGTGCTGTGGCTGGGAAACGAAGTGGGAGAGACGCAAATGGCGGTTGGGCGCGGCCGGTCGGTGGCGTGGCTGGACAACAGGCGGTTTGCCTTCATCCAGCCGGACGAAGGCCTGCGGGTGGATGAGGTGACGCTGCCGAATCTTGCGTTGAGAACGCTTGTGGAGATGGAGAGGCTGGCTGGCGCGCTGCAGAACGCGACCGATGTGACACAGATCACGCCTGTAGCGTTGGCTGCGCATCCGGCTTTGCCCGACCGGCTGTATATCGGCGCACGCGTCGAGGGCGGGACGGGCGCGGGGACCACCCATGTTTTCGTTTACGACCTTACCACAGACGAGATTACAAAGTTGCTGCAGGTCGACAATCGCCTTGAGCGGAACCGGTCTTTGCGCTTCTCCGCGGACGGGCGCTGGCTTTTCGTTCACAGCGTGGAACGAAGCCCCAATAGCTGGCATCTTCATATCTACAACAACCAGACGGGTGAAATCCTGAAATATTCGACAGAGACTTCGTTGGCCTTTCCGGGATATGATCTGTCGGCGGACGGGGCGTGGCTGGTACGTGTTGACGATGGATTCCTCCATCTGATCTCGCTGAATGGAGGCCGGCAGAGGCTGGTGGCGCACGACTTTGCCCACTGTTATGCAGCGGTGTGGGTGAACTGAATTTATCCGTAGTCAGTGGAGTGTTCTTGGTGACGGCCAGCCAGGAACACAGAGCCAGGGTAACTACAAAGCCGCATACAGTGTGTGTCTTGACAAGTTCTTCATCTTCGCCGCCATTCGGGCTTTGTGATGGCGTATTCGGTTGGCAACCGCCAAGTTGGTTGGGGCGCACTGTCGGCATGCCACGATGGTGGGAAAGAACCAGCACGGTGGGTAGCCAGAGGGGGGCGTTGCGGGGGCGCAGCCCCTGCACAAGGGAGGGCCGAAGGCCCGACCGCCCATATGACAATCATGAGGAGAGAAGGAACAACTTTGCTCCCCGCGTACAGGTTTGCGATTCAGTTGCGGCTTAGTAGTTACGAGCCAGGAATTATGAGAGGAGATCGAGAATGACGACCTACCGCTATGCTGAGATGACCTGGTCTGCCTGCCGTGAGGCGGCCTATTCCGGCAAGGTGGCGGTACTGCCGGTTGCCACCTACGAAGATCACGGCTACCATCTGCCGATCGACACCGATGTACGGCTTTGCACGGGGGTTTGCGAACGGGCAGTGGCGCGCATCCCGGACGAAGCGGTGCTGATCCCGCCGATCAGCCATGGGTACAGCCCGCATCACATGGATTTTCCCGGCACGATCACGATTCGCTGGGATACCTTTATCAACTATGTGCGCGATGTCTGTGTCAGCCTGGCCCACCACGGCTTCAAGCGCATCCTGATGGTGAACGGGCATGGCAGCAACACCGCGCCGGTGGAGATGGCCGCCCGTCTGACGGTGCTTGAAACCGAAGGCCAGACCCTGTGCGCGTCGGTCAACCACTGGGGCGTGCGCAAAGGCCGGGAGGAAGGGAATGCGATCCGCTCGTCGGACTTTGGCGGCACCTCCCACGCCGGCGAGTACGAGACAGCCCTCTATCTGGCGCTGGCGGAGGAGTTGGTGCAGATGGACAAGGCGGTGGATGAGCGCTCGCCGCTGTCGCCGAGCTTCCAGACGGATCTGTTGATGGGCAAACGGGAGGATGGATCGGTCGCCAACCTGTGGCCGTATTGGAGTACGTTGACGGACAGCGGTGTGTTGGGAGATGCCACAGCCGCCACCCGCGAAAAGGGGGAGCAGTTTCTCGAGGCCGCGGTGGAGGGGTTGATCGAACTGGTTCGCGAGTTCCGCACCGTGGCGATCAGCCCCCGCAAGGATCACATTTCGCCGGAGAGCGATGGTCCCGTCCAGTAGCGGCCGGGTAGAGGTTGGCAGCGGCCCAGACCAGACATGACTGAGCATTACCGGATGCGGCCAGCGACGCTGGAAGACTGGCCGGGCCTTGTGACGTTGGATCAGGAGATTTTCGGCGCGTACGGCGCGCAGGAAGAGCCTTCGATCATCCGCAGCCGTCTGGTGACCTTCCCGCAGGGCTGCGCGGTGTTGGAGGGGGGGTGCGGCGACGGGCCCCCGTTCATCGCCGGCTATCTGACGACGGAGAAGTGGGCTACGCTGCGCGAGCCTGCGCTGGACGAGGACCCGCAGGAGAGCCACCAGCCCGACGGCCGCGTGTTGAATATCACGACGCTGGCGGTGGCTCCGGCCTGCCAGAATCTGGGATTGGGCGCGCAGTTGCTGGACTGTGCCATCGACATCGCGCGGCAGGAGGGCTGTGGGCAGATCATCCTCGAAACGGCCCACGCTGAACGGTTCTATCTGCGTCACCGGTTTCGACGGACCGGCGTACGGATGGAGAGAGGGATCAGGATGGCGATCATGGTACTGGACCTGACGGATCACGCTTCCAATGGTCAATGAACCGTCGCAGCCGGCCGCTGGCAGCCGCAGGTTAAGCGGGGGGAGATATCACAACCCGCCGCGGCTTAATCTTGAAGATTACCCGCTCTTCCTTCCCTTTCATAGAGGCAGGCATTAAGCTACCGTAGTATTCGTCGGCGCCTACATAGAGCTTGGCGTGGGCATTGATGTTGGCGAAGTCAGGATCCGGCACGATCTCCTCGACGACGCCGCGCACGTCGATCCAGCGGAATGCATCTTCAGGGTCCAATGCCATCAGGGCAACTTTGGGATTGGCGCGGACGTTTTTCGGTTTGCGGCGCCCTTCGGCCGTGTTGACAAGGACGTGGGTGCCGTCCCACGAGCACCAGACGATCGTGTTTTCCGGCGCGCCGGAGGGGGAGAGGGTCGTCAGGGTGGCGAAGATGGGGCCGGTCAACAGGTCAACGTGTGTATCGGGAATCTGTGCGGACATTGTTGTGCTCCTCAAATTAGTTGCGATTAAGTGTTGCGTTGTTGTCCATCGTCACGCTGCATGGATTGGCTCCGCCGATTGCAGAATCGCCTTGCGACGGAAATGGTTTCGACTCTGTTCGACCGCTGAACGTTCCACAAGATCCACATCTCGACCGAAAATCCGGCGCAACTCCTCCTCCATGCGTGCCATATCGAGGAGAGTGTGCCGTGCCTGCGGCTGAAACTGGATCAGCACGTCCACATCGCTGTCGGGGCCGAAGTCCTCACGTACAACGGAGCCAAATAGAGCCAGTTCAGAGACCTGCCAGCGCTGACAGAAGCTGTCTATTTGTGACCGGGAAATCTGGATATGGGCGCTCATTTCAGGCAAAATCAGTGCTTGCAACAGGCGGCCATCACCGGGGGCGTATGACCCTCGGCGATCAAGGTCTCCTGGTCTTCGGAAAGCTCGATCCACGGCATGAGCGGATCATCGGACTGGTGGGCCATCTCGCGTCCATTGATGATCGTCAGCGTATTGCGGACCAGCTGCTGTCCGGGGCGCGGGTTCATGAAGACATCGTAGAACATGAATTCCCCCTCGACGATTTCGAACAGCGCCACATCCGCCAGCGCGCCGGGCCGCAGCGTGCCAATCTCCTTCTCCAGCCCCAACACGGCCGCCGGCCGCTCGGTGGATGCGTGAACTACCTCGGCGAAACTCATACCCAGCGACATGAATTTGCTCAGGCAGGTGGGCATGTCGAACATCGGGCCGCTGACGCTCATCTGGTGAATGTCGGAGGAGATCACGTCCGGCCGGTAGCCCTGCGCCATCAACGCCTCCGCGGTCTTGAATGAGAAGGAGCCCGCGCCATGGCCGATATCCAGCACAAGGCCGGCATCCCAGGCGCGTTTGACCGTGTCGCGTAGATTGCCTGAATCCTCGACGATGCGCATTGTGCCGCCAGTGAAGCAGTGGGTGAGGATGTCGCCGGGCCGCATCAACTCCATCACACCATCGATCCCCGGCGGACCCATGCCGATATGGGTCATCAGCGGCAGCTCGCAGCGGTCCGCCGCTTCGCGGGCTTTGTGCAAGGGGTCAAGGCCCTGGCCGCTGGTGGTGAGCTGGTCGATTCGCGCCTTGACGCCCAGCAGCACGTCCCGGTTCAGGTCTACGATTTGGCAGCAGAGGTCGACATCGCAGTAGCCGGGATTGGCCAGCTCCCACGTCTTCGCGGTCAGACCGATCGACGAGATGTTGAGCAGGGCATAGATGCGGGCCCGCGACTTTTCGATAATGAACTCCCGGAAGGCGAGGAAGTTATATCCCCCGGACGAGCCCACGTCGAGCCATGTCGTCACGCCGCTGCGGGCCGCGATCGGGTCGGGGCGGATGCCGTAAAAGCCGCAACCGTAGTTGACGTGCGTATGGAGATCGACAAGGCCGGGCGTGACGTACTGGCCGGCGGCATCCACGACGCGAAAGGCCGTCTCTTCAGGGATGTCCGCCTCGACCGCGGCGATGCGGTTGCGCTTGATCGCCACGTCCAGACGGCCGCTCTTCCCGCCGCCGGGATCAACCACTTCGCCGCCCTTGATCAGAAGATCGAATCGCATAGTCTCACCTTTCTCGGTTTCATTTTTCCGGTGGATAGCAACTTCGGTGGTCTGCGGCCAGCAGTTTGCGGCCGGAACCTGCGCTGGCGACTGGCAACCAGGGTGCGTCGCCAGCCCCATCTAATCCCCTTTCCCTGACATTGTCAAGTGGCCGCGCCCAGGGGCGAATATCCCCGCCGCGGCTCAGAAAGCGACGTACCCGCCGCAGACGGGAATGCACTGGCCCGTGACGTAGTCGGAGAGGTCGGTGACCAGGAATTCGACTACTTTTGCGCAGTCTTCGGGCATGCCCAGGCGACCGAGGGGGATGTCCTGCAGCAGGCGGTCGCGCACTTCCGGGCTGTTGCGTCCACCGGCGACAGCGCGGGAGGAGAGCACGAAGCCGGGCGCGATGCAGTTGACATGGACGTTGTGCGGGCCCAGTTCCGCGGCGAGGACGCGTGTGTAGTGGACCACGCCGGCTTTGGCGACCTTGTAGGCCATGCCGCCGGCGTTGCGGCCGCTCCAGAGGCCGGCCTGGGAGGCGGTGTTGACGATCTTGCCGCTGCGGGCGGCCTGCATGTAGGGAGCGGCCGCCTGACAGCAGAAGATGGTGCCGGTGAGGTTGATGTCCATGATGTAGTGGTAGTGATCAGCCGGCGCGGTGGCCGCGGTAGTGTTGAGCGGCGGATAGAGCATGCCGCCGGCGTTGTTGACGAGGATATCGATCTGCCCGAAGGTATCCACGGTCTGCTGCAACATTGCTTCCGCCGCGGCCTTGTCGGTCACGTCGGCCTCGATGCCCAGGCCGCGCCGGCCCAGCGCCTCCACCTCCGCGGCCACCGATTCGGCGTTGAGCGCTTCGTCATACTCCTGGGCGGCGTTCAGGTCTACGTCGTTGATCACCACATCCGCGCCCAATTTGGCGAGATGGAGGACATAGGCGCGGCCGAGGCCGCGTGCTCCGCCGGTGACGAGCGCGACTTTGTTTGCGAGTTTCATAATCCCTCCCCTGCTATTGGTATTGTGTATTGCATGTCCGGATATCATGGTGACGCAAGAGCGCGCAGACGGCAAGCTCGATAAAGAGATTCGGACGGGGATTCATGTGGGCTGTGGGATGGTGACAGGTTGCTGTATGGCTGGCAGATTGCGGCCGCGTCGAATCACATGACATATGCCAATCTTGGTAGTCATTTGGCTAAGGTGGTATCAGGTGGGTAAGATAGGCGGGGGCGTCTCTCCTTCTCTTCCTCAGTACGCGATGTAGAAAGCAGGTATTTTCCATACGATGTTAAACCATCTGGTGAAGGGCGGCTGGCGGATCGTGGGTCCGGGCGATGTGGCCAGGGTGTGGCATGCTTAATGTCCGGGGGAACAACGATGAAGTTGAACTACGCTGTTGTCTATGAGCGGACGCCAAACAACTACGGTGCCTATGTGCCCGAACTGCCTGGGTGCGTCGCTACAGAAAAGGGTTGGCAAGAGATCCAGACAACAGTTCGCGAGGCTATCGTCTTTCACATTGAGGGTCTGACAGCGAGCGGCGATCCGGTTCCCGACCCTCAAATGTCGGTTGGTGATGCAATGGCCTACCATGTCACGAGCCTTTCCGACGCCGGGGAATCCGTCCCTGATCTGGAGACCACTTTCGGCATGGCTGAGGTTGAGATCACCCGCCCAAGACGGCCGAAGCTAGTTGACGGAGAGCGGGGTCGCAGCCGCTGAGAAGGCATAATCGCACTATAGAATATGGATTGAAACGAGCCGTTCATGCAACATGACACCATCGCCGTGCTCGACTACGGCAGCCAATACAGCCAGTTGATCTGCCGCCGCGTGCGCGAGGCGAACGTCTACGCGGAGATGATCTCCTGGGATCGAGCGGCAGAGCGGCTGCCGCAGTTGAAGCTGCGGGGCATCATCCTATCGGGCGGGCCGGCCAGCGTCTATGAGGCGGGCGCGCCGGCGCTGCCGGACATTGTGCTGGAAAGTGGTGTGCCGGTGTTGGGCATCTGCTACGGGCTGCAGCTGCTGGCCCATGCGCTGGGCGGCCACGTGGCGCCAAGCGAAAAGCGGGAGTACGGCTCGGCAGAGATCGAAGTGACAGGAAAGACCCGATTTTTCGGCGGACAGCCGCGGCAACAGCAGGTGTGGATGAGCCACGGCGACCGCGTGGAGCGGCTCCCGGCCGGCTTCGAGACGGTGGCGCGCAGCGGGAACTCGCCGTGCGCGGCCATCGCGAACGAAGACCGTTCACTCTACGGGCTCCAGTTTCACCCGGAGGTTGTGCATACCCCGAACGGTTTTGCGCTGCTGCAGAACTTTGTCGGCCGCATCTGCGGCTGTACGGGCGACTGGACATCGGGCCATTTTATCGAGGAAACTGTCGCCGAGATTCGAGCCCAAGTCGGTCCGGATGATCGGGTGATCTGCGGGCTCAGCGGCGGCGTCGACAGCGCAGTGGCGGCCACGTTGGTTCACCGCGCCGTCGGGGAGCGGCTGACCTGCATCTTTGTGGATCACGGCCTCTTGCGCGCCGGCGAAGCGGAACAGGTGGTGGACACGTTCGAACGGCACCAGGGCATGCGGCTGGTCGCGGCGGACGCCAAGGAGGCGTTCCTGGACGACCTGGACGGCGTGACCGATCCGGAGGCGAAGCGCAAGCGGATCGGCGCCCGCTTCGTGCGCGTCTTTGAGGAGGAGACGGACCGGTTGTTAGAGGAGAGCGTAAAGAGGAGTGAGGAGAGAAATGACTCCTCGCCAAAGGTATTTCTGGCGCAAGGCACGCTCTACCCCGACGTGATCGAGTCGGCCAGCAATGACGACTCGGCAAACGCGCGCACGATCAAGACGCACCATAATGTGGGCGGCCTGCCGGAGGATATGACGTTCGAGCTGATCGAACCCCTGCGGATGCTGTTTAAGGACGAGGTGCGCCGCATCGGCGAGGAGCTGGGCCTGCCCGAAGAGATCGTCTGGCGGCACCCATTTCCGGGGCCGGGCCTGGGCATCCGCATCCTGGGCGAAGTGACGTGGGAGCGCCTGGAGATGCTGCGACAGGCCGACCGCATCTTTCTGGACGAACTGCGGGCCGCCGGCTTCTACCGCCAGACCAGCCAGGTCTTTGCAGTGCTCCTGCCTGTGCAGACGGTCGGCGTGATGGGAGACGGGCGCACCTACGCCAACGTGATCGCGCTGCGCGCGGTCACCACCGATGACTTCATGACCGCGGCTTGGGCGCAGCTGCCCTACGACCTGCTGGCGCGGGTCAGCAGCCGCATCGTCAACGAGGTAGACGGGGTCAACCGGGTCGTATATGATATTTCGAGCAAACCCCCCGCCACGATTGAGTGGGAATGAACGGTAGTGGGTAGTGGCTGGTAGTTGGTGAACGCACTGGCCGCGAAGAGACGCGGCCACTGTCTTAGATGAACGTGCAAAGGCGTTCGTCGACCGTTGCCGAGCAGACGCTTTCCGTCCATCGGGGTGGGCAGTGATGTCTACGATGCGCGCTCCTAATATATGGGTCTGGTTAGTCGCGATTGCCGTCGCACTTGCCGCGGTCTCCGCCTGCTTCGGCCCGCAAACTTCAAACGACTACTTCGACCGGGGCGTCGCCAGGTTGAAAGACGGCAAATACAAGGGCGCCATTGCCGACTTTGATGAAGTCATCAATATTCGGCCCAAATATACAGACGCCTACACCAATCGGGCTGATGCCAAGAGCAGACTTGGTCAATACGAGGAGGCGATCGCCGACCTGGATCAGGCCATCCGCCTGCAGCCCGACGATGCTGGCGCCTACGTCAGTCGGGGTTTTGCCAAGAACTTGCTTGGTCAATACCAGGAGGCGATCGCCGATTTCGATCAAGCCATCCGACTGCGGCCCGACAACGCCAGCGCTTACGATAATCGGGGTGCTGCTAAGACCGGTCTTGGTCAACACAAGGAGGCGATCGCTGACTTCGATCAGGCCCTTCATCTGCGGCCCGGCGACGCCTACACTTTCATTAGTCGGGGCCATGCCAAGCTTGAACTTGATCAAAACCGGGAAGCGCTCGCCGACTTTGATCGGGCCATCCAACTGCAACCCGACGACGCCTACGTTTACATCAGTCGAGGCTATGCCTACCTCAGGCTTGACCAAAACCGGGAAGCGCTCGCCGACTTTGATCGGGCCATCCAATTGCAACCCGACGACGCCTACATTTATCGCAGTCGGGGCCACGTCAAGCTCGAGCTTGATCAACACCGGGAGGCGATCGCCGATTTTGACCGGGCCATCCAACTTCAGCCCGATGACGCTTCCAGCTACAATATCCGAGGCCTTGCCAAGCTTGAGCTTGAACAACACCGGGAGGCGATCGCCGATTTTGATCGGGTCATTCGACTGCAGCCAGACGACGCCTACTCCTACAACAATCGGGGTAGTGCCAGGACGGGTCTTGGTCAATACGAAGAGGCGATCGCTGATTATGATCAGGCCATCCGACTGCAGGCCGACAACGCACACTTCTACATCAATCGGGGTGACGCCAAGGCCGAACTTGGTCAGTACGAGGAGGCGATCGCTGATTATGATCAGGCCATCCGTCTGCAGCCCGACTACACAAACTCCTACATCTTTCGAAGCCTTGCCAGGGCCGAACTTGGTCAACATCAGGATGCCATCGCCGACTTGGAAGCCGCGCTGGAACTGGCGCGGGACGCTGGCGACAACGACCTGATGGTCTTCATTGAAGGTAAGATTGAGGAACTTCAGCAGGATGAATGATGGACAAGTATCTGCGCTCTCAAACCGAACGCAGTTTTGGCCTGATCGTCGAGCCAAAGGTCATTCTCGCTGTCGAGTGGGAATAGCCCTGAATCATGCGGGCGCCGATGTCGGCAGACCGACCGTCGGCGAGTAGACGCTTTTTGTCCATCGGGGTGGAGAGTGAGGTCTACGTTGCGTCCTCCCAGGATTTGGGTCTGGTTAGTCGCGATTGCCATAGCACTTGCCGCAGTCGCCGCCTGCTTCGGCCCGCAAACATCAAACGACTATTTCGACCGGGGCGTCGCCAGGTTGAAAGACGGCAAATACAAGGGCGCCATTGCCGACCTTGATCAGGCCATCAGTATTCGGCCCAAATACAGCGACGCCTACATCAAACGGGCCGATGCCAAGATCGGACTTGGTCAATTCGAGGAGGCGATCGCCGACTATGATCAGGCCATCCAACTGCAGCCCGATGACGCCTACTCCTACTACAGCCGGGGTTTTGCCAAAGCTGTGCTTGGTCATTACGATAAGGCGATCGCCGACTATGATCAAGCCGTCCATTTGAAAGCCCACTATGTCGCCGCCTTTATCGGGCGGGGCAATGCCAGGATCAGCCTTGGTCGATACGAGGAGGCGCTCGCCGACTATGATCAGGCCATCCAATTGCGACCCGACGACGCCAACGCCTACAAAAGTCGGGCCCATGCCAAGATCAGGCTTGGTCAATACGAGGAGGTGCTCGCCGATTATGATCAGGCCATCCAATTGCGACCCGACGACGCCAACGCCTATAGCAATCGGGCCCATGCCAAGGTCAGGCTTGGTCAATACGACGAGGCGTTCGCCGATTTCGATCAGGCCATCCAATTGCGACCCGACGACGCCTACCACTACGTCAGTCGGGGCGCTGCCAAGGTCAGCCATCGTCAATATGAGGAGGCCTTCGCTGACTTCGATAAGGCCATCCGACTGCAGCCCGACAACGCCGACGCCTACCATCACCGAGGCGCTGCCAGGATCGAGCTTGGACAATTCAAGGAGGCGATCGCCGACTTTGATCGGGCCATCCGACTGCAGCCCGATGACACCTTTTCCTACAACAATCGGGCCGCTGCCAAGTCGGGCCTTGGTCAATACGAGGAGGCGATCGCCGACTATGATCAGGCCATCCTGCTACAGCCTGATTTCGCCTCCTTCTACTTAAGGCGGGCCCATGCCAAGGCCGAACTTGGTCAGTACGAGGAGGCGGTCGTCGATTATGATCAGGCCATCCGTCTGCAGCCCGACCAAGGACACTTCTACATCAATCGAAGCAATGCCAAGACCGAGCTTGGTCAACACCAGGAGGCCATCGCCGACTTGGAAACCGCTTTGGAATTGGCGCGGGAGGATGGCAACAGCGAACGCATAACCTTCCTTGAAGGAAGGATTGAGGAACTTGAACAAGCTGAATGATGGACAGATATCTCTCGCTCTCAGACCGGCCCTCCATACTCGGCGTCAACCGGGCCCCGTGTATCCTGTTGGCGCGATCGCGTGATATGAGCATCTGAAATGGCCGGATTCCTGCGCTTCGCCCTTCCTCTCATTGCGGTGCTCTCCATCTTTCCCCTCTATACGCGCTATAAGGCCGCGGCCGCGCCGATCGCGCCGGGCGTGTATCTGGCCAGCCTGGAGCTCAGTCATCTGAAGGATCCGGCGGATATTGAGACGGCCCTCGTCTCCGGCCTGGGCCAGCCGATTGCGGTCTACTATGACGAGACGCGCCTGGTACTGCGGCCGGAGGAGGTGGACTTTGCGGTCGATACGGCGGCGATGCTGGCTGAGGCACAACAGTACCTCGACGGGCCGGACTTTGTCGATATCGCCCTACGCAAGCTGGCCGGGATCCCCCAGCAGCGCAGGGACATACCGGCGCGTTACAGCTATGATGCGCAGAAGCTGGCGATGTGGCTGTGGAGAGTGGGCGAAGAGCTGAATCATCCACCCCAGCCGGGGCGAGTGCTGCCGCCGCAGTGGAACTGGCGGACCGAAGGGGGAACGCGCGCAGCGGGTGAAGAGGAGAGTGACAGCCTTGCCCCCTACGCGACGCTGCCGGCCACTTTTGTGGGCGCGGCACAGCGCGGCTGGCAGTGGACATCCGGTACCGTAGGGCAGACGCTGCTGATCGACGAGAGCGCGCAACTGATTCTCGACGCGCTCAGCAGCACGGATGCGCGCACTGCCCACCTGGTGCTGCAGGAGTCGGCTCCGCCGCCGCTGACGATGGCGGAGTTGGGCCGCGAACTGGACGCATACACCTCCGACTTCCCTGGATTTGCGGCCATTTATGTGCAGGACCTGACAACTGGAGAAGAGGCCACCGTCGACGTCGATGTGGCATTCTCCGGCATGTCGACGATGAAGATCGCCATCGCCAGCGAAGCCTACCGGCAGATGACCGATTTTGAGAACGAGGCTGTCGGCCAGTGGATCGACTTTGCGCTGGGCGAGAGCAACAACGCCGCCGCGAATCGGCTCCTCCAATGGCTTGGGGACGGCGATATCTATACCGGTGGGCGCCGGGTGACGGAACTGATGCGCGCCCTCGGCTTCACAAACTCATACATTCAGACCGGCTACGACGATAAATCGATCATCAGCAAGATCCCGACCGAGGCCAACAGCCGCACCGATTGGAACACGAACCCGGATACGCACCTGCAGTCCACGCCTGCCGAGTTGGGCCGGCTGCTGGCAGAAATCTACCGCTGCCAGGCAGGGGAGGGGCTTCTGATCGAGACCTTCGGCGGCGAGATCACGCCCGAAGAGTGCGCGGCGATACTCTTTTACGTCAGCCATGATGAATTTACCGAGATGGTGTGGGGCGGGCTGCCGCGTCCGGAGCAGAGCTGGATCATCCACAAACACGGCTTTGTCAACGAGGCGCACAGTGATCTGGCCCTGATCTGGGGGCCGAGCGGGCCCTATGTCATCGCCGTCTACCTGTGGCGCGCCGGTTGGATGGACTGGCCGACCAGCAACCGCACCATGAAGGCGATCAGTCGCATCGCGTGGAACTTCTTTGCCTATAAGTCGATGACCGAGGGGATAGAAGCGCCTCCCCCGCTGACCCTATCCCCGCCGCCCAACTATGTGCCTGTGAATACCTACAGCAGCCGCGCCGCGCTCAGCGGCCGGAGTGAGACCGGCAGCCAGTGACCAGTGGTCAGCGGCTGCACTCGCTACAGACGTGAGGACAGTTATTATGCCCAATCGATCCGGAGAGATGCTCGACGGAATTGTGGACGGGATCGTGCAACAGATGGAGGAGATCAGCCAGCTGCGGGATAACACGCTCAGCCGCAGCCGCCGCCTGATCCGGGACTGCGCGCACAGCATCCGCGCCATGCACCGCCATGAGCTGGCGGCGGCGGAAGAGATGCTGGCCGCAGCGCGCCGCGACGCACAGGCAATGGTGGAGCCCCTGGCCGGCCACCCGGAGCTGTACCACACCGGTTACACGCAGGACGCGTTGAAAGAGCTGGTGGAGGCCCATCTGCTCTACGCCTTTATCACCGGCGGCCCGCTGGCGACGCCGGCCGAACTGGGCGTTACCGGGGCCGCCTACCTGAAGGGGCTGACCGAAGCCGCCACCGAAATGCGCCGCTTCGCCCTCGATCTGATGCGGCGGGATCGCGTCGAGGAGGCCGACCCCTACTTGGAGATGATGGACGAGATCTACTCCCTGCTGCTGACGGTCGATTTCCCCGACGCGGTCACCGGCGGCCTGCGGCGCCAGACCGATGTGCTGCGGGGTGTTCTGGAACGCACCCGGGGCGACCTCACGACGGCAATGCGCCAGGAGAAGATGCAAGCCGCGCTGCGCCGGGTCGAGGAGCGCCTGGGGTAACGGCCGTTTTCAGTAACGTCTTTGTTGCGGGTATAGTCACAGTTCAGAAAGAAGCTTGGCGTCAAACGGAATCAACATGAGAAACTGAAGCCTGGAGAAAGAGAACAATGCAAAATCAACATGTCTTTATGGGCGACCTTACCCGGCGCGAGTTTCGCGAAGCGCTGGCAGAGGGCAAGTTTCAGACGGCGATCATTCCCACCGGCAGCATCGAGCAGCACCTCGAGCATCTGGCGATGGAGTACGACATCCGCATGGCCACCCATGTCGCGGAACAGGTGGCCCGCCAGCTCTATCCCCAGGCCATCGTCACGCTGCCGATTCGCGCCGGCATCTCGGAGCATCACATGAGGCACCAGGGCACCGTCTCAGCCAAGCCGGGTTCGTGGCTGAGCGTGGTCTTCGACGCGGTGGAGAGCCTGATACGCCACGGCGTCAAAAATGTTCTGATCCTGAACGGGCACGGCGGCAACGAGGCTCCCATGGGTGGCATCATCGGCCAGTGGCATCTCTATTTCGCGGCCGAGGCGCCGGAGGCCAGTGTGCAGTTCCACTCCTACTGGAATCTGAGCCGACCGGAAGCCGAGAAGCTGTGCAAGGGAGGAGTGCCGGGCCACGCACAGGAGTACGAGACCGCGATGGCGCTGGCCGTCTGCCCGCATAACGTGCGCATGGAGGTGATGCACGACCAGGAGGACAGAAGCCCCCTGGACGCCAGCGCGGAACAGGGCCAGAAGCTGGTCGACGCGGCCGTAAACGCCACCCGCCGCTACGTGGAAGAGATGATCGATGGCCAGCACCGCGTCGCCGTCAATCCTGAATAAAAAGCAGTGTTTGCCGGTTAGAAATTAGAAACCGTTCCAGCTTCGTTTAAGAAGGATCACCGCCCATTGCCGTTCAGGCCGCAATACTCGGCGGCAGTGAGGGCGTAGACCTGCGCGGCCTGCGTCAGGCGTGAGAGCGATACCCACTCCCCGTCCGAATGGGCCGTCTCATTGGAGGGGCCGTAGTAGAAAGAGGGCACGCCGCCCAGGTTGACGTACAAGTTGGCGTCGCCGACGATGCGTTTGCCGGTGATTTCCGCCTGCCCGCCATGCACAAAGCGGTGCGCCTGCGCGACCGCCTGCACCGCAGGATCGTCGCCGGGCGTTTCGAACGGCTCCCGTTCGTGGATCATGTTGACGTTCAACTCCAGCTGGCCGGTCTCGGCGATAGGCGCCACCAGTTCGCGCAACTCGGCCAGAGCCTCCTCCGCGTTGGCGCGCGGCCCCCAGCGCAACGTGCCGGTCAGCCGGCAAAGCACCGGCGTGCGGTTGAAGTAGTCGCCTGCCTCCACCGTCCCCACGTCAATGCGCTCCGCCCCCGCCAGGGGATGCAGCCCGCCCCTGTCCAGCTCCTCCTGGTAGGCGGTGATGCGCTGGATCAGGTCGCCGAGGAATCGGATCGGGTTCTCGCCGAATGGCACGTAGGTGGTATGGGTCCCGCCGCGCGGGGATGTGAGTTCGATCTCGAAGACCATGGTGCCCATGCTCATGACCCACAGTTCGTTCCAGCCCTCGCCGATCAGAATCCTGTCGCCGCCGATGCGGCCGCTTTTCCAGTCCTCGATCAGGGCCAGGGGGCCGTCCTTTTCGGCCTCCGGTTCTTCGTGGCCGACGATGGCGGAGAGCCAGAGGTCGCCGGCCAGGGTAACGCCAACTGACTTGAGCGCCCGCAGCGCACCGAGCTTGGCCGCCATCGCCCCCTTCATGTCGGTCGCCCCGCGCCCGTAAAGCCGGTCCCCCTCGCGGCGGCAGGGCACGCAGTCGCCGATGGGAATCGTGTCCAGGTGCCCGTTCAGCATCAGGCTGGGGCCGCCTCCTGTCCCCGCCAGCCGCGCATAGATGTTGTAGCGGCCGTCCGTCACCCGGCGCTCATCGACGTCAAAGCCGAGTTCGCGCAGCTGGGCCGCGTAGAACTGGCAGACCTCCGCCTCCTGCATCGTCACGCTCGGGATTTCCACCATCGCCTGCGCCAGCTGCGCGATCCACTCGCCATCGACCGCGTCTTTGAGGGCTGTCCACTGCTCCTGGTTCTGTGTCATCTGTATCCTCTGCTCTCTCTGGCTGCGTTGCGCGTTTAATTTGGGGCTATGATAGCATGGCCATTCGGGGATTCAAACGCGGAATGGCAGCGCTTCTTCTCGCGCTACGTAACAGGGTAAACATTTCTTTCCGATCGCGTTGAAGGCGCTATTGCTTTCTCTTGGCTGCGCGCTGTCTCCTCGCGGTTCGCAAGTTAATTTAGGGTAACTACTCAGCCGCAACTGATACGCAACCTTGAACGAGGCGAGCAAAGGTGTTCTTTCTCCCCGCATTATTCTATTTTTTGGGCGGTCGGCCGCAAGCGGCCTCCCTTGTGCAGGGGCTGCGCCCCCGCAACGCCCCCCTACAAAACCATGCCTCACCGACCGTGTGCCTTCTTCGCAACGTGTCGGCTGGCGAGCATGGCGACGGCTATGTACCAGTTGCGTCACCAAGAGCCTGAATGGTTCCAAGGATGACTGGCTGGTCAGGTACTGTGGCTTAATAGTTACAATTTAGGCAGATTCCCTATAGAACATAGAACAGGTCGGATCAAGTTCTGATCCGACCTGTATCTTCATGTTTGATTGAATCTGTTCTAGCTAGCGATGCGAGGGGGCGCGCACACCAACAATAACTGTGCGTTAGGGCAAACGTTCAAGCAACGATTGCAGGAACGGCAGCAGGACGCCAAGCACTACAATGCCGAGGGCCCATTTCATCCACCGGAGATCGTTCTTGATTTCAGCTATCTCGCCGTGCATATCGGATCTGACGGATTGTATATCCGTCTGCAGTTCGGACTTGAGGGTTTGCATCTCACCCTGCAGGTCCGACTTGAGAGTTTGCATCTCCCCCTGCAGTTCGGACTTGAGGGTTTGCATCTCACCCTGCAGGTCCGACTTGAGAGTTTGCATCTCCCCCTGCAGTTCGGACTTGAGGGTTTGCACCTCCCCCCGCAGGTCCGACTTGGACGTCTGTATCTCATTTTGCAGTTCCGTTTTGACCGTCTGCACCTCTGTTCTTACCGTCTGCACTTCGGTTTTGACGTCATGCACAGCGGTCTTAACGGTTTCTACATCGGCTTTTGTCGCCAGATGCTCGTAGGCGCCCTCGATGCGGGCGATCCGTTCACTCTCGGTTGCCATTGTCATTGCCGTCTCAATTCAGCTACATCTTTCGGATTCGGGGGTTTTGCGGCCAGGGCATTGTGTAATCTGTCCCGTGCCAGGGTTCTGGCGGCGCCCATTTTTGGGGCCAGCGTGTACCCGTGTTCAACAACTGTCAGAAGTGTACTATACACGCCTGGCCTTGGAAAGGCGCAATTAAGTGCCCATCTGGGAACGGCTTAACACAAAAAATGTGCCCCAAACAGGGTCAACGACCCACATGGGACCGAAATCAGTCCATAATTCAGGAAAAAACGCAACGCGGCCCCGCTAACGCCGGCTCTCGGCCAGGCTCCCCACAGCATCCGCCAGCAGGTCGATCTCCTCCTCCAGCAAAAAGAATGGGACGCTGGCGCGCACACCATTGTGGGCGATGGTCAGCGGACGGACGATGATCGGCTTCGGCCCGCGCTCGCGCAGGGCGCGGGTCAACGCCTCGCCGTCCCAGTTGGCTACGGAAAAGGCGGCCAGAGCTGCCGAACGCTCGGCTTCAAGCGGCGTGTGGAGCGTGACGCCGGGGATTGCGTCCAAGGCCTGTTTGAGGCGGTCGGTGAGCTGCGCGGTACGCGCCCAGATGCTCTTCAGTCCGATTTCCGTCACGTAGTCGGCGGCAAAGGCCCAGGTATGTACCAGCGGCCACGACCACGGACCGTACTCGAACCGCTCAGCCCCCTCCTTCAACGCATAGTCATCGGTATCGTAGCGCAGCCAGGCTTCGGCGCGCCCGCCGGCATAGGTGACCTGCAGGGCTTCAAGCCGATCAGGATGCACGTAGAGCGCGCCCGCGGCATAGGGTGCATACATCCACTTGTAAGAGAGGATACCGGCAAAGTCGCAGCCCATTGCCGCCAGTTTGATGGGAAAGAGGCCGGCCGAGTGGGCCATATCGATGAAGGTGAGGACGCCGCGTTCCCTGGCCAGCCCGCAAAGCCGCTCGACAGGCAGCCGGAAACCGGTCTCAGTGGTGACGTGGCTGACGGCGAGCAGCCGCGTGCGTTCGCTGATGCGCGCGACGAAGGCGTCCAACTGCTCTTCCGGGTCGGACAGCAGCGGCACCTTAACCACTTCGACGCCGTGTCGGTCCCGCAAGTGCAGCGAGGGCAGGTAGAGTGCGGCCTCCTCCTCGTCCGTGATCAGCAGTTGGTCCCCCCGCCGCCACTCGAGGCTGCGCAGGACGGTCTGATAGGCTTCACTCACACCCCGCATGAGGGCCAGCCTGTCCGGCGCAACGCCGAAGAAGCGCGCCAGCGCGGCCTTGGAACGCGTGCGCCGCGGGTACTCCTCGTCCGGGTAGACGATGTGCATCGGCCCCCGCGCCACCAGCTCTTCCATCAACCGGGCATGTTCGGCGGCGATGACGCGCGGGGTTACGCTCACCCCGCCGTTCTGAAACCAGACATACTGCGACAGCGCGGGGATGTCGGCGCGAATTTCTTCAATCGTCGCTCGCCGCATGGGAGAGTTCCGACGCAGTCTGCCAGGCAGGGTATGCCGTCTGCGGATCGAGCAGCTCGTGATACGTTTCCGGACGCCGCATCCCCAGGTAGCAATCCTTGAGCGTGGGATAGCGCTCTTTGATCTCGCCGCTGTACCAGGTCTCGTAGCCAGCATCGAGGTCGACGTCGGCGAAGGTCAGGCCGGGCCGGTGTGACGTGTTGGCCAGCGTGCGGCCATAGGGGTCGACAATGCGGGAATGGCCCATGGAACGGCCGGCCAGGAAGGGCTGCATCACGAAATGGGAAGAGGCCAGGTAGACCTGGTTGTCGATCGCGCGGGCGTTGACGATCGACTCGATGTGGTCGCCGGTGTAGTCGATGCACATGGTGGGAAAGAGCAGCAGATGCGCGCCCTTCAGCGCCAGGATGCGCCACATCTCGGGATAGTGAATATCCATGCAGATGCCCATACCCACGCGGCCGAAATCGCACTCGAAGACCGGGTAGCCGAGATCCCCGGGCAGCACCTCGTCCTCTTCGCCGGGGGCCAGGTGCATCTTGCGGTATTTGCCCATCAGGTCGCCCTTGCGGTCCAGGAAGACGCCGGTGTTGTAGACCTCTTCGCCATCCCGCTCGCGCTGGCTGTAGGCGACATAGAGATTGTTATCGCTGGCGCGCTGCGCGAACTGGGCCAGCGTGGCGCCGCCGGGTATCGGTTCGGGCAGATCCGGTAGGTGTTCGGAGGCGCAGCCGACTACGTCCGGCTCCTCTGGCAGCAGGACAATATCAGCGCGGGCATCGCCGGCGCGGTCGATCATCTCCAAGCAGCGTTCGATGCAGCGGCTGGGATAGCTGGGCGGGTCGTCGTGCAGGATGCTGGCCGTGGCCAAACGGGCGGGTCTCATTGGCTGGAACCTCCGACGGATAGGGTGATGGGCTGCGACAGGTCCAGAGTGACGCGCAGCGTGTCGAGCTTGACGAGCAGCCCGGGCTGGGGCTGGCCGTCGATGATGACCACAGGGTTGCGGCGCAGGTTGGGCGGCACCTTGATGTCAACGGTGACCTGTCGGCTGGCGACCGGGGCCGGCAGATCGCGCAGCTGCAGGCGGTAGCTCTCCTCCCCCGCCGCGGCCGAGACGGCCTCGATCTGCAGATGGCGCCGGCAGACGATGTAGTCGAGGATCTCCTCGGCGGTGGCGGTCCACACCTTGTCGCCGCTTTCGACCACCGCGTTCAGCCGGGCGCGGTGCTCGTCAATGTAGAGGTCCTTGTTCTCGTGGGGAATGGTCGGCGCCGGACAGTGGCAGTAGTCGATCACCCAACCCGACTCCCGCTGCGCCTGGGTCAGCCGGTGATGCGAGTCGAAGGCCGCATAGAGCGGCGTCCAGGCTTGGTGCAGGTTGGCGACGCGGCCGAGAAACCAGAGATCGGCGTCGGGCCGGTTGATGTCGTCGGTGACCGAGAGGGCGCAGAGGTAGCCGTTCTCCTGCAGGGCCGCGGTGATCTTCGGCGTGATGTTGGCGTTGCTCCCCGGCGCGGTGTAGACGGTCACGCGATGGCCGATCGCATCCTCCAGCACCTCCTTGGCCTGGCGCACCTCCAGGTCGATGTTCTCCTCGACGATGCCGTGTGTCCAGGAGTGGTTGCCGACGCCCCAACCCATGTCGATCAGCTCGCGCAGCTTGTCCGCGCCCATGTGATGGTAGCCGTTATAGCTGGAGTTGCCGACGCGGCGCACTTCGCCCATCTGCCCGACTACGACCTCCACATGGCCGGGCAAACCCAGCTCCTCGTGCAGGGGAACGACATGGTCGAACAGCTCGGTGAGCGCCTCGTCGTAGGTGACTGTGTAAGCCCACTGTTTGCCATGCTTAAAGGTGGTTGGGGTGATGGAAATACTCATGACAGTTCCTGTTCCTTGTTAGGCGTTCTGTCCGCCCGCACTTCGCGATCCATCAGGAGACGCGATTGCGCTCGGCAACGGCGTGCACGATCGACGCCGCCAGTTCACAGTCCTGCGGCTGGTATTTTTCGCAAAAGGAGGACCAGCGCACAAAGTTGCGTAGAAAATCGTGGGCGTTGGGGCAGCTTTCCGCGCTATAAGTATAGGCGCGGGAGGCCGGCGGCATCGCATACTGATGCGTCCGGTTGCTGGCGCGTTCCTGCAAAAAGGTGCAGGCCTGCGGCATCAGGTAGTAGCGGCCCTGCCCCGCGCCGGGGATGCCGGCGTCGGCCACCTGTTGGGCGAACTCTGCCGGCGTGCAGCCAAAGGCGTCCGGGTCGACGCTGAAACCGGCCATCCAACAGGAGTACACGTCCATGTAATCGGGAATGGCCAGGGGTGTAATGCCGGGAATATCTGCCAGCAGCTCGCTCAACAGCCGGATCATGCGATCGCGCTGCGCTACCTGAGGGTGGATGATCTCGAGCTGGCCGAGCGTGATCGCGGCCGTGGCTTGGGGCATACGGTAGGCATACCCGAGCGCCGAGTGGACTCTGCCGAAGCCGGCCGGCGCCATCTCGCCGCCGCGGCTGTGGCCGATAAAGCGCAGGGCTTCGGCCAGCTCGTCGTCATCGGTGACGACACAGCCGCCGACGTCGGAGCCGAGTGTCTTTTCGGAGTCGAAGGAAAAGCCGGCGGCCTGGGCGAGCGTGCCGGCGAAGCGCCCCTTGTAGCGGCCAAAGACCGCCTGGCACACATCCTCATAGACGAAGAGGCCGTGTCTGGCGGCCAGCTCGTTGATCGGGTCCATGTCGCAGACAATGCCCGTCTTGTGCACTACAAGGATGGCGCGCGTGCGGTCGGTAATACAGGCTTCGATCGTGTCAGCGCTCACGTTGACGCTGCCCGGCTCGGTGTCGGCGAAGACGGGAATGTAGTTTTCCAGGCAGAGGCCCTGGATGGTGCCGAAGTCGGTGATCGGGCTGACGATGATCTCGTCGCCTGGTTCAAAGGGAAACGCCGCCGCCAGAACGCCGAGCGCCGGAGTACAGCCCGGCGTGGCGATACAGTGGCGGACGCCCAGCTCAGCGGCAAAGTTCTTCTCGAAACGCCCGATCATGTCGACGGTGAGGCCGCTGTCCACCACCTCTTGCAGATAGCCGGCGCAGTTCGGTCCCATGGTGCGGGGGAAGGGGGAGGGCAGCGCGGCCTGTTCCCCGTTGATGCTGGCCGTGCCGTAGGCGGCGCGTACTCTGGGTGCAGTCGTCATTGCAAAAGTTTCCAGTCCTCTATCTGCTGTCCTTGGTAGCCGGGCAAGCCTACAAACAAGAAGTGACCAAGCAACTGATCACTGGCCACTAGCCACTTCTGTTCTCAACGTCCTGACAGACCCGTCAGCAGGATTCCTTCCATGAAATAGCGCTGGGCGGCGAAGAAAAGGAGCAATACCGGGATCAGCGTCAGCGTCGAAGCGGCCATGAGATAGTTCCACTGCGTGTAGCGCTGGTCACGGAAGAACTGCAGGCCCAGGGCCAGGGTGCGCATATGGGGCTTGTTCATATAGATGAGCGGCCCCATGAAATCGTTCCAGTGGGAGAGCACGGTAAAGACGGTTATCGCTGCCAGCGGCGCCTTGGAAAAGGGCAGAATGATCTCCCACCAGACTCGCAGGCTGGAGGCGCCGTCAATGTAGGCGGCCTCGTCGTAGTCGTACGGCAAGGTGAGGTAGAACTGACGCAAAAGAAAGACGTAGAAGGCGCCGCCGCCAAAAAAGGAGGGCACGGTCAGGGGCAGAAAGGTGTTGACCCAGCCCAGGCGGGTAAAGAGAACGAAGGTGGGGATCAGGGTAACGATACTGGGCAGCATCATCGTAGAGAGCAGCACGGCGAAGAGGAAGTCCCGTTCGGGAAAGCGGCGCCGGGCAAAGCCGAAGGCGACCAGGCTGGCCGAGAGGACGGTGCCAAAGGTCGCCAGCCCAGTGACAATGAGCGTGTTGCGCAGATAGAGAAAGAAGGGGAATTTCTGGATGGCCACGAGATAGTTCGGCCAGACAAAGGGACGCGGAATCAGTTCGGGCGGGTAGGCGAAGATCTGCTGCGTGTCCTTGAGCGAGGTGCTGATCATCCAGATGCTGGGGAAGAGCAGCACAAGACAGATCGCGCTGATGAAGAGGTAGAGCGCAAGGCGCATGGACAAGTACGTCAACAGCCGCGCGAAACCTTTTTTGTGTCCGCTTGCCAGTGTGAGGGGAACTTCTGCGCTCGTTTGCGTCATTGGTAAATTCTAGTTCTGAGTTTTCAGGCAACTACTCAGCCACAATTGATTCGCGAACCTGAATGAGGCGAGTAAAGGTGTTTGCTCTTTCTTCATTCTCTGTTTTTTGGGCGGTCGGGCCTTCGGCCCTCCCTTGTGCAGGGGCTGCGCCCCCGCAACGCCCCCCTCCAAAAACATGCCTAATCCACTTTACGCCGTAATTCCAGCTGTGCGTCTCGTCAGAAGTGGCGGCGGCCAACGAGTACACGGTGAGATAGCCCGAATGGCGGCGTGACTGAATGTCTGGTTCACACATGCGCTGTATATGGCGTAGTAGTTACGTCTTCAGTTTCTTGGTAACCCCACCCGCACGCCGCAGTTCACTAGAAACGAAAAACTGACTACTAAAAACTGCTGTTCTCAACGTTCGGCCTCGTAGAAGACCCAAATTCGGGCCATGCGGAGCTGGATGACGGTAAAAATAAGAATAATGACAAAGAGTACCCAGGCCAGTGCGGATGCATAGCCCATCTTGAAGTATTTGAAGGCGTTGTTATAGAGAAAGAGAACGTAGAACAGGGTTGCGTTGGCCGGGCCGCCCGCGGTAATGATGTAGGCGCCGGTGAATACCTGGAAGGTGCCGATGATGCCGAGCACCAGGTTGAAAAAGATGAGTGGCGTCATCATGGGCACAGTGATGTTGCGGAAGCGGTGCCAGAGGTTGGCGCCGTCGATACTGGCGGCCTCGTAGAGCACGGTGGGTACGTTCTGCAGGCCGGCGAGGAAGATGATGACGCTGCCGCCGATGCCCCAGAAGCCCATGATGACAAAAACGAGTTTTGTGATCTGGGGGTTGAAGAGCCAGTTGAAGGTGGGCAGACCCAGAGAGCGGAGGACAGCGTTGACGAGGCCGAAATCGCCCGAAAAGAGCATGCCCCAGGTCAGTGCGCTGGCTACCGCCGGCGTGATCACGGGTAGATAGTAGAGCGTGCGATAGAGATTGATGCCGCGCACCTGCACGCTGAGCAGGAGGGCGACGAGGAAGGCCGCGAACAGGTTGAGGGGGACGGAGAGGATGACGAAGTAGAAGGTGTTGTAGAGGCTGAGCCAGAAAAGACGGTCATTGCCGAAGAGCTTGGTGTAGTTGGCCAGTCCCAGCCAGTCGGCGCCGGAGAGCACCGAATACTTGGTGAATGAGAAGTAGACGGAGGCGACCATCGGGCCGATGGTAAAGATCAGGAACCCGGCGACCCAGGGCAATATATAGAGTCGCCCTTCCCACGCTTCTTTGCGGGCGAGAGGGCCTGGCCGGTGTTTGATCTGGAGAGCCATAAGGGCAGTGGATAGTAGTCAGTGGCCAGTCGTTACAAGGACGACTGGCCACTGACTACTACGATTACGAGTTGACGAGGGCGGTCGATTCTTCGGCGAGCTGGCCGAGAATTTCCTCGATGGGTCGGGTCGCAAGCACCATCTCATCCCAAGCCACGTTCCAGTAGGTATTGATCCATTCAGACTCTTGGGGGCTGGTGCTGTAGGTGCGCAGGATGGGGCGGATGGCCTCGTAGACCTCGGTGTCCTCCCATTCATAGACGGTGGCGGGTGCGACGCTCTTGATGGAGGGGAAGCGGCCGCCGCCGATACTGGCGTAGATGCCGGCTGCGGCTTCGGAGAAGGAGCGCTCCTTGTACCAGGCCCAGGCGGGATCGACGCTGCCGGGGCTGCTTGAGAAGTAGAAGGAGTTGAGCGCGGCGACGGAATACTGACCGCTGGGGCCTTTGGGGAAGGGCACCATGCCGATGTCGAAGATATCGGGCGCGCCGTCCTGGACGATATTACGGGTGTACCACTGTCCGGCCATGGTGGCCACGGCGCGGCCGTTGGTATAGCTCAGCGGCTGGTCGGGCGTGCTGGCGCCGGGTTGCGGGGTCAGCCCTTCGTTGTAGAACTGTTGTATCCATTTCCAGAGGGCGACGTTCTCTTCGGAGTCCATGAGGCTGGTGGAGAAGTCATCGGCCCACTGTTGGGTGCCCCAGGCCCAGGCGAGCATGACGTAGACCGAAACGCTGCGGGCGGAGGACATGTCGTAACCGTAAATGGGAACGCCGTCCTGTTCGCTGGTGAAGTCTTTGGCAAACTGGAACCAGGCGTCGTAGTCCCACTCGCCGTTCTCGTTCATCTCTTTGGGGGTGGTATAGCCGGCTTCGTTGACCGCAGACAGGTTGAACCAGTGCAGCCAGCCGCTGATGAACCAGGCGAGGCCGAAAGTTTCACCTTCGACGGTCTCTTTGGCGTAGTCGAAGAAGTCGTCGGCGGAGATCTCGGTATCGGCGTCGATCAGATCGTCCAGCGGGCCGATGACGTTGTTCTCGATGAAGAGCGGCAGCCACTGCCAGTAGCCGTAGATGACGTCATACTCGGAACCGCCTGCGATGGAGGTAAGCAGCTTTTCGGTGAAGCCGGCCCAGGGCGCCTGTTCACGAATAATCTCATAGTCCGGGTATTTCTCGGTGAAATAGTCGATGAACTGCTGGTCGGCTTCGACCCAGGCATCGGTGCCGGTGGGGTCGTAGTCGAAAATGTAGGCGGTCTCCTTCTCTGCCATCATGCCGCCTTCGTCCATGGCGCCGTCCTGGGCGACGGGCGCGCAGGCGGCAAGTGCCAAACCCGTGCCGGCCAGGCCGGCGTTGCGCATAAACTCGCGTCGACTGAGTTGCTTGTGCATGGTGTGTGTCTCCTTCGTTGAATGGAAAGGGAATCGGGATATGACGCAGAGAACGCTAAATCAGCGAGACTATGCCGGGCGAACGGTTGCCTGGATCAGGATAGTGCGGTTGGTAAAGGCTCGGGCGTGTGCCTGCGTAGGGGATTGCGGCGAAACTGGCCCGTGTGCAGAGCAATGAAGGGTTATACGATGCGCTGCCCCCTGGTCTTTGGCGTGGTAACCGATGATGCGGTCGGACAGCAGCGGCCGAAGGCTGAATTGGGGGCATTATCGCACTGCGCCCGCGAACGCGCAAACAGGTTCAGAAAGCTCTGCTTTCCAGGGGAAAACGTCAATTTCTTGGGCGTCCAGGCTGTTTGGCCCTGTGTCAAGGAGGGCCGGCGGGGCGCGGGTGGGGCAGGTTGGGACATTCTGTGTTCGCCGAAGGCGCGGCCGGGACATCCGCGCTCCCAGTAGCGAGGCCATGAACCCGCGAGGCATCCGGCGTGTGCCGGGTCTGAGGAGGCACTGACTGACGTTCAGTCCGCTGGCCCCGAGAGTCGCGCCTCAGGATGACGCGTGCACCGGCGCCGCACACCCGGCAAAAGGTGGAACTGCTCCCCAAGCATCAAATGGACCGAAATCGGGACCCTTAAGTTTCCAAAATCGGTCCAATTTTCCAGGACAAAATCTGTACATCACACTATTATAATTGTGATAACTATTACCTCACCGAAAAGAATGTTGCATTCAGCATAAATTGTAGTAGCCTCCCGCAGGCGGCACCCCAGTCTGTCCACAGTTTCCTGGAAAAGGCCCATGAGGCGAGGTCGTCCTGGCTGCTCCCTTTCCTGCAGTCAGGCCTCTTTGCGGCAGACTCTGAACTCCAGAATCTGTCAACTGAGCCATGGACATAGCGATGGAACTGTACCAGCGGTCGGTCAGCCGCATCCTGGTCATATGGGAGAGGGAGGCACTGTTACTGCCTGTCTTTTCGAGAAACTCACCGCGAAGGAGCAGATTCGATGCAGCCGTCGGACACGCGTACGTCTTACTTCCCTGGAAATGCACGGAAAGTCCTGGTCCTGTTTGTGGCGCTGATGCTCGCATATGCAGTTATTGTGCTGACCGGGCGCCAGCCGGCATTTGCGCAGAATGACACGAAAGCGGTCGTCACGGTGCGCATTGAAAGCATCCAGCCGGGGGAGCTGGATGTGTCGTGGGATGCGCCGGCAAATACCCCCCGCGATTACAGGATCAGCTGGGCGCGCGTGGGTGAGAACTTCAAGACCTGGACAGACGAGTCGGGCAATGCCTTCCCGACGGAGCCTTCGTACACGATCACCGGTCTGGACGAAGGTGTGCGCTACAAGGTGAAGCTGCGCGCCCGCTACGATGAGGGCGGACCCGGAGGGTGGAGCGAACAGGTTGAGGCAGTGGTTGCGTCTGCGCCCACGGCAACATCGACTGCAACATCCACCGCGACCCCCACTACGACAGCGACGTCGACGCCAACCGTTACGCACACGTCTACACCTGAGAATACGGCCACGGCAACGCCGACAGTTGCGGCGCCGGCGCCACCCCAGAACCTGCAGGCAGAGACAACGCACAGTTCGGTAACGTTGACCTGGAACGACCCCGGCGACAGCAGCATTACGGGTTACCAGATCCTGCGGCGCGACCGTGCTGTGGATGCGGTGGGGCAGTTCACGATCATCGCGGATGACACCGGCAGCACGGCTACACAGTATGTCGACGACACGGTTTCGTCCGAAACGCGCTACGTCTATCGGGTCAAGGCAAGGAACGCAGGAGGCCTGAGCGAGTGGTCCGACTACGTCAGAGCCAATATTCCGACAGCGCCGCCCACGGCAACATCTACTGTAACGTCGACGTCGACGCCAACCGTTACGCACACGTCTACACCTGAGATTACGGCCACGGCAACACCGACAGTTGCCGCGCCGGCCGCGCCACAGAACCTGCAGGCAGAGACAACGCACAGTTCGGTGACGCTGACCTGGAACGACCCCAGCGACAGCAGCATTACGGGTTACCAGATACTGCGGCGCAATCCTGCTGTAGATGCGGTGGGGCAGTTCACGATCATAGCCGACGACACCGGCAGCACGGCTACACAGTATGTCGACGAAACGGTTTCGTCCGATACGCGCTACTTCTATCGCGTCAAGGCGAGAAACGCTGGTGGACTGAGCGAGCAGTCAAATTTCGCCAGAGCCGATGTCCCGACACAGCCGCATACACCAACGCCCACGGCGACGGCAACAGCTACGCTGCGTGTGCAACTGCAGCAGGTACAACAGCAGCAGCAGGTACAAGAGCTGCAGGCGCCCACTGCCACCGCTACGCCCACTGCAACCGCAACGGTTACGCCAACCGTTACGCACACCTCAACGCCGGCGTTTACGGCGACCGCCACAGCCACTGCAACGGTGGACGCTTCAACCGTTATCTCTGCAACCATAGCGGAAAAGGCCGCGCTGGTCGCTCTCTATAACGCAACCGACGGCGACAACTGGAAAGAGAATCAACACTGGCTGAGCGAAAATCCCATCGATTCCTGGCATGGCGTCGACACCGACGACGATGGCTTCGTAGTTCGCCTCAATCTCAGAGAAAACAAGCTGACCGGTTCAGTTCCTTCAGAACTCGGTCAACTCTCCAAGCTCGAGCATCTGCAACTCTCCAGGAATGATCTCAGCGGGTCGATACCGTCATCGCTGGGCAACCTCGCCAGTCTGGAAAGCCTCTACCTGGGGAGGAACCAACTGACCGGAGCAATACCATCATCGTTGGGGAGTCTCACCAATCTCGTACACCTTTCGCTGTCGGACAACAGTCTGGACCTTTCCATACCTTCCACGCTGGGCAACCTCACCAATCTGAAAAGGCTGATGATCTCAGACAACAAGCTGAGCGGAGCGATCCCATCCGAACTGGGCAACCTCGCCAGCCTTGAGGAAATGTATCTCACCAGCAACAGCCTGAGTGGGGCGATACCGTCAGAACTGGGCAACCTTTCAAATCTGAAATTTCTGGACCTCGAGTCCAACCAACTGAGCGGAACAATCCCGTCAGCGTTGGGCAGCCTGTCCAATCTGCAGACTCTGTACCTCGGCATGAATCAGTTAACCGGGTCAATCCCATCAGAGCTGGGCAGCCTGTCCAATCTGACATCCCTGGGCCTCTGGTATAATCATCTGAGCGGGTCAATCCCATCAGAGATATCCGACCTCCCCAAACTGGGTTATCTGCTCCTTACAGACAACCGGTTGACCGGGACGATTCCTTCGCACCTGGGCGGCCTCTCCACGCTGCAGAACCTGTTCCTTAACGACAATCGGTTCAGCGGGTCCATCCCTGCAGAACTCGGTAACCTCTCCTCACTCACCTGGCTGGCTCTTTCCAACAACCAGCTCAGCGGGTCCATCCCTTCAGAGCTCGGTGACCTCTCCTCAATCATATTGCTGCATCTTGCCAATAATCAGCTGAGTGGAGAGGTGCCGTCAACGCTGGAAGACCTGACCAACCTGACTGGCCTGAAGCTCGCAGGCAACGCGCTGACTGGATGCCTTCCGGCCGGTCTTAGAGACGTTAGCATCAATGACCTGGCTGAAACGGGTCTCATATACTGCGGAGATCCTACGCATACGCCTACCGCGACCCCGACGACAACCGCTACACCGACTTCCACCGCGACCCCAACGATTACCCCGACGCTTGTTCCCAACGCGACCGCGACGCCCACTCCTACGGTGACAGCCACGCCTGTACCAGGTTCCGTCAGTTCCGACAGAGCGGCGCTTGTAGCGCTCTACAACGCCACGGGCGGGATCAGCTGGACCCGAGAATCCAACTGGCTGAGCAACGAGCCCCTCAGTGAATGGTATGGCGTTACCACCAACGATCAAGGCCGTGTCACAAAGCTCATCCTTAACAGCAATAATCTGACTGGAACAATTCCAACCGAACTGGGTCAACTCGCAAGCCTGGAGAAACTCTATCTGTCATTTAACAATCTGAGTGGGTCCATTCCTTCCTCGCTGGGAAATCTTTCCAACCTCACAGGTCTGGGTCTTGACTACAATGACCTCAGCGGGACGATCCCAACGCAGCTGGGCAGCCTATCCAACCTGGGAAATCTGGACTTTGCACGAAACAACCTGACCGGGAGTATCCCGTCGCAGCTGGGAAACCTCACGAATCTGGTTTATGTTGACCTATCCAGAAACCAACTGACCGGGACCATCCCGTCGCAGTTGGGTAGTCTTTCCAACCTGGAAAGATTGACCTTATATCGCAACGGGCTGACCGGCAGCATCCCGTCCCAACTGGGAAACCTCTCCAAACTGAAAAAACTGGACCTGTCCAGCAACCAACTGACCGGGACCATCCCGTCCCAACTGGGCAGTTTTTCCAACCTCGAAAGCTTGGCCTTAGGTCGTAACGGGTTGACCGGCAGCATCCCGTCCCAACTGGGAAACCTCTCCAAATTGAAAAGACTGGACCTTCCAGGCAACAAGTTGGACGGGACCATCCCTTCGCAGCTGGGCAGCCTGTCCAACCTGGAAAATTTGATCTTAGATCACAACGATCTGACCGGGAGCATCCCGTCCCAGTTGGGCAACCTCACAAAGGTGAGGGGGTTTTACCTTAATGACAACAAGCTGACCGGCAGCATCCCGTCCCAACTGGGCAATCTTCCCAGCGTGCAATTCCTGTATATACATAAGAACAATCTGAGTGGGAGCATTCCGTCGCAGTTGGGCGACCTCACAACGCTGAAGGGGCTTTTCCTTCAAGACAACGAACTGACCGGCAGCATCCCGTCCCAACTGGGCGATCTGACCGACCTCATCGCCATAGGCCTGTCAGGAAACCAGTTGACCGGCTGTGTGCCGCCAACCCTGCGTGACGTAACCACTAATGACATCGACAGTCTTGGCTTGTCCGACTGCGAGTAGCCAGGGCACCGGCGCCAGACAGGAGCCGCCCAGTCCCGGATGTGCCGGGGCTGAGTGGCTCTCCTGTTCTGGGGCGGGGCGCGTGGTGGGAGGGCGACTGGATCGCGCGGAATAAGGGGTCCGGGAACTGCGCGCCTGGAACACAACGAACAGAGGGGCAGTCTGGGCGGTGAACAGGCGGCTGACCTATCCCTTCATGTGTTCAGAGTATTACCGTGCTCAGAGTATTACTGTATTGGATACCCAAGCTCATGGTCCAGTTCCAGGGCTCAAGTTCTGCCAGCGGCAAATTTTCTTCACCGTAGTAGAGCAGGAATATAAGCCAGAACTGGTCGCGCGCAGTACTGGAATCAGAATATATGAGCGTGACCACCCCAGCGTCAATCGGCTAAACATCTGGTATAGCAGTATCACCTTCATATGTTTCCAGACATTACTTTAGAGGGATCTGTCCGGCTGCGGCGCGGGTTAACAACGGCCGTTGCGGGCGGGGGGCTCCCCCGTACAAGGGAGGGCCGCAGAACCGACCGCCCAGACGGACGCTGGTCAGCCCGGAGTCGCAGGACAGAAGGTGGAACTGCTCCCCACACGCGAATGGACCGAAACCGGAACCCTTAAGTTACCAAATCTGGTCCAAAATAGCAGGACAAATGCTGTACATTTCAGCTATTTTATATAGTCAGGGGACCGAAGATATTCAATAGATTCGAATCAATCCCCTTCCAGAAGGAGCCCCGATCCGGCCACAGTTTCCCTGGAAAAGGCCCATGAGGCGAGGTCGTCCTGGCTGCTCCCTTTCCTGCAGTCAGGCCTCTTTGCAACAGACTCTGAACGCCAGAATCTGTCGGCTAAGCCATGGACATAGCCATGGAACTGTACCAGCGGTCGGCCAGCCGCATTCTGGTCATATGAGAGAGAGAGGCACTGTTACTGCCTGTCTTTTCGAGAAACGCACCGCGAAGGAGCAGATTCGATGCAGCCGTCGGACACGCGTACGTCTTACTTCCCTGGAAATGCACGGAAAGTCCTGGTCCTGTTTGTGGCGCTGATGCTCGCATATGCAGTTATTGTGCTGACCGGGCGCCAGCCGGCACTTGCGCAGGATGACACGAAAGCGGTCGGCACGGTGCGCATTGAAAGCACCCAGCCGGGCGAGCTGGATGTGTCGTGGGATGCGCCGGCAAATACGCCCCGCGATTACAGGATCAGCTGGGCGCGCGTGGGCGAGAACTTCAAGACCTGGACAGACGAGTCGGGCAATGCCTTCCCGACGGAGCCTTCGTACACGATCACCGGCCTGGACGAAGGAGTGCGCTACAAAGTGAAGCTACGCGCCCGCTACGACGAGGGCGGACCCGGAGGGTGGAGCGAACAGGTTGAGGCAGTGGTTGCGTCTGCGCCCACGGCAACATCGACTGCAACGTCCACCGCGACCCCTACTACGACTGCTACCTCGACGCCAACCGTTACGCACACGTCTACACCTGAGAATACGGCCACGGCAACACCGACAGTTGCGGCGCCGGCGCAACCCCAGAACCTGCAGGCAGAGACAACGCACAGTTCGGTAACGTTGACCTGGAACGACCCCGGCGACAGCAGCATTACGGGTTACCAGATCCTGCGGCGCGACCGTGCAGTGGATGCGGTAGGGCAGTTCACGATCATCGCAGACGACACCGGCAGCACGGCTACACAGTATGTCGACGACACGGTTTCGTCCGAAACGCGCTACGTTTATCGGGTTAAGGCGAGGAACGCAGGTGGCCTGAGCGAGCGGTCCGACTACGTCAGAGCCAATATTCCGACACAGCCGCATACACCAACGCCAACTGAAACGCCAACTGAAACGTCGACGTCTACGCCAACCGTTACGCATACGTCTACACCTGAGAATACGGCCACGGCAACACCGACAGTTGCCGCGCCGGCCGCGCCACAGAACCTGCAGGCAGAGACAACGCACAGTTCGGTGACGCTGACCTGGAACGACCCCAGCGACAGCAGCATTACGGGTTACCAGATACTGCGGCGCAATCCTGCTGTAGATGCGGTGGGGCAGTTCACGATCATAGCCGACGACACCGGCAGCACGGCTACACAGTATGTCGACGACACGGTTTCGTCCGAAACGCGCTACTTCTATCGCGTCAAGGCAAGGAATGCAGGAGGCCTGAGCGAGCAGTCAAATTTCGCCAGAGCCGATGTCCCGACACAGCCGCACACACCGACGCCCACGGCGACGGCAACAGCTACGCTGCGTGTACAACAGCAGCAGGTACAACAGCAGCAGTCACAACAGCAGCAGGTGCCCACTGCCACCGCTACGCCCACTGCAACCGCTACGGTTACGCCAACCGTTACGCACACCTCAACGCCGAAATTTACGGCGACCGCCACAGCCACTGCAACGGTGGACGCTTCAATGGTTATCTCTGCAACCATAGCGGAGAGGGCCGCGCTGGTCGCCCTCTATAACGCAACCGGCGGCGACAACTGGATAGCGAATGGCAACTGGCTGAGCGAAAATCCCGTTGGCCACTGGTATGGCGTTGACACCGATGAAGACGGCTTCGTAGTTAGTCTCAATCTCAGAGGCACTGATCCGGACAGAGGAAACAATCTGCATGGTCCAATTCCTCCCGAAATCGGTCAACTCTCCAGGCTCGTCTATCTGAGCTTCAGAGGAAACAGGCTGAACGGTTCAATTCCTTCAGAACTTGGTCAACTCTCCAAACTCGAGGAACTGCACCTCTTGAGGAATGACCTCAGCGGATCGATACCGTCAACGCTGGGCAACCTTTCCAGTCTGGAAAGCCTCTACCTGGACAGGAACCAACTGACCGGATCAATACCATCATCGCTGGGAGATCTCACCAATCTCGAACAGTTTTTCCTGAACAACAACAAGCTGAACGGTTCGATACCTTCCACCCTGGGCAACCTCACTAAACTGAAAAGGCTGTACATCTCACGCAACGAGTTGACTGGATCGATCCCATCCGAGTTGGGCAACCTCGCCAGCCTTGAGGCACTGCATCTCAACAGCAACAAGCTGAGTGGGGCGATACCGTCACAACTGGGCAACCTTTCCAACCTGAAGTTTCTGAATCTTGAGGCCAACCGATTGAGCGGATCAATCCCATCGGCGCTGGGCAGCCTGCCCAATCTGCAGAATCTGGACCTCGGCATAAATCGGCTGACCGGGTCAATCCCCTCAGAGCTGGGCAGCCTGTCCAGTCTGCAGTCTCTGTACCTCTATTACAACATTCTTAGCGGGTCAATCCCCTCAGCCATATCCGAACTCCCCAGTCTGACGCATCTGGTCCTCACATACAACCGGTTGAGCGGGACGATTCCTTCGCATCTGAGCGGCCTCTCCACCCTGAAGCACCTGTTCCTTGACGACAATCGGTTTACTGGGTCCATCCCTTCATCGCTGGGCGACCTCTCTTCACTCACTTGGCTGGCTCTCTCCAACAACCAGCTCACCGGCTCTATCCCCTCATCGCTCGGTGACCTCTCCTCACTCGGCGTGCTGCATCTTGACAATAATCAGCTGAGTGGAGAGGTGCCGTCAACGCTGGAAGACCTGACCAACCTGAGTGGCCTGAAGCTCGCAGGCAACGCGCTAACTGGATGCCTTCCGGCCGGTCTCAGAGACATTACCATAGATGACCTGGCTGAAACGGGTCTCATATACTGCGGGGATCCTACGCATACGCCTACCGCGACCCCAACGGCAACCGCGACACCGACTTCCACCGCGACCCCAACGATTACCCCGACGCTTGTTCCCAACGCGACCGCGACGCCCACACCTACGGTGACAGCCACGCCTGTACCAGGTTCCGTCAGTTCCGACAGAGCGGCGCTTGTAGCGCTTTACAACGCCACGGGCGGGATCAGCTGGACCCGAGAATACAACTGGCTGAGCGAACAGCCCCTCAGTAGCTGGTATGGCGTTACCACCAACGATCAAGGCCGTGTCACAAAGCTCATCCTTAACGGCAATAATCTGACTGGAACAATTCCAACCGAACTGGGTCAACTCGCAAGCCTGGAGGCTCTCTCTCTGGGCGCTAACAGTCTGAGTGGATCCATTCCTTCCCAGCTGGGGAATCTCTCCAGCCTCAAAAACATCAATCTCGGCGGCAATGACCTCAGCGGGACGATCCCAACACAGCTGGTGAATCTCTCTGCATTGCAACATCTGGATTTCGCACACAACGACCTGACAGGAGCCATCCCGTCTCAGCTGGGCAGCCTGACAAATCTGAAGACGCTTTCCCTTGGTCAAAACAAGCTGAGCGGTACCATCCCGACCCAGCTGGGCAGCCTTACCAACCTGGAAGACCTGTCCCTTCTGAACAACGACCTGACCGGTGGCATCCCATCGCAGTTGACCAGCCTGACAAAACTGAAGCATCTTTCCCTGAGTGGAAACGAGCTGGACGGTACCATCCCGACCCAGCTTGGGAGCCTTACCAACCTGGAATCCCTGTACCTTTCAAACAACGATCTGACCGGGAGCATCCCGTCGCAGCTGGGCAATCTCACAAAACTGACAGGGCTTTTCCTTCAGGCAAATGATCTGAGCGGTAGCATTCCGTCACAGCTGGGCAGCCTTTCCAACCTGAAACACCTGTTCCTTTCAAGAAACGACTTGACAGGAACAATCCCGTCGGAGTTGGGCAATCTCACAGACCTGACGAACCTTTTCCTTGACTCAAACGAGCTGAGCGGGAGCATCCCGTCGCAGCTGGCCAATCTGACCAATCTCACCTGGCTGCGACTGTCAGGTAATCAGCTGACCGGCTGTGTGCCGCCAACCCTGCACGACGCGACGTATAACGACATGGACAGTCTTGGCCTGTCCGACTGCCAGTAGCCAAAACACCGGCGCCAGACAGGAGCCGCCCAGTCCCGGATGTGCAGGGGCTGGGTGGTTCTTCTTTGGAGGCAAATATGGTTAAGCAGCCCGCTCAATCTGTCCCTCCTCCGGCAGAGGGCCTGCACAACATGGATAGGTCTCCATACTAAGACCTCTCTTCAATTCACTTCTTAGGAGAAAAAATGCACATCCCAAGACCCTCTAAACTCACTCTACTGGTAATAGCGCTTTTCTTCTGTTTTGGGGGAATTGCTCTTGCGCAAGACGAACTTACCTTGGAATCCCTTCGCGATCGCCTTGTCGAACTCGAAGACCGCTTTACTGGCTACGAGAATCGTCTGACAAATATCGAGGACCAGTATGCTGACCCATGGTCGCCAGACGTGATCTACAAAGACGATGGAATCTGCCAGAGTCCTCTGCATGCCTCGCATGAATGGGTCAACGTAATTCTGGCAAATATCCATCAGCAGACAGCAGACGCTTACAGGAGTTCATATGGCGTCTCCATAGACCCTTCTGATGCAGACCTCATCAGTATTTCTTTTGGGGTAGGCAGTAGCAACGTATACCTTGAGTACGCCATATCGGGCCGAATAGTTGTCGAAAAGTGGTCACACTGTGAGTATCTGGGCCATTCTGAATGGAGCGACGACAACTGATACGATTTCACCACCGTTCGATAACCCCTGAATGAAAGAGTCGCAGTACTGCGGCGGTGGCTCTTCCATCGGAAGATCTGCTAGCCGATTGCGTGCCTCAACACCCGCCTCAATACCCGCACAGCATCGAACACGGTGACGTAGACACGCTTGTGCTTCCCTACTTCCAATAGCCAGGTCACCGGCGTCAGACAGCCCCCGCCCAGTCCCGGAATTGCCGGGCCTGGGCGGTTTTTCGTTCTGGGGTGGACGTGGCGCTCGGTCAATGCGACAACTGCGGTTGAAGGCTCTGCGGCAGTGGCAGGCCAACTGGGAGAGGAAGGGGAAGAGGAATCCTCTGAGAAAACAGGTGCACTTGGGGGTTCAGGGGCGAGAGTGGTGACTGTGTTGAGTGGAGGACACGGGAAAAGTAAGGGCAGACGAAAGAGAAACGCCCGCTGGTTCGTCATCGAGCCAGCAGGCGTTTAACGCTGATAATTCTATCGGGCGCCGCGTCGCCCTTCTCAACCGGCGAGCGCGATGCAGGAAATTCTGTTACTCAGCCGTACACGCGGACAGTCCCAAACTGGCCAGGTCGTTGCTCTGCACTGCGTACAGGCCGTCGGGTACACATCCTGACAGATCGTTGCCGCCGAGCTGCAGAGATGTCAGGTTAGTCAGGTTGACGAGTTCAGCGGGGATCGTGCCGCTGAACTCGTTGTTATACAGGTAGAGATACAGCAGGCTGGCTAGGTTACCGAGTTCAGGGGGGATGGACCCGCTGAGGCTGTTGTCACCGAGCGCCAACTCCCTCAGGTTAGACAGGTTGCCGATTTCAACAGGGATCGGTCCGTTCAAACTGTTGCGATCGAGGGCGAGATACTGCAGGCTGGCGAGGTTGCCGAGTTCAGCGGGGATTGTGCCGCTGAGCTCGTTGCTTTGGAGGTTGAGCGTCGTCAGATTGGCGAGGTTGCCCAGTTCAGGGGGGATTGCGCCGCTGAGGCTGTTGCCGTTGAGATACAGAGCTGTCAGGTTAGTCAGGTTGCCCAGTTCAGCGGGGATGGTCCCGCTCAAGTCCAGGTTATAAAGATTCAGCCGGTACACGCGTCCGTCGGTGTAGGTGCGGACGCCGGCCCAATCGTCCAGCGGCCTGTCGCTGAGCCAGTTTGTGTTGATGGTCCAGTCGTCGCCGTCGGTGGCGTTGTAGAGTGCGACCAGCGCGGCCCTGTCGTTGCAAGAAGGCAGCCCCAAACTGCCCAGGTCGTGGGTCGATACCACATACAGGCTGTCGGGGATGCATCCAGTCAAGACATTGCCGCTGAGATAGAGCGTCTGCAGGTTGGCGAGGTCGCCCAGTTCGGTCGCGACCGTGCCGGTCAGGACGTTGCTCTGAAGATCGAGCGTCAGGAGCTTGGTCAGGTCGCTCAGCTGGGACGGGATGACGCCGGTCAGGTTGTTGTCCGCGAGACTCAGCCCAGTGACACGGCCGTCGGTGGCGTTGGTGGCGACACCGTACCAGGTATTGAGCGGCTCGGTGCTGAGCCAGTTGGTACTGTCGGTCCAGTTGTCGCCGTCGCTGGCAGTGTAAAGCGCGACCAGCGCGGCCCTGTCGTTGCAAGAAGGCAGCCCCAAACTGCCCAGGTCGTTGTTGGCGACCGCATACAGGCTGTCGGGGATGCATCCCGTCAAGACATTGCCACTGAGATAGAGCGTCTGCAGGCTGGCGAGGTCGCCCAGTTCGGTCGGGATCGTGCCTGTCAAGACGTTGCTCTGGAGGTTGAGCGTCTGCAGGCTGGGCAGGTCGGCCCAATCGGTCGGGATGGCGCCGGTCACGCCGTTGTCTGCCAGTTCAAGCGCAGTGACGTAGCCTGCGGCGTCCGTTGTGACGCCATGCCAGGTATCGAGCGGCTCGGTGCTGAGCCAGTTTGTGTTGTCGGTCCAGTTGTCGCCGTCGGTGGCGTTATAGAGAGCGGCCAGCGCCTCCTTTTCGGCGCAAGAAGGCAGCCCCAAACTGTCCATGTCGTTGCGGTTCCGTGAGAAGAGTCTGTCGGGAATGCATCCGGTCAGACTGTTGCCGCCAAGAGTGATTTCCGCCAGTCTGTTGAGGGTTCCCAACTGGGTGGGAATGGAGCCTGTCAGGCTGTTGTCAGCAAGGTCCAGGGAGAGCAGGTTGGAGAGATTGCCAAAGCTGTCGGGAATCGACCCGTTCAACGAGTTGTTGAAAAGCCAAAGGGTGCGCAGGTTGGCGAGGTTACCAAACTCTGTGGGGATGGTACCGGTCAAGACGTTGTTGTACAGATAGAGCGAGCTGAGCTTGGCCAGATTGCCCAGTTGGCTGGCTATAGTACCGCTCAAGTTGTTTCCAGAGAGCGACAGCCTGGTGACATATCCATCGGCGTTGGTGGAGACGCCATGCCAGGAGCTGAGCGGCTCGGCGCTGAGCCAGTTGGCATTGTCGTCCCAGTTGTCGCCGTCGGTGGCGTTGTAGAATGCGACCAATGCTGCCCTTTCCGAACAGGGCGGCAGGGCCAGGCTGTCCAGGTCGTTGACGGTCACGGCAAAGAGGCTGTCGGGGATGCATCCCGTCAAGTCATTGCCGCTGAGATTGAGCGTCTGCAGGCTGGCCAAGTCGCCCAGTTCGGCCGCGATGGCGCCGGTCAGTCCGTTGTCTGCCAGTTCGAGCGCAGTGACGCGGCCTGTGACGTCGGTGGAGACGCCATGCCAGGAACTGAGCGGCTCGGTGCTGAACCAGTTTGTGTTGTCAGTCCAGTTGTCGCCGTCGGTGGCGTTATAGAGGGCCACCAGCGCCTCTTCTTCGGTGCAATAAGGCAGCCCCAAACTGGCCAGGTCGTTGTTGGCCACGGCAAAGAGACTGTCGGGTATGCATCCCGTCAAGACATTGCCACTGAGGCTGAGCGTCTGCAGGTTGGCGAGGTCGCCTAGTGCGGTCGGGATCGTGCCGGTCAGGAGGTTGCTCTGGAGGCTGAGCGTCTGCAGGCTGGCCAAGTCGCCCAGTTCCGTCGGCATCGTACCGGTCAGGAGGTTGCTCTCGAGGGAGAGCGTCTGCAGGCTGGCCAGGTTGCCCAATGCCGTCGGAATGGCGCCGGTCAGGAGGTTGCTCTCGAGGGAGAGTGTCTGTAGGCTGGCCAGATCGTCCAGCTGGGAAGGGATGACGCCGCTGAGGTTGTTGTCCGCCAGTTCCAACCCGGTGACGCGGCCTGCGGCGTCGGTGGACACGCCGTGCCAGGAGCTGACCGGCTCCGTGCCGAGCCAGTTGGTGTTGTCAGTCCAGTTGTCGCCGTCGGTGGCGTTATAGAGCGCGGCCAGTGCCTCTCTTTCTGCGCAGGAAGGCAGCTCCAAACTAACCAGGTCGTTGTTGGCGATCGTATACAGACTGTCGGGGATGCATCCCATCAAGTCATTGCCACTGAGATTGAGCGTCTGCAGGCTGGCGAGGCTGCCCAGCTCGGTCGGGATCGTACCGGTCAGATTGTTGTCCGCCAGACTCAACCCGGTGACGCTCCCGTCGCTGGCGTCGGTCGTGACGCCGAACCAGGTATTGAGCGGCTCGGTGCTGAGCCAGTTTGTGTTGTCGGTCCAGCTGTCGCCGTCGGCGGCATTGTAGAGCGCGACCAGCGGGTCGTACTCGGAGCAGGACGGCAGGGCTACACTGTCCAGATCATTGGTCGGCACAGAGAAGAGTCTGTCGGGGATGCATCCTGTCAGACTGTTGCCGCTGAGGTAGAGCGTCTGCAGCCTGGCAAGCTTACCTAGTTCGGATGGGATGGCGCCGGCCAGGCCGCTGTTTGCCAGTTCGAGCGCAGTGACGCGGCCTGCGGCGTCGGTTGTGACACCATGCCAGGAGCTGAGCGGTTCGGTGCTGAGCCAGTCTGTGTTGTTATTCCAGTTGTCGCCGTCGGTGGCGTTATAGAGCGCGGCCAGCGCCTCTGTCTCGGAGCAGCGCGGCAGTGCCAGCCTATCCATATCGTTTAACCCCCGTGAGAAGAGTCTGTCGGGGATGCATCCGGTCAGGCTGTTGTCGCTGAGATAGATTTCCGCCAGTCTTCTGAGGGTTCCCAACTGGGCGGGAATGGAGCCTGTCAGGCTGTTGTCATTAAGACGCAGGGAGAGCAGGCTGGCGAAACCACCAAGGCTGTCGGGAATCGACCCGTTCAACGAGTTGTAGTCAAGCCAAAGGTAACGCAGGTTGGAGAGGTTACCCAACTCAGTGGGAATGGTACCGGTCAAGACGTTGTTGCTCAGGCGCAGCGATCTGAGGTTGGCCAGACTGCCGAGCTGGCTGGGAATGGTTCCGCTCAGGTTGTTGTCGTAGAGAAACAGATCTTCCAGGCTGGACAAGTTGCCCAGTTCGGTCGGGATGCCCCCGCTGAGGCTGTTGTCATGGAGCAACAGATCGACTAGGTAGGGCAAGTTGCCGAGTTCGGTCGGGATGCTGCCGCTGAGGCTGTTGCCACTGAGCGACAGATATTCGAGGTTGGACAAGCTGCCCAGTTCGGTCGGGATGCTGCCGTTGAGGAGGTTGCTATGGAGTGATAGCCGCGTAACCTGGCCATCGTCGTTGGTTGTGACGCCATGCCAGGCGCTGAGCGGTTCGGTGCTGAGCCAGCTCCTGTTGTTTTTCCAGTTGTCGCCGTCGGTGACGTTGTAGAAGGCGATCAGCGCGGCCCTTTCGGTGCAGGGCGGCAGTGCCAGGCTGACCATGTCGTTGTTGGCTACCGCATGCAGGCTGTCAGGGATGCATCCCGTCAAGACATTACCGCTGAGATAGAGCGTCTGCAGGTTGGCGAGGTCGCCCAGTTCGGTCGGTACCGTGCCAGTCAGGACGTTGCTCTGGAGGTTAAGCGTCTGCAGGTCAGGCAGGTCGCCCCAATCGGTCGGGATGGCGCCGGTCACGCCGTTGTCTGCCAGTTCAAGCGCAGTGACGTAGCCTGCGGCATCGGTTGTGACGCCATGCCAGGTATCGAGCGGTTCGGTACTGAGCCAGTTTGTGTTGCTGGTCCAGTTGTCGCCGTCAGTGGCGTTATAGAGGGCGACCAGCGCCTCCTTCTCGGCGCACGAGGGCAGCCCCAAACTGTCCATGTCGTTGCGTTGCCGTGAGAAGAGTCTGTCGGGAATGCATCCGGTCAGACTATTGCCGCCGAGAGTGATTTCCGCCAGTCTGCTGAGAGTTCCCAACTGGGAGGGAATGGCGCCTGTCAGGTTGTTGCTACTGAGGTACAGGGAAAGCAGGTTGGAGAGATTGCCAAAGCTTTCGGGAATCGACCCGTTCAACGAGTTGCTGCTAAGCCAAAGGGTGCGCAGGTTGGCGAGGTTACCCAACTCTGTGGGAATGGGACCGCTCAAGTTGTTTCCAGAGAGCGACAGACTCGTAACACGTCCATCGGCGTTGGTGGAGACGCCATGCCAGTCTTCGAGCGGCTCGGCGCTGAGCCAGTTGGTATTGTCGTCCCAGTTGTCGCCGTCGGTGGCGTTGTAGAGCGCGACCAGCGGGTCATACTGTGCGCAGGGCGGCAAGGTCAGGCTGTCCAGGTCGTTGGTCTGCACCTGCAAGAGGCTGTCGGGAATACATCCCGTCAAGACGTTGCCACTGAGGTAGAGCGTCTGCAGGTTGGACAGGTTGCTTAACTCTCTGGGAATGGTTCCGCTCAACGCGTTGTCTTGCAGATTCATGCTTTCCAGTTGGGTCAAGTTCTCCAGTTGGCCCGAGATCGACCCGTTCAAACTGTTATTGGGGAGCTCCAGTGCAGTGACGCGGCCCGAGGCGTTGGTGGAGACGCCGAACCAGGTATTGAGCGGCTCTGAGCTGCCCCAGTTCGTGTTGGCAGTCCAACTGTCGCCGTCGGTGGCGTTGTAGAGGGCCCTCAGCGCGGTCTTCTCGGAGCAGGGCGGCAAGGCCAAACTGTCCATGTCGTTGTTCGATACCGTATACAGGCTGTCGAGAACGCAACCGGCTAAACTATTGCCACTGAGATAGAGCGTCTGGAGGTCTGGCAAAAAGGCCAGGCTGGTCGGGATCGTGCCTGTCAAGACGTTGTTCTGGAGGTTGAGCGTCTGCAGGCTGGCGAAGTCGCCCAGTACAGCGGGGATCTCGCCGCTAAGGGCGTTGTTCGGAAGACTCAGCCCAGTGACGCGCCCGTCGCTGGCGGTGATGACGCCATGCCAGGTATTGAGCGGCTCGGTGCTGAGCCAGTTGGTAGTGTCGGTCCAACTGTCACCGTCGGTGGCGTTGTAGAACGCGGCCAGCGCGGCCATTTCGGAGCAGGACGGCAGCGCCAGGCTGGCCAAGTCGTTGGTCTGCACCTGCAAGAGACTGTCGGGAATACAACCGGCCAAGACATTGCCGCTGAGGTAGAGCGTCTGCAGGTTGGCGAGGCTGCCCAGTTCGGTCGGAACTGTGCCGGTCACGATGTTGTTCTGGAGATCGAGCGTCTGCAGACTGGTCAGGTCGCCCAGTGCAGTGGGGATCTCGCCAGTCAGATCGTTGTCCGGGAGACTCAACCCGGTGACGCGGCCGTCGCTGGCGGTCGAGACGCCATGCCAGGAACTGAGCGGTTCGGTGCTGAGCCAGCTGGTGTTGTCGGTCCAGTTGCCGCCGTCGGTAGCGTTATAGAGGGCGACCAGCGCGGCCTTTTCGGAGCAGGACGGCAGGGCCAGGCTGGCCAAGTCGTTGGTCTCCACCTGCAAGAGACTGTCGGGTAGGCAACCGGCTAAGTCATTGCCGCTGAGGTAGAGCGTCTGCAGGTCGGCCAGACTGCCCAGTTCGGTGGGAATCGCGCCGGTCAGGATGTTGCTTTGGAGATCCAGCGTTTGCAGGCTGGCCAGGTCGCCCAGTGCAACGGGGATCTCGCCGCTGAGGCTGCTGTCCGGGAGACTCAGTCCGGTGACGCGTCCGTCGGCGTCGGTGGTGATGCCGTACCAGGTATTAAGCGGTTCGGTGCTGAGCCAGTTGGTATTGCTGCTCCAGTTGTCGCCGTCGGTGGCATTGTACAGAGCGACCAGCGGGTCGTACTCGGAGCAGGGCGCCAGCATCAGGCTGTCCATGTCGTTGGTCGCCACAGAGAAAAGGCTGTCGGGGATGCATCCGCCCAGACTGTTGTGGGCCAGGTTGAGAGTATGCAGGTTGGACAGGCTGCCGAACACTCTGGGAATGGTTCCGCTCAACTGATTGTGTTGCAGCTTGAGGTTTTGCAGGTTGGAGGCATTACCCAGTTCGGCCGGGATCGGGCCGTCCAAGCTGTTCTGATTGAGCCAAAGGAGAGTCAGGCCAGCGAGGTTGCCCAGTTCGGTTGGGATCGTGCCGGTCAATGAATTTCCAGTGAGGATCAGTCCTTTCAGTTTGGACAAGTTGCCCAGTTCGGTCGGGATCGACCCGCTCAATGCGTTGCTAAAGAAAGTCAGGCCTTCCAGCTGGTCCATGTCGCCCAGTTGGGCAGGGAGCGCCCCGCGCAAGCCGTTGGAGGGGAGATCGAGAGAAGTGACGCGGCCTGAGGCGTTGGTTGTGACACCATGCCAGGAGCTGAGCGGTTCGGTGCTGAGCCAGTTTGTGTTGTTATTCCAGTTGTCGCCGTCGGTAGCGTTGTAGAGCGCGGTCAGTGCGGTCCAGTCTTTGCAAGGATGCAGTCCCAAACTGGCCAGGTCGTTGCTCTGCACTGCGTACAGGCTGTCGGGTACACATCCTGACAGATCGTTGTCGCCGAGATACAGAGATGTCAGGTTAGTCAGGTTGGCGAGTTCAGCGGGAATCGTGCCGCTGAGCTCGTTGTTGTCCAGGAAGAGATTCTGCAGGCTGGCGAGGTTGGCGAGTTCAGCGGGGATCGTGCCGCTGAGCTCGTTGTCGTACAGGTAGAGATCCTGCAGGCTGGCTAGGTTGCCGAGTTCAGGGGGGATGGACCCGCTGAGGCTGTTTTCACTGAGCACCAGCTGCGACAGGTTAGTCAGGTTGCCGAGTTCCACAGGGATCGGTCCGTTCAAACTGTTGCGAGCGAGGAAGAGATACTGCAGGTTGGCGAGGTTGGCGAGTTCAGCGGGGATTGTGCTGCTGAGCTCGTTACTTTGGAGGTAGAGCGTATGCAGATTGGCGAGATTGCCCAGTTCAGGGGGGATGGACCCGCTGAGGCTGTTGCCGTTGAGATACAGCTCCGTCAGGTTGGTCAGGTTGCCGAGTTCAGCGGGGATGGTCCCGCTCAAGTCCAGGTTATAAAGATTCAGCCGGGACACGCGGCCGTAGGAGGTGGTGCGGACGCCGGCCCATTCGTCCAGCGGCCTGTCGCTGAGCCAGTTGGTGTTGTTTTTCCAGTTGTCGCCGTCGGTGGCGTTGTAGAGTGCGACCAGAGCGGCCCTCTCGGAGCAGGGCGATAGTGCCAGGCTGTCCAGGTCGTTGTTGGCGACCGCATACAGGCTGTCAGGGATGCATCCCGTCAAGACATTGCCGCTGAAATAGAGCGTCTGCAGGTTGGTCAGCGTACCCAGTTCGGTCGGAATCGTGCCGGTCAGGACGTTGTCTGCCAGTTCCAGCGCAGTGACGCGGCCTGCGGCGTTGATTGTGACACCATGCCAGGAGCTGAGCGGCTCGGTGCTGAGCCAGTTGGTATTGTCACTCCAGTTGTCGCCGTCGGTGGCGTTGTAGAGGGTGACCAGCGCCCCTTTTTCGGAGCAGAGCGGCAGCCCCAAACTGTCCAGGTCGTTGTTGGCGACCGCATACAAGCTGTCGGGGATGCATCCCGTCAAGACATTGCCACTGAGATTGAGCGTCTGCAAGTTGGCGAGGCTGCCCAGTTCGGTCGGAATCGTACCGGTCAGGCTGTTGTTCTGGAGATTGAGCGTCTGCAGGTTGGCGAGGCCGCCCAGTTCGGTCGGAATCGTGCCCGTCAAGACATTGCCACTGAGATTGAGCGTCTGCAGGCTGGCGAGGTCGCCCAGCTCGGCCGGCATCGTGCCCGTCAGGCTGTTGTCCGCGAGACTCACTCCGGTGACGCGGCCGTCGCTGGCGTCGGTAGTGACGCCATGCCAGGTATTGAGCGGCTCGGTGCTGAGCCAGTTGGTGTTGTCGGTCCAGCTGTCGCCGTCGGTGGCGTTATAGAGTGCGACCAGCGGGTCGTACTCGGAGCAGGGCGGCAGGGCTACACTGTCCAGGTCGTTGGTCGGCACAGAGAGGAGGCTGTCGGGGATGCATCCTGTCAGACTGTTGCCGCTGAGATAGAGCGTCTGCAGGTTGGCGAGGTCGCCCAATTCGGTCGGAATGGCGCCGGTCAGGCCGTTGTCTGCCAGTTCAAGCGCAGTGACGCGGCCTGCGGCGTCGGTGGAGACGCCATGCCAGGAACCGAGCGGCTCGGTGCTGAGCCAGTTGGTGTTGTCAGTCCAGTTGTCGCCGTCGGTGGCGTTATAGAGTGCGGCCAGCGCCTCTGTCTCGGAGCAGTGCGGCAGCTCCAAACTGGCCATGTCGTTGCTCGGCCGTGAGAAGAGTCTGTCGGGAATGCATCCGGTCAGACTGTTGCCGCCGAGAGAGATTTCCTGCAGACTGTTCAGAGTTCCCAACTGGGTGGGAATGGCGCCTGTCAGGCTATTGTCACTAAGGTCCAGGGAGAGCAGGCTGGAGAGACTACCCAAGCTGTCGGGAATAGACCCGTTCAACGAGTTGTTGTCAAGCCAGAGGTTTCGCAGGTTGGAGAGGTTACCCAACTCAGTAGGGATGGTACCGGTCAAGACGTTGTTGTCCAGGTAGAGCGAACTGAGGTTGGCCAGATTGCCCAGCTGGCTGGGAATTGTACCGCTCAAATTGTTATTATCGAGAAGCAGATATTCCAGGTTGGATAACTTGCCCAGTTCGGTCGGGATGGCGCCGCTGAGACGGTTGCCACTGAGCGACAGCCGCGTAACTTGGCCTGCGGCGTTGGTAGTGACGCCATGCCAGGAGCTGAGTGGCTCGGTGCTGAGCCAGTTGGTGTTGTCGGTCCAGTTGTCGCCGTCGGTGGCGTTGTAGAAGGCGATCAGCGCGGCCCTTTCGGAGCAGGGCGGCAGTGCCAGGCTGGCCATGTCGTTGTTGGCTACGGTATACAGGCTGTCGAAGATGCATCCCGTCAAGACGTTGCCACTGAGATAGAGCGTTTGCAGGGTGACGAGATCGCCCAGCTCCGTCGGGATCGTGCCCGTCAAGACATTGCCACTGAGATTGAGCGTCTGCAGGCTGGCGAGGCTGCCCAGCTCGGTCGGGATCGTGCCGGTCAGGTTGTTGTCCGCCAGACTCAACCCGGTGACGCGGCCGTCGCTGGCGTCGGTCGTGACGCCGAACCAGGTGTCGAGCGGCTCGGTGCTGAGCCAGTTGGTGTTGTCGGTCCAGCTGTCGCCGTCAGTGGCGTTATAGAGGGCGACCAGCGCCTCCTTCTCGGCGCACGAAGGCAGCCCCAAACTGTCCATGTCGTTGTACGACCGTGAGAAGAGTCTGTCGGGAATGCATCCGGTCAGACTGTTGCCGTTGAGATAGATTTCCACCAGTATGCTGAGGGTTCCCAGCTGGGAGGGAATGTTGCCTGTCAGGTTGTTGCTACTGAGGTACAGGGATAACAGGTTGGAGAGATTGCCAAGGCTGTCGGGAATCGACCCATTCAACCTGTTGCTGTTAAGCCAGAGGTCATACAGGTTGGAGAGGTTACCCAACTCTGTGGGGATGGTGCCGGTCAAGACGTTGTAACTCAGTTGCAGCGATCTGAGGTTGGCCAGATTGCCGAGTTGGCTGGGAATAGTACCGCTCAAGTCGTTTCCAGAGAGAGACAGTTCCTCCAGGTTGGATAAGTTGCCGAGCTCGCTGGGAATGGTACCGCTCAAATCGTTTCTAGAGAGCACCAGATATTCGAGGTTGGATAAGTTGCCCAGTTCGGTCGGGATGCTGCCGCTGAGCCTGTTGTCAATGAGTGACACTCGCGTAACCTGGCCATCGTCGTTGGTTGTGACGCCATGCCAGGAACTGAGCGGCTCGGTGCTGAGCCAGTATGTGTTGTTTTTCCAGTTGTCGCCGTCGGTGGCGTTGTAGAGGGCGACCAGCGCGGCCCTGCCACTGCAGAAAGGCAGATTCAAACTGGCCAAGTCGTTGTCCGACACCGCATACAGGCCGTCGGGGATGCATCCCGTCAAGACATTGCCACTGAGATAGAGCGTCTGCAGGTTGGTGAGGTCGCCCAGTTCGGTCGGAATCGTGCCGGTCAGGACGTTGCTCTGGAGGTTAAGCGTCTGCAGGTTGGGCAGGTCGCCCAGTTCGGTCGGGATCGTGCCGGTCAGAGCGTTGCCCTGGAGGTTGAGCGTCTGCAGGTTGGCGAGGTCGCCCAGTTCGGTCGGGACCGTGCCGGTCAGAGCGTTGCCCTGGAGGTTAAGCGTCTGCAGGTTGGGCAGGTCAGCCCAATTGGTCGGGACAGCGCCGGTCACGCCATTGTTCGCCAGTTCAAGCGCAGTGACGTAGCCTGCGGCGTCCGTGGAGACGCCATGCCAGGAGCTGAGCGGTTCGGTGCTGAGCCAGTTGGTGTTGTCGGTCCAGTTGTCGCCGTCGGTGGCGTTATAGAGAGCGGCCAGCGCCTCCTTTTCGGCGCAAGAAGGCAGCCCCAAACTGTCCATGTCGTTGCGGTTCCGTGAGAAGAGTCTGTCGGGAATGCATCCGGTCAGACTGTTGCCGCCGAGAGTGATTTCCGACAGTATTCTGAGGGTTCCCAGCTGGGAGGGAATGGACCCTGTCAGGCTGTTGTTAGCAAGGTTCAGGGAGCGCAGGTTGGAGAGATTGCCAAAGCTGTCGGGAATCGACCCGTTCAACGAGTTGTTGCTAAGCCAAAAGGTGCGCAGGTTGGCGAGGTTACCAAACTCTATGGGGATGGTGCCGGTCAAAACGTTGTTGTTCAGGTAGAGCGATGTGAGGTTAGCCAGATTGCCCAGTTGGCTGGGTAGTGTACCGCTCAAGTTGTTTCCAGAGAGCGACAGCCTCGTGACATATCCATCGGCGTTGGTGGAGACGCCATGCCAGGAGCTGAGCGGCTCGGCGCTGAACCAGTTGGTATTGTCAGTCCAGTTGTCGCCGTCGGTGGCGTTGTAGAAGGCGACCAACGCCTCCTTCTCGACGCACGAAGGCAGCCCCAAACTGGCCAAGTCGTTGTCGGCTACCGCATACAGGCTGTCGGGGATGCATCCCGTCAAGACATTGCCGCTGAGCTTGAGCGTCTGCAGGTTGGACAGGCTGCCCAGTTCGGCCGGGATCGAGCCGTCCAAGCTGTTGTCATTGAGCCAAAGGGTACTCAGGCTGGTCAGATTGCCCAGCTCGACCGGAATCGGCCCACTCAACGCGTTGCCCTGCAGAATCAGAGAATCCAGTTGTTTCAGGTCTTCCAGCTGTGTCGGGAGCGACCCGCTCAAACCGTTATTGGAGAGATCGAGTGAAAGGACGCGGCCGTTGGCATTGGTGGTGACGCCATGCCAGGAGCTGAGCGGTTCTGAGCTGCCCCAGTTGGTGTTGGCAGTCCAATTGTCGCCGTCGGTGGTGTTGTAGAGGGCCCGCAGCGCGGTCTTCTCGGAGCAGGACGGCAGGGCCAAACTGTCCATGTCGTTGTTCGATACCGTATACAGGCTGTCGGGAATACAACCGGCTAAACTATTGCCACTGAGATAGAGCGTCTGGAGGTCGGGCAGAAAGGCCAGTGTGGTCGGAATCGTCCCTGTCAAGACGTTGCTCTGGAGGTTGAGCGTCTGCAGGCTGGCGAATTCGCCCAGTACAGCGGGCATCCCGCCGCTGAGGCCGTTATTCGGGAAGTTCAATCCGGTGACGCGACCGCTGGCATCGGTGGAAACGCCATGCCAGGTATTGAGCGGCTCGCTGCTGAGCCAGTTGGTGTTGTCGGCCCAGTTATCACCGTCGGTAGCGTTGTAGAACGCGGCCAGAGCTGCCCCGCCGCTGCAATAAGGCAGACCCAAACTGGCCAGGTCGTTGTTCGATACGGCATACAGGCTGTCGGGGATGCATCCCGTCAAGACATTGCCGCTGAGGTAGAGCGTCTGCAGGTTGGCGAGGTTGCCCAGTTCGGTCGGAATGGCGCCGGTCAGGCCGTTGTTCGCCAGTTCAAGCGCTGTGACGTTGCCTGCAGCGTTGGTGGAGACACCATGCCAGGAGCTGAGCGGCTCGGTGCTGAACCAGTTGGTGTTGTCGGTCCAGTTGTCGCCGTCGGTGGCGTTGTAGAGCGCGACCAGCGGGTCGTACTCGGAGCAGGGCGGCAGGGCTATGCTGTCCAGGTCTGTGGTCAGCACTGAGAAGAGGCTGTCGGGAATGCATCCGGTCAGTCTGTTGCCGCTGAGATAGAGTTCCTGCACATTGTTCATGTTTTCCAGCTGAGGCGGAATAGAACCTGTCAGGCTGTTGTCATTAAGGCGCAGGGCGTACAGTTTGGAGAGGTTGCCAAGGCTGTCGGGAATGGAGCCGTTCAAAGCGTTGTTGTTAAGATTGAGGCTGTTCAGGTTGGAGAGGTTACCCAACTCAGTGGGGATGGTACCAGTCAAGAGGGAGCTATGGATGCTGAGCACCCGAAGGTTAGCCAGATTGCCCAGCTGGCTGGGAATAGTTCCGCTTAAGTCGTTTCCAGAGAGATACAGGCCTTCCAGATTGGATAGGCTGCCGAGCTCGGCGGGCAGGACACCGCTGAGGCCGTTGTATGAGAGCGAGATCGAAATAACTTGCCCATCGGCGTTGGTGGTGATGCCGCCCCATTCGCCCAGCGGCTTGTCGCTGAGCCACTTGGTGTTGCCGAACCAGTTGTCGCCGTCCGTGGCATTGTAGAGAGCGACCAGCGGGTCGTACTCGGAGCAGGGCGCCAGCATCAGGCTGTCCATGTCGTTGGTCGCCACAGAGAAAAGGCTGTCGGGGATGCATCCGCCCAGACTGTTGTGGGCCAGGTTGAGAGTATGCAGGTTGGACAGGCTGCCGAACACTCTGGGAATGGTTCCGCTCAACTGATTGTGTTGCAGTTTAAGGTTTTGCAGGTTGGAGGCATTACCCAATTCGGCCGGGATCGGGCCGTCCAAGCTGTTCTGATTGAGCCAAAGGAGAGTCAGGTTGCCTAGGTTGCCCAGTTCGGTCGGGATCGTGCCGGTCAATGAATTTCCAGTGAGGATCAGTCCTTTCAGATTGGCGAGGCTGCCCAGTTCGGTCGGGATCGACCCGCTCAAAGCGTTGCTAAAGAGAGTCAGGCCTTCCAGCTGGTTCATATCGCCCAGTTGGGCAGGGAGCGCCCCGCGCAAGCCGTTGGAGGGGAGATCGAGAGAAATGACGCGCCCTGCGGCGTTGGTTGTGACACCATGCCAGGAGCTGAGCGGTTCGGTGCTGAGCCAGTTTGTGTTGTTATTCCAGTTGTCGCCGTCGGTAGCGTTGTAGAGCGCGGTCAGTGCGGTCCAGTCTTTGCAAGGATGCAGTCCCAAACTGGCCAGGTCGTTGCTCTGCACTGCGTACAGGCTGTCGGGCACACATCCTGACAGATCGTTGTCGCCGAGATACAGAGATGTCAGGTTGGTCAAGTTGGCGAGTTCAGCGGGGATCGTGCCGCTGAACTCGTTGTCGTACAGGTCGAGACTCTGCAGGCTGGCGAGGTTGCCGAGTTCAGGGGGGATGGACCCGCTGAGGCTGTTTTCACTGAGCGCCAACTCCCTCAGGTTAGACATGTTGCCGATTTCAACAGGGATCGGTCCGTTCAAACTGTTGCGATCGAAGGAGAGATAATGCAGGTTGGCGAGGTTGCCGAGTTCAGCGGGGATTGTGCCGCTGAGCTCGTTGTCTTGGAGGTGGAGCGTATGCAGTTTGGCGAGGTTGCCCAGTTCAGGGGGGATTGCGCCGCTGAGGCTGTTGCCGCCGAGCGCCAGTTCCCCCAGGTTGGTCAGGTTGCCCAGTTCAGCGGGGATGGTCCCGCTCAAGTCCAGGTTATAAAGATTCAGCAGGGCCACGCGGCCGTCGGTGTAGGTGTGGACGCCGGCCCATTCGTCCAGCGGCCTGTCGCTGAGCCAGTTGGTGTTGTTTTTCCAGTTGTCGCCGTCGGTGGCGTTGTAGAGTGCGACCAGAGCGGCCCTCTCGGAGCAGGGCGACAGCCCCAAACTGTTCAGGTCGTTGTTGGCGACCGCATACAGGCTGTCGGGGATGCATCCCGTCAAGACATTGCCGCTGAGATAGAGCGTCTGCAGGTTGGTCAGGGTACCCAGTTCGGTCGGAATCGTGCCGGTCAGGCTGTTGTCGCTGAGATGGAGGAACTGCAGGTTGGACAGGCCGGCCAATTCGGTCGGAATCGTGCCGGTCAAGTCGTTATCCTGGAGGTTGAGCACTTGCAACCGAGAGAGGCTACCCAGTTGGACCGGGATATTGCCGCTCAACCCGTTGCTGTTGAGAACGAGCCGCTCCAGGTTTGGCAGGCCGGCAAGTTCAGTCGGAATGGCGCCGGTCAGGTCGTTGTCGTGGAGGCGCAGGACGCGCAAGTTGGCAAGGCTGCCCAGCTGGGTTGGGATCGTGCCGCTGAGCGAGTTGACGTTCAGATTGAGTGTCTCCAGCGCTGAGAGGCTGCCTAGTTCAGGCGGGATGGCCCCCGTAAGGCTGTTTTCCTCAAGGTTGAGCACGCGCAGTGAGCCCAGAGCGCTCAGGTCGCTGGCAATGGCGCCGCTCAGGCCATTGTTGACGAGAGTCAATTCGGTGACAGGCCCGGAGGAATCGGTGGTGACACCATACCATTCAGAGACGGGCCTGTCGCTCAACCAGTTGGTGCTGTCGGTCCAGCCGGAGCCGCCAACAGCGTCGTATAATGCCACCAGCGCCGCTCTCTCCTCGCAAGACGAAAGCCCCAAACTGTTCACATCACTGTTGGTCGCGGCGTAGAGTCCTCCGGGGACGCATCTGGTCAAGTCATTGCCCCCGAGGCGAAGGTAGTATAGTTTCGCGAGGTTCCCCAGCTCGGAGGGAATCGCCCCACTCAACATGTTGCCACTGAGATGTAAATTGACAAGGTTGACGAGGTTCCCCAGTTCAGAGGGGATCGCCCCGCTCAGCGCATTGGCGCCCAGCGCGAGAAATTGTAAGTCTGTGAGGCTGCCAAGCTCGGACGGAATCGATCCGGTGAATTCATTGCTGTTGAGAACGAGCCACTCCAGTTTGGTAAGACCACCCAGTTCGGTTGGTATCGAACCGCTCAGACTGTTTTCTCCCATACTCAGCCTGCGGAGGTTAGCAAGGTTGCCCAACTGGGTTGGGATGGATCCAGTCAGAGAGTTTTCGTGGAGATGCAACTCTTGCAGCTTGGAGAGTTGGCCCAATTGGGTTGGGATCGTGCCGGACAGTTCGTTGTCGTTGAGTGACAGGTCGACAAGGTTGGCGAGGTCACCCAATTCTGTCGGAATGGCTCCGCTTAGACCATTGTCCATGAGATACAAATATTGCAGGTTGGAAAGGTCTGCCAGCGCGGCAGGAACTGTACCGCTGAGGTTGTTGTCGCCAAGCGCTAATCTGGTTACGCGTCCATCGGTGTCGGTCCTTACGCCCGACCAGAAGGCGACCGGTCTGTCACTGAGCCAGTTCTCATTGTCGGTCCAGTCAGGGCCCCCGGTCGCGTTGTATAAGGCCTCCAATGCGTCCCGTTCCGCCTGCAGGTGGGTGGGGAGGGGCGTCGCGGTCGGAGTCGGCGCCTGCGTAACGACTGCCGTTACAACATCGCTCCAGGCTCCCGAACCGTCTCCATAGCGAGCTTTCACTCGTACCTTGTATTCCACGCCCTCTCTGAGGTCGGAGATCGTGTAAGAAGATTCCGTTGGGAACCCATTTCTTCCACTCTGACCTATCGAGGGGAAATTCCGATTCACCCTTGCCCACACGACACGGTAATCTGTGGGTGATTCCACCGGAGCGTCCCAAGTAACCGTGAGCTGGCCAGGCTGGCTGCTAACAGCCTGAAGGTTTGAGATCTCGCGATTGGGCTGTGCGGAACGGCTACTTCTGTCCGTGATCTCTTCCGTGGTTGGCGTAGCAGTAGGCGTTGGTGTGGGCGTGGCGGTGGGCGGCTCGGGCGTTGTCTCCAGCGTGGCGGTTGGCGTGGGCGTTGCGGTTGGGAGTTCGGGCGCGGTCTCCTCAGTGGCGGTAGGTGTGGGCGTTGCGGTTGGGAGTTCGGGCGCCGTCTCCTCAGTGGCGGTAGGTGTGGGCGTTGCGGTTGGGAGTTCGGGCGCGGTCTCCTCAGTGGCGGTAGGCGTGGGCGTTGCGGTTGGGAGCTCGGGCGCGGTCTCCTCAGTGGCGGTAGGTGTGGGCGTTGTGGTTGGGAGCTCGGGCGCCGTCTCCTCAGTGGCGGTAGGTGAGGGCGTTGCGGTTGGGAGTTCGGGCGCCGTCTCCTCAGTGGCGGTAGGAGTGGGCGTTGCGGTTGGGAGTTCGGGCGCCGTCTCCTCAGTGGCGGTAGGAGTGGGCGTTGCGGTTGGGAGCTCGGGCGCCGTCTCCTCAGTGGCGGTAGGCGTGGGCGTGGCGGTGGGCGGCTCGGACGCCGTCTCCTCGGTGGCGGTTGGTGAGGGCGTTGCCGTTGGTAGCTCGGGCGCGGCCTCCTGGGTTACGGTTGGTGTGGGCGTGGCGGTGGGCGGATCCGGTGGCGGCGGCGTATCGGTTGCCGTGGAGGTGGCCGTCGGTGGCTCCGGAGTCAAAGTCGCGGTCGCTGTCGGTTCGCTTCGGACCGTAACGACGGCGACAGGGCTCCAATCACCGTTGCCGTCGGTGTAGCGGGCACGCACCTTCACGTCATAGGTCGCTCCCGGCGCCAGACCAGAAACCGTCAGAGAAGTAGCTGTGGGAAACGCGTTGCTGCTTGCTTCACTCTCCTCAGGGAATTCCTGGCCAGCAGGCGTCCAGACCACGTGGTAATCCTGGGGCGACTCGGTCGGGGACTCCCAGGACACGCGCACCTCTCCCGGCTGATCGCTCAACACGTCGACATTTGTAATGCCCCGGCTGTTTTCCTGGGCCTGAACGCTGTTCTGTGACCATGGCCCAGTGGCCGTAACGAAAAGAACGCTGGTCAATGCCAGCGTGCCCAGTACAGCAAATATTACCCGAAGCGATTTGTGGTGCGCCATTGCACTTTCTCCCCACACGACTGTTAAGACGGTTGGATGGACAGGAAAAACGAAGCGTTGCTGTCCGGAATCCTGTATTTAAAGTTGTAAATACGAACGAGTGAAGGTGAACTTCTTCCCTGAAACTTTACGCCGAATTTCCCAATCGGCGCCTCCGGAAGTGGGCCTACTATTTTGGGCCGGAGACCGGCGGTCATTCAGAAGCATATGACCCTGGTAGAAGATTCTGCCCGGTTCTCCACGGAAAAATCTTGGCCAAATGCTGCCTGGCATTCAAGACTCGCGGCCGGTATATCTCCAACCACCAATCTCTCGCCAACTCTTACATCGCTGAAATTCGATTAGGGGATGCTGAGTCACGGCGACAATGTTGCATCGATACAAATTACACGATCTATATGTCATTTTCGAGTCATTTAGGCCTCTATTTGTGTCAGATTTGTGCCAATCGTCTTTCTCATGGCAGAATTGAGCGCGTTTGGTCAAGCGCTCCTTGCCATAGCTTCTTCGTCCGCAGTTAAATGTCATTGCAAATATTTCCGGAGATAAATTTCGCCGTAAGGGGAGAGAGATGGCGCAACGCGACCAACTGGTACATGAGAATGAATCCTTGCGGGACCGCCTGTCTCGCTTGATCAAGGCCATCCAGCGCATCAACGAAAGCCTTGACTTCGATACTGTCCTGCAAAGTGTTCTCGACTCCGCCTGCTCGCTGACCGGGGCACGCTATGGCGTAATCACTCTCCACGACGAAAAGCTGCAGGTCGAGGACTTTCTCGCTTCAGGCATGTCTCCCGATGAGGCCCGGCAGCTGTGGGACACGCCCGACGCGTTGACGTTTTTCGAATACCTCGGAGGAATAACCGAGCCGCTGCGCCTTGAGGACCTGCACAGTCATTTCAGGGTGCTGGGACTTCCCCAACTCCAGCTGCCCATATTGATGGATTCCCCTCTGGCCTTTTTTGCAGCGCCTATCCACTATCAGGGGTTGCGTGTCGGCAGCATTTATGTGGGTAAGACAGTAACGGAGCGCGGGTTCACGAACGAAGACGAAGAGACACTGGTCATGTTCGCCTGCCAGGCCGCGCTCGTCATCGCCAACGCTCGCAGATACAGGGACGAACAGCGGGCCAGAAACGACCTGGAGACCCTGATCAACACCTCGCCAGTGGGAGTAGTGGTCTTTGACGCGAAAGCCGGCGTCCCTCTGTCATTCAACCAGGAGGCACAAAGGATCGTCAGCAAACTGCAGGACCCCGGCCAGTCTATAGAGCAACTCCTTGAAGTGACTACCTACAGACGGGCCGATGGACGCGAGATCTCCCTTGACGAAATCCCGCTGGCGCGCGCATTGAGTTCGGGCGAAACTGTGCGGCTCGAGGAGATCGTAATGCAGGTTTCCGACGGCCGCAGCGTCACGACTCTGATCAACGCCACCCCGATCTTCTCCGATAATGACGAGGTCGAATCCGTGGTGGTGACGATTCAGGACATGACGCCCCTGGAAGAAGAGGAGCGGCTACGCGCCGAATTCATGGGCATGGTCAGCCACGAGCTTCGGACTCCCTTAACCTCTATTCAAGGTTCGGTAGCAACTCTTCTGGACGAAGAACCCACCCTGGACCCTGCCGAGATGCGTCAGTTTCACCGCATCATCTCCGAACAGACCGCCCGCATGCGTAGCCTGTTAAGCGACCTGCTCGATGTCGCTCATATCGAGACAGGCACGCTTCCCGTCGCCCCAGAGCCTTCCGATATCGCCTCCTTGGTAGAGGAGGCCAAAAATACATTCATGAGCGCTGGCCGGAACTACAGCATCTCCATTCAAATACCACCCAATCTGCCGCAGGTGATGACCGATAGACGGCGCATCACCCAAGTGCTCAACAACCTGCTTTCAAATGCGGCGAGACATTCGAAAAGACAGTCTCTTATCAGCGTGACAGCAGATAGCGAGGATTTCCAAGTCGCCGTCTCGGTAGCCGACATGGGTAAAGGCATACCCGTCGAACGAATGCCATTCCTGTTCAGAAAGTTTGCCCAAATTGACGAAGGGGAACGGTTGACCGACCCTGACGGGACTGGCCTGGGCCTTGCCATATGCAAAGGCATTGTCGAGGCACACGGAGGCCGCATCTGGGCCGAGAGCGACGGTCCCGGCCAAGGCGCAAAGTTCACCTTCACCGTGCCTGTGGTCGAGAGAGAAGAGGGAGAAATCGCAGACCTTCACGCTCCCCTTTCTGCCCAACACGAATCCCCTGAAAGGGTGCGAACCCGTATTCTGGCGGTGGACGATGATCCAAATGCGCTACGATTCGTCCGAGGCGCCCTTTCCAAGGAAGGCTACGACCCGATAGTGACCGGCGATCCAAACGAAGTTGATAGTCTGCTAGCGAAAGAGAAACCTGAACTGGTCCTCTTGGATCTGATGTTGCCGGGGATCGACGGGATCGAACTGATGGAGAACATTCTGGAGAGGGCCAAAGTGCCCGTTATCTTTCTGTCCGCGTACGGACAGGAACACATCATCGCCAACGCCTTCGACAAGGGAGCCGCGGATTACATGGTGAAGCCATTCTCTCGAACCGAACTGGCGGCGAGGATTCGGGCGGCTTTACGCAGGCAGTCAGGACCTGGTCGGCCCACGCAGTCCAAGGTCTTCGTGCTGGGAGACTTAACTATCAACTTTGCCGAGCGTCGAATCTCAGTAGGGGAAAGGCCGGTAGCGCTGTCCGCCACGGAGTATGCACTGCTCTTTGAGCTTGCGGTCAATGCCGGCACGATATTGACCTACGACCAACTGCTGCAACGGATCTGGGGTTACGAACACTCAGGCGAATCCGGTCTGGTCCGTACTGTTGTGAAGAGACTTCGCAGCAAGCTGGGTGACGATGCAAACAAACCCTCATACATATTTACCGAACGCCGCGTCGGTTACCGCATGGCCAGTGGCGAACTACTCGAACAGACAGATCCCCAAAGACCGGACCTGCAGACTTAACTGCTTCCGTACCTCAGAAGCGCAGGACAGCGACGCAGCCAGAACCGGACTACACCCGGGTCCAGGTTAAGATCTGGGTGCATCCCAAAACGAGGGTGAATTCTCGTATACCTCTGGTACCGACCACTCCGCGTCCAGTCCTCACTTCCATTCCTGAAAGATCGCCCATTCACTGACCACTAACCACTGACCACTAACCACTGCAGTTGTGCGTTCGGGCCTTCGGCCCTACCTTGTGCGGGGGCTGCGCCCCGCCCTTGCTAGCCACCGTGCTCATTCTTTCCCGACAAGGTGGCTAGAGCAAAGTGTCTAGCCAACAGTGGCTACCCCCCACACGTGCTGTCTCATCCCCCTAGCCCCTGCAGTTCCAGTCACCTCCGGCATATCCTCCCCGTCAGACTGTTCCCACCCCAAATTTGGGATGCACCCGGCGAAATGATCCCCTTGACACAGCCGACCGCCTGTGGTTAACTCCCCAAAAGATGCTGCTGGTCTTTCGTCTTCAATTTCTCGCCTCTTCGTCAAGAATTCCACAACAGACTCTCTCCCAAGGTGATACGCAACTCCCGTTGGCCAGGCCGGGGTGGAGAACATGGCAACAGCCGGGACGGATGTACAACCGGGCGTAAGTGAAAGTTCCACTACGGGCCATCTGGGGCCCGATAGCCGGCGCCGGCACTTCCGGCGTGAATTGGGACGCGCCTGGAAATACCGCGAACTCTACCTCCTGCTCCTCCCCGCGATCCTCTTCTTTGTCATATTCCGCTATATCCCCATGGGCGGGCTCGTGATGGGCTTCCAGAACTATTCACCGGTGCGCGGATTTCTGGGCAGCCCCTGGGTCGGCTTCCAGCATTTCGAGACCCTGTTCGCCCTGCCCAAATTCCTCGAAGTCTTTCGCAATACGGTTATCATCAGCCTGTATAAACTCTTCATCGGCTTCCCCGTCCCCATTATCTTCGCGCTGCTCCTGAACGAAGTGCGCCATCTGCTCTTCAAGCGCGCGATTCAGACCGTCACCTATTTCCCGCATTTCCTGTCCTGGGTCGTGTACGGCGGCATCATGGTGCTATTCATCGGGCCGGGCGGCGCCGTGCCGGAGGGGCTGGAAGCGATCGGGCTGAAAATGCCGGCCCTGCTGGTCAATCCCAAATACTTCCGCACCATCCTCGTCATCACCAACATCATGAAGGAGTTCGGCTGGGCCGCGATCGTCTACCTGGCCGCGATCGCCTCTATCGATCCGTCGATCTATGAAGCCGCCATGGTCGACGGGGCAAACCGGCTTCAACAGGCGAGATATATCACGCTGCCCGGCCTGCGCGGGATCATGGGAATCGTCTTTATCCTCAGCATGGGCAACATTCTTGAGGCCGGTTTTGAGCAGGTCTTTGTGATGTACAATCCGGCTGTCTACGCCGTGGGCGACATTCTGGATACCTATATCTATCGCATCGGGCTGGTGGACGGCCGTTTCAGCCTGGCGACCGCGGTGGGCCTGTTCCGCTCCGTGATCGCTGCGATAATGATTGTGATGACCAACCATATTCTCAAACGCGCCGATCAGCCGACACTCTGGTAACACAGACCGATGAGCGCGCACATCGAAACCACAGACCACGAAGAGCAGCCGCTGCGGGCCCGATGGCACAGCAACCGTCTGGCCGAAACCATCATCTACGGCGTGCTGCTCCTGCTCGGCATCATAAGTATGCTGCCGATCTGGCACACGCTCAACGCCTCGCTGAGCAGCCCCGAAAAAGTCGCGCAGGCGGTGCTGCTGCTGTGGCCGCACAGCTTTACGCTGGACTCCTACATCTTCATCTTCAAAGGCGAAGCGCTGATACGTTCCTTTGGCGTCACCGTCTTCATTACCGTGGTGGGCACCGCGCTCAACCTTCTGGTGACGTCAGCCGCAGCCTACCCGCTCTCGCGGCGGGACCTGCCGGGGCGGCAGTTCATCATGCTCTTCATCATGGTTACCTTCGTCTTCAGCGCGGGCATCGTACCCGGCTTCATGCTGGTGCGCAGCCTGGGCCTGATCAACAGCCTGTGGGCGATGATCTGGCCGACCCTGGTCAACGTGTTCTTTCTGATCCTGTTGCGCAATTTTTTCGAGAACCTGCCGGACGCGGTGATCGAGTCGGCGCGCATGGACGGCTCCAGCGAGATGCGCATCCTCTTTCAGATTGTGATCCCGATGTCACTGCCGGCGATTGCGACGATGGGGCTGTTTTACGCCGTCTCCCACTGGAATGAGTTCTTTCGCGGCATCTTCTATATCTACGACCCGGCCAAATGGCCGTTGCAGGTGCTGCTGCGCTCGGTTGTCATCCAGGCCAACCTCAACGAGATCGGCTTCAGCAACCAGGACATGTACGGCAACGCCCAGGTCAGCCAGCTTACGATCCGTGCAGCGACGGTGACCGCTGCCATCGTGCCCATGGCCCTCCTTTACCCCTTTGTGCAACGTTTCTTCGTGCAGGGTATCGTGTTGGGCGCCGAGAAAGGGTAGTTGCAACGAGAACGAAGGAGGTGATAACGCGACGATATCTGATTTCCTTATTGACTGTCCCTCCAGAAGCAATACGCCGTCTGGATTTTCGCGTGACCGAACCAAAGTACAGACAAGGAGGAAGTTCTGTGAAACGCGCTAAGTTATGTCTGCCGCTTATCATTGTGTCCTTGGTCCTGCTGAGCGCTTGCGCGCCCGCGCCGGCCGCAACCACCGAGGAGGAGATGGCAGAGGACGTTACCGTCGTCTATCTCGGCATCGGCGACAGCTGGGTGTCGGATAACGAGTGGGTGGGGTTGATCGAAGAGGGGTCCGGCGTGGACATGGACTATCAGTTCGTGCCCAGTCCCGAATACGATGAGAAGCGCAACGTACTGATGGCCGCCGGCGACTACCCCGACGTCATCCGCATCAACCCGACTACGCGGCAGTTCAAACAGTATCTCAACGATGGCCTGCTGATCCCGATCGATGAGTATCTGGACAGGTACCCGACCGTTCGCGACGCCTTCCCGGCCGAAGTCTGGGAGAACAACCGCCAGGCTGACGGGATGATCTACCACATTCCCCGACTCACAGGCAATCTGCCGCGCTGCCTGCACTACCGCACCGACTGGCTGGAAAAGTTGGGGATGGAGGAGCCGACAACGCTGGCCGAGTTCCGCACCTTCCTCGAGCGGGTTCGCGACGAGGACCCCGGCAACATCGGCGACCCGTTGATCCCCTTCGTGCCCAACCGTCTGGACAATGTTACCTGGTCGATGGAGCATTTCCTGGGCGCCCATGGCGTCGATCACCTGGCGTGGGTACCTTCACCGGATAATCCTGATCAGCTCGTTTTCGCCAATACGCTGCCGGCCCTGAAAGATGGACTGCAGTGGGTACGAGAACTCTTTGCCGATGGGCTGATGGACCCCACCTTCATGGTCGCCACCGACCGCGGGCTGTTCAAATTCTACGCCGGCAATACAGCTGTCACCTCCGACTGGCCGCGTTTCCAGCATTTCCGCCTGGAGGCCATCCGCAACGCCCATCCTGATGCCAATGCCGACACCGGCTACATCTGCAGCCTGATCGGCCCAACCGGTATCGCGAGCGGACCGATGGTCGTGCCCAACGCGCAGAGCACCGGAACCGCTCTGACGATCGCGGCCACCGCCGCCGAGGCCGATGCCTTCTTCCGCGTCGTCAACTGGCAATATACCGAAGGCTGGGAGCTGATGACGGTGGGTGTCGAGGGCATCACCTATGACCTGGTCGACGGCGTCCCCGTGACGCGCGGCCGCGATGCGATCCTGAACGACAATCCGCAATACGACCTGTACTCGCGCGACTATCTGTTCAAGAATGAGCCGCCGGCCTACTTCGATTACCAGCGCGACAATGTGAAGTGGATCGATGTCACCGACGAAATGATGGGCTATGTGCAGGGCGTTCTGAAGGAAGCCCTGGAGGAAAAACGGCATATCAACTATCTGGTCGATCGCGATGACGCCACCATTCTGAACGACCTGGGGGCGCTGCATAGTCTGGCCAATGAGTTCGCGGCCAGGGTTGTCCTGAACCCGGATCTGGATATCGATGCGGAGTTTGAAAGTTTTCTGGCCGCGTTGGAGGCAAACAACCTGGCTGGGGTGACTGAAGCTGTCAATCGCCTTAACGATATCGACACGATCAATGCGATGGCCGCGGCCATCATGAGCCCGGATGATGGGCTGGAGTAGACTGCAGTGAGTAGTGGATAGCGGATAGCGAATAGTGGGTAGTAACCAGTGGCCTGGTATTTCACAGGCCACTGGTCATTGGTAACTGGGGACTGATATGATCGAGACTGATATTCTGATAGTAGGCGGCGGTTCGGGCGGCTTTGGCGCCGCGATACGCGCCGCGCGCGCCGACCCAAACGCACGCATTCTCCTGCTGGACAGCATGGCGCAACTGGGCGGCACCTCCACCGTTGGCGGCGTCAACAACTGGGAGCCGGGGATCGGCGGGCCGGGCGTGCATTACGAGCTGGCTGCGCGACTGAGCCCGAACGCGATCGGCGTGGGCAGGACGGTCCACCTATCAAGCAAGGAGGAGCCATACGGCTTCTCGCGCATCGACCCGGACAGCCCCTATGAAAGCTCGCTGCGCCGCGCCGGACTGCCCAAACCGCAGGTGCGCCGCGTCCACTTCGAGCCGGACGTCATGGCCGAGGCGATGGACGCGATGCTGCGCGAAGCCGGCGTCGATATCCGCTACCGCACCCGCTTTACCGACGTCAGCGTGCAGGGCAACCGGATCGTCTCCATCACCGCCCAACCGCTCGACGGCACCCGTCCCTATACGGTTCGCAGCAAGCTCTATATCGATTGCTCCGGCGGCTGCCACCTGGCGCATGCGGCCGAGTGCAGCATGGCCTTTGGCGAAGAAGAGCATGAACGTTACCAGGAGCCGTCGGCCCCCGACAGCGCGTCCCCGATTGTCAACGGTATCTCGCAGGTTTTTCGGGTGACGCCGGTCGACGAAGCGGGGGTGGATGAGCTGCCGCCCGCGGCCCGCGCGCCCGCGATCCAGGAATGGCTGGCTACACACAGACCGGCTGCCCATGTGACCGAGTACCCCAATGGCGACCTGTGCATCAACGTGCTGCCCACCATGGAAGGCGCGGAGTTCCACAGTATGCCCTACCCCCAGGCACAGGCGATCGGCCAGGCGCGCATGCACGCACACTGGCACCGCATGCAGACCGACTATGGCTTTGATCGCTACCGTTTCAAGAGCATGTTTCCCCTCGTAGGCATCCGCGAATCGCACCGGCTGGTGGGCCGCTACGTGCTGCGTGAACAGGACGTGCGCGCCGGTCTTCTGCGCCAATCGCGACAGGAGGAGATCATCGCCGTGGCCGACCACCCCCTGGATACGCACGGCGAGCGTAATGTCAGAGGGTCCAATCTCAAGGAGTTGGAGCAGCCTTATGGCATCCCCTATAGCTGCCTTCTGCCCAATGAGTATGACAATCTGATCGCCGCGTCGCGCGGGGCATCCTTCTCACACATTGCGGCCTCTTCATGCCGGCTGTCGCGCACGATGATGGCGTTAGGGGAGGCTGCGGGTGTGGCCTCCGCGCTGGCGTTGCGGGATGGGGCGGTCTACGCTGATGTGGATGTCGACGAGATACGGCAACAGATTGGAATTCCAGCCTTCGTTGAGAAGGCGATCAGTGTCTGGGGTATGCGCAGTTGATACGCTGAGTCAGCCCACGCTGGCGCGATAGTCGGCGGTGAAGCTGTGACCGTCAAAACCGGGCGCTTCCGCGGCGAGCTCGTCAATGCGAACAGGAGCGAGCCGCCCGCGGCGCATGCTCTCGCGACCGGCCAGCAGGACCATCACCGCCTCGCACAGCATGTCGATATCGGCAGGAAATGGCCTCTCGCCGCGGAAGTGGGCGACAACGTCCTGCAGGAGCGCGCGGTAGAAGTCGCTCTGGACGGTCGCCGACCAGTGGCCGTTGGCGGCGCTGACCGCAAGAGAAAAACCGGCAGCGGCTTGAAGCTCGAGCACCGCCTGCAAGCCGTCCTGGTAGTCGACGAGGAGCCGCACTGAGTTGTGGCTGCCGAGATACGTGACCGCGACGGCAGGCGTGCTGCGGTCCAGGCCGATTGCGCCCTGGACCATCTCGATTACGTGGATACCGTAGTTGAAAAAGTCGTTCGGCCCGCTGGCAAAAATGGTGTAGAGGTCGCTCCCTTGGGTCTGCCCATGGATCCGCTTGACCTCCTCACAGCAGCGCAGCGATGAGCCGCCGATGATGTCCGCGCCCTGCGCCGCCCATGCCTTCAGTTGCAGCAGATCGGCTGCATTACCGGCCAGCGGTTTGTCGATATAGACGCCCTTGCCGGCCTCGACAAACGGCCTCACGCGTTCCGCGTGCAGGTCCCAGTTGCAACTCTGAACAAAGACCACATCCACCAGCGGGATCAAGTCCGCCAGCGCCGGCACGACTTCCGGGATGTTGTGCTCGGCCGCAAACTGCTCGGCATAGCCCGGCCGCCGCACGCTGCCGCCGTCCCAGCAGGCGACCACCGCCACACTGTCCCACGCCTGCAGGATCGGTACCCAGCGGCCCGGGTGCGAGGTATCGAGGTCGGCGATTCCGATCTTAAGCATGGGTTAGTTTCCAGTTTTCGGTGGCGGCCCGGCTTCGGAATGGAATGGAGTGACTGAAGGCTGAGCGTTCGTGCGGTCAACGCAGCCAGTCGTCGAGGTTTTCGGCCACGAATTCGTCGTCGGTCAGGTGGGGATAGGCGCGGCAGACGCGGTCCAGCTCCTCGCACTGGCCGGGAGAGAGGCTTTCTGCCGGGTTAAAGCACCAGAGTCCCTGCATCAGCCCCTGCCGCCGCAGCACCTCATGCACGCCCGAAATACAGCCGTGAAAGTCGTGGGCGCTGTCAAACACCGCCGCGTTGGCGTCCGTCATCTGCGCGTTGTAGGTGAGCCAGTGTCCGTAGTCGAGCCCGCCGGCTGCGCTCTGGTCGCGGACCGCCTGCAACATGGCGACCGCCTCCTGTGTCCACACAGCCCACTGCCCGAGCAGCCCGCCGACGATACGCAGCGGCGGCGCATCCGTCTTTTGCCCGCCAAAGCTGAACTCGGTGAGCAGGTCCGCGACGATGTTGTCGTCATTGCCCGTGTAGAGTGCGATCTCTCCGCTCCGGCATGACTCCGCCACCGCCCGCACGACGTCCAGCGTCTTGTACCGGTCAAACGGCGCGACCTTGATGGCCACGACGTTCTCAATCTCCACGAACTCGCGCCAGAAGCGGTAGGGCAGCACCTGTCCGCCCACAGCGGTCTGCAAATAAAAGCCGAAAACGGGGATCACCTCGGCAACCCGCCGGCAGTGCTCCAGAAGCTCGGGCACGGGGGTATCCGCTAGGGCGCGTAGGCTGAGCAGCCCGACATCGTAACCGTGCTCCAGGGCAATCTCCGCCTCGCGCAGGGCCTGACTCGTATCGCCGACGATCCCCGCCACCTTGACCAACGGGCGGCCGGTCTGACGCAGGTGTTCGTCCACAGTCTCCGAGGCCAGCTCCAGAACCGGCTCCAGCAATCCGTATTCAGGCTGATGCAGCTCGAACTGGGTCGTATGCACACCCACCGCCACCCCGCCCGCGCCGGCCGCGCAGTAGTAGCGGGTCAGCGCGCGCTGGCGCCGCTCATCCAGCTTGAGGTCGGCGGTCAGGGCGAGCGGGTGGGCCGGAATCACCTGCCCGTTGGTCAGATGTTTTCTCAGCTCAGCCAGAGTCTGGGCCATCAGAAGCTCCCGTCACGCGTCTCAAAGTGAGTCGGTTTATCCAGCGATGCGCCGTCGTTCTGTACCCAATCGGCGATCCACTGCAGCATCTGGTGCAGCGAGACGCGCGGGTAGCCGAAAAGCTGCGCCGACTTGGCCGCGTTGTTGAGCAACGCCGTCGGCGCCTCCTCGCCGCTGAAACGCGGCTCTTTGCCGAACATGCCGCCCAGAATCTGCGCCACGCGGCGCACCGAGACCGTCTCCGGCCCCGTGACGTTGAGCACAAAGGGCGGCGCCGCGCAGTGGTCGAGCAGCGCGATCGCCTGGGCGTTGGCGTCCCCTTGCCAGATCACATTGGCCGCGCCCATATCGAGGCCGACCGGCTGCTCCGCATACACGCTGCGAGCAATATCCACCAGAACACCGTAGCGCATCTCGACCGCATAGTTGAGGCGGACGATGGCGCAGCGCAGACCATGCCGCCGCGAAAAATAGTCGAAGATGCGCTCGCGCCCCAGGCAGGACATGGCGTATTCGCCGACCGGGTCCAGAGGGTCGTCCTCCAGAGGGCCGCCCGCGACGACCGGCACCAGCGGATAGACGTTGCCGGTCGAGAAGGCGACCATGCGGGCGTCCAGATAACGCTCGCAGACGAGCGCCGGCAGGTAGGTGTTGATGCCCCAGGTCATGTGCTGATTGCCGGTCGTGCCGAACTTTTGGCCGGTCATAAAGATGACGTTGCCGCTATCGGGCAGGGAGGCGATCTGTGTCCGGTCCAACAGGTCGCAGGTGATCGTCCGCACGCCCCACTCCTCCAGCTGGTCGCGCGTCCCAGGCTGGCTGAAGCGTGCCACGCCGTAGACGCGATGGGGCGAGTTGAGCTGCTCAAGGGCGCGCACCGCCATCCGCGCCAGCGTGGGGCCCATCTTGCCGCTGACGCCGAGGATGACCACGTCCGAATCCAGCTTGTCGAGAGCGGCCAAAGCCGCGGGAGAGGGTTCTGAGAGCAGCAGGTCCAGTTCCTCTACGCTGCGGGGTCCGGAGATGGTGGCCTGCCTTTCGATATCGCTTGCTGTAGTTGCTGCGCTCATCGCTTCTCTCTTTCGCTGACAGGCCGTCTGCTTTGAAAATGTGGTGTGGTCGGCAACTGGTCACAAGCCGGTGGAGAATATTTGAGACTGTAATATAGAACAGAATGGGTGTCAATGTTTTTTGAGATGGGAAACCGCAGAGGGAACGGAGTTAGCGGTAGGAGACTGGTGCGGCGGTGGCTGGACGGGCTTTTGGAGTGGGGCTTTGCGGAGGCGGGTCCCCACGCACAAGCGAGTGCCGCACGCCCGACCGTCCAAAACGCAGGAGGGAGCACCTTCGAATGACAGTGGCTGAATAGTCATGCTCTCAGAACGAATTAAGGTGTTTTCCTTTGACAGCCCAATGAACCTCTGATACACTGCCGACAACTTCAGCACAGATGCCTCCGCATTGACGAACCGTTTCACCCGAACGACTGGGCTGGCCGATGTTCGTAAGCAGCGACTTTGTCAGTTTCAGCGTTCCCACTGTCTACATAGCAACGTAGAGGATTTCCGTGATTGCTCGCCAGCAGCAAGAGATTTCTGGTTTTCCAATCAAAAGGAGGAAGGTATGAAGGTCTCGAAGGAAAGAGTAAGTCGGCGTGATTTTTTGAGGCTGTCAGCGGTTACAGCCCTATCGGGAATCGGTGCCAGCGCGTTGGCGGCGTGTGGACCGGCGCCCGCGGCATCCGGGGATATGGCAGGGGATGAACCCTCCATGGCCCAACAGACGATTACCTATTGGGACTGGTGGGGCCCGGCCGCCAATGAGACCAGCAAAGCCCTGTTCGACCGCTTGCCAATTGCCCTGGGAGAGTCGAATCCTGAACTGGAGCTGAACTATCAGAACGTGCCCTTCGGCGAGTATTTCGTCAAATTCCTCGCGGCCCATGCGGCCGACGACACGCCCGATGTCATGCACAGTTCGGTATACTGGGGGCGTGACTTCTATGACAGGGGTGCGCTGCTGGATCTGACACCCTCGATCGAAATAACGCCGGACCTGGCGCCCGAAAACTTCCTGGACGGCGCCTTGCTGCAGGCGACAAAGGGCCCTGCGCAGTACGGCGTACTGGGCGAAGGCCCGGACAGCAACCAGATCTTCTTCAACACCGATCTCTTTGACGAGGCCGGCGTTACAACCGACCCCGACGAGATCGCTACGTGGGACTGGGCGGACTTCACCGACGCTGCCAAAGAGTTGACCAAGCGTGACGGCGATGAAGTTGTTCAGTCGGGTTTCCTCGTCGGCACACCGACCGCCCAAACACTGAGCGTGTGGGCCAGTACTCACGACGTCGGCTTCTATTCCAAGAACGATGCCGGCATCGAAAATGGCGTTGGGTTTAATGAGAAAGATGCGGCGGTGAACGGGTTGAAATGGTTCCTGGACATGCTGCACGTACACCAGGTCTCCCAGCCGATCGCGCCTGAACGCCAGGACTGGGCGCAGTTCCAGCAGGGAAAGACTGCGATGGCGAGTTCCGGCCCCTGGAAATATGGGCCCCTGACCAATGATCTGCCGGAATTGAACTGGTTCACGATGCTGTGGCCGTCGGCGCCGGTGGACGGCGGAAAGCAGGGCACGGCCCACTGGAACAACATGCTGGTTGTGCCGACCAAGTCGCCCAATAAGGATGCCGGTTGGGCCTTCCTGGAGTTCTGGTGCGGGCTGGGCTGGATGTTGGAGCGCTTCGCGATCGGCAGCTGGTTGGCGCCGCGCAAGGACTTCTACGAGACAGCGGAATACCAGGCCGCGCTGCAGGAGCTTCCGGTTCTGAACATGGTCCCGCATGCGTCAGCGTCGGGCACGCCGCTGGTGTACATCCAGCAGAGCGCCTTGGACGCCGTGATCAAGCCAATCCTGGAGGCGGCAATTCTGCAGGAGCTGGAGCCGGAGGAAGCGGTTGAACAGATGATTGAAGAGTGCAACACGATTATGGTAGAGGCCGGTTACGCTTCATAGACCTATGGCTCGCGGCCAGTTCGCAGCAACTGGCCGCGAGCCGGTGTAGTGCAGACCACGGTGACAAATGACGACTCTGGCACAACCTTCCCAGCCGCTTCAGTCGCGTGCAAGCCGACAAAGAGAACTGTGGAGACGCTTAAGGAAGACCTGGCCGGGCTACCTGTTCATCAGCCCGGCAGGCCTGCTGATCACGGTCTTTTCCTACGTCGCGATCATCTTCTCTCTCTACATCAGCTTTCACCAATATGACATCATCTCAGAAGCGCGGCCTTTCGAGGGCCTGGAGAACTACGCCCGCGCGTTGAACGATAAGCTGGTGCGAATCAGTTTCCGCAACACGTTTGTCTATGTAGCTGTCATTGTGCCGTCGATTACAGTCATCTCCTTGCTGCTGGCGGTCCTTGGCAACCAGGTCCGACGCGGCCGTGCGCTCTTCCGCACCGTCTTCTTCATCCCCACAATTACACCCATCGTGGTGACTTCGATGCTGTGGGTGTGGCTGTACGAACCCACCGGCGGGATAAATAGACTGCTGCAAATGATAAACATTGAGGGTCCCAACTGGCTCTTCGATCCATCGACCGCGTTGCCGGCGATCATGATCATGACCATTTGGGGTGCGGTTGGCTACTACATGATCATCTTCCTGGCCGGTCTGGCCGAGATCCCGGAGGTCTTCTATGAAGCGGCCAAGGTGGACGGCGCCGGCCGCTGGCACACCTTCTGGAAAATCACCATTCCCCTGTTGCGCAATTCTCTCATCTTCGCCTTCGTGACCTTGACGATCGCCGCCTTCCAGGTCTTTACCCAGGCATTTATCATGACGCAGGGCGGCCCGATGAACTCGACACAGACGGTGCAGATGGTCGTCTACCACTACGCATTCCAACGGTTCCAAATGGGCTATGCATCGGCCATATCCTGGTTGCTGTTCGGTGTAATCTTCTTCTTTTCCGCTCTGCAGCTGAAGTTATTCATGTCGCGGGAGCTGTACTAATTCATGGCGCGTACACTATCCAGCCCCGGCGGCGGGGTGAAAGAACGGGACAAAAAACTGCTTCTGGCTGCAACCAGGCGCAGTTTTACCATCATAGTCTACGTGCTGCTGATTGCGCTCGCGCTCAGCATGATCTTCCCCTACCTGTGGATGCTGGCCAACTCCTTCAAGAGTCGGACCGACTTTTTCACCAATCCCTATTCGGTCATTCCGATGCCGCCTACGTTGAGCACATATTATGATGCTCTGACGATCGGACGGATGGGGGTATATCTGGGCAACAGCATCCTGTATGCGGCGGCGGTACTGGTTGTCCAGCTTTTCATCGACTCGCTGGCGGCCTATTCGTTCGCGCGCGTCGATTTCCCCGGTCGGGAGACCCTCTTCCTGGCGGTACTGGCGACGCTGATGCTGCCCGGTTCGGTTACACTGATCCCGACCTTTCTGATCGCGCATGGGTTGGGGCTGACAAATACATTCACGGGGGTGGTGCTGCCGGGTTTTGCCGGCGCCTTCGGTATATTCCTGCTGCGCCAGTTCTTCCTCAATATCCCGCGCGAGTTGGAGGATGCCGCCCGCATTGACGGCTCCGGCTTCTTCGGCACCTATTGGCGTATCATGTTGCCTTTGGCCAAACCGGCGATGGTAACGCTGGGCGTCTTCATCTTCCTCAACGAGTGGAGTTCATTCGTCTGGCCCCTGATCATCCTCTCCGACTGGAAGAAGTATCCGGTCACCGTCGGTATCGCGCTCTTCCGCGACGTCAATCAGATCAACTGGCCGGCCGTATTTGCCGGCTCCACTATCGTCTCCTTCCCCATCATCATTCTCTTCATCATCGCGCAGGAATACATCATCGGCGGCATCAGCCTTTCCGGCCTGAAGGGATAGTAAGCCCCAGGCGACGCGCAAGAACGGATCTGAAATTCAATATCGATTTCTGTTGGATTCGGGGCTGAATCGGATTACAAAAAGCCATCGGGCGCGGTCTTTGTTGTGACCGCGCCCGATGGCTTTCAGTTTTCAGCGTGCTATGGGAAGTGGCGACGGGTGGACTTGAACCACCGACCTAGGGATTATGAAGCCCTCGCTCTAACCGCCTGAGCTACGTCGCCGGGCTGGAAACGGTTGTGAATCGTCCGAATCAAAGTCAAAAATGAACCGCCGACCGGTTGCGGTTCGGCGGTCATATGAAACTGAGGTAGCGGGGGCAGGATTCGAACCTGCGACCTTCGGGTTATGAGCCCGACGAGCTGCCACTGCTCCACCCCGCAACAGTAAAAAATAGTGTAACACACCGACCGCGTGTCGTCAAATTTCAGCGTTTTGCGTTGTCAACAGCTTGCGCAGTGCGAGCAGGGGCAGATTCAGCTTATTCGCGGCTCTGTTGAAACAAGGACTGCCACCAACTCCAATCGAGAGGGCGGAAGGAGTCGTACTCCACGTCTGCGAGCAGTGTTGTGGGCGTGTTCTCCACCTGGGCGGCGGGTTTTTCCAACAGAATATAGACTTCGTCGCCTTCCTTGATGTAACCCAATTCCCCGCGGGCCATGTGAACGACATATTCGTCGCTCGTCGCGTAGCGCAACTCGGCTTCCAGATCCAGCGTGTTCTGGTGACCCAGCGCGATGTTCTGGCGCATTTCGGCGACCTGCGCGTGTACGGCGCCCAACTCGCGCAGCTGCTCTACATGCTGGAAGAGGAAATAGAGGCCAACGACAACCGCAAGCAGGAGTAGAGCCGGGTAAGCCGGGTGACGCTGGCGTCTTACATCGTGCGGATTTGGGCTGATAGGGACGCGGACAAGTCCCATAGGTTTTTCTCGGCGGATAGCGTCGCGCAAAGATTGACTGTACCCCTGCCTGAATGGGGCGCTGTCCGAGGGAACCCTGAACACGACAGGATAAGAACAAAAGGAACCCGGACAGATAGACGGGTCCCTGATATGCCGCAGGAGGGATTTGAACCCCCACGAGCTAATGCCCACTACGCCCTGAACGTAGCGCGTCTTCCGATTCCGCCACTGCGGCGCGGCAAACTTTTTTATATCATGGGGGTGTGTTTTCTGTCAAATTGCTTTCAGCGCATGCACTGTCTGCGTTACTGTTTCCCCCCCTTTTGCGCGAGGGCGAAAATCGGACGAATTCAGGTAAACGAGTTAAAGGCTGTTCAGCCAGCCAAGGGGGGAGCAAGGCTCAATTCTCACTCAATGGCTGATTTGCGGGGACGCGGCGGGTGAGAATATACCAGTCGGGGAATGTGGTGAACCGGTCGGCCGGCGTATTCAAAGGCCCAATCTGGACCGCCTTGACGCGCTCGCTGACACCATAGGTATATACAGGGTAGTAGAGAGGGATGGCCGGCACATCGGCGGCAAAAATATGCTGAAACTGGGCGTACAGGGCCCTTCGCTTCTCCGGGTCGACCGTGCTTCTGGCTTCGATCACCAGGGCATCGGCCTCTTGATTGGACCATCCGCCGTAGTTTTGGCCCGTAGTGATCTGGCTGCTGTGATATAGGGGAAAGGGATCGGGGTCGCCGGTGATATCCCAGCTGAGGAGGGCTGCATCGAAACGCCGCGGTGTCAGGAAATCTCTTACGAAACCGGCGAAGCTGACGCTCTCCACCACTGCATTGACGCCGACGGCCCGCCAATCGGCGGCGATCTGTTCGATGAGCGCGATGCGGTTTGGCCCGTCGTTTGTGAGGAGAATGAGCTGCATTGGCAGACCGTCTTTATCGCGCGTGCCGTCGCCATCGGTGTCGACCCAGCCGCTCTCATTCAGAAGGCGTTGCGCCTCATCCGGGTCATAGCTATAGGAGGGGGTATCCGCCGCGTGGCCCCAGTTGTTCGACGGGATGGGAGATGAGGCAAGCACACCGTGCCCGCCGACCACATCATCGAGAAGCTGCTCGCGGTCGAGGGCGTGATAGAGCGCACGGCGCACGGTGGCATCCTGTAAGAATGGGACATCCGGATTCTGCAGGTTAAAGATAACGCCGACATAGGTCGATAGCGGTGCGGAAAAGAGCTGCATATCGGTACGGGCTTGCGCCAGGGAGATGTCCGACTGCATTACCTGGCTCACGCCGTCCAATTCGCCTTCTGTGTAGGCCGCGTAAATTGAAGGATAGTCGGGATAGAAATGGAACTCGAGGGCGGAAACCATGGGAATGTCTTTACCCGAATACGGATTGCGCTCCAGGCGGATGAACTGCGCGGATGTCAGGGTTACTTGCATGGGGCCGTTGCCAACCGGACGTGAATTGAGGGGAGTGGTGAGCAGTTCAGACGGAGGCACGTCCTGCCAGATATGTTTTGGCAGCAGTCCTATCGTCGTGAAGTCGAGGAACGGGGCAAAGGGTTCGTCGAGCAGAAGGCGCACGGTGTGTTCATCGACCTGTTCTACTGTGACTGAGCGCCACAATTCCGCCAGGTCGGGCAGGATCGGTGAATCCGGGCTTTGCATCATCTCGATCGTAAACAGCACATCATCGATGGTTACGGCCTTGCCGTCGTGCCAGAACTGATTTTCACGCAGAGTAAAGGTATAGACAAGACCATCCGGAGCCGTCCAGCGCTCGGCCAGGTCTGGCACGACCCGTCCCTGTTGATCGAGGCGGGTCAGACCGCGAAAGAGTAGGCTGCAGAGATCACGGTCGATATCGTGGGTGTGGCACAGCAGTGGATTGATGTACTGGGGGTTGCCGGCAACGCCTTCCCGGAAGACGCCGCCCCGCTCCGGCACCAGAACGGTAGAGACGTTATAGGCCGTTGCGCCCATGAGAAGGGTCAGAAGAATAATACCCACGACGGCCAGCAGCATCTGCCAGCGAATATATCGGCCCAGAGGCGCGGGGGACGCGGTCAGTCCCGGCAGATAGCCGGATGGGGTTGTACGCAATTGATGCGCCTGGGGCGGTGTCTGGGCCCCCGGATTGGCCGGCCTTCTGAATGGCTGTTGATCCGACATGGGAGAAACCACAGTGGCCAGTGACCAGCGGCCACTATTTTTCTAGCGAAGGGCGACTGTCACGAGACTGAGCAGGAGAAAAATGGACGCCAAGGTAAGCGTCAGATTGAACATGGTTTTCTCCACGCCGCGACGGGTGCGCTGGACGCCGGCATCGCCGCCAAAGGCGGAACCCAAGCCACTACCCTGACCTTGCAACAGGACGATGCCGATCAAGGTGAGGGCAATGATAACCGTTGCGATCATAAAGAAAACATCCATCGTTCACCTCGGAATATTGACGTGTTGCGCTATGCACGCATAGACAAAAATACCCAAACACCAAGTTGTTTGATTGCCTGCCTGAACAGCTGGGGTCAGCGACAATCAAACAGATGCTGGGCAACTAAGCAGGAAGATTCCGATGCAAGGTGCTGACAGAAACGAGAAGGCCGACACGGCCTTCTCGTTGATTGCCAGTCTGCCCGTTGCTACATGCCAAAGCCTTGGCGTAAACAACACGAAAAGCGGACGTTAGACCTTCTCAGGTGGATTCGTCTCAGAAGTCACCTCAGGCGCAGCGCTCTCCGCAACGGGTGGGGCGTCCATTGTCTCTGAATCCTCCTCATCACTTCCATCCTTGGCAGCCCGGCGAAACTCGCGGATACCTTTGCCCAGTCCACCGAATACTTCCGGCAGCCGACCGACGCCAAAGAAGATAATGACGATTACCAGAATCAGAATCAGTTCGGTTGGGCCTAGGGTTGGACCCAGCAGAAAGAACGGCGCTGTATTTCCTAGAAAAGGCATTTGCTAAGCTCCTTAGCTCACAGTATGCGGAGCGCATTGTCGATGTTGGTCTTAATCCTTCAATCGTTGCATTATATCATGAATCTACCTAGCAACAAATATGGATCGCGAAGAGGGGGGCATCCCAAGATGGAGGTGAGTTTCCCGCTACCTCTGGAGAATTACACTGGGAAAGGTTGTCCGCTTCGCTGGACAACGCCAAATCCTGTATGCGCCTCTCCCAGGGAGAACCTCTTCCATCAGCCCGTCCAAATGTGCTAGAATGGAAGCTATAGAGTACCAAGTATGATACGAAAAGGACGCGCCCTGATTCCATGACTGCGCAACCGCGCCGCGCCTCCTCTGAAGAGGGAGGCAGGCAACCATCTCTCCTGGCCGAAGTTGGCAACCGGATCGAACCTGCCGTCACACTGACGGAGCTTCGGATGCGCGACTTCGCAATCATCGACCGGCTGCATCTTCGGTTCCACAATGGACTGAACATTCTGACCGGAGAAACCGGCGCGGGCAAATCGATCATTATCGACGCGATCGGACTGTTGCTGGGCGACAGGGCAACGGCGGACTTGGTGCGGGCAGGCACAGATCGGGCGGAGGTCGAAGCGGTTTTCCAACTGGGAGCCGGAGCGCTGACGAGCGAACGCGCAGGCCCGGAGAGCGCACCCGACGACTCCCCCGCAGCAGACGCCATCCGCTGTCTGATGGAGGCCGAAGGGCTGGACGATCCCGACGCGCCGGAGAGGCTCATCATCAGCCGGGAGGTGCGGCGCAGCGGACGAAATTTCTGCCGTATCAACGGGCGCACGGTCTCGCGTCAGCTTCTGAGTGAGATGGCGGCCCTGCTCGTCGACATTCACGGACAGGGGGAGCATTTGAATCTGCTGCGTCCCCGCACACACGTGGATCTGTTGGACCGGTACGGCGGCCTGCTGCCCCTGCGCGGGCAGGCGGGGCGCAAGGCGCAAGCGGTTCAGCAGACGCGCAGAGAGCTGGAGCGGCTGCGCAGCGATGCGCGCACCATCGCGCAACGGCTCGACATCCTCAGCTTTCAGGTTGAGGAAATCGCGGAGGCGGTGTTGGAAGCCGGTGAAGAGAGCGAACTGGAGGCGGAGCGCAAGCGGCTGGGAAATGCCGAAACACTCCTGCAGTTGGCGAACGGGGCGGCAACTCTGCTGAACGAGGGCGAGGGCGGAATGCCAGGGATCATCGACGGTCTGGCTGAGGCCGCCGGCCGTGTCGAACGCCTGGCCCGGATCGACGATGGGATGGCAGCCGCGGCCACGACCGGGCAGGGACTGCTGGAGGAGCTGTCCGATCTGGCGCGGGATTTGCAGGGCTACGCCGACGGGCTGGAGTTCAATCCGCAACGACTGATCGAAGTCGAAGAGCGGCTGGCCCTGATCAGCAATCTCAAACGCAAGTACGGCGACACGACGACCGAAATCCTGGCGTTTGCAGCCGCGGCGCAGGCGGAGTTGGAAGAGTTGAGCAACTGGGAGGCGCAGACGGCCGCGTTGGAGGAAGAGGAAGAGAAGCTTTTGCACGAGATCGGCGCGCTGGGCGCACAGTTGAGTGAGGCGCGGGTAGCGGTCGGCGAGCAGATGGCCCGGCAGGTGGAGAGGGAGTTGGGGCAGTTAAGTATGCAACACGCCCGTTTCGCGGTCGCGGTGGAGATGGAGGAGCAGGAGGATGGCGCCTACCTGCCGGACGGCCGGCGCGTCGCCTTCGGCAGCAGCGGCGTCGACCGGGTTGAATTTTTGATCAGCGCCAATCCGGGTGAGCCGGTCAAGCCGATGGCCAAGGTGGCCTCTGGCGGCGAGACTGCGCGCCTGATGCTGGCGTTGAAGGGGGCGCTTGCGCAGGCCGATCAGACGCCGATTCTGATTTTCGACGAGATCGACCAGGGTATCGGCGGCCGGGTGGGCGGGGTCGTAGGCGAAAAGTTATGGAATCTGACCGGTCAGCGGCCGTTGACCGCCGCCGTCTCCAACCATGCCGAGGCAGACGGGCCGGGTGGTAGTGCGCCGCGCCATCAGGTGTTGTGTATCACCCATCTGCCCCAATTGGCTGCGTTTGCCGACCTCCACCTGACCGTGCGCAAACGGACTTTCGAGAGTGATGGCGAACTGCGCACCGGCACAGATGTGCAGCCAGTCGAGGGGCCGGCGCGTATCGAGGAGTTGACGCAGATGTTGGGGGCCGTCAGCGATGCCGGGCGGCAGTCGGTCGTGGAGATGCTGGCCGTTGTCGATCAGTTGCACAGCAGCGGCCAGTGACCTGCGGCTGGCGATCAGCGCCGTGGGCTAGGGCAGGTTGACAGGAAGGCTACAGATGTTCAGACGCCGCGGGAAAAACGTGAATGGGGCAGGCGGGCCGCTTCTGATAAGGCTCTATCGCACCTTCTATCTTTCGTGCCTGCTGTTGGGGATGTTCCTGACCGTAATAGACGGTGTGCAGGCGGCCAACCCTGCCGGGGTGCGCCGCGCAGATCTCGCTGGTCAAGGGCAGGCGATCTCTGGGCAGGCGGGGTCCTCTTTTGTCCTGGTTTTGACGTTTCGCGGGGCGGTGACACCGGTGCTGCGACAGTATCTCAGCGGCGCGATTGAGGAGGCGCAGCTGGACGGGGCCGAGGCGGTGGTCCTGCGCCTGGACACCCCCGGCGGCAGCGTCGAAGTGACCAAGCAGATTGTGCAGGACATGTTGGCTTCACCTGTGCCGGTGGTGGTATATGTCGCGCCGTCGGCCGCGCAAGCCGGCAGCGCGGGCACGTTTATCACGCTGGCTGGGCACGTTGCGGCGATGGCGCCCGGCAGCAGCATCGGCGCGGCCAGTCCCGTCGGCGGTCAGGGGGAAGATATCGGCGACACGATGGAGGCGAAGGTCGTCAATATCCTCAGCGCCGACATCGAGAACCTGGCCGCGCGTCGCGGCGAGGATGCGGTGGAATGGGCTGTGGCGGCGGTGCAGGAGGCAGCGGCTGCGACAGACACGCGTGCGCTGGAGCTGGGCGTGATCGACTTCATCGCGACAAATGTACCGGATCTGCTGGATCAGATGGACGGTTTCGTCGTCACGGTGCTGGGCGAAGAGCGAACGCTGCGCACTGAGGATGCCCTGATCATGCCGCGCGAGCTGTCGCCGTTGCAGGAGTTTCTGAACTTCATCAGCAACCCCAGCGTGGCCACCATTCTGCTGACGCTCGGCTCGATTGGACTGATCGCGGAAATCTACAATCCGGGGACATTCATTCCGGGCATGATCGGCCTGATCAGCCTGCTGTTGGGGTTGTACTCACTGGGCCAGTTGGAGGCGAATTTCGCCGGTTTGGCGCTGATTGGTTTGGCGCTGATCCTGCTGGTGGCCGAGGCATTCACGCCGGCGTTTGGCGCGCTCGCGTTGGGCGGTACGGTCGCGTTCATTTTTGGCAGCGCATTGCTTTTCGACGCGCCGGGGTTGGCTGTGCCGTGGGTGACGATCATCTCGCTGGGGGTGGCGATGGGCGCGTTCGCCCTGTTTGTGGGCGGCAAAGTGGTAGCCGCCCAGCGCCTGGGCACGGCAACCGGTAGCGAAGGTGTGATTGGCTCGTTGGCTACCGTGCGGGTTCCCTTTGCGGAGAACGGGCGGGGCAAGGTACTGCTGGCGGGCGAGCTATGGAACGCGCAGCTACGCAGCGCATCCTCCGAGGAAGCGGCGCCGGCCGACGTCGGCGATCAGGTCGAGGTGGAGGCGAGGGAGGGCTACACGCTGGTCGTCAGTCCCCGCGAGGAGGATGGAGAGAATTGACCTTCGGCGGACTGAGCGCGGTAAGGTAAGGGTAGGTTGACCTATTCCGCGTCATGCCAATCGTTCCAACGTGCGTGCAAATCAGGTATGACCAATCAACTCCCTGAGCGCATCTCGAAAACACTGGGAACTATGTCACTGGGTGTTCTCCAGGTCTTCGCAATCCTCGCTATTACGGTCTACCAACACAACAATTCAATAGTTCGCGGGTATCCATGTCGCGAGTGAGCGGTCCTGCTTAACGTCAGCCGTGCCAACATTCGACGGGAGTGGTGGAGAGGCGTGGAGCACTCTCTAAACCTTGGCCGACGGGCACAGGTCGGCCAGAGTGCAGTTGGCGCAGTCCGGCTTGCGGGCGTCGCACACGCGGCGCCCATGGAAGATCAACAGATGGGAGATGTCGATCCAATCTTCGGCGGGTATGAGCGCCATCAGATCCTTTTCGATCTTCTCCGGAGTTTTCTGTTTGGTCAGGCCCAGCCGCTGGGAGAGCCGCTTGACATGCGTGTCGACGACGACGCCGTCGGCCAGGCCAAAACAGACGCCGCGCACGACGTTGGCGGTTTTGCGGGCCACGCCGGGCAGCCGGATCAGTTCATCCATCTCGCGCGGCACTTCGCCGCCGAACTCCTGGCAGATCAGTGCGCTTGCGCCCTGGAGACTCTTGGCCTTGTTGCGAAAGAAACCGGTTGAGCGGATCAACTCCTCCAGTTCCGCGCGGTCGGCGGCGGCCATGGTCGCGGGTGTTGGGAAGCGGGCGAACAGGGTCGGTGTCACCTGGTTGACCCGCTCATCAGTGCATTGGGCTGAAAGGATCGTCGCCACCAGCAGTTGAAACGGGTTTTGGTGGTCTAAAGCGCAGTGTGCATCGGGATGCGCGGCTCGCAGGCGGCGTATCAGTTCTGACATCAAGAGAGCTCCGGCGCGGGTCGGCGGACCGATACCAGGTCGTCTGAATCGTCGATACGCTGCCAGGGGTAGTAGATCCAGTCCTCGGTCAGTTCGGCGTAGTAATCCGGTTTCTCGTTCTTAAAGAGATTCTGCCGCTGCTTCCAGTGAAGCACTGCCGTCTCGGCGGTGGCGCCAGTGCCCTGCACACGGCTCTTGACGGTGACGATCGTGCGCCCCCGATCCCAGATATTATCGACGATCAGGATTTTTTTCCCGTTCAGGATCGTATCTGCAGGAAACTGCTGGAAGCGGGGCCAACTCATCTCAGCGCGTACGCCGGGCCCGCTCTGAAATACGACCGAAGCGGTCAGGACATCTTTCATCTTCAGCGCCTCGGCGATCATACCGCCGGGCACGATACCGCCGCGGGTGATCAGGAGGAGCGCGTCATAGGGGGTATTAAGCTGCATCACGACTTTGGTGATCAATTCTTCCACGTCATGCCAAGTCAAGAAAACTCTTTCCATCTGTGTCTCCAATGTTTGCCCGCCGCCCAGTTATCAGGTTGCTGTCAAGTGTCCAAACTTCTGGAGCCGGCGGCAGTCTCAGCGCCGCATGCGGGCAGGGGCGTCTGCGACAATTTTTTCATCAACGATCCGAAGTATCTGCCTGTTCAGCGGATTCGATTCCGTAAAATATGCTGAGTAGCGCGCCGGCGGCGCCGGCGTCGGCGCGACGATCGCGCGCGGTTAGTTCTATGATTGTTGCCCGGCCGGGCTCGACCTCTACCTGAAACACCGCGGCCGAAGATCGATCAGGGGCATCCGCCGGCCGCAGCGTGATGTGCGCGGGCAGCGCGAAATGCAGGCTGTAGGCGCCGGGCCGCAGATCGAAGAAGCGGAATTCCCCGAGCGCGTCGGTCTCCGTCCGGGCGATCACCGTGCCGGCCCTGTCGGCGAGCTCAACCGGCGTATTGGGAATCTGCGCACTGCCGGCGATCCACGCGCCGCCGCCGGGCCGCACTGTCAGCACCAGCGGGTCATGGTCGCTGGACCCATATACGGGCGAGCCGGCCGGCGCGCGCTCCGCGCCGCCAGGTTGCATAATAGGAAAGTCAGCGTTGATATGCGCGATATCGAACCCGCTGAAATCGGGCATCATTCCCGCTGTCAGCAGCAGATGATCCAGCGTCTGACTTGCGCCATTGAAGATGTAGGTATAGCGGTCCTGGGGCGACAGGGCGTCGAATGCGTGCCAAAGTAGAATGTGCCCCTGCTCGCGAGCCGCGCCATCAGCGGGTTGGGCGCCATGTTGCAGGGTCTCCACCGGTTTGCTCGCCTGGAAATCGTTCAGGTCGCCCAGCACGACGACATGGGCGTCGGGGTCCGTGTCCAGGCGGGCCTGCACAATCGAGGCCACGTGCTCTGCCTGTAGCGTTCGATGCACGACGTTCACCGACTCATCGCCGCGCTTGCTGCGCCAGTGATTGACCACCACAGTCAGCGGGTAGTCTTCGCCCCAGGGGCCGCGCACAAGCAGATCTGCGACCAGGGGCGGCCGGTTGAAGAGCGGCAGGCGCCGGGCAGGGCACTGGCCCGGTATCAGTCGTACGCTGAAACTGAAGCGGGTACATGCCTGCTCGTTTTGCGCGTTGAGAACTGTCACCCGGCCGTTGCGTACCAGCAGACTGTTGGTAAGCGGGAAAGCGGGATTGACCGTTCCGGGGCCGGCAAATGCGATCGCGCTGTAGTCCAGCCCGCTGACATCTGCCAGAACTCGCGCCAGGTTTTCGGCGTCTTCGGGCTTACCGGTCTCCTGCAGGCCGATGATTTCACAGTTCTGCAGGCCGCCGCTAATGACTGCCGCGCGCTGGCGCAGCGCGGCCTCGTAGTCGGCCGCGTCGGGCAACTGATCGTGGCCCCGGCCCAGCCCCAAAACGTTGAAGGAGCAGATCCGGAAGGCGCCCGCGTCCGGCAGGGCCGCCTGCTCGGTCGACTCATGGCGGGAGAGGACCTGGATTTCCTGCCCCGGCAGCGGCAGCAGTAGATATTTGCCGAAACTGTAGTCAATGACCGCTCGCACCGGCGTGCCCGGCTCGGCTGCGCGTAGCCGCACGCGGTCTCCCCAGCCTACCTGCGGCAGGTCCGCGCCGAGCGCGTTGCCCAGAAATATCAGCCCGGCAGCGTCGGCCGGATTGGACTGAAAGACCCGTCCGCCTTGCACGAAGGGCAGGGCCCGATCGGCGATGAGCGCGATCTCGGCACTGCCGCTGCTGAACTGCTTGGTCGGCCCCTGGACGACTCCCTGCAACTCTGTAAATGCGACGAGCATGCCTTCGAACGGCTCCAGCAGGGATTCCGGCTCGATGTTGGGCGCAGGCAAGGGCGCCAGGGGCGCCGGCAACGAGCCACTGCCGCACAGGTCGATGGGCAGCGCCTCGAGCGAGCGCGGCGTGGTCAGCTCCGTCTTTTCGTAGTATTCGGCCACTTCGGCGGCGCGCACGAGGATACATTCGCCCGTCTGCACTCTCGGCTTGGAAGAAGTGTAGACGAAGATGCCGTCGCTGGTCTGCGGGTTGTCGTCGCCGGTCGGGTCTTGCAAGTAAAATCCGTTCGACTGCACGCCGCTCACCAGGCCGAACGTCGAAACGCGTTTCCGCGAAAAGGGCGAGCTCGAACCGTCACCCTGAATGAGGTAGATCGGTGTCAAATCCTCCGGCAATTCAGCGGGCGCGGGCGCAGCCGCCGCCGGCCGGGCCGCCAACCCCAGCGCGCTTATCAGCAGCATTCGGATGACCAGCGGCAACGGCGGCGACAATCTCAATTTCATACCATTGATGTACAGGGGTAAGTCGAACAGTTGGAGGAACCTTTCTCTTTATCTTTACCTTAATTATAGCACACGGCAGGAAGACCAGCCGCCGCGACGTGCGTTATGCCGCGGCCATTAGCTACTGTCCATCACAGCTTTTTGTTGTCAGTGGCTAAGCCGGGGACGTATAATGTTTCCGTATGCGCTACCGCCACGCTGACCGCGGTGGCTGGCCGCGGGTATTTCCAGAACGCAAGGTCCGGATGAGTACTGAATTTGAACTGCTGGCAGACGGTCTCGGCATTGGCCGTCCTCCCCATGGCTGGGCTGCAATCGTCGACATGCCGGTGCTGATCCTCGTCGGGGTGACGGGCGTGGGCAAAAGTACAACTGTCGATGCGCTGCGCGCCCGCTGGGGCGAAATTTCGCTCCTGCCCAACAGGCGCAAAATAGCCGATCTGCTTGTAATCCCGACGGTTCAGGGTTGGGACGGGGATCCGCCCACTGCGGTTACGGACCGGCGGCGGCGCTTCGACTACACGGGGCGCTACCGGCAGCGGCATTCCGGTGGGCTGGCGCACGCGTTCAGCCGGCTGGTGTTGCAGCGCCAGACCGCTGGGCCGGACAGGGGCGCATTGACCATCTTCGACGGGCTGCGGGGCGCGGACGAGGTCACGTTCGCGGCGCAGAGCCTGCCGCTGGCCCGCTTCGCCGTCCTCAACGCGCCCGATGTGGTGCGGGTGGAGCGGCTGCTGCAGCGCCAGGATGCTTTCGACCAGGTAAGTGCAAACGCCGGTGGCCAGCGGCCAGGGCCCAGTGACGGCGCGCCGCGAGCCACACGCCACAGCACTATCGATTCTGGCGTCGGATTCCGCTGGGACGAGGTGGCGGAAGGTCGCGATCTCTTCACACGGGCGGAGCAGGCCCATCTGGCAGCGCTGGTGAGCCGGGGCGAAGTGGACGGCGCCGAGCTCGCGGCCAAGATCGCCATCGTCGCGGCCGAGCGCCGCAACTACGACCCACATGCCGCCGTCGAAATCCTGCGCGCCGCGGCCCCCGACCGCACCGTAGTCGTCGATACGACGGCCCACTCTCCTGTCGAGGTTGCCGCAAAGCTGGAGCGGATCGCGGCCAACTGACATCCGGACCTTCCATGTCTACCACCATTGAAACCATCGAACCGATTCCTTTCCGCCTGCCGTTGCGGGAACCGCTGCGCTGGGGCGCGGCCAGTGTCATGCCGGAGGCGCGTCACGTCCTTGTACAGGTGCGGCTGAGCGACGGCGCTGTAGGTTGGGGCGAGGCGCCACCCCGGCCCACAATCTACGGGGAGACGGTAACCAGCATCTGCAGTGTGATTCGCCAGGAAATGGCGCCCCGGCTGGTGGGCGAGCTGCTCGACGATTCCACACTGTCTTCTCTCTACGGACGCCTGCAGACGGTCAAAAATAATCAGACCGCCCGCGGCGCTCTCGATATGGCCCTCCACCATGCCCTTGCCAACAGCCGCCGCCGTACTCTCTACGAGCATCTGGGCGCGAGCCGCTCGCAGGTGCGGGTGAGCTATATTCTGGGCCTGGGCGATATGGATGACAGCCTGGCCGAAGCCGAGCGCATCGTCGCGCAGGGCGTGCGGGTTTTGAAAGTGAAGGTCGGGCAGAAATGGGGCGAAGATCTACAACGACTGCGACTCCTGCGCGAGCAGTTCGGGGAACAGGTCGATCTGTACGTTGACGCCAACGAGTGCTTCCAACCGCAGAATGTACGCCAGCGCCTGGAAAAGATGGCCGAACTGAATGTACTATATTGTGAGGAACCGCTGCCGGTGGAGTTGATCCTGGCCCGCGCCGCGGTGCGCAAGGCCTGTACGCGCGCGGCCGGCTCTGCCCTGCCCCTGCTCATCGCCGACGACAGTGTGTTCAGCGCCCGCGACCTGCGCCGGGAGTTGAGCATGGACACATTTCACATTCTCAATATCAAGACGGCGCGCACGGGGTTCACCGAATCGGCGCAGATGCTGAACCAGGCGCTGGTTGGCGGCAAGGCGGTCATGGTCGGTTCCCAGGCCAGCACCGGCTGGGGGACAGTGCAGGCGGCGCTCTTTGCCGCCAGGCCTGGCATCGACCTGCCGTGCGAGCTGAGTTTCTTCCTCAAGCTGCAGGAGGACTTGCTGACCCGGCCGCCCGTGCTGCGCGACGGCTATATGGATGTGAGCGCGCTGGCCCAAGCTGAGATTGACGAGGACCGGCTGCGGGATACGCGGCTGAATGAGTGAGTCAGTTCTTAGCTGCTGGGTATCTACGCAGCCTCAACTGATTCGCAACCCTGAACGAGGCGAGCAGAGGTGTTCGTTCTCCGCTCATCGTTGTATTTTGGGCGGTCGGGCGCAAGCGCCCTCCCTTGTGCAGGGGCTGCGCCCCCGCAACGCCCCCCTCCAAAACCATCGCTCACCGACCGTGTCTGCGCATTCCAGCAGTGCCGCTCCAGCAACCTGGCTGCCGCCAACCGAATACGCCATTACAAAGCCCGACTGGCCGCGGAGATGAAGAGTTGGTCAAAACACACACTGTATGTGGCTTAGCAGCTATGTTTCTGGCCAACATTATTTGGTAACATCACTTGAACAAGACTTCGGGATTGTAAGGATGGGTAAGATGACTGTTGCACGACTTTGATGTCAGTGATGCCCTCTGCAATTTATCCTATGACCACTCCTTGTTATTCCTGACCAACTCCTTTTCCTTACCACTATTCAGGCTATCTCGTTACGTGTCTGGTTGGCCGCCGCCATGGTCGACAGCCGCACTGCTGCGAAGACGGCGTAACGTTGGTGAGGCATGTTTTTGGAGGGGGGCGTTGCGGGGGGTGTCCCCCCGCACAAGGGAGGGCCGAAGGCCCGACCGCCCAAAGCAAGGAGAGAGTATAGAGGAGTGACAGAAAATCCGGAGACGCCGGGACTCGTCACTGCATAGACACCTGCATCCATCCATGACATAATGACATCCGAGCCATAAGGACAGATGCAAGACTCCGCCACGAACACCAAAGAGAGAGCCAAATGAACAAATTCAGAGGGATTTTCCCGGCCATTATCACGCCAATGACGGCCGACGGCCAGCTCAACGAGGACGCCTTCCGCCAAGTGATGGAGTTTAACATTCAGGCTGGCGTCCATGGATTCTGGGTGGCCGGCGGGACCGGTGAGAGCGTCCTCCTGGACGACGCCGAAAACCGGCGCATCGCCGAGATCTCTGCGGACCAGAATCAGGGGCGCATTGCCAACATCATGCACGTTGGCGCGCCGACCACCGTCCGCTCTGCCCGCCTGGCCGAACACGCGGCCAAGGCCGGCGCCGAAGCCATCTGCTGCGTCCCGCCCTTCTTCTATGGCCAGAGCGACAAGGGCATCGTCGAGCACTACCGCGTCGTCGCCGCCGCCGCCGATCTTCCCTTCTTTGTCTACAATCTCCCCAGCGCCACCGGTGTCGAAATCACGCCCGATCTCATGGCCAAGATTCAGGAGCGGGTGCCGCAGCTGGCCGGGCTCAAACATTCCGCGCCCTACATCCCCTACGTCAAGTCCTTCGCCGAAATGGGTCTCTCCTGTCTGATCGGAAACTGTCGCCTCTTCCTGCCTGCCCTTCTGATTGGCGCAACCGGCTGCGTCGACGGCCCCCCCAACATGGCCCCCGAACTCTGGGTCGCCATCTGGCGCGCCTACGAGGCCGGCGACATCCCGTCTGCTTGCAAAGCCCAGGAGAAGGCATCCTCCGCCGCCGAAGCGCTGAGTGTGACCTCCAAATTCCACGGCACCATCAAGGCAGTACTAGGCCAACGTCTCGGTATCGACTGCGGCGACCCGCGCCTGCCCGGCGAACCCCTTACCGCCGCAGAGCGCGCCGAACTGGCCGAAAAGGTCGTTGCCCTCGGCCTTGAATGTTGTGGCTAGAAACTGCGGTGGTGAATGATTAGCGGTTTGCTGTCGACAACTGCGGTCGCGGGCAACGAGCCACTGCAGAAAAGTGTAACTGCAGTGGCTCGTTACCGGGCTTACTCGTCGCTGGCTTCCACCTCCTGGCGTTGCCAGGTGTCTTCAAATTCCTCATCGCTCAACTGCCCCTGGAGCCACACCTCCGCCGCCCTCGTCGCCACCAGGGTCGCGGACGTTGTCCGGTTGAATGTGCCGGCGACGACCACGAGGCCGTCCGGTTCCGAGATCATGCGAGGCAGGATGCGGGCCAGTTCAAAGATCAGTTGACGCTCCAAATCGGCGTAGTCCTCGCTGTCAACCGTCAGATCAACCGCATAGGCCACCACCAGGGTTCGCTGATCCTCATTCTCCTCCACATCCAGGTAGCGGATTTCAACATCCGCCTCCTGCAGAATGGTCACCGCGGTTGACACAGCCTCATCGTTTTCAAGCAGCATCGACGGGTCGGGCGTAGGCCGCGCCGCTCTCTCCTGGCAGCGCTCCAACACGCCCGCCAGCCCTTCTCTCTCCTCCTCATCATCGGCCTCATCCATCAGCCAGCGCAGATGTGGTTCCGCCTCTTGGCAACGTACCTGCGCCAGGAAGAGCAGAGCCAGCGCATTGCGGGCCACGATGTGGTCGCTATTGAGTTGGATCGCCTCTTCCAACAGCGGCTGCGCTTTATCGAATTCGCCCATGCGTGTGTATGTTTCGCCCAGCACTGCCAACACCGTCGAGGTGCGTGCGCCCCGTTCCAAGGCGTCTAGCGCTATACTCTGGGCGGCCTCGACATTGCCCTCGTACAGCTGCACAAAAGCCAGGCTCTCGCGTGCATCCAGGCTTTCCGGCCGCAGCACGCCCCACCGCTGCGCGGCGGTCACGGCCTCCTCCACCTCGCCCAGCATCAGGTGCGTCTCATACAACGCTTGATAGTAAAGCGGATCCTCGATGGCGAAGGCCCGGACTTCATTCAGCGCCGCGCGCGCTTCTTGCGCCCTTCCATCGCGGGCATAGGCTATTGCCAGCAGGCGTGCATCGCTCACCGACTGCGGCAGCGCGTCCAATGACTTGCGGAAATACTCGGCCGCCATTGCGAAATCCCGCTCACAAAGATAGCTCACACCCACCATTCGCGTTGCCGAAATGCTGTAGGGCCGCGCCGCCAGCCAATCCTCGGCCAGAGCCCGCGACTCGCCGCACAGATCCTGATCATTGAGCAGCCGCATCCGAATCAGAGTCACATCCCGCCGGTCGACCGTAGCCCGTTCCTCCGCCAGCGCCTGATAGGCCGCCGTCTCGGCATTGCGTTCCTGCTGCAGCAACATCAACGCCATACAACTGTATGCGTCCGGGAACGGCGTATGCGGCTGGTCCAGCGCGATCGTCTGCATGCACTTCGCCTCACTCGTCTCCCAGTCCCCCTCTTCGGCCGCCATATCGGCCTCAAAGAACAGAGTCGAGGCATGGTCTCCTACAAGCTCAAGTGCGCGTTTCGCAATCGACCGCGCCGTATATGTATCGCCATAGACATTAAAGTCATGGCGGGCGTTGATGATATGCCAGGCGAAGAATTCCGGCTCCAGCTCCAGGGCCCGTTCGTAGGCCTCGCCGGCCTTTTCCCACTCGTGCATCTGGAAGGCAATCGATCCCAGCGTCGCCCATCCCGCCGCCGATTCCGGCTCGAGACGCAAAGCAGCCTGGGCATGTTCATAGGCCCTTTCGACTTCATACATGCTGACAAGAATGTCGGCCAGAGCGATGTGTGCGGTCGCGTTCTCGTTGTCCAACTCGACTGCTCGCAGCCCCAGTTCTTTCGCTTCATCGAAGTGGTGCGCTCCCTGCTTTGCCCAGGCCAGGTATGCGAGGACGGTGCTGTCGTCCGGCGCGAGCGAGCTCGCGCTCTGGGCGGAATGCAGCGCCTGTTGCCAGTACTGCGACTGGTAGAGGTAGACATCGGTCAGGCCCAGATGGGCGGGCAGGTAACTGGGGTCGGCGGCAATCGCATCGATATAGGCCGCTTCAGCTCCGATCAGGTCGCTGGAGCCAAACAGGGATTGCCCCTCGGCGCTCAGTGACTCTGCCAGGTTTCGATCAGGCTGCGCGAGCGGCTCGGGCGTGGCTGTAGGCGTAGGCCCGGGCGTTTGCGTGGGGATGACGACAGTTGTCGGCGTTTGGGTTGCCGTCGAGGCGGCAGGAGCTGTTGACGTCGCCGCGCGGCGTTGGCTGGGGGAAGTTTGGCATGCGGCCAGGATTAGGGCAAGCGCGGCCAACAGTAAGGGAATCGCGGCGTACTGCGGCAATCGACTGTTATTTTTCATAAGGGGTTCTCCCAACTGAGGAGTGGATACGAAACCGTGAGTAACGGGAGCCTGTTTTTCACTCCGTACTCCTCTCCATTTACTCCTCGACATTCGACGGGTGCAAGGCATTGGGCAAGCCCGTTGCCGACCGTATCTTTGCGCACTTGGCAACGGATGAGTATACTCAAGACATGTCGCATTTTGACGAAATTTTGTGTTGAAAACGGCAATGGAAACCAGTCCACAAAACTATTCGTCCAATCCGCTGGTTCAACTCCAGGATGTCAAAGTTCATTTCGGCGTTCGCAAAGGTCTCTTTGGCAGTGAGTCGATCCATGCTGTAGACGGCGTGACGCTGGACATTCAGGCCGGCGAAGTTGTCGCCGTGGTCGGCGAGTCCGGCAGTGGCAAAACCACTTTGGGACGGGCTGCGTTGGGTCTGATCAGGGTTACGGACGGCCAAGTCCGTTTTGAAAATACAGCGATAACCGCCTTATCGCAGAAGGATCAAAAAGCTTTTCGCCGCAGGGCCGCTGCGATTTTTCAAGATCCGTTCGCAAGCATCGATCCCTTTATGACGGCTTACGACAGCGTGGCCGAACCGCTGGTGATCCACGGTATCGGCAGCGATCGCGAGCGGCGGGAGCGAGTGTTTCAGGCCCTGCACGATGTGCGTTTGCGCCCGGCTCAGGAGATCGCCGACAAGTACCCTGATCTGTTGTCCGGTGGTCAACGACAACGGTTGAGCATAGCGCGCGCGCTCGTGTTGCAGCCGCAGTTCATCGTGGCCGACGAGCCGGTTTCTATGGTAGACGCGTCCAGCCGGGCAGAGTTGTTGGCATTGCTGCGCGAGCTACAGGAGCGGTTCAACATTGCTTTTCTGTACATTACCCACGACATTGCCACGGCCCGTCATTTTGCCCAACGGATCGTCGTCATGTATTTGGGATGCGTCGTCGAGATGGGAGAGGCGGCAGATGTGGTGCGCAATCCGATGCACCCATATACCCAGGCCCTCATTGCGGCGGTACCCGAACCGGATCCGGCCAACCGGCTAAACCAACGGCCCAGCCTCCCTGGCGAACCGCCCAGCCCCGCCAATGCGCCAAGCGGATGCTCTTTTCATCCCCGTTGCGCTTCCTTCATGGCCGACAGGTGCGAACTGACGACACCGCGACTACGTGAAGTCGAGCCGAATCACTTTGTAGCCTGTTTTCTGCATGAAGGTATTGACGCCTACCAAAATTGAGAAAGCGAATCTGCTATTATATTATCATCTGAAGCCCGTACAGTTGAAATCTACAATTTAATCAACCGTCACCTACGCGGACAATGGCTCGTCCGCCTGTCCCGCCGCCACGCGCCCAAAGATGGGGTCGGCGGCGGCTGAGCCACTGTTGGCGTTTATCGTACACATAAGGAGTTTTGTATCCCATGAATAGAATGCGCAAGATCAGGCGGCTCGGCAAAGGTCTCCGGCTGGGCCTGCAACTTCCCCTCCTGTTTTTGATCGCCGCGTTGACGGCAATGCCGCTGCCAGTGGCGGCGCAAATGCCGGTGCCGCAACTGCCGACGCGCGGCAAGATCAGCAAGAACCCGGCCGATATCCAAGACGCCATGAACCCAATCCAGGATGTTCTCTCGGGGCCTGCCTGGCTGATGGCCCAGGGTGTGGACAACCGGATTTTCATCGACCGGCCGGGCTGGAACACGCTCGACCGCCAGAATCTGAGCGGTCTGCCTGGCAGCGAGGGCAACTCGCCGTTGCTGCAGTCGGTGGGGCCTGGCATTCTCGTGCCCTACCGCGATCCGGCGCCTGCGTTCAGCCGCGATCTGCTGGTGACCCGGGATTTCAGCAACTCGCCTTTGCAGACCGAGCCGGATATCGCGGTCAACCCGCATGATCCCGACCACCTGGTCCTGGGTCTGATCGACTACAATTTCCCCAACAATACGGCTTACGTGAGCATTGACGGCGGGGTGAATTGGGAGGGGCCGCAGCAGATCAAATACCTGCGCAAAGATCGCGTCTCCGGCGGTGACCCGGTGGTGGAGTTCGATCAAGACGGCAATGTCTACATGGCTTCGATCTCTATCGGCGTCAAGGAGTACTCTGTCGGCAATGCCACCGGCTTTGCTCTCGTTTCCTCGATCGCCGTCTCTACCTCGAAAGACGGCGGCTTCGTCTGGGAAGAGCCGGTTGACAGCGCCCGCAGCGACGTCGAGTCCGATGCCGTGCTTGATCCCACCGGCCGTATACGCGGCACAGTGAGCCTCAGCTTCCTCGACAAACCGTGGATGGCGACAGGCCCCCATCCCACGATCGAAGACCAGACCGTGGTCTATGTCACTTTCGTCGAATTCAACACAATCTACGACATCCTCTACATCGGCGAGCTTCCAACCCTGGGCGCGCCCGAGGTACAGACAACGCCGATGCTGAGCTACTCGATGGATCGGGGTGTGACCTGGTCCGATGCGGTCCCGGTCGGCCCGACCGTAAAGCGCACCTATGGCGAGATCGACGACACCGAAGGGCAATCGAACGCAATAGGCACCAAGCGCGTCGTGCAGGGGCCCTTCCCCGTCGTCGATTCCGAGGGTACGCTCTATGTTACCTGGCTCGACAGCACTGACGACGAGAGCATGAAAGGTCTCGCCGAATTCTATATGTCCAAGTCCGACGATGGCGGTGAAACGTTCGGCGAGCCGAAACGTATCGCCCGATTCCTTGAGCCTGGGTTCCGACCGCGTAACGCCTACTTCCGCTATTGGGCTTCCGCCTTCCCCAAAGTATCGGTGGGGCCTGAGGATGAACTCTATGTAGCCTACGTTGCTCTGCCCGCGAACAACCCACTCGATGAGGGAGACGTCTATTTTATTCGCTCGCTCGATGGTGGCGACCGCTGGTCGCGGCCCAAGCGCATCAACACTGACGAGACCGACGCGGTCCAGTTTTTCCCCGCCATGGACGTTGGGCCGGATGGCGTCATCCATATCATGTGGGGTGATATGCGCGACGACCCCGTCCGGACCCGTTACCATATCTACTATTCCCGTTCCGAAGATCAGGGCGAGAACTGGGGGTTTGAACTGGAGGAGCTCGACCTCAAAGTAGGCGACACGCGCGTGACCGACTTCCCCTCCAATCCCAACAAAGGCTTCCCGCGAGGGCTTTTCCTGGGGGACTACTTCTCCATCGCCGCCAGCGAGAATGACGCCTATCTGGTGTGGGCCGACACCCGCCTCGGCGAGTTTGGACCGACCAACCAGAAGATCGGTTTCAGCCGCCAGCGCGCCATCGCCCGACCCGAAATCTTCATCAGCCCCGACGCCGGAGCCGCGGGCGAGACCATCACGGTCCAGGGGCACGGCTTCCAACCGGATATGGATATCTACCTGATAGTCGGCGGCGCCAACGCCGCATCCGGCCGCACCGACAAGCTGGGTCGCTATACACAACAGATCTTTGTTCCGATCTCCGGTGAAGGCGCCCACCGGGTGACGTTGGTCGACGAATCGGGCAACTTCGCCTCCACATCGTTCTATATGGAATTCGGCTTCGATAATGTCCAAGACCTGGAAAAGAAACTGGATGCCCTGGATGAGAAATTGGACCAGTTGAACGGAACGGCATCGCAAGCCGGTCTGACGCCCGCTTCGCACCAGGTGGCGGTGGAGAGTGAACCAGCAACTACGGTACTTGCCACTACCACGGTTCCCGGGGGAAGCGCGGCCTGGCCGGTGGTCGGCGGCGTCGGCATCGGCATCGCGCTTGGTTTGCTATGGGTTTCCTTCCGCAGGCGAACTGGATGAGCTGACAGCGGTTGGCGGCGCGTGGCCACTTTGGTTTCCGGACGCTCCAGGGATGATGGCAGCGGACGGCAACCAAGTGGCCGCTGACCGCGGGCGCTGACAAAAGGATTTGCAATATGAATACGACCTGGTCGACCAAAATATCAGCATGGCTGCTCAAAGTCGTCCCGATCAGCCTGGCTATTATCTTTGGCCTTTCCTCCTCGGTCCTGGCCCAGTATAGTCCTCCGCACGAGGAACCCGGTCCCGCGGTCGAGCGGCTCTACTTCAAAGCGTTCAACGTGGACCGCGCGCCCCTGGACCTGCAAGCCGGCGAGATGGACCTCTACTACTTCAATCTGAAGATCGCGGCGGCCCGCGAGCTGCGCGACAACGATGGTATCCAACTCTATGAGGCCCCGGCCAGCACAATTTCGTTGATCCTCAATCCGGCGCCGGCGCCGGAAGGAAGATTGAACCCCTTTTCGATCAAGGAGGTGCGGCAGGCGATGCAGCGCCTGATCGACCGCGAGTTTGTGACGCGGGAGATCTACCAGGGCCAGGCGTCGCCGATGTACACTAACGTGGCCTCCACCGATTTCGATTATCTGACCGTCTTCGATGTTATCCAACAGGCGGATCTGGACTACGATCCCGAATACGCGCGCCAACTGATCGCCGATGCCATGACCGAGGCTGGCGCAGAGTTGGTAGATGATGTGTGGCACTTCAACGAGCAACCTATCCGCCTGAAGTTCATCATGCGCGTGGAGGACGAGCGGCGCGAGGTGGGCGACCTGATTCGCGCGGCCCTGCAGGACGCCGGATTTGCGGTCGCGGCCAATCGCCAGACCTTTGCGCCGGCGATCCAGACCGTCTATGCCACCGACCCGGCCCAGTTTGAATGGCACCTGTACACCGAAGGATGGGGCCGCGGCGCGCCCAACCGCTATGATTTCAGCGGCATCAACTCCTTCTATGCCCCCTGGCTGGGGAACATGCCCGGCTGGAAAGAGGTCGGTTTCTGGCACTATGATAACGAGGAGTTGGACGAACTGGGCGAGCAGCTCTTCAAAGGGGATTTCGCCGATCAGGCCGAGCGTGACGACATGTATCGCGAGATGACCCGCATCGGCCTGGACGAGTCGGTGCGCATCTGGATTGCCACGGTCATGAACGCCTTTCCCGTGCAGGCGGGCGTCGAGGGCATAACCCAGGACCTGGCGGCGGGACCGCGCGGGCTTTGGAGCCTGCGTTCGGCTTACAAACCGGACAGCGACGAACTGACCGTGGGCCATCTATGGGTGTGGACGGAACGCACGACCTGGAACCCGGTCGGCGGGTTTGGCGATGTCTACAGCAACGATATCTGGCGGCAGTTGCAGGACCCGGCGGTCTGGAATGACCCCTTCACCGGGATACCGGGGCCTTTCCGTATCGCTTACGAAGTCGAAACGGCCGGGCCGGCCGGCACACTGGAAGTGCCGGCGGACGCCATCCTCTGGAACGCAGAGCGGGGCCGGTGGGCGAACGTAGGTGAAGAGGTGACCGCCACCAGCAAAGTGGTCTACGACTACAGCAAGTACTTCCAGGCCCCATGGCATCATGGCCAGCCGATCAGCATGGCCGATGTGCTCTATTCGATCCATCAGGGCTTCGACCTGTCCTACAATCCTGATAAAGCCAAGATTGAAACGGTCATCGCCGCTACCTCGCGCCCATTTCTGGAGACGATCAAGGGCTACCGCGTGTTGGACGAGAATCGCATTGAAGCCTATGTGGACTTCTGGCACTTTGAGCAGAACTACATTGCGTCCTACGGTATCCCCGCCGGGCTGAGTACGCCCTGGGAGATGCTTTACGCGCTGGATGAACTGGTATTCAGCCAGCGGCGGGCTGCGTATAGCGACACAGCTGCCGCCCGTTACAACGTGCCATGGATCAGCCTGGTGCTGGATCGGGATGCCCGGCTCGTGCGCAAGGCCTTGTTGGACCTGCGCCGCGCAGAAACCATCCCCACCAATGTGTTTACTCTGCCGACGGCAGACGGTGAAACGGTCCTGGTCAGCAGCGAAGAAGGCGCGGCACGTTACACGGCCGTTCTCGACTGGTTTGAAGAAAAAGGCCACATGGTGATCAGCAACGGTCCCTTCATGTTGGAGCGCTATGATCCACCGGCCCAATTCGCCGAATTGACCGCCTTCCGTGACGAGAACTATCCGTTCACAGCCAGCGATCTCTACCGCGGGCTGCCGGATCTGATCGAGTATACCGAGATCGAGGCGCCGCCGATAGAGCTTGCCGCCGACTATGAAGTTACCTTGACGCTCGACGGGCCCGGCAACCTGTCGTTGCGCTATCTGCTGATCGACACCGCCAGCGGGGAGATCATCCAGCAGGGCGATGCGGATACGCTCGACGCCAACTGGTTTGCGATCAGAATGACTGCTGACACCACGGCCGAGTTGGAGCTGGGCATCTACGAACTGGTGCTGGTTGCATACAGCGATGAACTGGCCCGGATGGCGGAGCGGCGCATCGAGCTGGAAGCGGATATCACCATCATCGAGGAGGAGCCGGCCGCGGCGGAGGAAGAGAAGACAGAGACGGAGGATTCCGAGTCTTCCGAGGCCGCAGAGGACAAGGAAGAGAGCGAATCCGAAACCGCGGCGGACGCTGAAACGGAGTCCGATGCGGAAGAGTCTGATACAGAAGAGGCTGAGTCGGAATCTGATTCCGATGCCGACTCAGAATCAGATTCGGAGTCTGATGCTGAGACCGCTACGGGCTCGGATGCTGAAACCGAAACCGAGGCCGCAGAAGATGAGCCGGCAGAGGAATCGGCCGGCGGTATGCCCGTTAATGTAGTTGTCGGCATCCTCGTAGTCATTGTAGTCTTCGGCGGCATCATGTTTGTCCGCCGGAAACGCGAATAGCTGGTCTGTGAAACACCAGTGGCCGCTTCCACTGGCCACTGGTGTTTGGTGTCATGTCTCTTCTCCGCCCTCTTCTGGTCCGATCACTCACCATGATCGGTGTTTTCTTCCTCGTTCTGCTCCTGTTGGTCCTTACTCTCGGCCTGACCGGCTTCTCCGACCGCATACTTTCGGCCACGATCGGTGAACAGCTGCGCGGGGAGCGAACCGCGCTGGCCGAGACGATCCGCGACCCTGATGAGATGGAAAAGGTGCTGGACAAGCGCCGCGAGGAGCTGGAGATATTCTATGGGTTGAGCACGCCCTGGTACTACCGGCTGCCGCGCACCGTCTTGCGGGTTTTGACCCTCGACCTGGGCGAGGCGCGCACGCTGCGCAGCTTCGACGGCAGCAACCGCGTCTTCGATATCGTGACCGAGCGTGTGCCCAACTCCATGCTCCTGCTCACCACATCCCTCATCATTACCGCCACCATCGGCATCATTGCCGGCGCCTACCTCGCCACCCGTCAGGGTTCCTGGCTGGACCGCTTTGTCTCCGCGTTCGCGGCCGTCTCCTTCGCCGTTCCCACCTGGTGGATCGGCATCCTGCTCATTCTGATCCTTTCGATCCAGCTGCGTATCCTCCCCTCCGGCGGCATGTACAGCACGCCGCCCCCCACCCAGCCGCTGGCCCGGTTTTTCGATCTGCTCCAACATGCCCTGCTGCCGGTAATTACCCTGGTCCTCGTCAGCTTTGGGCCGTCCATCTACTCCATCCGCACCATCACCCTCAACATCGCCCAGGAGGACCACGTCAAGATCGCCCGCGCCAAAGGTCTCCCGGAAAGCCGCGTGCGGCTTCGTCATATTCTGCGGGTGGCCGCGCCGCCGATCGTCACCGGGTTGATGTTCGGCCTGGCCGGATCGCTGTCAGGATCGATTCTGGTGGAGACCGTCTTCAACTGGCAGGGTATGGGCCGGCTCTATTACGACGCTCTGGCGGGGACCCCCGACGAAAATGTGATCGTGGCCCTCACCTTCATCTTTACGCTGATGTATGTCGTGATCCGCATCGTGTTGGAAGCGCTCTATGTCTTTCTCGATCCGCGCGTGAGGTACACTGACTGATGCCGAAGCGTAGTTTTCCGTCCGGAATGACCTCTATGCGCCGAACCATAACTGGCGCGAGGAGGGAAACGCCGTGAGCACGGCCAACGCCTTGCGTGAACTTCTGCGCAGCGGGCCGGGTCTTGCCGGCACGGCACTGATGGTCCTGCTGTTTGTGGTCGCCCTCTACGTGCTTCTCGCTTTCCCGCTGGATTTTGGCGAGAGCCAGTGGAGCAATCCCGTCGTCTGGGTGGATAACCCGAAAGCGGTGCCGCCCGTCTGGGTAAATGCGCTGCGCGGCGGGACCCGGCCGCCCCACCATGTCTTCGAGGGCACGGAGCCGCACACCGTGCAGACGGCCCGCAGCGGTCCGGTCCATACCTGGCGGTTCCCTTTCACATATGATTCTTCTCACCCGCCGACCTTTCTGGCCGTCACCCTCACCGATGTGAACTATGCCGAGCGGTCGCCGCTGCTGCTGATCTCGCTCAAACGGCCGGACGGCAAACAGCTGCGTATCTTCCGCCACGCGGTGCGCGGCCCGCGCGAAGACGAGAGCGGACCGTTCAAGCGCTATGCCCAAACGCCGCTGCGGGTACAGTTGAGCACCGACGAGGCGACCGTGTCCGCAGTGCAGGAGTTTGTCGCCGACGAGTTCGACCTGCGGCTGGATGGCGCGCAGATCGGAGGACGCGTCGATCGTATCCTCTTTGGCGTCCCTGGCGACGAAGCCGACGAGGAGTTCGCGCCGTTGACCGGCGACTATGAGATCGTCGTCCAGGCCGCTTTGCGCGCGGAGGGCGACAGCGTGGGGAAGGTACGCTTCGTGGTGGGGGGCGCGGTATTTGGCTGGATGGGCACCGACAGCCTGGGCAGAGACCTGGCGCGGGGGCTGCTGTTCGGCCTGCCCGTCGCCATCCTCATCGGAATTTCCGCGGCTCTCCTCTCCACCGCCATCGGCACAACTCTCGGCATCGCCAGCGGCTACCTCGGCGGACGCGCCGACATCGCGATCCAACGCTTCTCCGACATCGTCGCCAACGTGCCGGTGCTTCCGCTGCTCATCTTCATGCTCTTCATCATCGGGCCCAGCTTGTGGATCATCATCTTCATTCTCGTCGCCTTCGGTTGGCCGGGCCTGACCATCCAGGTTCGCAGCATGGTGCTCCATATGCGCACCAACCAGCTGATCGAAGCGATCCAGAGCCTGGGCGCGTCGCGGCGCCGGGTGATGTTCCGCCACATTCTGCCCCAGATAGCGCCCTATGTCCTCGCCCAACTCATCTTCGCCGCGCCCTCCGCGATTCTGGCCGAAGCGGGCCTCAGCTTTCTCGGCCTCGGTGATCCCTCCATCCCCACTTGGGGACAGATTCTCGAGACCGGTTTCCGCACCGGCGGCATCTACGTCGGCTATTGGTGGTGGATCGTGCCTCCCGGCCTATGCATCGTCCTCACCGCTCTCACCTTTATGCTGCTGGCGCTGGGAATCGAACCGATAGTGAATCCGCGGCTGAGGCAACCCGCGCAATGACAACCCGCGCCGCAACAACGCTGCTCGACATTCGCGACCTCTCGTTCCACTATGCCGACCGCGCCGGACCGGTGCGCGCCGTCGATCGCGTCTCCTTTTCTCTTGCAAGCGGCGGCTCCGCCCTCGGGCTCGTGGGCGAATCGGGCAGCGGCAAATCTTCGCTCGCGCTCGCAATCATGCGGATGCTGCCCGCAAACGTGGCCCGCTATGACGGCGAAATCTGGTTGAACGGGCAGGAGCTGCTCGGCATGGCGGACGAACGTTTCCGGCGGGAGATCCGCTGGCGTAAGCTGGCCCTGGTGCCGCAAGGCGCGCAGAACGGATTCAACCCTGTGGTGCGGGTGGGGGAGCAGATCATTGAACCGCTGGTCGTGGGCGGCGCCGCCGGTAAACGGGAGGCCCGCGCCCGCGCTCTTGAGCTGTTGGCCTATGTGGGGCTGCCGGCGGATGTTTATGCCCGCTATCCGCATGAGCTGAGCGGCGGCATGAAACAGCGGGCCATGATCGCGGGCGCGCTGATCCTGGAGCCGCCGGTCGTGATCATGGATGAGCCTACCTCTGCGCTGGACGCCAGCGTTCAAACCCAGATCACCAACCTGCTCAAGCGGCTGAAGCGGGAGTTGAATCTTGCGATTATCTTTATCACCCACGACATCGCGCTGGCGAGCGATGTGTGCGACGATCTGGCCGTGGTTTATGCCGGGGAGATTGTCGAGATTGGCAGCGCGGAGCAGGTCCTGCTGCGTCCCAGCCACCCCTATACGCAGCGGCTTCTGGCCAGCATTCCCCGGCTCCACACCGACACGCTGCCGCAGTTCATCCCGGGCGCGCCGCCGGACCTGCGCCAGCCGCCTGCGGGCTGCCGTTTCCACCCGCGCTGTCCGCTGGCTTTCGAACAGTGCGAACAGGAGAACCCGCCGGCCTTTGAACCGGCGGATGGCCAGTTGGCAAGGTGTTGGCTGCTGGCCGATGGGATGGAATAGATCTCGAAGCAGTAAGCGCTATCCCCGGCAGGCGCGGGGGGCGGGAAGAACGGACGCCGCCGGTATGAAAACGAAAAACTCCCGTTCAGGGAGTTTTTGAACTTCTGATATATATAAGAAAGAGGAGGTTGGCAGCGGTCTACTCTCACACGGGGTCGCCCCCGCACTACCATCGACGCTGGTGGACTTTACGACCGGGTTCGGGATGGGACCGGGTGTTTCCCCACCGCTCTTGCCACCAACTCCTCTATTCTTGCACGGTTATGATGCGAGTGGATGTTGTGCATATGTGGTATTTGTCGTGGCCGCTGCGTTAAGGTGCAGGGGCGCTGGCAAAGATTCACTCGCATGGGCACAGCAGATATATTGACACACTAAGAACTGAACAGGATTGAGAAGTACTGCTACAGGCGCAAGATACACACAGGTTAAGCCCTCGTGCATTAGTACGGGTTCGCTTAAGACTTCTCAGTCCTTACACGTCCCGCCTATCAAACTGGTCGTCTACCAGCGCACTTACCAGACTATCTCTGTGAGGAAATTTATCTTGAGGCTGGCTTCCCACTTAGATGCTTTCAGTGGTTATCCGTCCCAGACTTAGCTACCCAGCTATGCCGTTGGCACGACAACTGGCACACCAGCGGTCTGTCCATCCCGGTCCTCTCGTACTAGGGACAGCTCCTCTCAATTTCCTTGCGCCCACAGCGGATAGAGACCGACCTGTCTCACGACGGTCTGAACCCAGCTCGCGTGCCACTTTAATGGGCGGACAGCCCAACCCTTGGGACTTACTCCAGCCCCAGGATGTGACGAGCCGACATCGAGGTGCCGCACCTTCCCGTCGATGTGAACTCTTGGGGAAGACTAGCCTGTTATCCCCGGGGTAGCTTTTATCCGTTAAGCCACAGCCTTTCCACTCAGAACCGTGGGTTCACTAACGCCGACTTTCGTCTCTGCTCAACATGTCCGTTTCGCAGTCAAGCTCCCTTATGCGTTTGCACTCTTCAACTGGTTTCCATTCAGCCTGAGGGAACCTTTGCGCGCCTCCGTTACCTTTTGGGAGGCGACCGCCCCAGTCAAACTGCCCACCTGACACTGTCCCCATACCGGGTTACGGTACAGGTTAGAATCAAAACTCAATCAGGGTGGTATTTCACCAACGACTCCACCGATCCTGGCGAACCAGTTTCACAGTCTCCCACCTATCCTACACAGAGTAAGCCCTAATCCAATATCAAGCTGCAGTAAAGCTCCACGGGGTCTTTTTGTCCTGCTGCGGGTAAGAAGCATCTTTACTCCTACTTCAGTTTCACCGGGCCCTCCGTCGAGACAGTGCCCCACTCGTTACGCCTTTCGTGCGGGTCGGAACTTACCCGACAAGGAATTTCGCTACCTTAGGACCGTTATAGTTACGGCCGCCGTTCACCGGGGCTTCAGTTCAAAGCTCTCACCTCTCCCCTTAACCTTCCGGCACTGGGCAGGCGTCAGCCCGTATACGTCGTCTCTCAACTTCGCACGGACCTGTGTTTTTGGTAAACAGTCGGCAGGGCCTCTTCTCTGCGGCCTCCTCAAGCTCCGGCACGTTTGTACCTTCACTCTACCGAGGCGGTCCTTCTCCCGAAGTTACGGACCATTTTTGCCTAGTTCCTTGACGAAGGTTCTCCCGTTCCCCTTGGTGTTCTCCACCTGTCTACCTGTGTCGGTTTGCGGTACGGTCGCATAGGTCTCACTAGAGGCTTTTCTCGTCAGCTTGGGTTCAATCACTTCCACCTAATATAGGCTCGCCTTCACCCCTCAGCTCAGACGGTCTTTTCGCCCCGTCCTCAGCACCTACAGGCTTGGCACCAGCTCTTCCAGCCGCTGGCTGATCTACCCTTCTGCGTCACCCCTTCGCTCAGACAACCTGATGCGGTACAGGAATATTCACCTGTTATCCATCGACTACGCCTTTCGGCCTCATCTTAGGTCCGACTAACCCGACGCGGATTGACCTCCCGTCGGAAACCTTAGACTTTCGGGGACTGCGGTTCTCACACAGCTCTCGCTACTCGTGCCAACATTCTCACTTCCATGCCCTCCACGACTCCTTACAGTATCGCTTCTATGCGCATGGAACGCTCGCCTACCTCTCACAAATACCCTAAAGCATCTGCAAAACCGTAGCTTCGGCGGGTGACTTAAGCCCCGTTATATTTTCGGCGCAGTATCACTTGACCAGTGAGCTGTTACGCACTCTTTCAAGGATGGCTGCTTCCAAGCCAACCTCCTGGCTGTCTCTGTAACACCACTTCCTTTCCCACTTAGTCACCACTTAAGGACCTTAGCTGACGGTCTGGGCTTTTCCCCTCTCGACTACGAAACTCATCTCCCGCAGTCCAACTGCCGTTCTAAAGCATAGGCATTCGGAGTTTGGTTGAGTTCGGTAAGCATTTCGCCCCCTACCTCATCCAGTGCTCTACCTCCTATGCTCAACAAACGACGCTAGCCCTAAAGCTATTTCGGCGAGAACCAGCTATCTCCAGGTTCGTTTGGCATTTCACCCCTATCCACACCTCATCCGAGCACTTTGCAACGTACACCGGTTCGACCCTCCACGAAATTTTACTCCCGCTTCAGTCTGGACATGGATAGCTCACCTGGTTTCGGGTCTACTGCCAGCAACTAGTCGCCCTATTCAGACTCGCTTTCGCTTCGGCTCCGGCTATCACACCTTAACCTCGCTACTGACCGTAACTCGTTGGCTCATTCTCCAATAGGCACGCCATCACCCGGCCGGGAATCCCGGCATCAGGCTCTGACTGCTTGTAAGCATACGGTTTCAGGATCTCTTTCACTCCCCTATCAGGGGTCCTTTTCACCTTTCCCTCACGGTACTTGTCCACTATCGGTCGCCAAAGGTATTTAGTCTTGGAGAGTGGTCTCCCCAGCTTCTCACAGGGTTTGCGTGCCCCGTGATACTCAGGATCCCGACCAGCCCTTCCCAGATTTCGCCTACGGGACTCTCACCCTCTCCGGTCCGCCTTTCCAGTGCGGTTCCGCTATCCGGTCCAGACCTTCCGTCGGTCCTCCAACCCCGCATCAGCTTGCACCAACACGGTTTGGACTGCTCCGCTTTCGTTCGCCACTACTAACGGAATCATCTCTTTTCCTCCGGGTACTTAGATGTTTCACTTCCCCGAGTTCCCTGCAACGCAGCTATTTTTTCACCACGCGCTGCCCCGGCATTCCCCAGGGCGGGTTTCCCCATTCGGACATCTGCGGATCTATGCCTTACCACAACTCCCCGCAGCTTTTCGCAGTGGTACACGTCCTTCCTCGGCCTTTGGCGCCAAGGCATCCTCCGTATGCTCTTCGTAGCTTAACCTGCTGTGTGTCGAATACAACGACCTCGCAGCCGCTGCACTCCTTCCTACTCCTACAGCAGTTCTTCTCTATCCTATTCAGTTCTTAATGTGCCATTCCTGCTGGACTACCTTACTAGTTTACTACCACCCTCGAATGTCTCCAAATAACCGGGTACACGTTTGCGCGTGGCTTTCTTATCCCCTGGCCACAAGAAGACGCTGACTGCGCCGCCGGCCTCGCCGGAAAATTCGGAGAGTAAGTAAGCACCCTGATCTCCCGATATCTCCTTGCCGCCAGGCGGCCGTGCCATACTGGGTCGTCAATCGCTCGATTTGTGCTTGACCAGGACCGTGCTGACTACCGTTGAGCTTGGTATGAGACTCTGCTCTTCATCTGTATCCAACACGACGTGCATCAGGGTTATGTCGGACACGATGCCGGAGTTTCTGCCGATGGTCACGTTGTCTCCAATTGCTATCGGCCGAAACAGGGCCAGGAAGATCCCGGCCACTGTGTGTCCCATCACTGTTTGGGAGGCAAAGCCGGCGACCAGACCCGCGAAGCTGCCCATTGTCAACGCTGCCGCGGCGTTGTCAGTCAAAACGGAAACCAGGAAGGAAAATATCAGCCCATATCCCACCAGGCGTGTTATGACTCGCAGAGTGCGGGCAACGTCTTCCGACGCTCGCCTTTGCGCGACGACGAACATCCACTTGGTTCCGGCCTGTACGGCCCCATGCCCCAAGAGCGCGACCAGGCCGATTGTAATGATGTTCTCAAACGGCACCAAGAAGCTTAAGAACGCATACTCCCCAAAATTGAATGACAGGACGGCAAGAAGGACGATGACGTAAACGATTGCCGTTAGCAGGGGCAGAGTTGACGAAGCTTTCGTAGTAGGCTGACTTGTACTGGCGGACATAGTGCGTTTACCTCCTCGTGGGCAGGTCCTGCCCGTCGCTGGAGACCCTGGCACGGGGCACCCCTGGTGAACGATTTCAGGTCAAAATGTGCCAATTTTGCCGCTGCTTATAACTTACTGTTCAACCTGTTTGCAGGCAATCGGGTCACTTGCACCCAACCTGCCGCCCTGCTCCAGCCGGGCCTGTCAGCCCTTTGGCGTGCTGCCATCGTCAGATTCAGCGCTTCCTGCACGCTTCCGCCGCGCCTCTCCGCCGATCGCGAGGCCCAATTAGCCCTTTGCCCGCCCTTCTGAACGACGGCGAAACGAACTTCAAAGTCTGTCGAAGCCAGCCCAGCCGGGTATGGCGGCCGCCTGCCTGACCCACTCCGTAAATTGCGCCTCGTCCAGTTCGCCCTCGTAGATGTCGTACCAGCGCGCGTCTTTGTCCTTGCCCGCGCCGGGCGGGACCGGTTGCAGCGATGCGCCGTGTAAGAAGGTGACTTTGACGTAACGCGTAAAGACGTGGTAACTCAGGAACCACCCTTGGCCCTCGATGCCATAGAAGGGCGAGTTCCACCGCACAGCCTTGCGCACTTCAGGCACAGTACGCACGATGATCTCGTCGAGACGGCGGCCGAGATCGCTCTTCCAGCCTGGCATGGCCGTAATGTAGGCCTGCACGGGGGCAACGCCGTCAGCTTTCGCAATCTGAGGATTGCCGCCGGAGAGGAGGACCGGCTTGTCATTGGCCGGCTTTTCTGCTTTTTTGGTTGCCTTCTTGGATGTTTTGGCGGGCATTGTTCGTACTCCTAGCCGCGTGAAGCGCGGCCAGCGCCAATGTTGAATACAATCAGAACTATTTTTGAGATGAGAACGGGTCTGCAAGCCTACCGAGGTCGTTCCCGCAGGCTGGGAGCCTTGCGGTTCCGCCCCCTGGGTTCCACCGGCTTTGCGGCTTTGAACCTGGCCCCAGGAGAACAGTGATGGTTAGCCGAGGAGTAATGAACTTATTCTGCGTAAGTCGCACGACAGGTGGGCCTGCGTGGACTCGAACCACGGCCCCCTGCGTTATCAGCACAGTGCTCTAACCGACTGAGCTACAGGCCCATTCCACTTGCCCTTTGATGCAACAGAGGCACGTTAACCCCTGAAAAGTGGCAAGATAACCGTATCCTGTGCAAACTTTGCTGCTGCAGACGTTTCTGTTTCTACAACGGCTTTGCCGTCTCCACAGTGACGTCTGGTCTTCCTTTAGAAAGGAGGTGATCCAGCCGCACCTTCCGGTACGGCTACCTTGTTACGACTTCGTCCCAGTCATCAGTCCCACCCTAAACAGCTCCCTCCTTGCGGTTGGGTCACCGTCTTCAGGTCTTACCAACTCCCATGACGTGACGGGCGGTGTGTACAAGGCCCGGGAACGTATTCACCGCAGTATTGCTGACCTGCGGTTACTAGCAACTCCGACTTCATGCAGGCGAGTTGCAGCCTGCAATCCGAACTATGACTGGCTTTGATGGGATTCGCTTCAGGTCTCCCTTTCGCTTCCCTTTGTACCAACCATTGTAGCGTGTGTGTAGCCCTGGACATAGAGGCCATGCTGACTTGACATCATCCGCACCTTCCTCCGGCTTGTTACCGGCAGTCTCGCTAGACACTTGTAACTAGCAACACGGGTTGCGCTCGTTGCGGGACTTAACCCAACATCTCACGACACGAGCTGACGACAGCCATGCAGCACCTGTCTACGCTGCCCGAAGGCTCGTTCCAGTTTCCCTTCACTACTACGTACATGTCAAGCCCAGGTAAGGTTCTTCGCGTTGCATCGAATTAAACCACACGCTCCGCTGCTTGTGCGGGCCCCCGTCAATTCCTTTGAGTTTTAGCCTTGCGACCGTACTCCCCAGGCGGTGAACTTATCGCGTTTGCTCCGGCACGGACGGCTTCTACACCGCCCACACCTCGTTCACATCGTTTACAGCGTGGACTACCGGGGTATCTAATCCCGTTCGCTACCCACGCTTTCGTGCCTCAGCGTCAGTAAAATGCCAGGAGGCCGCCTTCGCCTCTGGTGTTCTTCCCGATATCTACGCATTCCACCACTACACCGGGATTTCCGCCCCCCTCTCATTCACTCTAGCCATACAGTTTCCGACGTCCTCTCCCAGTTAAGCCAGGAGCTTTCACGCCAGACTTGTATCGCCGCCTGCGCACCCTTTACGCCCAGTAATTCCGGATAACGCTTGACACCTAGGTATTACCGCGGCTGCTGGCACCTAGTTAGCCGTGTCTTCGTCCTGGGGTACCGTCCTTCCTCTTCCCCCAGTTAAGGAGTTTACAATCCGAAAACCTTCATCCTCCACGCGGCGTTGCTGCGTCAGGGTTTCCCCCATTGCGCAATATTCCTCACTGCTGCCCCCCGTAGGAGTCGGAACCGTGTCTCAGTTCCCGTGTGGCTGGTCTTCCTCTCAGAACAGCTATCGATCATCGCCTTGGTAGGCCTTTACCCCACCAACCAGCTAATCGACCGCAGGCCCCTCCCAAATCGCCTCAGCTTTCCTCACCGAACTCTCGTCCCGGCGAGATCATGCGGTATTAGCCACAGTTTCCCGTGGTTATCCCCCCTTTCGGGGCAGGTTACCTACGTGTTACGCACCCGTTCGCCACTCTCCACGGCACAAAATTCACCTAAGCAAATATGCACCGCTTCCCGTTCGACTTGCATGTGTTAAGCACGCCGCCAGCGTTCATCCTGAGCCAGGATCAAACTCTCCGTATTTTCGCAGCCGTTACTCTCGCATCCCTCTTACGCCCAGAACGCAATCGTACGACCACTCTTCTACGCAAAGCTACTTCCAACTCATCATTGACTCGCTCCCAAGAAAAAACGCATCCGCATTACCTGCGCCTACGCCCCATCCCAGAAGCTGCCTTCTCAAGCTTGCTGGACTTCGTCTATCTTGCCACTCTTCAGCTGTTAATGTGCCGCAACCCTGTTACCTTACAACATCCCGCCCCGCCTGACAAATCCCGATCCGGCCAATTCACTACTATATGAATCGTGTACAACGCATGATATCCAGCCAGATCTCTTGTCAACAACCCTGCAGGCGAACCCCGCACGAGTTTAGAGGCAAGAACTTCAGGCTAACCCATCCCTTTTCGGTTGTCAAATCCGTTTTGCGCCAATTTCAGGCACAATTATGCGGCCTGGCCAACCATGCAAGACGGGGACGATGGCCCCGTCGACGAAGAAATGCGCACAACTGAAACGGATGGCCGTTCCGCCTATGATCCCGACTGGGGGAACTATCCGTGCGAAAGGAGATCATGTTATGATAATTGGTAGAGTCTGCAGAGTGCGCAGATGCGCAAGAATCTGAGGAAATGTCGTTATGTCGAAAGCCGGCCCGGCCAAACAGATCCTGGTTGTTGACGACGAACCGCGCATGGTGCGGTTCGTGAAGATGAATCTGGACCTGGAGGGCTATCAGACTCTCGAAGCCAATGATGGCTTTCAGGCACTGTCAAAAGTACGGGAGTACGAACCCAATCTGGTCCTTCTGGATGTTGAAATGCCGGGGCTGGACGGTTTCGAGACCCTCAAACGGCTGCGCGAAATCAGCGACATTCCAGCGATTATGCTTACGGTACGTGCCGATGAGGAAGATCGTATCAAGGGTTTGGATCTGGGGGCGGATGATTATGTGGCAAAGCCGTTCAGCCCGCGGGAGTTGTCCAGCCGGATACGTGCCGTGCTGCGTCGTTTTGAAGTGACCAATAGCCGGCCGGAAGATCAGATTATCACGATCGATGATCGGTTGCAGGTGGATTTGCAGCGGCGCGATGTAATTGTCGACGGAGAACGACTCAGTTTGCGCCCAACCGAGTACCGGCTCCTTCACCAACTGATCCAAAACGCCGGCTGGGTGGTCCCCCATGAAGTACTGCTCACCAAGGTCTGGGGACACGAATACGTAAACGACAATCACCTGTTGCGTCTATATATTACATACCTCCGCAAGAAGATCGAGCGGGACCCATCGAAGCCGCGCTACATTTTTACGGAACGGGGTCTGGGATATAGATTCCGCGACTTCAAGGATGCAGAATCATCTTGAACGGAGTCAGATTCGTGAGACGATCCGGCTGGATCATTATTTGAATACGGCGCCAGCTATGTTATCATCTACAGTCGGTCTGTAATGGCTCAACTTTTCCGACAGACCAATCGAGTTTCTATCCATACAACACGTCCTGGGACTGAGGAATGGGGTGCCGCCAATGCGCGGTCATTCTCAGCGTGAACAGGGCGGAAGCCCAACCCTGGAGGTTCTTGTGGCACCAGTCGTTACGATGAAGCAGCTGTTGGAGGCAGGCGTACATTTCGGGCACAGGACCCGACGCTGGAATCCGAAAATGCGGCAGTATATCTTTACTGAACGCAGTGGGATTCACATTATCGACCTGCACCAGACGATGACGCGTATCAATGAATACTATGAGATGGTGCGGCGCCTGGTTGCTGGCGGCGGCACAGTTCTGTTTGTCGGCACAAAGAGGCAGGCACAGGGCACTGTCGAGCAGGAGGCGACCCGTTGCGGTATGCCCTACATCCACAATCGGTGGCTGGGGGGTACGCTGACAAATTGGGCTACGATCAAACAACGGATCGACTATCTGAACCGCCAGGAACGGCGTAAGGCCAATGGCGAATTTCAGTCGCTTCCCAAGATCGAGCAACTGGTCATCGATCGTGAGCTTGCCAGATTAAATCGTCGTATTGGCGGGATCAAGACGCTCACCGAAATGCCCAATCTGATCTTTGTGATCGATACGCAACGGGAAGAGCTGGCCGTCAAAGAAGCCAACAAAATCGGCATCGACCTGATCGCAGTTGCAGACACCAACTCCGACCCGGATGAGATTACATATGTCATACCTGGCAATGATGATGCGATTCGAGCCGTCAAACTGATTACACAGATTATGGCTGACGCGGTAGAAGAAGGACGGCGTTTCCGCGAGGTGGATATGGTCGAGACCGGACAGGTTTCTGACGATGAACTGGCGGAACTGGAGCAGTATCTCGGGCCGAGCACACTGGCCAAGTTGCAAGGTATGGAAGAAGGTGAGGAAGAGGAGGGGGCCGAACCCGCGGCGCAGGCCGCCAGCGCACCTGAAGCAGAGAATCTTCCGGTCGTCGCTGAGGAGGAGGTATCTCAAGCGAGCGATGTAGCGCCGGTTGAACAGGCAGAGCCTGAACAGGCCGAGACAGAACCTGTCGGCGAAGAGGGTTAGACGCCCCGATTCAGCGTCGGCAGCAAGTATGTGTTGGGTGCAAGTTCGTGTTGGCCCGCTGGACAACAACGAATATCTGCAGTGATGTCATGAGGAAGCGGCAACGCAGAGTGTATCGCACGCCGCACCAACGGAATCAGACCTGATCGTCCGCACGGCTGCGAAAGCGCGACGTCTGCGCAGTGCGGACGATTACGCGGGAATGGCATTCACGTGTTGATGCATGGATAACGGTGTAACGGGATAATCAGGCAGCACAGGCAATTAAGTAGCGATGCAATTAGGTAGCAAGGAAATCAGGAGGAGGAGAATGGCTGCAATTACAGCACAGATGGTGAAAGAGTTACGAGGCGCGACAGGGGCCGGCATTCTCGACTGCAAAACAGCGCTCAACGAAAATAGTGGCGATTTTGACAAAGCGGTGGAATATCTGCGTGAAAAGGGACTGTCGGCTGCCGCCAAAAAGGCCGACCGCGACGCCCATGAAGGTATCATAGGTACCTATGTCCACCACGGCAGCAAGGTCGCCGCGATGGTCGAGCTCAACTGCGAAACGGATTTCGTAGCCCGGACAGAGCAGTTTCAAGACTTGGCGCGAGATCTGGCGATGCATATTGTGGCATCCAACCCTGAATATGTGGCCCGGGAAGAGGTTCCGGCTACGATTCTGGACAGGGAGATGGCCATCTATAAAGCCCAGGCGCAGGCAAGCGGCAAACCCGAGAAGATCCTCGATCGCATCGCTGAAGGAAAACTGGATAAGTGGTACGGCGACGTCTGCCTGATGGAACAGGAATACTTCAAAGACTCTGACAAGAACGTCAAGGATGTCCTCGTCGAAAACATCGCCAGCCTTGGCGAAAATATCCAGGTGCGTCGTTTCAGCCGACTGCAAATTGGCTAAGCGCGCTCCAAGTTCAGCCCAGCCTTTCATACAGGCTGGGCTTTTTTATGTCGTCGCCGGCGCCCTGTCAGGCAGCGGCGCTTAATCCAAGGAGTTGGTTTAATGGGTGCTCTCAAATTCCAACGCGTTTTACTCAAGATGGGAGGCGAGGCGTTGGCCGGCGAAGGCGGTTTCGGCATTAATCCCAGGCGGGCCGAGGAGGCAGCGCAGAAGATCCTGGCGATTGTCAATCTGGGTGTCGAGGTCGCCCTGGTCATTGGCGGCGGCAACATGTGGCGAGGCAAGGAGGACGGCCTCGATCACGGTATGGAACGGGTTACCGCTGACCACATGGGTATGCTGGCGACAGTGATGAACGCGCTGGCGTTGCAAGACGCGCTTGAACGCGGTGGCCTGCCCACCCGCGTAATGACCGGCATCGAAATTCGAGCTGTGGCCGAGCCTTACATTCAGCGTCGAGCTATTCGGCATCTGGAAAAGGGCCGTGTCGTCATTTTCGGCGCCGGCACGGGCAATCCCTACTTTACAACTGATACGGCTGCCAGTTTGCGGGCGATGGAGATCAACGCCGAGGTTCTGATCAAGGCGACAAAGGTGGACGCTGTCTACGATAAAGACCCGAAGGAAAACAGTGATGCCCGCCGCTTTAAGCAGCTCTCGTATATAGATGCCCTCAATATGCGGGTAGGCGTAATGGATAGCACGGCGATCGCTATGTGCATGGACAACGATCTGCCGATCTCCGTGGTCAATGTGTGGGCCGAAGACGCTCTGGTAAACGTCGTCAAGGGTGAACCGGTAGGCACCGTTTTCTCTGGCAATTCCTCAGCCTGACAATGTTGGCGGCAGCGGAGTATCAAGCATCGTTTTCCAATTGTTCTGAACCTCTGCTAAAATAATAAACAATCAAAGAACTGAGGAAGCGAGAGAACTCTATCTAGATAGTCAGATTGAGCCGTTCCTTCATATCTTGAATTCCCATCTATGCTCCGCGAGCACAGCTTAAGCCGACAACTCGCCTCCTGTATTCCGTTTTGCGAGTGGGTTATGACGCCAATGCCAACCGAAAGGGCCCCTAAATGGCCTCAGTATTACGGATAAGCCCTTTCGTGCCGATGATGTGGAAGGAGATTCGTTGTGATTGAAGACATTCTGGATGAAACCCGAGATCGCATGGGTAAAGCGATCGGCAGTTTACAAGCAGACCTGATGACAATCCGCACAGGTCGGGCCAGCCCCGCACTTGTCGAACGTCTTTCCGTCGACTATCACGGCGTCCCTACGCCATTGATGCAGATTGCGTCAATCTCGGTCCCGGAGGCGCAAACACTGCAGATTCGTCCCTACACGCCAACCGATATTGCAGCGATCGAGCGGGCAATCGCCGTGTCCGATATTGGTCTGACACCGAACAATGACGGCAAGCAGATCCACCTGACGATTCCAGCTCTGACGGAGGAACGTCGCCGCGATCTGACAAAACAGGTAGCCCGGCGTGCTGAGGATGCCCGCGTCGCAATTCGCAACATCAGGCGGGACAGCATTAAAGACATGCGTTCGTTTGAGAACGAGGGCCTGATCACTGAGGATGACCTGCGTGACGGCCAGGAACAGGCGCAGGAGGTCACGGACGGTTATGTTACCAACGTGGATGAAATTGCACGCGACAAAGAATCCGAAATAATGACCATCTGACCTACAAGGAGTCAGTGTTCCATTGAGCAGCCCCAGTACAGTTCGGCAAAGTCCGGAAAACCTGATCGACACCGCTTTCCCCCCGCTCGCCAGAGTTCCCTATCATGTGGGGATTATCATGGACGGGAATGGTCGCTGGGCAAAGGAAAGAGGCCTGATTCGATATGTCGGACATCGCGCCGGTGTCGATAACATTCAGCCGGTCCTCGAGGCCTCTGTCGAATTCGGTATCAAAGTTCTGACCATCTATGCGTTTTCTACCGAGAACTGGTCGCGCCCCATTGAAGAGGTGTCGGGGCTTATGCGGCTGCTGGGAATGGCGTTGCGCAACCGGTTGCAGGAACTTCACGAAAACGGTGTGCAGATTCGCCATAGCGGACGCCTCACAGGCATCAGCGAGGAACTGCAGAAACAGATTCTGCACGCAGTGGATTACACTAAACACAACGACAGAATAATCTTGAATGTGGCCTTCAATTACGGTGGGCGCGGGGAGATTCTGGACGCAACCCGTCAGATCATCAGGGATGGAATCGATCCGGATTCTCTGAGCGAAGAGACGTTCAGCCGCTACCTCTATACAGAGGGCCTGCCGGATCCCGATCTGATCATCCGTACCGGCGGCGATTGGCGACTGAGCAACTTCCTGATCTGGCAGTCAGTCTATGCCGAGTACTACTCAACCCCGACGTATTGGCCCACCTTTGACAAGGCGGAGCTATACAAAGCGCTCACCGACTTCAACCGTCGCGACCGTCGTTTCGGCGGCGTGCCGGATGCGGAATAGGCTCTTCCAATTTGCAGAACGTCCCAATCCCCTTCGTTCCCTTAACCTTGTAGTCTTGCAATTGGATATTGGAAACGGTGAAACGACGAGTCGTCGCTGGCCTGATTGCGTTGGTCCCGGTCCTGCTCGCGCTCTGGTACGGCGGGTTGTGGTGGGTTCTTCTGCTCACCTTCTTCACATCGTTGGGGGCATACGAGTACTTTGTCCTGATTGAGAGGAGCGGTTACAAACCGGCCCGCTGGTACGGCTTCGCCTGGGCGCTGGCGCTACTGCTGTCGTATTGGTCGTTTGTCCCCCTGGAACCGGAGCTTGTCCTCACCTTCGGCTTTTTCATCATTTTCATCCGCATCCTGCTGTCGCAGCAGGGTTCCCCTCCGCAAGAGGACAGCAGCAGCCCGGACAGTTCAGGTACAAGCGACCCAGACCAATCTGAAACAGAGGCGGCGGCGCAAGGGCAGGACCATAAGCCTTTTCGCAATTGGGCGCTCACCGTTGCCGGCGCCAGCTATCTCGGAGTGATGATGGGGCAGGCTCTGGCCCTGCGACTGCTCCCCAACGGGTTGTACTGGATGCTGCTCGCGCTCTGCATCACCATGATCAACGATAGCGCCGCCTACTTTGTTGGCGTCACGCTGGGCCGCAACCGAATTCTGCCCGCGCTCAGTCCTAAGAAGACTTGGGAAGGAACGGTTGGGGGCTGGGTTGCGGCTACGATCACCGGCGCAGCGGTGGCGTTCTGGTCACCCCTGGGCATGGCGGTCTGGCTGGGCGCGCTGATTGGGCTGGTGGGCGGAATCCTGGCGCTCTTCGGCGATCTGGCCATCAGCATGCTCAAACGACAGATCGGCGTGAAGGACAGCGGCGTGTTTCTGCCCGGCCACGGCGGATTCCTGGACCGGCTCGACAGCATCATGTTCGTACTGCCATTCGTCTATCAGATAGCGCTGCTCTTGGGCGCAGGATAGTCCTTATTCATCTTCGGCCGCGGCGCGACCCTCCCACAAACTGCGCATTTCCGGGCTACGCTCCAGCAGCGGCTCCAACCTGCCAACGTCTTCCACGCGGCCCGACTTGAGCACAATAATTTGATCCGCCCGCCGCAGGAGAGGCCGTCGATGGGACACTACCAGGTAGGTGGCGTCGCGGCGGGCGAAGAGCCGCTCCCATAACAACTGCTCCGTCTCCACATCCAGCGCACTGGACAGATCGTCACACACCAGCAACGCCGCCTGCCGGATGAACATGCGCGCCGCCGCCGCCCGCTGCCTCTGCCCGCCCGAAAGCCTTACGCCCCGCGGCCCCACCACCGTCTCCAACCCATTCTCAAACTGCTCCAGATCCGATTCCAGCGCCGCCGCCCGCACCGCCTGCGCCACCTCCGCATCGTCCGCATCCAGCCCCAGCAAAATGTTCTCCCGCAACGATTCACTGAACAGGCTCGGCGTCTGCGAAATGTACGCGCTCACCGGCGGCACAAAGAAAGACGCCGGTTCACGGACAACGCGCCCGTTCCAGTGGATTTCGCCGGATTCGGCCGGCAGCAGCCCCAGCAGCGCCCGCAGCAGCGTCGTCTTGCCCGCGCCGATCCGGCCCGTTACGACCGTAAAGCTGCCCTGCTCCAGATACAGGTCGATATCGACGATGCCCTTCTTCGATCCGGGGAAGCAGTACGTCAGGCCGGAAACCGAAAGAGTCTGCAGCGGTTCGGCCCCGACTAGCGTATCATCCTCCGCCGAAGGAAAGGCGCCGCTCAGATGAATCGGCGTTTTGCGCACCAGGGCTGAGGTCTGCGACCCCTGCAGCAGCCGGTCCATGCGCTCGATCGAGACCCCTGCCTGCTTCCAGCGCGCGAAAAACGTCCCGATTGTCGAGATCATGTTGGTGACGAAAGTCAGGTAGTAGGCAAACAGCGAGAAATCGCCGATCGTGAACGAGCCGTCCCGCAGCGCCGAGCCCGCCAGCAGCAGGATCATCCCCATACCGATGTTGACTACATTGTGAAAGGTCGAGTTGAGGACCTCGTTGAAGAGACGATCGCGCAGCGCGTTCTTGCGGCGATTCTCGTTCAACGCCTCAAACTGCGCCAGCATACTCTCCTCAGCGCCGGCCACCTGCACCGCCTGCACGTGCTCAAACATCTCACCGATGAATCCTGCCACATTGCCGGCCGCGGACCGGTTGGCCTCTCGGTACTGCTGGACTCTGACCCTAGCCAGATTGGCCACCACGACCACGAGCAGCAGCGGCAAAAAGGCGAAGATCGTGACGCGCAGATGGATGCGCGCCATCGTCACAAGTGCTATCACACCAAAGCTGCCCGTTGCCAGCAGAAAGAGCGCCCACACGGTGAAGTTGCCCACCTCTTCCGCATCCTCGCGGAAGCGGCTGATCGCCTCGCCGGTAGAGCTGGGCAATGAACGCGCGCCCGGCATGCTCAGGATGTGCTCCAGCAGATTCTTGCGCATCGTGGCCGCGGTGCTGAAAGTCCACCGAAAGAATACGTACATATCGGTAAATATCAGCCCGTTGCGCAGCAGCGCCGCCGCCAACATCACCGCGGTCCAGGCGTTCGGCCCCCACGCCAGCGGCGCCGAGCCCGACAGCGAATCGAAGTAGAAGCGAATGATCAGCCCGTTCGCCTGGAAGATCCCGACAAATACGAATATCCGCAATGCCGTCGTCAGCGAATACAGGCCGGGAAAACAGCGGATCAGGCCCCACCAGGCGCTGACCACTGAAATCGGCGGACGCTCTGAGACCTGCGTCATCTGTCCAACCCCTCTACATCCATATCCCCAATACCCATATCCTCAATACCCAACCGCAACAGGCGATGGTAGTGGGAGGCAGGGTCCAATGCCAGCACGCCGCGATCGCCCTGCTCCCGGATCTCTCCGTTTTCCACGATCACGATTCTGTCCGCCCGCTGCACTGTGGCAAGCCGGTGCGCGATCAGAATGCCCGTCCGGTCGCTCAGCAGCCGCGTCACCGCCCTCTCCAGGAAGGCCTCCGTCGCCGGGTCCAGCCGCGAAGAGGCCTCGTCCAGAACGATGACCCCCGGATCCCGCAAAAATATGCGCGTAAAGGCCACCAGCTGCGACTCCCCCGCAGACAGCCCGCCGCTCCCAATCTGCAACTGCGCGTCCAGCCCATCGCCCAGAGAGGCGTACCACTCGGCAAGCCCCAATGTATCGATGGCCTCCCAAATGCGCGCATCGGGCACGCTCCGGTCAAAGAAGGTCAGGTTGTCCCGAATTGAAGCCTGAAACAGCTGTACGTTCTGCGTGACCATCGCCACCTGCGCGCGCAACGCCTGCAAAGGCCACTGCCGCACATCCCGTCCTGCCACCAGTACACGGCCGCTGTCCACGTCATACAGGCGCAGCAACAGCCGCGCCAGCGTCGTCTTGCCGCTGCCCGTACGCCCCAACAGGCCCAGCACCTCCTTTGGCTCCAACCGCAACTGAAAACCATCCAGCGCGAACTGTCCCAGTCCCGCTGTCGCTTCCTCCGGCGGCGCCTCCGTAGGATAGGCAAAGCGCACCTGCTCGAACTCCACAGCCAGTGCGCCTGCCGGCCCGGCGCCGTCCCTCCCTCGCCGCGAATCCTCCCCAACAGCAGCTGCCGGCGTCTCGACCAGGCGGCTCTCCGTCGCAAACAGCTCCTGTATGCGCGCGATGCCGGCCCCCGCGCGCTGGAACTGCTCAAACTCCTGCGCGATGCGTTCAATCGGCCCTGTAATCAAATTGCTATAGTGAAAGATGAGATAGACCGTGCCGATGGTGAGCGCGCCACTGAAATAAAGAGACGCGCCGAGCACAAAGGAGATGGCGGCCCCAATAGAAAACAGAAACCAGGCGATGTTGATCATCGAGAAGCCCAGCAGCTCCGCCCGTATCGTCGTCTGCCAGAACGTGCGCAGGAGCTGATGGAAACGGAAGAGCGTGAACACGCGCGCATTGCTCGCGCGGATGTCCTCGGTGCCGGCCAGCCGCTCTTCGACAAAGCCGAAGAAGCGGGCGCTCGCCTCGCGCGAGCGCTGCCAGTGCGGCACCGCCAGATTGCGCAGCCGCCCCAACACCAGCAGCGTGACAACAACAAAGACCCCGAACGCCCCCCCGACCCGCAGATCTTCGCGCAGCAGAACCACCAGCACCCCGATCAGCAGGAGGCCGTTGCCGAACAGCTGCACCACCAGTTGCGCGAAAAAGCGCGTCAGCGCGTTGATGTCGCCGTCAATGCGCTCGATCATTTCGCCCGGCGTATGCTGCTGATGAAACGTGAGATCCAGGCGCAGACAGTGCCGGGCCAGGTCGCGGCGCAGCGCATTGGTCGCCCGCCACCCTACATTCTCCGCCAGAACAGTGCTGCTCACCGCCGTCACCTGTTGGACGGCGGCAATGCCGATGAACAGCAGCGCCAGGCGCGTAAGGAGCGCCATCGAATCCCCGGCCAGCGCCGAATCCAGAAAACGACGCATGATCAAGGGGTTGATCAATTGCAGGAGAATATTGATGCAGAGGATCAGCAAGAGAAGCAGCGTCTGCCCCAACTGCGGGCGCAGATAGCGCACGAGCAGACGCCAATATACCTGTAGAGACGGACGCATCGCGTGCCTCCAGGGGGACACAGAGGAACGTCAGCGCGTTTAACGAACTGTGATCCGAATCTGTTTCGCCCGCGGGCTCAGGCAGAGGAAGCGCTGCAGGCGTTCCGCAGCGCGGTCAGGTTTTCATCAACGCTTTTGCTGGCGTTGAAGACGGCGCTGCCGACAACGATGACATTGGCCCCGTTGCGCAGCACGTCCCGGACATTGCCGACACCAATGCCGCCGTCCACTTCCAGATCGCAGGTAGGGTTGAACTCATCCAGCAGCTTGCGCGTGCGCCGCAGCTTGCTGGTCATGGTCTGGATAAAGCGTTGACCGCCAAAGCCGGGATTGACACTCATCACCAACACCTGATCGACAAAGGGCGCGATCTCGCGAATACTTTCGATCGGAGTAGAAGGATTCAGAGCCACGCCAACCTGGCATCCCAGATCGACGATCTGCTGTACGGCCCGATGCAGATGAAGACACGCTTCCAAATGGATAGTGATGATATTGGCGCCGGCATTGGCGAATGCATCCAAATGCCGCTCCGGCTCTTCGATCATCAGGTGTACGTCCAGGGGTAGCTGCGTGATCCGGTGGGCCGCCTCCACCACGAGCGGTCCGAAAGTGATATTGGGCACAAATCGCCCATCCATTACATCCAGATGGAGCAGGTCGGCGCCGCCGTGTTCTGCCGCCTGAATCTGCTCTTGCAAACGACCGAAATCAGCAGTAAGAATTGATGGGGCTAGTTTGACCGCATGCGCCACCATCGCAAACACCTCCTCAATTTATGTCAAGAGTGGAATGGGCTTCGGCAGCCGATGCGGAAATGTGGCTGCCAGGACCTCCTGCGATCGTATCTTCACGTTCTTTGGCCGCGCCCATCACCTGAATCAGTTCACTGATATCGTCCAGCGTAATCAGTCCCAGAAACTGTCCCTGATCCTGGACAATAATGACCCGACTCCGCGCCTCCAACATCTGTTCCCATACGTCAGCCAGGGTCGTTTCGGCGTCGGTAACGGGCACCCGCGCGTGTGGAATCATCACATCGACGATTCGTCCTTCCTGCCCCTGTCCGCGCAGCGTTGCCACCAGGCGCGGACGGGTGAGGACGCCGACCAGATTCTGGCCCAGGTCGTACACCGGAAAATCTCCCTGGTAGGAGGTCATAATATATTCAACCGCCCGGCTGATCGGCTCACTGGTATACAGTACATGTGCCTCTTTGTTCACAGCTTGCCGGGCGCTGAAGTCCTTCAGAATATAACGGCTCTGTACTGCCTCCAACTCGCCGCGGCCGCCCACATAGACGAAAAAAGCGACCAACAGCATAAGGATATCACCGCCAAAGATGCCCCAGATCGCGAACAATACCGCCATTCCCCGCCCAACCAGAACGGCAATTCGCGTCGCCGGGATATACTGCAGACGCAACGCCAGCAGGGCGCGCAGGATGCGTCCGCCATCCATCGGAAAGGCCGGCAACAGGTTGAAGATGCCAAGCAGGATATTTGTGCCCACCAGCGTAAGCAACAGACCCCCTAGGCTCATCGACTGTGCTGTGCGCATCAGGGCTGAAATCATCATCCAACTCGAGCCGACGCGCATACTCGTGAACACAACCAGCAGCGCGACCGGCAGCAGCAGTGCGGCCAGCACGAAGTTGACGGCCGGGCCGGCAATCGCGATCAGAAACTCGTGCATTGGTTTGCGGGGCATGCGCTCCAACTGGGCCACCCCGCCGATGGGTAACAGTGTGATGTTCGGAACATTTACGCCGAAATATTTCGCCGTAATGGCGTGGCCGAATTCATGCAAAACCACACAGACGAAAAGCAGGAGAATAACGATCACGCCGTATATTGCGCCGTTCAGCACATTGCTGGCATTGCGGCTGAAAAGAAACGCTCCATAGAAGAGAATCAGCACAAAGGACCAGTGGACCTGGACATCAATACCCCAGATTCGGGCGATCTTCAATGAGCTATCCATCTGTATGCCTCGTTTCATCGGCCTCTTCCCGCGTTGATGGACACCAGCCATACTCCTTAACGGTGGGCCGCCTGGTGTCGATACGACCGGCCAGGCGGCTGTGTGTCATTCGACGCCGCCACTCAACTGCCGAGCAGGTGGCCCGGTTCGCCCTGGTTGCAGGCGGAGCATGGACACGATGCCCGCAAAGAGGAAAAGCCGTAGATACCGTTGCCGTGGCCGTCGGCCCAGGTAAAGCGGATGGCGTAGTTGCCCACCAACTCTGCGCTGTCGGCCTTTTGGTCGGGAGCCGGCCCGACGGTCAGCCGCAGTGGGTCAGCTTCGGCCTCGCGTCTGTCCTCGCGGCAGGACGCGCACGGACAAACGCTGCGCATCCAGGACAGACGGTATACGCTGCGATGCCCATCCGCCCAAACGATTCTGAGGTCGCCGGCTGACCGGTCAACGGTCAAATCGGTCGGCTGGCAGGCATCCCGCGTCTGCGTCAAGCTCATACGCTACTTCCATTCCTGTTCATCAGAGCCTCCATCAGCTCTATGGGCAATGGGAAGATAATCGTGCTGTTGTGTTCGGCGCTGATCTCCGACAGGGTCTGCAAGTAGCGCAACTGCAGCGAGCCGGCCTGAGTGGCCATGACCCCGGCCGCCTCGGCCAGTTTCTCGGAAGCCTGCAATTCGCCCTCAGCGTGGATAATCTTGGCCCGTTTTTCGCGCTCGGCCTCGGCCTGACGGGCCATGGCCCGTTGCATCGACTGCGGCAGTTCCACGTCCTTCACTTCGACGACACTGACCTTTACACCCCACGGCTCGGTCTGTTCATCTATGATCTGCTGAAGCTGTTGGTTGATCTGATCGCGCTCAGACAGCAGTTCATCCAACTCACTCTGCCCCAGAACGGAGCGCAGAGTCGTCTGGGCTATCTGCTGCGTCGCCAGAAGATAATTGGCCACGTTAATGACCGCATCCTCCGGGGACAATACCCGAAAATAGCAGACGGCATTGACTTTGACAGTAACATTGTCTTTGGTAATGGCTTCCTGTGTCGGCACGTCCAGGGTGACGACCCGCAGGTCCACCGGCCGCATCTGATCGACAAGTGGGATTAACCAGAACAGGCCGGGTCCTTTGGCGCCCGTCACCCGCCCCAAACGGAAAATGACGCCCCGCTCGTACTCTTTGACAATGCGCAAAGATGCTCGCAACAACCACACCAGCAACAGAGCGGCGATAATATAGACCGGCACGTTTGTAAGTAGGCCATCCATTTGTAGGCTCCTGTCGACAATTCACGCGTTAGCGTGATGGCGTCCCGGTTATCATTATATCTCTTACCACACAAGGCGGCAACTGATCTGGAACCATCCTCCTTTTTGGTCTGTATTCGGGCGCCAGACATAAACTGAAGGGTCGGTTCATGCGTTGCCGCTTCGCCAGAAGAGGTTTACAATGGGCTTCTGCTCGCTTGATATGCTAATTTCGGATATCATCGGCGCCCGCGCCCGGCAGACGAGTTCCGCCGTCGTCAACCTGAATCCGGGGCATATCCGTTTATGCGCGCGAATTGACGCAGCCCCATACAGTCGATATTATTTACGGGGAGATGCGCGCGCGACGCGCTTGATGATACCCGCAGAGGAAAATGGTTATGGCTGAAGATCCTCGCCCAAAACTGTCAGGGAAATGGCTGCGAATTGTGATCGCTGCGGCCGCACTGGCAATCATCGCCGTTGTCGTTTACATCGGCAGCGTACTCCTGTTTGGCTCAAATTTGTCAACCATCTCCTTCCCCTGGTCGAATTCCGGGGGCGGCCCCAATGGCGGGGTCGAAGTGGTGCCGACAGAGCCGGTCGCCGCCGCAACGCCGCAAGTGGTCGCCACTTTCACGCCAGCGCCCCGATACACGCCAACCGACTCGCCCACGCCAATGCCGACAGGCACACCGACACCGGCGTACCCGGAGGCAGTCGTATCAACCGAGACCTTGAACCTGCGGGCCGGGCCGGGTACAGTTTACGGCATTGTCGGCCAGGTGCTGGCAGGGCAGCGATTCCGCATCACGGGCCGCAGCGAAGTCGGCGACTGGTTGCAGATCTGCTGCCCGGCGGGCGCGAACAGAGAGAGCTGGGTCAGCGCCGACTTCGCGCAGAGCAACCGGCCGGTTTCGAGCCTGCCTGTCGCCCAGGCTCCGCCGACGCCGTCGCCAACAGCGACAATTGATGCGCCCGAGATCGACGAAGTCAATCTCACCCTGCCGGCCCCGGGGGGATTTGCTTCGCCCAGTAGTACGAATCCACTGACGGGTCAACCCTTGGCTCCCTCGCGCTTGGGGTTGCGTCCGGTCGTTGTCTGTATCAACAACGATATCGCCGCCCGTCCGCAGTTTGGTATCAGCCAGGCCGATGTGATGTATGAATTCCTGATGGAAGGGTTCAGCCTTACACGGTTCAGCGGGGTTTTCTACGGCGCCGACAGCGAGGAGATCGGGCCAGTGCGCAGCGCCCGCCTGATCAACTACTATATGGGCGCGCTGTATGACGCGGGCGTCTACTGCTCCGGGGCCAGCGACGGCGTCCGCTATCAGCTCAAGAACAACAATCCGCTCTTCCCATATCTGGATCTGGATCTGGACGATCCGGAGAGTACCCGCTACGCCCGCTCCGTTGGCAACGACTATCGCACGCGTCTGCGCACCAGCAGCGAGATGCTGCGCCTTTGGCTGGCAGATTGGGTCGTCGAGCGGGCGCCGTCGCTGCAGGGATTTACCTTTGGCAGCCCGGCTGCCGGCGGGTCAACCGCCACCTTGATCGAGATCCCTTATCCTTCTGTCACGGCCAGCCAGGTGGCCTATCGTTACGATGCCGGCAACCAGCGCTATCTGCGCTCTTTAGGGGGCGCTGCGCATCGGGACAGTAACAACGGCCAGCAGATAGCGGTCGAAAATGTCATCGTCCAATACATTCCGCACAATCCTGTGAATATCGTGGAAGACGCCTATGGCAACCTGAGCCTCCTTGTCGAGCCTTTCGGCACGGGGCGGGCCATTGTCTTCCGCGACGGTCTCGCCTTTGAAGGGACCTGGCGCAACGACAGGGGTGGGGAGCTGCCCCGCTTCTTCGCGGCCGACGGCACTGAAATTCCCTTAAAGGCGGGTCGGTCGTGGATCAGCGTCGTGCCGCTCACATACGAAATCGCATATCAGTAAACCTCGCACCGCATCGCAAGGAAAGGCGCCGAAAGTTCGGCTTCCCGGCCAACCCGGCGCCAACGGCTCAGTCCAAGTCATAGCTGTGCAGCATATATGTTTCCCGGCTGGAAAGACCCTGGGCGGTCAGGAAGTTCAGGCCGGCGCCGGCGGTTGATGGCAGCGGCCCCGCCGTCACCGTCTGCCAGCCGTTCTCCGGCCCGGCCGACAGCATCTGCTGCCACAACTGCCTGCCGATACCCCGCCGCCGATATTCGGGATCGACCCCCATAAACAGGATTCGCACGGAGCGCGGCTGCCGCAGTTCGAGGAGCTGCAACAGCAAGCGCCCCAGCAGCGATCGCCCGCCTTGGCTGCGGCGCAAGGGGCCGCTGCCGTCCGGCTGCGCCAGCAGATAGCCCACCGGTCTGCCATCGACCTCCGCCATCCATGCCAGCGCCGGGCGACGTAGAATCCACCAGAGCAGGAACTGCGTCTCCGGCCCATCCGCTGGAGGGAACCCTGCCCAAGCAGGCACGGTCTGGGTGAAAAGGGGCAGTAGATCAGAAGCCAGCCGGTTCGGGTCCAGGGGACGTATAACCGCCGGGCCGGGAGCCGGCGCCGGACTTTCCGTGTCCGCGCCCGGTTCGATCGCGAAAAGCAGACTGCGGCCCAGCGGACGGCAGACGGTCGTGAACAGCTCTGGTACATAGGGCGGGGCATAGGGCGCGTGCAATGGCGGTACTCGGTGAAAGTAGTTTTGCAGGACACCTGTGCCCAGGTAGGGTGACAGCCCGACGGGCAGAATCAGACGACGAATTCCCTCATGCCCGACCTGCTCCCGCACGGCGTTCAGAAGCCGCTCCAGGCTTTCGATGCTATTGGCGGCGTGCAGCATTGCCAGATGCGCCGTGTTGTCTGTGCGGCGGGGGTCGATCAAGACAAGCGCAGCGGCAACCGGCTCCTCCATCAGAACGCCTTGATTGATGTTGGGGAACGGCTGATCGCCGACATGGGTCTGCCGGCGGCGCGGGAGAGCTTCAACCACGATTAAGTGGGGCCGGCATCGTTCCAGGTGGGTTGATTGTCTTAAAACTACGGCCTGCCGCAGTCGGTTCCATGCCGGGGGCGTCCAGCGGGGGTCATCGGCGTAGATGCGCCACCATTTGCGTAGAAAACCTACGCGATCCCAGTACCCTTCGGCTGAATCTACCCGAAAATTGAAATATTGTGCCATACCGTATGCCGCCAAAGCTCAGGAAATGGGGAAAACCATGGGGATAACCCCAACCAATTCGGGATAACTGCTGCAATTATGCGGATAACTATACTGTTCGCCTACGAACAGAATTTGATCTCTATACTTGCCCCAAAATTTCAAAACGTATCCATCCCGTACTCGTCGCATGAATTCCCCTATATTGAACAATATTTCCTCTGGGCACTATATATTGTATCAAACGAGCTTTTTCTGATTGTTTCACGGGCTGTTTGTGCGGGGATATACACCTTGAATGTGATTGTCTGCCACTGTCAGTTTTGTTACACTACCCATTCATACGAGTGTAGCGAAGAGGCATTCTAAGGGTTCGAATGCTCCCGAACCCAGCGGTTCGGGCAGCAGGAGGCAATCGGATAGGCTGGCATCTGCACAACGGTTATCCCCACCAACAGCCAAGCTGAACCGCATGCGGTTTTGTGTGTCTCCGGCCCACTCTTCCGTCCGTTTATCTGCGCCTGCAAGCTCAGTTTTTTCTTGTGTTTCGTCTCCTGTTCCCCACAGGAAGTGTGAGAAGAGGTCGATTTGACTACAGACTGGCAATCCGTACCCCCATTACGCCGAGGCGACAACCCGATGTACGGCGACGCCAAGCCGCCTGCGGGCTCGCCGCGCTCGGCGGAGACTCCGGCAGGAGATGAGGAGACGGCAGAACAATCCGAATCACAGACGGGAGCAGCAGCCACCGAAGATCAGTTACAGCCAGTCGACGTCGATCTGAATCCCGAAGAAATCTGGCAGAAAACGCTGCACGAACTGGCGTTGCAGATGCCTGCGACTACGTTTGAGACCTGGGTGCGCGACACGTCGATCATCGGCTACGCCGATGGCGAATTCATCGTCGGCGCGCCCCATGCCTGGGCACGAGACTGGCTGCAGAGCCGTCTGCGCAATAAGGTCAAAGACATTCTGAACCAGTTGACTCGTCGTTCAGTGCAGGTAGTATTCGAAGTGCGCCCCCACCAGCAGAAGAGGTCGGAGCCGTCTGAGCCCGCGCCCCTGTATACTGATGTGCCGCAGGAGGTGTCTGATGCGGCGCCGACGCCGACCGATGTCGGCTCAGGCCGCGCTGGCAACGGCGACTCTGCCGCCGCGCCCCGGACGCCCGCAGCGGTCAGTCGTGCGTCGACCAGGGAATCTCGGCGCCGCGAAGTGGCTCCGAGCCCCGATGCCGCAGCCAGGCCGGACGCGGCGCTTCAAGGCGGCGTTTTCAACCCTCGCTATACCTTCGACACATTTGTAGTCGGAAACCACAACCGCTTGGCCCACGCCGCCGCCCAGTCTATTGTGGAGCAGCCTGGCCATCGTTTCAACCCGCTTTTTGTGTATGGGGGTGTTGGTCTGGGAAAGACACATCTTCTCCACGCGATTGGCCACGCCATGACCACGCTAGGAATGCAGGTCCTTTACTGTTCGTCGGAACAGTTTACAAATGACCTCATCAGTGCCATTCGCCAGCAGAACACCGAAGAGTATCGCAACAAGTATCGGCAGGTGGATCTCCTGCTGATAGATGATATTCAGTTTATCGGCGGTAAGGAAAGTACGCAAGAGGAATTCTTCCACACATTTAATCATCTCCATGCCGGCGGCCGTCAGGTGGTGATCAGCAGTGATCGACCACCGAAGGAGATCGCGACCCTGGAGGCCCGACTGCGCAGCCGTTTTGAAGGAGGGTTGCAGGCCGATATCTCGCAACCGGATCTGGAAACGCGCGTCGCCATTCTGCAATCGAAGGCCCAGTCGATCAATCATGCCGTGTCGACCGATGTCCTGATGCTGATCGCCGAACGGGTGGAAAGCAACATCCGGGAGTTGGAAGGTGCGCTCAATCGTCTAATCATTCAGGCTCCCTTTCACGATAGTCAACTAAACCGGTCCGTGGCCGAGGGAATTCTGGACACGCTTGTACCCCAGCGGCGGCCCCGCGAAGCCGCCAGCGTCGTGCAGATCGTTGCCAGGCATTACAACCTGACCAAGGATGCCCTGCTCGGGCGGTCGCGCACAAAGGAGATCGCCAACGCCCGTCAGCTGGCCATGTACCTGCTGCGAGAGGAAAATGGACTGTCGCTGATCAATATCGGTGAACTTCTGGGCGGGCGGGATCACAGCACGGTTCGCCACGGCGTTGAGAAAGTTTCCCAGGACATTGAACGGGATGAAGCGGTTCGACGAGAAGTTGTGGCCTTGCGGGAGAAGATATACGAGCCGCCCGGGTCATAGAGATCGGGTCACTGCAAGTGATGATACGAATGTCTGCCGCGGAATTTGCGCTCAGCGAACCGCGCGGCCTCCCACAGGCCGGGCAGGGCAGCGCTTTAAGATCGATATCGGTTTCGTCTGATAAAGGCTCGCCAGGAACACCCCCCGAACTTGGAAAGCTACACCCCTTTTTTGGGGCGCTTGCATACTCCTGGCACTTACAGTACACTTAGAATCAGGAATATCTCTCTACCACCTAGTAGCCAAGCCTTTCATTTGGTTGCCATTATCTGCTGCCATATGCCAGCGGTAAGGTGACACGGTCGCCGACTGATCGAAGTTGCGGCGCAGTGGTATCAATCATTTCGGAAATCTCTGCGGCTGCAGGCCGGTAGAGCATTGGAGTCTACGATGACGAATAATGGTCGTCAGAAAGCATTAGATACGACTCTCGCCACCCTGAACAAACGCTATGGCGAAGGTATCATCATGAAGCTGGGGGAAGCGACCCGGCTGGACGTGGCAGCGATACCGACGGGCAGTCTGAGCCTGGACATAGCGCTGGGCGTGGGAGGCATCCCGCGCGGGCGCATCATCGAAGTGTATGGGCCGGAGAGCTCGGGCAAGACGACGCTGTGTCTGCATGCGATTGCGGAATCGCAGCGGCAGGGAGGCGTGTGCGGATTTGTGGATGTGGAGCATGCGCTGGACCCGAGCTATGCGCGCAAGATCGGGGTGGATGTGGAGGACCTGTATATATCGCAGCCGGATACGGGGGAACAGGCGCTGGAGATAGCGGAAGCGCTGGTGCGTTCGGGCGCGATGGATGTCGTGGTGGTGGACAGTGTGGCTGCGCTGGTGCCGCGTGCGGAGATCGAAGGCGAGATGGGCGACAGTCACATGGGCTTGCAGGCGCGGCTGATGAGCCAGGCGTTGCGCAAGCTGGTGGGCGCAGTGAAGACGACCGACACGAGCCTGGTCTTCACCAACCAGTTGCGGCAGAAGATCGGCGTGATGTTTGGCAATCCGGAGACGACGTCGGGCGGTATGGCGCTGAAGTTCTATGCCAGTGTGCGGATGGATATACGGCGGATACAGTCGATCAAACAGGGGAGTGACGTGATCGGCAACCGCACGCGGGTGACGGTACGCAAAAACAAGGTGGCTGCGCCGTTCAAGGTGGCGGAATTCGACATCATGTACAACGAGGGCGTCAGCACGCAGGGAGACCTGTTGGACCTGGGCGTCGAGTTCGACATCATCGAAAAACGAGGCGCATTCTATCGCTATAGTGATGATCTGCTCGGACAGGGGCGTGAAGCCGCGAAGAAGAATCTGCGCGAGAATCCGGAGACAGCTTCAGAGATCGACAGGATCATCAGGGAAAGAACAGGACTGCCAGCACGTTCGAATGCAGAAAGTGCTTTGTCCTGACGAAATCCTGGCACTGAACAACGTGCCAAGCACAGTTTGTATGCACTGAATTTAACTTTCTTATCACTCTTTGTGCAAACATACGCAGGAGTTCACATAACACCGAGAGGTCTCAATCGTCGCACGTGTTGCCAAAATTGAAAACGCTCACCACAGCGCTCTCAAATTGGATGCGATTTTGTGCTGACACACTACCGCCAAAGCCAGGACAGCAACCAGAACACACTTATTCTATCTTATCAGGGCACGCCCTTGGTCGCTGACATAACTGAACAGATAATTTGGCAGACGTACGTTTAGCTGTTGATCGCCGATAACAGCGCGAGCGTCTTAGCGAGTGTTGATGTAGAGCCAGCTGTTGACACGGAAAAACGGATTCACAGACGATCACCCGCCGCAACTTTTCCCTATGTGTAATGAGGGGCAAGCCGATCTTGAATCGGTGAGTTGTGTAATGCAACAGCAGGTATCCACATAAAATCGCCCTTTGCGAGGCGCAATGCTGAATTGATGCGTCTTTTTTTGGTATGGTCTGATCTGAGATAAGAGCTCAGGCAATACCATTGTGGGGCTTTCAAGTCGCTGTGGTTTAAGGCCACGGCGACTTTTTTTATCGAGCCAATTATGACAGCCAGAACCATCACCGCGATGCGTTTTCAGAAAAGGGACAAGGAGCGAGTTAATCTCTTTCTGGACAGCGAATATGCGTTTCCGTTGCCAGCGGTTGATGCCGCCCAACTGAGGATCGGCCAGCAGCTCAGTGCGCAGGAGATTGAGGAGTTGAAGGCTGTCGATCTGCGCAGCCGCGGCTACAACAAGGCACTGCGTTTTCTGGCAGTGCGTCCCCGCAGCCAAGCCGAGGTGCAGCGCAATCTCCAGGCGTACCGGCCGCGGGACGGGCGTCGGCTCAGCGCAACGCAGATCGAATGGATCATCGCGAAACTGCAAGATAGACAGTATCTCAATGATCGGGAATTTGCCCGCTATTGGGTGGAACAGCGTAATCAATTTCGACCTGTTGCACCCAGGGCACTGCAATACGAGTTGCGCCAAAAAGGTGTAAATGAAAACGTTGCCCAGGATATCATTGACGAACTGAGCGACGCGGCTTCGGCCTGTGAAGCTGCTGCCCGCAGCCGAATGTACAGATGGCAAGGGGAGACAGACGTCAATCAGTTTCGCAGGAAGCTGGGGGCCTTTCTCCAGCGCCGAGGTTTTAACTGGAATGTGGCCAGGGACGCGATCGACCTTATCTGGCGAGAGTTGGAGGAGGCGCGCGAGCTGCCCGATGCCGTCACAAAGGAGCGGCGGGATGGGTAAGCCGGACCGCGCGGCCACTGAAACGACAATGAAAACACAGAAGTTCAGGCTTTTGAAGGAAGGGAAGGGAAGGATGCTACTGTATCCAACCGGCGCAACCATGGCTGTTTCAGGTTGTGCGCATCCAAACCAAGGGGTTCGGAGATGGATTTATTAGCTGTAGTTGCTATTGTTGTCGCTGCCCTGCTTGGCGCGACATTAGTCGGGTATCTGGTATATCTCGCTTATCGACGCGGATTAACATCCGGCGAAGCTCAAGAGAAGGAGCGGCAGGAGCTCGCTGTACAGAGCGCGGAAGCACAGGCGACCCAGATTCTTACGGAAGCCGAGGCTGAGGTCAAACGCCAGCAGTTGGCGTTGAAAGAAGACGAAGTACGGATACGGAACGAGCTGGATGCCACACGCACGCGCCAGCGTAAAGATCTGGACCGTACAGAAAGCCGGCTTCGCAATCGTCAGGAACAGATCGATAAACGGGTCGATCAGATCGAAAACCGTGAACGCAAGCTGAACCAGCGGGAAAGCGGTCTCGACAAACGGACGACTGATCTGGAGGCCGCGGAGCAACAGCGCAATGAAGAGTTGCAGCGCGTGGCCCACATGACCCAGGAAGAAGCCAGACAGACTCTGCTAAAGGAAGCGGAGAAAAATTCGCGACAGGAGCTGGCACGCACAATTCGTGAGGTCGAGGCCGAGACACAAGAGATCGCGGAACGCCGCGCCAGAGAGATCATCACACTGTCCGTAGAACGGATTGCCAGCGAGCATGTCACCGAATATTCCGTCAGCGCCGTCAACCTGCCATCCGATGAGATGAAGGGGCGAATCATCGGGCGGCAGGGGCGAAACATTCGCGCCATCGAACAAGCGACAGGTGTCGATCTGGTTGTGGATGATACGCCCGAAGCGATCCTGATCAGCAGCTTCGACCCGGTGCGGCGCGAAGTCGCACGTATCTCTCTCAGCAAACTGGTCTCCGATGGCCGCATTCACCCGGCCCGCATCGAGAAAGAGGTGGAGAGGGCGCAACAGGAGGTGAATCAGGTCATTCAAGAGGCTGGGGAGCAGGCCCTGATTGAGACCAATACGCAGGGGCTGCACCGAGAGATCCAGAAGCTGCTGGGTCGTCTGAAATTCCGTACCAGCTACGGACAAAATCAGTATTACCATGCAATTGAGACGGCGCATCTGGCAGCGGTGATCGCCGAAGAGCTACACGCCGATGTAAAGACGAGCCGCCTGGGGGGCCTGCTGCATGACCTTGGCAAGGCGGTCAGCCATGAAATCGACGGCCCGCACGCCATCGTCGGCGGTGAAATCGCCAAGCGGTACGGGCTCAATGCCAAAATCGTCAACTGCATTGCCAGCCATCATGGGGAGGTCGAGCCCGAATCGATCGAAGCCATAATTGTGGCGGCGGCGGACGCCATTAGCGGCGCACGGCCGGGTGCGCGTCGAGAGAGCCTCGAGGCGTACATTAAGCGGGTGACGGCCCTGGAAGATATTGCCAACGGCTTTGAAGGGGTGAATCAGACATTCGCCATTCAGGCCGGCCGCGAGATCCGGGTGATCGTGCAGCCGGATGAAATCGACGACCTGCAAGTAATCGAACTGGGAAAAAACATAGCCAGTAAAATCGAAGACAACCTGGAATATCCGGGACAGATTCGAGTTACGGTCATCCGCGAGACCCGCTCTGTCGCCCATGCAACATAGCGGGTATTCTGACATGGCTGCACGCATGGCGTAGCCGGACCGACAGAGCCATGATGACTAAATTTCTCTGTCGAATTGAGAGTTTGCCTGCGGCAGGGAGGCCTCTAACAGCATAGGTTCACTGGTACGCGCAGGCGGATTTCTATTCCTCGCCCGCGCGCCGCTTGACGGTGCAGCCGCCGCAGGTGCCACAGCCGCCGTCCTTTTCCTTTTTCCCTGAAATCAGTTCTGACAGTTCGAATTCGGCCAGGACGTTATTTTCAAGCAGAACGGTGACACTTTCCTTAAGCGGGTGCAGGTGACGGATCCGTCCCTTTCCCTGCAGCGTCGTCACCTCTGACCCGACTTTCGGCATCTTCTTGTTTGCCTTCTTGTATATCGGATCTTCATATGAGAGGCAACAGAGCAGTCTGCCGCAGACGCCGCTGATCTCGTCCTGGTTGAGGGGCAACTGCTGATTCTTCGCCTGGCGAATGCTCACCGAGGCAAACTCGCGCAGCCAACTGGTGCAACAGAGTTGGCGGCCGCATTTACCCACGCCGTCCAACAACTTGGCCTCGTCGCGCACGCCAATCTGGCGCATTTCGATGCGGGTGTGAAAAGTGCGGGCCAGATCGCGTACAAGCGCGCGGAAATCAATCCGCTGCTCCGCGGCGAAGTAGACGGTCAGCCTGCCGCCCTCGTAGTTGTATTCACAACGACGCACCTTGATGTCTAATTTGTGCGCCCGCGCCTTCTCGCGACAGACGGCCACCGCCTCGGTCTGCTTCTCCTTCCACAGATCCTTCTGCAGGAGATCCCATGGTGTTGCCCGGCGAATCACCTTCTTGATCTCGCCGACAATTTCGTTCTTGGCAACGTCATGAGGCGCTTGAACGATCTGCACCAGATCCCGGCCTTTGACCGTATCCACGATCACATAATCTTTTGGAACCAGATCCAAGTGGTTAACCGGATCGAAAAAATATATCTTCGTAACGGGCTTGAACTGGGCTCCGACTACGATGGGCATGGTAGATTCTCCATTATCGTTTCCGCAGAGGGCCTTGCATCTGGCCGCCGGCGAGTTTGCTGTATTACTCCTGTCAGGCGTGCGGGCGCGGCATCTGCAACAAAAGTACGTCCAGCGCCAGCCCAGTGTTAACTGTATGCCGCAAATAGCCTTCAATACGGCTCAATGTGTGCAAATACGCCTGGACATCGATGGGACGAAAGTCGGCGGCTGTCTGCACGAGCGTGTCCAGCAGGTCGACGTTGGCGCACTGCTCCAGACAGCCGGATTGGGCCAGCATTACATCGCGCCACCAGCTCGTCCACAGGGCAAGCAGGGTAAACAGGCGCGTCTGGCTGCGCGCGGCCGTGAGCTTCTGTGCAAAAGCAAGACGGGTGACGCGACTGCTGCGACTGAGTTCCTGTAACTCCGTCAACCGCTGGCTTCTTTCCGCCAATGGTTCCGGTTGTTTCACCTGGTCAACCGCCCATCCCAGGCAGCCGTTTGCCAGACGAGCCAGCAGTGCGGCCTGCTGCGAAGACGCTCCCCAACGTGTGTGCAGCGCCTCTTCCATGACCTGCTGCCCAAGCGGCCGCAACGCCAGAACCTGGCAGCGGCTGACGATCGTCGGCAAAAGCGCCGACTTGTCCTGGGCGGTCAGACAGAGGACCACGTGCGGCGGCGGCTCTTCCAGCGTTTTTAGGAGCTTATTGGCGAAACTGATGTGAGCTCTGTGCGCGTCCTGAATCAGGAAGACTTTGTAGCGCCCTTCCATGGGGTGCAGCATCGCCTGCCGAATGATATCGGCCGCCTGTTCAGCGCGATGAAGACCATTCTCTCTGTCCGGCTCACCGTGGCGGTCGGTCGGCGCCAGCAGGATGAAATCGGGATGGCTGCCCGCCTGCACGAGATGGCATGAGCGGCAGTTGGCGCAGGCACGGCCCGCGACTGCATCTGAGCAGAGAAGCGACTGGGCAAAGCTGCGGACCAGGGTTGACTTGCCCAACTGGGCCGGGCCCACAAACAGATATGCATGGCGCAGCGTGTCATGCTGGATGCTATTGTGCAACAGTTCGACAGCCCACTGATGGCCTACGACCGGGCCTTCAGGCAATTGTATCTCCCTCTGTGATTCTGTAGTAAGACTTCACGGAATTGTATCATAGTGCAAATGGCCGAACAAGCAGTCTCAATCTACTGGCTTGCGCCCAAAACTGCCGGCTGCTGTCTGCCGGGGTCCTGAAAAAAAAGGGGCGCATCCGTTATCGGATGCGCCCCTTTGATCGGTCAGGTCGGAAGGTTACTTGATTTCTACAGTTGCCCCTTCGGCCTCCAACTGGGCTTTGGCGTCTTCGGCGACGTCCTTAGCCACGCCCTGCACCACAGGCGCCGGTGCGCTTTCGACCAACTCCTTGGCCTCTCGCAGACCCAGGCTTGTGACCGCACGCACAGCCTTAATGACGTTAATTTTCCTGGCTCCGATATCGCCGAGGATCACGTCAAACTCTGTCTGCTCTTCCACCTCTTCTTCGACTTCAGCCGCGCCGCCAGCCACGCCGGCCACCGCCACAGATGCGGCCGCGCTGACGCCCCAGGCCTCTTCCAGCATTTTCACCAGTTCAGCGGCTTCCAGAAGAGTAAGTCCGTCCAGTTGTTCTTTGATTGCATTCAGATCTGCCATTTTTGGAATTCTCCCAATTGTCTGTTTCTGTGGGTTGCCTGTCTCGACTGTCTAACTGTGCTTTCCATGTATGTAGGAGGGATTGAATCCCTCGGTTGATGCTCAGGCCGCCTCTGCCTGCGCATCGGCGTCTGCATCGGCGTGCGCTTGGACGACCCGCGCCAGGCTGACTCCGGGTTCGTTGACGACCCGGGCAATCTGGGTGGCCGGCGCGATAATTGTCGCCAACAGTTTGGCCAGCATCTCTTCGCGCGTGGGCAGTTCGGACAGAGATGCGGCGCCGGTGGCATCCAGAACGTTCTGCTCCAGGATGCCGCCTTTGATTTCAATGATTTCATCGAGGTCTCGAAGACCTTCCTTCAACGCGGACACGCCTCTGCCGATATCCTCGCCAACAAATGCGACTGCATTCGGCCCTTCCAGCAGCTCGTCCAACTCTTCGGTGACTCCAACACTCGCCAACGCAAGCCGCAGAAGCCGGTTTTTTACGACCATATAGGACGTATCCGATTCTTTGAGATGGGTGCGCAGCCCGTTTATCTGCGAGACGGTGGAGCCGCGATAGTCTGTGAACACGACCGCGGAAGCGTTCTCCAGGTGTGATGAGTACAGCGCGACCAGTTCTTCCTTTTTCTCTCGACTAAGTGCCAATTGACATTCCCCCTTTCTACAGGATTCCTGTGGAGACGCGGACTATTTCGACCTGCGTCCCTGACAATCTCTGATGGGCGCTGCAAACAAAAACGCCCTTGCGGATGCAGACAAGGACGTGGCAAGCGACTCCCGCCGGAAAACGGCGGTCGGGTCGCTGTGTTCATCCCTTGGCCGGCTGCGCATTTGGACGCAATTATATTCGCAACGCGAATGCCGACTGTCTACGGAACTGAGTATCTTATGCGGTTGATAAGTGCCAATTCTACCGTACAGCGTCTGGCAATGGCAAACCGGGCCTATGCAGCCTTAAGCATGGAGGCCGCATTGACATCGACGCGAATCCCAGGCCCCATGGTGCTTGTCAGCGTTACCCGTTTCAGATAGATCCCCTTCACAGCCGAAGGCCTCGCGGCCGTAACCGCTTCCATAATGGAGGTGAAGTTGTCGAATATCTGCTCGCTGTTAAAGCTCGCTTTGCCGATGGGAACGTGGATATTGCTTGTCTTATCGACGCGAAATTCGACGCGGCCCAGACGGGTCTCCTGAATGACGCGCGGCAGTTCAGCGGCCTGAACGATTGTGCCGGCTTTGGGGCTGGGCATCATTCCGCGCGGCCCAAGCACGCGACCCAGCCTGCCAACAACCCTCATCATATCCGGTGTGGCCAGAACGACATCAAAATCGAGCCAGCCTCCCTGAATCTCCTTGGCCAGATCTTCGCCGCCGACATGGTCGGCGCCGGCTTCCTCAGCCAGGCTGACGCCATCGGCGCTGGCAAAAACCAAAATGCGCACGACGCGGCCTGTCCCATGGGGAAGGGTTACGACGCCACGCACCTGCTGGTCGGCGTGACGGGGGTCGACACCGGTGCTCAGATGAACCTCCACCGTCTCATCGAACTTGGCGGTGGCGCCGTCTCGCATCAGGTCAACGGCTTCCGCGGGCATATATTGCTTATGGCGGTCGACCTTGCTTCGGGCAGTGTTGTAACGATTACTATGTCTTGGCATTTTCGCTCCTCGTGGTGCAAACGGGGCACTATCGGGCGCCCCTCCCATCGATGATTCATTGATTTCTGCGGATCACAAATTGAAGTGCGGATCCCGCCTATTCGACAACTGTCACGCCCATACTGCGGGCGGTGCCTTTCACCATCTGCATGGCGCTGTCTATCGGGATATTGCCCAGATCCTTCAGCTTTATCTCGGCGATTTCCCGCACCTGTTGATTGGTGATCTGTCCCACCATCTCCGTATTGGGAATGCCGCTGCCTTTTTCGACCCCGGCTGCCCTTTTAATCAGTTCGGCCGCCGGCGGCGTCTTGGTAATAAATGTAAAGGACTGATCCTGGAAAATCGTGATTTCGACCGGTACGACCTGCCCCATCTGACTTTGTGTGCGCGCGTTATACTCCTTGCAGAAGCCCATGATATTGACACCATGCGGGCCGAGCGCCGTGCCTACCGGTGGGGCAGGGTTAGCTTTGCCGGCAGGGATCTGCAACTTTACAACCGCTTTGACTTTCTTCGCCATCTCGCCTGCTTCTCCTTTTACGAATCCCGTTCCAATTGGAGGAAGTCCACCTCCACCGGTGTTTCCCGGTTGAAGAAACTTACCATGACACGGGCTTTGCCCTTCTCCGCCTCCAACGTATCGACGACACCTGTGAATTCAGCAAACGGTCCTTCTATAATTCGGACGCGCTCGCCCACATCGAAGCTGACTTTGACCCGCGGTTCATCCGATTCGATGCGGCTCATGATGTGGCTCACTTCGGCCTGGCTCAAGGGGCTGGGCTTGTTTCCCATACCTACAAAACTGGTCACGCCCGGGGTATTGCGCACCACATACCAGCTGTCCTCATCCATAATCATCTCGATGAGAATATAGCCAGGGAAAACCTGGCGCTCAACCTCGCGACGGATACCATCTTTGATCTCGATTTCGGTTTCCGTAGGTACAACTATCTGCAGGATCCGGTCGGTCATGTTCATCGATTCCGCCCGGTGTTCCAGGTTCTTTTTTACTTTGTTTTCCTTGCCTGAATAACTGTGCACCACATACCATTCCGGTTTCGGGCCGGTCGGTTCCTCATCAGTGGCAGCGGACGACTCATCGTCCACAAGCGCGGCAACTGTCTCATCTTCCTGGGATTCAGGGTCGGCGTCTGTATTCGTTATATCACCCACAGATTCCTCCTTGCGCGTCACATTTCAAAACCGGCTCCTCCTCGACAACAGAAGGCGGTTGCGCCAAAGATGCGGTCAAAATACTTGCAGAAACAGCGTCACCAGATAACTGAAGAATGAGTCTACAGCAAACAGTACAAGCGCGGCGATTGTGGTGACAATCAACACAACGATAGTCAGGCGTGTACCCTCTTCTCGCGTCGGCCAGGTGACCTTGCCAATCTCAGCGCGCGTTTCCTTAAAATACCGTACAAGTGCGTTATCAGTTCTTGGAACAGTTGATGACCGGCTCACGATTGACTCCATTTTGTGCGTGAACACAAGAATATGTTCACAACTCCACAAACCTTACTTGCTCATCTACTCATGTAGCTTTTTGAGCCTGTTTAGGCGGAAAATGACCACCGAGCGGCTGCTGGTGGTCATTTTCTGACAGGCGAGGCAGGACTTGAACCCGCAACCTGCGGTTTTGGAGACCGCCGCTCTGCCAATTGAGCTACTCGCCTAAAATGTCCGAAAGTATCGGTTCTCTTTCGGACAATCTCAACTTATCCAGAAGGTTACTCGATTACTTCGGTGATAGCGCCGGCAGCGACAGTGCGGCCACCCTCACGGATGGCAAAGCGGCCGCCGGTCTCGATTGCGACAGGCGCAATCAACTCGACGTCCATCGTCACATTGTCCCCGGGCATCACCATTTCGACGCCGGCCGGCAGGTCGATCGAGCCGGTGATGTCCATGGTGCGAATGTAGAACTGCGGGCGATAACCCTTGAAGAAGGGAGTGTGACGACCGCCCTCTTCCTTGCGCAAGACATAAACCTCGGACTTGAAGCGGGTGTGCGGCATGATGCTGCCGGGCTTGGCCAGCACCTGGCCTCGGTCAACCTCTTCGCGGTCGATGCCGCGCAGCAGACAACCGACGTTGTCGCCGGCCTGTCCTTCATCGAGCAGTTTGCGGAACATCTCGACGCCGGTGACCGTGGTCGTGTGTGTGGCTTTGATGCCGACGATTTCCACCTCTTCCATCGGATGGATGACACCGCGCTCGACGCGACCGGTGACGACGGTGCCGCGGCCCTTGATCGAGAAGACATCCTCAATCGGCATCAGGAACGGTTTGTCGATTTCGCGCGCAGGGGTGGGGATGTACTCATCGACCGCCCGCATCAGTTCCCAGATCGGCTCATACTCGGGCGCATCGGGATCGTCGGAACTGCTCTCCAGCGCATGCAGAGCACTGCCGCGCACAAAGGGGATGTCGTCGCCGGGGAACTCATAGATGTCGAGCAACTCGCGCAACTCCATCTCCACCAGTTCCAGCAACTCCTCGTCCTCCATCATGTCGACTTTGTTGAGAAACACGACCATGGCCGGCACTTCCACCTGCCGCGCCAGCAGGATGTGTTCGCGCGTCTGCGGCATCGCGCCATCGGGCGCAGCCACCACCAGAATCGCGCCATCCATCTGGGCAGCGCCGGTAATCATGTTCTTGATGTAGTCGGCATGTCCAGGACAGTCCACGTGCGCATAGTGCCGATTTTCGGTCTCGTATTCTACATGCGCAATGGCGATGGTGATGCCGCGTGCCTTTTCTTCGGGCGCATTGTCGATCGCCTCAAACGCACTGAAATCCGCCATCCCTCGCAGCGCCAACACCTTGGTGATCGCCGCTGTCAGCGTCGTCTTGCCGTGATCCACATGTCCAATCGTCCCCACGTTCACATGGGGCTTCGTCCTCTCAAATACTGCCTTCGCCATTCTTTCTCTCCTGAATGTTTCCCATGTCTACTATGAAGAATCAAGCAGCCTCGCAACGAAGCTGAAGAATTTTTCGCCTTATACGGTTGCTCAGGCGACCTCTTATCCAACCGGCTGACAGCCCGCCAGACCGGTGCAAGCGTCGCAGCACAAACAGAGGTCATGCGATCGCAATTGCGTCACTTTTGGGCAGAAGCGCCTCAAACAGTTGTGGCGGCGGCATAGACGCCGCCTCTACAACCTGAACAGTATACGAAATGTCCTGACGGTTGACAAGTCTGGACTCAACTGAAACGGCAAATCTGACTGCAGCGGCCGCATTCAACTCAGGCGAACTCCCGCCGCGGCGCGCCAACGTCCGTCTTCTGCGTGTCAGGCTGATAGCTGTCGAACTGCATCGTAAAGGTGCCCCGCCCACTGGTGATCGAGCGGAGTTTCGTCGCGTAACCGAACATTTCCGCCAGCGGTACGATCGACCGCACAGCGGTTACCTTGTTATTATGGGGGGTCAGGCCTTCGATCTGCCCGCGGCGGCTGGCAAAATCGCCCACGATATCGCCGACAAACTCCTCCGGCACGACCGCTTCAACCATCATGATGGGCTCCAGCAGAACGGGGCCGGCCTTAGCCATACCCTCCTTGAACGCCATCGAACCGGCTATTTTGAAAGCGATTTCACTGGAATCGACATCATGGTAGCTGCCGTCCACCAGCGCGGCGCGAACATCCACGACCGGGTATCCCGAAAGCACACCGCTTGCCATGGATTCTTCGATCCCCTTGCGAACCGCGGGGATGTATTCCCTGGGGACTGCGCCGCCGACGATTTTGTCCTCAAACTCGAAGCCCTTGCCCTCTTCGTTCGGCTCCAACTCAATCCAGACATGACCAAACTGTCCGCGTCCACCTGTCTGGCGGACGAACCGCCCTTCTGCTCGGGTCGCCCTTGTGATCGTCTCCCGATACGCGACCTGCGGGCGGCCCTCGTTACACTGCACCCGGAACTCTCTCTTCAGACGGTCGACGATAATCTGCAAGTGCAACTCGCCCATTCCGCTGATGATCGTCTGCCCCGTCTGATCGTCGTACCGCACCTGAAAGGTCGGGTCTTCTTCGGCCAACTTTAAGAGGCCGTCGGCCATCTTGTCCTGATCGGCTTTCGACTTCGGCTCAACCGCGATCCCAATCACCGGGGCGGGAAACTCGATTGTTTCCAGCAAAATCTCGTTGGCGCGGTCGCTGAGCGTTTCACCGGTCAGGCTCTGTTTGAGGCCGACAATGGCGGCAATGTCGCCCGCGCGGCATACTTCGATCTCTTCCCGTTTGTCCGCATGCATCTGCAGCAGCCGACCAATTCGTTCTCGTCGGCCTTTGTTGGCGTTGTAGACCATACTTCCCGACGCCAATGTACCCGAATACACCCGGACATAGGCCAGGCGCCCGACAAAGGGATCTGTCACGATCTTGAAGACGAGCGCCGAAAAAGGTTCTTCCGGATCGGCAAACCGAATCTTCTCTTCCTCTGTCCTGGGGTCAATGCCAACGACCGGCGGCACGTCCAGCGGACTGGGCAAATAGCGAACAATCGCGTCCAGAAGCGGTTGTACACCTTTGTTTTTCAGAGCAGACCCGCACAGGATTGGCACGATAACATTGCCTATGACGGCATTGCGCAGGGCCCTGATCAGCTGTTCGTTGCTGATCTCTTCGCCCTCCAGATAGAGCATTGTCAGTTCGTCATCAGTTTCCGCGATCCGCTCAATCATGGCGGCGCGCGCCGCCTCCGCGGCGTCTTTCATCTCTTCCGGAATCGGAGCAGTTTCCGGGGTGGCGCCCAATGCGTCGCTGTAGCGCAGGGCCTTCATCGTAAAGAGGTCGATGACGCCATGGAAATTTTCCTCCGCGCCCCACGGCAGTTGTATGGGCAGCGGGTCCGCGCCAAGGCGGTCGATAATCATGTCCACCGTACGATCAAAGTCGGCTCCCACCCGGTCCATCTTATTCACGAAGCAGATGCGAGGCACATGATAAGTGTCTGCCTGCCGCCAGACGGTTTCCGACTGTGGTTCGACACCTGCAACAGCGTCGAAAACAACGACGCCGCCATCGAGGACACGCAAGCTGCGCTGTACTTCGGCGGTAAAGTCGATATGGCCCGGTGTATCGATAATATTGATCTGGACCTCTTCGCCGCTGCGGCTGTCAACCCAGTTGGCCGTAATCGCGGCCGCGGTAATGGTAATGCCGCGTTCCCGTTCCTGCGCCATCCAGTCTGTGACAGCGGTTCCTTCATGTACTTCGCCCATGCGGTGAATACGACCGGAATAGAACAGAATTCGTTCCGTTGTCGTCGTCTTGCCGGCGTCTATATGGGCAATAATTCCGATATTGCGGATCTTATGTAATGGTACCTGACTCATCAAATTCACCTAATTTTGTCCTGGTGGGCAGCGCCGCGTCCCTTGCCGACCGAGGCGCACAAAAATGTCGCGCCCCTTTCAAACAGGGAATACAATCTGCCGCCCTGCAACGTTATATTGGTGTTGTCCGGCGACAACCTGGCCTCATCGAACGGCTTGCCGCGACCGCCGGCGCCCATGGAGAGCACGCTGGCCCCCGACAAACAGACGACGCAACCGTCTCACAGGCACCAGAATTCGACGTGCCCTACTTGAGCAGGAACATATACAATCTGCTCAAAAGGCAGCCTGCTGATCCGGCAACGTCGAATCTCGCTCAACGACATGCTGAGCGCAGAGCGACATCATCCTGTGGCTCGAATGCGCCGTGTATAGTTCGTTTTAGAAGAACATCCAAACCCGGAGGTGTCGGATTTCTTCAAAGCTGTGCCCAGCATGGGCGCCGGACACATCAGGAAAAACCAATTTTTCTGTCTGTACTGCCGCGGCAGGGCTGCCGGGCAGGAACAGTTGCCGTGAAGGCAAAACTCCTATCGCCTTCTGGCAAAATGGGCAAAGGCTTGATTGGCTTCTGCCATCCGGTGCGTCTCTTCACGCCTGCGAACGGTCTGTCCTTCGCCGCGCGCCGTATCCAGAAGTTCATTCGCCAACCGAGCGGCCATATTGCGGCCGCCCCGCCCTCTGGCATTCTGAATCAGCCAGCGCATGGCCAGGGCCTGTCGCCGGTCAGGGCGGATTTCCATGGGCACCTGATAGGTTGCGCCACCAACGCGCTGCGGTTTGACCTCAACCAGAGGAGTGGCGTTCCTGAGCGCTTCTTCGAAGACTTCCAGTGGTGGACGGTTGGTGCGTTCGGCTATAGTATCCAGTGCGGTATAGACAATTCTGGCGGCCAGACTTTTCTTGCCCCGTTCCATCAGGTTGTTGATGAATTTCGCCAGCACAACGCTATTGTGCCGGGGATCGGGCGTGACTTTACGCTTTTCGGGCCGGTTTCTTCGCGGCATTCTACAACTCCATCCTCATAGTTTGCGCCTGCACGCGTCTCTTGAGCAAGGACGCACACAGCCTGTCCCGCCTTGCCAGAGTCGGCGCTTAACGCGGTTTCTTGGTACCGTATTTGCTGCGGCTTCGTTTGCGGTCGTTGACGCCCGTGCTGTCCAATGCGCCGCGCACGATATGATAACGCACGCCGGGCAAATCCCTGACCCGACCGCCGCGTACCAGAACCACACTGTGTTCCTGGAGGTTATGGCCTTCGCCAGGAATATAGGCCGTTACTTCAACGCCATTTGTAAGGCGCACACGGGCTACCTTACGCAAGGCGGAATTGGGCTTCTTGGGTGTTGTCGTTCGCACCTGTGTACAAACGCCCCGTTTCTGGGGGTTGCCTTGCTTGACCCGCTTGGTGCGGCCGGTCAATGTGTTTTGCGTAAAACGCAGCGCAGGCGCGGTCTCTTTCTTCGGCTTAGTCTTGCGGCCCTTGCGGACCAATTGATTTATCGTCGGCAAATGTTTCCTCCCTAGTGGTCATCTCAGCCCACGAAAAGACAGTAGTCTACTATAGCATAACCGGACTGCTGAAGGCAAATCATTATGAGCACGCGGCAAACGCATCCCAATTCGGTCCCCAAAGTAGCTACGATGCGTGCACACAAAGGGAGCCCCTGCCGATTCAGGCAGCATCACGAGGTTCTTTCCCAATTCGAAATTGCTCAGCCACATTTAATTTGCCATCCTGAATCAGGCGAGCGAAGGTGACTGCTCTCTCCGCACTCCTCTATCCTCTCGCTTTGCATTTGGGCGGTCGGGCCTTCGGCCCTCCCTTGTGCAGGGGCTGCGCCCCCGCAACGCCCCCCTACAAAACCATCCCTCACCGACCGTGTTTACTCTTCCCCAGCATCGTGTCTGGCGAACGGTGTCTACTCCCCCACTTGCCGCCTAAACCCACCGACCATCGAACGCTAATCTCCGGTGTTCCCCTGACGACCGGTGCTCCACTGAAAACCAAAAACTGAAAACTAAAAACTGCAGTTCCGCGCCCCCGCAACGCCCCGCCCTGGCTAGCGACCGCGCTCAATCTTCCCCAGCATCGTGTCTAGCAAACGGTGTCTACTCTCTCACCTGCCGCCTCAACCCACCGACCACCGACCGCTAATCACCGGCGTTCCACTGACGACTGGTGTTCCACTGAAAACAAAAAACTGAAAACTAAAAACTGCAGTTCCGACCGTGTCTGCGCATTCCAGCCGTGCCGCTTCAGCAACGCGGCTGCCGCCAACCGAACACGCAATCGGATTGCCTGAATGGCGGCAGCGATAAAGGGCTGGTCAAGGCAGGCACTGCATATGGCTTGGTAGTTACCCCAATGCAATTGCCCTCGGTTAGGGCAAATCAGGTCGAGCTAAGTCGTGCCAGGTCGAAGTCATCTTTTAGGGCTTTATGGCCGGCCCCGACATCTGGTCCAGCCACGCTTGTCAGCTCCGCCCGAATTGCAGAGGCCCGAATTGCAGAGGCCCGAATTGCACAGGATTGCGGCCGCAAACTGTTTGGGCTCCATGGCTCGGCTTTTCCGCATGGTCGCGAAATGGCGCTGGCTGAGGAACTGCTGAGACTGAACCAGTGCTTAGGGCTCTCGACAAGAGATGCGCAAGACGTGCACAAGAGATCACAAGAGATGCACAAGAGAACACGAGCGAACAAGAGAATGAGGTTCTTAAGAAGACGAGCAGAGGCTAAAGAACAAATCTCGACGAGGATGCCGTAGTTTCTCAGGCAATTGCAGGTGCAGGGCAGATTGTTCACCCGACGCCGAGTGCCCAAAGATGGCGTTGACGGAGGCATCATGCAGTGGCGGCGTCAGGCAGTGAGGGCGTCAACTAGTGGGGCAGCAAGACCGGACAAAAAGCGAGAGTGGAAGAGCCGGCGCCTTCCACTCTCGCTTGTAAACTCCAATTGGTTCTTAGCTTAGATCGACGTTAATCTCTTCGCTTTCTTCGTCCTTCAGATTGTTGAAGTCGAAGTCGAGCTCTTCGTCTTCGGCGTTGCCGCCAAAGCCGGACAGCATCCCCAGCGGCCCGATTCCCATTTCGGCCAAGCCGGAGATCTCGGCCAGGTCCAGATCCGGATCGTCCAGGTCGAATTCCAGCTCGCTCAGTCCTTCATCGACGACTTCGTGCTGTTCGGCCAACTGATCAGCCACCTGCTGCTTCTCTTCTTCCCACATGCGGCGGGTACGGAAGCCGGAGCCGACCGGGATCAGCTTGCCGATAATGACATTCTCCTTGAGTCCTCGCAACTCGTCCCGTTGCCCTTGCACAGCGGCATCGGTGAGGACGCGAGTGGTTTCCTGGAAGCTGGCTGCAGCCAGGAAGCTTTCGGTATTCAAGGCGGCCTTGGTCAACCCCAGCACGACCGGCTCGGCTTTAGCCGGGCGGCGGCTGAGGGTGATCGTCTGGTCGTTTTCATCCTCAAATAGGAAACGGTCCACCAGTTCGCCCGGCAGGAATTCAGTGTCGCCGGTCGCCCGGATCATCACACGCCGCAGCAGCTGGCGCAATATCACCTCAATATGCTTGTCGTGGATGGCGACGCCCTGGCTGCGATACACCTGCTGCACCTGTTCCAACAGGTACAACTGACAGGCTTCCCGGCCCTGAATGCGCAGGATTTCCCGCGGATTCTTTGAGCCTTCGGTCAGCTGCTGGCCAGCGTTCACCTCTTCACCTTTCTCCACCCGCAAGCGGGCATTGGCGGGGATATCGGTCTCCCATACTAGGGAGTCTTCTCGACGGATGACGACCTGCCCGTTTTCCGCGAAGATCTGGCCTTCCATGCCTGCCATTAGCCCCTGCCCATCCCCGTCTCCGTTGCGGGCGATGACCGTATCTTCCTGCACGCGGTCATCGGAATCGACCATCAACTGATAGCCCTCGGGGATGGCGATTTCGCGTCGGTTGAGTTCGGTGCGGCTCACTTTCAGCATGCGCTGATCGCCTTCCCACCAAATATCAACCTTGCCATCGATTTCGCTGATGACAGCTTCACCTTTGGGGTTCCGCACCTCGAAGAGCTCCTCGACGCGAGGCAAACCCTGTGTGATGTCATCACTCCCGGCCACACCGCCGGTGTGGAAGGTGCGCAGCGTCAGCTGCGTACCGGGCTCGCCGATCGACTGGGCCGCGATAATGCCCACCGCCTCGCCCTGCTCCACGGTCCCCCCTCGGGCCAGGTCGGTGCCATAACATTTCTTGCAGAGGCCAAAGCGGGATTCACAGGTCAGCGGGCTATAGACGAATGCCCTTTCCACCTCATAGCGTTCTATGGTTCCCAGGGCGGCCTCGTCGATGACGGTATCGCGTTCAAGCAGCGGTCCATCGGCATCCGGCGGGATGATCGCGGCCGCAAGAGTACGTGTGGCTATGCGGTCGGCGAAGCTCTCGCCCATCGCTCTTGAACCTGCGGCATCGATCCAGATGCCGACATTGGTGCCGCAATCGTCCTCGGTCACGATTACATCCTGGGCGACATCTACCAGGCGGCGGGTCAGATAGCCGGCATCTGCAGTGCGCAAGGCGGTATCCGCCAGGCCTTTGCGTCCGCCGTGTGTGCTGAGGAAATATTCCAGCGCGGTCAACCCTTCGCGGAAGTTGGAGCGAATCGGCAAAGGAATGATGCGCCCATTGGGGCCGGCAATCAGGCCGCGCATACCGGCCAACTGCCGCACGGTATTAACACCGCCCTTGGTGGAACCGGAATGGGCCATTGCACCCAGCCCCTCAAGCGGGCTGAGCAGTTTACGCACCGCAGCCGTTACTTCGTCAGCGGCCCGTGTCCACAGCTCAACCGTCTTTTCGTACAGCTCTTCCTCAGTGATCAGGCCGCGCCGGTACTGGCGTTCGGTCTGCGCCACCTCTTCCGAGGTGCGTTCAACGATCGTATCCTTTTCATGCGGCACCTGAATATCACTGACCGCAATTGTTATGCCGGATCGGGTGGCGTATTCGAAACCCAGATCCTTGATATTGTCTACTGTTTCGGCTGTCACTTCCCGGCCCAGATGCTTGTAGCAGAGGTCAATGATCTCATTGACACCCTTTTTATCGAGAAGCTTGTTGACGAACCATAACTCCTCCGGCAGGGCTCGGTTGAAGATGATACGACCGATCGTGGTGCGGAAGATTCGGTCTTTCGGCCAGTCGGCCCCCAGCAGGCGCAGTTTTCGCAGGGCGTCCCGCACCTCATTCATGGCTGCCTGCCCAAACGCCGGGATCTCCTGGATCATGTGGCGTTCGCCCTGGGCATAGATGTCCATCAACTCGCCGACGGTGGCGATGCCGTGTTCCTTCAAGGCATCCATTACCCGTTCGCTCACTTCTGTCGACTCGATCGGCTGCACGTCGAAACGGGTTGTAAAGCGCGCCCGGATCGAATCGCGCAATTTGATATGCCCGAGGCTATAGATGTAATCCGCTTCATCCATCGAGCTGAAGATCGGCAGTTCCGCGTCCGGTGTCGACTCGTTTTCTTCGGTGGTCAGGTAGTAGACACCCATCACCATGTCTTTAGACGGGCCCACGATCGGTTCACCGCTGCTGGGCTTGAGCAGATTCTGGCTGGACAGCATCAGTTGTCGGGCTTCATCAACCGCAGACTGGCTCAGCGGCACATGCACGGCCATCTGATCGCCGTCGAAATCTGCATTGAAGGCGTCACAGACCAGCGGATGCAGCTGAATTGCGCTTCCCTCTACCAAGGTTACTTCAAAGGCCTGAATGCCCAGCCGATGCAGGGTGGGCGCCCGATTCAACAGCACCGGCCGTTCTTTGCAGATCTCCTCCAGCTCGTCCCACACTTCTGACTGCTGGCGGTCTACCATCCGCTTGGCGCTCTTGATGTTGTGAGCGTAGTTATCCTCCACCAGGCGACGCATGACGAAGGGTTTGAACAGTTCCAATGCCATTTTTTTCGGCAGGCCGCACTGGTGCAGTTTCAGCGTGGGGCCGATGACAATGACCGACCGGCCGGAGTAATCGACGCGTTTCCCCAACAGGTTGCGGCGGAAGCGGCCCTGCTTCCCTTTGAGCATATCGCTCAGGCTCTTGAGTTTGCGCTTGCCACTGCGGCTGACTGCCCGGCCCCGCCGCCCGTTGTCGATGAGGCTATCGACCGCTTCCTGCAACATGCGTTTTTCGTTGCGGACGATGACATCGGGTGCGCCGAGGTCAAGGAGACGCTTGAGACGGTTGTTGCGGTTGATCACGCGCCGGTACAGATCATTGAGATCGCTGGTGGCGAAACGGCCACCGTCCAACTGCACCATCGGCCGCAATTCCGGCGGAATCACCGGCAAGATCGTCAGCACCATCCACTCGGGTCGGTTGCCGCTTTTGCGGAAGTTTTCCACGACGCGCAGGCGTTTGGCGGCCTTTTTACGGCGCTGCTTGCTCTTGGTGGTAAAGATCTCCTGGCGCAACTCTTTTGCCAGTGCGTCCAGATTGACTTTGGCTACAATATCGCGGATCGCCTCCGCGCCCATTCCCGCCTTGAAGATGTTGCCCCAGCGATCGGCCAACTCGCGATAGCGGGTCTCGGTCAGGAGCTGCATTTCTTCCATGCTTTTCAGCTCGTCCAACTCCGCTTCGGCGCCGGTTTGCAGCCGCCCCCGTTGTTCGGCCACATCTTCGCGCAACTTTTCAAGTAATTCGTCCAATTCCTGGCGAATGTGTGTCTGCTTGGACTGGATCAGAACGCGAATGTCCGATTTCTCTTCATCGGATTCAAACTGAAGCGTGTCCAAACGTTCCTGCACATAGTCGTTGACAGTTCGTTCATGTTCGGCGGTGACGGTCTCTTTGGCCGAGATGATGGCGGCCTCCACCCAATCCAGGTGCTTATCTTCCGGTGCTTTCTTGCCGGTATTGCTCTGAATCCAGTCCTGAAGCCGTTGGGCCTGGCTGATCGCCTCTGACGAAGAACGGTTGATGCGTTCATCGAGTCTCGCAATCTGAGACTGTTCATCTTCGTCCAACTCGTCCAGTCGGCTCTGCGCGCTGGCTTCTACGACGTCGATCTGTTCTTGTGTTTCGTTATCCAATCGGGCTATCCCCATCTGCATCTCTTTTTCGAGACGCTGGATGGCCCGGCCGCGCGCGTCTTCGTTCACGTCGGTGATGATGAACTGAGCGAAGTACAGTACCCGCTCCAGATGACGGGGGCTGATGTTCAGGAGCAGACCCAGGTGGCTGGGAACGCCCTTAACATACCAGATATGGCTAACCGGCGAGGCCAGTTTGATATGGCCCATGCGTTCGCGACGCACCCGCTGCGGCGCCACTTCCACACCGCATTTGTCGCATACGATGCCCTTATAGCGGACGCGTTTGTACTTGCCGCAGGCACATTCCCAATCCTTCTGCGGCCCGAAGATGCGTTCACAGAACAGGCCGTCCCGCTCCGGCCGCAGCGTACGATAGTTTATCGTCTCCGGCTTCGTTACTTCGCCAAAGCTCCATTCGTCAATCTGATCCGGGGAGGCAAGAGAGATGCGAATTGCGTCAAAATCTCGAACTTCCATTTTGGCTCCTTTTCGTTTCACCCGCCGCCAAATGTGCAGCAGTTTGGGTCGGCGACGGCCTCAAGGTGGTCGGTAACTTCTTTGACCACCGGGCGCTGTACACTACTCGATCGTCGCCAAGTGCGCAGTAGACGCAGTCGGCGACGGCCTCAGTCGGCGGCGTGTTTACTCGCTGCTGCGACTCATTGGGCTGGGAACGTTCAGGCTGAAGCCAAGGTGCGGCAGACGATCCTCGACTTCATCTTTGCCTAGTTGTATCACCTCATTCTTGTCGTTAATCACTTCGATCGAAAGAGCCAGACTCTGCAATTCTTTCACCAGTACCCGGAAACTTTCCGGCACACCGGGGCTCTGAATCTCATCGCCCTTCACGATTGCCTCATAGGTTTTCACCCGGCCGGTGGTATCGTCCGACTTAATCGTCAGCATCTCCTGCAAAGTGTAGGCAGCGCCGTAAGCCTCCAGCGCCCATACCTCCATCTCGCCGAAACGCTGGCCACCGAACTGCGCCTTGCCGCCCAACGGTTGTTGCGTGACCAGGCTGTAGGGGCCCGTGCTGCGGGCGTGGACTTTGTCCTCTACCAGATGGTGCAGCTTAAGCATCTGCGCGATCCCAATCGTTACGTGGGCGTCGTACGGCTCACCAGTCTTACCATCGAAGAGTTTCTGTTTGCCCGTCGTCGGCAGCGGCCAGCCAACCTGCCTCGAGAACTGTTGCGCAGTGGCCCCCATCTCTTCGAGCCGCGTCTCATCCAACTGTTCTTCCTCCATCAGGATGGGGTCGTCAGCTACGTCTGGCAGAGCGGCGCCGTCCGGCTCGCAGCCATGATAGAGCATCCACTCGCGCAAGGAAACATAGCGGGCATACCGGTCCGAATCATCCGACCTGGTTTGCGGGACGACACGCTCCGCATCATACCCCTTATCCTGCAGCCATTCAGCGAGGGCGGAATTGCGCGCGTATTTGTCGTCGAAGAACAGACTTTCAGGCTCATAGCCGCGCGGCTCCAGCCATTCCAGCAGATAGAGACGGCGGGCATCGTTGTCGTCCATCAGGGATTCGCTGTCGATTTCCTGTTCGCGAACAGATGCCCATGCCCGCTGGGTGACATCCTGCCAGGCTTGATCGATCAACCAGGCCCGCGCCAGCTCGGATTCGATCTCGTCTTCTTGCGCGCCGTCGAACACCGGCGTTTCCGCCATGAAGCCGAGACGGTCGGCTGCCCATCCCAGATGGGTTTCCAGAACCTGTCCGATATTCATGCGTCCGGGCACACCCAGTGGATTCAGGATAATGTCGATCGGTGTGCCGTCATCCAAAAAGGGCATGTCTTCCACGGGCACCACCCGGGAGATTACGCCTTTGTTGCCATGCCGGCCGGCCATCTTGTCGCCTTCGGTCAGACGGCGGCGCTGGGCAATGCTGACGCGCACCATCATTTCCACCCCCGCGGGCATGTCCTGGTGATCTTCGCGCGTGAATACTTTGATATCCACCACCTTGCCGCGTTCACCATGCGGGAGCCGCAGCGAGCTATCCTTTACCTCACGCGCTTTCTCGCCGAAAATCGCTCGCAGCAGCTTCTCTTCCGGCGTCAGTTCGGTCTCGCCCTTTGGCGTTATTTTTCCAACCAGAATGTCTCCGGCGGCAACTTCAGCGCCGATCCGGATGATGCCATCCTCATCCAGATGTCGCAGCGCGTCTTCGCCCACGTTGGGAATATCGCGGGTGATCTCCTCCGGGCCAAGTTTCGTTTCTCTAGCTTCGATTTCGTGCTTTTCAATATGCACCGAGGTGTATTTGTCGTTTTCGACCAGCCGTTCGCTGACCAGGATTGCGTCTTCGTAGTTGCCGCCTTCCCAACTCATATAGGCCACGAGCACGTTCTGCCCCAGGGCCAGTTCGCCGTTCTGCGTGGATGAGCTGTCTGCCAGCACCGTGCCGGCTTCGACCAGGTCTCCCTTTTGGATCGTCGGACGCTGATCGATGCAGGTGCTCTGATTACTGCGATTGTACTTGCGCAGCGGATACGTATGCTCGGCGCCGCCCTCCTCCTGGATGACGATTTCGGTATTGACCACGCGAATGGCTTCGCCAGCCTTGCGGGCGACGACCACCTGGCCCGAATCAACAGCAGCCTGCCACTCCATGCCGGTGCCGACAATCGGCGCATCCGGCTGAACCAGCGGCACAGCCTGCCGCTGCATATTGGAGCCCATCAATGCGCGGTTGGTATCATCGTGCTCCAAAAAGGGAATCAAAGCAGCGGAAACGCCCACAACCTGTTTGGGCGAAACGTCCATAAATTGGATGCGCTGCGGTTCTTCGAAGCGGAACTCCTCGGCCTGGCGGACAGAGGGGCGCCTATTGAGAAAGTGGCCGGCATCGTCCAGCGGTGTCGAAGCCTGGGCGATCGAGGAGCGCTCCTCGGTATCGGCGTTCAGATAGATGACCTCTTCACCTACGAAAGGACGCACCCGGACCTCTTTCAGGTCTTCGAGAGCGGCGATGCGCTCGGCCTGCTCCGGCGTCAGTTCCGTCTCTACTTCGGCGATAAGCTCGCCGCTGTCGGGGTCGCTGATTTCTTCGGCAAGCGTGCGTCCTGTCAACGCATCGACCTGGTTTTCTACCGCATTTATGACGCGGCGGTAGGGCGTTTCAATGAAGCCGAAATCATTGATGCGCCCATATGTAGCCAGATACCCGATCAGGCCGATATTGGGGCCTTCCGGCGTTTCAATCGGACAGATGCGTCCGTAGTGGCTGTAATGGACGTCGCGCACGTCGAAGCCGGCTCGCTCCCGGCGCAGGCCGCCGGGGCCCAGGGCGCTCAGACGGCGCTTGTGGGTCAACTCGGCGAGCGGGTTGGTCTGGTCCATGAACTGGCTCAACTGGCTGCTGCCGAAAAACTCCCGTGTGGCCGCCACAACCGGGCGAATGTTAATCAGGCTCAGCGGCGTCACCTGCTCCGGCTCGCGGATCGACATGCGTTCGCGCACGACCCGCTCCATGCGCAAGAGACCGATGCGCAACTGACTCTGAATCAGTTCACCGACCGTCTTGATGCGCCGATTCCCCAGATGATCGATGTCATCGGGCATCTCGCGGCCATTGTTAATGTCAATAATGCGGCGAACGACCGCCACGATATCTTCGTTTGTCAGAATGCGCGTGGTGAGAGGTTCCTCCTGCTCCAACTTGCGATTGAGCTTGTAACGGCCCACCCGTCCCAGGTCGTAACGACGGGGAGTGAAGAGCAGATTCTGCAAAAAATTGCGCGCGTTATCCAAAGTCGCCGGGTCGCCGGGCCGCAGCTTCTTATAAAATTCAAGCAGCGCGTCGTCGATCCCTTTCTGCCGGTCCTCGGTCGGATTCGCGGTCGGGTCCCGCTCCAGGGTCGCCTCTATGAACGGGTGGTCTTCATTGTCATCAACGTCCGAGAACAGTTCCCGGATCTCTTCATCCGTGCCGAAGCCGATGGCCCGCAGCAGAATCGTCGCCGGCAACTTGCGTTTGCGATCGACCTTGACGCTGACGATATCCCGTTTGCTGGTCTCGAACTCCAGCCAGGCGCCCCGCAGAGGAATCAACTTGGTACCGGTCAGGTCGCGCCCTGTGCTGCGATCTTCTTCGACCGTGAAGTAGACCCCGGGCGAGCGAATCAACTGACTGACCACGACTCTTTCACTGCCATTGACGATAAAAGTGCCGGAATCGGTCATCAGTGGGAAATCGCCCATAAAGACTTCCTGCTCACTGATTTCACCGGTGTCGTTATTGACGAGTCTTACCTCGACCCACAACGGCGCCGAATAGGTGATATCGCGTACCCGGCAGGCCTCCTCCGTGTGCTTGGCGTCATCGAAGCGGAAGTTGCCGAAATGCAGTTCAAGATGTTTGTTGAAACTGACGATCGGCGAAATCTCTTCAAAAAGCTCTTTCAGTCCTTGCGTGCGGAACCATTCAAAGCTCTGAAGCTGAATCTCGATGAGCCGGGGCAGTTCGATCAAATTAGAAGTCCGCGAATAGGACTTCCGCTGCGTCTTGGCGCCAACACCGTTTCCAAGGGCAGTATGAATCATATGGCGCATGCTCCTTTGCTGTACACTGTCGCCGATCTCTCCAACCTACACGAATTTCTGTCAATCCGGACTACACCTAAGAATGTAGAAACGAAGATGCAAGCTCCTCTCGCGGCGGAACGCGCCGGTATCCAAACCGTTCGTCCGCCGCCAAGCGCCTGGCGTTCAGAAGCGCAGGCGGCGGCCAGATGGCTGTATACGCCTAAGCCGCGGGTAAAGTCCGTTGTTGGGGTGGGGTTCAATCTTGTGGGTTCGGATCATGGCTCGCAATGCCGGATGGCGGTTCCAGAGTGTATCCAATCTTCGCGAATCTTGCTGCCGCTGGTTCTCTCCACTTTGCCGAAACACGTGAACGATAAACAGTTGAATGTTCTCCCGCCGCCAAGCGCGCAGTAAAAGCGGTCGGCGGCGTCTTGCATCGGCAGCGGCCTCAGCGGAGATTGTGCCAGCTACTTGCGTTCTGGTACGGTCCCCCACATTTGAGGTCTGCAGGTAACAAACGGAACCGAGCCAACCAGTTCTCACCCTGAACTATAAAGTATAAGGCATACGCGACGCCTTGTCAAAATTCTGATGTTGACGGATATATTTCAGTTTCTTGGAAATAGATAAACAGCCATACCCTGTATGCGAATTCATCTGCGTTTTCAGCTTCCCGTTCCTGGTAAACTCACTGGGAGGCGGCCGCGGTTCTTCTGGATATCGGAAGCTGCTCAGCCATACCCTGTGTGCGATCTCATTCGAGTTCTGAGTTTCTGGGTAACTACTCAGCCGCAGATAGGATGCGACCCTGAATAAGGCGAGCAAAGGCGACTCTCCCCTCACTTCTCGTCACACCAATCCTCAATCAATCGCCGCAGTCTCTGACCACTGACCACTAACCACTGACCACTGCAGTTGTGCGGTCGGGCCTTCGGCCCTCCCTTGTGCAGGGGCTGCGCCCCCGCAACGCCCCCCTACAAAACCATTCCTCACCGACCTTACGCCCGCATTCCAGCAGTGCGCCATTCCAACCTGGCGCCAGCCAACCGAATACGCAATTAAATAGCAGCAATGGCGGCGATGAGGAAGCTCTGTTCAAGACAGATTCTCTTTCTGGCTAAGTAGCTGCATTTCTGGCAATTGGTAACCAAACTCCTACAAAGTACTGGGATCGGGAGGAGCGCCAGAATGCCGGAATCCCCGCTTACAGGATTGGAGGATTCTCAGGCCTGCTTGAGTATGGATATGAAGTCTTTTATACCATCTGTAATCCTTTCCTTGACCAGCCTTTGTCTCATATGAGCATTCCCTTAACCCGGCCGGCGTTCAGGCTATTCCGGTAAGCATCTGGTTGGCCGCAGCCGTGGTTGGCAGCCGGCATGCTGCGATGAAAGCGTATAATTCAGTCGGCGTGTTCACGAGGAGGGCCTTGCCGGCGGTCTCCCCCCGCATAAGGGAGGGCCGCAGGTCCGACCGCCCATAGCAGGCAGCGAGAGAGCATCTTCGTTTGCCTCACACAGGGTCGCGAACTGACCTCGGCTGAGCAGTTTCGAAGTAAGCAAAAGGGAGTAATCAAGCGGCCGGACAGGGCCAAGAACTGCCGCTGAAATCGCGGCCGGCCCACGCCTTCTGCCACTGGCGCCGCATGTCCATCCCTGCCCTCGAAGTCAAGTTTCTTCCCCAGAGCGACCCGGTTTCGGCGACTTCCGTGCAGCGCAGCTGGCTATGGGCGCAGACCCCCGCGAACGCTCCTGAAACAGACCTGATATGAGTCCTGGGCAATTTACATACGATATGCCTACGATATAAAAGGCCCGCTGGCCGCACACGTGAACTGACACGCCGAATCCATCCAATTATCGCGGCCTGGCTCTAACAAATCTTTGGCAAGAGTCGCTGAATTTCGGCAATCTGATCTATGGTCGCGTCGAACGGCAGAAATACACCTTTCACCAGATAACAGACAGCCAAAAAGAGAGTCAGAATGCTGGCTCCGAAGCCTGCCAGCGACGACAGAACAACCGGAATGAAAGGTCCGGAATTTGAATTTTCGGATGGCCCCGTGTTCGAAAGAAATCTGTGGCTGAATCGGCTTTTGGGAAGGATCACATCCGTTTTTGTCAGAATACGTTTTGTGCTATCGTTTTTGCTATGGGACAATATGGGAGAAAGTGGGGCGTTCCCCCTACATTCTGAAGAGACTTTCGTGTTGCGCTTTGGCCCACCCATTTGCCGCCGAAATATTCTTCAAAATCCCTGACAAATCTGTTGAAGCGAGATGTTAGATGCGCCCCGGCTCTAACGGGATGCGCACAGAGCAACTATTCGGAAAATTATGTTTCTCGGTGAGTTCAGTCACAACCTGGACAGCAAAGGGCGGGTCACGATTCCTGCCAAATTCCGGCACCGGCTCATGCCCGGTCTGGTCGTGACGCGTAACCCTACCGGCGGCTGCCTGATGATGATGCCGCTTGAAGAATGGCAGAATGTTGCGGCTCGCGTCAGCGCGCTGCCGCTGATCGACCAGCGTACCGCGCAGTTGCGCCGGGCACTGTTCAGCGCCGCCGAAGATCTGAAACCCGATCGGCAAGGGCGCATCCTGATCAGCCAACGCCTGCGGGAGTTCGCCGGAATCGAGAACGAGGTGATTATCGCCGGGATGAATACATACATTGAGCTCTGGAACCCGGCCCAGTGGGAGGAGCAGATGCTGACGCCCTTGCAGCTCGGAGAGGATCTCTTTGCCGCCCTGGGAGTCTGAGCGATCGGTACCGCGCCGACCCGCGGCGGGCATGCAAGACGTCTCTGGTGAGCAGAAGGGTCTGCAACACAGCCCCGTTCTGCCGGAAGAAGTGCTGACCGGCCTGAACGTTCAAACGGGGGGACGTTTCATCGACGGAACCCTGGGCGGTGGCGGCCATACCCAACTTCTGCTGCATTATACGCGCCTCGCCGGAACAGGGGCGCATCAAGAATCTTATGTAGATAAGATTGGCGGTGGGCTGAAGGCCCGCCGCCAAGTTCCCAAAGATGGGGTCGGCGACGGGAAAATACTGGGTTTGGATGTCGATCCCGCGGCCATCCGACGAGTTGGGAAGTGCTTTCCCGACGAAATCAGCGCCGGCAGATTGAGCGTGGCCCAGGCGCCGTTTGATCAGATAGGGGAAATCGCCCGCCAACGGGGCTTTACCGGGGTTGACGGCATTCTGCTTGATCTGGGCCTCAGCAGTTTTCAACTGGATACACCGGCGCGAGGGTTTGCGTTTCGGCACGACGGCCCGCTGGACATGCGCTTCGACCCATCCACAGGCTACAGCGCAGCCGACCTGATAAACAGCAGAAGTTGGGAGGAGATTGCCGACATCCTGTACCAGTATGGAGAGGAACGACAGAGCCGCCCGATAGCGCGTGCCATCGTTGCCAATCGCCCGGTTTCGACAACCGCTGAACTGGCGGACATTGTACGCAGGGCAGTGCGCCGCCGCGGCCGGCAGAAAATCCATCCGGCCACCCGTACATTTCAGGCGCTGCGCATCGCGGTCAACGATGAACTGGGACAGATCGAGCGCACCCTGCCGCAAATTCCTCCACTGCTGCGGCCTGGAGGACGGGTTGCAATTATCTCTTTTCACAGTCTGGAAGACCGGTTGGTCAAGGAATGGATGCGTGACAACGCCAGGAAATTTCGGCCCGATCCGACTCTGCCGACCGGCGGTCAGGAGCAGATTCCCGTTCTGGCGATATGTAACAAAAAACCGATTGTGCCGACAGCCGCTGAAATCGAGAGAAACCCCCGCAGTCGTTCGGCCAGGCTGCGCATCGCCGAAAAATTGCCCGAACTGTGATTGAGCTGTCTGGCCGTGTGTTTGTTGTGCGTGTTTCAGCAGGATAAAGCTTTTGCCAACACCGACCATAAATCTGCACCGCGCCGGGCGCCCTTCTCAAACAGGGGCGCAGCGCAACAATGACGAGCAGGTTTGGCGCCCAGCCGACCGGGGAGAAGCGAGGGAGGAAGGAGGCTGGGGACCTAACAGCATGCAATCATCCAATCAGTCCCGCTTCCGAGTTCTGCGCGGTTTGGTATGGCTCGATGATATCGTGCCCTTGCCGCAGACGCTGAGAGGGTACCTCCTCTTTGTGCTGGCTTTGACAGTCGTTTGCGGACTGGCTGTTTTTCAGGTCTGGACATCGCTGCGGATTACGCAGGCGCGCGGCGAGCTGGAGGCACTGCGGGTACAGTTCAGCCTCATTGAACAGAGGAATGCTGAACTGCTGTGGCAAATTGGCCAGCGCACAACGCTGGAACAGGTGCAAACGCGGGCGGTCCAACTCGACTTTCGTCCGGCTCTGGAACGCAACTACATCCCGAGCCCGTATAAGGCGAGCGGCGCCGCTGTGGCTGCCGCCGATTCCAGTGGATCGGGCCGTGGGCAGCAAACGAGCCGGCAGACAGTGAATTCGCTCACTGTCGATCAGCCACCGGCAAAGGCAGGGGAACAGACAGAGTCTTCGACCGGCCCAACGGGTAGCCCGGCGACAGCGCAGCGGCTCCCGACGACTGATACGACGAGTCCAGCCGGCGCCGAGGCGCATGCACCCGCTGCGGACGAGCCGTCCTTCTGGTCTGTGACCGAACGGCTCCCGGCAGCAGAGTTCGAGCAGTATGTGTCCGGCTGGCAACAACAGGTCAACGAAAGCTGGCAGTCTGTCCGCCAATGGAGCGATCCGCTGCTCGAACGGGCCAGCGATTTTATCCTGGGCCAGTTGAAACAACGCTGATAATTCCCGCCGCCTGTTTCGCCGCCTGTTTCGCCGCCTGTTTCGCTGCCGCCAAGTGCCTGAAGATGGGGTCGGCAGCAGCGAAAAAGTGCCCGAAGATGGGGTCGGCGGCGTTGAAGTTAGTGGTCAGAGTTTCGTGACCACCGTAGTTTTGGAGAGATCCTGCATGCGTGCACGGAACCGAGCCGCCCGTCCCGCAAGTGGACACGGCTTCGGCCCTCTATTTTCCCGCCGCCAAGTGCCCGAAGATGGGGCCGGCGGCCTCGACAGCAGTGCCATGAACCGGGCAGTGTCCGATCGCGCCCCTCTTGAACAGGAGCGCGGCCAGCAGCCCACTGCGGCAGACGAAGTCTCCAAAATATGGCGTATCGGCTTTATCGGTGTCTTGCTGACCGGCCCGCTGCTGTTGTTGATTCTGCGGCTGCTGGACATGCAGGTTATGGGCTGGCAGCAATACGAGCCGCCCAAGGCGGTGGCATCCGGACGCAATACGGTTGATGACACCACCTCTTGGGGAGTGATCGTCGATCGTGACGGCAATCTGCTCGCCGCTGACCGGTTCACGTACCGGATCACGGCAACGCCCAAATTCATCTCGTCAGATGATTTCGGTGAAATCGCGCAACGGCTCGCGTACGGCATCGGTGTCCCTCCTCTTCAGATTGAAAATCTGTTGACGGAAAACAGCGACAGGGACTATCTGATTATTGCGCCCGATATCGATTTTGATCAGGGTCAACAGCTGCTCGCCGAACGCCAGCAGCGATTGTCCGAAAGGGATTTCCTGCTGGAGCATATCCACATCGCGGCCCATCCCCGACGCTTCTACCCACAGGGAACGCTTGGCAGCCAGATTCTGGGATTTCTCAATGCTGAACGGGTGCCGGTGTTGGGTGTCGAGCGCTACTATCGGAACTTTCTGTCCAGTGATGGCGTTGGTCTTCCGCCGGGACGTCAACTGCCCCGCGCAGAGCTTGACGATAACATCCTGCGCTTTCTGCCCAGCGGCGATGGCAAGGGCCTGGTGTTGACCATTGACCGCACCGTCCAGCATATCATCGAAGAGGAGCTGCGCGTAGGGGTCAACCTCTACCGGGCCGAGTCAGGCACGGTCATTGTCATGGACCCAAAAACGGGCGCGATTCTGGGGATGGCCAACTGGCCGACTTTCGACGGCAACAGCTTCGAGGAAGGGGACCCCAGCACATTCACGAATGTAGCCATCAGCGCCCAATTTGAACCGGGGTCGGTATTCAAACTGATCACGGTCGCAGCCGCCCTTGACATCGACGCAGTCGAGGAGTCGAGCGTTTTCGTCGATACCGGCGCAATCTCCGTGGAAGGCCACACGATTCAAAATAGTGACCGCAAGGCTGTCGGCGAACTGTCGGTCGCTGACGCCGTGGCCCATTCCAATAATGTGATTACCGTTCAGATCGCGCAGAAGGTCGGCGCCGAGATTTTCTACGACTATGTCACCCGTTTCGGATTTGGCACTGAAACAAAAGTCGACCTGAGCGGTGAAGCGTCCGGCCAGGTCAGAAATACCGAAGCCCCGAACTGGGGCGTATCCGACCTGGCCACCAACAGCTTTGGCCAGGGCATTGCGGTTACCCCCATTCAGATGATCAGCGCAGTGGCCGCCATCGCCAACGGCGGCAAGCTGATGCGGCCGCACATTGTGCAGAGCCGGATTGCCAACGACTACGCAATGGTGACCCAGCCGACAATGGTCTATCAGGTTATCAGCCCGGAAACGGCAATTCGGATGAAAGAGATGATGGTGCATGTCGTTAATAATGGGAACCAGATGGGCCAGGTATCCGGCTATAGGATTGCCGGTAAGAGCGGTACCGCAGAGATCGCCACGGAAGAGGGCTACATTCAGGACGAGACGATCGCCAGCTTTATCGGGTTTGCGCCGGCCGAAGACCCGCAGTTTGTCGTAATGGTGAAGCTGGACCGGCCGGACCCGGGCATCAGCCGCTGGGCAGCCTATACAGCGACGCCGATCTTCAGCCGCATCGCCCACCGCCTGTTCGAGCATCTGAATATCCCGCCGGATGCTGTCCGGCAGTCGGATGAAAGTCAGAGCATTTTCTGTTTGTCCGCCGCCCAGTGCGGAGAGACGCAGGCGTCGGCCTCTGGGCCGGTTGCAGAGCCTTCCAGTCAGTGAATCACAGTTGGTTGCCGGTGGCTGGTTCAGCGACGAGCCACCGCTGTTCAAAGGAATCTGAATCGGTGGCAGACCGACCAAACGTAGAGACTTTTATCACCCAACATACACTCTGGCAGGCGCTGACGGGGTCCCCGCCGCCGCAAGCGTTGTCGCCCCGGCCCATCAGCAATGCGGTACTGGACAGCCGCGATGTCGAAGCAGGGTCTCTGTTTATTGCCTTCAGCGGCGCGCGCACAGACGGCCACAGATTCATCGGCCAGGCGCTGACCGGCGGCGCTGATGCAGTCATCTGCGAAGAGCGGGGCCTTGACCAGTTGCGCGCAACCGATGCGCTGCTGGTCGACTGCCGCGGCGGACTTGGAGAGGGCAAAGAAAAGAAAGAAGAGAGCGACCAGCCGAACCGCGCGCGGCCGCGGCTCTGTCTTCATCCTGCGCAGTTCGAACCCGGCCGCGCCATTGCCTACATCGTACCCGACGCCAATACGGCTCTACAGGCCGCAGGCATCTTTCAACGGCTGCATCGCACCCGACCGGATCTGCGGGTGATCGGCGTGACCGGCAGCGTAGGCAAGACCAGCACAAAAGAGCTGGCTGCTTCGGTTCTCGCCCAACGCTACCGCACCCATCACAACACCGGTAATCTCAACAGCGAACAGGGGTTGCCGCTGGCTCTCCTGGGGTTGCACACGAGCCACGAGCGCACAGTGTTGGAGATGGGGATGTACGACCTGGGCGAAATCCGCCTGCTCTGCAGCCTGGCGCGGCCACAGGTTGGCGTTGTGACGAATGTCGGCCCGACCCATTTGGAGCGGCTGGGCACGATAGACCGGATCGCACAAGCCAAGGCCGAGCTCGTGGAGGCCCTGCCCAACGCGCAGAACGGGGGCGTAGCCATTCTGAACCGCGACGACGCACGCGTTCGGGCTATGGCGGCGGTCACCGCTGCCCGGCCTTTTTTCTATGGCCTCAGCGCTGAAGCGGATCTGTGGGCCGACGAGATCGAAAGCCTGGGCATGGAAGGCATCCGCTTCCGTTTCCATCACCGGCAGCAAAACGGCCGCATCCACAGCCAGCGCCTGAGCGTGCCGCTTCTGGGCACACATGCCGTGTATACGGCCCTGGGCGCGGCTGCCGTCGGGATTGTCAACGATCTGACCTGGCAAGAGATTGTCACCGGCCTGCAGCAGGCGCCGGGTCAGTTGCGGCTTGTGGTGAAACCGGGCATCAACGGCAGCACCGTCATCGACGACACATACAACGCCAGCCCTATCAGCACTCTTGCCGCTCTCAATCTGCTGAACGACCTGTTCACCCGCGGCCAGGCGGGCGCGGACTGTTCGCCCGCCGTCAAGGGCCCGGATATAGCGCCAGGGGCAGCGAAACGGACGTCCCAGTCCGTCAACGGACAGTCCCGGAAACACCGCGGCGGCCGCCGCATCGCGATTCTCGGCGATATGCGAGAGTTGGGCGCCTTCACGACAGAGGGACACAAACAGGTGGGCGCCCATGCCGCGGGCGTATCCGACCTGCTGGTTACAGTCGGCGGCCTGGGTCGGATTATCGCCGATGAGGCCCGAAGGGCAGGCCTGGCCTCACAAGCTGTGTACGCAACCGACGATTTCGAGACGGCTGTACTGCTTCTGAAGGAGTTGGCTCAGCCGCAGGATCTGTTGCTCGTCAAAGGCAGCCGTGCAGTCGGAATGGACCGAATCGTCGGCGAGATTTCACGAGAGCCGGCAACAGTTGCAGCGACAGAGCTCGCCCGCCGCCAAACGTCCGACGATGGGGTCGACGGCGGCCTCCTGGAAGGTTAAGAGGCTCATTGATGGAATCTCCGTTGGTGCTGGGGACACTCAGCTTCTTCATTGCCGTGATTTGGGGGCAGCCGCTGATCGCCTTACTCAGACACCACCGAATCGGCAAACAGGTGCGCATGGAAGGACCGGATTCGCATCAGGAGAAGACGGGGACGCCGACAATGGGGGGGCTGTTATTTGTGGTTCCGGTCCTGCTGATCACAGGGGCGCTTAATCTGGCGAATCTGCTTGGCTTCACACTGATAGGCAAGAGTACTCTGTTGCTCTTTTTCTGTCTGGCGGCGCACGCGACCCTGGGGGCAGTTGATGACTGGCTGGGGCTGCGCGGCAGGGGCAAGGGGATGTCCGCGCGGATGAAGAGCGGATTCCAATTTGTGTTTGCCGCGATCATCGTGGGCATTCTCTATTTCGGGCCGCCCGATCTGTACTATGTGGGCGTGCCCGGCATTACCGAGTGGGTTTCGATCGGCTGGCTGTTCATCCCGGTTGGGATTTTTATCATTATCGGATTCAGCAATGCTGTAAATCTGACGGATGGGCTGGACAGTCTGGCGGGGAGCATCAGCGGTATTTCGTTTGCGAGCTACGGGCTGATCGCCCATATGCAGGGGCAGACCTATCTGGCGGCTTTCTGTTTCACGGTGGTGGGTGCCCTGTTCGCATTTCTCTGGTTCAACGCCCATCCGGCACAGATCTTTATGGGTGACACCGGCAGCCTGGCCTTGGGCGCAACGCTTGCACTGGTGGCGCTGATGACCGGTCAATGGCTGCTGCTGCCGGTAGTAGGGTTCGTATTTGTCGCCGAAACCGTTTCCGTACTGCTGCAGGTGGCGTCTGCAAAGTTCAGCCGCCGCTACCTGGGTCGTGATATCCGCATGTTCAAGATGACCCCGATCCACCATCATTTTGAGTTGATGGGTTGGAGCGAAACACAAGTCAAAGAGAGATTCTGGATAGTCGGTGTGCTGAGCGGAATGCTGGGGGTGGCCCTGGCGCTGTGGAATGGATGACCGCCGACCAGACAGGTTTCATGCTGGCAACTGCACCTCAATTCTTAGTAGCCGGTTTTCAACCTTTGGTAACTGCCGGGGACAAGGCACTGACCAGGATCTGGAAACTGGAAGGAGAATAAATTCGTGATTGCCAACAGCGAAGAGTTCAACTTTGAAAAACGCAATGTCGTTATTCTGGGGATGGGCCGTCAAGGACTGGCTTTGGCCCGTTTCTTCGCGGCAGGCGGCGCAAATGTAACGATCAGCGATGTCGCGCCGGCCGAAAGGCTGACGGAAGAGTTGGATCAGCTGGGTGATCTGCCGGTTGTGCTGGCCCTCGGCGGACACCCTTCTGACCTGCTGGATGGCTGCGATCTACTCTGCCTCAGCGGCGGCGTGATGCTGCAAACGCCGCTGGTGCAGGACGCCATTCGCCGCGGCATCCCTCTGAGCAATGACAGCCTGCTCACAATGCAACTGGCGCCCTGCCCTGTTGTCGCCATCACAGGCAGCAGCGGCAAGACAACAACGACAACGCTCGTCGGAGAAATGTTGCAAGAGACTGCCGGCGGCGCTCGTACCGTCCATGTTGGCGGCAATATCGGCAGGCCGCTGGTGGACCGCCTCGATACGATCCGGCAAGATGACATGATGGTGCTGGAACTGAGCAGTTTTCAGCTCGAACTGTTCGACCCCAATCTGGCATACGGGCCGCTGGACCGGCTGGGCCCGTACGTGGCCGCCATTCTCAATATCACGCCAAATCACCTGGACCGGCATTCATCAATGGCCGACTATGCTCTGTCGAAATCCAATCTGTTGCGCCATCTGATGCCGACCAGCGTGGTGGTCTTCAACGCCGATGATCCGGTGGCTGGCCGGATGGCCGGCTGGGATGATGAAGAGACGCCGGTTCCCGCCGAATGGGAGTTGGACTCCCTCTTGGCGCAATGCCGAACTGCCCTGGGCAAAGACCGGCGGATCATCCCCTTTTCCATCTCTTCCAGCCGACGCCTATCAAGTCGCCATGCCGAGACTCTGCCGCCGGACGTCGGCGCCTGGGCATCCGAATCGACCGAAGATCTGATTTTCGAAGGCCGGCCATTCTGCCGCCGCAGCGATGTACGGTTGCGGGGGGAGCACAATATCAGCAACCTGTTAGGCGCGGCCGCGATCAGCGGCGCGGCCGGCGCATCCGTAGAGGCGATGGGCCGTGTTGCCCGCTCCTTTGCCGGTGTACCGCACAGGCTGGAGGAGATGCGGCCCAAGGGTAACGTTGTATGGATCAACGACAGCATCGCGACTGCGCCGGAGCGGGCCGTCGCCGGGCTGCAGGTCTTTCCGCCGGGCGCGCAGACACTCATTCTCCTGGCCGGCGGCAAAGACAAGAATTTACCCTGGGATACGTTCGCCGACGAAGTGTTGGACCGGGTCCAATGTCTGATCGGGTTCGGGGAAGCGGGGTCGATGATCGCCGATAAGGTGAGGGAAAGGGCCTCGTTCCGGCGTATATCCGCTCCCTGTTGTGCGGTCGTACAGCGCCTTGATGAGGCCGTTGTCCTGGCCAAACAGACGGCGACGCCGGGTACGGTTGTGCTGTTTTCGCCGGGCGGCACCAGCTACGATGCCTACAAAAACTTCGAACAGCGCGGGGAACATTTCCGCAATCTGGTGGTTAGCGGTTAGCTGCAGCCGCAGTATGCCGGCCTTCTGACATGGAGGTACTGGCTACGGCAGGTTGCGGCCGGCTATAGAGGAACGACAATGGCGCTACAGGTCAATAACGCGAGACAGATCGGCAGGAGCGGGTCCAACTTCGATTGGGCGCTGGCTACGGTCCTGACCTGCCTGATTCTGTTCGGGTTTGTTATGGTCTTCAGCGCCAGTTACCCCTGGGCGCTGGAAAACCGGGAATCGCCCTTCTACTACGTACTTCTGCAAATCCGCTGGCTGGGGGTCGGCCTGGTGGTCCTGGTCGGCGCTGCGCTCGTTCCCTATCGGATATGGGAGCGGTGGAGCATACCTCTGATGGCGTTGGGGCTGCTCTCCCTGATGGCCGTCCTCTTTTACGGCGAAAACCGCTTCGGCGCCACCCGTACCTTCGGCGGCCGTGTACAACCCAGTGAACCTGTGAAAGTGATCGTTCTCATCTACATCAGCACCTGGCTTGCCAGCAAAGGCAGCCGCATCAAAGATATCAACTATGGTCTAATCCCCTTTGGCGTGCTGATGGGGATCGTGACGGGGCTGATCGTGGCGCAACCGGATATCAGCACGACGATTTTGATCGTTGCCACCGCGCTGATCATATTTTTCCTGGCGGGCGCTGAGTTGAAGCAGCTTTTCCTGGGCGGGTTTGTGGCCGTCGTCACCTTCTGGCTGGTGATTACCCGCAACAGCTATGCCAGCCGCCGGGTCAGCGCGCTGCTGGAGTCGATCCAGTCTCCTCTGAACAGTCCTGAGTGGCAGATTCGCGAAGCCAGCACCGCGATTGTCCGGGGCGGCCCGCTCGGCGTGGGACTGGGCAACAGTACTGAAAAGTTGCCCGGCAGATTGCCCCTGAGCTGGTCGGACAATATCTTTGCCGTGATCGGCGAGGAGATGGGGCTGCTGGGCACGCTGCTGGTGATCCTGCTCTTCACGCTGTTTGTCTATCGAGGCCTGCGCATCGCCAGTGAATCGCCGGATGTCTTCGGCTCTTTGCTGGCAGTGGGCATCACCGCGCTTATCATCTTGCAGGCCATAATTCACATCGCGGTAGCCGTGGCCGTCGCGCCCCCCACCGGCGTAACACTACCGTTCGTCAGCTTCGGCGGCAGTTCTCTTGTCACGTCAATGGGGGCTGCTGGCATACTGCTGAATATCAGCCGGTATCGCGGTCAACCCCCGCCCGCCGCGCCCCGTCGAGGCGAAGCCGGCTCACGCCCTCACTCCACAGCGGACGACCGCTCTGGCGGGGGCCTATTCAACGTTCTGAGGTCAAGAAAATCCGGGGCATCCTCTGGCCCCCCAGGGCAAACAGCCCATGCGACTCCTAATTTCGGGTGGTGGAACCGGGGGACACGTATATCCGGCTCTCGCCGTCGTCGAACAGCTACGAACCAACGCTCTGACCGTCGCACCCGCTCCGGTTAACCCGGCACTGCTGTGGCTGGGGAGCAGGACCGGCATCGAGCACCCTCTCGTGCAGGACGCTGGAATCCCCTTCCACAACATCCATAGCGGCGCGTTGCGAGGACGCAATCCATTGACGGCATCACGCAGTCTGGCCAAAGTGACGTCAGGTATACGGCAGTCTCTGCAGATTCTTGAAGAGTTTCGCCCGCAGGCATGTTTAGCGACCGGCGGATATGTGATGGCGCCGGTCGCGATAGCCTGTCGGATGCGGTCGGTGCCGGTGATGATCTATCTGCCGGACATGACGCCCGGCCTGGCGGTGCGCTGGCTCAGCCGGCTGGCCCAACGGGTCGCGGTCAGCTTCCCCGAGGTGGCCGACTTTTTTGGCCACAAGGCGGTGGTCACCGGCTACCCTGTGCGCGCCGGCGTTGTGAAGGCAATAGAGGACAGGCAGGCAGCCCGGCAGATGTTGACGCGCAAGCTGGGACTGGAGTTGGAGGAAGGAATGCCTCTGGTGCTGGTGTTCGGCGGCAGCCAGGGCGCGCGCAGCATCAACCGGGCTGTCTGGCAGGCAGCGCCGGGCCTGTTGCCCGCCTGCCAGATTCTGCACGTCGTCGGTACGCGCGACTGGCCGCTGCTGGAACAGGAAGGGCCGGATCTGCCCTATACGCTGTTGGCCGACCGCTACCACCCCGTGGCCTATCTGCACGAGGAGATGGCCTGGGCGCTGGCCAGCGCAGACCTGGCGGTAGCCCGTGCCGGGGCAAGTGTGTTGGCCGAGTTTCCGCTGGCGCGTCTGCCATCGATACTGGCGCCCCTGCCCGGCGCCGGCTCCCACCAAGCCCCCAATGCGCAGAAGCTGGCAGATTCCGGCGGCGCTGTCATTGTCGAGGACGGACAGCTGGCAGAAAGGCTGGAACCAACGATAGCCGCGCTGCTGTCGGACGTGAGCCGCCGGCTCGCTATGGGGGCGGCGGTAGGCGCTTTGGCCCGGCCCCAGGCAGCAGACAATATCGTACGCGAACTACAGCGGCTCGCGGCAAGCGGTTAGTGCAGTTCACCGGCCACCGGGGTTAGGGACTGTGATCATGGACTATAGATCATGGATTATGTTCATGGATTGTAATTGCAATGCAGGCGGGACAGACCCAAAAGATGCCCACCTCCAAGGATGAAAGCATAAAAGATGAGTGAAACTACACCAGGCACAGTTGCATTTGTACTCTACGTTCTCCTCTTTGGTTGGATCGGGTTCCGACGGGGCCTGTTCCGGGAGTTGTCGGTGCTGACCGTCTCGGTCGGGGGCTTCTTCCTGCTGCAACAAAATCAGGGCCTGGCCCTGGACATCGTAAGGCAGGTGTTGGGCATCATTTTTGGTGTCATCAGTATAGGCGCAAAGCTGCTGGCCTCGCTGCGCGCAGGGGGCGCGGACGGAGGGCAGGAACCGGTGTACACGCTGGGCCCTTCGGAATGGCTCTCCGAAGCGGACCAGCCAACGGTCTCGTTTCTGGTCTGGTCGGGGCTGCTTCTTCTTACCTACATGCTGACCAACAAGGCGATCCCGGACAATCAGAGCTCTTCGGGTCTCCTGGCGGCGATAATAGGCATGGGCAACGGACTGTTTTACATTCCTACTTTTGCGCCGCGGCTGATCGCCTTCATTCCGGAGGTCGGGGTTGCGTCAGTCTCAACGCCCGGCACGGGAGTGCAGGGGTTCCTGCGCAGCGTGACCGACATGATGGAGTCCAACTTCGACACCATCTGGGAGGCATTGGGGCCTCAACAGCCAATTCTGGCCGCAATTGCGCTGACAGTGCTGCTTGTGGCAGTGATCAGCACATTGCGACGCGGCCAGAATTAGTCGAGCGAATATTAAACAGTGGTCTTACCAGCCACCAACCATAAGCCACTACCAAGCACTGAACTGTAATGGGCCTGATCGAAGTATATTTTGGATCTATCGCCAGCATCATTACCTTGATAGGCCTTGCCCAGGGCTATGCGCGGGAATTGGGCCGGTCGATGATCATTATCGTCGCGATTTTTCTGCTGCTATACGTCGAGGACCGACTCAATCCGATCTTGACCAGCGCATGGCAGATGGTATTTCCAGCTAAAGATCTGAGTGCTCAGCAACTGTTCCTGAGCAATTTCTATCTGGTCGCATTTGTTGTTACGATTTTCGCCGGTTATGCGGGGCGGGTTATCACGTTCAGCGGCCAGCAGTGGCCGATGCCCCAGGGTACGATTCTCAGTATACTGGTCGGCGCAATTAACGGTTATCTGATCAGCGGCAGCCTCTGGTATTACCAGGACGTATACGGCTATCCCCTCTCTTCCTTGGGATGGATAAGTCCGGACCTGTCGCCGATCGCGGTTGAACTGGTGCGTTATCTGCCCCAGAATATCATGCCGTCAGCGACGCCGTGGGTAATTCCCATCGCGATACTGCTGCTGATGCGGGTGCGGGGATGAAAGTTCGATGCGCCCTTGCTGAAGCGCGGCGCGGTCGCAGCGATGGAGGCAGCGATGCAGGTTGACAGGTGGCAGAAGCAGTTGCAAACGGCGTTGGACGCGTCTTCATCCAAGCGAGACGGGGACGATGCGGAGCTGCGCGTGCATCTGATTGGGATCGGCGGCGCAGGGCTTTCCGCCATCGCGCAAGTTCTCCTTGAACGGGGCATTCGCGTCAGCGGCAGCGACCGCCAGCAAAGTGAACGCACGCGGCGTCTGGCCGCGGCCGGCGCCCGGATTTTCGGGCGGCAGGGGGCGGAAGAGCTCACCGGACTGCCTGCCGGGGAACGCCCGGACGTGGTCCTGATCAGCAGCGCGGTCGATGAAACGAACCCGGAACGGCAGGCCGCGCAAGAGCTGGGGATTCCAATCGTCAGACGGGAGTCGTTCTTGCGACCGCTGCTGGCCGGCCGCGATGTCATCGCCGTATCCGGCACGCATGGCAAGAGTACGACGACCGCGATGATCGTGCAGACGCTGCACGCCAGCGGCTGCGATGCCGGCTATATCATCGGGGCCGACCTGCCGGGCTTCGGCAACGCCCATGCAGGCACAGCCGCCGCCTTTGTGATCGAAGCGGATGAGTATGATCGCATGTTCCATGGGCTGACGCCGATGGTGGCGGTCGTGACCAATGTGGAGTGGGACCATCCGGACTGCTATCCGACGCCGACCAGCTTTGTCGATGCCTTTCGCCAGTTTGTGGCGCAGGTGCGTGCGGAGGGATGTGTGGTCTCGTGCGGCGATGACCCCGGCGCGGAGGCGCTGCGCACAGGCCACCCAGCCGGCGGCGGTCCGGCCTGGCTGACGTATGGTCTGCATGACCGGTGCGACGTGCAAGCGGCCGGTGAGACAGTGGACACAAGCGGGGGCTATGCCGCCGCGGTGCGGGTTGAAGGCAATTCGATCGGCTGCTTGCAACTGCAGGCGCCCGGCATCCACAACCTGCGCAATGCCCTGGCCGCGCTGACCGCCGCCCGCCGCTGTGGTGTGCCGGCGGCGCAGATCCTGGCGAGCCTGCATCAATATACGGGCATCGGCCGGCGTTTTGAACTGAAGGGGACGCGGCAGGGCGTGACGGTCGTTGACGATTACGCGCATCACCCCACCGAAATCCAGGCGACCCTGGCCGCGGCCCGCAACTGCTTCGGCGAGCGACGCATCTGGGCTGTCTTTCAGCCGCATACATTCAGCCGCACCAGGGCTATGCTGCACAAAACTGCTTGCAGTTTCGACAACGCCGACACGGTGCTGGTGACCGATATCTATGCCGCCAGAGAGAGCGGGGACAGAGCGATGGCGGCCGCTGAGGTGGTGTCGTCCAGCGCCCATCCTTCGATCCGCCACAGCGGTGACATCGAGGAAACCAGCGCGCTTCTGCACGCCGAGGTGACCGCCGGCGACGTGGTTCTGACACTGGGCGCAGGCACCAGCCACCGCATCGGTGAGACGCTGCTGGAGAGACTGGGAACCGATGGCTGAAGATGGCAATGCCCTGCCGCTTGTGCTGATCGTATGCGGGGCGCCGGGCACGGGCAAAACGACACTCGCGCGCAAACTGGCCCCGGCTCTGGGACTGCCCTTGATCGCACGCGACGATCTGAAGGAGTCGCTCTTCGAGACGCTGGGCTGGTCGACCGTGGATTGGTCGCAGCAGCTTGGCCGGGCAACATATGAACTGGTCTATCTGCTGATAGAACGCCTGCTGGAAGCCCGCTGCTCGCTGCTTGTCGAAACGCCCTTTGATCCGGACTGGGCCAACCCCCGCTTCCAGGCATTGCAGGCGCGCCATCCGTTCCAGCCGGCGCAGGTGATCCTTTCCACGCCTGCTGATCTACTGCGTCAGCGTTATGCCCGGCGGGTGGACAACGGCGAACGACACCCGGGGCATGTGGATCGTTTGCGGATGGGCCAGTTCGACACTGAGGAGCTGGGGCAGCGCAATCGTCCCCTGGATCTGGAGGGGCCGGTTTTTCACATTGACACGAGCAGTTTCGCTGCGCTGGATTTTGAAGGGCTTGTAAGGCAGCTGCGCACCCTGAGAGGAACCTGATCACGAAGCGACCGTACCCGATATTATGGCAGTAGTATTATGGCAATAGTATTGTGGCAATAGTTTCTTGGCATTAGAGTCATGGCAACAGTAACGGCCCCGGCCCATTCAAAGAAAGAGATCAGCGCCTCCGCGCTCGAGCAGATCGAAGCGCTCGGCGTGCAATTCCGGCAGGACCACCCGCTGGCGAACTTGACGACGATCAAGATAGGCGGCCCCGCTGATTATTTCGCGGATGTCACTGATACGCATAAGCTGCTGAAGCTGGCGCGTTGGGCCAGGGCGAACGAACTGCCCTACCTGATCCTGGGCGGCGGCAGCAATGTACTGATCAGCGACCGGGGCGTGCGCGGACTGGTGATCCATAACCGCTGCAAAGCTGTGCAGGTGCAGGATGCCCCCTGCTGCGATTACCCTAAAGACACCCGTCCCTTCCTCTTCGCCGAGAGCGGCGCGCTGATGGCCGGCGCGGCCCGAATCGCCATCAACGCCGGGCTGACCGGTCTGGAATGGGCGGTGAGTGTGCCCGGGTCCGTCGGCGGGGCAGTCGTCAACAACGCCGGCGCGCATGGTGGGGAAGTGAAGGACACCTTGTGGGATGTTCTGCTGCTGGACGACCACGGCGATATCCAGGTCTACCGCGTGGAAGATCTCGCCTATTCCTACCGACAAAGCAGCTTGAAACGGGCGGGCACGGCCGCCGCCGGTTTTGGCCCGGTCCTGTTGAGCGCCAACTTTCGGTTGCAAACCGGCGACCGCGCTGCGATTCGCGCCGCGGCCCACTCTTTCCTGGGCCACCGACGCAGCACACAGCCGGTGGAGCCGTCACTGGGCAGCACGTTCGTCAACCCGCCAGGCGACTTCGCCGGGCGCCTGATCGAGGAGGCCGGGTTGAAGGGGTTTCGTCTTGGCGGCGTCGAGGTCAGCCGCACGCACGCCAATTTCCTCATCAACCCCGGCGGCGTCGGCGCGGCGACGGCAGCCGAAGTCATGGCGATGATCGCACATATTCAGACGACAGTCGCCCGCGGCAGCGGCGTGGCGCTGGAGCCGGAACTACAGAAAATCGGAGATTGGTGATTCTTATGGCGTGCAATTCAGTACGGGTAGGTGTACTTTTTGGAGGCAAGAGCGGCGAGCACGAGATTTCCTTGCTCAGCGCGAAAACGGTCATCGGCGCCCTGGACGCCGCCGGCTACGAAACGGTGCGGCTGGGCATTACAAGGACTGGGGAGTGGCTCACCGGCGCCGACCCTCTGGCGCAGCTGACGAGCATCGAGAAGAGAAAAAACGGCGACGTCAAAGAAAGTGATGCCGATTCCGCCCTCCTCGCTCCGCCCACGCCGCAGTTTCCGCTGCTGGAGCAGAGCGAGCGGCTGCCGGCCGTGGACCTGATTTTCCCCGTGCTCCACGGCCCCTACGGCGAGGACGGGACCGTACAGGGGCTGCTTGAGATGCTCGAGATGCCCTACGTGGGTTGCGGCGTCCTTGCCAGCGCGGTGGCGATGGACAAAGGTACATCAAAGGCGCTGTTCACCGCTGCCGGCATCCCCCAGGTAGCCTACCGGACACTGCTGCGGCGAAACTGGATGGAAGGCCCGCAGTCGAACCCCCATCTGCGGCAAGAGCGGCGCGAGAAGATACTGGACGGGCTCGAGTCTGACTTGCAGTATCCACTCTTTGTGAAGCCGGCCAATCTGGGCAGCAGCGTCGGCATCAGCAAAGTCAGGGATCGGGCTGAACTGGCGCGCGCCATCGAACTGGCCTGCCGCTACGACCGCAAAGTGCTGGTCGAAGCAGGTGTAAACGATGCGCGCGAGTTGGAGGTCAGCGTTCTCGGCAATGACGAGCCCCGCACGAGCATCGTCGGCGAGGTCGTTCCCGCCAATGAATTTTACGATTACGAGGCCAAGTATCTGGACGAGGGCAGCCGGCTGCTGATTCCGGCAGATATTCCGTCCGCGCTGGCAGACGAAATCCGCCAGTTGGCCGTCCGCGCGTTTCAGGCGCTTGACGGCGCGGGCCTTGCGCGGGCAGACTTTCTGTTAGGCGGCGACGGGCAACTCTTTCTGAACGAACTGAACACCATGCCCGGCTTCACCGCCAGCAGCATGTACCCCAAACTTTGGGAAGCCAGCGGCGTTCCTCTGTCGGAGCTGGTGGGCAGCCTGGTTGAGATGGCGCTGGAACGGCACGCCGACCGCCGCCAGAATCGGATTCATCGTTAGTCGGTATTTGTTAGTACAACGGCAGGGCGTCTTCAACAGTTACTGAAGACCGGAAGCTACCTTCAGAGCAGCACTATGCAATTTGCCTTCAATTTAGGGCGCAAACAAAAGCGAGGGTCCCAGGCGGCGCAAAAGGCTGTGTCGCCCAAACAGGTGCGGCGGCGGCGGCAGGCGCAAAAACGCCGGCGGTTCACGTCGGTGCTGCGTTCGACGCTGGCGTTTATCCTCAGAAGCGGGCGGTCGACGCTGGAATTCAGTTGGGGCGCAAAGCGGAAAGCGTCCTCGCAGCCCGTTCGCGCAGGCGCGCAGGCAACACTCTTCCCCGGTTTTTCGGGCCTGACCCCCAGCAAGACAGTGAGCCTGATGCTGCTGGCTGCGGTCGCTGCCGCGCTGTATTGGTTGCACACCAGCGAGAGCTTTTACATCTATAGTGAAAATGTGCGCTTTGACGGCGCCCAATATCTTTCGCAGGAGGAGCTGTTCGCCGCCTGCGATATCGACAGCTGGAGTATCTTCTGGCTGGAGCCGGAAAAGATCCGGAAGCAGGTGATGTCGCACCCGTACGTAACCGATGCCGATGTGAAAATTCGCTGGCCCGGGCATGTCGATATCAGCGTTCAGGAAGTGCGCCCGGTGGCTCTCTGGGCTACCGATCAGCAGGAATATTGGCTGCTGGAGGACGGCGCCGCCCTCGCGCCCAGGGAGTCGGATATGCAGCCGGCGCTGCGAATTATCGACCCCTCTGCTGAAGCGCGAACTGCAAGCCTGGGAGGCGACCTGCAGATCGATAAACGGGTACTGACTTCTGCCATGTTCCTGTCGAATCGTCTTTCCATCGTAAGTGAGTTCTGGTACAATTCTCGTTACGGCCTGAATTTCAGTTTGCCATCTACACAGGCGTGGGTTCACTGGGGAGACGGACGTAAATTTGAAGAAAAGTGGACAGTCCTGCAAAGGTTAATGCCGGAATTGGAAGCCGCCGGGGACGAGGCGCTCACCCTTAATGTCATGGTGCCCAACCGCTCCTTCATCCGGCGGTACGAGGATGAACCGGCGGATTAATAAGTTTACAAACTACGTTAGTTACTACGTTTAGAGAATTTTTCAGTGACCAGAGAGATAATCGCTGCGGTCGATGTAGGAACCACAAAAATCTGCGCGTTGGTGGGCACAGTCACCCATGACAACCTGGGCAATCTCGCTGTCAGAGTTCTGGGCGGCGGCGTCACACCGAGCAGGGGCTTGCGCCGCGGCGTTGTCATGGATGTGCCGGAAGTGACCACCGCCATCGGCGAGGCGCTGGAGTCGGCCGAACAGGAATCCGGCGAACAGATCACAAGCGCCTATCTGGGCATCGCCGGCAACCATATTGCCACATCAAACAGCGCCGGCATCAGCCCAATCGATGGGCGCCACGGCGTCACCGGCACCGACATGCAGCGGGCGCTGGAGGGTGCGCGAGCTGTCCAGATTGCTGCCAACAGGCAGATAATCCACGTGATTGCCCGCCACTGGAAGGTGGATGAGCAGGAGAACATTCAGCAGCCGCTGGGCATTCTCGGCAGCCGGCTGGAGGTGGACGCCCATATCGTCACCGGCACGATCAATGCCATCAACAATCTCGCCCAGTGTGTACTGGCCCATGGCATAGACATCGACGAACTGGTCCTGGAGCCGCTCGCCAGCGGCGAGGCAGTGCTGACCCAGGATGAGCGGCAGATGGGTGTCGTCATGGCCGACCTGGGCGGCGGCACAACCGATCTGGCGCTTTTCCGCGGCAATGGCCTGTGGCACACCGAAGTGCTGGACGTAGGCGGCAGCCACATGACAAATGACGTAGCTATCGGGCTGCGCGCCCCATTTGAAGTGGCCGAAGAGCTGAAACTGCGCTACGGCCATCTGCAACCGGAACGGATTGCTGAAGACGAACAGGTCTGGGCGACCGTTTTCGGTGACAAACCGGAGCGCACCTTCAGCCGCCGCTTTATCAGCCAGATTTTACAGGCGCGGGCCGAAGAGACCGCCGAACTCATCCAGAGTCGCATTGCCAAGAGCAGTTACGGCCATATGGTGCCGGCGGGGCTTGTCCTCACCGGCGGCGCCAGCCAACTGCCCGGTGCAGTCGATCTGTTCCGCAGAGTATTGCGTATGCCGGTGCGTATCGGCAGCCCCGTCGATCATCCTGCCGTGCTGGGTCTGAGCAGAGAACTGCAATCTCCTGCCTACGCCACCGCCGCCGGTCTCTTGCTCTGGGCGCTCTACGAAGATGCGCGCGCCATTCATTACCCTATGCAGAGAACCATCCCGGAAAATGGGCAGATTCTGGACAAGGTCGGCGGATGGCTCAGGAGTCTGCTGCCGGACTGACGTGCCGCCTCCTTCAGGGCGCCCATCCGCACGCCTGGTCAGGAAACAATCAGGCCAAACCGGATGCTGCACTCTCGTGTAGCTTCCTATAGATCGACCGGAAAGATCTTCAAGAATTGCGATTCCCCCGTTGCATTTCTGCGCGGATAGCGCGTCAACCCGCGAAAGTCGTAGATGGATCGTAGGTATATTGCCCAGAACAGCTTCTAGCAGGTTCAGCAGGCCTTCAGGCCAGCCGCGCGCAGAGGCTGGCCCCGCAACAAAAAGAGAGAAGATCGTTCCTTTTGCTTGCTGCTGCTCGTCTCGTGGCGGGTCTGGCGGTATGGAGCGCATATTTCGTAGGCGGATCGTAGGCAAATAGTCCAGAATATGTCCTGAATCAGTCCGTCAACAGCCGGGGCCGGCATATTGCCGACCTCCAGAGTAACAGTCCTGAGATTGGCCTGCAGAAGGTATTTCTTAGGTCCATTTGCAGGTCCAACCCTATTTCAGAGACTTTGCAAACGGATTTAGGTGTAGTACGATGGAACAATTCTGAACACAACGCGAGAACGCGGTTTTTGGCGACGCTACGTTAAGGTGAAATTGCCAAAAAACGACTCGGAGAATGTCTGCCAGCGGTTAAAGGAGACCAATCTATGACGAGAAGGAGCAGCGCCTCACAATTCGTAGACAACTTTGCCCAGATAAAGGTTGTCGGAGTGGGTGGCGGCGGACAGAATGCGGTCAACCGCATGATTGAGGCAGACGTTCAAGGCGTAGAGTTTATTGCCGTCAACACCGATGCGCAGGCCTTGATGCTCTCCAACGCGCCGCAGCGTTTGCGGATTGGAGACAAACTGACCAGAGGGTTGGGGTCGGGCGGAAAGCCTGAGATTGGTCTGCGGGCAGCCGAGGAGAGCCGGGAAGAGGTCGAGCAGCTGTTTGAAGGCGCGGATATGGTTTTCGTGACCGCCGGTCTGGGCGGCGGTACGGGTTCCGGCGCGGCTCCGGTCATCTCTTCTATCGCACGCGACTCGGGCGCGTTGACAATCGGCGTCGTGACGAAGCCGTTTACCTTTGAAGGCACGCAGCGCCGCCGCATCGCCGAAAGCACGATGGGCCGCCTGCGCGAATCTGTTGATACACTGATTACGGTCCCCAATGACCGGCTATTGCATATCCTGGACAAAAAGACGGCGATTCGTGATTCCTTCATTGTCGCCGACGATGTCTTGCGGCAGGGCATTCAGGGTATCAGTGAACTGATTACCGTGCCGGGTTTGATCAACCTGGATTTCGCCGACGTGCGTTCGATTATGCTCGACGGCGGCGCGGCTCTGATGTCCATCGGCCGCGCCAGCGGCGAAAACCGCGCCCAGGAAGCCGCCCAACAGGCGATCCAGAGCTCGTTGCTGGATGTGTCGATCGAGGGCGCGCAGGGGATTCTCTTCAACGTCAAGGGCGGCGACGACCTGAGCCTGTTCGAGGTGAATGAGGCCGCAGAGATGATCCGGGCCAACGCCCATCCGGAAGCGAATATCATCTTCGGCGCCGTCATCGACGAGAGCATGAAGGACGAAATCCACATGACGGTCATTGCCACCGGCTTCGACAAGGGCCGGCGGCCAGAGCAGCCACCCACTTCGGTCAGGCAACCTGCCACCGGCAGCGTTCGACCGACCGGCGGAGCTCCGCAGCAGTCCAACCAACCTGCCCAACCACAGTCACAGCCGAAACCCAAGGAGCCAATCGACTTCCCGGTTCGTTCCTTCGACCGTGAAGACCTGGACATTCCGGCATTCCTACGCCGCGCCAAGAACAATAACGGCCAGTAGCCCATAGTTTCACAATACTTACAATTCGATAATTCAGAGAGCCGCGGCATCGCCGCGGCTCTCTTTTTATGCCCCGCGCGGGGAGAAAATCAGGCGGGCGAACGGTGCCGGCCCCTCTCTTCTGCAGGCGCAAACTACGATAACAGGGCTGCGCGCATTAGTACGCGAAATAACCGCCGATTGCGGGCAGATCCGTTTGCACGTCGGCCGGGAGTATGATATATCTATACTGATTCCCTGGCAGACGTGCGAAATCATCTTTGCTACTACATATTGTACCTCCCTCCAAGAAATGATACAGTATGTAGACGATCCCCCGCTTGCAGGATGCAGTTGCGAAATCGTTGCAGGGTGCCGATCAGAACCAGTCTGAACCGGAATTATAGAGGGGGACGCTCGCGTTCCCAGGCCCGCCACGCCGGCTGATCGAGGGACGGTTTATGCAATGTCCCCACTGCGGACACGGCAAACACAAAGTGATCGATACCCGCGAGAGAGGAGAGACGATCCGCCGCCGCCGGCAATGCCTGGTTTGTGAGCAGCGCTTCACAACCTATGAGCATGTCGCGCCCAGCCTGCTCGTCTCCAAGCGGGACGGCCACCGCGAGCCGTTCGACCCCCAGAAGCTGCTTGCCGGCATCCGCATCGCCGCAGTTAAACGGCCGGTCAGCAGCGAGCGTATGAAGAGTATTGCGAACTTCGTCGAAGATCGAATTCAACGCATGGGGCGGGCAGAAGTTACAAGTGAAATGATAGGCAATCTTGTGCTGGACCAACTGGCAGACGTCGATCAGGTGGCCTACATCCGTTTTGCCAGCGTCTATCTCGACTTCAGCCATTTGAGTGAAATCCGGTCCGAAGTTGACCGGTTGATGGGACGCAGTGACCTGGAGGCTGACGCCGCCGGACGTGGCGACGCTCGCGAAAGACCGTCTGCGGGCTAAACTAGACCAGCCTTCCGACCTGGAATCTGCGAGATATCTTGCTGTCGAACGCATTTGCAGCGCATTGCAAGTGGGGTGGCCGACTTTTTCGATTACGCGGGTCCAGCTACCGGGTTTAGATGGTACTTGGCAGGGAACTTGTCGGTCCGATTAGGAGTCCTATTGGCACGTGCCGGTCCATTCTTCCGAGGCTTTAAGCGAGACCAACCCGGCCGCAAAGCCGGTGTTTGACTTCATAGATCGTTTGTTCTAATATAAGAACGCGATAGTCGTTTTTTGACGACCTGTTCTTCGCTTTCTTACCTTACATCCATTAATGTCACCTCTTTCCAAGGAGTGACCCGTTCTCAAGGAGTGACCCGATGTCCGCCCTCGAATCCACCGTCACCCGCAATGGCGCCAACGCACAGGAGGCTTTCACGACTTTCGAAGTCGTGAAAGGAGAAAAACAAAGGGTCTCCGGCCCGGCGTATGTTGATGACGACGCTATCCAACTGAGCGAGAACAGCTTGAAAGTTCTTGAACGCCGTTATCTGCGCCGGGACATCGATGGGACGCTCCTGGAAACGCCCGCCGGCATGTTCTATCGCATCGCCAGACACATTGCGGGGGTGGAAGAGGAACACGGCGGCGATGTGGAAGGGACCACCAAGACCTTCTTCGACCTGCTCACGGAACTGCGCTTCTTCCCCAACAGCCCTACTTTTACCGGTGCGGGCACACCTCTCGGCCAGCTTGCCGCCTGCTTCGTGCTGCCCATCGAAGATGATATGGGCCGCTCCAGCGACGGCATCTTCAGCACGCTGCGGGTGGCGGCGCTCATCCAACAGACCGGCGGCGGCAATGGCTTCAGCTTCAGCCGGCTGCGTCCGCAAAAGGATATCGTCCACACATCAGCCGGGCGGGCTACCGGACCGGTGGGCTTCCTGCGGGTCTATGACCAGGCTTTCGGTGAGATCGCCCAGGGCGGTACCCGACGCGGGGCCAATATGGGTGTCTTGCGGGTCGATCATCCTGATATCGAAGAGTTCATCCGCTGCAAGGCCGAAGAGGGCGCAATCACCAATTTCAACATCTCCGTCGCTATCACCGACGAGTTTATGCAGGCTGTTAAAGAAGACGGCGATTTCGACCTGCGCAACCCCCGCGACGGCTCCGTGTCCAGGACAGTGCGGGCGCGGGACCTGTTCGCCACCATCATCAAGTATGCCCACCACAACGGTGAACCCGGCGCGCTCTTTATCGACGCCGCCAACCGCAGTAATCCGGTCCCGCAACTCTACGATCTGGAGGCGACCAACCCGTGCGGTGAGCAGTGGCTGGGGCCGTATGAAAACTGCTGCCTGGGTTCGATCAACCTGGGCATGCACGTCACTACCGACAGCGCCGGCACAACCGCGGTGGACTGGGATGCCCTCCGGCAGACTGTGCGCGAAAGCACCCACTTCCTCGACAACGTGGTCAGCGCCAACACCTATCTGCCGGCGGTGCCGGTGGTGAAAGAGGCTGCGCTCAAGGCACGTCGGATTGGGTTGGGCATCATGGGCCTCGGCGACCTGATGTACAAGATGGGCATAAGCTACGGCAGCGAAGAGGGCCAGGAGTTCGCCGGCCAGGTGATGGAGTTCGTGCGTTTCCATTGCATGCAGATGAGCATCGATCTGGCCGCAGAGCGTCAACCCTTCCTCGCCTTCGCAGGCAGCATCTACGATGACGAACCGCTCGGCGGGATGCTTTGGAAGCCGCCGCGACCGCTCTCCCCATATCGCCGCAATTGGAAGCGTCCCGCTTTGGACTGGGAGACGATCGCTGAAGGCATTCGCCGGCATGGGATCCGCAACGCCGCCCAGACCACGGTTGCGCCCACCGGCACGATTGCCACCGTGAGCGGCTGTGAGGGCTACGGCTGTGAACCGGTCTTTGCGCTGGGGTATATTCGCCACTTCAAGGACGGCGACAATGATGTAGAGTTACCCTATACCAGCCCCCTCTTTGAGGAGGGGATCAAGCAGTTGGATCTCAGCGCCGAGCAGGCGGATGCAATCCGGCAGCGGGTGGCGGAGACGGGCTCATGCCAGGAAGTCGAAGAGCTGCCGCCGCAGTTCCGCAATACCTTTGTGGTCAGCAGCGACATCACAGCCGAGCAGCACGTCAGGATGCAGGCTGCCATCCAGGCGTTTGTCGATAACAGCATCAGCAAGACGTGCAACTTCCCCGAGGGCGCAACCGAGGAAGAAGTAGCGCAGGCCTATATGCAGGCGTGGGAGCTGGGTTGCAAGGGGCTCACCGTCTATGTCACCGGCAGCAGGCAGGAGGTGGTGTTGGAGACAAAGGCGGTCAAGGACAGGAAGGAAGGGACGCCCGACCATCTGCATAGCGAACCGTCAAGCAACGGCACCCACCCAACGTCTGCGCTTTCACAGGACGAACATCCGGCGGTCTTCACCAAGCGGCCGCGCCCCTATCTGTTGCAGGGAAGCAGCTATCGCAAAGAGACACCGCTGGGGACTGCATACATCACTATCAACAGCGACGAGAATCAGGAGCCGTTTGAAGTTTTCCTGAATATTGGCAAGGCCGGCAGCGACGTCACCGCGGTCAGTGAATCGATTGGCCGCCTGATAAGCCTGGCGCTGCGCATGCCGTCTGCTCTGCCGCCATCCGAACGGCTGCGCTGGGTGATCGATGAGATGGCCGGAATCGGCGGCGGGCGGCCGTTGGGCTTCGGAGTCGGACGGGTACGGAGCCTGCCGGACGGCGTGGCGCAAGTTCTATCCGATCATCTCAGCGAGTTGCCGGATAATAATGAGGCCGTGGCCGGTGAACAGCTGGCGCTGCCGATCGGCGATCTGTGTCCGGACTGCGGCGAAGCGGCTTTCCTGAATGTCGAAGGCTGCCGCAAATGTCACATCTGCGGCTATAGCGAATGTTGAACCTTACGGCGGCTAGCGGCCTGAAATACCGCTAGCCGCCGTTTTTTTTCGAGCGATGAAGATCAGGCGCTCGCTGTCAGGTTGATAGGGGCTGCCGTCGAAGTCGCCGTAGAGTTCATCCACCGCAAACCCTGCCTGTTCCAGCAGCAGGGCCCCCTCGTCGGGCCACCAGAAGCGCAGCGGGAAGGCGAGCCGTGTCTGCGCGTTGCGTCCGTCGGGAAAAATCTCCTCGTAGATGAAGATCGTATCCTGTAGTTGCCGCGCCGCGTCCAGGTAGCGGGTCGTCCATTTCAACACCCGCGCGCCGCTTTCCTCGTCCTCCCACCAGTCGGCCAGTTCCTGAATGCCCGATATCGCCTCCAGATAGGCCGCGTCCGGGTTGAACAGATCGATCAGCAGCAGACCGCCCGCGCGCAGATGGCGGTTGGCGCACTGTAGCGCCAGCAACTGTTCGGTCTGGGTTGTCAGGTGCATCAGCGTATTGCTGACCACAAAGGCGAAGTCAACCTCCGTCTGCGCAAGCTCGAAACTGGTCATATCCGCCTGCACCAATCTGACCATCCTCGAGCCGTCTGCCGCTGAATCGGATGCCACTGTCTCCGACTCAAAGCCCCGCTTCGCCAACTTGCGGCGAGCGATCGCCAGCAGCGCCGCGCTCTTGTCGAGCCCGACGACTTGAAAGCCGGCCTCGGCCAGGGGAAGCAGCACGCGGCCGGTGCCGCAGCCAAGCTCCAGCGCGGTGCGGCCGGCTGCGCGCGCCGTCTTCAGCACAAGCGGAATGTCATCGGTGTAGTCGCGGTAATCGCCGTCGTAGAAACGGGCGAAGGCATCGAAATCCATGCGGTAGGGTGAAGAGGGAGATTGGTGGATAGTAACATCATGACTCCCGATATCGGGAGTGTCCCAATTTCGGGTCTGCCCAGAGAAGCGGCCGCGGATCCCAGTGTAATTTCTCACTCGTAGCCGGAAAATCAACCCCTTTCGAACTGTACAACAACTGTCCACTGGGTTTGCCTTTTCCGAAAATTCAGCTATAATCGTAACAGATTGAGAGCCGACCTGACGATTCGGGTCGGCGTTTACTTTCCAGAGGGCGCTTCTGATGACGGCATTTTACCCGCCGTTGACCGCGCCCTCTCTATCTGCGTGAGAGAAACCCCCGCGCAAACAGCGAGTAAGAATCATGAGTGAAAGCCCTGTTTATCTGACGAAAAGCGGTCTCGACGCTCTGCGAGAGGAACTGGACTATCTTGTCGGTGAACGCCGGCAACAGATTGCCCAGCAGATCGCCGAAGCCAAAGCCGAAGGTGACCTGAGAGAAAATGCCGGCTACGATGAGGCTAAAAATGCCCAAGCCTTTGTCGAAGGGCGCATTCGGGAACTCAAGGTCAAGATCCACAACGCGCAGATTATCGACGATACCCAGACTCCCGACAACGAGGTTGCCCTGGGCCGCAGTGTTGTCGTCAAAGAAAACGGTTACGACGACGAAGAGATTTACACAATCGTAGGCTCGACGGAAACCGATCCGAATAATGGGCGCATCAGCAACGAAAGCCCCATCGGCAAGGCGTTGCTCGGCCATATCGCGGGAGATGTCGTAAGCGTCAAGGCGCCGGCGGGCGAAATCGAGTTCAAGATCGTTCGCGTCGAATAAAGAACGCCCCTCTGCCCGTATCCCGGTAGACAATCCGGCCGCTTTGCCCAGGAGCAGGTATTGTGAACGATGCCAGCCAACTGTTCGAGCCTGAAAATCTGAGCGATCAGGAGCAGAGTCGCCTGCAGAAGCTGGATGCCCTGCGCGCACGCGGGATCGATCCCTATCCGGCGCGTGTGAAGCGTTCGCATACGATCGCGGCCGCCCGCGACCTGTATGACGAAGGCGCGGCCGAGCAGCCGGTGGTGAGCGTGGCCGGTCGTCTCAAGCGCATCCGCGTGATGGGCAAGGTCAGCTTCGCCGATCTGGATGACGGCAGCGCACAGATTCAGCTCTTCATCCAGCGCGACAAGTTGCCGGACGGCTGGTACAACGAGGTGTGGAAGCGGCTCATCGATCTCGGCGACTTCATCAGCGCCAGCGGCCCGCTCTCGGTCACTCGCACCGGCGAGTTGAGCGTTACCGTCGAGGAGATCACCTTCCTGGCCAAAGCGCTCAAACCGATGCCCGACAAATGGCACGGCGTACGTGATCCGGAAGTCCGCTACCGGCGGCGCTATGTGGACCTGCTGGCCAACGAAGATGTGCGCGCTCTGTTCCGTAACCGGGCCGCGGTCGTGCGCGCTCTGCGCACCTATCTGGACGACGCCGGGTTCCTCGAAGTCGAGACGCCGATTCTGCAGCCGCTTTACGGCGGCGCGGCCGCACAGCCCTTCGTCACACACCATAACCAGCTCCACCAGGACCTCTATCTGCGCATCAGCTTCGAGCTGTACCTGAAGCGGCTGATCGTCGGCGGTTTCCCCGCAGTCTACGAGATCGGTCGCGACTTCCGCAATGAAGGCGTCAGCTTCAAGCACAATCCAGAATTTACCCAGCTTGAGTTCTACGAGGCCTACGTCGACTACGAAGATGTCATGCGGCGCACCGAGGAGATGGTCGCCTTCACCGCCGAACAGGTGACCGGCAGTCCCGTCGTCACCTGGCAGGAGCACACGATCGACTTTACCCCGCCCTGGCCGCGTCTCCCTCTCCGGCAGGCGATCCTGGACGCATCCGGCATCGACTATGAACAGTTCACCGATGCCGACAGCCTGCGTGCAGAGATGCGCAGCCGCGGCATCGACGCCGCCGACGAAGACAACTGGGGCAAGCTGGTGGATAATCTGCTCTCCAAATTCTGCGAACCCAAGCTGATCCAGCCCACCTTTCTGGTCGACTATCCGCGCGAAGTCAGCCCGCTCGCGAAAGGGATGCCGGACGATGAACGCCTGGTCGAGCGCTTCGAAGGCTTTGCCGCCGGCATGGAGCTTTGCAACGCATTCACCGAGCTGAACGATCCCGTCGACCAGCTGCAGCGCTTCCTGGATGAAAACTACCGCGCGGAGCAGGGCGACGAGGAGGCGCATCCGGTCGATGTCGACTACGTCGAGGCGCTCAGTTTCGGTATGCCGCCCACCGGCGGTTTCGGCATGGGCATCGACCGCCTGACGATGCTGCTCACGGACCGCGACACGATCCGCGAGGTCATCCTCTTCCCCCACCTGCGTGAAATCGACGACACCCCCCAGGATGACGCCGCCCCCGACGAGCAAGAGCCGGCCGCCGCCGTCGCCCTCCCCGCAGCTGACGCCGGCGCATAGCCTGCGGGTGCAGGCGCCTCGCTTGCTTTCCCTCGGCGGCGCTCCGCATAGTAACCAACAGACCTTCCAATTTTTCTCTGTCCGCAGATTAGTCCTCCCGCGCAACGACTCCTGCCATCGTCGCTCCATATCCAGCAGAGAACGGCAGCTCAGTGTGCATCCCGTATCACTGTCCCTCTGCAATCTGCCCTTTCTCCCGACGCAAAAGGATTCCCTTAACAGCCACCACCCGCTCGCCTGTAATCCTGAAAATTTCCAAATCCTGTAAATCCTGATTCAGACAACGTCTACCCAATAATTTGGGACAGACCCCCGCCCACCCCGACTTGACGCCCACCGCAACCCTCTGCCATAATAACCCCAACAACCAAATAACCTACCTTCGGGGCAGGGTGAGGGCCGCTCAGGCCCAATTCCCGACCGGCGGTGAGCCAGATGGATGCTTTGCACCCTCTGGTAAGCCCGTGAGCCGCAAGGCAGAGTTCGGTGAGATTCCGACGCCGACGGTATAGTCCGGATGGGAGAAGGTGCAAAGAGCGAGGGCAATCCCTTTCCAGGTATTGTTCTGTTCTCTTTGGCTATTCGCAGTAGCTGCTGCGCGCAATGCCCGGGGTACGATAACTGTATCTCGGGCTTTATTGTGTGAAACGCGTGTTGCGCGAGGAATACGCGCACACCAGCCGTTGCGTGTGGCTGCTCTCGGCACACGCCGTGAGTCCGGTGGATGCACCGCGCAAAGGACCCGAAGCGAAAGATTGCTTTGGGCCTTTTATTTTTAAGGCAAGGCAGAATGATGAAGGACAGTTCAGTTCTATTCCCCGGCGCGCCGGTCGAGGACGGCAGAGAACAGGGCGCGCCTCCCGTCGTCGAGCAGCCGGCGCGTCAGGACCGGCGCAAAGCCGGCCGCGTCGCCGATTGGGTGGCGCAACATCCCGCGCTGGCGGCCTTCCCGTTCGTGCTCGGCGCTGCACTGCTGCTGTGGGAGGCGCTTGTCCGCTGGCAGGACTACCCGACCTTTATTCTGCCCCGCCCAGGACAGATATTGCAGAAAGCGCTGGCGATGAGTGCTGACGGCTCGCTGCTACGTCATACACAGGCCACCGTTACCGAAATCGGCGCCGGCCTGCTGATCGGCCTGACGCTGGCCTTCGCGCTGGGCTACTGGCTCGGACGCAGCCGCACGCTCGACCGCATCCTCTCCCCCTATCTCGTCGCCAGCCAGACGGTGCCCGTTGTTGCCATCGCCCCGCTGCTGGTCATCTGGTTTGGCAGCGGCCTGTTGAGCAAAGTGCTGGTAACGACGATCATGGTCTTCTTTCCCACCCTGCTCGGTACGGTTGTCGGTATCCGCAATGTGGATCCGGACCTGCGCGAGCTGATGCGCTCTCTGCGCGCCAGCCGCTGTCAGCTCTTCCTGAAGCTGGATCTGCCCGGCGCCCTGCCCGTGATCTTCGGCGGCCTCAAGCTGAGCGTCATCCTGGCCGTAGTCGGCGCGATCGTGGGCGAGTTCGTCGGCGCCGACGAAGGGCTGGGATTCCTCATCAACCTGGGCCGTGGCGTCCTGGACACACCGATGATCTTCGTCGCCGTGCTCATGATCGTGCTGCTCGCCCAGGCGATGTACTGGAGTGTCACACTGCTGGAAAGCTATCTGCTGCGCTGGAAACAGCATGGTCCGCAGAGTGGGGAGTAAGGACTCCTGCTCGAGAAAAGGTATCTGATACAGGAGAAGATCTCCTGTCCGCCAATATTCAGAGGAACGAATGAAACATTACACTGTCCGGTATTCAACAGCACGGGCGAACGCAATCTTATGCCAGCTGGGAACGGGGAGCCTTCCAGGCCTGTCCCGCTCGCTGAGGCTGGTTCTGCTGCCGCTCCTGCTTGCACTTACGGCCGCGTGCGCCCCGGTCGCGCCGGCCCCCGCCGCGCCGTCCGAACCGCAAAGCCCGCGCCCGATCACCTTAGGCGTCGGCTTTATTCCCAATGTCCAGTTCGCGCCCTTCTACGTCGGGATCGAAAAGGGATTCTTCGCAGAGAGAGGCATCGATCTGTCGCTGGAGTACGGCTTCGAAAACGATTACCTGAAGCTGGTCGCGACCGATGAGCTGCAGTTCCTGATCGCCAGCGGCGACCAGCTCGTACTTGGCCGCGCGCAGGAGATGCCGGTCAGATATGTGATGAACTGGTATACCAGCTACCCGGTCACAGTTTTCGCCAAGGCCGATGCCGGCATCCACGAACCGGCCGACCTGGCAGGCCGCACCATCGGCGTACCGGGACCGTTCGGGGCAAACTATATTGCGCTGCGGGCTCTGCTCGATGTGGCAGGACTGACCGAAGCCGACATCCAGATGGAGAGCATCGGCTTCACCCAGGCCTCGGCCGTGAGCGAGGATCTGGTCGACGCAGCCGTGGATTACGCCGTCAATGGTCCGGTCGTGCTGGGCAATGCCGGCATCGATACCGTGCAGATCGCCCTCGATCAATACCTGCAGATTCCCGCCAACGGGCTCGTCACCAACGAGCGCACGCTGCAGGAGGAGCCGCAACTGGTGGAAGCGATGGTGCGCGCGCTGCAGGAGTCGGTCGCCTATACCCTTGCCAATCCGGATGAGTCCTTCGCAATTGCGTTGAACTTTGTGCCGGAGGCGGGCGGAGAGAACGAAGCCGCCAACCGCTTGGTGTTCGAAGCGTCACTTCCCTTCTGGCAGCCGCGGCCCGAGGGCGCGCCCGGCGCCACCACCGATGCCGAATGGCAGACGGTGGCCGAACTCCTGCTGCGTATCGGCTTTGTCGAGCGGCTCGTCCAGCCCGAAGAGATGTACACCAACGAATTCATTGAGTGATTTTCCTATGAGTAATATCCCCAACGGTGACATGCCCCGCGGACTGCGTCCTGTAACCGGCCGCGGGCAGCCGCCACTTACTATTGTCCCTGGCCATCGATGACAGATCCGCTACTGCAGGCACAGAACGTCAGCCACACCTACCGCCGCCGCAACCGCGTCACACCGGCAGTGGCAGCGGTCTCCTTCTCTGTGCAGGCGCATGAGTTTGTCTGCGTGGTCGGGAACAGCGGCAGCGGCAAATCGACACTGCTGCGCATCCTCGGCGGCCTGTTGACGCCCACAGCAGGCGAGGTGAAGTTCAAAGGCAACACTGTACAATCCCCGCAGTCTCAGATCGGGTTCGTCTTCCAGAACACGAACCTGATGCCCTGGCGCACAGCCCTGGAAAACGTCCTGCTCCCGCTGGAACTGCAGAAGCCGCTCGATGAGCATGACCGGGAGCGGGCCCACGCGGCGCTTGCCCTGATGGGGCTGGAAAAGTTCGCCGACGCCTACCCGTCCCAACTCTCCGGCGGCATGGCCCAGCGCGTTACGCTCACGCGGGCCCTCCTGCAAAGTCCTGCGCTGCTCCTGATGGACGAGCCTTTCGGCGCGCTGGACGCGCTGACGCGCGAGCGTCTCAACCAGGAGCTCCTGCGCATCTGCGGGGACAGGAAGCAGACGGCGCTGATGATTACGCACAGCATCCAGGAGGCCGTCTTCCTCGCCGATCGCGTGCTGGTCCTGAGCGGGCAGCCCGGCAGCCTGCAGGGCGCCATCCCAGTTGACCTGCCCCGTCCGCGCACGCTGGAGATGCTTACATGGCCGCAGGCCGGCGCCCTCATCAGCGAAATCCGCGCCTGCCTGGCGACGGGCGCGGAAGAAGCGGTGCGCGAATAAAAAAACGCCGGGCACAATGTCCAATCCAGTGCCCGGCGTTTCTATATCTGATTGTTGTTTCAGCCTGATCGTATACTACCGAACGCTGAAGACCGAACCTTACTGGTCGTCCGACTGGCCCAGGTTGCGCGGCAACATGGCAGACAGGTTGTCCGGCCGGTCGATGTTCAGCGACAGCACCTGCTCCTGCAGCCAGGTCTGGAAAGCCTGGGAATACTCCTGCTGCAAGGCGGCTTCTTCTTTTGGCCGTTCATCGTCCCGCTCCAGCACCTCAAGGATATGGTAGCCGAAGTTCGTCTTTATCGGTGCGCTCATCACGCCGACTTCGAGTGAAAATGCGGCTTCGTCGAATTCGGGCACGTAGCGTCCGCGTCCCGCCCAGCCCAGATCGCCGCCCTGCGAGCCGCTGCCCGGGTCGTTGCTGAACCGGAGCGCCAGGTCGGCGAAATCCTCACCGTCGAGAATGCGTTGATGCAGCGTCTGCGCAAAGGCCAGCGCCTCCGCGTCGTCAACACGGCCATCGCCGTTGCTGTCCGGATTCCATATTTCCGGGTCGGGCGGGCTGTCATCCGCATCGACTTCCACTGCACCCCCTGCCGTCGTTTCGGTTGTACTTTCGCCGTCTTCGTCCGCGCTTTCAGGCGCGGGCGGAGGCGTTTCGGCTGGGGCAGATTCGTCCTCCGCCTCGCCAGCCGGCTCCGGCTCGGGATCGACTGAGACTAAAATATGACGGACCCGGACCTGCTCCTCTGTAGTGGATACCAGATCCTGGCTGATCGTCTCCGACATCTTGGTGCGCAACAAGCGCGCCCGGATCACCTCGCGATAGCTGGCCAGGTTCATGCCGGTGTTCTCGCGCAGATTCTCTTCCAGCGTGCTCAGCCCTTCCTCGTACAAGGCGTCGGTCAGGATCGTGGGCGGCTCCGGGGTGGTCGGATCATCGGAGGGTCCCTCGGGAGAGCTCTCGGGAGTAGAATCGGCCGCGGTTGCGGCTTGTTCACTGCTCGCGCCGTCTTCCGGCGTTGATGTCGGCGAGGGGAGCGGCGTAGGCGTAAAGGATTCGGCGGTGGCGGTCGCTTCGACGGCGGCGTCGGCGGTTGCTGTGGCCTGCGGCACTGTCAGCGCGCTTTGCCCAAGCGCTACCTCTTCGCGTAACGTCTCTTCAACCTCTTCATCGGTAACGGCCACGCCCACTTCCGGCGCCTTAATCTGCAGCACAGCCCCTTCAATCATATCGTTGAGGACCTGTGTCCCCAGCGTCAAAGGGCTGGCCAGCGTCGCATTGATCGATGCGATCTGGGAGGCGAACAGGCTTGAATCGCCAAATTGCTGGGCGAATATCTGCAGCCGTAAGCGCTGGTTTTCCAGTTCGCCCTGCCGCAGGCGGGACTGTTGCCAGAAGTCGCGAGTGACGATCGTTCGGTCTTCAACCTGTGCCAGCACACTGTTTGGCTTAATGACAAGCTCATTGATCACGCCGTACAGGACCAGAATCAGCGCCACGCCGACTATCCCGCCGACGATCGACATCATCCGCAGGTTGCGCTCCCGGTCGCGGGCGCGCAGGCGGGTCTCACGTCTGTTTTCTACCTGCGGCTGTTCCGCCTGCTTTCTTCGTCTGCGCTTCTTGGCCATGGATCGATCAACCGCGCCTGCCGGTTATGCGGATATGTTCGCCTGTGTACGGCATCAAGGCCAGATGCCTGGCCCGTTTGATCGCCCTCGTCACTTTGCGCTGCATCTTGGCGGTGACGCGGGTCTTGCGGCGGTTGTGAATGCGTCCATAGTTATCGACAAAGCGACTCAGAACCTGTACGTTCTTGTAGTTGATCTCGTCGATACGTACATCGTTGCCGACGTGGCGGGGATTTCTGCGCTGATTACCCTGTTTGGCGCGATTAAATATGGCCGGTCCCTCAACACGGTTGAAGGAGATCGCCGGCTGCTCTGGCTGGCTGCTATCGGCGTCCGCCTCGGCGCTGGCTACATCGGCCGCCTCTTCTCCGATTTCCGACACAGTCTCAGCAACCGGTTCGGCCTCAGGCTCTGCAGTTGCTTCGGCTTCAGGCTCTATGACAGCCTCGGCTTCAGACTCTGCAGTTGCTTCGGCTTCAGGCTCTACGACAGCCTCGGCCTCCGGCTCTGCGACAGCTTCGACCGCAGGCTCTACAGCCGCTTCGGCCTCCGCTTGCGGTGCGCTCTCCGCCGGACTCTCTTCGAGCGCGGGCGTATCCTCTTCCGTTTGCGACTCGGCGGCCGGTTGTTCTTCGGTGTTCGCTTCGGCTTCGGTCATTTTGGTTTCGTCAGACATTCGATGCTCCTTTTAGGCTCAGTCATCAGCGCGGATAACGAGGAAACGCAACACATCTTCAGATAGCCGCAACTGCCGTTCGACGTTCTGCACCGCGGTGGGAGGCATCGAAAGGTTGTGCAGAATGTAGTGTCCCTCAAAGTGGCCTTTGATGGGGTAGGCCAACCGGCGTTTGCCCCAATTGTCGGAGCTCGCGATTGTCCCATCCTCGCCGACGATGGCCTGACCGATCCGGTCATCCACGGCTTTGACACCATCATCATCCAGATTGGGCTGGATAATGTACACCAATTCGTACGTGTTCATCTACCCTTTACTCCTTTCCGTGAGCAATGTCTTGGGTTAGTTTCCAGTCCTTGGTTCCCAACTCTTAGTAACCGTCTCAAACTCAATCGAGAAGCAGCACCAAAAACTAGAAACTGACGACAAAAAACTGCAGTTAGACAAAGGTCCACAGCACTGTGCCGTAGACAGAAAGAACGAGGGAGCAGACAAGCTGTCCCTCGTCGCAGTTCGATAGTATAGCACAGCCCTGCGCGCCCGCAAAAGATCGGGCGGGCAAAACTGCATGCAAAACAGAGCCGGTGGGCCGCGGTCTATGCTTCGTGAAACTGCCGGACGCTAGTGACCCGAAACCGGCCACACCATCTGCGCCCGCTCCGCGATTCGCCCGCGGCCGTGGCACTGCTTGAACTTCCGGCCACTCCCGCACGGGCACGGATCGTTGCGCTTGGCCCCGGCGAAACGCGCGTTCACCTTGCGGTCCTGCTCCGCCAGGTACTGCATGATATTGGCGGGCGCCTGCTGCCGGCGCAGCTGATCGGACATGAAGTTCATATACGGGCCCACATGATTGAAAAAGGCCCGGTAGCCGGCGCACAGATAGTTCAACCCCTCTTCACCGTCGGGCGTCTTGATGAAGCGGTTCTTCGGACAGCCGCCGTTGCACACGAAGCGCACCTCGCACTCCAGGCAGTAGTTGGGCAGGCTGTCCCGTTTGTGCGTGCCGAACTCCTGCTGCCGCGCCGAGCCGACCATCTCGATCAGCGGGATCTCCTCGATGTTGCCCAGGAGGTAGTCCGGCTCCACGTAGTGATCGCACGAAAAGAGATCCCCGTTGTGCTCCATCGCCAGCGCCGAGCCGCACGTCTCCTCAAAAATACACAGACCGGGCCGGTGTCCCGCGTATCCGGCCAGCGCCACGTCAAAGATCTGTACAAAGACCTTCCCCACGTCGTGCCGCACCCACTCCTCGAAGATCTGGATCAGAAAATCGCCGTACTGTTCGGCCGTGACCGAGCGATCCTTGACCGAATCCCCTTCCTGGTAGCCGGTGTCGTTATCGCGCTCGACGATCGGGATGAACTGCATGAAATCGGTCTTGACCTCGTCGCGCAGGAAGCGGTAGACCTCGAGCGGATGGGGCGCGTTGGCCGCGTGGACCGTCGTCAGGATGTTGTAGCGCACCTTGTGCTTGTGCAACATCCGCGCCGCCCGCATCACCTTCTCCCACGTCGGCTGACCGCCCTTATCCACGCGGTAAAAGTCGTGCAGCTCGCGCGGGCCGTCCATGCTCAGCCCGATCAGGAAGTCGCTCCGGTGCAGGAATTCGCACCACTCGTCGTCGAGCAGCGTGCCGTTCGTCTGCAGCGCGTTCTCGACCCGCATTCCCGGCTTCTTGTGTTTCTGCTGGAACTCGACCGCCTTCTTGAAAAAGTCCAGCCCCATCAGCGTCGGCTCGCCCCCCTGCCACGCGAATGTCACCTCCGGGACCTGCTGCGCGTCAATATACTGCCGTGTGTACTCCTCAAGCATCGACTCGGACATGCGGAACTCGCTGTCCGGGTACATGAACTCCTTGCTCAAAAAATAGCAGTAATGGCAGTCTAAATTGCAGATCGCCCCCCGCGGCTTCAGCATAATATGAAACGCAGGCGGCGGCGCAATATCCGTTGCAGGCGTTGGGTCCAGCAGTGCGATCGATTGCGACATTCTCTCTCCTCGCCTTCTTTTGGGCGGTCGGGCCTTCGGCCCTCCCTTGTGCAGGGGCTGCGCCCCCGCAACGCCCCCCTAGGCTAGCGACCGTGTTTACTCTTTCCCAGCATCGTGTCTACCCAACACTGTCCGCACCCCCGCGCCGTTACTGATCACTAACCACTGACCACTAACCACTGCCGTTGGGCGGTCGGGCCTTCGGCCCTCCCTTGTGCAGGGGCTGCGCCCCCGCAACGCCCCCCTAGGCTAGCGACCGTGTTTACTCTTCTCCAGCATCGTGTCTACCCAACACTGTCCGCACCCCCGCGCCGTTACTGACCACTAACCACTGCAGTCCAACGGTGGCACATCCACCCAGCTCCGCTCCTGCCACGCCTTATAGCCCAGCTCGGCAAGCTGCACGCCCTTCGCCCCTTCCAACAACGTATACGGGAACGGGTCGCCCTTGACCGCATGGCGCAGGAACATCTCCCATTCGATCTTGAAAGCGTTCTCGAAGGGGTTGTTGTTGGGCACCCACTGCCACGTATCGTAGAACGGGACCGGCTGCGGTATGTCAGGGTTCCACACCGGCTTCGGCGTGAAGGAGTCGCCCTGTATCGCGCAATCGCGCAGGCCTGCCACCGCGCTGCCGCGCGTGCCGTCCACCTGGATCGTGAGCAGATCATCGCGGCGCACGCGTACACACCAGGAGGAATTGAAGTTGCAGATGATGCCGTTTTCCAACTCGAACATCGCGTAGGCGCCGTCATCGGCGTCGGCGTTGTAGGCCGCGCCCTCCTCGTCGATGCGTTCCGGCACGTGGTTGGCCGCGATACAGGTGAGCCGCTTGATCGGCCCGAACAGGTTGTCAATAACGTAGCGCCAGTGCGCGAACATATCGAGAACGATGCCGCCGCTCTCCGACTTCTTGTAGTTCCACGACGGCCGCTGCGCCGGCTGGTCCTTGCCGTCGAAGACCCAGTAACCGAACTCGCCGCGCACCGCCAGAATGCGGCCAAAGAAACCAGTGTCGATCAGATACTTGAGCTTCAGAAAACCGGGCAGGAACAGCTTATCCTGGACAACGCCATTGCTGACCCCGGCATCGATCGCCGCGCGCGCCAGCTGCAACGCATCCTCGGTGTTGCCCGCGGTCGGCTTCTCGCAGTAGACCGCCTTGCCCGCCTCGATCGCCTGCAGTGTATTCGGCACCCGCAGGTTGGTCGCCAGCGCATCAAAATAGATGCGGTTGTGGTCGTCGGCGAGCGCCTCGTCCAGGTTGGTTGTCCACTTGCTCACATTGTGGGCAGCCGAGAGATGCCGCAGCTTGTCCGGATTGCGGCCGACCAGCACCGGCTCCGGCATGATGCGGTCGCCGTCCGCGGTGGGCACGCCGCCCTGCTCCCGGATCGCCAGAATCGAACGGACCAGATGCTGATTCGTGCCCATACGACCGGTCACGCCATTCAAGATTACGCCAAACGCAATTTCAGCCATTGATGGGAAAAGCTCCTATTGATGCGCGGCCGCCAAGGGCCGCCGAAGGCTTTTGCAACCCCTTCCGAACGCTGAACCGACCGCATCTGCAACGCACTTGGCGAAGCGTGAGCAGACCGGGCGTCTGCAAAAGCCTGAGTAACTATGAATGGTTTGTATAGGCTTCTACGATTCGCTCCAGAAACTGTTCCTGATCCGTCGCCCAGTAGCGGTCTGAGAAGATTTCGACCTCATTATACCCGTCAAACCCGGCCTCCTCAACCCAGCCGCGAATCTGACGGATGTTGATGCAGCCCTCACCCATCAGCCCGCGGTCCAGCAGCAGGTCTTCGGTCGGCGTGCGCCAGTCGCACACGTGGAAGGCGAACAGCTTGTCCATCTGCCCGCAGCGGCCGATCTCCCGCTCCAGGTCCGGGTCCCACCACAGGTGATAAACATCCACTACCACCCCCACAAACGGCGAGTCAATGCCGGCGCAGATGTCGTTGGCCTGTCCCATCGTATTGACGGCCGACCGGCTGTCCGCGTACATCGGATGCAGCGGCTCCACGCCCAGCTTGACCCCCGCGGCCTCGGCATGCGGCAACACCGCCTCGATCCCGTCCCGGACCTGGCTACGGCCGACCTCCAGCGGCTGGCCGGGCACCGCGCCGCACACGAGCACGACCAGCGGCGCGCCCAGGGCCGCGGCCTCGTCGATGGCGCGACGGTTGTCGTCGAGAGCCTCCTGACGCGCCGATTCCGTCTCCGCCGGGAAGAATCCTCCCCGGCACAGCGAGACGACCTCCATCCCCGCATCGCGGATACGCTGCCCGGTAGCGGTGATGTCCCGTCCCTCCAGCGCGTCCCGCCAGACCGTCATCCCGGCGGCGCCGTGCGCGCTGAAACGCTCGATCGCCGTCTCGATCGGCCAGGGCTTGGTTGTAATCGTGTGTATACAAAGTCGACTCATATCCATGTATCTGTCCTGAAACTGTCTCTTAAGCCCCGAAAATCAGCCGCGTCTGAAAACAGCAGTTCACTGAAAACTGAAAACGAAAACGTAACTACTCAGCCGCAACTGATTCGCAACCCTGAATGAGGCGAGAAAAGGTGTTTTTTCTCCCCTAATTGTTGTATTTTGGGCGGTCGGCCGCAAGCGGCCTCCCTTGTGCAGGGGCTGCGCCCCCGCAACGCCCCCCTACAAAAACATGCCTCACCGACCGTGTGCCTTCTTCGCAACGTGTCGGCTGGCGAGCATGGCGGCGGCTGTACACCAGTTGCGCCACCAAGAGCCTGAATGGTTCCAAGGATGACTGGCTGGTCAGGTACTGTGGCTTAGTAATTACCTGAAAACTAAAAACCAAGAACTAAAAACTAAGAACTGCCCTTCCGTTCCCGCGCGGCCAGCCACTGCTCACTCTCCGCCGGCAACTCGGCCGGCACGCTGATCGTCTCCTCACCGCGGAAATGCACCTGCCCCGGCCGTCCGCCCGCCATGCGCGTGACAAAGCGCCGCGAGGTGACAACGATGGCGACGCCCGTATTGCCCCGCTGCCGTGAAAACCAGGCTGCCAGCTGGGCCGCGGCGGTGCGGGTCGGCGCGGGGACCGGCTGTCCGCCGCAGCGGATGACGACGTGCGCGCCCGGCCCGTCGCGCACGTGCAGCCACAGGTCATCGCGGCCGGCCTCGCTGAAGGTGACGATCTCATTCTGGCGGGCGTTGCGCCCCACCAGGATCGGGAAGCCTTCGGGCGAGAGATATCGCAGCGGCTGCGAGCGGTCTCGCTGCACCTTTTCCCTCCGGTCGCGGCGTTGACGCAGATAGCCCGCCTCGCGCAGGGCTTCCCGCACCGCGACAATCTCCGGCTGATCCTGCGCCAGGCTCAAATCGCTCTCCAGCTGCTGCAAATAGGCCCCGTCCGCCTCGAGTCTGGCCCGGCGTCGAGGGATGATGCGGGCGGCCCGCTCCAGTTTGGCGGCCCGGTCAAACATGCGCTCGGCCTGCTCCACCGGCGCATGTTTCGGGTCGAGCGGAACGACCAGATCGTCCCCCTCCGCTTCCAGCTCTTCGCCAGCCGCCGCCTGTCCGAAACTGAAGTCAGCCGCGGCGAAAACGATCAGTTGCATCTGCCCGTTCGGCGCCGGTTTCACCGCGGCCATACCGTCCTGCAGGCTTAATTCTTCCCGCGCGCCAGGCCCATTTGCCCGCTGCGGAATCTGGCTGGAGAGGGCCAGCAGCCACTCTGCCTGCGTGCGCACGAGTTCCGGCTCACCCGGCGCCGGCTCATCCGCGGCGAGCGCGCGCAACTGCTTCTGCACGCGCGCCTGCGCCTGCCCGATCAGCGCGGCCACGCCCCCGCGCACGCCTGCGTATTCGTCGCGCGAGGAGGACACGTCCCGCTCCTGGGCGGCGTAGAAGGCGGCGACCGCCTCGCTGACCGAATCCGCCTGCACAAACTCGCCGCAGAAATGAAGCTCGTAGGGCGCAAAAGCAGCGACGCCGTCCTGTTCGTCGACGGCGATGCCCGGCGTCCAATCTCCGGCGGCCGCCGCCGACCACAGGTTGCCGAGAGCCTTGCGCGCGTCCACGAACGCCTGCGCTGTGAGCGGCGCGCCGGCGTCGCCGGTTGCCCGCCAGGCCGCTTCCCTGGCCAGAGTCGGGCTGACGCCGGCGAACCGGCTGAGCAGGCTGCGCCAGAGGAGTGGAGAGCGGGCTTGGTCGCCGTCGACCTCATCTACCGGAGACAAAGCCGCCTGCTGATGCGGATCTTCGCTTTCCTCGACCGGCGGTATCCTGTCCTGCGGCGGCGGCAGCTGATAGGTGCGCCGCGGCAACAGCACGCGCTGGGCGTTCTCGCCCGCAGGCACCCGTATCAGCGCATCCAGAATGCGTTCATCGGCGTTCATCAGAATCAGATTGCCCAGCTGCCCGATCGGTTCGACCGCGAGGGTGGAGCCACCGTGCTCGGGATGGTGAAAGCGCAGAAAGAGCACGCGCTCGAAAGGCACCGGCAACTCGACAGACTCCAGCCGTGCGCTGCGCACATATTTGCGCAACAGGAGCAGGAGCGGGGTCTCCTTAGGCACCCCTCGCCGCGGCTTGTGTTCGAGCAGATGGACGCGGCTGGCCTGAGGATGTGCCGAAAGCAGCAGATGCCGCCGCTCCCTGTGAGCATAAATCTCCAGCGCGACGCTGCGCCTGTCCGGCAGAACGATCTGCTGTATCCGGCCGCCTGCGACCGTCTCTTTCAGTTCGTCGGCCACTGCAGCCAGCATCAGGGCGTCAAAATGCATGCCAGGAGTGTTTTCCAGTTGTTCGTTTTCAGGTTGCCAGGCGAGCGGTCACCAGCAAATGAACGCTGAAAACAGCACGTTCACGAAGGGTAAATGCGACTGTAAGAATAGCACAGTGAATGTGGAATGCGTAATGTATACGCCATTACGGGCCGCCATGGACTCCATGGTGGCTATAGATCGATCTCGGCGCATGTAGTATAATTATTCTCGCACCGACTAAGTTGGGGAATCTATAGTGGTCCGTGGGGTCTGCTTTGGCCGCCGCCCAGTTGTCAGGTTGCCGCTACGTGTCCAAACATCTGGATTCGCGGCAACCTGCCATAATCCTGGAGATAACGGCGGCCAATCTGACTCACAGAGACTGATCAATGCAAGGAGAAAGCGATGCACAGAGATAACCGGATTCGAGTTGGCGTTTTAAGGCTATTCGCCTGGCTTGACAGGCGCGGGGGCAAGAGCGGGCGCATTGCATGCTGTGCCGTCCTGCTGGGTCTTTGCGCGCTCTCGGTTATCGCGCTGAACTCTGTGGACGCCCTGGCCCATGAATCAGAAACGACCTGGGAAGCCGACTATTGGGCCAACACTACGCTTACCGGTGATGCAGTCATCTCGCGTGAAGATGAGACGCTTAGTTTCGACTGGGGGGATGGCTCCCCAGGCACGGCTATTCCCGCAGATCGATTTTCGGGCCGCTGGCTGCGACATCTCAACATCTCCGCCGAAGAGGCCGGCAACTACATCTTTACCGCCGAAGTTGATGACGGCGTGCGGCTTTGGGTGGATGGCGTGTTGCGCATCGACAGCTGGATCGAACAAGCAAAAGCCTCCTATGAGGCCAGACTGCACCTGTCCGAAGGGCAGCACCTGATTCGCGTCGAATATTTCGAGTTGACCGGCGCGGCTTCGATTTCGGTGAGTTGGGAGCGGGAGGCGGACCTGCCCACGACCTTCTGGAGGGGCGAGTATTACAACAACAGTTCACTTCAGGGACCGGCGCATACGACGCGCGGCGACGCCCGTATCAACTTTGACTGGGGTTACGAGAGCCCGCTCGACGGCCTCAATCAGGATGAATTCTCGGTCCGCTGGAGCAGATCACTACAGTTGCCGGCAGGCGATTACCGCTTTACGGCTACCGTGGATGACGGCGTGCGGCTGTTGGTCGGAGACAGAACCCTGCTCGATTTCTGGCAGGTGCAGACCGCGACAACCTACTCCCAGATCATCTATCTGGACGGCAACGCCGTCACCGTGCGCATGGAGTATTACGAAGGAACCGGGCAGGCGGAAGCGCGCCTGACCTGGAACAAGCTGGAGACTTCTGCGACGCCAACGCCAACACCAACCGGGCCCACGCCGACGTCGACGACAACACCGCTGGCCGGGTCCACAACAGCGGCCACGGCAACACCGCTGGCGACCGCAACACCGCTGGCCACGTACACGCCGGCGCCAACCTCGACCGCGGCAACATCGCCAACGCCGGGACCAACATCTACGTCGGGGCCAACGCCAACGCCGACAGTGACATCGACGCCGGTTATCGTGTGGCAGGCGCTGTACTGGAACAACACCACCCTGACCGGTAGTCCGGCTCTCGCCCAGCAGGAGTCTGTCATCGACTACGATTGGGGCACCGGGTCACCTGCGTCGCCAACCATCAACGCCGATAATTTTTCAGCCCGTTGGAGCACACAGATTTCGCTCGAATCGGGATCCTACCGCTTCGATGTTGTGTCCGACGACGGTGTGCGCCTGTTTATTGACAGCGTCAAACAGATCGATGGCTGGAGCGATCATCCCGCGACATCATACCAATATACGTTGCAACACGATGGCGGGTCGTTGAATCTCGTTCTGGAGTACTATGAGCACGAGGAGGCCGCCCAGGTGAAGTTGAGTTGGGTCGCCGCAACGCCGCAGCCCTCGCCCACGCCGCAGCCGACGCCCACTGTCAGCGTCGTGGTTGACGACCAGGACTCCGGATTCGAGAGAGGCGGCCTTACGACCACCTGGCAAGAGGAGGACGAGGGCCACGCCGACCACCTTTTCTGGACGAACAACAATGACAAGACCCGCAACGGATATAACTGGGGTAAATGGTCCCCGGATTTGGAGGCGGCCAGTTACGAGGTGTTCGTTTACATCCCCGGTAACCAGGCGACGACGAGCAACGCCCGCTATTGGATTTCGCACTCGGGCGGTTTCACGCTGCGAGAGGTCGATCAGTCCCAGTATTCCAACGAGTGGGTCTCCCTGGGCACTTACAGCTTCAGCGGCTCAGGCAATGATTACATCTCCCTGTCCGACGTGACTTACGAGACATATCTATCCCGCAAGGTTGCCTGGGATGCGATGAAGTGGGAAGAGCGGTAACGGTTGACAGTTTTGCGTTTTCATTTCTTGGCTCTTAGTGGTCGTTCGCCTGGCCACTGATCGGTGGTCATTCAGCAGAGCAGTTGAGGAGGAGACGATATGCGACTGGTGCAGTACCGGACAGAGGGCGGCGAACGCCGGGTGGCGATGGTCGAGAGCGAGGAGACACTGCACGTTCTCGACGGAACCGAGCGCGTATATGACCTGGCGCGCGCGGCAGGGCGCAGTGGGCGTCCCATGACCGAGCTGGTTGAGGAGCGGCTGGGCAGTCAGCGGGCGGAATACGGCCCGATTTCGGCCGGCGGGAGGCTCCTGCCGCCGCTGGACCACCCCGACCCCACCCGCCTGGTCATCAGCGGCACCGGTCTCGATCATCTCGGCAGCGCGCAGGCGCGCGATGCCATGCACCAGAATCTCAACGTCGAAGATGAAGCGACGCTGACCGACTCAATGCGCATGTTTCGTCTGGGGCTTGAAGGCGGCAAACCCGCGCCCGGCCAGGTGGGCGTGGCGCCGGAGTGGTTCTATAAGGGCGATGGCCGCTGGCTCGTGCCGCCGGGACAGCCCCTGACCATGCCGTCCTTCGCCCTCGAGGGCAGCGAAGAGCCGGAGCTGGTCGGCTGCTATGTGATCGGCGACGACGGCGCGGTCCTGTGCGTCGGTTATGCGCTGGGCAACGAGTTCGCCGATCATGTGTTGGAGAAAAAGAACTACCTGTACCTCGCCCACTCCAAGCTGCGGCAAAGCTCGTGCGGCCCGGAGTTGCTGCTGGGCGACCCACCCGCGCACATCGAGGGCACCTCCCGCATCCTGCGTGACGGTCGCGAGCTGTGGTCCGCGCCCTTCCTGACCGGCGAGGCCAACATGACCCACAGCCTCGCCAACATCCAGCACCATCACTTCAAGTACGCGCCCTTCCGCACGCCCGGCGATGTACATCTGCACTTTTACGGCACGGCTACGCTCAGCTTCGCCGCCGGCATCCAGACCGAGCCCTGCGACGTCTTCGAAATCAGCGCGCCCGGTTTCGGCCGCCCACTGCGCAACGAACTCCAGGACACGCCGGAGGCTGAGCAGTTGGTAGAGATTCGGACGCTGTGAGTGTTCCGTTTCCAGTTCACTGCGGGCACGCGCCCGGCCAGAGGAAACTGAATGCCTCAGAGTGATCCGATGGGCAGTAACCCCACGTTCGAGACCCTTGACGCCCTACACGCCGCCGCGACCACCTGCCGCGCCTGCCCGCGCCTGGTGGCGTGGCGCGAAGAGGTGGCCGCGACGAAGCGCCAGGCTTTTCGCGACTTCACCTATTGGGGCAAGCCTGTCCCGGGCTGGGGCGATCCCCGCGCCCGCCTTCTCGTCCTGGGCCTCGCCCCCGGCGCCCACGGGGCCAACCGCACCGGCCGCCCCTTCACCGGCGACGGTTCGGGCAATTTCCTTTACCCCGCCCTGCACCGCGCCGGCTTCGCCAGCGGGCCCACCAGTACCCACCGCGAAGACGGCCTCGAACTCATCGACTGCTACATGACCGGCGTGGCCTACTGTGTGCCGCCCAAAAACCGGCCCAATGCAGCCGAACTAACCAACTGCCGCAACTGGCTCGTGCAGGAACTGGCCCTGCTACCGCAGTTGCAGGCGGTGTTGGCGCTCGGCAAGATAGCCTTCGACGGCTATCTGCGCGCCCTGCGCGAGCTCGGCCATGAGCTTCCCCGCCATACTTTCACGCACGGCGTCGCGCACTCCCTTTCCGCCGGTCTGCCCCGCCTCTATGCCTCCTACCACGTCAGCCGCCAGAACACGAATACCGGCCGCCTGACAGCCGCGATGTTCGATGACGTGCTGACGTCGATCAAAGCCGATCTGCAGCGCGTCTGACCATCGCGAGCGGGGCCCCTTAACTGCCCGGCATCGGCATCTACGGAAGCGAGTCCGGGAGACCCTCTCCCTTCGCCCTCCCGGTCTGGATGCACCCAACCATTTTGGTTGTTTAACACTCCACGAAAATAAAGAGAGTATTTCAAACAATGTCCCGTTTTCGGGTGCTCGACTTCCCGAAAACGACAGATTTGAGCGAGACAAACACTGCGGAATGCGCGTAGACTGTTCCATAGAAGGAAACAGCCGCGTTCCTTATCCTCTTCCCGTTCGCAAATGAGCGAAAAGAAAAAGAGGACAGCGCCGACACCCTGTACCTTTCAAACGAGTTCTGATAAACTCGGCGAGTATTAGAGGGGTATGCGCTTACCCGGGGAATTGCCTGGGCTTGGACTCTTTGTGATGTCCGTACAGCAAGTGCGGGTAACCTGAATCAACGCTTATGTATCACTCCAATAAAGCGCGTGGTCACGACCCAGTTGTGACCGTGGACGCGCTGACCTTCAGCTATGGAATCAGACAAGTACTTCACGGGATAACTTTCGCTCTGGAAAGGGGCGAGGTCGTCGGACTGTTGGGGCCGAACGGCGCCGGCAAGAGCACGACCATCAAGGTTTTAACAGGCATTCTCCCACCTAAGGGAGGGACGGTTCGGGTAGCTGGGTATTCCATGCCCACCGAGGCCGTCGAGGCCAAGAAACGCATCGGCTACGTACCGGAAGAGGCCGCGCTTTTTGAGAGCCTGACAGGACAGGAATTTTTGGAACTCATGGGCCGCCTGCAGGAGGTCCCTGAAGAGATTCTTCAGTCGCGCATTGGCCGATTCCTCGAGCAGTTTGAACTGGCCAAAGTGCGGAACCGCCGTCTGGATGGGTACTCAAAGGGCATGCGCCAGAAGGTGCTCCTTAGCGCGGCCCTTCTTCACAACCCCGATGTCGTAATGCTCGACGAACCCCTCTCGGGTCTCGATGTCAACGCGGGATTCATGGTGCGGGACCTGGTCGCCGCCCTGGCGGCCGAAGGCAAGACCATTCTTTACAGTTCCCACGTTCTTGACATGGTCGAGCGCGTGTGTGACCGCGCCCTCATCATCCATGAAGGCCGTCTCATCGCCGATGGATCGCTGGAATCGCTGAAGGCTTCCACCCAGAGAGGCAGTCTTGAAGACGTCTTTCGGCAACTGACCCATGCGGAGGAGACAGTGAGCGGCGTTTCTGAAATTATTGAAAGTTTGCGGTCGTGAAGGACTTGCCCTCCCTCGGTCCGCGGTTCTTGCGTGGTACGGCGTTTGCCAGAGGGCTCGAACAATGCGGTATCGATCCCCACCAATACTGGGTCCTGCTCGATCTGTTCGAGACGCTCAGTAAACGGCAGGAACTGTTCAGGATGGGCAGCCACGACCAGTCCATGCGTTCAACGACGCTCATCTGGTTTCTTCTTTCGGGTCTCTTCAGCCTGGTGTTGGCTGTAAGCGGGGCATCCCTCGGCGTTTACCTCCTCGTTTTTGTCGGACTCACCGTTTTTCAACTCGGCATGCTATTGGTCTCCGAGGTCGCTGAGAGCTTGGTAAACCCGGTCGAGGGACTTATTCTGGCGCACCAACCCGTAAACGGGGCTACATGGTTGGGCGCGCGGCTTACCCATCTGCTTCGGATCGTTGTCTACGTCGTGGTAGGGGTGAACAGCGTGCCGGCGCTCGTCGGTGTATTTCTTCCTCACGACGATGGGTTCCTCCCCCTGGCGTATTTTCCCATCCACTTTCTGATCGCTCTGGGGGTTGGACTGGTCGTCGCGTTACTCTGCTGCAGCCTGTTCGGGTGGCTGGTCCGCTTTGTTCCTGTCCGGCGTCTTAAGGCGGCGGCAACGGCGGTTCAGGTCGTTCCCATGTCACTGCCGTTCGCATATAGCTTTCTGGGCGATTTCAGGGAGGAATTCGTGCGCAGGGCGGCCCGGATTGCGGTTCCCGAAGAATGGTTGGCAGCCGGTGACGCGGCGCCGGGTGGATTGACGGCACTGCTGGCCGTTGCGGGCTTGGCCGCGGCGATCGTTGCTGTCGTATTCGGACTGCAGGCGCTCTCCAGCGATCATCTGATCCGTGTTTCGAATCAGATGCATTCAGGAGCCGGCGTGCGCCGAAGGCAGTGGGGGCGATGGGATATTGGTCTCTGGATTTCCAGATTTGCCGGCGGTCAGGCCAGCCGCGCCGGTTTTGAGTTTCTGAGTTCCATGATGATGCGCGACTGGCAGTTCCGGCGAAACATGGCCCAGTACATACCGCCCGTAATTATCGGCTACATTGCCATGCTCGTTGCCGGTCGGGATGTCTCTCCGTTTGCTCCAGGCCTCTCCTACACTCACTTTCTGCCCCATTTGGTCGGTGTGACTGTCCTCTATTCCTGCCTGTTCCTGGGCTATGGCAATGACTACAAAGGTGTCTGGTCGTTTCTTATCGTCCCAGATGCTTCTTTCCGTCCGTTTGCGAGGGGAATCTATGCTGGTCTGTGGCTCATGCTGATCGTCGTTCCGAACGTCTTTTGGCTGATCGTGCTGACGTGGTCCTGGAGCGTACGGGACGCCGTTCTCTTGATCGCTTACAGCACGGTCGTTGCGTTCCTATATCTGGGCGTAGGTCTGAGGCTGATCGATGGCGTCCCATTCGGAAAACAGGCGCCACCGGTCCAAAAGGTGGTTACGATCGGAATGACGTTGGGCTATCTCGTTGTTTTGGGTATCGCGATCGGGATCCAGTATCTTCTCTTTCGTTCGGTCGTGGCGGTCACCGTCGTGATTCTTGTCGCGGGGTTGGGGGCGTACTTTCTCAACAGGGTGGCTTTGGCCGACTACGAGTCCCGAATCCGGCTCAATCTGAAACCTGGCGCGTCAAGATCCATCTTCCGCTGATCTGTTAAGGTTTGAACTTTCCTCTAGGAGATACGCAGATGTCCTCGGACCCGGCCCCTCCCGTAACCGCTCCAACCCGCGCGACGGAACGGATCGTCGCTATCGACATCCTGCGCGGCTTCGCGTTGCTCGGCATCCTGATCATGAACATCCAGGGCTTCGCCATGCCCGCAGCCGCCTACTCCAACCCGACCGTCTACGGCGATCTGACCGGGGCCAACCGCTGGGTCTGGACCCTCAGCCACATCTTCGCCGATCAGAAGTTCATGACCATCTTCTCCCTGCTCTTCGGCGCCGGCATCGTGCTCATGAGCGAAAAGCTGGACGCGCGCGGGCAGCGCGCCTGGGGCCTGCATTACCGCCGCACCTTCTGGCTGCTGCTCATCGGCCTGGCCCACGCCTACCTGCTCTGGTCCGGCGATATTCTGGTCGCCTATGCCCTGTGCGGCTTCTGGGTTTACTGGCTGCGCCGGCTGCGGCCCGCCTGGCAACTGGCACTGGGCATTCTCGTCGTCTCGATCCCTGCTTTTCTGTGGCTGGGCACGGGCATAAGCATGCAGTTCATTCCGTCGGAGACGGTTCAGGAGCTACAGGCAGACTGGTGGCCGGCTGCCGCAACAATCGACGCGGAGGTGGCCGCCTATAGGGGCGGCTGGTTGGCGCAGATGGACGCCCGCGTGCCCAGAAGCGTAGAATTTCAGACGGTCGGGTTGCTGTTCTGGGGGCTCTGGCGCGCCGGCGGCCTGATGCTGATGGGGATGGCTCTCTTCCGGTGGGGCGTGCTGACAGGCAGATACTCGCGCCGCTTCTATTTCGGCATGGTTATCCTCGGACTTGCCATCGGCCTGCCGGTCGTGAGCGTGGGTGTTATCCAGAACTTTGCTCACAATTGGACGATGGAGTTTTCGCAGTTCGGACTCGGCGCACAGGCAAACTACTGGGGCAGCCTTTTCGTCAGCGCCGCCTACATCGGCCTGCTGATGCTGTTCGCCCAGTCGCGCGCACTTCCCTGGCTGCAGAACGCGCTGGCCGCGGTAGGGCGGACCGCGCTGACAAACTATCTGCTGCAGACGATCCTGGCCACTGCCGTATTCTACGGCCACGGTCTGGGGCTGTTCGGCTCGGTCGAGCGGGTGGGGCAGATCGGCATTGTCGTCGCGATCTGGGTGGTCCAACTGGTGATCTCACCGCTGTGGCTGCGCTACTACCGCTTCGGGCCCTTCGAGTGGTTGTGGCGTTCGCTCAGCTACTGGCGTTTCCAGCCGATGAGGCGTCCTTCACTTCAAGAATCCCGCCAACCCGCATAGGTAGACAAACAACTCAGGCAATGGTGCCCCGACGTGCAAGCAGACGCTTCCGCAACTCTGCCAAGTCCTGCTGCCCGCTTTCGATGCGGTCGCGCACCCCTTCTGCCTTCTTTTCGCGTTCTACCAGATATACGTTGATCTCTTCCTGATGGCGTAAGTAGTAGGCAAGCACACTATAAATGTCCGCGAACGTCGCAGCCGGGTAGCGTTGCGCGATAGTCTCGGGCGTGGCACCTTCTTCAAAAGCGTGAATCACCAGTTCGAGCAAGACGCGAGAGTTGCCGATCCGAAGCCCCCCTGACGTATCTCGACGCAGTGGGGGTGCCTCAGCCTTTAGAACAATGTCCACTCATGTTCTTCCTGGTGTGTAGCGAAGTAAAATACACTGAGCCCCTTACGCGAAGCACGCAAACAGTTGACAACTGACCCTGACCCCAAGAGCGGCATCATCCACTGCCCCCTACCCCGAAGCAGCCGGCTCCGCGCCCACCGCCGACGGCTTCTTCAACGTCTCCGGCACAAATAACCCCAAAATCGAGCCAGATCCCAACCCGATGATGGCGATCACATAAATAGACGGCACCAGACTCAGTGCGTCAGCAATCGTGCCGACGATTATGGGCGCGCTGGTGTGCCCGGTATCGCCTATCAGCCGCCACAGCCCCAGAAACGCGCCCATGCCCTCACCCTTCGGCGGCGCCAAGTCTGCCCCCAGCGTCAGCATCGTCCCCGAGCCAAGCCCGTTGCCGAAACCGATCAGCGATGTAACCGCCAGCAGCGCCGCAAAGGATCCCGTAAGCGGAATAAGGGCCATGCCCAGAGCCTGTAACAGGAAGGAAGGTACGTAAGCGAACTTGCGCCCGAAGCGGTCCATCACATAGCCCGCCGGATAAAACATCGACATATCCACCGCCGCCGCGATCCCCATCACCAGGCCGATTTTGTCTACGTCCAGACCCAGGACCGTCGCCGCGTAGAGTGGAATGATAGTCTGCCGGCCCGCGCGGATTGTCTGCGCGCAAATCATGCCGAAGCCGGCCGGCGTCACAAGCCAGCCATTGTGGCGCAGATAGGAGAGCAGATGCCGGTAGGAGCGGGCCATCGACGTCCGCTGTTCAGGCGGCAGCTCGCCCTGGCCGTCGCGCACAAACAGGAAGGGGAAGATCAACGCCAGCAGCGCGATAACGCCGCAGAAGGCAAACGCGGTCTGCATACCCGCCTCCGCGCTCAGATATCCGCCGGTAATCGGGCCGGCGAACATGCCGATCCGGTTCACGCCGCCGAAGATCGAGATCGCCCGCCCGCGACTTGCGTTGAGCGTATTGTTGGCCAGGTACGCATGGCGGGAGACGTTCCACAACGCCGCACCGGCCCCGATCGAGATCCCGCACAACACCAGCATGACAACGCGTTCGGACTGGCTCAGGGCCAGCATCCCCAGCCCCATCACGCAGATACCGATCGTCATCGAACGGCGGTTGCCGATGCGGTCCTGGATTCCCCCGGCCGGCAGGTCTCCGATCAGCGTACCGATGCCGTAGCCGGCCAGCACAAGACCGATCAGGCTGAACGACAGCCCCAGATCAATAACGTATACCGGCAGCAGCAGCGCCAGCATCCCCTGGCAAAAGGCGAGAATAAAGGTAGGAACGTATACAGCGTAGAGCAACTGTGCGCGCACAGCATCTCCTCAAATCTGGAGAAGAGAGTGAAGAGGAGAGAGAACAACCACCACGCCCCGCTCCCTATCCATCAATTCTCACTCCTCGTTCTGGCGCACACCATCGAACGTTGCTCGGAGCGCCGGGTAGAGGCCCTGGTAGAGTTCGTAGAAGTTATCGTAAGCGGCCGTTGCGTCCGCGTTGGGCGTGGTCGAGCCGGTCACGCGGATGGTCGCCGCGCACGCGCTCTCGCCATCGGGCCAGACGCCCGCGCCCACACCCGCCAGCAGCGCCGCGCCGTAGGCCCCGCCCTCGGTCGTGTTGACCGTCACCAGCTCGCTGCCCATCACATCCGCCAGGATCTGCCGCCACAGCCGGCTGCGCGCGCCGCCCCCGCTCACCCGCACCTGGCGGATTTCGCCAAGACCGACGCCCTGCATCAGCGCGAAACTGTCGCGCAGGCCAAAGGCCACGCCTTCCAGCACCGCCCGCGTCATATGCGGCAACCCGTGGCGGACCGTCAGCCCCACAAACGCGCCGCGCGCGAAAGGGTCCGGGTGCGGCGTCCGCTCTCCCGTCAGATAGGGCAGAAACAGTAGCCCCTCGCTGCCGATCGGCACCTCTTCCGCCGGCGCCACCAGGCCGTCGAACTCCACGCCCGGCGCCAGCGTATCCCGGTGCCAGCGCAAACTGCCCGCCGCCGAAAGCATCACCCCCATCAGATGCCACTTGCCCGGCAGCGCATGGGGGAACGCGTGCAGGCGCCCCTCCGGTTCGTAAAAAGGCTCGTTTGCGGTCGCGAAGACGACGCCCGACGTGCCCAACGTCAGCGCCACAATCCCCTCCTCGATCGCGCCCACGCCCACAGCCTGCACCGACTGGTCGCCCCCGCCCCCGACCACCGGCGTGCCCGCGCGCAGACCCGTCGCCTCCGCCGCCTCCGCCGATATGACACCCGTCACCTGCGTGCCCTCGTGCGTGGGAGGCAGAAACTGGGGCGGAATCTCGAGTGCGGCCAGAACCGTCGGCGACCAGTCCCGCGTCGCCAGCTCCAGCAGCGATGTGCCGCCCGCGCCCGCCTTGTCGGTGGCGAAGTCGCCGGTCAGCTTGTAACGCACATAATCCTTGGGCAGAAGGATCTGACGGACGCGGCTGTAGATCTCCGGCTCGTTCTCCTTCACCCACAGAATCTTCGGCGCGGTGAAGCCCGCCAGCGCGTCGTTGCCTGTTATGCGCACAAGATTCTCTTTGCCCAGCCACAGGCGCATATCATCGCACTGTTTGCCGGTGCGCTGGTCGTTCCACAGAATGGCCGGCCGCAGCGGCTCGCCCTCTTCGTCCAACAGCACCAGCCCGTGCATCTGCCCGCTCACCCCGACCGCCCCAACCTCCGCCGGGTCGATACCGGACTGCTCCAGCGCCGCCCGCATGCTCTGCACCGTTCCGTCCCACCACAGGTCAGGATGCTGCTCGCTCCACAGCGGATGTGGCGTCTCGAACGGGTACTCTGCTGCCGCCACCGCCACGATTTCGCCGTCAGCGTCGATGATCAGGGACTTCGTAGCCGTCGTGGAAGAGTCGATGCCGATCAAATACATTTTTCCAGCGCCCCTTTTTGATAGTATTCAGTACTCAGTTCTTGGCTTTCCGTGAACTGCTTGCAGGCAATGGTGTTACTAAGAACGTAACTACTCAGCCACAATCAGTTTGCGATCCTGAATGAGGCGAGCAAAGGCGACTCCCTCCTCACTTCTCTTCACACCTATCCTCAATCAATCGCCGCAGTCTCTGACCACTGACCACTGCAGTTCTGGGCGGTCGGGCCTTCGGCCCTCCCTTGTGCAGGGGCTGCGCCCCCGCAACGCCCCCCTACAAAACCATCTCTCACCGACCGTGTGCATTCTTCGCAACGTGTCGGCTGGCGAGCATGGCGGCGGCTGTACACCAGTTACGTCACCAAGAGCCTGAATGGTTCCAAGGATGACTGGCTGGTCAAGTACTGTGGCTTAGTAGTTACCTAAAAACTAAAAACCAGAAACCAAAAACTGCCGTTCACACCCCGAGCAACAGCTCAACCACCAGCTGGTCCAACCGCTCATACGGCTTGCCGCGCCGGCCAAGCTCGTCGCGGTCAAAGGCATGCGCCTTTAGGCCCGCCGCCTTCTCTGAGGAATAACCACCCCTGAAACCGTCCATCGAGCCGTCATCGGCGTTGATCTGTGCCAGCAACGCCTGGATCTCTTCGTGCTCGCGCAGCTGCTCGGCCTTCTCCTTCAGGATCAGGTAGGTGCGCATACAGCCGCTGGCAAACGCCTTGACGTCCTCGTAGTCGGAGGAACGGTAGGCGTGGGCGTCAAAGTGCCGCGGGTTATCGTAACCCACGTCTTCCAGGAACTTGACCAGGAAGAATGCCTGCTTGATGTTATGGCTGCCGAAGCGGAAGTCCTGATCGTAGCGGCCCAGATTCTGATCGTTGAGGTCGATGTGGAACAGCTTGCCCGCGTTCCACGCCTGAGCCACCGCATGCGTGAAGTTCAGCCCCGCCATATGCTCGTGCGCCACCTCCGGATTCACGCCGATCATTTCCGGATGATCGAGCGTCTCAATGAACGCCAGCATGTGCCCAACCGTCGCCAAATAGATGTCGCCGCGCGGCTCGTTCGGCTTCGGCTCCAGCGCAAAGCGCAAGTCATACCCCTGGTCCATCACATACTCACACAGGAAGTTGAGCGCCTCCTGGAACCATTTGCCCGTATCGGCAGCACTCTTGCTCGCATCCGTCTCGGTGCCTTCGCGCCCGCCCCAGAAGACATACGTGTTGGCCCCGCACTCAACCCCCAGGTCGATGGCTGCCATCGTCTTCTGCAGCGCATACGCCCGTACCTCCGGGTCGGTGCTGGTGAAGGCGCCGTCCCGAAAAGCCGGGTGCGTAAAGAGATTCGTCGTCGCCATCGGCACGACGAGGCCATGCTCGTCCAGCGCCTTCTTGAAGTCGCGCACGATCCGGTCGCGCTCCGCTGCAGTCGCGTCGATCGGGACCAGGTCGTTGTCATGGAAGTTGACGCCCCAGGCGCCGACCTCCCCCAGCAGCTGGACCAGTTGCACCGGTGAGCGCACCTCCCGCACAGGGTCGCCGAAGGGGTCGCGCCCAATATTGCCGACGGTCCACAGACCGAAGCTGAACTTATTTTCCGGTTTGGGTGTATAGGCCATGAATCACTCCTCGCAGTTATTTTGCGTTTCTCTTACAAGGTTATGTTGACACTTCCATGAGACCGTCTCAAATCGTGATACTGTGCAGGCGTCGCCAGGTGTTGTCGGTCATCTGGGCGGTCGGCCGCAAGCGGCCTCCCTTGTGCGGGGGGTGCCCCCCCGCAACGCCCCCCTCTGGCTCCCCCACCGTGTTCATTCTTCCCCAGTAACGTGTCTACCCAACAGTGTCTGCACCGCCGCGTCGTTTCTGATCACCGACCACTGCCTTACAGCCGGTAAAAGCGCACGCCGTTGTCGTGCATGATCTTCTGCTGGTCCTGCGCGCTCAAATGGCTGATGCTGTCCTGGACGATATCAAACCAGGTGCGATAGTCGGCGGCCATGTCGACCACCGGCCAGTCGGAGCCGAAGACCACCCGGTCCGGGCCGAAACAGTCAAGCACGTGCTCGATGTAGGGCCGCAGCTCATCCCGGTTCCAGTTCTGATGGTCCGCCTCCGTCGTTACGCCGGAGAGCTTGCAGTGGATATCCGGCCGGCTGGCCAGCTCGCGCAACTGGTCCTTCCACGGCTGCATAATGCCGGCTGCGATCCCCGGCTTGCCGATATGATCGAGCAGGAAGGAGACATCCGGGCACTGCCCCACCAGTTCGAGCACATCCCCCATCTGCGGATGGTAGATACAAAGGTCGAAACTGAAACCGTATTCGGGCAGCATCTGCACGCCCCGCACAAAGTCCGGCGCAGTACAGAAGCCCAGCGGCTCGTCCTGGATCAGACGGCGAATGCCCTTGACCAGCGGCAGTTCGGCCAGCGCCTGCAGCAGGGGCCGGGCGCCTTCACCGTCCTCCAGAGCCGCGCTCGCGACGATGCCGCGTATGCGCGGTTCCGCCTGTGCCAGTTCGGTCACCCACTGCGCCTCTCGCAGCGCGTGCGCCGGCAGACAGTCGGCCTCCTCGAAGACGATCGCGGCCAGCTCCAGCGAGACACCCGCGCGCGCCCGCTCCAGGTCATCAGGCAGATGCGGATGCGAGATAGCCGGTGCGCCGGCCAGCCACGGATAGTCGATCACCGAGCTGTCCCAGAAATGCACGTGCGTATCCACATAGCGCCCGCGCTCAGTCATGATGGAATACCTCCTCCATCTCCGCCCAGCGCTCGCCCTCCGCCGCGCTCTCCACCGGCTCCTGGCACGGGTCGGTCAGCTTCCACCACGCCTGCGTCACCGGGTCGGCCGCCATCTTCGCCATGTCGGCCTCGTAGTCGTCGCCCACATACTCGTAATAGGCGAACAGGTAACCGTCGCGCATGAAGATAGTGTAGTTGCGCATATTGCAGTCGCTGATGCGCTGGAGGACTTCAGGCCAGGTGTTGGCGTGCAGATGTACGTAAGCATCCTCCAACTCCGGTCTGACGCGAATGACCATTCCGTATCGTTTCATCGGTCTCCCCCTGTTTTAGCGGCCAGTGATCAGTGCCCAGTGGTCAGTTGTGGGGCGCTCTCTGGGCCACAGCCTTTACAGCAGCGGCAGGCTCACCGCGGCGCCGCTGCGCCGGCTGCGATGGACCGCCTCGGTGAATTCCATGTACTTCACACCCGTAGCGAAATCGGTATGGGTGATCTCCTCCTGCCCGCGAATCGCGCTGATGAACTCCTCCTCCACGCGCCAGCCGCCCGCCTCGTCGTCCGGCACCTCGATCTCGCTCAGGCCGCTGTCGCCGCGGCGTCCGCCCGTCAGCGCACTGCCGTCGAAATGCAACGTGCCTTCGCTGCCATAAATCGTCGCCGAGGACGTCTCGCCCAAGCCGGTGACGTTGCTGACCTGAATATGGGCCTGCCCGCCGCACGCCAGGTCCGCGACAATGTCGATATGATCGGGGATGCGTACGCCGATCACGCGCCCCTGCTCATCCTGACGCATCGGCGTGAACGTCTTGCCCTTGGCAAAAACACTGGTCGCCTCGCCGACCCAGCGCAACATCGCTTCATACCAGATGCCCATCGACATTACGTTCAGCCCGCTGAAGTCCATGTTGTGACGCCAGTGCATCGTATTGTCCTCGTCGATGAAGGCGCCGCCCGCGTGGATGTCCACCACCAGCACATCACCCAGCCAGCCGTCGCGAATCAACCGCTGGATCGTGCGGTCCACGCGCAGGCTGAACGGTGACGGCACGATCTGCGCCACCAGGTGCGGCCGGCTGCGCAGCGCTTCATACATACAGTGGGCCTCCGACGCGTTCATCGCCATGCGCGCCTCGCACATTACGTGCTTATCCGCCTCCAGCGCCGCCACCGTGAGGAGACGGTGCATGTACGGCCACGTGCCGATCACAACCGCGTCCACGTCCGGCGCTTCCACAACATCCTGCCAGTTGGTGCAAACCCGCCCGATGCCGAACCGCTTCGCGGCCCGTTCGCCCGACTCCTGGCTGCGATTGCAGACCGCGACGATCTCGACGCCGTCAATCGCCTGCAGGCCCGGAATGTGCCGGTCACGCGTGTTCGCGCCTGCGCCGACAACGCCGACGCGGATGGTATCCTCAGTCATTTCTTCCTCCTGAAATGGGATTTGTGGCTAATTTATGGGAGTAAAACCGTGCTTAACAAAATCGCGGTCATAAGCAAATATCGCACTGACTCGCTTCCTACGTGCTACTTCAAAGCTAACGCAGTCGACAAAACTAAGACCACGGCGGTTCGCGGTCAAAAGCGCTGAGACAGCCACTTCGTGGATATCGGGCTGCACCCATTCAATTGATAACCAAGGAATCAGATCCTGCAAAAGGCGGCGCACTGCCGCTAAGCCGAGGCGCCTCTGAACGAGTGCGATTGCTTCCACAACTACGTAGTTTGTACAGATAACCGGCTCATCTTGTAAGACGAGACGCCTCCAAACCAGAGTTGCGTCGTCATGATACCGGTCTTCTCTATCAAGCAACGCTATTAACGCGGAGGTATCGACCAATACCATTACTCATCGCCGTCTGCGTTAGCATATGCTTCAGCCAGATACAGATCGTGATTGACGGAAAGATCGTCCACACCGCTGGAGAACGCCCCGACAACGGAAAGAGCGCGCCGCCTGCGCTCCTCTCGTTCGGCATCGATCTGTTTGCCGCCATCAATATCCTTACGGTGTCGAATCATGTCATCGATACTTTGGTGGATCAGTTCAGTTACGGTTGTTTCCTTTTCCGCGGCTATCCGCTCCAGACTTCGTGCCTGACTTTCTGTCAATTGTATCTGTGCAGGTACCATTTTCGACTCCCGTCCTATCGCTTTCAATGGTCAGTTCATGCTTGTGAGATCCTCCACTAAGAACTGAACGATCCTCAACTGGCAAGTGCATCTGTCCGCATTCTATCATATCTATTGCGAAGATACACGGCATTGGCTGCACTGTCTGAACCGTAGTTCCGGCGCCTGTTCGGCTTCATTCAACTGTGCAGGGCATGCGGAAGAAAAGCCTAAGGCGCTTTGTAGACCGGATCGCCAGATGCTGGTATCATCCCACCATAAACGACACCAACTCCACCGAAGAAGCGAGAACAAAAATGACCGTTGCCCCTTCCATCTCCGAACTCGACGTACGCGCCCTCTGGCATCCCCTCACCCAGCACAAACCGCTGGCCGACACCCCGCCTACGCTCATCGTGCGCGGCGATGGCTGCTACCTGGAAGATGACCAGGGCCGCCGCTACCTCGACGCCATGGCCGGCCTCTGGTGTGTCAACATCGGCTACGGCCGCACCGAACTCGCCGAAACCGCCGCCGCCCAGATGACCGAGCTCCCCTATCTCGCCCCCACCATGACCCACGCACCCGGCGCGCAGCTTGCCGACAAGATTCTGGAAATGCTCGGCTGGCCCGGCCGCGTCTATTTCTCCTCCAGCGGCTCCGAAGCCAACGAAGCCGCCTTCAAGCTCGCCCGCCAGTACCACCTGCAGTCCGGCAAACCCGGCGGCGCCACCCGCTACAAGATCATCTCCCGCCACCGCGCCTACCACGGCAACACGCTCGCCGCGATGAGCGCCACCGGCCAGGCCGAGCGCAAGATCGGATACGGGCCGATGGCGCCCGGCTTCATCCACGTCCCGCCGCCCTATCCCTACCGCGCCCACCCCAAACTCACCCCGGCCGAGCACGGCATCGCCTGCGCCCAGGCGATCGAGGAGACCATCATCTACGAGGGGCCGGAGACCGTCGCCGCAGTCCTGATGGAGCCGATCATCTCCGGCGGCGGCGTCCTGGTCCCGCCCGACGAATACCTGCCGCGCGTGCGCGAAATCTGCGACGAGTACGGCGTACTCCTCATCTTCGACGAAGTCGTCTCCGGCTATGGCCGCACCGGCAAACTCTTCGGCCACGACCACTGGCAGGTAAAGCCGGACATTATCACCATGGCAAAAGGGCTTTCGAGCGGCTACATGCCCCTCGCCGCGACCGCCGTGCAAGAGTACATCTTCGACGCCTTCATGGGCGAGGCCGGCGACCTGAGCCACTTCCGCCACATCAACACCTTCGGCGGCCATCCCGTCAGCACCGCCGTCGGCCTGCGCAATCTTCAGATCGTGGAAGAAGAAGGTCTGGTGGAGAAAGCCCGCAGCGTGGGGGACTACGCGCTGGCGCAGCTGGAGAATCTGTCAACGCACCCGTGGGTGGGCGAAGCGCGCGGCCGCGGGCTGCTCCTGGGCCTCGAACTTGTGGCCGACAAGGAGTCCAAACAGCCCCTCGACGACGCCGAAGTGCTGGCGGTCCTGGGCCGCTGCAAGCAGGCCGGCGTCATCCTCGGACGCAACGGCAACACCGTTCCCGGCCTCGGCAACATCCTGATCGTAGCCCCGCCGCTCGTGGCGACCGAGTCCGAAATCGATCTCCTCGTCGAGGCGCTGGTATTCGCCCTCGGCGAAAAATGATTCCTGTGGCCGGTAGCTGCACCTACTGTCAGCTACCGGCCACTGACCACTATCCCCGAATATCCAGCTTCTCCCGCCGCAGCCACCGGCTGACCGAGTCGCGTTCCGAAACACCCGGGTGGGCGTCGCCCGGGCTGTCCACGTAAGCCCCCTCCGGCATTGGCACAGGGCCCCGCAACAGCGGGTCATCGGTTCGCTCCATCCATGCCGACAGCCGGCCGCGCATCTCCGCCAGCGGCTCGGCGTATGCAGGATCGTTCACCAGGTTGCAGGCTTCGTTCGGATCATAGATCAGATCGTAGAGCGCCTCCTCATGCACCCTGCGCTCGGCCAGGCCGTTGTCCATCAGATACTGCTTGCTCGGCCCGTTATCGATATTCGGCATCGTCGTCGTCGCCCACTGATCAAAACGCCGGATGTACTTCCAGCGCTGCGTGCGCACCGCCCGTTTCGGCTCATAGCCCGCGTGATAGCTCACCTCCCCGTAAATCTCCTCATTGATCTCATCCGCCGTACCCGTCACCAACGGCACAACAGAGCGCCCTTGCAGCCACGCCGGCCGCTCCACGTTCAGCAGCTCGCACAGCGTCGGGTAAATGTCGATCTGCGAAACCATGCCGTCCACGACCTTGCCGCCGCTAAAGCCGTGTGGTCCGCGCACGATCAGCGAAACGCCGAAACCGTGATCGGTCAGCGTGCACTTCATGCCGGGGAAAGCCAGCCCGTGGTCGGTCGTGTAGATGAACAGCGTATCCTCGGCCAGTCCCGCTTTTTCCAGCGCCTCCAGAACGATCCCGACCTGGTCGTCCAGGATCTTGGCCATGCGCTTGTAGGAGGCCATATCGTAGCGGGTCTCCGGCGTATCGGGCAGCGGCGCCGGCGGCAGCGTATAGCGCTCGTCCTCCTCCTCGCTCGGCTCCGGAAAGACGCGATGGGTCTCGGAATAACCCACCGTCAGGAAGAAGGGCCGGTCATGCCCCCGGTTGATGAACTCGACCGCAGCCTCCGTTCTGTACTCCGGCCCCCGCGACCCGGGCGGGTCGGCCTCGGCGATCCACTCGTAGCCCAGCGCACGCGAATCGAGCGTCAGGTGTTGAAAGCCGCACAGAGCGGTGCTGTAGCCGTGGCCGCGCAGAAAGTTTGCCAGGTGCCGTTCCGGATGCTGCAGGAAAAAGTCCCGGTTGGCCAGCCCCAGCTGCCCGCAGGAATGCGAGCTCTGGCCCGTCAGCAGACAGGCCCGGCTCGGCGAGCACGTCGGCGCCGCGCTGAACGCCCGCCGGAACAGAACGCCCTCCTCCGCCAGCCGCTGCAAATTGGGCGCAGGCACCGCATGGCCGTACGGCTGCAGATACCGGCCCGTGTCGTGCGAATGCAAATAGATAATGTTCATGTCAAGATTCCTCAGTACCGTGTGTGCGGGCCAACCACAGCCGCCCGTGCAGCGGCCTCCGGTCTACCCAAACTGTCTGATGGAGAAAGCAAAATCATCATGGCACGTCTAACCTGAACGGCGCAAATCACTACTCCCTGCCAACCTCTGCACCTACTCCATCCACTAACCACCGACCACTGCAGCTTTGGGCGGTCGGGCCTTCGGCCCTCCCTTGTGCAGGGGCTGCGCCCCCGCAACGCCCCCCTAGGCTCGCCACCGTGTCTGTTCTTCCCCAGCAAAGTGTCTAGCCAACAGTCTCTGCCCCCCACTCGCTGTCTCAGCCCCTCAACCCCCGCAGTTCCCCCTGCAGTTCCGCGCCCCCACAACGTTTCTTGCAACCGACCACTGACCACTAACCACTGACCACTAACCACTGCCCTCCGCAGTTCCCGCTGATTCCCGCCCCCACACCGTCACCAGAACAAACGCCGCCAGCGTACAACCGGCCGCCACCGGCCCCAGCCCCCACGCGCCGAAGCGAGTGTACATCCACGGCCCCGTAAACCCGGTGAACGTAATGCCCACCAGATTGATCGCCACCGTCAGCGACATCAATTTGCCCCGCCGGTCCGGGGCCTGTTCGCTGATCAACGCGATGGCGCTCACAAGCCCGTACTCGTACGCAAAACGCAGCAGCACCAGCATAACCATGACCGGCCACAGCCCGATATTGACAACGGGCAGCAGGCCGTAGAACAGCGTCGAACCGAGAATCCCCGCCTGAAACGATCGCTTCTTGCCGATCCGGTCCGTGATCAACGAGACCAGTACCGCCCCCGCCAGGTCCGCCGCGCCCTGGGCCAGCGCCGCCAGCCCCAAGCCTGACGCAGTCAGGCCGTATTCGCTCTGCAGCCAGACGCCGTGCGCAATCATCACGTGGCCCTGGCTGAATAGGAAGAAGCAGTTCGCGCCGATGACCGCGTATGCCGAGCGCCAGTTCCAACCGAGATCGAAAAGGTCCGTGATGCGCCGCACCGCGCCAGGCGTGATGGTCGAAAGGCGAGCGGTGTAAGGCGGTACATTCTCTTTCCCGACGGCCTTGCCTGCCCCGCCTTCTCCACCTGCCGCGGTCGCCTCCGCCGGCCCGCCCGCTTCGCTGTCCGTGCCCGCTGTGACCTCTACACCTCTGGGCGCCTTCGGCAACAGGCCGAGCAGTGCCCAACTCCCGAGCATCGCCGCACCCAGAACGAGAAAAGGAAGCCGCCAGCTGAAATGATCGAACAGGAGACCCATCAGCGAAAGGCCAAAGATCCCCGCCAGGGCCCACGAGTACTCCAGGATACCGATGCCGCGCGCCCGCTGCGCAAAGGGCAGCTGCGCGCTGATGTACGCCAGGACGGTCGGAATGAAGCCCGTCAACCCCACACCCGACAGGACCATCCCGGCCGCCACCGTCCAGAACCCGCCCCCGCTGCCCAGCAGAAAGGTGCCGGCCGCGGCCAGTACAAGGGCCACGCGCATGACGCGCAGGTAGCCGTACCGATCCGCCGTGTTGCCGAACAGCGGCGCGCTCAGCCCCACCGCGCTGCGCAGGCTCAGCATCCGCCCCAGCATGACGACGTTCAGGCCCATCCCCAACGAAATGATCTGCAGGAAAGAGTAGAAGAGTTGGATCGATGTGTCGACGACGATCCGGGTGGCGACACAGGCCGCCAGGATACGGTGGAACTCGGAGAAACCCCGCGGCTCGTCTGCGCGCGGCTGCTGGCTAGTCATGAATACGGCGCAAGGTCGCGCCTGTGGATAAGAAGAAGACCGTTGCCATCAAGTTGCCCGCTGCAGAAAGCTATCTGGTTGCCATCCTGATCCCGTCAAACCGGGCCTCGCCCTCGGTCGCGAAGAGGCCCAGCGCGCCCTCGCGCCGGTCATATATCCGGCCCGAAAGCGCCACCCGCCCATCGACATAGACCACCAGCGCCGTGCCGTCGACCAGCAGCTGCACCTTAATCGGTCTGTCCGGCGCCAGTTCGACCCTGCGTTCGAGCATTAAGGGCGGATTCGTCGTGGTTACGCTGAACTGTGGCGACCAGCGGTCCAGCACGACCCTGTTCCTTGCCGGCTCCAGCCGCACCTGGTAGTAGGACTCCAGATCATCGCTGGCGTGCAGCAGCAGGCCGCAGTTGATCAACCCTGGCCCGAACGTCACAGTCGCCTCAATCAGACACTCGTCCGGCATCTCCCCCAGCGTCATCAGCGCGTAGCGGCTGATTGCAGATGTCGCGGCGCTTTCCCCCTGAACATCCCAGCTGCCGAGCACCGGTTGCGGCAGAAGCGGTGCCTGCCTACTGAAAGCCCCGGCGACCGTCGCAGGTATGCGTACCGTCAGCGACCCGTCCGGCTGCGGCACAACCTCGTGGACGACCAGATTGCCGCCCCACAGCCAGTCGCCATCGTCGGACTCGCCGGCGCGCGTCGGCAGCCAGCCAAAAGTATAGCGCTGCGATCCGTCTCCCGCCGTCTTGGCTGCGCCGTAGACAAGACCATCAAACATATCGTCGGCTGCAGACATCCAAGGCCCCTCCAAGCTGTGCGCCATCCGGTAATGGGTGGCTATCCACTCCCTCGAGACCGAGTAGACTAGGTACCACCGATCGCCGTGACGAAACAGGTCCGGGCACGGGTGCGCCCAGACCTCATCCGGCGCCCACAGCGGCGGCCGCCCCTCCCAGTTCACCAGGTCGGAGCTGACCGCCAGGCCGATGCAGCCCCGGTTGCGAACCGGTCCGCTATCCCGCCGCGCCGTCATCAGCATCCAGTATTCCCCGGCCGCCTCGTTCCAGAAGACAAAGGGATCGCGCCAGTCGTCCAACTCATATCCAAGCTCTGTAGGCGCAAAGAACTTGAAGTCCGGGTCCTTATGCCACGTACGCAGGTCAGTGCTGGTGGCGCGCATCACCACCTGCGCCGCCTTGCCGGTACCGGCGAAGGATGGATTGATGCCCGTAAAATAGATGTAGAAAATGCCGTCGCCCGCGATCACTGAGCCTGTGCCAACATCGACGTCCTGCTCATCAGGGGCCCCATGTGTGATCGCCTCGCCCCATTCCTCGAAGTGGACAAAGTCGCGCGTCACCAGATGATACCAGGGCCGGCCCGGGCCATGGCCGGTCTCTTCTGCGTATTCTTTGATGTAAAAGAGGTGGTAGTCGCCCTCCCAATAGAAGGGGATGAAGTCACCTGCTACGCCGTCGTCAGGTCGGTAAAGAACTGTCATGATCTGCCCCCGTGCCCAATCTCAGTGCGAGCCGTCAGGCCGACTCGCGCCCCCAAACTGTCAACAGGACAAACGCAAAAAGGGTACCCACCGCCGCCACCGGCCCCAGCCCCCACACGCCGAAACGGGTATACATCCACGGTCCCGTAAAGCCGCTGAACGTGGAGCCCAGCAGATTGAGCGCCACCGAGAGGGAGATCAGCTTGCCCCGCCGGTCCGGCGCCTGTTCGCTGATCAGGGCGATCGCGCTCACGATCCCATATTCGAACACGAACCGCAGCAGCACCAGAGCCGCAACCACCGGCGCCAGCCCCACATTGATAACCGGCAGCGACATGTAGACCAGCAGCGATCCCAGCATCCCGGCCTGCACGGCCCGTTTCTTGCCGACCCGGTCCGTAATCAACGAGACGAGCACACTGCCGCACAGGTCCGCCGCGCCCTGCGCAAAAGCCACCAGGCCCAGCGTTTCCGGAACCAGTCCGTATTCGGTTTCCAGCCACGCGCCGTGCGCAATCAGGATGTGTACCTGGCTGAAATAGAAGAGCGCGTTTGCGCTGATAACGGCCAGGGCCGGGCGCCAGTTTGGGCCGAGATCGAAGAGACCTGTAATAGTCGGCGCGCGTAGAGGGGGGAGGGAAGAGAGTAGAGGAGTGAAAGAGCGGCTCCTGAGCCTCTTTCGGGCCGCTTCCCGACGCCGCGCCCTTTCGGGGTCCATCACCGGGACGCCGGCCGTTGCTTCCGGCAAAAGTCTAATCAAAACCCAGCCCGCCAGCATCGCCCCGCCCAGCACGAAGAACGGGAGTCTCCAGCTGAAGCGGCCAAAGAGAAAGCCCATCAGCGGCAGACCGATTATGCCCGCCAGGGCCCAGGAGTATTCCAATATCCCAATGCCCCGCGCCCGCTGCGCAAACGGTAATCGCGCGCTGATATACGCCTGGCAGGTCGGCAGGAAGCCCGTCAGCCCCGCCCCCGACACGATCATGCCAACGACGACCGACCAGACCCCGGCGCCGCTGCCCAGCAGAAACATGCCCGCCGCTATCAATAGCAGCGACAAGCGCATGATGCGCCGGTAGCCGTAGTTGTCCGCAGCGCTGCCGAACAGCGGCGCGCTCAGCCCCGCCAGGCTGCGCAGACTGACAAGACGGCCCAGCACAACGATATCCATCCCCAGCCCCAGCGCAACCGTCCGCAGGTAGGGGAAGAAGAGTTGGGTCGTCGTATCGACTGCCAGCCGGGTGGCGATGCAGGCCGCCAGGATATTGCGAAAACGGGCAAAGCCCCGCGGCATCTCTACGCGCTCGTCCGCGCGCGGCTCCTGGTTACTCACCGATCCGACGCACGTTCGCGCCCGGTGGCGGGAAAAAGACGAATGTCCGCGGATCGATCGCTTCATCGAACTTGATGAAGTCGAAACGCATACGGAAGCCGGTATCGCCTTCGATGGCCAGGGGATAGTATGTACTTCTGTCCAGCCAGACGGTCAGCTGCTCGCCCGCCTCTGCAAGGGGATTCTGCGCCGGCGGCAGCAGCATCTGCACCCGCAGCGCATTGCGACCCGCCACCGGCTCCTCACCGACAATCTGCAGAGCACCCGTGTGCAGGGCAGCCAACACATCATCCGGCATCGTTTCCAGCAGTGACCTGCCGAAGCGCGTGCTTTCCACGGGCGATCCTTCTGTCCGATCGGTAACGGTGGCGAGGTCCAGCAGCGGGTCGTACATCCAGGCTTCCTCTTCGTTGAAGACCATGATATAGACGGCCTTGCGACCCAGACCCTCCAGTTCTGCCTCGGCGCGCAGATGACGGGGCCGCTGCACCCACAACTCGTACTCAACCATCTGGTCTTCTTTTCCCAGCTGAAGCCGTCCCTGGACAGTCTGAAGTTGTTCAAGCCGCGCCGCGGCCTCATCCGGCAGGCTGTCAGCGTCCGGCACGCGGGTGGTGAAGAAAAGGATAGCCAGCCCGACGCCGGCCGCGAGGGCCAGTCCGACAACAGTTGCGGCGATCCGTTTGCGATTCATCGAATTCTTTTTGCGTAGCCAGCTCTTCGTTGTGGGGCGCCCACCGAAATCCGGAAACTGCGCTGATACGTCGTTACCGGACAGCGGGCAACTTGACGATTCCTGCCATCGCCCTACTACGTCCGCTCCATAAACGCATGCAACGCCGGCAGCATGCGGTCAGGCGCTTCTTCGGCCAGGAAATGTCCGCAATCCTTGTACTCGTGCACCTCAAAGTCGGCCAGCTCTGCCTTCCACCGGTTGAGCTCCTTCTCCCGAAAGGCGATGTCTTTGAACCCCCAGAATATCAGCGCCGGTTTCGCGGTGAACGCGGCCCGATCATCCCAGAGCGACTGCAGCCAGTCGGTCGCGCCGATGATGTGCCCCGGAAACGCGGCACAGGCAGCACGCGCCTCCGGCGTCGGCTGCGCATTGCGATAGTGCGCCATCACCTGCGCAGTCAAAATCTCCTTCTGGGCGACAGCCATTGGCAGCACTCTGTTCACAAACATATTGTGGCGCTTGATAAGGTATTTCCCAAGCCAACTCGACATGAAGAAGCTGAACAGCACGTAGTGCGGATCGCGCGCCACCGGCCAACACCAGGTGTTGGTAATGACAATCCGTCTGACCCGATCCGGATGCTTGCGCGCGAAGTCCAACCCAATCGGCCCGCCCCAATCCACCAGGTACAGCGTCGCGTCCTGCACGTCGAGATGGTCGAGCAAAGCAGCGACCGCACTGGCATGGGCTTCAGGCCGGTAGTCGGCGTGTTGGTGGCTGCGAGATGACAGGCCGAAACCGATATGGTCGGGAGCGATGCAACGGTACTGGGTTCGAAGATCCTTGACCAGGTGCCGAAACTCGAAAGACCAGGTGGGATTGCCATGCAGGAAAACGATCGGCTCTCCCGCGCCTTCGTCTACGAAGTGCATCTCATGGTCGGATGGCGTTGTGAAGAAGTTGCTTTCAAATGGGAATATCTCGTCTGATACCCATGCCGGGCGCGTCGGGGGTAAACGCTGGCTCATTGGAAGGTCTCCTGAAGTGAATTGGACGTCGTATCACATCCAGATGCGGGGCGGGACGTCGTCCTCCTCAGGAGGCGGCAGCTCGGTCTGCTCGCCGTCGACAGTCGCGTCGTCAGAATCGACGGTTGAGGAAGGAGAAGCGACAATCGGGAGCGATTCTGCCTCACTATTCTCCGGTTCACTCTCTCCTGCGGTCTGGAGATAGACCTCTCGTCCCTGGCTGCGGCCGCGGTCCGGCCCCAGAATGCCGGCTGCTTCCAGCTGCTCTACCAGGCGGCTGGCGCGGTTGTAGCCGACCCGCAACTTCCGCTGCAAAATCGTCACCGAGCCGCGGCCGGCTTCGGACACGACCTGTGCGGCCTCTTCGAAGAGCTCGTCGCGGGCGTCGCCGTTCTGCGTCTGCTCACGCTGCGTCTGATCACGCAGGGGAGCCTGCCCATCATCCTGTGCAGGACGTGGCAGAGATTCACTCCCGCTCTTCTGCGGTGTGCTCTGCGGGACAGGCAGCTCTCGTTCTTCAATCGGTGAGGCGTGCGGCGTCAGAAGTGGGAACTGTTCGCTTTCGGGCTGCCCCGGGCCGCCGTTTTCCTGTTCCTGGATGTAGGTCTCCAGCTTGTGGAAGTTCTCCCAATAGCGAACGATGCGGTTGGTCTCGGCGTCGTCCAGAAACGCGCCCTGCAGCCGCTCCAGCTTGCTTGCATCAGGCGACATAAACAGCATGTCGCCCCGTCCCAGCAGATTCTCTGCTCCGGGAACATCCAGCACCACCCGGCTGTCTATCTGGCTGGTCACGGCAAAAGCGATGCGGGCGGGGAAATTGGCTTTGATCAGGCCGGTGATGACATCAACCGACGGGCGCTGGGTCGCGATGATCATATGAATGCCGACCGCGCGGGCCATCTGCGCCAGACGGATCACGTGTTTCTCGACCTCCTCCGGCGCGGCCATCATCAGATCGGCCATCTCGTCGATAATGACGACGATGTAAGGAAGGATCTCCTCGCCCAGTTTACGCAGGTAGGCGTTGAAGCGTTCCAGATCACGGACGCCGGCCTTGTTGAGAAGTTGGTAGCGCCGTTCCATCTCTTTGATGCACCAGAACAGCACACCAGAGGCGCGGTCCACGTCGGTCACCACCGGGCTGAGGAGATGAGGCGTGCCGTTGTAGACGGTCAGTTCGACCATCTTCGGATCGATCATCAGCAGACGCAGCGTTTCCGGCGTGTGGGTCAACAGCAGACAGCCGATGATCGAATTGATACAGACGGACTTGCCGGTTCCGGTTGCGCCCGCGATCAGCAGATGGGGCATCCGCGCCAGGTCGGTGACCACCGGCTTGCCCCGCACGTCCTCGCCCAGAGCGATGGCCAGGCGGCCCCTGGCCAGAACAGTTTCGAACTCCTCGTTCTCCATCAGCTCTTTCAGGCCGACATTGTTGCTTTCCGAATTCGGCACTTCGATGCCGACGTAGCTTGTCCCCGGAATCGGCGCCTCGATCCGCACGTTGCGGGCCGCGAGCGCCAGGGCCAGATCGTTGCTCAGGCTGGATATTTTGCTGACCTTCACCTTGGTGCGCTTGGTCTCCCCGCGCACCGTACGCTCGGTATAACCTGGCCGAATCAGATATTGGGTGACGGTGGGGCCGGCGTTGACCCCTTCAAAATCAGCGGGGACGCCAAACAGCGCCAACGTCTCCTCCAGCAGCCGCCCCCGGTAGCGGATCAGGTCGTCGCTGTCGATCGACCGGTCCCAGAAGTCCAACATGTCGCTCAGCTGCGGAAGTTCCCAGGTCGGTTCAACCTTCCCGCTTCTGTTTTTCAGGTGTTTGTCCGCGTTGATCACCGACGGCTGACCGTCAGAACCGGCAAGCTCGTCCGTCTTCGTATGCGGTTCATCGGCGGCAGCGCGGCCAGCGTGCGCAAGGGGGGAATGCGGAGAGGAATGAGGAGGCGGTGTCTCGCGCCACTCTTCGTTTGCCTCGTCTCTGGGGCTGAAGAGGCCCTTGTGTCGCTCCTCTTGCCACATCTCTTGCAGAGAATTCCAGATGTCCTGAGTCAGAGCGCCGCCAGTGGCCCAGAGTGCCTCCCATAGCCGGCGGCCGGTGAGCAGCGTCAGCCCCGACAGGGCGACCAGAAGGATAACCATCCACCCGGCCCAGGCCGGCAGCCCAGCCGCCAGCGTATTGGCGAAGAAGAGACCGAGCGCGCCGCCGGCTCCGCCGTCGAGGACGCGCGCCGCGCGGGTCATAGGCGGCAGTAACAACGTAATTGCAGCAATGTATGCCAGAAAGATAAGGAGTAGGCCGGTCGGCATCCGCCAGGGCAAAATGGGCAGTTCCCTGCCCGACTGACGCTTGCCGCCGCTCTGCGCGGTGCGCCGGTCTGGCCCGTCAATAGCGCGCAGAACCATCCACAGGCCGAGGAAGCCTGTCAAAAGGGGCACACCGGCCACACCGTCTCCGGTGGCGAGGCGCAGCAGATCGATCCACAGCCCTGTGACACTGCCGCGCGAGCCGGTCAGCAGGCTCAGCAGCGTAAATACCGAAATCAGCACGAGGCTGAGGCCGACAATCTCCACGCGGGCGATCACCGCCAACCCGTCCAGAACCTGATTCAGCGTGTTCGCTTTCTTCTTCGTACGCCGTTTGGCTACCATATCCATAGAAGTTGCTCGCGGCTCGCGGTGGGCACCCGCACTGGCCAATAAAAGTCCGAAAGTCTCTCATACTATACGCGGGGAAAGAACAAACGTTCCCAGCACATTATAGCAGTGAACCCGGATTTTACCAATCGATTATTAATGTGAATGCGTCTTAAAACGCCAACGTTTCGACTGCGTTACACGTTCGCAAGATGGGCGTCTTCCCTGCGCTGCAAGCCTGCCCTGACCCATGCGACATCAAAGAAAGCAGGCTTTAAGGTGACCGTGCATTCGTTTCCAGGGCAACTGGCCGCGAATGCCGGTCACTGGCCGTCTACACCTGGATCACTACCGGCAGGATCATCGGCCGCCGGCCCATTTCATTGCTGCAGAATGAGGCCAAAGCGTTGCGGATGCGGCGGGAGAGCGTCGTAGGCGACACCTTGCCCTTGACCTCTTTTCGCACGATCTCCTCGGCCCGCAGAATCAGCCCCTCGTTGTCCCGTATATAAACAAAGCCGCGGCTGATAATTTCCGGCCCGTAGAGAATCGAGCCGTCGAATTCGTCCAAGGCGATAATACAGACAAGGAAACCGTCGCTGCCCAGATGGCGCCGATCGCGCAGCACGACGCTGCCGATGTCGCCGACACCCAACCCGTCGACAAAAACATGATTGGCGCTGACATGTTCGCCCAACCGCCCCACGATCGCTTCGTGGTCATCCTCGAACCTGCCGAATTCAACCACCTGTCCATCTTCGACGACGAAGACATTTTCCGCCGCAATGTCGACCTCCTGCGCCAGTTCACCATGCAGTACCAGATGCCGGTAAGCTCCATGCACCGGGATGAAATAGCGCGGCCGCACTAGCTCCAGCATCCGGCGGTAGTCCTCCTTGCCGCCATGACCGCTGACGTGTACATCGTCGGAGAGCTCGTGATAGAAGACGCGTGCGCCGCGGCGGTACAGATTGTCCACGGTCCGGTTGAACAGCTCCTCGTTGCCGGGGATCGGTGTTGCGCTCAGGACAACCGTGTCGCCTTTGCGCAGACTGATCTGACGCTGGTCGCCCATGCTCATGCGCACCATGGCGCTGGTCGGTTCCCCCTGGCTGCCTGTGGCGATGATCGTGACCTTGTGCGAGGGCAGCTCTTCCATCTCTTTGGCCGTCAAGAGCTCGTCCTGCCGGATATCGAGGTAGCCAAGACCGATCGAGATCTTAACGTTGTTGACCATCGAGCGCCCGATCATCCCTACGCGCCGTCCATGCTTGCGCGAAATGTTGATAATCTGCTGTACACGACTGATGTTGCTGGCAAAGGTTGCCAGAATCACCCGTCCATCCACCTGCGAAAAGATGCCGTCAAGGGTCTCCTCGACTTTGGTCTCGCTGGGGGTACTGCCTTCCGCCTCTATATTTGTACTGTCTCCCAGCAGCAGCAGAACGCCCTCATCGCCCCAGCGCTGCAGTTTGTCCACCTCGGTCAGCTTGCCGTCCACCGGCGTATCGTCAAACTTGTAGTCGCTGGTCAGGACCACGCGGCCGGCCGGTGTGGAGACACTAACGCCAACGCTGTCGGGGAAGCTGTGGCAGGTATGGAAGAACTCGATCGTGAACGGCTCCAGCGTGATGACATCATCTTCCGTCACCGTATGCAGATCGGTCTGGGCCAGCAAGCCATGCTCCGATAACTTGCCTTGCAGCAGGCCCTTCGTCAGCGCGGTGGCATAGACGGGCGCGTCCAGCCCCTGGTCGATCAGATAGGGCAGCGCGCCGATATGATCCTCATGGCCGTGGGTCAGCACGATACCGCGAATCCAGTCCAATCGGTCCAGCAGATATTCGGTCTCCGGGATCACGACATCCACGCCGTGCATGTCGCTGTCCGGGAACATCAGGCCGGCGTCGACGATGAGAATGTTTTCGCCGGATTCCAGCAGCATCATATTTTTGCCGATTCCACCAAGGCCTCCCAGCGGAATCACACGCAGTTGGGTTGTGGCGGCATCGTCCGCGCGCGGACGGTCCGCTTCAACAGGGGCTATTTCGGTTTGTTCCATTCGATTTCTCCTTTATCAGGGGGTCCCAGGAGGCGCGCCAGGCTTTTCGGCTTTCCTGCCTGTCGGTCTCCAGGGATTTCGTTTAACACAAAAACGCCGGGAAGCGTTAGCTCCCAGCGTAAGAAGCGACTTTCATTTCTGCAAGAATTCAACATATCCACATAATGCGAGAAGGGAGCGACTCCCTCTAATCTCGCACTTTATCTTATTGGTCCGCGGCCAGCTGTTCCAACACATGGAATCAGCGGCGACCAAACGCACTCTTCCAGTTCAATTTTTCACATTCATTCTACCCGCGAATGTTCCGCTTGTCTACTTTCAGCGCTGGGGGGCTGCATCCCAAATTACTGTGTCGATTCGTAGCCCCCTATTTCGCCGGCCCAGAAAATCCGCAACACCTCAGCCAAAATCAATTTACGATCCTTTATGAAGCGAGCGAAAGCGCTTCTCACTATCCACTGCTGTTCTGGGCGGTCGGCCGCAAACGGCCTCCCTTGTGCAGGGGCTGCGCCCCCGCAACGCCCCCCTACAAAAACATGCCTCCCCGACCGGTGCGCCTTCTTCGCCGCGGTGCGCCTGTCCGGCAGTGTGCCCGCCGCCAACCAACGACGTTTCGACGATAGCCTGAAGGGCGCCAGCGGTGGAGGGTTGGTCAAGCACGGCGCCAAAAAAGAGGGCTGATGGCATGAAAACTGTGCTACAACAGTCCTGTCCATTCCCCAATCTGAGTGTCTTGTACAGGTGGGGCCGCCATAAACGAATAACTGGCCATTCCTGATTCAGACAGCGGCTGTCCGAAAATTTGGGATGCACCGCGCTGGCGCGTGTGAGGCAGGATGGTTAACAGCAGGGGATTGGGGTTAGGTGCTTGTGGCTGGAGACAAGTGCGGTGGCGGCCGAAGGCCCGACCGTCCAATAGCGAGGCAAGAATGCACAGAAGTGAGAAGGGCGTAATACCTTCGTTCGCCTCACGCAGGACCGCAAATGCCGGTTGCGGGCGAGACGACCGCGACCTTAATGCGCGACAGTTCGCATGTTCGCGAACTGTCTATGGCTGCGTCGTTTCTATGTCTGAATGATCGCGAGAGCCGCTACCAGTGCCCGGTCCCTTTTGTGCCCACTGCCAGGGAGCCGAGGATGTCGTTGGCTGCGGCCAAAACCGCCGTCGTCTCGCACACACCGCTGGCGGCTAATACACGCCCATGTAGCGATCCAACTCCCACTGCGTCACAAAATTGCGATAGCTGTCCCACTCCAGGCTTTTGGCCTCGATATAGCGCTCGACAACGTGCTGGCCCAGAGCGTCCTGCACGACCTCGTCCTCACGCAAGGCATCCAGCGCCTCACCCAGGTTGCCCGGCAACGTTTCCAGGCCGGAGCGGTCGCCGTTCATCTGGTAGAGGTCCTCTTCGGCCGGCATGGGCGGGTCCAGCTTGCGTTCTATGCCATCGAGGCCGGCGGCCAGCATGACCGCGAAAGCGAGGTAGGGATTGGCGCTCGGGTCGGGGCAGCGCAACTCGCAGCGGGTACTTTGCGGGCGGTTGGGATTGATGCGCGGGATGCGGATCAACGCGCTGCGGTTTGTGCGGCCCCAGGAGACATAGACCGGCGCCTCATAGCCGGGGACGAGCCGCTTGTAGCTGTTCACCAAGGGCGCGATGATCGGGGTGATGGCTGCCGCATGCGCAAGCTGGCCGGCGATAAAGTGCAGCGCGGTCTTGCTCAGACCATACTCATCGTCGCCGTCGTACATGCAGGTTTCATCCTCACCATGGCTCCACAGGCTCTGATGAACGTGCATGCCGGAACCGTTTACACCAGTGATCGGCTTGGGCATGAAGCTACAGTGAAGCCCGTTCTTCTGCGCGATCGCCTTGAGCGTTGTGCGTAAGGTGATGGTATTGTCGGCCGCGACCAGGGCGGGACTGTACTGGAAGTCGATTTCGTTCTGCCCGCTGGCGACCTCATGATGGGACGCCTCTACTTTGATGCCCAGGGCATTGAGCGCGTCAACCATCTGGCGGCGCACGCCATGCGCCGAATCGGAGCTTACGTCGAAATAGCCCGCTTCGTCGTGGGGGGTCAGGGGGTAGAGACTGTTATCAGGGTGGCGGCGGAAGAGGAAGAATTCCAGTTCCGGCCCGACGTTAAAATCAAAACCCAACTCTTTGGCCCGCTCCAACTGCCGGCGCAGGATAAAGCGGGGGTCGCCGGCGAAGCGATCACCGTTTGGGGTGTAGATATCACAGACAACGCGGGCGGTGGACAGCTCCATCTCCCAAGGGATCGGCATGAAAGTTTCAAGATCCGGCACCAGATACATATCGCTTTCGGCGATACGGGCGAACCCCTCAATCGAGCTGCCGTCAAACCAGACACCGTTTTCGACTGCACGGTCCCAGTGCTCAATGGGGATCGTTACCTGCTTGACAATGCCCATGATATCGCTGAACTGCAGACGTACAAAGCGGACATTGTGCCGCTTGATCGTATCGTCGATCTGTTCCAGCGCCTCCATCAGTTTTTCGTCTGCAAATGCATCCAAGAGCATGTTTGCCTTCCCCTTTCAGATAGTTTTCAGAAGTCGGTTCTCAGCTATAGGGAGGGTCGACTCTAAGGGCCAACGACCGAAAACTTTACAACCGTAAGAATGAAAGAAAAAGGGGGCAGACACAGTGCAACGCGCCGCCCCCTTTGTTGTCAGAAATCTCCGGTGCAACTCTAAATGCCGTAGTACATCACAAATTCCTGCGGATGCGGGCGCAGGCGTACCGGATCCACCTCTTCCAACCGCTTGTACTCGATGTACGTTTCCAGCAGGTCCGGGGTAAAGACGCCGCCTTCGAGCAGGAAGTCGCTGTCTTCTTCGAGCGCATCCAGAACTTCACCGAGGCTGCCCTTCACCATCTCAACCTCCTGAAGGACGTCCTCTTCGTACAGATCTATCTCAGCCGGGTCGCCGGGGTCGATCTTGTTCTTGATGCCGTCCATGCCGGCCATCACCATGGCAGCGAAGGCCAGATACGGATTCGCGCCCGGGTCGGGGCAGCGGAACTCGATACGCTTGCTATTCGGCGAATGGCTGTACATCGGAATGCGGCAGGCGGCAGAGCGGTTGCGGGCGGAGTAGGCCACGACCACCGGGGCCTCATAGCCGGGAACCAATCGACGGTAGCTGTTGGTCAGGGGGGCGCAGAAGGCCAGCAGCGCGTTGATGTGTTTCAGGATGCCGCCGGTATAGTGCAGAGCCATTTCGCTAAGGCCGGCGTACTGGTCACCGGCGAACAGCGGCGTGCCGTCTTTCCACAAGCTCAGGTGCGTGTGCATACCGGAGCCGTTATCCTCGTAAAGCGGCTTCGGCATGAAGGTGACGGTCTTGTCATTCGCCTTGGCGACGTTCTTGATGATGTATTTGTATAGCTGCACCTGGTCGGCCATCTGCAGGAGCGGCTTGAACTTCATATCGATCTCAGCCTGGCCCGCGGTGCCAACCTCGTGGTGATGTACTTCGATGTCGATGCCGGCATCGATCATCGTGCGCGTCATTTCGGAGCGAAGGTCCTGCTGCGTGTCGAAGGGAGAGACGGGGAAGTAACCTTTCTTGAGGCCGACCGTATGGCCGCCGCCCATCTCACCGGAATTCCACAGCGCTTCCACACTGTCTATATAATAGCCGGCAGCGTGGCGGCCCGCTTCGTAGGAAACGCTATCAAAGATGAAAAACTCGGCTTCCGGCCCGATGAAAATGGTGTCGGCTATGCCTGAGGATTCGACGTAGCTGACCGCTTTGCCGGCGACGTTACGGGGGTCGCGGCTGTAGGCTTCGCCTGTAAGCGGATCATGAACGTTGCAAATCGCGCTCAGCGTCGGCATGGCGCAGATCGGGTCGATGATCGCGGTTGAAGGATCCAACCGCAGCACCATGTCGCTGTTTTCGATGCTCTGGAAGCCGCGAATCGAGGAGCCGTCAAAGCCAAGCCCTTCATTGACCGCTTCATCCGCATCAAACTCTTCGACCGGCATTGTGAAGTGATGCCACTGGCCGTACAGATCAGTGAATTTGACATCCACCATCAGAATGTTGTGGTCCTGAATGACACTGTTTAGATCGGCGATTGAAGATACGTTGAGTTTCATTCCTCACTTAATCCTTTCTACAGATGACGTGGGGTCCGTTAATACCTGCATAACTAAACCATGAATCGATAATTGATATAGTATACCCTGCGGCTGACAGCGCACTCATGGACAATACGAATAACGATTGTCCATGTTTGTTTGTGCAGATTGCATGACTGCCGGAATCGCGTTCTTTCGTCGCCAAATCTCCGAAAGCCTGGGGCCGGTACCGGCTGCATCCTGCTGTCCGCAGTGATGCCGGTGATAAACAGCCCTGCACTGCACGCGATGTATGCAACAGAGCACGCATATCATATCCATCAGGGCCATCATAGTCCAATTTCGCTGTGCTTGATTTCACTGCTACACTGATGGCCCATTAGCAGCGGTTCGACGCGAAGCCTGACCAGCGGCCCATCGCTGACCATCTATGTTATCTATTATTGTAGAGCCTTTGCCATGACTAAACTCGCCCTTTATGAAGAGAACCCGGCGGTCCGCATCGTCACGGGCGCCTGCCCCCACGACTGCCCGGATACGTGCAGCTGGCAGATCGCGGTGGACCGCTCAAGCGAGCGGGCGCTCGATATCTGGGGCCACGCCGATCATCCGGTGACGCAGGGCACCTTGTGCGGCAAAGTCGACCGCTACCTGGAACGGGTGTACCACGCCGACAGGCTGACGCACCCGCTGCGACGTGTAGGGCCGAAGGGAAGCGGCCGTTTCGAGCGCACCTCCTGGCGCGAGGCGCTGGCCGAGATCGCGACGCGCCTGCAGGGCGTCATCAGCGAATGGGGGCCGGAGGCAGTTCTGCCCTATGCCTACGGCGGCACGATGGGCTTGCTGCAGCAACACTGTATGTCCGACCGCTTCTTCCAGCAGATGGGGGCCAGCCGCCTAGCCTACACGATCTGCTCTGAGGCCGGCTTCGAAGGCTATCTCTACACGATCGGCGCAACCATGGGGATCGAGCCGGAAGATTACGCGCACGCGCGGCTGATCCTGATCTGGGGCAGCAACACGCTGACGAGTAACCTGCATCTGTGGCCGTTCATCCAGCAGGCGCGCAAGCAGGGCGCGCGCGTCATCGTCATCGACCCGGCCCGCACACGCACCGCCAAGGCAGCCGACGAATGGCTGCCGATCCGCCCTGGGACCGACGGCGCCCTCGCGCTGGCAATGATGCACGAAATTATCAACGCTGACCTGCACGACCACGACTATGTGGCCGCGCATACGGTCGGTTTCGAGCAGCTGGCCGCACGTGTGCAGGAATGGCCGCCGCAGCGGGCGGCCCAGATCACCGGCATATCGGCGGAGCGGATCCGCGCGCTGGCGCGGGACTACGCCACGACGACACCGGCCGCGATCCGGGTCAACTACGGCATGCAGCGCCATTACGGCGGCGGCATGGCAATGCGCAACATCACCTGTCTGCCGGCGCTGGTGGGGGCATGGCGCCAACAGGGCGGCGGTATCCAGTTGAGCGTCAGCGGGCAGCTGCGCCACCTGGAAAAGAGCGGGCTGCAGCGGCCCGACCTGCTGGCCGGACGCATCCCGCGCACGATCAATATGAACCGGCTGGGCGACGCGCTCAGCCTGGACCGGACGCGCCTGGCCGCGTCCCACTACGCGCCGCGGCCGCTGGACCGCAAGCCAACGCCGGACGCGGCCGGCCCGCCGGTGAAGGCGCTGTTCGTCTACAATTGTAATCCGGCCGCCGTAGCGCCGGACCAGTCATCGGTCCATGCCGGGCTGGCGCGTGAGGATCTGCTCACGGTCGTGCTGGAGCATTTCCAGACGGACACCGCCGACTACGCCGATTATGTCTTGCCTGCCACCACGCAGGCGGAGCATTGGGATCTGCAACGGATGTACGGCCATCATTTCATGGCGCTGAACCGGCCGGCGATCCCGCCCGTGGGGGAGGCGCGGCCCAACAGCGCGATCTTCCGCGGGTTGGCGCAGGCGATGGGCTACACCGACAGCGGCTTTTACGAGGACGACGAGACGATCCTGCGCAACTTTGTGGAGGCGCAACACCATCCTATCTACGAGACTGTTACGTGGGACGCGCTGCTGGAAAAGGGCTTCGTGCGCCTCAACCTGCCCCAGCCCTATCTGCCGTTCGCCGACGGCAATTTCCCCACGCCGAGCGGCAAGTGCGAGTTCTACAGCGAACGCATGACGCAGGACGGCTACGATCCGCTGCCGACCTACACGCCGCCCAAGAGCGAAGCGAAGGCGGAGGAGCGAGCGAATGGCAGCGCGCCAGCGGGGCGGGATCCCCGGTCACTGGCCTGTATTTCGCCCCCAGCGCATTCGTTCCTTAACTCGTCGTTCTCGCATCTGGAGCGTTTTCGCGGCCGTGAGAGCGAACCGCTGTTGTGGATCCATCCACAGGACGCAGCCGCCCGCCGCATCGAGGAGGGCGCCTGGCTACGCGTTTGGAACGAGCTGGGCGAGGTCGGCCTGACCGCCCGTGTCACCGACGAGATCATGGCGGGCACAGTACTGGCGCCGGGGATCTGGTGGAACAAACACAGCGCCGACGGCCGCAATGTCAACCAGCTCACGGCGCAGGACGAGACCGACATGGGCGCGTCGGCTACCTTCTATGACGTGCGCGTGTTCGTGGAGGCTGCGTAGGGGGTAGTGTGCTTTCTGGAGGACTGTGATGAGTCGTTCTATCCCGGTAAAGGATCTTTCCTTTCCGTCTGCCAAAACGGCAGGGGAAGAATCGCAGAAAAAAAGGTATGAGTCCCCAAGAGAACGCGAGGCCCTCCGGGAGAGGATTTTCGCGGCGGTGACGCATGACGAGGTCCTTGATATTCTGGCTCGGAACGGGCTGTCCCGTCATGTAGAGGATTACCATGCCTATCTGAAATGGCGGCGGGAGGGCTTGGAAGAGGGTGAGAGTCCAGGCATCATTCTGCAATCATTGCAATCGTGGGCTTGGTTTCTCATCAGCTATGCCTGGCCGACGAGTTTGCCCTACGCGATGATCGACGCCGATCACGACGGCTGTGTCGAGTTGGAATGGCGTCTGTCTCCGGTCGCTGACGAAAATGATCCCGATGACGCGTATTGGGGCAATGGTCATGGCATCGCCGTCCTGCGATTCTACCCGTCCTATCTGAACTCGTTGTCGATCCTGTCTGGGCCGTATGCTAGCGGGAAGCGGCGGCTGACTTTTGAGGGCTGTTTGTCTCACGTGAAGACGCAAAAGGCGATAGATATGTTTGCCGAAAGGTTTATGGATGACGAGAAGTGAGGTGCGGCCCGGCGATGCGCTTCCCGATGATGAGCAGATAGTCCGGTACTGTAGAAGAGGAAGCTGGAGAAGGTTGAGAGCAGAAGGATTTAGAGTAAAAGCAAGGGCATTCAGGTCAGGACGGCATCCGGAAGCGGCCATATCTGTCAATTGGCTGGGCCATTTCGGGGAAGATGATCAGGTTGCTCTTCAGAGGATATGTGAAACTACGACCTATCAAGGAATCGACCAGAACGGGAAGTTCGTAAAGCTAAGTTCTGGGGACATCCGGAAGATCTATATCGAATCTTTGCACACCAATCTCAACGCCTACTTTACCCCCTCCCACTCCAACGTCTCCCACGCGGAAATACGACCATCCGGCGATGCTGTTTTTGTTGCGCTCGCCGCGCATGCCGAGAGATACGGTTCCCTTCTGGATGTGCCACCCCTTGAGGATTCCTAAGTCCGGCTGTGATTGGCCCAGATTGAACCCACGAACTGAATAAAGGAAGAAGGATCTGGCTGGACGGGCCAACCATCTGCTCCGGTGTGGTCCGGACAAGGACGCACCTGTTTTTTCCCATTTCGTGGTCTAGGCATTGGAGCCAGCTATAGATGGCGCTCTTGTACTCAAACGCGCCCAGCCTAATGGCGCGACTGGGGATTTAGCGCATCGTTGAGGCCGTCACCCAGAAAGTTGGCGGCAAACACGATAATGGACAGGGTTATCCCCGGCACAGCCACCAGATGCGGCCTCTCGCGCCAGACACCCAGATTCTCGGTGATCATGGCGCCCCAGCTCGCGCCAGGCGGTTGGATGCCGATGCCCAGAAAGCTGAGAGACGACTCGGCCAGTACAATGGAGCCGAAGCCGGCTGTGGCAGCCACAATCACCGGGCCCAGGGCATTCGGTAGTAGATGGCGCAGCACAATGCGAGGGGTCTGTACCCCGGTCGCTTCGGCCGATAGGATGAAGTCCTGCGCCCGTAAAGAGAGAATCTGACCGCGCACCAAGCGGGCAATCGGCCCCCAACCCACCATGGCCAGCGCGCCAAAAACAACCACATAATCGATATACACGGTGTTGTTGACCCATTGCCAACCGGTGCGTTCGGCCAGAGTTACCATCAGCTCTTCAATTGGATTTTCCAGCGTCGCATTGATGAAGACCGCCAGCAGGAAGTGCGGGAAGGACAAGATCGTGTCCACGGTCCACATAAGCAGGGTATCGACCCAGCCGCCCAGATAGGCTGCGGTGGCGCCGATGAGAACTCCGCTGCCCACTTGCAGGATCGTTACGAAGACCCCTACGAAAAGAGCTGTCCGGGCGCCCGCGATTATTCGGGTCAGGAAATCTCGTCCTAATTCATCGGTGCCGAAGGGGTGGGCCAGGCTCGGTCCCTGCTCCAGCGCATACAAGTCCTGGCGCAGGTAATCGTAAGGTGAGAGTGCGAGACCAAATATCGCGGCAAATACAAACAGTAAGAAGATACTTAAGCCCAAAAGCGCAGTCTTGCTGCGCACCAGCCGGCGAAACGCGTCCCCCCACAGGCTGCGCGTTTCAATATCCCACTTCTCCGAGTGATCGAACTGAGGAGTCGGCTCCATAACCTGCTTCTTAATTGTAGGACACACGGGGATCAATATAGACGTAGACCATATCCACGATCAAATTGGAAACCATAATAATCGAGGCGCCTACAATCGTTGTTCCCATCAGGATCGGATAATCCCGTTGACGCAGCGATCTGACGATCAGACTGCCAAATCCAGGAATGCCAAAGATGCTCTCCAACAGGATCGAACCGGTAATGAGGAAAGCCACCACCAACCCCATGTTGGTAAGGAGTGGTGTAATCGCATTGCGAAGGACGTGACGTATGGCAACGGTCCATCCAGACAATCCTTTGGCCCGCGCTGTTCGCACATAGTCCTGATTCAAGACTTCCAACACGCCTTGCCGCGTCAATCGCATCACACCGAGCAGGGGCCCAAAGGCCAGAATGAGAGCCGGCATAATGATCTTCTGGCTGAATAGGCCCTCCCAACCGTAAATTTTATCGATCAGATTCAGCTTCAACACCAGCACAATCATGAAGATGGGTGCGAGGACGAACACGGGGATGGAAGAACCGAGCACGGTGATGGAGACCAGTAGATAGTCGATCCAGGTATTGTGTTTCAGTGCGGCGATCAACCCCAGTGGAATGCCTACCAGAATGATCACCAGAGAAGAAGCGAAAGCCAGGGTCGCCGAAACAGGGAGAGTATTTGCCATGGCTTCGCCCACTTGGAGATCGCTGCGATAAATGGATTCGCCAAAATCTCCCTGCAAGACGGCCCACAGATAGTCAGCAAATTGTTCTGTAAACGGCCGGTCCAGGCCCAGTTCGTGCTTGAGCGCAAGGTAGGCCTCCTCATCGTGCCAGTTCTCGCCCAACCTGATTCTGACCGGGTCTCCAGGCCCGTAGAAGCCCAGAGTGTAGGTGATCAGCGTGATGGCCATGAAGGTGGGAATGAAAACAAGCAGACGACGTGTGAGATACAGCGTCAATTGCGTGGCCCCCTGGGCGGTAGAGATTGGAGATTGACAGTACGAGCTTCAGCAATCTCCAATCTCTTTCCTCCGATTTCCGAACTACCCATCTTCGAACTCTTAACGCGACTCAATGACCACATCGCGTGTGTTGGGGTAGGTGCCAGTTGGCCCGACCTGGAAGTTCTTTACCCAGGGCTTGACCAGCACGAACAAGCGGTTAAACATGATAGGCATGATGGCGGCGTCAGTGATGTAGAGTTGCTCTGCCTCCTGGTAGAGCCGATGCTTCTCGTTCTGCTCGAGCGTGTAACGAGCCTGATCCAAGAGCGCATCCACCTCCGGGTTGCCGTATCCCCAACGGTTGAGCTCGGGCGCATTTCTCAGCGATTTGCTATGCGCCATCTCCCAGACGATAGACTCCAGATCGGGGAAGCGCGCGGTGGTGCTGTTGATGCCCATCTGCGCTCGCGTTTCCGCGCTTTCGTACTCAAACTCCTCCACCTTGATCTCCACCTCGATGCCGAGGTTGTCCTGCCACATCTGCTGCAAGGCGACGATCAAACGCGGGGCAATGCCGAAGATGCCCGACCAGCCCGGTTGGAAGAACTTGATGGGCGGCAGGTTACTGACATCGCCGTAGGAGGATTCACTAATCAGTTGCTTGGCCCGGTCAGGATCGAAAGGGATGTCCTGCACATTGGGATTAAACCCAGGCATGGAGGTGGGAATAATGCCATGGGCTTCGGTGTAGAGCCCCTTCAAGACCGTTTCTATCAAGGTAGTGCGGTCAATGGCGGCGTTGAAAGCCTGGCGCACCTTGATGTCATCCATGGGCGGAATCAGCACCTTCTTCCAGGTGTACCACCACCAGATCATGTCGACCTCTACCAGTTCGGGGTCATCGGCATCCTTGAAGCGCGGCACATTGACTGTATCCAACTCCACCACGTCGATCTCATCGTTCTCGTAGAGCGCGAGTTGGGTCTGCTTGTCCTCCAACTGTAGCCAGACTACCTCATCCAACTGTGGCGGGCCGGCCCAATAGTGAGGATTCGGTTCGTAGACGATCCGTTGCCCCTCGACGAACTCCTTAATCATAAAAGGACCTGTGCCGACGGCGCGGTGCGTCCACGGGTCGTCGGGAGTATCGGACTCCACGTTGGCCTGCTGAACCATCCAGAAGGCGGCGAAGGGCATGCGCGCCACAAGATCGACGGCCTGATCGAGCGTGATGGCCACCGTGAAATCATCGATAATCACGACGCCTTCCATCGCCTCGGCCTCTCCATCGCGCACGGCTTCATAACCGACGATGTTAGCCAGCCAACGCTTGGTGGAAGCGTCTTCATGAGCCGCATTGCGGTTGAGGCTGTAAACCACGTCCTTGGCGTTGAAGGGGCTGCCATCGGACCATTTCAGACCCTCACGCAGATGGAAAGTGAAATCCAGAAGATCATCGCTGATCTCCCAACTCTCGGCCAACTCGGGAACGACGTTGTAGTTGGCGTCTGTCCGTACCAAACCACTGAAGTTCATTTCATGATAGTGCAGGTCAACCAACGTGCCCATCGTATGGGGGTCCAGCGCCTTGAATGGCTCAGGCTGGGCCAGGGTCAGAACTTGCTGGGCGGCGGGCGCCGGCTCAGCATCCTCTGCCGTCGCCGACTCGTCTTCGACTGCCGGCGCTGCCGGCGCTGCCGGGGCGCAGGCCGCAGCCAGCATCGCCAGGCCAAGTCCACCAGCCCCTTGGATCAACTGTCGCCGCGAAATCTTTCCCGTTTGTCGCATGACAGACCTCCTTTAGCATAAAGTTGCTCAATATTCGTGTCCGGCCGCGCCGGTTCCACAAGCTTGACCATGATCTGGCGCTAGACGGCGTCGTCCACCTAGACTCCCTCCTGCATGGCCCGTTCGGCGCATGGCGCCGTATCAGGAGAGCAAGTGGAAAGATGTCCTAATGTGAATTCAGTTTGAAACCAATAGTAAGGAGTTTGCAATGGGAAGGTTGGCATTTCCCCTGCTCTTACTGAAATTCCACACTCCTAGTCTCGTTAGAGATTCCCATTAGAAGCGTGCGTATTATAGCAGCCTGGTTAGAGCATGTAAAGCGCACTTTCACGGGGGTGCATCCCAAAATGGGGGTGAACTCTCTTATAACTCTTGTTGCAACCAGGCCGCGGTCAGTTCCCGTTCCGATCTCCGGCAGGCCAGGCAGTGTCACTCTCTGCTTGCATATGGGCGGTCGGGCCTTCGGCCCTCCCTTGTGCAGGGGCTCCGCCCCCGCAACGCCCCCGTCCAAAAACATGCCTCACCCACCGCCGCGTCTTCTTCGCAACCGTGCGCCTGTCCGGCAGTGTGCCTGCCGCCAACCAACGACGTTTCGAAGAAAGCCTGCATGGTGCCAGCGGTGAAGGGTTGGTCAAGAATGGCACTGAAGAGAGGGCTGATGACATGAAAATCGTGCTACAACAGTCCTGTCCATTCCCCAATCTAAGTTCCTTGTACGGGTGGGGTCACAAAAAACGAATAACTGACCATTCTTGATTCGGACAGCAACTGCCCAAGAATCTGGGATGCACCCCTTTCACAGTGGGTGCATCCCAGATTTCAGGGCGAATATTGTCTGAACCAGGATTATGGGGATTCGTGGATAGACAGGATAGCAGGCGATGGGCCGAGCTCTATGCAGAAGGGCTTTTCTCGTCGGCTGAAGAGGCGCCTCCCAGTTGTCGAACTTTGTGCGATGCGCCCGTCACCGTTCACGATTCGCGAACACCGAATCGCTCCAACGCCTCCTCATCCAGTTCAACACCCAGCCCCGGCTGCTGCGGGACCTTGACGCATCCGTCCTCGAATTCCAGAGGACGGACAATGAGATCATCCACGCGCAGGAACTCTCCGACGATATCGCTGGACAGCGTTGTCGCCTTGGTCGCTGCGCTTGCATGGAGGTAGCTCGCCTCCGAGATACCCAGGCCAGCGCCCGATCCATGCCAGACAGGCATACCGGCCGCCTCGGCAATCGCCGTGCCCTGCTTGAACTCGTTTAAGCTGCCCCCCAGGTTCAGGTAATCACACGCCTCGCGCTTGACCGCGTTCACGACATCTTGAAGACTGCCCAGGTGCAATGCTAGAGGAAGGTCCAGCTTCTCCCTCAGCAAAACGTACCAATCCAAATTGCTGCGCGAGACGGGATCCTCAAGGCACTCGATGTTATCGTGATACGGCTCCAGCCCGCGGGCCAACTCAAGTACGTGTATCGGATGTTGCAGGTGCTGCATCGGGTCGATGGTCACTTTGACGGCTGTGCCAACTGCCTGGTTGATGGCCGCAATGCGCTCGACCACGGGATCGCCCACCTTGGCTTTCATCTTGAGCACACCCAACCCCAAATCCACGGCCTGCCGTGCCCGCTGCGCCGCATCCTCAGGCCACATCTGCCCACTGCAAAGAGACGTTCGCACCCGGTCACGATAGGCGCCGCCGAGCAACTGGTAGACCGGCAATTCCAGCGCCTTGCCCACCAGGTCGTACAGGGCCATTTCATAGGCTTGATAGGCCCCGCTCTCTGGGCTCCAATGATCGCCGATAGGCAGATTCTGCCAGTTCATTTCAAATGGATTCTGCCCGTCAAACAATGGCGCATACTGACGGATTGCGGCTTCTGCCAGACCTTTGGGCGCCTCGCCCAGCCCGCTGAGACCACTGTCTGTGGTCATCCGCAGCAGCACGATTGGAAAATCCCACCAGGGGCCGCCCAAACCGTCAATGTCGGCACTGTGCCAACTGACGGGGTGCAGCGGTACACGGACGCGAAAAGTTTCAATCTTGGTAATCTTCATTTAAGGAGCCTCCAATGCTGCCACCTGCCAGGAGCGTTGCGGCTCTCGACCAGGTGATCAAGGACGTCTCGACTTCGGACAATCTTCTGAGTCCATTTGCGGCAACGACCGCGACCGGCATGTCGGCGGTGAGGGAAAAGGCAAGCGGGCACGCCCTGTTCAGCAGCGTGGGATCATTACAATACGTCACAAACGAAGGGAAGTGTTGGACCCAATGCGCCTTGATGCCCAACTGCGTAACACGAATTGCAAAAACAGTACCACATGTCTAAGGCTGCCCCAAGCAGGATTCTAGGGTCGGAATGATCGTTCTCAGACGCTTAATCGGCGCGCTACCGCCAATATACAGATCTGAGACCTTTATCACTTGAGTAGGTACAACAGAAAACACAGATTTTCCAGCCTGCTCCTCCGGGTCGCCGAGCGTGCTCTGTGTCATTGTGTCTGTTACCGCGGCGTCGAAACCTTAAGGGGACGCGTGGATCGGGGAGGGCTTATTCATGGAATCAGCAAAGTTCCTGGATAAGGGTTAAGACTTTTGCTGGGACATTAAGAGCAGGTGGGTTTGAGAGGATGACAACAAAGCAAAAATATGTCGAATGTCCGATCAGCACGCCGGTCTACTGCACATGCATGAACTTGGCAGAAAATCTGGAAGACACAAGCCACGATGTCGTCAGCAATTACCTGAATGGGGAGCGACTCTAGCCGGGCATCTGGTGGAACAAGCACAGCGCCGACGGCCGCAATGTCAACCAACTCACGGCGCAGGACGAGACCGACATGGGCGCGTCGGCCACCTTCTATGATGTGCGCGTATTCGTGGAGGCGGCGTAGGGGGTAGTGTACACGGCATTACGCCGGTGGAGCGGGGTCATGCGGCAGAAGGATATTTGTGGACGGGGATGGCGTAGTGTGTGAGGCGTGATGGCGCTTGAGAGAGGGATAGGCTCCCTTCCCCTTAGTGCTGTCTAGTGCGCGCGCCTAAAGTAACCTGACAAAAAATCACCCATCGTTCTCAACGAATATCAGGTTCCGGGGATTTCGCAATTCATATCCATTGCCGGTAGGAAGTATATCGCCATCCAAGCTGACGAACTTCTGATTTCGAAATGCTTGAATCACCATGTCGTAGGCAGGCTGCTTAAATTCAACTTGAATACGGAACAGTCTCTCGTCCCTTACAGTCAAAAGGACTGCCTTCCCATCGAAATTGTCAGGCTCTTTCTCCAGTCTGACAACTTGGGCAATCAAGTGCTCGTCAAAAGAGGGATCATTGCGGCGGAGGAATTCGGCCGCCTCTGACAGGATGCCAGCCGAAGTCTCGGTAAACTTGTAGTTTGAATCCGGGACGTTCGACGGGCGAACACCGGCCCAAAACAGAGCAATTTCGATTCCCCGCCCGTTTTCTGCCAGTGCCGCTACCGAATCGCAAAGATTGGCGCTAACTCCTTCCTTTACCACCTGACTGAAGGGATCCAGCGTATCTCCGGATACTGTTTCGGTGATTGCCTTCGAAGCATGGTGAAGAGCTTTGGATAACTGTTTCGTAGCCCGCCGGGAGAAGGGCGCAGCATAAGCGTCACCGAAGTCGGTCTGCGTACCGAATCCCGCCGGCACTGGGGAATGCAACGTCAGGTCGTATCCTTCATGATAACCCGGAAGGGGTTGCACATTATCAAGATAGTCGGCCACATTGGAGCTGGCTCTGCCGCGATAGGCCGCGCTGGGTTTTTCGGCGGCGCGGGCGGCTGAGGCCAACATACCGTAGGCGGCGTCAAGCATTTCCGCGTTCTGGCGAAGAGAGAGCGGCTTCTCAGCCATCCCATTGGGTGAGCGCATATGAATGACATCCGCTCCAGTCCCTTCCAGATCATGGAACACGTCAAGCTGCGATCGGTTTTCGACGGTGGCAAGAACCGCAATCGCTTCGGCAATCGCTTCGGCAAAATCGGCGAATGTGTCTTGAAATGGACTGAGGATTTCCCACCTTCTCCCCTTATGTTCCTTGCTAAAAACGGTGGCTCGATTTCCCCAATCGCCCTCGTCAACCCACTGCCGAGATTTCGGATAAGTACGCAGGCTTAAGAGTGACAGTGAAGACAACGCCTCCCGGTCGCGAATGTCAACTCTCATACCGACTCCCCCCTTTCGACCCTTTCCATCAGAACAGATAGCTGCTCGCTGCCGAAGATGTTGGCAACAGGAATGTGAACGGTAACGCTGGTCGTATTGGGTAACGGTGGCTGTTCTTTTAGTGACAGCCAGTAGGCGCAGTGACGCAGACAAAGTTCACCGCTGGTTTGCTTCAGCCACTGCGCCCTTTCTAGAGGCATAAGAACAACGATCAGGATGCGGGGGATCATGGCATCTTGTGACAAGTCCCTGTAATTCCCGATTGGCAAAGGGAATGCCAAGTCGTTCTCTCGCAGAATGTCTTGGGAAGTTGCTTTGGCCTGGAATTCGATTCTGGGCCCTCTTCCAAAATCAGCCCTCAGAATGCCGTCTATACTGCGACGGTCCACCTGTGGCTCATCGGTGTAAAAACCTGCGTGTGCAGCGACAGCTCTGATATATGCTAAAGAGAACCGCTCCTTCCTTATGTTGTTGTCCGCATCATCCGTTCTGCCCATACTACCATTCTTCTCCACAATCAGGACTGAATGTGCCGATGTCAGGCCGCTTCCTACGCGTGGTACAGATCGTGCCTTTGAGCAAGGCCGGGAATGTGAAAACGCTATACATATCAACATGAGATGTCGATATGCGGCGTTGCAAACGGTACGTCTACGAATCGAAGATTTCAGTAGCGGACCTTATGGACGTCAAACTGTATACAGCGATAAGGAATAGAACAAATGTTACAGTGGAGTGCACAGTTTGTCAAATCTCGTGAACCGGTCTCTGAATATGATGCCAAGCATTTTCCTTCAATCAGGCGCTCGTGACTGCAGGGGCACTTTCCGCGAAAAGTTACGATTCGCTTGGATCGTAGCTACAATCAGAGCATAAGTTAAGTATAAGAGTGCCGATGTATGCACGACGCGCACGCAGAAAGGCAGAGCATGGAAGCATTCTCGAGAATCACTTTCGACCCTACCGTCATGGGCGACAAAGCATGTATTCGGGGGTTACGCGTGACGGTTTGGAACCGTCGTCAGCTTCTTGGCAGCCAGGAGGTCAGCCGAGGAGAACGTGGCTGCCTACCCGTGACTTGAGCGGGAAGATATCGACCAATGCTTGGCCTATGCGCCATGGAAGTTGGAAGAGCGGGAGGTTCCGCTTTTCCTTCCATGATCGTGAAACTCGTGGTCGATATGAACCTGTCCTTGGGGCAGCACATCCCCAAATGGGAACAGGTTTCCGGGCCAGATGACTGCCGCTACCTCTCCCGCAAGTAACTCTCCACATCAGAAAACTCTATTAGCCCCTCCACCCCCTCCTCAGTGAAGAACCGCCGCGCCCGCTGGGCAGGGCTCTCCTCCTGCTCCAGCCGTTGCCATAAGGGAGCGATCATGCGCTCCTCGCCGTAGCCACGGCGGGCGAGAACCTCTGCCAGGAATCCATGTGCCGGCTCGGGCGCGGCCAGGCCGTCGCGCTTCCGCCCGCAACCTGGAACCAAAGCGCGGACTGACCGGTCCCGGTCGCGCGGCGGACAATCGAGAAGTGGATTCTGAAGACTTTGCTTACGCTGTAGTCAGCCTTAGCAGGATTCAGGGGGTACAACCCGCTCCAGCTGGTCGATCAGGCTTGGAAGGTCTTTCTGTACGGTCTTCCAAAGGATATCGAGGTTGATGCTGAAATAGGCGTGGACAAGCCGGTTCCGCATTGCGACAATACTGGCCCAGGGGATGGCAGCCAACTCCTTTCGAGTCGAGTCGGTTATCTGGGACGCGGCTTCGCCAACGATCTCGATATCCTTGACCAGCGACAGGAGCAGCTGGCGGTCGGTCTCCAGGTCCTCCCGCACCCGGCCGTGCGCAAACGACACAGCCTCACGCGCCGCTTCGATCATGTGGCGCAAGCGGATTCTGTCATACCTGCTCATATTGAACTTGAGCCCTGGCCAGAACTTCCTGCCGGAAGTAGGGACTCAGGTCCTCCGCTGTGCGCAGGTCGACTTTCCGTCCCGCGAAGAGTTCGGATAGCGTCAGTTCCATACCGGCGACACCCAGCAGTCCCGGGATACGGTCCGGCTCGAACTCGACGAGCAGGTCGATATCGCTGTCAGGTCCGAAGTCATCGCGCAGTGCTGACCCAAAGACTGCCAGCCGTCTGATGCCGTGCTCCTGACAGAAGGCGGATAGAGTTGTCTTTGATACCGACACTTGTGGGTTCATTGTTCCGGTTCCCTCATTCGGCATAGGAAGAGGGTCATTCCCCTACAGTCCAAATCAGTGTGACTGACTCTGAAAATCAAACCACGAGCTGAGGCATAAAGAGGAGCAGTTCACCGACAACTTGAAGAGATAAATCATTGGTCAAATAGCGATGACGCTCCTTGACCTGTAAACCAGCCCAAGCTATTACCTGTTTGCCAGCGAATGTAGCATTATATTGGAACTCCACTCTACCATAACTCGCGCGAACCCAATCAAAATGCCCACCCGCTATCTCCGCTTCTCCTTCAAGAAACTCTCCACATCAGCAACCTCCATCAACCCCTCCACCCCCTCCGCCTTGAAAACCCGCCGCACCCGCTGACCCGGATTCTCCCTCCGTTCCAACCGCCGCCACAAAGGAGCGAGCATGCCCTCCTCACCGTAGCCGCGGCGGGCGAGGCCAGCCTCAACCAGCGCCAGCACCTCGGCCAGAAAACCGGGCACCGGCTCCGGCGCGGCCAGGCCGGCGCGGATCACCTGCTCATGGTACTGTTTCATGCGCGGCCAGCAGGCCGATAGAGGAGTGGAGTCCTCGCTCTCTTTACCAGCCGGCGCCAGCGCGGTCTGTATATAGTCAGTGATCTGCTCGTGTTCTTCCACCAGCCCCAGATAGAGCACGGCCGCGGCCATCAGTTCGTTGGGCGGCTGCTGGCAAGCCGGGCGCAGCTCGACCGTAGCGTAAGCGGAGCGCAGGCGGGCGCTGTGCCAGATATAGTGATCGTGCAGCAGAAAAGCGTCGAAACAGCCGGAAGAGAGAACCGCGCCCTCATTTAGCATAGCTCCATAGTCCTCGCGCAGCACGTCGCTGAAGAGACGTCCGTCGGGCAGCAGGCGCTCGCCTTCGCGGCCGAGCAGGGCGGGCAGCCTGCTGAGGCGGGCGACGAAGTCGGTCAGGTCGGCGTAAGGGCGGTCGATCATGCCGTGGCGCTGCCCGTAGGGAGCATCGATCATGCGGCCTTCGCGGCCGGAGCAGTCGTCCGTGAGTACACCGGCCACTACCGGCGAATTGGCGCACAGGGCGACCACGACCGGCGCAATCAGATTGCCGAAATTGAGCACGCCCACCGCCTCATCGCGGCTGACGTCGACGTGGGCCTGGTCGCTGGCGGTGACGGTGTACCAGATCCAGTCCGCGCCCATAATGTCGGCCATGGCGCCGTAGCGCTGTTTGGGCGAGAGCAGGGCGCGCGTAGGCGGGCTGAGCGGCTGCACGCCATACCCCAGCACCCGCCACCCCAGCCGCGCGGCGGCCTGCACCAGCCGCTCCAGCGCGCTGCGGAAGGCGCTCTCCAGTTCAAAAAGGGTGGCGCACGGGCCGACATTTAGCTCGATCGTGCCCTTGCCCACTTCGAGCGCATAGCTGTAGGAGTCACCGTCAAGGCCCACGATGAGGTCGGTATTGACGGCATCCCGTTTGACCTTGAGAGGAGAGAAAGCACCCTTCTCATTGCTCTTTGTAGTATCTTCACTCTTCAGCAAGAGAGGCCACAGCCGGTCGATATCAACGGCGCGGCCGTCCTGATCGACTACGGGGAATTCGGCTTCGCGGCCAACAGTGCGGGGACCCTGCAGCCGCGCGGGGAAGTGCGCTGCGAAGCGGGCGGCCAGGGACTCGTATGCGTTGTGCAGTGAAGGCTCCACTAGGCCGAACCGAGTTGGAGGGGTCTGATTGTGGCCGAGAGGCGTCGGACAATGGCTGGCAGCGCGGCGTATGTGCGGCAGACGGCATTGGCCTGCGTCGAGTCGCTGCCGCGGTCCTTCACGCCGGTGAAGAGGATGGCGTTCATGCCGATCGACAGCGGGCCGAGGATGTCGTTGCTTTCGCGGTCGCCGATATGGACAATCTGGTAGGGCGCGGCGCCCAGACCGAGAGCAGCCCGCCGAAAGACCTCGGGCTCCGGTTTGGATACGCCGATTTCGTCGGAAAAGAGCATGTAGCTGAAGTAGCGCAGCAGCCCCTGACGTTGCAGGAGATAGCGCAGACCGCGGCCGGTTGTGTGGATCGTGTCGGAGATGATGCCCAGCTTGTAGTGCATCGAAAGCTCATCGAGGGCGGCATGCACGCCCGGCGTAAAGTCCGGTTGGATGCGCACCTCCATTGTTTCGATCTCGCGCACCAGCTCATCGACCTCGCGCATGAGGCGGGCGAACCGGCCCGGCCCTGGCCGCATACCAAGATATTCGTAGGCGTCGTACATGCGCGCGGCGATGCCCGGCGTATGCTGCTCCTCGTGCCAGGCGTGCTGGAAACTTTCATTGGCGTGTTGATAAGCCTGCACCGCCTGCTCGTAGGCGATCTCCGGGTGCCTTTGGGTCACGTGCCCCGCGAACAGCTCAATGCGCGCATTGGCTTTGCTGGGCAGGCCCATAGCGCTGCGTTTCGGCTCGTCCGAATCGTCGATCGCGATTGTGTCCCAGAAGTCAAATGTGATGGCTTCAATCATGACTGCAGTGGCCAGTGCTCAATGGCTACTGGTTAATCCGGCCGTCGAGTCGGCAGGTGGGCAAAGCTGGACATGGTTTCGACCAGAGATGCGTTTTCCTCCGGCGGTCTGGCGGCGATGCGTATGTGCTCGGGCAGGCCGAAGGAGGTACAGTCGCGTACAAACATCCGCGACTCTACCAGCCGGTCGCGGATCGAACTGGCATCCCCCACCGGCAGCAGGAAATAATTCACGGTCGTTGGCAGCGGCGCGTAGCCGTAGGCGCGCAGATCTTCTTGCAGCTGATAAACATCTTTGCGCAGACGCGCGGTCGTCTCCTCGCGCCAGCGCATCTCATCCAGCGCCACCAATCCGGCCAGCTGCGCAACGTTGTTGACGCTCCACGGCGGCTGCACCTGCTGCAAGCGTTCAACGATAGACGGCGTCGCCAGCAGGTAACCGAGACGCAACCCGCCCAGCGCGAAGTCCTTCGTCATCGAGCGCAGGACGACGCAGCCCGGCCCGCGCGCTCGACCTGAGTTGCCATTCCCTCCTCCCATAACCCACTGCGCCGCGCTCCAGGGGTCTTCAGTAAACTCGGCATAAGCCTCATCAACGACCCAGAGGGCATTGGGCGCGCCTTCCCACAGATAGCGCAACTCGCCCGGTGAAAGGTACTCGCCCGTCGGGTTGTTCGGATTGCAGATAAAGACCAGCCAGGGCGAGGACGTCTCCAACGCCTGCCGCGTTTGCGCCAGCGTCGTGCCGCCCGGGGCGTAGCTGCGGCGTCTGATACGATGCCAGCCGGGCAGGGCAAGATGGATGGGATGCCCCCCCGCCATGATAACGCCGTCGGCGTACTCACTGAAAGTGGGCGACAGAATGGCGGCCTGGCGGTTGTTTCCATAAGCGTGGGCCAGCAGCCAGATCAGGTCGGCAGTGCCGTTCCCCACCAGCACCGCATCCGCCGGCAGGCCGTGGTAGGCGCCGATCTTTTCGCGCAGGCGCTGGCTGCGGCTGTCCGGGTAGCGCGCCAGAAAGGAGCGGCTGATCTCTTCTTGAACAGCCTCGACGACCGACGCCGGCGGGCCATACGGGTTTATATTCGACGAAAAGTAGATGACTTCGGAGGGGTCCAGCCCTAGCGCATCTAACTCGGCGTAGTCGGGTGTTCCGTGTATCGAGGTGGTTGGCATAGCGTCGGTTAGTTTTAGTGGTCAGTTTGCAGCTTTTAGCAACCTCTTGCGCGTGCCGAAGTTCACCAAAAAATAGAAGGCTAAGAACTAGACTGTGGGGGCGCGACCCCCAATTGAGACCGTCGCGGAGTATGCTAACACAACGGCAAGTTGCGCGCCACTTGCGGCGCGATTCAGCCATGATTCGTTTGCGTATCCCCTGGGGTACTGGTACATTTCAACCAACGAGGAGTTGCACTGAAAAATGACTGGAAACCCTATGCGCACACCGGACGACCTGCAGCGGTTTATTGAAGAAAACGGGATCGAAGCCCAGCTGTTGCGTGAAATCGGCGACACACCCACCGTGCCGGCTGCCGCCGCAGCCCTCGGCGTTGAGCCGGATCGCATCCTCAAAACGCTGCTGTTTCTGGCGCAGAAACCGGGGGACCGGGATGCACCGCCGACCCCGTTCGTCGTCATCAGTCACGGCGAACGCCGCGTGGAAAAACGCCCGCTTGCAGATCTGCGCGGTGTGGGCATCAAGCGCATAAAATTGGCCCCGCCGGATGTTGTGCTGCAGCTGCTCGGTTATCCGGCCGGCGGCGTGCCCCCATTCGGCCACTGCACCGCTGTGCAGGTCTTGCTGGACAGCTCGATCGCGGCCCTTGGCCCCGGGTTCGTCTACGCCGGCGGCGGCGACGACAGGACAATGCTGCAGCTGACGGTCGAAGAACTGACGCGGGTCGTCCAGCCGCAGATTATCTCTCTGAGCGCGTGAAGCACACAGGAGTCCTCGATGACACGGACAGGACAGGCAGTTGTCACCGTTGGGAAAGAGTTCAGCATCGGCGAATACACCGTGCCGGACCCCGCGCCGGGCACGGTGCTGCTGCAGCAAGAGCTGGGCGGCATCTGCGGCACCGACCTTCACAACTGGCAGAAAGGGATCGAGCGGGCAACGATGCTGGGACACGAAAACGTCGGCGTGATCGAGGCCCTCGGCAAAGGCGTAACCACCGACTATAACGGCACCCCGATTAGAGAGGGAGATCGTGTCGTTTTCCATCCCCGCAACACTGTCATGGCTTCCGGTCACGGCGGCGCGGGAGAGCCCTTTAGCGGCGGGTTCGCCGACTACATCTACCTGTCCGACCCGGATTCGTGCATAATCAAGTCGGAGGCGCCGCCGCAGGTGGGCGTTTTTGCCGAGCCGTTCACGATCGGCGTGCATGCCGCGTTGCGCGGCGGAGTCAAAATCGGCGACACGGTCATCGTGCAGGGCGCGGGCCCGATCGGCATGATGTGCCTGATCGCGGCCAGGATCAGCGGCGCCGGCCGGCTGATCGTCATCGGCGGTCCTGCCGGCCGCCTGGAGCTTGCCCGCAAACTGGGCGCGCACGAGACGATCGATATTATGGCCGTGCCCGACGCGGAGGAGCGCAGGGAGATTGCGCTGGGGATGACGCCGGGCCGCGCCGGCGCCGATGCGGTGATCGAGGCCGCCGGCTTTCTGCCGGCCTTCCCCGAAGGGTTGGAGCTGGTGAAGGAGGACGGTGTCTTTGTCGAGGTCGGCCACTACGTGGATGTCGGCACGGTCACGGTAAACCCGCACCGGCATTTTCTGCGCCCCAATCTGCGGCTGGAAGGCGTTCGCGGCAGCAACTTCCATCACTTCGTGCGCGCGGTAGCGGTTATGGAGAGCGGCGGCATCGACTTCGCGCCTGTGATCAGCCACATCCTTCCTCTGGAGAGGGTGCGGGAGGGCTTTGACGCGCTCGACAGCGGCTATATGCTGGACGGAAAGACGGCTTTCAAGATCGCGGTGCGGGGGGCGTTTGGAGCCTCCTGAGCGCCCTATCACGCCAATCCACAGAACGCGGCCGCGTTGTTGTGCAGCGGTTTCCGTTGCTCGAGCCCACCGCGGTCGGTGGGCGTGGAGTGGGTGTGGTTGGCTTGGCCGCGGGTCCATGCGCTGAGTACAGAGGGAACCTTTAAGGAGATAAAGATGACAAGGGTAGGACTGGCAGTTACAACAGAAGGGAAAGAGTTCAGCATTGGCGAATACACCGTGCCGGACCCCGCGCCGGGCACAGTTCTGCTGCGCCAAGAGCTATGCGGCATCTGCGGCACCGATATTCACAACTGGCAGAAGGGGATTGAGCCGGCAACGATGCTGGGGCACGAGAACGTCGGCATCATCGAAGCCCTCGGCAAAGGCCTGACCACCGACTTTAACGGCACCCCGGTCAAAGAGGGTGACCGTGTTGTCTTCCATCCCCGCAACGGCGGCATGATCTACGGCTACCGCAGCGCCGATGAACCTTTCAGCGGCGGGTTCGCCGACTATATCTACCTCTCCAACCCGGATTCGTGCATGATCAAGTTCGAGGCGCCGCCGCAGGTGGGCGTCCTGGCCGAACCGTTCACGGTCGGCGTGCACTGCGCCCTGCGCGGCGACATAAAGATCGGCGACACGGTCATCGTACAGGGGTCCGGCCCGATCGGTATGATGTGTCTCATCGCGGCCAAAATCAGCGGCGCCGGCCGCCTGATCGTCATCGGCGGACCGGCCGGTCGCCTGGAGCTTGCCCGCAAACTGGGCGCGCACGAGACAATCGACATCATGTCCGTGCCCGACGCGGATGAGCGCCGGGAGATGGCGCTGGGGATGACCCCAGGCCGCGCCGGCGCCGACGTCGTGATCGAGGCCGCGGGTTTTCTGCCCGCCTTCCCCGAAGGGCTGGAGTTAGTGAAAGAGGACGGTGTCTTCGTCGAGGTCGGACACTTCGTGGACGTCGGCACGATCGAGGTAAACCCGCACCGGCACTTTCTGCGCCCCAATCTGCGGCTGGAGGGCGTATGGGGCAGCCGCTACCATCACTTCACGCGCGCGGTGGCGGTGCTACAGAACAGTGACGTCGATTTCGGCGCGATGATCAGCCATGTCCTGCCCCTCGAGCGCGTGCCCGAAGGCTTCGACGCCCTCGACGGCGGCTATGAGCTCGACGGGAAGACCGCGTATAAGATCGCGGTCAGGGGCTCGTTCGGCGTGGATGTCGGTTGAGGGGATTCCTGTCTGTGGCTTAGAGTTTTCGAGCCATTTATCCCAAGGCAGATTCCGCAAGCACACTCATACCGCGAAATCGTCGTCGATCTTGATATGGTTGAACTCGACAGCGAAACGAGTGGTAAGACGCCTTCGATGGTCGCGGTTGCACGGATTCTCATCAAGCAGCTCTAGCCGCCAAAACGGTGCGTGCTAAGAGACTTCGATACCAGGATATAGCGGTACTTTGGACCCGGGTCTGAGAGACTCGGGTCTTTTCTGTCCAATTTCTTGGTTTCGTAAAAGTTTTGTACAATAAGAAAAGCAGTGCTCCTCGTACTACCTCTTTCCACAAATATCAGGTGTTTCGACCTGTTAGTCAATTCAGCAAGCAGGAGGGATGTCATGAAGGCATTTTTCAGAGTCCTGATTGCCACAATTGCTGTGTGTTCCTTGATCGCTGGGCTGAGCGGCCCTACAGTCTATGCATCGTCACCTATCGCCACGTCCAAAGATGCAGAGAGGGACGCGCTAGAGGCACTCTACCAGGATACCGACGGCGACAACTGGACGAACAACAGGAACTGGCTCTCCAATGCGTCGCTCGACTCCTGGCACGGCGTCACAACGGACCGAAACGGTCGCGTCATTGAACTGGATCTGTCGGAGAACGAGTTAAACGGCACGATTCCATCCGAGTTGGGCAGCCTTACTAACTTAGAAGAATTAAACCTTTCACAGAATCAGTTGAGTGGCACGATTCCGTTAGAGTTGGGCAGTCTCAACAACCTGACAACGCTATCCCTATTCGACAATCGGTTGAGTGGCGGGATTCCGTCAGAGTTGGGTAACCTATCCAACTTGGAATTGCTGGCCTTGTTCGAAAACAATTTGCGAGGGACGATTCCGACAGAATTGGCAGAACTCGACAACCTGAGATGGCTGATGCTTTCGGGCAATCAGCTGAGCGGTTCGATTCCATCAGAATTAAGCAAACTCACCAACCTGGGATGGTTGTATCTCTCGGACAATCGACTGGGTGGGACGATTCCGACAGAGTTAGGCAATCTCACGAATCTTGAAAGATTATTCCTCTGGGGGAATCAGTTGAGAGGAACGATTCCATCAAAATTGGGCAATTTGACTGATCTAACGATGCTGGCCCTTTCGGACAACCGTCTGAGCGGAGTGATTCCACCAGAATTGGGCAACCTCATTAACCTGGAGGCTCTGAGTCTTTGGGGTAATGAATTGAGCGGAACAGTTCCACCAGATCTGGAAAACCTTACTGGCCTGACACAGCTATACCTTGCAGACAACCAATTAAGTGGATGCCTGCCCGAGATCTGGCGTGACATTGAGGACAGTGATCTGGACGAAATCGGTCTGCAGTTCTGTTCGGATAGAGACGTACTGATCACGCTTTTCGAAGCCACAGACGGCGATAACTGGCTCGAAAACGACAACTGGCTGAGCAGTAGGCCAATAGGGGAGTGGTACGGGGTCACGGCGGACGACAGTGGTCGCGTTATTGAACTGAATCTTTATGAAAATGAGTTGAGTGGCACGATTCCTCCAGAACTAGGCAACCTTACCAAGCTGGAAGTGCTAAGCCTCGCAGTGAATCAGTTGCGCGGGACGATTCCTCCAGAACTGGGAAGCCTTTCAAAGTTGACTCTATTGCATCTCTACTCGAATCAGTTAAGTGGTCCGATTTCGCCGGAACTAAGTAAACTCGCCAACCTGGAACATCTTGCGCTCTCTTGGAATCGGTTGGGAGGAACAGTTCCTCCAGAACTGGGTAAGCTCGCCAGACTGGAATCGCTTGTTCTTTCTGGGAATCGGTTGACGGGTACTATTCCACCCGATCTTGGTAACCTCGCAAGGCTGAAAGGGTTGGGCCTTCATGTCAATCGATTGACTGGTAACATTCCACCGGAGTTAAACAAGCTCTCTAGCCTAGACGTGCTTTTTCTGGCTGACAACCGGTTAAACGGATGCATTCCCGAAGTATGGCAGGATGTTAAGGACAATGATCTGGACGAGCTCAGGTTGTCCATTTGTACAGATAAAGACGCGTTGATTGCCCTCTATGAAGCCACTGACGGCGACAACTGGGTGAGCAACCAGAATTGGTTGAGCAACAGGTCAATCGGGACCTGGTATGGTGTCATCACGGACGAGAACGACCGTGTAATTGAACTGGACCTCTCAGAAAATGAATTGAACGGTGCGATCCCATCAGAATTAGGCCACCTTGCCTTTCTGGAAGGCTTGTATCTTTCAGAGAATCAGCTGAGCGGTTCGATTCCGTCAGCAATAAGCGTTCTTGCCAACCTGATTGAGCTGGACCTCTGGACTAACGAACTGACCGGGCCAATTCCCCCTGAACTAGGCCGGCTTGCCAACCTTGAAATGCTGCACCTGGGAGCCAACGAGTTGAGCGGACCGATCCCGACTGAATTGGGAAATTTAACCAATCTGGAACAGTTAGGCCTCTACACAAATAAATTGTCAGGGGTAATTCCGGCAGAACTGGGCGATCTGACCAACCTGGAATGGCTAAGTCTTACGGAGAATCAATTAAGTGGCCCGATTCCGCCAAAACTGGACCAACTTTCAAATTTGACAGCGTTGTATCTTGGGCAAAATAAACTGAGCGGGACCATTCCGCCAGAACTTGGCAATCTTACCAACCTGGAAAATCTCTTTCTTCAATCAAATCAATTGAGCGGCGAAATTCCATCAGAATTGGGCAACCTGACAAAGCTGACGGGGCTGAGCCTCTGGGGCAACGGGTTGAGTGGGACCATGCCCTCAGAATTGGGCAACCTCACAGAACTGACAGGGTTAGGCCTTGCAGATAATCAGCTGAGTGGGGACATCCCTCCCGAACTGGGTAGCCTCTCCCATCTGGAGCAGCTTTACCTGTCTGGTAACCGGTTGGAAGGATGTGTTCCTGCCAATTGGGAAAACGTTGAGGGCAATGACTTTGAGGAACTTGAGTTGCCGTTCTGCTTCGCCACAGCTTCGACAACTTCGACATCTACGGCAACCACAGAACAGGTCTCTTCTGCCCGAATCTTCGAAATGGTCTCGCCCGCAATCGCCTTCATTCATACGGATGCCGGCACCGGCAGCGGTGTGCTTGTTGAAGGGGGATACGTAGTAACGAACGCCCATGTGGTCTGGCCGTTCAACGCCGTTCGTGTCGCGTTTCCGGATGGTACCGACTACAGGGATGTGCCGGTAATAGGCTGGGATCTGTTGGTGGACTTAGCCGTTCTTGGCCCAATTCCTACCCAAGTGGAACCCGTGCCCATGCTTGACGGAGAGAACATATCGATTGGCTCTGAGGTGTACCTGATTGGTTACCCGGGCGAGGTCGAAGCCTATCCGAAAACGACAATGACCCGGGGCATCTTGTCGCGTTTGCGAGAGTGGGAGACGGTTGGGATCACTTATTTCCAGACCGATGCTGCGATCACAGGAGGACAAAGTGGCGGCGCGCTAGTATCCGATATGGGCGATGTAATAGGCATCAGCGGGTTTTCGTTCCGCAAGGAGTTCGGACTTGCCGCCTCGTCCGCCGACCTCCTGCCGCGCGTCCGTCAACTGATTGCTGGCAGGGACCCGTCCGGCCTTGGCAAGAGACAATTCGATATGGAAGGCGGCTCCCTCCGCTATAGACTGACGCCGCGCAACTATGGAGATGTCTACATCATCAACGAACCGCCCGGAACTGCAATCGAGATCGAGTTTAGCGGTGGGGACGATGTCAGTTTCCAGATCGTCGACTCCTATGGCGACACTCAGGCAGAAGTTGAGACCAGTTCATTTTCCTTTGTTACACGAAGGTATGGACCGCTCTTCCTGATCCCGCTGCAGATTTCGAGAGAGACAACCTTGGCAGCGAGTCACCGACTTGTTCAGTTCGATGACCCGGACAGAGGTAAGGAGATTCGGGTTGGACAGATCCTCCACGGCAATATCGATTTCCCTACGGATATTGACTATTATTACCTGGATCTGGCAAGAAATGAGACGGTCGAAATCTTGGCTATGTCAATCTTGGCTGACACCCAACTCACTGTATGGGGTTATCAGGGAGAGACTCTAGAGGTGTGGTTACGGGATGAGAACAGCGGCGGCGGTCTGTTCGGATTGGACGCAAGGATTGTCTTCCAGGCGCCACATACGGGGGAATACATCCTAGGCGTGGCAAGCAGATGGGACCCGCCAAGCGGCTATGTCTTAACTGTGGATCAAGCCCCCCTTACAGCGAAACTGACTTCTATGACGCCTTGGGTGACCATAGACACTCCAGTAAACGTGAGGGAAGGGCCAGGCACCAATTACAGAGTCATTGGAACGGCCGCGCCCGGCGATTTTTTCGTCATCACTGGCAAAAGTCCTGGCCTTGGCGACTGGTGGCAGATCAACATTGGGGACCGATTCGGGTGGGTCTACGGGCCGCTTGTGATCGCGACCAATAGTGAAAGCGTACAGGTGGTGGCCCCTCCGGATCGCTAGCAGACTTATCAGCGCGCATCCCTGTAGACACTGCCCCTATCGCTCTCTTAACTTCCTGCGTGAAATGTCAACGGGCTATACCCCTGACACCTTACGCGCGACGAGCGCATAGACGCCCTTCACAATCCGCTTCCCCGTCGCGAACTCCAGCGCATCGGCCATCTCAGCGCCGGGCGAATAGCGGGGGTCAGCCGCCAACTGGTCCAACGACGTTGCCTCGATCTGCGTGAGCGTGTCCGTATCGTAAAAACGCAGCGCCGGCGCCCCGACCTGCCACTGCCCGCCCGCGCGCAGGACGGCGGCCATATCCTCATGATCATAAGGCCACTCCCAGGTGGTCCGCCCCTGTACGCTGCGCAGCGGCGATGTCCGCGTAAACAGATCCGGCACGCCGGAGACGATCAGCAGCGGCGCACCCACCTTCAGCGCCCTGTGCAACCGCTCCAGGCCAATCCGCAGCTCGATCGGGTCCATGCACAGCAGCGAAAAGAAGCAGCAGGCCCCGTCGAAGGCGTCCGTCTCCTCCAGTTCCACCAATGCCATCTGACGAAAGTCCTGCTCCGGCACAGCCTGCCGGGCCTCGGCGATCATCTGCGCCGACGGGTCGATGCCGGTTACGAGCTGTCCCGCGGCTGCCAGCGCGGCCGCGATCGGCCTGCCGTGCCCGCAGCCGACCTCCAATACGCGGCCATTGGCGGGTAACGCTCCCAGCCAGCCCTCAAACGCCTCACGGAAAAACGGTTCAGCCAAATAGTCGTGGCTGTAGTCGCTTCCAAGCGCGTCATAGGCCGCCGCGTTGACGCGACCGCTGAAGCTGTTCACATCGGAGCCAACCGCCGCCACCGCTGCCCTAGCAGGGACGGCCTCAGGCCAGTGGTGCTCCAGCGCCCGCCGCAACTCCTCGTCGAACGTCTCGCCGAAGCGCAGTAGCTCCTCGCCACTGATCCCGTCCAGGGCGAAGGTAATGGCGGAGCCATCGCGGGGGCCGCCGTCGGTCAGCCCACTAACGGTCAGCTGCAGCGTCACCTGATAGGCCGGGTTGCCCTGCGCGTCGTCGTCCCCTGTACGCGCCATCAGCAGCGCCGGCGGGCAACCGCTGCGCCAGGTCGCGTAGGGTGTCGCGCCGTTGAGCAGCTGTTCGATCGGTTCAGCGCAGCGCCAACCGTCAACCTGCAGAATATGCCGCAGATATGTCAGAGGCGCGCCCGCCAGCCCATAGCTGATCTCCACCCAGACCGCGTCGCTCGCGGCACATTCGACATCCCCCAGCACGAGGCGTACGTGTTGACTGACCGCGGCCGGCGCCCACGGGCGGACCATGAGTTCGAGCACGGCGCGCGGGCCGTCCGGGTCAATGGGAGTCTGCTGGCGGAGGTGGGCCATGCGTAGTGGTCAGTTGTTCGTGTCGGGAAAGTTGCCGAGCCACCGCAGCAGCGTCGCGGCGTCGCGCACGAAGGCCTCCGGCGCATCATCCTCAACGAACTCCAGCAGCGCGTAGCGCGTGCGCCCGGAATCCGCCGCGTTGGCCAGATAGTCCCCCCAGAAGTCCTCGCCCTCTGCCAGGGGGCGGCGCTCGCCGGTCTGCAGATGCCAGTGGAAAACATGCAGATTCTCCAGCCAGGGCCGCACCATCTCCAATCCGGCCAGGTTTTCGGCGTGTGCAGAGAAGCGGGGCGGCTGCCACAGCGAGCGCACATTGGCATGATCTACCGTCTGCAGCAGTCGCACGGCCGCCGCGTTCGTGTCCGTGAGCGTGTTACCGTGGAACTCGTAGACGATGCCAACTCCTTCGGCCTGCGCCAGGTCGGCGATGCGGCGGCTGTCGGCAACGACCGACTGAAAGTAGGCCTCGTCCGCATCGTCGCTGCCCTGGTTTCCGGGCCATACGCGAATCTGCGGCGCGCCCAGCGCAACCGCCGAGGCCAGCACCGCTTCGAATGGTCCGGTTTCAGAGTGACCGACGCGGTAGTAGGAGCCGTAGGCCGCCACGTGAAGACCGGCATCAGCGCCCGTGCGCGCGACAGCCAGCGCCCGCGCCTCATCCCCGTGCGGGACATGGACATCCCCACCCCACTCGACCGCGGCCAGGCCGGCCTGCGTTACCAGGGCGATGATTTCAGTTGCAGAGAGTTGGCGAAAAGTGATCGAGACGAGTCCGGGCAAAAACATTGGCGCTCCTGTCGAGGAAGGAGACCGCCCAGCCATCCCGCCCGCGCGGCCAGTACACGGTCCGCATCAGGCCAGCAGCGGCAGCGTCTCCTGCGTGATCTCATACTCCATGCGTTCACCCGCCAGGTAGCGGGCCAGCTCGTCCACCATCACGCGGCCCATGCGCAGGCACTCGGTGTTGTGCGCGCCCGCGATGTGGGGGGTGAGGAGTACGTTGGGCAGGCTGTAGAGGGGCGACCCGGCCTCTGGCGGCTCCGGGTAGGCGACATCCAGCAGGGCGAACAGGTCCGGGCGCTGCTGCAGCACGGCGACCATCTCCGGCTCGTTCACGACCGCGCCGCGCGCCGTGTTTATGAAGGTGGCGTTCTCTTTCATCGAGGCCAGGTGCGCGCCGGTGATCATGCCGACCGTCTCCGGCAGCCACGGCGTATGCAGCGAGACCACATCGCAGCGGCGGAACAACTCCTCCAACCCGACCGGCTCCACATTCAGCTCCGCGGCCATCACCGGCGTCAGGAACGGGTCGTAGGCCAGAACGCGTACGGAGAGCGTCTCCTGCAGCAGGCGCGCAACCCGGCGTCCGATCTGGCCCAGCGAGATCAGGCCGACAACGCCGGTGTAGAGGCCGGGCAGCGGCTCCTTATCGAACGAGTTGTAGGTTCCCTCGTGGCGGAGTTTGTTGGCGAAATGCCAGACGCGTTTCAGGCTGAGGATAATCTGCGCCAGCGTGTACGGCGCCACAAACTCGGCATTAGCCCCGTAACCGCTGGTCAGGCGCACGCCCCGCTCCCACATGGCGTCGGTCACAAAGTAGCGGACCGAGCCCGCGGCATAGAAGATCGCCTCCAGATTGGGCGCAACGGCGAGAAACGCTTCATCCACGGGCGCCATGCCCCAGCCGGAGAAGATCAGCGAGACATCGGCCAGCGTCGCTGGGTCTGCCGCGACCGACTCCGGCGTCTGCAACGGCGCGACCATCTCCACCTGCGCTTCGATGTCGCGGCGCGAATCCGCCCCATATATGCGGTCAAAGGCGCCCTCTCCCAGCAGGTACAGCCCCTTCGGCTTCTCAGTACCCATCGCAACCCCACTCTCCCCGTCGTTTCCAGCCCTTCGTAACTTTACCCAATTCAGAGTGATGCCGTTACTAAAAACTAGAAACTGAAAACTAAAAACTTATTCCGCCATCCACTGGCGCAGAACCCGCGCATGCTGCGGCAGGGCGACCTCCGGCTCCTCGATATCGGGGTGCCACGCCTTCTCCCACTCGGCGCAGATATAACCGTCGTAGCCCTTCGCCGCGAGCAGATGGAGGATCTCCCGACAAGGCACTTCACCCTCGCCCATCAGCTTCAACTCCCAGCTGCCGTCCTCCCTGCGCTGAGCGTCCTTCATGTGGACATGGGCCAGCCGTTCGCCGATGTAATTCCAGGTATCCTCGGTCGATTCGCCCATGCGGTAGGGATGATGCACGTCCCAGACCGCCTTAACGTTCGGTGAATCAACCTGCCGCAGTACGCCCGCCACCTCCTGCCCGCGACAGAACGCGTCATGCGTCTCCAGGCAGATGGTGACACCGTGCCGCTCGGCGTCTGGCGCGGCCTCCGCCAGGCTTGCCGCGACCAAATCGATCACCTCCTCCATCGTCTGGCCCTCCGAAGGGCCGCCGCCAAAGGTGCGCACGATCGGCACCTCCAGGTCGCTCGCAAGCGCCAGATAGCCGCGCAGGTCGGCCAGATGTTGGGCGCGGTCGTCCGCGTCCGGCGAGGAAAAGCGTGTGGACGCACCGATGCCGGCGATGACCAGCCCGTGCTGCTTCATCAGGCCGCGGATGGACGCGCGGCGCTCGGCCGGCAAGTCCGTCGGAATTATCTGGCCGTCCAGGATGCGGACTTCCAGCCCGGCGTAGCCATCGGCGACCGCCTGCTCCGCAGCGCGTTCAATCGACCAGCCCGGCGAGCCAAGTGTGCTGAATACAAGTGGGTAGGGATAAGGCAAGGGTGAAATCCTTTCAGTATGAACAATTCTCGTTGTCTATTGAGATGGCTTGGGCTGACTTAAGGCGGATTGCTGATCCGCCATTTTCTGTTCGATCTCTTGCATTAAACGACCCATCATTGGATGAGCGGCAGTCATCTTGAGCGCGATCTCATGCAACGAAGAGACGTTATAGCGGGTGCCGCGGTTAGGGGCGTTCAAAAAACGTTCGAGAATTTGGAAAAGCTGCTTTCCTCTGAGTTGAAGCTGATACTCTCTTCTGATCTTCTGATGATTCTTCTCTTCTGGAGGACGAAAGCCACGGTTGATGCGAAAGTCCTCATCCATTTGCGCCTGCCCAAGCGGGACAACCTGATTGCAGTGAGTCTTGACCTCATAGGGTCGTCCCGCTAAATGCTCTTCAACTTCAAACGCAAACCATTCGACAATGGCTTCCAGCATCTGCTGATGTTCCTGCGCCTCCTCGGGGTCCAGAAGGTTTTCCAACTCGGCGTCTGTATACAGGTCATTCTCAATGCTATATCCTTCTGTCCAAATGACCTCATCATACTTTGATGGAATCCCGGAGAACCGCCACATGTCTTTATCGGCGACAAAGGCAACCGGCAAATTGGAGAACTCCTGCCTTCGTTCATAGACAGATAACAGTTTGTCTCTACCACCCGTAGGAAATACATTCGCAGCACGAACGCCAAGGCGCGCTTCTATCCAGCGATAGATACGCATATCCTCTTGGCCTTCAACAAGAACCGTTGGCAGTGCGGATCGTCGAAGCGCAGCGACCAATTCCTCTACCGTGGGGGACGGCGTCGGCACTAACTTGCTCCTCAATCCTCTCCCAACGAAATCTCTTTGTCAGGATACTTGGCATAAATGAAGGGCGAATGTGTAGCGATGAAGAACTGATTTCCTGTTCCCTGTTCCAGCAACGTCGGCAGCAAGAGTCTCTGCCAGTCCACGTGCAGGCTCAACTCCGGCTCATCGATGAAAATTGCAGTATTCTCGCTGAATGCGTTGTAGCACAGAAAACTTAGCATCTGTTTCTCGCCAGAGGAGAGTTTATCAGACGCGATTGCCTCCTCTACTGTACCAAGAGCTGTCTCGCCTGTTTCTTCTCCCAGTGTAATCCCGTCCGCGCCTTCATCGCGGGCACTCCGTCCACTGACTCGAATTGCCTGATACTGTAAGATATTTTGAGTAAGTTCAGACAACGCCACAAACGGCCTACGCAACCGGTCTCGTTCGTCAGCAAGCTGTTGGATCTCATTCAGTACAGAAGGAGTGGCCTGAGATGTCGCAGACTCTATTTCACCACCAGCGGAGACCTGGATTTTCTGTGAAATATCGTCTAATACCTTCGACTGAAGATTACTAATTCTTATATGGATATCGCCGTACTTCTGCTCCAGAAGTTGGCCAATATCATTGGTTGAGATTGAAGCAATGAATCTGTGTCCGTTTCTTGAGATTCCAGATGAAAAACCTTCCATTGAGTCCTGAAGTTTCTCCAGACCTGAAGTCATCTTCCATTCAGGATTGTCGATAGTGCCGCGACTCACATAGCCGCCTTCTATTCTTCTGAATGAGGGAAAAAACAGGCTACTCTTCATCAATTCAGCGATACTGCCGCCAGCGCCATTCACACTTTCGACACTATCAAATCTGATCTCCACCCCCTCAAAGTCCGTAGGGAAATGCGGTAAAGCTTGCTTTGCTTTGTCACGTATTTCAAAGTCTAGGAAAATACCTCTGACCTCTCCAGGGTATGGATTATCTTTCTCAATAGACAATGAAAATAAGTCAGTCCTTATGGAAACACTCTGAAACGGAATCTCAGGAAGAATCCGCGCAAGATTCCCACTGATTAAGTACCAGAGCAGCTTAAGCAGCGTCGTCTTACCCGACCCATTCTTGCCGGTAATGATGTTCAGATCCTCATTGAACTCCAAGGCGGCATCGATTCGGTTGTTCAGACCTTTTACGTTAAGACTCTTTATCATCAGCTTGAGCCTCCTCACCTAACCTGCGAGAAGTGACCGACGCTCTCACGCCTTCTCCCTCACTCCCCGCCGTTCCCTCTCATCTTGCGGAAAAACGCCACTTCGCGCACAAAAGTATCAAACCAATCTTCCTCGTCGTCAATGTCATACTCGCAGTGAATCGACAGAAAACCGTCATACTCGATCCGGCGCAGTTCACCGAAAACAGCCGTCCAGTCCACAATCCCCTCGCCCGCCGCCACCCACAGCGCTTTGGCCGCGCCGTGTCCGTTCTTCTCAACACGCTCGACAAGGACATCCTTAACCGAGAGGATACTCAAATGCTCGCGCGCCATCGCCAGGCCGAAGTCGAACGGTTCGCCGTCGACCGCGAAGTGGCCGGGGTCCAGATACGCGCCCAAATAAGCGGGGTCGAAATCGCGCAACAGGTGCATCAGCGCGGCCGCGTTGAGGCCCATGCAGTAGTGCGAGTGCGTGTGATAGCAGATCTTGACATTGTAGATGCTGGCCAGCTTCTCCCACGCGGCAAAGGCCCGCCGCACATTGTCCACCTGCTCCCAGTAATCCATCGTCTGCGGCTCGAACCTGAAATAGCCCAGCTTGAGCAGCCGCACATTGGCGCTGTCCATTGCCGCCAGCAGCGGCTCAGCCAGGGGGTGGTCGGCCGTAAGCAGATCGAAGTTGCCCGTGACCATGCCAATCTGCAGCCCGGCCTGCTCCATCTGCGTCTGCGCCTGCGGCAGAGCCTCCGCCGCGTTATCCGGGTTGACCGGATGGCCCGGCCGCACCGCCAGATCATAGCCGTCGTAGCCGTGCCGCTGCGCCAACTCGATCAGCTCGGCAACACTCTTTTCCTGGAGCATCTTGCTGAAAACGATCAGTTTCATGCGTTAAAGTCTCCCCTGTCTGCTGGCCGCCGGCCATTGTCGTCTTACAAGTGGGTGCTACAGGCGGGTGCTACAACCGGTGCATATGAAATCCGCCGTCAACATCCAGCACCGCACCGGTCGAGAACGGGAACAGCCCCTCCGCCAATGCCGCGACCGCCTTGCCCACGTCCTCCGGCTGCCCCCAACGGCGTATCGGGGTCAGCCCGTCGCCGATCAGCTTGTCGTACTTCTCCTTCACCGTGCTCGTCATGTCCGTCTCGACGATGCCGGGCCGCACCTCACAGACGTTGATGCCGCTCTCCGCCAGCCGGTCGGCGAACAGCAGCGTCATCATGCCCACACCGGCCTTGGATATGCAGTATTCGCCGCGCGCCGGGCTGCTGGTATACGCGCTGATCGAGCCAATATTGATGATCTGCGGCCCGCCGCCATCGGCCTCTGCCGGCCCGGCTTCCAGCTGCTCCAGCATCGTCCGCGCCACCAGCTGACTGAGGAAGAACGGCCCTTTCAGATTGACGTTCATCACCTCGTCGTAGGACTCTTCCGTTGTCTCCAGAATGTCCATACGCGTGCGGGGCCCCATGCCGGCGTTGTTCACCAGCAGATCGATGCGGCCGAACTGGTCCAGCGCCGCCTGTACCAGCCGCGCCCGGTCCGCCGCGGAGCCGATATCGGCCTGCACCACCAGCGCGTCGCCGCCCGCATCTCGGACCATCCCGGCGGTCTCGTTGGCAGTAGTCGCGTTGCCGCGATAGTTGATCACCACCGCCCACCCCGCCTCTGCCAGCGCCAGCGCAATGCCGCGCCCAATCCCCCGACCCGCCCCGGTTACCAACGCTACCTTGGCCATAGCATCACCCTTCCATTCCACAGTTTCTACCCCTGAGCGAACAGTTCCCCGCCAATGCAGTCACCAAAAACAAAAAACTGGCTACCAAAAAAACTGCCCCTACTCCACGCCCAGCACCTTACAAACCGCCTCAAGGAAAAAGTAATCCCCCCACATCACACTCTCATTGACCCCCAACCCCAGCCGCTCGTGGTACATGCCCTGCTTGAGGATTCCTTCCCAGCCCGCGTCTTCGTAGGCCACGAACTCCGGCTCCGTCAGCGTATCGACGATCTGGAGCGCGTAGTCGTGATACTGCTTGCCCAGCGTCGGGTCGCCGACCAGCTGCGAAAGCTGGATCAGGCCGCTGGCGCTGATCGCCGCGGCCGAGCTCTCGTGCGGGTTCTGCGGGTCCTGCTCCATCCAGTCGTTTTGCGGCACGCCATGGTCCGGCGTATTTTCCATGTAGAACCAGGCGTTGTCCTGGCTCGTTTTGAGGAAGCGGGCGTCCCCGGTCAGGCCGTACACCGTGCCAAAGCCGTAGAGCGACCAGCCAAGCCCGCGCGCCCACGAGGAGTCGTCGCGCCAGCCCTGATGCGTGGTCTGGCGCAGAAATTCGCCCGTCTCCAGGTCAAAGATCCCTTCGTGCGAAGTGCTGCCGTCGCCCCGCACCAGGTAGCGGCGCGTGGTCAGGCAGTGGCGGTAGGCCGTCTCCCACAGCTCTTCGTCATCGGTCGCCTGCGCCGCGTAGAAGATGATCGGCACGTTCATCATTATGTCGATGAACAGACTCTCGTCGGAGACAAAGGAGCGCAGGTATTCGCCCTTTTCCTTAAAACGCTTGGCCAGCGTCTGACCGGCCTCGATGACGACCGCGTTCTTGTCCTCTTCGTCGGTGAGGTCGTACCAGCGCTTCCAGGTGGAGAAGAATAGAAAGCCCAGATCGTGCACGTTGAGGTCGGTCTTGCGGTGTTCCAGCAGGCGCGAATAGTGCTCGGCCTTCTCGCGGAAATACTCGTCGCCGGTGGCCTGGTAGACCAGCCAAAGCTGTCCGCCGAGGAAGCCCTCACACCAGTTCGTCCATGCCTCCCCGCTGTGCATCCACTTCCCGTTCTGCGTGTACATCGGGAAATGGTCCGGATGCGCCTCCACCAGGTTGCGCAGCTGCACGGCCGCGAAATCGACCGTTCTTTCACATTTGGCGATCAGATTATCAAGGTCAATCATCGGCTTTTGTCTCCCAGGTTCGCTTACATTAATTTCATTTCAGCGGACAGTTCTTTCACAAAACCGTCGCAACTACGCAGCCGCCACTGATTCGCAATCCTGAACGAGGCGAGCGGAGCTGTTTACCCTCTCCTCACTCCTCTATACTCTCTCTTTGCATATGGGCGGTCGGGCCTTCGGCCCTCCCTTGTGCAGGGGCTGCGCCCCCGCAACGCCCCCCTACAAAACCATCCCTCACCGACCTTGTGTGCTCATTCCAGCCGTGCGGCTCCAGCAGCGTGTCTAGCCAACAGTGTCTCCTCCCCCACTTGCCGCCTCAACCCACCGACCATCGACCGCTAATCTCCGGTGTTCCCCTGACGACTGGTGTTCCACCAAAAACTAAGAACTGACTACTAAAAACTGCAGTTCCGGCCGTGTGTGCGCATTCCAGCAGTGCGGCTCCAGCAACGTGGTTGCCGCCAACCGAATGCGCAATCAGATAGCCTGAATGGCAGCAAAGATGAAGGGCTGGGCAATACAGGATCTATTCAAAATCAGCTCTCCGCCGCCCCTGCGGCGCCCATCACCTTCCGCAGCGATTCCACCGCGTAGGCCATGCCGTCCGGGCCGCTGAAACCACTGCTGTGCGCGGCGACTGCCAGGTGCGGCTCCAGGGCCAGCATCCCCTGATAGCCGCTGCTGATGAGCCGCTCCAGCAGTTCGGGAATCTGCCCGTCGCCTTCACCCGCGGCCTTGACCGAGCCGTTCAGCGTACAATCCTTGATATGTACATAACCCACCCGGCTGCCGATCAGAGGCCAACCCCGCTCGGTGATCCGCTCCTCGCCCACCTGCACAAAGTTCGCCGGATCCCACAGGAAGACCAGATGGGGGCTGTCGATGGCCTCGACCAGCTTTATGCAGCGGTCGAGCGTGTCGCCGACGATGCCCTTCTCGTTTTCCAGCAGCAGCGTGACGCCCTCCGCCGCCGCGACCTCCGTCAGGCGGCGCAGCCGGTCGATGGCGGTGTCCACATAGCTGTCGTAATCGTCGCTGTCTTCTGGCGGGTGAAAGGAGAAAATGCGAATGTTGTCGGTGCCCAGCTGGCGGGCGATCTCGCTCAGGCGGCGCAGGTTCTGCACCTCCGTTTCAATCGGCTCCTCGATCGGGCTCTTACCGACCGGGCTGCCAATCGCGCTGACCGTCACGCCGTGAGCATCGCACATCGCCCGCACCTTGGCGACCCGCTCATCCGACATGTGGAGGACGTTCTCACCCCACGCCGCCCGCAGCTCCAGGCACGGGATCTTCAAATCATTGAGCGTCTGCAGCTGTGACTCCAGGTCCGACGCAATCTCGTCGCCAAAAGCGCTGATAGTAAAGGATGCAGTTGTCATATCTCTATATCTCTCCGAATGAGGCCATCCAAATCGAGACCAACCATGCACATGCTTTCCAGGGTCTGTGCGCCCGCCTCTACACTAAGCTCACCTTAAACGCGTTATGCATCTACTTCAATCGACTCACGGGCGTACCCGACTACCTGCAGATCCAAAAACTGGCTTTCCCTAACTAGCATAAGTCTTTTCTCGTTCTCTATCCAAAAAAGACCGACCATCATTCTACATAAGACATCTTCGAAAAGCTGATCGTCCAAGGTAGTCGTTGCGCCAGTCGCGATCAACCCTTTCGGGTACCTTACCCAACCTGGATCCACATCATCAAAAAAATATCTCGCAGCGGTAAATTGAAACCTTGCAATAGGAATCTGTAGACGCTGTCGAACGTTGTCATCGCATGCTACATCGTTACTTACCAGAGAGCGCAATTCCTGCGTATCCAGTAAGGCAAGATCGAGTGCGCCAGAAGAACTGGTACGAGTTGGTTCACTGCGGTCAATCCACAAACCGTCTAGTTCCCTTCTATTGGAAGAGAATCGACAATCTCTTGATCGATGATGTGTGTATGAAGTCGGACGGAACTGTCGTTGGGAAACCAGGGTCAGGAGGCCGCAGAGCAAGCCGGGATTCCCTCCGCGACGCCCTTGGAAAAGAACATTCGGAGCGATGTCGCTGTCAGCATTTCAAGTTCCAGCCTTAACGTTCGGCTCGACCATCAATGCACACCCCGGAAAGTCCTTGCCTATGGAGGTCGACAGCGGATGAGAGATCGACGATATATTTGCCAACGAAATAGCATCATCGACAGGTATAAGCCTGCAACAGTCATCAGGAATTATCCCCCTATCTGACATGCGCATATCGTCTCCCACAATATGCTTGCCATTCTTCGCCGTGTTCTTCTTCTATACAGAATTGGAGAAGGCGTAAATGAAGTACCGTACGAGGACGCAAGGCCATATGGGGTTAACGGCCAGGCAGTGAGCCGTCGTACTACCATATGGCCGAAGTGGACGATGGGGTTGCCCTGAAGATGCCGTCTCGCAAGATCGTCAAGCGGCGAATGCGGGTCAGGTCTTTACCGGCGTACGGGACTCTGACGACGAGCGGCTTTCGAGAAGAGGATTCTCAGGCGGGGGCTCTTCGCCTGAATGAAACGACCAGTACGAATATCCCGCTTGCTACCAGGGTCATGGCAGGGGCTACGGGCAAATTGAAGTGGTAGGAGATGTAGAGGCCGGTAACGGCGGCCGCGGTCCCTATTGCCGCGGCCGCCATCATCATCGAGACGAAACGTCTCACCAACAGAGGGAATATTTCATATGAAATATGTTTCTCATAATCGCTGCGCTGCCGCTGTCGACAGGGTACCACTCTCATCTGACGCCGCGATATAGCGATCATCCGGTGACCAGGCCAAGCCGGCAATTGGGGCTTTGAACACAGCATCCGCCAGCAAAACGAGTTTCTTCTTCTTGATTTTCCAGATTGCTAGCAGACCATCGTTACCACCGGAAGCCAGCAGCTTACCCCGTCGTTGAAACTTCAGGTGCTTGATGAGGTGCTTATGCCCTTCCAGCATGATCGGTCGAGTGTTTTCTGGCCCCTTGCCGGAACAGTCCCAGATCACCGCCTGAGTCCCGCCGCCGGTCGCAAGATAGCGACTATTGAAGCTCCATGCCAGTTCCAGCACCTTCGTTTCGTAGCCCCACATCTGCAAATCCTGCCCTGTATCGACGAGCCAGAAATGCACCGTCGAGTCCTGGTCGCCAGTGGCAATGTACTTTCCATCGGGACTCCATTCCAGTGTGAGTGTCGAACCCTGCCATTCGAAACGGTGGAGTGGTTCCGCTTTTGTGGGGCAATACAGCACGACGCCATTGTAGGCAGAGATGGCGAACTGTTTGCCATCATAGCGCCACTTGATGTCAGTAATGGTGCTGTTCGCATCGGGATATTCGTAGTTCAATTCCCCGGTGGTGTTCCACAGTCGCAGTTTGCGCCCGGCGGCTGACACAAGCAAATCGCCCGCAGGGCTGAAAGCGACACGCTCGACCCAGCTTGCGCCGCCTTCCATTTCAGAGGTCTGCGTTCCTGTCTCGGTATCCCACAGCCGTACCTTGCCATCCAGCCCGACACTGGCGAGGAGACGACTGTCTTTGTGCCACGAAATTGCCATCGTGCCAAGGGTATGGCCGGGTAGCTTGTGCTGTACCGCGCCGTCTGCACCATTAAACAGCGTGATGGGTCCAGACACACCCGCCACTGCCAACAGTTTGCCATCCGGCGACCATGCCAGCCCAATCGGATGATCGTCAATGTGGGTACGCCATATTGCCTTGAGCGATGGCTGCGGCGGTTTTCGTTTGTCTTTGCGCCGCATCATGACACGAGACATGCGCGAAAGCCCTCTTCCAGTGCAGTTCGATCAAGGTTACGCCCGATAAAAACCATCTTGTTATGACGCTGCTCATTCCCCCACGGCCGATCCGGGCGGCCGTCAAAGAGCATATGCACCCCCTGAAATACGAATCGGTCATCCCAGCCGCGCACGCTCAACACGCCTTTCATACGGAAGATGTCCAGCCCATGCTCGCGCAGCAGTTGACCTAACCAACCATTGAGCCTCTCCAAGTGAAAATCACCGGGGAGGGTGATACCAACAGAAGTCACTTCTTCGTCGTGTTCATGATCGGGTTTGTACTCGCGGGTTTCGAGCGGGACAAGCACGGCATCCGTGCCGCACAGGTGCGCGTCGAATTCATCAGGGTGATGTTCGGTGAACAGCATGTAATAGCCCGGCTGCTGAATCACGAAGTTGAAGACGGTCTCGCCTTTTCTGTTCAGCACGAGCTGGTTGTGCTGTCCTTTGCCAAGGTGCAGCGTTTCGCCTGCCTGTACTGCCTGCTCATCTTCAGAGAAGGTCAGTACGGCTCCCATCAGCGTCGCTTCCTTCGCCGCCAATCCATCATTTGCCAGCGGCAGCAGTGCGGCCCCCATTGCCGGGTCAGGGCCTTCACCCATCACCCATTCGTAAGTCCCGGTGTTCAGTTCATAGATACCCGACCATTCAAACGGGTATTCTGGCTCCATGAACTTCGGGTCGATTTCCAGTGCCCGGTCGAGGTTGAAGCCGCCCACATTGAGAATCTTGTCCATCTCGACCACCGCGTCGCGGGTGCGGCAGATTTTCGCCATGCGGTTCATGCTTTTAATGCGTGCTTCGAGTCTGTCGAGGTCTTCCGGGGCAACCAGATCAATCTTGTTGAGCAGGATCACATCAGCAAAGGCAACTTGTTCTTTTGCCTCATCGCTATCGTCGATGTGTTCCCAGATATGTTTGGCATCCACCACCGTGACAATCGCATCCAGCGTCAATTTTTGCTGCATATCATCATCCACGTAAAAGGTTTGCGCGACGGGACCGGGATCCGCCATGCCGGTGGTTTCGACCATGATGTAATCGAACTTATCGCGGCGCTTCATCAGATGACTGAGAATGCGAATCAAGTCACCCCGAACGGTGCAGCAGATGCATCCGTTGTTCATCTCGAAGATCTCTTCTTCCGCTCCAATGACCAGATCGTTATCAATGCCGATCTCGCCGAACTCATTTTCGATCACCGCGATTTTCTTACCGTGATTTTCGGTCAGGACGCGGTTGAGTAACGTGGTTTTGCCCGCCCCCAGAAATCCCGTCAGAACGGTCACTGGCACTCGTGTTTCAAGTGTGTTCATTATGTTCCTGTCTCCTCTATTCAACTGTCGTTTTCGTTTTCGGCGGACAGCGCTTCAATGAGCGCCTGCGTCAGCGCGGTCTTGGGTTGATGCAGCATCCCGGTGATAGCGATCAACTGCATGGCTAATGTCCCGCTGCGATGGCTTCACCCAGCGCAAACAACGGGCGGTAGGCATCATGCCCTGCGCCATAGGTTCGATCCATCAAGGAAGCGTACTCGGCAGCATAGGCGGGATTCGTGCGCCAGCGCACACCGAGATATTCCGCCGCTTTGACGATGCCCAGCACACCGTGTTTGATCTCCTCAAAAGTGTAATCTGGACCCACCGGGACGCACATCCAGCGGGCGAGGTTCGTCGCCGTTCCCCGGTGATCTGGCGCGCCGTCAGCACCCAGCGCGGCATAATGCAAAGGCCGAATCTGTGGCAGCCAGCGCACGGGCGTATTTTCCTGCTCAACGTAGGCGTAAAACGTGGCGACATCGCTCTCTAGCGGAATCTGCACCGCGACCGCGGTCGCCAGCGCCAGCCTGTTCGGCTCATGTGTCACCAGCCCGGCGGCTTCACGCAGACCGCGCCGCACCTCCGCCAGATTGGCGCTTTGCTGCTCTGCCAGTTCTGACAGACGTTCACACTGTGCCAATGCCTGCGCTGCGTTCGGGCAGTCAACCGGTTGACGCAATGCTCTCACCTCTGCATAGAGTGCCTCATCACTGAATACCAGCAGCGCACCGGGGCGGTCATCAGCATCAGGCAGATGTAAGCCGTACAGCGTCACCGCCGGGCGTTCTGCCGCGCCGGGCGTAGGCAGGGTGTCAGCGCAGTCGAGCCATATAGCGTTCTGCGGCTGCCACAACCCGCGCACCACCTGCGTCCAGGTGAAGCGCGTACTGGACGGCGCGAGCCGCAGATGCGCGTCAAAGTCCAGAAAGCGAAGCAGCGCCTTATGATGCCTGACCGACTCTGCCAGGTCATGGCTGGCATTCGCCGGGACACCGACCCATTCGCCTGGCTGAATTCCCGCCGCCTGATGCAGTAAGCGGCGAGCGCGGTAGGCATCGCACACCAGTACAACCCACGCGCCGCCCATGCGTTCCGACCATGTCGCTTCTGCCGCTTCAAGCGTCACTTCGGCGTGTAAAGCTGTGTTAGCAGGTAGGGTCAACCGATCATCCAGCGGTGGATGCGCGGCATAATCTGCGCCACGAACCGGCAACCCACCGAGCGCCTCCACCGGGCAGAAGCCCCCTAACCATAACGTTCCCCAATCAACGGGCAAATTCAACATCTTTGTCCTCTTTATTTTCTCTTGTCTATGGGTGCATGTGCTCGTTGACGACAGGTGCCAAGCATCGAAACCGTCAACGGTCAGTTGGCCGCACAATTCAATACCGAAACCAACCATGCACACACCTTCCAATGCCTGTGCGCTCGGCTCTACATTAAGCTGACCGCACACACCCTATGCATCTTTATCAACCGCCTCCATGACTTACGTCGGTCTGAAAGGCGTACTGGGTATCCATCGCCAGGATGCGCTGTTCTGTCCGAAAGTGCAGAACCCGGTAGACAGTCGCCCGGTTCAGAGTGGGAGCGATGCGGTGTACATGGTCGTACACGGCTTCGGGCGTGACATGCTCACCGAGTTGACAGACGGCGTCCAGGATTGGGTTGGCGTTGGGGGGGTTACCCGGTAGCCTGATTTGCGTAACTACCGACCGATCTCTGTGGAATTATGATATATGATAATTTTATTTGTTGATAATTGATGCAATAAGACAATATTATCATAAGCCGGGGCCTATGTCAATACCGGATTCCAGTCTACTCCAGGGCAATCGCATCTAATTGGCTCAAAACATTGTGACGCTACCTGACTCGAGTCCCAGTTCAGGGCAAAACGCCGCGAACAGTGCAAATCATGGCGCGCGGCCGCAGATCCGAATGATTTCCGGCTGATTTGGCGTCCAAATTCAGATGCAATTGCCCTGGGCGAATACGGGTCAGGCCTTTACCGGGGTACGGGACTCTGACAACGAGCGGCTTTCGAGAAGAGGATTCTCAGGCGGGGGCCCTTCGCTTGAATGAAACGACCAGTACGAATATCCCGCTTGCAACCAGGGTCATGGCAGGGCCGGCGGGCAAATTGAAGTGAAAGGAGATGTAGAGGCCGGTCACGGCGGCCGCGGTCCCTATTGCCGCGGCCGCCATCATCATCGAGACGAATCGTCTGACCAACACATAAGCCGTGGCGGCAGGTATTACCAGCATCGCCATGACCAGAACGATACCCGCCGCCTGAATCCCAATCACAATAACGAGGGCAAGCATGACCAGCAGCACGTAGTCGACGAAGTTGGCACGCGCACCGACAACCTGCGACCCGACGGGGTCAAAGCTCGCGAACAGGAGCCAGTGGTGAAGAGCGAATAGCCCCAGGATGACCACGATGGTTATCCCAAGGGACACATAAATGTCGGTCGGAGAAATGGCCAGGATCTGCCCCAAGAGCAAGTCTTCCATATCGACCCCAATCGTCGGTGAAGTCGCCAGCATTACAAGCCCCAGGGCAAACATGGCCGCAAAGAGAATGCCTATGGAAGTATCCGCGCTGAGACCCGCACGCCGGCTCACAATCCTGACCAGCACGGCAACGGAGACGCCTGTTGGGACGGCGGCTATGGCCGGGTTGATGCCCACTATGAACCCAAGCACCATTCCCGGCAGCACCGCGTGGGCGAGGGCATCCCCCATGAAGGCGAGGTTCCTGGTGACGACGTACGCGCCAAGTAACGGGCAGATCACGCCAACAAGCACCGAGCCGATAAGCGCTCTCACCATGAAGCCGTACTCAAGTGGTGCGAGAACGAAATCTATCATCTCGTCTCGCTACCGCTCCCCGTCCCTCGCAAGGCGCACACCGTGGGCGCCGTACAGCTTCTCCATGACCTCGGACGTGAACACCTGGTCGGGAGGGCCGCAGGCGCACACTTGGCGGTTCAGACACAATACCTGGTCGAAGCGACCGGCCAGGTTGGTCAAGTCGTGGGTTGCCAAGAGGACGATGCGCCCTTCATTCTTCATTGTTTGGAGGACCTCTATGAGGCCTTCCTGGGCGCCCACGTCAACGCCGCTGAATGCCTCATCCAAAAGGAGAACACTTGCTTCCTGGGTGAGCGCCCTGGCTACGAATACCCTCTGCTTCTGCCCTCCCGAAAGCTCGGTCATTAGAGCCGAGCGATGGTCCCACAGGCCCACACGGTATAGGCACGCGTCGACAAGGTCGCGATCTTTCTTCCCGGGTCGCCGGCACCATCCCAGTTTGCAGCACCGGCCCATCATTGCAACGTCCATGACGGTCACAGGGAACCGCCAGTTGACGCTCTCTTGCTGAGGCACGTAGGCCAACGCTCCACTTCTCCGGTCTACCCGGTGAAGGGTTACCTTCCCCCGGCGGACGGGGAGGAGCCCGGCAATAGCATTGAACAGCGTGCTCTTGCCGGCTCCGTTCGGTCCTACAACGCCCATCAGAGTCCCCGCATGTACGTCGAAGGTGACGTTACTCAGGGCCATGTGCCCATCGAGTTCGACAGTCACGTCCTGAAGCGACATGCTCGCGGCGTGTACGTTCGGAGCGGGGTTCACTGCAATGCCTCGACGATTCGTTCCACGTTTGTACGCACCATGCCAAGGTAGGTGTCAGCGCCGCTGCCCTCCGGCCCAAGGGAACCCGAATAGAGCCGGACCAGCTCCGCGCCAGTCTCCTCTGCTATGGTTTGCGCCAGCCTCTCGCTGACTGTCGTCTCACCAAACACCGCTGGTATATCGTGCTCCCGAACCACCTCGACCACGTCCACAATGTGCTCGGCAGACGGCTCCACGTGAGTCGCAAGAGACGGAATAACCAAGCCAACTATCTCAAACCCATAGGCCTCTGCAAAGTAGGAGAGGCTGTCGTGTGATGTAACCAGCAGTCTGCGCTCCGGCTCCACAGTACCAACCTGCTCTTGAATCCAGGCGTGAAGCTCGTCGAGCTGCTCCCCATACTCTGAGGCGTTCCGTAAGTAGTCCTCCGCGTTCTCAGGGTCTATGGCCGAGAGCCGAGCGGCTACTTCGTTGACCGCGACCTTCACCCGGATCGGGTCGAACCAGAAGTGGGGATCCAGAAGTCCGTGTGCGTGCTCGTCTTCATCCCCGTGCTCGTCTTCATCCCCGTGCTCGTCTTCATCCCCGTGCTCGTCTTCATCCCCGTGCTCGTCTTCATCCCCGTGCTCGTCTTCATCCCCGTGCTCGTCTTCATCCTCGTGCTCGTCTTCATCCTCGTGCTCGTCTTCATCCCCGTGCTCGTCTTCATCCTCGTGCTCGTCTTCATCTTCGTGCTCGTCTTCATCCTCGTGCTCGTCTTCATCCTCGTGCTCGTCATCATCCTCGTGCTCGTCATCATCCCCGTGCTCATCTTCATCCCCGTGCTCGTCATGCATATCGACCATGGTAAACTCAATGGGATCTACGCTCTCACCAAGCGCCACAATCTTGGACTCATCTGCACTGGCGTTGTGTACCAGTTCATGCAGCCATTCGCCTTCCAGGCCGAGACCGACAGTAAACACAACGTCCGCGTCAGCTACCTGGGCAACGTCGCGAGCGCCTGGCAGAAAAGTGTGCGGATCGCCACCCACTGGCAGCAGGGTGAAGACCTCGACCCTGCTTCCACCTACCACCCGAGCCCAGTCAGCCACAAAGTTGGTGGTTGTCACCACCTGGATCGGCGGCCCGGAGGTTGAGGCCTGAGGAGCATCCGCGCTGGCAGATGTCGTCTCAGGCGCGATTGGGGTGCAAGCGGCCAGAAGGATTATCAGCGTGAGAACCGATGACAGGATTCGAAGTGAGTGAAGCATCTGCGGGTACCCTTTCGTCAGACAGGTGGCGTGTGTCCCCACAATTGGCGTCAGGCGCCGGCAGAGTCATGGCAGTCGGTGCAATGCCCAAAGAATGAGACATGACTTACGTCGGTCTCAAAGTCGTATTGGGACTTCATCGCCTGACGAAAGGAACGCAAGACGCTGTGCGGCAACTCGAGCAAGCTGTCGCATGAGCGGCAGACGAGGTGGTGATGCGGTTCGGGGCCGGCCAATTCGAAGGCAAGCCGGCCGTCGGCCATATGCACCATCGTCAGGATGCGCTGTTCTGTCAGAAAATGCAGAACCCGGTAGACAGTGGCCCGACTCAGAGTTGGAGCGATGCGGTGTACCTGTTCGTACACAGCTTCGGGCGTGACGTGCTTACCGAGCTGACAGACGGCGTCGAGGATGAGTTGGCGTTGGGGGGTTACCCGGTAGCCGCGTTTGCGTAACTGCCGATTGATCTCTGTGGTATTGTGGCACATGATAATTATGTTTGTTGAGAATTGTTGCAACTGAACAATATTATCACAGGCCGGGGGCGATGTCAATACCGGATTCCAGTCAACTGCTTTCGCATTCTCAAACTACTCTTGTTGACCGGACCATCTTGCCGGCGAGACAGAAAATCTCCAGATGCTCGACAGATCTCTTTCGTCGAGGCGCATCTGGTGCTGACCGGATTTACGCCGTTTCTGGAACACTGCGGGTGTCGAGGTGGTCCGCCAACGAGCCGTCGCTGCCGAACTTTGGCAACACAATCGCATCCGTCTGCACACATTGCCCCGACATCAACATTGCCCCGACGTAACCAGAAGCGACAGCTCCACAGGTCTTTTCGCCGCCTCTTTTACGCGTTGCGCCAAATCATTGAGACCGTCAGCAGCCAGTTGGTCGAACAACTCCATATCGAGGAAGACCATGCGCATACTTTCCAGGGACTATGCGCCCGCCTCTACATCAATCGATTCACGGGGGGTACCCGACTCCCTGCAGATCCAAAAACTGACTTCCCTAACTGGCATTATGCCCTACTAAGAACTATCCTCATACACTGCCAATATCGCAGCCAGGCTCCGTCTGCCCTCAGCACCGTCAATGACCGGGTCTTCCCCGCGGCGGATGCCGGCAATGAAATCCTTGAGGATGGCGATATGGCCGCTCGTCGAGATACCGCGTGGGTCGCCCGCCATTCCCGGATCCACCTGCTCTGTCGCGACCGGCCATGGCTCGACCGTCGCTTTGGACTCGTCGGCTAGTCCCCAGCGCAGCACCGACTCCCCCTCGATCTGGATGCCGCCGTTGGTCCCGTAGACCTCCAGCCGGTGGGGAAATCCGGGTTCAGTGGCCACTGTAGCGGTGATCGTCGCCACCGAGCCGTTGGCAAAGCGCAGCACCGCGCCGGCCGTGTCTTCGATTTCAACCGAGCGATGCCGCGAATCCGCGAAGGCATGCACCTCAACCGGGTCGCCCAGGAACCACAGCAGCAGATCGATAATATGAATGCCCTGGTTCATCAGCACGCCGCCGCCGTCCATCGCCCACGTGCCCCGCCATTCCGCCTGGGCGTAGTAGGGCTCATCGCGGAAATAGGGCATCGTCACCACGCCCAGCGTAATTTCACCCAGGTCGCCGCCGTGGATGGCGTCGTGGACGCGGCGGAAGAGCGGCTCAGCCCGTCGCTGCAGACAGACGCCCAGCTGCACGCCGTTGTCGCGGCAGGCCGCGATCATGGCGTCGGCGTCGGCCAGCGAGATGGCCATCGGCTTTTCCACCAGCACATGCTTGCCGCTCGAAGCGGCCGCGATCGCCTGCTGCGCGTGATAGCCGCTGGGCGTGCAGATGCAGACAGCATCGACCGCCGGGTCCGCCAGCAGTTCGTCATAGGAGCTGGCCGGCGCGCCGAATCGCTCGGATATATCATCGTAGAGGGCTGGGTTGTAGTGGCCGACGCCCACCAGGCGCGCGCCCAGGTCGGCGCATTCCTGGAGCGCGTTCAGATGGTACTCCGCCACCATCCCCGCGCCGAGGATGGCAAATCCAAGTTCGTTTTGTGTCATTTTGTCTCTTCCCACATGCGGCGCAGATATTCTCCGGCGGGGCCTGCCTGGGCGGCGAGGTCATCCCAGCGGCATTCGATCGAGATGCGTCCGCTGTAGCCGCCCTTGTGCAGGCGGCGGAAAAACTCCTCATACGGGTAACTGCCTTCGCCGGGCGCAACGCGATGCGTGTCCGCGACATGCACGTGCTCGATCCATGCGGCGCAGGTCGTGATGTTCTCCAGCGTTTCGTCGTCCTCCATCATATGGTAGAGATCGGCCAGCAGGCGCACGCGCAGATGCGCGGTCTCCCGCGCCAGCTCCATGCCTTCGGCGACGCTGGTGATGATGTTCGAATCGCGCGAATTCAGCGGCTCGATGACGATGGTCACGCCGTTGCGCACGGCTACGTTCCCGGCCAGCCGCAGGAAGCGCACCAGCTGCATGAAGGCCTCTTCCTTGTCGAATCCGTCCGGCACATTGCGCGCGCCGCCGCTGCCAAAGACGATCTTCTCGCCGCCGACCGCGGCCACGCGGCCGATGGCGGCCTCCAAATAGCTCTCCACCCGCTCCCAATCTACATTCGGCCCGGTGACAGGTACCTCAGAGGGCACGAAGACGTTGAAAACCGGCGTCGGCAGCGGCGCGCTGTCGAACGGCGCACGGATCGCGTCGAAATCCGGGTCCAGCGGGGACAGAGATCGGACCGTCGGCTCGACAAAATCAAAGCCGGCCGCGTGCGCGATGCCCGCGTCGGCAATCGGTAGACAGATTCCAAATTGCATGGGTGGTGTACTCCAGGGGTCGCCAAGAATCAGAATTTTATTGTTACATGACACAACATGAATCTTATTCTATAATAGGTTTCTGCAAGGTGCTATATTTCCAGGTGTTCATGGGCTTGGGAATCTCGTTCATGCAATGGGCGCTCCGCCGCCATCACGAAAAATCCGAAGGGAGGAATTGATAAGAAAGTAACTCAATTTTGTACGTTCGATGCACAACCTAAGGAGAGAAGACCGATGACGAGCAAGACAAGCAGACGTGATTTTCTCAAAGTGTCTGGCGGCTTGGTTGCGGGAGCAGCGGTGGCTGGATGTGTGGCGCCGGTCGCCCCGACGGCAGGGGATATGGAAGATTCCGGCCCTTCCTCGGAACGCGTCGCCCTGCGTTTCCTCAACAAGTGGGGCTCCGGCGTGCGCCGTGAGCTGATGAACGGCTTTCTAGACAATTGGGCCGAACAGAACCCCGATATCGGCATCATCTTTGAACCGGTCGCCGACTTCGACCGCCGCATGCCCATCCTCGTCGCCGCCGGTGAATGGGGCGACATTATGTTGTTCTTCGATCTGCAGTTGGGTGCGTTCCATGAGATTGCCGCGGATCTCACCCCCTACTTCGAGGCCAGCGGCACGCCCTTCCCCGGCCAGGAGGGCAGCGAGCTGATCCGCATCCCCGATCATGTCGGTTTCGAGCCGGGCAAGGTCAAGGCCGTGCCCTTCCAGCTCAATATCGTCATGACGGGCATCAATAAGGACCTCTTCAAAGAGGCCGGCGTGCCCATGCCGTGGGAACACGACCACAACGGCGACAAATGGTGGGACTGGCACGACTACCGCGAGGCCGCCTGCGCCATCAACGACCTCGGCGAAGACATCATCGGCTCCAATTTCAGTTCCGGCAATATCGAGCAGGATGGCATGGTCAACTGGAGCGTCGCCAATGGCGGTCAACTGATCGATGTCGAAAACAAGAAAGGCTCCTGGGACACGCCCGAGTTCATCGAAGGCCAGCAGTTCGCGGTCGACATGATCTGCCAGGATGGCTGCATGCTGAACGTGGACGACTATCAGGGCCTGGGCCAGGCTCTGGGCATTTACCCCTGGGCTGCCGGCGTCCAGGGCATCGCCTCGCGCGGCTCCGGCTACTGGGTAAGTCGCAGCGAGGCCGACCTCACCCAGGTCGCCTGGGTCCGCTCGCCCAACACCGGCGAGAGCGCCGGCCTTGGCTCGATGCACTTCCACATCGTCACCACGCAGAGCCAGCACCCGGCCGAAGCCTTCGAGTTCATTACGTACCTCGCCAACTTCGAGAACCAGAAGAACATCGCGCTCACCGGTACGGCCGAACCGGTCAACGCCGGCGTCTGGCAAGACACAGACTACCAGGCCACGTGGGGCAGCCCCGAAGCAGTCGAGGCCTATCTCGATGCCCTCGACAGCTTCATCTTCACGCCGCAGCTCCCCGGTGTCCTCGAATGGTTCGGCGAGATCAAGATCCTCTGGGGCGACGTGCTGCGCTGCGAGGTAAGCGTCGAAGAGCAGGTCGCCATCGTCGACCAGAAGACCAACGAAATCCTGGCCGCACACGCCTGATACCTTTCGCACAACAGTGGATAGCGGCGCGCGTTCTCACGAGCCGCTATCCACTCTTCACTAACCACCTGCCACTTTCCGTCCGGATCACCGATGCAAAGCCCCAGGACAGTTGCGTCGAATATCAGTTGGGCCAAGCTGAGGCCGCACATCGTCGGCTGGGCCTTCATCTCCCCCTGGCTGGTCAGCTTCAGCTTCCTGATGGTCTACCCCTTCATCGCCTCCTTCGTCCTCAGCTTCACCCGCTACCAGCTGATCGGCGAGGCGGAGTTCGTCGGCTTTGAAAATATTCAGCGCATGCTCTTCGACGACGAAAGGGTCATGGACTCCCTGCGCGTTACTTTTACCTATGTCCTGCTCACCGTCCCCGCGGGCACGGCCATCAGTGTTTTCGTCGCCATCCTGCTCAACCAGAAAGTGCGCGGCATCCCCTTCTTCCGCACCTCCTTCTACATACCCAGCGTCATCGGCGGTGTCGGCCTCGCCCTCCTCTGGACCACCATCCTCTCCGCCAACGGCCCCGTCAACGCCGCCCTCGGCTGGGTTGGCATCGAGGGCCCCAACTGGCTCTTTGATACCGCCTGGGCGTTGCCATCACTGGCGCTCAAAGCCCTCGCAACCGCCGGCGCCGCCATGCTCATCATCCTCGCCGCCCTGCAAGGCGTACCGCAGCATCTCTACGAGGCCGTCGACCTCGACGGCGGCGGCGAATGGGCCAAATTCTGGCACGTAACCCTGCCCCAGATCTCGCCCGCCATCTTCTACAACGTCATCGTTACGACCATCGGCGTGATGCAATCATTTGTCGAGGCCTTCATCATGACCAATGGCGGCCCCGGCACCGCCACCCTCTTCTACGGCCTCTATCTCTATCGCCAGGCCTTCGAGTTTTACCGCATGGGCTACGCCTCCGCGCTCGCCTGGATGATCTTCCTCATCATCCTCGCCTTGACCTTCGTCAACTTCCGCATAGCCCGCTTCTGGGTCTACTACGAGGGTGAGGAGTAGCCCGCCTTGTCCACTCTGACCGCTTCCTGGAGCAAGAGCAAGACCACCCAGCGCCGCCTGCGCGACGTGCTCGCCTACATCCTATTGGCCGTCGGTTTTGTCTGGTTCATCTTCCCGCTCTTCTGGGTAATTATGGGCTCGCTCAAAACCTTTGAAGACTTCAATCAGATCCCGCTGCGGATCTTTCCCTCCGCACTCTACTTTGGAAACTACCCCAGCGCCTGGACCAGCGTCCCCTTTGGCCGCTACTTTATCAACACCGCCATCATTGTCTCTCTCTCCGTCGTCGGCGAACTGATCAGCGCCTCCATCGTCGGCTTCGGCTTCTCCCGCCTCAAGTTCTGGGGCCGCAATTTTCTCTTTATGGTCCTGCTCAGCACCATGATGCTACCCTTCTGGGTAGTGGTCATCCCCCGCTTCCTGCTCTATAGGGATATCGGCTGGGTCGGCACCTGGCTGCCGCTCATCGTGCCCAGCTACTTCGCAAACCCCGTCTACGTCTTTCTTATGCGCCAGTTTTTCATGACCCTGCCGGCTGAATTGGACGACGCTGCCAAAATCGACGGCTGCAATGAGCTGGGCATCTTCTGGCGCATCCTCCTGCCGTTGACCAAGCCGGTGCTGGCCACCATCGCCATCTTCTCCTTCATCAACGTATGGACCGACTTCGTCAAACAGGTCATCTATCTGAGCCAGGACAGCACCTACACCGTCGCCATTGGGTTGGCGTTTTTGAGATGGCAGATCGCGCAGGGTGATCCGGTGCCAGGGCTATTGATGGCCGCCACCGTGTTCACCTCATTGCCGATGATTGCGATCTTTTTTATCGGGCAGAAATATATGGTGCGCGGCATCGCGCTCACAGGACGGACCGGCACATGATCGACAACAGATATTTGCTTCTGGATACTTCGCTCTGGGCGCAAGCCGAGCATCTCACCGTAACGCCGGGGCGGGCGCGCAAGGAGAGCGAAAATCCTCTCTTCGGCGAAGATCTGCCCTGGGAAGTACGTCACGACAACCTCTACCCCAATGTGATCTTCGACCCCACCGACAACCTCTACAAGTGCTGGTACAACCCCTTTATCATCGACGCGGCCACCACCGATACCCCGCCCGCACAACGGGAACGCGGCGCCTATCGCGCTGCGCTTGCCCGCGCAAGAGCCGACGAACACGTCAGGAAGCACCGCGAGATGGGCGTCTGTTACGCCGTATCCACCGATGGCATCCGCTGGGAGAGGCCCGAACTGGGCCTGATCGAGTTCAATGGCTCCACCCGCAACAATCTGGTCATGCGCGATGTACATGGCGTCGGCGTCACCCTCGATCCCCGCGATCCGGACCCGGCCGGCAGGTTCAAGGCCTTCATGGAGGGCGGCGTCGCCAGGTCGCCCGACGGCCTGCACTGGTCCCCCATCCAGCCCTGCCCTGAGATCGACGCCCGTTGGGATACCCACAACAATCTGTTCTGGGATGAACGCCATGGCAGATATGTCGGCATCACCCGCCTCTCTGACGGACGCCAGCGCACCGTTGGCCGCACCGAAAGCGAGGACTTCAGCACCTGGACGCGGGCGGTCGAGGTCCTCAGCGCCCTGCCCGACGAACCCGAACGCCAGACCTACGCCCTGATCGCCTTCCCCTACGCCCAGTTCTATCTCGGCCTGCTGATGATGTTCGATACCGCGACCGACCTTGTCGACTGTGAGCTGGCCTGGAGTTCCGACACCGTGCAATGGCAGCGCGTCGCTCCGGGGACGCCCCTGATCGAGCGCGGCGCGGAGGGCAGCTTCGACTGGGGCTGCGTCTACGCAGGGGCCTATCCCTTCCTCAAGGACGGGCGCTTGCAGCTCTATTACGGCGGCAGCGACGGCCCCCACACCGACTGGCGCTCCGCCTATCTTGGGCTGGCGACGCTGCGGCCCGACGGATTTGCCGGGCTGACGCCGGCCAGCAATTCACAGACCGCGACGCTCGTCACGCAGCCTGTACTGTGCAGCGGACGCCAACTTCGCCTCAGCGCCGACGCGGACCGCGGCCAGGTCAGAGCCGCGCTCGCGGACGTCGATGGCAAGACCCTGGCCGATTCGATTCCGGTCCAGGCCGATGTCACCGATCTTCCCCTGCAATGGCGCGACGGCCAGGATCTGTCCGCGCTGGCGGGCCGGGAAATTCAGCTTATCTTCGAACTGCGGGACGCGACGCTCTATTCCTTCTCATTCAGCGATTAACCCCTTGTCTGTATAGCGGGCCGTCCGCCGCCCGTGTCATCCCGCAAGATGCACACCGCGTTCAGCGGGTGAATCTTGCAGCATCGCCACTGAACATCACGGAACATTAAGGAGAGACTCATGGGAACGAGAATGGAAGGCAAAGTCGCCATCATCACCGGCGCAACTCTGGGGCTGGGCAAAGCCGGCGCGCTGGCGATGGCCCGTGAAGGCGCCTCCGTCGTCATCTGCGACCGCGGCCGAACGCCGGAGAACTCGCAGAAAGTACTCGCCGCGGCGGAAGGTCTCAGCGGTGAGATCGCCTACAAGCGCTGTGATGTCATGATCAAAGAGGACATAACAGCCCTGGTCGAATTCACCGTGGCGCGCTATGGGCGCGTCGATGTGATGGTCAACAACGCCATCATCGACAACCCGGGGGGCATGTTGGAGGATGTCACACTCCAGGACTGGGATGACGGCTTCTCCTGCCACGTGACCGCGCCGCTCCTCTTCTGCAAAAAGGTGGTTCCGCTCATGATCAAGCAGGGGAGCGGCAACATCATCAATGTCTCATCGAGCACCGCCCTTGGCGGCGGCGCCAGCATCTCATCCTATGGCCCGGCCAAGGCCGCCATGATCAATTTCACCCAGCACCTGGCCATCACCTACGGCCCCGACGGAATCCGCGCCAACACGCTCACCCCTGCCCGTATGCTCACCGAAAAGAAGTATGAGATGCTCGCCAACAGCCCGGCCTCGGTCCGCACACAGAAATTCGCCTACCCGATGGGCAGCCCCGCCCTGCCCGAACAGGTGGCCGAGGTCATGCTGTTTCTGGCTTCAGATGATTCCGTCGCAATCACCGGCCACAACCTGATCGCCGACGCCGGCAACGCAGCATACAGCCCCGGCGGCATGATCGGGCGGCTGGAAAAGGATCTGCGCGCCCAGCTGGAAGCGCAGGGCTCGCAGTGGCTGAAAAGCGAATTGTAACTGTTAGTCGCGCCACCGACCGATGGGGCGCGCAGGAGGAACCATGGCACTCATCAACATCGCATCAGACAAGCAGCTCTTTGCCGACAACTACCTGATCGAGAGCCTCAAGGACGCCAGACAGGTGATGAACCCAGCCAAAAAGCTGGAGAGCAACCCAGTTCTACGGCCGGAAAAACCCTGGGAAGGGGACTACATAGGCGTGAGCCACGTCTGGTTCGATCACGCCGACCAGATATTCAAGATGTGGTATCGCCCCGCCACGCACAGGGCCTACCTCGACGCCGACGGCAAACTGGCAGCCGACGCGCCCACTGACGACGATCCGGTCACGGTCTGCCTGGCCCTCTCGGAGGACGGCATCCACTGGGAGAGGCCGGAACTGGGCCTGGTCGAATTTCAGGGCTCAAGGAAGAACAACCTTCTTCCCGAAGATGCGGTCATGCCCTACTTCTTCCAGGACCTGCACGAAGAGGACCCGAGCAAACGCTACAAGGGCCTGGTCCGGACTGGATCGACCACCACCACCATGACGTTCGACCTCTTCTATTCGCCCGACAGCCTCTCCTGGACCCCGTGCGAGCACAACCCCGTCATCGACACCGCGCCCCGCATCGGCCGCTGGGGGCCGACCAGCTTCATGGGCTGGGACCCCATCCGCCAGGTCTATGCCGCGCACATGGAGAACTGCCTGCACCGGCGCTGCCCCCATGCCAAGCGGCTTATCGGCCGCGCCGAAAGCCCCGACATGATCCACTGGAGCGATCCGGAAACGATCCTCATGCCCGATGAGTTGGATTCGCCCGACACCGAGTTCTACCACTTGCCGGTCACCGTGTACGCCGGACTCTACGTTGGCCTGCTGTGGATATTCCGCACCAACGATTCCACGCACCACCCCGAACTGGTCTTCAGCCGCGACGGCATCCACTACGAACGCAACTACCGGGAGCCGTTCATCCAGCGCGGCGGGCACAGTGGCGAGTATGACGCCTCCTGCGTCTACAACCTCGAGCCCCTCGTCCACAACGACCGCATCTACACCTACTACACGGGCACCAACTGGCGCTCATACCGAACGCTGTTGGAGCTGGGCGATCGCGGCGTCGGCGCAATCGGCGTCGCCGAGACGCCGCTCGACGGCTTCGTGGCTGTGGAGGGAAAGAAGCGGGGATACAGCGAGATGGTTACGCGCGCTTTCGGTTTCTCGGGGAGCCATCTGCGCCTCAATCTTCAGGCGCATCTCGCCGACGACGTACTGCCCAACGAGTGCGAGGTGCGGGTCGCGCTCCTGACGCCGAATCACGAGCCGTTGGCCGGCTTCGGCTTTGAAGACGCCGATCCCATCACGACCACCGATCAGGCCCGCGTCGTCTCGTGGCAAGGTAGCTCCGACTTGAGCGAGCTTGACGGCGGCCCGATCAAGCTGCATTTCTATTTCAAGAACGCCAAACTGTTTTCATTCCAGTTTGCTGACCCCTCCCAATAGGCGGAGGCGGCATCGTTCAATTCCAGCTGCCGATAAAGTCTTCAAGCGTGAAATCGGCCGGCATCTCATTGAAAAAGTAACGCATCGGCCGCGCCTGGAAACCGGGCGCGAAGTGCCCGCCCTCCGCCTGGAGTTTGTCGTCCGGGACTGCAAAGCGCCTGTGGAGAGCGGCGGCCTCGTCAACTGTGAAGCGCTCGGCGACGCTCAACAGCTGGCGGCTTACCCCTAACGTACTCTCCTGCGGCCAGACCTCGACCGCGCTGGCCGTTGCTTCGTCGATCAGCTTGTCGTAAGAGACCAGACGCGGCCGCGGGCGCGTTTCCCAATCGCCGCCGGGCAGGCCGTCCGGACCCCGCTCCTGCGCCCCCGCAACGCCCCGCCCTTGCTCGCCACCCTGCCCATTCCTCCCCAGCAATGCGTCTAGCCAACCATGTTTACCCCCTATTTGCAGTCTAAACTCAATGACCACTGACCACTCCGAAAGAACTATCTACACCGGAACCGAAGCACGCCTGTACAGCCTGCGCAGGAGATCCTGTCGGCCCAGCGGATCCTCAAAAACGCGTGCCATCGTGTCCAAGTCAGAACGCACCTCCAGAGCATCTCTGAGGCTTAGTGCCTCTCCAGTCGCTATCAAGAGCCCTGCGTCCTGAAGTTCGTCAACTGCCTCATCCAGCGTCTGCGCGTCCGCAAAAGTCACCTGGCGCAAATAATCTCGGTTGATCCCGTCTTCGTGTGAGCGTTGGTGAAAAAACAGGAGGAGCCAGACCTTGTGGAATGAGTCGATCTGGCGGAGGAGCATGAATCTCTCAAGTGAAGCTGGCAGCATCTGCCCCCTTTTCATTTCTTGCAGCCCAGTTCGCATGACCCTTTGACATTCGCCGCGCGCTGTTGTCGCAGCCTGTGACTCTCTAATCTCTTCTGGGCGAGGTCGAATTGTTTTATTCTTCATATCAGATAGCAGTATAACGCCACCCGATTAACGCGAAGTACATGTGTTGCAAATAGGGGCTTAGGGATCGGTTAAGAGGATGTTAGTGGGCGGCTTACCGGTGAGGAAAGAATGTGAGGTAAGAATGCGAGGAAAGCGGGAGCCTCAACCGGAGGCGCAACAGGGAAAGATGTCTAGCTCTTCGTCTGGCCCCATTCACCATTCGGCGCGACAGGAAGAGTAAAAGAAAACGTGCTGCCCCGATTCTCGACGCTTTCTACCCAGATCCGGCCGCTGTGCGCCTGAACAATATGCTTCGCTATAGCAAGCCCCAGACCCGTTCCCAGGCTTGCACGCGCTCGATCTGTCTTGTAAAACCGCTCAAAAATGCGGTCCCTGTCTTCCGCGGGAACGCCTATGCCGGCATCGCAGACAGAAATCTTGACCGACCCCCTGCCGGCGAAAACTTCAGGGCATTATCGACCAAATTAGTAATCACCTGATGAATGCGTTCGGCATCTGCGTAGACTCGCGGGAGACGGTGCGGCAGGTCGACGATAAGGTTGATGTCGCTTCGGGCAGCAAGTGGCTGAAGTCGCTCCACCAGCGTCAATACAGTTTCACTGACCGGCACCGGTTGGAAGCGGAACGGAACCCGGCCCGATTCGATTCGGGAAAGCTCTAGGGGTTCCCGCACCATCTGTGCAAGGGCATCCACCTCCGTCTCGATCCGGTCCAGAAAACGCGGAGCGACCGTAGGGTCGTCCAGCGCCCCGTCCCGTAGGGTTTCTGTTAAAGCCTGCAAGGATGCAAGTGGTGTACGCAGTTCGTGAGAGATGTTGCTAACGAAATCGCGCCGCACTCGTTCAAGCCGGTGTAGCTCAGTCATATCCTGCAGCAGCAGGATAAAACCGTCGCTCCCGCCAGCAACAAAGGGGAGGGCAATGACTCGCGTTGTTCTGTCTCCCCACTGAAAAATGCTCTCTGCCTGCCTGCCGTCCTGCCTGCAGTCCTGCCATGTTTCAACGATGCGGTGGTCGCGAACAATCTGGGCCAGGGGCTGTCCCCGCAGACTTTGCCAGTTGAGATTTGAAAATGGTGGTAACTACTCAGCCGCAACTGATTCGCAAATCTGAACGAGGGGAGCAAAGGTGTTTTTCTCCCCTCGTTGTTGTATTTTTGGGCGGTCGGGCCTTCGGCCCTCCCTTGTGCAGGGGCTGCGCCCCCGCAACGCCCCCCTCCAAAAACATGCCTCACCGACCGCTGCGCCTTCTTCGCCGCGGTGCGCCTGTCCGGCAGTGTTCCCGCCGCCAACCAACGACGATGCGAAGAATTCCTGACCGGTGCCAGCAGTGAAGGGCTGGCCAAGCATGGCGCCAAAAAGAGGACTGATGGCATGAAAACTGTGCTACAACAGCCCTGTCCATTCCCCAATCTAAGTTCCTGGTACGAGTGGTGTCACGAAAAACGAATAACTGACCATTCTTGATTCAGACAACGGCTGTCCGAAAATCTGGGACACACCCACCCGGTTATTGGGATTTGACAGATGAATTTCAATCATATATCATTATAATGATACAAAGGCCGGACTGTTGAAGCGAATGCGAGTTCGCTAGGCGCTGCACTGGAAAACCAGCGACGAGTCAAGAGAGCGAATCCCCCCTGATCTTTAGAGCACAGAACATGTAGCAGGCGAAAACGCAATCCCTGTGCGACCCAATCTTGGAGAGGGCCGCGCGGGGTGCCATAAAATCGGGCGAGACAAAGTTTCTGCCGAGATCGGTGCGACGTTCGAGCAGCAGACAAGCACCAATGCGATCGAGAACGGAAGCGGACGTGACAAAAACGGTCAACGCGAGTCCCACCGTATCGCTCAGGATGTGTCGTTGGCATCCGCTGATCCGTTTGCCGCCGTCCAGGTCTCGTACTCCTGTGGGTGTGTAGCCAGTCGTGACCGTCTGACTATCCAACGGCGCCGCGATGCCCGCAAGATGGGAGACTGTACCATCCTGCCGGGTGCTTGTATCGCCCGTCCTGCTGGCGCACTTCAGCCCGTAGCCTGTCATGAGTCTGTGACAATGACCATCCCCGGCTACTTGACTGAAGAAGGCATAGGCGCTGCCGACAACGCGGTTAGGTGTTAGGCAGCGTGCGCCATCGGACACACTACCCACAGTCAAATAGAAAACCTCGTTGACGACCTGGCGCACATTCAGTCTGCGAAGTCGTCCGCCCGGTTTGGCCGCTGGAATCAGATCCTGGATACGATGCCAGCGGCTGTCGGCCTAATCTGATGGGTATCGTTGCGTAGTCACAAACACATCGCTTTCCATCACTTGGCCGACAGTTGTTACCTTTCGAACAGCTTCTGAAGGCAGTGACGTGGAGGAATGTAACGCATTTCTATCCTTTCAACACAGGTCCGAAGGAGAAAAAACCGATGACAAGCAAGACAAGCAGACGTGATTTTCTCAAAGTGTCTGGTAGCCTGGTGGCGGGTGCAGCCGTGGCGGGATGTGTGGCCCCCGTCGCTCCAACGGGTATGGAAGATTCCGCCCCTTCCTCCGAACGCGTCGCCCTGCGGTTCCTCAATAAGTGGGGATCGGGCGCTCGGCGTGAGCTCATGAACGGCTTCCTCGACCAATGGGCCGAAGAGAATCCGCAGATCGGCATCATCTTTGAACCGGTTGCCGACTTCGATCGCCGCATGCCTATCCTGGTCGCCGCAGGTGAGTGGGGCGACATTATGCTGTTCAACGATCTCAAATTGAGTGCCTTCCATGAGATTGCCGCCGATCTTACTCCTTACTTCGAGGCAAAGGGCCTTCCCTTCCCCGGCGAAGAGGGCAGCGAAATGATCCGCATCCCCAAACACGTCGGTTACGAGCCGGGCAAGGTAAAGGCCGTGCCCTTCCAGCTCAATATCGTCATGTCCGGCATCAACAAGGACCTCTTCAAGGAAGCCGGCGTCCCCATGCCCTGGGAACACGATCATAACGGCGACAAATGGTGGGACTGGAACGACTACCGCGAGGCCGCCTGTGCCATCAACGACCTGGACGAGAACATCTTTGGCTCCCAATACAGCGCAGGCCATCTCGAGCAGGATGGCTTGATGAACTGGAGTGTTTCCAACGGCGGCCAACTCATCGACGTCGAGAACAAGAAGGGATCCTGGAACACGCCCGAGTTCATCGAAGGGCAGAACTTTGCTGTCGACATGATCTGCCAGGACGGATGCATGTTGAACGTAGACGACTACAACGGCCATGGGACGGCTTTGGGCATAAATCCTTGGGTTGCCGGCGTTGTGGGCATCACTTGCCGCGGCGATCTGGCATGGGCAGCCCAAAGTGAGGCCGATCTCACCCAGGTGGCTTGGGTTCGTTCGCCCAACACCGGTAAGAGCGCCGGTCTTGGATCCATGCACTTCCACATCGTTACGACGCAAAGCCAGCACCCGGAGGAATCTTTTGATTTCATCAGGTACCTGGCTAACTTCGAGAACCAGAAAAAAATCGGCCTGAGTGGTCAGGCTGAACCGGTCAACGCCGGCGTATGGCTGGACGCAGACTACCAGGCGACATGGGGCGGACCCGAGGCGGTCGAGGCCAGGCTCGATGCCTTTGATAATTTCGTCTTCACGCCCCAGCTTCCGGGGGTCCTGGAATGGTTCGGAGAGATCAAAATCGTTTGGGGATCTGTCCTGCGCTGTGAGACAACCGTGGAGGAGCAGGTGATCGTGGCCGACAAGATGACTGACGAAATCCTGGCGGCGCATGCCTGATAGTTTCTAGACAGCAGTGGATAGTGGCTTGTGAGGAACGCTTGCCACTATCCACTATCCACTTTAAAGACAGATGCAAACCGCCATGACGATTGCGCCGCGCCTCAGCAAGATTCGCTGGGCCAAGCTGAGACCACACCTGGTCGGTTGGGCCTTTATCTCGCCTTGGCTGGTCAGCTTCGGCTTCCTGATGGTCTACCCCTTCATCGCCTCCTTCGTCCTCAGCTTTACCCGCTATCAGTTGATTGGCTCCCCTGAGTTCATCGGCTTCGAAAACATCCAGCGCATGCTGTTTGAGGATCCCAGAGTTCGCGACTCACTAAAGGTTACCTTTACTTATGTCCTCCTCACCGTTCCGGCCGGCACGGCCATCAGCATATTGGTTGCGATACTGCTCAACCAGAAAGTGCGCGGCATCCCTTTTTTCCGCACCTCCTTTTATATGCCCAGTGTGATCGGCGGCGTCGGCTTGGCCCTGCTATGGACGACGATCCTTGCCAAGAACGGCCCCGTCAACACGTCGCTGGCGTGGGTTGGAATTGAGGGCCCGAACTGGCTCTTCGATACCACCTGGGCGCTGCCATCACTCGCTCTAAAAGCCCTTGCCACCGCCGGCGGCGCCATGCTGATTATCCTCGCTGCGCTGCAAGGCGTGCCACAGCACCTCTATGAGGCGGTCGAACTCGATGGCGGCGCAGAATGGGCCAAGTTCTGGCATGTGACCCTGCCCCAGATCTCGCCAGCTATCTTCTACAACGTTATCGTGACTACAATCGGAGTGATGCAGTCATTTGTGGATGCGTTCATCATGACCGATGGCGGCCCCGGCACCGCCACCCTCTTCTATGGTCTCTATCTCTATCGAGTGGCTTTTGGATTCTTTCGCATGGGTTATGCCTCAGCGCTGGCCTGGATGATTTTCCTCATCATCCTGGGGCTGACCATTCTCAACTTCCGCATCGCCCGCTACTGGGTCTACTACGAGGGTGAGGAGTAGCCCGCCTTGTCCGCCCTGACCGCTTCCTGGAGCAAGAGCAGAACAACCCAGCGACGTATTCGTGACCTGCTGGCCTACCTCCTGTTGGCGGTGGGTCTTGTCTGGTTTATCTTTCCGCTCGTCTGGGTTATCTTGAGTTCGCTCAAGACCTTTCAGGATTTCAATCAGATTCCGGCGCGACTTCTGCCTTCCGAACTCTACCTGGGCAACTACCCGCGCGCATGGAACAGCGTTCCCTTTGGCATCTTTTTTCTCAATACCACCATTATCGTCGCCCTCTGCGTCGTCGGTGAACTGGTGAGCGCTTCCCTGGTCGGGTTTGGATTCTCCCGCCTCAGGTTCTGGGGGCGAAATTTCCTCTTCATGATCCTGCTCAGCACCATGATGCTGCCGTTCTGGGTGACCATCATTCCGCGTTTCCTGCTATATAAGGAGATCGGGTGGACCGGCACCTGGCTGCCTCTCATCGTGCCTAGCTACTTCGCCAACCCCGTCTATGTCTTTCTCATGCGCCAGTTCTTTATGACTCTGCCGTCCGAATTGGACGACGCCGCTAAAATCGACGGCTGCAACGAACTGGGCATCTTCTGGCGCATCCTCCTGCCGCTGACCAAGCCGGCGCTGGCCACCATCGCCATCTTTGCCTTCATCAACGTGTGGACCGACTTTGTCAAACAGGTGATCTACCTGAGTCAGGAAAGTAAGTACACTGTAGCCATTGGCTTGGCCTTTCTGAGATGGCAAATCGCGCAGGGCGACCCGGTGCCGGGACTGCTGATGGCAGCCACCGTGTTCACCTCATTGCCGATGATTGCAGTCTTTTTCATCGGGCAGAAATATATGGTGCGCGGCATCGCCTTGACGGGACGGACCGGAACATGAACAATGACAGATACCTGTTGCTCGATAACCCCCTGTGGGCGCAAGCTGATCATCCGAAGCTGACACCAGGGCCGGCACGCAAAGCAAGCGAAAGCCCTCTGTCCGGCGAAGAACTGCCTTGGGAGGCTCGCTACGACAACCTGTACGCCAACGTTATCTACGACCCGACGGACAACCTCTACAAGTGCTGGTACAATCCCTTCATTTTCGATGTGGCGGCTACGCATACCCCGCCCGTACCAAGGGAACGCGAGGCCTATCGCCCTGCGCTGGCCGATGTCGCCGGCAAGGGCCTGACCAATTCGATTCCGGTCCAGGCGGATGTCACCGATCTCCCCATGCAATGGCGCAATGGTCAGGATCTGACCGCGCTGGTGGGCCGGGAAATTCAGCTTATCTTCGAACTGCAGGACGCGACGCTCTATTCCTTCTCTTTCAGCGACTAACCCCTTGTCTGTATAGCGGGCGCTCTGCCGCCCGCGTCATCCCGCAAGATGCAGGCCGCGTTCAGCGGGTGAATCTTGCAGCATCGCCACTGACCATAAGGAGAAACTCATGGGAACGAGATTGGAAGGCAAAGTAGCCATCATCACCGGTGCAACCTTGGGGCTGGGCAAAGCCGGCGCGCTGGCGATGGCCCGCGAAGGCGCCTCCGTCGTCATCTGCGACCGCGGCCGAACGCCGGAGAACGCGCAGAAAGTACTGGCTGCGGCGGAAGGTCTCAGCGGTGAGATCGCCTACAAGCGCTGTGATGTCATGATCGAAGAGGACATCAGCGCCCTGGTCCAATTCACCGTGGAGCGCTATGGGCGCGTCGATGTCATGGTCAACAATGCCATCATCGACAACCCGGGCGGGATGTTGGAGGAAGTCACGCTCAAAGACTGGGAAGACGGGCTCTTCTGCCATGTGACAGCGCCGCTTCTGTTCTGTAAGGAGGTGGTTCCGCTGATGATCAAGCAGGGCGGCGGCAGCATCATAAACGTCTCATCAGGCAATGCTCTCTTCGGCAGCCCCAGTATGTCATCCTACGGCCCGGCCAAGGCCGCCATGATCAATCTCAGCCAGAATCTGGCGATTTCCTATGGCCCTCAGGGCATCCGCGCCAATACGCTCACCCCTGCCCGTATGCTCACCGAGAAGAAATACGAGATGCTCGAACAGAATCCGAGCGAGGTCAGAAGGCAGAAATTTGTCTACCCTCTGGGCAGCCCCGCCTTGCCGGAACAGGTCGCCGAGGTCATGCTTTTCCTGGCGTCGGATGAGTCGGAGGCCATCACCGGCCATAACCTGATCGCCGACCGGGGCGTGGCGGCATTCAACCCGCTCGGCGTACCTGGCCGGCTGGAGAGCAATCTGCGCGCCGAGTTGGAGGCGCAAGGCTCGGCGTGGTTGAAGGATGAACTCTAAAACTCAATTCCAGCTGCCGATAAAGTCTTCAAGCGTGAAATCGGCCGGCATTTCATTGAAAAAGTAGCGCATCGGCCGCGCCTGGAAACCGGGCGCGAAATGCTCGTCCTCCGCCTGCAGTTTGTCGTCCAGGACTGCAAAGCGCCTGTGGAGAGCGGCGGCCTCGTCCACTGTGAAGCGCTCCGCGAACTGCGGCCCCCAGTTGATCGAGATCGAATGTGAAGAGCGCGCACGCTGACGATAGTCCTCGGTTATCCCCTCCAGGGGATCGGAATCTGTGTCAGTGTCTGCGTTCTCATGCTTCACAACCTGGAGATGTAGAGCCGCCTTGCACAGGTAGATCGACAGGACCATCTTGCCATCATCACCGGCGCCGGGCTGCAGCGCCTCAAGCGCGGCAAAGTAGGCGCCGGCATCGCCCTTCAGCACTGCCCGCAGCGCGGCTTCGGTCGCGTCCTGCAGCGCCGCGCTGTTCCTGTTCCACTGCGTGAATGTCTCCTGCGCTTCAGGCGAAAGGAACTCGGTGAAGGAGATGTCGGGGTAGTAGGGGAAGATCGAGTGCCCCCCGTGGATGGTGCGGCGCGTCGTAGGACTGTAGTTGCTGCCCCAGTGCAACATGTAGTTGATATACACGACCGCGTCGCCGGCACGCAACTCCACGGGGATGCCGCCGGGCACGGTGCGCCGCGGGTCGGCCGACAGCGACCGGTTTTCGGCCTCGGTGTTGAGCCGCAGATGGCTGCCCGGCACAACCCAGAGCACGTCGTCGTCATAGAGCGGGATGTTCCACTGCATATATTTTGGGCCGTTCTCCCGCAAATCCTTCTGCAGGCCGGCCAGAGGCGCCATGTCGATCGGGTGGATGTCGCGATGCCACGCGGCCGGGCCATGATCGCGCACCGGGCTGCACATCAACATCATGCCGGCCACCCCCGCCGCCTCCGGCACGCTCAACAACTGGCGGCTAACCCCTAACGTACTTTCCTGCAGCCAGACCTCGACCGTGCTCGCCGTTGCTTCGTCGATCAGTCTGTCATAAGAAACAAGCCGCGGCTGCGGCTGCGTTTCCCAAACGCCGCCGGGCGGGTCGTTCGGCCCCCGCTCCTGCGCCCAGATCCTCCTCTGCCTTCCGACCAGCGTTTCAAAATCGGCCCGCAGCTGCTCCAACCGGACCGGCGGGATCACCTCTCGCAGCACGAGATATCCCTGCTCCATAAACTGTTCGCGGCTGACCTGCATTGTTCGCCCCCCTGTTTATCCTTGTCGGTGCGGCCACTGAACAACAAGCCCCGGCAGTCTATTCTACCGGGGCTTTCCTTTACTCTTGCGTCGCATTCGTCAGCGATCACTTCTATGTCTTGTGCGTCTTTCTGTCCCGGGCGTTCGCCCCGCGCCTGCAAACTTTGGACAATAACCCAAAGGCCTCAAGGCAGAACGCCGCGACCCAAACGGCAAGTCCCAATACAGGGCTCGCCAGCCACTCAATCAACGTGATCCCGACAAGATCGCCAACCGCGCCCCACCATCCAGGCGGCGTCCGACTTTCGGAATCGACGCGTCTGCGCAGCGGCGGCACATAGCTAGTCATCATCTGACGCCGCGCCGTCTTGAAAATCATTTCCGGCTCATGATTCATCACTGCGCCTCCAGGTCGGACCATACACGGCCACCGTCACTGCTGGCAATATATCATACGTCCGGTACGCTGTTAAGTTGCCCAGAACGCCCCCTTACACATCCTCCGCCTGCAACCTCTCCAGCAACTCGCTATACGCCTCCCGGTCCAGCGGCAGGTCCACAGCCTCACCGGTAGCGCCGCTGTAGATCATCGCATTGGCCAGCTCCAGCGACTTCAACCCCTCTTCGCCGTTGCAGCGGGGTTCGCCGCCTTCACGAATCGCGCGGTGGAAGTCCTTGTAAACCCTCGCATGTCCGTGTTCCTCCGGCTCGTCTTCGACACCGGCGTCGGCATCAGCTGGTTCCGTGCGCACAAAGGGCTCGGCGCTGTCGGTGATCAACTGCCGCAGGTCGGTGTCGTAGCGTTCGTACTCGATGCGGTCCTGGTGCAGCACGATCTTCCCTCCGGTGCCGGACACCTCAACCGAGCGGGGCCCGCTTTCGGTCGTGCTGAAGTAAATGGTGCCCTGCGCGTCCTCCGGCCACTCCAACAGCGCCGTGGCCGTATCCTCGGTCTGGATCGCGTGCAGCCGGGTGGCGGTAGCGGCGTAGACCCGCTTAGGAGAACCGACCAGGTGGCAGACCAGGTCCAGGTCATGCGGCGCCTGATTCATCAGCACGCCGCCGCCCTCGCCTCGCCACGTGCCCCGCCAGCCGCCGCGCAGGTAGTAGGCCGCGGTGCGCATCCACGGGAAGACGCCCGTCACGCGCTGGATCCGGCCCAGCTCTCCGCTGTCGATCAACCGCTTCATCGCCCGCACGTGCGGCAGTTGGCGGTACTGATAGTTCACCGCCAGCACGCGGTTGTTGGCCCGCGCCGCCGCGATCATCGCGTCCGCATCCTTGACCTGGATGGCGATCGGCTTTTCCACCAGCACATGGCTGCCGGCGTTGAGCGCGTCGATCGCGATCGGCGCGTGAAAAGGATGGGGCGTGATAATCACCGTCACATCCGGCTTGGTTTCGGCCAGCATCTGCCGGTGGTCGGGATAGAAGGGGCAGCCCCACTCCTCGGCCCGCTCCTGGCCCGGCTCCGGCGCCACATCCGAGCCGCCCACCACCTCTACCTCATCGAGGGAAAGCCCCATCGAATGCGACCGGAAAATCCCGGCGCCCATGCCAACCACCGCGTGGCGCAGCTTAGATCCTTTTGAAGTGGGAGAGTTCGACACGTTTTCGTCCTTTGCTGATTAGCCTGTGGTCTGTATCAAAATTGGGAACACCTGCATCGCGGCCAGAGGCCGGCGACACGGCAATATCAAGTTGGCGCCGTGACAAAAGCGCGCCACAACGGTTCAAAAATGCAGCATCGCCTTCACAACCTGGTTTTCCGGTTGCAGCCAGCTGGGGAATTCGCCGGTCAATGTTTCCGGCGGCGCGCTGTGCGTTAGCCAGGGGGCCAGATCGATCGCCCCGGTCTCCAACGTCTGGACAACGCGGGCAAAGTCGGCGCTGGTGGCGTTGCGGCTGCTGATCAGCGTCGTCTCGCGGCGGTGAAACTCCGGGTCGGGGAAGGTGATGTCGTCCTGCACCAGGCTGATGAAGACGACGCTTCCGCCCTGTTCGATCAGGCCCAATGCGTTCATCATCGAGCGCGCGTTGCCGGTGGCGTCAAAGACCGTCAGTGGTAAATCGCCGCCGAACACCGCCCTCAGCTGGGCCTCAACATCCCCGCGTCCGTCGATGAGATGCTCCACCCCCAGGTTTTCCTGCACAAACCGCATCCGGTTCTCGTCGATTTCCATCACCGCGACGTCGGCGCCGGCCAGGCGCGCAAAGGCCACCGCGGTCAACCCGATCGGACCCGCGCCGATCACCAGCGTCGGCAGTTCCGGCGCCAGGTCGGCCCGGTCCACCGCATGCGCGCCGATGCACAGCGTCTCGACCAGGGCCAGATGTTCCAGCGGCAAAGTCTCGGAACGGTGCAGCTTTTCGATCGGGACGGTGATCAGCTCGCGCATGCCGCCATCCGTATGTACGCCCAGCACCTGCAGAAGCGAGCAGCAGTTCATGCGCCCGCGGCGGCACGCGCTGCAAGCGCCGCAGTTCAGGTACGGCTCGACCGCGCAATAATCGCCTGCCCGCAGGCTGCTCTCGGTATGCGGGTCAACAGACACGACTTCCACGCCCAACTCATGGCCGAGGATGCGGGGGTAGCTGAAAAAGGGCTGCCGCCCGCGATAGGCGTGCAGGTCGGTGCCGCATATGCCGACCCGATGCACGCGCACAAGCGCTTCGCCCGGCCCCGGTTCAGCCGGCGGCGCGGTTTCCGTCAGATGCAGGCTGCCGGGTTTCTCCAATATGACAGTTTTCATCGGGCCTTCTCGAAGTGGGACGGCTGACAAAGGGGGGTAGGGAACGGAGTCGGTGCGCCGGCGCTAGCCGCTTGCCACAGGGTCGACGGCGTCGACGGCCGCCGGGATGGCCGCAGTATTGGGAGCGTGACCGTTTTCCAGCCCCTCTATGTCGACCAGTCCGTCTTTCAAATACAGAACATAGTCCACATAGTCGTCCACAAGGCTATCGTGGGTCACGATCAGGAATGTGACGTTCTGCTCACGCACGATTGTCTGGAAGAGGGTGAGGATTTCCCGCGCCGTCGTACTGTCCAACTCGCCCGTCGGTTCATCGGCCAGGATCAGCTTCGGGTCGTTGGCCAGCGCCCGCGCAATGGCCACGCGTTGCTGCTGCCCACCCGACAACTCAAAAGGACGGTGATCCATCCAGCGGGTCAGACCGACCAGGTCCAGGCAATTGATCGTCTTTTCATGGCGTTCGCGGCCCTTGACGCCGGACATGCGCAGGATCAACTCTACATTTTCAAACGCGGACAGGCTCGGCAGCAGGCCGAAAGACTGAAAGATAAAGCCTACCTGCTCGCGACGCCAGCGCGTGAGTTGGCGTTCGTTCCAGGAATGAATCTCCTCGCCGAAGATGCGAATCTTTCCTTCAGTCGGCGAGTCCAGGCCGCCGATGCAGTTGAGGAGAGTGGTCTTGCCGCTGCCCGAGCGTCCCTTCAGCGCGGCAAAGGTTCCCTGCGCAATCTGCAGGTTGACGCCCTTCAGCGCGGCGACTTCCAGGCTGCCCGTCTTATAGACGCGCCAGACATCTTCGGTTTCGATCGCCGTGTTGGGATATGCGTTGTTTTCCATCTGCGTTCCAGTTTCCGATTATCAGTGACTGCATTCAGGTGATCAGCGCAGTGTGCTGGCCGTTATTCACTGTCATTGCGGCTTTTGCGGCGGAAGCGACTGAAAAAGCCGCCGATAGCACCGGCCTGTTGGATACGTCTGGCCGCCGCTTCTTCCTGGGCGACAAGCTCCGGCGCCTCGGCGTTCTCGTTCTCCACCGGCCGGATCAGAATGCCCTCATCGGTGACGTCGAGAAGCGCCCGACCGTGGATCGAGAACTGCTGCAGTACATCTTTCGGGATCTGCAACCGCCCGGCGCTGTCCAGCACCACCAACTCCTCGAAATGCTCTTCCTGTTCCTCGATGATGCCGTCGCCGCCGCTGTTTAGCGCCCCTTCGTCGAAGCGTTCGACCGTGCGCATCTGGCGCCGCGTCTCGCTGGCGAGCATCCCATCGCGGATCGCGACCACGCGGTCAACGTGGCGGGCAATGGTCGGGTCATGGCTCACAATAATCGTTGTCAGGCCCAACTCTTCGTTGAGCGTGCGCAACGTCGCATAGATCGTCAGCGCCGTAGCCGTGTCCACTTCACCGGTCGGCTCGTCCGCCAGCAGAAGCGTTGGGTTGTTGGCCAGCGAGACCGCGATGGCAACGCGCTGCTGCTCACCACCGGACAGTTCTCGCATGTGGTGTTTCATGCGCTCGCCCAGCCCAACCCTTTCCAACAGATCCTCGGCCCGGTTGCGTTTTTCGCTGCCCGCGAACCCCGCCAGCGTCATCGGCAACTCGACATTCTCGACCGCATTCAGATAGGGCACCAGGTTGCGCGCGCTCTGTTGCCACACAAAACCAACCTGTTCCCGCCGGTAGCGATTTATCGCCCCTTCCGACATCTTCAGCAGATTGAAATCACCAACCCGCACCTGCCCCGCCGTCGGCCTGTCCAACCCGCCCAGAATGTTCATCAGCGTGGACTTGCCGCTGCCGCTGACGCCAACGATCGCCATCAGTTCGCCAGGTCGCACCGACAGATTCAAGCCCTGCAAAGCAACGACTTCCAGGTCGGCGATCTGATAGATTTTGACGAGACCGTCGCAGTGAATAAATGGGTCAGCCATGATAGTCCGTTAGTTTCCAACTACTTAAGAATACTACTCTTTCGCGTCGAACGCAGTTACTAAAAACCAAAAACCGACTACTGAAAACTGCAGTTCAAACCGTTTCGCCCAATTTGATCGCCTGGAATATCTTCATCCGCAACAGCAGTGTGATCAGAACACCCAGCGCGGCGACAAACAGAACGCCGAACAGCGCATACACACGCGTGATCGCCGGCCACGCGATCCCCACCAGATACGGCGGCGTCAGGTCCGCGGCCGTGTTCCCCACCTGCAAGTAGGGGATGAACTGGTTGCTCACCGATGTGCCCAACAGTGTTCCCGCTCCAATCCCTACCAGGATCAGAAAGGCCAATTCCCACGCCAGGAACATCGTCATCTGCCCCGAGGACAGGCCGATCGAACGCAGCGTTCCCAGTTCAATAAAGCGGCGTCGGAATGAGAACAGCGTGTACAGCAGGAATCCCAGCACGGTCAACAGTGCCGCCGCCAGAAAGCCGACCGAAAGAACGCCGAACAGCCCCTGTCGCTGCGGCTCTTTCTGTTCATCCGCAATCCGCTGCCGCGCCGAATAGTGGTTGATCACATTGATGTCGTACTGCCGCAACTCGCGGGCAAGGCCATCGTAGTCGGTGCCCGGGTCGGTGCGCACCAGCACATCGTAAGGGAACTGTCCACCCATCCGCTCAAACAGATGGTCGAGGTTGCCGACAACCAGCGGCCCGTCTGCATCCGGGTACCAGGTCGGGAAGTAGCGGAAATCACCTACGATCTGCATCTGCATCTCTGCCCGCAGCCCGTAGCGCGCCGCGCCCACCAGAATCGTATCACCGACGAGCATATTGTGATCGAGCATGAAATCCCGATGCAGCAGTACTCCCTCCGGTGCCAGGGCCAGCGAGTTCATCAGCGAGCCCAGCGACGCCGCCGCAAAATCCCGCCGCCAGTAGGCCGCCTTGGGGAAGTCAAGCCGGTCAATGCCGAAAACATGGGCATCCCGCCAGCGTCCATCCAGATGCACCCGCGCCTCAAAGCGCGCGAAACGCGTGGCGGCCTTTATGTTGGGCACCCGCATATGCTCCGAAACCGGCACAAATGTCCAGGAAGCCGTCTCTGTCCCACCGCCCGATGGGGCGGACGACCCGCCGCCGCTGCCCGGGAAAGCCCCCGAATCGTTCGAAATCGGCGTGTCGCCCAGCTCTGCCAGCCGCCCATCGGCCCCCACCCTGTAGTAGGCGCGGTCGAACAGATGCCCGTCCAACGTCTGTGCCAGCGATGTGGTGAATGCCGACAGGCTCAGCGTCAGCACCAACAAAACCATCGGCGCCGTATACATCCCCCGGTTACGCGCCAAATGGCGGCTGGCTAGCAGCACACCCACCCCGCCGCCCTTGGATGCAAACCAGGCGATAATGTTCATAAAGAACGGCAACACCCGCAGCGTCACAAGCGTCAGCGCGAAAATCGCCAGCGCCGGTACCAGAAACAGCAGCGGATTCTGAAAAATCGTGTCATCCGTGACCGCGCCCGGCATACTTATGCTGCCCTGTTCGCGCAGCAGATAAATGCCGTATGCGGACGGAATCAGCAACAGTAAGTCCAGATAGGCGCGCTGCCACCAGGGCGGGCGCAAAGTGCGCGCCATCTCCATCTTGTAGGTCACAATTGTATGACGCGCCGCACTGAAAGAGGGCAACGTCTGTGCCAGAAAAGCAATCAATACCGCGCCGATACCGAACTGGAGCGTGGACTGTGTCAGAACCAACCGCAGATCCGATTTAATCGTGAAATCAAGGAAGCTGCGCGTCGAGCCGATCAGCTCGGCTACCGAGAAGCTGAGCGGCAGGCTGACCGCCAGCGCAAGGATGCCCAGACAGATGGCCTCCAGCCCGGAAATGCCCGCCACCTGCCCCACAGTCGCGCCGCGACTGCGCAGAATCGCAACCTCGTTGCGTTGCCGGGCCACCGCCAAACCGACCACCAGGCCGATAAATGCCAGCAACAGACCGATAATCGGCACGCTGAATGCATAAAGAAGGGTCGTCAGCAGACCGCTGGCACGCTGATATCGCCGCAGCGCATCCAGAGGAGAAATGCTCAACTGGCTGTTGGCCATCAGCGACGTAATCTTCTGCTCCGCCCTGCGCCCGCGCACCAGCAGACGGCCTACATCGCTCGACGTGACATCGGAGCCGTCCATCACCAGGTACCACAAGCCCAGGTTCACGTCCTGCGGGTAGATCGGCGCGACTCGATTGTGATAGCTCTGCTCTGGGATGACAAAAAGCGTTTCCAGCGTTGAAGGGTTGTAGAACCAGACATCGCTGTCCAGGTCCATAGGCTCCCACACACCCGAAATCCGCACCGGCGTCTGGTAGCGCTGGCTGTCGCCATTTTCGGCGCGGATGCGGCGAAACAGCATGTACTCTTCGCCCACCTGCAACCCGATCTCGTCCGCCAACTCCCGGTTCACGAGTACCTCGATCGCCTCCTCCGAATCGGACGACGAAACCGCAGGGAAGGTGCCTTCGATGATATTGATCGCTTCTTCGAAACCGGAAATAAAGCCCAGATTCACCCACTCCAGCGGGTCGGTCGTGTCGGCATACGCAACCTGTTCCGTTGGAAAGAGGCGGAAATTGTCCGTCTTGAAATAGCGGATCGTCTTCTTATGGGGAATACCTAGTTCGCCCGCCGCCTGCTTGCTGAGATAGGTGTCCAGCGGCGCGATATCTTCCCACTCCTGCGCGCCGTATGTAGAGCCCAAATAGCGGAACATATAGGCGAACGGGGGGCGCGAATAGGTATCACTGATGCCCGTTTCCGTCAACTCCTCCTGCAGCAGCCGGTAGTAAACCGCATCCGCATAGAGAGGAATGCTCATCACGAGCACGATCGAGGAAACCAGCCCCAGGACCAGGGCAAGAGCCAACCATTGCTGGGCGAAAATACGTTTTATGGCGACAACAATAATCGCCGAAGTCCGCAAAAGAAATTTCATAACTGCAGTGGATAATGGCTAGCAGTCTGTAGTGGACCGCCATCCACCCTCCACGCTTAACTCTCCGCTTCTATTGTCCGACTACCACCTGGCCCTCATCCAGTCCCTCTTCAATCTCTATCCGATCAGGTGTCTGGATGCCCACTTTCACATCGACCCGCCGCTGGATATCGCCGTCCTGAACGACGACAAACCGCCGTCCGTCAAAAACCCGGATCGCCTGTGGCGGCAACCAGAGGACAGAGTCCTTCTGTTCCAGCTGGACCCGCACCTGGACCAGGTCGCCCAGCTCAAAGCCGACCTCTTCCGCATCCTGTTCGATCGTGATGCGGGTGGATTTGTCGGGGTCGATCACTTCGCCGCTGCCGCCGCTGCCGAACGGGTAGGGCAGCCGCCGCACGATTCCGGTCAGAATTTCACCGGGCCGGCCGACCAGAGAGACCTCTACCGGCATCTCTTCGGCTAACTCATTCATCTGATCACTGATCAGATCGGCCTTGACCTCCAGGTCATGAATATCAGCGATCGAGACAACCGAGTCAAAGGCGTTCACAGGACGGCCCGCCGTCAGCGAGACGGAGAGCAACTTGCCGTCAAAGGGGGCCGTAATCGTGGCGTCGGCGATTGCGCTCTGCAACTTCTCAACCTGAAGATGCGCCCTCGCGACGTCATTCACCAGCAGCGGATCTACGCCTTCGCTTAGCTGCTCCAGCGCGATTTCAGCCAGTTCGACCTGCTTGCTCTGGATCGATATCGCGATATTGTCATCCGGCTGTTCGGTTCGCAGATTCCTCAAATGCAGCATGGAAATGTCCAGGCTGATCTGCGCTCTGCGGATCTGAAACTCGAGGTTCCGCTCCGCCTGGTACAGCCGGGACTGGGCCCGCTCCAGGGTCAACTGGGTCGAGGTCAACTCCCGCTCCAGGTCGTCGATCTCCAGGTCGGCAATGATCTGGCCGGTCGTGACCAGGTCGTTGCGCTTGGCGTAGACGTTACGGATGCGGCCGCCTGAGCGGAAGAATAACGCCTCCTCCACCACCGGCGCCACCCGACCGCTGAAGGTCCGCTCGCGCATAATCTCGCCCACCTTTACCGAATATGTCGGCTTGACCGGCACCACCGAGGTCGGGATGGGAGTCGGCGTGGGTTCATTGGCTGAAATCTCGGCGCTGCGGCCCGCCGGCAAAAGGGCGCATCCCGTCAACACAAAACTGAGCGCAACTGGCAGGAACGCGCGTCCAAACAGCGGATTTGCCCGTTGTATGTGCGTCCGGCTCGCAGTGCCCATGCCTCCAATGCCCCTGCGTGTGGCCAGCGCCGCCTGCATCCTGCGATTCAGACGCTTGGCATAAGGCAAACGGGCAGCGTATTCGACTGCCCGCACGTACAAAAGCCGGAATTCCATTCGAAGGGAAGGCAGACAGTTCATAAGATCATTGTTTCTCTTCTGATACACTGAATATGTTCCAATCGCAGAAATGGGGATATGGATGGCGCAGAGGGACTCATGTGCCTGGCAGCAGACATGCCCTCCCGTCCCACAACTGTTTCTGGAATGACGACGGCAGCGGGAACGAAAATCAGATCAATGTGCGATTTTATGATATATGACACAAATACGACAATTCCCCGAGAATTATAAACGTTGAACCCCAAACTACCAAACTAAGTACCTTGATACGCGTATCACTTCCTCCCGGCAACCAGCGGCTCCGCTGACCACTGGCCGCCGGCCAAACTGCCCGAAACAACAACAGTGAACGATAGCTTTCCCCGGTGTGATGGGTTAGAATTCCTATCCACACGGCGCCCCACCATGCGGCGCCCCAGCCAATTCAATCCACCCGCAGAACGACCTGATTTCCGTGCCCCCGCTTACAGGGGCATATCGAACACCGTCTTTGCCAGACTCCGGAGGAAGCAAACCATGCCCCGCTCATCATCGCCCGCACATAACGAAGCGGCCGCGCAAGCAACATCTGACAAGCCCAATGTAATCGTCTTCTTCACCGATCAGCAGCGCTGGGACTCAACCGGCGTCCACGGCAACCCGCTCGATCTGACGCCCAATTTCGACCGCATGGCCCGGCAGGGTACCCACCTGCACACGACGGTGACCTGCCAGCCCGTCTGCGGGCCGGCCCGCTCCTGTCTGCAGACCGGCATGTACGCCACCTCCACCGGCTGCTTTCGCAACGCCATCCCCCTGCCGCAGGACGCGCGCACACTCGCCCATTTCTTCGGCGAAGCGGGCTACGATACCGGCTATATCGGCAAGTGGCATCTGGCCGACAGAGGGGTCGCCGGACCTGTGCCGGAGTCGAGCCGGGGCGGTTACCAGAGCTGGCTGGCATCCAATGCGCTCGAGTTTACCTCGGACGCCTACGATACGGTCATGTATGACAACGACTGTGAGGCCGTCAGGCTGCCCGGCTACCGCGTCGACGCGCTGACCGACGCAGCCATCCGCTACGTCGACGACCACCAGCAGGACCCGTTCTTCCTTTTCCTATCCTATATCGAGCCGCATCATCAGAACCATATTGACGACTATCCCCCGCCCGACGGCTACCGCGAACGCTACGCCGGCCGCTGGACGCCGCCCGACCTGCTCGCCCTCGGCGGCTCCTCCCAGCAGCATCTGGGCGGCTATTGGGGCATGATCAAGAGGCTTGACGAGGCCTTGGGCCGCCTGTTCGACGCTCTCAAAAGCCTGGGGCTGGACGAGAACACGGTCGTCCTCTACACCACCGACCACGGCTGCCATTTCAAGACGCGTAACGACGAATACAAACGCTCCTGTCACGAAGCGTCGGTGCGCCTGCCCACCGCAGTCACCGGCCCCGGCTTCTTCGGCGGCGGCGAAGTGCGCGAGATCGTCAGCCTGGTCGACCTGCCGCCGACACTGCTGGACGCAGCCGGCCTGGACGTGCCGGAGCAGATGCAGGGCCGTTCAGTGGTTCCGCTTGTCAGCCGCCAGTCGTCGGACTGGCCGCAGGATGCCTTGATTCAGATCAGCGAATCTCAGGTGGGGCGGGCCGTGCGCACACACCGTTGGAAATATTGCGTCACCGCGCCGGACATGGATGGTAGGCAGCATGCCAGCTCGGACCGCTACGTGGAGCAGTATCTTTACGACCTGCAAGCGGATCCATACGAGCTGACAAATCTCATCGGCCTGGAGTCCCATCGTCAGACTGCCGACGTGATGCGTGATCGGCTGCTCCGCCTTATGGGCGAAGCGGGGGAAGCGCCGGCCGCGATCGAACCGGCCCAGCCCGTGCCAAGCAGGCAAAGGATTGTGACCGAAGAGGAGGCCTATTCCTAGAGGGAGTCAGCAGCCGCGAGCCGCTGACCGGTGAGGTTTCAATCGATATCAACCCGGCCGCGCTGGCTGCCGGATTCTTCTTTCTGCCGCGCCGCATCCGCCTCGCAGCGCGCCAGCGCGGCGTCGACCAGCGCCCGGCAAGCCAGCAGACCCTCCCGCCGCGCCGCGTAGGCATGCGTCCAGAAGTCCGGCGGCAGACCGAGATCGTTGTGCCGCAACTCTTCGCACAGGCCGACCATCCCTTCCAGCAGCCACGAGGAAAAGGCAAAAGCGTCCGCGCGCTCCGCACGCGGCTGGCGGGGCCGCGGCCCCGTTTGCGGATCGGCCGCCTCGGAATCCGCCCCGTTCTGGTCACTGCCGTCACTGATGGGAATCGATCCGTTTTCGGCCATGCTTCCTTCCCTGCCCCGGCGCGTCCCGTCAAGCCGCCGCCGCGCCTACCTTCCCGGCCGCCGGCGCTCGTTCAGTTCCTTATGCCGGCTCATTCATGATCAGCGTGCGCATGACCTTGTAGTCATGGCCGCCAAATCGATACTTGTACTCCTCATCGCCCTGCAGGAAGTCGAATACCTCGATGCCGCGCGCGATCGCATGTTGGATGACATAGCCCAGCAGCACCCAGCCGGGGCTGTACCCGGCCCATTTCTCGGTATCATAGCCGGAATTGTAGAGCAACAACTCCTTCTTGTATTCAAACGCCAGCAGCGCGGCCGCCTTTTCGCCGTTCAGGGTGAGAAAACTGAGATGAAGATAACCGGTTTCGAGCATGCGGCCGGCCATAACGCGGAAAAATCGTTCCATGTGCGGCGTCATGAACGTCTCTTTGTCCGGGCGGCTCATGCGCTGTAAACGCAGGAACTCATCCATCGACTCCTGCAACTCGTCCATCGACTGGATCAACGTAAAGTCGACATCCAGCTCCCGTTCCACCCGGCGCTGTTTGCGGCGAATCTCGTGGCGCTGCTTCTTGTCGATCTGCATGAGGTAGTTTTCATAGCGGGCCGGAAGATGCACGTGCGGCGCCACATCCTCCTGGTCGACCTCCACCCGCAAACCCGCGTTCCGGAAAATCGAAGGCAGCACCTTGTAACTCAGACTGTCCTCCGGCAGATTGCACAGGTCCAGAAAGTCCCATGCCGGCGCATCCTCCCCCTGCAGCCAGTCCAGCAGACAGTAATAGACCTGCTCCTCCCAGCCTGCCGCAATCACTACGTCCAGAAAGTCGCTCACCTCCACACAGCCGACCAGCTTCAGGCTGCGCTTCCCCGCCCATGAGCCCCGTTCATGTTCACTCAAATAGAACGGCGCAATTCCCACCAACTCGGAAGACCCTGGCGTGGCGCGTGGAGGGCCAGCCTGTTCTCCTCCTTCTTCTCCCTGCTCTTCGCATTCTCCTCGGTAAAAGGCCAGGATCCACAGCTCGCCTGCCCCCAGCTGCTGCCACCAGACCGACTGCCATTCATGCGTCAGGAAAAATGTATCATAGCGGCTGCGGGCCAGCAGATCGTTCCACTCCGACGCCAGCGCGCTGAAGCCATTGGGATAAGCGGTTGGACCATATATGGTGACGTCAAGTGTACAGGGAGGGACTGCATCTCGGACCGCTTCCTGCGCAGACGCCTCGCCCCCCGGGGCAACGCCGACCGTGTGGTGGCCTTCGCGCCGCAACCGGCGCGCTATTGCAGGCCCGTCGGGCGCCGGGGAAATAGTGGTAAGCATAAGCTCCTCTATCAGCTTGTCTGAACCTTGATTTCTAGCATTTAGGCACAGCTATTACGCGTGCATTCCACTACAAATAACGTAGTGAGCACAGCTATTCTAGTCCACTTGGTAGGGATTCGACAAACCTCAGTGACCGGCGAAGTGACCGGAAACGGGCCGCCAGCCCTTACGGCGGCGTGCGTACGTTCCCGCGAAAACGCAGATAACCGACCGCGACGAGAACGATCAGGAGCAGGAACAGAAAGGTCTGCCCCTGGGCGGTTTGGGAGATGCGGATGAAGCGCTGCCACACAGTCACGTCCGCGACCTGTGATGGAGCGGCCGTTGGGCTGGACTTCTTGATGATGGATGAAGGAGTTGACACGCCTACAGCGATCATCGTGCCGCGCGCAGCCGGCGTTGACGGCGCGTCTGCAACCGCGGTGCCGTCTGCTGATGGCGTCTGTGCACCGGGGTCAGGCTGCGCAACCGCGCTCTCGTCCTGCGGCGAAGACGTTGCCGCAGGCAGCGGGGTGGCTGGCTGTTGGGCATTGGCCGCGCCCCCGCTCGGCGCAGCCGTATTCCCGGAGCACACGTGCACCTGCACGTCGTCCAGCGACATCCACGTGCGTTGGCCGTTGCCGTCGTTGTAAACATTGAAGTAGAGATAGTACGATCCGCCCAGGTAAGGAGTCAGATCGACCGTCTCCGTCGCCCAGGTCGCGCTTTCCGCACGGCTGCGATAGAGAATCGCCTCGGTCGCCAGCGACGATGTCAACAGAATCAGCTCCTGCCGGTCCGACGCCAACGACGGGCTGGTCGTCGCCGCTTCCTGACTGCGCGAGAGATGGCTCCAACGCAACGACGCGCTCCCCGCGCTGGCCGGCAACTGGATCAACTGGCGCACCGAGGAATAGGAGACGATATTCTGCGTCCCGCTTCCCGGCGGGTTGCCCAGTCGTAATGACCACGCGCCCCCCGACGATTGGTTGGAGAGCACCGGTGGGACCGCCGATTCGCCTGTCGACCAGTTCAGCTGGCCGTCCAGCGCGTATTCAAAGCCGCCGTTACTCAGCGTATCGCTCACCACACAGCCGTCCGGCGCAGGCGTCGCCGCAGGTTGCGGCGTTGCACTGGGCGCCGCCGCGGTCGCCGACGGCGTCACAAACGGCGTCGCGTCCGGTTCACATGCCAGCAAACTGACATCGTCCAGGTAGAGTGCGGTACGGCCGCCGCTGCCATCGTTATGCACGCCGAACTCGATGCGCAGTGTACGCCCCCGAAAGTGGGTCAAATCGATCTGCGCGAACTGCCACGACTGCTCGTTGGAGAGCCGCGACCACGGCTGCGCCAGGCGTACCCCGGTAGTGGCTTCGTAAATGTTCAGGATCTGCATGTCGCTGCCGGGCGTAGCCTCGTGGCTGGCCCAGTAGTGGAAGCTGAGCGTGAAATGCTGGGCCGAGTCAGGCAGTGCAATGTCCTGATAGAGGTTGTCGCTGGCGTTGAGATTGGCGCTGTCCACGATCCCCAGCCGCAAGGAGCGCTCACCCGCATACGCCCTCGCCGTCGAATAGCTCGGCGGCACCGCCGTGCCCGCCAGACCCCAATGCAGGTCGGTCACCTCGAAACCGCCGTTGATGACCAGCTCGCTGCAGCCGTCGGGAGAGAGATGGGCCGCGCTCGCTTCATCATCACCGGGAGCGGGGGGCGGCCCCTGCGCCCTCGTCGTCCCCGTTCCCTGCCACAGCAGCAGCGCAACCGCCAGCAGCGCGCAGAGAGAGAGAATCACCTTTGTTCCCCGCTCTATGTTCAATACGCCTCGCATTCTGTCCACCTGGAAACCGTCCTGCCGCGGCACGTAGGCCTCTCCTGTTGCCGAAAGGATCCCAATTGTAGCATGTGCCGCAGATCATGGACAACGGCAGCGCGGCGGCGGGTGCATCCCAAACATTCATCCCAAACATTTAGTGTCGTTTCGTAGCGCCCTCCTTCGCCGCCCCAGAAAATCCCAACCTCTCAGCCACAGTCAATTTACGATCCTGTATGAGGCGAGCGAATGCGTTTCTCACTGACCACTAACCACTGCAGTATGGGCGGTCGGGCGCAAGCGCCCTCCCTTGTGCAGGGGCTGCGCCCCCGCAACGCCCCCCTACAAAAACATGCCTCACCCACCGTGTGTATTCTTCCCCAGCATTGTGCCTAGCCGACAGTGTCTACCCCCCACATGCTGTCTCGCGCCCAGCGCCCACCCCCGCCTTCCCCCTCACCGCTCCTGCAGGGGCAGGCCTTGTGCCTGCCCTGTGCCCCCCCAAATCAACGGACCCCCCAGCAGAAGCCAGGCCTTGTGCCTGCCCTACGTCTCTTCAAGTCCTGTCGACAATTCCAGCCAACGCCAGCATATTTCCCCGCCAGACTGTTCCCACCCCAAAATAGGGTATGCGCCCGACCTGACGGCCCAAATGTAATACAGGATCTGTCTGAAATCCGGTAATTCAGTGACCGGTACCCCAAAAACCGGTCCAGGTAATATGTCAGTATTGGGCCGTAAAAAGGAGGAAGGATGGCCAAGAGGAGACAAACGCCGGAGCAGGTGATCAATAAGCGCAGAGAGGCTGAGGTAGCGATAGCCGAGGGCAGCACAGCTCTCTGCTGCCGGCCGCCGGCGCCTGAGGCCCTCTTGCCTGCCGACCCTGTCCCCGTGCTTGTCGGAACGCACATATCGGAACGCACATAACGGGTGGTACAAGCATCAGGGGCAGGTCAGTTTTCGAACCATGTTCCTTATGTCGCTTTCTTTTTCCCCTATGCGGCTTACTGGCGTTTGCGCGTCCATTCCGTTCTGGCGGTCTTCTGCCTCACGGCAGCGGGGAGCGTATCCCCGACGATACAGGCTTCCAACTGCGTGCGGAGCGCCTCACCATCCAGCCCACCATGCGAGGCGATCATCACAATCTGCGTGCGGGGCGGCGCATCGCCCCATTCATCGGCCAGCGTCAGGCTGGCGCGTTTGCCCACCATCTGCAGAATCATCCTGTTGTCCGGCATATCATGGAGCTGAATCACACCCTTAGCGCGGTAGACGGTATTGGGCAGTTCCTCGAACATCCCACGTAGTGCTTTCAGCGACAGCGGTTTATCCGTCGTCCAACTCCAGGTGCTGAATACCAGCGTATGGTCGGTATGTTCATGATAGTGACTTTCGGCCTCATCGTGGTCATGGTGATGCCCGTCATCGTGATCGTATTCCTCATCCACGCCATGCACATGCACGTCGCGCTCGGCACGCCCATGCAGGCGTTCCGGTGCATACGTGCCCACACCCAGCACCAGTTCCAGCGGCACCTGTCCGTAAGTCGCTTCCAGAATGCGCGCTTCCGGCACAGTGCGCTGAATCAGATCGGTCTTGATGTCCACTACGTTGAGAAACACCTTTCTCATCTTCATTCTCGGCACAACGCGTCGCATCAGATCGGTCTTGATGTCTTCCAGTTCCTCTGCCGTGACCAGATCGACTTTGTTCAATACCACGATGTCCGCGACCGCGATCTGATCCAGCGCCAGCCCCAGGTTTTCTTCGTCCAGTGTCAGAATATGATCGGCATCCACGACGACCAGAATGCTGTCGAGCTGCACCAACGGTTTGATTTCAGGCACCAGGAAGGCATTGGCGACAGCGATAGGATCGGAAACACCGCTGGTCTCGATGATGATGTATTCCGGTGGTTCCTCCCGTTGCAGCAGTTTAAGGGTTTCCTTCAGCAAGTCGCCGCGAATCGTGCAGCAAATGCAGCCGTTCGACAGATTGACCGTGTCGCCTTCGACACCCGCGACTAACTGGGCGTCAATGTTAATCGCGCCAAAGTCGTTGACCAGCACCCCGATCCTCAGACCGTGATCGCCGTGCAGGATGTGGTTAAGCAAGGTGGTTTTGCCTGCGCCGAGAAAGCCGCTGAGAACAGTTACAGGAACCGGGAAATGATGGTTCTCCATATCAGGAGTTCCTTCTTAATCGTGATCTATATCGTAATCGTAACTACTCAGCCGCAACTGATTCGCAACCCTGATCGAGGCGAGCAAAGGTGTCCTTTCTCCCCTCATTGTTGTATTTTGGGCGGTCGGCCGCAAGCGGCCTCCCTTGTGCAGGGGCTGCGCCCCCGCAACGCCCCCCTACAAAAACATGCCTCACCGACCGTGTGCCTTCTTCGCAACGTGTCGGCTGGCGAGCCTGGCGGCGGCTGTACACCAGTTGCGTCACCAAGAGCCTGAATGGTTCCAAGGATGACTGGCTGGTCAGGTACTGTGGCTCAGTAGTTACTCGTGATCTATGATGTGCCGGGCAGCCGCTGGCGCAGCCATTCAATGACGCTGCGCGAGATATATTCCCGTTCTGATTTCGGAGCCTTGACTGCCAGAGAGGTTTCCATGCGCCGGATGTAATCCCGCACCGATTGAAGCTGTACCGCATTCACCGGATCGACTTTATTCAAGATGGCGATATCCGCCATGCCAATCTGCTATCGCACTACTCTAGCCTGCCAAGGCCCAGCCGCAGGCCAGTGCAGGACGAAAGTTTCGTTAGTTTGATGTCACAGTATTCCTGAGTCCAGTATGGCTCTGAGGCTGCGCGAGGGCAACTCCTCAAGCGTGCGCCTCAGAGCCGCCGTGGTCACCTTCCCGTCCTGCAGCGCCTCCCGCAGCGCCTCCAGCGCCGCCTCTCTCCCGATCAGGCGCTGGAACCGGAAACAGTCGACGACGGTGCGGGCCGGTGACGTGATGCGAGCCGGCACGCCTTCAAATTTCATCTCCTGGACGCCACAGGTCCAAGCCGCGCCGCTGAAGCGGATCAGACGAACCCCCATATCAGTCAGCACAGGTGGCTTTGCCTTGTATGGAATGGCAATCCAGATCTGGTGCGGAAGCTGTGTGCCGATGTCGTACACCTGTAGCGCCGAAAGAAGGCAGACGATGGCGTTGGGAACGCGGGCACAGACGAAGGCCATCGAGTAACTTTCGGTAAGCTCTGCGGCGGCAAGACGGTACAGGCCCCAGCCGACGCGCTCGACAGCTTCGTCCCTCTCAAGTTTTCGCAGCCTGTGGTAGGGGATTCCCAGCGGCTCCAGTTGGCTGGGGCGGAAGAAGTTGCCGATGCCGGCGTCGTGAAGGATCTCTTCACTGAGTTCAACGGTCACTGCGCGCCACTCCTATCGGCCCCCTGTGATGGCAAGAGTCGCTATTGTACAGGACCGCAATATCGTTGTCAATTTAGGTCGGTATAGTAATACAACATACCGACCTTTTTCAATTATGTGAAGCAGGAATCACTGTGCAGATGCCGGGGCCGTCACTACACCCAGTATCCGGACGATTTCCTCTTCAATCTCCCGGATGTCGCGATCGATCTCTTCCAGCGCACGCTGCAGACCGGGGCCAAACCTGCCCGCGGCGTCGCGCCCGGCCCGGACCTTCCGCCAGCCCGGCTCCTCTCCGCAGCAGCCTGAGCGCGGCCTGGTTCAGAGAGAGTCCTTCCCGCTTTGCCAGGCGGCGCAGGCAGGCGCTCAGCTCGTCGTCAAATCCTCTGACCGTGATCTGGTTCAAGGCCTCTGCCTCCTCTGATGCAAAACTGCGTCTTTATGCACCATTCTATGCTGCACCACCAAATGGTCAAGCCTGACGCATGCCTGCTCCATAGAGTGACGCTCCTGATCGCACGGTCGCCATTGGCTTGTACTGATCTCCGCGCCCCTCCGTGGACCAAAAGGAGGTGTTCTTCACGCCCTTCCCGAAATGTCAACCTGGTATGCCAGCAAAAACACAACAATTACGGGGCCAACTATGCCGCACTCTACGCAAACCCATCCAGTGCCCCATCAAATTCTGTTACACGGCACTCGCTCCGTTCTCGTACTGTGGATCGACCATGATCCCGTCAAGATCGACCGGCGCAGCCTCCCCCATCACCACCCCCAACCCGTTTCCCGCATTTACACAGCGCCGGATCACGGTTACAATGCATATATATTGACCCGCACAAGCGATAACGCATCCCTTGGAGAGAGACCGGTTTGATCGAAGAAAAAAATAAAACAGCAGAGGAGCCGGACGCAGCGGAAAACAAAGCCGAAAGCCAGGCCGATGACGAGAACGAAGACAAAACCCCCCAGCGCCCTACCTATCTCTTCCTGATTCGCCACGGTGAAAACGAATGGACAGAACGCGGCGCACTGGCCGGACGCACACCCTCCGTACCTCTGAACGAGAAGGGAAAGGAGCAGGCCCATCAGGTTGCCGAGCGTCTCAAAGTGCAGCCCATTACCGCCGTCTATTCCAGCCCGCTCCTGCGCTGCCTGGAGTCGGCCCAACCGCTGGCCGCGGCGCTGAACCTGTCCATCACCGTCGAGCCCGGCGTCCTGGAAGTCGATTACGGCGACTGGCGCGGCGGCGAGTTGAAGGAGCTGAGCAAACGACCGGAGTGGAAACTGGTGCAGATCTTCCCGGGCGGCTTCCGATTTCCAGGCGGTGAAACGTTGCGAGAGGTGCAAAACCGCGTCATTACAACCCTGGAGCGCATCCGCACAGAGCACGCAGGTGAAGTCGTTGCCGTCTATGCCCACGGCGATGTCCTGCGCACGAGCCTGGCGTACTATCTGGGCACGCCGCTCGATCTCTTCCAGCGCATCCAGATCAGCACCGCATCAATCAGCGTCGTCGCCTTCCATCGCTTCGGACCAAGCATCCTGGCCATGAATGACAGCGGCGGTTTCCCTGTGATAAAGTTAGAATGAGGAATCCGAACGCAATCTGATGCCAACACGGCTCCCCGGCTCCACATTGGGACCACAGGCATCCCGCTCGCGCATACCATATACGCCAGCAACCGCACCAATCACGGATCACTAGCCACCGGCACATGGAATCACAGTTTACCTTCGACTTCAATCCAGTTAGCGCAATCGTCGCCGACGCCGTCGGACGCCCCGGTAAGCGTACATTCTTTTTGCAGGCCCGCCATGGCGCCGACATGGCCACTCTGATCATGGAAAAAGAACAGGTGGCCGCTCTCGCGACTTCGATTCTGCAACTCTTGGAGGAACTGGAAAAGGAACGCGCCGACCTGCCCGCCGTCGAGGAAGAGCCCGCCGCTCCCAGTCTGCGCGAACCGCTGGAACCGGCCTTTCGCGTCGGACAGCTCGGGCTGGGCTATGATGAACGACAGGACCTCATGGTCCTGATCGCACAGGCCGTGCCCGATGTCGGCGAAGAAGAGCAGGACCTGGCCGCAGATCCAGTCAGCTCCGAAACGGTCGAAGACGAGGATAACGACCCAAAGGCCCGTTTCTATGCAACGCGCGCGCAGATGCGCTCCCTGAGTGAACATGCCCTGCAGGTTGTCGCTGCCGGCCGGCCGGACTGCCCCCTGTGCGGCCGCGTTATCGAGCCGGAAGGCCACTTCTGCCCGCGCACGAACGGCCACGCATTCCCGCTGTCATTGTAGCTTTGCCGCACGCCGCGGCGCGCCCCACGCGGCGCGACACGGCGAACCGTACTACCAGAAACCACCGGCCTGAAGCTATGACGGACGATGACAAGACGATCGAACAACAGGAGCACAGCCTGAACGACAGCCGCGTCGTGGACCAAAGCACGCGCCGCGAGCAGCCGGACGCGCCTGCCGACGGCGAGATACTGAACGCGCTGGCACAAGGCCAAATCGAAGAGAAAGGACTGCTGCCTTACAGCTCCAACTACACCTTTCTCACAACCGTTCATCATCACCAGCACGAGATTCCGGCAGTCTACAAACCGCGCCGCGGCGAGAATCCCCTCTGGGATTTCACACCCGGCACCCTTTGCCAGCGCGAAACCGCCGCCTTTGTCGTCAGCGAAGCCCTCGGCTGGAGCCTTGTGCCCCCCACCGTCCTGCGCGACGGGCCGCGCGGGCCGGGCAGCATCCAGTTCTTCATCGAGTGTGATCCGGACATTCACTACTTCAATATGCGCGAGGATGCCCGCTACGCCCCGGCCTTGCGCCGTCTGACCCTGTTCGACTATCTCATCAACAACGCCGACCGCAAGGCCGGCCACTGTCTTTACGGAAACCTCCGTCGATTTTCCATTGCCGGCGGGTGGGGGGAAACCGCACGTGCCCATATGTGGGCCATCGACCACGGCATCTGCTTCCACCATCAATACAAGCTGCGTACCGTCATCTGGGAGTTCGCCGGCGAACCCATCGAAGAGCGGCTCATCGCCGACCTGGAGTCACTGCAGCATCTCGTTGACACCGACCCGGTCCGCAGCACCCTGGAACTGCTTCTCAGCGCTCCCGAACTGGATGCCCTGCGCCGTCGCATCCGCGATCTGCTCATCGCGCGCGAATATCCCCAGCCGCCCGCCCACCAGCGCAACTATCCCTGGCCGCCCATATAACCGTCGCGGCCGGTTACCCGTCACCAGTGGCCAGCGAAGACCACTAGCCACTGACCACTGACCAATGGTCATTGGACACAGAATATGAAAGCCGTAGTCATGGCCGGCGGTGAAGGCTCCCGCCTGCGCCCCCTGACAATTGGGCGTCCCAAGCCCATGGTCCCCCTGGTCGACAAACCGGTCCTCGGCCATATTCTTGAGCTGCTCAAATATCACGGCATCACCGAGATCGTCATCACCCTCCAGTACATGCCCTCCGTGATCCAGGACTTCTACGGCGATGGCAGCGGTCTCGGCCTCAATATCACCTACGTCGTCGAAGAGATGCCGCTCGGCACCGCCGGCGGTGTCAAGAACGCCGCCTCCCACCTCGATGACACCTTCCTCGTCATCAGCGGCGACGCCCTGACCGACTTCGACCTCCAGGCCGCCGTCCAACACCACGCCACTGTCGGCGCGCTCGCCACACTCGCCGTCTTTGCCGTTCCCAACCCCCTCGAATATGGCGCAGTCGTCAGCGACGAAAACGGCCGCATCACCCAGTTCCTCGAAAAACCGGACTGGAGCGCCGTCCGCTCCGACAGGGTGAATACAGGCATCTACGTGCTCGAACCGGCGGTATTGGACCATATCCCCGACGATGTCGCCTACGACTTTTCCACCGAGCTCTTCCCCGATCTTCTGCAACGAGGGGAGCGCCTGCAAGCCTATGTGGCCGAGGGCTACTGGTGTGATGTCGGCACCATCGGCGAGTACATGCGCGCCAACGCCGACCTCATCAGCGGCAAAGTCTGGCTGCCTCGACCACTCGGCCATACAGCGCCTGTGGAGGCCGCCGAACTAGCCAAAGCCGCGACCGACGACGGGCGCGACGCGCCCCTGCTCGCCGGCGCGCGCCAACGCGGCGAGTTAATCCTGGGCGCCGATGTGGAAATCGCCGCCAGCGCGCGTATTGACGGGCCGGTCTATCTCGGCAACGGCGTCAAAGTCAAAGAGGGCGTGACGATCCAGGGGCCCTGCATAGTCCGCGACTACACCATCGTCGACCGCTATAGCCGCCTGGAGCACTGTGTCGTCTGGCGCAACACCTACATCGGCGAGACCTGCGAGCTATTGGGGGCGATCGTCTGCCGCCAATGCAGTCTCAAAAGCGGCACCATCGCCTATGAGGACGTCGTCATCGGCGACAACTGCGTGCTGGACGAGAACTGTGTCGTCCATCCCGATGTGAAACTGTGGCCGAATAAGCGCATCGAGCCCGGCGCAGTCGTGCGTGAAAGCATCATCTGGGGCAGTCGCGGCCGCCGCTCTATTTTCGGCTCGGCCGGCGTCAGCGGCGTTGTCAACGTCGATTTTACACCCGAATTCGCCGCCAAGCTCGGCAGCAGCCTCGGCGCCAACCTGCCGCGCGGCAGTTACGTCGCCATCAACCGCGACTCTCACCGCAGTTCCCGTATGCTGATACGCGCCCTCATGAGCGGTCTGTCCAGCGCCGGAGTCGACGTCTGGGACCTCGGCGAAGTGCCCGTGCCCGTCGCCCGTCATTTCGTCCGGACGCACGCCGCCGCCGCCGGCGTCCACGTCCAACTCAGCCCCCTCGACCAGCGCGTCGTCGATATCCGTTTCATGAACAGCCGCGGCCTCGACCAGAGCCGGGCCACCGAACGCTCCGTCGAACGCAGCTTCTCTCGCGAAGACTTCCGCCGCGCCTTCCTCGACGAAGTCGGACAGATCGAATATCCCGCCGACCCCACCGAAAGCTATATCGAAAGCTTCCTCGCCTGCGTTGACAGTGACCGCATCCGCACAACCGTCACCCAGATCCATCCCCAAATCGTTGTCGACACCTCCCACGGCCTCGGCGGCGATACCCTGTCGACCATTCTCAATAATCTCAATGTCGACTATCTGCCTCTGAATGGACCAAAACTGGGTGCCCTGCGCGACCAGTTCCGCCATCAACTCCAGCATATGGCCAAAATCATGGGCGTCCTCGATGCCGGTGTCGGCGTCAAACTCGACGTCGGCGGCGAGAGGGTCTTTCTGATTGATGAGAGAGGCGAAGTGTTGGACGATCTGACAGCAGCGCTACTGCTGTTGGAGCTGGCCATGTACGCCAATCCCGGCGCCAAGGTCGCGCTGCCGGCGGTTCTGCCGCGGGCCTTCGAAACCGTCGTCAACCGGTACGGCGGACAGACTGTTTACACCCAAAACGATCTGCGGGATCTGATGCGGGCGGCGGCTGAGGACGTGCTGTTTGCCACCGATGGAGCAGGCCATTTCATCTTCCCCGATCTGCAGCCGGTTTCCGACGGACTGCTGGCGACCGTGCGGCTGCTCGAATATCTTGGCCTGCGTCAGGCAGCGGTCAGCGAAATCGTCGCCGACCTGCCGCCGTTCTTTATGGCGCACCATCGGGTCGATTGCCCGTGGGAAGCAAAAGGTACGGTCATGCGCCTCTTGAATCAAAGCTACCAGGGCGATGGCGTCGTCACGATCGATGGCCTGAAGATCCAACTCGGCGCCGAGGAGTGGGTCCACATCGGCCCCAACCCCGAGCGCCCTCTCTTCGAAATACGGGCCGAAGCCGGCGATCCGGAACGAGCCACCACCCTCGTCAAAGAACACGGGGATCAGCTTGTGCAATGGATTGTGGCCAATGACCGGTGAGACGCCGGCGGCAATCGCAGTGTAAACACGGGGGCGCCCGCCCTAGTCGTTCTTCAATCCCGGGACGTAAACCTCATAAAAAAGGTCTTGGCTAACAGTGCTGCCGCTGCTGCCGTTACCGTTGCTGTCACTGCTGCCGTCACTGCTGCCGTCACTACCGTCTTCGTCGCTACTATCGCTGCTCCGCACCCAGACCCGCAGCCGGTGGCTGCTCGAATAGTTGCCGGCATTGTCCTTTGCCCAGTAGCGTATATTGTGAACGCCGTCCTCGGAGACGGTGAACGGTTCACTGTACATAGCGACCGGCCCGTCGTTGAGGACATAGGCGATACCCCAGACGCCGCTGGTGGCGTCTTCGGCTTCGATGGTGACCTCGACCGGCCCGCTGAACAGCCCGCGCGCGGCAGGTGTGGGCGTAGGGGCAGTGCTCTGTTGATCGACAGAGGTGTCGTCGTTCCCGTCTCCATCGTTCGAGGTATCGGGTGTCAACTGGACGGCCTGGGCCTGAACAGTAGGCGCCGTCTGGTCCACGCGCAGCTGGCCGGTTTCGCTTTCCCCCTGTAACCCGGATCGATCTTTGGCCTGAAAGCGCACAGTGTAGGTGCCGTCGTCGAGGTCGGTCAGAGCCGCCGAGAGCTTCTGGGCGGCCAGGTAATCGTTGGGCAGGCTGAAATGGGCCGTCTTCTCCACGCCGTCCAGCAGCAGATTGCCACTGTTCGTGTCCAGCCCGCTGTTAAAGTCCTGCACAGGGACTGAAATCAGGACAGGCTGTCTTGTCCACCAGCCCTGCAGGTGCTCCACATCGCCGAAAACCGGCGGCTGCTCACTGCCAAACTCGATATGCTTGGTCACGATCGGGCTGGCATTTCTGGCGGAATCGAACGCGATCGCCGATACCGTTGATGTGCCGCTGTTGGGGAGCGCCCAATCGAGTCGCGTACGCGTCGATATGTCCTGCAGCTGCCACACCTGTATCCGATCCAGAGCCAGGTCCACCTCTCCGTGCCATTCCACGCGGAATTCAACCCCCTGCGCCGGGTCAAACAGATGAAAGTCGACGGGGATCTCGACATATTCCCCCGCATCAGTGAAATCACTCGGCCAGATGTCGCGCAAACCCAATTTCACAGTCCCGCCCTTGTCGGTCACATCCAATCGGGCGATGGGCTGATCCGGCAGCACACTGTCGTCTCCGTCATCGACAAGCTCACCCATGCGCAGCCGGAAGAGCGCGCGGTACGTGGCATTGTGGGGGATGTCGGTTGTGTATGGGCCATACCACCAACCCGCCTCATGGTCATCCGCCCTTGCTTCCACAGTTCGACTGCCACTGGCAGCCGCGTCATCGACACTTTCTCCAGTAGTGCTGTGGAGATTTTCCCCCTGCCAGGTCCAATTGTTGCTGAGGCCGATACTTGCGCCCTGTTCCGGCACGGCGAGCGTAAGGGTGGCCCTCTGCACCTCCACCACCGATGGCGCCTCGAATGTCGGCGCAGCAGGCGCGTCCCAGTCGATCGTCAATGATTTCTGCTCCTGCAACGCATTGCTGAGCGTCAGCGAAATCGTGATCGCACTGCCGCTTGTAAGATCCGCGCTGCGCAGCCAGACCGCACGGATGGGCAGCGAGTCCGGGCCCGGGTCGAGGTCGACGCTGCCGGACAGAGACTCTGCGGGCACGAGCGCACCCCAGCGCAGACCGCCGGCCGGGAAGAACCCTTTCAAAGACAGGCCGGTAATGCCGCCGATCGCCTGCGTCGGTTGGCGGGCATTCTGTAGTGTGACGTCTGTGTAGTAGTGGCCGAGAATCTGGCGATAGGTCTGGCCGGCCTTGGCCCGCCGCACCGCGCCCCACTGGCTGAGGCCGTAGCCGTGGCCCCAGCGTACCTCACCCAGGCCGGTCTCGTCCGGAACTGACTGCAGATAGGCAACCGCCGGATTGGTGAGCGTCGGATGGCTGTTCTTGGCGCTGTACATGGCAATTATCGGCGCGTCCGTGCTGTCGCCCGTATATGCCAGGTATTGGCCTGTTGTTCTGCTGACCGCCGCATCGGTGGAAGTGAAGCGATTGTTGCACATCATCTGAAAATTGGCCCAGTCGGTCACGTCATAGTAGCGTCGATTGCGCAATATCTGGTACCAGGCATAGGTGCGTGTGGCGACGGCCTGGGCGGCCAACGCTTCCGCTGGCCAGGAGATGGGAACTTCCGCGGGGACGGAGCGGGCAACATATTCTTCGAATGGAATGACGTCCACCTGCCAGTCAGGAACGTTGCGGCAGTTGTTTTCCGGATGGTGGGCCACGCGAATCGTCTCCGGATAGGTCGCCGTCGCAATCTCTAAGTCTGCCGCCTCCAATTCAGCAGGATTGTCGTCCGGCAGCAGGTTCTCATCGCGTATAATCGATCTGTCGGTTGCGTCGTAAGTGGCGGGGCGTATGCTGTTGGCATCGAGTTGATCGAAGCGCAGCCGGTTGCTGCGCCCCGTCTGCCAGCGCGGATTGTGGCCGGGAATACGCTCGCGCACCCGGCCGGTCGCCCGTTCGATCACATAAATTTCCGCCAGACCGATCGTCTCCGTTCCCGTCGGCACAACCGTTATCGCCATCAGCGTGCCGTCCGGGCTGATACGAGGTCTGCCGAAATGGGATCCGGCCCGTTCCAACACCGTCTCCCCGTCTATCGTCAACGTCTGGAATGTGAGGGGACCCGAAATCCGGATATCGACCGGCAGCGCGTCGCCATCGTCCAGCGCCCCAACCATCAGCGACGGTATGACCTGCTCGACGATCGTATACATGGAAACGCCGAATAATGAGATGAGGAGGCCGACGAGAAGGAGGCGGCGTAAGGAAAATCCTGACTTCATGACTACCGTTGTTGGTGAATGATCGTTAGTGTCCGAAACTGTGCTCGTGAAACGAGCCACTAATAACTATTGTAACAGGAACGCGACAATTTCTGCATTTGGCTTTGCAGCAAGGTGAGAGGTACAATCGCGAACGTGAGGGTGTCTATCCCGATGCGTCCCTCCACCGCGGGCCGCCGGACATCCCAGACCCGTGCCGGGCGGCGGACTTGTCAGAGATCAATTGGGTGAACGAACAACTCCGCATCCCGATCCTATCCTCTTCCCCATTGGAAACCCAAAGACTTGGCCAACTGCTGGGGCGGACCATCTGTACTCCGCTGCTACCTGGCCTCGGCGATCGGCCGCGAACCACCGGCGCTGTAATCGGCCTCGTAGGCGAGCTGGGCGCCGGCAAAACCACTTTTGCCCAGGGCCTGGCCAGAGGACTGGGTGTGCAGGCACACATCACTAGCCCTACTTTCACCCTGATCAACGAATACACGTCCCCTACCGAAAACGTGCATCTGTTCCATTTCGACAGCTATCGGCTGGCGGACGACGAAGACTCCCTTGCCAACGAGATTTACGACTTGGGAATGGATGAAATTTTCGATGCCGTCGAGGAGGAATCGCTCGACAACGGGGGGCTGCCGCCCGAACCCGCTGCCCAGCGCCACGTCGTGGTAATTGAGTGGGCCGATCGCCTTGGCGACCTGCTGCCGGCCGACCGCCTGATGCTCCGTTTCGACAGCACCGCAGGCGCCGGCGACCGCACCCGTGCGCACCTGCAAAAGCCCAAGGCTGATAAATCGCGGCCGGCCTGTGAAGCAACTGGCGGCTGCCCGCAAGCCGCAGACCACGATGGCTCCGAGCGGATGTTGTGCTTCTGCGCCACCGGCCCGCGCAGCAGAGCCTTGCTATCGGCCCTGCAGTCGGAACTGCCGACGGCAATGGCCGGCCTCCCAGAGACGAAGGACCAGGTGTTGACCACGAACGACAGGGATCGAGAAGCCGATGGCGTCCGATAGCAACCAGGTAAAGCACTGGATGACGCCGAATCCGTATACCTGTCAGATAGAGGATTCCCTGGCCGATGCCCGCGACCTTATGGCAGAGTATCGCTGCCGCCGTCTGCCGGTCCTGGATGAAAGCGGCCACCTGATCGGCATCGTCAGCTTTGGTGATCTGCGCCAGGCCGCCCCGTCCAGCGTAACCACGCTGAGCCTGTTCGAGATCAACTATTTTTGGGCGAAGCTGCCTGTCAGCGACGCCATGACCACCGACCCGGTTACGGTTGCGCCCGACAGTTCGATTCATGTCGCCTGCCGTCTGATGCTGGACAACAGAATCGGCGGGCTGCCCGTGATTGTAGAACGTAAAGTCGTCGGCATCTTCACCACGACCGACGTTTTGCGCTATGCCGTCGAGCACTCTTCCTAGATTGGCCTCTGTCTCGTGGCCGATTCTGCCCTCACCTTGGGGCGGGCGACTGGTCACCGTATCATGGAGTCATCAATGCACCTCAGATTGGTAAGAGAAATCATGAGCGCACCGGTAATCACGATTGATCCGGACGCGCTGGCTGTTGATGCCGCCGAGTTGATGGAGGAAAACAATGTGCGCCGCGTCATTGTCATCGACCCCGACGGCTACATGTGCGGGATCGTCACGGACGCCGACGTTCTGGAGGCGGAAACCGCCGAAAGCGTAGCCAGCCGCTACGATCCGGGCCTTGACGAGGTGTGGCTGACGGTGCGGGATGTGATGACCTCCGACGTAATTGCCGTCGGGCCGGAAGCATCAATCGGCCAGTTGGTGGAGAAGTTGATGGAGACCAAGATCGGCGGCGTCCCCGTGGTTCGAGCGGAGAGCCCCAACGGCGCGAGGCTCCTGCCCATCGGCATCGTCACCGAGACCGATATCTTTCGCCTGATCAGCGATGCCTGGCGCGCCGACGAAGCGTCGAACACCAGCGATTCGTAAAGCTCTGCCTCTACCCCCTCTATTAAACCGTTCTCCACGCCCCTCCGTGGATCAAAGCAGTCAAGGTGTCAACGTGATTCTGCGCGCCCTTTCGCGAATTAAGAAACGCAGGCAGCAACCAAGCCACAGCCCTCAATCCCCCTAAGCAAAAAGCCCACTAAACCACTAACGCATCACCATTGTGACAGATTGTAACTACTCAGCCGCAACTGATTCCCAACCCTGGACGAGGGGAGCAAAGGTGTTCTTTTTCCCCTCATTGCTTTCATCTGGGCGGTCGGGCCTTCGGCCCTCCCTTGTGCAGGGGCTGCGCCCCCGCAACGCCCCCCTCCAAAAACATGCCTCATCCACCGTACGCCGTATTTCCAGCGGTGCGTCCCGTCCAAGGTGGCGGCGGCCAACGAGAACACGATGAGATAGCCCGAATGGCAGCGTGACTGAAGGTCTGGTCAACACAGGCGAGGTATATGGCTTAGGCGTTACGACAGATTGAGATTGTGTTGCACGTTCTAGTGGAAACGGATATAGTAGGTTGACAATGAATATTTCACCTGGGTGGATTAGTTGGAAATGTAATTCAGAGGATGGCTTGCAAGGTGACGGAAGGGCCTGTAGCGCAGACGGTTAGAGCACTGCGCTGATAACGCAGGGGGCCGTGGTTCGAGTCCCCGCAGGCCCACCAACGTGTCCCCCGTACCAAAAACTCCGCCCTTCAGGTCAACCTCGGCAATCGGAAGGTTGAACAGACAAAGGAGTCTAGCATTGTCAAGTGTCACAAATAACCGAGTGGAGATTATAACGGCCATCCGTCCCCGTACGCGGAAAATTACAGAATACGCCAGGAGGGCAGAGGAAGCGGGCTGGCATGGCATCGGGATTCTTGATAATCAGAACCTGTGCGGGGACATTTACGTTGCTTTGGCGTTGGCTGCTTGTGCTACCGAGCGGATCCAGCTGAGCACGGATGTGACGAACCCAGTGACCCGCCACCCGGCGGTGACTGCGGGGGCGATTGCGAGCATTCAAGAGGCGTCAGAGGGGCGAGCGGTGCTGGGAATCGGGCGGGGGGACTCGGCGCTGGCGTTCGTCGGACACGCTCCCGCCTACGTGAGCGTACTGGACAGCTACCTGAAAGCCCTGCAGGCCTACCTGAAGGGAAGTAGCGTGGCTTTCGATGACCTGCCATACTGGCGCGACATGGCCCCTTCCGCTGATACGCTGAAGCTGGCGGACGCCCCCGCCGACAGCAGGCTCAGGTGGCTCGACCCCCGCGACAAGAAGGTGCCCGTGGCCGTTGCCGCGAGCGGGCCGAGGGTAATCGGAACCGCGGCGAGACACGCCGACATTGTCATGCTCGCGTTGGGGGCAGACCTCAGGCGGCTGCGGTGGGGATTGGAGCAGGCCCGAACCGCGCGTCGTGAGGCAGGGCTGGAACCGGACGGAATCCGCTACGGCGCCTACCTGAACATCGTGTGCCATCCGCAGATGCAGGCGGCCCGCGAGATGGTCCAATTCCTGGACACATTCGTCCGGTTTTCGGTGATGCACGGGAAGACGCATGGGCCGGTAACGCAGGCGGAGAAGGAAGCTCTGACGAACCTGCACAAGGAGTACAACATGCGGGACCGCACCGTATCGGTTGTTCCCCCCGCCGAGTTCGTGGACCAATTTGCGATTGTCGGTCCACCGGAAACGTGCATCAGACGGATCCAGGAGGTCATCGACCTGGGGATAGACAGGATTGTATTGCTGGGCCCGACCGTGGATGCAACCGAGGATGAGGAGAAGCAGTGCGCTGAATTGTTGGTGCAGGAAGTGCTGCCGGCATTTTCAGGGTGAGGCCCCAGCCCGCCAGGCGCGTGGTCGGGCGCTTGGCGTGGGAGATCCGACCGCGCTCAATCTTCCCCAGCATCGTGTCTGGCGAACGGAGTCTATTCCCCCACTTGCCGCCTCAACCCATCGACCATCGAATGCTAATCTCCGGTGTTCGCCTGACGACAGGTGTTCCACTGACCACTAACCACTGATCACTGACCACTGCAGTTCCGGGCGGTCGGGCCTTCGGCCCTCCCTTGTGCAGGGGCTGCGCCCCCGCAACGCCCCCCTACAAAAACATGCCTCACCGACCGTGTTTACTCTTCCCCAGCGTCGTGTCTGGCGAACGGAGTCTACTCCCCCACTTGCCGCCTCAACCCACCGACCATCGACCTCCAACCGCAGAAGTTACTGACCCCTGATCACTGACCCCTGACCCCTGACCCCTGCAGTTCCGCGCCCCCGCAACGCCCCCCTACAAAAACATGCCTCACCGACCGTGTTTACTCTTCCCCAGCATCGTGTCTGGCGAACGGAGTCTACCCCCCACTTGCCGTCACAACCCACCGACCACCGACCGCCAATCTCCGGTGTTCCCCTGACGACTGGTGTTCCACTGAAAACTAAAAACTGAAAACTAGAAACTGCAGTTCCGACCGTGTCTGCGCATTTCATCCCCTCCCACACATGGCTTTAGCAATCTCGACCACATAGTCGGTGCTGGGAATCGTCAGGTCCTCCATCGCCGGCGAGAACGGTACCGGCACGCTCATGGCGCCGATGCGCTTTACCGGGGCGTCGAGATAGTAGAATGCGCCATCGGCGATGACCGAGGCAATTTCACCGGTGACACCATACTGCCGGTAGCCCTCGTCGACCACAAGCGCCCGGCTGGTCTTTCGAGCGGACTGAATCAGTGTCTCAGCGTCCAGAGGGGACGTCGTTCGGGGATCGATCAGCTCTGCGCTGATGCCGGCCGCGGCCAGCTGATCGGCCGCTTCCAAGGCAACGTACACCATTGAACTGGTCGCGACAATTGTGATGTCGTCGCCGGTTCGCTTGACGTCCGCCTGGCCCAGGGGGAGGGTATACTCCTCCTCCGGCACCGGCCCCTCCTGTTGAAAGAGCGCCCTGTCTTCGAAAATCACGACCGGATTATCGTCGCGGATGGCGCTCTTCATCAGCCCCTTGGCGTCGTATGGCGTGGCCGGTATCGCTACCTTCAGGCCGGGAATGTGGCTGAAGAGCGCATGCAGAGATTGGCTGTGCTGGGCGGCAGTGCGGCTCCCGGCCCCCATGGTCGTCCGCAAGACCATGGGCACTTTCAGCTTGCCGCCGGACATGTAGTGGGTCTTGGCCGCCTGGTTGACCAACTGGTCCATCACCAGCGTAGCAAAGTCGCAAAACATGATGTCCACAATGGGCCGCATACCGGTGATGGCCGCGCCCACACCGATGCCGGCAATACCCGCCTCCGAAATCGGCGAATCGATCACCCGCTCCGGGCCGAACTTCTCAAACAGGCCGACAAACACTTTGAATACCGAGCCGGCCACGGCAATATCTTCACCGATGGCGAAGACGCGCTCGTCGCGGGTCATCTCCTCGGCAACAGCTTCGTGAATGGCCTGACCGAATGTAATTTGACGTTCCCCCGGCGCGTGGATGGCCGGGCTGTAACGGATACCGTTCTCAAGCGTAGACATGACTCTCTACCTCGCTTTCACTGGAAAATGCCTCCACGAGGGCGAAGGCTACCGCGTCGTCAACTGCTGCCTTCACATCCTGCTGAATGCGTTCGAATACCTGCGCTTCCTGGTTCTTTACCAGCCAGTCCTCGAGAATCTTCACCGGGTCCCGCTTGGCCCACTCCACTTCCTCTTCACGCGTACGGTAAGGGCGGTCGATATCGCCAACATGATGTCCGTGGAAGCGGTAGGTATCGCTGACAAGGAAGGCCGGCCCGCCGCCTTTTGCGCGCCCGGTCGATCCACAGACCGGGTCTCGCGGTGAATGTTGTCTTTCCGTCTGTTGTCATCATACCTTAGGTCTCGTTGACGTCTGATTAGGGTACGTTGACATTGCGTTCATGCTATTTCAGTGTAGCTGCACAATGCAAGATAGCCATGAAGCGTCGATCTAGCCTTTCACTGCAAATGAAAATTCGACGATGTTGCGCTCTCTGTAGCGGACTCAGTCTGTATCCCGTTGTCGCTTGCGATAGATCGCGCAGTGAGGACCACTTCGACCTGTCATGCTGCGGGCAGTTCTCGCAAAGGGTCAGAATCGTAGCCTGAATCGGCAATTACAGCGTCAAGATGGAAAGGGCAAGCAACGAATCAGTTTGGGAGGGATGATAGCGTTCACCACCAATCAAGAATGACTGTAAGGGAAAGCCAAAGGCATCCACCAGAAGACGGATCTTGCTGCTGAATCTCCTCGGCTAAGACTCAGGCACTGTTCTTGCAAGCGTCCCCGTTTATTGACCCGCCCGCTGCGCGTATATGGGCGCGGGCAGATATTCTGTCGAGCATTACAGCTGCCATGTCAGGGTCCTGGGCAAACTGTTTGACCATGTTGGTCCAAACACCGTACCCGCCCCTGCGTGCGTCGCGCTTGAAGACACTGTTTCACATAACCAATACGCGCTCGCAGTTCACACCACTGGGCACAGGCACGTAGAATCCAGTGAACTGCCTCACAAAATCTTCGTCTTCCCGTCTTCCCGTTTGCCCAACACAGTCGTTTCCGCGGCATAGCGTTTTCGCACGCGGGTTCCTCTGCTGGCTTCATCTGTCCGCCTCTCATGAAGTTCGATAGACCAGTTCTTCCCCGCACCACCGCTTTGAGTCTGGACTCGTCGCCAAGTTCTGACTCCTACTGAATCCTTTTGCCAATTCCTGCCAAAACTCACGAAAATTTACACAAAACTTAGACAGATTCTCATATATATCTTACATCAGTCAGTTATAGTTAGAGAAAACAGTATTTTTTCGGAGCGCGGAATATCAAGCCGGCCGTTGTTCTCCTCTATAAGTATTAGAGCAGCGCCACACGCAATAACTTTCTAGAGGAAAATGGCCGATGGATCGTCAATTCAGGAGCCGCAATTCAGTTGGGCTTTCTTCCTTTGAACGCCCACACCCGGCGGATCAACCATCAGAAAGTCGTATACGGCCGGCTCTAGTGGCTAGACCACGAAGTGGGAAGAGGTAAGGTGCATCCAGATGGATCTTGCTGCTGAATCCGCCCCGGCTCCGACCTGGGCACTGTTCTTGCTGACCTCCCCCTTTTCTGACCCGCCCGCTGCGCACATATGGGCGCGTACAGCTGTGCTGTCGGGCATGACCGCTGCCATGTCTGGGTCCTGGGCGAACTGTTTGAACATGTCGGCCCAGATACCGTTCTCTTCCCAGCGTGCGTAGCGCTTGAATACACTGTTCCACTTGCCATAACTGTCTGGCAGTTCACGCCACTGGGCGTCGGTGCGCAGTATCCAGTGAACTGCCTCAACAAAACGGCGACACTTTTCCTCTTGCCCTGCGTAGGCACGAGGGTGTCCTTGCAGAAATGCGTAAAGTTTCTGCCACTGATGGTCGGCAATTCTCTTTGTAGACATCCTCCTATTGCCGCCAATGTGACAAAAATAATTAAACGTCAACAAGACCTGACATAACGGGTGGTACAAACATCGGGGCCAAGCCATCTGTGCAGAGTGCGGATCCCGAAAGTCAGCGACACATAGCAGAAGATCTTCTGGTCTTGGATGGTCACGTCCCGTGCAATGTTCCCCATCTCGCGCCTGGATAGCCCACATGCCCGCCATCTCCATCAGCGTCAGACCGAAACCGACAAACCATAACCGCAAGCGATACCGACTAGCATTCAGTCGGACGCTCCCATCAATCTGAAACTTTACGGAGATACGAATGATGAACATCGAAATGTACTTGCGGAAGTCGAAGATGGCCGTGGTATTCTTGCTGGCCGTATCTCTTAGTTGTACGGCGACAATCCTGCCTTTTGGGCCCGTAAACACGGCTGCCGCGCAAGAAGGGGACGCCAAGTCCGAGACGACATCCGAGTCTGTTCCTGGCCTGCAGGCCTGCCAGAAGGGAATGGCGCTGAGCCAAGGGGAGGCATGCGAGGTTAGCGAGAGTGCCACTCGTGTCGTTGTTGGAAGCACATCAGCATGCCTCGCCTTTTTTGAACCCGCGCTCCTGTTGGTTTGTCACGCCACGCAGATCGATTCGTCCGCAGTCCTGTCTGCCAGCAAGGTCGGCGACAGCAGCTGGATCATCGATGAACTTGCCGCTGAGCCGGCCAGTTGCGGAGAGCTTCTGGAATTGCACGACGCAGTGCGGCTGGGCAGAGCGGATTGGGTCTCCTGTCTCGCTTCGACCGATGTGGAACTGAACGCATGTGACGCCGAATATACGACACCTCTGAACATTGCGGCGGAGAAAGGGGCCAACGAGTTAGTTCAGATTCTTGTTGCCGCTGGCGCCGATGTGAACCTGCTGGATGGCTTCGGTGAATCACCTCTCGACATTGCACTGAGAAACGAAGCTGCGGATGTTATGCAGATACTCGTTGACGCCGGTGCCAAAGGCGAGGGTTCGCCTTGTCTGCAAGCAGAAGGGGCCATGGAGGCGGATGAAGAGACCGACACATTGCTTGGCTTTCTGCTAATGTACGTTATGCTCGAAGAATCCGGAGAACTTGACGCCGCGATCACCGAGATGTCGCAGGAATTTGTCTCGTCGCTGGCAGAGGCTTTCCGCGAGGAAGGTTCGGAAATCGAGGCGCAGGCTTTGGGCGACACATCCCTGAACACCGCTATTGAAATGCTTGTGCAGACCACCGTCAAGTACATCGTGCCGGCTCTGGCCGCCGAAGGTGTCGATACCGGTTCTGAAGATGAGGTCACCGAGTTCCTTCTGGCCGGCATGTTCGGCGACGCTGACATAGAGGCTGGCATCGCAGAGCTTCGCAGCATCGGATTCTTCGACGACACAACAGGAGATGCGATCACAGCATTTGCCCACAACTATCCGGCGGGGCTGGCGCAAATCTTCGTCGCCGCGAGCGCAGGCGTTGCGGTTGAAGACCCTATCAGGATCTTCTCGCAGAGTCTTGTGGCGGATTTAGCGGGCATTCTTGCTTCCGCCGGCTCGGAAGTTGATCCAGCTGTCCTCGGGGAGACGCCCCTGCAAGCCGCGGTAGAGTACCTGACCTCTGAGACCTTACGGGTGTTCCTTACCAAACAGCTCGTTCAGACTCTCATCGCCTCCAGCGGGTACGAAGATGACAATGCCCTCCGCATTTGGGGGGATGTCCCTCTTTTCGACGCGATAAATTGGAGCGACCCCGAGATAGTTCGGCTTCTGGTTGAAGCGGGTGTGGATGTCAGCGCAGCTGAAAGCTTCGGCGGCAATACGCCCCTCCACGAAGCCGTGGCGCAGGGGAATGGAGAGATCGTGAAGGTCCTGGTCGCTGCCGGCGCGGACGTCAACGCGGAAGGCTTTATGGGTCAAACGCCCCTGAGTCTTGCGGCTGAAGAGGGCGCAACAGAGATTATGCGGATTCTGCTGAGGCCGGGCCTGGACGCCGGCAAGTCAGCGGACGCCGAGGACAAGGAAGCTGCATCGACGCCATCCATTGGAAGCGGGGCGCTCTTTACCGCAATAGAGAATGACGATGTGGAGATGGTGCGGCTTCTGGTTGAAGCGGGAGCGGATGTCAACGCAGCCGAAGGCTTCGGCGGCAATACGCCCCTCCACGAAGCCGTGGAGAAAGGCGACGCAGAGATCGTGAAGATCCTGGTCGCTGCCGGCGCGGATGTCGAAGCAGAGGGCTTTATGAGTCGTACGCCCCTGAGTCTTGCGGCTGAAGAGGGCGCAACAGAGATAATGCAGATTCTGCTGGGGCCGGGCCCGGAGGCTGGCACGTCAGCGGACGGCGAGGACAAGGAAGCTGCATCGGCGCCATCCATTGGAAGCGGGGCGCTCTTTACCGCAATTGAGAATGGCAATGTGGCGCTGGTGCGGCTTCTGGTTGAAGCGGGAGCGGATGTCAACGCAGCCGAAGGCTTCGGCGGCAATACCCCCCTTCACGAAGCCGTGGAGCAGGGCGACGCAGAGATCGTGAAAATCCTGGTCGCTGCCGGCGCGGATGTCGAAGCAGAGGGCTTTATGAGGCGTACGCCCCTGAGTCTTGCGGCTGAAGAGGGCGCAACAGAGATAATGCAGATTCTGCTGGGGCCGGGCCCGGAGGCTGACACGTCAGCGGACGGCGAGGACAAGGAAGCTGCATCGGTGCCATCCATGGGTAGTGAAGCGCTCTTTACCGCAATAGAGAATGACGATGTGGAGATGGTGCGGGTTCTGGTTGAAGCGGGAGCGGATGTCAACGCAGCCGAAGGCTTCGGCGGCAATACGCCCCTCCACGAAGCCGTGGAGAAAGGCGACGCAGAGATCGTGAAAATCCTGGTCGCTGCCGGCGCGGATGTCGAAGCAGAGGGCTTTATGAGTCGTACGCCCCTGAGTCTTGCGGCTGAAGAGGGCGCAACAGAAATTATGCTCATTCTGCTGGGGCCGGGCCCGGAGGCTGGCACGTCAGCGGACGGCGAGGACAAGGAAGCTGCATCGGTGCCACCCATGGGAAGTGAGGCGCTCTTTACCGCAATAGAGAATGACGATGTGGAGATGGTGCGGGTTCTGGTTGAAGCGGGAGCGGATGTCAACGCAGCCGAAGGCTTCGGCGGCAATACACCCCTTCACGAAGCCGTGGAGAAAGGCGACGCAGAGATCGTGAAGATCCTGGTCGCTGCCGGCGCGGATGTCGAAGCAGAGGGCTTTATGAGTCGTACGCCCCTGAGTCTTGCGGCTGAAGAGGGCGCAACAGAAGTTATGCTCATTCTGTTGGGCCTTGATGAAAGCACAGATACGTCTGAAAATTGACATTGGCGGGGATGGATGATCTGCGATGTACACGAAGGAGGCGCCCTGCCCCGTTGAACAGCGCTATTTCAGTCTCCTTTCGCATAAAAGGGCAGACGCTTGGCCGATTGTCGAACCGGCCGCGCTTGACCAGATGGCGGCTCACTGGTACCCACTGCAGTCGTACAGGTGAAGTGTTGTGCATTGGTTGTTCTCGATCTGTGGCATACGCAACGTGCAAAACGAAAGGCGTCCCGGACAGACACTGTAAACTCTGGTCAGAGCACAAAGCGCTCTTCAGCCGATTTACAATTGTTTAGACTATGCTCCGATCCTTCAGAATTGTAGAAGGCTGATAGAACGCTCTCACCTGCCTGCAACTGATGGACCGAGTCTTGCTGCCTGAGGAAGATACTCTCACCTTTAATGCTTCGCCTCCGCCGTTCGCAAAGGACAGCACCGCTTCCTACGCGACGCGAAACTTGAAGGATGACGTGTCTCGTCGCCGTCTCTTGGCCTTTGAGCTGGCTCTCCGCGTACCTGGCGAACTGCATTATTGCACACCTTAACTTATGCTTGATAGTCAGGCCCAGACCGGCTCTTCGGGAGGTTGGAGATGAGTTGTTACAACTGTAGGCGCGAAATTACGCCAGGCCAAAAGTTCTGCGCTCACTGCGGTGCCGACTTGGGAAACGCTGGCGGTTGGCCTGATTCCGAATCGCCTGAATCCGACGATATGCAGACCGTCGTCGCTGGGCTGCAGGCGCAGGTCGGCCGGTTGCAAGCGCAGATTATCCAGCAGGCGCAGCGCATCGACGCACTCGAAACTGCCAGCCCAGACCCTGCCCTGGCAACGCCGCCATTGGAAGCGCCGGGCCATGTTGCTGCTCCCGACAGAGCACCTGTGGAAACTGCCCAGGCGCCTGCTGCCCAGCAGGAACCTCCGCCCGCAACACCACCAAGTGACGAGGAGAGTGCCCCATCCTCCCGCGACTGGGAATGGCTGATAGGGGGCAACTGGCTGGCCCGCGTCGGCACCCTGGCGCTGATCATCGGGATTGGCTTTTTTCTCAAGCTCGCCTTCGACAATGACTGGATAGGGGAGACCGGCCGGGTCGTTATGGGAGTCGCAGTTGGCGCGGCCCTGCTCGCCGGCGGCGAACTCTGGGCTCGCAGGTATCCGGCGTGGGCCCAGGCGATCACAGGAGGCGGCATATCCATATTGTACCTGTCTATATACGCCGCCCACGTTCTCTATTTCCTGGTCCCGGCAACGACCGCCCTGTTGCTTTCCAGCCTTGTGACCCTGGCCGCCGCCGCTCTGGCGCTGCGCCATGATGCGCGGGCCGTTGCCGTCCTTGGGATTCTGGGCGGGTTCGCCACGCCACTGTTCCTGGCCGACAGGCTGCCGGGTCAGTGGGAGGTCCTCGCCTACGTGCTGATGCTGGATCTGGGCGTCCTGGCCCTCGCCGTCGCCCGTAACTGGCGCTGGTTCACCCTGCTGGCTCTGTTTGGTTCCCTGGCGCTCTTCGCGTTCTGGTATGAAGAGCTGAACCCCGACCTGGTGCTGGCCCAGGTGGGCATAACTCTCATTTTCCTCATTTTCGTGGGCGCGACGACACTGTTCCACCTGCTCCGGCGCCGCACTCCGAATTTCCTCGACCAGTGCCTGATCGTGTTGAACGGGATGGCCTACTTCGGAATCAGCTACGCCATTCTGTCTGACGAGTACCGGGCCTGGATGGGCGGGTTCACCCTGCTGCTGGCCCTGTTCTACGGTATATCAGGTTACGGGATTCTGGCCCGGTACCCGGAACAAGTGCGGCTCAGCCTCTTTAACCTGGGAATGGCCCTGGTCTTTCTGACCATAGCCGTTCCCGTGCAACTTGACGGCCCCTGGGTTACGATAGCCTGGGCGGCGCAGATGGTGGTCCTGGTCTGGCTGTCCTTCTTACTGGGAATGCCACAACTGCGCTGGGCCGCTCTCGTCATTTTCGCCCTGGTTGCCTTCCAACTGATCGTAAACTACTTCGCGCCGATTTTCTTCCATCAACTCATAAGCTACTTCACCACGCCCGACTGGCAGACGGCCTATTTAGGCGGCGACCGCTCCTACTGGCCGGTGGTGAACCGGCGCTTCATGGCGCCTGCCGCCGCGATCGCCGCAATCTTTCTGTCGGCCTTCTTCACGCTGCGCTTGGGAGGCCGTTCCACTCGTCCCGGGGACGGCATTCTCGCTACATTTCTGCTGATTGCGGCCAACGTCCTGACGCTGTTCGCGCTCAGTGCCGAGTTGATAGACGCGGTGAACCGGGGCTTCTTCGCCATTGATCCGGAAATCGCCGGCAATGTGACCAGCCTGTCTCTGAGCGCATTGTGGGCCCTGTACGCTGCGGTGCTGATTGTCCTGGGTATAGCGCGCCGCAGTCGCTGGCCGCGACTGGCCGGATTGGGGTTGCTGGCAGTGCCAGTCGCCAAGCTTTTCCTCTACGACGCCTTCAGCCTGGGACAGGCATACCGGGTGACCGCTTTTATCGGTCTGGGCGTGCTACTTGTCATCGGCGGGTTTCTGTACCAGCGCCACGGCAGAGCAATTCGAGGATTTCTGTTGGAGTGAGACCCTATCGTGTCAATCCGCCCGGCCTGCACTCGACAGAATCTGCCGCTTACAAAACCACACAGACCATTCAACACCACCGGGCTGGAACAATTCGACAGAGGCCGGACAGCCGCCGCCGGGCCCGGGTTGACTCTTCGCCCCGCTCCCAATCCCACAGATCATCAGCCGACACCAGATAGGTCGAATCATACCGACGTTTCGTTGGCGCTGCGCGCTCGCCTTCGCTCGATATCTTGCTGTCCGTCAGGGCTGCCTGCACGCTCCGAAACGTCCCACCTCGGGACATTTCAGGATACTCTTGCCGTAACTGAATGAACTGATGCGCCGTCGATCGGGCGTGCTCGTGGTCGCGCAGAGGAAGGCGTGCCAACGCATCGAAGCCGGCGGCTTCGCATCGGTTACACTCTGACCAGGTGCTGACGATCCGCAGATATCCAAATGGGAAACCCGCACACCGGATATGGCGTTATCGTTACCAAAGCAGTTAAGCTGTTCTGCGCGGTTTGCCATACCCGGAGCCACCCGGTGCCACTTCAGACAAACCGCACAGCACCCTAACCTCCATCCACCGCCGTCCTCCAATCCTCCGGCGTGTCCACATCGGCCAGCCACTCGCCCGGCGTCTCGATCGCGCTGACCTCCCCCGCGTGCCGCCGCAGCAGCATCCCCCCGCCCCGATCACCCTGAACCTGCCTCAACTGGCCAAAGTAGCGCCGGTCAAAGACCGCCGGCGCGCCGCGTACCGCCCCATCCACCGCCACAGCCGCCAGATCGCTGCCGCCCCGCCATGTCTGCCACAACCGCCGCAGCAGCGCCGCCGGCAGACGGGGCTGGTCCACCGGCAGAAACAGGGCCGCCTCACACGCGGCCGGCAGCGCCTCCATCGCGGCGCGCACCGACCCCCCCTGCCCGTCCTGCCAATTCGGGTTGAAAACGACACGCAGACGTCCGCGCCCCGCCTCGCCCAGCGGGGCCAGCGCAGCCTCCACCTGCTCAGCGACCGCGCCGGTAACCACAACCGTTTCCGACGCGCCGCTCTCGAGCGCAATGCGGGCAGCGCGCGTTACCAGCGGCTCACCCTGCCAGCGCAGCAGCTGTTTCGGCTGCCCCATCCTGCGGCTTTCCCCTGCCGCCAGCACGATTGCCGTCGTCGCGCCCCAGCGCTCGCGGACAGCCGTCCGGCTCTCCGTCCCCACCGCACCGATGAGCGCCGGCTGATTCTGCTGTGACAACCGCTGCGCGATCAGCCGGGCAGCCGCCAACCTGGGCGCGCTGTCCGCCTTGTTCAGAAGCGGTATCAGTCTCGCGCCCGCAGGGGGTCTCTGCGATACATGGGGGGCGGCCTCTTCTTCCCGCGCGTATGGCTCGACCAGAAGGCGGCCGAGCATGCCCGGAGTCAGCCGCGTCGACGCGTCCTCTTCTTGCAGGAGCGCGCGCACCTGTTCGGGCCGGTGCACGTAAGGTGCGTCCAGAGGAAGCCCCAGCCCATCGAGACCTGCGACCGGAACCAGGTGGGTTGTGCAATCGGGAATGACCGGCTCGTGCGAGGCGGGCGCCTTCACCGGGCGGCGGCGGCTGCCGTCGCCTTCAATCGCGATCAGGCTGATGCCGAGATCTCCGGCCCGCGCCGCCAGCGCATCCACAATTTCCGGAGGAAGGCCCTGGCGTTTTGATCTTGTCGGAGAGGGGGTTGTTGGACTGCCGACGGCTTCAGCGGTCCGGCCATTGGACGGCGACCAGATCAGGCAGTGCCCGTGCCGCGCTAGCTTTGCCTCCAGCGCAGCCCAGTCAACTGCGTCAGACCTGCCCGGCCTTACTTCAAGACGGGCCTGCGCCTGCTCCGCTTGGGAGGCGAATATGTGGGTGGTCGTGGTGGTGACGACGCGGCGGCCGCCGCCAACCGCCTCATCCGCCAGCCGAAAAAGCGCGCTCGTCTTGCCCCCGGCGCCGACCAGCGTGACAACCGAAAGTTCATCCGGCGGCAGCCGCAGAGCATGATGGAGTTGCATGGGAAGCACCTTAGTTCTCAGTCGCAAGTCGCATCCGCCGCCGTTACTGAAAACTAAAAACTGAAAACTAAAAACTGCCTACGTCTGCCCCCAGTGACCGTCGATCTCCCTTTCCTTGTCGCGCATCGCCAGCAGCAACGCGTCCTGATCGACCGGCAGGGCCAGGCAGCGAACGCCGACCGCGTTGCAGATGGCATTGGTGATCGCCGGGCTGATCGGGATCGAGCTGATCTCGCCCACCCCCTTGGCGCCGTACGGCCCATCTGCCGTCGGATGTTCGACGATGTGGCTGTCCATTTTCGGCGTCATCTTGATGCCCGGCATCTTGTACTGTCCCAGGCGCTCAGTCCAGGGGATGCCATTCTCGACGATATAGTTCTCAGTCAGGGCGTTGCCAATGCCCATTACGATCCCGCCTTCGATCTGACCGAGCAGGCTCAGGGGATTGATGGCCCGGCCCACGTCGTGAGCAGAGATCACCCGCTCCACCGCCACCTCGCCGGTGTCGGTATCCACGCTTACCAGCGCCGCGTGCACCGCGTACGAAAAGGCGAAGTGCATATCGCCCCCCGTCCCCAGCGGCTGCGTCTGCGGCGCCCAGTATTCATAGCGAATCTTCGGCAACCGGTTCTCGGCCAGCAGGGCATTGACCGCATCGGCGAAAGAGATGCTGCGGATCGACTGCGGCAGCGCCTTTCTCGTGCTGCCGTTCGTGCCGTTGGCGCCCTCCACCGGCAGCTCTGCCCCGTACATCTGCGCCAGGCGTTTCTCATCTACATAAGCCAGCCCCTCATGGAAGGCGATGACGTCCGGGGGCGTGTCGAATTTTTCGGCGAGAACGGTCTGCATCTGCTGGCGCATGGCCCGCGCCGCCAGGCGGGCGGCGTTGCCGCTGACATAGGTCTGGCGGCTGGCCGTGGAAGGGCCGCCGTCGGGCGTCAGGTCCGTGTCCATTACCGTTACATGCACCTTCTCGAAAGGCAGCCCCAACTCCTGCGCGGTGCAGGCCGCCAGCACGCCGACAAGATTCTGCCCCATCTCCGCGCTGCTCGTGCGGATCGCCGCGGTGCCGTCGGTGAAGACCTCCACCTCGGCCTCCGACTTGTCCGGCGCGCCGCCTCCCAGGCCGGTATTCTTGTAGCCGGCCGCAATGCCCCAGGCGTAGCGCTTGCTGCCAATCTGAAACGAAGTCCAGGGGTCGGAAGACAGTGAACTCGGGCCGTCGGCCTCCGAAGTTCTGATCTCCTCCTCCACCAGGTCAAGGCATTCGAGCAGTCCCACGCTCTCGATCAGTTCCTGGCCGGTGGCCGTCTCCGTGCCAACGCGCATCACGTTTTTGCGCCGTAACTCTGCCGGGTCCATGCCCAGCTCTGCCGCCAATATGTCGAGATTGCTCTCCACCGCAAAGGCCGACTGCGTGACGCCAAAGCCCCGAAAAGCGCCGCTGGGGGCGTTATTCGTGTACATGGCGTAGCAGTCGATCTTGGCATGCGGCATCACGTACGGGCCGGTGGCGTGCGTAGTGGCGCGGGTCATCACCTTCTCGCCCAGGCTGGCATAAGCCCCGCTGTCGCCGTAAAGTTCCGCCTCTACAGCAATCAGCTTGCCGTCGCGCATGGCGCCCGTTTTGATGCGGATGATCGTGCTGTGACGCTTGGGATGGAAAATCAGGCTCTCCTGCCGGCTATAAAGAATCTTGACCGGGCGGCCCGTCACCTGCGCGCCCAGCGCCGCATGGATCTGTCCCGCAATGTCCTCCTTACCGCCGAATCCTCCCCCCATCAGTGTGCCGATCACGCGCACTTCCTCGTCGGCCAGGCCCAGGCTCTTCGCCACCTGCCGCCTGTCGCTGTATGGGATCTGGCTGCCCACATAGACGGTCAGCTTGTCGCTATCGTGTTCGGAGGCGCCCGGCTCCTTGCTGGTGGATGGGCGGGTCCCGCTATAGCCCGCCGGCACCGCCAGCGCGCATTCCGGCTCCAGGAACGCGTGCTCGGTCATCGGCGTGCGGTACGTGCGCTCGACGACGATATCGGCGTCGGCAAACCCCTGTTCCACATCGCCCTGACGTACCTTGATATGCTTGAGCAGATTCCCGGTGGGACGGTCCGGGTGCAGCTGCGGCGCGTCCGGCTGCAACGCATCCCGTGGATCGGTGACCGCCGGCAGCGCCTCGTACTCTACCCGGATCAACCCCAGCGCCTGCTGCGCGATCTCCGCCGTCTCGGCCACCGCCAAGGCAATCGCGTCCCCCACATAGCGGGCCGGAAAGCGTCCGCCCGCGAAGACCGGCCAGTCGTTCTCGACCAGCCCGTGCCGCGGGTCGCCCGGTACGTCGGCGTGGGTCAGCACCGCGTGGACTCCCTCCAGCGCGCGTGCCGCGGCGGTGTCGATTTCGCGAATATGGGCATGGGGGTGTTCGCTGCGCAGCGTAGCGCCAAACAGCATCCCGTCGAAGGTATAGTCATCCGTGTAGAGCGCCGCCCCCGTCACCTTGTCGACCGCGTCCGGTCGCTCCAATGGTTGACCGATCTGCGAAAGCGGCTCTATCACCGCCGGCAGCTCCGCGTCCGGCATCGTGCCGGTGCGCATGTACTCGCCGGCAGCCTTCACCGAGTTAATGATCGCGGTGTAGCCGGTGCAGCGGCAGTAAGTATCCTTCAAGCACTCCTTTATCTCCTTATCCGACGGGTCCGGGTTCTCGTCCAGCAGCGTCGTCGCCTGCATGATGAACCCGGGCGTGCAGAAACCGCACTGCGTCGCCCCGTGACGGATGAACGCGGACTGCAGAGGATGCAGCTCGAGCGCATGGCCGGAGCCATTCTGGGAGCATGACCGCGACTGGGCCAGCCCCTCGATCGTCGACACCTGCGCGCCCTGCGCCTTGAACGCCGGGTAGATGCAGGAATCAACCGACTGGCCGTCAACGATGACGGTGCAGCAGCCGCACTCCGCCTCATCACAGCCGATCTTAGTGCCGGTCAGCCCCAGGTCGTAGCGCAAGACCTCGGCAAGATAGCGGCTGGGCGGTACATCGAGAGCGTGCTCCGTACCATTGACGGTCAGAGTGAGTTGTGTCACTTATTGGCTCCTGTCGGCGTGTACAAAAAGTGGTTCGTGACGGGACGCTTTCGGGGTCGCAGTCCGCCAGCCACTGCAAGTTGAAGTTACAGGTGGTTCAGATACAGCTGTGGATCGTTCAGAAATCCTCGCGTCACGCTCACGTGCTCCAATGATTCCCAGGACACCGGCTCGGGCGGCGACTGGTCAAAGTTCAGAATCGTGGCCCCGGGGAAGGCCATCAATATCGGGGAGTGAGTGGCAATGATAAACTGGGCGTCGCGGGCGACCATCTCCTTCAGCAGCGCCAGCAGCCCCACCTGGCGCAGGGGCGAGAGCGGCGCCTCCGGCTCATCCATCAGATACAGGCCGTCAGGCACGAAGCGGGCCTGGAAAAGGGCCAGAAACGCCTCACCGTGCGAGTGTCCGTCCAGCCCTTCGCCATAGCGTTCTTCAATCGCGGCCAGCTGGCCGGAGTAAGCCATCTTCGCCAGTCCCTTGGCGTAGTCGGAGCGGCCTTTGTACTCCGCGTCCACGTTGGCCATCTCCGTCTGCAGTTCCGCCTGCATCTGGGCGATGCGCTTGGCAAAACCGAAAAAGTCCTCGGCTCGCAGATAAAAACCGCGCCCGCTGCGTTTGGTCCAGCCCAGGCGCAGATGCTTGGACAACTGCCGCACCGCCGCCAGCGATGGGTCGTTGCCGGCCTCCTCTGCGCCTACGGTCGGCAGGCGCACCGTGGTAGCCAGCGCTTCGAGAAATGTGGATTTGCCGCTGCCGTTTTCGCCTACCAGAAAGGTCACAGAACTCTCGAACTGCACCTTCTCCAGCCGGGCGATGACCGGCACATTATAGGGGAATGTCCCTTCTTGGGGGAAAGAGGGCCGTTTTTCAACCGAGGTGAGGTGGATCATAGCCGTGGCACCCCCGCATCACTGCCGGAACAGCGGCTGCTGATCGGTCGCTGCATTGGCTAAGTTTCCTCCGCCTGTGTTGGCGCGTCATTCATGCGAGCCCTTTCCACCGCCGCCTGCAGCACCCTCCTCAGCAGCACGCCAATCATCTCGCGGCGATACTCCTGCGACGCGCGGTACTTGCTGGTCCGCAGCCTGGCCTGCTCCTGCGCCGCGGCAACGGCATTCTCCACGGCCGCGTCGTCAAATTTTGCCGCTGCCGTCAATGCCTCCTCCGCGCCGCTGGCGCGAAAGGGGGTCGGGCCGGCCGGTCCGATCGCGATCACCGCGTCCTCAACCCGCCGCAAATCTACATCCAACTGGACCCTGGCCGCGATGCCCAGGACCGGCAGCGCCACACCCTGGGGCCGCATAATGCGGTCGAAGGCGTTGCCCGCCCGCGCCGCAATCGGGCGAAAGCGGAACGCGTGCAGCATCTGATCGGGCGCCAGGCGGTTGCGGCCGGGGCCGGCAAATATTGAGAGCAGCGGCTGCCACCTATTGCTACCCCCGTGTCCGGCAATCTCGACCTCCGCCTCCAGCGCCAGCAGGCCGATCGTCCCGTCCGCGGCCGGCAGCGCGTGCGCCACATTCCCGCCCAGCGTCGCCACATTGCGCACCTGCGGCCCGCCGATCACGCCGCAACTTTCGGTCAGGCATCTGGCCTGGGCGCGCAGCAGCGGGCTGCTTTCGATCTGTGTATGCGTGATACCTGCGCCCAGCACGATCCAGCCGTCCTCCAGCGCGACGCGGTCGATGCCGGCGATCTTTGTCACATCCACCAGCACTTCCGGCGCGGCAGCGTGTTCCGCCTCCATATCGAGGATCAGGTCGGTGCCGCCGGCGATGATGCGGGCTTTATCTTGGTGCTGATGCAGCAGTGAGAGCGCCTCAGCAACCGTTGTAGGCGTATGGTAGGCTCGCCACCGGGACATAGTGCAAATCCTGGTCAATGACTGAAAAAAATTAGACGGAGTATAGCACAGAACCTTCCCTTCTGGAAACGCACGCTGCTCTGGTGTGCATCCCAAAATGGGTATGAACACTCGTATACCACTTTCTGCAACAAAGCCGCGGTCAGTTCCAAGCTCCGGTAACCATCCACTGACCACTAACCACTGACCACTAACCACTGACCACTAACCACTGATCACTGACCACTGCTTTTTGGGCGGTCGGGCCTTCGGCCCTCCCTTGTGCAGGGGCTGCGCCCCCGCAACGCCCCCCTCCAAAAACATGCCTCCCCGACCGCTGCGCCTTCTTCGCAGCGGTGCGCCTGTCCTACAGTGTGCCTGCCGCCCACCAACGACGATTCGAAGAAAGCCTGCATAGTGCCACCGGTGAAGGGTTGGTCAAGCATGGCGCCCAAAAAAGGGCGAGCTGATGGCATGAAAACTGTGCTTCAACGGCCCTGTCCATTCCTGATTCAGACAACGCCTGTTGTCGAGAAGAAAAGTGAAAGTTCCAGAAAATTTTATCTCCTTGACAAGCGATGGCGATCTCGCTACGATTATATGTGCTTTAACGAAGGCCCGTCTGGTTCCTTCTTTTCAACCCCAAAGGAGAGAAAAATGAATCCACGACTGCGTATCATAGTATCTGCGGTCCTCTTCATCCTGCTCATCCCCATGATCGCGGCTTGCGGCGGTGCAGCGCCCCAAGCCGAGGAAGCGGCAGCCGAGCCTGAACAGGCGGCTGAAACTGAGAGTATGGCGCCGGAGTCAGATTCGGCCTACAACGAATCCCCCATGCTGGCCGAGATGGTCGCCAACGGGGATCTGCCGCCGGTCGATGAGCGGCTCCCGGCAGAACCGCAGGTGATTGAACCGGAGGACCGGATCGGCACATACGGCGGCACCCTCCGCTTCGGAGAGGTCAACCCAATCAACCTCTGGAGCTTCGCTACCCTGCGTATGAACGGGCTATTCCGCTATGACTTCAGCAACACCCAGATCTTCATGGATATAGCCAAGAGCTTCAGCTTCTCCGACGACTACACAACCCTGACCATCGAACTGCGTGAGGGCCATAAGTGGTCGGATGGCGAGCCGTTCACGACCGACGACATTATGTTTGCTTGGGAAGATGTCGCGCTCAACGAAGATCTCTCCCCTGCCGGGCCGAGGTCGATCTGGCGCGCCGGAGGTGAGCCTGCAGTCTTCACCAAGATCAGTGACACCGTGGTTGAAATCAGCTTCAGTGTGCCGTACCCGGTCATCATGAACTACCTGGGTCGCACCGGCGTGGCCACCGACAACAACGTCATCATGCCCAAGCACTGGCTGAAGCAATGGCACATCGACTACAACCCCGATGCGCAAGCACTGGCCGAGGAGGAGGGGTTTGAAACGTGGATGCAAGCCTTCAACTTCCACAACAGACCTCCCAACAACTTCCGGATCGACGGTCCTACCCTCTGGGCTTGGCAGAACGAAACGCTCACCAGCGACCGCGCCATCGTTGTCCGCAACCCCTACTTCCACCAGGTGGACTCCGCCGGCAACCAGTTACCCTACATTGATCGCATCGAAGCCGTGATCACGGGCGACAAGGAAGTGCAGACACTCAAGGCAAGCGCCGGCGAGTTCGACTTCGAGACCTACTACATCGACATGAAGGATATGTCCGTCTTCCAACAAGGCGCCGAGCAAGGGAACTACCGCGTCGAGTTTGCGCAGAACCTCTTCTCCGCCGAGTTGGGTCTGATGCCCAATCGCACCGTCAAAGACCCGGTACTGCGAGAGTTGTTCAACAACCGGGACTTCCGCATTGCCATGTCGATCAGTATCGACCGCGAGAGCATGAACGACACGCTCTTCTTCGGGCTGGGCAGACCTTTCCCGGCCACCGTCAATCCCGGTCTGAGCTTCTTCAAGGAGGAGTGGGCCACCACCCACGCCGAGTATGACCCGGAGCGGGCCAACGCGCTTCTCGACTCAGTCGGCCTGACCGAGCGCGACAGCGAGGGTTACCGGCTGCGGCCTGACGGCGAAGGCCGCCTGACCATGCTGATCCACGTCGGCGTATCCGAAGGTCCTAAGATTGCCATGGCCGAACTGGTCCGGGACGACTGGGCTGAGGTCGGGCTTGAGGCAATTGTCGAGAATCTGGGTGAGCAGGGCGGCCTGTTCTCGCAACGACTGGCCACCAATGATCTGCAGATTCCGACCTGGCATCTCGACAGAAACGCCTTGTTCGGTCGCTCCCTCGGCAGCAATTACGCTGTAGACCAGACCTCCTTCTGGACCGGAACGTGGAAGGACTGGTTCCGGACCAATGGCGAGGAAGGTGAGGAGCCACCGGAAGAAATCAAGCGGCAGCAAGAGATCTTTGAGCAGTACAAACTGACGGCGGTCGGCACCGAGGACTTCGATAAGTATGGCGCCGAGTACTATGAGTACTTCACCAGCGAAATCCCGATGATCGGCACCATCGGCTTCACGCCGCGACCAGTCATCATCAGCAATCGCCTCCACAACGTGCCCTTAGAGGGCGCCGCCTGGATCTCAGACAACAATTTCTACGCCCCGTTCGTGCCTTCACAGTGGTTTATTGAAGAGTAAGGGGTAACGAAACGAACAGTGCAACTCTGCAGCAACACCCTGTCTTCGCCAGGCGCTGAGACAGGGTGTTGCAACTGTTCGCCTGACCAACCGCGGAATCGCGCCAACAACGGGGTGGGAAACGGCCCTTTTCAAATCTGCCACTCTCCGTTAATATTCGATTCCAATCAGGAAAACGATAAGAGAGCTGACGCGAACTGATTCGTCTGCGATTGTGAGGGCCTGCTGCGCAGATGGAGGGAGAAGGTGCACCTTCTCCGAATCGATGCGCGTTACTGCCTCTCCCAGCTGACAGCCGTGCGTGACAGCGCTCCATATTAGTCAGCCTTTAACTTTGTTTCACTTCCATCAGAAGACAGAGAAAGGAGAGGCCGGGAACGCCTTCGGATTTTCCCGCGTCGATTTCATAATGGCTCAACCATACAAGAAGGTGACAAAGCCGGTACGTCTGGGTCTGATCGGTTGCGGCGGTATTGTGCGCATCAACCACATCTCCGTATATCTTGCCCTGCCGCAATCTGTAAACGTGGTCGCGGTGGCCGATCCGGTCCCCGACAACCTCGAGTATGCCGGCAACACGCTTGAGGTGCCGCCGGCGCAAAGATATGCCGACTATCGCGACATGCTGGCCAGCGCCGAAATCGACGCGGTTTCGATCGCCACACCGCACGCCCTCCATGCCGAACACGCCATCCACGCGGCCGAGGCCGGCGTAGCCGTCATCTCCGAAAAACCTATGGCCACCTCGCTGGAGGAGGCCGACGCGATCCTGGAGGCAGTCAACCGCAACGGTGTCCCCTATGCCATCATGCACAACCTGCTATTCTCCTTGCCCATGCAGGAAGCGCTGAGCCAACTCCGAACCGGAAAGGTCGGAAAGCCGATTCTTGGTCGTGGTCAATGCATGGGCATGAAACCGCCCGATTTTGGCGGCGATCATGCCAATCCTGCAATGGCCTGGCGCGCGCAAAGGGCGGTCGGCGGCGGCTGCATCATCGATACCGCCTACCACGAGATCTACTCTGTCGAAGCGCTGATGGGTTCGCCGGTAAAATATGTTGAAGCCAGAGTAAAAACGATGCACTTTGATATCGATGTCGATGACCTCGCCATCCTCCTCTTCGAACATGAGGACGGGGCCGTGTCCACGGTGTCGGCATCATGGTGCTCGCCCGCGATAACACCGGAACGGGGACGTTGGTGCGAAGTGCACACAAGCGACGGATCGATTCGCGTCTATCATCGCGACGAGGAGCCGTTCTGGCACTACAACGGCGAGGATGGCGGCTGGAAGACTCTGGATATTCCCGAACCGGAAGTCAAAGAGAACCCGGGCGTTGGCGGCCACTTTGGATGTTACGCCGCAACATTCGAGGCGCTCGCCAGCGGATCGGAAATGCCCGTGACCGGCGAACAGGCGCGGCACAATCTGGCCATTATCGAAGCCGCGCGGCAGGCAACCGGCGAACGACGCGCGATAGGAGTTGACTGAACATGCGACTTTATGTAGATGTACACTGTCATATCGGGACGACCATCACCTACGATCCCGCTGTGGGGCAGACCACCGGTCGCTGTCTGGCCCGCATGGCTGACACCGGTGTTGTCGCCGCCGTCGTCGGGCCGACCGCGGTCGGTTCGTCGCAGGTCAGAGGTGTGCTGGACACGAAAGACCAGAACGGGATCATCGTAAGGGCCTGCCGCCAGTTTCCCGATCGATTTCCCATCGGCCTGGCCCTGATTGAGCTGCGCCACGGCCAGGTTGGGGTAGATGCCCTGGAAGAGACCCTGGTTGAAGGTGGTCTCAAGGGCATTATGTGGCATCCATCCGGCATGACCTTCGAAAGACAGCTTTATCCTTTTCTCGAAGTTGCATCACTCGGAGGAGGGCTCTGCCTTCTCCATGAAAGTGCGGCTCGGACCGCCGCCTATGCACAGCGATTTCCCAACCTGATCTTCATCGTCCATGCCGGGGTCGGAGAGGAATTTGAGCTGTGTAAGCCGTTGGATAACGTCTGGTTTGAAATTGTACAAAGACCCATAGGCTCCAAATCGGACTGGGACCTGCCGCAACTGATCAACGAGCTCGGCAGCGAGCGGATTCTCTTTGGCAGCGACCTGCCCTACTACGACTATCGTATCCTGCAGGCACAGCTGGAATCCGCTGATATAGACGAGACAACGCGCGATCGTATCGCTTTCCATAACGCCGTGACGCTCATCCAGAGTGTGCGCCCCGACTGGGAACCGCCCCAGGAAGCGGCCGCCGCGCCGCAGAACTATTCGTATGAAGAACTGTGGGCGCCCAAGGAGGCCGGAAGCGAAAGGTTGCTATAGACGCAAATCTAGGCGTTGCCCAACGACGCCGGCACTGTTTCGACACGGCGTTCTGTCCCTATCGAGTCAAAGGAAATTGAATCTCGAAGTGGCCAGTCTGCAAGCGATCTGTCGAAAACATTCAGGAAAAGTGTTCTCACATTAGAGAGGAAGCTGCAATGAAATTCGCACTACTCGGTCACTCAGGACACCTGGACTACTACGAGCAGATGTTGCAGGATCTGCCTGACGTTACGGTCGTAGCCGTCGCGCTGGCGCTGCCGGGCGAATCGTTGGACTCTTTTGCCAACGCGCCGGGCGTGACGTCAGAGACAAACAGGTATACCGAGTATGAGAAAATGCTGGATGAGGAAGCTCCGGATCTGGTGCAGATCTGCGTTCCCCCCCAGCAGGTTCCGGAATTCACCGAGCTATGCCTGAAACGCGGCATCGCCGTCATGACCGAGAAACCGCTGGCCATGGATCTGGCGACCCTTTCCCACCTGTATACTGTGGCCAAGGAGGCCGGAACCCCGCTGGCCGCGCTACACGGCTATCGTAGAATGAAATGGTTTGAGGCCGTTCGCGATGCGGTGCACGCCGGTCTGATCGGCGAGCCTCTGGGCAGCTACAGCCAGATCTCCTACCGTTGGGGGGCCAGGCGGGCCGATCATTTTCGCCAGCGTGAGACCTTCCCCGGCATTGTCCCTTTTGTGGGCGTTCATGTCATCGACTGGCTCGTGTGGTCGCTGGGCGATGTATTCACAGAAGTCACCGGTTGGGAAACCGCAGCCGCCCATCCGGACTATCCGGGCTGTGCCAGCCAGGCCGGTTTTCTGCTGCGAATGCGCAACGGCGGGGTCGCGACTGTTATCCTGGACTTTCTGCGCCCTTCGAATGCGCCCAGCCACGGCGATGAGCGGATAATGATTTCGGGTACAGCGGGCGTCGTGGAAAGCATTGCCAATGAAGAGACAGCAAAACTGATCAGCGAACAAGCAGGGATATGCAATCTCGAGATTCCCAAAACGCCGAACTGGTACACGGCCTTCGTCAGCTCGGTTCAGGACGGATCTTTCGCCGGCGTTGAGGAGCTCTTTCGGATGACTGAGATCGCCCTCAAAGCCCAGCAGTCGATAGATGAAGGAGCGAGTATTTCACTGCTGCAGTCTCCTTACGAGGGCAAGAAATGATCGGTTATATCGCCCAAAGACTAATCTACGCGGTTGTTACCTTCTTCTTCCTGAGCGTAGTTGTATTCATCATCATTCAACTGCCGCCAGGCGATTTTCTGACAAGCTATGTCGCGCGCCTGGAACAGGAGGGAGATATCATCGACGAGGCTGAAATCGAAGCCCTCAAGCGGGAATATGGCCTTGACGCCACCCCGCTGGAGAAGTACTTCCGCTGGTTTGGGCGATTTTTGCAGGGCGAAATGGGCCGGTCCTTCGAATGGAATCAGCCTGTGGAAAGGCTGCTGAAAGAACGTCTGCCTTACACGATACTGCTCTCGCTGATCACCCTGTTCTTCACCTATGTGGTTGCCGTGCCGATCGGAATCTACGTCGCCACCCGCCAGTACGGTTTCAGCGACTATCTGTTCTCAGTGCTTGGTTTTGCCGGGTTGGCGACGCCCAACTTCATGCTGGCCCTCATCCTCATGTTCCTGTTCTTCAAGTACTTCGGCATCAGCGTCGGCGGCCTGTTTTCTTCGGAGTATGCCCTGGCCCCTTGGAGCCTGGGCAAGATTTGGGATCTCTTCACCCATCTCTGGGTGCCTATCATCGTCATCGGCACCGCCGGCACTGCTGGAATCATCCGCGTCATGCGAGGCACCCTGCTGGATGAACTGAGCAAACAGTATGTCATCACCGCCCGTGCCAAGGGCGTTGCCGAAGGGAAGCTGCTGTTCAGGTATCCGGTGCGCATGGCCATCAATCCGATCGTCAGTACCGTCGGCTGGCAACTGCCGCGCATCGTTTCCGGCGAGACCATCGTCGCCATCGTACTGAGCCTGCCGACCACGGGTCCTCTTCTCTTCAAGGCGCTTATCAGCCAGGACATGTTTCTGGCAGGAAGTATTGTGATGTTTCTGGGGATCCTGACACTGATCGGCACGTTTCTGTCCGATATTCTCCTGATCGTTGTTGATCCACGTATCCGTTTTGAAGGGAAGGCCTGAGATGACAACGGACGCAACCGCCCGTTTATCCAGCAGCGCGGCGGCGCGTGCGGCCGAGACCACGGCCGAAGAGCGCTATTTCCTGGCCTCACAATGGCAGCTGATGTGGCGCAAATTCAAGCGCCACCGGCTGGCTGTCCTCTCCACTACCCTGCTGGCCATCCTCTATCTGTTCGCGATTACCTATGAATTCTGGGTCCCCTACGGCCGGCTCACCAAACATGAGGACTATCTGAGCGCCTCGCCCTCCAGTATTCACCTCTTCGACAGTGAAGGTCGATTCCGAGGCCCCTTCGTATATGGGTTGGACGGAGAGATCGATTTCGATACCTTCACCCGCGTCTATACGGAGGACCCTTCACGCGTTCACCGCATTCGCTTTTTCCAGAAAGGAGAACCCTACCGGTTCTGGGGTCTTTTCCCAATGGAAACCCATTTCTTCCTGCCTGAGGAAGGCGGCGTGATCTTTCTGTTTGGCACCGATTCGCTGGGCCGCGATCTCTTTACACGGACACTGGCCGGTGCACGGGTCAGTCTGTCCGTTGGTCTGGTTGGCGTACTGATCAGCTTCATCCTCGGCTGTCTCCTGGGCGGCATCTCCGGCTACTTCGGAGGGACGACCGACATGTTGATCCAGCGTGTGATCGAGTTCGTGATCATCGTTCCCACGATACCGCTGTGGATGGCGCTCAGTGCCGCTGTGCCTCCGGGATGGTCGCCGGTCAAGATATATTTTTCGATCACCATCATTCTGTCGATTATCGGCTGGGCCGGGTTGGCACGGGTTGTGCGCGGCAAGCTGCTTGAACTGCGCGAATCCGACTTTGTGATCGCCGCCAAAGTCGCCGGTTCCACCGATATGCAAATTATCGTTCAACATCTGCTGCCAGGGTTTATGAGCTATCTCATCGTCCATCTCACCCTGGCCGTCCCCAACATGATCCTGGGAGAAACCGCGCTCAGCTTCCTGGGGCTCGGCATTCGTGCGCCCGCGGTCAGTTGGGGCACGCTCTTGAAAGATGCGCAGAATGTCCGCAGCGTGGCTGTACAGCCCTGGATGCTGATTCCCGGCCTGCTGGTCATCATAACCGTCCTCCTATTCAACTTTATCGGCGATGGGCTGCGTGATGCAGCCGATCCCTACAAGTAACGGCAATGGAAAAGCAAGAGCCGGTTCTGGAAATCAGAGATCTTCATACCTTCTTCCCCCTGGAAGAGGGCATGTTGAAAGCGGTCAACGGTGTATCGCTCACGATTCACAAGAGCCGCACCCTCGGTGTCGTAGGTGAATCGGGCTGCGGCAAGAGCGTTACTGCGCAGTCAATCCTGCGCATTGTGCCTGACTTTGCACAGATGACGGGGGAGATTCTGCTGCACAAAAATGGAGAGGTCATCGATCTGGCTGCCCTGGCCCCGTCGGGACGCGAGATCCGCGACATTCGCGGCCGCGACGTCTCGATGATCTTTCAGGAGCCGATGACCGCCTTCTCGCCCGTGCATACCGTTGGCGAGCAGATCATGGAAGCCATACTGGTCCATGACGACGTGCCCAAAGCCGAGGCGCGTGCCCACGCAATCGAGCTGTTGAAGCTGGTTGGCATTCCAATTCCTGAAGAACGTGTGGACGCCTATCCGCATCAGCTATCAGGCGGGATGCGTCAACGGGCCATGATTGCCATGGCCTTGGTGCTCACGCCGATGCTCCTCATCGCCGACGAACCGACGACCGCGCTCGATGTCACCATTCAGGCCCAGATTCTACGTCTGATGAAGGCGCTTCAGGCCGAGATGGGCATGTCGATCATGTTCATCACCCATGATCTGGGCGTGATAGCCAATATGGCCGACGACGTCGCGGTGATGTACCTGGGCCGCGTGGTCGAATACGGCAGTGTCCGACAGATTTTCCGCACGCCCAAACATCCCTACACCCAAGCCCTGCTGCGCTCGATTCCCAGGACAGGACGCAGGGCCCGCGTCCGTCTGGAAGCGATCGAAGGCATTGTCCCCGTCCCCCTCGACCCGCCCGATATCTGCCCATTTGCCGACCGCTGTACGCAGTTCATCCCTGGCCGCTGCGATGAAAAAGTGCCCGATTTTCTGGAAATTGCCTCGGGGCATTCGGTGCGCTGTATCCTCTATGAATAACAACACGTATAACAACATGAATAACAGCTATGGAAACGAGCAACCTACTCGAAGTACATAACCTCAAAAAGTATTTTCCCATCGAAAAGGGCCTGTTGCGCCGGGTGATTGGCCAGGTGCGCGCCGTCGATGATGTGAGCCTGAGCATTCCCGCCGGCAAGACCCTGGGTCTGGTCGGTGAGTCAGGCTGCGGCAAGACCACCCTGGGCCGCTGCGTAATTCGCGCGATTGAGCCGACAGAAGGACAGGTGCTGCTGCGTATCGATGGCCGCGAAGCCGACATCACCGGCCTCGACGCTAAAGAGTTGCGCGCCACCCGCCGCCATATGCAGATGGTCTTTCAGGACCCGTATGCCAGCCTCGATCCGCGCAAAACCATTCTCGACATCGTCGGCGAGCCGCTGCGGGTGAACAAGCTGGCCAAGGGCGCGGATCTGGAGCAGCGGGTGCGTCAACTGGTCGACCTGGTCGGCCTCGACGCCAAGTATCTCAAACGCTATCCGCACGCCTTCAGCGGCGGTCAGCGCCAGCGTATCGGCATTGCCCGCGCCTTGAGCCTGCATCCCAGCCTGATCGTCTGTGATGAACCTGTTTCAGCCCTGGACGTTTCGGTCCAGGCCCAGATTCTGAACCTGCTGCAGGATCTGCAGGCGGAATTCAGCCTCACCTATCTGTTCATCGCCCACGACCTCAGCGTCATCCAATATATCTCCGATCAGGTTGCCGTCATGTATGTCGGCAAGATTGTGGAGCAGGCGGAGACGGAAGAGCTCTTTCTGAATCCCAAACATCCATATACCGAAGCCCTTCTATCCGCAATACCGAGTCCTGATCCTGATTCCTTACTGGACGAAATCACGCTGGAGGGTGAAGTGCCCAGCCCGGCCAACCCGCCTTCCGGTTGCTACTTTCATCCCCGCTGCAAGTACGCCCAGCAGATCTGTCAGGAGGAATTACCCCCACTTCTGGAGAGCGGTCCAGGTCATCACGTAGCCTGTCATTTTGCCGAGGAGCTGACGCTTCAAGGAGTGGAAGATTTGGAAGAGGAGAGCCAGTGGTGACTCCTGCTGTCGGTTCCGGCTGCTACGCAGGTAACGAGACGGGCGCCCAGGCAAAGGAAGAGTGGCTGTGGCGCTGATCCGGGTGGTGGAGTAAATGTATGGATGCGCTTCTCTTCTGGACAGCGCTGTGGGTTGCGGGTGTCGGACTGTTTGTGTACTTGATGATCAAGTTGGTGCGTCGATTGGCAATTCGTTTCAGCCAGGGAGTTGAAGCCAACGTTCGAGCCGCAGAAACTATTGTCAATGATGAGCGCGTTCCTGAAGCCTGGGCGGCGCCGTACCGACAAAGAATCGAGACCCTTCGGCTGAACTTTGGAACTGAAGCCGAAATTGAACGGACTGGCCAACGCGGGCACAAGGATTGCTTGCACCGGTTGGACCAACTCACTCAGTATTTTGAAAAAAGCGACCTGGTTGACAGCGCCGAATCACGCCACGTCCTGCTGAAAGGGCTGCAACGACAGCGCGCACGATGGGTTGCCGGCGGATGGCAGTACGTGATCGAAAGCGATGACCATCGCTGAACCCTGGCCCCTGACCCCTGGCCCCTGACCCCCGACCCCTGACCCCGATCTATGGAGCGCATCAGACATCCTCGTCTGATGATGAACGCAGGCAGAAAGAAGCCGCCGCCGGCAGATACGGATTCGCCTACAATATCCTCAAAGTATAAGGATATCCCCGGTTGGCACAGGGAGTAGATCGGTCGCCCCGACAGGAATGTCCGATGTGGTCGGAACCGCCCTGTCAAGGTCGATTTTTCGCGTTTGTTCCGCTGCCCTCTCTCAGCTAAAATAGAGCGAATAATTGTCTTTTGGGAACTGTCCGACCTTCCTGAATTCCCATTTCACTCATGTCCCACAAAACCATATATTCCATCGACAGTGCCGCAGTGTCAGCGAATCCAGCGCGTAGCGACTACCCATTCCGCGTCCTTTTCGAGTATGGGCGCAATCGAACACATTCATTCAGGCCACAGGGAGGAACAGGAAATGGAAAAGCGCAGGAAGTTCCGCGAGCATTTGAGGATCGTTGTACTATTGGCTTTGGTGGCTCTCCTGGCAGTCGCCTGTGCTCAGGAAGCCGCGCCTGCCTCTGAAGAGATGTCCGAACCGGACGCAGACACAACCAGCGCCGAAGGCGTCAAAGATGTTCCCAGAGAGGGCACGTTGATCGTCGGCTGGTGGGGCAGCGATGAGTTTGAAGAGTCGGAAATCTACACGCCCTTTGCCATCGGCGGCGACTACCAGCGCGGCCTCAACGTCATCTATGAAGGCATGGCCTACTGGAACGCTTTCAGAGACGAGACGGTCATGTGGCAGGCCAAGAGCTTTGACTACAATGACGACTTCACCGAGTTGACCATCTCCCTGCGGCCGGAGGTAATGTGGAGCGATGGCACGCCCTTCACTGCCCATGACGTGGTCTATACCCTCAATCACCTGATCGAAATCGGCGGTGAGGTCCGCTTCGGCAACGAAGTTCAGCAGTACACCAAAGAGGCTGTCGCGGTGGACGACCACACCGTCCTCATCACCCTGAACTTCTCCTTCCCCCGCTACCACGACCGTTTCTTCGTCTGGAAGTGGGACTCGGGCGCCTTCCCCATCATGCCCAAGCATATCTTCGAAGGCCAGGACTGGGCCACCTTCACCCACTACGACATCGAGAAGGGCTGGCCCGTCACAACCGGCCCCCTCAAGGTGGTCTATTCATCGCCGCAACAGAAGATGTTCGACCGCCGCGACGACTGGTGGGCGGTTGAGTCCGGCCTGACCGATGCACTAAACATGGAACGCGTCATGTTTGTCGTCGGCGGCACCGATCAGTCGCGCCTGATCGAGCTTGTTACCAGCAACCAGATTGATATCACCGAGCTGCAGGGCGCTTCGATTCGGCTGGCGGTGGAACGGAATGAGAAGGTCACCGCCCACTACGGTCGCCAGGCCCCCTACGGCTATGTGGACTGGTGGGCACAAGCCCTGTGGCTGAACAACGAGAAGCCCCCCTATGACAACGCTGACGTGCGCTGGGGGATCTCCTACCTGATCGACCGGCAGCAGATCGCGGACGTCGCCTACGAAGGCCTGACCAGCCCCAACCCAATGCCCTACCCGCCGTATCCCGGCCTGGAACAGTACACCGAGTCGATCTCCGACCTGCTCGAACAGTACGATACTAACGAGTACAACCCCGATAAAGCCGCAGAGCATCTCGAGGCGGCCGGTTATAGCAAGAATGGCGACGGCATGTGGGCGGACGCCAATGGCGACACCATCAAGGTGCCGCTTGAGTCCTGGTTTGCCTGGAACGCGCCCGCCGAGGTTCTGGTCGAGCAGCTGAAACGCGGCGGGATCGATGCCGAACTGACAACGCCGCCGGACGCCTGGGATCGCTTCGTCTCCAAGACGCACACCGCCTTCCCCGCCGGCCATACCGGCAGCCTGAAGGAACCTTACGAGGCGTTGAACCTCTACACCTGCGGCAAAGAAGGCGGCCCGGCCTCCAACTGGGCCTCGAACCAGTCGCTCTGGTGCAACACCGATTTCGACGAAATCGTGCTGGCAATGTCACAGGTGCATCCAGATGATACCGAGACCATGAAGACGCTCTTCCGCCAGGCGATGGAGATCTGGCTGCCCGAGTTGCCTTCGGTCATGCTGTTCAACTGGAAACACAACATGGCGATGAATCAGACCTACTGGGAGAACTGGCCGACCGTTGACAGTAAGGATGGCGAGTATGTTAACGAAGCGCCCCAGTTGCTCGGCTTCCACCTGGTCCTGCTTCATCTTGAACCGGCGCAATAGTGCAAAGTGGCTAGCGGCGCTGCTAACGGCGCTGCTAGCCGCGAATCACCATCCACTGGACACTGGGGTTTGCCGATGTGGGCCGCCGTTTATCTCCTTAAACGAATCGTCTTTTTCCTCCTGATTGTGTTGACAGCCGCGACAGTGAACTTCTTCCTGCCGCGGCTGTCCGGTCAGGATCCGATCCGCGAACGCATGATCAAACAGGTGCAGTCGGGCAGCGCCTGGGGAAAGGGCAAAGAGAAGATGGTCGAGGTCTACAACGCCAAGTTTGGCCTGGATAAGCCCCTCTGGCAGCAGTACCTCACCTATCTGGGCGACATGGCCCGCTTCGACCTGGGTCATTCGATCGCATTCTACCCCAAAACTGTCAAGGATATCCTGCGTGAGGCACTGCTCTGGACAATCGGTCTCCTGACCATGACAACGCTGCTTTCCTTTGTATTCGGAACCCTCTTTGGCGCGCTCGTCGCCTGGACGCGCGCGCCTCTCTGGCTCCGCTCCCTGGCCCCGCCTATCATGACCATGGCCGCCATCCCCTACTATCTCTTAGGGCTGATCATGCTCTTTGTCTTTGCCTTTGAGTTGCGTTGGTTTCCCGGGCATGGCGGCTATCGCATCGGCACTATCCCTAACGTGAGTTGGCGTTTTTTCCTCGAAGCCCTCGAGCATTCCATCCTGCCCGCGTTATCTATCCTTCTGTCGAGCCTGGGCTTCTGGGCCATCGCCATGCGCGGCATGATGGTCACCGTTGAGGGCGAAGATTACATGACCCTGGCCGAAGCCAAAGGTATCAAGAGCAGCCGTCTCTTCCTCGACTACGGGCTGCGAAACGCGATTCTGCCCCAGATTACCTCGCTGGCTCTGGCCATGGGCTATGTCTTTTCCGGCGCGCTCCTGGTCGAGGTGGTGTTTGGCTTCCCCGGCATCGGCACCGTGCTCTTCAACTCGATCAAAGGCGTAGACTATCCCGTCATCCAAGGAATCGTATTGACGATCATCCTCACCCTCGCCACCACCACTCTGATCCTGGACCTGACCTTGCCGATGCTGGATCCACGCATCAGAAGGCAGACTTAGATGACTGTGCGCTCAGATAGCAATCAGGAAGCGCGCCTGAACACGCCTTCGCCGTTCCTTGAGGCGCTGGGCTACCTGCGCCGCAACCCGCCCCTCGCTTTTGGGCTGAGTCTGATTCTGGTTCTTCTGCTCTTTTCTGTCGGCGGCCGGCTGCTTGTCAACATCGAAGACGCCTCGCCTCTTTCCACGCCCCCATACCAATCACCCTCCGCCGAATACCCGTTTGGTACCGATAAGGTGGGCCGGGATCTGCTGGCGGTCATGATCGTGGGCACGCCGCTCACTTTGCGGGTCGGTCTGCTTGCCGGCGTGTTGGGCGTGGCCTTCGCCTGCCTGCTCGCCTTCGCCGGCGCCTATTACGGCGGCATCATCGACGCTGTCATCCGCCTGGTCGTGGACGTAGGCCTGACCATTCCCAGCATCCTGATTCTGATCCTGATCGCAATCGCCCTCAGAGGCGTAAACCCGACCGAGATGTCCCTGATTGTGGCCGCCACCGCCTGGCTGTGGCCCACCCGCACAATTCGCTCGCAGGTCCTCTCGCTCAAGGAGCGCGCCTATGTCGATGTGGCGCGCATGTCCGGCATGCGCGGCTACGAGATCATATTCCGCGAACTCATGCCCAACCTCATCCCCTTTATCGTCGCCAACCTCGTCAACACCACCGCTTCCGCCATCCTGGCCACTATCGGCATGGAAGCCCTCGGGCTCGGGCCGACCTCCCACCCGACCCTGGGCATGACGATCTACTGGGTCATCCTCCATGCCGGTGTGCTCGGAGGATACTGGTGGTGGTGGTCAGTGCCCGTCGTGATCATTGTCCTGATCTTTATCGCTCTCTACCTGACTTCCGTCGGCATGGATGAGTTGGCGAATCCCAGGTTGAGGAAAAGCGTATGACGCCGCAACCTCGTCCAAATGGCGAAGCGGGAGCGCCTTCAGCTACGCTGCAAGTGCGCAACCTGCGGGTCTATTTTGATACGCCCGGCGGCGTGGTGCGGGCGGTCGACGACGTCAGCTTCAACCTGGAGGCGGGAGAGCGCTTCGGCCTGGTCGGAGAGTCCGGCTCGGGCAAGACCACGCTGGCGATGGCTCTGCTGCGCATGATAAAACCGCCCGGAAAGATCGAATCCGGTCAGATCTGGCTGGACGGACAGGATGTATTGGCGCTCTCCGGCGAAGAGATGCGGAAGATGCGTCTGGCAGGGATCGCGCTGGTGGCGCAAGGTTCCATGAACTCCCTCAATCCGGTGACCCGGATCAGGCGTCAACTGCTCGACGGCATGAAAGATCACGCCGCCGCCGGGTTCGGCAGGGCTGACAACGGCGCGAACGCGGCGAAGATGAGCCGGCGCGAACAGGATGACTATGTGCATGATCTGCTGGCGCGGGTAGGGCTGGAGCCGCAGGTGGCCGGCATGTACCCGCACGAATTGAGCGGGGGGATGAAGCAGCGGGTCTGTATCGCCATGGCCATCAGCCTGCGCCCCCAGGTGATCATCGCCGATGAGCCGACCAGCGCGCTCGACGTTGTGGTGCAGATGCAGGTTATGGAGACCTTGCGCCGCGTCCAGGAGGAGGTCGGGGCAGCTGTGATCCTGGTCGGCCATGATATGGGCATCATGGCCCAGTTTGTGGACCGGGTGGGGGTCATGTATGCCGGCAAACTGGTGGAGGTCTCGCCGGTGCGCGAGATTTTCAGCCGGCCTCTGCATCCCTACGCCCGTCTGCTCATCGAATGTTTGCCGTCTCTGGAAGAGAAGGACGATCTGGAAGGCATCCCGGGGCTGCCACCCTCACAGTTTGAACGGCCAACGGGCTGTCTTTTTCATCCCAGATGTCCCCACGCCACCGCCGACTGCGCAACGCAGGAACAGATGCTGGATGAGGTGCAACCGGAGCGTTGGGTAGCCTGTCATCGCCTCGAACTGATTCACAATTTGCAGCAAGAAACCAGTGTTCAGTAATCAGAAGCCGGCCACTGACAACGAGCCGCCAATCGCATGAGCGCCTTGCTCGAAGTTAAACATATCACCAAGGTCTTCGGCGGCGGTCTGTTCAGCCGCAACCGCACTGTCGCGCTGCAAGACTTTTCACTAACCATCGCCAGCGAGCCGCCCACCATCACGGCTGTGGTCGGGGAAAGCGGCAGCGGCAAGACAACGCTCGCCCGCATGCTCCTGGGGCTGGAGACGCCAACCGAGGGGCAGGTACTCTATCAGGGAAAGGATCTGCAAGGGCTGTCCACCGCGGAATGGCATTCGTTCCGACGCGATGTGCAGGTTGTCTTTCAGGATCCGTTTGAGGTCTACAACCCCTTCTACAAGATCGACCATGTTCTGACGACCCCGATTGCCAAGTTCGGCCTGGCCAAATCGCAACAGGAGGGTAGGGCGCTGATCGAGGAGGCCCTGCAGTCGGTGGGGTTGCGCCCCGAAAACACCCTGGGACGGCGCCCCCACCAGCTGAGCGGCGGCCAAAGGCAGCGCATAATGGTGGCGCGCGCGCTGCTGATGCGCCCGCGCCTGATCGTGGCCGACGAACCGGTCTCCATGATCGACGCCTCGCTGCGAGCCACCATCCTGGGAAACCTGCGTCAGCTGAACGAAGAGTTCGGCATCTCCGTCATCTACATCACCCACGACCTCACCACCGCCTATCAGATCAGCGAAAATATTATTGTCATGTATTCCGGCTCCGTAGCCGAGGCCGGGGCCATTGACCTCGTGGTGAAGCAGCCGCAGCACCCATACACGCAGTTGCTGATCGGCTCCGTGCCCCAACCCGACCCGGACCGACGTTGGAATACGGAAGCGACGGCCGCTTCGACGTCAGCAGCAGGCGCAAGCGATGGCTGCAAGTTCTTCGCCCGCTGTCCTCATGCTATGTCGAAATGCGCCGAAAGCACGCCGCCTCTATTCCAGACGGACCCGCACCGCCTGGCCGCCTGCTATCTGCACGAAGAGTCCCCGTCGCTTCCAGCTGAAGAGATGGCCTCGGTATTCGTCGGCCGCGGCGCAGATGCCAGCCCCCTCGCCTGAAGAGCGCGCGCTTCCCACTTCACATCGCGCCCTTCCCAATCACGCCTGCTCGTACCAGCCCGACCCGAAATACAGCCCGTCATGGCGCACGATCCATGCGTGCTTGCGCGTCACCTTGCCGGTATCCGGGCTATGGAACACGAGGCTGACCCATCTGCCCGCCACAGTAGCGCCCAGAATGTCCTCGCCAAGTCGACCCACTGCAGGCCGCGCCGCGTTCACCTTCACCGACCTCTTTGCTTCCTCACAATCAGGCAATCCGCTTACCACAAGCCAATTATTCCGGCATCGTCCGCAATATCAGCGGCTCAAGGAATTTCACACTCTTGATGATGCCTTCCGATGCGCTCATCACCGGGTCTTCGTGTTCAATGCTCAGCGCCCCGTCGTAGCCGGCCATGCGCAGCGCGCTGACGAAATCGCGCCACCATGCCTCCCCATGGCCGTAGCCCAGCGTACGGTAGGCCCACGAGCGCTCGGCAACCAGGTCCATCGGCCGCATATCGAGGCCGCCGTTGAGAGCCATTTCAGAAGGGTTTATGCGCGTGTCCTTGGCGTGGACGTGGAAAATGAACCCCTCTCCCAGCGCGGGGATCACGATCAGCGGGTCCATGCCCTGGTAAAAGAAGTGGCTGGGATCGAGGTTGACGCCCACGCTCCGTCCCGCGATCGCGCGCAGGCGCAGCATGGTGCGGGTGTTATACGCGGACTGGCCAGGGTGTAGTTCGATCGCGACCCTGACGCCGTGATCGGCCGCGAACCGGCCGGCCTTTTCCCAGAAAGGGGCGATTACTTCGTCCCACTGCCAGCGCTCCAGGTCAGCGTATTCCGGCTGTTGAGGATGGGTGGGCCAGTTTGGATAAGGTGTCCCACTCGGGTCGCCGGGGCAGCCGCTCATCGTCACGACGGTATCCAGGCCGAGTTTATTGGCCAGTTCTACCGTCTTAAAGAAGACATCCTGCGATGCTTGGCCGCGCGCCGGGTGCGGGTCGAGCAGGTTGCCATTGCAGTTGAGAGCGCTCAGCATCAGGCCGCGGCTTTCTATCGCCGACGTAAATACTGTCCGGGCCTCCTCGTTTTCCAGCAGTTCATCCAGGTTGCAATGCAAAGCCGGCGAGAAATTGCCCGTCCCGATTTCCACAGCTTCGATCCCATGCTCGACAACCCAATCAAGCGCCTCGGTGAAGGAAGTTGGCAGGCTATCTGTAAACAATCCGATCTTCATGACATCCTCCTGTTTGGTGGACCCAGGGAACCCTTCCTACTCCACGCCCCGCCGCACTACTCCTCCTTGTACCAGCCCGACCCAAAGTACAGCCCTTCATGGCGCACCACCCATACGTGCTTGAGCGTCTCCTCGTCCGTGTCCGGGTTGTAGAAGACGAAGCTGAGCCATTTTCCCTTTTCAGTGGCGCTCAGTAAGTCATCGCCATAGAAGTAGCCGGTGACGTCAACGCGCAGCGCCGGGTCTCGCCCTATCAATTCGGGGCGGAAGTGCGCAATAGTGCGCCCATCTTCGCCGACAATGAAGGCGTACCATGGCCCGTCCACGTTGTCGGGCGAACTGTAATGGTCGAAGGCAGCCTGGCGGCCTTCACTGTTGTAGAGCCGGATTGCATCCTGCACGATCGCTTGGGTGTAGGCCGCCGGTTCGTTCTTGGTTGGGATGGCAACGCAACCGGCGAAGAGGAGCGCGAGCACGAGAATGAGAAATAGGGGGGCAAATCGATTCATGATTTTCTCCATTGCGTTAAAAGTAACTATGGCACATCTACCACAGCGTACCTTCACGCATCCCTCCGCGCAAGAATTCCCTATCACGGTTCAGGGCAAGTGCATCTCACTGAGTCAACGCCTTGGGAGGCTGCCAGCACTGTGTGGGCTGCCAGATCCGTAAGGGCACCCACACGGGGTGCCCTTCGTGGACTTTCTGGCAAATTTCAGCTATTCAGGCATACGAAATCAGATGCGATTGCCCCCTGTCACGGTCGCTTAACCATCCTCTCTCTGTCCGTCTGTCGCAACGCGCCCATCGGGTGACTTTGTACCGTCTTCCCCGATGCCGCTGTTCAGCACGCCCTCAGTATGAGAGATGGCGCGCAGCGGGGAAACGGGTAGCGTAAAGCAGACAAAGCCGCACGGAGAGCGCTTCTCAATCCGCGTCCCTTCCGGCGAACTACTCCTTCTCATACCAGCCCGACCCGAACAACAGCCCGTCGTGCCGCACCATCCACGTGTGTTTAAGCGTCTCCTCCCCCGTGTCCGGGTTCGTGAAAACGTAGCTGACCCACTTCCCTGCCTCCGTCGCGCTCACCATCTCGTCCCCATAAAAGTAGCCGGTCGAATCCACGCGCAGCGCGGGGTCCCTCCCTAGAATGTCAGGGTCGTGGTGGGCGATGGAGTAACCATCTTCGCCGATTATAAAGACGTACCATTGCCCGTCCACGTTGTCGACTGAATTGTAATAGTCGATGGCTGCCTGGCGACCTTCCTGACTGTAGAGGCGGATGGCATCCTGCACGACTGCTTGGGTGTAGGCCGCCGGTTCGTTCTTGGTTGGGATGGCAACGCAACCAGCGACGAGAAGCGCGAGCACGAGAAACAGAGGGGCAAATCGATTCATGATTTTCTCCATTGCGTTAAAGGTAACTATGGCACATCTACCACAGCGTACCTTCACGCATCCCTCCGCGCAAGAATTCCCTATCACGGTTCAGGGCAAGTGCATCTCACTGAGTCAACGCCTTGGGAGGCTGCCAGCACTGTATGGGCTGCCAGATCCGTAAGGGCACCCACACGGGGTGCCCTTCGTAGACTTTCTGGCAAATTTCAACTATTCAGACATACGAAATCAGATGCGATTGCCCCCTGTCACGGTCGCTTAACTTTTCTATCTCTGTCCGTCTGTTGCAACGCGCCCATCAGGTAACATAGTACCGTCTTCCCCTATACCGCTGTTCAGCACGCCCTCAGCATGAAAGATGGCGCGCAGCGGGGAAACGCGTAGCGTAAAATTGACAACGCCGCTCGGACAACGCTTCCTACTCCGCGTCCCTTCCGGCCGCATCACTCCTTCTCGTACCAGCCCGACCCGAAGATCAGCCCGTCATAGCGCACCATCCATGCGTGCTTACGCGCCTCGTTTCCCGTGTCCGGGTTCGCGGCGACGTAGCTGATCCACTTGCCCTCCTCCGTCGCGCTCAGCATGTCGTCGCCAAAGAAGTAGCCCGTGGAGTCAACCCGCAGCGCGGGGTCCCGCCCTTTTATTTCGGGGCTGAAGTGCGCGATGGTGTACTCATCTTCGCCGATAATGAAGACATACCATGGCCCGTCCACGTTTTCGGGTGAACTGTAGTGGTCGATGGCCGCCTGGCGGCCTTCCTGACTGTAGAGGCGGATTGCGTCCTGCACGATCGCCTGGGTGTAGGCGGCCGGTTCATTCTTGGTAGGAATGGCGACGCAACCGGCGGCGAGGAGTGCGAACGTAAGGACGAGAAATAGAGCGGAAGAACGAAACACGTATGTCTCCTATTTGACTGAGTTAGACCTGGATCACCTTCTATCGCGAACTTTCAATATCCCGGTAAGACTACTTCTACTCATACCAGCCCGACCCGAAAAACAGCCCGTCGTGCCGCACCATCCACGTGTGTTTAAGCGTCTCCTCCCCCGTGTCCGGGTTCGTGAAGACGTAGCTGACCCACTTCCCCGCCTCCGTCGCGCTCAGCATCTCGTCCCCATAAAAGTAGCCGGTCGAATCCACGCGCAGCGCAGGGTCCCTCCCTATAATTTCGGGGTTGTGGTGGGCGATGGTGTATCCATCTCCACCGATTACAAAGACGTACCATTGCCCGTCCACGTTGTCGGCTGAACTGTAGTGCTCAATGGCTGCTTGGCGGCCTTCACTGTTGTAAAGGCGAATCGCATCCTGCACGACTGCTTGGGTATAAGCTGCCGGTTCATTCTTGGTTGGGATGGCAACGCAGCCGGCGATGAACAGCGCGAGCACGAGGATGGCAAATAGAGCGGCAGAACGAAACATGGTTGACTCCTTTGTGTTAAAGACGGGGAGCTACTCAGCCGCAACTGATTCGCAACCCTGAATGAGGCGAGCAAAGGTGTTCCTTCTCTCCTCATGATTGTCATATGGGCGGTCGGGCCTTCGGCCCTCCCTTGTGCAGGGGCTGCGCCCCCGCAACGCCCCCCTACAAAACCATCCCTCACCGACCTTGTGTGCTCTTCCCCAGCATCGTGTCTGGCGAACGGAGTCTACCCCCCACTTGCCGTCTCACCCCACCGACCACCGACCGCTAATCTCCGGTGTTCCCCTGACGACTGGTGTTCCACTGAAAACCAAAAACTGACTACTAAAAACTGCAGTTCCGACCGTGTGTGCGCATTCCAGCCGTGCGGCTCCAGCAACCTGGCTGCCGCCAACCGAATACGCAATCAAATAGCCTGATTGGCGGCAGATATAGGGCTGGTCAAGACAGGCACTGTATATGGCTTTGTAGTTACCTCTAGTCTACTTTCAGGCCCCCATTTGAACCAACATTGTCCTTACCCAATTACGTAGGTATAATTTCCCTGTCCATCTGTTGGAACGCGCCCATCGGTAACATCTGATACTTTCCCTATCGCATTTGTTCGATGCGCCCCCTGCGCAAATGGGGCCCGAAGAGGCAATCCAATGACAGCAATGCGCATCGGCATCGGCTCGATCTTCCAGGAAAGCAACCAGTTCGCGGCCACGCAGACCGATCTGGCCCTCTTTCGCAACTCCTATGTCCATGAAGGCGACGCCCTGCTGCAACTGGCGGGCACCGACTGCGAAGTCGCCGGCATCCTCGCCGTCTGCGCAGAGGAGGGCGCGCAGGCAGTTCCGCTGCTGGCAGCGCGCAGCGTCTCGGGTGGTGCGCTTTCGGATGCCTGCTACACTGAGTTGAAGGAGACCCTGCTGGCGCGACTGCGCGCCGCGATGCCCCTTGACGGCCTCATCCTCGCCATGCACGGCTCCATGGTCGCCGCTTCGCAACTCGACCCGGAGGGCGACCTCCTCGATGCCGTGCGCCGCATCGTCGGGCCGGACCTGCCAGTCGTCATGACGCTCGACCTGCACGCACACGTCACCCCGCGCATGGTCAGGCAGGCCAACGCCCTCGTGTCCTTCACCCACTACCCCCACGACGACACCTATACCACCGGCGAACGCGGCGCCAGCCTCCTGCTGCGCACCGTGCAGGGCCGCGTCAAACCGGTGATGGCCCTGGCCAAGGTCCCCATCATCTGCGGTGCCTGCAACGGCCAGACTTTCGGCGACGGACCCATGGCCCACCTGACCCGGCGGGCGCGCCACCTTGAAACCCAGCCCGGCATCCTCTCCGTATCCTGTTTCCAGGTCCACCCCTACAACGACCTGCCCGGCATGGGCTGCGGCAGCATCGTCGTGACCGACAATGACCCCGCCCTGGCGGCAAACGAGGCGCAGGCGCTGGCCGCAGAGTTCTGGGAACGGCGCCAGGCGTTCGAAGTTGAGCATTTTACCGTCGCCGAAGCCGTAACCCGCGGCCGCCAGGTCGAGGGGGGCCCCGTGCTGCTGGTGGACACCGCCGACTGCGCCGGCGGCGGCGCGCCCGGCGACAGCGTCGCCCTGCTGGGTGAGTTGCTGGCGCTGGGCGTGGACGAGCCTGCCTTTCTGATGGTGGTCGATCCAGCCGCGGCCCAGGCCTGCGCACGCGCCGGCATCGGCCAGACCGTCAGCCTGCAGGTCGGCTACAGCCTCGACCCGGCCTGGGGCCAACCCGTACCCGTCAGCGGCACCGTGCGCCGTCTCAGCGACGGCAGCTTCCTCTACGACGGCGGTCTCTTTGGCGGTACCTGGGCCTCGATGGGTATTTCCGCCGTATTGCAGATCGGCAGCATCCAACTCCTGGTCATGTCGCAGCCGACCTACGACTGGGGCGATGAACAGTTTCGCAGCCTCGGCATGGATGTACGCCAGGCCAAGTTCATCGGCGTCAAGAATCCAATGAACTACCGCCGCGCCTACCGCGACCTGATGAAGGCGGCTTTTATCGTCGACACGCCCGGACCCACTCCGGCCCACGTCCGCAACTTGAACTTTAAGCGCATGCAGCGGCCCTTCTTCCCCCTGGACGAGGAGATTCCCGACCTTGAGATTCCGGTTGTTGTCAGCTGAGGACGAGCAAGAAAGGGGCGTCTTACAATGAATACCGCCGCGCAACAGTTGGAAGCGTGTATCGAGCAGCTGAAAAGGGGTGAACTGACCGAGGAACGGCTGCGAGACCTTGGCAAAGCGCTGCAGGAGGACGGGTCCAGACGACAGAGCTTGCTCTACCTGCAGACCGCCACCACCGCCGTCACTTCTGAAGTGATCGGGATGCTGCAAGTCGCCGACGGCGCAGTTTCCGACGGCCCCTTCGACCCCGCCGACTGGCCTTATAAGACCCCACTGGACGCCATCAACGCCGGCTGGCGCGTGATCCGTTTCCCGGCCCAGCTCCTGACCGGACACGACCGCGACGTCCATGTGACCTGCGAGTTCATCCTGGAGAAATGGGAATAAATGGAAGCCTCGCTCTGGAACATCGGCATGAAAGTCGATGACATCGACAGCGAAATCGCATTCTGGCAGGAGATCGGCGCCAAACTGATTCTGCGCGAGATGTTCACCGCGCCCGACGGCGAGGAGGTCGACTACGCCTTCGTCGATTTTGGCGGCACGCGCATCTTCCTCACGCCCAAAACGGTCTTCGAGGACAAACTCGGCCACGAGCTCAAGCCCGGCCTGACCCACGCCGTCTTCGAAGTCGATGACCTGGACCAGGAGTACGAACGGCTCACCGCCATGGGCCTGGAGGTGCTGGTCGAACGGGTGGAGATCAGCGCCGCCTTCGGCTCGCGCCGTCTGGCATTCTTCCGCTCCCCCAACGGCATGGTTTTCGAAATTCTGCAGATTCTTGAAGCCAAAATCTGACTGCGACCCTAAAGGCTCTCGTGCACGACATGCAGGAGGTAACCAATGGCGAATGAAGCCCTTCGCGCGACCGATGACATCCAGCCTACCTTGACCGATGAGGAGGTCCTGGAATTCTGCAAAACCGGCCTTCTCACCCTCGAAGGCGTGATACCGGAATCCACCAACCGCTGGGTTTTCCAATACCTTGACGAGGAAGGAGCAGACCCCCATCAGCTCGTGCGCGATGAACGCTTCATCGACGAGGTGCTGCTGCATCCCGCCGTCGCCGGCGTCATCCGCTCCCTGCTGGGCGCCAACTTCCAGCTCCCCGAGTGGATGGCCAACCATCGCCTGGTGGGGCCGGAAGCAGCCAGATACTGGCACATCGACGCCGGTTCCGACTTCGAACGCGCCTGCAATCTGCTGCAAGTCTTCTATATTCCCCAGTCCAACAGCCTGGAGATGGGCCCCACCCTGTTCCTGCCCGGCTCCCACCTTGTACCCATAACAAGAGAGGACATAGAGCGCTTCGGGCATCTGGCCGGCCAGGTACCGACCACCGCGCCCGCCGGCTCGGTATTCGTCACAGCCTATTCGATCTGGCATCGTCAGCCTGACAAGGTCGATCAATCGACCCGCAACCTGCTGAAGTGGGTCTATTGGCGCACAACGCCGCCCGCGCGCGACTGGAACGCGCGCCCCGATTTCGATTTCGCCGGCGCCGACTATTCCTTCACCAGCAACTATTTCTGCGGCAGCCACCACAAATGGCAATCGGTCCCGCGCGTCGCCGAAATGTTCTACTGGCTATGCGGCAAAAAGGATGATTTCCGCATGGTCGGCGGTTCAGGCTGGCCCTACTCCTCCTCCGACCCCGGCATGTGGGCAAAAGAGCGTTGATATCACCAGGGAACGCCGACATCAGTCAGAACAGCGATTTGCAGAAGCAAAGTGCGGCTGATCCCTAAATGGCTGCCCAGTCACCCAATGAAAACCCAATCCGCCGCTGGTGTTCCTCGCGCCCCTTCGTGGATAAGAAAGGTGTTCTTCGCGGCCCTTCGTGGACAAAAAGGTGTAGCAGTTGCAGTTCTCCGTGGTCCTCCGTGTCCTTCGTGGACAAAAGAAGTTGCCGTTGCAGTTCTTCGCGGCCCTTCGCGGTCCTTCGCGGCCCTTCGTGGACAAAAAGGTGTAGCAGTTGCAGTTCTCCGTGGCCCTTCGTGGACAAAAAAGGTTTTCACCGCGCCCCATCGCGGATCGATCTGTGGAGATAGAAAACATGAAACTCACCAACGCGCAGATTACGCAATACAATGAACAGGGCTACCTCTTCTTCCCCGATCTCCTCGCCAGCGATGAAGTAGCCGTCCTGCAGGAAGCGGTGCCCGCGATCCTCAATCGCTCAGGCCCGGAGATAATCACCGAAAAGGAAGATCCATCCTCCGTCAGGCTCGCCTTCGGCGCGCATACCTATTCCGAGCCATTCCGCTGCCTGACCCTGCTGCCCCGTCTCTTGAACCCCGTCCGCCAGCTGTTGCGCGACGACGTCTATCTCCATCAGAGCCGTCTCAACCCCAAGCAGGGCTTCGGCGGCGGCGCCTCCTGGGACTGGCACCAGGACTACCCGCCCTGGAATTCGATCGACGGCATGCCCGAACCGAACTGCATCATGGTATCGGTCTTCATCGACGACTGTACCGCGGTCACCTCTCCCCTCCTGATCGTGCCTGGCTCGCAACGCCATGGCCTGCTGGACGCCAAGCTGCACAAGGACGCCGCCGGGCGAGGATACGCGCTGCATCACATCGACAACGCCACCTTTGAACGGCTCGCCGCCGAGAACGGGATCGAAGCGCTGGTCGGGCCGGCCGGCTCGGTCGCATTCATCCACTGCAACGTGCTGCACGGTTCGGCCAACAACGTCTCCCCATGGCGGCGGGCCATCATGTACCTGATCTACAACGCCGTCAGCAACGCCTGCACCGGCACCGAGCGCCCGTGGTATCAGAACAACCGCGACTTCACGCCGCTCGCGCCGCTCGACGACAACAGTGTGAAGGTCCTGGCCTGAATCGCGGCCACCGTATTCCGCAGAACACCCACCTGGAGCGATCTACATGAAATACCTGACTGCCGCCCAACTGCAAGACATCGGCACCCGGATCCTGGACGCGGCCGGCTCGCCCCACGCCGAGTCCGAAGCCGTCTGCGAAGTGCTCGTGCGCGCCAACCTGCTGGGACACGACTCGCATGGCGTGATGAGAATACCGCAATACGTTGGCCAGATTCGCAGCGGCGCCATCCGTCCCGGCACCCCTATCGAGATCGAACGCGAGACACCGGCCTCCGCCGTCATCCAGGCCCAACAGGGCTGGGGCATGGTCATCGCCCGCCAGGCGATGAAGCTCGCGATCGAGAAGGCGCGCCAGGTTGCCATCGGCACCGTCGTTGTGCGCGGCAGCCAGCACGTCGGGCGCGTCGGCGAATACCCCACCATGGCCGCCGAGGAGCGTATGATCGGCATGGCCGTCGTCAACTCCTATGGCACCACCGGCTCGGTCGCCCCGTATGGCGGCGCCGAACGGCGGCTCTCCCCCAACCCCATCGCCTTCGCCATGCCGAGCGGCGGGCCTTGGCCCGTCATGGTTGACATAACGACCTCGGTATTCCCCGAAGGCAAAGTCCGCGTTACCCAATACGCCGGCAAGCAGCTGCCCGAAGGCGTAATCGTCGACGCCGAAGGCAACCCCACCACCGATCCCGCCGCCTTCTACGGCCCCCCCGCGGGCGCGCTCCTGCCCCTGGGCGGAATCGTAGGCCACAAGGGCTTTGCGCTCGGCATCGTGGCCGAGTTGCTGGCCGGCGCGCTCTCCGGCGCCGGCTGTACCGGCAAAGAGCGCGAGCAGACCGGCAACGGCGTCTACTTCCAGGCCATCAACATCGAAGCCCTGCTCCCATACGACGACTTCATCGAGACCGTCCAGGAGCAGATCGCCTGGGTAAAGTCGGCGCGCCCCCAACCCGGCGTCAGCGAGGTCCTCTTCCCCGGCGAACCCGAGTACCGCACCGCCCAACAACGCGGCGAGCACGGCATTCCGGTCGAAGACACCATCTGGCAGGAAATCAACGAGACCGCAGACAGCCTCGGCGTCACAATTGAAGCCTGACCCGCGCCGCCCCCTCCAGGTTTGATGCCCCACCGCTTACATGGCATCATGGGGAGAAATGCGCTGGCTGTTCCCTGACCACTATCCACTGTCCACTAACCACTGCCCTTTCGAGGTTCTGACAATGCAAATTCTCTTTCTTCCCTTCAACCCCGTCATGCAGTACTGGTACGATGGCTTCGTAGAAGCGGTCGACGGACGCTATCCAATCACGATGTACGATCATGACAAACCGGTGGCTCCGCAGTTTGAAGGCATCGACGTCGTGGTGGCGTGCGCGGGCTGCACGCACGAGATGGTCGATGCGGCAGTCAATGCCGGCGTCAAGCTATGGCAGGTGCTCTCGGTCGGCGTCGATCACTGGGATATGCCATACTTCTTCAGAAAAGAGATGCCGTTCGCAAATACCCCCGGCCCTTTCAGTGCCGTCGCCCTCGCCGAGCACGCGCTTACCCTGATGCTCCTGATCGCCAAGAACCATCGCACCGCGCAGGCAAACATGCGCGCCGAGCGCTTCAGCCTGCCCCTGAACGACGAGCTGGCCGGCAAGAAACTCGGCCTGGTCGGCCTGGGCGCGAGCGGACGCGAACTGGCCAAGCGCGGCCACGCAATGGGCATGGAAGTCATGGCGGTCGACATCGCCGACATCCCGCAGTCCGTGCGCGACGAGTGTAATGTCTCCTTCTTCGGGGATCCCAGCGACATGGAGCATCTGATCGCCGAGGCCGACTATCTGTCGCTCCACACGCCCAGCACGGCGCTGACCAAGCACATGATCGGGGCGCGGCAGTTCGAGCTGATGAAGCCGACTGCCGTGTTGATCAACGTGGCGCGCGGGCTGCTGGTGGACGAGGACGCGCTGGTCGAGGCCTTACAGAGCGGGCAAATCCGGGCCGCCGGAATGGACGCGTTCGCGACCGAGCCGCTGCCCAACTCCCACCCGCTGCTGCAGATGGACAACATGTACTGCACCCCGCACATCGCCGGCGTAACCAAAGAGACCACACAGCGCCGCGGCCAGGCCGCCGCCACCAACGTCGAGCGCGTCTCCCAGGGGCTGGAGCCGCTGCATCTTGTCACCCCCGACAGTTGACATCAGCCCGCAACCGCGGTGGGTTGCGCATACTAGCGCATAGTTGACTACCACATAGTCGACAGCAAAGGTCACTGTCCACAGCGCTGAGGAATGCGCCTGCGCCCGCAAGCCGGGCAGGCGCTATTCCTGGCCTCCCATGCGCCGCCTCAATCCCTCGAAGCTGAACTGGTCGCTTGCAAGGAAATCGAAGTAGGTTCTCTCCCCCTCCAGGACGCGTTGTGCCTGGACAATGACGTCTTCGGCGATAGCGAGAGGGATCGACACCACACCGTTGACGTCCCCGTGCAACAGGTCGCCCGGTTGAATGGTCAGCCCATGAATCGAAACCGTTATATCCAGATTCGTGAACGCGCCGTATCCATGCGAGACGACCGCGCCGGGGCAGAAGAGCTGGAACCCCGGCGCGCGCCGCTGAATGCCGCCAAAATCACGGCTACCCATATCGGTCACCAGCCCCACCGCGCCCAGTTTCTGCAGCGCCGTGCAGAACATGTCGCCCGCCACGCAGCTGCGCAAGCGGTCGGCGCCCGTATACTGGACGACCAGGATGGCCGGTTTGGGCGCGGCGTGGACCATGTCCAGTACCTCGGGCAGCCGTATAGCCCTGTCATCGCCCGCGCTGGTCGTGTCTTGGGTGGCCGTCACCGCAAAGCCGACCATCGGCTCATGCTCCGGGAACTGACAACGCAACTCCAGCGAGGCGTAGCCAGTGACCGGGTCGCGCACCTCAAAATGTTCGATGGCATTGGCGATTGTGGCGCTGTCGATCCGGCGCAGCGCGTCAAGCGTTTCGGCAGAGAGTTGCGAGTCTGTCATCGTGATCTCCTGGAACTTAACCTCAGCGGCCGGTGGGTTGTAACCATTGTAATCTATGTGATTTCCACGCCAACCAGTGCAGCCGCCTCTTTGAAGGATTGCCAGATGTCTTCGGCGATTGGAATCCCCTCACGCCGTCTCTGCTCCCGCGTACCCGCCTCCATATCGCCCGGCGCCAGCACCCTGTCGAAGCCCGGCGCCGGCGGCACCGCTCGCACCCGCCTCTCCATCTCGTCCGCCCGTTCGGCATATTCGGCGAAGGGCTGAAAGAGGTCTGCCTTGATCGCCATCATGGTGACGCCTTGGTGGAGAAAGATGGGCCCGCCGCGGCCTGCCTCCGCGTAACTGTCGGTGCCGGTGAAGATCCGCCCGAGAAACTCGGCAGTCATCATCAGTGTATAACCCTTATGCGCGCCGAACGGCAGATGCCCGCCGCCCGCGAAAAAGTCGTCCGGGTTCGTAGTCGGGACGCCATCCTTGTCAACAATGCTGTTCGGGGGCAGCTGCTCGCCGCGACGGTAGGCATTCTCAACCTTGACGCCGGAGAGCGCGGTCGTGGCCCAGTCAAACATCATCGTTGACTCCTCACCGGCCGGCAGCCCGACTGAGATCGGATTGGTGTGCAGCACGCGGCTCTTGCCCCCGTACGGCACAGACACTGGCTCCACCCGGCCGTAGCCCCCGCCCCAGACCATGCCGATCATGTTTTCTGCCGCCGCCATCTCCACGTACGTGCCCAGCCGCCCGATGTGGTGCAGCTGCACCATGCCCACCACAGCCATGTTCTGCGTTCTGGCCTTGCTGATAGCCAGCTCCATCGCATACTTGGCCGCAACGTGGCCAAAGGTCCAGTTGCCGGTCACCAGAGCGCTGGTAGGGGTCTCCTGCAGGATTCCCGGTTTGCCCGCGGGCAGGAGTTCGCTGGCCAGTGTGCCGGCCACGTAAATGGGGATGGTCCAGATGCCGTGCGTGTCCACACCGCTGAGGTTGGACCGGACCAGGTGCTGAGCTACTACCTCAGCGTTGCCCTCATCCGCGCCGGCAGCCAGCAGGACCCGCTTAATCTGGGAATGAAGCTCTTCCGCGGTTTTCGTTATCATCTTGTCTCCTTTGCGGCCGGCGGCCTGTGAGTGACGGTCGACTGGCAGCGGGCAAACATGTAGCGCAAGGCGCGCTTTTGGCCCAAAGTTTCACGTGGAACAGACCCTCCACTGTCGTAGTATAATCCTTCTGCTGGTATGCAACCACAGCAGTTTGGCGGAATTTTCCCCTGAACAGGCGCGGCTCAGTTCGATGTGTGCGCTGATCCTGGCGGATACCTCCAATCCTCGGCCGGATCAGAAATGCGTCTGGCAAATTACAGGGCGTACCAACCCGTTCGTGAGCGAAGTTACTAAAATTTACGGTCCAGAAAGTTGAAATCCTCGCAAATAAAGCTGGAAAGCTGATGAACAAGCGTATCGTTGTGATCGGCGGCGGGCCCGCCGGCGTAGAAGCGGCCAGTATCGCGTCCCATTACACGGACCCCGTTACCATCGTGTCGGACCGCCCCGTTGGCGCTTGGCATCAACTCCTGCCCAGCCGGGTATGGATGACCGCTGTAGACAACCTGGATACCACACATGGCCCATTCGCGTCTGCAACAAGCGGGTTGCCAGATAGGAGTCAGTTCGACCTTGCCGAGGTGCGTGCGCATGCCGACAGAATTGCCACGCGGTGGAGCGCACAGCAAGCGCGAAAGTTGCAAAATCTTGGCGTACGGACGGTCGCGGGCAAAGCATCATTCCAGTCGCCAAGCCAGTTGACGATAGCGAGCGATTCCGAAGGCGATATGACAATAGAGGCCGATGCGTTCATTGTGGCCGCAGGGTCAACGCCATTCGTGCCGCCGCCCTTGGCCCCGGACGGCAGACGAGTCTTCTCACCTGGTACAGCCCACGAAATGCCGAATCTTCCAGCAACTATGATCGTGATCGGAGATGGTCCGACCGGGTTCGAGTTTGTCCACATCTTCAGCGCACTCAATATCGACGTGACCTGGCTTGTCCTGCCTGGGGGTCCAAGCTGTGCCATTGCTCCCGATGCCGACCCATTCCTGGTCGATATGCTGCAGCGGAGAGGCGTCCGGATCCGGCCGGGAGAGCCCGTTGTGGAGCTGGAACGATATGACGGGCGGGTCGCAGCTGTGAAACCGAACGGCACGCGCTATGAGGCGGAGATGGCCTTTGTGACCATCGGCAACCGACCCAACATCGCGCCGCTGAATATGGAGGCCGCAGGCGTGCAGGTTGACGCGCGGGGATCTGTGCGTTCCAATGGATATGGGCAGACGAACATTGAGGGAATCTATATAGCCGGTGACGCGCGACAGGTCAGAGCGGGAAGTGTATCCATGGCCCATGCCCGTGTTGCCGCACTCCATGCCACCGGGCAGAAAACAGAACCATACGACGAAACCTGTATGGTGATCCCGTTTCTCTCCAATCCGCAGGTGGCGCAGGTGGGCGCACTGTTGGCTGCCGACAATTCAGTGCAGAGTGTGGAAGTGGCAATGGAGTCTGGCCTGAAGACGCATATCTCAGGACATACCGAAGGCTTTATAAGGCTGGCGTGGAATCGGAACAGGCAGGTGGTCGGCGGATTGGCTGTGGGCTATCAGGCCGCCGATACGCTGGCTCCCGTGGCTGTGGCTATCAGGACAGAGGCGACGATCGAAACGCTCGCTTCCCTGTACGGCCCGCATCCGGCCATGAGTGAGCTTCCATTCATGGCCGCGCGCGCGGCCTGTCTGCAAGTGCGTTGACTACGGTATCTTAAGACCCTGCGAAGGAACCATTGACAGCCGCGACTTCAGTTGGCGTAGGCCATCCTCTCCAACCCCTTTACGCCCTCTCCCAGACGTTACCCCCGTCACCAGCCAGCGTGACCAGGATAACCGAGCATTTGTGCGCCACGGCGTGGTCCTCCTCCCCTGCTATCCAGACTGAGATTCCTGCGTCGCTGTTGGCGTGACGGTCGGAGTATCATCACCGGGCGGCGGGGGCTCAGGCGTCTCAGTGGCAGTCGGTTCCGGCGTCTCTGTCGGCACCGGCGTCTCTGTCGGCACCGGCGTCTCTGTCGGCACCGGTGTTTCTGTCGGCACCGGCGTCTCCGTGGGAGCCACTTCCGGCACATCGGTCGGCGTCGGCGTCTCAGTGGCAGTCGGTTCCGGCACTTCGGTCGCTGTCACTGTCGGTGTCGGCGTAGCCGTTGGCGCGAGCTCCCACCAGAAGGCGACACGAGCGATCCCGGAATTCTCGTAAAACTCGACCTGTATGGCGCGCTCACCGGCCGGCAATGTCACATCGACATTGATCGTACGGTCCCCGCCATCCTCCCAATCATTGAGAATCAGTTGATTGTCCAGCAAGACGCGCGCGCCGTCGTCCATCCGCAGGAAGAAACGATAAGTGCCGGCATCAAAGGAGACTCGACGCTGCCACCGGGCGGAAAAATGATCTGCGGGCAGGTTGGGCGCAACTCTGCCCTCTCCCCAGTTGAAATCGATCTGCGGTTCGTCCCGCACCAGCGCCGGATTCCCCTGCAGGTCCCGATTGCCGAAGTATTCGCCCTTCCAGCCGCTGAAGGATTCGTTGCGCTCCCACCAGAAGCGCATCAGCGCCACTCCAGTGCGTTCGAAGTAGTCCACCTGGATGGTGTGCCTCCCCGTGCTGAGAGGAACATCGACAGTGTACGTGCGTGCCGGGCCCTCTTCCCACTCATCCAATATCAGAACGTTGTCAATGTAGAGGCGGAAGCCGTCATCAACTTCGATGTTGAAACGATAGATGCCGGCGTCGAAGTTGAGAGTACGGTGCCAACGAGCGCTGAAATGATTCACGGCCACGCTGGTATCCGGTGTTCCCTCGCCCCAATTGAAGAAGATCACCAGATCGTTGCGTGTGAGCACGGGCGGTCCCGACTGGGTTGGATTGTTCCAGTAATCGCCGCGCCAGTCAGTGATGATGAGCGGTGTCGGCGTCGCCGCAGGCGTGATCGTCGGCGTCGCCGAGGGCGTGGGTGTAGGCGTAACCGTAGGCGTAACCGTAGATGTGACCGTTGACGAAGGGGTCGCAGTCGCTGCTTCTTGCGCCGTCGTTGCTTGCTGCGCAGAAGACGCGGCTGTCGCCGTGCCGGTCACTTCGTCTGCCTCGCCGGTTTGGAAGAGCGCAGTCGCCTCGTTCTGGCCGTCGGACGTGTAAGCAAGCACAGTATGCGTGCCTGCCGCTAGCCAGCGCGGGCTGATCGGGTAGAGAAAACCGGTGCTGATAGTGCCGGCCGTGTCCGCAGTGCTGGCAGCCAGGATGCCGCTGCGGCCGCGGTCATCGCGCAGCGTGATCAACACCAGGCTGCTCACCGGCCAGTTCTTGCCGGTAACCTGCACATAGACCCCTGCCGAACCTGAGGTCGGCGAAATAGTAATAGCCGGGTCACTACTTTCTCTCTCAACAACAGCCCGCGTCGCCACACCTACTTGCGGGCTGTATACCGGCGCCGTACAGGCGCTGAGCGCCAGCGCAAGCAGGGCCAGAAGGCTGAAAGAAACAATAGGAAATTGGGCGGCGAGCCGGCGTGCAGTTCCTGAGAGGGGATTGTCGGTCTTCATCCTGGCTTCTCTCCTGCGCTTCTTGTTGAATGCGCTCCCAGTTCGCTATATTAGCGCCGTGGGGGGCAGCGGTCTGAAGTAAAAAGAATATGATGCGCCAAATAAGCGAGCGTAGGCGGGAAAACGTTCCCACCAACGTCGTTCAATGCGCAACCGCTTTGCCAAATGAACTAATGGTAACCGTTAGCGGGGATTATACCACTAAACTACAGGTAGGAGACAGTTGCGGCCAAAGCGAATCGAAGAAACGTTGACGGTGTCGATGACTGACGGTGAGCTCGTGCGCCGCGCCCAACAGGGCCAGCGGCCGGCATTTGAAGAACTGATAGCGCGGCATCAACCTGTCGCGCTCGCACTGGCGACCCGGATCGTCGGTGACCGGGAACGGGGCCAGGAACTGACCCAGGAGGCCATCCTGCATGCCTATCTCTCCCTGGACAGCATCCGCAAGCCGGACAGCTTCCGCGCCTGGCTGTGTGGCATCGTCGTCAATCTGTGCAAGAACCATCTGCGCCGACCGCGCGTGCAAACATTGTCGCTTGAAACGCTAAGTGGCGGGCGCAGTTTCGATTCGCTGCCCTTTTCCGACAAGGCGCCCCAGCCGCACGAAGCGGCCGAGGCCAGAGAGACGCACCGCCTGATCCTGGCGGCTGTCGCGCAGCTGTCACCGGCCAACCGGGATGCCGTCCTCCTCTACTATTTCGAGCAGATCAGCGTGCGCGAGATCGCCTCCCTCTTGCACATCAGCGTGACCGCCGTCAAAGGGCGTCTGCACAAGTCCCGCCGCAAGCTGCGCGAACAACTGCGTCCAGATTTCCACGAACTGCAACCGAGACCAGCCGTTGCCGAACAGACCAGGAGCAAACAGATGATCCCCGTTACCGTGCTCGACATCGTGAAACCAGACCAGGAAGCTGACCACCGAATACTGGTTCTCATCAGTGATGGCGAACGCCGCCTGCTGCCAATCTGGATTGGCCCTTACGAAGCGGATAATATCGCTCTCAATCTCCAAGAGAAGAAGCCTGTGCGACCGATGACCTACAGCCTTATGGCCGGCCTGTTGGACAAAGCAAGCGTGCGCATCGAATCGGTGGCGGTGTCCGCGCTGGAGAAGGAGACCTTTTACGCCACCATACACGCCCAGAGCGGCGAAGAAAGCTTCGCCATCGATGCCCGCCCCAGTGACGCCATCGCCCTGGCCCTGCACACACAAAGCCCCATTTTCGCCGCCGCCGAGGTGATGGACGCGGTCGGCGTGGATATCCCCGCCGATATGGAGATCGCAGCACCGGGAAAGGGACTGGATGACGTCTTGAATATCGATCCGGAGGAAAAAGAGAGACGGCTGAAGAAGCGCGAGGAATGGGAAAGCAAATCACCGCAGGAACGGCGTGAGGAAAATCGCACGAAACTGCTGGCCTACCTCTCCGAATCGGGCAGCCTGAGCCAAAGTGAAGCGCCTGCGGCAGAGTAGACGCCGCCCTGTTTCAGTTCTCAGTTGTCGGCCGAGAGATCCCGAACAGCCGGCCGCTGAACATCTGGTTTCCGTCTGGCCGCGTGGAACCGGTGCACCGTCTGCGCGAAGCGGGCGAAGAGCAGATCGGCGTCGTGAGGACCCGGGCTGGCTTCCGGGTGATACTGCACGCAGAAGACGGGCCGGTCGGTCAGCCGCATCCCTTCCAGCGTGCCGTCATTCAGATTGAGATGCGTGATCTCCACATTGTCGGGCAGCGTCTCTGTATCGACGGCGTAATTGTGATTCTGCGCCGTGATCTGAATGTTGGCGCTGTCTACATCGCTGACCGGCTGGTTGCCGCCATGATGGCCGAACTTCAGCTTGAACGTCTCCGCCCCCAGCGCCAGACCGATGATCTGATGCCCCAGGCAGATCCCGAACATCGGCCGGCCGCTCTCCAGCAGCCTCGCAACCTCCCTGGCCGCGTAAGGTACCCCGGCCGGATCGCCCGGCCCGTTGCTTAGAAAGATCCCGTCAGGATCGAGCTCCAGGACCTCCTCGGCAGGCATATCTGCCGGCACAACCGCCAACCGCAGATTGTGGCTGGCCAGGCGGCGCAATATATTGTGCTTCATGCCGAAATCATAGGCCACCACCAATGGCGAGGAGCGCCCGACGCCTTCCAGCCACGGTCCGGGCGCGGCTTCGCCCGATGCCACCGGCGTCCATTCGCCCATCGTTTCGTCGCTCCAGTAGAACGGCTCCTCACACGTGACTTCCTGCACCAGATCGCGGCCGTCCAGTCCATCCCAGCTGCGGGCAAGCTCGACCAGCTCAGTCTCCGTACGGCTGCCGTCGGTACAGAGCGCGCCATGCAGCACCCCCTCCTCGCGCAGCAGACGGGTCAACGCCCGCGTATCCACCTCGCTGATGCCCGGAATGTTGTGCCGCGCCAGATAGCTCCCCAGATTTTCATTCGCGCGCCAGTTGGACACAACCGGGCTGACCTCGCGCACGATAAACGCGGTCACCTGCGGCCGGTCGCTCTCCACATCTTCGCGGTTCACACCCGTATTGCCCACATGGGGCACCGTCATACAGACCATCTGACCACGGTACGAAGGATCGGTCAACACCTCCTGATAACCGGTCAGACTGGTATTGAAGACGACCTCTCCCACCACCGTCGTCTCGGCGCCGAAGCCTTCGCCTTCGAAGATGCGGCCATTGGCCAGGGCAAGAACGGCCTTCACTCGGCCTCCTCCCTGGGCGGCGAGCTTCCCTGCAACTGAATCGGTCTTCGGTTCATTGTCCCCTGCGTTCCCGCATCGTTATTTGAGCGACTATATGCCAGCTTCAATGGTTGCCACGCCTGCCATTTGAGCAGAGGCGCCGCCGCCGTCTGGGCTGCCCGCGCCTGATTGACAGGGCTGTCTGTCAGATTGCGTGCCACCGCTATCTCATCACAGTGGTGGAATTTGGGGCAGTAAATGCATTCCTGCCACAGCTTCGGGCTGATGCTCCAACGATCCACAACCTCAAAGCCGAGCTTCTCGAAGAACGCTTCCTGCAGCGTGAGCGCACAGATCTGGGCATACCCGCGTACGGTCGCTATCTGTACCAGCTTCTGCACAATCTGCCGGCCGATCCCCTTGCCCTGTCCCTGCCCCGCCACCGCCAGCGAGCGAATCTCCACCAGCTCCTCGGTCAGCGCCACCAGAGAGCCGCATCCCAGCAGTTGTGAACGGTCCGCAACCGCCACCAGCCAGTCCGGCAGCGATTGCAGAATGCTCTCCTCCGTCCGCGGCAACATCAGATTTTCCGCCGCGAAGCCATTGACCAGCGCAGCAATGCTGGCGATGTCTTCCTCAGCGGCCTGCTGAATGCGGATTTCGTTCATAGCTCCGGTTGCCAGCGGCCAGGAACGTCGCGATGAGCGAAGTTCACTGACCACTGACCACTAACCACTGACCAAAGGTTGCCTGCCTCACACCTCTTGCAGGATCGCGCCCAGCTTCGACACGGCCGCGGCCAGCTCCTCTTTGCTGATCGTCAGCGGCGGCACGAACCGCAAAATCTTATCGCCCGCGCTCAGCAACAGCAGACCGGCTTCATACCCCTTCTCCATCAGCGGCCCTGCCTCGATATCCATTTCAATGCCTACGATCAGGCCTCTGCCCCGTATCTCAAGAATATGAGGGCTGTTCAACTCGGCCAGCAACTCCATCAGGTACTCGCCCTTCTCCTTCACGTCTGCCAGGAATTCCGGATTCGACACCCGGTTCACCACCGTCGAAGCCACATGCGTGGTGAAAGGGTTGCCGGCAAACGTGCTGGCATGATCGCCGGCATGGATCGTATCCGCCACCTTCTGTTTCATCATTATCGCGCCTATCGGCAGGCCGCCTGCCAGCGGCTTGGCCGCGCTCATCAGATCCGGCTCAACGCCATAGCCCTGATAGGCCCACAGATCGCCGCTGCGCCCCAGCCCGCACTGCACCTCGTCAAAGATCAGGAGCGCGCCGTATTCGTCCGCCAGCGCCCGCAACCCCTCCAAAAACGCCGGCGTGGCCGGGTTAATGCCGCCTTCGCCCTGAATCGGTTCGACGATAATCGCACACACTTTATCGCTCATCTGCGCACGAGCATCCTCCAGGTCGTTGAACGCGGCGAAGCGCACACCGGGCATCAGCGGCTCGAACGGCTGCTGATACTTCTCACGCGGCGTGGCCGCCAGTGCCCCGAACAGCCGCCCGTGGAACGCGTCGCTGAAGGCCAGAATTTCGTATTTGTCCTCGTGGCCGTGCTCGCGGGCGTAGCGGCGGGCGAATTTGAACGCACCTTCGTTGGCGCTTGCCCCGCACAGGCAGAAATGCACCTTGTCGGCGAAGCTGGTCTCGCACAGTTTCTTCGCCAGCTGCGTGTGCGGCTCGGTGTGATACAGGTTGCTCGTGTGGTACATTCCGGTCGACGCGGCCTCCTTGATCGCCTGGTCCACCTCGTCGTCGCTGTAACCGAGAACGTTCACCGCAATACCGGCCACCAGGTCCAGATAGGCTTTGCCCGTGCTGTCATACACCGTGCAGCCCTTGCCTTCCGTCAGCACAAATGGCGGCCGCCCGAATACACCAAGCACGTAATCCTTTTCGTCCTGAATAATTTCCGCTGCGTTCACTTTCTCCTCCTGAAGAGTCTTATATTTATCGCTAACCACTCAGCCATCCGTCACCCAAACCGAGGCCAGCCAAGCGTTTTCTCACTATCCCTGCAGTTCCCCGCAGTTCACCCGCAGTTCCCCTGCCGTTCACCCAGCCGTCCCAATGATGCTGGTTCCCCCATCTTCCTGGACACCGGCCAGATTAGTAATGACTGCTTGCGTTACACCACTCCTGACCGCGTCAACCGCGCTCCTGACCTTTGGCACCATCCCGCCGCTGATGCTTCCTTCAGCGATCCATTCTTCGCACTGGTCTGCGGTGATGCCCCGCACCACCCGCCCGGCGATCAAAACACCAGGCACATTGCTGACAAATATCAACTTGATCGCGCGCATCGCCGCCGCAATCGCCGCAGCAACATGATCGGCGTTTACGTTATAGCTGAGTCCGTCGTAGGCGCCGACACTGATCGGGCTTATCACCGGCACGATGCCTGCCTCCAGCAGAGTGCTCAGCAACCCTGTCTCAACGTCCTGCACCTCGCCGACACGCCCCAGGTCGCCCAGCGGATGCCACATCTTTTCAACAAAGACCGTGCCGTCATCCACCCCGCTGATGCCGATGGCCCGCACATCCTCATTCACGCACCGGCGCACAATCCGCTTGTTCATCAGGCCGCTCAGCACCATCTCCGCTACATCCAGGCTGTCCTCATCCGTCACCCGCAGCCCCTCAATAAAGCGGGTCTCCAGCCCCAGCCGCTTCTGGAAATCGGCGATCGTCTTGCCGCCCCCATGCACGATAATCGGACTCTTGCCGTCCCGCTGCAAACTCTTTACCGCCTGCACCAGGCCAAACAGAAAGGCCTCGTCGTCCAACTCATTTCCGCCGATCTTGAGGACGATGACATAGTGCCCCTCCTCCTCCACCGGATCAGCGGGAAGCGCGTCAGAATCGCTCAGTTTCATAGAGTTGCCTCATGCAATGGTTGGAACCCGGATGCTATGTACTACAAAAGTTCGGTACAATAACGCGCGCAGGCTTCACACAGCGCCCAGCGCACTCTTTCTCTGTCGCATTACCTCATAGGCCAGCGCCGCCGCCGCCGCAGTCGTGCCCAAAGAAGGTTCGAAACCGTCCCTCTCGTATGGGACCTGCAAACTCAGGTCGGCCTGCTTTACAAACGACCGCGTAACGCCCCGTTTTTCCCCGCCAACCAACAAAAAGAGCGGGCCGGTCAGATCTGCCTCATCCATCGGAACCGCGTTCTCCTTCTGGGCGCATGCCACCGTCAGCCCCCGCTCGCGGTAGAAGTCCGCCGCCTCTGCCACCGTCTCGGCAACCGCCATTGGCATCAGTTCCGACGCACCCGCCGAGGCCCGCGCCACCGTCGCCGCCGCGCTCATCCAATTGCGGGGCCGCAGCGCCACACCGTGCGCGCCCATCGCGTACAGCGCCCGCAGCGTCTGACCGAAGTTGAACGGATCTTCAATGCCGTCCAGCATCACCACAAAAGCCGGTCCACCGCCGCGCGGCAGCAACCCCTCCATCTGGTCAAACTGCCGTTGCCCCGCCTCCGCCGCGACCCCGCCGTGGGACTTCCCCTCAGTGATAGCGTCGATTTCCGCCGCGCACACCAGCACAACCGGCACATCGGCCTCCCGCGCCCGGTGTTGCAGCCACCGCATCGCCCGGTCCTGCCGGTCCGCCCGCAGCAGCACACGGTGAACGGTGCGATACGGCGAGCGCAAAGCCGCCGCCACCGAGATCCTGCCTTCCAGGAAGGTGACCGCTTCTTGCTCGCTCAACGCCTGGCCCGATTCCACTGGCTCGCGGCTTTCCCAGGGGCGTACATTTTGGCCGTGTCCACTGTTCCCGCTCTTGATAACACCATGTTCAGGGCTGCGCGCAGTCCCCAGCAACTGAAACTCGACTACGCAGAACGGCAGTTACTCCAGTCCAGCCGTCTCGTCCAGCCCCACAGCAATGTTGTAGCTCTGGACTGCCTGCCCGCTGCCGCCCTTAATCAGATTGTCAATCGAAGCGCTGATGACAAACTCGCCGCCCTCCGGCAGCATCGGGTCCGCCGCTGTAATAGCGATGGCGCAGCGATTTGTGCCGACCGTGTGGGCCAGGCTGGCCTGCTCGCCGGCTGGCAACAGGTGGATAAACGGCTCACCCTCGTAGTTCTCTTCGTAGAGTTCGCGGATACGCTCCTCTGTCACCCCGGCCGGCGCCTCCACGTACATCGTGCTCAGAATGCCCCGGTTGACCGGCAGAAGATGGGGCGTGAAAAGAAACCTGTGGTCGCGCCCCTCCCCGTTGGCCGCACCCAGCACCTGCTCCATTTCGGCGATGTGCCGGTGTCGGTGGCCTACGCTGTATGCCGTTATGTTCTCGTTGGCCTCAACGAACTGGAAGGGCAGTGTCGTCTTGCGGCCGGCTCCCGAAATGCCGCTCTTGCTGTCGACAATAACCCGTTCGCCCAGCCAACCCGCCTTGGCCAGCGGATACAGGCCCAGATTGACGCTGGTGGGATAACAGCCGGGGCTGGCAATCAGCCGGGCCCCGCCCAGTTGGCTCCGGAACAGCTCGCACAGCCCGTAACGGGCCTCTGCGCACAGCTCCGGCGCGCTGTGCTCCACACCGTACCACCGCTTATAGACGTCGACATCCTTCAGACGAAAATCAGCGCTCAGGTCGATTACGCGCACGCCCGCACCATAAAAGCGTTTCACCGCCTCCATCGATTCCGCATGCGGCAGACACAGAAAGACAACATCCACCTCATCCGTGCGCAAATAGGCATCCGCCAACGGGATCAGCGGGTAGTCCCAGGGCGTGCTGAATATCTGGTTGAAGCGCTTGCCCGCACTTCGCTCGCTCGTCAGCCAGCCCACCTCAAGCTCCGGATGCCGGTGAATCAAGGCGATCAGCTCATACCCGGTGTAGCCTGTTGCGCCGGCGATACCTGCTCTTTGCATCTCCTCTCTCCCTCTTCTCTCTCCCACACCATGTGGTTGGCGCATCTCAGTCCGGTTTCTACCCAGAATGGGGTACAGATCGGGCTTCGACCTGCTCCTGAATGTACACCAGACGCGCAGATTTGTTGAATTCACTACATCGCTATGCGAGCGCGATACCAACTACGCAGCCATCACCAACTCGCATCGATGTTTCTCTCTACGCACTCCTCTATACTCTCTCTTTGCATATGGGCGGTCGGGCCTTCGGCCCTCCCTTGTGCAGGGGCTGCGCCCCCGCAACGCCCCCCTACAAAAACATGCCTCACCGACCGTGTGTACGCTTCCCCAGCATCGTGTCTGGCGAACGGAGTCTACTCCCCCACTTGCCGCCTCAACCCACCACCCACCGATCACTAGGGCTCGTTGACGTTTGTCTGAACAACGACTTCCGGGTGCAAATTACGCCTGATCGTCGAAGGGCGGCGCAGCTGCGCAAAGAAAATTCGATACGCCTCTGGTGTTCTCCGCGTCCTCCGCGGACAAAAAGGTGTTCTTCGCGACCCTTCGCGTTACTTCGCGGATCAATTGGTTTTGTCTATTTCAACATTCAAGCGAGAAACATCCCTAACAGGCCTGCAGGCTTTCAGTTCTTGTTGACATCTGAACAGCCTTCCCAAAATGTCAACGGAACCTAATCACCGGTGTTCCACTGAAAACTAAGAACTGACTACTAGGGCCTTATGCTAGTTAGTGTTTGAAAAAAGTCCCCTGGTGAGATAACTTTGGAAGTCTCGAACAACCAAGGTAGCTCACCAGGAGGACCAAGCGAATGATAGCCCACTTTGACGATTTCTGTCTATGCGTGTATGTGCTCGTTGACGACATGTGCAAGGAATTGGAAGAACATTTAAGACGACCGGGGCCGGAGCCTGAGTGTAGCGACAGTGAATTGATCGCGATTTGTCTCATCGGCGAATGTGTGGGATGGGATGTGGAAACAGAGTTACTCAATCATATGCAGGCACATCGGGATAAGTTTCCGATTTTGCCGGAGCAGAGCCGTTTCAATCGGCGGCGATGTAACTTGATGGGGGTCATCAATGAAATGCGACGCATGATGTTGGCCAGGACGGAACTCTACAGGGACGTGCATTGTGTAATCGATAGCCTGCCTATTCCTGTGGTTCAATTCCATCTGGCGCCACAAGCGCGCGCCAAATGGTCCGATTGGGGGGCCGATTTTGGGCCCGTTCCCTCCAAGAAGATGATGATCTTCGGTTTCAAGCTGCATATGCTGATCACGATGGGTGGCCTCATTATCGACTTCGAGTTAGCTCCGGCTAACGAACGCGACTTGGCTGTCGGTCGCGAACTCCTTGCAGAACACGACAACCGCATCGTCATCGGCGACAAGGCCTACGTCAGTGCACCGGCAGCTGAGGAACTCTGGCAATACAATCGCATCCGTCTTCTCACCAAGAAGCGCAAAAACCAGAAAAAACAGATCCCGGCACACCTCTCTCGCCTCTACGACTCGGTCCGCCAAATCATCGAAACAGTCACCAGTCAACTCAACGCACAGTTCTCGATTGAAACCAACCACGCTCACACGCTCAGAGGCCTTTGTGCACGCTTATACACAAAATTGACCGCACATACCCTCTGCATTTATATCAACCGCCTCTTGGGCGTACCTGACTATCTGCAAATCAAGCAATTGGCCTTTCCCAACTAGCATAAGGCCCTACTAAAAACTGCAGTTCCGGGCTGCCGCCAATCGATTACCCAATCAGATATCCCGAGTGGCAGCCAGCACGACAGGCTGGCCAAGACAGACTCCCTATATTGCTCAGCAGATGCGCGCAATATAAAAAAAGCCCCCCGTCCGGGGAGCTTTGCAATCGGCTGATTCCCGCTGAGGAAATTCGGCCCACGCACAAATGCCCAGACGGATGTCTGGTTATTGCCGGGGACGCCTCCTCAATTCGGTACTGCAGGAATTAGTCAATTCGGTACTGCAGGAATTAGATGGATTCATAATTTGCTTCTTCAGCGGAAAAACTGATCTGACCGACAGTCTAGCACGCGGCCCTTAAGCTGTCAAGCGCAATTGCAGCCGAAACGCCTACGAACTGCCGCTGCCAGCGAACTGCTCCTGTCACCGGTCGCGTGCCGCCAACATCCGCAATTTCAGTCGAGATCGACCATACGCAGTTCAGTAGAAATGTCGATGCTGCCTTCAAGACTGCGCGCTACTGGGCAGAACTGTGCATGGAATCCGTGAACTCGTTCCGCGGTTTCCCGCTGCTCAGGCGCCACTCTCAACGTATATGTAGTGTGAATCCGCTTGATCACCAGCACATTGCCGTCTTTTTCGATTTCAGCTTCCACGTCGGCTGACAGATAGCCGTCGCCCGCAGGTATTTTGCGCGCCTCCAGCGCGCCCCCGAAGGTGCCGGTCAGTCAGCCGCCCGCGGCCGCATTCACATAGTCGAGCGTCGTGGCATGCGGCTCGTGAATGTCGGTGTCCACGCCGTAATGTTCAGCAACCTCCGAATGGACACCGAACTTCGTATGCCCCTCCTCGGCCGGCAAAAACGCCCTGCGCAGCGGTCCTTTTACCCGCTCAATACGCACTTTCGAACGATATGCGACATCTCCCATTATCATTCTCCTCAATATGAAGTCTTCAGTGTCCCCGCCAAGGCACGCCCTGCACACGCAGCCGGCAAATCAACGCCGACGCGCCTTCCTGACCATCAGGAACCATCACGGAGCGAATCTACAGTGGAATTCTGCAGATATCCATTGTAGCAGATATCCATTGTAGACGCGGCGTTTCTAGACAGCAAATTGCCTCTCCATAGCAGTGGCCGCACTGACAAAGCGCCCGAAAGCAGTCTCCCGAGCCGACAAAAAGCGGCCCGATTTTGGACAATTCGTATCAGGAAAATCCGAAAGGGTATTGAAATTGCGCAATCCGCGTGCTATACTGTACGAATGCGCGTGGGGCGCGTGCTCTCTTACAGTTTTCGACACCAGAACCTGTGGATGTTTCACATGAAACATTCACGACTTCGTATCCGTCTATATTGTATGATGCGACAGAAGTATTGCAGAACTGACGCATCTGTTTCCGTGCTGGATCCCTGAACGCCGTGGAGCGGCCCGCATGTCGGCAAACAACCTGGCTGCTGCAAACTGCACTGCCATCGAAAAGCCGAATAACAAGACAGACGACGCCGCGCCGGCCGGCGTCCCCGTGATCGATTACGAGGGCAGCGGTTATCGCCAGGATTTCTGGGAAGGCCAGGGACGCGAGTACGAAGATGCCGTCGAACGAATCGCGCTACAACGCCTCCTGCCCCCGCAGGGCCGCCGTATCGCCGAAGTCGGGGCCGGGTTCGGCCGTCTCGCCGATCTCTACCTCGGCTACGATCAGATCGTGCTCTTCGACTACAGCCGCACAATGCTGGCCGACGCAGTGCGCAAATGGGGGCACGACCCTCGCTTCGTCTTCGTCGCCGGCAATCTCTACCAGATGCCCCTCGCCGAAGGTTCGCTCGATACGCTCGTAATGGTGCGGGTGATGCACCATCTGGCCAATGTGCCGGCCGCACTCGCCCAGCTGCAGTCGCTTCTGCACCAAAGCAGTACAGCCGTACTCGAATATGCCAACAAGCGTAACCTGAAAGCGGTCCTGCGCTGGCTCACACGAAGACAACCCTGGTCCCCCTTTGACCCTGCGCCACTGGAATTTGTCGCCATGAATTTCGACTTTCATCCCGGCTGGATGGCCGCAAAACTGAATGACGCCGGCCTGCGCGTGGATGAACGCTTTGGAGCTTCCCATTTCCGGCTGCCGGCACTCAAAAATAACCTGCCGGCCCATAGGCTCGCCCGTCTGGACAACCACCTGTTTCGCATCGGCGGCAAGTTCCCCCTTGCGCCCAGCATCTTCGTGCGTGCGACTGCGCCAGACACCGCCGAGCGGCCACAAAGTGAAGCCAGCCCGACTCAGCTTTTCCGTTGCCCGGCCTGCGCAACCTATCCTCTGGCTGCCATCGGCCCAACACAGCTGCAGTGCACGTCCTGCAACCGCCAATATGGGCAAACAAATCGCATCTGGGATTTCAAATTGCCGGAGTAGCCCCTTCGTACACTGACGTCGAAACGGTGGTGCAGGAACATTCCCCGCACGGTCTGACCGGATCGTCTTTGTCTCATTTGAGATTCGCGCTACGGAAGCGTTCCGACAACCTATGGTATGTTGAACACTACATGAACGTTGATGCGCGCCAACGCCAACGCTCGGCCGCTTCGTGCCCGGCCAGCCGCGAACAGCGCATGTCTATTCACAAAAAGAGGTGACGATGGCCGGAGAAATGCTGTTGACGCAAGAAAAGACGCAAAATCGCAACGGGGATTCGAATACCGCTCTGCTCGAAGAGGGCGCGGCGCAGGCCGACGCGCAGTCGCCCAGCCCGCAAGAGACCCTCGCCCATCTGCTCAAACTCGGCCGCGAAAAGGGCTTCGTCAGCTACGATGAAGTGCTGCAGGTCATGCCCGAGGCCGAAAACGATATTGAGCAGCTGGATGACATCTTCGCATCTCTGCTCGAGCAAGGTATCTCTGTCGGCCAGGCCAAAGAGGACGTTTCTAACGAAGAGAAAAAAGATTCGCCTGAAAGCGCGGAAGAGGACGAATTCGATCTAAGCCAGATCGAAATCGACGACTCCATCAGCCTCTATCTCAAGGAGATCGGCCGCGTTCCCCTGCTGACTGCCGCCGAGGAGGTCGATCTTGCCAAACGCATGGAGGCCGGTCGCGATTCCCGCCATCACCTGAACCATGAACAGGTCGAATGGGAAGAACGCGAACAACTGCTCTGGTTGGTCCGTGATGGACGCTCCGCACAGGAACACCTGATCAAGGCCAACAGCCGCCTTGTCGTCAGTGTCGCCAAAAAGTATGTCGGCCGCGGCGTCCCCTTTCTGGACCTGATCCAGGAAGGCAATATCGGCCTGATTCGCGCTGTCAAAAAGTTTGACTACCGCCGCGGCTATAAGTTCAGCACCTATGCCACCTGGTGGATCCGGCAGGCGGTTACACGCGCCATCGCCGACCAGGGCCGCACAATTCGCGTGCCCGTGCACATGTACGAGCAGATCAACCGCCTGACCCGCACCAGCCGCCAGCTCGTGCAGGAGCTGGGCCGCGACCCAACCACCGAAGAAATCGCCGAAGAGTTGGGCGTAACCCCCCGCAAGGTCGAGCACATCATGCGCGTCAGCCAGCGGCCTCTCAGCCTGGAAATGCCGGTCGGGGAGGAAGAAGACAGCTACCTGGGCGACTTTATCGAGGATGAGGATGCAGACAGCCCGCAAGACTCCGCCGGCCGTCAGATTCTGCGGGAAGTGATCGACGAAATCTTCCAGAGCCTGACCCCCCGCGAAGTGCGCATCCTGCAACTCCGCTTCGGACTGGTCGACGGCTACAACTATACGCTCGAAGAGGTCGGCAGAAAGTTCGGCGTTACCCGCGAACGTATCCGCCAGATCGAAGCCCAGGCCCTCAGCCGCCTGCGCCACCCCAGCCGCAGCCGCAGACTGCGTGACTACCTGTAACACCGAGAAGTAGGGAACATCAGGAGTGGGGAGTGAGATAATATCTGTGACTCGTCGCAGTTACTCACTTCTCATTCCTCTTCACTCTCTCCTCAGGTTCAGCGCACATCGCCTTCCCCGCCGATGACGCCCCGCTCCAACCGGTCGAACAGCTTCTCGATGTTCTGCGCAGCCACCTCCTCCAACGACAGATCCAACTCCGTGCAAATCTGAGTCAGGTACCAGAGCACGTCGCCCAACTCACCTTTCAACGCCGCACGGTCCTCCTCCGAGATGACACCCTCTTTGTCACGAAATATCTTCTTGATCTTGCCCGCCACCTCACCTGCCTCATTCACAAGCCCCAACGTCGGATACACGATCGCGTGATCCGTGTGAACCAGGCTCCATGTCTTGCGCGATTCGCTCTGATACCGCTTGAAATCGATCGTTGCCATACCTTTCTCGCTCCTCTTCACTCTCTCCAAGCCCCCGGGCGCCCCACTCTCCGCCGGCATCTACCAACCAAAAACTGAAAACAAAAAACTGAAAACCAAAAAAAAGGCCCGACCATACAGTCGGGCCCTTCCGTTTGCCGCCTTCGCAACTATACGTCCAGATTGCGCACCTCGTGGGCGTGCGTCTGGATGAAGCGGCGCCGGGGAGGAACACTGCTGCCCATCAGCATGTCGAACGTGCGGTTCGCCTCCGCCGCATCCTCCACCTGCACCTGCAGCAGCGTCCGAAATTCCGGGTTCATCGTCGTATCCCACAACTGCTCCGGGTTCATCTCCCCCAGCCCCTTGTAGCGCTGCTCCAACTTTATATTGTCCGTACCCATCTCCTGACGGATCTGGGTCAGAGCGATGTCGTTGTATACGTACTGCTCCGACCGCTTTGCCTTGCCGTTTTGACGTTCGGTGACCTGCACCTTATACAGCGGCGGCTGCGCAATGTACAGATGACCGTTCTCCACCAGCGGCCCCATATACCGGAAAAACAACGTCAGCAGCAGCGTGCGAATGTGGGCGCCGTCCACGTCCGCGTCCGTCATGACAATAATCCGGTTATAACGCAGGTTGTCGACAGTGAAGTCATCGCCCACACCTGTGCCCATCGCCGTAATCAGCGACTGGATCTCCTTGTTGCCCAGGATCTTGTCCAGGCTGGTGCGCTCCACATTCAGAATCTTGCCCCGCAGCGGCAGCACCGCCTGAAAGCGTCGATCGCGGCCCTGCTTGGCGCTGCCGCCTGCGCTGTCACCCTCAACAATATAGAGTTCGCTCTCGCTCGGATCGCGGCTGGAGCAGTCCGCCAGTTTGCCGGGCAGAGTCATGCTCTCCAGCGCACTCTTGCGAATCACCAGATCTCTGGCCTTGCGGGCGGCCTCTCGGGCGCGAAACGCCACCTGGCACTTGTCGGTGATCCGCCTGGCGTCGCGCGGGTTCTCCTCCATCCAGCTGTTGATGCCCTCGGCCACAGCCGTCTCGACGTGATAGCGCACCTCGTTGTTGAGCAACTTCAGCTTGTTCTGACCCTCGAACTGCGGCTCCACAACCTTGACGCTGAGGATGGCGGTCATGCCCTGGCGCGTATCATCCCCGCTGAAGTTGGCATCATTTTCCTTCAGAATCCCCTGCTTGCGCGCGTAATCGTTGATCTGCCGCGTGACCGCAGCGCGCAGACCGGTCAGATGGGTGCCGCCGTCAGGCGTGTTAATCGTGTTGGCAAATGCGAAGATCGATTCATTGTAGCCGTCCGTGTACTGGATCGCCACCTCCACATGGGTCGATTCGACCTGCATGTCAATGTAGACCGGCTGGTGCAAAACGGCTCGATTCTTGTTGACATAGCGCACGAAAGTCTGCACGCCGCCTTCGAAATAGAAGCTGATCTCGCGCGGCTCCTCCCCGCGGTCATCGACAAAATGTATATCGATACCGCGCGTCAGGAACGCCATCTCCCGAAAACGGGTCACCAACGTCTGCCACTCATATTCGAGAACATCGAAGATCGTATCGTCGCGCAGAAAACGCTGAATCGTGCCCGTCTCGCCGCGCTTACACTCCCCCACTTCCTCCACATCGGTCACAGGCACACCACGATTGAAACGCTGCCGCCAGACTTTTCCGTCCCGCTTGACCTCCGTCTCCATCCACGTGCTCAGCGCATTGACCGCGCTCACGCCGACGCCGTGCAAACCGCCCGAAACCTTGTAGCCGACGTCGCCGAACTTGCCGCCGGCGTGCAGCTTCGTCATCACCACCGTCAACGCCGGCAAGCCGGTCTGCTTCTGTATGCCCACGGGGATGCCGGCGCCGTTGTCCTCCACAGTGACACTCTCATCCTTGTGGATCGTAACCACAATCTTGTCGCAGCGGCCCTGCATCGCCTCGTCGATGGCATTGTCCACCACTTCGTATATCATGTGGTGCAGGGCTTTTGTATCGGTCCCGCCAATGTACATGCCGGGCCGCTTCCGCACCGCCTCCAAGCCTTCCAGCACCTGAATCTGGTCGGCGCCGTAAACGAAATCCTGCTTGTTCATCTTCTCAGCCACTGATTCCTCCGCTCATTTCAGACAAGGCCGCTGCCCACAACTGCGCATTCGACCTCGTTAAGCTATCGCCGGTTGCGGTCATCCGGCCCGAACACTCCATCAAGCCGGATCGGCTGGCGTTTGCCGATCGAAAATCGGCTTACATCCGCAACTCTATGCTCATGCCGACATAGTGTCAGGCAAGACCTTCCGTTTCTTGTTGTTGCATCGCCAGAATGCGCGTTCGGTAAAAGACAAGCAATGACATCGCCAACCCCGTGCCGATGAACGTGTTCCCCAACGTGGCTAATGCCACGCCCAGCGTATGCCACTGTGTGACCTGGCGAAATAGCAGCCCCATGCCCGTCGAAATCAACGTTGTCAGCAGGACAAACCCGACCGTGATCCAGAAGTTCTTCCGCACCAGATGGATGCTGCGGCGCACCGCGTGCCCAATCGCCAAATCGTCCAGCACCAATGCAGTAGTCACAAAATACAGATAGAGTAGAACCACCAAAACCAGGCCGACGAACAGGAACAACGCCCCTGAACCCAAAACCGGGCTGATCAGCGCCAGTACCGTAACCCCTATCACCCCGGGAATGTAGATCATCATCAGCCCGAGCGTTACGAAAACCAGGAAACCGAGTGTGCGCAGCCAGTGGCGGACGATGCGGGCCGCCAAAATGTTGACCGAGAGCGCCTTCTGGCCCTCGCCGATCGGCAGATTCTGAGCCAGCAGATTCATATACGTCGCGCCAATCAGCAGACCGGCCAGACCAAAGAGCAAAGACAGCAGGCCCGCAACGCCGATCGATTCGACCTCGACGCTGGGATGGCCTCCCTTTATCCCGGGCAACGTCGCCAGCAGGCTCGGCACATGGTACAGAAGGCTGTTGACCAGAAACTGCGCCAGATTGCTCGTCTGCCCAACCGCGTCCAGCAACTCGCTCATCTGCGTCAGGTCAAACGGACTCCCCGCCGCCAGCTGCGGATCCTCGGCCAACCCCGTGTAGAAATCAGCCAATCTCGCCAGCAGCGGGCTGATGCTCCAGCGGGGCAGCACCCACAACAGCGCGTCCAGCAGCAGCGGCAACAGCAGCAGGCCTGGCCGCTGGCTGACAAAGCGGTAGCCGGTTGAAATACTGTCAATGATTCCCACGGAAAAGTCCCGATTTTGGCTGACAAACCCATCTCAAAAACGGCCTTGAAATGGCGCTTCTGCGGCAAAATCTACCTTCCTTATTTTATCACATATGCCTGCAATTCACGAACGACAGCGGCCCACTGACCCCACCACTTCACACCGCAAACAGCCCCGTAAACGGATTAGACGGGAATGGTAGACCGGTCTACAATGGATTGACTTGTGATCCGCTTGACTGGGGTATGGACCATGCCAATGGCTGCGGACACGGCCGGTTTTTCCTCGTGTTCGCGAACCGTAATCGTGGGGTTGCCCCCTGTCCCGCGTGGATCAGCTGTAGCAAAATCCGAACTGTTCAACGACCCAAGGAGTAAGCATGGCCTCATTTGCCATCGAGGGCGGCCACCCCATCGAGGGGACCGTCAGCGTCAGCGGCAACAAGAACGCCGCCTTTCCCCTCATCGCCGCATCCCTGCTCACCGACGAGACAGTCACCCTGGATAATGTCCCGCAAATCGATGACGTTGACGCGATGCTGGCAATTCTGGAGGGGCTGGGCGTATACGTGAGCAAAGAGGGCAGCCAGCTGACGCTGCGCGCCGACAAGCTGCACAGCCACGCGCCTGACGCCCGTCTGTTCAGCCGCATCCGCGGCGGGCTGAACCTGATGGGGCCGCTCCTGGCCCGGCGCGGCGCATTCCAGGTCGGAGGCGCGGCCGGCGGCGACGATATCGGCCGCCGCCGTATCGACACCCACCTCTTAGTCTTCGACCAGCTGGGCGCCGCCGTCGTCCACCCCAACAGCGGCCGCTTCGAGCTCAAAGCGCCCGGCAGACTCCAAGCCGCCGATATCCTCCTCGACGAGGCATCCGTGACCGCCACCCAGAACGCGGTCATGGCCGCCTCCCTGGCCCAGGGCACGACCATCCTGCGCAACACCGCCAGCGAACCGCACGTCCAGGAACTGTGCCACCTGCTGGTCGCCATGGGCTGCCCCATCGAAGGAATCGGCAGCAACACGCTGCACGTCCACGGCCAGGAACGGCTCACCGGCGCCAGCGCCACCGTCGGCCCGGACTACATGGAGGTCGGCAGCTTCATCGGTCTGGGCGCCATCACCCGCGGGCAGTTGCGGATTGCCAACGTGGCCCCCGATCATCTGCGTATGCTGGAAATGGTCTTCTGTCAGCGGCTTGGCGTGCGCATGGATCTGCAGGAGGACCCCCAGGCCGCGCGCACCGGCTACACGCTCGTCCTCCCCGACGAACAGACCCTCCGCGTTCGGCCCGACTTCGGCGGCGCCATTCCCAAAATCGACGACGCGCCCTGGCCCGCCTTCCCACCCGACGTGATGAGCATGGCCGTTGTCGTCGCCAGCCAGGCCCAGGGCACCGTCCTCATCCACGAGAAGATGTTCGAAAGCCGCCTCTACTTCGTCGACAAACTGGTCGCCATGGGCGCGCAGATCATCGTCTGCGACCCCCACCGCGTTGTCGTCGTCGGCCCCTCCCGGCTCGTCGGCCAGCAGGTCAGCAGCCCCGACATCCGTGCCGGCATGGCGCTCGTCCTCGCCGCGCTCAGCGCCGAGGGACGCACAATCATAGGCAATATCGAACAGATCGATCGGGGATACCAACGCGTGGACGAAAAGCTGCGCGCGCTCGGCGCCCGCATTGAACGCACAGACGCCTGAATTCAGTGCCTGGGACCTACCGACAACTGCCGTTCACTAAGAACGAAAAACGAAACTACTCAGCCACAACTAATCTGCGGTCCTGAATGAGGGGAGCACAAGTGTTCTTTCCCCCCACTTTGTTGTATTTTGGGCGGTCGGGCCTTCGGCCCTCCCTTGTGCAGGGGCTGCGCCCCCGCAACGCCCCCCTCCAAAACCATCGCTCACCGACCTTGTGTGCTCATTCCAGCCGTGCGGCTCCAGCAACGTGTCTGGCCAGCAGTGTCTCCACCCCTACTTGCCCTCTCATGCCACGGACCACTTCCGTTCGCAGTTCACTAAAAACTAAAAACCGACTACTAATGTAGATCCCAAATGAGATCAAGAGTATTGGTCAAGGGTGCGTATGTTGTGGTAGAACCATCTGACAGACTCGCTTTATGTAAGGAAAGGAAGCAAAGATGGTTCGACCGGATATGGAAAAATGGGGACAGACGCTGGCTGACTTGCGGGTGTTGTCGGTGGAAGCCAAAGATGCCCGCAGCCGGGAACGTTTTCTGGCGTTGTATATGATCGCAAATAAGCAAACGAGTGCCTGTGCTTGGGCGCGGGAAATCGGACGCACCAAAGAGACAGTCTTGAATTGGGTACATCGCTACAATCAGTTTGGGCCCAAGGCCGTGTTCTATCGTCATACGGGTGGACGTCGCCCTTTTTTAGCCCGGAGCAGGTCAAGCAACTCGTCAGCGTAATCTGTGAGACGGAACCTGTAGAGCATGGCCTGCCCGGTCATGGTTGGACGTTGAAAAAGCTGCGGCGCTGGCTCAAGCAAGTCATGGATTGCAACCCCGCTCGCAGCACGCTGCACCGGATTGTGCAAGCAGCGCAGTTGCGCTGGAAAAAGTGCCAAAAAGTGCTCAAGAAAGCCGACCCACAGAAACGTGCGGCCTTTATGGAACGCTTTCAAAGGTTGTATGAGCAACTCTGTCGCCAGGAACGCCGTTTGATCTATATTGATGAAGCCCACATCCACCGCGATATGGATTTGGGCTACACCTGGACCGCAAAGAACAAGATTGCTTGGCGTATGAGTGACTCTGCTCCGCTCTCTGATCGCATTAACTGGTATGGCGCCTACGATTTCGGCGCCGGACAGTGTTTCATCTGGAACGAGGGCAACTGTAACAAAGAACACACGATTCAGTTCTTGCAGCGCATGGTTGAATGGCTGGCGGATGAACCGGGCGCAGTCGTCATCATCTGGGACGGCGCCACCTGGCATCGAGCAAAGTCCGTTCAGGCTGCTGCCGCCAAACTCGGTCTCACTCTCATCCCGCTGCCTGCCTATAGTCCCGACCTCAATCCGATCGAAAATCTCTGGCGCTGGATGCGAGAAGAAGTCACGCACAACCACTGCCATCAATCCATGCGTCAACTATTCGATGCCTGCAAAGCCTTCATCGACCGTATCAATGCCCATCCATTCCAGGTCGTAACGCGTCTATGGCCTAAATTTGAACTCAACCCAGAGTACGAAAAACTCTTGATATCAAATTGAACTTACATTAAAAACTGCAGTTCCCTAGCCCTTGGCCCCCGCAGTTCCTTCCTCCGCCCGCCGCAGGGCCAGCTTGCGCCGCAATTCATCATGCGCCGCCCGGTCCAGAGGATAGCGCGCCGCCGCGAACATCGACAGGACCAGCAAAACGGCCGGCACCGCGCCCATGAAGATGCGCAAAGCCAGCACAGCCGCCGCCGGCTGCGTTTCCGCCGCGCCTTCAATGAAGCCGGTAGCGCTCAGGACCTGCGGCACGATGAAGCCGACCGCGAACGCCGTGGCGATCTTGCGGAACGTGACCAGATAGGCCGAGTAAACGCCCTCTCGGCGTTGACCGCTGTGCCATTCGTCCTCTTCGATGATGTCCGCCACGATCGCCCAGGGGGTGGCGTTGGCCGCGCCATACCCGATTCCGGCAACAGCCGCCGCAATCAACACCAGCGGCGCATTCCCCGGCGGCAGCAGGCTGATGACCGCCATCACCGCCGCCCAGAAGACCATCATGCGAATATACGTTTTGCTCTTGCCGTACCGCTGCATCAGTCGCACCGTCAGCGGCATCGAGAGGAACGCGACGCCCAGCACAGCCGCCAGCACCAGGCTGTCGAACGGCGGCTTCAGCTGCATGTAGTAGATGAGGAACCAGACGAACACGGAAGTGATAATGTCGACCGCGCTGAACGCCAGCACGTAGATCGCGGCCCCGATGCGGAACGGCCGGTTGGCAAACACCTCTTTGGTGATCTGAATGAAGTTAAGCCTGCCCTCCTCCTTCGGCAGCTCCCTTTCCGGCTCCCGGATGAAGGCCACCACCAGCAGCGGCGACCCCGCGATGATCAGCCCCCACAGCGCGCCCGCCACCGCGTAGCCGTTGCGCAGCGCATCCGGCCCATCGAACCAGCCCGCGAAGAGTCCCTCCGCCAGCAACTTGAACAGCCCGGCCGTCAGCAGGGCAACAAAGATCGAGTTACCCATGCGCCAACCGGCCAGGCTGGCCCGTTCGTCATAATCTTCGGTCAGTTCCGCGGTCAGGGCTGCGTAGGGCGCGTTGACGATCGTAAACGCCGTGTCATAGAGGATGAAGACGACCGCGTAGTAGAGGGCGGCAGCCACATTCCCCTCGAATGGGGGCGGGCTGAACATGAGGAAGAAGCCCAAGCCGAAGGGCAGCGCGCCCAGCAGCATGAACGGCCGCCGCCGCCCCCAACGGCTGCGAAAGCGGTCGCTGAGGATGCCGATCAGCGGATCGTTGACGCCGTCCCAGAAGCGGCCGATGATGAAGGCAACACCGGCCAGACCCACGTCCACCCCCACGACGCTGACCGTGAAGTAGAGCCAGAACAGGGTACGCGCCGTCGAAGCCGACGCCGCGCCCCAATCACCCAGCCCATAAATTGCCTTGGTCAGCGTGGGCAGCCGCTGCCGTGCAACGCCTGTCGTAATCGCCCCGCCTCCCTATCTCGGTCTCTGATCAAATACCAGCCAAACTAAACCCTGGTTTCCATGCAAAGTGAAGCTATAGTTCTGACTGTCTCGCTCACCGTTGCCGTCTTTAACCCAGATGGTGTACGACCCAGCAACGTTTCCACCCGGCAACTGGCTGGCAGAAACACTCTTGTCGTAATTGTATACACGGCCTTTGGGCCCCTCTATGATATGCCTCCCGCCGCGCGTGTTGTGATCAAACCCATGTACTTGCACCCCGTCCTTCTGCACTTCAACAAAGTAACCGCCGTGCACCTGGACCTCATCGTTGCGCCACCCATGTACAAAGCCAACGAGAAGCTTCAATTCCCCTCCGCCATTGTCTGCAGGATCAGTATCCCGCAACCAGAACTTGCAGCCATCGCCGCCAATGCTGGCGCAGTGGTCTACATTGACAGGAGCGGGCACTGGCGTGGGCGCCTGCGTCGGCACCGGCGTAGGCGTGGGCGGAACAGGCGTGGCCGGGATGTTCGCAGCCAGCGTGATCAACTGCGCGTTCTCCACATTTACCAGAGAGGAGAAAATCCACCCCGTCTGGCCGGCGACACAACAGAACTGATACCACGTGTTCTCCACATTTCTGCCGCTGATATCGAACTGCGCGCCCCTGGCGACGGTGCCAATGATGCCGAACGCAGTGCTCGGTCCTGTGCGCACGTTGACGTTAATCGCGGTCAGATCAGTCTTGACCGTAAAACGGGCCACCGTCGGCACGGGCGTATCGGTGGGCGCAGGCGGATCGGTAGCCTGCGGAGCCGGTGGCTGTGTAGCCGCCGGCGCGACCTGCTGAGCAGTACCCCCGCCAGACTCCTGCGCGGCCGCGGCGCCCACCGGCGTCGACGTAAACGTGGGGACAACCGCCGCCATCGGGCGCGTCGGTGTCGGCGTTACGTCCGGCCCCGTCAACAGACCGCAGCCGGCCAGAAACAGCGCGCCGGCACACAGCGCCAGCGCACGAAAGATCGATCTCTTCACGCTGGTATGGCGAACAGATCGCGTAAATGTTGATTTCTTACGCATCGGCACAAAACTCTCCTTACATAACGAACGCGCCGCCATCTCGCGAGAATAGCGGACAAGTTTGGCACTATCTATCTATCATATCAGGTGCCGCAAATCGGGGAAAGTCGCGTTTTTGGTGTCCAGGAGATCAGCGCAGTGCCGGCAAGGGATCCGACGTTCTTCTGTTCTATAATATGTCGCGTTCGGTATCTGTCCTCTGATTGAGGGCCGTTCCATCCAGCAGGTTGCAGCTTTCAACGCCCTTGTCCAAAATATCGTCAGAAGCTGACCCTCTTCCTGAGACTTGCCCTAGGTGCACCTGCAATTGACATCCAGGCGACAATCTTATGAATACACTCATTACACCCGGTGAAATCCTTTTGGAGGAATACCTCATGCCTATGGGGATTTCGCAGAAGGCCATGGCTAACGATATCGATGTCTCGCCGAGCGTGATTATCGAAATCGTTCAAGGCAAGCGTTCAATTACTCCTGCCATGTCGAGTCGTTTTGCCGCCTTCTTCGGTCAGTCGGATGAATTCTGGCACGGACTCCAAATCGAATGCGATTCTCGCAAACTGGCTAGGGAAAACTGTAGCAAGCAGGAGCCATCACTGGTTACCAAGTCTGGTTGACATTCATGTCAACCAGACGACCGTATAGACCAAGTGTGGTCGACCAGGTTTTCCCTATCGAGCGAAATTACACCGCCCCCTACCCCCTCGGCGCACGAAAACCATTCGCCTCCGCCTCATCCGTAGTGCAGAACCAGAGGTCTCCTTCCCCCGCCTTCATATTCACCCGCCCGTACGAGGATGACTCCCCCTCCACATGATAGATCTTCGTACTGCTTCTCGCATTCACGTTGCCCTTGATGCTGCATGACGGATCCGGCTGGCTGACACAACCCTGCGGGCAACCGGCCCCAACCATCTGCGTAGGAACGAGCGTGGGCCTCGCCTCGATTTCACACGCAGACCACAGTCCCACCCCGGCCAGCAAGGCCTTCTCGGCCGCCGCCCGCGAAATATCCGCGTACTTCCCCGGATTGCCATAATCGTTGTAGACCGCCAGCCCCTCTTCCAGCAGCCGGACATTCCACAACCGTTCACCCTCGTCAGCGCTGGTCCACACATAGGCCAGCAGGCGCCCGTACCTGTCCCGCCCCTTCTCCTCGATCCGCACGCGCTGCCCCATCAACGTCTTCGTGAAGTCGGATGCCTGCGCGCCGAAACACTCCTCCGGCCGGCTCGGATGCACCGTTTCCGGCGTATCCACGTCCAGCAGCCGGATCGTCTCCTCCTCCCCGTCGTCGAACTCAACGGTCAGAGTATCGCCGTCCGCCACCCGCACCACCACGCCCCATGCGCCCTCCGCCGGCGCGCTCTCCGAGTCCGTAACCTCCGCCGGTGTAGATGAAGCCGCACGCGAACCCGTCTCTTCCGACTCAGGTCTCTCCGTCGGCGTAGGCGCAGCCGCGCGTGTGCTCGTCGGCCCCGCCGCGGCCGTAGCCGCGGGCGCAGACGTCAATCCATCCCCGCCGCGCTCCCCCTGCCCGCCCATCGCAAAGCCAATCATCACACCGATCAGTATGAGCGCCAGGACCACAACGATATTTCTCAATAAGATCGAAAACCTTCTCATCCGAGCAAACCCTGGAGAGTCACCACATACCTATTGTGTTAGAATTCATGCCATCAACTTGCGTGAAGCTCCCGAAGAGGTGATAAGCAAATATGCCGAAACTCAAACCAGAAACGATTTGGCCCTCAGCATGTGAAGACATTGAAATTCGTCGAGCCATTTTAGACGATCCGGATACACGGGAGCTTTCGGCTGAAGACTTCAAGAATATGCGGCCAGCCTCCAAAGTTGCTCCCCACATTGTGGCTGCTTTTCGACAACAAGAAGACGATATACGTGATGCACCAAAAGCCTGGCAACATCGGTAAGTATTAGCGGGCAATCCAGATCAACGCTGTACCCGTAACGCCCCTACCCCGGCGCCTCCACCCCCCGCTCCATCATCGCCGAAAGCATCTCGAACCGTTCCTGCAGCGGCTGCCACACGCGGCCCGTATGCAGATCCGCCAGCGTCAGAATGCGGGCGTCCTCCTTGTCCGGATAGTAGCGCCGCCGATAGCCTACCGACGCAAACCCGGCCCTGCGGTAAAGACGCTGGGCTATCTCGTTGCTTGCCCGCACCTCCAGCGTGGCCGTATGCGTGCCCTCCTTCCGCCCCAGCGCCAGCAGCGCCAGCAGCAGCCACTCGCCGATCGAACGGCCGCGCCACGCCGGCAGCACAGCAAGCGTGACAATGTGCATCTCAGCGCCGAAGAGCATGAATCCCCCCTGCGCGACCAGCCCGGCCGCAGCACGCGTAGTACCTGCCGCCGCCACCGGCCACACTTTCAAATAGCGGCTACGGCTGTTGCGGGTCAATTCACTGTGGTAGGTGGCGAGCGTCCACGGGCTGGGGAAGCTGACCGACTCCAGCTCCATCACATCTTTCAGGTCGGCCAGGGTCAGGGGTCCAATCGCCAGCGGACATGTCTGCGGCCCAACCCCATCGCGCGGATTGGGCTGCCTCTGCTGACGATTCAAAGAGTTAGCCATCGTATCCAAGCATACACCATCGGCTCCCCTGCACTCGTGGGAATCTGTAATTGTCCACTGGGTAGCTGTTTATTGGTCGCTGTCTACTGCGGTGGACGCAAATAGAGTGGCTGCAACGGCGCGGTCAGTGCCGGGGAACCGGCGCGCAGGTGGCGCAGCGCCAGGCGGGCCAGCACTTCTCCCCGCGTCAGGGTCATGCCGGCCTGCTCGCGGCTGTGCACAGCGTCAGCCGCACCCTTGCCCTGCCCCGCCAGATCAAAATCCGCGCCCGGATCGATGCAGCGCACATGGGCCAGCCCCTGTACAGCCTGCCGTAGAGGATCGCTCAACTCGCCCACCAGCCACACCGGACGCTTCTCTGCCTGCAGCGCCGCAACCAGCGCCTCAACCTGCCCCGCGCAGTGTTCCGCCACCGCAGGCAGCCACAGCGGATCATCCGCCGGCGCCGCCGCCCAGTTGAAACGGCCCCGCCCTGCCTGCAGCAGCGGCCACACGACCGTCTCCGCGGCCGCAAGCGGCACAAACCGCGCCGCGGTCACGCTCAACACCGGCAGCCCAATGACCTGAGGCGGCTGCGGCAGTCCCAGCACAATCCCCTTGACAACACTGATGCCGATGCGCACACCCGTAAAACTGCCCGGCCCGGTCGTAACCGCCAGCAAACGGATGTTGTCCACCTCAACGCCGGCCTGCGCCAGCACATCCGCCACCGCCGGCAGCGTCTCCTCCGTCTGCCGCCGCCGCGACACCCACACCCGCTCCGCCAGCATCGTATCGCTCGCCGGATCAAACAGGGCAACTGTACAGGTCGAGGAAGCAACATCAAGAGCAAGCAGCATATGCCAGTGGCTCGTGGCCGGTTACAACGGTGGTTCGTCGCCGCTGGTCGGCGGGGTTTGCTGACCACTGACCACCGACCACTGACCACTGCAGTTCCGACCACTGCAGTTCTCAGTCGGCCAGTCCTTCATCGTCCCCTGCGCCCCGACCCAGAACCGGCATCGGCTTATGATGAGCAACGGGCGTAACGACCTGATCGACCAGTGTACGCGTGCCCGCCACATTCAGTTTTTCATAGAAGTAGGCGTAGTGATCTTCGACACCCGCGAATATCGCCTCCGTCCGCTCGCGCGGCAGCCCCCACAGCTCCGGTTTGAACGGCCCCAGCGCCTTCTTGCGCGTCTTCAGATGAAAGACGAAATCGGAATCGTTGGCGCCGCGCTCGTCCGCGTGGTGCGCGTCCAGATGCGCGTACATCTCCTTGCGCAACAATTCCGGCAGACTGGGATGATCCAGGAATGTATTCGTGAACCCGGTCGCCAGATGGATCTCAATCGTCTGCGTCTCGGGAAATTTGCCGAACATCTCATCCGGCAGTGTGCTGGCGCCATGCTGGACCGCGCCGCCGCTACCATGAAAGCGAGCCCGCTCGCCCAGGTCTTCGAGTGTATCGAAATCCACCGCCACATCGGCCTGGCTGCCGTCCGGCAGCAAAATGCCGCCGTGTGCCGTGCCCGTGGCCACACTGATCTTGCTCAACCCGGCGTAATCGCCCAATTCGCCCAGCGCAGACTTGTACCCGTGAACATACGCGTCCAACTCCGGTACCGTCGAGTTCTTTTCCCCCACTTCGCCGATCTCGCCGCCCAGGCTGATGGTGACGCCCTCCGGCTCCAGGTCGCGGATGAACTTGGTCAACATCGCCGAGCGCAGGTAGTTATCCCGCTGCTGCTCGTCCAACGATGGCGGCTCCAGCGTCACCAGCGTGCTCGTATCGATATCGATGTTCCAGTAGCCGGCTGCCACCGCCTTCTTCGCCAGCGCTTTCACCTCGTTCACCGCGCCTTCCGGGTCATTCTTATACTTCTTGCCGTCCACCTGAAAATGGTCGCCCTGAATGAAGATCGGCCCCCGGTACCCCTCTTTAATGGCCCCGGCGATAAGCACAGCCGAAAACTCGGCCGGCTCCTGGAACGTGTAACCCATCTCGCTGCGCGCGATCTCAAAAACAAACGCGCCGGTCTGCGTCCGCTGCGCCGCGCGGTAGGCCGCTCGCCCCGCCTCGTACGTCGAAAACCGCATATTCATCGCCGGTACCGTGCGGTTCGACCAAACATTCGTCGCCCTGGCAATATAAAACTCGTGAATGCTCGCCGGGCACGTGCCCACCAACTGGCCCAATTCCCAGATTAGCCAGCGGCTGAACGTCTTCACGGGCAGAGTGCCGAAAACGGCATCCCGCACCAGAGTATCAATCACATCGCTGCGTAGCTTCTCCGCGTCCAGCAACTCGACGCGCCCGTTCTCGTCAACGCCCGCCGCGCCTTTCAGATCCTGACGCAATTCATAGACGGATTCATGTATCACAATCTTTCCTCTCTTGTATCTACCCAGCCAAAGTCAACTCGCGACCATCCAGATCAGCCGCACCATAGAACCCAAACCGTCCCCGACAACTATCCCCAGCAACGTGTCTAGCCAACAGTGTCTGCCCCCCATTCGCTGTCTCGAGCCACTGACCACTGATCACTAACCACTGCATTTGTGCGGTCGGGCCTTCGGCCCTCCCTTGTGCAGGGGCTGCGCCCCCGCAACGCCCCCCTACAAAACCATCGCTCACCGACCTTGTGTGCTCATTCCAGCCGTGCCGCTCCAGCAACGTGGCTGCCGCCAACCGAATACGCAACCAGATAGCCTGAATGGCGGCAGCGATAAAGGGCTGGTCATGACATACACTATAGATGGCTTAGTAGTTACCTGAAAACCAATAACTGACTACCGATTTTGCCCGCATCAGAACGCATCCGCTAGAATAGCAGATACCAGTTGAGAGTGTAAAATCAGTTTCCCGTTTTCAGGTCTTGTAACGGCGCTGAGATTCGCCGGCGCCGCCGAGAACCAGAGACGCCCTACCCACCACCAGGAACGGCCCTTCCGGAGGCATCCCATGTCAGGACTCAAACTCGGCGCGCACATGTCAATCGCCGGCGGCGTCAGCAACGCACTCGATGCGGCCGCCGACGTAAACAGCAACGCAGTCCAGGTCTTTATGAAAAGCAACCGCCAGTGGGCAGGTCCGCAGGTGAAAGAAGAGGATGTCTCCCGCTGGAACGACCAGATGCCTGCCAGCGGCGTCGCCTACGCCGTCAGCCACGCCTCCTACCTCATCAACCTGGCCTCCCCCAAAGATCCTCTGTGGGAGAAAAGCATCGCCGCCTTCGCCGATGAGTTGGAGCGCGCCCACGCCTACGGCATCCGGCACGTCGTACTCCATCCCGGCGCCCACACCGGCAGCGGCGAAGAGGCCGGACTGCAGCGCATCGCCGACGCCCTCAACCGCATCCACGCCCAACTGCCCGACTGCACCGGCGTAACCACGCTGCTGGAGCTGATGGCCGGGCAGGGCACCACCCTGGGCTACAACTTCGCCCAACTCGCCCAGATTATCGAACAGGTGGAGGAAAAGGAGCGCGTCGGCGTCTGTCTCGACACCTGCCACGCGCTCGCCGCCGGCTACGATTTCCGCACCGCCGAGGGTTACGAGGCCATGATGGCCGAGCTCGAAGAGACCGTCGGCATCGGCAGCGTCGGCTGCTGGCACTTCAATGACAGCTCAAACGATCACGGCAGCCGCAAAGACCGGCACGAGCACATCGGCGAAGGTTTCGTCGGCGTAGAGGGCTTCCGCCACATCCTCAACGACCTGCGCTGGGACGGCGTCCCCATGCTCCTCGAGACCCCCAAGAAAGAAGACGGCGACGGCAAAGACGAGCAGAACCTCCGCGCCCTGGCCGCCCTCGTAACCGACGTCACCCGCCTCCCCGAAGGCCTCCGCCCCAGCCCCTGACCCCAGCGGGCTACAGCTACCGCTCCTGATCCCCTGCCGTCATCCCCGCCGGCCGGGGTCACTGACCACTGCAGTTCCGTGCCTTGTGCCTGCCCACCTCTGGGCCACTGTATAGGAATCCGCAGCCAGCTTCTCAGGACAGCCCCAAAATTCGGGACGCACGCCCCTCGCGTATACCTTGACAAGCCGATGTTCCCTCGCTAAATTGCAGTACACAAGCCCGAAGGTTCAGAAGGCGAACGAGAACTCGCCCCGCTGCCGACTCGCATGGCGGGTCAATGTGCAGGACCCTGTCACGCCGAGGAGGAGACCATGATCAAATCGCACGACAAGAAAACGCCAAAGGCAAATCCTAACAACACCCCCGCGCCAAAGCCCGGCCCAAATGAGCAAGTACCGGCAAGGGGGAAAACGGCTTCCGACGAAGAGGTCCGACGGCACTATAACGACAGCATAAAGAAAAATCGCCGGCTGATGGAACTGCTGGCGCAGTGACCTATACTACCCTACTGTTGAGCAGGTCTTGTAGATTCACCGTGATCAAATCAGACAGGCTGGTGGATCGCCCGGCATAATAGCAATGGGCGCGTTGGAGTCTGCCTTGGCGCGCCCACGTTCAGGGTATTACGACGGTCTCATAGAGGAAGCAACGGTACTTTTGGAGAGTTTAGCCGCAAACCACCCGTTCCTTGACGGAAACAAGAGGGTTGCTTTTGTCGCCACCGACCTGTTTCTGCGGCTTAATGGGTATAGCATCGACTGCGATGCCGATGAAGCCAACCGGTTTATCAGAAACATACTTGAAGACAGGCAAGACCGATTCGAAAGAATCCGCAACTGGCTGAAAGCCCACGTCGACCCCACCCCCTCCTGAGCAGGAAGTAGCGTAAAGAGCCGCCGCCATGGACGGTGGCTCTTGGGTTTCGCAGACCTGACATTTACAACCTGGGGTGTAGCTCGCCCAATATGCCTGCCCAGCGCCTCTCCCAAAGCCGGCAAACAATTTCAGCCACCGCTGGCATGAATTTCCAGCCAGACTATTCCCACCCCAAATGTGGCCTGCATCCCTCCATCCTGGCAGTATTGTTGCATTGATGAAGAAACGCTATGCTAGTGCATCATGAGAACCACTATCTCCCTTGACGACCAGCTTGCAAAGCAGGTGCGTCGCGCGGCCGAAGCCCGCGGCATCAGCGTCAGTGCCTTTATCGCAGAGACGTTGAAGGACGTTCTGAAGTGTCGCGAACCGTCGGAGTCGCCTCCCTTCCGGCTGGTAACCGTGCGGGGCGCACACCCCCGCCCGGGAATCGATCTCGACCGACCGAGGGCGCTCGACGCACAGGATGACGAAGCCCGGTTCGGGCAAGGCAGTCGGTGACTCAAGAGGCTGCTTCCCCACGTAAATGTTCTGATAAATGCCCACATCGAGGACTCCGTTCCCGACCTCCTGAGTATGCAACGCGGGTCACTCGCCTGGCGACAGGACCGGAACCCTTCGCCCTCTCCGTCCTCGTCCGCGGCGTACCAAATCCGCGAGTCTTCGCCCCGCTCGCCTCACTTGCTTTTCCACTTCCTTGAACATGTCATCAACGACCACATACACCCATAGACAGAAGTCGTCAAAGTGCAATGTCTTTCGACCGGTCCTCCTGGTGTGACACACTAGTATGGTATCGACGCATTTTCACCCGTCACAAAAACTTGCACGTCGATATATGGCTTTCCTGCATCTTGCCGCTACACGCATATGGCCAGACCGAAATGTCAACGAGTCTTAACCACGCTCACACTTTCAGAGGTCTATGTATGCGCCTTTTCACTAAGTTGACTGCACATCCCTTCTGCATTTACATCAACCGCCTGTTGGGCGAACATGACCACTTATGAATCAAGAAACCGGCCATTCCCAACTAGCATAAGGCCCCATAACACACTTAAACTTCTATATTAAAGGCTGCCGTTAATATGGAAGCAATTCCCAGCCATGTTAAAGGCTACCGTTAATATAACCGCTCCCTCGCTGCCCTTCCGTCCCGCGCGCGAAGCTAGCAGCCGCCGGATTCGCCCCGCGGCACAAGAATCAACCGCTATGAAACCTACTTGAATAGTGGGGTGCCCTACTAAAGTTAAAGCCGTAAAACCTTAACAGCGCGAGAATTACGCCGCTCCGAAACCGCTGTCACCCCCCTTCACGCCAGCTCAGGCTCCGAATCCAGCAGCCGCACAACAACCTCGATCAACTCAGTCACCTTTTCGTCGCTGAATCCGTTGACATCAAAACCGTGAGCAATTGCGTTCCTATACTTCATCATGTCGGTCAGATAGTCGTGGTCCTCGCGCGAAATGATGCCGTGCATGACCGCCATGTCGAGGATGTATGACGCCGTGGTCACGCGCGTGATGGAGATCTCGGCGGCCTCGGTCAGATTCCGGATCGTTGCCTCGCAAGCCGACCAGGCCAACAAGTAGGCGGCCTCGACTGAACCCTTCGCAAGAACTTCCTCCGATTCGGCAAGACGCCGACGGATCTCCTCTTCAGCAAATGGCTGCGCGCCCTTCGGCGACTCCAGTTTCTCCGGTTCGCCTACGAGCAGCAGGTCATAGCTCCAGCCAGGCTTTTCATACAAAATTTCCGCCAGCTCTTTCATTCTGGGTGACCTTGCCAACGAAGTCCTGGACTTGACTTCAATGACTCGGGTTTCCACACCTTTACGCACGACCAGGTCAGCACGGTAGCCGGGCAGGAAATCCAGCTGGCAGTTTTCCTCTACTTCATAACCTCTGCTGCGGTACTCCGCCGCCTTCTTGTCAACGAATTTTCTTTCAAGAATCGCAATGTCTTCCATTGCGCTGTCACCCCCTGGCCTGACACATCGGCATCGTCATGCATCGGTAAGGGCTCCCCTCGCCTGGTTCTTACATTAGCACATGGTGACATCATGCGTCTTCGCTTGTCGGACGTTCAATGCTTGCTCGTAGGCTGACGATCCCTAATTCCTGCCACTTTCCCTGTCGATAACGCGTCTTGCTTCTGAGGTTGCCTATCACATTCGATGACCGCTGCATGCGTGAGGCGTCCCAACGGTGAAACTCCTTGCGGCCGTCGCTGTGGGACTCTTCAAGCCACGCCTCCTTAGTGCGTAGCAAAGCCTCCAAGAAGTCTGCGGAGTCCTGCGGATCCAGAGTGATCGGAAGCGTGGAGCCCTGCCCTCCCCTGCGCGCCTGCTTCGCTGCAGAAGTATTAACTTTTTGATTTAACACCAGCCGGGCACCGACGCGCCGTGACAGAAAATGCTTAACCACCTCCGGTTCAGGCTTCATTCCGCAAATGCGCTCAGTAGTCTCCGAGATTAAGTCAACCAGAATTTCATCGGGAGTTTCGACGAGTTGGTTCCAGGCTTCGATAATGGTCTTATCGATAATCTCTGCTCGCTGCTGCGACCGCACCGAATTCTCAGCGTCACTCACCGCCCGGCCGCTAATCACTTTTTCCTGGGATAGGTACTCCACGAACCGTTGCTCAATAATGGAGGGATCTTGGGATTCGAGGTCAATGGTCAGGAACCGTCTCTGGTCCCAATTCCCCCGCTGCAAAGGCAAATAGAGCCACCATGTCCGTCCGTTGGTCAGCACAGCCAGTTCTGTCCCTTCCTGAAAGCAATACTCCAATAGCTGCTGCTGGTGGCTCTCCAGGTTTTCGCCGGGCCGTTTGACCTCTATGAATACGGCATTGGCTGTACCTGGCCGGAGCGCAAAATCTACACGGCGGGTCCCAACCGTGTACTCTGGGACAACCTCCGAAACGTCGAAAGTATTCCATCCGGCAAGGTGGAGCAGTCTCAGAACCACCCCCTGTTTGGTGGCGGATTCGTCCAGGCTGCGCAAGAGGCCAGTGCTCTTGATTTGCTCAACCGCACGAGCAATCGATTCGGTCATGCTCTCGTTTCTCCTGAATAGAATTAGACCGGTGTCTTCACTTCACCGCCCATTATCGGTCACGCATTGGATGGAGGTGGACCTTTACGGGAATCGCCGGAAACTGAACCGTTCCCAACGCCAGTTGGCGCCAGTCTATCCTGCTCAATTTCAAAGTGAGTTCAATTTGACACCAGCCGCCCCTCCCCCAACCTCCCCCAACAACCCCTCCGCCTCCTGCTCCAGCGCCCTTACATCAGCCCACATCTCCTCCGGCGCACGCAGCGGCTGCGGCCTGAAGAATTAGCGCGTGAAGCTGATCTCACACCCTACCTTCACGCTGACCAGATTATCGAACTGGTGGAGGAAAAAGGAGCGCGTCCGCGTCTGTCTCGACACCTGCCACGCACTGGTCGCCGGCTACGACTTCCGCACCGAGGAGGGCTACAAGGCCATGATGGCCGAGCTCGAAGAGACCGTCGGCATCGAGAGCACCGGAAAATGCCACTAAAAACTAAAAACTGACTACCAAAAACCGCCCTTTCACCAATCCAACTCCAACAAATACAATAACTCCGCCGGCGTCGTCGTCCCCCGCACCCGCACCCGCTTCAACTGGTACGGATTGTCAGTCGAGTGCGTCGCTCCCGGATTGATCGTCACGCCTCCCCAGAAACCCGCGCTCTCGAAAATACGGATCGTATTGTTGTCAAAATGCCCAAACGGGTATGTGATGAAACGCGGCCGTACTCCCAGCTCATACTCGATCGTCTCCGCGCTCCCCAGCGCCTGCCAGACCAGGTAATCATCGTTCCGATTCCGCAAACTCGCGTGATTGCGCCCATGCGACTCGATGTACATCCCCCCGGCCTGCATCTCCCGCGCCATATCCCACGACAGATAGAACGGATTTCCCGCGTCAATATAGTCCGTCACCACAAAAAACATCGCCGTCATGTCAAACTCCTGCAACAACGGAAACGCGTTCTCGAAATTGTCGCGATAGCCATCGTCAAAAGTGAGAATGACCGGCTTCTCCGGCAGCGGCGTGCCCTGATTCAGGTGTTCTACAAGCTCGTACATGCTGATCGCCGTATACCCCCCGTCTTTCAGGGCTTGCAGATGACTTCTGAACCGGTCGGGACTTACCGACAGGTCCTGCCGGTAAACATCTGACCCGGCCGGCGGCACGCTCACATAGTGGTACATCAGAATCGGCACCTGTACCTTCCGTATCCAACCGTCGGGAATAGGCGGCGGTTTACCGGGCACATTGCGTGTCGGCTGCTCGATCGGCCCATTGTGAACGCTTGGCAGCAAAATCACAGCCGCGTCGCTGTACACAGCGGGCAGCATGAGTACGGTCGGCTCACGCTCCTCCGCCGTCTCCTCCCGGATGATCTGCGCCAAAATCCAGTCATGATATTGGCTTACCCGCGTATACACACCGTAAAACGACGGCCGCGCGCAGCCTATGCCAAAGCTCACAAGCCCCGCCAGCTGCCAGCCGCCTTCCCCGTCCGGCACCACCAGCGGGCTGCCGCTGTCGCCGTGGCAGGCATCCTTGCCTCCCTCGCTGTATCCGGCGCACAGCATATTCTCGGTGATCATCCTGCCCATCGAGTTTGTGCACTCCTCCTCCGACACGATCGGGAGCTCCACCTGCTGCAAATCATACGAGAGCCAGCCCTCATCACCGCTTTCCGAAAGCGCGCCCCAGCCGATCACCGTGCCCAGCGTGCCCGGCGCGGCCAGCTGCAAAGTGTCATCCGCCAGCAGCGTGACCAGTTCGGCCTCTACCGGCTCTGTCAGATGCAGCAGCGCGAGGTCGTGGGCAAAGTCGTGGGCAAAGTCGAATCCGTAGCGAGGATGCAAGACGATGCGGTCAACCCCCACTTCCTGTCCCTGGCCGCTGTCGAGCCTGTAGTCGCCAACTGTCGCAACAATCTGTTCCGGCGAGGCATTTACAACGCAGTGGGCGGCTGTCAGCACCCAACTTGATGCCACCAGCGACGCCCCGCAGAAAGTGTGGTAGCCCGGTTCGGTAAAGGCCTTGATAGCGACCATCCACGGCCACGCGCCCGGCGCAGCCTTCTCGCCGCCAACGATCTGTCCTTCCAGTCCCGCCGGCGGCGGTGGCGGTGGCTCCTCGCTTTCGGGTGTGGCCGTCTCCGCCGCTGTCGCGATCAGAGACTTGCCCGCTTGCCCCTTGCCCGCGCCGTCAGCCCCGACCGCAACCCGCTCACCGCCCGCCGTGTTGGCGCGAACCGCCATTCTCAAGCTATTCGGGGCCAGGGAGGCGCCCTCTTCAGCCACCGGCGTCCCCACGGCCGCTGCCATCTGCCCGCCGCCTGCCGTTGTCCCCCCCGCCGGGACCGCCGGTCCGGGCACCGCCACACGACTGCACGACATCAGAATCACAACCGGCGCCAGAATGGACAGAATGCTGAGACCGCCGTACGAGCCAAGCGTGCGACGCAGCGCGCCCAATCCGCCGGTCCGCTTCGGAACCGATCCATGCCGGGCGCCAGCACCAAATGCGCCCCTGTTCGAGAGGGGCGCGGTCGAAACAGTTTGTCGCAAAGATCGCCGGGGAGAGCGCAAATTCATGCCCGCATTCTACCAAAATCGGGAGGAGAGCGCCAAAAAAGGTTGATTATTTTGCCTCTACGCGTATAATGAACTTACACCAAAAAGACGACCGCGAACCGGGGCCGCCGCACATGCCAGACCCGCGGCGGGCGAGGAGAGACCTAAAATGACGATCATGAAGATGTCCGCCGCCCTGCAACCCGCGGAAAAGATGAAGTTCCTCTCCGAACTGATGGTCTTTCAGGACCTGACATCTAGAGAAATGGAAGAGTTGAATCGCATTACGACGATGAGCACTGTGCGCAAGGGGCGGGTATTCTACCGCCCGGAGGAGCCGGGCGAAGTCCTCTTCATATTGAAGGAAGGCCGCGTGCAGCTCTATCGCATCAGCCCTGAAGGCAAAAAACTGGTCATAACAACCCTTGGCCCCCATACTCTTTTTGGTGAGATGGCCCTGCTCGGCACGAAAATGCACAACACCTTTGCCGAAGCCATCGATGACTGCCTGATCTGTGTCATGAGCCGCACCGACCTGGAGCGGCTCATCCTTAGCAAGCCTCAGGTCGCCCTCCGCATCCTCGAGATCACCGGCCAACGCCTGCAAGAGGCCGAGGAGAGCCTCGAAAACATGGCCTTCAAAGGCATCCCTGCCCGCTTGGCCAATCTGCTCCTGCGCCTCTCTGACGAACAGCAGTCCGACGAAGTAACCGGCCTCACCCACCAGGACCTGGCCGAAAGCATCGGCACCTACCGCGAAACGGCCACCCAGGTCCTCAACGACCTCAAAGCGCGCGGCCTGATCGAAATCGGACGCAAGCGCATAAAACTGCTCGACCGGGAGACAATTTCCGTCATCGGCAGCAAACGCATCAAGCTGCTCGATGAGAATATCTGAACCGTACTCGCCTTTATCAGCTTGTTAGCGGCCAATAAAACCAGTGGACCCCGGGGTCTGCTGGCTAACGGCCGCCAGGGTCTGTTCAGCGGTCAAGTAACGGCTGTGATCCAAGGCTGCCTGCAGTTTTCGCGCCCCTCCGAAAGCCCGTCGCAGCACTTGGAACTGCCCAATGGCCAGCCCCCTCCACCCCCAGGCGTACCTCCCTTCCCACCTGCTCGGCCAACCTCTTCCCCGTCTCAAAAACGACGCGAAACTCTCCACTGCTTTCTTCGTATAGGTCATCAAAAGGAAACGGCTTATACTTCCTGGACCGCCGCAACCATCTGACGCGCCCAAGCCCGGCCTTCGCCCGCGCTGTTTCGCATAAATAACACAGAGTATCGGCCTATGACTGGCCCATCGCCCCTGATCGATATTCGCAACCTGACCAGGACCTACCGCATCGGCCGGACGGCGCTCCATGCTCTCAATAACGTCTCTCTTACCATCGAACAGGGTGAGTACGTAGCAGTCGTTGGCACCAGCGGCTCCGGCAAGAGTACCCTTCTGAATATCCTCGGCCTGCTCGACCGGCCCACCGAGGGTACATATCGCATCCGCAAACAGGACGCTGTCGAACTGACCGACAGACAGCGCACCACCCTGAGGAACAAAGAGATTGGGTTCGTCTTCCAGGAGTTTAATCTTCTGGCGCGTGCGACCGCCCGCCGCCAGGCGGAACTGCCCCTCTTCTATGCCGGTGTCTCCCGTAAAGAGTCGCGCCGCCGCGCCCTGGACGCCCTCGCACAGGTTGGTTTGGCCGATCGAGCCGAGCACAGACCGGAAGAGCTGTCAGGAGGACAGCGCCAGAGGGTCGCCATCGCCCGCGCCCTCGTCAACAGCCCCTCCCTCCTTCTCGCCGACGAGCCAACCGGCGCAATCGATACGCAAACCGGTGAAGAGGTTATGGCTCTTTTCGAGCAACGACACCTTGAAGGACTGACACTGCTGATCGTCACCCACGACCGCGAGATCGCGGCCAGGGCCCGGCGTATAATCACCCTTCGCGACGGTGCCGTCATATCCGACGAACGGCGGCCAGCGCCCGCTGCCGCGCCGTGAAATAAATATCTCGAATGGCTGCCAGCAACCGGGCCGGAGGAGACCCGAAGTGAGGCTGCTGAAATACTTCCCGCTTGCCGTCGAAAACATCGCCGTCCGCAAATTGCGGTCCTTTCTGACAATGTTGGGCGTCATCATCGGCGTGGCCTCCGTTCTGACGACCTTGGGCATCGGCCGCGGCGCGTCGGCCGACATCATGCAACAGATCGGCAGCGAGGGCCTCACTCTTCTCATCGTCGAATCCGGCACGCTGTCCGACGAAACCTGGACATCCGCTCGGCCGCTCACGATGGCCGACTTTGCGGCCCTTTCCGACCGCTCCCTTCATCCCGATATAGTCCAGGCCGTCCCTCTCTACAAACATTATATCCGTCTGGGGACTGGCAAAAACACCAGTTTTATAGAGGTAGTGGGAACGACCGCCGCCTATGCCGCGATCCACAGTCTGGAACTGGCCCACGGACGCTTTCTCACCGAAAACGAAATTGCGCAAAGGACCAAATCCGTTGTCATCGGCGCCGATGTGGCCCAAAGGCTGTTTGCGGGCACCGACGCAATGGGACAAAGCCTGAGCATCGAGCGCGAGCCATATACCGTCGTTGGAGTGCTCGCGAGGCAAGGCTGGGGCAGATTCGGCAACTTGGACGGCAGTGCAATCATCCCTCTGGCAGTGGCTCAGGATCGCCTGCGACCCCCTTTCACCGCCCACCGCCATCGCGGTGAATACACCGTCTCAGCTATCCACGTTAACGCCGTAAGCATCGAACGCCTCGATGCCGCCGCCAGACAGGTCGAACAGACCCTGCGCCTGCGCCGCATCCTCACTGAAGACGAGCCCAATGACTTCACCATCGACAATCAGGCCTGGCTGCTCGAAAGGGCCAACTCCGTTGCCGCCACCCTGACCGCCTTCCTCGCCGGCATCGGCGCCATAAGCCTCCTGGTCGGCGGCATCGGCATTATGAATATCATGCTCGTCTCCGTTACCGAACGCACACGCGAAATCGGCCTGCGCAAAGCCGTCGGCGCACACAACCGCGACATCCTTCTTCAGTTCCTGGCTGAAGCGCTCATGTTGACACTCGTTGGCGGCCTCATAGGGATCGCCATCAGCTACGGCCTGGCTGAAGTCGTCAAGAGCTTCTCAAGCCCGGACTTCCCACTGGTCGTGCTCATCGAGCCCGGCTCCCTGGCCGCCGCTCTCAGCGTCAGCGCCGTCTGCGGCCTTCTCTTCGGTCTTTACCCGGCCATACGCGCCACCCGGCTGGACCCGATCGAGGCCTTGCGCCATGAGTGACAGCAAGGCAGCCCAACCCGTGCTCGGCGCGACCTGCGCGCAAATCCCAGGGCCCGCCGCCTCGCAATTCGGAGTGACTTGCCCATGACCCGGCCCGGATGCAGCAGGCTGCCATACGCTTTCGGTCAATAGGAGCAGTAACTACTCAGCCGCAACTGATTCGTAAACCTGAACGAGGGGACCAAAAGTGTTTTTTTCTCCCCTCAATGTTGTATTTTGGGCGGTCGGCCGCAAGCGGCCTCCCTTGTGCAGGGGCTGCGCCCCCGCAACGCCCCCCTACAAAACCATCTCTCACCGACCGTGTGCATTCTTCGCAACGTGTCGGCTGGCGAGCATGGCGGCGGCTGTACACCGGTTGCGTCACCAAGAGCCTGAATGGTTCCAAGGATGACTGGCTGGTCAACCACTGTGGCTTAGTAGTTACTAGGAGCATCCCAATGAACCGCAGGCATCTCTTGCTCACTGTTATCGTCCTTATAGCTGCGGCCTCTGCCGTCGCCGCCTATCTTCGCCTCTTCCAAACCTCGGACGCGGCCCGGGCCGGGAATCTGTCCGAACTGGAAGGCAGCGCAGTAACCACCCGCATCCGGCCGGCGGACGCCTCAATCGGCCAGTTGAAGGCTGCCGGCAACATCAACCTCATCGAAGAAGCCCAGGTAGTTGCACACATCGATGGCTTCGTCAGTGAGGTACTGGTCGAAGTCGGCGACACCGTCACCGCCGGCGACCCCCTTCTCTCGCTGGACCAGGAAGACTTGAAGCGCGCAGTCGAGCAGGCCCGCATCGACCTGGCCTCCTCCCAACTCAGGCTCAGTCGGCTCCTCACCAGCGCCGACGAAATCGATTTGGAACTGGGGAAACTGAGCGTCGCACAGGCGGAGCTGGACCTGCAGAAAGCGTTGCAGGACCTGGCCGCCGCCCAGATGGCCGCCCCCATCACCGGCTCCGTTCTGACCCTCGATGCCGCCCCGGGAACGAAAGTCTCGTCGGGAACCGTTGTCGCCACGCTTGCCGACCCCGGCCGCCTCGAACTGACCGTACAAGTGGCTGAAGTCGACATCCCCAGGATCGAGAGCGGCCGCCCCGTAGAAGTCGTCATCGACGCCTTTCCCGACGAAACCTTTGCCGGTGAGATCAGCCGCATCGATCCGTTCAACAAGACCCAAAGCGGTGTTATCAACTATCCGGTCACCATACGACTTCTCGATAACGATCTGGCCTCAGTATTGCCGGGAATGTCAGCTGTAGCGACCCTGAGAAATGAACTGGTTGATGACCGTTGGCTTGTCCCCACCTCCGCCATTCAGGAGGTGAACGGCGAAACCGTTGTCACTGTCCTGCGCGGCCAGGAGCGACTGCCGACTGCCGTCACCCCGGAAGGCCTCCACGGAGAATGGACCATAGTCCACTCCATTGACCTGAAGAACGATGACGAGGTATTGGGCGCGACCGCTACCTTCATGGGAGAATAAGCCGTCACCCGGACGTACCTTTCGAAATGGCGAGACACTCTACTTCTGTCGCAATCAAGACAGAACGCAACAAATGACGACGAATCCCGATCAACAGGGCTCCACTGCCATGTACGATCGCTCGACCCAAGTCGACCGCAGCGCAGACAGCATCAACTTTGGCATCGGCCAGCCCGACTTCGCACTCCTGCCCCACGCCCTGATGAGCGAGGTCGCCGCCGAACGCTTCGCCGAAGGCGACACCGAGCTGCTCAACTACGGCTTCCCCCAGGGGGACGGCCGCTTCCGCTGGGCGCTCGCCGAATTCCTCAGGCGCGGCTACCGCGCCGCCGTAGATCCGCAGCAGCTGATGATCACCGCCGGCGCATCCCAGGCCCTCAACCTGGTCTGCACCCTCTTCACCCGCCCCGGCGACACCGTCTTCGTCGAAGAGCCAAGCTACTTTCTCGCCCTCCGCATCCTCCAGGAGGATCACCGCCTCAACGCCGTGCCGATCCCAACCGATGAGCACGGCCTGTCCCTGCCTGCCGTCGCAGACGCCCTCACCCGCCACCGCCCCGTCCTTCTCTACACCATCCCCACCTACCAGAACCCCACCGGCCGCACCCTTCCCCACAACCGCCGCCAGCAGTTGCTCGCCCTGGCAGAGGAGCATGAATTCCTGATCGTCGCCGACGAAGTCTATCATCTCCTCGATTTCGGATCGCCGCCGCCGCCGCCCTTCGCCGCCCATGCAGACAGCGGCAGGGTGCTCTCCCTCGGCTCATTCTCAAAGATCCTTGCGCCCGGCCTGCGCCTCGGCTGGGTGCAGACATCCGCACAGCTGACGCGTCAATTCGCCGCCAGCGGCCTGGTCGACAGCGGCGGCGGACTCAACCACTTCACATCCAATCTGGTGCGGGTTGCGTTGGAAGGGGGCGGGCAGAAGGACTATCTGGAGGAGTTGCGCCGCGCCTACCGGCAGCGGGTCGAGGCCATGGACGCGGCCCTGCACAAGCACATCGGCGACCGTGCCACCTGGACCGTGCCCGCCGGCGGCTTCTTCTTCTGGCTCACCTGCGCCGACAACATCGACACCACCGCGCTACTGGATGCCGCCGCCGGCGCCAAAGTCGGCTTCCTACCCGGTCCCCGCTGCTCCAGCGTCGGCGGCCTCGACCACTGCCTGCGCCTCTGCTTCGCCCACTACAGCATCCCGGAAATCGAAGAGGGCATCCGTCGCCTGGGCCAAGTGTTTGACACTTTCCAGAACCCCCCATGAGTCACCGCCTTACTAGGGATCGTTGACAGTTACATCAGGTAGGGGCACCCCTTGTGGGTGCCCCTACCTGATTGCTTTCGTGATTGCCCCTCTTGTAGGCGACTCGTGAAACTCAAGGCTTTGTTCGTCTACTGTGGCATGGTTCTAAACCCGGGAGTACCCGGATTTCGTCCTTCTCGAGGAAAGAGCCAACGATCCCTAGTAGCTGGCAGCGGAGTCGGGCTGGAATTGGAGAGCCTGGTCATAGTCGGGCATGGGGTTCCGGTCTTGGCCTGCGTTGAGCTTGGCAAGGACCCGATTGTGGTAGGCGCTGGCATTACCGGGCTGGAGTTGGAGAGCCTGATCAAAGTCGGTGATGGCATCCTGGTATTGACTTAGGTGGGCCTTGGCAATACCCCGCCTGACAAAGCCGCTGGCTTTCTCAGGCTGGAGTTGGATAGCTTGGTCATAGTCGGTGATGGCGTCCTGGTATTGACCAAGCTCAACCTTGGCACGGCCCCGAAAAAAGTAGGCTCTGGCATAGTCGGGCCGCAACTGGAGAGCCTGGTCATAGTCGGCGATGGCATCCTGGTACTGACCGAGGTGTGCCTTGGCATGGCCCAGACCGACGTAGGCAGCGGGATAGTCGGGCCGCAACTGGAGAGCCTGGTCAAAGTCGGCGATGGCATCCTGGTACTGACCGAGGTGTGCCTTGGCATGGCCCAGACTGACGTAGGCAACGGGATAGTCGGGGTGGAGCCGGAGTGCCTGGTCATAGTCGGCGAAGGCGTCATCGTATTGACCAAGGTGAGTCTTGGTACCGCCCATAACGAGGTAGGCGCGGGCATTGTCGGGCTGGAGTTGCAGAGCCCGGTCCAAGTCGGCGAAGGCGTCTTCGTATTGGCCAAGGTAGGTCCTGGCATTGGCCCGACCTACGTAGGCGCTGGCATCGTCAGGCTGGATTTGGAGGGCCTGGTTAAAGTCGGCGATGGCATCCTGGTATTGACCTAGACAGACCTTGGCCTCGCCTCGAATGACGTAGGCGAATGCATCGTCGGGCCACAGTTGGAGAGCTTGGTCTGTGTCGGCGACAGCTTCCTGAAATTGACCAAGCTCTAGCTTTGCAAAGCCCCGATGGGTGTGGGCGGCGGCGAGGTCAGGCCGCAGTTGGAGTGCCTGGTCATAATCGGCGATGGCATCCTCGAATTGACCCAGCACTAACTTCGCAAAGCCCCGATGGTCGTAACCGGAGGCATTGTCGGGCTGGAGTTGGAGAACCTGGTTATAGTCGGCGATGGCGTCCTGATATTGGCCGCGTTCGAACTTGGCATTGCCCCGACTGATGTAGGCGTCGACATTGTCGGGCTCCAGGCGCAGACGAAGGGTCTGACGCAATTCCCTGATGTTAGCGATTGCGTTATTCGTCTGGCCAAACGTGGCGACCACCGCGCACACCACGACAACCGCTACGATCACACCCCATTTCCTCAGAATACGCATCATATTCGGTGTCCTGAGTCGTTGCTGCGAGAAAAGCGCATTCCCGCAACGCGCCGCCGCGGTTGATCCCACTCGGTCGTGGAGAGGGGATTGTTCGAAATATCATACACATCCCGGCTGACGGCGTCAATCTCCTGGCCCAGGGCCGGTTGCTGGTCCCCGCCAGCAGCGTGTAAAGCAGTTGTGGCCGGCCGCAAGCGCCCTCCCTTGTGCAGGGGCTCCGCCCCCGCAACGCCCCCGTCCAAAACCAGTCACGTCGCGGCGCCAGCGTGTGTGTGATACCGCCAAACACGCCCCGCCAGCCCATCACGCGCCCCGATCCCAGCATCACGCCGATAACGCAGATCCCGCCACCGCGCCGCGAACACCAGTTATCAGTGGTGGCCAGCGACCTGGCGGCCTTTACTGACCACTAACCACTAACCACTAACCACTAACCACTAGGGCCTTATGCTAGTTGGGAAAGGCCAATTGCTTGATTTGCAGATAGTCAGGTACGCCCAAGAGGCGGTTGATATAAATGCAGAGGGTATGTGCGGTCAATTTTGTGTATAAGCGTGCACAAAGGCCTCTGAGCGTGTGAGCGTGGTTGGTTTCAATCGAGAACTGTGCGTTGAGTTGACTGGTGACTGTTTCGATGATTTGGCGGACCGAGTCGTAGAGGCGAGAGAGGTGTGCCGGGATCTGTTTTTTCTGGTTTTTGCGCTTCTTGGTGAGAAGACGGATGCGATTGTATTGCCAGAGTTCCTCAGCTGCCGGTGCACTGACGTAGGCCTTGTCGCCGATGACGATGCGGTTGTCGTGTTCTGCAAGGAGTTCGCGACCGACAGCCAAGTCGCGTTCGTTAGCCGGAGCTAACTCGAAGTCGATAATGAGGCCACCCATCGTGATCAGCATATGCAGCTTGAAACCGAAGATCATCATCTTCTTGGAGGGAACGGGCCCAAAATCGGCCCCCCAATCGGACCATTTGGCGCGCGCTTGTGGCGCCAGATGGAATTGAACCACAGGAATAGGCAGGCTATCGATTACACAATGCACGTCCCTGTAGAGTTCCGTCCTGGCCAACATCATGCGTCGCATTTCATTGATGACCCCCATCAAGTTACATCGCCGCCGATTGAAACGGCTCTGCTCCGGCAAAATCGGAAACTTATCCCGATGTGCCTGCATATGATTGAGTAACTCTGTTTCCACATCCCATCCCACACATTCGCCGATGAGACAAATCGCGATCAATTCACTGTCGCTACACTCAGGCTCCGGCCCCGGTCGTCTCAAATGTTCTTCCAATTCCTTGCACATGTCGTCAACGAGCACATACACGCATAGACAGAAATCGTCAAAGTGGGCTATCATTCGATCGGTCCTCCTGGTGAGCTACCTTGGTTGTTCGAGACTTCCAAAGTTATCTCACCAGGGGACTTTTTTCAAACACTAACTAGCATAAAGCCCCACTAACCACTATCCACTGCTGTTCGCCATCGTCACCGCCACGCGCACCGCCGCCAGCATACTCTCCTCGCTGGCCTTTCCCGTCCCCGCGATATCAAATGCCGTGCCGTGATCCACGGAAGTCCGAATTATCGGCAGTCCAATACTCACGTTTACGCCGCTGTCAAAGGCCAGCAGCTTCATCGGAATATGACCCTGGTCGTGATACATCGCCACGACAATGTCGTACTCGCCCCGCGTCGCCCGCAAAAAGACCGTATCCGGCGGCTGCGGATCAGAGACCGTCCAGCCCCGCGCCCGCGCCATTTCGATAGCCGGCTCGACCTGCTCCGCCTCCTGCACGCCAAACAGCCCGTTTTCGCTCGCGTGGGGGTTCAACCCCGCCACCGCAATCCGCGGCGCCTCGACTCCCAGCATCCGGCAGGAGCGGTAGGCCAGCTCGATCACCTCCAGCACCCGCGCCGGCGTAACCCGGCGGATCGCCTCCTCCAGCGCAACGTGCGTACTCACATGCACCACCCGCAGATTCGGCCCCACCAGCAGCATCGACACCCGCTCAGCCCCGGTGCGCTCCGCCAGCAGCTCGGTATGACCGGGGTACAGAAAGCCGGCCCGGTGCATCGCCTCCTTGTTCAGCGGCGCCGTCACCACCGCCTCCACCTGCCCCGCCATCGCAAGGTCACACGCGCGCATCACATATTCCACCGCGGCCCGCCCCGCGCCCGCGCTCACCTCCCCCACCGGCGCCTCAGCCAGCTCGACGTTCGCCAGATCCAGCAGCGGCACCATCCCCTCTTCATAGTTGCCGCCGCCAATATCAACAATGCGCTCATACCGCGGCCCGACATCCAGCCACGCCGCCGCCCTGTCGAGGACCCCCCGGTCGCCAATCACCAGCGGCCGGCACGCCGCGAACACCTCCCCATGCTGCAATGCCTTCAGAACCACCTCCGGCCCGATGCCGGCCGGATCGCCTAACGTTATTGCCAATATTGGACGGCTGTCAGCCACTGTTCCCTTCTTCCTATTTGTCTGAAATCCGATCTATTTGAATAGAGGACTGCCCTGCCACGCTGTTCCGCCTGCGCGCCGCAAAACTGATGCTATCACTCCCGACCGCGCCCGCAAAACATGCCCCCTATGCCAGCCCCGCCAGCGTCGCCATCATTCCCCCGGACACGCGCAACCTGGCCGCGCGATAGCGCGTTACCCGCCGATCCGCTACACTAAGGACGCGCGCCCAATCGGGCGCCCAGAACTGCTCTGACCCGCTGCCGCCAACCGTCCCAACTGCTGGCCGCAGCGGCAGCCAAACACTCACCCGGAGAATCTCTTCATGGCAAACATAGCACTCGTCGGCTGCGCCCATATCCACACACCCGGCTTCATCAAGCGCCTGCAAGCCCGCGCCGATGTCAACACCGTCGCCGTCTGGGACCGCGACCCGGCTCGCTCCAAAACCTGCAGCGACCAGCTCGGCGCGCCCGCCCTCGACAACGTCGACGCCATCTGGAACGACCGCGCCATCCACGGCGTCATCATTTGCTCCGAAACCGACCAGCACGAGCCGCTCGTCACCGCCGCCGCGTCCGCAGGCAAGCACATGTTCGTCGAAAAGCCGCTCGGCATCGCCGCGCAGGACGCCTACCGCATGGCCGCCGCCATCGAACAGGCCGGCGTCCTCTTTCAGACCGGCTACTTCAGCCGCGGCATCCCGGTCCACCAGGCCCTCAAGGATCTCGTGGCACAGGGCGTCTTCGGCCAGATCACCCGCGCCCGTTTCATCAACTGCCATTCCGGCGCCATGCGCGATATCTTCACGCCCGACTACCTGTGGATGACCGACCTGCAGCAGGCCGGTGTCGGCGCTTTCGGCGACCTCGGCACGCACGCCCTCGATCTGATGCTGTGGATTCTGGGCGATGTCGACAGAGTCACCGCCACCCTGAATGTGGTGCTGGAAAAGTACGGCCCCGACTGTGACGAGACCGGCGAAGCGCTCTTCAATTTCAGCAGCGGCGCAATCGGTTCGCTCGCCGCCGCCTGGGTCGACGTGGCCGAACCCATCACCGCCGAAATCAGCGGCACCGAGGGCCACGCCTACATCCACAACCGCAGCGATCTATACATCACCAGCGTCAACCTCGAGGGCGCCGACGGCAAAAAGCCCTGGACCGACCTGCCCCCCGCCTGGCCCCACGCATTCGACCTCTTCCTCGACGCGCTCAACGCGCAAGATGCGTCCGCAAGGGCCTCCGTCCCGCTCGTCGGCCCCCGCGAAGCCGCCTACCGCAGCGCGGTTATGGAGGCGATGTACAAAGCCGCAGACGAGGGGTCGTGGGTGTCTGTGCCTTGATCGTTTCGAATTCTAACTGTGGGTCCCTCGTGAAACTGAGACGTTTCGCACACGATGCATCGTGGGAACACAGGCGTCATAGCCGCATCTGCACAATGAGCAATGCCGGAAGAAACGGCTTTCCACTTTGCACGTAAGAGTAATTCTTTCCACGGCTGCCGAACAGCCGCCAACGCCACCATGCCGATAGAGGTATAATCTCTAAAAAGCCATCAGGCAACACCACAATGTCCTATCCGCCGACAAGAGGATCGCCAGTCATGGAACTGTTTCGCAGGGTAATTCTTTGGGGAAGCACAACATCTCCAAGAATGAACCGCAAACGTACACGGAGCCGATCTGTCCGCCCTCTCCTCCCCGTCGCCTGTATGCTGCTATTCCTTTCCATCTTGGCAGGCTGCGGGGCCCAGGAGTCGTTTAAGGTGTACGGGACTCCCAAGCCTCTATCTTGCGATATATTTGCCGAGTTCCCTTGGCAAAAGCTCAATTTTGGCGTCGATTCCCCCGCCGATGTCTCCACAATTGCGATCAATTCCGGGGCAAGTGAACAGGATCAGTTTCGATTTGCAAATTTATCCGCGGGCGATCTCTTACTTGAGTGGCAGGGAAGCCACAGCCAACGCCAGGTCACATATTCAGCGCTTTTCAACATCGAAAGGCGACTGGAGAGCTTCGACGTAATGTGGAATCCCCCCGCTACCATTACCCAGGTGATCGACTGCTTGGGCGCACCAAGGCTCTACAGCGCCTACTACAGCTCTGGCCACCACGAAGCCGTTCTCAATCTGGAACTATGGTACCCGGACAAAGGTCTTTCCATTCACCAGGACTTCTACACCCTCATCACGCCCTTCCACCCTGTCGATCCTGCATTTCGGATCGATGGCTTTCGTGTAACGGCTCCAACGCCGCCAGGTCAAGCCGCCCCCGGATTCTATGCCGAAGGTCTCAGTCCAATCGGCACGGCCCTGGCATTCTGTCAAGTCAGGCCGTGGCCAGGTTCAGTAGAAGCCATCGAAGCTTGGACACATCTCGATGATCCGCGTTGCCGATAACCAGTCCGCCTGAGGACCGCGCCAATCTGCTCTCAGTCCTCAGAATGCCTTGGCGTTACGCCCGAAGGCGAACGTGAGACATCCAGAAACAAAGAGAGTGATCCCCTCATGTATACAAAAGCAAAACGCCTACGTAGCATGATACGCCAGGTCTTGCGAGGGGTCGTCCCTGCCTTAGCAGTGTATAGTTCTCTTGCTGGCACGGCATACGCCCATCGCCAATCGACACCGCCCATCTTCATCTCTGCTGCGCAGCGCCCTACAGTGGAGGCCGAAAACGAGAATGGCCCCGTCGAACCGCTCTGGAGCTATGCCACCGGCGGCTCTGTTCATTCCTCACCCACAGTGTCGGGCGGCGTACTCTATGTCGGCTCGATGGACGGGCACCTGTACGCCCTAGACGCCGCGACTGGCGAGCTCCGCTGGCGTTACGCTACCGGCCCAGGCTTCATCTCCTCCCCGGCTGTAGCCGAGGGAGTCGTCTACATCGGCTCCCATGACAGCAACGTGTATGCAATTGACGCTGCCAGCGGCGATTTGCTCTGGCGTTATGCCACCGAAGGCCCCCTCTACTCCTCGCCCACCATTGCGGATGGTGTCCTCTTTATCGGCTCAATGGACGGCCGTCTGTACGCTTTGGAAGCGGCCACCGGAGTGCTTCGCTGGCGCTACGACACGGAAGAAAGCGTCATTTCCTCACCTGCCGTTGTACAGGGAATCGCCTATGTCGGTATGGCGAAAGATGGCTTGCTCGCTTTGGACGCAGCGAGCGGTACACGAATTTGGAACTATGGAATCTATCGGGGTTGGGTGTCGTCCTTGCCTGCAGTGACGGCAGACATGGTCTACTTTGGCGCTGCCAACGGCTTCCTTTACGCCGTGTATGTTGAGACGAGTGAGCTTCGCTGGCGTTTTGCGGCCAGCACGACAAACGACGATGATTCAGTCGGTTCTTCATCTTCGGCATCCTTGACGGCCAGCCTCCATTCCTCACCTTTGGTCGCTGACGGTGTTCTCTACATCGGCTCCGGGCTGAACTACGTCTATGCCTTGGATGCTGGCAGTGGCGACGTTCGCTGGAAGTACACCACAGACGACGCCGTGAACTCCTCTCCAGCAGTCGCTGACGGCGTAGCCTATATCGGTTCCGATGACGGTCACCTGTACGCCCTCAATGCTTCCGATGGCACACTCGTCTGGCGCTACGGGACAGAAGGGAAAGTACTTTCCTCTCCGGCGGTTGCCGATGGCGTCGTCTACGTAGGCTCTGGAGACGGGAACATCTATGCCCTGCCCGCAGCCGACCCGGCCTCGCCCCAACCGGAAGCCGAGCTACCAACTGCTCCGGAGACAACTACGGTGCAGGCCCCCCAAACATCTGCCTCGGCAGTTGACCAAGCAGAGAAGGTACTTCCAAAGCTTCTTTGGACTTTCGAAAGCGAATGGTTTGGCCACGAGACGACCGCACCGGTTTTCAGCGATGGCGCTGTGTACTTCGGTTTAGACAGCTTCTTATACGCAGCGGATGCGGTCACCGGCGAGTCGCTTTGGCGCTTCGATACAGGAAACTGGGTGATTTCCACTCCGGCGGTGGCTGATGGGAAGGTCTACTTCGGCACGTACTATGACAGCAACCATATCTACGCGCTCGACGCCGTCACCGGAAAGGTCAACTGGCGCTTTGAGGCAGGGGACGATGTCTTTTCCTCCCCCACGGTCGTAGATGGTATTGTCTTCATTGGCGCAAATGACGGTTATCTTTACGCGTTGAACGGCGACAGCGGGAAACTAAGCTGGCGCTACTTTACCGCCGGCCCGGTCGAATCCTCTCCAACCGTGGTTGAAGGCGTCGTCTATGTCGGCTCCGGCGATGGCCACCTGCACGCCCTGGACGCCGCCAGCGGTGAACTGCTCTGGCGGGCATGGACCGGGGGCATCATGAGATCAAACCCGGCTGTGGCTGAAGGCGTCGTCTACATCGGCTCATCGGATGGCCACCTGTACGCCCTCGACGCTGCCAGCGGTGAACTGCTCTGGCGCTTTATTGCCATCTTTGGGGTCAACTCATCTCCAGCGGTGGCAAACGGCGTTGTCTACTTCAGCCTGGTCGATGGGTACCTATACGCCCTCAACACCGCCGACGGAGAACTGCTCTGGCGTCGCGAGACCAAGTCCTACAGTCCCTACAATTACGAGATCTCCTCCCCGGTGGTGGCGGATGGCACCGTCTACGTCGGCACCCACTATGGCGTCCTGTACGCGCTGGATGCTGTCAGCGGGAAGCGACTTTGGTACTATCAGGTGGGGCACGAACCGGTACCCACCCCGGCAGTGGCAGATGGCAGAATCTACGTCGGCTCCGATCTTGTTTACGCTCTGGAAGTCAAGCCGGTTCTCCCCCCTGCTCCTGATTCCCCGCTTCTCTGGATCTATCGACCCGACGAACCGGAATTCTCCCAGGACGGCCGACCACTTCTCCTGGCACGCGCACTCGTCGGCGGAACAGTCTACGTCGGCGCGCCGGAAGGCTACATCCACGCCCTGCATCCCGACAGCGGCGAACGCCTCTGGAGCTTCCGGGCCGGCGACAACGTGCATGCCTCCCCTGCCCAGGTCGGTGGCACCGTCTTCTTCGGCTCGGAAGACGGCAACATGTATGCACTCGACGCGGCCAGCGGTGAACTGCTCTGGCTGCATGAAACCAACTACCCCGTGTACCATGTTTTGGCCGAAAAAGGCGTCGTCTACTTTAATACGGAAGGCGGCCATATCTTTGCAGTTGAACTCTCCACCGGCAACATCATCTGGCATAAGCAATTTGATGCTTACTTTCTATATCTGGGTGAGGTGGACCAGAACGTGCTGTATTCGTATGCCGGGGCCGAACTATATGCGCTGGATCTCGCTACAGGAGAGCTGAAATGGAATTACGCGGCAGACAAACGGCTGAGGGCTCTCAGCGCCAAGGAAGGCATGGTCTATTTTACTACTAACGCCGATTACCTCTACGCGCTAGACACCGCCACCGGACAGCTTATCTGGCGGGCCGCCACAGTAGGTACGGTCACCGCCGCTCCGCTGGTCGCCGATGATGTGGTTTTTGCGGTTTCCCATGACGGTCACTACCACGCGTTTGCTGTCGACACAGGGCAAGAACTCTGGCACCGTGACGCACTGGCCTATATTTTCTCTGCCCCGCTCCTGGTCAATGGCGTTCTGTACGGCGGCTCCATTCGAGGACCCCTGTACGCACTGGATGCAAAGACCGGTGAGGACCTCTGGCGCTACGGAACGGACATTAGTGTGGTTGACACGCCCAGAATTGTCGATGGTGTCGTCTACTTTGGCACGAATAGGGGTCTCATCTTCGGTGTGGACAGCGTGACTGGAGAAAAACTGTTCCACTATGAGACGGAAAGTGGCGTAATGAGGTTCTTGACCGCTGACAAGGGCGTCGTCTACGCTTTCCACGATGGCGGCGTTGTGAACGCGTTCCGGCCCAAAACAGAGACCACGCAGTAGGAGACATGCGGGAAGAAGCACGAAGAGTGACTGGAATTGCCTTTTCTCTCACCCATCGATTCTAAACATCGCGGCGCATCAGGCCCAAACTCTGCGCCACCCGTCCGCTGACGCCAAAAGGCCGGGCCGCTCTCGGCTACGCCCGATGAGTGAGAGCCCGGCTGCAACGCGTGTAGGGCAATTGCCGCGGCTCAATCCTGAGAAGGCCTCCGACGCCTCCGTCTCTTCACAACCCAAAACACAGCCACACCTGAGGCCAACACAAAGGCCACAACCAACGCAGCCAGTCCCCACAATAACGGCGGCAAACCGTCGCTTCCGATTCCGTTAACCTCTACCCGCGAGGACTCTCCCCTATCATAGGCCTGGCGCAGCAGGGCCACCGGGTTCTCCTCGCCAATATCTTGCGGCGGAACCGTCAGCCACCGGCTCAAGGTGTCTCCCTGGTCGCCGCTACCCGCCACCGCCAGGAAAGCGGACTGAGCCGTCTGTTCTCGCGGACAACGGTTGTCGCCCCCTGCCATGGAGCCGGCCCCAAGCGCGGCCATCAGCCCATCAGACAGGACTGCGCCCGGCTGTTGTATAACCTCTTGAAACGCTTCCACCGCAGCGCTGACCACCGCCGGTCCCACCAGAATATTCCCCTGCGCCGAAACGGATGGCCCGCTGACCCCGCCGGCCCAGTCGGAGTTCTCATCCCCGGTGAAATTCGCCTCTCACTGCGCCAGCGTAGCCACGCCGTACTGCCTCGTCTGCACCGCGGAGTCACCCGACATGGCTGCGGCAACTGCATCCTGAGCAGAAGCGCCGGCCAGTAAGCGACTCGCAGCCCTATCGATCCGGTCGCTGTTCTCCGAATCCACCTGCGCCTGGGCCACAATTACGCCATGCCCGGGCAGCAGGCGGGCCAGTTCGACATTCCCGAGCAGAGAGATGTCGATATACACCTGATAAACCGTTCGCCCCGCCTCATTCCCCGCTCCGCCGGCAGCTGATTGGGAAAGCCTGAAGTCGCCGGCAACGCACGTGGCCAGAGCAACGCCCACCTCGCCGCCGTCAGCGTCCACAGCGACCACGGACCATGTGCCAGACGAACTGCTCTCTGAAGAGACTGTACTCCTTGCGCCGCAGGAAACAGTCAACAGGAGCGCGATAGCAACACCTATGGCCCATACGGGCTTCATGTTTCTCCCACGCACCCTTGACCGCCGCGTCATACATCCCAGCCGATCGCCCCTGATATGCTTCAAGGGCTTCTGAAATATCATTTCAGCTCTCCCGGTCACAGGCGACCCGCCGCTCGCTTGCGTAAGCCCCGCCGATCAGCGCATTGCGAACGTGACCGTACAAAAATACGGCCCCGACCGTAACAAAACCGGCGAGGCACTCTTCCGTTTCAGCAGCAGCGCCGTCATAGCGGCGATTTACAAAGCGCCAAACCAGCGGTCGTGGGTGTCCTTAACCGTAACTACTAAGCCTATGTAAAGAAAAAGAGCTAATGTACGTATGCTCTTGGCTGATGTAGAGTAAGAGACATGAGCAAAATGGACCAGTTGGACCGAGAGCAGCTAGAGCGAATAGACCGAGAGAGCCTGATCGAGCTGATTCTGGTTCTGCAGCAGCAATATGGTGCGCAACAGGAGTTGGTGCAGCAATTGCAGCAGCAGGTGGCAGTGCAGCAGGAGTTGATCCAGAAGTTGCAGGATCAACTGGCGAAAGACAGTCACAACAGCGGCAAGCCGCCGAGCAGCGATGGTCCGAAGAAAGGCAGGCGCAAGAGTCTGCGCCGCTCTGGCCAGCGGCTGCGTGGTGGGCAACGCGGGCACAAAGGGCGCACCTTGATGCAGGTGGCGGAGCCGGACCATGTCATCGTCCATGCGCTGGCGGATTGCCCGCACTGCCAGACAGATCTGAGAGCGGAAGCAGTCACGCGGCAAGAGAAACGGCAGGTGTTCGACGTTCCGCCGGCCCGCATCGAAGTGACGGAACATCAGGCGGAAGTAAAGCAGTGTCCTGGCTGTGGTGCGAGCGTAAAGGGAGAGTTTCCCTCTCACGTTACGCAGCCGACCCAGTATGGTCTGCGTCTGAAGGCGTTTGCCTGCTACCTCTACAGCCAACAGTTCATCCCTTTCGCCCGCATCAGAGAGTTGCTGACTGCGCTCTACGGGGATGCGCCTTCGGAGCCGGTGATACTCGCCTCTGTTTACCGACTTGCCAAGCGCACACAGAGGAGTCTGGCCCAGATTCGCCAACAACTGATCGCTGCTCCTGTCGTCCATTTCGATGAGAGCGGCATGCGTGTCGTCGAGCGGTTGCAGTGGTTGCACGTGGCCAGCACAGAAAAACTGACCCAGTACCACGTCCATGCCAAACGCGGGCATATCGGCATGCGAGCCGGAGGCGTCCTGCCCCATTTCAAAGGCGTTGCTCTGCATGATTACTGGCGCTCCTACTTCAAGTTTAGCGACTGTCAGCATAGCCTCTGCAACGTCCATCACCTGCGCGACCTCAACTTCATCATCGAACAGTACGACCAGGCATGGGCCAAGAAGATGAAGCGCTTGTTGTGCGACATCAAAGACGAAGTCGCATCAACCTCAACACGGCATACGACCTTGCCGCCAGACCGTCTGGCCTACTACGAGGCCGAGTACGATGCGCTCATTGCCGAGGGTTTTGCCGACAACCCTGCCCCGCCAAAGCCAAAACGCAAACCGATCGGCCGACCCAAACAGTCGCCGCCCAAAAACCTGCTTGACCGTTTGCACAAACACAAGGCTGGCGTCTTAGCCTTCATGTTTGACTTCCGCATCCCTTTTGACAACAACCTGGTCGAACGAGATGTACGCATGATCAAGGTCCAACAGAAGATATCCGGCTGCTTTCGCACTGAAGACGGGGCACACATCTTCTGTGCTCTGCGTTCCTATATCTCTACTGCTCGTAAACATGGCTTCAACGCAATTGATGCCATCTACAACGCCTTTCTTGGCCAACCCTTTATCCCTGACAACATCCAGGCTTAGTAGTTACCCTTAACCTAATTATCCCGACGCATCAAACTAAAACTCTGCGCCGTCTGCCCGCCGTCCGGCGCGCCGGCCAGAAACAACGCCAGCGGCGCCACCTCCTCCGGTTCCTTGAACCACTCGCCATCGAACGTGCCGGGCGCGCGCGCGTCCGCACCGGGCATCATCGCCGTGTTTACCGGCCCCGGAATCAGCTCGTTCACGCTGATATTGTCGCCCCGCAACTCCTGGCCCAGCACACGCGTCAACATCCACAGCCCCGCCTTGGACGCGCTGTAGGCCGACGAGCCAGGCGCGCCGCGGTGCCCCATCCCCGACCCAATCGTAATGATCTTACCCCCGCCGCGCGCCTTGAGATGGGGAATGGCCGCCCTCGCGCAGTGGTAAGCGCCCGTCAGATTGATCGCGATCGTCTGGCTCCAGGCCGCCGGGTCGCTCTCGACCACCTCGCTCCGCCCCGGCGAGACGCCCGCGTTGATGACCAGGATATCCAGGCCGCCAAAGCGCGCCGCCGTCTCGTCAACCGCCCTCTGCACCGATGCCAGGTCGGCCACGTCCGTAGTCACCGCCAGCGCCTGCCCACCCGCCGCCTCGATCTCACCGGCCACGGCCTCAATCTCCGACCGAGTGCGCGCCGCGCAACAAACCGCCGCCCCCGCGCCGGCAAACGCAATGGCGATCGCCCGCCCTATGCCCCGCCCGCCACCGGTGATCAGAGCTACCTTCCCGGCCAGCGACTGCCCTGCATTCGTCATCTCATCTACCTCACTTAGTCTGTTGTCGTCAGCTTTCAGTTCTCAGTTGCAGCGTAACTACTCAGCCATAATCAATTCGCGACCTTGAGCGAGGCCTACCCTATCGACTATCGATACATCGGCGAGGCGGACGCGACACGCAAAAAAGAGGCCATCGTGACGGCGTGGCACCGTTTAGCAATAGCAGCCCTACAGGCCAGACAGTCAAACTTGGTTCTCTTCTCTGAGAAGGTCATCCAAGACAACCACGGGCAACTCCTTTAGACGCCGAAAATCATCATCATTTGTGATAAAGATCGTACATCCGGCGTGCAGAGCCGCTGCCGCGTGAAGCGCGTCAGGTGTCTTCAAACCCGTCTCGGCACGTAAACGCGCAGCTTCCTCCCACAATGGGCGGGTGGCCGGGATTAGTCTCACCTCACTGGCCTCGAACAACGAACGAAATAACAGCTCGACGACCGTGTCACCCTCACGCAGCGGCTTGACAAGGGTTTCCAAAACGACCAGGTCGCTGCTCACGATGCTGAACTGCCCTGCCTGTGCCTGCAGCCACATCGGTTCAAGCAAAGTGCGGTATGGCTCAATGCGCTCTATGCTGTAGATAAAACCGCTGGCATCCAGATAAACCGGACCAGTAGACGGTAGCGTCAACCTTCCCATGACGCCCGTTCGTCCTTGAGGTAGCCTTCAACTTCCTCCGCGCTCCTGAATAGACGCTGCCCGGGCGCTTCCTTCAGAATTTCAACCGCAGACCGCCGCTTAGTCACCGAAGAGTGAACGACGACGCTGACAGACTCCCCAACCGGAAGCTCCTGGTCCACAATTTCAATCCTGCCCCCAGGCAACACCGTCGTTCTGATGTGCAGGGTCTTTTGCATTGTCCGTCTCTCCTTTCTTGCAGTTGCGCTTGACCGCGGCGCAGTCTTCCAACTGTCGAAGGGAATTATATACTTAACCTGACTTCGGAGTAAGTGAGCTCCTTATCAAGCCGGCAGAATAGAAGTTCTCCAGCGAAGAAAGGTGCTCAGTGATGAGTATACGCAAACTGTTCTGTCATGTCGATGACTTCTGTCAGCGGTCGACTACACGGGAGAATGCCAGGCTGTTGAGCGTGACTCGCAAGCGAGAACCGGCCCCCCGCATGAGAGCCGTGAAACAGCAATCCTGATTCTGACATCCTTCGCCCAAGAGTCTGGGATAGACCCTTCCTACCCACCATATTGACACATCCCAACCAATAACGCAGAATCAAACACAGCCCCCCACCCAAATCTCGGCAGCCAACTTTGGTACGTTGCCGAGCCAACTAAAAACTAAGAACTCAAAACTAAAAACTGCAGTCATGAAAAAAGTCGCACTCGAATCCACCGTAATCAGCCACGGCCTGCCCTACCCCGACAACCTCAAACTGGCCAATGAAATGGAGCTTATCATCCGCCAGCATGGCGCGGTTCCGGCCACCGTCGGCGTCATCGCCGGCGAACTGATCGCCGGCCTCAGCCCGCAGCAGATCGAGCGGCTGGCCGCAGCGCCCGACCGACCTGTGAGCAAGGTAAGCCGCCGCGACCTGCCCATCGTCGTCGCCCGCAAACTCGACGGGGCCACCACCGTCGCCGCCACCATGTGGATCGCCCACCGCGCCGGCATCGAACTGTTCGCCACCGGCGGCATCGGCGGCGTCCACCGCAGCCGCGAGCCCGGCCCCAGCACCGACGTCAGCGCCGACCTGCAGGAACTGGCCCAGACTCCCCTCATCGTCGTCTGCGCCGGCGCCAAAGCAATACTGGACCTGCCGGCCACCCTCGAATACCTGGAAACGCACGGCGTAACCGTCATCGGCTACCGCACCGAGGAGTTCCCCGCCTTCTACAGTCGCAGCAGCGGCCTGCCGGTCGATGTCTGTTGTAACTCTCCCCAGGAGGTCGCCGAAATCTGGCGGGCAAAGCGGGCTTTGGACTTGACGGGAGGGCTGCTCGTGGCAGTACCTGTTCCCCAAGAGGACGAAATTCCCGCCGCACAGATTGAACCGCAGATCGAGCAGGCACTGGCGGAAAGTGACGCCGCCGGCCTGCGCTCGGCCGAAGTGACGCCCTTTCTGCTGCGCCGTATCGCCGAACTGTCCGGCGACCGCAGCCTGCGCGCCAATCTGGCCCTGCTGCGCAACAACGCCCGCGTAGCCGCCGCCATCGCCGTGGCATTGGACAGTGAATAGTGGAAAACAAATAGCGGCCAGACAGGGAGCCCCCCGCACTAGCCGCTATTCAAAAGCAATCAGCTACTTTCCGTCAGCTACTGAAAATCAGCTTCTCAAACTCGGGCCGTTCCAGGACTTCCTGTTCCAGCAGCGTTTCCGCCAGCAGCCCCAGCTTGTCCTGGTTGGTCGTCAGAACTTCCTTGGCCCGCATGTATGCGGTCTCCACAATCCGGCGCACTTCGCGGTCAATGGCACGCGCCACATCTTCGCTGTAGGAGCGCCGTTCGCCCAGGTCCATACCCAGGAACGGGTTGGAATCAGCCTGAACCAACTGCATCGGGCCTAACTCCTTGCTCATGCCAAAACGGGTGACCATCGCCTTGGCCAGCTTTGTAACCCGTTCCAAATCGTTGGCCGCGCCGGTCGTGATCTCCTCGAATGTCAACTCCTCGGCCACGCGCCCACCCAGCAGCCCCGCCAGTTCATCCTCGTACTCCGCCTTGCTCTTGAGCAGGCGGTCCTCATCCGGCAGAGGCATGACGTAGCCCAGCGCCTGGCCGCGGCTCACAAGACTGATCTTGCCGACCGCGTCCGTATGCTCCAACAGCGCCATCACCACCGCATGACCTGCCTCGTGGTAGGCGACCACGCGCCGCTCTTCATCGCTGAGTATCCGGCTCTTGCGCGCCGGCCCTGCCATCACCCGTTCAATCGACTCGACCAGTTCGTCCATGCCGATCGCGCGCTTGTTGCGCCGTGCCGTCAGAATCGCCGCCTCATTGAGCAGATTCTCCAGGTCCGCGCCCACCATGCCCGGCGTCTGCTTGGATATCACGTTCAGGTCGACATCCGGCCCCAACGGTTTGCCGCGCGCATGCACATGCAGGATCGCCTCGCGCCCGCGTCGGTCCGGCCGGTCCACCACAATCGTACGGTCGAATCGGCCCGGCCGCAGCAGCGCCGGATCCAGAATATCCGGGCGGTTGGTCGCGGCAATGACGATCACCGTCGTATCGCTGTCGAATCCGTCCATCTCGACAAGAATCTGATTGAGCGTCTGCTCCCGTTCATCGTTGCCGCCGCCCATGCCCGCCCCGCGATGGCGGCCGACCGCATCGATTTCATCGATAAAGATGATACAAGGAGCGCTCTTCTTTGCCTGTTCGAACAGATCGCGCACACGGCTGGCGCCCACGCCAACGAACATCTCCACAAATTCGGAGCCGCTGATGCTGAAGAACGGCGCCCCCGCTTCGCCCGCCACTGCTTTGGCCAGCAACGTCTTGCCTGTTCCCGGCGATCCCACCATCAGCACACCCTTGGGGATGCGCGCGCCCAGCGCCGCAAACTTTTCCGGCTCCTTCAGGAACTCCACAACCTCCTGCAGTTCCTGTTTGGCCTCCTCCGAACCGGCCACATCCTCAAAAGTGACCGTGGGGCGGTCGGCCTCCTCCATCTTCTTGGCGCGGCTGCGTCCGAACTGCATTGCCCGGTTCTGCCCGCCCCCGCCGGCCTGGCGCATAATAAAGATGAAGAAGCCGAAGATCAGGATCATCGGCAAAAGCATGATCAGCCAGTTGAAGAACGCGCCGCTGTTCGGCGCGCGCTCCACGTCGATCGGAATCGCCGCCAGCTGATCCGCCGTCACGCCGAACGTCTTGAGCGAATCGAGCAGGCTCTCGCCCGACTCTTTGCGGCTGCGGCGTTGTTCATTTTCGGAAATTATGACGATGATGTCGTCGCCTTGCACCACCAGCCGTTGGACAGAGCCGTTGCGCACGTACTCGGCAACCTGGTTCAAACCAAGCAGGTTGCTGGTAGCGCTTGGCGGGTTGATAAAAAGGCGGTAAGCAAAAAAGATCAGGACTGCCAGCAGAATCCAGATCCAGCTGCGTTTGAACAGCTGCCGGTAACGCTCGTTTGGGTCTTCTTCCGGTGGTCGTTCGCCATCCGGTCTTTTTTCGTTATTCATCATACTGAAATACCCCCGAGTCAGACGCCCTGCACAAAAACAGAGCGACACGGGTACACGTCAACGAACCTAGTATAACAGAAGAGGAGGCCCGAGTCAGTAAGCCCGCAACCAGTGCGCGAAAGTTACCGGCAACGCATCACCGTGCGTTACAGATTGCGCAACTGGTCTGCGATGCTGACGCCGGTGGCGTGGGTTTTTGCCGTATGAATCGGCGGTTTGCCCCGGTGCCGGGTACGGTGAGGAATCGAAGATTCGTCCGGCTTGTCGCTGAAGCTGATTATCAGACAGCCGCGCTCCTTTAGCCAAAGAACAGCCTCGCGCACCTCCTGCGTGATGCAGATCTCCTGGGCGAGTCGTTCCGCTGCCGGCACATCATCTGCCAAATTGTTCATATGCTCCAACGTTGCCAGAAACTCCTCGCGCCGGAACTGTTTGAACGGGGTAGGATCGCCCTGCGAAACAGCAGTGTTGACCGCTTCGTGGGCCTGTCGCATCGCCTCGCCCACCCGTCCGCCGCCGGCAATACAGACCTCGGCGTAGCGCACAAACTGCTCAAATGTCTGGACCGCGCCCTCTTCAATGCGTTCAAGCAGATCGGCGCAGTCGAGGCCGTCGTTATTCAGAACAAGGCAGATATAGGCCAGATAGTCCTGGTTGTCCCCGGTCAGATGATGGTAGTGGGCGCGGTTGAGTTGCTCATAATGTTGCGTGAACAGCGCGGCGTTGAACTTGTCGCCCAGAAGGCTGCCCACGGTTCGGTACAGACCCTTCAGACGCGCCACATCAATGGCGCGGTTGTTGCGCCCGCGGGCGCCGATCGCCGTCTTATCCAGATCGAGAACCACCGCCGTACTTTCGTCTAACCGCAAACCGTTCCGCTGCGCCCAGCTGACCCAATCCACCAAGTGGCTCCAGCGGTTCGCCTCAAACATTCCGGTGTCGTCATTGGCGACAAAATGCTCCGGTTCGCCGGCCTTTTCGTTGCCAATAAAGCAGGCGCTGGGCAACACTTCCCTCTCCCCAAGCCCGCTCAACGCCCCGTTGTCGAGCGGTCGTTCCTCCGTGGAGCGCAATGAACGCATCACCTGAAAAGTATTTCCATCACCGGAGAGCGTATCGCCGATGAAGAGCAGTTCTTCAACCGCGGCGTTACGCTGCTGTTGGGCCTGCTCCAGGATCCATAAAGCGACCTGGGCATACGATTTCTCTTGTTTGCGGGGCACGGAAGGTGTTGACAACCCGAGCTGGTGGCGAGCAGATTTCAGCCCGGGAACTTTGCGTGTAATCGGTTCCAGGTTGCGATAGACGATAAGATCGCCGACAAGCTCATCCAGGGACGCCACCCCGAAGTTGTCAACGGCAATCGGATAGGCTTCTCTTGTCTGTGTGTTGGCCAATTCTGCACCTTCCATTTCAATTCCCGGTCCTGTCTCTGCTTTCGAGTTAACCCGCTCTACTCTAAAGTGCGACGCTACCAGGATTCAAGAGCTGACTACGCTTAACTGCCGTTATACCTCACAGGATTCTACCTTATGGCAGGCCGATCTGTAAAATTTTCAGGTTGTTGCGCAAGACTGCCCCAGCTAGGGAACAGCGGCCAGAACCGGTTCCGTTACCGGCGACTGAGCGCTGTCAACCTGTTTTTGACCGCCCAGATATCCCTGCGCCGCCAGCAACTCGGCGTTGAGCAGACTGCCGCCGGCCGCGCCCCGAATCGTGTTATGGCCCAATGTCAGGAACTTTACGTGCAGAAGGGGGTCGGCCCGCAGCCGCCCCACCACCGTTGTCATGCCGGGAACGCTCCCCGCCAGCCGGTCCATGCGCGGCTGCGGCCGGTCCGCCTCCTCCCGGTAGAGAATCGCCTCGTCAGGCGCGCTGGGAAGGCCCATGCGCTGCGGCAACGGTTCGTACTCCGCCCACGCCCGCCGCACATCCTCCAGGCTGGGCCGCCGCGCGAACTCCACGCTGACCGCCGCCAGATGGCCGTTGCGCACCGGCACGCGGTTGCAGTGGGCGCTGACCACGAAATCGGCCATCTGCACAGCCTGCCCGTCAAACTGCCCCAGCAGCTTCTGTGGCTCGCGGCTCTCCATCTTCTCCTCTTCAGCACCGATGTACGGTATCACGTTGTCGATAACATCCATCGACGGCACGCCCGTGTAGCCCCCGCCGCTGACCGCCTGCATCGTCACCACAAAAATCTTCGTGACGCCAAAAGCTTCGTGTAGCGGATGGATCGCGCTCACCAGGTGGGTTGTGGAACAGTTGGGATTGGTGGCAATAAAACCCGCCCAGCCCCGCTGACGCCGTTGTAAATCGATCAGCCCAATATGCTCCGGATTGACTTCCGGGATGAGCAGCGGTACGTCCGGCTCATAGCGGTAGGCGCTCGCATTGCTGCACACGACGTAGCCCGCCGCCGCCAGTTCCGCCTCTACCGTCCGCGCCGGCCCGCTCGGCAGCGCGCTGAACACCAACTGGCAGTCGATCCCCGGCGCCATTTCCTCCAGGATGCAGTCGCGCAGATGGGCCGGCATATCGCCGCGCAGCAGCCAGTTGCAGGCGTCCCCATAGCGTTTGCCCGTGTTGCGCGGCGACGCGCACAGCACACTTAATTCAAACCAGGGATGCCCCTGCAACATCTGCACAAACCGCTGCCCCACCGCGCCCGTAGCGCCCAACACGCCCACGCGAATCTTTGCTTGATTATTCATCGAAATCCTCTATCACAACTGTGACCTACCTGATTCGTAACGACTCCGCCCCTGTAAATGACCCTGTAAACTCGCCCCTCTTCACATCCGCCGCAGTCACTGATCACCGATCACTAACCACTGCAGTTGTGCGGTCGGGCCTTCGGCCCTCCCTTGTGCAGGGGCTGCGCCCCCGCAACGCCCCCCTACAAAACCATGCCTCACCGACCTTGTGTCTTCATTTCAGCGTGACCGCTTGCCAGCATGGCGGCGCCTGTCCACCAGTTGCGTCACCACAAGCCCGAATGGTGTCAGTGACGAAGGTTTGAGTTCGCACCCTGGATTTGGCTCCGCAGTTTACCAAAAAACTAGAAACTGAAGCTCAACGACAGAAACACAATTCAACAATATCACTCAATACGCCGGCCGCAGTTGCCTCCACCCCCGCGCCGCGACCCTGAATAACCAGCGGGTTGGGGCTATACCAGCGGCTGTATAGTTCGACCAGATTGTCGGTGCCCGTCAGACGCCCCAGCGGGCTGTCCTTGGCCACCGCTGTCGGGCCGACACTGCACGCGCCCTCTGAAAGCGTAGCCGCATAGCGCAGAACTTTGCCCTCGGCAGCCGCGCCCTCAACCTGCGCGCGGTACTGCTCGTCCAACGACGGCAACTCCGTCAGAAAATCCTCCACGCTCAGGCCGGCCATCCGCTCCGGATAGAGACCGGTGATCTCAACCTGTTCCATATCCATGCGCCAGCCGATCCCCCGCGCCAGAATAAGCGCCTTGCGCGCCACGTCAACGCCCCCCAGATCATCGCGCGGGTCCGGCTCGGTATAGCCCAGCCGGTAAGCCTCGGCCACCGTCCCGCTGTACGAGCGGCCCTCTTCCAGTCCGGTCATCAGATAGCCGAGCGTGCCGCTGAAAGAGCCGGCGATGCGCTCGATCTCGTCGCCGCTGGCCACCAACCGGTTGAGTGTAGCGATAACCGGCAAACCCGCGCCCACCGTCGTTTCCCAGCGGGCATTGCCCAAAGTACCGCTGATCCCGTCATACACATCTTGGACGACGGTCAACGGCTTCTTGTTCGCCAGCACCACCTGATAGCCCAGTTCCAATGCCCCCAAAAGTGCGCCCGCGGTTTCATCCGACGCGGTGCAGTCCACCACAACCGTCCCCGCCTCGCCAACCGCGTCAACTACTGCTTCCGGGCTTTCGTAAGGTCGACCCAGCGCATGCGACGCAAGCGCGCCGCCCTCCTCCTTGTGCTGCAAGATCTCGGCCAGAAGCTCGTCCGTAAAGCCATCTTGCGGCTCTAAGATTGCCCCGCTGCTGTCGCACAAAGCCAGATAGCGGATCCGCAGATCGTACTTCTCGCGATGAAGAGAGCGCTGTTCCCCAATCTGTTGCATCAAGGCGCGGCCAACGCCGCCCAGCCCGAAAAGAATAAGCGGCTTCACCAGTGCTTCCGCCTGGTCCGCCGGCATGCCAGCAACGTTGTCCATCAAGCAACTCCGTTTCCAAGTTCGAATGTGTCGTGAATTGCCCGAATCGCCTCATCCGCCTCGGCCTGTAGAACGACGAGGCTGATATTGGCCTCGCTCGAGCCCTGGGCAATCGCAATCACATTGATATCCCGTGCGCCCAACGCATTAAATACCCGCGCAGCAATGCCGGGCGTGCCCTTCATGCCCGCGCCAATCACCGCCACGATCACGATATCCGGCTGGTTGGATATCTCTTCGATCATGTGCTGGGCCAGCTCGCGTGCGAACTCGGCCTCAAGCGCCGCCATCACCGCATCGCCCTCCGGCTCGGGCACCACAAAGCAGATGCTCTGCTCGCTGCTGCCCTGGCTGATCATCAGCACATTGGCGCGCTCCCGGGCCACCGCCGCGAAAGTACGCGCGGCAATGCCGGGCACGCCAATCATCCCCCGCCCCGCCACCGTAATCAGCCGCAATTCCCGCACCGCGGTGATCGCCTTGACGCCCTGCCGCAGCTGCCGCGTCTTCTCGACGATGCTGGTCCCGGGGTGCTCAGGATTGAATGTGTTGAGTACGCGCAGCGGTATCTTGCTCTCGACCGCCGGCGTGACCGTTTTCGGGTGCAGCACCTTGGCGCCGTAATAAGCCAATTCAGCCACCTCCTCGTAGGAAAGCTCATCCATCGAGCGGGCGTTGTCTACAATGCGCGGGTCGGCGGTCATGACCCCGTCCACATCCGTCCAGATCTGAATCTCGTCAGCATCGAGCGCCGCGCCCAGTATCGCCGCCGAATAGTCGGAGCCGCCCCGCCCCAGCGTTGTGGGCACGCCGTTTTCAGTCGCGCCGACAAAACCGGTCACAACCGGCACCACCCCGCTCTGCAACATCGGCAGCAACCTGTCCTTGCACCGGCTCGGCGTGGCCTCCATCAGTGGATTGGCGCTGCCGAACTCGTCATCGGTAATAATAAGCTCACCCGCGTCCACAAATTGCGCCTTGACGCCGTTCGCCCGCAGCACAGCCGCCAGCAGCGGCGCGCTCAGCCGCTCGCCCACACCGCTCACCACATCCAGACCCCGCTGCGTGAGTTCCCCGAGCACCGTGATGCTGCGGCACAGGCGCTCGAACTCGCGCAGGCGATTGTCGAACAGCCTGCCCAGCCCGGCGCGCTCGACCCCGTCCTCGATCAGCTGCCCCGCCACCACCTGGTGCCGCACCAGCAGTTGACTGCGGGCATCGCGGTAAGGGGTCTCGTCGCCCGCCGCGGCTGCTTGCGCGGCGTCGATCAGCGTGTTGGTCACCCCGCTCATCGCGCTGACGACCACCAGCACGCCGGGGCTCTCCTCACCGTAGTCTGGGCGCTCCTTGGCGCCTTCGCATTGGTCCTGCTTCTCCACCGCCGCGGCCACTATCTTGGCCGCGCTGTCGATCGAATCGGTTGTGCCAACCGACGTCCCGCCGAATTTCATTACGATCATGCGTTTCAACTCGCTCTATAAGTAAAAAAATACCCCACGTCGCGCAGACGAGAGGTAGCCGACTACTCTACTGCCTCTCATCTTCCAGAATCTACCTGCCGGAATTGGCACCTACGTCACAGAAGACCCTTCGTCTTCCGCTACCGGGTTGCCGAGGCTTCACAGGGCCGGTCCCTCCGCCTCTCTGGATAAGAGCTCAGCTATTCAATTATTCGGGGCAATGTAGCAGAGGCCGAGGGATATGTCAAGAACGAGAGGTCGTTGGAATTTGTTGCAATAAGATGGCGAGGACTGCTGTAGGAAGCACTGTGAGTTAGGCAGGCTATTGGGAGCGCCCACTTCAAATGATGTTACTTCTAAGGATCTGAAACTCAGGGTTTTGGCTTTGCCATTTCTCAATGTCTTTCTTCAGACTTGATGAACGGAAATGTTGCTCCGAGTAAGCCAGTCTTAAAAACGACTTCAACGATTCAACTCCCACCTCCCCTGCACTCTTACTGCCTAAAACACCTCTCAATCCAATTGAAAGTATTTCAATTACATCGGTACCGTTACAAATCTCACAGGGGTCATAGTGGAACTTGTGAAGTTCTGCAATGGCGTTAGCGAGACCGGGATTTGACAGATCATGACGGTGAGATAGGTTCTTTACCCTTCTTATTAGCTCAGTAGTGTTCGCTACAAAGGATGCGCGGCTAATCCAAGCTGAGTAGTTCAGGCCTCTGAATTGCAAGTTTAGCTTTTCTCTCAAGGAATGGAGACGCAAATAGCCCACCGGAGACGCTCTCTCAAATAGAGCTTCCAAGACATTCTCTTCAAAGGTCTTAAGCTTATTTCGACTTCCAAACTCCGTTAGTACTCGGTCGAGAGCTGGAGAACTCACTAGCATCATAATCAAGTCGTGGCATTCAGGCATTACTAGATTCTGGCCTCTTTTCGGACTCCCTTCAATTCTGTCAAGATCTGCATCGATTAATCCCAACACGCCGTCGAAATTGTCTTCATTTAGAATTTCGATCACATCACAAACGTTTTGTTTTCCCTGAGCCACCTCAATTGTGCATGTAGATGGTGAAATGAAACTCGCCATGAATAGTCGATCATCTCTGCCTTCAACGATTAGGAAGGCTCCAGTGTATTGTGATCGTGTCATGCGAATCTCATTGGCGATCTCATGCGAAGTGGGCTGAATCATTCCCTATCTGGACCTTGCAATTCAATAGTCAGATCCCACCTATCGCCAATGATTTGAGGAGAATGAGTCGCTAGCAAAGCCCGAAAATCCGATAGCTCAGCCATTTCCTGAAGATCTTCTAACATTTGCCTCTGCCAAGCGACATGTAACGACAACTCAGGTTCATCTACCAATATGAGGGAATTCTTTTCCGTTTCAAACAACAGATCGAACAGGAGTACGATTTCGTGTTGTTCACCCGAGGATAGCATCTCAAGTTCGAGGTCTGAACCGTCTGAGTTTGAAACCTTTAATCCGTCTTGGCTGACAGAAACTTTCTTGTAAAGTAGACGAGCGTTCGCAATTCTTACAAATGCATTTGCTCGTGCATTCAGTCCATCAAATACGTCTAGTTTTTCTTTGGCATCTTTAGTGTAAACTGCCAAGACGCTTCTCTTAGACTCATCTATCGAATCGATGTCAGGCATGATTGAACTGGCGTGTTCTTGGGGCAGGAGACCAGCTCTGACAATTTCGGAACGCCGATTCTCCACTTCCTCTAAGTCTTGAGCAAGTTGCTCTTTTGAGAGTTGCTCACTAGCTGGCACTTCGACAAACCTGGCTGGAAATGATCGATCCAACGATTGAGACAGATTGGCGTATTCTGCCAGCGTTTGCTTGATCATGCTTGCTAATTTATCCGAGTTTCGCCGGATAGTTCGTTCGGGTATTGTCTGGGAAAAGAATCGCTGATGTTGGACGGTGTGTCCATAGGAGGAAAAGTTTGCAGGACGTTTAATATCAATGAGCCGTTCAGTATCTATGAAACGGACGGGCAATGATGCCCGGATGTCTTCTAGCCAAGGAGGAAATTTCAGTTTCGATATTTCAAGATCAAAAGGAAATTGATCAGCGTAGGTTACGAGAACGTCATATAAGTCCAGGACTTCACCAGTGTAGACATTTCGCCACTCTGAGGGCCCAACTTTTGCTAGGTCTGGAACATATTCATCTATTGCACTTGTAGGGAATGCCGCTTCCTGCGCCCTGCTCAGCGATTCTGGCACATAAGAGTGTGTCTGTTGCGTGCCAGTAATAAAGGATAGTTTCGGTGAAGATCTGTCTGGGGAACGAACAACTGAGAGACGCGATTCATCATCGAAATGCACGTGGAGTTCTTCGAATGGCATCCGACCAAGACTACGTGGTGACGAATTGAACAATATGTCAATGATTCGCAGTATCATTGTCTTCCCAAATCCATTGGGACCGTACATGATGGTTATCCGCTCAGAGGGATCAAAGGTAAGATCATGATTGAATCTTGCGAAGAGACCATATACTGCGATTTTAGAGATTTTCATTATTGTCTCTCAACTGTCCTCGGCGTAGAGAATTGGACCTGTGTCGTCCCCAAGAATACCAACTCAGATATATTTTTTCAATGGCGGAAACGAGCAGGGTATCCCTGTTTTGAAGAACAACACAACTAGAGCAGCCTCAGTCTGATTATTTGCTTGGCCCAAATTGCACCACGAACTAGGGCATATAGCGGCGATTATTACCAATAAAGTGGAAGGTCACGTTTATGGCCACGAGACGGCACTGCCTATAAGAGTAGGAAGCGCCTGAATTCAGCGAAACGATCCAGTTCCGCTGGCCTCTGTCCCGTTCCGTTCATATAAGCCACTCACTCCCTCGCCCACCGCGCCAACGCCTTATCCGCCGCCCCAATCTCCTCCACCGACCTGTAATAATGCCGCTCCCACTCCTCCTGCGGCATCCCCGTAAACAGCATCAGATTCAGCGGATACTCATCAGTATCGGCAACGCTCCGGAAGTCGTCCCGAAACAAAAACGTCGGCTTGCCCAGCGCGATCGCCATCCCCAACTCAACCATCACGCCCTCATCCGGCGGCACACCGTTCACCACGGCGAAAATGGCGTCCTTCTCTCTTACATCCCGGTAGCAGAGTTGACCGATACGATGGGCCCAGCCCGGCACACTTCTATCTACCTTCTCACCGGAGCTCGTGAACGGCTCCCACACATCCAGCCCCAGCGCTGCCACGGCCTCGATAAGCGGCGGCAGCAACAGCGCCTGCTGCTGCGCCGAAAAGCCGTACGGGTTCGCCAGATAGACGCTCTTCTGTACTTTTTCAGTTTGTGTCATGGTTGTCCCAATCGTGCATAGTTTGATGGTAACTACGCAGCCGCAGCTGATTCCCAACCCTGAACGAGGCGAGCGAAAGCGATTTTCACTAACCACTAACCACTGATCACTGACCACTGCAGTTCTGGGCGGTCGGGCCTTCGGCCCTCCCTTGTGCAGGGGCTGCGCCCCCGCAACGCCCCCCTACAAAAACATGCCTCACCGACCGTGTTTACTCTTCCCCAGCATCGTGTCTGGCGAACGGAGTCTACTCCCCCACTTACCGCTTCAACCCACCGACCTCCAACCGCAGAAGTTACTGACCACCGACCACTGACCCCTGACCACTGCAGTTCCGCGCCTTCGGCCCTCCCTTGTGCAGGGGCTGCGCCCCCGCAACGCCCCCCTAGGCTAGCCACCGTGCTCATTCTTCCCCGGCATCATGTCTAGCCAACAGTGTCTCCCTTCCCACGCGCTCTCTCAGCCCCTAACCCCCCGCAGTTCCCCTGCAGAACCGGCGTTCAGCGGCCAGCTCGTTCATAATGTGCCTGCAGGCTGCGCACGCTCAACTCAGCCGCCATCATCGCGCGGATGCCGCTCACCGCAGCCTGGGCTGCCGAGAGCGTCGTGATCAACGGAATCTCCATGCGCGTGGCCAGCGTGCGGATCCTCTGTCCATCGGCGCGGCTGTGGGGGCCAAGCGGCGTGTTGATGATCAGACCGATCTTTCCATCCCGCATCGCGTCCAAGGTCGTATAGGCCCCGTTGCCCGGACTGCGATGCGATGCCTCTGCCGTCGCAGCCTTGCTCAGGACATCCACCGGCAGCCCCACACGCTGGATCAGCGCAGCCGTGCCCGCCGTCGCGTAGAGGTCAAAGCCCATCCGGCTGAAGTCGCGCGCCAGCTTGAGCGCCGCGCCCTTGTCATAGTCATTCACCGTGATCAGCACACCGCCGTCGACTGGCAGCCGGTAATCCGCCCCCAGCTGGCTCTTGGCAAAGGCGTGGCCGAAGTTATGCGCATGCCCCATCACTTCGCCGGTCGAGCGCATCTCCGGCCCCAGCAGCGTATCCGCGCCGCTGAACTTCTTCCACGGCAGCACAGCCTCCTTGACAAAGAAACCCTGGACCTCCGGCTCCTCCAGTAGACCCACCTCTGCCAGCGACTTGCCGGCCATCACCCGCGCCGCCAGCTTGGCCAGCGGAACCCCCGTCGCCTTGCTGACAAAGGGCACCGTGCGGCTCGCGCGCGGGTTCACCTCGATCACGTATACCACGTCGTCCTTGATCGCGTACTGCACGTTCATCAACCCGCGCACACCCAGCGCCAGCCCCAGCTTCTCCGTATACTCGCGAATAATGCTCAGATGATAGCCGCTGATCTTGTAAGGCGGCAGCACACAAGCGCTGTCCCCGCTATGGATACCGGCCTCTTCAATATGTTGCAATATGCCCCCGATGACCACCCGCTCGCCGTCCGCGATCGCATCAACATCGACTTCGTAGGCATCTTCGAGGAACTGGTCCACCAGGATCGCCACCTCCTGGCCGCTGGTCGTCATCTCCAAGTCCACGTCGACCGCATACGACATGTAGTGGCGCAAACTCGCCTCGTCGTCCACAATGGCCATCGCCCGCCCGCCCAGCACGTACGAGGGCCGCACCACCAGCGGATAACCGATACGGGCCGCAATCGCCAGCGCCTGCCCCGTGCTGTGGGCGATGCCGCTGTCCGGCGCCGGAATGTCCAGCTCCGCCAGCAGCGCGCTGAACCGTTCGCGGTCCTCCGCCAGCTCAATCGCCTCCGGCTGCGTGCCCAGAATCGGAACGCCCGCCGCCTGCAGCCCGGCCGCCAGGTTCAGCGGCGTCTGCCCGCCATACTGGACCAAAGCCTTCACCTGCGCCCCGCCCTCCGCCTCCCGCTGATAAATATGCAGCACATCCTCCAACGTCAGCGGTTCAAAATAGAGCCGGTCGCTGGTGTCATAGTCGGTGCTGACCGTCTCCGGGTTGCAGTTGATCATCACCGTCTCAAAGCCCATCTCCTGCAGCGCGAAACTGGCATGGCAGCAGCAGTAGTCAAACTCGATCCCCTGGCCGATCCGGTTAGGGCCGCCCCCCAGGATAATCACCTTGTCACGCCCGGTAGGGGGCGCCTCCCCTTCGCTCTCATAGCTGCTGTAAAGGTAGGGTGTAAACGCGGCAAACTCCGCCGCACAAGTATCTACCTGATGATAGGTCGGCAGAACACCGAGACGGTGGCGCATCGCACGCACGTCGGCTTCGCTCAACTGCGAATATCGAGCGTCCTCCACGCTCTCCTCGCCTTTCGGCGCCTCACTGACAATGCGGGCAATCTGCGCGTCGCTGAATCCCATCCGCTTCGCCCGCCGCAATGTCCACGCGTCCAGCTGGTCCCCCTGTTCGAGGGTGATCTGATAGCGGGCGATCTCCTGCATCTGCGCCACAAACCAGGGATCGTAGATTTCAGAACATTCCCGCAAAGCCGCATCGTCCACTGACGGCTCACTGGAGGCAGGTCGTTCCCGCTCGGCCTCCACCAGGCGCTCGAAGACGGCAAAAATCCGGTCCCGGTTGGGGATGCGCAGCAGATCTGTAGCAGCGGTACCCGCCGCATAGCCCTTCAACTGGCCGTCATTGTCCCGCGGCAGAGGCCCCAACCCATCGCGGCCGATCTCAAGGCTGCGCACTCCCTTCTGCAGCGCCTCCTTGAACGTGCGCCCTATCGCCATCACCTCGCCCACCGATTTCATCTGTGGCCCCAGCTCCCGGTCAACACCGGGGAACTTCTCAAACGCCCAGCGCGGGATCTTGACCACCACGTAGTCGATCGACGGCTCAAACGCCGCCACCGTCTCCTGCGTGATGTCGTTCTTGAGTTCATCCAGCGTATAACCGACCGCCACCTTGGCCGCCAGTTTGGCAATGGGAAAACCGGTCGCTTTCGAGGCCAACGCGCTCGAACGCGACACGCGCGGGTTCATCTCGATCACCACCACCCGCCCCGAGTCCGGATCGACCGCGAACTGAACGTTGCTCCCGCCCGTCTCCACACCCACCTCCCGCATCACCAGCCGGGCCTGGTCCCGCAGCCGCTGGTACTCCTTGTCCGTCAGCGTCTGCGACGGCGCGACCGTGATGCTGTCGCCGGTGTGAACGCCCATCGGGTCGAGATTCTCGATCGAACAGACAACCACGAAATTGTCCGCGCGGTCGCGCATCACCTCCAGCTCATACTCTTTCCAACCGATCAGAGACTCTTCCACCAGCACAGTATTCACCGGGCTTTCCTGCAGCCCCCAGGCCACCTTCTCGTCAAACTCCTCCGGCGTGAAAACCGTGCCCGCGCCGCTCCCGCCCAGCGTAAAACTCGGGCGAATGAAGATGGGGAATCGCCCGATCACCGTCTCGAAAATCTCCCGCGCCTCCTCCAGCGAATGGGCGATGCGGCTGCGGGGCGATTCCAGTCCGGCTTCCGACATCGCCTGCTTGAACAGGTCCCGATCTTCCGCCACCTGCATCGCGCGCAGATTCGCGCCGATCAGCTCAACGCCATAGCGTTCGAGGATACCCTGCTCCGCCAGCGCAACCGCCAGGTTGAGGCCGGTCTGCCCGCCCACAGTCGGCAGCAGCGCGTCCGGCCGCTCCTCCGCGATAATCTTCTCCAGCAGATCGACCGTAAGCGGTTCCACATAAGTGGCGTCAGCCATCTCCGGATCGGTCATTATCGTCGCCGGATTCGAGTTGACGAGCACAACCCTGTACCCTTCCGCCCGCAGCGCCTTGCACGCCTGCGCGCCCGAATAGTCGAACTCACACGCCTGGCCGATCACAATCGGACCCGAACCAATAATCAATATCGAAGAAATATCTGTGCGCTTGGGCATAAGTTATACGCTCGCGTTCGCCTCTTGGCTGATGTACATCCCAAAACTGTCCCTCTGCAATCTGCCCCTTCCAACCGCCCCACAAAGACTTGCTGAACAGCCATCAACTGACCGCCGGCAATCCTGTAAATCCTCTAATCCTGCAAATCCTGATCCAGACAATGTCAGGAAATATCTGCGTTACACCCGAAGGCTGCCCCATCCTGCCGATGGCGCAACCGCGTGCTAAAATAGGTGCTTGCCTCTACCCGGCATTCCGTCTGTACCAGAGGCAATGGGCAGCATAGCCGGCGGTCGAAGTCCCCGCCTTAACAAAACACAAGGAGATTGTAACGTGACAGTTCGCGACTCAGCAAAACATACCGGTCCCCATCATGCCGCGGCCGCCTTGTCGAGAGTGGCCGTGGTGGTCGTGGCCGCCTACATTGCCGCCCAGATGATGGCCGACATCGCCAGCCTCAAGATCGGCGTCGTGGCCGGCTTCGCCGTCGACATGGGCACCTTCGTCTATCCCGTAACCTTCACCCTGCGTGACCTCGTCCACAAGACGCTCGGCAAGCGCAACGCCCAGGTCCTGATCATCGCCGCCGCCGTCATCAACCTGGGGATGGTGCTCTATCTGATGTGGTCAGCGGCCGTACCCAGCGATCCGAATTCGTTCGGCGGCGCCGAATTCAGCGCCATCTTCGCCCCGCTATGGCGCATCGTCTGCGCCTCCATCATCGCCGAGCTCGTCAGCGAACTGGTCGACACCGAGATCTATCACCTCTTCGTCAGCCGCATCACCACCCGTTTCCAGTGGCTGCGCGTCCTGGTCAGCAACTCGGTCAGCGTCCCCATCGACAACCTGCTCTTCGTCCTGATCGCCTTCTCCCCCATCGCCTTTCTCGGCGCGCAGCTAGTCGACTCCTGGGCCGTCGCCTGGGAGATATTCCTCTTCAATCTACTGGTGAAATACGGGGTGACCCTGGTCAGTATGCCCCTGATCTACCTGACACCGGACCGGAATTGGGGCAAGGAGGAGTTGGAAATAGAGATAGGTATCAACTAGCTTCCCATGGCGCAATGCGTTCCAAAATTCGCCCTATACTTTGGAATCTAACAGGTGCCGCACGGCTTGCTGATTGTATGAGTTTCCCAATACAGTAGAATAGCCTTCATCATTCAATACACTTGAAATATTGGCCATCGAAAGTCCTTGATCGCGCAATTCTTGTGCTCGCGCTTTCGCATGTTTCCTTCTATGTACCATTTTTTTCTTAGTCGCGCGAATTCGACCTCTCGCAAGATTTTGCATGTCTAGGTCCGGCTCAGCGGTCCATTTCTTGATCATTTGAGCCATTTGCCCCGGCCCAATCATTCGCCCAGCTTGGGTCCCGAAATCATTGGCAAACAGTTCCTCAGCAACCTGCCGAGCGCTTTTTCCAGCATGATACAGGCTCAGCGCGAGTTCCTTCATTTGATCCGGGTGAGTCACTGAACTTTTGCTAGCACCGTACGGTCGGACTTTGTCCTTGGGTATGCGAGGAGACGACTTGAAATCGCGGTCTTTGTCTTCCGGTAGTAGATGAACAAACTGTGCTGCGCGACGCAACAGTTCAGTTACTCTGTCCTCAGCTCCACTGAAAACCAACTGTTTGTCAACAGGTTTGTCTTCTAGCCGGGCAAGCTCGCTTCTCAAACTGGCCACTTCCTTCCGAAGACCACCTTCCCACCCGGCAAACATACGATATTTCTGGGGATTGCTCTGCGGGCGTTGGTTAGTCGGCAGACTGCCAATATAATTCTCGAACGCACTCTCCAATAGTGACTCATCGGTCATCTGCGTCTCACGAGCTTCAATGGCCTGCCGTAGTTCATGCTGATGCTTTTCGTCAGCGCGCGTCGCTACCAACCGCTCTTCTTCCAGCAGTTCTTCAAATAGCTCATATAGCCGACCGTTCAAGCCAGCGACTGTTACAGAAGAGTCCGGCACAGGAATAACTGGTCCCTCATCTTTCAACTTGGCCAACTCCGCTTCCAGTTGCGCATTGATTGGCAACTGAGCTTCGATGTGCGCATCTCTGTGGCACAGATCGCAAACAAATTCGTGCGCATCCCCGCACTGTTTTTCCAGCCTCCAACGACTCCACGCCCGCCATTTTCCGCAACGGCTACACTCCTTGCCAAACGGTTCGCCACAGGTCTGACAAGCATGGCTGGCGGCAGGAGATACCGTCTTGCAGTTGTCACACCAGACAGTCACGGCGTCGCCGACATCTTCCTGCGCCGCGCGCGGTTCCAGGGACCACTCACGTTCGTTTTCGGGCAACCCGTGGAGTTCCGCGTTGGCCGCCAAATCAAGAATCAGGCAATTCCCGTTGTCTTCTTTCGGGCGCAGGCCTCTTCCGACCATTTGCAAGTATAAAGTAAGACTCTTGGTGGGCCGGGTGATGACTACACAGGAGGCGTCCGGCAGATCAAAACCCTCGGTAGCAACGGCAACGTTAACCAGAACTCTGAAAATCCCATTCTTGAAACCCGCGATCAGCGCGGCCCGCTCCTTATCTTTTGTACTGCCGAGCAACGCGGCGGCAGGCACGCCGGCACTCCTGAACACGGCGGTCAGATTATGGGCATGTTCTACAGAAATTGCGTAGACAATGGTCTGACGATCGTGGGCGTGTTCCTGCCAGAACTTGAGCGCTCCTGCCGTCATAATATGGTCTTGGTTGGCCGCCACGATGCCGGAGTCGGTGAAATCTCCGTCCATGCCAACCTCTCCGCCGCGGACGATCCACTGGGAAGACGGTCTGCGAACTTGGGCATCGCACAGATGATTGTCGGACTGCAAGTCCACAACCGGCGGGCCACAGAGCAACGCGTTGAAAAGGTGGTCGAATCCTTCCTTTTGGGACAGGCGCCAAGGGGTGGCGGTCATCCCCAGTATGCGTCCGGGCCACTGCCGCATAGCACGCGTCCAGCCGACCGCGGCGGCATGGTGCGCCTCGTCAATGATCATCAGATCGTCCCTGCCGTAGTTGCGCCACACGCTCATTTTGGCGGTGCGTCGGCTCACGGTCTGGGCCATCAAAATAGCGACGCCCTCCCGCTTAACGGGGGCATCCATGTCGGGAAGCCAACGAAAATTGTAATCTACCGCTATATTGGCGTTATCCAGCAACTCCCAAGTCTGCCTGACCAGCTCTCTGCGGTGGGTCAGCCAGACGGAACTCCGTCCATCTTTAAGCCACTCTTTCAGCAGAGCCCCAGCGATGATAGTCTTGCCACCGCCGGTAGGGAGTTGCATCATCACTCTGGCCTGTTCTGGAGTGAGGGTAGCCTGAACATCATCGAGCAAGTCTTGTTGGTAATCGCGGAGTTGTATCATTGCGCGTGTAGGAGATTCAGAGTAGGTGAAGGAGGATTGTAAGTCTAAATCCAGGCGTGGTCAACATTAGAGCAGTACTGAGACGGCAGGTCGAATCAGTCTTGCAGATCCAAAGACCTGATTTAATCTCCTCTCCATAAAGGCATCATATCCCGCCTACATGGTATACTGGTCTGGGCTCACGACCCGTCTGCTACTCCCCCAGCCGTCGCGCCCCATCAACCCAGTCAACGCGGAACACGCCGCGCGCCAAGAATCGCAGAGTTTCTAAACATGCTATCCATTAAACCCGACCACTGGATCCGCCAAAAAGCCAAAGAATGCGGCATGATCGAGCCCTTTGAAGACCGCCAGGTTCGCGAGGGAATGGTCTCCTACGGCCTCAGCAGCTTCGGCTACGACATCCGCGTCGCCCAGGACTTCCGCATCTTCACGCCCGCCACCGGCGAGCTCACCGTCATCGACCCCAAAGCGGTCGACGAGCGCGCCCTGCAGAGCTACCATGGCGACGACTGCATCATCCCCCCCAACAGTTTTGCCCTCGCCCGTACCATCGAGTACTTCCGCATCCCGCGCAACGTGCTCGCAATCTGCGTCGGCAAATCAACCTACGCCCGCTGCGGCATCATCGTCAACGTCACGCCCTTCGAGCCCGAGTGGGAAGGCTACGTCACCATCGAAATCAGCAACACCACCCCCCTCCCCGCCCGCATCTACGCCGGCGAAGGCATCGCCCAGGTCCTCTTTTTCGAAGGCGAAGCGCCCGAAGTCTCCTACGCCGACCGCAACGGCAAGTACCAGAAACAGTCCGGCATCACCCTGCCTCGTCTGTAGAGAAGCAGTTTAAGAGGGGTCAAATGGGTGCCATATGGCTAAGGGGGCAAGACCAAAGCCCTCTTCACTATTGCTGATAATCCCCTCTCTGCAACGCTTGCTGTCGCGCTTCTTCCAAAGTGGACTGGATTTCGGAAACGTCAATCTCGATTTCCCGAGAATTCAACTGCTTAAACATCCCATCAAAGACCGTTTTGAAACCCGCCTGCATACTCCTGGGCAGAGCCGTAAGAAGAGACGGCAGTACCTCGTCCGCCCCACCCACTATTTTCTCGGCCTTTCGCGCAGCCACTGACAACAGCGCCCGATCCACATCGCGATGCAAGGGAATCCATCCCACGTTTGTTGGATCCTCGACGATTCGGGCCATTTGCATCGCCTGCGCCTCGGCTGAAGCCATGTAAGCGACAAACGAGCTTGCTTCAGGTTGATGCGCCGCCTTTGCCGGGATTATGTAGCCGAATACTGTCGCGATCTCTCCCACTGATGAAGTAGGGTCCATCTGAGGAAACTGAAAAAAATCGAGTTCAGAGGCAGATTCCGGGGGCAGGTGGCGCAAACTGAAATGGGGCGCAAGCGTCATCACAGCCTCCTTTGCTGTGAGCGGGCTGTCCTCAACCCCGGGAATCAGCGCCTTTATACTCCCACTCTCAGATGTCACGTTCGGTCTTTCAGTAAAGTATCCCCGTCGAAAAAGAGAAATCCAGGACTCCCAGACGAGAGCTATCCGTTCATCGGTGTAGCTCTCCTGCCCCTGTATCAAGTGCCTGTGAAACGAAGGTCCGTTCAAACGCATATTGAGGTAGCTGAACCACAAGTAGTTGTGATAGATATTCTGACCGGCTACCGAGAGCGGCGTCTCGCCGTTCGCCAATAGCGTCTCGCAAATGGTTACGAATTCCTCCCATGTCGCCGGCGGAACCAGGTCATAACGCTCAAAAACCTCTTTGTTGTAAAAGATGCCTGTCCAGAAATAACCGACAGGTACAAGTCGAAACGTACCATCGACACGACCGACTTCCCTGAACTGTCTTCCATACGCTTCAGCAAGATTGTTGTCCGCCCAAATTTCAGAGAGATCGAACAATAGATCCTGTTGGGCCGCGTGGCGCCATTCATGGCTTTCAGCCCCAAAAATTACGTCTGGAGGCGGGGATTCCGTAAAATAATTGCTTAAGCTCCGCTCCTGCCACTGGCGGTCAATCTCTATGTCCGGCATTTGCTCATGGAACTGCCCAATCGCCACTCCCTCAGGCACAGACCATATCGGCCCGCCTGCCGCTACATACCTGATTTTCACGGGCTCGCCAGCCGGCCCAGAGGCGTCAGGACTGATCCCCTGCGCGTCGCAACCGACGGGCAAGAATGTAAGAGTGAACAACAAAAAGAGCGGCGCCATCCCAAACTTGCGCCGCGAGGACCGTTTTTCTAAGGCCACTGTCATCCCTCCGTGTACAGAGTCAAGGGCCGACACAGGACGGGTGCTTCCCAAATTGGGGGCGAACTCTCGCATGCCTTAGGACAACAAAGCCATGTCCAGCCTGCAGATCCATTCTCAGGCAATTTGCGTGGCTGCTTTCGCCTGAACTTTATCTGGGCGGTCGGGCCTTCGGCCCTCCCTTGTGCAGGGGCTGCGCCCCCGCAACGCCCCCCTACAAAACCATCCCTCACCGACCGTGTTTACACTTCCCCAGCATCGTGTCTGGCGAACGGAGTCTACTCCCCCACTTGCCGCTTCAACCCACCACCCACCGACCTCCAACCGCAGAAGTTACTGATCACTGATCACTGCCCCCTGACCCCTGCAGTTCCGCGCCCCCGCAACGGCCCCTCCAAAAACATGCCTCACCGACCGTGTTTACTCTTCCCCAGCATCGTGTCTGGCGAACGGAGTCTTCTCCCCCACTTGCCGCCTCAACCCACCGACGATCGACCGCTAAACTCCGGTGTTCCCCTGGCGACTGGTGTTCCACTGAAAACTAAAAACTGCAGTTCCGCGCCCCCGCAACGCCCCCCTCCAAAACCATCCCTCATCCACCGTTCGGCGTCATTCCAGCTGTGCGGCTCATCCAAAGTGGCGGCTGCCAGCAAATACACGATGAGAGGGCCTGAACGGCGGCGGGGATGAAGGGCTGGTCAAAACAGGCTGGTCAAGACAGGCTCTGCATACGGCTAAGTAGCTACAGAAATCGAGTGAAGAGTATCGAGAGAGCGGCTCCTTCTCCCCACTCCGGCTGCGTCGCCCTACATATCGTAGATAGCGCGCATATTCTCACCCAGAATCAACGCCTCATCCTGCGCCGAAAAGCCAACCATCCGAATGCCGTTGACCCCGTGAGAAGCGATCCCCGCCGGCGCATTCGAGCCGAAAACGATCCGGTCCGCGCCCAGCTCACCGCTCTCCACAATCCCTGAAATCGTGTACGGCTCGGCCGCCGCGATCAACGTCGTGCCCAGATAAATATTGGCATTCTCCTGCGCCGCCTGCACCGCCGACCTCACCCACTCCCGATAGCCCATGTGATCCATGATGATCGTAACCTCGGGATGGTTCCTCGCGATGTGGGCGATATACTCCGGCGCGCAGCCGCTCAGATGCGAGCCCGAGTGGATCGTCGCCGTGATGCCGAGCGAGCGCGCCAGGTCCATCACCGGATCAACCGCCGAGCTGTCCAGGCGATAGCGGCGGCTGGCCGCCATCAACTTCACCGTGCGCGCGCCGCGCCGCACACAGTTTTCCAGGTCCGCCAGCGCATCCGGCCCCATCGTCGGGTTGACCAGGCAACCGGGCAAAATACGCGACTGGCCCTCCGCTCCATCCAGCACCGCCGCGTTGCCCGGGCGGGGATCAGCCGGCACGCCCCCCTGGAAGACGACGCTTACGTCAATGCCTGCGTCGTCCGCGTTGGCCAACAGGCCGGCCGGACCGTAGGGCTTGCCGGCAAAGTCATCCGGCATATAAGATTCGAAATCGGCAACAAACTGGCTCATTTTGGGCCTCCGCCATGAATGGTTGAAAATTGCCTGCGCTACCGCGCCCCAATACCGGCGCGTGTACGAGTAGCATAGCCTAGCGACGATCACCCCAGCCGTCAAGCGTCCTGATTCCAGACAGACCCCCTCTGCATTGCGCGATTGCGCCGCCCCGTGCTATACAGTCCCTGGACCGCGCCCACCAGCGGCGCGCAATGTACCCGCCACGGAGCAGCCCTATGACGACCCAACCCTTCCCCGCGCCGCAAGATCTGACCATCTGCTTTGCCCACATAGCCTATCAGCTGGAGCTGATCTTCGCCCGCCGGCAGGCAAATTTACGCGGCCGCGCCCCCGCCGAGCAGGAGCCCATGCAAAATTTCCAGGTATGGACACCAGCGGATCTGGCCGCCCGCCTGCCAGAGGCCGACGTGCTGCTGATTTCCGGATTCTGGCAGAACGAGCTCCTGGACGTCGCGCCCCGCCTGCGTTTCATCCAGTCAATCGGCGCCGGCGTCGACCAGTTCGACCTCGACGCGCTGCGTCAGCGGGGCATCCGTCTGGCGACCGCCAGCGGCGTCAACAGCAACGCCGTCAGCGAACATGCCATGGCCCTGATCCTCGCCTTCACCCGCCACATCCACACCGGCCGCGACCGCCAGCAGAACCATGCCTGGCGCGGCATGATCGGTGACCTGTCCCTGCGCGAAGATGAACTGGGCGGCAAGACCCTGCTCATCATCGGCCTGGGCAAGATCGGCTCCCGACTGGCCAGGCTGGCCAAAGCGTTCGACATGCACGTGCTGGCCACAAAGCGCAACCCGGCCACCGCCGCCGGTGCCGCCGATGCCGTCCATCTGCCCGAAGAGCTGCCCGCCCTCCTGCCTCAAGCCGATTTCGTCGCCCTTACCTGTCCACTGACACCCGCCACCGAGAACGTGATCGACGCTGCCGCCTTTGCGCAGATGAAAGAGAGCGCCTATCTGATCAATGTCGCCCGCGGCGGCTGCGTCGACGAACCGGCCATGCTCGCAGCGCTCCAGTCCGGCGCCATCGCCAGCGCCGGCATCGATCACTTCTGGGACGAGCCTCTGCCGCAGGATTCACCCTTCTGGGACCTCGAAAACGTCCTCATCACGCCGCACACCGGCGGCGAAACCTGCATGTACGAAGAAAACCTGATCGACATTCTGCTCGAGAATCTGGACCGGCTGTGGCGGGGAGAAACCGAGCTTCTCAATCAGGTCGTATAGCAGCCCAAATTGAATTGTCAGCCAAAGAGTTGGTAGAATGTCAGGCATGTCAGGCGGCTTTGTGCGACACTGAGAGCATACACCTGAACCCACGCCCCGGAGAGGAGAGGCTGTCTATTGCGCTCTGCCGCGCAATACGAGCATGATGATTCCAAGACTGAGAATCTCGCCCCAGAAAAGACGAAAGCATCCACCCGCTTTCAGGATACGCTCCAGGCTGTTCGCTCGCCTGCTTGCCAGCGCCGCAGTTCTGCTCGGCGTCCTCTTCGTTGTCCATGCCCATCCCGCCTTCGCGCAGGAGAAGACACTGCTCTGGGAGCGCTTCGACGTCGATATCATCATCCGCAGGGATAGCTCCTTCGAGGTGACAGAGCATCAGACCATTCGCTTTACCCGCGGAACCTTCACATTCGGCTACCGTGACATACCCAAACAGTATTTCAGTTCTCTCGATGACTGGTCCCTGACCGACAGCAGCGGCAACATCTATCGCCAGGCCAGCCACGGCAAAGAGCCATATACCTTCACCGTCACCGACAAGGGCTCCCGTTACGTCGTCTACTGGTATTTCCCGATAATGGCAAACCAGAGCGAGACCTTTACCCTTGCCTATACCGTGCGCGACGGCCTGCGCTACTATGAGGGCGGCGACCAACTCTGGTGGCAAGCGATTTACGGCGACCGCAGCTTCCCGGTGCAGGCGGGCCGGGTAAACGTTGTCGCGCCGGCCTCGATTCATGAATGGGCCGCGTACACCAACAAGGGCGAAGCCTGGGAAGACGCCCGCGGCACCGCATCGGCATCACGTCTGGAAAGCGGTCGCGAGATCGCCTTTGCGCTCGACCGCCGCCTGGCGCCCGGCGAAGCATTCGAAGTGCGGGTCGAGTTTACACCCGGCGTCGTGGTCGGCGAACCGCAGCCGTGGCAGACAAGGGCCGATGCCGAAGCAGCCGAGCGTGAGGCAGCCGTGCTCTTCCGTGCCCGTTGGGGTCCGATGCTTACCCTTGTTTTCGGCGCTCTCGGCCTGCTCTTCCTCTTGGGCGGACCGGCCGCGCTCTACCTGCTCTGGTACCGTCTCGGCCGCGACAAACCGGTCGATCTGGTCGCCGATTACCTGCCGGAACCCCCCGACGACCTGGCCCCGGGCGTCGTCGGCACACTCCTGGACGAGCAGGCCGACATGCAGGATATCATCGCCACGCTTGTCGATCTGGCGCAGCGCAAAATCATCAGCATCACCGAAGAGACAACGGGCAAATTTCTCACCGCGCGCGACTTCATCTACCGCTACGAAAATCGGGAGCTGCCCGTCTCTGCCTTCGAGCAACTCCTGCTGGACGGCATCTTCGAACGCAAGGACGAGGTCAGACTTTCGGACCTGAAAGACAAGTTCCACAAGGAGTTGCCGGCCCTCAAAAGCGCGCTGTATGACGAAGTGACCGCGCAGGGCTTTTTTGCCCGCAGCCCCGAATCAGTGCGCAACCAGTACGGCTGTCTCGGTGTCTGTCTGTTGGCCCTTGCAGGACTGTTCGGGGTGGGACTGATGTCCCTCTTCGGCGGTCTGACCGGCGCCGCCGTCCTGCCGGGCATAGGACTGGGCGTGACCGCCTTCGGCTTCCTGCTGCTGTCCCGCTTCATGCCCCGCAAGACCGACGCCGGCGCCGAACTGGCTGCACGCTGGCAGGCCTTCAAACGCTACCTGCGCGACATCGACCGCTACAGCGATCTCGAAGAACAGAAGGAGTTGTGGGACCGCTGGCTGCCCTTCGCCATCGCCTTTGGCGTCGATTCCCAGTACATTCGCAAATTCGAAGCGGTTGACGCGCCCGCGCCCGGCTGGTACATCCCCCATCCGACCATGTATGGCCCCTATCGCCACTGGTACTACGGGCCAGGTCACCTCGGCCGGTCTTCCCGCCCGGATGGCGGCGGGGGACGCGCCGTCGGCGAGACCATTGGCGCCCCCTCTGGGCCCCCGGGCGGCGGCGGTCTGGGCGGCGGCTTGGGCGATGCCAGCCGCGGGCTGGGCAGCGGCTTGTCGGGAATGAGTGTGGGCCTGGGCGCCCTGCTCACCAGCACCAGCGCTACAATGACCAGCCGGCCCAGCAGCTCCTCCACTTCCGGAGGCGGCTGGAGCGGCGGCGGCGGTTTCTCCGGTGGCGGCGGCTTCGGCGGCGGTGGTGGTGGCGGCGGTGGCGGTGGTTTCGGATAAGAATGGAATGCGCCCGCCCTCTGCAAAATAAGCGTGAAGGCTGCTGCAGCGTGGGTGCTCCATATTGTTCTGGGAACTATGGTTTGGGTCTATTTCAGGGATCGAAAACGGGACTGCCTTCTTACGAAGAGACTGCGGCGCGGCACCTGATTGTGGCGCCCCCTCGAATACCAATGACTGGTTTCGCTACTAGGCTATGTGAGCCCCTCTCATACCTGTTGAGTTAGCGCAACCTCGAAAGCAAAAAGGAGCGAACCATGCGCGCTGGCAGCCGCATCGTCAGCCTGGCAACTGTGACAATATCAGCCGGCCTGCCTGCACGCCTGCTGACCGGCGCCGCAGTTCTGCTCGGCGCCCTGTTGATCCTGCAAGTCCAACTCGCCTTCGCGCAGGAAAAGTCCCTGCTCTGGGAGCGCTTCGACGTCGATATTATTATCCGTAAGGACAGCGCGTTTGAAGTGACCGAGCATCAGACCATCCGCTTTACCCGCGGCATCTTCACCTACGGTTATCGCGACATCCCCAAAAAGAATTTCAGTTCCCTTGACGACTGGACCCTGACAGACGCCAGCGGCAACAGCTATCGCTACGCGAGCTACGGCAAAGAGCCATATACATTTACCGTCACCGAAAAGGCCTCTCGCTACGTCATTTACTGGTATTTCCCTCCCATCACCAAGCGCAGCGAGACCTTTACCCTTGGCTATACTGTGCGCGGCGGCCTGCGCTACTATGAAGGCGGCGACCAACTCTGGTGGAAGGCGATCTACGGCGACCGCAGCTTCCCCGTGCAGGCAGGGCGGGTAAACGTGGTCGCGCCGGCCGCAGTCCATGAGTGGGCCGCATACACGAACAGGGGAGAAGCCTGGCAAGACGCCCGCGAGATCGCCTCCGCTTCACGTCTGGAAAGTGGGCGCGAGATCGCATATGTGCTCGACCGCAGTCTGGCTCCCGGTCAAGCCTTCGAAGTACGGGTCGAGTTCACGCCCGGCGTGGTGGCCGGTGAACCCCATCCATGGCAGGTAAGGGCCGATGCCGAAGCAGCCGCACGCGAAGCCGAAATGCTCTTCCGCGCCCGCTGGGGCCCGATTCTTACGCTCCTGTTCGGCGCATTCGGCCTGCTTTTCCTCCTGGGCGGACCGGCCGCGCTCTACCTGCTCTGGTACCGTCTCGGCCGCGACAAGCCGGTCGAAATGCTCGCCGATTACCTGCCCGAGCCGCCCGACAACCTGGCCCCGGGCGTCGCCGGCACGCTTCTTGACGAACAGGCCGATATGCAGGATATCATCGCTACGCTTGTCGATCTGGCGCAGCGTAAGATCATTAGCATCACCGAAGAGCAGACAGGCAAATCCCGGTCCGAGCGCGACTTCATTTACCGCTACGAAAATCGGAAGCTACCAGTCTCCTACTTTGAACAACACCTGCTGGACAGCCTCTTTAATACCAGGAGTCATGTTCGACTCTCGGACTTGAAGCACAGGTTTCACAGGGAGGTGCCGGCCCTCAAGCGAGCGCTCTACACCGAAGTGACCGCGCAGAAATTTTTCGCCCGCAGCCCGGAAAAAGTGCGCAATCAGTACGCTGTCCTGGGCATAATTCTGCTCGCGCTGGCAGGGCTGGCTGGCTGGGGACTCTATATGCTGTTCGGCGGTCTGACCGGCGCCGCCGCGTTGCCCGGCATCGGGCTTGCCGCAACCGCCCTTGGCTTCCTGCTGCTCTCCCGTTTCATGCCCCGCAAAACCGGCCGTGGCTCCCAACTGGCCGCGCGCTGCCAGGCGTTCAAAAACTATCTGCGCGATATCGACCGCTACAGCGACCTCGAAGAAAAGAAAGAGCTATGGGATCGCTGGCTGTCCTATGCCATTGCCTTTGGCGTGGATAAACAGTACATTCGCAAATTTGAAAAGGTGAACGCACCCGCGCCCGGCTGGTACATTCCCGACTCAAAATTGTACGGACAATACCGGCGCGCCTACTATGCCTCCGGCTCCCCCGGCCAGTCGGTTCAATTGAATGTCGGTGGCGGGCGCGTTGGCGGCGAAACACCTGGTTTGCCCTCCGGGTCCCCGGGGCGCGGTGGGCTCGGCATGAGCATGGGCGGAAGCCTGAGCGGTGTCAGTCGCGGGCTGGGCCTCAGTCTGTCAGGAATGAGCCTCGGCCTCGGCGCGCTGCTCACCGGCACCAGCGTCACCATGACCAGCCGGCCCAGTAGCACCTATACAGGTGGCGATGGCTGGAGCGGCGGCGGCGGTTTCTCCGGCGGCGGATTCTCCGGCGGCGGCGGCTTCGGCGGTGGTGGCGGCGGCGGCGGCGGAGGAGGAGGCGGCGGCTTCGGATAAATTCGGAATGCGCCTTCTCTCTGCAAGATGAGCGTCAAGGATGCCGCAAAGTGTATACTCTTATACCGGTTGAGTAAGCGAGTCCTCGGAAACAATAAGGAGCGAAACATGCGCGGAGGCGGCCGCATCGTCGGCCTGGCGATCATGGCAATATCAGCCGTCCTGTTCCTCGGCTGGACCGCAACGGTGGTAACGACCGGCACAACCCCCGGCGGGATTGTGATAGGACTGTTCCTGGCGCTGATAGTGTGCGCGCCCCTGCTGGGCATCGGCTTCTACCTCTGGCGCAAAGGGCAGCAGGAAGAGACCGAATTCGCCCAAGTCGCCCAGGAAAAGAAGATCCTGAATATGGTCCTGACCCAGGGCCAGGTGACAGTGCAGGAGATCATCGTCGAGCTGCAGCAGCCGCGCGAATCAGTGGAGGATATGATCCGCACCCTGGTGGGCAAGAAGCTCTTCAGCGGCGCCATCAACTGGGAGGAAGGTCTTCTCTACAGTGTCGATAGCCAGAAGCTGACCGACGGCCGCAACTGCCCCAACTGCGGCGGCGAACTTGAACTGGCCGGCAAGGGGCTGATCCAATGCGGCTATTGCGGCAGCGAAGTGTTCCTGACCCAACGGGCTGCAACCCGGATGAATACCACTGCGTAATGAATAGAGAAGGTTTCAACCCCACTACATAGCGGGACCGGCTTTCGCCCCGCCCGACCGGCGCGTCGAAAGTTGGCCGAACAAGAGGGCAAAGATGACCGATTCCTTTGTGGAAAAAGCTGACCAGAATATGGGAGCCATCGAGCGGCTGCTCAAGGGGCTGCCGCTGGTGCGCGAATACAACGATAAGGAGCTGCGCCGCGAGGCCGACCACCGCCTGCGCCAGCTGCTGGTTACCGAGCTGGAGCAGGAGAAGCAGCGGCTTTACGACGTGCAGAAGAAACTGCTGCGCACCGGCGGGCTGGCCTGGCTCGACGACGCCGACGGCGCCATCCAGCGGCTGCAAACGCTCATCGACCGCATCAAGACTGCCAGCTACGGCTACGCCGGGCTGTTCGCGGCCGTAAAGATCCAGGAAGCGCAGCTCGACGCCCTCCATCGCTTCGACACCGCCCTTGCCGAGCGCGCCCAGGAAATCAAAGAAAGGATCGACCACCTGGAAGCCGGCACGGCAGAGCGCGACGCAATCGGGCCCGCCATCGAGGCCGTCAACGACACCGTGACCGAACTCCAACGGCTCTTTGACAAGCGCAGTCAGACGATCACAACCGCGGCAGATAGCGAATAGCGCTCTCTGCAGTTTCCGGCCCCACCACTAACCACCGGACCCTGGCCACCGGAGTTCGACATACAGGAGAAAACTGATGGCAAGAATCATTGACGTAATCGAAGCGCCGGACCAGGGCGCGCAGGAGCTCGTCGTACGCCTACCGGAAGTCGGCTCGGGCGATTTCCGCTTCGGCAGCCAGGTCATCGTGCGCGAGAGCCAGCGCGCCGTCTTCTACCGCGACGGCAAATCGCTGGATCTGTTCGAACCGGGTCGGCACACCATCACCACCGCCAACCTGCCGATCCTGTCGGGACTCTTGCGCATGGGCACCGGCGGCCAGGACATCTTCACCGCCGAAGTCTTCTTCGCCAACATGCGCGAGTTCACCGACATGAAATGGGGCACGCCCGAACCGGTCACCCTGCGCGATACCGACCTGGGGCTGGTGCGTCTGCGCGGCTTCGGCCAGTACACCATGCAGATCGCCGACCCCAAGCGCTTCGTCGACCAGTTCGTCGGCACCCAGGGGATGTACCGCACCGGCCAGATCAACGACTTCCTGCGCAGCGCCATCATCAGCCGCATGACCGACATGTGGGGCGAGAACATGACCAGCATTCTCGACCTGCCCCGCCTGTTCGACGAGCTCAGCGCGGCCATGCGCGCCACGCTGCAGGACGACTTCACCGCCATGGGCCTTGCCCTCAAGCAGTTCCGCATCGTCTCCATCAGCCCCACCGAGGAGACCGCCAAAGCCATCGACGAACGCGCCAGCATGGGCGCCATCGGCGACATGGCCGCCTACATGCAATTCAAGACCGCGCGCGCACTGGGCGACGCGGCCCAACAGCCCGGCGGAGCCGGCGGAACCGGCGAAGGCCTGGGCCTCGGCGCAGGAATCGGCCTCGGCGCCGGCATGGCCGGCATGATCACCAACGCCATGAACCCCCCGCAGGCCCCTGCACAGCCCGCCAGCGCCGCGCCAAACCCGCCCGCGACACCTCAGCCACCCGCCGCGCCCCAACCACCAGCAGCCCCAGCCGTCATGACGCTCGAACAGGCCGCCGGCTACCTCCAGGTCTCACCCGCCGACATCCAGGCCCTGATCGACGACGGCTCACTCCAGGCCAGGCAGATCGGCAGCCACTACCGCATTGCCAGGCAGGCCATCGACGATTTTCTGGCAGGGTAGTTACAGTCAGAAAATCCTGCCCAAAGAAGGGATGTTCAGGAACTTCAAAACAATCTAACGCCTTCAAATGAAGAAAAGCAGAGCGACCGCTCTGCTTTTTGTTGTCTCTGGGCCAGCTGCCAAGAGGCCCGCCAGCTGACAATTAACAAAATGGTCGTCCCCGCACAAATAAGTCAGCACGTAAACACCGCGCATAATCCCGGCATACGGGCCTCATGCTTCCGGACAACCCGCATACCGGGCCAAAAATGTCGGCATAATGTCCACCCAAACTGGCGGCCTCTGCGCGTTTCTACGCCTGCAAAACCATTCGACCGCCGTGCAACAATAAATTCCTATTCTGTAGACCAAATTAGGTCCCGTAAACCCTTGACAAAGCCCACTGCCTTACGTAACTTAAAACTTGCGCATATTATTTTGACTAAATCATGTATCTCCATAACTCAAATGGGAGTCATGCTATGGAACTTAAGCTCGTCTGTAAGGGCACCCCAGAAGAGATTGCCGCGATAATCGAGGCCGTCCAGGCCGCACAAGTCGCGCAGTCGACAACTCAGCAGTCAGACCAAAGGGAGGCGCCTGACGAGCCGGCCAAGTTCGTACCCGTGGAAATCATGCACCGGGCCCTGACGCGGCGCCCATTGACCGAAAACACTAGGATCATGTTGAGGACGCTCTGTGAGGCCGAGGAAGCCGGAAGATACGTTTCGCGCTCCACACTCTGTCAGACGACCGGCTTGACCCTCGCCCAACTCAACGGTGTATTAGGGAAGTTCGGCGCGCGCGTAATCGGCACCAACGGCTATGACGGGACGTCGTCCTACCTCGAGTACGGCAGAGACGAGGCGACCGGCGAAGGAACCTACCGTCTACCGGAAGCACTACGAGACGGAGTGCGCGAGATTCTGGCAGACACCGATATCCGCTGAGCGGGTTGCTTAGCTACACACTTCTGTCAACCCGAATCCACACGCGAGCGGCGGTCTGAAGGATAGTGTCAGCGAAATCCATATTTTGCAGCGTTGGGCGTGTCCCGAACTGCTGGGAAAAGGTGTTTGCGATACCTGGGGAGAGGCTTTCTATATTCGGCTAACCTGTTCCCGTCCCTCCGGTGGCGTACTGGCTGCTGGCGACCCGCAACCGCATCCCTAGCGCACGGATGATTCGCGAGATCATAGTAAAGCTGGGATTGCCTTCCTCGGAGAGAGCCTTGTACAGCCCTTCGCGGGTCATACCGATCTCACGTGCCAGTTGACTCATGTTGCGGGCGCGGGCAATATCGCTCAGCGCGGCGCGAATGAGACGGCCGTCGCCGAGATCTTCATCGACAGCGGCTTCAAGATACAGGCGGGCATCTTCATCAGTTCGCAGGTGATCTGTGGCATCCCAGCGAGTGAAAGTTTCAGTCATGGTTTACCTCCAATCGTTTGCCAGTCGTCTGGCACGCTCGATATCGCGAGGTTGCGTGCCTTTGTTACCGCCGCAGAGCAGAACAACGACTTTGTCGCCATCGCGCATATAGTAGAGTCGATACCCAGGCCCGTGGTGAATCCGCATCTCAAAAATATCTCCGCCAACAGACTTCGCGTCGCCAAAGTTGCCCAAAGTGACGTTTCTCAAGCGGGCGTTAATGCGGACAACCGCACGGCGGTCCCGCAGCCTCTGGACCCACCGCTTGAATGTAGCGCTTTCGAAGATTTCAATCACACTGACAGTGTGAACTATAATTCACGATCTGTCAAGTGATTTCCCTCTATTTGTTGGTTACATCCCAGACTTGGGGCATGAAGACCACCTGATCGCTGGCCCAGCTTAACTGCTTAGCGAGAGACAGAATGCAGATTACTACATTGAAGAGTTGCGAAAGGAGGGTTAACTCTGATGAGTGGACATCGGAAGTTCAGCGAACTAACTGAACACTTTACTCCCAAAGACCGCAAGATCGTGGAGGACAAAAAGTTGACAATGCGTGCCGCGTTGCAACGGCCAGGCAAACCGAGTAGAACTCCCTCAGTGACCCCACAACATCAAGAGCAAACATCACGTGGGGCAAGAGGAAGTTAGAGACTCTATTGCAAGAGCAGTGGACGCACCATGTAACTCCCTGAGAGGCGTCCAACCAGAAACTGATGATTATGCCTTGAGCTCTATCCAAAAAAGGAGCCTGTAAACCAGGAATCTTCTAAACTTTCTGCCTCAAAAGGCTCAAGCAGTCCCTCCACTACAGCGCAACAACATTAAGGTTTGCCGGCGCGCAACCCCCACCCTCAATACAACTCCGGCCGCCTATCCGCAAAAATCGGAATCTTCGCCCGCGTCGCCTCCACCGTATCCAAATCGATGCGCACCGTCAACAGCGCCTCCGTCTCACCGCCCTCGACCAGCGTCTCGCCCCACGGATCGATCACCCCCGACGAACCGAAAAAGCTCACATCGTCGACCGTCCCCACGCGGTTGCACGCGGCCACGAAACACTGGTTCTCAATCGCCCGGCTGCGCAACAGCGTCCGCCAGTGCATACGCCGCGGGTGCGGCCACGCCGCCGGCAGGATCATCAGACGCGCCCCCTCCAGCGCATAGCGCCGAAACAGCTCGGGGAATCGCAGATCATAGCAGATCGCCAGCCCCGCGCAGCCCCACGGCAGCTCGTGCATCGTGCCCGATTCTCCCGGCGCCAGGTACTTCTCCTCATTCATCAATCGAAAAAGGTGCATCTTCCTGTAGGTGGCGGCCAGCCTGCCCTCCGGGCTGTAAAGCACCATCGTATTGTAGAACTGGTCCCCCTGGCTCTCCAGCATCGACCCCGTCAGCCAGACATGGTTGTCCCTCGCCAGCGTCGCGAAGCGTCCAAACCAGCCGTCATCTCCGGCCTCGGCCGCCACCGGCGACGCGTACGCTTCCGCATTTTCCAGGTCGATAGAGCTATGCCACACCTCCGGCAGCACCACCAGATCGCTCCCGCGGCCGGCTGCATCCCCAATGAACGCCTCCGCGCGCTCGAAGTTGCCCGCCGGGTCGCCAAACAAACAGTCCATCTGCACCAGAGTGAGAACGAATTCAGACATGAGAACTATACCTTTCTGAGACTTCGATTGTCAGTGGCCAGCAGTTCGCGAAGTCACCGGCCACTGACCACTGGGGTTGTCAAACATGCTGATCGACAAGAATGGGATTGCCGTCAGGATCCAATATCACAAAACTCGCCGGCCCTGTTGTCGTTTCGTCGGCTTCGCTGGCAAACTCGATCCCGTCCGCTTTGAGCTTTTCCTGGATCTCTCTCACATCGGTGAAAGTGTCAAGCGGTTGCGCGGAACTGTCCCAGCCGGGGTTGAATGTCAGAATATTCTTTTCGAACATCCCTTGAAAAAGGCCAATCACGCAACTGGGGCTCTTCATGATGAGCCAGCCCTCGCTTGCCTCACCCGCGAAAACCGCAAATCCGAGCTTTTCATAAAACGCTTTTGAAACTGAAAGATCCTTGACTGCCAAGCTCACCGAAAAACTACCTAAATTCATTTCATGACTCCATTGTCTCTTGCAGATCAATCTGCACTAGTAAGGGGTCTATTATTCCTGAAATCTCCCCGCCCCGAACCGTTTCTCACTCGGTTTCCTCCGGGTCGGGCATAACCTCCACCGCCGCACCGGGTGCAGGACCGCCGTATTCACCCAACCTCCGCGGCCGCGCCTGTCTCTCGGACGGCTGGCTGGTCGAACGCGACCGACCGGGCGCACTGTTAGTCGCCAGTTTACGGTTGGCTAACGGGCGCGTTGCCCGCCAGATCAACCACGCGCCCAGCAGCGGCAGCAGCAGCGGCCACCAGCGCAGTACCCAAATCTGCTCCCCGCGTTCAGCCGAAAAGAGAAAGAGGCCGAACAGCACCAGAACCGAGCCCGGAATCAGCGCCCACCATAACTGCCCCCGCTGTCCCAACAGGTAGAGCAAGAAAAAAACCGCGCCTAGCCCGACAAAGAGCGCCGTGCCCAGGGCGGCCGGCTCCTCAGTGACGCTGCTCAGCGCAATCGTGCCGCCCAACATCAGCATGAACCCGCCGGGAATGATCGCCCACCAACGCCCGGCCCTGTCCAGCAGATAAATGTGAGCGAAGGCGATAGCCTGACCAACGAACAGCGCGGCAGCCGTTACCCGCTGGTCCAGTTCCCGCAGAGTCGAAAGGTAGACCATCACCGCCAAAGCGATCAGCGTCCAGGCCGGAATTAGCCGCCACCAATGGTCGGAGCCGCCGTCCGCCCCATCCCCGCGGCGGGCAGCCGGCGAGAGACGGGCTGACAGATAGCTGCCAACGAAGCCCAGCGCCAGCACACCCAGCAGCGCCGCGGCAACGTACTGGACGTAGGGTTCGTAGCGGGCGAAGAGACCCAGGTTGAACAGGAGCAGACCGATCCCCGCCACCGCCAGGACCACGCCCCAGACCAGGCCGCTTATTCGGTTATCACCGTTTCCGGACGCCATAATCGTGGATAGTTACTCCGGCATATGGCACCATGCTAACTACGCTCCAAGCCGCGCCAGACCGTTTCCGGCGTAAAAGGCAACACATCATACCAGACGCCGAGCGCATCGTGCAGCGCGGCCGCAATCGCCGGCGCGGTCGGCAAAAAGGGCATCTCGGCCATTCCGCGCGCCCCCAGCGGACCCTGCGGATCCGGAATCTCAAGGATTACAGGCACGATCTCCTCGGCAACATCGGCCACGCTGGGAATCAGATAGTTGCTCAAGTAGGGAGTGATGGTAACCCCCTCCTCCTGCAGATAGTTCTCCAGCAGCGTCCAGCCGACCGACTGCGCCACCGCCCCCTCGATCTGCCCCTCCACATGCTGCGGATGAATCGCCTTGCCCACGTCGTTGACGCTGACCAACCGCTTGATGGTCACGTGCCCGGTATCCAGGTCCACCTCGACGTCGGCCACCTGCGCGCAATAGCCGTAGGTGATATTGGGGTCGCACGCCCCTGTGTCGCGGTCGAAAGGAGTCGTGGCCCGCGGATGATAGACAAACTCGGCGCGCGCCGGGCGCTCTTCATCCTGCCACAGCGCCAGAGCTTGCGCCGCCGCGCCCTCAATCGCATTGCCAGCCATAAAGGTCATCCGGCTGGCCGAACTGCTGCCGCTCGAACCGGTCACGTCGGTGTCGGCCGCCTCCAACTCCACCTGCTCCGGCGACAGCCCCAGCATCTCCGCCGTCAACTGAATGAAGACAGTGTGTGCGCCCTGCCCCACTTCCGCGCCGACACAGCCGACCCGTGCCCGCTCGATCTTCTCCCCGCCGTGCAGCTCAACCCAGGCCGTACAGTGCTCCGGAAAGCCGAAACTGTAGCCGACGTTCTTGTATGATGCAGCGATCCCCCGCCCCCGCGCCGTCCGTTCGCGCGAGGAATCAAGGCTCGTGCTCAGAAGCCCGTTACCACTATCCAACTGCCCGTTACCGGCTGCTGCAGTTGCGACTGACCACCGGCCATTGCTCTTCTGCCAGCCGCCCTGGCGCGCGGCCTCCTCCAGCACCTCTTCGGTCGTACAACCGGCGGGAATCGGGCTGCCGGTGACCAGCGTCGAGCCCTCGCGCAGAATATTGCGCATGCGCAGTTCGACCGGGTCCATCTGCAGTGCATGCGCCAGCTTGGCCATCTGCATCTCGGCCGCAAAGTGAGCCTGCGGCCCGCCGAAACCGCGAAACGCGCCCCCCGGACAGTTGTTGGTATAAACCGTGCGCGCGTCCACATGCGCATTCGGAATCTCATACGGGCCCAGGCACATCAAAGTCGCGTTCGCCAGCACCTTGGTACTGGTATAGGAGTAAGCGCCGGAGTCACTGGTCAGGTCCATCTGCGCCGCCACAATCTTGCCGTCCCTGGTTGCCCCCCACTTGGCGCGAATCACGAAACCATGCCGCTTGTGATGCCCGACAATCGACTCCTCCCGGCTCCAAACGGTCTTGACCGCGCGTCCCGTCTTCCACGCCGCCAGCGCCAGCGGGATCTGTATCGACATATCCTCCCGCCCGCCAAACGCGCCGCCAACAGCCGGGTAGCGCACTACAATCTGGTTCAAGGGCAGGTCCAGAGCATGCGCGATCTGTTCCTGGTCCTCATGCATCCACTGACCCGCGACAATCACCTCAATGCGGCCGTCATCGCGCATATGGCCGAGGCCGGCCTCCGGCTGCAGGTACGCGTGCTCCTGCGGGTGCGTGCTGTAGACGCCTTCCACGCACACATCAGCCTCGGCAAAGCCGGCCCCGATATCCCCGTAGCGCAAGCGATGCGTTACGAGCAGATTCGACCGTCTGTCCCGCCCTTCTGGGTAAGGAAAGTTGCTGAAGGGGTGCGGATGCAGCGGCTGCGCGTCGGCCGCCAGCGCCTGCTCTGTGTCGGTGATGACCGGCAGCGCTTCGTACTCGATGTCCAGCAACCGCGCCGCGGCCTCCGCCTGCGCCGCCGTCTCGGCCACAATCAGCGCCACCTTGTCCCCTTCCCAGCGCACGACCTCAGCCTGCGGCGTACTCCCCAACCCGCACAGGACCGGCTGATCCGGCATCACCAACCCATATTCGTTCACCGGCACGTCCGCCGCCGTCAGAACTGCCACGACACCGTCCGCCGCCGCCGCCCGCGCCGTGTCCATCCGGACAATACGCGCATGGGGCACGCCCGCGAATACGATCTTCAACCACGCCTGGTCGGGCAGATCAATGTCGGCCGGATAAGAAGCCTGGCCGGTCACCTTCTCCGCCGCATCAAAACGGGGTATGCTGCTACCGACTGCTCGCATCAGAAAACCTCTGTCCCATAACCCTTCCCCACATACAATTCACCAAGTGACCAACACTAAACGTGACGACTACGGCATCGCCAATGCGCGACCACGATAAAGGCGAGCAAAAGCGTTTCTCGCTATCCACTATCCACTGCAGTTTGGCGGTCGGCCGCAAGCGGCCTCCCTTGTGCAGGGGCTGCGCCCCCGCAACGCCCCCCTACAAAAACATCTCTCCCCAACGTTACGCCTTTTTCCCAACAGTGCGGCTCAAAAAGGTGGCTGCCAACCAAATACGCAACGAGATAGCCCGAACCGCGGCAGAGATGAAGGACTGCCAAAAACAGGCAACGAACCTGGCTAAGCGGCTACCGTAGAACTGAACCCTCAGTTCAGGCCCAATCCGGATTTCCAGCCGGGATCCCGTGGTAATACGCCCGTATCTCTTCGATCTGCGCTTCCATATCTCCGCTCGGCCGCACAGTCGGACCGATACCCGCGACCCGCCGTTCAAAGTCGGCATAGGCCAGCGTAATCGGCGTTCCCGCACCGAGCGCGATCCGGTAAAAGCCGGTCTTCCAACGCTCCACCTTCTTGCGCGTCCCCTCCGGCGTGAGAACCAGCACGAACTTCCCGCTGCCGTTTATTTCGTCGATCACCTGCTGCGCAAGACCGCTTGGCGCCTGGCGATTCACCGGCAGCGCGCCCATCCAGCGCATCAGACCGCCCAAGGCGTGATCGCAGGCCTCTCTTTTGACCATCCAGCGGCAGTCCAGCCCGGTGGCCAGGAAGAATCCGACTGCCAAAATAGCATCCCAATGGGAGGTGTGCGGAGCGCCGATGATCACCAGCTTGGGCACGTCAGGCAACTGGCCCTCGATGCGCCAGCCGAGCACCGTTAACACCAGCCGGCCAATAGCCCGCGTCAGCCAGTTCCCGCGCCGCGGCAGTGAAGACGACATGACCTTATCCACGCCGGGAACGTGGAACAACCGCTCCGGCTCGAGCCCACCCCCCACCTGCTCACCTGGCAAGGACGAATCAAGCTTTCTTCTGTTTAGACGGAAGAGAACGAAAAGAAAGAGAATCCCAAAGAGAACGAAAATCTCATTCCGCATTCCTCTTCTGATCATAGATCCGAAACCCTCTCTTCTGATAGTTGGGCAACGCCGCCGGGTGGTCCAAGGTACACGTATGCACCCAGACCCGCCGCGGACCCAGCGCCCAGGCGCGGCGAAGCGCCTCCGTCAACAGCGCGCCACCCACGCCCCGGCCAACAAAGGACGGAAGTAAGCCAAAATAGGCCAGCTCGACCTGCTTATTTCCATCTTCGCACTGCTCATCCAATTCAAAATAGCCGGCCGGCGTCTCGCGCACATATCCAATCCATGTCTGCAGTTCCGGCCGCTCCACCCAGGCCTGCCACCGTGCTTCATCCCAGGGCAGACGCGTCGTCCACGTATACGCCCGCCCCACTTCGGTATAGAAGAAACGATTCAACGCAGGGAACGCCAACTCCGCCCGCCGCACCGCAAAAGGTTCCGCCGGCGGACGCGCCGGCCGCAGCTCCTCCGCGCTGGTCATCTCCAAATAGTAGGTAATTACTTCGTTTCCGTCGGTTCCCATCTACCCAGCCCACCTGTTTGAGGAATCTAAAGCGCCGATTCTCCCCTCGCTCCTAACCCCTCTCTTCCCGCCCCGCAGCCACCACCGCATCCAAAATTTTGCGATAGCCGGTGCAACGGCACAGGTTTCCCGCCAGCGCCTCCTGCGCCTCCAGGCGATTGGGGCCGGACCGCTCCGCCAGCAGCGCCGCCGCCGACATCACAATACCGGGCGTGCAGTAACCGCACTGAACACCGCCGCTTTCGATCAACGCCTGCTGCACACTGTGCAACAGCTCCGTTGACGCCGCCGCCGATGCCGTCAGCCCCTCGACCGTCACAACCTCGCTGCCCGCGGCCCGTTCGGCCGGCACCAGGCAGGCCATCACCGCCATGCCGTCAAGATAAACTGTGCAGGCCCCGCATTCACCCTCCGCGCAGCCCTCTTTCACCCCGACAAAACCCGCCGTCCGCAGGCTGTCCAGCAGGGTCATGTTCCCTTCAAGTTCGACCGCTGCGCCGTTGACAGTTGCCGCCGTTCCCGGATGCGTCGAAACCGGCCAGCGCCCCTCCGTATCGCCCCACAGCGTCACCGGCGTCTCCAGCCAGCCATCCCGCTCGCGCCCGTCGCGTAGTTGCCGCAACAGCCGCGCCACCAGCGTCTCGACCATAGCCACCCGGTAATCCGCGCTGCCGCGCAAATCGTCGATCGGCCGCGCCTGCTGCGCCGCCAGCCGCGCCGCCTCTTCCACCGTCTCCTCAGTCAGCGACTTGCCAATCAGAAAAGCTTCGGCCTCAGCCGCACGCACCACAGTCGGCGCAACCGCGCCCAGCGCAATCGCCGCCTGGGTGACCGTTGCCGGCCCGTCCGGCTGCCAGTCGCTCCCACCGGTGCAAGCCAGCGAGCCGGCTACACTCAGAACGCTGATCGCCTGCGCGCGCCGCAGCCCCAGCTTGATAAAATTGTCCCGGCTGGCCGCAGCGGGAATCGGAACTGAGATACGCATCAGCATCTCGTCGTCAGCCAAATCCACCTGGCGCACGCCGCGGAAGAAACGTGCCAGCGGCAGCGTACGGCTGCCCCGCGCCGCACTCTCGACGCGCACGCTGGCATCCAGCGCCAGCAGCGGCACAATAGTATCGTTAGCCGGGCTGGCCGTCACAAGATTGCCGGCGATCGTCGCCCGGTTCCGAATCTGCGGCGCGCCCACCTCCCAACAGGCCCGCGCCAGCGAGAACGCCTGCTCCACAATCAACCGGCTGCGTACGCATTGGTTGTGCGTCACCAGCGGCCCCAGATGCAGCGCGCCCTCCTCTTCCCAGATATCAGCCAGGCCCGGTATACGCGTCAGGTCAATCAGACCCATGTTTGCGTCATCCGCCGCATCGTCGCGCGCCAAATCTATCAGCAGGTCCGTGCCGCCCGCGATAAAACGGGCCGCGGCACCGTGTTCCGCCTTCAACTTCAGAGCATCAGTTAATGTGTTGGGGGATTCGCAGAAGCGGTACATATCAGTCCGTCGCCATTGATTAGAACCCGCCTGCAAATGTATCGATCATCAACTTCACATCGCCCAGCGGATAAAGGATCGGGCAGGTCGCGCCGTTGTCCATATACTCGCGCACCTTCTTCTTAACATCGTCCGGCGTGCCGCTGGCGGTTATGCGGTTAACCAGCTCGTCCGGCACCAACGGCATCGCCTTCCGCACCTGCTCTATAGTCGCCGGCCAGCCGAGTATCGACTGAATCTCGTCAACAACCTCCGGCTTAACACCGCTGGCCTGCGCGATGTGCGGCTGCTGGCCCAGGTACTGGGTGAGCAGCTCGCGCGCGCCGTCCAGCGCCGTCTGCTGGTCTTCATGCACCGAGCACACGATCAGCTGCGGGCGGTCGATATCATCCAGGCTGCGGCCCGCCCGTTTCGCGCCCGCTTCCAGCCGCTCCAGCGCCATGTGGTTATAGTCCGGCGGCACACAGTAATTCAGCACTGCGCCGTCGGATATCTCCCCGGTCAACTCCATCATCTTCGGCCCGGTCGCGCCGATCATTATCGGCACATTGCGCGGCTCCTGCCGTCCATGCACCACATCCAGCTCAATGTCTTTCACCTGATGAAACTCGCCTTCGAAGCTGACATTTTCCATCGCCAGCAGCCGCCGCGTCACCTCCACCGTCTCCCGCATCGCCTTCAGCGGCCTGCGCCGGCTGATCCCCACATTCTTGGCCAGCGGGTCCCACCATGCGCCAATGCCGCAGATGACCCGGTCCGGCGCCAGGTCATCCAATGTCAGAAAAGTGGCCGCCAGCAGCCCGATATTACGCGTCCAGTTATTGATAACGCCCGACCCGATCTTGATACGCTCCGTAACCGCAGCGAACGCGGCCATCGGCACAATCGCATCCCGCACCAGCCGGCTCTCAGCCTGCCAGACCGCCTCAAAACCCTTCTCTTCCGCATAGCGCGCGTGCGCCATCCCCTCGCGAATGGAGTGCTTATCCTGCAGATAGAGTGCAACGCGTGTATGCTTTGGCGCGGCCATGGAATCTCCTGAACCTCTTGCGATTTACCTGCAGCGCAGCAGGCATACCTGCAACCTGAGCGCGAAATACCGATAGTGGGAATGTTTACCCATACCGTTTGCATTGTACACGTCTCAGAACAGAGCGTCAAAGAAGCCCGAATTCCCCGCATACTGTGCGGTATGCCGCGCCCCGACCTGCAACAACCAAGCCCCGCCCCGTTCGCGATCCAAAGTGGAACGTGCGCCGTCGCCACTAACCACTGACCACTGATCACCGACCACTGCAGTTCTGGGCGGTCGGGCCTTCGGCCCTCCCTTGTGCAGGGGCTCCGCCCCCGCAACGCCCCGCCCTTGTGCAGGGGCTCCGCCCCCGCAACGCCCCGCCCTGGCTCGCCACCGTGTCTATTCTTCCCCAGCTTAATGTCTAGCCAACAGTGTCTTCCCCTCTTGCCGTCCGCGCCGCCCCCGGCCACAGTCCCCGGCAGGGGCAGGCCTTCTGCCTGCCCTGTTCCCACTGAGTCAACCGACCCCCAGGTAAGGCCATGCCGAGCGAATGCCCTGCGTTCCTCCAAGAGCCGGCAAATAATTCCACCCTCCGCCGGCATTATCTCCCCGCCAGACTGTTCCCGCCCAAAATCTGGGATGCACCCTTCGCCGTCTCCTTTCCCACGCAAAGACAGCCCTGTGTGATATACTGGAGGACAGGTGCCCTGTTCTCGATCCCCCTAACCCCTGCCTTGCCACAAAGCGCAGGCAAACAGGACCGCCAACCACCTTATGATCGCAGTCTCCCCCTGCCTCCGATCAAAAGTCTGACCCTTCTTTCCACTCTCCCACAACCGGACATGCCTCCCTGATGAACAGTGCAAACCTTCCTGCCTACGCCCAACGTCACTGGGCGAAAACGGACAAATCAACCCCGCCGCGCATCCATCTGCTCGAACACCACCTCGCCGATGTGAGCGCCTGCCTCGAAGCCCTGCTCAAACAGCCGACCATCCGTAAACGCCTGGCCCGCGCGGGCGGCAAGGATGACCTGGACGAAGCAAACGCGGCGCGGCTTTGCGTCCTGGCGGCTCTGCACGACGTCGGCAAGGTGAACACCGGCTTTCAAGCGCAGATCTGGCGCGCCGAAGATCTGCCTCCGCAGCGCAAAAGACCGCCGCGCGCGGGACACGTCCAGGACTTTGCCCCCGTCCTGACCGGCGCCGACGGCGAGACCGAGCAATGGCTTTCTCCCGCGTTGGGTTGGAATGAGCTGCTGGGCTGGGACGACTGTGGAGGCAAGACGGTCGGCGCGCTGTTCATCGCCGCGCTCTCGCATCACGGGCTGCCGCTCAACCTGCAGGAGCGCGGGCCCAACCCGGCGATCTGGCGTCCTTTCGGCGAACTGGACCCGCAGCGATGCGTAGAGCGCATTGCCCGGCTGGCGAGAAAATGGTTTCCGGCCGCGTTTGCGCCTGAAGCGCCGCCGCTGCCCTCCCCGCCCGAATTCCAACACGCCTTCCTGGGCCTGTGCACGCTGGCCGACTGGATCGGTTCCGACAAGAACCGCTTTCCGTACCACGACCAGCCGCAGGACGACTACATCGACCTGGCCCGCGCCAGAGCCGCCAAGGCGATCCGCGACATCGGCCTCGACATCGAGACGCAGCGGGAAGAGTTTCAAGGCGTACCGGAGTTCAGCCGCCTCTTCGGTTTCGAGGACGAGGCCTCCCCAAACTCGATCCAGCAACAGGCCGCATGCGCGCTCCCGCTGGACCAGCGGCTGGCAATCATCGAGTCCGAAACCGGATCGGGAAAGACTGAAGCGGCCCTGTGGCGCTTTGCCCGCATGTATGAAAAAGGACTGGTCGACGGCATCTATTTCGCCTTGCCCACCCGCGCCGCGGCCAGCCAGCTGCACGAACGGATCACGCGCTTTACCGCCGGTCTGTTCCCCGGGCCGGCTGCGCCCAAGCCCCTGCTGGCGGTGCCCGGCTATCTGCGCGCCGGCGACGCCGGCGGCCAACGTCTGCACGACTACGAGGTCTGGTGGGAAGACAACCCCGACGACGCAACGCGCAACCGCCGCTGGGCCGCCGAAAGCGCCAAGCGGTATCTGGCCGCGCAGATCGCCGTCGGCACGGTCGACCAGGCGATGATGGCCGCGCTTCGGGTCAAACATTCCCACATGCGCGCCGCCTGTCTCTCCCGCAACCTGCTGGTTGTGGACGAAGTCCATGCCTCCGACCCCTATATGCGGACCATTCTGGAGGCGCTGCTGGACGCGCACTGCAACGCCGGGGGGTACGCGCTGCTGATGTCGGCCACATTGGGCTCGGTCGCGCGTCGGCGCTGGCTGTTGGGCAACCGCCGCGCCCGCGCGCAACCCTGCACGCTGCAAAGCGCAATTGACGCGCCCTATCCCGCCGTCGGCACGGCTTGCGACGGCACGGAAGAAGTTGCCGCCGCGGGCGGAAATGACAGAGAAAAGACGGTCCGGATCAAACCGCTGCCCGCCATGCCGGACTTCGCCCACGTCGCCGGCCGTGCCCTGCAGGCGGCGCGCGCCGGCGCAAAGATCCTCATCGTTCGCAACACCGTCAACTTTGCAATTCACACGCAGCAGGCATTGGAAGAGGAAGCCGCGCCCGCTGAACGGCATCTACTGTTTTCGCTCGGCGGTCTGCCTGCGCTGCATCACGGCAGATTCGCGGTCGACGACCGCAAGCGGCTGGACCGACGCGTTGAGGCGCTGTTGGGCAAAGACCGCGCCGCCGGCGGGCTTGTCGTTGTGGGCACGCAGACGCTGGAACAGTCGCTGGACATCGACGCCGACCTGTTGATCACCGACCTGTGCCCGGTCGACGTGCTGCTGCAACGCATCGGCCGCCTGCACCGGCATGCGGGCAGAGACCGGCCTGGAGATTTTCGCGAGCCCGTCTGCCTCGTTTTGATGCCCGCCGCCGAAGACCTCACTCCCCTGCTGACGCAGAGGAAGGAGACCAACGGTCTGGGTCCGAATGGCTTTGTGTACGAGGACCTGCGCATTTTGGAGGCGACGCGGCGATTGATGGGGGGAGGGACAGACTGGCGCATACCTGAAATGAACCGGGAGCTGGTGGAACGCAGCACGCACCCCGACGCCCTGGAGAAAATCGAAAACGAGTTGGGCAGCGACTGGATCGCGCACGGCGGAAACATGGCGGGCGTCAGAATTGCCGGCGACCTGACTGCCCACAGCGCGGTCGTGCGCAGAGACAAGTCCTTCCTGACCGACAACGAAGACGTCCTATTCGGCAGCGTGGAAGAGAGGATTCGGACCAGGCTGGGGGACGAAGGGATCAAGGTGGAGTTCGAGCCGCCCCCGCCCAGCCCGTTTTCGGCGCAGACGACAGTCGCCGAGCTGGCGATTCCGGCGCACATGGGGGGCGTTCAGCCAGGCGGCGAACCCATCGAGCCAGAATTAATCGAAGGCGGATTTGCATTTCAAGTCGGCGAGCGCGAGTTCCGCTACGACCGGCTGGGGTTGCGGCGGGTCGAAAAATAGAGGAATCCGCGGCGGCTCGAAAAGCCGCCAGACCCCGCGTGTGCGGGGAAACCTGAAATGCCTTAAGAATAAGCCGGTCTATCCCCGCGGTCACGGGGCAATACCGTTAGCGTTATGTTTGCGTATCGTTCGGCAGGGGCGGCAGGCCTTGACTTCGACAAAAAAGTAACTTATAATGCTTAATATTAAGGTATATCAAAGGTCTTATGTTGGAGGCAAAGTCCTGACATGGAGAAAATTCTCGTCTCAGTGGAGGTGGTTCACCAGAAATCAAGAACCTCCTTGACCAAAACCCGTCGCGGAATCACCCGTTCGGCCGGTGCGCAAGGCGACGGGTGGAAAACGAACCGAACTGACCGACTCTTGCTGGAAACGGATGAAGTTCATCTCCTTCACGAAAGTTCCCTGCGCATCGACAAGCAGAATATCGCAATAAGGAGGCCTGCGTCAAGTGAATAAGAACATTCTGACAGATTCCATTGTGCGTGCCACTCTGTCCGGCGGGGCAACGGCGCATGCGTCTTTGCCGGAAATCTATGCCGCCCTGATGCGCGACGAAATCGACGCCTTTCCCGCGCTGCGGCCCCACCAGCGCCACCCCTGGCACGCCTTCCTGGTGCAACTCGGCGTGCTGGCGCTGCAGCGCGCCGGGCTGAGCGAGCCGCCGCAGGAAGCGGAGGCGTGGCGTCGCCTGCTGCGCGGCCTTACCTCCGACTTCCCCGACGACGAGCCCTGGCATCTCGTCGTCGACGACCTGGCCAAACCCGCATTCATGCAACCCCCGGCCTCCTCCGAAGGCAAGCGCAAAGAGTACAAGAACCGCGTCGAAACGCCCGATGAGCTCGACATGCTCGTCACCGGCAAGAATCACGACCTCAAAATCAATGTCGCGATCAACGCCGACCCGGACGACTGGCTCTTCGCGCTGCTGACCCTGCAGACGATGGAGGGTTACATGGGACGGGGTAATTTCGGCATCGCTCGCATGAACGGGGGGGCGAGCAGCAGGCCCGCCTTCAGCATCACGCCTTCCCTGCGCTGGGGCGCGCACGCGCGGCGGGACATTGCCGCGCTTCTCACGCACGTGGAGGAAATAGCCTACAAATATGAAATGGACATTGAAGGGTCGGGCCTTCTCTGGACTCTCCCCTGGGACGGCTCGAAAGCGGAGGCGCTGCGGTTTGGCACGCTCTCCCCATGTTTCGTTGAAGTTTGCCGCCGCGTTCGATTGCACAATGATTCTTCAGGCCGCATTCATGCGACGAGCGCAAATTCCCAAGGGGAGCGCGTCCAGGCAAAGCAGTTGAACGGCAGGACGGGCGACCCCTGGACGCCAATCAACGAGAAGGAAGGCAAGGCCCTGACGCTGGCGCACGGCGGCTTTACCTACAGGCGGACGGTAGACTACATTTCGTCCCCTGATTGGGAACATCCTCCACTGTCAAGGCTTGCGGACGCAGAAGGACGTTCCGACGAGGATATGATGCTCGTGGCCCGCGGCATGGTGCGCGGCATGGGCAAGACCGAAGGCTACTACGAGCGCACCGTTCCATTGAAGAAAAAGACCTATACAGCCGTGTTCGGGGGAGGAGGCGGTTCCCGGGAACTGAGCGAAATCGCTTACGCCCGGGTCGAACAGGTTGCGCTGGTTCAGTCAATCCTTCGCCACGCGGTCTCCGCGTTCGCAGCCGGAGGGGAGACTCAGGGTTTCAGCCCCGACCAGCGCGCCCGCGCCATTCCCTGGGGAAACAGGTTTAGCGACTACGCAGATGAACGCTTCTTTGAGGCGCTGCAACGCGAATTCGAAGCCGACCCGGGTGAACGGACGGCGATTCGCAATGACTGGCTGATGAACGGACGCGACGGCCTGATCGATCGGGCTCGCGCCATCCTGAACGCGGCGTTGGACGGAATGTCGTGCCCGGCGATTCAACGCTACCGCGCCCGCGTGCGCGCCGAAAACGTCTTTGAAGGGCGCATCCGCGGCCCGAAAGGATTCCCAGAACTGTTTGACAAGGAAGGAGATGAAGCGTGAACAATATACCAGACGCCCCGGCCTCCGACGCGCCGGCTCAGCAGGGCCGGCCCCGCTCCTGGGGGGAGATTGCAGCGCGCATCGCCGCCGCGGTCGCGCGCGAAGACTTTCCCCGCGGCGACCTGGCCGCACTGCGCCGCATGGACCCCGACGCGCCGGACGCGGCCGTTTTCTGGCGGCTGCTGGCGCATCACGAGCTGGCGGGCAATCCGGCCGTCGAGAGCAAGTGGGCGCTGATACTGCACGGCATCGCGCTGATGACCAACACATCCGAAAACCGGTCCGCCCATTCCGCAACCACGCCCGTAGGCCGGGCGCTCTATTTGGGAGGCGAAGAACATCGCGAAGGCGGATTCTTCAGCGAAACCAGGCTGAACCGCCTGCTCACCGCGCGCGGGCCGATGATGCGGGCGCTGCTGGCGCGCATGTTTCGCATGGTGGGCGCCAGCCGGCCGTTCGACTGGCGGGAGATGGCGCAGCTCATCCTCAACGACGGCTACCGCGAAGATTGGGCGGAAAACGCTCGCCGCAACATCGCCCGCGCCTACTACGCAGCCGAAAGACGATCGAAACAAACACAGCCGCAGTAAACCGCAACCAGGGAGAAAAAATGACCAACGCAAGATTCCTCCAGATCCACACGCTGCACTCCTATCCGGCCGCCCTGCTCAACCGCGACGACAGCGGCCTCGCCAAGCGGATGCCGTACGGCGGCGCGGTGCGCACGCGCATATCTTCCCAATGCCTCAAACGGCACTGGCGGGTAGCGGAAGACGAGTTCGCCCTGCACAACATTCCCGATGTAGAGGCGGCGGTTCGTTCGCGCGACATTGTCTCGCGCCGGGTTATGGGTCCGCTGCGCAATGGCAGCAGTCCGAACGAGGAAGTTTTCGAGGCCGTCGAAGAGGCTTTCCAGAAGGGCGTGTACGGCGACAGCGGGACGGAGCGGAGCGGCCGCCAGCCCCTTCTGCTCGGGCTGCCTGAAGTTAAATTCCTGCGCGAAGAGGCACAAGCCATATGCGTCGAACATGCCACCGACGCCAAGGCCGCGGGCGCCGCCGCCGCGGACCTGTTCAAAGGACAGCGCGGCAACTTCCGCGCCTTTCGCGAAACCGCGCGCCTGCCCGGCGGCCTGGAAGGCGCTCTCTTCGGTCGCATGGTCACCTCGGACCCGGCCGCCAACATCGACGCCGCCATACACGTTGCCCACGCCTTCACGGTGCATGCCGAAGAGAGCGAAAGCGATTACTTCTCGGTGGTGGACGACCTGCAGGGCGACGAGGACGACCCCGGCGCGGCGCACATCGGCGACATGGAGCTGACCGCCGGGCTGTTCTACGGTTACGTGGTGGTGGACCTGCCCGGGCTGGTCTCCAATCTGGAAGGCTGCGACGCGCAGGAGTGGGACAGTGCCGACAAAAGCCTTGCCGGGAAGGTGATCGAGCATCTGGTCCATCTGATCGCCACCGTATCGCCCGGCGCCAAGCTCGGCTCCACCGCACCCTACGCCTATGCCGACCTGATGCTGATCGAGGCCGGCTCGCGCCAGCCCCGCAGCCTCGCCAACGCCTTCCGCACGCCGACCCAGGCGCAGACCGCCCCCGCCGCCGGCGCTCTGGCCCGGTATCTGGACAAGCTGGACAGTGCCTACGGCGTGCGCGAAACGCGTCGCGTCACGTCATTGGAGGAGCTCGCAATCCCCGGCGCAGACCGCGTCCCCCTGGACGAGCTGGCGGACTGGGCCTCAAATATCTTTCGTTCCGAAAACGGCGAAAACTGATCCCGCCCGCTCACGGCGTCGACACGTCGCGTTGACATGTTGCGCCGACGATTGGAGTCCATATGAAACATCTCATCTTGCGTCTCGAGGCGCCGCTGATGTCCTGCGGCGGCGAAACCATCGACAACTACGGCGTCATCCGTTCCTTTCCCGCCGTCTCAATGCTCACCGGCCTGCTTGCCAACGCGCTGGGCTGGCGCCGCATCGAAGGAGCGCGGCACCAGCGCTTGCAGGACCGCCTGGTGTTCGCCGCGCGCATCGATCGCGAGCCGGCCGGGCAGGCCCGCCTTCAGGACTACCAGACCGCGCAGTTGACCAACGCCAAACATTGGACCACCCGTGGAGAACCGGAAAGTCGCAAGGGCGGCGGCGGCGCTTCATTCACGCATCTGCGCTTTCGCGACTACTTCGCCGACATGCGCCTTACCGTCTCTCTGCGAGTGGAACCGCCCGACACCCGGCCCACGCTCGACGAGCTGGCCCACGCGCTTGAACGGCCGGCGCGTCCCCTCTTCATCGGACGCAAGCCCTGCCTGCCGTCGGCGCCGCTTCTCCATGGTTTCAGCGACGGCGACACCGCGCTGACCGCCCTGCTGGCAGTGCCCGTCGATGACCGCAAAGAACCGGAGGAGATACGGCTATTGTGGCCCGAAAGCGATACGCCTGCAGGCATGACCGATGTGAAAATATCGCGCACGCAGATGCTCACCGACCAGCGCAACTGGCGCTCCTCCGGCCTGCACGGCGGCGGCCGCCTCGTATGCGAAGGAACAATCGCAAGAGACCGGCTGCCGGCGCCAGAGGCAGCGATGCCCCAGACCGAAAAGGACGAACAACAATGACCGCTTTGACCGGAGCGGATGCGCCGGCCGCCGCGGCCGCGCCTCCCTTGCAGATGATACGTGCAGATATAGACCTGCGCTCCTTCCACCGTTGGGCAGGCTCAAAACGGATGATAAGCCGCAACGCCTTCGATGAAGGCTATGCCATGCACTGCCTGCTGACCGAGAGTTTCGGCGAGCGGGCGCCCAAGCCCTTTCGCATGATAACGCCGCGCGGCAGGACGCGCGGACCTTCTGGCGGGCCAGGCTGGCGCGGGGTCCTTTACGGCTACGCAGATGCCGGGGCCGATGCCTTGCGGGAAGCGTCGACAGTGTATGCCGACCCATTGCAATGCAGTGCGCTGCAGGTGGACGGGTTGAAAAGCAAGCCTCTGCCCGTCAAATGGGAACCCGGACGCCGGCTTGGCTTCGAGGTATTGGTCCGGCCCACGATTCGCCGCTCGAAGAGAGCCGCAAGCCATCCGGGAACGGAGTGGGATGCCTTTCTCTGGGAGGCGATTCAGCACCCGAAAGGAGGCATGAAACGCAGCAGAGAGGAGGTTTATGCTGATTGGTTGCGAGAACAGTTTCGCCAGCGGGGCGGGGCGCAGATGGAAGAAGTGCGCTTGAAGTCGTTTCAGCGTACGCGTGTGATCCGTCGACGCGGCGCCCGGCCGATCGAAGGCCCCGATGCCGTAATGTCGGGGACTCTGACCATCACTGACGGGGAGGAGTTCGCGCAGCTCTTGGCAGGGGGCATAGGTCGTCATCGCGCCTATGGCTACGGGATGCTGCTCCTGCGTCCGCCGCGTCTTTCGTAAAGGAAACGCGGCATTTGGCAGTGCATCGAACCTTAACAATCGAATATCCGCCTCGTGTGGGGGAACCGCCGCACGGACCGCGATAAAGGAGAAAGGGTAACTCCTCGGCCGCAATGGATTTGCGTACCTGAATGAGGCGAGTGAAGGCGTTTACTCTCTCCACATTCTCTGTTTTATGGGCGGTCGGCCGCAAGCGGCCTCCCTTGTGCAGGGGCTGCGCCCCCGCAACGCCCCCCTACAAAACCATCCCTCATCCACCGTGTGTGCGCATTCCAGCATTCGTGTCTGGCGAACGGAGTCTACCCCCCACTTGCCGTCTCAACCCACCGACCACCGACCGCTAATCTCCAGCGTTCCACTGACGACTGATGTTACACTGAAAACCAAAAACTGACTACCAAAAACTGCCGTTCCGCGCCCCCGCAACGCCCCCCTACAAAACCATCCCTCATCCACCGTACGCCTTATTTCCACCGGCGCGTCCCGTCCAAGCCGGCGGCGGCCAACGCGTACACGATGAGATAGCCCGAATGGCGGCGTGACTGAAGGTCCGGTCCGCACAGGCGCTGTATATGGCTTAGTAGTTACGAGAAAGGGTTTGGAACGTACTTGCCGGGTGGTATGACGAGATGCGGCAGGGCTCGATCGTAATGACCTGGCGGGAGCCGTCAGCGGTGGGCGGTCAGCGAATTCAGGTACTGGGAGAGGCGCCCAAGGAGATAGTCGATGCCGATGGTGTTTACCTGGTGAATTACAATTAAGGCGTTACCCCTTTAGCGAAGGCAAGAGCAAGTAAAGATCGCTTAGGGATTCCCCCGCACACGCGGGGATAGACCCTGGTGCTGCTCGATTACGTAGTAGTAATCGCCGGTTCCCCCGCACACGCGGGGATAGACCCCACAAGCCGCACCCGGTCACTGGCAGCCGCGTGGTTCCCCCGCACACGCGGGGATAGACCTCGTCTCCCTGGCCGCCTGCAGCTCGGGGCTGTGGTTCCCCCGCACACGCGGGGATAGACCCTGGGATCGAGTACTGGGCCGCATGGGCGCTGGGGTTCCCCCGCACACGCGGGGATAGACCGAGCCGCCACCGGAGAGCAGGGCTATTATGAGGGGTTCCCCCGCACACGCGGGGATAGACCCGGCTACAGTAAGCAACGAAGCACGCCGGTTCAGGTTCCCCCGCACACGCGGGAATAGACCGATAGGGACTTGAGCGAGTGGATGCGTTGGAAAGGTTCCCCCGCACACGCGGGGATAGACCCTTGGCGGCCATGATCGACAGCTTTTGCAGTGGGGTTCCCCCGCACACGCGGGGATAGACCTCAGGCAATGCCAGCTTGGTTGCATCGTAGTCGGGTTCCCCCGCACACGCGGGGATAGACCGGTTGAGTTCTCCATCCTCATGCACGTGTTGGGGGTTCCCCCGCACACGCGGGGATAGACCCTTGACGCCGAGCGATGCGGCCGTGGGCACGACGGTTCCCCCGCACACGCGGGGATAGACCCGTGCCGAGCGTAAAGGTGCCCTGAATGTCTGCGGTTCCCCCGCACACGCGGGGATAGACCCGATCCGTGTCTTTGATGGGCAATGGAATTCCGGGTTCCCCCGCACACGCGGGGATAGACCCCGTCTTTTCGTTGGTGGACGTATCGGAACTGCGGTTCCCCCGCACACGCGGGGATAGACCGGATGTAACGGGGCATGGCCTCCCTGTTCTAAAGGTTCCCCCGCACACGCGGGGATAGACCCGTGTCTAATCTGCCAGCCCGGAAGTCCAGTTCGATTCCCCCGCACACGCGGGGATAGACCGGTGTGTGAGTTCTGCTTCATGCCGGCACCGCCGGTTCCCCCGCACACGCGGGGATAGACCGCCATCTTGCGGCCTACCCCGCACCCCAGGGCTGGTTCCCCCGCACACGCGGGGATAGACCGCGACTGGAGGCGGACCATGACAACCCCGACCGGGTTCCCCCGCACACGCGGGGATAGACCGTTGGAGCAGCTGCGCGATATGGGCGCGCCAGAGGTTCCCCCGCACACGCGGGGATAGACCTTGACATCACCGGTCAGCCCGCCGTCGTTTATCGGTTCCCCCGCACACGCGGGGATAGACCCGGCCTGACAAGTTCCTCATTGATCGTCGGCCAGGTTCCCCCGCACACGCGGGGATAGACCCTGTTGCCTGCCGGATTCGATAGTGCCAGGGCTCCATGGTTCCCCCGCACACGCGGGGATAGACCCGTTCGTGAAGAGCTTGAGGCGCTGTTGTTGGCGGTTCCCCCGCACACGCGGGGATAGACCTGAAAGAATCAGAAATCAGGCAGGAGTTCTCCCGGTTCCCCCGCACACGCGGGGATAGACCGCTCTTCCAAATAGGGCGCTCCGGCTCCGGCCTGGTTCCCCCGCACACGCGGGGATAGACCTCACCAAGTCCCACCGTTCGCGCAATAGCGGCAGGTTCCCCCGCACACGCGGGGATAGACCGCTCTTCCAAATAGGGCGCTCCGGCTCCGGCCTGGTTCCCCCGCACACGCGGGGATAGACCTCACTGGCACAATCTCACAGGGTGGCTACCTCGGGTTCCCCCGCACACGCGGGGATAGACCCTGCCCGTCCGCGCCGATAACCCAGTCGAGCATGGTTCCCCCGCACACGCGGGGATAGACCTTTTCTGGGTATAGGCCAGGTCGATCTCCATCGGGTTCCCCCGCACACGCGGGGATAGACCCGGGTGAAAGGCCCGGCCCGCGAGCGCCAGCTGGGTTCCCCCGCACACGCGGGGATAGACCCATGGCGATCCGGGACTACCTGGGGCTGCCGGAGGTTCCCCCGCACACGCGGGGATAGACCGCGATGCTGCGCATGGCTGGCGTGGCGCGGCGCGGTTCCCCCGCACACGCGGGGATAGACCGGAGTTTCTGCGGATCACGAAGGGTGTTGGCGAGGTTCCCCCGCACACGCGGGGATAGACCTCGGCCTGAGAGTGCAGGCGGCCTGAGAGAGTCGGTTCCCCCGCACACGCGGGGATAGACCTTGTCCCGCGCGGCTCCAATCCGGTAACACGGCGGTTCCCCCGCACACGCGGGGATAGACCTCGGCGTCAACTTCCAAAAGTGCCTCGCGGATAGGTTCCCCCGCACACGCGGGGATAGACCTCTCAGCGGGATAATCTCAGAGACAATCTCAGCGGTTCCCCCGCACACGCGGGGATAGACCCTGTCCAGTTTTTCCGCGATTTCCAGTGTCTCAGGTTCCCCCGCACACGCGGGGATAGACCTCCCTCCAGAGATTCATAGGGTACGGCAGCAACGGTTCCCCCGCACACGCGGGGATAGACCTCGACTACCAGACCGGCTACCGGCTGGACGGCTGGTTCCCCCGCACACGCGGGGATAGACCTTTTCCAGTCCAGCTCCTCGTATTTGGTTTTAAGGTTCCCCCGCACACGCGGGGATAGACCGTCATTGAATTCCTCCATTATCACAGCACGAATGGTTCCCCCGCACACGCGGGGATAGACCTTCCCGTTACCGGGTGGCGGGTGGAACGCGGTGGGTTCCCCCGCACACGCGGGGATAGACCTCCCATCTGTGCTGACATGGCGTACTCGCTTGGGGTTCCCCCGCACACGCGGGGATAGACCTATCGCGCTCGGCGTAGGCGCGGTCGGCGCTACGGTTCCCCCGCACACGCGGGGATAGACCCTATTCCCTGACCTATCGGGGCGTGGATATTCTGGTTCCCCCGCACACGCGGGGATAGACCCCAGTCGGAAGGCGTCATGTGGAAGGGCCAGACGGTTCCCCCGCACACGCGGGGATAGACCTCGACTACCAGACCGGCTACCGGCTGGACGGCTGGTTCCCCCGCACACGCGGGGATAGACCCTCGCGCTTCGCTGACAACCGTCCGCGTGTCAGGGTTCCCCCGCACACGCGGGGATAGACCCTGTCATCCGGCCGGCCGACAGGGTCAAGTAAAGGTTCCCCCGCACACGCGGGGATAGACCGCCGAATAATCTCGTTTCGGCTTGCAAAGAATGGGTTCCCCCGCACACGCGGGGATAGACCTTTCGCTAATCGTGAGGCGCGTCCCATCAGTCCGGTTCCCCCGCACACGCGGGGATAGACCTTCCGATTGCGATTTTTCCTTAGAGCACCGGCCGGTTCCCCCGCACACGCGGGGATAGACCTTTCGCTAATCGTGAGGCGCGTCCCATCAGTCCGGTTCCCCCGCACACGCGGGGATAGACCTGCAGCTGCGGCGCGGATGCGTTCGGCGTCGGAGGTTCCCCCGCACACGCGGGGATAGACCCTGACTGGTACCCTTGTAAGGCTTGCCACTACTGGTTCCCCCGCACACGCGGGGATAGACCCGACTCCTACGCCATCGGCATCGAGGCCTTTCGGGTTCCCCCGCACACGCGGGGATAGACCTTGGCTGATTTGACGGCCGCGGCAAAAGTGGGGGGTTCCCCCGCACACGCGGGGATAGACCGACATGAGTTCATGGCCGCAGTCTACGCTAGGAGGTTCCCCCGCACACGCGGGGATAGACCCATCCACGTCATCCGCGAAGCGGCCGAAGACCTGGTTCCCCCGCACACGCGGGGATAGACCTCGCACGCAGACAATGACGCCAGCCCGAACGACGGTTCCCCCGCACACGCGGGGATAGACCGTTTCATTTATGGTATAGTACGCGGGTATGCGCGGTTCCCCCGCACACGCGGGGATAGACCCTTTGTCGACAACGTGGCGAGCTCATATACATAGGTTCCCCCGCACACGCGGGGATAGACCTTCCTCGATGTAGACGGCGTTCCCGCTTTCGACGGTTCCCCCGCACACGCGGGGATAGACCCCGGGGATTACACCTATGCGATAGACAGCGGCAGGTTCCCCCGCACACGCGGGGATAGACCCCTTGGCGAACGGCGAAAAGGTGGTCAACATCAGGTTCCCCCACACACGCGGGGATAGACCGTATCCTAGCACCAACAAGTACTTCGTCGATGTGGTTCCCCCGCACACGCGGGGATAGACCTCCGCATAGTAGATATTCGCATTGCCCGCAATAGGTTCCCCCGCACACGCGGGGATAGACCTGGCGGATTTGGCAGAACCATGGAAGCAAAGGTGGTTCCCCCGCACACGCGGGGATAGACCGGATATTGTCCATCGACATAATCTGCGCCGCCTGGTTCCCCCGCACACGCGGGGATAGACCGCTCGCCGCCGCTCCACCCTTCCCCGCGCCGGAGGTTCCCCCGCACATGCGGGGATAGACCTTCTTCCCAGGATATTTCTTTCGGTTCACTATCGGTTCCCCCGCACACGCGGGGATAGACCGGCAGAAAAGAAAGGATAGAACAATGGAAACCCGGTTCCCCCGCACACGCGGGGATAGACCTGTTTATTAGGAAGCTCTGAGAGGCTCTGTAGTGGTTCCCCCGCACACGCGGGGATAGACCGCTATGATAGCTTGCTCTACTTCTGGCGTGAATGGTTCCCCCGCACACGCGGGGATAGACCCCGGCGTAGACAACAAACACCAACCCCGCTACCGGTTCCCCCGCACACGCGGGGATAGACCTAAAAAAATCCCGGCTATTTCTAGCCGTGATTGGGTTCCCCCGCACACGCGGGGATAGACCGATAGCATAGGTAATTCGATATGTCAATACCCAAGTTCCCCCGCACACGCAGGGATAGACCCCGGTCGTCGTCACACTGGTCGCCCGTGTAATCGGTTCCCCCGCACACGCGGGGATAGACCCGCCCCCTGCGGTCCCGCCAAAACTCGACCGCACAGGAGCCGTTCTAAGCGTCGATTTGGGCCTTCTGGATCCTTGGGCGTTGACCTCTGTCCGAAAAGTTAACCGCGAGAGCAAACTGCTCATCCGCGCAGGCCCCCCGCACCTGCGCAAAGAACAACCGAAGCCCCTCTGGCGTTCTTCGCGACCCTTCGCGTGACTTCGCGGATCGAATGGTTCTGTCAACCACCACATTCAAGCAAGAAACCTCCCCAACGGGCCCGCAGGCATTCCCCCCCGGCAGAGCCACCCCTTGTACCTGCCCCCGCACCCGTCCCCCCAACACATTCCAACTCCCACCACTCCATGCTATAATGCCGTCCCATGCAAAAACAGCGCATCGCGTCAGCGGACCCGAGAGACGACTACAGCGACTGGCGCCAAACAGACTGGGCCTCCGATATCGACGACGGCTCGTTCTGGCAGCTTATCCGCGGGCGAAGGTCCGTCCGCCGCTACCTGCCCGACCCGGTCGAGCGCTCGCTGCTCGAAATGCTGCTGACCGCCGCAATCTGGGCGCCTTCAGCCCACAACCGCCAGCCCTGGCGCTTCTGCGTCGTCACTTCCGACCCGGTCAAGCAGGAGTTGAGCGACCGCATGGGCGCGCGCTGGCGCGCCGACCTGGGAGCCGACGGCGTCGACGCAGCCATCATCGAGCGGCGAGTCCGCATCAGCCACGCCCGCATCACCGGCGCGCCCGCACTGGTCGCGGCCTCCCTCTCCCTGGAAGGCATGGATGACTACCCCGATCAGCGCCGCCAGGAGGCCGAATGGCTGATGGCCGTGCAAAGCACCGCCCTGGCCTGCCAGAATCTTCTCCTGGCAGCCCAGCATTACGGCCTCGCCGCCTGCTGGATGTGCGCCCCCCTGTTCGTTCCCGACCTGGTGCGGGATGCCCTCGACCTGCCCGACAGCTGGCATCCCCAGGCGCTGATCACGCTCGGCTACGCCGCCGAAGAGAAACAGCGAGAGCGGCTCCCTCTGGCGGAACGGGTAACCTGGCGCTGAGCCCCGCATTGCGTAACGCGTAATGCACCATACGAAAAACGTGTGCAATGGCCCCAACAACGGAGAAAATTTCGCCGGTCGTCGCCCTGGCCGGTGGTGTCGGCGGCGCCAAATTCGCCGCCGGCCTACAGGCAACGCTGCCCCCGGGCGCGCTGACCGTCATCGTCAACACCGGCGACGACTTCGAGCACTGGGGCCTCACCATCTGCCCCGACATCGACACCGTCCTCTACGGGCTCGCCGGCGTCAACAACCCGCAGACAGGCTGGGGCCGCGCCGGTGAAACCTGGAACGTGCTGGCCGAAACCGAGCGCTTGGGCGGCGAGGCCTGGTTCAGGCTCGGCGACAAGGACCTGGCGCTCCACCTGCTGCGCAACAACTGGCTGAAGTCAGGCGCCACTCTCACCGAAATCACCGACCGCCTGCGCCGAACCTTGGACATCCCCTCCCGCATCCTGCCCATGTGCAACCAGCCGGTACGCACGCTCGTGCACACCGACGAGGGCGATCTTCCCTTTCAGGACTATTTCGTGCGCCGCCGCTGCGAACCCACCTTTCACGGGCTGACATTCGTCGGCGCCGACAACGCGGCCCTCGCCCCAGAAGTAGCAGAGTCGTTGCAGTCCGCCGCGCAGATAATTATCTGCCCCAGCAATCCCTATCTCAGCGTCGACCCGATTCTGTCCGTGCCCGGCCTGGGCGATCTCGTGCGGGCCAGCGCTGCCCCGGTGGTGGCGGTCAGCCCAATCGTAGGCGGCCGCGCGGTTAAAGGCCCCGTAGCCAAAATGATGCGCGAAATGGGCCATCTCGAACACCTGCCCCTCACCGTCGTCGAGCACTACGCCGGCCTGCTCGACGGATTCGTCATCGACCAACAGGACCGAGCCGACGAGAGCCGGTTTCCCCTGCCAACCCTGACGACCGATACGATTATGACCGACCTGCCCTCCAAGCGGCGCCTGGCTGTCGAGGTCCTGCAGTTCACCCAGAGCCTCCAAAACGGCAGCTGCACCGCAAATGCCCCCCGGCACCAAAATGGCCAATGACGCGCAGAGTAAGTCCCGCTTGTGGATAATCGTCCCCGTCAAGCCCTTCAACGAGGGCAAAAGCCGCCTGGCCGCCTGTATCTCTCCCGAAGAGCGGCGCGCCCTCAACCGCGAACTCCTCACCCGCACCCTGGCCGCCATCAACCAGGCCCACCTTGACGCCGAGATCCTAGTCGTCAGCCGCGACAAATGCGCGCTGGCCGCCGCCAATCGCGCAGGCAGCCTCGCCCTGGCCGAAGAAAGTCAGCCCTGCAGCCAGGCGGACACCGATTCCGAACCGCAGCTCAACGCCGCCCTCACCCAGGCCGCCCGCTACGCCGCGACCCACGGCGCAACCAAAGTCCTGATTCTCCCCACCGACATGCCCAACCTGACCGCCGAAGACGTCCGCACCATGGCCACCCCTGGCAACCGTGCCCCCCAGATCACCATCGCCCCCAGCCGTGACGGCGGCACCAACGCGCTTCTGCTGCAGCCGGCCCAGGCAATACCCTTCGCCTTCGGCCGCGACAGTTTCCAACGCCACCAGCGCCTGGCCGCGGACGCGGGCATCCCCGTGCACATCATCGAGTCGGACTCCCTGCTCTTCGACATAGACCTGCCCGAAGACTACCTCCTTGTCTTCAACAGTCGTGGTTAGTTGTCGTTGACATTTCTATGAGACAGTCAAGAGAAAGGCAATCAAACGTCGGCCAAAGCGTATAGACATACCTGAGGAACGGCAGGCGGTCGGCCATAGGAGGCGAACCTGTCCGGCAATAAAGCGGGAACAAGATCACCTTGGGCGATAGTCGGCATCGCGATTTTTGCAGTGCTGGCACTGCCCATAGCCGAGCGTTCCCGTGCAACGCTGGCAACAGAGAGGCGCCTGTCGGCGCTCCGCGCAACGGCCTTCAGTTCCACTATATTGCCACCGACGGCAGCATGGCTTGGAGCCCGCATTTTCCATCGTTCAGCGAACTGGCGGCAATGAATCCTTCTGGAGACCGGGTCTCGCTTCTGAGCGTGTCCAATCCGCTCACTGGCAAGCATGTCAATGTCGACTATTTGCCCAATGAAGTGAAGATTCGGGCCAGTACGTTCTACCCAGGCAGCGAGTATGACACGGATAAGCTCTACAATTTCAATTTTGGTTCGGAATACAGCATCAACGTTGCAGCATGGTAAGTCGAAACACCGTGCAAACTGCACCTCAATCACCACCCACACAAAGAATCTGCATACCCGGGAGAGGGTAATGAGCTACCGAAGGCGTGTTGTGGCAGCGACAATCCTGCGAATCTTTCTGGTGGCCGGTCTTCTTGCAGTTCTGGCCCTTTCTTTGCTCCGCGTCGACAGCGCAATCTACGCACAAACGGAGTCAGCGCCGACGTTGACTGCGACGCCGGCAGCGGATGCGGTCGAACTGAATTGGACGGAAGTATCAGGTGCTGTGCGTTACGACCTGTGGACCTGGTGGGACGCGGCCATCGGCTGGCAACAGATCGGGGGCGACAGCCTGACGGGCACGACCTACACGCACACGGAGGTTACAGCCGGGGTGACCTACTACTATGCCGTCCGCGGCATGGACGCAGACGGCGAAGCGGTGAGCGCCTGGTCGGAGTTCCCCTCCGCAACCCCGCTGTCCGGGACCGCGGCCACTGTGACGGCGACGGCGGCGTCGGGTGCGGTCGAACTGAGTTGGACGGAGGTTACGGGCGCAGCGCGCTACGAACTGTGGGTGTGGGTCGCGGCCAACGGTTGGCAACAGATCGGGGGCGACAGCCTGACAGACAGGACCTACACGCACACAGAGGTTACGGCCGGGGTGACCTACTATTATGCCGTCCGCGGCATGGACGCAGCCGGCGTAGCGGTGAACGTCTGGTCGGACTTTGCTTCCGCCGCGCCGCTGCCCGGGACCGCGGCAACTTCGACGCCTACCCCAACCGCAACGGCGGCGCCAGCGAACACCGACAGGGAGGTGTTGGTTGCGCTTTACAATGCTACAGACGGCCCCAACTGGACGCACAAAACAAACTGGCTGAGCGACCGGCCGCTAGGTGAATGGTACGGTGTCACTACCGACGCCTACGGACGCGTCACCGAATTGAAAATCGAGCTTAACGAGGTCAGAGGACCGATCCCGTCTGAACTGAGCAACCTCGCCAACCTGACGGAGCTGCGGCTATATGGCAACAGGTTGAGTGGTTCGATCCCGTCCGAACTGGGCAACCTCGCCAGTCTGGAACACCTGGGTCTCGGGCTCAACCAGTTGAGTGGCACGATTCCGTCCGAACTGGCCAACCTCGCCAATCTGACATTCCTGAGACTCTCATCCAATCAGTTGAGCGGCACGATCCCGTCCGAACTGGGCAACCTCGCCAACCTGACAGGGCTGTGGCTATATGGCAACAGGTTGAGTGGTTCGATCCCGTCCGAACTGGGCAACCTCGCCAACCTGACAACCCTGTGGCTATATAATAATGAGTTGAGCGGTTCAATTCCGTCCGAACTGGGCAACCTCAGCAACCTGACAGAACTGCGTCTCGAAGAAAACGAGTTGAGTGGAGCGATCCCGTCTGAGCTGGGCAACCTCACCAACCTGACATTCCTGAGACTCTCATCCAATCAGTTGAGCGGCACGATTCCGTCCGAACTGGGCAACCTCGCCAACCTGACATGGCTGGAGCTCTACTCGAACCAGTTGAGCGGAACGATTCCGTCCGAACTGGGCAACCTCGCCAACCTGACATGGCTGGAGCTCTACTCGAACCAGTTGAGCGGAACGATTCCGTCCGAACTGGGCAACCTCGCCAACCTGACATATCTGGGTCTCTCATTCAACCAGTTGAGTGGGGAGATTCCGTCCGAACTGGGCAACCTCGCCAACCTGACAATCCTGCGTCTCTCAGCCAATCAGTTGAACGGTTCGATTCCGTCCGAACTGGGCAACCTCGCCAACCTGACAGGGCTGTTGCTCGCATCCAACCAGTTGAGCGGTTCGATTCCGTCCGAACTGGGCAACCTTGCCAACCTGACAGAACTGGTTCTCTCACACAACCAGTTGAGCGGTTCAATCCCGTCAGAGCTGGGCAAGCTCGCCAACCTGACAGGCCTGATTCTCTCACGCAACGAGTTGAGCGGAACGATTCCGTCCGAACTGGGCAACCTCGCCAGCCTGACAGGCCTGGATCTCTCACACAACAAGTTGAGCGGAACGATTCCGTCCGAACTGGGCAAGCTCGCCAACCTGACAGGTCTGGGTCTCTCACACAACCAGTTGAGCGGAACGATTCCGTCCGAACTGGGCAAGCTCGCCAACCTGACAACCCTGTGGCTCTCAGCCAACCAGTTGAGCGGATGTGTGCCTGCAGTCTGGGAAGATGTCCAGAATAATGACCTGGAAGCCCTCGGTTTGCCGTTCTGCCCTGCTTAAGACGAACGGGGCAGGCGGCTGTGGCCGCGCCTGGACAAGCACCGGCTACCGTCATGCCGGCATCGAAGGCGGCGCAACGGGAGGCCCAGGATCGGACCGGGTATAAACGGAAACGACGCCGGCGCTGATCGGCAACGGGCGGTCTGCCACCATCGGAACACGAAGTGCTCTTCAGCCGGTATGCGATAGTTGCGGTTGCGATCAATGAAATGAACAAAGCAGGCATGGCGGAGTTGCTGTCCAAGGACAATGTGAACTGCTACTGATTTTCCAACTGCCACTGCCTTACCGAGATAGCGAAGGAGAAACTGGCCGGAAAGGTTATTCTCCCTCATATTTGCATCATGCTTCAAGAACGCCGCCGCACCGACGAGAAAGAACAGTCGAACGCGTCTGATGGCGCCGGCCTCAACACAAAGGAGACAGATACAGTGAGCGCAGACAAGCCGACGTCCAAGACAGTGAACTACCGAAGGCATGATGTGGCAGGGACGATCCTGCGAATTTCTGTGGTGGCCGGTCTTTCTGTCGTGTTGGCCTTTTCTTTGTTCCGCGTTGACAGCGCAACCTACGCGCAAACGGAGTCGGCGCCGACGCTGACGGCGACGTCGTCAGCGGATACGATCGAACTGAGTTGGACGGTGGTAGCGGGTGCTGTGCGTTACGAGCTGTTCACCTGGTGGGACGCGGATATCGACTGGCAACAGATCGGGGGCGACAGTCTGACAGGCACGACCTACACGCACACGGAGGTTACGGCCGGGACGAAGTACTACTACGCCGTCCGCGGCCTGGACGCAGCCGGCGACGCGGTGAGCGCCTGGTCGGACCATGCTACCGCCACGCCGCTGCCCGGGGCGGCGGCAACTACGACACCTACGCCAACCGCAGCTTCGGCAACGGCGGCCACTGCGACGCCTACGCCAACCGCAGCTTCGGCAACTGAGACAACAGCGACACCTACGCCAACCGCAGCTGCGGCAACTGAGACAACTGCGACGCCTACGCCAACCGCAACTGCGACGCCTACGCCAACCGCAGCTTCGGCAACTGAGACAACTGCGACACCTACGCCAACCGCAACGGCGGCAACTGCGACAACTGCGACACCTACGCCAACTGCAGCTTCGGGGTCGTCTTTGCCGTCGACGGTGACGGCGACGGGTGCGGCGGGTGCGGTCGAGCTGAGTTGGACGGTGGTAGCGGGCGCTGTGCGTTACGAGCTGTTCACCTGGTGGGATGCGGATATCGGCTGGCAACAGATCGGGGGCGACAGCCTGACAGGCACGACCTACACGCACACGGAGGTTACGGCCGGGACGAAGTACTACTACGCCGTCCGCGGCATGGACGCAGCCGGCGAAGCGGTGAGTGCCTGGTCGGACCATGCTTCCGCCACGCCGCTGCCCGCAACTGCGGCCACTGCGACGCCTACGCCAACCGCAACGGCGGCAACTTCGACAACTGCGACATCTACGCCAACCGCAGCTTCGGGGTCGTCTTTGCCGTCGACGGTGACGGCGACGGGTGCGGCGGGTGCGGTCGAACTGAGTTGGATGGCGGTAGCGGGCGCTGTGCGTTACGAGCTGTTCAACTGGTGGGATGCGGATATCGGCTGGCAACAGATCGGGGGCGACAGCCTGACAGGCACGACCTACACGCACACGGAGGTTACGGCCGGGACGAAGTACTACTACGCCGTCCGCGGCATAAACGCAGCCGGCGAAGCGGTGAGCGCCTGGTCGGACTATGCTTCCGCCACGCCGCTGCCCGCAACTGCGGCGCCAGCGCACACTGACAGGGAAGTGTTGGTTGCGCTTTATAATGCGACAGACGGCGCCAACTGGACGGACAGCACCAACTGGCTGAGCGACCGGCCGTTAGGTGAATGGCACGGTGTCACCACGAATAGTAACGGGCGCGTGACAGAACTGGATCTCTCATTCAACCAGTTGAGCGGTGCGATCTCGTCAGAACTGGGCAACCTCGCCAACCTGACAGAGCTGTGGCTCTACTCGAACCAGTTGAGTGGGGAGATTCCGTCCGAACTGGGCAACCTCGCCAACCTGACAGAGCTGTGGCTCTACTCGAACCAGTTGAGTGGGGAGATTCCGTCCGAACTGGGCAACCTCGCCAACCTGAAAGAACTGTGGCTCACTTTCAATCAGTTGAGTGGGGAGATTCCGTCAGAACTGGGCAACCTCGCCAACCTGACAGTACTGGGTCTCTCATTCAACCAGTTGAGCGGTGCAATCCCATCCGAACTGGGCAACCTCAGCAACCTGACAGAACTGGGTCTCTCAGACAACGAGTTGAGCGGTGCAATCCCATCCGAACTGGGCAACCTCGTCAACCTGACATATCTCCGTCTCTCAGACAACGAGTTGAGCGGTGCAATCCCATCCGAACTGGGCAACCTCGTCAACCTGACATATCTCCGTCTCTCAGACAACCTGCTGACCGGATGTGTACCCGTAAGCTGGCAAAATGTCCAGGACAATGATCTGGACCAACTTGGATTGCCGTTTTGTCAAACCGATAGGGCCGTGCTCGTGGCCCTCTATAATGCCACCAATGGCGCCAGCTGGACGAACCGCACCAACTGGCTAAGCGACCGGCCGCTTGGCGAGTGGCACGGTGTCACAACGAATGGTAACGGGCGCGTGACAGAACTGGATCTCTATGACAACGAATTGAGCGGTTCGATTCCGTCAGAACTGGGCAACCTCGCCAACCTGACATATCTCTATCTCGCAGACAACCAGTTGACTGGATGTATACCCGCTGCTCTGCAAAATGTCCGGGACAATGACCTGGACCAACTTGGATTGCCGTTTTGTTCCGCACAGGCACTGGTGGACAGGGACGTGCTCGTGGCCCTCTATAATGCCACCAACGGCGCCAGCTGGACGGACAACACCAACTGGCTGAGCGACAAGCCGCTAGGTGAATGGCATGGTGTCACCACGAATGGTAACGGGGGCGTGACAAGGCTCGAGCTCCTCGGAAACCGGTTGAGCGGCACGCTTCCGTCCGAACTGGGCAACCTCGCCAACCTGACAACACTGTATCTCTCATACAATCAGTTGAGCGGCACGATCCCGTCAGAACTGGGCAGCCTCGCCAACCTGACAACACTGTATCTCTCATACAATCAGTTGAGCGGCACGATCCCGTCCGAACTGGGCAACCTCGCCAACCTGACAACACTGAATCTCTTAGTCAACCAGTTGAGCGGGCCGATTCCATCCGAACTGGGCAACCTCGCCAACCTGACAAGACTGGGGCTCTCAGCCAACCAGTTGAGCGGTTCGATCCCGTCCGAACTGCGCAACCTCGCCAACCTGATAGGGCTGTATCTCTCAGCCAATCAGTTGAACGGTTCGATCCCGTCCGAACTGGGCAACCTCGCCAACCTGACAGAGCTGTATCTCTCAGACAACCAGTTGAGCGGGGAGATTCCGTCCGAACTGGGCAACCTCGCCAACCTGACAGAGCTGTATCTCTCAAACAACCAGTTGAGCGGGGAGATTCCGTCCGAACTGGGCAACCTCGCCAACCTGACACTACTGAGTCTCTCAGCAAATCAGTTGAGCGGGGAGATTCCGTCCGAACTGGGCAACCTCTCCAACCTGATATATCTCTATCTCGCAGACAACCTGCTGACCGGATGTGTACCCGCGACATTGCAAAATGTCCAGAACCAACTTGGATTGCCGTTCTGTTCCGCCCAGGCACTGGTGGACAGGGACGTGCTCGTGGCCCTCTATAATGCCACCAATGGCGCCGGCTGGACGGACAAAACAAACTGGCTGAGCGACCGGCCGCCAGGTGAATGGTACGGTGTCACTACCGACGCCTACGGACGCGTCACCGGACTGGACTTAACGCATAACGGGTTGAGCGGTGCCATCCCGTCCGAACTGGGCAACCTCGCCAACCTGACGGATTTGCGGCTATATGGCAACAGGTTGAGTGGGTCGATCCCGCCGGAACTGGGCAACCTCGCCAACCTGACAATCCTGTATCTCTCAATCAATCAGTTGAGTGGTTCGATTCCGTCAGAACTGCGCAACCTCTCCAACTTGACACTACTGGATCTCTCTTTCAATCAGATGAGCGGGGAGATTCCGCCCGAACTGGGCAACCTCGCCAACCTGACAGTCCTGGAGCTCTCTTTCAATCGGTTGAGTGGAACGATTCCGTCCGAACTGGGCAATCTTGCCAACCTGACAATCCTGGGTCTCGCAGACAATCAGCTGCGCGGGTCGATCCCGTCCTGGCTGGGCAACCTCGCCCACCTGACAATCCTGGTTCTCGCAGACAATCAGTTGAGCGGTGCAATCCCGTCAGAACTGGGCAACCTCTCCAACCTGAAAGAACTGCGGCTCTATTCGAATCAGTTGAGTGGAACGATTCCGTCCGAACTGGGCAACCTCACCAACCTGACACATCTGTGGCTCTCAGCCAACCAGTTGAGCGGTGCAATCCCGTCCGAATTGGGCAACCTCGTCAACCTGACATATTTCTATCTCGCAGACAACCAGCTGACTGGATGTGTACCCGCGACATTGCAAAATGTCCAGAACAATGACCTGAACCAACTTGGCCTGCCGTTCTGTTCCACCCAGGCACTGGTGGACAGGGACGTGCTCGTGGCCCTCTATAATGCCACCAATGGCGCCAGCTGGACGCGCAAAACAAACTGGCTGAGCGACCGGCCGCTTGGCGAGTGGCATGGTGTCACTACCGACGCCTACGGACGCGTCACCGAACTGGACTTAACGGGAAACCGGTTGAGCGGATCGATCCCGCCGGAACTGGGCAACCTCGCCAACCTGACAAAGCTCTTTCTCTCAATCAATGGGCTGAGCGGCACGATTCCGTCAGAACTGGGCAACCTCGCCAACCTGACGGCGCTGGGGTTATATGGTAACGGTTTTAGTGGGTCGATCCCGCCGGAACTGGGCAACCTCGCCGATCTGGAACACCTGGGTCTCGGGATCAACCGGTTGAGCGGGTCGATCCCGTCCTGGCTTGGCAACCTCGCCAACCTGACAATCCTGTCACTCTCAGCCAATCAGTTGAGCGGCACGATTCCGTCAGAACTGGGCAACCTCTCTAACCTGACATGGCTGTGGCTCTCAAGCAACGAGTTGAGCGGTTCGATTCCGTCCGAACTGGGCAACCTCGCCAACCTGAAAGAACTGTCACTCTCAGCCAACGAGTTGAGCGGTTCGATTCCGTCCGAGCTGGGCAACCTCACCAACCTGACAGAGCTGAACCTCAGCTCGAATCAGCTGGACGGGGGCATCCCGTCCTGGCTTGGCAACCTCGGCTACCTGACAAGGCTGTATCTCTCAGCCAACCAGTTGAGCGGGACGATCCCGTCCGAACTGGGCAACCTCACCAATCTGACAACCCTGGGTCTCTCACACAACCAGTTGAGCGGGGAGATTCCGTCCGAACTGGGCAACCTCGCCAACCTGACATACCTGCGGCTATATGGCAATCAGTTGACTGGATGTATACCCGCAAGCTGGCGAAACCTCCCATACAACGACCTCGACCGGATTGGCCTGCATTTCTGTTCCGCACAGGCACTGGTGGACAGGGACGTGCTCGTGGTCCTCTATAATGCCACCAACGGCGCCAGCTGGACCCGGAACGACAACTGGCTGAGCGACCGGCCGCTAGGTGAATGGTACGGTGTCACTAGCGACGCCAACGGACGCGTCACCGAACTGGACTTAACGCAGAACCGGTTGAGCGGACCGATTCCGACCGAACTGGGCGACCTCGTCAACCTGACATATCTCCATCTCGCAGACAACCAGCTGACCGGATGTGTACCCGATACATTGCAAAATGTCCAGGACAATGACCTGAACCAACTTGGCCTGCCGTCCTGTTCCGCCCAGGCACAGGCGGACAGGGACGCGCTCGTGGCCTTCTATAATGCCACCAACGGCGCCGGCTGGACGGACAAAACAAACTGGCTGAGCGACCGGCCGATTGGCGCGTGGTACGGTGTCACTACCGACGCCTACGGACGCGTCACCAAATTGAAAATCGAGCTTAACGAGGTGAGCGGCACGATTCCGTCAGAACTGGGCAACCTCGCCAACCTGACAGAACTGCGTCTCGAAGAAAACAATTTGAGCGGCACGATTCCGTCAGAACTGGGCAACCTCGCCAACCTGACAGAACTGCGTCTCGAAGAAAATAATTTGAGCGGACCGATCCCGTCTGAGCTGGGCAACCTCGCCAACCTGACAGAACTGCGTCTCGAAGAAAACAATTTGAGCGGCACGATTCCGTCTGAGCTGGGCAACCTCGCCAACCTGACAGAACTGCGTCTCGAAGAAAACAATTTGAGCGGACCGATCCCGTCTGAGCTGGGCAAGCTCGCCAACCTGACATGGCTGCATCTCGAAGAAAACGAGTTGAGCGGACCGATCCCGTCTGAGCTGGGCAACCTCGCCAACCTGAAAATACTTCATCTTGAAGAAAACAAGTTGAGCGGACCGATCCCGTCTGAGCTGGGCAACCTCACCAACCTGACATGGCTGTTTCTATATTATAACGAGTTGAGCGGACCGATCCCGTCTGAGCTGGGCAACCTCACCAACCTGACAGTGCTGTGGCTATATGGTAACGAGTTGAGCGGGGCTATCCCGTCCGAACTGGGTAACCTCGCCAATCTGACCTCACTGCAGCTTTCAAACAATCAGTTGAGTGGACCGATCCCGTCCGAACTGGGCAACCTCACCAACCTGACAGAACTGAAGATTTCGCACAACAATTTGACCGGTTGTGTACCCGCGTCTTTGCAAGATGTCCAGGACAATGACCTGGATCAGTTGAATCTGCCGCCCTGCGCCACATAAACGGCGGCGGGGCGATAGCCGGTGCTGTGTATCAAAAGGTCGGAACGGGGCTTATCCGTTCCGACCTTTGTATGTTATGAAACAAATTAGGCAACCCACATGATCTTTCCCGCGCTCGCTGCGAAACTCTCGTGGGAATCGCCCTCCCCATTGTCAATATGTACATCGTTGGCAGTCCTTGCCAGCGTTCAGAGACGAAAAATACGATACCTGCTGATCGCGCTTGCGATTTATATCGTGTATGCCAATGCACCAGTTTTGTTCGGTCAGAGTCTGTCTGACCTGCAAACGGACGTGCCAGGACCTCTCTTGACCAGATTTTCCATTGAGGAACTGTGGCGACTGCCTCTCGCGCTGCTGACTCCCTGGTTGATCTTCCGACTGCGCAAAACGATGACAACTTCCGACACACCATAAACTCGCCACCCATAATAAAAGAAAAGGTAACTACTCAGCCACAACTGATTTGCGAACCTGAATGAGGCGAGTGCAGGTGACTCTCTCCTCATTTCTCTCCACACCAATCCTCAATCAATCGCCGCAGTCTCTGACCACTGACCACTGATCACTGACCACTGCAGTTCTGGGCGGTCGGGCCTTCGGCCCTCCCTTGTGCAGGGGCTGCGCCCCCGCAACGCCCCCCTACAAAAACATGCCTCACCGACCGTGTGCCTTCTTCGCAACGTGTCGGCTGGCGAGCATGGCGGCGGCTGTATACCAGTAGCGTCACCAAGAGCCTGAATGGTTCCAACGATGACTGGCTGGTCAACTACTGTGGCTAAGTAGTTACCGTGGATCAAAGAACCAGGCCGTCCCCAACCCCCGAAACGACCTTGACACATAATGCCATTTTCTTTATGATCCCCTGAGAGAGGCAGCCGTCTTTTTCCACAGAACGTTCAGTCCAAAGCCTGCCCAAGGGCTAACCCAGCACACCGCATTGGATTCCTCAGATAAACATAAGGCGCATCACACGCTTGCAACCTGTGCCGCCAGCGGACAGTGGAATGTGGCCAGAAACTGCTAACCACCCGCCACTCGAGTCAGGACAAAATTTCCTGCCCATGCCGAGGTCCGGCGACCGCGGCGGAGAAAAAGCCTTCACCCGCCAGCCAATCGCAGCAAACTGTCCATGATCTTCTCTTCCTTTACACTAGCCTCCATACCAGGCAGATTGCGCAGCCGCGGCCGGCTCAATGCTCTCGGCGGCTTCCTGTTGCGGGAGCCGCAAGTCGTCCTCACCGTCGCCCTCGTCGTGCTGATGGGTTTCCTCAACCCCCGCTTCCTCACAACCCGCAATCTGATCAACGTACTCCGCCAGTCGTCAATCAACGGCATCGTCACCGTCGGCGTCTGCTGGATGATGATCAGCGGCAGTTTCGACCTCTCCGTCGGCGCAATCGTGTCGCTGATCAGCGTGACCATGGTCGCCATGCTCGAGGGCGGCGCCGGCATCGCCACCACCTGCATCTTCGGCCTCGCCATCGGACTGGCAACCGGCATCTTCAACGGCTTTCTGGTCGGCAGGCTCAAAGCCAATCCCATGCTTACCACCCTCGGCACCATGACCATCTTTCAGGGAATCGCCCTCCTCAGCGCTGGCGGCTACTACTACCGAGTGCCCCGCAACAGCCCATTCCTACTGATTGCCGATGGCTTCATAGGTCCGTTCGCGGTACCTACAATCATCTTCCTCGGCCTTGCCCTGGTCATGCACCTGATACTGTCAGAAACGTCACTCGGCGCCAGAGTGTACGCCATCGGCGGCGATGAAGAGGCCGCCAACCTCGCCGGTGTGCGTGTTCCCCTGTACCGGACGCTCATGTATATCGCCACCGGTCTCTGTTCCGCGGTCGCCGCCATGGTCGTCAGCGCCCGCGCCGGCTCCGGCCACTATTTCATCGGGCTCAACTACGAGTTTCACGCCATCACCGCCTCCGTCCTGGGCGGAAACTACATCTTCGGCGGCCGAGGCAGCGTGGCCCGCGGCGTTTGGGGCGCCATCCTCGTCGCCTTGCTGAACAACTCCCTTACCATTCTCGGATTCGAACCGGCGACACAGCTGGTTGTCCAGGGAGTCGTAACCGCCGGCTTGGTCGCTATCCAGGTCATGGGCAGGGAGCAGACGACCGAAACCGCGCCCCAGTGATCATGTGCAACCGTATTGTGGCGAGTAACTGTTTGCCGCAGTTCAAGAACGTCTGCCCTTTTGACCAATCTGCCGCGAACGCACGAGGTCTTACATGGCCGAAAATCTAACGCCGGAAGATCAAACGACAGTCGAATCCGGGCCGGTCGAAGAGCCAACCCAGGGGCCCGCAAGATGGCTGCCGCGCAGACGGGGCGAAATCCTTCAGTGGCTCATCGAGTACCGCGCCTTCGTCCTCCTCGGCATTGCCCTCACCTACGCCGTCCTGTTCGTCCCCTTCTTCGCCACCGAACGCAACATCACCCAGATGACAACGCAGTTCTCGATCGACGGCATCATTTCCATCGGCCTGACCATCCTCATGATCGCTTGGGGAATCGACCTCGGTGTCGGCGCCACCCTGGCCCTTGGAGGCGTGGTCTTCGCTCTGGCCCAGGACCTGGGCGTTCCCTTGGCAGCTCTGCTGGGCATTCTCGCCGGAGCCGGCGTGGGGATTGTCAACGGCTTCGTCGTAACCAGAATGAAAGTCAATTTCTTCATCGCCACGCTCTCGACCATGGTCGCGGTAAAAGGACTGACATTCATCATCACCGACGAAACCACGATCTACGGCCATGCAGAGGGATTCGGCTGGATGGGGTCCGCCAAGCTGTGGATCTTCGAGTTCCCCGCCCTCGCCTTTTTCGGTATCGGCATCATCGCCCATCTGATCATGACCCAGACTAGCCTGGGCACCTACTGGTACGCCATCGGCGGCAATTCGGACGCCTCGCACCGCGCCGGCCTCAACGTGAAGTCTCTGTTCGCGCTCGCCTTCGTCGTAGCCGGCCTTTGCAGCGGAATCGCCGGCGTGCTGCTGGCATCACGTGCCGTAAGCGCAAATCCAGGCGTGGGCAGAGACACAGCCCTCTTTGCAATCTCCGCCACCGTTATCGGCGGCACATCTCTTTTTGGAGGGGTAGGCAACGTCCTCGGCGCCGTCGCCGGTGTCCTGCTCCTCGGCGTAGTCCGCAACTCGCTCAACCTTCTCGGCGTCAGCGCCTACTGGCAATGGGTGATCCAGGGCGCCATCCTGGTTTCCGTTGTCGTTTCAGATGTCTACATGAATCGCAAACGCCGATCGGCCTGACCGCTGCGGCCTGGGCTCTTGCATCGCCCTGAAACTGGGCCGCGCAAGCCACTGTCAGCCTCTAGGTGAAAGGAGAGCCTATCGAGAACATGGAGAGCCGGTCTGGAAGGAGGAGTCCCTCCCGCGCCTCAAATGAGGAGTCGAACCGCGGGACAGTCTCATCAAAACAAAGGAGAAGAGAGATGAGCAAGCATTTCGGAGTCTGGATCGTCGTTCTGTTACTCGCATTCGCGTTAACGGCCTGCGTAATGCCTGATGGGCAGGTGGTGACGGCAGACGGAGCCGCGCCGGTGCAGACCGAAGCCGAAGACTGGCCTCTGGCGCAAGACCTGCGCATCTGCCACATCATTGAACTCGGCCATCCCTACTCGACCGCCAAGGTCACGCTAGCCGAGAAGGAAGCCAACGTATTCGGCTTCACATACGACGTCTACGACACCCAGGGCGACATACCCAACGAGATCCGCCTGATCGAAGACTGCATAACCAAGCAGTACGACGTGATCGCCCTGGTTCCCTATGACACCTCCGCGCTCAACGACGCCCTCCGCGAAGCGCAGGAAGCCGGCATCCCCGTGATCGCCGAAGGCGCCGACCTTGACGAAGAGGGCTTGGGCTACGTCAACACGATGATCGGCTCGTCCGGCTGGGCAGAAGGCAAGACGGCCGGCATGGCCGTATGCCAGGCCCTGGAAGACGGTCAGGGTTGGGTCATCATCGAAGGGGCCACCGGCCATGGCCTCGTGCCGCAGCGCTCCTCCGCCCGTGAATACGTCGCCGAGAACTGCCCCGGCAGAGAACTCGTCGCCGTCGACACCGGCATGTGGAACCGCGAAGAAGCGCGCACCGTTATGGAAAACTACCTGACCGCCTACCCCGACCAGATCCACATGGTCTACTGCCACAACGATGATATGTGCCTTGGCGCAGTCCGGGCCATCGCAGAGGCCGGTCTGGAAGACACCATCAAAGTGCTTGGCGTTGATGGCGGCGCCGCGGAAGTGTACGATGCCATTCGCGACGGCACCATGTGGGGCACCGTCCTCAACGACGCCTCGTTCATCGCCGTCAAGATCATCCAGTCCGCCAGAGATCTCGCCGAGAATCGCCCGGTGATCTTCTGGCAGACTTCGCCCGCCGTTCTGATCACCAAAGACAACGTCGACAACTTCCCCGATCTGTGGTAACTGGCTGAACAAGGAGTGGGAGATGCCCTCTCTTCTCCCGCTCCTTTACCCACGCCTGTCAGGAGGAGGACCTTGGAAAGCAACTATATTGTCGAAATGAAGGGAATATCCAAACGATTCGGCAGCGTCCAGGCCTTGAACCAGGTCGATCTCGAGTTGCGCGCAGGCGAGATTCTTGGACTCGTGGGCGACAACGCCGCCGGCAAATCGACCCTGATGAAGATCCTCAGCGGCGCGCACGTCGCCGACAGCGGCCAGATCATCATAAATGGCGAGGAAGTGTCCATTCGCGATCCCCGCGACGCCCGCAGTTGCGGCATCGAAATGATCTACCAGGACCTGGCCCTCTGCAACAACCTCGACGTCGCCCGCAACATCTTCCTCGGCCGTGAATATACACGAGGCCTCCCCTTTCTCAGCATCCTCGACAAGAAAAAGATGTATGCCGAATCCGCCGCGTTGCTCAAAAGGTTGAACATCAATATCAGCTCCCCCCGGCTGAAGGTGGAGAGAATGTCCGGCGGCCAGCGCCAGATGGTTGCCGCCGCCAAAGCGATCGCCTTCGACGCCGGCATCCTCCTCATGGACGAGCCCACCGCCGCCCTCGGCGTCCGCGAAGCCAACACCTTGCTCCGCCTCATCAAGGACCTCCGCGACGAGGGCCACTCCATCGTCCTCATCACCCAGCGCGTGCCCGATATCCTCGCCATCGGCGACCGTGTCATGGTCCTCAAAGGAGGCCGCAGGCAGGGCATCCTCAACGTCTCCGAAGTCGGCCTGGACGACGTAGTCGAGCTGATCGTCAGAGGCCGCGCCGGCGCCGAATCCGAAGAAGACGCAATGGAATACCTCTCATTCGGCTAGAAAAACGAGCCACCAACCTTCCCCGCCCAATTCCCGACCCTGAATCAAGTGAGCGAAGATGCCTCTCCCCCCTTCACACCAACCCTCAACCAATCGCCGCAGTCACTGACCACTGACCACTAACCACTGACCCCTGCAGTTCCGCGCCCCCGCAACGCCCCCGTCCAAAACCAGTCACGACGCGGCGCCAGCTGTGCGTCATGCCGCCACCAAGCCCCGCCCATCCCGGCCCAGCACACTTCCGCGCCGCAAGGCGACCGGCTTTTGCCGCACGCCGGGAAAGCATTCGGTCCACGACTGCACATGGCCGTCGGCGTCATTGGCGTCGACGAACCAGTCGGGCGGAATCGTGCGGAAGCCGCGTGCAATGATCGCCGCGCCGGACAAGTGCAGGTCGAGCAGTTTTCCTGCAACTGTGTTCATGTGTAACTTCTCTTTCAGATTCTAGTAGTCAGTTTTCAGTTTCTTGGTAAGGTCGCTTGCTGGCTGTCTGCCGTTGCCGTTCCTGAAGTTGCAGTTGCAGTTCTTCGTGGCCCTTCGTGGACAAAGGTGTTGCAGTTGCAGTTCTCCGTGGTCCTCCGTGTCCTCCGTGGACAAAGGTGTTGACGTTCTGCAGTTGCCGTTGCCGTTCTTCGTGGCCCTTCGTGGTCCTTAGCGGCCCTTCGTGGACAAAAGGTGTTGCCGTTGCCGTTCTCCGTGGCCCTCCGTGTCCTCCGTGGACAAAGGTGTTGACGTTGTCGTTCTGCAGTTGACGTTCTGCAGTTGCAGTTGCCGTTCTTCGTGGCCCTTCGTGGTCCTTAGCGGCCCTTCGTGGACAAAGGTGTTGCCGTTGACATTCCTGAAGTTGCCGTTGCAGTTCTTCGCGTCCCTTCGCAATATGTGCCGGGGGCAGGGTTAACGGGTGATTGGAGCGAAGCAACCTGTGTTCAGGAGCAGAACGATGGAAGAGCCAAGGATTCCCAATTCATACCACACATTTATGCGATTAATCAGGAGGCTTCAGTAGGAAGACCCGAACGCCGGCCGTGCGGTGCTGAAGCTTCGTATCATGGAACTGCTGGATCTGCCCTCGGAGATGGATGACCCGTTCTGGGATGAGCAGGAATTCTCCTATCTGCGGTCGAGTCCGACACGTCGGCAACTGTTCGAAGACCGGTTCAACCTGGCGATGTACAACGTACGGAAAGAAGAGGGCAAGTCGTGATTAGCGAAAATCCGGGTCTGATTGGTAAGGTAAAGAAGCTTGCGAACGACTAAGCCAACCCCGCCTCTGCAAAAACAGGACCCGGACCCATCGGAAGACTCCAATACCCGCTCTCGCAGTCGTCACGGAAACAAGCGGGTGGGGCACAACGTCGCATTCGGGGCAACCCAATGATCAGCGAGCCTATCCCGTCCAGTTTCAGGCGTAGAGGACCGTCTCGTCTGCCGGTCTCCTTCTCGATTCTGCTCCTGCTCGCGCTGTTTCTGTCCGGATGTCGCCACAGACGCGCTGCCCCCACTCCCCTCCTCACCGCAACCGCAACCTCTTCCCTGGACCGGCCGTCATCGCCGGCAGCGCCTCCGAGCGGCCCCGCGGCCAACCCGCGCGCGACCGCAGAACCTGTGACCGCGGCATCCCTGCTCGATGAGGCCGCCTATCTTCACCAAATCGGCGACTACAGCCAGGAGCAAAGGTTGCTGCAAACGCTGCTGGCCGATCTCCCGACCGAGCCTGCTCAAGGACGGCAGACACCCCCCTCCCGTACGCAGACGCGCGCCGCAATCCTCTACCGGCTCGCCTTAGCCTATCTGGCCGCTGACGATCCGCAGCCGGCGCTGGACGCGCTTGAGCAGCTCCGGCGCATGGGCGACGCCCTGGCCGCGGGTGAGATCAGCCTGCCGTCCACGAACGGAGACACGGTGGCGCAGATCCTGATCAACAGTCTCTTCCTGCGCGGGGAAGCTCTGGCCGGCGTGGACCGCTCCACCGAAGCCGCGGCCGCCTACCGCGCATTCGTGGCGCAGCGACCCCAGCTCTCCGGTGTCGTAGAGGAACGCATCGCCGATGCACTGCTCGCAGCAGACGAACGGCTGCAGGCCGCAGACGCGCTGCGCCGGGCCGCCGCCGCAGCCATAACCGCAGACGAGGAAGTTCGCCTTCTCGAGCGGCTGGCAGCCGTTCTCGAAGGTATCGGCCGCTGGGACGAAGCCGCCTCCATCTACGATGAGATCCTCTTCGGTCCGCTTTTCGAGCGCGCAGAACCGGGCCCGGATCAGGCCGCGCCCGCGTCTGACAATATCCCCGCCTACAGAGAAGCCTCCATCTACCGCGCCGGTTATCTCCATCGCGCCGGCATGGCCTATGCCGCGGCCGGCGAAGAAGTAACCGCTATCCTCCGCTGGAGCATGGCGCTGACCGAAAATCCGGCCAGCGATGCCGCCTACCTGTCTCTCATTCAACTGGTGAACAGGGACGCGCCCGTCGATCCCTTCCTGCGCGGCGAGATCAACCTGTCCGCCAAAGCGTACCTGCCGGCCATCTCCGCCTTTGAGCATTTCCTGGAGAAGTCGCCGCATGCCGCACGCGCCGGCGAAGCCTGGCTGGGAATCGCCCGCTCCCTGATGGGGTTGGAACGGTGGCCAGACGCCCGTCTTGCCGTCGACCGCGTGCTGACCGACTTTCCCAACTGTGTCTGCTTTGGCGAGGCCTGGTTGGCGCGGGCGCGCATCGCCTCTGAAGAGAGTGTGCCCGCAGAGGGACGGCGCATCTACCGCACATTCGCCGCAGCGCATCCCGACGACCCGCTCGCGCCGCAAGCCCTGTGGCTGAGCGCGCTGTCTGCTCTCGCCGCCGACACCCAACTGCGCAGCCCCGCCGCACAGGACCCCCGCGTCGCGGTCGATCCTTTTGACGAAGCCGCGGCCGATCTGCTCAGGCTGGCGGACGTCTTCCCCGGCAGCCAGCGCGCCGCCGACGGGCTGGCCGTCGCCGGAATCGGCGCGTTCGAACGCGGCCGTTACGAGTACGCCGCCAACCTCTTCGAACGGCTGCTCTCCGAATATCCCCATTCGCAGCCGGACTTTGCGACCTATTGGCTCGGCCGCGCCCGCCATGCCCAGGGCAAAGTCAGGGAGGCGCGCGCCCTCTGGAATGCGCTCGCCGCCCGCGCGCCCGAAGCATTTTACGGCGTTCTGGCCGCCCTGGACGTTGACGCCGCGCAGCCCGGGCAGAATCTTGTCCCCCGCATGGCCCGCATGGACATGACTGTGCCCGCGCTGCCTGGCGACGATGGCAGCCGCGCATTCGCCGAAGACTGGCTGCGCGGCCCGGAGGGCTTGGCGCGCGCCCAGAACACCGCAGCGGCAACTGCCGGCGCCGGCGTCGAGCCATGGGACCTGCCCCAAAACGTGATCGACGACCCGGACCTCGTCAGAGGCGAGCAGCTGCTGGCGCTGGGCCTCCGCGCTGAGGGATTGCAGCTGCTGCAACGGACCTACTGGCGTTTTGACAACGATCCGGCGGCTCTCTATCCCCTCATGCTGCGTTTCGCCAAGTTGGACGCCAACAAGCTCTCCATTACGGCTGCCCATCGTCTCATCGCACTCAGCCCGGCTGAACGTTTTGCCGAAGCGCCGCTCTTTATCCAGCGTTTCGCATATCCCGTACACTACGCCCGCCTGGTCGAGAATCAGGCCAGTAAGTTTGAGGTCGCCCCTCAGCTTCTGTACGGCCTCATCTTTCAAGAGAGCCACTTCGAGCCTGCCGCGCGTTCCTATGCCGGCGCCCGCGGTCTCACGCAGATCCTTCCGGGCACAGGCTGGGATATCGCCCATAGTCTCAACTACCCCAACTATTCCACCGAACTGCTCGACCTTCCCATCGTCAGCATCCGTTTCGGCGCATACTACCTGCACTGGGCGCGCGATCGTGTCAGTGGCAACGACATAGCCGCCGTCGCCGGCTATAACGCCGGCCCCCGCAAGGCCAGATACTGGCTCAGCCGCACCCAGCCGGACGATGCCCTTTTCATCTACAGGGTCCCCTACTACGACACGCGCCGCTACCTTCAGGGCATTCTCGTCTGCTTCGCCCACTACCTGCGCATTTATGGCGGCGTCTAGGTCCTGTTGACGTCTGTCATGTTGCGTCAAAGCAGTTGAAACAAAATGTCAACGAGCCCTAACCCTTATTCCCCAGCTTCTCCCTGCGTCCATACCGGCAATTTCTGATACCAGCCGCAACCGAAAATCAGACCGTCGTGCCGTACCACCCAGGAATGTTTCCACTCCTGATCGCCACTCTCGCACTACTGCTCACCGCCTGTGTGCCCATCCCAACCGAAGAGCCGCCAACGCCCGTCCCCACCCCGCAAATGCAAGCCGGCCTGCATGATTTTGCGTCGCTCTTCGCCTAGATAGATTTCTCGGTTACGGACGATGCCGATATCTCAGACGTAACTACGCAGCCGCAACTGATTCGCAACCCTGAACGAGGGGAGCAAAGGTGTTCTTTCTCCCCACTTTGTTGTATTTTGGGCGGTCGGGCCTTCGGCCCTCCCTTGTGCAGGGGCTGCGCCCCCGCAACGCCCCCCTACAAAACCAGTCACGACGCGACGCCAGCGTGTGTGTGATACCGCCGCTCACCCCCGCCCATCACGCCAGCCACAGCCACGCCGCCAGATCCTCGACGCCAGCTTGACGCCCCGCACGCCCAGCCCGCACCGCAACCCCAGCCGATCGCCATGCCAGCCAGCGAGGCAAGTCCGCCCCCGGCCTGGCTCACCCCGCATGTATCCGAAACTGGTCCCGAATCCTCTGGACAGTACCGGCGGCCGCGTTGGATACTCGGTAGACGCGCTCCCGCATCCGCGCCCGCAGCCGATATACATTTGTCCCTTTACACATCGTTACCATCTGACAGGAGTCCCCCCATGTCAAGACAGAACCGCGAACGTCTGCACAGCATCGAAGAACGGCTCGACCGCCTCGAGGCGCACGTAGCCCCGCAACCTGCCCCCGCCGACGGCGCGCTCGACCGCATCGAGCGCCAGCTTGCCCGCATTGAGCGCTACATCGCCGGCACGGACACGCCCCTCGACCGCGCCGAAGCGTCGATCGACGGCATGCAGCGGCAGGGCGAACGCGACGACACCATGGCCGACATGAAGCGCGAGCGCCGCGACACCCTGGCCAGACTTACCGCCGCCGCAAAAAAGATCACCGACCTGGCGTACCGCGACCCGGACGGCGGCCGCAGCTAGGCGCTGCTGACCTGCACCGACGACCTTCTCTCCGACCTCAAAGGCGAGCTGGGCCTGTTTCGCGCCTACGTCGTCGGGCACCTGGGCAACGCCGACGACGCCCGCAACAAAGCGCTGCTGGCCCATACCGACGACCTCATCTCCGACATAAGAGACGAGCTGAACGCGTTTCGCGCCGCCGTCGCCCGGCACCTCAGCGCCGCCGCCGACGATCCCCCGCCGGCATAGAGCGCCCCTGCCCGCACGCCTGCCCTCCCCGGCCAGCTTGACGCCGCATCTCCATCCGATCGCCAATGCCAGCCCGGCCCAGCACGCCGCCGCGCAACTAGCCGCCCCAAAAACTGACGACAGACAACCCCGGCCGGTACCAGCGGCCCGGGTACAGCGTAGCCGGCCATTCGGTCGAATCCTCGAGAAAAACGACCGACATTTGCCGCACGCCGGCAAAGCATTGAGGTCAAAACCTTTATCCACGAAGGGCCGCGAAGAAGGTCAACCGCAACTGCAGAATCTCTTGGTCCGCACAGCCAACAAAAGGGGCTGAGATTAGTGTGATTTAACTGATGGCTGTGATTAACTACGGCAAGCTTAGCTGGCCTGGCAAGCTGCCGCTAATCACAAAAATCACTCCCATCACAAGAATCACAGTCGCCCTTCGTGGACAAAATGTGTTGACGTTGACGTTCTGCCGTTGCCGTTCCTGAAGTTGCCGTTGCAGTTCTTCGTGGCCCTTAGCGGTCCTTCGTGGACAAAAGGCGTTGACGTAGACGTTCTGCCGTTGACGTTCTGCAGTTGCAGTTGACGTTCTTCGTGGCCCTCTGTGTCCTCAGTGGACAAAAGGTGTTGCCGTTGCAGTTCTTCGCGGCCCTTCGTGGCCCTTCGTGAACAAAAGGTGTTGACGTAGACGTTCTGCCGTTGACGTTCTGCAGTTGCAGTTGACGTTCTCCGTGGCCCTCTGTGTCCTCCGTGGACAAAAGGTGTTGCCGTTGCGGTTCACCAAGAACGTAACTACGCAACCATTATGCTGAAAGAAGCTGTGAACGTATAGTGAACAGAAAGCTCGCGCGCACCTAATCTCAGGTGCAATGTAGTAGGGGATATGAGCAGGTTAGTTCAGTTAGACCGCGAGCAACGAAAGCGATTAGGCCAAGAGGACCTGGTCGAACTGATACTGGTTCTGCAGCGGCAAATGGAGCCAGGCAACGAAAGGACAGACGTATGATTGCCAGGCATCGTAGCCTCTTCCGCGTGATCGTCGCGATTACCGCGCTACTACTCACCGCCTGTGTGCCCATACCGCAGGAGCCGCCCAAAACAGAAGCATCGCCAAAAGCGTCACCATATGACAATGTATGTTTCCGAGATCAATTGCTCATGCTGCCAGGGCAAAGCGTAGAGGCGCCGATGTCAGACGAATTGCCCGATTACGTGGATATTGTCGGCGTGAGCTCCGATCTGGATGGCGAAACCTTGTTCGCGACTTTTCACCTCCGTGACATTCCCGAAGAACTGGATCTCAGCACAGAGGACGCGAAAGTCAACCGAGCGGAATACACCTTGGTCGTGTTTATCAGCCTTGAATATTCTCCCGATGATGAATTCCCTAGGACTGATTATGCTCTTGCCGCCGTTTTCACCTGGGAGAGGCCTACGCAAGAGGCGACCGAAGCCTCGACCATGCTTTTTCTTGCCGCCGTATCGGAATTCGACCCAGCTATCTACGAAAATCTGGAAGAGGATGAGGGAGAAGATGGGGAAGGCGTGCCATATACGCAACTGGAAAACAAGGTCGATGTGCTGATCTCCGATCAGGACAACACGCTGACTCTTGTGGGCCAAATCCCCGGCATCACCGACCAGTCCACCCTCATATTCTCGAACATCCAGTCCGAGTTTCCAACGACGATGCATGTTTATCGGGATTATGTGCCGTGCCAATCGGGTTGAATGGGAAGCTAAAGCGAAGAACTGCAGCGCTGGGGAGATAGCTGCTTCAGAGAGGTATCTCATATTTTCCGTGGTCGCCCCGGACGGTTGAGGAGAGGTGCACCTAACTGTCGATCTGCTGACGGTCGCCAACTCAATCGACCAGTTCCGAACGCAGCCGCTGGGTGCACGGCGGCGGCCAGGTCGTCTTGACCGAGACCGACGCGCCATGTACGAGATTGTTCTGCGAAGTGCTGGAATGAGGGACGTCCAGGGAAGCCAGACCAGAGGGAACTGAGACCAAAGAAAAGGGGCTTATATACTCTAGTAGCCAAAAGGAGAGGCGGGGGCAATTCTTCACTCATATCGAAAAGCTAATACCAAGGGCGACGAGCCGCCTACATTATTCTATTAGGAAAGAGAGGGGGCTGATATGTTTACCAAGAATTACCTGCGAAGGAATTTCGTCATCTTTGGGTCAACCTGGACAATCTTTTCGAGAGTCAAGGATCTGTACGTCCCGTGGGGTGGCGGCCTGGACTGGGCGACTCCAATCACTGTGCTAGCCGGGTGGGTGGGTTGTGCAATCGGGTATGCACTCATGGGCGGGTTCCGCAGATCGACGCCGGAGGCGGTATCCAGTCAACAAGATACGGATAGAAAGAGAAAACTCAAAAAGATGGCTTTTATTGGTGGGGCGGTCCCGATAACAATTTCGATTGGCTTGGGTCTTTTCATGCCTCGCGACCTAGTCTGGCTCTGGCTACTTATGTGGCCAGCCCTTGGCGTGGCGGCTATAGTCTACTATTGGTGGCTTATGTGGATGTGGAAGCGGGCTGACAAGGCGTAGGGCCGCATAATTTGTTCCCGTGTCGTTTCAGTATTCAGTCAAGAAGGAGAGCTTGATATGGAAAACGAAAGAAACCTCATAAAGATATCTTTGATTGCCGGGACTCTCTTGATTATTCTTGCGATTGGCATGGTCCTTTTCCCGCGCGTCCTAGGTTGGCTCGTCATACTCGACATACTTATTATATTGCTGGTTATTGGCGTGGTGGGTCTAGTCGTAAATCGGCGGCCTAAGTGGATATGGAAGCGACTCGACAAGAACAAGGACCGTCGCGCTGACTCTGGAATTTCATAGAAGGAAGGCGACAAAGTTGCGTGAATTTCCGACGACAAGAACCGTCGCCATGGTGGCGATAGCTCTCCATGCTGAGTGCTGCCGACAGGACGGGCTGTTTTTTCTGGGACTGACCAGAGAATAAATTCCAAATGGGAATAGCTTCTTTTGCTGCCATCGCCATCGTCTTTGCGGTCGTAATCGTTCTTCATTGGGTCATACCATCCAGATTTGACCGACATTTTGCCACGTTTGAGGTACTGTTCTTCTGGGTAGGATTCATCTTGGCAATGATCGTAGAAAACTTACTCGGTGCGATTCCAAGTTGGCTAGCATGGACATGGTTGGGGCTTTCTTCAGCTATAAGCGTGTTCTTCCCTCTCCCCTTCTTAAAGAAATCTTCCCCTGGTTCGTTTCACTAGAGACGCATAAGGCACTACTATGAATCCATCACTTACCTGGAACCACCCAGGCATGCCGCCGAATGGAACGAATTGTCTGGACCACGCAATGAATCACCACTTGATCTAACCGACCACCCAACCACAACCACTTAACAGGCATTGGTATTGGGGGGGGTATGAGTGCAAACTCCTGCCACCAGCGCCACATGGGACAGCTCCCATCTTGCCAAAAAAAACCAAGTTCAGTTCTACTTATTCCCCCTCGTTATGCCATCCCTCAACCGCTAAGCCCCACTAAAGTATATAATCCCCTTCAAAAAGGGGCGTGCAAAATGGTGACTCTAGCTGAACATGAGGGACGGATAAACAGAGTGGAGAATCGAGTTGACGTTCTGACAGAGGACACAAATCAGTTAAAAGGTGCCTATGAACACTTGGCGACCAAGGCCGACATAGCAGAGCTAAAGGCATGGACTATGTGGCGCGTTCTTGTTGGAGCGGCTTTGATTCAGGGGATTGTTGCGGCAGCTATTAAGTATCTCCCCTAACTCTCCTTTGACCTGATATGCGGCATAGGGAAGAAAATGCTCACGGCGAGGGAGAGCGATAACCATGTCCAGAGTTCCCCTTAATTTCTGGCTTATACTTCGTCAAGTAATAGATGATTGCCCATGTTCCTAAGATCATAAAAGGGACATTGGTAAACATTTGTAGTCCTATCACGTCGCAGAACTCTTTCAAAGCTACGTCGTTGGTCACTTGGCACGAGTCAAGAGACTGGAAGTATTCCAGAATCCGCCATGCGGCATTGACGAGTAGACCTGGCATAAACAGGATAGGCAGTTGGATGAATCGGTGCGACGCTATTTTATGGCGAGGCGACGACAATATCCAACGAGGCGTTGGGAGGAGGGATACGAGGGTAATAATTTCAAGAGAGGGGAGTAGAGTTAGTGCCAGAACCTCAAGATCGAGGAAGTCTAAGTCTGTATGGTAGTGGTGTTGCAGTTCGATTATTGCGATGCGTAGGCTGATACCAGTTCCGATTATGAAGGCTACTCTTGCGAGAGTTGTCATCATGGCGTTGTCCTACGTGTGAGGGTACGTCATGGTGGGGTGAAGAGGAATCGGGGAAGCCAATTAGACTGACATCCCCTATTATATCACGGGCAGTACCCGCGATTCCTGCAGGTTGTGGAGCACTCGGTAGTGGACAACCAAACACAGAATATGGTCGTAAGGATCCAGCACATGCCAGGACATACAATGGCGGCTGGCCCTGAAAAAGCTCCACAGATGAGAATGCATAGTCCTTTGACGCCGGCGCTACAACCCAGGGCGATGATAGATCCACAGATGAGATGACAGAGGTTGCACCTGTCGACCAAGACACCCTCTTCAAGTTCATTTGACGTGTAGATTGCCGTTATGGTCGCGGACGCGCCTGGAGGCTTTTCGATGATCGAGTTGCCAGACCGAACGTATGTATTTGACCTGCCCCCGATGTTTGTACCGCCTGTTATGTTAGTCCGACAAGCACGGGGACAGGGTCGGAAGACAAGAGGGCCTCAGGCGCCGGCGGCCCGTCAGTGGCCTAGTCATTGGGGCCAACCATAAGCGGAATGAGGGGGGTGCGATGGCTGGTTCTGTTTTGTCAATCCTGGTGTTCATCTTCACCGCTTCTGTGTTGGGCGTGTTTTTTGTTATGGTTTTTGAAGAAATCCACTCCGCGAACAAAGAGAGGGTGCGTTTCAACGTCATGGTGGGGTTGATGCCCCTGTCGATGTTTGGCTTGAGCTTCATGAGTTTGCTGAGGCACTACTTGGTCGATTCTCCGGGCTTAATGGTGATCATGATGATCATGTTGTTGGCAATGATGGGGTTTGCCACTGGCATCGGATGCATGATGAGTTTGCGCACATGGGTGGAGCGTTCGGTGCCGGACAACACACAGTGGGGCTTGTGGATGTCGTTTTATGTGTGTGCTGGGGTAGGGATTCCCCTGTTGTGCATGGTGAGCATCACGATCAACCTTTTGGGTGTAGCGCATTAAGAGGGGTCTGGAGTCCGTCAGGGTGGTGGCGGGCTCTATTGTGGTGGTGGGGCGAATGAGGGCAATGGCGAGACCGTTTACGGTCTCGCCTTCGTTGATGGCGGTTAAGGCTTGCTGTCTTCTAAGAAGCCCCGGCCTGGCCTCCTTTCCTGCTCCCGACAATAGGAAGGCGGCCGGGTTTATCAATTGAACCCCTAACTACCAATTGCCTTTCCTTTCTTGGAATTCGTTCATTTTTTCTATTTCCCTCCCCAATGTGACTAAAGTATATAATCCCCAAAGAAAAGGGGTTGAAACATGAATCGGTTCGGAAGAACAACTGTCTCGCGGGTCATTCTGATCGTCGTTCTCTGCGCGATATTCAGATTCGTCGTCTTGGGACTGGACAATATAGATTGTAGTGGATCATTCAGACAGATCCTTTTCGTTTGCGATATGGGTTTCTTTGTCCTTCATATCCTGATTCTGGCGACGGTTGTGACAGCTGTCATTCCCTACGTCAAGCTCGCCGATAAACGGGATCGAATTGCGGTCTTTTCGACAATCCTGCTGATACCGGCCGTGGTGAATGCCCTGTTGCGGATCCTGGATTATGGGCTCCTAAACTGTGAAGGTGATGGCTATTACATCAATGAATCGAGTTGCGTTGTGTTGTTTGCCCAGTTGATTTTCCTCTCACTCCCGACACTGGCTGCCATCATATTCGTGTTGGTTAAGGGCTGGAGGATCCTGATTTTCTCACGTAGCTACTAAAGTATAAAAGCAAAACCGCCGCGATCGGTAACCGCTAACCCTCACGGGAAGGAACCTCCAGTGTTCCTCTTTCCTGGAGTTTATCGCCGCTGACCTGGCGTTTATTGTGATTCTCATTTTCTTGTCTTCACGCTGAAACGTCTGCTTGGGCCGTAAGTCCTTGCTCAGCCCTTGCCCGCGCGATGAAGCATTGGGAGACTCCAATACTGATGAAACCCCAGGAGACAGAACCAAGTTCAGGAATCTGCTGATTGCCGGGCTCGCGCTACTACTCACCGACTGTGTGCCCATCCCAACCGAAGAGCCGCCAACGCCTGTCCCCACGCCACAAATGCAGGCCAGCCTGAAAGATTTTGCGTCGCTCTCCGCCGAGATAGATTTCTCGGTTACGGACGATGCCGATATCTCAGAGGAGGAATACAAGAACGCAATTCTTGAACTTCGGGACTGTTTAATGTCCGAGGCGACTCCCGAAGAACTGCAGCGCTGGACCGCTGGTGAGGTTGCTGCTATCGAGTGGCACCTCATATTTTTCGTGCTCGTCCCGGAAGAAAGGGAAGAGACGCACCTGATTATCGATCTTCTGGAGAAGGGAGTAACCGATTGCCAGGAAGGCGCATGGGACTGACGACGTGTCCAGATCCTGAGCGGACCTCGATCTGAGCGCATCTGCGGAGTCAACGCCCCCGACCCGCATCGGATAGAGCAGCCGCCAGAATACCCCGCCCCGCTCGCCCGGCCCGGCCTGGCCAGCGCAGGCTTCGACACAAGGAGAATCCGTGACAGACCGCACCGACAACAAACCGCCGCCAGGGGCTATCGCCCTATATGGGCGGTCGGGCCTTCGGCCCTCCCTTGTGCAGGGGCTCCGCCCCCGCAACGCCCCCGTCCAAAACCAGTCACGACGCGGCGCCAGCGTGTGTGTGATACCGCCGCCCATCCCCGCCGGCCCAGCACGCGCCGCGATCCCAGCAACACGCCGACAACCCAGATCCCGCCTCCGCGCCGCCAACACCAATTGTCAGTTACCAGTGGCGAGTGGCCAGTGAACTGCATCCAGCCAGTGAGCGAGCTGGCGACCGTAACTGATCACCAAATATTGATCACTGACCACTGGTACGGGTACCTGCGATCCTCGTACAGCGTCGCCCCCCATTCGGTCGAATCCTCGAGGAAGATGACCGGGTTCTGCGGCACGCCGGGAAAACATTCGGTCCACGACTGCACATGGCCCTCGCGGTCATTGGCGTCGACGAACCAGTCGGGTGGAATCGTGCGGTAGCCGCGTTCGATGATCGTCGCGCCGGACAAGTGCAGGTCGAGCGGTTTCTCCGCAACTGTATTCATGTGTAAGTCCCCTTGGAGTTTCTAGTTTTTGGTAAGGGCGCCAGGTCGCTGGCCAGCTGGCGCTGTTCTGCCGTTGCCGTTCCTGAAGTTGCCGTTGCAGTTCTTCGCGGCCCTTCGTGGACAAAAGGTGTAGCCGTTGCCGTTCAGCAGTTGCAGTTGACGTTCTTCGTGGTCCTTCGTGGCCCTTAGCGGTCCTTCGTGGACAAAAGGTGTTGCCGTTGCCGTTCTGCAGTTGCCGTTCTTCGTGGTCCTTCGCGGCCCTTCGTGGACAAAAGAAGTTGCAGTTGCCGTTCTGCAGTTGCAGTTGACGTTCTTCGTGGTCCTTCGTGGCCCTTAGCGGTCCTTCGTGGACAAAAGGTGTTGCCGTTGCCGTTCTGCAGTTGCCGTTCTTCGTGGTCCTTCGCGGCCCTTCGTGGACAAAAGAAGTTGCAGTTGCCGTTCTGCAGTTGCAGTTGACGTTCTTCGTGGTCCTTCGTGGCCCTTAGCGGTCCTTCGTGGACAAAAGGTGTTGCCGTTGCCGTTCCTGCAGTTGCAGTTCTTCGTGGTCCTTCGCGGCCCTTCGTGGACAAAAGAAGTTGCCGTTGCCGTTCTGCAGTTGCAGTTGACGTTCTTCGTGGTCCTTCGTGGCCCTTAGCGGTCCTTCGTGGACAAAAGGTGTTGCCGTTGCCGTTCCTGCAGTTGCCGTTCTTCGTGGTCCTTCGCGGCCCTTCGTGGACAAAAGAAGTTGCAGTTGCCGTTCTGCAGTTGCAATTGACGTTCTTCGTGGTCCTTCGTGGCCCTTAGCGGTCCTTCGTGGACAAAAGGTGTTGCCGTTGCCGTTCCTGCAGTTGCAGTTCTTCGTGGTCCTTCGCGGCCCTTCGTGGACAAAAGAAGTTGCAGTTGCCGTTCTGCAGTTGCAGTTGACGTTCTTCGTGGTCCTTCGTGGCCCTTAGCGGTCCTTCGTGGACAAAAGGTGTTGCCGTTGCCGTTGCCGTTCCTGCAGTTGCAGTTCTTCGTGGTCCTTCGTGGCCCTTCGTGGACAAAAGAAGTTGCCGTTGCCGTTCCTGCAGTTGCCGTTCTTCGTGGTCCTTCGTGGACAAAAGCTGTTGCCGTTGCAGTTCACCAAAAAATCAAAAACCACTAAGCAAGCGCCTCCCCCCCACAAGCAGACCGATACCCGCAGCTAACACACCGCCGCGGCTCACTGTGGCTCCTGCCCACCTCCGCCGCCCGCCGCGCCTGCCGGATCTCCGCCGCCGTATCCAGCACCCGACCGCGCAATTCATCTGTATAAGGGATTTGCAACGTGGCGTCTGCGTAGCGAAGCAGACCGTACGGGGGCGCAGCGTCAAAATTATCCTCAACCAGCAGACAGTATGCCCCCAGCTGCAAAATATGACTGTCGTACGGCCGCGCCGGCCTCGCCCGGCTCTTCACCTCCACCGGGACAACGTAGTTCCTGCCCCGCTCGCGCGTCCGCACCAGATAATCCGGCCGCCCCACCAGCCCATAACGCCGGCTGTGCAGCGGCCGCTCCGGCGCCTCCATCTCTTCCGTGTCCTGGTACAGCACCGTGCCCGCCGGCAAACCGCTGCTCTGCCGTTGGCGGCGCCCCAGCCACAATAGCAGACCGCCCAACAGCGCCAGCAGCAGGGCCAGTGCCAACGCGAAAGGCAAAGAAAGAATCATGCGCGGCAGCCAGCGCCCTTACGCCTCAGCGTCCGCCCCGTCGGGCAGGTTCTTGCACAGAATGTCCCAGCTACCCCGCTGGCAGACCTCATCCCTCTGGTTCAGCACCTCCATCCTGAAGGTGACCACGCCCCCGCCCATCCGCCGCATCGGCTTCTTCTCACGCACCGTTGCCCGCAGGCGCACCGTATCCCCGATCAGAACAGGCCGGCGAAACTGCCATTCCAGCTTCATGAAAGCCTCGACCGTGCCCTCCATAAAGCCCATCCGCACCGCCAGTCCGCTGGCGATACTCAGCACCAGCAGCCCGTGCGCCACCCGCTCGCCGAACATCTGCTCCTGGCTGTAATGCGCGTCCGTATGGATCCGGTTCCAGTCGCCCGACAGCGCCGCAAAATTGACAATATCCACCTCAGTAACCGTGCGGCCGACACTCTCGCACCCATCACCGACCGCAAACTCCTCAAAATAAAGCCCCATCGGGGGCTGCATCGCCCGCGTACCCATAAGCCCGCCCCACCTCCCCAATAGATTCCAGTCCCCAGTGATCTCCCGCGTCAGCAGCAGTCACTGACCACTGACCACTAACCACTGACCACTGCCCTTACACTTTGACCAGCATCTTGCCCAGATTCTCACCATGAAACAGACCGATGAACGCCTCGGGCGTCTTCTCGATCCCTTCGTGGATCGTCTCCTCCCATTTGAGCTTGCCGTCCCGCATCCACCCGGACACATCGCGCAGAAAATCGTCGCGCCGTTCAGGATGGTCCGAAACGATAAAGCCCTGCATCTTCAGCCGCCGCCCGATCATCAGCGCCATGTTCGCCGGGCCCGGCTCCGCCGCCGTCGCGTTGTACATGCTGATCATCCCGCACACCGCAATGCGCCCAAAGTCATTCATATACTGCAGCGCCGCCTCCAGATGCTCGCCCCCCACATTCTCGAAATAGACGTCGATGCCGTCCGGACAGGCATTCTTGAGCGCCCGCCGCAGATTGTTCGTCTCCTTGTAATTGATCGCTACATCCACGCCCGCGACCTCCTCCAGCCAGCGCGTCTTGGCCTCTGATCCGGCCGACCCCACCACCCGGCAGCCCTGGATCTTCGCGATCTGGCACACCTGAGCGCCGACCGCGCCCGCCGCGCCCGAAACGAACACCGTCTCCCCCGCCTTCGGCGTCCCAATGTCCAGCAGGCCGACGTAGGCCGTCATGCCCGGCATACCCAGCGCGCCCAGGTAGCTCTGCAGCGGCCCCAGCGACGGATCGACCTTCGTCAAATGCCGCGCCTCGGCCAGCGCATATTCCCGCCAGCCCAACATATGCAGCACGAAATCACCCTCCGCAAACTGGTCGCTGGTCGAGCTGACTACCTCGCCCACCGCGCCGCCGGTCAGCGGCTCATCCAGCCCGAAAGGAGGCGTATAGCTGCGCGTATCCCGCATCCGCCCCCGCATGTAAGGATCCACCGAGATAAAACGGTTGCGCACCAGAACTTGCTCCGGCTGGCTTGGCTTCGGCACATCAACGCTGACGAGCGCAAAGTTGTCAGAAGTTGGCAGCCCGTGCGGACGGCTGCGCAGATGAATTTCACGGCTGGTAACGGAAGTCATTGGTCGCCTCAGATATTGGTGGGCCGGCGGCCTGTCAGTGCCGTCGGCCCCGGTAACGGGAGAAAGATGCGCCTAATTTTCCTGCATTGGCCGCAATGCGCAAAATCCCGACCCTGACCGCAGTCCATGCGCACTGCCAAATGTCATCAGCAACCAAGGCGTGCATTCCCAAATGGGGGTGCCCCTCGAATACTTCTCGTTGCAACCAAGCCACCGTCTGCTCCCGTTCCATTCTCCGGCAACCATCCACTAACCACTGACCACTGACCACTGACCACTGATCACTGCAGTTTTGGGCGGTCGGGCCTTCGGCCCTCCCTTGTGCAGGGGCTGCGCCCCCGCAACGCCCCCCTACAAAACCATCCCTCACCGACCGTGTCTGCGCATTCCAGCCGTGCGGCTCCGGCAAAATGGCTGCAGTCTACCGAATACACAATCAGATAGCCTGAATGGCGGCAGGGCTAAAGGACCGATCAAGACAGCCACTGTATATGGCTTAGCAGTTACCAAAAAACTAGAAACTGACTACGCAACTACCGCCTTCAAAGACGCTGAAGTCGGTGCCCGCGCAAGGGACCTTGATGTGGTCAACCTCGACCGGGAAGCCGGTAGTGTTGTTGTAGAGGCGCTGGCTGAACAGCCGGCTGCCCGTCCGGGTCGGCATGCCGTTCCGGAACTTGATCATCGTCACATAGGCCGGCGGCGCCGGCGTGCTGACCTGTCCGTACGCGTAGACGACGTAATGGAACGGCCCGGCCGCACCGTTTTCCAACTGCGCCTCAAAGCCGGTGTTCCTCTTGCTGCGGTAGTTGATGCGGCCGCCGTCGATTATTTCTGCACCAGGCAGTCGCCCTCATAAACGTAAAAGCCGGCGCTTTTCTTTTCCACATCCAGCGTGCAGTTCAGAAAACTGCACCCCGTCAGGGCAAGCCCGCACAAAACCAGGGCTGCCATTTGCCATAACTTGGTCACTCGACGGCCTCCTTTACCCACACGGGTTCGGATCGTCCACGATCAAATACCCGGGCCGGCGTCGCCCGCGTCCAATGCCAATGTCATGCCTCGCCGATCGTCCTCGCTTGCCCGGGACCGTCTGCCGCATGGCGGAGGGCCGCATCGTTGTACCTGTACATCGGCCGCGCCTCCTCCTTTGCCTCTTCAATCCATACCGTGTAAGGGCCGGCCTCGGTTATCGGATCCTATACGTTGTCGCCGGCGCGCCTGGGGCGGTCGCCCTCAACGCTCTGCAGACCGTCCCGTCACTGCCCACCACGCACGCATCCTTCTCATAGTCGGCGCTCAGGTCCCAGCGGGGGAATCTTCTCCATTTGACGCCAATGATGACCGCCAGCCGTTCAAAAACCTGCGCGAAAATTACAGCAAGGCCCGTTCGATAAGCTTTCCGGTTAATTCGCCGACGCAAAGCAGCCGCGTTGCCCATGGCGACCGCCCCCGGCGCGCCGGCCGCGGCGTTGATCGTCTCCTCAAGGCGCGCATTGCTCAAAGGCATCTGCGAGATACTGATCCTCCAATCCTTTCTTAGTCGGCTGCAAAGAAACGGGCGCCGTGCGATCCTGCATTAAGGGCCGGCCCCCGGGCTGTCCCTGTCCCATCGATCCGGAAGGACTCGCACCTGGACCGAATACAAGAACGGAGAAAAGTCTCGGTCCAGGGTCGCCGTGCGCCCGTCATCTACAGCAACAGTCTGAGGCGATGCGCATACACGTCTCGTCCAGGTCCGGCTTCGCGTCCAGGTCGCAAACGCGGGCGCGCAAAAAGCCCTCCTCGCCGCCGGTAACGGCGTCGAGCAGCGCGCGGAACTGCAAGCTGTGCGTTGTGTTGTTGTACGATAATGGGAACCTTCCCGGCCGGGGATGATTCTGACGGACTGATGCGATTGTGCCGGGAATGCTTCTATGGCCAGTGTACTACACTTTCCGCGGATTCGCGCGACGTCCTTTTACGAGTCTTGAAATCTGTGGCACACTGAAAAAATGAAAAAGCCGGTCGCGGCGGGGCCGCACCGGCATGGTCCACACAGGGGATCTCCCGGCCGCGCCACTGAAGGGCTCCGACCCTCAGTCCGCCAGACCGGAAATTCGGGCGCCGACCGTCCTCAAGGTGGAGGAGATCCGCAATCTTCGTTCCCAGTCGCTTCCAAAGATGCAGTCGCGCCGTTCGGGCAGTCCTCGTCCTGGTCGCCCTGATAGCGGCGCTGGCCCCTCTCTCTCCCCGCCCGCACAACGCAACGCACGCGCAGACCGGGGTCGTCCTGGACGCGCCGACGCTGACCGCGACGGCTGCGGACGCGCACGCAATCGAGTTGAGCTGGACGGCGGTAACCGCCGCGGTGCGCTACGAGCTGTGGGCGTGGACCGACGCCCTGGGCTGGCATCAGCTGGACGACGGCAGCCTGACCGGCACGAGCTACACGCACCGCGCCCTGACGGCGGGCACGACCTACTGGTACGCGGTGCGCGCGCTGGCGGCCGACGGCACGGCCAGCGACTGGTCGGAGCACGCCAGCGCGATCGCGTCGGCGACGCAGAACGCCACCGCCACAAATACGCCCACGAATACGCCCACTTCGGCCCCGGACGCGTCCACGTCGACGCCAACGCCGACCTCTGCATCTACCTCAACGCCGACCGCGACCGCATCCGCATCCGCATCCGCGCTCTCTGCGCCGACGCTGACCGCGCAGGCCGGCGCCGGCCAGATTACGCTGACCTGGAATGCGATATCCGGCGCGGTGCGCTACGAGCTGTGGGCGTGGACCGACGCCCTGGGCTGGCATCAACTGGACGACGGCGGCCTGACCGGCACGAGCTACACGCACGACGACCCCGTGCCCGGCAGAACCTACTGGTACGCGGTGCGCGCCGTGGCCGCCAACGGCGCAGCCAGCGACTGGTCGGAGCACGCGACCGCGACCGCAACGCCAACGGCTGGACCAACACAGACGCCGACGGCAACAGGGCAGCCCATTCCCGGGAGTGGAGGAGACCCAGGCGGACCGGCCGCGCCCGTGCTGACGACAACTTCGGGTACCAACTGGATAATCGTGGATTGGGAAGCAGTGGCAGGCGCCGAAAAGTACGACATCCTGAGGCGCAAAGGCGAAAACGGCACTTGGGAGCGCCCTTCCGGCTTGCCTCAGACGACTGCATCGCACGGCTTTCTTGGTCTTGATTTCGGGACGACCTACTACTATATTGCCCGCGCCATAACCGCCGACGGCAAAGTGAGCCCCTGGTCGAACCTGGTTCAGGATAGCCCGACCGGGAGCCTCAATTCGACCCCAACACCAACTTCGACGCCCACCGCGACGATAACCCCGACCCCGGACGGCTCCGCCGCGCGCGCGCCCGCGTTGCGAGCGGAGGCGACCCAGACGAACGCGATTGAGCTCAGCTGGCCGCCCGTTCCTGGCGCCGTTCGATACCTACTCTGGACATGGTGGAATGCGGCAGTGGGCTGGCAACAACTTGACGACGGGAACCTGACAGGCGCGTCGTACACGCACAGAGGACTTGCGCCCGGCACGACCTATCACTACGCAATCCGCGCCGTCGACGCCAATGGCACATCCAGCCCGTGGTCCGACTACCCGTTCGCAACCGTACCCACTGCCATCGCGGTGACCGCGACCGCGACGACATCGACGCCGGCAACTGCAACGCCGACCGCCACCGCGACCGCGACGACATCGACGCTGGCAACTGCAACGCCGACCGCCACAACGCCCCCGCCCGCCCCTGGCGCTGAAAGGGCCGCGCTGGTGGCCCTCTACAACGCAACCGGCGGCGCCAACTGGACGCGCAGCGCCAACTGGCTAAGCGACGAGCCGATCGCTACCTGGTACGGCGTCCTAACAGACGATTCTGGAAACGTTGCAGGTTTGGATCTCGAGCACAACGGGTTAAGCGGGCCGCTCCCGGACCTGAGCGCCCTCACCAGCCTGAAAACGCTGCGTCTCGGTTACAACGACCTGACCGGCCCGCTCCCGGACCTGAGCGCCCTCGCCAACCTGGCGCGGCTGCAACTCTACATTAACGATTTGAGCGGGCCGCTCCCGGACCTGGGCGCCCTCACCAACCTGACGCATCTATACCTCGACGGCAACGAGCTGACCGGGCAGATCCCCGATCTGAGCAACCTCGCCAGACTGGAATACCTGGGGCTCAGCGGCAACCGGCTGACCGGACAGATCCCCGATCTGAGCAACCACGCCAGCCTGACGAGCCTGGAACTCAACGACAACCGGCTGGCCGGGCAGATCCCCGACCTGAGCAACCTCGCCAGACTGGAATACCTGGGGCTCAGCGGCAACGAACTGACCGGACAGATCCCCGATCTGAGCAACCTCGCCAACCTGACGAGCCTGTGGCTCAACGACAACCAGCTGAACGGGCAGATCCCCGATCTGAGCAACCTCGCCAGCCTGGAATACCTGGGGCTCAACGGCAACCAACTGAGCGGGCAGATCCCCAATCTGAGCAACCTCGTCAGGCTGACGAACCTGTCACTCAGTCACAACCAGCTGACGGGACAGATCCCCGATCTGAACGCGCTCGCCAACTTGGAAAGCGTGAGCCTCAATCACAACCGGTTGGCCGGACAGATCCCCGAACTGGGCGCTCTCACGCGCCTGACGACCCTGTCGCTCAATCACAACCTGCTGACCGGACAGATCCCCGATCTGAGCACGCTCACCAACCTGACGAGCCTGGACCTGAGCCATAACCAACTGACCGGGTCGATTCTCGACCTGAACTCTCTGACCAAACTGCAAACGCTGTCCCTCAACAACAACCAATTGACCGGGCCGTTCCCCGATTTGAGCGCCCTCGCAAACCTGGCCTTCCTGAACCTCACAGGCAATCGGCTGTGCCTGCCCGCAGGCTCCGACTTGTCCGGATCCAATACTGCTGTAGCCAACCACCTCAACAGCCTCAATCTGGCGACCTGCACCGCCGCCGAGCTTGCGGCCGCGCTCGCCGCGCCGCAGAATCTGACCGCGACCGTCGGCAGCGGTCAGGTCACGCTCACTTGGGATGCGGCAACGAGAGCCGCAAGTTACGATCTGCGGGTGTGGGACAGCTTCGACCGCACGTGGGCCCCCATCGGCGGCGCCCTGCGCAACACGACATACACGCACACTGTGCTGACCGACGGCCGCAACTACTATTACCAGGTCCGCGCCCGCGACGCCAACGGCGTGCGCGGCGCGTGGTCGGAGCAGCTCTACGCGGCCGTCGTCCCGACGCAGTTTCCGCCGCCCCCTCAGTCCTTCGGGCTGGACATGTACTATCAGAAGTACATGGCGGTTGAAGGGATCGACGTCTTCGCCCCCTCTGTGTACACTGACGAGGATATGGTGCGCGCCCGGCAAATCATTACCGGCATGCTCGCCAACCGCTCCGATCTGCTTGCAACCATGGCCGCCAACAATACCCGCATCTACGTACGCGACGATTTCGTAGGAATTGCCGAACCCTGGCTGGCCTACATGCCGACGGCGGACCCGCACTGTGCGACTTTTATCCACGAATACGCGCACGTGATTCACTTCGCGCTTGAGGCGCAGGCCGGCGGTCGGGCGTTCAACGCGCGGCTCCACGCCGCGTACCAGGCTGCGGTGAACGGAGGTCTGTGGCGGGGTATGTATGCGTCAACCAATTTCAGGGAATACTGGGCCGAGGCGGTCAAATACTGGCTTTGGGAATCCCTGCCGCCCTTGCTGGCTGCGAACTATCCGAAGCCGGCGGATTACGACCCGGGCGTTGTCAAGTTGATTGAGGAGGAGATCGGCGCCGCCGCCGTGCCCGCGTCCTGCAAGCCGTGAGCTTCGACAAACAGGGGACTGCAACCGGGCCAGACCGCGTTTCCCTTGCCCGGTTTACGGTTGCGGCTGACCTGCAGCCGGGATTCCCGAAATCTGAGGCGTGTTTTCATACGCTGTCCGCGGCGTGCGCTCTCTTCGACCTCTTCGATTGAAATCACTGTTGATCCCATTTCAGTTCGTAAAGAAATGCGGGAGCCGGGGGAGCTCCCCGGCCGTCACCCCCCCGGCTCCCGCGAAGGCGCACTGCTGCAATCGATTTTCCGGCGGCATTTCATCCGCCCGGACCGCCTCAAACCTTCCCGTCTGCGGGTTTCGCCTTCGCACCTTCTTTTCCCTGCCAGACGCTGTTTCTCCCCCGGTTCCTGTACCTGGACGATCGGTCAGTCCGCGTTGCGCCGGTTTGCCGGCGGCGCAAACGGCGCAGTCGCGCTGCCCGCCGTTCAACTGACGATCAGCGTTTTTCTGCGCAGCCTCCGTGTAAAAAATGAGGCGGCCGGAGGGCGGCGGATGTCCGCCCAGCCCAAAGTCCATATGTTTATATGCACATATATTCATATGCGCTTATGTCCGTATCGTCCGCAAAATGCCTGCGTCCCCGCCGTTGCCGGATCAGGCAGGACGCGGAGCGAACCTTGGATTCGCGCGACGGGTTTCCCCCCGTTTTGCAATCTGTGGCACACTGAAAAGATGAAAAAGCCGGTCGCGGCGGGGCCGCACCGGCATGGTCCGCGTGGCGGATCTCCCGGCCGCGCCACTGAAGGGCTCCGACCCTCAGTCCGCCAGACCGGAAATTCGGGCGCCGACCGTCCTCAAGGTGGAGGAGATCCGCAATCTTCGTTCCCAGTCGCTTCCAAAGATGCAGTCGCGCCGTTCGGGCAGTCCTCGTCCTGGTCGCCCTGATAGCGGCGCTGGCCCCTCTCTCTCCCCGCCCGCACAACGCAACGCACGCGCAGACCGGGGTCGTCCTGGACGCGCCGACGCTGACCGCGACGGCTGCGGACGCGCACGCAATCGAGTTGAGCTGGAATGCGGTAACCGCCGCGGTGCGCTACGAGCTGTGGGCGTGGACCGAGGCCCAGGGCTGGTGGCAGCTGGACGACGGCAGCCTGACCGGCACGAGCTACACGCACCGCGCCCTGACGGCGGGCACGACCTACTGGTACGCGGTGCGCGCGCTGCCGGCCGCCGGCGCGGCCAGCGACTGGTCGGAGCACGCCAGCGCGACCGCGTCGGCGACGCAGAACGCCACCGCCACTGCCACCGCCACGAATACGCCCACGAATACGCCCACAGCCACGACGGCCCCGGACGCGTCGACGTCGACGCCAACGCCGACCTCTGCATCTACCTCAACGCCGACCGCGACCGCATCCGCATCCGCGCTTTCTGCGCCGACGCTGACCGCGACGGCCGGCGCCGGCCAGGTCGCGCTGACCTGGAATGCGGTGTCGGGCGCGGTGCGCTACGAGCTGTGGGCGTGGACCGAGGCCCTAGGCTGGTGGCAGCTGGACGACGGCAGCCTGACCGGCACGAACTACACGCACCGCGCCCTGACGGCGGGCACGACCTACTGGTACGCGGTGCGCGCGCTGCCGGCCGCCGGCGCAGCCAGCGACTGGTCGGAGCACGCCAGCGCGATCGCGTCCGCGACGCAGAACCCCACCGCCACGCCCACAAATACGTCCACACCCACGATAACCGCTACGCCGACGTCCGGGCCGACGCCCACGCCGACGGCGACGACGACCGCATCCGCGCTGTCGGCGCCGGTGTTGACCGCGACGTTGTCGGGGGCGAACGCAGTCGACCTCAGTTGGAATGCGGTCCCCGGCGCGGTGCGCTACGCGCTGTGGACGTGGACCGACGCCCTGGGCTGGCAGCAGTTGGACGACGGCAGCCTGACAGGCACGACCTACACGCACAGCCCCCTGACGGCCGGCACGACCTACTGGTACGCGGTGCGCGCCATAGACGCCAACAACCTGCCGCTGGGCCCGTGGTCGAACAACCCGATAGTGACCGCACCCGCGTCCGGCGCGTCTACGCCAACGCCGACGTCCACCGCGACGGCCACTGCGACTGCGACGCCTACTGCCACCGCGACGCCGGCCGTCACCCCCACACCGACCGTCACAACGTCCGCGGCAACCGCAGCCGAGCAGAGAGCCGCGTTGGTCGCCCTCTACAACGCCACCGGCGGCGCCAACTGGACGAACAACGACAACTGGCTGTCCTCCCAGCCGCTTTCCTCCTGGCAAGGCGTCACCACCGACAGTAGCGGACACGTGACCGGACTGCGCCTCTTCGATAACGGGTTGAGCGGGCCTCTCCCCGACCTGAGCGCTCTCACGCAACTGACGAGTCTGAATCTCTCTCTTAACGCGTTGACCGGGTCGATTCCCGACCTGAGCTCACTCACCAATCTGTGGTGGCTGGACCTCGGCGCCAACCAGTTGACCGGTTCGATTCCGGCGCTTAGTGGTCTCACCGACCTGAGGCGGCTGTATCTGCGAGATAACCAGTTGACCGGCCCGATTCCGCACCTGGGCGCCCTCGTCAACCTGACGGATCTGAACCTTTACAACAACGCGTTGACCGGCCCGATTCCCGATCTGAGCGCTCTTGCCAACCTAACGGACCTGGACCTCGGTGCCAACAAGTTGACCAGCCCGATCCCAGACCTGAGCGGTCTCACCAGCTTGACAGTTCTGTTCTTCTCCGATAACCAGTTGACCGGTTCGATTCCTGATCTGAGCGCCCTTTCCAACTTGACCCGCCTGGACCTGCGAGGCAACCGGCTGACCGGTTCGATTCCGGACCTGAGCGCTCTCACCGAACTGACGTTGCTGTACATCGGATTCAACCAGTTGACCGGCCCGATCCCAGACCTGAGCGGCCTCACTAAGCTGACGAGCCTGTCCCTCAATGGCAATCAATTGTGCCAACCTGATGGCGCCACATTGTTTCATTCGAATGCTGCTGTGCTGGCTCACCTGCAGAGCCTTGCTCTGCCCTCCTGTTCACACGCCCCGACCGCGACGCCGACCGCCACGCCTACGTTGACGCCGACGCCAGGGGCAACACCAACGCCCACCATGACTCCGACTGCGACGCCGACCGCCACGCCTACGTTGACGCCGACGCCAGGGGCAACACCAACGCCCACCATGACTCCGACTGCGACAGCAGTGCCGCCGGTGCCTGCCGCGGAGAGGGCAGCGTTGGTCGCGCTCTATAACGCAACCGACGGCGCCAACTGGACTCACAACGACAACTGGCTGAGCCAGGAGCCGATCGCTACCTGGCACGGCGTCTTCACCGACGAGAACGGTCATGTTGCACAGCTGGTCCTTGCTCGCAACGGATTGAGCGGGTCGATTCCGGACCTGAGCGCCCTCACCAAACTGACAAACCTGGACCTCGCTGACAACGAATTGAGTGGGTCGATTCCGGACCTTAGTGACCTTACCAGCCTGCAGACCTTTTCTCTCAGTCACAACGACCTGACAGGACAGATCCCTTCCTTAAGCGCCCTCACCGGTCTGACCTACGTGAATCTGTCCAGCAATGACTTGAGCGGGCCAATCCCGGAACTGAACTCTCTCACCAACCTGTCCATCCTGTACCTCAGCCGTAACGGTTTGACCGGGCAGATCCCGGATATGGACGCACTGACCCATCTTTCGAGGCTTTCTCTCGCCTCTAATGAATTGACCGGGGAAATCGCGGACCTGAGCGCTCTCACCAGGCTAAGTTGGCTGTTCCTCAACGACAACGATCTGACCGGACAGATTCCAGACCTGAGCGCCCTCACAAACCTCACAGTACTAGACCTGAGCGACAACGATCTGACAGGGACAATTGCGACTGTGGGGGCCGTCAACAGCTTGTGGAGGCTGTCCTTAAGTTCCAATAAATTATCAGGAGAAATTCCCGATCTGAGTGCCCTCACAAACCTGAGGTGGCTGTACCTCAATGGCAATGAGTTGACCGGACAGATCTCAGACTTGAGCGCCCTTACAGCCCTGACGCACCTGGACCTCAGTGATAACCAGTTGAGCGGGCCTGTCCCGGATCTGAGCGCCCTCACCAACCTGAGCGAACTTTCTCTCAGCAACAACCAACTGTCTGGACCAATCCTCGATTTTGGCGCCCTCACTAATCTGAGGAAGTTAATACTGAATAACAACCAGATGAGCGGGCCAGTCCCGGATCTGGGTTCCCTCACCAAGTTGGAAACCCTTTCCCTCGCTGATAATCGGTTCTGCCTGCCTGCTGATTACGACTTCTCAGCATCCAGTGATGTTGTAACTAACCATCTGAACAGCCTCAGTCTTGCAACCTGCACAGATGCCGAGCTCGCAGCCGTGCCGGGTGTGCCGCAGAACCTGTCTACGACCATCAGAGGGAGTCAGGTCACGATCAGTTGGGACGCGGCGTCCAACGCCGTCAACTACGATCTCTGGACATGGGACAGTATCAACCGCCAGTGGGGCTCCATCGGCGGCGCCTTGACCACCACAACATACACGCATTCCGTTCAGACGGACGGCAGGAACTACTACTACCAGGTGCGCGCCCGCGATGCCAACGATGTTCGCGGCGCCTGGTCGGAACGCGTTGCGGCTGTACTGTCGACGCAGTTTCCCCCACCGCCGCCTTCTCTCGGCCTGGACCTGTTCTTTCAGAAATACTTAGAGGTTGGCGGGATTATCGTGGTCGCCCCTTCTGAGGTATCTGACGAGCAGATGGTTCGATCGCGTGGGGTCATCACCGGCATGCTCGAAAACCGGTCTGATCTGATCCAATTCCTGGCTGACAACGGTACCAGGATCTCTATACATGGCAGCGGCGGAAATGCCGCAGACCTTGCCACCGGGTGGGTGGCGCGTGTGGCTCTGGAAGACCCCCACTGTGGGGTCTTAATTCATGAGCTTGCTCACCTGATACATTTCGCAATTCGGAGACAGGCAGTTGGTCAGCAGTTCGAGACGCGACTCACGGTCGCCTACCAGGCTGCACTGAAATCGGGTCTATGGGAGAGATTGTACGCAGCAACCAATACCGTAGAATACTGGGCCGAAACAGTAAGGTTCCGGTTCCAGGAATTCCTGCCATACCCTCTCGACGCGACCTATTCGAAACTGGCCGAGTACGACCCGGAGGCCGCCAAGCTGGTCGAGGAAGTGTTCGGCAGCACCGCAACCGTGCCCGCGTCCTGCAAGCCATGAGCTTCGTCATACAGGGGACTGAAACCGGGCCAGACCGCGCTGCCCTTGCCGGGTTCACGGTTGCGGCTGAACCGCAGCCGGAATTCCCGGGATTTGAGGCGTGTTTTCATGCGCCGTCCGCGGGTTTCGCCTTCGCACCTTCGTTTTCCCTGCCAGACGCTGTTTCTCCTCCGGTTCCTGCACCTGGGCGATCGGTCCGTCCGCGATGCGCCGGTCTGCCGGCGACGCAACCAGGCGGTCGCGCTGCCCACCGTGCAGATGACAATCAGTGTTTCCATGGACATTCTCCTCAGAAAAGACAAGCCCGCTGTGCTGGGCTTGCCGGGCCGGCGCCGTCGGCCACGCCGATGCGCGGCGCGATGACCGCGGCCAGCAGCAGCACAGCCGCCAGCATCGTCAGAAAAAGTCGTAAATTCACCATGTCACTCCTTTAGTTTTTAGGTAACTACTCAGCCACAACTGATTTGCGAACCAGAATGAGGCGAATGAAGGTGTTTAATCTCTCCTCATTCTCTGTTTTTTTGGGCGGTCGGGCCTTCGGCCCTCCCTTGTGCAGGGGCTGCGCCCCCGCAACGCCCCCCTACAAAACCATCGCTCACCGAACGTGTGTGCGCATTCCAGCCGTGCCTCTCCGGCAACGTGGCTGCCGCCAACCGAATACGCCGTCACAAAGCCCGACTGGCGGCAAAGATAAGGAGTTGGTCACGACACACACTATATGGGGCTCAATAGCTACAATGAAATTAAATATAATCGCATGATACTCCCTGAAACGGGTCCCGATGTCCCCTTGCGAGGGTACCCGAAACCGCGAAAATTGCACATCGACTGTACAATTTCTCTTCCCCAATCCGAGGGCTCCCACAGCAGTGAAATTACACATCCACTGTCTAATTTCTGTCCCCCAATTCGAGGGAACGCACAGCAGTGGAATTGCACATCTACTGTCTAATTTCTGTCCCCCAATTCGAGGGAACGCATAGCAGTGGAATTGCACATCCACTGTCTAATTTCTGTCCCCCAATCCGAGGGCTCCCAAAGCAGTGGAATTACACATCAGCTGTGTAATTTCTCCCCCAATCCGAGGGCGCCCACAGCAGCAGAATTGCACATCGCCTGCGCAATTTCTCCCCCCCAATCCGAGCGCTCCCACAGCAGCAGATTTGCGCATCGCCTGCGCAATTTCTCTCCCCCAAATCCGAGGGCTCCCACAGCAGTAGAATTACACATCATCTGTGTAATTTCTTTCCCGCGTCGGCTAGCGAGCCTCCGTCCCATGTGCCACCCAGACTTACCGCTTCCGCAGCAATGTTTCTGCCCCTCCCCAAACGCCCGTAGGTGCCCCCCTTGTGGGTGCCTTCGCTCGCCCCCACTGTGGCCTGCGCCCTCCGAAGATGCAGGCGGAGCTCACAGCGCTGAAACGTAGTATCGCGCTGAAACGTAGTATAATGACATAAAAGCTAAAGCGAACCCGCAGGACGGGTCACTGAAATGATCGTTTCACCAGACCTCTAACCGCCGGCACCACCCGAACCGCTCGCGTCCTCGCGCCCGCGGCAAGGGTCAAATATACTCGACCAGGAGCAAACCGATGCCAAACGATAAAGCCGTTACCAGCGCCGAACTCTACGCCCGCGCCAAGGCCATCCAGCCCCGCATCAGCAACTGGCGCCGCACCATCCACCGGCACCCCGAATTGACCTTCACCGAACATCGCACCGCCGGCTACGTCAACAAAACAATGCTGGACCTCGGCATCGACACCCAGACCGAGGTAGCCAAGACCGGCGTCGTCGGCCACATCCGCGGCGGCGACGGCCCCCTCGTCGGGCTGCGCGCCGATATGGACGCCCTCCCGATCCACGAGGAAAACGGCAGCAATTTCGACAGCGAACGGCCCGGCATCATGCACGCCTGCGGCCACGACGCCCACACCGCCATGCTCATGGGCGCCGCCACCCTCCTCAAGGAAATGGCCGACGAGGGCCGCCTCCCCGGCGCTGTCCGCCTGCTCTTCCAGCCCAGCGAAGAAGCCTCCGACGACGAGGGCAAGTCCGGCGGCTTGCGCATGGTAGAGGAGGGCGCCCTCGAGGGCGTGGACGCCGTCTTTGGCATCCATGTCGACCCGACCAAAGATCTGGGCATCGTCGCCAGCAGGTCCGGCCCGCTGATGGCAGCTGCCGACGAGTTCAAGATCACCATCATCGGCGCCGGCGGCCACGCCGCCCGCCCCCAGGTCGCAAACGATCCGATCGTGCTCGCCGCCCACGCCGTGCACGCTATCCATCACATCGTCAGCCGCCGGCTCGACCCCCTCGAACCGGGCGTCATCACCATCGGCCAGATCCACGGCGGAACCGTCAACAACGTCATTCCCGACAGTGTCTATCTCAACGGGACGATCCGAACCTTCACGCCCGAAGCGCGCCAGCTGCTGCAAGAGGAGCTGCGCCGGGCCTGCGGCGTCGTCGAAGCCATGGGCGGCAGCTTCGAATTGACGATTAATCAGGGCTACCCGCCCACTGTTCTCGACCCCGATGCGACGCAGATCGCGCTCGCCGCCGCCGCCGAGTTCCTCGGCGAAGAGAACGCGCCGCAAGCGGGAATGGTGATGGCCGCCGAAGATTTCGCCTACATGGCGCAGGCCGCGCCGGGCAGCTTCCTGCGCCTGGGAACGCACAACCCCGACTGGCCCCAGCGCTACTTCGTCCACACCTCCACCTTCCGCCTCGACGAGGACGCCCTCCCTATCGGCGCAGCCGCGCTGGCCGCGGCCGCAGTCAAGTGGATGCAGGAAAAAACTGCGAATAGTGAGGAGTAAGTAGTGAGGAGAGAATGTCTCCTGCCTGACGCAAAGCGATCATACCGAGAAGAGATAACGCAATCAACAAACCCTTCCGCGGCCGCGAGGGTGTTCTCTCTCTCCTCTCTCCTATTCACTCTCTCCTTTTTTCTGATCTCTCTCACCGCCTGCTCTGCCGCCCAACCGCAGCCGCTCATCTTTGGCGAGCCGGTCTGGGCCGACGGCGAGACCAGCGCCTATCGCGTGACCAACCGCGATGGCCGCATCGTCGGTACCGCCACCTTCCAGATAGGCAAGCTGCCGCAGGATGGCGGCTGGACCCTGACCCGCGAAATCAACGACGCCGGCGTAACCGAGCTGGCCGCGATCGAAATGCAGCCGGTCGGCTACCGCCCCGTCCACAGCTATCTCGTCCGTACCTTCGGCGGCGTCAAGGAAGTTGTGGAAGCAGAAATCGAGGGCGCACTGGTGGACATTTCGCTGACCAATCGCCGGGGCGCAACCGTGTACCAGCGCGTCCAGGTGACTTCGGATATACGCGACGAGCGCACACTGCTGCTCATCATGCGCGCGCTGCCGCTGGCGCAGGGCTACGCCACCCGTATCAACAGTTTCCTGCCGGTCGCCGGCAAAATGGAGCGGGTAGCTTTGCAAGTGCGCCGCAGCGAAAGCGTTACCGTCCCGGCCGGCCCCTTCGATACCTGGGTCGTCGAGCTGAAGTCCAACGACCGCACCACCAAAGCGTGGGTGGCGCAGACCGCCCCCTTCCCCGTCGTGAAGTTCATCGACGGACGTTCGCAGGCCACCTTTGAGTTGACCGGTTTCGAGTAGTCGGATGAGTGACAAGGAAGCGTACCAATGGGCATGAAAATAGATCGCTTTACGTTGGGCATTATTATCGGAGTGCTGCTCCTGGTCGTCGGCGCTGTCATCACGATTGCGTTCTCCGGCGGCCGCGGCTGGCAGAGCGCCGACTATCTCAACGAGGACACACCCGAGGCAGTTGTCCACGACGCCTTCCTGGCCACCGTGCGCAATGAGCCGGACAAGGCGATGAGCCACTACTCTCGAGAAGTAGTCGAAGATGAAGACAACATACGTTTCCGCGAGCGATTTAACTATTACGACTCCGGCCGCTCCGCGCGGCGGCTGCGCATCCTGGATGTGGACATGAGCGAAGAGGGCGACAAGGCATATGTCACCGTCGCGATCGACAACTTCCGCCAGGGCGGCCTGTTCGACAGCGGCACATCAACATACCGGCGCACAGTTCCCCTGGTGCGAGAGGATGACGCATGGAAGATCGACACCGACGACATCCTCCATTGAGGCCAATCACCAAGGATTGAGCGAAAAAAGGGCAGGACTGAGTGAGTCCTAACCTCTTCTCGCTATTGAGAGCATGAACAATGACTGAGCAGACACCTACAGAAACGACCCGGTTGGCGATGATCCGCCGCCTCTATCTCTATCTCATCGCCTTCATCAGTCTGATCGCCGGGCTTGCTGCCGCCTACGACCTGATCGACGTTCTGGTCCAGCAGTGGATCACCGACGACAGGATTCTGGGCGTCTACGCCGCCGCCACAGTGCAAAGAGCCATCGCTCGTCCCGGCGGATTCCTGATCGTCAGCGCGCCCATCTTTCTCATCCACTGGCGCTATATCCGCCGCCTGGTCGCGCAACCGGGCGAGTCGCGCGCCGGCTTACGCAAGCTGTTTCTCTACGCTGTGCTCGCGACCACGGCATTTGTCAGCGCCCGCTCCCTCTATCACATCATCGAAGGCAGCCTCGAACTCATCCTCGGCGCCGCGCCCGCCGAGGAAGAACTGAGACCGGGCCGCTGGGTAGCATACTTTTTCCACGCCGGCGTCCACATCACACTTTCCATGTTTTTCGCCCGCCTCCTCCAGCAGGACGGCGACCTGGGCGCCGAGTCAGGCTGGGCCGGAACCTGGCGGCGCCTCTTCCAACTGATCGCCGGCCTCGTAGGGCTTGGCCTCCTGCTTACCGGCGCTGCCGACGCCCTCAACCTCGTCTGGCGCATCATTCTCGAGCCGTTCGGCGAAGCCAGCCTGGAGACTGTGGGCACAGGCTGGCGGCAGCGCGGCTTCGCCGGTTCACTGGCCGCCTTTCTTGTCGGCGGGCTGGCCTGGCGGCTGAACACTCTCTACTGGAACGGTCTGATGACCGCCCGGCCCGAGGAAGGCCGCCTCGCTCTGCGGCGCCTCTATCTCTATGGCGCCACAGTTCTGGCGGCCGCGATTACCCTGGTGCCTTTGGCGATGTTGTTGCGACTAGGGGTCCTCTATCTGTTCGGCGGTGTCGATACCGGGGATATCGACATCGATGATCTAACCACGCCCCTCGGCCTGCTGCCGGTCGGCGTGCTCGCCTGGCGCTGGCACTGGCTGCAGGTGTCCGCCGAGGCGCAACGCTACGGCGAATCACGCGAGAGCGAGTTCGTGCGCCGGCTCTACTACTACGCCGTGGCCGCCACCGGCCTGCTGTTGCTGTGGATCGGGCTGGTCGATCTGCTGCGGGGATTGCTGGACCTGGCCATCATCGGCGCGGCTTCGGCTGAGGAAGGCTTTCGCGCCCACCAGTTCGCCTCAGGGGTGAGCCTCATTGCCGTCGGCGCGCCGGTCTGGTCGCTGCACTGGCGCACCGCCCAACGCGTCGCCGAGCAGGACAACGAGGCCGGCCGCGAGGAGCGGGCATCCTGGCCCCGCCGCGTCTACCTGTACGGCATCGCCCTGGTGGGCGCGCTCCTGATCCTGTTCGAGCTGGCGCAGGTCGTCTACCGTCTGCTCCTCTGGGCCCTGGGCGACCCCAACGCCGACTTCTTCGCCGCCGAAACCTTGGACGGGCTCGTGCGCGCCGTCACCGCCGCCGCCTTCTGGGCGGTCCACCTCCTCGCCATCCGCAATGACACCAGCATGGTCGATGAAGAGGCCGAAGCAGCCGCCCGTGAAGGCGAACAAAAAGAGCGCCGCCGCGAGGATCTGGTGGCCCGCATCGAAAGCATAGAGACGGAGTTGGCCGAACTCCGCACCGAACTCGACGCGCTGGAGGATGAAGAGCAAGCAGTGGAGGATGAGGAGCAAGGAGAAAGCGAAGAGGAGCAGGAAGAAAATGAAGAAGAGTGAGCATCACGCTGCGCGTGTCAAGGCGTTTACTCAATCCTCTCTCTTTGGTCTTGGCGCGGGCAGCTTCAACCGTAGCGCCGAGCAACTGCAGCCGATATCGATGAAGCGGCGGGCCTGCGACAGGTGGATTCTACTGAATTAAGTCCTGATCGGATACAGAGGATGCCAAATCGCTTCAGTTGGATGGTCAGGGTCCGCAGGCTTCCCTGCACGGTCCCCCTGCGCATAAATTCACACGTAAGGCCCGGCGTATCAGACCGCCGCAGGTACTGTTCTCGCGTGTGTGAGGTCCGCGCTGGTTACTGGACGCGCCTGTGACGGCAGCACTGTGGCGATCGCCGCAGTCTCGCCATCCAAGGACATGAACTCCACAACAAAGGCTTCTTCATTGGGATGGATGTGGATGATGGCGCCGACATCGCCTGGCTTCAGTTCTTCCTCCCCGTCACCGACGACATCGGTTGTGAGCACAATCTGCTCGTGTTCCTTGAACACCTCTCACCTCCTGCGCGGGTGCGCTGTAATGAACCTGGGATAGTCGCGCCTAAGGTCGATTTGCCAGACGGTCCTCACCCGCGGGTTGAGCCCGTCAGGTGTCTCCATCGCCCCATCTACGTGATAGCGTGACACGTATGGGACTCGCTCGCGGCACCTTCGTGCATCGAGGTAACTACTCAGCCAGCATCAATTCGCGACCCTGAACGAGGCGAGTGAAGTTGGTAACGCTCTCCTCATTCTCTGTTTTCTGGGCGGTCGGGCCTTCGGCCCTCCCTTGTGCAGGGGCTGCGCCCCCGCAACGCCCCCCTCCAAAACCATCGCTCACCGACGATACGCCTTCTTCCCGGCAGTGCGGCTCAAGCAACGTGGCAGCTGCCAACCGAATACGCAATCATATAGCCTGAATGGCGGCGGGCATGTAGGGTCGGTCAACACAGAGACCGTGTTTGGCTTAGCAGCCACCTCCTTGGTTTAGGCGACCAGCCTTTATGCTCAATCTCAGAGCAATTCCCTCACTCTGTTATTCCGGGCTGGAACCCAAAGAGCCCCGGCGGGACACTTCATGTCAATCCGACCCAGGTCCCTAACTGGCGGCTGCGGCAAGCTCCAGAAGCTTTTGCACCGTCCGCCAGTTTCGTGAAGTACTGGTCGTCGAAAGCCTGGAATCAAAGTAGCTGTTCGTCAGTTTGCTGCGCGCAACCCCATTCGGGCAGTGCAAATAGATTTCACGGCCCAGCACCGCGAACTCGTCGCCCGGCGAGCGCTCCGGGTCCAGCGCTTCAACGCTGGCGCTGTCGGGCAGCTCCGCCAAAAACATGACATGCAGTTTATCCGTCTCCGCACCGGCATCCAGGAAGGGATTTGCCCGCACGACCTCCAGAAACGCCCGGGCCGTGCGCGTTATCACGGGAACCCGATAGCCGAAGTGATCCAAGATCGACGCACTGATGACAGATGAGATATCTTCTCCCCCTGCCGGCCCCGTTCGAAATACCACATTCCCACTCTGAATATAGGTCCTAACGTCCCCGCAACCCGCCGCCACAAACAGCGCCGCGAGCTCCTTCATCGGCAGCTTGTTTTTGCCGCCCACGTTGATTCCGCGCAGCAGCGCAATGTTGATAGCCGTCGCGCCGTCTCTGTCGTCTGTGGTCATTTTCGCTCCGTTCCCCGTCGAGTCCGCCCGGCATCACTCCAATATAAGAAGTTGCCTCACACCAACGGTATCATTGTGATCTTCCGGGCGTCAAACCGCTGGCGCACCTGTTCCTCTCTTTCCCTTTAAGATCTTGTCGCGTCGCGCTAGAATGACCCGCGTAAGAGATGGCAAGAGTGAATCCCAGCTTTCATGTTAAGGAGTAAGGCTATGAAAACCGTAACCCTGACAATAACTCTGCCGCGTGAGTTGGCTACCGAAGCCAGGCAAGCCGGTCTGCTCACCGCTCAATCTCTGGTTGCGCTCCTGAAACGTGAATTGCGACAGCGACGTATCGACAATCTGTTTGCCGCCATAGATCGGCTTGACCAGAAGAACCTAGACATTCTCGATATCGACGAAGTTTCCGCCGAAATCGCCGCCGCTCGGGCGGGAAAGGCGCCGAATTGCTAATCACCGGACAATTGGCGCAGGAGACTGGCGCAACGACCTGTAAGCCCCTCCCTGAGCGCCAGTTTCAGCCTCTCAATGAAGACTGTGGGTCCGCGCAGGCGTTGGCTCCACCGAATCCCCACCACCATAATGCCTCCCAGAGTTCCACTGCCAGAACTGAAGATGTGGCAACTTACGTTGCATTCTGCATGGAAGCAGGATCCGCCAACAGCGCAATTCTACCCGCCGCCTGATCGAAGCGCCCTTCCCTCCTCACTCCACGATTATGTGCGGCCCCTGCAGATCCTGACGTATACTCAGGAAGATAGCAGATCGACCGCGTGCCCAACGCCCCCATCGGAGACACGATACATGCAGCAATCCCCCACCTACATTGAACACATCGAACAGGCGCAGGAGCATCTGGAAAGCCTCCTGCGCGATCATCAGGCCGAAGACCCCTTCGCACCCGTCACCGTCGTCGTGCCAACACCATATGCAGGGCTCCACCTGCGCCGCGATATCGGCAGGCGCGGCCTCGTCAACGTGCGTTTCATGCCCCTCGCTCGCGTCGCCGAACTGCTCGGAGCGTCCAGCCTGGCCGCCGCCGGCCAGCGCCCGCTCAAGCCTGCCATCGAATTCGCCGCCGTCCGCCGCGCCGCCCGCGAGGCCGCAGGCGAACTCAAACCCTTTCGCGCCCATCCCTCCTTCCACGCCAGCCTGCGCTCCACCTTCCAGGACCTGCGCAGCGCCGCTCCCGCTGCCCTCGACGCGCTCGTAAAACGCGGGGGGATGTCCGCCGAAATCGCCCGGCTATACGCACGCTACTGCGACCACACCGAGGCACACTACGACCGCGAAGCGCTCGCCGAAGCCGCCGCCGCTGCTGTACGTTCCGGTCGCGCCGACACCGCCCTCACCGCGCTCGGCCCCATCATCGCCTACCTGCCGCCCACCCCAACGCCCGCCGAGCAACGCCTGTTCGACGCCCTCCGCGCCGCATGGCAGTGCGCGACGATCCTGGCCGCCACCGGCGATGCCGAGGCCGACGCAATCCTGCCCGACTCCGCTGCCCTGCCTGCCTCCTCGTCGCCGCCCCCGCGTCCTGAAAGCCTGCTCGTCGCCCCCAACACCGGCGAAGAAGTGCGCAGCGTCGTCAGGTCGATCGCAGCCGCCGCGCACGCCGGCACGCCCTTCCACCGCATCGCGATCTTCTACTGGCAGCGCGAACCCTATGCCGCGCTCATCGCCGAGCAACTGTCCGAGGCCCACATCCCCATCGCCGGCCCGTCAACAGGACTGCTTGCCGCGACCCCGGTCGGGCGCACCCTCAAAGGCCTCGTCGATCTCGCCGGCAGCAACCTGCCCAGGGAGGACGTCATGCGCTGGCTCACCTCCTGTCCGGTCAAGACCCAATCGGCCGGGTTCAGCCCCTCGCGCTGGGACGCTATCTCCCGCGAAGCAGGCGTCGTCGCTGGAATCGAACAGTGGCGCGACCGCCTGAGACACTATGCCGCCAGCCAGCAGCGCGCGGCCGCAAACCACAACGAGGAGCTGTCCGAGGGCGAGCAAACGAACCTGGAGCAGACCGCCGCAGAAGCGTGGGCTTTGCGGGACTTTATGCTCAGGCTGCATGAATCCCTCACGCGCACAGATGACGGCCAACGATGGGCGGTGTTCGCCAAATGGACCGAAGATCTCCTGGACCAATACCTTGACGAAAGTTCGCTCCCACCTTCCGAGCAAGTTAACCGTGACACCCTATTTACCGCTCTGCAGGAGCTGGCGATTCTCGACGAAATGGAGGACGATGCCGGCCTGGACGCTTTTCGGGCTGCCCTCGACCAGGCCCTCAGTCGACCTGCCGCAAGAGCGGGCGCGCTGGGCGAAGGCCTTTTCGTCGGCCCCGTCCGGCTCGCCGCCGGCCTGCGCTTCGACAGCGTGTACCTCGTGGGCATGGTCGAAGGCCGCGTGCCCGCCCGTCGCCCCGACGATCCCCTGCTGCCGCAGCGGGAACGCGAACAAGCGGGGCTGCCGCCCCCCTCCACCGCCGCCGAACGCTACGACTACCTCGCCGCCATCGCCGCCGGACGCACCCGCGTGCTCACCTTCGCCCGCGGTAACAACATCGCCCAGCGCGAACAACACCCCTCCCGCTGGTTTCTCGAGCAGGCTTCCCGCCTGTACGGCGCGCCCGTCCATCCCACGATGCTCTTCAGTTCGCGTGACCTCGCCTCCCTGCGAGAACAGCCCTGGTTTGACGAGGTAGTTTCAGCCCAGCACGGCATCGACTCCGTCTCAGCATCGCAGCCCGCCGACATTCACGACTACGACCTCCACCGCCTGTCCCAGTGGCGGCAGCTCGGCAACCCAATCGGCGCCCATCATCTCGCCCAGTCCGTAGCCGTTCTGTCCCGCGCCCTGCAATTGCAGCGGGCCAGAAACGCTGCGCCGTTGACCCACTGGGACGGAGACCTCACGTCGGCAATCTCCCCTACCGGGCGCATCGGCCTTTCCAACCGTGAATTCTTCTCGCCGACGCGGCTGCAAACCTGGGCAACCTGCCCCTTCCGCTACTTCCTCTCCAACGTGCTCGGCATCGCCGCGCCCGAGCAACCGGAGGATCTGGCCACCATTTCGGCCCTGGAGCGGGGCTCGCTGCTGCATGCAATCCTGGAACGCTTCATCAAAGAAGCGCAGGAGCAGGGCACCGTCCCGCCGCCCGACCAACCCTGGACCGATGACCACCGCCGCCAACTCTTCAGGATAGCCGAAGAGGAGTTTCAGAAGGCCGAGCAGCGCGGCGTCACCGGCAAACCACTCCTCTGGGAGCTGGCCAAAGGCGAAATGCGCAGCGACCTGGAAAGATTTCTCAAGGAAGACGCCAAACTTCGCAAAAAGCATGGCGTATCACCCCACACCATTGAGAACGCTTTCGGATTCTCCAGGAACGAAAATCAAACGCCGCTCGACTCCGTCAAGTGGTCGAGCGCCAAGACCGGTACGCTCCGCTTTCGAGGCTTTATCGACCGCATCGACCTCTCCCCGTCCGGCGACACCGCCCTCGTTCTCGACTACAAGACCGGCGGGACGGGCAGTTACGCAAACATGAACAAAGACCCCGTCCAGCGCGGCAAACTCCTCCAGCTCCCCGTGTACGGTCTTGCCGCCCGTCAGCTGCTGGGCGACGGGGTCGACATAGAGGTCGCCTACTGGTTCGTGACCGAAAAGGGCAACTTCAAGACCCGTCCCCCCAAACCGCCGCCTCTCGACGAGATGCTCGACGCTTTCGCCCCCGTCGTCGGCACCATCACCGACGGCATCGGCGCCGGCCTCTTCCCAGCCAATCCGGGCAAGGAGGGAGCCAACTGCCGCTACTGCGAATTCAAGAACCTCTGCCCCACCCGCCGCGAGCGGCACTGGCAGCGCAAAAGCAACGATCCACGCCTGTCCGCCTACGTGTCGATGGCCGAAGAGGAGGCAAGCCGATGAGCACCCTCTCCGACCAGCCGGCACGCGATGCAATCCTCGAACGCCTCGACGAAAACATGGTCGTCGTGGCCGGCGCCGGCACCGGCAAAACACGCAGTCTCGTCGATCGCGTCATCGCCCTCATCAAGACCGGACGGGCGCAGTTGGGCGGCATCGCCGCGATTACATTCACCGAGTCGGCCGCTGCCGAACTGCGCACCCGCATCGCTGAGAGCCTCGAAAAGGCCGCTGATAACAAAGACCTGCCCCAGACCCAGCGGGAACTGTGCAAGCAGGCGCTGCAAGAGCTGGATCAAGCCTCAATTCAGACCCTGCACAGCTTCGCCGGCAGCCTCCTGGGCGAGCGTCCCCTCGCCGCCGGTCTGCCGCCGGGGTTCACCATCCGCGACGAGATCGAGGCCGAAATCGCATTCGAAAACCGCTGGGAAGAGTGGCTCGATACCACCCTTGACGACCCCGAGGCGCAGCAGGCGCTCGGCCCTGCCCTGAACGCAGGCCTGACCCTCGGCCACCTGCGCACGATCGCCGACAGCTTCCACAGAAACCACGACCTGCTCGCCCGCGCCTCCTTTGCTGCGCCTCGCTCACAGGACACTGATAGCGAGCAGGCGTCGGAGCTACCCCCCGTGCTCGAACTCCTGCAGCGCTTTACGCTCGACTACGCCGCCGCCCGCAAATCCGCCGGCCAAGTCGAGTTCCTCGACATGCTCGTCCTCGCCCGCAATCTGCTCAGGGACAATCTCTCCGCACGCGATCACTTTCGAGACCGCTACACCCACCTGCTCATCGATGAAGTGCAGGACACCGACCCGCTGCAGGCCGAAATCGCCATGTTCCTGGCCGAAGTGACGCCCGGTCGCATCAACCCCGGCGACCGCCCCCGGGACTGGCGGGCAGTGAAACCGGCTGACGGCAAGCTCTTCATCGTCGGCGACCCCAAACAGTCGATCTACCGCTTCCGCCGCGCCGACATTCAACAGGTCGAACAGATGCGAGCGTCGGTCGGCGGAACCAGCGTGCTGCTCCAACAGAACTTCCGCTCCCAACCGCCTGTCATCGACTGGGTAAACCATGTATTCAACCAGTGGATGCAGGGCGAAGCCCAGGCCGACTATGCCCCCCTCGTTGCCGTCGCGCAGGAAGGCGAGTCTCCCCCGGTCCGCCACATGGGCGGCGAAATCGAAGGCAATATGGGAGTCGTGCGCCGCCGCGAAGCCGATGCCATCGCCAGTGCCGTCCGCACGGCGATCAAAGAGGGCTGGCAGGTGCGTTCAGAGGAGGAAGACGGCGCGCTCCGACCAGCCGCCTATGAAGACATCTGCGTTCTGATGCCGCGCCGCACAGGCTTCGATGCACTTGAGATCGCGTTCGAAGACGCTGGCATACCCTACCGGCTCGAAAGCGCCTCCCTCATCTACAACACGCAGGAGGCGCGCGACCTGCTCAACTGTCTCGCCGCCATCGACGACCCGACCGACCCTGTCTCAGTCGTAGCCGCGCTGCGCTCGCCCGCCTTCGCCTGCTCCGACGCCGACCTGCTCACTTTCGTCGACAAGGGCGGCCAGTTCGACTACCTTGCAGCAGACAACCCCCCGCCGGGATGCGTCGCCGACGCGCTGGCGGTCCTGGCAGAATTTCACGAACGCCGCAAATGGATCGCCCCGGCCGCCCTCATCGAGCAGTTCGTACGTGCGCGGCGGCTCCGGGAATTGGCCCTGGATGAATGGCAGTGGCGCGGCCGCTGGACGCGTTACGGCTTTCTCATCGACCGCGCCCGCGCCTTCGCCGCCACAGGCGAGGCCTCTTTGCGTGCATTTCTCGCCTGGGCGAACCGCCAGCGCGAAGAACAGGCAAGAGCGCGCGAAACTGTCGTCCGTGAGTCCGATGCCGGTGCGGTCAGCGTGATGACCGTCCACGCCGCCAAGGGGCTGGAGTTCCCCATCGTTCTCCTTGCCGGGCTGAACGCGGCAAGAAGCCCCAATCTCGATTCCGTGCTGTTCGATCGCAAGAGCGGCCGCATCGAGGTCAAAGCCTCCCTGCAGACGGCCGGATACGAGGAGTTGGCAGACTTCGAAAAGGCGCGCGGGGAAGAGGAGCGCGTGCGGCTCGTCTACGTTGCCGCCACCCGTGCGCGCGATCACCTCATCGTCAGCCTCTACCGCAACAAAAGCGGCAGTAAATCAGCCGCCGCTCGCATCGAAGAGTATATGCAGGGTGCCGACCATCTCTGGCAGCGATTCGATCCACCGCCCGCCGCCGCACCGCGCGCCCCGGTTTCCGCCCGCGAAGAAGCGGCCGCCGCCGATGACACCCCCGAAACGCACCAGCACTGGCAACAACAGAGGAACGAGCTCTTCACGGCCCGCAGTCGCCCCATCTCCGCGGCCGCAACCCGTCTCGCCCAGGAAGCGAAAGAGGAACAGGATGTCCCCGACGAACCCTGGCGCCGCGGCCGCGCCGGCACCAACATCGGCCGCGCCGTTCACGCCGTGCTGCAGGTTGTCGATCTGAGCACGGGCAGCGACCTCAACGACATCGCGCAAGCGCAAGCCGCGGCCGAAGGCGTGCCCGCGCAAGCGGATGCAATTGCGCGCCTCGTGCGCGGCGCGTTAGACAGCTCCATCGTGCAGCGCGCGCTGGCATCGGCGCGCTGGTGGCGCGAGACGCCGGTCGCCGGCCCCGTCGGCGACGGCATCGTTGAAGGGTTCATCGACCTGCTGTTCGAGGAAGAAGACGGCTTCGTGATCGTAGATTACAAGACCGATTCCGTCCGTTCCGAAGACGCGATCGAGCGGGCGATGGGACGGTACCGTCTGCAGGGTGGGGTGTACGCGCTCGCTCTGAACAAGGCCGCCGGTGTCAACGTGAAGGAGGTATCCTTCCTTTTCCTCCAACCCAGTCGCGTCATCACCATTGACGACCTCCCGCGCGCGCAGGAAGAAGCCGAAAAAGCGGCACTCGACTTCCTCACAGCCGCCACAGCCCGAGAGCCAGCTTGAGCCGGGATGGTAGCTCTCTGGCCCTGGGACACTGTGACCCTACCCGTAGGAACTGAGTAGAACAGCCAGGTCACATAAGGGGCCGCTCAAGCGTCACGACGGTCTCGCTTTTGTCGAAGAGACCAAAACGCTTTTCCAGGCATCTAAAACGCTCAGCCGCTGTCATTCCGACGAAGACAACTCTTGGCATCCGAGATATTCGCTACCGTTCCCTAAGTCATATACATCGAAAATGAGCCTCGAGTCGGGCGTTATGCCGGGGATGTCCCCAATCAGCGTGATTGTATCGGCATAGGGAGAAACGACTATGGTCGCTTCCCCCATCCTTCTGAAACTGTCTTCAATTCTTCTCGAGGTGTTGACTTCCACTTTGCTACCAATGGCCGCACTGGTACTGCTGTCTCTGTTCTCTGGAAGGACAGTATGGATGGCGGACATCTCGTAGTCCAACCCCAATTGGCCGCTCTCCTCACCGTGGTCTACGTCAATCGACACTTTCCAACCATACTCGTACACTCTTTCGCCTACGCCTTCTCTGTCGAACACGAGCTCTTCCGGCACGTCCCGCAACTGGAAGATGACAGCAAGTGTTTCACCGGACAGAGCCGTGCTTACGCCGATAATGTCAGCGTGGCCCGGCAGTTCGTCAGATACTTCGTCGGCTATGGTCTGGAGCGGCTTGATCATGGCCTCGTCCGCGCCGCAAGGGCCAGGAAACAGCATCACATTCATGGGAGGGTGGCATTCCAGTTCGTCTTGGCCTCTCAACGCGTCGCCTGCAACGAATACGAGTCGAGATTCCGCAGTGATTCCAGGTATGGTTCCAATCAGGGTAACTGTGTCAGCTTCGGCCGAGGCAACATAGCTTGATGATTCCACGGAAGCAGCAAACATTCTGGGGCCAATTCTCCAAACGTCGGACGCAAGTCCGGATGAGACTGGGGCTACATGGTTTTCCCTGCTTTCTAACAGGAAAGCAATATGATATGCCGACAGCAGGTACTCGTAGCCTCCGCCAAAGCCGGTATTCCGGTCATTGTCAACATCGATATTCACCTCCCACCTGTACTCTATGAAGCTCTTTTGAGTATCCGTTCTGTTGAGAGTCAGGGTCTCCGGTAGGTCTCGCAGATGGAATACCACTGTCAGCTTCTCGCCCGACAATGATGTGTTGATACTGGTGATGTCAATGTGGGCGTTGTCGGCCTCTACAGACTCGTCGGAATCGGCAAAACTCCGTTCCAGCACATCCAAAGTGTCGTCCGTCGCGGAATCACCCGGGTTAAAGGGTTCAACGGAACCGCACATATTGGACGTATCTTCCCAGAAAGCCGACGCGAGACATCCAACTGTATCGGACCCATACAAATAGTCGTAGACCCCGAATGTAAGTCGCGATTCTGGCGTGATTCCATGAACGGCCCCGCTGAGAGTAACTGTGTTGGCTTCGGCAGACGCTTTCAGAGTGGCGCTGCCCAAAAACAGACCTCTGACGTCGCCATCTGTTGACAGTACCCAGCCCGCGGCTTCCGTCCCATTCTCGATCGACTGTGTGCTATTGGTTCCAACTTCCGATGATGGCGCGAAGTGAAAGGCCATAAGCGCAAAGTCGGCCCCCCCAATGCCGGTCTCTTTGTCACCGTCCACGTCGACCGATACCTGCCATATATATTCCATCTGCCCTTCCGCCACGCCGGTTCGATTGAAAGTGAGCCTGTCCGGCAGGTCCCGCAGATGGAATACAACGGTCAGAGTATCATCGCGCAAATGAGTATCGACTTCAGTTATGTCGATGTGCGGCGGTAACGAATGGGAGATTTCGTCTACCGCGGTTTGGCCGGGCAGGATGGCACTCGGGCCGGATTCGCAGCCGCCGAGTGTCACACGCTCGCCAAAAGCAGGAAAGCATCCCACCTGATCGGAACCACCCAGCGCATCAGTGCTCTTGAATGCAAGCCTCACTTCAGGTTTGAGCCTTGGTACGCCCCCCGTAATCGTGATCGTGTCCGCTTCGGCAGACAGTTCGACTTTGGCATTCAGAACGGGTTTCGGTCCGTCAATGCCCAGCGACCAGGTGCTTGCCTTCAACTCGGCCCCACTGTCTTCCTCGGACACAGTATGATAGGCCGACAGGAGGTATTCAAAACCTCCCATAAAACCGGTTCCCGGGTCGGCGTCCACGTCCACCCACACCTCCCAACTGTACTCGATCGAGCCAGACGCCGAGCCCGACCTGTTGAATGTCAGGGTCTCGGGAACGTCTCTCAGGTGGAAGACGGCAGTCAGTATCTTCCCCCCTGAAATCGATGTGCTGACTTCAGCAATGTCCGCATGGGCGGCCAGCGCATCGGAGAGGTCGCCGGTTACAGAAACACCCGGCGTAATCGTGTTGGCAGAATCACAGCCGCTGGTCGCACTGTCTGCAGTCGAGCCCTGCTGGGCAACTGCCCTTCCAGGCGCCAGGGCCGCCAGCAATAGGAGCAAAAGAATGGGTGTAAAGCGCTTGATCTTCACTGAAGGCTCTCCCGAGTATTGGACTGGCTAAAATCACGGATGACGCGGTCAGGAATAACAGAATGTCTATAGCGTCTTCCTTGACCGCCTTTCATCATGTTCGATTTTCTGAATCAGCTGTTCAGGATCGGCTCCTGAAGTACATTCCAAAAGAGACCAGGAGCTTGCGAATTTCGACACAACGAGCGAGACACACGCGATCCCTGCAAGCAACCCCCGCAAGAAGTCCTGGCTTCAAAATGAATATGTAACTACTCAGCCACAGTCAGTTCGCGACGCTGAACGAGGCGAGCGAAAGCGATTTTCACTAACCACTCACCACTGATCACTGACCACTGCAGTTGTGCGGTCGGGCCTTCGGCCCTCCCTTGTGCAGGGGCTGCGCCCCCGCAACGCCCCCCTACAAAAACATGCCTCACCGACCGTGTTTACTCTTCCCCAGCATCGTGTCTGGCGAACGGAGTCTACTCCCCCACTTGCCGCTTCAACCCACCGACCACCGACCTCCAACCGCAGAAGTTACTGATCACTCACCACTGATCACTGACCACTGCAGTTGTGCGGTCGGGCCTTCGGCCCTCCCTTGTGCAGGGGCTGCGCCCCCGCAACGCCCCCCTACAAAACCATCCCTCACCGACCGTGTTTACACTTCCCCAGCATCGTGTCTGGCGAACGGAGTCTACTCCCCCACTTGCCGCTTCAACCCACCGACCACCGACCTCCAACCGCAGAAGTTACTGACCACTGACCACTGCAGTTGTGCGGTCGGGCCTTCGGCCCTCCCTTGTGCAGGGGCTGCGCCCCCGCAACGCCCCCCTACAAAAACATGCCTCACCGACCGTGTTTACTCTTCCCCAGCATCGTGTCTGGCGAACGGAGTCTACTCCCCCACTTGCCGCTTCAACCCACCGACCACCGACCTCCAACCGCAGAAGTTACTGATCACTGATCACTGATCACTGACCCCTGACCCCTGCAGTTCCGCGCCCCCGCAACGCCCCCCTACAAAACCATGCCTCACCGACCGTGTGCATTCTTTGCAACCTGTCGGCTGGCGAGCATGGGGGCGGCTGTACACCGGTTGCGTCACCAAGAGCCTGAATGGTTCCAAGGATGACTGGCTGGTCAAGTACTGTGGCTTAGTAGTTACGAAGTGAACAAAAAACGTGACTGTTTACTTCTACATAACAGTCTACGCGCATCCCGCAGCGCCTGTCTCGCTCAAATGTATCGCTTTCGGGACTTCGAACTCCCGAAACTGGTACATTGTTTGATATGCTCTCTTTATTGGCGCGGAGCGTAAGATGACCAATCCGGACCGCACGTCCAATACCGGTAAAGCGGGCGGGGCGCCGGCGATCCCCGGATGCAGCCAGTGCGAGAAATCTTGGCCTCAAACTCTATTTAAATAAGTAACGGGAAACAACTGATCTTCGCGGCCCTAATTCGCGTCCAGGATCTCCGCGACGGGCAGAGTAAGTTCAGGCAATAGGGGAGATGTAACGACGTCGCCGCGTCCGAAGAGATTGCCTTTGGAGTAGACATCGCCGGTCAGAGACAGAACCGTGACCGTTTCCTGTTCAGGATCCACAATCCAGTACTCCTGGATGCCCGCCCGCGCATATTCGGTCCGTTTCGTCACCAGGTCTCGCTCGCGATCTTCGCGGCCTTGACTGACGATTTCAACTGCGAGGTCAGCGCCATCCCAGAAATTCTCTTGACGCAGGCTGCTGTCCCGGTCGCACAGAAGGACAATATCCGGCTCACGGTACTTCTGCTCCCACAAGCGCAATCGCATACCGGAAGGTCGCACAACACCACCGATCTGCCTCGCATGCACTGAAAGGGTGACAATGAAATACACAATGATGCCCTGGTGCTGATCGGTCGGCGGATCGTGTAACTCTACAAAGCCGCTGTCGAATTCAACGCGCCGGTTGGTATCCAGCGCCAGGTATTCCTGCTCACTCCAGGCGCCTTGATTTGAAAAGATGGTTGCGATTTCTGAACTGTTCATGCAGAGTGGTTCCAGGGTATGCCAAAGACCTATGCGACTCCATCTGCCTGGCCCTTGCAAAGCCTGAGCAGTGGCAACTGTTCCAACCCAATTAGAGAACAATAGACCGGCGCTCTACCCCTCCATTTTCTCCATCAAATCTGCCGCGGCGCTGTAGGGATCGATCTGCCTGCCCTGCATCCGTTCCACCAGATCCCGACGCAAATCCGGGGACAACGCCCGTTCCATCCGCGCCAGCAGCTCGGCCTGGACAAGCGTCCGCAGCATGTGGTCAAGCCGCTTCCATTCGCGCGCCGCCAGCGCGCCGCTTCCGCCAAGCCATGCCCGGTGCCCTTCGAGCGCATCCCGCAGCTCGTCGACACCGCCCCCGCTGACCGCCACCGTCTGCAGAACAGGAACTGCCCATCCGCCCGCCGCCTCAGTTTCGGAAGCAGCCGCGCCCGTCTCCATCTGCTGCCCGTGATGGAGAATGGTCTGAGCCGCCGCGCCTCCTGTCTCCAGCATCATCTCCAGCGCCGCCACCGTACGCGCCGCGCCCTTGCGGTCCGCCTTGTTCACCGCGAAAATATCCGCGATCTCCAGCAGCCCTGCCTTGATCGCCTGCACCTCGTCACCCAGGCCCGGCGCCTCCACCACCACAACCGTATCGGCAACGCTGGCAATTTCAACCTCCGCCTGGCCCGCGCCCACAGTTTCAACCAATATGCGGTCAAATCCTGCTGCATCCAGCAGCAGCAGCGCGGACGCGCTCGCTCTGGCAAGGCCGCCCGCGCCGCTGCGAGTCGCCATCGAGCGGATAAAAACACCGGCGTCACCGCTGTGCCCTGTCATACGCACGCGATCCCCCAGCAGCGCGCCGCCGCTGAAGGGACTGGTCGGGTCCACCGCCAGCACACCCACGCTCAACCCGCGCGCCCGGTAGCTCTCGACCAGCGCCGAGACCAACGTCGACTTGCCCGTGCCCGGCGCACCGGTGATGCCGATCAGATGCGCCTTGCCCGTGTGCGCGAAGACCGCCTGCACAAGCCGGGCGGCCTCCTCCGCGTCATCCTCCACGCGGCTGATAGCGCGCGCAAGCGCGAGCCGGTCCCCCCTCAGGAGGCCATCAATCAGTTTCTGGGTGGGATTTGGTTTGGGCATTGGCAACACCGGTTGCCAGCATCCAGTGGTTCGCGGCGAGTGGACAGCACAGGCGCCAACCACTGGTCGAAGACATCTGCGATCCCAGCCGCTGGGCGCTCGCAAATGCCAGAGCCGCTATCCACTGGCCACGGCAGTTTGGATGAAAGCGATGATCTCGGCCGAGGACGTGCCCGGCCCAAAGACTGCATGAACGCCCGCGGCTCTAAGTTCGGCGGCATCGTCGTCAGGAATAATGCCGCCCAAAAGCACCAGCACATCCTCCTGACCCTGGGTATGCAGCAGTTCGACGACCTTGGGGCACAATGTCATATGCGCGCCGCTGAGGATCGACAGGCCGACGACATCCACATCCTCTTGCAAGGCGGCCTCCGCGATCATCAGGGGCGTCTGCCGGATACCCGTGTAGATCACCTCGAATCCGGCATCGCGTAACGCCCTGGCAATTACCTTGGCGCCGCGGTCGTGGCCGTCCAGCCCCGGCTTGGCGATCAGAACCCGTATCTGGCTATGCTTCATCGAATCCCCATGCCGAAGGCGCTTGCGATTCCAGCGTATGTGCACCGGAAAAAGGCTGAGTGAATATAGTAAGTCCCGTCAGAACTATGTTAAAATACTCGCTGCGCATCGCCAAAACCGCTGTCAGTATCACCTGTGGACAGTGAACCTTGATCAGCAGTCAGAAACTGTACTAGCCATCGCAGTTTCGGAGGCAGTATGCTTTACCCGAGAACCGATCGTCAGCAGCAATTTATCGACGTCGCCCGCAGCTTGCTCCCCGCGTTGCGCGCGCGGGCTGCCCAGCACGACCGCGACGGGACCTTCCCGCACGAAAACTTCGTTGACATCCGGCGGGTCGGCCTGCCGGCCCTGGTGGTCCCACAGGAGTTCGGCGGCTGGGGCGCCAATCTGCTCGAATCAACCTTGACGATGGAAACGCTGGCACAGGGAGACGGCAGCACCGCGCTCAGCTTTGTCATGCACGTGCAGGTGGTCGGCGGCGTCGCCGAAATTGTCGCCGGCGCCGCAGCCGATGAGGAACGCAGCAGCTGGCCCCCATCTCTCTTCGCCCAGATCTGCCGCGATGCCGTCGAACAGGGCGCGCTGATCAACTCCGTCGCCACCGAGCCCAATCTGGGCAGCCCCAGCCGCGGCGGACTCCCGGAAACAACCGCCGCACCGGTCCGGGAGAATGGCAAAACCGTATGGCTCGTCAACGGGCTCAAAACGTTCGCCAGCCTCAGTCCGGAGATGGACTATTTCATCATTCCCGCGGCCCTGCAGGACAGCAGCGGCCACGTTGCCCGCTTCGTCATCCCGGCCGGCCCCCACTTTGAAATTATCGAAACCTGGGACGCTTTCGGAATGCGCGCCACCGGCAGCCACGATCTCAAAATCGTCAACGCCCGCGTGCCGGAAGATCTGATGATCGGGCGCGGCGCGCCCAGCCCCCGCACAACCGGCAAGGCCCCGGCCAACGCCTGGTTTATCTGCACCGTCGGCGCCGTCTACCTCGGCGTAGCCCAGGCCGCCCTCGACTTTGCCACCGATTTCGCCCTCAAGCGCGTGCCCACCGCCCTCGGCAAACCGATCGCCGAGTTAGAGAGCATCCAGCGCCGCCTCGGCCAGGCCGAACTGCTGCTGCTCCAGGCCAGAGCGCTCCTCTACAACACCGCCAACGACTGGGATCAACTCGTCGCGCGCCGGGATGAACTATCCCCTGCCGTGATCGCCACCAAGTTTACCGTCACCAACAACGCAATCGAGGCCGTAGACCACGCGGTGCGGGTGGTCGGCGGCGCGGCCATGTCCCGCAGCATGCCATTGGAACGCTATCTGCGCGACGTCCGACCCGGTCTCTTCCACCCGTTGAACGACGACCAGGCCCTGACAATTTTCGGAAGAAACGCGTTGAAGCGCATAACAGCAGCGACCGGTGGTCAGTGACCAGCACACAGCCCCAGACTCTGGTAAACCGATGGCCTCTTGTCTTTGCGTTGAAAAAGAAGAATCGTCCGTCAAAAATTCTGCAATAAAAAGGCCCTGATATGAGCGCAGAGTTGGACCCCCGACCAACTCGAAGCCCCGACAAGGAAAGCCCGCCCCAAGCCACACCTGACGAATATGCCGCAACTGCTCTGCGTCATATGGGCCTGGGATTTCTGTTCGGATTCCTGCTGTGCGCGATTCTTGCCGGCGGTCTGATGTGGTTCCTGCGCCGGCCCGTGCCGCCACCCATCGTGCTCCACCCTCCGCCCACCGCAGCGCCTACACCGACGCCGCTCCCCACCGCGACACCAGGCCCGCTCTTCGTTTTCGTCAGCGGCGGCGTACACAATCCCGGAATGGTTGAACTCCCGGTGGGCGCACGCGTCGGCGACGCCCTGGCCATGGCCGGAGGACTGCTGCCCGATGTCGATCCGGCGCTGGTGAATCAGGCAGAGCTCGTATTCGACGGCGCGCAGATTCATGTGCCCCTGCCGCAACCGCAGGCCGGCGCCGGTGCGTCAACAGCCTTGCAACCTGCAAATCAGCCCGCATCAGGCCTTTCCGGCGAGGTTCCGCCAACTTCAACGGCCTCCTCAGGTCACGCCAACGCGCCAGCCGGCGCACAGCTCAACATCAATACCGCCTCAGCCGAGGAGCTCACAGCCCTGCCCGGAATCGGTCCCAGCAGAGCTGCCGCCATCGTCGCTGGCCGCCCTGACAGTTCGGTCGAAGATCTGGAGCGGGTCCCCGGGATCGGCCCCAGCACAGTCGAGACACTCACACCCCTGGTCACAACGGAATAGCTTACCGAATCTGCCGTTCAGTTGTTCTCGCGTCCGGCTGCTTAAAGCTGGTCTTTGCCATTTCCCACAGGATAGGTAGAGCGATGCGGGGATGGAAGAGGGCGGCTGGATGACTGATCAAATGGGCGACATTGAAAAAGGCGAGGCAGACATCCGGTCGGTGGATGCGGTCCAGCACATGCTCAATATACCGGTGCATGAAGCGATCAACGAGAGTGGAGTCACCGGCTTTGCGGCCCGCCCAGCGGAAGTCATCACTGGTGGCCAGTTGCCACGGCGTCTGCAGCATCTTCGCCAGCTTCTTCTGAAAGGCCAGCCCCGAAGGCACAAGAGAGCCGCCCTTCAGCTTCCCCTTTCCGCCGCTCTCGCTACGCGTTAGAACGCTGTCGAGAATATCTGCCGATAGCGCGCTCACCGTCATTCCCTGGGCATAGACCGGGTTGAACGCGCAGACCGAGTCTCCCAGCGCGATCAGGCCCTGCGGCCACCGTTTCAGCCTCTCATAGTGGCGCCAGTGGTTCTCGGTGCGCTGGTATCCCCCGATGCCCGTCAGCGGTTCGGCCGCGCTGATCGCCTCCCAAACCTGCGGCCCGATCAAACCGCGGGCGAACGCCTCGAATCCGGCCTCGTCGGTCGGCGGGTGATTCCCGGTATAGCCCACCAGCGTCACGACCCAGCGATTGCCTTCGACCGGCTGAACGACCGCGCCCCCACTGACGTCGGGGAAGCGTGTGGCCAGCAGCACCATCTTCCAATCCGCCTGCCAGTCTTCCGGAATCTTGTACCAGCGGGTGGCGTATCCCACGTCGGCGTTTACAGTCGATTCCTGCGGCGCAGCGTATCCGAGTTCTTCCAGCCAGCCAGGCAGACGCGAAGATCGCCCGCTGGCATCGACGACAAGATCAGCCTCCAGCGTGACCGTCTCATTTCCTGCGACGCAGACCGCGCCGGTTACGCGCGCGTCGACAGAACCGGTCTCGCTCTCCCGCCGCGCATGCACTGACCCCTGTTCGCAGTCCGTGCTTAAATGCAACACGCGGTGCCCGGTGCAAAACTCGATATTGCCGCGGCGCTGAAGGCGCTCGCGCACCTTATTTTCCAGCAGGGTGCGGCTCACGCTGAAGCCAGGTAGATTCGAATCGAAACGGGGTAACCAACTGTCGCCGGCCAGGGCAGCCGTATCATTCAGCCAGTTGAGCGACGGCGCACCCAGCGCCAGCAACTCCTCCTCCAGCCCGGGGAACTGTTTCCGCAGGCTCTGCACGCCCCGCAGCAGAAGCACATGCACATGACGGGACTGGGGCACGCCGGGTCGACCAGAGGCTTGCGGCAACCTCTCCTTGTCCACTGCCTGCGCGCTGGCCTGGGACGGGGAACGCCACTCGTCGTCCCGCTCGAGGACAGTGACCCGCTCGCAATGGTCGGCGAGCACATTGGCGGCAAATAGTCCCGCCATGCCGCCGCCAATTACAATCGCAGTTCTCAACAAGCCCACCAATCGCCCACCGAACAGTAACTGCCAGTGGTCAATGATCTTCGCCGGGCACAATTCCTGCCCGTACCAGCGCTTCCAGGATCTGCTGCGCCAATTCGTCCGCGCTGTGCCGGTCCGTCTCCAGCATCATCTCCGGCTGCGGCGGCTCCTCATAAGGGGCTGAGACGCCGGTGAAGTTCGGAATTTCGCCGCGCTCTGCCCGCGCATACAGCCCCTTGGGATCCCGCTCCTTGCAGATCTCTACGTCGCACTTGACGTAGAGTTCCCAGAAGCTGCCCTCCGGAGCTAGCGCTCGCGCCGCCTCCCGATCCGCCGCATAGGGCGAGATAAATGTGCATAGCACGACATTGCCATGCTCAAACGCCAGCTTGGCAACCTCCGCCACCCGGCGAATATTCTCCGTGCGCGCCTCCGCGCCAAAGCCCAGATCGCTGTTCAGACCATGACGCACATTGTCTCCGTCCAGCGAGAAGGTGCGCACGCCCATGCCGTACAACCTCTGTTCCAGGGCCTTCGCCACCGTCGACTTGCCCGAACCGGACAGCCCCGTGAACCAGAGCACCGCCGCCCCATGCCCGTTCAGCTCCTCCCGCATTGGTCGCGTAACCGCGACCGGTTCCCAAACGACATCGGAGGAGTGAGACCTGCTGAGCGAGGGCGTTACTCTCTCTTCCAGCTTCGGCACCAGCTCGCTCACCCGCCGCGCCCGGTCCCGGATCATGCCGGCCGCAACCGTGTTGTTGCTATGGGGATCGATCAGAATGAAGCTGCCGGTGGCACGGTTTATCTGGTACGAATCAAAGAAAAGAGGCTCCGTCGTCACAATCTGCCCGCGGCCGATCTCGTTCAAATGCAGTGTCTGCGCATCCTCACGGTGCATCGTGTCTACGTCAATGCGGTAATTCAACTCCTGAACCGAGGCGCGTACCCGCCGCGTCGAATGCTGCAACCAGTACCATTGGCCGCTGTAGTTATTCGCCGCCGCCCCCTGAATATTCATCGGCACTTCGCTCATCCAGCACAGCGTCGCATCGATCTGGTTGGACGAGTGAGGCAGGTTGCGCACCCGCACCAACATGTCCCCCCGGCCGACGTCGATCTCATCCTCAAGTGTAATCACCACCGCATCGCCGGTCGCGGCCCGCTCACAGCTCTCTTCGCCGATGTGAATGCCGGCCACGCGGCTGCGGATACCGGTTGGCAGCGCCACCACCTCCTCACCCACCGCGATGCGGCCAGAAACGATCTTGCCGGCGAAACCGCGGAAGCCATGGTCACCGTTACTATCCGCCCTGATCACATATTGGATCGGCAGACGAAAGTCTACGTTGTTGCGGCCCGCGCCAATGTTGACCGTTTCCAGATGGTGCAGCAGCGTTGCCCCGTGGTACCAGGGCATATTTTCGCTCTGGCTGACTATGTTGTCGCCGAGCAGCGCCGAAATGGGGATGTAAACGACGTCGCGCACATTGAGCTTGGCCGCGAATGCACGATAGTCGGCGACGATCTCGTGGTATCGCGTCTCACTGTAATCGACCAGATCCATCTTGTTGACGGCAACAACGATGTGGGGGATCTGCAACAGTGAGGCGATGAAACTGTGCCGCTTCGACTGGGTGAGGATCCCCTTGCGGGCGTCAACCAGAATGATCGCCAGCTCCGCAGTGGAGGCGCCGGTCACCATGTTGCGAGTGTACTGGATGTGCCCGGGTGTGTCCGCGATGATGAACTTGCGCCGGGGCGTCGCCGTGTAACGGTAGGCAACGTCGATGGTGATGCCCTGCTCCCGCTCTGCCCGCAGCCCGTCGGTCAGCAGCGCCAGGTCAACAGTTGGCTCGCCCCGCGCCGCGCTCGCCTGCTCGATCGCATCCAGTTGGTCTTCGAATATCGCTTTGGAGTCGTATAACAACCGCCCGATCAAGGTCGACTTGCCGTCATCGACACTGCCGGCGGTGGAGAAGCGTAGTAGGTCCATGTCAAGTCTCAACGGTTCGTGATCAGCGATCAGTGGCCCGCAGCTTGTGAACAGGTTCTTCGCCAGCCACTATCCATTTCCTGCTATCTTCTATCGTCAGAAGTAGCCCTGCCGCTTTCTGTCTTCCATCGCCGCCTCGCTGCGGCGGTCGTCGGCCCGGTCGCCCCGCTCGGTGATGCGGGCGGTGGCAACCTCCTCTATTATCTCCGCCAGATCGCTCGCAGAGGAGCGAAACGCGCCCGTGCAGGTCATATCGCCGATTGTACGGAAACGCACCCGCTCACGACTGGCCGTTTCGCCCGGTCGCGGTTTGACAAAGGCCCCGACCGCCAGCAGGATCCCATCCCGGCTGACAACCTCCCGCTCGTGCGCGAAATAGAGGCTGGGCAGGCTGATCTCCTGCTCGGCAATGTACTGCCAGATGTCAAGCTCGGTCCAATTGCTGATCGGGAAGACGCGGAAGTGTTCGTCGTTGTGCTTTCGGCCGTTAAAAAGGTTCCAAAGTTCGGGCCGCTGGTTCTTGGGATTCCACTGGCCAAAGGCATCGCGGTGCGAGAAGAAGCGCTCCTTCGCACGCGCCTTTTCTTCATCGCGGCGCGCACCGCCCACCGCCGCATCAACGCGCAACTCCGTCAGCGCATCCAGCAGTGTCACCGTCTGCAACCGGTTTCGGCTCGGATCGCCGTCCGGTTCCTCCTGCACGCGCCCGGCGTCGATCGAATCCTGCACCGATCGCACCAGCAGGCGAACATCCAGTTTCTTCACCAGTTGGTCCCGAAAGGCCAGCGTTTCAGGAAAGTTGTGACCGGTGTCTATGTGCAGCAGCGGAAACGGAATCCGCCCCGGCGCAAAAGCCTTGCGCGCCAGATGCGCGCACACGATCGAGTCTTTGCCGCCGGAGAAGAGCAGGTAGGGCCGCTCAAACTGCGCCGCAACCTCTCGCAGCACAAAAATCGCCTCCGACTCAAGCTGCCGCAGGTGCCCGGGCAGGAGCGTGGACGGCTGAATCCGCGCGCTGACGTGCCCGTCGGTCGCGGCACTGTCTGGGCCTGGCATCCCGTCCCCGACCCGGTTGGGGCCTCCGGCTGCCCCAGACGCCTCTGCTCCTTCTACACCTGTTGCTTCCACACCCGCTGCCAGGGTCGTGTCGTCCATACAGGTCTCTCACTCTTAGCGCTTCGCAGTCGATGGTGCGCGCCGTCCACTATTCACTGCCCACGCACCGCCGACCACTGTGGTTGGTCACTGCCCTTCCAAAGTCTCCATAGTACGATGCAACTACGCTTTCAGCCAAACTTTACTACCCAAGGCGAGAACAACGCGAATCCCCCGAACCACCCCCCAAATTGGTACTCTCCTGTTCTCACCGTTACAATGAACGGACCTCAAACTTTCGAGACAAATCCACTCGATTGCAATGTTTCACTGTACGGTCAACACGGTAGACGCGTCAGCGCCAACATAACCAATTGGAACCAATTGTCCAGGGCCACAGTTAACATTACAGTCGGCTATTCCTCAAGGAGGATACATGCATTTGCAAGCCAGACGTATGCGCCGCACAAAGAAAGAGAGCGACAACGCGAACAAAAGGAGCAGCCTGCGCCTTGGCCTCTTCGCGCTCCTCGCCGTCGTTCTTCTGCTTGCCGCCGGATGCACGACCGATGCCGATGGCAATATAGTCGCCCCGGCCGTCGCTCCTGCCCCTGACAGCGGCACAGAACCTGCTATGCACAGAGGCGTTCCCGTCGGCTTCACCGCGGAGGGATATCCCTACCGCGGCGACCCTGATGCCGCCATCACCATCTACGAATACAGCGACTACGAATGCCCCTTCTGCGCCCGCCATGTGATCCAGACCGAACCGGCCCTCCTCGCCGGGTTCGGTGAAACCGGCTCGGTGAAATTCGTCTTCCGCGATATGCCCCTCTCCTCTATACACGCCAATGCTATTGCCGCGGCCATCGCCGCCAACTGTGTAGCCGAGCAGGATATCGTCCTCTTCTGGCAGATGCACGATCAACTCTTCCGCACCCAGAAGGAGTGGGCGCCTCTTGAAGAGGCTTTGTCCTTCTTTGCCGGACTGGTCCAGGATTTGGGCGCCGACACCACCCAATACGGATCCTGCATGGCCAATAGCGCCACCCAGCTGGCAAAAGTGAACGATAGCTTGGCCGAAGCCCAGTCCTTTGGTTACACCGGCACGCCCAGCTTCCGCTTCGTCCGCGAAGAGACCGGCGAGTCCTTCTCCCTCACCGGCGCGCAGCCATACGATACCTTCGCCGGCTGGATCGACACGATCGCATCCGGCGGCACGCCGCAAGGCGCGGCGCAAGCCCAGGCCCAGCCACAGCAGCAGCAGGGCGATGGACAGCTGCCATTCTGGGCGACAGCAGAGGGCCTGACGCCCGATCCGGACCGCCCCGGCTATACTTTGGCAGGCGATATCTATAAGGGCAGTAGCGATGCCCCGATCGTCATCGTTGAATTCAGCGACTTCCAATGCCCCTACTGCAGCCGCCACACCTTGACAACACAACCGGTACTGGACCAGGAGTTTATCGAGAAGGGTGAGGTGAGGTGGGTTTTCAAGCACTTCCCCATCCAGAATATCCACCCCTTTGCCTTTGCCGCCTCGGTCGCAGCCGAGTGCGCGGCCGAGCAGGAGGCGTTTTGGCAGTTCCACCATCGCCTGTTCGTCGATATGGAACTCTGGTCCCGCCCGGATAACAGCAGCTATTTCATGGAGTTGGCAGCTGAATACGAGTTGGATACGGATACATTCGCAACCTGCATGTCCGGCGACCAGTCCCCACAGGCCGTCCAGAGTGATATGCAGGACGGCGCGCCCTTTGTTCGCGGCACACCCACGTTCGTCGTCCTTTACGGCGGCGAAGGGCGGCTGATCCCCGGCGCCTTGCCCGCCGACCAGTTTGTCGCCGCGCTCGCAGAGATGCTCGCCGAGGCTTCAGCCGCGGGCGCAGACAATTAGTAAATCCGGTGGTTTGAGAACGGCCGATTGCACCACCGCCCGCCGCTTGGGTCTGAATTTCATTGGCAGATCGTAGGCAAATCGCCCACATGCCAAGCACCAGTTTCTGGTAGTCAATTCGCACTCTGGCAGCAGCCGCCTCGCAACCAGGCGTGTATCGAGAACCGGAAATCACATGCTGGAGAACCCCTGCAAGATCAGGCGGTCTGTCCGAATTTCCAGTGTAGCCAGTCTTAAGGTAATCGATAGCGCGCAGCCGATTTGGGAACTATTTGCCCGCTGCCGGCATCCGCAAAACGGACCCGGCAGCGGGCATCCGGACCTCAACCCGGCTCTTGTATTACAAATTTGCGCTGTGTTACAATTTTTCTAGATAGAAGTAGAGCCGATGCGCGCGCATTTCGCTCACTGCAAGTCTTCCCCGCCCAACCGCCTCCCTTTACGGGACTGAGCGTTCAGCGGGTTTGGCCTGTGGGGGACAGCACCCCTGCTACCACAGCAGGGGAACGCGGAGCCGATGCGCGCGTTTGTTGCTCTATTGGATCGGTTGAGTTCAGTGATTCGTGGTCGGTTGCTAGCCGCTGTGCAGTAGCCACAGGTGTCAGGAGCGCCATCTGCCCGGAAACGTTTTCCAGCGGTCTCTGTTCATCCGCCGCCCCTCGCAAGATTGGGACCGGCGGCTTTGGGCAATGTCTGCCTGTCTGCTATGCGGGTTTCTCCTCCTGTTGATAACGGGCAGTCCCGCCGCGCCGGCACATGCCGAGACCCTGTCCGCGCCTCCAAGTCAGTCCGCGACAGTTGCAGCTCCCATCGACGTAATCGTCATTCTCGATGACTCCGGCAGCATGGCCACCTGTTGGCCCTGGCCGCAAGGCCAACCCCCCTCCGACCCCCCCTGCGAAGGCTTCAGCTTCAACGCGCCCAGCGACCCCAACGAGCTGCGCTATAGCGCGGCCCGCCTGTTGGTCCATCTGGCCGACAGCGCCGACCGCATCGCCGTTCTGCGTTTCGACAGTACAGCCGAGGGCGTCGGCGCCATGAGCCTGTTACAGGAGATCGGCAGCGCCGAGAACCGCCGCCGGATGGCTGCATCGCTCCAGGCCCCGGACGACTATGCGCTGCGCGGCTTCACACGCATGGATCTGGGGCTGCAGGAGGCGCTGCGGCTGTTCGAGGCACACGGCGACCTCGACCGCAGCCAGTACGTGCTGCTGCTGACAGACGGCGAGCCGACCGCCCCGTTACAGGTTACCGGCCAGCGTCAGACCATCACCAACCTGCTGGCCCGGATCGAGGACGCCGGCGCACTGCTCTACCCGGTGATCCTCTGCAATCCCGATGCCGGCTGCGCGGGCGATTTTCTCAAAACCAGTTCGCCTCTGGCGCGGGAAGCCAAGAGTTCGCAGGATCTCCTGCTTATCTTCGGCGAAATTTTCGCCGAAATGAAGTCCGACCGCTCGATCGTCACCCACCGCAACCTGCACGGCGACCTGACCATCTCGATCCGCAACGCGCATAGCGCCGGCAGCATCGCCTTCGTCAGCCCGCAGTCGGCGATCACGGCAGTGGAGCGGGACGGCGCGCCGATGTCGACACAGAGTCTGATAGCCGACGGCAATATCGACCTCAACGTCGCTGTCGCCCCGCTGGCGGCTGGCGAATGGGTGGCCAAAACGACCGATCTGAGCAGTTTTGCCGTCGTTCAGGCGGACAGCTATCCCGAACTGCTCTTTCCCCCTCCCAGCGTACAGGGCAACGCGGCGGCAACGCGCTACTATCCTGCCGGCAAAGCGCCCATCGTCATCGTTGCCGGCGCCGGCCCCGCCGCCAACGAACCGCTGATGCTCAATGGCAACATACCGATCCCCATCCTCGGACAAGACCCCGTCAGCGGCCGAACGGTCGCTGCCCAACAGCTTGACCGCGGCGCCGAAGAGGTGACGATTCAATTGGGAGAGGATAGAGAGCCGTTGCAACTGCTGCGCACCTTCCGCCTTCAAGCCTCGGAGGATCTGCCCAAGGCGCAGGTCTTCTCTCCCTCCGCCAACAGTCCCGGAATCCTGCAAGACGGCAGCCTCCAACTCAAGGTGGGTTTCGGCCCCGGTGTTCAGGTGCAGGACATGCAAGCCGTCGTCTACGTCACCGATCTCACCGGCGGCCAGATTGTCTACCGGCAGCAAATCAACTGCGGTGATCAGTACTGCTCCGACGACGGCTTTATGCCGCAGGACGGACGCGACTACGAGGCGCTCTTCCTGTTGACTGCCGCCACCGATGGCGTCCGTTTCGGCGATTATGCGCGCACGGTCCTGGAAGTGGAGCCGGCGATCTACGTGCGGGGCCTGCCGGCCGATATCGATCTGGCGAAAATGCCTCCCGCAGGATGGCCGCTGACCGTCCAGGCAACCACCGTCGAAGAGATCGGAACTCTGGAAGCCTCGCTCATCCTGCGCCGCTCCGATACAAGCGAAATCGTGCGCGAGGCTTCAGTGAGCCTTTCTGTAGAAGTGCTCGAAAATGGAATCCAGACGGCGCTCCTCCATGTCGACGGGCTCGATCTGTTACGCTCCGGCGCATACGAAGGCCAGTTGAACCTGTCTGCTTTCAGTCCCGCCGGCTTGCCAATGGAGGTCCAGGTTCGTCCCGCCCCCTCGCTGCCCGTAATCCTGGACATTCCCCGCTCCCAGGCGCACATCCAGGTGCAGGAAGCCGACTTCGGCGCACTGCTTTTCGATACGTCTCCGAATTTCCGGCTGGACGAGCAGATCCTGCTGCCCGTCGCCTTTAGCGGCGACACTCCCTTTCGGCTGACGGTTGAACTGACCGAAAGCAGCTGCAGCGGCCTCTCCGCCACCGCCGCTGATCTGCAACCCTTCGAAGCGGCAAATGTCAGCGCTGCCAGCTCCACCGCTACAGACAATTTACAGCCTGCAAATTGGGCGCTGCCGGTACGCCTGCTGAGCGAAGGGCCCATGTCCGCCGGCAGCTGCCACGGCCTCCTCAATCTGGCTGGGCCAAGCCAGGAATTCGATGTCATTTCCGCGAATCCGTCGTCCGGCGCCGGTCCGGCCGGATCCGCGATCGTGCCTTTCCGTCTGCAGATTCGCGACGTCGAGTGGAGTGTCGCCGGCGCGCTCGATTTCGGCAATCTGGGGCGAGCCGGCGAAAAAACAACACAAACGCTATACCTCCGCTTCAACGGCAAGACGCCTTTTGTGGTCGAAACAGTCGGTATCGCCGCATCGGGCGAAACCGGCAACGGCGTCATGGCTCTGGATGAACTCTACCTCGAAGCCCTGCCGGTGGAGGTCACCGACTCCCCCGATGACGAAGGATTTTATGAGGTCCCCATCACCCTCATTGCCCGCAAAGACCTGCCAAAAGATGTCTTGCGCGGCTCCTTCTACAGTGGAGAACTGCTGTTGAGCATCGCCGGCCTCGCCAATGAAACACGCTCGGTCGATATCAGCTTCCGCAGCCCAACCCTCTATCAACGCTACGTCGAGTGGTGGCTGCGTCCCTTCTACACCTTCCCGCTGGTATTCTGCAGTGGACCGATGATGCTGTTGGCCTTGCTCATCGTGGTGGCGCGTGCTCGCAGTCGCGGGTACAATATGGATGATGACGAAGATCCGACAGTGACCCTGCCTGGGCAGGACTCCCCGCTGACGCCTGGGTACGCTGCCGCTTCCGGAAGATCCGACAGTTGGTACCATTCGAACGCGCCGGATTCCGCATTTGGCTCGTCGAATGTGGCCGGGGGCCCAGCGCACGCGTCGTACCCGCCGTCCGTCGCAGGATCGGTACATCCGGCGGGTTCGCCAGGCCATTCGCCTGCTTTTGAAAACATTGCTGACACCCCGCCTGAGCGCTTTGCCGGCTCCAGCAGTTCGGACGGCTGGCAAGATGCCAATGCGGGAACACAAGAGTCCGCCTGGGACTCAGGTTGGGACCAGGGAGGCTGGGGGGCAAACCCCTCTGCCGCTCCAGGTTCCGGTGATTTCGGCCGGACAGAATCGTCCGATGACAACTGGGGCTGGTCATCGCCGTCTCCATCCGACGGAGCATTTGGCGACGATCAGAACAACGCACCCGCCGGCGCGGGATCGGACGACCCTTGGGGCAGCCCGCGCGATAGCTTTTAATTCTTGGTTTTCGGTATTCAGTGCACTGCAGCCTGGGCACACTGCCACTCCGGAGATGCGGCCAGCTGGCCGTTAGCTGACAAAGTGGCCATGTGCATAAACGAGCGCAGCAGATCGAAACCACGACTTTATTACTGATAACTTCAGAAGGAAGCCATAAATGGATCAGAACGGGGCACCGTTTCTTAGTGAAAAGCCAACAATTTATCCGACCCTCGTGGTCGGCGTAGGCGGTATGGGCACAAACGCTGTGCGCGCCGTCAAACGACGCCTGCGCAAAGCGTGGGGCGGCGAATCTCTGCCCGCGATGATTCAACTGCTGGCCCTGGACACCGAACCGCTTATCAACCGGCTCGATCAGGAGCCGCTCTACGCCGATGAATCGGCCTACATGGGTAAGTTCGACGCCACCCGCCTCGTGGATAACCTCGAAAACCATCCCGAAATCGCCCGCTGGTGGAACTACCCTTCGATCCCGCTGGGCTACATCCACAACGGCGCCAAACAACTGCGGCCTATCGGACGCCTATCCTTCTTCCGCAACTACGTCAACTTCAAAAGGCTGTTGGAGACGAAGTACGCGGCCCTGGACAAAATCCGCGATCTGGAAATGGCGCAAAATCGCCGCTTTCCCGTGATGAGCAACTATCAGCTCGTCTATATCGTCAGCAGCCTCTGCGGCGGCACCGGCGCCGGCATGTTTATGGATGTGGCGCACCGCGTGCGCGCGCTCGTGCGCAGCAATGCCCGCGTCGTCGGCATCTTCTTCCTGCCTGACGTGCTCGAAGAGGAAATCAACAGCGATCTGCAGCGCAGGCGCATCAAAGCCAACGCCTACGCCGCTCTCAAAGAGCTGAACTACTTCCAGGAAACGCAGCAGTTCCAGGAACTCTACCCCAGCGAACAGCGGGCGCTGCCCGACACACCCTACGCACCTTTCGACTTTATCTTTCTGGTCGGGCGCACCAACCGCGACGGCCGCAGCCTGGCTCGCAAAGCCGACGCCGAAAACCTGGCCGCGCATCTGATCCAACTTACCGCCATCAGCCATCTGAGCAGCGAAATCCTCGGGCTCGAGGTGAACGTCGTACGCGAACGCATGTCCGGTGGCGTGGCCGCTGCCGAAGTGGTGAACGAACGCAGCACAGGAAAGCCCCCCAAGGGCAACTACCTCGTCTACAGCAGTTTTGCCGCCTCCGCCATCGTGGCGCCCGATGAGTCGCTGGTCAACTTCTGGCAGCAGGCATTTCTGGCCGACTGCATGAGGCGGTTTGCCGCCGGGCCCGAGCTCAACGACCCGCGCCAACCGGTCTCGCCTCAGGCCCGCCAAAAGGCTGTCACCGCCTGGCAGGGGCTCCTGGCCAGGATGCGTTCCCGCTACCTCTCTCTGGACAACGACCGGCTGGAGGAACTGGCCGAAGAGGTCGAGGAACAGCGCGGCGCCTGGCTCGGCTTCAAGACCGCGGTCGACAACACCTTCCGCCAGGTAATCCTGGAGACGGGACTGCGCGGCGCGCTCACGCTGACCGACCTGTTGGCGCCGCCCAATCCCTCCACCGCACCGATGGAATCGCTGATCAAACAGAGACTCTTTCTGTTGAACAATCATCCGGTAATGGACGAGGATCGCACCCGCTGGCGCTCCTTGCTGGCCCAACAGGGCGGCGCAGCAGAACAGTTAGGCCAGATTGCCGGCGGCTTGGGCGACCTGATGCTGGCGGCCTTCAACCCCCGCCAGGCCCGCGACCGCGCCCGCGACATGCGGCAACGCAAGGCCCGCGCCCGCCTCAACCAGCGCCGCGACATTCTGGAGCGAATCCTCGTCGAGCGTCTCTTCGCCTACGGCACACAGCTGCGCGAAGTTTTTCGTGCCCAGATAGACAATGCAGGCGGCGCACTGGGTCGAGCCAATCATGCCGCCAGGCGGTCCGCCGAACGCATCGACCCCCGCATCCCCGACGGTACCGCCAGCACCAATACATACTATGAACTGGAGACCGGCGCAGTCGGCCGAGACTATCTGCAGCACTTCTATCGCAACGCAGCCCAGGTCGTCTATCCCAGCGACTGGGAAAGCCTGCTCGGGCCCATTATCGACCGCATCCTGAACTACAACCAGGCAGTCAGCGGCGAGGAGTTGTTCGCCAACCTCACCAATGCAATCGCCACCGAAAGAGGGCTGTTGGGCAGGGTTTTGCAGTGCGTCGACATCCGCCACATTATCGGGGTCCAGCATGGCGAAGAGACCCAGCAGTCCCGGCCTCTACCCAACAACCGCGTCCAGCAGTGGCTCGATCGCCTGAACCCCTACATCCGCTGGGATTCGGACCGCTTCAGCTTCCACGACGCCAATCTGGAGCATATCCGTCTCGCGGCCACGCCATCCTCCCGCATTGACGATCCCCAATTGGCCATGGCCATGGTAGGCCAGGAGGACATCAAATGGGTGCCCACCGGCGACACCGGACGCATGGACGCTGTCTGGATCGTCCACGGCCTGCCGGTGACGCTGATCGACCGCCTCGACGAATTTCGTGCACAGTATGAAAACAAGCGTGACTTCCCCGCCCGCGAAGAGTTTCATCTCCATCCCGCATGGGTCGACCTGCCCGAAATCACCGAAGAAGGAATTTAGGTTTCCGTTGTCAGCTGCACGTCCGAAGGGACGTAGGAAATGGTGCTTGCCTCTACAGAGTGGGAATCTCTGCTTATATTCTCAAGAGATTTGCAATACCTGTTCTTTTCGGATGTAGAAACAACTGCTCAAGAAATGTAAAGAGTTCGTAAAGCTGTTTGCGGCCCTGACTAGCTCTCTGATAACATGGATTTTTGGGCGCCTGTCCCGACTTGACAACTAAAAACTAGAAACTGAAAACTAGAAACTCCCAATGATTCCCGGCGCAACCCGCAGCAGAGCTGCAATACTTTGTTTTGGCGGATGGGGCTTGCAGACAATGCTCCACTTGGCTCCGCGCCTGCAGTCCGCCCAGGAACAGCGCATCGCCACCGGCGTTGACGGCCCGGATCTGACCCGCATCACCCGCTTTGCAGCCCTCCTGCCCTCCGATCAACGCAATCACCAGGACGAACTCGCCCTCAATCTGTTCACCCTGCGCGACAACCGTCTGCCGCCCTTCTATCTGGAACGGCTTCTCGACGGCCTCATGCGCTCTCAACCCTCAGCGGCCGCTGATCAACAGTCCGAAATCAATGAATCGCCGCAGACCACGAACAACTGGCGACTGGCCGCGAGCCAGCGGCGCGCCAGCCTTCTGCTGGAGGCGGCCGCTGATTCTCTCCACCCGCTGCAATGGCAAGCGACCCCCTCTTCACCCTATCCTCCAGGGGAAGCGCCCGAAAAACCTGGTCGCAGAGGACTGCCCTGGCCTTTCCGCAGATCCAACAAAGGCGCAGGCGCAACGCCCGCCAACCCGGACATCCCGCCTGCATCGCCAGTGGACCCGTTCGAACCACCCACGCGCCGGCATGCTTTCCGCGCCGCGTTACAGGGCGGCGACAGTATTGCCCACCTGTTCGCCTCCAACATCGTCGACCCCATCCGCGCCGACACCCATGTTCCCGGCGATCCCTTTGTACAGACCACCCTGTATGTGATTGCGCCCCTCTACGAACCTTTGACGTCGGCGTTGATCTGGCCAACTATTGCGCACCAACTCAACTATCTGGGCCAGCGCCATATCGCCCAAGTCGTCGGCATCTTCGCCGCCGGCAGCTATGCCACCGACAGCAGCCGTATTATGGAGGATGCCTCCTGCTACGCGGCCTTGGCCGAAATGGAGGCGCTCACCGGCCTGCGCCGCGCAAACCTCAAACAGGTCATCTCTTCCGTCTGGAAAGGGACCAAGAATCAGAGCACATTGCCGGAAGAGTGGCTTGGCCGTCCCCTCTTTGACCGCATCTACCTGGTCGATCGCGAAAAGAGCAATCAAGCCCTGGCCCGCAACAGCTACGAACTCTCCGTCCTCGTTGGCAATACGCTCCAGTCGCTCATCTCCGCTGATGGGGCCGCATACATTGATGAACAGGTCGGTATCGATCTGCGCAACGCCAGCGACCGTCCATACAGTCTGCTGGGCGCCGCCGCAGACTATGTGCCGCTGGACTATATCTTCCAGGCCGCCCAGGAGCATGAGGGCAAACGCCTCGTGCGCGAGCAGGTCCTTTTCCAGCCTGGCAGCCCAGACGTCGCGCCCGGCACGGGCGTTGCCGGCAACAACGAACCTTTGGCCTCGCTGCAAATGTTGGGCGCCACCTCGCACCAGGTGTTGACCCGGCTCATCGAGCAGATGCCCGACCTCTTCGATGACCTCAATCCCCAATCCTTCCAGCAGCTTTCAATTCACCCGAGCTATGTGCTGCCGGCAGCGACCGCGCGCAAGATGCGAGGTCTTAATCCGGTCCGCTGGCAGGAAGCCTTCGACAAGCAGTTCCAGGGCGTGCTGGCCCAGTTTGAAGACCATATCGGCGCCGGCGCACTGGACACGGCCTGGGGACTGACAGCCCTGCGCGAAGACGGTCTGCCCCAAAACCCCACCGACAACCGCTTTCTGCCGACCATCTCGCAGCAGATGCGCACCAGCCTGCTCACCCTGCTCAGCGCCCAACCGTCAGGGCTCATGCATGCACGGCGCCAACTTCACCAGTGGCTGTTTGAAGTGGAGCAGGAAAGACAGTGGCTGCAGCACACTGTAGAGGCTGGCACACCTGGTGACAGTCAAAGTGCCCAACCCCACACTGCCGGAGCCAACCGCGTCGAACGTCAGCTGGCACTGCGCAACTGGCGCAACCGCTATTTGCGCACGCTCGCCGATAAGCCATCCCTGTTCGGTTCACTGACGCGCGCGTTCGGTCTGCTCAGCGGCATCGTGCTGCTGACATTGGTCTACCTGTTCGGTTCCGGATTGGTGGGCAATATGGCTGTAATCGTCAACGGCGAAGCCAATCCCGCCGTCCTCATGCAGGTGATGACCGGCGCGTCAATGGACGCAGTCGTCAGTTTCATCGGCAATGAAGCCAACGCCGCCACTTTTATAGGGCTCATGATCGGCGCGTTTCTCGGCGCAACCACCTCATTCCGCCGTAGGGCCCAGCGCGTGCAGAAGCTGCGGCGCGAACGGGTCAATCTGGCCTGCTCTGAACTGTCCGCCCGCTTGCAAGACGGCCTCTGGCAGGGCTTGGCCCGCGTCCATGATCGTCTGGCACAGATGCTGAAACAGATGGATCAAGTTCTCGAACAGACCTTCGAAACACTGCAGGACTGGTCCGTCAGCGAAAACATGCCGCCCCTCCCGCCCGAGGATGCAATCACCTCCCATCTCTACCGGCCCCATCTCAATCCTGCCATGTGGGAACGCTGCCTGGCCTTTATGCGCGGCCGCCAGACCGCCGACGACAATAGTGACGCCGCCACCCCTACCTACACCGCGACCGGCGCCTACCCGACAGGTGAAGGACGCCTGCGCACCATCTGGACAGCCCCCCATCGGCTCGAGCGGCTGGCGGCTCTGTTCACCGGCCAAGAGGTGTCGTCCCGCCCGCTCGCAGATATCCTCTCCTCTTACGTTCGCGAAAGCGCGCAGGCTGCCGCCACCGCTCGGCAGCCCGACCTCCCCGATCACGCACCGGACCCTGGTCGATCCATGCCAGATGACGAAACCGAAATGGCGCGCTTGGCTTTTATGCAGGCACTGTCGCAGGAGTACAATCTGGAACGCCTGCTCTGGCGCGACGCCTCCTCGCCAGACGGATTTACCTCCTTCTATCCCGAAGGAGAGTATTCGCCCGTGTCCGCCGCGACACTGCGCTATCTGGAAAACATGTGGAATGCCGCCAAACCCTCCGCCAACTACGATGTTTCGGACCGGATGGCCGCTTTTGGACTGCCGGTAGAGTTCGCCGCAGTCTCCGGCGACCCCGACAGCGACCTGACAGAGGACGTTATGCAGAGTTTACGCATCCCCCGTCTGCTGACAGGCAACGCCTTTCAGATTGCCTTTGTCCGCACCGTGCACGGTCTTGAATTGAAAGATTTGGGAAGTATGACCCGCTACCTGGCAGAACTGGGCCGCATGGATAACGCCTCGCGCCAGCAGATTTTGCTCACCGATGCCATCCACGCAGAGATGTACAACCAGCAGGACAACCGCAACGCCGGCTCCGCCTGGTCATAGCTGCTGCCACTGCCCCTGCAACGCCAAATACCCCTGCAATTCGCAAGCAAGGTCCAATAACTAAAGATTGGGGTGACTGCTGGTGCTCAATCGGCTACTGCTTCGCCGTACGCGCTCTCTGCCTCCGCCGCGTCCTCGTCGGGATTCCCCAGGCGAGCCGGCGGTACGCCTTCTATGCCGTCGGCAGCCAGGACCGGAATCAGCGCGGCAATCGCGCATTCGACCATCGAATCGTCGGGTGGGCGCGTGGTAATGCGCTGGAGAAGCAGCCCGGGCGTAATCAGGAGACGCATCAGCGGGTTGTCGGCATGATTGGCGCTGAAGCGGATAATCTCGTAGGAGATTGCGGCAACCAGAGGAACGAGCATTAGGCGGCTGACAAAACGTAGGAGCAGAGCCAGCCAGGGGTACTCTATCCAGGCAAAGGTGAGAGGAGCGAATAGCAGGATACTGATTACGAGCACGTACAGGAGAAAGCTGGTGCCGCAGCGTACATGTTGCACACTGTACCGCTGTACATTGGCGACCGTCAGTCTTTCGCCGGCTTCGTAGGCGTTGATCGCCTTGTGCTCGGCGCCGTGATACCCAAACACGCGGCGGATATCGGGCAGGAGACTGATCGCCCACAGATAGACCACGAACAAAACGAGGCGAATGCCGCCTTCGGCCACCGCGTCAAGATAGGGGTTATGTTCAAAAAAACCGGCAAACCAGCGGCTGGCAAAAGTGGGAAGCAGGAAAAAAACCGCCACCGCAAAGGTAAGACTCGCTGCTATCGTCGTCCACGCCACCGGGCCGGAAAACTCGATCTGCTCCTCAACATCATCCTCCTGCATCGACACGTCCGCGCTCCACATCAGCGCCCGCATGCCCAGCCCGAGCGCATCCCACAGCAGCGCCAGGCCCCGCACAAACGGCCACTGCCCCCACTTGCGCGTATAAATCTTGGCCGTGAGCGCCTCCTCGTGGACGACGATCGTGCCCTGACTGTTGCGCACGGCAATCGACATCGCCTTACGACCCCGCATCATCACGCCTTCTATGACAGCCTGACCACCGTAGTATTGTTTACTCACAAATCGCGCTCATGTATGGGAGCGGCAGCGCATTCACTACTGCTCTTTAGTGTTGTTTCGATGCTAGCGGCTGCACACCGTTGCAATCGAAAAAATCGAATTTGCAGCATCGATCGACAGGTCGAACATGCTCAGAGAGAACGTGATTGTAGCACTGCTGTTTTGGATGTAGCAAACACTGGGTAATCCGTTCGGATGCCTGGCTTCTGCACGGCTCCCTTTGTTTCGAAGCCTCCGCGTGTCTCGCCCCTTCTGCCGACACCTGCATATTCTTGGTCCCGTTCCAACCCTGATTCAGAGGTAACTGCCCCCGCCGCAACTGCTTTGCAACCTTGAAAGAGGCAAAAAAATTGTACTCCCACTCCTCACTGCTTGCTTTTGGGCGGTCGGGCCTTCGGCCCTCCCTTGTGCAGGGGCTCCGCCCCCGCAACGCCCCCGTCCAAAACCATCGCTCACCAACGTTACGCCTTCTTCCAACCAGTGCGGCTCCACCAACGTAACTGCTGCCAACCGATTGCGCCACCAGATAGCCTGAATGGCGGCGAAGATGAAGGGCTGGTCCGCACACGCACCGTATATGACTTTGTAGATACGATCTATCCTTCTTCGGAAGACTGTCTGACTAACGAACCCGCAATTGGGAGGCAGGAGTTCCTGAACTGGCCCATCTGAGCGAGACAGCCCCTGTGAGAAACCACTAGACTGGACTAAGGGACATTCTTGCGACCGCAATCCAGGTAGAGCCTTCAGTTGGTCCGTTTCGTTTCCTGTCATTCTCGGCAAAAGCAAGGTCAACGGGACTTAAGGACCCCCGACCAAACCGCCGTTTACGGTTGCATTCGTGAAACTGCTGGCTACAGCAATATGTTGACAGCAGGAATTCCCTTACAGTATCATCATTTCCAAATTACATGCACCCGTGTTGACCTATCACGCGGACTGAAGGAGGCTGAAAAATGCGGCATTTCCTGTTACAAATCTCGCTCCTGCTGGTCGTCTCTCTTGTGTTGACGTCCTGCAGCCTGGCGCCGCCCGCGCCGGTCGACGAACCGGCCCCGGCCTCTGCAGACACAGACGCAGAGAAAATCATCTACCTCGGCGCTGCCGTCAGCGAAACCGGCAGATTCTCTCGTGAGGGCAAAGACACCCGCCAGGGGTACGGCCTCTGGCTGGACTGGGTGAACAACGAGTACGGAGGCATCAAGGTCGGCGACGAGCGCTATAAAGTCGAACTGATCATGTACGACGATGAGGGCGACCCCGATACGGCTGCCCGCCTCGTGGAAAAACTGATCAACGAGGATCGCGTTGACTTCCTCCTGGGACCCTACAGCTCATTCCTGACCCAAAGCGCCAGCGCGATCGCCGAAAAATACGGCAAAATCATGATCGAAGGCAACGGCGCCGCGCAACCGCTCTTTGAACGGGGTTTCCAAAACCTGTTCGCAGTGTTGACGCCGGCACTGAACTATACCAGGTCTGCCTTGCAGTTGCTTGCTGAGAAAGGTGCCGAAACGGTCGTCATCGCCTACGAAGACACCGCCTTCCCCACCAGTGTAGCCGATGGCGCCCAGAGCTGGGCCGCCGAGTATGGGCTCGAAGTATTGGGCGTCGAGACCTACCCGGTGAACGTAGCCGATGTCAGCGGCATCATGTCCAAATTCAAGGAGTTGGAACCCGACATCTTCGTCGGCGGCGGCCACTTTAACGACGCCGTTCTCTTCATTCGGGCAGCCAAAGAGTTGGACTTTAACCCCAAGGCGATGGTGATCACCGTCGGCCCCAGCAATCCGAAACTGATCGAAGAGGTCGGCGCAGATTCCGAATATGTCATCGGCCCGACGCAGTGGGAGGCGTCCATGAGCTACGCCGACGACTACTTCGGCACCGCTGCCGAATACGCGGCCCGCTATGAGAAGCACTGGGGCGAGCCGCCCACCTACCAGGCCGCGGAATCGACCGCCACCGCGCTGGCCCTGCACATCGCCATCGAGCAGGCCGCCTCGCTGGACACCGATGCCGTCCGCACAGCCCTGCGAAACCTCGATGTGGTCACCTTTTACGGCCCCATCAATTTCGACGAAAAGGGCCGCAACGCCGGCAAACCGATGGGGGCAATCCAAATCCAGAACGGCGAGATCCTCGTTGTTGCGCCCACCAACGCCGCGGTTGCCGACCTGAACTACCCGGCGCCGCCCTGGAAAGATCGCTGACCGGGAGGAGTGAGCGCAGAGGAGTGAATTTGGCCGCCGCTGATTTCAGTGCTTTGAACACGTAGCAACGGGCAATTCTAGAGAGGGAAAATTCTTCCCTCTTCACTCCTGGTGCTCCTCAACTCGCGCAGCTTACGCCTATGGATCAACTTCTGCAGGCTCTCGTCAGTGGGTTGTTGCTCGGCGGCTTCTACGCGGTCATGGTGCTGGGGTTCTCCGTGATCTGGGGCGTCATGGGTGTGATCAACCTGGCGCACGGTGAATTCCTGATGATCGGAGCCTACCTGGCGTGGGGCCTGTCCCGCCTGTTCGGATTGGACCCGTTCGCCTCGCTGGCGCTGATCGTGCCCCTGATGTTCCTGGTCGGCTATCTCTTGCAGGTAGTCCTGATCAACCGCATCGTCGAGCGCCCCCACCTGATGACCCTGCTCGTCACCTTCGGAGTCTCAATCGCGCTTGCCAATCTCTTCAAAATCCTTTTCGATGCGGACCCGCGCAATGTAGCCGTAGCCTATAACGGTTCCCTGCAGCTGGCAGGGGTCACCTTTCCGATCGTCAAGACCATCATCTTCGGCGCTGCCCTCCTGATCATGGTCTGCCTGCACCTCTTCCTGCAGCGCAGCCGCCTCGGCAAATCGATCCGCGCCGCAGCTCAGAACAAGACTGCCGCCCGCATCGTCGGCGTCGACATCAACCGCGTCTACGCCATCACAGCCGGGATCTGTATCGCCCTCACCGCCGCCGCCGGCGCCATGCTCAGCCCCACGCAGGCTATCTTCCCCTTCATGGGTCCCCCGTTCACCTTGAAGGCGGTCACGATCACCGCACTCGGCGGGCTGGGACGTATCCCTGGCGCGCTGATGGGGGGCATGGTCCTCGGCATCACCGAAATTTTCGTCTCCACCTATGTGGCTGGCATCGGCACCAATCTGGGCGTCGCCACCAGCTTTGTCCTCTTGGTGCTGATCCTGATAGTGCGGCCACAGGGGATAATGGGCGGTCTGCGCCCGCTCGAGCCGGAGGCCGAGTGATGGCAACCGAACGAAACCAAAAAGAGAGCGAGGCCAGAGTAAAGCGAAGGCCCCTCATCTCAATTCCCGCTCCTGTCCACTCGCTCCTCGCAGGCTGGGCCGGGTTGGCGCTCTGGCTGCTATTGCTGCTCCTGTTGGCCCTATACCCATACACCGGCGTCTCCAGTGCCGCCCTTCTCGTCGGCAGCCAGATCTTTGTGCTGGTGACCCTTGCCTCCAACTGGAATCTGATCGGAGGTATGACCGGTTACGTCGATTTCGGCCACGCTGTCTTCTTTGGCATCGGCGCCTATATCATGGGCATTCTCGTGACCGGCAGCCCCCTCCTGATCTCGCCGGAATGGGGCTTCTGGCAGGCCCTGCCGGTCAGCGGGGTGGCCGCGGCACTCTTCGCTCTTCTGATCGGCCTGCCCACCTTACGTCTGAAAGGACCCTATTTCTCCATCGCCATGCTGGGCACCCTGGTGGCGATGCGCGAGGTCGCGCGCGTGTTGCGCCCAATCACCGGCGGCGGCGTCGGAATGAATCTGCCGCCGATTCTCAACCGTTTGGGCGACTACTATCTGATGTTGGCCGTCATGGGCCTGGTCGTGGCGCTGATCTGGTGGATCCAACGCAGTGAGTTCGGCCAGAGCCTGATCGCCATCCGTGAGGATGAAATCGGCGCAGAAATGCGCGGCATCAACACAACCCTCCACAAAATCGTCGCCTTTATGATTGCCGCTTTTTTCACCGGAACTGTCGGCGGATTCTGGGCCTGGCAGAACACTTACATCGATCCGGATGTGGTCTTCGTCGAAGCACGCACCGTCGAAATGGTGATGATGTCGATGCTGGGCGGCCTGGGCACGGTTTGGGGGCCGCCCCTCGGCGCGGTCGTCATCTACTTTCTGCAGGACCTCCTCTGGAGCAATCTGTTCGGCGTCCATCTGGTGGCGCTTGGCGTGCTGCTGGTCGTGATTGTGCTGTTCATGCCCGAGGGCATCCTCGGCACGTTGGGAGACCGCAGCAGCACATCGCTTGGACGGCTCCTCAGCCGCGTTGGCAGGAGCAAGTAGTGGATACAGGAAAGAATAAACTACCAGCCGCAAACCGCGACCATGACTTCTGACCAACAGCCCCTGCTGGAGGGGCATACCATCTCCAAATACTTTGGCGGGCTGGCCGCTGTCAACAACGTCGATTTCGCAATCTACCGCGGCGAAATCGTCGGCCTGATCGGTCCCAACGGCAGCGGCAAGACAACCCTCTTCGACTGCCTGAGCCGTCTGCAGAATATCGACAACGGCCAGGTGTTTTTCAAAGGCCGCGACGTGACGCGGGCGCGTCCGTATCAGGTCGCCAGAATGGGGCTGACGCGCACATTTCAATCGGTGCGCGTCTATCGCAAGATGACCGTTTTCAGAAACATGCTGATCAGTCACCAGTGGCGGGATACATCGATCCTGCGTATGCTCCAACCCAGCCATGCCAGCACCGCCGCCCGCGCCCATCAGCTGCTCGACTTTCTCCAGATCGGGCATCTGGCCGACGAGGAGGCAGGCCACCTCTCCGGCGGACAGCGCCGCCTGCTAGAGATCGGCATGGCCCTCATGCCCGATCCCGATATCCTGCTTCTCGACGAAGCCACCTCCGGCGTGAATCCAACCCTTATCGAAACGATCAAAGATCGCATCCGCACCCTTAACGAGCAGGGCAAGACCTTCCTCCTGATCGAGCATAACATCAACTTTATCGCCGATCTTTGCAGCCGCGTCTACGTACTCAACTACGGCGAAAAACTGGCCGAAGGCACGCCCCAGGAAATCCTGCAAAACGAAGCCGTGATCGATGCCTATTTCGGAGCCTGAATCCAGTGGCCAACAACCTGCTGCTGAAGTTTCTGCCCACTGACCACTTGCCACTGACCATTACCAATGTCTGACCCTCTCCTCGCCGTCGACGACATCTATGCCGGGTATCAGGATTTCGACATCCTGAAGGGCGTCACGCTTGTCGTGCATCCCGGCGAGATAGTCTGTGTCATCGGCCCCAACGGCGCCGGCAAATCTACCGTCTTCAAGGCGATCTACGGCTTTGTCGGGGTGCGCCTGGGCGCCGTCCATTTCGACGGGCAGGAGATCACCAATGCCCGCCCCCAGGATGTCCTCAGCGCCGGCATCTCCATCGTCCCCCAACTGCGCAGCGTCTTCCCGCAGATGACGGTCATGGAGAATCTGGAGATGGGCATGTATCTCGAAAATGACCAATCGCGCATCCACCAACGCATCCAGTACATCTTCGAGCTGTTCCCGCGTCTGGCCGAGCGGCGCAGCCAGATGGCCGGCACCATGTCCGGCGGCGAACAGCGCATGCTCGAAATCGGCCGCGCCCTCATGCTGGAGCCCAAGATCGTCATGATGGACGAGCCCAGCGCCGGCCTCTCCCCGCTGATCACCCGCATGATCTTCGAAAACATCCGGCGCCTCAACCAGGAGATCGGCCTCACAGTCCTCATGATCGAACAAAACGCCCGCCAGGGCCTCGAAGCCAGCCACCGCGGCTACGTGCTCGAGCTGGGCCGCAACGCCTACGAAGGCGAAGCCCAAGCCTTGCTGGACAACCGTGACGTCCGCCGGGCCTTCCTGGGCGGTTCCTGACCCTTTTCAGTAACAAGAGAAACGGTTGCGAGCAATTGTAGTATCGCAGACAAGAGCTCTGTCTGACTCCAGCCGCGCAGCCCTGTAAGCGTATGCCTGGGAGAATGAAACGAAGGTGAACCGGCTGGTGTAAAATGTGCTTTGATGGAAAGGACACATGGTTGAGGCGCCGGTGAAACGATATGGGCGGGGAGGTTTCCGAAATGCGGGGACAAACCAAGAATACTCTGGGCAGAGTTGAGGAGGAGATCGCCAGTTTTGACGCCGCGATACGCATCAATCCAAGAGATGCTGAAGTCTACTTCAAGCGAGGCTTGGCCAGAAAAGCTCTTCGACAACTCGCATTAGCCAAGAGGGACTTTGAGCATGCCAGAAACTTGGCGCAGGAGCAGGGGCTTACGGAGCTATTGTCGTTCATTGACCAAGATATATATAGCTTGAATGTGAAACCGTTTAGGGTGATTCCACACAGCAGCGAATATGCTCCCGGGGTCGATCCCGACAGACTGAAGGAAAAATTTCACGACCTTGATGATGAACTTTTCATCGAGAAAAGCGTGATTTAAATGCACACGCTACAGGCAACGCGACTTCCTTGAGTCTCCTATGTAGTTTCCCTACCGGATTTCTCCTGGACGAACTGCAAACGCTCCTTGGGCAATATTTCTACCATGTGTGTACGATAGCGATCCCCTTCTTTCGACGCGCCCGCTCATCATCACATCCGGATTGCCCGAAAGACTGCTCGTTTCTGACGAAATTCAGGCCTGTTACTCTGGAGATCCGTCCCAAGTGACTACCCAGATATGAGGACGTGCCCGCCTTTCTGTGGTGTCTGGCGCTACTGTTCCGGCGCTTGACACAGCAAGTTACCTTACTATAGATTTCCTCCTGAAAGGAGTTTCGATTTAAGAAACCACAGAACTCATGAACATTGAACTCGTAGCCTACTCCCAAGCCAATCCCGCCCTCGACCCCGCCGACCTGCTCGAAACAAGCGATCTGGCAACCATCTGGAACGGCGCCAGCACCTACCCCGAAAATGTGATCGAGTATGCTGGCCGCGTCTGCTATCGCAGCACCCACCGCATGGGCACCGCGCCGCGTTTTATAGTCAGCCGCGTCAGAGAAGGCCATGAAGATATAATCGAGCACATTGTGGCCACCGTGCGCGTGCGCAACAGCGAAGAACCGCTCCGCTGGCGCATGCTCAACCGCCACTGCGAAGTGACGCAGGAGGGCGACGGCAGTTGGCTCGTCAGCGCCAACACCCGCGTCTGGCTGGATTTCTTCCGCCGCGGGATCGGACTGCAGGCGCTGCCGTTTCTGCAATCGATCGCGCCCAAAGTCTACGCCGAATTTGCCGACGATATCCCTAGCGCCAACGGCGTGCGCCATCCGGAGCCTGTCGCCATCCCGCCGCCCCCACCCATGCCCATGATTGACGTAGACCCGTCATACCTGCGCCCGCGCGAAGAAGGGCCCCTGCGGGTTACGCTCCTCGCCTTCACCCAGCCCGGCCTGGACGATGCCGAAGCCCAGATCCATCATGGATCGGCCACCTTTTTCTTCGAAGGGATCAGCCGCGCCTGCACCCATCAACTGGTGCGTCATCGTTTGGCCAGCTTCAGTCAAGAGAGCCAGCGGTATGTCGGATTAGACAAAGGGGAATGGAGCGCCGTTGTCCCACCGGCCTTCGAAGACAACAAAGGGGCCCAGGTCAAGTTGGATGAAGCTTGGGAATTTATACAGCAACTCTACATGGAGCTGCGGCAGATGGGCATCCGTAAAGAGGACGCCCGTTTTCTCCTGCCCAATGCAACCGAGACCCGCATCGTCACCAGCATGAACTACGCCGCCTGGAGCCACTTCCTCTGGCTGCGCGCCGTCGATAAAGCCGCCCAGTGGGAGATCCGCCGCCTCGGCCAACTCGTGCTGGAAATGCTCTATGCCGTTGCTCCCGACGTCTTCCAGGAACACTGGGACGTATACCGGGAAAAGTTCTCCGCGTCCACGTAACCGCGCCGGGCAACTCTTGATGATCCCCTGCCCGCAAGGAGCGCGCTGACTGTGTTCGATCGCTTTCACAACCGCACTGCGCGCGTCGCCGTCGTCGGGCTCGGCTACGTGGGCCTGCCCCTGGCCGCCGCCCTGGCCGCATCCGGCTACGAAGTCGTCGGCATCGATCTGGACCAGACCAAAGTCGAGTCCGTCAATCAGGGACGCTCTTACATCCCCGACGTTGCCGACGCCGCCTTACGAGCCCAGGCCACCCGCCTGCGCGCCACCAGCGACTACGCCGTCCTGGCCCAATGCGATGCAGTCTCAATCTGCCTGCCCACACCTCTCGACCAGACAGGGCAGCCCGACGTTTCCTCCATTCGTGCCAGCGGCAGAGAGATCGCCCGCCATCTGCATCCCGGCCTGACCGTTGTCCTCGAATCCACCTCATACCCCGGCACAACAACCGAGCTGCTGCTGCCCCTCCTCGAAGCCGCCTCACAACCGCAGGGATGGCGGGTGGGTGAGCAGTTCCATCTCGCCTTTTCGCCCGAGCGCGTCGACCCCGGGCGCACCGATTGGACGATTCAGACAACGCCCAAGATCATCGCCGGCGTGACCGAAAACTGCCTTGCCGCTGCCCAGGCCTACTACGGACAGGTCTTTGACACGCTTGTGCCCGTCTCCTCACCGTCGGCCGCGGAAATGGCCAAACTGTTCGAAAACACCTATCGCTTTGTAAATATCTCTTTGGTCAATGAGCTGTTGCTAATGTGTGACAAATTGGGGCTGGACAGCAAGGAGGTGCTGGAGGCAGCAGCAACTAAACCCTTCGGTTTTACCAGCTTTACGCCGGGGCCGGGAGTGGGCGGGCCTTGCATTCCCGTAGATCCACATTATCTTTCCTGGAAGATGAGGTCGGTCAACGCCAGCGCGCGCTTTATCGAACTGGCCGACCAGATCAACGCCGAGATGCCCGGTTTCTGGGTGCAAAAAGTGCAGGTTGCCCTCAATGACGCCGGCAAAGCAGTCAAAGGTAGCCGCGTCCTCGTTCTCGGCGCGGCCTATAAGCCCGACATCGCCGACGCACGCGAGTCGCCGGCTATCGATATCCTGCAACTACTCCTGCAGAAAGGCGCGCAGGCCGCCTATCACGATCCATTCATTCCATCTCTAGCCGATAAAGGGGTGCCGCTCACCGCAGTCGCCGATCTCGAAGGAGAAATCCAGAAAGCCGACTGTGTTGTGATCGCCACCGCGCACAGCGCCTATGATTGGGCTTCCATCGAGCACGGCGCGGCTATACTGGTTGATACCCGCTTCATCGTCAATCGTCGCTCGTGAATCACTACCATCCACAGGTACGCCGCGGGCCGCTGTTCAATGCTCCGAAGGATGCTGTTCAGAGCTTCCTGTAATGCGTCAGGTCCCCTTGCGCGCCCCTTCGCGCGCCTACTTATGTTGGCTGCCCATTGAGCGGGGTTGCATGCCATGTGCCCGCAATATCTGACGAATCGTTTCTACCGAAATCTGGTCAACGATCTGATCATCGATCAGGTGCTTGCGCAGCCGCTGCAACGACCACTGTTTGAACGGCAGATTCAGAGAAGTGGGATCGGCAGAGGCAATATCAACAATCGCCTTACGCTGCGCCTCCGTAAACACAGGAGGGCGCCCGGGCGATTTTCCGCTGCGCAGACCATCGAGTCCATCTGTATTGTAGCGATGGATCCACTTCCGCACGTTGATCGGATGCAGATCGACTTCGCGGCTGATTTCCTGGACCTTGTGCCCCTGAGCAGACAGGAGGATGATCATAAGGCGTTGAACTGAAACGTCATTCTCCATATTCTGGATTATACGCTCCAACTCTTCCCACTCTTCCTCCTCCAATTTTCGAACATAGAGTGCCATGAATTCTCTCCATTATTGTCCGCCGGCAATTGCCCGCCCGAACGGGGACGGCGAACAAATCCTTTCTCTACAACTGAAATGTGCGGCTATTGTCGTCTACAACCCTCTGACTATAGTTTATTACGTGCCTCAGAAGCCTTCGGTGCATATTTTGCCAGGTTTCGCTCTGCAGAATCGCCCGCAGCCGCTCCAAATCGGACACTTCTCCAATCGTTAGCATTTGCGGCCCATTTCCATAAATGGTATACCAGACTTCGGCAGGGTTAATTCCCAACCGCATGAGTCCTGGTGCATACTCTCGCATGACAAACTCAAAATAGGGTTGTTCGTGTCCCATTTTGATGTCCCACTGCATCAACAAACGTACCATATGTACTCTGGCTGCACCTGGCAGGAGCGTCAAAACGCAACCTGCAACCACCCCTCTTTTCAATGGGGTGAATCTATTTATGCGCATGACATCATATCAAGAGTCCTCTAAGATCGCAACTTTTCTATGTCGCTTTTTTCTCTGTATATTCTGTTGCCAACTTTTCCTGTTCGGCGGGCCCGATCTCCTGTTGGCCGCGCCCCCTTCCGAAAACCACATCCCCTATCGCCTGCCCCAGTCACAGTCAGCGGACGCTTCGCATCTGCTCCTGCAACCCGCGCTCGAAACATCGCTGGATCTCCTTACCCACACGCTCGATGTTCGCGTCGCCACCGTTGACGGCCGCTCGCTAACACTCCAAATCGAAGCCGCCTACCGCCTGCATAATGACGAAGACGAGGCGATCACCGCAACCCTGCTCGTCGCACAGCCCGCCGGCGCCGCCGCAAGCGAGCGCCCCCTGCCTCGGAATATCGCAGTGACGCTCGACGGACAACCCCTCGTTCTGCAACCCGCCGGCCAGAACGTGGGCCAGAGCGTTCAGGCAGAGTTCGAAGCAGATGCCCGCCGCCGCCTCACCCTCAGTTACGAGCTGCCCCTGGCCGTAACCCAAACCTTCGACTTCCATTACCCAATTTCCGAGTTGCTCGCGTGGTCCAGCGATATCAGTGGCTGGCGCGTAACCATCGATTTCGCCAACATGGAACAATGGCTGGCCCCATCGGACAGCTGGCTGCAAATATCGCCCCGCGGCTGGAAAGTGCGCGCCAACCAACTGGAGTGGCTGCGTGAGGAGCGCCCACCGACCACAGATGTACTCTTCCAGACGCTTCATCCACAGTGGATCCAGCAGATTCGCGCTGCCCAAAACGAAATTCTTGCAAACAACCAGGTCGAATCTCAACAGCATCTGGGCGATCTGTACGCGCAACTTCACCAGGCACCCGCACTCGGCGCCTCCGCCCGCGAACGCTTCTATGAACAAGCCCTGGCCGCCTACACACAAGCGCTGCGACTGGCCGAAGAACACACCCGGTCGGATGCTGTCTACGCCTCTGTGCGTTACCGGCTGGCGGCCCTCTACCGCAGACGCGCCATCGCCGCAGATGGCTCCGTCGATAGCGTCTATGTCGCGCTCATGGTTGCGGAAGCGGAGAGAGCGCTTCCAGCTATGCCGCAAGGGCCGACCCGCCTCGAACTGCAGAACTGGGTTGCCCAAGGTCTGCTGCAACAACTGCGGACAGCCCGCTTGCAGGAAAACTGGCCCAAGGCTCTGCTGCTGACCGAACGGCTGGCTCGTTTGCCCGCCGACGTCGTCGATCCGGCCACCCTCGAAGCCGAACGGCGCGCGCTCATCCTGCACGAAGTGCTGCAACAATTGAATGAAGGCAACGAAGAGGCCGCTGTTTCCCTGGTAGGAGAAGAGGTCCTTACTGGCGAGACTCTGCCCTCACCGGAGTATCGCGCTCTTTTTGCCAATTGGCAGATTACAGTTACATTGAACCATAATGACGTGTCCATCAATGCCATCGCGCACCCCATCTTTCAGAGACGCGTCGATAGCGAGAGCGCCCTGAACACTCTGCTGAACAGTTGGTCTGCTTCCGGAGTGACAGATGTACTACTTACCGAGGAGGCCGGCGGGTTCCTTATCCAACTGGATCGACTCGACGCCCGTAAACGTCGGCTTCTGGCTCAGAACACACCCCAACAGCCCGACTGGGCACTGTTGCGCAGTGCCATTCTGGCGGCGGAACAGGAGACACGACAAGAGACCCGCCTCCTGTGGCAGCGTACCACCCAGTCGATCGATGTGGACTTTCGACCTGTTGGGGACCAATGGTACAGTATGGCTGCGTCACTGGAACGAGAGGCAACCGCAGCCGCGGAAGCACCCGCACCCGCAGCCAGTCGCGCCGAAGCCGCCGCGCTGGAAATCCGTCAGTCTCTGCGGGCGGCGCAGCATCGGCTCGAAGCGTCCCGCTGGCGGCGCCTTGTCTCCGACAGCACCGTCCAGGTCGTAATAGGCGATTCGCCCGACCCGACATCTCCGCAACGGGTCTGGCTTTTGGGCTTGACAGATGCGCCGCAGCGGTTGACCAACCAGTTTGAGAGCATTATCACAGTGCGGCTCTGGCTTGCCATCGCCCTGGGGATCTTCCTCAGTTCCCTGTTTGCCGGCCTGCTGTGGCGATTGCTCTGACGTCTGAACTGTGATTGAAGCGCTTGCCGGATTGGCAGGCTCCGATCCACTACCACTTCGTAAACATAAAATCGACTGGTGGTCGTCTGCCTGGCAACCTGATAACATAACTATGCGTGATCAAAAGAGCACCTCACATCTCCCAAATGCGCAGGAACCCGCGCGTCCCGCCGCCCCTGACGATGCTGCCGATACCCTGATAGACGAGCGCGACGAATCCGGCGAACTGGCCAACGCGCCCTTCGCCTATTTCCGTGAAGGGCGGGTGATCACACTCCTGCTGCTCGGCGGCATCTATCTCATCCTGGCGCTCTCACTCAGTGCTGCCGGTTGGACGGGCGCTATGAGCATGAGCATGTTGGTAGCTGTCGTCCTGGGCGCGCTGGCAATGGGCGCACTGATCTCTTTCAGCCGCTTTGACAGCTTCTTCATGCTTTCCCACAGCTTTGCGACCGGGTTGGCATGGGTCTTCTATCTGATGACCTTTCTCGTGGAAGACGAGCAGCGGGTGCAGGCTTTCATCGATAAGGGAATCCCCGTCCTGCAGGCCAGGGCCTACTTCCTGCTGGAACGCTGGCTCGAATGGATCGAAGCCGCTATCAACCAGCAAGCCAGCAACGACAACGTTGTCTTCATCTTCGAAATCGGCTTTCTTGTCTGGTGGCTCACCTACCTGGGCGTCTGGTCGGTCTTCCGGCACGGCCATGTCTGGCGCGGCGTCCTGATGGCCGGCATCGCGCTCCTGGTCAACACGCACTACGCACCGGTATCGGTGATGGGATTCCTGGTTGCATACTGCATTGCCGCGCTGCTGCTCCTCGCCTGGACCACTCTCATCGACCATCGCCAACGCTGGCGCGCCGATAGCATCTATTTCAGCGAGGACATCAACTTCGACTTTATGCGCTCCGGCTTCATGTATACAATGGCCGTGATCGCTCTCGCCTTCATCGCGCCCAACATGGGGCGCAGTCTCCCTTTCCATGACCTGCTGCAGCCCGTCAACATGCGCTGGGAGGCGGCCATGCAGGAGTGGAACCGCCTCTACCAGGGACTGAATCGGCAGACCCGGGCGGTCCAGACAGGTTTTGGCCGCACCTTGACCCTGGGCGGCGAACGCGTCGTCGGCGACCGCCTTATCATGGAAGTGGACGCGGGCACAGGTCGCTACTGGCGGGCCGTTGCCTTCGACCGTTTCACCGGCCGGCAGTGGATCAACACCGCCGAGGGCGAGGTCAATTACCGTTCCAACCAGTCCATCCCAACGACGCTGTGGTCCGCCCGCGCTCCGGTCACACAGACCATCACCATTCGTACGCCAACCGGGAATATCCTCCTCGCCATGCCGGATGTCGTGCAGGCCGACATCCCGCTGGCCGCGCTTGAGCAGCCGCTTGCCTATGCCAATCCGGCCGATTCGGCTTCAACAAACCAGGATGACACCGAACTGACGTGGGCGCGCTCCAGAATCACGCTGGAGCAGGGCGACAGCTACCAGGTCGTCAGTAACTATACCACCGTCACCGTGCGGGAGTTACGCGAGGCGGGCATTGTCGAATATCCAGCGCAGGTTCTTACCCGCTACCTCCAGCTCCCCATCAGCTTTTCGCCCCGCATCACCGAGTTGGCCGAACGGGAAATGGCCAACGCGTCCACGACCTACGACAAGGTTAAAGCGCTGGAGCGATTTCTGCGTGCTTTCGACTACGACGAAGGGATTCCCGCGCCGTCCGCGGATGAAGACCCGCTGGAGTATTTCCTGTTCGACATCCAGCGCGGCTATTGCGACTACTACGCCTCGGCTATGGCGGCCATGCTGCGCAGCCAGGGCATACCCGCCCGTACGGCCAGCGGCTACGCCGAAGGAACCCTCGATCCGGAGACCGGCACCTATCTGATAACAGAACGCGACGCGCATACCTGGGTGGAGGTCTACTTCCCCCAATACGGCTGGATCGAGTTCGAGCCGACCGCCGGCGAGAGCATTCTGGACCGCCCTTCGGGAGCAGAGCTCCAGGACAGCGGGCTGATCCCCGGTATGGATGACATCTCACTCGAAGACGAGGATTTTCTGTTTGATGACGCGCTGGACTTTGAAGAAGAGTTTCCCCAGGACATCGCCGGCCCGGTTACGGGTATCGGCGGCCTCCAAACTCGCTCCCCTCTCGTCACAACCAGTTTGGCCGTAGTAATTTTGACACTTATTGCGGGCGTCTGGCTACTGCGCCGCCGCATGTATCAGGGTCCCAAAGCCTTTTTGCAGGAACCGCAAATCTACTATGAACGGCTGCTGAACTGGACTGCGCGGCTGAAGATGCCGCTGCGCCAGCGGCAGCCGCAAGTTCTCTCACGTTCGCCGAATGTCCCAAACCCGCAGCAGATGCCGAGCGAGATTCTGCGGCGGGCGCCCGCCGAGCAGGCGTTGACGCCCTATGAACGCGAGGCCCAACTTGCAGAGGGTCTTCCCCAGGGCAGCCCGTTCATCCGCCGTATCATCGAAATCTACGTTCAGTTCCGCTATGCTCCCCGCCCGGAGCATCTTGGCGACGAAGTCCGGCACGAGCTGAACGACAACTGGCGCCAACTTCGCCCCGTGCTGTTGAAGGCATGGCTGCAGCGAAGATTCAGTTGGCGCGCCTCTGCCGGGCAGAATTAGAGGAAATAGGTACAACGCATCCATCCACAATGCGCGACCATGCAGAGCAGCCGCGCCTTGGTGCCCTGACAGTTTGCGATCACGGTCCTCTGCAATTTTGGCGGTCGGGCCTTCGGCCCTCCCTTGTGCAGGGGCTGCGCCCCCGCAACGCCCCCCTCCAAAACCATCGCTCACCGACCTTGTGTGCGCATTCCAGCAGTGCCGCTCCACCAACGTGGCTGCCGCCAACCGAATACGCCATCAGATAGCCCGAATGTCGGCAGGGATGAAGAGCTGCCTAAGACAGGCACTGTATATGGCTTGGTAGTTGCAGGAATTATTCGAAGCGTCTTGCACGGTTGCCGGGGACCGGCAACCGCAACTATCCGGAGCGGGCCGCTCCAGTCGGGCGCAGAAGCACCACCTGCGTCTCCTCCGGCAGACTGCTCTTCGTCAGCTTGAGCGTATCCGTCACTTCAGGATCGCTGATACCCAACTCATTGAGAAAGCGGTCCACCGGCTCCAAAGATTCAGACAACTCGCCGCGCAGATCCTCGTGGCGGTATTGCATCGGTACGACGATGCGCGGGTCCAGCTGGCTGATCACCTCGGCAATACGCGAAACGTCCGGAATATGCGGTCCGCTCACAGGCGCCAGCAGCACGTCGATATCGCCCAGCTCCTCCCCGCCGATGCTGGCCGGGACCTGTCCCAGCTCTCCCAAATGGCCGACTGTCAGGCCGTCGAAGTCCAGAAAAAAGACGACGTTCCGTGTACCGTTCAGGGAGGTCGACAGGCCTGTCACCAGCACCTGCTTCACCTCGTAGTCACCAGGGCTGTGCAGGATCTTCGGCTCCCCGCCGCCGACACCTGTATCTTGAACTTGGGCTGACGAGTCATTACTGATGGTCACAATATCGGCCTGCATCTTGGGCAACTGGATGCCCGTGGCCTTCCTGCTTAACGGGTCGCAGATCGCGGTAACGCGGCGCTCTCGCAGACGAAAGCAGGAGAAACCATACCAGGTGATGTCCACAGTCCTGTCCTTTCTTAAGTGCCAAAAGCTCTGATGATCCAGCGCAGAGCCGCTCTCTGAATAATGCAGCGTCGCCGCGCCCGCTGTTGTCTTTCCGCAGTCCGGAACCAGGCTCGTAACGCATAACGATCATACATCACCTGTACGCCTCCCCCCAAAGCGCGGGCGATCTCCACAGACGACCACCTCTTCCAACGCAGCCCGTTCTGGCGTTGCCAAATTGCTCAGCCGCAATCGACTCACAACCCCGAACGATTCGAGCGAATCTGTTTGGTCACTCCTCACCCCTCCATACTCTTTCCTTGCATATGGGCGGTCGGGCCTTCGGCCCTCCCTTGTGCAGGGGCTGCGCCCCCGCAACGCCCCCCTCCAAAACCATTGCTCACCGACCGTGTGTGCGCATTCCAGCAGTGCCGCTCCAGCAACGTGTCTAGCCAACAATGTCTCCTACCCCACCTGCAGTCTCAGTCCACTGACCACCGACCACCGACCACTGCAGTTCTGGGCGGTCGGGCCTTCGGCCCTCCCTTGTGCAGGGGCTGCGCCCCCGCAACGCCCCCCTCTGTCTACCCACCACTGCGTCATGCCGGCAGTGCGTCACATCCAACCTGGCGGCTGCCAACCGCATCCGCAATCAGCTAGCCTGAACCGCGGCGGAGACCACCGGCTGGCCGCGACAGACACTGTATATGGCTTTGTAGTTACGGCGTTTCTTTGCTCATTGTCTGCCCAAGCACTATCATAACCGCACTGTACCGTTTTCTGCTCTTGGTAGTCGCTCATCTGGCAACTGAAAACAGGAAGCGCGAAAAAATGGTGATGCGCTCTACGTCGGAGAAACCCTCTATGGACGAACAGTCTGTGCGTCAAGCAGTAACTGCCCGCTTTTATCAGTCGCTGGCCCAAAGTGATGTCGAAATCACCGCAATTCCTCAAGCCCAGCTGCAAGCCATCGTCAACGCGCTGGCCGACGGCGTCTTTGCCGTTCTCGATGAGGTGGAAACCGAAGCCGATCATCCCTTCACCGCCACAGAATCGCGCGCGAGTGGCCCTGAGGAAAGTGAATCGGAATCCCCTGCAGCGTATTCTTCCGAGGCCGCCACCGACGACCTCGAATCCGAGGAACTGCTCTGGTCAGGCCGGCCCTACCTTTCAATCGGTACCCGCTATGAACTGACTACCCAACGGGTACGGCTAATTCGTGGTCTGCTTGGCCGCAATTACCACGAGATAGAGTTGGTGCGCGTACGCGATACTTCGGTGACCCAGCATCTCGGCGAAAGGGCACTGAACGTGGGTGATGTCACGATCACCAGCGCCGATCCCAGTCATCCTGAATTCACACTCCACAACGTCAAGGATCCCATGGGCGTGCGGGAAATGATCCGTAAGGCCACCATGCTGGAAAAGCAGCGAAGCGGCCTCCACTATCGCGAGGAGATGTAGCGGTGACCTCCACGGCACCTGCAAAACAGACGCAACGCCAGGACGAGGAGATGCCGGTCGCGAAAACTCCGCTCTTCGAATTAGCCCGCCAGGCCGGCGAACTGGCCCTGACGATGCAACAGGATGGCCTGCGTTCTATCCATTCCAAGTCAACCCCTAATGACCTGGTCACCGAAGCCGACCTCGCCTGCGAGACGCTGATTCGCGACCGTCTGGCCTCCCTCACACCCAATTTCGGCTTCTGGGGCGAAGAAAGCGATGAACAGCCGGATGACGAGTATTTTTGGCTGGTGGATCCCATCGACGGCACGATCAACTTCGCCGCCGGCGTGCCCTGGTTCGGCATCAACATCGCCCTCATCCACCGTGAGAAGACTCTCTTCGGACTCTCGCTGATCCTGCCGCAGTTCGATCTCTTCTGGGCGCAGGCCGGCCAGGGCGCCTTTCTCCGCCGGCAGAATGGCGAACAGCAGCGCCTGCAGGTCAGCCAGGCATCCTCGCTGGCGGACGCGCTGCTCACAACCGGCTTCCCTTACCACCGCGCGGTCAACGAGGACAACAACGCCGCCGAATTCGCCCGCATCATGCCGATCTGCCGCGGCGTAAGGCGCATGGGCGCATCCTCGGCCGATCTGGCCTACGTGTCCGCCGGCGCCTTCTCAGCCTACTGGGAGGGATGGATCCAACCGTGGGATGTCGCGGCCGGCGTCCTGCTCGTGAACGAGGCGGGTGGCCTCGTCACCAACTACGCCGGCGCGCCCTTCCGCCTGACCGACCATAGCATCATCGCCAGCAACGGCCAGCCGGGCGTCCACAAATCATTGCTGAAGGCAATACAAGAGGCTCGTTCAGGGAAGTTCGACCAGAACTGACAGAAAGGCCTAGGACAAATGGACAAGAGATCAGTGCAAGAGCAGTTCGGCGCCCATGCCCGGACCTATATCACCAGCCGGCCCCACGCCAAGGGCGCCAGTCTACAACGGCTGGTCGAGCTGGTCGAGCCGCAACCGCACTGGCAGGCGCTGGACATCGCCACCGCCGCCGGCCACACCGCCTTCGCCTTCGCCCCCCACGTCGCCAACGTGCGAGCAACCGACATCACGCCGGAGATGCTGACCGTCGCCCGCGAGCAGACCGCGATACGCGGCATCGACAACGTAACCGTCGAGCACGCCGATGCCGACAACCTGCCCTATGCAGACGACCAGTTCGATCTCCTCACCTGCCGCATCGCGCCCCATCACTTCCCTGACGTCGGCGCTTTCCTGCGCGAGTCCGTGCGCGTGCTGCGCGCCGGCGGCATCCTGGCGGTCGTGGATAACGTCGTACCAGCGGGCGTCGCCGGCGATTTTGTCAACGCCTTCGAGAAACTGCGCGACCCCAGCCACGGCCGCTGCCTCAGCACCGAAGAGTGGCTGGAAGGCTACTCGCAGGCCGGCCTGGAACTGACCCAGCACGAAATCCTCGAAAAACAGATGGTCTTCGAAGATTGGGCTGCACGCCACGGTCCAGTGATGCAGTCCTACCTGCGGGCTCTCCTCGGGCACGGCCCGCCCGAGGCGCAAGAGTTCCTCCATCCCCGCAGCGAGGACGGCCGCACGCTCTTTCACCTGCAAGAAGGGCTGTTCATCGGGCGCAAACAGGACTAGACGGCAGGGGCCGACCCGGGGAGGGAGAAAAGGCAAATCTCACTTTTTCCTCCTCTCTGTTTCACGCCAGACCTGCTACGGATCGGGAATGAAAGGAAGGCGCCATGGCCGGTCGGTCAATACCCTCTGCCGCGATTCGGAGTTCACTGTACCGTATGATCCGAAAGGCGACACTCCGAAATTGAATTCAATCCTGCCCTCCTAATCTCGCCTGAGTCAACGGCTGACCCTCACTCGCGCCTTTTTGTTCCCTTCGTCGCATATACCTTGAATGGGCCGAAACAAGCTACACCAATCGTCCCACCTATCCACCAGGGAAGTAGAAACACCAGCATACCGCCAGGCCAACGCGGAATCAGATCGGGATAATTAACACTGAGCACGTAGAGAATACCAACAGCAACTGACCCCCCCAATCCCATAGCCAGAATTGAAAGTACTTGGGGCCGGTATTTCTCAATAGCGCTCCGCCCTACTCTTATGCAAGTCTTCAACGGTAGCCTGACCCTTCAAAAATGCCGCCAATCGGTTGCGGGGACAGATGTCATAATAGCCGAACACGCGTATCCGCAGCAAGCAAAAAAGTCACACAAGGCCCTACCCGGCCCGGCTCCATTTAACGCCCATTCCTTGCCCATTCCCCTGTTATGCAGTAGGCTTACGTCTTGTAGTAGATAATCATGGCTGTCTGTGTTGCCGGGTCAGAATGTCCCCCGCTGAGCAGACAGTCACTTAGTTAAAAGAATCTCCGGAACCGAAGGAATCTACATGACAGAAATACGCTTTGGCACCGATGGCTGGCGCGGACGCATGGCCGATGACTACACCTTTGCCAATGTGCGCCGCTGTGCCCAAGGCTTTGCCAACTGGCTTTTGGACGGGGGCTATGCCTCCCAAACGGTCGTCGTCGGACACGATAAACGCTTCCAGGGCGAGTCTTTCGCCGCCGCGGTGGCAGAGGTGCTGGCTGCCAACGGCCTCCAGGTCCTCCTGATCGACGGGGCCGCGCCCACCCCGGTGATCAGCTTCGCCGCCGTCGACAACAACGCCGTTGGCGCCGTAAACATCACCGCCAGCCACAATCCGCCCGAGGACAACGGCTTCAAAGTGCGCGACGCCAGCGGCGGCGCGGTGCCGCCGGACGGACTGGCCGAAATCGAAGCCCGTATTCCCGATACGAGCGGAGTCCGCAGCACGCCTCTGGACGCCGCCCTGGCTGAAGGCACCGTAAGCTATCTTCAGCCCCAGGCCGCCTATCTCGCCCATCTGACCAACCTGATCGATGTCACCCGCATCCGCGACGCCGGCCTCAAGATCGTCGTTGACAGCATGTGGGGAAACGGCGCCGGCTGGTTGACCGAGATCCTCGGCGGAGGCAAAACCGAAGTCATCGAAATCCACGCGCAGCGCAACCCGATCTTTCCCGAAATGGCCCGCCCCGAACCGATCCCCCCCAACGTCGACGCCGGCCTGGCCGTCGCCCGCTCCGTCGAGGCCGATTGCATCTGTATTCTCGACGGCGACGCAGACCGCTGCGGCTTCGGCGACGAGAACGGCCAGTTCGTCGACCAACTGCGCGTCTACGGGCTGCTCGCCTACTATCTGCTCGAGATTCGCGGCGAACGCGGCGCGATTGTCAAAACCCTCAGCACGACCTCGATGCTCGATAAGCTTTGCGCGGCCTACGACGTGCCCCTGGTAGAGACCGGCGTCGGCTTCAAATACGTGGCGCCGGCCATGGTGGAACACAACGCGCTCATCGGCGGCGAGGAAAGCGGCGGCTACGCCTTCCGCGACCACGTACCGGAACGCGACGGCATCCTGTCCAATCTCTGCCTGCTGGACCTGATGGTGCGCACCGGCAAGAGGCCGACCGAGCTGCTTCAGCTACTCTTCGAGAAAGTCGGCGAGCACTTTTACGACCGGATCGACATCCGTCTGACCGGCGCCGAAATGAAGGCCGCCGCCCAGCAAACACTCGACAGCGTCGATATCAACGGGCGTACCCTGGGTGGCATCGCCATCACCGAACGCATCACTGTCGATGGCTACAAATTCCTGATGGAGGATGGGGGCTGGCTGCTTGTGCGCTTCTCCGGCACCGAACCGCTGATCCGGATCTACACGGAGACGACCCGCAAGGACAAAGTGGCGGCGATCCTTGCTGATGGCCAAAAACTGGCGGGCCTGTAGCAGCGGGAACGCCTACCAATTTCCCGTTCATCTCGTTAGCTTTTCAGACGTCTGACAAGCTTTCATACAGTGGTACTATGTGATAAAATTAACAAACAATGTATGCCGGAAAAAGGTCGAATGCAACTCCGCTCGAAAGTGACACAAGTTCCGATCCGATGCGCTTCCACTTCCCTATTTGAGCGCAAATGACTGTTCCGACGCTGGTCGACAGCCACTGCCATCTGGACCTGGAGCAGTTCGATGCCGACCGGGCCGCCGTACTCGAGCGGGCACAAACGCAAGGGGTGCGCATGATCGTCAACCCCGGCATCGATCTGGTCCACAGCCAGCAGGCCATCGCGCTGGCCGACCTGCATCCGCAGGTGTACGCTGCGGTGGGTATCCACCCCAACAGCAGCGCTGACTTCAGTGAACAGACGCTGACAAAGTTGTCCGCGCTGGCCGAGCATCCCAAAGTTGTCGCCATCGGAGAAATCGGGTTGGACTATCACTGGGAGACTGTCCCCCGCCCAAAACAGGCCCAGGCATTTCGGGCACAGCTCGACTTGGCCGCCGGACTGGGACTGCCCGTGATCATCCATAACCGGGAAGCATCGACCGATCTGGCGCACATCCTGGACGCTTGGGCGGCCAGCGCACGAACCCGCAACTCGCCACTGGCAAAGCGCCCCTTCTGGGGCGTACTGCACGCATTCTCCGGCGACGCCGCGCTCGCGCAAGTGGCGACCAGTTGGAACTTCGCCATCGGCCTGGGCGGTCCGGTCACATTCAAGAACGCCCACGACCTGCACAACCTGGCGCCGCAACTGTGCCTGGATCACCTGCTGCTCGAAACGGACGCCCCCTGGCTGACGCCGCATCCATTTCGAGGCAAACGCAATGAACCCGCCTATGTTGCCCTGGTGGCCGCGCGGCTGGCCGAACTGCTGGCTGTGCCAGTAGAGGAAATAGCTGCCCGCACGACCGCTGTCGCCCGCTCGCTCTTTGCACCGCTGGCCGGTGACCAGCAGCCGGAAACAGCCACGATGACTGCCGGCTGTCCATCGTAGTTCGCCGCACCGCTGGATTTACCTGCTTGAGCTCGCCCTATCAACGTTTTGTGACGGTATTTCATGGTTGACCAGGTTCAAGTCGAACAGCTCACCAATACGGAACCGAGACCCTTGGCGCAGGATATGCCGCCGATGATGCCGCGCTCGCGTACACTCAGCGCGCGCGAAACATTGGCGCAGGAGAAATTCCGTCGCGCGCTGCTGACGCCCCAGGGCGCGTCCGCCCTGCTGGCCCCGGTGCGCGCGCCGCTCGAGCAGGTCGAAGAGAAAATGAAGAGCGTTGACGCCGACGTGTTTGCGCCCTTGGCCAACGCCTTTCTTGAACTGATCGGACAGGGCGGCAAACGGCTGCGGCCGGCGTTGGCGCTCTTGGCTGCAGGGCTGCAAGGGGGAAGCCCCGACCCTAACAGCCCCCGCTCCCATACAGACGGAGCAAATGGAATCCCGGCTGGCGAACGTGACCCGCATGCGCTCATCGCCCTCGCCGCTGCTGTGGAGATGCTGCATACCGCCACACTCGTCCACGATGATGTCATCGACGGCGCGCTGCTGCGCCGTGACGCACCCACGCTCAACGCCTCGTGGAGCGCAGGGGCTACGGTTCTCGCCGGCGACTATATGTTCGCCCGCTCCGCCCAGTTCGCCGCCGAAACCGGCAACGTGCGCGTTATTAACATCTTCAGCGATACCCTGCGCGTTATCGTCGATGGCGAAATGCGCCAACTCTCCGATCGCAACGACTTTTACCAGGACCGCCAAGCCTACTACGATCGCATCTATGCCAAAACGGCCAGCCTCTACAGCGCGGCCACCGAAGCCGCAGCAGTTCTGGTCGGCCTGCCGCCGGATCATGTCACGGCACTGAAATCCTTCGGCTATCAGTTCGGGATGGCCTTCCAGATCGTAGATGACATCCTCGATTTCGTCGGCACCGACGCCACCCTCGGCAAGCCGGTGGGAAGCGACCTGCGCCAGGGCACCTTGACTTTGCCGTTCCTCTACTACCTGCGCCAACTGCCCCAGCCGCAGAAACTGGTGAGCCGGCTGCTTCACGCCAGGCAGCGCGCCGATGACGGCGACCCCGGCATCCTGTCCGCAACCGTGCAGGAAATCGTTCAGGCCGTGCGCGCCAGCGGCGCCATCGAGGCTGCCCACCAGGAAGCGCTCGGCTTTCTCGATCACGCGGTTCACGACTTGGCTCCCTTCAATGAAAACCTCTGCCAGCGATCGCTTCTCGGCCTCTGCGCCTTTGTCGTGCAGCGCAGTAGCTGAACCGGGCCGGCCAGCGGCCAGAGATCAGCGAAAACGTCCGCACTACCTCCGGCAATCGGCCCTCTAGCCATCCATGAACGCGATGCTTCAACGACTTAGTGGTCGAGCACACCCCGCCAGCAACAGGGCTCATCCTGGGGGCGAGGCCCACCCGCAAACGGACAGTAGACCGCCGCCGACCGACCTGGTGATCGTGATCATCTCCTGGAACGTCTGGGACCATCTGCGCGCCTGCCTTACTTCGATCGAACAGCAGAGTATACCGATAGACGAAGGACGCGCAGAACGAAAAGAGCGCTCAAACGACTCCCACTCCTCGACCCCTGTACGCCGCTTCGGACCGCGCAACGAGGCCACCCTCCAGGTCGTGGTGCTCGACAACGCCAGCGAAGACGCCACGACCTCTCTGTTGCCAAGCCGCTTCCCCTGGGTGCAGACGATTTTCAGCGACGAAAACCTGGGCTTCACCGGCGGCAACAACCGCGCGCTGCAAGCGATGGGGTTCGACCCCCTGCCGCCGCCGGTCACCACAGGAGAAGTCTCCAATCAGCCCGTCAGTGATCCAGCAAAGGACGCGTCTCACCGCGCCGATGCCAAGGCCCGTTTCATCTACCTCCTCAACCCCGACACTGAACTCCTTCGTGGCAGCCTGTGGGCGCTCTACAACGGCATAAACGAAGACGAAACGATCGGTGCAATCGGACCGCAACTGCGCTACACGGACGGCGCGCTGCAGAGCAACCGCCGGCGTTTCCCCGGCCCCCTCACCGGCTTCTTCGAGAGCACCTGGCTGGAGCAACTGTTGCCCCGCAATCCATGGACCCGCAGCTATCACCTCGCCAATTGGCCGGCCGACTCCCGCCAGGATGTCGACTGGCTCGTCGGCGCCGCGCTGCTCGTACGGGGCGATGTATTGGCCGCGCTCGGCGGATTCGATCCGCAGTTCTTCATGTACAGTGAAGAGACCGACCTCTGCCGCCGCATCAAGCATGCCGGCTGGCGCGTCGTCTACGACCCGGCCGCTATCGTCATCCATGCAGAGGGCCGCAGCAGCGGCCAGATCAGCGCCCAGCGCCACATCCTCTTCAACCGCAGCAAGGTGCGTTACGCCCGCAAATGGCATGGCCCCCTGTGGGCAGAGCTGTTGCGGCGCTATCTGCTGGCCGAATTCCGTCTGCAGTTAGCCAGCGAATCAGTCAAAGCGTTCCTGGGCCATAAACGAGACCTGCGCCGCTCCCGCATCGCCGCCTACCGCGACGTGCTGAAAAGTGGACTGGAATAGAGCGCATCCCCCCTCCCCAATACTTTCTATCCCCCCGTCTCTTCGTGTAATATGCTGCTGAACGCGCTGACACTTCATTCTGTCAGCGCACCAAACCAGGAGAATCCTCAGTGGCCCGATTTCAAACCAAGCCGATCAGCGGCGCACGCGACTTCCTCCCCCTGGATGTGCTGCGCCGAAATTACGTCATCGATGTGATCGAACGCGTCTACCAAAGCTACGGCTTTGAACCGCTCGACACACCGGTCATGGAACGATTGGATACCCTGCTCGGCAAATACGGCGAAGAGGGCGATCAGCTGATCTTCCGCGTCGCCAAGCGCGGCGCCAAGCTGCAACGGGCGCTCGCCCACACCCCCACCGAAGACGAAATCGCCGACGCCGGTCTGCGTTACGACCTGACCGTGCCGCTCGCCCGCATTGTCGCCGAATACAGCAATCAACTGCCCCGTTACTTCAAACGCTACCACATCGCGCCCGTCTACCGCGCCGACCGCCCCGCCAAGGGCCGTTTCCGCGAGTTCTACCAGTGCGACCTCGATGTGGTCGGCTCCTCCAGCCAGCTGGTCGAAGCCGAGGTTCTCAACGCCGGCGCCCAGGTCCTGCAGGAGCTCGGCTTCCGCGGGCGCGACGAGTCCGGATTCCGGCTGCGCCTCAACCATCGCGGCGTGCTGCGCGGCCTCATGGAGGTGACCGGCGTGCCCGCAGAACTGGAGTCGGACGCACTCGTGGCCGTCGACAAACTGGATAAGATCGGCCTGGAAGGCGTGGAAAAGGAGCTGGGCGCACGAGGCCTCGATCAAGAGGCAACGACAGCCCTTCTGGAACTCATGGCCGCCGCCCCGGAGGATACGGACGCCGCGCTCTGCTGGCTGGAGGAAAGGCTGGCAGGCTCCACCAACGGCGCGCAGGCAGTGGCTGAACTCAAAAATGTGGTGGCGCTGACGCAGACAGGCCCGGCCGGCGCCCACATCCTCATCGACCCCTACCTGGCGCGCGGTTTGAGCTACTACACCGGCCCAATCTACGAGATCGAATTCCCCACCTTGAGCGGCTCCGGCGGTGCCGGCGGACGTTACGACGATCTGATCGGCATGTTCAGCAACCGCTCGATCCCCGCCTGCGGCTTCAGCCTGGGCCTGGAACGGATCCTCCTGATCATGGAGGAGCGCGGCCTCTTCCCGCAACAACTGGCCGGACAACCCCAGGTACTGATCACCAATTTCGACCGCGAGACACTGGCCGAAAACGTAGAGTTGGCACATGCGCTGCGGGAGGCCGGTCTGCGCGTCGATCTCTACCCTGACAACGACAACCTGGGTCGGCAGTTCCGATATGCCGAAGATCGCAACATCCCGGTTGCCCTTTTGTTAGGCGGAGACGAGATGGCGGCCGGCACCGTCACCGTCAAAAACTTGATCAACGGCGAGCAGGAGACTGTGGCGCGCGCAAAGGTGGCCGATCACTTGAGCCAATGACGCCGTCCGGGCTTGTGAGACATCTTCGGCAACAAGGCCAATACCGACTTCTGAAGATTCTCCCATCTCTCAAAGACGTGGTATACTCGCTCAACAGTCCCCTTTCGCACCAAAGCCACAAAAGAGTTCATGTGCCCCCTTTTCTGGACTCGCGGTTGAAAGTACCCATAAACTTCACTGAGGAGAGAACTATGAAGCAATCAGTATTGAGTCGACGTAAGTTCTTGCAGTTGACAGCCGGCGTGACCGTTACTTCGGCTTTGGCGGCTTGTGTAGCCCCGACCGCGCCCGCAGCCGATAGCGGTGATGCAGGGATGGCTACTACGACCATCGACATTTGGGCCTATCCCCGCACGGAAAATGACGGGGACATCGTCTATGACCCCCTGAATGAGGGCTTCCATGCAGCCCATCCTGACATCATGGCGCAGGTCGAGGTACAGCCCTGGGGTGGCCGTCGCGAGAAACTCTACGCCGCGGCCGCAGCCGGCGAGGCGCCCGATATCTGGGATGCAACCACCGATACGGTGCCGGCCTATATCACAAAAGGCGTGATCCTTGGTCTTGACGATCATCTGTCTGCAGAGGATCTGGCCGACTACACCGCCGCCGAAGTCGAAGCGGCAAGCCTTGACGGTGTTCTGTACATGCCTCTGATCGAAGCCGAAGTCAATGGCATCGCCTACAACGGCGGCTTGCTGTCAGAACTGGGCTATGACCCCGCCACCGCCGCATTCGAGACCTGGGACGAACTCTATGCCTTAGGTGAGAAGGCCGCAGAACAGAACTGGTATCTGGAAAGCCTCAGCACCTTCAGCTGGGGTGGATTCCTGGTTACCGTACATGAAGCGGGCGGCCAAGTGTATACGGACGACCGCACCGATTCCAACTTCCTTGAACAGCCCGTCATCGATTCCTTGACCCGCTGGGTCAAAGAGTTCAACGAGGGTTGGGTCCCGCTGGAATACGCCATCGGCAGCGTCGATGAACAGGGTGGCCTGCCCGACTACTGGCTTTCATTGGAACAGGTGACCGCGCGCAGAGAAGATGCAGCCTGCGTTCAAGACGTTGAAGCAAACCCGGATTTGGACTACGTAATCGGCCACCCCCGCAGCATGGACAGCTCAATTACTGCAGTTTCCGGCATCGTTTCGGGCCAGGGCTGGGCCGTCACAAGCCAAAGCGATGCGGTTGATGCTGCCGTTACATGGGTCAAACACATGATTATGCCGGAACAGGTCGGAACACGCGCCAACCTCGCAGGCACCACGCCGGTCGGCAGCAAATCCAGGGATATCTGGAATCCTGCCCCCTGCACAGCCGCCTACGTAGACCGTTTCGGACCGCTGCTGTTCGCCGGTGTCGACACCAATACCCTCTGGCAGGAGAGCAAGGTTGTCGCCGGCCCACAATTCCAGGCCGCCATTCTTGGGCAGGCCACAGTCGAAGAAGCGTTGGAGACCATCAAGACGGAGATCGATGCGCTCCTGTTGGAACAATATGGCTAGCGGAGCCATCTCCGCCAAAATAAGCCCAACATAGATCGCAGAGATGCTGAGAAGCGGGACAGCCTCCCATCTCAGCATCTCTGCGGTTTTTCGTTCGGAATGGAGAAACTGATCATGGCCGCTGCGAGCCCATCCCAGCGTGCAACCTCCCAATTCCTCAGAAGATTACGGCGTTCCCTGCCTTGGTATCCCTTTATCATCGTCAACACCGTAATCTTCCTCGTATTCAATCTTGTCCCCTGGATCTCGATGTTCCGTTACAGCGTCCTGAAGACCGACCTGCTTTCGACGCGTGAATTTGTGGGGCTCGAGCACTTTGTGCGTATGCTGAGTGATGCCAAGCTCCACAAGGCCATGCTCAACACAGTCTGGTTTACGGCTATGTATATCCCCCTGTTGGTGGCGGTTTCACTTGGGGTTGCGGTGCTGGTAAACCGGCCGTTGCGGGGTATGAAGGCGTTTCGCGCCCTCTACTTTCTTCCCAATATAACGTCAGTGGCTGTCCTTTCCTTGATCTTTCGTCGCTTCCTTTCGCCGCGTCCCGATGGCCCCATCAACTTCCTCATCGGCCTTGTCGGCATTCCGCCCCAGAAATGGCTGATCGATGTGAATCAGGCCATGCCCAGCATTGTCGGCATCAGCCTGTGGGAGGCGTTTGGTTACTTTATGGTCATCTGGCTGGCCGGTCTGCAGGCCATCCCCAGTGAACTCTATGATGCCGCCAAAGTGGATGGCGCCAACGGATGGCGCCTGCACCGTTACGTTACCATTCCACTGCTGCGCCCGACCGCAGCCTTTATCATCGTGATCGCCACCATTGGCGCGCTGCAGGTCTTCGGTTCAATTTTCATCTTGACGGGCGGCGGGCCAGTCAACGCGACGACGACAGTGGTCTACCAAATCTACAGCGAAGCCTTCAACTTTGGCCGCTTCGGTTACGCGTCCGCGTTGTCGATCCTCTTCTTTGTTATCATTCTGATCGTCGCCCTGATTCAATCCCGATACCTGCGTTTTGGTGAAGACATATATTAGCTGATCTGTAAGGAGAATTGCCGGTCATCGGGGATAGCCCTTGTCGAAAGAGACCGGCGCCCGACTCTCTGTCTTGGAACGATCCAATGGAGCTCTCCAGATGTCTGTTTCCGAAACCAGCAGCCCATCAGTCGAAAAACGCAACCCGATTCGAGAGACGCTCATCTATATAGCGATGACGGTGGTGGCGCTCACAACCGTTGGGCCGTTTCTGATCATGATTTCGGTATCCCTGACTGAGAATATCCGCTTTATCACCTTCCCAGTCGAACTGATCCCAACGCCGATTACTTTGGAGAATTTCCAGCTACTCTTTGCCAGGACAGATGCGTTGCGCTGGCTCTTCAATAGTGTCTACGTCGCGTTCGTATCAACTTTGGGCGGCGTGATCACGTCTAGCATGGCCGGATTTGCCTTTGCCAGGGGCGACTTCTGGGGCAAAACCGTTATCTTTACGCTTTTTCTGGGCATTCTAATCATGCCCGATACAGCTCTGATCGTGCCGCAATTTGTCGTTCTCTCGCAATTGGGGCTGGTGAACTCCTACACGGCTCTGATCGGTCCCTGGTTTGCATCTATTTTCGGTACTTTCTTGATGCGCCAGGCATACCTGAGCATTCCCCGTGATTATGACGATGCCGCTACTATCGATGGCGCCAATCTCTGGCAGACCTGGTGGCGGGTGCTGATGCCACAGGTCGTGCCCGCTATGGCGACGCTGGCCGTCCTGCGCTTTATGGGCAACTGGAACTCATTTTTCTATCCCATGATTGTCACATCCAAATCGGATATGCGCACCCTTACCGTCGGTCTTGGTACTGTCGCGCGCTCCGGCGGAGATGCAGGATTGGATATGTCGGGCGCGGTGCTCGGCTTCCTGCCGACCCTGCTCGTCTTCATACTCATGCAGCGCTATATTATCCGCGGCATCTCACTCAGTGGCGTGAAAGGCTGACACTCTCGCATGACCCAAGAACGAAAAATCCTCTATCTGCCCCCGACTGGCCTCTCCGAAGATATCCTCTCCCCGGAGGCTGTCTCCATACTGGAGAGCCTGGGCACCGTGATCTGGAACAAGCTGGATCGCAACTACACAGACGATGAACTGCTCGAGATGATCCCGGGCGCCGCCGTCGTCGTCACCTCCTGGGGATCCCCCCAGATCACCGAAGAACATGTCGCCGCAGCCGACGACCTGCAGATAGTCGGCCATGCCGCCGGCTCGGTTAAGACCCGCCTGGCAGAATCCGGCCACGAACGCGGTATCGTCCTCCTCAGCGCCGCCGACGTAATTGCCGAGTCCGTCGCCGAGTACACCCTCTGGGCTATGCTCAGCGGACAGCGCAATCTCTTCCCCTACGAAAAAGTCATGAAGGAGGAACGCGGCTGGAAACCTGCTCACAACTGGCCCGGTCACTCCCTGTATTCCAAAAAAGTAGGGCTCGTCAGCGCCAGCATGGTCGGCCGCCGCGTCATCGGTCTGCTCAAGCCCTTTGGCTGCGATGTGACCGTCTACGACCCCTATCTGAGCGAAGAAGACGCTCAACTGCTCGATGTTCGCAGCGTCTCCCTGGAAGACCTCTTTGCCCATTCCGATATCATCTCAGTGCACGCCCCGATCACCCCCGAAACCAGGAAGATGATCACCGGCGCTCACTTCCAGTCGATCCGCGACGACGCACTCTTTGTCCACACCGCGCGTTCCTGGGTGCTGGATCAGGATGCTCTGCTCGCCGAGCTGCAAAAGAACCGCTTCAACGCCTATATCGATGTCTTCGAGCCGGAACCCTTGTCCCCCGACCATCCCATACGCGATCTCGACAATGTCTTCCTGTCCCCCCATGTTTCCGGCCACACCGTCGAGAACCGCATGCGCCTTGTCGAGGAAATCGTGCGCGACATCGAGCGCTTCTTCAACAACAAACCGCTGCGGCTGGTCGTCCCGTACGAGAAACTGAAGATTATGGCCTGACGCCGACCAACGGTGGCCGGTAACTGGAATGCGAATACCGAGAAATGGGGAGTATGATGTTGCCTAAGCATGCCCGGGCCGTGGTCATCGGCGCCGGAATCGCCGGTTGCAGCGTGGCCTACCATCTGTCGCAGCTCGGTTGGCGCGAAATCGTCGTCGTTGACCAAGGCCCGCTGTTCGAGACTGGCGGCTCTACCTCACATGCGCCGGGCCTCGTTTTCCAGATCAACGCTTCCAAAACAATGACCGAGTTCGCGCGCCACACCGTCGACCTCTGGACCCAAATGGAAGTTGACGGTGAGCCCTGCGCCCGCCAGGTCGGCAGCATGGAAGTCGCCTGGACGCCCGAACGTCTCACCGACCTGAAACGCAAGCACGGCTACGGCCTCGCCTGGGGCGTGGATTGCCATCTGCTCAGCCCCAACGAGGCGCGCGCCTTTTTCCCACTCCTGACCGACCGCATCTACGGCGCGCTCTACGTCCCCTCCGATATCCAGACGAAGGCCACCAGGTCGGCACAGGCGATGGCGCGTGCAGCCGAGCGAACCGGCGCCAAATTCTTCGGCGGCATCAAAGTGACCGGCTTCGGCATCGCCAACGGGCGCATGGCCGCCGTGCATACAACGCACGGTGACATTGAGACCGAACTCGTCGTCGCCGCCACCGGCATCTGGGCGCCCAAGGTCGGAGGAATGGCCAGCGTGCCCATTCCGCTGTCGCCGATGCAACACCTCTACGCCGTTACGACACCTCTGCCTGAACTGGCTGGCGCGACCGAGGAAATTTCGCTCCCTTTCCTGCGCAACCAGGACAAGGCGATGTATTTCCGGCAAGAGGGCGAGAGCATCGGCATCGGCTCCTACCTGCACGAACCGCTCCTGCTGGACGCCGCCGAACTCCCGGACCGCGCCGTCAATGGCATGCCCCCTGCTGAAATGCCCTTCCCTCCGGACCACTTCGAGGCCGCCTTGACCGCAACGGGCCAACTGATGCCCAGCCTCAAAGATGTGGAACTGACGCGCAAACTCAACGGCATCTTCTCATTCACCAACGACGGCTTTCCCGTGCTCGGCGAATCCCCCCAGCTGCCCGGCTTTTGGTCGGCCCAGGCAGTCTGGATCACGCACGCCGGTGGCGTGGGCAAGGCGGTCGCCGAATGGATCGTAGAAGGTGAACCCACAACCGACCTGCACGAGTGCGACATAAGACGCTTCCATCCGCACGCCCTCAGCCGTCCCTATGTCCGCGCCCGCGCCGCGCAGCAGTACCGCGAGGTCTACGACATCATCCACCCGCGCCAGCAGATGACCCACCCCCGCAACCTGCGGCTGACGCCCTTCTACGCGCGCCAGCAGGAACTGGGCACCGTCTTCTTCGAGAACGCGGGCTGGGAACGCCCCCAGTGGTACGACGCCAACCTGGAACTGCTCAGTTCGCTCGAAGTGGCCGGCGCAGCACGCAAGGGTTGGGCCGCGCAGGAATGGTCGCCCGCGGTCGCGGCCGAACACGCCGCCACACGGGAACGGGTGGCCCTGTTCGACTTGACGCCCTTCGCCGTATTCGAGATAACCGGCCCCGCCGCGCTCGCAGCGTTGCAGCGCCTGGCAGCCAACGACATGGACAGACCGGTCGGCGCCATCACCTATACCGCCATGCTGACCCCGCGCGGCGCCATCAAGTGCGACCTGACCGTCACCCGCCTGGGCGAGGAGCGCTTCATGATCGTGACCGGCGGCGGCATGGGCCTCCATGACCTCGACTGGATGAAGGAGAATCTGCCCGGCGACGGCTCGGCCATCTTGACCGACATTTCCGCGGGCCAGTGCTGCATCGGCCTCTGGGGGCCGCACGCCCGCGACCTGCTCAGCCGCGTCAGCGAAGACGACCTGAGCGACGCGGCCTTCCCCTACCTTACCGCCCAACGCATAACGGTCGCAGAGGTCCCCGTGCTGGCCCTGCGCATCTCCTACGTCGGCGAGCTCGGCTGGGAGCTCTACGCCCCGTTCGAACAGGGCCTGCGCCTGTGGGATATCCTCTGGCAGGCGGGCGGCCCGCTCGGCGTCCTCGCGGCCGGCGGCGGCGCCTTCGACTCGCTTCGCCTCGAAAAGGGCTACCGGCTCTGGGGCCAGGACATCCACACCGAATACAATCCCTACGAGGCCGGCATCGGCTTCGCCGTGCGTATGGCAAAAGGCGACTTCATCGGCCGCGATGCGCTGACCAATATCCGAGCCGAGGGGACCAACCGCAGGCTCTGTTGCATGACGCTGGACGACCCGGACGCCGTCGTCATGGGCAAAGAGCCGATCATGGACGCAGACCGCGTCCTGGGCTATGTAACGAGCGCCAACTACGGCCACACCATCGGCCGCGGCATCGTCTACGGCTACCTGCCACTCGATTATGTCAATGTGGGAACCACTGTAGATATTCTATACTTCGGAGATCGTCTTCCCGCAACGGTCGCAAAAGAGCCTCTCTACGACCCGCGCGGCACAAAAATGAAAGCCTGATACGCAGCATCCCGCCGACCATCATTCACTGACCACTGACCACTGACCACTGACCACTGACCACTGACCACTGACCACTGACCTCGGAGCTTCTCAACATGTCACAAACCCTACTTATTGACGGTCTCAAGCACCGCCGCCTGCCCATAAACCTGCGCCAGAGCGGAAACAGCGATGCCCGCATGCTCATCTCCACCCGCATCCGAAAGTCGCCCTGGTGGCACCTGTCCAAGGCCGCCGGCTGCTGGGCCTACACCACCTACAACCACCAGTACCACCCCCGCGCCTACATCAAGCCCGAAGATGGCGGCATGCTCGCCGAGTACAAATTCCTCACCGAGCATGTCAGCATGTGGGATGTCGCCGTCGAACGCCAGATCCAGGTCAAGGGCCCCGACGCTGCCGCCTTCGTCGATTATGTCATCACCCGTGATGTGCACACACTGATGCCGAACATGCGCGCCCGCTATGTGATCCTCTGCAACCAGTACGGCGGCATCATCAACGACCCGGTGCTCCTGCGCGTAGCCGAGGACGAGTTCTGGTTCAGCATCTCCGACTCCGATGTACTGCTCTGGGCGCAGGGCGTCAACTCATCCGGCCGCTTCAACGTTGACATTCACGAGCTCGACGTCTCACCGGTCCAGATCCAGGGCCCCAAGTCAGCCGCGCTCCTGGAGAAGATGGTCGGGCCCCACGTCCGCGAGATGCCTTACTACAGCCTGATCCACGACACGGTCAACGGCCACCCTGTTACAATCTCGCGCACCGGCTTCTCCGCCGAGGTCGGCTTCGAGATCTACCTGCACAACGCCATGCTCCACGCCGACGACGTCTGGCCCTACATTCTCGAACAGGGCGAGGAGTTCAACCTCGGCGTCATCGCGCCCAGCCACATCCGCCGCCTGGAGGCGGGTATCCTCTCCTACGGCCAGGACATGGATATCGAGAACAACCCCTACGAAGTGCGGCTCGGCTGGCAGGTCGACCTGGACAAAGGGGACTTCATCGGCAAAGAGGCGCTTACCCGTATCAAGCAGGAGGGCGTGAATCAGCGGCTGGTCGGTCTACGCGTCGGCGGCGAGCCAATCGTCTGGTACAACGAGGATTTCTACTTGGTCAAGGACAGCGACTCCGGCGACGACGTCGGCTACGTCACCAGCGCTTTCTGGTCCCCGGCCCAGGGCTCCAACATCGCGCTGGCTGTCATGCCCCGCTCCCACTGGAGACGCGGCACCCAGGTCAAAGTCCAACTCCCCGCCGACGGCATCGTCGACGCCGAAGTCGTGCGCGTCCCCTTCGTCGACCCGACCAAGGACCTGCCTAAGACGGAGCTGCAGGAAGCGGGGTAGCCAGTCGTCGCACCGTCTAAGCGCTGCGACCCTCTACCGGGCTGGCAGAAACCCTTTCGTCCACCAAATCCGACTATAGCTCGGTTCAGGGTTGCCGAAGCGGTACGAGCGACGGGCTTGCGCCCCAACTGTCCAATCGAGTTCCCTTGTCTAGCTAGGCGTCCCCTGCGTCTTTGAAGGACCATACTCGCACATTCACGGGGTCCCAATACGCCTCGATATGGAATCGGAAAAGTTCGCCAAATTGACCAGGCAGTGCGCAACTGTGCCGGGGCGTACGCTGCGCGTGTGGATGGCTGTGTAGATGAGCGGCAGGATGCCCAACGTGCGGACCGGAATCATCCAGGGCGTGTCAAAATGGTATATGGCGAAAAGCAAGCTGTGTGCGGCGGGCTTCAGGCGCCCGAACTGGCTTGGCATTCTTGGGAGCAGATACCCGCGGAAATAGAGCTCTTCGGTTATGGGAACGAGGATGCCGGTGAGCACGATGTTCGCAAATAGAACGATCCCTGCGACCTCCGAAACCCCTGTCATTTGGTATTTCGTGAAGACGCTGAAACCAACGAAAGTTTCAAGCCAAAGGGTGATCGGCTCAAACGCGGCAAAGATAATGGCGGTCGGCACCAGGATCGCGGGCACCCATATGAAATAGCGAGACCAGGAGACTGGTTGATTGTATACAACGATGCCTTCAAGCGACCACCCTGGGTTGTGCCGCTTTTTGGCCAGGTAGTAGAGGTAGCCTAGCTGCACGGGAATCAGCACAAATACGTTTGTGAATACGCCGAAGATCAGTTCCGGCGGTAATGACGGGTTCCAAAAAGTCGCCAATCCCAACAAGATCGCTGTAATGTTTGCTATGCCGGGAGCCAAATGGAGGAAAAGACACTTCCCCAAAGAATGAGGCTCAACCGCTAAACCGTTCAGAACTCCAGCCGGGCGTCTTGATGCAAGTGTTTTCAACCTCGATCTCCTCCTGTCTTATTCCCTTAAAGTGGGCCGATATTCTTAGCACCTCGTACCGGTCTGTCTGGTATTTCTATCTGAACATCCACTTTGCATCGCAAAAAGGCATGCCAAGTTCGTCAAAGTCGTTGGACATTGCTTGTCGCCAGATTTGGGGTACGTATCCGGCTAACCGGTTGTTCGAGAGGGACCATGATTCTAAATCAGTGAACTGTCCCAATTCCGGCGGAAAAGTTTCCCCAACAAGTTGAAATTGAGTGCCAACATCGTCAAGTTGGCGAGCTTGCCTGCCTCTGGTGAGCTCGGCCAATCAGCGCGTTTCCCCAGATTTACAATTCCTCCAGACCCATTGGATTTCCCAACTCCGGCGGAATCCTCTCATTTTGCTTGCTTAGAGCGACGTTGAACCCGCCCAAGTACTGCTATGAATTTAACCACCAACGCTACAGCCTTCATCCTCGCCGCCGCCAGCTTCCTCCAGAACGCCTAGCCGATCGCAAAGGAAACGTCGCGATAACCCCGTGATCCGAAAGATACAGCCACTCTATTGCGTTTGGTTTGCCTGACCCCGGCGGAATCGTCCCATTCACCCCGTTTTCAGACAGTTCCAGTCCAATTGCGCGACTACTGCTGTCCGTGACAAAACCGTACGGCTTACCGATCTGTCCGTCTGTCAGCCAGTTGTCGCCGATTGCAGCCAGATGGAACGCGAATAGCACATTCTAATCCGTCGTGGAGTCCGTTAGTTTCAGTGGTCAGCAAGATGTCATGCCACTGAAATTTCTGCGGAAGATTACGGCTTATGGATCGTCACAGAACGGCAAATCTAGTCTCTCTAAGTCGCTCACCTCTACATTGCGCCAAACTTCGGGTACGCACCCCTTCAACTGGTTGCCTGAAAGGTGTAACTCGTTCAGGTTGGTGAGTTCTCCCAATTCTGACGGAATCGGCCCACTCAACTCGTTGTCCCAGAGGCTCAACGCGTTCAAGTTGATGAGCTTGCCCAACTCTGACGGAATCGGCCCACTCAGCTGGTTGACTGAGAGGTGCAACTCTTTCAGGTTGGTGAGCCTGCCCAACTCTGACGGGATCGGCCCGCTCAACTCATTGTCCCACAGGTCCAATCTGGTCAGGTTGATCAGCTTGCCAAACTCTGACGGAATCGAACCGCTCAACTTGTTGCTGGAGAGGGACAAATCTTTCAGGTCAATGAGATCGCCCAACTCCGGCGGAACTGTCCCTGTCAACCAGTTCCTGGAGAGACCCAACCACTCCAACTTGGTGAGCATGCCCAGTTCTGGCGGAACTGTCCCTGTCAACACGTTATCGGAGAGACCCAACCACTCTAACCTGGTGAGCATGCCCAATTCTGGCGGAATCGTCCCTGTCAATCCGTTATCGGAGAGACCCAACCACTCTAACCTGGTGAGCATGCCCAATTCTGGCGGAATCGTCCCTGTCAACCCGTTACCGGAGAGACCTAGCCATTCCAGCTCAGTGAGCATGCCCAACTCTGGCGGAATAACCCCAAACAGCCCGTTATCGGCGAGACCCAGCCATTCCAACTCAGTGAGCATGCCCAACTCTGGCGGAATAACCCCAAACAGCCTGTTATTGGAGAGACCCAGCCATTCCAACTCAGTGAGCATGCCCAACTCTGGCGGAACTGTCCCACGCAACCAATTGTCTGAAAGAGCCAGCCATTCCAATTCACCGAGTCCACCCAACTCTGGCGGAATTGTCCCACGCAATAGGTTGCTATTGAAGCTCAGCGATTCCAGGTTGATGAGGTTGCCTAGCTCTGGCGGAATAATCCCACTCAGCCGGTTGTTATAGAGGTCCAGCGATTCCAGGTTGATGAGGTTGCCTAGCTCCGGCGGAATCGACCCACTTAACCGGTTGTCCGAAAGAGACAACCATTCCAGTTCAGTGAGTCTGCCCAACTTTGGCGGAATCGACCCGCTCAACCCGTTATTGGGCAGATCCAGTCCCATGACGCGAACACCGTTGTCCGCAACAACACCGTACCAACTTCCGATCGGCGTGTCGGTCAGCCAGTTGTCGCTCCTCAGCCAGTTGTCGCCGTCCGTGGAATGATAAAGCGCAACCAACACATCCCGGTCCGTGAGGGGGGCGGTTGGTGTCACTCGGTCCGTGGAGGTGTCGGTCGGTATCTTTTGGATCGCTGTGGGGTCCCTCGGTATCGGCACACATGCCGCGACCAAGGTCAACGGCATCCACAGTGCCAGAACGATAACAGCCCCTCTTGCAAGAAAGAGAGAGCGAAACATGTCAAAACTATTCCTTCGCAGCATCTGAGCCTCCTCTCTTTGTAGCTAGGTCAATTCACATCGGCAGTCCTGCGCCTGGACGCTCCCGTTGTCATGCTTCACAGCAAGGGAGGGGTTGAATCACAGCCCATCCCCTAATCCCGCAAATCACAGTTCAGACAACCCCCCCAACCCAAACACCTCCTCCAAATCCACCGTCGCGCCGCTCGCGATCGCACGCTTGATCCCCGCCTCAAACTGCAGCTCCTGCAACCCGGCCAAGCCGGGGATCGGCGGCGGCGTCCCATCCCGCACACTGTCCAGATAGGCGTTGATCGCCTTACCGAACGACGCCCGGTACTGGTCCCAGCGCGAGATATCGAACGTCAGGTTGTGCCGTTCATGGCGGCCCGTACGGTAGTTGATTACCTCCATCTCGCCGTCAAGGTCCCGCATACGCAGCCGCCCGTGCTCATAGGCGAAGGTCAACTCGTAGAGCGGAAGCTTGGTATCGATGGCGGATGTGCCGATAAGCGTACCGGTGGCGTCGTTTGCCAAGCGCGCAGCCACAGTTACGTTGCGCGCTTCATCGGCGCCCGCGCCTGGCGAGGACGCCTGCGCGCTGATACTCGCCGCCGGCCCCATGAAATACAGCAGCAGGTCGATGCAGTGGCTCCAGCAGTTGTAGTGCACCATTCCCGTGAAATGCACCGGCTGCCCGAACGCCTCCTGCTCCACGATCTCCCGCGCCAGCCTCGTCTGATCGAAAAAGCGATAGTTGAACACCATCGCCGTCTCCACGCCCGCGCCGTGCGCCGCCTGCAGCATATCCCGCGCGTCGAAGAAGTCCTCCTCCACGACATCGGCCTGCCCATACCGCGCCGCTAGAGGCTTCTCGAAAAACAGCCGCTTCGGCCCGTAAGGCAGCAGCGCATTGGCCGCGTCGAGACGGTCCGTCTCCTTGGTAAAGATCAAACAGGTGTCCGGTTCGTCCGCCAACAGGTCGGCCGCATCCGCCGCCACGCGCCCGCCGAATTTCTCCGCCACCGCTTCCGCCTTGCTGCGCGTACGGTTCAGATAACTGAGCTGGATATCCTCGCGCTCCACGATGCAGGGCAGATAGTTCTTCTCCGCAACGCCGCCGGTTCCCACAACTGCAATCTTCATTGTCATCCTTATTCCTCTCAGGCTTGATTCTGCTTTTACAAGCTATCCTTCGACCAGGCGAAAGTCATAGGAGCCGGAGCCAACCTGAAAAGTGACGGCGTCTCTGTTCTCCTCACCCGCATCGATCCCTATCGCGCCCGGCCTGAACGCCCCCTTTACCCAAACCGTCTTGCCACCCTCGCTGACAGCCACCGCGCCCAGCCCCAGCTTGGGTATGCTGACCTGCGCCGCCGTGTTGACAGGGATAGTCACCTGCAAGGCAAACGCCCCCGCCTCGTGCTGCCACGCCGCAGCCACCGTGCCCGACCGCGTCTCGACCTCAGCCTCCACATCGGTCAACCCGCCAACCACGTTCGGGCGGATCGCGATCGTCCGGTAGCCGGGACTGGTCGGGCTGATCCCAGCCAGCGTCCGATAAAAGAAGACCTCCGTGCTGCAAAACATCTTCATGTTCAGGCTCAACGCCTCCTCTGGGTCGCCGTCCCACGACTCCCACACCGTTGTCGCGCCCTTCGCGATCTGCTCGCCCCAGCTCGGAAAAGTGGTCTGCGACATGAGTTCGGCCATGACCTCCGCCTGCCCATACCGCGGCAGCGCATTCTCCAGCGCCGCCGTGCCGATGATACCCGTCGTCAAATCCCCGTTCTGGCGCACGCGGATATCCTCGACCAGGTTGGCCGCGACCGCCTTCACCCTCTCTGCCGGCACCAGGTCAAGGTGCAGCGCCACCGCGTTCGCCGTCTGGCTGCCGCCCCCGTACTGGTTGGTCTCCTTGTCCAGAAACTCGCGGTTGAACGCCTCCCGGATTTCCCCGGCCAGCGCGCCGTACCGCCTCGCATCCTCTTCCTCGCCCAGAACCCGTGCCGCCCGCGCCAGGATCCACACGCAATGCTGGAAATAGGCCGTCGACGTGAGCGGCATCGGCGTATGTAGCGGCTTGAAACTGGATGTACCGTCCACCTGCGGCTCCATGTGGTCACCCAAGCCATGGCGCATGATATGCCCTTCCGCCAGCCCACCGTAGAACGCCATCATCCGTTTTAGCGCCCCGTAATGTCTTGCCAAAACGCGCTCGTCGCCGTAATGCCGGTAGACCTGCCACACGAAGATCGGATAAGTGCTCGCCCAGTCCATCCAGCGCAGATACGCGTCCATGGTCGTGCGCCAGTGCAGCGGAGCCACCACCGGGACATCGCCGTCCTCCTTCTGCGCATCAGCGATGTCCTCCAGCCACTTGGCCCAAAATGTGGCGCTGTCAAAGTTGTAAAGATAGTCCTCGGCGATAAAACCCGGATCGCCCAGCCACGCCACCCTTTCGGAACGGTCAGCCGCGTCCTGCGAGATGCTCTGAAAACTGCCCCGCAGCGTCCAGTGTACATTGCTGTGAATCCGGTTGAAGAGCTCGTTCGAACAGCGGAAACGGCTCCCGGTCCCAACCGCCGTATGCACAACGCGCCCATCCACACTCCCGAGCGTCGGCGCCCCCGGAAAGCCGGTCACCTCCACATAACGGAAACTGTGCAGCGTAAAGCGCGGCTCCCATACCTCGACACCATCTCCTCTGAGCGTATAACTGTCCGTCTGCCTCGCGCCATGATGGACTTCCCCATCGCGGCTGCTCCCCTGCCTGTCCTCCTCCGAATCGGGCTCATTGTACATATTGCTGCGCGCGTCCAGCGTCCCGTCCGCATACAGACAGGTCCCGTGCCGCAACGTGACCGTCGCGCCCGCCGGCCCCTGCACCCGCAGCCGGCCCCAGCCCGTAACTGTCTGTCCCAAATCGAAGATATACACGCCCTCGCTCGGGCTGGTCATCCCGACCGCCGGACGCGTCTCGACAACGCGCGCCGCCGGCATACGCTGCGCCGTCAGCGCGCCTCCGGGCGCGTCCACGGCCGCAGCCGGATGCCAGCCCGCGTCGTCGTAACCAGGGCTGTCCCACCCCGCTTTTTCCAAACGCGCGTCGTAAAGTTCGCCGTTGCAGAAGTCGTTATACGTAATCGGGCCCGGCGCCGCCTTCCACCCGCCGTCCGAGACAATGCTGACCTGCCCGCCGTCTTCGTACTCAACGATTCCTTGCAGCAGCAGCCTGGGCCTGCCTCCATAGGGCGTGCGGTGGCTGGGTGACGGCGGAATGTCGTCCTCCGCGCTGTACCAGCCGTGCCCCAGCATAACGCCGAATACGTTTGCGCCCGGCCGCAGCAACGCCGAGACATCGTGGCTCACATAGAGCACACGCGCGCCCAGCGCAAACGACTGGTCATTGTTGTAGTACGTGTTGCCAGGGTCCAGCACGCTCCGCCCGACCTTGGCGCCGTTCACATACAGTTCCCCGTAACCCAGACCCGACATGTGAACAGTCGCCCGCCGCACCGGTCTGTCCAAGACAAACTCCCGTCGCAGCAACGGCGCGGAGATCGTCCTGTCTGCCGCGCCGATCCAGCCGCCCTGCCAATCGCTTGCCTCCAACAGTCCCATGCTGAACACCGCCGGAGGACTGAACCGGCTGGCCTGTCCTTCCCGATCCCACACCTGCACTGCCCAGCAGCAGCGCTCATTGCTTGCGAGCGCCGTGCCTTCGTATTCGACCTGCGCCATCTCCGACGACACAACCCGGCCGCTGTCCCATCTGTCACCGTACCTGGCCGCCAGATTCGCTTCACTGCTGGCAACCAGGATCCTGTAGGCCGACTGGCTCTGGCCGCGCGCCGCCGCGCGCAGCAGCCAGCTGAAGCGCGGCTGACGGGCGTCTATGCCCACCGGCTCGACTGCGTATTCGCACTGTAAGTCAAAGGGGGTGATCATCTGGCTACCGTGTCCGTATCAACAGTGGTAAGCAACGCCGAGCCGTATTGTACCAGAATTTCACGCATCAACAGGAGTGGGAGCGCACACCGCGACGTTCGAGACCTGTGGGCGGGTATGCCTGTAAAATGCAGTCGATACATGGAAAGTCGTTCGTCTGTTAAGGAAGTAGATAGCAAGTGGCCCAAAAAACAGCGTTTGCAGTGCCACTGGAGTCTCTGCTATGATCCCGTGGCCGGCCCACAGCATGTTGAACGCGACGCTGTACTCCACACACTGTCCGACTCATGCAGTGAACCGCCGACCTTCACCCAACCATTTGATTCACAGTTCAAGTCGTATCGACAACCGATACTTCCTTACATCCTTTCCAAACCAGGAGGAATCCAATGTCCCGAAAAGCTCTTGCTTCGCTGACGCGCCCCGTATCCAGGCGTGCCTTCCTCAAGACAGCCGGCGCCGGTGCCGCGTTCGCCGCGCTCAGCGCCTGCGCCGCGCCCGTAGCCGCGCCCGTCGAAGGGACAGGCGGCGAAGAAACCATGGCCGAACCGCAGGAACTGAACATCGTCTACTGGGCCGACAGCAATGACTTCTTCCAGGGCGTGATCGACCAGTATCAGGAAGAGACCGGCAACACTGTCAACTATGAAGTCGCGCCCGCTGTTTACATCGAATGGCAGCAGATGATGACGACACGGCTGGCATCGGGCGATACCGGTACCGACGCCTTCCACTCCGACGACTTCCAGGCTGCCATCTACGGCGCCGCCGGCTGGCTCTCGCCGCTCGAGCCCGTCGTCGACCTCTATGACATCGACCTCGATGACTGGCCCCAGACGTTGATCTACGATGTTTCCTCCTGGGACGGCGCCCTCTACCGCATCCCCTGGGGCAACGACACCGAGATCTTCTTCTATCGCACCGACTACTTCGAAGAAGCCGGCGTCTCTCCGCCCACCGACTGGAACGATCTCGTCGAAGTAGGCACCGCCCTCACCGACGAGGACGCAGGCATCTACGGCATCGCCCTCTCCGCCACCATCGGCGGCCAGCTCGGCAACGAAATCCAGCACTGGACAAACCAGGGCGGCGGCGCCATCAATAACCTCGACAATGACGGCGCACGCGAAGCCCTCGCCTTCTATAAGGCGCTCTACGCCGAACACAATATCGCCCCCGACTCCGCCCCGCAAGAGGACTACAGCTCCGTCTTCCAGGGCTGGCTCTCCAACAAATACGCAATGTGGTGGTGCTGGGATGGATTCTTCGGCGCAATGCGCACCAACGAGGAGTTCTGGGCCGATCAGGTTTCCGCATTCCTGCCGCCAATGGGACCGGACAACGCAGAGACGATCACAGGCTGCTGGGGCTGGTCCGTCGTCGCCAGCTCGCCCAACCAGGAACTTGCCAACGAGTGGATCGGCTTCACCGCACGCGCCGATGTCATGAAGCAGCAGATCTATCGCGGCCGCGTTCCCGCCCGCGTCTCCCTCTGGGCCGACCCCGAAGTCCAGGATCTCGCGCCCTCTTCGCCCTTCCTCCTGGATCTGGCCGAGGCCGGCGGCCTTGTCAAGGCCCGCCCGGTTACACCCAGTATCCAGGAAATCTACGACGCCGCCGAACAGAACGTTCACGCCTACCTGACCGACCAGGTCAGCCTCGATGAAGCGGTCACGGCCGCCATGGACAAGATCAACCCAATCCTCGAACGCGACCTGGGCTCATAACCGCAATGAACTGCCGGTGGCCAGCATCCGTACTGGCCACCGGCAACTGACCACTCACCACTCACCACTCACCACTGGTGTTCTACCTTTGTTCGGTCAACAGAACCTCAGCACACGTCGCATACTTCTGGCCTGGCTGCTGGTCACCCCTGTGGTGCTGTGGCGGCTCCTCACATCCGTCTATCCCTTCCTGCGCACCTTCTATATCAGCTTCTTCGATAACAGCCCCGTGCGCCGCACCTTCGACTTTGTCGGCCTCGACAACTATATCGCGCTGACACGCGACTCCAACGTGGACGCCACCCTCACCTTCACGCTCTTCTTTACAGTCACGTCCGTTATCCTGCAAGTCGTGTTCGGGCTGGCCATCGCTGAACTGCTCAACCAGCGCTTCCGTATGCGCAACCTGACGCGCGCCGTCAACCTGCTGCCTTGGGCCATGGCCCCAATCGTGATCGCCACCGCGGCCCGCTGGATTTTCCACCAGGATTATGGCCTCATTAACGATATTATCTGGCGGCTCAGCGGTGAACGACCGCTCTGGCTGGTCAACTTCACCACCGCCCGCTTCGCCGTAACCATCACCGACGTCTGGAAAAACACTGCTTTCCTGTCCGTCATCTTCCTCAGTGGACTCCAGGGGATCCCCCTGGAACTCTACGAGGCCGCCAAAATCGACGGCGCCGACGGCGTGCGCTCTTACTGGTACGTCACCCTGCCGCTTTTGATGCCGCTCATTATCTCGATGATAATCTTCACCGCCATTTTCCGCGTGCTCTCCTTTGAAATCGTTTACGCGCTGACCAATGGCGGGCCGGGCACTGCTACATCGCTGCTCTCCTATCTTGTCTATCTCGAAGGCTTCCGCGTCCTCAACTTCGGCTACGCGTCCGCCATCGCTATGTTGCTCTTTTTCATCGTCCTGCTCGTGGGTGTCCTCGGCTACGGCTTCCTGCGTCGCGCCTGGGAACGACTGTAACAACTCTGACCAGGGACCACCGACTTCCTATGAATACACAACTCGACTTCAAGCGCGGGATCCGCACAACGCTCTTCATACTCGTGGTTATTCTCTTCCTGACCGTGGTCCTGCTGCCGATCTACTACATCTTTCTGACCGCGTTCGCCCCGAGCGGAAAACTGTTCACCGTTCCTTTGACCTACGTTCCGCGCAGCTTGGCCGTCGAACGCTTTCAGGACATCTTCGGCGCGCTGCCCATCGCACGCTACATGCTCAACTCCACCATGCTGGCCACCCTTTCCACCGTTCTGGCGCTCACCGTCAGCCTGCTCGCCGCCTACGCCATCGCCCGCCTGGACTTTCCCGGCGCAAACCTGGTTATGGTCGGGCTGCTTGCCTCCAGCATGTTGCCCGGCACCGCCACCGTCATCCCCCTCTTCCAGATGTACCAATCGCTCAACCTGATGGATACGCTGCTCGGCCTCCTCATCCTCTACGGCAGCGCGCTGCTGCCGATCACCACCTGGGTGCTGGTCTCATTTCTGCGCCAGGTACCCGTCGAGATCGAAGACGCCGCCAAGGTCGACGGCGCCAGCTTTTTCCCGCTCCTCTGGCGTATCGTTCTGCCTGTAATCCGCCCCGGCATCGCCACCATGTTCCTCATAAACTTCATCATCGGCTGGAACGAATTCTTCACGCCGCTCATCTTCGCCCGCGGCGCCGGCGTCAAGGTCATCACCATGGCCCTTTCCGAAGCGCAGGTGATCGGGGCTCGCAGCGAATTCGACGTCTCCTGGGGCAACATGTCCGCCGTAGCCATCCTCACCACCATCCCGGTCTTCATCATCACCCTCATCTTTCAACGCCAAATCGTCGAAGGCATCACCAGCGGCGTCTTCAAATAACACCTCACAGGAGCGACAAGCTGATATGTCCACGCTGAAAGTCGGAATCATCGGGCTGGGCGGCATCGCCCGCTCCCACTGCGACGCCATCGCCACCCTCGACAACGTCGAAGTCGTCGCCGTCGCCGATCTCTTCGAAGAGAAGCGCAGCCAATACATGGCAGAGTACGGCATTCCCAGAGGCTACCCCACCCACACCGAGCTCCTAAAGGACGACGAGATCGACGCCGTCGCCGTCGTGCTCGGCCACCAACTTCACCACCGCCTCACCGTCGACGCCTGCAACGCTGGCAAACACGTCCTCGTCGAAAAGCCGATGGCGCTCAGCCTCGAACAGTGCGACGACATGATCGAAGCCGCCGCCAGCAACAACGTCAAGCTCATGGTCGGCCACACCCCGCACTTCTCCGGCATCCTCCTCAAAATGAAGGAGATCCTCGATTCCGCTCAACTGGGCCCGCTGATGACCATCGTCTGCTACTCGTGCAAAAACTGGACCTATGCCAACCGCGCGCCCCAGTACCGCAGTCGTTTCCACGGCGGCGGCATGTGGCTCACCAACGGCGTCCACGTCGTCGACCGCCTCACCTGGCTGATGGCCTCCCAGGCCGTATCCGTCTCCGCCAGCATCGGCACCCGCGCCCACTACCAAGCCGCCGACGACACCGCCACCGCGCTGATTCGATACAAAAACGGCCTCGCCGGCGTCGCAGTCTCGATCGCCTACGCCGACGGACCCCCCATCATGGATACACAGGTCATCTGCGCCAAAGGAACTGTGCGCATCGGCGGCGGCAGACAACCCTTCCTCCAGGTCGGGCAAGGCGATGCGTGGACGGATATCCCCTATGACAACCCGCCGGCCGTCATGCACTATGAGTGGAAATCCTTTGTCGAGTCGATCGAACAGGACATCGAGCCGCCCGCCTCCGGCGAGTGGAGCCGTCACATCATGGAGATCCTCTTCGCCGCCGAGAACTCGGCCATCAGCGGGCAGGACGCAGTTCTGGAAAGCGGCCTCTCCTGGACCCACCAGCGCGCCGGCATTCCCGTCACCCGCAAACACGGCTGGATCTGAGGCGCACAGCCGCGTGGGTCGCTTTACTCCACCGACACGGCATGGCAAACTAAACCTGCAATACCGGCCATGAACCGAACACGCCTTTCAGATACATCAATAGATCGTACTAACTGCTACAACCCACAGGAGCGAAACAGACAGACATGGGGAAATTGAAAGTAGGAATCATCGGGCTGGGCGGCATCGCACGCGCCCACTTTTGTGCCATTGACACCCTCGACAACGTCAAAGTCGTCGCCGTCGCCGACCTCTTCGAAGAGAAGCGCCGTGAATACATGGAGAAGTACGATATTTCCAAGGGCTATTCCACGCACACCGAGCTTCTTAAGGACGACGAAGTCGAGGCCGTCGCCGTCGTGCTCGGCCATCAACTGCACCACCGGCTCACCGTCGACGCCTGCAACGCCGGCAAGCACGTCCTCGTCGAGAAGCCCATGGCGCTCAGCCTCGAGCACTGCGACGACATGATCGAAGCCGCCGCCGCCAACAACGTCAAGCTCATGGTCGGCCAGACCCAGCACTACTACGGCACCAGCCTCAAAGCCAAGGAGATCCTCGATTCCGGCCAGCTCGGGCCGCTGATGACAGTCGTTTGCTACATGTCCAAGAACTGGAACCACGCCAGCCGGCCGCCGCAGTACCGCAGCCGTTTCCACGGCGGCGGCATGTGGCTGTCCAACGGCGTTCACGTCGTCGACCGCCTCACCTGGCTGATGGCGTCCCAGGCCGTTTCCGTATCCGCCAGCATGGGTACGCGCGCCCACTACCAGGCCAGCGACGACACCGCCACCGCGCTCGTTCGCTACAAGAACGGCCTCGCCGGCGTCGCAGTCTCGGTCGGTTTCGCCGACGGCGCGCCCAACTTCGAGAGCCAAGTCATCTGCGCCAACGGCACCCTGCGTTTCAGCCAGCACGGCGAAAAGTTCGTCAAGGTCGGGCAGGGGGACGAATGGAAGGACATACCCTTCGACGACCCGCCCGTCGAGATGCACCATGAATGGAAGTCGTTCGTCGAGTGCATAGAACAGGACATCGAGCCGCCCACCTCAGGTGAGTGGGGCCGCCACATCATGGAGATCCTCTTCGCCGCCGAAAACTCCGCCATCAGCGGACGCGAGGTCGTGCTCGAAAGCGGCCACTCTTGGACCCACCAGCGCCACGGCGTGCCCGTCACCCGTCTTCACGGTTGGGTTTGAGGTATACAACCATGCGAACTGCTCTACTTTCCTACAGCCACCACGGCCGCGGCATGGCCACCACGACGCGCGACCTCGGCCACGAAATCGTCGCCGTCATGGACGCCGAGCAAGGCCCGCGCCAGCAGCTGGCCGATGAATTCCAGTGCCCCGCCTTCAGCTCCGCCGGCGAATGTCTGGACGCCAGCCGCCCTGACGCCGTCCTGATCGCGGGCAAGCATACCGAGATGCCGGACCACGTCCGCGCCTGCGCCGAGCGCGACCTGCCCTTCCTGCTCGACAAACCCTTCGCCGACTGCGCCGACCGCTTGCGTCCTGTCGCCGAACTCTGCACCGAGCGCGGCGTCTTCAGCGCCTTGACCCTTCCCAACCGCGGAACAGAGCTTGTAGACATCGTCCAGCAGATGATCGACGATGGCAGCTTAGGCGACCTCGTCCTTTACAACAGCCGCCTCAACAACGGGCCTCCCTCCCGCTACGACCCCACGCCCTCCGCCTGGCATAACGATGCCAGTATCTCCGGCGGCGGCTGCTGGGCGACCGAGTCCGCCCACGGTATCGACACCTTCCTGCAGTTCGCGGGCGGCAGCCCTGTCACCGCGGTCGGGGGTGTTATCTCAAATTCGATGTACGGCCGGACTGTCGAGGACGTCGCCATCGGCGTGCTGCGCACCGACAGCGGCGTAACCGGTATCGTCGAATCCGGTTACAGCTACCCATCAGGCGCGCGCGGCGGGGATCACAGCTTTCGCTTCATCGGCACCAAAGCGACGGTCCTGCAACGTTATGACCAGCAGGGAAACAGGGTGACTGAAGTCCACACAACCGAGGGCGTGACCTTCCACGAGGAATCACCGAATACGCGTGGAATGCAAGAGATCATGCGCCGGGCCCTTGTAGCCATCGAAGAAGGGCGCACCGGCTTCTCGCCTAATGTCGAAGATGCAGTACGCATCCTCGAACTGCAGGACGCCGTCTACGCCTTCGCCCGCGCCAATCCGATGACGAACGGCCCGCATCCACTCGGCGCGCCCGGCGCGGTGTAGCGCCGGCGGACTAATATTGAACAGAAAACCGGCACGCCGCACGCGTGCCGGTTAGTGGATCTGTTAGCTGTTTTTCCCAGGCTAAGTACTACACACGCCCCGCGAACGACCGTCCCCGTACCTGCTTGAACCGCGGCATCTTCGGCGCGTCCGTAACCGACATATCCCGCTGCGACGCCGCCCGCATGTAGTGCACCGCATAGCCGCGCCGACGTTGCCCGGACAGGTTGGCATTGCTCTGGTGCAGCACCAGGCTGTGATGAAAACTGATGCTGCCCGGCTTCAACGGCGCCGGCACGATCGGCCACTGTTCGCTCCCTAAATCCTCAACGAACCAGGACAATTGCTCCCCCCGCACCATGCCCCAACGGTGCGTGCCGGGGGCGAAATTCAAACAGCCGTTCTCAACCGTAGCCTGATCGATCGCCGTCCATGCCGTCACCAGGTCCATTGGGAAAATGTCCCGCCACGACGCCGAATCCTGGTGCCAGGGCTGCGCGGTGCCCGTCACCGCCGCCTTCATAAAGAGCTGGTCTCCGTACATCTTGATGTCGTCGCTACCCAGCAGATCGGCGATGATGTCGACGATGCGACGATGGGTGGCATGGCCCCACATGAACTCGTCATAGACGGCCAGATCGTACAGTTTGCGCACCGCCAGCACCTGATCGGCAACTTCACGTTCGCCTTCCCGGAACACCTTCTCCAGTTGAATGCTCGTCTCCGGGATCTGTTCAACCTTGCCCGCCGCGATCAGATCGGTGTGCGCAGCCAGAGCCGCCACCTCTTCCGCGCAGAGAACGTCCTCCACTGTCAGAAAGCCGTTGAGCTTGAACTGCCTCACCTGTTCCTCAGACAAAAAACGCAGGCGTGCGGTTGCCATACAGAAGCATCCTTTCCCAGCGACACCGAAACCGGCAACGATTTCAGGTCCCTATTGATATCGTCACACCGACCGCTATGCGATAATTACTCCACCCAAGCCGCCGGCGCCGTATCCACACCGTGCTTGGCGAACACCGCCTCTATCTCGTCCAGCGTTTCCTGATCAAGTGTCAAGTCGAGACCGGCTACGTTCTCCTCGACCTCCTCTGGCCGGCGGAACCCAATCAGCGCCACACTTACCACCGGATTCCTCAGCGCCCAGCGCAGCGCAAGTTGCGCCATCGTCTTGCCGTGCCGGGCAGCGATCGGCTTGAGGTCATTAACCGCAGCCACGTTCCTGGCAAAGACCTCCTCCGTAAACAGCGGGATGTTGAAGGCCGTCCCGTTGGAGCGCCAGTCACTTTCGTCGAAAGTCGTGTCGGCAGTGAACGTCCCCGTCAACAGACCATGCGCCAGCGAACCGTACGTCATCAGACCGATGCCATGCTCCGCAATCGTTGGGAAGACCTCGCGCTCCAGCCGGCGGTCAAACATATGGTAGCCGTACTGGGTGATGTCCACCCGCCGCGTCTCCATACAGGTCTCGATCTGGTCCGGGCGGAAGTTGGAAACGCCGACAAAGCGGGCCTTCCCCGCCTGCACGATCTCCTCCAGCGCCCCCATCGACTCCTCCAATGCCACATCCTTATCCGGCCAGTGGATCAGATACACGTCGACGTAGTCGGTCCCCAGCGCCTTGAGGCTGCGGTCAATGGCCGCCAGCGCCGACTCGCGGCTGCTGTCGCGGTACCAATTGCCGTCATCCTTTAATATGCCGAACTTGGTGACAACAATAGCCTCATCGCGCCGCGTCCCCAGTGCCTTGCCCAGGATCTCTTCGGACTGGCCAAACCCGTAGCCCTCGGCCGTGTCAAAGAGATTAATCCCCAGATCGAGTGCCCGTTGCACCGCCTTGAAAACGTCGCTTTCGTCAAAGTGTCCGTACCCGCCGCCGATCTCCCAGCAGCCGAACCCGATTGCGGATACGTCCATTCCGGTACGTCCAAATGCGCGATATTCCATCAGTTGGCCTCCCTGCAATCGCTCGTTATCAATGGCTAGAAGTTCTGCAAATCTTTAGGATGCAGACAGTGTACAACGCGTCCAAAGGCGGGTCAACGGGCGGGAAAGAAGGTGCGCAACCCAAAATGGGGGCGAGCTCTCGAATCTTTTTGGTAGCAACCATACCCTGGTAGATTCTCGTTCCAATCCCCTGCAACCATCCACTGACCACTAACCACTGACCACTGCAGTTTGGCGGTCGGGCCTTCGGCCCTCCCTTGTGCAGGGGCTGCGCCCCCGCAACGCCCCCTCCAAAACCATGCCTCAGCCACCTTACGTCTTCATCACAGCCGCGCGGCTTCAGCAACCTGGCCGCGGACAACCGCATACGCAATCAGATAGTCTGTATGGCGGCGAAGATGAAGGGCTGGCCGCGACCGGCACTGTATATCGCTAAGTAGCTACGAGACCCGGCGAAAATCCGCCTAAGCGCGGTACATCTCCAGATGCCGCGCCGCGATCACTTCCCAACTGAACTGGCGGGCTGCCACGCGGGCATTGGCGCGCAGGCTCTCCGCCAGCCGCGGGTCCTCTGCAATACGCAGCACCGCCGCCGCGGTCGCAGCCGGGTCTCTGGGCGGAACCAGCAGCAGGTCGGAATCCGCCACCAGTTCCGGCGTCGGCGCCTGCGGATGCGTTGACACGATCGCGCAACCGTTGGCCAAGGCTGCTGTCAGAGTGCTGCGCCGAAAGCTCATGCCGTCCTCATAGGGCATCACCAACACATCTATCGCGTTGAAGTCGGCCGCGACCTCCGCGTCCGACTGGTGGCCCGTCCACTGCACGCGGCTGTCCAGCCCATGCTCAGCGATGGCTGCCTCGACACGCTGCAAATACCTGAAGTTCGTCTCGTCGCTCGCCCCTACCCGTTCACCGATCATCAGCAGATGAACATCCCAGCCCTCGCCTGCCAGCGCCGCCACAGTCTCGATTAGCGTCAGCCCGCCCTTGCTCGCATTGAGAAAGCCGAAGTAACCCAGCACCAGCTGCTCGCGGCCGTATCCGCGCGCCGCCCGGCGCTGGACCCGCTCCTCTGCCGAAAACTGCCGGCTCTCGATGTCGCTGCCGATCGGAATTCGGTGAAGCTGGCCGCGCTGCACCTGCCCTTGCACCGATTCCCAGTCACTCTGATTCGTAACCACAACCGCATCCGCGGCGCGCAGCGGCAAGCGCGTAACCCAGTTGCGCAGGCGCGCCCCGGCCTTGGGGAAGAGATAGGGAACACGCAGATCGTGATAGGTCCAGGCCGCACGCAGACCATGCCGCCGCAGGAAGTAGGGCAGGGCGTTGATGGCGGGGTGCATTCCGTAAGCGGCGGTCTGGTACTGAACGTGAACCCATTCGGCGCCGACCGCGCGGGCGCAGGCGGGAATATCGGTCAGAATCCCCCAGCCCCACCTGTTGCGTTGCGGCAGGACCTGAACCGCATCCGACGGTGCGGATGCCGTCACCTGCTTGTCGGTCAGCACAGCAATCTGCGCGCCCTGCGCCTGCAATGCCCCTGCCAGCTCGGCCGTGAACCTGCCGACACCGCCCACCATCGGCGGATATTCGCCGGTCACGAACAACACCTTCGGCTGCTCTGCCGCCACTCTGTTCAAGCCCCCATAACTATACGGCCTTCGCGTTAGTCAGGTATCCCATCCTGCAGGGCAGCCAGCAGCTTCTCCTGCCGCGCCACCGCCGGCAGAAAGATCGTCTGCGGGACGTCCGTTTCTACGATACCGTCAGCGGTTATGGGCCAGTAGACAAGGCTCAGCCCCGGCGCAAAGCGGCCGGCCTCGTCACAAGTGATCATCTGGCGGAACTGAATTTGCAGGGGTTCCTGCAACGGTGCGCGCACGGTCACGCCGTCGGCGGTCAACGCCAACCGCATCAGCGCCCAGCGCACGTAGATGACCGTGAACCCGATCGACGCCAGCAGATAGAAGAGGACCGACAGGCTGAATTCGTTGAGGATTTCTCGCAGGAAAAGCAACGCCACCACCGCGCCGCCCAAAGCGAACAGGCGGTATGTCGTTCGGGGAAGGTAGACCGGGGCTTCAGTCATCAGAGAGATGGCGGGTAGTTCCTACTCTCCGCCATGCACTATTCACTGCCGTCAGGTTGCCCCGCTCGGCTGCTGACAAGCAGCATCGCGAACGCAACCACTGAAAGCACACCGGCCCCGTAGACGATCATGCGGATGACCTGGCTCTGCCACAGTGTCGGCGCAAAGCCGGCAAATCCGCCCAGAATCCCGGCCAAAGGCACTGTCGCAATCAGAACGAAGTGGAGCATCATGTAGGCGGGGGAAGGGCGCGGCAAATCTTCGCGCCCGAGGAACTTCATCATCATGTAGATCGCGCCCAGCGGATAGAGTACACCCACCAGCAGAAGAGCGACCGAGCCAACTTTGTACAGAATATCCATGCGTATCCCGTATGTGGGTCAAGCGGCCTGTTCGCCAGCCATCATCAGCCCGATCTGCTCGCGGGTGGCCGCGCCGATATCGACGACGCCCATTACGCGCCCGCCGTTGAGAACGGCTACGCGGTCGGCCAGGCTGAACAGCTCGTCCAGGTCTTCGCTGATCAACAGCACCGCAACCCCGGCCGCCTGCTGTTCGAGCAGTCGCTGGCGCACCGCTTCGGTCGCACCCACGTCCAGTCCCTGTGTCGGATGGGCCGCGATGATCAGCTTCGGGTCCGTCGTCAGCTCGCGGGCCAGTATCAGCTTCTGCAGATTCCCGCCGGAGAGCGCGCCCGCATTGGTCGTGATGCCAGGCGTGTCCACGTTGAACTCGTCCACCAGCTCCGTGCTCATCTTGTCCAGGCGGTCTCGATCCAGGAACGGCCCCGGCCTTGCCCGGTAATGTTTGAGCGCGATGTTGTCGGCCACGTTCATCGAGCCGACCGATCCCACGTGGATGCGGCTTTCCGGGACGTGGGCGATGCCGGCGTCAATAATGGCGCGCGAGGTCCGGTTTGTGAGATCCTGCCCCAGCAGGCGAAAGCGTCCGCTGGTGGCCCGTCGCAGACCGGTCAACGTTTCGGCCAGCTCCTTTTGCCCGTTGCCGGCAACACCCGCGATGCCCAGAATCTCGCCCTTGCGTATTTGTAACGAAACATCCCTCAGGGCAGGAAGCCGCTTATCGTTCAGGCAGCAGATCTCTTCGACCTCCAGGCAGACATCGCCGAACTCCTGCTCCTCCTTGTCAATGCGGAAGATGACCGTCCTCCCCACCATCAGTTCGGCCAGATGCGCGGTACTCGTTTCGCCGGTCACGTCCTCGGTGGCCACAACTCGTCCCTGACGCAGGACCGTCACGCGGTCGGCAAAACGGGTCACCTCATCCAGCTTATGGCTGATGAAGATGATCGTCTTGCCCTCCTGCACCATCCGCTGCATTGTCTGGCCCAGCGCGTCAGCCTCCTGCGGGGTCAGAACAGCTGTCGGTTCATCAAGAATCAAGATGTCCGCCCCGCGGTACAGCGCCTTCAAAATCTCGATCCGCTGCTGCTCGCCGACGCTCAACTGCCACACGAACGCTTCCGGGTCCACGTGCATATCATACTGCTCGCTTACCTCGGCAATGCGCCGCTGCACCCGCTGCATGTCCAGCCGCAGGGGTTTGAATCGTCCCTGCACTCCCTGCCCGGACGCGGCGGAATAAGGGTCATCCAGCCCCAGTATAATGTTCTCGGCAACCGTCTGGTTCATCACCAGTTTGAAATGCTGGTGGACCATCGCGATCCCCAGATCGAAGGCAGTCTTGGGCGAGTCGATATGCACTGACTGCCCGTGCACCAACACATTCCCCTGTTCCGGCAGATACAGCCCGGCTAGGATGTTCATCAGCGTCGATTTGCCAGCGCCGTTTTCCCCCAACAGGGCATGAATCTCACCCTTATTGATCGTCAGATCGACGCGGTCGTTTGCCAGCACGCCGGGAAACCGTTTGGTGATTTCCCGCATTTCCACGGCAAGAGGAGTTGTGTTGGTCATGAGCAAATGAGAGTGTCTACATGCACCGACGCTAAGACGAAATGCAGGTGGAGAATGGGGACAACGGCTGTGATCCTGCTCTCCGACGCCCCATTCCCGACCTGCTGTGTACCCTTTTCCCTACTGCGGAATCTGGCCCGTAACACCTGCTACCAGCCAATCATAGCTGAGTAGAGCAGGGTCGTCCATACATTCACCGGCAGCAACCCGTTCTTCACCGGCATTATCGTAGATCGGGCCGCAGAAGAACTGAAAACTACCGTCAAGAATGCCTTCTTTGACCTCCTCGACCGCTATCTGTACAACCGCCGGCACATATTCGGCCACGGGCGCCAGATCCAACACGCCGTCTTCCATGCCCCACCAGACCGGTTCATTGGTCCACGTCCCGGCAGCTACGTCGCGCACCTTCTTCTCGTAGATGACCTGCCAGTTCCAGATCGGTGCGGTCAGCAGAGCCTGCGGCGCGATGTCCGGGTTGACCACGTTGTAGCCAATAGCGTAGACACCTTGCTCCTCGGCCAATTTGTCCGGCTCGACACTGTCGCTCTCTCGGGCCACAACATCCGCGCCCGCATCGATTAGGGCCTGGGCAGCTTCCCGTTCGGCAGGAGGATCAAACCAGGCAAAGATCCATATCGGCCGTACTTCAACAAGGGGATTTATCGACTGCGCGCCCAGGGCGAATGCGTTCAGATTCCGCACCACCTCCGGAATGGGGTAAGGCGCAATGTAGCCGAGAACATTGGACTGTGTCATCGCGCCGGCAACCATTCCCGCCAGGTACCATCCCTGGTAGCCGCGGCCGTCATATATACCGACATTCTCAGCCGTCTTGTAGCCGGTGGCATGCTCGAACTTCACCTCCGGAAACTCTGCCGCGACTTCGATAACGCTGTCCATATAACCGAAACTGGTGGCAAAGATCAGGTCATAACCTTGGGCCGCGTAGCTCTGCAGCACACGGGCTGCGTCCGGTCCTTCTGCCACAAGTTCACTGTAAGCTGTTTCCACACCCAGCTCTTCCAGCGCCAACCGGCCCTGATCGTGTGCATAGCTCCAACCAAGATCGCCCACCGGGCCAACGTAGACGAAGGCGACCTTCATCGACTCGACAGTCTTAGCGGAACCCGACTGCCCTTCAGCCGCAGGCCCTTCGACGATCGGCTGACAGGCGCTGATCAGCGACGCCAGGATCAGCAGAACGCCAACCATTATCCTCATATGCCGAATCCTCATGTAACTCACTCCTTTTCACTACAATTACAGACGGACTCGCCCATCGTTACAGCAGTTCATTCGGTAAACAGATTGCTCCTCCCTTACGGTATCCGACACCAGGAGAGGAGCAATCTTTAGCGATCACAATCGAATTGATTCAGAAAACAGCCCTGTTCTGCGAGACGGCCCAAATCGCAAAGGTGAACCTCACACGATCCGACTCCGGGCCGAAATCTGGGCTAGTTTCCAAGCGGTGCGGCTTCACCCGGCGCCTCGCCGACAACGCCCTCCACAAAGAAGTCCATGCCCAGCATCTGGCCGTCGTCCATGCACTGGCCGTCTTCCAGGAATTGGACACCGTTCTGGCCGTTCATCGCACCGCAGAATACGTCTGTCTCACCGGAAACGATCATGGCCTGCTTATCGGCGACCATCGCGGCTACGTCTTCAGGAACCGACGGGCTCATTTCTGCCATGCCAACAATCCCGTCGTCCATACCGCCCCAGTACTGCTCAGTAACCCAGTTGTGGTCGCGAGCCTGCTCCGCGAACTTCACGAAAGCTGGGCCCCAGTTCCAGACCGGTCCCGTGAGGACGGAGTCACCGACGAACACGCGCATGTCGCTGTTGTAACCGATGCTGGTTCCGCCCCGCTCGGCCGCGGCCTTCTGCGGCTCGGTCGTGTCCTGGTGCTGGGCGATGATATCCGCGCCCTGGTCCAGTAGCGCTTCAGCAGCTTCCTTCTCTTCCGGAGGACCAAACCAGGTGTTCGTCCATACCACCCGCACCTCGGCGTCCGGATTTGCCTCGCGCACGCCCAGCGTGAACGCGTTGATTCCTCGGATTACCTCAGGAATCGGGAACGCCGCCACGTAGCCGATGACATTGGTTTCGGTCATGCTGCCTGCCACCAGGCCGCTCAGATAGCGGGGCTGGTACATACGGCCGAACAGCGTGCTCATGTTGTCGGCCGTCTTAAAGCCGGAAACATGCACAAAATATTGGTCCGGGAACTCCTGCGCAACGGTCAGAGTCGGGTCCATGTAGCCGAAGCTGGTCGTGATGACCAGGTTATAGCCCTTCTGCGCAAAGTCGCGAATCACGCGCTCTGCGTCCGGGCCTTCGGGCACGTTCTCAATGAAGGCCGTCTCCGCGCCGCCTTCCAGGTTCTCTTCCAGGTACAGCCGCCCCTCATCGTGCGCATACGTCCAACCGAGGTCGCCAATGGGCGCGACATAGACAAAGGCTACCTTCAACGGCGCCGCCATATCATCGCCTGCCATCTCCTCAGCGGCCGGTGCCTCGGTGACCGGCTGGCAAGCGCCAACCAGCAGTGCCAGGATGAGCATGACACCCACCACTGTCCACGAATTTCGAATTCTCATGAAACTGTCTCCTTTGATTCAAGTGGGTCCGCTACATGTGATCTGAATTGTGTGATTAAGGGATTGACAGGTTTCAGAATGATAACCTGGACAAAAATAATATTCGAAGGTTCTGGCAATGGTAACGCAAAGATAGCCAAAATTCAACTATCGAAACCGCGCGTGCCTGCACAAGGGGTGCATCCCCAAATGGGGGTGAACTCTCTTATCCCTCTTGGTGCAACCAAGCCGCGGCCAGTTCCCGTTCCAATCTCCGGCAGACCAGGTAGTGTCACTCCCTCCCTCCATTTGGGCGGTCGGGCCTTCGGCCCTCCCTTGTGCAGGGGCTGCGCCCCCGCAACGCCCCCCTAGGCTAGCCACCTTGTTCACTCTTCCCCAGCAACGTGTCTAGCCAACAGTGTCTCCATTCCGCCCACCACCCAATTGAATCAGTTTGCACACCCCTCCCTCACCTCCCCCTCAAAGGTCCTGTAGGGGCAGGCCTTGTGCCTGCCCTGTGCCCCTCTGGAAGTCGGAACACATTGTCACCCACCGTCGCCAGGAATTCCACACCTGACCCTTTCGCCCCAAAACTGGAATGTACCGTGCACTAGGTCTACCGTTAGGCATTCCCGCGCGCCCGTCGGTATAATTTCACTTCAGACTGTGACACCAGGTCGGTAATCCGAAAGTGACCACCGGCCGCTGACAATTAACCAGAGGTCCAATTTACATGACTGAGTATCAGATTACGTACTGGCGGGACTTCCCGTCAATGGTTGTAGCCCGCGAGGGAAGCAGCGCACGGCACAAGGTCCAGTTGCCGCCCCGTTTTCAGGTCGCCATCGACGAAGCCGCCATGCGCGCCGGCGCTACCGGCACCGATGAATATCTGGACGGCTGGCTCCGTTCAGACTGGCAGGAGCAGGCCGGAAATCCCGAAGAGGTGGCCCAGGCCGTCGCCGCCCAGCTTGAGGCCGACTATCCCCCCCAAAGGATGCGGAAGTTGCTTTCGACGATAACCCCCGACGCTTCTTCAGGCGGATGGCTGACACCGCGCCCCCACCCGGTGATCGAGATGATGGACCAGCACGGCGGCCCCCTGCTTGGCGACGGAGCCATGGCAACCATGCTGCAGGAAGTCGGCCTCACCGGCGGCGCCGCGCCCGAACTGTGGAATGTGGACAACCCGCAGGCCGTGCAGGCCGTCTATCGCGGCTATGTCGAGGCCGGATCAAACATCATTACGACCAACACCTTCGGCGGCACCACCGCCCGCCTCAAAATGCACGACCTCCAGGACAGACTGGCCGAACTCAACGCAGCCGGCGTGCAGCTGGCCCGCGCCGTCGCCGACGCAGCCGGCGGCGTGTTGGTGGGGGCCTCGGTCGGGCCCACCGGCGAACTGCTGGATCCCCTGGGCGTGATGACCATGGACGAGGCGACGGAGCTATTCGCTGAACAAGTGACGGTCATGGCCGACGCCGGCGCCGACTTCATCCTCACTGAAACGATGAGCGACCTGCAGGAGGTGGAGGCCGCCGTGCGCGCCGTCGACCAGGCGACCGAACTGCCCATCGTCTGCATGCTCACATTCGACACCAACCTGCACACGATGATGGGCGTCAGCCCCAAACAAGCGGTCGAGACGCTTGCCTCCTGGGGCGTACAGGTCATCGGCGCCAACTGCGGCAACGGCCCCGACGAGATCCAGACTGTGATGACAGAAATGGCTGCGCATCGTCCGCCCGGAGTCGTGCTCTATGCCCAGAGCAACGCGGGGCTGCCAGTCCTGCAAGGGGACGATGTCATCTACGACGGCACGCCGGAAGTCATGGCCGATTACGCCCGCCAGATGAAGGATATCGGTATCGACATCATCGGCGGCTGCTGCGGCACAACGCCGACCCACCTGCGGGCCATGCGCGAGGCGTTGGGGTAGAAAGGGAAGAAGCCAACCGCGTATTCAATGGCTCAATGGATCAACAGTAACTACTCAGCCGCAACTGATACGCACCCCTGAACGAGGCGAGCAAAGGTGTTCTTTCTCCCCTCATTGTTGTATTTTGGGCGGTCGGCCGCAAGCGGCCTCCCTTGTGCAGGGGCTGCGCCCCCGCAACGCCCCCCTACAAAAACATGCCTCACCGACCGTGTGCCTTCTTCGCAACGTGTCGGCTGGCGAGCATGGCGGCGGCTGCACACCAGTTGCTTCAACAAGAGCCTGAATGGTTCCAGGGACGACTGGCTGGTCAACTGCTGTGGCTTAGTAGTTACGATCAACATGAAAACTTCATGACTATGGGGTATACTGCAGGCTACCGTCCGACAGCGGATGAAATTGCAGATATGGCCGACAGCGGTCGCGACATATCCGACTTTTTTACCAATCAGGGGACAATGAAGCAGCCGTTGACGCGCTTCAACGTCGATTTTACGCCCGACATGCTTCAGGAACTCGATCAGTTGGTCGCTGAGTTGCGTGTCAGCCGCCAATCGCCATCAAATCCTGGTTGCAGGATTCGACAACCAAAATTTGTTTGACGGTTGTTTGACTGGACAGCCCAAAACAGCCACAATTGGCCGGTATCGTCGGCTCTCAACCGGGATTTGAAGCAGAAAATCTGCATACCCGTTGTTTGACAGTTGTTTGATTGAACGGCCGGAAACAGCCACAATTGGCAGTTTCACTCCCTCTCCGGGCGTCTCTTTCGGGGTCAGGAGCATTCGATTGAAAATCGGAATCATAGCCTGCGGCGCAATCGTGCGCGAACTTATCGCCATCGCCAACCGCCGCGGCTGGGACTACGAGTTGACCGCCGTCCCCGCCCAGTTGCATAACCGCCCCGAACGCATCGCCCCGGCGGTCGCGAAAAAGCTCGACACCTGGGCCGACCGCTTCGACCGCATCCTCATCGGCTATGCCGACTGCGGCACCATCGGCGCGCTCGATTCCCTCCTGGCCCGCTATCCCCATGCCGTGCGCATCCCCGGCCCCCACTGCTACGAGTTCTACGGCGGCGCGCTTTTCGACCAACAGGCCGAACGCCAGCCGGGCACCTTTTATCTGACCGATTTTCTCGCCCACCACTACGAGGGCCTCGTGATAAAATCGCTGGGCCTCGACCGCCGCCCGGAGTTGCGCGACATCTATTTCGGCAACTACGAGGAGCTCCTCTATCTCCGCCAGCTGCCGGACCAGAACGAGAGTGAACGCGCCCGCGCTGCGGCGGCGCGGCTGGGGCTGGCTTACAGCGAGATCGATTCAGGACTGGATGAATTGGAGCAGCGACTGGTGGAGTTGATCGAGAGCGAGCCCCGCTAACCGCCTACCACCATGCGCCGAGTCCTTTTCCTCTTCCTTGACGGCGTTGGTCTGGGGCGCGATGATCCGGAGGTCAATCCGCTCGCCGCGGCCGCGCTGCCTACGCTGGCGGCCCTTTTCGACGGCCATCCGCTCACCGCGTCTAGCGGGCGTTTCAGCAACGGCGACGCGCATCTGATCCCGACTGATGCCCACCTGGGTGTGCCCGGCCGCCCCCAGAGCGCCACCGGCCAGACCGCAATCCTGACCGGCGTTAACGCGCCCGCCCGCCTTGGGGAACACTATGGCCCGCGCCCGGACCAGCGCGTGCGCGATATCCTCGACGAAGCCGGTATCTTCGCCTGCCTCCACGCGGCCGGCCACGCCACCGCTTTCGTCAATGCCTATCCCCAGGGCTACTTTGACGCCGTCAAGCGCGGCAAACGCCTGCTGAGCGCAGTCCCCTACGCAGCGCGGCGCGGCGGTTTGCGGCTGCGGACATGGCAAGAGATGGTTGCGCAGCAGGCTCTGTCCGCAAACTTCACCGGCCGGGGCTGGCGCACGGAGTTGGGCTATCCCGATGTGCCGCTCTACACGCCGCAGGAAGCGGGCGCGCAGTTCTGGCGCCTTGCCCAGCCCGTGCGCTTCGCCTTTTTCGAGCACTGGCTGACCGACTTCCTCGGCCACTACCGCGATCTCGGCGGCGCTATTGAGAACTTCGAACGCATTGACGGCTTCTTGGCCGGTCTGTTGGATGCAATGGACTGGCAACAGACCCTCTTGATTGTCGCCAGTGACCACGGAAATGTCGAGGACTGTTCAATCCGCAAGCACACCGAGAACAAAGCTCTAACCATTCTCGTCGGCAGCCGGGCCGCCGCCTATGCCCATCGCGTCCATCGACTGGACAACTTCGCCGATATCGTTGCCGATTTTCTGGACGAAAAAGACACCGCCGCCGGCCAATTACCGGGCCCTTTCAATCAGATGCCAACCACTTGTTAGATCGTTAAGAGTTCCATCGCCCGTCCCACCTATCCGCCTCTGTAAGCCAGCTATTCAACCGATTGGAGAAACTATGGAACTGCCGCCATTCGCCAACCCCGGCCGCTTCTGGAAAGGAAATCTTCACACCCACTCGACCCGCTCCGACGGGGGAAAGCCACCGCAGGAGGTCTGCCGACTGTATGAACAGGGCGGTTACGATTTCATCGCCCTGACCGATCACTTTATGGAGCAGTACGGCTTTCCGGTCACCGACACGCGGCCCTTCCGTTCAGCCGGGTTCACGACCATCATCGGCGCCGAACTGCACAGCGGAGCCATCGAGAACGGCTCCGCCTGGCATATCGTGGCCGCCGGCCTGCCCCTCGATTTCACGCCCACCGACCCGGAGGAAAGCGGCGCCCAACTCGCCGCCAGGGCCAAGGAGGCCGGCGCCTTTGTCGGCATCGCCCATCCCCACTGGTACACGCTTACCGAAAACGACGTCGCAGCCTTGGGCCCGGCCCACGCAGTCGAGGTCTACAACGGGATAGCCGACGACGCCAACGATCGGGCCGACAGCTGGCATCTGATGGACATACTACTGGACAAACGTCAGGGCTACTTCGCCTACGCAGCCGACGATGCCCATCTCAAAGAGCACCACGACTTTCGCCGCGGCTGGGTGCAGGTGAAAGCCGAGGAGCTCTCCCCCGAGGCTCTGCTGACCGCGCTGAAGGACGGCGCATTCTACTCCAGCACCGGACCCGAGATCTACGACATCGCCTGCATCCCAGGCGAACGCCTAACTGTCCAATGCTCGCCCGCTGAACGCATCTTCATGACCGGTGTTGGCAGCGCCAGTCAGCGCGCCTGGGGCAACGGTCTCAAAAGCGCCGAGTTCGACCTGTCCGACTGGAGCAGCCACTACTGCCGCGTGACGGTGCGCGACCGCCGCGGCGGCAGGGCGTGGTCGAACCCGATCTGGTTCGAATAATGAACGACGTGTCTGATTCAGGGGGTCTGGCGGTCGATGTGCTCTGTCTGGGCATCGCCTGCTACGACCTCATATTCTCGGTAGACAGGCACATCGGCGCCGATGAAAAGATCAAGGCGACCGGCTTGACCTCCTGCGGCGGAGGCATCGCCGCAAATGCATCGATGACCGTCGCTCGCCTCGGATACTCCGTGGCCTTCGCCGGCTATCTGGGCCGCGATATGTACGGCGACAAACATCTAGATGAACTCAACGCGGCCAGCGTCAACACAGACCTTGTCGTACGCGGCGAATGGCCGACATCCCTCTCCGCCATTCTCGTCAAGCCGGACGGCTCACGTGCGCTCGTCAACTACGGCCTTGGCAGAGATATGCCGGGCGGGGAGGAACTCCAAATCGAAAACTGCCGACCGCGTGCAGTTCTGGTGGATGGACATTACCTCGCGGCAGCCGCACCCCTGGTCGCCAGCGCCAGCGCCGCCGGCATCCCCACCGTGCTGGATGGCGACACGCTCCATCAGGGCTCGAAAACGCTGATGGAAATGGTGGAATTTCTCGTGGTATCCGAGCACTTTGCCCGCCAATTCAGCCGCCAGGACGATGTGGAAGAAGCCCTGACGCAGCTGAGTCGCTGCGCGCCCTCGACAATCGTCACCCTCGGCGAACGAGGATTGCGCTGGCGCAATCGCGCAGACAGCCGGTTTGGCCCCAGCGCCGGCAGCTACCCGGCCTTTGCGATTGCAGCAAAGGACACCACCGGCGCCGGCGATGCCTTCCACGGCGCGTTCGCCGCCGGTCTTTCACAAGGGATGGCCTGGGAAGAACTGCTGCGCTTCTCCTCTGCCGTCGGCGCACTCTGTTGCACCAGAAAAGGCGCGCGCCTCGGCATTCCCACCGGCGCTGATGTAGCCGCGTTTCTGGCGCAGAATTGAGCCGCAACAGCGGCAAATGTAAACGGGGAATAACCAATATCGGCTCCTACTCATCTTCGTCGCCTGACCGCATTGATTACGCGTTTTCCCGCCAAATTTCGAGCTTGTAACCCATTTAGTTTTCTTGTATTGTATGGTATGGTAAAAGTAGTGTATGGTAGTATTTGTATGAGGGAATCGCCGACCAAAGATGGCGGCGTTGGCAAGGGACGGTTTGACAGCCGTCCGTTTTATTCCAATTACCCCTCGCCAAGTGCCCGCGCATAGGTTCGTAGGGCACCAGACCGACGCCTCTGCGTCGATTAGCAAGACAACCATAGGCACAGCCCAGTCATTGTGGTTCCGGGAGGATTGAAAATGACAGTAGCTGCTCCTGAACGGCAGTTCGACGACGGCCTTACCGGCGACTACCCGCCAGGTCTCTACGATCCGACCGGGGTTGTCACAGGCGTCGACGGCTTTGCTGCCGTTACCGATGCCCATGTGGCCAGGTTTCACGAACAGGGCTTTCTGATTGTCGAAAACGCCTTCACGGCGCATGAAATTCAGGTGGCCCTGGACGGGCTGTTTCACCTGTTGTCGGGCGCAGTCGAGGAGTTCAATGGCGTTCAGTACGAACAGGCTTCTGCAGGCGTGGCTGTTGAAGAACTGTCGCCAGAAAAGAAGCAGGACTATGTGCGCAAATTTATGAGCTTCGTCGACTACGACGTTCGCCTGAACGAATTCGCGCATCATCCTCTGCTACTCGCGCTGGTTGAACGCATAATCGGCGAAGCGCCGGTTCTGTTCCAGAGCATGGCGCTTCTCAAGCCCCCCCGTCTGGGCCGCGACAAGCCTTGGCACCAGGACCACGCCTATTTTCAGTTCGAACTTAACACAAGGGTCGTGGGCTGCTGGATTGCCCTGGATGAGGCCACGATCGAAAATGGCTGCATGGTCATTGCGCCGGGCAGCCACCTGGAAGGGCCGGTCGTCCACTTTAGACGGCGGGATTGGCAGATCTGTGATACCGACGTAGACAACAGTGGGGCAGTAGCAGTCCCGCTAAAACCGGGCGGCCTCTTAATCTTCCAGAGTTTGCTCCACCACGGAACACCACCCAACAATACCGGGCTGCGCCGCCGGGCACTACAGTTCCACTACCGGCCCCAAAGCGCGCCTCTCACCAGTCACGAGGAACGACTGGCGATTTTCGGCGGCGAAGGGTTGGGGGCCGAGTGCTGAGTTAGGCAATTGCGGGAAGGCGTGGGAGTCGAACCCACCGCAGCCGGCTCTGCGCCACCTGCCACTGATTTTGAAGACCAGGGCGTCCACCGGGACACATCCCCTCCCGCTGGCTATTGTATCGGTTGAACTGAGCGCGGTCAAATAAAGCGGCCGCGTTCAATATGAGAGTCCCATACGCTGGGCACGCAAGCCTGTCTTCCCCGATCAGCTTGCCACAAGAAAAGCACTAGAACCCAGATTTTATTCTGGTCTCTGGTCGTCGCACTCAACTAAAATGTGTGGCGCGGCCGTTGACTGACTTTTTGCGACTTTATGGTCGCCGTCTCTTAACCAATAACCCATTTCCAAATATGCAACGCAGTTAGCGGTCTGGATAGAAAAGTATGCACTTGGCTTGCCCCGAATGCGGCGCTCCGGTAGATGTTACCTCGTCGTTCACGAATTGCCCCGCCTGTGACGCAAATGTCGCTTCACATTATACGCCCGCGGAGATGACCCGGACGGTCTATCATCGCGCCCTCGAACATTATTCGATGGGAAATGAGGCAGCCGCGCTCGAGGGAATCGATCAGGGCATTTCCTTGCTGGAAGCGCCCGAGCTGCACCTGCTGGCAGCTCTGATCTATCGCAAACGCGGCGAATTCAAGGAGATGCGGGAGCATGTGGCCGCCATCCCCGCCGATGATATCCTGCGCAGCGAAGGCGAATGGCTGCTGCGCTCACACCAGGAACAGCTCCAGTTGGGGCGGCGCGAAGAGGCCCGCAAACGCGGCCGTGCCAAGGGTACACAACTCGCAGTGGGCAAAGCAAGCCGGCAGTTCAGCACTGAATATTACCCGGCCCCATTGGACAAGAAACAGGTTGCAAAAAGAGGCACCTTTAAAATACGGCGCAATCGCCTTCCCTGGGCAATTCCTATCGCCGCCGTCCTGCTGGCCGTCATCTTCTTCTCGCGAGGCTCGGGCGATTCTCTGCTGACCGCGCTGCGGCAACTGCGTACCATCCCAGACCAACTGACGTCATTCTACGCCTCCTTCACCACAGACGAACCGGCCGTGGAGACCGCCGCAGTCGACAGCGACGACACCAGTTCTCAAAATAGCGCCGCAGCCTCCATAAACACGCCGCAGCCCGAAAACGCTTCCGCGGCGACTTCAGCCCCCACCGCCCTGCCGACGCCGGTACCAACGCAATCACCCCCGACACCCACCACCGTCAGCAGTGCTTCTCCTGACGTGAAAGCGACGATCATCGCCGCCGCCCGCGTACAGTCTTACGATCTCAACACTTTCCTCAATGATCTGGACCGTCCAGACCTGGCCGCCCTCGGCATACAGGCTTCCTGGGCCCAGGGAGCGCCCCCCGGCGAACTGATCGTGCAGGGAACCGTAACGATGGTCTCAGTTCAGCTCGAACTGTTGAATCTGATGACAGAGATCGAAGGCGTTACCTCGATCGACCACAGCGGGCTGGAGCTGGACTTGCCCGAAACTTACCTCGTTCGGGAAGGCGAAAACTTGCGGCACATTGCACTGCGGTTGTACGGAAACCCGGACCGCTGGACTGAAATCTACGATGCCAATCAGGACCTGATCGGCGAGGATCCCAATAACCTTTGGGTCGGTCTTTCGCTGACTCTGCCTCAGGAGGAAACCCCAGAGGAACAGATCCAGCAATGAGTTCTGATCCTTCAGGACCGGGGCGCCCCGAATCTGCCGTAAGCCTGCTTTGGCCCCGAAACCTGGCTCCGACCGAGCATCGCCCGCACCTCTTTCGACACCTCCGCCGGCGGCAAACTGACGCATGAAGCTCGGCACGATCGACAAACGGCTGCTGACAATCCTGCTGGTCGTCTTTGTACAGATGCTGGGCGCATCACTGATCTTTCCTGTCTTGCCGCTGTATGCGCAGCGGCAATTTAATATGTCGGCGGAGATGATCACCCTGCTCGCCTCCGCCTTCTTCGCCGCCCAATTCCTCTCCGGCCCATTTGTCGGCCGCCTATCCGATAATTACGGCCGTATACCCGTTCTGATCGTCAGCCAGATTGGGACGGTCATCAGCTTTGTACTGCTCGCCCTTGCGCCCAGCCTTGGCTGGCTCTTCTTTGCCCGCATCCTGGACGGGATCACCGGCGGCAACATCATCGTTGCGCAGGCATACATTACCGACATCACACCGCGCGAAAAGCGTACCGAGAGCCTGGGCTACATCTTCGCCGCTTTCGGCCTTGGCTTCATCTTCGGCCCCGCCCTCGGCGGGTTCCTCGCCGCAGCCTACGGCCCCAAAGTGCCATTTCTGGTGGCGGCGGTAGCGGCCGCAGCCGTCGTCCTCCTCACCTGGTACGCACTGGACGAAACGCTCTCGGCAGAGGAAAGACGCAGCGCCCGCGCCCGCCGCACCGGCAGCCTTACCTTCGGCAGCCTGCTGGGGGGCGCCCCTTGGGCTCTGTCGCTGATGCTGATTCTCCTGATCGCCTTCCTCGGTCAGTTTGCACTCGGGCTTTTGCAGTCCACCTTTGCCCTCTTCGGTGAGGCGGTACTGTTCCAGGGCGAGAGCCAGCAGGTAACCGACGTCGGCATCGGCCTGTTGCTCTCCGTTGTCGGCGTGTCCCAGCTGTTCACGCAGACCTATCTGCTGCGGCGGCTGGCAAGGCGCTTTGACGAAGGCCAGCTTGTCGTGCTCGGCAGCCTCCTTCGTACCATCGGCATGACGATCTACGCGCTCGTTACAACGCCGTGGCTCGGCGCATTCGGCTCACTCTTTTTTGCCGTCGGCTTCGGTATCGCCAGTCCACCCCTGCAGTCGATGTCCACCGCATTGGTGTCTGACCAGGATCGGGGCGGCGTTCTGGGTATGTTTCAGTCAAGCGTCAATCTGTCCACCATCATCAGCACCGCCATTGCCGGCGTATTTTTTGCCCGCGGGCCGACAGTGCCTTACTGGATCGGCGCAGCTACGTCACTCGTGGCGGTAATGGCGATGATCGGTTTGATGCGGTGGATGCCCACCCAGCCCGTCCGCGCGTCAGAGACGTAGCGCGTATCGTGAGAAATACTTACCGCGAATCGGAGAATACTGATGGCACACAGCGATAGGACAAACGCGGCAACCCAACCCGACCTGAAAACACCGGTCCCTTTCGACGCCATCGCCCGCCTGCCAGTGGACGGCGACAATGTCGCCATCGCCACCCGCCGCCTGGAAGCCGGGCTGTCGGTTGAACATGATGGCGGGCAGTTCAGGCTCGATACCACCATTTTGGTCGGCCACCGTTTCGCCGTCGAACCGATCGCGCAGGACGATCCTCTCTTGTCCTGGGGTCTTCCCTTCGGCTTGGCCACGCGCCCGATCGCGCCGGGAGAGTACGTATGCAATGCCGGCATGATCGAAGCGCTCAACGGACGCGTCCTGGATTTCACCATTCCGCAGCAGCCGAATTTCCAGGACCGGATCGTCGTCTACGAAGTCGACGAGACGAACTTCCGTCCTGGACAACAGGTGGAACCATACACCCAGGAACGCACATTTCTGGGGTTCCGCCGCGGCGGCGGTCGCGGTGTCGGCACGCGCAACATGATCATAATCTTGGGGACAACCTCCAGCACCGCCGGCTTTGCCCGCAGCCTCGCGCAGGCGTTGCAGCCCGCCGCCGGCGCATTCCCTGACTTCCCCGACTTCCCCGACTTCGACGGCATCGTCGCCATCGCCCACACCGAGGGCAGCGGCTATGAACGGCTCAACAATCGCGACTTTGTGTTACGCACCTTGGCCGGCCTGATCGTGCACCCCAATGTCGGCGCGGTCCTGGCCGTAGACGCTGTTGAAACACACCCGACCGCCGACCGCGCAATCACAAACGCCGAGCTCGAAGACTACCTGCGCGCCAATGACTATCCCCTGGCCGCAGTCCCGCACTGCTTCTTCACCCTGTCCGGCGACTGGCAGGCCGACCTGGCCGAAGCCGCTGCAACCGTCGAGCGTTGGCTCCCCGACATCGCGGCCTCCCAGCGCACGCCCGAATCGCTGGCCCAGTTGAATATCGCCCTCCAATGCGGCGGCTCCGACGCCTTCTCCGGCCTCTCCGGCAACCCGCTGGCATCCGCCGTCGCCAAAGAGGTCATTCGCTACGGCGGACGCGCCAACCTCGCCGAAACCGACGAGTTAATCGGCGCCGAAGCCTATGTCCTGCAGAACACGCGCGATCTGGCCACCGCACGCGCCTTTCTCGACTATGTCGCACAGTTCAAAGAGCGGCTGGCATGGCATGGCCAGTCCGCAGAGGGCAATCCCACCGGCGGAAACAAGTACCGCGGGCTCTACAACATTGCGCTCAAGTCGATCGGCGCCGCCATCAAGCGGCACCCGGATGTGCGTATGGACTGGGTTGTCGATTACGCGGAACGGATGGTGAAAGCAGAGGACCCGCCTACCCTCGACCGGGCCGCGCCCGACCCGGCGCCCGGCTTCTACTTCATGAACACGCCGGGCAACGACCTGGAGAGCATCGCCGGTCAGGTGGCCGGCGGCTCAAATATGATCATCTTCGTCACCGGCAACGGCTCGATCACCAACTTCCCGTTTGTGCCGACGATAAAAGTGATGACCACAACCCCGCGCTTCGAGTTGCTATCCCAGGAAATGGACGTGAACGCCGGCGCCTATCTTGATGGCAAGACAATGGCCCAACTGTGCGACGAAAGTCTCGATCTGCTCGTGGAAATCGCCTCCGGTCAGCGCAGCAAAGGCGAACTGGCCGGCCACTCGCAGATCTCCATCTGGCGCAACTGGCAGCAGCAGGACCACAGCCGTGTACAGAAGATCCTGGCACGTCCGCAGCCGGACGGACGCCCGCTCAAGCTAAAGACGCAACCCGGTGAGACCGAGCGAATCAACCTGCCCCAACCGCCCGCAGCACGCGTCGGTTTGATTCTGCCCACCAGCCTTTGCTCCAGCCAGATCGCCGGCATGGCGGCAAGGCGTCTGAACGGAGCGGCGTCGGTATCGACCGTCGGGAGTCAAGAGAAAACTGGGAGGGGTCCATTATATGCCGCGCTGCCCCACACCGAGGGCTGCGGCGTCGCCTTCGCCTCAACCCAGGAAATCTACGCCCAGACCATGATCGGTTACGCCACCCACCCCCTGGTCGGCGCCTGCCTGTTTCTGGAGCATGGCTGCGAAAAGGCCCACAACGACTATATACACTCTTTGCTGCGTGAAGGCGGCCTTGCCGAAGAGGATTTCGGCTGGGCCAGCGTGCAGTTGGACGGCGGCATTGCCAGTGTCCTCGACAAGATCGACGCCTACTTCGCCGCGCAAATGTCCACCCTCCGCCGGCAGAATGGGAATGACGGCCAGCTGTCCCTGGCGCTGCTCAGTGACGGTCCCGCGCCCACAGCCGCGGCCAACAGCCTCGTCCGCCTCGCCCGCTGGGTCGTCGCCGCCGGCGGCACCATAGTAACGCCTGCCTCCGGCGCGCTGATCGAGGCGCCAGCCTTCCGCGCGGCTCTGGGTATGGACGCTGACGACCTGCCGCCATCTCTCGCCTACGGCCAGGCCGCAGAGGCACCCGGTCTTCACCTGATGGAAATGCCCACCCCCCACTGGATCGAGACACTGACCGGCCTCGGCGCCAGCGGCGCGCAACTGATGATAGCCTATTCCGACAGGTTGAGGGCCGGCCATCCGCTGGTGCCCCTCTTGCAGCTTGCCGACGAGCACGCGCCCGCCGCGCCCGATCTGCGCCTGTCCGGCGATCCCGGCCGGTGGCCCCAGCAGATCCTGGATCTGGCGGCCCTGACACTTGCCGGTGACTATCAGCCGCAGAGCACCGTTCACAATCACATCGACTTTCAACTCACCCGCGGCCTGCTGGGGATATCCACCTAGCCAGCTCCCTTGACCGGCAACCCGCGGTCAGCAACTTCTGTCCACTTCACAGGAACTGTTAGCCGCTTACGTCACCGTGCAACCGCCGGAAAGTCCCCCGGCTCCACCAGGAGACGCACCGCGCCGCTTTCCAGGTCGATCAGCCACAGCGAGGGCACTACGTCCGGCCCGCGCAGCGGAAACCGGCGGGTGATGATATAGCCTCCGTCCGGACTCCAGGCCGGCGGCCCGTGGTCGTAGGCGGCATCTGCCGTCAGCGCGGTCGCCTCCGTGCCGTCCGGGCGCATCCGCCAGATCTGGCTGCCTCGCGTTGCACCCGGCCCTTCCAACTCTTTACGCCGAAACGCGAGCCACGCGCCGTCCGCCGACGGCACCGCCGAGCTGTCGTGGACCAGGGCCAAAGTGTCGCGACCCACGCCGCTCAGGTCGACCTGCTCGCCGCTCTCGACATCGATTGCGATCAGATGGGCCATCCATTCATCGCCGCTTTGCCGGAAATCGGTTGTATACAGTCGGGCTCGGGATCGGTCCCAGCTACATGTCTCACCGGTGGCGGAAGGATAGAAACTGGTCTGCCCCGCCTCGCCCGCCTTCAGACTATAAACGGCCAGCTGTTGTTCCTCCGGCGCAACGAAACAGAGCCACTCCCCATCAGCAGACCAGCGCGCCTCAAGGCCAAGACGTTGACTGTCACTGAAGATCGGCGCTGTTTCGCCCGATGCCACATCCATGATCCAGATCCGCGGCGGGCTCAGCACGCCCGAAGCAAGCGCATTGACGGAACGGCGCGTATAGGCCAGAAATTGACCGTCTGCTGACCAACTCGGTCCACTGCATGAGGCCTTTTCGCAGGCCAATAACGGCCTGTCCTGCCCGCTTGCCAGATCGATCAGCCGCAGGTCGCTGAAACCCAACTCCCCCAACGCCCCGTAGGCGACCTGCCGGCCATCCGGCGACGGCGCAAAGTCCCACACACTGACATCAGACGGGGTCAGTGCCTGAGAAGAAACGTCGGCACCCATCTCTTCATCTGTGAACGGCAGCGCGTGCAACTGGGCCCGCCCTACCTCATCGACCGTCTTGTAGAGCACGTAGGACGCGCCGTCATCCCCGGCCGCCCGGCGACTTTGCCCCCACAGGCCCAGCACCAACAGCGCGCACAGGCTGAGGAGTGACAACACGGTCAGATCAAATCGGCTCATATTTCCAAGGGTTGGTGAATGGCTCAGGCCGCAGGTGGTGCTGGCCCGTGACTCCCGCCATCCTGTAACTGGGGTCAGGGATAGAGATAGGGTTGGTTCGGTTCCGGCACAGTTTCCAGCTGCTCCGCCATAAGCACCGGCAGCGCACTGCCTGCGGGTGTGGTGAACTGTCCAACCACCCGCACCCACTGACCCTCCGCCAACTCCTCTTCAGAAGGCAGACCGGCCGCCAGGTTGACCGGCAGGCCAACCGCCATCGCATCCGCGGCGCAGCAGCCGACGACAAAGCGAGTGAGGGTAAACTGTACCTCCTCCGACGCGCCATCAAGGTAGACAAAGCCGATGACATCTGCGGTGTCGGTCTCGGCTGGCCGTTCCCCCTCGTGAAAGGCGAGTACCCAGTCCAGAATCGTACGCTCGCTGCTCTCCTGCACCCGCGACGAACGCACCGCCGCCGGCAGAACTGAATCCAAAGCCCCAGCGCTGATCTCACGATTCTGCAGCGCCGCCACGCCCAGCGGTCGAGGCGGCACGAGGATGCCGAGGACGATCGGAAGCGAGATAAGCACCAAACCGGACCAACCCAATCTGTGGCTATGATCGTGGTCGTCTTCTCCCGCCGCTGGTTCGCCCCCGCCCGCCCCTTCTGCAACACTATCGTCCGGCCCGGCGGATCCTTCCTCATCCTCTCGCAGCAGGTAGCGGTAGCTTCCTGCCACCACCAAAAGACCCATAATCGCCGCCGCTGTCAGCCAGTCGAAGCGACTACTAATGTAGAAGTTGAGCGTGCCGGTCGTGAAGCGCGTGAGCAGAAAGATGCCCAGCCCGAGCAGAAGCATCCCTTTAAGAGCGACCTGCACCTTGGGAAGAACCAACAACCTACTTGCCATTTGTAAAATCCATAATACGCATCTTCGCCTGCCCAGTCTTCCGCCGAATCATCAGTTAAACGCCCACCTGCACATTCCAGAATACGCCGATAACCGCCACCAGCGACAGCGGCAACAGGATCAAATAGAGGACGGTCCGCCGCCGGAAGACCCCCAGAAACAGCAGCGAGCTCTTGATATCCACCATCGGCCCGAAGACCAGAAAACCGAACAATGAACCGGTCGTAAATGCGCCGCTGAATGCCAGCGCGATAAAGGCGTCCACCGTCGAGCAGACCGACAATACGAATGCCGTCGCCATCATCACAAAGACGGAGACGATCGGCCCCTGACCGACCGCCAGTAGTGTCGACTGCGGAACCACCGTCTGCATCATCGCCGCCAGCAGCGCCCCGGCGATCAAGAATCGCCCCATGTCCAGAAAGTCATCGCCGGCCAGCGCCAAAGCCTGCCAGATGCGCGGCTGCGCGCCAGAATGATCGTGACTGTGGTCGTGAGAGTGATCGTGACTGTGGTGGTGGTCCTCACCGTGATCATCGCAATGTTCGTCACAGTCGTCATGACCGCTGCCGCTGGCGAGTGTCTCCGGCAAAAGAATCTCGCGCGGGCGGGCCAGGTGGAAAATCAGCCCAACCGTAAATGCGACCAGCATGCTGAAGGCAACCCGCCCCCACAGCACCGGACCCCATCCGAACGCCGCGTAAGTGCTGAAGATCACAACCGGATTGATCACCGGCGCTGCCAGTAGAAAGGCGATACCCACCGGCAGCGGCAACCCCTTGCCATAAAGCCGCCGCGTGACCGGCACCACCCCGCATTCGCACACCGGAAAGACGAAGCCCAACCCGGCCCCCGCCAGCGCCGCCAGCAGTGGATGATCGGGTATGTAGCGCTCCACCATATCCTGATTCACATAGACGGCTATAATGCCCGATACAATCGAACCGGCCAGCAGAAAAGGCGCGGCTTCGATGAACAGGCTGAGGAAAATCGTGACAAACGTCTGGAAGCGCTCGGTCGCGAAAAAGCGGGCCTGTGGCGTGTTGAGGCTGCTGGCCAGCACCACGACCAACGCAAAAACCAGGAACGCCGCCACGCCCCAGCGCGGGCGGCCAAACCAGCGGCTCCCTATTCTCTCTGCAGCTGCCTGCGGCAGCGGTGATGTCTGGCTCATATTCTGGCTGGCTGTCGGTGATTACCCTTGTCCGCCGTTCACGTACATCGGATCCAGTATAGCCGAATGCGCCCACTTCTTCCTGGAGTGGGAAGTGACGTTGCCTCTTACCTCTTCACGCTCTCAGCGAACTCCAATCTTACCTTAGCCGCCGCGTTCTGCCAATCCGAAGTCTCTGGCACCTTCCCTCCCTCCCCCTGTCCCTCCCTCCCCCTGTTCCTCCGTCACCAGGACAGTTGGCGGCAGCCCACCGGCAGTATCCCTTTTCCGCCAATCAGCGCCTGTGGCCTTAGACAGAAACTGTCAATGTCGGTTATCATTCGCAGAACTCTACCGGTGATTCTTTCGGGCGTTCGCCGACTCTGAAACCATCCCGTCGAGACCCATTCTTTCAAACTCCAACCAGCACAAGGCCCAGTTTTATGTCACGTATGACCGTGGAACAGCTTCGGCAAGACCTTCCCATGACAGCGGAAGTCGGATACTTTCAGACCGGGACCTATGGCCCAGCCAGCGACTCCGTGCTGCAAGCCGTGCGAGAGACGATGGAAACCGAGGCCCGTCACGGCCCGGCCACCACCGCCGGCCGCCAGGCCCACACCGAACGCGAGGCCGCCGCCCGCAGCGGACTGGCAAGGCTTCTCAACGTCAAAGAAGAGGAGTTGGGCATCGAGACCAACACGTCGCGGGCCATGCAGCAGATCGTGCGCGGTCTCGCTTGGCAGCCGGGCGACGAGTTTGTGATGACTTCGCTAGAGCATGTCAGCACCTATGGGCTCTCCTATTCGCTGGAGCAGGAGTACGGCGTCAAGACCATCGAGCTCGAATCCGAAGTGGAGGACGAACAGCTCCTCAGCGATCTCGCACACGCACTGAACGATCGCACCCGCCTGATCTGCCTCAGCCACATTGCTTCCCCCAACGGCCGTCTGCTCCCGGTTCAGGAGGCAGCCGCCATCGCCCACGACGCCGGCGTGCCCGTCATGCTCGACCTCGCCCAGTCCGCTGGCCAGATGCCGGTCGACCTCCAGGAGCTCGACTGCGACTTTGCCGTCGGTTCCGGCCACAAGTGGCTGCTCGGCCCCATGGGAACGGGATACATGTTTATCTCTGAAAAACAGATCCCCGGTTTTCGCCCCAACCTGATTCCCGACCGCAGCCCCTGGGCGCTGCCCGACGACCCCACGCCCGCTCCAACCGCCCGCTCCCGCACCGAGATCGGCACCTACAACCACGCGCTTGTGGTCGGCCTCGGCCGCGCCGTCGAGATCATGGAAAGCATCGGCCTCGACACAATGCAGTTAAGAATCGCCAATCTCACCCACCGGCTGCGCAGCGGTCTCACCCAAATCGACCGCGCCCGCATCATTACCCCGCTCGACATGGAGAAATCAGCCGGCATCACCACGGTCATGTTCGATCAGTTTACCAAGACCGATATGGACGGCCTCGTTGCACAACTACAGGATCGCCACCGGACCGTCGTCAAATCCCAATGGCTGACAGCCCCGGTGGACCCGGTCAAAGTAGGGATGCGCATCTCCGTGGCCGCGTTCAACAATGAGACTGAGGTAGACCGTCTGCTGGAAGGGATTGACGCAGAACTGTAACCACAGTGGCCGCTGACACCGCCGGTAACCATCAACTTTCCATTAACAAGAGGAACAAGACGATGCCTGAACGCCTGGTACTCTGGGGACCCCCCGTCGTAGAGCGAACTCCCAACGATCCCGATTATGCCGAATACCTGCCCGCCTGGGTGCAAAAATGCGCCGACGTCGGCGTCACCAAAATTGTCGGCGGAGACCAGACCCGCGCCCTGACCGAAGCCGCCCACGCCGTCGGCATCAAGGTCGATCCCTACATCAACTACAACTCCTTTCCCCGTCACGGCTGGGCACGCGTCACCTATGGCTGGTCGCTCGACTTCCTCCGCCCCCCTGTGACCGCTGCCGAGGCGCGCGCCATCATGGACAGCCACCGGCCCATCTATGATGCCCCCAAAGTCACCACCACCATGACCGACTTCGCGAGTCAGAACCCACAGTACCGCAGCCTGACCCGAAGTCGCGCCTACACTTTGGAGCCCGGCGATGATCTCTACTTGAGCGCTGCCTTCCCCGAAGTGCGGGCCGAACAGACCCAGCAGTTTGTTGACACGCTGACCCATACCCAAGGCGACGGCATCCAAGTCGAATTTGTACTCGGAAACGAGGACGAAAACGGGGCCGTCCCCTACGGTTACGAAGACCGTACGGTCACCGAGTTCCAGGCCAAACACGGCAAGAACCCCTTCGACCTGCCCAATGACTACCCCGAATGGCTGCAGTTCCGCGCCGATTACGTCACCCTTGCCCTGTCCGAGATGCGCGCCGCGGTCAAGCAGATAAATCCCGATGCCGTCTTTTCAACCACCCTGATCGCCGGCGAAAAAGAGGACTACCTCAAGCTCCTGCACGACTGGCCAACCTGGCTCGAGCAGGGCATCGTCGACGAGTTCTACATCTGGTTCCGCACCAACGCCGACCTTGACGCACTCGAACGCCAGCTGAGTTACGCTGTCGAAGTGGCCGGCGGCCGCACACCGGTCATCGCCGAGCTTTCCTGTTACCATCCCGGCAGCTTCCAGCAGCCCGACCTCATGCTGCGCGCCGCCGAGGTGGCTATGGGATGCGGCGCCGACGGCATCGGCATCTACCGCAGCCACGCCGTGGAACAGCTGGAGTTCTGGCCGGTCCTGGAGAAGATGAGTAAGCTGTAGGAGAGGGCTTCGGCCGAAATGGGATTTCAGCGCTCGTGAAGGTCTGCACGCGTCCAACTGATCGAGCCCCTGGTGCCCAGATTCGGATCCTGGGCCAGTTGACCCAGATGAGCCAGATGCTGGCGCTTTGCACCAGCGTGCTGTTCTTCTCGTTCTACCAGTTCGGAAAGGAGTTCGGCCACAAGTTCCGACAGGGAACGGTTCTGGTCCTTCGCAATCTTCTCTACCTTGCGTAGGACCGAGAGCGGCAGCGAGAGGGTTACATTCTGTTTATCCATGTGCATCTGTACCTGCGGATCGAAGTATTCAGAAGTATATCGTAACAAATTTGCCCGTCAATTCTAAGCTGCCCAATTCCCGAATGCAAGGATTCCGTGCACCGATGCGTTGCATTCAAGAACGAACTGTCTAGGCTTGTCGAAACCTGTGCGCAAAGCTAATGATCGAGGAGCAAGGGATTCAATTTACCAACTCCTCAGCCGAAAGAGAGGCACACAATGTCCTACTATCTGGCCGCCTATGACACCGAAGGTGTATTCCCCTGGTGGGATAAGAACAGACGTCAAAGAGGCTTCAGCTACACGCCCGAACACATCACCGAATTCCTGAATGGCGTGCGCGCCGTCGCCGACGTTCACCTCGAGCGTAACGTGCCAGCGTCCTTCTTCCTCGTCGCCAAAATGTTGGAGCTTGCCGGCCCCGAACTGCGCTCCATACTCGACCATCCCCTGTTCGACATCCAGTGTCACAGCTTCACCCACCCGAACCTGATTGCGCTGGGCGACGACAGGCCGACACTCCAATATGAACTGGGCGACGCCAAGAAACTGATCGAAGACACCTTTGGGCGTGAGGTGACCGGCCTGACCGCGCCCGGCGGCTATACCGATGGCTTCCGCGGCCAACATCCCGCGCTGGACGTAATGTGGGAGTCGGGCTACCGCTATGTGCGCAGCGTGGGCTTGGGCCCAAAGGGGACTATGCCCTCCCTCATGGAACAACCTTTCTGGTATGCGGAGGATGGCTTCCCGGAACTATTGGAAACGCCCTCGCACGCCTGGCACGACAACGTCCTCACCGGGCAGCCGGCCGCCGTGCACTGGCCGCCGCTCCTGCCCTGGCCCTACCCTACGGCGATGCCCCGCGACGCGCAAGGCGTCTACGAGGCCTACGCGCCCGGCATCGACTACTGCGTACAGGAAGAGCTACTCTACTACATGCCCATCTTCCACCCTTGGTCGATCTATCGTATCGACAACCAGGCCGCCCAAATCGGAATGCTGCTCGATCACGCCCGCCAGAAGCTGGAATTTAAATCGTGCAGCCAGATCTATCAGCATATCGTCGCCCATCCCGAGCTTGTCTGAACACCGATCCGCTCCTTACGAGCGGTGTTACCAAAACTAAAAACCAAAAACTGAAAACTCAACATGACTGACCAAACACCCATCAACGTAGGCATCGCCGGCCTCGGCCGCACCGGCTGGAACAACCACGCCAACGCCTTCGCCCATCTCCCCGACCAGTTCCGCGTCGTCGCCGTCTGCGATCCCGACCCCGAACGCCAGGCCGAAGCCATCGAACGCTTCGACTGTCTCGCCTACGCGTCATACGAGGAGCTGGTCGCCGATAAAGCCGTCGAGCTCATGGTCGTGGCGACACCCAGCAACCTTCATGCTGAGCAGTCAATTGCCGCAATGCGCGCCGGCCAGCACGTCATCGTCGAAAAGCCAATGGCCAGCGACCTCGCCGGCGCCGACGCCATGCTCGCAGTCGCCAAGGAGACCGGCCGCATCCTGACCGTCCATCAAAACCTGCGCTACGCCGCCGACCTCGTCAAGGTGCGCGAAGTGATCGCCTCCGGCGTCCTCGGACGTATCATCGAAGTCCGCATCCACAACGGCGGCTTCGGCCGCCGCTGGGACTGGCAAACCAGGAAAAGCTACGGCGGCGGCGCGCTCAACAACAGCGGCCCCCATTTTGTCGACATGGGCATGCTTCTGATCGACGACCCCGAGCCCGCCGTCTTCTGCCACATGGAGACCACGCCCCTCTATGCCGGCGACGCCGACAGCCATGTAAAGATCATCCTCAAACCCAAGGCCGGGCCGCTGGTTGAGATCAACATTACCACCGCCTGCGCCTTCCCGCAGCCGAACTTTCTGGTGCTGGGCACGCAAGGATCGATGGCCTGTTACCGAGACGAAGCGCACTGGAAATACTTCGATCCAGCCGAAGCGCCGCCCCTGATACTGGACGAGGCCCCCATCGCTCGCGACCGAACCTACAATCGCGAGCAGCTACCCTGGAAAGAGGAGCGCGCGCCCCTCAACTACGACGGTGCCGGCGGTGTCCAGGCCCTCTATCGCTCCCTCTTCGCCGCCATGCGCCGCGGCGCAGAACTGGACATTACCCCCGAGAGCGTACGCGCCCAGATCGCCGTCCTCGAAAAGTGCCGCCAACAAAATCCCGGTATTATCTGAGAGCAACGAAGTGTGGGGAACGCCCCGCTTCCTGCTTCCTTTCACCCTCTCTCCGCCATAAAGGAGTCTTGTATGGAACTGAGTTGTACGTCCGTTATGCTTCCCCGTTGGGAACTGGATGAAACCTTCGACAAGCTGCAAGAGTACGGCTACGACGCCGTCGAGTTGCGCTGTCGCTACAATCCCGCCGATCCGAGCGCAGAGCCCTTCTTCTGGGGCCGCCATCTCTCCGACGTAAGCCCGGACAATATCCTCGACAAGGCCGAGCAGATTCGCGCCGCCGTCAAACGTACCGGAATTCGCGTCGCCGCCCTGGCTCCCAACGCAAGCTACGATGACACCGAGCATGTCATCAAGCTCTTCAAAGGCGCCCTGGCCATCGATCCCGACCGCCCGCCTCTGATCCGCATCGACGCCCCCAAGCACGACCGTACCAAACCCTACTGGCCGCAGTTCCTGGCAGCCCGCGCCGGCTACGCCAAACTGGCCGAGCTGGCAGGTGAGTATGGCGTCAAGGCGACCTACGAAATCCACACCGGCACCCTCGCCGTCACCGCCTCGCGTGCGCTCGAACTGCTGCGCGACCTGGACCCGGACCACATCGGCGCCATCTACGACGTCCAGAATATGATCGAAGTGGGCATCGAAGACACCCGCATGGGGCTTGAACTGCTCGGCCCCTACGTCGCCCACTGCCACGTCGGCAACCGCCTTCCCGAGCCCGGCGGCCAAGGCCCTGCCGGCAATACAACCTGGAGCTGGCGCGGCGCCCGCCTCGCCGAGGGAGTCGCCGATATCCCCCAACTGATCGACGACCTCAAGACGTTCGGCTATCAGGGCGCCCTCTCCCTAGAGCTGTTCATTCCCGACAACTTTACGCCCGGAAACGACGACGAGATCGTGAAAACCGAAGGTGCTTTCCTGCGCAAGTTGATCGATCAGACATAGCCCGCAGTGCAAGCAGTCCGCCAGGCCGTACCCTCCGGCCTACGCGGGCGTCCCCCAGCCCTTCGCAATACACAACAGCACCAGGATCACTCTGCCATGCCTTATGCCATCTGCAACGAACTCTTCGAAGACTGGCCCCTGGAAAAGACCGCCGCCTTCGTCGCCGAACTCGGTTACCAGGGCCTCGAGCTGGCTCCCTTCACCCTCTGCAGCCTTGTCACCGAACTCTCCGCCGCCGACCGCCGCCGCATCCGCCGCACCGTCGAAGACGCCGGCCTCTCCGTAGTAGGCCTCCACTGGCTGCTGGCACAGACCGAAGGCTTCCAACTCAACGATTCCGACCCCGAAGTCCGCGCCCGCACCGCCCAATATCTGCTCGATCTGATCGACTGCTGCGCCGAATTGGGCGGCGAAGTGCTCATCTTCGGCTCGCCCCAACAGCGCGACCTGCCGCCCGACCGGTCCCCCGCCGAGGCCTGGAAAACCACCGCCGAAATCATGCACCATTGCGGCGAGCGCGCCCAGCAGCAGGGCGTCCTCTTCTGCGTCGAACCCCTCAGCCGCAACGAAACCAACTTCATCGTCAACGTCGACGAAGCCGCCGACCTCGTGCGTCAGGTCGATCACCCTGGCCTGCAGATGATGGTCGATACTAAGGCCATGAGCAATGATCCCCGCCCCATTCCCGAACAGATTCAAACAGTCCATCCCCTCTTCCACCACGTCCACCTCAACGACCCCAATCTGCGCGGCCCCGGCATGGGCGACCTCGACTTCCGCCCCATTCTCCAGACGCTCGACGATCTCAGCTACAGCCGCTGGCTCTCCGTCGAAGTATTCGACTTTACGCCCGGCCCCGAACGGATCGCCCGCGAAAGCCTCGCCTACCTGAACGCCATTTCAAGTGGGTAGTGGACAGATGCACAACTGTCCACTGCAATTGTCTTTCCTGGGCACCGCAAATAAAGACGTTTGACACATATCGATAAAACCGTAAAATGGAGTCGTTCCCACTGCGCCACCCTTCCCAAGGGGGCCGGAGGGAGTCGAATGTGCTTGGTAGGTGTCTTTTTGTCCCCCAAAGCTGGGCGGCCTTCGAGACCTGCCAATTCCTCATCCTCGGTTCATATATCATCAAACGTAGGAAAGGAGATTCAGAATGATGGCACTCCGTAAGGTAGTGATTCGTACCGCTGTACCGCTGGCGGCCCTGCTGCTTCTGCTGCTCGCGGCCGGGTGCGTCGCGCCCGCTGCCGCACCGGCAGACTCAGGCGATGGGGACATGATGGAGGCTGCGGAAAGCGAGCTCATCGTCGCCGTCGCCCAGGAAATGACATCCCTGGAGGGAACGTTGGCCGCCGCTGAAACCAACTGCAACGGCTGCTTGAACGTTGTCGAAACCCTGGTCACGCGCAACTTCTCCACCGGCGAGATCATCCCTCTGCTGGCAATTGAGTGGGAACGGCTCGATGACAATACCATCCAGTTCCAGTTGCGCGAAGGTGTAACCTTCCATGACGGTTCCCCGCTGAACGCCGAAGCCGTGGCGACAAGCATCAACTATATGTGGGAAGCCGACCTCGTCAACACCCTTACCGGCTTTGTCGGTGGTGTCCTCAGTGCCGAAGCGGTAGATGAATACAGTGTCAACGTATCCGCCGCCGATCCCGACCCGATTCTGCTGGAGAAGATGTACTTCGTGGCGATTACCTCGGCCAAGCAGATTCAGGAGGAGCCGGACACCTATTCCACCAACTTGGTTGGCACCGGCCCCTACATGCTTGACGAGTGGAAGCGCGGCGAATCAATCACCTATGTCGTCAACCCCGACTGGTGGGGCCACGACAACCCCGACGAGGCCGGCGGCAATGTATCCTATGACAAGCTGACCTGGCGCTTCCTGCCCGAAGACACGGTCCGGGCCGCCGCTGCCCAGGCTGGCGAAGTCGACATTGCACAGTTTGTGACCCCTGACCAGTGCAATGCCGCTATGAGCGACGACGCCCTGCGCTGCGCTTCAGTGGCCAGCGTCGAGACAATGTTCGCCCGCATGGGCAACAAGGGCCTGTTTGAAGACGTCCGCGTGCGCATGGCGCTCAACCTGGCCATCGACAAGGAGTTGATCGTTAATTCGCTGCTGGGCGGAGCCGCTACCATCACCGGCCAGATCGTCAACGAGACCGCCACCGGGCACAACCCGGACCTGCAGCCCTATCCCTATGATCCGGATCAAGCGCGTGCCCTCCTCGAGGACGCAGCCGCCGACGGGGTGGATGTGGGCCAGGAATTCACCCTCGCCTCCCGCCAGGGCCTGCACGCCGGCCACGTCGAGGTCATCCAGGCAATCGGCGGCATGCTCAGCGAAGTCGGCTTCAACCCCAACGTCAGTGTCATGCCCCCGGACACCTTCAATCCCCAGTTCAGCCATAACTGGTCGGAAGTAGAAGGCCAGCCCAACTGGGTCGCCGTCCATCTGCACGGCAACGAGATCCTCGATCTCTGGTTCTCTTACGTCAACTACTTCACCTGTGAAGGGGTTGTGTCACTCTACTGCAACGAGGAAGTCAACGCTCTGTGGGAAGAGGCGCGCACACTCTCGGGTGATGCCCGTGACATGAAGCTGCAGGAAGCCGCACAGGTCGCCTATGACGATGCCGCCTACGGCCTCATCGCCCACCTCGACCTCGCCTACCTGATCAGCGAAGACCTGAACTGGAACGTCAAGCTGGACCATCGCTTGCAGGCCAAGGAGATGTCACCCAAGTAAAGGGTAAGTAAAGGGCTCAGTCTGATCAGCCCGTAGAAGCTCGAAAGTCCAACGCGCATCACGTATTGCGCCATGCCCCGCAAAGACGGTGACGACGCAATACGTGATGCGCAGCATTCGGAAATGAGATGATGACTGTTCCGACGAGGACAGGAAAGAAGAGAGAACATCTCCCGCTCCCTCTTTCCCCGCTTCTCGCTCCTCCGCACTAAAGGCCGGTCCTATTCTTCCCTATCTGCTCAGACGCTTCATCCACTCAATTGGCGTCGCCTTCGCTGTTCTCACATTCGTCTTCATCGCGGGCCGTGTAATAGGTGACCCCGTCCGTATCATGGTGGGCGTCGAAGCCTCCGAAGAACGCGTCCAGCAGGTGCGCGACCAGCTCGGCCTCAACGATCCGATTCCAGTGCAGTATGCCAGATTCGCCGTGCGCGCGATTCTCTTGGATTTCGGCGACTCTTTCTGGCAGAAAACATCAGCCCTGCGCCTGGTGTTGGACCGTCTGCCCGCCACATTCCGACTGGCCGCGGCAGCCTTTTTGCTGGCCGCGCCCATCGGCATCCTCCTGGGCGCCGCAGCCGCGCTCCGCCCGCAGACCTACCTGGACAGGCTCATCAACGTCCTCTCGCTGGGGGGCGTTTCCATGGTCGACTTCTGGATGGCACTGATGTTGATCATCGTCTTTGCTGTCCAGCTCGGCTGGTTCAAAACATCCGGCTATGGCGGCTTTGCCTTCATGGCCCTACCGACCTTGACGCTCTGTCTCTCACCCCTGGGCCGCATCTCCCAGATCACCCGCAGCGCCATGCTGGATGAGATGAACCAGCCCCATATCACCGTCGCCCGCGCCAAGGGCCTCTCCGAAAAACGCGTCGTCTTCGTCCATGCCCTCAAAAACGCCGCCATCCCCGTCGTCACCATCAGCGGCGATATGTTGTCCTCTATGCTCAACGGCGCAATTCTGGTGGAGACGGTCTTCGCCTGGCCGGGCATCGGCTATCTGACCTTGCAGGCGCTCCAACGGCGAGACCTGCCGCTGGTGGAAGCGACCGTTTTCGTAGTCGCCTGCATGGTGATCGTGGTCAATCTGCTCGTCGATCTTAGCTACGTATACCTGAACCCAAGGATCCGCTTCCAGTGAACCACGCACACTGCCTGCTGCGCACTGCCTGCTACACATTGCCTAACGCCCTGGCGGAATTCGGGCAGCCTTCTGCTCCCTCCGCTCTTCCCAGGAAGTCAAGGCGGCCATGTCCGACGAGCTAAAGTTGTTTCCCGAAGAACGAACGGCACGTTCCCAGAGCGAAACCCGCTGGCTCATCGTGCGCGGCCTGCTGCGAGATCCCGTCACCTTCGTAGCCATATTGATTCTCACCCTGATTCTGATTTCGGCAGTCGGCGCCGAACTGATCGCGCCCCACGACCCGCTTGGACAGGACCTGAAACTGCGCAACATGCCCCCCATGGCCCGAGCCCTCGACGAAAACGACGCGCCCACCGGCTTCCCCTTCATCCTGGGCACCGATCCACTCGGACGCGACATCCTCAGCCGCATCATCTTTGGCGCCCGCGTCTCCTTGACCGTCGGGTTCAGCAGCGCGCTCGTCTCCGGTTTTATCGGCACCCTTCTGGGCATCATCGCCGGTTACTACCGCGGCACCGCCGATGACATCATCATGCGCCTGGTCGATATTCAGATGAGCATCCCCGTCCTTCTGTTGGCGCTGCTGGTGCTCTTCGCGATCGGCTCCGGTTTCCTCAACCTGGTCGTCGTGCTCGCTATCGTCAGGTGGATGGCCTACACGCGTCTTGCGCGCGGCCAGACCCTCGCCCTGCGCAACTCACCGTTCATCGACGCCGCCATCGCCATAGGCAATTCCAATACCCGCATCCTCTTCCGCCATATCGTCCCCAACGTCGCCTCCCCCCTCATCATTCTGGGCACGCTTGAAGTGGCAACCCTCATTCTGAGCGAAGCGGGGTTGAGCTTTCTCGGCTTTGGCATCCAGCTGCCCCAGCCTTCCTGGGGTCTCATGATTGCCGGCGGCCGCCAATATATCACTTCGGCCTGGTGGATTGTAGCCTTCCCCGGCCTGATCATTTTCCTCACCACCCTCAGCCTCAACCTCTTGGCCGCATCCCTGCGCGCTATCTCCGACCCCGTCCAACGCGAACGCTGGTTCAGGAAAGGCTCCTCGGCCGCCAAATCCAACGGCTAGGCTCTGTTGACCTATAACGGAACCGGAAACTACCCAGCCACCACTAATTCGCGATCCTGAATGAGGCGAGCGGAGCTGTTTACTCTCTCCTCACTCCTCTATACTCTCTCCTTGCATTTAGGCGGTCGGGCCTTCGGCCCTCCCTTGTGCAGGGGCTGCGCCCCCGCAACGCCCCCCTACAAAAACATGCCTCACCGACCTTACGCCTTCAGTCCAGCTGTGCGGCTCCAGCACCCTGGCGGCCGCCAACCGAAGACGCACTGAGATGGCCTGAATGGCAGCGGGAGGAAGGGCCGTTCAAGTCAGGCGCCGCTATGGTTTCGTATTTGCAAATACTGCTATACCGGGACCATTAGAGGATGCGCGCGGGGCAGAACCGGAGTAAACTCTACGAGGTCGTTGAAGAATATAGACTGACCACCAAACTATGGTTCACATCTCTTAGTCAAAATACACTTCCTGCGCCGGCGTTGTCCGTTCGACAGCCCCGCCCGCTGCAATATGAACCTCCCCTTCCGCGCGGTCATATCTGACGTCTGCGTTTTCCATCTCGCTTCCAAAGGCAGCATACCCGCTCACGTACCATTCGCTTTCGACTCCGTCCCCCAAGGGCCTCTTGAGGCTGACATGCCACGCCGGTATCCTCGACGACTGAATTTGCCTCCCGCCGTAAATCTCCATAGTCGTGTACACCGCCGACCCAACTGCTGCTCTGCCATTCTCGTAAGGGAACTTCAGCGATCCAATCCAGGTTGTTTCGTCAGTCGCCTTGTCCGTAATCCAAACACCAAACCATTCACCGTCGGCGTCGGCGCCGTCCGGCGCGAGAGAGACCCGGTATTTACCCACGCCCCAGTCGTACGTACGCCTGACACCAATAAAGTCTCCCTCATGTCCCGACGATTGAGTCCACCCTTCCTCCGAATCGACCCCCCTTGCATTGGCCAAATCTCTTGTATCCCATCTCGAAAATACCAAGCCCTTCGCGCCAAGGTTTTCCGGGTAACCATCCACATTGGTCTGCAGCCCGAAGTAAAACCCGACATCGCTGATAAAGCCATAGCAAAGCATCAGGTACAGCCCGAACTCGTCCGAAAAATCGCCTGGGTCGTTATGAACTGTGATGTCAAACGTCAACTCTCTGATTCCCTCTTGTCCGTCACCCGAAGAATCTCTGTCCTCCTCCCAGTGCCACCACAGGTATGCCATGTGCTCCGGCGTATTGACCAACCTGGTCTGCGCCGGGGCAGGCGTTGCCGTCGGCGTCGGTGTAGGCGTAGGGACCCCCGCCGTCACAGGGACGCTTTCGACATGGGATATCGCCAGGTCCTGGCCGGAGACCCACCCAGATTGACCCTGATATTCGATCTGCCACCAGTTGCCGTCGAAACTCCTTCCGCTGATAGGAAGCTGTTGACCGGCCTCAGCCGTGCCCATGACGGCATAGATATTTGCCGGGCCGCGGCGTATTTTCAGGTCGCCTTCAACCGTTAACAGGGAAACGGGAGGAGGCTCGGTCCAGCGTACGCTGCGCACCATCTCCTCCAGCACCGGCTCCAATGCAGACAAGTCCTGTCCACGAATGCTGGACGCCAGCAAGAGCAAAGTCTCGCCATCGGGGGAGAGCAACCAGAACTGAATGTCCCCGTACAGGCTATCGTCCTCGCCAATGCGAATGGCTACGACCTCTTCGTCCTCCCGTAGATTCGTGACCAGTTCCACAGCCGCGCCTGCTTCCTCCAAGTCATCAGAGTCCCCTGTATCGATGCCGTTCTCTCCTGCCAGTTCAGTGGCTGCCAGTTCCGCAAACTGCTGCAACGTCATGTCGCCTGCTTCGTAAACCAGGGCCAATGTGAAGTTACTGGAACTCTCGCCAACCTGGAGACCCAGGCCAACAACCGCCTCATCCTGCCCATCGGTCATCTGAGAGACCAGTTTCGCCATCCCGCTGGCATCAACGCGCGCGCCGCCCTCAGCCGAAACTGCCGCCAACTCAGCCGGCGCAGGCTGAGAAGGATCAAAGAAGAACCATTCGGACGGATATGAAAGAGCCAGATTGACTCTGCTGTCGTCGAACTCCAACCAGCCGGACGGGTCAGCGCGCCGAACATCTCCGGTGTCGCCAATGGCCGTCACCAGGCCGCCGTAAATCCACCCCAGGCCTTCTTCGAAATAGATCTGCCACCAGTCACCGGCAGAATTCTGACCAACGATCGGAAAGCGCTGGCCATCAATAGCCGTGCCAATAACAGAATAATCTGTCCCGGGGCCGCCCCTTACATTCATAGTGCGGCTCACCGATACCGCAGGACCGGCCAGCGACTCCGGCCACAGCTGCTCCTCCCACCGCATCCGCCAGACGATTTCACCCAGCAGCGGTTCCAACGCCTCGAACTCGTCGCCGCGAATGAAGAAATCGAACACAAATATCGATTCAGAGTCCGGCGACAGCATGAGGACCCGCCAGACCGCCACCGCTACCTGCTCCTCAGAAAGTCCATCAGTGCGGTAGCGGACGGAAATCACTTCCTCATCGCCCGGCCGCATACCCGAAACGACCCCCGCGCTCTCGATTTCCAAGGCAAGATCAGGGTTGGTATAGAGGCTGATGAGGGTTCGCTGCGCGAGTTGCTCCAGAGTCAGGCCTTCAGCGGACGTGTAGGAGGCCAGAAATACGTTATCAGGCATGCCGGCGCGCTGAAAGCCAACCCAGACGGTAGCTTCCGGCACCGGTGATTCTGTTTCTGTTCCTGTCCTGCTCTGATCGACCTGCACAGGAATCAGTTCGCCGACATCTGCCGCAGTGACCTGTTCGCCCAACGCGGCCGATAAGTCCGCCAGGTCTGCAGGCGTGGGCTGATCGGCTTCAAAGAAAATCCAGCCTTCTGGATAGAAGACAGACAGCTGCCGGCCTCTCTCCTCGAAGACCGTCCACGAGGTATCAGCTTCCGCTCGATCTTCCTGCATCCTGTTTGCCGGAGGTGCAAAAGGATTACTCAACTTCACCACCGGTATCGCAGGCGTTGGTTGTGGTGTGCCCTCTCTAACCTGTGTATCCTGTTCAGAAACAACGGCCACCGCCTGCGCCGAAACCCATCCCAGTTGACCGGCCAAATCCACCGCAGAGCCAGTGTTCTCGCCACTGACCGCGGGCAGATATGCGGCCAGCCACCAGTCTCCGGCTGTGTCGGCGCGGATAAGCGCAAGTTGCACGCCGCCTGTGACCCAGCCAATGACCGGAAATCCTTCGCCGGGACCACTCCGCACCCCTGTTGTCCGATCAACTTCACCGGCAAGCGAAGCCGGCTCCGCAACGGTGCTTTGCCCATCCCAGCGCACTCGCCGCACAATCTCTGCCAGAAGCGGTTCCAGGCGATCAGACTCTTCTGCCAGAGTCTCAAATCTGAGTACAAGATGCGCTCTCGCGTCCACTGATTCTAGGACTACAATCCAGACATCTGTCTCCGTACTGGACAAACTGTCGCCGCCATCGTCGCCAAAACGAATCGAGCCGGCGACTTCGTCCTGCGGGCGCAGGCCCGTTACCACCCCGACGCGACCCAATTCATGACCTTCTACCCATCTCAGTTGCGAAGCGATTCCCTGCAAACGCTTGTGCAGGCTCACGCCATCTGCAGGAACGACCTCCACCGAGATATTGTTGGCCGCCGCCAACGCCGCCGACTCCCGCGGATGCAGTTGAAAACCCAGACCGACCAAACCGGCGTCAACCCGCAATGCCGGCGCCGGCAGAAGCGAACGCAATGCTTCTGCAAGAAGAGGTAAATCCGTACCGTCCAGGAATTCTGACGGATCCTCAACAGTTGGTTCGACAAACAGCCACCCTGGAGGGTAGGAGATCGTCAATCCATGGGCCTCGACCTCGAACTCCTGCCAGGCATTGGCAACGGGAAGGCTGCGCTGTAGCTGTGGGACTTCTGTTGCGGTCGCCTCAGGCGTGGTAGTGGAAAACTGTTTGGCAGGTGCGCCATGGCCAGAACCGCTCAGCAACATGGAAACGAAAATCAGCAGGAACAGAAATATCGTAAGTCCTACTCGATACCAGGACCTTTCCCGCCGGCCCCAAGTTGGTAGGATTCTAGTCTCGTCTGGGATCTTCATGAGAATCCTTTTCTGGACTCCTCTCCCAACCCCCACCTTGCCACCGCTCGCCGCGCCACTTAGGGAATGCAAGAGCGTTGCTGCAGCGACCGCGCCCGTTCGCACCGCGAGCGGGCGTCTAGTACACCTGCGTTTCCAACTTGCGGTTTCCTTGATAACTGTGTTTTAGAGAGGGGTCTACATTAAGAGCTTCCATTCTAAAGCGAGAGCGGTTGCTAAGACCTAGAATCTAAGAAAGCCATTCCGCAAGCGTGGGGTCACCAAAAAACCAAGAACTGAAAACTGCCCTCAGCCCTAACTCATCCGCGCCGCCGCGCTCCGTCCACGCGCCGCCTGCTTGGCCTTGTTCCAACTTTCCATCCACGCGTTCCTGCCCGTATGGCGGATTATGTCATGGATCGTCGCCCGCGGTTGATAAGGGAGATAGAGACCGCAATGCCACGCCAGGTTGCGGTAGACCATGAAGTCGCCCGGCCCCAGATAGACCTGCACCGCCCCCGGCATCGAGCGGCAATGCTCGAAGTAAAACTGCTCCGCCTCAGCGTCGCTCCACTCCGCCGGCGCCTCCTTCATCATCGGGTCGCCTGTCGATTCGACTTCGTCCGGCAGATCCTGTTGCCGCAGATGGCTGCCGGGCACATACCAGGTACAGGCGTCCGCGTAAATCGCGCAGTTGACCTGATTAAAATAGCGCAGATCGTTCCATACCGTCGCCATGAACGACTCCATCTCCGCGTCGCGCGCCTCCGCCGGCACCTCCACCACGCCATCGCGGTGCCAGCCGCAGTGCCACGGCCGTTCCTGCGGCTCCACCAACAGCCCCATAATATCCAAATGCGCGTGCGTATACCCAGGCCCCAGTAGCTGCTCCACCAACAACCGCAGGTCGTCCAGTTCAGCATAATCCCTGAACGGCTGCAGGTCGATATCTTCCCCGTACTGATCCAACGGCTGGATGCGTTGTGTCTGCGGCCCGTTGAGCTCATGCGCCAGCGCACGCGCCCTATCCGCCTCGCGCCGCAAATCCGTCAGCAGCGACGGCGGTACAATGCCGCGAAAAATCAGAAATCCCAACTGATGGTATTCATGCACCATCCAATCTTCGAACCGAAAACTCATCTCAGCCCCCTGGTTTCCACTGTCCGGGCGCGTCCTGTTGTGTCGTCTTCTTTGAGCACTGGTGCGCGGCCCTAGCTCTGGAATTGTATTCATGTTTGTATATAAAAAGTACCACTGGTACGATGAATCCTGCAACGACATTTTTTCCCAGTTCGGGGCATCTGTCGATCTTCATCCGCACAGGAATCGGCGCCCTGAAGGCCCCGTTTAGGACGGTTGCTTTCCATACCCCTATCGGTTACAATCCGCCAGAGTTGAGCCTGCCGCCCCGCATGGTACTAGCTCTCAACCAATGGAACGGTAGCGAATCAGTTATACTCCCACTACCTCCGGCCCACTATCAACCCGGGAACGCAGGTCCCTCGCCTGCCATCTAAACCTTCCATGTGCGCACACTGACCGCAAAAGGAGAAAAGACAAGATGGAGAAACAGAACCTCTCTCGGCGAAACTTCCTGAAGACAGTTGGCGTTGTGTCGGCCGGCACCGTTCTGGCCGCCTGTGTTCCGGCAGGCGAGACATCGCAACAACAAGACGGCGAGCCCGCCGCCGCGACCCAGGAGCTGATCGCATTTTTGGGTGGCTGGACCCCGACCGAAAGCATGGAGCGCAGCGAAGACAACCCCAACCCGCACAACAAGATCCTCGAAGTGCTCGACGAATACACCGCCGAGCATCCAGGCGTCTCAATTGAATGGATCCGGCTGCCCTCCGGCGTCAGCAGCCGCGAGTGGATGGTGGCACAACAGACCGCCGGCACAATCCCCCACATCATGCCGGCAGCCCAATGGATCATCAAAGAGGACGTCGACAAAGATTGGTGGGTCGTCCTCACCGACGCGCTCAACGAGCCGAACCCCTATATCGCCGCTGGCGAACCCGGCAGTGATCGTTGGATCGACCAGTTTTACCCCACGCCCAACTCCATGTTGAACATCGAAGGCAACTTCCTCAACGTCGCCTTTGGCATTAACACCACCTGGTTCTTTTACAACGTCGATCTGTTTGACGAGCTTAGCATCTCCGTCCCGGCCAACTACGCCGAATTCCTCGAAAACTGCCAGGTGGCCAAAGACGCCGGCCTGATCGGGTACGACTTCATCACATTCTCCGCCGCCGACTCCGATGCCTGGTATCGCCAGCAAATCGGCTCAATGATCATGGAGCGCGACCTCGCCCCCCTCGTCAACCCGGACGGCCGCTTCGCCGAGCTCTCCGAGGTCGCCTGCGCCATCCGTGAAGGCGTTTACCACGCCAATCTGCCCCAGTTCCGTCAGTGGCTGGAACTGTGGAAACTCAACGTGCCCTACCGTCGCGCCGACTGGACCGTATCCGCGCCCGACTCCACCCGGCTCTTCCTCACCAAGAATACGCCACTCACCGAAAACGGCTCCTGGATTATCCCGCAGTTGGAGATCGATCCGCTGCTGGACTTCGAATGGGCCACCTTCTGGGCGCCGCCGCTGACCAAAGAGAGCAGCGAGTTCGTGACCGACCCGCCTACCGTCGCCCCCAACGTCGGCACCGTGACCGATAACTTTGCTATCTCCACCCGCGCCCGCAAAGACGGCGTTCTCGATACCTCCATCGACCTGCTGCGCTTCTTCTCGCACCCCGAAAACATTGAACTGGTGCAGGGCGAAATCGGCCAGAACATGCCCAATGTAAAGGGAACCAAGGTGCCCGACCGCTTCGTCGAGGCACACAAAGGGCTGGTCGAGTCGATCGGTTACGTGACCATGTTCCAGTACGAGATCGTCACCATGGATCTCGAAGCCGCCGAAGCCTGCGGCAAAGCCTGGTGGTCCTACCTGCTCGACGAGATCAACATTGACGAGTGCATCGAACAGAACCAGTCCGCCTTCGAGGGCTACGCGACCCGCTACATTGACGAGCAAGGCAACGCCTGCTCCTAACGTCAGATGACCGGTGGCTGGCAACTTCCCGTCAGCCGCCGGCCTCCAACCACGATGAACAAAACTCTCTGGGAACGGATATGGGAGACAAGGACAGGGTATCTGATGGTTGTGCCTACCCTGGCCTTTCTCCTGATCTTCCAATACTATCCCGCCGTCTCCGGTCTTTATCGCTCGCTGTTTGATTGGAACGCCGGGCTGGTGGGGAACTTCATCGGTTTCTCCAACTTCGTTGAACTCTTCACCGACGACGATGTCTTCATCCGTTCCCTCAAAAATATGGCCCTGTTGACGATCTGGTACCTGTTCGCCTTCGTGGGGCTTTCTACCGGTGTGGCAGTCCTGATCCACCGCATCCGCAATGAGCGCTCAAAATATCTCTTCCGCCTGTTTATGATTCTGCCCGTAATCATCCCTGCGGTCGTCCTGATCCTGCTCTGGAAATTCATCTACGACTCCACCATCGGCCCCCTCAATACCATCCTTATCGGCGTCGGCCTGCAGGACTGGACCCATGCCTGGCTGGCAGAACCAAGAATCGCCATATACGCCGTGATGTTTCGCAACTTCCCCTGGATCGACGGCATCTCCGTCCTGATTCTGCTGGCCGGTTTGCAGGCCATCCCGGTCGAAATCATCGAAAGCGGCCTTCTCGACGGCGCCAGCGGCTGGCGGCGGCTGCGCTACATCGAACTGCCCCTCATCACCGGTCAGATAAAACTGCTGCTCGTACTGACCATCATGTGGGGCGTACAGGAGTACACCGCCGTCTGGGCCATGACCCAAGGCGGGCCGATTGACTCAACCCAAGTGCCGGGAATGTGGATGTATTTCAACGCCTTCCGCATCAGCCGCATGGGCTACGCCTCCGCCATTGGCGTCGTCATGTTCCTGATCACACTGGTGGCGACGATTCTCAATATGCGTTACATAAGATCACAGGAGTATTAGCAGCCAGCGTACTGCGTATTTTGCAGTACACAATTCGCATTGCAGTAAGGATTTCAGCATGGAGAGGCGCGGCGAATCAATAGCAGCCATAGCAGGCGGTTCCGCCCACAGTCAAAGACGCGGTCTCCACCGCGGCGACAGTTGGCGCATTCCCGCTCTGGCAATACTCTGCGTGCTGATGATCGCCCCGCTGATCATGGCCATCATCATCTCCTTCAAGAGCCCCTCCCAGTTCACACGCGTTCCCTTCCTGCCCACCTGGCCGATGCGCTGGGAGAACTACGAGTTCGCCGTCCAGATCATCAGCCAGTTCCTTCTCAACAGCGTCATCACCAGCGGCGCAACCGTTATCGGCGTGCTCCTGCTCAGTTCGCTCGCAGCCTACTCCTTCGCCCAGATCCCTTTTCCCGGCCGCACCATCGTCTTTTACGCCGTCCTGGCCCTGATGATGGTGCCGGCGTCGCTGACCCTGGTGCCCTCCTTCGTGCTGATCCGGGATCTGCGCCTGATCAACACGCACTGGTCTTTGATCCTGCCATGGATCGCAGGCGGACAGATCATCGGCATCCTCATCCTGCGCGCCTTCTTCGAGAGTCTGCCCGGTGAAATGTTCGACGCCTGCCGCATCGACGGCGCCACCGACTGGCAGATCTACTGGCACGTCGCCTTGCCGTTGACAAGGTCAATGCTGGGCGTCGTCGCCGTGCTCAACATCCTCGGCACCTGGAACAACCTGATCTGGCCCACCCTGACCCTCCCGGAACGCAAAATGTGGCCGCTCACGCCCGGGCTCTACTCCTACATGGAGCAGTACTACACCAGCTACGGCCGCGTCATGGCCGGGCTGCTTCTCGGCTCAATTCCCCTGGTGATACTCTTCGTCTTCACCAGCCGCCTCTTCGTCGAAGGCCTGACCTCCGGCGCAATCAAGACCTGACCCGACTCTCCCATCTGACCGCAGCCATAAGTGACCGTCGCAGCGCCAATGAAACGCAAGTCCGCAAATCAAACTACAGTAGATAACAAGACCCAATATGATGTGATCGTGGTCGGATGCGGAGGATGGGGGCTCGCCGTGCTCAAAGTGCTCACCGATATGGGCCTCCGCGTTCTCGGCATCGAGCGCAAGGAGATCTGTAACAACCTCCGGCACTATATGAAGCACATGATGATGCACTCGTATCTCTCCTATATGGTACTGGATCCGGAGGACGCCATCCTGGCCCGGGAAGGGAACGAGTACCACCCGCAGATCGATGAGCTGATTCAGAGCTACAGCGATTTTGCCGTCAAATTCGATCTCCCCATCAAGACCCACCACGAGCTTGTCGATATCGAAGGCGCTAAGGGTGATTTTGTGCTGGCCGTGCGCGACGGCGAGGGGCGTACTTCCCGGCTGATGGCGAAGCGGGTCGTGCTGGCGACCGGCTCCTACGACCAACCCAATCTGGCCGGCATTCCCGGCGAGTTGAACGGGTCGGTTCAACACTATTTCCAAGAATGGGAACACATAAGCGATCAAAGAATCCTCTTTATGGGCGGCGGCTTCTCTTCCGCCGATGGCATCGTCGCACTCTGCCCCCGCAACACCATCCTCTGGGTCGTACGCAAATCAAGCGACGCGGTCGAAGATATGCTCCACCTCCAGAAGACGAAATGGGGTCAACACGACGCCCGCCTCGTCAACACCGAAATCCTGACCGAAAGCCAGGTCATCTCGCTGGAAAACAACACCGCGGTTGTGCAGACCCCCGACGGCCAGAAAACGTGGGACTTTGATCTCTGCTACATGCTCTTCGGCCATAGACCTGACCAGGACATTTACACACGTCTCCTGAACGGGAATCTCGATTTCGTCGAAGAAACATTCGAATCCTGCCAGCGCCCCGGCCTCTATCTCGTTGGCGCGCTCGCCAAGAAACACCTGGAACATATCGGCCTGACCCACAATCTCTGCCCCGACAATGAGGGAGAGCGTTACATCGAGCGTATCCAGACCGCCATGCAGAAAGAGTTCGGCCGCAACTGTCAGCAAATCAACTTACCACTTACCACTGACCACTAGCCACCGACCACTGGTGTTCCCATGCACACAAGCCAGGCACTCCGCTCATCACATTTCGAATACCGCCGCCCAGACGCCGGCGGGCGCGTCGCCTTCAGCGCCTTTTGCGCTGGTTACCACGATCAGGACCGCGTCGGCGTCGTCTCGCCCCACCTGGAAGATGGCGTCCTCCACACCGCCTACGCCCTGTTGGCCTTGACCACCGCCTTCTATGATGTGCAGCGGGCAGGCGGCAGCGACTTTTTCATCTACCCGCAACACTTCGCCTTCATCGGCGAGGACGCATCAACAATCTCTGCTGCGCGCGCCGAAAACGGTCGCGCAGACGGAGTTGGCATCGCTACCCGCGCCGGCCGCCTCGATCTGACCCTTGACGAAGCCGGCATCGGCGGCGCATGGGCCTGGCTCGATGTCTGGCCAAAGTCGAACTGGTTCACGGCCCCCCTTACACCTGCCGCCATGCTCCAGAAGGTCTTCGACCTCCACATCAACCGCCTGTTCTGGCCGCAGGACTTCACGCCCAAAAGCCGGCAAGAGCAGGATACGGAGAACGGGGACACAACAGACCCTCCATTGCCCGACTACGCCCGCAGAATGCTGAAGACGCGCCTCAAATCCATCTACTACTACAACACATCTACGCCAACTGTCGAGATCTGCGCGGCTCAGCCGGCCGTGGATATCGTTCAGTTTAGCATGGAGCGCCTGCCGGAAGCGGTGCAGAAAACGTTGCCGCAAGACGCCCATTCGGCGCGGCCCCCGGGCCAGGAATCATACCGGCAGGTGGGCGTAGACGAATTCCTCGAGGATATGGCGGCATGTTTCACTGCTTGAAAAGCTGAATGCGCTGTCGTTTCGCAATGTGAACGCAATACGCATCGTTGATACGAAAAAGAAGAATCGCTGCCCGAACTGGAGGCACATCACATGAGCCGTCAAGAAGAGATCAAAAGAGAGTTGTACGAAAACACGCTTTCAGGACGCGCGCCCATCACCGAAAAACTCACGCAGGAAGGTATCGACCTGGGCATGGACCCGCTCGACATCCTCTTCCAGGCACTGATTCCCGCGCTCCAGGAAGTGGGTCGTCTCTTCGAGATCGGCGAATACTTTGTGCCCGAAATGATGATCTCCGCCAAAGCAATGCAACGCGCCATGGCGATCCTGCAGCCCATCCTCGGCGACACCGGTGTCGAACCCGTCGGCAAGGTCCTGATGCTGACCGTCAAGGGCGATGTCCACGACATCGGCAAAAACCTGTGCATCATCATGCTCGAAGGCGCCGGCTTTGAAGTGATCGATATGGGCGTCAATGTCAGCCCCGAAAGGTTGATCGACGCCGTCAACGAGCATCAGCCGCAACTGGTCGGCTTCTCCGCCTTCCTCACCACCACCATGCCCTTCTTCAAGACCAACATCGAGGCGCTTGAAGCGGCCGGCCTGCGCGACAAGGTCAGGGTCATGGTGGGCGGCGCGCCCATCACCCTGGAGTACGCAATGAGCGTCGGCGCCGACGGCTTTGGGCCCGACGCCAGCCAGTCCGTAAAACTGGCCAAGCGCCTCATGGTCGACATGGGCTATGAAGTCGACCAGGACGGGAACGGCGCATCCTCCGACGGCGAATCGGCCATGCGAGCCGCCGTTGACGCCGTGGAAGGCCTGATGCGAAAGGCCGAGGAAGAGCATGTCAGTGGCTAATTACCGCAGTCAACAAAGGGAAAGAGAATGAGCAGCCAACGTAAAACAGTTCGTCCCCGAATCGGGATCTTTGGTATCGGCCTCGGCGAGTATTGGCCGCAGTTTCCGGGTCTGAAAGAGCAACTCGAAGGCTATCAGGCGCAGGTTGAGAACCGTGTCGGCCAGTGGGCCGATGTCGTCAGCGCCGGTCTGGTCGATAATGCCCCCGCCGGGCGGACAGCCGGAGACCTCTTCCAGCGCGAGCAGGTCGACATGGTCTACTGCTACGTCGGCACCTACGCCACCAGTTCCACCGTCCTGCCCGCCGTCCAGATCCCCAAAGTCCCCGTCCTCGTCCTCAATCTCCAACCTTCTGCCGCGCTCGATTACGCCAACACCGACACCAAAGAGTGGCTGGCCAACTGCTGCGCCTGCTGCGTACCGGAGCTCAGCGCCGTTTTCCACCGCTGCGATATCGATTTTCACGTCGTCTCCGGCATGTTGGCAGAGGAAGAAGGCTGCGAAGAGCCCGCCCGCCGCGCCTGGGCCGAGATCCAGGACTGGACCCAGGCCGCCGGCGCCCTGCGCACGCTGCGCCGCAGCCGCATGGGCTTCCTCGGCCACACCTACCCCGGCATGCTCGACATGTACAGCGACTTCACCCAGCACCACGGTCAACTCGGCACCCACATCGAGATTCTGGAAATGTGCGACCTGGCGCAGATGGTAAATGGCGTAACCCCGGCCGCCATCAAAGCCAAAGAAGAAGAGGCCCTAGCCATCTTCGACCTGGCTGAAGACTCGCCCTCAGATCCGCTCGCAACCCGTCCCTCCCCCGAGGCCCTCGACTGGGCCTACCGCGTCGCCGTCGGCCTCGATCGCCTCGTCGCCGACTTCGACCTCGACGGCCTCACCTACTACTATCGCGGTCTCGACAGCAACGAATACGAAAGGATCGCGGCCGGATTTGCGTTGGGCTGCTCGCTGCTCACCTCAAGCGGCGTGCCCTGCAGCGGCGAGGGCGACCTCAAGAACTGCCAGGTGATGAAAATCGTCGACACCTTCGGCGCCGGCGGCAGCTACTCCGAGGTCACCGCCATGGACTTCCGCGAAGAGTTCATCCTCGCCGGCCACGACGGCCCCTTCCACATCGACATCGCCGAAGGACGGCCCCTGCTACGCGGCCTCGCCCTCTACCACGGCAAGCACGGCGAAGGGGTCGGCGTCGAGACCCAGGTCAAACACGGCCCGGTCACCGTCCTGTCCATGACCCAGACCCGCCAGGGCAATCTCAAGCTGCTCGCCGCCCAGGCCGAAAGCATACCCGGCCCCGTCCTCCAGATCGGCAACACCGACAGCCGCCTCAAATTCTCCCTAGGCCCCGCCGACTTCATCAACGCCTGGTGCAAAGAGGGCCCGACCCACCATTTCGCCCTCGGCGTCGGCCAAATCCTGCCCAAAATAGAAAAATTCGCCAGCATCGCCAACCTCGAACTCAAGGTAATCTGTTAATGATAAGTAGTTCAAAATCTGCTCTCACCTTTGACCAACGCCTGCTTGCGAGTGCTTATATGGGCGGTCGGGCCTTCGGCCCTCCCTTGTGCAGGGGCTGCGCCCCCGCAACGCCCCCCTCCAAAAACATGCCTCCTCGACCGTTCGTCATATTTTCAGCTGTGGCCCGTCCAGGGTGGCGGCTGCCAGCGAATACACGATGAGACAGCCTGGATGGCGGCGGAGATAAAGGGCTGGTCAAGACGGGCACAGTATTCAGCTTAGTATTTTTCTGAAAATCAAGAACCATAACCTAAGAAGTCCTTGAAAAAGACGCCATGATCACACCAACCGACCTCACCACCGAGTACGCCACAAACCCAATCACCATCGACACCCCCCAGCCCCGCTTCGGCTGGCTCCTCCAATCGAACCGCCGCAACCAGTCCCAATCAGCCTATCAACTCCTCGTCGCCAGCAGCGCCCAAAACCTCCGCGCCGGCCGCGCCGACAAATGGGACAGCGGCAAAGTGACCTCGGACCGCTCCGTCAATGTGCCATACACCGGCGACAGCCTCTCCAGCGACGAGACCTGCTACTGGCAAATACGCGTGTGGGACCAGGACGACCACGCCAGCGCCTACAGCGAACCGGCCTCTTTCACCATGGGCCTGCTCAACCAAAGCGACTGGACCGGCCACTGGATCGGCGCGTCCACCGATGTCGCCTCACCCCTCCTGCGCACTGCGTTCGACCTCACCAAACCCGTCACCCGCGCCCGTCTCCATATCTCCGGCCTTGGCTGGTACGAGCTCTATCTCAACGGCCAGCGCGTCGGCGATCACGTACTCGATCCCGCCACCAGCGATTACACCTATCGCGTCCTCTACGTAACCTGCGACGTAACCGAGCTGCTGCTATCCGGCGCCAATGCCGTCGGCGTTATGCTCGGCAACGGCTGGTACAGCGAACCCGGCTGGGAACACCGCTACGGCGACTCCCCGCGCCTGCGCATGCAGATGAACCTCGAACACACCGACGGCAGCACCACCGTCGTCGCATCCGGCGCCGGCTGGAAAACCGCCCCCGGACCCATCACCCGCAACGACCTCTACGGTGGCGAAACCTACGACGCCCGCCGCGAGCAACCCGGCTGGGCCTCCGCCGGCTTCGACGATTCCAACTGGGACGCGGCCGTCGACAAGGACGCCCCCGGCGGCACAATGGTTGCCCAGGTGATGCCGCCCATCCGCGTGCAGCAAGACTTGCAGCCGGTAAGAGTCAGCCAGCCCCAGGACGGCGTCCACGTCTATGAACTGAACCAGCTATTCGGCGGCTGGGCCAGGCTGCGGCTAAAGGGCGAACGCGGCGCCAAAGTGACCATCAAGTATGCCTGCCAAGTCCTCGAAGAGAGCGGCCTCGTCGATCAGGAGTCCGGCGAATTCTACTACCGCCACCGCTCCCGCGCGAGCGCCCACGTAGAAGGCGACGAGATCGACGTCTATATCCTCAAGGGCGACCCGGACGGCGAAACCTACGAACCGCGCTTCACCTACCATCCCGTGCGCTACGTCCAGGTCGAGAGCGACCGCCCCATCACCGTCGAAGAGCTCCAGGGCCGCGTGGTCTTTTCCGACGTCGACCTCTCCGGCGGCTTCGAATGCTCCAATCCAACCTTCAACCGCATCCACGAACTCGTGCACTGGACAGTCACCAACGGCCTCTTCGGCATCCCCCTCGACTGCCTGCACCGCGAGCACTGGGCCTGGACCGACCCGGCCACCATCGCCTCATCCCTCTACCCCCGCAAGCACATGCCCCGCTTCTGGACAAAATGGCTCGACGACATCAAGGACGCCCAGCTCGAAAACGGCAGTGTCCCCGACATCTGCCCTAACTACGTCCAGCGCGACGATCCCGACCCCGCCTGGGGCGGCAACTACCCCATCCTCGTCTGGTATCTCTACCAGTACTTCGACGACAGCCGCATCCTCGAAGAACACTACGACGCCATCCGCCTCTGGACCGACTATCTCACCTCCGTCGCCGAAAACCACATCGTCAACGAAGGCCACTACGGCGACCACATGCTGCCCGGCGCCGCGCCCGGCGAGGAAGAGTTCGTCTCCTCCGAGACACCGCCGCCCCTGCTCTGGACCGGCTACTACTACCTTAACGCTGCCATCATCTCAAAGGTCGCAGACTGCCTCGGCAAGGAAGACGAGGCCGCGCACTACAGTCAGCTGGCAGACGCGATCAAGGACGCCCTCAACAGCGAGTGGCTCGACCCCGTTGCCCACCGCTACGCCACCGGCTCCCAGACTGCCAACCTCTTCCCGCTCGCCCTCGGCATCGTACCCCCAACCAGCGAAGCCGGCGTCGTCCAGGACATCGTCCACAACATCGTCGACACCTGGGGCGGCCACCACCACACCGGCAACACCGGCGTCACCTGCCTCATCGACGCCCTGACACAATACGGGCAGGGAGAAATCCTCCACGACCTCGTCGCCACCCCCACCTATCCCGGCTGGGGCTACATGGTCGAGCAGGGCGCCACCACTATCTGGGAATCCTGGAGCCTGCAGAGCACCGTCGGCGCCGCCGAAAGCATGATCATGTGGGCCTCAATCGACGAATTCTTCTACAACGACCTCGCCGGCATCAAAGGCCCCGACTACCACGGACCCGCCACCATGACGCCCGGCTTCCGCGATATCCACATCGAGCCGCACCCCCTCGGCGACCTCGAACACGCCCGCGCCACAATGAGGACAGTACACGGCGAACTCTCCTCCCGCTGGCGGCGCACCGACAAATCCATATCGCTCGAAGTCACCATCCCGGTCAACAGCCGCGCCCGCATCAGCGTGCCCACACTGGGCCTGAACAACATTTCCGTCAGCGAAAATGGCAACATCGTCTGGCAAGACAACGCCTATGTCGAAGGCCGCGACGGCCTCACATCCGCCAGCCCCCGCGCCGGCTATATCGACGTCAACCTCGGCTCCGGCAACTACCATTTCGAACTCACCGGCTCTTAGCCAGCAACTGACCACTGACCACCGACCACTGACCACTGACCACTGAAGTTCAAAGGAGCAGGATCTTGCAGGAAATGACATCGCTCGAACGATATATGGCCGCCATCAACGGCGACCCCATGGACATGTACCCGACCCTCAACGTGTCCCCCAATTGGTCGATGATGCCACACTGGCCGGAGATCCTGGGGCTGAATTTCCTCCACCTGTCACACGGCACCGATGAGCAGAGACTGAAATTCTACGACGTGCTCCACGATGTGCTCGGTCTCGATTACATCCCCTGCGGCAGCGGCAAAGCCTACGGCCAGCGCGGCCAGCAGTACGTTACCGAGGAGGATGGCGTACCCGTGCTCGTGGACATCGGTTCGCGCAGCAAGACTCGCTACCACGAGTTCCCGCCCGACCTCCCGCCCGACGAGCCCCTCTTCGAGACCGCCGCCGACGTCGAGCGCCTCGACCCCCCGCCCACCGCCGAGGAGATGCTGGCCACCGGCGCCTACGATTTCACCAAAAAGCTGATCGAACATTTCGACGACACCGTCTTCCTCTATATGGGAGACATGGCGCCCTTCCCCACCTCCTTCTACATGCTCAGCTACGACAAGCTCTTCGACGCCATGTTCTTCCAGAAAGACCTCGTCTTCGCCCTCATGGACCGCCACGAAGAGGTCATCCGCCAGCAGTGCCGCCTGGCCAGAATGCTGGGCGTGCACGGCTACCAGCTGATGCAGTGGTTCGCCTCCGCCGACATGATCTCCGACGACCACTATGTCGAGTTCGCCTTGCCCGGCGAGATCAAGGCCTTCCAGTACATCCACGATGAGGGCCTCATCAGCAGCATGGCGCTCATGGGCTGGATCGAACCCCGCCTGCCCCATCTGGCCAAGCTGGACTTCCACTGCATCCAGGTCGAATGTGGGCTCAAGAACTACTCCAACGATATTGTCAATGTCCGCCAGGCCCTCGGCGAAGAGGTCTGCATCTACTCCAACTCCCACGCAATCACCGTCATCGAGCAGGGCGACGAAGACCTCTGGCGCGAGGACGCCCATCACCAGGCCAAAGCCATCGGTAAACAGAAACGTTTCGGCATCGGCCACGGCACCCCCACCACCTGGAAAACGTCCCCGTCAAGATACCGCCGCTACATCGACTTCATGCGCAGCGAGCTGGCCTCAATTGTCCCGCCGCACTGAGAACTGCAGTGTCCATTTGCCGCCGGCAATCCCAGATGAAGGGCTTGTCCCAACCGCCGACCCTGCCCGGAGTCCCAGGCCAGAATGAAGGACAGCGCCGGTCGGCCTTCTTTACTTATGCTAAGACGTCGGCAGTGTGATCGCCCAGGCGCGAAGGCCAAGGAGTCCTGGCTGCTGCAAAACACCATTGTGCTGGCATAATGTAACTGTGCCTGTAAAAATAACGATCAGAAAAGTCCCTGAGGAAGTTCGCGATGAATTGGCCAAGCGCGCCGCGCTTCAAGGCCAATCCATGCAAGAGTTCTTGCGCGAGGAGTTACAACGCATCGCGTCGCGCCCGTCCATAACCGCATGGCTGCAAGGAGTTCGCGAACGCAAAGAGCCCGCGGATACGCGTGTACAGCCGCACCAAATCCTCCGTGACCGTGACGCCGATAGAACGTGATCGCAATCGTCGCACCCGTGCCCGTCGCGGCACTGGAATGCCCTTGCTGACGCCCGTCCGCAGGCCCAGCCGCCCCTACGTTCCGTTCACTCTCAAGCGGGAACTCCACATGGCCAAGTTCACAAAGAAGAGCACGCATCCCGCCGCCTCAGATGACACCGTCAGCCCGTCCCAACCTTTCGAAATCGAAGAATAGAACGGCAGCCTCTTCGCAGATCGAACGCGCGCAAACACCGAGCCTACCCTGCCGAGAGCAGTTCCCTTCCATACCACTCTAACTGATGGCCTCTACCCACCGACCCCAATGAAGATCACCCGCCTCGAAACCATCCGCCTCGGCCGCCATCCCCACTCGCTCTGGCTCCGTATCCACACCGACGACGGCCTCATCGGCCTCGGCGAGACCTCCTACGCGCCCCGCGCCGTCAGCGCCCTCATCCACGACCAACTCGCTCCCCTGCTGCTGGGGCAATCTCCCCTCGACATCGAGCGCCACTGGCACACCATGTTCGCCGCCGTCAACGCCTTCGGCTACGGCGGCGCCGAAACACGCGCCATCAGCGCCGTCGACATCTCCCTCTGGGACATCGTCGGCCAGTACACAGGCCAGCCCATCTACAACCTGCTCGGCGGCCGCAGCCGCGACCGCATCCCCATCTACAATACCTGCCTCGGCCACGGCCCCAACCAGGACGCCCAGACCTGGATGGAAGGCCGCGCCGGCCAGCTTGCCCAAGACCTGCTCCACCAGGGCATCGGCGCCATGAAGATCTGGCCCTTCGACCTGCCGCCCGGCCCAACCAACGCGGAAACAGGCGCGCCAAGTCCTGTCCGCCACTACCTCGACAAAGATACCTTAAAAAGGGGTGTCGCCTGTGTGGAAGCGGTCCGCGCCGCAGTCGGCGACAAAATGCAGATCGCCATCGAGGGCAACGCCCGCTGGAACCTGCCCGCAGCCATCGAAATCGCCCGCGCCCTGGAGCCTTACAACATCATGTGGATCGAGGAGATGATCCCGCCCGACAACGTCGAATCCTACGCCCGCCTCAAAGCCGAAAGCCGCATCCCCCTCTGCGTCAGCGAGCGCCTATTCACCCGTTTCGGCTTCCGCCGCGTCGTCGAAGCCAACGCCGCCGACATCATCATCCCCGACATATCCTGGACCGGCGGCATCAGCGAAACCCGCAAAATCTGCGCCCAGGCCGACACCTACTACCTGCCCGTCACCGCCCACGACGCCACCGGCCCCGTCGCCCTCTGGGCCGCCGCCCACCTCATGCTCCACATCCCCAACGCCATGATTCTCGAAACCGTCCGCGCCTACTACGACGGCTGGTACAACGACGTCGTCACCGAGCGCATCCCCATCAACGCCGGCATGCTCTCACTGCCGCAGAAGCCCGGCCTCGGCGTCGCCCTGCGCGAGGAGGTGTTGAGCTGGAAAGATGCGCGGATTGAAGAAAGTGCCTGACCCGTCACGCGGCAACAGAAATCACCCCCGCCAGCGAAAAAATCAGGTTGCAGTCTGAAACAATTGTCTATATCATTACAGAGACGAAGAAAACCCGCCTTACCAACCCGAAAATTGACAATACCCAGACAGGCAACCCCCGCCCGTCAACGATACATCGAACCAGGAGACCCCTGAATGTTGTCCGAGCAGATCGCCGCACTCAAGCGCTACGACTCCGCCACCATTTTCAACGCCGTCGCCCTCAAGCTCGGCCTGCCCAATCTCGACTACACAGACCACACCATCCGCTCCCTTATGCCCGATATGGGCCTCGTCGCCGGCTTCGCCGTCACCGCCGAAGTCACCACCAACGACGAAGACTCCACCGCCCTCGAGTGGATCGACTACTACGACTACCTCGGCAGCCAGCAGGGTCCTCTGATCGCCGTCTTCCAGGACCTTGACACCAACCCCGGCCGCGGCGCCTGCGTCGGCGACGGCATGGCCCGCGTCCACAAACGGCTCGGCGTCATCGGCGTCATCGCCGAAGGCACCGTGCGCGATCTGACCGGCATCCGCCACGTCGGCCTGCCCGTCTGGGCCTGGGGCACCGTCCCCGGCCACGGCGTCTTCAACATGAACCGCTTCGGCGCGCCCGTCACAGCCGGCCGCCTGCGCATCCATTCCAGCGACCTGCTCCTCGCCGATTCCGACGGCGTTGTGCGTATCCCAACCGAACACGTAGATGACGTCCTCCGCCTCGCCGAAGAAGTCCGCACCCGCGAGACCGAACTCTTCGACTTCTACGAATCCGAAACCTTTTCCTTGGAAAAGATGCGGGCCCGCCTTCAACAATACTAACCACTATCCACTGACCACTGCCGTCCCATGACACTCGACAAACAGATCGAAGCCCTGATTGCACAAGCGCCCGGTTTCTGGCATCTCGACGCCTGCGGCGTTACCCGCACCGAACGGCAGATCCCAGCGCTCCTGCACGGCGCCGACCAGCCCCCCGCAGGCGAGCGCCTGCAGCTCGTTCTCATCGGTGGACTCTCCGGCAAGCAGGAAGACGCTGACGCAACCCTGGCCGCGCTGAACTCCTACAGCGCCGCGCCCGGTCTCTCCCAACGGTATGCCCTCAGCGCCGTCCCCTGCGCCAATCCCGACGGTCTCGCCCTGGGCAGCGCCCCGGAGAACGGAGCCGGGGGCAACCCCGGCACCGGCTACCCCCCACCGGGAGACAGCTACTACGACGCCAATCCCGAAACCCACTACCTCTGGCGCTGGATCACCTTCCAGGGACCCGACCTCGTGCTCGAAATCCGCCTCGGCGAAGGCACAACTTGGGAGGGCTCTGCCCACTGCCTCGAGCTGCTGTCGCAGTTCCGTTCCGTGCTCAACGCCACCACGCTGCCGGCCGATAGCTCGCTCCTCGGCGCAATGTCCTCCGGCGAGCCCAACCTGCTGCCGCCCATTTTCAGCCTGCGCCTGACCTGCGCCGCCGCCGACCTCGAAGATGAACTCGCCAAACTGTGGACCGTTCTCGCCCAGGTCCCCGACCACGCCCGCTCCCCCACTCGCAGCGCCCTGCAAACCCGAGCCGCCCGCTCGCCCCTCGACGTCGCCCGCATCCTGGCAGGCGTCTACGGCCACGAACTCGATCCCGTCATCTACACCCAGGGCGTCGCCGTCAGCGGACGTCTCCGACTTGCCCAACTGGACGCAGAATACGCCGATCCATCTGACGGCATCGCAGCCATGGTCGCGCCATACATGTCCGGTGCCAAGCCTTGGTTTACCGCTGGCGGCGACGGCGGCGCCAACCTTGCCGGACTCGTCTGGGCCGACGAACTCGCCGCAACGACCGGCGATAACCGCTACGCCGACCTGCTCGTGCAAACCGCCGACCGCTACCGCGCCACCCACGACAACGGCGTTCCCATCCCGTCCAACCCCAGCTACCAGGTCGAGGACATGTTCTTCACCGCCGCCGTCCTCGGCCGCGCCTTCAAACTCACCGGCGACGACGCCTACCTGACCATCCTCACCCGCTTCCTGCTCGATGCCAACGTGCAGCAGGACGACGGCCTCTTCTGGCACGACCGCGAGACCCCCTTCTACTGGGGCCGCGGCAACGGCTTCGCCGCCCTCAGCTATGCCGAAACCCTGACCTACCTGCCCGACAGCCATCCCGACCGCGCAGCCGTGCTCGCCATCCACCGCCGCCACCTCCAGGCCCTGCGCGGCTACCAGCACCGCAGCGGCATGTGGCGCCAGGTCGTCAACGGCCCCGGCTCCTACCCCGAAATGACCGTTACCTGTATGGTCGGCTATGCTCTCGCCCGCGGCCTGCGCCGCGGCTGGCTCGACGCCGGCTACACCGACATGCTGACCCGCGCCTGGCAAGGCGTCGCCGCCCGCATCGACGACAACGGCGGTCTCGTCGACGTCTGCACCGGCACCGGCGTCCAGCAAAGCACCCGCGACTACCTCGACCGCCCCGCCATATTCGGCCCCGACGAGCGCGGCGGCGCCCTATCGATCTGGTTCGTTACCGAAATGGAAAGCTTTCTACGAGAGAGTTGAAATCCTGGTCAGAACTCGCACTGACCACAAACCACCGACCACTGCAGTAAGGAGGAAAAAATGGCAGATGAGGATCTGGGCCTGATGGCTCATTTGCTGCGCCGGGCAGGCTTCGGCGCCAGCCGCGAAGAGCTCGAGGCCCTTGTCGCAAAAGGGTACGACGAAGTCGTCGACGACCTGGTGGACATTGAGCGCTGCCCGCCGATCGACGAGGATATTGTGAAGCGCTACTTTGGCGGTGAAGGGCCGGATATCCGCTCCGGCACCTGGATCTACCGCATGCTCAACAGCCCGCGCCAGCTCGAAGAGAAGATGGCCCTCTTCTGGCATCACGTTTTCGCCACCGGTTACGCCAAGGGCGAGCACGCCCTCGCCATGAGCGACCAGATCGATCTCTTCCGCCGCATCGGCATGAGCAACATACGCGAGATTCTGCTCGAGCTCTCCATGAACCCGGCGATGATCAACTGGCTCGACAACAGCGAGAACATCAAGGGCGAACCCAACGAGAACTACGGCCGCGAGCTGCTGGAACTCTTCTCGATGGGGGTCGGCAACTACACCGAGGACGACATCAAGAACTGCGCGCTCGCCTTCACCGGCTGGACCTTCGCGCAGCCGGTTCCCCTCTACCCCCACGGCTTCTATTCTCCCGAATTCCTCTTCCGCGAAGAGGACCACGACGACTCCGAGAAGACCTTCCTCGGCCACACCGGCAACTTCAACGGCGGCGACATCATCGACATCATCGTCGAACAGCCGGCTACAGCCCGTTTCATCTCCCGCCATCTCTACAACTTCTTCGTCGCCGACGAGCCGCAGGTCCCCTCCTGGAATGTAACGCCGCCCCAGGACCCGGACGCCATCGACACCCTCTCGGACGCCTTCATGGAGTCGAAAGGGGAGATGCGCCAAGTCCTGCGCACGCTCTTCAAGAGCGACTTCTTCAAGGCGGCCCGCTTCAGGAAAGTGAAAAGCCCCACCGAGCTGATCACCGGCGTTCTCAAGTTGGTCGGCACCAATCGCACGCCCACGCCCGGCATACCGCGCTATCACAGAGCCGCCAAAGTGATGGGCCAGGAGCTCTTCAATCCGCCCACCGTCGAGGGCTGGCACACCGGCCAGGAGTGGATCGACGGCGGCATGCTCACCGAACGCGTCAACTTCGCCGTCGACGAAGTGGGTGACGCCAGCAAGCCGGGCGTCCAGGCGATCATCAAACGGCTGCGCGCCGCCGGCGACAGCCTCACCCCCGAACAGTTCGTCGACAACTGTCTCGACCTCGTCGGCCCCCTGACCCTCGAGGAAAAAACTCGCGCCGACCTGATACGCTTCGCCCAGAGCGGCGGCGACCTCGTCTTCCCCTCCAACGGTAGCGCCAACGGCGAAATCGACGAAAACACCGACCGCATCGTCCTGATGCTCCAACTAATCGTCGCCTCCCGCGAATACCAGTTCGCCTGACCTTCAGTGTTTAGCAACGCAATCCTGTCTCAGCAACAGGAAGGTGTTCACCAAAAACTAAAAACTGAAAACTGAAAACTAGAAACTTCAGTTAAAAAAAGGGATGAAAAGATGGTTGACCACAAAAAAGACCCCGTACTCGTAGTCGTCCAGCTCAGCGGCGGCAACGACTTCATGAACACGGTCGTCCCCTACACCGCCGGCATCTACTACGACTCCAGGCCGGTGGTCGGTCTCAAAGAGGACGAAGTCCTGCCGATCCACGATACCCTCGCCTGGAACCCGAACTGCGCGCCCTTGCAGTCGATGTACGAGGCCGGCGACATTGCCGTGGTCCAGGGCATCGGCTACCCCAACTCGAACCGCTCCCACTTCCGCGCCATGGACATTTGGCACACCTGCGAACCGATCGAGATCGGCACCGAAGGCTGGGTCGGACGCATGATCCGCGAGCTGGACCCCGCCGGCCACAACGTCCTCACCGGCGTCAACGTCGGCCAGGGCCTGCCCCGCGCCATGGCCGTGCCCGGCGTGCCCGTCACCTCCTTCGCCGACCTCGACACCTACGGCCTGCTCACCGGCATCGACGAGCCCCGCCGCCGCACCCAAGCCCTCGAAGTCTTCAAAGGCATGTACGGACACGAAGTCGGCGCCGGCTACGTCATGGACTACCTCTCGCAGACCGGCCTCAACGTCATCCAGGGCACCGACGAACTAAAGAAGGCGAAAGACGGCTACAGCTCGACCGTGGAGTATGGCGACAGCGCCATCGCCAACAGCCTGCGCGATGTCGCCCGCGTCCATCTGGCCGGGCTCGGCACCCGCGTCTTCTACACCGCGCAAGGCGGCTATGACAACCACGCCAACGAGGTCCCCGATCATCCCAAGCTGCTCGCCGACCTCAGCACTGCCATCACCGCTTTCTTCGAGGACCTGCGCGCCCACAACGCCTCCTCAGAAGTGACCATGCTCGTCTTCACCGAGTTCGGCCGCCGCATCCGCGACAACGCCAGCGGCACCGACCACGGCTCCGGCGGCGGCGCCTTCATCATCGGTGACCACGTCCAGGGCGGTCTCTACGCCCAATATCCCTCCCTCGACCCCAACCGCTGGGTCCACGGCGAGGACATGGAGCACACCATCGACTTCCGCGGCATCTACGGCACAGTTCTGGAGCAGTGGATGGGCATCGATCCCACCGAAATCGTCGGCGGCCAATTCGAACAGATAAATCCGTATAGCTCGTAGCAAACAGTTTTCAGGTTCTTAGCGAACCACTGTGTAAGCTGCAGTTACTAAAAACTGAAAACTAGAAACTCAAAAGGAGTCATACCGTGGGCAGACCATACGGTCTCTTGCGCGCCGGATTTCCCTTCCACAAGACACTGGGAATGCGGCGGCTGACCAACTATCCCATCGATCTTGCGTTCGGCCAGGAGGACCGCCTCTACATCCTCTGCCGCAGCGAGGGCACCGCGCTCATCCGCAAATACAGCACCGAGGACAGTGACCTCGGCTCCTTCGGCATCTACGGTGACGAGCCGGGCAAGGTCACCTGGCCGGTCACCATCCTCGCCGACAGCGACGAGAACCTCTACCTCACCGATGAGACGCTCCACCGCGTCACCATCATCGACAACGAGGGCGAGCTCATCGACAGCTGGGGCGAAGAGGGCAGCGGGCCCGGCCAGCTCAACGGCCCGTCCGGCATGGACTTCGACGCCGAGGGCAACCTCTATGTCGTCGATACCCTCAACCACCGCGTCCAGAAGTTCACCCGCGAGGGCGGCCTCCTTGGCGGCTGGGGCAGCCACGGCTGCGGCGAGGGCGAATTCAATATGCCCTGGGGCATCGCCGTAGACGAGGTCGGCGATGTCTACGTCGCCGACTGGCGCAACGACCGCGTCCAGAAGTTCAGCGCCGACGGCGAGTTCCTCACGGCCTTCGGGACCTCGGGCTGCGGCGACGGCCAGTTCAACCGCCCCAGCGGCATCGACGTCGACAAGCACGGCGACATCTACGTCGTCGACCGCGGCAACAACCGCGTCCAGCTCTTCAACGAAGAGGGCCGCTACGTGCAGCAGTTTGTCGGCGACGCCACCCTCTCCAAAGTGGCCATCTCCTACATGCTGACCAACGCCTACCCCAACCGCCTGCGCGACATGGCCAAGCTCGAAGTCCAAAAGCTCCTGCGCTGGCCCCAGTCCGTCGTCGTCAGCGAGGACGGACTCATGTACGTGCCCGACACCGGCTCCTACCGCGTCCAGGTCTACCAGAAGCAGTTCGTTGAGCTCAACGAGCTCCAGTTCGCGCCGCCCCGCCGCGCGCCTGCACTGAATATTTAACTCTTGATCTTCGGCTAGCCCTACCGTATGCGGCAGTTAACGGACACTGAATGCTAAGGGGAATCCCTCTTGATATTACGATTCTTCAAACGAATTGTACCTAGTACTACAACCGCACTCTAGCTGGCCGAAGACCGAAAGTGCAAAAGGAGACGCAGAAGTGGCTGCATTTGGGCCGTTCATTCAGTTCCGTGGTTGTTCAGAATGCGCTTTCGCACCCTCATTTTCGCCGGAAAAACTGCAGATTCGTGAATTGCGGTTGTAGTACTAGGGATCGCAGGGAATTGCCCGCACTATCGGTAAACTGAAGCTCCTCGTTTTTCTAGGGAGTCACTTTAGTCTTCTTCAACTGCCACCTAGCCTTTGCATGCGGCTTCAGCGGAGACAGGGACGAATGGCCAGTGACCTGTCCTTAGCGTTGATATCGAAACGAAAGAAGTGATATTGCAACTATGTAAAGTTTGGCTGACGTTAAACTTCAGATGCAGTGGGAGAGATCTGTCTGGTAAGGCATGCAGACGCCGAAATTCCATTAAGGGGTGCAGCACAACACGCCTACGGGGGAGGGACGCGTCGCCGAGGCGGGCCTTGGCTACAACCAGTTCCGTCCTGATTTTGGCGGCACTGGCAGTACTGGGAGCCTGTTCCTCGCAGGCAGCTCCCCAATCGGAATCATGCGCCAACTCGGTCGCGATTTCGGAGCCGGAGGTGGCTGGACTGGTTGCGGATTGCGAAGCGCTGCTGATTGTCAAGGAGAAACTGACTGATGCTGATTCCTTGAACTGGACTGTAGATCTTCCCATATCTAATTGGAATGGGGTCACTGTCGCGCAGAATCGTGTGATAGGGTTGGACCTCTTCCATTACCAACTGGAGGGGCGGATTCCGGCTGAGTTGGGCCAGTTGACGAGCCTGCTAACGTTGCAGCTCGCGGGCAACCAGCTAAAAGGGGGCATCCCAGCCGAGATGAGCAAGCTTTCGAACTTGGAGTTGTTATGGCTCGACGACAACCAGCTGGAAGGGCAAATCCCGGCCGAGTTGGGCCAGTTGGCGAACTTGCAGTGGTTGTCCCTCGTGGATAACCAACTGGAAGGGAGTATCCCAGTCGAGCTGGGCCAGTTGGCGAACTTGAAGTGGTTGTCCCTCATGGATAACCAACTGGATGGAGTAATCCCAATCGAGTTGGTGCAACTGAAAAACCTAGAGACGTTGGCCCTCAGCTGGAATTTGCTTGAGGGAAGTGTCCCGGCCGAATTGAGCCAGTTGACTAATCTGGTATCGCTGCAACTAAACGACAACCAGTTGGAAGGAGTCATTCCGGCCGAGTTGGGCCAGCTTTCGAACCTGAAAATATTGCGGCTCGAACGCAACCAACTGGAGGGGAAAGTCCCGGCCGAGTTGGGGCAGCTTTCAAACCTGGACGTGCTGTATCTTGATGGCAACCAACTGGAAGGATACATCCCACCTGAGTTAGGTCAGCTAACGAACTTGGAAGGGCTGGGTCTCAGCGACAATCAACTGGAAGGTAGCGTACCCGTCGAGATGGGCCAATTGACGAATCTGTGGGTGCTTTACCTAGACAACAATCCAAACCTATGTGGCCCCATACCATCGACTCTGCGTCACTTCTTCGACTCAGACGATCTTGGGGCTTGCGATACGTGAGCTAAGCCCCTACAATTCTTCGACGCGATCGGCAGCGAGAGCCTGCACATAACAACGATTCGTGCATACCCGTATCCACAGAAACCTAAAGTGTAAGCCTTTCAGGTTCGTGTGACCGTAGGTCTGCCGAACTGCAGTATGCCGTCACTATGAGCATGATTTGTCGAGTGTAGCGTTCGCTGTCCACTTCTGTTGCCCAATCGATGCCCCAAGCCAAGTCGCCACCGATGTCTGCCTGACGAGTACCACCCACGGCAACGGCGGATTCAACCGCCCTGGCGGCGTCGACATCGACCTGCAAGGCGACACTTACGTCGACCGCGGCGACAGCCTCAGCGATTCGCCATCGGTTATGCCAGGCGCTGGCGGCTGCCAGCAAGCCAGAGTTGTCAATCACCGAAAAAACGAAGAAGCGTGTACGGGGGCAGCGATGAATGGTTGGACGAGAAAGGTACTGCAGATGGGGCCAATAGCATGAAAGTCCTACTACACCAATCCCGAAAATCCGTCAATCCTGCAAATCCTGATTCAGACAGCGGCTGCCCGAAAATCTGGGATGCATCCAGGGGAGAAGTGATTCGACAACAACTGCTGGCCTACAAGGCAGATTGGACCGCTATCTCTATCAACCCAAGACAATCGTCGGCAACTTTTTTATCGATGGCTCGACGAAGCACCAGCCCACACATCCAAGAGCGCAGCCCATGAACACCATCCGCACCGGTGGCGAAGCGCTTGTCCAAGCCCTCCTCTCCCACGGCATCGACACGATTTTCGGCCTGCCCGGCGTCCAGAACGACCACTTCTACAACGCCGTTTACGATGCCGGCGACCAAATCCGCTCCATTCATACCCGCCACGAGCAGGGCGCAGCCTACATGGCCCTCGGCTACGCGCTCGCCTCCGGCAACACCGGCGTCTATGCCGTTGTGCCCGGCCCCGGATTCCTCAACACCACCGCCGCGCTCGCAACCGCCTACGCCACAAACGCGCCCGTACTCTGCCTCGCCGGCCAGATCCATTCGGATCAGATCGGCCGCGATTATGGACTGTTGCACGAGATCCCGGATCAGTTGGTTGTTATGCGTTCGCTCACCAAGTGGGCGCGCCGCGCCGAAAGCCCCGCCGAACTCCCGCGCCTGCTGGCCATGGCCCTCAGCGAAATGCGCTCAAATCGCCCGCGGCCCGTCGGGCTGGAGATCCCTCTGAACGTCTATGCCGGCCAAGCGCAGATGGACGACGCCCCACTGCCCCTCACCGTGCGCCGGCCAGCAGTGAATGCCGACACCATCGAAGAGGCAGCCCGGCTCCTGGGCGAGGCACGCAACCCCGTCATATTCGTCGGCGGCGGCGCAATGGACGCGGGCGAAGAGGTCCGCGCCCTGTCCGAAGCCCTCCAGGCCCCTGTCATCGCCAGCGGCCGTGGGCGCGGTATCCTCTCCAGCCGCCATCCTTTCAGCCACACCTACGCAGCCGGCGAACCCCTCTGGGAACAGGCCGACCTCGCCATCGCCATCGGCACACGCTTGACCAAGCCGCTAATTCAGTGGAAGAACCCCGACCATCTCTCTCTGATTCGCATCGACATCGCGCCGCAGGAATCAGGCTTCTTAGCCCCTGCAGCCGTGACGATCGCGGCCGACAGCAAAGATGCCCTGCGCGCCCTGCTGCCAAGCCTGCCGCGCTACAACCGCCAGCGCCCTTCCCGCACAGCTGAAATGCTTGCTCTCCACAAAGAGACAGAAGAGCTCTTCGACTCCTTCCAACCCCAGATCGACTTCATCCGCGCCATCCGCGACGCCCTGCCCGACGATGGCATCTTTGTCGATGAGTTAACGCAGGTCGGCTATGCCAGCAACATGGCCATGCCCGTCTACCAGCCGCGCACATTCCTCACCCCCAACTATCAGGGCACCTTGGGCTGGGGATTCCCCACCGCGCTCGGCGCAAAAGTAGCCGCCCCCAATCGTTCGGTCCTCTCCATCGCCGGCGACGGCGGCTTCCTCTACTGCGCAACCGAACTGGCCACCGCCGTGCAGCACGGCATCAACACCGTTTCCGTCGTCTTCAACGACGGCGCCTACGGCAACGTCCGCCGCATGCAGAAAGAGCTCTACGACGGCCGCGTCATCTCCTCAGATCTCGTAAATCCCGACTTCGTCGCCTTCGTCGAGTCCTTCGGCGCCATCGGGGTCCGCGTACACACCGCCAACAATCTCCGTGACGCCCTCCCCGACGCCTTCGCCGCAGACCTCCCCGTCGTGATCGAAGTCCCCGTCGAAGAGATGCCCGGCCCCTGGTGCATGATGTACCCCAACGAGCTACTGGTCGAAAGTTGACCTTCTGAAAAACCTGCCCAACGCCTCCAAACCGCGGCCCACAGGCAACCTTCCACTGACCACTAACCACTGATCACTGACCACTGCAGTTCCGGGCGGTCGGGCCTTCGGCCCTCCCTTGTGCAGGGGCTGCGCCCCCGCAACGCCCCCCTAGGCTCGCCACCGGGTTCATTCTTCCCCAGCAACGTGTCTAGCCAACAGTGTCTCCTCCCCCAACTGCTGTCTCAGCCCCCAACTGCTGTCTCAGCCCCTTAACCCCTGCAGTTCCCCTGTAGTTCCCCTGCAGTTCCCCCGCCCTCCGGCTCCGAGCGCGAAAAAGCGCGAAGGAAACCCTTCGCGCCCGTACCATCCCTTGTAGATCAGCCGCCGCAGTTACTGACCACTGACCCCTGACCACTGACCACTGCCGTTCGGCGGTTCCACCACATTATAGAACCCCATATAATCCTCTCCCTTCACCATCAGCACATCGATCTGCTCGCGCCTGCCCACGTCCACAAACGGCACCGTAAACCGCGGCGTGATCCCAAACCGCCGTGTCTCCGACTTGTTCGACGGCGAATAGTGCAGCGTACTCTCATTAAAGAAGATAAACTCCCCCGGCTTCAGCTCCAGGTGCACCGCATCGCTCGCATCGAATGTAGAAGGGTCCACACCCCTGCTGAACATCTCCGCGTCCGGGTCTTCGATGTGCGGATACAGCCGCTTATGGCTCCCCGGCAGCACCTGCATACACCCGTTCGCCCGCGTCGTACTGTCCACCGCGATCCAAGCCGACAGAATCACATTCGGCGAAGGCTGATAATACGCGCAATCCTGGTGCCACGGCACCTCCGTATCCCAGTCCTCCTGCTCGCTCAGCGGCGCCTTAATCTGAAAATTCGTCCGCCACAGCACCAAATGCGGCCCCAGCAAGCTCGCTGCCCTCTCCACCAGGTTCGGATGACTCAGCAGCTCATAAACGCAGCGGTTATCCAGGTGCCGGTTATGAAAATAATCCCTCTCCGCCAGCCCCTGCGCCTTCCCCACCTCCAGAATCTCCTCATCAATCCTACCCCGCACCCCCGCCATCTCCTCCTCCGAGATCAGCGTAAACGGCCCCGCCCACCCCTGCTCATGATACAGCCGGACCTCGTCTTTCGTGAGCGCGTGTTTATTGTTCGTCATGGTGATCCTTTCGCAAGGGACCCTGGGGTTGCACATCTCAGGACGGAGCGGATCGCTGACTGCTCCCATCGTATATGACATAATGTCGCGGCCAGGTCTGAAGCGATGACTTGCTATTCTATCTTTCGAAGCGACTGACTCACATCACGCCGTACTTTTTCTTTAAGGTGGTCAAGTTCAACCCTCCCCTCTATGACAGCATTCGTAATGAGGCTTTCAACTCGCCCTTTGTCGAGTCTCTCGTATCTTCCTGCCTCAATCGCAGCAGCAATTCGGTGTGCGACCTTCCCAAGGCGGACGTAATCGAGGCGCACCAGATCAACGTGGAGATTAATCAAGTCTGCGACAGGTGTATCTCCTTTCGTCTTAATCCAGTCCAACCCATCTGCGCTAAAGTCACCATCAGAGATCCACACGATGTCCAGCCTATCAACATAGTCTCTAGTTGTGGCAAGTGCTAGGGCAGCCTCTTCAACTTCGTTAGGGGTTCCGCTACCGCATTGCCAGAAGGACAGTTTATTTCCCCCGGTGCGCAGGTCCACAGTGACACCATCGGCGGGTATTTCGCCAGCGGAAAGACCTTGCTTAGGATTCCACTTGGCGCGAGTGATCTTTCGTGCCAGAAACATTGACTACCTCTTGAGGTGGTCAATTACGGCACGGACATAGTCTTGAAGCCACGATTCCGGATCGGAGTGAGACTCCAAAACATTAATTAATTCCAAGTCACCCCATGATTCCGCTGCTTGCACGGCGGCATCCCGAATTTCTACGTCATCAATAGTCAACCCAGAGCGCACAAGTTCGGCCCGCCATGAGCCCGTTCCTGGGGAAGTTTGACGTCCAAGGCAACGAAGAACCGAAGCCGCGAAGCTAGGGTAGGCAGCATCCAAGCAAAGCGCGTTCAACCACCTAAAAACATGTTGGTCCTCTTCGGACCACAATGCTTCAGCTATGATCTCCTCGGCTGGATGATACATTCCATCCTCTAAGGGGTCGGCTTCGAATGAAGAAAGCAGTGAAGATTTCAGCCGCGCCTGAACAAGGTCCTGAGTCGATAGCTGCTTAGCCTCTGCATCTGGAAAGTAAAAAACAGTCGGAACATCCCCGAGTGATGAATCTGGAATCTTAGTCCATAGCCCCTCGACCACTTCCAATGTTCTAGCTATCAAGATCTGCCCATACGCCAAGTACAGTTCCTGTAGACGTTCTGCGGTCGCGCTCGTCGCAAGTAGCTTCTCCCCGGTAACGGACAACTGTAGGGGATCAGAAGGAGGACGCTCTTGGGGTTCTGGTTTCAAATGAAGGAAAACAATATTGGGGTCCGTTTGCCTTACAGACACTGCGTTTTTGGACATTGTAATTTGCTCCGCTACCTTAATTGAGATGAAAAAGCAATTGGTCCCTCATTCCTGAGAAATAGGCGTCCATTCGTTTTTCGGTCCAATTAATCGGCTCGCTCGACAATCCCAGAAAATCAATCTTGTAGACTCACTTCAGAGTTGACCTTTGCCGCTACCTCTTCGATAAGCAGGAGCCATCTTCCAATCTCACATTGCAGATCGCAAATGGTTTGACCAACGTTTCCAAGCAAGCTATCATAACGAGTTTGACGCAACTTACCTGCCTCAAAACAAAATAGCATTTCAAAAATGCCATTGAGCGTTCTCGGTACTCCCCTTGAAACACCTCTATGACGTGCCAACGTGTGTAATCTTCGCACGAGCAAAATATCTCCCTTTGCGGAAGGTTGAGATTTTGCTAGCGAAACCGCATTACCCATTCCTGGAAACTCACTGAACCGTCAGCGTCGTCAGACACCAGCATTACCGAATGATTTGAATGGGCGAGGGCCCCACGTTCAAACAACTCCGTGTAGGGAAATAAGAGCCAGGCCATGTACTTCAATAACGGGCCCTCCGGCCTGATACCACCCTATACGGCCAGCTTCAAACGCAAATGCGGTGATGTCTCAATTTTACGTCAAAGCCACCAATAGCACATCCATACTCGTTGACTTCTGGGTTTTGGGCCCGAAAATTGGAGTTACGATAATGTCTTTTGTGACTCTGGACAGTTTGGTCGGGCCTAGTAGCCAACTGTATTACATGGCGGATAGAAGCATGGAAATGAGCTTTCAGCATGTTCCGAATGCTATCAAACGTCTAACCGAAGTAGCTCGTTCTCCTATTGGCGATTACCCTTGTGAATGTTGTTAGAGACGATGTCGCTCCTAAAGGCACACCAGACTGGTGGCCAGGCGAAGCTTGGCGACATCAGAATCTTCTCAAGCCCCGCCCTTTTGGAGCCGCTATAACGGAATCTGATTTTCCAGTTCTTATCGTCTGGGACTAGTCTAGATCGGTCAGTTTCCAAGACTTCCGTTACGTTTAAAATAAGAAAGGTGTCGGGTTTCACTCCCAAAAATCTTCCTAACAGCAGACAGCATTCACGATGGCAAATTCCGCGCTCTCGCTCTTTCCATTTTCCACAAATTCAGCGTTACAAAACTCCTCACAGTTGATTCGCTGTTCACTATCTGTGTTGAACCTCAGTAGCCCCAAGCGCTTTCAACGCTGCGTCGGCTCTACTACACGATGTCCAAAGCTCAGGTACTGCATGGCAAAGGAATTGCAGATGAGTATAGAGTACCTCCCAATCATCGTTTTCCAATTCGCTAAACGCAAGTTCAGTCAGAATATTGCCGACGAATCCTATCCAGTCGTCCAGATTTTCTCGGCTTGCCGCAGCGACTAGGGAAACTCCCAAGGCTTCTTCGACTGAAAATCTGAATTGGGCATCTTGCCTGCCCTTGCGTGCAAGGATTCGCAATTCGTCAGCAAGCCCGAGATTTCTGGTCACGGCGGAAACTGAAGCCAGCCCAAAAAGAACATAAAGAAGCTGCGATCTATCTGTGACTTCTGCGAGTAGAACACTACCCAATTCCCGAACTCTTGCCGCCAGTTTCTCCTTGTCTAAATCAACGTGAAACATTGGCACGGAATTCAAGAGTGCAGTGAATGACGACAATCCTACCTTTTTTGCACTGAGTTGGGCCTCAATAGCCTCCGAAAGTTCCGAAGGCATAACGTACAGGCTATTCTCTGCTCCTTCTAAAGGTCCTGGAAAGAACACTCTAGGAATCTCGCTAAGTGAAAGTATGCTTCCAAGGCCTTCGCCAAGAATAATTTCATGCAGCTCATCATTTTTGATGTTCTTCTCGTAATTCGATGCGGCAATCACGATGCGTCCGTAGAAGTTCGCTTTTATTTGCGATGCTTCTGAATAGTTAGGGTACCAGCGCGGCTCCAAACGCATGTCGGCAAGCGATTGTAAGTAGTGGCGTCCACCGCGACTTCTGGCCGCCCATCCACAAAAGGACTCTGTCGTGTCATCGGCATTTTTGAATTGACGACAAATTAATGCGGTCTGTGACAAGGCGGCCATTCTTCTATAGAAGGGTGGTTGTTCTGACAGCAAACGGGTCCTAGACAGTTCTCCATCTACGAGGAGAAACAGTGCCGAGAGCAGTTTGAATCCACTCTTCGATGTTTCAGGATCGTCGTTTCGAATCTGATTTATGAGACGAATAAGTGGCGGTTTTATGTCAGGCCTGTCTGGAAGAACGCGCAAACCGACTTCGATGGCACCTAGTTGCGAAATTCTGTCCCCGCACTTTTCTAGAAGCCCGAAGGCACGTACAAGATCTTCACATCTCAAGTGCTCTACACTAATTTCAGCCACTAGAGAAGAATGCGATGACAGAAGTAGTCCGAATAGAAAGCCTTCATAAGGATCCCATAACGAAAGCTGCTTAAGGAAATGTGTGCCCGCGCCGGCAGCATATTCCCCAATGGACCTACTATCATGGCAAGCGCCCACAAGCCTGTCATAGTAGCGTCGGGAACGGGGCACCAGAGAAGAAACACTAACTTTCCCACTCTCGAATTCATCTTTAATCAAGCGAGAAAAATGGATAGGTGTATCGCAAAAGTCACTGTAGAACTCATCAATTTCGTCATTTTCAAGGGCACGACTTGAAACTATGTCCCCCCACTTATCCCGGGTATCGAGAGGCAGATTGAAATCACGTGCGATCTTTTTGACTGAATTCAGGCGGACCTCTCTATCTGGTGAAAGCGTCACCTGAGGAAGCAAGGAAAATCGATCGTCGTTGTGGGAAATAGTGAGGGACGTCGGCTGATTCTCTTCCTGTGAAATAGTTAAGTGCCAGTCTTTACCATGTGTGTCAATGACCTTTTGATTGGATTCACCTGAAAATGCCAGTCGAATAGCGTGATTTAGTTCTGACCGTTGGATCGAAGGCCCGGAATCATTAAAGATAATAAGGCGATCCCTTTCAAATCCAAATTCGTCACGAAAATGAACATTATCAAGCAACGACTCACGTATTAGTGGTGGCGTCAAACCCAACGCGACCTGTGCCAACGCGGTTCTTTTGTCGGGACTAATTGTCATTGTGTTGCTCTTCTGGCAGACCTGAATCAGCCAATTCCAGAATTTGTTTCCTCTTAAGATCGACTATCCAGTCATACAGGTCGGCGTATTGTTCTCTGATAGGGATTAAGACTCTGTCCTCAAACCAAGTCCAATATTCGTCTAATGTGTCCGGTGGAACATCGGGAAGAGGTGTGATAAGTAAGGAGATAATACCGATACTGCCATTTCTGGCGACACTTTCTCTAACGTCGTCCTCAAAACTGTGTGTCCAGCCACGGATATCAAGTTGATCAAATATCCAGTCGGAGCGAGCCCGGGCACTGGGAATGTCAGCGTCCGGCCTCCATAGGTTTCTCAATGTATTGACGAATACCTTTACAATTGAATCTAGCCAATCGCCCTCCCGAGGAAGTTGGAGCCACTCACTCATTCTAACGCTAAGGATACTTTCTCGGATGGCTCTCAATTCAGCTGTTTCTATCACTTGCTCGTCCATGACAGCAGCGGTATTCAGATGTTGAGTCAGTTCGTCCTCGCTTACAGGCACAAAGAAATACCCGGCGCGACGGAGACTGGTTCTGTACTTCAATCGCTCCTCTGGGGAAACTGAGCCAGCGGAAACCAATGCATCCAAAAGGTGTAACGTCGAGAACAGCGGTTTTTGAGTTCCACTGTGTTCGATGTGTGGATGCTGGTTGAAAAACCGGTCGTCCGCTACTATTGCATCACAATCCTCTGCCAGTGCTAAAACACCAGTAACCTGGAGGTCAGAGATGGACTGCTCCTCCCATCCATCGATCTTGCGCCACTTCCCTACCTTGACTTTCCCAGATTCAATTTCCTTATAAACGACCGATCTTATTCTTTCTATTACATCGAGAACCCCATCGGAATTGCGTTCAAAAGCAGTAAGCGCATTGAATTCAGCGATCAAACTTGACGATACGAATAACCTAAACTCTGCAAGACATAGCTTTTCAATCATCCCTGTATGAAGAAAATAATACACGGCCAAATCATCCAGGTATAGTTCCGCTCTGTCAGCGATTTCAGGCTGATTTGGCCAACGTCTCTCCTGCAGTTGCATATAGGCGAGTGCATTCTGCGCTTCGTCTTCAGTAATGTGCCCCTTATGGTGCAATTTTTCCACAACGGCCTGACAACTGCTTATCAAAGAAGCTTGCCCTGTCAAATCAGCTTCTTCCTCCCCCAGAGAGTCGACCTTATAGACTGGAGACGGGCGAACGACCAACCGCTGTATATTATGGCTTGTAGGCTTCTCCGTCTCTGCGATTAGCATAGCCAGATCATGGCCTACCTTTGCAGTCATTTCTCTGTCCGGGATTGTGTTGGGAGAAAGTTTCTCCAGCGAGTCTGTCGCAAGCAGATCAAGAACGCGGCGCGCATCTCTTATTCGACTTGGCTGATGAAAAGTAGCCTTTTGCCTCTCCTCAAATAGCCAGGCGAGAGCCGAATGGGGGACATAGACTGTGTCAAAAACATCAAGCAGGTTGTCAAAAAGATCCAAGAAACTCAATGTCAACAGCGCCGTGTAATCTAAACCAATCGTGCCGCCAGTGACTAGCGGCGTGGATTGGTGTATGCCGCTAAAAGCAGGAATACTTGCTTTGCGCCTCAGATCACGCTCCGTCGGGTTTGTCATAGCTGGTAAGAGCATCAAACTGATAAGCGATTTGTTAAGAAAATGTGCTGCAAATACCATTGGAGCTTCGCCACGACTCAGGAGTTGTCTTGCGCTAGACCCCTGATGGTCCCATTGAGGTTTCATGTCCAGAATTTCTTTGAGAGACAATTTTAATAGGGGGCCATCTTCGCCCGACAGTTCTACAGCTCTATGAAGACACGATACAAATTGTGGTTCGCCCTCCCAGCCTGATTCCGTGGCCAAGAAGTAGGCGGAAGCAATTACACCGGCATCATTATTGTCTTTAGCTGTCGCTGCCAAAATTAAGGGCTTGGCATAGTCCGAACCCGCGTATAGAGCCAGTTGGGCCGCCTTTATCAAATCGTGGGCGCTTCTCTTTTCCTTCGCCTGATATTCATTAGCCACATATACAGACAAGAAAGCCCAGTCCCCCAGAGCGATTCCAATGTTTACCTGGAGGTCGCGATAGTTCGCATTCTCCAAATCAGTACTCAACTTTTTCAATCGTGAGCGAGCGCACAGCAACTCGCCTTCAAAGTATAGCGCCCAGCAATAGAGCATTTTCAGATCAGCGGACTGTTCCACAATATCCGCATTTGCTCTAAGCAATTCCACGACTTGGTCAAACCTATTTGCGTTGTAAAGAGCGTTTGCCAAACCTTCGGCGTCCTGCAAAGACCGAGTTCTTGCAAAGAGGATTTCCCCGTATTTGCATAGGAGTTCCCAATTTTTCCTTGTTTCGAGTTCGTTGACGATAGCTATAAGATCCGCCAAGGAATCGGTTTGCTCGAACAGTGCCTTACGATCATTCAGGGTATCCTTTCCTTCTGAAATATTGATCATCGTGCGGAGACGTTTTTCCTCCGCTTCTGAGAGCCCGTCTCTTAGCAGGAGGTCCAGACATTCTTTCGCACGTCTAAGCAGCCCTGACTTAGAAAGCATTTCAATCTGGAGAAATCGCAACGCTTTCGAATCAAGATACTCGGCAAGCATGATGAAATGCCGATCAACATAGTTGGCGACTTCTACAGGGGATTTCTGGGCACGGGCTAGAGCAAGACGTGCTGCTACCGATTCTCGCGTAATGCCACCGTGCAGGGCGATATGTCGCTCGATTTCCTGCTCAACAACCTCCAAATCGAGATTGACACCGAATTGAAGGCCGAGTGGGACAAAGTGAAGAGCGGATCCAAGATCGTTTAGCCTTTCTACTAGCTGTATCCTTCCTCTCTCAGAGTGCTCGGGGTCTATTAACTCAAGCCAGATTGCGTATCCGTCAGGTATCAACGCGATAGTGGGATAGTTAAGCTTCTGAACAGTTTCTGAAGCATGGATAAAATGGGATTTCGCTTTCCGGCGGATATCAATAGCGGTTGCGTCTGAGGCTAGCGGGAAGGTTGCTGCATCAAATGGCACGTGGCTAAGGACGATATCGCGGAGTTCAATTGGTACTGTACGCAAAAGGTATGACAAGGCTATCATATGGTGGAGAGCAGGAACTTCTTCCAAATCGCTTTTGGTTAGCACATTAGTCGTTTCCCTTGCAGCCTCCCATTGGCCGAGCCTTAGCTGATGCATTAACAATATGAATCTGCCATCGTGGTCAAGGTCACTTGCATCAATTCCAGCACTCTTCAACCAATCAACCATTCCGTGTGAGCCATCATGGTGTCCAGCAACTATGAAAGCTGCGGTACGAGAACTCGGCGTGCCAATAACCGCCAAGGCTTCTAGCGCAGTACTCTGATTCCCCTTTTTTGAACAGATTAAGGCATCTACAATTCTCGTATCCGCGCCTAGTTTCCTTGCAACTTCCAAGTATTCCTCTGCTCTATCCAGTTTGTCCGTAGCCGAAAGGATTCGTGCGCACCACGTCAGTGCCCAGGACTTAACGGCGTTAGTGCCACGGTACAGGTCCCCATTTAGAATCCTTCCAGCAAGCTTTAATACACTCCCAACTTCATCGAAACCAACGAGGAATCTGGATTTGCGAAGTAGATTGACTTCGTTCTTGAGGCTCGTATCGATAAGCTCTGTCGGGAAAGGAGAATCCCTAGAGAAGTCTGAAAGTGTTTTGCTTGCCACCAGATTATTCTTAAGGATGCCTTGAATTGTGCGCGTCTTGTCGATTTGAAAGCCCGCAATTTTCTTTAGAATGTCTCGGTAATCCAAGATGTCTCTGTCGGGATCAAATTCAAATCTGTCCTGAATGATCCTTTCGCAGGCGTTCTTGGAATATGATCGCTGTTTCTCGGTCAGTACATAGATGATTAGCCTCGTATACTTTTGGTATAGCTTCCAGTCTGTGAACGTTTGTAGGGTATCCTTAACCTTTCCAAGATCCGGTCTCGAGGTAATCTGGAAAGCCACTTTGGCATCATCGTCGGCCAGATCAATGGCGGGATAGTCTGGCTGTTCCACTGTATTCAGGTTTCTGAGGTTTCGATAACCATAAACTTCAGCAAGAAGTGGGATCAGTACTGTCTCGGCAACCTTGTTGAGGTCCGACTGTCCCAATGCGCTTGAACCCTTCACTTGGGCAACCAGAATCGCCATGAGGCGATTTATTTCATTTCTTGAATTTTGTAGTTCCATCAAAATTAACCTTGAAATACTGTGCTTATCTGTGCCATTCTTGAGCCACCAAAGGGCAACAGGGCAAATCCATTAAGTGACCATTCGTTGGGACGGCACTAAATAACTGGCAAGTTGCAAAAGCAAAGTCTACCACATCTTCCGAATATTTGCCTGCCAGTGCCTGGGGGGGGCGCATCCCAATATTGGGGTGAAGATGGTCAGAAAGGGATTTCATGCCATCGTTGCCTGAGGAGGCGTGCACGGAGAGCGAGCATGGCCTGAGCGCCATCTCGGGACCAACGCATGCCGGCTTGTTTCATACGCTGTTGAATCAAGGTCTTGGCAGCGGATTCGACGGTGTCGCTGCTGATAGGGAAGCCAGCCTTTCGATAGGCAGCGTAGGTCATGCGTCGTATGTTTTCCCACAGATATTTGACCGCCTGTTTGACTTCTGGAGGCGCCTCTGCGAGGTTGGGATAGAGACGCAAGATGCGGCGAAAGAAGAGGCGCAGTTGACTACGAGGTAAGGCGGCTTTCTGGGCATTGACCCAAGCAGAAGCCTCTGATGAGGTGGGGCCCATTGCAGCGGCAGCGATCTGCCAGACGTACTGCAGCATGTGCCACCCAGTCGGGGATTTCGATACGGCGAGAAAAATAGACGAAGACCATCATCCAGATCCAGATGGCTCCATCGTTGATGCAGACGATCCGTTTGGCCTTTTCAACGCCGCGGCGGTAACTCTCGGCCCAGTAGTGGTTGGTAAAGGTTTTGACATCCCAGAGACCAGCCCGATAGGAGTGCTTTGTCAAGCGCAACTCGCCCTCTGCCTCCTCCCCTGCTTCACGAACAGGCGCAGCCGAGACGCTCGCCACCTTGGCCTCCTTCCAGCCCTCCTCGCGTAGATGGACCATCACCCCATCGGCCGATACCGCCATCAACTCACTGTCAGGATCGGGTATGCGCCGCCACGTAACGCCTTCCTCTTCCGCGGCCACGCGCACCATCGCCTCAGCCTCGCTTTCGTCTGCTTTCACCACCTCCGTTCCATAGTCCAGTACCAGCCGCTGCAGACTGCTTGCTGAAATCGACACATTCGTCAACTCGCTGAAGATTTGTGCCGCACGCGCATAGGAACTCAGTTCAACCGCTTGGCGCAACGTCTTCTCCAGCATCTTCGGAATCCACCCCCGTCTCCTCATCCCCAGTCTCCGATCCGGGGGGAAAACCCTTGCTTACATAAAGGGCAATAGTAGTACTCTCGATTTATCTCCACTGCCCCCTCTCGGTGTTGTAACTCTTTCTTCTTCCCCTTGTTCTGCGCTCGCTCCTCGCACGCAGGACAACACACATCCACCTCCACTTCGCCTGCCTCGCCTACCATCTCTTCCATCAAAGGCTTCATTATGGCTTCCCCCTCTTGGCGTACCTGTTCCATGATCTCATCGAAACTGGCACCTGGTTCCTCCCGTCGCCATGACCACGGCCGCTTGTGCATCTCGCCCGCCGAATCTGTAAACTCCTCTTGAATTCGCTCCTGACTCCGCTTCCGACCCATTGCCTTTCTTCCCTTTCTCTTTACCCTTCTCCTCATATCATCCCTTTCAGTATATCTCACCCCCATTTTGGGACACACTCTGCAGAAGACACTCCGTTGACTATCAGCCCGAAGTACACCAAGAGGAACAACTGAGCCTGATACGACTTCCTCTGGCCTTTCCTCGTCATCCAAAACCAGTTTGTCGAATCCATGACCATGACCGGTCTCAAAGGCAGGCCACCGCCGTTGGGCGGCCCTCAACCCTAGAGTGGCTACTCGCCCAAAAACATCCACGTGGCAGCACAGAAATCACAGCCCATCCCCCAATCCCCCAAATCACAGTTCAGACAAACCGCAGCCAGCCGACCTTCGAATTCCTGCCCGGTCACCCTCCCCCCAAAAAAGCGAGATAGACAGTTCCCAGAATCCCAATTACAATGCTAGGAAGAGAAACGCGGAGAAAATGACCTAGGGCCGCAAATTACCCCGATACGAGAATAGAAATAAGCAATCCCCCACCACCCGCAAACCGGACATCTCCCCAATGCAAGCCTCCCCAACCCCCACCCCCTCAACCATCGGCCAACTGCTGGCCCGCGCAATAACCCTCTACCCCACCCACCGCGGCATCCTCCTGCGTACAGCCGCCATCTTCTACCTCCCGGTCGCCGCACTCTCTCTCCTTCTCATGGACAATCTCACCACCAGCATCCTCATTTCTCTCCTGGTCTGGCCCGTCGACTCAATCGTGATCCTGTCCCTCATAGCCCACTGCATCGACTCGCTGCACGGCCGTCCCCTTGCCATCAGGACAGCCGCTATGCGTGGCCTGCGCCGCCTGCCCGCTCATATCGGCATAGGCGTGGCAATGATGACAGTGTTCAGCGGCGTAGTTCTCGTATTGGCAGCACCCATCTGGGTCGGATTCCTGAATTCTGACCTTTCCCTTGCCGAGATTTCCGACGCGTTTTCCGCCCCCGCCAATCCTGGCCAAATGGAGGTGGTCTTCAATGTTCTGGGCAGTGCTCTGTGGGGCGGTACTGGACTATGTCTTTCCGGACTCCTGATTCCAATAGTTCTGTTCTACCTGTCGACTCGCTGGCGGGTTGCCGAAGTCGCGTTGATGGCCGAAGGAACGGGACCGCTGCAATCCTTACGCCGCAGCTGGAATCTCAGCCGGGGCTTTGTACTGCGCACCATCGGCTATCTCCTGCTAATACTCTTCGTTATGGGCTTGGTCGGCGGAGTGATGGGACTGGCGGTGGATTCTGCAGTGAAGGCCCTGTTCCCTGCTGTTGATCAGGCAAGGATGTTCGGTCTCAGTTTTGCCGTCTCGAAGCTGCTGTACATCATCGCCGCACCGTTCCACGTCACCGCCGTCGTTCTGTACTACTTCGACCTGCGTGTGCGCAAAGAGAAGTATGATTTCGGGGTCGTGTAATGATGACTCGGGAGGCTGGGACGGGTTGTGTAAGGGGGTGTAGGAAGCGTCGCTACCGACCGGGCCGGACAATGGCCGCACGTCCTGCAATGTGCCGTTGCGGCCAACTCTGCCTATCTCTTGATAGCTTTGGCCAGACCCTGAAAAAGCTTTGTAGCCCTAATAGCCTCATAGCCCGGGCGCAGCCGCACTTCGACCGCGCATGCCTTGAGCTCAGGTTCCAGAGAGATCGGATCCACTTCGGCCAAAGTCACATTGTTCGCGGCATCGAATCGGCCCGCCAGCCGCCCCCAATGAAAGGGCATAAAGCAGGCACCCTCCCGGATCTTCTCAGTCACACGCGCTTTGGCCCAGACCCTGCCCCTGCGTGACCGAATCTCAACCACATCTCCTTCTTCTATCTGACGTCGAACCGCATCGACCGGATGAATTTCCAGGAATGGCTCGCGGGCGCCCTTCATTAGGCTTTCCGACTTGCCGGTCCGGGTCATGGTATGCCACTGATTTCGCAAGCGGCCAGTGGTCAGAAGCAGAGGAAACCTTCTGTTCGGCAGTTCGGCGGGAGGCACAAATTCCGGAGTATTGAACTTCGCTTTACCATCGGCAGTTGCGAAGACGGCCGCCGCCTTTGCGTCGCGTCCATCTCCGGCACTATTTTCGACGCCGGGCTGCGTGGATCGACCGTCATGCAGACTCGAGTAAAGCCTCGCTGTGCCGGGATGGTCGGCGCCGGGTACCGGCCACTGGAGCGGTCCTTCGGCCTTCAGCCGGCCTACGCTGACACCGCTGTAGTCGCAAACGCGACCTTTGGTCAGCTGTGTAAACTCGTTAAATACATCCTCAGCCGACTCAAATTCAAAATCGTGCGCAAACCCCATTGCCGCGGCCACATCGGCGAGGATTCTCCAGTCCGGTTTGGCTTTGCCTACAGGCTCCACCATGCGGGGGAGATAGGTGATGCGCCGCTCCGAATTGGTCATCACTCCCTCCCGTTCCGACCACTGCGCGGCCGGCAAGAGCACATGGGCGTATTGCGTCGTGTCGGTCGGATGGTAGGCATCGGTAACGACGAGCAGTTCCAGCTTCGACATTGCCTTCTCAATTACGTCGATGTTGGGCATGGAAACGACCGGATTGGTACACATAATCCACATCGCCTTGACCTCGCCCCTGGCCGCGGCGTCGAACATGTCGACCGCGGCCAAACCGGGCTTGGGGGCAATGCGTCCTTCCGGCGTCCCCCAGAACTGCTCCACCTCCTGACGATGCGTAGGGTTGGCGATCGTACGATAGCCAGGTAGCAGGTGGGACAGTCCCCCGGCCTCGCGCCCGCCCATGGCATTGGGCTGCCCTGTCAGAGAAAAGGGGCCGCTGCCCTTCTTGCCAATCTGACCTGTTGCCAGATGTAGATTTATTACAGCCTGATTCTTGGCAACCCCGTTCACGCTCTGGTTCAATCCCATGCTCCAGAAGGAGAGCACGCCGTGCGAATCTCCAAAAAGGCGCGCGGCCTGGATCAGGTCACTTTCATCGATGCCGCATACTCTGGCCGCCGCTTCCGTCGGGAACATTCCTATAGTGTCCAGCAGTTCTTCGTGCCCGCTGGTGTGTTCAGCGATAAACGCCTGATCAACTTTTCCGTCACTGCACAGTACATTCATCATGCCGTTGAGCAAGGCCACATCCGAACCGGGGCGGATCGGCAGAAAGAGATCGGCGATTGCCGCAGTGCGTGTCTCTCTGGGGTCAACCACAATAATTTTGACGTTTTCGGGATCGCTCTTTTTTCGTCGCCTTATGCGATTGAAGAGGACTGGATGGCAATCGGCCATGTTGCTGCCAATCAGGAAGAAACAGTCAGCGTGGTCTATGTCCTCGTAGGCTGGCGGCGGCCCGTCGGACCCAAGCGCCGTAACATATCCGGCAACGGCTGAGGCCATGCAGAGCCGCGAATTGGCATCAAAATTGTTTGAACCAATGAACCCCTTGAGCAGCTTGTTGGCGACATAATAGTCCTCAGTCGTAAACTGGCCCGATCCGTAGAACGCCACCGCCCCGGGCCCGTGCTCTTCAATTATATGCTTCAGTTTTTCTGCAATGTAGGTCGTCGCCTTTTCCCATGTCACGCTCTGAAATCCGGTATCGGCGCTGGGCGTGCCCATGCCCATGCCTCGCCCGTTAGCCCGCATAAGCGGCTCGCGAATGCGGTCCGGTGTGTCTAAGGCGCCAGGCAGGTGGATCGGCTTGAGGCAAAGATCCCCCAAAGTCGAGGGGTGATCAGGATTCCCCCTCACTTTGGCGACTTTCCCGTTGCTTACCCCTACCCGCAGGCCGCATCCAACGCCGCAATAGGGGCAGTATGTGTCGTGCCAGCGGTCAACTTTGCCGTTGGCGTTTCTATTCGCACGCGAGCCGTTTCGAGATGTCATAGTTTTCCGTATCGTGACGTGAACGTCTTAAAGCATCTGTCCGACGCAGTTTGTCGAGTTACAGTGGCCGGCCAGGCTAAGATGCTTCTGGGCGAGTAACTACTCAGTCGCAACTGATTCGCAACCCTGAACGAGGGGAGCAAAGGTGTTCTTTCTCCCCTCAATGTTGTCATTTGGGCGGTCGGGCCTTCGGCCCTCCCTTGTGCAGGGGCTGCGCCCCCGCAACGCCCCCCTCCAAAACCATCCCTCACCGACCGTGTGCATTCTTAGCAACGTGTCGGCTGGCGAGCATGGCGACGGCTATGTACCAGTTGCGTCACCAAGAGCCTGAATGGTTCCAAGGATGACTGGCTGGTCAGGTACTGTGGCTTAGTAGTTACCTGGGCGATTAACGGGCGCCGGTAAGGACAGACTCGCCGGAATCGGACAGACGCGCCGCAGTCTCCTCGGCAGCGGCCTTCTCTTCGCTTTCCGAGAAGCGCACCATGAAGGCCATGAAGGCACATACGGCAACAAGGATGCCCAGAATCATGTACGACTGACCAAACATATCGGCCTCCCGCCGGAAGAGAAAACCCGCCAGCATCGCGCCGAAGTTGCCGCCAGCTCCGACGATGCCGGCCACTGCTCCCATGGCTCGCTTGTTGACATAAGGAACGATGGCAAAGGTTGCTCCCTCGGACATCTGCACAAAGAGGCTGAATATGATCAGCGCGGGGATCGCAAGCGCCAGCACGCCCATGTTGGCGAAAAGTACCAGCGCGACTCCCTCCAGAAGGAGGCATATAAAGAGAAACTGGACTCGCCCCCGAAGACCGCCGCCGCGGTTGATGAAGTCGCTGAATAGGCCGCCCATTGATCGGGCGAAGATGTTCATCAGGCCGAAAAGGCCGGCGACGAGGCCCGCCGTAGCCAGGTTCAGGTCGAAACGATTAAAGAAGTAGAGAGCCGCGGTGCCGTTTATGGTCAGCTCAATTCCAAAACAGGCAGCGTAAATGAAAAACAGCGCGATCACGCGCGAGTCTTTGATGGCCTCCATAAACGTTCCGCGTGCCGCCGACGCCGGCGGCATTTCGCCGCGGGCGCGCAGCTCCGAATAGTTGCCTTCGGGCGCATCCTGGGTCAGGAACCAATAGGCCGCGGCTGTAATGAGCATGGCTAGCCCGGGAACGACCATCGCTACCCGCCAGCCCATCGCCGCGGGCACAAAGGTCAGCGTAGCAGCAAGCAGTAGGGGCATCACGGCCTGGGTTACGCCCCCGCCCAGATTGCCCCAACCAGCGGTAGTGGCGTTTGCCGCCCCCACCACATTGGGAGCAAACATGACGCTCGTGTGGTATTGAGTGATTACGAAAGCAGCGCCGATCGTGCCGATCAGGACGCGGGCAAGGATGAATTGCGTTGGCGTCTGCGCGAGGCCGATGCCCATCACAGGCAGCGAACCCAGCACCAGCAAAAACGTGTATACTTTTCGCGAGCCGAACCGTGTACACATCGGCCCGATGATCAGGCGCGCAATGATAGTCAGCGAGACCGCCGCAATGACCGAGTTGCCTACCTGAGCAGGGCTGAGACCGAGCGTCGCGATGACGCCGTTGTCCCCTTTCATCATCGGCACGATGCCAAACCAGCCAAAGAAGCAGAGAAAGAACGCAAACCAGGTTACGTGGAAGGCCCGCATCTGAGGTGTTTTGAAACTGAGAAGATCAATCTTGGTGGCCTTGCTCTTGAAGTCCATCGGGGGATTCTCCTTATTCGTGGGAGCTAGTGTGAACCTTACGCTATCACCGGACCTAAAACCGTATCGGACTGATAGCGGGCCGCAATTGCTTCTGCCAGCAGTTCGGTAGTTTCCTCAACTGTCGCTTTCTTATGTACTTCAACGCCGAGCCTGGCGTCTTCGCCCTGGCACCCGCCGGCGAAGATGTTGAAGCCGTCGATCACCGTTCCATCCCGCCGCAGTCGGGTTGCCTCCAGCCCGATTTCGGACAGCCGATGACGCCCGCAAGCATGAACGCAACCCGAAACATTGAGGCGCACGACTTTGTCCCGATCGGGTAGACGCTCCTCCAGCTTGCGCGCTATCGCCAGCGAGATTCCCTTGGTGTCGTTGAGCGCGAAATGGCAATAATCGATGCCCGTACATGTGACCAGTCCCCGCATGACACCCGAAGGCGAAGGGCTCCAATCTTCCAACAGCGGCTCCGCCAGCAGTTCCTCGAGCATTTCGTTGGCGACGTTAGGGATGATCACATTCTGATCGTTGGTCAGGCGCACTTCACGGCTGCCGTATCTGTCGGCCAGGTCAGCCAGCGCAAAGAGTTGTCCAGCTGTTACGCGGCCCGTGGGCACTACCATGCCTACATAGCTCAGCCCGTCCTGGATCTGCGGATGAACGCCCACATGATCCTGTTCAAGCGGGTCTGGATCGCGGTAAAGCTGGCAGGTGCCAGCAGATGGCAGTTGCTCACCCAGCACTTTCGTTACTTCGTCGCGGAAGCGGTCAATGCCCCATTCATCGATCAGATACCACAACCGGGCCTTGCCCCGTACCCCCCGTTTGCCGTTGTCGCGAAATACGGTCAAAATGGCGCGACAAAAAGCGGTCACCTGTGAAGTGCGTACAAACACGTCTAGCGGGACGGCAAGATGCGGGTTCCTGCTTCCCATATGCCCTCCAACCACCACATTGAAACCCGGTACAGCGCGTTTTCCGATGCGCCCAATTGCCGGCGTCAAGCCAATGTCGTTGCTCTGCGCATGCGTGCAGTCCAGTCGGCAGCCGTTTATGGAGATATTGAATTTACGGGGAATGTTTTCAAATTCCGGTCCCAGAAGCGAAAGTGCCGTAGCGGCTGTTAACTGCCTTGTTTCGACCAGTTCATGGCCCGTAAGGCCGGTCAGAGGACAGCCGGTGACATTGCGAAAGTTGTCCATTCCCGTCTGCTCGGCGCCAAGGCCAACCGACTGCAGTTTCTCGATAATGGCCGGCATGTCTTCGATGGTGATCCAGCGCAACTGGATATTCTGCCGCGTCGTAAAGTCTCCCGCCCCGCGTCCATAATCACGCGACAGTTCCGCGATTGCCCGCAGCTGGGTGGAGTTCACGACCCCGTTCGAGATGCGCATTCGCAACATGAAGAACCCCGGCGTCTGCTTGCGGTAGAAGAATCCGTGCCATTTGAAAAGATCGTAGTATTCCGGAGGAATTGCATCGAACCCTTCGTCAGCCCACCGGTATATGTCGTGGATGAGACTGAGAGGGCTCTTCTGCAACTTAAGCAACTCAACCTTGTTTAGCTTCCTCTTGCCGTTGGCCTTGCCATTCCCGTTGCTCTGCGGCGGGGGAGCCGGGGCTGTAAGTGTGACTTCTGCGGCTGGTAAATTCATCGAGTATTGCCTCCTCTTGCAACGGGACGGTTGACTGAACAGTTAAAGCATAAGTCAGCCCCGCACGCGGCGACACGGCCAAGTGTGCCAAAAACGCGCGCCGATCATTGTGCGAATGGCACAATTGACCTGTCCCCCATATCCCACTGCATCGACTCGCTGCACGGGCGTCCCCTTGCCATCAGGACTGCCGCCATGCGCGGCCTGTGCCGCCTGCCGGTTCATATCGGAATGACGGCGGCAATCACGGCCGTCTTCAGCGGTGGAGCCCTTGCATTGGCAGCACCCATCTGGGTCGGACTCCTGAATTCTGGCGTTTCCTTTGACGAGATTTCCGACGCGTTTTCCGCCCCGGCCAATCCTGGCCAGGTGGAGCTGGTCTTTAAAGTGCTGGGCAGTGCTCTGTGGGGCGGTACCGGAATCAGTCCTTCCGGACTCCTGATTCCAATACCTCTGTTCTATCTGTCGACTCGCTGGCGGGTCGCCGAAGTCGCGCTGATGGCCGAGGGAACCGGACCGCTGCAATCCTTACACCGCAGCTGGAATCTGAGCCGGGGCTTTGTACTGCGCACCACTGGCTATCTCCTGCTAATAATCTTCGTTATGGGCTTGGTCGGCGGAGTAATCGGACTGGTGGTGGATTCTGCAGTGGATGCCCTGTTTCCCGAGCTTGATCAGTCGTAACTACCCAGCCGCACCTGATTCGCAACCCTGAATGAGGCGAGCAAAGGTGTTTCTTCTCCCCTCATTGTTGTATTTTGGGCGGTCGGGCGCAAGCGCCCTCCCTTGTGCAGGGGCTGCGCCCCCGCAACGCCCCCCTACAAAACCATCTCTCACCGACCGTGTGCATTCTTCGCAACGTGTCGGCTGGCGAGCATGGCGGCGGCTGCACACCAGTTGCGTCACCAAGAGCCTGAATGGTTCCAAGGATGACTGGCTGGTCAAATGCTGTGGCTTAGTAGTTACCATTAATCAAGGATGTTCGGTCTCAGTCTTGCCGTCTCGAAGCTGCTGAACATCATCGCCGCGCCGTTCCACATCCCCGCGGTCGTCCTGTATTCCTTCGACCAGCGCGTGTGCAAAGAGAAGTATGATTTTGAGGCCGTGCCGCGATGAATTGGAACGACGGGCAGGGGGCGTGTCAGGGGAAGCGGGGAGTCCTGCTACGGACCGCGGGGTCGTCAGTGGCCGTAGCAGTCTGCGATGGAACGTTGAGTCTACTGCAAATTGGCTTGGAAACCTTTTCCGGATTTTACAGCCCGGAGCGACCGCGTCAGAATCTCGACAATCGCACTTCGGTTGAACTGCACTTCGTGCTCAGTTCAGGGTCGTCGGCATTCAGATGAATGTACCCTGTCCTATCACTTCAATGCCAGACAAATACGAACCAATATACTCTGCAAATACTGGAAACAAACGGCGCTACTCAGACTCGCCCTTTACACCCTCACCATAGCCGCAGATGATTCCGGTTCGGGAATGGGCAACCCGTCCTCCTTCAATCCCTCAAGATGGAAGACGATGGCTTCAGAAATCAGCTTACAAGTCTCCTCGCGTGTCTTTCCCGTTCCAACACAGCCGGGCAGATCGGGCACGTAAGCACAGTAGTTATCGGGCGCCTTTTCGATCACGACCGCATACTCAAGCCCCATCATCTGTCCCTCCCCTATTCCATCTTCTATCAATCCTGCGCATGACCTTGTTGAAGAGCGAGTGTATCGGGCCCCCCAATATCATCACTGCGGCTCCCGAGACACACCAGACCAGAAAACCGATTATCAGTCCCTCTTTGCTGCCACCTGAATTCAAGGAAAGTGGACTGTACAGCTCGATCAACCAGGTGATGCCGACGCCTACCGCGCCGACCATGACCCAAATCAGAATACTCAGGATTTCACGCCAATTGTGTCTCACAGCACCTCACATGGCGGGTCCCGATCATCGGACCACAAAACGGGAAAACAGGGTGCAATCGAACCCTTGTGGCTGGCCGCCCTATGCCAACGCCGTTCCTTGATCACTGAACCGCCCCTCCCCCTACCTGATGATCTGCCCCATTATACCTTAGCTCATGGTCCAGCTTCTTGGGGCCTGCCTCAAGCCCCGACATCGGTCCCCCTTGCATAGTGCGTTTCGCCCCTGGCCAATAAACGCGCTATACCTGAAACGCAATAAGCAGTAAACTAAGAAAATCAAGCCCGATCCGCCAATCTCCCCCATACGCCCACTGGAGGCCACCCCATGAACCTCAACCTCCCCACCACCCCAATTCCAGACCGCGTCTCCATCACCGGTCCCCTGCCCGCCAACCAGCGCACCACCTACGCCGAACTCGACGGCCCCGGCTGCATCCAGCACATCTGGGTCGTCCTGACAAGGCCGGAGCGCCTGCCCTTGGCCAGCCGCAAAGCCATCATCCGCATCTACTTCGACGACGAGCCGGAGCCCTATGTTGAAGCACCCGTCGGCGACTTCTTCGGCGTCATGCACGGCCTCGGCTGGTATCCCATCGACACCCACTTCCTCTCCGCCAAAGCTTGGATCGGCTACAACTGCTACTTCCCCATGCCCTTCGCCCGCTCAGCCCGCATCGAGTTCGAAGCCGGCCCCGAGGGAAACCGCGCCTACCTCCAGGTCGACTGGCACCGCTATCCCGGCCAGACCCTCCATGAACCCCACCGCTTCTGCGCCCGCTGGCGCCGCGAAATGCCCACCCAGAGCTACGGCGAAGAATACCTAATGCTCGACGCCGACGGCCCCGGCCAGCTCCTCGGCTTCGTCTACGGCGTCCGCCTCCTCGACGACACCGACCGCTGGAGCCACGGCGGCGCCGAAAACATCTACATCGACGGCGAAGGCGAGCACCCCGCCTTCTTGCGCGGCATCGGCGGCGAGGACACCTTCGGCTCAGGCTATGGCGGCGCCCTCCACCCGCCCGAAACCCACCACTACGCCGCCATGCCCTACTACGTCCACGACGACGTCGGCCAAGCCCGCCCCGCCCAGCGCCTTGTCGGCTACCGCTTCTTCGAAAAGGACACCCTCCCCTTCCGGCAGTCGATCCACATGCGATTCGGCTGCATGGCCAACGACATCTGCTCCACCACCTACTGGTACCAGGAAAGCCCCGTCCGGCCCATCTTCACCATGCCCGACTGGCCCCAGCTCCTCCCCGGCGTCGACCTGCCCCGCGGCACACACGACCTCGCGCTTCCAGAGAGCGGCGAATGGTGGCTCTGCGGCCCCTTCGCCAACCACGACGGCCAGGCCATGGCTGCAACCCTCCCCCCGGAGACCGCCTTCAACCCCGACGCCACCTACGACGGCCTCCACGGCCCCGAATCGTCCTGGCTGACCGAAGGCTCGCGCCAGCAGGGACGTGACAGCGCCCGCTGGCATCGCCGCGCCGCCCACCACGGCTTCATCGACTTCAACCACCTCTTCCGCCCCTGGGGCCGCGGCGTCGGCAAAACCGACACCGGCGCAGCCCTCGCCCGCTGCATCCTCCACGCGCCCACCGACACAGAAGCCACCCTCCACCTCGCCTGGGACGACGCCCTCGCCCTGCGAGTCAACGACGACCTATACGACCTCGGCCACAACTACGCCTTCCGCTCCCGCAGCCAGCCCGTGCAACTCCGCGCCGGCGCCAACACCGTCCTCCTCAAACTCAGCAACGAACTCGGCTCCAATCACGGCGGCTGGGCCTTCGCCTTCCGCGCCCAGACCGCCGATGGCACCGCTCTGACCCCGCAGGCCGCGTGACATAAGAACCGCAGTCGCTCGTCGTCAGCCGCTGCCAGCCACTCGCTCCTGAGTACGAAAATTCAAAGCCACTGCCGTACAGGCAGTGGCTTTTTTGTCCTGTTTTTCTCACCGACAACTGAATGATATAATATTGTCCAACCGCCCAGTGCTAGAGCCCAGCACAGGCAATGTCCCAATCCTTCCTGTCTGCGAGGTACAAAGGTATGACTGTGGCCGAAATGGTCGTAGACGAACAGGCGCGAACCCGCTTCCAGGAGGACGGATACTGGCTCGGCCCGGAGATCTTCAACGCCGGCCAGCGCGAAGACCTAGCCTACGCTGTCGACGAAGTCAACGCCGGCCGCTACGAGACCGGCCGCGAACCGATGTCCCGCTTCTGGCACCCCGGCGACGACCCCTACGCCCTCCACAAGGTCGACAACTCACACTGGTGCAACCCCGTCCTCGCCGAAGCCGTCATCAACCCGCGTATCGGCCAGCTCGCCGCCCAGCTCCTCAACACGCCCGCCGTCCGCCTCTGGCACGAGCAGCTCCTCACCAAGCCCGCCGGCGGTCACGAATCCGCCAACGTCGCCTGGCACCAGGACTACAACTACTGGCGCAGCAGCGACCGACCCCAGATGCTCACCGCCTGGATCCCGCTCCAGGAGGTCAACCCCGAGATTGGCACAATGTACTTTGTCAAGGGAAGCCACAAATGGGGCTGGCACGCCGAGTACAGCCACTTCGGCCGCTACGACATGGCCGAGCAGGAGCGTGTAATCCGCCAGCACATGCCGGAGGAAGCGGAGTACCAGACAGCGCCCGTGCTCTTGGAGGCCGGCCGCGTCAGCTTCCACCACTGCCTCACGCTACACGGCTCCGGGCCCAACCTGGCCCACCGCCAGCATCGCCGCGCCATCGCCATCCACCTCCAGGCCGACGCCTGCCTCTGGCGCAAAACCGGCGACCGCGCCGACAACCACCAGTGCGCCCAGGAAATGCAGCGCCTCGGCAAGAAATACGGCGACAAATTCGAAGGCGCCTACTGGCCGGAACTGTTCGGTTCCTAGTTTTCAGTCTTATGTGACGGTCCCCCCACTGGAGACAACTGTGCAAAGGAGGTGAAGAGAACCGCGGACTGATCGCAACGCACTCGGCTCAACCAAAATGAGGAGACACGAGATGACTGTCCACAGACGAGTTCGGTTTTTCAGCTGGCTGTCCGTAGTCACCGTCTTCGCGATGATTCTGGCGGGCTGTGGGCCTGCCGTTGCCCCGGCGCCGGCCGAACCTGCCGCTGAGCCGGCCGCCGAAGAAGCCCCCGCCGCCGAGATGTCCGGTCCGGAAGCGCCGATGCTGGCCGAAATGGTAGAGGCCGGTACACTGCCGCCCCTTGAAGACCGCCTGCCTGCCGATGTGCTGGTGCTCGAACCTGAAGACTCGATAGGCCAGTATGGCGGCACCTTGCGCGGCCCCCATGCCTGGGATGTCTTCTTCGAGCAGGGCCTGCTGCAGCGCCTGCACAATGACCGCGACACCTTCATGCCCCAGGTCGCCAAGGGCTGGGAGTGGGCCGATGACTTCACCAGCATCACCTTCCACCTGCGTGAGGGGATGAAATGGTCTGACGGCCACCCCTATGGCGCCGATGATATCCTCTTCTGGTGGAACGATATTGTGCAGTCCGAATACAACGTGCAGGCATACAGAGTGTCCGGTATGAACACGGAGACCGACACGGTAGTAAAAGTTGACGACTCCACCGTCCGCTTCGAGTTCTCCGAGCCGCGGCCTTCCTTCCTGCTGAGCTCGCGCGGCGCCTGGAGCTACGGATTCTACGGCCTGCCTGCCCACTACTTCAAGCAGTTCCATCCCAATTACAACGACACAGCCGCAGACAAGGCGCAGGAGGAGTTCGATAAACTGCGCGATGTCCTGCACCAGAATCAGTGGATTGTCAGGGACCCCGATGCCCCGACCGTCAACGCCTGGAAGTCGATCGACTACAAAGAGGGGCAGTACGTCCTGTTTGAGCGCAATCCCTACTACTTCGGCGTCGACCCCGAGGGCAAACAGCTCCCCTACATCGACTATATCGAGGGCCTGGACAAATACGATGGGGACGCCGAACTGCTGAAGGCCAAGACGCTCGCCGGCGAGACCGATATCCTCTTCCGCGTCGTGCGTCCCAGCGACTTCCCCGTCTTCAAAGAGAAGGAGGAGGAGCTTGGCCTGCAGATCACCTTCTTTGACGACGTATTCAACGGCCGCCAGACCTTCATGATCAACCAGAACTATGTCGGCGACGCCGCCATCGTGGAGCTGCTGGAGACTGCTGACTTCCGGCGCGCCCTCTCTCTGGCGCTGGACCGCGAACTGATGAACGAGTCGATTCACCTGGGTCTGGGCCGACCCGGTCACGGCTTCAGCCCCCCCGGCGTCTTTGACGAAGCGATCGACGGCGCCTACGCCACCCGCGACCCGGACGCGGCCAACGCGCTGCTGGACGGCATCGGCCTCGACCAGCGCGACTCGGACGGCATGCGCACGCTGGCAGACGGCAGCCCGCTCACCATCATTCTGATGCTGCGTTCGGGCTGGGGCATCGGCTCCGACGAAACCGCCGAGATCGCCACCGACAACTGGCGGGATATCGGTCTGCGCGTCGTCGCCAAGCCGGTCGAGAGAAAGCTGCATAGCGAGCTGCTCAGTGCAAATGACTGGCAGATCAGGCTCATCCCCAGCACCGGCGGCTGGACCGGCTACTGGCGCTACGGCATGTCGCTGCGTCAATTCGCCCGTGGAGCTGATGACTGGCTCCAGTCAGCCACGGAGGAGGAGCGCCGCGGCACCGAGCCGCAGGGCGAATTGAGGGAGCTGGCCGACCTGCAGCAGCTGGCCGAACAGTCGCAGGACAAGGATGAGTCGCAAATGGCCTACCAAGAGTACCGAGTGATTCTGGCCGATCAGCTCTTCCAGATCGGCACCGTCGCCAACTCTCCGGCGATCCTGATCATCAACGGCAATCTGCGAAACGTCCCCGGCCAGGTCAACCCCGCGGCCATTTCGCAGGGTGAGAGCGAGTACCTGCGCTTCGAGCAGTGGTACTACCAACAATAGACAACGGTTGCCAGTGGCTGGTGGTAGCGTACTACACGGCCAACTAGCCACTGGCCGCCGCCGTTCAGGGGGACGCGATGGTTAGGGCTCTTCTGCGCCGCAGCGTGCAGATGCTGATAACCCTCTGGCTCGTCTCGATACTGGGATTCGTGATCATCCAGCTGCCGCCCGGCGACTTCCTGACGTTGCTCGAATCGCAGCTGGAAGACCAACGCCTGTCGAGTGCGCAGATCGAGTCGGCGCTGGCCGGGCTGCGTGCCCGCTACGGTCTTGACCAACCCGTTTACGTCCAGTACCTTCGCTGGATCTCCGGCCTCGTGCGCGGCGACCTGGGCTACTCCATGGCCATGCGCGCCGACGTGAACGAACTGCTCAGCGAACGCCTGATTCTGACACTGGTGATCTCGTTTGCCGCCATGGTCTTCAGCCTGGCCATGGCCCTGCCCATCGGCGTCTACTCGGCGATGAAGCAGTACTCCTGGGCAGACTACCTGTTTACGGTACTGGGCTTTCTTGGGCTGGCCCTGCCCAACATGCTGCTGGCCCTTATACTGGTGTTTCTGGCTGTCACCGTCTTCAACGCCTCGACGATTGGCGGCCTCTTTTCTCCCGAATACATCACAGCCGACTGGTCGCCGGCAAAGGTGCTCGATCTGGCAAAGCACCTGTGGCTTCCGGCCTTTATCGTCGGTCTCTCCAGCACCGCAGGAACGATCCGGGTCGTCCGCGCCCAGATGTTGGATACGCTCGGCGAGCCATTCATCCAGACCGCCCGCATGAAGGGACTGAGCGAAAATCGCGTCATCACCCGCCATGCGCTGCGCGTCGCCCTCAACCCGGTTGTGAGCGGTCTGGGCCTGAGTCTGCCCGGCCTGATCAGCGGCGAAACCATCACCGCCCTGGTACTCGGCCTTCCCACTGTCGGGCCCCTGCTGTTGAGCGCCCTCTTCGCCGAAGATATGTACATGGCCGGCAGCATTCTCGTGATCCTGAGCGGCGCTCTTGTCGTCGGCAACTTCCTGGCCGACCTGACCCTGGCCTGGCTCGACCCTCGCATCCGCTTGGTGGAACCGTGAGCACTTCAACGGCCGCTGCCGCATGGACGGTGTGCTATGGCGCGTCCTGAGCCGGCGAACCCGCGTCCAGAGTCCATCGATGCCGCCGAAGTGCCATCCGGCAGGGTGGAGGCGGCCTATTCCTACTGGGGCCTGATCTGGTGGCGGTTCAAGCGCAACCGAATAGGGGTCTTAGGCGGCGCCGCGCTGTTCCTGCTCTATGCCCTCGTGCTGCCCGCCGAACTGACCGCGCCCTATCCCTTGAACGAACGTCACACCGGCTTTCTCGACGTCCCGCCGCAGTTCATCCACTTCATCACCCCGGACGGCCGGTTCAGACTGCGTCCCTTCGTCTATGGACTGAAGCAGGAACGCGATCCGGAGACCTTACGCCGGCTCTATGTGCCGGATCCAGAAAAAATCTACCCGGTTGGCCTCTTCGTACAGGGGGAAGAAAGTTGGAGCTTCCTGGCATTTACCTGGGACCGCCACCTGCTCGGCGTCGAAAGCCCCGGGAGGTTCTTCCTGCTGGGCACCGATACGCAGGGCCGCGATCTGTTCTCCCAAATCCTGTACGGGGGACGCATCTCGTTGACGGTGGGCCTGGTCGGCGTCGCGCTCAGCCTTGTCTTGGGCGGCATCATAGGGCTACTTTCCGGCTACTTGGGCGGCATCGTCGACGACCTCATCCAGCGCGGAATCGAGGTGCTGATCAGCTTCCCCAGCATTCCCCTGTGGATCGCCCTCTCTGCCGCAATTCCGCCCGAGTGGAACTCGATCCAGGTCTTCTTTGGCATCACGGTGATCCTGTCCAGCATCGGCTGGGGTGGGCTGGCCCGTGTCGTGCGCGGCATGACCCTATCGTTGCAGAACGAGGACTACGTCAAGGCCGGGCGCATCAACGGCGCCACCACCTGGTGGATCGTGACCCGCCACCTCTTTCCGGGCACGCTCAGCTACATGATCGTCGCCGCCACGTTGGCCATCCCGGGCATGATCCTGGGCGAGACCGCGCTCAGCTTCCTCGGTCTCGGAATCCAGCCGCCTATGGTCAGTTGGGGCGTCCTGCTGAAACAGGCGCAGGACATCACCGTCCTGGCGCATAAACCGTGGCTGATCGCGCCGGTGTTTTTCTTAACAGTCGCCGTTCTCTCCTTTAACTTCCTGGGCGACGGCCTGCGCGATGCCGCCGACCCCTTTTCGGGCCAGTGACCTGTGACCGGTTGCCAACTTCTGCACCGGCGACCGGCGATTGAGACGTTATGATGAACGACAGCCGGACCAACGGCACGAACAATAACGATCGAGGCGGCCAATCCCGGCTGGTTCTCGAAGTTGAGGATCTCTATGTATCCTTCGGCGGCTACCGCGGCCGCACCCGCGCCGTCAATGGGGTAAGCTTTCAGATCCATCAGGGCGAAATTCTGGGAATCGTCGGCGAATCGGGCTGCGGAAAAAGTGTGACCGCGCTGTCGCTCCTTAAACTGATCCCCATGCCGCCGGGACAGATCGACGGCGGTACAATCTCTCTGCACACGGCCGACAGGACCGTCGACATAACAGCACTACCCCCGGACAGCCGTGAGATACGCGCGCTTCGCGGCCGCCAGATATCCATGATCTTCCAGGAACCGATGCGCTCCCTGCATCCAATGTTCTCGATCGGCGACCAGATCATCGAGATTCTGATGCAGCATTTCGCCATGAACCGCAAGGAAGCGCTGGACAAAGCCGTTGCCCTGCTGGAGCGGGTCGGCCTTCCCGAGCCAGCCCGTGTCGTCCACGAATTCCCCCATCAACTGAGCGGAGGCATGCGCCAACGGGTAATGATCGCGATTGCGCTCGCCTGCGAGCCGCAACTCCTGGTCGCCGACGAGCCGACAACCGCGCTCGATGTCACAATTCAAGCCCAGATCCTCGAGTTGCTGCAGGCGTTGCAGGCCGAGATGGGGCTGGCCGTCATGCTCATCACACACGACATGGGCGTCGTCGCCGAAATCGCCGACCGCGTGATCGTCATGTACCTGGGCGAAGTCGTCGAGGCAGCCAGCGTTGAGCAGCTCTTCACCAACCCGCAGCACCCCTATACACAGGGGCTGCTCAAGTCGATTCCCAACTGGACCGACCAGCCCAAGACGCCTCTGCACTCGCTCGCCGGCGCCGTGCCGGAGCTGCTGGATCTCCCCACCGGCTGTGTCTTCGTCGAGCGCTGCCCCTACGCCGACAAAGTGCCGGGGTTGCGCAAACCGTCCCTGCTCGAGACCGAGCCCGGCCACTTCGTCAAATGCTGGCTCTATACCGAGGAGTTCGCGCATGCCAGACCCTGACGGCATCCTCCTCGAAACTGAAAGTCTGCGCACCCACTTTGCAATTCGCCGCGGCCTGCTGCGTCGCCAGGTGGCAACCGTGCGCGCAGTGGATGGCATCGATCTCAGCATCAAGGGAGGCGAGACGCTGGGACTCGTCGGCGAATCAGGCTGCGGTAAGTCCACATTGGGGCGTACTCTCACCCGCCTTGAAGATCCAACCGGCGGAAGCGTCGGCTTTCGGGTGGGCGGCGAAATGCTCGACATCACCGGCCTCTCCCAGAAAGAACTGCGGCGCCGGGTCCGGCGGCAGATGAATATGATATTTCAGGATCCGCTGTCCTCACTGAATTCACGCATGAGTGTCAAGTCGATCATCGCCGAGCCACTGGTCCTCCATCGTGCCGCCCGCGGCAAGGACCTGGAAGAACGTGTAGCTGAACTACTCACCACCGTAGGCTTGCAGCCCCACCATATGCAACGCTTTCCCCACGCCTTCAGCGGCGGGCAACGCCAGCGTATCGCTATCGCCCGCGCCCTCGCGCTCCAGCCGCAATTCATCGTCTGCGATGAACCGGTCTCCGCGCTCGACGCCTCCGTGCGCGCCCAGATTCTGAACCTGCTGATGCAGCTCCAGGAACAGTTCGGGCTGACCTATCTGTTCATCTCCCATGACCTGGCAGTTGTTCGCCATGTCAGCGACCGCATCGCCGTCATGTATCTGGGGCAGATCGTCGAGCGCGGCCCGACGGTCGCCATCTGCCAGACCCCGCAACATCCCTATACCGAAGCCCTGCTCTCAGCGATTCCGATGCCTGTCGCCAAACACCATAGCAGGCGCAAACGCATAGTCCTGACCGGCGATGTACCCAATCCCGCCAATCCGCCGCCCGGCTGCCGTTTCGCGCCGCGCTGCCCCTATCGGCAGCCTGTCTGCGATGAGGAAGTTCCCGAACTCAAGATGACGCGCCAAGGCCATACAGCCGCCTGTCACTTCTCCGACGAACTCGAGCTCGTCGGCATATGAAGGGCTGGCGCGCTATCGCATGAACTGCAGTTCCGTCCACAGTGGCGGTCTACGTACGGCAATCGAATGCACTAACGCAAGGAGGTCGATCCGATGAAATTCGCAGCTGTTATCAGCCCGTTCGACTGGGCCTGGTTCTTCGGGGCGTGGGGCAAACCAGCCGCCTCGATTGTGCTCGACCGTCTGCACTGGGCAGGCGTCCGCAAAATCTACCTGCGCGTGCGCCAGTGCCAGTGCTACTATCCCAGCAAGGCCGACATGCCGGGCATCCATTTCTGGACGCCGCAAAACTGTGTCGCCGAGGGATCCTGGGGCACGAAAGGACATGAATGGCAGTGGTGGCCGCAGGCCTACGACTTCAGGACCTACGACGCGCCCCGTCTGTTTATCGACCGCGCCCACGAGTTGGGCATGGAAGCCTATGCCTGGGTGGAGCAGGCCGAAGCGCACGGCCACGGCTGGGAATCGCGCTTCTCACGCGAACACCCGGAACTGCTGACCCGCAACCGCGACGGCCAGACCGTGAACGGCAACCTCTCCTTCGCCTATCCCGAGGCAATTGAATTCCGGCTGGCAATTCTGCGCGAGATGCTGGAATATCGCTTCGACGGCATCGCCATCGACTTCCAGAAGGGCGGCGACCACCGCGCCCCCCGCGTAGACGCCGACGGCACATACTTCGCCCACTACGACCCGCCCGTCATAGAAGCCTTCCAGGGCGAGACCGGCCGCGACCCGTTCACCATCCCCAATAGCGACCCTGAATGGCTCCGATTTCGGGCAAACTATGTTACCGAATTCTTGCGGCAGGCGCGCAAGCTGCAAAAATGGCTGCAGCCTGAGCAGGATTTCGGCGTCATGGGCATCCCCAAGGGAAAACCCATGCCGGCAAAAGTCGTCCGCTCTTCAACCGCTCACAGCAGTGCGTCCGCAGCGACCGCGCCCGCCGCCGGTCCTCTCGAAGGAAACCTGGAAGATCACGATACCTGGACCAGTGAGGGCCTGATCGATTTCCTGGTGACCACTCCCTTGGCGCAGCAGACAACGCCCTATGACCCTGACGTCTACCGTTCCATCATCCGCGGGGCCAAAGGCCATCTGCAGGGTCCATGCCGGCTGGGCCTTTGGCAACTGGCGTGGGGCGCATCCTCCGCGCGCGTGCAGGAAATGGTCCACGCAGCGGCCACAGTCGCCGCCGATGAAGGTGTCGAGGAGGTCGTCTTCTTCCAGGCCATCAGCTTCGAGGACGCTCGCTGGAGCAAGAGTGAAGTCACCTGGGACGCCCTGCGCAACGCCATCGCCGACGCAAGCGGCCGGCCGCAAGACAGAGTGGCCCCGCCTGAACCCTGGCTCCTGCGCTGATGGACGCGCCCGCCGAATGCCTGCTTCACTCCGCAGCGCACGGAGCATCGGGACAACACGCAGTAATTCCGACCGCTCGCAACGTAACAACCATCGATTGGAAGGAGACCACGAAATGTCCGACGAAAAACTCTACCACGAACACGTGCATGGCCCGTGGCACGAAAAATGGGGCATTTGGCACAGCGACCCCGAGGTGAGACAGGGCGGTGACATGGAACGCCGCACCATGCGGCAGACCACCTATGAATATCTGTGGCCCTTTGAATACCCCAACTTCACGATTCGTTCCTCCTGGTGGGGCGAAAGGCACGGCCGTGAACTCGACCTGCCGCCGGCGGGCTACATCACCGTCGTCGAAGAGCAGCCGATCGTGGCCGTTACCGTGATCGGCAGCGCCTGTTCCCCGCCGGGCTGGATTATGATAGAGGGTGAACGAACTGAAGATGCCGAGCAGGCCTCGGCCGACATTCCCGTGCGTATGCGCGCCGAAAACCTGTGGGGCACCCACATGCGCTGGGATGTCAAAGGCGCAATGCGCGAAGTGGGGCTGGACCCGGCCGACTTCTGGATGTCAGGCATGAGCAGCGCCCATTTCCACATCCCCCGCTGCGGCAAGGTCACCATTTCCGGCGGCAGTCAGGTCCCGGGAACCCCCCACGACCAGGGCGCCGACGACGCCCACTACACCTTCCGCATCATTCGCATCACAGTGGACGAGAACACGTAAGATCAGTACGCAGCACCCCGCTCACGGCCAATGCGTCTCCCCCGGCGCACGCGCAAACACCGGTGCTTTCCCCACCGCCTGTACCGCCGCGCTATCCACATCCAGGCCGACAACCACCAATGCGCCCAGGAAATGCAGCGCCTCGGCAAAAATTTCGGCGACAAATTCCAAGGCGCCTTCTGGCCCCAACTCTTCAGCTACTAGCTCTCAGCGTCCGTCCACTAGCCACCGACCACCGACCACTGACCACTGCAGTTACGGTCTATAACTCTCCTTCGGCGCACGCGGCAACACCAACGCCTCCGCCGAAATCAACATCGCCGCCCCGCTCGCCGCCTGCTCCAGCGCCGCCTTCACCACCAGCGTCGGATCCACGATCCCCGCCGCCATCATATCGCGCACACACCCCTGTCCCACCTCATACGCGAACCCCGGCCCCTGCTCGCGGCAAGCATTAACAACCAGCGGCGGATGCGCATCCGAATTCGCTGCAATCGTGCGCGCCGGCTCCTCCAACGCCCGCGCCAGCGCCCGCATCGCCATCGCCTCCTCCGAATGACCCGTCGCCGCCGCCTCCACCGCCGGAGCCGCGTCCAGATAGGCCGCGCCCCCACCCGGCACAACGCCGCCCTCCAGGCCCACCTGCACAACCTTCACCGCATGCGCCGCCCGCTCCACCAGCGCATTGCGCTCGCTCTCCGTATACGCGCCCACGCGCAGCTCGCCGATCCCGCCCTGCAGCCGCCCGATGCGCTCGCGCAGCAGCTCTCGTTCCTCCCGCTCTTCCACCAGCGCCAGCCGGCTCTGCAGCACGTCGATATGCGCATCCACCGCCTGCACATCCCCGCCGCCGCCGATCAACGACACATACTCCCCCGTCGCCACCAGCCGCTCAGCCCGCCCCAGGTCATCGGCCGTCAGGTCCTGCGGCCCCATACCGGCCATGTCCGTGATAAAACTGGCGCCCGTCAGCAGCGCAAAATCGCGCATCATATCCCGCCGCAAATCCTCCATCGGCTTGATCCGCGCCGCATACGTCGTCACCGGCCCGCGCTGATTCGCCGCCACCAGCGCACTGATCGCCCGCTCCCACATATTCTTGCAGACGATGAACAGCTTGTCCCCGCCCGCCTGCCTCACCAGATCCAGCAGATGCAGCACATGGCCCGGCTCCTCAAAATGGAAATCCGCCACCACCACATGCGGCTCGTCCAGCGCCGCCACATACCTGAACCTGTCGCTCACCAAATAGCGCGAAATATACTCGCCCGCAAAGCGCGACCCCTCGCGGAACCCGTATGTGTGCCCCAGCCCGTACCCCGGCTGAATCAGAATATTCCCATACGGCCCCAGCACATCCATCATCTCCGCCAGCAACTGCGCCACCCGCGCATCATCGATCACTGCCCTCGCCACACCCGCCACATGCTCCGGCTCCGTCAACGGGATCGACATCTCGTCCAACGCGCCGACCGCCGCCGCCACGCCCTTCTCAAGCCCCCGCTGCAGCAGGACCGGATCCGCCCCGCCCGCGATCAGACGGTGCAGCTCACGCGCAATCCCCCGCGCCAGCACCGCCGCCGTCACACTGCCGTCGCCAAACCGCTCGCGCATATGCCACACAATGTGCCGCATCATCATCGCGCCCGCATTCTCCACCCGGTCCGGCAAATCCGTAAAGCGCCGCGCGATAGTCGCCCCGTCGTCCAGCGGCTCAAATCCCGACGTATTCACCCGCTGGCTCACGATATTCCCGCCCAGCGGACCCAGCGTCAACGACAACAGCCGCGCCAGCGTGTCGAACCCGCGCCGCATCGGCTCGCGGCACTCCGCCCCGAACACAACCGACGGCACCCTGAGCGTTTGCGCGGCAGAGCCGCCCGCCGAGGACCGCGAACGTGTCGACATGGCTCAGCCCTTCAGAGCGCCGAGCGTGATGCCGCTGACAAAAAAGCGTTGCAAAAAGGGGTATACAATCAGAATGGGGACAACCGTCACCAGCGTCTGCGCCGCCCGCAGCGACCTGTCCGAGAACATGTCGAAATCCTCAGGATTGCGCATAAACTCGTTCATGTCCATCTTCACAACCACCGTGCGCAAAAACGTCTGCAAGGGGATCAAGTCCCGGTCCGCAATCAAAATCATGCCGTCGAACCACGCGTTCCAATGACCGACCGCGCCGAACAGCGTCAGCGTCGCCAGCGCCGGAATCGAGATCGGCAGGTAAACGTGCAGCAGGATCTGCCAGTACGTGGCCCCGTCAATGATCGAGGCCTCCTCCAACTCCTTCGGCACGCGGCGGAAAAAATTCATCATCAGAATCACGTTCCACAGCGGCAGCGCCTGCGGGACGATCAGCGCCCAAATCGTGTTCAACATGCCCAGCTTGCGAATCACCAGGAACCACGGAATCAGCCCGCCGTTGAAAAGATAAGCGAACACCACCGAGCCCATGATGATGTTCCGAAATGGCATCTCATCCTTGCCCTTCGACAGCGGGAACGAGATCAGGACGATCAGCGTCATCTGCAGTGTCGTTCCAATCACCGTCCGTATCACCGAAATCCAGAAGGCGTTCAAAAAGACGCCCGCCTCCAGCACCTTCTCATACGTGATCGCCGTCGGACGCACCGGCCACAGCGTCACCAACCCGCCCGTCGCCGCCGCCCGGTCGCTGAACGAAAGCGCCAGCAAATGAATCAAAGGTATAATACAAGACAGCCCCAGCAGCAGCAGGAAAAGATAATTGAAGAGGTCAAACGTTCTTGACCAGATGCCCCTGTATTCGGACCTGTTCATCGTAATTCCCTATCTAACCCCTAACCCCTGTCCCCTGCAGTTCTGACCCCTGACCCCTGACCCCTGACCCCTGACCCCTGACCCCTGACCCCTGCAGTTCCGTGCCGGCGCCGACTGGGGCGCGCCGGGTCCCGCGCGCCGCGGGTCACTCCTCGTCTGTTTCGATATAGATGCCGGAGCCGATGACCACCTTGGTGTTGGGCATCTGGATGCTCACCGCGTAGCCGAGCTTCGGGGAACCGGTCTCCTCGTCGCCTTCGATGGCCGGGTTGTCGTAGTGATATCGCAGGAACTTCCTACCTTCGCGCCAGGCGCCTCCGATCAACTCCTCTGCGATCCTCACCCCCTTGGAGTCGGTCCTCATCATGTCGGTGGGTTTGCCTTCGCGAAACGGCTCGGACCCGTGAAACAGGGTGACGCCCCCGCCACTCACCACAAACAGGTAGATGGAGCCTGACTTCCAGTCCCCTCCTTCGAGCCGGAAGGCGTTCTTGATCTCGGCGAGGGGAATACCGCCTTCGAACTTTAGGGCCTCCTGGTAGATCCTGGCCGCCTCTTCGACAAAGGTGATGAGTGTCTCGCGGTCCACCACCTCGGAGGCGGTGACGGCAGGCCTGGGGAGATCGGCGATGCGGACTTTGACATGGGAGACGTCCTGCGAGTAGCCGCCGACGAGCATCAACCGTCTGATTGCGACGGCGTATGCGGTCTTCGGCCCGTCGTCGTAGTATTCGACGAAACCGCCGCCCTGGGCAGCCGCCGCATAGAGTTCCTGGACGACCTTGGTTCCGCGTTCGTCCTCGATGTCGAGCAGGTTTCTGTTTTCGGCGTCACGGTCGTTCCCGTGAGCGAAGACGTGTCCGTTTGGGGCGAAAATGATGAGGAAGGTCGACCCGGATTTCCAGTCGCCCTCCGTTCTGACCCACTGCTTGAGCTTCGCCGCTTCGTCCAGGTTTGTGGCGATCGCTTGGATTTCGGCCTTGGCTGCGAGGACGAAAGCCTTGAGGCTCTCGCGGTCGGTGACCTGGGCGGCGGTGACCTGGCCCATGGCGGGTTCAGCGTCCTCAATGGGGGGTATTGGCCGGCAGGCCGCCAGGGCTATCCCTAACGATGCGATAGTTGCGGTCTTGACAAATGAGCGTCGGGAAACTGGATGGTCTGGCATGGTTTCTTTCCTCAAAGCGATGAAGCAGGCGTTCCAGTGTGCGCCTGCCTGAATTCGGTCAACAACTCCACTTACGTTCTCACGCTTACAGGCCTTCGTGCACGCACATGCATCAAGCCAAAAGCACATACCCTTTACATTTGCACCAACCGCCTGCAAGGTTTCCTTACTATCTTAATTCGTAACTACGCAGCCGCAACTTATACGCGACCCTGAACAAGGCGAGCGAAAGCGGTTTTCACTAACCACTAACCACTGATCACTGACCACTGCAGTTCTGGGCGGTCGGGCCTTCGGCCCTCCCTTGTGCAGGGGCTGCGCCCCCGCAACGCCCCCCTACAAAACCATCCCTCACCGACCGTGTGCCTTCTTCGCAACCTGTCGGCTGGCGAGCATGGCGGCGGCTGCACACCAGTTGCGTCACCAAGACCCTGAATGGTTCCAGGGATGACTGGCTGGTCAACTACTGTGGCTCTGTAGTTACCCAAAAACTAGAAACTAACCAATAAAAACTGCCCTTCCACTAAAAACTAAAAACTGACTACTAAAAACTGCCCTTCCCTAGTAAAGCTGATAGTCGGTGAAGCGGGCGATCAGCCGCAAGCTGATCACAATCAAAATCAGCCCCAGCACCGAACGCACCAGCCCCACCGCCGTCGCCAGACTGAAACGCGCGCCCAGCAGCCCCTCCCGGTAGATCCACGTGTCCAGAATATCGCCCGTCGAATAGACCGCCGGGTTATAGAGGTTCAGCACCTGGTCGAAACCGGCCGCATTAAAGAGCAACCCGAAGTCCAGGCACAGCACCAGCAGCAGCGTCGGCAAAATGCCCGGCAGTATGATATACAGCACGCGCTGAAACCGGCCCGCCCCGTCAATAGCCGCCGCCTCCAACAGCTGCGGATCAATACTCGTCAGCGCCGCCAAATACAGAATCGTCGCCCACCCCACCTGCTGCCACAAATGGCTCAAGACCAGCGCCGGCACAAAAGTCCGGTTGTTGCCCAAAAAGATGACCGGCTGCTCCACCCCCCACAGCTGCAATAGCTGGTTCACCACACCGGACGAGCCCAGCATCTCCAGCATGATCCCGCCCAGCACAATCCACGACAGAAAGTAAGGCAGATACACCAGGCTCTGCACACTCCGCTTGTAGAACAGCTTTCGCACCTCGTTCAGCAGCAGCGCCAGAATTACCGCACAGAACTGCAGCGTCACGATCTTCGAGGTCGCGATCACGATCGTATTGCGGAAAATCTTCCAGAAAGAGGGGTTTTCCAGCATCAGCTGAAACTGCTTCAACCCCACCCACGGCGACTTGTCAAAGCCCAGCGCCGGCTTGTAATCCTGGAACGCGATCCGGATCCCGTACATCGGGTAATAGCTCAACAGCACCAAATGGATCAACGCCGGGATCACCATCACGTACAGCGGCCACAACCGCGGCAGATAGCGAACAAACCTCGAGGCCTGTTCCTTCAGATCATCAACAACCGGAGACAATGCTTGCATAATAAAAAAAGTGGATAGCGGGGAGATGCCCGCTATCCACTGTCCACTATCCACGCACCACTATTTTGCCGCCCACCACTCATTGATCTCAGCCAGGACTTCCTCGCCGCCCTGCGCCAGCCACGTCGTCACATACTCGTCAAACGCGTCCACGGGGACCTGGCCGGTGATGATCGCGAAGTATGTCTCATCCGTCAGCGTCTGCAGCTGCGTCCACTTCTCCTTCTGCAACTCCGTCGGCGCCGCATTCCACTCGTTGCGAATCGTGTCCTCAAGCGAATGCTCCGCCAGGAACAGCCAGCCCTCGTCCTGCATCGTCTGCAGACCCGTCGGGTCGTCCAGCAGCAGTTCCATCATCGCGTCCCACTCGCCGCGCGGCACCGTCTCCTTATAGTTCAGCTTCCACTGAATATTGTTCATGTTCGAGGTCGGGCTGATGTTGGCGCCACCGCGCGTATTGATGATGCCGTACCCATGCGTGCCGCCCGACTGAGGCACAACCCTGTCCTCACCCTCGACCCAATCATAGTTGTGCCCTTCAAAACCGTGATAACGCCGCTGCGGGCTCAACACGATTTCCGCCTCGAAGTTCGCCTGCATCAGGATCTTGTCGATGTTTTCGGAACCCTTGCGGAACGGGAACACGCCTGTGCGCAGCGGGCTGAAATAGTTCTTGCCCTTGCGCACCGGCCCTGCCGGCACGTCGAACCAGTCCCAGGTTGCCTCGGGGTCGTTCGCCATGCTGCCGATCGCCCCGGCCACCACACCGCCCCAGGGATGCGTGTAGTTCATGCCCACGCGGTTGCCCTCGACCTCGGTGCGGTTCTCCTGGTAACCCTTCGTGAAGAAATCGGGGCTCAGGATCTTCTTCTCGTACCAGCGGCGCACTAGAGTCAAAGCATCCTTCATCGCCGGATCAATGCCGTCGAACTTCAGACCGCCCTGCCCGTCCTTCGTGAACGTGCTCACGCTCGTATACCACGAAGGCAGCACGCCAAAGCCGCCGAAGACCGGACCCAGGCCGCCGTACCAGCTCTGCAGATCACGCGACGCCATCACACCGACCGTCGAGCCGGGCGGGCCTGCGCCCAAATCGTTCGTGACGAAAGCCTCCGCCACCGCCTCCATCTCCTCCAGCGTCGTCGGCGCATCCATACCCACCTTGTCCAGCCAGTCCGTGCGGATGAAAAGGATCTGCTCATCCTGGCCCGCCTGGGCAATGCTCGGGAACGCCATCTTGCGGCCGTCCACCTCCGCGTACGCCCACAGCTGGTGGTCGCCCCACTCCTGCGACTCTTTGACCCACTTCGGGTGCGCAGTCGCCTCGTAGACATCCGTAATGTCCGCCACCAGGTCGCCCGCCACCATGTCCTGGAACATCGCCAGCCCGATTCCCGGCATCAACTCCGGAATATCGCCGGCCGCCATCGCCAGGTTCATCTTCTGGTCGCGTTCCTCGCCCTGCACATACGTCCAGGGGATATCGTACTCGATGCCGAACAGCGCCTTGATATAGCGCAGGCTGATATTGTCGTAAATATCGTCGTCGCCCTGGAAGCGCGTATCCGCGTCCGTCCGTGTAAACGAAGAGATCGTCACCGGCGGATTCAGCGGCATCCCTTCCGGCACGTCCGGCAGCTCCGTAGTCCAGCCCTTCGCATGGTCTGGCGAGCCTGGCATCAGTCCCAGCGGCGTCAGGATCTCCTCCGCCGTCATCGCCACCATCGGCGCCGACTCAGCCACCGCCTCCGGCGCAGCCGGTTCAGACGCACAGCCGGCCAGCAGCACCCCGCCGCCAGCAACAGCCGCCCCCTTCATAAACTCACGACGTGAAACCGAAGATTTCGCCATAGTGCATTCCTCCCCCGGCGCAAAGCCGCTATGTCTTCTGTATGTAACTGTACTGTATCAAACGATCGCGCTGGTCAACTAAAGTGGACAAAACAGTGAGGCAACTCCCGCGCGACTATAGCACGGCTCCCCAGCAGTGTCAAACACGATTTTTGGGAATCAGCGGCGCGACGGTGACTGTTGGCAATTCTCAGAGCACCTGTTCGCGATGGTCTGGGAAGTGCGGTCAGCGCTCGCGATAATCGCCCTGAAACACCTCCTTGAGGTGCCAGCGGGTGTAGTCTTCTTTGGGAAAGTAGGTCAACCGCTATGGGAAGTTGAGTTTCTCGCCATGAAAGCGCATCAGCCATTCATGAAATCCTGCGGTTCCGTGGTCGTTTTCGGAAACTAGAATCTCCAGTTCGTGGGACAACGAAAAGGCGCCGGGGTCAAACAGCTCTTAGTGAAGCGAGCAGTGAGGCAGTCCGTTGACTTCTCAGTCCCACCCCCTGATGAGTGTCAATCCCTTCTTCCGCAGGTAGCCTCACTAGCCCTAATACGTAATCTTAAAGTTGTCGTGTGGAAAACTAACATTCGCTAGTTCGACAAGTCCACCTTCGCACGACCAATAGTGGAGATGATGCGTGGGGTCAATGTCCCGTCGCATGGCGCGATCCTTTCCCCTCATCTGAGGAGGGTCGCCACCCCCAGAACCCGTTCTCAACGCATGGACGTCGTCTTGATTTAGGTCTTCCAGCGATTCAACTATGGCTCTCAGGATTTTTTCCGGTAACGCTTTTTCTGCACGGCAGGTCGTTACAATTGTGTCAAGAAAATCTTTGCCAATACGAAAACTCGGAAGCGTGTCCCATTCTGGCTCACCTCCTCTCTCGATGCGCGACACAAACAGACCGATGCGTATTGCCGCTTCCACTTCCATTTTGTCTTGAGAATTGGCGAGAATGGCCGCCCCATCCATACATTCTATCAATCCTCTAAAGTCATCACATATTAGGACCTCACCTTCAAACGTTTCAGGTTGGACAGGAAGATCGTCAATATCGTCGCGGTCGTGTTCTACCTCGTCGATTACGGCTCGCACACTTACAACCCGACTAGGAGCGTGTTGAAGAATGAGTGCATGAGACCGTATGGATTCTCTGCAGTACTTGCGAAGAATTGCTGTCAAGAGCATGCAGCGAGTTAGATCGCAACGTAATGCATTACCTTGTGAGTGACTCAGAACATCGGGAAAAGCGGAAAATTCTTCCGATATCACTTCTCTGACATGAAAGTATTCCTCGAAAGATGGTACACACTGATTGAGAAGTATTCCGACCACTCTGTCAACATCGTTCACACTGTAATGCTCGATGCCATTGACTGAAAAAAACTCTTTCAAGCGAGGGTAGAGCGGGTAAAGACCATCTTTTTCTAGAGCCATGGCAGAATCCAATGTCATGAATACTTCCATCCAAGGCATCTTTACCAAGGAACTCCACTCCAGAAGCGTCTTTACATAAGAGTCCGCATCTGTTTCTGACTCATAGGGCGGTGGTGCTACCAATACACCAGCATCTATCGTCACACTTGGCATGGTCATCGCTCCCGTTGAATCCTACGTTTTTTCATAGATGCCCTTAGAATTTCCTCTGCCTCTCTTTGGCTCTGATCAAAGAACCCTTCGGGCCAGTCCAAAATCGCCCCGAACTCGTTTATTTCGACCTCGCGGAATTTCGAACTAGCAGTTGGCCGCTCAACAAAATAAACTTTTACTGCCTCCTTCCATAGGTTTTGTTCTCCCGCAGCTGCGATACGAAATCTGATTCGGTTGATCAAATGCTCGCTGTGCGTCTCAAGAATACACTGCTTGCCAAGTTGAGTGAGTGAAAGGAGGAAGTCACCAAGAAGTGTTTGCACTTTTGGATGCAAATGCAATTCGGGCTGTTCGAAAATCAGCGCAGTATCCTGTTCAGATATCAAGCTTGCAACTAGAATGGGAAGAACCTGACTTACGCCTACACCCACATGGGTCAAATCATGAGAACGATTTGCTCCGGAAATCTGGACTGTCAACTCATGTCCCAATTTCCCCCTGTCTTGGCTGTCGACGCCTTCAGAAACTCCTAGGTACTGGAGCCAGTCGACGACGGCATCTTGCAGAGAACAGAAAATTGGCTGGGGGTCGATTCCCGTATTACTAAATGCTGAGGAGGGAATATAGTGAATTTCTCGGTTTTTGTGTAGTTCCAGGACGGCAGCTGTGTGTTCACCTTTGAGTCCTACGTCTGAAGGGTCAGCGGTAGGGGACAGCGGATAGAGCAACTTGGGTTCGTCGCGAAGAGGCCCAAGATAGCGGACCGATACGGAGAAAAACCTCTCAAGATATCTTAAGCCGTCCCGGACTGCCAAGGGGGCAGGAAGCGACTCAATGCCAAGATCTTCCTCGCGTTCCTCTCTTATCGCACTATTCACCAATGGTTCAAAGTCTTGATTATCTGCCAACCCGTCGCGTATTTCTCTTCTTAGAGGAGGTAAAATACGTCTATACGCTTCAATGAATACATCCAGCGAAGTCGAATCAGTTGGGGCTGGCTTTGAACTTTGCCGGATTTCCGCTCGAATGATCTCCTCGGAAAACGATGCCCGTGCCTCCTTGTTAATACCCCCAGATGGGCCGAGGATGAAGTCCATCACTTTCTTGGGAACAAAAAAGTTCCTTGCGCGGTAAACGCGACGCATGATGGAGCTAGGCAATCTCTCTCCGCCCAAAGTGTCAATAATAGTTTTTGCGTCTTCAGTAACTCGGTCCACCCTGACTGAGAGTCGTTCAGGAAGAAAGTGGTCAAGGTTGCATCCTGCAAGCTCTGCGGTTACAAACTCGTCATGAATTTCAGCCATTGAAAGGTGGTCGACCTCAACGTCATATTTCAGAGAGGCCTGGATTTCTTCACTGTCAGATGCACCAATCCACCTCTCATTCGCTTCACTTTCAGTAACATTGGCAAGATTTACGTCAATAAAATATCTATGATCATCTCTATCGCCTTCTCGTGTTGTTACCGAAAGTTTTGTCGACAGTAGACGAGGTTGAATTTGCGCGATTTCCATCTGACCACCGGATACTTCGGCATCAAATGCAATATCACAAGAAACCGAAGAAAGCACGTGCCTGGAAGGAGCATAATATCTGGGTAGTCGTTGACCGGGAACTGTCCCTCTACCGTGGGCGTATCTATGTGGTTGGACAGTCCACCCTATTGAAATTGGCTCGATGTCACTGTTCAGGCTTCTAAGGTCGTTAAACTGGCCAAGCCGCGTTAGCGACCCATTTAATACCACTGACCTTGAAGTAACCCTATGGGCTAGTGTTTGAGCCACAAGAAGCATGGGCTGCAAAAATGTACTTTTTCCGCTACTATTGGCACCCGCAAAAATCGTCAGTGGCGTAATGTCCAATTCGGTTTCGTCGCGTATAGATTTGAAATTAGAAACTTTCCACTTCGTTATCATTAAGACATCTCCTGTTTGGAAAACTGTCTGACTATGATCTCTTGGGAGCCAAGCGACGAACCATTAGACGAAGAGCAGCTAGGTATCGTTGACATTTGATAAGCTCTTTTGCATTGGCGACAATAGGAGGATGTCTACAAAGAGATTTGCCGACCATCAGTGGCGGAAACTTTACCCATTTCTGCAAGGACACCCTCGTGCCTATGCAGGGCAAGAGGAAAAGTGTCGCTGTTTCGTTGAGGCAGTTCACTTGATTCTGCGCACCGGCGCCCAGTGGCGTGAACTGCCAGACAGTTGTGGCAAGTGGAACAGTGTATTCAAGCGCTACTCACGCTGGGAAGAGAGAAGAGAACGGTATCTGGGACGACATGTTCAAACAGTTCGCCCAGGACCCAGACATGGCAGCGGTCATGCCCGACAGCACAGCTGTACGCGCCCATATGTGCGCAGCGGGCGGGTCAAAAAAAGGGGAGGTCAGCAAGAACAGTGCCCAGGTCGGAGCCGGGGCGGATTCAGCAGCAAGATCCATCTCCTCGTCGATGCCCTTTGCTTTCCCCTAACGTTCATCTTGACTGGTGGTGAACGCCATGATATGTCCCAAGCTGAATCGTTGCCCGCCCCTTTCCATTTTGACGCCGTTATTGCTGATAAAGGCTACGATTCTGACCTCTTGCGAGAACTGCTCGCAGCCCAACAGGTCGTGGTGGTCATCCCTTCCCGCAGCTATCGCAAGCAACCATGGGACTATGACCGAGTCCGCTACCGAGAACGCAACATCGTCGAACGTTTCATCAACAAAATCAAGTGGTATCGACGCATTTTCACTCGCTATGAAAAACTAGCTCGTCGCTATATGGCTTTCTTGCATCTTGCCGCTACACTCATCTGGCTCGAACAAAATGTCAACGGGTCCAGTCACGACTCTATTCCCCAACTCATTCATGCCGATCCTCCTGTTGTGTCCACCTCCCTCAAGTGCTTTATCATGATCAATTTCATAGTTGCCCGCCCTAACGCAATTCTTCGGGAGGAACATTGAGAGCTCTCCCGAGTTTGACTAACGTCTCGCGTCGTGGGGATGTCTTCCCAGCCTCAATCCGGATCACGGTGAGTTTTGAAACCTTGGCCATCTCAGCAAGTCGCTTTAGGCTTAATCCGCGGTCGCGCCGAATCATCCTTAGCTTGCTTGCTTGCGACTTCATTTTTTCGACATTTTCTGGGCGGGTCTCTTTCCCAGTTGATCTATTGTAGAAATCGCATATCGATGCAAGAGGGCACTCTCCGCATCTGGGATTAGTGTACCTACAAATCTGCCGTCCCAAATCCAAGAGGCCGTAATTGTACTCCTTGTGTCCATCCTTTGGCAGCAGGAACTGCGCGACCTCGCGCAACAGCTTCCAAGAAGGGCGAGTCGGCAAAGTGTTACCGAACACTCGAAGTAGAATGCGTTCAACATTCGCATCTAAGACAGCTGTCGGCACACTGTATCCGAAGGACAAAATCGCTGTAGCACTGTAGTCCCCCAACCCTGGGACTTCCAAAAGGGCCCCCAGATCATCGGGGATTTCGCCATCGTGCTTGGACAGGAGCCAATCGGCAAGGTGCTTCATGGAACGCGCTCTTTGATTCTGGAGCCCAAGACTGGAGAGGGCATTGACCAAGTCTTCGTCTGGGGCAGCCGCGACCTCTTGAAGAGAGGGAAACTCTGAGAGGAAGTCCTCGTAAACACGTGAAGCGGCAGTTGCGGTAGTCCGCTTCAGGAGCAATTCGGCTACGAGGATCTCATAGGGGGATCGATCCAGGCGCCAGGGGAAGAAGCTGAAGTTTTGACGTCCCCACTGAAACACACGATCAGCGAAGAAGGACTTCTCTTGGAAACTCCATTTGGTAAAACACATCTTGTTCTTCGTTTGTTCGAACGTTTCCCCTATTGCATAGATTTTCCATCCGGTGCTCAAGTATCTTGGCGGCGATTGCGGTCCCCAGCTGGACCGGTGTGGCTTGTCCGATCAGACGGTACCGCTGTGAAAGCGAGCCGGAGAAAATCCAGTCGTCGTCGAACCCTTGGATTCTCGCGTATTCTCTGACCGAAAGAGGTCGAGTTTCGCCAGGATGACACAGACAGTTGGCTTTATGTGTCGGGCGGTCGACCAAAGTGGGAGCTGGCTTGTCCCATGAAAGCCGACGCAAAAATCCCGTCCTGCCGCCCTTCTTGCCCGCGGTCATTGGGTTAGTACCATCATCGTACGCACCCCCAAGAACAACCGCGTGCAGATCTTTTCGCAAATCGCGCCAGCACCCTCCTTCTGGGACCTTATCGAGATACTGACCCCATTTTTTGGGAAACTGGAGGTGCTCATCACCATTGTAATCCAGCCCATCTAACGCATCTCGAAGAGTGCGCCACTGCCCCTTAGCACCCTCCTGGACCTCCTTCGAGTCTGGGGCATCGTGAGTAGGCGTGGGGAGATCGATTGCCGGACCTTCACGTGCCCCGAGCAGTACAAACCGGACACGTTTCTGTGGAACGCCATAGTCCGCAGAGTTAAGGAGTGATGCTCTTGGGTTTATGGGATCGAAGCTTAGGTAGTATCCGAGGCCTTCAAATTCCTTCATTATTTCTTCAAAGGCCGACCCCAACTTGACGTCGGGGTGGATCTCGCCGGCTCGCATATTGGATCGTTCATAGAAGGATATGTGTTTCTTAGCAGCCCTAAGGAAGCCTGGGACTTCCTCAAAAGCGAAGTACTCAGGTTGAGACTCTCGAACGATTTGAATAAACGAATGGACTGCACTAGCACGGTGATCGCGGAAGCCGTTCCTGTTTCCTGCCGTACTAAAGGGTTCACATGGTGGTGCTCCCGTTACAACGGTGGCCTCACCGACTTGGAGCCCCGCTACGCTGAGGATTTCGGCGGTGGTCACCTTTGACACGTTCTTGCTAATCACTGGGAAGTCTCGATCATTGGCAAGAATTGTAGCTTCGACAGCAGCATCATTGTCCAGGGCGACCTTGATATCAAATCCTTTTTCCTCGAACCCAAGGTCAAGGCCCATACCCCCCGTGAACAGCGAGATCACTGTCGGCTTGGTCATTGTTTATAGCCTCTCTCGTCATCAATCGTTCTTCAATTGAGCCTGATGGTCTCAGGTGGTGGGAATTGAAGCACTTTAGCCAATTCTTGGAAATACCGATACGCTAGAAGGTCAACCGCTGCCTGTCCGAAATAGTGATCTCGTGTACATCTGAGAGCTTGGACAAGTCAAGTCTTGAAAGTGCCAGTCTTTCCCGAAGAGGTCTAGGATCTCCATAAAGATCGGCACCCCTTGCACCCCACATGTAGCAGGAATGTTGACAAGTAGCATTCTACAGACAAGCCGCAAAAGTGCAAAGCTAATGTTCTCCTCTTAGGAATGATCCACCAGATCAGCCATTAGGTATTCTGCCCCTTGATTCCAAATATTGGAAACGCATCCAACCAATAAAAATGGAACCTAAATTAGTTGCATTACGATTCTAGCTCCTCTATACTAATGCAGATCCCAAATGAGACCAAGAGCTTGTGTAATTCAAGAATGAAGATGAGACTCCTCAGCTCCAATTTCGGAGTTTTTGCGAAAGTACGTGGGTTGAAATGAGATCCACATTAGATAGGGTAATCTTTTCGGAGGAGTAGCGTTGGCAACGAATTACTTGATGACCAATGACAGACCTGAATTCGTTTCAGCTAATATCGAGTGAGTGAGATCCTTCTTTCCGAGAACCCCAATAATCGCACGCCAGACTCCCCACTCTAGGAGGTGTCAAGATGAGTGTTGACAAACCCAGCTTTGTTCTGGACGACGCTGACTTGCAGCTCGAGACAAGGCTTTTCAACGGGATTCAGATTCCCCTTTACCGGACAAATGGTGATGTGAGCCAAATCAAGGGCTGGGTAGAGAACCCCCGAATCGACATGATTCTGAATCGATGGCGAAATGCCCGCCACATGTCGGTCAGTGCCTTCCCTGACGACGATGAAATGCTCGAACTCATGCTCAATTACGATGATGGAAGTTTCGCGATCCCAGTTCTAGGCGAGGATGTCAAACTAAACGGAGTAAGGGAACCTATCATCGTCACCTGGGGCGGTACACTCATTGACGGCAATCGCCGAAAATATGCAGTAATGTGGGCCCTTTCCGACAGAGGCGCGGCCACGAATGAACAGCATCACCTTCTCGGGCGTACCCCAATGTTCGTACTTCCTGAGGGCGCACCAGATCTCCACAAGCAGTCGATAATTATCCAAGAAAACTACGCTGAATCACTTAAGAAGGAATGGCCTCAGGTAGTGACAAATGGACGTATCTTTCGCAGGTTCCAAGAGTTATCTGAGATTTTCCCAAATGAGTCAGACCTGGATATAAGAAGACGGGTACGGGATGAGTTCCCTCGGTTTAACATTACCGAGATTCGGAACCGGATTAACACATGGCATCTCATTGAAGAGTTCCGAGCAGATTACGCCGAAGGCGAAAACGAGGATGACCTCGAGACGAAGATAAACAAGAACTTTCAATACTTCCGGCAAGCCAACGACACTTATCGCACGAAGAACGTCTTCTCTGAACCAGAGTTCAAGGAACTTCTGTTTAGTGGAATCGACCAAGAATTGTTCCCTAGTTTTGCTTCTGTCCGCAGGCTTGAAGAAGTCTATCGAAACCCAGAAGCGACCGAGATTTTCTTGGGCGGTGAAGGGCTGACGGGCGCCGGGCTGCGGGCGAATTTCGATCGTGCTACGGGCGAAGCGCGTCGGGTAGAGGCGACCAGAAATCTGACTGTGGAAAAGAGACTTGAGGCAATAATTGAGTCAATTGACAATTTGACGTCTGTCGAACTTGCCGATATTCCTGCAACCTTAAGATCGCGCCTGGAAGGCGCATTGCAAAGAGTTATCGCCCAAGCAACCGTTTCTACGGATGACTCAAGTGCGCCTAATGTAGTCGAATGAGAGTTAACCTGAACGTCAGACGAGAGATCATTGACGTCCGATTGGAACCTGAAGACGGTCTCACGCCAAGTGAGATTCAAGCTGCCCTCAGAAGAGCGGGGATCCAATTCTCTACGTTCTCATCGAGAGGCCACTGGGTTATGGGGTCTAATCATATTCAGCAACTAGGGGAGGCACTCGACCTGTTTTCGCCCCTTTGGGACACTAGGGCCCAGGAGAGACTCAATTACATCCGGGAAGACCATAGGCTCAAGGAGGTCGTTGATGGGCAGGCATCGAGACTCCACCACCGCCTGGAATCTGCGGCAAGACTCGGACTAAAACCGTTCGAGGAACAAGTGGAAGCGGCAGCACTAATGTCGGCACCGGAAGTTCGTCGGTTTGCTCTATTCTGGAAGCCAGGTTCAGGCAAGACTGGAGCAATGATTGCTGCGGCCCACGAACTGTTGTCGAGAGGTGTGGTAAAAGGCGTCATTGTTGTGGCCGAACGGCCATTGGCAATTAAGACACCTTGGTTAGAGGAATTAGCACGGTGGTTGCCAGGTGGTCAAGTCGAAAACGAGGTGGCAGCGGCATCAGGAGCCAAGCAGCAGAGATTGAAGATTTATCAGTCGAATCCAAGGTGGCTAATAGTCCATTACGGCCTCCTTGCCAGCGACCAATATCCAATCAAATTGTGGGCGCGAGAAAATGAAGAAGTAGAACGACCTATCATAATCTTCGACGAGAGTGACCTTATCAAGAACTCTACGGCCCAACGCTCAAGAGCTGCAATGGCAATCCGACAGGAATGCGGCAGGTGCTGGATTGCATCAGGGACTCCAGCGCCGAATTCCCCTTCTGATTACGAGCATCAACTATCCGTTCTCTCAGGATATCCTGTCGGACTTTCATTGACAGGTGACCGTACACAAGACGCATTGGTTGTGGTGCACGAACTAGAAAAGGGCTTCCACTACCTCCAGCGCGAAAACCCCAGAAAAATGCCAGAGGTCGCTACACCACTCTACGTCGATCTTTCACCTCCGCAAAGACACGAATATGATCAGCTTGCTAGAGAGTTTCTATCGGAATTGGAAGTGATGGATGACCGGACTTATGCGAACCAACTTGGCAATGTCATGTCTCGACGCATGATGTTACTCCGCCTATGCTCCGATCCCGGTCATCGTAGTCTGCCAAGCCCCGTCTTTGATACCCCAGCCAAATGGCCCCAGTTAGACAATCTACTCGACACTATACTGAATGACCCTAACGAAAAAGCCGTTTTATGGACCAGGTTCCGGGATACCGCATTCTTGTTGTGCGACAGGTATAAGGATCCTTATGGTGCCGCACTTATGATAGGGGGAGGTGAAGGTTCGCCAGCTGACCTAACACGGCCACAGTGCCGGCTTCTTATAGCGACAATCCAAGTAGGGGCTAGTTCGATTAATCTAACAGCGGCCAGCAACGCGATATACGAGTCTTTGGATGATGTCTCCAGAAACTTCACACAGAGCATGGCCAGGATCAATAGGACAGGCCAGACCAAAGATTGCAAATACTGGTTCCTAGTAACACAGAATTCTATCGAGGAAGACCTGTTCGAAAACACTATGGCGAAAATGCAAGTGTCCGAAAAAATGCTTGAAGAGATTGGAAGGCCTGGACGAGCCCAGATGATCGAACTACTGAAACGGACTTTGGGTATGCCACCTTCCAAATGAGAGGTGCAAGGGGAGCAAGAAATGCCGTTTCGACTCACATCAAGTGTGAATGAGAAATGGAAAGCGGAAGGCGATTTGCCTGTAGCAGCATCTGGAGATGGATATCGTATCCGAGCAGGGGACGACATCTATGTTCTCTCTGAGGGCGAACCCAGCAAGCTGTTGGCCCGCTTGTCTGTCATGGAGGTCTCTCTCGACACTTTTCGTCATCGTATAGATTTGAAGATAGGTGGATCTCGTTCTGCGGTCTTCTTTGACAACTCCTCCGATGCCATTCCGATCAAGCTTCCAAGGGCCACAAAAGACCCATCTCGCTATGAAGTTTGTTGCCTAGACCCGGAATCGGTCCAACAGCTAACAGGGACGTGCGGTTCTCACGATTTTTCTTCTTCGATCCCGGTTCGGTGGGACGCTATCACTCAGCAAGTTGGGACGAGTGTCGCCCGCGCAAGTCGAGACGGCGACCCACGACCTGACTTAGAAATAGCTGAATCGTTCCTACGCCGCAACTATGTGACCTCGCAACTGCCAGGTCCGGCTCCTGTCTACCATAACGCCGCTCGACAAGCCCTTGGCCAAATCCTACCTCCTAGACCCTCCGTTCCTCGTCGGCGCCATTTATTGACGCAGGAGGCGATCCAGCGGAGCATCAACGAGGACGTAGCAACGGCGGGACAGACTCCCAACACCTCTCGGCACCAAGAAATCTTGGAGCAACTGAGGGCACGACTAGAGCAAATTGGCTTCGTTCCAAAGTACGATAGACACGTTGACTGCATTGTTGAGGTCGCCGATGCCGACATCTACTTCGAAGTAAAGTCTACGATTCCAGAGTCAGTCGACCAACAGGTGAGGACAGGACTGGGGCAGGTACTTCACTACATGTGGATGGACAGTGACGATCCCAAACAAACCATTCGCGGCCATTTGGTCGTGGAAGGCCCTTGGGTGGAACAGAATGAATCGCTTCGGGACTTCCTTGAGTCGTGCTTGATCCGGCTGACGTGGAACCGGGACATACCATCATTGGAGGTCAATGACCTAGAGGCCTTGCGAACTAGGAGCCATTAACGTATCGCTGATACTTGGTCATGGAATCTACCACTCAGCGATCGGCGCCAGTTCAACTTGGGAGCGTCACAATCTTGGCAATGCCAACTTGCGACTTGGTGGCTGTGTTGCTCAGAAAATCCTCCCACCCCACCTCGCCGCCTCCACCGACTCCGCCTGCACCTCCGGCATCCCCGAACCCTCACACGTACTCCGCGCCCTCGGCCTCACCCCTACCCAAGCCGACGTCTCCATCCGTTTCAGCTTCGGGCGCTTCACCGCCGACGCGGAAATTGAAGAAGCTGCTCAGCTTGTAATCAAGTGTCTGGATTCCAACGTTGGGACGGATCCGGGAGGACCCATACCATGACAGCCCTTCAGTCTTTAGGCATTTAGCGGCCGATATTTGAAGTGGGTCTCAAAGGCTGGACCACAAGCTAAAATGTATTTTGGAGTGAACGGCCAAGTCTGCGGAAGGGCGGCACGATGGTCAAGAATCGGCGGCGGCACACGGCGGCCTTCAAGCTTCAACGATCGCGACCACGCAGAGGAGTGCTTCATACCCTGATCGCAGCAGGCCGCCCGTTGCCGATCTGAACACAACGCGTCCGTCTGTGTGCCCTTATTTTCCCATTTCGTAGTCCAAAGGCAGTCGGAACAAGGAGTGGGACATTTCAAACAGGAGGTAGAGTTTTGAAGCGTTGCTGCAAGAACTGTCACTGGTTACATAGTCATTCGGATAATACACCTAGCTATCCGCTAAACAATCTTGAATTTTGGATGAGTGATCATGTTGAATCTTGGACACTCGAAAAAAGAAAAAAGGCTTCACTTAATGAACGATCAGATAATGTGTTAATGAGAAAAAGTAGTTGCTTTATGAAAGAATGGGGAGGCAAAGTGTTTTCTGGATCTGAGGACGATAGGAAGTTCTTGGAAACAAAGAGGAAGGGATGTAGATTTATGAAATACGATGAGAATCAATCAAAAATGGTTGATGCTTATTTCAGATATACAGATAAACACGAGATGAAAGAAAATAGAACCAATAGAAGGTTGCACTTCGTAGGGATACTTCTCAGCACTATGGGTGTTGCGCTAGGGATTCTGTCCTACCTATTCAAGTAGAAGGACAGTTGCCAGCTACACTCAAGTTCTCTGAAGTGGGCCCCAAAAGTTGGACCACAAGCTAAGGTGTATAATGGAGCAATTCTCCGAGCCTGTGGCGGGGCAGAATGATAATCAAGAAACGGCGGCGACACACGGCGGCCTTCAAGTTCCGGGCTGGGCCGTAGGCGTTCAAGGTTTGCCCGCCTACTTCGAATTCTCCAACCAACAAAGGCCGCATCAACGTCTCGACGACTGCACGCCGGCTGAAGAGCACGTCATGCTCTGATGGCGGCAGACCGCCCGCTGCCAATCAGTGTATAACGCATCTGTCTGGGGGAACCATATTTTCCAGTATCGTGGTCTAGCCATTGAGGCCAACCATAGAGATCGGATAATGCACAAGACCGCCATACCCCGTGACGACCCAAAACTCACCAAGACCATGAAAATCAAACCAGACGAAATCCACAGAAGGCACTCCGAGGTAGTTCAGGTACTCAACGAACTGCTCAAACAGGCATTTGGCAGCCTAGCGATAAGAGACAAATATCAAGGCTTTCATGTTGACGCTCGCGAGTATCTAACGTCTCTAGCATTGCATCGACGATCATACGACCCCGATCTCCGTTCACTTGCCGATCGGTACCAACCGACAATCCAGAACAACGCGGTGCGGGAAAGTCTATGCGACTTTATAAGGGATGCTCTGTGGCAGTATATTGACAACGATATGTTGCAGTCAGCCAAAATTGTCACTGGCGGTGTAATGAATGGGTTCCACATCGATGAATTGTTGGAGCACCTGCTGACGATAGCGTTTGTGCGCGGGACAGAATATGCCGCGACCAATTTCTACGAATGCGTCGAAAAATCGTCTGTCGAGATACAAGCAATCACGATGATTGATGGTGTGACGATAAAAACCCCCATAGAAATAAGTGAAGGGATACGGCTTGTCCCTATTCCGAACGATGTTAAGGATTTTCCTCCTTGTATACGCATTCCTCACTTCATTCACTGCACTGACTACTTTGGACGGACTCTCATCATTGTTGACGAGTTGGTTTCCCCTGTATTCGCCCGGCCCGACCATATGTCCAAGACGGCTTTTCCGGCTCCATTCAAGCGAACAAATGTAAACACCCAGTACCCAAACTTCGCTGAAGCAGAATTCTGCGAGGCGTTATCGTTGAGCACCAACCACATAGTGAACTACGTATCGTGGTGGTCCCACATCGATCCAGATGAAGTCTATGCAGTCAATTCATCGCGTGATTCAGCAGGTTATATTCCGTCCAGGGTTCATAAACATGGCATTTCCTCCATCGAGGTCAACGAAAGAGATATACAAAAGGCTATGTCTCTTTATGTCACTCGTAAGAATCTCGATCAAAACGTTGCCCAAAAGCTACGGGTTCCCATAGACCGATGGATGAAATCGAAGACGGATAAAAACCGAGTCGATGCCTTTATCAACTTAGGGACGGCACTTGAATCTCTGTACCTTGGAGACATCAACGGACAGGGCGAACTGGGGTTCAGGCTGGCTCTTCGTGCCGCATGGCATCTGGGAAATGACGCACAAGAAAGAGTTGCGCTAAAGAAAGACTTTTCGAAAATATACAACCTGCGTTCCAGAGCGGTTCACACTGGAACCTTGAAAGAGTCCAAGGCTTCTCCAGAGTTCACGGCAAGAGCGCAGGAGTTATGCCTGAAATCCATCACCAAAATCATACAGGGTGGCGAATTCCCAGATTGGGACCAGCTGGTCATGGGAGGTGAGCGGTTGTCTTGACGCCCCCATAATCACGGCCACTCCCCCTTTCGACCTTAAACCACATCCCAGCAAGTCAATGACCAAACCCCACGGGCGCTATTTGGATAGCGGCCCTTTTCCTGCCATAGCCACCACATCATGCGATACTGAATAATGCTCTCCCATCACGGGCTTGACTAAAATGCCTTATAATTCCTGTCCTGTTATTGGTTTGGAGAAGACACCTGCTGCAAGACCGACTTGGACCCTCCACCACCCTGGGGGCCCGCATAGAGGCTTCAACCATCGCCCGCCGGCTGAAGAGCACTTCATGCTCTGATGGCGGCAGACCGCCCGTTGCCGATCAGAGCCAGCCGCACACATCTGGATGCACCCTATCTCTCCCGTTTCGTGGTCCTGATATTGGGTCCCCCCATACCGGTACAGCTGGCAGATGAGAGGGGAGTTTCAGAGGACGGGTTTTGGGCCGATTTACCGATCTGTCGCCAGATGATTATGCAGACAAAAATAGTTGCATAAAACGCCAGTTCGTAACGTGGATCATCAGAAAGAGTTGCTGCGAAAAGTTTCCCACTAAGGGCATAACTCATGGTCGGAACCAGAACCAATGCAACGGCCGATATCAGACAGGTAAGCTTGCATCCCCGTTTTACTCGGTGATGCAAAGAACGATGTGATGTCAGACCGGGCCGGCTATACCGAAAGATATACAGACTACACCCTATCCAAAACACGGCGGCAAGAAATAACCCCGAATCAATGCCGATGCAGTTGGTCCGGTAGAGGCAGTCAAATTTGATCACCTTTTCTACGATTTTGTCAGATAGATAAAGCAACACAACCCAAGTAATGCCCTCTATCCCGATGGTCAGCGCTCGATTGAAGGCAAGATTGTCGCCGGTCCACATAGTGATGGTGACCCAGTTGGGGGGGTGACCAGAACCTAGTTCTGCATATCAATTGAAATGATCTGACTCAATATAGTTCGCGCTTCTGCTCTGCCTGTATCAGTGATCTGTCGCCATCCACGGTCACCAGCCGGTCCCCCTGAGCGCCTACCAGAGACACCCTCAATAAGCCTAAGCCCTGGTCGACTCAAGTCATGTTGAATTCCGTCTGAAAGCCGTCGAGTTTCTCTGGTAAGCTCATCGGGGTCCCCAATCGGCTCTTCTTGATTCAACAGCCTCAAGAGATTGACCATACGTCCATTTTCCACTCCGTCGTTGCCAAAAAGATCTGCGAGGTAATAAATGGTAAGTGCTAAATCCCTTTCAGTCATTTAACTTCTCCTTTGACATTGGTCCCCAACTGGGCTTATTCACTCTACCCCTTTCCGCCCTACGCCGCAAAAGAGAAGGGAGCGGTTGACGTACCCGCTCCCTTCCGACATGCACACCGAGCTTGGCCCCAAACACTGGACCACAAGCTAAGGTGTATAATGGAGCAATTCACCCAGCCTGTGGAGGGGCAGCGCGATGGTCAAGAAACGGCGGCGGCATACGGCGGGCTTCAAGTTTCGTGCTGTGTGTTGGTTACGTCAAATGTGGTATGGTGGGAGCACTGATGGGGTCTGTGCAGTGGAGGGTAGAAAAATAGATGATGAACCCAGGAAGGTGAAGTTAACCTTTGGCTCTATCGTCATTTGTGTTATTGGCATTCTCTTCTTTCTGTTCTGGTTCTATGTGATTTTTGATGGTATAGGTTGGGAGATATGAAAAAGCCCGAACACGAAGCTGTGTCCGGGCTTGTGCTACGGAGCAGTAGGGTGCCCATCCGGCAATACGCCACAACAAGAGGATGCAACATGGTTATCAAGAAACTGGTTCTGTCTGGTGCGGCATTCATCGCCACAATTGTGTTGCTTTCCGCCTGCAATCCTATACCGCTCACGCCCCCCCCAACGCCCGCTCCAACGCCACATGACGAACCAAGCAGTCAATTCATGGAGGCTGATCTCCAGGACTTCGCCAATCTTTTCGCAAGTCTCGACAACTACGAAAACGAGCCCGTGACCTACATGCACGCCATAATGGAAGTCGTCTGGTGCGTCGAGGACGCCAAAGGGCTTATATATGAAATGGTGGAGCATCCAGACCAATTTGTGGCCGGACTGTGGATGCTTGTTCTGTTCTCGATGGCAAATGCCACTGACCTTGAAACCACCCCAGAGGCCATACTTGCCGGCGATGCTCCGTCAATGCACACCATGCTGGAGGCAGCGTACGCCCAATGTGTAGAGACTTTGCCAACCCCCTAGATGAAGGGTACGCCATTTGGCGGCTGCGCCCTCGACAACGTCTTCTGCGAACACCTATGGCGCAGCGTCAAATATGAGAACATCTATCTCAACCAGTATGACTCGGTGCATCAACTGCACACCGGCTTACGCGCCTACTTCGACTTCTACAACCATGAGCGACCACATCAAAGTCTCAAATATCGCACACCCGCTGAAGAGCACTTCGTGATCTGATCAGAACCTAGCGCATCCCTTTGGATGCACCTTATTTTTCCCGTTTCGTGGTCTAGACATTGGGGCCAACCATAATTATCGGGATTGAGTGTGATTCTGAGTAGCGATCCAAGATTCGGACCTGCCTATGGGGGAAGCGGACAGTGGAATCTGGCAATGCAACCTGACCCTGTACCGTCCACGGCCGAACTAGAGATTCAAGACGCGCAAGAATCGGTTTAAGGAACGCGGTGAGACCTGGTGAGTTTACCAGCTATTCTCTGTCGGCATGCTCCTAAATGCACAGAACATCATACCAGACCCCTGAACTGGATTCCTCGCCACTCATGCAGTAGGTGTATTGGGTCGAAATTACCATCCACACCGTTGGTCGCATTTCTATTCCCTTGTAGGACCAAGCCTTCGCCCCGCGCGTCGTCATTTCTTCGACATGACAAAGTCCAGCTTCTTCCGACGACTGATTTGGGGCAAGAGCGAGTTCCACGTTCTGAATTGACCCGTCCTCCTGAAGTGCCAAACCATTTACGAGTAATTCGCGTTCAGTATAGTTGAAAACCACCTGTCTCTCCGGACCGCAAGGATGCCGATCAGAGCTTCTAAGGCTATTGAACTGATAGGTCAATCGAATTAGAAAACCAATTAAGACTGCGATTAACACTGCGCCAACAGCACGTGCGATCAACCGGTTAGTAGATTTGCTCATTGCCTACTCCTTGCCAACAGGTGGTTCACCCTTGAGATAATCTCCCGGCTTCCATTAAGCCCAAGAGCGTATAGGTAGGGATGGTACTTAGCATGAAGCCAATCAGGTACGAAACCACTGTGACGATGATTGCTCGTCCCCGCGGCATCTCATGCTCGACTTTCGTCGTGAAGTAAAACAAGACGAGCCAGTACACTGTCACAAAAGTAGCGATGATCGCAGTGGGTGACAGTAGCGCGTAATACCAGTCCTGGTCAACCATAAGCGAAGAATCCGACAAGATGGCAACAAGCCTGCCTCCGGCCAGAGGCAAGAAACTGATCGGAATTCTCAGAATGGCAATCGGCACACCAAATGCGGCGATAAGGTAAGCGTAACGACCGAACTGTCCTCGTCCGCCAAATAGGGTGGCGATACAGTGGTAAGCGCCCGCTTTGATCAAGAAAAACACTGGGCTCAGAATAATCTTGACCATGACCCGTAGCCAGTCGGGAATGTCAAACAGAAAGTAATATCCTGCGATAGAGACCTGCGCACCAATGAGTTCAAAAAGACCGGAACGAAACCACAACCAGCCGTACAACTTCATGATCTCTAAATGTAGCAGCGTGAGGAAAATTCTGATTTCTCCAAGAGTTTGAAGAATCCTGGCAATGAAATCAGGCGGATACCAGTCCTGCACATACCCATACAGGATCAACTCTTCAGTTAGCGTCGTCCTCTGTATACTGAGAAGTATAGCCACTGCGCTGACCAGTACGACCCACGTCAGCGCGGCTGATAAAGTGACCGAAGATCTGCTTCGTTCGGCGGCAAAGGTCTGTTCGCTGGGTTTGGTCAAGACATTCGCCCACGTTTTAGGCATGGAAATGAAGTTGGTAAACATTTCGTCCTCCATTCTCAGTGCGACCGCATCGGTGTCGGCACGGTGCACTCTACCGCAAAGTGAAATAGGCCCCAATAACTGGCCCGCGAGCTAAGGTGTATATTGGAGCCATTCACCAAGCCTGTGGACCGGCAGCACGATGGTCAAGAGACGGCGGCGACGCACCGCGGTCTGCCAGTTCCGGGCTGTAGGCGTTCAAGGTTTGACCGCCTACTTCAAATCCTCCACGCCAAAAAGACCGCTTCAACGTCTCGACGCCTGCACGCCAGTTGACGAGTACTTCGTGCTCTGATGGCGGCAGACCGCCCGTTGCCGATCAGAGGCAGCCGCCCCCATCTGGATGCACCTTTTCTTTCCCGTTTCGTGGTCTAGTCATTGGGGCCAACCACAATACAACGAATGCCTAATATGTCATGTTTGACAATCGAACAAAAGTCCCTTTACAATCGCGCCAGAAGTCTTGCCTGGTTGCACGATTGAATGCTATTGCTGGCTCCCTCGTTGCTATTGGCCCCTATTACTTTCTCGTCGTCAATCACTATGAGTACTTTAGTCAATAATGAACTGAAAAGAAGGGAGGCGACTTGTGGACGAAAGACTGGAACACCCTGTGCCTGTCGATGTAAAGGCCTGTTCCGGTTACACAATCTTCGTTGAGTTTTCTGATGGTCAAAACGGCGAAGTTGACCTGTCTGAGTGGTCGAACAAGGAAGCATTTAGGAGGTGGAAAGAACGCGAATTCTTTGAGTCAGTTCATGTAGACGACAGAAAGGCCATCGCGTGGGGCAATAATGAAGACCTGGACGTGTGTGCCGACACAATATACATGATGCTGACAGATACAACGGTTGAAGAGCTTTTCCCCAGGTTGCAGGGGCTGATGGAGGAGCATGCCTAGATTATGTCATCTCGAAGGAATCACCATCCGGATGGACTACATGGGGCACAATCCTCCTCATTTTCATGCTCGTTACGGGGAATACGATATTTCAGTATCTATTCGTGATTCTCGTGTGCTGGCAGGGGTCTTCCCAAATTTAAGGAAAGAATTCTGTTCAAATGGGCTGAAGAACAGAGGCAGGAATTAATGACCAGATGGGACGATGCTCAGCACGGACGTGAAATCAGTCCGATAACAACCTAGACCCGGGTAAAGCCAAAACTAGGCGGCATTCATTACTATAGATGTCGCCTTTTTTTGATTGGTAGTGGGAAGTTATGGGGTACATGCAAATGAAGAGCTACCTGGACCCCTACAATCTCAGGAGTGAGCTTGGCCTCAAAAGCTGTAGCGCGAGCTAACATGTCAGTGCGAAGGTTTACGAGCAATTACCCTGCCCACAATGTGGATACGGGGAGATGATCACCCCGTAGGTCAACCACCCTGCCGGATTCCGAAAGGATGAAGGGAAAACAGCATAATGGCAGAGGCGGAGGATTGGATAGCCGCGATGAACATCAGCCCGCTAAGACCTGTATCCTGAGACGAAGGCCGGACTGCTTGAATCCCGGTCTCCGGTTGGCGAAGACTAGCCGCTCTTGGGAAAGATGATGAGACCCAAGCCCTGAATGTGCTGACATGTATACACTGTCAGAACGACCCGCCGAAGGGGAACGACTTGTAGAAAGCAAGAGTAAGGAAACAAACAGGGCGTCTGTGGGAAACTAACAGACGAATGGTCGATCAATCGTTTTTTTGCCAGCCCAAAGCCCGCAAGTCACGGGACAGCCAGTCAAGAGCTACTCTTGTCGCGGGCAGAACGCCATGCCCACTTGGCGTTTGGCTAACAGAAAACAAAGCGTAGATGCGCCAACGAACGTTGCTCCCAAATGCGATAGATCTGACCCCTTCGCGCCAAGCCTCCTATTTCAGTCCTTGGAACACAGCCCAGACAACCCACTTCCAGTTGAAAAAGGCTGCCGCGGGCAACGACCACAACCTCTACCCCCGATTGCCTTCATATAGTATGAAATAGAGAGTCGCCTACTACATATAGTCTTTGCAAGCCTACGTTTCGCATACGCAATGCCTACGAAAAGCCTGCGAAATCGCTCAGGCGGCAAATTCAGGACGGATAATGCGCTATCTGGCCTTCAACGCATCGATGGAATTTGACAGTCAGGCCTATCTGTAGCACAATCGTTCCATTGCTTTCTCTGTCCATTCGCAGGCTTACCACAAGGCCCCTCGGCATCTCCGCAGGCGAGCCCCCGAAGCCCCGCATGCAGGCAGAGCACCTAGACGGCAACTGAATGGCCTGTCGGTCGCTTGCAAAACCGGCAGTTCGTTCGGAGCACGGCAGGTCGCGTCACAGCATGCCGCCACCGCCGCCAATCTTGGCGCCGTGGCTGGACAAGCCTGCCGGCCAAACCAGTGGAGGAGACAGTGCCCAAGACACTCTGTAAAGCCCTCAGAAAAGATGGACAGCCCTGCCAGGGTCTCGGCCAGGAGCAATATGACGGCTACTGCATCGCCCATGCCCCCGCCGATAAAGTGTGGGCCTGGCGCTCACGCGGCGGCCAGGCCTCGTCGACCGCCGCCCGCGCCGACAAACGTATGCCCGAACGACTGCGCGTCGCCATCGAAAAGCTGACTAAGGGCATGGACGATCTGGCTGCAGGAGAGATCGAGCCCGCCGCCCTCTCCGCAATGAGCCGCGCCGCAAGGGAGTTGGTCAATCTCTACCACCTCGCCGATACCGAAATGGATCTGATTCGAGAAGAGGAAACCGCCGCCGCCGTCGCCCAGGTCGCTGGAGGCGTTGGCGACCCCGACCTCCTCGAAAAGGCCGACGCCATCGCCGCCTGGCAGACCAAGTATAGGATCGAGTCGCTGGTCGTACAGGGTCTTGTAACCATAGAAACTCCTCAGAAAGGGGCCGATGCCTTGCCCGCCCAACCCGTCCTGACCGACGCGGGCAGAAGGCGTTTCGGCTTCCAGCGCCTTACCAGCTACACACAGAAGGATTTCGACGATCTGAAAGATCGGATCTTTAATTCCAGTTACAGAGCAGATGAGTTGCGTGCTGTGCGCGGCCATTTGGCCCGAATGCGTGACGCTATGGAAGAAGCCGGGCGCGACCTCCTGCACGACCCGGGACCGGTGCGCGACCCCTTGACCGGACAGGTACTCAGCGAACCGCCGGCCGGCGTCAATATTGGAAACCTGCCGGACGCCGACGCCGGCGAAGACGAAGATGTTTCGAAAGTCCTGCAAAATCAAATCCGGCAAGTAATCGACCTGACACGGGAACTCGAGGAAACTTACTTCGACGAGATACGCGAGGAAGAACTGTTCGGACCGAAAGAACCTACCGCATTGCCTGACATCCTTGCCGCCCTTCGCGCGCTTAACGGTGAAACACACCCACCATAAACCCTGGTGTGTATGATAAATTATATAATATATAAAGTTTATCAAGAATGTACTTACCAGCAGTTGTACCTTTCCCGCCATGCAGTGCCCATTTGCACGCGCCTAGCCACCGCCGCACGGCGTACCGGTCCCGGCGTGCCATGCGATACGCGGCAAAAGTCCCGTGTGTGTCAGAGTGGAAACGCCTCGGCAGAACTGGCCGCTTGCAGCCCTCCGATTCCTGCCGCACCCCAGGGGATGGAGCCAAACTGTCTTCGCCAAGCTGTATCTGTCGAACGCCTGGACGCCAACTTGCCCTTTCCTTGGCTACCATTGCCGTCTCTTCCAGCAGACGTGGGGAGCCGCCCGCCTGCGGTCCTGCATAATTTTTTTCCCCCAATCTCTCGTAAACTCTCGTGGAACTCTCGTACATCTCTCGTACGAGCGTCTGACGTGCAAGAACAAGCGTCCCCCCTTCCCTTCTTGAATTTACCCTGGCGCCTTGTCTCGTCAAACCACGGCCCGAATCTCTGCCCCGGCATCAAAAGATTGGGCGTCGATTGCACCTGGGCTCGATTGCCTGAACGGTGATTTCATAGGATTAGTAGGGGGGACAGCATGGCGGCCCGGGCCGTTCGCGTGCGCACAGGTTGTACGTGTTTGGCGATTGCTCGCGAGGGCCCGGCGCAGAGGGTATCCGAATCAAGCACGCAAGGAAGGGAACGGAGAATGCCGCCCACATTTCCCGGCGCAAACGCAGGCACAACGCAAATCACAGTCCATCCCCCAAAATCTCGGAAATCACAATTCAGACAATCGCCGCCTACAGAAAGGTTTCTAACCCCTGTCCCCTGTCCCCTATCCCTTGCAGTCCCCCCCAAACGCCCCAAAAACATGCCTTTGAGCGGACAAAGCGGACATATTTATGAAAAAATTCAGAAAAATACCCCCGTCTGTCCAACTTATCCCCTTCACGAACACGCCGCCATCTCCCTGCCCAAAACCTGCCGTCCCACCCCCCAAACCCCAACGCACCTCCCCCAGTTACCCACATACACAACAATCGTGTATAATCCGCACTTGCCGTGTACACCCTGCACGGCCCCTCCTACCAGCGTCCAACAGTTCACCTGAACTGTCCCATATAAAAACGCATCACCTTCACAACCGCACAGGAGTAAAGAATGCTTGCACGACGTATCCGCACCTTCTCAATCCTAGCCGCCCTCATCGCCCTATTCGTCATGGTCGGCTGTGTCCCCGCCGACACCGGTACCGCCTCGTCAGGCGACATGGCTGCCGACGAAATGGCCGACGAAGGCTATCCCGAAGAGATGATCATCGGCATGGGCGCCCTGCCTGTCACACTCGTGGGCAACACCGTCCCATCCCTCCAGTCCCGCATCTTCTCCAAACTGCTCTACGAGACCCTCGCCGAACTCAATGAAGAAACCGGCGCCATCGACCCCGTCCTCCTCGACTCCATGGAGCTCGTCGACGACGTCACCGTCCGTATCGTCATCAAGGAAGGCATCGAATTCCACAACGGTGAAATCCTCACCGCGCCCGGCCTCGCCAAGAGCTTCGAGCTCCTCCGTGACGCCGACCCGCAGAAATTCACCTGGTCCTTCCGTCAGCTCAACGACTACGAGTCCTACGAAGTGATCGACGACTACACCATGGAGTTCACGCTCATCGAACCCATCGATCGCTGGGCCAACCTCTTCGCCAACCACATGCCGCTCGCCCCCGACCACCTCGAAGCAGTCGGCCTTGACGGCTACATCGAAGAGCCCGTCGGCACCGGCCCCTACAAATTCTCATCCTGGCAGCGCGACAGCTACATCACCCTCGAACGCTGGGAAAGCCACCCCGACGGCCCGGCCGTCATCGAAAAAGTGACCTTCCGCCACATGCCCGAAGCAGCCGTGCGCGTCGCCGCCCTCCAGAGCGGTGAGATCCACGTCGCCGCCCACGTGCCCCCCGACCAGATCGAAAGCCTCACCGCCGACGGATTCGAGCTCTACGCCGGCGACAGCATGCAGAGCATGTACGTCGGCATTAACATCTACGGCCGCAACGAAATCCTGAATGACGTGCGCGTCCGCCAGGCCATGCTCTACTCCGTCGACCTCGATGGCATGTATAACACCATCGCCGGCGGCTTCGGCACCAAGCTCGACTGCCAGATCGTCGCCCCCGGCGGCTTCGGCTACAACCCCGACGTCCAGACCTATCCCTACGATCCTGAAAAGGCCAAAGCGCTCCTGACAGAGGCCGGCTACCCTGACGGCTTCACCATCGCAGGCTCCGCCACCACCGGCCGCTACTTCCGCGACCGCACCTTCATGGAAGCTCTCGCAGCCCAGTGGGCCCAGGTCGGCATCATCGTCGAGATGGAGTACCCCGAGTCCTCCGTCTGGCTGCAGGAACTGATCGACCAGACCCTGCCGCCCATCATGAACATCGGCCTCAACTGGTACCTCGCCGACAACACGACCTCCATGTGGGGCCCCGTCGGCGACACCGCGCCCGACCCCGCCTTCCTTGAAATGGGCGCCGCCAAGCGCGTCATCGGCGACCCCGTCGAGCGCGAAGCCGTCGTCAGAGACATCGCCGCCTACATCTGCGACAACGCACAGGCCCTGCACGCCTACACCATTCCGGCCCTCTACGCCCTCAGCCCGGGCCTGCCGGAACTGTCCTTCAGCAAATCGTTCGAGATCTTAATCCCGACCGAATAAGGAACACCGAGAAAAGAGTAAAGAGGAGTGAGTGAAGAGAAAGCCTGACCCAAATCTCTCCAGGTAAATAAACAGGTTGCCGCCGGCTCCATCTCTGGACACCCGGCGGCAACCCACCTGAGAGGCAAGTGAAGGGTTTTCTCTCTCCTCACCCCTCTTCACGCATTCCTCGCCCCTACCTATGCGCGCCTTCGTCATCCGCCGCCTGCTCCAGGCGGTCCTTGTCATACTCCTGGTCGTAACGCTGGTCTTCTTCCTGATCCGCGTGTCCGGCGACCCCGCCAGCCTCGGCGTCAACCTCGACCCCAACCGCGACCCCGAGGAAATCCAGGAAGAATACCAGGAAGTCCGCCGCAAAATGGGGCTGGACAAACCACTCATCGTCCAGTACGCCGTCTTCTGGCAAAAAACGCTGCAGCTCGACTTCGGCTACTCCTTCCGCTACGGCGTGCCCACCACCCGCGTCATCTTCGAGCGCCTGCCCAACAGCCTCCGCCTCGGAGGTGCGGCCGTCGTCCTCGGCATCGCCCTCGGCCTGCCCCTCGGCATACTCGCCGCCCTGCGCCGCGGCACCATAATCGACACCGCCGCCACCATGGCCGCCGTCCTCGGCATCGTCACGCCGCAATTCTTTCTCGCAATCGTCCTCATCCTCATCTTTTCCGTCCAGCTCAGGCTCCTGCCAACCTCCGGCGTCGGCACCTGGAAGCATCTCATCCTGCCCGCCGTCACCCTCTCCACCGGCCTCATCGCCACCGTCGCCCGCATCGCCCGTTCCGGCATGCTCGAAGCCCTCGGCCAGGACTACGTCCGCACCGCCCGCGCCAAAGGCCTCGGCGAGCGCGCCGTCGTCTTCGGCCACGCCCTCCGCAACGGCAGCCTGTCCGTCATCACCGTCACGCTCTCATCCCTGCCGCATCTCATCGGCACCGTCGTCGTCGTCGAAGTCGTCTTCTCCTGGCCCGGCGTCGGCAACCTCATGGCCCAGTCCGTCATGGCCCGCGACTATCCCGTCGTCTTTCTCGACGTCATCCTGTTCTCCGTCCTGACAGTCGTCACATTCCTGATCATGGACATCGTCTACGTCATGGTCGACCCCCGCGTCCGCCACCACTGACGCCCTCGACCCGTCCATCGTCAACGCCGGAGCAAACAGCATTTCCGCCATGAGCAATTTCGTGACCCTGAGCCAGGCAAGAGTAGGGGGTTCTCGCTATCCACGAGCCACTCTTCACTATCCACTGCAGTTTGGCGGTCGGGCCTTCGGCCCTCCCTTGTGCAGGGGCTGCGCCCCCGCAACGCCCCCCTACAAAAACATGCCTGACCGCCCTGGTACCCCCAAACCGGCTTGTGTGCCAGCGACCGTACGCGTCCCACCAGATCCCGAATCCTGCCAACGTTCGACAGCCAGCCAGCGAAGGCCCAACAGATTACGCCAATGCCAACAAGAACCTGCAACAGCAATCCCAAAAATCCTGCATCAGACAGCAAGCAAACTGAATAAGCCCCAGAAAAGGTTTTCTTCGTGGCCCTTCGTGGAAAAAGGTGTAGAAGTAACAGTTCTCCGTGGCCCTTCGTGGAAAAAAGGTTTTGCCCTTGCATTTCTCAGTTCAAACAATCGTTAACGAAGCCTAAGAAAAAGAAGCCAAAAACAAGCATGTCCACCATCCTCGAACAACGATCCATACTTGCCCGCAACCCCCACAGAAGCCTCTGGGGCGAAGCCTGGACGCACCGCCAAGGAATCGTCGGCAGCTTCCTCCTGTTCGCTTTCGCCTTCATGGCCATCTTCGGCCCCCTCCTCGCCCCCCACGACCCCATCGCCATCGACCTCGGCAACCCCTTCGCCGAACCAGCCTGGCTCGACCTCGAAAACGGCACCGGCATCATGGGCACCGACAACCTCGGCCGCGACGTCTTCAGCCGCGTCCTCGTAGGTTCCCGCATCTCCCTCCTCATCGGCACAACCGCCACCATCGTAGGGCTGGCCATCGGCATCGCCATGGGCCTCATCTCAGGCTACCGCGGCGGCCTCGCCGGCGACATCATCATGCGCGTCGCCGACACCCAGACCGCCATCCCCTTTCTCGTCCTCCTCATCGCCGCCGTCGCCTTCATCGGCGGCGGGCTGCTCAACATCATCCTCTTCCTCGGCATCGGCGCCTGGGTCGGCTATGCCCGTCTCATCCGCGGCGAAGTGCTCAGCCTCCGCGAGCGCGACTTCGTCGACGCCGCCCGCGCCATCGGCGCCGGTGACATGCGCATCATGTTCCGCCACATCCTCCCCAACGCCGTCGCGCCCGTCATCGTCACCTCCACCCTCTCCTTCGGCTCCATGATCCTCACCGAGTCCGCCCTCAGCTTCCTAGGCTTCGGCGTATCCACCCTCATTCCCACCTGGGGCAAAATGGTCGCCGACGCCCGTGACTACATCACTACCGCCTGGTATCCCAGCGTCTTCCCCGCCCTCGCCATCATGCTCGTCGTCCTAGGCGCCAACCTCCTCGGCGACTGGCTCCGCGACATCCTCGATCCCCGCCTCCGCGGCCGCCAAAACTAAACCAGCTTGCCAGCCCCCCAACCGCAGACCAGCGTTCGCCTCCGCCCGCGCCCTGCCCTAGCTATCGACCGTGCTCAATCTTCCCCAGCAAAATGGCTAGCCAACAGAATCTCCTCCCCTTTTCTGTCTCAACCCTCTAACCCCTGGCCCCCAGCAGTTCCCCAGCAGTTCCCCGCAGTTCCCCAGCACTTCCCCCGCAGTCCCCCCTTTCCCTTTACTGCTTTTACCGCTACAATCGGGGCATTCCCTGAAGATGGAGCGTACCCTCAGCTCTGCAAGAGGTTTCACGATTCGTACTGAATACGCATCGCCTTAGGCGAGCCCCCAATAGCGCGCACCGCGATCTGGAGGAAGAGGTAAACAGCAAGAGACTTTCACGTATCCCTACAGACGCATCGCCCCGTACAACAGGAAAAAGAGAGGCGCCTCAGAAAATGCAGAATTTTCTCGCGACATGGAGAAAAGTGCCCTACACCTTCTCGCTCGTCATCTGGTTGGCCGGGTTGCTTCTTATCGGCGAAGGGATTGGCGCTCCCTATATCCAATCCTACATTTTGTTGCGTCTTACGATTATGTGTATTATCTATCCCGCAGTTTCATTTATGCATGAACTGATCTACAGACGAAAAAGTCTGGCTGACGCACTGATCACGCTGGGAATTACATTTCCAATTCTCGCTCTGGGCGTATTCTTTTCCTTTACCCTTTTCGACGCCGCCTCTCGCCTGAACTTCCTTCCCATCATAGTTGCGGCGTTTGTCGCCTGGGGCGCGGATATCATGGTCCGCAAAAAGGCTCGCACAGCGTAGCTCTGCGGAACCACTTGCACAACTGCACAATGCCGGGATCGGGTGAGACGTAAGACGCCGGGCGGAAACGCCGTCTCGCGTGCCAAGCGACCCTTCTGCGTGTCCAGGCAAGGGTCGATCTCGCCCGTCAAGCCCCCTATGGAGTGATGGACGGAGCAACTATGTCTGCAAATCATCGAATCTCTACCTGGGCGACAGTCTTGATCGCCGCCCTCCTGCTCACCGCCTGCAATCCTCTATCGCCTGAAGCAGAACTGCCTGTCTCTGCCCCTGCGCGCCCAGCCCCCCTCCTGTCAATCCATAATCCGCTTGTAATCCCAATCGGAGATACCCCCGCATCCGCAGGAGGCCCGTTCTACGGTTGGCAAGGGTTCGAGAACGAGCAGCACGGCCTGACGATTTTCTATCCAAATGGTTGGCTCTTCGCCTCCTCACAAGAGGAGCTCCTCTCGTTCCTACCGCAGCTGGCCGATGCATACCTCAAGGATAGGGCCAGCTATCTCGATTCTCTGAGGCCCCCGGGCCAAGAGCCCCGCGTTGTCGGCACCGGTTTTCCCTTCGATGCCGACATCCCGCCGTCAGACACCAACGGCTTCCAACTCCTCACCATTCCCAGCGAAGGCCGCACCTTGGAACTGTTTGCGCAACAGCTGGCCGACCAGCTGACAGCGTCCGGGTCCGCGGCAGTGGAAAGCATCGAAGTCGGACCCGGTCTGCGTCCTTGGGGCGAGGAGACCGCAACCGTCACCTACCGGATCGACGCCGCGCTGGCATTCGGCGAGCGAGCCGGCGCCATCCCCGACGCAAATGCGCTCGGCCGCCAGGTCGTCCTCCTCTCTCCCGACGGCGAAACTTTTCTTACCGTCACCTTCGACGTATGGGGCGAGTATCCCCAATGGTTGGAGCGGCTGATGCTTGAGGTCGTGCGGCGCGTTCAGTGGACGGATAATCCTGCCTACACACCACAGCCCGGGCCGATCGTGACGCTCAATGACAACATGAACGTGCGCGCAGGGCCAAGTACCGACCATCCAATCATCGCCAAGGCCGCAGCCGGGCAGCAGCTGGCCGCCATCAGCAGCAGCCCAGCCGGCGACTGGTGGCAGGTCGAATTCAACGGTCGACTGGCTTGGCTGCACGGCGCCTATCTGACCCTGTCCGCTGACGCCGAAAACGCGCCCCAGGCGGATCCCGCCGGCTGGTTGACCTATGACGACCATGCTCGCGGCCTGGCACTCTCCTATCCGCCCGGATGGCACTACCTCGATCCCGCGCGGCCCACCCAGGCCGACCTCGCCTTCCTCTCCGCAGCCCAAAAGGTCGACACCGAGCGGCTCGACGTCGCCGCCATGGGACAGCTGGTGTCGGAAATGAGCCGCCGCCGCGACGACGCCGTCATTGGCCTCGGTCTCCAGGCCGACCAGCCCGATAGCCCCGCCAGCAACTTCATGCTCCTCTTTTCCTTCCCAGCCGGCGGCCTGACCTTGGAACACTACGCCCAGATGGCTGCCGAGAACACCTACAGCCTTTCGCCCGCCACCGTTGAACTAACGCAAGGGCTCAGGCCAGCCGACGAAGAGGTCGTATCCATCCGTTACCTCGAGAACGAAACCAACAGCGAAGTCTGGCAGGTCTGGCTCCTCTCCCCCGACGGCGCCACCCTTCTCGCGTTCACCTTCAGCGTCCACACCGACCAATTCGCGCAACTCGAACCGCTACTGAGCCAAATCGTGCAACGCCTGCGCTGGATCGAATCCACCGGCTAGCGACCCAAAACCGCCGCCGCCCCATCCGCCCAGCCGGTCGCCGCCATCGACCCAAAGATTTTCTTCGCGGCCCTTCGTGGAAAAAGGAGTTGCAGTAGCAGTTCTGCAGTAGCAGTTCTGCAGTAGCAGTTCTGCAGTAGCAGTTCTCCGTGGTCCTCCGTGGCCCTCCGTGGACAAAAGGTGTTGCAGTTGCCGTTCAGCAGTTCTCCATGGCCCTTCGTGCAAAAAGGAGTCGCAGTAGCAGTTCTGCAGTAGCAGTTCTCCGCGCCCCTCCGCGTCCTCCGCGGACAAAAGGTGTTGCAGTTGCCGTTTTTCGCGGTCCTTCGTGGCCCTCCGTGGACAAAGGTGTTGCAGTTGCCGTTCTTCGCGGTCCTTCGCGGCCCTTCGTGGAAAAAGGTGTTGCAGTAGCAGTTCTTCGCGGTCCTTCGCGGCCCTTCGTGGATAAAAGGTGTAGCAGTTGCCGTTCTCCGCGGTCCTTCGCGGCCCTCCGTGGACAAAAGGTGTTGCAGTAGCAGTTCCCCTTGACCCATCGTGTATATTAGTGGATGAAAAGGTTCCCCCGCAGCCATCCTTAGAGGCCACCATGAAGCTTCCCATCTGGACCCAAGCCGCCCACCAGGCCGCCCAGACCCCACCCAACCGCAACCGCTACATCGACTTCCTGCGCGCCGCCTCCATTTGCCTCGTCATCCTCGGCCACTGGCTCGTCGTCGCCATCCATGTCGAAGGCAACCGTATGGACATCCAGGACTTGATTTCCGTCATCCCCTGGACCAACTGGCTCACCTGGCTCTTCCAAGTCATGCCAATCTTCTTCCTCGTCGGCGGCTACGTCAACGCCCTCGGTTGGCAATCGGCCCAGCGGCGACAGGAAAGTTACACCGCCTGGCTGGCTCGTCGTCTCCAACGCCTGATCCTGCCCGTCCTGCCCGTCCTCGCCTTCTGGACCCTGATCGGGTTCTTTTTGGCTGGCCCCTTCAACGATATCTCTTTCAACACCATCCTTCTCAAAAACGCCTCCCAATTCGCGCTCCTGCCCGCCTGGTTCCTCGTCGTCTACATCCTCATGATCCTGCTCACGCCCCTCTCCTACCGCGCCTGGCAACGCTACGGCTTCAACTCCTTCTGGGCGTCTGTGGCCGCCGCCGCCCTCGTCGACCTGCTCGCCCTCGGTGTCGGCTGGCGGCACCTCGGCTGGCTCAACTACCTCTTCGTCTGGCTCGCCGTCCACCAGCTCGGCTTCGCCTGGCAGGCCGGCCGCATCGGCCCACCGCGTCGCTCCCTTCTCTGGGCCGCCGCCGGCCTGGCCGTGCTCTTCGCCCTTGTTATCTTCGGCTCTTACCCCATCACCATGGTATCGACGGCCAGCCAGCGGATCAGCAACAGCCTGCCGCCCCGAATAACGCTGCTGGCACTCGGCGTCGCCCAGACCGGCCTGCTGCTCGCGCTCGAAAGACCGGCGCGACGCCTCCTCGAACGCGGCGCCCTATGGACGACCACCGTGCTCATAAACGGCATGATAATGACCGTCTTCCTGTGGCACGTAACAGCCTTGGTAACGACGATCGGGTTGATATTTGTGATAAGAGGCTGGGACAGTTTTTTCGTGCTGTCGATCGTTCCCGGCACAGCCGCCTGGTGGCTCGCCCGCCCCCTCTGGATCGCCGTTCTCGTCGTCGCCCTCATCCCCTTCATCGCACTCTTCACCCGCTTCGAGCGCATCGGCCAGGCCCGGCACGGCCTCGCGCCCCCCGCCTGGCAACTCCTCCTCGGTTGCGCCCTCGTCTGCTTCGGCCTCTCAATCCTCACTCTCCGCGGCATCCCCACCGAAACCTGGCCTGGCATCAACCTCCTCGCCCTCGGCCTCCCCTTCATCGGCGCCGCCCTCGTCTGGTTCAACCCGAGACGCGCCCCCGATCTTGGGAATTGAAGGATCCTGGTAGCAATATCGACCGTTACCGTCAACGAGCCGCTATGAAGCACAAAGAGCAACGTTCCCATAGGAAAATGTAGGGGCAGGCCTTGTGCCTGCCTGAACTGCTTTACTGTCGCACACCTGATCCCCGTCCCCCACGGCTCCGAATCTGGCACGGAAACAGTTCAAGCGTAAGGTATAATGTAAGGAACACACATACGGCACCCAGCCAACAGCATCGCATCGCAGGATTAGCCAGGGACCAAACCGACATGAGAACCAGGCTTGACACCATCACCATCAAAGGGTTCAAGACCATTCGCGAGCTGGTCGACTTCCGGCCCGGTCCCCTGACCGTTCTCATCGGCCCCAACGGTGCGGGCAAGTCCAACTTCATCTCCTTCTTTCGTGTCCTCAATTACCTGGCTGTCGACCCCTTCTCTCTTCAACGCCATGTGGGTCAACAGGGCGGCGCCAGCAAACTTCTGCACGACGGCCCGGCCATCACTCGCGAAATCGATGTCCGGCTTGGGCTTAATTCCGACGCCGGTGAGATCGAATATGAATTCCGCTTGGCCTTTGCCGCCGGTGACTGGCTTATCTTTGACGATGAGCGTTATCGGATGTCACGTGGAGACCAGCCTGGAAGAGCAGCCTGGCAAAAACTGGGAGTAGGCGGTCAGGGGTCGCAACTGCATGATTTTAGTACGAGCGACACTATCGCAAATACCGCAGACGCCATACTTAGGGCTTTGCTAAGCATGTCCGCCTTCCAGTTTCACGACACTTCGGAGACTTCCCGGATGCGTACCAAGGCGGATGTCACATTTGGCAACCTGTTTATGCCTGACGGCGCCAATATCGCGGCTGTTCTTTACTACCTGAAGAGGAAAGAGGTCAATTGCTACCGGCGCATCATCGATACCTTGCGGTTGATCTTGCCCTTTTTCTCCGATTTTGTCCTGGAACCCGACGATGATTTCCTGCTGCTTGCCTGGCGTGAACGCGATAGCGATCAGATTTTTCACGGCTCGCAGGCCGCGGACGGCATGTTGCGCGCCATCGCGCTCGTCACCCTGCTCCTCTTACCGGACGAGATGCTACCCAATCTACTGATCCTCGACGAACCCGAGCTTGGCCTCCACCCTTATGCAATTAACGTTGTCGGCGGACTTATCAGGGCCGTATCCGCAAAGACGCAGGTCATCGTCGCCACCCAGTCCACCGCCTTCGTCGACTGCTTCGAGCCTGAAGACATTGTCGTGGTCGAACGCGAGGGCCGCGCGTCTACCTTCCGGCGACTGGAAGATACCGAAGCGCTACAAGAGTGGCTTAAGGAATATTCCCTATCCGAACTGTGGGAAAAGAACGTTATCGGGGGCCGCCCCTGATGTACGTGAGGCTGAATATAATTGTAGAGGGACAGACCGAAGAGACCTTTGTAAATCAAACCTTGAAGCCACACCTGAGCCGTTTTTCAATCGGCGTAAGTGCCCGTGTTGTTACAACGCGAAAGGAGCGCGGCACAAAGTACCGCGGCGGTCTCAGCACCTACCTCAAGGCCAAAAGGGACATCACCCTCTGGACAAAACAGGACAGAAACGCGGACGTCCGCTTCACCACCATGTTCGACCTGTACGGCCTTCCGACAGACTTTCCCGGCTACAAGTCCGCGGCAGCAGATGCCGATCCCTACCAACGGGTGCTAGCTCTGGAAGATGCCTTTCGCAAAGACATCTCTGATAGGCGTTTCATCCCTTACATTCAGCTGCACGAATTCGAGGCGTTGATCCTGTCCGACCCCAAGCAACTCGACACGCAGTTTGAAAACCGTGCCGACGGCATCGCCAGACTCGAGACGATGGCTTCACGATTCCCTTCCCTTGAACATATCAACGACAATGTCAACACCGCCCCGTCGAAACGCATTATCAGCGAAATTCCCGAATACCAAGGCAGTAAAGTATCAGCAGGACCAATTGTGGCCGAAAAGATTGGGCTGTCCACGCTGCGTTCGAAATGCGCACATTTTGCAGAGTGGCTGGAGAAACTGGAAAGCTTGGGGGCAGGAGCCTGACGTGCCCCCAAGCTGCTCATCCACGCAATAATCACCCACGGGCCACAAAGCGCCGTCAACGGCACCTTCACCACCCAACAGGGCGGCCCCTTCGCCTTCTGCGACGTCTACCGCTTCACCTCAGCATCCGCCAACAAGATCAAAGCAATGACATCTTACGTAATCGACGTGCGCGCCGGAGAATAAGCGACTGCAAAAAACTGCCGCAAATTCGTCCCAAATCAGCCGCAAATCCGTGCTATAATAACCCCTTCAAGAACGCGCCCAATCTCAGCATGCCTTTCTTCGCGGCCGCGTTGGAACGGCTGCCCGCAGCGCTTCTGAGAAAGAGCAGGTCACATTTCACTGAATCGGAGAAAACAGTCGGGAATGAGTAAACCCAATCCATCCCGCCACGCGCCCCACGAAATTGACGAATACCTGGCAGCGCATGCCCCCGAATTCCGGGCAACGCTCGCGCAGCTGCGCGCCATCATCAACGCCGTCGCACCCGACTGCACCGAACGTGTCGATTACAAGTTCCCAATCTTCCGCCTCAAGACCGACTTCGTCGCCATGTCGGCCGCCAAGCGCCACTGCGCCCTGCACACCATTAGCTACGACATACCGGCCGCCCTGAAGGACCAACTCAAGGAAGTCGGCATCCGGACTTCAGGCGCTACCCTCCATCTCAAACCTGGCGTCGACCTGCCAGTCCCGCTGCTCAAGAAAGCCCTGCGCATGCGCCTCGCCGAGATGGAGGCCGACAACAAGCACGGCTAAGTTCGCAGCAAGGCTGCCCGAACCGGAAATCGACCGCCAAAGCGGCCCAGCAGATGCAAGAGAACACCGACAAAAGCCGCGAAAAAAAACGAATTAGGCGCGACATACGTATACTTGGCGCGACATTTGTAGACATAACGCGACATAACACGCCCAAACACGTCAGCGCTCGTGAACTCTCGCAATCACTCACGTATCCTCATGAACCACCGTAAAACAGACCCCACGCAAAACTAGAAGCTCATAACCAAGAACTGCCCTTCACCCCTTGACAGAGGACGAATATTAGGCTATCCTTATTTATGAATTAGTCATGGATAAAAATATATTTTCGAGCGTTTGAATTTACGCCCACTCGAAATCGAATCATGCAGAACACATTAACATCTTGGCCAACTCTAAAATCACCCGGAGCACACCTCAGAAAGACCCATTTCGTCGTCCTGCTCCTGCTCGCCGCACTCCTTATTACCGCCTGCGGCCGTGACCGAGAGCCCGCCGTCGTCGAAGCCGCCGCCCAAGAGCCCGCCGCCGCCGAACAACAGACCCAGCCGGAAGCCCCCGCAACCACCGGCGTCCGCGCCGACGGCACCTTCCGTATCGTCGCCACCACCACCCAGGCCAGCGACCTGTCCCGGATCCTTACCGACGGCGTCGCCGGCATCGAGATCACGCCCCTCATGGGCGCCGGCGTCGACCCCCATCTCTACCAGCCCACCGAGTCCGACATCCGCGCCATGAACGCCGCCGATATGGTCATCTATAGCGGCCTCCACCTCGAAGGCCAATTCGACGCCGTCTTCGAAGCCCTGCGCGAGCAGGGCACCATGATCTACAGCCTTTCCAAGCCGGTCAAGGACGGCGGCTTCGTAATCGGCGGCTTTGGCGCCGACCAGAACCAGGCCGGCACCGACGACCCGCACTTCTGGTTCGACCCCCGCAACTGGGAGGTCACCACCGCAGACCTCGCGCAAACACTGGCCGAACTCGATCCGGGCAATGCCGACACCTTCACCGGCCGCGCCGAAGCCTACAACGCCCAGCTCCGCACACTCTTTTCCTGGGCCGACCAAGGCATGCGCTCCGTGCCCGAAGCCCAGCGCTACCTCGTTACCTCCCACGACGCCTTCCAGTACTTCGGCGCCGCCTTCGGCTGGCGCATGGCCGGCATCCAGGGCATCAGCACCGAGGACGAGACCGGCGTCGGCGACATCCAGCGCACCGCCCAGTTCGTCGTCGAACAGCAGATCCCCGTCCTCTTCGTCGAGAGCAGCATCTCGCCCGACACCATCGAAGCGGTCCAGGCCGCCATCGATGCCAAAGGCGGCACGGTCCGCGTCGGCGTCCGTGAGCTGTATTCGGACGCAATGGGCATCCCCGGCACATTCGCCGGCGCCTACATCGGCATGATCGCCGAAAACGTCTATACCATTCTCCAGTCCTACCGCTGCGCCGGCGCGTCGGCCCTCATCCCCGACTGGCCGGACAGCATCGACACTGCGCCGCCAGAGGAGTTGCTCACGGTCGACTGTGAAGCTGAAGAAAATTAACAGTTGTTCAGTGGTAAATCCAGTTGTTCGTCAGGGTCGCGCTCATTCCCCCGGGAGCGCGACCGGTCCATATCCGCCGGCAATCCAGGGGAAACTGCACGTCGCCCTGCCGCTGCGTGACGCAAACTACCGTATGAACAGAATGACAACTGCCGCGCCCAGCCTGCGCGCCCCCGCGAGGAGTAAACCTACGTGAGCGTCCACAGCGGACGTGACCCGCAAAACGACTCGAATACGGCCCTGGAGATCGACGATCTGACCGTGGCCTACAACAGCAAACCTGCCATCTGGGACATCGATCTGCGCGTGCCCGAAGGCGTCCTCATGGCCATAATCGGCCCCAACGGCGCCGGCAAGAGCACGCTCATCAAAGCGGCCCTCAAGCTCATTCCCCGCGCCGCCGGCACCGTCCAGTTCTACGGCCAGCCCTACGAACAGGTCCGCGGCCTCGTCGGCTACGTCCCCCAGCGCGGCAGCGTCGACTGGGACTTCCCCACCACCGTGCTCGACGTCGTCTCCATGGGCCTCTACGGCCGCCTCGGCTGGATTCGCCGGCCCGGGCAAAACGAACGCACAACAGCCATGCACGCCCTCGAGCAGGTCGGCATGCAGGACTTCGCCGATCGTCAGATCAGCCAGCTATCCGGCGGCCAGCAGCAGCGTACCTTCCTTGCCCGCGCCCTCGTCCAGGACGCCCGCATCTATCTCATGGACGAGCCCTTCGCCGCCGTCGACGCCGTCACCGAGCGCGCCATCATCACCATCATGCGCGAGCTGCGCGCCCGCGGCAAGACCGTCGTCGTCGTCCACCACGACCTGCAGACCGCCCCCGAATACTTCGACTGGGTCACCCTTCTCAACGTCGAAATAGTCGCCAGCGGTCCCATCGACGCCACCTTCACCCCCGAATACCTGCGCCAGACCTACGGCGGCCGCGTCGCCTACCTGCAAGAAGGCCAACGCATCGCCGGCCTGGAAGAAGAATGAAAAAAGGTTTTTCGGTAACTACTCAGCCGCAACTGATTCGCAACCCTGATCGAGGCGAGCAGAGGTGTTCGTTCTCTCCTCACTGTTGTATTCTGGGCGGTCGGGCCTTCGGCCCTCCCTTGTGCAGGGGCTGCGCCCCCGCAACGCCCCCCTACAAAAACATGCCTCACCGACGGTGTGCCTTCTTCGCAACGTGTCGGCTGGCGAGCCTGGCCGCGGCTGTACACCAGTTGCGTCACCAAGAGCCTGAATGGTTCCAAGGATGACTGGCTGGTCAAGTACTGTGGCTAAGTAGCTAAGGTTTTCCTTAGCGGCCCTTCGTGGAAAGAGGTTTTCTTAGCGGCCCTTCGCGGCCCTTCGTGGAAAAAGGTTTTCCTTAGTGGCCCTTAGCGGTCCTTCGCGGAAAGAGGTTTTTCTTAGTGGCTCTTAGCGGCCCTTCGCGGAAAGAGGTTTTTCTTAGTGACCCTTCGTAGTTCAAGAGAGGCGTTCTCCGCGTACTCGGCAGTTCACTAAAAACTAAGAACTGACTACTAAAAACTATAAGTAACATGACCAATAAACAAACACTGACTACAAATAACCGCAGTTCCGATCAACGCATCTGGCTCCTGATCGGCGCCACCGCGCTCATCGCCGCCCTGTTCGTACCCTTCAGCCAGATCTTCCTCCACGTCGAGTACGACTACACCCTGCGCACCGTCGCCCTCGGCGGCGCACTTCTCGGCATTGTCAGCGGCGTCCTCGGCTGCTTCGCCGTACTCCGCCGTCAAAGCCTGCTCGGTGACGCCCTCTCCCACGCCGCCTTGCCAGGCGTCGCGCTTGCCTTCCTCTTCTTCGGCCGCGATCTCGGTCTCCTTCTCGTCGGTGCCGGCGTAACCAGCTGGCTCGGCGTCTTTTTCATCCGCCTTGTCACCAACACAACCCGCATCAAGCAGGACGCCGCCATGGGCATCGTCCTGGCCGCCTGGTTCGCCGCCGGCATCGCCCTCCTCGTCTACATCCAGGCCCGGCCCGACGCCAGCCAGGCCGGCCTCGACACCTTCATCTTCGGCCAGGCCGCCGCCATCGTCGAGCGCGACGTCCGCCTCATCGCCGTCGTCGGCGCCGTCTCTTTCATCGTTCTCGGCCTCTTCTGGAAGGAGTTCAAACTCATCACCTTCGACGCCGAATTCGCAGGCGCCAACGGCTTCCGCGTCAACATCCTCAGCATGGCGCTCTCCACCCTCATCGTCGTCGCCATCGTGCTCGGCCTGCAGCTGGCCGGCGTCATCCTCATGGTGGGCATGCTGATCGCATCCGGCATCGCCGCCCGCCAGTGGACCAACCAGCTCGGCCAGATGGTCATTCTCTCTGCCGTATTCGGCGCATTCGCCGGCGGCGCCGGCGCCATCATCAGCGCCGTCGACGCCGACATACCGACCGGCCCCCTGATCGTAGTTGTCGCCTTCCTGCTCGTCGCCCTGTCGCTCGGCTTCGCGCCCGGCCGCGGCCTCGTCTGGACCCCCCTGCGCCGCCGCGCCGACCGCAGCCGCTTCGCCGCCCAGACCATGCTGCAGGACCTCTACCACTACGCAACCGACCATGGTTCGGTCGACCTGGCCGCGCCCGAATCCTTCCTCTTCGGCGTCCGCGGCGCAACCGCCAAACTGGGCCTGCAGCAGCTCCAGGCTCGCGGCCACGCCCAACGCAGCAACGGCGCCTGGATGTTGACCCCCGCCGGCATCCAAGCCGCCGTCCACGACGACCGCAACCACCAGCTCTGGGCCGTCTACCGCCAGTACGCCGACGACCTCGCCCTGCCCACTGTCGCCGAAGACCGTCAACAGGACATCGCCAACGCCCTGCCCCCCACAGCCGTCGCCAAACTAGAATACAAACTCGACACCATCCGCAACGCCGCCGCCCCACCACCATCCGAGCCGCTCCCAGACAGCGAAGTCACTGACCACTGACCACTAACCACTGACCACTGCCCTTCAATGTTTCAACTCGAAGAACTCATCATCCATTTTCTACTCAATTTCGTCGCCCGCGAGGACCTGAACGCCTTCCTGCGCAATCCCCAGTACACCGCCACCCTGGTAGGCAGCCTCATAGCCGTATCCGGCGCGCTGCTGGGCACATTCCTGCTCCTGCGCGGTATGTCCCTCACCAGCGACGCAATCAGCCACACTGTGCTCCTCGGCATCGTCGTCGCCTTCATCCTCATGGGCTCCGTCTTCGGAAAACATCCCGATCTCTCATCCGTCTGGCTCATCGTCGGCGCCGCCGCCGCCGGCGTGGCAACAGTCCTCCTCACCGAACTCATCTACCGCTCCGGTCTCGTCAAACAGGATGCCGCCCTCGGCCTCGCCTTCCCCCTCCTCTTCGCCATCGCCGTCATCCTCGTCTCCCGTGTCGTCAGCGACGTGCACCTCGACGAAGACGCCGTCATGGTCGGCGAAATCGGCGTCGCCTGGGCCAACACCAACAGCCACTGCCTCAACGACTGCGAAACCGTCACCATCTCGACCGACGACCCCCGTGCCGAACTGACCCGCCAATGCACAAACTGCCGCGACCTCGGCATTAGCCCCCGCGACGAAAAAGCCGAGTTCACCGAGATCTGCACCAACTGCGGCCACTACAGCCCGGCCCAGGCTTGGCAGGCCGGCTTCACCCAGCGAGAGCCAATCCTCGTCTTCTGGCCCAAATCGATCACCGTCATGGCCGTGCTGACACTGCTCACCGTCATCGTTGTCGTTCTGCTCTACAAAGAGTTGAAGCTCTCCACCTTCGACCCTACTCTGGCCGCCGCGCTCGGCTTCCGCCCCACCCTGCTGCACTACGGGCTAATGGTCATGGTCAGCCTCGTAGCCGTAGGCGCCTTCGACGCCGTCGGCTCGATTCTGGTCGTCGCCTTCTTCATCATCCCGCCGGCCGCCGCCTACCTGCTCACCGATCGCCTGCCCCGCATGCTCGTCTCCAGCTCGCTGATCGGCGCGGCCGGCGCCTACACCGGCTACGATCTCGCCCGCGGCAATCTGCTCGGCGTCGTGCACGTCAGCGACATCCTCGTCGCGCTCAACAACCTCTTCGGCCTCGGCCTCAGCGAGCAATGGGACTCATCCATCTCCGCCTCGATGGTGCTCATGACCTTCCTCTTCTTCCTCGCCGCCTGGATTTTTTCGCCCAAGTATGGTTTAGTATCCACCATGCTGCGCCGCCGCAACCAGCGCCGCAGCTTTGACGACCAGGTCGTCCTCGGCCACATCCATCGTCACCAGGGGCACGCAGCCGAGACCGACGAACTGACCGCCTCGACACTCTACCGCCATTTCCGCTGGTCGCCCGCCAAAATGGAGAGCACCCTGCGCCAGTTGCGCGCCCGCAATCTCGTCCAGATCGAGGCCGATCAGGTCTCCCTCACCGACCGCGGCGAGACCCACGCCCACCGCTTTCGCCAGACCCAGCTAACCAACGAAAGCGTCGGAGAACTATCCACATGACAAAGCTGAACCACGCTGCCGACACGGCCGCCCCGGACGCGACCGCGCCGGCCCTGCCCGCCACCGCGCTCGGCCTGACCGGCTATTTCTTCATCGGTACCGCCGCCGTCCTCGTCCCCTCGGTGATGCCCTTCATCACATCCGAGTATATGGCCACAGGCTTAACCCTGGCCGCCATCGGCTTCATCTTTCCCGCCCGCGCCGTCGGCGGCATTTTCGGCAACCTCCTGGCAGGCGTCACCTCCGACCGCCTCGGCTACAGCAAACTGGTCTGGATAGCGGCCCTCGCGCTGGCGGCCTCCATGGCCCTCACAGCCGCCGCCCGTCCCTGGCTGCTCTTCCTCGCCGGCTTTGCCCTGATCAGTATCGTCCAGTCCTCCCTCACCACCGGCATCAACGCCATGGTCGCCGACGCCAACCGCGCCAGCCGCGCCCGCGCCCTCAACGTCCTGCACGGCGTCTATGCCGTCGGCGCAACCATCTCGCCGCTCGTCTTCGGCCTTATCCTCGAGCAGGGCGTGCCCTGGCGCTGGGCCATGGCCGCAACCGGCCTGCTCTGGTTCGTCTATGGCCTGGGCGCCTTCCTTCTGTACCGCACCGTCTACCCGCCGCCGGCTTCCGCCCCCGCACCCGCGGCCGATGAACCAGAACCGGACTCCGAACAAAAAAAGACCCCGCAGAACGGGGCCAGAACATCCTTCCTTTCTTCATCACGGGACACGCTAAGCGACGTCCTCTACTCCAATTTGGTCATGTTGCGCAACGTAGGCTTTCTGTCCCTCTTCCTGATCTCCTTCATTTACAACGGCGTTGCCTTCAGTCTGCTCGGCTGGGTCGCCGTCTTTATGCAGGAGTCCGTCGGCTTCTCCATCTTCTCCTCAATCTCCATGATCTCCGTCTTCTACGTCGCCCTCACCGCCGGCCGCTTCCTCTGCGCCGCCTACGCCGAGCGCCTCGGCTACGCCGCCACCCTCCTCATCCTCGCTGTCGGCCTCGCCCTCACCTACCCGCTCGTCGTCTTCAGCACCACCGCCGCCCCGCTCGTCATCGGCATCTTTCTCACCGGCCTCACCCTTTCCGGCCTCTTCCCCACCGCCCTCGCCTTCGGCACCCGCCTCTACCCCCAGCAAAGCGGCGCCGTCACCGGCATCCTCAACGTCGCCATGATCGCCGGCTCCATGCTCCCGCCCCTCTGGACCGGCCTCTTCTCCGACATCTGGAGCTTCCAAACCGCCCTCGGCATCAACTACTCAATGGCCTTCCTCCTCCTCGTCGTCTGCCTCTACCTCGCCCGCCTCGAGCGCCAAACTGCAAGAACCAATGAGTAAGACCGGACGCCGCTAAGGGCGTTCATTTATATGGGCGGTCGGGCCTTCGGCCCTCCCTTGTGCAGGGGCTGCGCCCCCGCAACGCCCCCCTCCAAAACCACGCCTCGCGACCGGTACGCCTTTTTCGCAGCTGAGCGCCTCGTCAACAGTGCGGCCGCTCTCAACCAATTGCATTACGAATAGGCCTGAATGGCGGGCACGTTGAAGGATTGGTCAAGAAAGGCAAGGATTGACCATATGAGGCAATTCAATTGAGGAGAATGGTATCAAAGCCCCGCGAAACTAGCCCTGTCCATCCTCCAATCCCAGTACCTCGTACTAGTGGGGTCACTAAAAGCTAACAACGCCAAACTGGAGACTGACCAGTCCTGATCCAGACAGTGTCTGCCCAAAAGCTTGGGATACACCTACTAACGATTCACCACTTCGGAATAGGGCTTCTCTGGCGTACGTTCCAGTTTTCTGCAGGTTTCAAGGTAATCATCGACCGCTTCTTCAAAAGCAGCACGCAGTTCTGCAACGGAGTCACCGTGGAAACCTACGATATCATTGATATCCGCAATATGACCAACAAAGCAGCCGTCGTCCTCACTATACTCAATTCGAGCAGCATATCCTTTGAAGCTCATTGTGTTCATGGCATTATTCCTGCTTTTTCTAGAAAGCGTCGAGCATCACGCACTTGGTATGGCTTTGCCTCTTTCTGAGGATGGGGACGATGAAAGGTGGCGACAACGTCGTTCAGTTCAAACCGCACGCGCGAGCCTCTCCCCTCAATCGATTTCGTTCCAAGCGCCCTGAATAACGCTTCTATACGCCTCCATTCCAGCGTCGTTGGCACAGGCTGCTGGAAAATGTTATTCAGAGTTGCTTGGTGTCGTCTATTCATTCATCCCTGGTTATCCCCTGCATAAACCTTTGAAGGACCTCTTGAAAACAGGAACCCGTTTGAAACCTCTGTCCCCTGTTACAAAGATGCAATTGGAGTCCAAGAGCTTTGTCAATTCTCACGAAGTTCGCGAGCTTTCTGTACAGCCTAGGTTCTGTATCAGCCACCTAATTATACACCGCTCCTCCTAGAACGCTTTCTCAAACTCCCCGATCTCCTCCCCCCCATCCAGCACCCCAATCTCCATATGAAACTCCCGCACCTCGCCCGGCTCAATATAGTTTAGATAGCCCTCCCTGCGGTTCCACGCCCGCCCCAGCATACTCACATTGCCCGGCTCCACACCCGTCACATAAGTACCGCGATGGAAATGCTGCCACTGATTCACCAGCGGGATCTCCGCGATCGGGAACTTCCAATACAGCCCCAGCCCCAACCCATCATTGACCATCCCCACATGCACGTTCCCATCCGCATCAGCGATCGGCCTGTGCACAAAAACATCGTCATGGTCGTCATCCCCCGGCCCCTTCGCCACCTGATACACCTCCGGCCCGACCTCCTTGTCCTCTAGCCATTCCGTCGTCTTCTCACTGTTGATCAGCAGCCGCGTGCCGCTGTCCAGCACCGGAAATCCCGGATTACAGTGATACACAAACATCAGCGGCGACGGGTCCACGCTCAGATTCTCGATCCGGTCGTAAATATGTATCGACTTCTCGCCCAGCACCGTCGAGATCTCCCGTGTCAGTTCCAGGTTCGTGCCGAACACCACTGCCTCCCGCATCTTCCCATGAATGCGCACCACATACTGCTCCCCTTCCCAGCCCGCATTCGCGACCACATTCTTGGCCGGCAGAAACGCCAGGCGCCCATGCAGCCCCAGCTCCTCATTCTCCTCCTCCGGGTCCACCTCCGGATGCCCCGTAAACGTCATCCCACAGCTAACAGTAAGGCCGCCAAAAAAGCCCCGCAACCACCCGTTCCCCTGCGGCTCATAAAAGGCCGGCCCCACATCGCCCGAACTGCTGCGAAAACACAGCGACATCCCCTTATAATGCGCCGACGCGATATCCAGCGCCCGCCCTGGCAACACCGAAAAGCACAGCCCCGAAGCATTAAACACCTCAATCAAATCCGATCCCCGCTCAATCCCCTCCACCAGCTCCGCCTTCCGCGTCCCCGCCAACTGGGACATGTCCCCAACCCGGTCCAACAGATCCCGCCGACTATACTCGCGTCCAAAAAGAGTTGTCATCATCGCATCCTTTCAATGGTTGGATTTTGGCGTCAAGATAGCACACCGTCCAATCACAAGCAAAGCTGTCGCAGATTCCGAAAGTTCTGGCCCGGCCCACGCAAATAAAAGACTGACGAAAGATCATCTGTACCTAAAACCCGCCGACGCCGTGAACAAGACCTCCGCAATGTAAATCACAGCCCATCCCCTAAATCCCCCAAAATCACAGTTCAGACAACCTCCCCACCGCCCGCGTCCATCTTTTCCGCAATGCAAATCACAGCCCATCCCCTATCTCCCAAAATCACAGTTCAGACAATGTGTGCCCAAGAAACTGACCCGAACTCGCGTCGCCGCCCAACCCCTGTCCAACCCGCACAACCATGAGACTACACATCGACATAAAAGCCGACGCCCTCCACCTCCACCTTGACGACGCAACCATTATCGAATCCGTGGATGTCGCGTCCGGCGTCGTCCTCGACTACAACGAGTCCAACCAAGTCGTCGGCATCGAAATGCCCTACCTGTAGAAACGCTCTCCCAACCTGAACCTCTCCACCCTGGAAGTCGTCACCGCCTGACCTGCCGACCCCTCCCGGTTTCCCCCCGAATCAGAATCCCGCCCCCACCTTTCGGTCCCCATCAGCAAGAGAACACCCGAATTTCCCTGTCTCATGATCCAGCGAAAAGTTCAAATTACATATATCGCAGGTCGAAAATTTACCGGGGCACCGGAAATAAAGACCTTCTGATATACTATCTGGTATACTGAGGGCATCCAATGAATAATATCTCTGAAGAATCTTTGCCTTCGATGTATCACGAGAAAACCCTGTACGCTGGCGTAACTGGTCGGCGGCGGGAGCAACTAATGATGCTCCACCGGGCCTTCTCAGGCCCGTTCGACCCTGCACAGGCTGCAGTAGTGCTCGGCATAGATCTCGACCGTACACGCCGTCTACTTGCTGCGCTTGCCGCCAATGGCTGGCTTTCCCGCATTCGTACAGGCTGGTATATCTGTGTGCCAATCGAAGCATCCGAGCCCCGGGAGTGGCGAGAAGATCCTTGGGTAGTGGCAGCTACACTCTTCTCTCCAGCATATATCGGCGGGTGGAGTGCCCTCGAGCATTGGGGACTGACGGAACAGATCTTTAACGTGATTTACGTTTTCGCGGGCAGAAAGGTCAAGCCAGCCCGACAGACAATTCAAGGGACCGACTTCCTCATCCGAACCGTGCCCGAGCGAACCTTATTCGGGACGCGCCGAGTCTGGCGCCGACGAGTACCGGTGAACGTATCAGACAGGCATCGCACCATTATTGACATTCTTGATCTCCCCGCGGCTGCGGGCGGTATCCTACATGCCTCAGAAGTCTTGCAAACGTACTTCGAGAGCGAACACTCTGACCAAGAGGCTCTACTGCAATACGGCGACAGGCTTGGTCGGGGAACCGTGTTTAAGCGGCTAGGATACTTGGCGGAACGAGCGGCACTCGTCAACGTCGACTTCGTCGAGGCTTGCCGCAGCCGAATCACCAAAGGTCTGACCCAACTAGACCCCAGCGGACCGCCGAAAGGTCGAATTATAGCTCGCTGGAACTTACGGGTGAACACGCCGCGTCTCGAGCCCGGCGCAGGAGAAGGGCCGTGATCAGCCGCGCAGATATCGACGACCGAGTTCGCCGCTGGGAGCTTCGTGAAGACGTGGTTGAAAAAGACTATGTTCTCGGTTGGATCCTATGGGGCATCGGAACCGAACCGCGGCTACGCGACACTTGGGTGTTCAAAGGGGGGACGTGCCTAAAGAAATGCTTCATCGAGACCTACCGCTTCTCGGAGGACCTTGATTTCACTGTGCTTGAAAATGGACCCATCGAGCCAGACGAAATACTTGAGACGATTTCACGCCTGCTCGATCGCGTCAACCAGGAGTCCGGCATCGATTTTGCACTACAGGAACCCGTTTGCCGGAGTCGGCCATCCGGTCGTTCGGCCGAAGTGCGCGTCTATTACCGGGGGCCTCGAAACACGCCCGGCCCGGCGCGCATCAAGATCGATCTTACCAAAGACGAACTCGTCGTGCGTCCTCCGGTCTTGAGGACGATCAGCCATGGCTACCCTGATGCCTTGCCTGCACCTGGCCAGGTTCGCTGCTACAGTTTTGAGGAAGTCTTCGCAGAAAAGCTTCGCGCCATGGGAGAGCGTTCTCGCCCGAGAGACCTGTATGACATCGTTAACCTCTTCCGGCGGCAAGACTTCCGCCAGCATGCCGCTCTCGTTCTAGATATCCTTACGCAGAAGTGCCAGGCGAAAGGGATTCCGATCCCCTCAGCCGAAAGCATCCAAGCCTCGTCAATGTTTGAGGAATTGAAGAGCGAGTGGGAAAACATGCTGGCGCACCAACTGCGAGCACTGCCGGACTTCGATCACTTCTGGGCGGACGTGTCGCATATCTTTGCATGGCTCGATGGAGAAGAAATCTTCGAGGAACTCAAGCCTGCTCCTCTAGATGCAGGCGAAGAACTCTGGATTCCCCCTCCGACATTCTGGGAGTCGCCCCCAGGCAGTCTTCTCGAGCCCGTGCGTTTCGCCGCCGTCAATCGTCTGCTAGTTAATCTTGGCTACAACGGGCAGAGTCGACTGGTTGAACCATATTCCCTGAGGCGCACGAGAGCCAACAAAATCCTCCTCCATGCCATCCGTGCAGACAATGGAGAGAACCGGGCATACCGACTTGATCGTATTCAGTCAGTCAGCGTTACGAACCACCCTTTCACGCCACGTTTCGTGATCGAGTTTCCTGTGGCGGGGGCAATCCCTACCCCGCCGTCCCAGAGACGCCGCCCCTCTCGCAGGAGGCTCACATAGTTTAATGGCCAAATTCGCCGCCCAACGCCCGCACAACCCACATGCCTATGAAACTACACATCGACAAAGAAGCCGACGCACTCTATCTCCGTCTTGACGATTCCACCATCGTCGAATCCGAAGAAGTCGCGCCCGGCGTCGTCCTCGACTACAACGAGTCCAATCAGGTCGTCGGCATCGAAATGCTCTACCTTTCGAAACGCTCCCCTAACCTGAACCTCTCCACCCTGGAACTCATCAAAGCCTGACCCTCTAATCTCAAGACTCCCAGTTCAGGCCACCGCCCAACGCTTGTAAACTCTCATATCCTCTCGTACCATGCTCCTACGTGTGCTATTTTGTCATTGGCACACCTCCCATCCTGAAAATCTCCAAATCCTGCAAATCTTGATTCAGACAATCCCCTATCTCCATGTCCCCCCAAATCACAGTCCAGACAACCGCCCCGCCACACCCTCGCTCCCAAAACCGGCAGAAAAACCTCCCGAAACCGGTCCACCGGAACCAAGTATCCCCCACCAATAGCTGCTAAACTTTAGACATGTCTGCAGCCTGCCTGGGTCAACCGAGCCCGCGGTCAGATCCCAACTTCACCAAGCCAGAAACGGGTGATCTGCACACAACCTATCGCCATCACACCGAACGCCTTGGAGTTGCCTGCGGACAGGAACATCTTCAGCGGGACAGAGGTCATCCACGACCAGTCCCTGCACTCGACAAGGAGTGAGAATGATAACAGTCAAATTCGCTACCCTGCTCGCGGCCCTCGTAATCGGCTGTACAAGCGTCAGCAGCGTCGCCAGCTACTACCTCAACGCTTTCTGGTTCAAAGCCGACGAACCGTATGTCTACCCATGCCAGGAGTCGGGAACCGCAGACAACTGCCCCGACTACACCGACGCACCCGTACCCGATGGCGCACAGCTATACTACAGCTGGCCATCCATAGACCCTACGCACATCCGCTACCAGCCCCAGAGAAGCTGCGTACTCGACTTCCTCTACCATGACCCCCTGCCCCCGGGAACACTGCGAGGAGAAAACTGATGACAAGAACTACAATCCTGCTGGCGACAGTGCTGCTCAGCCTCACATTCGGTGGCATAGCGGGACGCAAATACTTCACCTACGTCCTCTACGTCGGCATAGAACCCATACTCTATCCCTGCCCCTACGACGAATCGCCATTTGCCTATTACCCATGCACCTTCCAACCACAACAGCCGGATCAGGAGATCGCAGCCTGGTGGCATGGGTGGCCAACCCGAGACGACCAGCCTACAGTCCCCCAGCCCAGCGGAAACTGCCTGCGCGACATCTTCTTCTTCGACCACCTGCCGTCTCCTCTGGCCACTGACCACTGACCCGCTCCCCGGGCCCCGCACCAGTGCTCAGACTGAAACGGGGCCCACGCGGCTCTTCCCCTCGAGACCGCCCAGCGCCCGGACAACAAAGAGCCGCGCAAACAGCCCGCCTTCGTATCTATCGGAGCGAAACAACGATCTGACCCGTAGCCTGGACGCAATCCTGCCCATCCCTGAAATCACAAGTATCACAGTTCAGACAACGTTGACCCAGATCCAACTATTTTCGATGTTGACACACCCCCAACCCTTGTGTATACTGTGCCCCAACCTCACAAAAGTGGGGTGAAGCGGCCCGGCAGGACTTCCAAAAAACCTCGCCGGCCCTTCATCTGTTAGCAAGCAGTTGTCCAAGCCTGACCTATGCCCCGACATAGCAGGCTGAGAAGGAGCACAAGGAAATGCGTATTCTAACGTATGACCAACCCAGTCGGGCGGCCTCGCCCGGCAGACAATCCAATCGTTCCCAAACTACCAAGATTGTCACCTCCTCCTCCTCAAGCTGCTTGTGTACGACCTCCTCCTGTTGTTGCTCCTGTACTTGTAGTTAATTCCCTGACAGGCTCATCCAACATAAACGTGCGTCAACCCTGCGTGGACAGGGCTACCCAATTCCAGACGCATTTGACCGCGATGAGCGCCCGCTAACACTTCTCTACATAACAGAAAAATTCCCATATCCGTAGCCCCGTTGCCGTGGCGTGCCGATCTTTCTTATGCGCTACCACCTAACCAGTGCGCAGGCAACCCAAAAAGACCGTCACCGTGGCTATGGATAGGAGCAAATACAGAGGAACTGAACGTGATTGCACTCGCGCAGGAAACTTTCTCGTTTGATAACTGGCAATTGGCCTCTATCAACCAGTTCAATAAACGCCTCGAAGAAAAATCCGCCGAAGAGATTCTGGAGTGGGCGATCGAGCAGTTCGGTGAAGGCTTTTCAATCGGCTCAGCCTTCGGCGCCAGCGGCATGGCCCTGATCGACATCGCCATGCGCATCAACCCCGATGTAGACATCTTCTACATCGACACCGACTACTTCTTCCCTGAAACTCTCGCCCTGATCGACCGCGCCCAGCGCCACTACAACCGCCCCTTCCGCCGCGTTTCGCCGGATATGAGCGTCGCCGAGCAGGAGCGGGCCCACGGCCCCGACCTCTACCGCAGCAACCCGGACAAATGCTGCAATATCCGCAAAGTCGTGCCGATGGCAGACGCCCTCCAGGGCAGCACCGCCTGGGTATCGGCCCTGCGCCGCGACCAGTCGCCGACCCGTGCCGGCACGCCGATTCTGCGCTGGAACGATAAGTACAATGTCGTCAAGATTGCTCCCCTGGTTCGCTGGAGCGAAGCCGACGTCTGGGCATACATCCATTGCCACAACGTCCCCTACAACGAACTGCACGAGCAGAACTACCCCAGCATCGGCTGCTGGCCCTGCACCCAGGCCGTCCAGCCCGGCGATGACCTGCGCGCCGGCCGTTGGGTCGGGCTGTCCAAGCTCGAATGTGGCCTCCATCAGGCCTGACTGCAGTTCTTGGTTGTCAGTTCTCAGTTTTTGGCGACCGCCGCGATTGCCCGCTAAGAACTGGAAATGCTAAACTGAATAATATATGAACGGTGTAGTCCTCATCGGCCACGGCAGCCTGCACAGCGATAGCGGCGCGTCCATGATCCGGCTCGCCGCCCGCCTTCGCGAACGCGGTGTTGCGCCAATCGCCGAAGCCGGCTTCCTCAACTTCAGCCGCCCCACTATCGCCGAAGCCGTCGCAAAATGCGTGGCCGCAGGCGCAACTTCCGTCACCGTCCAACCCTATTTCCTCATCGACGGCGTCTATGTCCAGCAGGACCTGCCCGTCGATATCGCCAAAGTCGCCGCCCAGTTTCCCGACCTGACCATCCGCGTCGCCGCCTGTCTAGGCTTCCATGAAAAGCTGGCCACCATCGCCCTCGAGCGCGTGCAGACCGTCGATCCGGAGCCGAACACGTCCAACGGGACACAGGCCGCCCTCCTGGTCATGGCCCACGGCACGCCCCTCGAGTACGCCAACGAGCCGGTCAGACGAATGACCGCCTGGCTGCACGAAAAGACCCGCTATTCTCTCGCCGCCGCGGCCTACCTCGACTGCAACAAGCCCCGCATCGCCGACGCTGTCGACGACCTCGCCGCCCAAGGCGCCCGCAAAATCGTCGCCCTGCCCTATTTCCTGCACCGCGGCCGCCACCTGCGTCAGGATCTACCCCAGCTCCTGGCCGCCGCCCGCCAACGCCATCCAGCCCTCACAATCCTCGAAGCGCCCCACCTCGACTACGACCTCCGCCTCGCCGACGTCATCACCGACCGCCTCAACGAGCAGCTGCCCTGACTGCTTTGGTTATATCCGTCAGCGACCTTCGTTCCTCGCACTAGCGGGCTAAGCTATCCCCTATCCCCTGCCGTTCCCCTCCTTGCGCTTACGGGCGAAGCCGTCGACAATGTTGCAAACACCTTAGCTGTCCGCGCCCGCAGGCCTCCCGCCCGCACAGTGGCGCAATCGCCGCCGGCAACAGACCCGAGGAGCAACACCATGACAAGAACTGTCGACTTCTCTCCCAAGCCGATCTTCTCCCTCGAGGACACCGGACGGCAGATGCCTCCCGTTGGCCTGATCTCGCCGGCGCGCTACGTGCAGGGACCGGACCTGCTCGACCATCTCGGACGTTTCCTGTCTATAGTTCCCAGCACCCGACCCGCTGTCTACATCAGTCCCGGCGGCCTGCGCCGCCACGGCGACCAACTGTTGGAAGGCCTGCGCGCCATGCAGATCGAAGCCGTCGTCGAGATATTCGAGGGCGAGTGTTCCTTCTCCGAAATCGAACGCGCCACCGCCAGCCTGCAAGCACAGAACATACCTTTCGACAGCCTGATCGCCGTCGGCGGCGGCAAATGCCTCGACGCTGGCAAATGCGTCGCCGACCGCCTTGAAATACCCGTCGTCATCTGCCCCACCATCGCCTCCACCGACGCGCCTTGCTCCGCCCTGTCAGTCGTCTACACCGACGAAGGCATCGTCCACAGCGGCGAGTCCTTCCCGGACAGCCCGGCCCTGGTGCTGGTAGATTCGCAACTGATCGCGGCCGCGCCCGTCCGCTATCTCGTCGCCGGCATGGGCGACGCGCTCGCCACCCGCTACGAGGCCCGCACCTGCTACCGCAACCCCGCCGGCCGCGCCGTCATCGGCAGCCGGCCCACCATCGCCGCCCAGGCAATCGCCGAACTGTGCGCACAGACCGTCTTCGACGATGGCATTGCCGCCGCCGAAGCCAACTATCGCGGCGAGGTCGACCCCGCGCTCGAGCGCGTGATCGAAGCAAATACGCTGCTGAGCGGCATCGGCTTCGAGAGCGGCGGTGTCACCGCCGCCCACGCCGTTGCCATGGGCTTCACCCGCCTGCCCGTCGCACGCGAAAACTACCTGCACGGCGAGATGGTGGCGATGGGCCTGGTCACCCAGCTGGCACTGGAACAGTCCACCGACGAGTGCGTCCAGGTCGCTCGCTTCTGCGCTGAGATCGGCCTGCCCACCCATCTGGCCCAACTCTCCCTCGACCCCGCGGCCGATGGCCCCGCTCTTCAAGCAGCCATGGCCGCCAGTGCCGAGACGCCCCTGATGGATAACGTGCCCTTTGACGTCACCCCCGAAAACACCTGGGCCGCGCTCTTGCAGGCAGACGAAATCGGCCGCGCCGCCACCGCTGCCGTCGGCGACCAGGCCTACCGCCGTATGCGCGCCTGACCCGTTCATCTTCAGCCGTCACCGTCTCTAGCGCGCCCTTCCCAAGCAGGCACGCATCCGCTGGTCCTTGTGCAAAACGCCCGTACCGCTATAATGGACCCATCGCTACTCGACGGGCGCGTCGATCCCTTCTACTCGCATGCGCGTGTCCGTCCCTCCTGTAAAGGTGAAATCTACAGATGCCACGCACCCGTTTTCTCACCCTGGACGAAGCCGCAGCCCTCATCCCCGACGCAGCGACGGTTGCCGTCAACTCGTCCAGCGGGCTGCTCTGCCCCGACGCCCTGCTGCGCGCCGTCGGCGAACGTTTTGTGCAAGATGGCCATCCACAAGATCTGACCACCATTCACCCAATCGCCGCCGGCGACATGTACGGCATCGACGGCATCGACCACATCGCCCGCCCCGGTCTGCTGACGCGCGTGATCGCCGGCTCACTCCCCTCGGGCCCGTCGTCGATGGAGTCGCCCGCGATCTGGCGCATGATCTACGAGAACGAAGTCGAAGCCTACAACATTCCCAGCGGCCTCATCTTCCACCAGCTGCGCGAGGCCGCGGCCAAGCGCCCCGGCATCCTCACGCAACTGGGCATGGACACCTACCTTGACCCCCGTCGCCAGGGCGGGCGCATGAACGAGCGCACGCAAACAGATATTGTTCAGCTGGTGGAATTCGACGGCCAGGAATGGCTCTACCTGCGCGCCCTGCACCCGGACGTCGCACTGATCCGTGCAACGACGGCCGACGAGTTGGGCAATCTGACCTTCGAGCGCGAGGGCGCCTTTCTTGGCGCCTACGATGTCGCCCTCGCCGCGCATAACAATGACGGCGTCGTCATCGCCCAAGTCGAGCGTCGCGTCGCCGCCGGCACCCTGTCCGCCCAGGAAGTGCGCGTGCCCAGCGTACTAGTCGACGCCGTCGTGGTCGTACCCGACCCAATGCAGACCACCCAGACCGACTACGACCCGGCCATCAGCGGCGAGGTGCGCGTCCCGCCCGACAGCTTCGAGCTGGCCGAGTGGAGTCTGCAAAAAGTGATCGCCCGCCGCGCCGCGCTCGAATTGCGCGATGGCGAAGCGGTCAATCTCGGCTTCGGCATCTCCGCGCTGGTGCCGCGTGTTCTCCTCGAAGAAGGGCTGAACGGCGCCGTCACTTGGGTGATCGAGCAGGGCCCCGTAGGCGGCATGCCGCTGCAGGGCTTCCAGTTCGGCTGCTCCGCCAACACCCAGGCCATCATCCCCTCGCCCGACCAGTTCAGCTACTTCCAGGGCGGCGGCTTCGACCGCTGCTTCCTCTCCTTCATGCAGATCGACCGCGAGGGCAATATCAACGTCTCTCGTCTGGCGGCCCGTCCCCACGTGACTGCAGGTGTCGGCGGCTTTGTAGACATCACCGCCAACGCCCAGAACGTCGTCATCAGCGGCACCTACACCGCCGGCGCACGCCTCGACGTTGCCGATGGCCGCCTGCGCATCGAGCGCGAAGGCAGAGTGCGCAAGTTCGTCAACGAAGTGGAGCACGTCACCTTCAGCGGCCGTCGCGCCCGCCAAACCGGCCAGAACGTCGTCGCCGTCACCGAGCGCTGTGTCCTGCGCCTCGATGCCGAAGGCTGGACCGTCATCGAGATCGCACCCGGCGCCTCCCTCGAAGAGGACGTTCTCGCCCAATGCGAATTCCCACTGGCCGTAGCGCCCGACCTGCGCGAAATGGAACCCCGCCTCTTCCAGCCGGAGCGAATGAATTTGGTCTTACAAGGGAGTGTTTGAGTACAGGACAGTCGTAGTGTACTACCGCGTCCCAGTGGGGTTACTAAGAACTAAAAACCAGAAACTAGAAACTCTCAGTACGCTCCCTCCCCGCCCAATACCTTCGGAATCGTGCGTAGCAGAATCCCCAGATCCAAAGTCAGGCTCCAATTCTCCGCGTAATATATATCGAGCAGAACCATCTCATCGAATGTAAGATCGCTGCGCCCACTGACCTGCCAAAGCCCCGTCATCCCCGGGCTGACCGACAGCCGTCTGCGGTGCCAGTCCTTATACTGGGCAACCTCATCCGGCACGTTTGGGCGCGGCCCGACAAGGCTCATCTCCCCCCGCAAAACATTGATCAGATTCGGCACCTCGTCCAGGCTGAAGCGGCGCAGTATACGCCCTACCGCCGTGCGGCGCGGGTCATCCCGCATCTTGAAGAGCGGCCCCGACGCCTCATTCAGTTCGGCCATCTCATCAAGTTGTGCATCGGCATCAGCGGTCATCGAACGAAACTTGAAAATCTTGAACGGGTGCCCGCTGCGACCTATGCGCGTCTGGGAATAGATAATCGGCCCCGGTGAATTGAAGCGGACCGCAAGCGCAATCAGCGCGCCCAGCGGCAACCCAACGGCCAACAAGACCGTCGCCGCGGTCACATCTAGCGCCCGCTTGACGAACAGATTCCAGCCCGCAATCGATACCGCCCGCGTCGTGATCAGCGGAATTCCATCGAGCCGCTCCACCTGCATCTGGTTCTTCGTCAACTGGAAAAAGTCCGGCACGATCTGCGCCTCGACACCGTTCTCTTCACAAAGATGAAGCAGGCGCGCTACAGTCCGGTGACTCCGCCAAGGCAAGCAAATGATAGTCGAGTCGATGTCGTGGTTCTGCAATATCTCGTAAAAGTTGGTCAGCGGGCCCAGCGCCTGAAATCGACCGATGTCAGTCTGATTGATGCTTGGATCGTCATCCAGAAAGCCGACCAGCTCGTATCCGAGGCTGGGGCGAGCCGCAATAGTGCGCATGACCATCAGCCCCACTTCGCCCACACCCACCAACACCACGCGTTCCAGACCGAGTCCCTGATTGCGCATATAGCCGCGCACCGCGTAGATCACCGCACGGCTTATGCCCAACAGCAGCGTGACCAGCACAGCCGTGTACAGGAAGATAAGACGGCTATAAGAGAGTTGCCCAAACGCCAGGTTCAGCACGATCAGAACGACAACGCCAATCGTTGTCGCGCTGGCAATGGCGTAGACCTCCTCTATCCAAAGGCGACCACGCCTGTATTCGTAGACTCTGGAAAACTGAAACGAACAGAACAGGAGAAAGACCAGCGCCAGCCCGAACGGCAAATAGGTGACCAGTTCGGTCTGGTTTGCCGGATCGACGGTCAGGAACCACTGCGCTTGGTAGCGCAGCCAGTAGGCCAGAACAAAAGCAACAGCGATCAGAAACAAATCACTGATGCGCAAAAGGGCCGGGCACCAGTTCGCCGGAATCCGCGCAAGTAGGGCAATCACTCTATTGCCGTCCAGAGAGCCTGTTTCCCCGTTGCTCGCCCGCCGCGCGTCGCGGGTCTGCTGGGATGCCTGGTGGGCTCTGCGCTGTTTCATCTGTATTGTCGTCATCGGCGTCAATTAAGTGGCCAGTGGCCCGCGGTTGGCGTTGTGTAGGTCGTGGTCTGTACTGTCCACTAATCTGCGTTTACTGCAGTTTCGTACACGTCAATCGTTTCGGCGGCGGCCCGCTCCCAGGAAAATCGCTCCGCCTGTCGGGGTCCGCGCTCCCGCAGTGAATCGGCGACGCCATGCTCCGAAAACAGGCGCTCGAACGCGTCTTGCAGAGCCGCCTGATCCTGCGCCGGCACGATTAGCGCCGCATCGCCCGCAACCTCCTGCAGGCTCGGCGCGTCGCTGCAAATCACCGGAGTCCCCGAAGCCATCGCCTCCAACACCGGCAGCCCAAACCCCTCAAACAGACTGGGATAGACGAATCCGCTGGCCGCGTTGTACCACAAACATAACTCCTGCTCCGGTAGGAAACCCGGAAAGTATACGACGGGCTCCTGTTCGGACGGTGTCCCTGACTCGTCTGAAGTCAGGCCCAATTCGCTGACCAGACGGAAAATCTCCTGATAATGCCAGCCTCTTGCTCCAGCCAACACCAACCCTACGTCCCGCCCAGTCGCACTGGCCGCCCGCCAGGCAGCAAAAGATCGCAGTAAATGGGGCAGATTCTTACGCGGCTCCAACGTGCCAACATAGAGCAAGAATCTCGCCGGCAGCCTCATGCGCTCTCGAAAACCCTCTACCTCCGCAGCAGGCAGAGGCCGGAACTGCCCGCCGACACCATTATACACCACCTCCACGCGCCGGCTGTCCACCCCGAATTCCGTCCGCACGTCGGCGGCCGTCTGTTTGCTGACCGCAATCACGCGCTTGGCCCGGTTGACGCTCGCCCGGCACAGATTGGACAGGTAGAGCCGCTTGTGGAGGGGAAAACGCTCCGGCAGCCGTACAAAACTGAGGTCGTGGACGGTCACCACGCCAGGCGCCTTCGTCACTAGCGGCAACGTATTGACCAGACCATGTACCAGATCCGCTTGGTCAGTCCACAGGGCCGCAGGCAATGCCGTCTGCTCCCAGACAATGCGGGGAAACGGCGCCGCAGCCGGCCAGCGCGTATAGCGCAGTTCCACACCCGGGCACCCCTGAGGACAGCTAAAGTCGCGGTCATTGACGAAGGCCATCAGCTGATGCCCGCCCGCCTCTGCGGCAAACGCAGTCAACAAGCTGCGGCAATAGTTGCTGACCCCGGCGCCCCGGTAATTGCTGCCCGTATGCAGTAGCTGGGCGTTGACGACGACTTTCATGGTCAATGGCCATTGTTCTGAGGCTAGCGGCCATTGGCCACTGCTGTGTAAGCTGCCACCGTCTGGCTGGCGATCTCTGCCATTGTGTATTGGGCCAGCACCCGCTCCCTCCCCGCAGCTGCCAGGCACTCTCGCGCCGCTCGATCCTGCATCAGCCGCAGCAGCTGGGACCGCAGCGCTTCAACATCCCCTTCCGGGAAGATAACACCGGCACTGCCTATGACGTGGGGGATCTCGCCGCTGTCACTTCCTAGCACCGGTACCCCGCAGGCCATCGCCTCGATCAGCACCCGTCCGAACTGCTCCTTCCAGTTTGGCCGCGTGCGGCTGGGCAGCACCAAAAGGTCGAGCGAACGGTAAAACTCAGGCATCTCCGCGCTGGGTAGTCTCACGCCTAGCGTGACCCGGTCTTCGATGCCGCCCTCAACAGCCAGTTTCCGCAGCGCTTCAAGCTCCTCTCCGCTGCCAACCAGCGTTAACCGCCAGTTGCCCTCAAGTCCGACGCATGCCCGCAGCAGCAGGTCCAGCCCCTTTTCAGGCAACAGCCCCCCGGCGTAGCCGATATGAAACTTGTCGGACTGAGAGGTGAGGATTGAGGAGCGCTTCAACGACTCGTTATTCTCTCCGCGCTGCGTCCCCTCTTCCTCGCCCGCCTCCGTCTGCGGCCGGAATATGGTTGGGTCTACACCAAACTGCGGCAGCACCACGATCTCGCCCCCATAGCCCTTGCGCACAAGAACCTCGCGGGCCTCAGCATTCCCGGCGATCGCGACCGCACAGGAGCGGTATACCATGCGCTCAAACCAGTTGAATGGCGGCGGATAGCGCCGCAGAAGGTTTTGCCAGGTAAAGAAGAGTGGCTCCGCTCCCACCGACCGTGCCGCTCGCACACCTAGAAGCGTAGCCAAATTGTATGGCTCCTCATCCACATGCACAACCTCCGGTTTCAACTCCCGCAGCTCCCTTACCAGAGTAGGATAAAAGTGCAAATGATAAGCGCCGTTGAATAGGAGGGGAATCGTACGAAGTTCGTAGCCCACAGTATGCAGCCGTTCCGCCCGTTGCGTACCGCGCCGGTCCCGCCAACTCGGCGGCACCAGCACCGTCAGCTCCACCCCCTGCCGGGCGATCTCCTCCGCCTTCCTCTGATACGCGCCCACCACGAGCGCCTTGCTGATCAATACAACGCGCAACCGATTCTCCCTGTGCCTGTTGGGAAATGGATGGAGGCCAGTCATCTCGTTCTACTTGCCGTCCCCTGATTATAGCGGAGGCGCGCGCGGCGCTCAAGAGCGAAGTGGGGGAAAGTGGTCCCGGTTTTGGGCCAACTGTGCGGACAAGCCTCAGTGCGCCGGCTTCAATGTCCGCCCGTCCCAAAAATCTTGATTGCGCAGGATGTCGGCCGCAATAGGTTGGCGGCGCTTCATCTTCAATGGAGAAGGTCCAGCGTGGCTGCTGGGCGGTTATGCAGTCACGAATTCAAGCGTGGAGAGTTTCAGATCGGTGGAGCGTTTCCAGAGATAGAGTATCTCGACACTCACCACTCGGTTGGCTTTTCCGTGGTCGGGATAAATGGGAACACATCGGTCGCTGCTACGTGGCCGCAAAACCGAACCCCGAGAGCATGGTGGATCCTTCGCCTACCCACCTGAACCCTGGGTCCATACTTTAGGGTCCAGCCACACCAAGGACCAAGCCCTCCTCACCCCAAACTCCACCCACACGCATACACCACCAGCCCCAACTTACGCGCCACCGCCAGCGAAGCCCCATTCGCCCACGAAGCACTGTAAAGCGGGACCCGCCCCGACGCCCGCACCGCCAGTGCCCACGCCGCCGTAACCTGTGTGCCGAGCCCTCGTCCCTGGAACGCCTCTGCCGTCTCCAACCCGGCCTCTGCCGCCGCGTCCGAACGCCGTGAACAGAAGCAGACACTCACCGCATCGCCATCCTCCACCACCGCCACTACCGGCGACCGTTCCGGAATCTCATCGGTCGTCCACTCGCAAAAGTGGCGCGCAAGCAACCGCACATCATCTACAAGGACGGTGGCATCAGGCTGTTCAACTGTTTCGGGGAAAGCAAACGCCGGCCCGGAGTATACTTCTCCCCCTGCCAGCGCCTTGTACCGCTCCGCATGCACCGGAGTGTCGCGGAAATCCGCAACCGGCGGCTCTTCGCGGGCGAGACCGGCAAGCTCCTCCGCGATATCCTGCGGCAGGTCCGCCCTTACAGCCCAGGCGCAACTCGTCCTGCCGCGAATGAGCGCGAAAAACGGGCCTGGATCCGGGTCCGGCTCGCGCGTCCCGCGGATTCGCCCGTCACTATCAAGCAAAAACAGAGTGCGCAGGTGCAGGTCGGGTGTGCTCACAGGACAACCGCAGCGCCGTCAATATCTCCCGCCAACTGCACTACCCTCACAAATCGACCGACCGCAGCAGATCCCGCATCTGGATCGTCTCTGAAAGCGTGTCCACCTCGTTGCAACCCTCCCAATCGACCCACACATACTCAACGCAGATGTAGCCCCCGTAGCCGGAATCCCGCAGCGCCCGCACCACGCGCGGGTAGTCGATCACATTGTCCTGGATCAGCGACTGCAAGCGGTTCTTATGACCCCCGCGCGCGTGAAAATGGGAGGTGTGCGGGATCAATGTTTCGCTCTCGTCGTCGCTGATCGCCCGGTAAGCGAAATGCGAATAGTCCAGTGTCAGCGTCAATCCCGGTGTCATCTCCAGCATGCGATGCGTCTGCTCCGGCGTGCGCGTCACAGACTCGACGTTGGGCTCCACCGCGCACACACATCCCGCCGCCTGCGCCAGCTCCACCCGCCACGCCAGCTCCTCGCACGCCCGCTTCAACGACGTCTCGTAGGATTCGCCCTCCCATGGCAGCCCCGGCTCGATCGAGATATGGGTGGCGTTACAACGCAGCGTAAACTCGACCACGCGCGCGAACAGATCGCGCGCCTGGCGGCGCTCCTCCGCGTCGGGATGGTTTACCGCCAGCGCCGGTAACCCCGGACCGGAGGCTTGAAAATAGATATCGGCAATCTCCAACCCCTTATCCTGGACCCGGCTCGTCAGATCGCGCGCCGACGCCGCCATATTAGGCATTACATGGCTGGGATAAATGTGGGAGCGGTCCTCAAACAGGCCGATATCCACACCTTGAAAACCCATCATCGCGATCAGCTTCAGTACGTCATCGTGCGGCAACAGCGGAAAGGTGAAATCTGCGCACGAAAGCTTAAGTTCCATCTTGCAACTCCTTCTTCGGTTGGAGATAACTGCACCGGCTACCGACCGCTAACCGCCTGCCTCAATATGAACGACAATGTCTTGGCTGAACGGCGCCAGTTCGATTCCCGTTTCACCGCCGGCAAGGGCCAGCCTCTGTCCCGTATACCTTCCCTCCGCCGGCGAATAGAGCCGGGCTGAATAACCGCCCGCCGGCAGCGTGAAAGCCAGGCGCCCTTGGCAGGGCTGTCCCAGTCCGGAATCATCCACCTCCCGTTGATCCGCCACATAAACGACGTATGCCCGCCCCGGTTGACCCAGCGTGATCGCAATCGTATTGTCCGGCGTCTCGCTGGCAAAGTCCGGGTCCGGCACCATCTGCACGAAATCGACCCCGTGAACGAACGTCGAAAGATTCTTCATCCAGCTGCGGATCATCGCCTGCGAGGCCGGCGTACCCGCCTCCTGCCCCCCGGCCTGGATCGAAAAGTCGATCATGTTGTAGTGACCGCCGCTGCAGACCGTCGCCCAGGCCCGTTTGCGATGCACGATCCACGACTCCTCGTCCAGCGAACTCGTCGCCGCGTTATCCTCGTCGAACACGAACGGCTTGCCCGTCTCGTGAACAGCAGTCCACACCTGCTGAATACGCGCCAGCCGCAGGTCGCGTTGCATGAACCGCGAAAGCGGCGCCAGAATCGAGCCCTTGTAGGTCAACTGCTGGTAATCATGCAGGTTCACCGCGTCCACCGACTCCTCCCCCAGGATCTGCTCCAGCGCTGTGTCCGTGCGCCAGTTTTCCACAGGCACCTGGAAGACAAGATGTTTCTTAGGCAACCCCGCCTCCGTCGCACGGATCCGATCGCGCACCGCTTCCTGCCACCCATCGACCTCCGCCTGCGTGGCATAACCGGTCTCCGGCATCATCCCCGCAATGGCCGTAAACGGCTCGTTGCAGACCTCAAAGTAGAAGCAATCGTAACCGTTCACCTCCTCAACCACCTTGCTGACGTAGGCCATCTGCCGCTCCATCAGCGCAGCATCGCGGCCGGAAATGTAGTCCTGCCACGGGATGTCGCCCACCCCGTTGATGTTGTTCTGGACGTTTAGTGGATTCAGCCCCCACACCGCGTCGCTGTACGTGCTGCTGAATAGCGTCAGCTCGATGATGACATCCCGCGCCTGCGCCGCCCCCAGAAAGCCATGCAGCCTCTCGAAGTATTCCGGATTCCACCGGTCCAGATCAAACTTGGGATAGCCGTCTGTGGCAAAATCTGGCCCGCTACGCATCCAGGGAGACAGATATTCGCCCGGCAACGGTTTGCACGGCGAATGTGGGTTGATCGGCTTCACCTGCGTAGCCGGATCGAAAACCTGCAGCTCCCGAAAGAGCAGAAAGCAGCGGCTCAGCGTCTGCCGCTTCTCGGCCGCATCGTCCAGATAGGCGACGTAATCGAAGTTGCGGTTGACCACTGCGCCGTAATGCTCGGTCGCCGTAATCAGTACCAGCGGCCTGTCCCTGTACTCAAAATAACGGGGATTCTCAGGGTGCAACCCGATCGGTCTAGACATGCTCTTCCTCTCGCTCCTCACGACTCGCCATCAGCCCTTCACCCCTCCTGGACCTCCACCAGCGAGGCGTCATGCTCCTGGAAGTCAAGATCATACTGCTCCCAGTAGTACTGCAAATCCTTCGACTCCCAATCTTCATAAATCTCTTCCCAGGGGAGCACATTGCAGTGGGGTGTGATCGATTTCGTTTCAATCGGCAATGAGGGCGGTTGATAGCGGAAATCTGTCGACAGCCGGATCTGGTTCTCCGTCCGATTCGGAATCGACTTGTGAACGGTCAGGCTGTGGAAGACCAGCACGTCACCGATCTGGAAGTCGGTCTCGAACCAGTCTTGCGGAGTATCCTCATCGAAGATGACATGGCGGCCGCCCGCGCCTTCTGCCGCCCGCACCGGAAAGACGCCCTTCTTGTGCGAACCGCGCAATACGCTCAGCCCGCCCAGCTCCCGCGGGCAGTCCCCCAGCGGCATCCAGCAAGTATAGACCGTCTTTGTGCCCTGGATGAAGATAAAATCCTGGTGCGCCGGCGTCGGCGGGTTGCCCTTCGCCGGGATCATCACGCGCGCAATCTTGAGGGCGTGTACCAGCACCGTTTCATCAAACAGCTTCCCCATCATGTCGACCAGAACCGGATTGTGCGCCAGACGATGGAACGATTCCAGGCGCTGCACGTCACCATAGGCTGCCGGCGGCACGCCTACGCCGCAGAAGGGCTCCATCCCGTCCGCCGAGGGGTCGGCGATGCCGTCCATTAACTCCGTCCCCGGTTCTATCCAGCCGTAGTTGTCGCAGATCTGCAGGATCTGGCGCCGCAGCGCCACGATCTCATCCGCGGGCACCAGGCCGCGAAAAAACAGAAAGCCATCGGTCGCCATCTGCTGGCGCAGCGCCCGCGGATCATCGAGCAGTGCATTCTGTTCCCTGAATTCAGTCGCTGTGGTCATCTTCTGCCTCCATAACAGATACCCATTTTCTGACCGCCCTCAATTGCCGAAGCGGCTGCGCAACAACCAATGAGGACGTCTTGGGCATGGCACAGTTCCCCTGGGCGTCATCCCAAAGTAGAACTGCTTCTTATACGTTCCAAGCAAGGTAACTATATCACGATTGTGCGGAGATGAGACGATTCATCCGACGCCGAATGTCCAATTCCTGACCGCGTCAACAGGCGAACCCGGGCCCAGGTCGGACCGGTGACTGGTCTCCAGCGACTGCGCACTGGGACTGCTGTCAAGCGAGTTCCTCGTCACCCACTTCTGCGATCCAATTCCGCGTCCATTCCACGGTCTCCAGGTCCAGGTCACAGATACAGCTTGCCAGAATGATCATGCCTTCGATCCTCCCGCCGCGCAGCCAATCCAAGGCCGTTTCACACTGCATCTGCATCGCCTCCAGAGGCATGGGGAGGTGAAGGCCATAATCATACATGTACAACCCTAGCAGCTTGCGGCTATGGGGTGTGAGGCTTTCGCACCGGGCGAAGTTCGCTTCCAGGTCCTTGAGCTCGGGCGCCTCCCACGTCCACAGGGAGACCCAATCACATAGGTCAAGATGGGCTGCCAGGGGCATCCCGAGTTGATGCGTGTAGAGTGTAACGCCCAACTCCAACCTGCGCCCGCCGACTTCGAACTGATCGCGCAGCGACTGTAGTTCCTCTACCGACAGGACGCCCAGAGCGCCCTCACCCTGTGCCCGTCTGAAAAAGTCATCCATAAATACGCCTACGATGTTCGGATTGCGTGCCGCCAACGCCAGCACATGCTCGCGTTCCTCTTCCGAAGAACGCCCCGCGCCGCCAACCACCGACCAGAAGACCTGCTTCAGCCTCCGGAAAGGTATCGCATACTGGTCGAACGGCATTTCCGGCTTGTCATGGTAGCGCACCATAATCATGTTGGGCACGTCCATATAGAACGCAGCCTCCACCGGCGTGATGCGCGAGGAAACTGAAATATCCCATCCTGTGTTATGACTGCCAGCCTCATGGCCCCACATCCACATTCGATCGCGTACCGTATTCATTTTGTCGTCCTTGGTTTGATAGGGTGAGTTCAACGCTATAGTTTGAGACCGCCTGCGGTCAGACCTTCGACGAACAGGCGGCTGGTGAAGGCAAACAGGAGCACCAAAGGCAACGATGCGATAAGATAGCCCGCCATCTGCGTGCCGATCTGTTGTCCGAGTTGATCATTGAATATCAGTAGCGCAACCGGAATCGTGAACAACTCCTTCTTACTCCCGATTGTCAGATAGGGCCAGAAGATATCATTCCACGTGCCCAGAACCTGCAAGATGGCCACCACTCCCGCAATGTGCGTGGAGAGTGGGAGCGCAATATTCCAGAAACACCTGAATTCGCTGGCGCCGTCTATACGGGCCGACTCGAAGTACTCTGACGGAATCGAACTGAAAAATGTACGCATCAGAAAGACCGCCATCACTTGCCCCGCGGCGATGTATGGCAGTAGCAATGCCCACATCGTCTGAAACAGGCCTAGCTTGTGTATCACAACAAAGCGCGGCACCAGCGTCAGGATGGCTGGAATCATCAGCAGCGACAGGATTAATACAAACACCGTGTCCTTGCCCAGAAAGTCAAAGCGCGCGAACACATACGCCGACAACGAGCCGAAAAAGAGCACCCCCACACAGGAAACCGTGCTCACGATTACACTATTCAGAATCGATTGCGAGACGACGCGCCAAGCGGCGGAAAAGGTCTGGTCATAGTAAAGTGGGAACGTCAGGCCCCATGGGTTGAAGTCAAACTGCGCCCGCGACTTGCCGGCGATAAACAGCGCCAGTAGCATTGGCGCCACCATCAACACTATCAGGATGACAATGACCGGAATCTGCCACTGGCGCCCCCAACGAATCGCAATCGTGCGCCAGCTTCTGGCAACTGGTGGTCCAGATCCGGATGCTTGGGCTGTACTCACAACAGGTCCTCCCTGGAGCAGAGTTAGACCGCTGCTGACCGCATCCCTGCGGACTTGGCGGCGGTTGAATTAAGGCGGGCTCCAATGATCATTTCGCGGTCATATTCAGGACTGGAAAACGGAGACAGCCAATCTCTTCGCACGCCTCCTCAGGCTCGCTCCTCTCGAAAAATCCGCATGCTTAGTAGAGTCAGAAGCAAAATCGTGACGAAAATGAAAACACCGATGGCGGAGGCATACCCCATGCGATGGTAGTTGAAAGCATTGTAGTATAGCCAAAGCCCCGGCACCATGGTCGACTTGATCGGCCCGCCTTCGGTCATCACGAAGACAACCTCAAATATCTGGATGCTGGCAATGATCGCACGCACAAGATTGAGCTTGATCTGGCCAAAGACCAAGGGAATGTCCAAACGCCAGATCCTCTGTAACCTGCTGGCGCCGTCCAACTCCGACGATTCCAGTATCTCTGCGTTGATATTCTGCAGCCCTGCCAGCGTGATTAAGGTGTTCACACCGTTCACCCACGGAAAACCGGAAAAGGTGAGTGCCCAAATCGCAACCCTGGGGTCGCCCAGCCACACCCGGGTCCAGCTTTCCAATCCGATGCCGGTCAGAAACGCATTGAGCAATCCGACAGAGCCGTCATAGATAAAGCGCCACAGCAGAAACAGGACAATACCCGGGATGATGGCCGGCAAAATCATGCCGATGCGAAACCAGTACTTCCAGCGTATGCTCTTGACGGCAAAGATCAGCTCCGCCACAATCATAGGGATCACCGTAGCCTGAAACACGATCCAGACCGTTATGATGCCCACGTTTCTCAGCGAGCGCACAAAGGTCCTGTCCTGGGTAAACATGCGCACAAAGTTGTCCACACCGATCCATTTGGCAGGTAGTCCGATGTCCCATTCGAAGAAGGAGTGGTAGACGGCAAGAAACGCGGGGTAGTAGTCAAAGACAAGCAGACCAAGCAAGGTGGGCAGCAGGACAGCGTAAAAGGGCAACGCGTGACGAACGCGTTGCCCCAAGCCGCGCCCTACCCCGACCCTCCCCTGGCCGGCGAGCGGTGTGGTCTGAGGTTGCCCTGACTTCAATGGCAACTTTGCTGCTTGGCCGGTTTGTTGGTCGGATGCGCCACCCCTGAACCGACCAACAAACCAGGATATCAATAGACCCATACGTGGTGGGAACTACCTACTCAAAACCAAGCGCGGCACAGTCCACTTCGTTGTCGCTGATGAAATCGGACGCGTACAACGTCATGTTCTCATCGATCTGTACAACGGCGTCGTCGAGCGAAACTAGATCGAGGATATATGAGTTCTTTATATCCCAGATCTCCAAGCGAGACTCAAGATTGGTCTTGTCATAATAGGTCCACATTGCGGCTTCGCCCTCATGATCCTGGAGATTTTCCAGAATCGCAATCAGATCTGGATCTGCGGGCGTTGCCCCTTTCTGGATCGGCAAGACGTTGCCAAGATCGTTGATCAGACGCTCGGCGTTCTGTGGAGCACTCAAAAACATGAGGAAATCGGCCGCAAGATCGACAACCCCATCCTCAACAGCGGTCTTCGTGATCGCAAAACCGCCCGGCGCACCACCAATAGGCGGCGCAGGTGTTCCGGTGCAAACCGGTGAACTCTCCGCCGTACACTTGGGCGCATAGAACATCCCCCATTCAAATTCGATGTTCGGGTTCAGCTTATTCTGCTTAACTCGCCAACTCCCATCTTCTACCACCACGATATCGCCCTGCAGCCATTTCGTGATCGCGTTGGCGTTCTTGTCGGTCCAGTCCGGCGTACGGTAGGCGGCAACCTCCTTCATCAGGCGCATCCATTCCCGGTACTCAGGGGTTTCGGCTCGGAAAATGCCTCTGTCTATCGCACAGGCTACCTCCTCAAAGTTAGCCGGACCACCGTCAGGATTTACCTGGGGTGTCAACTCCGCCATGATGCTGCCGCCCAACTGTCCCAGCGTCTCATACATGAACCACGAACCGATGCCTCCATAGGGCGTGTGGCCGGCATCTTCCAACGCCTGAAAAACAGCCAGCAACTCTGCTACCGTCGTGGGTATCTCGACCCCAACTTCGGCAAAGATGTCCTTGTTGTAAAACATCATCGAGGTCACAATCGAGTAGTTGAGCGTGTAATGAGAGCCCAATATGCGGTTTGCCTGGAACGGCACCTCGTAGAAAAGATCCAGCCAGCGCTCGCTGCCTGGCTCCCCCGCTTCGACGTAGTGATTCGGCTTGTCCAGATAGGAATCCAGGTTGACCCACCAGTCCTTTCCGATCTCCTCTACCTGGTCCCGGGTCAGCGTATAGACAACGTGGGGAATCGTGCCGGCAGTCATATTAGTGACAATATACTCGCGACTGCTGACATCGCCGGGGGGCGGTTGAACCAACTCAATCTCCACGCCGGGATTCAACGCCTGGTACTCTTCGATCAGCGTAAGGATCATGTTGTGGGGATTGGGGTTGGTTTCGCTCCACTCCATGCTTTCAGAAGGATAGTAGGATCCAGGGTTCATAATGAGCTTGCCTGTCAGAGCTCCTGATTCGCCACTATCCATCGCTTCGTCAGCCGGCATGTCCTGGCCTGTTTCTGCGGCCGGGGCGGCGACGCACGCCGACGCCACGAGCGCAAGTGCCAGCAGTATGCCAATGACCCGAAATCGTTTCACAAACATCATGGCTCCTCTCCTTTTTTCTAAGGGTGTCGCTGAACTGAACTCTTAACCATGCTCCCTGCGCGTCGGGTCCGACACAGACTGATCAAGTGGTCAGTCATTCGTCTCCATCAGGAGAGCCAAATCCTGCACTCTCGGCGGTTTCAACTGATGCCACGGCCCCGGTCTGTCAGGGGTCACTGCCCGGCTTCGTATTTCTCCTTTCTCAGACCGAAAAAAATGAGCGATAGGTGGTTCCCTGCTAAATCTCCGTTACGGCGTTTAGCATCGCAGTGGAATGAAGGAGCTATGCACTTCTCTAGAGAACTTGGCTGTTCAGGGGCTGAAAAAGCCCTCTTAGGGTCCGAAGCGGCGTCCGCTGGCTGGAAAATTCATGTCAGGAACTGATCGCGCGATGGATGCCAGTCACCTATTTTCAACTTTGCGAGAGCAGCGCAGTCTTCGAACCTGGATAGCTACTTTGCACAGGTTTCCGCGGCGTCAAAGTTGGACAGCGTGTTGTCAACGTGTCAGGGGATGCAAATACGTTAAGTATAGTGATTCGCGTTTTTCTGTCAAATGATATTTTATTGATAAAATGCCGAGATGAATCTGAGCGATAATGAAGTCTGCTCAGAAGACGCCCTTGACCTGTTCTTTGGCTACGAGTAGAGCTCTTATGCGCGGGTATCTGTATTAGTTTCCCCAAAGGCGCTCCCTGGATCCTCCCAGCGGGAACGGCCCCCGCCGGTGCCTAACACTTCGAAGGGGTCTCCTCGACCAGTTTCCACCCGCTCAATGTCACATATAAGGGTAAAGAGAGAATCCTGGACGTTTTTCCCTTACCTGTTTAGAAGATACTCGCTTCTCAGCCTCACGTACGCGTGTAATCCCGCAGATCACATTTCAGACAAACTTACCCGCGCTACCAATCCTGTCCCCAGTACGATCTGTGCCCGCCAATCGTAGAGATCGCGCCGCACATTCACCCCTAAAACGGTACGTAACCGCATAAGCAGATGTGCCAAAATCATTTGACAGCGTTTCTTTCACCGTGCCATAATAATTAAATCCGTCGCTGCCTGATAGGCGCGCGGCTCGAATGCTGAACGCTCGCACTCATCTGTCAAAGTAGACAATACACCTGTTCCCATTACCCGCCCCCGAGTCCGCGTCCCATCTCTTGGGCGGCGGGCGAACGCAAGTTTGGGAGGAACTATGCCTAATCGCTTTCGCATCTCGTTGTTAGGGGCACTGGCAATTCTGCCCCTTTTGATAAGCAGCTGTTATCCCTTCCAGGGAGATATTACCCTGATCCTGACTCCCGTCGCGCCTCCTGTAGCTGAAGAAGCCTCAGAGCCAGCCGTGCCGGAAACGGTGATCTTGGAGGCAACGGTAGCTGTCAACGCCCTGCGAGTGCGCCAGGCGGCCAATGCAGAAACGCCGATAATCGCCGGCCTGCTCAAGGGCGATGTCATCACCGTGCTCGGCCGGACCGAGGATGGCAGCTGGCTGAATGTGGAGGTGCCGGATGTAAAGAGAATCGGCTGGATCTGGGCGGAAGATGTTACGCTGAGTGGTGACGCCGCCGATCTGCTTGTGCTTGAAAGCGAAGCAATGGCCGAGGAGACAGCCGCCGAAGAAGAGACGGCCGACGACGGCGAGATGGTCGCCGAAACCACCGACGAGGAGAAAACCGAAGAGGCAGCAATGTCGTTCGATGATCTGCAACCGAGCATCACCGTCCACGCGCAAGAAGTGATCAAAGGCAAGGTCATTATTGCGGAAGCTGTGGCCCAGTTGGATGGCTGGATAGTCATCCACGTTGACGATGCCGGATCATTTGGGCCGATCATCGGACAGTCTCCCCTGAGGGCCGGGGTCACCACCGACCTGGCTGTGGCGATCGATGTCGATGCCGCCACGGAAACCCTCTATGCCATGCTCCATATAGACGGCGGCGTGTTTGACGTCTTCGAATTCCCCGGCTCGGATATGCCGGTGCTGCAGGACGGTGAGCCGATCAACCAGATCTTTACGGTAACTATCGGCGAAATGTCCATCTCCGAGGAAAAGGAAGAAGTTGCCGAGGCTGTACCGGAGACAACGCCGACCGATGAACCGCTGTTGCAGTTAGGCGAAGTCACCAGACACTTGGCGATCGTCACGACCCGTAATCTGCGTGTGCGCAGCAAGCCGGAAGCCATCGCCGAGGTCCTCGCAGGAGTCTCCGTCGGCGAAGCCTATCCTGTCGCCGGGTTCAGCTCCGACGAGATGTGGATTGCCATCTTCTTCCCCAACATAGATGAGCCGGTCTGGATTTCGTCCTCGCTGGTCGAGTTGCGGGACATAGAACTGAGAGTGGAATTTGGCCGCGCCACCATCGCCACCGGCCAGGGGGGGCGCCTGCGGTTGCGCGGCGGACCGACCTTGGAGGCGCCGATCGTAGGCTACGTCCAAAATGGCGAAAGGTACAATATTCTCGGCTACAGTGAGGATCGCGAATGGGCGCTACTGGTCGGCACTGATGTGGAAGGAGCCACCTGGGCCTCGATCGCCTTCCTGCAGTTGCAGTAGCGATGCTGTATTACCCTTTGTAAAAGGGCGTAGGCCCGCTGCGCTGGGCGGCTGGTTGCTAACAAAAAAGAAACTACTCAGCCAGAATTAATTTGCGATTCTGAATGAGGCGAGCGGAGCTGTCTACTCTCTCCTCCATACTCTCTCTTTGCATTTGGGCGGTCGGGCCTTCGGCCCTCCCTTGTGCAGGGGCTGCGCCCCCGCAACGCCCCCCTACAAAACCATCGCTCACCGACCGTGTGTGCCCATTCCAGCGGTGCCGCTCCAGCAACGTGGCTGCCGCCAACCGAATACGCAATCAGATAGCCTGAATGGCGGCCGGGATAATGGGCTGGTCAAGACAGGCACTGTATACGGCTTAGTAATGTAGATCCCAATTGAGACCAAGAGTATTGGTCAAGGGTTTCTGAGATGTGGTAGAACCATTAGACAGTCTCAGTCTTAATGTAGAAAGAGAGCGAAGATGGTTCGACCGGATATGAAAAAATGGGGCCAGGTTTTGGCCGATCTGCGCGTGTTGTCGGTGGAAGCCAAAGATGTACGCAGCCGGGAACGTTTTCTGGCTCTGTATATGATTGCAGATAAGCAAACGAGTGCCTGTGCTTGGGCGCGGGAAATCGGACGCACCAAGGAGACAGTCCTCAAGTGGGTACATGACTACAATCGGTTGGGACCCGAGGGCGTGTTCTATCGTCATACGGGTGGACGTCGCCCTTTTTTAGCCCAGAGCAGGTCAAGCGACTCGTGAGCGTTGTCTGCGAGACCGAGCCTGTCGAGCATGGACTGCCCGGTCATGGTTGGACGTTGAAAAAGCTGCGGCGCTGGCTCAAGCAAGTCATGGATTGCGACCTCGCTCGCAGCACGCTGCACCGGATTGTGCAAGCAGCGCAGTTGCGCTGGAAAAAGTGCCAAAAAGTGCTCAAGAAAGCCGACCCACAGAAACGTGCGGCCTTTATAGCACGCTTTCAAAAGTTGTATGAGCAACTCTGTCGCCAGAAGCTCCGTCTGGTCTATATTGATGAAGCCCACATCCATCGTGATATGGATTTGGGCTACACCTGGACCGCAAAGAACAAGATTGCTTGGCGTATGAGTGACTCTGCTCCGCTCTCCGATCGCATTAACTGGTATGGCGCCTACGATTTCGGCGCCGGACAGTGTTTCATCTGGAACGAGGGCAACTGTAACAAAGAACACACGATTCAGTTCTTGCAGCGCATGGCTGAATGGCTGGCAGATGAGCCGGGCGCAGTCGTCATCATTTGGGACGGCGCCACCTGGCATCGAGCAAAGTCCGTTCAGGCTGCTGCCGCCAAACTCGGCCTCACTCTCATCCCGCTGCCTGCCTATAGTCCCGACCTCAATCCGATTGAGAATCTCTGGCGCTGGATGCGAGAAGAAGTCACGCACAACCACTGCCATCTATCCATGCGTCAACTATTCGATGCCTGCAAAGCCTTCATCGACCGTATCAATGCCCATCCCTACCAGGTCGTAACTCGTCTATGGCCTAAATTTGAACTCGACCCAGATTACGAAAAACTCTTGGTATCAAATTGAACTTACATTAGTTACACAAAAAAGATAAAGAGCGGCAGTTTCCAGGTGAGACTACCGCTCTTCTTTTGTACCTCATCTCCGCCGTACCCGAATCCCTTTGCCCACTTACCTGCACTCTGCAACGCGCGCAGCAGTAGTGCCCCGATCAGCCCTATTCGTCGCGCGTAAGCGCCCAGGAATCTGCCCAGCTGTCGGGAATAGGGAGGTTGTTGGCGTAAATCAGGTTGATCAGCTGGCCGTGGTGGTGGGCTTCATGCTCAACCAGTCGATAGTAACCGGCCAACGGCGTCGTGCCGTCCTCAAAGACATGCAACCAGTCCACCTGCTCGAACGCGGCCCGCAGGTCCGCGTCCGCCGCCTCCATCCCCTGACGCACCCGTTCAACCGGCAGCACCTCGCCGGCTGGCGCCGGTTGCAGGCTGCAATCCCAGCCCGTCATCCGCCCTTCCAGCAGGACCGGCGGCCAACTCTCCTGTGTGCCCAACATACAGTAGAACTGATAGAGGATATTCTGGGATTCGGCAAATGGCAGCCGGGCGTCAAGGTCGGAATCGGCCAGAACATCCATCAAATCATAGGTGCGCCCCCGCAGATCCTGCCAGTGGGCCTGCACACTCTGCAAAACTGTCTGTGTCATCTTCTCCTCGCTCTTCGCTGTTTTGTCGGTTGCTTCGGGTAAAGTAACTACGCAGCTATCACCATTCCCCGCCCGCACATGTTAGCCGCCCCTTGGAATCCAAATGCGTCTCCGGTTATGTTCCACAGTTTTTTTTGGGCGGTCGGGCCTTCGGCCCTCCCTTGTGCAGGGGCTGCGCCCCCGCAACGCCCCCCTCCAAAACCACTTCTCACGAACGGTGCGCCTTCATCGCAGCAGTGCGGCTCGAGCAAGGTGACGGCTGTCGACCAGCCACCCGACGATAGAAGACCACATGGTGTCCGAGACTATGGTTTGAGTTCCAACACTGAATTAGGCTTGGTAGCTGCCGGGCTATGAAGAATTCCGCAGTGGCCGGCAGCCGCATGTTTTCAGCTGCATAGGTTACCAGCCACCGGGGTTACCAAGTAGCAGTATAGCACAGACGTCCGACCCTGGAATGCAATTCCATCTAACGAAATACGATCTCCACATTCACCAATTCTGCTGCCGCGAACTAGATTTTATCATGACCTGAACTTCTCTTTAGGATGCACACCAGCACCTCACTGACTAGCGCGCCCCTGCAGCATATGATACGATTGCCACCAAATAAGGAAGTTCAATTCCAAGGCGACCGCACGTGTCCACTCCACCCCAATTGCACGCAAATAGCGAAGCGGTAAAGCAACCAAACATCCTGCTCATCACGAGCGATCAGCAGCATTTCTCAACCCTCGGCGTAACCAATCCCCGACTCCAGACACCCGCGCTGGACCGGCTTGCCCGCGAAGGCGCGCGCTTCGACCGCGCCTACTGCAACAATCCCGTCTGCTCGCCCTCGCGTTCCACCATCATCACCGGCCAGTACCCAGCCTGGCACGGCTGCTGGACCATCGGCGTCAAGCTCGGCGAAGACGTACCCACTGTCGGCGACCTGCTGCACCAGAACGGCTACGACACGACCCTGATCGGCAAGGCCCATTTTCAGCCGCTGGCCTCGCGCCCGGAACAGACCTCTCTCGAATGCCAGCCTACCCTGCGCGACCTCGACTTCTGGCGAGAGTTCCAAGGGCCGTGGTACGGCTTTCAACATGTAGAGGTGGCGCGCAACCACGCCGACGAAGCCCACGCCGGCCAACATTACGGCATCTGGATGGAGGAAAACGGGCTGCCCAACTGGCAGGATTTCTTCCAGTCCTGGCCGCCCGACCCCAGTGCGGCCAAACGAGAACACGCCTGGGACCTGCCGGAAGAGTACCACTACTCCGTCTGGACCGCTGAGCGTTCGATCGCGGCCATAGAGCGCAGCGCCGCCGCCGGCAAGCCCTTCTTCCTTTGGAGCAGCTTCCACGATCCCCATCCCCCCTACCTCGTGTCCGAACCGTGGGCGTCGATGTACGATCCCGAAGAGATGCAACCGGGTAGGCTGGAGCCGGGCGAAATGGATGCGATGCCGCCCCACTTTGCCAAGACGCAACAGCGCCAACCGGACTTCTCCGCCTGGCAGGAAACCGCCTACGGCAATCACGGCTTCAACAGCCACCTGCACGACCAGGCCGCGCTGCGTAAGGACATGGCCGTCTACTACGGCATGGTCAGCCTCATGGACCGCGAGATCGGGCGAATCCTCGACAAGCTGGATCAACTGGGCATCGCCGACAATACGCTCGTCGTTTTCAGCACCGATCATGGCCATTTTCTCGGTCAGCACGGACTGATCGCAAAAGGCGCTTTTCATTACGAAGATCTGATCCGCCTGCCGTTCCTGGTCCGGTGGCCCGATCAGGTTCCCGCCGGTGCGGTGAACAACTCGCTCCAATCGCTTGTCGACCTGGCGCCCTCTTTCCTGCACGCGGCAGACATCGACATTCCCGGCCAGATGCAGGGCGCCGACCAGCTTCCCGTGTGGACCGGCGCGGCCGACGCAGCGCGTGACCACGTCCTGGTCGAAAACCGCCACCAGCCCACTGCGCTGCACCTGCGCACACTGGTCGACGATCGCTACAAACTGACTATCTATCGGGGACACGCCTACGGCGAACTGTTCGATCTGCAAATAGACCCTGATGAGCGCCGCAATCGCTGGGACGATCCGGCCTACTCCGAAGTCAAATCCATCCTGCTACAGCGATTTGTCCAGGCAGAAATGGAACGGGAACCGACTCGATTTGACCGAATCGCAGGCGCATGAACTAGCGCCCGTTTGTCCCCTCGGCGCACGCCGCGGCAGCGCGAAAGATTCGCTGTGACCGCCATCCGAGCTTCGGTAAGCGCCCTACCCTGTGCCGAAGGCTTCTCGCTGCTGTGAGCAATAACGTAATACCAGGCCCACCTTCGGGATTGAAGTCCTGAACAGTCGGTCCAAATGAGTTTAGAGCTATCGTTTAACCATCTTCCAACGGAGCACTACAATGAATCTTGAACATGTTGCGATCAACGTACCGAACGTCCGCGAGCAGGCACAGTGGTGGAAAGAACATCTGGGACTGAGTATCGTCTCCGCCGGCGATGTTCCTCCATACATGAATTTCGTCTACGACGACAACGGCAGCATGGTGGAACTGTACAGCAATGAAGAAATGGAGCATCTGGACTTTGCCCAGATCAACCCCTTCAACCTGCATTTTGCCTTCAGCGTAGACGACATGGAGAGCGAACGCGACCGCCTGATTCAGGCCGGCGCTACGCCAGACGGCGAGATCAACAACACCCCAACCGGAGATAAGCTCTGTTTCCTGCGCGATCCTTGGCAGGTAACCGTGCAACTTGTCCAGCGCAAAACACCTATGGTCTGAGCGGCGATCCGTGTCCAGTGTCCGGTACTGGCAACCACTTACCGGCCGCTGGACACTGCAGTCGGAGCGTTAGCTATGCCAACTCCAGTGAAGATGCCCCAACTGGGCGAGACCGTGGTCGAAGGGACCGTCGCCCGCTGGCTCAAACAGCCTGGGGATCCGGTGCAGCGGCTGGAGCCGTTGCTCGACATCACAACCGACAAAATCGACACCGAAGTGCCCGCGCCCGCCGCCGGCATTCTTCTTAAGATCCTGGCCGCCGAAGGAACAACGGTTCAGGTTGGCACCGTCATCGCATACATCGGCGAAAAGGACGAAGAGAACGACCTTCAGGATCCGCCGGAGGAAGCAGAGGAGGATAAAGAGAGCGGAGCACGTGGCAATACCCTTTCTCCGCAGCCCTCCTCTTCCACGCCTCCCGCCGCCCCGGCAAAAGCTGCTTCCGCCGCCAAACCCGAGGGCCGTGCCTTCGTCAGCCCTGTCGTAGCACGTATCAGCGCCGAACACAACATCGATCTGGACGAGGTGCCGGGCAGCGGGCGCCAGGGGCGCGTCACCAAAAAGGACCTGCTTGCCTTTATCGACGCGCGCAGTCGTCAATCGCCCGCAGCGCTTCCTGTTGTCCGCGCCGCCCCCGGCGAAGATGAAATCTTGCAACCGCTCTCCAACATGCGGCGGTCCATCGCCGAACACATGACCCGCAGCGTGCGCACTAGCCCCCACGTGGTGACCATCTTCGAGGCCGATATGACAGCCGTCGTGCGCCACCGGGCGGCCCACAAAGAGGAAATAGCGCAAAATGGAATCAGCCTGACCTTCACCCCCTACTTTGTGGCCGCGGTGGCCGCCGCGCTGAGAGACCATCCCACGGTCAACAGCCGTTGGACCGACGCGGGGCTGGCCCTGAGCCAGCGCATCCATGTGGGTATCGCCGTGGCCGTGACCGATGGTCTGGTCGTTCCCGTCATCCGCGATGCCGACGAACGCAAACTGCAGGGGCTCGCCCGTACCGTTAACGACTTGGCTGAGCAGGCCCGCCGCGGCGAGCTGTCGCCCGATGCAGTGCGCGGCGGCACCTTTACCGTGACCAACCACGGAACCAGCGGCAGCCTGCTTGGCACACCCATTATCAACCAGCCACAGGCCGCCATTCTGGGAATTGGCAAGATCAGCAAACGTGCGGTCGTGAACTCTGCCGGCAGCGCAGACGCCCCTCCCGCCGATCCTCTGTTGCCCAGCGCCGACGACACCATCTCCATCCGCCCGATGTGCTACCTGAGCCTGGCCTTTGATCATCGGATTCTGGACGGCCTCGGCGCCGACAGATTCCTGAGCAGTGTGGTGAAGAAACTGGAATCCTGGGGCGCCTGACCAAACGCTTAACCTTTCAAAATACCGCAGTTACCAGTGCTCACCAGCCACTGGCAACTGGAGTTAGCGGAGGAATTTGTGGCAAGCAACTATGACTATGATCTGATCGTAATCGGCTCCGGGCCGGGCGGCTATGTGGCGGCGATTCGCGCCGCACAGTTGAATCTGAAAACCGCGCTCATCGAACGCGAACATCTTGGCGGCGTCTGCCTGAATTGGGGCTGCATCCCCAAGAAGGCGCTCATCAAGAGCGCCGAAGTGCTGGACACCCTCCAGCACGCCCAGGAGTTCGGTCTCACCTTTGACAATCTGCAGGTGGACTACGGCGCGGCAGTCGGGCGCTCCCTGCAGATCGTCAACCGCCAGACAAAGGGCGTTGGCTTCCTCATGCGGAAGAACAACATCGACGTCATTGAAGGGCATGCCCGCTTCACCGACGCCCACACCGTCCAGGTCAGCGCCGGCCCGCTCAACCCGGACGGCGAGCCGCGTTCCGTGACCGCGCAAAACTTCGTGGTTGCAACCGGCGCCCGCGCCCGCGATCTGCCCGGCGTCGAAGCCGACGGCGATCGTATTCTTCAGTATCGCCATGCCATCCGCCTGACCGAGATCCCGGAGTCACTGTTGGTTGTCGGCGCAGGACCAATCGGCATGGAGCTGAGCCACATCTACGCCACCTACGGCGCGCAGGTAACGATCGTTGAAATGCTGGATCAGGCCCTGCCCTTGGAAGATGCCGACGTAGCGCAGGAAGTGGTGCGAGCCTTCCAGAAACGGGGTATCAAAGTGTTGATTTCGAGCCGCACGGAAGGCTTTGATGTCGGTGAACAGTCGGTCTCAGTATCGATAAAAAACGTAGACGACGGCAGCGCCCAGACGATTGAGGTCGAGAAGGTGCTGCTGGCGATAGGTATCTCACCCAATACCGAAGACGTCGGCCTCGACGCCGCCGGCGTAGCCCTCGATCAGAACGGGTTCATCGAGATCAATGAGTACATGGGCACCAGCCGCGATAACATCTACGCCATCGGCGACTGCACCGGCAAAATGCCGCTGGCGCACGTGGCCAGCGCACAGGCGATCGTCGCCGCCGAGCGCATCGCCGGCCAGGCGTCAATGCCGATTCCAGCCGAACGTTACATCTTTATGCCCCGCTGCACCTTCTGCGTACCCCAGGTAGCCAGTATGGGCATGACCGAAGCCGAAGCGCAGCAGGCAGGCTACCCGGTCAACGTCGGCAAATTCCCCTTCATGCCCAACGGCGCCGCCCAGGCGCAAGGCGTGCGCAGCGGTTTTGTCAAGATCGTCGCCGATCAGAGATACGGCGAGATCCTCGGCGCCCACATCGTTGGCCCGAATGCAACCGAACTGCTGCCGGAGCTGTCCCTGGCACAGATGATGGAACTTACACCCGCCGAGATCGCCCACAACGTGCACGCCCATCCGACCTTGGCCGAAGTGGTGATGGAAGCGGCCCACGGCGTAGAAGGCTCGGCGATTCATATGTAGTGGTCTGGGAATCGGAGCAAGGATGCGTACAGGACACTGGGCATGGCCATGAATCGACGACGCGCCGCGCTTGAGGCAATCTGCCGTGAGCACAGTGTCGCTATCCTCTATAGTTTCGGCAGCCGCGCCAAGGAAGTGCTGGCATGGCTGAACGATCCGGAGGCTATCCTAGCCCCCGGGCCCTCGGATGTGGATCTGGGCGTCAAGCCGCTACCGACTACCGAATTCAACTGGAAGACAGAGGTCGCGCTGGAGCAGGCACTGCAGAATCTATTGGGTGTGGAGCGCATCGATCTAGTCAATCTGGACAACGTCAACCCCTTTCTGGCGGCCGAAGTCGTCCATGGCGAACGGCTATATGCCGAGAGCGAATACGCGGCCGATAACTTCGACCTCTACATCCTGCGGCAAGAGGGCGATCTCGCGTTCTTGGAGGACGAGAGAGCGCGCCTGCTCCTTGGCATACCCAAATGACCCCGACCTATCTCTCCCGACGTGTCATTGTCGAACGCCTGTCCCTGCTGGATGGGATGTTCAGCCAGATCCAGCGGTTACCCCTGCACGATGAGGAGAGCTTCTTTGCCGACAGCCGCAACGTCCACACAGCCGAGTCTTGTCTGCGCCGCGCACTGGAAGCGCTATTTGATGTCGGACGTCACATTCTTTCCAAGGCATATGGCATTCCTGCGGCCACCTACAAAGAAGTTGCTATACTACTGGCGGAGCGAGAAGTCCTCGACGAAGGCGAAGAAAAAATTCTTGTACAAATGGCAGGCTACCGGAACCGGTTGATCCACTTCTACCACGAGGTCAGCCCGGCAGAGCTCTATCGAGTATGCGTCGAGGATTTGGGAGACTTGGCGTCCATCCGCTCGGCCTTTCAACGCTGGATCCGAGCCAATCCACACAAGATCGATCATCCCTTGACAGATGCAAATGGACAAGACTGAACACCCCGCCGTCCCACTCGACATAACCGTCCGTTTTGCCGAAACCGATCAGATGGGCGTCGTCCACCACAGTGAATATGTCGTCTGGTTCGAGGCCGGGCGCGTCGCACTGATGGCGGCCGCGGGGATGCCCTATACCGAGATTGCCGGCGCCGGCTACAACTTCGCCGTCACCGACCTGCAATGCCGCTATCGCAGCGCCATCCGCTTTGGTGATACAGTGCAGGTGATCACGCGGTTGGGGTCGTTGCGCAGCCGTCAAATCGAATTCGAATATGAGATCCGCAACGGGGAGTCGGGCGCTATCTACGCCGATGGCCGCACGCGCCACATCTGCGTCGACAACGATGGTCGCATGACGCGCGTGCCGGACTGGATTGCGCAACGATTGGCGGGAAAAGAGATTGGCGAAGCGTAAGCAAGAGCCGCTTGAAACTGCTGCAATAGTGCGGTCCGAACCGGGTAAACTTTTGTCAACGGGCTGGCAGTTAACGACTCTACCCCTGCGCCACCTCTGCAGAGGCCGCCTCCACATCTGTCTCCAGAGAGGGCAGCTCCTCCAGGCTGGTCAGTCCGAAATGCTGCATGAACTGGTCGGTCACCGCGTAGCGGATTGGGCGGCCGGGTGCTTCCAGGCGGTCAAACTCCTCCACCAGGCCCTGCTGCAGCAGCTTCCTCAGCACGCCCGAGCAGTCCACGCCTCGCACCGCTTCCACCTGCGCCCGCGTCACCGGATGCAGATAGGCAATGATCGCCAATGTCTCGAGCGCCGGCGCGCTGAACTGCACCCGCATATCCAGATTGAGAAACTCCTCCACCACCTGGGATGCCGCCGGGTTGGTGACAAGCAGGACACGGCCATCGCGGCGCTGTAGGCGCAGCCCGCGATTCTCCTCCTCATACTCCTGCTGCAAGGCAGCTAGCGCTTTGTTCACTTCCACTTCAGGGCAGCCTGACGCCTGGGCAAGCTGCCCTGGCGTAACCGGGTCCACCGCAACGAACAGCAGGCTCTCCAACAGTGCGCTCAACCTCACGCTTCCCACTCATCCTCAAAAGGTAGATGGCGCATGCGCACATCCAACTTGCCAAGCCGCAGCCCCATGTCCTCTTCGACGATGTCCCGCGTCGACTCTACAACCTCGTCCGTCTTCATCGGCACATCGATATCAGGCGCGGTCTCGACCTCCAACTGGATGTCAACTGCATTGCCACGCGATTTTACGTCCGGAAACACCGTGATTACATCGGCTAACTGATCCAGGTGCCAGGTCAGACGGCGTGCGATGCTTTCAGTGTCCAACTCCACCGAACTGCCCTTCACCGTTTTCATGCGCACACCCCGCGGCCGGTGGGGCCATAGCTCCAACCACAGCAGGCTGCCGAAAATGAGCACCACAACAATGCCCACCGCCACCTGGCCGATCAGAAAATTCATGCTGTTCGCCTGCTGTTGCACGCGCAGAAAGTCCTGGGTCAGCGACAGGATGCCCAGGAGGGCGTTCATGGTATTATCTGGAAAGATCGTCGTATAGCCAATTCCAGCCAGCAGAAGCAGCCAGAGCACAACGACGACAATACGATTGAATGCGTTTATCACTTCTGGTTCCGGACCTGAATGGCATCCTCTGGCTTCCAGCTTTCCGCTCTCCCACAAACAAAGAACGGGCTCCTGAAAACCTTCTGTTGATTCCCGGCGCTGCAAGGTTTTTCCGTGCTTCGATTATACATCAGTGCGTATAGGGCCGCGAAGCAAAGGTATTAGCGTTTCCTTGTGCTCGCGCAACGGGCCGTCCACAATGCCAGCAGCAACCAGAGCAGGCTGCCTGCCAGGCTGAGGCGCAGACCGGTCTGCCAAGACTGCGGCCCGTACCAAAACACGACCTCGCTTTCGCCGGCCGGCACCGGCACGCCGCGAAACAATACATTGGTCGCCACTATCTCCGCCGGCTCCCCGTTGACCGCGGCCTGCCAACCGGGATAGTAGGCATCCTTTAATATCAAGAAACTCGGCCGTTCGGAGCGGGCGCGGATGACGACCCGCTCAGGCGTGTATGAGACGATCGACGCCTCCCCGTCGCCTGCAGGCGTGCCGGCCTGGTCTGCAAGCCCCCAGCCAGCAATGGTTTCCATACTGGCCTCGACGACCGCCGAAGCTTGAGAACCCCCTTGCGCATTAATGGCGTGCAGCAATGCTATCGCCTCGCCCATCGATGACGCCGGCTCCACCGCCTCCACCAACTGTGCCCGTCCACTGCCTCCGAGCCGCTCGTAAATCTTAACGTCTCCGCTGTGAACGCGCTGAAACCGGCCGCGGTCACTGGGTAGCAGCGGCACAAACGTCTTCGTGCGTTCGTCGATCAGCGTCACCGCCTGTACCGCCAGCCCGGCGGAAGCTGACTCCACTGCCAGTGAAATCTCCAGCGCATCCAGGCGGACGGCTTCTGCTAGAGCAAAGACGGCCAGATACTCCTCCTGTCCGCTTTCTCCATCACGGAAGGCCACAGGGGCATCAGTGCCAGTGGCTGCCGGAGACGCGCTGCCGGCCACTCTGAATGCGCCTGCTTGGCTGCCCGTCAGCAAACGGCCTACCGTGCGCCGCTCGCCATTGATCAGTGCGATAACATCGGCCAATGGCAGATCAGGGGCTCCCGCGTAGCCAGCGTCCGAAGTCACGAAACCGACCACAGCCACTGCGGTGGCCTCGAAACTGTAGGGCGCGTCAACTGTCAACCGCGGCCCGCCGCCAATCCCAACTCCATCCGTGCCATCAGCCGGGCTATCCAAGCCATTTGCAACTAATGATGCGCCAATCTGGCGGTCGTAGTAAATGTCGTCGAACCACACATCCCGCACTTTGTCGGTGATCACAAAGCGGACGTCCATCATGTCGAGAATTTGGGCCGGGGGAACTGTATGTAACTGCTCGCGTACACGGCCGTCCGGCACCAGCTTCTCCGGCGGAATCAGCAGCGACAGGAAGGAGTTGTAGCGTTGCAGAGGAAGCACGCCGCCGTCGAATCCGTCTACCGTCGGGATGCGCCAAAGCAGGGAGAGATTCGGCGCCAGGATCTCCTGCGATTTGAGCGCAATGATGAACTCGGTGAAAGCAGCCTCGCTAAGCTGTGGGCGCGCCCCGCCGCGCAGGATTCGCCGCCAGTCCGGCATGTCCCCCGGGTCGAACGTAATCTCGCTAATGCTCAGCAGCCGGCCCGCGGCAGACGGGTGGAGTGCTCGCCGCGGCTCCGTCAGCAGATGCGCAGATGCACTCCTGACGTCGTAGACCGCCTGCGGCGCGGTCGGCTGTGTATGCGGCAGCGCACGGGCGGACGCCAGCAGATCGAGCGCCAGCAGCGCAAGAAGCAGGACGCCGGCAGCGCGCAACAACAGGTGCCTGACAGGTTTTTCACCACTGAGCGCCGTCAACCTGCCCTTAACCCACTCCGCCCCCCCGCCTGCCAGCACAGCCATACCTAACGTGTAGAGCATCATCCAGCGAGCCGGTGTGCGAAACAGATCGAAGCCGGGGATCAGATGATAGAAGAGAAACGAAAATGGGTTCCAGCGTCCTAGGGCCAGAAATAAACCCAGACCTGCGAAGAAAAGGCCGCACAGAGTGGCAGGAGGCCAGTGAGCAATGTTCCATGGCCGGTTGCCCACCGCTGACCAATGGCTGCTGACCACTGCTATCAGGGCTAGCAGCAGCCCTAGTACGCCAATATGAGCGACAAATTCAGTATAGCCGAGCGTGGCAAAGACAACGCTCAGATCGCGCAGCCCGTAAGAGGGCAACAGCGTCCAGTGAAGCAGCAGCGGCCTGAGGCTGAAGCTGGTCACATCCACGTAGCTGAGGCCCCCGCCGCGCAACCCGAGTTGGCTGAGCTCCAGCGTGGGCAACAGTTGGGCGGCAGCCAGCAGAACACCCAGCAAAACGCCCAGTACATAAATGAAGAACGAGCCGGCGAGGAGGCGAAAACCGTACGAATAGGCCCGTAGGCTCGTCGCCAGCAACCATGCGCCAACACCAAAGAGATTGATATAGGTCGTCTGTGTGTGACCGGCCAGCAGCGTCAATGCCGCGAATAAGGAGAAAAGCAGGACCAGAGCCGCGTACTTCCAAGCGTGCGACGCGTAGAGCGAGTAGCGAGAAGTCTCACCCCTTTCCTCGCTACTTTCTGATTTTTCCTCACAGGACCACCGCCCTTCCAACGCCCATAGCAGCCAGGGCAACCAAGCCGCACCATTCATCTGATTGATATGCCCCAGCAATCCACCGAAAAAACCGCTCCCCGCCAACACCAGTCCGGTACTGACCGCGGCCAGCCACCCCATTCCCCAGCGCCGCATCAGCGCGTAACCGCCCAGCGCCAGAATCCAGGCATGGATGGCGCCGCTCCAATAGATCTGCCGCGTCACAGGCAGCCAGCTCAGCGGCCAGTGCAGCGGATACAACGACGCGGCTTGCGGATTGGCAAGAAAAGGCGCGCCCATAAAGATGTAGGGGTTCCAGAGGGGAATGTCTCCAGCCCGCAGGGAAGCGGCTGCAAAGTCGCGGTAAGGATAGAAGTAGTGGAGGATGTCGCCGCTGGCCAGTACTCGATCCGTAAACAGAAGACGGTAGAAGAGCAACAGGACGAAAATGGCCAGGACTGTCGCGGCCGACAGCAGCGGTATGAAGCGGCGCATCGCAAAGCAGCGGCTAATGCTTAGTAACACCGCGCTCGAGTAGCCACCGCAGTTCAGTCGCTGAAGCGATACTTGAGGAGCGTCGCAATTGCCGTGAATCCGTCCCGCCAGGTGAGTTTCTTGCCTTCATGAAATTGGCGCCCGTTATAGCTGATGGGCGTCTCGAAGATGGAGTATCTGCGCTTGAGGATTTTGGCCGTCAGTTCGGCCTCAATTTCGAATCTCTGGCTGTGGAGGGTCATCCCTTCGATTACATCCCGCCGAAAACACTTATAGCAGGTCTCCATATCGGTCAATACCGTACCGTAGAGCAGATTGGTAAACCAGGTTACGCCCTTATTGCCGATAGTATGCGTGAGGCTCATCGCCGCGCGCGGCCCACCGAGAAAGCGGCTTCCATAAACGACATCGGTGCGCCCCTCCAGTATGGGGACGAGAAGCCTGTTATAGTCTCCGGGATTGTATTCCAGGTCGGCGTCCTGCACAACGAAGATCGCGCCGGTCGCCGCTTCAAAACCCGTGCGTAGGGCCGCGCCCTTCCCGCCATTGCGTTCATGATAAATGATACGCAAATCTTCCGGCTCCTCCGCCTGCAAGCGGGCCAAAATCTCTCGCGTGCCGTCGGTGGAGCCGTCATCTACAATAATGATTTCCTTTTCCAGGTGGGCGGGGCTGCCGATCAGTTCCGTGACGCCATCGGATTTAACCGTAAGGTCCACCGCGCGCACGCGGCGAATGATCTCCTCCAACGTGCCAATTTCGTTGTAGACCGGCATGATGATCGAGAGTCGCGCTTCAGGCGGCCCGTCATTTGAAGATTTCATAGTACGGCAGTGGCTCGTGACCGGTAGACCAGAGATCAATTCCGGCAGAAATGGCTGGCTATTCGCCGGCCTGATGGGCCAGTATGATTGCTTCTGCCACAGCCTTCATTGGCTTGCGGTTGTTCATACTCATCTTCTGAATGCGCCGGAAGGCCTCAGCTTCGTTCATGTTCTGCATTTGCATCAAAATGCCTTTGGCGCGCTCAACCGCTTTGCGAGTCTCCAGCGTCTCCTTCAGGTCGTCGATCTCCTTTTCCAGAGCTCGGAACTCGTTGAAGCGCGCCAGGGCCACCTCGATCGCGGGGGTCAGATCGCTTTCGCGAAACGGTTTGACCAAATAACTCGCTACGCCGGCCTCCTGTGCGCGCTGCACCAACTCCTGTTGGCTGTACGCGCTTAACAGCAGCACCGGGGCCAGGCGCTCCTGTGTCAGGATGCGGGCAGCCTCAATGCCATCCATGTCGGGCATCTTGATGTCCATGATCACGATGTCTGGACGAAGTTCCCAAGTGAGGTTGATTGCGCTTTGGCCGTCGCCCGCTTCACCCATCACCAGGTAACCCAGGTTCGTGAGCATCTCCCGCAAGTCCATGCGAATGAGGGATTCATCATCGGCAATAATTATGCGCGTTCGCTCCACAGTCTGACCCTTTCTACTCTAGATTAACCCTTTCCCCTGTCGCAAAAGTTCCCTGAATCCAGCGTCGAAGCCAAGAAATGATGCGAGGGCCCGGTGGTTCGTTGTCAACAACGGGGTTTCTGACCGCCGTTAGCCTCTCACCTACCACTGCTGTTACCCTGCGACAGTTTCAACGTTGATCGAACGTTTCGGAAAAGTAATTATGGCGCGGGTGCCGCCGTGCGCGCCTTCGGCAGCGCCATTATCGGTGCCTGCCACCCGCTCAAACTGCAATTCGCCCTTCAGGTCATCTGTGACGAGCGTATGCACGATCTGCAGCCCTAGGCTGTGGCTTTGGTCCGGGTCAAAGTCGGAGGGTAGCCCCAACCCGTTGTCCAAGAGGGTAATGCGCACTTCATCCCCCATGTCTTCAAGCACGATCCGAATTTCTCCATTATGTCGGTCACGCAGTCCATGTTCCATTGCGTTCATCAACAGCTCGTTGACAACGAGCGCGGAGGCTGTAGCCTGGCTGGCAGGCAGCCGGATGTTGGGCCCTTCCATTGCGATCTTTACCTGCTGCCCAGGATTTACCGAAACCTGTTGGGCCTGCCTCAGGATGCGCTGACATATGTCGCGGATGTTGATCGGCCGGTGTTCATCCTGACTCAAATATTCGTGAATCACCGACATGCTCAGAATGCGGTTGACCGCGTCGGTCAATTGCCTCTTAGCTTCCCCGCTCTCGCTCCGCCGGCCCTGTATGCGCAAAATGGCCGCAATGGTCTGCAAATTGTTCTTGACCCGGTGATGCACCTCCTGGATCATCGCCGACTTGACGTTAAGTTCGCGCTCGCGCTGCACCGTTTCCGTAGCATTGTGCACGACCACCAATACCCCGTTCACCTGGGGCTCTTCCTCCGTCGGCATCGGTTTCGACCAAGGCAGTTGGCGGCCTATGCGCCGCCGCATCAGATAGAAGCTGCCCCGTGGCGCGCGCAGGGGAATCGCCGTGCGTACCCAGACGCGACCGTCTTCGTGCTCATAGCGAGACTGCACGCAACAGTTCGCCTGCATCGCCTGACTAACCACCTGGTCGTCTTGATCCTCCAGATCGGTGATTGGCCTTCCCCGCATGTCCGCCACGAGACCAATTGAGCGAAACAAGTTCATGGCGATGCCGCTCATATAGCTGATGCAAAACTGTCCATCCACCAGGTAAATACCGTCAAGACTGCCAAATCCCTCCGAAATCTCAGCCGTTTCGATTTCGCCCTGCACTGCCATTCTTTGCAGCCAGCGCACGGCTTGGCGAAATGGCCGTCCGCGGCGCCGAAGCCGTTCGTACTCGATCATATTCGTCTCGATAAGCAGGGCCGCAATCGCCTGATTTATCGCATTGTGGACGGTGTATACCTGCTGGATTACCGGAGCGCCGCTGCTGGTCCGTTCGGGCGGGATTCTCTGCTCGGCCATTCTGTTTCTGCGGTCTTCCATCAGGGCGCGATAAACCGTTGGCTGGGCAATCAGCGTGTAAGTGCGTCCGGTCATGTCGTCTCGGTAAATCGACGATAGCGAATGGGGGGCTGCGTGCCGGGCGACCAGGATTTGACCCACCGAAGCGCGCTGTATCGCAGGTGACTCTATAACCTCAATCGGCGAGGAAGGGCTCTCCAGCGGATCCATCAGACAGCAGAGCATTACATCGGACCGGCTGACATCGGCCGTGATGGCCAGACCTGCTTCAATCCGATAAAGTAGCGCAATATCGCGCTCGGTCAATGAGGAACAATTGTTGACCCGGCTATCCATATCTGTCTGTGGGCATCATTGCGCCCTTCAAATCGGCGTCTTTGCCGCTACCCCTCTTTGGGAATCGCTGCGAGAAAAAAAACGCCGTCGCAGAAAGACTCCATTCCCGACGGCTCGCTACACAGCGTACGTTAATTTGCAGGGCAGTCGGACCACCGGTGTCTTAGCAGTCTTGTGACGGCTCGACCAATCTGCATTCTGGTCGGGGAGAGAGGATTTGAACCTCCGACCTCTTCGTCCCGAACGAAGCGCGCTACCGAGCTGCGCTACTCCCCGAAATTGTACAAAAGTATAACGCATATTGAAAAAAAAGCCCAAATGCAGTTATCGTTAGTTGTGAATGCGCGAAACCAACTGGCCTATGCGTCTTGCATACGCATAGGATCCATTCGCAAAAATACGCTCAGCAAGCCACCAGAAAAAGTTCAGTTCCCATTGTCTTTTTGGCGCACCCAAGCTAATCTGGTCAGCTTCGCCATCCACAATATGTTCGGCGTCACACATCTTCAGGTCAGACTGAGTCTTTCCACGACTATCTCGGCTGGCTTCCTTCTGGAGCCCTTTATGACGGCAGCAAGCCTGCACTCGGCATCCTTGGCAAAAGCCGGGCGCAGTTCCACCCCCTTTCGGCGTGGCCCAGTTGCACACCGAGCGTTTGCAGTGCTACTTCGCGCACTTCCTTTCTGAATAACTCGATAGACAAGCTGACGACCTTGGTAGTCGCAACGCTTCTGCTCGATACGCCCCCGCGGCGCTAAGCATTGGCCGGCAGTTGCAGTTCGGCCAGCAACGCCTCGGCCTCCCGGCGCTTGTCAGCGTTCTCGTTGCGGGCAATGATACGCTGGAGCGTAGAGATGGCGCGCGTATCCCCTTCTTTTGCCATCTTTATCGCCATCTCGTCGCGCTTGTCATGGTAGCTGTTATCGTATTCGCGCACCTCGAGGTCCCATTTGCGCCAGTAGTATTTCAGGTCCAGGTCTGGCCAATCCTCGTAAACCTCGTCCCACGTGCTGGGTTGGCTGTGCGGTTGCAAGCTGCCGGGCGCAATCGGTTCGCTCGCCTTCTGGTAGCGGGCATCCATCGACATCCGTAGCCGGTCCGAGCTGTTGGGCATTCCCTTGTGGACAGTCATGCTATGGAAGATGAGCACGTCCCCCATTTGGAACGGGCTGTAGGCCCAGGTGCCGTCGAGCGGGTCGATCACCTCCAGTCCCCCTGCCCCCATCGCCGGTTGGAAGTCGTAGACGCCGCGCTGATGTGACCCGGCCGCTATCTGTAGCCCCCCCAATTCGGTGGGCAATTCGCCCAACGGGATCCACGCCGTATACGTGTCCGCAGTTCCCTGAATCGGGATAAAGTCCTGGTGTGGCGGCGTAGTGAAAGCTTCACGCTGAGGAAAGATCGTGCGCCCAATAATGCGGGGATGGGGCAGTACCGCCTCGCCCAACATGCGTTCAAACAGGCCGATCAGGTTAGGGTGATGCTGGATGGCGTGGAACTCGGGCAGCTTGTACATGGCGTGATACTTCCGCATGTATTCCGGCTCCGGTTCGACGCAGAAACCGTTCAGGTCGGCCATGGCGTCTGCAAGAGACGTGTCAGGCTGGACCCAACCGGCCCCACTCGCGATCTCCAGGATTTGCATGCGCAGGCCATCGACAACCGCGCCAGGGAGCAGCCCGCGTATGAACAGATAGCCGTCCCGGTCCATGCGTCGATGCAGTTCATCCCCATCGTTCAGAATATCGGTCGAATCAAGAAAAGGTTGCATGAAGTTCTCTCCCTTAGTGCCCGGTTCGAGCCGGGCCCCTTAAACTGTGTTCTCCCTATTGAGCGGCTGATCTGCCCTTTCACCGCCAGGAGTCAAACGGGTTGTGCGGGTCGGCCAACGGCAGCGCCACGCGCGCGCCGGCGATGTGGGAGGCGTGCGCGGCCATGGCCCATTCGAGATGGCGGCGGGCGGTACGCCCATCCAGTAGCGGGAACGCCGGTTCCCGCCCGTCGAGCAAGTCGAGCATCGAGCGCGCCATTCGATGGTGGGCGTTCACCCACTTATAGTCGTCCGGCGGCGGATCGGCCGCAATAACCTGCCAGCGGTCATCGTTGAAGAGACCGGGGCTGACGAGCGGGTGGTAATAGATGTCCGGCTGATTGCTCATCGGCCCGGGCAGTGAGAGCGTGCCCTTGGTTCCGTGGATGTCGATTCGGTATGGTCGCTCCTTGTGGTCGCCTTCGTAGGATTCAAAGTCGGCCGCGAAACCATCGTTGAACACATAATAGGCGCGTATACCGTTGCCCGCGACCAATCCCATCCCTTCAGAGCCCTGCATGAGATCCTGCGGTGTGGCGTCGCGGCCATCCTGAGATATGTGGGCGTGACACCAGAGCGGCTGGCCCCAGACCTGCCACAGAAAGTCGAAAAAGTGGGGATAGAGGTCGAGGAAAAGCTGGTTGCCCCCTTCATGGCCGTTCATGCCATGGATGCGGGCGAGGCGGGGTTCGCCGATTTTACCGCCCTTGATGAGGGGAATAGCGACATGCTGGATGGGGGGATGGCCCCGCCAGGGACAAGCGACGATGAGCAGTTTCCCGTTCCGTTCGCAGACCGCCGTCATCTCATCGACTTGCGCGGGCGAGGCTGCCACCGGCTTCTCGATGTAGATATGGGTTTCAGCCGCCGCCGCCATGGCCAATTCATAGTGATCCCCGATCTCTCGCGTGGCGATGACGGTTATGTCGGGACGCTCTGCCGCCAACATCTGCCGGTAGTCGGCATATCCCTTGGCGGCGCCGGTGCGTTCGATAGCTTGCTGGCGGCCTGAGTCATCCGGGTCGGCGAGAGCAACGATAGAAGCGCCCTCCACGCCGACAAATGCCTCGTCGACATAGTGCCCGTAATTGCCCCGGCCTGTATGTCCGATAATAGCTACCCTATAAGTCATGGTTCCTCCGCTGGAGTGGTTTCATGCATCCCTGCTCCCGAGAAGCGCAATCAGGCTGCGGGCAAAGGGGATCAGGTTCATACGTATGCTGCTGATTCGAGCACTTTAGCATCGGGGCTGTGTAATTGACAGAGACGGATTGCATAAGCCACTACGCGCTTCAAAGCTTTCCGTCTCTCCGAAATGCTGTCTGATTATCCAGTGCTCCCCTCGTCCTTCAACTGTTGTGGCTTTTCATACACTGGCGTCCCAACACGCTGAATGTGCGCAATCATGTCAGGGTCACTGATGTCGCGAAATATCGAAAGGTCGATCATGTATGGCAGGAGCAAGTCATCTAGTTCAACAGCGATTCTGTTGCGCACGCTCAGCGTCAAATCGCCGCCGCCGCAGAGGGTCAGATCGATGTCGGAACCATTCCAATAATCGCCCTTGGCGCGCGAGCCGTACAGCACCGCTTTTTCCACCTCTGGATACTTGACGAAGACGCCGCATATCTTCTCTATTACGGACTCGGACAAACCACTTTTCGAGCGAGGTCGAGGAGAAGTGGTCATGACGCCTCCTCCAGTCGCAGAGATGTCAGTCTGACCTGCAATGCCTGAAATTCCGCAAAGTATGATTCGAGAATCGCAGCAACGATTTGGGCGGCAGTCGTCTCATTGTAGGTATGAGTCGTCAAGTTTCTGCTCTGGATCATATCCATCCAAGTGTCGCCGTTCTCGATCAATCTCGCCCTGAATGCTGCACGGGTCGAGTCTCTCGATCCGTACAATTCACGCACTCCGCGCGCTTCAAGAAAGTCCTTCAGTGTCTTCCACGCCAATTCATGCGTGTATTCAAAGCCCTGTATCAACCCTTGGGCTTCCAACCGCGAGAGTTGTCGCCGCCCCGCTAGTTCGACAGCTTCCTTCAATTGGGAGAACGCCTTGTCAAACTGATTGGCTCTTTGAATCCAGCGGATGTCCTGACTGCTCATGGAGAGTCCCCATAAAACTTGCTATTCAGTACTTCTTCTTCATGGCCTGCGACATAAACCCTACAGGCAACCTCATAGCGTAAGCCTTCGCTTCCTTCAGAGCCGTCCTCCTCTGGTAGTTGCGCACGAATTTCAAAATGCTCTCGAAACGCTGTGTCCCCCCCCAACCACCTCATCCAAATCAGAATCGTCTTCTAAGTTTGAAGCCGCTGCATCAAGGCCCGACTATCTTCCATCAACAGAACTGCTGCCGTTCCGTACCACTTCTCTCCGAAATGCTATTTCGGTATGACATTGGGCTTAAAAGTTATCTTGCCATATTTTGTTCACTTATCGATTTTCCCGTCAGCTAACATCTACAGTTCTGTCAGTTCCGGAACGTATTTGTCCTCATATTTCTCGATCAGGACGCCAATAACCTCCATCAAGGAGGCCGGGGGGTGATTTTCGTTCTCGCCCACCACATCGATCAGATTGTCCAACACAGCCGCGAGCATCCGCACTCCACCACTAGTCCATCTGTCAATCATGGCAACCTCGAAATCAAGAAAATCCCAACGTAGACAAGGATACAGCAAGGGCAAACTGTCATGCCTTCTTCCCCCGTCCTGCACAGTATACCGCACATTCATACTGATTCAGCATCCGCCCTCCAGCTCCCTCGTCAACGTCACTGACAGGGCCCCGCGCGCCAACCATGCGATCTCCATACGTAGCACCTACGCGATGGGAACGAAATCACATTTTCGTAATTGCAGAGTGACCCCTATGGGTTTACAACGACGCCCGGATCTGCTAAACTGTATTACTGTTTCACAGTATTACTGTAGCGGTTTAGAAAACACATACACGTCAGCGGTTTAGCGGAGAAAGAAATGAAGATGGAAACTCCCAAACAACCGAAGGCCCGCAAAGACGTTTACCGGCGGCTTATCGGCTATCTGCGTCCCTATTGGAAGCAGGCGGCCTTTGCCTATGTCTCGGTACTCTTTGCTTCTCTGCTCAATCTGTACATCCCCCAGATACTGAAGGACGCCATCGACCAGGGCATCGGCGGACAGCGCGCCTCCGCGCTCTTTGCCGCCGCCGGGTGGATTCTCGGCATTGCGGTAGTGCGCGGCGTCGCCGCATACGGTCAGCGCTATTACGGTGAGTGGCTGACCCATCGCGTCGCCTATGACCTGCGCAACCATTTCTACAACGCAACACAGCGGCTTCCCTTTGCCTTTCACGACCGCTCGCAGACCGGCGATATGATGAGCCGGGCTACGAGCGATATCACCGAGACCGAGCGCTTCGCCGGCATGGGATTGATGGATCTGTTGTCGACGTTGTTGCTGCTCGGGGGCGTGATTGTCGCACTGGTGCTGGAGAGTTTCAGCCTCTCGCTGTTCGCGCTGATTCCGCTGGCCCTGCTCCTGGCGCTGACGCTGCGCTTCGGCATGGTGATCCGGCCCCGCTTCAAGCGCGTTCAGGAGCAGATGGGCCAGCTTTCCTCCACCATGCAAGAGAGCATGACCGGCATCCAGGTGGTGAAGGCGTTTGCGCGTGAGGCCGACGAGTTGCGAAAGTTTAACGCGGCCAACGAAGACTGGTTCACCAAGCGTTTCGGCATTATCAAGATCTGGGCGAACAACTGGCCCACGTTCACGTTCATCCTCATGATCAGCATCTTTCTCCTCCTGCTGGTTGGGGGCCCGCTGGCGATCGAGGGCACGGTAACGATCGGGTCGCTCTTTGCGATGGTGGCCTATGTGATGATGCTCAATGGCCCGGTGCAGCGGCTGGGTTTCCTGGTCAACATGGCTGCCACTTCCGGGGCCAGCGCCACACGCGTGTTTGAGATTATCGACACGCCCACCGAGGTGGAGGAACAGGAAAACGCCGTCGTTCTGCAAGAGGCGCAAGGCGCGGTCACCTTTGAGCAAGTCAGTTTTGGATATGAGGGCGGGCCGCGGGCGCTCGACGACATTAACTTTGCGGTGGAGCCGGGTCAGACTGTCGCGCTAATCGGCCCGACAGGAAGTGGCAAATCAACCATCACCAATCTCATCCCCCGCTTCTATGACCCATTCAACGGCATCGTTCGCATCGACGGCCATGACGTGCGCAGCCTGACGTTTGACAGTTTGCGCCAACAAATCGGAATCGTCCTGCAGGACCCATTCCTGTTCGGGGTGACGATCGCCGAGAATATCGCCTATGGTAGGCCGGCCGCTACGCCAGACGCAATTGTCGAAGCGGCCAAAGCGGCTTGTGCGCACGATTTCATTATGGATTTCCCCGCCGGATACGAGACCGTGATTGGCGAGCGGGGCGTAACCCTGAGCGGCGGACAGAAGCAGCGGGTAGCGATCGCACGCGCCCTGCTCTACGCGCCCCGCATCCTGATTCTGGACGACTCCACCAGCAGCGTGGACACAGAGACGGAGCATCTGATCCAGCAGGCACTTAGCGTGCTGATGGAAGGACGCACAACTTTTATTATCGCCCAGCGTCTGCTCACCCTTAAGAATGCGGACCAGATCTTCGTGCTGGATGGTGGCCGCATCGTCGAAAGGGGGCGTCACGACGAGTTGTTGGCCGCGAGAGGGCACTACCGTCATATCTACGATCTGCAACTGCGCGATCAAGAGGAATTCGCAGCGTTGGAAGAGCAGCTGCGTGAGCCCGCCGAAGCGGTGGCGAATAGCGCGGTTGAGTCTGTTGAGTCTCCAGTCAGTCCTCTTTCTATCGCCGGCGCCGTGGATGAAGGGAAAAACTAAGATGAGCAACTCGAATGGCAGTGGCGGAGCTGCTCACTCGTACACGGGAAATGGGCAGTACTCCTCCCCGCAAAGGGAGACAGACATGGTGACTGAGAAACTTCCCCGCCAGCGCGATGCGTTCGGCCGCGACCAGGTGCCCCGATCCGGCCCGGACAGTAGTCTGTCGGCGGGGGAGCAGGAAAGGCTGCGCCGGGAGCGTAAGATACAGGACCTGTTGCCGGAAGAAGAGGAGGCGCAGGAGAAGACCTATGACGGCCGCCTGGTCAAACGATTAATGGTGTATGTGGCCGTCTACAAGCGGGAGTTCGTTATCTCTCTCCTCTTGATTATCGTAACTTCTGTAATGAGCGTGGCAACGCCATGGATGATCCAGCGGGCGATTGACGACGGTATCCGCGCCGGCAATGTAGGAACTCTGCGCTTTTGGGCCTTCCTCTTTCTGGGCGCGATCTCGCTGGAGTGGATTACGAACCGCGCCCGCCTCACGGTGATGGCCTATGCCGGCACACGAATCGTGACCGACGTGCGCAGCCAACTCTTCGGCCATCTGCACACGCTGTCGCTGAGCTTCTTCAACGACTACAGTGTGGGCCGCCTCATGAGCCGGCTCATCAGCGATGTCAGCGTGCTCCAGGATTTTGTAACCTGGTCGATCACGGGGCTGGCCCGCTCGGTATTCGTTCTGATTGGGATTGTCGTGGCAATGTTGTTCCTGAACTGGCAGTTGGCGCTGGTAACGTTTGCGATGCTGCCGTTTATGGTCGCGTTGACCAGCTACTTCCGTCGCTATGTTCGCCAAGCCTATCGCGCCGCGCGGCAGCGCCTGTCGCTGATCAATGGTTTTCTCAACGAGTCGATCACCGGCATCCGTGTAACGAAAAGTTTCTCGCGCGAGCAGGCCAACTCGAGCCACTTCGAAGATCTCAACCGTTCCTATTTTGACGCCAATGTGCGCACCACCCAGTTGGCTGCCTTCTTCTTCCCCGGGGTCGATTTTATCGGCTCGCTCGCGACCGCGCTGGTGGTCGGGCTCGGCGGATGGCTGATCCTGGGCGACCAGCTGACCGCAGGCGTACTCGCCGCTTTCGTGATCTGGGTGGAGCGTTTCTTCGATCCGATTCGCGAGCTTTCTCGACGCTACTATACCTTTCAAGCCGCAATGGCCGCCAGCGAGCGCCTCTTCGCCCTGCTCGACACCGAGCCGGACCTGCAGGACGCGCCCCAGGCCTTTCCGCTGCCGCCGATTACCGGCCGCGTGGACTTGGAGCATGTTCACTTTAACTATAAGGTCGACGAGCCTGTCCTGCGCGGCGTAACAATCAACGCCGAGCCAGGCGAGCGTATCGCCCTGGTTGGCGAGACCGGCGCCGGCAAGAGCACTGTGATTCGCCTTGTCGCCCGTTTCTTTGATGTGACAGGCGGAGCGGTGCTCATCGACGGCCACGACGTGCGAGACGTCACGCAAGCCAGTCTGCGCGCGCAGATTGGCATTGTGCTGCAGGACAGCTTTCTCTTCGATGGTACCATCCGTGAAAATATCCGCTACGGCCGGTTGGATGCGACCGACGCCGAGGTAGAGGCTGCAACGGTTGCAGTCGGCGCCGATGAGTTTATCCGCAAGCTGCAGAACGGCTATGACACGGAAGTGGGGGAAAATGGCGTGAATCTGAGCGTTGGCCAGCGCCAGATCGTCTCCTTCGCACGCGCCTTGTTGGCCGATCCCCGCATTCTCATTCTGGACGAGGCCACCAGTTCAATCGACACAAACACGGAACGGCAGATTCAGGCCGGGCTCGAACGACTGCTCAAGGGGCGCACCAGCTTTGTCATTGCTCACCGGCTCAACACGATAGTCAATTCCGACAAAATTGTTGTGCTGGATCAGGGGCGCGTGCTGGAGGAAGGCAGCCACGAAGAACTGCTGGCCCAAAGAGGCCGCTACCACAAGTTGTACACGATGCAGTGGGCGGTGGAAAGCGACCCGTTGGCCAAAAATTACGTTTTGAACTGACGACACCAGGACGAGGAGTGAGAAACGCTCGGTACCTCACTCCTCGTTCTTAACCTCTAACTCTCCTCTATCTCGACCCGCTCCATCACATCTCCTTGCTGAATCGCATCGACGACATCCTGGCCGCTGCTCACTTTGCCGAAGACGGAATGTTTGTTGTCGAGCCAATTGGTGGCCACATGCGTGATGAAGAACTGGCTGCCGTTGGTATTGGGCCCGGCGTTAGCCATGCTGAGTACGCCGGGGCCGTCATGCACCAGGTCAGGATGAAACTCATCGTTGAATCGGTAGCCGGGGCCGCCCCGTCCGCTGCCTGTGGGGTCGCCGCTCTGGACCATGAAATCGGCAATCACGCGGTGAAAGCTGATGCCGTCGTAGAAGCCGTCGCGGGCCAGCGCCACGAAATTGTTTACCGTGTTCGGCACTTTGTCGGCATAGAGGTCGACGACGATATTGCCGCGGTTGGTCTGAATCGTGGCTGTATAGGTCTTTGAATCATCGATCTGCATGGCCGGAGGAGATGTATACTGCGTCACAAGAAAATCCTTTCGGTGTTGGAATGAGTAAGATGGCTATTCCTCCCCTTCCGAGGCAAATATCGCTTTAAAGTGGACAGAGCTTCTGCCACAGCAGCGACACGGGGATGCGAGCCGGACTCTGCCTGCATTATAGTGCTCTTTTCGAGATGGAACCCAATCGGCACATGCGACGCGTCAGCTGGAATTCCTCGTCCACGCCCCGGAATCCAGTCAAATCAGCTGTGCCGCACGCACCGTCAAACGCGAAAATGACGCCCCAGGCTGTACGCCAACGCTTCCCCCCAACCGTTACAGATGTGCTATACTGCATGTCAAAGTCTGACGGGCTTTATCTTCTCGAATGGGCGTGCAGGTCAGGGTAGACGCCCCAGGGGGGAAACTACGGGCCAAATCGATGACAACGCAACCAATGGAAACATCAACCAGACTCGTCACCGGCTCCGAACTGCTGGCAATGGGTGACATTGGACCCTGTGAACTCATTGACGGAGTTATTGTTAGAATGAGCCCAACCGGCGGAGTACACGGTTTGCTCGAATCAAGGCTTGACCGCCGCTTAGGGACATTTGTCGAAGACTCGAAAGCAGGCTGGTGCCTGGTTGGAGAAATCGGTGTGTATATCCGCCGCGATCCGGATCGAATACGCGGCGCTGATCTTGCCTTCTGGTCAATGGCTAAACTGCCAGATGGCCCTCCTCCCGGCTTTATCGAGGTTGCTCCCGACCTGGTTGTAGAGATCCTGTCCCCCACCGACCGCTGGGCAGAGATGCGTCAGAAGCTAGATGACTACTTCTCGATTGGCGTTGGCACACTCTGGATCGTCGATCCCCAGGAGGAGACCGTCTTCGTCTACAGTTCGGCTTCGCAGCGCACCGCCCTGCGAACTGGCGACACGCTCATCGGCACAGGCCCGCTCAACGGTTTCACACTTTCCGTCGCCGAGCTTTTCGAATTCTGATTTCCCACTAACCTGCCAAACCTTTCAGTCCGGCCGCGCAGCAAATCTCCTATGCTCCACGCCTTGACCAACATCACAGTTCTCGACCTTTCGCGCGTCCTGGCCGGCCCGTATGCCACCATGACGCTGGGCGACTACGGCGCTGAAGTAATTAAGATCGAGCAGCCGGGCCGGGGGGATGACTCCCGCCATTGGGGCCCACCCTTCACCGATGGCGGACAGAGCGCATATTTCTTGTGCGCCAACCGTAACAAACGCAGCCTTACCCTGAACTTGAAGACGGAGGCCGGCCAGACCATCTTCCGGCGGCTGGCGGTGCAGGCCGATGTGGTGGTGGAAAACTTCAAGGCGGGTGGAATGGAGCGAATGGGGCTGGGCTACGAAAGCCTGCGAACCGACAATCCCGGCCTGATCTACTGCGCCATCACCGGCTATGGCCAGACCGGCCCCGACCGCGCGCTCCCCGGCTACGACACCGTTATCCAGGCACAGGGCGGTATTATGAGCATCACCGGGCCAACGAGCGAGGGCACCGATGGCGAGCCGTACAAGGTGGGCGTGGCTATCGTTGACATCACCGCCGGCCTGCAGGCCGCGGTCGCGATTCTGACAGCCTTACAACATCGAGACAGGACAGGTGAGGGCCAATACATCGACATCTCCCTCTTTGATACACAGTTGAGCTGGCTTGCGAACGTCGCCAGTGGCTTTCTACTGTCCGGCGACCCGCCCCGCCGCTACGGCAACGCCCATGGCACCGTGGTGCCCTATCAGACCTTCGCCACCGCCGACGGACATCTGATGCTGGCGGTGGGCAACGACCGTCAGTTTGCTTCACTGGCAGAGGTGGTTGGCGAGCCGTCCTGGTCGGAAGACGAGCGGTTTGACACAAATCCGGCCCGTGTCCAGTTTCGAGACCTGCTCATCCCGGCACTAGCCGCTCATTTCCGCACATGCGGCACCGATGAGTGGATCCAACGGCTGCGCGCGGCAGGCGTACCCTGCGGCCCGGTCAACGACATTCCGACCGCATTGGAGTCGCCCCAAGCCGAGCACCGGCAGATGGTGCAAACCGTCACTGACGGTAACGGAGACAGGATCCCGCTGGTCGGTCCCGTGCCCAAACTGGACAAGACGCCGGCACACATTTTCCGGCCGCCGCCGCTGCTGGGTGAACATACGAATGAGTTACTGCAGGAAAAACTGGCTCTGTCAGCACAAGAGATTGATGCGTTGCGCGAAAGCGGCGTAGTCTGACCCGTGGGTACGGGGCCCGCCGGGTGTAAAGGGTACCGCTTTGTCACGCAAGCGCGCCTGGGCTATACTATCGTGACGGCTCTGCTCGATCCCCCCGTTGGCCATCTACTGATCTAAACTTGCGCGGAAGGGTTCTGCCATGCCTACCAATCTGGAGTTTCGCGGCCGCTGGCTGAATATCTATGGAAATCTGATTCTGATAGCGATCCTTTCAGGGATTACTGCTTTCATTTATGTGCCCTGGGGATATGCCCGCTGGCAACGAATTATCACCGAAAGCACATACTTCGAGGACCAACAGTTGGAGTTCGACGGCTCCGGCGCGGACGTGTTTGTACAGTTTATTGTCATTGGATTCTATACCCTGATCACCCTGGGGCTGTACATAATTCTCGGCTTTTCGGCAACAAGGATGCTGCGCTGGCAATATGCGCACACACTCATGCCCAATGGCCAGCGCATGGACTATGAAGGCAAGACGCTTGACATCTTCTGGGAATGGTTCCTGCTCATTCTCTTTACACCGCTGACTTTGGGAATCTACTACTATTGGGGCCGCAACCGACTGCGCCGCCAGATTCTGACCCACGTGTCGCTGAACGATCAGCCTGTGCAGATTGGTAGCACCGCAGGGGAATATTTCCTGGCCGTTGTGGGCAACTGGGTGATGACAATTGTCGCAGTGGTACTCTACGCAGCGATTGGCTTCTTTTTGCGCAGCCAGGTCCTGGCGACCGGCCCCCTGCCAGCGCCATTCGGGAGCAACGGCGCCGGTTTTTCCGTGACGGAATGGGCCAGTCTGCTGTTGATCGTCGTCGCCCTTGGCATATATGCCTTGCTGGGTCTGGCTCTGCTGGGTCTGGCCACCGTCCGACTGCGTAGGTGGGAAGTGAATCGGACGCTCTTTCCGACCCCCGTGCGTTCGCGGTCGCCAATGCCGGCAATTTCGACGCCGGTCAGCGCGCTTGCTGGCGTCCCTCCACTCGATTCCGACGTCACCGACAGCGTTGCCCAAGAGAGCGAAACGTTCTACACAGAAGAGGAACAGCCCCCAACAGCCGACATTGGCTATCAGCCTGACACGCAGTTGCGTCCTCTGCCAAGCACACAGGCCGATGACGACGACGAATATTATGACTTCGCCGAATTTTCTACGCACGCTGGCCAGGAACCGGAGATGAACAGCGGTGACGAGCGAACCGACTGGAGCAGTGAGCAGTGGGCGCGTCCCCAAGCTACCGCCCCCCTGACAGATGACGAGGAAGGGGAGGAGGAGGAGCGTCGGCAGGGTCAGGACGCAGACGATGGCACCTCAAACGCACCCACCTAGAGATTTTGTTCGCTACAACACTGAATAACGGGTAATTCGAACTGTGTGAAGGCGAGGGAGACGCACGGGCCAGTTTCTTCGCTCCTGCGTCAATGCTGTCGCGGCCGCTCCGGCAGCGACGGAGTAATCTCTCAAACGAGTCTGATGACCGGCGAGTTCTCTTCGGCCGGCACGACCTTCCCGATCTCCCAAAAGGGCTGCTCTTCCCCTTCGCAAATCGCGCGGAATCTACTGAGACCCGATCGCGGTACCGCTAACAGAAGTCCTCCGCTTGTTTCCGCCTCCCATAGGAGCGTTTTGTGCGCCGCCGTCACTTTGGCGGCCGCGGTGACATGTCCTCCAAAGTGCTCCGGATTGCGAACGCTTCCTCGAGTTAGATAGCCGGCCTCAATATAGTCGAAAACCCCTGGCAGGGACGGCACGCGCGCCGCCTCGATCTGAAGCCGAATCGGCGCATCCGCGGCAGACGCCGTCGCCAGCTCAACCGCATGGCCCAACAGGCCGTAACCGGTAATATCGGTTCCGCTGCCCACGCCCGCGGCGCGGCCAGCCCGGGCTGCAGCACGGTTCAGAAGCGTCATCGAACTGATGGCGGATTCAAGGTGGGACGGCTCGATGTCCGGTTTGCCCATGGCGTGCCGTGCTTTGCGCGCGGGCGGGCTCTCACCCGGCCCAGTCAGCTTGGCGGCAGTCGTAATCACTCCGGTGCCGAGCGGCTTGGTCAAAACCAGGCTATCGCCCGCCGCTGCTCTGCCTTTGCGGAACAGCGACCCTGGCGCGGCAATGCCGGTGACGCTCAAGCCATAGAATGGCTCGGGATTGGTCACAGTATGACCTCCGGCAATGGCCGCATCGGCCTCCTGCACTTTGGCGGCGCCGCCCGCTAGGATTTCGCCGATAACCTCAGTTTCTAGATCCTCGGGAAATCCGGCGATGTTGAGACAGACGTGTACCTCGCCGCCCATCGCGTAGACGTCGCTCATCGAGTTGGCCGCGGCGATCGCCCCATACAGCCAGGGGTCATCAACAATCGGCGTAAAGAAGTCGGTCGTCTGAATGAGGACGCGCTCATCATCCAGACGATAGACTGCCGCATCGTCCGGTTTCCCCAGGCCAATCAGAACATCCGGGTATTCAGTTTGCGGAAAGACCGCAGCCATCTGCCGCACGACCTGCGACAACGCCCCCGGAGGGAGCTTCGAGGCTCAACCCGCGCAGGCGACGCGGGCGGTCAAAGGTATGGTTGCCACTGTCATATCAAAGTGTCTCCGGTGATTTCTAACCTACGGCACAATTTTAACACAGGCCGCAGCAGATCCGCGCACCACCGCAGCCAAGTCTGGCAACTGTACAAAATGTGCGTCCCGATTGGAAGAAATCGATGTTAAGGCACCTAAACCGGTCAAATCACCCAGCGAAAAAGAGGAATAATTATGCAAATTGTATAGTGAAACGCGGCCAGAACTGGGGTATATTTGTTTCAAGCGGTTGAAGCGGGTGCCGTGTGGGGTCGGCATCGCAAATGCTTCCGCCGTGACCATTCTCCTTCCTTCCTCCTTAAGGGGCCCCGACAGAGCATGTTGTCGGGGTTCCTCCCCCCTCTTCGGCTACCAACCAGGATAGCTCTACCTAGCCGCAAATGATTCGCAACTCTTAACGCGGCGTGCAAAACTGTTTCCCCCCTCATTCCTGTCATTTGGGCGGTCGGGCCTAAGGCCCTCCCTTGTGCAGGGGCTGCGCCCCCGCAACGCCCCCCTCTGTCTACCCACCGTACTGGTTCTTCCCCACCTTCGTGGCATGCCGACAGTGCGGCTCAACCAACCTGGCGGCTGCCAACCGAATACGCAACCAGATAGTCTGAATGGCGTCGGAGATGAAGGGTTGGTCAAAACAGACTCCGCAAGAGGCTAAGCAGCTACTAACCAAGTAAAATTAGAGGCACCGGCTGCGTATCAGCCGGTGCCTCTATCGATCGTCTTGACTTCTGCTGTGAAGCGATACGGTCTAGGCTGCGACCGCCCTATCTTCCGTACTGCGTACCGCAATTATGCGGGGCTTGACCTCCTCAGCCTTCGGCAGCGTCAGTGTGAGAACGCCATCCTCATAGTCGGCGCTGATGTCGTCGGCGTTTACAGTTGCCGGCAAGGTGATCCTGCGCACGAACTTGCCAAAACTGCGTTCCCGCAGATGCCACTTTGCGTTTTCGTCCATACTTTCCGCTTGGGTCTCGCCCTGGATGGTGAGCGTATTTTCGGAAAAGCTGATATCCAGGTCCTCCGGGTCGATTCCGGGCAGTGACGCCTTCACACTGTAGCTGTTATCGTCCTCGGAAACGTCCAGCGCCAGGCGAATGTGATTTCCATCTCCATTTTCTTGCCGTCCGGACGGCTTGCGAAAAGGATCGCTCACGAGCTGGTCCATCTGATTGCGCACCGATATCATCTCACGGAAGGGGTCCCAACGTACGATTCTGCTCATTCTGTTCCTCCTGATGTTTTCAAGCTGCGTTAGAGCTGCGGCCTGAAATCGCTATGATAATCTGACCATCCTGTGTGTCTCTCTATGCGGCCCTTTCATCGCCGCATGCAAAGATAAGGATAACCGGTGAACATTTGATTGAAGTCAACGCAAAGTTAGAGGAACATAAGTGCCGCGTATGAACAATGCAAGAGCCCAAATCCCCGGTTTCGGTATCAGGAATGCTTTGCCTGCCGCGCGTCATTGGGGTATGATGAAGGGCAAGAACACGTGTGCGAGCCGATGTACTTAAAGCCTCTATACCGCGCCGGGCAGATTCGGCGAATCTAGGTTTATGGCAGAGTAGTCCAAACGCGGGGAAGCGGTTGTGAGCACTATCAACACGATGGAAGAACTGATCCAGGTCCTGGACGAACACCCCGAATGGGTCGAAGCGCTACGTTCACGACTTCTGACGCGCGAACTTCTGGACCTGCCTCATAACTTCGCCATGTTCGTGGCTGAGATGCGTGAATTCAAATCGGAAATGCGCGAGTTCAAGACGCAGATGGACCGGTTCGTGGCCGCCACCAACAAACGTTTCGATGCAGTCGACGACCGGTTAGACGGACACGATGTCATGTTTAGGAGAATCACTGACGATCTGGGGCAGTTGAAAGGTGTCCATGCCAGAAATGTCGCGCTTGCCGACGCCCCCATTATCGCCAGGGACCTGAATCTGCGCAGGACGAAGAACCTCACGCAGGAGGAACTCTTGGATCTGATTGACGCGGCCGACACTTCTGGTATTCACGTCGGCGATCTGAGAAGCTTCCGTGTGGCCGATCTGATCATGGAAGCCCGGGCGGTGGACGGGACGATCTGCTACGTCGCCGTAGAAATCTCGTACACGGCAAATGGAAGGGACACCAGAAGGGCCATCCGTAACGCCAAGTTTATAGCCCGATTCACTGGCAAGCGCTCATTCGCGGTCGTTTCCGGCCTCCATCGGGACGACCGAATCCAAGACAGCATCGAGTCCGGTGAGGTGTTCTGGCACCAGCTGACGCCGGAGCAACTGGAAGCGGAATAACCGCTCAATGCGCTGCCGCATCGCTATCCGGGCGCGTTGTTAGCGGTAGCGGTCTTGATGTATGATGGGAACAATCATTTCCGTGCCGCCCTCGCGCTGGGCTTGGCCTTCACCCTTCTGATTTCCCAACCCTCCCATGTCTAACGATTTTGTCCACCTTCACACCCATTCAGAGTATTCCCTCCTCGACGGCTTGGGCCGTATCGATGACCTGGTCAAAGAGGCCGCCCGCCTGGGACATTCGGCGCTTGCCCTGACCGACCACGGTGCGATGCACGGCGTCATTGAGTTCTATCGCGCCTGCCGCAACGCCGAGATCAGACCAATCATTGGCGTGGAGGCGTACCAGACCCTCTGGCAGCGGCCTATGGGCGGTCGCGATCCCCAGCTTGACAAAGAGAATTACCATCTGCTCCTCCTCGCCAAAAATATGACCGGCTACCGCAATATCCTCAAAATCGTTAGCCACAGCAATACCGAAGGATTCTATTACAAGCCACGCGTCGACCATGACTTCCTCGCCGCGCACGCCGACGGAATCCTGTGTACGACCGGTTGTCTTGGCGCAGAGGTGCCAGCCCTCCTGATGAAGGGCAAAGAAACAGAGGCCTATGAGCGCCTGGGTTGGTACGCAGACGTTTTTGGCAAAGAGAATTTCTTCATAGAGGTTCAGGAACACGACATCCCCGAACTGCAACAGGTGAATCAAACTCTCATCCCCTGGGCCGAAAAGTTCGACCTGGACCTGTTGGTGACAAATGATGTTCACTATGTCAGCGAGAGCGATGCCTCCCCCCATGAAGTGCTTCTGTGCGTGCAGACCAATGCCAAAGTGAACGATGAAAAACGGATGCGGCTCAGTGACCAAAGCTACTTCCTCAAGAGCCGCCAGCAGATGGAAGACACCTTCCGCCCCCTGCTCGATCTACCCGCCTCCGCCTTCAACAATACCCTGCGCGTGGCCGAAATGTGTGATGTTGACCTGGAAGATGATAACTATCATCTGCCCGACATGGACATTCCGGACGGCTTCACATACGAGACCTATCTGCGCCATCTGACCGACGAGGGTGTGCATCGCCTGTACGGCGAACAGGCCAACGATGAAGAGATTCAGGAGCGCAAAGAACGGGAGCTACGCACTATCCACGAGATGGGATTCGATGTTTACTTTCTGATCGTGGCCGATCTGTGCGACTTTGCTCGCAGTCGCAACATCTGGTGGAACGTGCGCGGCTCCGGCGCAGCATCGCTGGTGGCCTACTCTATTGGCATCACCAGCCTGGATCCGATACATAATAATCTGATCTTCGAGCGCTTTCTGAACACCGGTCGCGTGACAATGCCCGACTTCGACCTGGACTATCCCGACGATCAGCGCGAAGAGATGATCCGCTACACTGTCGAAAAATATGGCAGTAATCAGGTTGCCCAAATCGCTACCTTTGGCCGCATGAAGGCCCGCGCTGCCATTCGCGATGTGGGGCGCGCCCAGGATATCTCGCTGGATGACGTCGATCGCATTGCCAAGATGATCCCTGCCATGCCTGGCAAACCGGCCACCATTCAGGACGTATTGACAGAGGGCAATGAATTTTACGAGCCGGAACTGGATCAGCTCTACAAAAAAGACGGCTGGGAGCGGACACTTCTGGACACGTCGATGCAGCTCGAAGGAGTTGCCCGCCACGCCGGCATTCATGCAGCCGCCGTGATCGTCGCCGATAAAGACTTGACGAACTACACACCGCTGATGCGAGGCTCAAAAGGGTCGATCACCGAAACCATTACACAGTTTGAATTCCCAGTCCTGGAATCGTTGGGCCTGCTCAAAATCGATTTCCTCGGCCTGAGCACACTGACCGTCATGCGGGAGGCTTGTCGACTGATCAAAGAGCATCATGGCATTGACTACAGCCTGGACTCCATCCCCATTGAAGGACCTGAGGCCGAGCCCGCCTTTCGCCTTCTGTCAAGCGGTGAAGTGAGCGGCGTTTTTCAGGTGGAATCTCAGGGAATGAGGCGTGTGCTGACCGAGATGAAACCCACTGCATTCGAGCATATCATTGCCACCATCTCTCTCTATCGACCAGGGCCGATGGAGTACATTCCCAACTATATCAGGCGAATGCACGGCGAAGAAGAGATGGAAATTAAACATCCCGCCCTCGAGCCGGTCCTGGCCGAAACCTACGGCATCATCGTATACCAGGAACAAATTATTCAGATTTTGAACCAATTGGCCGGCTACTCGCCTACCGAGGCCGATCTGGTGCGGCAAGCAATTAGCAAGAAAGATGCCTCAAAGATCGAGTATCACAAGGCCTTGTTCATCGGTGGCTGCGGCAAAAACGGCATCTCTGCCAGCGCGGCGCAAGCTATCTACGCAGACATCGAATTCTTCGCCCGCTATGGCTTCAACAAGGCGCACGCGGCCGACTATGCCGTCATCACCGTGCAGACCGCCTACTTGAAGGCATTATATCCGGTCGAATATATGGCTGCGCTTCTACTCGTCGAGCGGGACAAGACCGAAAAAGTAATTAATTTTATCCAGGAATGCCGTCGTATGGGCATTCACGTTCTGCCGCCCGACGTGAACCACAGCGACCTGGATTTCTCAATTCAGGATCTGCCCGACGACGCAGAGCAGGAGATACTGCCGAAAGATCCCTCCCTTGCATTTGACTTCCCAATTACCGCAGGGTCTGCCATCCGTTTTGGTATGGCCGCGGTAAAGAACGTTGGCGTCGGCCCGGTGCAGGCAATTCTGGACGCGCGCGCTGAAGGCGGCCCCTTCCCCAACCTCGAGGATATGTGCGACCGCGTCGACTTGCGGCAAGTAAACAAACGCTCCCTTGAATGTCTTATCAAAGTGGGTGCGTTCGACCGCTTTGGCCAGCAGGTCGAGCAGAGCAAAGGGGAACTCCGCCGCCAGCTTCTCGACGTGATCGATCAATGCATCGCCCGTTCCGCCGCCACCCACAGCGCCAGAGAGAGCGGCCAGTTGTCTATGTTCGATATGTTTAGTGGCGCCAACGGCGACATACAACCGGAACAGTTTCCGATTCGGCTGCCGCAGCACAAGGCGGCGGGGCAATCAAAGACGAGCGACCGCGAGCGGTTCCAGTGGGAGAAGGAGTTGCTCGGCGTCTACGTTGGCAGCCATCCGGTCCAGCAGTTAAACGTAGATCTGAGTCGGTTCACAACCTGCACCTGTGCCGAATTAAACGAAAGACATGACGGCAATAACGTTACCCTTGCCGGAATGCTGGCCTCCATCCGCACCACGGTGACCAGGAAGGGCGATAAAATGGCCTTTGTCCAGTTGGAGGACATGCAGGGCCAGTGTGAGGCGCTCTTCTTCCCACAAGCCTACGAAGAGTTCAAAGAATATCTGGAAGAAGAACGGGTCGTCATGGTGAAGGGAAAGGCCCAGACCCGCAATGGACGTACCAGCGTTCTCGTGGATACCTTGCAGACAGCGGTCGAGTTCGGATTAGCCAAAGCCGATGTGCACCAGCCCGAAGTCGGTGGCGGTTGGGGCGCCGCGCCAGGCGTCGGGTCGAACGGGAGCGATGTCGAGCTGATACCGCCGCCCGATGACATGCCCAATAGCGAGAAGCCCATGAGTATTGCGGAGCCCCCCTTCGATGCCGGCTTCCCCGACGAACCCGCGCCGGAACCCGGAGAAGAGGCGGCTACCGATATGACGGACGACGCGGCCGAGCCTGAGAAATACCCTGAACCACCGCTTCTCGCCCAAAGTATGATGGCGGAGAACCTGCCGGAGACCAACGGCGCGCCTCAGTTCGCCGCGCCGGCACGGCAAGAGCCCGCGGCAGCCGAGCCTGACAAGCCGGAGGCCGACGATGCCCAGGCGCAAGAAGGCGCAGACGCGGATGAACTTGCGCCAAAGTCTCAGTCTCCGCCGGTCAATGCAGATCCACCCGGTGGCACGCGCCTTGCTGATTCTGCAGCATCAAGCACGGCTCCACCGCAGGGCGAAGAAATGAAAGATCCCGCCATAATCAATCGTCCCTCTGCCGAGAACGGCCGCCAGCTCCTGCGCATCATCTTCAGCCGCTCCGGCCAGTTCAAACGCGACAAATATCGCCTACGGGAAATTTTCGACGCAGTGCGCGACCCCAAAGGACGGGATCAATTCGTTGTGGTCTTGGAGACCAATGGCTCTCGCCATCAACTTACCTTCCCCAATGAATTCTGTAATGTCAGCGAACGGCTGCTACATGAGTTGCGCAACCATTTCAAAGTAGAGGTCGCGTTGGAAGACCAGTCCTGAGGGACGACAACAGATCTCCACATTTCGCAACCTCTTACATAGCGGCATTGGTGGACAGCAGAAAAAAAGAGCCTCACGGTAGATGTTTTGAAACAGTAGATGCAATACCGGTTTTGCTCCTCAGCCGTTTCCATCATTCCTGCAAAGACAGCGAGTCTCAACATCTTTGAAGGGCGCATCTTTTTCAGAAAAGTACCACCGCCTGGCACTCCGCAATGTACACGCCTGCACCCATCGTTCCTATCAAGACCCGAATTTCCGCCAGGTCTCAACATCGAGTCCCGTTCGAAAAGCGCACTGATATAAATTCCTTATTCGCTGATTAAAAAGCATCAACGTTCTCGTCAATATGGAGTGACCTGATGAACTTTGCAACGACATCGAAACAGATCGAAGACGCATACGCCTTGGCCCAGCAACGCTACGCCGCCATCGGCGTGGACACAGAGCAGGCGCTGACCGCCTTACGTGGCGTACCCATCAGCCTCCACTGCTGGCAGGGCGACGACGTGCTCGGCTTTGAAGAGCCGGGACGCGGGCTGGGCGGCGGCCTCATGGCGACCGGCAACTATCCCGGGCGCGCCCGCACTGTCGACGAACTGCGCAGCGATCTGGACATCGCATACAGCATCATCCCTGGCAGTCACCGCCTGAACCTGCACGCGATGTACCCGGACACCGACGAAAAGCCGGCCCGCAACGAAATTGCCCCCCGCCACTTTCAAGGCTGGGCAGACTGGGCCAAAGAGAATGGGCACGGCATCGATTTCAATCCGACACTATTCTCCCACCCTCTGGCCGAAGATGGCTTCACCCTCGCCTCCTACGATAACGACATCCGCCAGTTCTGGATTCAGCACTGCATCGCCTGCCGGGAGATCGGGAGCTTCTTCGGCAAGGAGCTGGGCACGCCGGCAATGACAAATATCTGGATCCCCGACGGCCTCAAGGACTCGCCCAGCGACCGCGCAACGCCCCGTCGACTCCTGAAAGACGCCCTGGACCAGATATTCGAAAAGGAAATCGATCCCAACCACAACCGTGACGCTATCGAATGTAAACTGTTCGGCCTCGGTTCAGAGAGCTACGTCGTCGGCTCGCACGAATTCTATCTGGGCTATGCCGCGCAGAACAACCAGGCCCTCTGCCTCGACGCCGGCCACTTTCACCCAACCGAAGTAATCTCCGACAAGATATCGGCCTGCCTGCTCTTTGTCTCCGAGTTGGTCCTCCATGTGAGCCGCGGCGTTCGCTGGGATAGCGACCACGTAGTCACATTCAGCGACGAGCTGCAGGCCATCATGCAGGAGATCGTGCGCGGGGACCATCTGGATCGTGTGCACATCGGGCTGGATTTCTTCGATGCCAGCATCAACCGCGTTGCCGCGTGGGCGATTGGCACACGCAATTCGCTGCGCGCCCTGCTCCTGGCCCTGCTGGAGCCAAAGGATGCTATGCAGGAGTTCGAACGCCAGGCCGATTACACGACCCGCCTGGCTCTGATGGAAGAGTTGAAGGCGATGCCGCACGCCGCAGTCTGGGACTACCACTGTTTGCAGCAGGATGTGCCGGTGGGCATGGCCTTTCTTCAGGAGATTCGGCAGTACGAGAAGGATGTGCTGTCACTTCGAGACTGAAAACGGGGACAGGGCAGAGGACCAACTCCCTTCCCTCGCCGAAATGACACGCAACAGGACGAACCATGACGAAAAACCGCGCCACCGTTTTGGCCATCGATATTGGCGCAGAATCCGGCCGGGTGATGGCGGTGCATTTTGATGGCTCCAGCCTGCAGCTCGAGGAAGTGCATCGCTTTCCCAACTACGCTCTGACAGTCAACGGTGTTCTGCAATGGGATATTCTCCACCTCTGGCGCGAGGTGCAGTCGGGCATCGGCCGCAGCAAGGCGCACGCAACTGAAACACCCTCCAGCCTCGCAGTCGACACCTGGGGCGTGGACTTCGGCCTCCTCGATCGCAACGGCGATCTCATCGGCAACCCCGTCTGCTACCGCGACAGCCGCACAGAGGGAATGTTGGAGGCGGTCTTCTCCCGCGTTCCCAGAGCGGAAGTGTTCGCGCAGACCGGCATCCAGTTCATGGCCATCAATACGCTCTACCAGATGATGAGCCTGGTAGCCGGCGGCTCCCCCCAACTGCAGATTGCGTCGCGCTTTCTCACCGTTCCGGATCTGCTCAACTTCTGGTTGAGCGGCGTCCAGGTCTGCGAATTCAGTAATGCCACCACGACTCAGATGCTTAACCCATTTACCCGCTCCTGGGCTAATGGGCTGCTGGACGCACTTGGCATTCCTGCCGACCTCTTCCCCGAGGTCGTGCAACCCGGGACGCGCCTTGGGGCTTTCGATGGCGTCCCCGTCATCGCGCCCGCCTGTCACGATACCGGCAGCGCAGTAGCCGGCGTCCCCGCCCAAACCGAGAAATTCGCCTACATCAGCAGCGGCACCTGGAGCCTGGTCGGCCTTGAAGTGGCGCAGCCGGTCGTCAACGAAGCTGCCCTGGCCGTAAACGCCACCAACGAGGGCGGCGTCTACGGCTCATTCCGGCTGCTCAAGAATGTGATGGGTCTGTGGCTGTTGCAGCAGTGCCGGTCTACCTGGGAACAGGCGGGCCGGGCCTACTCCTACCCGGAGTTGGTCTCGCTGGCCGAGTCGGCCGAACCATTGCGTTCCTTTGTCGACCCCAACGACGACCGCTTCCTGCCGCCCGGCGACCATCCCGCGCACATCCAAGCCTTTTGCGAGCAGAGCGGCCAGCCCCGCCCGCAGAGCGATGCCGCCATCGCCCGCTGCGTCTTTGATAGCCTGGCCCTTGCCTACCGAGATGTGCTCTCGGAACTGCAATCTCTGACTGGACAGCCGATCGAGGTCATTCATGTCGTCGGCGGCGGTTCCCGCAACCGGCTCCTGAACCAGCTCACCGCCGACGCCACCGGTATTCCCGTCCTCGCCGGTCCGGGCGAAGCAACCGTTATCGGCAACGCGCTCGTACAACTCATCAGCCTGGGCGAGTTGGCGAATCTCGACGAGGGCCGTCAATTGGTAGCCGAAATCGGGGCTTTGGAGCGGTTCGATCCCAAAGAGCAGGAGTCATGGCGGAACGTGAAGATGCCCGCAATCAATTAGGATTGTCCTCTTTGTAGAAATTAGGTAACTACTCAGCCACAACTGATCTGCGAACCTGAATGAGGTGAGTGAAGGTGTTTACTCTCTCCTCATTCTCTGTTTTATGGGCGGTCGGGCCTTCGGCCCTCCCTTGTGCAGGGGCTGCGCCCCCGCAACGCCCCCCTACAAAACCATCGCTCACCGACCGTGTATGCGCATTCCAGCAGTGCCGCTCCAGCAAGGTGTCTAGCCAACAATGTCTCCTATCCCACCTGCAGTCTCAGTCCACTGACCACTAACCACTGGTCACTGACCACTGACCACTGCAGTTCTGGGCGGTCGGGCCTTCGGCCCTCCCTTGTGCAGGGGCTGCGCCCCCGCAACGCCCCCCTACAAAACCACCGCTCATCGACCGTGTGTGCGCATTCCAGCAGTGCCGCACCAGCAACGTGTCTAGCCAACAATGTCTCCTACCCCACCTGCAGTCTCAGTCCACTGACCACTAACCACTGATCACTGACCACTGCAGTTCTGGGCGGTCGGCCGCAAGCGGCCTCCCTTGTGCAGGGGCTGCGCCCCCGCAACGCCCCCCTCCAAAAACATGCCTCATCCACCGTACGCCGTAATTCCAGCTGTGCGTCCCGTCCAAGGTGGCGGCGGCCAACGAGTACACGATGAGATAGCCCGAATGTCGGCGGGACTGAAGGTCTGGTGCACACAGGCGCTGTATATGGCTTAGCAGCTACGAAAAAAGCAGAGAGGATAGGGACGCGGCAGCAGGGTATCACTCCGCACACATCCACCGAGGGGATTCTTCCCGGACTACACAACAAAACGTAGTGAGACTAAGCGGCCCGCCGAACTGAACGCACTCCCAGCCGGTGCATGCCCTTCTGCGTCGTGGTCCATCTCCGCAATCGGGCGGGCTAGTCTTTCTTCTTGCCGCGCGAAAACGAGATACGCAGGTGGCTGTCCGCCGCGTGCGGCGCGGCCAGCCCGTTATCCATGCGCAGCAACTCACGCTGGCGGGGCGTCAGGTCATCCATCCAGCCCTCTTGGAAGCCGTCGTGGGGATCGACCTGGAAGATCAGTGCGCTCTTGCGGTAGTGGCCGAACAGCGCATGGCGGTCGGTCTCAGTCCGGTTCGCCCCGCCCCCGTGCCAGCACTGGCCGTTAAAGACGAGGACACTACCAGCCGGCGCAACCAGCTGATGGACGTGCTTTACATCCATCCCTTCAGGCGGTCCGGCCATGCCACTCTTGTGCGAGCCGGGCACGATGCGCGTGGGGCCGTTTTCGGGCGTGAAGTCATCCAGAAGCCACACCGTATTGACCATCACCGGGGATCCCATGTTCAACAGGTCGGCGCGAATGTCGCTGTGCAGGCCCTGCACCGGATCACCCGGGCGGACGATGCGCGCGTTCAGGCTGCCAAGAATGATCTGCTTGCCCAGCACATATTCGATCACAGGCAAAGTGCGGGGATGATCGACCAGAGTATGATAGAGCGGGTCGAGCGTAGGAAGGTTGCTCACATGGCCGGCCTGTCCCAGAAATCGCTGCTCGCCGCCCAACCTCGCTGCCCAATCAGCCAGCGAAGCCCGCAGGGCCTCCACCTCCGCCCCCGTCAGCACCTCCTCCAGCACTGTGAAACCGTATACATCCATCTCCCAAAATGCCTGTTGCAATGAGGGCATCCGACGATCTTCCTTTGTGTAGTAGCGTGTTTAACTGCCGGTCAGCGGGTCAACAGATCATGCCGCGTTTGCCGTCCACCCCGTGGGCAATCGGGTTGTCCCCGATCCAGCGCTCGTCCACCGGTTCCGAGGCCAACTGGTAGCGCGTGTCGGTGGAGAGCCGTATCTGGTTGGAATGATTGTCCAAGCTGGCGTGCATGGTGTACATACTGAAAACCAGCAGATCGCCCATCGCATAGTCAGTCGTCAGCCAGCGATTCCCCAATTCGGCCCGCGCCGCAATAGCATCCTTGTTGTAGGCGCCGCCATTTGGATGCTGCCACAGCTTTTCTCCGGATTCAATCTCGGCCGCGTCGGGGTAGTTGGTGCAATATGCATCGACGTCCAAAGTTCCGTAGCCGGCCTTTACCTCTTCGTGGCGATGGGAGTTCTCCAGGACCATCAGACCACCCATCTCAATGGGGATGTCGCCCAGCGGCGTCCAACTCGTATGCAGCCGTTGCGTACCGCGTCCCATGAATACAATGTCGTAGTGGGGCGGCGTGGCAGTCGTCTCGCCCGGCGGTTTCGAGCGGCACCAAGTATAGTCGAAATGGCGCACCTCCCCGCCCAGAAACTGTTCATAGAAGGCAATCATCGGCCCATCATAGAGCAGCTTAAGTAGAGGGGCGTTGTCCTTCGTCAACTCCACCATGAACGCATTCTCAAAGTCGGCGTGGGCAACACCATCCTCCAGCGGATAGTCGCGGTCCAGACAGCCGGCAGCGTCAAGTTTCCTCAGCATTTCGAGCCGGGCCTCCACAACCTGACTGCGATCCAACAACCCGGGCAGGTACAGATAACCATCCTGCTCGAACCGCCAGCGCAGCTCCTTCATATCAGACAGCGCGTCGCTCGACGAGCGCAGCGTCCCAAATGCCTCCGGTGCCGTATCGAGTTTGTTGCCTTCAAAGCTGGGCGATTTCGTGAAATTCATCTCTTGCATGCTCCATTTCACTGTGGAGAAATCGATGGATGGGCAGAAAGATCAACCTGCCAACTCTAGGCCCATGGATCGACCACGATCTTACCGGCCTCACCCTGCGCCAACAGGCCGAATCCCGTCTGAATCTGGCTCATCGGCAACTGGTGGCTGATCAGCAGATCGATGAGGGGAGACTGCCGGATGACCTTCATCACTTTAGCGTAGTCGCCCATATTGTAGAGCCAGGACCCGACGACGGTCAACCCCTTGCGGATCATGTCGGAACTGACGGTTATCGAAAGCTCTTCGCGGCATTCGCCGACGAAAGCCACGCGGCCGCGCCGGCGGGTAGCGTCAATGCAAAGCCGCTCCGCCGCGACGCGTCCGGAACAGTCAACCGCGCAGTCCACGCCCCTGCCCTCGGTCAGGCTACGGATCTTCTGCAGTATGTCCGGGTCGCTGGGGTCGAGTACCGTTTCGGCCCCCATCTCCAGCGCTCGGTTCGCACGCCACGGCGCCGGTTCGACTCCGATGACACGCGCATTGCGAAAACGGGCATTGACCACCGCGCCCAGCCCAACCGGTCCCAGCCCGGTGATCAGCACCGTGTCCTGCGAGTTGACGCCAATGGCTTCTTGGCCGCCGAAGGAGGCGCCAATGCCGTCAATCGCCATCGTCGCCTGCGCATAGCCCACATCGTCTGGGACCTTGGGCAGCAGCCACGCCGGTTTAAGCGTATAGTGGGCAAACGTGCCCGAGCCGGCCATCGACCCATGCAGCTCGGCGAAATCGTGGCTGTCCTCACAGTAAATATAGTCGCCGCTCATGCAAAGATGACAACGGCCGCAGGAAAACTGCGGCAAGACCACCACCCGGTCCCCTACGCTGACAGGCCCCCGCTCAGCGACTTCCACAACCTCCCCCACGCCCTCATGGCCCATTATCGCCTGGTTCTGGCCGGCCATCCATAGCTTGTATTCAGTGCACAGCGCAGAGGCATGGACCTTGACTACCGCCCAATCGGCTTTCGCCTGCGGCTCGGGCAACTCGTTAAATGCGACCTGCCGTTCACCGGTAATAGCTGCCTGGATCACAGGAAACGCTCCTTATTGAACTAAAGTCCCTTTGCGTGCGGTAACCCCCCACCGAGGCTGACTGGCCCTGCCCTCTGTCGGCAGAGAGTTTCATCACACAGGAGGGACTGAAAACTGGCATGGTATGTACCGAGACATTCTCAGGACATCCCCTTCTTCGGCCCCCGGCCCCAGGGAAGCGGCTCCGCGTCGCCCGAAAAACGCGGTATCAAGGCCTGGACCGCCGGGTCTGCCTGATCGGCCCATTCAGCCCATTCTGAGCGTTCCGTGACATGAGAGGCAACAAGCGCCTGGACGGGCTCGGGCAGCCCGGCATAGTTGGCCCAATACCAGATTGTGAGTACCGTGCGCCACTGGTCGCTCTGGTTCGCGTGCGCCGAATGCAACAGGCGCGCATCGCCAATCACAACGTCCCCCGCCCGCACCGGCACGTCGACTTCACCTTCAGCCTTCTGAAACGCCGGATGATTTATGTTCTTGGCGCGGCCCACTTCGTCGCCGTCATGCGCCTTGCGATCCAGATCATGCAGCGCGTGGCGCTTCAAATGGGAGCCCGGGATCAGTCGCAGACAACCATTGTCCGGGCTGGTGTCGACCAGGTAATACATCAGAAAGTACTGCTGCGGCTGGTCGGTGTAGCTGATTGGGTGCTCCCACAAAACGCCATCCTGATGCCAGTAGAGCGGGGGGCTATGCGGCGGCTTGCTGATCACAAATCCACTCCAGACCTTTGGCTGGTCAAAACCCAGCTGTGCCAGGGCCCCCAACGCGCCCGGATGGGAGATCAGTTCGGGAAAGGCCGGATGCGGGTACTTCCAGTAGGGTATGATGCAGCCCTGCGAACGGTGCTGTTCAAAATGCTCCTCATCCTCCTGCGCGATCGTCCATTCGCTCATCACATTCAGCTTGGCGACCATTTCCGGTTCCAACACATTTTCGAAAATACAGAAGCCGTCGCGTATGAGTTGGGTCCGTTTTTCGACTGCGGTAATAGGCATGGGTATACCTCCATACTGTCCCTTGTAGGGTGTCGGCCTCACAGTATTATCGGAAACAGCTTGAACTGATCTGCGGTTGCGTTGCGAGTGGGTAAGTCGAATAGCGGCTTGTCTGCTTCGGATTACGGCGTTGGCTGCTCCTCATCCGGTCTGCGAACCGGACGCCGTGCCATTGCGCGCGGCTCGACCTGGCTGTAGATGCGGCGAATGGCCCGCTTCCACATCGAGCGCGCCGCCGCCGCCTGATAAGTAGCCTGTCGCTGCGTGTTTTTCCACCAGGTCGCTTCCGGCTGTTCTATCGGCACACTCCACTTGACAGCGCATGCGCCCCAGGTCAGGCCGGCGCCAAAGCCGACAAACACAAGATTGTCACCCGGTGCCACCTTGCCCTCTTCAATCGCTTCGCATAGCGCAATAGGGATGCTGGCCGTACTTGTGTTGCCGTACTTGTGAACGTTCACATAGACTTTGTCTTCCGGAATCTTCAACTGCCGCAGTACGCTATGCTGGATAATGCGCTTGTTCGCCTGGTGAGGGACGACCAGATCGACTTCGCTTACCGGAACACCGGCCTTATCAAGCACGCGCCGCGTTGCAAGGGCCATAATTCGCGTTGCAAAGCGGAAAACGGCCCGACCGTCCATCTGAATATAATGGGAACCGTTGCTGACCGTCTCCAGGCTTGCCGGGGCCGCACTGCCGCCGGCAGGGATAGTCAAAAGCTCCGCACCGGAGCCGTCGCTGCCAAGTACCGTAGCAGTCACCCCGCCGGGCACGTCGCTGGCGGCCAGCAGCACCGCACCCGCGCCATCCCCGAAGAGGACGCAAGTCGTGCGGTCGGTCCAATCCACCCACCGACTCAGCGTCTCCGAACCTACGACCAGCACGTACTCGGCATCACCCGCCAGAATCTGCCCGCGGGCAATGCTCAGAGCATACACAAAGCCGGAACAGGCCGCGCTCAAATCAAAGGCGCCGGCATTGATAATGCCTAAATTGTCCTGGATGATGCTGGCCGTGGCCGGGAAAAAATGTTCCGGCGAACTGGTCGCACAAATTATCAGGTCCACCTTGGCCGGATGGACGTCGGCCACTTCAAGAGCTTTGCGAGCAGCCTCCGTTCCCAGAGTGGCAGTGGTCTCCTCCGGCGCCGCCACGACCCGTCGCTCCTGAATGCCCGTGCGTGTGCGAATCCACTCGTCCTGCGTGTCGACGACCTGTTCCAAATCATGATTTGTCACAACCCGGTCGGGAACTTCATAGCCCCAACCGATGATCTGGGCATAACAAGGCGGCTGCACTCGGTCCTGCACCTCCGGTTGCGCTTCCTCTTCCGTATAGTGCCCGTTCAGATGTTCAGCTGCATAGTCGCTACCAGTCCCGTTTTCCTCGTGCGCTTGCGCTGTCATACCCCATTCTCCTCGAACCGCCGCAACATCAAACATGAGTTGTGGCCGCCAAAACCGAAACTATTGCTCATTGTCACTGCGACGTCTGCCTGCACAGACTGCAACGGCGTGTAATTCAGATCACAAGTCGGATCGGGGTTGTCCAGATTTATGGTTGGTGGAATCACACCTTTTTCAATCGTCTTGAGGCAGACAATCGCTTCTATCGCGCCGGCCGCTCCCAATAGGTGCCCAAGCATCGATTTTGTGCTGCTGATGTTCACGTTGTAAGCGTGCTCGCCTAACACGCGCTTTATCGCCTTTGTTTCGCCCGGGTCGTTGAGCTCCGTACTCGTTCCATGGGCGTTGACATAATTCACGTCGGTACGCTTCACGCCGTAGCTCGCCGCCTTGCGTAGCGCCATATTCATCGCATCTTCGGCCCCCAGGCCGTCGAAATGGGGCGCTGCCATATGATACGCGTCGGCGCTGTTCCCGTAGCCGATCACCTCCGCATAGATTTCGGCATCGCGGGCCAGCGCATGCTCAAGCGACTCCAATATCAGTATCGCGCTCCCCTCGCTCATCACAAAGCCATCCCGTTCGCTGTCGAACGGACGGCAGGCCGCCGACGGGTCGTCGTTGCGCTGGCTCATGGCCCCCATAATGTCGAAGCCGGCCATCATGAGTGGCAGCAGCGCCGCCTCAGAACCTCCCGTGACCATCACCTGCGCGTCGCCGCGCCGGATCAACTCAAATGCCTCACCGGTAGCCGCAGTACCGCTGGCGCAGGCATTGACCACAGAAAAATTCGGACCGCGCAAATTATACAGAATCGCGATCTTCCCGGCCGCGCTGTCCACCAGCATATTGGGAATCAGAAACGGGCTCACCTTGCGCAAGCCGCGCTTCTCCGTCAACCTGAAATTGTCAAGCAGCGAAGTTACGCCGCCGGTCCCACTGGCGATCAACACACCTATATCGGTTGGCGTCTCCTTGCTCGGATCGAGCCCACTGTCATTGAACGCCTGCTCCGCTGCCACCAAAGCATACTGAATATATGGATCAAGCCGGCGGGCCTCCTTGCGATCCATATAGTTCTTGGCTTCGAAGCCCTTCAACTCGCCTGCAAAGCGGGTATTCAACTCACTGGTGTCGAATCTGGTGACCGTATCAATGCCTGACCGGCCTGCCAGCAGGGCATCCCACGTCTCATCCATCGTCAGGCCCAAGGGAGTCACCGCGCCGATTCCGGTGATCACGACCCGTGGGGGCTGGCCATTGCTACTGTACATGCGTATAATTTCCAGGTGGACACCCCGACTCGGATGTGCTGTGTTTCCTTGCCCTCGTCGTCCGCTCACCTTATGTCGGGAGATTTGAATCAGTCTATGTATTCTACTATAACACGAATACTGGTCATTCGTTGCGTTTTCCCACTCCTGGGCGTGCATTGTCGATACCAGAGAAGAAATGGGCTCCCTACGCGTTGAGAGAGTTGTGATTATGCATATATAGTTCTATGCCGTACAATTCTGCATATGACTAAAATCAGCGCTTCCGTCCATCCCAATGCACAGTGGTCAAACGAAGCCGGTGTCCTTCCGAGTTCGGCTGATCGGGTACAGTCAACGCAGGCGGCGGATGAGCAGATCGGCTTCTGTCAACTTCTGGCTGAGTCAGGCGTGGCCCATGTGCATGGAATGGAAATCTTGCGGCTGGTTAAGGTATGCGCCGGTGCGTATGACCGTATTCTCGGTGAGCGCATGCGGGATGAAGAAATCACCCTCCCCCAATGGCGTATTCTGATCCGGCTGTATCTGGCTGAGCGCAACAATCAGGCAACTCTTTCGCCCACCGATTTGGCCCACAGTCAATGTCTGAGTAGGAACACCATCAGCTCCCACCTGCGTGCGTTGGAGGAGTCCCGGCTCATCGAACGCCACCTGGACCCGAACGACCTGCGAGCTTTCCGCATCCGACTAACGCCCGACAGCAGAGCGTTGATTCAAGCATCTATACCCCAGTACTTCGAGTTTCTCAACAACCTGGTTGGTCAACTTTCAGCTGAAGAGCGTGAAATGCTGCAGAGGCTTCTGACCGGCCTGCTCGAATCACTGCAGCGGGAACGAGAAGACAACAGTGCTTAGCGATTGCGTCGCAGGCCTCCTGCCAAAGGATTGCGATGTCCTGTTTCTCTCCCCAAGGAGTGGCATGTGAACCAACGAAGAGCATTCAGTAGACCCGGTGGTGGTCCGGGGCGTGGCCCTGACAAGGGCGGCAGCATGAAGGATCTCGGCCTCGCCGTTCGCTATCTGAGCCGCTACAAGGTCACGACAACCCTGGCCTATGCAGCGCTGTTCATCAGCATCGGGGCACAGCTTGTAGTACCCCAGCTGGTGCAGAACGTCCTTGACGCCGTTACCAACAGCGTGTTCGCTCGTCAGATCCTGGACTTGCCGGAGACAGCGCGGGCCGAGGCCCTCGAGGCGCTGCCCCTCTCGGTAGAAGAGTTGACTGAACAGGCTGTCGGCGCTGAAGGGCCTATCTATTGGGCGATGGTCTTCATCGTTGTGTTCTCGCTCGCGCGCGGGCTCTTCGCCTTCGCCCAAGCCTTTCTGGCCCAGAAGGTGAGCCAGGACTTGGCCTTCGATTTTCGCAACGAACTGTTCGAGAAAATTCAGCGGCTCTCTTTCAGCTATCATGACCGCAACCGTACCGGCCAGTTGATGATCCGCGCCACCGACGATGTCGAAAAACTGAGAATGTTTATCGGTCAGGGGATGTTGCTGGCCGTGCAGTCTATCGTTCTCCTCATTGGTTCCCTGGCAGTGTTGGCCTTCACCAACTTGTCGCTGACATTGATCATCCTGCCCGTACTGCCCATCGCGCTTGTCCTCTTCATGGTCTTCGGCTCCGTCGCCCAGTCTCTATTCGGCGAAATTCAGCGTCGGCTGTCAACGCTTAACGACATCCTCCAGGAGAATCTGGCCGGTATCCGCGTTGTTAAGGCTTTTGTACGCGAAAGAGAGGAGCAGGACAGGTTTGCCGACTCGGCCCAGAAGCTCATGGATCAGCATATCCGTGTGGCGAAAATATTCAGTTTCCTCTTCCCTTTTATCTTTCTGATCTCCAACCTGGGTCAGGCCGCTGTCGTCTACTGGGGCGGGCGGCAAATTCTCTTCGATACACTCACGCTGGGTGAGTGGCAGAAGTTCAGCCTCTATCTGATCTATGTCTTCTTTCCCGTGGGCCAGCTCGGTTTCATTGTCGCCCAAATGAGCCAGGCCAGTGCAAGCGCCAAACGCATCTTCGAGATCCTCAATGCCGAAAACGAGGTGACCGACAAACCCGGCGCGCAGACTATGCCGCAAGTGCAGGGGCGCGTGCGCTTTGACGATGTTACCTTCCGCTATTTCAACAGTACCGACCCTGTCCTCCAGAGCATCTCGTTGGAAGCGCAGCCTGGTGAGACCGTCGCCCTCCTGGGAGGAACCGGCAGCGGCAAGACAACGATCATCAATCTCATCCCGCGCTTCTACGACGTCAGCGAAGGGCAGGTCCTGATCGATGAATGGGACGTGCGCGATGTAACGCTGGAAAGTATGAGGCGGCAGATCGGCATCGTGCTGCAGGAGACCAATCTCTTTACTGGCACAATCCGCGACAACATCGCCTTTGGCCGCCCCGACGCCACCGACGCCGAGGTCGAAGCCGCCGCTAGAGCCGCCGCCGCCCATGACTTCATCCTCAGCTTCCCAAATGGCTATCAAACGGCAGTGGGTGAGCGCGGCACAACCCTTTCCGGCGGCCAGAAACAGCGCGTCGCCATCGCCCGCGCACTATTGACCGACCCGCGCATCCTCATCCTCGACGATTCCACAAGCAGCGTGGACGTGGCCACCGAAGTGCTGATCCAGAATGCGCTGGACCGGCTTATGGTTGGCCGCACCAGCTTTGTCATTGCCCAGCGTATCAGCACGGTCGTCAACGCCGATCAAATCCTTGTGCTGGAAAAGGGCCGCATCGTCGACAGCGGCAACCATGAAGAGCTGATGCGAACCAGCGCGATCTACACCGACATCTATCACAGCCAGTTGGTGGAAGACGCAGTTGTCGAAGAGGAAGCGCCGCTAATTGTTGAAGCATAGCGCGTCGGCAGCAGCAGACCCTATTACGCACTATTTTTCCAGGAGCGTGCCCGATGTTCGGTGACCGCATGTTACGCCAGGAGACGCTGAAGCCTAAGAGCGTTGGCGCCACCCTTTCCCGTTTCAGCAAATACTTCCGTCCCTATTGGTTGGGTTTGACCTTCGTCGCCGTACTCATGGCGGTAAACGCCTATACCCAGGTAATCGGCCCGGTACTGATCGGTCAGGCAGTGGACTGTTTTCTGGCGCCGTCGGCCTTCGGCGGCGACGGCGCAGGAGCAGGAGGCGGAGGGCTTCAACTGCCCGCAGGTACCGATCTGCAGTCGGAAACCGACAGCCAGGCCAACTGCTGGTATGCCCCCGAGCTCGCCGCGTCCGACTCCAGCCGCTCTGACCTGCTGCGCGGCCTGCTCAACATCACTTTGGTCATAACCGGCTACTATCTGATCGGTTCGGTCACCGGCGGCCTGATGTTCTTCAGCATGAGTCGGACCGGTCATAACGTTCTTCGCGCCCTGCGCGTGCGCCTTTTCAACCATCTTCACCGCCTCTCTCTCGGCTTCTATACCCGCAACGAGACCGGCGACCTGATGAGTCGCATCACCAACGATTCAGACACAATCCAACAGGTCGTCAGCTTTGCTCTCGTGCAGGTTCTGAGCAGCGCCCTGCTAATCGTCTGGATTATCTATCAGATGCTCGTCCTGAACTGGGCTTACGGACTCATTAGCCTCAGCATCGTGCCGCTCATGGGCCTGGTAACCCTATGGTTCAGCAATCAGGCCCGTAAGGCCTTTCGCGTCACACGCCAAAGCATCGGCGACGTCAACGCGGAGCTGGAGGAGGGCATCTCCGGCGTGCGCGAGGTCCAGGCCTTTAGCCGTGAAGAAACCAATATCGAGCAGTTCCGGCAAAGTAATGCTGTCAACCGCGACGCCAATGTCAGAGCCGTGGCCTATACTTCGGCCCTGGCCCCGGCGCTTGAAGCGCTGGGATTTCTCGGCATCGCTATCGTCGTTGGCGTCGGTGGCGTGCTGCTGCTGCGTGGTCAGAGTCTGGCAGGATCGGCCATCTCCCTCGGCCTGATCGTAACCTTCCTGGGCTATGCACAGCGCTTCAACATGCCCATCTCCCAGATCAGCGTGATGTGGACCAACATTCAGAGCGCCATCGCCGGCGTGGAACGCATCTTCGAACTGATGGATGAAGTTCCCGATGTGCAGGAGAAAATCGGCGCCCAGCCGATGCAAGCAATCGAAGGGGTCGTCGAACTGGAAAACGTCGAGGCGGAGTATGTGCCCGGCGAGCCGGTCCTGAAGGGAATAAATCTGAGCGCGCGGCCCGGCGAAACCGTAGCGATCGTCGGACCAACCGGCGCCGGCAAGACGACCATCATCAATCTGCTGCCCCGCTTCTGGGATGTTACCGGCGGCTCAGTGCGCATCGACGGTGTGGACGTTCGCGATGTACAACTGCACACCCTGCGCCAGCAGATCGGCCTCGTCCTTCAGGATACCTACCTGTTCAGCAGTTCGGTGATGGACAATATCCGCTTCAGCCGGTCGGACGCCTCCGACGAAGAAGTCATCGCCGCCGCAAAGCTGGCCCAGGCGCATGACTTTATCGAGCGGCTGCCCGAAGGCTATGAAACTGTGCTGGGAGAACGTGGCAGTGGTCTGAGCCAGGGGCAGCGTCAATTGTTGGCCATCGCCCGCGCCGCGCTCGCCGACCCGCGTATCTTAATTCTTGATGAGGCCACCAGCAGCGTCGACACCCGCACCGAGCAGAAAATACAGGCAGCGCTCAATGACCTCTTGAAAGGGCGCACCAGTTTCGTGATCGCGCATCGCCTCAGCACCATCCGCAGCGCCAACCAGGTTCTGGTGTTGAATGACGGAGAGATCATCGAGCGGGGCACCCACGAAGGGCTGCTGGCACAACGGGGATTCTACTACGAACTCTATATGAACCAGTTCCGCCGCCAGGAAGACACGCCCGTGCCGCCGAACGGCAGTGGACCTGCCAGAGCAGACAGTGTTCGTGCCCTGCCAGCGACTTGAGGCGCAACGCCAACCACGAGTACCATATGGGAGGGGCGGCTTTCGCCCTTCTCCCCCCTCTACATCGGCCACTACTCCGTCCGAAACTGCAACCAGACCAGCGGGATCAGCATGCCGATCACCACTATCGGAACGCTATCCCAGGGCGCAAGATTAATCTGGATCCAAAGACCGCCGGGAATAACGTCAACGCCGTAAAGAATGTACGCGGCCCAGCCCACCAGCATCGCCCACAACAGGCGCTGAACGAGCAACTGGCGGGGCATTACCTGCACCAGCACCACCAGCAACAACCCCAACACCACTAACTGTGTGACCATCGCAATCGTCAAAGAAGATATATCGATTTCAACGGCCTCCGGGTCAACCTCCCCTGAGGGCGTCGAGGCCGCTTCCGTCGTTGGCGCCTCTGCTGTTGGCAAAGACGCTTGTGTAGACGGTGGCGTGACAACTCGTTCCGGGTTGGTGACCACTATCTGCGTTCTATCCGATGCAACATCCGGGTCCGCAATACGCACCCGAATCTCGGTGCTGGAGCTGGCCTCGACGCTGTTAACCGCGATCAACAGCGCGCCCGTTCTCTCCAGGAGTACAGATTTGCGGGCGAGTCCGCCGCGAGTCGCGACAGGACTGGACTGGATTGCAAGCTCTTCGCCTTCATAGATCAATCGAAAGTTCACCGGTGTTCCATCAGGGACCGTATTCCCGTTGCGATCCAGAATCGGGCCGGCCTGCAGTTCCAGGCTGTCTCCCAGCGAAAGATCGGTCTGCGTAACAACCACCTCGTCCCCTTCCCCTTCTTCGATGATGATGTCCTCGTTCAGGAGAGTCAGGCCAATGCGTTGGTTCGGGTCCGGCTCCAGCCGTTCGACCAAATTACTGAAGCGAGTGCCCGGCACGCTGACCGGAGGCGCGCCGCTCACCGTTTGGGCGCGGAACAATGCGCGCACTGCCGCTTCCAAAAATGGCTGGGTCTTGGAGTAGACCCCCAGGAAGGCGGTCATCTTGCCAATCTCGGTCGAATCGAAAAAGTAAGGTTCGTTGAGGGCCAGCACGACCAGTTTGCTCCCCGGTAAACGGTCACTGCGCTGACGCAGAAAACGCTTGACCGCATCGCTGCTGTCGTAGTTCGCTACGTCCACGTCAAGCATGGCAAAAATCAGCCAGCTTGCGTTCAGGATCTCCGCCTCCAGCGCATTTGCAACCGACTGCTCGGCCGTGCCGTTGAGCAGAGAGTTCAACTCTGCAAACGTGCGGCTGCGAATCTGCTCAGTTCGCAACTGGTTGGTCGCCTCCGGCCCGTAAAGCCGCAACATTATCTCTTCCAGTGCAGCCGGCGCGACCGCGGGCACCGCCGGGCAGCCAACGCACTCGTGAAATATGCGGCTATCGGTGAAGATCAATATGTCCTCGTCTTCCCCCGGTGGCGCAGGTAACTGATCCGCCAGCCCCGGGGAATCCGGGAAAAAGATCGTCAGCGCCTCGCTGGCGACCTGATCCAGCAACATCTGCGCCTCTCTCTGATGTTCAGGACTGAATCCCTCCTCCAGGTCATTCGGCCCCACCACAACATCTGCAATGTCGATCTCAATCGGTTCATCGCGGGACGGGTACCCATTTGTCGTCATATCTTCCACTGTGACAGGATCGTACAGCCGCAGTTTCAGGCGCAGAATCCTTCGCAACGAGGCATCCACACGCGCGGCAAACTCGGCATCGTTCGTGTAGCGCTCGCGAAAGAAGATGATCGTCTCTTTGATGTTGGCCCTTTCATCCAGCCAGCTGTCAGTCAGAGAGAAATCTGCCAGATAGAGCAGGTCGTTACCTGCCGTAAACGCGTCGAGGGCAATTCGCCTCCGCGGAAACTCTTGCAAGGGCGGGTCATAGTAGCGGCGCACGGCCATTACGCCCAGCGCGTCGCTCATCAGGATGCCCCCCTGCGCCCTCCAAGGCGCAAACTCGTTCAACTCCAACAGAATGCCCAACTCCTGCGCCAAACTGATAGGCGGCGTGCGCTCGCGGCTTCCTTGGAAACTGCTGAAGCGAATATGACCCGACATCAGCGCCTCGGTAGAGGTCGTCGCCCCATCCACGCGCAAAATCGCAGAGGGGCGCTCAGTGACCGCGGCAAACGGCGGCAGTTCGATACGCTGGAGCTCCTGCAAACTCTTTTGTATCGTCGAAATCTCCTCATCCGGCCGTCGGTCCGTACCCCCCAGACCCGGGAAATGTCCGGTCACAGTGGCGACGCGGCCGCCGCTGCCGCGGTGAATGCCGGATACATAAGCCTGACCCATTCGGCCAACCCAGAATGGTTCACCTCCAAATGTGTGCAGCCCCAATCCTGTCACCAGATCCGGCCGCGGCTGTTCAATCACGTCTAGCGCCGGCCCCAGCAACAGATTCACACCTACGCTCCGCATCTCGCGGCCATGGACTGCCCCGACCTCCCCCACCAGTTCCGGATTCCAGGTGGCGCCCAGCGCCATCTGTGGCGGAATAGTGGTGAATCCGGACCGCAGCGCCGTTTCCGGTAAACCGTCGCCTCCTTGTTCGACACCTATCAGCAACGGAAGCTCCAGCGGCAACCTCTGTTCCAGACCGGACTGCAAAACGCCTGGGATGGCCGGCCCGCCCTCTTTCACGTTCAGCGCCTCCGCCGGCGAGAGATATGTGCCATACGCCAATGCCTGCAACTGATTCGTAAGTCGCGCGACGTCTTCCGGAGTTGTTTCGCTGTAGTTGCTGAAGTTGCGGTTTCTGGGGCTGAGCACCACCCCGCCGACCCGGTACTCTTCAATCAGCTCGGCGACGTCGCTTCTCGGTCCTATGTCGTTGCCCTGAAAGGTAACAATAAACAGTTGACCTACTTTATCCGCGACGCCCATTCCGGCGATCAAATTGTCGATGCGAGCTTCCAGAATCTCATCCGGGCCAGGTGTAGGTGTGGGTGAGGGAGTGGGTGTAGGAGTCGGCGTATGTGTGTGCGTGGGCAAGGGCGTTGGCGTTACCGTTGGCGTGAGGGCCAGGTTCGTTGCCTCCGCCTCCGCTGTCACCGTCAGTTCAGCACCTGCAGTTGCGGTCGCGCGAATTGACTCCAGCAGCTCCTGGGCCGTACGGGTCGCCGTGCCTGTTGTCTCCTGCTGTTCTGCCGCCCCGGTCGTTTCAGTGTCTTGCGCAATGGGCGTAGACGTGGCCGCCTCTTGGGCGGCAGCCAGTTTCACATGCGGCAGGCCAGCGCCAATGTCGATTCCCAGCAACGCGGCTGTAAGCAGCGCAGTAGCCAGCGCAAACGCGCACAGCCGGGCGCCGTCCCTTCCGTGAAACCTCTTTCGATCTCTTCCCTGCCGACAACGGAATCCTCTCATCAGTTTCGATTATACACGATCAGCGCAACTGTCGGAATGGCCAATTCCGGCATCTCCGTGCACTTCCCGGTGCATCCCATATTGTTGTGTCGATTCGTAGCGCCCTATTTCGCAGGCCCAGAAAATCCGCAATGTCTTACTCACAATCAGTTCGCGACCTTGCCGGGTCCAGCGAAGGGATCTCCAGCTCCTTCATTCTGGTATATGGGCGGTCGGCCGCAAGCGGCCTCCCTTGTGCAGGGGCTGCGCCCCCGCAACGCCCCCCTCCAAAACCATCTCTCACCGACCGGTGCGCCTCCTTCTCAGCGGTGCGCCTGTCCGGCAGTACGCCTGCCGCCAACCTACAACGTTTCGAAGAAAGCCTGAGAGGTGCCAGCGGTGAAGGCCTGGGTCAGCATGGCGCCAAAAAAGAGGGCTGATGGCATTAAAACTGTGCTACAACAGTCCTGTCCATTCCCCTATCTGAGTTCCTTGTACGGGTGGGGTCACAAGAAATGAAGAACTGACTATTCTTGATTCAGACAGCGGCTGTCAACAAATCTGGGATGCACCCTGCAGTTCCCATATGCTGGACAGATTCGGATAAAGCAGCTATAATCGATCAAGAGACGCGAACAAAAGTTCGATACACTCGAACTCTCCGCTAATGAAATCAGAACCTTGTTCAATCACCGTCAGGCAGCCTCTCGGCATGCGCTAAGAGCGCAAATTATGTATGATAGTAGGACTCCCCGTATGACACGCACACGGGCCGCGCCGAAAGTCTCTAGCCCTTGTGGAAGACGGTGAAGCTGATTCACGAAGTACATTTGCATCAGATCTATGGAGCCGGAAATGCCGCCATTTCAGGTAGTCAGCGACTTTCAACCAATGGGCGATCAGCCCCAGGCCCTCGCCAAACTTGCCGCCGGCGTTGATGCCGGGATGCAGCACCAGGTGCTGCTTGGCGTCACCGGTAGCGGCAAAACTTACACGATGGCCAAGGTCGTCGAAATGATTCAGAAGCCGACCCTGGTTATCGCCCACAATAAAACACTGGCCGCGCAACTCTACAGCGAGTTCCGCGAGTTTCTCCCCAATAATATGGTCGAGTATTTCGTCTCCTACTACGACTATTACCAGCCTGAGGCCTATATACCCCGCAGCGACACCTACATTGAAAAGGATGCCCAGGTCAACGAAGAGATCGAACGTCTCCGTCTGGCTGCTACCAGCGCCCTCTTCAGCCGGCAGGATGTCTTAATCGTCGCTTCGGTCTCCTGCATCTACGGCCTCGGCAGCCCCCAGGACTATGGACAGGTGGCCCTGAAACTGTCCGTAGGCGAGATGGTCCGCCGCAATCAGGTCTTGCGCCACCTGGTCGACATCTTCTACGAGCGCAACGACACTGCCCTGCAGCGGGCGAAATTCCGTGTTCGCGGCGATGTCCTGGAGGTGCAGCCGGCCTATAGCGACAACGCCCTGCGCGTCAGCTTCTGGGGCGATGAGATCGAACGCATCAGCGAAATCGATACACTCACCGGCGAAGTCCTGGACGACCACCCCGAAGTGGAAATCTTCCCGGCCAAGCATTTCATCACCCATCAGGATCAAGTCCGGGAAGCCATCGTCGACATCGAAGAAGAGCTCAAGCAGCAGACCACTTTCCTGGAAAGCCAGGGCATGCTCCTGGAGGCCCAGCGCATTGGCCAGCGTACCCGTTACGACTTAGAGATGCTGCAAGAGATCGGCTATTGCAATGGCGTCGAAAACTATAGCCGCCACCTGGCGCGCCGCCCTCCCGGCAGCCGTCCCTGGACTCTGCTTGACTACTTTCCGGCCGACTGGCTCGTATTTATCGACGAAAGCCACATGACCATCCCCCAGATCCGGGGCATGTACGCCGGCGACCGCTCTCGCAAAGAGGTGCTGGTTTCGCATGGTTTCCGGCTCCCCAGCGCTTTGGACAACCGCCCGCTGACTTTCGATGAGTTTGCCGAAGTCGCGCAGCAGTCGATCTACGTCAGCGCCACGCCGGCCGAATATGAATTCAGTCACGCTGAACAGGTGGTGGAGCAGATCATTCGCCCTACCGGCCTCTTGGATCCGATCGTCGAAGTGCGGCCGACAGAAGGACAGATCGAAGACCTGTTGCAGGAAGTGCATCGACGCGTCGCCATCGGTCAGCGCGCCTTGATTACCACGCTCACGAAACGTATGTCCGAAGACCTGGCCGAATATCTGGCCGATCTGGGCGTGAAAGTCCAGTATCTCCACAGCGAAATCGATACCCTGGAACGCGTCGAGATCCTGCGTGACCTTCGCCTGGGCGTCTACGACGTGGTTGTCGGCATCAACCTGCTGCGCGAGGGGCTCGACTTGCCGGAAGTTACGCTGGTCGCGATTCTCGACGCCGACAAACAGGGCTTCCTGCGCAGCCAGTCATCCCTGATTCAGACCATGGGCCGCGCCGCCCGGCATGTGGAGGGGCGCGCTATTCTCTACGCCGATAGGATGACTGAAGCGATGGAGAACGCTATCGGCGAGACAACTCGCCGCCGTCACATTCAGGAGGCCCACAACCGGGACCACGGCATAGAACCCCGCAGCATCGTCAAGAGCATCCGTGACCTCACCGACCGCATGAAGGTCATGGCCGAAGACCAGGCCGACTACAGCGTCGAGAGCGGTGACGACGCCCGTGCGGTCTACCTGCCTGCCCTATCCCCGGATGAGCTGGTCAAGAAGATCACCGCGCTCGAAGAAGAGATGCAGGAAGCGGCCCAGAAGCTGGAGTTCGAACGCGCAGCCTCCCTGCGCGACGAGGTGATCGAACTCCGACAAGCGCTGAAACTGGAGAGAGTGTGAACGGAGCTGCGTTTCAGGTGAAGGAGGGACTGATAGGAACGTGAAGTACGCGTCTTCAAATCATTTCGTCCACCCCTGACACAGACATTCGTCGACAAATAGAAACAGGCCGTCCTCCCACCAGGGACAACTGCCGCCGCCTCCCTTGACGGGATTTCCGCCCTGTGAGAACATTTTTTATGGAGACAATGAAACGAAAGCCGAATGGAGTATCAGGCACTGCTCAACCACCATACCCAACTGGAGAGCAGGCTGGCAGTTCAATATTCCGAATTTCGCGCGCATATTGCCAAACGGTAGCGCTCTCAATAGCGAACTCAGTATGACGCTGCGCAGTCTTTCCCAAATGCACAGGAATCAGTGTCAGCTGGTTATCCGAGATCCAGCGAGGACACAAACCTGCCTTTGCGTCCGTCTTGGCCCGAATCGCCGCCGCGCTTAGTAAACACCTGGGCGCCCAGATCTACGAGTAAACGAGCAAAATGATAGGAACTGTCCGCGAGATTGATATCACCACCGAGATGAACGCGGCATATCTTGACTATGCCATGAGCGTTATCGTCGCCCGCGCTTTGCCCGATGTGCGCGACGGCCTCAAACCGGTGCATCGTCGTATCCTCTATGCCATGCACGATATGGGCCTGTCCAGCAACAAGCCCTACAAAAAAAGCGCCCGTATCGTCGGCGAAGTTCTGGGCAAATATCATCCCCACAACGATACCTCCGTCTATGACGCCATGGTGCGCATGGCCCAGGAGTTCAGTCTGCGCTACCCGCTAGTCGACGGCCAGGGCAACTTCGGCTCCATCGACGGCGACAACGCTGCCGCTATGCGCTATACCGAAGCGCGTCTGGCAACCATCAGCGACCTGATGCTGGCCGACATCGAAAAAGATACGATCGACTGGAACGATAACTTTGATACTACGCTCAAGGAACCGGCCATCCTGCCGGCCGCGCTGCCCAACCTTTTGATCAATGGCGCCAACGGCATCGCCGTGGGCATGGCAACCAATATCCCACCTCACAATCTTGCCGAAGTCGTCGACGCCACCGTCTATCTCATCGATCAATGGGACAAAATTGACGAAGTCGGCGTTAACGACCTTCTGCAATTCATTAAAGGGCCGGACTTTCCCACCGGCGGCATCCTCTTCCGCTATCGCCAAGGCACCAAGGGCGAAGAGGAAATCGATGCCATCTCCCAGGGATATGCCACCGGCAGGGCGCGGCTGATCATGCAGGCCAAGGCCCATTTCGAAGAGATGAGCCGCAATCGCAGTCGTATCGTCGTGACCGACCTTCCCTATCAGACGAACAAGACAAATCTTCTCGAGCGCATCGCCCTACTCGTACGCGATGGCAAGATCGATGGTATCACCGACCTGCGGGACGAGAGCGATCGCACCGGCATGCGCATCGTCATCGAGCTTACACGCAACGTGGAGCCCAAGACCGTGCTCGCGCGCCTGCTCCGGCTCACACCAATGCAGCAGACATTCGGCATGTCGCTGCTGGCTCTCGTCAATGGCGAGCCCGTCACCCTCACCCTCAAGCGCATCCTGCGTCTCTTTATCGAACACCGCCAGGAAATCATTCGTCGCCGCTCGCAATTCGACCTGGCCAAGGCAAGGGCCAGATCACATATCGTCGAGGGTCTCCTCAAGGCGCTCGACATCCTCGACGAAGTCATCCGGACGATTCGCCGCAGCCAGCGCGTCGACACGGCGCGCACCAACCTGATGCGCGAGTTCGGCTTCACACAGGTGCAGGCACAGGCGATTCTGGATATGCCCCTGCGACGACTGACCGCGCTCGAGCGCAGACAGCTCCAGGACGAACATAAAGAACTACAACAGTTAATCACTTACCTGGAAGATCTGCTGTCCGACGCCGGCAAGATTCTCGGCGTCATCCGCGATGAACTCCTCGCTCTGCGCCAACAACACGCCGACCGCCGCCGCACGCAGATCGTCGAACGCCCCCAAGGCACCCTTACGGCTACCGATCTGCTGCCGGACCGGCGCGTCTGGGTTGCGCTTGGCGCCAAGGGCTCCTTGCGGCGCCTGGATTTCGCCGGTATCAGCCGTGCCAGCCTGCGCCAGGCTGCCCAAAACGCCGCCGCGACCCTGCTCACCGCCAACACGCGCGATCAGCTATTCTTCTTCGCCGCCGCCGGGCGCTGCCTCCGCCTGGGGGTCCACGAACTTCCCCAAGAGGGGCGCAGGCATCTGGCCGACCTGACCGATTTCAGCCGGCGGGACACGATCGCCTCAATGGTGGCGCTGCCGAATGCAGCAACTGAGGGCTTCCTCTTTCTGGTCACTCTCCAGGGAACAGTCAAGCGCATCACACTCTCCGATCTTACGGAGGCGGCCGTGGTCGCTCAGGATGTGATCAGTGTGAATGGCAAAGACCGTTTGAGTTGCGCGTTTGTGACGCCCGGCAACGGCGAGGTCCTGCTCATCACCCGCCAGGGCCGCTCAATACGTTTCCCCGAGGAGACAGTGCGAGCGATGGGTCCGGCAGCACGCGGCGTCGCAGGCATCAACCTGAAACAAGGCGATGAGGTGGTTGCCGCACTGCCTGTCGCGCCCAACGGCGAGCTGCTCACCGTTACTTCCACCGGCTACGTTAAACGCACGAGCATGAACGAATTCAGCCTGCAGGGCCGCGGTGGCGGCGGCATCATCGCCCATAAGCTCAGCGAGCGCACCGGCGATCTGGTGGGCGCTGCCATGATGACGCCGGAGCATACCTTCGCGGCCTTTGTGACGCAAAGGGGCGTGGCAAAACCGCTTGGAATGGACGAAATCCCGTCCAGCGGACGCAGCACGATCGGCTCGCGCAAGGTGGACTTGGCCAGCAGTGACGCGGTAGTAGCCGTACAGGCTGTCTCACCTGTCGTGGCGGCCATGGACGGCCAACCGCCTCCGCTCGGTCCACAGTCAAATGGCTTGGGGAACACCGAGGCCGCGCCTCCGGCAAAAGAGGTCCAGAAGAATGGCAAGAAAGCCCCTGCAAAAAGGAAGCGAACAGCCGGGCCCGCCTCTGCAGCGCCCGCCAAATCGCGCGCCCAGCGCAAGTCGCGCAAGCTCGACAGCGAAACGACCAGAAAACGCAATTCCGCAACCAGTGAAGGGGCTGCTCCGAAGCCGGCCGCGGCAGAACCGGCGAACGGCGAAATCGCCAAGCGCAGCGCAAAACAGCGCCGCAAAACCCGCCGGAATGGCGTGCAGGAAGCCACTCCCCGGGTCGACACCAACAGCGCATCAGCCCAGCGCTCAATTTCCAAAAAGTCAAAAGAGTCCGCGCCTGCTTCGCGGCGCGCAACAACGCCCCGCCAGGCAACGCCGACGAAGAGCCCCGGAAAGGATGCCCAGCCCAAGGACAAGCGCCCCGCGGCTGACTCGGTGGACCAGTCTGTGCAGGGGAGCCTGTCGGACGAGCCAGCCGCAACACCGAAGCCGTCTGCCGGGAAGACTTCCGCACCATCAGCAGCCGGTAAACGCACCGGAAAACTGAACCGTGTGAGCAGCGTCACCAGCGGCCAGAAGCGAAAGCCGCGTTGACTAACAGCGCTTCTTCTCTTCTTCTGAACTTCACGTGCACGATAGCCTGACCCAGGGGCAGTATCCGTATTCTAGGTAGGTTCTCCCCTAACTGTAGAAATACTCCCAGACCAGCATAGAAGAAGGGGCCGCTGAGCTCAGCGGCCCCTTCAGTTTGTCCTCGGAATGAACGCCTCCCAGTCCGATCACGCATCTGTTTCTCAAATACGCCCTCCCGCAAGAAGGATTCCAACTGGGCGGCCATCTCCGAGGGCCGGAATCCAACTACTGGCAGAATTCCAGACGGAGGTTGCCCAAGTCATGCTCAGGCACGTTTCGCAATGCCCCCGGTATGCAACCGCTCAACTGATTGTGTGAGACGTACAACTCGTACAGATTGGTCAGGCGGCCCAGTTGAGGAGGGATCGCCCCGCTCAACTGGTTACCATAGAGCCACAAAGACTCCAGGCTGGCCAGGTTGCCCAACTGTGGAGGAATCGTCCCACTCAGCGCGTTGTCGAAAACGTTCAAGTTTTCCAGTTTGGATAGGTTGCCCAGTTGCGCGGGGATTGTGCCGCTCAACTCGTTCTCGGCAAGTCTTAGAGACTCCAGGTTGGCCAGATCGCCCAACTGCGGCGGAATTGGACCGCTCAAAGCATTCTCAGCTAGGTTCAGGTTCCTCAGCCTGCCCAGGCTTCCCAGTTCAGGCGGAATCCCACCGCTCAACTCGTTGTCGGCTAGAAACATTGACTCCAGTCTGTCCATGTCTCCTAGTTGAGAAGGAATCGCACCGCTCAGTCTGTTATAGGATAGAGACAGGGATCTCAGTCTGTCCAGATCTTCCAGTTGTGACGGAATTTCTCCGCTCAACTGGTTGCCGAAGAGATATAGTTCCTCCAAGCTGGACAGGCGACTCAACTGCTGCGGGATCGGGCCGCTCAGTCCATTATTATGTAGCGCCAGAGATCTGAGTTTGGCAAGGTTGCCCAATTCCGGCGGGATTGGGCCGCTCAACCTGTTACCGTTCAGCGACATCGTTTTCACACTGGTCAGACTACCCAACTCTGGCGGGATCGGGCCGCTTAGCCCATTGCCATGCAGAAACAGGCATTCAAGATCCAAGAGCAGTCCCAATTCCGATGGAACTGTTCCACTGAGACTGTTCCATGCCAGGTCTAGTTCGACCAATTTGGTCAGGCGCCCCAGTTGTGGCGGAATGGTTCCCCGCAACCCGTTCTCCCTTAAGTCCAAATCGACCACACGACCACTGTCATCGGTGGTGACTCCGTACCAGGTGCCGATCGGCGTGTCGCTCATCCAGTTCCTGCTGTTGGTCCAATTGGCGCCGTCGGCGCTGAAGTAGAGGGCAATCAGTGCCGCCTTCTCGGATATATCGACCGTAGCCGTAGCCGTCGGCGTCGCTGTCGGCAAAGGCAACGTCGTGCTCGTAGGCGACGGGGTTGCTGTAGGCATAGGCGTCGCTGTAGGCGTGAATGTAGGTGTAGGAGAGGGTTGCGCCTCAAGCACTATCGTCGTGCCATTGCCGATGGCGAGGCCCCCAACATAGCGAGCGCCCTGAAAAACTGCCTCTTCGATAATTACCCTGACTTCGGTGGAAATGTCGACGGGCGCGATTGCGGCCGCCGCGCTGCGGCTCTGGCCGGCTCCAATTGTAACTGTGGTCCGGGCAGGTGCCCCGTTCTGCGCCGACAATGTGATCGACAGGTCGAACGGCGCGCCCTCAGCGACCGTCGCGACGACCCCCTCGTTTGACCGCTCCAGCCCCATTCTTAAGATGAAAGGATCCGTCCGATTGCCCGCGAAGCTCACAACTTCCAGATGGGACAGACCGCTGAATATGCCGTCAGGCAGCGAAGTTAAATCGTTGTCCGACGCGATAAGATGCGTCAGATTGACAAGCCCAGTGAAGATACCGACAGGCAGCGAAGACAGGTTATTCTTGGCAAAGGACAACTTACTTAGACTCGACAATCTGTCAAACACGCCGTCGGGAAGGGAACTAAGGTCATTTTCCTGCAACGCCAGTGTCTGTAAGCCGGTGAGGTCGTCGAAGACACCGCCGGGCAAGGAAGAAAGACCGCTATCCTCCATCCAAAGTATATGCAGATTTGAGAGACCGTCGAAGACATCCGCAGGGAGCTCCCTGAGGTTATTCTCTTGCAAGTTCAGCTCGATCAAACCCGTGAGACCACCGAAGTCGCCGACCCGCAAGGAACTGAGGCGCCTGCCAATGCCGCCTCTGGTAAGGTCTATTCCGAAGATTCTTGTCAAGTATTCGTCGGTCACCTCGCTGCAATGCCGGATGTTTAGGCTGCCAAGGTTCTGGCTGTTCAGGAGGCCAATCATATGGTTACGTACCTGCTGAGTGCGGTCACAGATACCTCCCGAACCGCTCTGAACTTCACTTCCGCTAATAGCAGGTGTGGGATTACGGGTAGGCGTGGCCGCGGGCGTGAGCGCCGGCGTGTCGGTCTGCACAACCGCAGGCATGAGCGTCGGCGTGCCTGTGGCATCTTCCGTACGCTCAGGTGTCGACGTATCAGTCGGCGCTTCCGCAGGCATGAGCGTCGGCGTGCCTGTGGGCTCTTCTGTAGTCACAATCGTCGACGTGTAGGTCGATGCCTCAGTAGGCACGAGCGTCGGTGTGTTAGTTGGCTCTTCCGCAGACACGAGCGTCGGTGTGCCTGTGGCATCTTCCGTACGTACAGGTGTCGACGTATCAGTCGGCGCTTCCGCAGGCATGAGCGTCGGCGTGCCTGTTGGCGCTTCCGCAGGCATGAGCGTCGGCGTGCCTGTTGGCGCTTCCGTAGGAAGGAGCGTCGGCGTGCCTGTTGGCGCTTCCGCAGGCATGAGCGTCGGCGTGCCTGTGGGCGCTTCCGTAGGCACAAGCGTCGGCGTGTTTGTCGGCTGGGAAACTTGAACAACAGATTCGATCGGTTGCGTCCAATCGCCCGCGCCATCGCCGTACCGAGCGCGCAGCCTCACTTTGTAACATGCTCCCTCTGCTAGACCGGCGATCGTATAGGAAGGGCTTGTCGGATATGCATTCCCTTGACCATCATTCTCCGACGGAAAATCTTCCCCTGCGGGCGCCCAACTGACACGGTAATCGAGCGGCGTCTCTGACGGTGGATCCCATGAAAGTTCAAGAATCCCGGGCTGCCTGTTCCTCACGCGCACAGCAGCGATCACCCGGACGTTTTCCTGAGCGTATACTGCGCGAAGGAGCGCGAAAGAACCGGAACACATGGTCAGCAAGAATATTGCCAGCCTGACACCCAACGCCTTGGCGGCTGACCGTCCGTTGCCGAACAGGGCTCCATTGACCTGTTCTTGGTGCAACATTTTTCTCTACCTCCTCTGTGTGGACGTTTTGTCTATCACTTCTATTTCGGATCCGACCGCAAGGTCGCACAAAAAATGCGGTTGCGATGCGGAAGGAGATTTGGCTGATTCTAAGTGCAGTCCCTGCCGGATGCTTGCTCCGGGTCGAATGAAAGCTGGGAAATGGGCATACCGCGCTCGCCGGCGTTGCCATACGCGGCTCGGCACGACTGCTCTGCTCTACACAGTTGGCAGACAAGGGATCATCTTGACCATCGTGCCCCAGGATTCCGTACGCACGCGATCCTCTTCCGCCGCCCAATGCGGGAAAGATCGGCCGCGCCGCGCCGAATACAGCGTGCGGATCGTCAGAAACTGGAATTACTGAAGAGGGACGGCGACTACGCGATAGCGGTCCAACAGGTAGCGCTGCAGAGAGTAAAATTGGGAAGGAAAAGTGAGGAGAAAACTTCGCGCCTGCCCTCGTCGGAGGGAAAGGGGACGGTGTGGGGCCGTTACTCTTTCTCCCGCGTATCCGTGCTGTTTGGGGAGGGTCAGACGCCTGAGCGGCAAATCGTCTTTGATTGCCCATGATTCGATTTTCATGAATGTTTGCAGTGAATTACCCGTCAATCTCCGGTGATAACGGGTGCAATGTCCCAGGATTGGTTGGCCTCATCCTGCACCTGCCTGTCCAATGCCTGGGCCTTGCTGGGCCGCAAACAAACCGTTGTACCTAAAATTAATATACTCCCAAGAACCAAGTCTGTCAATAGCAATCGTCAAATTGCCCTGCTACATTGCCAAACTGTCTCCTGCCCGAAATCGGAGCACACATCGGCCCAGGTGCACCTTATACCTACCTTCTGTCTTCGGTGTTGGCGCCCGCGAGCATGGTACGACTGTCTTCCAGAGGGCCGGCGAGAGGTCTGAATAAAATGAAGCGCTGCGGCCATCGGTGCCGCAACTTTGATGGCCGCAGCGCAGCCTGTGGCGGAAGCGCCGGGCCTACCGCCACACGATCGTGGATACCAACTGCACATCAGAGCGATGACTGCGCCACCACCAATCTGGAGATCGGCGTCAACTGCTGGTTCGGCGCTCGTGTCGAGGATGAAGGCGCCGTAACCGTGCCGGCCCGCCTGCTGACTGAGTTCGTCAACAGCCTGCCGCCCGACAAGATCGAAATGGAGCTGTCCGTACGCACGCAAACACTCCATCTGCGCTCCGTAAACTTCGACGCCAACATAAAAGGAATCGACGCGCAGGAGTTTCCTGTGATTCCGACCATCGCTAACGGCGACAGACCCGAAGAAACGGCCGAAGCCCTCGAAGGACGCACAATCGCGCTTGAAACCGCTGGGCTTAGCAAGATGATCGATCAATTCGTCTTCGCCGTCGCCACCGATGAGAGCCGGCCGACCCTCACCTGTGTCCAAGTAACCTTCGCCAAGCAGCGCCTCGCACTGGCTGCAACCGACGGCTACCGGCTCAGCGTGCGCAGCATCGAAGTCGACGAGGCCTTCTCCGACGACATGGCGGTCGTCGTGTCGGCCCGCCATCTGAGCGAGTTGGGCCGCATCATCGTCGACGCCGAAGACGAAAAGCCCGTCCAGGTAACCGTTACCCAGGCCCGCAATCAGATTCTCTTTCGCGTTTGGGGCAAAGGGGCCGAGAACAGCGCCGCAAAACCGGCCGGAATGGCGCCCAGGAAACTACGCCCAAGGCCGACACCAAACGCGCATCAGCCCAGCGCCACAATTCCGGCAAGACCAGAAAGCCCGCATCCGTTTCGAAGCGCGCAACAAAGCCCCGCCATGCAACCCCCACGAAGAACCCCGTCAAGGATGCCCTGCCCAAGGAGAAGCGGGCCTCGGCTGACTCGGTGAACCAGTCTGTGCAGGGAAGCCTGCTGGACGAGCCGGCCGCAACACCTGAGCCGTCTGCCGGGAAAACTTCCGCACCATCAGCCGGTAAACGTGCCGGAAAACTGGACCGAGTTTGCAGCGTGACCGGCGGCCAGAACAGTAAGAAGCGTTGAGGAGTAAGCTACTGCTCGACTTCTTCAACACAGGTGCCGTTAAGTCGGCCAAGGACTATCTCCGCGCTCTCGGTTGCACTTTCGCTCACTGAAACAGCAAACTCTTAGACCGCATTGAAATCGGGGCCGCTGCGCAGCGGCCCCGACCTTTCGATCTCGGAATGAACGCCTCCCAGTCCGATCACACATCTGCTTCTCAAATGCGCCCTCCCGCGGGAAGGATCCCGACTAGGCGACTATCTCAGAGGGCCGGAATCCAACTACCGGCAGAATTCCAGGCGCAGGCTGCTCAAGTCATTCTGGGCGACATTTCGCAATGCCGTCGGTATGCAACCACTCAGTTGATTATGCGACAGGTACAGCTCGCGTAGATGAGTGAGGCGGCCCAACTGCGCCGGGATCGCCCCGCTCAACTCGTTACCATAGAGAAACAGAAATCTCAAGTTGGTCAGGTTCCCCAACTGCGCCGGGATCGCCCCGCTAAGACTGTTGCTAAAAAGGTTCAGAGCTTCCAGGTTGGAGAGGTTCCCCAACTGCGTCGGGATCTCTCCGCTCAGTTCGTTCTCAGCAAGCCACAGAGATTCGAGGCTGGCTAGGTTGCCCAACTGTTGGGGAATCGCGCCGCTTAACGCGTTCTCTTCGATGTGCAGGTTCTTCAGTCTGGTCAGATTCCCCAGCTGAGGCGGGATTGTCCCGCTCAACTCGTTCTCCGACAGTATTAGAGACATCAGTTTGCTCAAGTTGCCCAGTTGAGGGGGAATGCCGCCACTCAGACTGTTGCTGAACAGAGACAGGGCCTCGAGGTTGTTCAGGTTTCCCAGCTGAGGGGGGATCTCTCCACTCAACCGGTTGCCAAAGAGATATAGCTCCTCCAAACGCGACAGGCGGCTCAACTCCGGCGGTATCGGTCCGCTCAGTTCGGTGTTAAAGAGCCACAGAGACCTGAGATTAGCCATGTTGCCCAATTCCGGCGGTATCGTGCCGCTCAGCTCGTTGTTCTTCAGCGCCAGAATTCTCAGATCGGTCAGACTACCCAATTCCGGCGGGATCGTTCCGCTCAATTCGTTGTTTTGCAGAAAGAGATATCTCAGATCCAGGAGGAGCCCGAGTTCAGATGGGATGGTTCTACTCAGACGGTTCCACGCCAGGTCCAGCAAAACCAACCTGCGCAGGTCTCTCAGCTGTCGCGGAATAAACCCTCGCAACCCGTTATCTCTCAAGTCCACTTCAACCACACGACCGTCGTCGTCGGTGGAGACTCCGTACCAGGTTCCAACCGGCGCGTCGCTGAGCCAGTTCCCGTTCTTGAACCAATTGTCACCATCCGTGGCTCGGTAGAGCGCAGTGAGAGCGTCAATTTCCAAGGCTAATACCTGTAGCGTCGTAGTGGGGACAGGCGATACTGTAGGTATGGGCGTTGCCGTCGCCGTAGGCATTGGCGTCGCCGTAGGCATTGGCGTTGGCGTTGTAGTAGGCGTGGGTTGCGGTTCCAATACGATTGAAGCGCACCTGCCGATGGCGAGGCCCCCAACGTTGCGTGCGTTCTGGAAGATCGCCTCTTCAACACTTACCCTGACCTCGGTGTGAATGTCGACGGCCGCGATAGTGGCCGCGTCGCTGCGGCTCTGGCCGGCCCTGATAGTCACCGTGGTCCGGGCCGGTGCCCCGTTCTGCGCCGACAATGTGATCAGCATGTCGAATGGCGCACCCTCGGCCACTGTAGCGACGATCCCCTCACCGGACCGCTCCAATGCCGTTCTCAAGATGAAGGGGTCCGTCCGATTACCCGAGAAGGTTGCCACCTCCAGGTGGGATAGACCGCTGAAGATGCCGTCAGGCAGAGAAGTCAGTTCATTGTCTGACACAATCAGATGTTTCAAACTGCCGACTCCGGCAAAGACACCGTTGGGCAATGAGCTGAGATCATTGTCATGCAGTCCCAGCGTAACTAAGCCGGTGAGGTCGTCAAATACACCGGCCGGAAGACTGCCCAGACTGTTCTGTTGCAAGTTCAATTCGCGCAGACCCGTGAGGCCCTTGAAATCGCCACCCTGCAGTGAACTGAGAGGACCGCCGGTCAGGTCCATCTGGAAGATTCTCGTCAAGTATTCGTCGGTCACCTCACTGCAATTCTGGATGTTGAGACTGCCCAGGTTCTGGCTGTTAAGGAGGTTGATGATAAGCTGGCGCACTCGTAGGGTGCGGTCACAGACTCCTCCCGTACTGCTCAGAGACTCTCCTTCGCTCGCGGCGACTGTAGTTACCTGAGCAGGAGTGGCAGTAGCTGCAAGCAGTCGCTGCGACGTGCTAGTCGACGTTGCTGCAGGCACAGGCATCTGGGTTTCCGCCTGTGCATCCGCAGGCATGGGTGTCGGCGTCTCGGGCTGCGCATCCGAAGACACGGACGAAGACTTGCCGTTCTGCGCTGCCGCAGACTTGAGCGTCGGCTTGTCGGTGGTCACCTGCGCAGACACCAATGTGTTGGTCGGCGCTTCTGTAGGCACGAGCGTCTGGGTTTCCGCCTGTGCATTCGAAGGTGTAAGCGTCGGCACTTCGGTCGGCGCTTCTGTAGGCACGGGCGTCTGGGTTTCCGCCTGTGCATCCGAAGGTACGAGCGTCGGCGTATCGATCGGGGATTCTGTAGGCACGACCTGCGGCGCTTCCGTAGGCGCGGCCTCCGGCGTATTGCAAGGCACTTCCGTAGCCGTGGGTGTCGGCGTGTCCGCAGGTGCCTTCGTAGGCTCTGGCAAGGCGGTGTTGGTCGGTGTTGCCGTAGGCGTCTGCGTGCTTGTAGGCGCAGAAACCTGAACTACAGATTCGACCTCTTGAGTCCAATCGCCCGCGCCATCATCGTAACGAGCGCGCAGCCTTACTTTGTAGCTTACACCTTGGGCTAAGTTGGTAATGGTATAGGAAGGGCTTGTCGAATAAGCATTCCCTTGACCATCATCCTCCGAGGGGAAATTCTCGCCCGCGCGCACCCAATTTACACGGTAATCGAGCGGCGTTTCAGCAGGCGGGTCCCACGTAAGTTCAAGAATCCCTGGCTGACTGTTCCCCACGCGCACTGTCCCAATTGCCCGGCCGTTTTCCTGGGCGTATACGGTACGAAAGAGCGCGGGAGTGGTGGTACACACTGTCAGCAAGAACACTGCCAGCCAGACATGAAATCTCATGCCGGCAGTCCGTCCGTTGCTGAACAGGGCGCCATTGACCTGTTCTTTGCGCAACATTTTTCTCTTCCTCCTCTGTGTGGACGGTTGACAAAATGGTTATTGGAATGATCCGACCGCGCGGTCGCATACATGTCGCGGACGCGATACGGACCACAAAAGGGGTTTCTACTAACGCTTTCTCTGCCAACTGGTTGCCCCGGGCCCTACAAGAGCCGAAAATAGGATCACCAGCGCGAGCCGATGCCTGCGGCGCCGCAGGCGGACCGGTATTCTTGCTCTGGTCGGAGTTGGCGGTGGAAAGGCGGCAGTCCTGGCGACTGTGCCTGAAGAAGCGGCGCGCACGAGAGCCGCACCTGCCTTCCAAGACAGGAACGAACCGCCGTGCGCCACCGGGTAAAGCATACGGATCGTCAGAATATGAGATTTCTACGAGGAATAGGCGGCTACGCGGTGGTGCCTCAGGTAAAGCTGCAGAACGTACGACTGAGTGGGAATAGAGAGGGAAAAAATTCGCGCCTGCCCTCTTCGGGGGGAAAGGTGACGGTGTAGAGCCGTTTACCTTCCTCCCGCAATTACTTGCTGTTTGGGGAGGGTCAGACGCCTGAGCGGCAAATCGTCTTTGATTGCCCATGATTCGATTTTCGTGAATGTTTGCAGTGAATTACCCGTCAATCTCCGGTGATAACGGGCGCAATGTCCCAGGATTGGTTGGCCTCATCCTGCACCTGCCTGTCCAATGCCTGGGCCTTGCTGGGCCGCAAACAAACCGTTGTTCCTGAAACTAATATACTCCTCAGAACCATGTCTGTCAATAGCAAACGTCAAATTGCCCTGCTAAATTGCCAAACTGTATTGTGCCCGAAATCGGAGCACAGACCGGCCCAGGTGTACCTTATACGTACCTTCTGTTTTCGGAATTGGCGCGCGAGTTTGTGATACAACTGTCTTCCAGGGGGCCACCGAGAGGTCAGATGGAAACGAAGCACCGCAGACATTCGGCGCGGCAGCATTGATGGCCGCACCGCAGCCTGTGGTGGAGTCTGGAGCTACCGCCCCACGACCGTGGATACAAGATGCTCATCAGAGCGATGACTGCGCCGCCACAGAATCGTTGCCAGCACTCCAATCACAAGCGGCACAGTTGCGGCGAGAGACCACCGCCACGAGATCCCGCCCTCCTGCGGGGCCGGAACTGCCGCCCGGTAGGCCATCCGTTGCCGGTGCTCGGCCAGCAGAGCCTCCTTCAACCGCGCCCGGAATGCCGGTGATGGCCGTACAAAGGGGAAGAGTCTGCCCAGGGAAGTTACCATTAGCTTGAGCTGCTGCTCCTCCTCCCGCGTTAACTCGGCGGCCGCATCCTCAGTTTCCGTACCTGTATCGGGCGCCTGTAGTTTGGCAATGCCAAAGACTCTTGCAACCGCATTCGTCGTGTATCTGAAAAAGCCGGTGCAGCTCACAACCACCATCCCGAACTGCTGCCACCAACCCAGAAACTGACTCTTGACCGTGTCCATATCGATTTATTTTGCCTTCCGTTCGGCAGCGGCCTGCGTCCCTTTGCTGCCGGACTGTTCGCTTAGATCCTTACGTAGCGCCGTTAATGTACGAAAGTAGAGCGATTTGATTGCACCCTCGCTCTTCTGCATCAATTCGCCAATCTCGATGTTTGTCAACTGATCTCCGAACTTGTGAAAGAGTAACAAGCGCCGTTCCTCCGGCAGCCTATCGATCGCCGCCCACAACGCCTCTTCACCTTCTCGCCGCTCTGCCGTCGCCTCCGGCTCGTCCCGCCGCTCTGCCGGAAATACCAGCCCGTCGACCGGGACGAAACTGCGGCGACTCTGATCCCGGTGCCAGTTGGCAACAAGATTGTGGGCGATCCGGAACAGCCATGCCCCAAACGGCAATCCCCTGTCCTCGTACCTGTCCAGGCGATCCAGCGCCCGGTAAAAAATGCGGGCGGTCAGGTCTTCCGCGTCCTGAGCATTCTGCACGCGGCTGTAGACATAGGAATAAATGCGATCGATATAGCGCTCATACAACTTGCCAAACGCATTCGAATCTTTCTGCGCCTTCGCCACCAACGCCGATTCGATCGCCCTCTCGTCCTCTGGCTGCGAGGCAGATGGGCCGCCCGGTCGGCTCCCATTGGCGCTGTTTTCTGGTCCGTTCAGAGTGTTCCCGTTCATTAGTAATAACACGCCGTCGCTGCAATCGTTGCGGAAAGAGAAGAGAATCAAGAAGAGGGAGTTTGGCCGGCTGCCGGCTCCAAGCTTCAGACCCTTGGCGGCGGCTCAGTCACAGAGAATTCCTCGCTCCTCGTTCCTCCGGTTGCGCTCGTCTCAATTATAGAGAATCGGACTGCTAGTCGCCAAACCGCGCTGATCCTCCTGCGATGCTGGCCTTAGGCCCGCTTCAGCTGAAGCCGGTCCCGCCGGGGCGCACTACCCATCACACCGGATCGAAGGTTCACCGAGTTCTCGTCATGCACTTTTTTGCGGCTGTGGTTTGGCTTGGTATATCTGCTGTGCTATATTGTCAAGTGAGCTACCACCCCGCCAAATGGGTTCAGAAGCAAAAAATTATCTTAGGGTGCTCAGACCAATTTCGAAGGCTTTTGCTGCCGCATTTTCCCATCACTCGCAAAAGCCTGAGCCGATGTACGGGAGGCAAAAGTGCGCGTAAGCTGCTTTCAGGAAAATCTGTCGAAGGGCTTGTCGATCGTTGGTCGCGCGGTATCGTCCCGCAGTACCTTGCCGGTTCTCGGCAACATCCTGCTGGAGGCGAAGAACGATCAGCTGCGGCTGGCCGCCACCAATCTGGAAATCGGCGTAAACTGCTGGATCGGCGCCCGTGTCGAGGATGAGGGCGCCGTCACCGTGCCGGCCCGCCTGCTGTCCGAATTCGTCAACAGCCTGCCGCCCGACAAGATCGAGATGGAACTGTCCGTACGAACGCAATCACTCCACCTGCGCTGCGCAAATTTCGATGCCAACATCAAAGGAATCGACGCGCAGGAGTTTCCCGTAATCCCGACTGTCGATAACGGCGACGGGCCCGAAGAAACCGCCGAAGCCCTCGAAGGACGCACTATCGCCCTTGAAACCGCCGGGCTCAGCAAGATGATCGATCAGGTCGTCTTCGCCGCCGCCACCGATGAGAGCCGCCCAACTCTCACCGGTGTCGAAGTAACCTTCGCCAAAGAGCGCCTCGCACTGGCTGCAACCGACGGCTACCGGCTCAGCGTGCGCAGCATCGAAGTCGACGAGGCCTTCGATGACGATATGTCGGTCGTCGTGCCTGCCCGCCATCTGAGCGAGTTGGGACGCATCATCGTCGACGCCGAGGATGAAAAGCCCGTCCAGGTAACCGTGACCCAGGCCCGCAATCAGATTCTCTTCCGCGTCTGGGGCAAGGGGGCCGAAAACCGCGGCGCCTTTCACCAGGTCGATCTGGTCAGCCAGCTGATCGCCGACCGCTTCCCTGACTATCGCGCTATCATCCCCAAGAGCCACAATACCCGCACTGTGGTCGGCACCGACTCCTTCCTCCAAGCCGTCCGAGTGGCGCAGCTTTTCGCCCGCGACAACGCCAACATAGTCCGCCTCAAAATTCAGCCCAACGGCGACAGCGGCGTCGGCAACCTCCATCTGACCGCCAGCAGCGCAGAAATGGGCAACAGCAAGAATGAGTTGGATGCGATGGTGGATGGAGACGATCTGGAGATCGACTTCGACGTCCGCTATCTGATCGCCGTCCTCAGCCAGATCGACGAAGAGCAGGTAGTCCTCGAAACCACCCAGTCCAACCGCCCCGGCACCATCCGGCCCCTCGGCCTCGCCGACGAGGAGTTCCTGCACGTAGTCATGCCTATGCACCCACCCCGCTAACCCATCGACCGATCGAACTGACACTTGGCGGAAGGCGCATTGACCCCGACCTCCGATTTCCTTTGGATGAAAAGCCTGGTTCACTCGCCAGACGAATAGGCCACAACCAGGTCCAGCCTTTGGGAGAGTCGGTCCTCAGCGGTCTCCAGGTCATACTGATTCTGTAGCCCCATCCAAAACTCTGCTGAGTTTCCGAAAAAACGCGAAAATAGGAGGGCCGTCTCGGCCGTAATGGAACGCTGCGCCCGGACAATACCGTGAATCCGTCGCGCATCGACACCGATTGCCTTGGCCAGCCTGTACGGTGTGATGTCTAGCGGTTGGAGGAACTCCTGATCGAGGATTTCTCCTGGGTGAATGGGAGGGAACCTGCTCATTTCTATTTCATCCTTCTGCAGTTATGATCTCTCCTTGCAAATGAAGAGCAATCTGCGTTTGGCTGTTAGTCTTCCTCTTATACCGACAGTTGATCGTTTCAGTGGTAATCCACTATCTCGACGTCATAAGCGTCTTCCCCACTCCAGACAAAACATATGCGCCACTGATCGTTGATGCGAATGCTGTGCTGGCCGCCTCGATCTCCTGTAAGGGCCTCGAGCCGATTCCCTGGAGGTATCCTCAAATCATCTAGACTCTTGGCGTTGTTAAGTATCATCAGTTTCATTTGCGCCCGAATCTGGATGTCCTCGGGGAATTTCCTGACACGCCGCCGTTCGGCTATCCCCCTGGTGTACCTGTCCCGATAGCTCCGGATCATGAATCGATATTGGCCGAACTGTTCGTGTTAATTCCGGGGCTTGAATGATGAACCTTCGGTTGATTTATCAACTACTGATACCCGCCAATACCCAGCAACTCCCGCGTCGCCGGATCGGCCTCTTCAATCAACTTTTCCATCAACCCGTTCTCCGGACTATCTCCAAACGGCGACTTCCGCATCCACGTCGGCCCGTAGCTCAGAATCAGCACGCGGCGCTTCTTGCCTTCCGCACTCGTCGGCATCGCGCGATGCCAAAGGTTGCCGTGCAGCATAACGCAAGTGCCCACCGGCGCACGCAGCTCCCGCTGGCCCGCCAAGTCGCCATGCTCCTCTAACGGCAACTCCTCACCTTCACCCAGATGCGTGCCCGGCACCACCGCTAGCAGCCCGTTGGCATCGTTCAACTCGTCCAGATAGATGAGACAGTCCAGCTTGTGCGGCATCGCAAAAAAGGGCGGAACCGGCTCCGTCATGCCCGGCTGATGGTGATGCCAGCGCGTAAACTGGACCGTCTGGCCCGGATAGCTGATGCGGGCTGCCAACTGGCGAATGCGTACAAAGGGGCCGAGTACCGCACGCGCAACCGAGAGCAGAGGGTCAAAGCTGATCAAATCGTGGAAATCGGCATGTTTATCAAACAAATGGCGTGGAATCCAGTCCCTGCCGCTCAAACGGCTCCCGTCGGCTGCCGCAAACTCTGCCTCTTCCACCTCGTCCAGCGCGCGGCGCAGCCGTTCCAAAGGCTCACCCTCGATCAACGCCTCCCGTACCAGGTAGCCCTCTTTCGCAAACGCCTCGATCTCAGCCCGAGAGGCCCAAACGTCGAAACTCCGTTCACTCTCCTGGCCCTCGTTGTTGACCAGAATGTGATATGCGATCGTGTGATGCTCGTAGGAGTCATACTTAGCTTGAATCTGGTCTCGCAAGCTGGTCATTACATTCATTACCATAGTTCCTGATCCTTACGGTGTATCGTGCTGTAGAAAAACCGGGCGGAATTCGATCACCGGCCAATGGTCACTGGGCACTCGCCTTCTCCAGACGAGAACCATCCGGCGTGTCGTGCACCTGCCAACCCAGCGCCGCGATCTCATCTCGCAACGCGTCGGCCTGCGTCCAATCGCGCTCAGCGCGCGCGGCCTGGCGCCGCTCGGCCAGCTCTAGGACCGGCTGCGGTGTCGGCTCGACTACCGGCTGCTCTGCCGCGTCTCGCGCCGCACAGGCCCGCTGCCATATCTCCCCCGGGATGCCGTCCTGTGGCGTCGGCGGCAAGCGCCAATCCCCCAGCGCCGATGCCGGGAATCGCGCCCCGCTTTCAAATACCTGCTCGCCTTCCGATGTCAGCACCGACGCACCGCCCTGGCCTACAAGCTCGCATTCTCCCGTCATCGGTTCGATCACCACGCCCGTGTTTTCGTCGATACCCAGTACCGTCACACCTCGCGGCAGCATCGCCAGCAACTCGTCGAACCGCGGCTGGCCCATGTAACAGTGGCTCGTATCCAACTCGTCGCCGCCATCGTTGTTGTTCCAATGGGGAATCACGCTCAGCCGCAGTCCAAAGTCGGCGAAAAAGGCCAGTCCTTCGATCCAGTGCAGATCCTGGCCGACCTTATAAATCTCGTAGACCGGCAGCGTGTAGCGGCCCGATGCCACCGTTGTCGCGCTCGAAAAGCAGATCGCCCCGCCCAGCCGGTTCCGGGCCCGCAACGCATTCCAGGCGTAACTGTCGCGCAACTGACGCACCGTATAAGATGGGCTGCCCGGCCCCATAAAAAGATAGCTGCTTCCGAATATCGGCTCCGCCAGACCCGGGTCATCGGGATCGAACTCTGTGCCGCGCTTGCGCGCCGGCACAATCGAAACCTGCGGCGAATAATTGCGCAGATGACGCTCCAGATAGGCGCCGACTTTTCCTGCCACCGCGGGGGAATTCAGTTCAAAACCGGCCGGCGTCTCCAGTATTGCAACCTTAACCGGCGCCGGCAGTTCACGCATCACCCTCTCATGAATCCGGTAGGCCCCCGGTGCTGTCTCCCCCGACCCAAAAAGAGCGATCAGGCCAATTTCATGCATCGCTTCCCCCTTTCACCCAGCTGCTCTGCCCGTCTCTGGCCCCATTCGAGATACCTGGCAACGGGCAAACAGCAATCACAACGGCACGCATACATCGCACAGATACAGGGGCTGTAGCCCTGTTACCGTCATTGGTATCTCTCCTGGCGCTTGTCTGTTGTGCTATACTGTTGCAGCAGTTCTGTGGGCGTAACCGCAGCTACCGGGATCGTGTTTCTCCTGTATGAAATCCTTTGTCTTACGCTTGCTCGTCTTCACGGCGGGCGCAGTCACTCTGGGCGTTGAGCTGAGCGCAGCCCGTCTTCTTGAACCCTGGTTCGGAAACAGCCAGATCGTTTGGGCCGCCCTGATCGGCCTGATCCTGTCTTACTTGGCAGTGGGCGCCTGGCTGGGCGGCAAACTGGCCGACCGCTTCCCAAGCCTCGGCGCGCTATTAACGCTCGCTGCGGTTGCCGGTCTGGGCATCGCCCTGACGCCGGCTATCAGTCCAACCATTCTACGCTTGGCAGCAGTGGGGTTGAACGACTATCTTCCAGGTCTGCTTGCAGGCGCCCTACTCGGCGTCTTGCTGCTCTTCAGCCTGCCCGTGATCCTGTTGGGGGCAGTCAGCCCTTGGGCGGTGCGGCTCGCGGTTACCGACCTGCAGCAGACAGGCCGCGTGGCCGGTCGTCTCTACGCTATCGGCACCTGCGGCAGCATCATCGGCACTTTCCTGCCTGTTCTCTGGCTGATCCCCGCCTACGGCACCCGCTGGAGCTTCTACCTGCTGGCCCTCTGGCTGTTGACCGTCACGCTGGTGGCGGCGCTCCTGCAAGGTCAAAGCCGGCGGCTCTATGGACTGGCGTTTCTGGCGCTCTGCGCAACACTGGTTCTGGCTCTGATCGACCCCGGCAGCGTACGCGCCCATTGGGACAGACAGGACGATAACCCAATTCTATACGAAGACGAATCTCTCTACAACTACATTCTGGTCCGGGCATGGGGGAGCGAGCGCCATCTCCAGCTGAACGAAGGCGTCGGCCTCCACAGCGTCTACCATCCCGACAGCCTCCTCAGCCAGGGCATTTGGGACTATTTCCTGCTGGCGCCGCTCTTTCGACCGCAGGGCCGGCTCGACCCGCACGAACGCGTGTTGGTAATCGGGCTGGCCGCCGGCACCGCGCCCAATCTGTACACCGAAATCTACGGTCCGGTAGAGATCGTCGGTGTCGAGCTCGATCCCCAGATCATCGAAGTGGGACGCCGCTACTTCGACATGACCCAACCCAATCTAACAGCAGTGGCAGCCGATGGTCGGCGCTGGCTGCTTGACCAACCCGAGGACGAGGTCTTCGACATTATCCTCGTGGACGCCTACCGGCCACCCTATATACCGTTCCATCTCACGAGCGTTGAGTTCTTCCAACTGGCACGGGAGCATATGACCCATCACGGAGTCCTCATGGTCAATGTAGGCCGTTCAGCCACCAACTTTGCCCTCGTCGATGCGCTCGCTGCCACGCTGGCTGAAGTCTTCCCTTCCGTGCTCATCGTGGACGAGCCGGGGCCCCCCGACGACTTGGGTAACTCCCTCGTCCTCGCCTCTAACCAGCCGATCCCTCCGGAATCATATACCGCCAATGTCACGGCCATGCCCGTTTCGCTGCCGCACGAATTCCGTCAGTTCGCGCTCGAGGTTGCCGGTTGCGTCAGCCCATCATCATGCGATCGCGATCTGTCCCGCGTGCGCACGGCCGATCCACCCGCGGGGACCCCCGTGTTTACCGACGACCGCGCGCCGGTCGAGCAACTTGTGCATAAAATTATCTGGAGCTTCCTTAGCAATTGAGCAGATCCGATGGGGCAGGCGCCATCTATCAACCGTTAACCAACGGCCACAACCAGCGAGCAGCAAATAATGAATAATTCACGCACTCTATTGGGCGTCTTTGCCCATCCTGACGACGAAAGTTTCGGGCCGGGAGGAACACTGGCCCGCTACGCTGCGCAGGGCATGCAGGTGCATGTCATCATCGCCACCGATGGCGATGCCGGCTCCGTAACCGAGAGCCACCAACGTCAGAATGAACGCACGTTGGCACAGGTACGCAGCGAGGAACTTGCCCGCGCCGCCGTCGAACTGGGCGTAACCACCATCTGGAATCTGCCCTACCGCGACAGCGGCATGCGCGGCTCGCCTGACAATGAGCATCCCAGGGCGCTCGTGCAACAGCCGCCGGAGCAGTTGACCACCGAACTAATCGACTATTTCCGCCGCTTGAAACCGCAGGTCGCCATCACCCACGATCCCTACGGCGGCTATGGCCACCCCGATCACATTCGCTGCTGCGAGGCCGTCACCGCTGCATTTTATGCCGCTGGACTGGCGGACGGTTCGAACACGGACCGCAACGGCGGCGGCGGCTTGCCTCCCCATGCCGCCCAGAAACTCTACTACTCCAGCTTCGACAAAAGAATGCTGCGCTGGATCGTCAAATTCATGCAGCTGACAGGCCGCAACCCCCGCCAGGTGGGCCGTAATCAAGACGTCGATCTGGTCGAGATCGCCGGCTGGGAGACCCCCATCCACGCCCGCGTCGACGTACGCGCCTTCCTCGGACACAAAGAACGGGCCAGCCGCGCTCATGCCAGCCAGTACAGTGGCGGCCCGTCTATGATGAGGGCGCTGCCGGGCCCGCTGCGCCGCCGTCTGTCCCGCTACGAAAACTACACCCGCGCCTATCCAGCTCCAAGCGCGTACCAGGAGCCGGATCTGTTCCATAATGTCATCTGACGAGATCGAAAACCACAACCGCAAATCACTGAGTTTTTCTCTCCCTTTCTAGCGAAGATTGATGGGTGCCAATTCCAACTCTGAGTGCGAAACTTTGGGGGACTTCAACTGGTAGTGTACTATCATGACGAATCCCGCCGGGTCGCCCGTTTTTCACCTGTCTCCACTGTTGGCTGATGTGGAGTTGGCGTGCAAATATCGGCTCAGCATCAACTGTCAGGAGACGAAAAATGATTTTGCGAACGGTAAACATTCGTTGGTTGGTAGTGGCGTTCATGGCCTTTCTGGCCGTGGCCGTTTCCGGCGCCGCCCTGTCCGCTGAACTTTTCGGCGACGAATCCTACCGCCTCGCCGCAGGTGAGATTGTCGATGATGATCTCTATGTGGCCGCCACAGAGATCTATATCGATGGCATCGTCAAAGGTGACCTTATCGCCGCCGGCAACATCATCGAAATCGGCCCAACCGGCGTTGTCGAAGGTGACCTTGTCGCCCTCGCCAACAACATCGAAATCAGCCCGACCGGAATTATCCAAGGTGACATGTGGGCCGCGGCTACCTCAATCCTCATCAACGGTACGATCCTGGACGATCTGCGTGTAGGAGGAAGCGGCATCGAACTTTCCGGCATCGTCGCCGACGATGCTTTCCTTGCCGCCGGCGGTGGGCCGGCAGACATCCCCGCCGGCATGGGACCGCAATCGACCCCATCAGGATTGCGCGTCACTGGCGAGATTGGAGGTGACGCATTCGTCGTTGCTGGCGGCGCCGACATCTCCGGCGCTATTGGGGGTGACCTCCGCGCCGGCTTGGGGACGCTCCATCTTTCAGGTGCAATCGGCGGCGATGCCGACATTCAAGCCGGAGAAATCAGCGCCGGTGATTCCGCACGCATCGGCGGCGAACTCAAGTACTCCGCCCCGGAGCAACTCCAATTTCCCGCCGGCTTCGCCCGCGACATCCAATATGAGGCGCCGGCTGAGGATCAAGCCGCTGGCGGCACGATCGTTGGGGCCATATTCGGCTGGATCTTCCGGACCGTCGCCATCGGCATCGGCGTCGCCATTCTCGGCTGGCTGCTGCTCCGTTTTCGGCCCAATATACTGGTCCGTCCTGCCGCCGCGATTCGATCAAATCCGGTAGGAACCGGGCTGTACGGCCTGCTGGCCGCAGCGCTGCTCATCTTCATCCCTGTCGCTTCAGGCATTCTGGTCGCCTTTACCTGGGCGTTCTGGGGCGTACTTCCTGGAATCGCTGTGTTCGTATTTTTGGTCGCCTCGTCTGCCGTCATCTGGTTCCTCAGCCCCCTGCTCACAGGTGTCTGGCTGGGCGAGAAAATCGGTGAGCGGCTCGGCGGTGATCGCAGTCCGCTACTCCTCCTGCTAATGGGCGCGCTCCTGATAGTCGTCCTCGGCCGGATCCCCTTCCTGGGTTGGCTCGTCTATCTGCTCAGCTTTGTATTGGCGCTCGGAGGACTCCTGCGCAGTGGAACCAGCGCGGCCGCTGCCCGTCCGACAGAGGCGCCTGTGGGCCAATAAGGCTGGACCGCCAACTATCAGATAAATGGCATTTAAGTTCATGCAGCCATCAGGTTGACGGTTTTCACTACCAATGCTTGCCATTAACGAAAAGCTCTACATCGGCGATCTGGTTCAGATGCGCAAAACGCATCCCTGCGGCGGCGACCGCTGGGAAATCGTTCGCGTCGGCGCCGACATCGGCATGCTCTGTGAAATCTGCGGGCGTCGCGTCCTTCTGCCTCGGCGAAAATTCGCCCGCGGCGTCAAGAAATTTGTGCGCCGCAGCCCGCAAGCCCTGAACGACCTGGAGGGTCCTCCCTAGGGAAGGCCGCCCAGTCTTGGCTGCGCGCCCCTCTGTTCAGACGACGACACGGCCGCAAGCTTGAATCTCTCTACCCTTTTCATTTTCTTGCCGGAAGGAGTGTTCCTATGCAACGGGAGACGCTGGTCCGCTATCTTGACGACACGCTGCGCATCAGCGATATCGAAGACTACGGCCCCCAGGGGCTGCAAATAGAAGGGCGCACCCAGGTAGAAAAAATCGTCGGGCTGGTGGACGCACACCTGCCCTGCGTCCATGCCGCGCTTGAGCGCGACGCCGACCTCATGCTGGTACATCACGGCATTCTCTGGGGCGGAGCCCAGCCTCTGGCCGGTAGCTACGGTCGCCTCGTCCGCACTTTCATCGAGAACGATCTCAACCTCTACGCCGCCCATCTGCCCTTGGATGCCCATCCGCAGTGGGGCAATAACGCCGAACTGGCCCGGCGGCTCGGCCTGACCATCATCGACTGGTGGGCCAACGTCAAAGGCACTCCCCTCGCCGTCCTGGCCGAGTACGAAGAGCCGGTCGCCTTTAGCGAACTGGTGGCGCGCTTTGAGGAACAGGTGGGGAGTCCGCAACTTACCCAGGCCGAAGGGCCGCAAATGGTGCGTACGGTGGGCATACTCAGCGGGTTCGGCGCTGACAAGATCACCGACGCCGCCAACCTCGGCTGTGACGCCTACGTCACCGGCGAGACGAGCCATGCCCAATACTACGATGCCGCCAACATAGGGATCAATCTCCTGTACGGCGGCCACTACACTTCTGAAACCGTAGGCGTGCAGGCCTTGGGTGAACATCTGGCCCAACGTTTCGGCGTCGCTTTCGAGTTCGTTGACCTGCCGACCGGCCTCTGAAACTCCCCTAACTGGCAGACGCACATGGGAACTTCACCACCCGGAGGACGCTTCGTTCCCAATCTTCACAAAAAGAAAACCCGCTGCAAGCATCCTTGCAGCGGGCATTGCGCTCACCTGACGGCTAGCGCCTCAAATCAGTTCGCCAAGAACGTGCTTACGCACGCGGGGCCGGCTCCAGACCGATAGCCTCCGAGAAGAGATTGAGTACCTCCCCTTCTTCCGCATGACGGCCCTCAGCCTTCTTGCTGTACACAAGCGTATCGCCTGCCAGCACCTCAAACAGTCCACCACCCGAAGGGATCATCTCGAGGCTTTCAATCGCTGGCGTGAAATTCTCCAGTAGGTCAGCCGCCGCACGGACGGCTTTAGGAGTGTAGTTTCATTGTACGCAGTATTCGATACTAACCTTGTACTTCTCCATAGTTCTCTCCTGTCGCTGGACGGTCTCTCGGCGCCGCAAATGATATTTACTACTCGCAGCAGTATAGCAGTTTGCCTGCGGATCGGCAAACCGGAAAATCTTCGGACCTGGTGCATACCCTGAATTGGCAAGCGCTGCAAGAGGTGAAGGTCCATATGGGCGGTCGGGCCTTCGGCCCTCCCTTGTGCAGGGGCTGCGCCCCCGCAACGCCCCCTACAAAACCATCGCTCATCGACCGTGTGTGCTCATTCCAGCAGTGCCGCTCCAGCAACGTGTCTAGCCAACAATGTCTCCTACCCCACCTGCAGTCTCAGTCCACTGACCACTAACCACTGATCACTGACCACTGCAGTTCTGGGCAGTCGGGCCTTCTGCCCTCCCCTGTGCGGCCCCCCCGCCTCGCCACCGCCGCACCCGTCTCCAGCCACTGGTGTTCACTATCCACTATCCACTATCCCCCGACCCTCTCAAAACAGACCGGCGCCGTCAATAGCGCTCTACACTTTGAAACGCTGCCAAGTCAATGCTATAGTATTCACATGACAGCAGAGAACCTTCCTACTTCCTCGAGTACGGACGGTCAGGGCAGTCCCGATCCGAATTCCGAGCATAAGCCAGGGACGACCGTGCCCAAGCAGGGCCGGCAAAAGTCTCCCGAAGGGCAACCAGTCTGGTCACGGCGACGCTTCCTGGGGGCTGCGGCCGCTGGGCTTGGCATGCTAGTGGGGGCCTGTCGCAACGGAGGCTCCACCGTCGACGTTTCCGCCTTGGACGCCTCCTCCTTGCCGGCAGCTTCCTCAACGCCCGGCGCGTACAATGGGTATCTGCCCTGGGTCCAAATGCGGGGATTACGCCCCGCCGCGCCTGCATTTGCGCCGACACCGCCCAAAGCGACCACCACCCCATTTCCGACCGATACGCCATTCCCGACCGAAACACCGATCCCGACCGAAACGTCGATTCCGCCGACGCCGACCTACACACCGACGCCGACCGTGACCCCGTTCCCGCCCGGCCCACCGAGCAAACTGGGTCTGTTCATCACACGCAACCATCCCAGCGTGTTCAACATGCTGCGCAGCGGCGGCGTCGCCGTCGTTAAGACACTGGAATTGGACTTCCGCTTCGCTCGCCAGATCAAAGAGGCTGCTCCCTATACAAAACTGATTGGACGCATCGACCTTCCTCAGCTGCAGTTGCAAAATCTCAATGCAAAGGCCGCGGCACAGGATTTCGCCAATCGCCTCTGGCCCTTGGCAGACCACCCGGAACGCCGCAACTATTTCGACGGCTGGGAGGCCTACAACGAGCCGGTGGCCGGAAACCTTGACGAGTTCAAACGCCTGACCGAGTTCGAGGTCGAGCGGACCCGTCTGCTCGCTCAAGGTGGTTTCCGCAGTGTTATCGGCAACTTCGGTACCGGCCAGCCGGCCCCAGAGATGTGGGAGCACTTTCTGCCCGCTGTCGCCGAAGCCCAGGCCCACGACGGATGGTTGGGACTGCACGAATATTCCGCGCCCACCATCTACTATGCCAGCACCCGTGACAATCAGGGCCGCTACCCGGGCGTCGCACCGCATGATACCGGCTGGCTAACACTGCGTTACCGCCAGCTCTACAATCAGGTTTTGAAGCCGGCTGGCCGAGCGATCCCGCTGGTGATGACCGAATTGGGCGTAGACGGTCTTGTCGGCAATCGCCCAGGCCCGCAGGACGCAATGGGATGGCAGCACTTTCAAACCTATTGGGCGCAGCACGGCTTCGGTTCCTGGGGGCCCGGCGCATATGCTGAACAGCTGGTCTGGTATGATCAGGCAATGCAACAGGATTCGTATGTGTTGGGCGGATGCATTTTCGCGCTGGCGGGCAGCCCCGGCTGGGAATCCTACGAGATTGGCGGGCATGTGGAATCAGTGCTGCACCAATACCTGAGCGTCCATCCGCAGCGGTAAGCACTTAAAACTTCCCACTGCCCGGCGAGCAGATGCCAAATGGCTGACTACCGGTACCTGCAGATCAACCACAATCCTTCGTTGCTGTGGAAACTCTGAGCGAAATTCATCGCGGTCTGGCCCAAACTGGTATCCTGTTCTTCATCGCACTCGGTGTCTGGGCCATCTGGCTCCGTGTTCGCTCCCGCCCGCTCGACGGCAGCTGGTACGGCGCCGCCGCAATCGGCGAAATACTGATTATCATTGAGTTTCTGTTGGGGTGGCTGCTCTACGGCCAAGGATTGGATGGGAATCTGTCACGCGGATTTGTGCATATTCTCTACGCTACCGTCGCCGTCATCACCCTGCCGGCAGCCTATCTATACCTGAGTCGTATGCAGGACGAAAATGTAAAGACTATACTATTCGCAATCGTCTGTTTCTTTCTGATGGAGGTCATTATTCGAGCCCGCTTTGTGGCGCTGGCGTAATCTGCTATCAGTGTGAATTCCGTCTGACACCAGGACGCTTCGCACCGTCCGCAGCCCAATATCGCCGGCGTCTCGACTGGCTCCATACCATACTTGAAATTCAGTAACGCCATCAAAACACCTTCACCAAGACCATGTCCCGTTCCGTGCTCGTACTGAACGCAACATTCGAACCCTTGAGCCTTGTCTCTGTGCGCCGAGCAGTCGTTCTGCTCCTGAGGGAAAAGGCGGAGTTGGTCGAGGCGACCGAACGCCTGCTCCACAGCGCCAACCAGGCCTTGCCCGAACCACTGGTGATCCGTCTGACCCGCTACGTGCGGCTGCCGCATCGGTCGGTGCCGCCCACCCGCAGCGCTGTCATTCTCAGAGACGCGTACACATGTCAATACTGTGGCGACACCCCGGGCAAGCACTCGCTGACAGTGGACCATGTCGTGCCCCGCTGTCGCGGCGGCAATCACAGCTGGACAAACCTGGCCACCGCCTGCAAACGCTGCAACTGCAAAAAAGGCGGCATGAGCCCCCGCGAAGCCGGCATGAAACTCTTGCGGCGTCCCTTTGAGCCGACCTATGTCGCCCTCGTGCTTTTGAGCAATCCCACCGCCGCCTCCCGCTGGGAGACTCTGATGGGCGCGGCATTCTAACCGCTCAGCTACTAGGCCGGCGTTCACCCGAAACCCAATCCTACTCTTCAGAGAAATACATGAACAGGCCCGAACAGGAAACACTGGACGCCGTAATCCGGCGCATTCACGATCTGAACGAGCATTCGCTCCTGCAACTGTCCCAATATTTGGGTTATCTCAAGTGGCAGGAGGAACTGTGGCAAAGTCTGCTGGAAGAAGAAGATACTACAGATGAGGCCGGTTTCGCCCTCGTGTGGAAACACGACCTGCTGGAGCTGTTTCCCCATTCCCGCCAGAGTGCCACCCGTACACCCGACCTGATGGAAGTGCGGATCGACACCGCCAGCTGTGGCATGGTGCAGCAGCCGGCCCTGTGGCAGCATCCACCGGTAGACGGCAGCGCAGTTGTCGAATATGACCTGCACGTCCCCGCCGAGGTCGATCGCTTGCGCATGCAGTTCGCGATCGGCATTCGCGACGGCGCCCAGATGGAAGACGACAACTTCTGCGCCTTCCGTGTCCTCCTTAACGGCGTGCGCATCTGGAGCAGTACAAAGCAAAGTTGTGAGTGGGAGCGCTTCGTCACCGACCTGCCGAATCAGGCCGGGCAGCACGCGGTCCTGCAGTTAATGACCGACGGACTGGGCAACAGCCGTTGGAACTGGGCCGTCTGGGCGGAGCCGCAACTCCTCGGATACGCTGCCAAACTGCCACAAGCGGATAGCAACAAGTGAGGGGCAAACTCTTTGCCCCAGCAGTTCCCCTGTTGGTCTCCCTTTTTCTCGCCCTGCCATCCAGTTGACGGAGCCCCCCAATGCCGGTCCTCGACTTCATCGCTTGGACTCTGCTCGTCCTCTGGGCGTCTCTCCTGGCTGGTGGGCTTCTCTTCCGTAGATCCCGCGCCCGGTCAATCCCTTCCTGGATTCAGACAGCCTCTGCGGTGACCCTTCTCCTTATGGCCTGGTACGGCTATCTGCTCACCCGCGCCGGCACGGACGGCGCCCGTTACGCGTTCGGCGTCGCCGCCGCCATCACCTTCAGCCTCATTGGCGGCAAGCTTGTGGCCGGCTCCTCCGCACTCAGGCGGACCAATTATGGCATCTCCCTAATTGCCGTTAGCTATCTACTGTTCGCCGGCGCAATCGCGCAATATGGCGCCGGCTTCGGAAGCGTTCGACTGTACGTCCTGATCCCTTGGCTGCTCGTCGGCGTGCTGATTGGTCGTGCTGTCCTGTTGTGGAAGCGTCGCGGAGATCCTTTACAGGCGTCGGCGGCAGTGGCATACACGCTCCTGCTCTTCACCGCTTCCGGCTTTTCCACCGGCCTGGCGATCACCGCACCGCGTTTTGGCGTCCTGGCCGTGGGAGCGCTTCTCCTGGTCTTCAGCGATCTGATCCAGTTGTTCGAACAATCTGTCATCCCGTCACCGCTTTCGGATTCCAGCCCATCCGGTACAAGGAAAGAGGGCCCGGTCCTTACATGGTTCGGCAGCGCAACGCGACTGCTCCGCCCACCCGCCCATGCCCTGATCGTCGTCTCGATCTGGTCGGCGCTCCAGGACCCCATTAGCGCGCAGTTCTCGGTCTTCGGTTCGTGATCGCCAATCGCCCGGTAGCAAAACACATCTCTTCGCCTGAAATGCCCAAGCCAATGATCAGTCCCTCCTTTCAGCGTCCCTATTTTCTGCAGGCAACTTCCATTCTCTCCTTCCCCCGTTTCCATTTGCCCAACTATTCGCTATAATGACACGGTACGAATTTCACATCGCCGCAACGCCATCCGCCTTCCGCAATACGTAATTCGAGTCAGGCCATGTCCACCACGACTTTCCCCTTCGGCCAGGAGATTGCTTGGCAGCCAAACCCAGACTGGATCGCGCAGAGCAATCTGCAACAGTTTATGGATCGGCACGGCATCGAGTCATATGACGCACTCCTGGCGCGCTCTGTCGAAGACATTGCCTGGTTCTGGGATGCGGTGATGGAAGACCTCGATATCCGCTTCACCCAACCCTATTCACAAATTGTTGATCTGTCGGATGGCGCCCAGTTTCCCCGCTGGTGTGTCGACGGGCAGATGAACATCATCCACAACTGCCTCGACAAGTGGCAGACAACCGCGACCGCGGCCGAAACCGCTTTCATCTGGGAAGGAGAGGAGGGCGGCAACCTCACCCTTACCTACGCCCAGCTTCATCACGAAGTCTGCCGCTGTGCTAATGCCCTGCGCAGCCTTGGCATCGGCAAAGGCGATGCTGTCGGGCTGTACATGCCAATGATCCCCGAGCTGGCCGTCGCCTTTCTGGCCGTCATCAAGATAGGTGGCATCATCCTGCCTCTTTTCAGCGGCTACGGGCCATCCGCCATCAGCAACCGCCTCACCGATGCCGGCGCCAAAGCCGTCTTTACTGCCGACGGATTCCTGCGCCGCGGGCAGCCGGTACCAATGAAGGCGACGCTGGACCGGGCCCTGGCCTTTGTCCCCAGCGTGCAGCACGTGATCGTCTGCAAACGACTCCCTGCCTCGTCGCCCGCGTCGCAGATTTCCTGGAAAGAAGAACGGGACCGTTGGTGGTATGAGCTGGTTCCTCCACAGCCAACCGAGGCCGAGACCGCCCCGACCGCGGCCGAGGATCCGCTGATGATCATCTACACCAGCGGCACCACCGGGCAACCCAAGGGTGCCGTCCATACCCACTGCGGGTTCCCCATAAAAGGCGCCCAGGACATGCGCCACGCCATGGACGTCAAGCCCGGTGATCGCGTCTACTGGATGACCGACATGGGCTGGATGATGGGGCCTTGGCTTGTCCTCGGCACGCTGCTCAACCGCGCCGCCATGTTCTTCTTCGACGGCGCCGGCGACTATCCCGCAGTCGACCGCGTCTGGGAACTCTGCGCCCGCCATCGGATAACCCTTCTCGGTCTGTCCCCAATGCTGGTGCGGACGCTGATGCCCCACGGCACCGACTTGGTGTCCCGGCATGATCTGTCGCATCTGCGCGCAGTCGGTGCAACTGGCAGCCCTTGGGGCCCTTCCAGTTGGCGCTGGATTTTTGAGAATGTACTCGAAAGCCGCAAGCCAATCCTCAACTATACCGGCGGCACTGAAATCAGTGGCGGCATTCTCGCCGGCAGCTTCTTCGAGCCGCTCAAGCCCGCAGCCTTTGGCGGGCCGATCCCAGGTATGGATGCAGATGTGGTCGACCAGTCCGGCAATCCTGTGCGCGGAGAGGTGGGCGACCTGATAATCCGGCAGCCGTGGATCGGGATGACGCGCGGCTTCTGGCAGGACAACCAGCGCTATCTGGAAACCTACTGGAGCCGCTTTGAAGGCGTCTGGCTGCACGGCGATTTCTGCGCTATCGACGAAGACGGTATGTGGTATATCCTCGGCCGTAGCGACGACACTATTAACGTCGCTGGCAAACGGCTCGGACCGGCCGAAGTCGAAACCTTAGTCAATGCCCATCCCGACATCACCGAATCCGCAGCTGTGGCCGTGCCCCACCCCTTGAAGGATAACGACGTAGTCGTGTTCGCCGTCCTCAAACCAGGCATCGACGCCAGCGAAACCTTGCGCTCCGAGCTGCAAGAACGCATCACCACCGAACTGGGTCGTCCGCTCCGGCCCAAAGAGGTCAGATTCTCCGCCGCGCTCCCCAAAACGCGCAACGCCAAAGTGATGCACCGCGTCATCCGTGCCGCTTATCTGGGCGAAGATCCCGGCAACATAAGCGCCCTGGAAGATCCGGCGACCATGCAGGCGATCCAGAATTCGGCATGAACCTCCTCACCCTCGAAAATGTCTCCAAGCAGTTCTCCGAACGGCTGCTGCTGGATGCTGTCTCCCTCTCCATTAATGCCGGCGAACGCATCGGCCTTATCGGCGTCAACGGCAGCGGCAAGACGACCCTGCTGCGCATAGTCGCCGGCCTCGAAGTGCCTGACAACGACGACGCCAACGTCACCACCTGGGGCGGCGTCCGTATCGAGATCGTCGAACAAGAGCCGCACCTGGACGAGGAGGCGACCGTTCTCGAGCAACTCTTCCGCAGCAGCTCCCCACAAATGTGCCTGCTGCGGGATTACGAGAGCGCCAGCCAGCGTCTCGAACAAGAACCGACAAATCAAGCCCTGCAGAAGCGCCTTCTGGAACTCTCCGAAGAAATGGAGCGCAGCGACGGCTGGGCCGCCGCCGCCAGCGCAAAGTCAATCCTCACCAGGCTGGGCATCAGCAACTTCGACGCCCGCATCGCAACCCTCAGCGGCGGGCAGCGCAAACGCGTAGCCCTTGCACGCGCCTTGATCGACCGCGCCGACCTGCTGATCTTGGATGAGCCCACAAACCATATCGATGTCGATACCATCGAATGGCTCGAGAACTACCTCACGACTTCGCCCGGCGCCGTGCTGATGGTCACCCATGACCGCCATTTCCTCGACCGCGTTGCCAATCGCATCGTCGAACTGGATCGACGCCAACTCGTCTCCTATGCGGGCAACTACACCCGCTATCTCGAACTGCGCCAACTGCGCCACGAACGTCTGGCCGCCGTGGAGAGGCAACGCCAGAAGCTCCTCAAGCGGGAACTGGACTGGATTCGCCGGACCCCGATGGCCCGGGGAACAAAGCAAAAAGCGCGCCAACAGCGCGCTGCCGAGCTCCAGCGCATCCACTACGACGCTGACACCGATCGCGTGGTGATGGCCCTCGCAACCCGCCGCCTGGGCAATAAAGTCCTCACAGCAAAAGGTCTGACAAAATTCTACGACGGTTCAGTCGCGGTAAATCAGGTTGACTTCTCTCTCGAGCCGGGCGACCGCATCGGCCTCCTCGGCCCCAATGGCGCCGGCAAAAGTACCTTTCTCGACATGCTGGCCGGCCGGGCCAAAGCCGACGCCGGGCAGATCAACTGGGGTGAAACAGTGCGGCTCGGTTACTACGACCAGCAGACGCGCGACCTGAAGGACTCGCAGCGTCTGATCGAGTTCGTCGAGGAGGAAGCACCGCTGATTCAGGCCCGCGACGGCAGCCGCGTGGAGGCCGCCCAGATGATGGAGTGGTTTCTCTTCCCGCGCAAAATGCAGTGGGGTCGCATCGGCAGCCTCAGCGGCGGTGAACGACGACGCCTCTACCTCCTGCGCACCCTGATCCACCAACCAAACGTGCTTCTGCTCGACGAGCCAACAAACGATCTGGACGTGCAGACGCTTACCGTGCTCGAAGAGTTTCTCGACGCCTTCAGCGGGTGCCTCATCGTTGCCAGCCACGACCGCTACTTCCTCGACCGCACCGTTGATTTCATCATGCCCTTCGAAGACGGACGCCTGGGCAGGCGCTACCCTGCCCCCTACGCAACTTTTCGGCGGCTGCACAGCCAGCACCACCAGGATAGCCCTGTCGCTCACTCCAACGATGTCACGGCATCAGGACGGCCCGCGGCAAATGGTCAGGCGGCCACGCGGCCGCGCCCGGCCGGGGCAGACAGAAAATTGACTTGGAAGGAAAGCCAGGAGTTGACGCGCTTGGAGTCGGAGATCGCCGGTTGGGAAGAGGAGCAGACGCAATTGCAGCACCAAATCAACGATAGTGGCAGCGACTACCAGACCCTGCAGAGCCTGTCTTCCAGATTGACATCAGTCGAGTCTTCGCTGGAATCGGCCTTCGATCGCTGGGCCGAGTTGTCCGAGCGCCAGGAAGCCTGAGAACCGCCGTCGACTACTGATAACTGAGAAAGTTTTGCCGTCTACTACTTGAACTGCCGGCGCAGGGCCTCGAGCGACTCTTCATCATAGAAATACTCAAAGTGGTGGCACCCAAGGACATCTACCTGCAGGTCGGGCCAGTTGCCTCCCCGCACAGCCCGCGCCGACGCCACCCCAACCAGCAGGTCATTCGGCCCCAGAAACTGATCCAGACTCTTATCCAGGATGCGCGTCAGCTCCGTCTTGGAGAAGAGCTTGCGCCAATTAACCGGCCCGTCCATCTCGGAGTTTATGCCGATCTGGATATAGTACTTCACGTCCACCTCATTGCGGGGGTCATTCAGCTTTTCATACAACTCCGCGCTGGGAGCCAGGTCCCGCACGCCGGTGGTCAGATTGGCAATCCCAATCACCAGAAGCTGGGCCAGTAGCTCATAGTCCATCAGCCCTGCCTGATTGAGTATTATGGTTGCCAGCCAGGGAATGAGCCTGTGCGATTCGGCCAGCGCCGTGCCCGTGTTGTGGGCGCCTACCATGATGACCCTCTCCACAAACTGGTGCCCACTCTCCATCTCGACGCAGACCCGGGCCACCTGTGTCCCCATACTGTGGCAGAAAATATCGAGCGGCGGACCTGAGTCAGTGCCAAAGCCAAGACGCCGCAACTGCGCCGTCATGAGCAGACCGCTCTCCCGGATGCTGGTGTTGATCGTCTCATAGTCGAACGCCAGCGCCAGGTCGTAATCATCCAACTCCTTCAATACCGGCAGTGCCCTTTGCACCAGCTTTTCAGTGCTGCTGCCGAAGCCGTGAGTAATAAGCAGCGCCCGCCGCGCCTGCGCCACGTCCTGCGGCGTCACCTTCGAATATTCCGGGACGCCGCCCTCCTCGCAGCTGACTTGCCGCACACCAAGATCCGGCGGGAGCTGCTGATAGAATAGCTTGTAGAAAAGCACGCGCACGGCATGTTTCGCATCTCGGACCGACGGTCCTGCTTCAGTCTCCTCGTCGCTGGCTGCCGGCTCCTTACCCGTCGCAGCCTCAGCCAACCGCCACTCTTCCTGCAAGTAGTTGATCAGCCGACCGAACATCCCCCTCACTCCGCGCCCAGTCTCCCCCTCTACCGCACCTTCTCCCTCTGCACTTGAACGTCGCCTCTGCCAGACGCCCGAAGTGCCGGGCTTTGCAACCGCCGAATCGGGGATTGGCAAATGCGTAATCTCCACCGCCATTCGCCTTCTGTCGCCATTTTCGGACAGGGTCTGGGCGTCGGTTGGATGACCAACCATATGGTAGTATTCACCGTCAAACGCCACCGCTACAATCCCCGCAATCTCCGGGTCATTTTCCACACTCAGCGCAATGCGCAGCGGAGAATCGGCGCTGATCGTCGAAAGCTGTTCCGCCGACGTGTCCAGCACCAGCACGCCGGGCGATGCCCCCGCTGCTCCGGCGTTGTGCGAGAACGAGAGCGGCTGAAAAAATGGCGCGGCTTCCGGACTCTTCAGCCCAGGCGGCAACGAGATCGGATCATTCGCATCCCAGGCGAAGTGGCTGAGACTGCTGACAACCAACAGACCTCCCAAACCCGCTGGCTTCTCCACCGTTATATCCAGGTCTGTTCCCACATTGATCCGGTTCTGCCCTTGCACCAGGGTGCATTCTTCCTGCTTTCTCAGGGCTGTAACCGCTACCTGCTTCGTAATCCATCGATCATGGGTATCGTCCCGTTGCACCATCAAATTGCGGACACGGGGGCCGTCGTAACGAATGCCGTTCATCAATTCGGCCAAGGGGCCGAAGGCCCGCGTCTGTTCGGACCCGCCCGGTTCATTCAGATCCGGCATCTCCAACACGTCAAAGGATGTGGGAACGCGCGTGGCGAAGACTTTAAGGATCTCCGTTGCCGATTCCGTGCCAGGGTCCTCCACCGTCGGCTCGATATTGTTGACGAAGAACTCCTTGCCCGGCGCCACTAGCTGATAGGGCGCTCGCTCCGGATAGACGCGTCGGATGCCAAAATGGGATGACAGCGCAAAGACCGTCACATAGAGATTCTCGGCGCTGTTGTTCCGAAACGTGACCCAGAGTTTGCGCCCCGGCGGCAGTATCCCGTCCTGGTTCAGAGGTTCGCCGTCCTTGGGACTGGTAAAGCTGGCCCGCGAATAGGTCTGGACATCGATGCTCAGCGCCTCTTCCATCAACGCCATCGGCGCGGGATTCTGCAGTGTGCGCACATTGTTGAAGGTCGCCAGATGATGAAGATACGCAGCCGTCTTGGCCGCGCCCACCTGCGTGCGAGGAGGCGTGTCGTGCACGATCTGGACGCCGCTGCCGTCCCGAATGACGTAGGCATCGTTTTCCACCGCGACATGAAAGCGCGTGAAACTGTCCGATTGACTTCTTCCGACCGCATGCAGGAAAGGGGACGAGGGGGCCGTGGTCAACTCCGCCAACAAGAATGGATCGGCGCAGGTTACTTCGTACATCAATCTCTGGTAGCCGTAGGCCGTCACCTTCGCCCTGGCAGGCAGCCTGAAATCGGTCGGGCGTACCCCCTTGATCAAGGCATAAGACGAATCGACTCTGGCTTCCATTACCTCGCCGATGCCGAGACCGCGACCCTCCAGCGCACCGCCGCCGGCCGGGAACAGCTCCACTTGGCTGCCAGGCGTAAGGCCAACCGCCGCCCCGCCGCCAATGCGGATGATCACATCATTCCCCGCGTCTCCCGCTTCGCTGGCATCGATGACGTTCAGGTAGGAGCCGGCATGGGGCGTCATATCTCCGAAAACCGCGCGGTTTCCGGGCCCTTCCAACTGCGGGATCTGCCGGGCGTAAACACTCTGGACCTGGGTCTGCACTGCATCGTGCACCTCTCGCCAGTTCATCTGCGAGTGCAACTCCTGCAGCTTCTGCAGCAGGTGAAAGGTCATCGCACCGTACCAGGCGCCGTTGGTCGGCGAACGGTACTCGTGGCTCATCTCCTCATCGCGGCAACCGGCCAGCAGCACGTGGTCGCTGCCCAGTTTCCCGGACCAGTGGCGGCTGGCTACCGTTCTCGTGCCGCCGGCTTCGGGCAGAACCGTGGCGGCAGGGCGGGCGCGGCGATCGGCGCCTGTCCGGCGTACCGGGACAAGCGCACGTGTGCCCGAACCGGCGTGGCAGCAGTCCAACACGACCGTAACCAGCGCACCTCTCTTCTCGGCCGCAGCGATCAGCGCAGCCAGCTCCTTGTCCAGAATGTCGTAGACCTGGTTGCCGTTCTCATCGGTTGTGCGGCTGTCGCACGGAACGAGCGTCTCGTCGTACCCGTCCGGTTCATTGGGGTCGTCAGAAATGGACTGCGAGCCATGCCCGCTGAAATGGAAGAAGAGTTGGTCGCCGCTGATGGCCTGCTCGATCAACCAACGCCAGCCGTTGACGATGTTCTCGCGGGTGGGGAGCTTTTCATCGGGTTCGGCGCCGGTCGAAGTCAGCAGCCGGATGTTTTCCGTCGGCACACCCAGCCGTTGCGTCAGGAATCCGTAAATCGCTCTGGCATCGTTGGCGCAACCGCCTAAATCGGAGACTACACTACTTCGGTAATGATTGATGCCGACAACCAGAGCAAACAAACGGGGAGACAACATTCGCAATCCTTATAGACAAGTGAAATGCGCTATCACTTCGCGAAATGAGAGCGGACTGTTTATGGGAAATAGAGCGATCATAGCACATTGGCGAAACAATGAATAACTGGAATTTGCAAGAGATTCCCCGTCCGGCCATCGGCGGGTCAGTACAATTTTCGTACCGTATGCACGACCTGGATTACTGTAGATTACCCGGACAACGCGGAAATCCGCCGCGCCTGCCGGTCTGACCGGGGATTCAGAGGATGTATTATATTATTGGGGGAATTGCCACAAAAGTCCGAGCGGGGAACTGTTTAGAGGAATGCACGCAGCGAATTCTTGGCGTCTCAGCTTGGGAACGGATTCGACTGTTCTGCGCTAAACCACTTGACCAGGATACCGCTCAAATACTCGTTCCAGGAGCGTAACAGGATCACGATCGTGATCGACCAATATGTCCTCGCAAATCGCCGCGAATTGACCAAATTGGTCATAACCAGATCTGCGTGTAACGCCTGAAATGTCTATACTTTCCTATTCATTATAGACCTGTTCGGGCCAACCGGAAATGGCGAAAACGTACGGGCTATGGTATCCAATTGTACCTCCGCGACGTCGCGTTTTGTGGTCACGACCAGCCCTTCAACCGGATCATAAACGTCATCCGGCACTTCCAGTACAATCTGTGTACTCTCTTCGCCTACTCCGATCTAAACAGGTCGTCCTTCAGCTCGATCCTCAGGTAACGCCGTTGTTGACGAAGAGAGTGCAATCATGGCAGGTGGTGAAACATGAATGTCCAACTTCTGGACTTGGAATCGGACTTTCCACCGAAACCCTGTGCATCTTTTTTGCCCCAATGGCGTAACCTGAGCTTATCACTTTGTCCTGAGCAGGCCAACCCTCACTCACCCCAGGGCAGTTGCACCCAACCAGGACAAAACCTTGTGAGTCTGCCTGAATCGGGAAAGGGCGCCCTTCGACGGCTATTATTACATTCGAACTTAGAAGCGAATTTCGCCTCACTCACCCCGCGTCGACTCACCCTGCTCAAACCAGGCCGGCGGCTCGGGCAAAGACGCAACCAGAATCTCACCAAACTCCTGCCCCTGCCGCGTCTCGACAATATCGCCCAGCGACGTGAATTCCTGTTCAATCATTCCCCGCCGCCCCTGCGCGTCCTCCAGGCGCTCAGCCGAATTCTCGCCCGCCAGCGCCACCAGCAGAGCCAGCCGGCGAATCGGCGCAACATCCTCCCACGGTGTTAGCGCGTCCGCAGCAAGCGTCCACTCCTGCGTCTGCGGCTCACCGCTCCCCGGATGATGCCAGCGCAAGGCCAGCCTGCCCAGCGCCCCCGCCGCGTCGCCGTGCGGTTTCAGCCGGTACACCACCGTGTTCTCCTGGCCCACGTGCAACTCGGCAAAATCCTCTTCATCATCCTCGAACGACGCATTCGCAGCCGCCCGGTTGAGATAACCGACCAGCCGCCACTCCTCGACCGTCTCGGCGTCCCAGGACACCTGCGCCCGTGCTTCATCCGCCGCCGGGCTGAAAAGCTGTGCAAACGAGTCCGCCGCCAGCAGTCCCTGCGCCTCTTCCGGCGAATAAACATACCGGTACCACCCGTCGCCGTCGTTGCTCACCTGCTCCAGCAGGTCGTCATTGTAGTTCCCGATGCCCACACCCACCGCGACCAGGCGGATCGGATTGGCCTCAGCCCGCTGCCCGCCCAGAGATTCAATGATCGACTCTGCGCGCGTATCGCCCACGTTGGCTACACCGTCGCTGATGAAAAAGACGTAATGCAGCGCCTCAGGGTCCTCTCGCCGCCCTTCCAGCGCCAGTTCATAGCCCTTGCGCAGGCCGGCCTCGGCATTCGTGCTCCCGTTAGGGCGGAAACCGCGCAGCGATTCGGCCAGCGCCGGATCGTCGGGGGCCGCCTGCCGAACTGTATACTCGCCCAGAACAACCTGCGAAAACTGGACAAGCGAAATCCGATCCTCCGCCGACAGGCGCTTGATCAACGCCTCGACGAGCGTGCGCGCCGTGTCCAGCTTTTCGTCCTCTTCCATCGAGCCCGAAGCATCCAGCACCACCGAGACGTGGCGTCTGGTAGGTATGTCCGCCGGCGCCGCTGCACTGAGTCCCATTAACGCCAGCCAGGAGTCCGGGTCAAGCGGATCGGTCGTTACAGTCAGATCGAGATGGAATGTTTCCTCGCCTTCAGGTCGGGGATAATCCCAACGCAGCGCGTTGAGCCACTCTTCAACGCGTATGTCATCCGGTTCGAGAACGAAGCCCTGGCGAGCAAGCGCGAGCGAGCGGCGCCAGGAAGCGTCGTCTGCGTCGAGGCCAAAGGTAGAAGTTGTTTCGAGACTGGTAGGAACCACCGGCGGCAGTTGCGCCTCCGGCTGGCGGCCGCGCCGGTTACCGCGCCCGGAATCAGGAGAGGGGCGATGCGCAATGGCGGAGCCGGAGCTCGAAGAGGCGGATTGCATCGCCAACTGGCCGCCCGAAGCCCGCCGGCTTGAGCTCGGTGCCTGTTCCGCGCTCTCAGCCGGCGCCACACCAGCACACCCGGCCAGGATCAGCATCAACAGTCCCAGAGGCAGAATTCTATTCACCCTCCGCCAGGATCTGGCGAATGGCGCCAAAATAGGCCCGTCCGCTCCTGCAAATATGGCCAGACCCCGTACGCGGGCCACTGGTTTTTCTCCGTTCGCTATGTCGGCACTACGTAGCATCGTTACCCTCCTTGTCGCTATCGTCTCCTCCGTCTGTACACCAAACATGTCATGTGGAAGGAGAAGCAATCCTGGTCGTGTGCAGCAGTCTGAACGGTTCCCCGGCGGCCCGATTACGACAACAAGGGAGGCCCGCCTGCCCACTGTACGTCTCAGCGCGACAAGAGGTTTCCTGATCCTGGCAATTGTATCAAAATTTGCATGCTGGAAACTACGCGGCCACAACTGATTCGCAACCCTGAGTGAGGCGAGCAAAGGTGCTCTCACACCTCTCTACTCTCATATGGGCGGTCGGGCGCAAGCGCCCTCCCTTGTGCAGGGGCTGCGCCCCCGCAACGCCCCCCTCCAAAACCATCGCTCACCGACCTTGTGTGCGCATTCCAGCAGTGCCGCTCCACCAACCAGGCTGCCGTCAACCGAATACGCAGTCAAATTGCCTGAATGGCGGCAGCGATAATGGGCCGGTCAAGATAGGCACTGTATATGGCTTAGTAGTTACGAATTCTATGCGTGCGGTGGCAGCTCGCTTAGGCCGGTTTTGACAACCGCCTCTGTTGCGAGCGCTTTCAAAGTGCCTGGGGCGAGAGGAGATTTCGTCCGCCACAAGCTTTTTTCCTGCCTGGGACGCGGGGAGGCGTTCGTCTGTCCGGCCCAAAGCCCTGACTAAGTCGTCTTAAGAGGAATACTCAAATAGCGGGTCCCACCCGGCCGCGCCGTCCGGCAGCAGATCGAACAAATGCCACACGCCGCAGTACAGATCGCCCGGGCCAAACGAGTCCTTCGCTACCCGCACGATCGAGCCGTCTGCGTTCTTGCGAAAGGCCGAAACCCCTGGCTGGTATCCGGACAGAAACGGCTCCTCTTCCCACCGGAAGCCCATATCCTCAACAAACGTCGTCCCCTCCGCCGAGTATATCGGAAACCGCCAGCCCCGCTTCTTCGCAAACACCTCCTGCACTTCAGGACCGTCAGGCGACACCACCACAAACGCCGCCCTGCTCTGCAAATGCTGGTACACGCCGTTGAACTCGTCAGCCCACATCGTGCAGTTCGAGCAGCCGGTCCCCATGTTGTGAATCAGAATGAGATCGTCCTTGTCGCCGAACATCTCCGAAAGCCTGACCGCACCGTAGGCGTTCTTCAGTTCGTAATCCCTCACAGATTCAGGCGGCAACTTGCGCCGCAGCCTCACCAACTTCCGCTTCGCCGCCTCAAGCTCCTCCAGGGCACAGGCGATTTCCGTTTCCAGCTTTAACCTGCTCTCTGACACGGCATCCTCCCTGCGTCGTCCTCCAACCCAGGCGCCAAACCTACTCCCCAGCGTAACTCGAGATTCGGGCGCGATTCTCAATTTGAAGGGGCTGCGGCAATTCTTCCTTCTTGTCGGTAACCATCTCGGCGAACCGGCGCCCCTGCGGCAAGACTCGGCTATCGTAGGACCCTACAGACTTGTTGAAAGTTTCAACCGCCCGATTGAGCCTGGTGCCCACATCCTTGAAGTGATCCATAAACGTCATCAACCTTTTGTGCAACTCCTGCCCCTCTTCCAAAATGCGTTCAGCATCTTCGGCAATGCGCTGGCGCTGCCAGCCATTGGCGACAGACCACAAAAGCGAGATCAGCGACACCGGCGTCGCGATAGCAACCCGCTTGCGCATCGCGTACTCAATCAACTCAGGGTTGGCGTTCAGCGCCGCCGACAGAAACTGATCGCCGGGCACGAACATCACCACAAAATCCAGCGAACCTTCAACCTTCGCTCCATACTCCTTTTTCGCCAGGTCGTCCACTTGCGTTTTCAGGGCGCTTGCACGCCGTCTCAATGAACTGTCTCTCGCCGCCTCATCGCCCGCCTGCTGCGCCTCCAAATAGGCCGCTGTCGACGCCTTGGCATCAATGATCACGGTCCGCTCTTCCGGCAGCCGCACAGTAAGATCGGGCCTGATCTGCGAGCCGGTCCCCGCAACCTGCTCCGCGAAGTCGCAGTACGCCTGCATCCCGGCCAGTTCGACCACCCGCCGCAGCTGTACCTCGCCCCAGTTGCCTATCTGCCTGTTATCAGTTAGCGCGCTGGACAGTTTGGTGGCCTCCTCGGCAATGCTTTCGCTCCGCTTCGCAAGCAAACTGATCTGCGGGTTGAGCTTTTCGTAGTTATCCCTGAGCGGCTTGACCAGCGCTTCGAACTGCTCATGGCGCTGCTTGAAATCGCCCTTGGCAGCCTCCAGCGTCTTGCCCAGATTCTCCTGCGCCAAGTCCATGAACTGGGAGTTATTGGCCTGCAACGCCTGGCTGGCCGTCGCCTGGAAACTCTCTTTCAACTGCTCCTTCGCCATCTCCAGGATCTTCTCGGCGCTGTCTCGTTGCTCCAACTGACCTTTCAGCCCAGCGTTCTCTTCCCGTAGCGCAACCCTTTCCTTCACCCAGTCCGCTTCCATCCTTGCCATACGGCTCTTAGCGCGAGCCCCCCGCACCAACCAGCAAACCGCGCCCCCTACCACCAAGCCAACAACCACTGCAACGATTAACTCCATCTGTCACTCCTCGCACATACGTTATTCAAAACAAAGGAAATCTTCGAAGCTGCGGCCAACTGGCCACCCGTCAGCCCATGCACCGGCAACGCCTGCATCTCCAAAGCGGGGCTGAACACTCAGCCACCAGCCTGCAAATCAGCCACAGCACGCGCCAGATCCGGCAGTATCTCCCCGCTCTTCCCCTGCAGAAACAAGTCGGCAATCGAAGAGACAGGTCCCGGCTCCGGGTTGACGTCAATCACCTTAGCGCCCGCTTGTTTGGCAATCAGCGGCAACTGCGCCGCAGGATACACCAGCCCGCTCGTGCCCACCACGAGCATCAGATCACATGCCTGGGCCGCCTCTGCAGCCGTCTCCACCGCCTCCCACGGCAGGCCCTCGCCAAACCAGACCACATCCGGCCGCACCAGGTCCCCGCAAACGCCGCAGGCGGGCGGCGAATCTGCTCGCCGCTGCTCCTCTGTCAGATTATGTGGCGCCGAGCACGATACACATCGAAAATCGAGCAGGCTGCCATGCAGATGAATGACATCAACACTGCCCGCCTGCTCGTGAAGGTCGTCCACATTCTGCGTCACCAGCAGAAACCGCTCGCATATTCCTTCAAGCTGCGCCAGCGCAGTATGACCGGGGTTGGGCACCGCCTCTTCCAGCTGACCCAGCCGCCCCATGTACCAGCGCCAGACCAGCCCCGGGTCCCGTTCAAAGCCCTGCGGCGACGCCAATTCCTCAGCGTCGAACCGGCTCCACAATCCAGTCTGCGCGTCGCGAAAAGTCGGCACACCCGACTCCGCGCTCACCCCAGCCCCGGTCAGACACACAACCGCAGAAGCCGAACAAAGATAACGCGCGGCCTCAACGATATCGTTTCTCATGCCACCCCAGTATTTTCAATCCCAGTCTCCTGCAGCGACACTAACCCCTGACCCCTGACCCCTGCCTTTCACGCCCCATAACGCTTCAACCGGCCCGCGTGCGCCATCGCCTGTGGGATCAAAGTCGTCGCGTGGCAGAGCCCCAACTGACCCCCAGCACAGGCCCTTTCACCGAAGCCCCGCGCCGCGTCCGGCATCGCGTGCGGGCTCCACAGCAGCGTCGGCACCGGATGCCAGCTGTGGCTGCGCAGCACCGCCGGCGTACTGTGATCCCCCGTCACGATCAGCGCACCCGGGCCCAACTCCAGAATACGCGGAATCTCAGTGTCCACCGCCTCAATCTCGTGCACCTTGGCATCGAAGTCGCCGTCTTCACCGTAGCTGTCCGTCTTCTTGACGTGAATGAAGAAAAAATCGAACTCGTCCCACGCACCGACCAGCGCGTCGATCTCATGCCGCGGGCGATCCCCATCGAACCCGACCGGCTCCATCCCCACCAGGCTGGCGACGCCCCGATACATCGGATAGACCGCGATCGCCCCCGCCCGCATCCCGAAGATATCCGGGAAGAGCGGCAGCCCCGGGTCCTGCGCCAGGCCCCGCAAATTCAGGCTGTTCGCCCGCGGCTCGTCCGCCAGCACACTGCGCGCGTGCGCCGCCCAGTGATTCACCAGTTCGGCCGTACGCGCGCCCCCGTCGCTCCCGCTCTCGTCCTGCACCGGCAACGGCCTCTTCCCCACCGCCAGCGGGTCCGTGTCCGTCAAACTTCCTCCCAGCCCCTCGCCCCGCAGCACAAACACGAAGCGGTGCTCCTGCACCGGCTCGACAAACACTTCGCAATCCCCGAACAGCCCGGCACTCGCCTCCCTCAGCTTGGCCGTCAGGCGCACGCACTCTTCCGTGGGGATCCGCCCCGCCCGCCGGTCCGTAATCAGCCCGTCGCCGTCGACAGACGCGAAATTACCCCGCGCAGCCACGTCGCTGGCCTGCAGGGGAAAGCCAATCCCCAGAGCTTCCAGCACCCCCCGCCCGATCATGTAACGCACCGGATCGTACCCGAACAGGCTCAAATGTGCCGGCCCGCTTCCCGGTTCGATGCCCGGCCTGATCGGTACGCTCAGCCCTAAGGACCCGGACACGGCCAGCCCATCTAAATTGGGAGTATGTGCCGACTCCAATTCGGTCTTTCCTCCAAGCGAAGCCGGCAGCCCGCCCAAACCATCCATTACCAGTAGGACGATCTTGCCGCCGTCCTGTTGTAGGTCACGCATCAGCTCAAAGTCGGTAAATGGAGACGTCATCGTCTGACTCCTTCTGTTATAGGCTCGTATGGCGGTGTGCAAGAGCAGGCGGGCGGTCCGAGAGGAATCGCTGCGGAGGCGGCGAATTTTCTATCACTTCTCACTTCTCTTCACTCACTCCTCATTTCCATCGTCATACAGATAACAGGCCACGGCATGGTCGCTTTCAACCGGGATGAGCGGCGGCTGTTTTTCCAGGCAGATGTCCATCCGGTGCGGGCAGCGCTGGTAGAAGCGGCAGCCGCTGGCCGTCCCCTCCGCGCCCTGCGTTCGCATCGTCTCCTCCGCCGGCAATCTGATATTCGTGTCCCACTTGATCTTCGGGTCCGGCACCGGGATCGAGTTGATCAACTCCTGCACGTAGGGGTGCTGCGGGTTTTCAATGATCCGGCCGGTATCCCCTGTCTCCGCGGTGATGCCCTGAAACAGGACGATCATATTGTCGCCAATCTGGTAGGCGGTCGACAGATCATGCGTGATATACAGGAAGGATATGCCGTGTTCGTCCCGCAGGCGCAGCATGATATCCAGGATCATGGCCCGCAGCGAAGCGTCCACCGCCGAAACCGGCTCATCGGCCACGATCAGCCGCGGCCGCAGCAGGTATGCGCGCGCCACCATTATCCGCTGGCGCTGTCCCCCGCTGAGCTGGTGCGGATATTTCTCCAGGATCTCGTCGCCGCGCAATCCGACCACATTGAGCGCTTCCTCGATCAGTTCACGCCTCTCAGCCTTGTCGCGGGCCAACGGGAAATGGCGCATGACCAGGTTGAACGTGTGCTGGATGCGGAAGAAGGGGTTGAAAACCTCATACGGATCCTGGAAAATTGCCTGGACCTCCTGGCGGTAGGTCAGGCGCTGCTTGCGATCCAGCTGCGAGACGTCAGCACCCTTGTAGAGAATCTGCCCCCGCGTCGGCGCGATAAAGCCCAGGACAAGATTGGCGAGCGTTGTCTTTCCGCTGCCGCTCTCACCAGCAATCGTCGTGATCTGCGCCGGAGACTCATGCAGGTCGAGGCTGAAAGAGTCCAGCGCCACCAACGGCGGCTGCGAACTCAGAAAGCCGCCGCCAAACTCCATTGTGGCGTCCTTGATCTGCAGAAGCGGTTCCCCTCTTGCTGTCTCGGTCATGCCTCTTCCAGCTCGATTAGGGAATGGCGATCCGGCTCATACAGCCAGCAGGCCGCGAGGTGGTCTTTGTCTCTTTCCACCAACGCCGGCCGGCGCTCGCGGCAGATCTGCTCTACATGCTTGCAGCGAAATTGGAAAATGCAGCCGGGCGGCGGGTCACGCAAGTCGTGCGTCAACCCTTCTGTCACGTTCAGCGGCTTGCGCTCTTTTATCGATGGGATCGATTCAATCAGCAACTGCGTGTACGGGTGCAGCGGTTCTGCAAACGCCGATTCCACTGGCGCCACCTCGACCAGATTGCCGGCATACATGACCGCGATGCGGTCCACAAGCTGGGCCTGCAAGCCCATGTCGTGGCCAATCATCACCATCGAAACGCCCAACCGCTCCTTCACCTCCAGCAGCGTCTGCGCCACCACCCGCTGCACCACCACGTCCAGCGCACTGGTCGGCTCGTCCGCGATGATCACATGCGGGTTGAGCGCAATCGACATCGCAATACAGACTCTCTGCTTCATACCGCCGCTCAACTCGTGCGGGAACATATCGATGACCCGCTCCGGCAGCCCGACATCGTTCAGCAGGCCAAGGATGCGCTGTTCAAGTTCCACGCGACCGATGCTTTCGTGGGCCAGGATCGCGTCGGCTATCTGCTCGCGGATCGGCGTCACCGGGTTGAGCGAGTTCATCGCGCCCTGGGGCACGAGAGCCAAATCGCGCCAGCGCACCTGGCGCAATGCCTTGCCGGACAGACTGACCAGATCCCGGTCTTCGATTCGCACCTCCCCTTGTACGATGCGGCCCGGCGGCTGCACGACCTGCAAAATGGCCATCGCCACCGTCGTCTTGCCGCACCCCGATTCACCCACCAGCCCCAGGATTTCACCCTTGCGCAACTTGAAGTTCACCCCGTTGGCGGCGATGACCTCCCCGCGCGGCGTAAAATAGTGGACGTGCAGATCGTTCACTTCAAGGGCAGCATCCTCCTCGCCGCCAATCCCGTCGTCTACCTGCCCCACAGACGGCAGTTCCCCGGCCGCCGTCCGCTCGCGTCGCGACGAACTGAACTGCCGAATGCGCGGATTCGCGATCTCATCCAACCCAATCGTCATCAGAAAGAAGCCGACGAAAATGACCATCAGGATGATGATCGGCGGCAGCCACCACCACACCAGACCGCGCACCAGCGCCGCGTTGGTCGTCGCCTGGTTGATGATCAGCCCCAACGAGGGTACGCGTGTCGGGCCCAATCCCAACACCTCCAGCCCGGTCGCACCCAGGATCGCCGCCGAAATGCCGCCCGTGAGGCTGGCTGCCAGCCACGGCAGCATGTTTGGCAGCATCTCAACGAACATGATCTCCAGCGCCGACGCGCCCGAGAGATGCGCCATCCGCACGTAGCTGCGCTCGCGCAATGTGAGCACCTGCGAACGCACCAGGCGCGTCGGTCCGGGCCACGCAAATAGCGCCAGGATCAGCGCCATCGCCGTCGTGTCAGTCATCTGCACGTAGGAAGCAATCACAACCAGCACGACCAGCGCCGGGATCGTTATCGCCGAGTCGCTAATCGTGCGGATAACATGGTCCCACCATCCGCCCACATAGCCGGCAATCGAGCCAAGCACCATGCCTACGCCCATACCGATAATCGCCGCCAGAAACCCGACCTTGAGCGAAGAGGGCGTCGCCAGGATCAACTGGGCCAGCATATCGCGCCCGTTGCTTTCCGTGCCCAGAGGATGTTCGGGCAGGCCGCCCTCGGCCCATACCGGCGGCTTATTCAGCGGCCCGGCCCCCGTGTAGGCCAGATCAGTGTCCCAGAAGAGAGGACCGACCAGGCCGAACAGAAGAATCAAAACGACGATGGCGACGCCCAGCAGAAACTTGAAGTTCAGCCAAGGGGAGTCCCACGTATTCAACCCCCAGCCGCGCGCCGGGGTGGTCTCTTCATCAACGGTTCGTTGTCCGACAGCCAATGGTGCCTACCGTGTCTGGCCCTAGCGCATGTTCCTCTTATAGGTAATGCGCGGGTCGATAAAAGGATAAAGCAGGTCGAGCAGAAAAACGCTCGTCGCCGTCACCATGATGATCAGATTGGCGATCGCCTGGGTCACCGTATAGTCCTGCGAAATGATCGATTGATAAAGCGTGTAGCCCGTGCCCGGATACGCGAAGATGAATTCAACCAGAATCGATCCGCTGATCAGTCCGCCCAGGCCCAACGCCAGCGCGGTCAGCGCCGGCAGAATAGCATTGCGCACACCGTAACGAAAGAAGATGCGCGCCGGCGAAAGCCCCTTGACCTGCGCCAGCAAAAAGTAGTCCTCATTATTGACGCTGATCATCAGACCCCGCATGCCCAACGCCCAGCCGCCCATCGAAGTCAGCACAATCGACACAACCGGCAAAATGGCATGGCTCAGCACATTCTTGATGAAAGGCAGATTCCATCCGGGGTCGACTCTGCGCGAATAGGCCCCCGTTGCCGGCAGCCAGTCCAGTTCAAATGCCACCAGATAAATCAGCATGATGCCGAACATGAAGTAAGGGATCGCAGTGAAGGTCAAGGTGCTGGGCAGGAACATCTGCAACAATCGCGGCGTGCGCCGCCAGCCCATCAGCGAGCCAATGGTCACGCCGATCGAAAAGGAGAGCACCGTCGCCACCGTCAAAAGCCCCAGCGACCAGGGCAAAGCTTTACTGACCATCGACCACGCTTCGGTTGGGAAGTGCGACAGCGAATATCCGAAATTGAGCCGAAAAACGTTGCCCCAATAACGCAAATACTGTACATGAATCGGGGCATCCAGCCCGAATCGGGCCTTCCAGCTGGCGATCAGTTTGTCGGCATTCTCTATGTAGCCTGCATCCAGCGAAAGGCGGCCCACCATCTCGCTCACAGGGTCGCCCGGCGCCAGACGCGGGATCACGAAGATCAGCGTAGTGCCCATCCAGATGGTCAGCAGATACATCAGAAAACGCTGCAGGACGTACTCTTTGGTCAGCCCGCGCATGGATAGGATTCCAACGGTAAGTGACTAGCGGCCGGTAATATTACCGCCCGCTAGCCACTAGCCACAGCAGTCGGTTTACTGACTGGTCGATGTAATCTCCGGCAGAATGCCCACGAAGCTCGGGCACCAGATCACCGGCCGTTGGTAGTAGTTGTCGATCGTCGGCCAGTTCGTCCAATAGGTGGTGTTGAACGGTACCAGTTTCTTGGACTGGGCTGTCGGGATGGCTGGGATCTCATCATAGTAGATCTCCAGCGCGCGTGCCGTAAGCTCAAACAACAGTGGATCTTCCCAACCCAACTCACTGATCTGGTCTACAAGCTCAGAGAACTCGGCATTGTACCAGCGGAAGCGGTTGGACTGTGGCAGCTGGTGGCGCTCGCCCTGGGGAGGCACTTCATCGGCGCGTAGCGTGCGCAGCGTATTCCAAGGCTCGACGATCGAGCCGCAAGTCTGCCAGCCGCTCTGCGTTTCGTAGTTGCCTGTGTCCAGATATTCGACCCAGGTGCCGCCGATCAGGTTCACTTTGACGGCATTAATGCCAAAGCGCTGCAGTTGCTCAGCGAAGACGTCGGCGACGCGTTCCAGCTCGCTGATGCCTTCGTATACCTGGATCTCAAGGCCCAGCTCTTCGCCGTCTTTCTCCCAGTAGTCACCAGACTTTTCGTAGCCCTTGGAAATCAGAATCTCCTCGGCCGCAGCCGCGTTGGGCTGCGTGAACTTGGCGATCGTCTCAGCTGGTACCAGGTCGGCGAACTTCTGCATCGAAGGATAAAGCGGGAACGGATACGGGCCCATGATCGAAGTGCCCTCATAGGCAATGTCGATGATCTGCTGGCGGTCCATCACATAGTTCAGGACCCACCGCATGTCCTTGTCATTCCAGGGCTCGATCGAATTGTTAACCGTCAGGCTGCGCGCACACGGATCGGGCCACACAAACGGCATCTCATCCTGGAATGCAATCCAGTTGGGATTCTGCGCCACCAACGCCTGGAAGGAGCCGAAAGTGATATCGTGTAGACCGTCATAGTCGTCCTCGATCGCCGTCGCCAGGCGGACTTCCTCGGTGCCGGTGTAGGACATGACCAGTTTCTTCGGCTCGGGCAGCTTCTTTAGCCCGATTTCAGCAGCCCACCAATTGTCATTGCGGACCCAGATCGTCTCATTCTCAGTGATCTTGGCCAGCTTGTAGGGGCCGGTACCCATCGGCAACCCATTCTCCAAGTCGAAATTCTTGAAAGTGGCCGGGTCTTCCACATTTTCCCAGATATGTTTGGGGACAAAGTAGTCGACGCCGCAAATGTTATCCGAAAATCGCTCCAGCTTGAAACGCACATTCGGTTTCTTGAGGTTGTAGATAACCGTCAGATCATCCACCTTCTCGACCGAATCGATCCATTCCTGGTAAGCGAAGTGCTGGCCCAGCGCCTCGTTTCCCATCTGCAACTCGGTCGAAAAGACGATATCGTCCGCCGTGAAGGGCGTACCGTCTTGCCAGGTGACGCCGGCGCGCAGCTTGAGCGTCCATACAGAGTGATCCTCGTTGGGCGTTAGTGACTCCGCCAACCAGTTTTCGATTTCGCCGCTGCCGTAGTTCAGCAGCGTCAGCACATCCGAAAACTCCGTATAACCCCACCCTACTGCACTGCCGCGCACATAGGGGTTCCAGTTATCACTCCCCTGCAGCGGACTGGTCCGGTCCAGGATGACCGTCTCCTCACGCGACGCATTGAGATAGTCTTCCGTCGTACCCATCTCCTCCGTCTCGCTCTCGCTGTCTGCCGCCGGCGCGTCCGCGGCCGCCGGCGCTTCCGGAGCTCCACCGCACGCAGCCAACAAAACCGCAAATAGTGCCAGGAGTATCGCCAATCGATAAAGCAGTTTCATGCTTCGCTCCTTGTCTGTACTATGTATTTTGAATTGGAGGAATGAACAGTGGGATCCACCAGCCTGCCGCCATAGGTGACAATCAGTGGTCGGTTATCTCTGCCGTTCATCGGCGGCAGGTTGCTGGGAACTACCTTGACAGAGGTCCTGCATGCAACTCGGGACTGATGCAAGCGAACGCTGTTGAAAGAGGGAAATGTGAGAAGCGAGAGGTAAGAATTGAGGAGTAAGGAGGAGAGCTAGCTCCCACTCCTCACTCCTCTCTATTCAACTTTATCCGGCCAGACTCAGCTCTGTCTTGGGATCAAAGATATGTGCGTTGTTCATATTGATCGCAAGTTCAATGTCGTCCCCGGTCGAAACCCGAACACGCGGATCGACGCGGGAGATGAACTGCTTGCTGTCCGGCGTCATGCAGTAAAGGAAGATCTCATTGCCCATCAGCTCGGTTACATCCACCGTCGCTGACATGTCGGACTCAAGAATCTGCGGCGGGGCATACTCTTTCGAGTGAATGTCCTCTGGGCGGATCCCGAAGATTACCTCTTTGCCCATATGCTCTCGCCACTCTACCGTCTTCTCCGGCGGAACATCCAACCGGAAACCGCCAGCATTGACCTCCATCTTGCCGTCGCTCTCAACCAGAGTGGCGTCGAAGAAGTTCATGCTCGGGCTGCCGATGAAACCGGCAACAAAGATATTCGACGGATGGTCGTACAGATTCTGCGGCGTGTCCACCTGCTGCAGAAGGCCGTCCTTCATCACCGCGATCCGGGAGGCCATCGTCATCGCCTCCACCTGGTCGTGCGTCACATAAATAAACGTGGTCGCCAACCGTTGATGCAGCTTGGAAATCTCTGCACGCGTCTGCACACGCAGCTTGGCGTCAAGGTTCGACAGCGGCTCATCAAAGAGGAACACCGCCGGCTCACGCACAATCGCCCGGCCTACCGCCACGCGCTGGCGCTGACCACCGGAAAGCTGCTTCGGCTTGCGGTCAAGCAGATGCTCAATGCCCAGAATGCCGCCGGCCTCTTCCACACGCCTCTGAATCTCGTCCTTGGGCGTCTTGCGCAGCTTAAGACCAAACGCCATGTTGTCATACACGCTCATATGCGGGTAGAGAGCATAGCTCTGGAACACCATCGCGATGTCCCGGTCCTTCGGCGGCACATCGTTGACGATGCGGTCGCCAATCAGGATCTGCCCCTCGGTGATCTCCTCCAGCCCCGCCAGAAGGCGCAGACTGGTCGTCTTGCCACAGCCGGAGGGGCCGACAAAGACCAGGAACTCCTTGTCCTCGACGTGAATCGTCAAGTCATTGACCGCCACGACGTCGCCGAAGCGCTTGTAAACATGTTCGTAGGTTACACTTGCCATTTTGTTACATTGCTCCTTTGGTGAAGATTGGGCCCGCCTGATTCATCGCCATCGAACCGGGGCGAGCCTGTTCGCTCTCTTCTCTGCGGCAGAACTGTTCGGTCGCGCAGGCGGGGGCGAGCAGAACCTCCATTCCGCCTGGCGGGACTCGTTGCCAAAACCGTCCGCAAATGGAAAGCGTGACAATGATTGTTGCGCTGCAGCGCAGCGCATGTCGAAACTGGACTCAAGGGCGATGCCACCGCAACATGACGGAAGCAAAGCGCTGCCGCACGCGACACGTACATCCAATAGAGCGGATAGGAGCCAGCGGCAGCCTGTTCGCCGGACAGCGAGTGAACTGCCGCAACTCAAAAAAAATTAATCGGTGGACGGGCGCAGTATAGCACGCCCCATAGGCCCAGGCAAATCGCAAGAAACTGACCAAAGCCATTCAAAATTCAAGTCGCGACCATACCGAACAGCCTCACCATGAGACCTCGCAGACAAGCCGCTACTTGGCACCCTCCTCGCGCCGTCCCCTCCCACTCCCACTAACCTCTGACCACTGCAATTCTGGGCGGTCGGGCCTTCGGCCCTCCCTTGTGCAGGGGCTGCGCCCCCGCAACGCCCCCCTCCAAAACCAGGCCTCACCTCTCCCGCACCAGTCTCCTCTCCCCATCCCCCTGTCCCCCCACCGTCCACAGCGCCCCCCAGCGGCCCAAAAGAAGCCAGAACGTTCCCCGGCCCCCTCCGTGTCCCCCGAGGACAAAAGGAAGTTGCCGTTGCAGTTCTTCGCTGCCCTTCGTGGACAAAAGAAGTTGCCGTTGCAGTTGCAGTTCTCCGTGGCCCTCCGTTTCCTCCGCGGACAAAAGGTGTTGCCCTTGCAGTTCTTCGCGGTCCTTCGCGGCCCTTCGTGGACAAAAAGGAAGTTGCCGTTGCAGTTGCAGTTCTCCGTGGCCCTCCGTGGCCCTCCGTGTCCTCCGTGGACAAAAGGTGTTGCCGTTGCAGTTGCAGTTCTTCGCGGTCCTTCGTGGACAAAAGAAGTTGCAGTTGCCGTTGCAGTTCTTCGCGGTTCTTCGCGGCCCTTCGTGGACAAAAAGAAGTTGCAATTGCCGTTCTCCGTGGCCCTCCGTGGACAAAAGGTGTTGCAGTTGCCGTTGCAGTTCTTCGCGGTCCTTCGCGGCCCTTCGTGGACAAAAAGAAGTTGCAGTTGCCGTTGCCGTTCTCCGTGTCCTCCGTGGACAAAAGGTGTTGCCGTTGCAGTTCTTCGCGGTCCTTCGCGGCCCTTCGTGGACAAAAGGTGTTGCCGTTGCAGTCGCCGTTCTTCGCTGTCCTTCGTGGACAAAAAGAAGTTGCCGTTGCAGTTCTTAGCGGCCCTTCGTGGACAAAAACACAGAATCCACCGGAAATCTTGCTTTCTGCCCCATCACTGTGGTACTTTCTGCTCCATGACCGTATCAAACCAGCCCATCAAGATCCTCATGTTGGCCACAGCCTTACATGGCCCTTCCCGAGACCCACTGCCCGCCTCCGATCCGGATGTCGATACCGCGATCGACACGGCCAGAGAAGAACCGTGGACCATCCTTGTCCACAACGATGACGTCACCCCCTACGAATTCGTAATCGACACACTGAGTCAAATCTTCAGCCTGTCCTCCGAAATCGCCGAAACGGTCACCTGGGAAGCACATTCCAGTGGAGTAGCCCCCGTCTGCTCCCGTCCACAATCCGAGGCCAAACGGCTGATCAGCGAAGCCCATGCGCGGGCCCGCTCCAGCGGCTACCCCCTCTATTTCTCGATGGAACCAAAATCGTGACAGCCCACCACCACGACCCGCTCGCCCCCCACGCTCACGAGCCCAATCCCTTGCCGCCGTCACCCGATGCGGATTTCACCGTACACCTGCCAGACGGCGTTGCGCACCATATCGACCCGGCTTGGCTGCGCGGCCAGGTTCTTGGCCGGCCCGACACCCTCCCCTCCCATCTGGCGAAGGCGGAACAGGTGACAGTGCCCGACTGCTACATCGTCTCCACCGGCCACGGCACGTCCGGGCCGTTTGCCTTTACCGGCGTGCGCCTGCTCGATCTGGTCGAACTGCTCTGGCCCCGCGACTGGGCACAGGCGGAAGTGGTCAGCGCCGATGGCTTCGGCACACGCGCGCGGCGGGCCGAGTTGATCGAACCTACATCACGGCCAGTCATTCTCGCCCACTCGCGCGACGGCCAGCCGCTTACGCGCGCCGACGGCCTCGTCCGCCTCATCGTACCCAGCGAAACTGACGACGCCCTGCGCCAGGTCAAATGGATGGCACACGTGCGCATCATCCAGAAAAGATAACAGTTTCTCAGTCGCCCGCCGCCACTGGTTAGCCCAAGCCGTAGGCCACAGGGCCTCGGCAACTGCACACAAGTCTAGGAACGCCCACTATGCCCACTGCCTTGGTTGGAATCGATGTCGGCGGAACATTCACCGACTTTGTGCTGCTGCAAGACGGCCGCCTGCAAGTGTACAAAGAGGCGACCACACCCGAAGACCAGAGCCGGGCCATCCTTTCTGGACTGACCCACTTGGGAATCTCGCCTTCCCTGGAAGGGGGCGCCGCCAGCACTGCCGAAATTGTCCACGGCACAACCATTGCCACCAACGCACTGCTGGAGCGCCGCGGCGCGCGTACCGCCCTCTTGACCACCGCTGGCTTCGTCGACGTCATCGAAATCGGCCGCCAGAATCGGCCCCATCTTTACGACCTGTTCCAGGTCCGCCCCAACCCCTTGGCGCCCGCTGACCTGCGATATGAGGCCGTCGAAAGGCTGGACACCGAGGGCAATGTCCTGACGCCCCTCGACGAGGCCGCCCTCTCGCGCACCGCGCAGCAGATGGCCGCCTCCGCACCGGAGAGCCTGGCTATCTGCTTCCTTTACAGCTTCCGAAATCCCCACCATGAACAACGCGCCGCTGAAATCATGCGCCGCTCCTTCCCCCACCTCCCCATCTCTCTCAGCAGCGACATTCTCCCCGAATACCGAGAGTATGAGCGCACCGCCACAACCGTGATCAACGCCTACCTCCTCCCTCTGGTGGGACACTACCTGCAGCGCCTGACCGGCGAACTGGGCGACCTTCCCATCCGGGTCATGCAGTCCGGCGGCGGCGCCATCGGGGCCGACCAGGCCGCCTCCGAACCCGCCCGCCTCGTTCTCAGTGGCCCTGCCGGAGGAGTGGTCGGCGCCTTCCGTATCGCCCAACTGGCGCATGAATCCCCGCAAAACGGGGAAGAACAAGGGCAAAAGCAGTCCCTGCCCACCCAGTGCAGGATCATCACCTTCGACATGGGAGGCACCAGCACCGACGTTGCCCTCTGCCCGGATACCGTGCCGCGCACCGCCGAAAGCGAAGTCGCCGGACTGCCCCTGAGACTACCTATCATCGACATCCATACTGTCGGCGCCGGTGGCGGCAGCCTTGCCCGCGTTGACGCCGGCGGCGGCCTTCGCGTCGGGCCGGAAAGCGCAGGCGCCGTACCCGGCCCTGTCTGCTACGCACGCGGCGGCGATCAGCCCACTGTCACCGACGCCAATCTCGTTCTTGGGCGCCTGGATGCTGGTCAGTTCCTGGGTGGTAGCGGCGCGATGGAGCTGGACGTCGCCGCCTCCGAGCACGCGCTGGCAGAGCTGGGCGGCCGCCTTGGCGGCCTGTCCCTGCATGAAGCCGCGCTGGGCGTCGTGCGCGTCGCCAACGCCCGCATGGAGCGAGCCCTCCGCCGCGTCTCCGTCGAGCGAGGGCACGATCCGCGCGACTTTACCCTCGTTCCCTTCGGCGGCGCCGGCCCACTTCACGCCTGCGACCTGGCCGAGTCCCTGGGCATCCCCCGTATCCTCCTGCCCCCCAGCCCTGGCGTCCTCAGCGCCCTCGGCCTGCTGATTGCCGATGTCGTCCACGAATCATCCCAGGCCCTGCTCGTCGACGCAGCGATGCTCGCCGCCCAACCGGATCCCCTCCAGGAAATGCTCGCAACCCTCGAAGAACGTGTACGCACCGTGCTGGCCGCCGAAGGAATCGAAGACCCCGCCCTGGAAGCATCGCTCGACCTGCGCTACCAGGGTCAGAGCTATGAGCTGACAGTTCCGCTGGCAATGGCGGCGCCAGGAAACGCACCATCCGGACCCAACCTGACTGCCGCATCAATTCGGCAGTCGACCGAGGCCTTTCACCAGGCCCACGCCGACCGCTACGGCTACGCCATGCACTCGGAAACAGTCGAAATCGTTACCGTTCGCCTGCGAGGTACCGGACCCGGCGCCGATCTACATCTACCGAGAGAGCCTCTCGGACCCTCGGATGCCAGTCCCGCTCGCTTAAGGGCCAAACCTGTCTGGTTTAACGTCAGCGCCGCCCATGCCAGTGACTGCTACGACCGCAGCCGCCTTCGCCCGGGCCACCATTTCGACGGTCCCGCCATCGTCTACCAGTTCGACACCACCACCGTTGTGGCGCCCGGATGGTCGGCCAGCGTCGACGAGCGTCACAATCTCTTGCTGGCGCGCGCCGGCACTTAAAGCTGGTCTTGCAGCCCGGCTGTGTTATCATACCTTCACAGTTTCCAGTCGGCTCTGCCAGGTAGGAAAATCTGGAAACCAATGACCCAAAACGAGAACTATTTCGGAGTTGTGCGATGTTGACACTTTCTGCCCAGCAGCGTCTTCTGCTCTTTCTGCTGCCCTTGGTTGTGGCCGCTCTTCTGCTCTGGATCCCAATACGTGATGCCCTGGAGGTCGGCCCGCCCGACGCCGAGACCTTCGCCGCCGACGTACCCGAAGGCCATCACTGGGTCGCCTTCACCGTGACCGAGGATGACATTTACGCCACCAACGGCGCGGCTTTCTCCTTGGCCCTCGAATTCGAAACCCTGGAGGGGCAGATCGACGCAGCCAACCGCACTGTCCTGTTCGATCTGGAGGATAACGAAAGTGTGCACGAATTGACCGTTCTCTGGCCCGATGGCCGCCAACAGAACTTCACCAACGTGGCGATCGATGAACGGCACGAACTGGTCTACCCCAAGACAATCAACGACGCCCTTGCCATGCAGTGGGCCTTGCGCGGCGCCTTCTTCCGCTTCTGGATCTGGACCGCCGTCGCCGCCCTGCTCGTTCTGTTCGGCCTGCGCGTTCTCTCCTGGGCCCAAACCCAGGAATCCCACGCCTGACATCTATCAGCCGGCCACTGACCACCGACCACTGCAGTCCATGGCACCCGATCCCATCACCCTCGAGCTATACCGCCACCGCTTCAGCGGCATTTCCGAGGAAATGGGAATCACGCTGCAGCGCACCAGCTATTCACCCAACATAAAAGAGCGCCTCGACTTTTCCTGTGCGCTCTTTGACGCATCCGGCGGGCTGGTCGCCCAAGCCGCGCACATCCCTGCGCACCTCGGCGCCATGCCCGACAGCGTCGCCGCCGCCCTCGCCGTCTTCGACCAATGGCAGCCCGGCGATGTCGTCATCCTCAACGATCCCTATTTCGGCGGCTCCCACCTGCCCGACATTACTCTCGTCTCGCCCGTCTTTCTGCCACCATCGAACCGCGAAATCCGAGCGGAGAACGGCCCGCAGTTCTTCGCCGCCAGCCGTGCCCACCACGCCGATGTCGGCGGCATGTCCCCCGGCTCCCTGCCCCTTTCCACAGAGCTCTATCAGGAAGGCATCATCATCCCGCCCTTGAAGCTCTACCAAGGCGGCGAACTGGTGGAAGCGTTGCTTGAACTGATCCTCCGCAATGTGCGCACGCCCGACGAACGCCGCGGCGATCTGGCCGCGCAGCGGGCTGCTCACGCGGTCGGTGACCGCCGCCTCCACGAGCTGGCGGCCCTCCATGGCAACGACGAATTGCTGGACTACGCGGGGTATCTACAGGAATACAGCGAGCGCTTGACCCGGGCTGCCATACGCAGTTGGCCCCAGGGCAGCTTCACTTTCGAGGATCCAATCGAGTCGGTTGTGGACGGCCGCACAACCCCTGCGCCTATCCGCGTTACCGCCACCATCGAGGACGACACGATTACCCTGGACTTCAGCGGCACCTGTCCCAGCATTCACGGCTCCCTCAACGCCCCCCTCAGCGTTACCAGGTCCGCCTGCTATTACGTGGTGCGTTGCTTGGTGGGCGAAGACGTGCCGGTCAACGCCGGTTGCTTCGCGCCCGTGCAGGTGGAAGCGCCGTCCGGCTGTCTCGTAAATGCCCGCCCGCCCGCTGCCGTGGCCGGCGGCAACGTCGAGACCTCCCAGCGCATTACCGATGCAGTGCTCGGCGCGCTCGCGCAGGCTCTTCCCGACCGCATCGCCGCAGCCGGTCAGGGCACGATGAACAACTGTACAATGGGCGGAGAAAACGCCGACGGCTCGCCTTGGACCTACTACGAGACGCTCGGCGGAGGAATGGGCGCACACCCGCTGGGGGACGGCTTCAGTGGCGCGCACGTCCACATGAGCAACACGCTCAACACGCCGGTCGAGGCCCTCGAGCTCGCCTACCCGCTGCGCCTGACTCGCTATCACCTGCGGCGCGACAGCGGCGGCGCCGGCAAGCATCAGGGCGGAGAAGGCATCGTGCGCGAGTACGAAATCCTGCGGCCAACCACCGCCACCATCCTCAGCGAACGTCGCGCCATCGCCCCCTGGGGTCTGGCCGGCGGCTCTCCTGCCGCGCCGGGCCGCAATCTCCTGATCGACACAGACGGGACCGAGGAAGAACTCTCCTCCAAAGTTACCCGCCGCCTTCAGCCCGGCCAGCGCCTGCGCATAGAGACGCCCGGCGGCGGCGGCTGGGGTAAAGCCTCTTCCTGAGCAGCGCGCCTTTCTACCGCTCCAACTTCCACGCCACCACCAGACTCACCAGACTGATCGCCGCAACACCACCGAAAACCATCTGGTAGGCCTCTGCCGCCCCCGGCGCGAACAGTAGTGACTGCTGCAACGCCACCCCTGCGATCGTCGCGCCGACGACCCCGCCGCCAAATCGCGCCGTGCTATAAAGCCCGGCCGCGGACCCACTCTCTTCCACGGGTATCTCCTCCATCGCCGCCCGGTGAAGCGCTGCCATCGCCAGCCCACCGCCCAACGATTGCGTCAGCATCAGCGCCGCCGCACCCAGCAGCGGCAGCGGGAACAAAGCCAGCCCGGCCAAAGACGAGATCATGACCGCGAAACTGCCGCCCACAAGCCAGCGGCAGTGCACCCGATCCGACAACTGACCTCCCAATTGGGTCGTGGCAAATATCGCACCCGAAAAAATCGTCGTGAAAATGCCCAGCTCTATCGCATCCAACCCGTATACATCGGTCAGAAAGAGCACGTTCAGAAACATGGCCGTGTGCATGATCACCATACGGCAGCCGGCCGCCAGCGAAGCAACCCCGAAATTCTTGCGCCGGTAGAGAGAAAAGTTCACAAGCGGTCGAGGAATCCGGCTCTCCCGCCGCCAGAATAGCAGCCCAAGACCGACCGCGGCAGCCAGCAACCGCCAATCGCGCAGCGGTTCGACACCTGTTACCGTGCGGCTCGACAGGTAAAAGATGGCACAGACAAGCGCGCCGCCCAGCAAGGCCGCGCCCAACCAGTCGAACGACTGCAGCCCTGCTCCTTGAATGGGGCGCTGCGACGGCACCCGCCGGTACGCCGCCCATAGGGCTATAAGCGCAACCAGCAGGCTCGGCACGAAGACGTAGTTCCAGCCGAAATTATCGACCGCAAACCCGCCCAACAGCGGCCCCAATGCCGACGCGCCCGGCGCCACCGAGCTCCATGTTCCCATCGCCTTGCCCCGCTGCGCCGCCGGAAAACGCTCCGCGATGATGGCAATGCAAAGGGGGTAGTAGCCTGCAGTACCAATCCCCTGCAAAACGCGGCCGATCAGGAGTTGTGGCAAGCTTCCCGCCAGCAGACAGATCACGGTGCCGGCGAAAAAGAAAACGATTCCGCTCTGGAACAGACGCGCCTTGCCCAGGCTGTCCCCCAGCTTGCCGTACAGCGGCATGAAAATAACGAACGGCAAACTGTATGCCGCCAGCAGCCAGGCCGTCATGTCGGCCTCCACCGCGAAAGCATCCCGAACCGTCGGCAGAGCCACGCCAAACATCGACATGTTCATCGTCGCCATGCCCACCGGTATCATCAGCGCGATCAGCAGACCCCGGTGCGACCGCATCGCGGTGGCGGCTGGCGTGGATTCACTCGATTTCATTGGGGGGGCATTTCCGTTGTGGGCACAATCAGTTCATCTTACACTGAACTCCCATCCCCAACGAAATCGTTTCAGCCGATATCCACCGTCCTCAGTGAACTCCCGCCCCCGACCCCTTCTGCGGCCTGCCCGAAACGCTGAATCCGAATTCCAATGTAGCCTTCCTCGCAAAGCCGAAACTCTCACCACTCTGGACCGAATCCGCCCACCCAAAATGATAGGCATTTCCCCTGTTTTCAGTTATGATCACGAAGTGGTTGGGGTCGCCCCCAAACCCTGCATCTGTGCCCAGACTCGCGCAGATGTCGACCCAGCCATACGCGGCCTTAGGGTTCAACGCGTTACCGTTTCTCAATCTCAGCGCGTCCAGCGCGCAGCCAATAACCTAATTCTCACCTCACCAGGAGACACCCGATGACCGAACGCTCCTTTACGCCGGTCGAAGTACCGCAGCACATTCTGGACCGCTTCAAAAAACTACCGGTCGCCACCGTATGGCACACAGTCCATCGCTACGCCGGCGTGCCCCTTCCCTATATGAATGACGTGCGCCTCTGCACCCCCGGCCAGCAGCTCGCCGCCCGCGCCCGCACGCTGCGCTACCTGCCGCCCCGTCCCGACCTGCAGACCGAAGTGCAAATCGGCGAAAACTCGCCCGAATATATCGCCATGGGCCGCTGCGGCCCCGGTGACGTCCTCGTCTGCGACGTCATGGGCGATGCCAGGCCCTGCATCTTCGGCGACGTCAAAGCGCTCCAACTCAAGATGACCAACGCCGACGGCGTCGTCACCGACGGCGGCATCCGCGACCTCGATATCATGGTGCAGGAGGAGTACGGCCTCATCATCTACGCCCGCGACCGCACGCCCCTCGGCGGCGTCCCTTACGCCATCCCCGCCCAGGAAAACGTCGACGTCCAATGCGGCGGCGCCCTCGTCCGGCCCGGCGATGTCCTCGTCGGCGATGCCGACGGCGTAGTCGTCGTGCCTTCCTGGTTCGCCGAAGAGTGCGTTGAGCTGACCGAAGTCCACGAGGACGCCGAGAATATGATTAAAGAGCGCATCCTGGCCGAAGGCGTCGTGCCCGGCAAATACTACCCGCCCGGTCCGGAGGCATACGAGCAGGCGCGAGCCGCCCGCAAACAAAAGCAAGCGTAATCGATACCAACGCAGTCTCGGGCAGTCTGGCTAGCTGCCCTCGCCTGCTCCGCTACACCTGGTGGACGATTCGTCTGTTTTCACGTATGATCATGCTACCGCAGCCGCCAATAGGCGCCTGCTAAATCCTGCACGATTAACCGTCCACCGATTCTCCGGAGATGCCCGATGACTGAACGCTCCTTTACACCGGTCGAAGTGCCGCAGCCGATTCTTGATCGCTTCAAAGAGCTGCCCGTAGCCACCGTTTGGCACGTCGTGCACACCTACGCCGGCGTGCCACTGCCCTTCATGGATAACGTGCGTCCATTTACGCCCGGCAAACGCCTCGCCGCCCGCGCCCGCACCATGCGCTACCTGCCCCCCCGTCCGGACCTGGCCGCGCTGACGCCCGCAGGCGAAGACGCCATCGACTACCGGGCCATGTCCCGCTGCGGCCCCGGCGACGTGCTCGTCGTCGACATCATGGGCAACCCTTCCGCCGCAGTTTTTGGTGATGTGAAAGGCCTGCAACTCAGAATGAACAATGCCGACGGCGTCGTCTGCGATGGCGGCATCCGCGACCTCGACATCATGGTGGAGGAGAACTACGGCCTGATCATTTACGCCCGCGATCGGACCCCCTACGGCGGTGGACCTTGGGTGTTCCCGGCGGAAGAGAATATAAACATCCAGTGCGGCGGCGCCCTCGTCCGGCCCGGCGATGTCCTCGTCGGCGACAACGACGGCGTCGTCGTCGTGCCCTCCTGGTTCGCCGAAGAATGCGTCGAGCTGACCGAGGTCTATGAGACCGCCGAGGGCTTGGCCAAAGAGCGTATCCTGGCCGAAAATGTCGTGCCCGGCAGGCACTATCCGCCAAGTTCGGAAATACTGGATCAGGCTCGTGCTCTGCTAAAGCAAGCCAAATAATAACGGCTGAACAGACGTTCATAGCCGCGGAGTGCTGTTTGGCCCCGCCCCCTTGTATAAAAGCAGGCGAAGAATCCCGTCTCCTCCGTAGAGGATGCGCGAAAAGTAAACGAAAGGAGCCGAAACATGGCCACAGAGGTGAAAGAGCGTACCGGCAATGCCACTGTCTCGCCTGCAAATGGAGCCAAACCGGAACAGGTGGAGAGTCCCGCACAGCACACCCCCGCGCGGCAGCGGATTATTGACTGCGACGTGCATCACAGTCCGCCCAACAACGAGGCCCTCTTCCCCTACCTGCCGCGCCAGTACGTCGAGCAGATCAAAGATTTCGGCTCGATGATGCCGAACGTGGGCTATACCAACATGCCGAGAGGCCATGCCCTCCCCAACCTGTGGGAGGGCGCCGAGGACGAGGTTGACCCCTCAACGCGTCCCGAAGTTTGCAGCAAAAGGCATCTGGACCACTACGGCATCGACATCGCCGTCCTCACCGGCGCCGGCGGCCCCTACGGCATGGCTGTGCATCCCACCGTAGACTATGCCGCTGCCTACTGCCGCGCCCACAACGACTATACATTGGAGGAATGGGTCGGCAAGGACGACCGTATGCGCGCTTCCATTCACATCGCGCCCGCCGACCCGCAACAGGCCGCCGCCGAGATCGACCGCCTCGGCGACCATCCCGGCGTCGCCCAGGTTCTGATGCCCGCCGGCAGCCTGCACCCATTCGGCAACCGCATCTATCACCCCATCTATGAAGCCTGTGAGCGCAACGGCCTGCCCATGTGCGTCCATTTCGGCGGCGAGGGCGCCGGCTTCTCCGCACCCCCCACCGCGGCCGGCTTCCCCACCTACTACCTCGAAATGCGCATGGCCCGCCCCCAGATCGCCATGGCCCATACCGCCAGCCTCATCTGCGAAGGCGTCTTCGAAAAGTTCCCCGACTTCAAGTTCCTTTTCATCGAGCTCGACACCTTCTGGGTACCCGGATTAATGTGGCACATGGACGCCGACTGGAAGAGCCTGCGCGACTACACGCCCTGGGTCAAGCGTCTCCCCAGCGAATATCTGCGCGAGCATATCCGCTTCGGCACGCAGCCCTTCCCAAACACGCCCGACCGCAAGGGGCTCGAAACCTTCCTTGACTGGCTCCACGCCGACGAAATCCTCGTTTTCGCCAGCGACTATCCCCACTGGGACTGGGAAGAACCTGCCGGCTTCATGCGTTTGCTTGACAAGAAGCTGCGACCCAGCGTCATGTACGACACCGCTGCCGAGCTCTACGGCCTCAACTGATGCCAGCGCATATCATCGCAACCGCCGATGAAATCCCGCCCGGCGGCCGCAAAATCGTAACCGTCAACGGGCGGGAGATCGGCGTCTTCAACCTCGACGGCGGCTACTATGCCCTCCGCAACATCTGCCCCCACAGGGCCGGCCCTCTCTGCCGCGGCCGCATCCGCCCCCTCGTCCTCCCCGACGGCCTCACCGGCATGACCTACACCCGCGAAGGCGAAATCCTCAAATGCCCCTGGCACCAATGGGAGTTCGACATCAAGACTGGCCAGGCCCTCTACGACCCCAAACTCCGCGTCCGCACCTACCGCGTAGAGGTGGAGGAGGAGAAAATAGTGTTGTACGTGTGAAGAAGTTTGGGGTCAGTCTAAACCGGCTATGGGGTAAGACATGAGTCGGTGCCGATCATGGAGTGCTGGGACGATGTGTGGGCTACCTTGAAGCACGAAATCGTCGTCTCTTCTGTGTAATAGGGTACAGATCAGATCGTCTGACTCTCTTAGCGAGTTCCACAGCAACTCCCCTGTTGAATCTATTTGGATATCCGGCTACACCAACATGGGAGGCATTGTCTGAACTCGAAACAGGAAATATCTCTGGCAACACCAATGCGGCTTCCTGGACTGCCGCCGATATCGCTTCACAACTTAGAACGGCCCACAGCTGCCCTGCGCCGATTTCCAACGGGGGAGCCTTCTCAAGCTCTTGGATGGCCCTCTTATGAGCTACATTAATTCCGGCGTCAACACAGATCTTCTCCAACCAGTTGAACGAAAGATATTGTTCATTCTGTCGTAGTCTGAAAGCCTTAAAGGAAGGGATATTGTTGTCTATCTGCCATGCACGGCAATGCCTGATCAGGTGAGAACTGCTGAGATCATATCCATTTGCCTCCATCAGAGGTGCAGTCTTCTAAGAAATGGATCGATCTCTTTCACAATTTCTTTCTGTGTGGCAGTGCCTGCGACTTTTAGCTCCTGCTCATCTCCGATTGCTCTGGCATCACCAAAGAATTCAATATCGCCAGATGGTAGAAATTCCATGCACAGAATTCCGTCACAGTTCTGCCACCTGTCATCAGGCGGAAGAGTTAGAGGCAATCTCCATTCTACCGCCAGCGTACCATCATAGTCAGCCACAATCGCAGGATGGGGAGGATTGTTTCGTATGAAGAATTCAGCGACTGACTGTATCGATTCCAGAACCAAGCGTTCAACATCCGGATCTTCGGCGAACATCTCGATCAGGCTGTTGAGCCTGCCAGCAACTTTGCAGTGATCTCTTGATACTAAACGGTCCAAGATTGCCTTTTCTTTTTCCGTCGCGTATTTCGACCACTCCGAGGCAACAACTTGGGGGGTCTTACTTGCTGCCGTTACCATTTCTCTCCATTCTCCACTGTTCTTCAACGAAAACACCTCAGGAACGCTACCCCTGTGTTGCACCCATTCTACCATGTCGAAGACGATGATGAGAACGGTTCAGTTTGCCGCATCGGCCAAACCTCACGACCACTACTTTTCTGCCTACACTCCTTCCCAAACGGCGCCTGCCCCATCGCCAACCTCCCCGGCATCTGACAAAAGGCGAGCACCGAGGCATGGTGCCTTATTAGAATTCTGGTAACTACTCAGCCACAACTGACTTGCGAACTGAATGAGGCGAGTAAAGGTGTTTACTCTCTCCTCATTCTCTGTTTTTTGGGCGGTCGGGCCTTCGGCCCTCCCTTGTGCAGGGGCTGCGCCCCCGCAACGCCCCCCTACAAAAACATGCCTCATCGACCGTACGCACTGTTTCCAGCTGTGCGTCTCATCAATGGTGGCGGCGGCCAACAAGCACAGGATGAGATAGTCCAAATGGCGGCGTGACCGAAGGTCTGGTCCACACAGGCACTGTATATGGCTTAGTAGTTACGAATTCTGACCTTTCTCTACCCTAAAACTCCCCCTCCCTCACATTCCCCTTCCCTAACCTCTTCACCACCTTCGGCTCCACCGCCTCATTATCCGCCAGCACGCCCTTACCCTTCTTCAGCTTCTTCACCGCTACACTATCCAACCCCGCCAGCTTCTCCGCCCCCGCCAACGCCTTCAAATCCCCACCATAATAGTCGAACCACGGCAGCCCCGCAGCCGTGTACTCCATCGCCGTCGGCGGCTTGCTCGGCGGCTGAGCGCCCGTCGCACTGAAGAACTGCACACTGTTCACAATATGCACGTAACAACGCGAGCGCACCGAAGTCTCCCACGCTTCAAAACTGTACTCGTCCTCATATATCTCCTGCCGCATGAGACCGCCCGGAGCCAGACCCATCTCCTCAACTGGCTCCGAGAAGGCGCGTAGTGGAGCATAGGCAAACGGCATGAACCCCTCTTCTTCTCTCTCGTAATAAGACGGCTTTATGGGATAAACCACGATCTGCAACCCACCGTGCTCCGCCTCACCCGTCAACTGCTCCTCGGCCGTATAACCTTCGCCCAGCGGCATCGCCACAAACTGCCGGATCATCCCCTTCATCACCGAAAACCCGTCCAACCACGGCTGATCCGGTATAACGACATAATCCTGCGGCTCCCTCGACAACTCGTTCTCCCAACCCTCACCCGTCACCGCATTGATCTTCCCGGCCGCCACCTTCACCGCCATCGGATACGAACCGCTGAAATTGAGCCACATCGCCTCCGCCTGGTACATCGGCAGAAAGACGCCCCCGTGCGCGTTCCAACCCGCCGGCACACGCTCCGTATAGTCGTCCACGAGATTGAGCGGAAACGTTCCAAGGCCCGGCGGCAGCGAATAAGCTCTGTTGTCATCCGGAATGCGCAACGTGCGCTGGAACGAAATCCGGCACTCCGCCTCCTTATGCACCTCCGGAAATCGAAAAATCAGGTCGTCGTTCTTCAGTTCAATCATCTCTGGTTCCTCTCGGGTCCTTTTCCCATGTGACACCGGCCCTCACCAATCTCCGTCCCGTATCTCCCTTGCGACGCTTTCAATCGCGTGATCGGGCGCATCCCGCAGTTGCCGCAACAGCTCAGCGAACAGCTGCGGCCGCCCCAGAATGATGTCCCGAAGGTCGCTCGAGACCTTGCCCGCCATCGCCAGCAAAAGGTCCGCATCCTCGCCCAACTCCCCGGCCAGGCGGCGTATAGTCGCCTCCGAAGGCGGCGCGACCTGGTCTCGCTCGATCTTGCTCAAATACGACGGCTCCACCCCAATGCGCTGCGCAACCTGCCGCACCGAGAAGGACCGGTCTTCCTTGAACCTCTTATCGCGAACGGAACGGATAAACTTGCCGAATGTCATGTGTACTACATAGTACACAATAATCAGACAACTGTCAAGAGAGTAATTCTAAATCCGTGGAATATGATGTCTGAGCTACCCCAAATTGGGAAAGAATCAAATAAAGTGGACAGTGGCGTCCAATCGTTCCCGCCATCGCGAAAAGTAGCTAAATAGAGTGGTTTCCCAGAGTCTCTATCCTCACGCACTCTCCTCCTCCGCCCGCGCCTCATGCAACGCCCCCAGCCGCAACAGCTGCGGCGACAGCGCCGCCGCCCCCGCCACCACCAGGATCGTCCCAATCCCCCCGCTCACCACCGAAACGACCGGTCCGAAATACTGCGCCACCAGACCCGACTCAAAGCCGCCCAGCTCATTCGACGCCCCGATGAAAATCCCGCTCACTGCCGAAACACGCCCCCGCATCCGGTCCGGCGTCAGCAGCTGCGTCAGCGTCTGCCGCACCACCATGCTGATATTGTCCAGCGCCCCCGTCAGAAACAGCATCGCCCACGAGAGCCCGAAGTGCTCCGAAAAGCCAAATACAATCGTCGCCACGCCGAAACCCGCCACTCCCAGCAGCAGCCCCCGCCCCGCCCGCTTCATCGGCGGCAGATAGACCATCGCCACCGCCATCAAAAACGCCCCGACCGCCGGCGCCGCTCGCAAGTACCCGAACCCCGTCGCGCCCACGTTCAGAATATCCTCGGCGAAAATAGGCAGCAGGTAGACCGCCCCGCCCAGCAGCACCGCAAACAGGTCCAGAGCCATGATCGTGAACAGAATCCGTTTGTCCCACACAAAACGGATGCCGCCCAGCAGCGTCTGCCAGTTGGCCGGTTCCGGCTTCTCGTCCGTCGGCCGAAATTGGATGCGAGTAAGGATAAACGCCAGCCACAGCGAACCCGCCGCAGCCAAAAAATACGCACTCTGTGCGCTGACGGCAACCACGATGCCGCCCAGCGCCGGCCCCACCACCGACGCAATATGCATCAGGCTCATGTTCCACGTCACCGCGTTCGGAAAAACCTCCGCCGGCACCAGCTGCGGCAGCAGCGCCGTCCGTGCCGGACGCCCCAACGTCATCATGCTGGCGTCCAGGAAGAGCAGCGCATACATCCACCCCACCGGCCCTTCCGTAATCGAGAAAGCAGCCAGCGCCAGCGACGTCACCGTCATCCCCAGCAGGCTGATGATCGACAACCGCCGCCGTTCATAGCGGTCTGCCAGCAACCCCGCCGGCAGCGCCAACACCATCAGCGGCAGCGCCTGCGCCAGCCCCACCAACCCCAGCGAGAGCGCCTCTCCCGTGCGCTGGTAGATCTCCCAGGCGATCGCGATACTTTGAATATAGGTCGCCATCCGCGCCACCACCCAGCCAATTACATACAGCCGGTAGTCGTGAATGCGAAATGCGGCGTAGGGGTCTTGCGAGCGGGACAAAAGTATAACTCCAGTGGACAGGTGGGCAGAACCCTATTGAACGTCAAAACGCCCCCATTGTCCAACCCTACATCGGGCGCGCCCGCCCGACGCCCGCGCATGCGGGCCCGGTAATACTTTCAAATAGGATGGCGGCTGTACAACAAAGAAGTAAGGGGAGCGACTGCGACCCAGGCGGACCTGGCTACTTTCTTGTGTCTCTGTGGGAATTCACTGACGTCAACCTCCTTGCCTTCGACGAAGGTGGTCTACCAGCTCTCTTACTGATCAGCCGATCACTTTCGCTGCGCGATGCGGCACTTTTCGTAAACGAACTCAGGGTCGAGGTCAGCGCCAGTCTCCCAGCCGATAGTGTCAAATGAGACGCGAACCGATCCAAAGACCTTCGGGTCTCTGATCTTTCCGAAAATTCCGAAATCCAGGTATGGCTTCATGTCAAGTAGCCCCTTCTCCCCACTCTCAAAGGCCACCGACAGGACATAGTCCTCTTCACACTCGACAGAAACTACCACAGGGAAAATCAAATTACGCAGCCCCTAACCCCTGCAGTTCCCCAGCAGTTTCCCCGCAGTCACCCCGCAGTTACACCCCCCCAATCATCACCCCATCCACCCGAATCGTCGGCGACCCCAGCGCACCCATCATCGGTACAAAAGTCAGATCGTTTCCAACAGCCTTGACATTGTGCAGCAGCTCCTGCATCGGCAAAGCAATCGTCACCTCGTTCACAGGATGGCTCAGCTCGCCCTTCTCGATCCAGTAGCCCTTCGCCGAGATCGAATAGTCGCCGCTGATCGGGTTGATGCTCGCCGTATTCATCACGCTCTCCACATACAGCCCCTGCTCCACCCCGCCAATCACCTCCTCCGGCGTCTCCTGCCCCGGCTGGAAGTAGAAGTTGCTAGCATCCAACGTCGGCATCGTTGAGTGAGAGCGTCGGTTGGCGTTGCCCGTCGAGCTCGCCGTACCATCGCGCGTGGCCGTGTAATGGTCGTACAAGGCCGTCTGCAGGACCCCTTCGTCGATTAAGCGCGTGGCCGCCGTCGGCACCCCCTCATCGTCAAACGGCCGCGTCGCGATTCCACCCGGCAACCGCCCGTTGTCCAGCACAGTGACCATATCCGCCGCCACCGTCTCGCCAATCTTGCCCTCCAAAAAGGACCTGTTGCGCTGCATCGCATCCGCGCCCAGCGCACGCGACAGCGCACCGAGCACGCTCGTCGCCGCCATCGGCGAGTAGACCACCGACGCCCGCTGCGTCGGCACCGGCTTGCCGCCCAGCATGCCCACCGCCTTGCGCGCCGCATCCTTCCCGACCTCCGTCGGCTTGAAGTCGCCCAGCCGTGAGCCAAAGTCGAATCCAAACGCTACCGACCGGTCATCCTCGTCCGCCGCCATCGCCATCACAAAGCCGCCGATGAAGCTCTTGTCGTAACTGCCGGCAACACCCTTCGAGTTCGCAACCGCCACCGTCCCGTACTGGCTGATCAGCGTGCAGCGATTCGTCAGGACGACGCGTTCGTCATAGCGCAAAGCGCCCTTCTCAATTCGTCGCGCCATCTCAACCTTGCGTCCGATCGGCAGATCAACGATCGCCTGATCATAAACCTCCAGATCATCCTCCGGCAGCGGCTGCGGCGCCGGCAGAGATCGGTACTCGTCGCCGTCCGCAACGTCAGCCAGGCTGACCGCCGCCTCGATCGTCTTCTCGATGCTGCTCGCCCCAAAGTCGGACGTGTAGGCATAGCCCATCTTGCCGTCCCGGACCACCCGCACACCCAGCCCCTTCGAGCCCGCCTGCGAAAGCTTTTCCACCTCTCCCCGGTCTACATTGACCGACGTATTCTGCCCGACACTGATATAGGCTTCCGCCTCCACACCCCGCTCAACCGCCCTGGAAACGACGTCCTTGGCAAATTCAAGATAATCCACGTCTATACTCCTACTCCCGCTCCCCAAAACGCAGGATAAATTAATGTCTCAAGGTACTATCCACAATCCAACGACCACTGACCACCGACCACTGCCCTTTCATTCCGTCCCGCCGACCGTCAACTTCGGCACACGCACCGTCGGCTGGCCGACGCTCACCCGCGCCCACTGCCCCTTGCCGCACATGCCTCGCCCCGGATCCAGCGACATGTCTGTCCCGATCATGTCGATCAGACGCAGCGTCTCCGGCCCGTTGCCTACCAGCGTCGCGCCCCGCACGGGCGCCGTCAGCTTGCCGTCTTCAATCAACCAACCCTCAGTGACGGTAAAAACGTAATCCCCGCGGCCGATCTCCACCTGGCCGCCGCCCAGCCTCTTGGCGTACAGCCCCTTTTTCACCGAGCCGATGATCTCCTCCGGGTCGTGCGGGCCCGCGTCAATATACGTATTCGTCATGCGCGGCATCGGCATGTCGCGGAACGACTGCCGCCGTCCATTGCCCGTCGACGCCCGGCCCGCCCGCCGCGCCTCCGTCAGGTCCCACATATACTCCTTCAGAATGCCATTCTCGATCAGCACGGTCCGGTTCGTCGGCACACCCTCATCATCGAAGCGCATCGTCCCCCGCCGCCCTGGGATCGTGCCGTCGTCGTAAGCCGTCAGGAAATCCGGCCCCACCTTCTCGCCCACCAGCCCCGTGTAGGCCGAGGCCCCCTTCGTGATAAAGTCTGCCTCCATACAGTGGCCGCAAGCCTCGTGAAAGAGGACGCCGCCCCAACCATTGTTGATCACGACCGGCATCTCACCGGCAGGCGCCGGCCTCGCGTCCAACATCAGCAGCGCCGTGTCAGCCGCCTCAGGCATCATCCCCACCGGGTCGCGGTCGTCGAAAAACTCCAAACCGATCTGCCCGCCGACCCCCGTCATGCTGGATGTGCGCACTTCTCCCTTCTGCGCGGCCACCTGCCCCTGAAACTCAAGAAAAGAGCGGTCATCCTCCGCCCAAATACCATCAGAATTGTACACCCAAACCCGGCGCCGCGTTTCCGAATAGACGCACTGCACACTAACGATATGGGGGCTGTGCTGCCGTGTGACCTCGTCCATCTCCCGCAGAATACCGGCCTTCTCCTGCGTCGACATCTCCTCAAATGGGCGCTCGATCCGGGATTCAACCCGGCTCTCCCCCTTTGTCAGGTCGGCGCACACAGGCGCATTATTTGCGTTTTGGCCCGCGGCCGCCGCAACCCCTGCCGCCTCGATCAGCGACTCCTCCGTCAGATCATCGGTATAGGCGTAGGCCGCGTTGTTCCCATAAAAGACCCGCACCCCGCCCCCGATATCATTGCCCTGCGTCGCCTCCTCCAGACGGCCCTCGTCCAGGATCAGCGACAGACTCTCCTTGTTCTCCAAATAGACTTCAGCCAGGTCGGCGCCATTTGTGAGCCCGGCATCCAATACCCTGCGGATCGATTCATTGGGAAGCATAGGTTCTCCTGTTAATTCAATCTAAGCGGCCTGCTGATTAAGGCTTAATTCGAAACCTGATTCAACCGCTGCACATCCTCTTCATCCAACGCCAGCGTCAAAGCCTCGATATTCTGCCGCATATGATCGCGGTTCGTCGACATCGGAATCGTCACCACCTGCGGCTGCCGCGTCAGCCAGCGAACCGCCACCTGCGCAGCCGTCGCGCCATGCTTGCGCGCAACCGCCTGAACCGTCTCGTTCTGCATCACGCCGTCCTTCAGCGGAGAATACGCGGTCAGGACGATACTGTTCTCCTGGCAGTAGCGCAGCAGCCCGTTCTGCTCCGGCTCGCGCGTGTAGAGATTGTAGCGCACCTGATCGGTCACCACCGGCGTCTCGCACAGCTCCTGCGCCTGCCGCAGCAGCGCAACGTCAAAATTGCTCACACCGATCCGCTTCACCCGGCCCTCCGCCGCCACCCGGTTGAGCGCCCTGAAAGTCTCCTCCAACGGCACTTCCGGATTCGGCCAGTGAATGAGGTACATATCGGCAAAATCCGTCTGCAACCGCTCGAGGCTGCCGTCCAGCGCCCGCAACAGGTCGTCGTAGCGTAAATTGTCGGCCAATACCTTGGTCGTCAGGAAAATCTCCTCACGCGCAAAATCCTGCATCGCCCGCCCCACCAGCTCCTCGCAATGACCGACGCCATACAACTCCGCCGTGTCGATGTGCGTATAGCCCATTTCGATCGCATCTCGAATCAGGGCCGTCATCTCCTCATCCCGCGAATAGTCGCGGCTGCGGCCGCCTCCCATCTGCCACGTGCCTAATCCCAATACAGGAAGACGTCCACCGTCATTGAGCGTCAGTGTCTTCATTCTCAGCAGTTCTCCTTGTGCGTTGCTTCTACCACCGTAACTACTCAGCCACAACTGATCTGCGAACCTGAAAGAGGCGAGTGAAGGTGTTTACTCTCTCCGCATTCTCTTTCTTATGGGCGGTCGGCCGCAAGCGGCCTCCCTTGTGCAGGGGCTGCGCCCCCGCAACGCCCCCCTACAAAAACATGCCTCATCCACCGTGTGTGCGCATTCCAGCAGTGCCGCTCCAGCAACGTGTCTAGCCAACAATGTCTCCTACCCCACCTGCAGTCTCAGTCCACTGACCACTAACCACTGATCACTGACCACTGCAGTTCTGGGCGGTCGGCCGCAAGCGGCCTCCCTTGTGCAGGGGCTGCGCCCCAGCAACGCCCCCCTACAAAAACATGCCTCATCCACCGTACGCCTTATTTCCAGCGGTGTGTCCCGTCCAAGGTGGCGGCGGCCAACGAGTACACGATGAGATAGCCCGAATGTCGGCGGGACTGAAGGTCTGGTCCGCACAGGCGCTGCATATGGCTTAGTAGTTACCTACCACCTTAAACGGGATTGCGCCCGCCGAATGCCTGCGCACCCTGTCTGTTTCTCCAGCAAAGTATACGCCACAGGATAGGAATCCAGAATTTCCCAACCGTTCTTACGCAATCTCTGTCCAAACCTGCACAAACCCGATCAGGACTTTTCGCGCCGACAGGAAACATCAAGTAGCCCTTTCCCACCATATAACCCGTTCCTCCTCCCAATATCAGCCATCCGTAAGCCAAATGTCAGAAAGTTCAGTTTGTTCGGTATTGACAGAACAAACTGAACCTGCTACATTCGATTACATCATCTGCAGACGTAGCGACTCGCAAACGATCGGCACATTCGCCTGGATATAAGGAGCAACAGCATGGCACAACCCGCGATCTCAGTGAAGGATCTGAGTTTCAGCTACGGCGACATCCTCGCCGTAGACGATATCTCCTTCGACGTGGCCGGAGGCGAAGTAATCGGCTTCCTCGGCCCCAACGGCGCCGGTAAATCCACCGTCGTCAAAATGCTGACCGGTCAGCTGACGCCCCAAAACGGCTCAGCCACCCTCCTTGGCATGGACATTGTCAAGGAGCGCAAACAGGTTCAGCAGGAATTCGGCATCTCCTTCGAATTCACCAACCTGTACGAGCAGATGAGCGCCGTCGAAAATCTCAATCTCTTCGCCAAACTCTACAAAGTAGCCAATTTCGACGCCATGGCCCTGCTCGAAAAGGTCGGCCTTGGCGGCCGCGAAAAGGAACACGTCGCCAACTACTCCAAAGGCATGAAGCAACGTCTCATGATGGCGCGCGCCCTCGTAAGCGACCCCCAAATGCTCTTCCTCGACGAACCGACCGACGGTCTCGATCCCGTCTCCACCGAGACGATCCACACCTTGATCCGCGCCGCTACCCAGCAAGGGACCACCGTCTTTCTGACCACCCATGATATGGTCGAAGCCGACAAGCTGTCCGATCGGGTCGCCTTCCTCAATCAGGGCAAAATCGTCGCCCTCGACACGCCGGCCCGTCTCAAACAGCGCTTCGGCATGCGCGCCCTCAAAGTAGAGGTCGAACGGCCCAACGGCGATATCGAAGTGCGCGAAGTAACGCTCGATGAAGACCAGACCCCGCAGACAGTCTTCGATCTCTTAAAGAACGAACGCATCCTCACCGTCCACAGCGAGGAAGCAACGCTGGAAGATATCTTCTTCGATATCACCGGCAGGGGGTTACAAGGATGATCGGCACACTCGTCGTCAATGACATCAAACTCTTCTTCCGCAACCGCTTCTTCGCCATTGTCACCGCGATAGGCGTGGTATTCTATCTCATCATCTACTTCCTGCTCCCCAACCAGGTGGACGAAAACCTGGGCATGGCCTTCTTCATCGAGGATCGGGAGATTCCCCTCTACCAGCGCCTCATTGATGAAAATGACGAAAACCCGGGCGGCGACTATACCATCTTCGACTCTGAGGCCGAGATGCTGACCGCGCTCGAAGAGTCCGGTGACTTCTTCGTCGGCCTGTCGCTTCCCGCAGACCTCTCCGCCGCCGCCGCCCGTGGGGAGCAGGTGGAGCTGAATGCCTACTACGCACCCGGTGTCCCCGCCGAAGCCAAACAGATATTCCACGATGTGCTGGTGCTCGTCGCCAACACTATCAATCCTGAAACGCTGGCCAGTTTAGCCCGTTTCAACGACACCGGGATCGTGCTCGGCAATGACATGACCGGCGCGCCCCTTTCGATGCGAGATCGGTTCGCGCCCCTCCTGCTGATGATGATCGTGATAATAGAGATCTTTGGACTGGCGACGCTCCTCAACCGCGACGTCGACAATGGCACCGCACGCGCCCTCGTCACCGGCCCCCTGCGCCTGCATCAATTCTTTGTCGGCAAGGCCCTGATGGGCATGGTCCTGGCTTTCGGACAGGTACTGCTCCTGAGTGCCGTGATGGGTATCCTCGGCACCGCGCCGCTCCTGCTCTTGACAACGCTGCTGCTGGGCAGTCTCCTGATGGTCGGCCTCGGCTTCTTTATCGCCGCAATCTCCAAGGACAATACATCGGTGATGGGGTGGGCCATCGTGTTTATCATACCCATGGTGTTCCCCGGCTTTTCGGTTCTCCTGCCCGGCCTCTCTACCGGCTGGATGGAGCTCATCCCATCCTATTTCTTCGTCGATTCTCTGCACCGCATCATCAACTTCGGCGCCGGCTGGGCCGATGTGGTCGGCAACCTGGCACTCCTGCTCCTGGTCGGCGCAGGTTCGATGGCGGTCGGAACAGCCGCCATACTAAGGAAATTCTGATGAATATTCAGCGAATTGCAGTTCTGGTGGGCAAAGACGCGCGCCTCGGCGCAGCCAACTTCATGGCCGTCTATGTACTTGCTATGCCGGTCATCATCAGCCTTCTCATCGCGCTTGTCTTCGGCGACCTGCTGGCGCAGACACCGCGCCTGGGCATCTACGACCCCGACGCCAGCGAAAAGTTTACCAGGCCGCTGCTCGACCATCCCAGCATAAACACCACTGTCTACGATTCAGACGCGGCGCTGCAAAGTGCGGTCAGACGCGGTAGCGAAGAGGTCGGCCTCAGCCTGCCCGCCGGCTTCGCCGCGGCCCTCGAAGACGACAGCGCAGAGATCGACTTCACGGCCTACCGCTGGGGAGAAGCCAGCGGGCGCAATCTCCTTCTCCTCGAATCGGCACTCGCGCGCGCCATGACGGAAGGAATCGGGACTAGCTTTGACCAGCTTCCCGTCACCGTCAATGCGGAACAGATCGGCGCCGCCAACACACAGACCTGGTCGCAACGTCTGTTGCCTCTGCTCCTGATCATGGCAATCGTACTCGGTGGGCTCTTTTTCCCGGCCGCATCGCTGCTCGACGAGAAAAAGAATCGCACGCTGGTCGCCTTGACCTCTACACCCACCTCGCTACTCGACGTCTACCTGTCCAAGACGCTGATAGGCTTCATCCTGAGTGGAATCATGGGCACGATCATCTTGCTGATCAACAGCGCCTTCGCTGGCCAGGTCGCCCTCCTTCTGCTCGTGATCGCCCTCGGTGGGCTCATGTCCTCGGCCTTCGGCATCATCCTGGGCTCCGTCTCCAAGGACATGGATACCTTCTTGGGTATCATCAAGGCCGTGGGCATCCTGCTCTACGCGCCCGGCATCCTCAAGATTTTCCCACAAGTGCCTGAGTGGATTGGCCGCCTCTTCCCCACCTACTATCTGATGAATCCACTGCTGGAAGTGAGTCAGAACGGCGCCGGTTTCGCCGAGATCGCTCTCGATATCGCAGTGCTGGCTCTCATTTCCGTCGCCCTGCTGGTCCTTCTCAACAGCGTCATCGGCCGCCAACAGCAGAAACTGGCCCTGGAAACATGAGTGCCGCCAACCACAAGCCGCCGACCACTGAAGTCGAGTCGCCGATGAAAAATATGCACGAATATGTCGAAAGTTTCGGGCTATACTGGGAAGAGGCCGGCCTGCCCCGCATGGCCGGCCGAATCCTCAGTTGGCTCCTCATCTGCGATCCCCCGCATCAGACGATGCACGAACTGACCGAAGCCCTGCAGGCCAGCAAGTCCTCCATCAGCACAGGCACGCGCATGCTCATCCAGATGGGGATCATCGAGCGGCTGAGCATACCAGGCCAGCGCCGCGATCACTATCGCGTCGTGCCCGACTCCTGGTCACACATGATGGAAGAGAAGGCGAAAAAGCAGTTTACTGTGTTACGGCAACTGTCTGAAAGGGGTCTCGCTCTGCTCGACGGAGCCTCCCCCGCCCGCCGCCAACGTCTTGAAGAAATGCGGGACTACTACGTCTTTATGGAACGTGAGTTTCCCTTGATTTTGGACCACTGGCGGGCCTACAGATCAGCCCAACATCAGCCCGATCGGAATAGCACGGCAGCAGGTTCCACCAAGTCGCCAAGGCCATCCAGAAACGACGGCCAGGGAACCCAGTAATGCTCTCGGTCGAAAACCTGACCTACACCTATCCTGAGGGAACCGAAGCCGTACGCGGCATCGACTTCGCCATCGAACAGGGCGAAATCTTCGGCTTCCTGGGCCCTAGCGGCGCCGGCAAAAGCACCACCCAAAAGGTGCTGATTCGCCTCCTGCGCGGCTTCCAGGGCCAGATCACCGTCCTCGGCAAACCACTGAACGAATGGGACGACAGCTACTACGAGCAGGTCGGCGTCGCTTTCGAGCTCCCCAACCACTACCAGAAGCTCACCGCCCGCGAGAACCTCTCCCTCTTCCGCACGCTCTACAGCGGCGATACCCGCGACCCAGCCGAACTGCTCGAAATGGTCGGGCTCGCCGACGACGCCGACACCCGCCTCAGCCAGTTCTCCAAGGGCATGCAGATGCGCCTCAACTTCGTGCGCGCCCTCATTCACCAACCCGACCTGCTCTTCCTCGACGAGCCGACCACCGGCCTCGACCCCGTCAACGGCCAGAAGATCAAAGAAATCCTCCGCCAGCAAAAGGAAGAAGGCCGCACCATCTTCCTAACAACCCATGACATGACCGTCGCCGACCAGATCTGCGACCGCGTCGCCTTCATCATCGACGGCAAAATCACCCTCATCGACTCCCCCCGCAACCTGCGCCTGCAACATGGCCAGCGCCGCGTCCGTGTCGAATACCACCAGGACGGGACCTCCTCCCCCGTCCAGCACGCCGAGTTCCCCCTGGACGGCCTCGCCGACAGCGATCAATTCCTCAATATCCTGCGTACGAACCGCATCGAGACCATCCACACCCAGGAGGCCACCCTGGAGGATATCTTCATCCAGACGACGGGAAGGAGCCTGACGTGACCCGGCTCCTCATGCTCCTGCGCTGGGAAACCGCCATCCAGTTCCGGCAGGGCATCTTCTACGCCGCCGCCTTCGTCGCCGCCGTCTGGGTCCTCATGCTCTACTGGATCCCCGACGCCGGTATCGAACCGGTACTCGTCTCAATCCTCTTCATCGATCTGGGCGTCTTCGGCTTCTTCTTCATGCCCGGCCTCTACTACCTGGAGAAAGGCGAGCGCGTCCTCGAAGGACTGGTCGTCACGCCCCTCCGCTCCTGGGAATATCTGCTCGCCAAAGCCGCAGTTCTCTCAGTCGCGGCCTTCGCCGTCGGCGTCGCCGTAACGCTGCTCGTCTACGGCGCCGAGCTCAACTGGCTCTGGTTTGTGCTCAGCATGCTGGCCATGTCATACCCCCTCTCTCTGCTGGGCTTCGTCATCGCCGCCCGCTTCAACGGCATCAACGAATACCTGCTGCCCGGCGCATTCTTTCTCGCCGTCATGCAGATCCCCCTGCTCACCTACTTCGGCATCGTACCCGGCCCGCTTCTCTACCTGCTGCCCAGCGGCCCCGGCATGATCCTGCTGACCGCATCCTTCGGCGAAGCCCCGCTCTGGCAGCTCATCTTCGCGCTGCTCTACGCCGCGCTTCTTTGCGTCGCCGGCACCCGCTGGGCCCAGAAAGCCCTGCAACAGGTCGTCGCCCGTCAGGTTGGCTCGTGAGAGCCGCCGAATATGAGACTGGTTGACGTTTACTTCGAGGACAAACTTGGGAGGTAACTGATGGGGGCACTCTTAACTCTGGGACGCAGCGATCTCCTCAACTTCCGCCGCGATTCAATGCTGCAATTCCTGCTCGTCTACCCGTTTATTCTCGGCGGCCTCCTGCGTTGGCTCCTGCCCTGGTTACAGTCAGGTCTGATGCAAAACATCGGCTTCGACCTCGGTGAATACTATCTCCTGATCGTGAGCTTCTTCGGCCTGCTCATCATCCCCCAGCTCGTGGGCCTCCTCGTCGGCACCCTCCTCCTCGACGAAAAAGATCAGGACACCCTCACCGCCCTCATGGTGACCCCCATGCCAATCCGCACCTACGCCTTCTACCGCGCCTTGACCCCCGCCCTGATCACAGTCCTGGGGATCCTCGTCGCCGTTCCCTTCATCAACATCCTTGTGCTGCCGGTCGAAAAGCTGCTCCCCCTGGCCGTCTCCGCCGCGCCCCTTGGCCCGATGATGGCCCTGCTCCTCGCCGCCCTCGCCAAAAACAAGGTCGAAGGTCTCGCCGTCATGAAGGGCCTGGGCATCTTCCTGCTTGTCCCAGTCGCGGCCTGGTTCGTGCCCGAGCCCTGGCAGTGGCTGCTCGGAATCTTCCCCACCTACTGGGCCACAAAAGGCTACTGGCTCGCCTCCACCGGCGAACCCTATCTCTGGGTCGCAGCCGCCGGCTTCCTCTACACCTGCGCCATAGCCGCTGTTCTCCTGCGCCGCTTTCAGACCAGCCTGTACATGTAGCCCAGCGGGCGAACGCCTGCTAAAGACAGAGCTTCAACCTAAGGGATGAGTTTGCAGTCGGGAATGTAACCATAGGCCCCCGTCCCTCGCGAGCCCCTACTCTCCCCTGACTAAACCTCTTCTTCCACCCACAGTTTCACCAGCTCCTGGTGCCGCCGCACGCCGGCCTCACCCTCAATGGAAGAAGGCCCGTGCTCGAAATACGGGCTCTTGAGCGATCGCTGCTGCTGTTCGCACGCGTAAATGTCCTCCTGCATGAAGTCGCCGGATGCCATCGGGTCGTCGGCGTCATCACTGTCGTACTTGCCCCGCACCCGCTTCGTCCAGAAATTGAAAGAACGGACCGACTGCGAAGCAAACGCCAGCATTGAGGCGTCAGCCAGCTTCGTGCGCACGACGACGCGTGTACGGTCGGGCGCCAGCGGCGTCAGGTGAAACACCGACCAGGAATCCTCATTCTCTGCCAGTCCAATACCCGGAAACAGCATCGGCACCCACGCACCTGCCTCGTCGGCCGGGATAACCAGTGGAGTCGCCGCCTTCTTTTCGACATTCGCCGCGTACTCTGGAGCGAGCGGCTCCCAAAAATGGAAGTGCGGACCAGCAAATCCCGATTCGATGCGCTTGTGATCGTACATAGACAGCGTGCCCGAATGCAGATGAGCCAGGTGATAGCCGTCAATATAATTCTCGACCACGATCTTCCAATTGGCGGCAATGTCATATTCGGTGCGCCCACGCTCGTACTCCACCAACTGATCCACTCTGTGGGGACCAAGGTAGGGTTCCACGCCACCAAACCAGTCCTCAACAGATTCGGCGTTCTCGTCAGGATGGACCCACAACATGCCTCTCCAACTGGCCGCGGACGCCCTCTTCAGCCCGAGACTCGCCATATCCATATCCGGAAACTGGTTCTTCCTGTCCGGAACGGAAAGCAGACACCCCTCCAGACTGTAAGTCCAATCGTGGTAAGGACAAGTGATGACCTTCTTCGTGTTGCCCACAGCACGCAGCAGTTGCGTCCCCCGGTGACGGCAGATATTGTGAAAGGCCCGCAGCTGCCCGTCCTGCCCCATCACGACAAAAATGTTGTTCAACCCTGCCTGCACCGCTACATACTGCCCCGGTTCGCTGACGTCCTCAGCCAGTCCGGCAAAAGCCCACGTTCGCGAAAATATGCGCTCCTGCTCGCGGTCGAACCAGTCTTGGGAGGTATATGCTTCAACCGGCAAGATGGGCATGGTTCCATTGCTCTTCATTCGAGTGTCTCCCTGTCTCCTGGCTGTCCGGCACGTTGAATCCACGAGTTGCCTGCAACGCCGCCTAATGCGTTTCGCCGAATCGCCGGTGAACGCAAATGCGAACGCAGGCGACCCGCCTTCATCTACCCATTACGCAATGCGGAAAAGGGGGTTTCAATCTGAACGGTAACTACTTAGCCGCAACTGATTCGCCAACCTGTACGAGGCGAGCAATGGTGTTTTTTCTCCCCTCATTGCTGTATTTTGGGCGGTCGGCCGCAAGCGGCCTCCCTTGTGCAGGGGCTGCGCCCCCGCAACGCCCCCCTACAAAACCATGCCTCACCGACCGTGTGCCTTCTTCGCAACGTGTCGGCTGGCGAGCATGGCGGCCGCTGTACACCAGTTGCGTCACCAAAAGACTGAATGGTTCCAAGGATGACTGGCCGGTCGACTACTGTGGCTTAGTAGTTACTCTGAACGAACTCTAGTCGCGGATGGCTTGACGCACACCCTCCACCGCCGCTTCTAGCACTTCCGCCAGCTTCTCTGCCTCCACCCCGCCGCCCTGGGCAAAATCCGGCCGCCCGCCGCCCCCACCGCCAAACTCCCTCAATGTATCCCGCAACAGATTACCAACGTGCACCGAACAGTCCTCTGAACGGGCAAAGACAACTGTCCCCTTACCCCCTCGCGCACATCCAACCAGCGCCACAACGCCCGGCTCAGCAATGAGCGCCCGCGCCATCTTCTGTACCAACGCCGGATCAGCATCTGCCATCTCCCGCGCCACCAGCCGCACACCCGCCGCAGTTTCGGCCCCTGCCAGCAGTTCGCGCGCCTGGTATTCAACCAAGGCCCCCCGCTGCGCGTTCAACTCCCTCTCCGCGTGCTTAGACGCCTCCTGCAGCTTCGCCACCAATTCGGGAACGTCTTGCACGCCGCTGTCCAACAATCCCGCCGTCTCCGCCAGCAATCCGCGCCGCGCCGCCGCATCCGCCAGCGCCCGCCTTCCGCACACGAAATGCACCCGGCTCCTGCCCCGGTGCTTCTCGACCCGCAGCAGCGAGATCAGCCCGATCTCCCCCGTGCGCCGTACGTGCGTCCCCCCGCACGCCGACCAGTCGAACTTGTCAATTTCCACAATGCGCGTCGCGCCCTCCACCGCAGGTGCCCGCCGCAGCGGAACTTTCTCCCGCTCGACGTCACTGACCCAATAAGCGCGAATCGGGCGGTCCTGCCACACCATCTCGTTAACGGCCGTTTCAACAGCCGCCAATTGCTGCGCAGAGAGCGGCGGGCCATCCAGATCCAGCGTGTTCAACACATCGCCGAAATGGACACTCACCGTCTCCAGCCCCAGTTCGCGGTAGAAAACCTGCGACAGCAGATGCTGCCCCGAATGCTGCTGCATATGATCATACCGCCGCGTCCAGTCGATCTGCCCGCTAACGCTCGCTGTATCATCCGGCAGAGCACGAGCCAGCAAATGCAGCACAGCGCCGTCCGCCCCAACCTGCACGTCGACCACAGCCGTGCCGTTCAGACTGCCCGTGTCATGCGGCTGCCCGCCCGATGTCGGGTAAAAGGCCGAGCAGTCCAGACGCACAGCCGGTTGGCCCTCATGCGTGAGCCGCTCGGCCACCTGTGCGACGAAGCTGGTACGGTATGCGTCTTCGTAATAGAGTCTCTCGTTCATGTCGTTAGTTGTCAGAAGGAGTGTGGGAAGGTTCTAGTGGTCTGCGGCCGGTGACACCACTGGCTTGGCGGTGCCAGCTTCGATCCGAAGTAGCTGCGCGTCTTCCTGGAAATCAGTCGGGAACTGCGCCCAGTCTGTCGTTGTCACAATGCCCTGGCGCACATCCGCCAATGCCGTGAGCAAGGCCGCGCGCCGCTGCGCATCCAGTTCGCTCATCACGTCGTCCAGCAGCAGAATCGGCTTCTCATCGGTCGCTGCCGCCATCGCTTGCAGTTCCGCCAGTTTCAACGCCAGCGCGCCGGTACGCTGCTGTCCCCGGCTGCCGTACGTGCGTAAATTCCAGCCGTTGACAAGGAAGATCAACTCGTCCCGGTGCGGCCCATACAGCGAACTGCCCGCGTTCAGCTCCACCCTGCGCCGGCCTTCCAACCGGTCGCGAAAGCGTTCACTGATCTTCGCCGTGTCCGTCTCCAGGCAAGCAAGCGCATCAGCCTTCAATTCCTCGCCCTCGCGCAGCCGCTGGTAGTCCTGTTCAGAGTAGAGACCCGTATTGAAGCTCGGCAGGTACAGCAGATCCAACGACTCCTGCTGCTGCGAAATGTCAGCATGAACCCGGCGCGCAATCGGGGCCAGTTCAGTCAGATAAGTATGACGCCGGGCCAGCACCTGCGTTCCCAGCTCGATCAGCTGATCATCCCAGAATCCGAGTTGCGCCGCCGCCGAGGAGCCGTCCGTCTGCTCCCGTTCCTGCAACTGTTTGAGCAGGCTGTTCCGCTGCGTGACGACCTTCTGGTAACGGGAAAGCGTTTGACAGTAACGGCGGTCGATCTGGCACAGGGCAACGTCGATGTAACGACGGCGTTCACTCGGGCTGCCCGCGATCAGCGTCAAATCCTCCGGCAGAAACAGCACAGCCCGCAGATGACCTATCAGGTCCATGCTGCGCCGCGGCGCCCCATTCACCCGAACCTGCTTCGTGTAGTTCAAGCCGTCCCCGCGCAGCGTGAAAAGAATCTCAAGCGTCGTCAACTCCTCCCCCCGCATCACCTCCCCCCGGATACGGGCGTACGGGATCGGCTCCTCCGTCGCAGCCCTGTCCACCGCCTCCCGCTCCGCCCGCGCATGGCGCGACTTGCTCGTAGCCAGGTAGTAGACCGCCTCCAGCAGATTAGTTTTGCCCTGGCCGTTGCGCCCCTGCACAAGCGTTACCGGCGCGCCGAACGTAAGATCCAATTCCCGGTAGTTGCGAAAGTGCTCCAGATGGAGCTGAGAAAGAAACATTGGTCAGCAATCTGTGTTCAGCACAGGCCGCTCGATACTATTCAGGTAAATACCAGCCTACCGTCTGCTTGCTGCGGCTGAACCACGTCTGCGCCACCCGCTGAATGTCGTCTGCAGTCACCGCCTCCAGGTTTGCCAGCCACCCGGCAAACCAGTCGCTGTCCGCGATCATCTCGCTGAAACCCAGCCAGTAGGCCTGATTTGTCACACTCTCACTACTGTAGGCGAACTGCGCTTTGGTCTGCTTGATCGCTTTTTCCAGCTCCTCCGCCGTCACAGGCTCTTCCTGCATCCGTTCGATCTCCGCCCAGATCGCATCCTCCAACTCTTGGTGCGTGACTTCATGTGCAAGAGTAGCGCTGAAGCCGAAAAGATAGGGATCAATCGTTGGCATAAACGAGGAAGAGACACCTACCGCCAGCTCCTTGTCCACCAGCGCCCGGTAAAGCCGGTTGCTACGATTGGAGGAGCCTCCCCCGAAAAGCCCCATCCCTTTCGCCCCGCTCAGGATGCTGTCCAGCACCGTCAGCGCGAAGAAATCCGCATGCTGCGCCGCCGGCGCATGAAATGCCAAACCGAAATAAGATGTCTGATCCGTCCCCCGCAAAACGATGCGCCGCTCGGCCCGTTGCTCCGGCTCCTCCAAACGCATCTCCGGCACAACAGGCCCCTTGGCCAGTCCGCCAAAATAGTGGTCGATCCGGTCGGCCATCTGCGCGCCGTCAAAATCGCCCACCGCCACCGCCACCGCATTGGTTGGCGTATAAAACGTACGGTAGTGCTCATAAAGATCGTCGCGGCCCATCGTCAGTAGATCATGCGTCCAGCCAATGACCGGGTGGCGGTACGGGTGCGTCTGGAAGGCCGCCGCCTGCATCTCCGTATTCAGCAGCCAGCGGTAGCTGTTCTCACTGCCCTCCCGCTCGCTGATGATGACCGAGCGTTCCGATTCGGTCTCGTCCGCGTCGAAGATCGCATTGGCCATCCGGTCGCTCTCAACGTCCAGCGCCAGCTCGATTCGCTCAGCCGGAAAGGTCTCGAAATACGTCGTCCAGTCCTGCCAGGTCATGCCGTTGAAGGCGCCCCCGGCCCGCGCCACCGCCTTGTCGAAAGAGCCTTGCGGATACCTGTCCGTACCCTTGAAAAGCATGTGCTCCACCCAATGGCTGATGCCCGTGCCGCCCGGCATCTCGTTGCGGCTCCCCACCCTGTAAAAGACCCAGAAACTGGCGACCGGCGCCAGGTGGCTCTCCTTCAGAAGGACTTGCAACCCGTTGTCAAGGCCTGTCTTCTGCACACTGCCATTCTCCGGCGCACGCGCTGTGCTGTCTGCTGCCATCAGTCCTGGCTCCTCTTCTTGTCTGTACAATAAGAATCAATGCGTATGAAGTCGGTGGTGATCCCTGCAGCAAAACCGCGGGCTTTCATTCTGAAGTGACCGCTTCACCCTGGGCCGCACGGTCCGCCCTTTTCTGTGCCTTTGTAAAATCGCTCCAGCGCAACTGCTCGCGCCAGAAATAATATGCTCCAAGCAGCGTCACCGGTACCCACAGCGCTGCATGCAGAGTCAGAGTGTAGCCCGCGGCCAACTGGGGATCGATCCCGTAGGCGGTGAGCGTCTCGATCGCCGGCGTATCGAAAGTGCCAATGTAGCCCGGCGCAGATGGCAGCGTCGTCGCCAGATTCACGATGCCGTTGATCAACATCAGCGCCAGAAAGCTCACGCTGAACGTGAAGGCATGCATCACAAACCAGTACTTGACCGTCTCCATCAGCCACACCACGACACTTGTGGCAAAGATTAGAAGCAGGTCGCGGCCGCTCCGCAAACTGCCCAGACCAGCCATGAACCGTTCAAAATAGCCGTCGGTCCGTTCGCGGATTCTAGCCGGTAAAAAATGTTCTGCCACCCAGCCGTAAAGCACGGCGAGACGCCGCGGGCGCACTGTAACCCAGATGAAAACCGCGGTTACAATCAGCAACAAAAACGTCACAAAAACGACAAACCGCTGAAACGTTGCTGGAATCGGTGCAAAGGGCAGGGCCAGGAAAACGAACAGCAACATCACCAGCCCGTCGAAAACGCGCTCAATTATCACCGTGGCCAAGCTGGAACTGACCGGAATCTCCTCCCGCTGCCACAAAACGTAGGCACGTATCACCTCCCCGGCCCGAAAGGGATATACATTATTTCCGAAATATCCGATGCACACTACCGGGAAAAGTCTGGTCAGAGAGACCGGTTTGAGGTGGCGCAGCATAAAGTGCCAGCGCCATGTGCGCGCCCACAATCCCACCATATAGACGGCCACGCCGGGAATAATCCACCAGAAGTTGGCCTGCCCCATCGTCCGCCATACCTCCGGCAGATGGAGGCCAGGCAGTACCAGATAGAGAAAAAAGAGGCTGATCAGTATCCCGATCAGCAACTGGGCCGCGCGTTTCATTCACTCCTCTTGGCGTCGCTTATCTCCCCATTATTCCACAGGTCGCTGCCCCGCTGAAATCCGCCCCCTAACCCCTGCCGTTCCCACTTTCCAAAGCCGGAAAAAAAAGTGCCAGGCCAAACGGCCTGGCACGCAAAGGTAGACTAGCTGGACTGTCGTCGCCTGCACTATCCCGGAATGGGAAGCACCGCAGGCTGCACCGCCTCACCGAGAATCTCTTCCATCGCCATTACGTGGGCACATATGCTTCTGCGCTGAAACTCTTCGCAATCACAATCCCAGGAACCCTGATCATAGGAAACGCGGTGATCAGAATTCTCCCCGTGAATCTTCACCTGCAGGTTGTTAACCCAGAGGCGCTCGTCACGTTCTGCTGCGTACTGGCGGGCTTTGATGATACGGCTGGCAATCGCGTCCATTCTGTTTTCCTTTCTCTGGAGTAATTACCGCTGAGGAAATGACACCGTTTCGAGACAGCTTCCCTAAAGATGCAAGTGAACGCAAAAAACAAAACCCCGACACAGCGCGTGCCCGGGTTTTTGCAGTCATTGCAGACAGTGCAACTCGATATGAATTCCGGCTACAGCCATCTAAAGTACAGGCGTTCACGCTCATCCTTGAGGGTCAACTGTCGTCTGACCGGCCCACGAACCATCCACTTGCGGATGGAACGGGTCCTTTTGTAATGAAAACCTTCAGAGCCGTTTCGTCTAGGGGGGCACGGCTGCCTACAGTATATGTTGAGGTCCACCTGCTGTCAAACGCAATATGGCCGCTTGCGACCCACGACAGGCCTCGCATCTCCCCAAATACGTGGACATTTACTCTGGTAGGCCCCCATATGCCAACCCAAATGCCGCGCCAAACCGACGCAAACTGCCAAATGGACATTTTACCTACGATTTAGCTACGATCTGCCCAAAAGGTCCCATTCCGACCCAGAAGCATCCTACTCTACGTAAATCTCAACCAACTCCTCTTCGTCCCGAACTTCCAGAATCTTCCCCTGCAGCCCGGACCGCAACGCCTCGCGAATCTCCTCAACGTCCAGCTCAGCCACGTCCGGTACAAACCGCGCCCCCACCGCCAACCCCATGTTGACCAGCCCAATCGGGATCGTCAGATTGACCCGCGTCTTGCCGCTCCTCATATCAGATACCCGCAGACGCAGCCAGCGCCCCGCCCCTTCCGACCGGCTATCCGTCGTCCCCCGCTGCCGCCGCGCCTGTTCGTCGCTCTTCCCCAATGCGCCCAAAAGACGCGCGCCCTCCTGCGCCGAAATCTTTCCTTCCTCGATCATCTTCAATACCCGCAGTCGCTCTTCTGCTGTAGCCATATCAACCTCTTCCTGAAATCAGAACAAACTCCCTCTTCCGCGCCTGCCCCTCAGAATCTTCTTCGTGGCCCCTGACGGCCCTTAGTGGACAAGAAGGTGTTCTCCGCCGCCCTCCGTTTCTCCAGGAGGCCAATCGTCGAACTGCCACCCACATGCCCATCACAACACACCCTAATACTGCCCCAGCAAACCTCGCCTGCGGGCAACACGCTCCCCCCACAAAAATACACCCCACCCAGCCAAAAGAAAGACCACCGTATGCACCGTCAACCACACCAGGCTTCCGTCCTGCCACACGCTGGCCAGAGAAAGATCATCCAGCACAACCCGCCGCAACACATCGATCCCCTGCGTAGACGGCAGGCTGCGCGCAAACCCTTCCAGCCAGCCCGGCATCCGTTCCACCGTCAGAAAAGAGCCGTTCAGGAACAACAACAAATTCGTCAGCAAATTGCTCAACGCATTCACTTGCTTGAACACAAGCGTCGCCCCGCCCATAAAAAAGGCGAACCCGTACAGCCCCGCCAGCGTCATTGCAAAGACCGGCACACCTTCCAGTCGGACCGGAATCCGGATCCCCAGCGCCAGCATCAGTATCCCGCCAATCAGAATGACCATGGCGCTGCTGATGAACAATGACGCCACCGAGCGCCCCGCCAGCAGCAGGCCCGACGGCAGCGGGCTCATGTACATCTGCTCCAGCGTTCCCGTCTGTGTCTCCTCGCGGATCCCCTGACTCATATCCGAGATCGCGAACACCGCGTAGAACCACGTCAGGTATCCCAACAACGCCGGCGCCATCTGCTCCGGCGCCGGCCTGCCCCCCGACACAAAAAAGCTGATGCCGACAAAAAGGAACCCGATCATGAACGTCTCGAGCATAAAATTGAATCTGTACGACCACAGTATAATCAGTCGCTTCTGGCACTCATTCAATAGTACCGTTCCCGTCACCACCATTGCCCTACCCTCTGTTCTCAACGTCTACGGCCCGGTCGCCCGCGCCCTGTTCCAATCCACCGTCCTGCCTGGCCGTCTCCTCCGCCCGCTCGATCAGCTCTACAAATATCTCCTCAAGATTCGGCTCAGCCGGGGAGACGCTGATCAGGTCCATACCCGCCCGCCGCGCCCGTTCTACCAGGTCGAATACCGACAGGTCGTCGCCAACCTCCCCGGAAAGGACCGTGTGCCCGTTCTCCTGGCCGGCCATGAATCCGGGAAAAGCCCCGCTCTTCTCCGCCTCGACCACACCCCGCAGCCGCACCTGGTAAAACTCCCGCCGGAACAGGTCCAGCAGCTCCCCGGTAGGGCGGTGGGCCAGCAGCCGCCCATGGCTCATGATCGCCACCTCGTCGCAAAGATTCTCGGCCATGTCCAGCTGATGCGTCGTCAGCACAACCGTCTTCCCCCGCTCCTTCGCCAGCTCGATAATCCAATTCTGTACCGTGCGCGAGGCCTGCACATCCAACCCCAATGCCGGCTCGTCCAACAGCACAATCGGCGGGTCCGCAATCAACGCTGCCGCGATAGCCACCTTCTGCTGCATACCCCGGCTGAACTCACCCACCGGATCCTTGCGCCGCTCCCACAAGTCCAGCTCCCGCAACAGCTGTTCCGCCCTCGCCTTCAGCAACCTGCTCGACGAGACCCCCTTTATCCGGCCGAAGTAGAGCAGGTTCTGCCACGCGTTCATCCGCCAGTAAACATTGCGCGTCCCTTCCAGCACCGCGCCGATCTGCCGCATCGCCTGGCCCCGCTGCCTGCTCACGTCATATCCGTTGAGGCGCACCGTTCCCGTTGTCGGCATCACCAGCCCGCACGCCATCTTGAGCGTGGTCGTCTTGCCGGCTCCATTCGACCCCAGAAAACCGAAAACCTGCCCAGGCTCCACCGTCAGGTCCAACCGGCTCACGGCCTCAACTACATTGCCGCCGCGGCTGCGGAATATCTTGCTCAGAGATTCGATTTCAATAGCTGCTTGCATCACCGTTTTCCAATTCAATCCAATCCGATTACCACCAGCTCTTCTTTCTCTTCTTTGTCCTCGTACACGCGCACGAACTCCAGCGCCATACACGATTCCAGAAATCGTTCCGGCGGAATCCCCTGCGCGCGGCGGCTCCGCTCGATAAACTGAAACGCCTGCGACCAGCTCAACTTGGACTGAAAAAACGCGCCGATCAAAGGCAAAGGGATTGGGATACGCACATTTACAGCCTTCGATTTTCCGTTCGTGTAGATTTCAAATACGTAAACGCGCAGCCAGAAAAAGAGAACACGGCGCAAGAACGTGCCGTACGGCTGGCGGCTGCCATCCCGGACTTGGCGCACTATTTGCGGTAACGCCTCCTGCTCCCCTTTCCACACCTCCGCAATTGCGCCGTCGCTGGGGACAGCGATGACCGACCGCGAGCGGTCCGGCAATTGGCTTCCTCCATCCCGACTGTCTCTGTCCATCTTGCTCCTCCAAACTCAAATGTGAGGTCGCGCAACGACCAGGCTCACAGTTCTGATTCCTGGCCGCCCAATGCGTCCAACAACTCCTCAGCCTCGGCAGCCGTAATCTTGCCCTCCGACAACATGCGCAGCACCGTCAACCGCTCCTCCTCCGAGACCGGCTCAACCTCCGCCCCGCTCCCGACGTCTACCTCTACATTCACGTCCACATCGATATCCTCAAAGTCTGTCAGCGGCTCCTCGTCTCGCACAGCAGCCCCGGATGAAGCCGCATCTGTGTCGAAGCTGAAGCTCCAGCTGCGAACATCCTCCCAATCTCCTTCAGCCGCCCTTTTGCCCGCTGCTCTCAGCGTCCTCCGCAGCGTCTTGCCCAGCGATCGGGAGGCGCGGCGCTGCGCACGCGCGGCGTGACGTGCCCCTCTCACGCCCTCCTCTTCGCCAAGACCCCTCAGCAATCCGGCGGATTCGAGATGCACGCTGCCTCCGGCAATAAGAGAATAACTGCTCTTCCCCGCGCCGGCCCGGAAACTGTGCACGCCCGGCCCGCGCGCGACCATCGTCGCGCCGCCTTCGACTGTGAGCCCACCGCCGCAGACCGCCTTGAACGAGCCTCCCTCCTCCTCAGCCAAACGGCAGCGGACATTGCCCCCAGCAGTCACACTCACATCGCCCCGAACTGTCGACAACTCAACATTGCCGCCGCACTTGGCCGACAGCGATCCGCCGCATCCCTCCACCACCAGATCGCCGCCCACACCGCCAAACGAGACCGAGCCGCCCACTTCACGCAGCGACGCCCGCCCGTTCGCCTCCTTGCAGGCCAGCGCGCCCCGTACGCTCTCAGCCGTCAGATCGCCCCTCACCCGGCTTACCGCGACCTCGCCAACTTCCTCGAGATGCAGCGGCCCGTTCACCTGATCGCAGGCGACTTTGCCCCGAACCTCGCGTAGGCTTACCCGGCCCATCGCCTTGCCGACTGCTGCCGCGCCGTCAACGTTGATGAATTCGACAGCGCCCTCCGCTCTATCGACAACGACGTTGCCGCCCGCGTTCAACACATCCACGTCCGCCCGCGCCCGCTTAACGCGTACGTCCGATACATTTTGCAGTGTCAATCGCCCCGCAACCTCGGCGATCGAGATCCCGCCCCTAATCTGCTCGGCAATCAGATCGCCGTGCGCCCGCTTCGCCAACTCCGCCCCGCCGGCCACGTTGGTCAGGTTCACCCGACCCGCCGCGCTTTCGATGCGCACACTGCCGGCATTCTCCACCAGCAGATCCCCGCCGGCCTGTTCCAGCTCCACACTGCCGCGCAGGTCGCTAACCTTCACCTGTCCCCCTGCCGCGCTCTCCACCACTTCGCTCATCAGCGGCAGCCGCACCACCAGCGAAGACTCAGCCTCGATCTCCAGTTGCTCCGGTCCCGACGTCGCCACCGGCTGACTTCCTTCACCGGTAGCCTCAATCAACGCCTGCTCCCAACCCTCAACCCGTAGATCTCCACCGCAGCGGATCCGCACGCGCGGATTCGGAGATTCCGGCTCCACCTGTATCTGCTCACTCATTTCGCTCTCCCTGCATTCCTGTTCGCGTTTACCTGCTCACCCGATTCCGCCAATCCCGCCAGCCCGCTAGGCCAGGTTCCTCTAACCGCCCTGCAACTGCTCCATCGCCGCCTCGTAGCTGAGCTCGCCCGCCTCCAACTGTTCCAGGACCTGCCGCCGCGCCTTCTCCGGCAGCGGCACCGGCTCGTCCCGGCCCGGCTCATACCCCATCGCCCGGATCATCTCGTGCAGCCGCCCCCGCAGCGTCGGATACGAGAGCCCGAGCTCCTCCTCCATCCGGTTGAACTTCCCCTCACAGCGGACAAACGTCGCCGCGAACGCCAGCTGCTCCTGCGTCAGCCCGGCAAAAGGCGTCTCAACCTGGAAGCGCCCTTCAACGCGGCTGTCGCATTCGCGGCAGAAAAAGCCCGTGACCGTCAGATCTTTCGCCTGGCAGATCGGGCATGCGGTCGGTAGTGGATTCATAGTGTCTGCTCCATCCCGTTATGTCTCGGATAATCGGCCAGAGCCAGCCCGGCCTCTGCCCGTCGATATCGCTGCTGAAGAGCAGTTCCCCTTGCCACCAGCCATGCTCCTAACCGCGTAAACAGCCACACCTGCCAGCGCGGCGCTCGCCGGTACGGACGAAGCCCATGGTACGTCCTGGCCTCCGACATCAGCTTCTCCCTTCGCAGCGTCGCTTCCAATGCCATCCGTTCAGCAAACATTCTAAGTCCTCACTTCCATTTTCTAACCAGATTTCATCACATTATCAAGATAATACTTCATAATATTCAATATGTCAATAGTCTTTTTCAATTTTCTCAATAAATCTGTTGAATTCATCAAGATTCTATCCGTCTTAAGCATTTGCCTGCAGTTAGGAGCTGAAAACGGCCGCGAATTGCTCCTGGAGTGGTCGTCTTACCCGCATAGGTCTGCCCCTTGTCTATCTGCTATACTGAATCCTCAGACCCACCTGTGTCTTTCCCCGGATCTATACGACGCCAGTCCCTTTGATGCCGCCTGCCCCCTCAGCAGCCGCCGCTGCTTTGTCTTGGCTCCTCGTCATTTCACCCTGGGTTACGTATGGGCCGGAGTCAGGCCTCCCAGCAAAAGAGAAGAGGAAAATGGACAGTTCCAGCGCATCCAGTGAAACGGCAAAGCATCCAACCATCCGCGTCGGCGTACTCGGCCTCGGCCAGGGCCGCTCCCACCTGCGCGCCTTCCAACTCCTGGAAAGCGCCACAGTCGCCGCCGTCTGCGACCATGATGAGAGCCTCGCCGAACGCGTCGCCCACGAATTCGGCGTCGAAACGCGCTTCCCAACCTACGACGCCATGCTCGAAGACCCCGCCATCGACCTCATCGTCGTCGCCACACCCGACCATCTCCACGGCCAGCACGCCATCATGGCGCTCGAAGCCGGCAAGCACGTCCTCTCCGAGATCCCCATGGCGACCACACTGGCCGAATGTGAGCGCATCATCGAGCTCACCGACCGCCATGGCCTCAAATACCACATGGGCAACCAGGTCCGCTACGCCTTCTGCCTCCGCGACGTGCAGAGAATGATCCGCGCCGGCGACCTCGGCGAAATCTTCTACGGCGAGGGCGAATACCTGCACACCATGGACGAAATCGTGGCACACCGCCCGCCCGACCACTGGCGCATCCATCCCCAAACCCCCCAGACTACCCTCCTCGGCGGCGGCCCCCACGCCATCGACACCCTCCGCTGGCTGATGGGCGTCAACTTCGTCGAAGCGCAAGCCTACCACGCCCAACAGCCCTCCCGTTGGCAGACAACGCACACAACCGTCGCTATCTTCAAAGCCAGCAACGGCGCCGCCGCCAAAGTAACCGTATCCTATGGTATGGTGCGCCCCTACTGCCTCTACTACTCCGTCTACGGAAACGCCGGCTCCTTCGAGCGCACCCGTGACCAGGGCGGTGCCGTCGAGGATACGATCAACTTTCACTTTCACGACAGAATAGCCGGCGCCCGCCGCATGGCGCCCGTAACCGTGCCCAACTGGAGCAACCCCGCCATCCAGCGCCGGCACACGCTCGGACACGGCACCATGGAGATCGAACAGGCCCAACAGTTCCTTCGAGCAATCATCGCCGACGAAGAACCTGCCATCGGCCCCCGCGCCGCCGCCCGCTCGATCGCCGCTGGCATCTGCGCCCTTCAGTCCGCCCAACAAGGAGGCGGCCCGGTCACCATACCCGCCTTCGACTGACATTCATTACTTCTGGCTACGATACAATGGCATTCTTCGTGCGACGCGCTAAAACCAGACAGCCCACATCCTGAGAACGAGGCTCCAACAATGCTCCTGTTCCACAATGCCGGCGAAGCCCGCAGCCGCTACAGCCACTATCTGGCCGAGATCCTGCGCATGGAAGGGTTCGTTGATTTTTCCGAAGAGAATGTCAGCGCGCTGGACGGAAATTCCCTGGCCCAACACGATCTCGTGATCCTGCCGCGCGCCGCGCTCAGCCGCGCCCGCATGGAACAGCTGGTCGCTTATGTGCGCCATGGCGGCCGGCTCATTGCCTTTCAGCCCGAGCCGCAGCTTACCGAAGAATTGGACCTGCGCCCTACCTACCGCGGCCTCGATGGCGGCCTGCTGCACATCGACACCCGTCATCCCGCTTTGCAAGGCTTGAGCAGCGAACCGGTCCAGGTCCTGACGCCCGCGGTCGAGTGGTCGCTCGACACGGCAAAAGCCGCAAGCGAGCTGGCCTCCATCCGCCCTGCCGTGAACGGAACAGAAGAAGGAACACCCGCCATCGTATCGGTAGCCGTAGGACGCGGCGCCGCAGTCCTGTTTTCCTATGACCTTCCCCACACCGTCGCCCGTCTGCGCCAGGGCAACCCCGACCACGTCGACCTCTGTTTTGCCGGCCTCGACGGCATCTACCGGCCCAGCGAACTGTTTGTAGGCCAGCTGCCCACGGAGCAAATGCTGATCCCGCAGGCCGACCTGCACAGCGCCCTGCTCGCCCGCCTGATCGAAGAGCTCGCGCCCCGGCCGCGGCTCTGGTACTACCCCAAAGCCGAACAGACCAGCGTCCTGATCATGACCAGCGACGACGACTGGTCTACCTTGCCCCAATTCGAAACACTGCTCGGCGGGCTGCGTAGCAGGCAGGCCCGCTGTACCTTCTACGTCGTTCCCAATACCAATCTGACTCGCGACCGCATCGAGGCCTGGGAAGCCGGTGGCCATACCTTCAGCGTCCATCCTGCCCTCGAGGCCGACACCGTTCGCGAAATGAAAATCGAGGAGCCGCAAAGCGCTCTCGTCGGACCGATGCTGGCCGAAAACATCGAGCGCCACCAGCGGGAGTTTGGACGGCCCGTGCGCACTGTTCGCCATCACGCAGTACGCTGGCGTGGCTATGTCGACGCCGCCCGCGATCTCTCCGAGTTAGGTGTGCGCATGGACCTGAACTATCTCGCCGTTTCGCCTTTTCTCGGCTATATGTGCGGCTCAGGACGCCCCCTCCGCTTCGTCGACCAGGACGGCGCCCTCATCGACTGTTTCCAGCAGCCCACCCACTGGACTGAAGAGTGCCTCATCCACCCCGAATTCGTTTTCAGCTTCAAATGGGACGTCGAACGCGCCCTCAAAGAAACCGGCGATATCATACGCCGCGCCGCCCGCCGCTACTACACGCCCGTCGCGCTCAATTCCCATCCCGTCAGCTTCGCCACCTATTCCAGCCCCCTCATCGAGGGCAACTGGGACACCGCCGTGGCAGAGGGCGTGCCCATCCTCTCTGCCGATGACTGGCTCGACTGGACCGAAAGCCGCAACCAGGTCCGTATCGACCTCGACCCCGCAGGAGGAACGCTGTACGCGGCCTCTCCCCTGCCTGCAATGACCCTCCTCCTGCCGCCCGCGCTGGGGCTAAATCCAGGCGGCGGTCAGACCGGCGCGCAGGAACGCTGGGGCCGCAGCTATACAACGCTCACCTTCAGCGATCTGTCCGCAGGGGTTCCCTATCGATTCGACTATTCCAAAGAGGAAGGCACCAATTGAAGATTACGCAAATCGAAACAATCCCAGTCAACGTCCCCATCAGCCCCGAAAGGGCCATCCGCGGCGGTCGCGGCGGCCATACCGAATCACCCTTCCTCCTCGTCAGAATCCACACCGACGCCGGCATCGAAGGCCTCGGAGAGGTCTCCTGCACCCCTATCTGGAGCGGCGAAGACCAGGTCACAGCCGCCCACTTCATCAACCGCATCCTCGCGCCCCTGCTCACCGGCCAGGACCCAACCGAAATCGAGCGCCTCATGGCCGCCGTCAACGCCGCCGTCGCCAACAACCCCTTTACCAAGGCCGGCTTGGAGATGGCCCTCTGGGACATCCTCGGCAAGGTCGCCGGCCTGCCCCTTTACCGTCTCCTCGGGGGACCGGTACGCGATAGTGTCAAAACAAAATTCTCGGTCTCGGGGCTTGCGCCCGATCAGGCCGCCGCTATTGCCGCCTGGGCCGTCGACCAGGGCTTCGACACCATGAAGGTCAAGGTCGGCCTCGATCCCGCCGGGGACGTTGCTCGTGTCGCCGCCGTCCGCGACGCCGTCGGCCCCGACGTACGCCTCGGCGTCGACGCCAACGGCGGCTGGTCCGTCCGCACCGCCGTCCAGACCATACCGCAGCTCTACCGCTACGACATCTACTTCGTCGAGCAGCCAACCCCGGATACTGACGTGGCCTGGCTTGCCGATGTGCGCCGCCAGACCCATCTGCCCGTTATGGCCGATGAGATCGTCTACTCGCCGCAGGATGCATTGGCTATCGCCCGTACCCATGCCGCCGACGTCCTGTCTCTCTACGTCGGTAAAGGAGGTATCGGCCCGGCCCGCAAGGTTGCCGCTGTTGCCGAGGCCGCCGGTCTTGTCTGTACCGTTGGCAGCAATCTCGAGCTGGGCATCGGCAACGCCGCCATGATTCACCTGGCAATGTCCACCTCCGCCATCGACGCCGCCACCTTCCCCTGCGATATTCTCAGCCCCTTCTTTTACGAGACCGACCTGCTCCAGGAGCCGCTCCCCATCCGCGCCGGCGAAGCCCGGCCGCCAACCGGGCCCGGCCTCGGCGTGCAACTTGACGAGGACAAAGTGGCCCTCTACCGCACCGACAAAACCTGACCCAGGCCGATTTCTCAAATCCCCCCAAAATTCCAATTCAGCCAGGATGCCCCGTAGCCACTTTCCCAACAACGAGCAACAAAAAAACCCCGCACAGAAGCGGGGCCACCAATAGCCATATTGCAAACTTTTCGAACCACTACTGTCTCACCAATGACCTACACAGGCGGCAGTTCACTAAAAACGTAACTACTAAGCCTGGATGTTGTCAGGGATAAAGGGTTGGCCAAGAAAGGCGTTGTAGATGGCATCAATTGCGTTGAAGCCATGTTTACGAGCAGTAGAGATATAGGAACGCAGAGCACAGAAGATGTGTGCCCCGTCTTCAGTGCGAAAGCAGCCGGATATCTTCTGTTGGACCTTGATCATGCGTACATCTCGTTCGACCAGGTTGTTGTCAAAAGGGATGCGGAAGTCAAACATGAAGGCTAAGACGCCAGCCTTGTGTTTGTGCAAACGGTCAAGCAGGTTTTTGGGCGGCGACTGTTTGGGTCGGCCGATCGGTTTGCGTTTTGGCTTTGGCGGGGCAGGGTTGTCGGCAAAACCCTCGGCAATGAGCGCATCGTACTCGGCCTCGTAGTAGGCCAGACGGTCTGGCGGCAAGGTCGTATGCCGTGTTGAGGTTGATGCGACTTCGTCTTTGATGTCGCACAACAAGCGCTTCATCTTCTTGGCCCATGCCTGGTCGTACTGTTCGATGATGAAGTTGAGGTCGCGCAGGTGATGGACGTTGCAGAGGCTATGCTGACAGTCGCTAAACTTGAAGTAGGAGCGCCAGTAATCATGCAGAGCAACGCCTTTGAAATGGGGCAGGACGCCTCCGGCTCGCATGCCGATATGCCCGCGTTTGGCATGGACGTGGTACTGGGTCAGTTTTTCTGTGCTGGCCACGTGCAACCACTGCAACCGCTCGACGACACGCATGCCGCTCTCATCGAAATGGACGACAGGAGCAGCGATCAGTTGTTGGCGAATCTGGGCCAGACTCCTCTGTGTGCGCTTGGCAAGTCGGTAAACAGAGGCGAGTATCACCGGCTCCGAAGGCGCATCCCCGTAGAGCGCAGTCAGCAACTCTCTGATGCGGGCGAAAGGGATGAACTGTTGGCTGTAGAGGTAGCAGGCAAACGCCTTCAGACGCAGACCATACTGGGTCGGCTGCGTAACGTGAGAGGGAAACTCTCCCTTTACGCTCGCACCACAGCCAGGACACTGCTTTACTTCCGCCTGATGTTCCGTCACTTCGATGCGGGCCGGCGGAACGTCGAACACCTGCCGTTTCTCTTGCCGCGTGACTGCTTCCGCTCTCAGATCTGTCTGGCAGTGCGGGCAATCCGCCAGCGCATGGACGATGACATGGTCCGGCTCCGCCACCTGCATCAAGGTGCGCCCTTTGTGCCCGCGTTGCCCACCACGCAGCCGCTGGCCAGAGCGGCGCAGACTCTTGCGCCTGCCTTTCTTCGGACCATCGCTGCTCGGCGGCTTGCCGCTGTTGTGACTGTCTTTCGCCAGTTGATCCTGCAACTTCTGGATCAACTCCTGCTGCACTGCCACCTGCTGCTGCAATTGCTGCACCAACTCCTGTTGCGCACCATATTGCTGCTGCAGAACCAGAATCAGCTCGATCAGGCTCTCTCGGTCTATTCGCTCTAGCTGCTCTCGGTCCAACTGGTCCATTTTGCTCATGTCTCTTACTCTACATCAGCCAAGAGCATACGTACATTAGCTCTTTTTCTTTACATAGGCTTAGTAGTTACCTAAAAACTAAAAACTGACTACTAAAAACTGCAGTCCCGCAGTTCTACTCCATCCGAATGCGCGGGTCTACAACGGCCAGCAGAATGTCCGACAGCAGCGTGCCAATAATGGTCAGCGCACTCAGAAGAAATAGGAAGGTGCCCGCCAAATACATGTCCTGCGAAGTGAGCGAACGTAGTAGCATCGGTCCGGTCGTCGGCAAGCTCAACACCATCGCCACCAGGGTTGTGCCGGACACGAGGCTGGCCAATGACCAGCCGACTGTGCTGAAGAAGGGGTTGAGGGCAACGCGCACAGGGTATTTCCAGATCAGGTTGCGCTCTTTAACGCCTTTGGCCCGCGCCGTCTCGACATAGGGTTTGTTGATTTCATCCAGCAGGTTGGCACGCGTGATACGGATGTTGCCAGCCGTGCCGTTGACCGCCACGATCAACATCGGCACCCAGATGTGTTTGAGCATATCGACGATCTTGGCCCAACTCCATGGTTCCAGAATATACTCGTCCGAAAAGAGGCCGCCAACATTCATGCCCAGCCAGGACTGGACGACGAAGAGAATAATGAGCGCCAGTAGAAAGCCTGGCGTGCCTAGGCCGACAAAGCTGAACGTCGTCATTATATAATCAAGCCACGAGTATTGATGGGTCGCCGAATAAACGCCCACCGGTATCGCGATAAACCACCCTACCAGCAGGGCCCCCATTGAAAGCGCCATCGTCAGCCCCAGCCTCTCCCAGATCAGTTCGCTGACCGGTTTCTGCCATTCGAAAGACTGCCCCCAGTCGCCTTTGCTCAACACACCCCAAATCCACTTGAAATACTGAACATGGGCGGGCTGACCCAATCCGTAGCGCTGGCGCAGCGACTCCAACTCCGCCTCGTCGACCTCGTCCCCCTCTTGACGCAATTGGGCTACGTAGGAGGTGAGAAAGTCACCCGGCGGCAGTTGGATGATTGCGAACGACAGAATCGAGATCGCGACCAGTGTCGGGATCATCAAGAGAATACGCTGAATAATGAAAGCGAGCATGGAAACCCCCAAAAAGAAAGGAGCGAGCGAGAAGGAGCGAGGAGAAAATGCCTCTCTCTTCTCACTCCTCTTCACTCACTCCCCGCCGAATTACGAGCTCATGGAATCCGGATCTTCCCAGAAGTAGGTCTCGGTGTGGAGCAGGTGCTCATCACCGGTCGTATCGTCCAGCGGGAAGCCGGCCAGGTAGTTGCGTACACCGTTCTTGACGATAATCGGCGCCGGGCGTTCGCCCAGGTAACCAATCATCGGCAGTTCTTCGGCCCAGATGTCGAGAATCTGGTGGAACATCGCCGTCTGCTTGTCAGCATCAGGCTCAATCTTAATGGCGTCCCAGATCTCCCAGATCGTCCAGACCCAGTGACCGGCCGGCGGCTCAACGCCAGCAGGGTTGGTGCCGCCACTATTGCGCCAGTGCGCCCAGCCAGCCGCCCACGGGCGATCGGGCTGCTCGCAGGTCCAGATCGTGGGGTTGACCAACGGCACGACTGTGCGGTCGCCGCCCCACCAGGCTGCTTCGATCTCGTTGGCGCCGTGATGCTCTTCATACAGAGAACGCTCAAAGCCCTTGTAGGTCGCTTTGACACCCACCGCCGCAAAGTACTTGATCACTTCTTGCACGGTATCTTCGTCGGTCGTACCCGGTTGTGCAGTACCTTCGATGATGAAGCTAAGGGTCTCGCCGCTGCCGTCGTTCCACAAACGGAAACCGTCGCTGTCCTTCTCCGCGTAGCCGGCACCGTCAAGAAGCTGGTTGGCCATATCGGGATCGTACTCGATCCAGGCGTTGGCCTGCTTGGGGTAGGCCTGTGCCGAGCTTTCCAGCGGGCTGTACTGCCGCGGCGTCATCAACCCATCCCACACCAACTCGTTAAGGGCGACCCGGTCGACCGCCACCGAAAGCGCGATGCGCACATCGCGAACGTTGAAGAACTCGTTCAAGCGCTCGTTCTTGGTCGATTGGTTGAGCTGAATGGCAGAGTGGCCGGAGGCCGAGCCTAGGAATACCTTGTAGTCCCCGTTCTCTTCGTTTTCCTTGTAGAGCGTGAAGTTGCCGATATTGACGTGACGGGCCTGGAAGTCAATCTCGCCGTTGATGATCCGCAGGTCGAAGACGTCATTCGTTTCGAACAGACGGTGCGCGACATCGTCAATGTAGGGCAGTTGTTTGCCGTCGGAGTCGACGCCGAAGAAGTAGGGGTTCCGCTCCATCAGGAAGAGCTCGTTCGAAAGCTCATTCTTGGAGATCCAGGGGCCGATGCTCGGCAAATCCGGGTTCAGGTACCACCACCTTCGATCGGTATAGTACTCTTCCCAGCTGTTGAAGCCGGCCTCTTCGACCTGTGCCTGCAGCGCATCCTGATCGTCAGTCAGCTCCATGTGGAACTGCTTCAGGTAGTGGCCGGGCAGGTAGAGATTTCTGGTCTGGCGGCCAAGACGGAATACATACAGCGGGTTGGGCAGCATGAACTTGAAGGTTACAGTGGAGTCATCGACGACTTCGAGCTCCATCGGCGTGCGCTCGGCACCCTCGACCCAAGTGCCGCCAATGCTGGGCGAAATCGTGGTATTGGTCTCGTCCTCCTCCCACCACCAGCGGATCGCCTCGGTGGTGAAAGGTGTGCCGTCGGACCAGCTCATACCCTCGCGCAGGTGGAAAGTCCACTCGGAGGCGTCATCGTTGATCTCCCACGATTCGGCCATGCGCGGTTGCATGTTCAGGTTCTGGTCATACCAGGAAAGACCCCTGTCCTGCATCTTGGTCGGGCCCCAGCGGTCGGAGACGCCCTTGAAACCGCGGCGGAACGAACCGCCGTAGTTTCCGTTCGTCTCAGCAACCGGCATCACCATCGGGTTGACCGGCAGGCGCTCGTCCACGGGCGGAAGGTCGCCGCTGGCCACCATCTCAGCCAGCATCGGCGCTTCACTGTATTGGGACGATGAAGCCGCTGCAGCAGAGTCGGACGACTCGGCAGCCGCGGAATCGGCAGGTGCCTCTTCCATCGGCTCCGGTTCGCCGCTCGCGCCGCAGGCCACGGCCACCGCGCCCGCAGCAGTCACGGCCGAAACGCGCATGAACTCGCGTCGGGAAATCGGTGAAGGCTTGAATCTTCTCATCTCTTTCTCTCCTTGGTGAATGAAAATGGGGTACTGCAGTGCGCAGCGGTCAGTGTCCAGTCCTGCTCGAACTGGCCGCTGACCGCTGGACACTACCGCACGACACCATCCTCCGGCACAAGCCAGGGCGGATGCGGAAGATGCCGCTCGCTCAGATGGCTGGCGTAAAGAAAACGGTAGACATCACTGATATAAAACTGCGGGTATCGTTTGGGGGGCAACGATTCCAAAAACTTGTCGTGGACCATCTCCGCCATCTGCTCGCTCATACCGGCGCTTACTTCAAAATCGAAATAGATGGCCAGGTCCTTGGACGGGTCTTCAATTACCCGTTTTACACCGAACGATTCCGGGTACTTGTGAGCCGGCGAGTCCCTCTCCATCAGGAACGTGCCCATCGCAGCCGAATGGATATGTGGCTTATGCTGGTACAAAAAGTTGACCGTCTCCTGCGCGTCCTCGATCGTCTCGCCGGGAAATCCGAAAAAGAAAAATGTATGATTCCAGATTCCGGCTGTCGAGCTCTCCTTCAATATCCTGCTCATGTGCGGCAGCTGAGTGCCCTTGATCATGTGGTCGATAATCGCCGCCGACGCACTCTCCAACCCGAACAGGATCATCCGGCATCCGCCCGCCTGCATATCCTCCAGCAGCTGCCCCGAGATCACCTTTTCAAAGCGTACGCAGCCCCCCCAATGCATCGTCTCGGGACGCTGACGCATAATCTTAGAGAGATCGCGCAAATTTCGCGGCGTGACCGCCTCGTCCGAAAAGAAAATATGCTTCACCCCGTACTTTTCGTGCAGTTCCAGCATCTGATCCGCCAACTGATGGGCCCGCAGCTGGCTGAACGACTCCGGCTCGCCGTAGCCTACGTTACAGAAAGCGCACTTGCCGAAATAACAACCCCGCGCCGTCAACAAGGGCAGCGCCAACTCCGGCGCCAGATAGCGGTCCAGCGGCAGACCGTCGAAGTCCGGTATCGGCAGGTTTGCAATCTTCTCCGGCTCCTTACGCTCATTGACCCGGATCCTGTTGCCATCTTTGTAAACCAGGTTGGGAATGTCGGCCAGGCTCCCTTCGGCCGCAACCGCCTTCGCCAGCTGCAGCAGCGGTACCTCACCGTCGAAAACGATCGCACTATCGATCAGCTCGAAAATCGCCGGCGCGTCCGGCAACTGCGCCCGCAGCATACTGACGTGCGGCCCGCCCACCGTCACATGACAATCCAGCCCAGCCTCTTTGACCAGATATGCTGCCGTCAAACCCGGTAGCAACTGCGCCATCGATGGGATTGAGATGCCGACAACGTCCGGCCGTTCCCGCACAATATCGGGCAACAGAAGGCGCCTGTATATGTCGAGAAACATATTGTGCTGGTCATCAGCCACGCCGTGGAGCAGAAAGCGGCTGTTGTCGGAAGGACCGGCCGCGTCATAGCCCTGGAAATGGAGGCTGGCCGGGTAAAAGGGAAGATTCGCAATCTCAAGGCAATCAAGCAGCGTACCGAGCAGTTCCAGGCCAATCGGACCATCGTAAAATGCGGATGAGCGAATCCCCGCTTTGGCGCGCTCCACCTGTTTGGCCAAACGCGGGCCTTCCTCCAATGCCCAGCTGATTCTGTCAGGGCTTGCCCTCTCAGGCCCCGCCATCTGCCTTTGCCCCGGCGCCGCAGGAGCCATCGATTCCTTCTGTATACGCCGCAGACGCGCCAGCGCCCCTGTCAAATAGCGCCGGCTCAATATCTCGTCGAAGACCTCCACATTCAAATCGCGCTGAATTACCTCGACCCCGCTCTGACGCAGATAGGCCGCCAGCGTTGGCAAGGCCAGATGCGGCATCGTCGGCGTCCAATTGGGCGGGAAGAGCAGCATCACCTTCGGCCGGTGAACGCCGTTCCCCAGGACGTCAGCTTTCTCGCCCGCGATCAGGCCAAATGCTTCCAAATCGATATTCGGCTGTACGCCCGGGCCCTTGTTTCTATCCATTATTTGGTCGCAGTTTTCTCTTGCTCTGATTGCATATCACACAACATGTGCTCGCCTGACGAACTGCTTCTTGCTGGTCCCAGACTCTGGAAATCAAACAACACATTCACATGCTTCGCATTCAACCGTGACCTGTCAGGTTACACGACCCCAGTCAGTTCCAACTCGCCTGCATAGTGGCAGCGCACGAAATGGCCCTGTTCCATCTCCCGCAACTCAGGCGTCTCCTCCATACAGCGTTCGTTGTCGTTATAGAGGCAACGCGGGTGAAAGTAGCAGCCGCTCGGCGGGTTTGCCGGGTCCGCCACGTCACCCTCCAGCACGATCGGCTCCGCCCTGTCGCGCGGGTCCGGCTTCGGCACCGAGGACAGAAGGGCTTCAGTATAGGGATGCTGAGGGTTGCGGTACAGTACCTCTGTGCGCGCGCTTTCCACAAGCATACCCACATACATTACCGCCACCCGGTCGCTGATGTGTTCCACCACGCTAAGATCGTGCGCTATGAACAAATACGTCAGGTCAAACTCTTCCTGCAAATCCTGTAGCAGGTTGAGAATCTGGGCCTGCACCGACACATCGAGCGCCGAAACCGGCTCGTCAAGTACGATCAGTTGCGGGTTCAACGCCAACGCGCGCGCCACGCCGATACGCTGCCGCTGACCGCCGCTGAAGGCGTGCGGGTAGCGATTCAGATACTCGGGCCGCAGGCCCACAACCCGCAGCAGCTCCGACACCCGGTCCTCCAGCTCCTGCCCCTTTGCGATATCGTTAACCAGCAACGGCTCGCCCACATTCTGCAGCAGATTCATGCGCGGATTCAGTGACGAATAGGGGTCCTGAAAGACCATCTGCATATTACGCCGCAACCGCTTCAACTGCTGGTTGTCCACCGTGGCCATATTGACCGGCCCGAGTTCCTGGTCGTCAAACCAGATGTCGCCCGCAGTGGGGGGAAAGGCGTGCATGATCAACCGGCCTGTCGTCGTTTTGCCGCAGCCGCTCTCTCCCACCAGACCCAAGGTCTCCCCGGGCCGCACGTAGAAGCTCACGCCGTCCACCGCTTTCACCTGCCCGACCGTGCGCGAGAAGAAGCCTTTCTGAATGGGGAACCACTTCCTCAGCTCGTAGACCTCAAGAAGTGCATCGTGGCGTCGTGTGCTGATCTCTGCCTGTTCAGTTTCGCCTTCTGTCTGTTCAATTTCAGCTACAGACTCGTTGTCGTTCTGAGACAAAGCGCTACCTCCTGCGAAATATGTTACCGGCTGGAAGAGGGCATTCCCCTGTACAGGCCCAGCCTGCACAGCCTTTCAAAATAGAAGAAAATCTCTGATTTCTGTAAAGTAGAGCGCTGCCGCGGAGAATCCTATCAACGTCAATTGGACGGACAGTACGGTCAGCAACGCGCCGAAAAGTCGGCCATCGCGCCGTGAGCGGCGCAGATAGCCTTCGACCAGGAACATGCTCACAATCAATGCCATTCCCAAAAGAAAGATCGACCACAACCTGTAAGCACGCAAATGCCATGGATTTACACGCAGAAAAAGAACAACCTCCAGGACCTCATGCAGCAGGAAAATGAGCCCAAGCCCCAATGCAAAACAAAAAAACCAGAGCAGGTAGTGGGTGACCTGCTTACCGGCTTGCCTGAAGACATCAAAAACAGATTCAGTTTCGGAGGGTAGTCTGTCCATAGACACGAATATGTGAAAACTAAGACAAAATTCAAATATGCGGGAAAGGCAAATCGGATTGTAATCGATAAGGTGGGATTAAGCCAATCTTCAGCGCAGTCAAAGTGCAACGCAGTTAATCTGAAAAGGTAACTACTCAGCCGCAACTGATTCGCCAACCCGTACGAGGCGAGCAAAGGTGTTCTTTCTCCCCTCATTGTTGTATTTTGGGCGGTCGGCCGCAAGCGGCCTCCCTTGTGCAGGGGCTGCGCCCCCGCAACGCCCCCCTACAAAACCATCCCTCACCGACCGTGTGTACTCTTCCCCAGCATCGTGTCTGGCGAACGGAGTCTACTCCCCCACTTGCCGCTTCAACCCACCGACCACCGACCTCCAATCGCAGAAGTTACTGATCACTGACCACTGATCACTGACCACTGCAGTTGTGCGGTCGGGCCTTCGGCCCTCCCTTGTGCAGGGGCTGCGCCCCCGCAACGCCCCCCTACAAAACCATCCCTCTCCGACCTTGTGTGCTCTTTCCAGCCGTGCGGCTCCAGCGTCGTGTCTAGCCAACAGTGTCTCCTCCCCCTCTTGCCGCCTCAACCCACCGACCATCGACCGCTAATCTCCGGTGTTCCCCTGACGACTGGTGTTCCACTAAAAACCAAAAACTGAAAACTAAAAACTGCACTTCCGACCTTGTGGCCTCATTCCAGCCGCGCGGCTCCAGCAACCTGGCTGCCGCCAACCGAATACGCAATCAGATTGCCTGAATGGCGGCAAGGATAAGGGGCTTGTCAAGATAGGCACTGTATATGGCTTAGCAGTTACTCAAAAACTAAGAACTGACCTTTGAAAATCAGCCCGCCGGCCTTGCACATGCACTACCCTAACATTCACACATAAAGGCACCTCTCTATTTGACAATCACATGATCCTGATCTAAACTCCCGCCACCCCCAAGCCTCTACGGAAAGCCTTCTCTGTACTTCAGAGTAAGTCATCACTATATCGCAAGGAGAACTTCTATGCAGCAAACAAGATCTGATTGGAAACCAATCCGTCTCTTGGCCGTCCTGCTGGTCGCCGTCTTGACGATTGGCATCCTCGCCGCATGCGGTGGCGCCGCACCGGCCGAAGAGGCTGCCCCTGCCGACAGCGCAGAATCAGCTGATTCCGGCAGCGACGAAGGCATGGCAGAAGCCGATGACGGTGTCAGCCCCCACCAGGCTCCCGCGCTACAGGAGATGGTGCGCAATGGCGATCTACCGCCGCTTGCAGAGCGCCTGCCGGTCAATCCCGCTGTTGTCGAGCCGGTCGAAAGTATCGGCCAGTACGGCGGCACCTGGAATACCGCCCTGGTCGGCGGCTCCGATACCGCCTGGCTCGTCCGTACAGTCAGCTACATCCACCCAATGGGCTGGACGCCGCAGTGGGACGGCCTCGTTCCCAATGCAATTGAAGATGTCATCGCCAGCGCGGACGCCAGCGAATACACCTTCCTCTTCAGAGAAGGACAGAAATGGTCCGACGGCGCGCCATTTACAGCCCACGACCTGGCTTTCTGGTGGAATGACCAGATTCTGAACGAAGAATTAAGCCCAGGCGGGACGCCCGGCTGGATGCGGGCCGGTGAAGCCGACGCCACCTTCGAGGCGGTCGACGACCACACGCTGAAAATCACCTTCGACGCACCGAACGGTCTGTTCCTGCAGAATCTGGCGACACCGGGCGGCAGCATCTTCACACGTGTGCCGATGCACTATTGCTCCCAGTTCCATGTCGATTTCAACACCGACAATCTGGATGCCCTGATCGCAGACAACAACGCCAACGACTGGGTGCATCTCTATCAAATGAAGTGCTCCAGCGTGCCTGGCACACCGTCCGACTCGCGCTGGTTCAATGCCGACCTGCCCACGCTCATGCCGTGGAAGGTGGCAGTAGCCTACGGTGAAGGCTCCCAGTTGATCATGGAGCGCAATCCCTACTTCTGGAAGGTGGATACCGAAGGCAACCAGTTGCCCTACATCGACCGCGTCGTCTATGACATTCTCGAGGACCGCGAGGTCCTGTTGTTGAAGGTGCTTAACGGCGAGATCGATATGATGAGCCGCCACTTCAACACCAATGACAACAAGGCCGTCATCGCCGATAATCGCGAACCCGGCGAGTACGAGTTCTTCGAAACCCGCAGCATCGGCAACACCACAGGTTTCCACTTCAACCTGAACCACAAAGATGAGCGCATGCGGGAAATCTTCAATGACAAGAACTTCCGCATTGCCATGTCCCACTGCCTCAATCGCCAGGAGATCATCGATGTGTTGTACATCGGCCAGGGCGAACCGATGCAGAGCGCGATTCCCAAGGACATGACCGAATTCTACGATGAGGAATGGTATACGCTCTATACCGAGTTCGACCAGGATCTGGCGCACCAATACCTGGCTGACGCCGGGATGACGGGACAGGATTCGGATGGCTACGTCCTCGGTCCGGACGGAGAACCCTTCTCCTTCGTGGTCCAGAGTACCGAGGCCTTCGGCTTCCATGACCGCGCCGAGATGGCGGTGAACCAGTGGCAGGCTTGCGGCGTCAACGCGCAACTGAGCATCGTCGACCGCACACTGCTCTATCAGCGCAAGGATGCCAACGAGCATGATGTCCACGTCTGGGGCGCCGCCACAGGCCCGCAAATCTTCCTCGATCCGCGCCACTTCTTCCCCTTCAGCCGCGAGTCGACCTTCGCCCAGGCATGGGTGACTTGGCGCACCAATCCCAGCGGCGCTGGCGCCATGACGCAGCCGGAGGAACCGCCGGACATCGTCAAGCACCAGATGGACCTGTACGCACAGATTATATCTTCGGGCGACCAGGCCAAGCAGAATGAGCTGATGAAAGAAATTCTGGCGATTGCGAAAGATCAGTTCTACGTGATCGGCATCTCATCCAGCCCTGCTGGCTACGGCATCGTAAAGGACACATTCCATAACGTGCCTACGTCCATGCCGGGTTCGTGGCAGTACCCGACACCCGCACCGACGCAGCCGGAACAGTTCTGGATCAGTGGTGAGTAAGTAGAAAAAAGAGAGGAGTGAGAACGTTCTCACTCCTCTCTTCGTAGCCGCCGCCGGCTGTGCAATACAAGCAAGCCGGCGGCGGCAAGAGTTGCCTGGGACCGGTAGTCAGTAGTCGGTAACGACACAGGCCGCCGGTTTCTGGCCCTTGACAGCCGCGAGGTCAGAGGATGCTTCAGTTTCTTTTGCGCCGTCTTTTGTACATGATCCCCACCCTGATCGCGATCTCAATCGTCGCCTTTGTCATCATTCAGTTGCCCCCCGGCGACTTTCTGACAACCATGGTGGCCTCGATGGCGGCGCAGGGTGAAGACATGGATACAACAGCGATGCGCGCCCTGGAGGAGCAGTACGGGCTGGGACAGCCGGTCCATATCCAATACCTGAAGTGGATGCAGGGAATCCTGTTCAGAGGCGATTTCGGCGACTCCTTTGGCTGGAACAAACCCGTCTCCGATCTGGTTTGGAGCCGCCTGGCTTTGACGTTCGTCCTCTCTCTGGCGAGCCTGCTGTTCGTCTGGGTGGTCGCATTCCCTATCGGCATCTATTCCGCTGTCAAGCAGTATTCGGTCGGCGACTATGTCGCGACCTTTTTTGGATTTCTTGGCTTGGCCATACCCAATTTTCTGTTGGCGCTGATCCTGATGTACATCGCTTTCAAGTTTTTCAACCAGAGCGTCGGCGGGCTTTTCTCGCCGGAATACACCGAAGCCCCTTGGAGTTGGGGCAAGGTTGCCGATCTCTTTGCCCACTTGTGGGTGCCGGTTGTAATCATCGGTACCGCCGGCACCGCCAGCCTCATTCGCATCATGCGCGCCAATCTGCTCGACGAACTACGCAAACCCTATGTCGTCACCGCACGCGCCAAAGGTCTGCCAGAGTGGCGATTGCTGTTCAAGTATCCGGTACGAATCGCGCTCAATCCGTTCGTTAGCACGGTCGGGTGGGTGTTGCCCACCCTGGTTTCAGGCGCCGCAATCGTATCGATCGTGCTGAGTCTGCCTACAACTGGCCCGCTATTGATTCGCGCCCTCCAGCAGCAGGATATGTACCTGGCGGCCAGCTTCATCATGTTGCTGAGCATCCTCACCGTGATCGGCACTTTGGTGTCCGATCTGTTGCTAGCCTGGCTTGATCCCCGCATCCGCATGGAGTAGCCAGGCGGTGGCAGGATGCCGGCCAGTCCTGCCCGCACTGAGATTCATCGTTGAAGGAAAACGCTATGGCGGTAACAGACGCAAAGACGCTGTCTCCAGAGGCGGTCGCACCTGGAGCAGCGGAAGCCCAAATAGAGAGCAGTGTCTCCGTTGCCTCACAGTGGCAGTTGATGTGGTGGAAGTTCCGCAAACATCGCATGGCAATGGCCGGCGGAATCGTCACTCTGATCATCTACGCCATTGCCCTGTTTGTCGAGTTTCTTGCACCTTCAAGTCCCGGTGTTATTCGCGCCGACTACACCTGGGCGCCTCCGCAGCGACTGCATTTTCTGCGGCAGACCGAGGATGGCATGCGCTGGGACCCCTACGTCAACGGCTATAAGGTTGAGATCGATCCCGAAGCCCTCAAACGAACCTTTGTGATCGACGAAGAGCAGGTCGTTGACGCCGGCTTCTTCGTCAAAGGGGAACCCTACAAAATGTGGGGCCTGTGGGAAATGGACCTGCACCTGGTCGGCTCCACCGATCCGGAAGTGCCCATCTATTTTCTCGGCGCAGATCGCATGGGCCGCGACCTGCTGAGCAGCATGATTTACGGCACCCGCGTCTCGATGTCCATCGGTCTGCTCGGCGTCTTTATGAGCTTTTTCCTCGGCATTATGCTGGGCGGCGTCTCCGGCTTCTTCGGCGGCACAGTCGATAACCTGATCCAGCGCATTATCGAGTTCATCCGCTCGATTCCCACCATCCCGCTATGGATGGGGCTGGCCGCAGCGCTCCCTACCGACTGGCCTCCGCTGCGCATCTATTTCGGCATTACCATTATCCTTTCCTTCATCGGTTGGACTGGGCTGGCCCGCGTTGTGCGCGGGCGATTTCTTTCTCTGCGCACTGAAGATTTTGTGATGGCCGCCCGCCTCGATGGCGCCAGCGAAGTGACAACGATCTGGCGCCACATGGTTCCCTCCTTTTTCAGCCATATCATCGCTTCGCTCACGCTCTCGATTCCAGGCATGATTCTGGCCGAAACGTCGCTCAGCTTTTTGGGCCTGGGCCTGCGCAGGCCGGTAGTAAGCTGGGGCGTACTCTTGCAAGAGGCGCAGAACATCCGCTCCGTCGCGACCGCCCCCTGGCTGCTGATTCCAGGGCTGGCCGTACTGGTCGCAGTTCTCGCGCTCAATTTCTTCGGCGACGGTCTGCGCGACGCCGCCGACCCCTACAACCGCTAGCCGCTTAGGCCACTAACAACTGGTGTTTGAATGGAATCGCCCATTCTGATTGAAATAAAGAATCTCAAAACCCATTTCTTCCTTGACGAAGGCACTGTCCAGGCCGTCAACGGTGTCGACTTTACCATCCACCAGCACAAGACTCTGTGTGTGGTAGGTGAGAGCGGCTGCGGCAAAAGTGTCACCGCACGCTCCATTTTGCAGATTGTCGATCAGCCGGGCCGCATCGTCGAGGGGGAAATCCTCTACCATCGTCCCGATCGCCTGGCCGCCTTCAGTCGCCGTGAAGCGATGTCCAACAATAACGGCAGCAACGACAACAACGCCAGCGAAACTACAGAGATTATCGATCTGGCCGCGCTGAATCCCCGTGGCAGAGAGATTCGGGAGATCCGCGGCCAGGACATCTCGATGATTTTCCAGGAGCCGATGACTTCGCTCAGCCCTATCCATACCGTTGGCAACCAGATCACTGAAGCAATAAAACTGCACACCGATATGCTTGAGGACGAGGCCAGAGAGCACGCCATCGAGTTGCTGCGCCGCGTCGGCATTCCCCGCCCCGACGAGCGCTTCGATACCTATCCTTTCGAGCTCAGCGGCGGCATGCGTCAGCGCGTCATGATCGCCATGGCCCTCTCCTGCAACCCCGCCCTCCTCATCGCAGACGAACCGACCACCGCCGTCGATGTCACCACCCAGGCCCAGATTCTCGAACTTCTGGAAGAGCTGCAGGATGAGTTTGGCATGGCAATCATGCTCATCACCCATGATCTGGGCGTGGTCGCAGAAATGGCGGATGACGTGGTCGTCATGTACCTGGGCCAGGTGGTCGAGCGAGGCGATGTGGACTCGATCTTCCACGATCCCAAGCATCCCTACACCCAGGCCCTGCTTAAATCAATCCCCCGTCTAGGCGTAAGTCGAAACCGGCAACGGCTGGATTCAATTCGCGGCATGGTCCCCGATCCCTACAACCGGCCAACCGGCTGCATGTTCGGGCCCCGCTGTGATCACTTCATGCCAGGCCGCTGCGACGCCGTCAACCCGCCCCCCATTCAGTTGGGGCCGGAGCGTGAGGTCAACTGCCTTCTGTACGAAGAAGAGTAAATCAAGGACCAGTTTCCCCCAGGGCAGCGGGGGCTCCGACAGCTGCCCTTGGCTTAATCTCACAGCCCGGAATGCAATGAAAACGCACTAAATACAATGAGCGCACAACTTACGAACGGCTCGCAACACACCACCTCGAAAAACAGCAGCGCGACCGCGGATAATGTCCTGTTGGATGTCAGGAATCTGCAGAAATGGTTTCCAATTTCAGCTGGGTTTTTCCGGCGTACCGTCGGTCATGTTAAGGCGGTTGACGATATCTCCTTCCAGGTTTTGCAAGGTGAGACAGTCGGCCTGGTGGGCGAGAGCGGCTGTGGCAAGACAACTGCCGGCCGCTGCATTCTGCGGGCTTACGATCTGACCGGCGGTCAAATCCTTTTTCAGGATCATGATGGCGAGATGGTTGATCTGGCGCCTCTCACCAACAACGAGATGAAGCCCTTTCGCCAGCAAGTGCGCATGATCTTTCAGGATCCGTTCAACTCTCTCAATCCCCGCATGCCAGTTAGCGATATCGTTGGCGACCCCCTCAAAATCAACAAAGTCGCAGCAGGCAAGGAGCTGGAGGACCGCGTGGCATCGTTGCTTGCCAAAGTCGGCCTGCGGCCAGAGTACATGCGCCGCTACCCACATGCCTTCAGCGGCGGCGAACGCCAGCGCATCGGCATCGCCCGCGCTCTCGCGCTCGACCCCCGCCTGGTCGTGGCCGACGAGGCCGTCTCCGCCCTCGATGTTTCCGTCCGTGCCCAGATTCTGAACCTGATCAAGGATCTGCAGGAAGAGTTCGACCTCACCTATCTCTTCGTTTCGCACGACCTCAGCGTGATCGAATATATCTGCGACCGCGTGGTCGTCATGTATGTCGGCAAAATAGTGGAGGTTGCCGAAACCGAAGAACTATTCGCGCAGCCGTTCCACCCCTATACCGAGGCGTTGCTCTCCGCGGTGCCCAACCCCGACCCACGTAACAGACAGCAGAAAGCCCGCATTGTCTTGGAAGGTGATGTCGCCGACCCGGCCAATCCACCCAGCGGCTGTTACTTCCATCCTCGCTGCCGCTACGTTCAGGATCAGTGCAGCCAGGAAACGCCCGAGCTGCGCCAGATCGCGCCAGGACATTTCGCCGCCTGCCACTTTGCCGAGGAATTGACCCTGGCCGGCGTCACCGCAAGCGGAGAACTGGGATGAACTCAGTGGAAGAACAGTTCGACGCCAGTTCCTCTTGGCTGATCAGGGGAAAATATGCGCTCTATTTCCTCGTCTGGGTCGCCTTCGTTGGCGCAACCTTTTTTCTGCTGACAAGATTGCGATTAAACCTGGTTCTTATGCTGGAAGTCTTTCAGGTCAATCGCTGGGCAAGGTCTGCAGTGCATAACTTCAGCTTTGTCATCTTAGGGCTTATTGGGTTGAGTTTGGTTATCATCGTCGAGAACTATCTCCGCACTGCTGTACCTCGGAACCTCCTTTTGCGGCGTACCGCTATTTCTCTCGGCTCCGCGCTAATTCTCCTGGTGGGATCGTTAGCCCTTCACAGGTTCCAGATATATCTGTTAATGCCATAGAAATTTGCGGCCTGCAATTCGTCCTTGCCCGTTGTATTACTGAAGACTCCACCCCAATGATGCGGCGAAAAGTCATTTGGTTTTTGCACTGCCAGAGAGTATACTTCTGCCAACGCTGGAGAATCTCCTCGTTCCGGCGGCCCGCGTTGTAGCATAACTCAACCATTGACTGAAATCTTTCAATTTAGGCATCGAGGTAGTAACTTCCTTCAGCCATTCCCACGCAAGGAGACGACTGTATGAAAGGCTTGAAGTTTTCAAAGACTGACGTGTCGCGTCGCGAGTTTGTGCAACTGTCAGCATTGGCAGGCGCCGGCACCGTCCTTGTCGCCTGCGGTGCAGGCGGAACGCCCGCAGCAGAAGCCCCAATGGAAGAGGCGCCGGCCGAATCTGCCGCCGAAGCCGCACCCGATTCAGGCTCCATGTTCAACGAAGCCCCGCGACTCGCCGAAATGGTAGCCAATGGCGAGCTGCCTCCCGTTGACGAGCGCTTGCCCGTGAGCCCGCTGGTGCTTGAGGGGCTTGACGGCGTTGGCAACTACGGCGGCCTCTGGCGCGCCGGCCGCCGCGGCCAGGCCGACACCTTCGCCGTCAGTCAGGTCATCATCCGCGGCGCACTGTCGATCAACCAGGAACTGACAATCAACCCCATGGTTGCCGAATCCTGGTCGGTCAGCGACGACGCCGCCGAGTTCACCTTCAACCTGCGCGAAGGCATGAAGTGGTCGGACGGCGCGCCCTTCACCTCCGCCGATATCAGGTTCTGGTACGACGAAGAGGTCCACAATGAGGAGCTGACACCGGTTTTCCCGGCCTGGCTCACCAGCGTCGTTGATGGCGAAAATGTGCCCGCAGAACTGTCTACGCCCGATGACACCACGGTTATCTTCAAGTTTGCCAGCCCCAACGCGCTTTTCCACTACAGCTCCGGCATCCTTCTCTCTTTCCCCGTCCGCTCCGCCGAGTACATGAAACAGTTCCACCCCGACCATACCGACGACCCGGCCGCGCTCGACCAGATGATCGCCGACGCCGACCTGGAACTGTGGACCGATCTGTATGTAGACAAACGCAGCGGCCGCCACGAGGATCCCGAATCGCCGATGCTCTGGCCCTGGACGGTCAATACTGATTTCACCGAGCCGCTTGTAACCGCCACCCGCAACCCCTATTTCTGGGCAGTGGACACCGACGGCAACCAGCTCCCCTACATCGACGACCTCACCTTCCGCCAGTTCACCGACCCGGACGTCTACGCGCTCTGGTGCATTAACGGCGAGATCGACTGCCAGTCCCGTCACGTGCGCAATACCGACATCACCGTCCTCAAGGAAAACGAAGAAGCCGGCGACTACAAGCTCCAGATCTGGCGCCGCACTGCCGTCTACGGTCTGCACCTCAACATGACCGCCAAAGAACCCCGCCTGCGCGAACTCTTCCAAGCGCGCGACTTCCGCATCGCCTGCTCTATCGGCGTTAACCGCGACGAGATCAATGAGCTTGTCTTCGACGGCACCGCCACCAACATGCAGTACGGCCCGCCCGTCGAATCACCCCTGTACGTCGAAGAACTGAACAACGCCCACCTTGAATACGACCCCGACAGAGCTAACGCCCTCATCGACGGTCTCGGCTACACCGAACGCGACGATGACGGTTATCGCCTCTGGAAGGATGGCAGTGGAGAACGCATCCGCTGGACCATGTTGGGCGGCCCCACAGTCACCGACAACGACCAGCTGCTCATAGACTTTCTTGTCGAAATGGGCTTCGAAATCAACTACCGCGGCGCCGAACGCGCCCTCGCCCAGGAACTCGACCGCAACAACGACATCGAGGCCAGGACCACCTTCATGGACCGCAACCTCATCCCCCTCGCCGACCCGGTCATCTGGATCAACCGCGCCAACACCGAGCGCCCCTGGGGCAATGCCTGGCAGATGTGGTCCGTCAACCCCGATAATCCCATCGGCGAACCGCCGCCCGACGGCCACTGGCAGTGGGACCTCTGGCGCATCTGGGACGAGATCCGCGTCACCGCCGACGGCGACAAGCAGAACGAGCTGTTCAAGGAGATCCTCCGCATCTGGGGCAGAGAGTTGCCCACCGTCGGCTACTTCGGCGAACTGCCCCGACCGGTCGTCGTCCGTAACGGCTTCAAGGGCATCCACGCCGGCTACCCCTGGGACTGCTGCCGCGGCGTCTACGAGCACATCATCGACAACGCCACCTGGTACTGGGAAGATCCCGAAAACCATATGTAAGTCACACAGTGCAAAAGGGAGTGGGAAGAATCTCTTTTCCCACTCCTCGATTTAGCCTTCTTTCACAGACAAGGAGACAAGTATGAGGAGTCTTAAGATTCCCAAGAACGATGTGTCGCGACGTGACTTTATGCGCGTCTCGGCGATGGCGACGGCGGGCACAGTCCTCGTCGCCTGCGGCGCAGGTGGAGAACCAGCAGCCGACGCGCCGATGGAAGAGGCCCCGGCTGAGTCAACCGATTCCGGCGCGTCCGATATGCCGGCATCGCAGTACAACGAAGCGCCGCGCCTGGCCGAAATGGTTGCCAACGGCGAACTGCCGCCCGTTGACGAGCGTGTGCCCGTCAACCCGCTCGTGCTGGACGGGCTGGACGGCATCGGCAACTACGGCGGCCTCTGGCGCGCCGGTTTCCGCGGCCAGGCCGATCACTTTGCCCTCAACCAGGTGATCATCCGCGGTATCCTGTCGATTAACCAGGAACTCACCGTCAACCCAATGATCGCCGAGTCCTGGTCGGTCAGCGACGACGCCACCGAGTACACCTTCAACCTGCGCGAGGGGATGAAGTGGTCGAGCGGCGAACCCTTCAACAGCGCCGACTTCGTATTCTGGTTCGAAGATGAAATCAAGAACGAGACGCTCACACCCGTCTTCCCCGGTTGGCTGACCAGCGTAGTCGACGGCGAAAATGTGCCGGTGGAGCTGACCGCGCCCGACGACACGACCGTCGTGTTCAAGTTCGCCGGACCGAACGCTCTCTTCCATTTGGAAGGCGGCGTCGTTTTGAGCAGCCCCGTGCGTTCTGCCGCCTATATGAGTCAGTTCCACCCCGACCACACCGATGACCAGAGCGCGCTCGACCAGAAGATCGCCGACGCCGGCCTCGACAACTGGACGGAACTCTACACCGACATGCGCAGCGGCCGCCACGAAAATCCCGATTGCCCCATGCTGTATCCGTGGATTCTGCAGAGCGACTACACCGAAGAAATTGTCAACTGCACCCGCAACCCCTACTTCTGGGCAGTGGATACCGCTGGCAACCAGCTTCCCTACATCGACGACCTCTCCTTCCGCCTCTTCAACGACTCTGACGTCCACGCACTGCGGCTCGTCAACGGCGAGATTGACTGCCAGTCACGCCACATCCGCAACACCGACCTGACCGTGCTCAAAGAGAACGAGGAGAAAGGCGACTACGTTATCCAGTTCTGGCGATGGACCGCTGTCTATGGTGTCCATTTCAACATGACCACCAACGACGACCGCCGCCGCGAACTCTTCCAGGAGCGCGACTTCCGCATTGCCGTCTCCTTGGGCTTCAACCGCGATGAGGTCAGAGAACTGATCTACGATGGGCTCGGAACCAATATGCAGTACGGCCCCCCCGCCGAGTCGCCTGTGCATTCCGAAAAACTCAGCAACGCCTACCTTGACTACGATCCCGACGCGGCCAATGCACTGCTCGACGGTCTTGGCTACGCCGAAAAGGACGACGATGGTTACCGCCTTTGGAAAGATGGCAGCGGTGAGCGCATCAGCTGGACCATGTTGGGCGGCGCCGAACTAACCGACCTCACCCAGACCTTCATCGACTATCTGACCGACCTGGGTCTCGAGGTCAACTATCGCGGCGTCGACCGCTCGCTCAGCATCGAGCTCCATCAGTCCAACGACGTCGAGTGCACCACCTCCTTCATGGATCGCAACCTCGTCCCGTTGGCCGACCCGCAGATCTGGGTCAAGCACCGCAACATCAACGACCGTCCTTGGTGCAACGCCTGGACCGCCTGGAAGCTCGATCCCACCAATCCCATCGCCCAGGAGCCGCCCGCCGGCCACTGGATCTGGACCATCTGGGATCTATGGGACGAGATTCGAGCCACCGCCGGCGAAGAAGCGCAGGCAGATCTCTTCAAGCAGATCCTCGAAATCTGGTCCGAAGAGCTGCCTTCAGTCGGCTTCTTCGGTGAGCTGCCCCGCCTGGTCATGGTCAAGAACGGCTTCAAAGGCATCCATGCCGGCAACCCGTGGGACTGCTGCCGCGGCGTCTACGAGCACATCATCGACAACGCCACCTGGTACTGGGAAGATCCCGAAAATCATATGTAGAGTAAAGTGAATCTTGGCTAGTGGATAGTTGGCCTCCAGGGCCGCTATCCACTAGCCACTGTCCACTAACCATTGGGGTTCCTCATGTTCTCATACATCCTCGGCCGGTTTGCCGTGATGATTCCGACCCTCTTCGTAATTTCCATTGTCACCTTCATCATCATCCAGCTTCCGCCCGGCGACTACCTGACCACCTATGCCGCGCAGTTGCGCGAACAGGGCGATGAGGTCGACGAGGTGCTGATGGCCAGGTTGGAGCGGCGTTACGGCCTCGGCCAGCCCCAACACATCCAGTACCTTAAATGGATTTCGGGCATCCTCCTGCGCGGCGACTGGGGCGAGTCGATGTTGTTCCAGAAACCGGTCGAGGATCTGATCTGGAACCGGCTCGGCCTAACTTTCATACTCTCGTTTACAACCCTGCTGTTCGGCTGGCTGGTCTCGATTCCATTAGGAGTCTATTCGGCAACCCACCAATACTCGGTGATCGACTATATCGTCACCGCGCTTAATTTCATTGGCAAAGGTCTGCCCGAGTTCATGCTCGCCCTTGTGATCATGTGGCTGGTGACGAGCTATTCGGACATGAGCGTCGGCGGACTGTTCAGCCCTGAATATATGGACGCGCCCTGGACTTTCGCCCGGCTTTGGGATCTATTGGCCCATGTCTGGATCCCGATCGTGATCCTGGCAGTGGGTAGTACCGCCAACGGCATCCGCATCACCCGCGCCAATCTGCTCGACGAACTGAACAAACCCTATGTCGAGACAGCGCGCGCCAAAGGTGTCAAAGAGACTAAGCTGATCTGGAAATACCCGACCCGCGTTGCCCTGAACCCCTTCTTCAGTACAGTTGGCTGGTCACTGGCAGATTTGATTTCGGGCACAACCATCGTGGCCATCGTGCTGAGTTTGCAGACGACCGGCCCGATGCTTTTCACGGCGCTGATCAACCAGGATATGTTCTTGGCCGGCAGCTTCATCATGATGCTTAGCGTGCTGACAGTGATCGGCACCCTGCTTTCCGACCTGCTACTGGCATGGGTTGATCCCCGCATCCGCTTGGAAGAGGCAGGATAGTCACTCTATTTACTGCCGCTTTGCTGCTGGAGCGTAAGTGTCGATTACAAGAACCCTTCGCAATCTGAGTGCTAAGACATGGACCGGAACAGACGATGACGACTGGGGAACAACGACCAACTACTTTTGAAGACGAACCGGAAGAAGAGCGTTACCTGGAGACTCGGACAGACGAGGCCAATATCGCTGTCGCCTCCTTTTGGCAGTTGATCTGGTGGCGCTATCGCCGCCATCGCGTGGCCGTGTTTTGCTCGTTTGTCGTACTTGTCTTCTATCTGATCGCGGCTTTCAGCGAATTCGTGGCGCCCTACGACCCGGAGGCCAAGTTCGTCAAGTATAAATTGCACCCGCCGACGCCGGTTCACATCGTCGATGCCGAGGGCAACTGGCATATGCCTTTCATCTATCAGACCATTCGCGAGAGGGACCCCGAAACCTTCCGCAATACCTACCATGAGGACACGACCATCCGCCACCCCATTCGCCTCTTCCCTAAGGGCGAGGAGTACAAGCTGTGGGGTGAAGTTGCCGCGACCACGAAGCTGTTCGGCCTCGACGTTCCCCACGAAGAGCAGGGCTTCTTCCCGTTGGGCACGGACAGACTGGGACGGGACATGTTCTCCCGAGTCGCCTACGGCGCCCGCCTCTCGCTTTCCATCGGCCTCATCGGTGTAATCATCAGTCTTGTCCTCGGCATTCTCCTCGGTGGCTTGTCAGGCTACTACGGCGGCACGATCGACAATATCATCCAGCGCGTTATCGAGTTTCTGCGTTCGATTCCCTCGATTCCGCTATGGATGGGGCTCAGCGCGGCGCTGCCGCCCGGGTGGCCAATCCTCTATGTCTACTTCAGCATTACCGTTATTCTCTCCTTTATCGGCTGGACCGGTATGGCCCGCGTCGTGCGCGGCAAGTTCCTGCAGTTGCGTGAGGAAGAGTTCGTCATGGCCGCACGATTTTCCGGCAGCGGCGAACTACGCATCATCCTGCGTCATATGCTTCCCTCTTTTCTCAGCCACATCATCGCCACCATGACCCTGGCGATCCCGACCATGATTCTCAGCGAAACCGCACTCAGCTTTCTCGGTCTGGGGCTGCGGCCGCCCGCCATCAGCTGGGGCGTCCTCCTGCAGGAGGCGCAGAACATCAGCGCCGTCGCCATCGCCCCCTGGACCATGGTTGCGCCCGCCATCATGGTCGTGATTTCGGTGACTGCATTCAACTTTATGGGCGACGGCATGCGCGACGCCGCCGACCCCTACGCCACCCTGTAACTGGAGTTCCTGGTTCTTAGCTTCACCTAGCCGTCCGCGGCTGTTACGGAAAACGTAACTACTCAGCCGCAACTGATTCGTAATCCTGAACGAGGGGACCAAAAGTGTTTTTTTCTCCCCGCAATGTTGTATTTTGGGCGGTCGGGCCTTCGGCCCTCCCTTGTGCAGGGGCTGCGCCCCCGCAACGCCCCCCTACAAAAACATGCCTCACCGACCGTGTGCCTTCTTCGCAACGTGTCGGCTGGCGAGCATGGCGGCGGCTGTACACCAGTTGCGTCACCAAGAGCCTGACTGGTTCCAAGGATGACTGGCTGGTCAAGTACTGTGGCTAAGTAGTTACCTGAAAACTAAAAACTGACTACTGAAAACTAACAGAAGGACCCCAAACCATGATCCTCAAGGGCACCGCAATTCCCGAAGTCAACTTTCGTAAGGGCTACGAGATTCGCGATGCCCAGGACCAGATCGACCACTTCGCCGAGCGCATCACCACCCCTGCCAATCCCTTCGAACCGGAAAAACATGGCGAGCAGCGCTTCTGGTACATCCTGGAAGGTGAGGCCACCGTCACCATCGATGGCCACTGCTCGACAGTCGGACCGACCGACCTGATCCTGCTCGCCCCTTGGACCGACCACAGCCTGCGCGCCGACGAATGGGTGCGCTGGATCTGCTTCGGATAACCTCTCGCGCCCAGCGCGCATCCAACCTGCACCGGCAAAGGAAACGCAAACGATGCCACGCAAATTGAAGTTGGCCTTGATCGGTCTGGGCCGCCGCGGCCGCAGTTCTCACCTGCCAATCTATCCAAAATTGAAGGAAGTCTTTGATTTCGTCGCCGTCTGCGACAAGGAGGAGGAGGTCCTGCACGAAGTCGCCGCTGAGTACGGCGTCAACGCCTACACCAGCGTACGCGATCTTGTGGACGGTGAAGAGCTGGACGTCGTTGACGTGGTCGTCCCCGGCGATGCCCACCACCCCATCTGCTGCTTTCTGGCCGATGCCGGCATCAACATCATCGTCGAGACGCCGGTCTCAGTCACCCGCCCCATGACCGACATGATGATCGAGGCCGCCGAGCGCAACAACGTCAAGCTGGAGGTTGCCGAAAACTACCACCGCGTGCCCATGGCCCGCTTCCAGGCCAAAGTGATCGATTCCGGCGTCATCGGCGAGGTCGGCCGTATCTACCGCATCTTCCACGAGGGCGGCTATCACGGTATGAGCATGCTGCGCCTTCTCGCCGGCAGCCCCCCCAAGTCGATCCTCGGCGTCACCCACGTGACCGACGTCGTGCCCATCATCGACCGCATGAAACGCCATCACTCCCAGGAAAACTGCTCAACCAGCTTCCTCGAGTTCGAGAATGGCGCCGCCGCCACCATGATCTACTCCAATGTCATCCACGCCCGCTCGCTCGGCCGCAAAAATATCGGCATCGCCCAGATAGACGGCACACGCGGCGCAATCGTCGAAAACACCGTCTACTTCACCGACCCCGAAACCTACCAGGACGGTGCCATCGCTGCCGCCTACGAGCCGCAACGCGCATTCATCGAAGTCGAAGGCCGCCAGGTCCTTGAAAGTATCAGCCTGGAGCTGCCCGGTCAGGAGATCGTCTGGGAGAACCCCTACGCCCATCTCGGCGTCGGCGAAAACAACGGGCGCGGTGTCGACATGGCAGACCAGCTCATGAGCATCGCCAACGCCGTAATCCACGACATCGAGCCGACTTACGGCGTCCAGGAGGCCCGTCTGGATCAGGAAATGTCGCTGGCCGCCTCCGAATCTGCGCTCATGGATAAACAGCCGCTCGCATTCCCGCTGCGCACACCTTCAGAAGCCGAGGAGCGCATCCAGGAGCGCTTCAAAGAGACCTACGGCTACGCCTACACCGACACCGAACCCCTGCTCGATGTCTTCTATCCCCGCCGCTAAGTACCACCCTGTGCAGAGGCGCCGCCGAGCAGCCGCGGTGAGCAACCGTCTTCGCCGAAAGGATGCAATTTATGCAGTTCTTGGATATTGAAAAAAAGGGTATTTCCCGCTATCTTCTCGACGCCGACGTTGAAGGCGAGCCGCTGCGAGTCCATATCTCGGAAGTCGATGCCGGCGGTCGGTCCCATCCCCCCCACCGTCACGGAGGCTTCGAGGCCTTCTATATGATTGAAGGTGAAGGGACGCTGGAGATCGATGGCGAGCGCCATCCACTGCGCGCCAATGAGGCGATCGTGTTCGACCCGCACAAGCTGCATGGCCTGATCAACACCAGCCAGGCGCCCATGCGCTACATGGTCATTATCCGCCCCGAAGAGGATGAAGCCTGAAACCTGTTTTCACTGCAAAGACCAGCAATTGTAGTAGCCAGACAGCGGGGGGATACAGTGCGCCAACTGAATCTGCGCGTCCCGGAAACGATTGTTCAAGGGCTGGATGAAATTGCCAGCAAGGAACAAATAGATCGGACTGCGCTTGCGAGGAAAATGTTGACTGAGGCGATCCAGCAGTGGAAGGTGGAAGACGCAATTGCTGCATGCCGTCGTGGTGAAATCACAAAAGCGCGCGCCGCTGAACTGACTGATATGTCGATTTACGAAATCATGGATGAGGTGCGCCGGCGAGGCGCCGCGCCAAGTTACACTCTTGACGAACTGCGCCAAGACCTGAAATCACTGTTCGTATCGTAACGCAAGATAGCCGAACAGTCCGGCAGGGTGAAAGAACCGTTTCTTCAAATTAGGAAAATGCAGTTTGGAAGACGCAAAGAGCTTCTTTGCGTCTTTTTCGTTCTACGAAAAGTCGAGCTGCATAAGCAGATCCATAAACTGAATGCTCATCTTCTCCGAGCCCAATTCCGTGCTGGAGTAGGGATTGTCGAAGTGGAGGAAGCCGCCGATCTCTTGCTCCTGCTCATTGACCAGCAGGGGTCCCTGCCAGCCGAAATCGATGCTATCGCCCCGCAGACTGGTCAGGTGTACGCTGTCCTCCTCAAAGATGATGTCTAACGCAGTCACCTTCTCCACGAATTCGGCAAAGCTGCCGTCCACTTCCTCTCGCCCCATCTGCACCATCCAGACATTGTTCTGTCCGTAAGAGCGCAGCTCCCGCAAAGCACTCTTACCGCTTTCGGTTAGCGTAAACCCCGCTGAAGCCGTTATCGCCAGATATCCTTCCCCGACGCGGGCACAGGCCCAGCCATCCCGGATCTCGTGTTCGTCAAATGCGTAAACCGGGAAATAAGCATGGGTAAAGCCCAGCCAGTCATCTGCCGGCAGCTGGTGGACCGCCACCAGAAGGTCCTTCCATTGGGCCGCCCGCGGCAGTACAACGTTCCCATGCCAGAAATTGGGACGGTGAGAGCCGTCCTCGCTCAGACACGGTGGGTGGGTGACAAATACGACAGCCTCCGGCGCAAGGGTCGCCTGCCAGATATGTTGCTGATAGCCGAATCTGCCCGGCCGGTAATCCTGCGCCGACGACAGCATATAGTCCGGCGTCTTATATGTCACCTTGTCTACCGCCCACTTGCCCTCTTCCCGATCACACCACGCTTCCAGCTGCCCCGCATGCCGCTCCCGGCTCCAGATTTCGTCCGCCGGGTCAATCGCGATCGCCTCGATAACCGGCGGCAGCTGATAGTTCACCGCGCAGGCCAGGCTGACCGTCCCCCGGATGCTCCCGTTGAAAATCCCTTTCCCCCATAGCAGGCGGGTGATGCCAGAAGTAGGCTCCCGAAAGGCATCCTTGATATATGGCGCATATGTGCGCCCGTGACTGGAACCAAACACTCCCCTAAAGGAGTTGACCGCCAGCCCGAAGAACATCTTATCCAACACAACCGCAGCCAGTTCGCGCACATCGTCATTCTCGGCCAGATCGACCAGATGGCTGAGCGCCAGCACATCCTCCTCAAAATAGGTGTTGGAATCCCACTCCCGAAATCCGCCCGCAGCCCGCTTTCGCAGCCATGAAAGGGCCCGCTCCTCACCCTTCGCACGGTGCTCACTGCCAGTCAGGCCCGCATTCGCAAACAGCTCGTCAGGCAACAACTGCCCAGCCAGGATTTCACACGTATGGAATAGAATCTGATGGTTCTCCGACCAGAAACACATCGCATCCGCGCCCGGTTGGTCCATCCAGTATCGGAAGTTCAGGAAGCAATTCTGCAGCGGCTCCACCAGCGACTGCGGGAAGCCCTCCTCTTCAATATAGCGTCCCGCCATCCCCAGCAGGCCAACCAGATCAAAGTCGCTGCAATCGGCCCGCTCGTTTATCGATGCGATACTGTCGAGAATGACCTGCTCGTTGAGATTGTCCCACATCCCCAACTCCATCGCCGCAATCTCGGAAAAGATGCTGCCCTCGGCCCCGCGCCGCGCCGCGCCGAGCAGGGCTTCACGCCGGCGTCCCTGGTAAGTGCCGTACCGCTCAGTCGAATACTCACTGTTGCCGACGATGTGAATGTCCAGCATGCGTTCCACGCGCAGGTCGTTTGAATAATAATGCTCGGGATTAGGGAAGAGCATTACCTGGTAATCATCCTGCGGAAACTGAAACGCCGTTCCCAGGACCACCTCATCGCGTGATTCACCCTTTGTATGGTGCTCGCTATAGATGCGCCCACCCTTGCGCTGCAACCGCAGGGCAAAATCGTCGGTCACCGGTTCGTCCCCCGGCCAGCGTACTGTCACCTTCGCATGGCGGCTGTACACATCCCGATCCAGGTATGCTTGTTCGAATAGCGATTCCAGCTCCCTTCTCCGGCTCTCCGGCCTCACCGACGTGGGCAAAAACACTTTGCAGTCATCGAACGCGTTGTCACCTCGTCGTTCGTGCGCGCTTCCGGTGCCCTGGTCGTCCGCCAAACGCAGGGCCATAACGTACGGGCACTCTCGCAACGCCACCGCCTCGAAGCTGATGCCAATCTCGTTGCGCCCCTCCTTCAGTCTCGCCGCAAAAGAGACCGTGGCGGGCAGTTGGTGCTGAAAGTGCTCCGCCCGATGGCAGTGTTCTCCATTGACCCAAATGTCCGCCGGGCCATTTGTCGTCAGCGCAAAGGTCACATCGCGCGCGCCGCCAACTTCCAGCACGCAATAAGCCCATGACTGCAGATAGTGGGGCGTATGCTGGAAAGTAGACAGATCTACGAAGTGGTCGTCCAGGCACCGCACTACGCGCCACTTCGTCCCGTCATGGTCCGGAACGAAGCTGTGACGCTCCAAAGCGCTCGCGAAAATCTCCCCGGCCCCGGGAACTGCGGGATCCTGCGCCTTCCCGACTTCCCCCGCCGCAGTCCTGAAATCAGCTGCGATCAGTTCTTTGAAATCCGGGCCTGTATAGCCGTCAATGTCCGTAAGCGGCGTCGCCAGCGGCCCTGCCACCAGCCAGTCATGTACAAAGCCGGCCTGCAGAGTGGACTCCTGCCAGACCGGCGTCAAAGCCATTTGACCCTCGGCCCCCGACTCGTTCGATTCTTCGGTCGGCTGAGCGTCTAACTGTGTACTCATATCTCTATTGCTCCATGTGTCATCTCTTCTTGGCAAAATCTGGCGCACCGCAAACAGGCCGCGACGCGCGATCCCGGATCAAAATTCCAGCGCAGGAACGGTTTCGGCCCGCTATTCGTACAACACACAGCGGACTTTGTGACCGCCTTCAAGTTCAAGGAGAGGTGGGTTGCGGCTGTCGCAAACACCGGCAATCGCTTTGCGGCAGCGCGGGTGGAATGGGCATCCGGCCGGGATCGAGTAAGGATCCGGCACTGAGCCCCGGATCGCAGTCAGCTGGCTGGTAATACCCTGAGCCGATTTGCGACCCAACAAAGGGATGGAGCGCAGCAGCGCCTGCGTATATGGGTGCTTCGGATCATAGAAAATCGTGTCGACATCAGCCATCTCCACCACTTCACCGAGATACATGACCACAACATAGTCGACCATCTGCGCAATCACACCCAAGTCATGCGTGATGAAGATAATCGCCATCCCCAGTTCATCCTGCAAATCACGCATCAGCGTCAAAATCTGGGCCTGCGTAGTCACGTCAAGCGCCGTTGTCGGCTCATCAGCAATCAGCAAACTGGGCTGACACGAAAGCGCCATTGCAATCATGGCGCGCTGACGCATACCACCGCTGAGTTGATGGGGATAACGGTCGATCGTGCGTTCGGGCTGCGGCATTCCTACCTTGTTGAGAACGTCAATCGCCTGCGCGCGCGCCTCGTCCTTGTCAACATCCTGATGCAGAAGGATGGCCTCGATGATCTGATTGCCAATCGTGTGGACCGGGCTCAGCGATGTCATCGGCTCCTGAAAGACCATCGAAATCTCGCCGCCGCGGATAGAACGAGCCTGCGTACCCATGGCGTCAATCTTCGTCATATCAACGACCTGATCGGTTACGCTGCCGTTCTCCTCGTTCTGCAGGTGGAAGAGGACCTCGCCCTCTACAACCCGTCCCGGCGAGGGCACAATAGCCATGATCGAACGGGCCGTGATCGATTTGCCGCAACCGCTTTCACCGACCAAGCCGACAGTCTGACCACGGCGCACGGTGAAATCAACGCCCTCCAGGGCCCGCACGATCCCTTGAGCCAGGAAGAAATGCGTTTTCAATCCCTGTACTTCCAGTAGCATCTCCCGGGAATCGGCCGATCCGTCTATGTCGGCAACCCTGTCGATTTGCGTAGATGATATTGTCATGAGAGAAATCCGTCCTGTTCTCTAAAGAGCAGTTTTAACAGTCGCTCAAGCCCTGGGAAAGCATGCCTCTGCGCTTCGGCATTCTGCTCCCACTAACGAATGTTGCTCATTAAGCTACTTAGCATATGGATCGGCGGCGTCGCGAATGCCGTCGCCAAGAAAATTGAAAGCCAGTACAGCCAACACCACCGCCAGACCAGGTGTTAGTACCCACGGAGCCAGGGCGACCGAACGCAAATTCTGGGCCTCCTGCAACAGTACCCCCCAACTGATAGCCGGTGCTCTCAGCCCCAGTCCTATAAAGCTCAAACCAGTCTCCGACAGAATAATGCCCGGAATCGCCAATGTCAAGGAAGCAATAATATGACTGAGAAACGAGGGAACCATGTGACGCAGAATGATGCGCATCTCACCCGACCCGCAAAAACGGGCAGCCATCACAAAATCCTCTTCTCTCATACTCAAGAATCGACCGCGCACGACCCGGGCCAGACCGGTCCACCCCACAAACGAAAGCAAAATCGTTACGCCGAAGTAAAGACGCAATACCGGCCAGTCGGCCGGCAGCGCCGCAGCCAGCGCCATAATCAGAGGGATTTCCGGTATCGAACGAATGAACTCGATCAGGCGTTGAATAGCGTTGTCGATGGCCCCCCCATAGAACCCGGAGATGCCACCAAGCAAAATGCCAATTACCAGGCTTATCACTACACTCACCAAGCCAATGGTCAGCGAAATACGCGCACCGTAACACAGCCGCGAAAAGAGATCGCGACCCAGCCGGTCAGCCCCCATCAGAAAGACACCTTGCTCCTCATGGGGAACGTCCAACCCGTAAAGATGCCAGGAGGTGGTGAACTGATCCCACATCTCGTACTCAGTTCCACGCACAAAAAATCGGATCGGATAAACAATCGTCTTGTCCTCAGTGTAAATGTTGCGCAGCGTCTCCGGATCCCGTTCCCGCACAATCTTATGGACAAACGGTCTCCGTAGATTGCCTTCCGCATCAATGATACGAATCGTCACAGGCGGCACATATTTGTACTGCACAAAGGACTGCTCCGGGTCGTAAGGCGCAACGAATTCGGCAAAGGCCGCTATCCCATACAGGATGACAACCAGGACGCCGGAGAGTAATGCCATCCGGTGTTTGCGAAACCGCCACCACATCAACTGATAGTATGACGCTACATATATGTCTTCATCTTCGATTATATCGGGATCGACATTCGCGTCGTCCAGTTGGAGTTCTTCTTCGTCAGACCTTTCGATCCAGGAACGTTGCATGACTTCCATTTGCGGTTCTCCGGGCATCCGTCACTCCAGTTGCGCTGAGGTAGTGAACGGTACCTTTAAAGTGTAATGTAGGTCCGGCCTGGGTTCCGTATCCAGGATTTCTTCAGACGATTACCAACGATGATCAACCTCTCGCAGGTCGCCGCAACCATCTCAATCACATACCGGCCGCGAAAAGCATGTGGTCAATTCTGGACTTTCCAACTTACATGAGGATGAGCTTCTGTGAAATACTTCGCCCCTGGTGGATGCGATTGATAATGTCGGCCAGCATCGGCGCAATCGACAATACCTCCACCTTTTCAGACCGTTTATCCGGCGGGACGGGAAGAGTGTTGGAAACTACCAACTTGGCAATGCGATCATCAGCCTGAAGATGTTCCAATGCCGAAGGCAACAGTACCGGGTGTGTAACCGCAAACGCGGCAGTCCCCTCCGCACCGGCGTCGTATAAAGCGTCAATCTGTTTGAGAACGCTGCCGCCAGCCATAATGTCATCAATGATGATCGGCCGTATCCCGGCGATTTCACCTACAACGTGCGTGGTTTCAGTGACGCTGACACTCGTGCGCCGTTTGTGCATGACAACCAGTGGCAGATTGAGCAGCTGCGCATAGCGCCCCGCCAAGCTGGCCCGCCCTACGTCCGGACTGACAATGGCCGCGTTCTTCCACTCATCCTGGCGAAAATAGTCCGCCAGAATCGGCAACGCAGAAAGCGGATCAACAGGAATATTGAAAAACCCCTGGATCGCCCTCGCATGAATGTCTACAAAAATTACCCGATGCGCACCCATCATCTCCAGCATATTGGCTATAACCCTGGCGCTGACCGCCTCGCGGCCATGGGCCATGCGCTCCTGCCGGGCATAGGGGAAATAGGGCACGACTACACTTACGCTATGGGCGCTGGCTCGCCTGAATGCGTCCAGATACAACATCAATTCCATTACATGATCATTCACCGGCTGGCAACAGGACTGAACCAGAAAAATGTCCTGGTCCCGCACGACCTCGTCGATCATCACGTGAATCTCGCTGTCCGGCAGACGGCGAGTGCTTGACTGACCGAGCTCCACCCCAAGAGTTTGAGCAATCTCCAGGGCCAACTCCTTGTGAGAAGAACCGCTGAAAATGCGTAACGGGTGATACGACACTACCACTCTCTCCTGTCTTGGGGTGCTGAGAAGTCGCTTGAAGGAGCCTCTTCCGACCGCCCGTATGATAGCCCCATACCCGCGATATGGCAAGAGAGAGACCCTCCGCTATCCAAACTGGCACTGTTGTGATATATGTGATTGCATGACCGTCAGCGTAGTGGAAAAACGACAGGGCAGGCTGAACGAACGCGTTCTCTGGAAGGAATTACAATGAATCGAAGGCTGTTAGTTGCGACCCACAATCAGGGCAAACTCCTCGAGTACCGCAATCTCCTGGCGGACCTTCCGCTGGCACTCACCTATCTGGAGGAAATCGGCGTCCGCGAGGAGGTCGCCGAAACGGAGAACTCCTTCGCCGCCAATGCAGCACTCAAAGCGCAGCATTACGCCAACCTGACCGGTCTGTGGACATGGGCCGACGACAGCGGCCTCGAAGTGGACGCACTGCAGGGAGCGCCCGGTGTTCATTCCGCCCGCTATGCCGGCCCCGCAGCAACCGATCAGGATAGATATCAAGAGCTGCTACGGGAACTGCAGTCGCATCCCCGCCCATGGACGGCCCGCTTCCAATGTGTCGTTGCCATCGCACGGCCGGCCGCCGACGCCCAAACCTGCACAGGAACTTTGGAAGGAACTATCACCGCCGCGCCGCGGGGATCAAACGGCTTTGGCTACGATCCCGTCTTCTTCCTGCCTGACCAAGGTCGAACGCTGGCAGAGCTGCCAACCTCGATCAAGAACAGAATCAGCCATCGCGGGCGCGCGTCAGGAAATGCGAAAGTGTTGCTGACCAACATGCTGAACGCATAAAAACTTGCTCTCTGTTCAGCTCCTGAAAGGACGATCCGTCGCCCTTACTCTTGTAGAATTGAGATCCCGAACAATGAGAAAATTACACATTCACTGTGTAATTTTTTCTGGTCAGGAACACCGGCGCTACGCCAAAAGTCTCGCCGCCGGACACGCTGCCATATTCAGATGATACAATTTCAATGCATTTCCCCGACTTCATAGTAAGGTAAAGGCAAACATCAGCATTCGGACAAGGAGGATCAAGAGTGAATGGCACATTGCTACAACCCGTTGTTTTCAATATCATCACCATTGCAGCGATGTTGTTTTCCCTATTCCAGATTATGGTAGGGGAATCGGGACGCTTAACCAGAGCCTCTGAGGCCATCCAGATACTTGAAGAGTTCGCCGAAGATGGCTCCCTAGAGGACGACTCCATAATCTCAGTCCTCTCGGCCGACCGCGACCAGCGCACTCGGCTTGCCAACTACCTGGTCGTGACCATGGTCGTCGCAATTCTGGCCAATGTCGTCGCCAACTATCTTGGCAGAGGAAGGCATTTCACCAATATCACCAGGATTCGCGAACTGGAGACGGAACTGCGAGTCCTTCGAGGCGATTAGCGCATCGTACACCGTTGGTCAGCCCTTGAAACCCGGCGCTGGCCGCAAGCCTGTTTTCTTCGCGGAAAATGGGACGAACTATAGTCGTAACACTGGAGTAGCCAACTAAGTTTCCGATTACCCGCGGCGGACGTATATCCGAAGAAGCGTCGGCGCAGCTGCCAGACCCACTGCATCGAGGCCCCGGAATCTCGATGGAGTCCGGGAAAGTACCATGTAAGAAGCCAGTTTCCTAACTGCTTCTCTTACGACACCACTCCCAAACGCGGCCCGCATCTCGTCATTGGGAGGACAGATGCCCGGCTGATTCATATCTCTACCCGCGAGGCTCGCATCTGTAGCTTGATTCCGGTTACCATCTTGGGCCGTCAATGTAGACCCTCACCCTCTTGCCCAAGAAGACCTCTTACTCCCTGCATCCCAACCTGTTCATCAATTTAGTGCGAACGCAAATTCCCGGAGACCCGTGATGCTGGCTTTCGATCCTGGGTAACAGCGGTTATGGTGGTACGTGTACCCGGCGCGAAGCACTTGTATGTTGTCATGCGTCAGTTACATGTCTTACTCTGCAACGTGAAGTACAATCGCAGCGCTTGGACAAGGAGGATAAAAAATGAAAGGCAACCTGTTGCAGCCCGTGGTCTTTAATGTCATTACGATTGTGGCGATGTTGTACGCCCTCAGCCAGTTGGTATTTGAGGGACCAAAGCTCCTTACAAGCTCGACTGGACTTATTGTGATGCTTGACGAACTCGCCGAAGAAAGCGATCTGGTGGACGAAACCGTAGTCTCCTCCTTTACAGCCGATCAGGAGCAGCGTAGGGCACTATTCAACAACGTAATCGTGGTTATGGTAATCGCGATTGCGGCCAATGTCGTCGCGAACTATCTTGGCCGGGGAAGGCATCACACGAATCTGTCTAGGATTCGAGAACTTGAGGCGGAACTGCGCGGATTGAGAGGCGGTTAGAGTCTAAGGCCTCTTTCGGCTGTTACTGGGATGTAGCTATGGCTGCGATCAGTTGACTCTCAGCCGCACATGGATAGGACGTTAGCGGAACTGGAGCCTTCAGTTTAGTCAGAATTGAGGAACCGCATACGGGGATCACAAGAACCGTCGGTGAAGTCCGCAGGAATTCTGAGAAAACTGCCGCAAACTCGACGCGCACCCGGAGAAGTAAGAATTCAGAAGTGGTTTGCTAGTCGCCCCTCGCCCGACGCCACTCCTCGTACGCAGCCAGCGTCTCGTCGTTGGGCGGATAGACCCCAATGATGCTGGCCCCGCCTGCCACCTTCTCCTGGAAGAACTCCTCCCTGATCTCCTGCTCGTACGCACCGTGGGCAACCTCTTCCGCCAGGTGGGCCGGTATTATCACCACGCCCTCCGCGTCGCCTACGACCACATCGCCCGGCGTCACCGCCACACCGGCGCAGCCGATAGGTACCTGCATGTCGACTGGGTGATGGGCCACAAATGACGTTGTCGCGTGAGCAGCTCGGATGTATGTCGGCAGTTCCAGGCTTTGAAAGAAGGGTGTATCCCGTAACGCGCCGTCGGTGACGAAGCCCGCCGCGCCGCGCTGGGTGATGCGCGTCCCCAGAATGTGGCCGAAGGAAGCCGCGCTGACGTCGCCGCGCGCGTCTATGACCAACACATCTTCCGGCCCCACCGCCTCCACTGCCAATCGCTGCACGTTCTTGGTATTGTCATAGCGTTCATCCGCCAGATCTTCGCGAGCCGGAATATAGCGCAATGTGAAGGCGTAGCCCACCATGGGCACATCGGGACGCAGCGGGTACAGACCGGCCAAAAATGTGTTGCGAAAGCCATGATTCTGCAGTTGGCTCGTAAGCGTGGCCGTCGAAACCGAACGCAGCTTCTTTTTGGCGTCCGCTGAAATCTCATGTGTTCGGACTGATTTCGTCGTCATTCTTCCCCAATTCGTCTATCCGTAAGCTGTCCAAAAACGTGAATCTGGCCCGGTGTACACATCGCTAAAGCAAGATCCGATTGTCGCCCCCTACTGCTCCAGCCATTTGGCCCGGCCGTACTTCGCCTGAAAGTAGACATATTCGTCCTGTCGCGGGGTAGCCACATTGCCCGTGGACGGATAGCGGGCGATCGCGTCCTCCACGATATCCACACCCAGGCCCGGTGTATCCGGCACCACGATCGAACCGTCTACGATCTCCGGCTGCGGCTGCATCACCTCGTACCGCTGCGGCGCGTCATCCTCCAAATGTTCCAGGATCAGAAAGTTGGGCAGCGTGGCCAGCAGATGAACCGCAGCCATCTCCGCCACCGGCCCCAAGGAGCCGTCATGCGGCGCAAAGCCGATCCCGTGGGCCTCGGCCATCGCCGCCATCTTCTTCATCTGCATCAAACCGCCCGCCCGTCCCGTATCCGGCTGGATCACATCCACAATCTCGCGCTCGATTAGCTCCCTCACGCCGTAAATATGCGAGTGCCGTTCTCCAGCCGCAATCGGCAGATTCACATGCCGCGCCACCTTGGCCAGATTTTCGACATGTTCAGGCGGCACCGGATCCTCGTAAAAGAGCAGGTCGAACTCCTCCAGCGCCTGTCCTACCCGAATCGCGTCCCGCACAGTGAACCAGGGCGGGCCGTGCACGTCGGCCATCAGGTCGATCTCCGATCCGACCGCTTCCCGCAAAGTGCGTATCTTGGCAATCGGGTTCTCTACGCCTCCCGTCTTGAGGCCGCTGAATCCCCGTTCCACCAACTCCTGTGCCCGTTCCGCCGTCTGCGCGTGCGCATAGAGCCGGATTCGATCACGGATCTTACCCCCCAATAAATTCCAGACCGGCACGCCCAGCGCTTTCCCTTTGATGTCCCACAGCGCCATCTCGATCCCGGTCAGCGCGCCCCCGCCCACGATGCCCGTCATGCCGTGCCCCATCATCGCCAGATACATCTTCTGCCAGATCCGCTCGATAAGGAAAGGGTCTTCACCGATCAGAACTTCGCTCAAGTCATGAATAGCGGTCTCCACCACGCGCGGCCATCCGGATGCCTCGCCCACGCCGTAGATACCCTCATCGGTGAATACTTTGACGAACAACCAGTTGCGCTTCGTCCAGCCGCCTCCCGGCACACCGGCATGCATTAAATATGTCTTAATGTCTGTGATTTTCATGGCAAGTCGGCATTACCCTCCGTTGATCCCGGGCCAGTCCCGCCACATATCGGCCGGCGGAGCTTCGTCCTGAACCTTTTCGATATCGGCTTTCCGGAAGTCGTACAAGACTGCCTGGCGCACCTGGCGCGACCGGTTGTGGCCGGCGCCGTGTCCCATGCGGTGATGCCATAAGACGACATCACCAGCAGAGCCGTATGTATGCACGGGCTCGATTTCTGCCACCGAGGGCCACGCATCCGTGTCCCAATATTCCGTCCCCTCATCCAATGGGTTGAACGTGTAGGCGGTCTTGAACGTATGATAAAAATGTTTGTGGCTGCCGGGCCAGATAGTGAAGCCGCCGCCGTCGGGCGGCACATCGCCGACATAGCCCACCACACCCAGGTGGAATGCATGCGCGTCAACGTGGAAGCGGGCCGGGCGCGGCATCTCATCCGTATCCGGAAAGACACAATAGATGCCTCGGATCCGCTCTGGAGTTTCCAATTCCGGGCCAAGCAACTGTTTGGCGACGGCCTGCAGCTTGGGATTGCCGTGGAGAAGCTCGATCATCCAAGGTTCGAAGCTGCGGTCGCGGTATTTCCACGTATAACGCGAGTCAGCGAACGCGTCCACCCACGTCTCCGGATCGTCCCGCTTCAGCTCCGGCGGCGCCACATCCCACCACGCGTCCCGTGTCTGGGCCATCAACTCTGGATCCAGCACCTTTCGCAGGATCAAGTAACCGTTGTCTCGAAAAAAATCGACCTGCTCGGCAGTCAGTGGTTGGTTCATATTGACTCTAACCTTCTCTCCCATTTGTCTGAACTTCAGGCCTCAGCTCTAAAGAGCGTCGGCGATCGCCGCATTTACAAAAAACGTAACTACTCAGCCGCAACTGATTCGTAATCCTGAACGAGGGGACCAAAAGTGTTTTTTCTCCCCTCAATGTTGTATTTTGGGCGGTCGGGCCTTCGGCCCTCCCTTGTGCAGGGGCTGCGCCCCCGCAACGCCCCCCTACAAAAACATGCCTCACCGACCGTGTTTACACTTCCCCAGCATCGTGTCTGGCGAACGGAGTCTACTCCCCCACCTGCCGCTTCAACCCACCGACCACCGACCTCCAACCGCAGAAGTTACTGATCACTGATCACTGACCACTGACCACTGCAGTTGTGCGGTCGGGCCTTCGGCCCTCCCTTGTGCAGGGGCTGCGCCCCCGCAACGCCCCCCTACAAAACCATCCCTCACCGACCGTGTGCATTCTTCGCAACCTGTCGGCTGGCGAGCATGGCGGCGGCTGTACACCGGTTGCGTCACCAAGAGCCTGAATGGTTCCAGGGATGACTGGCTGGTCAACCACTGTGGCTTGGTAGTTACCGAAAAATTGAAAACTCGAAACAAAAAACTACCCTGGCCCTGCAGCTGCCATCCGCATCGACGGATAATGTGTGTTGAAGAGACTGTGATCCCCCGATTCCACGACGATCTGCCACATCCGCCGCGTCATCGCTTCCAATCTCTCGGCACATGCCGGATCCTGCGCCAGATTGTTCATCTCGAAGGGATCGTCGGCCAGGTTGTATAGCTCATCGTAATCGAAGCCATTGTGGACCAATTTCCAGTCCCCGTCCCACAGCAGCCGCTGGCTGATAATATATCGCCCGCCGAAGTATTCGGCAAAGCCCTGCTGATAACCCGACGACTCATGCGGGCTGGCCAGCACCGGCGCAAATGAGCGGCCGTCGATCTTGCCCAGCGGATCCGCCCCGGCCAACTCCAGCAGCGTCTGGCCAACGTCCTGCAACCCCACGCGCGCGTCGCTCACCGCCGACTCCGCTACGCCCGGCCCAGCCACCACCATGGGGATGTTGTACGCTTCTTCAAACGCGCCGATATTCTTGCAATACAGCCCGTGCGCGCCCAGAAAATCCCCATGATCCGATGTCATCACTACGATGGTGTTCTCAAGCTGCCCTGCACTCTCCACCCGCTCTAGCAGACGCCCAAACTGCTCGTCAATCTCGGTGATCGAGGCGTAGTAGCAGGCCGCAGCCTCGCGATGTTCCCGGTCCGTCCAGTCGCTCCACACCTGCGCCGATCTCTTATACAGATTCGGCTGGCCGCTCAAATCGTTGTGGACATTCGGCTGCAGCGGGATAGACTCCACATCGTACTGCGCGAACGCGTCCTCGTGGCAATAAAAGGGGTCATGCGGTTCGGTGAAACTGACAAAGCAACACCAGGGTGCGTCCTGCTCCAAAGCCGTGTCGAGAAAGCCCAGTGCCGCGTCCGTCTTCTTGCCCATGCCGCGCTCGCTGGCCGGCAGATCACAGACCCCGTAAAAACGGTTCGGCTCATAACCGGGCGGGCTGTCCAAATAGCGCTCCAACGAGAAGTTGATGTCGCTCCCGTCGCGGTAGCCGCCCAATTCTCCCTGTTGCTGCCAACCAAACTGGGTCAGTTCGTTCGAACGCTCCACGTGCCATTTGCCAAAGTAACCGGTGCGGTAACCGGCCTCCGACAGCCGCTCCGCCCAGTGCGGATGTTGCGTCCTCAGCACCGCCTGATCGTCGTCAACCGTATGCACAACATAAAGCACACCGTGATTATGCGGCAGCAACCCGGTCATCAGGCTGGCTCGCGCCGGCGAACAGACCGCGTTCGGCGTATAGGCCCTGCGGAATCGCACGCCTCTGGCCGCCAGCCTGTCCAGATTGGGCGTCTGGCACGGGTTGTCCGGCTCAAGCACCCGCCCCTGCATCTGGTCTGTCATCAGAAAGAGAATATTCGGAGAAGACATCAATCCATTTCCTTTAAGAAGAGAACTGTCTGCTGCGCAGTTTCGAAAATCGCTGCGCCATCAATAACCCACCGCATACCCGTCCCGCCTCGGATCGGAGCCGCCGATCAGTGCCCCGGACTCCGGATGCACCATGATCGCCTGCGCGCTGCCCGGTCCGCCCCAATCCCCCACCATTTCGAGTTCATGACCTCTCCGCGCCAGCTCCTCCTGTACTTCCGCCGCTAAGCGGTCCTCTAACTGCAGATTGTTGGAGCTGACATGCGGGATCGTCGATTCCATAGGGTGCTGCAAGCTGCGCCAGCGCGGCGCCGAGACCGCCTCCTGCGGCGTCATGCCAAAATCAAGCATATGCGTAACCAGCTGCAGGTTCGTCTGCACCTGCGTATCCGCGCCCGGCGTCCCACAAGTAATCAGTGGCTTGCCATCCTTGGTTATGATCACGGGATTCATCGTATGACGCACCCGCTTGCCCGGCATCAGGCAGTTCGCATGCCCCTCTTCCAGGTGCCAGTACGTCATGCGGTTGTTCAGCAGGATGCCGGTCTCGCCCGCGATCAGGCTCGAACCAAAGCCCGACTGGATGCTCTGTAAAATGCAGACCAGATTTCCCGCCCGATCCGCCGTACAGAAACAGGTAGTGTCTTCATGCGCTTCTGGCCCCCCAGCCGGAACATCGAAGGCCGCCCGCTTCAAGTCGATGCGCTCGGCCTGTTGCGCGGCATACGCCTTGGACAGCATCCCCTCCAACGGGATATCGACCCACTCCGGGTCCGCCATATACTTTTCACGGTCAGCAAATGCCAGCTTCTTGGCCTCCACCATCAGGTGGATGCTTTCGGCCGTATTGCAGCCCATACTCTGCAAATCGAACAGCTCTACAACATTCAACTCCTGCAGCAGAATATGCCCGCTCGAATTGGGCGGCATCTCGTAGACCTCGTAGCCGCGATAGTTGACGTGGATCGGCTCCGCCCAGTGCGCGTGGTAGTTGCCAAGGTCCTCTTCTGTCAGCAATCCGTCGCGGGCGCGGCTGAATTCTACAATCGCTTTGGCGAGTTCGCCCTCGTATAGTGTCTTGCGTCCATCCTGCGCGATCTTGCCCAACGTCGTGCCGAGGTCGCGATTGCGCAGCAATCCGCCCGCGCAGATCGGCGCGCCATCGTTCGTATATATGGCCCGCGTGTATGGGTCGGCCGCGAAACGCTCATGTTCCGCCTGCATGCCATTCGCCAGCAGATGGCTGACCGGAAAGCCGTCCTCACACAGCGAGATCGCCGGCCGGAAGACCGCCTCCAGCGGCAGCGCGCCGTACCGTTCATGCGCCAGCAGCCAGCCATCAACCAACCCCGGCACCGAGACGCTCCGGATCCCTTTCATCGGAATGCCGCCGTCTGCGAGATAGCGTTCGCGGGTAGCCGCCCCGGGCGCGGGCCCTGTCGCGTTCACAGCCGAGACCTCCCCGGTCTCCGCCCAATAGATCAGAATAAAACCGTCGCCTCCAACACCTGACCCGGCCGGCTCAACCACGCCCAGCGCGGCCGCCGTCGCAATTGCCGCGTCCACAGCATTGCCGCCGGCCATCAGCGCCTGTATTCCCGCCTGCGACGCGAGCGCCTGCCCTGCAGTAACCATCCCGTTCCTGCCCATCACCGACGGCCGAAAAGCCGAAGCCGTTACTCCGTGTGGCGATTGCATTCTGCACCTCCAATAGTCTGATACGCATCGGCTGGTGACCGCAACCACTGACCACTAGCGACTGTCCACTAGCCACTAACCACTGACCACTGCCCTTTCACCGCCCCATCGCATACGCAATCTGCCCTCGCGGCGACGCGCCGGCAGAGATAAGACCGCTCTTCGGGTCGAACGTGATGCCAAGCACCTTGCCGTGGTTCCACTCTCCGCCTACCGTCACCTTGTGGCCGCGCGCCGCGAGCGCGTCACGCACAGATTCGGGGACGCGCGCCTCCAGCGTAAGGCTGCCCGGCTTGGCATTGTGCGGATAAAACGAGTTGGGGAAGTGGTTGGTATGGAAACTGGGCGAGTCGATCGCCTCCTGCAGGTTCATGCCGAAGTCGATGACGTTGAGGAAGAACTGCAGCGTCCACTGGTCCTGGCTATCGCCGCCCGGCGTGCCGAAAGCCAGGAACGGTTCGCCGTCTTTTGTCGCCAGCGATGGCGTAAGCGTCGTACGCGGCCGCTTGCGCGGCACCAGCGCGTTGGCATGCTTCGGGTCCAGGTAGAACATCTGCCCCCGCGTCCCCAACGGGAAGCCCAAACCTTCGACTACCGGCGAAGAGGGTATCCAGCCGCCGCTCGGCGTCGCCGCGAACAGATTACCTTCGTGATCAACCGCATCGGCGTGCGTCGTATCGCCCGTGTAGACGTTCGGATCCGCTTCCGCATGGGTGGGCGTGCTCGCGGGCGCATCGCCCGGCCGCAATTCCATTGACGCGCACTGCGCGTCAATCAGTTCTCTGCGAGCCGCCGCATATTCCTTCGATAGCAGCCGGTCGAGCGGTACGTTCACGAAGTCCGGATCGCCGTAATACTGTTCACGGTCGGCGAATGCCAGCTTGGACGATTCGACCACCGTGTGGATGTAGTCGGCTGAATTGTGTTCGAACGCGCCGAGGTCAAAGCCCTCAAGCAGCGCCAGCTGTTGTAGGAAGACAGGACCCTGGCACCACGTGTTGCACTTGTACACGTCGTAGCCGCGATAATTGAAGGTGACCGGTGTCTCCACTTTGGTAACGTATTCGTGAAAGTCGGCTTCTGCCAGCAGACCGCTGTTGCACTGACCGCTGGCGTCGCGCACCTTCGTCTCGCGTTGGAATGCCACCATCTTTTCGGCGATAGGCCCTTTGTAAAAATAGTCGCGGGCCGCCGCAATCCCCGCCTCGCGACCAAGGTGGCTGTTACGAATCTCTGCGTCAACCGTTGCCTTGAACGTCTCCGCCCAATCCGGATTGGCCAGGATCTCGCCCACCTCCGGCGCCCGCCCGTTCGGCAGATAAGTCCGCGCCGAACTGGGCCATTCATTCTCGAACTTCTCCTTGAGATTGGTCAATGAACCGTGCAGCCCCGGATAGACCGGAAACCCTTCTTCCGTCAGCTCGATCGTTGGCTCCAATATATCTTTGAGCCGCAAGCGCCCAAACTGTTCCAGCGCAGTCGTCCACGAGCCAAACGCTCCCGGCACAGTCGCCGGCAGAAAGCCATCGCCCGGTATAATGTCGATGCCCTGCGCCCTGAACCATGCTATCGTCGCCGCCTTTGGCGCGTACCCCTGCCCGTTAATCGCGTACACCTGCTTCTGCCGCGCGCTATAGATCAGGATCGGCACCTCGCCGCCGATGCCGTTCGACTGTGGCTCAAGTACGTTAAGCGCGAGCCCCGCAGCCACGCCGGCATCGATCGCATTGCCCCCTCTATCGAGCATGCGTGCGCCGGCCTCCGCCGCCAGGTAATGTCCCGCTGTGACGACACCGCGGCGGCCCATGAAAACAGGACGAGTTGTAAAGGACATCGTTTTCCTCCCCATGCGCTGGCAAGTGACCAACTCTTGGCGTGTGTAGAGTAGCGCTACTCGTCCCAATCTTCGCGGGGCGGCCAGAGGACAGAAGCCCCAATCGCTTTGCCTTCGGGCCGTTCCGCCACCCAATCTTCGGTTGTATCACGCCACCTGATGAAGTGGGGCGTCTGCATATGCGCCTGGAACGCAGCCTCGTCCTCATAGACCTCATACAGCCAGATTTTGTTCGGATCGTCGCCATCCCGGATCACGTCAAAGCGCAGACAGCCAGGCTCATGTTGCACCGAACCCTGGGCGTCCAGCAATATCTCTTCGATGAACCGTTCCGTAAACTCTTCCTTGATCTTCAAAGGGGCGATGATGACATACATGACCGTCTTTCTCCTCTAAACGATTTGGGAAATGAAGGGACTGTCGGGTGACTGTTGGTGGGTGTGGGGGTTGCCTGCAGTGGGTAGCCTATCACAGTTCAAGATTGTTAGCGACCCGATTAACGACGCCATCGAGCGACGTCCGTCGAATGTCATCCAGCTCGTCCGCGCTGAAAACACCTGCCTGGTACAAATTGCGATACTCGTCCGAGACACTCTGATCAAATATCATCGGATCGTCCGAATTGATCGTGACCGGCACACCACTGTCATACAAAAGACGGATCGGGTGGCACGCCAGTTCAGACACCGCATCCAGCATCACATTGCTCGTCGGGCACACATTCAGACGAATCCGGTTCTCCGCCAGCCAGTGCATGACCTCGACCGACTCTGCCGCGCCAATACCGTGCTGAACCTCCTCCAATCCAAGCAGCTCAACCGTCCTCCGTACCTCTTCCCCGCCCCCGAATTCGCCGACATGCGCCTTCAGTTTCATGCCCGCCGCGCCTGCCTTCGCGTACAGCGGCTCAACCGCTTCCGGCTCACACGCCTCCTGGTGATCGTACAGGTCAATCGACTGAAAAAAGCCCAGTTCAATCGCCTCGTGCGCCCGCGACACCAGTTCCGGGTCGGCCGCCGCTTGACGGGGAATACCCAGCTCCGGGCGAAAACTGATCTGCGGACGGTACCGCGCGGCCAGCGCTCCGATATGCCTGACCACTCCCGCCAGACCATCTGTATAATACGCGGCCCGTCGGACGTCGATACTCATCTCCAGCACAACAACGCCGTCTTCGATCGCGTCGCGCACCGCAGCTTCCACCACGAACTCGATCGTCTCGCGGTTTCGTAAGTGGGGGTCCAGAACGTCCATTGCGTATACAATCATTCCTCCCAGCTTATTCATCTTGGCCGGAGGGGGCTCCAGCCTGCATCCCAGACGCGTCTCCAGGTTCCGGCGGCGTGTGCTGAAATAAGCATGGCAGTGCAGGTCGACCTTGGGGGCAGCCCGCAATGCATCCGTATCATCCTCTGTAAGTGCGTCTACGAAACTGAGCTCCATGTCGCGTCTTCAGCTATCTCCTCTTTCTTCACTCCTCACGAGATTCAGGCAGCATCACTGCCGAGCAAAGATTCAAGATACTGACGACTCATCCTCGCCGCTTCTCGCGCCGGCCGCGGCGCTCGCGCCGTCCCATCCAATTCAACGTTGATCCACCCGTCAAATCCGCCGTTCTCCGCCAGAATGGCAAAGATCTCAGGCATGGGCAGAGTCCCATTACCGATTGGCTCGTAGTTCACATAGCCGCTGCGGTCGATCTCCTTGCCGTCGCCATCCCGCTCGTAGCTCCCGTTCCAGTCCTTCAAATGGACGTGGACGATGCGGTCCCGGTACGTGCGCATTACCTCCAGTATGTCGCTGCCCCCCTTTGCGATCTGCCCCGTATCCGGCGCAAATCCGATCAGCGACGCATCGACCAGTCCCATAATCGTGTCGATGTCCTCACGCGTCTCGATAGCTGTCCCCGTGTGCGGGTGCAGCCCGACCGCGAGCCCGTTCTGATGGCAATACTCTCCGATCTGATTCAGCGCATCGGCCAGTCGCCGGAACTGGTCCGGCGTATAACCGACCGCAGGCCGCGGACCGCCCTGCAGTACCAACGTTTCACCCCCAGGCAGCGCACGCAGACCATCCGCCTCCCGCCGGGCGCTCTCCTGATCGGCGGCCGCCGTCTCCGGGTTGATCCACTCCTTGTAGCAGTAGGCGGCAGCGGTTGGGATGCCAAAACTGTCGACCAGGCCGCGATATCCTCCCGGCCTGCTTTCGTTCAGTTCGAGAATTATGAAAGCAAAAGTCTCAAATCCCTGATACCCCAATTCGGCAGTATCCCGGTACGCCTCCTCAACATCCCCTGGAATTCCCCAGGTGATTCCAGTGTGGCCAATCTTCATGGTCCTCTCCTCACAAAAAACGTTCGGTTGTACTGCTGGCCGCAGATCACCGGCGCCCTACATGATGCGGAATCCACCGTCCACATACAGCGACTGCCCCGTCACATAGCTGGCCTTGTCCGAGGCAAGAAACGCCGCCACTTGCCCAATTTCATCCGGATCGCCCGCACGTTTGAGCGCGATACTCTCCAATACAACCGGCAGGATCTCAGGGTCCTTCATCACCCAGCTGGTCATGTCCGTGTCGATCAGCCCGGGATTGATACAGTTAACGCGAATGTTGTGTTCAGCCAGTTCGACCGCCAAATTCGCGGTCAGCGCCTCTACGCCCCGTTTACTCGGCGCATAATGCGCCCGCCCCGGCAACACCATCCCCGCCTGCACCGACCCGATGTTGACGATTGCGCCGCCTTTCCCACCGGCAATCATCTGACGGACCGCCGCCTGCGCGCACAGAAACTCGCCCCGCAGGTTGATGTTTGTCACACGCTCCCACTCCTCCGGCGTTATCTCCAGGAAGGGCACGATCGACTCCACGCCGGCATTGTTCACTAGAATATCCAGCCCGCCCATCTCCGCAACCACGCCGTCCACCATCGCCTGCACCTGGTCGGGCTGGGCAACATCGGCCATAGCCACCACCGCGCGGCCACCCAAATCGCGAACTTCCTGCGCGACCGCTTCGGCCTGTCCCGCGCCCTCCACATCGTTAACGGCCACATCGGCCCCCTCCGCCGCCATCGCCAGGCAGATACCTCGTCCGATCCCTCGGCGCCCACCCGTTACCAGTGCAACCTTTCCTTGCAGAATGCCCATCCCTATACTCCTTTTTTCGTCCTATGATTCCCGTCTGACCCGCCATCTTTCCCGCGGGTTCGGAGCGACGTGTCTTCCGGTCTCGTCTCCCTGTGGAGGGAAATCCCCAGTCTCGCACATCGCCAGGAATGGGTTGTCCCGCGCTTCGACCGGGAACTTGACGATGGAACGCCGCCGCGCCGACTCATAGATGCCAATCATCGCCTCGGTGATCTTGCGGCCGTTCTCTCCATCCAAAGGATGCGGCGCCCCCGTCTCGATCGTCTCCATCAAATCCTTGATCTCCAGCCCAATTGCGCTCACAGGCGCCGGCCATTCAATCTCTATGTCCTCGATTTCGCTGCCCCGAAAGATGCGCACCGCAGGCGTCGACTCGATATCCGTGATTTTGAATACGTCACCGTAGACTTCCAGCCTGCCCTCGTCGCCGTGAATGATGAAATGGTGGTAGCGATGGCGCTCGTCGCTCCAGCTCGGATCCAACGACTGCTGCCGTCTGATCCCGCCTTCTCGCGCCGCCTCACGCGCCATCCAGCCCCAGACCATGCTGGCTCTAACCTGGTTCGTAAACGCCAGGAAGGCAATGCCCGCGTTTTCGCAGCGGTGACCGTAATACTCATAGCCTTCATGCCCGTCCACCTGCCCCAGCAAATGGTCGACTTCCGGCTCACCCAGCAGCGCCAGCAGCATATGGATCGTGTGCGTCCCGTCCGTCATCAGGCAACCGGCCTTGAGCGAGGCCTCAGCCGAGACCACGCTGCCGATCGCGCCGTCGGCAATCAACTCACGGGCGCGCGCGTACTGAGGCATATAGTAACGCTGGTGGCTGATGGTCAGCCGCGAGCCGGACGCCCGGCAGGCCGCCAGCATCTCGTCTGCTTCCGCCAAATCCATCGCCATCGGCTTTTCGCAAACGATGCCCCTGATCCCCGCCTCCGCCGCCGCCACCACCATCTCGCAGTGCAACGCATCGTGCGTCACCACCGACACCAAATCCGGCTTAACTTCAGCCAGCATCCTCCTGTAGTCGGTGAACAACCCCTCAGCGCCCGTCTCCTCCGCGAAAGCCTGCAGAGCATCTTCAGAGATATCGGCCCCAGCCACGATCGGAATGCCCAACTCCTTGTACGCCTGCATGTGCCCCCGCGCCATCCGCCCGCACCCCATCACAGCAGCTCTGTAATCTGTCATTGGAATTTCCCCTGGTGGAAGTTAGTGCCTTAATGCCCGAGCCAGTCACAATTCGCCGCGTTTGGCATCCCCGACGCGCGCCACCGTCTCGTCGCGCAAACGTCGTGCATAGTCGACATTATATTGAAGCCTGGCCGGAATCACCGCGGCCCAGTCAATCTCCCGGCTTTCCTCCGGGCGCGGATGGAGACCGGCTCGAACCTGCTGCTCCCCCCGCCACAGATGGCGCACAAAGCGGGCCATGCGCTCTGGCGTCAGATCGGTAAAACTCTCGAGAAAGGCCTCGTCATACATCGGAATAGGGATAAACCCCCCGCTGTCTTCAATATTCAGGTGGATATTCGGATTGGCCCGGTAGAGAATCTCAACGACCTCAGGCAGATCGACCAGGCCGCGCCCCAAAGGCGCGCCGCCCAACCAGTTGTACCCTTCCGAAGTCGGGTAGATGCACGTGTCTTTGAAATGGGTCGTATGAACGTAGGGCGCCAGCACGCGGGCCGCGTCTACAGGATCTTCGAGCAACCCCAAAGCGTTGGCGGTATCCAGGTTGACGCGTACGTGGGCAGAATCCACCTCGTCAATAATATGCACAAGTTCAAGCGAAGTCAGGTCGACATGGAGTTCCATCGTGATCATCACGTCGTGATCCGCGGCGAGCAGGCTTAACTTACATAAAACCTGAATGGTCAACTCGATCTGTTCCGCCAATGTCGGGGCCGAAAAAGTACGCTCCTTGAGCAGGCCAAAACAGGTATTCAGGATCGGTGCATTCAACTTCTTGGCCAGCGCAAAAAGAGGTTTCCACTCCTCTACCGTCTCGGCAATGCTCCGCCCGCTCCGGCCTGGGTTGACACCCGCACCCGCCAATTCAAGAAAGAGTCCCTGCGCCTCTGCCTCTGCCGCCAGCGTTTCAATATAGGCATCATCGCGCCCTTTTAACAGACTGGATGAAAAGTGCAGTCCCTCCAGGCTGTGGGCCCTGGTCAGTTCCAGAAGCTCCAACGGGTCGAGACTGACCGCCTTGAGTGTTAATGCGTCGAGTCCGACTTTCATCATGCCTCCAATGGCTAATGGTCTGCAACTGCATTCGCGCGACACCGACTATCGATCCACGCTCGTAATTCTTTCGGTCAGGCCAGCGCTTCGCCCATTTTTATGGCCTGGAAAGTCTTCATCCGCATCAGCAGCCAAAGCGTGCCGACCGCGGCCGCCAACACCATGATCAACATCGCTAGCACCAACTGCACCACATCGTCCCAGGCTATCTGCACGACGAACGGCGGGATCAAATCTGCCTGGTCGTACCCTATCTGGTAGAAAGGAATGAAAAGGTAACTGCTCAGAAGTCCCAGGTAACTGCCGGCAGCAATGCCCGCTGTCGTAACCATCACCTGTTCGCCGCCAAGCGAAAAGACAAGCTGACTGGTTGAAAGACCCATCGCCCGCAGAATGCCGAGCTGGATGAATCGTTGACGAAACGACAGCGCCGAATATATCACCAGCGCCAGCACACTCAGCATGGCGACGGCGATGAAACCCACCGAAAGAAAGCCGAACAGGCCGACACGCGCGGGCCGCGCCTGCTCCTCCGCCAACTCCGAATGTGCATCCTCGATCGCCAGTATTCTGTAACCAAGTTCATCCAAGGAACTTGTCAACTGCTCCGGATCGATGGCTTCTTCCGTGGCCAGCCACACCCTGTATGGAACCTCGTGGCCCAGCAGCGAAAAAATGTAGTTCAGATTGGCAACAAAGAATTCGCCGTCCTCCGGGTAGACGGTCGGAAAATATTCCATTGCCCCCACTATCTGAAAATCAAATGTCGCATTGCTGGCAGAGACGAGCCCGCTAAGCGCGATGGTGTCGCCAACCTGTAGACCAAGAGTGTCCAACATCGACTGGCTGACAATTACACCGCCATACTCCAGCGCCAGCGCATTCATTAGCGCACCCAGCGAGGCATCAGCGAAGTCCCGCCGGAAATACGCGACCTCCGGAAACTGGTTGCGGTCGATGCCGAAGAGCCGGCCGTTGACTAGCCTGCTGCCGACACGCGCGGAAACGGGGAATTCGCCAATCCGGGTCGCCGCCCTTACACCCGGCGCTTGCCTGTGCTCATCCACAGGCAGGTTTATCCAGACAAACTCCTCTTCCCCCTCTTCCACAGGGCCGTCTTCGGAAGGTAACATCCGCAAAGCCGCCCCTTCGGTCAGGGTGACGTCCGCTCCCACCTCGTAAAAAATGCGCGCCACCAGGTTCGCGTCGAGCGTGCGCGCCATCGACGCTGTAAAAGTGCCTAGGCTTGTCGTCAGGATCAGCAGCAGCAGCAGACTGGTGTAGACCCTGCCCGTTCGTGCCAGGTTATAGAACGCCAACAGCATCGAGACCCCGCCCAGGCGCGACCACAGCAAACTCAGAGCGGCTGCGATGAGAGGAAAAAGACGGGCAGCTACAAGCGCGACCGCAAGAATAAAAAGCGCCGGCGCCAGAAATAGCAGCGGATTGTCCAGCGGATCGGTGGGAACATTGGCCTGCAGAAAAGCGATCCGACCCTGCGTATTGAGCAAATAGTATCCATAACCCGCTACGCCCAGCAGCAGAAAGTCAAGGTATGAGCGCTCCCAGAATGTACGGCGCTGGCGACGGCTTATCTCCTGTTTGGCCTCTACAATCGCCAGCCGCGCCGCGCCCATCGCCGGCAGCACGGTTGCAAAAAGGGCGCCTCCGATCGCGACAAAAGTATAGGTCATGCTGGTCGCAGTCGCCTCGACCTGCAGCGGTGACTGCCCATCAAATGTCATAAAAAAGCGCGTCCCGCCTATTAACTGCGCCACCACACGACCCAATAGCGGGCCAACTGCCAGCGCTACGATCCCTAGCGTAACCCCCTGGAGCAGATAGATGGAGAAGACCTGTCCCGTCGTTGCTCCCCGGCTTTTCAGGATCGAAATCTCTATCTGCTGGCGCTTCACTGTGCTGTCGGCAACCAGAACAATAAAGTAGAGCACCAGCCCAAGAATGGGAATGCTGAACAGGAGCAGGAGAACTGCTTGGGCGGATGCTGACAACTGGTAGCGTCTCAGCGCAGAGACAGGCGAAAGCTCTAGATATGCAGTCGAAATAAGGTTCTTGATCTGGCGGTCGACATAGTTGACCCTGCCCAGAACCCTGTCCACATCCTCAGCGCGTACCGATTCGCCGTTGACCACCCTGTACCAGCCAACATCTGTCAGCGCGTGCGGAACTATTGCCCCAATCTTCCCGACATATCTCTCCTTCGGTACCAGAAAGACGTTCGCGAAAGATGCCGGCGGCAGATGCCACGTGGCGCCCCCGTCCGCGCGCGGAATCCAGATACCAGCAATGCGTACCGGAACCTCCAGTCGCATAACTGCGCCGTTGGGCAAACGCACGCTTGGGTCGAAAAGTGTGTATCTTTCCCCTACCTGCAGTCCGGCCTCGACCGCAAATGCCTGGCTGACCAGGATGTCGACTTCGTCGCTGCTATCTCCCGCACTGCTATCCAGCGCCGGCAGTTCGCCCTCAACAATCGAAACGTACTCCTCCATATGGTCGATAAAGCCCAGGTAGCCTCGCAAAAGAGGCTGGTCCCGCAGTTCGTACTCCCCGTCCCGAACCGGAAACACCTGCAGCAGATCGCTCTTGACATAGTGCATGTCCGACCGGTACGGGAGTCCCAAATCCTGCGTGTAGCGAGTCTCCATGTACTGGTTCAGAGCAAAATAGTCCTGCCAATCGGCGCCTTCGACGCTCGACCCTTTTACATAGTGATAAAAAAATGAGAATGCGGAGCGGTTGGGTACTGTCTGCAGCTCATGCTGCAAGAGGGAGCGGTTGGCCGCGTCAGTGTACATCGGCGGCGCCGATGCCAGCGCCACCACAACGCTCCAACCGAGCAGAAGACAAACCGTCAGAACCGGTTCGGAACTGAATCGCCGGAGAGCAATTCTCCAGAGGCCAAGATAGCTGTAAACGGAACGCATTGAAGTATTCAGGAGAGACCGCAGCGCTCCCAAGCAGCTTACATCTTGATGGCGCCGGAGCTAAGCCCTTCCACAAATAGGCGGCTGGTGAAGGCGAACAAAATGATGAGAGGAATCGAAGCGATTACATAACCCGCCATCAGAGGACCCCAAATCGTGTACCAGGCGGTTCGAAATGCATAGAGTCCGATGGTTAGGGTCATCAGTTCGTTACTGCGGAGTGTAACCAGGGGCCAGATAACGTCGTTCCATGTGCTCAGTACGTGCATAATGGCGACGACGCCAAGTATCGACTGCGACAGCGGGATGCCAATGTGCCGGAATACCTGCAACTCATTGGCGCCGTCAATCCTCGCCGCTTCAAACATCTCGCCCGGCAGTGCTTCGAAGAACTGCCGTAGAATGAAAATGGCAAATACCTGCCCGCCCGCGATATAAGGGGCAATCAACACCCAGCGCGTGTTCAGGAGACCGAGGTCCTTTACCAGCAGGAAGGCCGGAATCAGCGTAAGTTCCCCAGGCACCATCAATAGAGCCAACACGCCGAAAAAGAAGATATCTCTACCCGGGAAAGGATAGCGGGCAAACGCCCACGCTGCAATCGCCGCCAGAATAACCATGCCAACCACCGACGTGCCGCTGGTGATTATGCTGTTTAAAATGTAGCGGGAGACGATGCGCCAGGCTTCAAGATAGTTATCGGGATGGAGCGGAAACGTGACAGTGAACGGGTAATGGTCGAACTGCGGAATATCCTTGAACGAAATGATTATCGTGATGATGAATGGCAGAAACATGAAAAACAGGAAAGCGCCCAGTCCCAGGTGGCGCCACCAATCCCCCGTGCGCCAAGCGCGGCGCCAGCCCGCGCCCATCGACATACGTTGCACCGGTTGCGGTTGTCCTTCCAATACTGTCATCGCTCAACTCTCCTGTCGTCCGGGTGACCCAAATCCTATCCCTGGCCGGTGCCCCGGCAACTCCTGTTCACGAACCTCGCGCCCACCACTCAATAGTCACCCGTCTTGACGAACTTCACATTCAAGATCGTCAGACCCATAATCAGCACAAACAAAAACATGCCGATCGCGGAAGCGTAGCCCATCTTGTTCCACAAAAAGGCGTTGTTGTACATCCACAGCCCGGGCACAATACTCGCCGTTCCCGGACCGCCGGCTGTCATCACAAAGACCGCTACCCAGCCCTGCAGGCCGCCGATGACCGCCAACACGATGATCAGCTTGAACTGACCGAGAATAAGAGGGATGTCGATCGCAAAGATTCGCCGCAGACCGGAGCATCCGTCTACCAGCGAACTGTCTATCACCTCATCTGAGATGCCCTGCAGGCCCGCCAGATAGATAAGCACGGTGACACCGCCCACCCACGGGAACCCCATGAACGTCACCGCATAAAGCGCCGTCTTCGGGCTGCCCAGCCACGGCTGCTGCCAGTCCTCCAGTCCGACCCCCTCCAGGAAGGCGTTCAAAAGGCCGTGCGTGCCATCATAGATGAACTGCCACAGCAACAAAATAACGATGCCCGGCACCACCGCCGGCAGAATCGTCAGGACGCGATACGAGTACTTGTGTACATTGCTCCGCAAATTGAAGATCAGTTCAGCGACAATGAAGGGAAACGTGACCGCACTGATCACCCGCCATGACGTGAGCAGGCTCACATGGCGCAGCGACTTAAGGAAAATATCATCCTTGATGAAAAGCTTCTCGAAGTTCCCCAACCCCAGAAACTCCGGCTGCAGACCTATGTCCCATTTGAAAAAGGCCCGGTATAGTCCCATAAAGGCCGGGTAATAGTTGAAGGTCAGCAGCAGCGCAAAAGTGGGGACCAGCATCAGGTAAACGAACCGGTAACGATAGATACGTTGCCCGAGCGTGGCCTGCCTTTCCTGCGGTACCGCCGGTCTCGCGGCCGTAGCATGTGAAGCAGGTGCGCGAATCTCTTCCGTTGTCATAGCGCTTTTCCCGTTTCCACAGCGCAGGTGGGCTCCACAAGCATTGCCCCATGGAACCCACCTGCGCCCATGAACTTCGAGTTCTGAGTTTCCAGTTCTCAGTTAACTCGACCGGCAAGTCGAAGTTCACAAAAAACTGAAAACTGACTACTAAAAACTATTAACCACAATCCCAGCCATTCTTCTCAATCGCCTCGTCGGCGTACTCGAGCAGCAACTCATTGATCTTCTCTGCGGCCTCGTCCTGCGTTACGACGTCCAACTTGAAGTCGGTCCAGATAGCCGAAATCTTCTCGCGCTGTTCGGTGCCGATCTTGTCGGGATAGGTTACCATGCCGGCCTCGCCCAACCCTTCAGTGATGGCTTTCAACGGTTCCTTCAGATCGGGATTGACGTCAACGCCCTTGATATTGGGCAGGAACGTGCCCGTCTCCGAAATCATCCGGCCTGCGTTCTGGGGAGCAGTCACGTAGCGAAGGAAGTCCACCGCAAGCGGCACAATTCCGTCCTGTTCCGTCTTGGTCGCCAGCGCCCACTGGGCCGCAGTGGCGCCACCGATCGGCGGGGCCGCTTCGCCTATCGCATACGGTGAATCAGCCTCGGTGATAGTCGGAGCGTAGAAAGTGCTCCACTCGAAATCGACCAGCGGGTCGGCCTTGAGATAGCCGAAGCGCCAACTGCCGTCTTCAAATACAGCCACATCTTTTTGGAGGAACTTGCGGTTGAAGTCCGCACCCTCTGCCGCCCAGTCCGGCGCCAGATAGGGAATCAACTGCTTGACCAGCCGGAACCATTCCCCATATTCCGGGTCTGTGGCGCTGTAGAGCCCGTTCTTCATGGCGCAGCCGACCTCTTCCAGCGACGCGACGCCGCCGTCAGCGTTGATTATGTCGTCCTTCTTGGCGTAAAGCATCGCGCCAACCTGCGACTCGTACCAGGCCAGCCGGGCGTTGGGAATTGTATCTGTCTCCAGCAGCGCCTCCTGCACCTCGATCCACTCACCGTACGTGCTCGGAGCCGACAGACCATGCTCATCGAAAACGTTCTGGTTAAAGAAGAAGAATGTCGTCACCAAGTCGATCGGAACGACATAGTGCTTGCCGTCCGGCCCGCGCTTCGCCTCGGTGGGAATTTCGTAGAACTGGTCCAGCCAGCGCTCGCTGCCCGGGTCTCCAGCCGCTACATAAGGGTTGGGCTGCTCGAAGAACGGATCCAGCGGAATCCACCAGTTCTTGTCAATCTCATCCTGTGTCCAGAACGAGTGCGTCCAGACGATGTGAGGAATAGTGCCGCCGGCTTGCTGCGTCACGATCCACTCGTGGGAGGCCAGATTGTCCGGCTTCCTGATGATCTCGATAGTGGCCCCGGGATGATCCGCCATGTACTCATCTGAGATGACCTGGATCATGTTGTGGGGAAGGGGGTTATTGGGGCCCTGCTCCATACTCTCCGTAGGTGTATAGTGCTGGACCCAGATCTGCAGGTCGCCGGTCATGCCTGGCTCTCCGCTCATCTCGTCACCGGCCGAATCCTGGGCCGCAGGCGCGGGAGCCGCGCAGGCCGCAAGCGCCACACCGGCGCCGGCCATCCCCATTGACTGCAGGAAGGAACGTCTACTGAGATTTTTCATGCTTTTCTCCTTGAATTGAAGGTTAAAGACAAAAGACAGTCTTCCGTCAGACACTCGATAATGTTACCGCCCAAATACGCCGCAGAAATAGTTCCAATTGAGATTGAACCTCGACGCAATCAACGGCCAAATCACGCTTCCCCCAACAAAAGCCTCGCTCGCAACCGAATGTGGGCGGCTCAATCCTCCACAATGGCAACCGCCCTCACCGGCGCACCCGTCGATCCCACCCACTTCACTGGCAGCATCGATAACGTGAAGCCGTGCGTCCGTGGAATCTGCTCCAGATTGCAGAGGTTCTCAACATGATAGTACTCATGCTCGTTCATGACGCGATGGGCCTCCCAAAACTCCTTGCGTTCAAACATCGCCCATACCGGCGGGTCGAATGTAACCGCGTCAATGCCCATCACTTTCACCCCGCGTTCGATCAACCATAATGTCGCTTCGCGGGTCATGCCGCTGTGCTCGCTCAGGTACCTTTCCTCATCGTTGTAACTACCTGCCCCCGTCCAGATCAACACAAGATCAAGCGGCTTAATCTCATATCCTATCTTACCTACAGCCTCTTCCATGTCGGCCGCCGTGATGCCGGCGCCGTTTTCCTTGTGCCGGAAATCCAGAAGCACGCCATCACCGTAGCAAAACTCGATCGGAATCCCTTCTGGTCCAGGCTTGCCGGGAACCAGGTGCTTCAGCGCGTCAATGTGCGTCCCAACGTGGTCCCCTAGTATGGTCAAATAGTGTGCCGTCAGAGAGGTGACACCATGCTCCGCCGCGCCAATGCCACTGGCAAAACCTTCCCAATCTTCATACATCAACAACGTCGGCCGCGTCACCCGCGGGAAAACCACCATATCGTTGTGTACGGGCATGCTCAAGTCAATGACTTTACGCCCCATGCCGGTTCTCCAAGGTTTGCCCGCCTGCCAGCAGCGCGCGCTGAAGGCTTTATCGGGCGTTCAACCGTTCTGGCCTTATCCGAAAACTTGGCCTCACATTGATATTGAGAAGCAGGGCCTTTCCCATCGTGCCTGTAACATTCGGAGGATCTGACGTTGTAAGTCGGCAATGACCAGGAAAGAGGTGAAGTTCGTCTTGGCGAATGTGAGCTCTTCTATGCAGTTCAAGCATCTGTAGGGGACGAGACGCAAGCATGTCAAAAGTCTCACCAATTTCTGCGCCAAGCGCTATTATATATAGGAAGGTAACAGAGTCCAAATTTCGAGTCTCTCACCACGCTCTCCCAGGCCTTACACCCTATTGCGACCTCCCGCCTGCTATAATGGTTGGGCTTTACAACCTGTTCCCGCAAGTCCGCAATCCTGACATCGCCCGCGTCGGGGAAGAAGAAATGAAATACCTTCTGGCCCTGTGTGGCAGGACGCGCAAATAGCCAGATTCCATCTCGCGTGGTATACGTATTGCATCTACGAAAGCAACGGTACCAAAGATTATTTCACTGAGCGTAACTACTCAGCCGCAACTGATTCGCAACCCTGAACGAGGCGAGCAAAGCAAAGGTGTTCTTTCTCCCCTCACTGTTGTATTTTGGGCGGTCGGGCCTTCGGCCCTCCCTTGTGCAGGGGCTGCGCCCCCGCAACGCCCCCCTACAAAACCAGGCCTCACCGACCGTGTGCCTTCATCGCAACGTGTCGGCTGGCGAGCATGGCGGCGGCTGTACAACAGTTGCGTCACCAAGAGCCTGAATGGTTCCAAAGAAGACTGGCTGGTCAACTGCTGTGGCTAAGTAGTTACCACTGAGCAATTAGCTCTGGAGAATAGGAAATATGGAATCTCGCGTGCAGAAATGGGGCAACAGTTTGGCCCTGCGCATCCCTAAGCCTGTTGCAACCCAGCTTGGACTCGAAGCTAATTCAGCGGTCAGACTATCGCTGCGCGATGATGAGTTAGTCATTGCCCCAGTGAAGCCATCCTCTCTGAACTTAGATGATCTCCTTGCCCAGGTGACCGAGCATAATTTGCACGCCGAAGTGGACTCCGGCCCTGCGGTGGGCAGTGAAGGATGACGGCAAAGCCCGATTACGTCCCATAGCGCGGTGATGCAAGTTGGACTGATTTTACCCTTCAGACGGCACATGAACAGGCGGGGGCTCGCCCCGCCATCTTACTCTCACCGGAATCCTATAACGGCAAAACACGACTGGCCATTCTCCGTCCGATTACCAATCAGGTCAAAGAATATCCCTTTGAAGTTGCAATTTCTATAGGGTGGAGGTGACAGGGGTGATTCTCGCAGATCAGGTCACGAGCATGGACTGAAAGGCGAGAAGTGCAACCTTGATTTCTGCTCTGCCAGTGGAGCTGCTTGATGCAGTTTTGGAGCGAGTCGGGACACTTCTGGCAAGAGAGTAAGGCTGGTAAATGCGCCGCCGCGTCCCAATGTCGGCGGAAAGTTATGACAACTATCCATCGCACCGCTGGCAAATCTGGGCGAAACGCGTAGAACCGCCGCTACCGCTGAGTTCCGTCTCGTATTCGGTACGCACTCTGCAACCCTTCCCGCCGCAAAAGTCGCACCGGCCCAACGCCTGGAAAGGCGTGTAGGCCTCCCGCAGCGAGTCCTGTTGGTCGCGCTCCAACAGAGCCGGCGCCGCAAACCGTTCCACCCAGCGCCGCACCTGGCTATCCGTCTCGTTGGCAACCGCCCGCTCGAAGATTGGCAGAAGCGCCGGGTCGTTCGGGCAGCCGCCGTCCTCCAATGTATGCCACGCCGCCCGCCGCACCCGCACCTCAGGATCCTGCATCAGCCGGTATAGCGCCTCCCATGCAGCTTCAACCCGCCTGCGCACGTGGCAGGGACACAAATTCTCGGCGGCATGAAGTCGTTCGTCCGCGTCCGTACTGGCCGCCATCTCGATCAGGAGGTCGATCGTCTCCCCTCGCACCCGGTGTTCACCGCCTCTGAACGCCGCCTTCTGATGCCGGTTAAGCCCCTTCCGTCTGCGCGCCACCTATCATCTCACTTTCAGAGCCAGTCGCGTGGCCGCACGCGCGGCCGCTGCCGACTTCTCGCACCAGCTGGCCTGCCTCGACAGGCCCTGCAAGATCAACTCGTGGACCTCCTCCGGCGAATCCGCCAGCCGCATCAGTTCGATGTCAGGGGAGGAAATATTCCCCGCCGCCAACATCGTGCCGCGCAGCCAGTCCAGCAGTCCGCCCCAATAGTCCGAGTTATAGAGGACAACCGGAAACTGCCTGATCTTGCCTGTCTGAATCAGCGTCAACGCCTCAAACAGCTCGTCCAGCGTACCAAACCCGCCGGGGAAGATGACAAATCCCTGCGAGTACTTGACGAAATTCAACTTGCGCACAAAGAAGTAGCGGAACTCGATGCCCACGTCGACGTATTCGTTCAACCCCTGTTCGAAAGGAAGCTCGATACCCAGGCCGACCGATGTGCCGTTCTCCTGTTGCGCGCCGCGATTGCCTGCCTCCATGATGCCCGGCCCACCGCCCGTTATGACTGACAGCCCGGAATCCACCAACAGGCGCGCCGTCTCGACAGCCGCCGTGTAGTTGGGATCGTCCCCCTCCGTACGCGCCGACCCGAAGATCGAGATCGCCGCGCCCAGCCCTGCCAGCGTGTCGAAGCCCTCGACAAATTCTCCCATAATTCGAAACACCCGCCACGGGTCGCTGTCAGTAAACTCCTCGCCCTCCCCGGTCGGCGAGTCGAGGATACATTCGTCTTGTGTCTTTCCTTTCAGCATGAAATTCTCTCCCGATCGCGGCCCGGCGCCGGCAGATCCCTTTCCTCGTCCGGGCGCACGATGCGCACAATGGCCGTGCCGAACCAGGTCATCAGTTTTCCTCAATACCCAGCATTCACATACCCTTCCTGCGCGCCGGGCCCGAAACCCAACTCGAACCGTCTCTGCCGGAACTTGGTCAGCACCTCGGCATACCGGCTCTCGTCGATGAAATTCTGCCGCTCCGACGGGTCCCGTTCCAGATCAAACAGCACCTCCGGCATCTCTTCGCCGTAGTATTGATACTTAAGGTCATCCCTTTTGATCATAAGATTGCGCGCCCCAAACTGACTGACACTTTCGTTGCGCCAGTCTCCCCCATCGCCGCGCAAAAGCGGCGCCAAACTGCGGCTGTCCAGCCCCTCCGGTTTCGGGATCTCGCACAGATCGCACAGCGTGGCGAACAGATCGCACAGGTTGACGTTTTCCTCAACCACCCTGCCCCCGCCAAATGATTTGGGCCAGCGGATGATCAGCGGCACGCGCGCGCTCGCCTCAAAAAACTTCTGCTTTTCCCAGATACCGTGCTCGCCCAGCATCTCGCCGTGGTCGCTCGTGTAAACGATGATCCAGTCGTCAAGATCCTGGCCCGCGTGCTCCAACGCGCGCAACAGCGAGCCGTACATCTCGTCCATTCTCTCGATCATACCGTAGTAGCCGGCCACGGCCCGACGCAACTCCCGCGACGAGGCATCTACGCCCGGCCGCACCTGCTTCTGCCCCAGAAAAGGATGGTCGAACACCTGCTCATCCAGAAACGGCTCCACCCGGTTCAAATAGTATGTGAACTTCTCTTCACTCGTGAAGTACGGGTAGTGCGGTTGATTCAGGCTCAGTTTCAGCAGAAGAGGCCGGTCCGGCTGCTGCCGGTCGTAGTACGGGTCGGTGAAGTACTGCTCAATGCAGTCGAGCGCACCTGTCAATGCATACTCGTCCTGGACGATGTGCGGCGAATGGCCGACGCCTGCACGCAGCACCTCCTTCGTGTCGCTCCACTTCACCGAAGACAGCCCTCTCGTGTGACGCGCAAACGAGTCCTCGTCCCGGTCGGCGACAAAATGCGGGCCCACCTGCATCGCCGACCCGATGCGCTGGCTCCAACCCTGCATCTGGTCCGTCCCCGTGTGATGCAGCTTGCCTGCCGCCACCGTGTGATACGCGTACTGGCTGAAACGGCGGGCAAATGTCATGTGGCCCACAGGAAGGTCCTGGGCAAAGATTTCGCAGCCGCACGTGCGCGGAAATTGACCCGACATCATCGCCTGCCGGCCCGGTATACAGATTGGCGAAGCTGCATAAGCATTTCTGAACACCACGCCCGTCTCCGCTAAACCGTCCAGCGTGGGCGTACGCACGACCTGATCGCCCTCGTAGCCGGTGATGTCAGCGCGGTGCTCGTCGCTCATCAGAAAGAGAATATTGGGTGGCATATCGATTACTCCTCGAATGACAGGGTGAATGGAGGGGGACAGAACGACCCAAGCTCCGCTCTTTCGAAGAGCTGCAAGAGGTATTGTCCCTCTTTGTGCAACTATATTTCGGAAATGGATCCCTCTGCAGCGCCAACACAAAAGATCGTCAGGTTCTGGAGTTGGCAACCTGAACATGCGCCGCCAGGCTCCTACCGAGCCGACAAAGAAAAATAGTCATCATTGGGTCAGGGATTTTCTGCTTCGAGATGCGTTCAGGAACTGCGTCGGCGCAGGCGAGCCAATTCCGCCTCCAATTCCTGCACCCGTGTCTCTGACTGCTGGCGAGCCGTATTTTCGGCATCGGCGCGCTGCGCTTCGGTATCGGCGCGTTGCGATTCGGCATCGGCGCGCTTCGCTTCTTTTTCGATCTGTTTCTTTGCCTCTTCGACATTGTTGACGGCGACCTTCAGGTCTGGTATGACATACTCGGCATACACATCGTCAAGAGCCAACTTTGCCAGCCCCGGCAACCTCCACAGATCCCCAATCCGAAACTGAAAACCGGGCAGCACTTCCGAGTGGATCAATTCCTCTGCGTCGGGCTGGATCTCCTCGTATCGTGCCTGAGGCGTCAAGCGGTAAAAGTGCATGTGCTCGCCGCTTGGATCGAGTATGGTATATTCCTTTACCCCGGCCAGCGCGTAATCTCTCGTCTTCTCCTCCGTGTCCCGACGCACCTCTATCGGTGTGGAGTCGGAAAGAAACTCGACGACGGCGTCGCAAACGCCTGCAAAGGAGCGCTGGTCAATTCGTCCCCAAGAAACAGGGTTGCTATTCAGAATTATGCCAATGTCCGGTTTGCGAACTGCTCTACGCGTCCCGGACGGCTCCTGAGAGTCTGCCATTGTCATGAAAAAGCCGGTCTCCATATTGATCAGTTCGGCGACCTCGTGTGTTTCCAGGTAGCGGCGCAAAAGGTCGAGAAACCAGTTTCCAAGATCAAGTTGAGGCTTGTTTGCCAAAGGCTTTGCCTCCAATATGCCATTATTCCATTCATAACTGACATCAATGTCAGGGTAGGGGTTCTCGTACCACTTGGCCCAGTACTCTTCCAAAGTGACATAACGCCCGTCATCTGGCGCCCAGGGATTCACCTGCGTGTCTGGTGGCGCAGCAGCATCGGATGTGGTAGACCCGTTCAATTGGGATGAATCTTTCTGCGACTGAGGAACGTCTGACGCCAGCCTTGCGGGTTCCATGTTCCCTCCTCTGGCAACGCAAACTCTCGCCCGCGCATAATACAACTGTTCTGTAGCCATTCTATCACGAGTCCCCAACCACTCCCAACGACCTGCCCGGAGCGCAAAGTGGTCAACCTTGCAATGAGATCACACTGCTGGTACGATCACGCCTATACCTCTAGCCCTGTACCCAGAATTTCGTCAAGAGTTCGTGAACAATTGCGCTACCTGTCTGCCCGCAACTGAAAAAGCCGGATACTCTTGCGGGCAGATAGCTGCCTGAGCGCGCATACAAGGAGAACAAGCATCGTGAGCACCCTCCATTTCGAGAAACTCTCCCAATTTGATCGCGTCGCCGAGCCGGTCACTGTCAGCATACCCTTTGCACAGGGCAAACTGACCGATGCTGCCCAACTTGTCATCGAGGACGACGGCGAAGCGTTGCCATCTCAACAGCGCGCCCTTGGCCACTGGTCCGACGGCAGCGTCAAGTGGCTGCTCGTCCACCTCCAACCGGACCTTCCCGGCAACCTGTCCAAGACGCTCAACTTCCGCACTGCTTCTGGTCCAGCACCGCAGCCGTCGCAGCAGGTGCAGGTGACAGAGGACGCCGACGGCATCCTGGTCGACACCGGTCCACTGCGTTTTCGCGTGCCCCGAGAGGGCTTCCTCCCCGTGCAGGACGTCGTCCTCGCCGGGGGACCGGCGTGGCCCGAACCATTCGCCGGTTTCACAATGGAGACCGATGCTGCCGCCGCCGATAGCAGCAGCGGCGCGGTCGAACTGGAGATCGATGAGGCTGGCCCGCTCCGTGCCGTCATTCTCGTACGCGGCCGCCACCTGCAACCTGACGGATCCGAATTCCTGGAGCTTCGCGGCCGCATCACCGCCTACGCCGGCAAAGCCTACATAGAAGTGGAGCACCAGTTCCTCCACACACTGGATAAGGAGCAGGTAACACTGCAAAGCCTCCGCCTGGACTTTGCGGCCGAGCAAGCCGGCAACGCGCCCCAACTCGCTCTGGGCGAAGGCTGGTACAAAACCGCCATCAGCCAGAGCGACAGCGAAGTTTCACAGACCCTGGACACCGATACGATGCTCTATCAGTCCAACGAGCATTTTATCGACTCCTATTACGGCGACTTCTGGACCGACTGGCGCGACGAGCAGGGCGGACTCTGCCTCTCCATCCACCAGGCCCACCAAAACTTCCCCAAAAGACTCCACGGCCACACACAAGGCATCGCCTGCTGGCTCTATCCCGCCGGAGAAACGCCTGCCCCGATCCTGCAGGGCATGGCCAAGACCCACCGCATCCAACTCCACTTCCACGCGCCCGATACCCCCCTCGACGAGCTGAGCCAGCGCAGTCTGCAGTTCCAACTCCCGGATCGACCTTCGCTGCCGGTCGATTGGTACCGGGCCAACAACACCTGGATCGAGACCTATTTCCCCGAGAATCTGCCCCGTCGCCTCTACACGGATCTCAATAACCTGCACGATGGACGCCCCAAAGCGCTGGGTATGATGCATTTCGGCGACGCGCCCGATTCCGGCTATACCAATCAGGGCCGCGGTGGCGGCGAAAACGTCTGGGTCAACAACGAATATGACCGCCCCCACGCCTGCACGCTCTTTTATGCCCTCACCGGCCAGCGCCGCGCCCTCGATTCCGCCCTCGTCAGCACCCGACACTGGCTCGACGTAGACTTCTGTCACCACCATCCGGACCCGCTGATCGATGGCGGCCTGCGTATCCACACCCGCTACCACGCCACCGGAAGATGCACGCCGTCCCACGAGTGGTCCGAAGGCTTTCTGGACTACTACTTCCTCACCGGTCGCAGGGAAAGCCTGGACGCGGCCAACTCAATCGGCGAAAATATTCTCCGCCACATGGCCTTGCCATCAATGCGTCAGTTGGGTGAGGCATCCGTGCGTGAAGGGGGATGGGCCCTGCGCGCCTATGTCGGACTCTGGCTCGGAACCGGCGAACAGCGCTGGCGCGACGAATCCCAGCGGCTGATCGAGATGTTCCTCGACTGGCATGACCAATATGGCGCGCTCCTCGCCCCTTATACCAGCCACACCATGCCCCGCGTGCCCTTCATGATCTCCCTGACCGTCTGCTCTTTTGCCCGCTATCTTCTCATCGAAGACGACGAAAGAGTGAAGCAACTGATTGTGTCAGTGATGGATGATCTCATCGAACACTGTCTCGGGCCCGATGGAGTCTTCTACTACAAAGAACTCCCGTCCCTTCAGCGGACCGCGCCTACGCCCCATGCGCTCGAAGCGCTCACCTACGCCTGGCGCGTCAGCGGCGACGAGCGCTATCTGAAAGTCGCGGCCAACACCTTCGCTGCGTTGATGGCCAACCTTGAAGGCAAAGAAGGCGGCCCCAAATTCGCCGATCCCTCCGGCGCAGTCATCGACGGCGTCGGCGGCGGACGCATCTTCGCCGACAAATACACATCCCTGATACTCTACGCCGGCGCTGCCGCTCCTCTGGGCCTGCTGGACTGGTATGAGTATCCCTATCCTGGCGCAGCCTGACCGACGCCCGACCAACAACCGCCAAATCAGTATTCCAAAAGAATTCAATGCAAAACCACGAACCTCTGAAACGGCTCGGTAACAGGTTCGCAGAGTGATCAGCCGGCTGCCTCTATACAGATATACTCGTGGTCTGATTCAGGCCTGATTTGAACTGACAGTATCAGTACTGGCAGACCAAATAACGCTTATGACGCGAAAGATCCCCCACTCCACTCTTCTCGATCTCGTCCTGGTCGTGTCTTTCATGGCGCTGGCCGGATATTTGCGCATTTCCGGTCTCGAAAATGCCGGTTTCAGTTTTGACGAAGGTTATGCTCTGGAGCTGGCAGCGGACATTCTGGAAATCGACCCGTTTACTGCCAAAGGTCTTCCCTCCTCAGTTGGCATCTTTAATTCGTCTGCATTCCCCTATCTGCTTACGATTCCACTGCTGTTCAATTCGGACCCGCACTGGGTAACGGGATTCGTCGCCCTAATCAATACATTTGCAGTGGGCGCGTGCTACGTCGTCGCACGACGATGGTTCGGTCTGGGCCCCGCAATCATCGCGACAACTCTGTACGCTTTGAATCCATGGGCGGTGATCTTTTCGCGCAAAATTTGGGCCCAAAATGTCCTGTCCATCTTTACGGTTGCGCTATTGACCTGCCTACTGCTGTACCAGAGAGGCCGGCGTCCGTGGTGGGGCGCACTTGCCATGCCAGTATGGGCAATCGGCATCCAGATCCATTTCTCCGCCGCCGCACTTCTGCCAGTTGTTGCCATCTCTCTTGTTACCGGTATCAACCGCAGCAACGTACGGCAACTCATTGTCGGTGGGCTGCTTTTCCTGGCCGCCTTTTCTCCAGTCATGTTCAGTGAAACGGGCGAGAGTTGGACCAGAATGCCTGCCGTTCTGTCGGAAGGTCTATTCGAACTGAAATCCTGGTCTCTGATGCAAGAGCTAGTCATGGGAGACGGAGAAAGGGCATATCTTGGCAACGCCGAAGCCTCTTCAATTCAACACCGACTCCACGAAAATCCTGTTGTGCAATTCCTGAGTATTCAAGTCATGTCAGTGTTGACTGCAGCCGCAGTCATCTATCTGTTCGTTTTCTACTTCAAGACCCGCCGCTCGGACGACTATCGATGGCGTAGAATGGTGATCGGACTTGCATCGATTTCCGCGCCTTTAATGTTTATGTACCGCCCTGCTGGGCAGCTGTATATCTACTACCTATTGACAATCTGGCCTGCTTCGTTTATAGCGGTTGGTATACTTCTCAATGACGTATCTACTCTGGTTCGTAAGCTAGGTTCTCGAGGCAGGCTGGCACACTTTGGATGTTGGGCCGTCATCACGATCTGGCTACTCCTCCAGTCCTCCGTGCAACTGTTCGACCATGCTACATACCTGCGACATTCCAGTCAAAGCGAAGGAATGACGGTGGCTCGAGTCAAGTCGATTGCCGAAGCGATTCGCTCCATTCAGAATTCCGGCGAAGTTTATATGGTCAACCTTTCTCGTGGTTTATCCACAACGCTACGATATACCTTGCGGCCGCAACATCATGTTCGCGGCTCCTTGTCCCGCGGTTCACTGGCAGTCGTGGTCAATCAGCAACCTACAATTCTGATTCTTGGATCTGAAGATCAGCCAATTGTGCAGGAAATCGACTCCAATATGGCGCGCCATAAAGTTCCAAATCTTTCAATTGAAGGAGACACCGGAAGGCTGTTGGTATATCAACTGCCCTTCAAAAACGTGCTTGAAATCTGTCAGCAAAAGCCATTGACGGCCCTGACCTTTGATGAGAATGTAACGCTGGCTGGAACGCATCTGCATCCCACCGACGGTGGAGACGTTGTAATTGTCAACTGCTGGCAAGTTCACCAGCGGCCGGCCGAATTGCCTGATCAACTGAGCGTTTTCAATCATCTGGTAAATGGCGCAGGCGATAAGATGACGCAAGTCGATGGCCTCGGACACCCGCCAACACAGTGGCGAGATGGTGATCTGATTCTGAACTACTATATGCTTCCGATTCCATCCGACATCGCCGATGGCGAGTATCATCTGCTGACAGGCCTGTATCGGCTTGATACCGGTCGCCGCATCCCAATTGCCCAGGGCGACCATGTTGCCGAACAGGTGCAGACCGGGCCCTACACTTTTGAGAAAGGGATATTGCAGCCTCATGATCCATAACCTGACATTGTCATTTTGAGCAACTGTCTTAAAGGATAAACATGCGAGCCAAACGCTTCTCTACCAACCCCATCATCACACCTGCCCTCGACGAATCCCTCGGCGCAAACATCAACGGGCCGTCACTCTTGCGTGCACCCGACTGGCTGCCGAATCCACTAGGCCAATACTACCTCTACTTCGCCCATCATCAGGGCGCATCTATCCGCTTGGCCTATGCCGACGACTTGACAGGCCCGTGGACCGTTTACGCGCCCGGTACGCTGCGCCTGGAGCAGACCCCCTGTTATAACCATATCGCCAGCCCTGACATGCATATCGACGAAGAGAACCGCCGCATTCTGATGTACTATCACGGACCGTTTGTGCGGCCGCAAGATCTTGAAGCCGATCCCCTGAAGCAACGGTATCCCACTCTGAATGGACAGCGTTCGCTGTTGGCCACTTCTGAGGATGGTATCAATTTTAGCTCCGACAAGGAGATCTTCGGTCCTAGCTATTTTAGGGTCTTCCGTTATCCCGATGCCGCCGACGGCTGGGTTTACGCCCTGGGTATGCCCGGCATAGTTTTCCGCAGCCGCGACGGACATACAAATTTCGAACCGGGACCGGTCCTCTTTGACATCAACCAGAGGCATACCGCCCTGCTCGTGCGCGACGACATCCTCTACGTCTTCTATTCCCGCGCCGGTGACTGCCCAGAGCACATCCTCTGCTCCACAATTGACCTTCGACTGGACTGGAATGAGTGGAAGGCCTCCGCGCCCTTCTCCATCCTGCTGCCCGAGACCGATTACGAGGGTGCCAGTCTGCCCTTGGAACCGTCCCAGCGCGGGGCGATTCACGAACCTGCCCGTCAACTGCGCGACCCCGGCATCTACCAGCACGGAGACAAAGTCTATCTGCTCTACTCGGTCGCCGGCGAGAGCGGCATCGCCCTCGCCGAACTCAGTTTCGACTGATTCCAGGCGCGGGCCGCCTGCTCCCCAGTACCGCCTCTCTCGTGTGCAAAGACCCTTTACACAAGGTCGCCCAGGTTTACTTCCAGCGCCTGGGCAATCGAGGCCAGCGTCTTGGCAGAGCCGACTCGTCTCCCCGTCTCAATCTGGGAAAGGTAAACCGGGCTGATGTTGGTTGCGGCGGCCAACTCCTTTTGGCTCATGCCCCGATGCTCACGATACACTTTGATCGGGCTTATCCCGGACAAGAGTCGGTCAACCACTTCAATGGGAAAGGATTCGCTCTCTTCTTTTGTTGCAAGATCATAGATTTCTTCATCGCTCAAGATCGCCTCGGCCGCGTCTTCCTTTGCCAGACGTACATATTCACGCCAGGGGAGCACGGCAAACATCGGTTGTCCGGCATCATCATGAATAATCTGCAGGTTTCTCACGAGAGTTTTCCTCCTACTGCTTGTAAGCCTGACCATGTGGTACGACACGCAAAACATCAATTGAGTTGGCTTCATCGTCTCTTCAAAAAATAATTCGTAACTACTCAGCCGCACCTGATACGCAACCCTGAACGAGGCGAGCAATGGTGTTTTTTCTCCCCTCTTTGTTGTATTTTGGGCGGTCGGGCCTTCGGCCCTCCCTTGTGCAGGGGCTGCGCCCCCGCAACGCCCCCCTACAAAACCATCGCTCACCGACCGTGTGCCTTCTTCGCAACGTGTCGGCTGGCGAGCATGGCGGCGCCTGTACACCAATAGCGTCACCAAGAGCCTGAATGGTTCCAAGGTTGACTGGCAGGTCAAGTACTGTGGCTTAGTAGTTACAATAATTCGAAAGTCGCCAACACGCAGACGAAACCCAGGCCGCCCTTCCAACCGGGCCACGTCAATGTCCCGCCGGTCAGGATTCTCTGCCAGTCTGTCCAATGCTTGGCGGATGCGCTGAGCGTTCTGGCGAGGCATCTTCTGAAGGGCCTTGATGCCCTGTTTCTTGGTCGTCAGCCTGTACAAAGTGTTCTCCCCATAGCAATCACTATAGCATACCGCTTTACTGGTATAAAGCATTTTGCTTTACTTGTACGCATCGAACGAATACAGTATGTACATAGGCATTGGGAAAACATCCTCTGAGACTGGCAGGCTGCCGCTATCCGTCTAGACTGCTTGAGTCAACGACAACCTCCATTTCGATTGACCTCGGCGCGGACAAACTGCTACAATACGGCTGGCAATGTGCATCGCCTCAACTTTGACCGTCACAACAGCTCACAGTAGAGAAATCTAACCAGTGGGCTGCACATTGTTCCGTTCCTGCCCAAAGAGGCATAGCAGAGCGAATACGCTCCTAGTATGAGAGGCAATTTACATGCCCGATTCTACACCTGACCTTGTCGTCTATGGCGCCTTCTGGTGCCCGGACTGCCGCCGTAGCAAACAGTTCCTCGGCGAACACCAGATCCCATATCAATGGGTAAATATCGAAGAGGACGCAGACGCCGAACAGCGTGTCATCGAAATGAACGATGGCAAACGCATCATTCCCACCATCGTCTTCGAAGACGGTTCTCGGCTCGTCGAGCCGAGCAACGCCGAACTGGCCGCAAAACTTGGCCTGAAAACGACGGCCAGCCGCCAACACTACCCCGTGATCGTTGTCGGCGGCGGCCCCGCCGGCCTGACCGCGGCGCTGTACCTTGCCCGTGAAGGCGTCGACATCCTCATCATCGAGCGCGCCGCCTTCGGCGGTCAGGCCGCAACCACCGAAAAACTGGATAACCTGCCCGGCTTCCCGGACGGTGTCGACGGCTTTGACTTCGCTCAGAGGCTACGCGCCCAAGCCGAACGGTTCGGCGTTGAGCTGCTACAAGCCCAGGATGTCGCCACAATACATCGCCAGGACAATTATCACCGCATCGAAACCGTCGCCGGCGACGAGTACAGTGCCCAGGCTGTCCTGATTGCCACCGGCAGCCGCTACCGCCGCCTGAATGTGCCCGGCGAAAACGATTATCTCGGCGCCGGTGTACACTTCTGCGCCACCTGCGATGGCCCCTTCTACAGAGACAAAGAAGTGGCCGTGATTGGCGGCGGCAACAGCGCGGCGGAAGAAAGTCTGCTGCTGACGAAATTCGCCGAACGGGTTACACTTTTGGTGCGCGGACCTGTCCTGCACGCCAGTCAGGTCATCCAGGAATCCGTGTCAGGCAATCCGAAGATCGAAGTGCGATGGAACACCGAAGTCCAGGAATTCCTCGGCGCCAGGGCGCAACTGAACGGGCTGCGGCTATGGAATAACCAGGCCGAGGATGAGTCGCACATGTCTGTGAATGGCGCCTTCGTCTTTATCGGTCTCCAGCCCAATACGGGATTCCTGGAGGGGACCGGCGTACGCCTTAACAGGTGGGGCTTCATCGAAACCGGGCATAACCTTACCCACGAATCAAACGAGCGCCCGCATCTCTTTGTAGACCGGAACCCAGCCGCACTGGAGTCGAGTGTACCCGGTCTCTTTGCCGCCGGCGACGCGCGCGCCGAAAGCACAAAACAGGTCGCCTCGGCAGCCGGCGAGGGCGCAACCGCCGCCCTTCTGATTCGCGACTACCTGAGAACAGTCTGACCGTTCATGGCCCTTGCCGGTTTCCAGTGGACTCCCTCTGCATTGGCCACAGCTATCCGACCTCCGGCATAGGGCGTTTCACAGACCCAACAGCAATATCTCAAGGAGGTATAGGTGTTCACACCAGAACAGCGGGAACACATCGACGAGCAGGGCTTTCTGATTGTCGAGAACGCCCTCGAACCGTTCGGGCTCGAACGCGTTCGAGACGCCTACGAGGACATTCAAAGCCAGACCGAAAAGGCGTGGGCAGACTCCGTTCGCAATGGGACATTCAAGGGCGGCTACGGCAACGGCCCCGACGCACACACCATGGGCGACATTCACCAGTACGACCCCCTTTTCCTGGACATCGCCGAGAATCCCCTCGTGCTGCCTATCCTCAAAGAGATTGTCGGTCCGGACGTTCAGACGATGGAGATGGTGGCCCACTGCCATCACTCCGGTACAAATGCCCATACCGGCTGGCATCGCGACTGGCCTGCCTGGCGGCATCCGCAGTTCATGCTCAAGGCAAAGGTCTTCTATTTCCTCGACGATCAGACGCCGGACATGGGCTGCTTCAGTCTCGTCCCCGGCAGTCACAAAAATGACGAATATCCGTCCCGCACCGAGTACGTTGGCGAAACGCTGGAGCGGATGCCCGGCCTCAAGAAAATCGTTGCAAAGGCCGGCTCAGCCATCATCTGGAATGTTCTGTGCTGGCATTCGGGCCTGGCCAATACCAGCTCCCGTGACCGCCGTATTCTTATCTACGGCTATATGCCCTTCTGGATAAAAAAGTGGGGCAGCGCACCCCCGCCGCAACACATCGTCGACTGGGCAGACACCCCGTATCGTCGCCAGCTGATGGGGATCCATGCGGTCGAAGGTCGCGCCGCCTGGGATCGTAAGGAAATTCCCTACCTCCCGGAGCACGCCGAGATTGCGAAGGCAAAGAAATTCTGACGAGCTGAGCCGCTGGGGAAACGTGCAACGCGCGCCAATCACTGTTCCCCGCGCCTGGCTCGCAGCTGTTGGGCGCGCTCCCCCACCTATCGGAACCGGTTCTTTAGCTATGGGCGCCCATCGAAGGTGCTAAGAGCAATTCACAAGGAGACACTATGTCCACCCCAATCAAGTTAACCGTCATCGGCGCCGGCAGCGCCCAGTTTTCGCTCGGCCTTGTCAAAGATATCTGCCTGACGGAATCCCTCAACGGCAGTCTCATCACTTTCATGGATATCGACGCCGACCGGCTCGACATGATCCATAAGTTGGGCGCACGCTATGCCAATGAACTAGGCGCCGACCTCCGCTTCGAGAGCACGACCGACCGGTGCGAAGCGCTGCAAGACACGGATTTCGTCATCAACACCGCCTCTGCCAGCAGCCATCAGAAACAGCGCAACGGACGCGAACTGATGGAAAAGCACGGCTACTATCACGGCGGCCGTATGCGCCAGACCAACTTCGTCAATCTTGACCTGATGCTCGGCGTGACCAACGATATGGAGGACATCTGCCCGGACGCCTGGCTGATCCAGTCGGGCAATCCCGTCTACGAGGGCTGCACTCTCATGACGCGCACCTCGAGCATAAAAGTCTGCGGTCTCTGTCACGGCCACTATGGCGTCCATCAAATCGCCAGAACCCTCGGCCTGACCGATATCGCCGATATCACCTGGCAGGCGCCCGGCCTCAATCACAACATCTGGCTGAACCACTTCTATTACAAGGGCGAAGATGCCTACCCGATTCTCGAAAAGTGGATCGCAGAGGAAGGTGAAAACTACTGGGAAACCCATGTCGCTGAACGTACCCACGACATCCAGATGAGCCGCGGCACCATCCACATGTACCGCATGTATGGCCTCATGCCTATCGGTGACACCCCCCGGCGGGGCGGATGGTGGTATCATTCCGATATCGACACCAAAATGTGGTGGTTCCCTCAGCCTTGGGGCGGGCCGGACACGCACCTTGCCCGACCCTACTTTGTAGAGAATCTGGAGAAACGCGTCGCCCAGATGACCAAACTGACCAGCGACCCGTCCACCAGTCTGATCGAAGCCTTCGGCTCCGAGAAAACTCACGAGCAGCAGGTGCCGATTATCGACGGCTTGGTCAATGACAACGAGGGCCAATTCCAGGTGAACGTGCCCAACCACGGCGCGCTGGCCGGCGTGCCTGACGATGTTGTCGTTGAAGTCCCCGCCATTGTCAACAGGAGCGGCATCCACCCCATCCGCGTGGACCCCCTGCCCGAGAAAATCCTCTACACCCAAATCCTGCCCGAAGTCCTCGAAATGGAACAAGAGTTGCTCGCCTTCCATACCGGCGACCGCTCACTTCTCCTTCTCAACGCCCTGGACTGTGACCAGACGCACACCTATAATCAGGCCCTCACAGTCTTTGAAGAGCTGATGGACATGGATGGCAACGAAAGGCTTAACGAACATTATATGTGGGGCCCCGGCCAGGAAATGCTGCGCGAACCGGTGCGCACCAAGAAACCCGTCTGACCCGGTTGTGCCTTGCCGTTGTGCGTAAGGCGTCCCGAACGAACGCCGCGCCTTGCGCACAACCTACTTCAATAACACTGTGCGCATACTATTCACTGTACTCCGCCTCATCGGTGGGTTGACAGTCCTCACCTACAAGCGTCTCGCCGGCAATCTGGGGTTGACCCTGCTGGCGCTCTTCCAGATCGTGCTGACCGTTGGCCTCCTCAGCAGCGCCGGCTTCTTCGCCCAAGCCGTCGATAGGGTAATTCTTAACGAAGAACTGGACGCACTCAGCTCACGTACCGGGCGTCCGCCCTTCACGACCCGCGTCTACTTCTTCCCCTCCTCCCGCAAACCCATGGACGTTCCCGCCGCCGAACGGGCCGGCCGCAGCGTCGCCGACACCCTCTCCGCCGAAATCGGCCTTCCGATCGACGAGGTCGGCGTCCACCTCGAGAGTGGCAGCATGATGATGCTGACACCCGAGGATGACGATCGTTACGGCACCGAGAGCAAATTCCTCACCCAAGTTGATCTGGTATACCTGGCCGATGTCGCGCCCGCACTGGAAATCACTGCCGGCGTGGTCTGGGATGACCCAACCGGCGAAACCGCCTCCATTGGTATTCTGCCCGTGCTCATGCACGACAACCTTGCCGCCGAAATGGGTGTCCTGCCCGGCGAAAAGTTCCGCGTCGCCCCTACGGCCGCCCTACCCGGCATCGAGGTGGAGATCGTCGGCCTCTGGCGGGCCAGCGACCCTGACGACACCTTCTGGTTCCGCCCCCCCGATATCTCGATGAAAGAGGCGCTGTTCGTGCGGCGGGCTGATTACCTGCAGCGCGTGCAGCCTATGGTGGCCGGCAGTTCCCGCTTCGCCAGTTGGCGCATCTCTCTCGACGATAGCACACTCAATCCGGCCTACGCCGCCGCCTACGCCCGCGGCTTCGAACGCGGCATGACGATCATCGGCAAATACCTGCCCGGCGCCAATCTGGATGTCTCACCGCTCGACCCACTCAAGGACTTCGTGCAGCGCCAGACGACGCTCACAGTACTCCTCCTTAGCATGAACGTGCCGGCAATCGGCTTTCTGCTCTACTTCCTGGTACTGATTTCCGGCATCATCGCCCGCTCGCAGCAACGGGAGACATCGGTTCTGGTCAGCCGCGGCGCTGGCACCGTACGCGTAATGTGGCTGGTATTGGTCGAAGAGTGGCTGCTCTTTATTCTCGGCGTACCCCTGGGGCTGGGCCTCGGCATGTTAATCGCCCGCGGCATGGGTTACACCGACAGCTTCCTCGATTTCACCGTGCGCGACCCTATGCCCGTCTCTTTGCAGGGCGTCGACGTCTGGTTAATTGTGGCTGCGCTTGGGTTGGCCTTCATCGCCCGCATGCTGCCGGCCGTCTCCGCCGCCCGCTCCAGCATCGTTGACTACGAAACTACCTACGCCCGTCCTGACAAAGGACCATTCTGGCGCCGCGCCTATCTCGACTTCCTGTTGATCGTGCCCACCGTTTACGCCTATCAACAGCTTGGTCAACAAGAGGCGTTCGCGTTGCTGGCGCAGGAAGACGCATCGGAACTGTACAGTGACCCCCTCCTGATCCTGGCCCCGGCACTCGTGATACTGACGGCGTCTCTCCTGGTCATGCGCTTCTTCTCGCCCATGATGAATCTGCTCGACAAGCTGGCTGGCCTGTTGCCCGGCACTGTCTTCCATCTGGCGCTGCGCCAATTGGGTCGGCAGGGGCACAGCTACCTGAACCCACTGCTTCTCGTGATCATCTGCCTGGGCCTGGGGATCTATACCCACTCCCTTGCCGCAAGCATGGATGAGTGGCTGGTCGATCGCATAAAATACCAGGCCGGCGGCGACTTCCGTTTCTTGCCGATCACCGAAGATGAAACTGGCGGCTCCTGGACGCCGGAACTCTCCTGGTTTATCGAAAGGTTCGATGCCGACCGCGCCATTCGCGTAGGCAACTATGGCATGCGCATCGAAGGACTCTCCTCTACCCGCCGCAAGACAAAACGGATGATGGGGGTAGACAGGGCTGAGTTCGCCACCGTCTCCTGGTTCCGCTCCGACTTCGCCGACGACTCGCTCGGCGGCCTCATGAATCGGTTGGCCGCCGCGCCCGAGGCAGTGTTGGTCTCGCGCGCCTTCCTGACCGAGCACCTGCTACGCGTCGGCGACCGCCTCGATCTGTGGGTAATTCTGGAACCTGGGATCAGTATGCGAACCGACTTCGTGATCAGTGGCGTCTATGACTACTTTCCTACCGTCGAGCAGGAAGATATCGTTGTCATCGCCAATCTGGACTACTTGCACCTGATCGGTGGGGCTATCTACCAATATGAGGTATGGCTGCGCGCGCCAGGCAATGAACAAGGGGAAGAGGTGCGCCGCAAGCTGCGAATCGGTGGGATCGAAACGCTGCGCTGGCACGATGTCGTAGGTTCACTGATCGAGGAGAAGGCGAAACTGGAGCGGGTCGGGGTCTTCGGGGCGCTGACGGTCGGATTCCTGGCCGCAGCGCTGATGGCCGTGCTGGCCTTTCTGATGCACAGCTACGCCTCGCTGCGCGAGCGTTTCTATCAATTCGGTGTGCTGCGGGCGATCGGAGCATTGCGCCGCCAGCTGATTATCCAGCTCGCCGTAGAGTACGCGGTGCTCGTCGTCTACGGGACCGCCGCCGGTGCAGTTATCGGCGTCTGGGTCTCCGTCCTCTTCACCCCCTTCTTCCGCAGCGCCGCCGACTCCAAGGCCATCCTGCCGCCAATGTTGCCGGTCATTGCCGAGGGCGAGATCACCCAACTCACTCTCATCTTTATCGCCGTGATGATATTCGTCATCGTGGCCGCCACCGCGCAAGCAACTCAGCGCCGCATCTTCGAGGTCATGCGCGTCGGCCAGGCGTAATTCTACCGGGCCAGTGGCCTACTGGTGTTACTGGCCACTGGCCCTCGGCATCTAGCTTCTGCCGTTGTCGCTTCCGTTATGGTCGTTGAACAGCTCCCTCACACCGCCGAGCGCGCCCAGCACCCCGGTCGCCTCGTAGGGCAGAAAGATCTTTGAACCGTCGCCGTCCGCCATCACCTTCAGCGCCTCCAGATACTGGATGGCAATTAGCTTGTCGTCCGGCTCCGCGTCTTTGATTGCGTTGAACACCGTCGTAATCGCGTTTCCTTGACCGGTGGCCTCCACTTCCAGCTTATACCGCTCGGCATCGGCTACCCTCTTGACCGCCTCCGCCTGACCTTCCGCGGACAGAATCTGAGACTGGCGATCGCCCTCGGATTCCAGAATGGCAGCCCGTTTTTCCCGCTCGGCCTTCATCTGTTGGTGCATCGATTGGGTGATATCCGCCGGCGGGTCAATGCGCTTGATCTCTACCCGCACCACGCGCACACCCCACTTGTCGGTGGCTTCGTCCAGCACTTCGCGCAACCTGGTGTTGATATGATCGCGGCTGGTCAGGGCCGTGTCCAACTCCAATTCGCCAATCACATTACGCAGATTGGTCTGGGCCAGTTTGGTGGCAGCGTTGTAGAAATCTGCCACATTGTAAACAAGCTTGACCGGGTCGGTCGCCTCAAAGTAGACGATCGCATCAACCGTTACGACCACATTGTCCTTCGTGATCACCTCCTGCGGCGGCACGTCCACCACCTGTTCTCGCATGTCCACCTTCTGGATGGAATCGACGAAGGGGATGATCAAGGTGAGACCCGGCTGAACGGTGCGCTGGTAGCGCCCCAACCGCTCGATGACGCCTTTCTGGTAAGGTTGCACAATGCGTATGCTGGCAATGGCAACCACAAACACGAACAGGGCGAGGATCGCCAGTAAAACAATCGGCACTGCTGCTCCCAACATTTCCCTTCTCCTTTGTTATGCGGCAGACTCGGCCTGCTCGTCTGAATCCGCGTATTCTCTGTCGGTTGCTCGAACCTGTAAACGCACGCCGTCTACGCCCAATACCTCTACAACCTCTCCAACTTCCAACTGTTCGCCATCCAGTGACTCGGCGCGCCATCTCTCACTTTCCAACCGCACCATACCTGTGTTGGCAATCGGGTCAACCGTCTGTAAGACGACCGCCCACTTGCCAATCATCCGGTTGCCGGCAATCTGCTGTACGCCCGGCCGCGAAATGCGATCGGCAAAAGGCCGCGCCAGCACAACGGCAGCTATCGACACAACGATGAAGACCGCGATCTGCCACGCCAGACCCGCGCCCAGAAAGGCCGCCAGTGCCGCACCGAGCGCACCAATCCCAAAACAGAGCAGCACGAACCCGGCGGTGAACACCTCCGTCAAAAAGAAGAATACGGCTACGACAATCCATCCCCAACGCAGCAACTCTTGGATGTTTTCGTCAAACACGGTCCCCTCCGGAAGTTCTGAGAAAAGGAAATCACAGCTGTGCCTCTACAGAAAACCGTTCTGCACGGTCACGGGGCACCGTCGCGTCCATCCGGGAAGCGCAATCTGCTCTCAAACCTCCCCTTCAGTATATGCGAACTATATGCCCTTACCCAACAGCCCGCTGACATTCAGCCGACGAAAAGCTGATAACACCACCTGAGAACGCAGAAGGCCGGGCAAGCACCATTGCTTGCCCGGCCTCTAAGCGTAAAAGGTGGTCGGAGACTAAGGGCAAAAAAGAGCGTCCTCCTCTTTTCTGCCTATTCTCCATTCAGCTAAATCCAGCCCTGGTCCTGTAGAAAGCTCGTTAAACCTGGAATCGCGAATCGCTTGCCCTGATAGGCCTGGTAACCATAGTAGGCCAGCGCCAGAAAACCCATCAACGCCAGCAAAGGGCCAAGACAGAATACGACCATCACAACCAACCAGCCGATGATTGGCACGAAAGCCAGAATTGTCGACCCCACGCTCATCAGCAGCAAAAACAGTATAAATGTCATCGCCAGCGCCAGACTCTGAGTAGCATGGAACCTCTGAAACGGGCGCTTCTTGCTGCTTGCGCTCAACAATACAATTATGGGCATTACCAGCGGTATCAGCACCTGCGTCACATAACACAGCAGCGCGATCAAACGGTCGTCACTGTCAGCCGCTACGTCGACTGCGGCACTGTGCATGAACTCACCGCGGCGCAGGGCAGTGGCAGCCGCGCCCGCCTGCGTGCGGGCCGAGTCGGTGAACTGTTCGGCAGGTGATGGTTCAGGCTGCTCGCCATAGCCGTCACCATCGGCCCCGCCCCCCACCGGCAATTCCGTCTCTTCCCAATCGCCAGTCGAACCTGCCGCCTGTTCCTGCTCGGAGTCTTCCGCGCTCGCCGTCTCGGATTCACCCGACATCGGCTGCGAGGACTCCTCTTCGAACTGCTGCTCGTCTTTCTTGTTCTCCACGGCTCTTCTCCATCGGCTACATGCGACAGCCAACACTCCTGCATCCTGACTGTCTCTGCCACATGTTCCCTGATCCCAGCTTCGCATCCACGACATTCAGACATCGAGGGATTCGATGACCCCTTGGGCTGATGCTACAACGACAACTATCTCGGCCAAGGAATCTTTGCTCTGTCTGGATGCCTTCATAACTACTCTACGCAGGTACCCGCCGAAAGTTTCCAGACCACTCTGTCCAATGTGCTACAATAGCATCTATGGTCGCCCCTTCAGCAATTCCCCAGACGAGAGTCCCGGGAATGACACGCATCGTCTTCATGGGTACGCCCGACTTTGCCTTGACTTCTCTGACCGCCTTGCACAGTTCGTCTGCGCAGGCAGGTTGGCAGGTTGTAGGCGTTGTCACCCAGCCGGACCGACGGGCCGGTCGCGGCAAAAAACTGGTCGCCAGCCCTGTCAAGACGTTCGCCCTGGAAAATCAGCTGCCGGTGTTGCAACCGCTGCGCCTGCGGAAAAACGAAGCGCCGCCCACAGAAGACCAGCAGGACCCACTCGAATGGCTGCGTATGCTGGCCCCGGATCTGATCGTTGTCGCCGCGTTTGGACAGATTCTCCCGCCGCGCCTGCTGGAAGTCCCAACGTTTGGCTGTCTGAATGTACATGCCAGCCTCCTGCCCGCCTATCGCGGCGCGTCACCCATCACCGCCGCGCTTCTCGATGGCCTGACAGAGACAGGTGTAACAATCATGCTGATGGACGCCGGCATGGATACCGGTCCCGTGCTCGCCCAGGCCCGGCTCCCTGTCCGGTTGGACGATACCACTGCCTCTCTCAGCGAGCGCCTGGCGGCCCGCGGCGCCGAACTGCTTGCCGAGACGATTCCGGGCTGGCTGGCTGCAGAAGTCGCCCCGTTCCCACAATCCGAACTGCCTGGCATCTCGTCTGTCTGCCGCCTGGTCAAGAAGCAGGACGGTCAGATCGATTGGTCAATGCCGGCCGCACGCATCGAACGCATGATCCGCGCCTATGCCCCCTGGCCGGCCGCCTTTACCACTTGGAAAGGGCAGAACTTCAAACTGTGGCAGGGCCGTGTCATCGCCGGTCGCACCACCCCCGGCCATGTGGTCGAGGTCGAAGATCATGTCGCAGTGGGAACCGGCGAAGGCTTGTTGGCGCTGCAGGCAGTCCAGCCCGCCGGCAAAAGGCGCATGACTGCAGCCACCTTTCGCAACGGCGCCCCCGATTTCGTCGGCTCCCGTCTGGGCCGATGACCGGCCATTTGCCGTCATAAACCAGATAGGGCATCGCTTCGTACGATTTGGCAGCCCTGTCGCCGCATGGTATACTTCTGCCTGTGTCGGGGCGTAGCGCAGCTCGGTAGCGCGCTTCAATGGGGTTGAAGAGGTCGGAGGTTCAAATCCTCTCGCCCCGACCAGAATTCAGAGGGAGACGGCATCACTCAAGGTCCAGCCGTGATGTTTTCTCCCTCTTTTGATTTCCTCCAATCCCTTCCCACTCAGGCGGAGGGAGGAGGCCGCTGGATTCGAAGTCGCCTACGCAGATGGCACACCATGAGAAAAGTTGCAGCGACCGTTCCGCTATCTCCTGCAAAGTGCGTGGACACTTTGCCGCGCAAGATAATCGCGAGAGAACATCCGCCATCAGTCGCCGCCCGCCATCGGCCGGAAATTCGTCCAGGCGAACAGAAGCAAATTCAGCCCGCGTTGTCTTCCGCTGAATTGGTTGGGGGAACCCCATGCCCGATACGAGAGCTGGCTATATGCCATTTCCATCGCGTTTCGCTCGGTATTAGCAGGAACTGGGAATAGCGTATACTACAATCCTGCCTACTGCCGTTACTCTCCAATTAGGCTCTCCGCACCGATGTTGCGACAGAAACAGGTTAAGTTAGCCATAATAGTGTTGGGCGTCTGGCTGATGCTGGCGGCCCTCTTAGCTGCCCTTCCCTCGCTCTCCGCGCTCTTGAGCTCAGTAAACGGGCCAGACAACAACCGGACCCTCAGTGTGATACGCGTGGAAAGCGGTCAGCCCGGCGTTCTTGAAATCTCTTGGGACGTTCCTGCGGAGACGCCCATCGACTATCGCGTCAGCTGGGCGCCTGTGGGCGAAGATTTCCCTTCAGGCCGTGACGAACCCGGAAATGCCTTTCCAACGGCTCCTACTTACACCGCCATCGGGCTGGATCCCGGAGTGCGGTACCAGGTGCGAGTGCGCGCCCGCTACCAAGACGCCAATGGAGACTGGAGTGCCCCCGTCGAGGCTGTCGCCGTATCCGCCTCCACCTCCCCCTCCAACTCCGCTTCGGTGCCGTCAACTGTGCCGCCGGGTCAGCCGCAAGACTTACAGGCAGACGTCGCGCAAAATAGCGTATCGTTGAGCTGGTCCGCGCCGGCGGACAACGGCAGCGTCACTGGCTATCAGATCCTGCGCCGTGACAGAAGTGGCGATCCAATAGACCAGTTCTCGATCCTGGTAAAGGACACAGCCAGTCTCGCGACAAACTACGTTGACAGCACCGTCCTGCCGGACCGACAGTACACCTACCGGCTCCTGGCACTGAACGGGACCGTCCTTGGGTCCGATTACGCTGACGTTGACGCCAACACTCTGGGCATTCCGTCCGCATCTGCCGCGACGCCCACCACTGCGCCCGCGGCCCCCGCCACCGAAACATCTGCCGCCGCGCCGGCCTCGGCGCCCGCGCCTACCGCCGTGCTTCCAGCGGCCCCGTCGCAAAGCAATGCGACCCCGATCCCCGTCTCTGAAAGAGACGCATTGGTTGCAATCTTTCGTGCTACCGGTGGTTCCTTCTGGGCGCAGAAGACCAACTGGCTAAGCGACGAGCCTATCGCATCCTGGCACGGAGTGACTGCCGACCAGAACGGAAAAGTGATTGAGCTGAATCTCAACAGAAACTATCTGTATGGGTCGATTCCAGATGAGTTGGCCAGCCTCACCAATCTGAAAATACTGCGTATGCAGGGCAACAGCCTGGTCGGTTCAATCCCACCCGCGCTGTCAAACCTCAACGCGCTGACCAACCTGGAACTGCAGAACAACCTCCTTAGTGGGCCAATTCCAGCCGAGCTGGGCAACCTCTCCAAACTGGAATGGTTGGAACTGTCAGAAAACGACCTGACCGGATCGATCCCGCCTGAGTTGAGCAATCTCACCAATCTGACTGTTTTGACTCTGTCACACAACGATCTGACCGGAACCTTTCCCTGGTGGCTGAAGGAGTTTGACGGCCTGCAGATTTTGAAAGTTTCAGGCAACCAGTTCACAGGTTGCATGTCCGCAAATCTGCTGGATATATGGGTCGATGATCTCGACCAGACTCTCATCCCAACCTGTCGCGAGGCACTGACCACCTTCTACTTTGCCACCGGCGGCCCGGAGTGGGGGCACAATACCAACTGGCGGCAGTCAGAAACTTCCCTCGCGCAATGGTATGGGGTATCCACCGACGAAGCCGGACGTGTTACGGCCATCGATCTTTCTGACAATAGGCTTGCTGGCGCACTGCCTCCCCGCATTGGCAACCTCGTACATTTGGAAGAGTTGGATCTCTCCGGCAACGAGCTGTCCGGGCCAATTCCTCCGGAAATGAGCAATCTGTCTAGCCTGTCTACCTTGTATCTTGCCGGCAACAAACTGACGGGATGTATACCTGCCAGCCTCCGGCAGATAGAAAACAACGACCTCGACATCCTTGGTCTGGAATTCTGCCGGTAATGTCCCCTTCACCGGTTTCCGGTCAATCTTGAGCGACAGCCCCTCCCGGCGCCGGGATTCCGGATCGCAGCCACATCCTCCCGCACACCCCGTGTGTATATGCCCGCGGGCTTTAACGTCTATCTGGGCGGTCGGGCCTTCGGCCCTCCCTTGTGCAGGGGCTGCGCCCCCGCAACGCCCCCCTACAAAAACATGCCTCACCCACCGTGTGCCTTCTTCGCATCGTGTCGGCTGGCGAGCATGGCGGCCGCTGTACACCAGTTGCGTCACCAAGAGCCCGAATGGTTCCAAGAATGACCGGCTGGTCAACTACTATGGCTTAGTAGTTACGCATCTACTAAGAATTCGAAATTTTCACGCGCCCGCCAAGTGGTATAATGGCAGTACACTGCAGCACATATATCCCCTCCTGCTGTCAGAAACGCACATTTCTAAATTCAAGAGGAGTCTGCTTTGCAAGCACTAAAGTCTGGCCGCATACCTGTCCTGCTGCTCTGTGCAGCAATTGCCCTGGCGTTCTACTTTGCCGCCTCCGCGATTACCCCTTCCTTTGCCAGCGAAGGAGACACCGCCGATCACGAGGATGAAGTCACCACGCTCGAATCCCTGACCGAGCGCGTCGTCGAACTTGAGAACCGTATCGCCGAACTGGAACTGCAACAGGAAGAAGCTGCCGCCCAGCAACCTGCCTACCCCGTCTTCGACGCCATCGCCGCCGTCTATCTGTCGGATCAGATCGACATCCACGGCCTGTACAATCGTCTTAAGGACGGGGATGGCATCATGCCCGGAGACTCAGGGCAAATCAAGCGCCTCGTGACCCTGCTTGCCGCAGTCGACTGGCCGCAGGAACTGGCGGAAGAGGCAGAAGCGCTAATCGAAACGCTTACGCAATTCGCAGCCGCACTGGCCGATGACGACCTTGAAAACGCCGTGCCTCTCGCCTCTGCCGCCCACGACGCGCAGCATCACTTCTCCGGCAGCGTCTCAGACTGGTTCAATAGTACACAGTTGCCTGAAGAGGAAGATCCCGAACAGGCAGACCAGTCGTCCGAAGAAGGCCACAGTGACGACGGCAGCGAAAGCCATGGCCACGACGACGACAGTGACGACGATACCGAAAGCCATGGCCACGACGACGACAGTGACGACGACACCGAGAGCCACGGCCACAACGACGACGACGATGACTCCAACGACACGCATGACGACGGACATGACCACAGCCACGGAGAATAGCCGGTGAACTTCACGCAAATGCGCAGACGTATCGCTAAGCTGCTGGGGTTAGCGATGCTACTCGCCACTATCCAATTTCCTCTGTCCGCCGCGGTGCTCGCGCACGCCGACTACGATCACTCCGTCCCTGCCGCCGATGAGGTAGTTCACCAGGCCCCACAGCAGGTGCAGGTCTGGTTCACCCAGGAACTGTTTCGTCGTGAAGGGCAAAACAGCCTCGAGGTATACGGGCCCGATGAACAGAGGGTCGATCTGGACGACTTCGCCATCGATGACGATGACCGCAAGCTGATGACCGTCTCGCTGCCGCCGGACCTTGCCAATGGCGTCTACACTGTCCGTTGGCGCTCCTTGTCCGCTGACGATGGCGATGACGCCAATGGCGAATTCCAGTTTACTATCCAGTCCGACGTGCCTACAGCAGAGGCCCCAGCAACAGAGACGCCTGAAAGCACTACCGAAGCCGCCCAGCCATCGCCCACAGACACGGCCCAACCGGAACAGGCCGAGCCGCAACAGACGCCCTCCGCTGCCGACACAGATTCCGAAGTCCCTGAAACATCTCCCGACCAGGGCCCGGGTCTGCCTTGCCTGGGAAGTTCAGTACCGCTCATATTGCTCCTAGGCGGGCTTCTAATAGGACGGGGGCGCAGATATCGTCGAAACCTTTCACCGTTCGCAAAGCGCGGGCAGAACTATTAGCCTGAACCGGATGCCCTGCCGTCGCGGCAAGTTTTCTCAATACGGATTCCGCAATACGCAATGGATTGCGATAGTTCTGGCGCTCCTGTGCTTCCCGCTGCTGTCGCCGCTGCCTGCCCTGGCCCACGCGTTGCTCGTACGCGCCGACCCCCAGCCAAACGCAGAGCTCACACAGCCGCCCGCGGCTATTGAATTCTGGTTCAGCGAACCGCTGGAAGAGACCTTCACCGGCGCCCGCATCCTCACCGCCGGCGGAACTGAACTGCCGGCCGGCGCGCCGCGCATCGACCCCAATGACCCCACCCACCTGACCCTGCCGCTGGAGAGTATCGAACCGGGCATCTACACCGTAGTCTGGCAAACCCTCTCCAGCGTGGACGGTCATGAGTGGGTCGGGTCGTTCCCACTCACCATCCTCAATCCCGACGGCACTCGTCCCGCAGGCACCGCCGTTGAGATCACCGTCCGCAGCCAGGACGGCCTTCCTCCTCTGGCCGATTCCATACTCCGCTGGCTCTCCCTGCTCTGCGCCGCACTGCTGGTCGGCCCACTCTCCATCCGCCTGCTGTTGGCAAGCGCCGTCGCGCCTCGGAACGACCGCTACAGCCTTACCGTAGACAGGCTCACCCATTCAATCTCTCTGGCCGGTGCAATCGGTCTGACCGCTGCCGGCTGGCTGCAGCTCCTCGTTCAGGCACTGCGCTTGGGCGGGATCGGTGAATTCACCGAGCTGTTGCTGGCCACCCGCCCCGGCAACCTGACCCTGATGCGTCAAGCCTTGCTCGCGGCACTCCTCCTTCTGATTGTCCGCAATCAATGGGCTCCCCCTACGCTTCCCCAGTCCGGCAATGGCGCCTCAAACTCTGCCGCCCCGCCCGGCCGGCTGCGTCGGGCTGCTCCCAATCTTTTCCGGCTCTACTTGGGGCTGTGCGTAACGGGACTGGGCGCATCGCTGTTCTACAACCAGAACGTGTGGATACCGGTTGTAGCGATCATGGTTGTGGGCAGCCTGTGGACCGGCTTCCATTTCCGTGTAGAGCAGAAATGGCCCAGGATCTTCTCACAGCCGACATGGACCATTCTGCTGGCCGCGGCCGCACTATTTACCTATGCCGCTAGCAGCCACGCCGCCGCCGCCCTCGGCAGCGGCTGGGCCGTCACTGCCGACTTCGCACATCTTGTCGCCGCCGCTGTCTGGGCAGGGGGTCTGATCTTCCTGGCGCTGCTACTGCTAAAGTTACATCGGCTGCAGTTAGAGCCCGATCAGGTAGGCCTGGTCCACCTGCTGCGACGCTTCTCGTTCAGCGCGCAGATCGCCGTATTTGTGCTGGCATTGACCGGTCTTTTCAGCAGCTTCGTGCAGTTACCGAATGTCGGCAGCCTCTTCAGTACCACCTATGGGCAGGTTCTTCTCATAAAACTGGCGATTGTCGCCGCCATCCTCACGCTGGCCTTCCTCAACAATCGCTCCGTACAGAAGGCCGAAGAGACCGTCACGCACCATCCTACCTTGCGCAGCTTCTCCCGTCGCGTGGCTGTAGAGGCAGCCATGGCCGCTGTCCTGTTTGTGTCGGTTGCCGTCCTTGTACAGACACCTACGCCAAACATCTCCCTGCCAACATCGGCCGTTGCGTCTTCCCTGCCCTTCAACAAAATGGCCTACGTCAGCGACCTCGCTATCCACCTGCAGGTCACCCCCAATCGGGTCGGCCACAACCGCTATTGGGTTCATCTCTCCCATCCCGACTCCTCAGACATCGGTGAAGTCCAGCTGGTGCGCCTTTTCTTCACCCACGAGTCGGGCCAAATGGGACAAGCGCGCCTCGATCTGGTCGACCTCGGCGAGGATGCCTTCGCCGCCGAGGGCGCCTTCCTCAACCTGGACGGCAACTGGAACCTGTCGGTATACGTGCGCCGCCGGGGCATGAACGACGTCTTGGCGGAGATTACAGTGCCCGTTCCCTCAGCAGAGACTGAACAGGACATCACCCGCTCCCCCTGGCGCAACCCGATCCCCAGGTTGCCCGCGCAATCGTTGGTCGGCGCGCTGCTGATCGCTCTCTCGCTTGTCCCGCTCCTGTGGCGGCGACCCCTGTTGCGTGCCAGCCGTCCGCTCTACATCGTTCTGGCAATGGGAGCCCTCCTCTTTTTCCTGAGCGGCGCGCTGCTTGGCCTTACCGCATTCTTATAACTGAACGACCCGGTCCAACCTGCCGCCCTGCGCCTCCTGCTAATCAGCGCCTCCGCTGCCCACTAGTAGCCCTGCCCCCAACCGAATTCCAACCTCCATTCCACATCATTTTCGTCCCTTTCCATAGCGAGAGCAGTGCCTGAACTTGCCCGCTTATCTTTTTCTTACACTCCGCAAACGTGCCTGTGATGAACGCCGAATATACTGAAAACATACTTGCACACGCAACACCGGTCCGGAAAGGGACCTGATGCGCCTGTTACGACATAAAGCGCAATCGGAAAGGAGAATTCAATGAGATTCGAGCGCCTGACTGAAAAGGCACGCGAAGCAATTATCGAGGCCCAGAACGAGGCCCGCGAATACAAACACGCCAGTATTGACCCCGAGCATCTCCTGCTCGCGCTCCTGCGCCAGCAAGGGGGCGTCGTACCCGCAGTAATCGATCGCATGGGCGGAGACAAAGAAAGCCTTCGCACCGGCTTGGAACAGCTCCTGGCCGCCAAATCCCGTGTCAGCGGCGGTACAGTGGAAACCCGCATGGGACGTGAAATGGCGCAGCTTCTGGAAGAAGCGGAAACCATCGCCGCCAACATGAAGGACGAGTACACCTCAACCGAGCATCTCCTCATGGCGATGGCCTCGGCCCGCAACGGCGATCTCCGTCAACTACTGGAACGTCACGGCATCGACTACAACGGCATCATGCAGGGGTTGGCTGCCGTGCGCGGCAGTCAGCGCGTCACCAGCCAGACACCCGAAGCCCAGTACGAAGCCTTGGTCAAATACGGCCGCGACCTGACCGCCGAGGCAGCCAAAGGCAACCTCGATCCCATCATCGGCCGTGATCAGGAAATCCGCCGCGTCGTGCAGATCCTCAGCCGCCGCACCAAGAACAACCCCGTCCTGATCGGCGAGCCCGGCGTAGGCAAGACCGCTATCGCTGAAGGCTTGGCGCAGCGCATCATCAACGGCGATGTGCCCACTACGCTCAAAAATAAGCGGCTCGTTGCCTTGGACCTTGGCGCGCTGGTGGCCGGAGCCAAGTACCGCGGCGAGTTCGAGGAGCGGCTCAAGGCCGTCCTCAACGAAATCCGCGACGCCGATGGCGAAGTCCTGCTGTTCATCGACGAAATGCACACCCTCGTGGGCGCCGGCGCAGCCGAAGGCTCAATGGACGCCTCCAATATGCTCAAGCCCATGCTTGCCCGCGGCGAGCTTCATGCCATCGGCGCCACAACCTTGGATGAATACCGCAAATATATCGAGAAAGATGCCGCCCTCGAACGACGCTTCCAGCCCGTCTTCGTGGGCGAACCGTCGGTGGAGGATACCGTCTCGATCCTGCGCGGGCTGAAGGAGCGCTACGAAGTCCATCACGGCGTGCGCGTCACCGATAGCGCCGTCATCGCTGCCGCCCAGCTCAGCCACCGCTACATCAGCGACCGCCAGCTGCCCGACAAGGCCATCGATCTGGTCGATGAGGCTGCCAGCAGGCTGCGGATGCAGATCGACTCCAAACCAAAGAAGCTCGACGAACTCGACCGCCAGCTGATGCAACTGGAGATCGAACGCGAAGCCCTGCGCAAGGAGTCCGACGAGGCCAGTAAGCAACGGCTGGCTGCCCTCGAAAAAGAGCTGGCTGACCTGCAGGAGTCCAGCTCTGAACTCTCAATCCGCTGGCAGGCCGAACGCTCTGCAATCCAGGCCCTGCGCACTCTGAAGGAAGAGAGCGAACAGTTGCGCACCGATATCGAGCAGGCTGAACGCGACTATGATCTGCAACGAGCCGCGGAGCTGCGCTATGGACGTATGAACGAACTGCAACAGCAACTGCACGCGGCCGAAGAAGGCGTTGCCTCCCTTCAGGCCGCCGGCGCACTCCTGAAGGAGGAAGTCGACGACGATGAAATCGCCTCCGTTGTCAGCGAATGGACCGGTATCCCCGTAACCAAGCTGATGGAAGGCGAGCGCGAGCGGCTGGTGCGCATGGACGACGAGCTGCACCGCCGCGTCGTCGGCCAGGAGCCTGCCGTCGCTGCCGTTGCCGCCGCGATTCGCCGCAGCCGCGCCGGCCTGCAAGACCCCAACCGCCCAATCGGCAGCTTCATCTTCCTCGGTCCGACCGGAGTGGGCAAGACCGAACTGGCGCGAGCCCTGGCCGAGTATCTCTTCGACGATGCACACAATCTGGTCCGCATCGATATGAGCGAGTACCAGGAGCAGCATACCGTTGCCCGCCTGCTCGGCGCCCCGCCCGGTTATGTCGGCTACGACGACGGCGGACAACTGACAGAGGCCGTACGCCGCCGACCCTACTCGGTCATTCTCTTCGACGAGATCGAGAAGGCCCATGCAGAGGTGTTCAACGTGCTGCTGCAGGTGCTGGACGACGGCCGCCTGACCGACGGACAAGGCCGCACCGTAGACTTCCGCAACACCGTCATCATCATGACCAGCAATGTCGGCAGCCAGCACATCCTCGATGTCGCTGGGCTCGACGACGAAGTCGAGCGCCGTGTAATGACCGCCATGCGCCAGCAGTTCCGGCCGGAGTTTCTCAACCGGGTCGATGAGATCGTCATCTTCCACAGCCTGTCCGCCGAGCACCTGGAGGGCATCGCCGAAATTCAGCTGGAAAGACTGTGTGCTCTGCTCGCCGACCGCGAAATCACACTCGAACTGACCGATGAGGCCAAAGCCCTGATCATTCAGAACGGCTACGACCCGGCCTACGGCGCGCGTCCGCTCAAGCGCAGTATCCAGCACACCGTGGCCGACCCGCTGGCGTTGGAAATACTCGAAGGACGTGCGGGGAGCGGCGATCATGTCATCGCCGCTGAACAGAGCGGAGAGATTGCCTTTTCCGTATTGGCTGCCTCTGAGCTGGTGCCTTCCATCCAAGTCAACTGCTAGAGTAGTCCCTGCGCGATTTTGACAACTATCGAGCAGGCTTCGTAAAGCAGCTTTTCGTAACAAACGCCCTCGCACAGTGCGGAGGGCGTTTGTCCTTTTTGGTTGCGCCGCCGTCGAGAATCAGGTACAATTCCCCTATATCATCCTCCTGGCGACCGCCAGTCTAAAATGGCAGCCTGAAATACCTGATGCCCTAAATGGAAAGGACCGCCGGCCATGACGTACGGACCCGCACAATCCAAAATCAGCTGGTACAGATCCCCCATCGATCGAGCCGTCCTCGCCGAGCTCAATCAGCGCAGCGATCTGTTCGGCCTTTTGCAGTCGCTCGGACACCTGGGCCTTCTGGCGCTAACAGGCGCGGCCGCCTGGTTTTCCCTGCAAGCAGGGCTGTGGTGGGGCCTCATCATCGCCCTCTTCTTGCATGGCACCTTTTACGCTTTTCTCCTCAACGGCTTCCATGAACTCTGCCACCGTACCGTCTTTCGCACTAAGTTTCTTAACGAGTTCTTCCTGCGCCTATACAGCTTCCTTGGCCAGTATAACCATGTCTATTTCTGGACGAGTCATCAGGAACACCACAAGTTCACCCTGCATCCTCCCGACGACCTCGAGGTCGTTTTGCCTGTCGAGTTCACTCGTAAAGGGTTTTACCAAACGGCGCTCATCAACCCATCGGGGTTTTTCCAGCGCCTAAAAGGTGTGGTTCGGCTCAGCTTTGGGCGCTTGGAAGGTGAGGAAGGCGACTGGGAACATATACTCTTCCCGCCGGATGCGACCGAGAAGCGCCAGCGTCTCTTCAACTGGGCGCGCGTTCTTCTGGTCGGTCATCTTCTGTTGGCTGTCGTCTCACTGGCACTGCATTTCACCGTGCTGCCGGGCCTCTGGCTGCTGCCTGTGCTGATTACGCTCGCCCCGTTCTACGGCGGCTGGCTGCTCTTCCTCTGCAACAACACCCAGCACGTCGGCCTCATGGACAACGTGCCCGACTTCCGCATCTGCACCCGCACATTCATCCTCAATCCGTTCGTGCGCTTCCTCTACTGGCACATGAACTTTCACATCGAGCACCACATGTACGCCGCAGTGCCGTGTTACAAACTGGGCAGACTGCATAAGGCCATAGAGGATGACCTGCCGCCGAGCCCGGTCGGCCTCGTTGCTACGTGGCGTGAGATCGCCGCCATCCTCAAAAGGCAAAGAGAGGATCCCAGCTACCAGCATCTGCCGGACGCGCCCAACCCTGTAATGGGGTAGCGCGTATCCTTCCGGCTAATCCGTCCAGTCGCACAATTCTTCCACGTATGCCGCGGAGCCGTCCCGCAGCCAGCCGTCCAATTGGGCCACTTCCTTCAGCTGCTGGCCGCGCTTACGCGGCACGACCACATAGCCGCAATCCATCTCCGGCAACGCCGTCATATCGCCCCACAGCTTCTCGAACTGCGTGACCGGGAAAATATCCTCCTGGCCCCGCCCCCAGCGTTTCTTCACCTCCTTCAGCGTCACATAAGTGGGCATGCGCGCCGCCATACGTCCCAGCGCATCGCCCACCCTGCTCCCGTCCTCCAGAGCGGCCCGGTCCAGGCCCAATGTCTTTAACAAGCCGTCAATGTGGATCCAGAAGGTGTTGGTGTTGTAATAAGTCAGACCAAACTCGATCTCATCGCGCGGCAGTGCCAGTCCTTCCACCAGGCGCAACCTGCCATCGACGCGCGCCAAGCCGCCGCCGCGATCCTCCAGGTGGCGGTGAACTACCTCCGCGGTCATCGTCGCCTTTGTACTGATATGCAAGCCCAGCAACGCCGGGTCAACATGCGCGCCGACCGTATCAATGTTGTGCATCATCAAGTACTTAAGCTGCGGTCGCTCATTCAGCAGCCGTCGCAGAACGCCGTTGCGTAACAGGTTAGGCAGTTCATACCAGTGGCCCACGGGGTGAATGCACTGGCCTGGCAGATTGTCAACGTAGTCACTGCCTTCCCCCTGCGAACGCGCCCAATTGACCATCGCCGCGTGCAGACTCTCCTGAACCTTCTCGGCCTCAAAATCCAGGACCTGCCGCGGCGTCTCCTCCCAGGCGAAACGCAGATCGCGCACCATCGGCACCATCCGCAAGCCAATGCTGCGCCCCGGCGACAGCAGCAGCGGCCCCGCATAGCCATCGCCTTTTCCGGCCCCGACAGAGCTGGCGATGGCGTCATGCGTGAGATAACTTGTCGTTAAAATGTGAGGCAAAGGCCTGTCGAAGAGTCGACCGCTGCGTCGACTCTTGGCCAAATGTACATCTACGAAGCTGCGATGCCTGCCAGCCAGCCGCGCAAACGGATTCAACGCCTTGACTACCCCAGCGCCTTGGCTCCAGCGGCTTCCGGCCCCCCCTGCCAACGTAACAATCGCGACCTCTCCGGCGCTGAGCGCGGCCGCGCCGAACTCCCACAGGCTATCCGGCAACTGCGCGGTCCCGTCAATGAGATCTTCAGGCTCAACTTCCTCGATCAGGCTGCGGGTAGGCAGCCGATTCTGGGAAAGGCCGATGCGCCCGCTGCGCAGATCACCGCGGATCTGTTCATGCTGGCCGCGGTCAAAGGCATTGGCCGCCAGCAGTCCCTCCAGCGAACCCTGTTGGTCCTCATCCAGTTTCTGGGGCAACATTCGCTGAAAAAGTGATGGCAGAATATTTGCAAGCTCCGAGTCGGCGCCGCCCGCGGCCCCGAAGAGTTCCAACTCCGCTCGCTGCGCCGCCGAAAGCAACCACGGGTCCTGGCGCAGACTGTCAGGAATGGTCAGCCGGTAGTAATCCGCCGGCAAGAGCGCGCCCGCCCCATCCGAACGGTGTAGCGGCGTTTCCGGCTGCCCGAGAAGCTCGGCCCAAGTGCCCCGCTCGTTGATCGCGAAATCATACACCACCGGCTGCATTGCAAACGGGACTGCCTGCTCCAGGCATGCTTTTGTGTCGTTCATCATCTCCTGCAGGCGGACCTTCCCGGCTGCCTTGTAACGGGGATCAAAAATGAATCCCATGCCGCCCCCGGACATCCCGCCCAACATCCAGAAGCCCCAGAAATTCTTGCCAAACTCAGCGCGCGCCTGCTCGATCAGCCTCTCTGTATAAAGGTTGCTCGCCCACGGAATTATAGTCTGAATCGGCCCCCTGAAATTGCCCTCCGTAGCCCCACCAATCGCCTCCACATTGCCTGCCTTCAGATGCTCCACTATCTCGTCCAGCGTACCGAGCGCCTGCTGCCGCCCCGCCCATTCCTCTTCCGAACGCAGTAGATACTTCTCCGTTACCATCTCCAGAATCGGCCCCACGTCCTGCGCCATGCCGCCGTGAACCAGCACCAGGCTGGCTTGCAGGGCCTGCCGGCTCGCCTCGCTGATCTCGTCGCGGCCAAACAGATGATGGCTCGGCAACAGCCTGCCCCGGCTGACACCGAATTCGAGATCCCCCGCCGCGCTCAACATCCCCTCGATCAGCTTGATTCCCGGCCAGATGCCCCCGGAATCTTGCCAGCCCCCGCCCGAGCCGCCCAGCCATTCCCCCAGAATGGCCCGCGCCGCCACCAGCCTGCGTTCCTCTTCCCCTAAGCCGCCCGTGAGCGAACCGGCCTGGCCGGTCGCCCGCATACACACGGATACCAGACAGGCCAGCAGACTCGTGGAGACCGCCAATCTCGATCCCTTAGGGATGTCATTCACCTTGCTCACCAGTTCGATCCCCTGGCCGGGCCCGACCAACTGGGTCAGCAAATCGCCGAGAGGCTGGTGTGCCCCCTCCATTCCTGGCGGCACAATGCCGGCCGCAATCAGCGCGGCCTTAAGCAACCCGAGATGATCGCGTGCAAAATCGAAGACCTCGGCAAAAGTAGTAATCTCCGCGCTCGCCTGCAGGTCAACGCTGACTAGCCGCAGGATCGGCCGGTCAATAACCCGGAAATAGCCTTCCACCGGTGGCCGCGGCGCATGGCTCGGTAGCTGCTCAGCACCATCTACACGCAAGTCGATCGATACGTTCAGCACCCGCGCGCCTTCAGGAAAATCCATCCCCAGAAAGAAGATGTCACTCCAGCCGCTGTGCGTCAGGTCCATCCGTACTGGAGTCGCTTCCCGCAGAACGGGGAAGAGCCCGTTGCTCAAAGGACGGCGCAGCTTGTCATGGACGCGCAGAGGATGATCGTTCGGATGGCCCACCCGAAACATCCACTGGTTGCCCGCAAGAGATCGCACACTGCGCCGCACCTGATCGGCCAGCGTCTGGAAGCCAAGTTGCCTGTAGGCCGCCGCCAGCCCGCTCGAAAGTGCCTCGCTCGGACCTGCCTCCGACTGCCGTTGCAAAAACGTCTCAATCGCTTCCTCGAAACGGCGGTTGAGCAACTCCTCGTATCCTCTGAAGGGAATTTCGCCTCTGGCGGCAAATCCGGCCTTGCCGGGCAAATGAAAACGGTGGATCGAGTGCAGAAAAATCAGCGCCCGCACCTGTTCATACAAATTGTCCTTCTCCCGACGCAACCGGTCCAGCGCCGCACACTCTCGCAGCAACGTCTCGGCCGAAGCCGTGCGAGCGATACTCTCCAACGAGCGATTGCGCGTGTCGACATCCCCCGCAGTGATAATTCTGACCAGTGTGCTCATCTCACAACATTCCGAAGTTCAAACTGTATCCCTTCTGCCACAGAGACCCTTCCCGCCTGTATCCTATCAACACAACTTTCTCGCCTTCATTCGCGCAATACGCTTTACGCAAAAGGAGAATAACTGAGCAGCCGCAGACAAGTCGCAACTCTGGACGAGGCGTGCAAAGGTGACGCACTCCTCATTTCTCTTCACACCAATCCTCAATCAATCGCCGCAGTCTCTGACCACTGATCACTGATCACTGACCACTGCAGTTCTGGGCGGTCGGGCCTTCGGCCCTCCCTTGTGCAGGGGCTGCGCCCCCGCAACGCCCCCCTCCAAAACCATGCCTCAGCGACCTTACGCCTTCAGCGCAGCCGTGCTGGTTCAGCAACCCGGCAGCTCCCAACCGAATACGCATTCAACCTGACCCCACTTCAACCCGGCCCTTCTCCTTCCTGCATCGAGCGCGCCATCAACAGTTCCAGCAACCGCGTCAGCATCTCATCCCGGTCCCGTCCGTTCAATGCCAGCGCGATCTGGGCTGAGAGCAGACCGTACTTCACCCCAATGTCAAGACGCATACCCCGCTGCTCCAGGGCCAGATACCGCTCCCTCTGGGCCAGAAGATCCAAGGCCGCCGAGAGCGACAGGCCCACATCCGGGCGCGCATCCGCTCCTCCATTATTCTCGGACGAGAACAGCCCGCCCAAAATCTCCATGACACCTGCCGTCAGGACGTGAATGCCAAAAAAACAGAGATAATGACCGGCGCGCAAGCCCGACGCCACCAATCTCTGCTCCGCTTCCGTAGGCGTCGGCTTTTCGATCACAGTCTCCACCTGGTACAGCCCCGTCTGCCCGGCCAGCCGGTGGCCGCCCACCGCGCCGAAGAAGGGCAGAAGCGTCTCCCGCGTCGCCTGTACCGCCGAAACCGAACAGTTATGTGAACGCGCTGCCTCGACGACACGCGCCGCGCAGCGCCCGCCGTCAGGCCGGACATACAAGTGATCCCCTACCAGGTGCAGAAATGAGTCGCTGCCGACAAACTCGCGTGCGCAGTATACTGCCTGCGCGTAGCCCAACTGCTCCGCCTGCTGGACGAACTGCAGACGGCCGGCGTGTTCGCCCACCGTCGCCGCATAGGCGGCCTCGTCGCCAGGATATACGATCACGCATATTTCGTCGACACCGGCGTCAATTACCTCCTCCACCAGAATGCGCAATACCGACTTCTCCACACCGTCACTGTCGATGATCGTCTGCAGGGGCAGACTTCTCTGCGTGCGCCTGGCCGCGGTTATGACTGCTTTCGTGATCTCCATATTCTACTCTCCGGCTCGACGTTCCTCAATAACAGTGTGAATCACGCTCAAGTTGCTGTGTTCCTATGCCTGCGAGTACCATTTGGCGAGCGTATCACCTAAACATCACTTCAACGCCCGGCCATGCTGCCTCTTCCAACTGTGTAAGACCTGCGCCAGCCGCAACCGCGTCAGAACGGCGAAAATCTCCCCCTGCATTCCGGCCAATATTTTGATAGCCAAGTCAAACTGTGCTAAAATTCTGCCTGTTGTTACCCAGTTTTCTCAAATTGACAACAGGTTCAAAACCATTAGCGGTTGCTCCCCGATCGCCCATCCGCACATCACCATCAGGAGGAATCTCTATGTCCGTGCGTAACGCCTCTGCCACCTGGAATGGCACCCTGAATGACGGCTCCGGCACCATGAAATTAGGCAGCGGCCTCTACGAAGGCTCTTTCTCCTTTGCCTCCCGCTTCGAGTCCGGACCCGGCACCAATCCCGAAGAACTGATCGGCGCAGCCCATGCCGGCTGCTTTTCGATGTTTCTCTCCGCTCTCCTGAGCGGCGACGGCTTCACGCCTACCAGCGTCAACACCACCGCCGCTGTCCATCTGACCGACGGCCCCGCCATCAGCAAAATCGAATTGACATGCCAGGCAGAAGTTCCCGGACTGTCTGCCGATCAGTTCGCCGACTACGCCGCCCAAGCCAAAGATGGCTGTCCTGTTTCCAAGGCCCTGGCCGGCGTAGATGAAATCGTGCTCGACGCCACCCTGGTAGGATAACCCTGCCATCGTGCGAACAATGCGCCAGACAGACAAGTGGCGCAACTTGGCAGCAAACGAACAGTCCATCGGATCCGATGGACTGTTTTTCTTTACCCATTTTCTGGTTATCATTCGATCCCGCGCGCTACCGTCGAAACGGTACTGCTCATCTCTCCAGGACTGTCGGCCGCACCGAGCTCACCGGCGCCGCAACTCTTTCCAGACCGTTCGTCAGGCACAGAAGGGCGCGGCCACCACCTGCATTTGCGCCAAATTGTCCCATTCGGAGCTGTTCCCGGGCAGCGCAGTATCGAATATCAACGACATCGGTCCATCAAACTCGGCCTCTGCCAGCATTCCCAGCGAATGCCGAAACTCATTCTCGTCCGGATTGCCGCTATCGTCGTAAATCGCCTTTACATGCGCTGAATCGGCCCTCGGAAAGATCGCTGCCAACTCGTCATAACGGTCCTCGCCTTTATAGTTGCCGAAATCGGCGCACAATCCCACCTGACCCTCGCATAGCTCCAGTATTGCCAGCACCTGATCGGCCCGATTCGTGGTCTCGCGGAAATTCTCAGTGATCACCTGGACGCCGATTGAGGATCCGTAGGCGGCCAGCTCGCGCAGACCCTGCGCGCTGCGCTGCAAGACCGGATTGTCCAGCAGCGGAGCATGGTCGCGCTCCACCGCCTGATAACCCCCAACCACGCGCGCATGAGTGGCGCCGCAACGGGCTGCCACATCAAGCCACGAGCGGATCCAAGCCATTTCATTTGCCCGCATCCTCCCGTCCGGATGCGTTACGTCGCCGGCATCGATCAATATGCTGAACAGCTCGATACCGGCCCCGTCGATCGCCCCCTTCAGATCGTCAACGTAAGAGGCGTCCATCGTGGGAAAGTGAAAGTGGACAATCTCCAACGTGGGGATGTTGGCCCGTGCCAGCGCTGACGGCAGATCCAGCAAACCGATGGCGCCATTCGTTGACGGGCGCGGTCCGGGATCTCCCGGCCCATATAACGGCGGGGAGCCTAGTGCCCTGTGCAGACTCCAGGATGATGTGGATATTCGTGACATATGCCTACTCCGGTTTGATTACAGATGATTTTTCGAACGGGATTACCGGGAATTACCGCTAAATCTCGGATCGTGGAGCGGCATACCCGTGTTCGGTTTACCTCAAGATTCCTCCGCTGCTGGCTCCCGCAGCCTGGTTCATTGGCATTAACCTGATAGCAAAGCAAGAGTCAATCAGTACACCGAGTTTCATCAAGGTATATAGGCCACGCCAAGTTTCATCGCGACTTCGACAATCTGTGACCAGGTAGTATCGTCCAACGGAATCCCATTTTCCTGGCGGCTTGCGGCCGACCGTGCCTCCGGTTCACCCGGTATCAGCACTTCGTCGAAGCCCGGTGCCGGTTTTGTATCCTTGATCCGGTCGGCGATATGTGCCCCATCCGCAAAGAATTCGTCCAACGGACGGAAATAATCGATGTTCAAGAGTACGAACAGGACGCCATTGCCCAGGATCGAGCCCGGCAGGCCCGGCCCGCCCGCGCCCGTCAGAATCCCGCCCAGATAATCGGTAAGAAGGGCCAAACCGTATCCCTTGTGACCGGCTGCCGGCAACAACATTCCGCCGTCGTACACGTCGGCCGGATTCTGGGTCGGCTCGCCATTCTTGTCCAGCGCCCACCCTTCCGGGATCGGTTTGCCGCTGTTCAGGGCCACCCGCACCTTACCCTCTGCCACCGCGCTGGTAGCAAAATCCAGCATCATCGCCGGCCGGTCTTCAAGCGGTATCGCCACAGCTATCGGGTTCGTCCCCATACGCCTTTCGGCGCCGCCAAACGGTGCCACAAGGCCGCCCGACCGACCGCCGTTGGCGAAGGCCAGCGCAATCAGCCCTTCGTCGGCCGCCAGCCCAACCCACTCGCCCAAACGGCCCACGTGGCCGGAGTGCTTCAACCCCACCACTGCTACCGAATTCCCCCTTGCCTTGCCGATACCATTTTCGATGGCGACTTTAGCAGCCAGTTGCCCAAAGCAACGGTGACCGTTGTACAGCGTCATGACCGGAGTTTCTCGTTCAATCTCCGGCGTGGCTTGAGGACGCAGTTCGTCCTCGTCGATCTGCCGCAGATACTGCACGATGCGAATAACACCATGTGAGTCGTGACCGGCCAGATTCGCCGAGACCAGTGACTGCCCCACAAGATCAGCAGTATATTTTGGCGTACCCGAGGCCTGGAAGATACGGCTGGTGTAATCTGCCAGGGGCATTGGCTGCAATACAGGCATGAAGCGAGCTCCTTTTTGCGCAGGAGAGAGAAAAGAGAGGAATAACAGTATGGGCGCCCCTTGCTTCCACTCCTCTCTCGTCAGCCCTTTCTGTAAAAGTGACAGTCTGACTCAAGAACGCCAACCCTACTGTTGCCAAAAGCGTAGCCGATTTTTTCCGAACACGCAACCGCGCCGGCCCCGTCAATTCAGCCGGCTGCTGCCGTTTCTCCAGGCTCGTATCAATTGCGGAAGACCGACAAGTTGACGACGGCCATACATCGAGCTTCCGCTTCGGTTATCGTATGTCCCGAATACGGCTACTGGCCCCCACCCTTCCTGCGTTTGACCTACTCTGCAGTATTCAGTACGATTGTGTCAGGGCGCGTCCTCCAGACCCTGTTTCGAAATCAGGTCGGCTCCCAGCGCAAAGTCGGCTGCTACCGAAGGCCGGCGCGATTCCAGCGAGCGAGTCGCGTATCTCGATCAAGTGACGATGGAAGAAGAAGAATTCGAAATGAATTCTGAAACCGAGACACATTCACCCTCGACAGTTCAACCGTCCCCTGCAATGTCGAACTTGCCGGACGTCCCGACCCCGCATCCTGAGACGGACCAAAACCAGTCCGAATCCTCGGACAATGACCAGCGCCCAGGCATCTCCGTTATCGTTCCCATCTACAACGAAGAAGAAGTGATCCCCGAGCTTTACCGGCGCATGGCCGCCGTCCTGGACAACATCGGCCAAACTTGGGAACTGGTCTGCGTCAATGACGGCAGTCGCGACGCCTCACTGTCGATCCTGCTTTCACTACGAGAGCAGGACGCGCGCGTCAAAATCATCAACTTCTCCCGCAATTTCGGTCATCAAATCGCAATCACCGCCGGCATGGACTACGCGCTGGGAGACGCGATCGCGATCATTGACGCCGACCTGCAGGATCCCCCGGAGTTGATCGGCGATATGTTCGAAAAATGGCGTGAAGGCTATGAGGTTGTCTACGCTGTGCGCGCTCACCGGCGGGGCGAATCCCGCTTCAAACTCTGGACCGCCAGCGCCTTCTACCGCCTCCTACGCCGCATAACCGATGTCGAGATTCCCGTCAACACAGGCGACTTCCGCCTCATCGACCGTCAGGTCCTGCTGACGATGCGCCGCTTACGCGAAAAGCATCGCTTTATGCGCGGCCTCAGCAGCTGGGTCGGCTACCGTCAGATCGGCATCGAATACCAGCGGGCAGAGCGCTTCGCCGGTGATACCAAATACCCGTTGAGCAAAATGTTCCGCCTGACACTGGATGCGATCACCAGCTTCAGCTACATTCCCCTGCGCCTCAGCACCTATTTCGGTTTCTTCCTTGCGTTGGCAAGCCTGATTGGGATTATCGCAACCGTAGTCTTGCGCCTGTCCGGTAACAACGCATTCTTGGGCCAGGCCTCCACCTTGGTTGCCGTTCTGTTTCTAGGAGGGATCCAACTGATCTTCCTCGGAATCATCGGCGAATATCTGGCGCGTATCTATGATGACGTCAAGGCGCGCCCACTCTACGTCGTGTCCAAAGCTTATGGTTTTGCCGGTCTCTCCGATCACGGTAACGCATCCCAGTCACCGGCCAATCTGAGCGAACCCCACGAACTGGAAGAATGAACGAATCAGACCGTGACGGCAACGGAAAACTGCCAAAAACACATCGAAAAGAAAAAATGCTGCGCACAGGTGTCGACATCGTCAAAATAGAACGAATTCGCCGTGCCATCTCGCGCTACGACGCCACCGCTCGCGCCCGCAAAAGGTTCCTGGCCCGCCTGTATACCGAAGCCGAACTGCGCTACTGCCGCGATCGCGCCGAATCCCTCGCCGCCCGTTTCGCCGCCAAAGAGGCGATTGCAAAGGCCTTGGGAACTGGCGCCTGGCGCGACGGCATCCGCTGGATCGACCTGGAAATCGTCTCCGACGCACGCGGCGCGCCTTCCGTCCAACTTCACGGCGCAGCCGCACGCCGCGCTCAGTCTTTGGGCCTGAACAACTGGTCCGTAAGTCTCAGCCACGACGACGAACAGGCAATCGCTTTTGTCGTCGCCCTGGGCGAGCCGGCTCAGCCCCTTTCTTCCGGCTGAACTGCATGGCAGTACACCCGCTAACTGCACCGGCAAGAGCCATGCCGCGCACCGTTTTCCTTTGACACTGCTACGTCGCTATGCTACGATAATGGCGGGCTGGTTAGGACGTTTTGCGTTGCTGTAGCGTCAAACCAAAATGCCTGTGATGAGAGTTTCTGCCACCGTCATCTCACAAGATACACGATTCCACCTTGGGCCAATTGCTCAGAGTGGAGTGGTTGCGGATGGGCACGAGGACATGACCTCGTGTCTGTTTTATTGTTGAATTCAATTCCGTTTCAACGTTTGCTCGTCGTGCAAGCCGAAAGTCGCGCAGCACCACATATTGCCGGTGACACCTGCTGTACCCAGGCGCCGAACCATGTGTCCTGCTCGAATCTGGAACCATCAAACGCTTGCTGGCGTCAATATCAACGGACCTGCTTGTCGGCACGATCTTCCCACCGATAGGGTAGAGATCAGAGCATCCCAGTGAAGGGAATTCGCAGATGACCAAATATATCTTTGTTACTGGCGGCGTAGTGTCCGGCCTGGGAAAGGGCGTAACCGTCGCTTCCATCGGCCTCCTGCTCAAGACCTGGGGCATTCGCGTAGCCGCAATGAAGCTCGATCCTTACCTCAATGTCGATCCGGGCACGATGTCGCCCTACCAACACGGTGAGGTTTTCGTAACCGAAGACGGCGCCGAAACCGATCTGGACCTGGGCCATTATGAACGATTCATCGACGAGAATCTGAACCAGCGCAGCAACGTCACCAGCGGACAGATCTATAACGACGTCATCACAAAAGAGAGGCGCGGAGACTACCTCGGCGGCACGATCCAGGTGATCCCCCACGTCACCAATGAGATCAAACGCCATATCGGCCAGTTGGCCCGCCTCAGCGAGGCCGACGTCGTCCTTGTAGAGATCGGCGGTACCGTCGGTGACATCGAAGGGCTTCCCTTTCTCGAAGCGATTCGCCAAATGCGAAAAGATGTCGGCGCCGAAAACGCGCTCTATGTCCACCTCACCTGGTTGCCCTATCTGGCCGCCAGTAAGGAGTTGAAGACCAAGCCAACGCAACATAGCGTGCGCGAACTGCGCGACATCGGCATTCAGCCCGATGTCATCATCGTGCGTTCCGATTACGAGGTCGATGCCGACGCCCAGGAAAAAATAGCTCTCTTCTGTGATGTAGCGCAGAACGCCGTCATCCCCATCGTCACTGTGGATACCATTTATCAGGTGCCGCTCAACTTGCAAGACGCCGGCCTCGGCGAGCTTCTCGTCGACCGGTTGGCACTGACCGCTAACGAAGGAGCCAGCGACCGCCTCAGCGCCTGGCGACGCTTCGTAAGCGAACTGGGCAGCCCTAAAGAACGAATCAACATCGGCATTGTCGGCAAATACGTGGAGTTGGAGGATGCCTATCTGAGCGTCAAGGAGGCATTGATCCATGCCGTCCTTGCCGAAGGCTACGACCTGGGCATCGAATGGATTAGTTCGGAATCCCTCGAAAAGGGCCGCGAATTGGAGCGGCTGAATCAGCTTGACGGCATCGTCGTACCGGGCGGTTTCGGCTATCGCGGCATAGAGGGCAAAGTCGTCGCTGCACAATTCGCCCGCATCCAAAACGTTCCCTACCTGGGCTTGTGCCTTGGTATGCAGGTGCTCTGCATCGAGTTTGCACGCGCAGTGTTGGAAAGTGAAGAGCCGAACAGCACCGAATTCGACATCGGCACAGAGATGCCCATCATCGACCTTATGCCCGAGCAGCGCGACATCGCCGATATGGGCGGCACCATGCGTCTGGGCATCTATCCTTGCCAACTCTTGCCCGATTCCAAGGCCGGCGCCGCCTATGCTGCTGCCGGCTATTCCGAGCAAGTCAACGAACGCCACCGCCATCGCTTTGAGTTCAATAACGCCTTTCGCGAGGAGCTGGAGTCCCATGGACTGGTGCTGAGCGGGCGCTCTCCCGACGGCCGCCTCGTCGAAATCGTAGAGATTGCCGAGCATCCGTTCATGCTGGGCACGCAGTTCCACCCGGAATTCAAGAGCCGCCCGACAAGCCCGCATCCACTCTTCAGCGCATTTATCCGCGCAGCCATCCAGCGCCACTCTAACTCTGGTGACGGCACTGAACAGCCCTTGCAAAGTTCCAATGGTATGCAGCGGCCTTCCCCTGTATTGAAAAATGAGGCCGTCTGACGTACGAGCGACCGAAACAGTGGTTGCGCAGTGGGAAAGTGGCTATGTCACCACCTCTTCAACCATGCGTAACAGTGCCGGTGTTCGATGCTCAATCACATAAGAAATTAGTAGGAGTAAAAATGTCTGGTCATTCCAAATGGTCTACTATCAAGCGCAAGAAAGGCGCCAACGACAACGCCCGCGGCAAGATCTTTACCAAGCTCGCCCGTGAACTTCAAGTGGCCGCCAGAGAAGGCGGACCCGACGGTGACGCCAACGTGCGCCTGCGCTTGGCTATCGACAAAGCGCGTTCCGAGAATATGCCCAAAGACCGCATTGACGCGGCCATACGCCGCGGTGCAGGCCTGGACAAGGACGCCGCTGACATCGAAGAAATCCTCTACGAAGGCTACGCGCCGCACGGCGTCGCCATCCTGCTCGAATGCCTCACCGACAATCGCAACCGCACCATCGCCGAAATACGGCGCTGTTTCACGCGGGCAAGCGGCAACCTCAGCGAGCCAGGCTCCGTAGCTTGGCAGTTCACCTCCAAAGGCTACGTTGCCATACATCTACAGGACAGCGACGGCAACGCCAGCGGCCTGGACGCCGAGGAAATCTTCATGGAAGCCCTGGATGCGGGGGCAGAGGACGTCGAGGTGAGTGACGATGCAGTTGAAATCTTCACCGAGAGGACCGAATTGGCCCAGGTGGACAAGTCCTTGCGTGAGTCGGGCATTCAGCCAGATACTTCGGAGTTGATCATGCAGCCCAATCAAACGCTCTCGCTCGACTCCCGCGCCGGCCTGACCGTCCTGAACCTGCTCGAATCGCTCGAAGAGCTGGACGATGTCAATAAGGTCCACCACAATCTGGAACTGACCGACGAGTTGGTCGCTCAGGTGGCGTAGTCTTGACAGTCACCGCCGCCACGTTCCCTGCACTTACCGCATCGCCTGCTGGCGAATGACATGACCGCCCCGACATGACAGCGCGTGCCCAAGGCTCCTCTAAAGATGATTCCGACCGCGAGTGGTGCGTCCTTGGAATCGACCCCGGCACCGCCTCAACCGGTTACGGCGTCGTGGTCGAAACTGCCTCCGGAGACTACGAACTGCTCGCCTGCGGCGTCATCCGCACAACACCCGAACAGCCGATGCACCTGCGCCTGCGCGAAATCTTCTTCGACATTCAGAACCTGATTCGCGAGTTCCAGCCCAATGAAGTTGCCGTCGAAGAGCTTTTCTTCGGGCGCAATGTCACAACGGCCATTTCGGTTGGCCAGGCTCGCGGCGCAGCCTTGCTGGCGGCTGCCCTGTCCGATCTGCCTCTGGTCGAGTATACGCCGGCAGCAATCAAACAAGCGCTCACCGGCTATGGCAACGCCGATAAACATCAGATGAAGGCAATGGTTCGCCAGATTTTGGACCTGGACGAGGCCCCCCAACCGGACGATGCGGCCGACGGCGTCGCCATTGCACTCTGCCATCTCCAAACGGGGCGTTTCCACGCGCTCGTCGCTGACGCCTGAGCGCCCACCGTCATTTCACCCTTCAGTCAGAGGATACGACATGATTCGCCAGGTACGCGGTACTGTCATTACCGTGGGCAGCAACTTTCTGGTCATCGAAGTCGGCAACGCGGTCGCCGGCATCGGCCTGCGCATATTCGCCCCCGAACCGACCGCCGCACGCTTCCGCGCCGGCGACAATCTTTCGCTGTTTACGCATCTGCAGGTGCGGGAAACCGAACTGAGCCTGTATGGATTTGAAGAGCTCGACGAGCTCGTCATATTCGAGGCGCTGCTGGGCGTAAGCGGGGTAGGACCGAAAGTAGCCCTCGCTACCCTCAGCACCTTGACGCCCGACGCGCTGCGCCTCGCGGTCGCCAATAAGGAGCCGGGCATCGTCGCGCGCGTACCGGGCATTGGCAAACGCACGGCCGAAAAGGTCATTGTCGATCTCAAGGACAAACTGGCTCCTGTAGAAGGCGAACTGGCGGCGCTTGCCACCACCCTCGATGCCGATGCCGAAGTGATGGAGGCACTCACCGGTTTGGGGTACAGCGTTGTCGAAGCGCAGCGGGCACTCCAGCAGATACCCGATGACATCACCGGCGTTGAGGAACGGCTGCGGATGGCGCTGATTCAGTTCAGCGACTAGCTCTCGCCCTTCCATGTGTCCACAAAGTCGCCGCGGCCCGCCTGTCATATTTCAGCCGCCGCGTATCTACCCGGTTTTTGACACCCGTGACTATCCCTTCTATAATCGGTTGCGGTTCTCATCCGAATTCGTTGACACGGGAAAGAGTGTAAGAGATGGCTGAAGTTCAGCAATTACGCAGAGGCAACATCTACGAAGAAGAAAGTCAATTGTGGCGCGTTATGGATTTCCAGCACATCAAGATGGCCCGCGGTGGCGCCACCATCCGGCTAAAAGTGCGCAATCTCCGCAGCGGTGCCACCATCGAAAAAACCTATAACAGCGGCGCACGCGTCGATGATATCCGTCTCGATTCACGCGCAGTCGAGTACCTCTATACCGATGGCGACCTCTATCACTTCATGGATACCGACAACTACGAACAGGTCGCTCTCGCCAAGGATACCTTGGCAGATGTCGTTCAATTCATGAAAGACAATACCGTAGTGGAATTGGAAACTTTCGAAGGCGAGCCGATCAGTGTCAGTCTGCCAACAACTGTCGATCTCGAAGTTGTATGGGCGGAGATGGCTGTAGCCGGCGATACGGCCAATAGCCCGACCAAAGAAGTGGAATTGGAGACCGGCTTCCGGCTGAGCGTGCCGATGTTCGTCAAAGAAGGCGACACCATCCGCATCGACACACGTGACGGACGCTACGTTACGCGCGTGCAATAGATGCCAGAAGGCACATGCCGTCGGATTTGTTTTCCGGTGGACGATCCGTTATAGTATGAGGACGAAATGCCGTTGTAGCTCAGTCGGTAGAGCGACGCTCTCGTAAAGCGTAGGTCGTCGGTTCGAGTCCGACCAACGGCTCAAAATAGAAAGCCCCGCCAACCGGCGGGGCTTCTTGCTCTCTCTTTTTCGGCAGTTACTGCTTTTCCGGATTCACGCCCGCCATCAGCAGCCCCAACTCCTCGGCCGTCGTCTCTTCCCGGTCCACAGTATCCATGATCTTCCCTTCGTAGATCACAGCGATTCTGTCGCACAGCGCCAGCAGTTCATCCAGATCTTCCGAAATGAGCAGTGTGGCCATGCCCGTGTCCCGTTGTTCCATAAGTTGCTGATAGATATATTCAATCGCACCAATGTCGATGCCGCGTGTTGGTTGGGCGGCAACCAGCACCTTGGGCCGCCGCGAAAGTTCGCGCGCCAGGATCAACCGCTGGATATTGCCGCCCGACAGGTTTCTGGTCATGGTGCGAATGTCGGGTGTCTTAATATAAAAGTCCTTTACCAGCTGCCGACTGAACTGGGCGATATAGTCAAAAGCCAGAAAGATGCCGTTGCTGAAGGGCTGACTGGTATGCTCCTGCAACACAAGATTCTCTGACACGGCAAAATCGCGCACGATCCCGTCGTGCATTCGCTCCTCAGGAATGTACGCCAGTCCATTCTCAGTACGACGCGAAGTCGACCAGTCGTTGATGGAAGTCCCGTCCATCTCCACGCTGCCGCCGCTGATCGGGCGCAGTCCCGCCACGACTTCGGCCAACTCCCTCTGCCCATTGCCGCTGATGCCGGCCAACCCCAGAATTTCACCACCCTGAACCGAAAGGGAAACACCGCGCAGCGCCGGTTGTCCTGTTACGTCATGCGCGCGGATATCTTCCAGCCGCAACCGTACTTCGCCCACTTCAATTTCATCTTCGCGAGTCCTTTCCAGCAGAACTTCGCGCCCTACCATCATGCGCGCCAACTCTTGTCGGGTCATCTCTTCCGTGGGAACCGTACCTACCAGGCGGCCTTCCCGCAAAACCGTGATGCGGTCGCTGATCGACAGAACCTCTTGTAGTTTGTGGCTGATCAATACCAGGCTGTAACCGTTATCTTTCATGTAGCCCAGCGTGACAAACAGTTCCTCGGCCTCCTGTGGCGTCAGAACCGCGGTCGGCTCATCCAGAATTAGCATGGCCGCTCCCCGATAGAGGGCCTTCATGATCTCAACCCGCTGCCGTTCCCCGACCGAAAGTGTCCAAACCGGTGCCTGGGGATCGAGATGCAGGCCGTAGGCCTCGCTCAATTCGCGAATGCCATCCTGCACGCGATCAAGGTCCAGCAGCGGTTCGCGGCTGGACTTGAGGCCCAAGGCTACATTTTCAGTGACGGTGAGCGTATCCACCAGCATGAAGTGCTGATGGATCATGCCAATACCCTGGCGGATGGCGTCTGTCGGCGAATGGATCGTTACTTCGGCCCCGTCGCGCAGGATTCGGCCTTCATTAGCCTGTTGAAGGCCGTACAATATCCGCATCAGCGTCGATTTGCCAGCCCCGTTTTCCCCCAACAGCGCATGCACTTCCCCCCGGCGCACGTCAAAATCTACATGATCGCAGGCCAGGACGCCAGGAAATCGCTTGACGATTCCATACATCTGCACGTAGGGCGCATTCAAGCGGAAATTTACCGCACGATGCCCCCCGGTTGGTCTGGACATTCCGTATACAATCTGTTCTTCAATCTTGCGTTGACCGATGGCCATGAAAAGATCCTTACATCCAAAAACTCCTCGTCAGCGGACGACACTTCCCCTACTCTTCTTCCTCTATCAAAACCGGCTCCACGTCGCCGCTCTTGATGTCCTCGATCGCGCCGCGGGCGGCCTCCTTCACTTCGTCGGGGATCTCTAAGCTTTCGTTGAATTCCAGGCGCAGCCCTTCGTTGGCAAAGGTCAGCTTATAGACTGTGCCGCCCAATTCCCCGGCTTCCACCTTGGCGATCATATCCATTACAACGTTGGCCCAGTCGTAAACTTGATTTGTTACAACAACTTCCGGGCCCAAAGACATCTGATCGCTCTGTGTGCCCAGCCAGGCAACACCGTTCTCGCTGGCGACGCCGATCGCCCCGACCACCTGCTGCGCAGAACCGGTCAGCACATCCGCGCCCGCCTGAATGTGGACATGGGCCGCCTCGGCAGCCAGCGTCGTGTCGCTGAAAGATCCCGTGTAGCTTATATTCACCTTCGCATTCGGTTTGATATCTGTAACCCCTCTCACGAAGCCGTCAATGTAAAGCTTGGCGTCACCCGCCACAGGGCCGATGACACCAATAACATCAGTCTGGGAGAGCATCGCGGCGACGACTCCGTTGACGTAGCCGCCTTCGTTGGCGACCGCGCCGTATGCAAATACGTTCTCTATACCCCGGTCCGCGCCCGTATCCGACGAAGTGCCCCACGCGAAACTGGTTTCCGTAAAGTCACTGGCCACCTCAAACACTGAATTGCCGAACTGGGCGCCGTGTGCAATAACCAGGTCGAATCCCTCCGACGCGTAATCTCGAATAGCCGCTGAAGCATCGGTCACTCGAAACATCCCTTCTGAATACGCGATCTCCAGCGCGCTCTCTCCTCCCATTTCGGCCTGTACCGCTGTCAGCGAATCGAACATCGACTGACTCCAGGCAATATCCGTCGTACTGCTTGGCATAACGATTGCAATGCGGAAAGGATCCCCATCTGCGCCCGCCGTCCCTGCATCGGCATCCCTGTCTGATCTACCGCAGCCAGCGAGAAGCAGCAAAAGTATCAACGTCAGCAATCTGATTCGTCTTTGCATGATTCTCTCTCTATATATAAGAGTGAAAGGTTGCCATGGCGACTGTTACTCGCCCCGCTCATACGACCTGGCGAGGGCCGCCGGCTTCTGAATCTGCCGCGCGGTGAAGGCAAGCACAACGATTGTCATAATGTAGGGCATCATTACCGCCACTTCCGATGGTATCGGAATGCTCAGCGCTTGTGCCCACAGTTGCAGGGCATTCACCAGGCTGAACAGCAACGCGCCCCCCAGCACGCCTACCGTACGCCAACTACCAAAGTAGACCAGGGCAACCGCAATGAAGCCAAGACCGTTCGTCATGTTCTCTTGAAATACGTTTTGCAAACCAATGCTAAGTGACGCCCCCGCCACCGCCGCCAGCGCGCCGCCGATCATCAACGTGGTGTACCGTACACCACTGACACTTACGCCCAATGTATCGGCAGCCTCTGGGTTGTGACCCACCGCGCGAATCTTCAGACCCAATGTCGTACGGTTGATTACAAACCAGGAGATTGGCACCATCAAATACGCTAGATAGACCAATACGTTATGATTGAACAAAATATGCCCGATGCCCGGCAATTCGGACAAAAACGGGATCGCCCACTGCCGAAAGCCGCTGACCCCTTCCACCGAACCAATGAGCGTCTTGAAGAGCAGGCTGCTCAGCCCGAGGCCGAAAAGGTAAAGGCCAATGCCGCTGATGCCCTGCAGCGACTGCATCGTCACACTGACGAAGGCTTTCAGCATCCCCATCAATACGCCAACCGCTACCGCAACCAACACCCCCACCCACAGGTTATGCCCCTCGAACACTACATAAAAGGCAAAGAAGGCGCCCATCAGCATTATGCCGTCAACGCCCAGGTTCAATACCCCGGAGCGCTGCCCGAAGGTCTCCCCCAATGCAGCAAAAAGATAGGGCGTTGCCAACCGCACGCAGCTATGCAGAATTCCGATCAGTGTGGCAATCGTAAACAGTTCGTCGTTCATGTCGGCATTAAATGGTTATGACTCCGGCCCGCCTCCCCTTTGGAGTCTCGGGTAGCTGGGCGTCGCCGCCTCTCACTTGTCCTCTTCGCGTCCAGCACCTTCAGATGCAACATTGGCAGATGCAACATTGGCGCCCTCTCCCGTTCCCGCCGGCGGTTCTTCAATCTGAGCTCCCTCAACCGCCTCTTCAGGCCCATCTTCCCCAACCCGACGACGCGTGCGCCTTCGCACATACAAATCGCTTGATACCACAAAGAGCACAACGAGTCCCTGCAGCGCGATGGCCAGTGCGCTGGGAACCTGCACCGCACGCTGCATCTTGTCAGCGCCAACCAGCAGCGCCCCGAACAGCGCCGAGGCTGGGATCGCCCCCAATGGGTGCAATTTTCCGAACAGCGCCGCCACAATGCCGCTGAACCCGTAGCCGCCGCTCAGTCCCTCAAGCATTCGGTGATGTACGCCCAAAACCTCCACCGCACCCGCCAACCCGCACAGCATTCCGCTCAAAGCCAACGACAAAGTGACATATTTGGGGACAGGAATACCCGCATAACGGGAGGCGTGGGGATTCAGACCCACCGCCCGAATGCGGTAACCGATCGTCGTGCGCCAGAGTAGGAAATAGACAGCGAGTGCCAGTAGAACCGCGAGAATCGCGCCGCTGTGGAAAAGTGTGCGCGGTACCAATCGCGGCAGCCAAATCGATTCGGGTAGCGCCGCGCTTTGGGGAATGCTCGTGCCGGCCGCGACATGCTCCGGATCCAGCAACGGCCCGCGCAACAAAAAGTTCATCAGCCGCAGCGCGATCTGGTTCATCATCACCGTAGTGAGAATCTCGTTCACGCCCAGACGCGCCTTCAGCAAGCCGGGAATGCCACCCCATACGAGCCCGGCCGCCGCCGCGCTCAGCAGCGTCAGCGGCAATAAAATCAAGCCCGGCAACTCGCTGAAACTGACCGCAAAAGCCGTCGCCGCCAACGCACCGACGACAATCTGCCCTTCACCACCAATGTTAATCACGCCGCCCCGAAAGGCAATACATATTCCGAGACCCACCAACAGCAGAGGTGTAGCCTTGGTCAGAGTCTGCGTGATTCCGCTGACGTTTCCCAGCGCACCCTGAATCAGTGCACTATAGGCCTTTACCGGGTCAGAGCCTAACAACAACAGCAGCAATATACCAACCAACAGCGCGACCAGCATCGCCAGCACCGGCAGCAGCACATCGATCAGTTTGGCCAAATATACTCGAGTGTTCATCCTTTACTCAGTAACGCATTGCCAGTGCGCTTCGGGGACTGCCCACCAAAATCCGCGCGGCCGCGTTGCCTGCAGGGAATCGGGGACAAGGCAAACTGTACCAATTATAGCACCTCTCTTGTAATTCAAATAGTGCTTCAAAACATACTTAAGCGGACTCATCGGCGTCTAGGTATAGGACTGCTGGCGCGGCGCGGGCAAAAACCGCTATCAGACGCACCGGCACTTCCCCCACATTGCGCACCCCGTGCAGAACGCCTTCTGGGACAAACACCGTTGTATCCGCACCTACCCGATGACGCTCCTCTCCCAGCGTCACCTCGACTTCACCGCTGAGGAAGGTCAGGCTCTCCTCACAATCGTGGTAGTGCCGCGGGATTTCACCACCGGGAGGCATGTACTGCTCCCACAACTCCATCTGCGTTGCGCCGCACGTGCCCGCAGTAATAATGCGAGCGCCTGGAATGTTGCTGCGCGTGTTAATGGGGTCGTAGGCGTTATGAGTATGAGGGAGGACTGCCATCGAATCAAATCTCCGCTAACGAATTCAGACCGCTAACTCTGTTGCGCCCCGGACAACCTCCGCAGACGTAACATTCGACTGCCGCCCCGTTGGAACTCATAAGGAACGTCCTCTATTCTAGCCTGAAAACCCTGTCTTGTGAAAGCGTCAATTACGCCTTCGACATGGGGCGAAGGCGCGCCCCCAATCTGCAACAACGGAAAGGCCCTCGCCTCAGGAGCGACCCGCAACATTTCCTGCAAAGCGCGAACATGGAATGTCAAGTCAAACTGTTCGCTATACAAAAAGAGAAAGTGGGATGAAAGGGCCAGGTCAAACGAGCTGTCCTCAAAGGGCAGGTCGGGCAATGATGCGTCCAGATAACGGCCTTCGCGCTTGCCCCGCAGATAGTCGGCCAGAAATCGACGCATCGCCGTCATCCGTCGCTCTCCCAATGCGGGCAGCGACGGCACATAGGTCCAGACAAAGTCATCGAGATTGCGCGCTAGCTGTTCTAATATAATCTCGTAGGTCTCTTCGACCCGCTGTTCAATCGCCTCCCCCGCAAACGCGTACAGCGGATCGACCGAGACCACCCTGTACCCCTGCGCCGTCATCTCCGCATTGAAGCTGGCCGGCCCATCCCCGCAGCCCAGAATCCGCCCTCGCAGCTCCCGCTCCCCCAGATCGAACATCCCGCAGTACTCGTCCATCGTCCTCCCCCAGGGTACGACGCCGTCGATTGTAAAGGGCATCCTCTATACCTCCGCAACGACTGACTGCAGAGCATCTTTACTGACTGCCGCATCACGCAATACCAAATCATACCAAAACACATGGTAAGCCGCGACAGCTCTCCTTGCCTTCTTTGTTATTCTCACTACTTATACCCTCCAAATCCATGCTACAATTTGCACACATTCATTCCCAACCGGCATTGCCTGCTCTATCCTTTCACCCGATGGGTGCATTTTACCGGTCGCTCTATCTTCAGAACTGTGAAACCAGCGTTTTCTAACGTGGGAACTTGTGGATATGAAGACAGAAAGGAGAGTAACGATGAAACGAGTCCTGCTCTTGTGCGTTCTGATTATTCTGCTGTCGGGTTGCGCCATGGATCCAGGATCCCTTGCGCTCATCCCTGCAACTGAGCCAGTCGAAATTCCGCCTCGTTTTGCCCAACACCTCAACTCGTTACAATATCTTGATGAGGTGCCCACTCTTTTTGTCAATGCGCAGGGCGAACCCGTTACTGTCCTGGGTATAGAACAGATGAAAAACGATAAGTGGTTGCAATTGTGGGCAATAACTGCCATGGAAAATGACGGGTCGCTGGGCTTAAGAAAAACTCTCGAAAAAGGGGAAATTCCGGATGTGACTATGGATGATCACAAAATAGCCGTCACTTACATGAACGCCTTTGCCACCGCCGAACTCCTGTGTATCGAGAACAGAGAGGGAGTGACAAAACTGGTAGAGGCTTACGCTACCAAGGCAAAGGGTCTGGAATCCGTCCAATTTCCATATTTGTCAGTCTTACTTGACTTAGGAATGCGCTTAACGTTGATATTAGAGTCGTCCAAAGGAGAAACTAACTGTGACGAATATCTGGCGTCCCTCCCGGTATTTCCGAATGTATCCTTTTCTTGGTTCGGCGAGGGAACCATCTCCAAAAAAAGTTAAGCGAGAGGCCAGAATGCCCACCTGAAGCGATTTGAGGCGACCAGGGAGAGATTCAGAGCTTCTCCCCAATACCTCATGGCCTCTTTCGCCAGTCTGACTTGCCCAACAGATCCGCATGAATGAAACAAATAGGGTAATAGTCTTGACAGTACCTTGCCGTTGAGGTGATTCCTCGGTATCGGCAGAGCTGATGATAACTTTCTGGCCGTCCACTCCACCCGCTGAGCCAATAGGATTTTCAGAGCTAGGCTTAGCAAAGAATACAGGAAACAGGAAGTAAGCAAGGGTCAATTGCGTACGGGGGCCTTTTGCCGCGCTGGGAAGAGCCAGACTTCAACTATTTCTGGTGCGATATTGCAACGTTTCCCCACGAAAACGAGACAGCGGCCTCTCGCACAATTTGGGTGCTGGAGTCATGAGATTCCTGTCAGAAGGTAGCTACTCAGCCGAAACTGATTCGCAACCCTGAACGAGGCGAGCAAAGGTGTTCTTTCTCCCCTCATTGTTGTATTTTGGGCGGTCGGCCGCAAGCGGCCTCCCTTGTGCAGGGGCTGCGCCCCCGCAACGCCCCCCCTCTGGCTAGCGACCGTGCTCATTCTTCCCCAGCAACGTGTCTAGCCAACAGTTTTCCCCCCAAACGGTCCGGTAGGGGCAGGCCGTGTGCCTGCCTCTGGGGCATTGTACCGGGATCCGCGCGGCTTCTCGGGACAACCCCAAATCCGTGATGCACCCCTTTGTATCCTCTCTACTTATACTCCCAAATCCATGTTACAATTTACACACATTCATTCCCAATCGGCATTGCCTGCTCTATCCTTTCACCCGATGGGTGCATTTTACCGGTCGCTCTATCTTCAGAACAGTGAAACCAGCGTTTTCTAACGTGGGAACTTGTGGATATGAAGACAGAAAGGAGAGTAACGATGAAACGAGTCCTGTTCTTGTGCGTTCTGATTATTCTGCTGTCGGGTTGCGCCATGGATCCAGGATCCCTTGCGCTCATCCCTGCAACTGAGCCAGTCGAAATTCCGCCTCGTTTTGCCCAACACCTCAACTCGTTACAATATCTTGATGGCGTGCCCGCTCTCTTTCTCAACGCGCAAGGCGAACCTGTAACTGCCCTGGGCACAGAGCAGATGAAAAACGATCAATGGCTGCAACTGTGGGCAATGACTGCCATGGAAAATGACGGGTCGCTGGGTCTGAGAAAAACTCTCGAAAGAGGGGAAATCCCGGATGTGACTTTGGATGACCACAAAATAGCCGTGATATACATGAATGCCTTTGCCACCGCTGAACGCCTGTGTATCGAGAACAGAACGGAAGTAAAAAAATTTGTCGAGGCGTATGCTGCTGAAGCAAAGGGCCTGGAAAACGTCCAGTTTCCATACCTGACGGTCATACACGACTTGGCGGCCCGCTTAACGCTGAATTACGAGTCGTCAGCAGGTGAAACCAACTGCAAAGACTACCTGGCATCTCTATCCGAATTTCCAGGTGCACGCGCTTTCTGCTTCGGGAGTTCACCCCACTTTGAAGCAAATCAGGTTAGAGGTCAGAAAGCCGAAATGGAGCGGGCGAAGCAGGCCATGAAAAAGTTAGCTGCCTCTCCCCAGTTACTTTTTACCTCTCTCGCCAATCTGAGTTGCGGCACAGGTACGCACGAATGATCATGAAATGATGGAAGGCAGCACCCCTTGACGTCCCCGGAAATTCGCGCACTTCGCTGGTCCTCTGGCGACCACATTGTATTCCGCCAACTCTGGACAAACGAAGTCTGGGCCGCAATCCCGGCTACCATCATCGAAGACAGCAGCGATCTGGTATCCCTCTACATCGCGCCCGGCGCCATCTTCGCCGGGCCAGACTGCTCCCGCCAAGAGCATCTTCACGTCGCCGCAACGGGTACCTGGACACGGAAACTCTACGAATGGACCGGACAACACCACGTCTGGTCCTCCGTGCCCGGAGAAGCCGCCTCCATCTGGACTATCTGGTCCGCCCCCGACTGGACCCACGTCGGCTGGAAGATCAATCCCGAACTGCCCCTCAAACGTACCACCATCGGCTTCGACACAACCGACCATGTCCTCGACGCGGTCATCAGTGCCGACCTCACCTCATGGCATCTGAAAGACGAAGACGAGCTCGCCGTCGCCATCGAACTTGGCCTGCTTACAGCTGCTGAAGGTGAACGGATCCGCCGTGTAACACAGCGCATCGCCGGCGAGTGTATAACGTCCCGCCGCCGGCAGCTTCAAGCATGGGCCGCATGGCGCCCACCTGCCCAGTGGAAACTCCCCGTCCTCCCGCGTAACTGGGAAGTCCCGTGACCACACAGCACCCGCGAAGAGACAAGATATTTCGGATTCGGAAGAGAACACTCCATACTTACGGTTCGCTTTACCTATAGAGCGAACAGAATCCGTATCTTTGGAGCTGGGTACTGGAGGAAGTACCGAGCGCTATATTTGGAACAGGGGGCGGCATGTGCCAGAAACATGACCTGCCGAAGCAGAATCGGGAAACTGTAGAATACGCTAACAATCCCGATCTGCCGGATGTTGAAGACCTGCGAATCGTAGACAAAGAGTTCTTGCCGCGCCCAGAAGAGCTTGTCTTTAATGACACCGAGACAGAAAATATCACGGTGTCTCTTGACAAGGAGACAGCTACTTTTTTCAAAAGCAAAGCAAAGGAGTTAGGAGCCTCCCATCAGACTCTGGTTCGAAATATACTCAAAGAGTATGTAGCCCGACAAAGCAGATAGGCTACATGGGTTGCATTGTGGCGGAGGGCAGTATGTGACGCCACCGAACGTCCTCTTCCTCCCACAGAACCGGGAAGCCCCGTGACGCCACAAAACCGCCATCCCCAACTACCCCTCCGCCACCACCGGGTTGCGTAGCACCCCAACCCCTTCAATCTCAATCTCCACCACATCGCCCGGCTGGACCGGGCCCACGCCCGACGGCGTACCCGTCATAATCACATCACCCGGCAGCAGCGTAATCGCCTCGCTGATATAAGCGATCAACTCCGCCACCGGAAAAATCAAGTCGTCCGTGTTCGTGTGCTGCTTGACCTCTCCATTCAGCCGCGTCGTCAACTCAAGATTCGTGGAATCCAGACCCGTCGCAATGTAGGGCCCCAACGGCTTGAACGTATCGAACCCCTTTCCGATCAGCATGCAGCCGTTCGCCATCTCATTGGCCTGGATCACCCGTTCACTGACATCATTGCCGCATGTGTACCCCAAGACATAGTCCAACGCATCCTCTTTCGAAACCCGGCGTGCCTCCTTACCCATGATTACCGTCAATTCGCCTTCATAATGAACGTTCTGTCCCTGACTCGGGTAAATGATCGCGTCCTCCGGATCCAGAATGGCCGTCGAAGGCAACATGAATAGCATCGGCTGGTCCGGTGGCGTCTGTCCGCCCTCCTCCGCATGGGCAAGGTAATTCAGCCCCACCCCAATCAACCGCGGCTTCCCCACCGGCGCCAGCACCCGAACGTTGTCCAGATGCGTCGTCTCGCCGCTCTCCTCCATACTGTCGAAAGGACAGGAAGTCAACTGGCGAATAGCCCCGTCCTCCTCCAAAATTCCGTACCTCGTCGAATCTTCCGCACTGTAGCGCAAAATCTTCATCGTCAATTCTCCTCTCCGTGAATTATGTTACCTGAATCCAGCAACCTGTTTAGCCAACAGTGTCTACTCCCACACCTGTTGTCTCAAGCCACTAACCACTGATCACTATCCACTGCAGTTGTGCGGTCGGGCCTTCGGCCCTCCCTTGTGCAGGGGCTGCGCCCCCGCAACGCCCCCCTACAAAAACATGCCTCACCGACCGTGTGCCTTTTTCGCAACGTGTCGGCTGGCGAGCATGGCCGCGGCTGTACACCAGTTGCGTCACCAAGAGCCTGAATGGTTCCAGGGATGACTGGCTGGTCAACTACTGTGGCTTAGTAGTTACCTTCCTCGAACCCGGACCTGCCCCAACCTTCCCTGCCAAGTAGGAAATGAATTGCTGCCGTGATAGACTGTGCCCAACAGCCGCGCAAGGCTGGCGACGAAGCATCATCTGCCGCGACGCCCACTGTCCAATGGCTGCGAAACAATACCCACATCAACAAAGGAGCATACAAATATGACCACCTCCGGCAGAGTAGCAATCATCACCGGCGCAGGTTCCGGCATCGGCAAACGCACCGCCCTGCTCCTGCTCGCGGAAGGGTACTCCGTCGCCCTCGCCGGCCGCCGCCTCGACCGTCTCCAAGAAACCGCCTCAGAGTCCGGAGCCGGCGAACGCGCCCTGGTCGTCCAGACCGACGTGACCGATCCCGCCGCCGTAGACGCCCTCTTCGACCGCACTATCGAAGCCTTCGGTCGCCTCGACCTCCTCTTCAACAATGCCGGCCGCGGCGCCCCCCGCGCCGATTTCGACGAAATAACCTACGAAGACTGGAAATCCGTCGTCGACGTAAACCTGACCGGCGTCTTCCTCTGTTCACAGCGGGCCTTCCGCATCATGAAGAATCAGACGCCCCAGGGTGGCCGCATCATCAACAACGGTTCCATCTCGGCCCATACCCCGCGCCCCAACTCCGCCCCCTACACCTCGACCAAACACGCCATCACCGGCCTGACAAAATCCACATCTCTCGACGGCCGCGCCTACAACATCTGCTGCGGCCAGATCGACATCGGCAACGCCGCCACCGAAATGACCGAACGTATGCGATCCGGCATTCAGCAGGCCAACGGCACCACCATGGTCGAGCCGAATATGGACTCCGACGGGGTTGCCCAAACCATCCTCTACATGGACAGCCTGCCTCTGGACACCAACGTGCTGACCTTGACCGTCATGGCCAATCAGATGCCCTACGTAGGCCGCGGCTGATCGCGCCTACTGATAGCCGCCTATCCCCAGGAGCTCCTTCGTTTCGGAAGTGGCCTCGTCCAAAAATGCATCGACGAGGCTATCCTCCGGTTTGACGCCAAAGGGAGAATAGCGCATCCACGTCGGCCCGTAGCAGAGAATCAGCAGGCGGCGCTTTTCGCCGTCAGGCCGCGTCGGCAAAGCCCGGTGCCATAGATTGCTGTGCATGATTATACATGTCCCTGCCGGCCCCCGCACCACCTTCTGTCCTGGCAGTTCCTCGTAGCAGTCAGCCGGCAGCGGGTCATGGACCCGCCGGTGCGATCCAGGTACAATCGCCAGCGTACCATTTGCGTCATTCAGTTCATCCAGGTAAATCAGGCAGTCCAGAGTGTGCGGAAAGGAGAAGAATGCCGGCAGAGGCTTGGGCACCGTGCGCCGGTGCAAGTGCCACTGCGTTTCCTGGTTCGGCTCGCCCGGGTAACTGACCCGCCCGCCCAACTGGCGGATGCGTACAAACGGCCCCAACACTGCCCTCGCGACCGACAGTGTCGGCTGAAAACTGATCAGTTCAAGAAAGGCCGCATGCTTGTCCATCAGATAACGCGGAAACCAGCCGCCAAACCGCTTCGAACGGCTGACAGCCGCAGACTGTGCCGCCTCTTCTTCGTACGTGCGAGGGGCGGCGCCCACTTCGGCAGCTTCGACCTCGTCGAGGGCGCCGCGCAGCCGCTCCAACTGCTCGCCCTCAAAAAGCGCCTCCCGGATTAAATAACCCTGCTCGCCTAGATGCTCGATCTCCTGCGGCGTTGCCAGAACCCTGAAACTGCGCTCCTTATCTTCGTTGTCCGCATTGGTCATAATCTCAAAAGAGACCGTGTGGCTGGGAAACTCTGCATACCTTCCTTGCTCAGACATAGCGTCCAGGACCTCTTATCCTCAGTATTTCGTAACTACGCAGCCGCAACTGATTCGCAACTCTGAACGAGGGGAGCAAAGGTGTTCTTTCTACCCCTCATTGTTGTATTTTGGGCGGTCGGGCCTTCGGCCCTCCCTTGTGCAGGGGCTGCGCCCCCGCAACGCCCCCCTACAAAACCATCCCTCACCGACCGTGTGCCTTCTTCGCAACCTGTCGGCTGGCGAGCATGGCGGCGGCTGCACGCCAGTTCCGTCACCAGGAGCCTGAATGGTTCCAAGGATGACTGGCTGGTCAACTACTGTGGCTTAGTAGTTACAGTATTTCTAACAATTGCCGGCAGGGCGTCTGAAACGGCCTCAGGGTTCTAGCTAGTCTACGGCAGTTTGGGTCTCTCGCGCAAAGACCTTCGCCGGCAGGGCAAATGCATCAAAAACCGTGATATAATAGCCCTGTACCGAAGTACGAAGAAACACTGCCGAGAGCGTATCGTCATCATGAACCCATGACTCCCACTGGCTGGGAATCTGAAGGCGAGGGAGGACCCTTGCAAGACTGTAAACTGCGTACAATCTGTCTACCCATAGCCCAACAGAGACAGCGAGGGAACGTGCGCGAAGCCAAACGCAAAAGTCCATATATAGGAAAACTGCCCTTTTCTGCCCGGCTTAAACCGACCTGAAGCGTCCGGACACGACACCCTGCCCCAGGCGCCAGCGGACCGACTTGAGTCCGGCGTCTGTGAAAGTCGTGGATGCGTGTCGTGGAGAGGCTGCCAGAACCAGGAATCGACTCTGGAAACGGAAAAACCGATGCAAAAGCGTAACGACAACAATTACCAGAAAAAAAATATCACCCGCTCTGGCCCGACTTATACCTACGTGACCCGACTTGACCCGACATGAGACGACCAAACACGCCCCACCATTTCAGAGATTGCACAACTCTTGTACAACACACATGAGCGGTTCAACGGACCCGCCAGCGCTGAGGAGACCCCCATCACAGCCCATCACAATAACTGCATGAATTGCAACTCAGACAACCCGAAAACGCTTATAAACGCTCGTAAACGCTCATGAACTCTCGTAAACTCTCGTCCAACACACAGATGAGATTGCCTGTGTCCCACCATCAACATGAATCTGACTCTTACGGTCCACGATAAATTGTATGCATGCATCAGCCCCCAAGACATTTGCATCTGATGTGAATTCCATCCCTTCCTCCGATGCCAAACCGCTCCTGACTTCCACCGTCAGCCACCGGCGCATCGAGAATTCAGTCTACTGGCTCTTGGATGGGGACGACAGTCGCACCCGTCAGGTCCATGCGCAGCACAACTTGGCCGTCTTGCGCCGCATGGCTTTCAACCTCTTACCCAGCGAGAACAGCGTCCAAAACAGTATTGCTGCCAAACATAAACGCGCCGGTTGAAAAACTGGCTATCTCCCGCAGATTCTCTGCCAACAAGATGCGATTGCCCTGCCTTCGCCCGCCCGGTTTCCGGCACCGGCGGCTCATCACAACCCTACCCCGGAGATTTTCGCAATGGCCAAACAGAAAGTGATCTTGACTCCACACCCCCGTCCACTGGACATGATCATGTCAAACGAGGATCTGGTGCGTCTCAACGACCTCGTCGACGTCATTTGGGGCAGGGACGAAGCCATCCCCGAATCCGAGTACGCCCGTGCCTGCCGCGACGCCTACGCCATCATAACCACTTCCTGGCAGCGCCGATCACTGGACGACATGCGCAACCTGCGTGCAATTATGGAAACCGGCGGCCGCCATCCCAGCCCCGATAATTTGGACTACGAGACCTGCTTCGCCCGCGGCATCCGCGTCCTCAGTTGCGCACCCGCCTATGGCCCCATGGTCGCCGAAATGGCGCTCGGCATGGCCATCGCCGCCGCCCGCGGCATCGTCAGCGCACACACCGACTTCGCCGCCGGCGAGGAACTCTACCTCTACCCCAGCAACAGCACCGCCTTTACACTCTACGACCAGCCCGTCGGCTTCATCGGCTTCGGCGGTCTTGCCCAATCACTCAAACCGCTTCTGGCCCCCTTCCGCTGCCCGATTCAGGTCTACGATCCCTGGCTGCCCGCAAGCTTCATCAGCGAACGCGGCTGCACGCCTGTCCGCCTCCAGGAGCTGCTCTCACAGGCACGCGTCATCTTCGTGTTGGCCATCCCCTCCAATGAAAACAAAGCCATGCTCGACCGCGAGCTGCTCTCGTTGATCAGGTCCGACGCCGTCCTCGTCCTCATCAGCCGCTCACACCTCGTCGACTTCGACGCGCTCACCGAACTCCTTCATCAAGGGCGCTTCCGCGCCGCCATCGACGTCTTCCCCCAGGAGCCGCTGGCCGCCGATCATCCCATTCGCACCGCCCCCAACACGATTCTTTCCGCCCATCGCGCCGGCACCGTCTGGCAGGATATGCACATCATCGGCCGCATGGTCGTCGATGATCTGGAAACGATGCTCGCCGGCCTGCCGCCTACAAAGATGCAGGTTGCCCAACCCGAACTCGTCTATCGTCTGCCGTAGCAGCGGAAACACCGAGCCAGCTTCACCGGCCAACAAGTGCCTTTTAATCGTGTAGCGTCCTTCGCAGTGTCCGCATATACTTCTCTCACCGTGATCACCCTTGGAGCCGAACATGAGAATCTGCGCATATGCAACCCTGCCCGACCAGAACAACTACCTCAGTTTTCTGAAACAGTACGACATCCTTGACGTCGCCCTCAGTTCTACCTCCCATCCTGAATACCGGACACGCTTCTCTCCGGAGGCAGCCAGTGAACCGGGTGCCTTCTGGGATTTCCCAACCCTTCTGAGGGCGCGTACACATTGCGAAGACGCCGGCCTCAACCTCGTTTCGATCGAAAACCCCCTGCCAAACTGGTGCTATGAAAAGATAGTCCTGGGCCAGGAAGGCCGCGACCAACAGATCGAAAATGTCGCTGAAACCATTCGCAACATGGGGCGGGCCGGCATTCCGGTCTACGGCTACCACTGGATGGTCAATCAGCCGGGAGTCACCCGCAATTCATGGCGTACGTCCTTCACTACGCCCGGCCGCGGCAACGCCCAGGTCAGCAGCTTTGACCTGCAACTGGCCAATCGCGGCCCACTCTTCCGCGATCGCGAGTACAGCCGCGAAGAGATGTGGAGCAATTACGAGTATTTCATCAAAGCAATAGTCCCCGTCGCCGAAGATGCCGGCGTCAGACTGGCTCTCCATCCCGACGACCCGCCCGTGGAAAAGCTGGGCGGCATGCCGCGCCTGTTCTACAATCCAGATGGTTTTCAGCGCGCCATGGACATCGCCGCTAGCCCGGCAAGCGGCCTTAACTTCTGCCTTGGCAACTGGACCGCCATGAACGTCGACACCCACGCCGCCATCCGCCGCTTTGGCAGCCGCGGGCAGATCGTCTACGGCCACGTTCAGGGCGTCAAGGGCACCGCCCCCGATTTCCGCGAATGTTTCCTCGAAGAGGCCGACTGCGACTTTCTGGAGATCTTCAAGACTTTCAGAGAAGTTGGCTTTACCGGCGCCCTCATTCCCGGCCACTTCCCCTATACGATCTATGACGACGCGAGCCCGCATCACGGGCTGCTCTACTCAGTCGGCTACATCAAAGGACTTCTCCAGTCTCTCGACGAAGACAAACCATAGCAATACCGGACCCGCCAATCATCCAAACAACGGATTAGAGGGAGAAACGGACCAATGTACCTGATTCTGATAGGTTGCGAGTACGTAGGCACCACAACGCTGGCCCACGCCATCAGTGAGTGGTCCAAGGAGAACTTGGGCACCGAGTTCAAGCTGATTCACGATCATTACAAACTGCCCGATACCAAGCCGCACGGCGCAGAGCTTACGCCCGAAGACATCGCCGCCTTCCAGCAGCTCAGCCCCCGTCTCACCGAAGTGATCCAGCGGCACAACCTCTATTACCACACGCCTTGGGCATCCGGTTCCGACGACAACTTCATGGGGATCGGCATCTACTTCGAGGAGCTGGTCTACGCTCCCAAATATTACGGCTACGGCGGCCGCGGCCAGGAGGGCGACCGTGGGAAAGTCTCCCGCCTGCTCGAACAGCGAATCCTTCAGTTCAGGCCCGATGCAGTTCTGGTACTTCTGCACGCCGCGCCCGCAGTGATCCGCAAGCGCATGGCGCAGAGCCCGCATCCCTACCCCGTCGTTCCCGAAGAGGATGTCGAACACATCTGCCAGCGCTTCGAGGAAGAGTACGAAAACTCACTGATCCAACGGAAATTCACGCTCGACACCTCGACGGCATCAGTAGCCGAGTCGGTGGCGGACTTTGCCGCCAAGATCCAGCCCTATCTGACCGCAGGCGACCTGTTGAGGCAGTCCCTGCAGCGGGGAATGACGAGCTAATCCAATGAACAAAAGCCCCTGTGACATACTCATTTGCAACGGGCAACTGGTCACTATGGACGCGGCGCGCACCATCCATTCTGCAGGCGCCGTGGCCGTCACCGGCTCGCGCATTGTGGAGGTCGGCCCCGACACCGAACTACGGGCGCGCTACGACGCCGAAGAAACGATAGATGCCGAGGGCGCCATCGTCCACCCCGGCTTCATAGACGCCCACAATCATATTGTCCACACCACCTGTCGCGGCGTCTTCGGCAATATCCACGATGTAGACGCGTCAACCATCAAATTTGCCGACTGGAAAGCCGATGTCACTCCCCAGGATGAAGCGGATGCCACCGCCATGGCCGCCGTCGAAATGCTGCACAGCGGATTCACAATGTTCATCGAGCCCGGCACACTCTTCTCAACTGAACACGCAGCGCAAGCAGTCGAACGCGTCGGCATGCGCGCCCTCTTCGCCCCACCCTACCTCTGGGACCGCCGCGAAACGCTCGCCGCAATGCCAGGCCTCGAAAGCCCCCGCCTCATGGCCCGCGCCCCCGTCAACCGCGACCGCGTGCTGGGACTCCTGGACGCCGAACTGCACCGCAATCAGGACCCCGACGCGCTCGTACGCGGCTTCGTATTCGTCTACGGCGTAGGCACCGCCTCCCCCGAACTGCTGCAGGCCGCCCACGCCCTCTCACGCGCCAACAACCTCCCCCTCCATCTGCACGCCGGCTACGCGCCCGGCGAAGGCGAAATCTATCGTGAGGTAACCGGCGTCAGCCAGCTCGTCCATCTGCATGAACTAGGCGTCCTCGACCAGAACACCGTCATCGTCCACGCTAACCTCCTCGACGATGACGAGGAGGCCGCCATCCGGGAAAGCGGCTGCCAGATCGTATGGAGCCCAATCTCCTTCTTCTCGCTCGGCATCGCCCGCACCGCCGACTTCAGAATGGCGGAGCGATATCGCCGCGGCACACCTGTATCACTTGGCGCAGACGGAGCCATGGACTGCACGCCCGCCGCAACCATGTTGGCGGCCCACTCCGCCGCGCGCGTCTGCGATGATCCTCTTTCTCCCTCCGCGCTGCTCGAAATGCAGACCACTAACGCCGCCGCCGCCGCCGGTCTGCAAGCCGAGTTGGGCAGCCTCGAACCTGGCAAACGCGCCGACATCGTCGTACGCTCCCCACGCGCCGCGGGGTCCTATCCCGCCAACAACCCCGTCCATCTACTTGCGCTGACACTGGGGGCCGGCAGCGTGGAAACCGTTCTGGTAAATGGCAAGTTCGTCCTGCGCAATGGCCGCTCCACCCGCGTCGACGAGCTGGAGATCAGCCGCGCCGTCACCGCCTCAGTCGCCGCCCGCGCTCAGCGATTAGGGATCGATTTGGGGCCCGGATGGCCTGTCGCAGAAGTATAGAGATAGGTGACCGTCTTCAGTTGGACTGAAAACTCTCGCCAACGGCTATCGGCGCAATGCAACAGCGCGTCGTTTCGTTTGGATCATGAATGAGGGGAAAGGCTGCCGCTCTGGATATTGAGAGGAGTCATCAGCGTTGCGGTTCATCCAATTTGCAGACGGGCCGTGATCTGCGCGCTTGAACTGTTTCCAACCCTTCTGGCCTGCCGTTTTAGTCGCAAAGATTCGAAGCGTAACCACAGAAAAGGTTCATTTGACAAAGATTCGCAAGTACGAGAACATGTGTTCAGTTGAAAGTTTGTGCCGGTCAAGGACACTGTGACTGGAGGGCAATTATGATCAGTACCAACTTGGGGCGTAATAGTAGTCCTGAGACTACCAAACTTACATACGAGGACTACCTGAAGACCTCAGACGATGAACGCCTCGAACTCCTGGACGGAGTGCTTACTATGCCGCCTGCCCCGAATACCGCTCATCAGTCAGTTCAGACCGAGTTAGGATGGCGGTTAGCTCAGTTCGTGAGGGAGGGACAATTGGGGCATGTCTTCTTTGCACCTACCGATGTTGTACTTTCCGATATCGACGTCGTCCAACCCGATCTACTGTTCATATCATCGGAGCGGGCCGGCATTATCACCGCCGCCAACATCCAGGGCGCGCCAGACCTGATCGTCGAAATTCGCTCCGACTCCACCGCCGAGCGTGACAAAACAGTTAAGCGCCGCCTCTATGCGCAACGCGGCGTCAAGGAATACTGGCTTGTGGGTCCGAACGCCGCCACCACTACAGTTCTGATACTGAGGGAGGATAGCTACCAGCAAGTTGGCTTTTACCGCCAGGGGCAGAACCTGACTTCGCCGACGTTGCACGGGTTCACTGTCAACCTGAGTGAGATATTTCGAGCCGGCGGCTAAGCAGGTGCTATGAAAGAACTATCAGATGCCTGGCTCCATGAAAACTGCGTGTAATTCAATCAAGTATTACCGCCACAGTCGCGACACTTTGGTGGCTGAACCGAAACTCTTTACCAGGTTCGATTTCTTGCCAACAAACGCGGAGCAGGCCCCAGATTCTTTGCGTGCCTCCCGATTTCCTGTCCTTCCTTTTTCTGCTCGTTCAACCGCCGCAAACGGATTCAGCCGAAAAGTCATCAACCGATCGCTTGAAATCCTGAAAATCCCCAATTCCTGTAAATCTTGATTCAGACAAAGGCAACCCATACATTTCTGCCTGACCCCACCATTTCTACGCCTGTTGACCGGACTATACTCAGTATGCTAGAATCTTGCCGCCGACCACGCGTCCAAATATCATCGAGTACCAGCCCATCTCACTTTTGTCCAGTTCATCCGTACCTATTCCCTAGCGCCCACCAGACAACGAACGAAGTTCCACAAAGCAACCCAATTCTTATCTTCACAAGGGGAGGAGACAACATGAAGTCGCAAAACTCGAGTCGACGTGAGTTCCTCAAAATAACCGGCCTCACCGGCCTCGGAATGGCAATGGCCGCCTGCGTTCCCGCCGCAGAGCCTGGCATGGAAGGCGCCGCCGACGAAGAACCGGTCGAGCTCACTCTTTGGGGCTGGTGGGACATCCGCATGGATCTCTACCGCAGCGTAGCCGACAAATTCGCAGAACAAAACGACCGCATCACCGTCGATGTCCAGTCCATTGCCGGCGGCTATGTCGAGAAGCTCTACTCCGCCCTCGCAGCCGGCACCGGGCCCAACATGATCAAAATGCGTTCCCTCGCCTTCATGCACCAGATGCGCGAAGAGAATCTCGTGCTGGAGTTCCCCGAGGACATCTTCCCGCCCAGCTGGTTCGAAGAGGCCTACCCCCTCTTTGATATCAAGACCAACGGGCGCTACGTACTTCCCACCGGCACCACCTGTACCCTCATGATGTACAACAAGCAGATGTTCGAAGAGGCCGGCCTCGATCCCGAGTCGCCCCCCAAGACCTGGGACGACTTCACCACCGCAGCCAAGGCGCTCACCCAGAAGGACGGAACCGGCGCCATTTCCCGGGCCGGCTTTGCCCTCACCGGTGAATGGCCCGTCTTGAGCCAGATCTATCAGCTGGGCGGCAACGTCATCCAGAACAATGGCGATGAACAGATCTCCCTCATGACCAGCGCCGAAGTCCATGAAGCCTTCACCTACATCGCCGACTTGAACCTGGTTCACGAAGTATGGGATCCCGGCTTCCCCAACTTCGACTCCATCGGCAACGGCCTCGCCGCCATGACCGAAGAACAGACCTGGGTGATCGGTGAGTACACCAACACCTATCCCGATATGTACCCCAACATCGGCTACACCCACCCGCCAACCCCAACCGGCGAAGCCGACCCGCTCTATGGCTACAAGGACACCGTAACCTCAATCTCTGCCGTTACCGGCCATTCCGAAAACGATGGCGACACCTGGGAGTTCATGGAGTATCTCTACAAAGACGGCGGCAAAGATGCCTACTGGGCCTTGTGCGAACTGATTTCGCTCGTGCCCGAGCGGGCAGACCTCATGTCCGACCCCAGGCTGCTGGAAACGCCCGGCCTTAAAGAGGCTTCTGAAGTCAATCCTTTTGAACGCAACTACGCCGCTGTGCCTGAGCGCGCCGGCGCCGTAATAAACGACGTTCTGTTTCTGATCGTCAATGAGGGACGGCCGGTTGCCGAGGCCCTGGAGTATGGCGACGCCGAAATCCAGAAGCTCATCGACGAGGGCTTGGCCAAGTATTGGGTCTAGACCCGTCGGCTGGCTTGTAAAGCAAGCAGTCTGTCGAAGGAGCGACTCCCACGCCTCATGTAGGCGTGGGAGTCGCCATATGTGATACAAAGCTGGTTCAGGAGTCCGTACTGCCTGGCCAGTGGGGTCCGGCGAGACGACCACGAAGTAGACCTGTTTTCCGCGCCGCTGCTCTCGCCGGCCAAAGGGATCGGCATCAGGGTTGGCGCTCCGCGCCCGCTCCCGAATTCGCACCGGCGCCACCAGTACCCCTTTGCAAGACCTTTTCACCGGTCCTCGCCGCAAAAACGCAGACGCCCCGTGGGAGGCGATGTGATGATTCAAACCATCGTACAGAAATTCGCAGGTCGCCGATCCACGATCCGCGCCGCCGAGCATCGCTTCATCGTCATCGCCCTCGTGCCCACCATCATCTTCTACGCGATCGTCAAGTTCTACCCCATCTTCTTCTCCTTCTTTATCAGCATGCACGAGTGGAGCCTCTTCGGAAACGTCTCCCCCTTTGTCGGTTTTGACAACTACGCCATCCTGGCCAAGGATTCCCTCTTCTACAAGGTCATGTGGAACACCATGTACCGCACCTTCGCCGGCACCTTTCTCGGCGCATTCAGTTCCCTCATCGTCGCTCTCATCCTCAACCCCATCAAGCGCGGCAGCATCCCCCTGCGTCTGATCTACTTTCTGCCTGTGATGACCTCCGTAATCGCCAGCGCCACCGTCTGGAAATGGATGCTGCAGACCCGTTTCGGCCTGCTCAATCAACTCCTCAGCTTCATCGGCATCCAACCGGTCCCCTGGCTCCAATCCACCACCTGGGCCATGCCCAGCATCATCGTCATGGGCATCTGGGGCGGGATCGGCTTTACCGTCATCATCTATCTCGCCGGACTGAAAGGTATCCCCAAAGACTACTACGAAGCCGCCGAAATCGACGGAGCCAACAGCATCCAGCTGGCCCTAAAAATCACGCTGCCGCTGCTCAAACCGGTCGTCTCCTTCGTTCTCATAACCGGCGTCATCGGCGGCTTCAGCGGCGGCTTCCAGGCCATCTACATGATGACCGGCGGCGGCCCGCTCGACTCCACCAGGGTGCTGGCCCTCCATATCTACGACTACGCCTTCCAGCGCATGTTTATGGGCCAGGCCGCCAGCATGTCCTTCGTCCTCTTTGCTATTGTTCTCATCCTTACTCTCGTCCAGTTCAGACTGCAACGAGTCAACTGGGAACTATGAGTCTAATTCAAACCCAACTCAGCCATACTTCCTTTCTACCCCGGTCTTTTTCTGGAGTAACGCATGGCTAATCAAGACTTTGTTGGCGTACCAAGCCAGGTCGATGCACGGTCTCTCACCCGCGGCGCAACCGATTTTCAGCGCCTGCGCCGCGGCCTCTTGATCAACTACATTGTCCTGGGCGCCGGCGCCATCCTGATGATCGTCCCCTTCATCTGGATGATCAGCACCTCCTTCAAACCCCAGGCTGAAACCGTATCTTTCCCGCCCCGCCTCTTCCCTATCAACCCAACAATTTCGAACTATATAGATGTCTTCGACCGCGCCAACATGGGCCAGCTCTACTGGAACACGACATTCATCAGTGTCATCAAAACCATCTTCAATATCTACACCAGCGCGCTTCTGGGCTATATCTTCGGCAAGTTCGTATTCCGCGGCCGCGACATCATCTTCTACATCCTGCTCAGCACCTGGATCATACCCTTTGAAGTCTATCTGATCCCCCTCTACCTCATGACCGTCCAGGTCGGCTGGGCCGATACCTATACCGCCCTGATCGTGCCCGAAATCTTCACCATCTACGCCATGTTCATGTTCCGCCAGTTCATGTACACCATCCCCACCGAACTGATCGACGCCGCCCGCATCGACGGCGCCGGCGAGTGGTATATCTTCCACCGCATCATCATCCCGCTCTCCCGGGCTGCCCTCTTCACCCTCATCGCCTTCTACTTCATGTGGAACTGGAACGACTTCCTCTGGCCTCTCGTCGTCATCTCCAGCCACGACAAATACGTCATCACCGTCGGCCTCGCAACCTTCGTCGGCGAATTCTGGAACCAGTACGGCGTCATCATGGCCGGCGCCAGCCTCGCCATCATCCCCATCCTCGCCCTCTTCATCGCCGTCCAGCGCTTCATCATCGAAGGCGTCGTCCTCACCGGCCTCAAAGGCTAATCCACTACCAACGAGTATCAGCTCCGGTCGCACCAGCCTCACCATCTCCCACACAGGCGATCTGTCCGTCGTAGAAGGCTCCCTTGCCCGTGCTGCCGCCGTACCGGTTGCCCCAATGTGCCCACAAAACGAATATGCACATTTGACACGGAATGGAAAGCATGAGAACATTTGTGCCATAAAAAGCCCGTAGCAGGCCGAAGTCTACTTGCTTCAGCGTTTACAACAGGGAGCCTTGAATGCCATCCTCAATTGAATGGACAGATGAAACCTGGAATCCGGTAACCGGCTGCACACGTGTGTCGCCCGGTTGCGACCACTGCTATATGTACGCCCTTTATCCCCGCCTGAAGGGAATGGGGGTCAACGGCTACGAGACCGGCCCCGACGATGTGCGCCTGCTGCCCGAGCGCCTTCAAGCTCCTCTGACCTGGAAGAAGCCCCGACGAGTCTTTGTCAACAGCATGTCGGACGTTTTTCATTCGAGTGTGCCGTTCGAATATGTACTTGAGATGTTCCTGGTCATGCAGGAGGCGGCTGCAAGGAGCGGTCATATATTCCAAGTTCTGACCAAACGGCCCGGTCGGGCAGTCGCTTGGTGGCAAGAACATGAGCGACACTTTCCCGACGGTTGGCCGGCTCACATTTGGATGGGCACGTCGGTCGAGAGTCAGAAATACGCTCCCAGATTGACCGTTTTAGATCGATTGCCTGCGCCCATACGTTTCGTGTCCGCAGAACCTCTGCTGGACCAGCTTGACCTGACCCCATGGCTCGAGAAAGGGGTTTTACAGTGGGTGATAGTCGGTGGCGAGAGCGGCGCGGGAGCTAGAGTTATGGACCTTGAGTGGGCGCGTTCTCTCCGTGATCAGTCGGTAAATTCTGGCGTAGCCTTCTTTCTTAAACAGTTAGGGGGTGTGCGCAACAAACGCGGCGGTGATTCTGCAATTATCGATAGTAAGCACTGGCGTCAAATGCCGATCATGGAGTAAGTAACAAGTATGACTGACAGATCTTTTGGTGGCCCTTGGACCCAACAGAAGCTCCGTATTCTCAGCCTGTACCTGGACGCATACACTACCGCCTTGAAGAATCAACCATTCAGGCTCATTTACGTTGATGCTTTTGCCGGCGAAGGGTCATGGCGCCCCGGCTCCGCGTATACTACTGACTATGATGACTTTAGGGAGTTGCACAAAGGTTCGCCCCGAATCGCTCTGGGAATTTCTGATAAGCCTTTTGATAGACTCATTTTCATCGAGAAAGATTCCCAACGCTATGAACTGCTAAGGAAGCTGCAAGGGGAATACCCGAGCCGCGACATCGAGGTGCTAAATAAGGACGCCGAAATAGCGTTGCCTGCTTTTTGCCAAGGCCTGCACGACGACGAACGCGCTGTGGTATTTCTGGATCCCTTCGCGACCGAAGTCTCCTGGGCTATGGTGGAAGGAATGGCCAGGACACAGAAGATAGATTGCTGGATTTTGTTCCCTCTGAGCGCGATTGCCAGGATGATGCCGAGAAAAAGTGAGCCATCCGAGGAACTGTCGATTCACCTCGACAGGATCTTCGGAGGACGCGAGCATTGGCACGACTTCTACAGTAACTCCCCGCAGCCAAGGTTACCCTTGCAGTTCTTCAAGGATGAGTCTGAGCAAATCCGATCAAGTGATAGCAGCCAAATTGCTCAGCGTTATCGAGATCGACTTGAATCAACTTTTGAGAAGGTCGTTCCTTCGGGCAGAGAATTCAAGAACGCTAAGAACTCTCCAATGTTTCAACTGTTTTTTGCGGCAAGCAATCCCAAGGGGGCAAGGATCGCCGTAAAGATTGCGAAACACATTATTGACAAATGGTGATCACCGAAGAAGCTGACGCAGAAACATTCTGAGATCGATGTCAGGTATGGGTCGCCAACTGGCCGTCCCCTTCACTCCTCCCAACATTCAAAGCGCGCCCGACACTCGCTGGCCCCACTGGCTCCGCTCAGGCAGACCAGTAAGGCGAATAACTATCCATATGGTGACCGCCCAAACTGTGCAAAGGGATCTGCCGATACGCAGGCCACTCGTCGGGGGCCCACTCACCCAACTCCTCTTCATGCTCCATTCGTCCAAATAGGGGTAATGGCTGTTCGTGTCCCAATAGGCCAGCCCGTCGACACCGGTTGCGTAGCAGTCCAAAGCCCGCTCCCGGTACGCTTACTCCGGCATCCGTCACGGCAGAATGTCGGCGTAAACCTGACAGTCGGTGCTGCGCGTGACCCTGACCAAGGAGGCAACATCAACATCCATATACCCATGCCAGGGGTTGGGAATGATGAATTCTACCGGCCCTTACTCGGTCCAGGTCCCCACATCGAGGCCATACCGAAGATTGTACAGCAGAGTATTCACAACAAACGCCTAAACTTGGATAAGCCTTCCCTGCCGCAGTGGTGAGACCAGCGGTAGAAGCCATTGCAAATCCGCATCGCTTGACGCTCCTGTCGGCGGTGTCCCGGAGTGTTGTAGCGTGCCCCCTACCCCCGCAATTCAACACTCTCACCCGAATTCGCACTCTCCACTGCCGCAAACGCCATCCGTAAGCTCACCAAGTGATCGCGGCCCGAACTCTCCGGCTCGCGCCCTTCCTCCAAGGCCAGCAACATCTCTCCCATCGAACCGGCAAATCCTTCATACTCCCAGCTGCCGGCAATCTCGAAAGTCTGTACCTGTTCAGGCGAATCCTTGAACGACAGGCTTAACTTGGCCGTCCCAGCAGGATCGCTGAGTAATGCGCTCCCGCGCGTTCCATCCAGGACCCAGGACTGATCATGCAAAGCAGGTGCCGAAACGATGTTATTAAAGTGCAAGGTCGTCATGACTTGGGACGAAGGCGCGTATTCAAAGAGGATCGTATAAATCATCGGCGAGACCGCATTCTGGCCGGGCGCCATAGTGGTTGTGGCTCTCACCCGCAGCGGCGTGTAACCGCTAAAGTAGCGGCTCAAATCAATATAGTGGATACCATGATCAACGATGTTGAAGTCCTCTCGCTCAGCATACCAGCCAAAGTCCTGATAGGCCCGAAAGACGTGAGTAAAGGCGTAGATGTGACCCAACACACCGCTGTCGACCAAAAACTTGAGCGCCCGGTGCGAGGGTGCCCACCGCGCCTGGTGATTGACCATCAGGGTCACCCCGGCGTCGCGGCATATTTCAACAATGCGCTTCGCCTCGCGCAAACTCGGAGCTAGGGGCTTCTGCGATAAGATGTGCTTGCCTGCCGCAGCAATCTGCTCGACCAGAGGCAGCCGCTGGTGATGGTGTACTGCCAGGTCAACAATCTGCACCTCTGGATGCGAAAGCAGTTCTTCCAAGCTGGTTGTGACCAATGCGCTGCTGAAAATGGCTGCCGCGCTGTGTGCTCTCTCCTCCACCGTGTCGCAACAAGCGACCACGCGGTAGCCGGCCTTCTTGTAGGCGGGCGCCTGCGAGTCGCAGACGGTGATGCCGCATCCAACAATGCCAATACCGAAGCCCTGGCACAAAGGCAGTACAGGCTGATAGTCGGCAGGTTGCATGTCCACGAACATGGCAGTGCTCCTCCTTCGAGGTAGCGCAAGGCGAAAAACAAATTACTTTGCCGCCCGTACCGATTGTTGGTAGGAAAATGTAAGTCAGACTGTTGGGAAGACCTGTAGCTCTCGGCCAAATGCGAGACCTACTCGAGGGAACTACGCTCCTGCTTTGTCAATGCATACATTTAGAGAGTCATCGAGTCAGCGAGCACCGCATTGCGCTCTCAATTGCTGGCAAAAGCAAATGCGCTTACCTGCGTCGCCACAACTCAAGCAGACCAGTATGGCGAATACTTGTCCATAAGGTGGCCCCCAAGGCTGTGCAACGGAATCAGCCGGTACGCCGGCCACTCGTCAGCCGCCCAACCTCCCAACGCCTCCTCGTGCCCCAGGCGCCGTATCATGCTCCACTCATCCAAAAAAGGGTAACGGCTGTTAGTATCCCAAAATGCCAGTCCGTCGGCACCTGTTTCATAGCAGTCTATCGCCCGCTGCCGGTACTCTTCCGTCGACATCCGCCGCGGCAGGATGTCGGGGTAAACCTGACACCCGGTTCCGCGCGTAACCTCGATGAAAGCGGCAACATCAACATCCCTTTCGCCATGCCAGGGGTTGGGAATGATGAAATCAACCAGCCCTTCCTCGGCCCAGACTGCCACATCCAGACCATGCTCAAGATTGTGCGGCAAGTTATTCACAACGTATGCCGATACCTGGACATGCCTCCCTTGCCGCTCGCCCACCCGGTCCATCTCCTGGCGAAGCGCCCGCATGAATGAAGTCATCCAGCTCGCCTTGTAGGTTAACCAGCGAGGATCATCCTCCGGAAGCGCACGCGGGTCCTGTCCGTACTGTTCTTGAAAACCATCCACAATAGGCGGATCGTAGAGGACACAGGGCAGACCGCGGATAAAGGCCATGTTGACCCCGTCCGCGCCTCGTTCTGCTACCTCTCGGAACAGCGAAATCACAAAATCCTGGACCCCCGCAAAGGCATAGCTCAGACGGGCGGTGGGCTGACCATTCCGGTCCAGACAGCGCCATTCAGGATGTTGGCGAAAGAACTCGTCCTCCATGTCATCCGGTGGCGGAAAGACCCAGCCGCCGACGCGGTAAGTGCCGTGCAGTTCGATACCCAGTTCGTGTGCATGATCAATCACCGTCTTGAGGGGATCAATCCCCTTGAGTTTCAGGGCGCGGTAACTTTCCGCCGCTTGGCGATCACAATAGCGGGAGAAATCACTCATGTCCTTCTTCTCAGCAAGTTCGCCGACGTCGGAAAGGTACTGTACCATGCTGCCCGAGCCGATACCCCACAGGAGTTTCTGAAAGTCCGTATCGCGAAAAGGTTCAACCTCCTCGATGATATCCTCCTCCGTGTACAGCGCCCGCTCACCGAAAACACTCCAGGCATCGTTGTAAGCGATCAGCCGCTTCGTGTCGCTTCCAGTCCGATCCTGCTCGATCGCAGCAACCTCTTCTGGAGTTAGAGGTTCCAGTTTTACATAGGCGATGCCGGCCGCCCAAGGTGTCCCGGCGCTCTGCTGCCCGATATGCAGCTCCTGGCCTGTCAGATCAGCGCATCTCCAAAACACCTCGCCGATGCTTGCAAAAAAGTTGGTCTTCTTTATGTCCGGATACAGCGTCGTAGTCGTAGTGAAACAAGGATCATCTGTCAGCTTGACCCGCACCTGTCTGTCCACCCAGTTCGTCCAGACGCCCAGGTGGATGGCATACCATCCCTGCATGCCAAGAGGAAGGGTGATTGTAGGCGCGTTGCACTCGATGCCGGCCACAACCATCGTGCCGGACACGCCTTCCGCCTCGTATGGGATCGCCCGCCAGTGACCATGCCGAGCCTTGTCTGATATGGCTGTACCAGGCTGACAACGGTCCAGATCGGAGATGTAGATGGCCTTACGTTCTGCACACATGGAAACCCTCCTCTTTGCTTTCTCATCCCCCGGTGTAGATGACAAGCAGCTCTGGGGGCCATCCTGAGGGAACGTTTTTATCTACCGTTTGCGAGAAATCCCGACCCCGAATTGTGATCAACTTGGTCCGTTCCATCTTTGGATACTGATCCGGTTTCGGCAGATCAATCAGTTCGTCGCGGTGACCCAACCGGCTTTCTATGGCCCACGTTTCAGGACGCGTTGTGTTGATGTCCCAAATAGCCATCCCGTCCATCCCGCCGGCGTAGGCATGCTTCATTGTCAGCACGTTGTCTTCTTTTGTAGAAGCCATGTATACCTGGCATCCGTTTTCTTTAGCCAGCCTGACCAGCTCTGAGGGCGGATCCGTAATGATGAAGTCGACCAGTTTTTCCTTCACCCAGGTGTAGGCATCGTAGGCGAAATAGCGCATGTCCTCCCTGCCGCCCTCAAAAATCGCCGACACCTGCATCTTGCGTCCTCTCTTTTCCCCGTGCCGGTCTGCCGTCCTCCGTACAGCCCGCAGTAATTCCGTCAGAAAGCTGGCTTTGACGGTATACAGCCGCTCATCATCATCAGCAACGTCGCGCGCGTCCTCCCCATATAGCCGTTCAAACTCGTCCAGCACCGGCTGCTCGTACCCGATATACTCCGGCCCACGCGTGAAGCAAAGGTGTACCCCGTCAATGTCGTACTCCATCGCCTCCTCCATAAGAGAGACCATGAAATCTCGCACCTTGGGGAAAGCATAACTGGCCTTCATCAGCGGCGAACCATCCTTGGCAACAATTCGGCATTCCGGGTTGTCTCGCAGAAAAGTAGTCTCTGTCGAGAAGAAGAAGTAGGGTTGGGCCTTATCTACGATGCTCAACCGGTAATAGGGGTGAAACTCCAGTCCCAGCGTATGGGCATATTCCATCGCTGCCGCGAAGGGGACAATGTCCTGCTCCGCCAGCGCCTTATGGCTCTGGAGCGCGTGCACATGACGCAACACAGGACTCACACCATCCTCGGTTCCAAAGAAACGTCCCACCTTGGAGTGATAGTAGGTCAGATCGCTTAAATTGACGCCCCACAGCACCTTACCCACATCCGAGTGACGAAATGGCTCTATCTGCTCCTGGAGCTCCCCTTCTGTCGCCGGACACATATGGTGAAATAGCCCTTCGCCATCATTCATACCGATCACCCTGCGCGTCTCTCTCTGCTCCCTGTCGCGTTGAATGTCTGCCACCTCCGCCTGCGTCAGCGGCACCAACTTGACGTAGGCGACACACGCCAGCGTCGGAGGGTGAGCCGTATTCTGCTTACTGAAGATCAGGTCCTGTCCCGTCAGATCGGCATACCGGGGAAACGTCTCGACGAGTTCCGTCTTGTCCCAAAAGCACCCCGGCAGCGATGGGCTCTGTATGTAATGCTCAACCACGGTGTACACGTCCTCGCCGGACAGCCTGTACTTCACCAGGCTCGTGTGTTCCTGCTCCACCCCCGGCCAGAAGCCGACGCTGATCGCATGCCACCCCTCTACGTTCAGGGGCAACGTTATCGCCGGGGTCTCGTATAGAGCGTGCGCGAAGGCCATGTTGCCGGCCAGTCCCTCCGCGGCCGTGTACTCCACCACCTGCCACTTGTGCCTTTCCGGCGTGGTTGAAAGCGCGCCCTCAGGCAGACATTTGGACATGTCGGTCAAGTAAATTGCCTCTGCCATTCTCCTCTCCGTGTCGCTATCCAACCATCCTCAACCCATCGCCTCATACAATGACCACTGATCACTGATCACTGCAGTTCTGGGCGGTCGGGCCTTCGGCCCTCCCTTGTGCAGGGGCTGCGCCCCCGCAACGCCCCCCTCCAAAACCATGCCTCAGCGACCTAACGCATTCATTCCAGCAGCCCCGCTCATCCAACATGGCCGCTGCCAACCCTATACACAGTGTGCTAGCCTGAATGGCGGCGGCGATGAAGGCCAGCCCAAGACAGTCACTGCGTTTGGCTACGTAGTTGCCTCAACGTATGGAACACGCTTCTTACAATATTTGTAACTACTAAGCCTATGTAAAGAAAAAGAGCTAATGTACGTATGCTCTTGGCTGATGTAGAGTAAGAGACATGAGCAAAATGGACCAGTTGGACCGAGAGCAGCTAGAGCGAATAGACCGAGAGAGCCTGATCGAGCTGATTCTGGTTCTGCAGCAGCAATATGGTGCGCAACAGGAGTTGGTGCAGCAATTGCAGCAGCAGGTGGCAGTGCAGCAGGAGTTGATCCAGAAGTTGCAGGATCAACTGGCGAAAGACAGTCACAACAGCGGCAAGCCGCCGAGCAGCGATGGTCCGAAGAAAGGCAGGCGCAAGAGTCTGCGCCGCTCTGGCCAGCGGCTGCGTGGTGGGCAACGCGGGCACAAAGGGCGCACCTTGATGCAGGTGGCGGAGCCGGACCATGTCATCGTCCATGCGCTGGCGGATTGCCCGCACTGCCAGACAGATCTGAGAGCGGAAGCAGTCACGCGGCAAGAGAAACGGCAGGTGTTCGACGTTCCGCCGGCCCGCATCGAAGTGACGGAACATCAGGCGGAAGTAAAGCAGTGTCCTGGCTGTGGTGCGAGCGTAAAGGGAGAGTTTCCCTCTCACGTTACGCAGCCGACCCAGTATGGTCTGCGTCTGAAGGCGTTTGCCTGCTACCTCTACAGCCAACAGTTCATCCCTTTCGCCCGCATCAGAGAGTTGCTGACTGCGCTCTACGGGGATGCGCCTTCGGAGCCGGTGATACTCGCCTCTGTTTACCGACTTGCCAAGCGCACACAGAGGAGTCTGGCCCAGATTCGCCAACAACTGATCGCTGCTCCTGTCGTCCATTTCGATGAGAGCGGCATGCGTGTCGTCGAGCGGTTGCAGTGGTTGCACGTGGCCAGCACAGAAAAACTGACCCAGTACCACGTCCATGCCAAACGCGGGCATATCGGCATGCGAGCCGGAGGCGTCCTGCCCCATTTCAAAGGCGTTGCTCTGCATGATTACTGGCGCTCCTACTTCAAGTTTAGCGACTGTCAGCATAGCCTCTGCAACGTCCATCACCTGCGCGACCTCAACTTCATCATCGAACAGTACGACCAGGCATGGGCCAAGAAGATGAAGCGCTTGTTGTGCGACATCAAAGACGAAGTCGCATCAACCTCAACACGGCATACGACCTTGCCGCCAGACCGTCTGGCCTACTACGAGGCCGAGTACGATGCGCTCATTGCCGAGGGTTTTGCCGACAACCCTGCCCCGCCAAAGCCAAAACGCAAACCGATCGGCCGACCCAAACAGTCGCCGCCCAAAAACCTGCTTGACCGTTTGCACAAACACAAGGCTGGCGTCTTAGCCTTCATGTTTGACTTCCGCATCCCTTTTGACAACAACCTGGTCGAACGAGATGTACGCATGATCAAGGTCCAACAGAAGATATCCGGCTGCTTTCGCACTGAAGACGGGGCACACATCTTCTGTGCTCTGCGTTCCTATATCTCTACTGCTCGTAAACATGGCTTCAACGCAATTGATGCCATCTACAACGCCTTTCTTGGCCAACCCTTTATCCCTGACAACATCCAGGCTTAGTAGTTACCAATATTTCAAATATGGCAATGAGGATGCAGTTGTGAATGAGGTCCGGCTCCACCCCATCTGAGCATATTCTCTTGGTTCGCTGTTCGCCCATACTCTGCGCCGGTTCAAAGCCATCCGGCTATCGGTTTCCAGGGGTGGCAGCAACCGTTTCACAAACTCTCAGTCCAGCATCGTGCGCGGGTCGAGAGCATCGCGCAAGCCGTCGCCAATGAAATTGATGGACAGTACCGTGATGGCGATCATCGCGCCCGGCGGCATCCATATCCACGGCCTTCTCTCAAGCGTGGTGAGCGACGTTGCCGCGCTCAACATCTGGCCCCAGCTGGGCCGCGGCGCCTGCACACCCAGACCCAGGAAGCTAAGCCCCGCCTCAGCCATGATCGCGCCGGCGATGCCGAATGTGGCCGCGACCACAAGGGGACCCACCACGTTCGGCAGAATGTGGCGGAAGATGATACCGCGCTCGGTCGCGCCCAAACAGCGCGCCGCCATCACGAAATCTCGTTCGCTGAGCGACAGGAACTCCCCGCGCACCAGTCGGGCGATACTCGGCCACCCCAAAAAGCCGAGAATGATCATGATGTTAAAGATGCTGGGGCCAATGACGGCAACGAGTGTCAGGATAATAAGTAAACTGGGGAAGCACATCACGATGTCGGTGATTCGCATGATGACAAAATCTGTCACCCCGCCTCGGTAACCACTCACACCGCCCAGGATCGTGCCGATGGAAATATAAATAGAGGTCGCAATCAGTCCCACCGAAAGCGAAACGCGGCCCCCGTGGAGAATGCGGGCAAGCATGTCTCGACCGGAACGGTCCGTCCCCAACAGATGCTCTCCGCTGGGTGCCGCCCGCAGGTTTTGTAAGTCTGCCGTGTAGGGATCATTGGGGCCGCTGAGCAAGGGAGCGAATATGGCAGCAAGTGCCAGTACAATCATGATGGCAATCGATACCAGTGCAAGTCGGTGCCGGCGAAAACGGCGCCATATGATTTCACGCAGACCGACGACAGCCTGTCCGCGCACCATCTGTTGTAGGTCTTCGCTGACAGTTGAAACTTGCCTTGCCGTCTCTTTCGCTTCGCCTTCCATTTCTTCCTCTATCCGGGAATAGGGATTGCCGCCGGTATCTCTACGCTCCAGGTACAGCCTGAACCGCACTACTCATAACGGATTCTGGGGTCCACGACTGTATAAATGATGTCGGCAAACAGATTGCTGAGCAGAACCATGGTCGCAGAAACAAGCCCGATTCCCATGATCACGGGGTAATCCCGGCCAAGCGTATGCTCGATCGCCATGCGGGCCATGCCAGGCCAGGAGAAGAGAACTTCGATAAACAGTGCGCCGCCAATCAAGCTTGGCAGACTCAACCCGACAATCGTTACCAACGGCAGCAACGCATTGCGCAAAACATGCCCAATGCGGACAGCGCGTTCACGCAGCCCTTTAGCCCGCGCAGTTGTTACGTAATCCTGCCGCATCACCTCCAGAACGCTCGAGCGTGTGTAGCGCAAAAAACCTGCTACCCCTTCAATCCCCAAAACAGCGGCCGGTAGCACCAGATGATGGAGGCGGTCGATGATCGGTGGAAGAGTGCTCAGCGGTTCTTTTATACCTGAGGTCGGAAAGAGAGGTATCCTGAATGAGAACATGTAAATCGCCAGCAAGGCGAAGAAGAAAGCCGGCACCGATATGCCGATGAACACCATAAAGGTGAACACATTGTCCAACAATGAGTACTGGTTGAAAGCAGCATAGATGCCCAGCGAAACGCCCAGAACGATACTGATACTCAGCGCCGTGAGCATCAGCTGCAGGGTCTGCGGCAACCGCTCAGCAATCATGGCGGCCACCGGCCTATGGGTGACGTAGGAGTAGCCCAGGTTGCCGCGCGCGACCTCCTTCAGCCACAGGAAATAGCGCACCGGAATTGGCTTATTGATGCCCAGCGCCTCCTTGAGTTTTTCAACCTCGCCCGGTTCTATCCCACTCATGGGGTCAATCATGGCCGTAACCGGATCGCCTGGAGCCAGATTGGCGAAAGTGAATGTAACGACCGTGATGCCCAATAATACCGGGAACGAGATCAGAATACGCCGTACGATATAGCGTCCCAAGGTGTAACCCCCTCGGTTCGACCAGGGTCTGAAGCGTGGCAGGGAGGCGGTGGAGTCGGTTTGCGCCGACCCCGCCGCCTATGCTCCCCATCGGAGAGTTGGCCCAACATCGAAATCCTTATGCCAAAACGCCGGACGGACCCAATATGCTTCAGATCGGTACTACAATGTAGCTACTCCTCAATGTACCACTTCTCAAGGTCTGTGACAGCGCCAATCGTGGCAGACCCTTCGGGTCCTATGAGGCTGTCCCGCCATCCCTTGACACTCTCGTGTATCAGCAACAGAGACTGCGGTGCATAGAGAGGTATCCACGGAAGTTCATCATTCCATATTGCGCTGGCACGCGTGTACAGCTCATTGCGTGCGTCGTCATCTACCGTAGCCAGGGCCTCATTGTACAGAGCATCCAGCTCCTCGTTACAGTAGCGGCTTGAGTTGTAACCTTCGGGGTAGACGCGGTCACACCCGACAACGGTCGTATCAGGATAATAGGAGCGGCCCCAGCCTCCTACCCAGCTAATCTCATAGTCGCCGGTCTCGTAAAAGACCTCCAAGCCCCTGGCCCCATCGGTCTGTACCAGCTTGGTTTTGATGCCAACCGCCTCTATGAACTGCTGGAGAATCGGCAGCTGATCCGGCATATCCGTGCCAAACCAAACAATCTCAACTTCCCGGTCGAAGTCCCAGCCCATATCCTCTAGCAAGGCTATCGACTTCTCGGGGTTATAGGCGTACTCCTCAACTTCCAGTGTAACCCCTGGAGGAGGTGCCCACTGTACCGCCGGCTGTACCTTCGTCAGGTCCGCATTTCCCCAAAGTTGGGCCGCAATCTCCGCGCGGTCGATCGAGTAGAGGAACGCCTGGCGGAACCGCTTGTCCGCTAGTGCCTCGTCCTGGAAAGTGATCGAGAAGAAGTATGCCGGAAACTTGTCCTGATATTCCCAGTCGACGCCGGGAAGGTTCGTGACTTTGTCAAACTCGTCAGCGCTCGGGTTCAGGAAACCGACCATGTTTATCTCACCCTTCTCCAGGGCGATTATCATCACGCTATTGTCACCATAGAATCGAATCACTACGTTCTTGAGCAGAGGCGCACCCTTGAAGTAGCTATCGTTGCGTTCGAAGATGGTGTGCTGATCCGGGATGTACTCCTTGAATACGAAGGGACCGGTGCCAAAAGGCAATGTCGTGGCAAACTCGGTCTGCAGCCAGTCCTCCGGTTCAAGCCCTTCGAACACGTGGGCAGGGGCAATTCGCATAGCGAACCGCTCAATGATCGTCACCTGCGGTTTGACTAACTCAAATTGGATGGTGTAGTCGTCAAGGACCTTAATCCCCTCAGCAGTCTCCGTATTGCCCTCCTGGTAGTCTAACGCGCCCTTGATTACGTCTATCAGCCCACCCGACGCTGTCGAGCCCCCTTCCGGCAGTAGTGCCGCATGGAAGGAGAAAGAAACGTCGTTGGCGGTAAACGGCATGCCGTCATGCCACGTCACACCTTCGCGCAAATTGAAGGTGTAAGTCAGGCCGTCGGGGCTGATCTCATAGCTCTCGGCCAGATCCGGAACCCACTCGAGCGTACTGTGCTCCTGCATCACGAGAGAGTTCATGAAGAGGTTCCAGTGGAATGACTGCGCACTGCTATGCGCTTTCCAGGGAAGGAAGGTGGGGATGGCGGCGCTGCCCTGCACGGAGCCAATCGTCAGGGTGCCGCCCTCATCAGTTTCGGCAGCTGCTGCCGCCATGGAGTCGTCGGCTGGCGCAGCGACTGGTACACATGCTGCGACAATCAGGGCCGCGATGCTTATTGCAGCCAAAAGAATCAGAGAACGACGATAGCCAATTCGTACACGAAACGGGTTCATTTCCTGATCTCCTTTCTGTGGACAGATAGAGAGCGATAGGCACGACACACGTTCGGTACCGAGCACTTCTTGGTTTTGGCTTCTTATCACCTCCTTCTTGTAAATCGACCTCCTGAAAGACTCGCACGATACAGAGATACCAGACTGGCTTCTTTATCTGCTCATGTCGAAATGAGAAAACCTGCCCTGTCCGGCTCTGCTGGACTTTGTCGGGAATACAGGTGCAACTAAGACCCTACCCGAACCGTCCGCATGCCCATTCAAAATCTGATATGAGCCCTGACCCTTCCCGGCAACACGAATTTGGCCCGTTGATTTCGCAAACGCACATACACAGCCGGGACACCCTGGAAGCCGTTGAGGGGGTAGCGAAATCAAAACTGGCTGCGCATATAGTATGCCGCAACGCACGGGCGCAATTCCCTGCAAAAGCACTGCGCCGTTTCGCTATGACTCAACTTTGGTCAACGACTGGGAAAAATAAATATGTCATTATGATAATGGAAATTCAGGAGGTTGGCAACCTCACTTTTTCCGGACAACTGAGGGGATCTACAGGTTTCGCAGAAGATTGAATGTTCTGCGTCTCCGTTGAGGTTGATATGGTCAGGCAAGAATCTGGCCGTGCTCGCCAAAGATTTCGCGCACGTATTCCAGGCTGTGTGCGTGCGCCTCGACCAGATTCATCGTGTGGGGAGTGCCTTCCTCGCGAGCCAGCTCGACCAAGAGCCACCCATCAAAGCCGACCTCGGCCAGCGTTTGCTCCAGCTCTTGGCAATCGGGTTCACCATCGCCCAAAGTCTCATCCCAAATGCCCTCATGTGAAGTTCGCAGTTCTACAACTTCAAGCCTCGATGCGTATTCTCTAATCCACGCATTCGCATCCTGGCCGCCCCGGAACATCCAGTCGGTATCTACGGTCAGTCCCACCTCTTCGGGGTCGGTATGCTCCAGCAGGTGGCGCAGTTCACGACCGTTTTCGGCCAGCTCGGGCAAGTGATGATGCACGACGAGACGCAAGCCCTCTCGCCTCAACGCCGCGGCCAGCAATGTGAACCCCTGCGCCTGGGTCTCCAGCATCTCGTCGGTCTTGCGGGCGCCGATTGGTTGAGGATTGGCATTGATAAACTCAGCTCCCACTGGTAGTAACAACTGCGTTCTTGCGACAATTGTTTCAATCGACTGCGCTTGCACGCTTGCATCATGCAGCAGCGCATGCACGTATGCCCCCGCCAACTGCACCCCATGCCTTTCCAGAGCAGCCTGCCAGCGGCTTGCCCAATCCCCTTCTCCCTCTAAAGGATCGAGAAGTCCCTCAAAGTAGGCGTAACCCGCTTGGGCCAAGCCTGCCGCAACCTCGTCAATACGTTCTGTCAGGAAATCCCAACCGTAGTGCTGAGACCAACGATAGAAGCCACTGCATATCCGCATGGCTAGTCGCTCCTGTCAGCCGCGTTCATGGCCGCGGCACCGGGCTCCCTACCGGTTCAACTCGACACTCTCACCCGAGTTGGAGCTTTCCACGGCCGCGACTGCCATTCGTATGCTATCCAGGTTGTCGCGACCGGAGCATTCCGGCTCGCGCCCCTCTTCCAGGGCAAGTAACATCTCTCCCATCGAACCCGCGAAGCCCTCATATCCCCACGTGCCTGCGATTTCAAAAGTCTGTAACTGTTCCGGTGAATCCTTGAACGACAGGCTCAACTTGGCCGTTCCCATCGGATCGCTGAGCAGCGCGCTCCCGAGCGTGCCATCCAGAATCCACAGGTGATCATACAGAGCGGGGCCGGAAACGATGTTGTTGAAGTGAAGGGTCGTCATGACCTGGCGCGAATGCTCGTATTCAAGGAGGATCGTATAGATCATTGGCGAGACCGCATTCTGGCCGGGCACCGTCGTAGTTGTCGCCTTCACCCGCAGCGGTGTGTAACCCGTAAAGTAACGGCTCAAATCAATATAGTGGATACCGTGATCAACGATGTTGAAATCCTCATGCTCAGCGTACCAGCCATAATCCTGATAGGCCCGATAGCAGTGGGTAACGGAGTAGACATGTCCCAACACACCTCGATCCAGCAGGAGCTTAAGAACGCGATGAGGGGGCGCCCAACGCGCCTGTTGATTGACCATCAGTGTTACCCCGGCGTCGCGGCATATCTCGACAATACGCTCTGCCTCTCGCAAGCTCGGAGCCAGGGGCTTCTGTGAGAAGATGTGCTTTCCTGCCGCGGCAATCTGCTCGACCAGAGGCAAGCGCTGGTGAGCGTGCACTGCCAGGTCAACGATCTGCACTTCAGGATGCGAAAGCAGCTCTTCCACATTGGCTGTAACCAGTGGGTTGTCGAAATTGGCGGCTATGTCGCGAGCCTTCTCCACCGTCAAGTCGCAACACGCGACGACGCGGTAGCCCGCTCTCTTGTAAGCAGGCATCTGCGATCTGAGGACGATATTGCCGCATCCGACGAATCCAATGCCATAACGCAGTTTGGAGGGCAGGACGGGTTGATAGTCAGCAGGTTGCAGGTCCGGGAACATCGTTATGGTTCTCCTTGGAGGTAGCTGGAGACGGAGGTCTTACTACCTTGCCGATTCACACTGTTATGGGGAAACAATGTCTAAGTCAGGCCATCGGGGGAATCTTACGACTCTTGGCCCACACCGGAACGCACGCGAGCGTACCACGCCCCGCTCCAAATGTGAGTTCACTTGGAAAACCAAAATGGGTGGGCAATGCTGATAGCCCTCCGCTTGAGGAAAAGACGACATTCGCGGACCCAGCGCAGGCGGTGAAGGTTCCGCCCCTCAATGGTTCAGCAACCAATTCCACTTTGGAGTGGAGCTGACGCCGCTACCTGCGCGCAAGTGACTGCTCTAAGGCAGTTGTCGTTATTCGTACCAGGGGCTGCGTCCTTACGGGCTCAACCGCAAAACCCGCCCACGATTATCAATCCCCCCAGCCCGGTCCGACCCACCCAGAACGTACGCCGTCCCTTCATAACCGACCACGGGCATCCCATGAATTCCCGCCGGCAACTCCGTCAGCAGCGACCACGCGCCTGAGACCGCGTCATACACCTCCGCGCTGGCAAGTGCCTTCCACGGCCGCGCCCCCAGAATCTCGCCGCCGGCGACGATAATGCGCTCGCCCACCGCGGCCGCGCCAAACCCGCTGCGCGCCTCGACCATCTCAGGGCCGTCTCGCCACGCCCCGCTGGCCGGACTGAATATCTCCACCGTCGCCAGCGCGCCCGTCCCGCCCCAACGCCCACCGATAACCCATAGCTCGTCGTTGAAAGCCACCGCCGCCACATGCTCGCGCGGCTGCACCGGCCCGGGCAGAACGGTCCATGACCCATCCATAGGGTCTAAACGAAGCATCGCCGTAGTGCCGCCTGTCCCGCCTACCAGATAGATAAAATCCCCAAGTGAAACCGCTTCGCCGCTCATACGCCGTTCCGGCATCGCACCGGCCGCCGTCCACACATCCGTCGCCGGGTCATAGACGAAAATCGATGACGTAGCCTGCCAGCTCAAGTCTGGTCCCCCACCGAATACGAAGACTTTGCCGTTGTGCCCGGTCGCCATCATATGGTGGGCCGGCTCCGGCAAAGGCGCCAGCTCCGTCCAGCTATCGTTCTCAGGATCGTATGCCGCAAAATCGGTCAACCCGCCAAAACCGCCCGGCACATAAAAAATCCCGTCCACGACGCCAACCCGCATCTCCGAGCGGGCCGTCGGCATCTCCGCGCCTGTCTGCCAAATGGCCGCCGTCCCGTCTGATTGGGGTGGTCCCTCACCGCCTCCCTCCACTGCCGGAACAGTCAACTGACCAGCACACGCGGCCAGCAACAGTATCGCTATCATCGACAAGATAACAGTAGAGAACCGAAGACGGCTGCTCATCATCCTATCCCCTAACCTGCGCTTCAATCGCCCCGCCCCACGCCAGCAGACGCTCATCCGCACCAAACGGTGCGCAAAGCTGCACCGCCAGCGGCAAGCCGTCATCCGTCTTTCCGGACGGAATCGCCAGCGCCGGCACGCCAGCGTTCGTCCACGGCAGATTCATGATTGGGTTGCCGGTCGCGTGGATCCCGTGCGGGGCAGGACCGGTCGCCGCCGGCGCAATCCATAGATCCGCGCCCGAAGAGAGAAGCGCTTCCTCCATCTTGTGCCGTAATCGCAACTGATCGGCGCGTATCTCGTCCCGTTCCTCGTCGGAAACCGTAGCCCCGGTCTTCATGATCTCGTGCATATGCACGCTGTACCGGTCAGAATACTCCCTGTACCAGTCCTTATGAACTTGGGCCACCTCGACCGCAGTCAGGCGGCGGTGGCGCCGGTTAAGTTCAGCATAGTGAGGAAAAAATGGGACGCGTTCGATGCGGAGCCCCTCAGCGGCCAACCTGTCGAGCGTTTCTTCAAAATTCTGCAAGCCGACTTCCTCCGCCTCCTCCAGATAGGGGCCGTCCGGAACCGCCAGGGCCGGCAGACTGTCAGGAGGCGCACTCTCGCTGCTGTCCCAGCTGCCAAACAGCGCTGAGCATGCCAGCTTCATCGTCGCTACATCCTGGCTGAAAACCCCTGCATGATCCACAGATTTCGAAAAGAAGAGCATTCCCGCGGTATTGATCCGGTCATAGCTGGGCTTGAATCCTATGATCCCACAAAATGCCGCCGGACGGATGACCGAACCGATCGTCTGTGTGCCCAGCGCCAGCGGATAGAAGCCAGCCGCAACACCCGCAGCCGAACCGCTGCTCGAGCCGCCCGGCGTATGTTCCGTGTTGTGCGGGTTGCGCGTCGGGCCCGGCTGAAAATAGGCGAACTCAGTGGTAACCGTCTTGCCTGCTATCAGCGCGCCATTCTCTCTGAGGCGCGTCACCACATCCGATTCCGCGCCCTCGAACAGCGCCGCCGGCAGCTTGGATCCCGCCTTTGTGGGAAACCCGTCCACGCGAAAAAAGTCCTTCACACCAACAAGCAGCCCGAACAGAGGGGGCCGCTCCTCAGGATCAGGATAGCGGGCCATCAGAGCCTCGGCCTCACGCGTCAGCCGCTGCCGCCGCCCCGACTCCGGTAACAAAGCCTGGATCAGTGGATCCTCTGCGTCGATGCGGTCACAGACCTCTTTGACGTGTGCAACCGGATCGACTTCGCCGTTACGCAGCGCTGCAGGGCTTGGAAATCCTCTACCGGGCATCGACTATTCTCCTGTGTCGCACAACTGCAATTCGTCTTTCATGGCTGCCTACATCCCAACCTTGCATCCAGTTCACTACCGAAGGAACGCCTCCACCAAACCCCCGTCCACATTGAGAATCTGTCCCGTCGTCTTGGCGAGCGCGCCGCTGATCAACAGGTAAGCCGCCCCAGCCTGATCTTCAGGCAGAATCGCCTGCTTCGTCAGCGTGCGTTGCGCGTAGAATGCCGCCAGGCGGTCCCGCAACGCGTCCGTCCCCTCCGCCTCGTCGAAGGGGAGGTCATACTTCTGCAGCCCTGAAATAACCCGCTCGCGCGGGAACATCGAACTGCCTGCCACCACCGTGGCCGGCGCCAGCCCGTTGACCCGCACATTCGGCGCCAGTTCAATCGCCAGTTCGCGCACCAGGTGATTCGCCGCCGCCTTGCTAGTATCGTAGGCCAGTGAACCCTTCTTGGCCACCGCGCCGTTGACGCTTGTTGCAATCACCACCGAGCCGGGCAGCCCCTGCGCCTCCCAGATCTTGCGCGCCACGTCCGCGACAATATACGCACCCTTCACGTTCACATTAAAAGTAGTGTCCCACATCCCGTCCGGTATATAGCCGCTGGCATCCGGCGGATAATAGAAACCGGCCGTGATCACCAGATGATCGATCCCGCCATAGGCCAGCAGCGTCTGGCCGAACAGCGCCTCCACGCTCGCGCGATCGCCAACATCCACGCCCAGCCCAATCGCCGGCCCGCACGCCGAGATGCCCGTACCCGCCACCCCAATGCCAACTCCGTAGATACCGGTCAACTCGTCTGCAGTCGCCTGCGCCGCCTCCGCGTTCAAGTCCGCGCACACCACATGCGCGCCCTCCTCCGCCACGCGGTGCGCAACCGCCCTGCCGATGCCGCTGCCCGCGCCGACCACAACAACCACGTTGCGCGCCAGCTCCTGTTCCGGCGGCATCCGACGCAGCTTTGCCTCCTCCAGCAGCCAGTACTCAATGTCGAAAGCCTCCTGTTTCGGAAGCGCCATGTACTGGCTCACCGTCTCCGCGCCTCGCATCACCTCCACCGCGCAGTTATAGAACTCTGCCGTCACCCGGCTCTCGCTCTTGTTCTTCCCCCACGCGATCATGCCCACGCCCGGAATGAGAATCACCGTAGGGTTCGGGTCCCGCATCGCCGGGGAATCGGCATGCTTGTGTGCGTCGTAGTAGTCGGCGTAGTCTTGCCGGTACTTGGCCAGACCGCTTTCCAGCTTCGCCAGCAGCCCCTCCACATCCTTCGTCCGCGGATCCCAGTCCACATAAAGTGGCTTGATCTTGGTGCGCAGGAAGTGATCAGGACATGATGTCCCCAGTTCGGCGAGGCGGTCCGCGTCATTGCTGTTGACGAAACGCAGAATCGCCTCGTCCGCCTGTACCGTGCCGACGAAAACATTCTGCTGGCAAATCATGCCCCGCAGCGCCGGCAGCAGGTCCACCAGCAGCGCCTCCCGTTCGTCCTCGCCCAGCGCCTCGTACTTCTGGCCGTCAAACGTGTCCGCGCCCTTGTCCCGGCTCTCGATGTAACGGGCCGCCTTCTCGATGATATCCAGGCTCAGCTCGTAGCAGGCCTTGTCGTCCTCGGCCCAGTTGATCAGCCCGTGCCCTCCCATCATGATGCCTTCCATCGCCGGGTTCGCGTCCGCAATATCTCCCATCACCAGCCCCAGCTCAAAGCCCGGCCGCTGCCAGTCCACCCAGCCCAACTGATCGCCGAAGATCTCGGCCGTAAGCGCCTCGCCATCCTCCGCCGCAGCAATCGCGATCACCGCATTGGGATGCGTATGGTCCACGATCGGGGCCGGGATAAACGCGTGCAGCGGCGTGTCGATCGAAGAAGCGCGCGGGTTGAGGTCATAGACGCAGTGCAGATACTTGCCTACCATCTCGTCTTCGATCGGCGTCTTGACCCCCTTCTCGTCGGCCGCGTCGTAAATCGCCCGCAGCTGCCGGATCTTGTCCATATACAGCGACGAGAAGTTCTCCCGTTTCGAAGTCCGCAGGTCGCCGCCCGAGCCTTTGACCCATAGCACCTCGACCGACTCCCCGGTCAGCGGATCCGTTTCCATATATTTCGAGGAGGTGTTGCCGCCCCCCGTGTTCGTGATGCGCTGGTCCTGGCCGAGCAAGTTGGAGCGGTAAACGAGACGGCCGACCGGGTCGAGCGCGGCCCCGGTTTCGTCGTCCCACAGATAGGATACATGTCGATAGTCGCTGCGTGCAGTCATGTCGTTACTCCGGAGATGCGTAATTGGACCGGTGGCCAGTGACCAGACTCCAGTGCACAGCGGAAAAAGCGTCACCACTGACCGCAAGCCGCCAACGACTGGTCACTGCAGTTGGCAGTGTAGCAGAAAGCGCAGAGCCGCGCTAACAATTGGCCCCAAGGAAGAGGGCAGACCAGTCTGGACGGGCGGGTCTGGCTCTGTTACAATTCGCGTGCTGTTCTGCCAGTATTTTTCGTCGAAACAGGACAATACCCAGGCTTCGACAACCGGTCCTGTCAAGCCGCTGTTCCGCAATACTATGTCACTAGAATTCTGGCGAAATTTGTCCGTCGTCTGGATCTCAATCCATGTGTTTCTTCTTTGCCTGATACCTTTGGGCATTGCCTTTCTGGCTGTGCAGGCCATGAGATGGGTGCTGGGCGGAGCCCAATCCGGTCTCGAAAATTTGCAAGACGCCAGCAGCAAAGCCCGCGCCAAAACCGAAGAGACCGCTGCCCAGGTGACATCAGCTGTAATTCAGGGACAAAGCAAGGCCGAAAGGTCCCAGGCAACGCTCAAACAACTGTTGCAGCGTACCGAACCTGCGCCCCCCTCCTCTCCGGAAAAGTAATCGCCCCTTCCACCCACGTTTGACCGCTCACCTGCGCCTCCCTGAGAACCCGTTTCTCTCTTCTTCCTCACAGTTTTTCTCACTCCTCACTCCTCACTCCTCACTCCTCTTCCTTCTCTCCCTGCTTCAATGGGCGGGGCGTGTCCCCCCGCAGCGCCCCCTTCAAAACCCGTCGCGCCACCGCCGCATTAGCCTCTTTACACATTCTCCAGTCCTTCTGTCCGCGCTTGGATTCCTCCATCAGCATTCGCTCGGACGCTGACCATCCCGAAAATCCTCATATCCTAACAATCCTGATTCAGACAGCGCACCGCCCTCCTCCCGCCGCTGAGGACGCCGTCCTGCCGCGTCTACCAGCCTGACACCAGAGCACCGGCCAGGTCGTTGCAGACTCCAGCGATCAGGACAGTTGGCGTCAACCAAGCAATATCAGCGAAATCCCTAGAAAATTATGTTATTTTGAAGTGGTCCGCGAAGTCGCTATAATGACCTAAGTCTGATCAGTATCTGCTTGTTATGCATCAACCCGTCGCTCGTGCCTGAACGATCTGAAACTGAGTATCTGTCCAGTCACCAAAGAGGAGGCGAGCAACCATGAAAGAGGTACAGCCCAACGACAGCGTCCGTCCTGACAGTGCAGGTTCACCAGTGTTCAGCCGGCGCTCCCTCATGCGCGGTATGGCCTTCGGGCTTGGCGGCCTTGCGATGACCTCGCTGGCAGCTTGCGCCCCGGCCGCGGCGCCTTCGGCCGAGGAGAGCATGGATGAAGAAGCAGCCCCCGCTCCGATGCCAGAAACAATCATCATGTGGTATGACTTGGGCGCATCTGACGCGCAGGTCTGGGAACAATTTTGCAAAAACTACATCGAGGCAAATGAACATCCAGACATCACCTTCGAGTATGAGCAGGTCGGTGGCGGCGAAATGGGGACGAAGATTATGGCCTCTATCGCCACAGGTGACCCGCCCGACATCTCCTTCCGTACCATGAATGATGTCGCCGTCTGGCATGAGGCCGGCGGTCTTACGCCTCTGGATGACCTGATGGAGACGGTCGGCCTGGATCTGGACGACTTCCTGCCCCAGTATATCGAGTGGTCTTCTCTGGAAGGAGAACTCTACTCCATTACGATGGATATTCTGCCTATCGCCGCCCTGATCAATGTCGGCCACGCTGAAGAAGCCGGCTTGGACGTCAGCAATCCACCGGCGGACGGCCCATCCCTGATCGAGTGGTCCAAGGCCATGACTGTAAAAGAAGGGGACCAGATCACGCGTTCAGGATTCCTGATGACAGGCTCCAGCGTTCAACCCAATGTGGTCTTCGGCATCATTGCACAGCAACTAGGCGCACAGCCTCTCAACGATGACCGCACTTCAGTCACCTTCAACGACACCGATGCGCCGATTGCAGCCGCGCAATGGGTGCTGGATACGTTCGATAAGCATGAGATGTCGACCCGCGACATTGCCGATCGCTATGGAGCGTACGGCCAACAAGTGGGCTCGATATTTTGGACCGGCCCGTGGACACTCTTCGGCTACGTAAATACCGACGGCCTCGACTTTATAACCGCTCCGGTTTCACTGATCGGCGACACATTGACAACTGAGGCACGCGAATACGGCCTCGCGCTCTTCACCGCGCCCGGCCGCACTGAAGACCATCTGGTTGCAGGTGCAAAGGTAATCAAGTGGTTCTCCGATAACTCAATGCTCTGGGTGACCGAAGGACGCGGCGCGCCGCCCCGCCGCTCCATTCTCGACGATCCTGATTACATGACACTTGGCATTGACTGGGAACTGCGCAAACCATTTGCCGAAGCGGTTGAGTACAGCTTCTTCGACTATCTGAACATGGTCGATGGCGGGCAGTTCGCCTACTACGCCGGCAGCAGTTCAGCCTTACCCAAGGCGATGGATCCGGTCTGGGCTGGTGAGAAGAGCATTGAAGAAGGCCTGGCCGATGTGGAAGTGGCCTGGCAGAAAATTCTGGATGATCGCAACGCGTAAATGACAAGTGTCCGGGCAGAATGATCTGCGACGGGTGACATTCTGCCCGGGCTTCCGGTAACCGAGAAATGTGTGAATGACCCACCTTGTAGACAGAGCCGCGCAAGACGGTTGGACTTCCCGACTTTCCAGTATCCGATATCGCGGACGCCGCATTGACTGGCAGGCGTACCTGTTCATACTTCCCTTTCTCCTCATTTTTGCCGTCATTACCCTCCTGCCAATCTTCTACGCTATCTACATCAGCTTCAACGAGTGGGGCATCGTCGGTGACCCGGTCTGGGTTGGGTTAGACAATTTCCGCGAAGTCATGCAGGACGACTGGATTCCCAAGATTTGGGGAAATACCTTCCAGATGGCTGCGCTTATTGTGCCCGGAACTGTGATCGTTGCCCTGTTGATGGCGCTCTGGATCAATCGCGATCAGTGGCTGGCAGGTCCGATTCGAACAGCCTTCTTCGCACCTCATGTCGTCGCCATTACCGTTACCGCGATTATCTGGATCTGGATCTTCGAGAAAGAGACCGGTCTGCTCAACGTCGCGCTCTATGGCATTGGAATTCCAAAGCAGGGCTGGTTGACGACAAGCCAGTGGGTTATCCAGTCGATCTCCCTTGTCACCATCTGGCAGGCCGTTGGATTCCATATGGTGATTCTTTTGGCCGGACTCAAGGAAATTCCCGCCGAACTGGGAGAAGCGGCCGTCATCGATGGCGCGACCGCATGGCAGTCCTTCTGGCGTATCACCATGCCCCTCCTGACACCGGCGTTGGGGCTAGTCATTACCCTGGAAATCATCAGTGCTTTCCGTATATTCGGCCAGGTCTACCTGATGACAGATGGCGGGCCGGCCGGACATTCGGCCACCATCGTTTCCTATATCTACCATGAGGGATTTGTCCGCTTCCGGTTGGGCTTCGCGGCGGCCCTTTCTCTCCTGCTGTTCTTCACAATTCTTCTCTTCACACTTCTGCGTGCACGTATATTAAGGGAACAGACCTACTAGGCTGTCAACGGATATGAACAGGGCACACAGTATTGTTAGCACTCGGTTGTCGGTCCGCTCGCTACAGAACTCTATCATCTGGTTTCCAGGCGCGGTTGTCGCCCTGTTGTGGCTCTTTCCACTCTATTGGATGTTCGTTACATCGGTCAAACCCGACAGGCTGATCCTGGCCGGCATCGATCTGATCCCCCGAGAGATAACCTGGGAGCACTATCAGACTGTTGTAGCCGACACACCCGTGGTGCGCTGGTTTACCAACAGCATTGTAACCTCGACAGGCGTCGTCGCTGGCAGTCTGGTATTGGGGTCACTAACAGGTTATGCGCTGGCAAGAATGCACTTCCCAGGGCGTAACGTCATCTTCTGGTTGCTGATCAGTTCGCTCATGATTCCGCCCGAGATGAGCATCGTGCCCCTCTTCATCGGCGTCTTGCGGCTGGGTGTCCAGGACAGCTTTCTATCCCTTATCATTCCACCCCTGGCTAGCGTCTTCCCGGTCTACCTCTATCGTCAGTTCTTTCTCTCATTTCCAACCGAACTGGAGGATGCAGCCGCGATCGATGGCTGTAGCCGTCTCGGCACCTTCCTCCGCGTGGCCCTGCCGCTTGCCAGGCCGGCCACCCTTGCCGGCGCCATCCTCATTTTCACCAGCAACTGGAACTCCTTTCTCTGGCCCCTGCTCGTAGCATTCAAAACCGAATGGAAAACACTTCCAGTAGGCATGGCAGTCTACACGCAGCTCGACATTCAAGGGACTTCCACGCAGAGCGGCTATGGGGAAGCGATGGCCGCCGTAGCCATCGTGGCTCTGCCAACCCTGATCTTCTTTCTCGTCCTGCAACGCTACTTCATCGAAGGCGTCACCCAGGTAGGCATTAAAGGCTGAATGGGCTTGGACGACGGCCGCCGCATGGTCAAATCCTTTGTCCCGCGCCGCTTCCCTATTACCTATACGCGTGATTCTCTCATGCTGACACCCTTTCAAAGGTGCGCACCCAAAGTCTGGAAAACAGCAGGAACTAACCGGCTTGACCGACAGTAGGAGATGCTCCATGGCTGGAATCATGAGAAACGCGGAGAAGCTCACTCTGTATCATGACCCCTCCCGCTACACCTGTCAGGTAGGTGCCGCCCAACTCCAGAACGGCGACGTTGTCGTGGTTTTCAATGAAACCAGCGGCTATATACATCCCGATTTCGACAGCATTCTCATGATTCGCTCTACCGACAACGGTCAGACGTGGGACCGGTCGCCCTGCGTAACCGTCTGGCCGGCGTCCCATCACTTTGGCAGCGATACACCCTCAATCACCCAACTCTCTGACGGCACCCTCCTTGTCAACTATTTTCAATGGGCCTTCGTTGACCAGAAGGGCATGCTCGATGACTTTGGGCCGCAAGACAGGCCGCGCGGCACCCGCGACGTCGACGGCGTCGGCATTATCACATCATCAGACAACGGCTATACCTGGGGAGACGCCTATAAGGCCAACGTAGCCCCCATGCGTTGGGGCCAGCCCATCGACAGCGTCCTGGAGTTGCCGAATGGCTCCCTGTTGATGGCCTGCCATGGACACCAGTTCGCCCGCGCCTGGATGGAAACCGACAGCCTCCACGAACGCGTGCGCTCCTACCTCATGCGCTCCGACAACTTGGGGCAGGACTGGGAATACTACTCCACCATCGCCTATGATCCCTCCAACATCATCTCCTTCGACGAGACCGCGCTCGCCACCACTGCCGACGGCACACTGGTCACTATGATGCGAACCATGCACAGCGTCCGCAACCGCCACCAACACATGTGGACAGCCCATTCTCACAACGAAGGTGAGTCTTGGAGCCGGCCCGAACCGACCAACCTCTGGGGATACCCCGCCGACCTCACCCTACTTCAGGACGGGCGAATGCTCTGCACCTACGGCCACCGTCGTGAACCCTGGGGAATCCGCGGGTGCATCTCCGAAGATGGGCTCCACTGGGACGTTGCCAACGAGTTTGTCATCAGTTCCGGCGGCATTGCCCCACCACAAGCGGTCCCCAATCTGTACTGGCACATCGGCTATCCCACCACGATCCAGCTCAACGACGGCACGCTCTTCTCCGTATTCCACGAGTGGACGCAAGAGAGCCCTATTGTCCAGTATGTAATCGCCGTCCGCTGGGAACTAGCCTAGCATGCTATAACCTTCCTCCCTCGCAGTCCCTACCTTCCACTTGACCACGCGTACCCAGCGCGCCTCCCGGCCCTGCCATCGGAAGAGACCCACGGTTACAACTGAAACGGGTAATTCACCAGCTACAGGCTGGTCCACTTATGACCCCGAATATGGGTACTTGACAAGAACGGCTGTTGCCTCCAGAATACCAGCCAGCCAAACTGCAATAGAGATAAATCGTCCCCCGGAATTTGACCTTGCCAAGTGCCTGCAAATATCGTATTTCCGCGAAGCTCCAGTGCAGTTCTCTCCCAACCTATTTCAGCAAGGAGGAAGCAAAGTCATGAAAAAGCTCTATCTTTTCGCAACTTTCGTCATGGTGATGGCAATCATGGTGTCGGCCTGTGCCGCGCCCGCCGCGCCAGCAGAGACCGGAGCAATGGAAGAGGAGATGCCCGAGGAAGTCACCATCAGTATCATCACCGCCCAGGGCCCCCTGGCTGACGGCCTCGTCGCTCTGATCCCGCAGTTTGAAGAAGAAAACCCAGGCATCAAGGTCGAAGTCGCGCCTTTCCCTTGGACGACATTCTTCGAAAAGGTGATCTCACTCGCGCGCACCGAGTCCGGTGAATTCGACGTCATATTCGCCGACGATCCTTGGATGCCCAACATCGTCGACGGCGGGCTTTCCGTCAACCTGACCGAAGCCTACGGCGCAACCCGCGACGACGACGTGCCCCAGGTCTCCTACGACGTCTTCTCCTGGCCTCCCCCCTACGGTCCCATCCCCTTGGATTTCCAGACCGGTGAGCGCCCCGACCTGCACGCCCTGCCCATCCAGGGCAACGTCATCATGTTCTACATCCGCCAGGACATCCTTGACGAACTCGGACTCGATGCACCTGTAACCTGGGATGACGTACTGGCGATCGCCGAGCAAGTCCACTGTCCCGATTGCGACCCGCCCTTCTATGGCTACAACGTGCGCGGCGCAGCCGGCAGTGACGCCTTGGCCCTCCTGTGGTCGATGGGTGGCGGCATCTTCGACGACGAGTTCAATGTCATCCTCGATAACGAGGCCGGCTGCGATGCGCTTACGCTCTACGAGCAGCTGAGCAAGTACCTGCCGCCGGGCGGCAATACCTACGGCACTACCGAAATGGTCGCCGAGGTCATCTCCGGACGCGCCATGATGGGCATCGGCTGGCCGGGCGACGCCTACGCAGCCTTCGAGGACGAGACCGACTCGGATGTAGCCGGCAAGATGCTCTATCTGCCGCTGCCCGCCTCCGAAGTTGGCGCTCCCCATGTCTCCATGATGGGCCACTGGGGCCTGGTGATGAATGCCCATTCCGAGAATAAAGACGCCACCTGGGCCTATATGGAGTGGATGCACTACAATCAGGAGCACGCCTTGGCTTACGCCCACGCCGGCGGCATCCCCTTCCGCAACTCCGTCTTCAACGACCCTGAACTGATCCTGGAAAAACCATGGTTCCCGGCACAGTTCGAGGCCCTTTTGGTCCCGCCGAAGTGGCGGCCCCGTAGCACCCAGGCTACCGGAATCAGCCTCGCCATCCTCGGACCGGCGTTCAGCGCCGTCGGTGCCGGTGACATGACCGGCCAGGAAGCCTGCGAGCAGGCTGGCGCCGAAATCCGTCTTGAGATGGAGGGTGTTACCAACTAGAATGACTTCTGAAGAGAGAGGAGCGAGATTCCCCCTCACTCCTCTCTCCCTATACCCACCCTCAAACATGGATGTCTAGAGTCGCCTTCAATAACTACCGGTCCAAGGAGGGCATCGTTGACCGTACAGCAGACCGTTAGTCCCTTGCCAGGCCAGGGCACAAATAGCGTAACCTCACAGCCGCCGCCCCCCGAGGGCATGTGGTCCGAACTATTCCGCTATCGCGACAACCGCCTCGGCGTATTGCTGATCGTGCCCAGTCTCCTGACTTTGGTTCTTATCCAGTTCTATCCCATCGTCTACAATATCTGGCTGATCCTCACCAGCGAGAAAGGTGAGTGGATCGGCTTGGCCAACCTCTCCCGGCTTACCCGCGACACCATCTTCCATGGCGCCCTGATATTCAGCCTCAAGATGGGCATTGTAGTCGTTCCCATGTGCCTGCTTGTCGGTCTGGGACTGGCCCTTCTTGTGCACAGCGACTACGCCGGCCGTAAAGCCATTTGGATCTCCATCCTTATTATTCCACTCATGGTCTCCGAAATCGTCGCCGGTATGATGTGGAAGATCATGTACCACCCCACATTGGGACTGGTAAACGTGCCGCTCTCCGCCCTCGGATTGGAGCCGATCATCTGGCTCCAGAAGGCCGATACTGCCTTTATCGCCATCTGTGTCGTCGAAGTCTGGCGCATCAGCCCCCTGGCATTTCTGCTTCTCTACGCCGGCCTCAACCAGGTTCCCCGTGACATCTACGAGGCCGCCGCCGTCGATGGCGCAACCCGCTGGCGCGCCTTCTGGGACATGACCCTCCCCTATATCAGGCCAATGTTCGCCATCGCCACCATTCTCGTCTTTGTCTGGTCCACCCGCACCATCGGCACCATTGCCGCCACCACACAGGGCGGCCCCGGCCGCGCCACCTGGAACCTGTCCTGGTACATTTACGGCATGTCCTTCCAGCGGCTCAAGCCCCATTACGCCTCAGCCGCGGTCCTCGTCATGCTGCTGATGACCTATATAGCCGGCACACTTTTTGTGAGGTACCTGTGGGTGGAGCGTAGCAGTCGATGAACCTGAAGTATGCTTAGCATAGGAGTGTAGGCAGATGGCACAAACTGAAGCAAGTGGGACCCCAACCAACGAGCCCGTGACCCAACCGGTTGCAATGGCCGCGCACGAGAACCGTTTCAACCTGCGGAAACTGTTCGTTGTCGTCGTCCTCTACCTCGCCGCCTTCTGGACCCTCGTCCCCATGTACTGGGTCGCCATCTCTTCCATCAAATCTTTGCGCGACCTCGCCCACATCCCACCGCGTTTCTTCCCAACAGATCCCCGTCTCGACGCCTGGGTGACCATCTTTGAACGCCGTATCCTCGAGAACGTCTACAACAGTCTCGTCGTTGCCACCTTGGCAACCATCATTTGCCTCATTATCGCAGTGCCCGCCGCCTACGCCGCCACCCGTATGCGCCTGCCCTTCAAGTTCGTCGCCATCGTCGTCGGCCTGATGGGCCTCGTCGCGCTCCTGCCCCCCATCGCCTCCGCCATCCCCCTCTTCCTCCTCGGCAGTGATCTCGGAATTATCGACGAAAAATACACCCTCATCATCCTTTATACCGTTCTCAACACTGCCTTCGCCGTCTGGGTCCTGCGCGGCACCTTCATGGACGTCCCCATGGACGTAGAGGAAGCCGCCCTCATGGATGGAGATACACGTTTCGGCGCCGTGCGCCGCATCCTGCTGCCGTTGATCTTCCCCAGCCTCTTTTCGATCGCCATCTTGCTGTTTATCTTCAACTGGAACGAGTACATCATCGCACTCTACTTCGTGAATTCCATGAAAACCATGACGCTCCCGATCGCGATCCAGGCGCAGATTCCACAGCATGAGCTCGACTGGGGTGTTGTCAGCGCCGCGGGCACAATCGCAGTATTTCCGGTGTTGGTCGCGGCATTTACATTGCAAAGATTCCTCGTGCGCGGGCTGACCTTTGGCGTCGCCAGCGGCCAGTGAGCAACAACCTTTGGCGCCTGCGGCAGCGAGGCGTTCTCGATGCCAGGCCGCCGGCATTACGCGACAGCAGACTCCCGAGAGGAAAAGGAGAGTAGATTTTGGCGGAAGTAAGAATAGAAGGTCTGACAAAGTACTTCGGCGACACCTGCGCCGTCAACCAACTAAATCTCCTCGTCAGGGATGGTGACCTGGTTGTCCTGCTCGGCCCCTCCGGCTGCGGCAAGACCACCACCATGCGCTGCGTAGCCGGTTTGGAGCGCCCCACTTACGGCGACATATATATCGGCGACAGGCGCGTCAACGACCTCGAACCGCGCGAACGCGATGTTGCCCTCGTCTTCCAGAGCTATGCCCTATATCCCCACTTCACAGCCTTCGACAACATCGCCTATCCCCTGCGCCTGCGCAAAACGCCAAAAGACGAGATCGAACGCAGGGTCCGCGACGTAGCCGAAATGCTGGGCATTACCCATACCCTGGAGCGGCCGCCAGGCCTCTGCTCCGGCGGCGAGCAGCAGCGCATCGCGCTCGGCAGAGCAATCGTGCGCGAGCCCGTTGTTTTCCTCATGGACGAGCCGCTCTCCAACATCGACGCCCTCCTGCGTGTCTACATGCGCGCCGAAATCAAACGCCTGCAGCATGAACTGGGCACGACCATGATCTACGTGACCCACGATCAGGTCGAAGGCATGACAATGGCCGATCAGATCGCCGTCATGAACCAGGGTACGCTGCAACAACTGGGCACGCCCAGCGAAATCTACGATATGCCGTCCAATAACTTCGTCGCCCGCTTCGTCGGCTCGACACCGATGAACTTCGTCCCCGGCGCCCTGCAAAAGGAGAACGGTAAAACCGTCCACAAAAGCGATCAGTTCGTCATCCCAATCAGCGCTGAAATGGCCGACCGCGCCGCCGAACTATGTCCCAGCGGAATCTGTACGTTGGGCGTTCGCCCCGAAGAGATCCGATTCACCATTGACGACGACAGCAGTAATCAGGCCAAGGTCTTCCTGCTGGAACCGCTCGGTTCGGAGACGATTCTTGACATCGAAAAAGAGGGCCTCCTCCTCAAGGTCAAAGATGTGGCCTCGACACAGGTGCGCGTAGGAGATGTCCTCAGCCTCTCCTTCAATCGCTTTCATCTCTTCGACGACGAGACAGGCGCAGCCATTCGCTGAGTCAGAAATCGAATAACGTTGCGGCAGGCAAGGCTGCCAAACGTTTTCCGATTGTCCTGTCCCCAGCCGATCTGATTTCAGTTTTCCGAGCGCCTGCGAAAAACCCACCAAGTGAGGAAATATGTTTGAAGTGAAGATTGGAAGCGCTCCCATCAGTTGGGACGTCCTTTCCTTTGGCGGCAGTAAGACCAGCGGCCTCAGCTTTGCCCAGATGCTGGACGGCATCGCAGCGGCCGGATACGAGGGTACGGAAATCAGCACGAACGGCTTTTTCCCCGCCGACGCAGAGTCGTTGCGCACCGAATTGGAGAAAAGGAACCTGAAGGCGGCCTCCTCCTATGTGGCCCTGCCGCTAGGCGAGGAAGGAGCGCTCGACTCGATGCTTGAACAGGTGCAAACTGTCGGTGCACTGCTGGCCAACTTCAATGTCTCCGAAATCATCATCGCCGGCAACACCATGCCCAGCCGCCTCGACGTCGCCGGCTCCGTTGCCGCCGATGGCAGCGACGGCTGGACCGACGAGGAATGGAAACGCGCCGCCAATGCGCTGGAGGCCGTCGCCACCCACTGCAAAGAACGTTTCAACCTGAAGACCGTCTTCCACCATCACACCGGTACCTATGTCGAGACCCCCGCCGAGGTTGAACGGATCATGGAAATGACCGACCCGGAGCTGGTTGGCCTGTGTTTCGATACCGGCCACTACCACTACGGCGGCGGCGACGTCGTCGCCGCGACGGAGCAATACGCCGATCGCATCGGGTATCTCCACATCAAAGACGTCTGGCCGGAAAAACTGGAAAAAGTGAGAAGGGAACGGATCCACATGCGCGAGGCCTGGGCCATGGACATCTTCGCCGAGTTGGGGCGAGGCGCTATCGACTTCCCCGCCTTTTTCGACCTGCTGCGCACACAAGCTTATCAGGGTTGGATGATCGTCGAGCAGGATTCTGTAGGGCGTTCACAACGCGACCCAAACTGGTCGCCGGTCGAAAGCGCCAGGCAGAGCCGGGACTATCTTCGAAAAATCCTCCAAGTCTGAGCCTGACTCCAGCCGATCCCGAAATCACCTGCCTCCACAACGGCCAGAACGCGACAAGCATCACAGTTAAGGAAATAGCAATGGCCAAGGTATCCGCACAACTCAATCTTCTGCTCGAGGAGATGGCGACCTGGGTACACCCGGAGTATGTAATCTCCAGCTTGACGCACCTCGTGGACATCCATCCCGAACTGCTGGAACACTCCTTCACATATGAGGTGCTCGGCCGCGCCTACGGGCTGCAAGACAACAAACCGCTCGCAGCCGAGATCTTCGAAATGGCCCTGAAGCTGGACCCAAGCCGCGCCCAGGCAAGCGACTGGTACAACCAGGTGCGCCAATGCGAGGACGTCAACTACGACGAAGCACAGGTGCCCGCATACCAATTGCCAGATCCCCTGCGCCTCGCCGACGGCCGCGCGGTCACAGACGCCGAGACGTGGCGCAACGAGCGCCGCCCCGAACTGCTGCGCCTCTTCGAGGAACACGTCTACGGTAAAGCGCCGGGCCGGCCCGAAGCCATGACCTTTGAAGTCACCTCGGTCGACGAAAGCGCCCTCAACGGCCAAGCAACGCGCAAAGAAATCTCGGTCTACTTTACCGGTCGCCGCGATGAGCCAAGGATGGACATCCTCATCTATCTGCCCAACGACCAGCCGAAACCTGTGCCCTCCTTCCTCGTCCCCAACTTTCAGGGCAACCAGTCTGTCCACAGCGATCCCGGCATCACGATCTCACGGCAATGGATGCGCAACCGTTTTGACCGCGGCATTCGCAATCACCGCGCCACCGAGGCCAGCCGCGGAACTGCACTCTCGCGCTGGCCGGTCGAGCGCATCCTCGAACGCGGCTACGCGCTCACCACCATCTACTACGGCGACCTCGACCCCGACTATGACGACGGCTTCCAGAACGGCGTCCACCCCCTCTACTACAAATCGGGACAGACGCGGCCGGCCGCCAACGAGTGGGGGGCCATCGGCGCCTGGGCATGGGGCCTGCGCCGGGCGCTCGACTACCTCGAAACCGACGATGACGTCGACCATCAACGCGTGGCGGTAATGGGACAGTCCCGCCTGGGAAAGACTGCCCTATGGGCCGGCGCGCAGGATGAACGCTTCGCCCTCGTGATCCCCAACAACTCCGGCTGCGGCGGCACTGCCCTCTTCCGCCGCCGCTTCGGCGAAACCGCCCGCCATGCCAATGTCACCTATCCCTACTGGTTCTGCGAAAACTTCAAGCGCTACAACGACAAAGAGGATGAGCTGCCGGTCGACCAGCACATGCTCATCGCCCTCGTTGCCCCCCGCCCCGTCTACGTCGTAAGCGCCGACGAAGACCTCTGGGCCGACCCCCACGGCGAGTTCCTCGGCGCAAAGCACGCCGACCCCGTCTACCGCCTCCTCGGAACTGAAGGGATTGCCGTCGACCAACAACCGCCCGTCAACCAGCCCGTCAGGAGCACCATCGGCTACCACATCCGCACTGGCAAGCACGACGTGACCGACTACGACTGGGAACGCTACATGGACTTCGCCGATATCCACGTCCGCTAGACTGGGTAACTTGCTGTTTACTGTTCTCCTGATCTCACTTATGGGAATGAAGGCAACGAAAATTTGGCCGGCCAGGAGATTCAGGAAGGCACCTATACGCAGACCGGGTATGTATCGCTCCTGGGGTTGGACGAATGGGAACATGCCTACTACCTGAAGTACCAGAACCGGCGGGCCGAAAATGTCGACAACTGGTGGAAGGCAATCAATTGGGATGTCGTGGCACAGCGCTACGCAGCGGTTGCCGGTTAGGTGCAAGGGATATGCAGATCCGAATCGGCTACCGTGGAAATCTTTTCCTCTAGGGCCATACTCTGGCCGTGTTTGGTTGTCATGTGGTCCAACCCTAAAGGCAGGCACATCGTTGCCATGCCGTCAATCCACTGAGGAGGCAGGAGATGAAGACGGGATCGAGACCGTTGACTCGCCGGCAGTTCATGTATTTGTCAGGAATGGCCGGAGCCGGACTGGTCGTCGCCGCATGTGTGCCGGCCACCGCGCCCCAGGCAGGCCAAGACGCGCCGGCCATGCCGATGGCGCGCGAGTACGTCATCAAACATCCAATCGTCCAGGATCCCCAGGGCGTGGATCCCAACAACCCGTTGACGCCGCCGAACAAGACGATGGGCACCATGTATCACGATGGTCTCTACAGGCTGACGCGAAGTGGCATCGAACCGAACCTTGCCACCGCCCTGCCCGCGGTCGAAAACGAGGGGCGCCGGTGGACGATCCCGCTGCGGGAGGGTGTGAAGTTTCACAATGGCGGGGCCTTCACCGCGGCAGACGTCAAGTACTCTTTGGACTTTATCAAGGAAAACTCTCTCTCAACCTCAAGCCTGCTCGTCAACATCGAGAACGTGACCGCCCAGGATGATCACACGGTCGTGATCGATCTGGTTGCCCCTGATTCGTTCCTGCTCTCCGCCATGTCGGTGACTGACGGCCCGCGCATTGTGGCCGAGGGCGCGTATGACGGCGCGCCGGTCGAGAAGGAAGGACTACAGACCGCGCTCACGAACGAAGTGCCGGGTGTGACGACCGGGCCTTACGAGTTGATCGAGTACAGTGTCGAGGAACGGGTGGTACTCAAGCGCTTCGACGACTACTGGGGCTGGGATCTGTTCTGGGGCGGTTTCTCCGAAAACATTCCTCAATATCTCGTTTTTGAGGTTGTCAATGATCCAACGGTGCGCGTCTCCCAACTCCTGGCACAGGCCCAGGACTGGAACTACAACGTGTCGCCGACGCTCCAGGCGCGTATCGAAGAGACGGCTGGCTTGAACTCCGTCGCCGTGGCCGATCCGTTCATCAACTACCTGGCCTTTGTCGGCGAGGGTGTTCTGGGCTTCACCGAGCAGGGCATCCACAACCGCAAGGCGATCAGCGCCGCCATGGACCGGGTCGACATCAATAATGTTGTGAACGCTGGTCTGGGCAGTCCCGCTTTCAGTTTCTGGTATGCGGACGATCCGCTGGTCAACCGGGAAGTCGAAAAGATCCATTCGCTGCGCTCCGATTTCGACGCTGCACGCGAGCATTTGAAAATGGCTGGCAACCCCGACGGCTTCAGCGCGCACATCGTTCTCGCAGAGGGGCGCGGCTACGAAAAACCGGCGAGTATCATCCAGGAGCAGGTCGCCCAAGTGGGGATCGACCTGACCGTCGAGGCCAACGTCTCATCCGCCAACTGGCCGCGGGTCATCGATAACGAGGTCGATGGCGTCTACCATGACGCCGGCGACTCCGGCATTTGGGTGGTCGAATACGGCCGCTACTATGCTCCGCCTCATGGCATCGCGCCCTGGCACATGGATGACATGCCCGAAGAATGGCTCGCCCGCTTCATGGGAGCCATGCAGCGGATGAGAGAGGCCCCGCCCGGCTCGGAGGAATATGCCGATGCGGTCAAGAATGTGCAGATTGTGAACGCCGATCTTGCCATTCACGTCCCTGTCGTGCACGGGGCGCGGCTGGAAGTCTATTGGGACTATCTGGAAGGTATTGAGTCCAGCCCGACCATTACACCCATCATCCACGGCGTCACCGTTGCCGAGACGGACAACGGCCCGCCCGAGCGCGAGACGCCCATGTAAGTCAATACCTGCTCCGGTCAACTGCATTGCAAAATGAGTATCACGTATTGCGTCGAGCCAATGGCGTTTGTTGCGCAATACGTGATACGCGTTTTGAGGGTTCGGGTGGGATTCACATGCAAAGCCCACATAGCAGAAGTCTAGTCCGAAAAGAAGCATATCAGTGGCCGCATTGATTGAAACTGAAAGCGTAAAGCGCTACTACGCCAGTTCCTCCTGGCTGCAGCGGCTTCTGCTTCTACGCGCAAACGAGATACAAGCCGTCGATGGCGTGACCCTACGTATTGATGAAGGCGAAATCGTTGGCCTGGTCGGCGAAAGCGGCTGCGGCAAGACAACGCTGGGCTGGCTGCTGGCCGGTCTTGTTCAACCGACCGAGGGCGCGGTTCGCTACAGGGGGCGTTCTCTGGCAAGTATCGACACCGAAACGAGAAAGAAAATTCAGCTCCTGTTCCAATACCCCAGGGAATCGCTCAATCCACGCCACAATGTGCGCACGATTCTAAGCTATCCTATCCGCAAAATGGGATACATGGCCCATACGGAGATCACCGCACGCCTCCACAGTCTACTGGACATGGTAGGTCTCCCGGCGCACTATGCCGACCGCTACAGTTTTCAACTCTCCGGCGGCGAGTTGCAGCGCATCGCGCTGGCCAGAACGCTGGCTCTGGAGCCGGAATTCATTGTTTGCGACGAGCCGACATCGGCTGTCGATATGAACGTCAAGGTACAGATATTGAAGCTGTTGTCCGATATCAGCCGCGAGAAGGGGATATCGCTCCTGTTTATCTCGCATGACCTGAGTGCCGTCAGATTCATCGCCGACCGAATCTGTGTGATGTATCTGGGCAAGGTAGTTGAGCAAGCGCCGGCCCGGCAACTGTTCGAGCATCCGCATCATCCATACACAATGGCGCTCCTGGACGCAATCGCTGATCTCGATCCCGAGTCGACACGCAAGGCGTCGCTCCAGGGACAGCCGCCGTCGCCCCTGGCCCCGCCGGCCGGTTGCAGATTTCACCCTCGCTGCGCCTATCAGGAGCAGGTAGGCTCGATCTGTCGGCAACGCGGGCCACACTTACAGCCGCTGTCAACCGATCATCACGTCCGCTGTTTTCTCTACCCCGAAAATGGTCAGAATATCGCTCTGGTACAGTAAGTGGGTGCGCCGCCAATTCCACCACCGGGTCCAGTGAACAGCGTCAAGCCGCCTGGATTCCTGAAGGGCTGCTCTGCATAGTGTCTTTACTTAAGTACATCGGGCGGAGATTCGTTTCCGCCATACCGACTCTGATACTGATAACCTTTCTCTCCTTTGGCCTGCTGTATATCACGCCGGGCGGACCGGTTGAGGCGCTGGCTGGCATGTTCGGCACACCAGAGCAGAAAGTACGCATCCGCCAGGAGTTGGGACTGGACGATCCCGTACACGTCCAGTATCTGCGCTGGATCAGAGGCGTATTCTCCGGGGATTTCGGCGAAATGATCGTGATGGCTCCCGGCACGCCGATCGCGGAAATGCTGCGGAAGCCTCTGATCACCACATTCTGGCTGACGGTCGCCGGCGCGCTGGTTGCTCTCACAGTGGGGCTTACGATCGGCGCTCTATCGGCCATTAAGCCAAACTCCTGGCTTGACAGTCTCTCCAGGGTTACCAGCATCGCTACCTATTCGATCCCTGATTTCTGGCTGGCGATCATTCTTCTCTTTGTGTTTGGTGTGATATTCCGGTATCGCTGGGCAATCAGCGGTAAAATCGACTTTTCGCGAAACGTAGTATTCTCCTTGCAAAGTCTGGTCCTGCCCGCCATTGCTCTTGGATTGGCCAAAGCCGGCATCGTCGCCCGCATAACCCGCGGCGAACTGTACGATGTGCAAAACAAGCCGTTCATTCAGTTCGAAAGAGTCATGGGCCTGCCCAATCGCATCGTGATCAAGGACATGCTTCATAACGGCATCCTTCCCATCGTCACCGTGCTTGGTTACACGATCGGCCTGATCTTCCGCGGTACATTCCTGGTTGAGGTCGTGTTTGGCACGCCCGGTATCGGTCTGTTCCTTGTCCGGGCGGCAAAAACGCAAGAGTACGCGCTGCTCCAAACGCTCGTGCTCGTTATCGGCACCGTTTTCATTCTGATGAATCTGCTGACCGATATTCTTTACGGCGTCCTCGATCCGCGCGTGCGCACCTGACGTTGGAGGCAATCTGTGAACAAGGCACGCTTCCGTATTCTGTGGAACCGTTTCATTGGGGATAAGCTGGTTGTTCTGGGCGGAGTGATCGCTCTCCTGTTTCTGGTGATCGCCGTCTTTGGCCCGCAACTCGCCCCGTATGGCTTCGCGCAGCAGTTCAGGGCGGCCGCCGGCGAGCTCCTACCCATTGACGTGATGTCAACCACGGCCACGGGCGAGCGGCTCCTGTTAGGGAGCGATTCGCTCGGCCGCGATATGCTCAGCCGCCTGATCTATGGCACGCGCACGACCCTCGTCATCTCGATCTCCAGCGTCTCGATGGCTACCATACTGGCGATCTTCCTGGGCAGCCTGACAGGCTATTTCCAAGGTTCGCTCTTCGACGAAATCGTGATGCGTCTGATCGATGCGCTGCTTACCTTCCCCGGCATCCTGTTGGCCGTCATCTTGGTCGCGGCTTGGGGCACGCAGGGAATCAAGATCGGGCCAATCACAACGACGCCGGAACTTACGATCGTTTTTGCTCTCGTCTTCACATTCACTCCGCGGCTGACTAGAACGATGCGCGGCTCCACCATTCCGCAAGCGCACCGCGCCTATATCAAAGCCGCGCAACTGATGGGAATGCCGTTCTGGCGCATCATCGCATTTGAGCTGACGCCGAACTGTCTGACCGCCGTCATTATCCAGGCAACAACCTATCTGGGTCTGGCCGTCTTCAGCACAGCCGGGCTGGGGTTTCTGGGGCTGGGTCCCGCTGAGCCGCAACCCGAATTGGGCAAAATTCTGGCCCGAACGCAGGAGTATTTCCTCAATCGACAGTTCTGGCACATCTTCATCCCCGGCTTCACGATTTCGCTGCTGGTGTTCGCCTTCTCTGTGCTCGGCGACGGCATCCGCAACGTTCTCGATCCCGAGTTCCGATTCGAAGAGGCGGATGTCTGATGGCCACAGTTAACGACGCCGGTCCTGTCTTTCAAATCGAGAATCTGAACGTCCATTACGGCGCCGGCAGGCAGCGATTGAATGCGGTCAATGGGCTTTCGCTCACGATTGGAGCAGGGCAGACCGTTGCTATTGTGGGAGAAAGCGGCAGCGGCAAAAGTTCGGCAGCCATGGCGCTGGTGAACGGTCTGGCAGCCAACGGTGAATGGGACGCCGATCGCATCGTTTTCCAGGGCCAAGAGATCAGCCGCCAGGAACTGATGCGGCTGCGCGGCCGCGCCATCACCTACATGATGCAGGACCCGAGCAGCGCTCTCAATCCAGTGCTTACCATCGGCGAACAGATCAAGCGTGTCTTGAAATACCATACCTCGCTGTCCAGTGCGGAACGTGAGGACCAAGCGATAGAACTGATGGAACGCGTCGAAATCCCTGATGCGGCGTCACGCCTGAACGCCTATCCGCATGAGTTCAGTGGTGGTATGCAACAACGTATCGTGCTGGCGATAGCGTTGGCTCCCTCCCCTGTGCTGCTGATCGCCGATGAACCGACTACCGGGCTTGATGTCACGGTTGAGGCCCAGATTTATGCCCTGTTGGAACGGCTCAAGCGGGAGCTAACGATGTCGGTAGTGCTCGTGGCCCATGATCTGGGTGTTGTGGCAACGAGCGCGGATGAAGCGCTTGTGTTGTATGCCGGTAAAGTCGTTGAATCGGGAAGCGTCGCCTCGCTGTTCCGCCGGCCGCGTCACCCCTACACAATTGGCCTGCTCCGCTGCGCCCATGACCTGCACGAAAAGAATGTCCTCAATCCGATCCCCGGACGCATTCCCGGTCTGGGGGAACGACCACATGGCTGCGTTTTCCATCCTCGCTGCGCCTGGAAGACCGACGAGTGTGAAGCCGCTGATCCTGAACTCATACAGCTAAATGGGCAGAGCGTGGCCTGTATTCATCACGAGAATCTGTAGATTCTGAAACGGCTGCCTTACAACTTCAGAGCCTCCCGCGCCGATTGAGCTATATAGTTTAGCCCCCATCGCATTTGTCTGCCGCCCTTCAGATAGGTTCGCTTACGCGCAAACAGATCGGGTATAATCAACTGTCACGTCAGAGCCTACCGCGTCCGAAACGGGGCGCGTACAGTTTTGCAAAGCGAGCCAACCCCATGAAAGCAGTTGCCAAGTTCGGATTCGGCGATAAAGAAGTAGAGATACGCGACGTACCCGAGCCGCCAATGGGACCCGGCCAGGTAATGGTCGAAGTCAAAGCCACCGGCGTCTGCGGCTCCGATGTCCACATGTGGCGCAACATGCAGTCGTGGGAGATCACGCTCCCGCTCGTCCTCGGCCACGAATTCGCCGGCGTAATCGTCGATGTCGGCGACAACGTCTCCGGTTGGGAAATCGGCGACAGAGTTGCCGTCGAAACCGCCGCCGAAGTGTGCGACGCCTGTGTCTACTGCCTCAGCGGCAACTACAACCTCTGTCCCAGCCGCCTCGGCTACGGCGCCCTCGCCGACGGCTCCATGACCAGCTACGTCGCCGCACGTCCCCAGATCCTCCATCGTGTCCCCGACAATGTGCCCGACGAGCACGCCGCCCTTACCGAACCGATCTGCGTGGCCTACAACGCGCTCGTCGAAAAGACCGCCATGAAACCCGGCGACCTCGTTGTGATCCAGGGCCCCGGCCCCATCGGCATCATGGCCCTCCAGATCGCCCGCATCCGCGGCGCCGGCACGCTCGTCGTTCTCGGCACCGACGCCGACGCCAAGCGCATGGAAGTAGCCGCCGAACTCGGCGCCGACTACACACTCAACATACAGCGCGACGACCCGGTCGCGCTGGTCGAATCGCTGGCAGACGGCTTCGGCGCCGACCTCGTCATCGACGCCACCGGCGTCAGCAAAGCGCTGCAACAGTCAATGGATCTGGTGCGGCCCAATGGACGAATCACCAAGATCGGCTGGGGCCCGCAGGCGCTTGATTTCAGCCTCGACCCGCTCGTGGCCAAAGCCGTAACTCTCCAGGGCACTTTCAGCCACCTCTACCCCACCTGGGAGCGCGTCCTCACTTTGCTCTCCACAGGTCAGGTGAATCTGGGGCCCGTCATCGGCGGAATCTACCCCCTGGAGGACTGGGAAGAGGCATTCGAAAGTATGGAACACGGCGAAAACGTGAAATCGGTCCTCCGTCTAGACACTTGACGCGAAATCGTCCGCATCTGTTCCGGATAGAAGCGAGGCAGGACATGGCCTTTCCCACGACGAAACCCGAAGAAACATCTGAACCGACTTGGGAGATCGCCCAACTCTTTCCCGCCCAGGGCCACTGGAGCGAGGAAGAGTATTTCTCGTTGGTCACCAATCACCTCATAGAATTCTCGCACGGCCTGTTGGAGGTTCTGCCAACGCCAACCCAGTCGCATCAGCTTCTGGTGGCCGCCCTCTTTGAATCCTTGTGCAGCTTCGTCCGCGACAGGGATTTGGGCATGGTCCTTTTCGCCCCCATGCGGGTCCAACTCTGGCCAGGCAAATTTAGACAGCCGGACATCGTCTATATGGCCGTCGCTCACGCCGACAGGTTGGGCGAACAGTTCTGGCGCGGCGCCGATCTAGTCATCGAAGTCGTCCGCCCCGACGATCCCGAACGGGACATAGTGACCAAACGCCGCGAGTACGCGCAGGCCGGGATCCCCGAATACTGGATCATCGATCCTGCCGAAACCTCGATCTCAGTCCTCACTCTACGCGGACGCGAATATGCCCTGCACGGAGAGTTCGTCGCCGGCGAAACCGCGACATCTGTACTACTGGATCGATTCATGGTTGACGTGGATGCTGTGTTCTCCGAAGCAAGTTAACAAAGCGCGCCGTGCGGCGCAGCAGATCATGCAATTTCCCTTCTCCCACGGAGCACACCTTTGACGAAAAAAGAACCGATCATTCAGGTCTCACTCGACGTAACCTCCATCGAAGAGGCTCTCGACATGGCCGGCGCCGCCGTGCGCGCCGGCGTCGACTGGCTCGAAGCCGGCACCCCCCTGATCCTCGCCGAAGGACTGCACAGCGTCAGCGCCATGCGCGAGGCCTTCCCCGATCATCCCATCGTCGCCGACCTCAAAACCATGGATGGCGCCGGCCTCGAAGCCGAGATGATGTTCAACGCCGGCGCCGACTATGTCGTCGTCATGGGGGTCGCCCACGACGCCAGCATCATCGAGCAAGTCAAGATGGCGCAGCGCTGCGGCGGCAAAGTCATGTGCGATGTAATGCTCTGCCCCGAAAAAGCCGGCCGCGCCAAAGAGGCCCAGGAAATGGGTGTCGACGTCATCATCGTCCATACCGGATTCGATGAACGCGCCATGATTCCCGGCCTCAGCCCTCTGGACGACCTGCCGGCCATCCTCGACGCCGTCGACATCCCCGTGCAGGCCGTCGGCGGGCTGACCGTCGAACAGGCCATCGAAACACTCGAACTGGGCGCCGAAATCGTCGTCTTCGGCGCGCCCCTTGTGATCGCCTCAGACGCCTTCACCGCCGCGACCGACGACTTTGAGGGCCTCCTGCGCGAAATTGTAACCAAGGTCAAAGGGTAAACTGAAGGTGTCGGTATTCGGTTTGTCGCCTGCCTTCATTAATGTTGACTACTGACAAAAAACGGAGATCATGAGAGCCAGTATCGGTTGGTCCCATTGGCTATAATGCGAAACTGGAGAATAATAGGTACCCAGACGATTCCGGCCGGCGCTGATAAGTAATCGCTCAAACCAGATGCCGTCCTTCTGTACTGCGAAGCCCGCAACTGAGGAGAATAAATATGAACCTGCTTCAAGAAATCCAGGATATCCGTTTCCCTGCCAATTTGCCTGAAACGCTTCTGGCCGTCCACCAGAACTTCGACACGCCCCAGGTCGACGACATCCACGCCGCCGTCGGCAAAGCGCTGACCCAAAGCGGAATAATGGCGCCCATGCAGCCGGGCGATTCCGTCGCCATCGGCGCCGGCAGCCGCGGCATCGCCAATCTCGCCGCCATCGTGCGCGCCGCAGTCGATCACCTCAAAGCCGCCGGCATGAAGCCCTACGTCGTCCCCGCCATGGGCAGCCACGGCGGCGCCACCGTCGAGGGACAGAAAGAGATCCTCGCCGGTATGGGCGTCACCGAGGACGCCATGGGCGTTGAGATCAGAGCGACGATGGAAGTGGCCGAGATCGGCCGCATCCCCGACGGGCCGGCCGTCTGCCAGGGCAAAGACTCAATGGCCGCCGATCACGCCGTCCTCGTCAGCCGCATCAAGCCGCATACCGACTTCCGCAGCCACCTCGAGAGCGGCCCCTCCAAAATGTGCGTCATCGGCTGGGGCAAACAGCACGGCGCCTCCATGATGCACAGCGGCGGCGGCAGGAACTTCCAGATGTATCTGGAACCCGCCGCGCGCGTTTACGAAGCCAACACCAACTTCCGCGGCGCCATCTGCCCCATAGAGAACGCCTATGAAGATACCGCCATGATTGTCGGCCTCACCGCCGCCGAAGTGGGTACGCAGAAAGAGGCCGATCTGCTCGTCAAGGCCAAGGACTACCTCGCCCAGATCCCCTTCGAAGCCGTAGACGTGCTCGTTGTACGCGATCTGGGCAAAAACATCTCAGGCACCGGCATGGACACCAACGTCATCAGCCGCTTAAGCATCCCCCGCCAACCCGAAAACTTCGGCAAAGTAGACGTGGCCATCATCACCGTCCTCGACCTGACCGAGGAGACCCATGGCAATGTATCCGGCCTCGGCCTTGCCAACGTAACCACCGCCCGCGTCGCCCGCAAAATCGACTGGCAGGCAACCTATATGAACGCGGTGACATCCGGCATCTTTAGCGCCACCCGCTCCCACCTGCCCCTTACCTTTGCCGACGACGAACGCACCCTCCAAGTCGCGCTGCGCATCTGCGCCGAGCCCCATGACGCCGCCAAAATGGTCTTCATACGCGATACCCTGACCCTGGAGGACTTCTACGTCAGCCCTAGCTTGCGCGCCGAAGTCGAGAGCCATCCACGTCTTACCATCACCGGCGAAGTGCCTCTTACCTTCAATGACGGCGTAATGCAGACCCCGTGGCCGCTGGAGCCGGAGCTGGAGTACGCCTGATTCGGCTGAAAACGACTTCGCCCAATGCTGACAGTCCTGGAGTCAGCATTGGGCAGCGGTCGAACTAACCTATCTTCAAGAACTGTTCTCGTCCTGCTGCACCGCGCAGGAAAAGAACCCCAACGCCCTCAACGCACATGACTCACAGTTCAAATACGTCGACGCGCTCCTCTCGTCTCGCTCTTCTCTTGGGCGACCCCTGTGGGATCGGGCCGGAAATCGTCGCCCGCGTCCTGGTCGAAGGTTTTGAAGAGGACAAAACAAAATCCAGCACCGACCGTGTTGACATTGTTGTCATCGGCGACCCTTGGCTGCTGGACTGGGGCGCGCAGTGCGCCGGTCTCTCTCTCAACCTGCCGCACTACAATTCACCTGAAGACCTGCCGGCCTCCGCCGCAGGCCCCATGCTCCTGACCGGTCTAACCTTCCCCCAAGACGAGCACACTCCCGGCCGGATGAGCGCGGCCGCCGGCAGCTACGTCCTCCAATCGCTCGACTATGCCGCCAACCTGGCTCGCGCCGGCATCATCGACGGCATCTGCTACGCCTCACTCAACAAGCAGGCCATGCACGCCGCCGGCAGCAGCCACGAGGACGAGCTGCGCTACTTCGCCGACCGCCTCGGCGTCAGCCGCTACGTCGGCGAGGTCAACACTCTCGACGGCCTCTGGACCTCCCGCGTAACCTCCCACATCCCCCTGCGCGCCGTCTCTGAACACATTTCCGTCGCTGAAATCCTGCCCGCCATTCGCCTGATCCACCATACCATCCGCCAGAGTGGTCTCCCTTCGCCCCGCCTCGCCGTCGCCGGTCTGAATCCCCATGCAGGTGAAGGCGGGCTCTTCGGCAACGAAGAAGACGACGTCATCCGCCCCGCCGTCGAAGCCGCCCAGGAAGAGGATATCGCCGCCACTGGCCCCTACCCGCCCGACACCGTATTTCTGCGCGCCAGTCGCGGCGAGTTCGATGGCGTGGTAACCATGTATCACGATCAGGGTCAGATCGCCATGAAACTGCTCGGCTTCGAACGCGGCGTCACCGTCCACGGCGGCCTGTCCACACCCATAACAACCCCAGCCCACGGCACCGCCTTCGACATCGTCGGACAGGGCGTCGCCAGCCCGCAGGCTCTCAAGCAAGCGCTGAAGCTGTGCTCGCAGATGCTCAACCCAGCGCAACGCGGGCAGCCAGCCTGAGCAGAGGAAAATATGACAAATAGCACGCTAGCGATCCACGGGGGCCAACCCGTCCGCTCCCAACCATGGCCGAGCTGGCCGCAGTGGGACGAAACCGAACGCGCCGGCCTGCTGGCCGTGCTCGACCGGGGCGAATGGGGCGGCTACGATACAGCCGTCACCGAATTTGAAGAAGCCTTTGCGGCCCGTCATGCCGCCCGCTTCTGCATCACGACCGTCAACGGAACGACCACTCTCGAGACTGCCCTGCGCGCCCTGGAAATCGGCCCGGGAGACGAGGTCATCGTGCCTCCCTACACCTTCATAGCCACCGCAGCAGCAGTGCGCACCGTCGGTGCCACCCCCGTCTTCGCCGACGTCGACCTGGACACCTGGAATCTCTCATTCCCTGCTGTCGAAGCCGCCGTCAGCCAACGCACAAGGGCCGTAATCCCGGTCCATTTCGGCGGCCTGCCCGTCGATTTCGACAGCCTGCTGCCGTTGGCGCAGCGCCACAGTCTCTACGTCATCGAAGACGCCGCCCACGCCCATGGCAGCAGCTGGAACGACCAACCCGTCGGCGCGCTGGGCGTTGCCGGTTCCTTCAGCTTCCAGGCCAGCAAAAACCTGACCGCCGGCGAAGGCGGCGCGCTCCTTACCAACGATCCCCAGTTGGCCGAGCGCATGTGGAGTATCGCCAACTGTGGCCGCGGCCCTGAAGGCCTCGGCTACGAACACCCTAACCTCGGCACCAACCTGCGCCTCAGCGGCTGGCAGGCTGCCGTTCTATCCGCAGGTCTGGCCAGACTCGATGAACAGCTCGAGCGCCGCATGAGCAACGCCCGCCGCCTGCGCGGCTTCCTCGACGAGATCGAAGGCCTGACCCCCCAGCGCTGGGATCCACGCGCCAGCGCACACTCCCACCATATCTTCCTCATGCGCTACGACGCCGGGCGTTTCGGCGGCCTGCCCCGCCAGGAGTTCATCTCCTCCCTGCGCGCCGAAAACATCCCCGTCGGCCCCCTCTATCCCTACCCCCTCTACCGCCAGCCCCCGCTCGTCGAACCCTTCAGCCGCATCACGCCCTGCCCCAACAGCGAGCTCCTCTGCCAGCAGACAATCTCCATAGGCCAAAACGTCCTCCTGGCCGACCCGCACGAGATGGACGACATCCTCCAAGCCATCCTCAAAGTCCGCGAAAACATCGCCGCATTCACTGACCACTAATCACTGCAATTATGGGCGGTCGGCCGCAAGCGGCCTCCCTTGTGCAGGGGCTGCGCCCCCGCAACGCCCCGCCCTGGCTCGCCACCGTGTTTATTCTTCCCCAGCTTCGTGTCTAGCCAACAGTGTCTGCTCCCCAACTTGCCGTCTCATCCCACCGACCACTATCCACTATCCACTGCCCTTCCGCCATCACCAGACAATCCAACACTGTCCAACAACGCCACGAGCGTCCCATCTTCGCCGAAATGCCCTGGCTTTAACACAACCAGCGTAGGGCGCCCGTCAATGACAGCGCTGCAAAGCGGCATCCCCGGCAACAACTCCTTCTCAACCGTGAGCCGCCTTACGTTCAAGCGCGTCAGAATTCGAATAGCCGTGTCACCCCCAACCAGGAGCAGCAGATCAACCTCCCTCCGGCCAAGGGCGGCCACACTGACGCGGGCCAGGTGATCGGCCCGCCGCCGCGCCTCTCCGCCTTCCAGAACTGAGCCGGGTTTGGGCAATGGCTGCTGCAACAGCCAGATCGGCTGGGCCGGATCGAGAGCAGCTGTCCCCCAGGCGTCGGTCTCCGGCTGCACGATCATCCGGCTGACCGCCTGATGTGGATCTTCACTCTCCGAGCTGAGCAGGCATTCGATCTGCCGGTGGGCGACGTCGCTGCCACTGCCCGCGACCAACAGAACCGACCGCCCTTCCGTGTGCAATCTCTCCGCAGGCATGGCGGGAAACCCCTCCTGTGCCCCGACTCGTCGGACAAGCGCACCTGCCAAACCGGCGCTCCCGCACAGCAGCGCCTCCGGCAGCACCTCCTGTTGCGCTTGCAACACCCTGTCCAGGTCGTCGTCCGTCAACGAGTCGACCGCGAAAACAACCGGGCCCTCCAATGCGCAGTTCTCCCGCGCCTGAATTGCCTGTCTCATACTGGCCGCCAACTCTCCTCCGCGCACCTGTTCCAGGGACACCGCCGCCACAGTATGACGACTCTGCTCGCGCAGCAAAGAAGGCAGATGGACGGCTGGCGATTCAAGCCCCGGAGCCGTAAGAATCCCGTTGCACAAGCCGCGATTCTGCCCCGGAAAGGCTGGGCAGACGACCGCGGCCGGCGGACACACCAAATCCAGCAGGGCGTCCAGTTCGCTGCCGATGTTGCCGCGTAGGGTCGAGTCAATCTTCTTGTACCATCGTCCGTCCACGGCCGGCAGCGACGCGGCTGTATCACGCGTCTGCCGCGCCGCTGCCTCCGCCGGCAAATGCCTGGAGTCTGAGGTAAAGGCCAGCGCCCCCGTAGGCAGAGGCAGTATTGGTATGTCCAGAAAGATCGTTGCCGGCAGCCCGAACCTCCGGCACTGGGCCGCCGTATCCGCGGCGCCGGTCAGGTCGTCGGCAAGAATTTTCAGGTATCTCATGGCGTAAGATCCTGCTATACTTAATGCGCCGCCTGCATTCAAGTAGTACAGCGGCAGCGCATATACACTTTCAAGCATAAACTCGCTTGCGCAGGCACGCAAGCGACCCGCAATCACCCGCTTATGACGCAAATCAATCTTTTCGAGCAAGATACACCGTTGCAGTTCGAGCGGATCCTGATATATCCCTATCCCGACCTGCGCCGCCTGTGGGTGCGGATCTGGCTTCCCGCCCGCCTTGAGGATGACGCCCCCAACGTCGAGCTGATCGTCTACAACCCCGACGGTACCGAAAACAACAGTCTCGTCCTACTCGCCCAGACCGACACCCGCCTCAACAACACCCTGCACCTGAAAGATCCCGTCCTTCCCGACGAAACCTACCGGGTGGAAGCAATGCTGTCTGTCGGCTTGAGCAAGGATGCACCACACGCAGACCATCAAACTTTCGACCTGACTTTGACCTTTCGCGACCCGGAGGCCGGCGAACAGGGTTTCGGCATCAACTGCGACATGTAACAACTATTTGCAGTGCTTGGTACACAACCTGCGTTCGCCGCGTCTTCTGAAACTAAAGCACTGGCTGCTGAGAACTACAGGATGGCTACTGACCACATGGATTCATCAATCGCCATCTCCCGTTTCCACGACCTCCTCTCTCAACCCGGCCTTGCCAACGACAGCTGGGATCTCCTCACCGAGCGCATGGCCGAGCGCCGCATGGTCTTTGGCGAACGCCCTTTGTGTACCGTCCTGCGACCACTTATGTATTCGCCCGCCGAATGGCGCTATCTGGTCGACCGCACAGAACTGATCCTCCGCCTCTTCGACCGCCTCGCCCGTCTCATGCTGGAGAACGAGGAGCTTCGCGCGCTTGTCCACTTAACTCCGGAGGAGGAGCTGCTGCTCAGCATCGATTACGGCTACAACGCCACCGTCCCCACCGCCCGCCTGGACAGCTTCTACCCCCGCAACCAGGACGGCAGCCGCAGCCTCGGTTTCGTCGAGATCAACGGCGAAAGCCCAGCCTCGATGGCCTATTCGGACGTACTGGGCGACCTGTTCCTGGAGTTGCCGGTAATGCAGGAGTTCGGCCGGCGCTATACCGTGCGCGCCCTGCCCAGCAAAAGACCTGCTCTCGATGAGTTCCTGCGCCTCTATTACAAATGGCGGGGCAATCGCAGCAAGCTGCCTGATATCGCCATCGTCGATTGGCAAGGGGTGCCCACCGCCAGCGAATTTGAACTTTTCGTCGAGTATTTCGCCGAGAATGGGATCTCAGCGGTCATCTGCGATCCCGGCGAAATGGATTTTCGAAACGGTCAGCTGTTTGCCGCTGGCACGCCGGTCGATTTCATCTACAAGCGTGTTCTGGTCAGCGAACTCTTGCTCCGTTACGGGTTGGATCATCCAATTATCGACGCTTTGCACGCCCGCGCCGTATGCATGGTGAACCCTTTCAGCTGTAAGTTGCTCCACAAAAAAGCCAGCCTCGCCGTTGCCAGCGACGAACGCAATGCCCATCTCCTGACCGCCGCCGAAAAAGAAGCCGTGCAGGCACACATCCCCTGGACTCGCACCGTGGAGGAGCGAACCACTCTCGACCCCGTCGGCAAACCAATTGACCTCCTGCCATGGGCCAGCGCCAACCGGGAAAACCTTGTTCTCAAACCCAACGACGAATACGGCGGCAAAGGCGTGATTATCGGCTGGGAAATAGAGCAGGGCCCATGGGACACGGCCCTGGCCGACGCTGCAACTGAACCGACGATCGTTCAGCAACGAGTCCAGATAGCCTACGAAGACTTCCCGGCCTTGACCGCCGACGGCGCCGTCTCTATCGATCGTCGCCTGGTGGATTCCGACCCTTTCCTGTTCCGCGGCCAGCGCGTACACGGCTGCCTCTGCCGCCTGAGCAGCGAGACCCTCCTCAATGTAACCGCCGGCGGCGGCTCGATTGTGCCGGTGTTCGTTATCGACGAGAAGGGCGCATAAAAGGCCCCGCAGCTGCCGGCCCCCTTCGCGTTCGAAGAAAGGCGGGGCGAATGCTGAACTTGAAGTATCTGCGTTGCGCTCCGGACGCCACAGCAGAAATCTGAAGAAATTTTGAGCAACCGAAACCCGCGAGGTAGCGGAAGAAAAGAGTGACCTATGGCCGACTACAGCCAACCATCCTTCAACATCAGCATCGAAGAGGAATATCAGTTCATCGACCCAGACAGCCGCGAGTTGCGTGGTTTTGCTACCGCCCAAGGGCTCACGCTCCTGCACGACCAGGCGTGGGGCGAGGATAACGGAGGGCGAAAAGAGAGCGCACAGAGCGGGCCGTCTACAGGTTCACCGGACCTGGCTTCCACCCCCGTAACGGGTACACCGATCTGCCGCGATATCAAGCAGGCCCGCCAGGAGCTCCTGCGCATCCGCCGCGAAATGCGGCAACTGGCCGCAAACCACGGCCTCAAAATGATAGTGGCCGGCGCCCACCCCTTCAGCTACTGGGACAGACAGCTGGAGGAGTCGCCCCGCTATCGCGCGCTGATCGAGGACACACAATTCATCGCCCGCCGCCTGCTCGCCTTCGGCATGAACGTCCACGTCGGCATAGACGACAGAAATCTGGCGATCGACGTCATGAACGCCATGCGCTACCTGCTGCCCCACATCCTCTGCCTTGCCAACGCCTCGCCTTTCTGGCAAGGCCTCGACACCGGTTTGGCCAGCTACCGCTCCGTCCTCTTGGACGCCTTGCCCCGTACCGGCATCCCCAACGCCTTCCGCAGCCTCAACGACTACTTGGGCTACGTTGATACCCTCTTGCGCACCAACAGCATACCCGATCCGGAAGCCATCTGGTGGGACATCCGTCCCCACTCCCATCAGCAGGATCCGTCCCGCTCTCGGACTGATGCCGGCCGGAACGCCCAGCCCATAACGCCCGCAACCGGCCAGGCCGCGCTCGAAATCCGGGTCTGCGACGCCCTTCCCGACATCGACGACGTGCTCGCAGTCGCCGCGCTGATCCAGGCAACCGTTGCCTGGATGGTCGACCTGCGCCATCGCAATATGTCCTTCCGCCTCTACGACCGCACACTGATCGCCGAGAACAAATGGCGGGCCGTCCGCTACGGGCTCCAGGGAAACCTCCTCGATTTCGGTATCGAACAGGAAGTACCCATTCACGACCTGTTGCACGAACTGCTCGAACGGGTTGAATCCGTTCTCGACCGCCTCAACTGCCGCGAAGAGGTCTCCCACATCCACACCATCATGCAGCGGGGCGCCAGTTCCGAACAGCAGCGCCATGTCTGGCGCCAGAGCGGCGAAGACGGCAAGGCGGTCGTCGATTTCCTCGTTTCGCAGACGGAGCAAAGTCTATGATTGAACGACCCCAACTGACACTCGGCATCGAAGAAGAATACCAGGTCATCGATCCAGAAAGCGGTGAGCTGCGTTCATTCATCACTCAGTTCATCGAAAATGGACAGATGGTGATCGTGGAACGGGAGATCAAAGCCGAGCTCCACCAGTCGATGGTGGAGCTCGGCACGCCCGTCTGCGCTACACCCGCTGAAGCCAAAGAGGAGCTCCTGCGCCAGCGCGCCTTCATCAGCCGCCTCGCCCAGGAAAAAGGCTTGGCAATCGTAGCCGCATCCACGCACCCTTCGAGCCGCTGGTCCGAACAGGAAGTGACCCCCTTCCCTCGCTATCAGGGCGTGCTTGAGGAGATGCAGCTACTGGCCCAGCGCCTCCTGATCTATGGCATGCACATTCATGTCGGCCTAGAGGACCCCAACTTCGCCATCGACACCATGAATGTCCTCCGCTACATGCTGCCCCACCTCCTGGCCCTCAGCGCCAGCAGTCCCTTCTGGCAGGGCCAGCCCACCGGGCTCAAGAGCTACCGCGCCGTCGTCTTCGAGGACTTCCCCCGCAGCGGCATTCCCGACGTCTTCCCCAACCGCGCCGCCTATGAGGGGCTCATCAGCACTCTCACAAACACCGGCTGCATCCCCGACACCAGCAAGATCTGGTGGGACGTGCGTCCCCATGGCGTCTACCCCACCCTGGAATTTCGTATCTGTGACATCTGCACCCGCGTCGACGAGGCAATCGCCATCACCGCCCTCTGCCAGGCCCTCGTGCTCTGGCACTGGAAACTGCGCCAGCGCAACGTCACCTTCCGTGTCTTTACCAAAGAGCTGATCGACGAGAACAAATGGCGCGCCGCCCGCTACGGGTTGGACGGCAAAATGATCGACTTCGGTAAACAGGAAGAGCTCCCCGCCCGTTCCCTGATGCGCGAACTGGTCGAACTGGTCGGCGAGGAGATCGCCGAGCTCGGCACCGAAAAAGAGATCGCCCCGATCGAACAGATCCTCGCCAACGGCACCAGCGCCGACCGCCAGTTGCGCGTCTACAACGAATCAGGCGGCGACGTCAAAGCCGTCGTAGACCATCTCGCCGCCGAAACAGTAGAGGGGCTGTAGACCAGCACAGCCGCACGACCGGCTGAGAATTCGCGCAGCCCGAAAGCCGCCCCCGAGGCATCGGTTTTCACCCTGAGAACCGCCCGATTTCACCGTCTGCACCCACTTTCTGCAAGGTTTGTCGTTTCAAACTTTTCTGTGAATTGCATCATCTGGCCACCTCCGCCCACCCCACGCGCGTGCCCGCGCCCGTGTACCTAAACGCGCCAGCACGCAAACCACCCCTTCCACCCCTTTTGCCTAAACACATGTTCTGCCGGCACCGAAGGCTGTTCGGATCAACCGCGAAAGTCGTGATACAATGCCCGTAGGTCAGTTGCTATACGAGCAACTGCTATGCCGGAGAACGGAGCATGGAAACCACAGAACTGGCGCCTGACGTTTCTCAAACGCAGACAGATCAACCCCAGTCGAATCGCTCCACCCAAACCGAAGTCGTCCCGCCGAATCTCACCCCGGATACCTCCTGGGCGCCGGACAATGGACGCTACGTCACGCTCGAAGAGTACTGGGAAAAGTGGTATGAAAACCCTTACCCGGACCTCGACGTCAGCTACGAGTGGAACAACGGCATACTGGAGGCCAAACCTTTGCCCAATGCCCCCCAAATCGGCCTGTATAACTGGTTCCTCGCCCTCCTGCTTTGCAATGTGGAGACTTATGATCACGCGTCTCTGATCAACCTGGAAACCGGTTTTGTTCTGAAAATCGAAGACGAATCCGACCCCAAAGGTGAGCGCCTCCAGATACGCAAACCGGACATTGGCGTGATTCTTAACGCCAACCCCGTGTCGTGGGGAGCATTGGATCAACGCCACTTTGACGGAGTCTGCGACATGGTCGTCGAAGCGGTCTCAGATTCCACACTGGTGGAGGTACTGCGGGATACAGAAGAGAAGAAAAGCGACTATGCGCTGGGCGGAGTGAAGGAGTACTACATCCTCGACCCGGAGGGTGAGCGCATGCGCTTCTACGCGCTCACTTCGGACGGAGAATATGAAGAGATCCCGTCTGACGCCAACGGCGTAATTCGCTCGAACGTGTTGGCAGGTCTGCAATTCCGGCTGGACGATCTGCATCGCCGCCCTCGTCTGGCCGAACTGGCTCGAGACGACGTGTATTCCGCATATGTAATTCCTGAGCTGCAGGTCGCTGTCACAAGGGCTGAAACAGAGTCGGCAGCGCGTATGAGGGCGGAGGAACAGGCTGCAACAGAAGCCGCGGCGCGCAAGAGAGCGGAGGAACAGGCTGCAACAGAAGCCGCGGCGCGCCAATTGTTAGAAAAGCAATTGAAGGCAAAAGAAGTTGAATTGGCCCGCTTGCGCAATAATTCTTCCTGACTCGCTCTACAGAGTTCCAAGACCCGCGTTTGGCTTTGTACCACCACCGAAACCACTATCTGCACTCTGCAGATCTGTTTCTGGTATTGCACCCCGGGCTTCGTATACCTCGGCCAGTTTCCAGTACAATTCACTCCCCCCACAACTTCACAATCTCATCCGCATCAAATCGCGGCAGCGCCACCCGCCGCCCGTCCCGCTTGCCATACACACCCTCCCCCTCTGGCAGCACGCGCCCGATAACCTGCCCCTGTCTCCCCATCTCCCGCCACAGCTCCAGCAGCTCCGCCGCATCCTTCTCCGCAGCCGTCGCCAGCAGCCCCCCAGACGCAATCGTTCCCAACGGGTCAAGTCCGAACGCCGCACACGCCGTTGCCGTCAGTGGTGTCACCGCAACTGCCGATAACTCCACTTCCAGCCCGCACGCCGAAGCATCGGCCAACTCCCACAGACCGGTCGCCACCCCTCCCTCAGTCGGGTCATGCATCGCCGTGACCAGCTCCGTATCGGCCGCGGCCAGCGCTGGCTCCAGCACACTGATCCCCGGCTCGTACAGATAATTCGCCGCCTCATCAAGCTCCGCTACCGACCAGCCCTGCCCCAGCAACGCCTCCCGCTTTTCGCGCGCAATGATCGACGTCCCCTCGACCGCCGCGCTCCCCACCAGCAGCACCACGTCCCCGGGCCGGCAGCCGCCTGTGCGCACAACCTTGCCCCGCGCAACCTCCCCCAGCAGCGTCCCCGCCACCACCGCCTGATTTACCGCCGCCGTCACCTCCGTATGCCCGCCCGCCACCACAATATCTAGCGCCCGGCAGGCCGTGCCCAGCTGGTCGCAGATGCCGCGCACATTCGCCTCCGTGGTCCCTTCAGGTAGCAGCACCGTCGCCAGATAAAAACGCGGCCGCGCCCCGCACACCGCCAGGTCATTCGCGCAGACATTTGCAGCGTAAAAGCCGATCTTATCCGTGGCAAAAGTAATAGGATCGCTCTTGGCCGCAAGCAGAATATCTGTGCCGTCCTGCTGGGACGAAACCTCGCCAAACTCTATGATGGCCGCATCCTCGCCCACGCCCGGGCCCAGAAAGAGAGCCGGGTCATCGATCGGCAAGGTCGAGATTAACTGCGCCAGCAGTTCGGCAGGCAGCTTTCCGGTTGGAAGAGAGATTGCGGTATTTGACATTTCCATCTCCTGCGCGCTTCATTGTGTACCGGCCGCCGCCAGCTGCCTCAGAGTTGGTCGCCGCGTCCCAGACAGTCGCGATTTTCGAGTGCCGGTCAATCCTATGCTATCATTGCCAAAAGTGAGCAAGGGGCTTGGCATAAGCGAATTGCTTTCTCAATTGCAGCCCACCCCTCAATCAGGACGTGCTCCGGACCTACAGTCCGGACAGACGCCGCAACCAGATGTTACAACCACAGAACTACCCGCGGTTCATCGGGAAGGCCCTCCTCCTGGAACCCGACCCATTTGTAGAAATGGTCGATGACGACAATCCTTGGATAGAGGGACTCTTCCTGTGTGCCTGTATCGGTGTTCTCGTCGCGGTCGCCCAGCTTGTCGGCAGCCTCCTCCTTACTGCCTCGCTGCCGCCCTCTGAAGCGCTCCTGAACCTGCTGTTGCGGACCCTGCGGCAGGGCACCTTCAACGGCGAAACACTGCTCGAGATCGAACGCACCTTGCGCAGCGTTTGGCCTCTCCTGCTGGCGTACAGCGGTTACGACAGCGTTCTATTCCGTCTCCTGACACTGGCAACTACGCCGCTTGGCCTGATCGGTCAATGGCTCCTCTTTGGTCTGTCCAGCCATCTGCTTGCCCGCGCTGCCGGCGGCCAGGGCTCACTGGGCCAGACCCTAGGCGCAGTCGCCCTCAGCAACGCGCCTCGCCTGCTCTACCTGTTAACCTTCATTCCCTTCGTCTCAGTCGCCTCGGTCCTGATCCACGTATGGGGCGTACTGATCGCCTATCGCGGGCTGGAAGTGGCCCACGAACTGCCTTCAGGTCGGGCGGCGCTTGTCTCCGTCGGCTCTTGGCTCCTGCTACTTCTAGTCAGCAGCATCGCGGCCATAGCATTTGGTGCCATGTTCATCTTCGCTGGGGGCAGTCTGTGAACTTGCGCCACTGGCTTCCCACCCCCCAAAAAATGAGCGACGCAGTCCAATTGCGCGCCTCAGGTTTCAGCGAAACCACCATGCGCCAGTCCCTTGGCATGGTTTTCATACTCGGACTCCTGGCCGGCTTTCTCCCGTTTCTGGTCAATTGGGAGCAGGCGACCTCGGCCGGTAGCGCCCTTCCCCTGGCGCGGCTGGGAGCGCAGGCGTCCCTCCTCCAGGAAGCTCCGCTTGACAATGTTTCCGCCTTCTTCGATCTCGTCCACCTGGGCGAGTTCTTCCATCTGGTCGCCGGCCTCCAACAGCCCTTGCCCGGCTGGTTTGCCGCCTTTCTCAGCGCTCTTGGTGAGTGGATAAACTGGCCGCTGCGCTGGCTCGCCGTCTGGATCGTCTACGGCGCCCTCGTTATGGCCTGTAACAAAGCCTTTGGCGCAACCAGCAGACTACAACCCTTCTTCGCCGCCACAGGTTTTGCCGCCGCGCCTCTACTACTTATCGGCCTCTCGCCCATCCCCTGCCTGGGCCGTGTCAGCAGCGTGGCCGGCATTGTCTGGGCCTTCATCGTCTATGCCAGAGCCAATGAGGAAGTTACAAGCTTGCCTCGCTCACGGTCGTTGGCCGCCGTCCTGTTGCCCTTCCTTTTCATCCTTATTCTCAGCCTTTTGGCAGTTGCTCTTTTCGTCCTACTGGTCTTCCTGTTCGCCGCCAATATTTGAAGTCTTCGCCTCTGGAAGCGCGAAATTCAGTTCACAGCAGTCAGTCGACAGAACCTGCCCCCCTTCGGGATAGGCACCAAAATCAATAGCCGGAAACTCACGAGAGGAGTCGCCATGTACCCCAAAAGTGAAATTCTCTTTCCTCATCGGGCCATCCGACCACTGGGAGTGGAACGAGGTGCGGACTGGCAGGAGTTGGTCAATCAAGTAGCAAGTCAGCGCGATGGAAACGAGGACACACTTGCCTTCTCTCTCATGATGATTCGTCTGTGTGACTGCCTCAACTGCAACCAGAGCAGCTATAAGGCCTCCCTTGGTTGTACTACTTGCGCGCAGCGCGTCGTCGGCGCCGACAAGAGTTCCGACCGGAAGCTGCGCCAGACGTTTGAACAGACGCGCCAGGAGATCAGGCAGCAGTTGTTCACCCATCCCAGCTAACAAGCAGCATTCCGCCCGGTTCCCCCGCCGCGACGCTCCTTTGCACGCCCACCGGCCCTCTGGCGCTAACCTGATCAGCCAGTGCCCAAGCGCGCCCCTGGCACAGGCCAGCGCAGCCGTCCCGCTCTCTTCCCACGCCTCTGTACTCTCTTTTATTATATGGGCGGTCGGGCCTTCGGCCCTCCCTTGTGCAGGGGCTGCGCCCCCGCAACGCCCCCCTCCAAAATCATGCCTCACCGACCGTACGCCCTCATTCTGGCAGTGCCGCTTCCCAACCTGGCGGCTGCCAACCGAATAAGCAACGCGATAGCCTGAATCGCGGCCGGTTGCCAGCTGGCCATGCAGGCACTGCGCATATCTCAAAGCTACCCGGCGCCAGAAACTAAAAAACGCGAGTTGGCTAACCCGCGCCCCTTCATCCCTCTCTTTATGTCTTTTGCAGCCGTCCACTTCCCCCAGACTGGCCCAAGCAAGATTTTCTCCGAATACTTGTCCTCAGTGGCTCGTCCTGCCGCGCCTCATATCATTTTCAATACCTGCTGGGCCAGCACTGTCCCTTCTGCCAGCAGCGTCGCCACAGCCTCGTGCGATGAGGCTTCAGCGTAGATGCGCAACACCGGTTCCGTCCCGCTCGGTCGAATCAGAAGCCAACTGCTATTCGTCAGAATGAATTTCACGCCGTCCTGGTTGTTTACATGGGCCACTCTCGACCCGGTCAGCGCATTCGGCGTATTCGCAATCAATCCCTCTACCAGTTCTGCCTTTGCAAACGGCTTCACCTCCCGGTCATCGCGCCCATAGCAGAACTTGCCCACATAGGGCCGCCCCATCAGTTCGTCAATCAGCATGCCCAAAGGCTTGCGCCGCTTGGCCACCAACTCCGTCAGCAGCAGCCCCATCAGCAACCCGTCTCCCTCGGGAATGTGACCGAGTATGCTGATGCCGCCGCTCTCCTCTCCGCCCAAAAGTACCGGTTCCTGCAGCATCAGATCGCTGATGTAATGGAAGCCCACTGGCGTCTCATGTACATGCAGCCCGTAGTGTGCCCCCAGCCGGTTCAACATCTGCGTAGTGCTGACCGTCTTGGCGATGCTCCCCCGCAGCGACCGCTCTTGAATCAGATAATCAACCAGCAAAGCCATAATCTGATGTGGATCGATAAAGCGACCGTCCGGGTCGACCGCGCCGATGCGATCGGCGTCCCCATCGGTGGCCAGCCCCAAATGATATTTGCCGGTCGCCATCTCCGCAACCAGCGGCTGTAAATGCTTGGCAATCGGCTCCGGGTGGATGCCGTTGAAGCCGGGATTCATCTCGTTTCGCAGTTCAGACACACGGCACTCGGCGCCCTCCAGCAGCCGTCGCAAATATATCCGCCCGGCCCCGTACATGGCATCTACCGCAACCGAGAGCTCGGACTGCTCAATCACGTCAAAATCGACGAGCTTCCGCATCTGGGAACGAAAAGCCGGCAGCGGGTTGAAACGTTCGATGATGCCCGCCCTCAATGCCTGCGCATAATCCAGCCTTCTCGGCTGCTCCCCCCGCCGCTCGCGCAGATTAATCCGTCGCTCCACCTCCTTGTGCGTCGCCGCGCTGGCCGAACCTCCGTACGACGCCTTCAATTTGATTCCGTTGTAACGCGGCGGATTGTGGCTGGCAGTGATCATCACGCCGCCGTCCGCCCATTTGTCCACAATTGAATAGGAAATCATCGGCGTCGGTGCATCGGCCTGACTCAGCCACACCCGGATCCCGTTGCCGGCCAATACCTCCGCCACCGCCACCGCATAACGATCACTCAAAAAACGCGTGTCAAATCCCACCACCAGCGACGGCTGCAATCGAGGCAAACCCTTAAACTGGTCGTTCGTGACATCCGCGATCGCCTGCGCAACCTTGCGCACATTCTCGAATGTAAAATCTTCACTAATGACGGCCCGCCAGCCATCCGTCCCAAATTTTATCGCCAACTCGCATCCTCCGCGGCACTGTCAAAAGAACGGGAACTCTCTTTCGCTCCCAGATTATCGTTTCTCACTGCTTGAAGTACTTGGCACGCATCCGCTTCAGGAATTCGATGCTCTCCCGCATCTCTTCCATCCCGTCCATGCCGTCTTCGATACTTACCCAACCATCGAATCCCCTATCCCGCAGGATGGAGAAAATCGCTCCATAGTCGTTGCTGCCCTGGCCCGTAATTCCGTGTTGTAGTTTATCGGGATATCCAATCAGTCCGTCGGGCAGAAGCACCTCATCAAGCGTCGCTCCATCGACCAGAAAACGGTCGCTGGCGTGCATCGTCACTACCCGATCTGCCACCCGGCGCAACAGTTCAACCGGATCATCCCCCGCCACCAGCGCATTGGATGGGTCATACTGCACACCGAAGTGCTTCCGTTCCGGGATGGCATCTAACAACTCTACAAAAATCTTCGTCCTCTGCGCAAACTCCGGATACTGCCAATAGCCGTCCTTATAGTGATTTTCAAGCCCTAGGACAATGTCATTCTCCCTGGCAATCTCGATGCACTCCTCAATACATGCCACCACCCATTCCAGTCCCTGTTCGACCGCTATGCCTGGCCGCCGTTGCCCCGAAAGCACCCGGCAAACCGAGCCAGGCCCCCCAAGACGCCGCGTGATTTCGATCATGCGGGCTTCTTCTTCGACTGCCCGCTGCCGCTCCGCAGGGTCGGGGTTGGTGAAGTCCGGAGAGCAGCACAGCATCGGCATCGCAAAGCCTGCTCCCTCGATGGCCTCCCCTATCGAATCGATATAAGCGTCGTCCAGGCTCCAGAAAAAGCCCTCGTACATCTCCAGCCCTTCGGCGCCAAGCGCCCGCGCCTGCTCGATCCAGTCGAAGACCGACATAGTGCGGTGAAGCGAAATATCGTCTAGATAACACTTGGGAAACGCCGCGATTTTCATAGGGATATAGAAGTGTGTTTGGCTCTCTATCCAGTCAATCACACAGTTCACTTTTCCGACAAGTACATTGTCCGATTAAGCGCCTATCACATTTGTCCGTTTTATCTACGGTTTCAAAATGATCTTTACAAGGTCTGTCTCACCCGCGGCCAGCCCGCGGAAAATCTCCGGCCCATCTTCCAACGGCGCAATCTCTTCTACCAGCGGATCCACATTCAGGCGGCCCGATGACAGCGCTTCTATCGCCGTCTCAAAATCTGTCTCGTCGAAACCGTAAGAGCCCCGTACGCTCATCTCCCGCGTGACGATGCTCTGCATGTCCACCTCGATCATCGGCGCATTGTTGCCGATCCACGTAATACTGCCGCCATTGCGGGTGGCTTCAACCGACAGCTGAGCAGTCGGGGTGATGCCCACCGCCTCGAAGGCCGCATCGACACCGCCGCCGGTCATTTCCTGGATCGCCGCCGCCGCGTCTGTCTCATCCACGTTGATGACCGCGTCCGCGCCCAACTCCTCGGCCAGCTCCAACCGGTGTACCGATCGGTCGACGACAATCACCGTTCCCGCACCCTTCAAGCGGGCCGCCAGCATCGTCAGAAGCCCAATCGGCCCGGCGCCAATAACTGCCACTTTCTGCATCGGGTTGATAGGCGTGATCCTGGCGGCGTGCAGAGTGACCGCCATCGGTTCGCACAACGCCGCCCTCTGCCAGCTAAGCCCCGCAGGTTTTGGAAATAACTGCGTCGCACGCACCGAAACTCGTTGCGCGTATGCGCCGTGTTCATTCATCCCAGTCAACCTCCGGTGGGGAGAGAGATTGATCGGATAGGGATCGCCTCCTGCTGCGACCGAAAAGAGAGGCATGACGACAACGCCGTCGCCTACTTCGAAGCCTTCGGTTTCTGGCCCCATCTCGCTAACTGTGCCCGCGAATTCGTGGCCCATCACGATGCCCGGCGTACGGCGACCGCTGTTGCCCGTGAACCCGTGAACGTCCGAACCGCAAATGCCCACTGCCTCTACATCCACCACCAGCTTGCCGGCCGTCGGCGTCGGCTCCTCTAGCTCCTCCAAAGGCATCTTCCACGGGCCGCGATACATCAATGCTTTCATATCGGCGTGTCCTCTGCAAATGCCGGCGGGCCAATGCCCTGCCTGTAGGTACCTTGTCTATTGATCAATCGCCCTATACAGCATAACAGCAATTCGTCCGATGAGAGGCTTCCTGTCTGGAAGCAATGTCCACCATCATGACAGTGCCCGCCCATCGACCCATCGGCGCGCTGCGCCGCGTAGGCCGACCGAAGGCGGGCCCCCGAACTGCTTTGCCGCGCTGCTGAACCTCCGCACATGAACTTCGAAAGTCAACAACACCGCTTAATCTATTTTTTGGCCTTCGCATCTTGGCACGCCATCCTCATTTTGTCAATGCCGATGTAAGGTCGCCTACGCGCCTTACCCATCTTCTGGCGGTAACTGGACCGAAACCGGCGACTCTCCATCTCGCAGCATGCGTCCTCACACCGATGCGGCAACACATTTATCCATTGGGCCCTCTGAGGGTATGATAAGTAGGTCCGTCTGAACCGCTAAAGAGTCGGTTCGCATGGCCGAAATCTGGCGCCCCGCTTCAAAAGGTAAACAACGTGGAAAGTACCCCCATCCCAATCCTCCGTCGGATTGGCTTGCGTAGAAAAAACGAATCGGAAGGCGATCCGGTTCCAGCCCAAGCGCGCGGATTGTCTTCAGAGCAGGCATGGATGATTCTCTACGCGTTGATGATTCCGTCAACCATCATGCCCCTCAGCTCTTCCATGAGCCGCGTCGCCCTGCCCGTCCTGCGCGACACCTTCGCCATGAGCGCCGACGTGGTCGCCTGGACATCCAGCGCATTTACATTGCCCTATATGATCCTGATGCCCGTCTACGGCCGCCTGAGCGACGGCGTCGGCCGCCGTCGTCTCATCCTGGCCGGCATCGCAATCTTCTCCGTCGGCTCGGCCATGGCCTTCTTCGCTACCAATCTGACTTGGCTGATGATAGGGCGGGCCGTGCAGGGGTTCGGCATCGCCGGCATCATGCCTCTCGGCATGGCCTTTATCGCCATCATCTTTCGCAAGGAAGAACGAGGCAAAGCGCTTGGCACCTGGGGTTCAATCGGACCGCTGACCGCTGCCATCGGCCCATTCTTCGCCGGGTTTCTGGTCGATGCCTGGGGATGGCGGGCCGCTTTCGGACCGGCCCTTCTGCTGGGCCTTATGGGCCTGATCGCGGTAAAACTGTGGGTTCCAGCCGGCCTCAGCAACGTGCGACCGCGGTTTTGGCGAAGCTTCGACTGGGCCGGCGTCCTCCTGCTTGCCGGCGCCCTTACCATGGGCCTTTTCTACCTCTCCAGCCGTCCCATCACCGGAGTGGCGCCTCTGCAGGACTGGCGGCTTTTGGGCGCGCTCTTGCTCTGTTTCGGCGCCTTCCTTGCCTGGGAAAGGCGTCGCCAGGACCCATTCGTCTCTCTGAAACTGTTCAACTACCGAAACTTTCGCTTCGCCTCCTTGTGCGCCTCCATGCGCATGTTCGTGATGGGCGGTGCCAGCTTTCTGGTCCCCCTCTATCTCGTAGATATTCACGACCTCAGCCCTGGATACCTTGGCCTGATTCTGACGATCAACCCCGGCGCGATGACCGTAATGGTGCGTTTCGGCGGCCAGGCAGCCGACCGCTGGGGCAGCCGCTGGCCTGTGCTCGTCGGCCTGAGCGGGCAGGCGCTTGCCGTATTCCTATTCTCCCAACTCCCGGCCTCAATCCATATAAGCGTTGTCCTGGCCCTATTGGCTCTGCAGGGGCTGAGCGTTGGCACCATGCTCGCTGCTCTCCACCAGGCCGCCATGTCCGAAACGGACGACGAGGAAATGGGTACGGCCGCCGGCGTGTATAGTATGATTCGTTTCATAGGCGTCGCCATCGGCACTGCGCTGGCAGGCGTCCTGTTGCACAGCGGCCTGGAGCGCGGCCTGCCCGTCATCGAAGCATATCAGCAGGTCTTTCTGTTCATTTCCCTCGCCGGCCTCCTGGGTATCACCACCAGCCTGGGGTTGCAAACCCGACGGCAAGCAATGAGTAGTTAGGAGTCGTTGACATTTCAATGAAGTAGGCCAGATCGGCACAATCGAAAGCGGGGAAGTGGGGGAGCAGACGATATCCGGCCGTGCCCGTGGGCCCAGCGCCCTATCGTTTCTCACGTAGATCCCAAATGAGTCCACGAGCTTGCGAGCATCAGTAGAGCGAGTGAGACGCCTGCGATGCCAGGGGACAGCCCATGCGAAAAGTCTTGGTTTCAAAATGGACGCACATGAGTTCCCCAATTTCATATAATTATTGCATTATTGTTGATAAGCGATGCCCTGACTCTTGAAAATTTTTTCTCGCAAACGCTCGTAAACTCTCGTGGATCTCTCGTAAACGCTCGTACGAGCGTTTACCTGTTCCCGTACGAGCGCCCGACCTGTGTTCAGGGAGCGTCCAGCCCGGCTTTTCCTGCAGTTACACTGAAACTGTGTCTCTTCAGCCCGCTTTGAAACCCTGCCTTTTCACCGAACGCAGCCGGAAGAGCTTGCCTTCTCGACACACCTTGAAAATGTCAACGAGCCCTAATGACCCACTACAGCACAGTCGCCTTGCGCCAGTTCGCCGATCATCGCAGTGCCAGGTAGCCCGTTTACTGACATTTCACAGCCTCGAACACCCGGCTCCCGTCAGGAGAAAACCATGTACCCTAACCTTAGCCCCGGCGCTTTGGGCATCAACGTCCCTTTCAGCGAATCCGTCCAACTGGCCCACCGTTTCGGCTATGGCGGTCTGGATGTGTCGATCGCCGAACTCCAGCAGATTGCTGCCAGCCAGGGCGCCGAGGCAATCGGCGAGCAGATGGCCCCCGCTGGCCTCAAGTTCGGCGTCTGGAGTATGCCCGTCCCCTACCGCGCCGACCAAGAGAGCTGGCAGCGCGGGCTGGCCCAACTGCCAGCCCAGGCCGCCCTGGCCAAATCCATCGGCGCCGACCGGACATCCACCTATATCGCCAATGCCGATGACGAACGCACTTGGGACGAGAACTACGAATTTCATATCGTTCGCTTGCGTCCCATCGCCGAAATCCTGGCGGACAACGGCATCCGTTTCGGTCTCGAATGGGTCGGCCCCAAGACCTTGCGCGATGAAAAGAAACACTCCTTCATCCACACCATGGACGGTGCCTTGCAACTGGCCGCCGACCTGGAAGCAGGAGATACCGGCCTTCTCGTAGATATTTTTCACCTTTTCACAAGCCACACCGAAGTTTCAGCCGTGCGAAACCTCACCAACGCCCAGGTAATCAATGTCCACGTAAACGATGCCGTCGCCGGTCGCAGCGCAGACCAGCAGATTGACAACGAACGCACGCTGCCGGCAGAGACCGGTCTCACCGACATCGCCGGCTTTCTACAAGCGCTCGACGCCATCGGCTACGATGGCCCTGTCACGGCTGAGCCGTTCAGCCAGCGCATCCGTGACCTCTCGCCCGCCGAAGCCGCCCAGGCCACCGCCGAATCCCTCGAAAGATCCTGGCAGCTGGCCGGCCTCTAGTCACCAGTGGTCGGTGAATAGTCACCGTTCACCGGTGACTGCACTGGGCACTGTCAACCCAATCCCCCGGAGGTTGAAATGCTTGCCAAAGTACAGAGCTGTGCTATTGTCGGCCTCGAGGCCGAACGAATCGAAGTCGAAGTCGATATCACCAACGGTCTGGAGCGGCTGACCGTCGTCGGCCTACCCAGTGCCGCCGTGCGCGAGAGCGGCGAACGCGTCCGCTCCGCCATCGCCAACAGCGGCTTTCACTTTCCCCAACATCGTCTGACCGTCAATCTGGCCCCCGCCGACCTGCGCAAGGAAGGCCCGGCCTACGATCTCCCCATCGCCCTCGGTATCATGGCCGCCACCCGCCAGGTACTTGCCGAACTGGACGACGCCTTGATTGTCGGCGAACTGGGTCTCGATGGCTCCGTCCGCCCGGTAAACGGCGCGCTGTCGATGGCGGCGATGGCCCAAAAGGCCGGTTACCAACGCCTGTTCGTTCCCCAACCCAACGCCCCCGAGGCCGCGCTTGTCGAAGGAATCGACGTCTTTCCGGTCGGGCACCTCACCGACATCGTGGCCCATCTGTCCGGGCAAAAGGAGATCCCTCCCCATAGCCCCACCGCCTTCAGCGACGGCGAAGAGGCTGTCTACGCCGTCGATTTTCAGGACATTCGCGGGCAGGAGCACGCCAAACGCGCCTTCGAAATCGCCTGTGCCGGCAGCCACAATGTGCGCCTGGTAGGCCCGCCCGGCAGCGGTAAAACGCTGATGGCGCGCGCCCTGCCCTCGATCCTGCCCGCGGCCACTCTGCCCGAATCGCTCGAAATCACCCGCATCTATTCGGTCGCAGGGGAACTGAATGGCTCCGGTCCGTTAATCCGCGCCCGGCCCTTCCGCGCCCCCCACCATACCATCAGCCACGCTGGTCTCGTTGGTGGCGGCACCATTCCCCGTCCCGGCGAGATCAGCCTCGCCCACCGCGGCGTCCTCTTCCTCGACGAGCTGCCGGAATTCGGTAGCAAAAACCTCGAAAGCCTGCGCCAACCCCTCGAGGACAAAGTCGTTACCATCAGCCGCGCCGCCGGCACCCTCTCCTTCCCCGCCAGTTTCATGTTTGTCGCCGCCATGAACCCCTGCCCTTGCGGCTTCTACGGCGACGAACGCAAGCCGTGTTCCTGCTCCATGACCACCGTTCAGCGCTACCAGGGCCGTATCAGCGGTCCCCTGCTCGACCGTATCGATCTTCATGTCGACGTCGCCCGTGTGCCCTTCCAGAAGCTGACCGGCCTCGACCAGGGCGAGCCGTCCTCCCACCTTCGACGCCGCGTAGAAAAGGCGCGCGCTCGTCAACAGTCCCGCTTCGCCCAACAGGTCAAGACGCACATTGTCGTCAACGGTGATATGGGTCCGGCCGAAGTCCAACGCTACTGTCAACTGAAAGAGGCGGGCAAAAACCTGATGCAGGCCGCGGTGCGCCAGATGGACTTGAGCGCCCGCGGCTACCATCGCGTGCTCAAACTGGCTCGCACCATCGCCGACCTGTCCGGCGAAGAGGAAATCGACACGCCCCACCTGGCCGAGGCTTTGCAGTATAGACCGCGCTTTATGACGTAGCAGCTCAGCTCTCCATCCAGGACCTGTCCCTATCCTGAACTCTCATTTTCTGCCGTTCCTGGGCAGCGCCTGGAAGTGAAAGTGTCTCCATCCTCGCCCGTCTCTTACACAGAAATACTTTGGCGAATCAGAGGTGCATCAACCAAGTGCACCGCCTTCAAGCCCACCCGGAGGCAAAAAAATGGATTTGACGCTGCCCGCGCAGTTGTGGTATACCAAACGTAGTCTAATCGTAGAGGTTGCGTATTCTACGCGTTGATCCGTCCCGGATCAATTGGCCGACGTTCATCCTTCGTCTGGGAAGTTCGGGCACCAAACCAGCGCCCCAATGATGTGGTTGTCGAATCCCCCTCCACCGGGATTCGTCGTTGATTCACCTGTCTTGAAGCCAATTACCGTCTTCATTTGCCGCAATAGCGTACTCCGCTAGAGCGCCCACTGCTGACGTGTTTGGACATTTTTAACCACCAAGGAGAGTTGAAACTATGACGATCACCAGGAAGTCCGTTGGACTTGCCGTGTTCCTTATCCTGCTGCTCGGGCTGCTCGCAGCCTGCGCCGCGCCGGCCGCCACCGAGTCGGCTGATATGGAAGAGGCCGATACGCAGGAGGAGACCGCGGCCGAACCGACTGAGCCGTGGTACGATGAGGCAGACGTTGATAGCAGCTATATTAATATCTGCACCGACTCACCGCCCAGGTATGGCGGCGAGGTTGTTACTGCTGGCGCCGCCGGCGCAATGACGGGAGGCAACTGGTTCGTTTTCGCCCCCCGCGATGATTACCTCTTCAGCCATTTGGTTGACCGCGGCACCGATGCTGTCACCATCCATCCCGATCTGGCGACAAGCTGGGAGATCTCCGCAGACGGCCTCACCTATACATTCCACTTGCGCGATGATGTCCGCTTCCACGATGGCGAGCCCCTGACCGCAGAGGATATCAAATTCACGTTGGAAATGTTCTTCCATCCTGACACCGGCGCTTCCCATGGCCGCACATCAGGACTGGATCAGCTGGTCGGCGCCGCCGAATTTGAAGCCGGCGATGCTGACGAAATCTCCGGCATCAAGGTGCTTGACGACTTTACCGTTGAGTTGAACCTGGTGGCGCCGCGCAGCAGCGTCCTCGCCAACATGGCCTCTTTCAACATCTGGCCCAAGCATCTGCTTGAGGGCATCCCCTTCGCCGACCTCGGCGAGACCGAATATGCCGTCCGCAACCCGGTCGGTTCCGGTCCCTTCACCATGGGTGAATTCGAGCCCGATCAGTTCTACATCCTGAATGCCAACGAGGACTACTACGCTGGTCGGCCCTATCTGGATCGCGTCATCTTCCGCATCGGCCTGTCCGGCGCTACTGCCTTCGCCGCCCTCGAGAACGGTGAAATTCATATGGCCGGCCGCGTCACTGCAGTCGAATACGAGCGCTACAAGGACGACCCCAATATCGTCCTGCTTGGCGGTCAGCTCGGCGGCGGTATGACAGTCTGGGCCAACCACAACCGGCCCCTGTGGCAGGACGCACGCGTGCGGCAGGCCCTCCTGTACGCCCTCGATCGCGAAGCCATGGCCGAAGCCTATTACGGCGACTTGGCTGAGGTTCTGCATCTGCGGCTGACCAATCCCGAATTCGTCAGCCCCAATATCACAAAGTACGAATACAACCCCGACAAAGCCCGTGCTTTGCTCGAAGAGGCTGGCTGGGATACTGAACAAGAGGTGAGTTTCGTCACCTACTACCAGGATGACCAGAACAAGCGCATCCATGCCGCCATGCAGCAGTATTGGAACGATGTCGGCATCAAGGTTGACCTAGTATATCTGGATGGTCCCTCCTGGGTCGCACGCGTCTACGACAAAGATGAATTTGATATGTCTTACGGATGCTGTGGCTGGTTCAACCCCGATCAGTTGCGCCTTTCCCTCGGCTGCGACCGCAGTTGGCCTGCCGGCCGCAACGTAGGCCACTACTGTAACGAAGAGTTCGACCAGTTGACCGAAGCCGCCATGTCCGAACCCGATCCGGAAAAGCGCAAGGAAATGCTGTACAAGGCGACCGAGATCCTTTCAGCCGAGGCGGGTGAAATCCCCGTGTTCTGGCCGACAAGATTCTCCGCCTTCAGCGCCAAGGTTTGCAACAACATCAATCGACAGCTGGACGAACCTTTTGCCGACCGCTATCCGGCGAACTGGTATCTGGCCGGAGAATAAATAGGGGATTATATATTTAATGCCACCACGAAAGGGGCGTTACTGGCGGGGTCGGAGAGTTTAGCGGTTCCTCCTAGCATCACTGAAAATACGCACTAAACCGCGAAATCCAGTCGTCCAGAAGTCGGGCAGCGGTTTCAGCCAAAATCAACAGGGTTAAAACATTTATCACCCATCTCTTCTTCCACCATTCTTTCCACTTCAATTCTTTTTCGACGTTTCTTTTTTCCCCTACGACAGACATTTCATCCTCCCATAAAGGATGCCAAAGACTACGGACCTAATCAGAGTCAGACAGGAAAAACGATCTCAAGGCCATTACTCCTACGATTAGAACAAACCGATCAATGATTGCGGCTGGCGTTTCCAATTTGAGAAGAGGATAAAGACTAATTACACCAAGCATATACCAAGCCATTGCTGACAGGACACGATCTAAATGCGGCACCGGTTTCTCTTGTGGCCTTCGCGCCAAAAACCAAGAACCACCTCCCAGTATAACGGGCACCAACGACGCCAATACATCAAGAACAAACTCTCTCAATGCCTCATCAGGCATATAGTCAACTCTCCTCTATCGCCACTTTATCTGCTTGAAACGTTGGAGGGGTGACGCCTTGCGGGTCTTAGGCGGAGTCCGGGCAGCGGCGCGGAGTATGTCGTCCATCGTCCTGGCATTGCGCGGCGGCGCAAATCTCTTGTTCTTCGGGTCAGGTCGCTTGCGTCTCTGTGTCATTGTAGAGGTGTCCTTTAAGGCAAGTACTTGATTGCCCCAATACCGACAGCTTGAAAAATGGCTCCTATGAGAATCATTCGCCAAGTAAGACGTGATTCCATTCTTGCCATTTCTGTCCTCAGATCGGCAATATCAGCCTTTGTTGCAAAGTGAATGCGTTCGGATTCAAGTGCTGCAATTCGTTCAGAAGAAACTATGACACCTTCACCCGGATTGATATAAACTCGTTCTCCTTGTTCTGTCACGGCAGACACTCCTCGCTCTCCTCATCATCTCTGAATCGCTTCCAACATCTGAGTTGCCCTCTCCATGCTGTACCCGCATTCCTCGAAAGCAAGAATAGCATTTTCTAAGTCATTCGCATCAGAGTCTTCAAGTGCAGAAAGAGTATAACCTGCTCCTGAATTGCAGTAACTCATTGCTCTCAGAAAAACCTCGTGAACATGACTTAGAGACGATGGAGAAACAATAGCAAGAGCATCTTCATAAGCCAACTGAATTTGCCACAAAAGGGTCTTCAAATATATTACATCTCCAGAAGAGACGTATCCTGGAATTTCAAACAGGCGGGCTACCTCCAACAATGACGTCGAAACTACCTCAGTAACAGGGGCTGTTGATTTCTTCCACATTTCAACCGCAACTGCACTGGGTCCACTATTTGCCTGTGCCGTTGAAGTAGCATTGGCCTGGGCAGTAGCAGTGACCCTTGCCCTCTGTTGATTCCTGAATCTGACCGTCGCTGTAGCATTTGCTCTTTCTTTCCGTACAGTTGCTCTAGCCTGCGCCGTAGCCGTTCGATAAGGCGTAGGCCGAAGCGTGTTAGTAGCAGTAGGAGCAGCCTGAGTCTCAAGGGCGGAAATTCTATCATCAGAAACACCCTCACGACGGAACAATTCATCTATCCTCTCAGACAACCCCTCCAAAGTGATTCCCTCAGAAGCACGAAGCAGCTGTGGTGCAAAGAAGACTGCAACCAGCACAAGCACGCCGATCAGATACCTTGACCTGTTCATCGCGGTGCCCCCTTGATGGTAGACGAGAGAAAGTGGCTCGCTACCACAGCAGTACCACGATTCTGTTTGTTGTCAGTCCAACAAGGGGGCGCAATGCGCCCTCTTTCCCAATCTATCCTATTCAACTGACAACATACTTCAGTACTGCTGTGGTTGTCTCCAGCTTACCACGTGTCAGACAGGAGGTCAATATACTTTATCCGATTACTCTTGACACTCTTTCCATAGTGGTGTATAATAAACTTTGTCCGCAAGGAGAAAATCAATGGGCGAAATAACTCAAACTCAAACCGATTCAGAAGTGATTAGAGTAGGGTCCGCGCTTGAGCGAAAAGGGGCAACTGGGCCTTGTCCCTTATGCAAAAACAACTCATTCCTAGTGGTCTCTCGTCCATCAAGCATGGATGTTGTCTTTTGCAGCAATTGCGGATTGAAATTCGAGCATCTTCCTGAAATTCTGATGGACCCTGATACGTCAAATACAGATAACAGCAACACAGATGACGTATAGAAGCGGACAAAGAAGCTATGATTCCCTAGAAAAGAAACTCGAAAGCATTGGACAGGGGGATGCTCCTGTATACATAGCGCGCAACAGTGCAACTATAATTACCACCTCTGACAGTCTCTTCAGAATTCTGACAATGCACCAGTCCATTCTAGATCGGAGAACGTCTGGTCTTGCATTGCTGGGAATCGGGATAACCCTTGTCGGCACCCTGACTACTACAACACAATTCAAGAAACTACTGGGCATTTCACCTGATGTATGGAATGCCATATTCAGCGTTTCACTTGCCCTCTGTATACTACTTATTGTCGCAGTAGGATTCTCGTTGAGAAATCATTGGGGCGTGTTGTGGCAAGGTGACACTGTCAACTTTATCATTAACAAAATCAAAGATGACAGCGAGGAGTGGCTCCGTACCAACAGAGACCAAGAAGGCGATGCGCGGTCAAAATTAGCCGATGCTCTCTATTCAGCATGGTCTTCAGGAAAATACAATCTTGTGCCTTTAGATAGGGAAGAAAAAGAACAGAAATAACTAAACACAGAGAACGCATAGGCCAACCTACTCAATCAATTCCTCGTAAGTCAGCCGCACTCCCACCGATGCCCACAGCAGAATGTCCATCCTGACAGAGCCGACCGCATCGCCCATATTCCAACGGCCTGCAAACTCGTACAGGTAGCGGTGCAGGTGCTTGTGGCTGAAGTGATGGAACACCCCCACGTAGCCCCGTTTCAGCATCGACCAGAAACTCTCGACCCCGTTCGTGTGAACCCGTCCCTTGATGTACTCTCCCACGCTGTGATTGATGCTCTGGTGGTCGTACTCAACAAGGCCCCGATAGGCCAGTGCCTCGTCCGTGTAAACCGATGAGCCCGGCACAACGTGAGCATGAACGAAACGATGGAGTTCAGACCGGTTGGCCCCGTCTATCACTTCGGCGCGCACCTGTCCATCTTCCCGAGATCTGACTCCGGCAACCGGAATCTTGCCAACCGGCCCTCGTCCGGCGTTCAGCTTGTCTTTGGCGTGTTTGTTGCCTTCCTTGCCGCCGATGTAGGTCTCGTCAACTTCGACCTCGCCGTCAAAAGGGTCGCCCGGCTCTTCAAGGTTGGCCCACACTTCCCGTAACCGGCTCAACATGAACCACGCCGTCTTCTGCGTTACGCCTATCTCACGGGCCAGCTGGGTAGAGGGGATGCCCTTGCGGTGTGAAGCCATCAGCCAAGCGGCGGCAAACCATTTGCGAAGCGGGAGCCTGCTTTCCTCGAAAATCGTCCCCTTGCGAACCGAGAACTCCTTGCGGCAGTCTGCACACTTGTACTTGAGCTTCTTCTTGAGACGGTACGGCTTTCTCTGTGACTGGCACAGAGGACACTCGACGCCATCAGGCCAGCGCAACCTTTCAAGATGCAGGACACACGCCTCTTCCGTCGGGAATGTCTCCATCATCTGATACAGGCTGTCGTACTCTCTACCGACCATTGCAACCTCGCTTTGATACAGAGGGGATTCCGCACTTCAGTTTGACAAAATCAGAATTCCAATCAATCATTGGGACAACCGAATAAAACAGCAGACCCACCGACTTCGCCAGTCTAAGGAAGGAGTCGGTGGGTCTGTGCAGCCTGTCCCTGTAGGAGGAAAGGCAATGGTCAAGACCGATTGTACCCCACGCTGCAAGACATCCAAAATCACGATTCCCGAACCTTACGCGACCCTCCTGGGTTGGCTGGTCGAATACTGCAAGCGACATCCCGTTCAGGAACCCGCGTCGGGAATTCACGAAGAGCGCGGTGACGGTTTTGTCAAAATCACCGTTCGCTTGAATCACACTTGACACCATCATTTCCTCCAAGAATTGTGAGTTGTCATACTTTCATTCTAACTCATTTTCTTGGTGGCGTCAAGTATATAATCCCCAATAAATACCGCAAGGACTGAGAAATAAAGAGTGAGAAGTGAGAGTTTTTTCTCACTTCTCACTCCTCTCTATTCACTCCTGGTATTGCCCATGAACCGCTACATCCTTCGCCCGTATTGTCTGCAATATGCCCGTCCTGCGTTTGGAATGGATTTTGCGCAGTCTGAATGTGTGGCATAGTAATCGCGGCAAGATTTTTGCGACTGTGTTTCGTAGGTATCGATCTCTCCCGGATCATTCTGTATCTTGCCTCTACGGCAAGCATGGCGGTGAGAAATCCCATTCACCGTGATTTGCTCTAGTCATGCCGAATCGGGCTGCGATCGTCGCCTGTTTGGGATGACCGGGAGAACTATCCTGAGGTCAACTGCCTGTCTCTGCCGGCCGCAATAGCAATCCCTGCTAAAGTGCCGACTGTTGGGATGTTTGGATTCATGCACCCGGTTCGCGTCCACACTACTGGGCGCATCGCATCAATGACAAGGGGGGATGAAACGATGTCGACTTCACGGAAGTACGTTGGATTCGCCGTTTTCCTTATTCTGTTGGTCTGGATGGTCGCAGCCTGCGTCGCGCCCGTCGCGTCAGAACAGGCAGAAATGCAGGAGGAGAGCGCAGAGGAGACCATGGCTGAGCCAGCCGAGCCTTGGTACGATGAGGCAGACTTGGATAGCGACCATATGCATATCTGCACCGATTCACCGCCAGAGTACGGCGGCGAGGTGGTGGTGGCCGGCGGCGCTGGCGCCATGACCGGCAGCAACTGGTTCATCTTCAGCGCCCGCGATGACTATCTCTTTAGCCAGTTGATCGACCGCGATACTGATGCCGTTTCCGTCCATCCAGACGTGGCCACAAGCTGGGAAGTCTCCGCAGACGGACTCACCTATACCTTTAACCTGCGCGATGACGTGCGCTTCCACGACGGTGAGCAGCTGACTGCTGAAGACGTAAAGTTCTCGCTCGAGATGTTCTTCCATCCCGATACCGGCGCCTCCCACGGCCGTACCTCCGGCCTGGATCAATTGGTCGGCGCCGCCGAATTTGAAGCCGGCGAAGCCGATGAAATTTCAGGCATCAAAGTGCTCGACGACTTCACCCTTGAGTTGAACCTGGTGGCGCCGCGCGGCAGCGTCCTCAACAATATGGCCGCCTTCAACATCTGGCCGAGCCATCTGCTCGAAGGCATCGCCTTCGCCGACCTGGGCGATACCGAATACGCCGTCCGCAATCCGATCGGTTCCGGCCCCTTCACGATGGGTGACTTCGAGCCCGATCAGTTCTACATCCTGAATGCCAACGAGGACTACTACGCCGGCCGGCCCTACCTTGACCGCATTATCTTCCGCATCGGCCTGACCGGCACAACCGCCTATGCCGCGCTCGAGAACGGTGAAATCCACATGGCCGGACGCGTGACAGCAGTCGAATATGAACGCTACAAGGACGACCCCAGTATCGTCCTGCTTGGCGATAAGATCGCCGGGGGTCTGACTGTCTTTCCTAACCAGAACAAACCGCTCTGGCAGGACGTGCGTATACGGCAGGCGCTCCTGTATTCGCTTGACCGCGAAGCCATGGCCGAAGCTTACTACGGCGATTTGGCTGAAGTGCTCCACCTGAGGCTCACCAATCCCGACTTCGTCAGCCCCAATATTGCCACATACGATTTCGACCCCGACAAGGCCCGCGCCCTGTTGGATGAAGCCGGCTGGGACCCCGAAATGGAGGTGGACTTCGTCACCTACTACCAGGATGACCAGAGCAAGCGTATCCACGCCGCCATGCAACAGTATTGGAACGATGTCGGCATAAAGGTGGACCTCATCTACTTGGATGGTCCTGCTTGGGTCGACCGCGTCTTGGAGAACGACGATTTTAACCTGGCCTATGCCTGCTGTGGCTGGTTCAACCCGGATCAACTGAGGCTCTCACTGGGCTGTGATCGTGGCTGGCCGGCTGGCCGCAACGCAGGCCACTACTGTAACGAAGAGTTTGACCAGTTGTCCGAAGCCGCCATGTCCGAACCCGATCCGCAAAAACGGAAGGATATGCTGCACCGGGCCACAGAGATTATCACCGAAGAGGCGGGCGAAATTCCTGTCTTCTGGCCGAGACGGTACTCCGCCTTCAGCGCCGACGTTTGCAATAACGTCTATCGCCAGTTGGACGAACCGTTTGCCGAGCGCTACCCGGTGAACTGGTACCTTGCCGGAGAGTAACGAACCGCGAGTATTGCGGAATTAAGGAGCGAAGAGTGAGACCCGTTTCTCACTCTTCACTCTTCACTCCTCTCTACTCACTACTGGGCTTGCCTATGAACCGCTACATTCTTCGCCGCATCGTCCAGATGCTGCCAGTCCTGTTTGGAATTACCATCATAACCTTCTCTTTTACCGAACTCGCCCCGGGCGACGCAGTGGCTGCCATGGTCCTCATGAATCCGGAGACTGGGGTCGGCGGAGATGAAGGCTCCCACGCCGACGCGTTGCGAGAAAAGTACGGGTTGGACCGACCGGCGCACATTCGCTATTTAAGTTGGATGGGCGGCCTCCTCCAAGGCAATCTGGGCGTGCGCATCCGCAGCAAAATCCCGGTCGCTGATGAGGTCGCGCGGCGTCTTCCCGCTACCTTGCGCCTTATGGCCGTGGCCATGGCGATCTCCATTGTTCTCGGTATCCCGCTCGGCATATTCTCAGCCTTGAATCAATACACCACGCCCGATTATGTGCTCACCTTTCTTACCTTTATCGGTATCTCCATTCCAGGATTTTTTGCCGCCATAGGCGCGATCTATCTGTTTTCACTGAAATTGGGATGGCTGCCGACCAGTGGCTATACTACGATCGGTAGCGATTTCGGCCTGTGGGGAACGACGCTGGATCGCCTGAAATATCTGGCCCTGCCCGCAACAGTGTTGGGCTTGGAGACGACAGCCGGCATCATGCGCTACACCCGTTCCAGCGTGCTCGAGGTCGTTCGGCTCGACTATATCACCGTCGCCCGCAGCAAAGGATTGAGCGAGAAAGTAGTGATTCTCCGCCATACCCTGCGTAACGCCCTCCTGCCTGTGATCACCATCATCGGTCTGCGCCTACCCGGTCTTTTTGGCGGCGCAATCATCATCGAGACCATCTTCAACTGGCCCGGAATGGGCATTCTCTTTCTGGACGGCGTTGCCACCCGCGACTATCCTCTCATCATGGGTATGACTCTGGTCACGGCTTTTGTCATCGTCTTCAGCAACCTCATTACAGATTTAACATACGGGAGTATCGACCCCCGCATCCGCTATGAATAATAGACTCTTCATTTCGGTCGCTCTCGATCCCGCCTGCCGGGCATCTGGCGGCGGCCAAAAATCAGCAGCAAGACGCAGACTTTGCCATGAGCGTTGAAGGCAAGGCTGCAGGACTCCAGGAGCTAACCGACTCACTCGATTCGGTTGAGGGCGGAGCAGGCGCGCAGCATCGTCGGGCTTGGCGTCGATTTCGTCGTCACAAGCTGGCCGTGGCCAGCGCTGTCCTGATGATTGTGTTGATACTTGTGGCCTTCCCCCTGGCGCCGGTCGTGGCCCCCATCCATCCTCACCGTATCGAAATCAGAGAAATCGGCCTCGCTCCTGGCGAGGAAGGCCATCTGTTGGGCACCGATCTCACCGGGCGCGACGTCTGGAGCCGCGTGGTCTATGGCGGTCGCGTCTCGATGTCGGTGGGTATCGTCGCCGTCGCCCTCTTTGTCACCATCGGCACGATTCTGGGCAGCGTAGCCGGGTACTATGGCGGCCGCGTTGATGCCCTGATCATGCGGATAACCGACATGTTCATGGCCTTCCCCACCCTCCTTATCCTGATCGCGATCGTATCTTTCATTGGTCCTGGCATCTTTAACTCTATGCTCGCGATCGGTCTGATCGGCTGGACAGGCGTAGCCCGTCTTGTGCGTAGCCTGATTCTTTCCATTCGTGAAACCGACTATGTCATGGCCGCCCAGGCCGTAGGCGTCGAGGAGAGATGGATCATTATTCGTCACATCCTGCCCAATGTCGTGGCGCCAATCACCGTTGCCGCCAGCTTTGGCATCGCCGGCGCCATCCTCACCGAGGCCGGCCTCAGTTTTCTCGGCCTCGGCGTACAGGTACCGACCCCCAGCTGGGGCAATATGCTCAACGAGGCCCAGAATATCCAGATTATCGAGAACATGCCTTGGTTCTGGGTCCCGCCCGGCCTGATGATCACCATCTGCGTGCTTGCCATCAACTTCATCGGCGACGGCCTGAGGGACGCTCTCGACCCGCGCATGACCCTGGACTGACACGCCGGTCTCCTCTTAGGTTAGGCAACTAGCGAGAAATCTTTCAAAGGACAGAGACCACGAACCACTGAAGTTCGGAGGAAAAGATGATTTTGACGCCGGAGCAGAAGGCAACTTTTTGGCGAGATGGCTTCTTGCCTTACCCCACTTTGCTCGACGCAGAGGAAGTAGCGCAACTGCAACAGTTGACCGAGGATATCGCCTACGGCCGTGTCGAAATCGCCGCCGACATCAAGGGGATTCCCGTCCTTGAGAAAGAAGCGACGGTGGCAAGCGGCGAAGTGCAGGCCGCCAGCCCGCTGGACGAACTGCGTAAAATCAACTTCCCCTCCTTTATTCATGAGAGCTTCCTCGCCATCGCAAAAAAGCCAAAAGTCGTCGACCTGATCGCCGAACTGTTTGACGAGCCTGATATCAAATTGCTTGGGGATCAGATCTTTATGAAACCGCCCGGTCATGGCTCCGTCAAGGAGTACCACCAGGATTCGGCCTCATGGCCCTTCCTCATTCCCCAGAACCAAATCACCTGCTGGATCCCACTCGACGATGCCACGCTCGAAAACGGCTGCATCCGCTGCATCCCCGGCAGCCAGACTTTCGGCCTGCTCCAGGTGAAGCATCTACCGCAGTTATTGACCGAAGAGATGAAGGCGCGGGAGGTGCCTGTTCCCGTTCCAGCCGGCGGCTGCCTCCTCTTCCATAGCCTCAACCTGCACCATTCCAGCGCCAACACTTCCGCCAATCGCCGCCGCGCCTGGGCCCTGCACTACATGATGGCCAAAACAAGAGACCTCAGTACATCCGAAGAGGTCCATGTTGACTACATCTCGGTGCGGGGCAAATCATACGCAGGGTTTGTTTGATCGAACAACCTACCGCGTCGCGTATTGCCCATACCTTCCTTGTCCTCTTCGGCCTCATCGCCTTGGCCGCAAGCCTGTGGGCCGTCTCTAACTATGTCACGTCGCTTGCCAGCGTCAGTAGCCTGGAGTTGGAGATAACCGACGTGCGTCCCAGCCCAAATGACAGCGCCCAACTCATCGTGCACTTCAGGCTGCATAACCGATCGGAACTGCCAATCCGTATCAATAGCTACTTTTTTGACCTCCACCTGAACGGAACCCGCATCGGCGGCAGCTACAGCACCTGGCGCGACGACCAACCCGATGTGGACCGTTCTCTTTATGCCCGCGCTTCCACCATCGAAAGCACGCTCGCTCCTCACGGGAGCCTTGACATGGAGTTCCCGCTGCATATATTCGATCTAGATCGGATCATGGCCGCACACCAGGAGCACTCCTGGTCCGCAGAGGCTGGATTCCGTCTGATTCATCCCCACGGCCGAGACGAGCGCCTGTTGCGGTTGCGGGCTTCCCAGCAATGAACCTGACCCTTCGACAGTACATGGCCGTCATCGCCACCGCCGCCATACTGGCGTACATGGGACTGATCTCCCTTTCCCACCTGCGCGACTATGTCGCCTGGCCGGCCGATATGCTCACCCTCAGCATTGTCGCCGCACTCTGCGGCGCGCTCCTCGCTTCAGCCGAGAGCAGAGCCGTGCTCCTCATGGTCGTCGCCGCGCCATTGAGCGCACTGCTCTTTGCCGGCTTCTGGGCATATGCGACCTGGGGAGTGTTGGGCAGCAGTATTTCATTTGTCGAACTACTGCTCTCCGACCTCGTCCTACTCTACGCGTTCCAACGCAGCTTCTTGCTGGTCGCACCCAGTTTAGCGTTTGGACTGTTGGGCGTTCTCAGCGTACAGTTACTCTTACCCAAAATCTTGCGCCGTTGAAAGATGCTTTGTAACAGATCGCCTCAAGATCTGGTTGTCAATTATCCCTGCGCTTACCTGCCCAAAAACACAAGCCAATGGCCAATGTATCAGCAAGGAGATCCACCATGAGCCTGACAGCCGAACAAAAACAGTTTTTTGACGACAATGGCTATCTGCCCTACGGCCGCGTCCTTTCCGACGAACAGGTCCAGGCCCTCCGCCAGCGCAGCGAAGACATCGCCGCCGGACGTCTCACCCACGTGCCGCCCCGCTACATCCAGTTCGAAGCCGCATTCAGTGACGGCAAGAAGACTACCGACCCGCGCATCGACATGATCCGCAAGATGGTCTACCTCTGCTATCACGATGACCTCTTCGAAGCCGCCGCCAAAAACCCGGCAATCGTCGACGTCATTGAGGTCCTGCTCGGCCCCGATATCAAGTTCTATGCCGATCAGCTCATGATGAAGCCCCGCTTCTACGGCACCGTCACCGACTGGCACCAGGACTCTGTCGCCTGGCCCATGTTCGCGCCCCAAAATCATGTCAGCTGCTGGGTCGCCCTCGACGACGCCACCGTCGACAATGGCTGCATGACAGTCATTCCCGGCAGCCACAAATGGGGGCCGATAGCCTCTGACTACAAGGACCGTTTCCTGTCTCTGCCGCATCTTGCCGAACCCGTTCCGGTCGAATTGAAAGCCGGCCACTGCATGTTCCACCATGGTCTCAACTTCCATCGCACTGAGGCCAACACCACTCCCAACCGCCGCCGCGGCCTCGCCCTCCACTACATCGATGCCCAGACCAGCTACCTCGGCATTGTCGACGAAGCGCATCGCGAACAGGTCGAAGGTACCCCCCGCAAAGGCAACACGCCTTTCATGCACATTCGCGGCAAGGAATTTCCGGGGCGAGTATAACTGCAGCGGCAAGTGGTCAGTAGCCCGAAAACCGACGCATCTCTTACCCGATACCACATCCACGAAAGGCTTGCCATGTCCAATATCCTCCCCACCGCAACCCTCGGTCGTACCGGTCTGGAGGTCACCCGGCTTGGATTTGGCGCGGGACATCGGCGATCCATGAACGATGACGAAATGGAGGCCCAGCTCAACGCCGTCCTCGATTCCGGCATCAACTTCATCGACACCGCCAACGATTACGGCAACAGCGAGGAGATGATCGGTCGCTTCCTTAGTCACCGCCGCCATGAGTATGTCCTCGCCACCAAGTGCGGCTGCCATCCCGATGGCCATACCTGGACCAGGGAGAACCTGTTCCGCGGCCTGCATGAAAGCCTGAAACGCCTGCGCGTTGATAGCGTGGACATCATGCAACTGCACAACCCGTCCGTGGCCGAATGTGAACAAGGAGAACTGGTCGAGGCGCTGCAAGATATGCGCACCCAGGGCAAGGTGCGCTGGATCGGCATGTCCACCACCCTGCCCCATCTGCCCACCTATCTCAGCTGGGATGTCTTTGACGCCTACCAGATCCCCTACTCCGCCCTGGAGCGAGACCACGAAAACTGGCTGACCACCACCGCGCAGGCCGGCGCCGGCACCATAATCCGCGGCGGCGTAGCCCTCGGCAAGCCGGGCGTCGGCCTCGGCTCTTCGGACCGCTGGCAGGCTTATGAAAAGGCCGGGCTGGCCGAACTAAAGCAGCAGGGCGAGAGCGACACTTCATTCATCCTGCGTTATACGTTGTCGCATCCAGACGTCCACTCAACTATCGTCGGCACAACCAATCCCAGGCATCTCGCAGAAAATGCGCAAGCCGTACTGGCCGGCCCACTGCCCCCGGACGTTTACGCCGAGGCCAAACACCGCCTCGATCGCATCGGATTGACACCGGCCTGAACGCCCGATCCTGGCGGCCCAACCCTAACGGCTGGGTCAGACAAGCTCTTTTTGCAGCGGCACTGCTCGATACCGACAGGTGCAATATCGCGTAAGAAAGGGAGCATCCATGACCTCTACACACAGTAGCGCTGTTATCGATATCGGCTCCCGTCGGGAACTGATGGTCGACGACTATCTCATCGCCGCCATGACCCGCGACGCTGAACTGCGCCTCCACCGCCCCGTGCCACAAGAAATCGCCATCGAAACGGACGCGCCCTGGGAGGGCAACGCCTCCGGCTACGTAACCGTCTTCCAGGACCATGACCGCTATCTCATGTACTACCGCGGCTGGCACTTTACCATCGACTCCGGCTCCCTGGAATTTGCCCACCCTGAAGTCGTTTGCGTGGCCGAAAGCAGTGACGGCATCCACTGGAGCAAACCGGACCTCGGCCTCGTCGAGTACGATGGGTCGCGCCACAACAACATTATCCTCGATGCCCGCGACGACTCCAGCCCGGCCATTAACTTCGCGCCGTTCAAGGACCCCAATCCCGATGCGCCGCCCGCGCAAAGATATAAGGCGTTCGCCAACAACAGAGGATACAAAGGCCTTTTCGCGCTCAGCTCACCCGACGGCCTCCACTGGACGCAAATGCACGACGAACCGGTGATCACCGAGGGCTATTTCGATTCCCAAAACCTTGCCTTCTGGGACGCCGAGCGCGGCGAATATCGTGACTACCATCGCGATTTTCGCCACGGCCGCGACATCATGACCTGTGTCTCGCCCGATTTTCTCAACTGGAGCGAGCCGGTCTTCATCGATTACAACCCCACCCGTATCGCCGAACTGTACACGAATCAGATCGCGCCCTACTACCGCGCCCCCCACCTGTTTGTCGGCTTCCCCGCCCGCTACGTCGAGCGCCCCTGGTCGCCTGCCATCGAGGACCTGCCCGAACACGAGCATCGCCGCCTCCGCGCAGCCACCCAGGAACGCCACGGCGCCGCCGTGACCGACGGCCTCTTCATGAGCAGCCGCGACGGACTTGAATTCAACATCTGGCCCGAGGCATTCATCCGCCCGGGACTGCGGCCACAGGACAATTGGACCTACGGCGACAACTACCAGAATTGGGGACTCGTCACCACCCGCTCGCATTTCGACGGCGCGCCAGATGAGCTCTCAATGTATGTCAGCGAAGGCTACTGGCGCGGGCAGGGCCTGAGCCAGCGCCGCTACACGCTCCGCATGGACGGTTTCGTTTCCCTCCACGCGCCCCCCAGCGGCGGCGAGATGATCACCAGGCCCATCAGGTTCACTGGCCGCAACCTGGAGCTGAACTTCTCCGCTTCAGCCGCGGGCAGCGTACGCGTCGAGATTCTGCATGGACAGGTCGATCTGGCCGTCGAGGGCTATGGTATGTCCGACTGCATCCAGCTCCTGGGGGACGATCTTGACCGTACCGTGCGCTGGACACACGGCCCGGACGTTAGCCCACTAAGCGGTGAACTGGTCCGGCTGCGCTTCTCGCTGCATGACGCCGACGTCTACGCCTTCCAATTCGTCGAGTAAGGCAATCCCGTCACAAACACGCCGAGCCGACCGCCGTCCCCTGCAGGAGCTTTGGATGGAAATACGACGATATCGACCGCCCGATCTGGAAACACTGAAGACCATCACCGCCATCTGCTTCGACGGCGTCTCCATCGACCAGAACATCGAGCGCCTCTACGGGCTCGTCCACGGCAAAGATTGGCGCTGGCGCAAAAAACGCCACATAGACGACGACGCCGAAATCAACGCAGACGGTATCCTCGTCGCTGAAGTCGATGGCCGGATCGTTGGCTACGTCACCACGCGCGTCGATAAGGCCGCTGGCATCGGTGGCATCCCCAACTTTGCCGTCCTGCCCGAATTCCAGCAGCGCGGCATCGGCCGCCGCCTGCTCGAGGAGGCCGTCGCCTATTTCGCCGCCCAAGGCTTGACCTACGCCCGCATCGAGACTCTGGACCAAAACGACGTCGGCGCACACTTCTACCCCGACTTCGGCTTCCAGGAAGTAGCCCGCCAGATCCACTACATCATGCCCATCACCGCAGACGACCAATAGACGCAGTCCTACCCATTTTGTAGTACGAAACGCAGTCCCAGGAGCTCAAAAATGTCAAAAGCCAAAGTTAGAGTCGGCATCGTCGGCGCCGGGCCAATCGGCGGGCTGGGCCACAGACCATTTTCCCACGCGGCCGGCTACCGCCGCTGCGAAGACGCCGAACTGGTCGCCATCGCCGACATCGACCCGCAGCGACTCCAGCAGTTCGGCGATGAATGGGAGATCGCCCCCGAACACCGCTATCCTACCGCCGTCGACATGTACGAAAAGGCCCGTCTCGATATCGTAGATGTCACGACAAACACGCTCTACCATCACCATCCCGTCATCGAAGCCGCCGAAGCCGGCATCAAAGTGATCATGGTCGAGAAGCCGCTTGCCACCAGCGTGGCCTGGGGTCGCAAGATGGTAGCCGCCTGCGACCGCAGCGGCTCCCGTCTAATAACCGAGCATACGCGCCGCTTTCTCCCCCACTACCAGCGCCTCAAGCGCATGATCGACGAGGGCGCCGTTGGCCGCGTCAAGACCATCACCTACGAAGGCTGCCGGCCGCTCCTCACAAACGGCACCCACACCGTCGACTATGCCTTCTACTTCACGTCCGCGCAGCCGCAGCTCGTTTCCGGCTACCTCAACACGGAGACCGTGGCCGACCCTGGCGGCGGCGGCATGATCGCCTGCTCCGATGGCGTCGTCATTTTCATCGATTGCATCGCCGAACGCAGGGAGCATCTGGGCTACACTACAATTGCCGGCACCGAAGGCCGCGTCCATTTCTGCGAGCGTCGCGGCCTCTGGGAATATGGCCCCCTTGTCGAAGCCGACGAAGGCTACGGAACACGCTACGAATTTCAGCCTATCCCCGACATGCCGACCGAGTTCAAGCTCGACGACTACTTCTATTCCGCCACCCGCGAAAGCATCGACTGTCTGCTTGAAGATCGGGAAAGCGTTTCGACAGGACGCGACGGCCTCAAAGTACTCGAAGCCATCACCGCCATCCACATCTCCCACAAGACAGGCACACAGGTGCGTCTCCCCCTCGCTCCCGGCCTGGACGAACTCGAAATCCGCTCGACCGGCGAGTAACCGCGGCACCTGCAGACCGCAAATTACTCTCGACCGCTAACCACAAACCACAGGAGTCCTGGAAATTTCGATGCCAGCAAACTATCGGGCCGGAATTATCGGCCACACCGGACGCGGCAACTACGGTCACGGTCTGGATACAGCCTATCAGGGGTTGCCCAATGTCGAAGTAGTCGCCGTAGCCGACCCGGACGCAGAGGGGCGCGCCGCCGCCGCCCAGCGCACCGGCGCCTCCCACAGCTTCGCCGACTATCACGAAATGCTGTCGCAAATGGAGTTGGACCTCGTCAACGTCTGTCCGCGCTGGGTTGACCAACATGCGGAGATGGTCATCGCCTGCGCCGAAGCCGGCGTCAAGGGCATATTCAGTGAAAAGCCCTTCGCCCGCACTCTCGCCGAAGCCGATGCCATGCTCGCCGCCTGCGAACGGCACAACACCAGGCTCGCCGTCGCCCACCGCCGCGCCAACCCCTACGAGCTGCATGCTAAGCAACTCATCGACAACGGCCTCATCGGCGATGTCCAGATGATCCGCCGCCACGGCAAAGCCGACCGCCGCGCCGGCGCCATGGACCTCATCGTCCTCGGCACCCATCTCCTCGACGACATCCGTTTCTTCGCCACTTCCGAAGTGCTCTGGGCCCACGCCCACGTCACACAGGATGGCCGCGAGCTCACTTCGGCCGACATCCAGGAAGGTGACGAAGGCGTCGGCCTGATCGCCGGCAACGGGCTCGCCGCCTACTTCGTCTTCCAGAACGGCGTAACCGCCCATCTCGACTCCTACCGCAGCGACGACACCGACACCCGCGAACGTGTCAACTGGCTCGGACTCGAAATCCACGGCTCAGCTGGCATCCTCTCGCTGCGCACCGCGCCCCTGGGCGAACTCTACCACTACCCCTACCGCCAGTGGCTCCCCGGCGACAGAGACGGCTCCTGGGAACGCATCTCCCTCCCGGAATGGGATCTCAACGCAGACGGCCAGCCGCGCTCCGTTTCCGAAAAATTCCAACTGAACAACCGAGTCTTCGTCGAAGAACTGATCCGCGCCATTGAGGAAGACCGCCAGGTAACCGCCGTTACCAATGGCCATGATGCCCGCGCCGTCCTCGAGATGATCATGGCCATCCACGAGTCGCAACGCGTGCGCGGCCGCGTCGAATTCCCGCTCAAAAACCGCGAGAATCCCTACGCACTCTGGCTTGAAGAAGAGGATTGAGGACTACAGTGACCGGTGACGAGTAGCCCATTGCTATCACAACACAACTGCCAACAGGCATCAGCAAGCAGGGGGAGAAAATGTCCGCAACCAATCAAACCAGTGACAAGACATACCGGGCCGGCATCATCGGCCTGACCGGCATCGGCCAATCCCCGCCGCGCTATGACCTATGGGCGACGCGCCATCCGCAACCCCACTCGCACGCAGCCGCCTACGCCGCCCATCCACGCGCCGAAGTGGTCGCCGTCTGTGAACTGGTGCCCGAGCTACTAACCCGATATGAAGAAAACTGGGGCCCAGCCGCCCACTACTCCGACTACCGCGCCATGATTGAACAGGAGAATCTCGATATCCTCAGCGTCGTCACCTCCGACCACCTCCACGCCCAAATGGTCGTCGACGCCGCAGAGGCCGGCGTCCCCGCCATCTACTGTGAGAAACCCTTGGCCACTACCCTGGCCGACGCCGACCGCATGTTGGCCGCCGTCGAAAAGAGCGGCGCCAAAATGTGCGTCAACCATGGCAGACGCTGGGATCCCTTCTGGCGCCAGGCCCTCGCCATCATCGAAAGTGGACGCATCGGCTCTCTTACCCGCATCGGCGCCCATCTGGGCGGCGAACGCGCCATGCTCTTCCGCAACGGCACCCACCTCGTCGACACCGTCTGCATGTATGCCGATGCCGCGCCCGAATGGCTCATAGGCGGCATGGAGGAGGGCTACGAGGACCGCACCGAATACCTCGGCGACGGCGGCCACGACCCCACCACCGATCCTGGCGCTTCCGCCTATCTCCACTTCACCAACGGCGTGCGCGCCCACATCGAAGTCTCGCAGAGGACACTGGTCAACTTCGAGCTCGACCTCCTCTGCACCAAGGGCCGCATTCGCATCAGCAACACCGAAGCCGTTGTCTACCTGACTTCGCCGGAGCAACCCCACGAAGTCACCAGTCGCCAGCTTGGCGGAACCGTAGACTACGGCAGCGGCATGGTCAACGCCGTCGACGAACTGATCAACCTGATGGAAAATGGCGGCGAAAGCATCTCCAGCGGCCAGCGCGCACTCCACAGCCTGGAAATCATGATCGCAATCATGCGCTCCCAGGCCAAAGGCGTCGAGAAAATCCACTGGCCCCTGGCGCGGGATTGACTCACTCGGCAAAATTGCAAGATCAGATACTTCACATGGGCGGTCGGCCGCAAGCGGCCTCCCTTGTGCAGGGGCTGCGCCCCCGCAACGCCCCCCTAGGCTAGCCACCGTGCTTATTCTTCCCCAGCATCGTGTCTGGCGAACGGTGCCTACTCCCCCACCTGCCGTCTCAACCCACCGACCACTAGTCACCGGTGTTCCACCAAAAACGAAAAACTGACTACCAAAAACTGCAGTTCCGGGCGGTCGGCCGCAAGCGGCCTCCCTTGTGCAGGGGCTGCGCCCCCGCAACGCCCCCCTCCAGCTAGCCACCGTGCTTATTCATCCCCAGCAACGTGTCTAACCCCACAGTGTCTTCCCTGCAAGCCGTTTCTCGCCACTGACCACTATCCCTTTCCCACTTCCTCCGCAAAGGCCCGCGCCTGCGCCACCATTTCCACCTCCACCATCTGGTCCCAGGCCGACATCAGCTTCCGCGTAACCGGACCCGGTTCTCCCGTACCCACTTCATGCCCGTTAAAGCGCGTCGCCGGCATAATAGTAAAGGGCGTGGATGTGAAAAACGCCTCGTCCGCCGTCATCACGTCGTATGGCTCCAGATTGCACTCCCGGCACGGCAGCCCCAAACGCTCTGCCAGCTCCAGAACCGACTGCCGCGTCACCCCGCGCAAAATGTTGCGCGGCTCCGCCGTCAGCAGGCCGCCATCCTTGACCACAAAAAAGTTCGACCCCGTGCCCTCCGTCAGGAATCCGTCCTCGTCCGTCAACAGGGCCCACGCTTCCGGATCGACCTTTTGCGCCTGCAAATTGGCAATTTGGTAATAGATCCGGCTACGGTTCTTGATCTTGGGGTCGAGCAGCCGCGAAGGGACCGAACGCTGCGCCGGGATGACCGCATGGACTCCTCTCACATATGCGTCGGCAAACGCGGCCAGATGCCATGTCAGGGGCCAGCAGTTGATTGTAACCGTCGGCCTCACGCCCCCCTCGAAGACCGATTCGTAAAGCCCCATCGGCCCCCGCGAGACGTTGTGCACGATCTGAAAGTCCCTGCCGTCCGCAAAGCAGGCCCGGTTCCTCTCGATCGTTTCCAGCGTCGCCGCCTCCATCCCGTCTGGCGTCAACCCGCAATCGATCTCCAGCGTCCGCAGCCCTACATAGAGCCGCTCAATATGCTCCCGCAGCCGAAACGGCTGTCCGTTAAACGTACGCGTCGTCTCAAATATTACATCCCCGTACATGAGCGCAGAATCGAAAATCGAGAAGCCCGCCTCACTCTCGGCTACAAACTTTCCGCTGACGTAAACTGTGCGTTGGCTACTCATCGCGACTCTCCCCTGGCATAGTTCTGTGGCCTTCGGCCGTCAAAAATGTCCTGTTGGAATCAGAATGCATATGATTGTACACTTGACCCAGAACTTCTGTCTATCGGCGTAGCGCCACCTTGAAAAGGAAACTCGCGTGACAAAAGGACAACGCTTGGTTCTCACCCCTGCCGGCCAAATCGAAGTCGAAGAATTCGAAGTTCCGGCTCCGGCGTCCAATCAACTGCTTGTGCGCACCCACCTCACCCAGGTCAGCGCCGGCTCGGAAATGAATGGCATCCGCCGCCGCCGCGCAGCCAGCCCCGCAGAGCAGGCCACCTTCGCCCCCGCCGGCTTGGGCTACACCGCCATCGGCGTCGTCGAAGCCGCCGGCAGCGAGATCAGCCAGGTCGCCGTCGGCGATCGCGTCCTGTGTAGCGGCAACCATGCCACCCACTGGCTTGTGACACCCGAACTTGAAGCCAACGACGTCGCTATACCCCAACAGTACAATGTCCATAAACTGCCCGACGACCTGACCGACGTCGAAATCGCCTTCTGCGTTCTCGGCGATGTCGCACTGCACGGCGTGCGCCGCGCCCAGATCCAGATCGGGGAATCGGTCGCCGTCCACGGGCTCGGTGTAGTGGGCCTGATGGCTCTGCAGCTCTGCCGCCTCGTCGGCGCCTACCCTCTCATCGGCGTCGATCTTATCGAGGAGCGGCTGGATCTCGCCCGCCAGCTCGGCGCCTCCCACGTGGTCGATGCCGGCGGTCAGGACGTCGTCGCCGAAATCCGTGCCCACACCCAACTGCCCTGGCGCTGGCGCGGCGCGCTGCCCAGCATGCTGCCCGGCAGCGGCGCCGAAGTGCAAATCCATACCACCTCCTTTATCGGCAACTACCCCACCATGATCAAAGCCGCAGCCGATCGCGGCCGCATCATTCTCGTCGGCGCCACCAGCGGCTCCGTCGCCATCGAATCCGACGAGCTCTTCCGCCGCGAAATCATCATGACCGGCTCCTACCAGACCGGGATGAGCGACACGCACCCCTACTGGCCCTGGACACGCCCCCGCAACCAGCACGTGATCCTCGACCTCATCCGCCGCCGCGAACTGCAGATCGAACCGCTCGTCAGCCACGTCGCCCCTTACACCGAGGCGCCCGACCTGTTTGATCGCATGATGACCGCCCACGAGGGCTGGCTTAGCGTCTTCTTTACCTGGAAATGAAATTCACGGGAGCACTTCACAATCCTTCAACATTTGCAGCCGACCACCGGCCTAGGAGGTGTCTATGATCGATTTTCCCCGCTCCTTTTTCACCTGGAAAACCTTCCCCTGGCAAGATGATCCCTACTACAAGTTTGCCGGCGGTTTCATCGGCAATACAGGCGACGTCCGCCATGTGCGCTTCAACCTTGAGGCCAGTTGTACCATCTGCGACGAGGATGGCGGCAAAATGGCAGAACTGTTCGTTGGGGCCCCTTGCCGTACCGAATACACTATCCCCAGCCGGGATTTTTTCCAGATTCCGAGCAGCGAGTTTCGCATGGCATTCAGCCGCACGCATCGAATCCCGATCGCCCGACGCCCCAGCAGCGAGATCGAACCCGTGTCCGCGCAGGAGCTGAGCGCCGCCTTTAAGGATAATGACATCAGTATTAAGGAGTTCCCGCACCCAATCGAGTTGCACGACAGCGGGCCGCTCATCGAAGCCACACTGGCCAATGCCCTGCTCAATGCTCGCTGCTCCTACCGCGACCCACAAACCGGCCTGCACGTCACCGTCGAATATCCCGTCAACCTGATCAACGTTAACTGCGAGGATGCCGCCTTCCAAGTCTGCACAGGCCCCATTGTCCTGCCCGACCTTGCTACCTGGAATGGCCGCACCGTCGACCGCGTCTTCCTCGCCCACGCCGCTTTCACCGCCTTCGACTACGTAGAGTTCATCCAACAACGCGAAGTGGCCGCGGCCCTCGAAGAACATACTTGGCTCCACCAGGTTGAAGGCCGCGACCGGCTGGAACTGCACGACCCTGACAACAAGCCGCCGGGCTATCCCCCTCAGAGACCTTCTCCAACCGTCTACCACGAAGTCTGGGCGCTGCCATCAACCAACACAGTCCTTCGTGCCCCAAATCTCTGACCCAGCAACCGGCCCCGACTGCCTTTGCTGACCATCGACCACTGCAGTTCCAATAGGTGACTACTATGACCAACGCCGCCGCCGCAAATTCCACTCCGATCGATATTGGCACGCGTCTTGAACCCCTGATCGACGACTTCCTGATCGAGGAACTGGGCGACCGGATCGAGCTGCGCCTGCATCCGCCAGTCAAGCGGGAAGTGGTCTTGAAGACCGACGATCCTTGGGAGGGCAACGCCTGTCTCTACCGCACCGTATTCCAGGACCACGACGGGCGCATTCGCATGTACTACGGCGCCTGGCAGTATGATATGGGCGGTGGCCAGATGAACTACCCCCACGCCTACTACCTCTGCTATGCCGAAAGCAACCGCGGCAAACGCTGGAGCAAACCCTCCCTCAATCTGGTGCAATACAAGGGCAGCAGCCGCAACAATATCGTTCTCTCGCCCACAAGCTTCCCCGGCATCGAGCTCAGCGCCGGCGACACCGCCATCTTCCCGGATACCAACCCGGCCTGCCAGGAAGGGGCTGAGTACAAAGCCCTCGTCCCCGGCAAAACGCCGCGCGCCCTTTATGCCCTCCAGTCCTCCGACGCCTTCAACTTCTCATTCATGCTGCGAGAGAACGAAGACACGCCCGAACCCGTCATTACAGAGGGCTACTTCGATTCCCTGAATCTGGCCTTCTGGGACCAATACCGCGGCGAATACCGCGCCTACTTCCGCGACTTTGACGGCGGCGTACCCCACGGAGTTCGCGGCATCAAGACAGCAACCTCCCCCGACTTTCTGAACTGGTCCCAGCCCAAATGGCTTGACTACGGCAACAGCCCCGATCAGCCCCTCTACACCAACCAGATCAAGCCCTACGCCCGCGCGCTTCACATCCTCTTCGGCTTCCCCATGCGCTACATCGACAGAGGCTGGGTCGCCCAGACCGACCACCTGCCCGGCCTCGACCTGCGCCGCGCCCGCAGCGAAGTCCATCCCCGCTACGGCTCCGTAGTCACCGACGGCCTATTCATGTCCAGCCGCGACGGCGTAAACTTCAAGCGCTGGGGCGAAGCATACATCCGCCCCGGCCCCAATGTCGTCGACAGCTGGGTCTACGGTGACAACAACATCGCCTGGGGCCTCATCGAAACCGACGCCGATTCGCCCGGCGCACCGACCGAGCTCTCCCTCTACGTCACCGAAGGCTACTGGGCCGGCCGCAGTACGAACGTCCGCCGCTACACCACCCGTCTCGACGGCTTCGTATCCCTCCATGCGCCATTGTCCGGCGGCGCCTGCCTAACCAAGCCGCTCATCTTCTCAGGCCGCCGTCTCTACCTCAACTTCGCAACCTCCGCCGCCGGCAGCCTGCGCGTAGAAATTCAGGATCAAGAGGGCAACCCCATCCCCGGCTACGCCCTCGAAGATAGCGACGAGCTCTTCGGCGACTCTATCCGCCGACCCGCCCAGTGGACCGCCGGCAGCGACCTCAGCAAGCTGTCAGGCCGTCCCATCCGCATCCGCTTCGTCCTCAAAGACGCCGATCTCTACTCGATTCAGTTCGGCGAGTGACAGGCCAGCCTCTCCATCCGGGAGAAAGATGCTCCTCGCGGCCCTTCGTGGATATAGGAAAGGTGTTCTCCGTGATCCTCAGTGGCCCTCCGTGGTCAAAAAGGTGTTCTTCGTAACCTGCCGACAAGATATCGACCATCTGTCAGGAGAATCGACATGCACATTTCCGAACTGGACGTGACCAACCTGGAGCGAGGCCGCAAAGACGCCTGCTGGCTGGACGTCTCCCCCCGCGTCGAGGGCGGCCACTGGCAGCTCCCCCTGCTGACCGTGACCGGATCCCAACCCGGACCCACCCTCGTCGTCTTCGCCGGCATCCACGGCGACGAGTACGAGGGCGTCGAAGCCATCCCCCGCATTGCCGAACAGGTCGACCCCGCCCACCTGCACGGCACCCTGCTCATGGTCCCTGTCTGCAACATGGCAGCCTACGCCACCGCCACACGCAACAGCCCTATCGACGGCCTCAACCTGGCACGCGTTTTTCCCGGCTCCGAAACCGGGACCCTGACCCAGTGCATCGCCCACTGGCTCACCCTCAAGTTCATCAGCGCAGCCGACTTCTTCATCGACCTCCACAGCGCCGGCGTCGTCGGCGACATCCCAACCCTGGCAGGCTATCTCCACAGCGATGAAGACGTAGGCCAGCGCTCCCTGGCCGCAGCGCGCATCTTCGGCGCGCCCGTGCTATGGGGGCATCCTCCTCCTGTGCCGCCCGGCCGTACCATCTCCACTGCCATCGATCTGGGCGTGCCTTGCCTCTACACTGAAGCCGCCGGCGCCGGCCGCGCCCACCCCGAAGACGTCGACTGCTTCACCCGCGGCGTCCTCAACGTCATGCACCACCTCGACATGCTCACAGGCGATCCCGCCGCCGTCCCGCCTCCCCAGCACCTCGTGGGCGACGGCAACATGGACGAAGTCATGTCCGCCCCCTTCGCCGGCTACTTCCGCCCCCACGTCGAACTGCTGCAGGAAGTCAAAACGGGCCAGCTCGTCGGCACAGTCCACGACCCCCTAGGCAGCGTCCTCGCCGAACTGCACGCAGAAAGAGACGGCATCGTCATCATGCGCCGCGGCGTCCACCGCGTCCACAGCGGCGACGGCCTAATCCACCTAACCAACCGCGCCGATGAATAACAAAAAAAGTGGTTAGCAGCCAATCCGGCCACTAACCACTAAATCACCTTCCACTACCGCTCTGCCGTTCGCAGTTCACTTAAAACTAAAAACTACAAAAAAACTGAACTCCCCTACCAACCCAGCGCGTATCCATCCCGCCGCGGGTCCGCGCCCCCCATGAACCCGCCATTCTCAGGATCGACCATTATGCCCTGGCCTCCCCCTACTTCGGCGTTCCACGGTCCTAGCCGGTTGATCCGGTGGCCCATCTGCGTCAACTCCAGCAGCACATCTTCCCCAATCCGCGTCTCAACATCAATCACCGTCCCCGGCGATGTCGACTTCACCCGCGCCGCCTCGATCGCGGCCTGAATGTTCATGTCGTGGTCAATGACGTTCATTATCATCTGCGGCGTCGTCTGCAGAATGCCGTAACTGCCAGGAGTGCCGATCAAAAAGCGCAGCCCCTGCTCATCCCACACCTGCGCCGGCGACATGCACATCTCTATCTTCCGGCCCGGAGCCACAGCATTCGGGCTCTGCGGATCACTGTCCATCCAGTTAAGAAAATTGTTCAGCGCAATCCCCGTGCCCGGTATCACCACAGCCGACCCAAAACCCGCTCCCAGACTCTGCGTCACCCCTACCGCATTGCCGTCCGCGTCGATCGCGCTGAAGTGTGTCGTGCATTCGCTCAGCATCCAGCGCCGCGGGTCCCCTGCCAGCACCTCATCCGCCATCTTCGCTGACGTATAGCGCTCACCGCCGGACGGCCGGGCCTGCGTGCCGATTTCAGCGCGACGCTTGGCCGCGTACTCCTTAGACAGCAACCCGGCCGTCGGCGGGCTGTCGACCCCAGCATATTCGGCCCTGTCAACCTGCGCCAGCTTGGCCGCCTCGATAAAGCGATGGACTGTCGCCGCGCGGTTATGGCCCATCTCCGCCACGTCGAAGCCCTCCATTATATTCAGCGTCTCCAGATACTGGACTGCCTGGCACGGCGGCGGCGGCGCAAACACCCGCATACCACGGTACGACACCGAGATCGGCTCCTGCCACTCGACCGCAAAGTCCTCTAGATCGCGGTGCGTGATCAAGCCCCCGTTCTCTTCCATGTAACGGACCAGCCTGTCGGCAAACTCGCCTCGATAGAAATAGTCGGCGCCGCCCTCGGCGATCGCGCGCATACTCCTTGCCAAATCCGGCTGCGTCATTATTTCGCCCGCGACCGGAGCCCGGCCATGCGGAAGATAGGTCTCCGCTGTCGACGGATACTTCAGCATCTCCGGCACATTGAAATCCGTGAACTCGGCGTTCTTCACCGTCAGCGGAAAACCCAACTCCGCGTATTCGATCGCCGGCTCAAAAACCGTCGCCGCATCCATCGTCCCATACCGCTCCAGCGCCGCCAGCCAACCACCGCACGACCCCGGCACCAGCGGTGATTTCGGCCCGCGTGCCCGGCTCTCCGCATCACCCACCTCTTCAAACGTTGCCCCGTACGGCGAGCGGCCCATATAGTCCAGAACGGTATGTTCCCGCTCCCGCGCCGAGTAGATATGCATATACCCGTCGCCGCCCAGGCCCGACATGTAAGGTTCGACCACATTCAGCGCCGCGGCCACCGCCACAATCGCGTCAATCGCATTGCCGCCTTCCATCAGAATGCGCACGCCCGCCAGCGATGCCAGTGGATGCGCCGACGCGATCATGCCCCGTCGCCCCGTCACCGTCGAGCGATGGACAATTCCCTTGGCAGAAAAGGACATCAGTTGTCTCCTTGAAGCTCCAGTGTTTTGTTATCAGCGAAAAGTGGAAGGCAATCGCTATTGCCGTCAGACACTCGCATTCTATTCCTCCCAGATCAGCAGCACGCCCATCGCCTCCGACAACCGCGCATACAACAGGTCGAACGCGTCTTTGGCCTCCTGATAGGGGAACCGGTGGCTGATAAGCGGCTCGACCCGTATCCGCCCGGCCTGCACTAACTCGATGGTCCGGTTCAGCAGGACTTCAGGCGGATCTTCACCGTAATAGCCGCCAATCAGACGCCTCCGCTGAATCTTGCCGGCGTCCAGCGGCAATGGCTGCCCGTGATAGAGACCGATCAAATGCAGCGTTCCCCCGTCGCACACCATCTCTTGGGCCTGCGCAAACGACTTCAACCCCGGCTCGCCGCCCACACATTCGAACACGATATCCGCGCCGCGTCCGTCCGTCAGCTCCATCACCCGCTCCACCGGATCCGTCTCCGTAACGTCGATCACTTGGTCCGCACCGTATTCGCGGGCCAGCTGACAGCGTTTCGCAATTGCATCCACCACAATGATCTGCTCACAAAGATGCTGCCGAGCCCCCTGCAGCACAAGATTGCCGACCAACCCCTGACCCATGATCACAAGCGTATGACCTGGCCGGATCCCCGGCGTCTGCGCCCATGTAACGCCGCTCTTTGCCAGCGGCAGAAAAGTAGCCTCCTCAAACGAAATGTCGTCGGGAATGTGCCACACGCGCGGCCCGATGTTGGAGTCGATGGGCTGCACAACGTACTGAGCATGCGGCGCCACCGCCATCACACGATCCCCCGGCTGGAACTGTTGCGCCGCCTCGCTGCCTGCCTCGTCAACCACCCCCGACAATGAGTAGCCCATGATCGCCGGATTGATCGCCTCTTCATGCATATAACGCCGCAGGATCTCCGATCCCCGGCTGATTAGGCTGACTTTGCTCCGCACCCGCACCTCCTGCGGCCCGACAGGCGGCATCGGAACCTCTTCCAGAACGATGTTGCCAAATCCTTCCGGCTTGGCTACGCGTAACATGCTATGCTCCTTGCTTTCCTGGAAATTGAAGTTGCTTGAAAGACGCTCGTAGCGGAGCATTTACCAATACCCCAGAGCAAATGTCATACTAGCACCAAAGGGACTTTCGCGTAAACGCCTCTTTTCCAATCCCTCCGCCAGTGACTGTAGGGGCATACTTTGTGCGTGCCCTTACACGCACCCCATTCTGGACCGCACACCCTGTCCACACTGGCAAGGATTGCGAACTGAAGAACAGATAGTGTAGAGTAGTCAAAACGTAAACGTGATTCAAACCGGTAGGAGGCCAGCCCCATGCGCCGTCCCAATTTCCTCATCATCTACACCGACCAGCAACGCTGGGATGGCCTCGGCGCAAACGGCAACCCAGATATCCACACGCCCCACCTCGACAAACTGACGAGCGAGAGCGTCAACTTCGACCACTGCTTCGTGCAGAACCCCGTCTGCATGCCCAGCCGCCTCAGCTTTCTCACCGGGCAGTATCCCTCCACCCTCGGCGTCACCCATATGGGCGTGCCGGTGCCCGAGGACACCGTCACCTTGCCCCGTTTGCTCGCACCCTATGGCTACCGCTCTGCCAACATTGGAAAACTTCATTTCCAGCCCCACGCCAACCGCGACCACCGTACCCATCACCCGCCCTACGGCTTCGACCATCTCGAGATCTCCGACGAGCCCGGCTCCTACGAAGACGCCTATCGCGCCTGGGTTCGCCACCTTGCCCCCGACCAGCTCCCCCACGTCAGCCTCGGCCAGGCCCCCATGGCAGAGATCTGGCAGGAGACCATGAAAATCGAAGACGGGATCGAACATCCGCCCGAACGCTTCCCCATAGAACCCCTCGCCTCCCGCTGCCGCGACGACATGACCCACACCGCCTTCGTCGCCGAACAGTCGATCGAATTCATGCGCCAACAGTCCCAGACCGGCCAACCCTTCCTCTGCATCGCCGGCATCTACTCCCCCCATTCCCCCTGGGTAGCGCCGCAACAATACTTCGACCTCTACGATCCCGCCGCCCTCGCCCTTCCCACCTTCCCGCCGGAAGTGGAGGCGAAACGCGGGTCGCAAAACTATCCCGACGACGAGCTGCGCCTCGCCCACCAGGGCTACTACGGCCAGATCAGCGAGGTCGACCACCACGTCGGCCGCCTCCTCGCCGCCCTCGACGACCTCGGCATCGCCGACGACACCGTCGTAATCTTCACCTCCGACCACGGCGAATGGCTCGGCGAACATCTGAAATACGGCAAAGGCTACCCCGCCCACGACCAGTGCAGCCGCGTCCCTCTGCTCATTCGAGCGACTGGCGATTCCAGCGCCCGCAGAGATTCGGGCCTCACCGAAGCGCTCGACGTCCTGCCCACCATTCTCGACCTGGCCGGAATCCAGGTCCCCCCGCACCTGCAGGGGACCTCCCTGCTGTCCCGCCTGCACGACGACGCGCCCGGCGGTACCTCCGCCCTCACCGAGCACACCGGTTGGAAATCACTCCGCACCGAGCGTTTTCGCTACCTTCTCCACGCCGACGGCACCGAAAACCTCTACGATCTTTCCGCCGAGTGGGGTGACTACCGCGACGTATCGCAAGACCCCGCCTACGCCTCAGATCTGGCCGCGTCACGTCACGAACTGGGCCGCAAGCTCCTGGCCTCAGAGAGGCCGCAGCCGCGCGCATGGCCCTACTGAGGAAACCCCTGTGGGAGAAAGCATGTCCAACAACAGGCCGCAGCAAGCCCCCCAGCAAGCCTCCGAGACCTCTCCTCGTCGCCCTGGCACCCGTCCCCATCCCATCTGCCGTGTCAGCGACCTGCCCCCCGGCGACCGCAAAATCGTCGAAGTGCGCAGCCGTTCAATCGGCGTATTCAACGTCCACGGCGACTACTACGCCTTGCGCAGCCTCTGCCCCCACCAGGGCGCCCCCCTCTGCCGCGGCACCATCACCGGCACCGCCCGCTCCAATAATCCCGGCGAGATCATCTGGGAACGCGCCGGCCAGATCCTGCGCTGCCCCTGGCACGGCTGGGAATTCGACATCGCCACCGGCCAATCCGTATTCAACCCCCACCGCCTGCGCGTCCGCACCTACGACGTAACCGTCGAGCAGCCCGACCAAGACGAGGAAGATCCCTCGGTCGAAAGTTTCGAAGTAACCGTCGAGGACGGTTGGGTGGTGCTGCACGCGTAGCACCATCGACTGGATGGCAATCTAAGTGATGCAAGGATTTCCCGAGCAACGAAAAGGACCCGCGGCCAACCTGACTACGGCCTTCTGCAGCGCCACAGAATTCCTGAACGAAGGCGACATTGGTGGACTCAAAGCTGGGTCGGTAACGTTTTTTGTCGCCCTGATTGTCGCTTTTGTTGGCCTGATCTTCTTTAATACAGCTTTCTTCCTGTACCTCCTCGTAATAGGGTCAATTGCAAGACAGGTCGCGTATTTTCTTTTCTGCAAGCGAACTGGTCTTGGCGGCTACCTCTTGGAGACAGGTATAAGAATCGCGGCAGTGGGTGTAGGGTGGTTGATCTCCTATACCTTTCTCGACCCTGATTCGTTCTTGTACGTTCTACCCATCGCAATTGCGTTGTTCGTCGGCGATGGCGTGCTCGCCCTGTACCGCAAACGGTATCGCAAGGCATAGCGCAGCCCGATTGCCCCATCGCCACCAACCATCGTTGTTCGGGGTACGGGGAGACGCCCTGAAATTCGCTTTATGTCCCTCCAAATCCTCCGTGGTTCGACAGAGTAACTTTCCAGACTATACATAGGTACAAACCACAGACGACTCGCAAATGGAAGGAAACCCCCGGCAAGCTCGCTCTATTTTTGGGGATGTCCGCAAGTGTTGCAATCGCGATTTGGTTGCACGATGCCTTTCTTGCCGAGTCCGACGTTCGGCTGAAAACAATCTTCATATTCATCGCGGCATTGACAACCGCATATGTGCATACCCTTATCTACAAAAGAGAAACGTTGCGAAGTCTTCGTGACGAACTTTTCTCATTGGGAATCGTCGCCGCAAGTTCCGGCGCTGGGATTTGGATCTCCTTTGCCTATTTGGACGGCGACTCCTTCCTGGGCAGTCTACCCATTATAGTTGGAATTTTCGTCGCTTGGGGAGTTGAATCCCTGATCCGCAAGAGGTTTGGCAAAGCATAACAGTCTCCCCACGCGACGGACCTTTCCTGACAGGAGACAGGCATCGCCCGAATGGTAGAAAGCCAATTCTCCTCAAGCATCACTCCAAACGCATCTCCTATTACTACTGGAAGAAAGGGAGCCACTTCCAATGATGGACAAAATTCTAACGAGATGGCGGAAAATCCCCTACCTCCACTCATTACTCATCTGGACCCTCGCAATCCTTCTTCTCGGAGACTGGCTCGGCGGCCCCTATTTCCAAACAGACTTTCGCCTGCGATATTCCTTCATGTGCATTGCTGTCTCCGCGATATCCTTCACCCATGAACTGATCTACAAACGCAAAACTCTCCGCGACGTACAGCTCTCGCTGGTTATCTTCACGCCCGTTATCGGCCTATCCGTATGGCTATCCTTTGCCCTCTTTGACGCCAACTCTTCCCTCAACTTCCTGCCCCTGCTCGTCGGCATGTTCATCGCCTTTGGCGGAGAACTCTACATCCGCAGGAAGCTTCGCAAAACATAACCCCCCGCCATCCTCTGGCCCCCTTCCCATATCCCCTAACGCTCCCAATGGCGAGTTCTAATATGGGCGGTCGGGCCTTCGGCCCTCCCTTGTGCAGGGGCTGCGCCCCCGCAACGCCCCCCTCCAAAACCATCGCTCACCGACCCTACGCCGCGATGCCAGCAGCGCGGCTCAGCTAACGTGGCGGCTGCCAACCGAATATGACATTAGATTACCTGAATCGCGGCGGGGTTGAAGGGCTGGTCCGGACAGATTCCGCAATTGGCAGGGCAAATGCATCGAACTGGGACAAATCCACGTAGCGCTGGCTGAATCAGCAGGGGTGCCCTTCGCGAGCTACTCTGGCGTCCGAATTCAGATACGTTTGCCCTGTCTCCCAGCCGCCAGGATGCACAGTCGCCTGAGTAGGTGTAGAATACAGCGAATACGTCCGCTCTGCCGGCCGCCCGCCTAAACATGGGCCTACGCACGGCGAGCCTTCTTCACATCCCACCACTCCACCCCACACGAGGATCAACCATGGCCGACCCAATCATCACCAAAATCGAAATCCACACCTATGAAAGCGAGAGAGTAAACCTCGGCAAAGACTACAACGGCTTCAACCTCGTCTACGAGCCGGGCAGCCGCATCAAGTCCCAGGGCAGCATCCTCCGCATCGAAACAGACCAGGGCATCGTCGGCGAATACGCCGGTGGTGGCGGCGCCGATGCCGCAACCATTCCCACCTTTGCGCACTTTCTCATCGGCCGCAGCGCACTCCAGCGCGAACTCATCTACACCGAAGTCAAACGCGCCCTCCGCCAGGTCGCCCGCATCGGCATGGCGCCCATCGACATTGCCCTCTGGGACATCGCCGGCAAGCTCTACGACCAGCCTGTCTACAAACTGCTGGGCGGCTACAAAGACAGCATCCCCTGCTACGCCAGCACCTACCACGGCGACCACCAGCCCGACGGCCTCTCAACACCCGAAGCCTTCGCCGACTTCGCCGAACAGTGCCTCGAGCTCGGCTATCCCGCCTTCAAAATCCACGGCTGGGGCCGCGCGCCCGTCAGCCAGGAAGTCGCCAACGTCCACGCCGTCGGCAAACGCGTCGGCGACAAGATGGACCTTATGCTCGACCCCGCCTGCGAGCTCATAACTTTCGGCGACGCCGTCAAAGTCGGCTGGGCCTGTGACGAAAATCGTTTCTTCTGGTACGAAGACCCCTACCGCGACGGCGGCATCTCCCAGTTCGCCCACCGCAAACTGCGCCAGCTTATCAACACGCCCATCCTGCAGACCGAGCATGTCCGTTCGCTCGAGCCGCACATCGACTTCGCCCTCGCCGACGCCACCGACTACGTGCGCGGCGATGTCGGCTACGATGGCATCACCGGCGTCATGAAACTCGCCCACGCCTGCGAAGCCCTCGGCATCGATCTCGAATTCCACGGCCCCGGCCCCGCCCAGCGCCAGTGCATGGCCGCCATCCGCAACACCAACTACTACGAAATGGGCCTGCTCCACCCCAAAGCGCCCGCCAGCCACGTGCCCGAACTGTACATCGACTACGTAGACGACCTCGAAGCCATCGACGCCAACGGCCACGTCTCCATCCCCCAAGGTCCTGGACTCGGCGTTGACATCAACTGGGATTGGGTAGAGCGAAATCGCGTGTCAGTGGTAGAATACGGCAACTGACAACGCACTACGCAACTTCATACAGCACATTCAAGAATCGGTAAACGCGCAGCCGAATTAACTGCGTTCCCAGGAGGAGCCTCCATGACTGTCGCCACTGCCCCCCAACTCTCGACCAATCAGCTACTGTCCGCGCTCGAAGGTGTAACCGCCATCCCCTGCGCGCCCTACCGCAACGGCAGCATCGACTACGACGCGCATCTGAAAAATGTCCGCTACCTGATGCAGACCAACAACCTGAGTGAAGGCCGCCCCCGCGTGCTCTCAATAGCCGGCACCAGCCCTATTCACCAGATGACCCGCGCCGAGCAAGTCCGCCTGGTCGACATCACTACGCGCGCCATGGGCAACGAGGGCGTCTATGTGGCCGGCGTGATGCCCAGTCCCCTCGCCGATGCAAAGGACCTCATCGGCGAGCTCAACGGCCTCCAGCGTCCGCCCGACGCCTATCTCATCATGCCCCTGGCCGGCGTCTACGACCCCGACGGCATGTACAGCGAGTTTATGGCCTTTGGCGAAGAAGTGGACGACCGCTTCAGCGCCCGTCTCATCTACTACTTCAAAGACAGCCGCGACCTTTCGCAAATGGGCAGCCTCTTCCGCGACTCCGAAGCCTTCGTCGGCGTCAAAGTGGGCACAAGTGAAGACGACGTCCAGCCGCTCGTGCAGGCCATTGGCGATAACGGCCTCGTCATCTGGGGCATCGGCGACCGCTGCACCCGCGCCTCCCAGCTCGGCACCAAGGGCCACACATCCGGCATCGCCGTCGCCTACTCCAAGGCCTCCGATGCCATCAACAACGCCCAACGCGCCGGCGACCACGCCGAGTCGCAGCGCGTAGAAGACGCCATCTCCGCCCTCGAGGAACTTCGCTTCCGCGACGGCCGCCGCTACAACTACTCAGCCGTCATCTCCGCCATGGCCCAGTGCGGCTTCGACGACATCGACGGCGGCGAAGGCGCGCCCTTCAACCCGCCGGTCCCCGCCGAGATCAGCCGCGAAGTGAAGACCGCCATCGCCGACCTGGCGCAATACCACTAAAGTCTGGAGTCCTGCTATGGCATCCCAATCCCAGCGCGGCCCGGACGCGCCGTCTGTCCTGCTGATTTCAACCGACCACTGGCCTGCCCACCTCATGGGCGGGGCCGGTCATCCCGCAATCCGCACACCTACCCTGGACAGCCTCGCCGGCGCCGGCGTCCGCTACACCAACGCCTACGCCGAGTGCCCCGTCTGCATCCCGGCCCGCCGCACCCTCATGACCGGTGCCACCACCCGCACGCACGGCGACCGCGTCTTCAAAGTGCAGGAGCCAATGCCGCAGTTGCCGACCGTCGCCCAGACCTTCCGCGACAGCGGCTACCAGGCCTACGCCGTCGGCAAGCTGCACGTCTTCCCCCAACGCGATCGCATCGGCTTCGACGACGTCATCCTCGCCGAAGAGGGACGCCCCATCCTCGGCGCCATCGACGATTATGAGCTCTGGCTCGGCGAAGAGGGCCATCCCGGCCGCTCCTTCGCCCACGGCATGAGCAACAACGAGTACAGCTACCGACCCTGGCATCTGTCCGAAGAAACCCATGTCACCAACTGGGCCACCGACCAGATGTGCCGCATGATCCGCCGCCGTGACCCAACCCGGCCCGGCTTCTGGTTCCTCTCCTACTGTCATCCCCACCCGCCGCTCGTCCCCCTCGAGTGGTACTATAATCTCTACCGCGACGTGGACATTCCACTCCCCAACCAGGCCGCCTGGTCACAGGACTTTGACAGCCTGCCCTACGCGCTTCAGATGATCCAGACCCGTTACGGCACGAACTTCAGTGACGAGGAGCTACAAGGCATCCATCGCGCCTTCTACGCGCTCTGCACCCATATCGACCACCAGCTGCGCCGCGTCATCGGCACCTTGCGCGAGGAAAGGCTGCTCGACAACACCATCATCTGCTTCACCAGCGACCACGGCGACATGCTCGGCCAGCACGGCCTCTGGGCCAAGCGACTCTACTACGAGCAGTCCGCCAACATCCCTATGCTGCTCCTCGGCCCCGCCGGCGACGAGCGCACACCCGCCGGCACGAAAAATGACCGTCTCGTTGGCTGGCAGGACGTTATGCCTACACTGCTCGACCTCGCCGGCATCCCAATTCCGGAGACCGTCGAAGGCATGTCCATGGTCGGAGACGCACAGCGCCCCTATCTCTTCGGCGAAGTCGGCGAAGGTCCCATGGCCTCGCGCATGATCCGGCAGGACCAGTACAAACTGATCTACTACCCAACCGGCAACCGCTTCCAACTCTTCGATCTGGAAGCCGACCCGCAGGAAATGAACGACCTGAGCGGTGCGGAAAGCCACGCCACCCTGCGCCAAAGCATGACCGCGCTGTTGGTGGACGAGCTCTACGGCAACGACGAGGAGTGGCTGCAGGACGGCGAACTCATCGGCCTGCCCGAAAAAGAGTGGCAGCCCGTCAAAAACAGGGAGCTCTCAGGCCAGCGCGGCCTGCACTGGCCCCCGCCGCCTTTGGATCTTTCGGGCAAACAGGTAGGAATGCCAGGGTGATGGATGGGGAAGAAAATGGAGTGGTGATCGAGAATTGCGCTGGTCGTTGGCCGTTACGCCCACGCCTGGACCGCTTGGCTTAGGGCATCCTCGACAAAGGTGTCGAGGCTGACACCTTTTTTTTGCGCGACTGCATTGGCTTGGTTGTGTACCTTTTTATTCACCTGGACGGAAAGCTCTACGATGACGATGATAGTTTCTTTCGATTCTTGGTCTGGAGCTTTCGTCGGTTCTCGACCTGTCTCTGCACAATAGGCCAAGTAATCATCTACGGCCTCTCGAAAAGCGGCTTCCAGTTCCTCGACAGCAGAACCTTCAAAGTAGACATCGTCGTAAGTGTCTAGAAGGTGGCCATGGAAAATGTGGTCACGCTCATCATATTGAATAACGGCTTTGTATCCTTTGTAGTTCATTGTTCTGGCTCAACTCCGTTATCACTCAGGAAATTACGTACAGCTTCCACAGCATAGCGCTTAGCTTCTTTACCTGGATGAGGACGATGGAACGTTTTCACTTGACCATCTAACTCGACTCGTACGCGTGAACCTTTGCCTTCCGTTACCTTGGCACCGACAGCGATAAAGAGATGTTCCACTTCAGACCAGCGAATGCTTGCACGAGTCGGCCTTTCAAAAACTGCCTTAAGTGTTCTGCGTTGTCGGCCATTCAATTGCATAGAAGAGACATAGAGTTATGAGTTGTTAAGCATTACAATGGAATCAGATTAGATTCATAGTACAATTACACTAAGATCTTAGCACAAATTCAGGAAGAATTCAAGCAAATGGGCGCAAATAGGTGCATAAGGTACGGACCAAAGTGGGGCAAGTTTCTGGCTACCTCTGGAGACATCCATTGGAAGCCGCGACTCGCTACTCTGGACTTTCCAAAAAGCTGAGACGCACTCTACCATTTTGCATATTCTCACAACTGAAAGGGACCCATCCCGTGTCTTCACCCCAACGCCGCTACGCCCTCGTCGGCACCGGCGGCCGCGCCAGAATGTACATCCACGCCATCCTCGGCGACTACGCCCGATGGAATGAACTGGTCGCGCTCTGCGACCTCAGCCAGACCCGCATGGACTTTTACAACCAGCAAATCCAGGAGCGTTCCGGCAAAGGGCCCCTGCCCACCTACCACGCCGAAGACTTCGACCGCATGATCGCCGAAACAAAGCCCGACGTGGTTATCGTCACCACCATGGACGCCACCCATCACCAGTACATCTGCCGCGCCATGGAGCTGGGCTGCGACGCCATCACCGAAAAACCAATGACCACCGACGACGCCAAGGCCCGTCAGATCTTCGATACCATCGAGAAAACGGGCCGCTCCCTGCGCGTCACCTTCAACTACCGCTACGCGCCCCTGGCGACCACGGTGCGAGAGCTGATCATGCAGGGAGCGGTAGGCCGGCCTCGCCACGTCGACTTCTCCTGGGTGCTCGACACCCGCCACGGCGCCGACTACTTCCGTCGCTGGCACCGCGAAAAAGACAAGTCCGGCGGGCTTCTCGTCCACAAGTCAACCCACCACTTCGACCTCATCAACTGGTGGATCGACTCCATCCCCCAAACCGTCTACGCCCAGGGTGACCTGCACTTCTACGGCCGCGAAAACGCCGCCGCCCGCGGCGAGACCTACAGCTACGACCGCTATACCGGCGAGGAGGCCGCTGCCGACGACCCCTTCGCCATGAGCCTCGAGTCCGACGAGACCCTCAAAAACCTCTACCTCAACGCCGAAGCCGACAGCGGCTACCTGCGCGATCGCAACGTCTTCGGCGACAACATCACCGCCGAAGACACAATGAGCGTCACAGCTCGCTATCGCAACGGCATCATCCTCTCCTACTCCCTGCTCGCCTACTGCCCCTGGGAAGGCTACCGCGCCGCCGTCACCGGCGATCGCGGCCGCATCGAAGTCGAAGCCATCGAGGCCGTCGGCCGCACTTTCGTCGCCGGCCAGGAGGAAACCCTCCCCGAAGCAGCCAACCAGCTCCAGGACTTCGGCGGCAAGCATATTTGGGTCTTCCCTATGCACGGCGCGCCCTACGAGGTGGAGATCCCCGAAGGCGTCGGCGGGCACGGCGGCGGCGACCGCGTAATGCTGGAGCAGATCTTCCATCCTGATCCGCCGGACGATCCCTTCGCCCGCGCCGCCACCCACATCGACGGCGCCGCCTCCATCCTGATGGGCATCGCCGCCAACCACTCCATCGCTACGGGTCAGCCCATATCCGTAGATGACCTCTTGAAACTGAGCACCGATCAAGCCTGAGCGCTCCCCAATTTCAGGGCGTGTCGCACAGGATCAAACAAGGAGACCATACATTGAGTGATTTTTCCGGACAGAACGTAATCGTAACCGGCGCCAGTAGCGGCTTCGGTGAAGCAATCGCGCTGAAATTCGCAGCCGCCGGCGCACATGTGGCTATGATCGCCCGCCGCGAGGAAGTGCTCCGCGCCCTTGCCCAACGTATCGAGAACGACGGCGGCCGCGCCCTCGTATTCCCCTGCGACGTCGGCGACGAGGCCCAGATCCGCGCCACCGTCAAAAAGATCGATGCCGAGCTCGGCCCCATCCACGTGCTCGTCAACAACGCCGGCACCAACGTCGTCAATCGCAGCATCGACGCCACCACCATGGATGACTGGCGCGTCGTCGCCGACGTCAATCTCGTCAGCGCCTATCTCTTCACCAACCTGCTCATGCCGCAGATGAAAGAGCGCGGCGCCGGCACCATCATCAACATCGGCTCCCGCGCCGCCAACTATCCCAGCCTCCTCTCCGGCGTCGCCTACAGCAGCGCCAAACTGGGCATGCATGCCCTCAACCGCGTCACCAACGAAGAGGGCAACCCGCACGGCGTGCGCGCCTGCATCATTAACCCCGGCGTCACCGCCACCCCCCTCCTCGACCGCCGGCCCACCCCGCCCCCCCAGGAAGCCCGCAAGCTCATGATGCAGTCCGAAGACATCGCCGACACCGTCCTCTACGCCGCCGGCCTCCCCCTGCGCGCCAACGCCGAACGCATCGACCTCTACCCCACCAACACGGAGGTAGGCTGACATCGCCAAAAGGCTCGCGCAACTGCCGCCGGCCATCGCCGCCATCGCCCCCGATGGGCTACTCACCCCGACCCAGAAACGCCGCCTTCTGATTTCGATCTTTCGGCGGCGCCTGCAATCTGGGACCGGCCGCGAGCCCAGATCCATAACTGCACGCGCGCCTGTCTATCAGTGGCCCGATCTTCGATCCATACTGACGGGAGTCCGCTGGGCGGTCGTCGGCGGCGTCGCGACACGCGCCTACATGCCCGAGCGCCCGACGGACGATTTTGACCTTCTCGTGCACCACCAGGACGGAGATGCTGCCCTCGCCCGCCTCAAACGAGCCGGCTACAAGGTAGCTCCTGAAAAAACCCGCCTTGGCCATCTTCTCGACGCGCCCGATGGTACACGAATAGATCTACTTCTCAAGCCCTTTCCCTGGACAGGAGAAACACTGCCCTTAAGCCGCAGCGACCCAGACGGCTACCCCGTTTTGGCCCTGCCCTATCTTGTTCTGATGAAAATGGAAACATCCCGCGTCCAGGATATCGCCGACCTGGTGGGGATGCTCGGCCGCGCCGGGAGTGAAACACTGGAGCAGGTACGGGAGGTAGTTGACCGCTACATGCCCGAAACCTCTGAAGACCTGCAACACCTGATCGACCTGGGTGGTCTCGAAATGAGTAGCTCTTGAACCACTTTTCCAGGCAAACATTAAACTGAACCGAGGAGCTACCGCCTTCCCATGCTGCGCGTAGGCATCATCGGCGCCGGCCGCATCAGCGACCTCCACGCCCTCGAATATTTCCAGAACGACCGCGCCCAAATCGCAGCCGTCTGCGATATCGACGCAGAAAGCGCCCAGCGCCGCGCAGCCGCCTGGAACGTGCCGCCCGCCCGCGTCTTCACCAACCACCACGACCTGCTCGCCCTACCCGACCTCGACCTCGTCGAGGTCCTCCTGCCCCATCACCTCCACCATCCCGTTACCCTCGACGCTCTCGCTGCCGGCAAGCACGTCTCCGTCCAGAAACCCATGGCGCTCTCCCTCGCCCAGGCCGACGAGATGATCGCAGCCGCCGCGGCCGCCGGTCTCACCCTACGCGTCTACGAAAACTTCATTTTCTACCCGCCCGTAGTCCATGCCAGGGAACTGATCGATGCCGGCGAAATCGGCGACCCCCTCACCATCCGCATCAAGAGCAACGCCGGCTTCAGCCCCACCGCCTGGCATGTGCCCCTCGCCGCCTGGGCCTGGCGCTTCGACCCCGAAACCTGCGGCGGCGGCCCCCTGCTCTTCGACGACGGCCACCACAAATTCGCCCTCGCCTGGCTCTTCATGGGACTGGCCGAAGAGGTACACGCCTGGATCGGCCAGATGGAGCTGATGCCCGGCCGCGTCCTCGACACCCCCGCCATCGTCTCCTGGAAATTCCCCGGCAACCGACTCGGCTCGCTCGAAGTCGTCTATTCGCCCCAGCTCCAGATCGAAACCAGCTACTACGCCCAGGACGACCGCGTCGAAATCACCGGCACAAAAGGCGTCATCTGGATCAACGGCGGCCACGGCCGCCTCACCGAATCCCCGCCCGTAACCCTCAGCCGCGCAGGCCAGACTCGCACCTTCGACGACATCCCCGACGGCTGGGAGCAGAGCTTCATCCACGCCACCCGCCACCTCATCGACGCACTCCACGACGGCAGCCCGCCAAGCCTGACCGGCGTCGAAGGCCGCGCCATCCTGCGCTCCCTCCTCGCCGCCCAAGAGTCCGCAAGCACCGGCCAGTCCGCACGCGTCTGACGCCGCGCAAACAATTCCTTAAGCGAACGGAATCCAGCTCCACTCGACTGTGGCGGAATGCCAAACCACAGGTCTCCACAGCTGCATTCCCGATACTTTGCGAAAGGGAAAAAGGTTGGACTTGGCGTTGGCAAAGGAGAAGAGCACAGGGGTGCAAAGCCAATCGAAGAGAGGCGAAGACCAAATCTAAGCGGCCTGCAGTAGAGGAGTTTGAGGAGAGGGGAAACAAGAGTGAAGAGCCTCCAAAGGCGACCGCGGGGCTCTCCACTTGGAATTAACTGTTGACAGAGGCCAGTCCCGGTAATGTCCGTGCCGGCATCCGCCTGCCCGACCCCAGAGGACATCCCTTGCCTGATGCACCAATTACCTGCAATGCGTCCGACAATGGTTCAGGATTAACGAACGCCGAACTTCTCCAGCGCCTCCCCGTCCAGTTCAACACCTAGGCCCGGCTCTTGTGGGACCTTGAAGTAACCATCCTCGAAGTCAAGAGGGCGAACAATCAGATCATCCACGCGCAGCATCTCTCCCACAATGTCGCTGGACAGCGTTGTCGCCTTCGTCGCCGCGCATGCGTGGACGAGAGAGGCCTCCGAAATGCCCAGGCCGACGCCCGACCCATGCCAGACAGGCATACCCGCTGCCTCGGCTATCGCCGTGCCCTGCTTGAAATCGTTCAAGCTGCGGCCCAGGTTCAGGTAGTCACACGCTTCGCGCTTGACCGCGTTTATGACATCCTGATGATTGCCCAGGTGCAATGCCAGCGGAAAATTCAGCTTCTCTCTGAGCAAAACGTACCAGTCCAAGTTGCTACGCGAGACCGGATCCTCAAAGCACTCGATGTTATCGAGATAGGGTTCCAGGCCTCGTGCGATTTCCAGGGCACGCGTCGGATGTCGCAGGTGCTGCCCCGCGTCAATGGTCACCTTCACGGCCGTGCCAACAGCTTTGTTGATGGCTGAAATGCGTTCCACCACGGGGTCGCCCACGTTGGCTTTCATCTTAAGCACGTCAATCCCCAATTCTGCGGCCAATCGGGCCCGCCTCGCCGCATCATCAGGCCACATCTGCCCGCTGCAAAGAGACCCGCGCACGCCGTCACGATACGCGCCCCCGAGTAACTGGTAGACCGGCAGCTCCAGCGCCTTGCCCACCAAGTCGTACAGTGCCATCTCATAGGCCTGATAGGCACCGGCCGCCGGGCTCCATATGTCGCCGATCGGCAAATGCTGCCAGTTCAGGTCAAAGGGATCCTTCCCCGCAAATAACGGCGCATACTGGCGGACTGTGCTCTCTGCCAGGCCTTTGGGCGCCTCGCCCAGCCCGCTGAGACCACTGTCTGTGGTGATCCGCAGCAACACAATAGGAAGGTCCCACCACGAGCCGCTCCACCCTTCAATATTTGCGCTGTGCCAACTGACGGGGTGCAGCGGAACTCGCACGCGGAAGGTTTCGATCTCTGTAATTTTCATCTGAGTAACCTCCAAACCAACTATCTACTGGTTGACCTCGAATCTATCACGGCGCACATCCACTGTCAACGGCAAAAGCCGCGTCGGGTTAGGGCTGTTGCAACGTCAATTGGGCGCCAAATTGCAACCAGCTTTCCGTTCTGTCGACGCACTGCCGTTAACCCCCAGCCGCGACGGTCAGCCGCTCCCCTTCGACGATATCCCCACGGGCTGGGAGCAGAGATTCATCCACGCCTACTGCCTTCTTATCGACGCGCCCCACTGCGGCGCCCCGCCAGGTCTGACCGCAGCCGGGGGCCGAACCAGCCTACGCCCTCCCCTCGCCGCCTGGATGTTCGCTCGCACCGGCCAGTCCGTTCCCGTCTGGCCGGCAAAGACGAAATAGATCCCCCTGCCAAAACGCAAAATCGGCCGGCCTGCCAGCAATACGTCCCTGACAATCCGACCGACATATAGAATTCTAATCGCGCTGCCCAACTGGCGCGGGCAATTTGAAATCCAGATTCCCTAGAAGGGTATATCCTCCTCACCGCCCGCCATCGAGTCCCCATCAGGCCCGCCCCCCGCAGGCGCGCCCTGCCCACCGGCCTGGCCCCAGCCACCGGCAAGCGCTTCACTCTCTGCTCGCGTGTTGAGAAACCGCACGGTCCGCGCCCGTACCTCCAACGAGGCGCGCGTATTCCCGTCCCGATCGGTCCAGGTGCTGGGTTCTTCCAATTCGCCGACAACCAGCACCTTCTGTCCTTTCGTCAGATACTGGTTACAGGTTTCGGCTAACCGATCCCAGGCGGCCACGCGGAACCAGACTGTCCTGTCTTGGCGCTGGCCGTCCTGGCCTGTCCAAGATCGACTGGTGGCAACACTGAAGTTTGTGACCGCCACTCCGCTGGGTGTGTACCGCATTTCCGGGTCACGACCCAGATTTCCAATGAGCGTGATCTGCTGATACATAACTATCCCCCTTGCTTCCACTTCCAACGCGTTCGCTGTACCGGCCAAGGCCTCCTGCAGTCAAACAGTTGTCGGCTCTCCCATGCCGCACCTGCTTTCCACCAGTCAATCAGGACTGAATCTTTAGAAGGGTATATCCTCCTCGCCGCCGGGCTCCTGGGTAGATCCAGACCCGCCACCCGCCGGTCCTGGCTGTTCACCGTACTGGCCCCCGCCTCCGTCCATGGCCCCAGCCTCTGCTCTTGAATTGAGGAACGTCACGTTCCGCGCCCGAACCTGAAGAGTAGCCCGCGAATTGCCTTCCTGGTCCGTGTAAAGGTAGGGGTCCTCAATTTCACCGACAACAAGAACTTTCTGTCCCTTCGTCAGATATTGGTTGCACGTCTCGGCTTGCCTCTCCCAAGCAGACACGCTGAACCAAACAGTCTTCTCTTGACGCTGCCCGTCTGCCCCCGTCCATGCCCGGGAGGTTGCAACACTGAAGTTTGTGACAGGTACGCCACTTCCCGTGTACCGCATCTCCGGATCGCGGCCCAGGTTCCCAATCAAAGTGATCTGCTGATACATTTAAGAGCTTTTCCTTAATTCGATTTATGTTGGATATGTTGAAAGGGAGCGATTCACGACGAACGGCACTAGTCACCACTTTCCCGCACCGCTCCGAGACCCACGATTTCCTCGAAACTAACGATTCAAATTAGGAATCTAAAACGGAATACCCTCTCCGCCACCGGATTCCGAACTGGAGGCATGTTGGCCATTTCCATATGCAGCCTGCCCTTCGGACATGGCGTTACCTTCGTCCCGCGGGCTGAGGAACTGCACGGAACGCGCCCGAACCTTCAAAGTTGCCCGCGCATTACCACTGTCGTCCGTCCCCACGTAAGGCTCTTCCATCTCCCCAACAACCATAACCCTCTTGCCTTTCGCAAGATACTGGTTACAGGTCTCCGCCAGTCGTTGCCACGCAGACACCCGAAACCAAACGGTCTTCTCCTGCCGCTGCCCATCTTGGCCCGTCCAGGACCGACTGGTGGCAACACTGAAACTCGTTACAGGATCCCCGCTGGGCGCATGCCGCATTTCCGGATCATTACCCAGATTCCCTACCAAAGTGATCTGCTGATACATTGTACAGTTCCCTCAAGTGATGTGCAATTGGATTGGTTCATCGCATCGGCGCCCGTTCAGGGTTCTCCACATCCGATATACCTACATTGTACATATGTTCTATTGTCATGTCAATACCCAATTCCGCCGGCGCGCGGCCAGGAATTTCAAAAGCAAACCCTACCGAACCATGACGCGCGCTTGCTCTGCCGATACCTGCCGGTGTCCATTCCTTGTTCCTTTTCCTCATCTGTCTTTCTCACGCTCGCCGACGAAATACCTCCGCACCACATCGTCAGAAGAGGACTCCTACCACTGGTGGAGTCCAACAAAACTGTCTACAGCGGAAGCGCTATACGGAGAGCTGACTCAGGGGGAATGGCCGCCGCGAAAACCCATTTCTGATCGTCAGAAAGCCGCAGTTCGGTCGCCCTCCCGGCCGCGATTCAGGCCAGAACCATTCATTGGCAGGCTACATGCCGCAGGGTCCAGTTTCGGTCAGTTTTCCACACCGGCAGCCATCCCACCGCCAATTCTGGCAACACCCCCAAATTAGCCCTAAACGCCACTTCATGGAATAATGTCGGCATACCCTGAACCGTCGCCTCCAATCCACCTGTCACCGCACAGCAACCGGAAACCCGCCCACTGGCAAGAGAACGGGACCGCACGTGAAGCTGCAAACTATCCGCAACTACCTGCACAAACACGGCATCGCCGGCTGGCTGCTCTACGACTTTCGCGGCCAAAACCCGATCGCCGCCTCCGTCGCCGGCCTCCAATCCACCGGAACGCGGCGCTGGTTTCTGTGGATCCCTGCCGAAGGCGAACCCCAATGGTTGGTCCACGCCATCGAACAGGCTGCCTTCAGCGCTGTAACCCCCGACATGGCCGGCCCACAACACTACTACGTCGGCTGGCAGGAGTTGGAAAAGAAACTGCGCGCAATCCTGCCGCAGAGCGCCTCCAGCCAAATCGCCATGGAATACAGCCCCCATGGCGCCATTCCCTACGTCAGCAATGTCGATGCCGGCACCATGGAAATGGTGCGCGCCAACACCGGCGCCGCCGTCGTCAGCAGCGCCGACCTCGTGCAGCTCGTGCAAGCAGTGCTCACTTCCCGGCAGATGGAGACCCACCGCCGCGCCGCCGCCCACATGTTAGCGGCCAAAGACGCCGCGTTCGCCTTTGTCGCCCAGGCCCTGCGCCAGCAACAGGAGATCACCGAGCACGACGTCCAGCAACTCCTCGTCCGAAAATTTCGCGCCGCTGATCTCACTTGGGACCACGACCCAATCGTGGCCGTCAATGGCAACGCCGCCCTCCCCCACTACGCGCCCACCGCGCAGCAGCACGGTCCCATTCGACGCGGCGACGTGCTCCTGATCGACCTGTGGGCCAAAGAAAAAAACAATCCCGACGACTGCTACGCCGACATCACCTGGACAGCCTACTGCGGCGCGGACCCGCCCCCAACCGCCAGCCGCGTCTTTGCCGTCGTAGCTCAAGCCCGTGATACTGCCATCACCGTCATCAGCCAGGCAATTGAAGCCGGCAAAATGCTGCACGGCTACGAAGTCGACGACGCCGTCAGTGCCGTAATCACAGACGCCGGATTCGGCGAGGGAATCCTTCACCGCACAGGTCACAGCCTGGGACCGACAACCCATTGGAACGGCGTCAACATCGACAACGTTGAAACCCAGGACCGGCGCAGCCTGATCCCCGGCGTCATGTTCACTATAGAGCCGGGCATCTACCTGCCCCACCTCGACTTCGACGACAGCGGCCAAACCAAAGGTCTGGGCATCCGCAGCGAAGTCAACTGTATCGTTCACGACGGCCGCTTGGAAGTCACTACCCTGCCCTTCCAAACCGAGCTAACTGCCTTGGACCGCTAGACGCCGCCAGCCACCGACCACCGACCATAGAGTGACTCATCCCATGCACAAGGCTACATTTGAACAAAGACCACAGCGCGTTGCCCTGTTCGTCACCTGTATGGTGGATATGCTCTACCCCGGTGTGGGCATCGCCACCTGTGAGCTATTGGAAAAAAACGGCGTCGAGGTCGTCTTCCCCGAAGAGCAGACCTGCTGCGGGCAGCCCGCCTTCAACGCCGGATATCGCGACGAGGCCCGCAAGCTCGCCCGACGTTTTCTCTCAATCTTCGGCCCGCTCGTCGAAAGCGGCGAAGTAGATGCCGTCGTCGCGCCCTCCGGCAGTTGCGCCACCATGACAAGCCATTTCTTCGAGGCAATCTTCCAGGAATCCAAGGAGTTGGATCTGAGCCATCAGGCCGAACGGTTGGCGTCCGTGACATTTGAACTGACCGAATTCCTCGTCGATGTGCTAGGTCTCGTAGACACAGGCGCGCATCTGCAAGGCAAGGCGGTCTACCATCCCTGCTGCCATCTCTACCGCGAACTGGGCGTCGACGAACAACCGCGCAAACTGCTGGACAGCGTCGAGGGGCTCGAAATGGTCGACCTGCCCCACGCCCAAGACTGCTGTGGATTCGGCGGCCTCTTCGCCATCAAGAACAGCGGCATCAGCGCCGCAATGGGACGCGCCAAAGCACGCTCCGCCCAGCAGAGCGGCGCAGACGCTATCGTCCTCTGCGACGTGAGTTGTATGACCCACATAAACGGCATTCTCAGCCGTGAAGGGGTAAGCTGCCGCGCCCACCATATCGCCGAAGTACTGAACGACCATCTCGGCAGTAGTCTCACTACGCCGTCAACGCCGCCGCCCGCCCAAGCGGATCACCCCCGTCGTTGGGGCGAGTAACCGCGCCGGCTCGAAAACGGTCCACCATCGTCACAGCGGACAAGTCGCCGGCCGCTGGTGTCCATCCGGCCAACAGGAAGTCACCACCATGCAAGTAGATTTCCACGCTCCCTATAAAGACCGCGTCCGACAGGCCCTGAGCGACCCCAACCTCCGGTCCGCCGTCAGCAGGGCCACCGACCGTATGTCCGACGCTCGTCATGCCTCCATGGATTCCATCGAGGGCCAGAAACTGCGGACGCAAGTGCGCCAGATGAAAGAGCACGTTCTGCGCAACTGGCCCGAATATCTGGAGCAGTTGGAGACAAACCTGACCAGCAACGGCTGTACCGTCCACTGGGCCGAGGGCATCGAAGACGCCCAAGCCATCGTCAAAGATATCGCCCTCCAGAACAGCGCCAAGCTGATCGTCAAATCCAAATCCATGGCCACCGAGGAGATCCACCTCAACCACGCCATGGAAGAGGCCGGCCTCCGTGTCGTCGAAACCGACCTGGGCGAATACATCATCCAGCTTGCCGACGAGCCCCCTAGCCATATCGTCGCCCCCGTCATCCACAAGCGCTTGGAGGAAATAGCCGAGGTCTTCCAGGAAAAACTGGACATGCCCCCCACGCGCGAACCCACGAAGATGACATCGTTGGCCCGTGCTCGACTGCGCCAAGAGTTCTTCGCCGCCACCATGGGCATCAGCGGCTGCAACTTCGCCATCGCCGAGACCGGCACCATCTGCATCGTCACCAACGAAGGCAATGGCCGTATGGTCTCCAGCATGCCCCGCGTCTATGTAGCAGTGATGGGCATCGAGAAGCTCGTCCCCACCGTCGAGGACGCCTACTTGCAGCTTCAGGCCCTCTGCCGCAGCGCCACCGGCCAAAATCTCACAGTCTACTGCTCGATGACCAGCGGCCCGCGCCAGGAAGGTGACGTCGACGGCCCCGAACAGGTGCATGTTGTCCTGCTCGACAACGGCCGCTCCCGCATGTTTGCCCGCGGCTACGGCGAAGCCCTGATGTGCATCCGCTGCGGTGCCTGCCTCAACGCCTGCCCCGTCTACCAGGAGATCGGTGGCCATGCCTACGGGAGCACCTACAACGGCCCCATCGGCGCCGTAATCACGCCTGCCCTCGCTCCCGAAATCGGCCAATTTAAGGAACTGCCCCACGCGACCTCACTCTGCGGAGCCTGCCGCGAGGTCTGCCCGGTCAAAATCGACCTGCCTCGTCTTCTTCTCGACCTGCGCTCCGATCTTGTGCAGCAGGGCGTTTCGCCCAAGTCGGAGGCCTGGGGCATCAAGAGCTACGCCAGCCTCATGAGCAGTCGCCGTACCTATGAGAGTCTCGGCAAAATGGCCAGCATCGGCTCCAATGTATACGCCGGCCTCAGCGGCGGTAACATCAAGTTTATGCCGCCGCCACTCAGTGGCTGGACTGCCTATCGGGACTTCGCGCCTTTCGCCCCCAAGAGCTTTCGGCACTGGTGGAGACAACGCAAAAAACTGCGCGGACAAACGTAGAAATCTCACCTCGGCTGTCCACCGTCGTCAGCGGCCGGGCATCGAAAGCCGGACCAACGAGCAACGGACCACAGAGTACTGGACAACGGAAACATGAGCGTTCGCGATACAATCCTGTCCCGCCTCAAGGCCACTCTGAACCAACCTGACCTGCCCTTTCCTCCCCAGGACAGCGACCCGCTCACCCAGGCCGAGCGCATGACTGTCACCCATGCACCGGGCGATCGCTGGGCACAGGCTGAACGCTTCGCACAAGAGCTGAACGCCGTTAAAGGCAGTTGCGAGCTGCTTGAGACTGAAACAGAGGCACGGCTGTCCATCATTTCCCGTCTGCAACTGTGGCAGGAAGAGGAGCAGTCTGCCCGCAAGACCGCCAACGCCGAACGCGCCGGCGACTGGGATGTCCTCTGTTGGCCCCTGCACCAACTGCAGATCGAAAGTCTGCCTCTCATACTGAAAGAAATGGGTTTCAAGCTGATCGAACCGACCGATCTGCACGACCCAGAGCAGCGGGAACGCATCCGCTCCATTCGCGCCGGCATCACCACAGTGGAAGCTGCCTTTGCCAGCACCGGCTCTTTCGTAGTCGGCGGCCGCGGCGCCAACGCCCGCGCCGCCAGCCTGACTCCCTTCCGGCACCTCGTCGTCATCCCCTTCAGCAAACTATTCGCCACCGGTGAAGACTGGCTGGCCGAAATGCGGTTCGCAGGCCAATTGGACGCCTTCGTACGCCAGAGTCGCAACCTCTCCATCATCACCGGCCCCAGCAAATCGGCTGACCTCGAAGGAATTCTAACAATGGGCGTTCACGGCCCCAAAGTCGTCCATGCCATCCTCTTTGATGATGTGCACGAATAGGTGCTGCTGTCTGGACTCGAATAAGGGCGGCGCGATTCGTCGAGCAGGCAATGTTCCTGCAGCGCGCGCCGCAGCGCGAATCTGAATATCTCAAAAGGAGCCCAAGAAATGGCCAACGAACAGAACCTGCAGTTTCGTACCCTCATCAACTGCGCGCAGCTGGCCGGCGCTCTCGCCGCCAATGACTCGGGCGCAAGCAACGTACGCGTCGTCGACTGTCGCTTCGACCTGGGCGACATCGAAGCCGGCCGCCGCGCCTACGCCCACTGCCATATTTCCGGCGCAGCCTACGCCCACCTGGACGACGACATGTCCGGGCCAATCGTGCCGGGCCGCACCGGCCGCCATCCCCTGCCCGATGCACCGGTTTTCGCCGCGACCCTCGCCCGCCTCGGCATCAGCAACCACACCCAGGTCGCCCTCTACGATGACAGCGGCGGCAGCATGGCCGCACGTATGTGGTGGATGCTGCGCTGGATCGGACATCAGGCCGTCGCCGTCCTCGACGGCGGCTGGAGCGCCTGGACTGCCGCCGGCCTGCCCACCAGCAGCGGCGTCGAAACACCGCCAGTCGGCAACTTCACCGCCAGTCCCCGCCCCGAACTTGTCGTCGATGCCACCGAAATGCTCGCAAAGACCGCCAGTGGCGGCGCCCTCGTCATCGACGCCCGCGGCGCAGACCGCTTCCGCGGCGAAAACGAAACGCACGACCCCATCGGCGGCCATATCCCCGGCGCCTCCAATCTGCCCCATACCGGCAACCTGCGCGAAGGTCACTTTCGCGATCCCGCCGAATTGGCTGCCCGTTTCAGCGAACTCATGGGCAACCGCCCTCCATCCGAAGTGATCTTCTACTGCGGCTCCGGCGTATCCGCCTGCCACAACGCCCTCGCCCTCGAGCACGCCGGCCTGGGCGAAGCCCGTCTCTACCCCGGCTCCTGGAGCGACTGGATCACAGACCCCTCCCGACCTACCGCTCATGGGTAGACACAGGGCATTTACACCAAATTGGTAACTACTCAGCCGCAACTGACTCGCAACCTGGCACGAGGCGAGCAAAGATATTCTTTCTTCTCCTATTGTTGTATTTTGGGCGGTCGGGCGCAAGCGCCCTCCCTTGTGCAGGGGCTGCGCCCCCGCAACGCCCCCCTCCAAAACCATCGCTCACCGACCGTGACTGTTCATTCCAGCAGTGCCGCTCCAGCAACCTGGCTGCCGCCAACCGAATACGCCATCACAAAGCCCGAATGGCGGCGAAGAAAAAGAGTTGGTCAAGACATACACTGTTTGCGGCTTAATAGTTACCCAAATTGAGACAAAACCACGTGAGGCCGCCTCTACTAAGTAAGGGCGCCCACCAGGGGCTCCCTTCGTCGCTATCTTGACGCCCGAATTAAGTTACGTTTGCCCTGGGGACAGATAGGGCCTGGGAGGAACGGCGCAGGAGAAGATACAGCGAATCACCCTCGTCTATCTCCGTGTAGCAGACGCAGGCAACCTTTTCGAATTCTGAGCCGAAAACTGCCGTAAGCGACTCTGCAGTATGATAAGTAAACCGCAGTCCGTGATGCTCCTCCGTTCCCTCGCCGTACCAGAAGGAGTGCAAAAGCAGGCCGTCTGCATTCAGTCTCGCTGCCTGCCGGTGTAACGATTTCCGCAGTTCATCCACGCTCAGGTGATGCAGCACTTTGTTCGAATAGATGGCGTCGAAACATCGCTCCGTCTCCAGCGTCACGGCATCAAGCAGTAATAAATCAGCATCAGGATGGTCCCGGCGATAGCGACGCAAAAAAATGTCCGACCGGTCGGAGCCGGTCGCAGTGAACGCTTCCGCAAGCAGGGCCAGATCCTTTCCAGGCCCCATGCCCAATTCCAGAACAGTCGAGCCAGGCGGCAGGTGCTGCCCTAAAGCGGCAACCAGTTCTCGCCCGTCGTAACCCTCCGCCATCTGCACGTAGGTTTCGACGTTTTCTTCGTCGTCATAGAATCCCATGCAACTGATGTCTCCTGTAAGATGAGCGTATCATCAAGGTTTGTGTCATAATGACGCGGCCCATATTTCAACCTATTTCAAAGGATTTTCTAAATGAGAACGCGAACAGGCAACTTCCCTATCGGCTTCCGCCGCGGCAACACAAAGTGGCAGCGAGATACTTCCTCGCTGGTGGAGTGGGGCGTACAAAACGATCTTGAAGTGATCGATCTGACCAACGACCCCGTCGGCGCCCTCAAGACGGTCGCCGAGGCCGGCCTCCGCATCGGATCAATCGATCTGCCCGACAACAAGGGGATGATCTCTGCCGACCCCGGCCGCAGGGCCGAAGCCCTCGCCCTTAACAGCGACTGCATCCGCGCCTGCTCCGCCGCTGGCCCCCAGAACTACTTTGCCGTCATGCTTCCTGACAATCCGGATCTGCCGCGCGCCGAAAACTACGGCTATATGGTTGAAAGCTTTAGCGCCCTCGCACCCGTCTTCGAGGAAAGCGGCTCCCACTACGTCATTGAAGGCTGGCCCGGTCCCGGTGCCCTCTGCTGTACGCCCGAGACCTACCGCGCCTTCTTTCGCGACGTGCCGTCACTTTCGATGAGCGTGAACTACGACCCCTCCCACCTAATTCGCATGGGCATCGACCCGCTGCGCTTCCTCACCGAGTTCATCGATCGCGTCCACCACGTACACGGCAAAGACACCGAAATCCTCGCAGAAAATCTCTACGAATACGGCCACGAACAGCCGGCCACCTTCGTCGAGCGCATTGCCTTCGGCGCCCACAGCTGGCGCTACACCATACCTGGCCAGGGCCTCTTCCGCTGGGGCGAAGGACTGCGTATCCTCGCCGAAAACGGCTACAGCGGCGCAGTCTCCATCGAGCTCGAAGATTCCAACTTCAACGGCGCCGAGAAAACCGAGAAACAGGGAATCCTCCACGGCGCCCGCTTCCTCGCCGGCTGCTGACAGCAGGACCCCCTCAGTGTTTGCCAAACCGGGACGGCGCATCCGCAGGATTGCGCCGTCCGCCAATAATCCTGCTGCCCTCAAAATTCAAACGACTCATCCAGCGTCGGCACAACCACATCGCTGTGCCCCTGCCCCCGCAACTCGTCCGCCAGCGCGCCCGCCCCCTCCGGCTCGCCATGGACCAGGAATATCCTCTGCAACCGTTCCCGGTCAAAGTGCGATGCCCACTCCAGCAGCTCCGCCTGGTCGGCGTGCGCGCTGTACCCATTAATCCTGGCAACCTCTGCCCGCACGCTGTACTCCTCACCAAAAATCCTCACCTTCTCATTCCCCTCCAGAAGGCGCCGGCCAAGCGTGTGCTGCGCCTGATAACTGACAATTAGCACTGTGTTTTCCGCACGAGTAATGTTGTTCTTCAAATGGTGAAGCACGCGCCCGCTTTCAGCCATGCCGCTCGCGCTGATAATAATCGCCGGCTCCGTCAGATAGTTCAACTGCTTACTGCGCCGCACCTCCCGCACATACTCAATACGCGGATAGTCAAATGGACTGCGTCGCCGCCCATCCTCCATAAAGGTCTGCACACTCGTATCCCAAGATTCGGGGTGCATGCGGAACACATCTGTCGCATTGATCGCCAGCGGACTGTCCACAAATACCGGAATCTCCGGAATATCTCCTCTCGCATCCAACTGGTTCAGCGCGTATACAATCTCCTGCGTTCGTCCCACCGCAAACGACGGAATGATCACCTTCCCACCCCGCCGCGCCGTTTCACAGACCACCTCCCGCAACCGCCTCAGCGCCGTTTCGTATTGACCGTGCAGTCGACCGCCGTATGTGCTTTCCATAATCAACAGGTCGGCCTCCGCCGCCACCGCCGGGCTGCGCAGCAGGGCAATCTCATCCCGGCCCAGATCACCGCTGAAAACCAGCTTCCAGCTCTTACCGCTGGCAAACTCCTCAATCTCCAGTTCCACAAAAGCCGAACCGAGAATGTGCCCGGCATTGTGAAAAGTCAGCGTCACGCCGTTGCCAATCAGCACAGACCGCCCCTCGCCAACACTCACAAACAGCGGCAGCGTCTCCCTCGCATCCTCCCGCGTATAGATCGGCTCGACCGGCGCCTCACCTCTGCGGCTCCGCTTGCGGTTGAGGTACTCCACATCCTTTTCCTGAATATAACCGCTGTCCATCAGCATATACGCCGACAGATTACGCGTCGCCGCCGTACACCAGACATTGCCCTCAAACCCCTGCTTCACCAGGTTGGGCAGCTTGCCCGTATGGTCGATATGGGCATGGCTCAGCACCACACAATCGATCGACTGCGCCTCCCACGGAAAGTTCAGATTGCGCGCATAAGTATCGCGCCGCCGCCCCTGATAAAGCCCGCAGTCCAGCAAAATCCGCTGCCCGTTCACCTCCAGCAGATGCATCGACCCCGTAACCTCCTGCGCCGCCCCATGAAACGTAAGCTTCATCAACCCTGCTCCCTATCGTGACTACTAAACCACAGTAAGTTTGTATCCGGTCACAGGCCGCCCGCGCCACCTCTGACAGCTAATCACTGACAAACAAACACTAACCACCGACCACTGCAGTTGGGCGGTCGGCCGCAAGCGGCCTCCCTTGTGCAGGGGCTGCGCCCCCGCAACGCCCCCCTCCAAAACCAGTCCTCGCCCAGCCGCCCAAGTCTCTTCCCCCGCTCCTCCTGACGGCCACCTTCAGGCCGCCCTCCCGCCTGACCCTCGCCCACCCTCCACAAAAATATGCTCCCCGCGAACAAGAGTAAGTTAAGGTGTTCTTCGTGGTCCTTCGCGGCCCTTCGTGGATCAAGAAGGTGTTAAGCAGTTCTTCGTGGTCCTTCGCGGCCCTTCGTGGATCAAAAGGATGTTAAGATGTTCTCCGTGCCCCTCAGTAGATCAAGAAAAGGTCTTCCAACAAGTTGAATCCATAGCTGGAACATTCGTGCGCGCTAGGACTTGACACCGCACAGATGTTCTTGTATACTTGGGATATAGTTTGGGAAATGACCGCAGAAATTGGGATATTCATCATCCATTGTCCAGCGTTCACTCATAGAAACGGTAAAGTATCCAATAACTTTCCAGGAGGAAGACGATGAAACTCTCCGAACGCCAAAAGAAAATGCTCGCCTTCATTGCCGAATTCGTCCAAGGCAATAACTACCCACCCACCATCCGCCAAATCGGAGCTGCCTGCGGAATCTCAAGCACTTCCGTAGTCAAGTACAATCTGACCAAACTGGAACGAGATGAACTGATAAAGCGCGACAAAGAGGTCAGCCGTGGCTTGAGTCTCGACTGGGCCCGCCTGCAGGAAGTAGGGCTTGCCGAAGACCTGGCCGGCGCACCTGTTACTGACGCCGGCGCTGGAAACGATGGTTCATCCTTCAACTTCTTCCAGGTACCCGTGCTGGGCTACATCGCTGCCGGTGAGCCGATCCAGGTCGAAACAACAGACCACTTCAGCGCCGACGAATGGCTCGAACTCAACGAATCGCTCTTCCGCAATCCCGCCGAGCTCTATGCTTTGCGCGTCCAGGGCGATTCCATGATCGACGCCAGCGTCCTCGACGGGGACATTGTCATTCTCCGACACCAGGAGCGAGCCGAAAACGGTGAAATGGTCGCCGCTTGGATCGACAACCAGAACGAAACTACCCTCAAGCATTTCTATCTGGAAGGGGATCAGGTACGCCTGCGCCCGGCGAACGCCAGCTACCCGGAGATGTTCCTGCCCGCCGCTGATGTGAGTGTCAAGGGCAAAGTCGTTTCGGTTATCCGTCAACTGGAGTGACTCTGGCGGTTTGCCAGGATGGGCGAGTGGGGTAAACTCTCAAACTGGTCCCCGCCTCATCCACAAATCACATTCCTTCTTCCCCTACTGCACCAAAAATGTTGCGGTTATATACGCGACCCGCATTGACGAACGTTACGCCCTGACCTGCTCACACCGCCTTTCCTTCCGGTCCGGCGTGCTCCCCATCGTTCCCGCCCCTCGACACTGGCGTTAGCCTGCCTGTTCCGCCTCCATCAACCTCGCCAACGCCCGCCGCACCTGTGAGTACCGCTCCAGCAGATAATTGAACTGCTCGTCACAGCCCGCTATCGGCGTAGGATAGCGACTTATCTCCCCCTGAATGCGCGCCTTCTCTGCCTGCAACTGAGAACGCCGCGCCTCCCTTTCCGCCGCAAATTCGGCGTGCTCTCGCCCCGCCTGCGCCGTCCCCGTCGCCGACCCGCCCCCTGCGGCCAACCCTCTCTCAGATCCGGACACTTGGCTACTCCCACATGTCTTCAAATCGTAAACCTGCCAGGCTCCATTGTAACACGCGCCCTTACGCCAGGTTCCATCTCAGCTTTGGCACCTTGCAGAGTACCAATCCGCAGGTCCCCGTGTATCTCCCCGAACACAATAAGTATTTCCCCAAATTTCAAAATGTTCTTTCTACCCCGAATTCGCATCTCACCAAAATTCTTGGCTCAAATGTGCTATAATAAAGGCAATTTGGCGCCTTCATTCCTGAACGGCCCTATCCTTAAAATATAATATACTGGAATTCGACCTCCCGAGTAAGAGGAACACCACTGACCTGCCAGTAAACCGGCACAACCGTGTACGACATGTAACACTCTAGTATTCGCACTACTGAATTTGCAATTGGCCCTTTTGGCTCGCCCCAGCCAAGTTGTCGCAACAGGATTGACTAAAGTCAAATGCAAATCTGACGGCGCCGTCTATAACGATCGACAGTTTGGAATCTCGACCTGCAAAAACCCGGAGGTGTCCTCTAACTAAACCTTCGAGCCAACATCGCAGACATATTTATGAAAAATGTCATAATAATACAACTAGCACTCTGCCCAGGCTTGCAGACGAACACTGAAACCGCCGGCCGGCAGTCCTTCAAGCTTAGAAGACCAGTCTCAGTCTCTCGTGAAACGCTTGTAATCTCTTGTAAACGCTCTTACAAGCGCACCAGTGCCAGCAAAGACTCCGCCATTCCGAAAATCCTGCTTCAGGCATCTCACCCAATCTCTCGTGAAACGCTCGTGATCTCTCGTAAACGCTCTTACAAGCGCACCAGTGCCAGCAAAGACTTCGCCATCCCGAAAATCCCGATTCAGACAACGCACCCAATCTCTCGTAAACGCTCGTGATCTCTCATAAGCGCTCATACAAGCGCACGTGTGACAGCATGGGACGCCACCATCCCGAAAATCCCGAAAAATCCAGCAAATTCTGATTCAGACAACGCACCCGATCTCTCGTGAAACGCTCGTGATCTCTCGCAAGCGCTCGTACAAGTGGACAAGCGCTAACATGGCCTCCACCATCCTGGCAATCCAAAAATCCAGCGAATCCTGATTCAGACAACGCACCCAATCTCTCGTAAACGCTCGTGATCTCTCATAAGCGCTCATACAAGCGCACGTGTGACAGCATGGGACGCCACCATCCCGAAAATCCCGAAAAATCCAGCAAATTCTGATTCAGACAACGCACCCTTTCTCTCGTAAAACGCTCGTGATCTCTCATAGACTCTCGTACAAGCGCACCTGTTCTAGCGGAGTTCCGCCATGCTGAAATCCCCCGACTTCTGGCCACACGACCCCTTCAAAAGACTATCGCTCGACCAACGGCTGTAGTATACTACCCCCAAAACCATCGGCGTTGTCTATCCCAGTCGGCGCCATCACGACAATTCGTCCAACCATCAAACTACCCTACCTCCATAAGACCCCTGCCCGCGCCGCTCCTCGACTGCAGAGGAACCAACCGGGCTACCCAGGCGCACACAACCAATAGCAGGAGAAAACACAATGGCAAAAACTGGTCGGGCGGTCATCGTCCAAGGACAGGACTTCGAAATCCGCGAATATCCCGTACACGACCCTGAACCGGGCAAAGTGCTCCTGCGCCAGGAACTGGCCGGTATCTGCGGAACGGACCTGCACTACTGGCAGAACGGTATAAAGGGCGAATTGGTCATGGGCCACGAAAATGTTGGCGTTATCGAGGCCATCGGCGCCGGCGGTGCCAAAGACTACATCGGCCGCCCCTTGGAAGAAGGCGACCGCGTCATCTTCTCCCCGGGCACAGGCGGCTACGGCGCTTATGGCTTCTACGATACCCCCGACATCGCCCCCCACTTCTACGGCGGATTCGCCGACTACATCTACCTGGGCTTCGAGAATACCTGCATGCTCAAAACCGACTGCACCCCCGAAGTCGCCGTGCTGACCGAACCCTATACCATCGGCGTCCACGCCGCCATGCGCGGCAAAGTGCAGCTGGGTGATACCGTCGTCGTCCAGGGCAGCGGCGCCATCGGACTCGTAACCCTCCTCTGCGCCAAACAGATGGGAGCTGCCCAGATCATCGTCGTCGGCGGCCCCGCCAGACGTCTTGAACTCGCTAAGGAATTCGGCGCCGACGTGACCATCAACATCGAAGAGGTTACCAGCGTTGAAGAGCGCACCGAGCAGGTCTACTGGCATACACCTCTGAAGCGAGGAGCCGACATTGTTTTCGAATGCTCCGGATTCCTGGCCGCCACGCCTGAAGGGTTGGGCTACCTGCGTCACAGCGGCACTTACGTGGAGGTCGGCCATTTCGTCGATATGGGCTCCATCGATTTCAATATCAACCAGCTACTCATGCGCAAGAATCTGACCCTCGAGGCCGTCTGGGGCAGCACCTACGAGCACTTCGTGCGCGGCCTGCCCATTCTCGAGAAAAACGAATTCCCCTATGGCGACATGGTAAGCCACAAACTGCCACTCGATCGCGTGGGCGACGGCTTCCACGCCCTCGACGGCACCTATCGCCTCGGAGATGAGCAAGTAATAAAGATCGCCGTCAAAGCATGGGACGATTAAAGCCCTTTGACGTCCGTCAGAACAGCGATTTGCGGGTGCATTGTGCGGCTATTTCGCAAAGGGCCGCGCAGTCACGCCAAGAAAACCCGATACGCCTCTGGTGTTCTTCGCGCCTCTTCGCGTGACCTCGCGGATCAATCAGTTTTTCTTTCACAGGAATCCAATTCCACTCCGCACTCGCGGCGGGACTCAACCAGGCAAAGGAGATTGCCATGCCTTTCGGAACCGGCACCTATCAGTACGAAGTAGTGGAAAACTGGGCCAAACTACCTGAAGGTTGGCAGTTCGGCTGGGTAGCCGCGGTCGCCTGCGACTCCCAGGACCGCGTCTTTATCTATTCGCGTAGCGAACATCCTCTCGTCGTCTTCGACCGCGACGGCAACTTCCTCGCCTCCTGGGGCGAAGACGTCATAGAGGATGCGCATGGCATCTTCATCGACAGCGAAGACAACGTCTGGTGTACCGAGCGTGAGACCCACTGCATCTTCAAGTTCAACGCCCAGGGCGAGCTGGTCATGACGATCGGCGCACCCGGCCAGGAAGGCGCGCCCGGCGACCCGTTCCGGCTGCCCACCGATCTTGGCGTAGCCTCCAACGGCGACCTGTTTATCTCCGACGGCTACGACAACGCCCGCGTCCATAAGTATTCAGCCGCCGGCGAACACATCCTCTCCTGGGGCGACTGGGGAGAAGGGCCCAGCCAGTTCACCCTCTCCCACTGCGTTCGCCTGGACAAAGACGATCGCGTATGGGTCTGTGACCGCACCAATGACCGCATTCAACTCTTCGATACCGACGGCAACTTCCTCGAAGAGCGCACCGGCCTGCTAAAACCCGATACCATCTACTTCGACCCTGATGGCGAGGTCGTCTACGTCGCCGAGCTCGAACAGCGCGTCAGCGTCTGGACCCTCGACGGCGACCTGATCAGCCACTGGGGCGGCGCCCAGCCCAGCGACAAACCCGGCGAATTCAAAGCCTGCCCCCACGGCATCTGGGCCGACTCCCACGGCGACCTCTACGTCGGCCAGGTCCAGGTCGACGACGGCCTCCAGAAGTTCCGCCGCCTGTGATTGGGGACATATTCCGCCAAATTATTGGCACCTCTCGTTGTCCTGGCGTGCATAGAACGACAATAAAAGGGTATTCGCGAGCGCATCGCGAATACCCCAACTGCCAACAGAAGCAATTAGCCTTCATCTAACGCAGCACTGTGCAATTGTTGTGTTGTGTCCCTGACAAGCATTTACAGGACAGTATGACCCGCTTCGACACCTCCATCCTCCAGCCCGACCCGGCCCACCGCCGCCCTATCCTCGCCGTCCTCGATGCCGCGCTCGATGCAGTCGAGCCCTTTGCCGCCGTGCAAAACGTCCTCCAGCGCCAAGACGATGTCCTGACCGTCACTGACCCTTCCGGGCACCCAGTGGCGTCCGCCTTGACCTACGACCTCAGCCGCTACCGCCGCATCTTCGTCGTCGCTGCCGGAAAGGCCGCCTCACCAATGTGCAGCGCCGTCGAAGCCGTTCTCCAGGACCGAATCAGCAATGGGCTGGCAGTCACAAAGTACGACCATGGCCGGCCGACCGACCCGTCTTCAGCTGCGTCATCCTCCATACGCGTCGTAGAGGCCGGCCACCCTCTGCCCGACGAGGCCGGCGTCCTCGCCGGCAAAGAAATGCTTGCCCTTGTAGAGGAGGCCAACGAAGACGACTTGGTGATTGCACTCCTCTCCGGCGGCGGCTCCGCCCTCCTGGTAGCGCCCGCGGCAGAAACCACCGACACCGCCGGACAACCATATCCGGCTCTCACCTTGGCCGACCTCCAATCCATGACCGACGCCCTCCTGGCCTGTGGCGCAACTATCAACGAGATGAATTGCCTCCGCAAACACTCCAGCGCCGTAAAGGGCGGCCAGCTTGCACGGGCCGCCGCGCCGGCTACTCTCCTGACTCTGGCTCTCAGCGATGTCATCGGCAGCCCCCTCGACGTTATCGCCAGCGGGCCTACCGTTCCCGACGAAAGCACCTGGGCCGATGCCTGGGCAATCGTCGAAAAATATGCGCTGGCTCCTGCCCTGCCAGATGCCGTACGCAACCGCCTGCAAGCCGGGCTCGCCGGCGAAATCCCCGACACGCCCAAACCACACGATCCTGTCTTCACCAACAGCAAGACGCTCGTCGTCGCCGACAACCGCACCGCCGCAAACGCAGCTGTGGCCAAGGCCGCCGAACTTGGCTACAATACCATCTTGCTCTCGACATACGTCGAGGGCGAGGCCGCCGAAGTCGCAAAAGTGCTCGTCGGCCTGGGCCGCGAAGTGCAGGACAGCGGACAGCCCGTTCCCGCGCCCGCCTGTCTCATCCTCGGCGGCGAAACTACCGTCAGCCTCGGTGATGATCCCGGCCAAGGCGGCCGCAACCAGGAGCTCGCCCTCGCCGCCGCCCTCTCGCTGCAGCATCATCCCGGTCTGACAGTCGTTTCCCTGGCCACCGACGGCACCGACGGCCCCACCGATAGCGCCGGCGGAATCGCCGACAGCGGCACCGTAGCAAGAGGCGAGCGTGCCGGCCTCGCCGCCGCCGACCACCTCCGCCGCCACGATGCCTATCCCTACCTGCGCGCCGCCGCCGACCTGCTCCGCACCGGCCCGACCCAGACCAACGTCAATGACCTGCTCTTCGTGTTCGTGCACAAAATGTGAGAAAATGAAGCAACAGTTTACACGTCGCGGTCGCTGAGCCATGCACCTTGGCCCAAATCTGGCCCGTGACCCCCACGATTACGCAGCTAGTTACGGCCGCAGCCAGCAACGGCCAGCGCCGAAATGATATCGTGCTCTAAATCCGAATCCATCTATGTACAGGAGTTGAATTCCATGCCTAAATTAACAGTTGAAAATGTCGGCACATTCGAAGTGCAGGCGGGCAAACGTCTCGTCCTCGCACTGGTCGAAGACGCAGCCGCCGATCAGTTGCACGCCTGTGGCGGCAACTGCAAATGCACCACCTGCCGCGTTGCCTTCGTCAGCGGCGAACCCGCGCAGATGACCGTCGCCGAAAAAGAGAAGCTGGCCGAAAAGGGTCTGACAGACGTGCGTCTGTCCTGCCAGTGCCTCGTCGAAAACGACATGACCGTACAGCTCATCAGCCGTCTTGAAGGTAGTGGCCGCCCAGATTCCGGCCCTCCCCCGGAAACGACAATCCAGCCCGATCCGGAGTGGACAACTTCAGGCTGACATCTGCACAAGAGCTGCCGCGCCGGCTCCGTATACTGCGGAGAACTCGTTGGATTCTTCCCGAACCGGGGCTGGCCTTCACCAGGGCCCCGGCGCGCCGCTCTCTCTTCCAGCTGCACCGGCCGCAGCCGGCTGGCTGCATTCCCCCCTCACCTTCATCTCTCCAGGAGAAGCGATCTTGACCAGCCAATCAGAGCGCGCCGCCCCTGATGCGGACGCAGCGGGATCCTCCAATAGACCAATTCTGATCTCTGCCATGCAGTTTGAGGATGAGCTCAAAAGCGGCCAGCGCTCCGTTTGGGAAGTCATCGATATCGCCCTTCAAACCGGCGCCGATGGCGTCGAACTGCGGCGCGAAACTTGGCCCCGGCTCCACGACGAGCTGGCAGAGGCGGCCCGACGCATCGCCGATGCCGGGCTCCTGGTCACATACGCCACACAGGCCACCCTCTTCGGCGACGCGGCAGCCTCGCTGCAGTTGCGCCAGGACATCGACGCCGCCGCAACCCTGGGCGCGCCCATCGTGCGTTTCTTCCCTGGTCAAACACCCCCGGCTGACGACGACCCCGCCTGGGCTCGCGCCCACCAAACAGTCGAATACGCCGCCGCACAAGGCACGATCATCGCCCTCGAAAACTATGCCCGCACACCAGGTGGCACGCTGGCCGAGATCCAAGGCGCCCTGACCCGTTTGGCCTCGCCCGCCCTCCGGACCAATCTGGATATGGGAAACTATCCCAACCACGGCCAGAATGTGGTCGCCGCAATCGACTCGCTCGCCGACCACATCATCGCCGCCCATCTGAAAGACAAAACCGCCAATCCCGCCGATCCCCCAATCCACCTCGGCGCAGGCGTGCTGCCACTCACCGACATTCTCACCGCGCTCAACCGTCTTCCCCAGCGCGTCTATTACATCTTCGAATTTCGCGGCGGCAGCGATCCGTTAAGGGGTATCAGACAGAGCCTTTCCTATCTGAAGCAACATGAGAAATAAAGGCCGACATGAATATGAAAGTTGACTGTGGCGTGAAAGGGCCCTCCGCGCCTATTGTCTCTACGCTCAATCCATAAGCTGGAGAAGTGAAATGAGCAGCCAGGATACCCTCGCCGGCAAACGGGCGCTCGTAACCGGCGTCGATCGCGGCGGAATTGGCCAGGGCATCGCCCTCGAACTGGCCCGTCAAGGTGCAGCCGTAGTCTGTCATTACCCCTTCAGCGACGAGGGCGCCGCCGCCGCAGTTGCGCAGATTCAGGCAGCCGGCGGAACAGCCGCCGCCGTCCAAGGCGATTTCACCCTATCGGCCGCAGTCTGCACCGAAGTCGTAGAGACCGCTGCCGAATTCCTCGGCGGCCTCAATGTACTTGTCAACAACGCCGGCCTGACCGAAACGCGCTCAATCGCCGAAATCACCCCCGACCACTTCGAAAAGCTTTTCGCCATCAACGTGCGCAGTCAGGTTTTCTGCACCCAACAAGCGTTGCCCTATATACTGCAGAACGGCGGCGGTTCAGTGATCAACCTTGCGTCAGTGCATGCCCACGCAGGCGTCCCCGATTACGCCGTCTACGCCGCCACCAAGGGCGCTGTCGCTGCACTCACCCGCCATCTGGCCGTCGAACTGGCTCCGCAAAAAGTGCGCGTCAACGCCATCGCCCCAGGTCTCATCGAAGTGCCCCGCTACCACGAGGACATTCCCGACTACAACCCCGCAATCTTCGAAGCCACCGTGCCCTGGGGCCGCTTGGGCGAACCGGCAGACATCGGACCTCTAGCCGCTTTCCTCGCCTCCGACGGCGCAGAATTCGTCACCGGCCAGACCATCTACGTCGACGGCGGCACCACTGCCTATATGTCCTTCGGCGCACATCTTGACGGCCAGGACTGGAACGCTGAGGATTGAACCCCGCATCCAACTAGCGCTGCCTCCGGCAGTTCAGGCAACCGTCGCCATTCGGGCCGGTTTTCGACGCTAACATCACGCAGAAACTGTGCCCGACACCGGCTCCTCTCCGGCAAAACACACCACCTTCTGCTACCCGACACCTGTCAATGTCTGCTCTTGTAAGAATGCCCCGGCCTGAGTACAATTACGGTGCTTTTCGCACATACTCTTTCTATACATTTCTAAGCGCAAGGAGAAAATCGAAATGGATCGACGAAGATTCCTGAAAGTGGCCGCAACAGGTGCGGTAGGCGCAGCCGCCCTGACCGTTGCCGGCTGTGAAACGGCCGGTGTCATGACGCCCGGTCAGATCGAAGGCGCCGTGGCAGATGATTCAAGCCTCCCCGAAATCGAATGGCAGATGGCCACCAGTTGGCCGCCGGCTCTCGACACCATCTTTGGCGGCGCCGAGACGGTTGCCCAGCGCGTGGCAGCCATGACGCAAGGCAAGTTCCAGATTGAGGCCCGCGCCGCCGGCGAGCTGGCGCCCGGACTCGAAGTGCTGAATGTCGTCGAAGAGGGTGCCGTGCCCATTGGCCATACAGCCTCCTACTACTACGTGGGCAAGAGCCCGATCACAGCCTTCGGCACAGCCATGCCCTTCGGCCTTACCTCCCGCCAGCAGGACGCTTGGCTGTATGAAGGCGGCGGCCTAGAAATGCTGCAAGCTGTTTACGCCGAAAAGTTCAATACCATCCAATTCCCCGCCGGCAACACCGGCGTGCAGATGGGTGGCTGGTTCAATAAGGAGATCAACTCAGTCGCCGACATGGAAGGGTTGAAGATGCGTATCCCCGGCCTCGGCGGCCGCGTCATGGATCGCTTGGGCGTAACCGTCCAGGTGCTGCCCGGCGGGGAGATCTTCCAGGCCTTGCAGACCGGCGCAATCGACGCCGCCGAGTGGGTCGGCCCTTACGATGACGAAAAGCTGAGCTTCCACAAAGCCGCCAGCTTCTACTACTTCCCAGGCTGGTGGGAGCCGGGCCCATCGCTCGAGATCCAGATCAACCTGGACGAGTGGAACAAGCTGCCTGAGCAGTATCAGGAGGTCCTCAAGACCGCCGCCTACGCCGCCAATACAACCATGATGGCGCGCTACGATGCCAAGAATCCGGCAGCGCTCAGCCGCCTGATCAATGACGCCGACATCACGATGCTACCCTTCCCGGATGATGTGATGCAGGCTGCCGAAGAGTCCTCCTTCGAGCTGTTCGACGAGACCGCCGCCGATGACGCCGACTTCGCCTCGATATTCAAAGAATGGTCCGCCTTCCGTTCTGCGATTCAGGCTTGGCACGGTCTGGCCGAGCGCGGCTACCTACAATACGTAGGCCGAAGCCGGTAATTTGCGCATGAATTGCGTATATTATCTGAAAATATGAATAGACAGGACACGGGGAAGCGCAGCATAAGGCTTCCCCGTTTCAATCAACCATGCACACGATAACTGTGACTCCCCCGGCTTTTCCTGCTGACGCGCAGGGGAAGGAGAAAGCCGCAATGAAGCGGAGACAATTCCTTGGGCTGGCCGCGACGAGCGCTGCCGCCCTAAGCATTGCTGGCTGCGAGCAGGCCGGCATCATCCCGCCGGCTCAGGTCGAACGCGCCGTGGCGGAAGACGCCAGCCTGCCGAACATCGAGTGGCAAATGGCCACCAGTTGGCCGGCCAATCTCGATTCAATTTTCTGGAGTGCGCATTTGGTCGCCGATCGCGTCGCTGCCCTGACAGACGGCAAGTTCACAATCCGGCCCCACGCCGCCGGTGAGCTGGCGCCCCCTCTGGAAGTGTTGAACGTCGTCGAAAAAGGCACCGTCCCCATCGGCCACACCGTCTCCCACTACTATGCCAACAGGGGTGCGATCACTGCATTTGGCTCAGGGTTGCCCTTCGGTCTGACGGCCCGTCAACAGAACGCCTGGTTGTATGAAGGCGGAGGACTGGAAATATTGCATGAGGCCTATGCGGTCCAGTTCAATATCATTCAGTTCCCGGCCGGCAACTCCGGTGTCCAGATGGGGGGTTGGTTCAATAAGGAGATAAGTTCCGTCGCAGACCTGGAAGGGTTGAGAATGCGCATTCCTGGATTTGCTGGCCAGGTTATGGAGCGGTTAGGTGTAGCCGTGCAGTTGTTGTCAGGTGGTGAGATCTTCCAGGCTCTGCAGAGCGGCGCCATCGACGCCGCCGAGTGGGTAGGGCCATATGAAGACGAGCTAATGAACTTCCATACGGTCGCCAGCTACTACTACTACCCCGGCTGGTGGGATCCAGGCTCCTCCGTGGAGATCCAGATCAATCTGGACGAGTGGAACAACCTGCCGCCGCAGTACCGGGAAGCGCTCAAGTCCGCCGCATACGAGGCCAATTTGAGTTTGATGGCCCGCTACGACGCCAGGAACCCGGCTGCTCTGAACCGCCTGATCGACTCCGGCGGTGTCACACTGTTGCCCTTCCCCGACGACGTAATGAAGGCTGCCGAAGAGGCCGCTTCCGAACTGTTCGCCGAGACCGCCGCCGCGGACCCCGAGTTCGCATCGATCTTCAAGGAATGGTCCGCCTTCCGCGACGCGATTCAGGCCTGGCACGGCTTGGCCGAGCGCGGTTACCTGCAATACGTGGGCCGAAGCCGGTAATGTTCGCGCAGTGACGCCAGTTTTCTTGTAGTTGCACAAAAAGAGGGGCGAGCGTGAGAAACGCTCGCCCCTTTTGCGTCTGCGTCACCTATGATGCAGTGTCCACCAGCCAGGTAACCGTCTCCGGAACCAGGATCACGATCAAAAGGGCTATGCCTTGCAGCACCATAAACGGCAACGCGCCCTTGTGAATGTCCGCGGTCTTCACCTCCGGCGGCGCCACGCTTTGCAAATAAAACAGCGAAAATCCTACTGGCGGTGAAATGAACGCCATATTCAAATTGATCGCCATCATCACCCCGAACCAGACCATCTGCGCATTTGTAAAACCCAGCTCCAGCGCCGCGGGCACAAACAGAGGCATGGCGATAAAACTGATTTCAATAAACTCCAGATTAATGCCCAACAGAAAGATTGCAATGTTGGCCACAATCACAAATCCCCAGAATCCGCCCGGTAGACTTGTCAGCAGGGCCTGCACATAATCTTGTCCGCCCAGTCGGTCGAAGACCAGCCCGAAAAAGGTCGAACAGAATAAAATCATTATTACCAGCGCGGTAATATTGGCCGTAGAGCGGGCTGCATCCTTGATCAGCTTCCAATTCAAATTGCGGTTGAACGCAGTGAGTATGCAGGCGCCGATTGCTCCAACCGCCCCTGCTTCGGTCGGTGTGGCGATACCTTGAAAAATGCTGCCCAACACTGAAAAAATCAGCAGAATTGGCGGAACCACTGCAACTAACGTCTGGCGCATCAGCGCCGCGCCTTGTACCGTGCGCGCCTCTGGCGGCAGAGCCGGCGCGTCCTGCGGACGAACTATCGCGATCCCAATCACGTACAAAGCGTAAAGGCCGGAAAGGATCAACCCAGGAATCAACGCCCCTACAAACAGGTCACCCACCCCCACTCCAATCTGATCGCTCAGCACCACCAGGACCAGGCTGGGCGGCAACAGCTGCGCCATAGTCCCCGACGCCGTAATGATTCCTGTCGCCAGCCTATGATTATATCCATAGCGCACCATGATCGGCAGTGACAACAGTCCCATCACAATAACTGTTGCCGCGACCACTCCTGTTGCCGCCGCCAGCAATGTCCCCACCAATACAACCGCCAGCGCCAGTCCGCCCCGCAACGATCCCAGCAATATGCCGACCGTCGTCAACAGCCGCTCAGCCAGCCCCGATTTCTCAAAGATCGCCCCCATAAAGACAAAAAATATTATTGCCAGTAACGTAAAGTCCGACATCGTACCGAACCAGCGGTTGGGCAACAACTTGATCCAATTCATGTTGAAGATGCCCAACGCCCAGCCGATCAACATGAAGACGAAGGCGGTCCCCGCGAAAGAAAACGCCACTGGATATCCGTACAGGATCAGCACAAAGAACAGTACGAACATCACCAGCGCCAGCCATTCCAACCCCATAGCCACTCCCTTTGGTATAACCCGTGTGATCACGAACCCACTACAACTGCATCAGTCCAACGTCCAGCCGCGCACTACTGCAAATGCACCGCGTGCCCCTATTCTATCCGTAGTGCCTCCTGGTGCTCCGCCAACTCTTCAATCTCATCCTCCGCCCCTCGCAAAACCGCGAACAGTTTGATCAACTCCGATATCGCCTGCAACAGTAATAGTACAAAGGCGACGATTATCATCGTCTTCAGTGGCGCACGCGGTAGACCACTCGGATCTGGCGACTGTTCCCACTGTCGCCAGGAAGTAATCACCGGATTTACGGTCACCCAAATGCCTATAACGCAGTAAGGCACGAGTAGGAGCAAGTGTCCCCAAAAGTCCACAAGCGCTTGCCGCTTCCTGCTCCAATTCGCATAAATGAAATCTACCCGTACATTGATACCGTTCTTGAGGATATAGGCGAATCCCAGAAAAAATACCAGTGAATACAGATACCATTGCAACTCGATAAATAGATTGGAGGACAGCTGCACGCCTATGTAACTCCCGAGATAGCGTACCAGCACATTGTAGAATCCAACTGCCACCGTTATGATCACTAGCTGCACCGACAAGCCACCGACAAACTCCGAAAGTCTGTCAATGAGCCCGGATATTCTCAGAAGTGCCCTTAACATTATTGCTGTTCCTCTAACTGGGCGGTTCGCTCCAAAGGCGCAACCCCGCCTCCGATCTTCCGCTGCCAATCCTTGGCCCAAGTCCGTTCTATCTTACCCGAACCCGTCCAATATACAATAACCGAATATGCCTGCTCACAAAGGCTGAAAAACCGCTACTCTGCCCTATCATCTTTCATATCACTCGTACAGATCAGCAACTTTGAAGTATAATTTGGTTGTACAGAAGCTATACTTATTTTCAAACAGTTACTCACTCACAGTTTAGTCACATTTTTCAAAGGGATTTTATATGGCTTGGCACCAGTCGCAGGTAAAGGTCGGAGTCTATGTTGATGCCGCCAACATCTATCGCAACGGCGGTTCACGCATGCAGTATGATGTTTTGCGCGAATTTGCCTGCCGGGATATGGGTGAACCAGTGCGTCTGAATGCCTACGTAACCCACGACACCGAACGCGCCCAATGGGATTTCGACTACCGCGTTGGTGCGTTCCGCTTTCACTCAGCACTTCGGGATCTCGGATATAAAGTGATTATCAAGCAAGTCCGCTGGTACGATGACGAAGCCGGCAACCGCTATGCCAAGGCCAATTCCGACCTGGACCTGGCGGTGGACGCGCTGCTCCAATCCGAAAACCTCGACAGAGTGCTGATCGCAACCGGTGACGGCGATTTCGTCCAAGTCGTCCGCGCGCTTCAGAATAAGGGTTGCCGCGTCGAAGTGGTCGCCTTCGACAATGTTTCCGGCAATCTTCGTCAAGAGGTCGATCTGTTCATGTCCGGCTATCTGATCCCCAATCTCCTCCCCTTACCCAATGGCGCGGCCGAGTGGGGCCAACCTGATTCTACTGTGCGCGGCTGGTGTTACTACTACAACGAGGATAAAGGCTTTGGCTACATGCGCTTCCTTACCAAGGTGTCGCCCCACCTGTGGTTAGTAGACAAACGCAAGAACCCAGAATCTCCCTATGAAAGCGCCTTCTTTCATTTCTCGATGATGCAGGATGATTCAGTTAAAGACTACCTTCCAAGCCGAGAACATATTTTCGAATTTCGGCTCATCCCCTCCGAACGGGACCAGAGTGAACTCACCGCAACCAACATTCGCATCGTCTGCTCTCTCTAACCGCAGTCGCCATCTTCCCCTGACCGCGCTATACTGACTGGCAGCGACTCCACGCTAACTCCACCTTTCCCAATAGGAGCCTGAATTCTATGCCTGCCGCAATCTCTGCCCAGCAACCGCTCGCCGTAGAAGCCGGCGCCAAGGTCCTCATGTCCGGCGGAAATGCCATCGATGCCGCTGTCACCGCCGCACTCGTGCAGGCCGTCGTCACCCCGCAAATGTGCGGCATCGGCGGTTACGCCGTCATCAATCTGCACTTGGCCGGCGAAGCAGTTTCTCTCGGGATCGACGCGCCCGCGCTGGCCGGCGCCCTCGTGCAGGACGATATGTGGGTCGACGAGCTCATCCGCCCCAATCCTGGCGGCTGGGGCTACTTCCTCAAAGGCAATGTCAATGAAGCCGGTTACACATCCGTCTGTACCCCCGGTTCCGTCAAGATGTTCGCCAGCCTGCTCGATCGCTGGGGTACCATCGACTTCGGCCAGGCCGCCGAACCGGCCATCCGCACCGCTCACGACGGCTTTGTCGTCTCCGATTCCCTCGCCGTCGGCTGGAAACGCTCCAACCAGTACTGGGAGGGAATGAGCCTGCGGGACTATATCCGCAGCAACGCCGAGGCCAGCCGCATCTACCTGCGCGAGGATGGCCAACCCTATGACACCGGCGAAATTCTTCGCAACCCGGACTACGCCGACTCCCTCAGCCACATCGTCCAACATGGCAGTGAAGACTTTTACCACGGTCAACTGATGGAGCGCATGACGTCCGACCTGGCAGCCAACGGCAGCTTCGTCACCCGGCAGGACTTCGAACAATACCGAATGCGCGAAGATGCCTCAGTGCGGGGCAGCTACCGTGGCCACAGCGTCACCAGCGCAACACCGCCCCACGGCGGCCCAACCCTGATCGCCATCCTCAACATCCTGGAGGAGTACGACCTCGCCGCTATGGGCCACAATTCGGCCGATTACATCTACACCGTCGGCCTCGCAATGAAAGCTGCCTTCGCCGACCGCAACCCGCACATGGCCGACACCGACTTCGAAGATGTCCCTCTCGACTGGATGATGTCGCACGAGCGGGCCGTCTTCTGGCGCGAGCGCATCGACAGCGGCCAGCCTATCGACCCCGATCCCTCCCAGCCCGAGACCCCGCACACCACCCACCTCTCCGTAATCGACGCCCAGGGCAACTGCGTCTCACTCACCCATTCGCTCGGCGCATCATCGGGAGTCATCACCCCGGGGCTGGGCTTCATGTACAACAACTCGATGGTCAATTTCCACCCCCTGCCCGGCCATCCCAACTCCATCGCTCCCGGCAAAGGCCGTACCACCGGCATGACCCCAACCATCGTCTACAGCAAAGAATCCCCCAACCGCGACGCCCAGCCTCTCCTCGTCCTGGGAGCGCCCGGCGCCACTCGCATTATCACCTCTGTCCTGCAGGTGATCCTCAACGTCATCGATTTCGGGATGGATATCGAGCGGGCCGTTCACGCCCCTCGCTTCGACTGCCAGCTCGACGCCATAACCTGTCAACGCCGCATCCCCATCTGGGTCCTCGACGAAGTCACCAAGCGCCATCCTGCCGCCCACATTCCCTACAGTCACGGCGGCCTGGCTCTGGTCCACGCCCTCCACATCGACCCCCTAACCGGCGCGCTCTCCGGCGCCGCCGACACCGGCAACGAAGGCATGGCCGTGGTAGTCTAGTTCGAATTTCTGGATCGGATTACTGAATTGAGAGGAGTAAGGTTCGAAGATTCAACTGACGAAATGTAACATGAAACTCTTCACAATCGGCTTTACCCAGAAGAGCGCCGAGACATTCTTTACTCAGCTCAAGAAATCTGGGGTACGCACCCTGATTGATACTCGCCTCAACAACCGATCGCAACTCTCCGGCTTTGCCAAGCAGAAAGATCTCCAGTATTTCCTGCGCGAACTAGGCGAGATCGACTACCTCCACCTGCCCCAACTCGCGCCTACCCAGGACATCCTCGACGCCTTCAAGAAAAAGAAGGGACCGTGGGATGCTTATGAGCGTTCATTTCGTGCCCTCATGCTTGCCCGCAAAATCGAAGAAGAGTTCCAGCCGGAACTCTTCGACAACGCCTGTCTCCTATGCAGCGAGCACAAGCCCCACCACTGTCACCGGCGCCTCGTCGCCGAATACCTCCGCGAAAAGTGGAATGGGATCAATATCGAGATTGAACATCTCCAACCACAGGACGTTGCCTGAGACGCCGACGCGTCTCCCTGAGACAAACACCTCAAACGGTTACTTTTCGCCGAAACCCAATCCCTCACCGGTCCGGCTCAAAAATCGACCCATCCAAGACCGTCTGCAGCCCCGCTGACACTACATTCAACCGCCTGATATCCTCCGCCGGCAATTCCAGACCCGCCGCGCCGGCCGTGTCCTCTATATGTGCCGGCACATCTGCGCCGGAGATTATGCAAGTCACTTCCGGATGCGATAGTATCCACGCCTGCGAAACCTGGCCCGGCGTCGCCCCCAACCGCTCAGCCACAGCAACTACCTCCTCAACTACGTCCGCCGCCCTGTCCCGCAAGACATCCTGAATAGCGTGCCGGCGCCGCCCGCCCCACAAACTATTTTCCTCCGGCATCGTATCCCGTCGGTAAATGCCGCTCAGCAGACCCACCGCCAGCGGGCTGTAAACCATCACCCCCAGCCCCATCTCCGCCACCATCGGAAACATCTCCCGCTCCAATTCCCGGTTGAGCAAATTATAGGGATTCTGCACCGTGATCAGCGGCGCCGCATTCAGCCGCTCCTGCACCCGCAGCGTCTGCACAATTTGCCACGCCTGGTGATTGCAGATGCCCACATAGCGCACTTTTCCCTGCTGCACCAGGCTGTCCAGTGCCCGAAACGTCTCTTCTACCGGGGTAGTTTCGTCCAGACCATGGATCAAGTAGACATCGATCCGATCTGTATTCAACCGCCGCAGCGAACGCTCCGCCTCGCGCAGAATGTGGTAACGCGAAAGCCCTATGTCGTTAGGACCGTCGCCAATCGCCCCGCGCACCTTCGACGTTATCACCACCTCATCGCGTCGCCCGTGCAGAGCCTTCCCTAACAGCTCCTCCGACGTCCCTCTGTTTGCCCGATCGTCCGACAGACCATAGACGTTGGCGCAATCAAACAGATTCACCCCCTGGTCCAGCGCGGCCGCGACTAGATTGCGTGCCTCCTTTTCGTTTCCCTGCCCCCGTAGACCCAACCCCAGCGCCACCCGCGAAACCTTCACACCCGCGCTGCCGAAATTCACGTATTGCATCCCTCTCTCCTCCTGTTAGGAAGCGAATCCTGGACTTTCCTGTCTTGCGTTACCTTACTACCGGCTGCCCTTCCGCCCTGTGTCGCAGTATACTGGTTCGAAGCGGAAGATTCAACTGCCGTCTGCGAAAAATGAGACTCCCTATTTTTTGACAATCCTGTTTCTTTCCGCTAGACTTCTTTCTTGGTATTTGCTTAAGCTCGGCACTTCGTTTTTGTACCCATCTCCCTGTAAATCGCTCCAAACTAGAGCACTATCTCATTTGCCATATCCCTATATCCATTTCGCATTTTCAAGGAGACAAGAAGAATGGAAAACAGATTTAGTCGACGTCAATTTCTCCGCTTGGCCGGTGGCGCTGCCGGCGCCGTTGCCCTGGCCGCCTGTGCCGCGCCCGCCGCACCCGCCGGCGGCGGCGAAGCCATGTCCACAGAGAAGATCGTAATCCGCTACGCCGGTCTGGACGGCATGGGCGCCCGCGTCGAAGCATTCATGCTGCCGTGGGTAGAGGAAAATGGCTACGAACTCGAACGTGGCGCCTTCGGCCAGCAGGAGCTGACCGACAAGATTATGCAGTCCGTCGCCACTGACACCTACTTGGCCGACATCTTCCAGTTCCCCAGCAACGCCCGTGCTGATGTCATCAGCGCCGGCGCACTGCAGGAAATTCCGGACCTGGTCCTCGAGGCCATCGATTTTGACGACGTCCTGCCCGGTATCGTCAATACCCTCTCTTGGGAAGGCAAGATCTACGCCCTCCCCTACGACGGCGATATCCACTACTACTCCTTCCGCAAAGATCTCTTCGCCAACGAAGACAACAACAGCCGCTTCAAGGACGCCTTTGGCTACGATCTCTCGCCTGATACAGGCGCCGTGACCTGGGACCAATGGCGCAATATCTGTGAATTCTTCACCGGCTGGGACTGGAACGAAAACAGCGAGGACGACGACTTCGGAGCCGCCTGCATGACCAAGCGCGGCGATACCCTCTGGTGGGGCTTCAACTCTCGCGCCACCGCCTACGCCAAGCATCCCGACGACGACTCCTACTTCATCGACCTCGACACCGGCGAAGCCCGCCTTAACAATCCCGGTTTCGTCCGTGCATTGACCGAATGGGTCGAAGAAATGCAGACCTGGGCGCCTCCCGGCGGCACCAACTTCACCTATGGTGACTCCCTTAATGCCATGAACGGTGGGCGCGTCGCCCAGACTTACAACTGGGACGCTGTCACTAGCGCCACCGCCCCTGAGACCTCCGTCATCCAGGGCCTGCAGGGCTACAACATCCTGCCCGGCTCTCACGAGGTCTTCAACTCCAAGTCGGGCGAATGGGACTACTTCGACGTGCCCAGCCATGCGCCCTTCCACGCCTTCGGCGGCTGGGTAATCGCCGTCTCCGCTCAGGTTGACGACCTGGCTTACGATGCCGTCTGGGATTTTGTCACCCATCTGACCAAGCCCGAAAGTGGCCTGGCCTTCGTCACCGACCTCACCGGCGCCAGCCCCTACCGCTTCAGCCAGATGGAAGCCGTAGAAGAATTTGCCACTGGCCCCCTGCAGTTGGGCGAAGAAGTAGCGATGGACTATCTGAACGCCGCCCGCGAAACCCTCGACCATCCCAACGCCGTCACCGACCAGGCCTTCGGCGGCTGGGTGCAGTATCGCGACGCGCTTGAACTGGGTGTCTCCAAGGCGCTGGCCAATGAACTTCCGCCCCAGGATGCCTTGGACGAAGTCGCGGCCGCTTTCAACGAGATTAGCGAACGCATGGGTGGCCTCCAGCATCAGGCCGAACTGTACGCCCGCACCTTGGGCAAGTAACCGTAAGAATTGTGTCAGAGGTCAGTGGCCGGTGGCGATGTGTCACCGCCGGTTGCTGGCCTCTGACCGCGAACCATAGCACTTTTCTCTCTTCTCGGCGTAGCGGTCGGACCAGCCGGTGGAACACGTAGCGTACTCATGGCAACTGAACCCCGAATCTACCCCTCGAAACGCTCTCGCTTCGAAATCCGGGATAACTACTGGAAGTGGATCTTCTTGCTGCCAGCAGTCGCCATCATCCTCATCCTGCTGGCGATCCCCGTGCTGTGGACCCTCTACGCCGCCTTTACGGACTTGCACCTCTACCGCATCGGTGACTTCGAGACCAAATTTATCGGTTTGGCCAATTTCGAGAAGCTGCTGAGCAACCGCTCCTTCTGGCGCACTGTGCGCAATACCGTCGTCTTCATGCTCGGGGTAGTGCCCGCACAACTGATCATCGGCCTGACGGTCGCGTTGGCGCTGAACAACATTACCCGCGGCCAGAAACTGTTTCGCACCTGGTTCCTGATGCCTCTGATGGTCAGTCCGGTCGTCGTATCCTTTATCGTTGGCCGCATGTTGTTCCAGGAGGACATCGGCCCCATCAATGACATCCTGCGTAATATGGGCTTTGAAGGCGTTCCCTGGTTGACCAGTCCCACCTGGGCGATGGTCGCGCTGATGGCCATTGACGTCTGGCAGTGGAGCTCCTTCATGATCCTGATGCTGCTGGCCGCGCTGAAAGGGGTGCCGCCCGACCTGCACGAGGCCGCCCGCGTAGATGGCGCCAATCAGTTGCAGGGGTTCTGGCGCATCACCGTACCCCTCATCATGCCGATCACGATGACGGCGCTCCTGATTCGTATTATCGATGCTTTCAAAGTCGTCGAGATTATCATGGTGCTGACCGGCGGCGGGCCAGGGCAAGCCACCGAATCAGTGACGCTCGCCATCTATCGCACCGGTGTCAAAGGCGGAGATCTGGCCTTTGGCAGCAGCCAGGCCTACTTCCTGCTGTTGGTGCTGATGATCTTCGGCGGGGCATACCTGGTTATGACAAGAAGAGCGATGGGGAAGGACTGATGGGACTCAGTGCACAGAAACGGTTTCGCACGATCGTATCCTACGTCATTCTGCTGTTTTGGTCGTTCATCCTCCTTTTCCCCATGTATTGGGTGGTGATCACCTCTTTCAAGAACGCCATTGACATGTCGATCAGGGCGACCTACATGCCCTTTATCGACTTTCAACCCGGGCTGCACGCCTGGCGTTACCTCTTCGTAGACCGGCTCACCTGGTTCCTCGATCCCTTTATGAACAGCGTGCTCATCGCCTTCATCTCGTCGACGATCGCCCTGCTAATCGGCTCATGCGCCGGCTATGCTCTGGCCCGTTTCGATTACGGCGGCCGCAACAATTCCATCGTTCTGGGCTTCATGTCCCAGCGCATGTTCCCCGGCGCGCTCTTTATTCTCGCCTTTCTTGTGATGTTTCGCGAGTTGGGCCTGCTTGACACCCGTCTGTCACTGATCATCGTCTACAGCAGCGGTGCGATTCCCTTCATCGTCTGGGTTATGCGCGATTTCTTCGAAGGGCTGCCGATCGAAATCGAGGAAAGCGCCATGATAGACGGGGCCAACCGTCTCGGCGTCCTCTTCCGCATCGCCATGCCCCTGGCCGCGCCCGGCCTCGTGGCCGTATTCGTCCTCTCCCTGATCGGCGCTTGGAACGAATACCTCGTCGCCCTCACCCTGACCTTCCGTGAAGCCATCACCATCCCGCTCTTCATGACCATGCAGGTCAGCCAGACCGGCTACACCGAATGGTGGAACATGAGCGCAATCTCCCTCGTCAGCGTCATCCCCGTGGTAGCAGCCGGCATGGCCCTGGAGAAATATATCACCGGCGGCCTGACCTTCGGCGCGCTCAAAGGCTAACACGACTGCGCGTCGCCTCATCCTCGTTCAGCTTCGCTAAGCCTCGTTCCTGCGTCGCCGTACCACCCAAAAACGCACCAGCCAAATCAGAATCGCCAGCGGTACCAGCACAACCAGCAGCAGTGGCGTCAAGTAAATGACTGCCCAGATAAGCGCTGTCAGCAACCCTTGCAACGTCGAAACCAGTGCCCGCAGCGCGTTCCGCACCGGCCCGCTCGCGCTCCACGGCTCTTCCACAATTGGCCGGTTGATGCTGTCGGGGATTAACTCAACCCACACCGTCGAAAAACCGATCTGATTGTCCAGCAGGTTCTTGCGCCCCTGCAGTGTCTCAATCTCTCCCCGGATCTGCGTCAGGCTGCGATGCACGGCCAGAATGTCCTCTACCTTGGCATTCGGCCTTTCCCGCACCTCCGTCAGCAGCGCCAGCAACTCCGTCTCCGTAGCCCGCAGATTGCGCAACCGCGCATCGAGATCGCTGTACTGGTCGGTCACATCCTGCCGGTTTATATTCAGATAGTTCACATCCGTCGCCAGCGCCTGCAACCGCTCCAGCGCCTCCTCCAGGCTGACAGACGGCACCCGCAGCGTCATCGAGCCGCGCAGCTCTTCTGTCTGGCCGTACCTCCCTTTGGATATATCGACATCTGACAGATACCCGCCCAAATCAGTCGCGATCTGCTCGACGCCCGCCATCGCCGCCTCCGTCTTCGCTACAACTAGCGAAATGTTGGCATTGGCGATGATCTGGCGGGTCTCTACTACACTATCAGCCGCGCCATCACCTGCAGTCTGTGCCGCGGATTCGTCTTCAGTCGCCATCGCGGGAGCGCTTTCCGCGAACGATTCATTAAAGACTCCGTCCTCCATCGAGGCAGCCCCGCAAGCTGCGCAAGTCAGCCCAAACAGAACCAGCAATACCGGAAATAACTGTCGAGTTCGTCCCACTGATCACACTCCCGCCATCTCAGCATGTTGCAATAAGCCTGGATAATGGGACGAAATGTTCGGCCAATATGTTCCCGATGCAACCGCTTGAGAGCGTTTTCGTCTGCCCCTCAGCCCCCAAACTTGTCTGCTGCAACGCCGCGCACACCCACATCCGCTACGAAAAACCCGCCCGCATGAGGCTGTTCTGCCTTCTCCGCGTCGCTCATCCGGAACGAAGCGCTGGTGATGTAAAGCTGATCCAGATTCGCACCGCCGAACGCGCAAGCCGTAATACTGGATGTCGGCAATTCGAACTCTGCCAACACTGTAGCCGTATCCGGATTCCAGCGCCGCACACGGCTTCCCCCATAATGTGCCACCCACAGCATCCCTTCTTCGTCGATCGTAAAGCCGTCAGCAAAGCCCATCTCTTCGGGAATACTGATTATCACCCGTTCATTGCTGATAGCGCCCGTCCCGTCGTCGTAGTCATACGCGCGAATGGCGAAATCCAGCGAATCGGTGTAGTACATCGTCTTCTCATCCAGGCTCCAGATGATGCCGTTCGAAATACCGATATCACCGATCATCTTGTGAACGCTGTGGTCAGTGTCCATTCTATAAACACTTCCCTGATCCGCCTGATCTTCGTAGGCCATCGTACCGGCCCAGAATCGGCCGGCGGGATCGCACTTGCCGTCATTAAATCGGTTGCCCGGCAGATGCCCCTCCGGATCGGCAAGCATCTCCAGCGCGCCGCTGTCCGGGTCAAAAGCGGCAAAGCCGTCCCGCAGAGCCAGCATCAGCCCGCCCGACGCCCGCTGCACCACCGTTCCCACGTGCTGTCCCACGTCCCACTCCCGGTTACTGCCCGTTTCCGGGTCGTAGGCATATAGCTTGCTGGCCATGATATCCAACCACCATAATACGTTGGCATCGGCGTCCCAGATCGGGCCTTCCCCGACAAGCGCGTGGGCATCAATGAGAAGATCAACTCCTTTAGACATACTCCTCCTCCTTTGGACAATATGCAGGTTCAACAGTGAGACATCTGAACTATTTTTTGCAGCCTACGCAACTTCTCAGCCGCAACTGATTCGCAACCCTGAACGAGGCAAGCAAAGGTGCACTCTCTCCCCTCATTGTTTTATTATGGGCGGTCGGGCGCAAGCGCCCTCCCTTGTGCAGGGGCTGCGCCCCCGCAACGCCCCGCCCTGGCTATCCACGTTGCTGGTTCTTTCCCACCATCGTGGCATGCCAACAGTGCCCCCCAACCAGTCTGGCGGCTGCCAACCGAATACACCTTCACAGAGCCCGCATGGCGGCTAAGATGTAGAGTTTGTCAAGACACACACTGTATGCGGATTAGTATAAACAAGCCTACGTGCAGTCGTCCTTTCAGAGCCGTTCACTTTGCCTCGGCCCGACCTTTGGCTTTGCCCTACCCATACGCCGTGAAAGTTTCGTCTACCTCTGCAACCCGAACCGGCCTTGCTTCCTCAGCCGACCGGATCAGTGCCAGCGTACAGCGCACCGCGTGCACGCCGTCCTCGCCGCCGTAGCGCGGCTGTTGATCATCGAGAATCGCATCGATCAGGTGATGAACCTGACTAACATGCCCCTGCCCATAGTAGCTGATCTCCGAGTCCCACACCTGATCTTCGCCTTCGTCGAATCGGAAACACACAGTTTCTTGCCCCTCCCGGTGTAGAATCAGATGTTGCTGTTTCCCTTCCCAGAGCAGATTGTGCCCTCCCTCTCCCAGCACCTCGATCATGCCCGTCTCGCCCACAATGGTTGTACTCAAGCCGTACATAGAGTCATACTTGCCATTGAGCGGGTCCGCCCGCATCCACACGCCCTGCCTCTCCGCATCCGCGTAGCGCCAGATGATTATGGGAATATCCAACTCGGCCGTCCGGTATGGGTCGTGGGACGCGCCCGCGCGCCTCCCCTCATTGCTTCCAGCCGCCGCCACCGCGTAGACCTCCTCGATCGTCGCGTCCTCCATCAGATACTCAGCAGTCGCAAAGAAATGCACCGCGTGATCGAAAATCCACGGATATCTCCCTCCGCCCGACTGCTCGCCGTCCAGCCGCCACGCCCGCGCCTCCGCGTCTATGTGTAACTCGTGCTGCGCCCGTCGACGCCATGCCCCGTGACGCTGCCGAATCTGCAGAGGGCGGCCAATAGCGCCGCTTTCGATGAGTGCACGTGCCTTCATATGAGATGAAAGAAAGACATATGTCTCGCCCACCAACAGCTTGACGCCGGCCTCCGCCGCCGCCTGCACCGCCTCCATCCCTTCGGCCGCACTGCGGCAGAATGGCTTTTCGCAATGGATGTGTTTGCCCGCCTGCGCAGCCTGCCGCGTCATCGTCGCGTGCAAAAAAGTAGGCGTAGCAATATCGATCAAATCTACATCGGCGTCCGCCAACAGATCCGCAAAAGACGTATATATCCGCTCGATACCATACCGCGCGCCAAACGCTGCTGCCCTTCCGCGGTCTGAGTCACAGACCGCCAATACATGTGCCGCGGGGTGGCTCAGATATCCCCTGATATGCGCCGTCGCTGCCAGCCCCAACCCTACAATGCCAACGCCTATTTTTTCGTCCATGAGCCGTAAACCAGTGAGCAAACTACGGAACCAGACCGCGAGGGAACCGTGCGGGTCTCTTAACGTTCAATCCGCGAAACGCGGCAGCACTTCTTGGAGAAACAACTCCGTACCGGCAGTTTCAGGGTAGTCGGCAATTCGAATCTGAAACAGACTGACGCCGGCATCGACATACGCCTGTAACTGTGCCGCCACTTGGTCCGGCGTGCCGATCAGGGCCCCTCTGCCTTGAGCGTACGGGGTCGCATCCGCCTGCTGTCGGGCTACAGACTCCGTTCGATGGACTGCGATCGGGGGCAACGAAATCGTCTTCCGAATCTCATCGAAATCGCGTCCCACCGCCGCGCAGTGCCCACGTAACACGCGCGATTTGTGCGCAAAGGTTTCCGGTGTCCCTCCCGGCAAATTCCACCAGTCAGCGTGTTTCGCCACCACGCGCAGCGTCAACTGCTCGCCGCCCCCGCCAACCATCACCGGCGGCAACGGACTTGGCTGCGGATGGCAGTAAGCGTTGTCGATGCGATAGTAGCGTCCCTCGTAACTGGCAGGTGACTCCGTCCACAGAAGCTTGACGATCTCAATCGTCTCTTCCAGCTGGCGTATGCGCGCAGCCGCACGCGGAAACGGCCAGTTGTATGCCTCGTACTCCTCCACCAGCCAGCCGGCCCCAATCCCCAAAATGTAGCGCCCCCCCGTCAGCCACTGTAGAGAGGCAGCCATCTTTGCCGTCAACGCCGGGTTCCGGTAGGACTGGCAGAGGACCAGGCTCCCCCAGTCAAAGCTCGGATAGCGGGCCGCCAAATAGGCCAGTGTCGTCACCACCTCCGTGGCTGGCGTATCCCGCGGCACAAACGTACCCCAGGGATGCACGTGATCGTCTACCCAAACAGACGTCAAATGGCCGTCCATCAGTTGAAGATGTGAATGCAGCTGTTCCAAGAAACTGTCGGCGCTGCTCCCGTCCGTCGGGAAGGATGGCGCGTGCCAGCCAAAGTCTACTGAGGGCATATCGTTGGCTCCTTTAGATGAGTTTTTTGCTCGTCAGTCCTCCATCGGATCAGGGGCGCGCAGCCGGGCGGAAGCGAGGAACTCCTTAGCCAACTGCGAAAAGCAGCGAGGCAAGCCCTGTGTCTGGATACTGATGAATTGGTAAGCTTGGAGAGACCAGTGCATGCAAGTATAGCTGTCCATGTCAGCGGTCGCAACTCACCTGCCATCGCCGCCAGTACCCTCTACCTCTTGCCGATAACTTCCTTTGATTTCGTTGTTCACGGCGTGTTATACTGCCTCTGTCAAGCCGCCCAATGCTCCACCTATTTGCCATATGACATCGTAGTGAATACAGCCAGTTCTTTCCTCTGCCGCATTCGAACGAATCCACCGCGGCTGGCCCTTCTCCTCCTGCTCGCCGCGCTGCTCGCGGCCTGTGAACCCTCTCCGACGATGCATGTGATCGGTTATATGATCGAGGAACGCTTGGGCGGCCCGGTCGAGCCTCCTCCTTCCATACAGAAGGGCAGCCTTTCCGGCCAGGTCCTGTTCGCGGGTGAGCCGGTTACGGGTGCTGTCGTCCTAGTAGCCACGCGCACAGGCACGCCCTTTACCGCTCGCACCGACAACTCTGGCCACTATCGTATCGACAACATCCCTCCCGGCCAGTACGTGCCTGCCTCCATTGCCCCGACCTTCGCCGAAACTGCCCTCAGCGGCACCTTTGGCCTCCCCTATCCAGTCACCGTGCGGCCGGGCGAAACGGCCCGCGCACCCGCCCTCACCCTGCAAAAGCACAGGCCGCTCCCTCTGCCCGCCCCCTTACCGGATGCAGCCGATCTTTGGGTCAGCGAACCGGTTACCAAGACGGCCCCCTTTCCCGCCGGCGCAGTGGCCTGGGAACGCTCCATCGCCTTTACCCGCGCAGGGGCCAGAATTATATCCTTGCGGTTATATCGACCATTCCCCGATTCCGGTGAGAAGCTGCCCTTGTTGTTCGGTCTCTTCCCCGGTTGGGTCGACGACTGGGCTCCGGTAAATGTGGCCCTGGCTGATGCCGGATACTCGGTCCTGGCGCTTTCCCCTTCCGGTGTGTGGGGCTTGGATGTGGCCGCCCATGCCGAGGACGCTCGTCTCGCATTGGCATTGGCCCGCGGCGGCCACCTGGGCGTTGACCTGGCCGACGCGCCGGCAGTGGCTTTGGGAGGCAGTTTCAGCAGCGCCATCGTAAACCGGCTGTTGCGGGATGAGCGCGACCAGTTCGCTGCCTGGCTGACGCTGGGCGGCATCAGCAACGCCTTTTCCGGCAGCTCTGACTTCTACGCCCACCGCCTGACCCTTCCCGAAAGATTTCGATATGTGATCCCTGCTCTGGGGCCGGCTAACATCTATCCCCTGCCTTTCCTCTACTACTCGCCGGTCTACACCGCCTCCCAGCTGCCGCCAACCATGATCATCCACACCGATGTAGACCGCATAATTCCCATCAATCAGGCATACGAACTGGAAGAGGCACTGCGGGCCTCAGGCGTTTATGTTGAGGTGTTATACTATGAGGATGTCAGCCATTACCTTCAGATCGGCGACGATATGACCGAGTCCGGCCAAGAGATGTTCTGGCAGGTGCTGAAATTCCTGGAGAGCCAGACAGCGAAGACTGAGGAAGGAGAATAGAGGTAAATTACCCCCTCAATCATCTTCGTCCTTTTCTCGTTCTGTGGGATACGCACGGAATGAACTATAGTACCCCATGACAGCCCGACGCGGACTGACAGAGGTCGATTCTGGAGCCTGTCAGCCGGTTCCAATTCACGTGCAAGACACTCTCCAGCATTTACTGGTAGCCAGTTCTTCTGGCTTGTGTAAGGGGAGAGCCTCCTGGGAGTGACACCGGGAACCAAAGTAGAGAATGATTCGGAGGATCCTATGAGTGATTTGACTGCAGTTTCTGTGAGCGACCGTGAATACCAGGCTCTGGCTTCCGGTTCTGCCCTGCAGCCGCGGCCCAATTTCGGAGTTCTCGTTCTGGGGAATCGGGACCGGGCCGACTTCCTCCAAAGAATGACAACCAACGATATTGCTCGCCTGCAGCCGGGGCAGGCCGCCCTGACTATCCTCACCAGTCCCGTGGCGCGCATCGACGCCGTCTTCTCCGTCCTCTGTCGCCAGGAGGACCTCTTGCTGCTACCGTCAGAAGGACAGGCAGATGCGTTGCGCCAGCGCCTGCAAGGGCAAATATTCTTCATGGACAAGGTGACCGTCTCCGACGAGAGCGGCAACCTATGCCGCCTCCGCCTGCTCGGCCCGTCAGCGGGGAAGTCGCTTCTTGCCGCCGGACTGCCCCAGCCGACATCCGACGACCAGTTCCTCGAAGCTGACGGCGTTACCGTCCTGCGTCAGGAGCGCTTTGACCTCCCCGGCTACGAAATCATCGCACCCGTCCAAATGTCGGACGCGCTCCAGGAGCGGTTGACCCGCTCAGGAGCCCTGCCTCTCGTCGACAGCGACAGTTACGAAGCCCGCCGCATCGAACTGGGCCGACCTCGACCTGGACAAGAACTGACTGAAGCTTTCTCTCCGCTGGAAACGGGCATGACCTGGGTATGCGCCGAGAACAAAGGATGCTACACCGGACAGGAAATCATCGCTCGACAACTCACCTACGACAAAGTGACTCGCACTTTGGTCAGCTTACAGAGCGAAAGGCCCCTAGCGGAAGGCGCCTCCGTCAGCGTAAACGATCGCGCTGTCGGTACAGTCACCAGCAGCGGTTACAGCCCCACGGCCGGGCCGGTGGCGCTGGCTGTGCTTAAACGGCCCCACAATGTCGAAGGCGTTGAAGTCATGGTGGACGGAGTCACTGCCCGCGTCGAACAGATTCCCATGCAAGCTGGCTGAACTGCCCCGGTCGATGTTCAGTCGCCGTCTACTCAGAGATTTCAGGATCTGGATGTATCTCAGGCTCCGCATCACCGGCCATTAACTACCGGCGTTTCGCAATGTCAACCTTACCCTGGCGTCTTCTCATTGACGATTCTCCCCGCTCCGGCGCGGCCAACATGGCTGTCGATGAGGCCATCGCCGAGGCAGCGGCCGCCGGCACCGTTCTACCCACACTGCGATTCTATCGCTGGAATCCTCCCACCGTCAGCCTGGGCCGCCACCAGAAGCTAGCCGATGTCGACGAAACTCAGGTCGCCGACCGCGGCTACGACCTGGTGCGGCGCTCTACCGGTGGGCGGGCAATTCTGCATGTCGACGAACTGACCTATTCCGTCGCCGGGCCAGCTCAAGATCCCCACATGGCAGGGGGCGTAATGGACGCCTACCTGCGATTCAGCAACGCGCTGCTTTCCGGTCTTTCAACGCTGGGCCTCACGGCCAAAAAGGCCGGCGGTCGCACGCGTGCCGGACGCGAACTGTCGGCCGCCTGCTTCGAGACACCTAGCGCCTATGAAATCACCGCAGGGGGCCGTAAACTGATGGGCAGCGCCCAGAGCAGACGCAAAGGTTATGTGCTTCAGCACGGCAGCTTGCCCCTCTGCGGCGACGTCACCCGCCTCGTGGACGTCCTTGCTCTCTCGTGCTCCGCCAAAGACCGCCTGCGGCAACAGTTGCGCCAGCAAGCGGCCACACTGGCGGAAGCGATGGATCTGCCGCCCGACTCGGAGCGGCTTGCATTTCCCCATGTGGCTGCGGCAATGGCGGGAGGGTTCGCGTCAGCCCTGGACCAAGACCTCGAACCGGGCACTCTCTCGTCCGGCGAGCTGCGGCGTAGCGCCAAACTCATCCGCCTCCGCTACGCAGATCCGGACTGGACCCATCAGCGGTAGTGTGATATGGCAATCGGGCATCTGACCCTCGAACTCTACTTGCCCCTCACCAGTTCACTGAAAGAGAAGCGGGGCATCGTCAAACCCCTAATCGCCCGATTGCGCCGCGACTACAATGTATCGGTCTGTGAAGCTGATGGTCAGGATACTTTGAGTCGGGCGGTCGTGGAGGTGGTATGTGTCAGCCAGAACGGCGCGCTAGCCTACAGGCAACTGGAAAAGATCGCGGTACGCGTCGAAAACTGGCGCCTTGACGCCGAAGTTCTCGATTACTATATCGAAATGGTCGCCTGACTGAGGTGGTTTATGCGCAAACGCGCAACTGGTGGCACGACATTCTGCGCCAGGGTTCCGGGCATTTGGTCCCGCCCGCTCGGACGCACTGTGCGATCTCTTCTTGCTTTGCTTTCAAAGGCAAAGGCAGTTCAAGCGGCCTGCGCCGGTAGGCGAACACCTGGCGTGGCGTTATGCCTGCTCAGCGCAATCAAAGACTCGTCCTGATTGTTTTGGGCCGACCAGCCGTAGTGGCGCACAGCGAGGAGCGCTATGCTTATTGCAACACTGATGATCGCGATCCACTGGGCAGTAGCCAGTTCCCCCATCACCCACGCATCAGGCCGGAAGTATTCGACCCAGAAGCGGCCTAACGGGTATGCGATGAAATACAGGAGCGCCCCATCGCCTCGCCGCAGCTTATGCCCGAACTGCCAATAGATAAGATATAGCAGCCCAAACAATAAAATGCTCCAACCGGCTTCATAGAAAAACGTCGGGTGAAAGCCGTTGCTGGCATACCAGTCTATCGTGGCTTGTGGGATTTCGGCGACGCCGCAGGCCGGCGCTCCAGCTGGTCGCTGGCAAGGATGTATGGGGTTGATGTGGAACGCCCACGGCAGATCCGTGGCTTGCCCATACAGTTCCTGATTGGCAAAATTTCCCATTCGTCCAACCGCCTGGGCAACCAGCACATTGGGCCCAATGTAGTCCAAATAGCTCAAAAAGCTTAGCCCGTTCCGCTTGGTATAAAGGACAATAGCAACAATGCCGCCAATCAGCCCACCGTAGATGCCCAAACCTGTGAATCCGAATCCTCCTTTTCCCCCGCCCCATAATCTGATGATTTCAAATGGATTCTCGCGGTAAAAGGCCCAACCTGGTCCTTCGGCCGGCGTGCTGAAAACGTGATACAAACGGGCGCCGATTATTCCCAAGAGCAGCGTCCAAGCCAGAAGGTTCCAGATATGATCGGGATTTTCGCCGGCGCGCTGGGATAGCCGCCCAGATAGCCACGCCGCAATCACCGCCCCACCAACAATGAATACTCCATACCAACCCGGAGCAAATACTCTGCCGAAGATTTCGAGTTCAAAAATGGTTGGACCCATACTGTTATCGTTAGCCTTGTCAGTGATTGCGCGCGGTTACACCTATCCGAAAGTATAGAAGATCCTCACACCATCACAAAAAAATGCCATGAAGGGCGTCTTGTCTTCAACCCACACCGAATCTGGGTATATTGCCCACTACGGCCCGGGCGCGCCATTTTCCAGCCACACCTCAAGTGTGGCGCCTACGCGCTCGAAGCTCTCCACACCCAGTTTATCAGTCGTGTCCTCAATCGTATGCCAGTAAGGATAAGTAAAGTCGATGATGTCGATGGCCGTGTATCCGGCCTCGATAAATGGCGTGTGATCGTCCAGCAAAGGGGTGCCCGGTTCGAGGCTGAACCACTCGCCATACCCCAACTGTGCCGCAACTGACCAGATGGCCTCAGTCAGTCGTCGATCGGAATTGGGTTCCCACAGAAGCTCTTGATCGGCGTCCCCGATCATGTCAACGATCACCGTATACCGCGGCGACTGACACTGCCCCAGCTCGTCCAGATTTTCGACGAAATAGCGGCTGCCCAGAATCCAGTCCCAGCCGGGAATGTACCCGTTATCTTCAGCATCGAAAAACGCCAGGCAGATCGTGTGGTCGGTGCTTGCCACATCCAGTGTGCGTGCCATCTCCAACAGCACGGCTACGCCGGACGCGCCGTCATTCGCGCCGGGTACAGGCTTGTCGCGATTCGCGGGATCCGGGTCGTGATCAGAAATGATTCGCGTATCGTAATGCGCCCCCAGAATGATCACCGGCCCCGAGCCCTTGTACGCGATGATATTGCGCCCTTCCACATCCTCCAGCGGCCGGAACGGCTGGATCAGCACATTCCATCCTTTATCATTCAACTCTTGAACGACCCAATCGCCCATCTCGCGGCTCGCGGAAGTGCCGGTAATTCGGGGCCCGTACGACATCTGTTTCTCCACGTAAACCATCGCCTGATCGGCCGAAAAGGAGACAGGGCCTACCGGCAATTCGAGCAGTCCATAGCCCAGATAACCGAAGAATCCCGCAGATGCCGCCAGAGCCACGAGCAGCGTGATTTCAGTGCGAAAGGTCTTTGTCGTATTCGTTAAGCGCTGCCAGTTAGTTAGAAACATGGGTAGCTCTTGGAGACAATGGTTGAGGAAATAGTTGCTTCACCTCGTGGCTCGGTCTGTAACCAAATGTCGTGCATACGGTCGAAAGGCCGGCGCTTCCCGCCGTGCTGCCTACGCGTTTAGCGTGGCTCTAAAGTAATTCCCTTATCGTCGCCTTCAGGCACAACCTGCACAGCCCACCTGGCTGTCACAGAATAACCGTTACGAGCGGGGACGCAGGCGAATTCGGATCGGCGTTCCGACAAATGGGTGATGCCGCCGCAACTGGTTATCCAGGTATCGCAAATAACTGAAATGGGCCAGTTCCGGGTCGTTGACAAACAGTATGAAGGTAGGTGGCTCGACGCTGGCCTGCGTTGCGTAGTAGATTCGGAATGGCCGCATCTGTTTGGTTGCCGGAGGTGAACGGTGATAGGCATCCTGGATAACGCCATTCAGTTCCGACGTGGGAATGCGATGCCTTCGTTCTGCCGCCACGGCGAGCGCTGTCGGCAGAACCTTTTGCACACGCTGCCTCGTTAGAGCACTGATAAAGAGCACAGGCACGTAGTCAAGAAACTTCAAATCTTCGCGTACTCTTCTCGTATACTCTACCATCGTCTGCGTGTTCTTTTCAACGATGTCCCATTTATTCACCAGAACAACGACGCTTTTGTGCGCCTCCAGCACATGGCCTGCGATATGGGCATCCTGCGCGGTGACGCCCTCGACGCCGTCTATGAGAAGCAAGGCTACGTCAGCGCGATCGATACTTCGCATGCTTCGAAGTACACTGTATTTCTCGATGCCCGGCTCCACCCGTCCCCGTCGTCGGACTCCCGCCGTGTCAATCAAGGTGATATTCTGGCCATGGTAGACCATCTCGGTGTCAATTGGGTCGCGCGTGGTACCAGCGATTTCGCTGACGATCGCCCTGTCTTGTCCAAGCAGTGTATTCAGCAGACTGCTCTTTCCCACATTCGGTCTGCCCACCAGGGCGATTGCAACATCATCCACTTCCGTCTCATCCCTGACCGGGCTGTCGGACAGCTCGGCCGCAATCAGGTCGAGCAAATCACCAACCCCGATTCCATGGAATGCACTGATCGGGATCGGTTCGCCAGCACCAAGCGCCCAGAACTCCGCCGCGTTCTGTCGTCGTTGCTCGCTTTCCGCCTTGTTTACGGCAAGTAGGATGGGTTTGGTCGTCTGCTGTAAGAACTCGGCCAGGTCTTCGTCGGCGGCTGTCAGACCGTCTTTCCCATCCACAACCAAAACGATCACATCTGCTTCTTCAACCGCGATCTGCGCCTGGTTCGTGATCTCGGTCACGAAGCGGGACGAGTCTCGCGCCAGCGGTGCCACCCCCGGCCGCTCCGCCCGATACTCGGCGGTCTTCTGCGCTTCAAGGCCCCCCGTATCGATCACGACGAAGGAGACTCCGCTCCATTCCGCCTCCCCATAGATTCGGTCGCGGGTCGTCCCAGGCAAATCTTCAACTATCGCTGTTCTCGCGCCAATCAGACGGTTGAACAGGGTTGATTTACCCACATTAGGGCGACCCACTAGCGCGACTACTGCCTTTCGCTGTTTCATTTCAACTGGACGACTCGGGCGTTGCAGTGGGCGGCGGTTCGGTCTTTTCTGGCGCCGGCACAGGCGAAGGTTCCACTGTTCCTGCTTCCGGCGCTGGTGCCGTCGCAGTTGACTCCGCATCCGGCGGGGCAGGCGGTTCAGCAGTCTCAGGAACCGGCGTAGCTGGAGTCTCGTCTGGCACAGGTGTCTCCGTGGGCGTCGGTGTGACCAATGATTCAATCAACACCTCGATCGCTTCTGGTATTACGCCCTCTTCAACGATTCCTTCCGGAACCACAACCGTAGGTTGAACCAAATGGCTGCCCGGTAACAGTCCCGTCAGATCGAGAAGCACACGCACCTCTTCCGGCCCTAGCAGTTCCAATCGCGGCAGAGGGCCGCTAACAATGACCTCGACCTCTTCTAACGAAACAGTGATTCGCATGTCATCGCCTGCTCCCTGTACAACCGGATGGCGTGTTACTGTCAAACTGCTTTCCAGCGGCGCCACCCCAACCGTAACAGACACACTGTCCTCAAGAGTGGAAACGTTCTCAGGCAGGATAAGCGTCAGCCGTTCCCGTACTTCTCCAATAGCGCCCTCGATCATGAGCGGCCTCGTCTCCACGTATCCGGGAACATCCCGCAGCGCGTTCGGACTGCCAAGCAAAACCACCGTAGGCGGCTCCACTTTGACACCGGTCAAGCGATAGTTCGCCGATGGCGCGCCCTGTACATCAGCGCGCACAACCACTTCCTTGCGTCCGGGTGGCTGCACTACCGGCACAACAATCCGCGCCGAATTTGGTTCAACCTCTACCCTTTCCAACTCCAGGTTCTGGGCGTTGCGGGCGCTGAGTGGCCGAACCTGTTCAACCTGGCTCTTGGCATTGCGCAAGAAGACCGTGGCAACTACCGACCGCACTTGCGTTACAAGTGTCCGCGGGCCGGATATCTCGACCTCCGCCGGCTCCGATAGCGGTTCTTGCCAGTCATACCCGAACGCCGGGCTGTCCATCACCTCTACCTCTACCGGAACAAACCTGGAAATTACAGGCTCCAGCTGCACCCGCAGTTGCCGGGGTTCATGCGCGATCACTTCCACGTCGGGATTCAGAGCAATGACCTCTACCTCTACCTCGTGGCTTCCCACAGACAAACGTGCCAAATCTATCACCGCGCTGAAATCGTCCGCTTGCTGCGATTCCAACGAGCGCTGGGGCGCCCGCAGCGTTAGCACCGCCGTACGATTGGACAAGTCTTGCAAGCTCTGCAGTCCTGCTCCCATATTTCGTACTTCGATCAGTATCGGCTCTTCATACTCTCGCCGAATCATCGGGTTTTCCTGATCGATGGCGATAAACCAGACGACAAACGCCAAAAGCACCGACAAAAGCAGCGTCGTCGTCGGTTTCATGGAGCGACTATATCGCCGAATATCATTAAACCTCAGCAAGAAATTCCCCGGTTTCTGCATTGCCCATTATAGGCCGTGGATCATAAAACTCTGTCAGCTTGCGCCGCAATTCATTTGCATCCAGACGACGGGCCATGCGCCCGCCTCTAGCAATCGAAATCGCCCCCGTTTCTTCAGAAACAACAACACTCATCGCGTCCGTTAATTCGGTGATTCCGATAGCCGCCCTGTGGCGCGTGCCCAACTGTCTGTCCGTGAGATTGCGATTCGTCAGGGGCAAAATGCAGGATGCTGCCGATACCTTGCCGTTCTGGACTATTACCGCCCCGTCGTGGAGAGGGGTGCCCGGAAAGAAGATGGTCAGCAGCAGCTCATCAGTGAGCTCTCCGTCAATCCCGACCCCGCGGTCGATATACTCCATCAACCCGCCGCTCCCCTCCAGCACCAGCAAAGTCCCGTGGCGCCGCGCCGACAGCTGCTCGCAAGAACGGACAATCTCGTTGATCAGGGGTTCGGTCCCGCCATTCGTTCGGCGCAAAAAGAATGGCGTCCTCCGCCCTACCTGTTCAAGGACGCGACGGATCTCAGGCTGGAAGATTACGGGGATCGACACAAAAATCACGAGGGAACTATTTCGTAATAGCCAGCTGAACGCCGTCAACTCAACCGTTCGGACGAGAACAAACACCAGAATGCCGATGATCAGGATCCCCAATACAAGCTGCGCTGCCTGCGTCCCCCGCAACAAGTGCAGCAGCGCGTAGAAGATCAGCATCAGCAGGAAGAGATCTACGATATTTTGCCAGTCGGTAAGGCGACTGAGAATTGCCACAAAGTCAGTCATGTCACCCTCTTTACCCCGGACAAATCCATATTAGAATCGTTTCTGCCACCCGTATGACCCAGCAAGATCTGACACAGTTTCTGGGTCCCTTTCAAAGTTGGGATGCTGCGCACTATCTGGCAAGCACACCGAAAACTGAAGTCGCTAATGTTCTTCCCCCTGCGCCATCACAGAATGCAGGGACCTGACTTCAGTTCATGAAGGCAACTCCACTCCTCCCAGCAAATGAGCAAGCACTGCCTTCTGCGCGTGCAGCCGGTTGTGGGCTTGCGGAAAGAGGCGGCTACTGCTCCCGTCTGCTACTGCATCGGTTATCTCTTCACCCCGGTGTGCTGGCAGACAATGCATAACAAGCACCTCTTCATTTTCCGACCGTCGCACCAACTCCGAGTTGACCTGGAAGGGTGGCAAGTCCTCCATCCGTTCTTCCCGCTCATCTTCATCACCCATACTGACCCAGACATCCGTATACAGGACATCAGCTCCCCTTACGCCATTCAGGTCGTCTGTGATTTCGACCTCTACCTCCGCTGCCGTCAACACCTCCCCAGAGGGAACGTAACCGCGTGGTGAGACAATGCGCACGTTCAGACCGACCTTGCCCGCGGCCATCAGCAGGCTTGTCGCAACATTATTGGCGCCGTCACCCACGTACACCAGCGTTCTGTCCTCCAGCGTGCCCAGCTGCTCCCAGATGGTGAATACATCCGTCAGAGCCTGACAAGGATGGCTGAAATCGCTCAAGCCGTTGATAACGGGAACACTGCCCCACTCCACCATCTCCTCAATAGAGCGGTGAGCAAATACGCGCGCCATCACGCCGTCTACGTAACCGCTCAATACGCGGATTACATCCGCTGGGCTCTCCCGCGTTCCCAGGCCAATTTCTGCCGGGCTTAGATAAAACGCATAACCACCAAGATGCTGCATGCCCATCTCAAAACTAACACGCGTACGCAGCGAAGGCTTCTCAAATAGCATCGCCAGCGACTTTCCTGCCAGGACCGGTCTATTGCCTCCGCACTGCGTCCACTCATCTTTCAACTGCCTGGCCAGCTTCAGAAGCCCCCAGAACTGTTCGCTGGTCAATATATCTATGCCTGTAAAGTGGCTGAGGGGCTTAGCTATCACAATCTTCTCCTGAAATTAAGGTCTGGATACCCCCTGCGACTGAAGAGATAGGGGCTTCCGTGAATATAGACGACCGATTCACTCGCAAAGTTCCGATTCTGGCATACTTGGCCTGCGCAAACCCGCGCCAGTGCATCTCACTGTCAAAAAGATGTCTGAGCCATCCCCGCGGCACTAACCAGCAGCGCCGCCGTCCACGTGGCCTGAAGGTTAACAAGTGACTGGCCGCGAAATATGGCCATCCATGTTGCCAACCATAGAATGCCAAGCACTGCCAAAGGTAGGGGCGCCTGACCTATGATCATCAACAGAGCGATTCCAGCCTGAGCAAATGCCAAGGCTCCCAGTCCACTGCGCGCGCCCGTAACATCCAGACTGTGGTTTGCGCCCCACACATGCACCGTCCATAGCAGTATCAATGCCCAGTGGTAGACGCTCCAGAGATTAAGACCGAAAACGGTCATGCCCAGTGCCCAAGGCGCCGCGACCACGACCAGACTGTGCAGCACGGAAGGGGGCATCAATGCAACATAACGCTGAAGCCAGCCAATCACTGCGAAGCCCAGCACAACGACCGTGGCCCACACAGCCGGCATCCCGACTGCAAAGGCGACCGCAAAGGCGACCAGCACCCCAGGTACCCAAGCCCGCGCCAAGACCGAAAGAACGCCGGGACCGTGCATTCCAAAAAGGCGCGCAGCCGGTGACCCCATGGCCAGAAAGGGCAGCCACGGTCGCCTGTGCTGCATACTGAAATGTATACGGGGCAGAGCCTCAGGCGTTGCTAACCCGCCCCACATGTTCCCCCATAAGGGATCGACCAGCAGGAAAAGAAGAACAAGAATTTGCGGAGAGACTGTTCGGCTTACATCGCCGATTCCAGCGGCCAATACCGCCGCCGCCAGCGACCAGGCAGCAGAGATACGCCAAGGGGAAAGCTCTAGCCAGAGTCGGGCATCAAGCAATGCGCTGCTGCATGTTGCCGGTACCGCCGCCTGAACAGACTCCTGTTCGGCATTCGTGCCAGGCACATCGTCTGCTGTGCGCCTGCCCCTCATCTCTTCTGCAGCCGCGCCGAACTTCTCTGATGCTGTCAAAGTCTACCTGTACTCCTTCGTGCTACCGGCAGGACTGATTAGCCCTCGGGTCACTAGAACCGATCGAAAATCGGACAGCGCCCACAAGGCGATGGGGTAGTCTGCTAATCCGCCACTTTAATTATACCAGAAGGAGTGTCCACGGGGAATATCATAGGGTGCATCCAAGTTTTCTTAGCGAAATGTCTGACCAGTGGTGGTCTCAGTCTGTATAGACATCGACCAAACGCTAAGGACGACAGCTTGAATTATACCCACTTCATACAATTACTTGCAGTCGGCCGGGCTGCACCTCTATGGTCAGTTTCTCGATCCCGCGCGACAGAATCTCGCCATCCGTATGCACTGGGACAGGCTGCCGTATCGCAATACAGGCGGATCGCAATCGGCTGAAATTCACGGCTTTCTGACTGTGTAGCCCTCCCCTCGTCATCGCTCTGGGCAGAAGGTTCAGGATTCCAATCTGAGAAAGCGCGTCGGCATAAGCCAGATCGAGCAATCCGTCGTCCATAACAGCATCCGGCGTCAAATAGAAAGCCCCGCCCGTGCGGTGCGTATTGCCAACGCTGACCAGCAACATGGGCTTGGCCGCCTCATGCGTATTGCCGTCGCCGTCCGTCCAACCAACCTCAAAATGGGGCTGGTCGTAGGCCCGCAGCGCTCGCAACGCCGCCCACAGATAGATGGCAAAACCTCGCAGCCGTTTGATCTTGCGGCTCTCCACCGTTACCTGCGCCTCGAAACCTACCCCCAGATTGTTGTCAAAGTAACGCCGCAACGTGTCGTCTCCGTCGAAGGCTTCGACCAGCCCAAGATCGACGCAACGCGTGTTGCCCTCACGGATGGCTTGTACGCCTTCATCATAGTCTCGGGCCGCGCCCACCACATCGGCAAAGTCGTTCCCGCTGCCCGCCGCAATCACAGCCAACCCTTGCACTGTATCGCCCTCCTCCGTCGCCAGTGCCAGGCCGTTGACAACCTCATGGACGGTTCCGTCCCCACCCGCGGCAGCCACGATCCCGTACCCGTCCAGCCGCGCCTGCCGCGCCAGAGAAACCGCCTCCCCAGGGGCAGTAGTTTCCGCCATCTCAAAGGGGACATTCCCGCGGCGGAACGCGGCCTCGATCGCGCCGGCTTCCTGCCCGCCGTGCCCGCGCCCCGCGTACGGATTGAGAATGACCTTAACCGTTTCCATGACGCTCCTGCTCCAAAGTTTCGGACCCCACAGCAGCCGTCCCCTCCAATATCAGTGACTCTCTGGGCGGAATTGTCAGGTCCCACAGTGTGCCGTTTTCTACACTATGCAGTTGTCCGCAGCTCTCAGGCGGCCAGATTACGCGAAAAGACAGTTGCGGTGAAGCATCGTCTTCGCCGCCGGCCTGATCCTCGGTCTTCAGCGGAACCGCCAGCCGCGCCGTCGACCTTGCGCGGTTAAACAGGACGATCAGCCTGTCTGATTTCTCGTTGGCTTCGCCTGCGCTTGGAGGGAGCAGCCCCTGGCCCCCGCTCAACGAGCGGCTGAAACCGAATATGTCGCCTGCCGCGACAAGTGTCCTGTAGGTTCCGGTTCGCAAGGCGGGGTGGCTGTGCCGCAGAGCTATCGCCTTCCGGTGGAAGTCAAGCAATTCGCAATCCCAACTTTCCTGCTCTTCCCACGGGAATGCCCCGCGGCAGCCCGGGTCGGGGCCGCCATTCATACCTATCTCCTCACCGTAGTAGATGCAAGGCGCTCCTGGCAGCGTCATCTGCAGCAGCAAACACAGCCGCACACCGCTGGCGTCGCCGTTGAGAGCCCACAGGTTGCGCGCCGTATCGTGGCTGTTCATAAGGTTGAGCTGGGCGGTTACTACCTGCCAGTCGTAGCGCTCCAGCATCCTCTCGATTTCGGCAGCAAATGCCGGCGTATCCAGCGTCTCAATCGTATAGCCGCCCGGCCGGAAGTCGCGGCGCAGTGTTTCAGCCCCGAAGTAGCCATAGGCAGCGCGACTCAGGACGTAGTTCATCACCGCGTCAAACCGATCTCCCTGCAGCCAATCCTCGGCCTCGTGCCAGATTTCACCAACCGCGTAGGCGTCGGCATTTGCCTCCTTCACCACCCGCCGGAACTCCCGCCAGAAGGGTGGATCGTCGATCTCTTCCGGAACGTCCAGACGCCAACCGTCTGCGCCAAACGCAATCCAGTGGCGGGAAACGTCGAGCAGATATTGCCTCATGCCGGGATTACTGGTGTTCAGCTGCGGCAGAGCGGGCAGATTCCACCAGGCCGCGTAGTTGTGGGGCTGTTTTTCACTGCTGTGATAGGGGCGCAGCGGCCAGCCTTTCACCCGGAACCAGTCAAAGTAAGGCGATCTCTTCCCGGTCTCCAAAATGTGATGGAACGGCCAGAATCCGCGCCCGCAATGGTTGAAGACACCGTCAATCACCACCCGCATCGCCCGTTCGTGGGCTTGGTCCAGTAACTCGCGAAAAGCTGCCTCCCCGCCCAGCAGGGGATCTATCTGCATGTAGTCAAACGTATGGTAACGGTGATTTGAGGCCGAACTGAAGATCGGGTTCAGATAAAGCGCATTGACCCCCAAATCCGTTAGATAGTCCAGACGGTCAACAATGCCTAGCAGATCACCACCCTGAAAGCCCTGCTCCGATGGCGGCGAGCCCCACGGTTTGAACTGGATCCCGGGAGATTGCCGCAAACGCGAGCTGCGACAAAAACGATCCGGGAAGATCTGATAGAAAACTGCGTGCTTCACCCATTCTGGAGTTTTAATACTCATTGAGTTACCACTGCCAATAGTGAGGAGGCCGAAGTGAGGGATTCCCTTGCCCATCGCAATATGTCTGATTCTTGCACAGCCACAAGCGGTTGTCAATGCACCGCCCCGTCTCTAATGCCCCTTCCCTGATCGCTTCACACGAGCCTGCCTCTGCTACCCCGCGTAAGTCATTTCGCGCCCCTGAGTCAGGCGAGCGCAGGTGCCTCTCTTCTACCTTCTCCATACTATCTTCTTGTATTATGGCGGTCGGGCCTTCGGCCCTCCCTTGTGCAGGGGCTGCGCCCCCGCAACGCCCCCCTCCAAAAACATGCCTCACCCACCGCTACGCCTTCAAGCCAGCAGTGCGGCTCAACCAACCTGGCAGCCGCCAACAGGATGCGTCATCAGACAGCCTGAACTGAGACGAAAATAAAAGGCAGTCAATACAAACACCGTATGTGGCTGAGCAGTTACCGAAAACTGAAAACTTAATGAAGACCGCACCCTTTCCTGCGTGTGCCGCCATCGTTGGCATGCAGCCCCTCCCTGTGTGATAATCTCAAATGCTGCATATACACAATCCGTCAACCACCAGCAGGGCGTTCTGCGTCCGCACAGCCTCCTCGCCTGCCTTGAGGCACTGCGCGAGATGCTTGGCCTGCACTTCATGTATCTGCGCTTTACTCGTTTCCTTCTCCCTCTAGTCCTGACAATTCTCATCTTCGAATTCGGCGCGCAGACAATCAACGCCGGCATGGCGCGTATGCCCGACGCGATCCGTGTATTGGCTGCCTTCGGGCTGGCATGGGGACTGGTTACAACGCTTTCCAGCCCGCTCGCCCAAATACGCTACGCCGGGCTGGTCTTGGTGGAAGATAAACGCGACTTCTGGCGGGGCTTGCATTATGTCGGCCTGCTGGCTCTACTGATGATGGCCGTCCAGTGGCTGCTCGGCGGCACATCGATCAGCCGCCAACTGCTTGAAGGCCTCCATAGCATCGACCCTGAAACCGGCGATCGCGTGCGCCTGATGATGTTGTGGTTGCTGCCGATGCCGCTGCTGCGGGGCACAACCCAACTCGCCACCGGCGTGTTGACCCGTGGCAAACACACCGGCCAGATCAGCGTCGCCACTGCCTTGAGCGTCGCCGCCGGGTTCGTAACCGTCGTTGCACTACTGCAGATCGAGGCGATCCGCACCCATCCGATCTGGCTGCCAGTTCTCGTTCTCTATGCCACAATCCTGACCGAGTCTATCACCATCCTCTTCTATCTCTGGCGTTTCTTTGGCAGCGGCCTGCCCGCCAAGTTGGAGCGTCCCCCGATCACCTATGCAGAATTCTTTCGCTTTACCTGGCCGATTGCGCTCATGAACTTCATGCAAGAGTCCAGCCGGCCGCTCATCAACCTGTTCGTCGTCCGCGGCCCCCACGGCGCAGAGGCCTTGGCGGCCTTGACCGTAGCCTATACTCTCGGTCAGTGGACCTACCGCTGGCTCAATGAACTGCGCGCGCTCGTGCCTCCCTTCTACTCGGAACTGCGTTCCTACCGTCCATTCCTCCGTTACGCCTACTGGTGTGGACTCGTCGCTACCGCCATCTGTCTCTTGCTCTTCTGGACGCCGCTGCGAACGATACTACTTGAGCAGGTCATCGGCCTGACGCCCGCCCTGGCAGAGCTCAGTCGCGTGCCTCTTCAGATCTACACATTCTTCCCGTTTGTGGTGATTCACCGCGCCCATTTTCACAGCATCGCCTTCATGGAGCGGCACACCTTTCCGATGGCAGTTGGCGCGCCCATGCGCACGGGCGCAATTCTCGTCGCCCTTCTAATCCTGCCACTCTTCGGCGTGCAAGGCGCGGTTCTAGGAGTGGCGTCCTTACTTGCCGGCTTCACCTCCGAAACAGTGACCGTCTGGTGGCTTATTCTCGGCAAAAAGCAGGTACGCGTCTGGCGAACTCGCCCGGCCGTCTAAATCAACTTGCCCGCTCCCCGCATTCTAAGTGCACAAGACTCACGCATTCCCCCTATGAGTAGCGCCCAACCGCGTCCATATCCAACTCGATTCCCAGACCCGGCCCATCAGGAATCGACAGCATTCCATCCTCATCCAGCTGCCAGCCACCCACCACAATCTCGTCGATATAAGGCGAGCCGGTCTTGTACTCCACCAGGTCGGTATCCGCCAGCGCCGAGGCCAGCTGTAGGTCCGCCGCCAGTCCCAAAGCAGTGTTCCAGCCGTGCGGGATCAAACGCACACCATTCTCCTGCGCCATCCAGCCGATCTTGCGCTCCTCACTAATGCCCCCGACTTTGGCGACATCCGGCTGTACGATATCGAATGCGCCCTGCTGGAGGAAGGGAAGGAATGACTGCCGCCGCGTCAGTACCTCACCACCGGCAATCGGGATCGTCGTGTTGCGACGTAAATGGATGAATTCTTCCAGGTCGTCCGGCCGTAAAGGCTCCTCAAACCAGTCCACGCCGTAATCGGCCAACATCCCCGCACAACGCAGTGCCCAGGTATAGCGGCCCTGCCAGTGGGCGTCGCTTCCGCCCGCGTCCACCATCAACTGGTTGTCGTCCCCCACAACCTCGCGGGCGGTGGCCACGATCTGCTCGTCCAGTGCGTCGCTGACGCGGCCAAATGGCCCCCACCCCATCTTGAACGCGCGGAATCCCTGTTCCTTCCACTGCTCCAACTCATCACGCAGCGGGGCAGGCTGGTCCATCAGCAGCGAGGCATAGGGCCGCACCCGCTCGCGGTAGCGCCCACCCAACAGGCGCCCGACCGGCTGCCCCGTCACCTTGCCCAAAATGTCCCACAGCGCGATATCGATGCCGCTGATCGTGTGGGTTACGCTGCCGCCGCGCCCCATCCAGAACGTATTCTGGTGCAGATGCTCGCTTACCCGTTCCGGCTCGATCGCCGACTGCCCGTTCAGCAGCGGGCGCAGCACTTCCAGCGCCGCCAATACCAGCCCATCGTTGGTAAAGACGGAGCCGATACCGGTGACGCCTTCATCCGTCTCGATGAATACAAGTGTGTGGATGCAGTCCTCCTCCTTCAGCTCTTCGCTCCAGCCGCCCTCTGGCGTCGCCCCGCGCAGACCAACTGCCCTTACCTCTTGAATCTTCATCATCGCCCCTCGTCAGTTTGTTTTGATTGCCGTTCAAGTTCCGCATAAATGTCGCCGATGCGCACCAGTTCAGCTGCAACATTGAAATAGCCCGTGTAGCGGATAGTTTCGGGGCTGACATCATAATGGTAATGGCCTGCCTGGTTGAGCTCCCCCATATGGAAAAAGTGCGTATGCTCTCCCGATTCCCGCAAATGCAACTGTCCGCCGGTGGGGTCCCCCGTCCAAAAGACGGCCAGGCAGAGCAGGTCTGGGCCCATGTGCTCATAAAACTGGAGAAAGTCGGAGACTACCTCCTCAGTCTCAGTGTCGTAGTACTTGTGGGCAATGCATTCGTAATCCGGCATCACATGGGAGCGGATCTGGCCTGCTTCGATGACAAAGACGCCGCCCATACCCACCTGCCGCGCGCCGGCAGCGCCAATGTCCGGATGGCCTTGCAGACTCTTCCGCAGCGCCTGTGTAAAGGAACGTTCGCTGCCAGTCCTCTTCTCTACACTGACCTTGAGCACCGGACCCGGCCGGCCCGCCGATAGGAAGAGGTTGGAGAGACCGCTGTGGCGCGTGGACGCATAAGGCTCGACGATACACTCGCGCTGTCGCCCGACGCGAGCGACCTTCGACCGGTTGACCCCACCCGCTTGCAAGGTGGCGATGACCTCCCCGCAATGCCCTTCCAATACGCCCGGATAAGCCATGCCCGCGCCGAAAACACTGCCGTCGGCCTGGCCGCAGTCGTACGCCATTTCAGCCATGTCGAAAGTGACGTGCCGGTACCTGGGGTTGTGCGCGTAAGGTTCCCCACCCACCTCCAGCAACACCGTCGACCCGCCGATGCCGGGGCTGGCGCAACCCAGTGTCCGCAGATCGGGGCAGTCAACTACTTCAACATCAACTTGGGCGTAGTTGGCCTCCAACCCATCCCGCACGTATGGCGCCAACTCCTCCAATGGCGGTGACCACATAGTCACCCGTTTCATCGCTTCCATTGCCATCTCCGCCAATCTTCCAATTCCCTAAATGATGATTCGGACCAACGTCAGTCAGCATGTGCTATCAACTGCTCGGCCAACTCCAGTGCATCCGCTGGCCAGAAGCATTCGGGACGCGGTTTATACACGCCGGGCATTCCCGCTTGGGGTCGGCAGCCCCTGATCGTTTCGATCCATTGATCAGGGATCGCCTCTCGTCCATACACCGCGCCCAGAAGCGCCCCGCAGATCGCCGCATTTGTGTCTGTGTCTCCCCCTCGCATGACGCTATCCACGATACCCTCCTCCACGTTTTCGGCGTTGAGAAGCTGCCAGAGTGCGTTGCGGAAGGCGATCAGCACCCACCCCTGCAAGCTAACAAAATCGTCAGGCGGAGAGTCGGCCGCAGCGGAAATCGTCTCCTTCAAACTGTTGTCCACCTCCATTTTCTCCGCCCAACCCACAATCTCCTGATACAAATCACTGGCACTGCATCCCGTCCTCACCACGTGCGCTATCGCCATCGCGAAAAGCGCGTTGGCCTGTTGGCAGACCGGATGGATATGGGTCAGAACCGCGTCCTGGCGCGCCCATTCCGCCACCTGCTCCAACGGGTATTTGGCGCCAAAGATCCCCAAAGGGCTGATCCGCATCATCGCCCCGTTGGCCTGGCTATCCGGACTGAGCCAACCTGTCAGACCGCTCTGGATAGTGTTGCCAACGTCGAAAGGACCAGAATCCAGCCAATACACGTACGCCTTTCTCGCCTCTTCTTGATCGAACCCGCCCAAAGTTACAAGCGATCGCGCCAACAGCAGTGCCATCTCAGAATCGTCAGTGGGCTGGCCCGCTATCGTATTCCACGTGCCGCCGTCAGCCATATCTCGCACGCCGCCTGGATAACTGCGGCGTATCCGTCCCGGTGGCTGAAACTCCACCAGGCTGCCGAGCGCATCCCCTATCAACTGGCCAAGAAGGCAGCCCTGCGCCCGCGAAACGACGCCAGAACCGTTTGCCTTCTCGGCATCTGGTATGACTTCACTCATAATCTCTGTCCCCTTGATTGTATCCATCTCTCAAGACTGGGATGGCATCTGCCACCCAGCAAAAAACCTTTCCTCCTGACACCATTGTACCATTCTGACAACAAGTATGGTTGCAGCCATCTGTCCGATGAGAAGCAGCCGGCGGCAGCCGGATTAACGTCGGTTCAACACGAGTTCATAGACAGCAAACTGCTCTGTCTTGAACCTTCGAACCAAAGCCAACTCGCGCGCCGACAGATGAGGATGGGAGTTTCGCAAAGGCCGCCAGGCCGGAGCGATTACAAACCTGGCCTGCTGCGCCCTCTTGGCGGCATCATCTGCCAGCGCCACCGGGCTTGCAAACCAGCGCACGGTATAGTCACGCGGATTCTCATATAGGTAGAACTGGAGATGCCAGCTCAGCGTCTGATGATACAGAACGGCCCCTGCTGGACTATTGCTATCCAGCCAGCCAGATACCTCACGCAGCCCATCGTACGCGCCATGATCACCGCCAATCGGGAGTCCGCCCCTGGCCGCCTGCATAGCACCGGGCAGCAATAACACCATCCACAACCCGATTACCGCTGGTCTCCAAACGTCGGAACTGAGCGACAGGACTCTGGCCCCGACCCATCCGCAGAGAATCGCGAATACCGGCGCTATCGGCAGGAAGTACCGATCCCAAAGAGGCAGACTGAACGCAGCATGAATGGCCCAATACACTCCAATCCAGCCACACAGCAGTACTGCTATAACTGTATTTCGTCGCGGAAAATGGTCTGTCCCCCGCGCATACACCGCTGCCAGCACGGCAGCACTTACCAAGACGATCCACACAATGTGACTGGCCGTCAGATACCAAAGCAGTTCAGCGATGCGCGCAAAGCGCCCAAGCAAATGGTCGATCGAGACCACCTCGAGCGCGCCATAGTTGCGTACACTCAGATCCCACGGCGACGGCGCGACCGCCCAGCGCAAACTGTCCCAGTACAGAACTGGCAGAACTGTCAGTGCAATCCCACCGCTCACGCGCACCGCCGCGGCCAGGATGGGCTTGGCTTTCGGGTTCCCCGTTATCAAAACGGCCAGCGCCAGCGGCACAAACAAGACACCCTGCTGCTTGGTCATGATCGCCGCGCCCAGGCATAGTCCCGTCAAGACCCCGCGCGATCTTTGCGCCGCGTACAGTGAACATACGCCAGCCAGCACTAGCAGAGGATCGGTGAATGCCGTCGGACTATAGCTGATCGCAAACGGATTCAGCGCGAAGACCGTCGCTGCCACCACGCCCGCGGCCGTCGTCCATGCTCGCCTCGCGATGGCCATCACAACCGGGATCGTGACCATGCTGATGCCGACATTCAGCAGCCGCGCGCTGGCCTCGGAAGTGCCAAAAGCCTTGAACCAGTAGGCCAGCAGCCAGATAAACAAAGGTGGCTTGTCGATCCACTGTTCCAGAAAATGGGGATCATCATGGAGAAAGTGCAGCGCCCAGTAGCTGTAGAGCGCCTCATCCTGGTGAAAACGAAAGCGGTCCAGCATCACCAGCCGCAGACCGAAACCCACCACAACCAGGATACACAGATAGCGCTGATGCCCTGTCCCAGCCCGCAAAATGTCAGGCAGCGCTTTCAGGTTGCGGAACATGCTGGCAGGCTGTCGCTCTGCAGCTGTAGAGTGCAAGGTGGAATGCACGATTCCGTCGCTATCGTTTAATCATTCGCTGTGAGGAAAGTAGGAACAACGCCCTGAAAGACGCCAACGGCAGCCTCTGAGCACTGGACATTCTACTCCAGACAAATGGGGGGTTCAAAAAAAAGGGGCAAATCTAAGGGGAAAACGCGGAAAATTGGGCTAATTGCACACAGTTTGCGGCAGGCTAGGGCACGAAACCTTTGCCGTTTCGTGCTCTAGCCCTGCTTTTGCCCAACATGCCGATCTTCGGGGCGTTACCTGCTATCTTTGCAAGGCGCCAACGCTCCTTCCAACAAATCACTCATATTCACCAGTTGCAAAAACCGGTCGGTCTGTTCTAATACCTGTCGGCCTTCTGGGACAGTGTCTGATTCACATTATCGGCCCCCCTCGCGGGGCATCGAGGGCGACCGAAATGATTACTTCAACTGGGCCGGCACGAGACACCATCATGTCCGAGCAAGATATCGAAAGTCGAAAACGAAATGGTCGACTCGTTATTGATACCCTTAATCCGGCCGATTAGAGTAAGCATGTTGTCTTCCTGAGAAACGATCAAGCGCGGATTGACCGGCACCTCTAACAGCTGCGTTTCGCTCTTATCGGGAAAGTGCTTGTGTTTCCAAACCATAATCTCCACCTCATCTTTGAATGGGCGGAGAATGGCGGGCGTATCTGCCGATTCCCTTCTTGCGGCATGAAAAGCGGCCAAAGAGTAATCGGTATGATCGAATGAAGCTAATGAATTGCCCTCAATGTTGATTGAAACAGTCCACATATATTCCAGGTTCATGTCTTCGACATCCTCTCTGTCGAATGCCAACTCTTCCGGAATCTCCCTCAGATAAAATATGGCCGTCAGAGTGTCGCCCTCTAGGCTGGAATCCACGCCAACAATATCAATGTAACCTGGCAACGAACTTAGCATCGGGTCGCTGGCACTCTGGCCGGGCAACATGTCTAGGTAGCCGCCGGGACAGTCAGCGCGTTGCGCTGCCGCCTGCGGTGGTAATGACGCCGCCTGTGGCTCTTCTGGTATAGGTACGCAGGCCGCAATGAGAAGTGCGAGTCCAACGACAATAGCGATTTTGAACATGAGCTTGTCTCCTTGGCAGATGAAGGCGAACTCTGGTTCCAAACTTCGTCCACTTCTGTTCCGCATCGTCGGCTTGAAAGCAGGACTGGCACAAAGTGCCCTCCAGGCCGAAGTATCGGCTATGTTTCGCATGAAATCCCGTCGTGTCGGCGCAAGTCATCGCCAGCATAAAAGAAAAGGGTTGAATTGTTCGTTATCCCCGGAACCTTACTCCTGAAAGTGAGGGAATTGTCCTTGTAGGAAACATTTAGTTGGGCGGGTCCTGCATGGTGCAAGTGAGGAAGCTGCTCTCGGTCAACCAGGTGCTCGAATTCAAAGAAGTCGAAACTCACCGCGTCTTCGAAGTCGATAGCTGTGGGTAGTTTTTCCGAGCTAAGTGATCCCAGGGAAACGCCCGAACTGAACATGTAGTCGAAAAGTGAAAGGTCATTTGGGCTTCTGGCGGCGCCGTCTACGTCGATATTGACGTTCCAATAGTAAACATAAGGATCTTCCTCCTTGCCCGTATCTTTGGCCGAGTCAGAGTGACTTTCCCTATCTGTTGCCAATTCTTGGGGAATGCTCTTCAGATAGATCACGACCGTAAGGATCTCCCCGTCCAGGCTGGATTCCACACTGAGAATGTCAATGTAATCTGGCACATTGTTGGACGGTATATCGTATGCGCTGTTACCAACCTTAAGGATCGAAAAATTCGGATCACAGCTTTCGAGGTGCTGGATCAAATCTTCAGATGCTTCTTGTTCGGTGCCAGCTTCTGGAGGCACCAGCTGGATTGGGACACAGCCCACAGCGAGAAGTGCCAGTCCGACAACCAGAAACGTCTTGAACATTGTCCTGCCTCCTTGCACATCTGAAGCAGCGTCTGCATTCCGACAATCCACGCCGCTCTTCGTTTCAATTAGAGGGGCCTTGAGGTCAGGCGATAGCAACCTGAAGTTTCCTCGCACTGCACGATTACTCTTTGTCACCCGTTAGCGGCAAGACTTGGCAGGCAACCCGGTCGCGACAGCAGCTCTTATCCCGGCCCTCGCTTTCCAGTTACTCTATGCGTGTGCCGCGTGCCCTTCTGCCGCTAAACGAAATTCAATTCTCACGCAGGCAATGGCACTTTGGATTATGATTTCCCTTCGAGGCCACTAGGGCCCTTCTGGTTTGCCGTGTTTATGACGAAGACACCCACCCGCTTTAACAAAAGCTCGAATCCCTCGGCCCATATTCGCGAGCACTATTTCGCGATCTGTTTCGTGCAGAATATCTGTTGCCTGCGTCCCCCATGACTCTCGTGCGGTGCGGAACAGGAACTGTTGTAGCCTTCCACAATATAGAGTAACTCTCTTCGCTAGCGCCTGTCATACTCATAGGTACCAATATCGGGAGACCAGACTTTCAGATTTGGGAGAATGCTCACTTTTAGTTGGTATCCAGAGTGATATAATCTTAGGTAGAGGGAATTGCCAGATCACAGCGTCGTGTCTGGCAATAGAGAGCGGAGGAAGCTGTGGAACGCAAAATGTTTGGGAAAGTCGTTGCCGCACTGCGCAAGGAGCAGTTGGACTTCGATAACGGCAACAGCTGGAGCCAGGAGAAACTGGCAGAGGAGACGGGACTAACCACAAGAATCGTAGGCAAAATTGAACGAGGCAGCCAGGTGCGGCTTGACAGGGCTACGCTTCAGGAGCTGGCGAGAGCCTTCAGACTTACTTCGCTGGAACGCCGCGAATTTTTCGCCATGGCCAGCGAGATCACAGACGATGCAATCGTGCGTGCCGACCTCAAACACCAGGAAGTCTTTTCCCGAGTCTGGGCAACGCTGGGCACAATCTGTACACCGGCTTTCCTCATGGACTCGTTTGGTGACTTGGTCGGCGCAAACCGCGCCGTCCTCGACTTTCACAGGCTCAACTGGTCACAGTTCAATGCGGCAAGAAGTTCCGCCGGTAACGTCAATATTCTCTCACTGTTACTGGCCCCGGATGCACCAATTCGAAGCGTGCTGGGTCCCGGGTGGCAGGCCATCGCACTCGCCAACATGCGTCAGTGGCGGGTCATGACCCTGCGATATCGCCATACCACCCACTTTCGCGACCTTTTCTCCACCCTATCAGCCTATCCAGACTTCCAAATGCTTTGGGCGGCTAGCCGCAGACGCGTTGAAGACGATAACAGCCGCCTGCGCAGCCATTTCTACACCCATAGCGTCTATGGGCCGGTAGCCTACACCGTCTTCACCAACATAAGCCTGAGTGCCTGTGGCGACCTCTACCTGGCCACCTTCGTGCCCCAGAATCGCGACACAGGCGCCGTATTCCAGAACTTGGCGGATAAGGGCAACCGTCCTCTCGCATTGACGCCTTGGCCGAATCCTACACTCCATGCCATGCATACGTGCAATTGCTCGAGTGATTTGCGCAGGGATTTCGGCGTACGAGGCGGAGGCCTGCTTGAAAGGTCTTAACCTGTCAGTTAAGGGTAGGTTTAGTGCCTGAAGACGTACGCAGGGGTGAGTCTTGGCAATGGGGTTGAAACTCAAATGCTATGAGACCGTTTTACGGAATTCTCGCCAGGCTCCGAGCGAAATGGAGCCTGGCAGATGCCCGTTGCCCTCAATGCAGACCTCTCAATTGTATTGAGTGGTCTGCATAAAGTGCCAGGTTCAAGCAAAGTGCAATTGCGAATTTGCGCAACGGAGCCACCCGCCTACAGTTCCTCGCGGCCAGGACAAACATGTCTGATTACCAACTCATGCACGTCATATCTACTCTGACACGGTCGATTCGCACCCCAAAAATCGGCGGTATCCCGTGACCGCGAGCATTTCTTCAACGCTCGGCAATCGCGACCTGGAGCAAGGCGGTCGAAGGTGTTTACTCGTTCCTCGCTTCTCTCTACTCTATTCAAGTCTATGGGCGGTCGGCCGCAAGCGGCCTCCCTTGTGCAGGGGCTGCGCCCCCGCAACGCCCCCCTCCAAAACCATGCCTCACCTACCGTCTGCCTTCATCGCTGCGGGTCGGCTGGCCAGCAGTGCGGCGACAGTACACCAGTTCCGTCACCAAGAGCCTGAATGGTCCCAAAGGTGACTAGCCGGTCGAGTACTGTGGCTCAGTAGTTACCCGGAATCGAAGAACTAACCTTCAGGGAATCCCTTCAATCAGGTCCAGGAATCCACCCCAAGCAGTTTTCGTCCTAGCGGCGTCAGCTTGGCCGGCGTCTGATGCCGGTGCTCCCAATCACGCAGGTCTCCCTGCCAGTTGGCCATCGGGCGGCACTCCTGCCACGAGCGTAATCGCGCCGCCCGCTGCTCCTCGTCCTTCTCCGGCGCCGGCGACATCGTAATGTACTGAGCTAACCGCGGCCGCGTCGAGCGGTTGTGACCGTTGCCATGCGCCAACAGCCGGTGCCAGATGACCAGATCACCGGCTTTGCCCTCCACGACTTTGATGTCAAGGCCAGTCATGTCTGGAAAGCGGGGATTGCGGTCGGCTGGCTGCGTCTTTTCCCACTCGTAGAACGTCCTGTGGAAGCCGGGAATACACTGAAAGCCACCCTGGTCAAGGCCGGTATCAGTCAGATAGAGCACGCCCTGCACCCCAAGGTGGGTAGCAGGATCGGGGCGCCAGGTTGCTGCCATATCCTCCGCGCCATTTGGCAAGGGCACCTCGCCAGTGTCAATATCCCAGTGAATCATGCCCTTATGGCCCCACTCCGGCTTGTCGGCTCTGTCGGGGGGCTTCATATTGGCACGATCCAGTGATACCCACAGCTTCTCCGTGCCCAGGATCTCGCTGAATACCTGATGAATGCGCGGATTCTGACGGTTGTCCCACAGTGTCTGATGCTGGTACATCTCCACCATGCCAGCCTGCGAGATTGGCGAACAGAGATCCTCACGCGTATAGGGCTTGTACCTGTACCAGGAGTCCTGTTCAGCCTCCTCCATTTCCAGGAAGGTCCAAATCTGTTCGACAAGTGCGTCCAGATTCTCCTGCGGCACCGCCTGCGGGATTACGACATAGCCGTTCTCTTCCCAAAACGCCCAATCCTTTTCATCCAATACCGGCATCTCCATCCTCCATGCTTATCCCGCCTCACCGAAGTAGAGGCTCACGAAACCTTTACATCGTCGAGTCGCAGTTCCCGACCCGTCTCTGCGCTGCTCAAAAGGCCTTCCATCATCTCCTGCACAGTCAACCCATGCCGCAGCGGCGCCTCGCATGGGATGCCGTCCAGAATACAGGAGATGAAGTGATCGGCGATCGCGTTCCACGCGCTGCTCTTCTCCTTTGTAAGGCCATCGAACGTGATATCCAGAGGGCGGTCTTCATCGTTCAGACTGCGGCCAGCTTGAGGTACGGCATCAAACTCTTTCGCAGTTTCTACGACGGCCGGCGGAACAGGGCCGTTTGTGTAAAGCGTCGGCGGACGCACTTGAGCCCCCGCTTCGTCGCCGAACAGCTCGATTTGCAGGTCACCAGGCTGGTGGGAGGCCCAAAAGCTCTCGACCTGCAGCGCACTGCCATCTTCGAAACGGATGAAGCCGCCCGCGTAGTCGTCTGCGGCAAATTGGCTGTAGTAACTCTCCGGCGCAGCAGATGCCTCACCCGCGGCCTTACGCCCGAAGTAACCAAACCCGCGCGGTCCGAACTTTGCGCCAGCGACGCCGGTCACGCTCAACGGCCGTGGCATCCCCAGCAGCCACCAGGCCGAGTCCAGCACATGCACACCCATATCGCGGAACGCGCCGCCGCCCTCGCGGATGAAGCCAAGGTTCCAAGAGGGAATTCCGCTGCGGCGGACGCTGCGGGCGCGCGCATAATAGAGGTCTCCGAAAATTCCCTGTCGCGCCAGCGCGCCCATGTACTGTATCTCCGCCGAGAAACGTGTGGACAGAGACATCATATTGACGACACCGGCCGCCTCCGCAGTTTCCACCAGCCGCTCCGCCGCCGCCACCGAGTCAGCCAGCGGTTTGGTCACCAAAACATGCTTGTCGTGGGCCACCGCTTTCAGCCCCATCGGCACGTGCAACTGATTGGGCGTGCCGATGAATACGGCGTCAATCTCCCGGCTGCGGCAAAGTGCGTCGAAGTCATTGTACAAACGCACCTCGTCCGGCTGCGGCAGAAGCGAAGCGAAATCGTTCATGCGCTCCTCGACCAAATCGCACAGCGCAACCACCTCCGCCCGCGGGTTGTGTGCCAGAGCTAGACCGTTGGGCCTGCCGATGCCCATGCCGACGACAGCTACGCGTAGTTTTTTCATGTAGGATTCTCAGATTCCAGTAACTTGACGGCGGTTGCGAACAACTCGCAACCGCCAATCCACGCCTGCCACTACAGTTCTTCAACTATCGATCAACCGTCAGGGCGTAATGCCCTTCGATGTAAGGGTACCTCTCAGCAACCTCCTCCGCCAACTCAATGCCCAGACCGGGCCGATCAGGCAAAAGAAGCTGCCCACCGCTCATTTCCGGCGGCTGTGCCGCGATTCCCCATTGCAGCGGCCCCTGAATCTGACAGACCTCGAGAATCTCCAGGTTTGGCAAGGCAGCAATCGCGTGTGCGTGCGCCATCGCCATCAGCCCATTATGCCACGAATGTGGATAAAGTTTCAGGCCGTGATGCGCCGCCAGCTCTGCGATCCGCACCAACTCGGTCAGACCGCTGACGCCCGCGTCCGGCTGCACGATGTCGTAAGCACGCTTCTCAATGTACGGCCGGAACTGTTCCAGCGTCGTGAAGCTCTCCCCGCCGGTTACAGGCATATCCACCCTTGCGGCCAGTGTGGCGTAGCCGTCGATATCGCTCCAGGGGATCGGCTCCTCCAACCAGGCGAAACCCATCCTGTCCAGCTCTTTGGCAATCGGCAGCGCCTCGTCCATCGTCAAACGACAGTTGCCGTCCAGGGCCAGTTCCATCCTGCCCGCCACCTCCTGATGCAACTCTCGCACCAGGCCGAGAAAGCGGTCAACATTCACGCCGTCCCACGCCCAATCTGTGCCGATGCGGAACTTCATAACCGGGAAACCCTGTTCAACGTACGCCAGCGCCTCGTCAATCAGCTGTTCGGGACGATCGCGCCAATCATAACGGCAGCCGCTCGACGCGTACATGGGTACCGAAGCCGCGGGGCTGTCGCCAAGCAATTCGCTGACTCGCTTGCCCGCCGCCTTCCCCCGCAGATCCCAAATGGCGCAGTCGATCCCGGCCACAGCCGCGTCATGGGCGCGGTCCCTTCCATTTGGATGCGGCGGTGTCCCGGGGTCAGTCGCATCCTTGCCTATCAGCGTCGGCGCAAGCCAGTCCACCCATTCGGCGATTCGCGGCGGCACCCCGTAGGCGCTTGCCTCACCGATGCCGACAAGTCCCTCTTCTGTGTGTACCCTCACTACCGCGCAATCGGCCTTCACAGTGCGATATTGGGCAGTGATCCACTGCCGTTCCGGTTCATGCATGCGCGAGAGGCATACTGTATCGAGTGCGGTAATCCTCATTTGAATCCCTCTTACCAAGGCAGCTTGTATGAAGGCTCGTTGACATACCGAGCCGTCTTGAAATCCAGCTCAATTCGCGTCGCCGGCGGGAGTTCAACCTGCAAGTAGACGTCATCGACCGTAGCCTCCTCGGTCGTCTGCTCGACTTCAGGCGATTGGTAGGCCTGCTGTTGGCCTGGGTAACTACTCGTCCGCTTCGTGTACCGGACTGTTTCGAAACGGTGCTCGCCGAATCCTCCGGCCTGCAGAATGACGCTTCGCGACTCGTACGGGCTAAGATTAACCAGCTCCACCACTGTGCGATCCGCCTCCAGTCTTGAAACGAGCGCGGCCGTGTCCTGCGGCAGCCCCGGCCGTTTTCGGTCCGCGTCGAAATACCGCAGCCGGCAGTGAAGCAGCCCGCCGTTGTAGATGATCTGCGGCGCGCCCAGCGTGAGTTGCACCAGTGCCTCTGTGATCACCGGATTGAGCTGCTGCCAGTGATGGATGTATACCTGCGTCAGATCCTCCTCGTCCTCTCGGATTAACTCCAGCCGGCGGCAGACCTGCCCGTAGGTGGCGGCCAGCATCTGCTCGGGATAGTCGGGGTTGTCTCCCGCCAGAAAACGCAGCCAGGGCTGTTCGTGTCCGTTGTCCTCCTTGTTGCGGAATCCCTGAACGCGGCGCCAGTCGTACTTCTCCGCCTGTCGCAGCGCCTCGATTCGCTCCCAGTCGGCGGGATCCATCGTCATATTCCACACAGCCGCGGGGTAGACCGGCGACATCGGCTGATAGTCGAACCAGCCCTCGTCGTTGTGCCGGTAAGGGACGACAAAAATCCCTTCCTCATCGTCACCCAGCTGGTCCACCCAGTGGCTCTTCAGGCTCATCGCCTCGCCGTGGGGATTGCGCATCTCGCCCAAATTCCAGATGGCATCATACTGTTCGTTGGCCAGTTGCAGATACGCCTTGTCGCCGGTGAGCAGAAAGGCATTGCCACCGCTGACGGTCGCGGCCATGCCAATGTTGTAGTATCCGTGCGGCCAGCTCCAGCCATAAAGACCGCCGTACCAACGCCCATCCATATACTCGCCAACCTCACCAGAAAGCCCCACATTGTCCGGCAGTAGACCACCGTTGTCGGCGGCCCTGTCCCGCCACGCGTCCACGTACTCCACAATCCAACGCCTGTACTTCTCCTCGCCGGTGAGCAGAAAAGCGTTCGCAATCAGGCTTGTCACCATCAGGTTGCCGACCACGTCCCCTTTGCCCATGCGTTCCTGCATCGCCTCGCCCATGCGGCGAGACAGGACTGGGTCCTTCAGGTCATCATATTCGCCCACGCCCGGAATGTCGGTGTACGGGAGGCCGTAGGTGCGCATGCTTGCGCTCCAGCCGTAACTTGGCTCCGGGCTGTCGCTGAAGCCCCAACGCGGGCCGCCGCTGCCGTTGTGCGGGGCCCGGATCAGATTGCGTTCCGGGTCATAGTTTGGCGCGTTCGGGTTCTCGTTCAGGAACAGGCCGGCAAACCGCGCGGCTCGCTCACGGTTACGCTCGTTGGTCGGATCGGCCAGACAAAGAAAATAAAAATATATGTAGCTCTCGCTCTGGTGGAACTGATCATAGCCCCGCTCATACTCGTCCAGCACCGGGCCGAGTTCCGTCAGCTGTTTCGTGATAGCGTCCCACTGGCGCTGCCCCTGTGTGAGCAGGTGATCGCCGCCTCCGATCAGGTAGTAAAGAGGCCAATTGTAAGAGCTCTCGTAGAAATCATCGGCGCCGTCGCGTGAGTTACTCCACCTGTCGGCCCAGATCAGAGTCCCGTCAGGCCGTGTGTACTTCTCCAAAAAGGGATGTACGGACTTGTCCATCAGATCAAAAAGCGTCCGCTCCAGCACGGCCCAGGCGGGCGGTGCATCGAGAGGGACGCTGGCAGTGAGTGTAAGCACGAGGCTCACCTCTCTTGTTGGTGAGATTGTGGGTTGTCAGGTTCCGCCTGCAAACGATCCACCGGCGGCATGTCCGCGTTCACCGCTGCGCCAAATTGTACTGGGCGCAGCGGTGAACGGAATAGGCGCTTACACTTATTTTTCAGTCGTGCAGCGCTTGTCTTTACCTTGGATTCTTTGCCCGCCACTCCTGCAGCTGACGATTTACTTCGTTAATGATGGTCTGCGCGCCGGCCTCGTTCAACTTCTCAATGGCCTCAGCCGCGCCATCCGCATAGGCGACCCAACCATACTGGATAGGCAGAACAAATTCGTTGTAAACGGCCGATGTCTGAGCGATTTCGGTCTTGATCGGCTCGCGGTCCACCACGAAACCCAGAGCTTCCGATGGGAATGCCGTATCGTTCATCTCTTTGGTCGCTTCCCATGCTCCGACTTGCTTGGCGTCCCGGTAGTAGGCATTGAACTGGTTACCAAACATCCAGTCAGTGTTCGGATTGTAGGTGCTGGTGCTGCCGTCCACACCATCGGGGTATCGCATCACCTGATTGGCCTCATCCTCCCACACCCAGTGCACGCCTTCAATGCCCCGGGAGAGCAGGTTATAGATATGGACGTTCGTGTTGAACTCCTCCAGAACCTCCATCGCTTTGCCCGGATTCTTGGAGGTGGAGCAGACTGCGTTCATCGTTGCGGTAGCGCCGGCCGTATCCAGAATCAGGGGAACTGTCAGGTTCTTGAGTAGGAACTCGAAACCGTAGGCGTTCTGCGCCTCAACGTCGTTGCCCGGCTTTTCCACATGATAGCCCATCGCATATTGGCCCGCGCGGAATGCGGACTGTGCCTCGTCATTGGGCAGTGGCTCCAGCGGCATATAGCCTTCATCCACCCAGCGTTTGGTCGAATCGGCCGCCATCTGAAACTCGACCGTATCCACCATATTTACAGCGGTCAGCGTATCGTCATCAGCTTTCATACCTAGAAAATGGATGCCGTCATCCAAGGGGTCGAAACCATAGTACTGGGAAAGGAAGAGTCCCCGCCCCGGCGCGGCAACGAATACAGGCGTGATGCCCTCGCCGTCGCGCACATCAGCCAACCAGGGCTCCATATCCTCCCACTTCGTTACCGAATCCAGATCGAGGCCGTACTTCTCAGCCAGGTCCTTGCGTGGATGGACGCCCCAGGGTTTCGGGAAAATCTGCTGGTTGATGACGCCATAGATCACGCCGTTGACTCGCGCCGCATCCCAGGTCGTGGCCGGCATGCTGCCCCACAAGCCCGGGGCATGATTCAGCAGCAAATCGTCCAAAGGTGCAAGAACGCCGTTGGCGACATTGTTGGCGTAGCTATTGATCCAAGGCGCCGTGAAAATAACGTCACACTCTTCGCCCGCGGACAGACGTAACTGCATTTTGTCGTTGAACGCGCCGAAGTCGATTGGTTCAAGGGTAAGGTGTACGCCGATCTTTTCGTGAAGGATCTCATTCATCGCATCCTCCACCATCTGCAGGTCGGCCGGGATGCCGCGGCTGCCATAGGAGTAGGTGATATTCACCAGTCCGTCAGCAGGCATCGGCGCGGCGGCCTCTTGCTGGCCTTCGGCCCCAGCCGATTCCGCCGGCGCAGGGGCCGGGCAGGCCGTGAGTACCAGTGAAGCGACCAGCAGAACGCTTAGAACGGCCAAAACACGGTGTCGGGTCATTTGTTTCTTCTCCTTGTAAGTGAACAGTCTGTTGAATGATCTACGCAAGATTGTGTCTTATGGTCAACGGATAGAGTTTCTTTCCGTCATCGCATCGCTACTCTGATCGTTCATTCGCGCAATCAGCTGCGTCGGCGTCACCACAATCAACACTAACCTTTCAATCCCCCGATAGTGATGCCGCGGACAAAGTATTTCTGCAAAAGCAGAAAAGTAAATAGCGCTGGGCCGAATGCCAATACCGCCATCGCCATGCGCGCCGAAAGCGTTGGGATCGGCATTCCCGTAGTCTGCGGATTGGACGCCATGAAATTGATGTTGGCCATCAGCACGTACAGCAGATACTGGAGCGGATACATCGAACTGTCGTCTATGAACAACAGCGCCAAAAACCAGTCGTTCCAGTAGCGCAGCACAAAAAAGAGACCGATTGTTGCCAGCACCGGCTTGGAGAGCGGCACGACGATCTGGAAGAAGATACGCCACTCGCCGGCGCCGTCAATTCGGGCTGCATCCAGCAACTCCGTCGGCAATTGGGCAAAGGAGGTCCGTATTATCAGCACATACCAGGCTGTGACCATATACGGCAAAATCAAGACAAAAATGTTGTCCTTCAGGCCCAGATAACGCGTTACAAGAATGTAGAAAGGGACCATGCCGCCGTTGAAAAGCAGCGTAAAAAAGACATAAAACGAAAGCGGCCCGCGCAGTCTGAAATCTTTGCGTGCCAGCGGCCAGGCTAGCAGCGAGCAGACCAGAAGCCCTGCTATCGTGCCAAAAGCAGTTACAAATGCTGTTACCCCATACGACCGCAAAATCTGCCCAGGCTGCTGCAGGATGTACTCGTATGCAAAGGTGGTAAAGCCGACCGGCAGCAGCTGGTAACCTTCCTTCGCCAGTCGCAGTTCGTCGGATAGCGATATGCTGACGACAAGTATCAACGGGATCAGGCAGGTAAGCCCGACCACCGTCAACACGGCATGCACCGCGAACCTGCCCAAAAAAGCTTGCAGTCGGTAACGGTTCATCGGTGTCTGCTGGCGGCTGGTCGTAACTGTCATGGCAGCGGCATCCTAGTACAACGCATAGTCCTCATTGAACCGGCGAACAACCCAATTTGCGCCCACCACGAGCAAGAATCCAACAAATGACTGGTAAAAGCCCGCTGCCGCTGCCATGCTGATCTCACCAAGCTCCACCAGAGAGCGGTAAACAAAGGTGTCAATGACGTCAGTCGTGGAGTAGAGCAGCGGATTGTCCCTTGGCAAAAAGAAAAACAGGCCGAAATCAGCGTGGAAGATGCGCCCAATCGCCAGCAGCGTCAAGATTATGATCATAGGGTACAGCATTGGCAACGTAATGTGGCGGATCTGTTGTAGCTTGCCGGCACCGTCAATTTTTGCCGCTTCGAATAGCTCGGGCGAAATACCGAGGATTCCGGCCAGATAAATGATGCTGCTGAAACCAATACCGTTCCACAGATTGGCAAGCACCAGGATCGCAGGCCAGTACTCCGGCGAACGGTACCACGCGATCCGTTTTATTTCCAGGGCATCTATCCACTGGTTTATCAGCCCTGTCTGACCATTGAGAAAGGCAAAGACGAAATAGCTGACAATCACCCACGAAATAAAGTAGGGGAAAAACAGCATCGTTTGATAGTACTTGCTCATACGGCTGCGGTAAACTTCGTTCATCAGAATGGCAACCACTAACGCGCAGACCGTTATTGTGCCGATGAAAAGAATATTCATCAGCATAGTATTGCGGGTAATCCGTAGTGCCGCGTCCGTTCCGAAAAGAAAGCGGAAATTCTGGAAACCGACCCATTCGCTGCCGAAAATACCCAGATTGAAGCGATAGTCCTTGAAGGCAATGACTATGCCCAACATCGGAAGGTAGGCAAAAATGAACAGCAGAACGACGCCCGGCAACGACATCGAAAGCAGCGAGAGGTTCGTCTTTAGCTCCCGCTCGTTGCCGAAGATCCTGCCGATGATTCGCGCTGGTGTAGACGCTGGTTGTTTCGACTTGGACGAGCTGGGCGACGGAGCGGTCTGCCCGTCCAACTGCTTCTCGTTTAACACTGTACTCTTTCCTGCCTACGCCGGAACAATAGATGGCAGCGGCTATCGTTGATAGCCGCACCGGGAACCAGGCCGAAAAACTGCTGGCTGAATTGGTAATTGTGTCTGTGGCCCCACCGCGTCAGCACGGCTGGGGATCTGGCTGGAGGAACGGGTGCTAGGCTACACGACGCCTGAATCTTTGTCAAATTTTTCACTACTCTCAAAAATAGGGCATCTAACATTGATACTTTATAATAGTCGCCCAGTACCCCCCTTTGTGAAGTTCGGTACAATTGTAGGTGAGGAGATCGTATGTCAGATAAGCCTGACGTGTTTGCGGTTGTGTCAAACCCTCAATCTGACCTGGCGCCACCGGTGGCGCCCGTCCAGACCGTAACGCATCGACACCATGGCGACGCACGCGTCGATCAATACTATTGGCTGCGGGAACGCGACAACCCCGCGGTACTGTCCTACCTGGAAGCCGAGAACAAATACACCGAAGCAATGCTGGCCCATACCGAAGCACTGCAAAGCACTCTCTATGACGAGATGAAGAGCCGTATCAAGGAAACCGATGAGTCCGTTCCGGTGGCGCACGGCGGCTACTTCTACTATTACCGTGAAGAGGAAGGCAAGCAGTATCGAATCTACTGCCGCAAACAGGGCAGCCTCGACGCGGACGAACAGGTCCTCATCGATCTCAACGTCGAGGCCGAGGGGCACGACTACTTGCAAATGGGGAACTTCGCAGTCAGCCCCGATCATTCCCTCCTGGCTTTCGCCCTCGATACCGATGGCTCGGAAACATACACGCTGCGTGTCAAAGACCTGGCAACCGGCGATCTGCTGCCGGACCAGATCGAGAATACCTACTACGGGCTGGAATGGGGCAACGACAATCGCACGCTCTACTACACTACGCTCGACCCAGCCTTGCGGCCATACAAGCTGCACCGGCACCACCTTGGTGAAGTCGCCACCGATGACGAGGTCGTTTACCACGAGGAGGACGAGCGCTTTTTCCTGCGGCTCTACAAGGCAAAGAGCGAACGCTACATTTTCCTCGCCCTGGGCAGCGCCGTAACATCCGAGGTCTATGCCATCGACGCCGACCACAGCGACGGTCAGCCCTTTCTGGTGCAACCGCGCGTGCAGGATATGGAGTACTTCGTTACCCACCATCGAAGTCCAACCGGGGACGAACGCTTCTTCATCCTGACAAACTGGGAAGCGGAAAACTTCCGTGTAATGGCGGCGCCCATCGACGCCCCCGCTCGCGAGAACTGGCAGGAGATGATCCCCCATTCCACCGACGTCATGCTGGACAGAGTCGAACCCTTCCAGGACTATCTGGTGATCTGGGAGCGGAAGAGCGGCCTTACACACATCAGGATTCAGGATCTGCGCGACGGAGCCTTTTTCGCGGGTCAACATTCCAACGCCCACCGCGTCGAGCAGTTGGAGCCGGTGTATACGGTCTCCCCTGGCCCGAATCCAGATTTCACCACAAAGACCTTGCGCTATCGATATACCTCTCTCGTCTCACCGCCGACGGTCTTCGACTACGATATGGAAGATCGCACACGCACGCTGCGCAAACAGGACGAAGTGGCGGGCTACGATCCTTCCGCCTACACGACCGAGCGCATCTGGGCAGCCGCGCCCGACGGCGTCAAAGTGCCCATCTCGCTCGTCTATCCAGCCGACCTTAAGCAGGACAGTTGTAACCCCTGCCTTCTCATCGGCTACGGCTCATACGGGATGAGCTATGATCCATCCTTCAGCAGCAACCACGTCAGCCTATTGCAACGTGGCTTTGTCGTTGCCTTCGGTCATATTCGCGGCGGCGGCGAAATGGGAAGGCAGTGGAAAGAAGACGGCAAATACCTCAAGAAGATGAACACCTTTACCGATTTCATCGCCTGTGCCGAAGCCCTGATCGACCGCAACTATACTTCACCTCGGTCCCTGGTGATCAGCGGTCGCAGCGCAGGCGGGCTGTTGATGGGCGCCGTAACCAACCTGCGGCCGGACCTGTTCGCTGGCGTCGTCGCCGGCGTACCATTTGTCGACGTGGTCAACACGATGCTCGACGCCACCATCCCCCTGACCGTCATCGAGTGGGAAGAGTGGGGCAACCCGGCCGAGCCGGACTACTACCACTATATGAAGAGTTATTCCCCCTATGATAATGTTGAGGCCCAAGATTATCCGGCAATCCTTGCCACCGCAGGCCTGAACGATCCGAGAGTGCAATATTGGGAGCCAGCCAAATGGGTGGCCAAGCTGCGGGCATGCAAAACCGACAACAACCCGCTTATGCTAAAAACCGAAATGGGAGCCGGTCATTTCAGCAAGTCCGGCCGCTACGACTACCTTGAGGAGGTCGCCTTGGAATATGCGTTTATTCTTGACACCACTGATTCTGTCGAATGTAGTGACAGGAGCGGTGGACGATGATTAGGTTGATAGATAGAGAGTTTGTACGTGTACGTTCATATGCTTTCCCCTCGGATTCTCCTCTGCCTCAACTGTCGAAATCTCTCCCCCGGCGGCTGCGGAGAAAGAAGCCGAGTTTTGAAGTTGACGCCGACGACCTGGTTACTCTCCACTTCTACTTGCGCAGCCGGGTCGCTTGTGTCCAAACCTGTGATGGTGTAGTAGCCTGGAATGTCGCTGACTCCGCCCAGTTGAGGATCCATTTCCGCCAAGGCGCCCAGCAGACTGACTCCGACGCTCAGCCCGCCGAGCAGGCTGCCCGAGTCATATCCTGGGAAGTTGCCTCGCCTTCCGAGTCCGGCTTTCTGGACACCCAAGATTCCCCGTCCAGGGCGGCGCAGGAGGAGCACAGTCTGAGCCAGGGAATCAAGGCGCCACCCGTGCTCGAAGGGGGTGCTGACGCGGCGTCGGTTGCAAGCAATGGAGATATCGCCCACCTGCACTTCCAGAATGGAGGCAACGGCGCCATCTCCGAACTCGGCCCCCTGGCCGCTGAGGGAAACGGCGCAGAGGAACAGACAGGGCTCAGCTATATCCGTTTTGAGTTGTTGGAGCCTGATTCGGATAGGCCGCATGTCATTCTCAGTTCCAATACATATAGTCTCGCTCTCCTCGCGCGCTACCGCCTGCTGGCAGAAACGCTGGCAGGATGGGCGGGAGCAACAACGTCGGTGGAAAGTAGCTAGTGCAGCTACTTTCCGCTAACAACATAACCAATTCCACAGCAGCTTGAGGACCTTTATGACTCGGATTGCCATGTGGTGTGCGCCGCGCACAATTTCAACGGCGATTATGCGCGCATGGGAAAACCGGCCCGAAACGGTAGTATCCGACGAACCCTTCTACGCCCATTTCCTGCAGGCCACCGGCATGGATCACCCGGGGCGAGACGATATCATTGCCAGCTATGAAACCAACTGGCGCACCGTCGCCCGCAACCTGACCGAAGATCCACTGCCCGAGGGCGCAGCGATCTGGTACCAGAAACATATGGCCCACCACATGCTGGACCATATCAGCTTGGACTGGGTGGGCAAGCTGGCAAACTGCTTTCTGATCCGGGCGCCGGCCGAGGTCATAACCTCATACATCAAAGTGCGGTCGCAGCCCTCCCTGATGGATCTGGGCTTCCCCCAGCTGCTGCGGCTGTTCGAGGCCGTCCGCCACCAAAGCGGCTCGATCCCGCCTGTCATCGACAGCCAGGATGTGCTGGAAGATCCCCGCGGCATTCTCAACCAGTTGTGTGACGCCGTTTCAGTGCCGTTTTCCGAGCGTATGCTCTCATGGCCGCCGGGCCGCCGCGACAGCGACGGCGTCTGGGCGCCCTACTGGTACGCTGCCGTCGAAAAGTCGACCGGTTTCGCCCCCTACCGTCCCAAAGACGAAACACCGCCTCCGCATTTGGAAGACCTTCTGGCCCAGGCGCAGGAGATCTATCAGGAACTCTACCGTTTCCGCCTGACTACCGCAGGTCGTAGTCACTGACCGGCGCCGTCCTGCTTGGCAGCGATTACTCGGCCTTGGGATTCTGAACAATGCTGCAGAAATTTTACGAAGCCAACCGCGACCTGTTGGTAAACATCAACCGAAAACTCGTCCACAGAGACGAGGCCGGTGTCAGCCCCTTCGACTCCTCCGTGCAGAATGGTGATGCCGTCTGGGAAGGCCTGCGCCTGTACGACGGGCGCATCTTCAAGCTGCAGGAGCATCTGGATCGGCTGCAGGACGGCGCCAAGGCCCTTGCCTACGACCGAGTTCCCTCCAATGAGGAAATAGTGGAGCAGGTGCGGCGCACCCTGGTAGCCAATAACATGCAGGACAACGTCCATATCCGGCTGACACTCACCCGCGGCGTCAAGTACACCAGCGGCATGGATCCCCGCATAAACACGAGTGGAACGACCCTGATCGTTCTTGCCGAGCACAAACCGCCCGTCTATGAACGGGGTGGAATTCGCCTGATCACCTCCGGCATCCGCCGCATCCCCCCTGATTGTCTTGATCAGAACATTCACTCCTGCAATATGCTCAACTCGATATTGGCCAAAATCCAGGCAAACACCGCCGGTGTCGATGATGCAGTGATGCTCGATCTTAACGGCTTTGTCTCCGAAACCAACGCGACCCACCTGTTCCTCGTCAAACGCGGCATAGTCGCCACCCCCCACACACATTCTTGTCCCGAAGGGATCACCCGCGCGACGGTGTTGGATCTCTGTCAAACGCATGGCATACCGGCCGAAGTGCGCGATATTTCACTGCCGGAGCTCTACCGGGCCGACGAACTGTTCTGCACCGGCACGATGGGCGAACTGACCCCAGTGATCGAGTTGGACGGACGCACAATCGGGAGCGCCGAGCGCGGTCCCGTCACCGACCGCCTGCGCCAACTGTACGCTGAGCAGACCAGCAGCGCCGGCTTCCCGATCTTGACCGAATAAGAAGGCCGATCAAATAATGGGAGAAGGTGTAATCCATCCCCCCGAACGGCCCACACCTTCGGGCCCCGGCCACACTTATCCTGGCGTAGCCGGGAAGGTCCTGAGGAGATGCCCTGCGTCAAAGCCGGATTGCCATCCCTGCCCTGAAGTAGGAGGTTGGCTGCTTCGACTATTATGTTAGGCCCTGCGGGTTAAACGGTTTGCAAAAAGGGGTTGCTGTCCGGTTAAGAATTCCGCTTGCCGCAATCGAGTTGACGCTGGTTCTTGCCTTCTCAAATCGTAACTACCCCACCATCGCCATCTCGCGACCCTGTCTGAGGCGAATAGCTGCGTTCTTCTCTTCTCACTCCTCTTCACTCACTGCTCTCTTTTGGGCGGTCGGGCCTTCGGCCCTCTCTTGTGCAGGGGGACGCCCCCGCAACGCCCCCTCCCAAACGACGCCTTACCGCCAGTACGCTTTCATTGCAGCAATGCGGATGTAGAACAAGATAGCCGCTCCTGGCCAGTTGCATCACCACTAGCCTGAACGGCGCCAACGATGACGGCCCAGCCAAAATAAATGGCTGAGCTGTTACTTGGAGAAATAGCTATCCAGCCGCAGTTTTCTAATCACACTTCACTGCCGGCCAGAAGCTCGATCGTGTGGTAAATGGGCAGGGGCTTTCCAAGTCGCCGCAGGTGGCTCTCGATCTGGGTCATGCATCCGATGTTGCCGGTTACCACCGCCTGCGCCCCCGTGCTGAGAATGGCTTCGGCCTTGCGCTGGCCCAACTGGGCCGCAATCTCCGGCTGTTCAATGTTGTAGCTCCCCGCAGACCCACAGCAGATCTCTCCCTCCGGGATCGGCACCAGCGTCAGATTTGGAACAGCCGACAGCAGGCGCCTTGGCGCGTCCGTTACCCCTTGGGCGTGTGCCAAGTGACAAGCGTCGTGGTAGGCAACCGTCATCGGCGCCGGCAGCGGAGCCGGCGAGTCGATGCCAAGAGCATCCAGGAAGACGGTGATATCCTGCACCTTGGCGGCAAAGTCCCGCGCCACTTGCTCTTCCGCTTCACCTGCGAACAATAGCGGGTACTCGTGCATGCCGGAGCCGCATCCGGCCGCGTTGGTCACCACCGCGTCTACGTCGTCCAGTTTGAAGACATTGAAATTGCGTCTGGCGAATCCCCGGGCCTGTTCCGCCGCGCCCGTATGCATCGACAGCGCGCCGCAGCAGCCCTGACTCGGCGGGATCACCACTTCAACGCCGTTGCTGGTCAAAACATCTACCGTAGCGCGGTTGATTCCAGGGGTCAGCACCTGTTGCACGCAGCCGCTCAGCAGCGCCACCCGCGCCCGCCGCTCCCCCCGGGCCGGCGCCAACCGCGGCAGCTTGTCTCGCGGCGGCAGCCGTTCGGGTAGCAGATCGAGCATCGTTCGCAGCGCCGCCGGCAGAAACGGCTTGAATATTTTCGTATAGCGCCCCAAGGCGGCCGCGGCCCGAAAACGTCCCGGATACGGAAGAGTCTGGTTGGTCAGCGTCCGCGTCAACTCCTCCATCCGGGTACGGCTCCGTTGCTTCTCCGCCATCTCGCGAAAAGGCGTCAGCAGGTCGCCGTACTCCACCCCGGAGGGGCATGCAGTGACGCACGCCAGGCAGCCCAGGCATCGGTCCACGTGCGGAAGGACCTCCTCCTGCGACAGTTCGCCTTCGAGCGCGCCCTTCATCAGCAGAATGCGCCCGCGCGGCGAGTCCATCTCTTCGCCCAACGCAAGGTAGGTTGGGCACGCGGGCAGACAGAAGCCGCAATGGACACAACTGGCAACGGCTTCCGCCATCGACGGCGCTTGCGGTCCGAGCGAATCTACCGGAATCGAGTGGCGCATGGCATTGGTGGCTCTGGCACTTGTGTGTCTGACACTGTGATGTCTGACACTGTGATGTCTGGCATTATGTCGTCAACAGTACCTTGCCCTTGGTCTGGCGCGCTTCCAGGTATTCGTGGGCGCCCTTGGCGTCCTCAAGAGGGAAGGTGCGGTCGATGCGAAATTCCAGCTTGCCTTCCGCGATCCAGTTGAAGACGTCATTAGCCCGCCCTTCAAGCTCTGACCGCGTCAGCATGTGGGAGGCCAGCGTGGGCCGGGTCAGGAACAGAGAGCCTTTCCGGTTGAGAATCTGCGGATCCAGCGTCGGCACAACGCCGCTTGCCTGGCCGAACAGCACCATGTACCCGCGCGGCTTCAGGCAATCAAGGCTCTTGTCGAAAGTGGCGATGCCGACCGAATCGTATACGACCTCGACACCTTCGCCTCCGGTCAGGTCACGCACTGCTTCGGCAAAGTCCACTTCGGTATAGCGAATCGTGGCGTCCGCCCCGGCTGCCTCAGCGATGCGCGCCTTTTCCTCGGTCGAAACCGTGCCAAGCACGCGCGCGCCCCGCAATTTGGCGATTTGCACCAACAGGGCGCCGGTGCCGCCGGCCGCAGCATGTACCAGGCAGGTGTCGCCCGGCTTGAGCGGATAGGTGGTGCACGCCAGGTAGTGTGCGGTCATCCCCTGGATCATCGCCGCCGCCCCATGTTGCGCATTTACCCCCGCGCCGCGATGGACCAGCACTCTGGAGGGGACGATGGCATATTCGGCATATGACCCGGGCGACATCCCGTAGGCCACGGCATCCCCAACCGCCACTTCAGTTACACCCTCGCCGACTGCATCGACAATCCCCGCGCCTTCGACGCCAGGAGTGAATGGCAGGGGCATCGGATACCATCCTCTGCGGTGGTAGGTGTCGATAAAGTTGACACCGGCCACTTCCATTTTTACGCGCGCCTCGCCTGCGCCAGGCTCCGGTGTAGGCAGGTCAACGCATTGAAGCACATCGGGGTCGCCTACCTCTTGGATACGAATCGCTCTCATCAGTTTTCTCCTCTATATGATGGCTGTTGTTACCACGGATCAAACTTTCCCGCCGGGTCCAGTGCCGCGGCAATCCTCTTCAGGAATGCGTTCTGTAACGGCCGGCCCAGCAGAGGGTCCTCTCCGCTGTCCGCGTTGTCTCCATTGTTTGGTTCCGGCGCGCGCCGCCCACGCCCCAAGAGCAGTAAACCTTGCATGTTCAGGCCTAGCAGAAGGCTGTGGAGGTCTTGCGGCTCGTCCTGCTCTCCCCCATCCAACGCCGGTACCGCCTCGTCGGGCCAACCAAGCCATAGCAGGTTCCCGCCGACACTATACCGACGCGACGCGAGATTGCATCCGCTGACCGCTTCCTCCATCGCCGGGATCCGCTGTGGCGTCAATGGGACTTTCACCAGCGCCATCCCGTCCTTTAGCCAGGTCATTGACCGCGCCTGTTGCCACAAAATATCGTCGTCCTGGCCAAATAAATTTGTAAGGCGGCGCGTTTCGCCGGCTCCCGCCGTGACCACCGCCTGCAATGCCTCCACCCTCTCTTGCAACGCGGCCAGCAGACCGCCAATGCGCACCCACAGTGTCCACCCATCCTCTGCTGGTGCAAAATCGACCGCGTGCAGGTCGATGGCGCTGCGCGTCACCGCGTCCAGAGCGGACAGCAGATCGGAGAGCGTGCCAAAATCGGCGGTGACTGTCGCAAAGGCCGGCGGCTGGGGAAAAACTTTGAAGGTCAGTTCTGTTAAAACACCCAGCCTCCCCAGGCTGCCGACAAATAGTTTAGGAAAGTCGAAGCCGGCCGCATTCTTTACCACCGTACCACCGCCCCGGATCTCCTGCCCCTGCCCGTCGACAAAGCGAATGCCAATCAGAAAGTCGCGGATGCCGCCGTAGCGGTAACGCCCCGCCCCGCTGAGCCCGGCCGCAACCGTCCCGCCTAGCGTTGCTCCCCGTTCGGCCAGCGGCGGATCAAAGGGCAGGTACTGTCCCTCTTCCGCCAGCATCGCCCCTATCTCGGCAACTGACGTGCCGGCGCGGGCTGTAAAGGTGTATTCGTCCGGCTGGTACTCGACCACCCCCTTTAGGGTTGACAGGTTGAGCAACTGCGCGTCGTCTTCACAGTCCCGCAGCGACAGGGCCGGTTTGGAGCCGCCTCCCCGAACGCGCACCCGCCTCGCCTCTCGCACTGCATCCTGAATTTCAGCAACGGTGGTCATTGTCTCTGCTTCTCGCCCAACTGTCTTTCACCTTGTCGGCGGCGAATTGAAATGCTGTTTCCCGTAGGTCTGCATTCAGTGTATCGGTGTCCATCAGCGAGGCCAAAAACCGGGCGTGAGTAACAGGCAACCTCAACTCTCTATTCTCCCGTGATCATGTAAAGCACGCCATCCTGATAGCCAGTGACGTACACGTTGCCCTTTTCATCTTCGCCAACGCTGCTGACAGGGACCTTGGCGTTCACGGGCAGTGTGCTCTGCCAGCCGTCATAGATGCCTTGGTTTGAATCGGCGCCAGCTCGTCTCAGCCCCCAGATTCTGCCGCTGCAGAAGTCGCCATAGAAGAATACACCCTGCAAATCGAGATAGTCACTTCCGCGATAGACCGCGCCCCCCACGATCGCACAGGAGTACACGTGATCGTATTCAACCACCGGCGAAATCAAGCCCTGCGCGCTGCACGTCAGAGAATCAAAACAGCGACTGCCCTCCTTGACGTTCCATCCATAGTTTTCGCCGCCGCCGCTTGCCGCCGGTTGAAAATTCACCTCTTCGTGTCTTATGTGACCCGGATCGGGGATGTATAGGTCGCCGGTCAGCCTGTCAAAGGCAAAGCCCCATGGATTGCGAAAACCCAGCGCCCAAATCTCACCGCGATAGCCGTCTATCTGCGCAAATGGGTTGTCTGCAGGGACGCCGTATGGTGTGGCGTCCGACTCCACATCGATACGTAAAATCTTGCCCAGCAGAGTGTCAGGGTTTTGCGCCCGATTCTCAACATCCTTGAGTGTTGGGTGGCCGCCGTCACCGCTGCCAATGTAAAGGAACCCATCATTTGGGCCGAAGACGATGCGGCCGCCGTTGTGGACCTGGTCCGGCTGCGCGATCAGCAGCACGACCTCTTCGCTCTCAGGATCGGCTACGTCGGGATCGGCCGTCGTCCTGAAGCGGCTTATGACTGTATCACCCGGTTTGTCTGTATAGCTCACATAGAAATACTGTTTGGCAGCATAGTCCGGCGGGAAAGCCACATTGAGTAACCCTCGCTCTCCGCAACATCGGACACGACCCGAGATGTCCAAGAACGGTGTTTCCTCGCTAGAACCGTTTCTGACAATGCGGATCCGTCCCTCTTGCTCGACCACGAACAGACGCTCAGACCCATCGCCGGCATGTGTAACATGCACCGGCAACTTCAGCCCCTCGGCAACTTTGCGCAACGCAAATCGAGGCAGCCCCTCCTCCCCTATCGGGTCCGAAGATGATGAGCCAAAAATTCTCACCTCCCGCCAAGCCACCCAACTCGGGCTGTCAAGTGTCAGAACAAGCACCTCGCTGATACTGCGCGGCGGAACGATAGGAACCTCTAACGTCTGACCATCTTCCGTCTGCAAATCGTCGAACCGCCTGTACAATGTCCGCGTGCCAGAGCCATTCCCCAGCCAGACCTCATGAGTAGATGGGCCAGCGGGAGACTGCGCGATCACCATCTCCAGCTTGTCAACGAGATACAGATCATCGAAGGAAACCGAGTACCACTGTGGGGCCTCAAGTTGAGCACTCCAAAATGAGGCCGGATCACCATCCAACGCCAGCTTGGCGGACTCCTTCCCCGCCGAAGCAAACCCCGATCCAAGGGCTGCAACATTTTCCCCCAAGAGCTCGGAAGATTCGGCGACGGACCCCTCGGCCTCTAGCGCACTTCCCTCCGCAGCCGCCTCCAAGGCCCCGGTGGTTGGCGAGCCAAATACCCTCACCTCTCGCCAACCCACCCAGCTGGGGCTGTCCAGCGTAACTATCAGAACCTCGTTCAACCTGCGCGCCGGCTCGATCGCGATCTCGAGAATCTGGCCGTCTTCCGTATGAACGTCGATGAGCCGCTCCTGGAGTACACGCGTGTCAGACCCGCTCCCCAGCCACACCTCGTGTGTAGTTGGGCCGGCGGGTAGTTGCGTAACAATCAGCTCGATCTTGTCCACCAGGAAGAAGCTGTCGAAAGCTATCGAGAACCACTGCGGCGCAAACTGCTGCGAACTCCAGATCGATTCCAGATCCCCGTCAGTAGCCATCTGCGCGAAACCACTTCGTTCAAAGGCATCGGCGGTTCCCAACACCGCGATATTTTCACTGGGCTGCGCCGGCGTAGCGGTCGCAGCGGGTCCCGTTTCAACCGTTGATACGGAGCCAGATCGGCCAGGATCTTCGCTTGGTACACAGGCCGCGGCAGTTGTGAGAATGAGCAAGGCAACGGCGAAGAGTATGAGAACTCTCATCGCTCAGACGCCCCTATGGTCTGACACTTTTTCAAATCGTACCTCTCGCTGCCTTAATTCTGAACGCTGCAAGACCGGCCCTTATTGCTTCCGACCAACGGGCTGGTTACTCTTCCACTACTCCCTGAAGATAACCCCTGCCTTCTCCAGGGGATGGGGACCGACGTGGGTCAATGATTCCGCCTCGCCCGCGGGCAGCATCTTGCCGCGGTTGGCGAGAGATTGGCTATCCACGCTGCGGCGCACATCTTCCATCGCCTGCATCTCCAGCGGCCCATACATTTTGGGCAGGAAGGCGCGTTTTTCCATGCCGACCCCGTGTTCGCCGGTAATCGAACCCCCCAGATCGACGCACAGCTCAAGAATCTCGCCGGCCAATTCCTCGGCCCGTTCCAGTGCGCCCTCCTCGCGGCCATCGAACAGGATCAGCGGGTGCAGATTGCCGTCGCCGGCGTGGAAAACGTTGGCTACATCAATGCCGTAGCTTGCACTGAGACGGTCGATCTCTGCCAGCGCATCCCCCAACCGGCTGCGGGGCACGACCCCATCCTGCACAATATAGTCCGGGGCCAGCCGTCCCACCGCTGAGAAAGCCGCCTTGCGCCCCTTCCAGATGCGGGCTCGTTCGTCAGCGGTCTGGGCCATGCGCACCTCGAGCGGTGAGGTCTCTTCGATCAACTGCATCAACTTCGCAAATTCAGCCTCCACCGCGCTCTCTTCTCCCTCCAACTCGACGATCAGGAGCGCCGGCGCGGTCGGATAGCCGGCCTTTGCGCCCACCTCAGCCGCCTTGATCGCGAGAGCGTCCATGATCTCGATCGCACCCGGAAGCAGGCCGGAGGCCACGACCGCCGTAACCGCATCCCCCGCCGCATGTAACGAGTCATACGCTGCCAGCACAGTGCGGTAGGTTTCCGGGATCGGCAGCAGCCGCAGTGTGATCTCCAGCGCAACGCCGAAAAGCCCTTCACTCCCCACAAAAAAACCGGGCAGATCCGGGCCGACTCCCTCCAGACTTTCGCCCCCTAGCTCGACCACCTCGCCGTCGGGCAGCGCAACCGTCATTCCCAAGACATGGTTACTGGTCATCCCGTACTTGAGACAGTGCGCGCCCCCAGAATTAAAGGCCACGTTGCCGCCAATCGTGCAAATCGACTGGCTAGAAGGATCAGGGGCATAGTAGAGGCCAAAGGGCTTCGCCGCCTCGGAGACCTTCAGATTTATCACGCCCGGCTCTACGACCGCGATTCGCTCCTCCGCGTCCAGCCGCAAAATGCTGTCCAAGCGATTCAGGGCGATTACGATACCGTCAGCGATCGGCAGAGATCCGCCCGACAAGCTGGTGCCGCTCCCCCGCGCAACGAAAGGGACACTGTGCTCGTGGCAAAGACGGATCGTCTCGACCACCTCTGCGCGGTCCTGCGGGATCACGACCGCCGCCGGTCTCTGCTGAAAAGCAGTGAGCGCGTCCGACTCGTATGCCATCAACTGGGCCGGCCGGGTCAACAGCCGGTCTGTTTCATACAAGCGCGAGAGTGCCACGATCAAAGGATGACCGCTCATGCGCCCGCCTCCTTTCTGTTATTCCGCACCTGTACAATCTCCGCAATGATCGACAGCGCGATCTCTTCGGGGCCGCGCCCGCCCAGGTCAAGCCCAATCGGCGCGTGAATGCGGTCAATCTGTTCATCGCTGACACCGGCTTCGCGCAGCACTGCTACCCGTTTGGCATGCGTCCGCTTCGAACCCAGCGCGCCAATATAGCCGGCAGGATGGTCAAGCGCGTAAATCAGTGCGGGCGTGTCCAGCTTTTCGTCGTGTGTCAACGTCACAACATAAGTGGATTCGTTCAGCTTCAACTCCTGCAGAGCGTCTTCAGGCCAGCTCCTGATCAACTCGTCTGCATGGTCGAACCGATCCTGGGTGGCAAAAATGGGCCGGGCGTCGATTACTACCGTATGCAGGCCAAGTTCACGGGCAAAGGTGACAAGCGGAATGGCGATGTGAACAGCACCCACAATTACCAGTGTCTCTTGCGGCACATGGACATCGATCAACAGATCCAATTCCCGATCTTCTACCGTCACAGAAACGCGGTTAGCCCGCCGCGCATCCATCGCTTCCGCCGCGTGGACGGCGGCCCCATGCTCCAGGGCCGCGTTTCCCAATGATCCAACTGTCGCAAGGTTGGGGCCGCGCTCGTCCGGCCCGCGCCGCCGGCGCACCAGCATCTTACGCCCGATTTCGTCTCCGCTCAGAACAGTGACGATAGCGCATAACTCATCTTGCCGGATGGCCTGCACCACCGCATTGAAAAGTTCAGCCACTCTATCCCTTCCAGTTGCTACCAATCCAAAGGCTCTATAAATACTTCGATCGTGCCCCCACAGGCCAGACCCACCTCCCAGGCCGTCTCATCGGCAAAACCGTAGGAGACAAGACGCGGTTTGCCCGATGACAACACCTCCAGCGCTTCCTGTACGGTGGCGCTTTCAACGCAGCCGCCGCTCACAGATCCTACCATCGCGCCGTCTTCCGACACGGCCAACTTCGCGCCCAAAGGCCGCGGCGCCGAACCGTACACCTCCACCACCGTCGCTAGCGCAACCTGCTTGCCTGCTTGCTGCCAGTTCTCGATGTCAGCCAGGATCTCTTTCATCTTAGGACCTGCCTTCCGGTAATCCAGGTTACTGCGCGCCGTCCATAAAAGACTACAACTTCTGCAGCGCTCCGCATTTTGCCAATCGTCCGGTCGCCTTGGGCACAGACCATACAGTCTTTCAAGACTGCGCGTCCGCCATCACCTTCGCCAGTTGTTCCAAACTAATCAAATTGTGAACCGGCAGGAACTCATCCGTATGCGGCAGCGCCGCCATAATCCCCCGTGTCAGCGGTTCGTAGCTGGGCGAACCCAGCAGAGGATTCAGCCAGATCAGACGATGACAACTCCGCTGCAGGCGGCCCATCTCCTCCGCCAGCAACTGCGGATCGCCCCTGTCCCAGCCATCGCTGATAACGAGAACTATAGCTCCTTGGCCGCAAACGCGCCGCGCCCAGTCGAAATTGAAGGCTCGGATCGCTTCGCCAATGCGTGTGCCGCCGGCCCAGTCATCTACGGCCTCCGCAGTCTGGTCCAAAGCCAAGTCGATGTCTCGCCGCCGCAGGTGACGCGTGATGCGCGTCAATCGCGTACTGAAGACAAAGGCCTCCACCCTGTCCAGGGCGTGCGTGATTGAATACAGGAACTGCAACAACACTCTGCTGTAACGATCCATTGATCCGCTTATGTCTGCCAGCGCGATTATCGGGCGCCTTCTGGTCTTCCGTTGACGCCTCGCGATAACCAGCGGCTCGCCTCCGTAGCGTACATTCTGACGCAGCGACCGCCGCAGGTCGACCAGGTCCCCATTGCTCGCAGGAACGCGGCGCCGGGTGCGCCGTTCTGCCGGTGACCACTGCAACTGTTCCATGAACACTTTTACCTGCTGCAGCTCGTACTCGGTCATCGTCGCAAAATCCCTGCTACGAAGGGCTTCGGCGCTGCTGTAAGTGTAGATTTTCTCGACGAGAGGTTCTTCGTCGACCTGTGGGCTGTCCTTCTTCTGGTCGCGGTTGGCCTGAATCAGGCGGTACTGGATTTCGCCCTGCGGCGTGCGTTGCAGCAGTTCGCCAAGATTGATGCGGGCAAGCTCCTGCCTCTCTCTCGCCCGCCAGAACAGGTCAAATGCCTCATCGAACAGTTCCAGATGCTCCTGCCGGCTGACCAAAACGGCTCTGGCCGCGTCGCGCGCCTGCGCTCTGACCCGCAGATCGATCTGCGTTAGCGCCTCCACCAAATCGAGAATCTGTGTTGGCGTAACAGGGATGCTCAGCCCGCGCAGCAGGCGGGCAAACAACAGCATGTTCTGAAGGAAGTTGCCATCAGCGCCGGTGGATGGCGGCGAGGAGATAGTGGATTGCGACTGCACTATTTATTAACCGCTGCAGACTTGCGCAGCACCTGAACGATTTCGCGGACGGTTTGCCCCTGCACCTTTTCGATATCGTCCTTGTACTTGAGAAGCACGCCCAGAGTTTCGTCCACCACGTCCTCGGTAAGCTCCTCCTGATCGAGCGCGGTCAGGGCATTCATCCAGTCCAGCGTCTCCGCGACGCCTGGGAACTTGTACAGTTCCCCGCGCCGCAACTCCTGCACAAATCCCACGACTTCTCTTGACAGCCTCTCCGAAGCGTCCGGCGCCTTCGCGCGCAGGATCGTATACTCCTTCTCGAAGCTGGGGTAGTCGATCCAGTGGTAGAGGCAGCGTCGTTTCAGCGCGTCGTGAATCTCGCGCGTTCGGTTGGAGGTAATGACCACTACCGGCGGAACTGCCGCCTGAATCGTCCCGATTTCGGGGATCGTAATCTGAAAGTCGCTAAGAACCTCCAGCAGAAAGGCTTCAAACTCTTCGTCGGCCCGGTCCAGCTCATCGATCAACAGAATCGGGGCTTTCCCGTTCTGCTGGCCGCGGCTGTCTATCGCCTGCAACAGTGGCCGGCGCAGCAAAAAAGTGTCGCTGAAAAGGTCCTGGATTGCCGACTCTCGCAACCCCTTGTCAGTGCGTCCGCTGGAATCCGCCGGCGGATGCGAGCCGGGCCCGGTTGCTTCCATCAGCCGAATCTGGAGCATCTGGCGGGCATAATTCCATTCATACACCGCCGTGCTGACATCCAGACCCTCGTAACACTGCAGCCGGATCAGCCGCGTGTCAAGCATCTGTGACAATATCTTCGCGACTTCGGTCTTGCCGACGCCTGCCTCCCCCTCCAGGAACAATGGGCGATTAAGTTTGAGCGCAAGGAAAACTGCGGTCGCCAGACTGTGGTCCGCGATATAGGCTTTCGTACGCAGGGCTTCGGCGACGGATTCTACGGAGGGTAACTGTATCGGAGTGGTCATTGAGGCGCCGCTGGGTTAGGTTGATTTAGTGACTGCAGCCAGACCGAGGCTTCCCGCGGCCTTTTGAACCGGTATACAGTCAGGTGACTGAACTCTTCGCTCGATAGAAGCGGCAAATTCTTCTCTCGGTGCCTTCGATGGCTTGTGAACGCATACCATATGATGCTGTCGCGTCCGAAAATGCCGCGGACTGACTCGCGATTTCCGTTCCACAACTCCTGCTGCAAGAAGAGACGGCATGCCGTGCGCCACAGGACACGCCCCATCACCTCGATCAAACCGTAGTCCAACCAGGCAAGATGCGTGGCACGGCTCCAGACGATATCCCGGCTTTGGCTGTAGTTGCCGTCAACGACCCAAGCGTCGCCTGCCGTTGCTTCCTGCACGCGACCGCGAAAAACAGGCCTGGAGGCGGCCTGCCAGTTCGCTTCCCAGTACAGCGCATCCAGCTCAACGTGAGGCAGAGCCAGCGTTCGGGCTATCTGCCGCGCCAGGGTAGTCTTGCCGGAGCCGCTGACGCCGACCACGATGAGGCGCATCATCCTGGCTGTTCAGCAGACAGCGACCAGTGGCCTAAGCATCACCCGGCCACCAGCCACTGTCCACTGGAAACTGCTGTTTACGCTCTATCTCTGGCCGTGCGCAGTGCCTGCGCGCCAATCGCCTTGGCCAATTCCTGCCGATATCCGGCCGAGGCAAACATGTCGCCGGCCGCGTCGGGAATCGACAAGTTGCTGACCGCACTCTCTATCGCCCCGTCGCTCAGATCGGAACCGACCAGGCTCGCAGCCGCTCCGCTCGCGGACACTGCAGTTGCGGAGACACCGTTGAAGCAAAGGCTGGCGCCGGTGCAGCTGCCTCCGCCGCCGCGCGAAACGACCGCCGCGGCCCCACACAGCGCGTAGCCAGACGCCGGATGTTCGAACTTCACATATGCCGAACCGGTACCCGTCGAGGCCGCCGATATCTCGACCGCGGTGAGGATTTCATCCGGCTGCAAGGCAGTCATCATCAGATCGACAAAGAAATCGGATGCGCTGACCGAACGGCTGCCGCCTGCTCCTGTAACATGCAAGGTCGCGCCTAGCGCTAGCGCCGCGGCCGGCAAATCTGAAGCCGGGTCGGCATGCGACAGGTTGCCCCCGATCGTGCCGCGATATCGTACCTGGCGGTCACCGATTTGACCGGCCGCCTCCGCAAGCAACGGTGCGGCGGCCTGCACGTCAGCCGAGTTGGCTATCTCATTGTAGGTAACGCATGCGCCGATGCGCAGACTTCCGTTGGAACGGCTTATTCCCTGCAAGGCATCGATGCGTCCGATATCGACCAGCGCAGCAGGGGTTGCCAGCCGTAGCTTCATCACCGGGATCAGGCTGTGGCCGCCTGCCAGTACTTTGGCGTCCGGGTTATCGGAAAGGATCTGAACCGCCTCCTGTACGGAGGACGGGCGATGGTAATCGAATTTGGATGGGAACATTCGTTTTACTCCAGTTGTGCGTTTTGAGTTTCTCGTCTTCAGTTAGCCTCTGCGAAAGAGGTAGTTACGAAACACGAGAAACCGAAAACTATTTCATTGCGTTCCAGACCTTCTCCGATGTCACCGGCATGTCGATATGGGTGACGCCGAAGGGAGACAGCGCGTCGACGACCGCGTTGACTACCGCTGCCGGAGAGGCGATCGAGCCAGCTTCACCGACACCTTTGACGCCCAGCGGGTTGTGCGGGCAGGGCGTCACCGTACGGTCGGTTTCAAAGGAGGGCATGAAGTGCGCCTTGGGCACTGCATAGTCCAACATCGTACCGCTGAGCAGATTGGCGCCGTCGTCGTATACCGCCGTCTCATACAGAGACTGCCCGATGCCCTGGGCGATGCCACCGTGTACTTGTCCATCCACAATCATCGGGTTGATAACGTTGCCCACGTCGTCGACCGCCAGATAGCGCTGCAATGTAACATTACCTGTCTGTGAGCAGACTTCGACGATCGCGATGTGCGTGCCAAAGGGGTAGACGAAGTTGGCCGGATCGTAGAAGCTGGTCGCCTCCAGCGCCGGCTCGATGCCCTTGGGCAGGTTGTGGGCCAGGTAGGCCTGCAACGCTACATCGGGCAGAGACTGACTCTGGTCCGGGGAACCTTTGACAAAGAAATTCCCATCTTCAAACTCGATGTCCTCTTCGGCGGCCTCCAGCAGGTGCGCGGCAATTGTACGCGCTTTGTCCACAACCTTCTCTGCTGCGGAAGCGATCGCGCTGCCTCCCGTGGCCGCGCTGCGGCTGCCATAAGTGCCCCAGCCGTGCGGCATGGAGCCGGTATCGCCCTCGACCACGTCGATGTCATCGTAGGGAACACCCAGCGCGCTGGCTACGATCTGCGCGAAGGTGGTCTCGTGGCCCTGACCGTGGCCGGAACAGCCGCTGTAGACCGTCACTTTGCCGGTGGCGTGGACCCGCACGACGGCGCTTTCCCACTGACCTGCCTGGGCGCCAAGCGAACCAACTACTGCCGACGGCGCCAGACCGCAAGCCTCGATGTAGGTTGAAAGGCCGAGACCCAGGTACTTGCCCTGTTCTCTGGCCGCTGCCTGCTCCTTGCGGAAGTCGTCGTATCCGATCGCCTCCAGCGCCTTGTCCAGGGCACCCTCGTAGTTGCCGCTATCATACGCAAGCGCAACCTGTGTCTGGTATGGGAAGTTGTCCGGCGCAACGAAATTGCGTCGGCGAATCTCGACTGGATCGATGCCGGTGACACGGGCCGCCTCATCCACCAAGCGCTCGACGATGAACGTGGCTTCTGGCCGGCCGGCGCCGCGGTAGGCGTCAACGGGGACCGTATGGGTGAACACGCCATACACATGGCAATAGATTGCCGGCAGGTCATACTCGCCGGACATGAGCGTGCCGTAGAGATAGGTGGGTACAGCCGGCGCGAATGTGGACAGATAGGCGCCCATCGCCGCGTACGTGTCGACCCGAAGACCAATGAATCTGCCGTCAGCGTCGATCGCCATCTCGCCGTGCGTCACGTGGTCGCGGCCATGCGCATCAGTGATATAGGTCTCGGTACGGGTCGCTGTCCATTTGACCGGGCGGCCGACCTGCATCGAGGCCCACGCCGCGATTGCCTCGTCCGCGTAGTGATGAATCTTGCTGCCGAAACCACCGCCAACCTCCGGCGCAATGACCCGGATCTTGTGTTCGGGCAAGCCCAGCGAGGCCAGACTCATCAGCAGGCGGTGGATATGGGGATTCTGAGTCGTCATGTAGAGCACCAGCTCGCCGGTGATGTTGTTGTAGTCGGCAAGCGCGGCGCGCGGCTCCATCGCATTGGGAATCAGGCGGTTGTTGACGATATCCAGGCTGGCGACGTGCGCAGCGTTGGCAAAGGCGGCGTCCGTGCTCTCCTTGTCGCCAATCTCCCAGTCGAAGGCGATATTGTTGGGGGCATCGTCATGCACGAGCGGCGCGCTGTCCGCAGTCGCCTTTTTGGGGTCAGCGATTCCGTCGCGCGGATCGTAATCAACATAGATCAATTCGAGCGCGTCGTGCGCGGTGTATTGATCTTCGGCGACAACGATCGCCACTCCGTCACCGACGTAGCGCGTCGTGTCCTTCGCCAGCATGTAGTGTTCGGGAGTCTTCAATCCCGGCAGCAGCCAGCCGACCGGTACGCCGCCGGGAACGCCGCTCGCTTCGATGTCCTTGGCCGTGTAGACGCCCAGCACGCCATCCAATGCCTCGGCTTCGCTGGTGTCGATGCTGTTAATCCCGGCGTGGGCATAGTCGCTTCGCAATATCGTGCAGTAGACCATGCCTGCCAGCTGCAAGTCATCCGTGTATTTGGCCCTGCCGGTAATCAGCTCGGGATCCTCTCGTCGGCGGATGGATGAACCGAATCCAGCCGCGCCGTTGCTTTCACCTGCCATATTTCAGTTCCTCCCTTAGCCGTTCATCGTCTCGGCGGCAGTTTGCACCGCGCGTACGATATTGTGATATCCGGTACAGCGGCACAAATTTCCCTCCAACCCGTGGCGAATCTCATCTTCGCTCGGCTGCGGGTTCGTGCTCAGCAGGTCGACGCAGGAGATTATCATGCCCGGCGTGCAGAAGCCGCATTGCAGCCCATGGTTGTCCCAGAAGGCCTGCTGCATAGGATGATATTCCCCGTTGGCCAAGCCCTCGATCGTCGTAATCTCGCTGCCGTCTGCCTGGACCGCCAGCACCGTGCATGACTTGACCGCCTGCCCATCGAGCAAAATCGTGCATGACCCGCACTGGCTCGTGTCGCAGCCGATCTTCGTGCCGGTCAGCCCCAGTTCTTCACGCAGCAAATGCGCGAGAAGCAGCCTTGGCTCAACCTCCTCACTGACGCTTGCGCCATTGACCTCCAGTTCGATGGATATACCCATAGAGCTTCCTCCCCTTTTGGAGTTCTGTAAGAATACTAGACTATTTAGCCTTGCCGAAAAGCTGACGCCACATCCACACGACGGCGGCAAAACCGGCCAGTATGTAGAGTACTTTGCGTCCGCTGCTACTGATCTGCATCTCCTGCGCAAGATCGGTTACGACGTCCTTGGCAACGTTGATGCCAACCTCCATTGTCGAGGGTGTTGCGACCTCCGGTTGTGCAGTTTTTTCAGTGGACTGTCCCCCAGGAGCCGGCGCCCGCGCGCTGCCGCCAGCGTTCGGGTCTGCGGCCGCTGCTGTGCCGTTTGCTCCTGCCGGCGCCGCGCCGCTCTCCTCAGGTTCCGGCTCCGCCGGCTGAAGACGCGCGGCGATGATACCTTCGAGTGACTGCAAACCCTGGCGCGTTAGCGAACGCGCAGTGCTGTCCACCAGGCGCTGGCCCACACTGGCAATTCGACCGCTCAGCTGTGCATCGCCATCATAGTGCATCGTTGTAGGTTGGTCGCCCTCCAGACGCAGCGTGCCCACGCCCTTTACGAATCCTGGCCGTCCCTGGCCGGCAATCTCCATCTGGTAGCCATTGGGAGGGTCTACATCACTCAGTTTGACCGTCCCATTGAAGGTGCCTTGCACCGGCCCCACGCGGATGCTGATCTCGCCTTTGAATTCGTTGTCCGCGGTCCTATCCAACTGCTTGCAGCCGGGCAAGATCCGGGACAATACATCGGGATCCAGGAGCGCCTCCCAAACCTCGTTCTTGGGTGCGTCAAAACTGTGAGTACCCGCCAATTTGACCATTTTAGAAAGTGCTCTTTCTTGCTAAGGTATTGTGTTCTCTCGACTCAGCAGTGGCTTTGACAGATTCTTCTATACCGCGAGTGGAGGAAGAAACACATCCGTCAAATACTTGTCAAAATCGGTGCTGGCCCGCCGCCGGGCGTGTCGCCGACTTGGGTTCCGGCCCGGCAGTGAGGATAGGGAGATTCCGTTCCGGATATGATTCGCCAGATTATAGCGCACCGGCTGAATAAGGTCAAGCAACGCCAAACGAGCATGCACGCCGAGTTGACCTCTTTACGGCTTACGCGTGGTGACCACAACTGTGCCTGCAACCCGGTCATGGAGGCTCTGCCGTCGCGGCGACAGCACAGCCGTTACCATGTACAGCAAGATCAATATACCGACAACCGTGTATTGGAACCCCAGAAGCGTAGGCATGCCCTGCGGCGTGTTGGCCCACACCAGAAAGAAATGATTCACTTCAAATGGGATCAGCATCACCAACGTACGCAGCAACGCTCGACCGTAACCAACGCGGCCTCCCTCCACCGACTCCAGCCGCAGCCCCAGCCAGCGCATCATAAGCGTGGCCTGTGCGGACGACCCCAGAGTTCCCGCGTAGTAAATGACCAGCGGCAAATCGACCGTTCCCAGCAGCCATTGATGATAGACGCCTTTTGATAGACCGGCCCCGCTAAGCACACCGGCCACCAGTGGATTCAGCCGCAACACCAGGAGGACGCCCTGCAAGAGCAGCACGCCGGCAAACAGCAGAAAGACTTCGGCGCAGTAGCTTAGAACTCTTCTCGGTATCGACGCATACGGGAATTGGGAACAGTGCAAGCGCATCTGAATTCGGACTCCGAAATAGCCCACGAAGGGCGCCCCTACCCCGTTCAGGTGGCCTCAAGAAGCTTGGTCCCACTTCGATGGATTTGCCCAGGTTTAGGGCAGGTTAGGTCGACCCAAGTCGACCCAGGTCGACGGGTTTTCTTTTTTTTGGACTCGTGCGCTTTTCTTCGCAAACGTTTCTTTGCCGTCTTTGATGGGTTATGGGCAGTTGCAATCTGGGCCATTCACAGACTTACAGCAGCCCCTATTCGCGTTCAGTTTTTCTTGTGGCGAGAGCAATGGCTTCTCAGGGCCAGTGCAATCGCATCTAAATTCGGACGCCGCAGTAGCCTGCGAAGGGCGATCTCCAGGGGCGCCTCTACCGATTCAGGCGGCCTCACGAAGCTTTGTCCCACTTCGATGGAATTGCCCAGGTTCAGGGCAGGTTAGGTCGACCCAAGTCGACCCAGGTCGACGGGTTTTCTTTTTTTGGACTCGTGCGCTTTTCTTCGCAAACGTTTCTTCGCCGTCTTCGATGGGTTATGGGCAGTTGAAATATGGGCCATTCACAGACTTACAGCAGCCCTCACTCGCGTTCAGTTTTCCTTTTGGCGAGAGTAATGGTTTTTCAGGGCCGGTGCAATCGCATCTGAATTGGGAAGCCTCGGTAGCCGACTAAGGGCGCCCACAAGGGGCCCCCCTACCGATTCAGGCAGAATCACGGGAATATGTACCAGTTCGATGACTTTTCTTTCTCAAACCAGTTGTCCGCTGCACAGATGACAGCAAATACCTTTCATACAAGTATATCACGCATTTGATGCGTTTTGCCGGCTCGTTTCGGGGAACTTTCCAAATCGCAAAGTTCTTAACCAGTGACGATACTCCCAAGTCCGTCAAGAAATCTCCCTTTCCCTGGTGATGAACTCACTAGCGTAGCGGATTTTCCGCTTATCGGCACTTGACGATTTGACGATCATTCTAGATGCAATTGCCCTGGGGTTGGGAAGAAGCGGTCGGCACACCTGGGTGCATCCCAGATTTTCGGACAGCCGCGGGCTGAACCAAGAATGGTCACTTCTTCGTTTCTTGTGACCACGCCCGTACACTTAGATTGGAAATGGACAGGACTGTTGTCGCACTGTTTTCATACCACCAGCCCTCTCTTCAGTGCCATGCTTGACCAACCCTTCACCGGTGGCACCATTCAGGCTTGCTTCGAAACGTCGTTGGTTGGCGGCGGGCTCACTGGTGGACATGCGCACGGCTGCGAAGAAGGCGCATAGGTGGGTGAGGCATGTTTTTGTAGGGGGGCGTTGCGGGGGCGCAGCCCCTGCACAAGGGAGGGCCGAAGGCCCGACCGCCCATATACAAGAACTAAGGAGTGAGAGATCCTTTCGCTGGCCCCAGGCAAGGTCGCGAATTTCTTGTGGCTGAGACGTTGCGGATTCTGTGGGCCGGCGAAATCAGGGGGCAACGAAATAACACAATAGTTTGGGATGCACCCTCACACCAGCTCTCCTTGTCTGCTGTTGCAGAAACGCATATAGTGTTGGACAAAAGTCCCATGCAGACGGGGCGGGCCGCTGCACTATCGTGTGGCAGGCCTCTTCGGCAAAGCGGAACGTCTGCGCCAAACCAGTCGTGGAGGAAACTATGCAAATCGCTTCGATCCAAGCCTACGCGTTAAAGATACCGCCTGAAGGGGCAGATTCTGGAGCAGGCAATGACCAGCTCGAAGCCTATGGTGACTACACTATCGCCGCTGATGCCTGGACTTCGATCTACTCCCGCAATCATGAAACCTGTCTCGTGCGTCTGGAGACCGATGACGGGCTGGTCGGCTGGGGAGAGGGGCAGGCGCCGGTCGCGCCGCGCGCCACCGCCGCCATCGTGGAAGAGCTATGCGCTCCCCTCGTTTTGGGCCGCGATCCCTTCGACGTGGAGTATATCTGGTATCGTCTCTACAGCGCCATGCGCGAGCGGGGCCATGTGACCGGCTTCTATGTTGATGCACTGGCGGCCGTCGATCTGGCCCTTTACGATCTTCTGGGCAAGGCTCTGAACAAACCCGTCTACAAGCTCCTCGGCGGCAACTTTCGGCCCGAGGTACAGGTCTACGCCGGCATGGGCGGGACGCAGCCGGATGAAGCAATCTCCCACGCCAACGCGCTGCTCGCCGCCGGTTACCGCGCCTTGAAATTGCACCTGCGCATGCCCAATTCGCAAATCCTAGCTGTCGTCGAAGCGGTGCGGCAAGCGGCGGGGTCGGACGTAGAGCTGATGGTGGATGTTCACGGCACCCGCGACGTGTCGTCGGCCATCACACTGGGGCGAGGGCTGGAGGCGCTGGGCGTGCGCTGGCTCGAGGCGCCCTGCCAGCCGGAGGACATCCGCGGCCAGGCCGAGATCGCACGCGCCTTGGCAATGCAGGTGGCCACCGGCGAGTGGCTGCGCACCGTCTGGGAGTGGCGCGATTGGATCGCGCTGCGCGGATTCGACGTGGCCATGCCTGACATCGCGCGCACCGGTCTCTCTGAGGGCAAGCGCATCGCCGCGCTCTGCGACGGCTTCAACTTGCCGGTTTCACCCCATGTCGGCGGCGGCGGCATACTGTCCGTGGCCGCGACCGTCCACTACTCGCTCGCCATCCCCAACTTCCAGATTATGGAGCACAGCCACGAAGCCCACGCAAAGAAGGGAGTCATCGCCCATTCCTATCCGATACCGCAAGAGGGCCGTTTTGCCGCGCCCCAGCAGCCCGGCCTGGGTGTCGAAATCGACGAGGCGGCGGTAGTCCGTTATGCAAGCTGAGGCAACTGTATATTGGTGGTCAGGCAGTGGCAGAAGATTGTGGATTCTTGGGGCTAAGTGTTAGTGCGCCGGGCAGTGTAGTTATCTTCCTTATTTTTCATTCGGACCGTGTGTCCTTTTCCACGCGCCCTCAGAAGCTCTAAGTGCCTTGAGCGAGCGCTCCGCAGGCGGGCCTTCAGTGGATAAGACGTCGCTTCGTAGTCGAGCCTTTCCCGCGGTATGAGCACACCCTCTGAAAAGACGGCTTTGGCATTCTCAATCACAGTTCGTCCTGCGTTCCCATCGTTTTACCTAGGGGCAAGTGTATTCTCGTGAGCATACTGAGAGGGAAATGTATACGGGAGCGCTCCTTTGAAACAACAACTGGTCAAATATTCAGCACCTGGCGCCATAACAGTACGCAAAGCCAGTCAGTGTAGAATCCGTTGAGTCCTTACACAGTTATGAGGACATCTCCCTAAAGTTACAAAGAGGGGACACGGACACGAAACCCGCCCCTATACCCCCAAAGCCTCCCGCACATCCCGCAGATGGGCCACCTCATGCGCGTGGATCGTCTCGTAATACTGCGTGATGCTGATCTGGCCCCGCGACGGGTGGCGGCCTGTCAGTTCCCACTCGCTCTCATCGAGAGAGTCCATCACTTCCAACGTCTTAGCGCGGGTGGCAACCGCGTTGGCCATCAGATCTTCGGGCGCGACATCCCCTGTTCGCCGGGTGAGACCGGCGTTCCAACGATCAAGGTCAAAGTCATCCGCGATCGTGGCTTCTCCTTTGCGAATTTTGTGTACGTGGATGCTCATGCCCCGCTCGCTTTCGACCAGATGGGCCAGAACGGTCGCGACCGTCCAGGTGTCGCCCTCGGCGAATACCGTCGTCTGCCACTGCTCTGGCGCAATGCTGTTGAGAAGCTCGAACAACGCCGTGCGCGACTCGTTCAACTTCTGCTGCCAATGGGCCTTTCGTTCTGCGGTCATACCATTTCTCCATGTCGTCGGGCTCGGCAGAATTGCCGGCCGCAAGGGTCTTTCTCTGTACGTTTTACTTGGATTATCTGCCATCAGGCGCGACGCAGTCTTTCGTGGAGCCGCGCCGCCTCTATGGTATACTTGCTTGGAAAAATCCACCGCTAGTGCCAGACTTCAACAGGAACATCCTCATTCGAAGGACTTTCTTTGTCTCAGACACCTGAAAAGCCCATCTCATAGGAGCATATACAATGAATGGCAAGTTTATCACTGTCTCGACAATGGAGCGAGATCAAATGGATTGGGGCGTCATGGGCTGGTCCAGCCGCCCCGCCACCACCGGCGCCCGTGATCTGGTCGTCATCGAGGTGACTCTGGAGACCGGACAGGGCCATGCCTTCCACAAACACCCGGATCAAGAAGAGGTGATTTACGTCATCGACGGCACTATTGAGCAGTGGATCGGTCAGGAAAAGCAACTGCTTTCCGCCGGTGACTCCGCCTTTATCGGCGCCGACGTCGTCCATGCCTCCTTCAACGACTCTGGCAGCTCCGCCAAACTTCTGGCCGTCCTCGGCCCTTCCATCGGTGAGGAAGGCTACGCGCTAGTCGAAGTATTTGAAGAAGAGCCGTGGCATTCGCTGCGTTGAAGCCCCGCACGAAAACCATCAGCAGAACAATCACGCAGACAGGAATCTCCTAATGACCCAAAAGTACCGCATGATACAAGTAGGGACCGGCGGACAGGGCAATGGCTGGTGCAGCCGCTTTCTGCCTCCTAACATCGCCGACGGCCGCATCGAGCCCGTCGCCGCCGTCGACGTTAACCCCGACGTTCTCATCAACGCCCAGCAGCATCTCGGGCTACCGCCGGAGAAGTGCTACACTGATATTGAGCAAGCCTTCGACGAAAACCCCGCCGACTTCTGTACGGTTGTCGTCCCCCCCGCATTCCATGAATCCGTCGTTGATGTCGCCCTCGCCCACGACCTGCACATCATCTCTGAAAAGCCCATCGCTGACACGCTGGAAGGTTCCGTGCGCATCGCCGCCAAAGTAAAGCGTGCAGGAAAAAAGATGGGCGTGACAATGAGCCACCGTTACGACCAGGACAAGACCACTCTGCGCCGCGAGCTGCGTTCAGGCCGGGTCGGCGCCATCGATTACATCGTCTGCCGCTTTACCTGCGGGCTGCGCAACTTTGGCGACTGGGGCGCCAGTTTTCGCCACACCATGGAAGAGACCCTGATGATCGAAGGGTCGGTCCACCATCTCGACATCGTCGCCGACCTCGCCGGCGCCAACTGCGACACCATCTACGCCCAGACCTGGAACCCGACCTGGGGCGAATACAACACCGGATCGCAAGGCCACGTGATGATGACTTTCGAGAATGGAACACGCGCCATCTACGAGGGGGCCAAGACAAACGCCTGCGGCTTCAACGGCTGGGCGCACGAGTACGTGCGCGCCGAATGTGAAAATGAAACTCTGATTATGGACAACCGCCGCATCGAGCGTTACCCCTACCAGCCGCGGCAGTACAACCGCGAAGGCCAGGGCGAGGAAGTTCAGCTCATGGAGCAGGCCAAGTGGAGGAATGAGTGGCTCATCGCCCAGTTCCTGGATTGGATGGACGGCGGCCCACCCATGGAGACCAATGTCGAGGCCAATCTGCAGTCGGTGGCCCTGATCTTCGGTGCCATTGAAAGTAGCCACACCGGCCAACCCGTGAAGGTGCAGGAATTCCTGCGCCAGGCCCAGGAAGAGGAAGCGAGAACGCACGCAGCCTGAAGTCAAGGAGTGAGAAAAAACAATAATGAAGAGCAAAATGGGGCAAGTCGTACTATTCTTGACTTTGCCCCTCAATTCTCTTCTCGCCTACCTTCCTTTTCTTGCTTCGCTCCATGAAGAACACGCATCCGCAAGACAGCGGAAAGAGGAACTCTCAATCCGCATTGCCCGATACGCAATACGATCAACGTTCCCCACAGTCAGAGGCCCGCTAACCTAACCTCACAGGAGGAATGCCATGCCCGGGACTGTTCTTCTCGTCGGCGCACTGGACACGAAGGGTGTCGAGTACGCGTTTGTCAAAGATTTGATCGAAGCTGCCGGTTTGGAGACCCTCGTAGTCGACTTTGGCGTGATGGGCCAACCGGCCTTTGAACCCGATGTCAGCCGCACGGAAGTTGCTTCCGCCGGCGGCGGAGACCTGGCCTACCTTGCCTCCGGCACACATAAAGATGAGGCGATGCGGACCATGGCCCAGGGCCTTGCTTCCGTCGTGGAACGTCTCTATACCGAAGGGCGTTTCGATGGCGTTCTGGGTATGGGCGGCAGCGGCGGCACCTCCATCGCAACCGCGGCCATGCGCACCCTGCCGGTCGGCGTCCCCAAACTGATGGTCTCCACTGTCGGCGGCGGCGATGTCAGCGCATACGCCGGCAGCAAGGACATCACCTTCATGCCCTCCGTCGTCGACGTGGCCGGCATCAACCGCCTCAGTCGCGCCATCTACGCCAACGCCGCCGGCGCAATCGCCGGCATGGTTAAGACGGAGGCCGAGGCCACCGCCCACGAGCGGCCGCTCATTGCCGCCTCCATGTTTGGCAACACAACCGCGGCCGTCGACCACGCCCGCGGACTGCTTGAAGACGAAGGCTACGAAGTCCTCGTTTTCCACGCAACCGGCAGCGGCGGGCGCACCATGGAAGACCTCATCAGCGACGGCTACATCGCAGGCTGTCTGGACATGACTACCACCGAGCTGGCCGACGATATCTGCGGCGGCGTATTCAGCGCCGGGCCGGACCGTGTCCAGGCCGCGCCCCGGCAAGGCATCCCCACCGTCGTCGTGCCGGGCTGTGTCGACATGGCCAACTTTGGCGGCATCGAAACCGTGCCCGACCACTACCGCGAACGCACGCTCTACGAGTGGAACCCGGAGGTCACGCTGCTGCGCACCAATGCAGAGGAGAACCGCCAGATGGGCGCAATGCTGGCCGCGGCCGCCAACGCCGGCCAAGCCGACACAGTGTCTGTACTCATTCCCCTCGGGGGCGTTTCAATGTTGGACAGCGACGGAGACCGCTTCTGGGATCCAGACGCCGATCAGGCCTGCTTCGATTCCCTCAAGAACGATCTGCGCGCCGACATCCCGCTCATAGAGGTGGACGCCAATATCAACGATCCGATGTTTGCCGAAAGAGCCGTCGCCGTGCTCCTGGAAATGCTGCAGGCAGAATCATAAAGCGCGGCCCCTCTCCGCCGCGCGGTACGTATTACGTCATACGCAACAGAAGGGAGTTACCTGTATGTCGATCCCAAGACAGGAGATCATAGCTCGACTCCATGCCCAGCACGCCGCCGGTCGACCAATTGTTGGCTGCGGCGCAGGCACCGGTATCTCGGCCAAGTTTGCCGAAGCCGGTGGCGCCGACCTTATCATCATCTACAATTCCGGCCGTTTCCGCATGGCAGGACGCGGCTCGCTCTCCGGCATGATGCCCTATGGCGACGCCAATGCCATTGTAGTAGAAATGTCCGCGGAAGTGCTCCCAGTCGTGCAGGATACACCGGTCCTGGCCGGTGTCTGCGGCACCGACCCCTTCCGCCTCAAACATATCTTTCTCAAGCAACTCAAGGAGATTGGCTTCAGCGGCGTCCAAAACTTCCCCACCGTCGGCCTCCTGGACGGCACCTTTCGCCAGAACCTGGAAGGCACCGGCATGGGCTACGACAAGGAGGTCGAGGCCATCGCCATCGCCCACCAGTTGGACATGTTCACCGCGCCCTATGTCTTCACGCCGGATGAAGCCACCGCCATGGCCGAAGCCGGCGCCGACCTGCTGGTTGCTCATGTCGGTCTGACCACCGCCGGCACTATCGGTGCTGCGGTTGCTTTCACGCTTGAGGAGGCGGTCGACAAGGTGCAGGAAATGGCCGCGGCCGGACGCGCGGTAAATCCTGACCAGATGGTGATCTGCCACGGCGGCCCCTTCGACGAGCCTGAAAACGTCGGCACCGCCCTCCGGATGATGCCCGGCATTGCCGGCTTCTTCGGCGCCTCCAGCATCGAGCGCCTCCCCACCGAGCGCGCCATCCGCGGGCAAGTTGAGGCTTTCAAGGGGATGGCGTTAGGGTGACGCCCGGTCGAGTATCGTCGCTGCACGCATAGGAGACTGTGCCAGTTGGATCATCCTTCTGGGAGTAGACTTTCTATGGATCAAAAGGAGCCATCCGCCGTGACAGAGGAGCTGCAACAGTGCACGGCCAGCATATCGCGATAACTGCAATTGCAGTGTTCTTACTGCTGACCGCAACCACCGGACACGCGTCGTCACAGGATGAAACGCCCTCCTCTACTGCTCTGCCAACACCCATTCCCTCTCCCACGCCAATTCCCACCGTCGAATCCGGTGTGCAGATTCCGGTAGGCTGGAAGCGAATCAAGGATGACCGGCTTGGCTACGCCCTTGCCGTTCCCCTGACATGGCTGACTTTTGACCTGCACAGCGGCACGGTGGCACCAATCGCCGGGCTGCTTGGCGGTGATTTAGCAGTTGAGATTTTACGTGATTTTCTGGAAACGCCGGAAGGTAAGAATTTCGGCATACTTGCCATCGAACCGGATCCTCTGCAGCTGTTCGCCAACCCACCGTTCCCCATGTTTCTGAATGTGTCGATTGTTCCCTGGCCTGATGACATTTCGGCTGAACAGCTGGTTTCCTTTCTTCAAAATTCGGCCGACGGCCTCAACGAAGTAGAGTTGCATAGCATGTTGACCGGTTCGCTTAATGGCATGCCCGCACTTCAGGCGGCCTTCACAGCCAACCTGAGCAGCATGGGTTTCGAGCTTTCACCCTTTGTCGTTGTAACCGTTCTACGCGCAAATCAGACGGCCTACATCCTGACGATAGCCGCCCGAGTCCAAACGGCCGCGGCCAAGCTGACGCTGATCGAGCAGATTGTCGGCACTTTCAGGCCTACGAAACAGCCGCAGAGTGCAGCGCCGCCAACCGCGTTGCCAACACCGTTTTCTGAAGTAGCCGGGGTTGTCGGACCGGGAACCCTCCTCGTCGGCATCGACATCGAGCCCGGAGTCTTTGTGGGGCAAGCTACCAAAGACGTACACTGCACCTGGCGAAGACTGAACAGCCTCCGGGAAGATCCTAATAGCATCATTGCAGTTGACGAGCATAAGGGTCTGTTCTACGTGGAAATCTTGGCCGAAGATCTCGCATTTGAGACAACCTGCAGGTTGTTGCCGATTGAGAGCGTTCCGGCACGCGCCGAGTTGTTTAAATCGGTTCCTGCTGGTATGTACATGGTGGGCAGAGACATCGCCCCTGGTTTCTACAAGGGAGAGGCGTCAACCGCTTCCTCCTGCACATGGCAACGACTAAACGGGCTGTCGGGCAATCTAGCCGATGTCACTTCGAGCGTGACGCCGTCTGGACAATACTTCGTTGTCGTCACTTCATCTGACCAGGCCGTTGAGTTTGGCTGTCCCGTCGAAAAAGTGGAGTAGGCTAAACCCTATAAACTGATGGCGGTAGTTAGAGGAGCACGAATGATCGTCAACATTTTTGTGCAGAAATGTTTTGCAATTACTTGGCAAATGTAGTTAAGTTCAGTTAAGTTGAAGATTGAACACCCCTAGATTGTACCCATGGAGCAACAAATGACCGGTCAAAACATTTCTCGGCGAATGTTTCTTAAGTCTACCGCGACTATTGGACTTGCGCTGACCCTCGCGAGTTCTCCTTGGCCTCCCACTGCAGCTGTCCATGCGCAAGGAACTGTCCTAATTCCAATACCAACGGGCCTGGAGATATTTAACTTGCCTGCGGCTCAGAACTACCTGGCAGCAGATAAAGGAGCGCTTTGGGTTTCGGGTCGTTTTCTGAATTCGTTCCGCAACAATCTTGTCTGGGAGAACCTGCCCACCAGGCTGCAGACCAAGTACCACTTAGCTGGGGCCGAATATAAGAGGCTGCCCGCGGCGCGGGGACTTTGGGAGAGCGTTCCCGCCCCGGTCAGAGCTGCCGGGCCGGAAGCTGTTTGGAAGTTCCACAGAGGCAAGGACTGGTCTCATATCGTGCCCCGGTCTGTGGGCGGACCGGCGACAGCCGACAACGGTGTCTGGTGGAGTTCCATTAAGAATAGGAGTCTGGGCCCAAACGAAATGACCGCCACCCACTTGGCAGATGCCAGAACTGTATTACGCTCAGAAGCAATTCGTTCCACTTTGAGACTGACGTTGAACGGAATGGTGAAAGGGGCAATGATTGGGGTCATTGCTGGCGCTCTGCTAGCCTGTTTGGAGTGTGGACTGGAGTATGCGGAGGGAGAAATTTCCTGGGATGAGATGGTGGAAAAGGTCGTGAAGGCAAGCATTTTTGCCGGTCTTGGGGGACTTATCATAGCGGGCCTTATTGTCGGTATTTCTCTGCTGTTTCCGTTCATGCTTCCTATTCTTGCGCCGCTGATGTTTGCCCTTCAGATTGTATCTTTCCTATTCCTTGGGTGGCATCTCTTAAAGCTGGCGCAGGGATGGTGGGAAGTCTTGGATGGAGCAGGCAAATTGGCCGATTTCGGCGAAATTCTTGGAAGTGCACAAAGCGTCATGCAAAATGCCTTCAATGAACTGCGGGAAGAGGGAGCGGGCGCCGTTATTGGTTGGTTGGAAGCGTTGGCTGAACGCGTAGGCGCAGAAAATGTTTGGGAATGGGTTGCCTCCCGCACTCAGTTTGCCATGGAAAAGGCAGGCGAGTTGACTGAATCGCTTTCCACCTGGGACAGCTTTATCATGCCTGATGCAGGTTCTGTCGGCGAGGCGGTAGCCCGTGTGGTAGCGACTGAGTTTGAGGAAGCCCTCTCAACCACGGACCAGTTGTTGGAGAGCATCGCTGACTATCGATCTGACGCACATCGAAAGATGCCAAACTCGGCAATTGCGGTTTAGTGCTAGCGGTCGAAAAAGTACGTACCATATATCACCGCCAATAAAGAGGAGAGCATTCGATGCTTCGCAGACGCGTCTGGGGCATGACTTTTGCAATTCTATTGGCACTGGCTATTACTACGGCCTATGTGTCGGCGCAAGTCGAGCCGCGAGCGAGTTCACAGCACGCTGAGGCGGCCGCGGAAGAGACAGTCACTTTTCGCATTCGAATCCAGAACATCGCCCCTGAAAGTGAAACGCCAACTCTCTTTGCCCCGGGGGCTTGGGTGTTACACAGGGAAACTGGGCCCCTCTTCACAAACGGTGAAGCAGACCGAGGCGAGGGCTTGGAAATGCTAGCCGAGGATGGTGACCCGACTATGCTGGCCACCTCACTACGTTCGCTAGGGTTACAGGCTGGAGTCTTCGATACACCGGTCTGTGCAGACACCTCCAGGCCGCTGCGGACTCTCGAATACTTCGAGTTTGAAGTAACAGCCTCACCCGAAACACCATACCTTTCATTTGCTACGATGCTTGTTCAATCCAATGACCTGTTCTTGGCTCCAGCAGTAGGCGGCATTCCTCTGTTTGATGATGAAGGTGAGCCGATCGCAAGACAATTCGTAACAGACCAACTGCTCCTTTGGGACGCTGGCACGGAAGCAAACGAAGTCCTGGGAGAAGGCGGTTTTCAGGCCCCCCGTCAGGCGACCGCCAACATCGGTCCCAAGGATGAAGACCCGACTGTACGCCCGGCTGATACAGGTCCCACTTTCCCTACAGTCGTCGAGTCCGTCAGAGTTTACGTCGTGCAAGTTCCGACGTTCGAGCGGAGCAGAGACAGTCTCCAGACCAAGGTGCCAGACTTCTCAATTGGAGATGAATTCCAAATTGGAGGTTTAGAGTGGCGAATGCTCTCTGCAGAAAACCTTGGTCACGAAATCAGTTTCCAAAACGACCAGCAAACAACAGATGAACGGTTCATAAGACTGCGTTTTCAATTCCTAAACGTTGGCAGCGACCCATTGGTATTCGAAGCCATAGAGGATTTGCATTTGCGCGATAGCGCAGGGCGCGTATATGTGCACTACCGGATTCCGAGTCTTCTCGGTGAAGAATACCCCAAGGACTTTATCAATGACGACGAAGAGTGTTTTGGCCGGAGAGTGTTAGGTGTATGGCGCCCGTTCATCCTTAAGCCGAATACTCTAACAACCTGTTCCACCTTGTATGAAGTCAACATTGATGCGACCGACCTCATGGTTATAGCGAGTGGACTTCAGGACCAAGGCGATGCAGCTCTAAAATCGGTCGGACTTGAGGTTTCGTCGACGCCTCGCATCGCCGTTGGGAAGGTCCTGCTGGTCGGTGACGTACGCTGGCAAGTTCTTTCTACTGAAGACCACGGCCATGTAGTCGAAGCCAATGGAAGCAAGGAAAAAACAAGAGAACGCTTCATCGAAGTGCGTTTTCAGATCACCAACAAGGGCAGTACAGACTTGGACTTTCCAGGGGCTGTGCTGCGTGACAGACAGGGCCGTGAGTACGAGCGGAAGTTGCTAGACGTCGTTTCTGAAGATGAAAAATGTGTAGGAGGACTCTTCGATGTGTATGTCCTCAAACCGAACGCCATTACGACATGCACGAGCATTTATGAAGTGCCAGACGATTCCACTGGAATCACTCTCGTCGCAAACGATCTTCAGGGGACCGAAGCCAGCACCGAAATCGTTTCCCTAGGTCTGTCTGATCTGGGGACTACGCGCTACTACCTTGTCGACGAAGATGTAAGAGTCGGAGACATGTGCTGGCGAGTCTTGTCTGTGGAAGAGCTTGGTCAGGAATTGCGAAATGAAGAGGGGGAGATAGCGACCACAGAAGGGCGATTCGTGAAGGTGCAAAATAGTTTGCTGAATCTAGGGTCCGAAACGCTCGGATATTCAGGTGTGATACTGCAAGACAGTGCAAACAGAAGGTACAGCCATTTCGGCGAGCGATTGAAATTTATTGATGACGAACAAGAGTGCCCTCCTGCCCTAATCCCTCCGCGAACCTTTTCGCTGAAGCCCAACACGCCTACCATCTGTACTGCCATTCATGAAGTCGCTGCAGAGGCAGAGAAATTCGTCCTACTAGCATACGACTTGGAAGGATTCGAGATTGTACCAATCGCCTTTGTCAGTGTTGCGGCCTCTACACCGTCGCCAATGGTGAATCCTGGCACCTATGAAGTAGGAGTTGGGATTACACCAGGGGTGTACAAGGGCATGCCCTCAGAAGAATCCTATTGCAGTTGGTCACGACTTGCAGACCTGAGCGGGGATCCCGAGAGCATAGTCGCCATGGGCCAACGTGAAGGGCAATTTTACGTCGAGATTCAGGACAACGATGCCGGTTTCATCACTGAATGTAAAATAGTCAGCACCGAATTCCTCGAACCAAGGGATCCACTGTTGACCTCTTTAGCCCCAGGCATGTACATCGTGGGTCTGGACCTTGCCCCTGGAAAGTATGAAGGAATCCCAGATGATGACCTTTTCTGTTTTTGGCAGCGAATGAAGGATTTTCGAGAAGAAGAAAACAGTACGATTGAATGGGATCTTCCCGGAGAGAAATTTGAGGTCGAAGTATCCCCGTCAGACTATGCCGTTGAATTCCATTGCCCTGTCCAAAAGGTCGAATAGTCGCATCTGTTTCAACCTGTTCCCTTGGTTTTCATTAATTAGGCGTTACTCTAAATCGCCCTTCACTCAGGAGTACCATACATGCTCTATTCCAACATCCCCGGCATCGATAAACCCGTCTCCCGCCTCGTGCTGGGAACAATGTGGATAAACACACGCAATCCCGACGACGCCTTCCCCGTCCTGGACGCGTTCCACGCGGCCGGCGGCAACTGCCTCGACACCGCCCACGGCTATGGCGGCGGCGACAATGAACGCGCCATCGGCCAGTGGATCAACGCGCGCGGCCTGCGCGACGAAATCGTCATCCTCGGCAAAGGCGCGCACCACAGCCAGGACCGCAAACGGGTCACCCCCTACGACATCCAGTCAGACCTCCACGACAGCCTCGCCCGCTTCAAAGTCGACAGCATCGACCTGTACGTGCTGCACCGAGACGACCCCGACAAGCCGGTCGGGCCAATCGTGGAGACTCTCCACGCAGCCAAGGAAGCCGGCCAGATCGACGCCTACGGCGGCTCCAACTGGACCGCCGAACGCCTGCAGGAGGCCAACGAGTACGCCGCAGCCCACGGGCTGACCCCCTTCGTCGTCAGCAGCCCCCAGTTCAGCCTCGCCGTACAGATAGAGCCGCCCTGGCGAGACTGCGTCAGCTTAGGCGGCCCGGCCGGGGAGAACGCCCGCGCCTGGTGCCGCGAGAACGGTGTCACGCTCTTTGTATGGTCCAGCCTGGCCGGCGGCTTTTTCAGCGGCCGCTTCCATCGTGACAACCTCGACTCTTTTACCGAGTCGTATGATCAGCTCGCCGTCAAGGTTTACTGCAACGAGGAAAACTTCCAGCGCCACGACCGCGTTCAGGAGCTGGCCGCAAGCAAGGGCGTCACTGTTCCGCACATCGCCCTGGCCTACGTCTACAACCAGCCCGACGGCATCCACGCCTTGTCAGGGACGCGTACCGTCGAAGAGGTACGCGTTAACGTCGAGGCATCGGAGATTAAATTGACCGAGGAAGAGATAGCCTACCTGGAATTGAAGAGTTGAGTGAGGAATTACAGTCCCAGCGACTTCTGCCATTCGCGACTCAAAGGTGGTATTGGTCGCTGGGTCACTAATGATGAGGCAACCTACTGGCTCGTACATTCACCGAAGCAAATGTCAGTGAATGATATACAGTGACCTCTTAGGACAAACAGTCGACAGTATCCCGATGCAAAGTGTAAACCATACATACCATCCCAAAAATAATATCGCTGGTCTGACGTCCGTCCTTTAGTGGGGGGCGTCTCTTTTTGCGCCCGCAGATTCTGCCTCCCAATTTACTTGCCTTCCCCTTTCGCTGTTGCCAACAGATTCCGCAGTGCGGGCAGAAGGCCCGGGATATCGGTACAAATAATGTCCCAGATAACATCGTCATCCAACCCTAGATACGCGTGCGCGACTTGATTGCGCGTCCCGATAATCTGGCGCCACTGAATCTCTGGGTGTGCTTCGCGTACGTCGCTAGGAATATGGGTTGCAGCCTCCCCTATCAGTTCAATGTTCCGGAGGGTAGCATCATAGGTCAGGCTATCGGCAATGAACGCATCCAAGTCCAGGCCTTGCGTGTAGGTAAGGACCTTTTCGCTGAATTCACACATATCCTGCACGTAGAGCCGCCAGTTGCGCCCTTCTTGCTCGCCCTCACACATCAATAGCTTCCCGTTCTACAAAGGGGCGCAGTTCCTTCCGCAACGCTTTCGTAGTTACTAGATCCACGGGCCGGCCCAGCAAATCTTCAATGTAGAACTGAACGCCAAAATACCGCTTCGAAGTAGCAGGTCCGTCGAAGTGAACGAGAATGTCCACATCGCTCTCTTCCTCAGCCGTGTCACGCGCAGCGGACCCAAACAGAGCGAGTTCTGCCACGCCGAATCGTTGTGCCAGCGCAGGCTTGTGTTTTCTGAGCACCTCTATTAGTTGCTCTCTTTTCATGGCTCACTTCCCTTGCGTGTCCAACGCAAGAATGCAGGTCATCTCGCGCACATTGTAAGCGATGTCTAGTGAAATGCCAGAGTCGTGGTCCATCAGAGTGCTCTGCCATTCCACCACCGAAAACGCTTGACCCTTTTTCGGAAACAAAAAGGCGATCCGGTTCTTCAGCCGGATCGCCTTCTGTCTAACGATGATCTTTCCCGCTTGATCATCAATTATTCTGGTGGAGATGGCGGGAATCGAACCCGCGTCCGCAACATTCGCCCTGAAACGTCTACAAGCTTAGTTGATCTTTATAAGGTTTGTCGGCGGTCCTCGGATCAACACGAGGCGCATCGCTGACTAGCCGATTCTCTTAGGCAGCATTATCGGCGTGCCGCTGCCGCAGCTCACAGTTTATGTCGGTGACCATCCGGCCTGCTGGCCCCACCGGGATGAACCGTGGCCCTTTTTAAGGGGCCAGTGGCTTAACTAGGCCGCCGCAGCCGCAGTAGCGGCCGGGGTGAAACCAAAGTTGAAAGCCATGCCTGTGTTTTTGGCATTTGTATGTGTTTGCGCCTTTTTAACGTAGTCGACGCTCTACGGCTTGCTGTCTCAGGCCTGACAATGCCCCGTCGAAGCCGTTCATCCCCATCTGACCCAATTATACCGCAATCCACCGGCCAAGTCAAGATTTACGCAGGTTCCCCTCTGGTGGAATCCGGGCCGTCCGCGGTGGGAATGGCCTTTACAAAGTAAACCGAATCGTTCTCAAGACTGGGCTGAATGCCGAATCCCAGAGAAATCTTCAATTGGTAGTTGGCATCATTGCCATAGTCACTGTGTGAGCGGACCTGACAGCAGTTCAACTCGTGTGCACGTCTCATTGCCTCTTGCTGCAGAGCCCGCCCAATCCCCTGGTTGCGCTCCTGGGGCAGCACACCGAACGCGATTATCTTCGCTTCAAAAAGCGTCCGTCCCAGAAACAGAACTGGCGGCCGTCCTGCGTCCTCTCCTATTCTCTGCACAACAAAACGCAGAAACCCTACCGGCCTGTCATTCACCACAGCCGCCAGCACGTGGCTGGATCGGAAATGTCCCGCCTGTACCTGCATATTCTGTTGCTGTTTCAACAGCTCGACAACCGGCCACAGATGTCGCCAGTTTTTGCTCTCCTCCGAGCTCTCTATGATTGACAAGTCCTTTCCTATATTTGTTGAATTCGGACTCACCAAAGCTCTCCTTTCCTCATCTCTGTCAGTCTTGGCCTTCCTCTTCACTCGGCATTCGGTCCTTCCTCGCCAGCGCCAGCAGCAATTGGGCCGGCAATAGCACCACTGAAGAGACAGTCAGCGCCGTCGGGATACGCGTAGCCGTCCCGATCCAGCCAAGTACCGGTCCGCCCGCCGCCTGACCCAAAGAGTTTGCCTGTCCCCACACCGAGATGACCGTTGCCCGCTGCGCGCTCTTTGTATTGCGCACGATCCACGCGTTCTCTAACGGATCCTGCGTGCTTCGGCACAGGCTGATCGCCCACAGCGCCAGCACTGCAAACCAGAAACTACGCGTCCATGCCAGCAGCAGCAGGCTCGCCGCCAACAGCCCGTATAGTATCGTCAGCCAGTTGACAGTGCGCGCCGGTACCTCGGTCGCCCGCCCGCGCCGCGCTAACTCGTTGGCTGCGATACCGGTCAAAGTCGCGCCCACGCCAATTATTCCGAACCAGATCAGAGCGTCCTCCAGCCCGAACAGCGACGGAAACCTGAAATTGTCCAGCATATGCGGCGTCCAAAGGCGATCATACCCCTCGCTATACAGACCTGTCACCAGGCTGAGCCCAACCACAATGCGCAGCGCCCGATGGTCGCGCACCGCCCGCATCCCAGCCTTGGCAGTGGTCACCATCTCTTTCCATGTCTCCCGCTCTTCCGGTGGGGTGGGCCGAAAGCCCCTTTCCGGCATGATCAGGGCCATGAATGCCGCCAGCGCGATATACATCACGCCGCCGACCAGGATAGGCAGCTGTAGCCAGCGTCGCGCCAGCCAAACACTGACGCCGGTGCCGGCCAGTCCGGTCATCAACTCTACCTGCGCCGAACGCAAATAGACCGGCCCGGCCGCCTCAGCGCCGATTTCGTCTGCCAGCCAGGCCTGTAACGCGCCGCTAAGGAACGTAAAGCCAATGCCCCACAACACCTGCGCGCCCAGCACGGCCCAGAACAGTGGGATCGACCCCTCCAGCAAGTAGCCGCAGCCGACCAGGGCCAACCCGATCAGCACCGAAAGCCGGCGCGAGTATACGTCGGCAACCGCGCCGGTGGGAACCTCGAACAACAATACGGTCACTTCCAGGACTGTGCCCACCAGTACCATCTGCAGTGGATTCAGTCCGACCGTCTGAACCTGGTAAATTAAATTGATCGTGAAGACCAGCGCGTTGAAGAGCGCCCGCCCACCGCCTATGACAAGGTAGATACGGGCCGGATTATGCTTGAGCAAGGAGTCTCAGGTCCGTGGGCTCGCGGCGTCGCGCCCGGAATATATGCTGAACGCACTGCCGCCCGGTTGAGCGTCGGTTCGCCGGCGAGGGAAGGTGAAGTGACAGAGAATGGGAAAAAAGAAGTCACGTGTTCGCACCGCTTCGCCAGCCACCAGGCAACCCTGTGGCACCCAGGACGAATCGCTTACCGCTGCTGCCTTCCGGCCCTGACGGGGTTCACGGTGCCCTGCCGCACAGGACCCAGCAACTGACGAAGCGATGCAAACACGCGAGGCGGAGAGGGAGGGATTTGAACCCTCGAGAGCTTTCACTCTACGAGCTTTCCAGGCCCGCGCACTCGGCCAGACTATGCGACCTCTCCGAATCGAAAGGGGCTTACATCAGAGTACCTATGCACTTGCCCTTTCAAAAGCCGAATCAGTATAGCCAAACGACGCTTGATGAGCAAATTAAAGGCAATAGAGAAGTGGTGCAGTTTTCAAAACACATTAAAGAGAATGCCGTGCCGCCATTCGAATTTCAGCTAAAGTGCCTTTCCCCACCAACGCTTACAGGTCTCTACTGCCCCGCGGACAACCATCGCGCCGCATCCTTGGCAAAGTAAGTCAAGATCATGTCTGCGCCCGCCCGTTTGATGCTTGTCAGGCTCTCCAGGGCGCACTTCTGCAGGTCGAGCCATCCATTTGATGCAGCCGCATGCAGCATCGCGTACTCTCCGCTCACCTGATAGGCGGCCGTGGGCAGATTGAACTCCTTTCGCACCGCCGCCAGCACATCAAGATAGGGCAGCGCCGGTTTGACCATGATCATATCCGCCCCTTCGGCGACATCGAGCGCAACCTCCTTGAGCGCCTCGCGGCGGTTGGCCGGGTCCATCTGGTACTGGCCGCGGTCGCCAAACGAAGGGGGGTTTTCGGCAGCCTCGCGAAAAGGTCCATAGAAACTGCTGGCATACTTAGCCGCATAGCTCAGAATCGGCACATGCTCCAAATCGGCCTCATCCAGCGCGCCGCGGGTCGCCGCCACCATCCCGTCCAACATCGCCGACGGCGCGATGATATCCGCCCCTGCCTCTGCGTGGACAACCGACGCCCGTCCTATCAGCTCCAAAGTCGGGTCGTTGAGCAGATAGCCCTCCGGCAGCGCCGCGGTGTAGCCGTCCACTGTTGGAGTATTGATCACCCCGCAGTGGCCGTGGTCCGTATATTCGCAGAAACACATGTCGGAGATAACGATCAGTTCTGGGGCAGCCTCTTTCAACGCCCGAATCGCTTCAGGCACCACCCCGTGGGGACTGAAGTTGTCGCTTCCGCACCAGTCCTTCTCCTCCGGTATACCAAAAAGAAGCACCGCTGGAATCCCCAGTTCCAGGATCGAATCGGCCTCTCTGGCCAATTCGTCTACCGTGAGCTGAAACTGACCCGGCATCGAAGCGATCGGTCGGCGCTCGCCCCGGCCGAAACGCACGAACAACGGATAAATGAAATCGGCCGGCGAGAGCGTTGTCTCGCGAACCATACGCCGCATCGCCGGACTAATTCGCATCCGCCGCGGGCGCAGCACCCGGTCCGAAGCGGTCGCACGACCATTCATGGTAGCCTGCACAGGCTGGAAGACATTCATAGTTTCACCGCCATTTTCACCACTTACGAGGAGACAAGAGATGGCCCGCTCAGGGGGCATCCCGGCTAGCCCTAAACCAGGTAACCCTGGCGAACCTTACAATAGTTCGCCCCAATATAAGTTCGTCTCGTACATGAATGCCAGCTCGCCATCCTCCTGCCTCCGTTCAAACAGCGCCCTCAACGCGCTGACAAACCACCCGTGCCTCTGGTCGGACGGCAGCGGCGCATACGAAGACGAAAGCGCCCGCCCTCGCAACTGCTCCCACGTATATGATTGGGGATTGGGAAATCGTGCATGCGCCAAAGACGCCCCATCGTCCAGGAAGCTGTCCATCGTTTCAGGCCGTGCGTTCTTCTCCGCAACCTGTGTGTAATCCTGGTGCAGTTCTTCCAGAATCGACTCGTATTCTTGCGTGACAAGGGAACTGCCAGCGGGCCGCGAATTCCAAACCAGAACGATCCATCCAGGTGGTCGCAAGATGCGTTTGAACTCCATCCGAGCGCGAACTGGCTCGAACCAGTGGAAGGCCTGTCCAGCAGTTACAAGATCGTAAGACGCCATTGCCAACCCAGTGCTTTCCGCAGTTCCATCGACACTGCGAAAGTTTCGGCGGCTGCATAGATAGTCGTCTCCCGCCTGGCGCATGGCGGCGTTTGGCTCCACCCCCGTCACATCGCAGCCAAATTCGACAAAACGCTCTGCCAGAAATCCCGTGCCGGATCCGATATCGGCAACCAGCCATTCTTCGGCGAGCCCAATCTCTTTCTTCAAGAATGGGATGATACTTTGCGGGTAGCGCGGCCTGTATTTGAGATAATTGTCAACCCGCCCGTCAAAGCGCGTGCTGGAGCCCAGCGTCGTCATCTTCTACGCTGGGCAAGATAGGACTTCAGGCTGTGTACAAGCCCCTCCACGGTGCGATTCTCGGCTACAACTTGCACCGGCAGCTCATGCCGCCGCGCCGCCTCCGCTGTCATCGGGCCAATGCAGGCCACAGTCACGTCGCACAGCATACCGGCATCACCACTTTCGGCCTTGAGCCGCTGCACAAAATTGTGAACGGTCGAAGCGCTCGTAAACAGGACGACGTCAACGTCCCCTTGCCAAAAGTGCCGCGGCAGATCATCCCCTCCATGTCCGACAACCGTCTGGTATGCCGCAACCGCTCTGACCTCAGCGCCAGCTCTGCGCAAGGCCTTTACCAGCACCGGTCTGGCAATCGCGGATTGGGGCAGGAACACCTGTTGTCCCCTCCTAACCTGCAGGCTGGCAGCCAGCGATTCTGCCACATAATCATCCGGCAACAGGTCTGTTACCAAGTTCAGCTCTTGGGCAATGGTGGCTGCGGTCGCAGAGCCGACAGCCGCCACCTTCGTTTTGGAGCGTGCGACACTTTCCGTCCCAATTCCCAGTTCCTGCAGCCGGTCCGCCAGAACATATACTGTGTTCGTGCTGGTCACTATTAGCCAGTCGAACCTCCCCTCGGCCATCTCTTTCAGGGCCGAATCAAACTCATTTGTATCGGGACAAGGCTCGATTTCAACCGTCGGATAGTGCAGTACCTCTGCGCCCTCCGCTTCCAACAGTCTGGTCAAAGATGGCGCCTGGCGCAAAGCGCGCGTATTCGCAATCCTTAGGCCTGTAAGCGTTTGCGTGTTCATCTTATCTGTTCTTCCTGCTCTGAATGAGAATGGATATCTGTCGGCTAAGGCTAACTGTCCGCGTCCAGCATTGCTTCATTTTCACTGATCTGATCGATAATCTCCTGCGCCCCTTTGCGCAAAATCAGTTCCGCAACACACTGCCCAATCTGCTCTGCGTCATCATATAGACCGTCCATCTGCGCATCAAGTTGGCGGCTCCCGTCCAGCGCGCTAACGCGGCCCAGGAGGCGCAACCTTCTCGCCTTTTTCCCATCCCCCAGGCTACTGCTAACTCCGTCGCCATCGCCGCATTCACCCAGCGCGCCTACCGGAGCGCGACAGCCTCCGCCAAGCCCGGCGAGGAAGGCCCGCTCTGCCGTAACAGCCGCGCGCGTATTCCCGTCATCTATGCCTCCAAAAAAGGCAAGCCAATCAGCTTCCTTTCGGCACTGCACTGCCAGCGCGCCTTGCCCTGGCGCCGGTAACATCGTCTCAAACGGCAGAGTAAGCGAGATGAGCCCGGCCAGCCCCAGCCGCTTCAACCCGGCGGCGGCTAGAACCACAGCATCGTACTTTCCGGCCGGATCAAGAGTTTTGCGGACGCGGGTGTCGACATTCCCCCGGATATCCAGGATCCGCAAGTCTGGGCGCTGCGCCAGCAGTTGCGCCGCCCGGCGCCGGCTTCCTGTACCAACCACAGCGCCTTCGTGAAGAGGAAGAATCCCGGGCTGCCGCGGCCCCCCTCCCGCCTCCGGGGCTGCCTCTTCTCCCTTACGCACCACAAGTGCATCGCCTACATCGCCCCTGGTCGGGATTGCACCCAGAGCCAGCCCCGCCGGATCTACCACCGGCAAGTCCTTCAGGCTGTGGACGGCTGCGTCAATTCTCCCTTGGCGCAGCCTCTCCTCCAATTCCTCTGTAAACAGGCCTTTGCCGCCAATGCTAGGCAGCGGCCTGTCCTTGAAACGGTCTCCTCTGGTCTGGATAACAACCGTTTCGACTGACAGGTCAGGATAATTAGCGCGCAGGAGCGTCGCCACATGCTCTGTTTGCCAGAGAGCGAGGGCCGAACCGCGGCTGCCTAGACGGATATGATGAGGGGTTGACATTCCTAATCGGAAACGAACGGTATGCCGCCAGAGCCTGCTTCTGTTGCGGTGCGGGTAATTAGTTTAGCCCAAGAGCGACGACTTCAACTGGTCGGGCAGTTCCCACAACTCTCCAACTCAGAGTTGGCGTAAGGATAGCAGTAGCCTATTCACTGGTCAAGTGTGGCGGGTTTTGGCGAATCCCAATGCATTCGGGCTCTGAAGTCTCACTCCGAATGCGACATCTCAGTCATATAAAATTCGCGACCCGGAGTGAAGCGAGCGAAACTGTTTTTTTCTCCTCTTCAATATATGGGCGGTCGGGCCTTCGGCCCTCCCTTGTGCGGGGGAGATCCCCCGCAACGCCCCCCTCCAAAACCACGCCTCAACGACCCTTTGTCCTCATACCACCGATGCGGCCGCACACCTGATTCGCAGACAGAATACCCGCTTGGCGGTAAGGATAAGGAGCTCGTCAAGTCAGAAACTGTATGTGGATTAGTAGCAGTCTCCCATTCACAAAAGCAGACCCACCGAACCGGAACCGATTCTTTACCCGTAGTTCTATCCACCCCCAAGTCCTGAGTCTTCCAGTTCAGTCAATTCCTCCTCGCTGTCCTGTAACAGATCACAGCCGGTTCTTCTGTTGCCGCATCTGCAACATTCAAGTAGAATTGGGCAGTTTTATCCGTATACTGCGGGGGAACCATGACGACTTTGCGCCTGCCCGGGCTCGTTGACGCCCATGTCCACTTCCGGGAACCGGGCTACACCCAGAAAGAGGATCTCCATTCCGGCACCTGCGCCGCCCTGGCCGGCGGCGTGACCACCGTGTTGGACATGCCCAACACCGTTCCCCCCACTTCCACCCCGGCAAATCTTCAAGAAAAGGTGAGACTGGCTGCGTCTATGGCAGTCTGCGATATAGGATTGTTTGTCGGCGCAACCGTGGCCGACGTTGATGCCTACCTGCCGGTTGCAAATAGGGCGTGCGGTCTGAAAATCTACGTCAACGAAACATTCGGCAGCCTGCGCATTGAAGAACTGGGCCTGCTTCATCGCCTATTCCGTACCTGGGCGGAGCGCGCAGACGAACTGGACGGCTGGCGTCAGTCCCCGCCGCCCTCCAGCACCGGGCGCGACAATTCGGCTCAGGTTTCCACATCTTCTCTCGGACCCGTAGCTGTCCATGCAGAAGAGCTGATGGTACCAGTCTGTCTGGCTCTCAGCCAACTCTATCAGGTGCCGCTGCATATTGTTCACGTCAGTCGCCGCAGCGAAATTGAGATAATTCGGGCGGCTAAAGATAAGGGTATCCCTGTCACTTGCGAAGCCACTCCCCATCATCTCTTTTTGACCGAAGAGGACTATAAGCGCGGTGGCAGCCGGTTCGACATGCGGCCGAAATTGGCCTCACCGGACGATGTAGCGGCGCTATGGGAAAATTTGGACGTCATCGACATTTTTGCCACCGACCACGCGCCGCATACCTTCTCCGAAAAGGGCATGCATTCACCTGAAGAAAGCGAAGAAGAGAGCGGCAGCGCTAACGCCTCAGACGTCCCGTTCCCCGGAGTCCCCGGCGTAGAAACAATGCTCCCCCTGCTGCTGACAGCAATCGACGCCGGACAACTGGAGCTGGACGACCTGCTTTTGCGCTGCGTCGAAAACCCCCGGCGCATCTACGGTTTTGCGGAGCAGCCGCAGACCTGGATTGAGGTGGACGCGAACCAGGAGTACGAACTGAACGATGGGCAAATGCGCACACGCTGCGGCTGGACGCCTTTTGCCGGACGGCACGTGAAGGGTCGGATCGAAAAGGTGGTCCTAAGGGGTGAAACAGTTTTTGATGGTGAGCGAGTCCTGGCCGCGCCTGGCAGTGGGCGCGTTCTCTTCCAGGAAACCGGGTAGGGGCGAATCCCAGGTCTGACCTGTATTACCAGCCTCGGCGCAATCTCTACTTGAGGCCAGGGTACGCGTTCTTAGCCAAAACGTGACTACTAAGCCACAGTAGTTGACCAGCCAGTCATCCTTGGAACCATTCAGGCTCTTGGTGACGCAACTGGTGTGCAGCCGCCGCCATGCTCGCCAGTCGACAGGTTGCGAAGAAGGCACACGGTCGGTGAGGGATGGTTTTGTAGGGGGGCGTTGCGGGGGCGCAGCCCCTGCACAAGGGAGGGCCGAAGGCCCGACCGCCCAAAATACAACATTGAGGGGAGACAGAACACCTTTGCTCGCCTCTTTCAGGGCTGCGAATCAGTTGCGGCTGAGTAGTTACACCAAAACCTAAATTATGAAGTACAGGCAAAGGACAGATGACAAACACGATTGAGAGCTTTGCAGGTGAGGACATTCTCAGTGTCAACCAGTTCGATCGCGCTTCGCTTAACGCCGTCTTTGGCATTGCTCACGAGATGCGTATTCTGGTCGAGCGTTTCGGCGGCGCCGAGTTGTTGCAGGGCAAAATCCTGGCCAATCTCTTCTATGAACCGTCTACCCGCACCAGCTCCAGCTTCACAGCGGCCATGCAGCGCCTGGGCGGGCAGGTCATCCCTATCAACAATGTCCAGTATAGTTCTATCAGTAAAGGCGAGAGTCTGCCAGACACCATCCGTACGCTTGAGTGCTACGCCGACGTAATCGTCATTCGCCATCCGGATGTCGGCGCAGCCGCAACCGCCGCCTACTATGCGGAAAAGCCGGTCATCAACGCTGGTGATGGTGTTGGCGAACACCCTACCCAGGCCCTGCTAGACCTATTCACGGTACAGGAAGAGTTGCAGCAAATCGACGAACTGAAAGTCGTGATGGTCGGAGACCTTCGCTATGGGCGCACAGTGCATAGCTTGACCAAACTTCTCCTTAACTATAATGTCTCCTTTGTATTCGTCAGCCCGGAAATCCTGCGTCTTCCTGCCGATGTGATTGATGCTGTTCATGCGTCCGGGCACTCTTATAGCCAGGTTGAAGACCTGCACTCGGTCATCGGTGAAGCGGATGTCCTCTATATGACCCGTGTGCAGCGAGAACGTTTTACCGACCTGGCCGAATACGATAGAGTCAAAGACTATTTCGTAGTCGACTCGGAACTGATGGCCCAGGCCAAGGAGAAAATGATTGTTATGCACCCGCTGCCGCGTGTCGGCGAGATCAGCTACGCCATCGACGACGACCCCCGGGCCGCCTACTTTAGTCAGATGCGCAACGGCATGTACATCCGTATGGCGCTGTTAGCGGCTCTTCTGGGAAAGGCGTAACCGCAGCAGTCAGGAAGGAAAACGCGACGCGGCTCTACCCAGTACGTTCGGCTTGCCTGTGGGCCCTTTTCACTCCTTGTTATTTCCCCTTTTTGTAATTTTCCAGAAAATCACTATGATTTTGACGTCAAGACTTCTCTACTCTATAATCTCCACATGCTCGATTTGCAGACCCTGAGAAAGTGCCGCCTGTCATAGACAGGCTCAGGCAACTGCTCATTTTCAATTGTCCGGGACGTTGTAGCAAGCAAGCGAAACAGAAGTTAATGTGCCCAGCTGCCACGCTTCGCCCGATAGTGTGATATGCGCCCCAAATCCTTAGGGGCGCGACTAGGATGAATAAGGAAGGAAAGCATGAAACGGATTGTGATCACAGGCATGGGCGCGATCACACCCATAGGCAATGACCCAGACACATTTTGGAAAAACCTGCTGGTCGGTAAATCCGGTGCTGGGGCATTGACTCTATTCGATCCCGGGGGAATGCCCTATAGCATAGCCTGTGAGGTAAAGGGGTTCGACGCACGGCAATATATGGATCGCAAGTTCATCCGCCGCACCGCCCGCGCGACTCAGTTTGCCGTAGCTGCCACTAAACAAGCGTTGACCGACGCAGGTCTGGATATCACCGACGAGAATCGCGACGAGGTCGGTGTAATGATGGCCACCGGCGGCGGCGGCATCATCGAAATCGAGCATGCCACCGAAAAGCTGGTCGAAAAGTCCTGGAAGACGGTAGGTCCCTTCGTTGTACCCAGCGCCATGGCCAATGCGGCAAGCTGTGTCGTCTCCATGGCAGTTGGTGCCCGCGGACCTGTCATGACCAGCGCCGCAGCCTGCGCCAGTGGCCATTACTCGATCTTGGAGGCGTTTCACTTTTTGCAGAGGGGTGAAGCCGATGTGATGATCGCCGGCGGCACAGAATCGGCGATCTCGATGTTGACTTTTGCGGCCTTCGGTAATATGGGACCGCTTTCCAAAGATACCGACAGACCCCAGCAGGCCTGCCGTCCCTTCTCTATCGATCGAAATGGATTTGTCAGCGGCGAAGGCGCCGTAACGATGATCCTGGAGACTGAGGAGCATGCCAAAGCGCGCGGGGCCAACATCTATGCAGAAGTGCTCGGCGGCGCACTTACCGGCGACGCTTACCACCTGACCGCACCCGACCCCAGTGCCGAAGGCGCCAGCCGCGCCATTCGAAAAGCCCTGCGCTTTTCTCACCTCGCCCCTGAAGACGTGGACCTGATCCTCGCCCACGGTACAGGTACAGAGTTGAACGATGAGGTCGAAGCGCTCGCCATCCGCCAGGTTTTCGGTCAGCCAACGCCCAAGACCACCAGCATCAAAAGCATGGTCGGCCATGCCTTGGGCGCCGCCGGCGCCGAGTCCGCACTGGCCGCGGTCATGTCAATCCGTGAGAATATAATCCCTCCGACAATCAACTATACTGAAGACCCCGACCTGGGGGTTGACGTCGTCGGCAATAAACCACTCCACTGTCCCGTCCGCCACGCCATCGTCAATGCCTTCGGTTTCGGCGGACAAAATGTCGTGGCCGCTTTTGCTGAATACGACGGCTGACAGCGGGACGAGCCAAAGCCCCGCAATATGAAAACGGATGGAGCCGCCGCCGAAGTTGAACCGGCCGCTCCATCCTATGTTCCACTTCAGAATTTAATAGACGCGCGTCAAGCCTGCCAGCACTAACAGCCCCGCGACAACAAATGTCAAGGCGCCGTTCCGCAAACGGACCGACACATCCGACTTCTTTGTCCATACCCAGCCGACGTGCAGCAGAACAATAGCGAGCAGCATCGTAAAGGGGTGTTCTATAGTACGGACTGGGTTTGCTCCTACTATGCCCAAATTCGCACCCACGCCCCACAGAGTCAGCCCCAGCAGCAACTGGATGTCCACAACAATGATGGCGTATAGCCCGATTCGTTGCTCCAACCTGCTCCACTCTTGCCCACGCAGCCAATTGACTAGAAACGCAGCTACCGCTACAACCATTGCCAGCGCTGCCAAATAGTGCCAGCCGTCATGGGCTTGTGTGAAAAAGTTATACATTTCTTGGAAGTTCCCCTTAAGTTTTTTCAAGTCTTTCGACGCAGGCGCCCAATCAAGGCGCCACTCGCGATATTATGACACACACTGCCCTAATACTGTATGCGCCCATCCCATAAAATAGTTGATTTCGTGCGCTTCTGGTACACTGCACGACAGTTTAGGGACGAACATTAACGCAGCGGGCAACCCGCCGTTGACCACCATGCCTGTCGTTTCCCAGCCTTGTCGAGGGGAGACAAAGCACCTACTCTAATGGCGCAACGCACGACAGTGAAGAAACTTCAAGGTCAGGTAGCGATCATCACCGGAGGCGGGCGCGGCATCGGCGCGGCCGCGGGACACTTGTTGGCCGCGGCCGGCGCGGCCGTCGTCCTCACTGCACGCAGCGACGACCAGATTGAGGCTGTCGCCAGAGAAATCAGGGGCGCAGGCGCAAAGGCCATCGCTGTTCCTTGCGATGTCGCCAACCCCGATCAGATCGAAGAGGTAGTGGAAGCGGCCCTTACCCAATTCGACCGCGTCGATATCCTGGTCAACAACGCCGGCATCGTCTGGCCGGTGGATCAAGTATTTGAGGCCGACCCGGAGGAATGGGCTTACAATATCCATTGCAATCTCATCGGTCCGTTTCAGATGGCCCGCAACGTCCTGCCTATTATGATTGAACAGCGTTACGGCCGCATCCTCAACATCACCAGCGGCGCAGCCGATAGCGTTGTGCCCGGTTGGAGTGCCTACAGCGCCTCCAAAGCCGGTCTCAACGTGCTGACCCGCTACCTGGCCGCGGAACTGCTGGCCGAGGGCGTGACCGGCCTGACCGTTAACGCTCTCGCGCCCGGCATGGTCGATACTGAAATGCAGGCGGACATTCGCAGCATCGACACCTACGATTCGAGTCTGGACTTCAGTCGCTTTCATGAAGCCCACCACCAGGGCAGTCTGCTTAGTCCGGAATCGGCCGCACGCTTGATCTATTGGCTCGTCGGACCATGGAGCCGGCAACGCTCCGGCGAAATATTCAGCCGTGCTGACGCGCACTGGCTTGCAAAAGTAGAAGAAGACCTGGCTTAAGTACTGTTTTAACCACCCCAATTGGAGGCTTTGCACTGATGGCGTACGAGAAGATTGTCGTTCCCACCGAAGGCGAAAGGATCGACATCGATCAGGACGGAAATTTACAGGTGCCAGACAATCCCATCGTCTGTTTCATTGAAGGCGACGGCACTGGTCCGGACATCTGGGCGGCTAGCCAGCCCGTGCTGGATGCCGCGGTAGCCAAGGCATACGGCGGCCAGAAAAAAATCGTCTGGATGGAGGTCTACGCCGGCGACAAGGCCAACGATGTCTACCAGGAGATCGTATGGCTGCCACAGGAAACTTTGGACGCAATCGACGAATATATGGTCGCGCTAAAAGGCCCTCTGACAACTCCGGTAGGAGGCGGCATTCGCAGTATTAACGTCGCCCTGCGCCAACGGCTGGATCTCTATGCCTGCGTGCGTCCTGTTCGTTACTTCAATGGCGTCCCCAGCCCGGTCAAGCAGCCGAACCTGGTGGATATGGTAATCTTTCGCGAAAACACAGAGGACATTTACGCAGGAATCGAGTTCGAGGAAGGAACTGAGGAAGCCGAGCGTTTCAAGCGGCTGTTCAGCGAAGCCTTCGCCGAAAGTTACACCAAAGTTCGTTTTCCCGACACTGCCGGCTTTGGCATCAAGCCGGTCAGCCAGGAGGGCACAGACCGCCTCGTGCGCGCCGCCATCCAATACGCGCTTGACAACGGGCGCGAGAGTGTGACGCTTGTGCACAAAGGCAACATCATGAAGTTCACTGAAGGGGCCTTCCGCAACTGGGGCTACCAGACCGCCGATGAGAGCTTCGGCGCCCAGCTTCTTGATGGCGGCCCCTGGCGCCAAATACCGGCCGCAGAGGACGGAGACATTATCATTAAGGATGTCATCGCCGATGCTATGTTGCAACAGATCCTTACCCGCCCGGCCGAGTACGACATCTTGGCAACCCTCAATCTGAATGGCGACTATATCAGCGATGCCCTGGCTGCACAGGTGGGCGGTATCGGTATCGCTCCCGGTGCCAACATTAACTACGAGACTGGCCGTGCCATTTTCGAGGCCACCCACGGCACCGCTCCCAAATACACCGGCCAGGATAAGGTCAATCCTTCGTCGGTAATTCTGTCCGGCGAAATGATGCTGCGCCATCTGGGGTGGCACCGGGCTGCTGACCTGATCGTCCAGTCGATGGAAACAACCATTGGCCAGAAACGGGTCACCTACGACTTCGAACGTCTGATGGAGAGCGCGACACTCCTCAAGTGCAGCGAATTCGGCCAGGCGCTGATCGACAATATGTAAGGGCGCGCTGCCGCAACGTATTGCCCGTAACAGCGCAGTTGGGCATGCTGAGCGGGTCTCCAGTTTTTGGAATGTGCGAAAACTGGAGACGGCGAAAATCTCTCTATCTGACTGAGATTTTCCAATGGCAGAAACACTTTATAGACGTTGCCCTGGCTGCGACCAATTCATCCCGGAAACAGAGCTACTCTGCGGGCACTGCGGACATTCCCTCGACTCTCCGCCATCAAAACGCCCTGCAAACAGGTGGTGGATTCAGAGTATAGTCATCGGTGTCCTGCTCTTCCTGTTGGCTTATTCTTTTTTCATTGAGGATCGTCCCGAGTTCGTCAATTCCCTTGTAACCGCGGTAGCGCAACCGACCTCGTCGGTTACTCCTTCCAACGCGACGGCAATACCTGAAGTTCTCCCCGATGTCACTTCCAAGCCCACCCAGACACCTGTACCCGAGCCGCTCGTGCTTGTCGAGAGGGACATGAAAGTCCGTAGCGGGCCTGGCACTTACTACCCCATCGTCGGCTCTGCGAAGCCAGGAGATCTGTTTCCGATCATTGGTATTAACCAGACGAGCGACTGGTGGCGGATCCGGTTTATTGGTTCGTTGGCATGGATCTATGCACCTTTGGTGACGACGGCTAACACCGAAGGCGCCACGATAGATATCTTTATCCCGCCGAAGCTCTCCTCCGCCCAGATCTTCACCAAAGTTTCACCGGCAATCGCTTACATCCAGACTGCTGAAACTAGTGGCAGCGGCGTCCTCATTGAAGGCAGATTCCTCGTTACCAATCGCCATGTAGTCTATCCCTCCGAGACTGCCCGCGTTGTCTTTCCCAACGGAGCCGAATTCGATGGCGTACCGGTAAGAGGGTGGGAGCTGGAGACCGACCTGGCAGTCCTCGGACCGATCGACATCTCTATGGAGCCTGTCCCCCTGATCGACGGCGAAAACACACCCATCGGCGCAGATATGTACCTGATTGGCTACCCGGCCGAATTCGAATCCTTCCCACAGCCGACCATAGTAAAAGGGATCCTGTCGCGTCTGCGGCAAACCGGTTCAGGGGGAATCACCTATTTTCAGACCGACGCTTCCATCGCCGGCGGACAAAGCGGAGGCGCCCTCGTATCGGATACAGGCGCGGTAATCGGCATTAGCGGCTCCAGTATCGCCGACGGAAAGTTCGCGCTGGTCGCCTCCTCAGCCGACCTTCTGCCTCGTATCCGGCACCTCATGACCGGCGGCGGCGACCCTGTTCAGCAAGAGCGCCAGCAAAGCGCGGAGGTCAACTATGACGGCGGCATCGACCTGCTGGAATATCTACTGGAGCAGGGCGACGAGCGCCTTTCCACCCGCGAGACGATTAATCTGAGACGGGATCTCCCTCTCCGAGTGGGCATGCGTTGGCAGACCGGACCAGAAATGCAAGTCGATTACGCGATATCCTTGCGCCTCTACGACGAGAATGGGCGTAAGGTCCTCCACCAGGACGACGTCCTGGCCGACTCGGAGTCCAGGGCAACGAGCAAATGGTCAGAAAAAGATCCCGTCGACACATGGTTTGACCTTGAAATCCCGGCTGGCCTCCCGCCGGGAGTGTACGAGTTACGGCTTGTCGTGTACAACGTCGAGACCCTGACACCAACCGTCAAGATCGATGTCTGGGAGCCCGACGTGCTCCTGGCGAGCATGAGTTGGAGAGAAAGCCGGTAGTAGAGGAGCGCATCTGGGCGAAAACGAATCGCTGCGCGTACCTGGCCAATGGGTCTCGGGCCGCCCTGCGACTGTTCGAAACAGAGAGTGCTGATAGCGTGTCCGCGTGTTTGTCCAAGCTCCCCTAGAATATAACCGCCGCTTGCCTCGACCCGGTCGCTTCGCCTTTCCTGATACACCCCGGAACATACTGGCATTAAGGCAGTTTCATCCTGCAGATCGTTTTCATTCACCGGTCTGAATTGACAGGATCACCGGGGATGATTATGATTCTTGTTAGTTCTTAATTTCACTTGATCAAGGCGTCCTGCATCTATCTCCCATCTCAGATTCGCAAGTCGCGAAAAGGAGATCCCAGCCTATGGCTGCCCTCGTAGCATCGATCTACAGAGGCATATCCTACAGGGGAGCAGAAGGCCAATGGGCCTGGATTTTGCACCGGGCCAGCGGTCTTGGCATCGTGCTCTTCCTCTATATGCACATCGTCAGCATCTTCATTGCCGCCATCGGGCCGGAGCCGTACGAATGGGTCCACAAGGTCCTGTACACCTCACCGCCGGCCAAAGTCATGGAGGTCTTCCTCCTATTCGGCGTCCTTTATCACGCGGCCAACGGCATGAGGATCATCATCATCGACTTCTTCCCGGTGCTGGGCAAATATCAGCGGACGATCGTGCGCATCGAACTGGCACTTGTTGTTCTCGTACTGGTACCCGCAGCCATAATCACTCTGAATGGCGTCTTCTGAGGAACACAACATGGCTTTTTCATCATCTAGTCGACCAATAAAGGGAAAACTCCGCTACGGTGGAACCAATCACGAACACAAAATCTGGTTGTTCATGCGCCTCAGCGGGCTGGTAATGTTCGTCACCGTGGTGTTCCACCTGCTCTATATGCACATGTTTGTGCGCGTCGAAAACATCACCTTCGACAACATTGCCGAGCGCTGGTCAGGCCCCGCCGGTGTCTTCTGGCGCCTGTTCGACGCTTCGCTTCTGTTCATCGGCATGGCTCACGGCATGAACGGCGCTCGCTTTTCAATCAACGATTACGTACATAACAAGATTCTCAATCTTATGCTCACCGGTCTGGTTTATGGCGTCGGCGCTTTGCTGATTCTGGCCGGTAGTTTGGCAATTATTCTGGGTGCTGGCGGTCTGGGACGACTGCTCGGAATCGGGTAGCCGCCGGAACTGCTTCCGCTTCGATATATGAGGGCAAGATGATCCATACGCATAAATTTGAAACAATCGTTGTCGGTGCTGGCGGCGCCGGCCTCATGGCCGCCTTATATGCCAGTCAGGGCAGCGATACCGCTGTCCTGACCAAACTCTATCCGACCCGCAGCCATACCGGCACCGCCCAAGGCGGGATCGGCGCAGCCCTGGGTAACCTCGAAGAGGACCGGGCCGAATGGCACACCTTTGATACCATTAAGGGCAGCGACTACCTTGCTGACCAGGATGCGGTCGACATCATGTGCCAGGAAGCGGTCGAAGTTATCTACGAATTGGAACACATGGGCCTCCCCTTCGATCGCACGCCCGAGGGCAAAATCGCACAGCGTCCGTTTGGCGGCCACACCAGTAACTTCGGTGAGAAGCCTGTCCGCCGCGCCTGTCACGCCGCCGACCGCACCGGCCACATGATCCTGCAGACGCTCTACCAGCAGTGCATCGCCCATAACGTGCGTTTCTTCGATGAGTTTCACGTCCTGGACCTGCTGCTTTCCGACGACGGACAGGCCACCGGCGTCGTTGCCTACGAGATCGACAGCGGCGACCTGCACGTCTTCCACGGCAAAGCGCTCATCTTCGCAACCGGCGGTTTTGGCCGAATGTGGGAGATTACCAGCAACGCCCACAGCCTCACCGGCGACGGCCCCGCCATCGCCCTTCACAAAGGCATCCCCCTCGAGGATATGGAGTTCTTCCAGTTTCACCCCACCGGTATCTACAAGATGGGTATTCTTATCACCGAAGGAGTGCGCGGCGAGGGCGGAATTCTGCGTAACCGTGACGGCGAGCGCTTCATGGAGCGCTACGCACCCAACCTGAAAGACCTTGCCAGCCGCGACGTAGTCAGCCGTGCTATCTACCTCGAGGTCCGCGACAACAAGGGCATCGACGGCGGCCGCTACGTCCATCTCGACGCCACCCACCTCGGACGCCAGGTCGTAGAAACCAAATTGGCCGACAGCGCCGAATTTTGCAAGACTTATCTCGGCATCGACCCTGCGGTCGAGCCGATGCCCGTACAGCCTACTGCCCACTATGCTATGGGCGGCATCCCCACCAACGTCGACGGCGAGGTGCAACGCAATGCCCAGGGTGAAGTCGTGCCCGGATTCTACGCCGCCGGCGAAGTGGCCTGCGTCAGCGTACACGGCGCCAATCGTCTTGGCACCAACAGCCTTGTCGACCTGGTCGTCTTTGGCAAGCGCGCCGGCAAAGCCGCCGCCGCTTATGCCCAGCTAAACGATTGGGCCGAACTGCCGGCTGAGACGTGGGAGCCTACCCAGGCGATGCTACAGAAAATGATGGAACATGATGGCCAATACAATGTCGCTGATCTGCGCGCCGAGATGCAGGCGCTGATGATGGACAACGTCGGCGTCTTCCGCACCGAAGAGGGCATACAGTCTGCCCTGACGCGCGTGCGGGAGCTGCAGGAATGCGCCCAGGATATCACCGTCATGGACAAGGGCAAGCGCTTCAATACCGACATCCTCGAAGCCATCGAGCTGCAAAACCTGCTCGACCTTGCCGAGGTCACCGCCGCCAGCGCATTGGCCCGCCAGGAAAGCCGCGGGGCGCACAGCCGCGAAGATCATAAAGACCGTGACGATGAGAACTGGTTAACACATACCTATGCCACCAAAGTGGATGGGAAGGTCAGCTTGGAATACGCGCCCGTGAGCATCACCATCCACCATCCCAAGGAGCGAACCTACTAATATGCGCATCCAAATGCGAATTCGCAGATTCAATCCGGAGACCGATTCCAAGCCTTGGTGGGGAGAATATTGGGTTGATGTGGAAGGAAGTGACCGCGTACTGGACGCCCTGCACCAGGTAAAATGGTACCAGGACGGTACCCTCACTTTGCGGCGCTCATGCGCCCATGGCATCTGCGGCAGCGACGCCATGGTGATCAACGGCCGCAACGCTCTGGCATGCAAAGTTCTCATGCAGGACGTCGGCGAAGTCTGCCAGATCGAACCGCTGCGCACGATGCCGTTGATCAAGGATCTGGTGGTGGATATGGAGCCCTTTTTCGCCAAGTATAGGGCCGTACTGCCCTATCTGATTAACGACCAGCTCCCTGCTTCAGGCGAACGCTACCAGAGCCAGGAAGCCCGCGAACGCTACGACGATACCACCAAGTGCATTCTGTGCGCTGCCTGTACGACCTCCTGCCCCAGCTTCTGGGCCAACGAGGACTATATCGGCCCGGCAGCTATCGTCCAGGCCCACCGCTTCATATTCGATGACCGCGACACCGCCGCAGATCTGCGGCTGCGTGTTCTCAACGACGTTGACGGCGTCTGGCGCTGCCGTACCGTATTCAACTGTGTCCAGGCTTGCCCGCGCGAAATCGACGTTACACGGGCAATCGGTGAAGTGAAACTCGCTCTGATCAACGGCCTCGATGACTGACGGAGCCCCTGCAAAAGCACTGCCGCCAGCCTCGCCTGCGCTTACTCTGGTTTTACCGTATCCTGCAGCCACGCCCGCAAACGCGTAGCAAGCCGCGGCTTCGGTTCCTCCGTTTCCACCTCTACCTCTCGCAACGACAGCGCAAAGTCGCCGCCGCTCTCAAAGCGCTCCTCCGGCTTCTTCGCCAACGCCCTGAGTATGATCCGCTCCAGTTCAGGCGATACCCAACCCCACGCCGAAGGCGGCGGCGGTTCCTGCGTCAAGTGCGCATCTAGCACCTCTTCCCGTGAACCGTAAAAAGGTCGGCGCCCCGAAACCATCAGATAAAGAACGATTCCCAAACTGTACAAGTCCGAGCGTCTGTCCGGCTCCGAATCGGCGCGGATTTGCTCCGGCGCCAGAAAGGCCGGCGTACCATAAATGCCAGGTGCATTGTTTACCGGACTGTCGTGGGCGTAGACAGTACCGAAGTCAAAGAGGACCGCCCGTCCCATCGATCCCAGCAAAATATTGGATATCTTTACATCCCGGTGGACATAACCGAGTTCGTGGATGTAATCTAGCGCCTCTGCGATCTGGCGGGCAATATCGATGGCCGCAACTTCACCGATCGACTTGGCCCGTTGTAAAAACTGTTCCAATGTTCCGCCTTCGACCAGCTCCATCGCTATGAAAAGGCGGCCATTGGCCTCGCCGGCATCGTACACTCGCAGGACTCCCGGATGGCGCAACCGCGCTAACGTACGGTACTCCATCTCAAAGCATGAGCGCATATGGGGTTGGCTTGCCGCCACGCTGTTGAGGGCCTTCAGAGCTACCTGGCGGCCGGTCAGGTCCTGCGCGCGGTAAACAACGGCCGTCGCACCTTGCCCTAATGGTTCAAGTATCCGGTACCGCCCCAGTTGTGAGGATACGGGGAGTAGATTCGTTCCAGCGCTCGCGCCGTAGGTCATGACAGCTTCTTTGATGGCAGGGAGGGGCGCATTAAGTGGTTAGTGGATTACGGCTTGCGACTCTGTTATCCACACTTCACTATCTGCCATTATAGCCCACTGAACAGGGGCTGCCAATGAAGGTACTGACAGTCCCCTGGTCCAACGCCCCTCTGCCTCTACTCCTATGATGAACTGATGTCAGGATAAAATAGTGCCGCCCCTCGCAGCCCAGTATGGGCATTCTGTCCAAGATGCCAGCGCCCCAGGTTGGCCCAAAACAGCACCGACAGATCCGGGCCCCCAAAACAGACATTGGTCGGCGCTCCCAGGATCGTTCCTTCATAGTCGTCCATCAGGACCGTGAGATCGCCATCGGGCAGAACCCGCAAAATTGTGTCAGGCCGGTAGCAGGAAATCAGAAAACTGCCGTCCGCGCAGAAGGCCAGTCCGTCCGGCACAATGTGGGGCAGTTTGACAACCGTCTCGGTCGGTCCGACTCTGCGGCCTCCTTCAATCGGAAAGCGCACAATCTGAGGGGGGCTGAGGGACATCGCGACATATAGGAATTGGCCGTCGGGGCTGACCGCGCAACCGTTGGGGAAACTGCTGTTGTCGGTATCGATCAAGGCCGTTGTTCCATCCGCCGAAACGCAGAAGATGCAGCCGTCGTTACCATACCATGATCCGGAATCGGTCACATAGAGATTTCCCTGCGCATCGAACGCCGGATAATTGGGCGTGCTCATCGCCCTCCCCTCGCTGCCGCTACTGTATTCACTCACCTCACCAGCCGGTGTCACCTTGTAGACGGCCCCGCGGTCGGCCGTACAGATATACACATTGGCGGCGGCGTCCAGGGCCATACCCAGGTTGAGGCCGCCCGTATCCGCGTATTCCTCCAAATGCCGCTTTTCATAGTCAATCCGGTAGACCTGCCCCGCTTCGCCCCCGGCATATAGGTTGCCATCAGGCCCCAGCGCCACCCCCTCGGGATGGTCCAGGCCCTCGACAAACATTTCTGCATGTTTCAGGTTGATCAAAGGCATTACCTTCCTCCTCCCCTAAAGTGTTTATCACTCTATGCGGCTGCCCCTGGGGGTGGGCCGGGAACATCGACGGCAACCGAATCGCGCCCTGCCCTGTCAGGGTACGTACTGTTTTCTGTACGCGCGGCCTAATAATTGTTGCTCACAAGGCCCGGTTGGTGCTGGTTCGCGCCCATTATCTGCTGCACCAACTCAGAAGGGCTGTCCAGGTCGGCCAACTGCGATCGCATGTCCTCCTGGGTCACGTAAAATGGACGCGTATACATCCCCAACAGAACGGAACGCGCCTTGTCAGTTACATTGGGCCGGGCCGAGTGCCACGTCCGTCCGTTCATCACCATCACACTGCCGCGCTGCCCGGTCAGGATCTCCGCCCCCTCGATCCACTCGTGAGCGATTTCTGGCGCCGGTCGGTGGCCCTTCAGATGGCTGTAGGGCACAATGCCAGTGCCCCCATTCTCGACCGTCAAGTCATCCAGCAGCCACATCGTCTGCCCGCTTACATTGTCCGTTGGCCAGGGCTGGTTCACCCGCTGGAATGGGAAATCCGGGTGCCATCCAATCCGGTCGTATCCAGGATAAGAGGTGTTCGCCGTCCAAGTGGAGCAAATCACATCCTCGTCAAGATACTCTCTCCAGATCGAAAGGATTAGTGGATGGGTCATCAGTTCCACAAAGATCGGATCTTTCACAGCGATGCGCGCCACCCTTTGCGTCTTCGCCCGCCACGTACCCTCCGTCGCCTCCTCGGCCAGCAGGCCTTCCAGCACGGTTCGGGCTTCATCCGCCTTTTCCGGAGTGATCACAGCAGGGATGACACAGTAGCCGCGCTCATCCATCTCGGCGATGGTTCTTTTGACATCGTGTCGCACATCCGCACCATTATCCATGTGCCATGCTCCTGTTTACTACCTTCTTTTTCCTTGAATTTTCACTATTCAGCCAGTTCCTGCTCGCACCCCAGAGTAATGCCTACAGGAGAGTGATCTCTCCCTTCGCTTTTCATTGCTCCCTGTTTTCTTTTGGGCGGTCGGGCCTTCGGCCCTCCCTTGTGCAGGGGCTGCGCCCCCGCAACGCCCCCCTCCAAAACCATCGCTCACCGACCATACGCATCCATCCCAGCAGTGCCGCTCCGCCAAGCTGGCGGCTGTCAACCAAATAAACTACGTATGAGCCCGAATACTGTCACAGACGAAGGCTTGAGTTCGTCCAGCGGACGTGGTCTGCTAACCGCCATGGAGAACGGCCTGTTACCGCTTTTCGCTGCAACAAGCGAAATAGCCCTGCTGCCCTCCAGTCCTCTGCATTCAATCGTCCACCAGCGGAGGCTTGCCATGGCTGATCAGCCAGTCTACGAGTCGGGCCCGCATCGATGGCGAGCGCGCATGGCCGACTTCCGAGTCTACGAAGTGTTCCGCTCGCCCGCCTTGCTTGTTTATCAGGCGCACCGTCTCCGCATTGGTAGACGCCGGGCAGTCCGTATCGAGGCCGCCGTCAATAAACAGGACCGGCCGGTCCGTAAAGCGTTCCGGATGGGACTGTGTGCCGTATTCCGCGCACCAGTCGTCGCACCACGTCCCTCGCTGCGCCTGCCGGCACCATGCATCGGCCTGGAAAAAGCTCGACCTGCCTACAATCGAAACCATCGAAACATACGAACTGTTCTCGGCGAATACCATCTGCGCGATCAGGCCGCCCATCGAAGAGCCGCACACCTGCGGATTCCTGGCTGAACTGAATGGCAGCGCCATAACCGCTTCAAGAAGCGCCTTCCCCTCCGCCCGCGTCCGGTCCATCGCCTCGCAGACAAATGCCCACCCATTGAACTGTGCGCGAAACCAGGCGTCGGTCCTGCGTTCACCATGTTCATAACAGTCCGGGGCCACCACGCAAAACCCGGCCGACGCCAACTGCACCAGCGATTGATCCGGGTTCTCAATGCTGCCTTTGTCCCCGGTCCAGCCGTGATAGTGGATGACGACCGGCCCTTCCGCAAACCGCGTATCGCGCAAAAACAAAGAAGGGATGCCAGCAAGCTCTTCTCTATATATGGCAAGCATGGCGAAACTATCCTTTACCGTTTTCTCCAAACTCCCGTTCAAGTGTCGTCGGCCATGCCCGGAAGAGCTGGCGTTGCTCCGGCGTGAATCGCGCATACGTCTCGGGCAAAATGTACTGATCTTCATCCATTGTCGCGATGTTCTGCGACTTCATCCAAAACGGGCCGTAGCCCACATGGATCGTCTTTCGGGTCGTGTTGGACCGATTGGTCAGCCCGCCGTGACGCAGATTCTCCGTAAACAAAATGCAGTCGCCAGCCTTTGCCGGCAGTCCGATCATGCCCGGTTCCTTGTCAGGATCAGTGCCCTGATAGGGAGACTTCATGTTGCTCTTGTGCGTCGCCGGCACAACGCAGAAAGGCCCGTCGTCCGGCCCTACGTCATGCACGAAATAAACCATCCGCACCATCATGCAGTTGAACCCTCCCTGGTTATAACCGTACCTGTGCTTGATGCCAATCGGGCCCCCCATATGGGTGCCGGTCTGGTTCCCCGGATAGCGAATGCGGATTTCGGAATTGTTGATCGTCGGCCGCTCCTGAACGATTACGTTAATGTAGGACATCGTCGGCGCGTGATCCAGCAGCACATCAAATACGGGGTCGGCATTGAAAAAGTCCTCGATCATCAGCGTATTCCCCGTTTCCCTGGCGCCGTTGGCATAGTATCCTCTCTCGACGTTGTGATGATACTCAAACTGGCCTATCGCGCTTGTCCAGCGCGGCGATTGCGCCACGCGCCCTGCCGCGTCTTCCTCCAGCGCGTCAATGGCCGCCGCCAGGTTCCCAACCTGATCCTCTGTCAACAGACCGGGGATCGTAATGTATCCCACTCGATCGAATTCGTACTGCTCGATTTCATTCATCTCTCTCTCCGCAAACTGCTGCTAAAGGTGGCTGCGGCTGCCGGCCGCCGTTGAAAGATGCATAGACAATACGATGGTGAAAAACCTGCTCTTCAAATTGGCGTGAGGGAGCCTCCCGGCTACTTATCGGTCAGCTGGGTCTGCGGGCGGCCTGCTCAGGTGAATCTCCGATTTTCAGACGCGCCATTCATCGCGCTGGTAGCAGCAACACCGGATTCTGCCAGTCCTATGCTTTTCTGAGATTCCTAAAGTCCCGCATGACCTGATTCAGTCACCGGTTGTACTCCATGGTAACATCTCGGTTGCCGCCGATCAAGGAAAGAACATCGTACCCCAGAAACTCTCAGGTCGGTGACTCGCGTATGCCAAAGCGCAACGAAACTCCTCTCCGCTCGCCGGAACACTTCCATCCTCATCGGTCCGCAAGAAGAAGTGCCCTTCATACGCAAGCCCCAGTTACTTTCGCCAGTCGACTGGCCCCGCTCCCTGCTCCAAAAGGTTGTAGTTCATGAGCAGCCGACCTACGCAATCCACTTGTTGGCAGCGGGCGCTAAAGGGCCACAGCATGCCAAAGCACTAGGTTGCCATCTGGCCGAAATGCGCTCCTCTTTGACGACAAAGAGATTTTGGCAGAAGGTCGCCTGCGGAGGATGCCGCACTGTTATCCTCTTGGTGGCGCATGGCAATCCCCGATCAGTTCTTGTATTTCTGACTACGAGGGGAACAACTTCTGTGTGGAGAATACTTTCAATCTGTTACAGGGTTGCGCCCGGCGAGAATCCCCGTTTCTGGATGGCTTTCCTCAATCAGTCCAGGCTTGTTCGCGGGTCGAGCGCATCGCGCAGACCGTCACCTGTAAAGTTGATGGCCAGCACCGTGACGAAGATCGCCACACCTGGCGGCAGCCAGAGCCACCAGAAGTTTTCCAGTATATAAATCGACTGAGCGCCGTTGAGCATACTTCCCCATGAAGGGGCGGGCGGAAGCACGCCGAGCCCGAGGTAGGAGAGCCCGGCCTCTGTCAGAATCGCGCCGGCAACACCAAAGGTCGCCGCCACCAGCAAAGGTGCCAGCGCGTTCGGCAAAATATGCCGGAACATGATCTGTCGATTGGAGGCCCCAACGCAGCGCGCGGCAGTTACAAAGTCCCACTCCCGCACTGACAAAATCTGGCCTCGCAGCAGGCGCGTCGTCCCTGTCCAGCCCAGGATTCCAATCACCACCATGACATTGTAAATACTGGGGCCGATCATCGACACAACTACCATGATCAAAATGAGACCGGGGAAGACCATAATGACGTCGGTGAAACGCATGATCAGCATGTCGAGCCACCCCCCATAGTAGCCGGAGATGCTGCCGAGAACGATCGTGATGGCGATCGAAATCGCGACTGCCACAATGCCCACAGAGATCGAAACGCGTCCCCCGTATATGAGACGCGCCCATACATCCCGCCCCAACCTGTCCGTGCCCAGCGGGTGTTCCCAGGTCGGCGCTGCCTCGGTTGCCCCGACAAACTTGATTGGGCTGTGCGGCGTAAGAAGGGGCGCGGCCACCACAGCGGCCGAAATGAAGATAAGCAATATCAAGCTGCCGAGAGCCACCCTATGCCGCGCAAAGCGGCGCCAGACCCGCATACGCCAGGAGTCCGACGAACTCTTGAACATGCGGAGCGGCCCGATCGAGGCCGACGCTTGTGCTGTCACGACCTGCTTTCTCCCTCTTCCTTCCCTGTGACGCAGCAGCAACGCTCTCCACAGCTACGCATATCTAATGCGCGGGTCGGCCCAGGCATAGGCCAGGTCCGCGATGAGATTGCTAAGCAGTACCATAATTGCCGTTACCAGGAGCCCGCCCATCAGCAGCGGGTAGTCGCGACCTCCCGCTGCAGCCACCAAAGTATGTCCTATGCCCCGATAGTTGAAAACACTCTCTATCAACACCGCCCCCCCGACCAGCGTCGGCAGCCGCAATCCCGTGATCGTAATGACCGGCAACAGGGCATTCTTGAAGGCATGCCACATAATTACTGTGCGTTCGGCCAGACCTTTAGCCCGCGCGGTCGTGATGTAGTCTTGCCGCACAACTTCCAACATGCTGGCACGTGTGTAGCGGAGCAGCGTACTGAGGCCCTCATAAGAGAGGGCGACCACCGGCAACACCATGTGCCAGAGCCGGTCTCCTACCGAAGGCGGCGCCCCCACGGTGACAATTCCCCCGACGGGGAACCACTCCAGGCGCAGACCGACTACATAGATCAACAGGAGCGCGAAAAAGAATCCAGGAACAGCTATCCCTCCGAATGCAATGCCGGTGAGGATGTAATCGAGCATCGAGTACTGCTTGAGGGCCGAAATGATGCCCAGCACGATGCCTGCCACCGTCGAGAACAGCAGCGCGAATCCCATCAGGCCAAGCGTATTGCCGATATCGCGCACGATGATATGCTGCACGGGCAGACGCATCTGTGTTGAATAGCCGAGGTTTCCGCGCAGAGCTTCGCGCAGCCAGATCAGATAGCGAACGTGTACAGGCTTGTTCAGGCCCATTGCCTCCCGCAGCGCCTGCAGATCCTCCTCCTCCAGATAACGCATCGACTCGGGATTGAGCAAGGCCGAGACCGGGTCGCCTGGCGACAGTACATAGATGGTGTAATTTACTACAGTTATCGCGAACATCAAGGGGAAGATCAGCGCAATCCGGCGCAGAACATACTGAGACATGCTTCGAAGGCTCCACTAGGAAACAACGTGACTGTCGTCAGAACCATGAAACGCTGCTGAGGCTACAAGCAGTTACTCATCATGGCCGTCAGACCTTTCAAAGGACCGGTCGCCTGCCGCGATTCGACCAAAGGGCAAATTCGGTTTCGAACAGTCAAACCGGACCGGCAGAGGATGCGTTCGTGAGTTAGTGACTTCTGATCAATCGCAATCGGCCGGACCGATGGCGGCTACCCATCGCTGGGAGCGACATTAATCTCGAACTCACCAACCTGGACCGGCACTGTCCGCTCGGGATCGCGTCCCGCCAACCGGACGGTCAGGACATTCTCTCCCACTTTCAAGTGAGAGGACCCCGATGCAGATCTCCATACGGCATACCGAAATTCCGGCGCGTTGGGCGGCTGGCATTGGTGGAAGTCCAGGCTGTCCGCGCTGAGCCTGCCGCCGTTCATGCTCACTTCCACTTCGTCACCGTCCCCCAGATCTCTCAGTTTGAACTGGAAATCCGCGGTAGCGCTGCCCAGCGCGCTGCCAAACAGAATACTGTAGCTGAACTCCTCACCAGCCTCCTTCAATTCAAAAGGTGTAAACGACTCCACTTCTCCGGGCGCGAATCCATCAGGAAGGCCGAACGAGTAGTACTCTGTAGGCATATATTTAGGCCGGCGAGCGTAGAAATAGTGCCTTGTCGTGGAAGGAATCCTGGCCGGATCGATCAAGTCTCGAAGATGCGGATACAGCCGGTTGCCGAAACTACTGGCATGCAGGTTGTAGAACATGATCCCGTCGACTCCCTGGCTGTAAGCACTCTCCACAAGGGCGCTGATCTTGGGCGGGTCGAATTCCTGAAACCCATCGCCAAGCCAGACACGCTTCCCCGGCGTGACCGCATCCGACGAGGCGACACTGGACATAAGCATCGGGTACACCTTGCAACTGCTTCCCTCCGCCAAGGCTACCCAATCGGAATAAGGGAGGTTGTAGTCCACGAAAAACCATTCACCCGGACACAGGTATGACAGAAGCCCTTCGTCAATCCATGCCTTGATGTCGAGCCCTTCTTCGGTGCAGTAGTCAATGTCCCACGGCACCGCGGCCGCGAGCATGAGATTCTGCCCGCGCTTCTCTCCTAGCTCGTCCAACATGGTCCGCACCGCGCGCACGAACTGGGTCATGTAGTCCGACTTCTCCCGCTTTGGCTCCCTGAAGAACGGCGCCGAACGTCCGAAGTCAAGCATGAGTCCATCCAGCGCGTATCGGGCGGCAATCTCCCTCAAAATACCCAGGCGGCGCTCCCGCACCTCCTCCACGGCAAAGTCCATCTGCCGCAGGTCCCCGACCTCCCGCCAGCCAACGTCGCCCACCTTCGTGTAAGACCTCCACGCGCCCGTATCCTGACCCAAAGACCATTCTCTGTGTTCACGCTCCCATGCTGTCCACTGGCTCGGCGACCCGTGATGGTCATTCACCCGAAAATTCGGAACGACAGCAATGCCGGCTTCTTTGAGGAGCCCGATGAAATCTCCGTAAGGGTCATGGCCCTCGGCCAGAAGTGCGTCCATTGGCGTTTCTGAAGCGGTCGTGCCGGCGCTGGACGGGTAGAAGCAGATATCGTTGTCTGCCACATCCATTGTATAGATATCGGCGCCGGATGTGACGGTCAATTCCGCTAGGCGGACTACTTGCCCGTGCTCGGAGCAGGAGAGGAGGTTCCCGCTATCCACCGTGATCAGTAGCATCTGCTTTCTCCTGGCTGGCCTGTCGACAGATCAATTCGCGAATTCTCCCTGGTCGCCGACCGCAGCGCGGCGGCGACCAGGGGCTTCAGAATTTTTGTAAAGAGCGCTGCAAGCGTCTAACCGTTACTCCGACGCTATCCAGCACTGTTCCATATTCCAGTTGTTGCGAAGGTAGTAGTAGCTGGGGATTGTGTCGCAGCCGCGCGTCCTCGTGCTGCGCAAGCTGGGGTTGATGTGGGCGTAAAGTATAATGCCAAAAGGATCGGCCCCAATACTCTCCTGGATCTGCCAGACAGCTTCCTTGAGAACAGCATCGTCCGTCTCCAGTTCCAGGCTCTTCAGCAGTGCCACCTCTTCAGCGTAGTGTTCGGCCCTGTCATACCACGGCTGAGTACTGAGGTGGGTCGTGTCATAACCCAACAGGCCGAACCACGGCGCCCAATCGCCGGCCTGCAGCACGTCCCATTCGTATGGCTCATTGTTGACCACGTTTCCGTAGTCTGCGCCGACAACCTTGAACTCGACGGTTACTCCGACCGCCGCCAGATTTTCCTGAAAGGTGAGATGGAGTGGCTCCCAGGCCGGGTGAAGTGATCCAAGAACGAGGATGAGCTTGTCGTTCTCAAAATCCCATCCCCCCTCTGTTAGCTTCTGCTTGGCAAGTTCCGGATCGTAGGTGATGTACTTGGCGCCCTCGGGATTGATCCCCCACTTGCCGTCAAGGTAGACGCGCGCCCCCCGGCTCACCCCGCTGGCCATCACCGCATTGAACTGCTCACCGTTGATGGCATGCTGGATTCCCTGGCGGATGAGCGGGTTCTGAATGTGCTCTCGACCCAAATTCCACCAGTAGGCCACTGAAACGTTTGCCGGCGGATTGAAAATCTCGAGGTCTAATCCCTCCATGGCAGCCAGACGCTGCAACTCCACTGGCCGGCCGCCGCCTTCGCCAATGACCCAATCGCACTCGCCGGCCTCCGTGGCCACCATCATCGCCGTCGGGTCGCCGTTGAATGAACGGTAAATCAACCTATCCAGCTTAGGCGCCCCCCGGAAGTAGTCCGGGTTCGGGCTGTATATGATGTACTGGTCCGGGACGTACTCGTCGACCATGAACGGCCCGGTCCCAATCGCCTTTGTCGTCGCAAAGTCTGTCTTTTCAAGACCTAATACGCCGCTCTCATCCGGCCCCCACTGATCCTCGGGCACCTCACTCAGGATATGCTCGGGCACAATCCTGATCGCGGCAGCGATTTTATGGATCCCGACCATGCCGTATTCGTCCGTCATCTCGAATACGACAGTGAAGTCATCTGGCGCCGTAATGCCGCTGACCGAATCCGCGTTGCCATCGTGAAACTCTGTGTAGCCGACGATGTAGTCCTTCAGGCCGTTATAGGCCGTGTTGACCATTAGCGGGTGTGGGATCAGCCGGCCGTAGTTGAACAACACGTCCTTGGAGGTGAAGGGAGTGCCATCATGCCAGGTCACATCGTCTCGCAGATGGAAAATGACCTTGTTGCCGTCGAAGTCCCAGCTCTCAGCGAGTTCCGGTATATAATCTTTTACGTCGTGGTCCAACTGCACCAGTCCGCTGAAAATGGTGCGGCCCTGGTAAAAATGCTGGCTGCCCGCACGGCCCACAAACCCCGCCAAATGAGCATGGCTCGTGGCTTGAATGAAGCACACCTGAAGTGTGCCCCCACCGTCTTTCTCTTCCATTTGGGCTGATTCTTCTTCTGCGGAAGCCGGCTGCGAGGGCGCTTGCACGGCTGCTGGGGCGCAAGCGCTGACGAGGAGCGCAACTACGAGTAACAGCGACGAGTAGAACACGGCAGTACGTTTCATGGGTATTTCCTCCCATTCTCTGGCCTATTCACACAAGTCCCTTCCAATTATGCTGATGGTAGGGCAGGGCGCCCTCAATAAACTAGCGGTCCTCTTTCTCCTTATCACCTCCCCCTGTTCTGCTCTCGTTCATCTTGGCAGGTCAATAAATCCTCTCTGCCCTGCCCAAAAAGTGGCCGCGTTTACCACATGATCTGACAACTGCTCAACCGTATGGCTGCTGCGGTAAGCAACGGGCGATCAACCATGTAACAATATTTATTTTAACAAAGGGTCGCTGTCTGAGCAACCCACTTTTTTCTCTATCAGTTACTAACTGAATGCAACTCCCCAGACGCAAAGCGCAGTGCTACCGGATTGGCCGGCCACCCATATCGCGATCATCTTCGACCGGAAATGACGTTCTGTTCCAGGAAGATGATAACCGGCGGATCCCTCCCACGAATCGCGTGACCCCTCCCTCGAGCAGGACGCTTCTGACCCCTGCCGCTTCGCTTGCAACGACTTCGGCCTATCCTGTCACATCCGTCGTTCTATATCGTATGTAGCCGCAGTTTCGCGTCTTGACACGTCCTTGAAGGCGTGCAATCCTACTAGTCGAGGCTGCGTCGAATGCGCATATCTGGCCCCACTCAGGAGACATAGACCGTCGACTATCAGAGAACGACCGTCGCATAGCCGGCTTCCAAGGCGAGAGGACGACGCGCATTGTTATCCATGGCATCTAGTGCAACGCCAGTTTTTGACCGTTCGTTCCTGTTGGACGCACAACTTGAGTTTGTTGTGCTCGGCGACACTCACTTCATTCATGATCCGGAGGTATATGCCGCGGGAAATGACTCGCAGGATCCCCGTCTCACGCGGATGTGGCCGGCACGGGCCGAGTGGGCGCTGCGACTGGCCGCCGCTTTGGAAACTTCCTTCGTCGTCCATCTGGGTGACTTGGCGCAAGACTATCCCGGGAAGCCAAGTTTCGTCAAGGCAAGGCAGGCAGCCCGGCAGCAATTGAGGCGCTGTGGACTGCAGCCCTACCACGTTCCAGGAAACATGGATATTGGCGACAAGCCCGACCCGACAATGCCAGCGGAGTGGGTAACGCCGAGTTCGCTGGCAGAATGGCATGACCAGTTTGGGCGCTCTTGGTACAGCTTTGACCGGCAGGGGATACACTGTGTATTCCTGAACTCCCAAATCATGAATGGGCCGCTCCCCGAGGCAGAAGAACAGAAACGATGGCTTGAATCCGATCTGGATGAGCATACCGGGCAGCGTGTTTTCACTTTCTTGCATATGCCGCCTTTCTTCGCAGGTGAGCATGAGCCGGGCTTGGGCTATTACGACAACCTCGACGAACCGGCGCGCGGCTGGCTGTTGGGGTTGCTACGTAAGCACAAGGTGGAGTTGCTGTTCTCGGGACATATGCACTTCGCGGCCTTCAACCGCGTGGACGACACGCGCCTCCTCTCGGTGCCGTCCACGACCACCACGCGACCAGGATTCTATGAGGTCTTTTCCATCCTTCCTCCCGACCAAGGCAAGAACGACCTTGCCAAATTAGGTTTCTATCTTGTCCGGGTGCATAAGGACGGAGCTTGCGCCCATTTGGTGCGCACAGGTGGTGAAACCGAGCCAGCTCCTGCTGAAGGACAGACCCGTCGCCTGGTTACACGCATCTCCCGTGACCTCCCCAACTCGCCCATTGGGGTCTATTTGCGTCTCCCACTTACCCAAGCCGTGGATGGAGTAATAGCCTGGCCCGACTCGGTCCGCGATCAAGTACGCAACGATTATCCGTTTCTCGCCTGTATGGAACTCGGTGCCCGTCACCTCCGGGCTCCCGCCTCCGACTTGGAAAACGGGCTGCAGCGCCAGCGCCTGGCCATGGCGCGGGACGAGGGCCTACAGGTCTCGTTCGTGTGGCTATGGTCGGACAGACTCCGGCTCACTGAGGTTGTGTCGCGTTACCGGGATCAGATAGATGCGATTGAGGTGCAGCTTCCAGGAACGCTGTGGCCAGAAGAGAACTGCTTGCGGCAGATTATGCGCTGTCGTGACCAACTCGATATCCCAGTGACTCTTGCCCCCTTGTTGGCCCTGGAGCGTTCACCGGGAAAGTATCATCCCCGGGCGCGTGTCGGTTACCGCGCCACGGAATTGGCAGAATTGAACCAGCATTTGCTCCAGCACGATACGCACATAGATCGTGTGTTGTGCCACGTGGACTCTCACGTCCGTCCTTGGGAGGCGATGCAGGAGTTCATTCGCCGGGATGCTCTGAGCCAGATCGGCCATTTCGATTTCGTGGTTCAACTGCCGGGCCTTGACGAGGATGCCCAAGCGAACCGCGCTGCGGAGGCTGTTCTTGCCGCGGCCCTGCACAGTGGCTGTCGCCTTTTCCTCGATCCCCTCGTGGACTTGGACCGCACTGGTGACATCAACCACGGATTGTTGGATCGTTTATCCAACCCGAGGCCAGCGTTCCATACTGTGCGCTGCATGAACACGGTCTTGTTTGCCTCGGAGAAAGAATTCCAGCCTATGGCAGACAAAAGCCCAGAAACGCAGATGCTTGGGGTCGAAGGTCGGATGAGGCGTTTGTGGTTACTATTGCCGGACGCAGGTGAGACGATCAACTCTACAGCACTTGATGGTGTCACTGGCACGGGGCGCGAGACCCTATGCTTCGATCTGGTTGCGGGGACAAGCGCAGCCTTTCGGGAAAACCAAGAGGAGTTACGTCAGCGGCTTTCTTCGCTTCGAAGCCCAACCCTCCTCATGCAGGAGACTAACCCGTGACAAAAAAAGCCCGCGTTGCGGTGATTGGGACAGGCTGGTGGAGTACCTATGCCCATATTCCGACACTGAAAGAGCACCCAGACGTCGAGTTGGTCGCCTTGGCGGATATACGGGCGGACATCCTGCCCCAGCTGTCCAAACATTTCCGGGTTGAGAAAACGTACACCGACTTTCGCCAGATGCTGGCAAAAGAACCGCTGGACGGCGTCGTTGTGGCGGTCTGGCATGTGTCGCACTACGAAGTCGCCCGCGCATGTCTGGAGCGCGGCCTACACATATTGCTGGAAAAACCCATGGTGCTGGAAGCCAGACACGGACGCGACCTGTGCGAACTGGCCCGCAAGCAAAACCTTGAGATCGTCATGGGTTACCCCTGGCAATTCCTGCAACTGTCGCTGCGCGCACGCGGGGTCTTACAGTCAGGGTCGCTGGGAAGAGTGCATTTCATCTCCAATGTCTTTTCGTCATCGCCGCTTCACCTTTACCGGGGTGACGACCGTTCGGACCAGCCGGAGATGGCTTCCCACTATCCATTGATTGGACCCGGCGATGTATACAGCGATCCGGCTCGGTCCGGCGGTGGGCAAGGGCACTTACAGGTCACCCACTCAGCGGCCTTGATGTTTTTTCTCACCGGGCTCAAACCGAGTTCGGTGCTGGCGTTGATGGACAATCTCGATGTGCGGGTTGATGTGGTCAACGCCATCATCGCGCGCATGGACAACGGCGCCTTGGCCAGCGTGGGGAGCACGGGCGCCATGCATGGCGGAAGTGGCAAACTGGATATCCAAGTGTATAGCAACAACGGCTGGGTGGATCTCGATTACATCGCAGGAACCGGCGTCATTCACCACGCCGACGGCTCCACAGAAACACTGGGACCAGCACCAGGCGAAGCCGGCCTGAGCCAAAGCGGTTTTCCAGATTATCCATCGCGGGCCCCGGCGAACCATTTTGTTGAGGTCATCCTCGGTCAGTCTGTTAATCGCTCTCCGGGTGAATGTGGATGGCGCGCAGTGGAACTGCTTGAAGCCGCCTACCTTTCGGCGACCAGGGGAGGACAGGCTGTCAGCGTCGCCTCGCTTTACAGGTGAAAGGACCAGGTTCTCAATGACAATCAGACAACGAGAGGTCAAGAGAGATCGGCTCTATACGGAAGGCGATGCTGATCTGAAACATATCAGGGATAAATGCATAACGACGATCGGATACGGCAGTCAAGGGCACGCGCAAGCGTTGAACCTGCGCGACTCGGGACTGAATGTTATCGTCGGCAATCGAGAAGATCGATTTGCCGCAGAAGCTCGAGCTGATGGGTTCGATGTGATGCCGATCGTGCAAGCGGTGAAGCGTGCTGATGTGATCCTGTTCCTGATCCCTGACGAGGTGCAGGCGGCCGTTTACAGTGAGGTAGAGCCGTATCTCCGAGAAGGCCAAGTGCTTGACTTTGCCAGCGGTTACAGCGTGCATTTCGGGTTGATCAGACCGCTCCCATTTCTCGATGTGGTGCTAACTGTCCCGACCTGTCGAGGTACTGTTCTCCGAGAGCGGATTCAGCGCGGCCAAGGAGTGTTTGGTCACTTCGGCGTTTATCAGGATTATTCCGGCAAGGCCGGCGACATTGCCATGGCCCTGGCCAAGGGAATGGGGCTATTGAAATTCGGATGCACCGAATGCAGCTTCGGACAGGAGGTGGTGGTTAACCTGTTCGCTGAGTCCGCCGGACTGGGTGCGATTCCCCAATACCTTCTGACCGCTTACGAAGTGCTGATTGAGGCCGGCTTCTCTGCTGAGGCCGCCTATGCGGAGACGTTTTATGAGCTGCAGTTCTTCGTTGAAAACCTAGTCAAGGAGCGCTTGGCGAACAGCCGCCAGGGTTCGTCCACTTCCACCTATCTGATTCTCAGCAAAACGGGCGAGGTGGTGGACGATCACGTGAGAGACAACATGCGTCGGATGCTTGGGCGTATCCAGAGCGGTGAACTGGTCCGCGAGTGGAACTTGGAGCAGATGGCGGGAGCACCGATGCTCCATCAACGCAAGCGGGCGCTGGCCGAGCATGAGATCAAGGATGTTGAAGACGTCTTCTTGGAACGAAAGAAGGCCAGCGGATGGTGACACTTTATCGTCCGATGGGTACGACTATGATCATCATTCCTGTCAGCTTTGCATAGTAAGGAGAGCAGACGTGACGAAAGAGAATCCAGCCAGAAGAGATCGACTATATGTCGAAGAGGACGCGGATCTCAGCATCATTCAGAACAGACTGATCGCTTCGATTGGATACGGGAGCCAGGGTCACGCCCAGGCGCAGAACTTGCGCGACGCCGGCCTCGAGGTCATCGTCGGAAATCAGGAAGATCGCTACGCCGATACGGCGCGGGCCGACGGTTTCGAAGTCGTCCCGATTGCGCAAGCGGTGAAGCGGGCGGATATTCTTCTCATGCTGGTTCCAGATGAGTTGCAGATGTTGATCTACCATGCCGAGATCGAGCCACATCTGAGAGAAGGCCAAGTTATGGATTTTGCCAGCGGCTATGCGATGCATTTCGGCCTGTTCAGGCCGCCGGCGAACATCGACATTGTCCTGAGCGTACCCGCGTCGCTGGGAGAAGTGTTGCGCGAACGGTATGTGCGCGGCGAGGGCGTCTTTGGGCACTTTGGTGTGCATCAGGATTACTCGGGCCAGGCACGGCAGATCGCGATGTCCTTGGCCAAGGGTATGGGCTTGCTGCGCTTCGGCAGCTGCGAATGCACCTTCGGCGACGAGGTCGGCGTGAACCTGTTCGCCGAGTCGGCCGGCCTGGGGGCGATCATGAAATATCTCCTGACCGCTTACGAGGTGCTGGTGGAGGCCGGCTACTCGGCCGAATCGGCCTACAGCGAAACCTTCTACGAACTGCAGTTTTTTGCCGAATACCTCTGCAAGTCGAAGCTCGGCGATACGCAGTTCGGTTCGCCGACCTCGACCTATCTGATTCTGCGTCGTTCGGGTGAGGTTGTCGATGATCATGTGCGCCAGCAGATGCGCGCCATGCTGAAGCGTATTGAAAGCGGCGAGCTAGTGCGCGATTGGAACCTGGAGCAGACAGCCGGAATTCCGGTCTTGCATCAGTTGAAGCGCGAGATCGCCGAACACCCGATCCGCGAGGTGGAAGCGCTGTTTCTGGAGCGGAAGGAGAAGACGGGCTGGTGATGATTGACATCCACAGCCACATCTGGCAGCGGCATCATTGGTCGGATAAGGCGATAGCCGAAATCGAGATGTGCTACGGCAAGACCAACAAATGGCATTGTCCGCCCGAGGAGCACTGGGAACAGGTAGCGCAGAAGGTGGATCGCGCAGCAGTTTTTGCGATGATGATGAATGCTACCGGGTTGGTGGTTCCGAACGAGTACGTCCATGACTACGTCAGCCGGCGCCCTGACAAACTGGTAGGCGTGGCCAGCGTGGACCCGAACGACCCTGCCTGCATCGAGCAACTGACGCATGCCATCAGGAACTTGGGCTTGCGCGCGCTCAAGTTGAGCGGCGCCTACCAGAATTTCAACCCGGCCGACAGGCGTTACGATCCGCTCTACAGCAAGGCCCAGGAACTCGACATCCCCATCTTCTGGCACCAAAGTACCACAACATTCGCCATCACGCCGTTGCGCTGGTCGAAGCCGATACTTCTTGACGAAGTGGCGCAACGATTTCCGAAGCTGCGGCAGATGATCTGCCATATCGGTCATCCATGGCACACCGATGCCGTGATGGTCATGCGCAAGCACAAGAACGTCTACGGGGACATGTCCGGTTATGGCTTTCGTCGCTTGCGCTTCTACGAGGCATTGGCTACGGCGATCGAATACGATGTCGGGCACAAGATATTCTTCGGTTCGGATTATCCGTTCGCCAAGGTGGATGAAAGTGTCCAGTACCTGTATGACGCGTCCGGCATGGCCAGCCGAGCCGGTCTTTCGCTGATCCCTGAAGCGTACATTGAAGACATGCTCCAGCGCGACTCGCTCAAACTGCTGGGGATCGATTGACGGTGCCGATTTCAAAACAGAACACTCACGGCTCAGATTACGAGGGAGTGAGGAAGCCATGGTTGAGCCGCTCAGCGGCGGGGTTGGAGGCTGGCGGGCGCGTCTAGGCCTCGCGACCCCCGACGATGCAGTCAACAACGACGAGTGCTGGCAGTATTTGCCGGCCGGCGTCTCCCTGATTCAGAGCGCCGGTTAATGATGTGATTCAACTGCCCGGCCTTGATGAAAATGCCCAAGCCCACCGCTTCGGATTTGAAGAAGGGACCACAACACACATGGCAACCTATCAGTCCAGCGGCAAGATCCCGATCGATATCGGTTCACGATTGGAGTTGATGATCGATGACTATCTGGTCGCTGGTTTGAGCAGTGGCGCCGTGCAGCGTCTCCACAGACCCACCCCACGCGAAGTGGTGCTGGTCACAGACATGCCCTGGGAGGGCAACACCTGCCTCTATTTTACGGTTTTCCAGGACGGTGGCTTGTACCGCATGTATTACCGCGGCAGCCATTATGTTACAACTGAAACCAGGCAGGAAATATCTCATCCGGCGGTTGTCTGCTACGCCGAAAGCACAGACGGCATCCACTGGATAAAGCCAGAGCTTGGGCTGGTCGAGTTTAACGGCTCACAAAAGAACAACATCATTCTTGATAAGCAGGAAAGCCGCTTCCCAGTCGCCGAGTTCGCGCCCTTCAAGGATGCCAACCCCAATGCAGCGCCTGACGCAAAATACAAGGCCTGGACTGTCAGCTACGATCCGCGCGGGCTCCACCCTTTATCGTCACCCGATGGCATCCACTGGACGCCCATGAGCGACGAAGCCGTCATCACCTACGGACTCTTGGATTCGCACAATCTGGCGTTCTGGGACACGTTACGCGGCGAATACCGCGACTACCACCGCAGCCTGTACCTCGAAACAGGCGCGCAACCGTACTCCGCTCAAATCGTGGGAGGCCACAATCGAGACCCGCCTCGCGGCTCGCGCTTTGGACGCGATATCCTCACCGCGACTTCACAGGATTTCATCCACTGGAGCGACCCGGTCTACATCAATTACACTGAGGGGCGCACCGACGAATTGTACACAAACGGGATCATTCCCTATTTTCGCGCCCCGCATATTTTCCTGGGATTTCCGGCGCGCTACATCGACCGCGGCTGGTCGGACGCGACAGAAGATCTGCCCGAGTTGGAGCATCGCCGGCGTCGCGCCAACGCCAAGGCTGAGAACGACAACAGCGAACGCAGCGGCAGCGCCTTGACCGACAGTATGTTCATGTCCAGCCGAGATGGGCAGACCTTCAAACTCTGGCCGGAGTCCTTCATTCGGCCGGGGTTGAGGCCGCAGGACAACTGGGTGTACGGTGACAACTACCCGAACTGGGGCCTTGTCACCACCAAATCGGCGATTGACGGGGCGCCCGACGAGATCTCACTCTATCTGACCGAAGGCTACTGGCGGGGAGAGAGCCTCAACTTGCGACGCTACACGCGCGCATCGACGGCTTTGTCTCCATACAGGCGCCGCTGAGCGGGGGCGAAGTCGTCACGAAAGCGCTCATCTTTGCCGGCCAGCAACTGATGCTCAACTTCTCCGCATCGGCCGCAGGCAGCATCCGCGTTGAGATTTTGCGCGATCAGATGGACACGCCCATCACAGGCTTTACGCTCGACGACTGTGTCGACGTGCTGGGGGACGATCTGGCCCGTGTGGTAAGCTGGGCAGATGGACCCGACGTGAGCCGGATGGCCGGTATACCGGTGCGCTTGCGCTTTGTACTCAAGGATGCCGACCTGTTCTCATTCCGCTTCAGCGAATAAGAAGGAACCAGACGATCTCCGGACCAGACATCTTTCTTCTCATCAGCAGTCAATAGCGCCGGGATACGCTGGATTTGCCGAACGCCAGCCACGCCAAAATGATTCTTGATGTCCGTTGCAAGCGGGTAGAATACCATGGACAACTACGCATTGCATCAGGCTGAGGCGCTACCCACATCATCCGCACAGGATGGAAGGAGTGACAAGGAAATGGCTAACATAACAAAAGAGATATCACACGAAGATATCTGCAGAGGTTACTACCAGCTTGCAGGGTTGGAGATCCAGGTTGGTGAGACACAGACCATCATTCCACAAGAGAGAACGCACTGCGCCTGTGCATACCTGTTCAAACTCGTAGATGGTGAACTCGTGCTGGCTGCTTTTCCAGAGGAATCTGGCGGCTTCACCTCCAGGCGCTCGAGAGATGGCGGACATACGTGGCGCGACGCGCCAGTCTGGCCTACATGGTGTGCATACCAGTTTCCAGATGGTGAGTTGATCCAGGTACATGCTCATTTCTTGACAGATACCGATCAGGAAGGTGTGTACGAGACGGATCTGGACCGCTCAATGGATAACGGTTATACCTACCAGAGAGAGACGATGCAATTGATCGGTGTTCCCACACTCGCGTCAGAGATAAACGCCCCCGGCATGCCACGCTACGTGGACCACTCCATCGTGGCGCTGCGCGATGGCAGCCTGCTGGCTGGCGCGCTCGCTAAGTTTGCCAGCGATAGGCAGCCCAAGGAACGCTCTTTCGTGGTACGCTCTACCGATCGCGGCAGGACCTGGCACTATGTTTCAACGGTGGCATTTGACCTGACGCCAGGAGACGCACGCCGCCTGGATGGCTTTGGCGAGCCCTCTCTGCAGACACTGCCCAATGGGGAGATACTTTGCTTCATGCGCAGCGGTGGCACGTCTGGCGGAAAGCACTGGCCCCTGTACATGAGCCGGTCGAACGATGATGGCAAGACCTGGAGCCATGCCGACCCCATTGCGGACCGCGGCGTCTTCCCCACATCCTGCTTGATGTCCAACGGCGTGCTTGTCGTGAGCTATGGCAGACCAGGCGATTGGCTCGCCTTCAGCCTGGACATGGGGCACACCTGGATCGGCCACTTCTGCCTGCGTCAGGGTCCACAGCATACCGATTGCTCGTATTACGACGCGATCGCGGAGGTTGCGCCGGACACGCTGCTGGTCGCTTATGGCCGGACTGACCCCAACGATAGCTGGCAGGCTGAGCTCCTCGGCACTTTCATCACGGTAAAGCGTTCGTGACACGCCTTCTCATTGCCGGACTTAATTTGGGTGTGTCCCAAGATAGGGGCGAGTTATTCTGACAATTGCGTTAAAATCAGACCTTGGCCTATTCGCCAAGATCGGGTAGTAACTAAAGTTGCCATCCCGCGCAGAAATCAGGCGGAGCGCCCCCGGAGCATTCCCGGGGCCGCTTGCCGGCGGGAACGGCCTCTCTCGATGCGCATGAGCGCCCGCGCCGACTGGACAAATGACGCCCAGCGTCTGGCTTCGTATAGTAATAGGGGGGGGGGGTAAGCGGCCAAAGTGGACATTTATAATATAATAGAAAAATCTGCCCGCCGCGCGAAGTTCGGCTGGTATCCTTCCCAACCGCCCTGAGCGGCCCGTCCGCCCTGTCCCCTTGACTCTGAAGCGACGGCATAAACTTTCGTCGCCCATGCCAACGAGGGGTGCATCCCGCATCTGGCGTAGTTGCCCGGAGGTAGCCAGAAACGCACCCCTATTCTGGACCACACCCCATTAAATTGGGTCTATCCCCAATTTTTGGCTGGCGGACACCTATGGTTTTGCAATCGGTCTCTTGGTCAATTTCGGGGCGGACAGTTTGGACTACAGACGAATTTCCAACAACCGCACGAATCCTGCCAATCCCCCAATTCTGAAAATCCTGATTCAGACCTTTTCTCCTTGCCCCGGCCATATCTGAATTTCTAATAATTCTTATATTGTTTGCAACACGGTTTCGCCGGCGCCTCAGCCATGCCACGCCCGCCCCCGCACACCTTCCCCTTACACCCTGCCATCCACCCGCCGGCCGCCATGCGCTCTCAATTTATGCATGCGCCGATCTCTCGTAAACGCTCGTAAACACTTGTACAACGCTTGTACGTCCACTTGTACGTCGGCATCCTTTCCAACCGCCCACAAACGCGCACGCACACGCCGCGACCCCGGCGCTAGGTAAGAACCGTTCGCGCTTCCCCATCGTCGAAACAGTTCCATTCCGCGCCTGCCCCAGTCGTGCTTGCGCCCAATGCCCCGCGTGGATCCCAATTTGCCGTGCGTAAAGCGCGCCAAGTCAGTTTGCCGGACCGAAGCCAACACCGGCCATACATTTCTCCCCAAGAATCTGGGATGCACCCAACTAAATTTCCTGTGTTGACAAAGGCTGTATTCTGAGATATATTATATCTTAGTTACATTCCCATCCACACGGCCTGCCCTTAAGTTGAGTCCGATTTGTCTACGCGACTGAATATCTACATCAGGAGGGGAACCATGACCCGTAAAGAAGTGAGTAGACGTGATTTTCTGCGGGCGGCTGGCCTGGGCGCAGCTGGCATTGCTGCTGCAGCGTGTATCCCCGCGCCACAGAGTGCAGTCCCGGAACCGACCCAGCAACCCGCATCCATGGAAGCCGCCGGTCCCGTGAGCGGCGGGACCTTGACGATCGCGCCTGGGGCATTGAGCTTCACGAACTTCACACCCTGGAAGGTTCGGGGCACTTCACACTATAGGGTGCTCTCACCGGTGCTACAGGCTCTTGTCCGGGGTCAGGAGTGGGGCGACGGCCTGACGCCCCAGACGAAAGAGTTCAAGATCACACCGGAGCTGGCCGAGAAGGTGGACGTTGAGGAGCCGGATCGGGTATGGGTGTTCCACCTGCGCCAGAACGTCAAATGGCACGATGGCCGGCCGTTCACTGCCGACGACGTGATGTGGAGCTGGTTCGCAGCCACCCACAGGGATGTCGCACGCCAGAGCGGCGGGCTGCCGCAGATCAAGGGGGCCAAGAACCTGGGGGAAAACGGTGGGACAATGGAGGATCTCACCGGCGCCCAGAAGATTGACGAATACACCGTGCGCCTCGAGTTGGAGGCAACCGACTTTGATTTCATTTCCAGCCCTAACACCCGAATGGACATCACGCCCAAGCACGTGTTCGAGGACGTCCCGCTCGATAAGGTTGTTGACCACGAGCCTTTTGCGGGCATGCCCATCGGGACCGGACCCTTCAAATGCACCCAGTTGGTTCCCGACCAGTTCCTGGCGATGGAGCGCAACGACGACTACTGGGGGGGGAAGCCCCTTCTGGACGGAATCATCTTCCGCTTCCTCGATGGCAACACTGCGGTTGCCGCCCTGGAGAAGGGGGAGCTTGACGTGGGTTTCACACCAGACCTGGCCAGCTTCCAGCACCTGCAAGAGATGGATCATCTTGTAAGTGCGACCTTTCCGACCCCATGTTATTGGGCGTGGTACATCAACATCAACCGCTTCCCGGATACCTACCATCAACTGCACCAGGCGCTCCTGTATGGCATAGACATTGATGAGTATCTCGCCGTGACGACCGGCGGTCTGGCCGTACGCGACAACTACGTGTTCAGTCACATCGGCGTGGGCACCCTGAACCAGCCGCCTGAGGGGCTGACAGACTACCGGTTCGATCCGGACAAGGCCCAGGCCATTCTGGAGGAGATCAACTGGGACTTTGATCGCGAACTGGAGTTCGCCATGGAAGGCGAGCCCACGGTGGCCGACGAGACCTTCCAGGCGCTGGCGGCCAATATGGGGCTAAAGGTGAAGTTCAAGGTGTTCCACGCCTCCGCCTTCGTCCCAGAGGTATTCGACAACCTGAACTTTGACATCTACCGGAATGTCCAAGGGTGCTCCAGCGCCCTGGGTCACTTCTGGCGTATTGTCAAATGTGGAGGTACCCCTGACGTGGGCGGGATCAACTGGAACAATTACTGTAACCCGGAGTTGGACGAGGTTTATGCAGCCGCCATGCAGGAGCAAGACCTCGACAAGCGTGTAGAACTGTTGAAGCAAGTAGCCTTGCTGGTCGACCAAAACCTGAACGGAGCGCCGTTCTGGCGAGGGGTAGGCAGGCTTATATACAATTCGCGAGTCCAGGCCATCTATCCCGGCACAGACTACGCAAAATCGGTCCGCGTCCCCCACGAGAAGATCTGGCTGAAACAGACCTAGGTTTGTCTGCCCTTGCAGTGGCGGGTGAAAGAGGGGGCTGGGCGGCAGTGCCCAGCCCTTTCAGTGTGATAGGCGCCACCGGGGTGTACACGCCCCTGGCCAGGGAACAGACACTGGGTTATGACTGAATACATCCTACATCGTCTTTTGGTGACGCCTATAATGGTCCTGGGCGTTACGATCTTGGTCTTCGTGATGTATAACCTGGCTCCCGGTGATCCGGTAACGGCGATGATCGACCCATTGGAGCCCACCTCCGCACAGGTCGACCGGGAAGCGATGCGGGAGCGCCTGGGTTTGAACAAGCCCATCCACGTCCGCTACCTGATATGGCTAAGAGAGTTGCTGCGGGGAAACCTTGGCTACTCCCTGGTGGATGGCCGCTCGGTGGCGGAGAGAATTGTTGAAACCCTGCCGGCCACCCTCTTGCTGCAGGTCACCTCCCTCGTGCTGGCCATCCTGATCGGCGTGGCGCTGGGCCTGGTGTCGGGCCTTAAGCAGTACTCCAATCTGGACCACACGCTGTCGTTTTTGGCCTTCTTCGGTATCTCGGTGCCAAACTTCTTCGTCGCTATACTGCTTATGTATTTCCTTTCGGTCAAGCTGGATTGGTTCCCCCTGGCCGGCATGTGGACCCCGGGCCAGTCAACAGGGCTGAACCTGGACCTCCTGCACCACATGGTTCTGCCGGTCCTCGCCAACGTGATTCTGAGTCTGGCCGGCTACATGCGCTACACCCGGGCGAGTGTGCTGGATGCCTTGGGCGCCGACCACGTGACCACGGCTCGCAGCAAGGGGCTGCCGGAACGGTGGGTCATCATACGCCACGTGTTCCGAAACGCGCTCTTGCCCGTGGTCACCCTCGTGGGCCTCAGCCTGCCCAGCTTGTTGGGAGGATCGTTCATCCTTGAGCAGCTCTTCTCGTGGCCGGGGATGGGCCGCCTGGGCTATACGGCCCTCCTGGCCCGCGACTACCCCGTGATCATGGCGGTGACACTGACTTCTGCCGTCATCGTAATGCTCGCGAACCTGGCCTCTGATATCGCCTATGGCTTCGTGGACCCGCGCGTACGCTACGATTGAAAGCGGGTCGGAGTTAGTGAATGGCGGCACATCCTCCCGCCCATCACCGGCCCGTCAATTTAACCCGCCTACACACTTTATCCAGCCGTTCACCAGAGGTGCCAGCCCGACAAAACACCTCCAAATCTCCCAGTGTCAGCCACGAGACAGATGTCGCGCACACGTAGCAGAGCGTCTCCACATATCGCAAAACAGCGGTTGCCCGTAGACTCGCCGCTCGCGCGCAGCTTGCGTCGCTTTCTTCGGCACCGCGTTGCCGTGGTCGGTAGCCTGATCGTCCTGATACTGGTGCTGATCGCTCTGACCGCGCCACTCATCACCCCTTACGATCCTGTCAAAGCCAGCTTACGCGAAGTCAATGCCCCCCCTTCTGGCCGGCACATCTTCGGTACGGATCAGGTAGGGCGAGATGTACTTACCCGGGTCATCTATGGCGCACGGGTGTCCATGTCGGTGGGCATCGTCGCCGTATCCCTCACCACGATCATCGGTGTCATCTTTGGTGGGCTGGGCGGCTACGTCGGGGGACGCACGGACGATCTGCTCATGCGTTTTACAGAGCTAGTCATGATGTTTCCGACCTTTATCCTCATGATCACATTGGCCACCGTTCTGGAACCCAGCATCTTCACCCTCATGCTGGTGATTGGTCTGTTCAATTGGCCGGGACTGGCGCGGCTGGTGCGGGGGCAGGTGCTGTCCTTGCGCGAGGCGGAATTCGTCACCGCGGCCCGCACGGTCGGCGCAACAGATTGGCGTATCATGCGGGTACACATCTTTCCCCACGTGGTTGGCCCGGTCGTGGTCTCGATGACCCTGGGCACGGCCGGCGCCATCCTCGCGGAGGCCGGCCTGAGCTATCTTGGGCTGGGTGTACAGGCGCCGGTACCCAGCTGGGGTGGCATGGTTAGCCGCGCGGCGAACTTCACAGCACTCGCCATCTTCCCCTGGCAGTGGCTGCCGCCAGGGATAGCGATTACGCTGGCAGTCCTGGCGATCAACTTCCTGGGTGACGGTCTGCGCGACGCCCTCGATGTGCGTAGCAAGCATCGTGGTATCTGATCAGTTTGCGCCATGGAGCAAAGAAAGGAATAGGAAATGACAGGCACGGTGAAGGAAGTATCACGCGAAGACCGCAGCCGGGGCTTCTACCAACTCCCGGGGCTGGAGATCCAGGTCGGTGAGACACAGACCATCATACCCATGCATGAGACGAACTGCGCCTGCGCCTACATGTATAAGCTCATAGACGGTGAACTCGTGCTTGCTGCGTTCCCACCGGAAGTGGAGGCCGCCAGTCATCGCGGCATGACCTGCCGGCGCTCCACAGATGGCGGGCATACGTGGCGCGAATCGCCGGAATGGCGTTCCTGGAACGCATACCAGTTCCCCGACGGTGAGTTGATCCAGGTGGAAGCGACCTGGCTAGAGGAAGTCGAGGACGGTGTGCATGAGACCTATCTGCACCGCTCGCTGGACAACGGTTACACTTACCAGAAGGAGACGATTCGCCTGATTGGGATTCCCAAACTGTGGCGGGACATGGAGCGCGCCGGACAGCCCCTGTTCTGCTACGTGGATCACGCCATCGTGTCGCTAAGCGATGGCAGCTTGCTGGCCGGTGTGCTAGGCAAGTTCGCCGCTGACAGTAACGCGAAAGAGCGCTCTTTCGTGATCCGGTCTACCGATCGAGGACGCACCTGGCACTACCGGTCGACGGTGGCGTTCGACCTGCATGAAGGGGATGCGCGGCGGCTGGATGGCTTTGGTGAGCCTTATCTGCAGAAACTGCCCAACGGAGAGATACTTTGCTTCATGCGCTCCGGCGGGAATGCATCGGGCGAGCACTGGTCGCTGTACATGAGCCGGTCGAATGACGAGGGCAGGACCTGGAGCCACGCTGACCCGATCGCTGACCGTGGGGTGATGCCGAAGTCCTGCCTGATGTCCAATGGCGTGCTGGCCGTAATCTACGGCCGGCCGGGCGATTGGCTCACCTTCAGCACGGACATGGGGCACACGTGGATGGGGCACTTCTGCTTACGCCAGGGTCCGGTGCACGTTGATTGCTCGTACTACGACGCGATCGAGGAGGTTGCACCGGACACTCTGTTGGCGGCCTATGGTCGCACGGATGCCAACAACCCCTGGATGCGTGAGATTCTCGGCACCTTCATTACGGTGAAACGTGTCTGACAGACATGCGTCTGATTCCAACCCAACAGTGGCCGTCTCCGGCTCAGACACGGTCATCACGTCCTTCATGTACAACCCGTGAAGAGTATGAAAAGAGAGGTACGACAATGATAAGTCGTGAAGAGGTGCGCCATGCCTTGACCGGTCCGATCATGTCTTTGAATACTCCCTTTTGCGCCAATGGTGAAATTGATTATCAAAGCATACGTCAGATCATCGATTTCACCATAGACGCCGGTTCGAAGACGATTATTCTGACCAGCGGCGACAGTTTGTATACCCTTCTGACGGATACGGAAGTCGCCGAATTGACGAAGGTCGTGGTTGCACAGACTGCAGGACGGGCCATGGTGGTGGCTGCGGATCGCATCTGGTGGACCGGCAAGGATGTTGAGTTTGCTAAGTATGCGCGCGAGGTCGGCGCGGACATGTTGATGGTGCTGCCGCCGGACTGGGCCAGTTCATGCACGGAAGATACCCTTGTCGCCCATTATGCAGCGGTCGCCGAGCATATGCCGGTCATGGTCGTGACTAATTTTCTCGGGCAGCGTCCTCTGGCGCCGAGTTTGGAAGTGCTAAGGCGGTTGCGGGATGAAGTGGATGGCATTTATGCGGTGAAGGATGACATATGTGGCGAGTTCGGCAGGAGATTGGGGTTGCTGGTTCACGATCGCTGGGCAGTGTTTGCCAGTGGGACGAAACGAGAGGTTCTAAACAACGTGCCCTACGGCTGCGACGGCTATATGTCATGCTTCATCCTTTTCAAGCCCGAGGTTGCGCACGCGTTCTGGGACGCGGTTCAGGCCAATAATCTGCCCCAGATCCGCAAGATTATTGCTGAATATGATATACCCATATGGGATGAACTGTTTGCGAGTTTTCCGGGTAGTTTTGACGCCGTCATCCATGGCATCCTCGAACTCAATGGCTTGGCCCAGCGCTGGAGGAGAAAACCATACTACAGTCTAAATGACCGTGAAATGGCGGAACTGGCAGACCTTTTGGAGGGAAAGGGCTGGCTATAGGCTGGGTTGGGTCAACGGACGGTTCCATCACCTGTTTGCTCCGGATCTTGTCCCCAACTCGTAGATGCGCCCGGACCGCGATGCCGCGGTCGTGGCTCCGGGCAGCCCCAAGTCTGATTCTCAGGACGCACGACCGACAACAGACGGAAGCGAAATCGGAGCGCGACCCACTAAACCTCAAGGTTCTATTCTGACGGGTTGATGGGAAGTGAGACTGTCTTGTACCGCTTCGATCATCCTGGTCACGGCATAGGCGTCCTCCAGGGTGACGCGCAGATCCTCCTCCCCCCGCACCGCCTTGACAAAGTGGTCGATCTCCCGCTGATTCATCGGCGCGTAACGGATAGGCGCCAACTGCGCAGACGACTTGCCGTGCGTCACCACAGGATAGTTGTGATAGTCGGTGCGTAGGCATCCCTTCTCCCCCACCACCTCCAGATCGAAGAACGGGTACTCCCAGCCAATCGAAGTGCAGATGTGTACACTTCCCAGCGTACCGCTGTCGAACCGGAGCAGCGCCTTCACATTGTCCCAACTTTCGATCTGGCCCTTGTGCATAAAGTTCTCGCCATAGGCAAAGACCTCCTCCGGCTCCTCGCCCAGAACCCAACGCACAATATCGAATCCATAAGTGCCAAACTCGCCCAGCGGCCCACCGCTCTTGGCCGTGTCCCGCTGCCACGGTGGACTCGTCATCGCCGCATGATTGACAAAAACCCGCGCCGTGAGCGGCCTGCCAACATCTCCCGCCCGCACGCGCCGCACCGCTTCGATCATGCCGTCTTCGAATCGTGAAGGGACGCCCGGCAAAACTATCCGCTGATTGCTCTTAGCAACCTGCATCGCCCTGCGCACCTCGTCGGCAATAAAGCTGAATGGCTTGCATGCAAAAACATGTGCGCCCGCTTCCAACGCTTGGCAGCTATTCTCGCAATGTTCTCCTATTTCACTTGCTACCACCACGAAATCGAGTTTCTCGCCTAGCATATCGGCGGCATCATGGTAAAGGACAGTTTCGAATTTGCTGGCAAACGCCTCCGCGCCCATGCCGATACAGTCCTGAACATAATCCCGGCTTTTGCCAAGATCGCAAACGCCAACCAACTCGACGTCCTTCATCGCCAGCAGTTCCGTCGCAAACAGATCGGCATACCAGCCCTGTGACAGGCCGATCAAACCACAAGTCAGTTTCCCTTGCATCTGCGCCTATCCTCCTTCTCTATCCGGCAGGGGTCACGTCGTCGGAAGAGATTACCTGTTCCCTTTCCAACCGATGCCACACATTCGGCCTACCCGAAATTTGCAAAACCGTCAGGCGTCTTCACGTCTATCACCGTAACTGTCTCGGCCTCCAGCGCCCGCTCCAATGCCTGAATCAACGCCGGCAGCGATGTGACCTGCTCTCCGCGAGCCCCGTAGGCCTCAGCCAATCTCCTGAAATCCGGATTACGCAGGTCACTGGCCATGTAGCGCCCTCCGCCTCGGTTCTTCTGGTAGTAACGCAGCAGCCCCCATGCATCGTCATTGAAAACCAGAACGACCGGCCACAGCCCATACTGCACGCAACTGCCCAGTTCCTGGATATTGAACTGGAATCCGCCGTCGCCGGTGATACAAATGACCTGCCGCTCAGGCATTCCCGCCTTCGCGCCGGCCGCGGCCGGCAACCCAAACCCCAGCCCGCCCCATGCAGGAATCATGTAACTCCGCTGCTCATATATGTCGAGACAGTAGTTGGCCCCGCGATGGTTGCAGACGCCGACGTCGCCGACAAAGATAGCGTTCCTGGCCGCCACTGCCCGGATAGCCTCCATGATCTTCGTCTCGTTGGGCATCGTCAGCCGCTTGTACTCTCTGATCTTCTCCCTGACCTCCCTCACCTCGCCTGCAAATCCTGACTCCTTCCTTTCACCACAATCGCCATGACTGGCCTTGTCCGCCAGCGCCGTGTTTAGCTGCCCCAGCACCGTTCTCGCGTCGCCAACCAGCCGCACCGCCGCAGAATACAGCATGCCAATCGGTTCGGAGTCAATATCCAGATGAATCAGTAGCGGCGGCTGACGAAGACCTTGCAACTTTGCTCTGAAATAGGAAAGGCTGGATCCCACAACCAGGAGTACGTCGAGGCTGTTGGCCAGTGTCTGGCGCGGGTCCTCTTGTCCTCCTGGCGGGAAATTCGACTCGCCGCCATACATGCCCAGGCTCAGCGGGTGATCTTCCGCGATCGCGCCCTTTCCGTTTGCCGTCGTGAATACCGGCACATTAAGACGCTCCACCAGACGCGTAAGCGCCTCTGCCGCGCCTGAGCGGTGTACGCCCGTCCCCGCCAGCACGCCCATCCGCCCGCCTGCCAATAAAATTGCCGCAGCCGTCTCGACCGCTGCCCGATCTGCCGCCGGCGCCGCAACCCGAACCGGCTCCGATATCGTCATCTCCGCTTCCTGGCCTTGAATGTCTGCCGGTATCTCTATCGCGATCGGCCGCGGGCGCCGACTGTGAAACAGCTCAAACGCCTCCCCTACCCGTTCCGCTGTCTCCTCCGGTCGGCTGACATGGACACTGTGCTGGGTCACCGTCGAAAGCATCCCCAGCTGGTCCTTCGTCTCGTGCATCGTGCCCAAGCCGCGCTCGTACAGCTGCTCCTCGGCTGTACTCGTAATCGTCAGAACGGCAGAGGAGGCCGAAAACGCCTCCCCGATGCCGCCCATCGAATTGGCCGCGCCCGGCCCGGTACTGGTCAGACAAACGCCCGGTCTGCCTGTCACCCTCGCGTACCCGTCCGCCATCATCGCCGCCGCCTGTTCATTGCGTGCGCTGATGAAGCGGATGGCGTCCTGATGGTCGTAGAGCGCGTCGAAAATCTCCATCGTGTGGCTGGAGATGATCCCAAATATCGTATCCACTCCCTGCGCCCGCAGCGACTGGATCAATGCCTGTGCCGCCGACATCCTTGCCATCTGTTAGCCTCCACCGGGGATGAAAGAAAGTGGTGGAAGGAGGAGAGAAAAGACCTCAATCAACTGCCCACGCAATTCCCCCATTCAGGCGTACGAATGTCGCAGGCCGTCGCGCAATCTACCCTTATTTCAATCCAGCCGCTCAATGCGGCGCCACCCGAAACCGTTCCACCACATCTTCATTCAGAGCAAAACCCAGTCCCGGCCGCTTGGGCACCTCGATCAGCCCGTCAGCGTCCAATTCCACCGCCGGCATGATCAACTCCGAAATAATCGGCGAATCCGGAAAGGCGATCGGCATCTCGAAATATGGCATATTCGGCAGCACTGCCGCCAGATGAATCTCCGCCGCCACCCCCACCATATGACACCACGCATGAGGCACGCATATCAGGCCGCGACGATATGCAGCCTCGGCGATGCGAGTAATCTCGCGTATGCCCCCGGACCGCACCGAACTGGGCTGCACCACATCCACCCGCCCCTTCTCCATGATCTCCTCAAATTCAAAGCGCGTCGTAAATCCCCAGTCGCCCACCGCGATGCGCGTGTCCACAGCATCGGCCAGCCGGGCCAGGCCGGCAAGATTGTCAGCCGGCAAGGGCGCCTCGACGAAGAACGGCCTGAACTCGGCGATCGCCCGGATCGATTCGAGCGCCTGCCCCACCTCGGACCACCGATTCTGTACGTCTATCAACAGATCGCGCTCCTCTCCAATCGTCTCGCGTGCCGTCCTCACGATCTCCACATCCCGCTGTATGCTGACATGCGAGAATCCGCCCGGCCACTCTTCCAGTTTCATCGCCCGAAAGCCGCGTTCCCTGGCCAGAGTGAAGCGTTCGACAATTTCGTCTACTTCCTCTCCCGGCGGGTAGACCGTTGCGTATGGTCTCACCTTCTCCTTGATTTCGCTCGACTCCGTCACCGTGCAGCACGCCTGCCAGATCAGTTCACAAACAGGCTTGCCCAGCGCTTGCCCCGTAATGTCCCACAGCGCCGTCTCCACCGCGCCGATCGCAGCAATCGTGACACCACGCCGGCCAAACAGCCCGGTAGCGGCATACATCTTCTGCCACAGACGCTCAACCTGCAACGGGTCCTCCCCGCGCAACAACTCTTCCAGCCCGCCGTCACAGCGAATAATGGCGTCGATTACGAGGGACGGCGACTCCGCCTGTCCGATGCCGCTGATGCCCTCGTCGGTATGCACACGCACCACCGTCTCCCACGCTTTACCCGGGTCGGCCAGTGCGATCGTCTCAATGGCTGTGATTCTCACGGTACCCAACCCCCTCTTATCAGGTTAAAATGTCAGCTGATCAGGCACGAAAACGGAAGGAATATAAATCCGCATCCCGCAACACAAATCGCAGCCGAATCGGCGTTCCTGCCAGACCGCTCAACGCCCGGCCGTCTTTCCAACGCACAACACGCGCCAGTTCGTCACCCAACACCTCCACACAGTCCTCGAGACTGAACCCTTCGACCGGCGTGTTCATCTGATCGCGCAGCACCTCCACGCGGATGCTGCCAGCCGCAGAGGCCGAGAAATTGAGAACAAGATCGCTGCCGGCAAAGATGAGCGGCTTCGTCACTAATTCGCCACCGCTCAACGGCGCCTGCACCGAAGCAAAACCATCCACGCGCAGCGTGTAGCGCCGCAATACACTTGATCCTTCTCGCCAGTACCCTTCCCGCACAAAAAGGGACAGTTCATCCGGCGCGCCCGTCATCGCAGAAGGTGTCGTCACGAGCCCCCAATTCTGAAAATTGTCCCCATAAGTCCAGTTGCCGCGCGGTCGCAGGCCCGGCCGGATAAAGGACTCCGGCCACAAACTAAAGTCGTAGCCGTCCCGACTGCTCATAAACAAGCCGTCGGTCACCGCCGTGCCATAGCGTTCACTGATCCCAGCGCGCATGCGGCGATGCGCCAACTCCGGCAAAGCCTCCAGCGACTCCGACCACGGCCGTTCGACATACCGGGTCGGAAAACCCAGAAAGATATGCGGCGCCCGGAAGTAAGGCCTTATCTGATTGGTGTAAAGCTCGTCCGGTCGGCCCTCACTGTAGTTGACATAAACCGATGGTGTCCACTGAACAAAATCGGTAGAAGTGGCAGTGAGAATATCGCGCCCATAGCGAGACCCGCGCAACCGGTCCCCGTCCTGCTGCCTGTTACCGTCCGTAGGTCTTTCCGACTCCGCCTGTAGGCCATTTGGACCTGTCTGAAAAGGGTGAGAACCGTATGGCTCCTCGCCCGTCTGCGGCAACCGAAACTCGTTGCGATGGTAGGCACGGTACTCGCCCCGCGCCCCGTCCCAAAACGCCAGATTTTGCGTGTCCAGCAGTCCCTGAGTAATGACCGGCCCGTTGCTCATCTCCGACCATTGAAAGCCGTCCGCCGACTTATACGCCCACAGCCCCCTCGCCCCGCCCCGCTGCATGAGAGCAAAAGACTTGTATTGAGCGTCAGCCGCGCAGGCCGGATTCCCGTCTTTGAACGGAGTGAACATACCGTTCAGCAAATTCTCCCCACCCATGATTATGTTGTTCTCACTAGAGCCGTCAAACGCCACCAGGCCCAACCCCGGTTTCTCCCAGTGGACGCCATCGTAGCTCTCCGCATAGCAAATCTGCTTGCCGCGCGGAGACTCCAGTCCACTGCTGTCGTACTCGAAATTCTGACCTCTATAATACATGCGATAGCGCCCGTCATCCTCAAAGACGGTAAATCCTCCGCAGGCGTTTCCCTCCCAGGGCGCGTCCAACCGTAGCGCAATATCCTGGGGTACCGGCCTGTTCAGGCGGCCTTGCGCCCCACCGCTTAACCGTCCCACCAAATAGTCATCCACCATCAACTCCAGGCGGGAACCAATGTCGACTGGAAGCGAGCCCTCATTAAAATGGTTCATAGTCAATCCAGGACATTCATAACAGCTCAGTTCGCGACGAACTGAAACGCGTAAAGATCCGCGTCGCGCAATACGAAACGCAGCCGGACAGGTACTCCCTCTAAATGGCCCACATCGGAGCCGCCATTCCAGCGCACAATCCGTTCAAGGTCGTCGCCGAGCAATTCAATGCAGTCATCGAGGCTGAACCCTTCAACAGGTGTGTCCATCTGGTCCCGCAACAGTTCGACTCGAACACTGCCCGCGGCTGAGGCAGAGAAGTTGACCCGCAACTGGCTGCCCGAGAAAGTCAGCGGCTTCGTAACCAGCTCGCCTCCGCTCAACGGCGCCTGCACCGACGCGAAGCCGTCAACGCGCAGTGAGTAGCGCCGCAAATTCATGCTCTCACCCCGCCAGTATCCCTCCGACACGTAGATCGACAGTTCATCGGGGGCACCGTCAAAAAGAGAGGGCGTTGTCACTATGCCCCAACTGCCAAAGCCGTCGCCATAGACCCAGTTGTCCTCTGGCCGCAAGCCCGGCCGGATGAACGACTCCGGCCACAGGTTGAACAAGCGGCCATCGCGACTGCTAATGAACATGACGTCGGTCAGAGCGCTGCCGTAGCGTTCGCTCACGCCGGCTCGCAAGCGGCGCTCGTCTACTTCGGGCAGGTCTTCCACTGCCTGCGACCAGCCTTGGTCAACATAGCGTGTCGGCAACCCCACGAAGAAGTGCGGCGCGCGGAAGTAGGGCAGGATGGCGTTATTGTATATCTCGTCGGTGCGCCCCTGCGCGTAGTCCGCATAGTCCGGCTCGCTCCAGTTGACAAAATCGCTCGACGTCGCCGTACGCAGATCGCGGCCATAGCGGGAGCCCCGCACGGCCCTTCCCATTTCGCCAGGCCGCACATGCGCGCCGTACGGTTCCTCTCCCGTCTTCGCGATGCGAAACTCGTTGCGGTGGTAGTCGCGGTACTCCCCGCGCAGGGTATCCCAGAAGGCCAGGTTCTGCGAGTCAAGCAGGCCATCGGCAATGACCGGCCCGTCGCTCATCACCGTCCAATGGATCCCGTCGGCCGATTTCAGCGGATGCAGCCCATCCGGCACCTCCGCGCTGTGCCCCGGACGTGGCGCAGAACCATCGAGGCGCGGAATCCGCACAGCCCATGCCTTGTAGCGGGCATCAGCTTCCGCAGCTGGATTCGCGTCCTTGAACGGCGCAAACGCGCGCACCGGGCAGGCGCCGTCCTCGCTGCTCAGGATGATATTGTTCCTGCTTGATCCATCAAACTCGACTAGCCCAAGCTCCGGTCTTTCCCAACTTATCCCATCGCTGCTTTCGGCATAGCAGACAAAGTCCGGGTGCGGAGCCTCATCCAGCTCCGTCTCTGTAGTAACAAAATGGCGACCGAGGTAATACATTCGGTAAATACCGTCGTCTTGGAAGATCGCGAAAGATGTACAAGAGTTCCCCTCCCACGGCCTGTCGGTCACCAGCACGGCCTCGCGGGGAACAGGTTGATTGAGACGCAAAACCGCACCTCCGCTCAACCGTGCGATAAGAAATTCGTCTACCATCAACTCAAGGCGGGAGCCGATGTCAATCGGCGTGCCGCCTTCTGTTTGAGGCTGGTTCATCCTGTTTTATCCTTCCATCTGGCGAACAACACAAGTTCAAGAAAATACACCAAAGGTCTGCCTGTGTATGTTTGGTTTTTCCCATTTTCTGGCAGCGCGAGTTCATCTATGTGCCGGCAACAATTTCGAACTTGCCCAATGACAGTCTGCCCTGGACCTCTCGGTCGAATCCGATAAAAGAAAAGCCATAACTATGTACCTCCCCCAGCACATCGTCGAGTCGCGGCCCGCCCTGCCCATAGCTGCGGCGCTGGAACTCCTCACTGCTGTAACTGCGATGCCACAGAGATTCGTCGTTCTTCAGTACAAACCGGCTCGGCTCCGGCGCCCATTGCCCGTCCATTATCGGGATCGGGTTCCCGCTGAAGTGCCAGCGAACCCCCGGCGAATGTACCCAGAAATAGCAGGTCGCACCATACAGTTTCAAATCATCGCCTCTCAGATATACCGACACCTCCGCCTGCCGCAAATCGACGGGACCCAATCCCACCCAATTCCGATAGTGAATCAGCGCCAGAATCGAAATAGGCCTCTCCGGTACATCCGTACTCCAGCGCGACTGGTCAGCCCAGATGAACCCGGAGCCGTCGACACCCCCTTCTCTCTGCCAAGTTGCCAGCACAAAAATGCCCGCTCCCGTCACGATCTCCCCATGATAATCGTAGGAGTGCCACCCTTCCGGCCCTATATCAAAGCAGTTACGGATCATTTTTTCTTCTCCAGGGCATCCTTGCAACGCGGTAGCCAAGTCCTGAATTTCTGTCCGCCAATGAAGGGACAAGAGTTAGGGACCTATTTGTGGTAAATGGAGTGGTTCTGGCGCAATCACAGTGGAAAATCGCCCATCGCCGTTTCCTCTACAGAGACGCCAGGGCAATCCACTGCCGCTTCGCCGCTGGCGCGCTATCGGTGAGATTCCGCTGGGTTGTGATTATACAAGCTGGCAAACCTGTGTCAATGACCGGAAACCTCACCTTCTCCCCTGTTTTGTGGGCGGTCGGGCCTTCGGCCCTCCCCTGTGATCTCCCGAAACGCCCCTTTAAAAAGACTTCCTGCCAGCGGGCGCCAGTCTCCCGCTACTGACCCTATTCCCAATCCACTTCTGCCACGGCCCTAAGCAAACAAAAAAGCGTCCCCCTCGTCACCAGATCTCCACGAGAGGGACGCTTCCTTTCAGTTTTCTATGCTAAACCTGTGGCGGAACCGGTTTCCAGTTCGGCCTTACATGAAACAGAGTTTCGCTTGAGGGATATTGCCCCCCAATATATGGAATCCGATTAAGCTTCCTCGCCGGCCAGATGATAGGCGCCAACACCATGCTCGGAGAGATCCAGACCCGCCTGCTCCTCCTCCGGTGAGACGCGCAGCACGCCCAGCTTTTTGATGACCGTGAATAGAATGAAGGCGGAGACGAACGCCCACACCGGTATAGCGATCGAACCTACGACCTGCGCAATAAAGGGGTGGCCTCCGAAGATACCGGTGGCAATACCGCCCCAGATGCCGCACAGTCCGTGAACCGGCCATGCGCCAACCGCATCGTCGATCTTGAAGTTCTCTAGCGCCTCCATGCCTACGCACACCAGTACGCCGGCAACTGCGCCAATGATCAATGCCTCGACATTGTTGACCGAATCACAGTTTGCCGTGATGCCGACCAGACCGCCCAGTGCACCGTTCAGCGTGTAGCTCAGGTTAGGCTTGCCCGTCTTGACCCAGCCATAGATCATCGCCAGTAATGTCCCCAATGCCGCCGCTAGCGTCGTATTGGTGGCGATCAGCATGACCGCATCCGTGTTGACCGCGCCCGTGAATGCAAGCTGGCTACCCGGATTGAATCCGTACCAGCCAATCCACAGGATGAAGACACCCAGCGCAGCCATCGCCATGTTGCTTGGTGGCAGCGGATTGGTCGAGCCGCCACCGAAGCGTCCGATTCGCGGCCCAAGCACTATTACCGCGGCCAAGGCTGCAAAACCGCCTACCGCATGAACAACCAACGACCCGGCAAAGTCGTAGAAGCCCATCGCGTCCAACCAGCCCCCACCCCATTTCCAGTAGCCGCTAACTGGGTAGATAATGGCGGTGAGCACAATGCTGTAAATCAGGTAGCCAGATATCTTCATCCGGCCAGCAACAGCACCCGAGACGATCGTGGCCGCTGTCGCGGCAAAGGCTACCTGGAACAGAAAATCAACCTGCGGATTCAAGTTGCCAGCCATCGCTTCCGGCGGCGTCGACGAGATTCCGAATCCGCTAAAGCCGAAGAAACCGCCAAGTACCGGCGCGCCGTACATAATGCTGTAGCCAATCAGAAAATAGAAGAAAACACCACTCGCCAGGTCGATGATGTTCTTGAACATAATGTTCACGGTGTTCTTGGCCGAATTGAAACCCGCCTCGACCATTGCAAAGCCGGCCTGCATAAACAGCACCAGCACTGCAGAAACAAATAGGATCAAGTTGTCTACCGAATAAGCAACTTCATCCGTCGTAAAGGGCGCCGCATCCTGGGCGAAAGCAGATGGGGCAAAAACAAGCAGCCCCAGGACGGCGAGGGGTATCGCCCGCAACTTCGAGCCGTGTGTCACAGCACGTACAAGCATTGACATCGAAAAGTTCTCCTTCCTCAAGTGAGTCCTGAAATAAGACTGGCCATCTTCTCCACTCTTGCTGTTCGGCGAACACTTTCCTGGTTTTGGTCGCCGCCCGCGCACTTCGTGGCGCAGATGAGCCAAACAAACGATAAGGGCCTGTGCTTCCTGCGCTGATCCGCTCCGCTTTGCTCTCTCAGAGCGCAGCACCGACGCATCAACCGCTTCACAAACCGGCGATTACGTGCAAGGATAACTGATCGGAGACCAGAATCCACTGCCAATCCTGCATGAAATTGAAAAGGTGTTTTTGTGCATGTTGCACATAACAGCTTCGCATTTGTAGAATGACCCTACTTTAGGGCCGATTCCCGCCCATTTCAGGCCCAAAAAAGAGATTATGAATTCGGAAAACTTGGGAACATTGTGCTTCGGCACCTCATCTTGGAGCTTTCCCGATTGGCGCGGCGTCTTCTATCCCCCCCAGACCCCGGCCGACCGGCAACTCAGCTACTACGCCGCAAATTTCAACAGCGTCGAAGTCAACACCAGTTTCTACGCTCTGCCCAAGCCCAAAACATTACTGAGCTGGCTCGAGAGCGTACCGCCAGAATTCACTTTTTCCCTGAAGGCGCCCAGGGAAATCACACATGAGAAAAGGCTCGTGGAGGTGGAGCAGTTAACGGCAGCCTATCTGGATGTCGTACGTTCTCTCGGCCCCGTCGCCGCTCCAGGCCTCATCCAATTCCCTGCTACTTTTACCCGCAGCCGCGCCGGGCGCCTCCTGGCCAATTTCATCGACAACCTGGCAACACTCGCCCCGGATGTTCCCCTTTCCGTCGAAGTCAGGGCCGCTGATCTCATGACAACCGCCTTTGCCCGCTTCCTGATGGAGAGACGGATCGGCTTCGTCGTTGTCGAGCGCACCGGCCAACCGGATACGTATCCCAACTGGCAGGCTGCCGGTGCTAGCGTCGACTCGCTCCTTCCTCTCCACATCCGTCTCATAGGCCACGACCGCGACCCCCTCCCCGACGACAAGGCCATTCGTCGACCTCAGGAAGAATTGCTGGATAAATGGGCCAAACGCATCGCCGATCTGCTCAAAGATGGTAGAAACGTGTTCTGCTACGTCCACAACCCCTTTGAAGGCCACGCGCCGGAGTCGGTTCGCCGCCTGCGCGCCCGCGTCGGTCAAAATCTTCCTCTCCCTGACTGGAATCCCGAAATCGTACCTCCGCCCGGCGAGGAAGACAGCGGTCAGTTGGCCCTGTTCTGATTTCCTCTGGTTAGTTAACCTTGCTTAAGTGGGAAATTAACCCCGCTTTCGCTTTTCTGTTCACCCATGCAGCGCCAAATTTCTTCAAATATAAGCCCCACAGCCTGATCTGCGGTGCTATAATATTTTCCATTGTCCATCACTCACTTTCTGTCAATAAAGCGATTCAGGGGATTGAAATGGAGACTCTCGATGTTCTACAACTTGTCCTCCTGCTGGGTCTGCTCGTAGTGGTCGCGATCCTGCTTTTCAGCCTCCGCACCTGGCGTCATTTGCACGACAAACGCGATGAGGATGAAGCAACCAAAAAGAATGAGTTGCGTTTGGGTAGCGACCGCGTTTCCAGCCACCCGCGCAACGCCCCGATTCGGCAACTCTCCAGGCGCATGGCGAGTGGATAGAAAAAGGCCGGCCCACTTGGGGCCGACCTCTAGGGTAGTCCAACACAAAACATTGACTGCGTGACGGCTGTTGCCGCAACCGTCACCCTGATTTCGCGCTGGACCGGTCTCCAGTATAGCACCCTGCGTGGCCGCGACCAATGTCGGCTGGGAAGGGCGCCGGTTCAGTTGCATGCCTTTGTGTAGTGTAACGGCGGCATCCGCCATGTTCCGCTGAAAAACGAACGTCTATCGCACATGTCAGCCGTTGGCCGCAAAAAAGGAAGCACGTAACCATTCCATACAGGAGACCATGTCCAAATGCTTCAGCGAACAATCCCATCACGCCTCTTTCCAGCAAGAGCACATCTCACATCGGCTATCTGCATAGTTCTCATGCTGGCCGTAACCGCCTGCACCGTACAAACAGTTCCAGCCGCCCCACAGAATTCGTCTGGCTCCGCAGAATCGGCGCCAGCTGTGGACCTGAACGCTGTCAAAGAGTACGCATTGGAGAATGCCGCTCTGATGCAGACCGCCACCGCAAGCTTGGCTGACGCGGCGCAGGAATACTACGATCTCGTCCAGCAGGCGCGCGAGGCCAATCCCGATGCCGATCCCTACGAACAGCTTTGGGCCGAAAGCCCGAACGAGATCAGTGCACTTGTCATTCAGGCGCGCGATCTCTGGCTTGAGGCCAGCACCTACTACGAATTGGATGAGGGCATTGTCGCCGGGGTCCCCTCTCTGGCCCATTACGATGTCTGGATCGACGCAGGCCCGCCCGGGGCCGAGGCGCCCGATGAGGCTCTCGAATGGCAACTCGAGCTGCCCGATGGCCGCGTACTCGAATCCCCTGGTAACTTCTTCCACAATCTGCTGGAACCCACGCTTTGGGGAACAATACCTGAATTCACCGGCCTCCCCGTGGATATGGATGGCGACGGCGCAATTAGCGTGGGCGAGGCCCTGCCCGAAGCTGCCATCCTACTCGGTGCCACCCAGGGACTGAACGAAGCTACCATCGAAATGCAGGGGGCCATCGAAGCCTGGGAACCGACGTTTGAGGACGCTCTCACCGCTCTGGTAACTATGATCCCAACCATGAACGAGTACTTCGGACAGTGGAAGGAATCGGTCTATGTCACCGGCAGTGACAGCGAGCAGCAAAGTTTCATCGCTGTCAGCCGCCTCCTTGACATCAAGGGTATTCTCGCCGGTCTGAGCTTTACTTACGACAATATCGCGGTCTTGGTGTCCGATACCGACTCCCAGCTTGATCAGCAGATCCGAACTGACTTCGACACGCTGATTGCCTACGTTGACGATCTCTTCGCTCAGGAACAGGAGGGCGTGCAGTTCAGCCCTGAAGAGGCCGATCTCTTTGGCACTGAGGCCCAGGATCTGGCTACCGCCTTGGCCGCACTGGTAGCCCAGGCCGCGGCAGACCTGAATGTCACTCTCGATCTGGCCTGATCGATACGCTGGCTGCGCCCGCCGTTGTCGCGGGCGCAGCCGCCCCTTTATTGGCAAGGTTGTAGTGAGAAACTCTTTGAGGGAAGACTGCCGTGAAAAGCTCTAACGAGCCGGCGGCCAAACCAGGACACCGCGCAATCCTGTGTCTCGTCTGCATTGCACTGCTTGTTGGCGGCGCAATCCTGATGACCGAGACGACACATGCGCAACCGGCGCCCATAGTCAATCTGCACTCCGCTCCCGCTCCGGACGGACAGGACAACGCCCAGGCCCAACTCTGGCAGGTGGCCGAGCAACTTCGCAGCTACACCTTTGAGGCCCAGCGCGCACTTTACGAGGCAGAGCGCGCTGAGGAAGAGGAAACAAAGAACACGCTCGCCGCACAGGCTGTAGCCAATGTCGAATCCGCAACCGAGAGCTATTCCGACGGTCTCCAGTCTCCTCTGGCAGTCTTGGCCCCCGCTGCCGACGCCTGGATTCAGGAGGCATTAGCTGACGCGCTTCACGCCGCGCAGGACAAAGACGGCCCCGCCCTCTCTGCCGCTCGCGGCCGTTTTTGGACCGGCCTACTCTGGGGCGCCCAAACCGCCGCGCTTGCTTCCCTGCAATCTGAAGATGGCGCACGTGCAGCAGATTGGCTGCGGTTGCGCGAATTCCGTCGCGCCACCAAAGTGAGCATGATAGATAATCTGGCCCGTCAGACCGTAAACGCCTACATCGGTGGACAGACCAATCAGACGACAACCCTTGCCGTGGTGGGCGACGACCTGCGGGATACTTACTTCTTCCGTCTCCGTGAGGCACTGAACAATCTGGAAGAAGCGACCCAGAAGGGTTACCCCACACGCTCCGCCGTATGGACCGGTCAATTGCAGGGCTACTTCGCCATCCTGCGTGACGATTTTATCGCCAAGGAGGGGCAATCCGCCGCCTCCGCCGTCGAGAATGTCTTGGGCAATCTGGAACAGGATGTCCTGGCCGGAAAGCTTTCCCAAACGGCCGTCGCCGTCTCCGAATTGCGTAGTCTCATCGCCTCTTATCAACCCGTGGACCTCTCGCCTAGAGAGTTCGCCCGCCGCAGTCAACTGCTTTACCTCTTCATCGATCTGGTCTACATCGAGTACCGCGATGGCGTCCGCAACGGGCAGATCACCATCGAAACCGAGTACAGAGAGGCGATCACCTTTCGCGACCAGGCTGAAGTCTTTCTGGCCGAACTTTACACCCGCATTTCCGCCGCCGACCCTATCGCGGCCGAGCGGCTCGTTGTCCTGCTCCAGGAGATGAAACAGTCGCTCGACCAGCTCGACGAAAGACAGCTCGTGCGATCCCAGGTTGAAGAAGCGCTTACGCTCACGGAACAAACACTTGGCGAAGCAGTTCGCGACAACAGCGGCGAGGGTATATTTAACGTCGTTGAAGCTCTGTTGAACGAAATGGAGCAGCAGGTGGCGCGCGGAGAGTACGAATTGGCCGAAAGCAGTCGCATCCAGGCCTATGCTCTCTTCGACGCCGGGCCAGAGTTGCGCCTGATGGCTTTCTCGCCGGACCTGGTTGCCCGCCTCGACGGCCTCTTCTGGCACGGCTACCAGGGACAACCCGGGCTCTCCCTGGCAGTGGCCCAACAACGCGCCCCTGCCGAAGTCGCCGCGATTCGCGACAACCTTGACGCCGGTCTTGCCGAAGCACAGACAGTTCTCGGCAGTGGCGCCGCACCACTCGCTATCATTACCAATTCCGCTGTTATCGTCTTCCGCGAAGGGCTCGAAGCCATCGTCATCCTTGCCGCTCTCATGGCTAGCATGGTTGGTGCTTATGCCGCATTCCGACGCTCGATGCTTGTAGGCGTTTTATTGGCGTCGGTCGCCACCGTGATCACCTGGTGGATCGCCCAACGCCTCATGCTCGCCTTCAGCAGCTTAGGTGAGCGCCTGGAAGCCGTAGTCTCGCTAATTGCCGTGGGTGTCCTTCTTCTTGTTACCAACTGGTTCTTCCATCGAGTCTACTGGAAGGACTGGCTCGCCGGTTTCCATCAACGCAAGAAATCACTGTTAGGTGGCGCGGCAGACAGTCTGTTATCGGCCCAGGCCCTTGGCTTTATCGCCCTGGGATTCACCAGTGTCTACCGGGAGGGCTTTGAGACGGTTCTGTTCTTGCAGGCGCTCGTGCTGGACGCAGGGCCGGCCGTGGTAATGCAAGGTGTCGTTCTGGGCCTCCTCGGAACGGCTGTCGTCGGCGTCTTTACGTTCTACCTTCAAGCCCGGCTGCCCTACAAAAAAATGTTGGTGATTACAGGAGTCCTCATCGGCGGGGTCCTGCTGGTGATGGTGGGCAACACAATTCACACGATGCAGGCCGTTGGTTGGCTGCCGATTTCACCTGTCGGTTCCATCAGCCTGCCCTATTGGATGGGCCTATGGCTCGGCATCTTCCCAACCTGGGAAACGATTTGCGGCCAGGGAGCTGCGGCTGTCTTCGTCATCGGTAGCTACTACCTAGCTGAATTCCAGCAAAAGCAACGCGTTAGCGGTAGTGCCCAGGAACAATCTGCCGTACTCAAGGAACAAACAGTCCGAACCAAATGAAAAACCGGCCCCGAAGGGCCAGTCGAAGGTAGGAACAACAACCCAGGAAAGGGGCTGCTTTCACCAACCACTTTCCCCATGCTGAACCTGTACGCAGAGTCTATCAGATGTTGCCGCGCAATGCAACAGAGGCTTTTCTTCTGCTCTACCGGTTCTGGCTAGAGACGGTCGCCCTGTGACCGAAAGGAGAAAGCCATCTCCCTCCATCAACGATTCAAACCTCTGAATATGTGCGGCGGGCGGCCCACAGCCTGCACCGTGCCCGTCGATTCGACCTCCCTGCCAGTAATCCCTTATGCGGTGGGCAAGTCGGCTTCTTCTATCGCAACCGCCCAGCGTTCCCAGGATGCAGCGGCCGCTCAACTGCACGATGCCGGCTACAATACTGTTTGCGTTGGCGACCTAGGCTGCAACTTCCCTCGGCGAAAGACAGCCGGCCATTGCTTTCTCGCCCCGAGCGGAAGAGAAGCCGTGGTAGCTATCCTCACGCTGAGTTGCAGGCTCCCGAGCCTGGAGGCCATGAACTGTTGCGGGATTAGTCGGCAGACCGGCTTATACATCAATCGCCACAGCTAAACCGGATCGTTGAAATGGACCACCTCTACCTGCTAAACCTTGGCCCTCCTTTGTGTCAGAGCTGGCTCAGCGAATGCGGGTAGATCATTAGAACTATCCTCACAGGAGAAATCTGCCCATGTGTCAGCACGTTGTCATCTTAGCCGAACGCAACGGCCAGCAATACGTCAGCCAGTGCGAGCACGGAACCGTCCATCTGATCTGGGATGGAATTGGACTCCACCTTCCGGCCGAAGCCTTTAACCGCTTGGTAGTGCAAATCATGAAAACGCATGCCAACATACTGGAGCTTGGGGACTCTATCAGTCAGGGCCACTGCCGTCTGTGCGTTGGCAATATGTCACTCATCTTGCCCGTAGAGGACTTTCTGCACATGGTAGAGTTGATTGATGAGGTCATGCCCCAGATCAATCTGACAGGGAGTGGGCAAAACCACCCTCCTTTTCGTCTGGCGCCGCCTAATCAACTGATTCCGCCGGTTCTCAACTGACAGTGTTTCGCTAACTGCACTCACATACCGAAGTCCACCCGATGCAGACCCAAACCTCCATCTGTCCACATGCCCTCTTTTTCCATTCCCCGGCCTCTGTCGAAGGACGGCCGGACCAACCTGACCAGTCAGTCCTTCCGCAAGCTCTTGAACGGCTGGGCCGATGTTAGACCCACTTCATTGGCCCAGTTCCCCTTCGACCGCCGGCCCCAGGATAGGGACTTTCTTCGTTACGACCGGATCAGTCTTCCTGCTCTTGTCCACCTATGAATCTGGCATTGCCGCAGGGACCGCGTTTTCTTCTGCTGGTCAAGCCAACTTGCCTTTTCGAAATCTCGCATTAACTGTATGCCGACGTCGATGAATCTCTGTTGCAGGCTATCGAGACCAACAGAAAAGAACCAATGAATTCAATCGGAATGCGACTGCTGACACGCATTATGGAACGGGTCTTTGTCTTTACTTTGCTCTGGATCGGGTTTATCCTCGCCATTAGCTTCATGGAGACACCGCTCAAATTCCAAGCCCCTTCATTGACATTGCCTGTCGCTTTGGAAATTGGCCACCGCGTCTTTCATGCCCTGAATGCCGTTGAAATAGGGCTGGCTACCGTTATCACAGCGATCACACTTCTGGCAAACTGGTCTCGACCTATTCACCTTCTTACCTTCCTCATCGGCCTGCTGCTTGCAACGCAGACCGTCCTGCTCTATACCGTGCTGGACGCACGTACTCTTGCCATTATTCATGGCACAGAGGTCCCGGAGCCGTCCTACCACCCGACCTATATCACCCTCGAGGCTGTCAAGCTGTTGCTCCTGCTCTACCTGACCTACCTGCAGCTTAAGGAGTACGACGCCAAAATCACAGAAGCCGCCCACACCGCGCCTGGTTCGGCCAATGGCTGACCTTTTACCTTCAAATTTCCCTACACGCGCCAGGCGCCCGTCGAGCATGACAGTGTGAGCATCAAATATACCTGGCCGAAAGCGGTACCTGCATTTGGTCAAAACTGCTTGGATAGTGCAACATTGTGCAGCAAATTGATGACGCGCCGCCCGTAACGCGCGCTGCTCTACAATATTGGGGTCCTCTCATGGGTCAAGAGCATAACCACAATCACCAACACAGCCACGAACCCGGCGGCGCGCATACCCATGACCACGACCACAACCACGGCCATCAATTGCATCACCATCACCACGGCGATTCGGCCAATCTGCGCACAGCATTCTTCCTCAATCTGGGATTCACCGTCATAGAAATCATAGGCGCTTACTTCACCAATAGCGTCGCCATCCTGTCCGATGCCCTACACGACTTCGGCGACTCGATCGCGCTGGGCATGGCCTGGGGCTTGGAGAAGAACGCATCCAAGGAGGCGCCGGCGCGCTACTCCTATGGGTATGGCCGCCTTTCTTTGCTCGCCGCCTTTATCAATGCCGCCGTTCTCATCGCTGGCGGACTCTTTGTCCTGGCCGAAGTAGTCCCGCGTCTGCTCAACCCGGAAGCTACCAACGCACCAGGTATGATTCTGCTGGCTTTGGGTGGCATTGCCGTAAACGGCGTAGCCGTATGGCGCCTGCAAGGCGGCGGCAGCTTGAACGCTAAGGTCGCAATGTGGCATCTGCTTGAAGACGTACTCGGATGGGTCGCAGTCCTCATTGTCGGCATTACACTGCTCTTTATCGATTTGTACATCCTGGATTCTATTCTGTCTCTTCTAATCACACTCTACATTCTGTACAATGTACTGGGGCACCTGAAAAAGACAGCAGAACTATTCTTGCAGGCCGCGCCTGAAGGTGTTGACCTGTCGAACCTGGCCGAGCGCCTGCGCAACATCAACGCAGTAGAAGATTGTCACCATACCCATCTCTGGTCGCTGGACGGCAACAGTCACGTCCTGTCTACACACCTCGTAGTCAACCAATCAAGCGATCAAAACGAAATTCGTGACATTAAACAGCAGGCGCGCGCAGAACTGGACGGCCTGCAACTTACACACATCACAATCGAAATCGAATACCCGGGCGACTGCAGCATGGCGGAGACGAAATTATGACAGAAAATCCCGCCAGTTCTGCCATGCCTGGATTCCCATGCCCATACATTGGGCTCCTGTAAATTGCCAGGACTGTCCGCCTGCACCAAGGACTAACCGCCGCATGAGCGCGGGGCAGACGCAAGTGAACCTCCTGGCAAATTGCACCGCCGGCAGGATCAGGCATGTCCCTGCCCCTTTATCGTATCTTCGCAGATACCAAGCAGCATTACATCGGAAAGGAAAAGACTTATGTTTGTAGAGAAAGTGCAGAGCGCCCTCAATCAACAGATAAACATGGAGTTGCAGGCGCACTATACCTACCTGGCTGCTGCCGACTACTTTGAGGGTATGGGCCTTAAAGGGTTTTCCCAATGGATCTTCAACCATGCGGAAGAAGAAATGGCCCACGCGATGAAGATTTACCAGTTCATTCACAGCCGGCGGGGCCGTGTCGAGCTCTTCCCGGTTCCCGCGCCGGAAGGGGGTTTCGGTTCCCCGCAGGAGGTGATGGAGGGCACGCTAAGGCAAGAGCAGAAGGTGACGGCGTCGATAGACCGCATCGTAAAACTGGCGCGCCTGGAAGGCGATTACGCCACCGACAGTTTCCTGCAGTGGTTTGTCGACGAGCAAGTGGAGGAAGAGGAGCTAGTTGATGACCTGGTGCAAAAGCTCCGCCTGATTGGGGACTTCAAACCGGGCCTGTATTTGCTTGACCGTGAACTTGCAGGCGTCGGCGTGTTGGAGGAAACCGAGGCTGCAGGATAGGTGCCGGGTGAGAGGTTGCCGGCTCAAATCCCTTTTATATCCGCGATCCATACCTGCGTATAAGCCTGGGTGAAAGGCTGTTTCTTGAAGTGTGCCTCCACATCTTCCCCCGCCGCACAGATAGCAGAACGTCTCTGGCGGCACGCCTCCCAGCGAGTAGTGCTCAAGAATGACTCTCGTACTTACCGCTGAAAGCATGGGCAGCCCAAACGTCTAAGAGGATGTTAACCGATTACAATCAGAACCTTGCCAACATGTTTCAGTGAATTCATAGCAATTTTCAGGCTTGACAGCTTCCCCCGACAAGTGTATGATAGGCACAGATGCACTCTCCCTGGGCGCAACCCGGCGCCAGTCTCCAGTGGAGATCACACAGTCATCAAAGAGCTAGCAGAACCTACAACGCAACATATGGAGCCCGCAGGCGCGGTAGTTTAGAGGCCCACGCGGGGAGGTGCCCTCTGATTTTTTCCGACTTGTACAGGAATTGTTCTTGTGAGAAGATAGAGTTGCGGTCAGAAAATCTTGGAATAGAACGCGGAGTTTTCGATCCTGAGGCCCGCCAATCCCCTTTTTTCAGATTTGCGCTTGACCTTTTCTTGTGAGACGATATAGCTCATGGTCATCATTTAATTGCTTCTCTACCAATTTATGATGAGATCAAGAGTAAAGTTCCCTTAAACCCAATTCTCTCAAGGAGCAACAGAATCATGAACAAACGAACCCCACTCATTTCACTCGTTGTACTGTCTCTGCTGCTGGTTGTAGTTAGTGCGTGCGCCGCACCGGCCGCTCCGCCCGCCCGAGATGTCGAAATTTCCCATGAGGCGGCCCTGTCGGCCCAGGATGCCCTGATGGGCGGAATCGTAATGGGCGAGGTAATGCTGAGCGAATCTGAGTTCAGCAGCTACGTGACCAAGGCTCTCGAAGCCAACAGTGGTCCCAATCAGCCGATCGATTCCGTTATGGTCTGGATTGAGCCCGATGCCATGCATTTCCGTGTCACTCTGAAAGACGGCGTCAGCATGATGGGCAATACGCTTGATCTCGTCGGCAACCTGATGGTGAGCGACGGTCACCTGATGGTTGATCTCCAGTCGGCCGGCGCCGGCGGTATGGCCGTGGGTGGAGCCCTGCTCGCTCCGGTCAATGCGCAGATCAACGCTGTACTGGCCCAGAATATCATGCTCCCCGCCAGCGTCAGTGTTGCTCAGGACTCCGGCTCGATCGCGATCAGCATGAACTAAGACCAGCAGTGGGTTCGTAACCCGTCGGCGTTGCCATGCTCACTCTACTTGTGGGCGGACGCCGTCGGCTTACGCCCCTTTTCTGCAGGTGCGTGGGCTGCCCTGTTCCAGGTCGCAACTGCCGTCTACTTTTCTGTGACGCCACGTGGTTTAAGGCCTCTTAACTCGGCTACCGGTCTGGGATCTATCAAGCCCGCAGTCGCTGAACAACAAAGAAGCTGTCTGATGGATGGACTAGCGGTTTCCGTTAGTCTAGACAGCAGGCAGCTTCTTTCTTCTTATGCTGGGAATAATCTGTCTCTCGCTTTCACCTCAAATGCGACTGCAAATACCTTTCCGTTTTCCTCCTCGAAATCCATCCGCCCCTTCGCTTACTGCCTATATTTCCCCCACCTGGGCCACTCTGCCAGTTGCTAACCGCTTTCTGTCGATTGCACAAAAAACATAGGCAGACCGTAGTCCCAACGTAGGCTGTGAACCCCCTCCGATACTTGCCAAAAGATGGTGCATAGTTGATACTTTTCTTTATTGTCTGCAATAACTGCAGGCAATTTGTGACTCTAAAGGACAGTGCGAGAGCGCCCGGCGCGCAGAGTGCATTAATGGAATGAATGGAATGAAACGATCTTTCCGATCCTCATTGGCTAGGCGGTTGGTACTGTCTATCCTTGTCGTCTGGCTGATGGCGCTGGCGTTTGTCGGCGGAAATATCTCCGGCTACACAATCCGGTCGGCCCAGGCGGCCGAGGTCCGTCCCGCCGAATTCGCAATCTTCTGGGAAGCGTGGGACTATGTCGTGTCCCACTTTGTCGACCGCGACCGCGTCGACTTCACCGCTATGACATATGGCGCTATCGAAGGGATGCTAGCTTCTTTAGGCGACGAAGGACACACCACCTTCCTCCCCCCGGATGCAGTAAAACTGCACCAAACCAGCCTCGAAGGCTCTTTCGAGGGCATCGGTGCCTATGTCTCCATGGAAGACGGCCATGTCCTGATCGTAGCCCCCATCAACGGTTCGCCTGCTGAACAGGCAGGCATTCTCGCCGGCGATGTAATCTTGGAAGTGGACGGTGAATCGGTCGAAGGAAAATCGTTGGACCAGGTTATCTTCCTCGTTCGCGGCCCCGCAGAGTCCGAAGTCGTCCTGACTGTCCGCCGCCCCGAAGTACAGGATCCGGTCACAGTCTCAATCACTCGCGACCGCATCGAGGTGCCCAGTGTGAGCTGGAGCCCCATCCCAAACACCGACATCTCCTACGTTTCGATATCCCAGTTTACCGCCGGTGTAGACCGGGAGCTGGAAGCCGCACTGCGCGAAATCTCAGAGGTACAAGCCAACAAAGGCATCATTTTGGACCTGCGCAACAACCCCGGCGGGTTCCTGCAGCAGGCCATTCAGGCCAATAGTCAGTTCTTGCCCAAAGGTGATCTGATCCTTATCGAATCCGATGCCAACCAAAATCAGACCGTCCATCGCTCTCGCGGCCTGGGTTATGCCAGGGAAATGCCATTGGTTGTCTTGATCAACAAAGGCACTGCTAGTGCCGGCGAAATCACCGCCGGCGCCCTCAAAGAAAACGACCGCGCCTTCCTTATCGGAGAGACAACATTCGGTACCGGTACAGTCCTCAACCAGTTTGGGCTCAGCGACGGCTCTGCCATTCTCCTGGGCGTGACCAACTGGCTATCCCCCAACGGTAACCTCATTAAAGGCCATGGCGTGACCCCCGATCTGGAAATCGCGCAACCGGCCAGTTACAAGCACGTGAATGCAGATCTGCTTAGAAATCTGACTGAAGATCAGTTCAGCACTATCGAAGATACCCAATTTTTGAAGGCGCTTGAGCAACTGGGAATCGAAGTGCACGCAACGCCGCTCCTGAATGCCGCGCCGCATGATTTTGTGACCTCCGAGTGACAATAGGGAGATAGAGAGGAGACCGCGGGGAGGGCAGGCAGAAATCGCCTGCCCTTTTCTTTTCGGACTCAAGGCCGGTAAAGCCCCTGTTCAAGTATGTAGCGTTCGACCGCACAGGGGACCTGAAAGCGAATCGGCTGTTCCGTACGAACCCTTTCCCGCAGAGCGCTGCTTGCAATCTCCAGTTCAGGCATTTCCAGAACTTCGACCCGTTCCCGCACGCCGGGTATTACGGCTTCCAGGTTACCCCAGTCGATCTCTACATCGTGGCGTCGCAGGGCAACCAGCCTGCAGTTTCGCACCAGCCATTCTGGCTCATGCCAGGTGGGCAGGTCGCGTAAACTGTCCAGCCCCATCAGAAAAAAAATCTGCGCGTCCGCGTCCATCTCTTTGCGAAACAGCCGCAGCATATCGGACGTGTAGTGGGGTCCGGGACGCTCGGCGTCTATCAGACTGATGCCGATCTTATCTTCGTCGGCAACCGCTAGTCGGCACATCGCCAACCTATGATGTAGTGGGGAAATTGGGCTGTCAGGCTTATGCGGGGGGTCGCCGGCCGGCGCCAGTACAACCTGATCCAACCGCAGCTGATACCGGGCCTCCTCTACCAGAATGAGGTGCCCAATATGAATCGGATCAAAGGTGCCTCCGAAAACACCAATGCGCTTGCCGCTTAATCTGTATTCCGAACTCATTCTTCCAATATCCAGTGACCTGTTGCCTCGACCCAGCCCTGTCTTTAACCAGTGCCGCCGACCCCCGTAATGCAACCGGCCCAATCGATGGCAACCGCACACCGGCAACTGACGTTCTCACTCCCCCAGTGCGTTTTCGAATCCCCACACCAGTTCGACCGCGCCAATCTGCACGGTATCTCCGTCCTCAACACCAAGTTCGCGTAAGGACTTGGAGATCCCCATCGCCGACAGGATCCGCTGGAACCGCAATCCGGACTCGTAGTAGTCCCAGTTCGTCATCTGCGCCACCCGCTCGATCGCCACCCCCTCCACCTGCCACAGATCATCATCAAGGCGGGTTATCTGGAACGCCCTTTCATCTTCGGCGGGCGAGAGCGTCGGCAACGCTTCGACCTCCTCCGTTGCAATGGGCGCCGGCAGCCTGTCCAGAAGCGATTTAACGTCGTACAAGAGTTGCCGCACGTTTTCCCCGGTCACCGCGCTTATCGCGATGACGGGATTGTCCGCATCCGCCAACTCCTCTTGCAGGCGCGGTAACATCTCACGTGCTTGCGGCAGATCGATCTTGTTGAGGACGACCAACTGCGGTCGTTTCGCCAAATTAGGGTTAAAAAGCATCATCTCCTGGTTAATGACTTCAAAATCGCCGGCTGGATCCGGGCTCGCGCCGTCAAGAAGATGTACCAGTACGCGGCTGCGTTCGACATGACGCAGAAACTCCAATCCAAGGCCGACGCCATCGTGCGCGCCCTCCAACAGGCCGGGAATGTCCGCAAATACGATCTGCACGTGGTTCACATCCGCCACGCCCAAATTGGGAACAATCGTCGTGAAAGCATAGTCGGCAATTTTCGGAGTGGCTTTGCTGATGACGCTCAGCAGCGTCGACTTGCCCGCATTGGGAACGCCGACAATCCCTGCATCGGCTACGATCTTCAGTTCCAGCTCCAGCCAGCGCTCCTCTCCCACTTCGCCATTTTCGGCTAGTCGCGGCGCACGGTTGCGCCCGCTTTTGAACGCAGCGTTTCCTCGCCCTCCTCTGCCTCCTCTGGCGACAATGGCTTGCTGCCCGTCGCGTACCAAGTCCGCGAGGACTGTATCGGTCTCGGCGATGCGTGCGACTGTCCCTACCGGCACCGCGATCAGCAGGTCTTCACCGGTTGCGCCTGCTTTCTTGGTGCCGCCGCCGTGCCCGCCGCGCTCAGCCCTAAAATGTACCTTGCGTCGAAAGTGTTGCAGCGTATTTATGCTTGGGTCGGCAAAGAGATAGACATTCCCGCCCCCGCCGCCATTGCCGCCCGCGGGCCCTCCCAGGGGCATAAACTTCTCGCGCAGGAAAGCGACAATGCCGTTGCCGCCCTTCCCCGCTTCCACATGTATCTTGGCTCGATCAAAAAACATGACTGTAAACGCCTAACGCTTGTGGCTCAACCTTCTTCGCCAACCTCGTTTCCAACCCTTTGCTCTGGGTCATCGACCTCTATTCTAGCGGAGACGATCGCTCTTCAACAAGAAATTGCCTCGGCCCTGACCGGCGGTATAATGGTACCGCGCGGCGGCAATGACTGGAAACCTCCAGCCCACGTCTCCTGATAGGCTGTCGGCCTGGAAAGTTACTCGCCTGCATAGGGCGCCCGGTTGGACACTAGCGATGACGAACGAGCAGATATACATTCAAATTGACGAACCATTTCAGACATACGTGGAACAAGCCTGGCTTCTGGCCGCAGTTCAGGCAACTCTGCGCGCCTGTGGACGGGCCGGTAACGTGCTTTCGATTCTGGTGGTGGACGACGACGAAGTACAGCGCTTCAACCGACTCTACCGCCAGCAGGATGCCCCAACCGATGTGCTGAGTTTCGCTATCAACGAAGGATCGCCTTTCTCAGCCGATGTTCCTGACACCCTGGCCGCGGAAATGGATGATGAATTAGGCGATCTGCTGCTCGCTTTCCCCTATGCTTCGCGCCAAGCCCGACATTTCGGCCACTCGCTCTCCGCAGAGCTTCAACTCCTGGTCGTTCATGGCACCCTGCACCTGCTTGGCTATGATCATGACACCGACGCACGGCAGGCGGCAATGTGGCGCAAACAGAACCATATCCTCTCCACGTTGACCGCCGAAGATCTTTCGCCCCGGCTTGCGACACCGGACTGGTAAATGAGCCCGCCCGCTCGTGCCCGCACCTTCTGGCAAAGTCTCGCATTCGCCTGCGCTGGGGTGCGCCACGCTCTTCACAGCCAGCGTAACGTCCGCATTCACTTTGGCATCGCTGCTGCAGCTGTCATCGCCGGGTTTGCCCTGCGCATCAACAGGACAGAGTGGGCTGTCGTCGTAACCCTCATCGCGTTGGTCATCGGCCTGGAGCTTCTTAATACCGCCATCGAAGCACTCGTGGATCTGGCCTCTCCCACTCTTCATCCTCTCGCAAAAACCGTTAAAGACACAGCCGCCGGCGCCATACTGCTGGTGGCCTTGGGCAGCGCCGTTGCAGGTCTGATCATCTTCCTGCCCCGCCTCTGGCTACTCCTCTTCTAAGATCTGCGTCTATATGCAACGGCGGGCACGCACTCAAGAACTGCTTACTCACTCTGCTCCCTACGCCGCTCCGGCAGCCTCAGAACTGCTGGCACGCCAACAAAAGCGATTAGCCCACTGATCAGAAACGCGGTCGAAAGTCCGAATCTGTCTGCCGTGAACCCCAGCAGCCACAAAGCGGGCGACCGGATGACGAAATTGGCCATCAGAAAGAGGCCGTTTGCCAGCGCCCGGTTATGTTGAAAACTGTCCTGCACAACCGCCAACAACACAGCAGATGGCGAGAGCATCGTAAATCCAAGAGGTAACAGAAATGCAAATAGCATCCAGCCTGAACTGTTAAGAAATCCCAGGAATAGGACGGGCGACACAAGAAATAGAACAATCAGGATCCGTTTCCGCCCCAACCAGTCGCTAGCTGTGCCCATTGTCAGAGCGCCTAACACACCCGCCCCTTCCAACAGCGTTAACGAAAGCCCCGCCATCTCGAACTCATAACCCTTCACATCCTGCATGAAAATCGGCAAATAGGTCGTCATCGAAATCGACATAAAGACACGGGCTGCCATGATCCAAAGCAGGGGAGGGTAAACTCTCTGGGCAGCCGGTAGCAAACGCTGAAGGGAAAGAACCCTGTCCTGCGCAGGCCTGGCCGAGACCCCGCGCAGTCGCCAGTAAAGGAAAATCGAGGCCAACCAGCCAAACACGGCCACCCGCCATATTCCCTCAACCCCAAACCAGCTGACGGCTGCGATCACCACCAAGGGCCCTACCGTCCGCCCCAGCTCTCCACCCGCCATGAAAAAGCTCATGCCCCTACCCACTCGGTTGCCCGATATGCGCCCGATCATCGCCGGCGCCGGCGCATGAAAGACAGCCGAGATCAGACCCACTACAAACAGCAACAGGGCCAGCAGTACGTAGCTGTCCGCCAGGCCCAGTGCGCTACAAACGCTGGCAGTCGCCGCCGGAGCCAGAATGATGAAATATCGTAAACTAATCCTGTCGGCTGCATGGCCAATGAACGGTTGCAGAAGACTGGGAATCTGCATGAAGACCGCAAGGGCTCCAATCGCCGCATAGTCGGCCGCCAGCTTTTCCCGAATCATAGGAAGTAGAGGCGGCACAAACGCGGTGAAACTGTCGTGGACGAAATGGCCCGTCACGATAGTCAACACCTCTCGGGTCTGGAACGTCTTGCTTTCCGACGGTTCGTCCCGGACGGTTGCTGGATCTGCGCGATGACCTGATGTAGCTGACATGGAGAGCGCTGTTCCTGTCTGGACTCGCCCCTTTCCAGTTCTTGGGCAAGTGGATTGTTGTCAATGGGCAACTCAAGAGGATATCCGCTGATTGTAACATCAGTTCGGAAGATGACAAGCGCAGGAAAAACGGCAACATCCAGGGTCCCTCAACTGTTCCGAAATCGTTCCCTATGCAGACTTCACTATTCACCGTTATGCAAAAGGGCCCCCCTTATGAATTTCATGCACTTGACACGCAATTGCCCATAATCTATAGTATTTTTGTCGCTTCCACAGGCCAGATTCCAATTGCTGATACTTCGATGTTCGACCAGACAGACCTCTACCTACATTCCACCAGAGGAGATCATCATGTTCAAGCGCAACGTAAGCCGTCGTGACTTCCTGACCTTATCCGGTGCAACCGCCGCCGGAGCAGTCCTGGCTGCCTGTGGGACCGCGCCGGCACCTGGAGCCGCGTCCGACGAGGGCGAAATGCCCGCAGCCGAAGGCTATTCGGTCGTTTATACCTATCCCCACCCGGACACCAATATGCTCGGCGGCAACCAGCGAAAGATTCTCGAACGTTACGACTCCGTAGTTCCGGGAACGGACGTACAGGTAGAGCTCAAGACCGGCTATGAGATGTCCCGCGTGCAAGCAGATCTCGCCGCCGGCACAGCGCCCGACCTGTTCTGGGCTGGTTACACCTCAGTCATCCAGGCCATTGACGAGGGTCTGATCGTCAATCAGCAGGACTACATGGAGGCCTCCGGTGTTGACTTCGACGATTTTGTCGATGGCATCGAAGCCATTTACGCCCCACCAACTGTGGGCGGCAACTTTTGGGGCATGCCCTACGAACAAGTCGTTGTCCTCTTCGCCTACAACGTCGCTGCCCTCGAAGAATCCGGCATGGAACCGCCGCCCAAGGACTGGACCTGGGATGAACTCATCGAATGGGGTGTCGCAGTTACCCGCGACGTTAACGGCAACCGCCCCGATGAAGATGGCTTTGACGCCAACGAGGTCGATATCTGGGGTGTCGCCTATTGGCAGCACTTCGCCATCCAGGAATATTTGCCCTGGACTGCCGGTCAGCTCTACGTTGACGAAACTAGCACAAAAGCCACTATCAACAACGACGGTGTCCGCGATTCCCTCCAGTACTTGCGCGATGCCTATGCCAGCGGAGCCGCCACCGAAAAGCCACCCGAAAAGGGACTCGTTTCCGGCAACGTCGTATTCCAGGAAGTCGGCAACTGGGGTCTGCTCGACTTCGAAATGCAGATCGGAGAAGGTGGCCTTGGCGCCCTTTACACACCCAGCCATCCCGTCCATCAAATTACCGCCACCCCCTGGTACGACAAAGAGCTGTGGATGCCCGTCCAGGATGACAAGAATCGTGAAGCTGCCGCCTACGAGTTCTCAGAGTGGTGGGCGCTCGGGGATCCCTATCTCGAATTCTGCCTTGAGACCGGCTACTTCCCCTTCACCAAGAGTCACTTCGCCGACCAGCGCTGGCTCGATGCCATAGAAGGCAAGGAGTTTATGAAGGTCGCCGGCGAGATGCCCGCCTACGCCACCAACACCCGCTTCTGGGCTCTGTTCAAAGGCGCGCAGGAGGCCCAGCAATCCATGTATGAGTTGTGGGATCTCGCCGTGCACACCGATGATGACCTAGGCGACCTTATGGCGGCCGCCGAAGCCGAAGTTCAGCGCATCATCGACAAATACAACTAGGTACGCTCTGCAAACACGATGTGAACTTGGGGTCGGGGGCATCCAGCCCCCGTCACCCCAGTCTCGCTGGCCTCGCCCAGGGCCGCGTTAAATTCACGGTTCCACTAAATTACGCCGTCGCTCATTGGAATTCGGCAGTCCGGGCTCTTTGAAGCTTCGCCTGCGGATTTGCGTCCCAGCAGTTCTGCGAGCGTTCCCAGGGTACTCCGAGCAGTCCTCGCAAAAAAGCCCAACCGGAGCACACAGGACCACCACGGCCAGAATTCGGCTGAACCGGGCTTCGGTTGAGCGAAACATAAGCGCTTTCCAAACCACACCACCGCTGAGGAGAATGAGATGAATAACGTGAGCAGACGCAGTTTTCTGAAAGGTGCCACTGGCGCCGCAGGGATCGGTTTGCTGGCCGCCTGTGCACCGGTCGCCGCGCCCGCCGACTCCGGCGACATGGCGGGGGCCGAGCCCGACGAGATGGTCGCCGAGCTTGAAATGTGGACCGAAATGGCGACCGTCCCCTGGTTGGGCGCGATGGACGAAATCGTCGAAAGCTTCAACAGTGCCAACCCCGGCATTCACGTCACCCATAGCGGCTTCTCCGGCCTGGCCTACGAGCAGGCCACCAAGACCGCCTTTGCCGGTGGCGCCGTACCCGATTTCCTTCAGACCGATGCCGGACCCGGCGCGCTTTCCGCCTTTATAGAGGCCGACCAGCTCTTGGACCTGACCGATGTAGTCGAGGAAAGCAAGGGCGTAATCTATCCCGATGCTCTCGACTCGGTCCTCTACGAGGGCCGCTACTGGGGCGCGCCTTGGGCCATGACCGTCGCCAACCTCATGTACTACAATGCCGAAATCCTCGCAGAGCACGGCGTCGATCCCGCTACTCTGACTACCTGGAGCGCCTTCACCGACGCCTGCCAAACTTTTCAGGATGCCGGTGTCACACCCGTCCTGATTGGCGCCAAGAACGCATGGCCCGGCGGCCACTGGGCACAGCACCTCTACATCAGAACCTTTGGCGTCAAAGGCTCGGTCGATCTCTTCCTCCGCGGCCTCGATGCCAACCACGAGTCCCCCCTGCGATTCACCGATCCGGCCGGCGTAAGGGTCTGGGAACTGATCAAAGAGCTCCTGGACAATGACTACTACTCCCGGGGCGTGCTCTCCGACGACTATCCGGCCGCCTTTGGCAAGCTCTTCCGCGGCGACGGCGCCTTCTTCCAGACCGGCGGCTGGTTGTTGGGTGAATGGTTTGCCCAGGAGACTCCCCAGATCGACCTCCAGTTCATGCTCATGCCGGCCATCGACGATATCGCCGAGAGCAACGCCAACGAAGTCTCCTTCAACGCCCGCACGCTGATCGTACCCAAGGAGTCGGCGCATCCAGAAGAGGCCCAGGTGTTCGTCAAGTGGTACCTGCAGTCCGAGGACCCGCACAGAATCTGGTACAAGCATCTGCCCGGCGAGGCGCCTCCGATGCCGCTGACGTCGCCGATGGAAAACCTGCGGCCGGAGTCATCCCGGCTTATCGACCTGCTGGACAACGCACCGGCCCTGACAATCATGATCGAGCGCGCGATGGACTACAACATTGGCCAGGAGATCCTCTGGCACGGCTCCAGTGGTGTGTTGAGCGGCGCGCTGACCCCTGTCGAGGCCGCTGAACGCGCCGAAAATCTCGTGCTCGAGTGGCGCGAAGCGCGCATGTAGCGCTCGCGCAAGGTTAGCAGGCTTCGACTGTTCCCGATAAGGAGTAGGAATGCGGCGCCCTACGCTGACGGGCGGGTCAGGAAAGGGCCCGCTTACGGGTCGCTATGATGGACGCTTCGCGCTGTTCCTCATAGCGCCCGCCTTCTTCTTCTACACGGTCTTCCTCATCCTGCCGCTGATCGGCACGGTGGTGATTGGCTTTACCGATTGGACAGGCATCAGCTTTTCCACACTCAGATTCACCGGTCTTGAAAACTTCATTCAAATGGCCGGTGACGAGTTCTTCTGGGGCGCGTTCCGCAACAGTTTCCTCTTTGTTGTCTGTTGCCTCCTTTTCCAGGTCGGGGTCGCCCTTTTCTTCGCCATCATTTTGGAGTCCGGACCCAGGTTTGCCAAGTGGTTCCGCAGTATCTTTTTCGTTCCTTTCGTGATCTCGCTTGTCGTCATCGGGATCCTCTTCAACTTTCTGCTCGACCCGACCATCGGAATTGTCGACATCCTTCTGCGTGCAGTTGGCCTCGACGGGCCCAAATTCGGCTGGCTCGGCACGACTACGCTCAACGTCTTCGTCGTCATAGCAGTCCACATATGGCGCAACTTTGGCTTCACCATGTTCCTGCTGATTGCGGGTCTGCAGGCCATACCTCGTGAACTGCAGGAAAGCGCCCGCCTCGACGGCGCCACGTCGTGGCAACTGACCACGAAAATTACAGTCCCCCTTCTGCGCGAAGTGCTCGTCGTTGCCTCCGTTATCACCTCTATCGATGCCATGCGCGTCTTTGATCTGGTCTACACGCTGACAGGCGGCGGGCCCTTCCACAGCTCCGAGACGGTCGTCACCTATATTTACCAGCTCGGCCTTGGCGGCGCCCGTACACAGCATGGATACGCCACCGCCATCGCGCTCGTGCTCGTCCTGGTAATTATCGGCATGTCCATCATTCAGTTCACCCTTGCCCGCGCCGGCAGGGGAGCCGTTTCTACCTGAGGAATCCGCAATGGTCTTTCGCGAACTCAGTCTGCCTGTCAGACTCCTCTTCTACCTGTTCTTAGTCGTTGCCGCTATCAGCATCCTCTATCCCTTGACGTGGATGTCCTACACTTCACTCAAGACCAACGAGGAGGTCATGCTCTCCCCCTTCGGCCTGCCGACCCGCATCTCTTTCGAAAACATCGCCGAAGCCTGGCAGACCGGGAACTTCACCCGCCTTTATGCCAACAGCATCCTGATCGCTGTCGTCTCTGTCATCGGCATCATTACCATTTCGACCACCGCCGCCTACGGGCTGGCCCGCTATCACTTCAAGGGCAATCGAGCAATCTTTATTTACTTCCTTGTCGGCATGGCCGTTCCCACCCAGGCGCTCATGGTCCCCGGCTTCAAATTGATGGCCATCCTGGATTCCTGGGCCGCCGCTCTGCACCTGCCCATCGCTTTCCTCAATAGCCCGCTTGCCGTCATCCTGACCTACATGAGCTGGTCCTCCCTGGCCATCATCTTCATCCGTGCCTACTTCATGTCGATTCCCCCTGAACTGGAGGACGCGGCCCGTGTTGACGGAGCCAGAGAGCTGCAGATCCTGCGTCATGTTATGGTCCCTCTGGCCATGCCGGCGATCGCCACCATGACCATCTTCTACTTCGTCTTCTTCTGGAACGACTTTCTCTGGCCCCTCATCTACCTGCACAAGCATACGCTGCGCACGATCCCCCTGGGAATCATGCACTTTGAAGGCAAGTATGTGAGCCTGTGGAGCCTGCAAGTAGCCGCCCTCTCGCTGGCGGCCTGGCCGCCAATCTTCATGTACATCCTTTTTCACCGCCGCATCCAGCGCGGCCTTACCGAGGGCGCCCTGAAGTTCTGATCGCTCCCAGAGGACCTCTCCTGGCCGCAATGTCCGGCGGGCAAGTGAGAGTCGCTCTACAAGCCTAATTGAGTAGGCCGGCAAAAGCAGCCGGCGCCTTGCAAAGGAAAGTAGACTGAATCAATGGCTAATATATCCGAAGTGAACACCGCGCTTCCGCAGATGCGCCCAAGCCGGTTTCGGCTGCCGCGCGGGGAAGCGTGGCGCGAGAACCTCTATGGCTATTTTTTCATTTCACCCTGGATCCTCGGGTTCGTGCTCTTCCTGGCAGGACCTCTTCTGGTTTCACTCGGACTGATGTTTACCGAGTACGCCGGCTTCAAGAAAATCACCTATGTAGGTCTGGCGAACTTTGAGGAACTGATCAAATTTGACATCCGCTTTATTGGCTCGTTGCGCGTCAGCGCGGTATTTGCCTTCTGGACGGTCTCACTGGCAATCATCATCTCACTGGCGATGGCACTTCTTCTCAACCAGCGCTTCAAAGGACACACCTTTTTCCGCGGCCTCTTCTACCTGCCGGCCGCGGTCAGCGGTGTCGCCATGACCTTCGTCTGGGCCGCGATGTTCGAGAAGGACTACGGGATGTTCAACCAAATCCTGCGCATATTCGACTTCGATCGCGTCGACTGGCTGACTTCCATCGAGTGGGCCCTGCCCTCCTACATCATCATGCGCTTATACGGCGTCGGGCACTACATGGTGATCATGCTCGCCGGCCTACAGAGCATCCCCGACGATCTTCATGAGGCTGCCAAGGTCGACGGCGCCAGCGGCCTGGCTCTCTTCCGCCATATCACTTTGCCGCTTCTGTCACCCACTATCTTCTTCCTGATGATCGTTGGCATGATCGGCTCGCTGCAAGTATTCACCGAGGGCTTCATGTTGACCCAAGGGGGGCCGGCGCGTTCAACGCTCTTCTATGTTCTTTATCTCTATATCGTTGCATTCACCGAGAGGCGGTTCGGATACGCCAGCGTGCTGGCCTGGCTTCTCTTCCTGATAATTATGGGCTTGACCTTACTTCAGTTCTGGCTGGCCCGGCGTTGGGTTCATTACGAGTCGCAGGAGGCATAAATGGCAACGGAAATCAGACCGGCAAGCAATCCCTGGATATTCAGCCGCGTGCCACGACTGGCCCTGAACTATCTGATCGCCATCGCGATTGGCATCATCATGATCTTCCCGTTGCTGTGGATGTTCTCGGGCGCATTGAAGACAAAGGAAATGCTGCTCGAAGAAACCGTCATCAATCTGCTCCCGCCGCAGCCGTGGCAGTGGCAGAACTTCATCGAAGCCTGGACGGCCCTGGCCTTCACCCGCTTCCTCTTCAACACTCTCGTAATCACCGTGGCCACCATGTTCGGGGGGCTGCTTTCCGCCTCGATGGTGGCATACGGCTTTGCCCGCCTTCGTTTCGTCGGGCGAAACTTCCTGTTCTTCATTGTGCTGGGGACGATGATGGTCCCAATGCAGGTCACGGCTATTCCAACTTTCCTGCTCTTCCACCGCCTGGGATGGCTCAACACCTACCTGCCGCTCATTGTTCCTATGTGGATGGGCGGCGGCGCATTCTACATCTTCCTGCTGCGCCAGTATATTATGACGATCCCCACCGAACTGGATGACGCTGCCAAGATCGATGGCTGTTCCCCGGTCGGCATCTACCGCCACGTGATCCTGCCCAATATCGGCCCGGCGCTGGCCGCGGCCTCGATCTTTCTCTTCCTCCATTCATGGAACGATCTGTGGGGTCCGCTGATCTACCTGACCGACGATAACACCTGGACCCTGGCGCGCGGCATGTTGACCTTCAAGCGGACGCTGGCCGAATTTCGCCACGGCGGCGGCCTGCGGCAATACCAGATTCACTGGTTCCTGTCCCTCGGTACCATGACCATGTTGCCAGTGCTGCTCATCTACCTTGTGCTTCAGCGCCACTTCGTCAGCGGCGTTGTAACCTCCGGCTTAAAGGGGTAAACTGTTCCCAGTAGCGTGAAATGATATCGGGCAATCTGCCCGCAATTAGCGAAGCGAGAGCGGATTCAACTACCATGCCACGAGTCTCGCTCCTGGCCGCCACAGTATTGCTCCTGTTTGTTACTTCCTGCGGCGGTCCCGCAGGCGGCGACGCCCTGCCGCCGGATACCGATATCTCCAGCGCCGAAGAGCAAGATCCAGTCGCGGACACGCCCTCCGAAACCGCCGCTCCCGTGCAAGCCGCCGAAGAAGCCACCGCTACGGCCCAGCCTACGGTTACGCCTTTACCTACACCCACAGAGACAGCGGTTCCACTGCCGACATCGACGTCCACCGAGACAGCAGTTCCGACGCCTACGTCAACACCTACCGAAGACGTAACGATCACCGCTGAACCGCCCCGGCCGACTGCCACGCCGACAGCAAGCGTTACAGAATCGCCTCCGCAGCCGACGCTCACACCGACGCTGACGGCCACTGCCACGTTCACGCCTACGCCGGTTCCGGCAGCCGTTTATGTCCGCAGTCATACAAGTTACGCTTCTGACTCTCAACTGGTACTGGTTGGAGAACTCGTGAATGGCGGGGCTTTTGAAGTGTTTGGCGCCCGCGTTCATGCTGAATTTTTCAGTAGCAGCGGCGCATCGATCGCCGTCGCCGAGGTTCTGGCGGTCTTTGGCAAGCTGGAGGCTGAAAGTTCTGCTCCGTTTCGCATGATCGCGGACGTCGATCCCGCCGCTGTGCAGAGCTACGAGTTGAGCGTATACTCTGATGAATTCAGCATCACCGAATACCGGGCGTTGGAAGTGTCGGCAGTTACCCTTGTGGAGCGGGAAGGACGCCTTGCGGTCGTGGGCAGACTTCACAACGGGCACGAAACTGCGCTGACGTCGGTAGTGGTAGCCGTGACGTTCTATGACGAAGCTGGAGAAGTTGTGGACGTAGTCGAACATCCCATGTTCGGGGAAACGATCACGCCCGGCGCCGACCTTCTCTTCGAAATCCCCCTGCCGGGCGCCGAGAGAGCGTACACGAACTTGCGAGTGCAGGCCCAAGGTCAGCTGAGCCTGTTCTGAACTCGGGCAGGGACTCACCCTCTTAAGCGGTCCGTCGTAACTACTAATGTAGATCCCAAATGAGATCAAGAGTATTGGTCAAGGGTACGTAAGTTGTGGTAGAACCATCTGACAGACTCGCTTTATGTAAGGAAAGGAAGCAAAGATGGTTCGACCGGATATGGAAAAATGGGGACAGACGCTGGCTGACTTGCGGGTGTTGTCGGTGGAAGCCAAAGATGCCCGCAGCCGGGAACGTTTTCTGGCGTTGTATATGATCGCAGATAGGCAAACGAATGCCTGTGCTTGGGCGCGGGAAATCGGACGCACCAAAGAGACAGTCTTGAATTGGGTACATCGCTACAATCAGTTTGGGCCCAAGGCCGTGTTCTATCGTCATACGGGTGGTCGTCGCCCTTTTTTAGCCCGGAGCGGGTCAAGCAGCTCGTCAGCGTAATCTGTGAGACGGAACCTGTAGAGCATGGCCTGCCCGGTCATGGTTGGACGTTGAAAAAGCTGCGGCGCTGGCTCAAGCAAGTCATGGATTGCGACCTCGCTCGCAGCACGCTGCACCGGGTTCTGCAAGCAGCGCGCTTGCGCTGGAAAAAGTGCCAAAAAGTGCTCAAGAAAGCCGACCCACAGAAACGTGCGGCCTTTATGGAACGCTTCCAAAGGTTGTATGAGCAACTCTGTCGCCAGCAGATCCGTTTGGTCTATATTGATGAAGCCCACATCCACCGCGATATGGACTTGGGCTACACCTGGACCGCAAAGAACAAGATTGCTTGGCGTATGAGTGACTCTGCTCCGCTCTCCGATCGCATTAACTGGTATGGCGCCTACGATTTTGGCGCGGGGCAGTGTTTCATCTGGAACGAGGGCAACTGTAACCAAGAACACACGATTCAGTTCTTGCAGCGCATGGCTGAATGGTTGGCGGATGAACCGGGCGTAGTCGTGCTCATTTGGGACGGCGCCCCCTGGCATCGGGCCAAGTCCGTTCAGGCTGCTGCCGCCAAACTCTGTCTCACTCTCATCCCGCTGCCTGCCTATAGTCCCGACCTCAATCCGATTGAGAATCTCTGGCGCTGGATGCGAGAAGAGGTCACGCACAACCACTGCCATCAATCCATGCGTCACCTCTTCGATGCTTGCAAAGCTTTCATCGACTGTATCAATGCCCATCCCCACCAGGTAGTAACTCGTCTATGGCCTAAATTTGAACTCGACCCAGATTACGAGAAACTCTTGATATCAAATTGAACTTACATTAAGCCACAGTACTTGACCAGCCAGTCATCCTTGGAACCATTCAGGTTCTTGGTGACGCAACTGGTGTACAGCCGCCGCCATGCTCGCCAGCCGACACGTTGCGAAGAAGGCACACGGTCGGTGAGGCATGTTTTTGTAGGGGGGCGTTGCGGGGGCGCAGCCCCTGCACAAGGGAGGGCCGAAGGCCCGACCGCCCAAAAATACAACAATGAGGGGAGAAAAACACCTTTGCTCCCTTCGTTCAGATATGCGAATCAGTTGCGGCTGAGTAGTTACGGTACGTCTACAATCCTGAGCACGCAACGCCCCTCTGCGAGTGTAAGAACAGCGCAGAGGGGCGTTGTAATGCAATATCAGTTGGCCTGCTTTATCCGTCGGCCTGGTCCAGGGCGCCAACCAGAACGCTGACTCGGTTGTCCACCTCAGTGCTTTCCGAAACCAGATTTGTCGGATCTACGACAATCTGCAGCGTCCGCACGCCCAGACCCTCCGCTGCCCGGAAAGTGGTGCGCACGGTGACCTCCTCACCGGCGGCCAGGCGCTCTACCGTCTGCGGCGAACCGAGCGGGTTGAGATTGTCGGACTCATCCAGGACGTGGACGCTAAAGCCGCCCACGTCACTGCTGCCTTCGTTGCGCACCGTTGCGGCGACAACCACCAGGTCGCCTTCACCGGCCCGCGCCACGTTTACCACGACTTCCTGGGCGTTCAGCGCAAGGTTGGGCCCCCCCACGCCGCTTTCAGCGGCAGATGCTGACGCCACACCGTCCGTTTCCGACCCTCCCGAATTCCCTTGCGCCCCCGAACTGAAGCGGAGTGTGCGCTCGGCGAAATTGTCGTCCTCGGCGGTCTCGCTGATTACGTCGTTGGGGTCGGCGGTCACTCGAATGATGCGATTACCTTCCAGGTCGCCCGTATCGAGGGTAATCACCGCCAGCTCACGCGCACCCGGCTGAATCGGCTCCGATATTGTGAATTCGCCAATTTCGACTGCTTCGTCTTCGGTGGCGTCTTCAAACCGGACTAACACGTTTGCCGCCGCCGTCTGTCCCTGGTTGCGAACAACTGCCGTAATCGTGACCGGGTCTCCGGGTGCAGGTACGGCCGGGAAGAAGCGAATGTTTGAAGGCAGGATCGTCAGGTTCGGCGCCTCATCGGACGCTTGGGAAGCGGTACGCACCCTCAGAACCTTCTCAACCCTGTTGTTCTCTTCGTCCAGCTCTTCGACCGCATCTTCCGAATCGGCTACCACACGGATCTTGCGTTCGCCCGCCTTGCCTGCGGTGTCGTAGGTTACTGAAACGGTGGTACTGTCATTCGCGCCCAGCTGGTCGACTCGCTGCGGACCGCCTATAGGTCTGGGCACGCGTTCGGTAACGTCCATAAAGCGTACTACGAAACCTCTGGCATTAGCGTTGCCGCGGTTTGTTATCTTCGCCGATATCGTCGTCTCGCTCCCCTCGACCGGCTCTTCAGGATCGAATTCAACATCGTCTTCGCCAAAGTCTATGTCGGCCAGCTGCGGCGGCGAGATGAAGATCCCCCGCGTAGCCTGGTTGTCCCGCTCATTCATTTCGGCAATTACATTGTTGGGATCGACGACCACCCGAATCTGTCGGCTTCCAGTCTCACCGGTATCCGTAAAGGAAACTTCAACCGTACCGCCGCCGCCAGCCGGAACTGCATCCAGCAGCTGTTCCGTGCCGACCGGTACCGACCCGCCGCCGGTTACGTCCAGTACCTGCACGATCACATCATGGGCCGTTTCGGTGCCGTTGTTGAGCACCGTGGCCGAGACAGTCACCACATCGTGAATCTCCGGTGACTGTGGAACAAACTTGATGTTGCCCGACAGCATCGCCAGGTTCGGCGCCATCGCGGCCTGCACCGGCAAGGTAACAACAGTCTGATTGTCTTCTTTACTGCTCTCACGGATGAAGTTGTTCGGATCGACGACGACACGGATGCGGCGATCGCCCGGTCTGTCCAGAGTGTCATATATGATGGGCACTGTGGCACTCGAGCCTGCCGCCAGGTAGCCAATGACGTGCGGCTGACCAATTGGCACGACCCCTGCTTCCGTCACGTCAAGGAACTGAACCACCACATCAGCAGCATCCTCGGCGCCGTCATTGAGGACGATCGCTCGGACCAGCACGCGGTCGCCTTCGGTCGGGGACGCCGGATTGAAGCCCACATTGCGGGGTTGCACAATCAGATTCGGCGCAGCCCGTTCCAACACCGCCACCGACTTGCTGGCCGTGTTATCGCTTTCACTGCTTTCCTCGATATAGTTGCCGGGATCGGCCGTCACCCGGAGTCGGCGAGAACCCTCCCTGTCGGTCGTGTCGTAGACAACGCCCACGGCTGCGCTGCCTCCGGGCGGGATTAACGAGATCGACTGCGCCGCCCCTACCGGGACCGCGGGCCGTTCCGTGGCATCCATGAACTGAACATCCACGTCGCGTGCCGGCGCGCTGCCGTGATTCACGATCACCGCAGTCAGAATAATCTTCTGCCCTTCGCGCGGCGACTTCGGTGTTGTGGCAACATTGCTGCTCTTGATAGCCAGATTCGGGAGCGGCTGCGACGCCATCTTGAGCGCAGCGGACGCCCTGTTGTCGGTCTCTTTCGTTTCCGTAATATAGTTGTTGGGATCGACGATCACCTGAATGGTCGGCGAGTCTTTGCCGTCCGTATCGAAGATGACCTGGGCAACACCGCTACTACCGGCCGGTATCCGATCGATTACCTGAGGTTCGCCGATCGGCACACCTTGCCCGCTGCCTTCCACAAACTGCACGATAACTTCACTGGCGTCGCCGCCGCCCTCGTTCAGCACAGTAGCGTTGATCGTAACCTGATCGCCGTCTACCGGCCTGCTGGGATGGAAGCCGACGTTGCTTGAATCAATTACCAGATTTGGAATCACAGGCGGGTTGATCGTAACCGCGGCCTCGGCCTGATTGTCCGTCTCGTCAGACTCGGAGATGAGATTTCTGCGGTCGGCCACGACGCGGATCTTGCGCTCACCGGCCTTGCCACGGCTGTCCAGAACCGATTCCACGATCCCGCTGCTGCCAGCTGGTATCGAAGCAATCAACTGACCCTGACCGATCGGCACTGCCTCATCATCGGTCACGTCCAGGAACTGGACATCGACCTCACCAACATCTTCTCCGCCCTGGTTGACAACTACCGCGCGCACACGAATCTCGTCGCCCGAGTTCGGATGCGTGGGCGTGAAGCTGATGTTGGCGGCATGCACCGACAGATTGGGCGAAGCTCCCGCTGTGATGACCAACGTCTTGCTGGCACTGTTGTCAGTTTCATCGCTCTCGGGAATTATCGACAGACTGTCAACACTGGCTCTGATGCGTCGCTCACCTGCGCGCCCAGCCGTCTTGAGGATCACGCTTGCGATGGCGCTGTCGCCGGCGGCAACGGAGGGCAACGTCTGTATATCGCCTATGGGACTCAGGCGGCCACCGGTTACGTCCGTGAAATGAACTTGCACGTTCTCGGCAGCGGCAGCGCCGTTATTCACTACGGTCAGCGAGACGATTACGTCGGTACCGGCCGAAGTCGCGGGCGGATTGAAACCAATGTTATCGGAGATCGCCACCAGGTTGGGCATCGGCGCGGTACCAACTTCCAGACTGCGCGTGCCCCGATTGTCGATTTCGTCCGTTTCATCTATAAAGTTGCCCGGATCGGCTACGACCCGCACCTTGTAGGTGCCTGCGGCGTCCGGTATGGTGAACTTCACTGTCACCACACCGCTGCCGCCCACTGCGATCCTGTCCAACTCCTGCGCCTCTCCGATTGGCGTCGGGCGCCCTGCACTCACATCTTCAAACTGTACGACCACATTCCTGGCAACTACGTCGCCGTCGTTGCGAACGACCGCCAGGATCGTCACCGTCTCGCCTACACGGGGATTGGCCGGACTGAAACCGATATTCTCAGCCAGTACCACCAGGTTGGGCATCGGCTCAGGTTGGAGGGTCAACAGGCGACTGGCCGTATTGTCCTCTTCGTTCGATTCGCGGATCCGATTGTTGGCATCCACCAGCACCTGAATCTTTCGGTTTCCTATAGGTCTGTCGGCCGAGATTGATTCTGTGATGGTCACGGCTGCTGTGCCACTGCTGCCAACGCCGATTTCCGAAATCGTCTGTTCGCTGCCCAAGAGCCGGGCTTCGCCACTGGAGATGTCGAAGAACTGCACCGATACATGCTCGGCCGGCGCAGATCCGTTGTTACCGACAACTGCCCTTAGTGTTACTTCTTCTCCACTTACCGGCTGGTCCGGGAATATGGCTATGTTGTTACTATGGATGAACAGATTCGGCGCCGGGGCGCTGCCTACATTCAGGGAAGCGCTGGCTTCGTTGTCCTCTTCACTGACCTCTCGGATGAAGTTGCCAGGATCGGCAACCACCTGAACAGTTCGAGAGCCTTGCCCACCCGCTGCCTTATATTGCGCGACAGCTACTGCCGACGTACCGGGCTCTATGACCTCTATCACCTGCTGCTCGCCCACAGGTCTCACGCTGTTGCTGGTCACATCCACAAACTGCACATTCACGTTCTCTGCGCGCGCGCTTCCGGTGTTCAGGATCGTCGCGTAGATGGTAACCGGTGTGCCGGCAGCCACTTCGGTAGCGCTGAAGCCGATATTTTCGGCCACAACCACCAGGTTCGGGGCAGGACCGTGCTCCACACTCAGCGTGGCCGTGGCGCTATTGTCGTTTTCACTGGATTCGGCTATCAGGTTATGCGGATCCACCTGCACCTGAATCTTCTGGTCGCCGCTGCGGTTGGACGTGTCGAATCGAATCGAAGCCACACCGCTGCTGCCGGGGGCAATCGCTGGAATGACCTGCAGTGCCGCGATCGGCGCGGCAGGACTTCTGTTGGCGTCCAGGAACTGTACTTGCACATCCTGCACTTCGGAATTGCCGGCGTTCAGGATTGTCGCGTAGATTGTGACTTCGTCACCTTGCACCGGGTTGGACGGGGCGATACCGATATTGCTGGTTGAGAGCTCCAGGTTCGGTTCTGCGTCCGACTGCAGCGCCAGGGTCTTCCTTGCTGTATTGTCAGTCTCGTCCAACTCAGTGATGAAGTTGTCAGGATCTGCGGTGACCGTGAAACTCGGATCGCCCGAAGTCGAGCCGGAATCATAGGTAACGCTTGCCACTGCGCTGCTGCCGGCGGGAATACTGTCGATCACCTGGTTCAAGGCGACGGGCGTGGTTCTACCCTCCCTGAACTGGATAATTACGCTTGTCGCGTCTGCGGTTCCGTTGTTGACTATCGTAGCCAGGATCGTGACCTGCGCACCGAGCTGCGGTGAGGCCGGGTCGAAGCCAATGTTGTCTGCATCAACGTACAGGTTCGGCGCGGGCGCTTCGGCTACGTCCAGAATTCTGCTAGCCGCATTGTCCGCTTCGTTGCGCTCGGAAACGAAGTTGTTGGGATCTATGACCATGCGGACGCTGCGTTCGCCGCCCTTGTCCTCGGTGTCGTACTGCACCTGGACCACGCCGCTGCCTCCAACCGGAATCTCAGCAATCGTCTGAGGCAGGCCGATCGGTACTGCCGCGTCCTCGTCGGTGACATCTACAAACTGTACAGTGACTGCACGGGCATCGGCGTTCCCGTTGTTGAGGACCGTCCCGTGGATGGTTGTCGTTTCGCCTGCATACGGCTCGGCGGGGTTGAAGCCAATATTTATCGACTGGGCAAACAGGTTGGGCAGGAGTTGCCTCTCGCCGGGCAACTGCAGCTTGGCAGTCAGAACCTGGACATCGTCGATATACCAGCCTTCGTTATCGTTAAACCTTTCGTCTACGGTATCAATCCAGAACCGAACCTGGATCGAGCCGCTTTCTTTCACAGCCTCGCTCAGGTCAACGTCTCGTCGCGCCCAGCGTCCATCTGTGCCGTGGGACTCGAAGACCGTTCGCCACGTCGTTCCATCAGTGGAAATCTGCACCCGTGTGCGGTCATAGCGGATGTTACTTTGCAGCTCACTCCACTCGTAGAAGGTTAGCAAGGCGTCGTCGGCGCCGGCGATGTCGATAACGCCGGTCGTGATCCTGCCCTCATTCTCCTTGCCTGTATCGTAATCCCGCTGTCTCTCCCGACCGTAGTACCAGGATGTTTCCGGACTGTTAAAGCGTAGACTGGAGAGATGCCACAGGCTGTCGTCGGCGTCTTCGATAGTCCATTTGCCGGCGCCGCTTTCCATGTCGTCCTCAAAGACGATCGTTCCCGCACTGGTTCGAGCGATGACTATGTTGGAGAGATCAGATACGTTGCCTACATTGTCAGCTACCCGCAGAGCAAAGTAGTACGTTGTGTCCGGTTCCAGCCCCGTCACTTCCAGTGTTTCTCTTGTTCCGGAGGCGCCTGGGATCGGAACCGTTTCCACACGCTGGGCGGAATCCCACGTGGCGTTTGATATCGGCGCTGTGTCGTACCTGACATCGTAGGCAGTCGACTGCCCGGTGAATCCGTCATCACCCGTGGCCGTCCAGGAGAGAAGGATCTTGGTCAATAGTATTCCTGATGGTGACAGGTCCGTCACCGTCGCAGGCGGCGTCGAGTCCTTCTCCATCGAGTTGAACAGGTTCAGGCGCCCGTTTGTCAACGTTTTCTTTGACTGGGGCGGTAGTGGATCGACGCCAGACAGGATGCGCTGCTTAACCTGCTGGTTGTTCAATCCCTCAAACTCTGACCAGATCAGCGCGGCCGCGCCTGTAACGTAGGGGGCCGACATCGACGTGCCGCTCGTGGCCCCATAGCCGGAGGGCAGGCACATGGGACAGCGCCCGTCCGGAATGGTTGAAAGAATATTTACACCGGGGGCAGCCAGGTCGACCCAATCTTCGCCCCAGCTGGAGAAACCGGCATAGATATCATCGTGGTCAGTTGCGGCCACGGAAATAATGTTGTCCAAATCGTAGGCGGCCGGGTAGAGCTTGCGATTGGAGTTGGAATTGCCTGCGGAACAGATATGAAGCGGCGAATCTACACGCCCCATCGCCTCTCGCAGGGCCCTGGAGGGCGAACCACCGCCCCAGCTGCTATTGGTAACCAGTATGTTTATTTTCTGTTTGTTGCGAAGGTCATGGATGTAGTTAAAGCATTTGACGGCGTTGGATGTCGTGCCGGAACCAAATGCCGTGATGAACTTGCAGCCGAGGATTTTGGCATTCCAACTGACGCCGACCACGCCCTTCCTGTTGTCGCCCGCCGCGGCGGCAATACCGGCCACATGCGTCCCGTGACCGTAGTCATCGAGCAGCCTGCCACTGTTGTTGATTGCATTTATGCCGTGGAAATCATCTACATAGCCGTTGCCGTCGTCATCCACACCGTTCTCTACGCATTTTCCTACGCCCCCCGGACATTCTTTCGGATTCGTCCACAGGTTGGCCTGGAAATCTTCGTGTTCAATATGGATTCCGGTATCGATTACCGCGATTACTACATCGTCTGAGCCGGTGCCAATCTCCCAGGCTTCCAGCGCGTCGATATCGGCGTCGGCAGTGCCTCCGGTCTGACCGGTATTGTGCAGCCCCCAAAGATTCTCGAACAGTGGGTCTGAAGGCGGCGTCTCATTTATCTGCAGCAGGTAGTTCGGCTCGGCAAAGGCGACTCGCTCGTCCCCTTCCAACACCTCGATGAGACTTTCGTCCACATCTACCGGCACGCCCGCAAGTCGCAGCCCCTGATCCGCGTCCAGGAGATTGTTGTCCAAATTGTCTTTTTCCGACAACCCGTATTCGGCGTAAAAATCAGAGATCTGCTCCCGCGTCACCGTCTTCTTGAAGCGGATGAGCACCTGTCCTGGCACATACTCCGCGACTTCCTCTTCCTGGAGGAACGCCATCTTGACCCCGTCCTCTCCATTGCTGGAAAGATTCATTTCGCCGGAGCGAAGGTTCGAGTCGAGAATGGTCGCAAGCCGTTCGCCGGACAAAAAGAGGCCGGCGGCCAGGCAAAGGACAAGGAACAGGCCAACAAGGAAAATCCGTTTCATATCCGATTTATCTCCGTAATTGCAGCGTTCATACAAGTAAGTCAGTGGATCGAAGTCAAAAAGTATGAAAAATGAATGCTAACGGTCCGATTATGTTGACACATATACCCCGAATGATCAAATGTATAGCTTCGCGCCGGATGACGAAACGTGATCATGCCTTGACTGGCTAAATATGTCTGGCAGTTCTGGGGGGTGGCAAACCGTGCGAAGAGAGAGGCAGGTAAGAAGCAACCGTCACGAACTATCGATCTCCTCCGGGCCTATCTGCCCGTTCCATTGGATCCTCTGCGCGCCCGCGTAGACGTTTAACCGTTCTTCGCGCAAGAAACCGACCAGCGTGACGCCGAAGCGCCGGGCCACGTCTACCGCCAGATGACTTGGGGCGGACACGGCGCAGACGACCGGCAGCCCCGCTACCGTCGACTTCTGCAAAATCTCGTAGGAAGCACGGCCGCTGACCAACAGTATACAGTCATGCAAAGGCAGCTTGCGCTGCATAAACGCCCAGCCGATCACCTTGTCGACGGCGTTATGGCGGCCCACATCTTCGCGCAGGCACATGAGCGTGCCGCTTGCGTCGAACAGACCGGCTGCATGGAGCCCGCCCGTCGCTTCAAAAAGTCCCTGTGCCGCGCGCAGTTTTTGGGGCAGCGCAGTCAGTAACGACGGGCTGACTGCTGGGCCTGCCGGCAGCACCGGGCAATCGCGCATCGCGATGGCGTCGAGACTGGCCTTTCCGCAGACGCCGCACGCGCTTGTCGTATAAAAATGGCGTTCGAGGGTCGCCAACTCCGGCAGGCCTGCCAAACGCAAACCGACGTTCACGATGTTGTAGCGCTGGTCGGCGTCGATATCGGCGTCCACACAGTAGGTGATGCCGTTCAGCTGTGCTGGCTCGCTGATGATGCCCTCGTTGTGCAGGAACCCGGCAGCCAGCTCAAAGTCATTGCCCGGCGTGCGCATCGTCACGGCAACGGTCTGCGTTTCGCCCGCCGCTTGCAGGCGTATTTCCAGCGGCTCTTCCGTCGCCAGCTGGTCATCCCTCTCTCTGCGGCGCCCCTGCTCCACAACCGTGATGCGGGCGCGCACCTTGCTTCCGACGCGAGGAATCATTTGGTTTCACCGCATAGAACTGCAAGAGGAAGAATCAAATGTATGGAGGCCAGAGAGTGCGCTAGTTGTTGGGCAGGCTTTAGCCAACGGCATCACCTTCGCATCTCGGAAAGGGCATCCATCAGACTCTTCTCTGGCGGAGGCATCAACGCCATCTGAGCGCGTAACTTTTCTAACTCAGACCAGGGATCTTGACTTGCTTCTGGCGACTTTTCGTCATATTCCTTAAGCGGAAGCAGAACGCCCACCGGCTTGCCCCGGTAGGTTATCGTATAGCTGACCCGTTCCTCTCGCACTTTGCGCATGATTTCTGAAGCGTGCGTCTTCAATTCTCTAACGCCAATTGCGCGCATGAAATGCCTCCGGCTTGGTCATTCTTGTAGCCATCGTGTATCAGGCAAAAAAGAATAGTCAATGACGACGTCGTTAGATCAGCCGCTGCGTTCTGCAGCCCTCATTCAACTCAGTCCGCGGCTAGCGGCACTCTCTCTCCAATCGGCTCAACCAAAACCGGACAAACTTTCAGTTCTGCCGTCTGCGTAATCGGATCATATCCGGAGCCGGTCAGCACGTTGATGGGCACGTCGGCAAATGAGAAACTGGCGAACACTGTTCCTTGCGGAGAGCGCCTCGTTGTTTCAACACGCACGTCCACCGCGCCGCGGCGGCTGCTCATCTTGGCCCAGCCGCCGTCGTGCAGACCGTAGCGGGCGGCGTCGCTCGGATGCACCTCCAGCGTCTCCTCCGGCAGCAACTGGTTGATGCCCTCCGATCTTCCCGTCTGTGTGCGCGTGTGATAACTCTCCAACCGCCGCCCGGTTGTGAGCCACAGCGGGTAGGCCTCGTCAATTGTTTCGGCCGGATCGCGGTAGTCGGTGAAGCTGAACTTGCCGCGGCCGTTGATGAATTCATCTTCGTGCAGGCGCGGCGTGCCCGGATGGCCCCGGTAGGGGATCGGCCACTGGTACTGGCCGCCGTCCGCCAGTTCCCAGTCGATGCCGTTGTAAATAGGCGCCAGCTCGCATAGTTCATCGAAAATAGGCACGGGCGAACTGTAGTCCAGTCCGCGCATACCCATTCGCTGCGCGATCTGGCCGATGATCCACCAGTCCGGCTTGGCTTCGCCCGGCGGATCCACAGCCTTGCGTACGCGCTGGATGCGCCGCTCGGTATTCACGAAATGGCCGTCGGTCTCGGCCCAGGAGGTGGCAGGCAGCACCACATCGGCCAGCTCTGCGGTCTCGGTCAAGAAGATGTCGATCACGACCAGATGATCCAAGCTCTTCAGCGCATGGATGCAGTGCTTCTGATCGGGGTCGGAGACGACTGTGTTTTCGCCATCAATCAGCATCGCAAAGATCGTGTCGCCGCACTGGTCCAGCGCCGTCACCTTGGTGATACCCTTTTCCAGGTCGACCTTGCGGCCGTAGGCCTTCTCAAATTTTTCCTGATTGGCCGCATCGTCTACAGGTTGGAAGCCGGCGTAGTTGTTGGGCAGCGCGCCGCTGTCCCCGGCCCCCTGGATGTTGTTCTGGCCGCGCATTGGGTTGACGCCGGTGCCTTCGCGGCCGAAATTGCCGGTCAAGAGCGCCAGATTACACAGGCTCTGCACATTCTCCACGCCGCAGATGTGCTCGGTGATACCCAAGGTATAATAGATCGCTCCCTTGTCGGCGGAGCCGTACAGAATAGCGGCCTCCTCAATCAAAGCGGCTGGCACGCCGGTGATGGTCTCCGCCCACTGCGGCGTCTTTTCCTGCAGATGATCGACCAGCTGGTCATAGCCCTCGGTTCGGGTGGCGATAAACTCCTGATCGGCCAAATTCTCGCGCACGATCACGTGCGCCATCCCCAGCAGCAGCGCGGTATCGCTGCCCACCCGGATTGGCAGATAGATGTCGGCCATCTCCGCCAGCCGGATGCGCCTCGGATCGGCCACGATCATCTTGGCGCCGCGCACCAGCGCCTTTTTCAGCCGCGTGGCCGCCACCGGGTGCGCCTCCGTCATATTCGTGCCGATGCAGAAGATCACATCCGGCTTTTCCATGTCCGCCAGCGGATTGGACATTGCCCCGCGTCCGATTGTTGCCGCCAGACCGGCGACTGTCGGGGCGTGTCAAGCCCGGCTACAGTTGTCAATATAGTTGGTGCCGAACCCCACGCGGATGAACTTCTGCATCATGTAGTTTGCTTCGCTGGGCGTGCGCCCGGACGCGACACCGTACACGGCGTGGCGCCCGTGCTTTTCCAGCACATCCATGAAGCCCTGCGCCGCCCGCTCAAGCGCTTCATCCCAACTCGCCTGCTGCAGCTGGCCCTGCGCGTCGCGCACGAGCGGGTGCGTCAGCCGGTCCGGATGGTGGACGTAGTCGTAGGCGAACTGGCCCTTGACACACAGCGCGCCCTCGTTGGCCGGGCCGTCGAAGGCCGGGTGCACCGCGATGATGCGGTTGTCGCGGGTCACCAGGTCCAGCGAGCAGCCAACGCCGCAGTACCCGCAGATTGTTCGGGTTGTCTTTGTCTCAGATGCAGTTGTGTTCATCAGCAAGTCCTTTAGAGGAGGAAAGCGCCGAGTCGGAAAAGCGCCACTCACATGCTACCTTCCGCCGCGGTCAATTTGCTACTCGGCGAAGCGCAGCGCCTTCTTGTCGGCGAGCGCGCCGGTGGGGCAGGTCTGCACACACTGGCCGCAGAATGTGCAGGCCGAGTCCTGCAAATGCCCGCCGAACTCGACTGTAATCTGCGTCTCAAAGCCGCGGTTGGCGACGCTGATCGCGTAGTCGCCCTCCTGTTCGGCGCAGACGCGCACGCAGCGGTAGCAGGAGATGCAGAGGTCGTAATCCCGCAGAATAAACGGGTTGCCGTCGTCTGGGCGGCTGCTGCCCGACTGCGCGCCTTCGAAACGGCCGCGGCCGGCGTCGTAGCGTTGTACAAGCGTGCCCAACTCCTGCGAAGCATGACCCCGCAGCGCGTCCACCGTAACCTCACGGTTCTCCGAGGCAACCAGTTCAAGCAAAGTACGCCGCAGCCCTTCGACGTGCGCCGAGGCGGTGGTTACCTCCATACCCGCTTCCGCCTTTGTGGTGCAGGAAGCCACAGGCACCTGCTGCCCTGCCACCTCAACCACACACAGCCGGCAGCTGCCAAAGGCCTCCAGACGCGGGTCATAACAGAGCGTCGGGACGGCCTTGCCGGCGCGCACCGCCACCTCATAGACTGTTTCGCCGGGCGTGAAAGCAACCTGCTCCCCGTCCAGTGTCAGCGTAGGCAGCGGCTGGGACTCATTCACCGATTGCATAAAGTGTTTTCCGTAACTGGGCTTTCATCAGGTTATAGCCATCGATATGCTTCGCGGCTGTGTTTGACAGGCTCTGACCATCATATATTGATACCCTTTACAGTTGTTTCGGGAATCTCTGTCCTTTCCTGACTCAGTCCCGAAACTCAGCGACCTGCTCGGGAAAGTTCCTCAGCAGGCTATCGCTGACAAAGCCGGCCGCGATGCCCAGCCCACACGCGCTCAGCTCCAGGACCTCGCCTATATCGCTGATCTCCCGCTGCCAGTCCTCAAGCTCGCTGGGGCCGCCGCCGGAAAGGCGTTCCAGCAGGCGCTGCGTCCCGATGCGGCAGGGGAAACATTTGCCGCAGCTTTCGTGGGCGAAAAATTCCATTGCCTGGCGGGCGGTGTCCACAATATCGCGGCTGTCGTCAAAGACCATCACCCCGGCCGCGCCCAGCATCGCGCCCGCCGCCCGGATACTCGGTTCGTCGAGCGTGACCGACTCCAGCGCCTCGCTCGCCAGGAAGCCGCCGGACAGCCCGGCCATCGTCGCGGCTTGGAAAGTCCGCCCCGGCAGCGGCCCGCCGGCCCAACCGTAGAGCAGCGTCCGCAGCGGCAACCCAAAGGGCACTTCATAGTTGCCGGGACGCTGCACATCTCCGGAGAGGCTGATTACCTTGGTGCCTGCATGGTCTCCCAGACCCAGGCCCTGATACCATTCAGCGCCCCGTCGCAGAATCTGCGGCACCGCGCAAAGTGTTTCCACGTTGTTGACGGCGGTGGGCAAGTCGTCAAAGCCGTTCGTGGTGGGATAGGGCGGGCGGTTGCGGGGGAAAGGGTGCTTGCCTTCCAGGCTGTTGAGCAGCGAACCCTCTTCACCGCAGATGTAGGCGCCTGCGCCGCGCCGCAGATACAGACGGAAGGTGAAGCCGCTGCCGAGTATGTCCTCCCCCAGCAGCCCGGCCTCTTCGGCATCTTCGATGGCGCTTTCCAGTCGTGCGTTTGTTTCCGGGTATTCGTAGCGCAGGTAGAGGAATCCCCGGTCGGCTCCTGTTGCGTAGCCTGCCAGCGTCATGCCCTCGATCACGGCAAAGGGGTCATGGTCCATCAAGGCGCGGTCTTTGAAGCAGCCGGGTTCGCCTTCATCGGCGTTGCAGACAATGCTCTTGGGCTCGCCTGGGGCCTCGCGTACGAACTGCCACTTCATTCCTGTCGGGAATCCGGCGCCGCCCCGGCCGGCCAGTTTCGATTCCTTGAGCACGTCGATCACATCGGTCGGACTCTGCTCCTGCACAGCCTGGACCAATGCTTCGTAACCGCCGCTGCGCCGGTAGCCGTCCAGACTTTCCCGGTCCGGTTCGCGGATAGCGGCGAAGACACATTCCTCGCGCCCGCCGGGGTTGGGCACCGGCACAGGTGAAGATATGCGCCGTTGCAGCGTATGAAACGGCGCATTCGCTACGAATGTTTCATGGCCGATCAGGACAGGCACCGGGTCGTCACAGCGGCCGGAACAGGGCATCTCCTCGGCTCCGTCGAGGCTTTCCACGATTTCCAGGGCGCCGCGCTGGCAGCAGACGGGCCCCGTGCAGACGCGCGGTCGCTGCAGACCGCCCTCGGCGCGTGCGAAATGGTGATAGAAGGTGACGGTACCGTACAGGTCTGCAAGGGGGATGCGCAGCTCCTTGCCGATCGCCTCCATTGCTCCAGCGCCGATGAATCCGTCGCGATTGTGAAAGGCGTGGAGGACCGGCAGCAGCGGCGCGGGTTCGTCGCGATAGCGCTCGATGAGGGCCCGATCGGTCTCCGGTACGACGATGTTTTCGGTATACCCGTCCGATCTTTGTTCTTGTCTTGTCATGGCCTGTTGTGTTGAATCACGTCGGCGATCACATGGAAAGTGCGTTAAATTCTACCAGTTCATCGCCGTTATCCCAACTGCTACACGTGATCACCGCCGGTCGAACGTAACTAAGCGCCACCTGCGGGCCAGCCCGCGCAGGGCACCCACAAGGGGCTCCTGTACCGAATGTCGCCTTTATCCGGCCAATAACCGGCCCTCCAGTCGCCACAGACCGTTTGAACTTACGGCCGCGCACTATGCGTTGCACGGTTCCCGTTGATTTGCCTTGCGATGAGGGCGCACAAAGGGGGCCGCTGGCGGCCGACCGCCCACAAAACGGAGAGAGAGTGAAGAGAGGTGAGGATGGGGGGAGCACCTTGGTTCGGTCTGCATGATGGGCGCAAGGGTTGCGGCTCATGCGAATGCCAATCTGCCGTGCACGTGCGTAGTGACGGCGTAGCGGAGGGCGTCGTAGGTGTCGTCGCCGCCGAGACTCTCTTCGTTTACGTTCACTTTGAGGACGTCTTCGGGGTTTTTGGGGTCATTCTGCAGGTTGGGCAGGCATTCGATGAGGCGGCGGCAGCGGTTGAAGATGAAGAGGGAAGGGGGGATGCCCATGTCGACGTTGCCCAGGCGGGTGCGGACTTCGTTTGCACCCTGGATGCGGTCGGTTTCGGCTTTGTTGAAATAGAGATCCTCCTCGTTATAGCGGTCGGAGATGGTGAGCTCTGATCTTTTGGCGAAGATGTCGGGACCGGAATATACGTGCCACAGGGCTTCCTCGGACACTCCGTTTCTTTCGACCATTGCCTTGACGGCTTGGGCGTGCTGTTGGGGCAGCCAGCCGCTCTGGACGTGTTCATCTATGACGTAGATGTTGTCGTCGCCGTCTTCGGCGAGCAGGAGGAAGACGGTTGGGTGTTTGTAGCCGTAGTCCATGCCCATGAAGCAGTGCCATTCGGGCGGAATCGGGAAGGGTTCGATTACGTGTTCTTCGTAGCGGAAGCTGTCGAGGAACTGGCCGGCGGCGATTTCCCAGTCGCCGTAGCGGTGGGCGCGCAGTTTCCAGCCGGTGTTTTCTTCGAGTTTGCGGCGGTAGTCGGGGTCGATGACGATGTTGTCTTCGATGGTGGCGGGGATGAAGCGGGTGTCGGCTTCCTGCTTGTTGCGGTAGGGGTCGACGAAGCGGTTTTTGTACCAGACGTGGCCGATGCCGCCGGGGTTGGCGGTGGTGTAGATGCGGGGGCGGAAGTCTTTGCTGGTGCGGTTGGAGTCGCGCAGGGCGCGGTATTTGGTATCGGAAAGGGTGGTGGCTTCTTCGATGAGGATGACGTCGTATTCGAGGCCGAGGTACTGGTCGACGTCGTTTTCGTTGCGGAAGTGGCCGATGACGATGCGGGAGCCGTTGGGGAAGGTGACGAGGCCTTCGGAGCGGATGTAGCGGTGCGGGACTCTTTTCAAGACTACGCGGCGGAGGTCGTCGGACTGTTCGCGGGCCTGTTTGGCGGAGAGGCGGAGGTAGAGTGCTTTGAGGCCGGGGATGCGGCGGCAGTCGTCGAGGGCGAGCTGGGCGAAGGAGGCGTGGGATTTGCCGGGGCCGCGGGCGCCGCCGAAGCCGATCTGGGTGGGGCCGTCGGGGCGGTCGCAGAGGCGGGCGGCTGCATGGAATTCGAGCTGTTTGCGTTGGGGGACGTAGCCGGCGGCGACAAAGTTTTCGAGCTGTTCGGGCGAGAAGTTGAGCGGGCGCGCGGCTTTTCCGAGACCGTCAAGTATATGTTTTTTGGGTTTACTCTTCATCGGCGTTGTAGAGGTGGAGGACTTTCTTTGATTCTTGGTCGAGGACCGGCCAGTCGCTGGAAGCGGGGAGTTGGTCGGTGTCCTGGGTTGATTGTAGTTCGCGGCGTTGGAGTTCGGACGCGGTTCTGAGGTAACCGCGAAGGGAAGGGAGGAGGGCGCGGGCTTCCTCTTTGGTCAGGTTGGTCAAGTCGGCAGTGTCGAAGATGACGGAGATGGCTTCGAAGATTTTGGTATTAAGGCGTCGGTTGCGTTGGCGGGCTTCGGCTACACGTGCGGCCTCGAAAGCGGCTTTTTCTTCGCGGTTGGCCCGGTCGTAGGCTATGGCGCGTTCTTCCCAGCGCCATTCTTTGGCCCGCTTGCTGGCAGTACTGGAGAGTTTGCTGTTGCTGCCGCCCGTCCAAATACGATAGGCAGCTGTGGGTGTGCGAGACGGGCCCAACCCGAGGTAGATTTCGAAGCGGTTGTACCAATTGGGCGGTTCATCCGGCTGTTGCTCCCAAGCTTTGGGAGAGTTATCATTTGTCATTTCTTTAGTATAGCGCATATGAACGGCGTTTTTGGGCAATAGCGGAAAAGTCGGGTCAAGTCGGGTCAAGTAGGTGTATGTCGGGTAAAAGCGGGCGAAATAAATTTTCTTGAGCCGACTTTTTTTGCATTTTTCACGTCAAGAGCAATGAAGTGCGCCAAGAATTCCGGTCGGGGGACGCGGCCGGCGGAAACGAAGTTTCTTAGCAGATGTGGCGCACAGCCGAGAGATTGCGCGGCTCTTTCAAGACCGGCAATTTTATTCGTTGTCAGGTTTTCCTTCATTGGGGTTATACGGGTTAAGGAGTTCTTCTGCCTCACTGTCCAAGTCCGGCCAGCCGAAAGTCGGTGGTCGTTGCTTGGGTGAGTGATGCGGCTGCAGATTGCGGGCTTAGACAGTGCGGAAAGCCTTGAGAGCGGACTATTCTTTGCGGTTGGTCAGGTCGTAGGCGATGGCGCGTTCTGTCCAGCGCCATTCGGCGGCTTGCTTGCCGGCGGTGGCCGAGGGGGTACTCTTGCTGTTTGCCGACAGGCCAGGTGCAGATTCGTGGGTGCGGGACGGGTCTAAGGTGAGATAGGTTTGAAAGCGGTTGTACCAATTGGGCGATCTGTTGGAGTAAGGTTGACACTGTTGAGGGAAGATATATTTTATCATGTGTTAAGTGTAGCACATATGATCGGGATTTTCAAGGGGTTTTGAGAAATTGGGGTCAATTTGGGGGTGGGTTCTAATCTTTGGGGCGCTGTTTTTGGTGTGTTGGGGTGATGTTGGGTCTGGATGAGGGGGTTGATTTGCGGTTGTGGGGAGGTTTTCGGCGTTATTGCTGGCTTGGGGGTATGGGTGGTGACGTGGGTGACGGGGCCGTGGTGGGAATTCAAGGGGAAGATGCCAACTCGAAGCGGACGCCGAGCTGACGGAGCATGTCGAAGGTGTTTCGTTTCAAACCGGTGAGGCTGTAGGCTTCCCGATACAAGAGTCGCCCTTCCGCGGCCGCCCTCACGATCGCGCTCGCGAAACGAGGACCAATGCGCCACCTCTGTGTGTTCCAGAAATTCCCACTGGACCTTGTGGTGGCTTGTCCTTTCCCCTGCCCCTTGTTCCTTTTGTAGAAGTAAAAGAAGGTGTCGCGTTCGATTAGTTCAAGGTCGAGGAGGCGGCGGGAGGCGACGATGGCGCTGACTTTGAATCTGAGGGCGATCTTCTGATATGGGTTTTTGTGATTTCGGACGGTAGGCCAGTAGGCCAGCAACTCTTCCTCGGGCACTAAGAATTCGGCGGCGGTCCGGTTGCAAAAATGTTCGGTTGCGTTGTTTGCAGGCATCAGCTTGTCGAAAGCGGACAGTCCGGTTTCACCGACAAACAGATGCGCCAGTTCGTGCGCCAGGGTGAAGGTCTGAGCGGCGATGAAATACGCACTGTTGACGAAAACAAGGGGGGCGTACTCGTCCACAAGGGCAAATCCGAGAAACTCTTTCGGATCGAGTTTGCGACTGTTGCTGTTGCCGACGACGCCGTTAAAGACGACGAGGATGCCGGCCTGGTCGACCCGGCTGCGCAGGAAACTCAGCGCTTCGCGCCAACTTCTTTGTTCTTCGGCCCAGCCTGGGTTCAAGCCGAGGGCATCGCGCATGGCCGCGGCGACTTTGGTGTGGTCGTCGCGCTGGCTGTAGGAGCCGACGAAGGGGAGGGGGTCTTCTTCGTTTTCGATGAGGTCGTCGCGCATCCAGGCCTGGCGGCGCTGCATCTGATGGATTGTGTCGAGAAGATTAGGGCTTGGACGCGTGGGCGGGCCGCCGCCGCGGGTACGGAAATCGCGGATCGGCAGGCTGTCGTCGGGGGGAGCCTGCAGGTAGAGGTAGCCAAGAGGCGTGTAGGTCCTGGCGGCGAGTCTATCGGCCTGGGCGATGCTGATTTTGCCGGACTGCTCCCATTCGGTGACACGGTCCGGTTTGATTTTCAACTTTTCGGCCAGCTCTTTGGGGGAAAGGTTGACGCGTTCGCGCGCCCACCGCAGTACGGTTGGTTCGAGCGTGATTTGCAGGCGTCTGCTGGGGGCGGTTTGGGTCATCGATGGATGGAGGGCGTAGGGTTGGTGCGTGCCAAAGTTCGGCATGATGCCAGGCTATTCGGTTGGCACAGTATACCCCATCGTTATTTCAGCGCCATTTGGCGGCTTGTTTGCTGACGGTGGAGGAGGATGTACGCTTGCTGTTTGCCCGCAAGCCAAGAGTAGATTCGAGGGTATGGGACGGGCCTAAGGTGAGGTAGGTGTGGAAGCGGACGTATCATTTGGGCGGTTCGTTATGCTGGGGCTGTCGGGGTTTGGGGGAGGTAGCGGCGGTCATGCACAAGGTGTAGCACATATGACCGGGTTTTTCAAGGGGCGCGGAAAATGTCGGAGTGTTTTCTTTTCTTGGGGGCTAATTCGCACCATTGGACGAGTGCTCTTTCTTTGAAATCTGATAGAGTGGCGGGAGTCGGGGGCCGCGCAAACAGGTGACAGTCAAGCAAAACCGCATACTTTATGAATGTCTGATCCTCGATATTCTGTATAAGTTCTTTGGTTCTGATTCAGGTATTAGGACAGGGGCGACGTTTTGTATTGAACTGGCGGAACTTAGCCGTGCCAATTTACAGTGAGGATGTAGAAGACGAATAGGAAAAACACGAAGTCGGTGATGTAGGTGATTATATCGCGAGAATTCAGTTTGTGAGGCTCTTATACTTTGTCTGGTATGTTTTCTGGGGCAGATGATATGCTGGACTGGGGGGTCCGATGTTTGGACCGCGGGAAGGGAGAAATGAGGTGGATCTGGATGAATGCGGCCATTGATGCTGACCCGCAATTTGCGTGGGGGCAGGCAGGCGGTGAAGGGAGCGGTTGTGGCGTGTGCGGCTTGGGGGGAGGTGGAGATCTAGGGTTGATTCAGGTTGGAATGCATCTCGCGTTCACTGGATAACTGGCTGATTGTCTTGCTGAATCCTAGGGCTTCCGGCGTAAGGCGGAGCTTGTAGGCTGCCATGTGTCGTCGCCGCTTCTTGACCATCGTGCTGCCCCTCCACAGGCTCGGTGAATTGCTCCACTATACACCTTAGCTTGTGGTCCAGTTTTTGGGGCCCACGTCATGGTTCAGGGTTTACGCACGCGGGCGTGGTTTTGCACTACGATTTGCGCTGGTTTCCCTCATTGGGTTATACTCGTCTTAACTTGAACGCGAAACGACTGGCACCACTTTTTGCGGAGGAGTGCCAGTCGTTTCTGAGTAGCCCTGGTCGCTTAACGGATAAAGCATCACGACACCGGCGTTGAAGCTGAGGGTTCGAATCCCTCCCAGGGTGCTATTATGTCCCCGTGGTCCAACGGTAGAGGCAGGCTCTTGGAACGGGTCGGGTTGTGGGTTCGAATCCCACCGGGGACATTTGAATTAAGATATACCATAACGGAATGAATGTCAAGAGTTAAACAATAGGATTATGAGAGTTTCCTCTCACATTTCCCGCACAAAGTAAAGAGCTAACTGATTCTAGTTACCATTGAAAGACTGTGTTGCTTTTGGGCAGAACTTAGGTACAGGTTTTGGTTCTGACTCCAAGAGCATCCCTGGCGGGTACTGTATGACGCGTTTCGCATTGCACTTAGTGCAATATTCTGTTTCGATATAGACTGCAACGAGTACGTGCTTCTTTGTTGTATGCGTTATCTCCCAGTCGTGTCTACGATGGGCGTCTTGATCGGTCACTATGCCTGCCCTTCCTCTTCCTGTTCTTGCTCGTCCTCTTCATGTATCTCCATGTGCTTGTCGATCTGAATTTCCGCGTGCTCATCCATTATTTCTTTCATGGTTATTTCCTCCCCTAAGACCCCTCTATAGTCAGCTTTGCGCAGAATAAAGGTGATTTCTTTCAGGTCAAGTCTTTCGTGGTAAAGTTGAAGAATAAGGGCGCGTCGCGCTGGCGTTTCCTGGGTGTGCTTATCCTGGAAGTGTTTCTGCCTCTTTCGCTCTGCCTCCTCTGCACTCCTTGTCGCGCTTGCGTTAATGGCAGCGATTCCCCAAATTACCAACCCGATTATTACAAATGCGCCTACTATTTCCATAAAGCGGTGCCTCCTTGCTGAGTGAGTGAAAGGACGCTTGCCACAGCAGTCTCTATACACCTTGAATCAACAAGGAGGCGCGATGCGCCTTCACTCGAATTCAAGAGTATAGAAAACCCGTGTCTCCACGGGCACACTGCTGTGGCAAGCGTCAACCTAGCACGGATATTTTGTTACGTCAACTGCCCAATCAAAAAACCACCGCTATTCTTGCGGTGGCTCTGGCGGTGGCTTCACCTGTCCTTCCTGCTTGCCCTTTTTCTTTTTTCTGTGCTTGCTTGGTCTGAATGCCAGCACCCTTTTCGTTATACGGTCAAGCGCCTCCTTGTCTACCTTGGGCTTCTCTTCCTTGCTCATACCTACCTCCTATGTCGCTAATCACCCGTCAACTCCTCGTAAGTGAGCCTCTTCGCTATCGCGTTCCTAGCAAGGTGATTAAGCCTGTCGATGGTGTGATTATACCTCTTACTACAGTTTAGGCGGAATACGAACTCGTTGACGTACCGCCTCATGTTCTTGCACGACCAATGGTGGTAAACGCCTTTATACCCTCGTTTGAGTACAGCCCACACACTCTCGATACCATTGGTGGTTACATCACCGTCAGCGAACTGCCATTTAGTGTGATTCACTGATTCGTGATTGAAGTGCCTATCCAAATTGTTGTAGCCATAGTGGTCGTCAGTGTAGACCGTGGAGCCTCTCTCCACATTCCTCCATACCTCGCGATTCAATGTACGCGAAGTGGTATCCGGGATAGGGTACGCGATTACCTCACCACTCTCGCGTTCGCGCATCCCCAACACTATTTCCTTACCACCTACTGACCCGGGTGGTAACGTAATCTTCCTTTCGTAGTGCATGTTCTTCTTGCTACCACCTACGAATGTTTCGTCCACTTCCACCGTACCACTAAGTGGTAGAGCTTCAACATCGCACGCTTCACGTAGTCTGTGCAGCATGAACCAAGCAGTCGCCTGTCTGACCCCAAGTTGCTTAGACAGGTGGATACTGGAGATACCTTTACGCGAAGTCTCCAAGAGGTACATCGCGTATAGCCACTTCTGTAGAGGAACATGCGATCTCTCAAATACTGTGTCAGTGCGGACAGTGAACTTTTTCCTACAATCGTTGCACAGGAAATAAGGTACTTGCTTGAGTCTTTTGACCCGTTCACTATCGCAATGGGGGCAATACAAACCCTGCCCCCAGCGCAAGTCTTCAAGGTAGTCGATGGCAGTGTCCTCATCCGGGAACATCTCGAAGAACTCGAAGGTACTGATCGTCGTCTCACCATTATGCGTGCCCATGACCTCTTCTCCTTTCATTATCTCACGAGGAATTCTGAGGTTCCACATAATAGCATATCTTGGCTGAAATGTCAAATTCGACGAAATATTGACAGGATCAAACAAAACGCTAACACAAAAGACTGGACAAACCACATGTGATTTGGTACACTTGTTCGTATGGCATGTCATAGAGACCACATTCCAGACCGCACCCGACTGCCACAGTGAAAGGAGCTTTGGTGAGAAATCACCCATACATCCCGCCTTGACCGAGAAAAAAGTTGCGCACAAGCCTGACTGTTTCTATGAACCATCCCGCACCAGGAACCGCAGGTATGTCGACGATTTTGATACCGTCTACCTTCCCGAATTGACGGAGCGCATATAGTCTGGCCTGAGCATCATCAAAGTCCTCAGCCACGATCTCGAAACCCCATTCCGAGCCTTTGTACATGTAGCGGCAGATGAAGGTCTGCCAATTCTTTTTAGGAGAAGAACCCATGAGATTTGTCCTTTATAAAGATAGAGTAGGTGAGTACCGTTGGACGCTTTACGCTGCCAACAACACGATCATCGGTGCCTCAAGCGAAGGTTACGTCAACAAATCCGGTTGCCTCGACAACATCAAGGCGATCAAGAGTTGCGGAAATGCTCCGGTAAACGAACAAACGTAGCAAGGCAACTATACCGATTCAATAAGCGTGAGGCCCGGTCAACTGGGCCTCGCACCCTCGCCCCCAATTGAACAAGGCCACCATAATTATGGTAGCCTTGTTGTTGGATTGACCTCTATTGTGCCTTCCCCAAGAATAGGAGAATTGCTGTGCCTGAGGAACAGAAGTCCCCCACAATCGAAGAAGCCAGAGATGCAGCGTTGAAACGCCTAGTCTCTATGTGTGAAAGCTCCACCAGAGGGGAGACAATAACAAAAGCTGCTGAAATAATTCTAAATTACCATTACAGGATGGCTGATTTAGAAGCTGCTAAGAGAGACCCTAGAATAGCTAGGGGAAACTAACATCCAACTAGAAAAGCCTACCTTAAATTGGTAGGCTTTTCTGTGGGCTGGCCACTTCGAAGCAGAACCCCGCTAAATCTCAAGCTCCTTCTACGTCAGCAGTGGCAGTGGCTGACTCAGGCATCAACTGGGCTTGGTTTTCTGGCGGTTTCCCCAAACCCAACTTATCATCAATTAGGTCCGAAATATGTAGAAGGCTGGATCGTATCCCTTTGTAATAGTAAGGGAAATCTTCTGAGGTCGAAGTTTGGGAACCATCAGATAAACTTACCAACCCATTCTCCATGAGCGCACGCTCCATGTCTTTGGCCTTCTTTGAGAAATGCTCACCGTACCCCAAAGCGACGGCTAATTCCACAAAAAGGAATTGGGTGGCTTTCGCGGCACCGTATATCTCGTCGGGATTCACCCCAATCACTTTCTCGTCTTTCATTTCACATCCCCTTTTTGACTAATGAAACGTCTACCCAATTTTGGTGAGCCGCTTCTGTTCCGTTTCAAAGGTTCTTTCCCCAGTTCGAGTGTCAATTTTTTCTATTGTTCTAGTTTCTTCCATCATTTCTTCTCTTGTCCTTTGCAATACTTTGGCCTTGAATAACCACGGAAACACTACAAGGCAAGTAAGGACAAGAGGCATGATAGCCACACTGATACAAACCCCTACGGGGCTGCGCTCCCATAGTCTCACTACCTGCCCAATGAAAATTGCGATGGCCTCTAAGAGGTCGATAATGTTGTCACAATCCATTGGGTCAGGGCTTGCCCTGTGTCTAAGAGTACAGTCGGTTGGGGCAATTGTATAGTACCACAAATTACATAAGACTTACTACGGTGGACAAACGCTTCCTATTTCCAGTAATACAAACTGTAATCATAAAGCCAAAGCCTTCATGCTTTGTACAGTCAGCCCAACTACCCCCTGTTGTATCACCCCTTTTCCAGTAATGCTAACTGTATTATTGCTGGCGAAGCCCCGAATTCTGTGAAGTTAAGCGTATAAACCCCCGGATAACCGCATAGAGTACATGTGGGTTGTGGCGATCAATACTGATGGCGACCCCAATCTTACGCTCAACCAATTCGATTACTGGCTACAGGCTTCTTATGCCGCCACCCGGTTTACAGAAAACTCGCGCGGCATAATGCGCGATGTCAATGCCGCAGTTCGGGGCGGTGTGTTGAAATTCAACCCCAATTCCGATGAGCAAACACTGATGATGGACCCCCTCGAGCAAAATGTCGATCTGGTAATCTCTCATCAAGACAACACGCTTACTCTAGTGAGTCGCATTCCGGGAATCACCCCCAACTCCACCATCACATTCTCCGCCCACGACGACCTGCTGGGCCGCGATTTCGTCCAGTGTGTACCCGGATGAGCATGAAATGAATCTCATGCTCTGAAATGGGCCCCAAAAACTGGACCACAAGCTAAGGTGTATAATGGAGCAATTCACCGAGCCTGTGGAGGGGCAGAACGATGGTCAAGAAACGGCGGCGACACGCGGCGGCCTTCAAGTTTCGGGTTGCGCTGGAAGCGCTCGAAGGCAGTAAGACGATTAGCCAGTTATCGAGTGAGCACGAGATTCATGCCAATCAGATAAGGGCCTGGAAACGGCAACTGCTGGAAGACGGGCCCAGCGTCTTCGCTACGAACGGCGAGCGCAAGCAACGGGAGCAGGAGGCGCAGGAAGCAGAACTCTATGAACAGATCGGGCGGCTCAAGATGGAACTTGAGTGGTTGAAAAAAAAAGTTGCCCGCTTCGGTCCGTGAGAGACGGTGTATGGTCGATGTAGCAGACCCGACTCTGAGTGTACGGCGCCAGGGCAAATTGCTCGGGCTCAGCCGTTCCTCCATCTACTATCAGGCGGTTCCCGAGTCAGCGCTGAACCTGCATCTGATGCGCCTGATTGACGAGCAGTACTTGCGCACGCCCTTCTATGGCTGGCGCAAGATGGTTGCTTATCTGCGCCGACTGGGCTATGCGATCAATGGCAAACGGGTCAGACGGTTGATGTGTCTGATGGGCATTCAGGCGATCTACCCCAGGAGAAGCAGTAGTTCTCCGGGCCAGGGGCATAAACGCTATCCCTATCTCTTGCGCAATCTGCCGATTACGCATGTCAACCAGGTCTGGAGCGCTGACATCACCTATGTGCCGATGCTGCGCGGCTTCATGTACCTGGCCGCTGTCATCGACTGGCACAGCCGCTATGTACTCGCCTGGCAGCTTTCCAACACCCTGGACGGCATCTTCTGTCTTGATGCTCTGCGCCAGGCGCTCAGCAAAGGTCGGCCCAAAATCTTCAATACCGACCAGGGCGCACAGTTCACGGCCGATGCCTTCACATCCTGCCTGCTCGCAGCCAACATTCAGGTCAGCATGGATGGCCGCGGCCGCGCCCTCGACAACGTCTTCTGCGAACGTCTATGGCGCAGCGTCAAATATGAGAACATCTATCTCAACCAGTATGACACGGTGCGTGAGCTGCAAACCGGCTTATGCGTATATTTCGACTTCTACAACCATGAGAGACCACATCAAAGTCTCAACTATCGCACGCCGGCGGAAGAGCACTTCGTGCTCTGATGGCGGCAGACCGCATCCGTCCGGATGCACCTTATTTTTCCCGTTTCGTGGTCCAAGGATTGGGGCTCACCATACCATTCCGGGTTCTGGCCTCTTTACGCTCAAGATTACGCCCCAAATCCAATGTTAACGTTTTGTTATGAAATTCTCAGAAGCCAGAAATCTTGTGAAGTTAAGCGTATAATTCCCGTTATCCGGCACGCCTTTTCGGTTAAATTCCAACCGCTGGGGGATTCCTCTCAGGTGGAATACAGCCGTGAGTGTTTCGCCATCCAGTTCAGAGTTTGCGCCAACTATATCGACATAGTTGGGTAAGTCATCTGAAACCCACCCCTCTGCGCTTTGTCCTGGCAGCATGACTAAACTACCCGTGGAACACCTCGTGAGGTGTTGCGGCAGTTGCGGTATGGGGTTGCAGGCAGTGACAAAGAGGGCGAGCAATACAACCAGGTTTATCTTCAACATGGGGTTCTCCTATGCTCTCTCTGCCGGTGGGAGGCAAGAGGGTTAGGCCGTCACGGTTTGTGACGGTCTTTGGGGGACAGGAGCTGCTTAAGTTTATTCCACAGGTGTCTTCTGCGTCTCCACGGTGTGCTGGTCGTGACGATCCACCAGACGATCAGGATGGCGGGGATCAGCAGGATGAAACCGGCGTTGTCCATGAAGGGAAAGTAGTAGGTCATGGTCGTGGTTTATGGTGTGGTGGGTCCCAATGTTGGGTCCACGGAATGGGAAGAATTAGGTGCATTGGGGTGGATGCGGTATTTCATGGCTGGAGATGTCGCAGTAGGGGGTCAAGTCGGTTTGCAGGTGGCGCGCCAGGTTATACTGGTTGAGGGATGTGTTCTCGGATCTGAATGTGCGCGATAGGCGTTCGCGGAAGACGTTGTCTAGGGCGCTGTCGCGGGCGTCGATGCTGGCTTGAATGTTGGCTGCGTGCAGGCAGGCTTGTGCCGCTGTTGATTCTTGACCATTGGGCCGGCGCTCCACGAGCTGGGTGATCATGTCCATTATACAATAAGTCTCGCGGGCCAGTTTCTGGGGCCCATTTCAGCGCTGGGCGGGGCTCGAGGAAAAGTGTCGAGGTTTCATCAACGGAGTCGAGCCCACGAAGAGGGCACCCACAAGGGGTGCCCCTACGGATGGATAGGAAGGGCGCGGCCACGGGGGAAGGGCACCCACAAGGGGTGCCCCTACGGATGGATAGCGAGGGCGCGGCCATGGGGGGAGGGCACCCACAAGGGGTGCCCCTACGGATGGATAGCGAGGGCGCGGCCACAGGGGGAGGGCACCCACAAGGGGTGCCCCTACGGATGGATAATGAGGGCGCGGCCACAGGGGGGAGGGCACCCACAAGGTGTGCCCCTACGGATGAATAGTGAGGGCGCGGCCACGGGGGAAGGGCACCCACAAGGGGTGCCCCTACGGATGGATAGCGAGGGCGCGGCCACAGGGGGGAGGGCACCCACAAGGGGTGCCCCTACGGATGGATAGGAAGGGCGCGGCCACGGGGGAAGGGCACCCACAAGGGGTGCCCCTACGGATGGATAGCTAGGGCGTGGACACAGGGGGGAGGGCACCCACAAGGGGTGCCCCTACGGATGGATAGTGAGGGCGCGGCCACGGGGGGAGGGCACCCACAAGGGGTGCCCCTACGGGGACTGGCGGCGGGAAGGTGGGGGGGCGCTGTGGTATACTTGCGGGGATGATTCAGACCGCCTACGCTCACTTTGCCGGGACTATACTTTCGACCAGGCCGCTGGTCCGGCGCGGGGCTATCGGGCTGCTGGTGGCAGCGGGCGCAGTGACGATAACCCTCCTGATAGGGGTGGCAGGGCCGCTCATCGCACTGGTGCTGGCGCTGGCTATTGTTGGCGCTACGCTCATCCTCATGGACACGCACTGGGGCTATGTGGCGCTGGTGGGCGTTGTCTTTGTTCTGCCCTTCGCCAGCTTGCCGTTTCGCCTCGGCTTTAAACCGACTTTTCTGGATGCCGCGCTGGGCGCGCTTGTCTTTGTCTGGGCACTCAAACTGGTGGCAGGGAGGCCGGCGTTCACCCTTGCGCGCTCGGCCCGGAATCCACAGGCGACGCGGGCCCGCCAGTTTCAGATTTCGCCGATCGGGCTGCTGATCGGGCTGTTTATGCTGATGGCAATCTTCAGCTTTGTCTACGGCATGTCCCACAGCCGGCCTACTACCACCATCATCCGCCGCTTTGGCGAGATTCTACTGGGCATCGGCCTCTTTTTCGTCGTCATAAACACGGTTCGCTCGCAGAGAGAACTGAACTGGGTGGTCCGCTGGCTGTTTTTGGCGGCGTGGGCGTGCGCATCAATCGCAGTGCTCTTTTACGTCATTCCCGAAACATGGACCGTCAGAGTGCTCAATCAACTGGCACGGTTCGACTACCCCAGCGGCTTCGGCGCGCTGCGCTGGATCGAAGACGACCCCAATGGCACCATGCGGGCAATCGGAACAGCGGTCGACCCCAATGTGCTGGGCGGCATGATGATCCTGGCCGCAGCAATGGTCGGGCCGCAGCTGCTGTCCCCGCGGCCTCTCTTCCCCCGATGGCTGGTTGTCCTGATTTTCGCCACGGTCGTGCTCGCTCTCTACTTGACCTACAGCCGGTCTGCACTGTTTGGCATGGTGGCAGCGCTTTCTGTACCGGCCGTGCTGAAATATCGGCGTCTGCTGCCGATCGGAATTGTAATGGGACTGCTTCTTCTTCTCTTGCCGCAGACCCAGGACTATGTTGCCCGGCTGCTGGAAGGGCTCGCCGGCGAGGACGTGGCCACACAGATGCGCTTTGGCGAGTACAAAGACGCCCTGATACTGATCCGCCGCTATCCGGTTTTCGGCGTCGGCTTCTCGGGCGTGCCCGACATCGACATCTACCTCGGCGTCAGCATGTTCTACCTTACGCTGGCCGAGAACATGGGCATCATGGGTCTCGTAATTTTTGTGGCAGTGATGATCGGTTTCTTCAGTATGTTCATCACCACCTGGCGGGCCGGGGTCGCACCCGAACGTGAAGCGTTACTCCTGGGTTTCGGCGGCGCGATCCTTGGCGCTCTTGTCAGCGGTATCGCCGATCACTACTGGTTCAACCTTACGTATCCGCATATGACGGTTCTGTTCTGGATGTTTGCCGGCATGACCGTCGCTACCATTCTGGTCGAAAGGGAATCCCATCCCGTTTCTTAGCAGTGCGTTGTTGCGTATCTGTAACTGCTAAGCCGTATGCGGTGCCTGTCTTGACCAGCCCTTGATCCCCGGCGCTGTTCAGGCGCTCTCATCGTGCATTTGCCGGCAAGCGGCACTTTGGATGTGAGCCGCACAGCTGGAATGAGCACACACGGTCGATGAGGCATGTTTTTGTAGGGGGGCGTTGCGGGGGCGCAGCCCCTGCACAAGGGAGGGCCGAAGGCCCGACCGCCCATATACAAAGAGAGAATATAGAGACGTGAGTGAAACACCTGCCACGCCTGCGTCTGGGGTGGCATTGGCTGAACAGTTAGCTTTGTCTTACTATTAACGTCTGTCACTGGGCAAAGAAACGCAAGAGTGAGGCTGCATGAAGAGAGCGTCGAAGGGTCTCCACAGTGAAACTAACGATTTCGGCAAAGTGCGTGTCGATCCGGTACCGGCGGCGGCGTCCGATCCAACGCCGGTCGCCCGTGAACCTGTCGACTCGACCGGGGCACTGCCGGGCAATGTAGTTGACCTGCACCCCTTGCCGGTGGTGGTCGATAACAATGGCCCGGGCCAGCTTACGCGCGGCCGCAGACCGCCCTGGCTGCGCGTGCGTTCAGCCGATACGCCCAAATTTCGCGAGCTCAAACAACTGTTCCGGGGAAAGAGTCTGAACACTGTCTGCGAAGAGGCAATGTGCCCCAACATCGGCGAATGCTGGGGCAGAGGAACCGCTACTTTTCTGCTGATGGGGGATACGTGCACGCGCTCCTGTGGGTTCTGCAAGATCAAGACCGGCCGACCGGATATCCTCGACCCGGAGGAGCCGCGGCGCATCGGCGAGAGCGTCCAGGCCATGAACTTGCAACACACTGTGTTGACAAGCGTCAATCGCGATGAGCAGGCGGACGGCGGCGCCTGGGTCTTCGCCGAAAGCATTTATTGGATCCGGCGGCTGCAGCCGGGCTGCACGGTCGAAGTTCTGATTCCCGATTTCAAGGGAGACTGGCCCGCCCTCCAAACTGTGATGGATGCCAAGCCCGAAATCCTCAATCACAATACCGAGACAGTCGACCGCCTCTACAAAACAGTCCGGCCGCAGGCCCGTTACACCCGTTCAATGGAACTCCTGCAGCGGGCCAAGCAGATGGATCCGCTGGCGCTCACTAAATCGGGAATCATGGTCGGGTTGGGCGAGACCTGGGAGGAGATCCTGGTGGTGATGGACGACCTGCGGGCGCACGACGTCGACATCATGACGATCGGCCAGTACCTGCAGCCCAGCCGCTTCCATTTGCCCATCGTTGGCTACTATACGCCAGAGCAGTTCGACCTGCTGCGCGTCGAAGGCGAGCGAAGAGGCTTCCGCTGGATGGAATCCGGCCCGCTGGTGCGCAGCAGCTACCACGCCGACGGCCAAGCCCACCTGAGCCCACGCGTGGACGCCGGCGCGGTGCAGCAGCCCGTTACCTGAGCCGCTTCGTTTACCAGTTCATGTACTGCGTACGTTAAGACAGGCGTCTATTCTGGCGCACCCTTCTCCTCGCTCACTTCTCCGACGCCCTCTTTTGCCGGGGCCCCCGGCTGCACGCCAAGTCTCCCGTAGGACAAGGCCACGTACTCCGGAGAGATGTCGTAACCGACCCAGTGCCGGCCGGCTGCCTGCGCGGCAATCGCGGTGGTGCCGCTGCCGATAAACGGATCCAGCACGACATCATTCGAGTAGGTGTACAGCTGGATGCAACGGGCCGGCAGCTCCACCGGAAACGGCGCGGGATGTCCTGCCTTTTTGGCCGACCCCGCCGGGAACTCCCACACACTCTTGGTCCACTCCAGAAATTCTTCTCGGCCAATCGTTGGCTGCTTCGTGCCGCACTCGGGTTTCCGGCGCGCAAAGTCACCTTTGGAAAAGACAAGGATGTATTCGTGTACATCCCTCAGCACGGGATTTGACGGCGAACGCCAGCTGCCCCAGGCGCAGGAAGCGCCGGCGCTGGCCTGCTTGTTCCATATGACCTGACCGCGCATCAGAAAGCCGACCTCGATCATATCGGCTGTTATCATTGCGCTCAGCGGCACATACGGCCGGCGGCCAATGTTGGCGACATTGATGCAGGCTCTTCCCCCATGCACCAGCACGCGATAGGTCTCTCTCCAAACCTCCCGCAGCAGATAGCGGTACTCGTCCGCACTCATGTCCTCGTCATAGTCTTTGCCCACATTGTAGGGCGGAGAGGTCACCATCAGATGCACACTGTTGTCGGGCAGCTCGTGCATGGAGGTGCTGCTATGCGTATAGAGGCGGTCCAGCTGCGGGACTGTGTTGTCCGGCGACGGATCCTTCTCTACCGCATCACCATCTTCATACATCTTCCGGCCATAGAAGGCGCTTGAGTCATGTCCGATTCGAGCGCTGGTTCCGAAAGACTGCATCGTAGACTTGGGCATTGCGGGATTCTCCGTACGGCGCTCGTTGTACCGCGGCAATTTTGCTCGATTGGCGGCTGACAGACTGTTTGGATCAGCGTGAAAGTTCCAGCGGAGTATGTACATCCGTCGGCGAAATGTCAAGTCCCGCCAAATCTCTGCAATCCCGGCCTGCTTCCAAAATGGCCCTGTGGCAGCACGTCCTGGAAGGCTGGACTGACTTTCGTTGCCTACCAGTCTTGTTGACAACAATGTGGACAGGCTTGCTTCAGTAACGCTGGCTGCTCTGTTCTGCGGCTAAGAGAGGCACCGGCCGGTCGTTCGGATCGGCTACGAACATTCGTAACTACTAAGCCACAGCAGTTGACCAGCCAGTCATCCTTGGAAGCATGCGGGCTCTTGGTGACGCAACTGGTGAACAGCCGCGGCCGTGCTCGCCAGCCGACAGGTTGCTATGAATGCACACGGTCGGTGAGGGATGGTTTTGTAGGGGGGCGTTGCGGGGGCGCGGAACTGCAGGGGTCAGGGGGCTGAGACAGCACGTGGAGGGGGTAGACTCCGTTCGCCAGACACGATGCCGGGGAAGAGCACACACGGTCGGTGAGGGATGGTTTTGTAGGGGGGCGTTGCGGGGGCGCAGCCCCTGCACAAGGGAGGGCCGAAGGCCCGACCGCCCAAAATACAACAATGAGGGGAAAGAGAACACCTCTGCTCGCCTCGATCAGGGTTGCGAACCAGTTGCGGCTGAGTCGTTACGAACATTCTTAAAAACGGTCGCTCCCGCGCTACACATAAAGCTCTCAAAATTATGCTTTCTGTATTTACAACGGGTATCATAAGCAAAACCCGTCAGGACGCTGGCAAGGCCGGCAGCAGGAGATCGCTCCGGCCCGTCCAGCGCAGAACGTCACAGCCAGACCATTCCAAGAGGGGGCGAAATGGCTCGACAGGATTACTTCAACGCACGCGATACGCTCCACACGCGCTCCGGGCCGGTGACCATCTACCGGCTCGATGCTCTGGAGAAGGTCTCCTCAGCCAACGTGAACCGGCTGCCCTTCTCGATCAAAGTGCTGTTGGAAGCGGCTCTGCGTCAGGCCGAGGGCTTCGAGATCACCCGCGAAGCGATTGAAACTATCGCCAATTGGGGGCCGGATACCGCCGGCAAAGTTGAAATTCCATTCAAGCCGGCGCGGGTTATCCTGCAGGACTTTACCGGCGTGCCCAGCGTCGTCGACCTCGCCGCGCTGCGCAGCGCGATGGCCCGCATGGGCGGGGACGCCAACAAGATCAACCCGGTCGTGCCCGTTGACCTTGTCATCGACCATTCCGTGCAGGTCGATCGGTTCGGTTCGGCCGCGGCGCTCTTCTTCAACGCCGAGCGCGAGTTTGAGCGCAATCGCGAGCGTTATGAGTTTCTCAAATGGGGCCAGCGCGCCTTCGACAATTTCCGTGTCGTGCCGCCCGCCACCGGCATCGTCCATCAGGTAAACCTGGAGTATCTGGCAAGCGTCGTGCAGACCTCGCCTGACGGTGACGCGGCCGCGCCCGAGGCCTACCCCGACTCCCTCGTGGGCACGGACTCTCATACCACCATGATCAACGGGCTCGGCGTGCTTGGCTGGGGTGTCGGCGGCATCGAGGCCGAGGCGGTCATGTTGGGCCAGCCCATCTACATGCTGATGCCGGACGTCGTCGGCTTCAAGTTGAACGGGGCACTGCCGGAGGGCTCAACCGCCACCGACCTCGTGCTGCGGGCGACCGAAATGCTGCGGCAGCAGGGCGTTGTCGGCAAGTTCGTCGAATATTTCGGACCCGGTCTGGGCCAGTTGAGCCTGGCTGATCGCGCAACTCTTGCCAACATGTCACCCGAATACGGTGCAACGATGGGATTTTTCCCGGTTGATAAGGAGACGTTGCGCTATCTTGAAAACACCGGCCGCGACCCGGAAGCGATCGATCTGGTTGAACGCTACTGCAAGGAGCAGGGCCTCTTCCATACCGAAGGCGCGCCCGACCCGGTATTTGGCGAGATCCTTGAACTCGACATGGACACGGTGCGACCCAGTCTTGCCGGCCCGAAACGGCCCCAGGATCGCATCGCTCTGTCGGACATGAAAGCGAAATGGGGAGGGATGCTCTCGGCGCCTGTTGGCCCGCAGGGCTTTGGTCTCGAGAGCGCGGAACTGGACAACCGCGCCCAGGTCAACTTCAAGGGCACGGACTTCCCGCTGGAGCATGGCGACGTAGTGATCGCCGCCATCACCTCCTGCACCAATACCAGCAATCCTTCGGTAATGATCGGCGCGGGCCTGCTCGCCAAGAAGGCCGTGGAGCGCGGTCTGGACGTGAAACCGTGGGTCAAGACCAGCCTTGCCCCCGGATCGAAGGTCGTCACCAGCTACCTGGAGGCGAGCGGTCTGATTCCCTACCTCCAGGCACTGAACTTTCATACCGTCGGCTACGGCTGCACCACCTGCATCGGCAACAGCGGGCCCCTGCCGCAACCGATCCGCGACGCGATCCACGACTCCGATCTGGTGGCCGCGTCGGTTCTGAGCGGCAACCGCAACTTCGAAGGCCGCATCGGCCCCGATGTTCGCGCCAACTTCCTGGCCTCGCCGCCGCTTGTCGTCGCCTACGCTATTGCCGGCACCGTCAACATCGACTTGGACAACGACCCCCTGGGATACGACCCGACGGGCGAGCCTGTATTTTTGCGCGATGTATGGCCCAGCCAGGAGGAGATTCAGGCTGAAATCAATCGCAGTCTCAAGCCGGACCTGTTCCGCCAGCAGTACGGCAACGTTTTCACGGGCAATGAAGAATGGAACGCGGTGCCGATCTCCGGCGGCGACCTCTACGCCTGGAGCGCCGACAGCACGTATATACAGGAGCCTTCTTTCTTCCAGGATATGGGCACTGATTTGCCGCCGGTGCAACCCATCGTCGGCGCGCGCGTGCTGGCGGTCATGCCGGACAGCACTACCACCGACCACATCAGCCCCGCGGGCGCCATCGCGCCGGACAGCCCGGCAGGACGCTTCCTGACAGAGAAGGGCATTCCCCGCTCGGAATGGAACAGCTACGGCAGCAGGCGAGGCAACCACGAGGTAATGATGCGGGGCACATTCGCCAATATTCGCATCAAGAACCAGATGCTCGACGGCGTCGAGGGCGGCTACACCGCCTATATTCCCGCCAGCGGGCAGATTACCGATGCCGCGGGCACGCCTACCGAAATGGCCATCTGGGATGCAGCTGCCCAATACCAGCAGGAGGGCACGCCCCTGATCATCCTCGCCGGCAAGGAGTATGGCACAGGCTCCAGCCGCGATTGGGCCGCCAAGGGACCGTGGCTGCAGGGCGTAAAGGCCGTGATTGCCGAGAGCTTCGAGCGCATCCATCGCTCCAATCTTGTCGGCATGGGCATCCTCCCCTTGCAGTTCAACGACGGCCAGAATATGGAGTCTCTGGACCTCAGCGGCTTCGAAACATTCGATATACTGGGCCTGACCGAAGAGATGGTACCAAACCAGGAGTATACGGTTCGCGTCACCCGTGAGCGAGGAATAGTGACAGAATTCCGCGCCACCAGCCGGCTGGATACGCCTGTTGAAGTGAACTATTACAAGAACGGCGGGATTCTGCACACCGTCTTGCGGCGTCTCGTCAAGGAAGACTGAAAAAGGAAATATTCCCCATGGCTGTACGCACTGAAGGAAAGCAGGAACGGTATCAACTTTCGGGCTGGGACCTCTCGGCCCTCGTCCCGCCCGATCCCGAGGCCAACGGGTCCGGCATACCTACCCCTTCCACCGCCGCCATTGAAGAAATGTTGGCGCAGGTCGAGCAGAAGGTCACTGCCTTCGAGTCGCTGCGAGAGGGGCTCTCGGAGAAGATGGAGCCGGCACAGTTAGTCGACGCGATGCGACAGTACGAAGAGATCTCCGAACTGGTCTACCGCCTCGGATCCTACGGCAGTCTCTGGTTCTCGTCTGACACACAGTCGCCCGACGCCCTCACCTACACCAACCGCATGCAGCAGTTTATGGCGGAAGTACAGAACCGTATGCTCTTCTTCAGCCTGTGGTGGAAGGCCCTGGATGACGAGCACGCCGAAGCCATGCTTCCGGATGCCGAAAACTACGCCGACTTCCGGCACTTCCTGGAGACCATGCGTCTTTCCAAGCCATTTATGCTGGAGGAAGTTGCCGAAAGCGTCATCAACCTGAAAGATACAAATGGTAGCAACGCAATCGTCACCATCTACTCGATGCTGACCAACCGGCTCGAGTTCGAACTAGAGGTGGATGGCGAGGTGAAGCGGATGACCCGCGAAGAAGTGATGACCTACGCCTACTCCACTGACCCCGACATGCGCGCCGCCGCCTACCAGTCCATCTATAAGGTCTACAAGGAGGAGGCCCCGATTCTGGCGCAGATTTATATCAATCTGATGCAGGACTGGCACAACGAGAATGTCACGCTGCGCAACTACGATTCACCAATTGCTGTGCGCAATCTCAGAAACGACGTCCCGTACGGGGCTGTTGAGGCCCTGTTGGAAGTCTCCCGCCGCAATGCGCCTCTCTTCCAGCGTTATTTCTCACTCAAAGCCAAGTGGCTGGGCGTGGAAAAGCTGCGGCGCTATGATATCTATGCGCCGTTGGCCAGTTCGTCGAAGGACATACCCTACGACGATGCGGTCGAGCAAGTCCTCGATACCTTTAAGAACTTTGATCTCGATTTCGCGGCCAAAGCCCAACGCGTTTTCGACGACAACCATGTTGACAGCGAGGTTCGCAAGGGCAAGAGAGCAGGCGCCTTCTGCGCTACTGTTCTGCCGAGCATCACTCCCTACGTGCTGCTGAACTATACCAACAAGGTGCGAGACGTGGCCACGATCGCCCATGAATTGGGCCATGCCGTCCACAGCATGATGGCGGAGGAACACTCCCTCCTGACCCAACACTCCACTCTGCCGCTGGCCGAAACAGCCTCGGTCTTCGCCGAGATGGTGATGAACGAACAGCTGCTCGCGGAGGAAAAGGACCCACTGGTCCGGCGCGAGATTCTGGCTGCCAGCGTTGACGACATCTACGCCACCGTGTTGCGGCAGGCATTCTTCGTGATCTTTGAGAATACCGCGCACAAGGCCATCCAAGAGAACGCTTCGCCCCAGGAGCTGAACCGCCTCTATCTCGAGAATCTGCAGGAACAGTTCGGCGACAGCGTGGAGGTGTCAGACGAATTCCAATATGAGTGGATCAGCATCCCCCACATCTATCACACACCTTTCTACTGCTATGCCTACAGTTTTGGCCAGCTGCTGGTTCTCTCCCTCTACCGGCGCTATCAGCTGGAGGGGGATGCCTTCAAGCCGGGCTATCTGAAGTTGCTGGCTCGCGGCGGTTCGGCACGGCCGCAGGAGATTCTGGAAGAGGCGGGCATCGATATGACCGATCCCGATTTCTGGCAGGCGGGCTTCGATGTGATCCGCGAGATGATCGACGACTTGGAAGCGATGACAATTTCCTGACGCACGTCCTGCGCCAACCCAAGAGTTCCATATAGAAAATCCGAGGCGCCCTCAGACCTGAGGGCGCCTCTTGCTTTTTTGTGACAGCCGTACACAGGTTTCCGGCCTCTGTCCCCGAGCCCTTGCAGTACGTGCAGCCACGTTGTGGAGCCGCACGGCTGGAACGAGCACACAAGGTCGGTGAGGGATGGTTTTGTAGGGGGGCGTTGCGGGGGCGCAGCCCCTGCACAAGGGAGGGCGCTTGCGCCCGACCGCCCAGATGCAAAAAGAGAGTAAAAAGCTCCGCTCGCCTCGTTCAGGATCGCAAAAAAGTTGGGGCTGCGTCGTTTCGTTTTTCGATTGAAATGGGGACCAGGAAGAAAGAGGGGAATCTACGTGGTTGTGCGCACAGCCCGAAGGCGTTGGCGGAACGTCGCTTATCCTCGCTAATCCTCGCTCCTGCTATCCTACCAGGCGCCGGACCTCCAGCACATTGGGCAGCCGTTCAATCCGTGTCATTATGCGGGTCAATTGGGAGATATTCGATAGCTGCAGGGTCGCGTTGATCAGGGCCATATTGTTCTTCATCCCCGTCACCGCCTCTGCAGACTGCATGTTGATCTTTTCATCTGCCACCAGGCCGGTAACGTCCCGCAACAGGCCGGCGCGGTCGTAGGCCTTGACCTGGATGCTGACCGGGTACATCTCTTCGCTCTTGGCGCCCCATTGCACCTCAACCAGCCGCGCATGGTCGGCACGTCGGATCAGAGACGCAATGTTCGGACAGTTGGTTTTGTGTATGGAAACGCCGCGCCCTTTTGTCACATAGCCGACGATTGGGTCGCCAGGCACCGGGTTGCAGCAGCGCGCCGGATGCGCCAGGACGCCGTCCAGACCAGCCACCTGCACACCATCGATCGAGACGGTTCGTTGGGGCGGCTGCTTGACCGGCTGCTCTGGTTCTTCTTCGCTCTGCTGGCTGCGTTCATGTTCGATGACACGCTGGGCAATGGTCTGGCTCGTCACATCGCCATAACCGATCGCAGCCAGAAAATCGTCCAGGTCGTCAAAACCGCAAGTGCGAGCTACGGAATCGAAAGGCTGGGCCACGCTCAGCCTCTTCAGGTCCTTTTCCAGGATCTGGCGTCCTTGGGCGATGTTCTCGTCCCTCGCCTGTTTGCGGAACCAGGTGCGGATCTTTCCCCGCGCGCGCGTGGTGGCGACATAGCCCATGTTCGGGTTGATCCAGTCACGGCTGGGACCGCCCCGCTTGGCCGAAATGACCTCTACCTGGTCACCATTCTGCAGCTGGCATTCCAATGGCACCAGCCGCCCGTTCACCTTCGCGCCGCGGCAGCGGTGACCCAGCTCTGTGTGAACCCGGTAGGCGAAGTCGATCGGCGTCGAGCTGCTGGGCAGATCGATCACATCTCCGCGCGGCGTAAAGACGTAGACCCGATCCTGGAACACGTCCGTCTTCATCCCGCTGACGAACTCCTGGGCATCGGTCACGTCCTGCCGCCACTCCATCAGCTGGCGAATCCAGGCGATCTTGTTGTCCAGGTAGTGATTGGGCTGTTTGTCCTCCTTATAGCGCCAGTGGGCGGCGATGCCGAACTCGGCTACCTGGTGCATCTGGTGCGTCCGGATCTGCACCTCCATCGGCCTGCCATTTGAGCCGACTACAGCTGTGTGCAGGCTGCGATACAGATTGTCCTTCGGATTGGCGATGTAGTCGTCGAATTCGCCGGGTATAGGCCGCCAGCGGCTATGGACTACGCCCAAGGTCGCGTAGCAGTCGGCTATCGAATCGACGATAATGCGGAATCCGTGGATATCATAGATCTGTTCAAACGGCACATCCTTGCGCCGCATTTTTCGATAGATGCCGTAGATATGCTTGGGACGCCCGTTAATCTCGGCCTTGATGCCAGCTTCAATCAGCGCCTTCGCCAGCGTCTCGCGGGTTTCATCCATCCAACTAACCCGCTCGGCCCGCTTCTGGTCCATCGCCCGCGACAGATTGCGATATGTTACCGGCTCGAGATAGCGGAAACTGAGGTCCTCCAACTCCCACTTTATTTGCCAAATCCCCAGTCGATTGGCCAGCGGCGCGAAGATTTCGAGCGTCTCGCGGGCAATGCGGCGCCGCTTGTGTTCCGGGTGGCCTTCCAATGTCCGCATATTGTGGACCCGGTCTGACAGCTTGATGAGCACCACCCGGATGTCCTCGACCATGGCCAGGAACATCTTTCGCAGGCTTTCCGCCTTCTCATCGGCAACGCTGTGGCGCATATTGCTCAACTCTTTGATGCGATTGAGCTTGGTAACGCCGTCGACTAATTCGGCAACATCCAGATTGAAGTTCTTTTGCAGATATTCGATTGTGTAGACTGAATCTTCCACCACGTCGTGCAGAAGGGCAGCCGCCAGCGTGTCTGCGTCCAGCTGCAGTTCCGACAGAATCTTGGTAACTTCGATTGGGTGCAGGATGAAAGGTTCGCCGGTCATGCGCGCCTGTTCACGATGGGCGTCGCTTGCGACCAGGTAGGCGCGCAGAATCCTTAACCTCTCGTCCGCGCTGAAACTGTCAGGCAGACTCGTGTACAATTCTTCGAGCGCTTTGATTTCGTGAAGATTCAGCAGCGGCTGAAGGAACAACTTGCCGCCGCTGACAGGGGGGATGGCCTCAAGCGGAATGCTCCGCAGAAGCGGGCTATCCGTAGGCAGGCCGTTTTTCTCTGTGTTTGTAAGGTTGGGCAGGTCGCTGGAGTCCGCAGCAGTGAGGTCCGGCGCCAGTTCAGTGCCAGCCATTGTTATGTCTTTCGGCTACGTCCTTTCAGAGTTTTCAATGTTCTTTGGCCAAGCTTTTCTCGTCTCTACAATTCGGCCTGCATTATAGCAGGGAATAGACTAGTCCCGCAATGCCTTAAATTAATCCCTACTTGTACTGTTTACCAGCCGCCCATCTTTGGCTAATGCCCCCAATTACACTGGAAATGCACCGTAGTGGCCTCCAACCGGGCAGCCTGTCAGCCCAAGAAGCCTCAAGAAAATGCTATGACACGAATTCCGTGCAAAACACCTACGACCCGACTATGAAGCGACGCGCATCGTCAGACCAGCCAGCGCGAGGCCAGGCTCGCCGCTAAACTTTCGCCGCGGCTTGCTGGCTTGGTACTCGGACACCACAACTGCTGCCGTTCAACCCAAAAAGCCTGCCACCAGTTTCTGAATGGCAGGCCGAGGATATTCGGTTGTGTCGAACCAGTGGATGTCGGGGATGCGTCGGAACCAGGTGTATTGGTGGCGAACGAAACGGTGGGTTTCGATCTGGATGCGCTCTACCGCTGCCGCCAGCGTGATATCTCCATGCAGATAGGCGGCAATCTCCTGGTAGCCCAGGCTGGAGAGGGCTGGCAGATTTGCCGAATAGCCAGCAGCCAGCAGCGAGGCCATTTCCTCCACCAGACCGGCCTCTACCATGTCGTGAACGCGCTGGTCGATGCGCTCATGCAACAGTGGCCGCGGCAGGTCCAGGCCGATCTTGAGAATGCGGTAGGGGGGAGGCGTTGCCGCTTCCAGGTCGCTCTTTCTGCGGCCCGTGGTCTGGACGATCTCCAGCGCACGGACGACCCGGCGGAGATTGTTGGGGTGAATTTGCGCGGCAGCTACGGGGTCTGACGTTTGCAGCCGGGCGTGCAGCGCGGCGCGTCCGTTTTCCTGCGCGAAGCCCTCAAGTTCGCTCCGCAACGCCGGGTTGGGCGCGACCTCGGGAATCTGCAGCCCTTCCGTCACTGCCCTCAGATACAGGGCCGAGCCACCCACGAGAAAGGGCACGCGCCCTCGCCGGTGGGTGTCGTCTATGACGCTGAAGGCCATCTGTTGATAGGTCGCCAGCGCCATTTGCTTGTCAGGCGGCTGGATGTCAACGAGGTGATGGGGAACGCGCGCCTGCTCCTCTGCGCTCGGCTTGGCGGTGCCGATGTCCATTCCCTGGTAGATCTGCCGGCTGTCGGCGCCGATGATCTCTCCGTCGAAGCGCGCTGCAAGGGCGAGGCTGAGAGAGGTCTTGCCGACAGCCGTCGGGCCAAGAATTACGATCAGGGGCGGCTCCGCCATCACCGGCGACTGCTCAGCCGGTGATGGCATGGCGGATATGCTCCACGCTAATCAACGTGCCGACGCGGTCCATCTGTACTGCCACTGCGTCGATACGCCAAGGGCCTCGCCACATTTTTTCATCGACGTACAAGGCCGCCAGTTCCCGTAGCTTCGCCTGCTTCTTTTGCGTAAACGCCTGGCGGGCCGACCCGTAGTCATCGCCGCGCCGGGTGCGCACCTCGACCACGACCAACCAGCGGGCATCGGACACGCCGCCGCTGAAATCGGGGCCGCGTTCCTCCGCTACGATGTCCAACTCGCCGGCCCGGCAGCGCCAGTTGCGCTCGATGATGTCCAGGCCGGCCTCCAGCAGGGCGCGTGCTGCGATCCGTTCTCCTCTTTCACCCAGAGATCGACGCCCATCTTGCACCCTGCATGGCTCCTTTCTCGCGTCGTTACTGGGGCGTGGTCTCCACCGTCGGCACGATGCCAGGACCTGGCAGGACCAGCGTCGGGGTCATGCCTTCGGCCGTAAAGATCACCTTGTCGGTGTTCCTGAGCGCGCTCGCGTTTGCCTGGGCGATCAGCAACTGCACATATTCCGGCCGCCCCGCGTACAGTTCGGCCAGTGCGGTTTCCACTGCGATCTTCGCTTTGGCCTGTTCGATGGCGGCGATGGCCAGCGACTGTGCAATCTCAATGTCGCGCTGCGCCGCTAGCAACTCAGTCTGTTTCTCCGCTTCAATTACCAACCTTTGCGCTTCGACGCGGGCAAGCTCGTTGGCACGCTCCGCCTCGATCACGGCCTTTTGCGCGGCTACTTTCTGCTCCTCCAACTCGGCCAGGGCTGTCTGCTGGCGGGCCTCCTCCTGGATCCGGGCCTGCGCGATGCGGATCTCGCCTTCCTGTAACGCCTGTTCGGCATCGGCTTGCGCATCCGCCCGCAGCTTGTCCTGCGCCGCCTTCTCCGTCTCCAGCCGGCTCTGCACGATGGCGTCCAGCGCGGTCTGCACAGCCCCGGACAGGATTACATCCGGCACCACCAGGTTCTCGACTCTGAGACCGAAGTTCGCTGCTCGTGCATTCAACTCATCGTCGATGCACTGCCGCAACACATCCCGCGCCGTACCGACGACGGCGTCGTCAAATGTGCGATCACCGACACATACCTTCATCGCCTGACGCGCCTGGTCCTGCATACGGTTGCGGGCCAGTTCGTCCTGCAGGTAGATGCTTCTGTACTGTGCCCACAGCGCCTGGATTGTGTCCGCCTGGCTGATGTTTGGGCGGAAGATATCGCCGCTCACCAACAGGCCAATCCGCTGCTTGTCTTGCGTGATGATCTCTTCATCCTGGACGTTGAAGGGGATCGCCTGGCTGGAAACGCGTACAATCTGAACAAAGAGGCCGACATCGGTATACACGCCTGGCCCCACCACGTTTTTTATTCTTCCTCCCTGGAACTGAACACCAACCTCCTGTTCGTCTACGCGCTCAAATGCGTAGAAGAAATTGCGGGCGAAGAGCATCAGAATCAGGATGACGACAATCACTACGATCACCACAACGAATGGCGACCCGCTCGGCAACCTTCTGGGTACTCTTGGTACATTACTCAAACTGTTCATCAGCCACTCCTTTTGAGGGAACTCACGGCGCGCTCTCAACAACGGCCGCACTTCTCAGGCATACGATAACTAGGTATACCATACCACACTATAGCGCTCATTCCTCTTCCTACAACTGACATCAACCGGACAGAAGGCTGATGATGTACCGCAGCGGTCTGTCAGGCAGCCCTTGCCTGTTGTGGGTGCGAGCCTCTTCTCAAGCGCCCCAGCCTCTTGTGAATGCGCCTCAGATTTGACATCGGACCGTTTTCAGGAGTAACATAGGCGCCAACAACTGAATCGAGCCAATTGACAAGATTTCCCAAATTCGGTCCAGCTGCAGTTTTGCCCGCTGAAATCCTGTCAAAACTCTTATCAAGAGAGGTGGAGGGGCCGGCCCTTTGAAGCCTCGGCAACCGGCACTGTACAGACGGATTCGTGCAGTGTGGCAGGTGCCAATTCCGGCGGTGCGGATGCACCGGCAGATGAGATGCGCCAGATATTTACCGCAGCCCTCTTCCGCGTATCCGCAGGAAGAGGATTTTTTTTGCCCATAGACCAGCCTGCAGGTGGCTGACGACGCCGTGAACAAGCTGAATTGCGTTGTGAAGGAGACAACATGTCAACATCCGGTACTACCATATCCCAGAACTCCGGCGCAGTTCCCCGCGCCGACGGCGCTACAAGCCCAGACGGATCCAACGGACAAGGCCCCGATTCAGGAGCCCGTAGCTTGTCCAGCCAGACGAAAGCAGTCCATGCCGGGGAGGAGCGCTACATTTCCCATGACAGCCTTACGGTGCCCATCGTTCAGACCAGCACTTTCACCTTCAAGGACACCGCCAGCCTGATCAACTACATGGAAGAGCACATGTTCTGGGATGTACCGGAACGGGAGGAGTACGGACGCTACGGCAACCCGACCGTGCGCGCGGTGGAGGCGAAGCTGGCCGCGCTCGACGCGGCCGAAGACGCGCTCGTACTCTCCAGTGGGATGGCCGCCATCACCACCACCCTGTTCATCCTGCTCAGCCAGGGCGACCACTTTGTTATGACCGAAGACTGCTACCGCCGCACGCGCGGCTTCTGCAATACTTTTCTCACCCGTTTCGGTATTTCCTGTACCACCGTCGCCCCCGGCGACTATGATGCCATTGAGGACGCGATCCGGCCCGAGACCAAACTGATCTTTTCCGAGTCGCCCACCAATCCTTTTCTGCGTTGCCTTGACTACGGTCGACTTGTCGAAATCGCCAAGCGCCATGGACTGCGCACCATCATCGACACGACCTTTGCGACGCCCTGCAACATCCGCCCCCTTGAGTATGGCGTCGATCTCGTAATCCACAGCGTAACCAAATATCTTGCCGGCCACAATGACCTGCTTGCCGGCTGTGTCACCGGAAGTTTCGACATCACCACTGCCCTGCGTCAGTCGCAGGGTATTCTGGGTGCGGTCGTTGACCCCCATTGCGCCTATCTCATCCTGCGGGGCCTCAAAACGCTGGGCCTGCGCATGCGCCAACATAACGAGAGCGCACTTCGTATCGCCCGCTATCTTGAAGACCATCCCAGAATCCGCCGCGTCTGGTATCCAGGTCTGGAGAGCCACCCCGATCATGAAGTCGCGACCCGCACAATGTCCGGATTCGGCGGCGTCATCAGTTTTGAAGCCGAAGCCGACGGCCCCGCGACAAGCCGCTTTATCGACGCCTGCCGCATCCCCCGCATTGGTCCCAGCCTGGGCGGCGTCGAAAGCCTTATTGAACAGCCCGCGATCGTCAGCTACTATGACACAGCTCCCGAGATTCGGCAGGGGCTGGGCATCTCCGACGAACTTGTGCGCTTGAGCGTGGGCATCGAAGATACCGACGATTTGCTGGCCGACTTTGACCAGGCGCTGGCCAAAATGTAGTCGTCCAAGTCACTGGCAGACTTTGCCGGCCGCGTTGCCGAGACGGTTCGAACCGGCTGGAAGGCCTTTGTCTGGTCCCACTTTTCGGCACATTCAGCGCCATGCCATGGCAACCATATCGGTGAACAGACTATTTCCACTTCAGCCAGAAGGAAGAATTTCTAGGCAGTCCAACTTCAGAGGGGCGATGCCGCTCGTGCTTTGGCTCCTCATTTGTCTGCTCTTTTCCGGCGCTTGCGCCTCCGCCCAGCCATCCCTGGCCTCGGCCGACGTCGTCGATGTCCTCAGCCGGCCCGCAGACGAACGATTTGCCCGCGCCCTCGAGCCGCTGCAGTTCCAATTCCCACTTGATCACGGCGCGCACAACGACTTCGCCACCGAGTGGTGGTACTATACCGGCAATCTGACCGGCGAGGATGGCGGTGCATACGGCTTTCAACTAACTTTCTTCCGCAGCGCGCTTGCGCCGGGGGAAACCAGCCGGCAGTCGGATTTCGCCGCTCAACAGATCTATATGGCGCATTTCGCCGTTACCAGCGCCGCTGATGGCCGCCATCTGAGCTTCGACCGCTTCAGCCGCGGCGCCGGGGGCGTCGCAGGGGCGACCGGCGCGCCTCGCTACCAGGTCTGGCTTGACGACTGGCGCGCTTTTGAGACCGGGCCGGGTCAGATGCGCCTGCAGGCAGCGGCGGAGGCTGAAATCGGCCCCGTCTCGATCGATCTCACTCTCACCGAGACGCGGCCGCCCCTGCTTCATGGTGACGCCGGCTTCAGCCGCAAAGGGCCGGAGGCCGGCAACGCCAACTACTATTACAGCCTCGTGGGCATGGAGACTGCAGGCAATATCGTCTTTGGCGGAACCAAGATCGACGTTTCCGGCCTCAGCTGGATGGACCACGAGTTCGGAACTTCCGCGCTCAGCGGCGACGCCCTGGGCTGGGACTGGTTTGCCGTCACCCTTGACAATGACGTGGTCCTGATGTTTGCGGAAATCCGCACAAAGTCCGGCGCAACCCAGGAAATCTTCGAAGGGACGCTCAGCTTCCCCGACGGCCGCCAAATCGCCATCTTTCAGGACGACTTTACCTTGACGCCGACTGGGCAGTGGACCAGCCCGGACAGCGGTATCGTCTATCCGAGCGGTTGGCGCGTCACTATTCCGCGGCATGATATTGAGCTGACGATCGAACCGCTTATCGACGATCAGGAGATGGATGTCGCCTTTACCTACTATGAAGGCGCAACCGTCGTGCGCGGCACTATGGACGGCGCACCGGTTGGCGGTCGCGGCTACGTCGAGCTGACAGGCTATGGCGAGGGTGGACTGCAGAGATAGCCGCCTGCAACAATTCTTATTTTGCCAATCTCCCCAAATAGGTCCACAATGGATTTGAACCCCCCCCGCAAGCTACGCTGTCGCAGTGTGCGGCCGCGACGATAGACATCCACGATGGATGGGGAGTCAGATCAATGGAACAGCACTTTTCTACTGCGAAATCTCGCATCACCGCGTCCAAACTGTCTCTGACCGTCTCGGATTCATCCGTTCGCCAACTGAAGCTGATCACTATCGTGCTGCTCGCCGCCCTTCTGTTGGCGGCATGCGGCGGGTCCGATACGCCCTCGGCCGATTCGGAAGAAGCCCCTGCCGCTGCCGATACCGCGACGCCGGTAACGGAGCCTGAACCGACTGACACGCCGGTACCAGTACCGACTGACACGCCAGAACCTGACCCGACAGCCACACCCGAACCGGAGCCGGAGCCAACCGATACGCCCCAACCAGAACCCGAACCCGCGGCCGCTGCCACCGCAGCCCCACAGGAGGAAGCGGAAGCGGAGAGTGCAGAGATGCCCGGCATGGGCAAGACATTTGTGATTGTGGCGGAAGAGTCGGAGGCGCGCTTCATTATTGATGAAGAGCTGTTGGGCCAGCCCAAAACCGTCATCGGCACGACCAACGCGCTCTCGGGCGAGTTGACTGTGGACACGGAAAACCCAGCCGCCAGCGTTATCGGGACAATTCAAATCGAAGCCGGCACCTTCGTCACCGATAACGATCGCCGCAATGGCGCAATCCGCCGCTTTATCCTGCAGTCGAGTCAGTACCAGTTCATTACCTTTAATGCCACAGAGCTTATGGGTCTGCCCGAAACTATCGCAGTAGGCGACGATGTAGAGTTCGAAGTTACAGGTGACCTGATAGTCCGGGACATGTCCCATCCGGTGCTTTTCATAGTCACCTTGCAGGTGGTTTCAGAAGGCGAACTGCGGGGAACCGCAGCAACAATTGTTGTCAGAGACGCCTTCGAACTCACGATTCCCCAAGTGCCTAGTGTCGCCAACGTCGGTGAAGAATTCATCATCGAGTTCGACTTTGTTGCACGGGCGCAGTAGAGCCGTAAGAAGAAGCTCAGTGAGCGTTAACCTTTGATTGACCACTGACCACTGACCACTGACCACCGCTGGAGGCCCGTCCGACTTGCCTGAGCCGCAACAGCCTTCCATCGTAACCGGCGACGCAGTTGAAGTTGAAGCCCTTCGCCAGGGCTTCAACCGCGGTTTCGCCGATTACCGGTACAATATGCACATGGAAGCGGATTCCATGCTCGGACATCTGCGCCGTTCCAGCATCGCACTTGAAGACTGTGCAGTGCTTGTGGCGGATGAACAGGGGCAGAGGCAAGGGGTGGGTGCTGCCCTGCTGGCCGTGCGCGGTGAGGAAGGTTGGTGCGGCGGCCTCAGCGTTGACCCGGCCTATCGCGGCCATGGCTGGGGCCGGCGGCTGATGGAGCAGCTCAAGCGCCGTGCCGTCGAACGGGGCGTCCGCCGCGTTCTGCTGGAGGTGCTGGTCTCGAACGACCACGCGCAATCGGTATATCGCCAGGTCGGCTTCCAGAACTGGCGGGAACTGCTTCTGTGGGAGCGCGACCCCCGCCAAGGTCCCCTTCCCCTACCATACGAGAGGTTGCAAGAAGCCGACCCCGGCCAGATTCTGCGCGATTTCTACCATTGGCACGAGTTGCCTTTGACCTGGCAGCGGGGCGCCCGCAGTCTGCTCAACTACGTGGGGGTAAACGACTGCATCGGGCTGACGATTCCGGCCAAAGACGGCGCGCCGGTTGCCTATGTGTTGGCTGCTCAGCCAGCGCGCGGCGAACCTGTTACCCGCCTGAGAATACTTGACATCGCAGTCGATCCCAATGCAGATCTGCTTGACGCCGCCCGGCCGCTCGTGCAGGCCCTGCAGCTTCGCTACGTCGATGCGGTGTTGACGCTTTCAGACGAGCCGGCTGACAGCCGGCTCAATCAGATCTTCGCCTCGCTCGGTTTCCGCGTTTATGACCGGCAGAATGAATTAGTACTGGACCTTTCTGAGAGTCCGGTTTAAACAGTACCAAAAGGGCAGAGGAACCATCGCCCTCCCCCGCACCAGGAGATATCAGAGTAATGAGAGATCCAATTCGTGTAGCAGTGACGGGCGCGGCCGGTAACATCGGCTATGCCCTTATTTTTCGCATCGCCAACGGCGATCTGTTCGGCCCGGACCAGCCTGTCATCCTCCAACTGCTGGAGATTCCGCCCGCGATGGGCGCGCTCGAAGGCGTGGCAATGGAGTTGGACGACTGCGCCTTCCCCTTGCTCTCTGGTACGATCCTGACCGACGAGCCGGACGTAGCCTTTTCCGGGGCCAACTGGTCGCTTCTGGTCGGCGCCCGTCCTCGCACGGCCGGCATGGCGCGCAAAGACCTGCTGAGCGCCAACGGCCCCATATTCGTAACCCAGGGCCGGGCCATAAACGACAACGCCGCGGCCGACGCCCGGATCGTCGTGGTCGGCAATCCGGCCAATACAAACTGCCTGATCGCCATGCACAATGCGCCCGATGTGCCTGCCGAACGCTTTACCGCCATGACCCGTCTCGACCTGAATCGCGCCAAGAGCATGCTCGCTCAGAAGGCAGGCAGGCCGCTCCAGACCGTCAAGAATGTGACCATCTGGGGCAATCACAGCGGCACCCAATACCCGGATGTCTTTCATGCCCAGATCGACGGCCGGCCGGCTGCCGAAGTCATCGGCGACGACCTCTGGATCAGCGATACCTATATCCCCACGGTGCAACAGCGCGGAGCCGCCGTGATCGCGGCGCGGGGCGCCAGCAGTGCCGCAAGCGCCGCCAACGCCTGCATCAATCACGTGCAGAGCTGGTACGCCGGCGCCGCCGAGGACGATTGGGTCAGCATGGGCATCCCCAGCACCGGCGCCTACGGCTCGCCCGCGGGCGTGATATTCAGCTATCCCCTGGCAATAGAGGATGGCGCCTACCGCATTGTGGAAGGGCTGGAACTTAGCGACTTCGACCGCGCGGCCATCGCCGCCAGCGGTCAGGAGCTTCTGCAGGAGCGTGCAGCCGTGGCCGACTGGCTGTCCTGACTGTCTTCGTCGAGAGGGAAATCGCCATATACCAGCAGTCCGGACTTCGCTTGAACCTGTGGGCGTTTGGAGAGAGCTGGTTAATTTGGAGAGAACTTGCTATCAAGGCGCAGTCCGCGGGTTGAAGCAGGATTCTTACGACCCGTAGTCCCTTAACGTAACTATTTAGCCGCATACAGTGTCTGTCTTGACCAGCCCTTTACTGCTGCCGCCATTCAGGCAATCTGATTGCGTATTCGGTTGGCGGCAGCCAGGTTGCTGGAGCGGCACTGCTGGAATGCGCACACACGGTCGGAACTGCAGTTTTTGGTTTTCAGTTTTTAGTTTCTAGTGGAACACCAGTCGTCAGGGGAACAGCGGAGATTAGCGGTCGATGGTCGGTGGGTTGAGGCGGCAAGTGGGGGAGGAGACTCCGTTCGCCAGACACGACGCCGGGGAAGAGTAAACACGGTCGGTGAGGGATGGTTTTGTAGGGGGGCGTTGCGGGGGCGCAGCCCCTGCACAAGGGAGGCCGCTTGCGGCCGACCGCCCATATGACAATCATGAGGAGAGAAAGAACGCCTTTGCCCGCCTCATTCAGGGTTGCGAATCAGTCGCGGCCGAGTAGTTACCCGGCTACATAGAACTCGCCAACCGGACTAGAGTGACGGTATGTCCTGTGGACCGTTTACGCACGGATAAGGCTGCCCAACTATGTAACAGTTCCGATGCGCAAGCGAACCCCGATTGACAGCGATTAGGAGCTTCTGCAGGAGCGCGAGGCTGTCGCCGGCTGGCTGTCCTGGCCGGTAGATTGAAAGCGGCCGATGCCGCGAAGTTTTCGCGACTTACAGTTCTTTATTGAAGACTCCTGACGTATGCGCACCCCAGATCCACGGGCGTCTGGGCTCGTTCCACTCTGCCTACGCAACTTCAATCGTCACGGCTTACAGTACGACGGAACCGTCGCATCGCCGAACACCTCCGTTATCAGCTTTGCGACTGCCGGGTCGTATTCCGCCAAATTCGCATAGTCTCCCGCCAGCGTGACCGGCAGCGATTCGCCAAACCAGTACTTAACCGCTTCAGCCCAGTACTGAAGATGGCTGAGTGACGCGTCTGTGTTCGTCCACATACCTGCGTTTGATGCAGCCTGGTAAGCGGCCACGAGCCGCGACTCAAACAAAGGAGCGCCCGGTAGCGTTTCAATTGCGAAGTGAATCAGGTGGGCAAAGTCGTGCATGAATATCTGACAGTGCCTATCCCCTTCCGGCACGCCTCCAATCCAACCGCTAGGAGATTTCCAAGAAGCGCCTCGCAAATCACTACCGAGCGTCCTGAATTCCGGCAATTGGATGACGGACCCCGCCTCATTACTGTACTTGTAGATGGCGATCCGAGTACGGTTGGCCTTCATGACCTCTAGCAACTCGGGTCGGTCGGAGACTATACCGGAAATCATGCCGCTTATGATTTCCCGCGCTTGAACCATCTTTTCATCGGACACCTCACTGGGGGCGACCACCGCCACTCCGCCAACGTCCAGGTATTTCTGATAGAAAATGTCAAGGCCGAGGGAATCGGGAGGAGGCAGATAATTCTGCGTGACTACGGCCGCGAACAACCGCTCCGACCATGTGCCCGCCACCCCGTTGGCGTTCAGCGCCCGCGCTTGATAATAGTAGTTCCTCCCGTCAGTCAGAACAGTGTGCGTATGGGATGTACCTGTCAGAGTGCCGCCAATCGTCTCCCACGCACGGCCGATGCTGTCCCACGCCCGCAACTCGTAACTGGCCGCGTTCGAAGCCGAATCCCACGTTAGCGTAACCTGGTCGTCCTCAACGGTCGCCGTCAGGTTCTGCGGCGCCTCCGGCGTCAGCATGGTCTCCGCGTCTGTGCAGTCCGGCAGATTCAGGCTCTCCAGATGTGCGGTAACCACAGCATCTGAACCGGTAAAGTCAGCGTCTCCCAGCAAGCATAGCTGATTGCCTTCCAGTGACAGATGCGCAAGGTTGGTGAGAGCGCTGAACTCTGGCACTGGCCCTGTCAACTGGTTGGATCCAAGATCCAGATAGTTCAGTCTTATAAGTGTGCTCAGGTCGGGGACTGGCCCTGTCAACCGGTTGTGACTGAGATCCAGCCATTCCAGTGAGACGATGAGGCTCAAATCCGGTATCGGCCCGGTTAACTGGTTGTGACTAAGGGTCAGCCATGTCAGGTAGGTGAGAGGGCTAAGATCCGGGATTTGCCCGGTCAACTGATTACCATTGAGGTCCAGAGTTGCCAGTCTGGTGAGGGCGCTCAAATCTGGAATTGGCCCGCTCAACTTGTTGAAGTCAAGTGAAAGTCTCGTCAGTTTTGTGATGGCGCTCAAATCCGGGACCGGTCCGGTCAGCTGGTTTGTGCCGAAATTCAGACTTCGCAAGTTGGTGAGAGCGCTCAAGTCCGTAATTGACCCGGTCAGCTGGTTGGAGCCGAGAAGCAGCCATGTCAGGTTTTTGAGGGCGCTCAAATCGGGGAAGGGGCCTGACAACTGATTGGGGCCGAGGCTCAGACTCCGCAGGTTAGTGAGAGCGCTCAAATCAGGTACTGTGCCGGTCAACTCGTTGGAACCAAGGTTCAGACTCCACAAACTGACGAGTGCGCTCAGATCCGGAATCGAACCGCTCAACCGGTTTAGGCTGAGGTTCAGCCCGGTCAGGTTGGTGAGGGCGTTTAAATCCGGGATCTGTCCGGTCAACTGGTTGGCGCCGAGGTCCAGCTGCGTCAAGTTGACAAGTGCGCTCATATTCGGGATCCCTCCGGTCAACTGATTGTGAGAGAGATCCAGAACGACCAGGTCTGCGAGTGCGCTTAGATCGGCCATCGGCCCACTCAACGCATTCTTCTCAAGCAGTAGGCGCGAAACGCGGCCGCTATCGTTCGTGTAGACGCCGTCCCAGGTGGCAATTGGCGCCTCGCTCAACCAGTTGTCGCTGTTCTTCCAGCTGGCGCCGTTCGTTGCCTCGTAGAGTGCGACCAGCGCTGCCCTCTCCACGGTCTCTGCCGGATTCTGGGTAATTTCCGGTGGCGCCGGGTTCGCACTGCTGGCGCAGGAAGGCAGAAAGAGGTTCCTCAGGTGAACCGCGATTACATCTCTTAATGCAGACAAGTCTATGTCATCAGGAAGGCATAACTGGTTGCCAGCGAGGTCCAAAGTCGTCAGCATGGTGAGCGCAGTCAGATCCGGGACAGGCCCGGTCAACAGGTTGTGACTGAAGTCCAGCGAATCCAGGTTGGTGAGCGCGCTCAGATCCGGAATCGGCCCCGTCAACTGGTTGTGACCGAAGTCCAAAAATGCCAGGACGGCGAGAGTACTCAGATCCGGTACTGACCCGGTCACCTGGTTGCTCCTGAGATCCAGCAATAGCAGGTTGGTGAGAGCGCTCACATCCGGTACTGAACCAGTCAACTGGTTGTCACCGAGATTCAGTAACACCAAGTTGGTGAGAGCGCTCAGATCCGGGATTACTCCGGTCAACTGATTGTGCGTGAGGAAAAGGTCACCCAGGTTGGTGAGTGCGCTCAGATCTGGGATCGACCCGGTCAACTGGTTGGCGGCGAGGTTCAGGCTTTCAAGGCTGGCGAGTGCGCTCAGATCAGGGATAGGACCGGTCAACTGGTTGTGCCCGAGGTCCACGTATGTCAAGTTGGTGAGCGCGTTCAGGTCAGGTATAGGCCCGGTCAACTGGTTGGAGCCGAGAACCAGGCTTTTCAGGTTGGTGAGCGTGCTCAAATCCGGAATCGGCCCGGTCAATTGGTTGTGATAGAGGGCCAGCCTCTTCAAGTTGGTGAGCGCGCTCAGGTCTGGTACAGGTCCGGTCAACTGGTTGTTACCGAGGCTCAGGCTCGTCAGGTTGGTGAGCGAGTTCAGCTCCGGGATCGGCCCGGTCAACTGGTTGTTACTGAGGCTCAGAATTGCCAGGTTTGTGAGTGGGCTCAGATCTGGTAGTGACCCCGTCATCTGGTTGCCTGTGAGGTCCAGATACGACAGGTTGGTGAGAGCGCTCAGATCCGGAACCGGCCCGGTCAACTGGTTAAAGCTGAGATCCAGTGCATTCAAGTTGGCGGGCGCGTTCAGGTCCGGGACCGGTCCAGTCAGTTGGTTTCCATAGAGTGATAGAGCTTGCAAAAAGGTGAATGCGCTCAGATCGGGGAGCGTCCCACTCAACCCATTGCCCTCGAGATTCAAATGTATAACGTGTCCGCTGTCGCCGGCTCCAACACCGTACCAGGTACCGACCGGCTGGTCGCTCAGCCAGTTGTCGCTGCGCCACCAGTTGGCGCCATTTGTCGCCTCGTAGAACGCGACCAACGCGGTCCTCTCCTCCGCCGCCGACGCGACGCTGGCGCAGGAAGGCAGATTCAGGCTCGCCAGATGGGCTGCCACTATTTCACCTAAGCCAGACAGGTCTGTGCCTTCAGGAAGGCATAACGGATTGCCCCTGAGGTCCAAAGTTGCCAGTTTAGTGAGTCCGCTCATATCCGGGACTGGCCCGGTCAGCTGGTTGCCATAGAGGCGCAATATCGAAAGTCCGGACAGTGCGCTCAGATCCGGGATCGACCCGGTAAACCGGTTGTTCCCTAAGTCCAGAGACTTCAGATTGGCGAGTGCGTTCAAATCCGGAATGAGCCCGGTCAACTGGTTGTTGCTCAACTGCAGCCCAGTCAGGTTGGAGAGTGCGCTCAGATCCGGAATCGGCCCGGTCAACTGGTTGTGACCCAGGTCAAGCGTCGTCAGGTCGTAGAGCGTGCTCAAATCGGGAATGGGACCGGTCAGCTGGTTATCATTGAAGTGCAGCGCCGTCAGACTGGAGAGTGCGCTCAGATCCGGGATCGGCCCGCCCATCTGATTATGACTAAGGTCCATTGTGGTTAAGTTGGAGAGTGCGCTCAGATCTGGGATAGGCCCGGTCAGCTCGTTGTGGGCCAGGTCAAGAAACTCCAGATTGACGAGTGGGCTCAGATCCGGTACTGAACCGGTCAACTGGTTGCTATGGAAGGACAGGCCCATCAGGTTGGTGAGTGTGCTCGGATCCGGGATCGGCCCGGTCAGTTCGTTGTGCCCGAGGTTCAGCCACCTAAGATTGGTTAGCACGCCCAGGTCTGGAATTGAACCAATAAGCTGGTTATCGTTGAGGGACAGGCTCACCAGGTTAGTCAGGGTACTCAGATCCGTGATCTGGCCGGTCAGCTGATTGTGATTGAGGTTCAAGTATTCCAAGTTGGTGAGGGCGTTCAACTCTGGGATCTGTCCGGTCAACTGGTTGCGACCGAGGTCCAGCCAAGATAGGTTGGTGAGCGCGCCTAAGTCTGGGATTGACCCGGTAAGCTGGTTGTTATGGAGGGACAGGCCTATTACGTTGCTAATGGCGCTCAGATCTGGGATTGAACCGGTCAACCCGTTGTATTGGAGGGACAGATCCGTCAGACTGGTGAGTGCGCTCAGATCCGGGATCGGCCCGGTCAACTGGTTATTATAGAGGAGCAGTCCCGTCAGGTTGGTGAGAGCACTCAAGTCCGGGATCGACCCGGTCAACTCATTTATGTAGAGGTTCAACCTTCTCAAGTTGGAGAGTGCGCTCAAATCCGGGATCTGTCCGGTCAACTGGTTAACGCCGAGGTCCAGCACCGTCAAGTTAGTGAGGGCATTCAGATCCGGAATCGGCCCGGACAACCCATTGCCCCTCAAGGACAGAATTCGCAGTTCGATGAGGGAGCTCAAGTCCGCAACCTGCCCGTCTAACCGGTTGAACTCGAGGGTCAGCTCTCTCAGGTTGGATAGTGCGCTCAGGTCTGGGATCGGTCCTGTCAACTGGTTAGACCCCAGGTTCAGCACCGTCAGCTTGGTGAGGGCGTCCAGATCCGGGATTGGCCCTGTCAACTGGTTCTCATAGAGGCCCAGCACATTAAGGCTGGTTAAACCGTCAAGCCCCGGGATGGGCCCAGACAACAGGTTGAAGCTGAGGTCTAGAGTTGTCAGACTGGTCAGTGTGTTCAGATTCGGGATTGGCCCCGTCAGTTCGTTGCCCTTGAGGTCTAGAGTTGACAGGTCTGTGAGCGTGCTCAGTTCAGGGATAGCCCCAGTCAACCGGTTGTAGTTGAGGCGCAACTCCGTCAGCTTGGCTAATAGACTCAGATCCGGTATCGGCCCGGCTAACTGGTTGTCATTCAGTTCCAGTCTTGTCAGGTTTTGGAGTGCGCTCAGATCAGGGAGCTGTCCACTCAGCGCATTGCCCCCGAGAGACAAATGTGTAACCCGTCCGCTGTCGTCGACGGCTAGACCGTACCAGGTTCCGACCGGCTGCTCGCTCAGCCAGTTGTTGCTGCGCGCCCAGTTGGCGCCGTCCGTTGCTTCGTAGAGCGCGACCAACGCCGCCCTCTCCGTCTCCGACGTTTCAGCGCCGGCGCAAGCAGGAAGATTCAGATTCGTCAGATGCGTGGCCGCAGCATGGCTTAAACCAGACAGGACTGAACCTTCAGCAAGGCATAACCGATTGTCTGCAAGGTCCAGAACTTCCAGACTGGTCAGCGTGCTAAGATCAGGAACAGGCCCGGTCAATTGATTGGACCCGAGGTACAGTTCTGTCAGGCTGGTGAGTGCGCTCAGATCCGGGATGGGCCCGTTCAACTGATTGGAGGCAAGGGACAGCCATGTCAGGTTGTTGAGTTCACTCACGTCAGGGATCGGCCCCGTTAACAGATTGGACCCAAGATACAACTGTGTCAGGCTGGAGAGGGCGCTTAAGTCCGGGATCGACCCGGTCAACTGATTTTCTCCAAGGGACAACCACGTCAGATTGCCGGAAGCGCTCAAATCCGGGATCGGCCCAGTCAGCTGATTGTCTGCGAATGACAATACCGTCAGGTTACTGTGTGCGCTCAGATCAGGGATTGGCCCTGTCAACTGGTTGGAAGCGAGGGAAAGCCACGTCAGACTGGTGAGAGCATCCAGGTCCGGGATCGGACCCGTCAACTCGTTGCTGGTGAGATTCAGATTCTTCAAGTTGGAGAGTGCGCCCAGGTCAGGAACTGGCCCGCTCAACTGGTTGGACTCGAGGGAAATGCCGGCCAAATCTGCGAGGGCGCTCAAATCTGGGATTGGGCCGCTCAACTGATTTTTTCCGAGAGACAACACCTCCAGGCCGGTTAGGGCGCTCAGATCCGGGATTGGGCCGGTCAGCTGATTGCTTCGGAGGTACAACCTTCTCAAGTTTCTGAGCGAACTCAGATCAGGGATAGGCCCGCTCAACTGATTGGTCCCGAGGGCCAACACTCTCAAACTCGTGAGGCCTTTCAGGTCCGGGATGGGCCCTGTCAACCTGTTGGAGGTGAGGCCTAATCTCGTCAGGTTGCTGAGTGAGCCCAGGTCAGGAATCGGCCCGCTCAATTCGTTATAGGAGAGGGATAGCCACGACAATTCGCTAAGTGCGCTTAGATCAGGGATTGGCCCAGACAGCTTGTTGTCCCATAGTTCCAGCGTTTCCAGGTTGCTGAGTGCGTCCAGTTCTGGAATTGGCCCGCTCAGCTGATTGATTTTGAGGTCCAGGCTCGTCAGGTTGCTGAGTGCGCTTAAGTCCGGAATGTTCCCGGTCAACTGGTTGTTGTCGAGGTGCAGAGTTTCCAGGTTGGTCAGTGCGCTAAGGTCCGGGATAGACCCAGTCAATTGGTTTAAATAGAGGTGTAGAGTTGTCAAGTTCGTGAGGGGGCTCAGATTCGGTATCGACCCACTCAACCCATTCCCCGCCAAATCCAACTGCGTAACACCACCGCTCTCATCCGCGGTGACGCCGTACCAGGTACTGATCGGCTCATCGCTCAGCCAATTGTCGTTCTTCGTCCATTCGGCGCCGCCGGTTGCCTCGTATAGCGCTACCAACGCGGTCCTCTCATCGGTCGCATCCGGAACTGCCGTGGACTCGAGTACGGTCGCCGATTCCCGCTCAGACCAGTCGCCTGCCTCGTCCGAATCGCTCAGCGCGCGTAACCAGTAGTAATAGGTCGTGCCCGCGCTGAGTCCGGTATGACTGAAGGCCGTGGCCGTTAGGTCGCCGTCGTCCAACTGCTGCCAGCCGTCAGCGCTGGTCCACACTCTCAGCTCGTAGCGCGCCGCACCTGTCACCGCCTCCCAGCTCAACTCGACCTCACCCTCGCCAGCCACTGCAGTCAAGACCGGCTTGGAGAGCTCGGAGGTCGTCGAAGTCGGTGTCGACGTGGGTGTCGAATCAGGTGCGACTGTCGGCGTTGCTGTCGCTGTCGTCGTCGAAGTCGCCGTCGGCTCTCCGGTTGACGCAGGCGCGGCAACGGTTGCAGAGACCCGTTCCGACCACGCACTCGTCTCGCCCGAATCGCCCACCGCGCGCACCCAATAGTAATAGGTCGTGCCCGCGTTGAGTTCAGTGTGACTGAAATTCGTGGCGGTCAGGGCGCCGTCGTCCAGCTGTTGCCGGTCGTCGGCGCTGGTCCACACTCTCAGCTCATACCGTGCCGCACCTGCCACCGCCTCCCAATCTAACTCCACGCCACCCTCGCCGGCCGTTGCCGTCAGGACAGGTGTAGAAAGCGTGGAGGCGGGCGAAGTCGAGGTCGGTGTCGGTGTCGGTGTAGAAGAGGTCGTCGCATTCGGTGAAGACGTTGGTGTCGCGGTCGTCGTCGCGGTCGCTGTCTGCTCTGCAGTCGACACCGGTGCAGCAACAGTAGCGGAGGCGCGCTCCGACCAAGCACCCGTCTCACCCGCTTCGTTCACAGCACGTACCCAGTAATAGTAGGTCGTGCCCGCTGTCAATTCAGTGTGACTGAAATCTGTGGCGGTCAGGGCGCCGTCGTCCAACTGCTGCCACTCGTCGTCTTCGGTCCACACCCAAAGCTCGTAGCGCGCCGCACCGGTCACCGGCTCCCAACGCAAAGCAACTGCGCCCTCGCCGGCCGTTGCCGTCAGGACGGGCTTAGAAAGTACGACGGTGGTTGAAGCGGTCGTCGAAGTAGGAGTCGAAGTCGCTGTCAGGGCCGGTGCCGGTGTAGTTGTGGGCGTCGCTGTCGACTCTTCAGCAGACGGCGGCGAGGCAACTGTGGTAGAGATGCGCTCAGACCACGCGCTCGTCTCGCCTGCTTCGTTCACCGCACGTACCCAGTAGTAATAGGTCGTGCCCGCAGTCAATTCAGTGTGACTGAAATTCGTGGCGGTCAGGGCGCCGTCGTCCAACTGCTGCCAGTCGCCGTCTTCGGTCCACACCCAAAGCTCGTAGCGCGCCGCGCCAGTCACCGCTCCCCATCTGAGCTCGACCGCAGTCTCATCTGTAGGCGTCGCCGTCAACGCCGGCGCGTCCAACACCGCCGAGGACTCTGTCTGCGCTGACGCGACGCTATCTGCACGAAAGGAGAAAGGACTCAACACCGCAAGTATCGTCACCAGAACAACGATGCCTATGGGCATCAAGGTCCGCGTGTTTGCTCTATGTTTCACAGCGGCCCCCATTGTCACTGTCGCCTCAAATTCTCAGAGTTTGGGACGGCACTGTGACGACCTAACCACAGTCAACTCACGGCCCTGTGTGAGGCGAGAAAAGGTGTTCCATCTCCTTGCTTCCGGACACCTGCCGACGCCGACGCCTTGCGGGCGCACCCATCCCCGCCAGAAAGTCTCAGGGCTGGCGGTCGCCCTTTCGCACAAGACACTGCGCAGGCGCCGCTTGGGGCTGTTCCCCAAATGGGCGGTCGGGCCTTCGGCTCTCCCTTGTGCAGGGGCGGACAGCGCCCGCAACGCCCCCTCCGAAACCACGCCCCGCAGCCATGCATATCTCTTTGAAGAAATGTCTGCCAGAAGCTAGAGTTGTCGCTTCCCTCTTGCTATAGTAACCAGTTTACGCTGGGGCTGTCCTGATTAAAGCTATTGTTTTCAGTACTTCCCTCGACCGATTCCAGGAGGTTTTCTGCTCTACTACTCTGAAGGAGATTCGCCGCCCGCTGGACTCGCCCCCAATAACCAGACGACAGGACAAGGTATACAATTGAGCAGAATCCTGATCGCGATGATGGGCTGTCCAACTGCTTGGGGTCCGTAACACCTGGGGTGTTCACTGTGACGCTGTTAGTACAGCCCGTCGCTGCCACGTTCTCCAAACACACCCGTTGAGCTGGCCCTGGGCACCTGACTCAAGCTGTCATCGCGCGATTGGCGGATGGAGACCGGGTCCGGTCAACCAGGCGCTTCTCAACAATATCAGATTCGTGTAAGATGTATATGAGAACAATCCGCTTTGTACCATGAGTTTTTGTAAGCAATTGTTGCATGGGGCATCACATTGCCTGGGTGACTCACCCCGCAATGTTAATACAGAAGCCCTGCTAAGCATCCCGTCTGAACGCTCAGAAGAGTATCCAGGATTTTCGGCACCAAAAAGGAGAGGCAGACAAGATGCGTGCAGACGAAATGGCACGAGAGAACTCGGCGCTGCGGGAACGCTTGTCAAGACTGAGCGAGGCGAGCCACCGCATCACTGAAAGTCTCGACTTCGACACGGTCCTGGCAGGCGTACTGGAGAGTGCATGTACGTTGACGGGAGCCACATACGGTGTGATCACACTCCTCAACGACTCGGGGCAGGTGCAGAACTTTCTTACCCACGGCATGACTCCCGAAAGGGCGCAGACCTTGTGGAATATGCCGCAACATACGAAGTTCTTTGAATACCTGGGCAAGGTCTCAGAACCGTTGCGAGTCAGTGATTTTCGAAGCTATGTCAGGGAGTTGGGTTTTCCCGAATTCCGGCCGCCGTCAACGACCAGCCCCGTCCTGGCCATTCTGGTGGCGCCGATACTGCATCTGAACGAATTGGTAGGACACATCTACGTCGGCGAGAAGAGAGACGGCCGGGAGTTTAGCCTGGAAGACGAAGAGACTCTGGTCGTGTTCGCCTCCCAGGCCGCACTGGCAATCGCCAACGCCCGCCGCTACCGCGAGGAACAGGAGACCAGGGCCTACCTGGAGACGTTGATCAACACGTCCCCCGTTGGCGTGGCGGTTTTCAACGCCAGGACGGAGGAACTTGCATCATACAACCGCGAAACGGCGCGAATGTTTGAAGGTCTGAGAACGCCGGGCGACTCCTTGGAGCAGCTTCTGAAAGTCATGACCATTCGAAGAGCCGATGGGAGGGAGTACACCTTGGAGGAATCCTCTGTCGGCCAGGAGCTGAAAGACGGCGCCCCCCCATACGCCGAGGAGATCGTGTACTCTGTGCCAGACGGACGCTCTATAGCAGTCCTGGTAAACGGCACGCCAATCCGCGGGCAGGACGGAGAGATCATCTCCTATGTCTTCACCCTGCAGGATATGGCCCCGCTGAAGGAAATGGAACGGATGCGTGCCGAATTCCTGGCAATGGTGAGCCACGAACTGCGCACACCGCTCACATCGGTGAAGGGTTCGATAACGACTTTGTTGGACCCCTCCACCACACTGAATCCCGCTGAAACGCACCAGTTTCACCAGATCATAGACACCCAGACCGATCGCATGCGGGAGTTGATTGCCGATCTTCTCGATGTGGCGCGCATCGAGTCGGGCACACTTCCGGTCTTTCCTAAACCCACTGAAGTGGCGGATCTTGTGAACGAGTCTAACAAAGTTTTCCAAAGCGGCGGGGGAAAGCAGGAACTTCACATCGAACCTGCCCCTGACCTTCCGTTGATTATGGCGGACCGGCCGCGCATGATCCAGGTGCTGAATAACCTGCTCGCCAACGCGGCCAGGCACTCGCCTGAAACGCTACCAATCAGTGTGCGCGCGTCCCGGGAAGGTCTCCTCGTCGTGATTTCAGTTTCCGACAAGGGCAAGGGCATCCCGGCCGCGAATCTGCCGCAATTGTTCAGGAAGTTTTCCCGGCTCGACGCCGAAGACCAGGGAGGAGATACGGGTCTGGGGCTTGCGATATGTAAGGGGATTGTCGAAGCTCACGGAGGCCGGATATGGGCCGAGAGTGATGGGCCTGGACAGGGAACGGCCGTATCCTTTACGGTTCCAGCTGTCGAACATCCTGATCAGGACGCGGCTGCCAAACCGACGCAACCTTCGCACCGCTCTTCGTCACAGGCGATGGAGGAGCGAGTGCGCATACTGGTGGTGGACGACGACCTTCTGGCCCTCAGGTACATTCGCGATGCGCTCACGAAGGCGGGCTACACACCGATCGTGACGGGGGACCCTCAAGAAGCGCTCACCCTCATGTATGAGATGAAGCCTCAGCTGGCCGTACTCGACCTCATGCTACCAGGGACCGACGGCATCGAACTGATGAAGGAGATTCTGGAGATAGGCGCAGTGCCGGTCATCTTTCTGTCCGCCTACGACCAGGACCATTTCATTGCCCGGGCCATCGACATGGGGGCCGCAGATTACGTAGTCAAACCATTCTCGCCGACCGAGTTGACGGCCCGGATCAGGGGGGCTCTGCGAAAGTGGGCGGGCCCCGATCCGTTGGAGCCGTTCGTTGTGGGAGAACTGGTAATCGACTACGTCACACGACAGGCGACCATTGCAGGTGAGCAGGTTCGCCTGACAGCGATAGAGTACCGGACGCTGGTCGAACTCTCGCTCCATGCCGGTCAGGTGTTGACCTACGAGTATCTGTTGAGAAAGGTCTGGGATGCGGAAAGCCACGGAGACCTGCGGCCGATGCGCACCGTGATAAGCACACTGCGCCGCAGGCTGAACGACGATGCAGACAAGCCCACCTATATCTTCACCGAGCCGCGCGTCGGCTACCGCATGGCAGGCGCTGAAGCGCGGGGAACGAACACGCCCGTATCCGTCTGAAGCGCTGGCAACCTTGCATGGTGACCGACCTAGTCTTCCTGGAAGCCGCCGGTGACAGTGCAAGAAGAATTCGAGAAGATGGCCAGGAGTCTACTGTTCAATTCGGAGATTATGAGATCTGGAAGGGATAACTGCGTTGAATTGAAGGCAGTAGCTACGACCCAGCCACCGTCTGTTCGCGAACTCCTGCGAAATCAGTGTAACCTAATCGTCGTCGGCGACAAGGCCTACATCAGTGCCCCGCTCGCGGATAGGCTCTGGTAATACCATCGTATTCACCTTACCAAGCCCCGCAGCAGTCAGAAAGAATAGATCTCTGGACCCATCCGTCGCCCCTGCTACCCAGTCAGCCAATTCTTCGAAACGGTCACCAGCCAACTGGGCGCACAATTCTCGATCGAATCCAACCACGCTCACACTTCCTCGGATTTTGTACCCGGTTCTACACTAAACCGACCTTTCATACACTTGGCACACATATATCAACCGCCTATTGGGGGAAAAGGAAAATCGTAACTACTAAGCCGCATACAGTATCTGTTTTGACCAACTTTTTGTCCCTGCCGCCAATGAGGCTCTCGGATAGCGCATTTGGTTGGCAGCCGCCAGGTTGGTTGGGATGCACTGCCGGCATGCCACGACGGTGGGGAAGAACCAGCCAGGTGGCTAGCCAGGGCGGGGCGTTGCGGGGGCGCAGCCCCTGCACAAGGGAGGGCCGAAGGCCCGACCGCCCAAAATACAATGATGAGGGGAGACAGAACACCATTGCTCGCCTCGTTCAGGGTTGCGAATCAGTCGCGGCTGAGTAGTTACGGAAAATCTACAAATTGAAAAAGCTGCCTTTCCCGGCCAGTTCAAAGCCCCCGTGATCACCGTCCACTTTCTCTGTAGTCGTGCTCCAGCCCAATGTGCGGGTCTACGACCTCCAGCAGAAAGTCCTCCGGCAGCTTGCCGACTACAGTCAGTGTGCAAAGGAGAAGGCGATTCCAAGTTTGGGGGCTTACTGGCTAACACCCTCTCAGTCATTCCGAAGCTAAAAGCCTCCTCACTGCCAGCCCCAGCCAATTATGGCACCCCGACGAGGATGGGGTAGCTTCCTCAGTGTTTAGCAGAACGTACATCAAGGTAGCCCTGGCCCGGATATCGTTCCGCGTCGTGTATCCAGCGTCGTCTAAATCCTGAGCGTATCCGTCTATCATTACGGCCACCGCCGCGGTGGACATTCGGCAATATTCGGCCACAAATTCTAGTAATAACACCGTGCCGGCAATAACCTGATTCCGTTCCTCTTGACTCAAGTTATTCCAATTTCGCAGCGAATCACTCCTCTGTCTATCTAGAATGACTAGCATTGCTGCCTGTTCAACAACGCCCAAATCGCTATTCTGTTGCGAGGATGGCGGAGAGGTCGGACGGGGCGTAGGCGTAGGCAATGCTGGTGTAGAGACGACAGGCACGTTGTTGGCATTGACAGCGGTCACGAGAGGCGCGTAAATCCAGGCATTCTGCCCTTTGAAGTCGATACGCCACCAAGTCCCTCCTGTGTTCTTGCCCGTAATGTCGAACTCTTGTCCAACCGTCGCGTACCCTACAACGTCATAGGTTGTGTCAGGCCCACGTCGCACATTCATGTCGCGCGTGATGGAAATGTATGCCTTGGCGGGCGTTGATGTTGCTGTGGGGCGAGGTCGCGTAGGTGTGGATGTAGGAGGGTGAGGTGTCGGGGTTAAGGTTGGACGCTTACTTGTCGCTGTGGGGATAGGGGTTGAATCTCCAAGCCTTGCTTCCAGGGTGGCAACCCTTTTCTCCAAGGCGGCTAGCTCGTTCTTGCCGGCCTTGGTGTTGGTTAGCAACGAGACCCTTCGTGCTAGAGCAGAAACTCGGTCTGATAGACTTTCGAGCGTGAGCGAGGACTGCGCCTGAGACTGCTAAATTCCAAACACGAACAAAACAACGACCACCATGCCTATCCAAACGACCTTGCGCTTCAGCATTGCCATGTCCTCTTGAAGCAGCTTTCGACGATGCAAGCTGCGGTTTATTTTCTTGCTCTAGTGTTGATGCTGTCCAAGAACCTCTCTCTCTCTACGAGGCTCCAAGAGCCCTCAATCGCGTTCGTACGTACCAGTCCCTGTGCGTAAGCGCCCGCATGGGTAATCGTGAATTGCGGCACCTATTCGTGCATCCGGTTGTAGCCGGCGAATTCGTCGGTAACGAGTAAGCTGTCATCGGCCTTGAATACGCGGCTCAGGTACGCTTTCAGGGTCTTACCAGTAACCTTGTAAGAAGGCCTGGCAACAACCTTTCCGCCGCGTGCCAGTGCGCCGACAGCTGTCTACTACCTGGTCCCTCGACCAGGCCGAGGCGGGTCTTCATCGTCCTTTTTCCTGGTGCCAGCCGTCGTAACAGAGGCTTCGTCCGCCTCGACAATGCCACTCAGGCACACGCTGTTGTCGGCTATTACCTTGCGAATCTGTCTTCCCATCCGCCAAGCAGTAGGCGGGGTAAGGTCAAGAACATCGGCAAGCTGTAAACTGGAAACGCTTTTCTTGGCGTTCAGCAAGATTTCAATACCCAGAAACCACTTTTGCAGAGGAACTTTGGTTCCCTTGAAAATCGTGCCTGTCAGAACGTTGTAGCTGTTGTGGCAACAGTGGCAGTTCCACCTTCCTACACGCTGATTCTCACGCTTACGGGCTACCCTGTCGCTGCCACAGAAAGGGCAAATTGGCTTATCGCCCCAGCGCGCATCTTCCAGGTGAGCAATGCAGTCTGCCTGTGTCGGAAACTTACTGAATACTTCGACCAGATCCATTCGGAAACTCCTAGAGTAGTTGATCAACCATATACTCCAAGTACACCCGATACTGTGTCATTTTCCAGTCCCAATTTAGAGTCGTCAGAATGAAAATGCCTCCGGCCATGGCCAGTTCCCTGCGTGGTGGTCGAACCCTGCAGCGGCCTTGTTGTCTGCAACCTCAATATCATCGCCACCAGCGAAAGGAGAGGAGTGAAGAGCGAGAAGAGAGGAGTGAGAAAGCTGGAACCTGGCTGGCCAGCCAGCCGGGTTGACTCGTTTCCCTCTCTTCTCACTCCTCTGCACTCACTCCTATTCACTCACTCCCCGCCGAATTACGAGCTCATGGAATCCGGATCTTCCCAGAAGTAGGTCTCGGTGTGGAGCAGGTGCTCATCACCGGTCGTATCGTCCAGCGGGAAGCCGGCCAGGTAGTTGCGTACACCGTTCTTGACGATAATCGGCGCCGGGCGTTCGCCCAGGTAACCAATCATCGGCAGCTCTTCGGCCCAGATGTCGAGAATCTGGTGGAACATCGCCGTCTGCTTGTCGGGATCCGGCTCAATCTTGATGGCGTCCCAGATCTCCCAGATCGTCCAGACCCAGTGACCGGCCGGCGGCTCAACGCCTGCCGGGTTGGTGCCGCCGCTGTTGCGCCAGTGCGCCCAGCCAGCCGCCCACGGACGGTCGGGCTGCTCGCACGTCCAGATCGTGGGATTGACCAAAGGCACGACCGTGCGGTCGCCGCCCCACCATGCAGCTTCAATCTCGTTGGCGCCGTGATGCTCCTCGTACAGCGAACGCTCGAAGCCCTTGTAGGTCGCTTTGACACCCACCGCTGCAAAGTACTTGATCACTTCCTGCACCGTATCTTCGCCGGTGGTGCCCGGCTGCGCAGTACCTTCGACGACGAAGCTGAGGGTTTCGCCGCTGTCGTCGTTCCAAAGGCGGAAACCGTCGTTGTCCTTCTCGGCGTAGCCGGCATCGTCGAGCAGCTGGTTGGCCATGTCGGGGTCATATTCGATCCAGGCATTGGCCTGCTTGGGGTAGGCTTGTGCCGAGCTTTCCAGCGGGCTGTACTGCCGCGGGGTCATCAGACCGTCCCAGACCAACTCGTTGATGGCGACGCGGTCAACCGCGACCGAAAGCGCGATGCGGACATCGCGAACGTTGAAGAACTCGTTCAGACGCTCGTTCTTGGTCGACTGGTTGAGCTGAATCGCCGAGTGGCCGGAAGCGGAGCCGAGGAACACTTTGTAGTCACCGGACTCTTCGTTTTCCTTGTAAAGCGTGAAGTTGCCGATATTGACGTGGCGGGCCTGGAAGTCGATCTCACCGTTGATGATGCGCAGGTCGAAGACATCGTTCGTCTCGAACAGACGATGCGCGACGTCGTCGATGTAGGGCAGCTGGTTGCCGTCGGAGTCGACGCCGAAGAAGTAGGGGTTGCGCTCCATCAGGAAGAGCTCGTTGGACAGCTCGTTCTTCGAAATCCACGGGCCGATGCTGGGCAGGTCAGGATTCAGATACCACCAGCGGCGGTCGGTATAGTACTCTTCCCAGCTGTTAAAGCCGGCCTCTTCCACCTGTGCCTGCAGCCCATCCTGGTCGTCAGTCAGATCCATGTGGAACTGCTGCAGGTAGTGGCCGGGCAGATAGAGATTTCGTGTCTGGCGGCCAAGCCTGAAGACGTACAGCGGGTTGGGCAGCGGGAACTTGAAGGTGACGGTGGAGTCGTCGACGATTTCAAGCTCCATCGGCGTGCGCTCGGGGCCGGAGACCCAGGTGCCGCCAATGCTGGGCGAAATCGTGGTATTGGTCTCGTCCTCCTCCCACCACCAGCGGATCGCCTCGGTGGTGAACGGTGTGCCGTCGGACCAGCTCATGCCTTCGCGCAGGTGGAAGGTCCACTCGGAGGCGTCATCGTTGATCTCCCACGACTCGGCCATGCGCGGCTGCATGTTCAGGTTCTGGTCATACCAGGACAGTCCGCGGTCCTGCATCTTGGTCGGACCCCAGCGGTCGGAGACGCCCTTGAAACCGCGGCGGAACGAGCCGCCGTAGTTGCCGTTGGTTTCGGCCACCGGCATCACCATCGGGTTGACCGGCAAGCGCTCGTCCACGGGCGGAAGGTCGCCGCTGGCCACCATCTCAGCCAGCATCGGCGCTTCGCTGTATTGGGAAGCAGGTGTCGCGGGCGCAGCTTCGGACGAATCGGCCGCGGTGTCGGCAGGTGCCTCTTCCATCGGCTCCGGTTCGCCGCTCGCGCCGCAGGCCACGGCCACCGCACCCGCGGCGGTCACGGCCGACACGCGCATGAACTCGCGTCGGGAAATCGGTGAAGGCTTGATTTTTCTCATCTCTTTCTCTCCTTGGTGAGAGTGAATAATGGGGTTCTATGCCGGATAGCGAATGAAAGGCGAAGGAAACGTAGAGCGAGACCATAACCCTGCGCCCTTTATCCGTATCCGGCAGCATCACGGTGCTGGCCGGGTTGCCACCCTCCGTGCCGTGTCGAGTTCCCCGTTGAACCACACGGCGGCCATGGTCAAAACTTCGCTCTCTGGCGTTGGAACCGCGGAGGATGGACTGTTGGACTCCCTGATCTGACTACTGTTTTTTTTCAGAATACTGACCGCGGCACCGACTCGGCGGCCTGCGGATACACCGAAAGGCAGCGAATGGAATGCTAACGTCAGGCTCACTCCGTCATCGTCAACACAGTTGCCGGTGACTGTAACGGCCAATTTCGCCGACCAGTCACCGCTGGTGAACCTAACGCTGGCCGGCAAGTCGCTGTGGTCATCAGCGCTCGCACCACCGATGTGCGTGACATAGAAAAGGATGATGCCCGTACGTTCGGTGGGGCCATCGAGTTCAACTTTGGCGGCGCGGCTGCCGTCGACTACAGCCGCGCCTTTGGATGCTATGCACGACACTGATGATTGTTGCTGGTCATCGCCCAATAGGTCGACTGTAGCGATGGCCGGACTGCCGGCGGACACACCGTAGGGCAGGGTGCCGGAGCGCAGCGGGATACCCTCGCCGCGAGCGTCCGCGCCGTCTGCGGTTGCGTTCACGGTGAAGGTCTGCGGCCCGTCCCCGCTATTCCTGAGGTGAGCGGTCGCCGCGAGCGTACCAGGTGTCGGCCGGGCACCGAACACCGGGCACTCCCCAATACTACCCGACCTGTGTAAGAAAATTGTGAGAAATTTTGTCGAGTTCTTATGAGTTTTTTGTAAGTTGCGGCGAAGATCGCATCCCGTCTAAGCGCTCACACGCGGCTTCAGGATTTTGGGCACTGCATAAGAGACGGCCACATGAAGCAAGCAGAGGAACTGGCGCGTGAAATCGCGTCGCTGCGAAATCGACTGTCCGGGCTGAGCGAGGCAAGCCATCGCATCAACGAGTGTCTCGACTTCGACACGGTCTTGGTTGGGGTGCACCTTGGAGGAAGTCCCTGTCGGCCAGGAGTTGTGGGACGAGTTACTGTTGAGGAAGGTCTGGAAAGTGGTGTGCCACCGAGACCTGCGCCGATACGCAGGGTCATAAGGACGCTGCGCAGCAGGCCGGGCGGCGAAGCAGCTAAGGCCAGGTGGGTCTTCACCGAGCAACGCGTCGGCTACCGTACGGAAAGGGCCGGCACGGGGGTACCGAACCGACCAGTACCCCTCTGATTCGCTGCCAACCATGCCCTGTGACTAGGTTTCGTTGACATTTTGGGAAGGCTGCTCAGATGTCAACAAGAATGGAAAGCCTGCAGGCCTGTTAGGGATGTTTCTCGCTTGAATGTCGAAATAGACAAAACCTATTGATCCGCGAAGTCACGCGAAGGGTCGCGAAGAACACCTTTCTCTGCGGAGGACGCGGAGAACACCAGGGGCGTATTGGATTTTCTTTGCGCGGCTGCGCCGCCCTTCGACGATTAGCCGCAATTTGCACGCGGAAGTCGTTGTTCAGACAAACGTCAACGAGCCCTAACTTGCAAACGGCCACCGTCGTCATTTGCAAGGTCATCAAGACCACTGTGCCCAGTCTTGACTTCCAGGAAGGCACCGGCGAAAGTGCAAGAAGGAAGTGAGCGGAAAGTCAGGAGTCAAAGGTTCTCGTCGGAGGTGACCACGTTCGGCAATGAATTCTGGATCGATTCAGGAGAAGACTGGCTGTCATCTGGGATTTCTGGCGGTCTAGATGGTCCTCTGGCAGCCCTTGGCAATGTTGGTCAGTACCCCCAGGTTACCAAGCAAAGAGGAAGACTTGGACTGTCGTTCGTGATCTTGACTCTCCCAGAAAATCGTTAAACCATTCTGCCCGCGGCAGGTCGATCTTCCCCCAAATTTCACGAGTCTCTGCCCTCCAATTCCTCCGGCAGCGGATCGATCAGGCCCTGGATCACTATCTCCTGGTACGATTTTTCGATCGAAGCCGCCAGCTCCTCTTCCAGCTCATAATGAATCGCCAGTTGCACCACGGCACGCATCACGTCCTGCAACTCCTTCGCGAACGCGGCCCGGTCAGGCGTGCCCAACTTCAGTGCCTTCACGCCCTTGCGTTCAAAATGGTTAACCTGGCTGGCCACCTCACCGCACTCCTCGGCCAGCCGCGTAACAATGTAAAAGGGATCGTCCCCGTCTTTGAAGCGGTGGTTCAATCCCTCTGCGATCTTGTAGAGCTTCTCGATCATTCCGTCACTCCTCCAACCGCGCCACTATTCGCTGCAATTCGGCCGGCAGCGGTGCTTCGAACACCTTCTCTTCTCCTGAATCTGGCAGGCGGATGCCCAGCCGGTGCGCGTGCAGAAAGGGCCGCCCCAGCGAAAGGCGCGACCGCTTGTACCCATATTCGGTGTCACCGGCAACAGGATGTTGACGCCATGCAAAATGGGCCCGTATCTGGTGCGTACGTCCCGTGTGAAGAACTACACGCACAAGCGAAAAACGGGCCGTCTGCCCGCTGGTCTGGTCTTCGTAGACCCGCAGGCATTCGTAATCGGTCACGGCCTCCCGGCCGCCTGCCGCCGTCGGGGTGAAAGTCGCGGCCGTGCCTTCGGGCACCGTATCTTGCCGCGGCGACCCGGCAGGAGCCGGCAGCACTGCCATGCGCTGCCGGCGGGTCGGATGGCGTCCTATCGGCGCGTCAATACGGCCCCGCGGCGGCTCGATCCTGCCTTCAACCAGGGCCAGATACTCCTTGTATACCGTGCGGCCGGCGAACTGTTCCTGCAAGAAGCGCATCGCCGCGTCGTTCTTAGCAACCACAATCAGGCCGGAAGTGCCCTTGTCCAGCCTGTGAACGATGCCGGGCCGTTTCTCTCCGCCGATTCCTTCCAACGCCGGACAGTGATGCAGAACCGCGTTCGCGAGGGTACCTGCCGCGTGGCCCGGCCCGGGATGGACGACCAGTCCGGCCGGCTTGTCGATTACCAGCAGGTTGTCGTCCTGATAGATGATGTCTAGTGGGATATTTTCAGGCCGGAGCGTGGGTTCCACCGGCGCCCGAGGCTGCGTGACTTCTATGCGGGCGTCGGCTTCCAGAGAAATTCCGGCCTTGCCGGGACGCTCTCCATTGACGGTGACCAGCCCTTCCGCAATCCAACGCTTAACTGCGCTGCGGCTTTCCTCTTCGAACTGGTCGGTCAACCACCGATCCAGGCGCTGGCCGGCTGCGGAAGGAGGAACGGTAAGATGGCGCACGACCTGGCTACGCTTCCGACGACTCGGCGGCCCCTATGTCGATGGCCTCCTCTTCAGCCCGTTTGGACATCTGGATGTCCTGGTAGAGGATGACTATCGCCAACGCGATCACACTGCAAACAATCGAGGAATCGGCGATATTGAAATTTGGCCAGTAGTAGACGCCCGGCACCCCGATCTTGACAAAATCGGTCACGTAACCCTGCATGATGCGGTCGATCACGTTCCCCAGCGCACCGCCCACTTGAAAGCCAAGCAGCAATCGTATCAGCCGCTGATCGTCCGGCAAATGACGGATTGCGTAATAGAAGACGCCAACCGTCACCACCGCCGCGATGACGATAAAGACACTGCCCGCCCCCTGCAATATGCCAAAGGCGGCGCCGTGATTGTCCACATGCTCAAAAACAAAGTACTCGCCCAGCGCCGGGATCGGAATTATGTAGTCGAATTTGGCGATGTTCTGACGGACCAACTCCTTTGTCCACTGGTCCAGCGGAATTACAATCGCCGCCACCAGCAGAATAATCCATGTACGTCCCGCGAGCTGTCTGAACATCGATTGATTTTCAGGCATCGTTGATCTCCTTTCTGCCTAGCGTCAAAATTCTAACACAGCACACGAAAGATGAGGAATGGCGTCAACCGTGCTATACTTGTTGGGTTTATGTCCCTCGAAACCTGTTTCATGTACATCGGAGAGAATGCATGGCCCGTGAAATAACCGTTGCCCTCGTGCAGATGGCGCCGGCGTTGACCAGCGCCGAAGAAAATCTGCGCAAAATGGGCGAATTTGTAGAACGTATCTGCTCCACCCAGCCTACAGATCTTATCGTCTTTCCAGAGCTGAGCTATACCGGCACCGAGCTGGGGCTGCGCGCGACAACGCTGGCGGAAAGAGTGCCCGGCCACGCCACCAACTACCTGGCTAAACGCGCCGATGACTACAATACACATATCGTCTTCGGTCTGGTCATTAAAGAAAAGGTCGAGAGCATACTCTACAACGGTGTAGCCTGCCTGGGGCCGGAGGGCGATGTCATGTCTTCCTATCACAAGGTGCATCTTCTGGGAGAGGAACGCCAGGTCTACCGTTCCGGCTTCCGCTTCATCAATATTGATGCCGATTGGGGCCGTTTCGGCCTCATGATCGGTTCCGACCTCGTTTTTCCTGAAGCGGCCCGCAGCCTCACCCTGGATGGAGCCGAACTGCTCGTGCTCGCCGCCAACTGGGAGGTTGGCCACCAGGAGAAATGGCAGGCCCAGATAGTCAGCCGTGCCACCGAGAACGCCCTTTTCGTCGCCGCGGCCAACCGCGTTGGCGAAGAGCCAACTATTCAGTTCGCTGGGAACTCGATCCTTGCCGGGCCCGACGGTGAAATATACACTGCACTTGAGGAGCCAATGGAGGGCTATGCGGTCGCTACCATCGATCTGGACCGCGTGCGGGCCATCCGTGAGGAGCGCCAACTAATCCAGTTCCGCGAGCCCAACGCCTACCGCGCCATCGTCAGAAAATACTGACGGGACCCATCGGTTGGCGACCGGTGGTCTGTGAATAAAACCGACCACTGATCACTGAGAGTAATCCTATGAATGAAACGGCGCAATCGTCTCAACGATTGTTTAGACCGTTTACCAGCGGAGACTGGAACCAACACGCGGCCATGACCGACTATCGCGCCGAATGGTTCAATTCCCTGCTGGTCGAGCGGGCCGCCTGGACAGAACAAGCACCCACCGTCGAACTATTGGATTCGGTCATTTGCGCGCCGGGCTTTGTCTGGTTCCGTTTCTGGCTTCCCGACCTGGATCAGATGGTCGAAAAGTATTTCAATGCCGAGGGCAGCGCGATCGGCCTCTACCTTCCTGTTTGCAGACCGCTGCAGAGAGAGGACAAAGCCTACCATACGTCCGATCTGATCCTCGCGATCTGGTACAATGCAGATAAACGGGTGTTCGTTTTGCGGGAGGACGAGTTCGACGAAGGCGTACGCGGTCAGCTACTCAGCAGCGATGAGGCCGAGCGTGCCGAGACCCGTATTCGTGAACTGACTGCCGCTATCTTTCGAGAAGAATTCCCCCCGCCGCTGGTGCGCAACTTTGCCATCGCTATGGAAAAGAGTATTTCCAGTTCGCAATGATCGCTATTGTTGACTATGGCGTTGGAAACCTCCGCAGTGTCTACAAGTCCTTTGAGACGGTGGCAGGACCTCTGGGCATTCAGGTCGACATCGTTGACCATCCCGTTGACTTCAGCCGCTGGAGTGCGCTTGTGCTGCCGGGCCAGGGCGCCTTCGGGGACAGCATCGACAATCTTCGCCGCCAGGGCTTTGAATCGCCTTTGCTTGACAGCGTGGCTGCTGGTCTTCCTCTGCTTGGCATCTGTGTTGGCATGCAAATGCTGTTCGACGAAAGTGAAGAGATGGGGGTCCACGAGGGGCTTCATCTAATCCCCGGCCGCGTCCGCCGTTTTCCTGACAAGATGCCGGATCCGAACCGTAGCGGCCGCAGCCTGCGCATTCCTCAAATTGGCTGGAACCAGTTGCATCGACAGCGTCCCGACCCGCTGCTGGCAGGTGTCCCCAACGGCGCCTACGGTTACTTTGCCCACAGCTTCTTCTGCGACGCGGCCCAGCCGGATGCCATTCTTACTCTCACCGACTACGGCATTGACTATCCGTCAATTGTCCGCTACCGCAATGCCTGGGGTATCCAATGCCATCCTGAGAAGAGCCATACGGTTGGCCTGCATATCCTGCGTAATTTCATTCAGACTGTGGAGAGTCAGCCTGCCACCGGCAGCCAGTGATTTGTGACAAAAAAATGTCTCAGTGGACCTAACAATCCCGGAATTACGCCACTTAGCTAAACGCGGACATCCTGGGCGCATAAGACGCCGGGATGGTCAGGACCAGACTTGACTGTTAACAAAGTAGGCCAGCCCGGAAAACTTTATCTGATCGCCCACGCCTGCACTCGCCAGGTTCCCGACACCGACGCCGCGCTTTGGCAGTTGAACGAACTGGGGCAAAAGCAGGCCGCCGCGCTCGCCCGCCAGCCGTTCTGGGATGAGGTTGACCGGCTGCTGTTGAGCTGCGAACCAAAGACCCGTCTTACCGTTGCACCGCTTCTTGAGGAAAGACAGATTCCGGTTGCAGAGGATGCCCGCTTCAATGAGTTGCGGCGCACCTCCGAGTGGACATCAGATTACGCAGCCCGGGTCGCCGAAGTCTTTCGCCGGCCAAGCCAATCGGTAGAAGGCTGGGAAACGGCCGCAGCCGCGCGCACCCGTTTCTGTGCCGGGATCGACGCATGGACTTCCCGTCATCCCCAAGAGACGTTGGCGCTCATCGGTCATGGCCTTACTTTCAGCATCTATCGGGCGCACCTGCTGGGCCTTTCCACTGTGATTCTGCAGGAATGGCGCGAACTGTCCTTTGCCGCGGTTGCCCTTGTGGAACACGGCAGGATAGTCGAAGATTTCGCCGTGCCTCCCGGAGTCCCGAATGTTCCCAGGGGTTTAGCTTCGCCTGCTGTGGTGGCAGGCGGTCGAACGTCGTAGCAGTCGTCTTACAGCGGCAAGCCGCCTTTCTGCTGTTTTGGAGTGCGTAGTGGAAACTTTCTTCGAGTTGGAATTTGAAATCGTTCAGGTTTTGGCCGTCGTGCTGATTGTGGCCATGGCCGTGCGGCGCGTGCGTCTTCCCTACACGGTAGCGCTGGTCGGCGCCGGGCTCGTGCTGGCCGTCCGCGGCGGCATGCACCTTGAATTGACGCCGGGTCTCGTGCTTGGCCTCTTCGTTCCTCCCTTGATTTTCGAAGCCGCATTCCATCTGCAACTGAAAGATCTGAAAGCTGATCTGGCGCCGATCGTAGCCATGGCGGTGCCTGGTGTGCTGCTCAGCACCGGCATCATCGCCGGTGTACTCGTTGTCGCCGGTGTGCTGCCCCTGCCGGCCGCCCTCATCTTCGGCGCCCTCATCTCAGCCACAGACCCGGTTGCTGTCGTGGCCACATTCCGGTCCGTCGGCGCGCCGAAGCGATTGCTGACGCTTGTCGAAGGCGAGAGCCTGTTCAACGACGGTACCGCGGTTGTCATCTTCCACATCATGGTAGTCCTGGCCCTCGAAGGCACGCTCAATCCTGTCGAAGGCCTGGTGGAATTTCTGCGCGTGTCTATCGGCGGTCTGGTCATCGGCGGCGTCCTTGGCTATGCTGTCGCCAAGCTGATCGAACAGATCGACGACTATCTCATTGAAGTTACCCTGACGACCATACTGGCCTATGGTAGCTATATCCTGGCAGAACACTATCATTTCAGCGGCGTGCTGGCAGTGGTGTTGGCGGGGCTGGTCAACGGCAATATCGGTCCCCGCGGCATGACTCCTTCGACCAAGATCGTGCTCTTTACGGTCTGGGAATACATCGCCTTTCTGGCCAACTCGTTCATTTTCATTCTGCTCGGCATCAGCGTGGAATGGGAGCAACTGCTCAAATTCCTGGTTCCCTCGTTGATCGCGGTCGGCGCTGTCCTGGGTGGCCGCTTCCTTGTCGTCTATGCGCTGGCAGGCGTTGTCCGCCTGTTCCGCCAGAAGTTGCCTAGCCGCTATCTTCTAGTGATGTCCTGGGGAGGACTGCGCGGCGCCATCAGCCTGGCGCTCGTTCTCAGTCTACCGGCTGCCATCGACAACCGGCCGCAGCTGCTGGCCATGACCTTCGCCGTCGTCCTCTTTACCATTCTCGTGCAAGCTGTATCCATCTCCGGGCTGCTCTCATGGCTTGGGTTGACCCAGGGTTCGAAGCAGCCCATAGAATATGAACGCATCCAGGGGCAACTGCTGGCCATTCGCTCCGCCAACGGCTATCTCGACCGGCTCTACCGCGAGGGCGCGCTCATTCCCACGGCTTACTCGACCGTCAAGGCAGAGCTTTCCGCACGCGAAGATCAAGTAAGCGGCCAGATTGAAGAACTCCTGGCCAGTCAGCCGGACCTGCGCGATCAAATTGTTTCGTTGGCGCGGATCGAGGCCCTGCGCGCGGAACGGACAGCTCTCGACGAACTTGCCAGAGAGGGAATCCTTAGCGAGGAGACACTGCTCGAACTACAGACCGAACTCGATGAAGCAATCTACGAAGGCGGTTCCCAAGAGCAACATGCCTGAGCATTCTTGCACATGGAGATACGAAAATTCTTCCCATGGCTACTTGTAAAACTGCACTCCGCCAATTAGCTTCCTAATATCACAGACAGCATTATGCGAATCTATCCAGCAATTGACTTGAGAAAAGGACGCTGCGTGCGCTTGCGGCGGGGCGATCCTAACGCTGAGACCGTATTCAGCGATGACCCCGCGCAGATGGCATCTCACTGGGCGGCACTTGGCGCAGAGTGGCTGCACGTCGTCAACCTGGACGGCGCATTCGGCGGTGCTTCCGGCGGCGCTTCCGACTTCCATCCCAGAGTTCAGCGCCTCTCGCCGGACGCGCTCGAAACGGGCGATCCAGATCGCGCAACGGATCCTTCGCTGACGGCCGGCGTACAGGCTGAAGCGTCTGATCCGGCACAGAGCCTTCCCATCAACTTGCAGCGCCTGCAGCAGATCCGCAAAGCGGTCGACATCCGGATCCAGTTCACCGGCGGGCTCCGCAGTATGCAGGATATCGAGTTGGCATTTTCCCTTGGTGCGGATCGCATTGTGTTGGGGACCGCGGCCGTACGCGATCCGGAACTGGTGCGCGCCGCGATCGAGCGCTGGGGGGTGCCACGCGTCGTGGTCGGGCTCGATGCCAAAGACGGAATGGTCGCCACCCACGGATGGCAACAGGTGAGCCAACTGAGCGCCATCGAACTTGGGCACCATATGGCGGCCCTGGGCGTGGAACTGGCGCTGTTTACCGATATCAGCCGCGACGGCATGATGAGCGGCGTCAATGTACAGTCTACGGCGGAGCTGGGTGATCTGACAGGCCTGCAGGTGATCGCCAGCGGCGGCGTTGCCAGTCTCCAGGACATCCACGCACTCAAGCGCCATGAACATTACGGCATTGACGGTGTGATCATCGGACAGGCGCTCTACACCGACGCCGTCGAACTGCCGGCCGCCATCGAAATCGGCAACGCCCCCCGCGTACGCCGCAGCGCCGGCATTATCCCGATTCGCCTCTGTTGCAACGATCCCGCCGACCGCGGCCGACCGCAGCTTCTGCTCCTCTATAACCACTTTTTCGAGGAGTGGCAGTTCCCGCGCGGGGGCGTCGAACACGGCGAAAGCGACCTGGACTGCGCGCGGCGGGAATTCGCCATCGAAACCGGTTTGCCTGTTCTCAAACTGTACCAGGATTGCCCCACCGTTCTTGATTTCACCGTCAACATCCGCGGTTACGATGTCCAGCGCTCGGTTGTCTATTTCCTGGCGGAAACCGGAGAGGGACAGGTGGAATTGGGTCACGACAACCACAGCGAATACCGCTGGTGCAGTCTGGAGGAAGCAAAAGCTCTGCTGCTTGAAACTTCGCCCGAGCAGATTCCGGCTTGGCGCGCCGCCGCCCGTTTACTCGATGCCAAAATGCGGCCGTTCAATTAACGCCTGCGGCCGGCCAACCAATTGATTCCGCTCCCGGCCATTTGTCGGGCCCATCACGACTATTGCTAACTGTGGAGGCCGTCTTGCTGGCAAAACGAATCATACCTTGCCTGGATGTTAAGGACGGGCGCGTCGTCAAGGGCATCAACTTTGTCGACCTTGTCGACGCCGGCGATCCGGTGGAGCAGGCCAAGGTTTATGACAACGAAGGCGCCGACGAGCTTGTCTTCCTGGATATTACCGCAACCCACGAGGCGCGCGATATCGTCGCCGAAATGGTGCGCCGCGTGGCCGATACCGTGTTTATCCCCTTCACTGTCGGCGGCGGGATTCGAAACGTCGAGGATATGCGCGCCATCCTGCTCGCCGGCGCCGACAAGGTGAGCGTAAACAGCGCGGCTGTCCTCACCCCGGAGATTGTGAGCGAAGGGGCGCGCCGCTTCGGCAGCCAGTGTATTGTGGTCGCCATTGATGCTTGCCGCCGCGACGCCGCCGAAGGCTGGGACGTATTCATAAGTGGCGGGCGCATCAACACCGGCATAGACGCCGTTGAATGGGCCAGAAAGGTCGAAACGCTCGGCGCGGGTGAAATTCTACTCACTTCCATGGATGGCGACGGTACGCAGGAGGGATACGACGTTGCGTTGACGAGGGCCATTTCGGACGCCGTCAACATTCCGGTTATCGCCAGCGGCGGCGCGGGCCGGCCGGAGGATTTCGCCGCCGCGCTCACCGAAGGAGGCGCGGAGGCAGCGCTGGCCGCCAGCCTCTTCCACTTTCGTCAGCTTCAGGTGATGGATGTAAAGCGGCACCTGCTCGACCGCGGCGTTCCTGTGCGTCTTCCCGAAGACGCCATCACATGATCAGGCTGGTTCTCTTCCAGGAGACCGCTTGCCGTGAAAGCGGGCCAGCCGAAAGTGGGGACTGCACGGTCCGGTACTTGCAAAGGCATTTTCTGGCTTGCCGAAAGACAAAGGAATCCCCATGGGAAACGTCAGAGCTCCAATATGGATATATGCCGTGACGGCGCCAGTTCTGAAACGTACCAGCAGCAATTCGTGATTTTCTGCCAGGTCTACGAGCCGATTCCGAAAGCTCTGACAAATCCGCAGTAGACCCTTGGTAGCACGGCTGCAACCGCTTGAAATTGTTGCCGCCAATGTGTTTTCGGACGGAGATAGAGCTGTAATGAAAGAAAGAATAGCTCTTGCGATGACCCAGTCCTTCCAGCGGCAGATTCGAATGAGCCGGTGGTTGACTCGGCAAGACCAGGAGCGATGTGTTACAGCAGTGTGCAGATTCATCGAAAACCCCGCAGCGCCGGGCCTGAATTTCGAGAAACTTGGCGGCGGCCCACGCAGTAACCTCTGGTCAATTCGGGCATCACACGAACTGCGGATCCTTCTGGCCGTAGGCGAAGACAGTTGCGTCTTTGTCAATGCAGGCCACCATGATGCCATGTATGACTGGGCCAATCGAAGACAGCATCATGTTGACCTGGATTCGGAAACGCTCGCCGAGATCAACGTAACCATTCCTGGCACTCCAATTTCCTTGCGACGCAATTCATCTGAGAGCGGTACCGTCGCCGCGGTGGGCCACACGGACGAGCGTGCACACGGGCAACTTGCCCACTTTACGCCTGCATCTACGCATGCTTCCAACGAAAATGGCGGTATTCAGGAACTTATCCAGCGCGTTTTCCGCGGCGATTTCGAAGAATGGCAGCTCTTCCTCCATCCTGACCAAAAACCTCTGGCCAGTCGGCACTGGTCTGGCGCCGCTCGCATTCGCGGCGCGGCCGGCACAGGAAAGACGGTTATTGGACTACATCGACTCGCGGAACTAGCCCGCCGGTACCCCAATGCGCAGATGCTGTTTACAACGTATAGCAGATCGCTTTCCGACCTGCTGGAAATACGCTATCGCAACCTTCCAATGGCCCCTCCGAATGTCGATTTCCTCAACATTGACAGAGTAGCCTATAAATTCAACAAGGGAAACTGGGCGGACGCTAATCTGGTAAACCAGGCATTTGACGCCGCTTGCAATGAAGTCATCGTCGATTCACCCTTGGAGCGAATCGGAAGGGACTACCTCAGAGAAGAAATCGAGCGCGTGATAAAGGGAAACGGGCTGCGGAGTCTTGAGGAGTATTTGTCAGTCGAACGCCTGGGCCGCAAGCGCTCGTTTACCCAAAACATACGGAAGCTGGTATGGAAGCTGTCAGAGCTCTGGACCTGCAAGCTGACGCAACAGAAAGTAGTCTCCTACCCAGACAGAAAGATCCGGGCCAGAGACGCTGTCCAAAATCTACCACAGGCCCCCTACCGCTGCGTCATCGTTGATGAAGCCCAAGACATGACTTTGGTGGAAATGCAGCTTGTGCGGGCACTTGTTGCCGGCTCACCCGAAAATGCCATCCCCGACGATGGCATCTTAATCTTGGATGACCCAGCGCAGCGCATCTACGCAGGAGGATACCGGCTCCGCTGGGCGGACCTTGATATTGCCGGGCGGGCGCACCTGCTCAAAAGGAACTACCGCAATGTACCTGCAGTCTTCCGCGCTGCCAAACGCGTGCGCGGCAACCTCCTGGTGACTCTGGAGAGTGAAGACGACAAGTCGATTCTTGATGCCGAGTTGGATTTTCCCGATAGCGAGAGCGAGAGACCAATTCTCGCACTGGTAAATAGCAAGGGCGAGATACCCTATCTGCGCAAAAAGCTCCGGGAAATCTATGCAACCGAAAATTTCAGCCCAAACGAGATGGCGGTATTTCTCAAACACAATCAACAGGTCGATGCGACTATCAATTCCCTAAAACATGTTGGCATCCCCTGCGCCCACCTTACTCGTGACGGCTTTTCAGGCACTGGCGTAAGAGTGGGCACATACGACCGTGCTCGCGGACTGGAATTTCGGGCCGTCTTCCTGCCCCGCTTAGGTGTTTCACAATTCCCCCACGGCAACGGCGACACTGTTGAGACGCATCCCGAAATCGATCCGAATCAGCATCTGGAGTCGCGCCTTCTGGAGCTGGACCGACTCTACATTGCAATGACTCGCGCCAGGGAACTGCTCTTTCTGATCGCGGACGAAGAGCCCTGCGACGAGATCCGGCGAGCCCTCGGAGAAGAGATCGTGTTAAGAGATTTTCGAGGCCAAACAACTGGGGCATCAACGCCTGTCCTCTGACTCCGCCGCTTGATGTCTGCCTCCCTCCGCTTTCGAAATTCCGACTATTCTCGGTAATCATGAAATGGATCACCCCATGTCCGATCTGATCAATTCCCTCTCAGCCACCATCGCCGACCGCAAAGCCAATCCGACCCCGGAATCCTATACCGCCAGCCTTCTCGCCGCCGGAACCGGCAAAATCGCCCAAAAGGTCGGCGAAGAGGCGGTCGAAGTCGTCGTCGCGGCCCTCGAAGAAAGTGATGCGCGCCTCGTTTCGGAAATGGCCGACCTGGTCTACCACAGCCTTGTCCTGCTGGAACAGCGGGGTCTCTCCTGGTCAGAAGTGGAAGTCGAACTGGCCCGCCGCTTCAAATAGACGATAAACGTAATTACTAAGCCATATACAGTACCTGTCTTGACCTGCCCTTTATCCTTGCCGCCATTCAGTCGATCTGATTGCGTATTCGGTTGGCGGCAGTCACGTTACTGGAGCCGCACTGCTGGCATGAGCACACAAGGTCGGTGAGGGATGGTTTTGTAGGGGGGCGTTGCGGGGGCGCAGCCCCTGCACAAGGGAGGGCCGAAGGCCCGACCGCCCACAAAAAAGTTGAGAGTTGAGAGAACACGTTTGCTCGCGTCATTCAGGATCGCAGATTAGTAGTGGTTGAGTAGTTTCCGAAAAACGTAGAAATGCAGCCTCAATAGGTTCGTGTCCATTCAGAACAACCTCTCCTTCTGACCCAAGACGTCCCAATCGCAGCCGCCATTTGCCCCTTGCGCAACGCGAAGCGAGCCGTTTCTCACTCCTCACTCCTCCATTCTGAACGCCTCCCAACCCGTCACCCAGACACCTCCCAATTCGCGCCCCATTCCTTGCCAGTGGTACAATAGTTCATAGCGATACAGACTGTTTTAGCACTTGGCAGGAGCGAACGAAAACGCTGCATCAGACAGCATACATGCCAGCAAAAGCCCAAGAGCTCCGGGAGGAAATCTGATGACTGTTCCTGTGATTAAAGGCACACGCAACGGCACGCCCTACCCTTCGCCCCGTGATTCTGACGAAACCGCCCAGCTTGCTGACATTCCTACCACCTCACGTTTGTCTCTGGCCGACGGCCTCTTCGCTCAAAACGCCATGACCTTCGACGATGTACTGCTCGTACCCGGCTTCGCCGAGGTGCTGCCAGTCGACGTCGACATCACAACACGCCTCCATCCGAAGCTCGCACTCAATATCCCGCTTATCAGCGCGGCCATGGATACCGTTACCGAAGCGGAGTTGGCGATCGCTCTCGCCCGTCAAGGGGGACTGGGCGTCATTCACCGCAACCTGTCGGTAACGCAACAGGCCGAAGAGGTCGACAAGGTCAAACGCAGCGAGAGCGGCATGATCGTCGATCCCATCACTCTGCGTCCCGAAAACACGCTGGCCGATGCCGAAGCCGTGATGAGCCACTACCATATCAGTGGCGTACCCATTACCGATGACGACAACCGGTTGCTGGGCATTCTCACCAACCGCGATGTCCGCTTCGCCACCGACCACCAACGGCTGATCGCCGACTTTATGGTTTCGGAGAACCTGATCACCGCACAACTGGGTACAACGCTGGAAGAGGCGCAGGAGATCCTTCACCGCTACCGTATCGAGAAGCTGCCTCTGATCGATGCCGACGGCTATCTCAAGGGGCTGATCACCTATAAGGACATCTTGAAAAGGCAGGATTTCCCCCACTCCGCCAAAGATGAGCGCGGACGGCTGCTCGTGGCCGGCGCCATCGGTGTCGGCGCTGAAGGGCTGCGACGCGCCGAAAGTCTCATCAACGCCGGCGTTGACGCGGTTGCGGTCGACACCGCCCACGGCCATACCCAGGGTGTCATCGAAACCGTGAGAGCCGTGCGGGCGCGCTTTTCGGAACTGCCAATCCTTGCCGGCAATGTCGTGACAGTCGAAGGTGTGCAGATGCTGACCGAAGCTGGTGCCGACGTCGTCAAAGTGGGCGTTGGCGCAGGCTCGATCTGCACCACTCGCATTGTCTCCGGCGCCGGCATGCCCCAACTCACTGCCATCGCCGCCTGCTCCGAAGCCGCCGAATCTTGCGGTGTAACCCTTATCGCAGACGGCGGCATTCGCTACAGCGGCGATATTACCAAGGCCCTTGCTTGCGGCGCCTCAGCCGTCATGCTCGGCGGCCTCTTGGCTGGACTGCATGAATCACCCGGCGAAATCGTTATTCGTGAGGGACGGTCCTTCAAAGAGTACCGCGGCATGGGCAGCATCGGCGCCATGAAAGGCCGCGCCGCAGACCGTTACGCCACCGGTCAATCGCTCAATGGCGCTTCACCCGACATCGGCGGCAAAACCGTTCCCGAAGGTATCGAAGGGCAGGTACCATACAAAGGCTACCTCAACGAGTTCGTCTTTCAACTCCTGGGCGGCCTCCGCTCCGGGATGGGATACGTCGGCGCCGACAGCCTGCCGGACCTGTGGCGCAAAGCCCGGTTTGTCCGCATCAGCCCGGCAGGCTACCAGGAGAGCCATCCGCACAGCGTTGTCATTACCAAAGAAGCGCCAAACTACCAAGTGAATCCAGGGAACTAGAATGACTGTAACAGCCGTTGTCGGCGCCCAGTGGGGAGATGAAGGTAAAGGTCGCATTGTCGATTATCTGGCCAAACGGGCCAACTATGTCATACGCTTTCAAGGAGGCGACAACGCCGGCCATACCGTTATCAACGATTTCGGCAAAACAGTGCTCCATCTGGTGCCCTGTGGCATCTTCTACGAGAACGTCCATAACATCATCGGCACGGGCTGCGTGGTCAATCCGCAGTCGCTGCTGGAAGAGATCGCCCACCTCAAGTCGATTGGCGTCAGCTGCGACCGCCTTTGGATCAGCAGTCGCGCTCAGATGCTCATGCCCTACCATCGCACACTCGACGAGTTGGAGGAGCAGGCCCGCGGCGCCGACACCATCGGCACAACCATGCGCGGCGTCGGCCCGGCCTACAGCGACAAGGCCACCCGCTCCGGACTCCGCATCGGTGACCTCCTCCAACCCGACTGGCTGGAAGCGCGACTCGACAATGCTTTGAAGACCATCAACCGCAAGCTCACGATTCTCGGCGGGCAGCCGGTAGACGGCCGCGAGGTCTACGAGTTGCTGATGGAGTTTCGACTGCAGCTGGCGCCCCGCATCGTCGACACCGCGCCGATTCTACGCATGGCGCTCGAGGCCGGCAACGATATCCTGCTCGAAGGCCAGCTCGGCGTCATGCGCGATCTGGATTGGGGAATCTATCCCTACGTTACCAGCAGCCATCCAACCGCGGCCTTCGCCCCGTCCGGCGCCGGCCTGCCAGCCGGGTCTCTTGATGAAGTCCACGGCGTTTGCAAAGCCTACAGCACCTGCGTCGGCGACGGCCCTTTCCCGGTCGAATTGCACGACGAAATCGGCAAGTTAATGCAAGATGTGGGCAAGGAGTTCGGTGCAACCACCGGCCGCCCGCGGCGCTGCGGCTGGTTCGACGGCGTCGCCATTCGCTACGCCGCCTGGCTCAACGGCATGACCGGTCTGGCCATTACCAAATTGGACGTTCTCGACAGCATCGAAACGCTCAAAATCTGCACCGGTTATCGCCTGGCGGACGGCACCGTGCTCACCGACACCGTCCCCGACACTTCGCTCCTGATGGACGCGCAACCGCTCTGGGAGGAGATGCCCGGCTGGGTCACACCCACCACCGGCTGCCGCAGTTGGGCCGCACTGCCCGTTGAAGCACGCAACTACGTCAGCCGCATTTCCGAGCTGGCCGGCGTTCCTGTTGCCTACGTCTCCGTCGGCCCCGAACGTGACAACATGTTCGGCCGCGGCAGCCCAGCTCTGGTGACCGAACAGTAGGGACAGAGCCTTATGCATCGGATGCAGTTCGAAGCGCCACTGTCCCACTGACTTCCAGGGACAATCGGATTCGCGGGGGTCTCCCCTGATTTGTAGGACACATGCCCTTTGATACCAGTGTGTTAGACAAGGCAATCGCACAGCGTTCCCGCCGCTTGGAGAGTGAGCGCAAAGAACTAGTCGCGAAGACCATTGCATTGTTGGATTCGCATAGCCGTCAATTCGGCATTTGTTCAGGCTACATTTTTGGTTCAGTCACGCGGCCTCGCCGGTTCCACGAACACTCCGACGTCGACATCGCCATTGAGACCAGCCGACCCGAACTACTGGCCGAAGCGATCGGACGGTTCTCGTCAATGCTGGAAAGAGACGTCGATCTGGTGGATCTTTCCGCCGTCCCATTTGCCGACCGTATCCGTCGGGAGGGAGTGCCTTGGACGCCCAAGAGTTCCTAGTCCTCGAATCACGCATTGTCGCGCAGCTCGCAATTATCGACGCTGTCTTTGTTGACATCGAAGAACGGACACAAGGCTTCGACGTCAGCGACGTGCGTCACATTGAGAGCGTAGCTTTTCAGATTCACAATGCTTACAGTTCTATCGAGGAACTTCTGCGCCTGATCGCCGCCAGCTTTGAGAATCAGATCGGCGACGTGGCACGATGGCATTCGGCTCTTCTTCAACGCATGACCCAGCCCGTCCCAGGAGTGCGTCCGGCCCCATTGACCAAAGAGACGTTTGTGCTCCTTGACACTATGCGCGGTTTCCGCCACTTCTTCCGCCATGCTTATGCTTCGACAGTTGATCCCGTCCTGCTTGAGTCCAATCTTCAGATTGCGCGGCAGGCGCATAGTGTCTTGCATCGAGATATAGTCGAATTTCTGGACCAACTAAGGCCGCCCAAGTGAAAAGGAGGAGTTGCCAATGAGGATCAAGATCGCCAATGCGATCTCCCGCTCCCCACTCCTCTTCACTGTCTCTTTCTGTCAACACCTATGACCACATTTACTCACGAATCCTACCTGTCCCCTCTGACCTGGCGCTACGGCAGCGAGGCCATGCGCAAAATCTGGAGCGAGACTGAGAAGCGCAAACTCATGCGCCGTGTCTGGGTCGCGTTGGCGGAAGCTCAATATGAGGCCGGGCTGGTGACCTCCGCGCAAGTGGCAGACTTGCGATCTCGCCAGGACCATATAAATATCCAGCGCGCCGAGGAGATCGAACGGGAAATCCACCACGATCTCATGGCCGAAATCCGCACCTATGCCGAACAATGTCCAGTGGGCGGCCCCATCATCCATCTTGGCGCGACTTCGATGGATGTGCTCGACAACGTAGACGCCCTGCGCCTGCGCACTGCCCTCGACCAAATCATCGATAGGTTGAAACGCACTCTCGCCACCATCGCCGCCCGCATCGAAGCCGAAGCCGACACGCCCGCTATCGCCTTTACCCACATCCAGCCCGCCGAACCTACCACCGTCGGCTACCGCTTTGCCCAGTACGGTCAAGACCTGCTCGCCGACCTGTCAGAGCTGCAATACGTGCGCGGCGACATCCGCGGAAAGGGCTTGAAAGGCGCCGTCGGCACCAGCGCCAGCTATGGTCAGCTTCTCTCCGAGAGCGAATTCAGCCCTCGCCACCTCGAAGAACGGGTTATGCAGAAGCTGGATCTCACCGCCTTTGAGGCCGCTACGCAGACCTACCCGCGCAAGCAGGACTGGCTGGTGGTCAATGCCCTGGCCGGACTCTGTGCCAGCCTCCACAAATTCGCCTTCGACCTGCGCATCCTCCAGTCGCCCCCGTTCGGCGAATGGAGCGAGCCCTTCGGCCCAAGGCAGGTCGGCTCCAGCGCTATGCCCTTCAAGCGCAACCCCATCGCCGCCGAAAACATCGACAGCCTCACCCGCCAAGTCGCGGCTTTGCCCCGCATCGCCTGGGACAACAGCGCCCTCAACCTGCTCGAGCGCACGCTCGACGACTCGGCCAACCGGCGCCTTTACCTGCCGGAGGCCTTCCTGCTGACCGATGAAGTGCTCATCCGCAGCCAGCGTCTATTCGAAGGCGTGACAATCTGGCCGGGCCCCACTGCACGCAACCTGCGCGACTACGGTGTCTTCGCCGCCACCGAACGTCTGCTGATGGAAGCCGTCAAAGCCGGCGGCGACCGCCAGCACCTGCACGAACTGATCCGCGAACAGAGCCTGGTTGCCTGGCAAGCCCTGCAAAATGGGGAGCCCAATCCCCTCGTCGATAACCTGATCACCGACCCGCGCATAACCGCACTCGTGCCGGCGGAACAGGCGCACAGCCTCCTGTCAGCCACTGACTACGTGGGCGACGCACCCCAACGGGCCAGAAACATCGCCGCCGCCATCCACGCCAACGTCGGCTGAAATGCCCCAACTAATCCTGACCGCCGACCCTGGATTCTCGCACCTGGCCCTCGACGAGTTCAGCCGCGACGCGCACAACGGCAGACCCCTCGACGAACTGGCACCCGGCATCTGCCTGGTCGACTGCGACGAAGGCTTCTGGGGGCTGGCCGAAACCTGGATTGACAGCCCGCCCGTCTTCGCCCGTCACATCTGCCCTGTTGACCTCACCGTTCCACTCATCGCCAAGCCCAGAGACCTGTCCCGCCTCAGCGATGCCGCCGTAGCCGAGTACGCAGACCTGCTTGACCCGGACGTCAGCTTTTCTGTTCAGAGCCGCATTCTGTTCGACCTTCCCTACAAACCGTTCGACGTCAACCGCGCCGTCGCCGAGGCTCTCACCCGCGCCGCAAAATCGCCACTGGACGTGCGGCAACCATTTCAAATCCTTTCTGTCGTTTTCGCTGGGTTGGATCAATCGGAGGATAAACTTGTGGAAACCGGAGATACGCCGCAGGCCGCCGGCACGCGGCATCTGGCCTTCATAGGTCTCTCACTTGCCTCCCACAATATATCGGACTGGGCAGGCGGCGTGCGCCGCTTCCGCCGTGAGGAGGATCAGATCAGCCGCGCCGAATTCAAAATGTTGGAGGCGTTGGAAGCTTTTCGAATCGAACTTCCCGCGGGCGGCGTCGCCCTCGATCTGGGCGCAGCGCCTGGAGGTTGGACACGCGTTCTGCGTCAAAAGGAACAGTTCGTTACCGCCGTCGACCCTGCCGAACTGCATCCCCGGCTCACCAAAGATCGCGGCGTTCGCCACAAGCGTATGACCGCCGAAGCCTACCTGCGTGAAGGGCCGGATGCATTCGACCTGCTGGTCAATGACATGCGTATGGATGCGCGCGCTTCGGCGCGTATGATGAACGCCTTCGCCGACTTCCTCTATCCCCACGCCGAAGCGGTCATGACGCTCAAACTGGGCAAGACCGCTGCCGCGCTCGAACCTGCCTGCGCTATTCTGCGGGAGAGCTACACAATCCTCCACATGCGCCAACTGTTCCACAACCGCAACGAGGTCACCATCCACCTCAGGCCGAACGATGCCTGAAACGTCTTCCTCGGACCCGCCAAACCTTACCAAGCCTCACGGGTCCGGCCCGACAGGCAAAGCATACAGATACCAATACTCCTCGCGCGGGTAGACCTGTTCAACCGCCGCATCCCAGACAAACTCTCCGCCCCCCAACAAGCTGCCCAGACGCTGGTCAATGGTTGCCAGCTGGGTTGCAAGCGCGGCCGCGCCGGCCGCGTCCAACGCCTTATCGATCTCGGCAATCCGCTGCCGGTTGCGAATCTCAAACGGGTATTGCACCCGGCACTCGCGCCGGTTCTCGCTGCAGTCGTCAAGGTACCAGTTCAGGCTGTTCAGCCGCGCCCTTGCCTCCCGCAGCATCAGCGCCTGGTAATGGGAAGGAAGACGACCAGTCGCCTCCTCAATTTGCGCCTTGGCATCAGTCAGCCCCTCCTTCTGCCCAGCAGTCAGCAACGCCGACTGGGCCGTCAGCTTGTGCAGCCGCGCCAGCACATCCCCGACGCTGCTCTGGATTCGGCGCTCACCCGTCCCGCCGCCATCCGCAGTCGCCGGCAACACAACCGTCCTGTACACTTCGCCCCGCATAATATAGCTCTCAAACTGCGCAGCCATCGCCGCCACCACTGCCATATCGGTCTCCGGCGCCGCTGCGATAACCGTACTTAATATATTTGCCATTTCCCACCTCTCTTCACACCATCCTCGTTTTTTTGGGCGGTCGGGCCTTCGGCCCTCCCTTGTGCGGGGGGACACCCCCCGCAACGCCCCCCTCAAAAAACATGCCTCACTGACGGTACGCCTTCATCGCAGCAGTGCCGCGAATGCCCTATGCGCTAATCTTTATCACCTGTCCCCTACGGTTCTCGCTCCAACCACAGCGTCACCGGGCCGTCGTTCACCAGCGCCACTTCCATATGCGCCTGGAAAACGCCCTTCTCCACCGGCACGCCCTCCGCGGCCAGCAGATCGCAGAATCTGTGGTAAAGCTCCTCCGCCTGTGCCGGTGGCGCCGCCTGCGTAAAGCTGGGTCTCCGCCCCTTGCGAGCATCACCATACAGCGTGAACTGGCTCACCGCCAATACCGCGCCCTCTACGTCCTTCAGCCCCAGATTCATCCTGCCTGCATCGTCCTCAAACAACCGCAGGCCTGCAATCTTATGCGCCAGCCACGCGGCCTGCTCCTCACCGTCGCCAGCGCCGACCCCCAGCAGCACGAGGTACCCGCGCCCGATGCTAGCAGCTTCCTCGCTGTCAACCTGCACGCTGGCGCGGCTGACCCTCTGAATGAGTGCACGCATATTTTCTCCTCAACACTTGACAAATAGAACTTTTGTTCGTATAATATCTGTATGAACTTCTCAATCGCGCTCGAACCGGTGGATAAAATAGCCAGCATCGGCGATGAAAACGGCTATGAAGCCGCCGGAGACTCGCCTCACGCCGAGCCCACCCGCCCCGGCTGCTTTACACCTGCGCCGCCCAAACCCACGCGGCGGGAACGCAATGCCGCCTCCCTGCGTCGCTCCATTATCAAAGTGGCGACCCCTCGCGGCCCCAAGCCGGTGCTGCGAACAATGATGACTACAGCCTGCGAACGCAACTGCTTCTACTGTCCCTTCCGCGCCGGCCGCAGCAGCGCCGAACGCCTCACTTTGCAGCCCGATGAAATGGCTGACGGTTTCATGCGCATCCACAAGGCCGGAATGGTCGACGGCCTCTTTCTCTCCTCCGGCATTATCGGCGGCGGGGTCAGAGCCCAGGACAAGATTATCGACACTGCCGAGATTCTGCGCAAGAAACAGAACTACCCCGGCTACATCCACCTTAAGATCATGCCCGGCTCCGAGTATGAGCAGGTGCGCAGGTCCATGCAGCTGGCGGACCGGGTCTCGATCAATCTCGAGGGCGCCACGCCGGGCAGGCTGGCCAGTCTTGCCCCTCAAAAGGAGTTCTGGGACGACTTGATGCAACGCCTTCTCTGGACCGAGCAGATTCGCAGCCGCGAACGGGTGCGCGCCTCTGCAGTCACCCAATTTGTTGTCGGCGCCGTCGGCGACACCGACCTCGAGCTGGTATCGCTGAGCGAGAAACTCTACCGCCAGACCCGTCTTGCACGCGTCTACTATTCCAGTTTCTACCCCGTGCCCGACACGCCCTTCGACAACCTGCCGCCGGCTTCCCTGAAGCGGCAGCACCGCCTCTACCAGGCCAGCTTTCTGCTACGCGACTACAATTGGGACACCGAGGATATCGGCTTCGGCGCCGATCAGAACCTCCGCCTCGACGTAGACCCCAAGCAGGCCTGGGCCGACATCCATCTGCGCGCCGCGCCCATAGAACTGAACCGCGCGGACAGGACGACCCTGCTGCGCGTGCCCGGCATCGGCCCCAAGAGCGCCGACCGCATCCTGCGCGCCCGCCGCCAGGGCACGCTCACTGAACTGCAACATCTGCGCGCCTTAGGCGTCCCTTCCCCACAGAAGGCGGCGCCTTACGTCCTCCTCGACGGCAGTCAGCCCGCACACCAGATGCCGCTCTTTCCCGTGCCCGAATAATTGAATCCAGAATGCCGCCATGACGCGCCTGTGCTGCGTTTCGGCAAGCTCCCCGCAACTTCCTGATGCGAATTCCCTTCCCCTGGTGGCCGAAGACAGCAGGAGCAAGAACAGAGGCGAAAGTAACCAAATCTGGTTCCTCTCTGCTCTACTCTGATCGTGCAATTCTGTTCCTGCAAACCTGTATCTGCCCAACACGCATCAGACGCGTAGTTCGGTGCTAAAGTACTGCCAAACCACGCTCGTAGACTGGAGTTCACTATCCCCTCTCCACTTTGCCCAGCCTTTTTGCCTGCGACGAGGCTGATCGGCACTGTTCAGCACCTCAAAAAAGTCCTGTTTTGCAAGAGAGGCAGTAGTGCTAAAATTGGTCCTGCTTGTATTTTTATCTCTCCCTGCCTGAAGTCTAAGGCTCGCACCAGGGACTTCAGGACGGTGTCTTCTTGAACGTTAGCACGCGAAACAAACTAGCGAAATACTTTTCGGTCCTGCTCCTCGCCGCTCTCCTAGCTGCACTGGTCCCTTTCTCCCTCCGAACAGACGGCGCAACACTCGCCCAAACAGGAATTTCGTCGAATCTGCCCGCGCCGGTGCTGACGGTGGTGTCCGTGAGTGCCGACACCATCCAACTGGGCTGGACGGCAGTAAACGGCGCTGCACGCTACGAACTGTGGACGTGGACAAGCATCGCGGGCTGGCTGCAGCTGGGCGGCGGCAATCTGACGGGCACGTCGCACACGCACAGCAGCCTGACCGTCGGCACGACCTACTTCTACACAGTCCGCGCGGTGGCCGCCAACGGGACAGCCAGCGCCTGGTCGCAGCAAGAGTCCGTAACCGTGACCGGGTCGACGCAGTCTCTGGCCGCGCCGGTACTGACTGCTGGGTCCACTATGGCTTCCACGGTTGAGCTCAGATGGAATTCCGTCCAGGGCGCAGTGCGGTACGAACTGTGGGCGTGGGACAGCGCCAGCGACTGGCAACAGCTGGACGACGGCAACCTGACCGGCACGTCACACACGCACGGTCGGCCTGTTGCCGGCACGACCTATTACTATACAATTCGATCAGTGGCCGCAGATGGCACGTTCAGCCCATGGTCCGAGAACGCCAGCGCGACCGTGACTTCGGCTTCTCCCGCGACGCCAACGACAACAGCAACGCCAACGCTGACCACTACGCCAACGCATACGCCAACGCCGGGGCCGTCCCCAACACCGACGCAAACGCCAACCTTAACGCATACGCCAACGCCGGGACCGTCCCCAACACCGACGCAGACGCCAACCTCAACGCATACGCCAACGTCGGGACCGTCTCCAACACCGACACAAACGCCAACCTTAACGCAAACACCGACAGCAGGGCCAACACATACACCAACGTCAACTCAGACCCCGCAACCTGTTCCCGGAACCGGCGGAGACTCGGGCGGACCGGCCGCGCCCGTGCTGACGACAACTTCGGGTACAAATTGGATAATAGTGGATTGGGAAGCAGTGGCAGGCGCCGAAAAGTACGAAATCCTGCGGCGCAGTGGCGAAAACGGCATTTGGGAGCGCCCTTCCAGCTCGCCTCAGACGACCACTTCGTACGGTTTTCTCGGTCTTCCTTTCGGGACGACCTACTACTATATTGCCCGCGCCATAGCCGCCGACGGCAAAGTGAGCCCCTGGTCCAACCTGGTCCAGGACAGCCCGACAGGGAGCCTCAATTCAACCCCAACACCAACTTCGACGCCCACCGCTACGATCACCCCGACCCCGGTCGGCACCGCGCTTGCTATACCACAGTTGAGAGTGGAGGCGACGCTCACAAACGTGATTGAGCTCAGTTGGGCGCCGGTCCCCGGAGCCGCCAGATACGTTCTCTGGACTTGGTATGACGCAACGCTGAGCTGGCAACGCCTGGACGAAGGAAACTTGACAGGCACGTCGTACACACACAACGATCTGACCCCGGGGACGACTTACTATTACGCAATCCGCGCAGTTCCTGCCAGCGGAACATCCAGCCCGTGGTCGGACCACCCCAGCGCAACCGTACCCGCATCTGCAGTGATTGGCCCATCCCCGACACCGTCTCCTACCGCGACACCTTCTCCCACCGCCACCACAACGCCAACCGAGACTGCGAGTGCGACCCCGACCGCGACTCCGACCGAGTCTTCGGATTCTACCCCTACGCCGACTCCCACCCCGACTGCAACCAGGCCGCCGCCCGCGCCTGCCGCAGAAAGGGACGCCCTCGTTGCTCTCTACAACGCAACCGACGGCGCAAACTGGTTGCACAGCGACAACTGGCTTACCAACGAGCCGCTCTCCAGCTGGTATGGTGTCACGACGAACGCGGACGGCAACGTAACTGCCTTGATCCTCACTGTAAACGGATTGTCGGGAACTCTTCCGGACCTGAGCGCCCTTACCACTCTGGAAACACTGCTTCTCTATAACAATAGCCTGACAGGGTCCTTCCCGAGTATCGCCGCCTTAACAGACCTGTCGAAACTGGACCTCAGCAATAACCTGCTGAGCGGGGAGATTCCGGATCTGAGCACACTCACCAACCTGACGGAATTTCATCTCATAGACAACCAGTTTACAGGTCCTTTCCCGGATCTGAGCGCGCTCTCCGAACTGGCAAGCTTTAACTTCAGTGGCAACCAGTTGACCGGTGACATCCAGAGTCTGAGCGCTCTCACCAAACTACGCTTTGCTATCATCAGGAACAATCAGCTCAGCGGCGCTATTCCGGACCTCAGCGCCCTTGCCAGGCTGCAGTCCCTTGCCCTCAGCGGCAACCAGTTGAACGGACAAATTCCGGACCTGAGCGCCCTTTCCAGCTTGAAATATCTGTCACTCGGCAACAACCAGCTGACCGGCACGATTCCGGATTTAAGCGCACTCGGTAGCCTGAATACTCTTGCGCTTGGTAACAACCAGTTGACCGGTGCAATCCCCGATCTGAGCGCTCTCACCAGACTGACCAGATTGAGTCTGAGCAATAACCAATTGACAGGCGAAATTCCGGACCTGAGTGCCCTGACCGACCTGATAGCTCTGAATATCGCAGGGAATGACCTCTGTTTACCTTCGGGAACAGATCTTTCTGCTCTACATCAAGATGTGGGCGTTCATTTGAAGAGCATCGGACTCTTCTATTGTGGTGGAGGGAACGCCCCTGTCGCGCCGACCGACTCCCGGGACCGGGCCGCGCTGGTCGCCCTCTACAATGCAACCGGCGGCGTTAACTGGACCGACAATACCAACTGGCTCACTGAAAAGCCTGTCGTTACCTGGTACGGCGTGACTACCGACAACAACGGACGGGTGAATGGGCTGCGCCTCCCAGGAAACAACCTGGCGGGAACAGTTCCGAGTCTGAGCGCTCTCACCGAAATGACGAGCCTCGACCTTTCAAGAAATCAGCTGAGCGGACAGATTCCTCCTCTGGATGCTTTCACGAAACTGTCGTCACTGAATCTCAGCCGTAACAGTCTCAGAGGACAGATCCCGGCCTGGGACTCAGCGACCGCACTGACCACCATTGATCTCGGCTCCAATATGCTGAGCGGACAGATTCCGGCGCTGAATGCTCTAACCGAATTGGCGAGCCTGTCTCTCCATTCAAACCAGTTGTCTGGCCAGATCCCGGCGTTGAGCGCTCTAACGAAACTGACTCGGTTGTCTCTCCATTCAAACCAGTTGACTGGGTCCGTTCCGGATCTGAGCTCACTCAGCGAACTCACAGACCTGTTCATTCACAATAACCTTTTGAACGGAACACTCCCGGATCTCAGCGCCCTTTCTAACCTGACAACGCTGGACCTCGAGAACAACCAGTTAACAGGGACCGTCTCGGAGCTGGGAGCCTCCACCAGCCTGACAAGTCTCTCCCTCGCCGCCAATCGGCTGACGGGCCAGATCTCCGTACTCAGCGACTTCACGGCACTTAGCACGGTAAAACTGAACGCCAACCTGTTGGATGGTCCGCTTCCCAACCTGAGCTCCCTTAATAATCTCTGGTGGCTTGATCTCAGTTACAATGAGTTGACCGGGTCAATTCAGGACCTGAACATTTCCGCCGGGGTGGCGTATCTGTACTTGAGCGGAAACCAGTTGAGCGGAGGGCTCCAGGCTCTGAATGCCCTTTCCAATCTGAGGGTCCTGCACCTTGAAAGCAATCTGTTCACCGGGCAGATCCCTGCCCTGAACGCAATCACCCAATTGACGATACTGGACCTCAGCCAAAACCAGCTTACCGGACTAATTCCGGAGCTGCGCGCGCTCACCAGTCTCGAAGGCCTGTTCCTCGGCCACAACAAACTGAATGGTCCTGTCCCCGACCTTCTCCCGCTCACAAATCTGACGAGCCTGGACCTTGCCGGCAATGACTTATGCTTGCCGGCCGCCACCGACTTGGCCCAATTGAACGCAGATGTCGCCGCCCATCTGCGAGGCCTCAGTCTTTCTTCTTGCGCTGCATTTACCGACAGGGAAACCTTGGTTGCACTTCATGGAGCAGCAGGCGGCGCAAACTGGACCCTGAGCACGAACTGGCTCAGCGGCGAGCCGGTCTCCACCTGGCACGGCGTCACTACAGACAGTGACGGGCGCGTGACTGCCTTACGACTCCCAGCGAACAATCTTGAAGGAACACTTCCGAGCCTGAACGCGCTTACTCAGCTCACAACGCTGGACCTGAATACCAACCCTCTGACCGGGACGATCCCTTCCCTGACTTCCCTTACCAACCTGACGACTCTGGACTTGAGCTCCGGCCTGCTGACCGGAACGATCCCGGACCTTAGCGCTCTCACAAAGTTAACGACCCTGAATCTCAGGTCCAACGGTTTTACCGGCACCATTCCCGACTTGAGCGCGCTCACTAACCTGACATCCCTGAATCTCAGTCACAATCAGTTGGAAGGGGAAGTACCGGATCTCAGCGCTCTAACCAACCTGACGACTCTGGACTTGAGCTCCGGCCTGCTGACTGGAACGATCCCGGACCTTAGCGCCCTTACCAAGCTAACGACCCTGATTCTCAGTCACAATCAGTTAGAAGGGGAAGTACCCGATTTCAGTGCCCTCAACAGTCTGACAATTCTGGACCTTGCCGGCAATGACTTATGCTTGCCGGCCGCCACCGACTTGGCCCAATTGAACGCGGATGTCGCCGCCCATCTTCGAGACCTCAGTCTTTCTTCTTGCGCTGCATTTACCGACAGGGAAACCTTGGATGCGCTTCACGGGGCCGCAGGCGGCGCGAACTGGACCCTTAGCACGAACTGGCTCAGCCGCGAGCCCGTCTCCACCTGGCACGGCGTCACTACAGACAGTGACGGGCGCGTGACTGCCTTACGACTCCCGGGCAACAATCTTGTCGGAACACTTCCGAGCCTGAACGCACTTACTCAACTCACAACGCTGGACCTGAATACCAACCCGCTGACCGGGACGATTCCTTCCCTAACTTCCCTTACCAACCTGACGACCCTGGACTTGAGCGCCGGCCAGCTGACCGGAACGATCCCGGACCTGAGCGCTCTCACCGAGCTAACGACCCTGAATCTCAATTCCAACGGGCTTTCCGGCACCATTCCCGACTTGAGCGCGCTCACTAACCTGACAGCCCTGAATCTCAGTTACAATCAATTGGAAGGGGAAGTACCCGATCTCAGCGCCCTCAACAGTCTGACAAGTCTGGACCTTGCCGGCAATGACCTATGTCTCCCGAATAGCGTAGATCTGTCTACGCTAAGCACAGTTGTCGCCGATCACCTGCGCAGCCTCAACCTTTCTTCCTGCACAGCTGTCGAGACACCCGACACAGCCGCTGAAAGGGCCGCGTTGGTGGCCCTCTACAACGCAACTGACGGCGCGAACTGGATGCACAACGACAACTGGTTGACTAGCGAGCCCATTTCTACCTGGTATGGCGTATTCACCGACAGTAGCGGCTACGTTTCAGAACTGGTTCTTAAGAGCAACGAGCTTACAGGGTCGATCCCGGACCTGGGCGCTCTAACCAACCTGACTCGTCTGGACCTTTCTTACAACGATCTGAGCGGGCAGATTCCGGACCTGAGCGCACTCGCCAAACTGGGTAACCTGGACCTCGCGTATAACGAGTTAAGCGGGCAGATTCCCGACTTGAGCGACCTCTCAAACCTGAGAACGCTGGAACTGGACCATAACGAATTGAGCGGTCAAATCCCGAATCTGAATGACCTCACTATCTTGAGGCGGGTGAATCTCGGTGACAATGCGTTGAGCGGACCGATTCCGGACCTGAGCAACCTCTTCAGTCTCTGGTGGCTGCTCCTAAGCGACAACAAGCTGAGCGGCCCATTTCCCGAACTGAGCGACCCTACAGTTCTGCGATGGTTGTCATTGAGAAACAATGAGTTTAGCGGTCCATTCCCTGACTTGAGTGCACTCTCCAACTTGGCACACCTGAACCTCAGTCTTAACGACTTTAGCGGCGACATTCCTGATCTGAGCCCTCTCACCCAGTTGAGGACCGTGCACCTTGACTCTAACCAGCTGACGGGGTCAATTCCCGATCTGAGCGCCCAAAAATATCTGGAAGTCCTTTCCCTCGAGGCAAACCAGTTGACCGGCCAGATCCCGGACCTGAGCGCCCTCACCAACCTGACGAACTTGAACCTGGCTTCCAATCAGTTGACTGGCCGGATTCCGGACCTGAGTGCTCTCACTAACTTGTCGGCTCTCCGCCTCGACTCCAATGACCTGAGCGGGGGCCTCCCTGACTTTAGCCCTCTCACCCAATTGGACTGGCTGATCCTCAACGACAACCAGCTGACCGGGCCGATTCTCAATCTCAACCACATCACCAGCATGAGAGCAATTTCCCTCAGAAACAACCAACTGCAGGGACCATTCCCCGATCTAAGTCTGCTCCCCAACTTATTCTCGCTTTCACTCGCAGGCAATCGACTTTGCCTGCCTCAAGGGTTCAGCCTCGCCCGTTCAAACGCCGTTGTAGTCCGGCAACTTAACAGTCTCAATTTATCAACCTGTACAAGCGCCGAGACCATGCTGACGCCAGACGTGCCACAAAACCTGGAGGCAGCCGTCGGTACCGGCCAGGTCGTACTCCGGTGGAGCGCGGTCTCGACCGCCGCCGGCTACGAACTTCGTGCCTGGGACAGCATCGATCGCAAGTGGGGTGCCATCGGCGGCGCCCTGACTACCACGACCTATACGCACACTGTGCAGACCGATGGCCGCAACTACTACTACCAGGTCCGCGCCCGCGACGCCAACGAGGTACGCAGCGCATGGTCCGATCGCGTCTACGCTGCAGTCGTTCCATCAGACTTTCCGCCGCCACCCATCTCCCTCGGCTTTGATCTGTACTTCCAGAAATACCTGAACGCCGCCGGCGTAATCGTAGTCGCCCCGGATGAAGTATCCGACGCTTTCATGGTTCAATCGCGGGATATCATTACCGGGATGGTTTCCAACCGGGCCGACCTCCTTTCAATCATTGCCGCCAACAATACCCGCTTTTTCATACAAAGCGGCCGCCGCGGAGCAATTGCCAATCCCAGTCCCGGCAATTGGACAGTCCACATGGGGAACGATGACCCATACTGCAGTACGTTCATCCACGAGTACGGACACCTCGTACACTACGCCATCAACGAGACTACCGAAGCTCAGACATTCAACACGCGACTCCGCGCCTTATACCAGGCTGCACTGAACGCAGGCCTTTGGTCGGGCCATTATGCATCATCAAATTACAGAGAATACTGGGCCGAACTGGTCCAATTCTGGTTCCAGGACGCCATGCCTTCACCTCTGAACGCGTCCTATTCGAAGTTGGAAGACTACGATCCAGATGCCGCCGACCTGATTGAAGAGACCTTCGGAGCCACCGCTTCAGTTCCCGCGATTTGCAAGCCGTGAACTATGGAGAGAAGGGCGAGAGAAAAGTAACGAGGAGGAGGAGGAGGAAGAGAGAGGAACGGCGCTGGAGCCGGGCCCTCAGAAGCCCGCGACGCAGTGGCATACTGCAGACATGAATATTGCCGGTCGCTGCAGGAAAGGCGCCAGCTCGAGCCAATTACTCAGGCTTCTCCAGGAGACGCCGACTTAAAGAAGCCTCATCCTGAAACGTCTGAGGCGTATCCTGCCCCAATCCATCACCTCTGTTGGACCAGATTCCGAACATCCTTTGAAACTTTACGATCGTGTCGAATTTTCCTTTTGGAGGGTTCCTATCGATCATACCCGCCACGGTCATCAGGCCGGAGTACCCACATAACGCATCCAATCCTGCCCAACGGCGCGAAACAGCTTTCGATCCGCCGTCCACAGTTCTCCTTGAAGAAGCTCAGCTAAGGCAACGTAGAAGCAATCATAGGCACTTGCCCGTTTCAACCGAAAAGTCCAACGAAGCGCATGTCTGCAAAGAGATTCGTCTGGCGCGATTATTGAAATGTCTAAGGCGAAGGCCATGTCAAGCATCTTGTCGGAAGTCTCCTCTGTAATCTCCCGAAAGTGGACCAATTTGGCTAGAGTTGACGTAACTTCGTAACGCCACAAGGTGGGGGCATAGAGTGGTACATCGTTTTCTTGCCAAATGTCCATCTGTTCAAAGAGCCTTGGCTGTATGCTGCTGGGCAAAAGCATTCTTAAAGTGTAGCTCGCGTCAACTATCACCAATGATGGCACTTCGCTCCTCCAGATCTGCTCGCGCTGCCTCCAGTGACCGGTCTATGTCTGGAGGGACGCCCTGAGTTTCTGCCAAAATGATCTGATTGAGGCGTTCACTCTCCTTTTTCCATTCCTGCCAGGAGGTCTGTCTCTGGCTTTTCGCCATGTTTCGCAGCTGCTCTAGGTCGTCCAGACTGACGAGAGCAGCCTTGGGCCTACCCCTGGAAGTAAGGACAACTCTCTCTCCCCCGTATGCGACGCGATTGACCAGCCCAGATATGTCCCGTCTTACTTGCCCGATGGCTATCTGCACCTCTTCGTTCATTTTCGTGCGCCCCTCTTTGCATAATTGTAATATGCTGAAAATCAGCATATTGTACATTTCACACTCTAGCACATTGTGGCCTTAACCGAAAAGCGTTCTCGTGGGAGGCAAGTAAGCGCTGTCAGTACCTCATCTACCCTCGTCCCTGTCCTTCGCCTTCAAGCCCTTGCCACTTCTCTCACTACTCACATCTTTTCGCTGTGGTCCCGAACCGAGCCTCCTCGCCCAACCCACATCCCAACCCCCAACACTCCCGCAGCCAGCCAACTACCCGGCCCAAACAACCCCGTCGCGCCCAGCAGCGCACCCAAAGCCCCAGCCCCAATAGCCAGCGTAGTCGACTCAGCCGGCATCCTCCGCCCCTGCGTCGCCGCCCCCCAAGCCGCGCCGCTGCCCGCCCACAGGATCATGCCAATCGGCGCCTCGTCCGGGAAGAAGCCAAGCGTAACCAACGCCAGGATTACCACCACAACCGCGCGCTGACGCTCGCGCCGCCCGATGTTAACCCTCGTGCGCCGCGCCAGCCACTCGGCCCCCAGCGTGACAACGCAGCCCAGCGCCGCGTTCAGCCATGGGGACCCGTGCCCTGTATGGCTAAGCACGCTTGCCGGTATATAGATGAGACGAAAGAGAAAAAGGAAAGGAATGAACGCGGGGTGTACAATCCACCTGCCCATCAATCGTTTTCCAAACCGACCGCCAGCGCCACGGCGGCTACCGGCTCCACCCACACCAGGCTATCCAGCTGCAGCGCATCCGCGCCCGCCCGTAAACAATCGCGCGCTTGCTGCTGTGTATGTACGCCGCCGCTGGCGATCAGAGAGCCGGGCAGAGCCAGCGCCTTCACCTCCAACAGCGCCGCCAGCATCATCGGAAAGGCCCCCGGCCCGAACATCTCCCCACTGACCGTCCGCCCGTCGGGCCGAACACCCGCACCCGGCGGCGGGCTGCCCACCACCACACCGGCCGCGCCCGCTGCCACAGCCTCCGGCGCCACGTCCGCGGCTCGCGAAAGAGGCAGCTTAACCAACACGGGCAGGTCCGTCTCCAGTAGCAAGACCTCCAACAGCAGGCCGATTTCCCTCTCGCTGGCCTGCGGCTGGCACAGAAGCTCGAAACCCTCGATTCCTTCGACGGCGGCGAGCCGCTCTACCGTTTCCGCGGCCTCAACCCGTTCGCTGTCCGCCACCTGGGCAATGACCGGACAACCAATCCGCGGCCACAGCTGTCCATACCGCCTCACCGCCGCGGACACGCCCCGGTTCTGCAACCCGACGCGGCGTACAAATCCGCCCACCGTCTCCGCCATGCGCGGCGGCTGGCTGCCGCCCCGACTGCGCCGCGTGAATGGACCAACTACCACCCCGCCGAACCGGCCTGTCTCCAAATCCCGGTGCCGCGCCTCACCGTAGCCGATACTGCCGGCCGCCAGCATCACCGGACCCGCCAGCGGAAGACCAATCTTATGTCCGGGCGCCAGTTCGACAGCGTTCTCAGCCATCGCCATTGCCCTAACCTAGCAACTCTACAAACGTTTCCACGCCAATGTTCGAGCCGCACAGGATCAACCCCACCCGTTTCCCCTCCGCTTGCTCGCGCAGCGGCCCGAACAGGGCCGCGGTCGAGGCAGCACACGCCGGCTCGACCGCCAGCTTTATCTCGTGAAACAAAAGCCGCATCCCGTCCAGCATCTCTTCATCGGAGACCAGCGCCACATCCTTCAGAAAATGCCTGCACAGGCCAAAGCTGTACGACTGTGTCGCCGGCGCGCCTAAACTCGTGGCTATAGTCTCCACCCGCTCAATCGACTCCAATGCACCGCTGGCAAAGCTGCGGTGCATTGTGTCCGCGCCCTCTGGCTCCACCCCGAAGATTGCGCAATCGGGCTGCAGCTGCTTGACCGCCGCGCCGATACCCGCGGCCAGGCCGCCACCACCCACCGGTACGATCAGCATATCCAGTGGCGGCGCATCCTCGCACACTTCCAGTCCCACCGTTGCCTGCCCGGTAACAATCGAGCGGCTATCAAAGGGATGCACAAAGGCCCGCCCCTCTTCCTTTTGGATGCGTTCTACCTCGTCGAACGCCGCATAGACGTCGGCCACCAGCACGACCTCAGCTCCATAGCTGCGCGACTTCTCCACCCGGAACTGCGGCGCGGACACAGGCATCACAACTTTGGCGCTGATACCAAATAACTGTGCCGCGTAAGCCACTGCAATCGCATGATTGCCCGCGCTCACCGCGGTCACGCCCCGTTTCCGCGTCGCCTCGTCAAGTTGCAGTATGTCATTCACCGCGCCGCGCGGCTTGAATGTACCTGTCCTTTGGAACAGCTCCAGCTTCAGCCAGACCTCCGTGTCCCCGCCAAGCGCCTCCTCCATCTCCTTGCTCTGCCAGCGCCACACAGGAGTGCGGTGAATATAGGGATCGATGCGCGCGCGCGTCGCGCGAATTTCTTCGAGTGTAGGGATCACGGGTCCGGTCATCTTGTCAACGGTCATCGTCTCTGCCTTGAAATAGGAGCGTGCACAAAAAGATTGGCCAGGTCGGTGCGAAGAGGCACCTCCCGGCCACTGTACGAGCGTATTCTAACTCCATGTTTAATCTGTAAGCGTCCCTTTCGTGCTCGGGACACCGGTTCGCCGGTCATCGAGCCGCGTCGCCCCGTCCAGGGCCCGCGCCAGCGCCTTGAACAGCCCTTCGGACTTATGGTGATCATTCTGTCCATAGAGCACCGCCGCATGCAGGTTCATCCGTCCGTGAATTGCGACGCTTTCAAACAGATGATACAGAAGATCGGTGCTGAGTTGTCCTAACCTGGGCGTCGTAAACTCTGCCTCGAAGACGCAATAGGGCCGGCCGCTCAAATCCACCACCACCCGCGCCAGCGTCTCGTCCATCGGCACATAAGCGTGCCACGTACGCACGATGCCCCTACGGTCTCCCAGCGCCTGGTCGATTGCTCGTCCCAGGCAGATACACACATCTTCGGCAGTGTGATGTTCGTCGATATGTAGATCGCCCGTCGCCTGCACCGTAAGGTCAAACAGGCCGTGCCCGGCAAAAAGTGTCAGCATATGGTCCAGGAATCCGATGCCGGTCCCCACCTCAGCCGCGCCGCTGCCGTCCAGCGCCAGCTCCAGCACGATCTGCGTCTCTTTTGTCGCTCGTTCAATTCTAGCTTGTCGCATAATGCTTCCGACCCGTCGCTCTCGGACTGAAGCAGAGCCGCCGGCGCAAAAGAACGCGCCGCGCCTCACCGTCAATCCATCTGCCGCGTGTGTTCAACTAAAGCCAATTGTCCCACCGTTTTCGCAGCCGAGCAAACTTCACCCTTCATTTCCGGCTGATCACCGGCTACTGACCATTATATTTTGGGCGGTCGGGCCTTCGGCCCTCCCTTGTGCAGGGGCTGCGCCCCCGCAACGCCCCCCTCTGGCTACCCACCGTACTGATTCTTTCCCACCATCGCGGCAAGCCGACAGTGCCTCCCAACCAACCTAGCGGCTGCCAACCGAATACGCCTTCAGTAAGCCTGACTGGCGGCGAAGACAAAGAGCAGGTCAAGACAGACAATGTATGCGGCTTGGAAGTTACAAAAATCCTGCAAATTCTGCTTCAGACACACCACCCCGGTCTTTGACATTTACCCCATTAGGGCTACAATCTCCCTGTGTCCTACTATCTTGGAATCGACGGCGGTGCAACCAAAACGCATATCGTTTTTTCCGACGCAACTGGCCGTCTTGTAGGCAAAGGCCAGAGCGGCCCCTCCAACTATCATATCGTCGGCGTGGAACCGGCCGCCGCCAACCTGACCTCGGCGATTTCGCAGGCGCTGGCCGAATCTGACGTTGCCCCAGCGGATGTGAAGGCTATCTGTGCCGGCATGGCCGGTTTCGATGGGCCATCCGATCAGAAGAACCTCCACTATATCCTCTCATCGGTACTGGTCAACTGCGGGCTGGTCTGTCCGTGGCGTGCGGTAAACGACGCGGTCGTGGCCTGGGCTGGCGCCTTTCATGGCGACCCTGGCGCGCTCATCGCCGCCGGCAGCGGAACTGTCGCCTTCGCTGTTGGCGCCAGCGGCCGCTCTGCTCGCGCCGATGGTCTCGGCCACTGGTTGGGCGATGCCGGTAGCGGCTTTGACATTGGTCGCGGCGGCCTACGCGCCGCGCTGGCCGCACTCGACGGCCGCGGCCCCGCCACCTGCCTCACAGATCAGTTCCGCAACATCGCTGGCTCCTCCTCAAGGGAGTGGATCAGCTGGATCGCCGCACTCGACGCCAGTATCTCCCACGCCCATCTTCAATTGCGATCATTCGCTCCATTTGTCGTGCAAGCGGCTGCTTCCGGTGACGCTGTCGCCCGCACTATCCTGAAGGAAGCCGGTGCAGCCCTTGCAAGTTCAGCTGCTTCTGTCCTGCGCAAAGTCGGACTGCTGACCGAACCCCAGGTCGCCACCGCCGGCTCCGTACTCGCAAGCTCTTCCTGTCTGCGCCAGGCCTTTTGCGCCGCTCTAAACGCCCATCTGCCCGGCTGTAAAATCGTTCCCGCCCTTACAGGTCCGGCGCAAGGGGCGGCACTGCTGGCCCGAAAACCTGATCTCGTGCCGCAGGACGCGTTTCAGGCGCAGGGGTAGCCTCGTGCACACCCTAACCTCGTCCTGCTCTTGAAAGAGTTCACGCTCTGTCATCTGTGCTTAACAATTTGAGGAAAATCCATGTATCAGGGCTTTGAAATAATTGATTTCCACGTTCACTTCCCTACCTCCGAGCCGTGGTTCCCTAACATGGGAAACACAATCCATAACTACGTCGAAAAAGTAGGGGAGAAAAGGGCGCGCATTGTGCAGGAGATGAGCCGGCCCTACGGCGAGCACTGGCGCAAAATGTGGGGATTCCCGAAAGCGGAATCGCCCGACGACCACCCCGGAGATAGAGAGCAGGCCCGTCGCTGGGCGGCAGAACTTGACCAACATGGGGTACGCGCAGTCGGCTTCGTCACCGGCGGCGGCAATGAACATCTCTCCGAAATCGTCAGCTGGTATCCCGACAAATTCATCGGATTCGCCCACCACAACCCATTCGAACCTGACGCAGTCGAACAGTTGGAACAGGCCGTATCAGGGCTGGGGCTACGCGGCTACAAACTGCTCGCTCCCATGATCGAACAGCCCATCGAAGATGAGTCGATCTGGCCCGTCTGGGAAAAGTGCGCCGAGCTGGATATCCCCGTGCTCATCCATTTCGGCATTCAAGGCAGTGCCGGCGGCATCGCCTGGCACGAAAACATCAACCCCTTCAAACTGCATAACATCGCCAAAGCCTTTCCCGATGTCACTTTCGTCATCCCCCACTTCGGCTGCGCCTGGGAAAGGGAAACCCTGCAGCTTTGCTGGGCCTGCCCAAATGTTTGTGTAGACACCAGCGGCAGCCTCCAGTGGATTCGTTGGGTTCCTGGCGACGTAACTGTAAAATATCTTTTCCGCAAATATTACGAGACCATCGGCCCCAGCCGCATCATTTTCGGAACCGACAGCAGCTGGTTTCCGCGCGGTTTTGTGCAGGAATATCTGCAAGACCAGATGCGAAGTTGTCTCGATCTGAATTTTCCGGCGCAGGACATTCAGCAGATATTCGCCGGCAACGCCGCCCGCCTGCTGAAAATAGATTTGTAAAGCGAGTGACCGCAAATGTGCAGTCGCGCGAATGCCAAAATCGGCGCACTCATCACCTGGTTGCCTTCTCTAAGTGTCAATCGGTAACATTGCGGACAACATGATTCTTTCGTCAGGCGCACTCTACCTGCGATCGATGACAACCAAACAGCAGTCCAGACGGTGGACTACTTTTACTTTCAGGAGGAAGGAAATCATGAAACGCTCCAAACTGTTTACGCTCGTAGGCGCTCTCCTCATGGCCGCAATGCTTTTGGCCGCGTGCCCCGCGCCGGCTGCGCCCGCCGCAGAAACGGCGGCGGAACCCGCGGCCGAAGAGGAGGCCATGGCTGAAGAAGTCATCGAAATCGAGTACTGGCAGTACAATTTCGGTGCCAGAGTAGAAGCCATGAACCAACTGATCGCCCAGTTCGAAGAGGCCAATCCGAACATCAAGGTCGTCCACAACGCCGACATCCCCTACGCTGAGTTCCGCGACAAGATCGCCGCCAGCGTGCCCGCCGGCGTCGGCCCCGATGTCGCTACTCTCTTCTACGGCTGGCAATCCGCCTGGATCGATGCCGGCTACCTCGTACCCCTGCCCGAGGACGCCTTCTCGCCGGCGATGGTCGAAGAGACATTCAGCCCCATGGTCCAGGCCAGCTTTGTGGAAGGCACCCTCTACACACTGCCCACTGCCGTGCGCGCCCTCGCCCTCTTCTACAATAAAGACCTGATGGAGGCCGCCGGCCTCGATCCCAACAGCCCGCCCTCAACCCTGGACGAGCTGCGCGATCAGGCCGTAGCCTGCACGCAACGCGATGACGATGGCAATTTCGTCGTAGAAGGTTTCGTCGCCGACCCCTCCGCCCAGGACCATCACTGGTTCCGCGAAGTGCTCGTGCGCCAGTTCGGCGGCGTGCCCTACAATGACGAAACCAGCGAAGTCCTCTACAATGACGAAGCCGGCCTCCAGGCCTGGAACTACCTGCTTGCCTTCCACACCGAGCTCGCCACCGGCGACCGCGACCTGTTTGACGGCAGCACCAACGCCTTCGTCGGCGGTAATGTCTGCTTCCATGTGGATGGCTCCTTCCGCCTGGGCACCATCGCCAATAACAATCCCGACATGAACTTCGGCGTCACCGAGTTGCCCGAACACAACGGCATTAAGAGCACCTTCGGTTCCTACTGGACCCATGGACTGACTAAGAAAGCCGCAGAGGACCAGGCGCGCTTCGATGCCGCGGTCAAGTTCCTTCAGTTCATCACCAGCGCCGACGCCGGCGCCCTGTGGGTAGACATCGTTGGCGAACTGCCAGCGCAACTCGAAGCCGGCAGCAACCCGGAACTGTTGGCCGATGAAAAGCTCGGGGCGTTCGCCGCTGGTCTCGAATACTCCTACGCCACCTTCTTCGCCGATGAGAGTCAGCAGCGGCAGGCCATCATCGACTCCTTCGACATGGTGGTCCTGACCGACGAAGACCCGGCCACTGCACTGCAGATCGCAGCCGAAACCGACCAGGAAGTCCTGGATGAGTTCTGGTCCGGCCGCTAAACTATGCAATAAGTGACAATCGCGAAGCGCGAAGCGGGAGGATAGCTGCACGGCGGGCTATCCTCTCGCCTTCCGCTTTTCTGAACCTGGCGCAGTACGGTCCCTCGTCAGGACACCGGCGTTGGGTCGGCCCTGCTCCGGCAAATTGAAGCACAGTATAGACATGATGGAATAGCTCCATGCGCTTAACACTTCACCAGCGGCAGATCATTTGGGCCTACCTTTTTCTGAGCGTAGCCCTGGTCTTCTTTGTCGTCATCCGTTGGTACCCGACAATCCTCGCCTTCAATGTCAGCTTCCGCGACTGGAATGTGTTCGAAGGCTCCGGCCCCTGGGTCGGGATTGAAAACTATCAAGAAATCTGGCAGGACGCCGGCAAGCCCCGCAGTTCCGTGACCGCAGCCTTTTCCAATACCGTTCGCTACGTCCTGTTCGGCGTGCCGACTCAGCTGGTTCTGGCGCTGGCCATCGCACTGCTCCTCGCCCAAATCCGCCGCTTTGCCGCGGTTTTCCGCGTCGCCTATTTCGCGCCCTATGTTACCTCTGCCGTCGCAGTCGCATTCGTCTGGAACTGGCTCTATCAGCCGGAGACCGGCCTGATAAACCAGGCCCTGGACGTGGTAGGGTTGCCGACTCAGCCCTTCACCAAGAGCCCGGCACAGGCGCTGCCATCGATCACCGCAGTTGCCGTGTGGCAAAACCTGGGCTTTGCAGTCATCATCTTTCTGGCTGGAATCCAGCAGATCCCCGGCCTGTATTACGAAGCTGCCCGCATCGATGGGGCAAACTCGTGGCAGCTCTTCTGGCGCATAACCCTGCCCCTCCTCAATCCAATCATCGTCTATCTGACCGTCCTGGGCACCATCTCCTACCTGCGGCTGTTCGCCCTTGTCCAGAATATGAGCCCTCAGGGTACCGGAGGGCCTTTGAAGAGTACTACGACCGTCGTATTGGAGGTCTATCGCGAAGGTTTTTCCAGCTACAAGATGGGGTATGCCGGCGCGCTCACTGTGCTTCTTTTCTTTCTTATCCTGCTTATAACAATTATCCAGTTGCGCTTTCTTTCGCGACGGGTGGAGTACTAGGCAGAGGCGCCGGAGAAACGTTGGATATGGCTACTTCAGCAGAGATCGGCAAAGAAGGCACGCTCCAGATAGGTGAACATTTCGTGCCTGACCGCGGCAAGGGAAGCCGCCAAATCGGTTGGGCAGGCCTGATCGCATATATCCTTCTCGCCATCGGCGGGGTCTGCATGATCACGCCCTTTTTCTGGATGATACTGACAAGCGTGAAGCCGCCGCCGGAACTGGTCAATTTCTCCTTCTTTCCCGAAAATCCGACCCTGCAAAACTACCTGAATGTACTAACTACCAGCAGCTTCGAGCGCTGGTATCTCAACAGCATTATTGTTGCCGTTATCACCACAGTAAGCGTCGTTTTTTTCGATAGCCTAGTCGGTTACACGCTCAACAAATTCGACTTTCCGGGCAAAAACATAATCTTCATCGGTATGCTCGGCACGCTCATGATCCCCACCGAAATGCTCATCATCCCATGGTTTACGATGAGCGTAGAGTGGAACTGGCATATCGGCTACGCCCAATACTGGGGGATTGCCTTCCCCGGCGTCATCACCGCCGCCGGCATCTTTCTCATGCGTCAGTTCTACGACGGCGTCCCCAATGAACTATTGGACGCCGCCCGCATGGATGGCATGAACGAGTTCGGTATCTGGTTGCGCATCGCCGCGCCCCTGGTCAAACCCGCCATGGCCGCCTTGGCGATTTTCAACTTTATCGGCAACTGGAACGCCTACTTGTGGCCCCTGATCCTGGCCAACAGCCGTGAATTCTACACGCTGCCCGTTGGGCTCAGCTTCTTCCGCGGCGAATCCACCACCCACTGGGAGAAGATAATGACAGCGGCCAGCCTGGCCAGCATCCCTCTGCTCATTATCTTCCTGGTCTTTCAACGCCAGATTATCAGGGGAATCGCTCTCACAGGACTGAAAGGCTGAGCCCGAGGATAGCCCAACACTTAAAGGGGGCCTTCCCATGCCCCTCCGAGAATAGCGATCATAGTGTTTTCATTCATCGTATGTAACTACTAAGCCACAGTACTTGGCCAGCCAGTCATCCTTGGAACCATTCAGGCTCTTGGTGACGCAACTGGTGTACAGCCGCCGCCATGCTCGCCAGCCGACACGTTGCGAAGAAGGCACACCGTCGGTGAAGCATGTTTTTGTAGGGGGGCGTTGCGGGGGCGCAGCCCCTGCACAAGGGAGGGCCGAAGGCCCGACCGCCCAAAATACAACAATGAGGGGAGAAAGAACACCTTTGCTCCCCTCGTTCAGGGTTGCGTATCACTTGTGACTGAGTAGTTACCATCGTATACACCACAGTAAAGACGGAAGAGGAGTCTTCTTTTGAAGTTACATGAATACCAATCGAAACGGGTTTTTGCCCAATATGGCGTGCCCATCCCCAATGGGGAGGTTGCATCCACGCCGGCCGAAGCACGCGCCATCGCTGAGAAAATTGGCAAGCCGGTCGTCATAAAGAGCCAGGTTCTGGTCGGCGGACGCGGCAAGGCCGGTGGCATAAAATTGGCGCGCACGCCGGATGAGGCCGAAGAGGTGGCCAGACAGATCCTCGGCATGGACATCAAGGGGCTGACGGTTGAGAAGGTGCTGGTGGACGCGGCAGCTGACATCCGCTCTGAAATCTATCTCGGCGCAGTGCTCGACCGCGATGCCCGAAGAGTTGCAATTATGGCCAGTAGCGAGGGCGGCGTCGAGATCGAAGAGGTGGCTGCCCAAACGCCCGAAAAGATCATCACCATTCACGTCCATCCACTTCTGGGCATGCAGGGATACCAGGCCCGCCAGCTTGCCTATGGCATAGGCCTCCCCAAAAAGCATATTTCCGCTTTCACCAAAATCGCCCAGAGTCTTTACCGTTCCTTTGTCGAAAGCGATGCCAGCCTGGCAGAGATTAACCCTCTGGTGATCAACGGGGACAACCAGTTGGAAGCCGTGGACGGCAAAATCCTGATTGACGACAGCGCCTTGCCCCGGCAGAAAGAACTGGCCGCAATGCGCGATCCCGACGAAGACAGCCCCACCGAGACCGAAGCCCGCGAAGCAGGCCTCAGCTATATCGACCTCGATGGCGAAATCGGCTGCATGGTGAACGGCGCCGGCTTGGCCATGGCCACGATGGATATCATCAAGCTCTACGGCGGCAACCCGGCCAACTTTCTCGATATCGGCGGAGGCGCCGGCGCCGAAAAAGTCATGGCCGCGTTACGAATCATCCTGCAAGATTCGGGCGTGAAAGCTGTTCTCATCAATATTTTCGGCGGCATTACCCGCTGCGATGAAGTGGCCAATGGGATTGTTGAAGCTATCAACAGCCTGCACGTAAAGGTGCCGATCGTCGTGCGTATGGTAGGTGTAAACGAGGATGAAGGCCGCCAGATTCTGGCCGAATCCAATCTGCCCTCCGCCAACAGACTGTCTGAAGCCGTGCAGATGGCCGTCGCCGCCGCCAAAGGAGAACGTGCATGAGTATCCTCGTCGATAATGACACCCGTCTTCTTGTCCAGGGAATCACCGGAAGCCAGGGCGCCTTCCACGCTCAGCAGATGATCCAATATGGCACCAATGTAGTTGCCGGCGCTGTTCCCGGCCGCGGCGGGCAGTGGGCCGTCGGCAACACCCCGGTCTTCGATACCGTGCACGAAGCCGTCGCCACCACCGATGCCAATACCAGTATCATCTTCGTGCCCGCAGCCTTTGCCGTAGACGCCCTCCTTGAGTCTGCGGACGCCGGCATCGACCTGATCGTATGCATCACCGAAAATATACCTGCCCTCGACATGGCCCGCGCCCGCTCCTTCCTGGACTCGACCGATTCCCTGCTTATCGGCCCCAACTGCCCCGGCCTCATCTCGCCGGGCACATCCAAAGTGGGCATTATGGCCGGCCATATTCACACACCTGGCAACGTCGGCATCGTCAGCCGATCAGGCACGCTCACCTACGAAGTCATCTATGCCCTCACTGCCCGCGGCATCGGCCAGAGCACCGCCGTCGGCATCGGCGGCGACCCCATAAAAGGGCTGAACTTTCTCGATGTGCTGCAAATGTTTGAACAAGACTCCGGAACCGACCAGGTCGTTCTGATCGGAGAAATCGGCGGGGCCGACGAGCAAATAGCCGCCGACTACATTCGGACCGAAATGAGCAAACCGGTTACCGCATTCATCGCCGGTCAAACAGCTCCCCCTGGGAAACGTATGGGCCACGCCGGCGCCATCATCTCCGGCGGTGAAGGTACCGCTGCTGAAAAAATCGAAGCACTCCAAAGCGCCGGCGTCGCTATCGCCCGCCACCCGGAAGAGATCGCCGAACTGGCCGCACAAAACATCTGAACCATCGATAAGAGTGTGCTATCATATCTGCCAATCCCGCAGCGCACAAATAGACAATGAATGAAGGAGGGAAGAATGTCGGAACAGAGCTCAAACGGTCAGGCAATCGAGGTCCCTGCCACCGACAGTGAACTGTACCAACCTGAACCTTCGACGCTCGCCAACGCCAACGTACCCAACTACCTCGACCTGCGGCATGAAGCGCTCGCAGATATCGAGGCCTACTGGGATGCGCGCGCCCGCGAGCTGATCGACTGGTTCGAACCTTACGAAAAAGTACTGGACGATAGCGGCGCGCCTTTTTTCAAATGGTTTGTCGGCGGCAAGACCAATATCGCCTACAACGCCTTGGACCGGCACGTAAATTCCTGGCGCAAACACAAGTTGGCGCTGATCTTTGAAGGCGAAGACGGTGACAAGCAGAACTACAGCTATTACCAGCTCTGGCAGGAAGTCAACAAGTTCGCCAACGTGCTTAAAGGCAAGGGCATCGGCAAAGGCGATACCGTGACCATCTACATGGGACGGACCCCTGAACTGATGATTGCAATGCTTGCCGTCACCAAGATTGGCGCTGTCCATTCGGTCGTTTACGGCGGGTTCAGCGAGCAAGCCCTCGCCAGCCGCATCGACGACGCCAAGTCCAGGGTTCTGATCACAAGTGACGGCGCCTGGTTGCGCGGCAAAACCGTCAACCTGAAAGACATCTGTGACGAGGCCGTCAAACGCAGCCCGATCGTAGACACTGTAATCGTCTTCCAGCGCACAATGCAGGATGTGCAGATGACGCCCGGCCGTGATCACTGGTGGCACGAAGAGATGGCCCTTCCCATCGCCAGCCCTATCTGCGAAGCCGAACCGATGGACGCCGAAGACCCCCTCTTCATCCTTTACACATCCGGCACTACAGGCAGACCCAAAGGCGTGCTCCATACCTGCGGCGGCTATCAGGTCTACACCGCTACCACCCTCAAGTATGTCTTCGATCTTAAAGAAGACGACCTCTGGTGGTGCGCTGCCGACCCCGGCTGGATAACCGGGCACAGCTACATCGTCTATGCGCCCCTCATACTTGGCTCCACCGGTTTCATGTACGAGGGCGCGCCCGACTATCCCCATCCAAATCGGTACTGGAAGCTTGTCGAGGATTACGGCATCACAATTCTCTACACCGCCCCCACCGCCATTCGCGGCCTGATGCGCTTCGGCGACGCCTGGGCCGACCAACACGACCTGTCCAGCCTCCGCCTCCTCGGCAGTGTCGGCGAACCGATCAATCCGGAAGCCTGGCGCTGGTATCACCGCGTGATCGGTCGCGAAAACTGTCCAATCATGGATACCTGGTGGCAGACCGAAACCGGTGGCTTCATGATTACGCCCACTCCTGTAGTCGCCCTAAAACCGGGCAGCGCCACCCTGCCATTCACCGGCATCGACGCCGACGTCGTGCGCGAAGACGGCTCCTCCTGTGAGCCCAATGAGGACGGCTATCTCGTCATCAAGCGGCCCTGGCCGGGAATGGCGAGGACAGTCTGGGGTGATCCTGACCGCTTCGTAGAGCAGTATTGGTCCGAATTTGCCCAACAGGGCTGGTACTTTACCGGCGACAGCGCCCGCCGCGATGCCGACGGCTACTTCTGGATCATCGGCCGTATGGATGATGTCATCAAAGTAAGTGGATACCGGCTCGGTACTGCCGAAATCGAAAGCGCTCTCGTCAGTCATCCCGATGTGGCCGAAGCCGCCTGCGTCGGCATTCCCCACGAGCTGCGGGGCAACGTCATCCACGCCTTCTGCATCCTCAACGACGGCGTCGGCGGCAACTCCGATCTGGTCGACGCCCTCAAACTTCACGTACGTCACGAAGTCGGTCCGATCGCTGTGCCCGCCGAACTGAGCATCGTCGACGGCCTTCCCAAGACCCGTTCCGGCAAAATCATGCGCCGCGTGCTCAAGGCCCAGGTCCAGGGCTTGCCAATCGGCGACGTAAGCACTCTGGCCGATTAAAGCAAATCGGGGGCTGGCATCGCTCAAAGTCGACGCCAGCCCCCGTTAGTCCGAACACTCTTGCTCTCACCCGCTAATAGGCATTTCGAGCAGTCCAACTCCTCCTTTTCGTCCCATCTTGCCTCTTACAGCTCGCTGCGCAGCACGATCTCACCGAAAGTTTCGTGCTGTTCGGCCGCAATCTCCCGCAGCTTGATCAGTTCCAGGACGGCCAGGAACGTAACCACAATCTCCAGTCGACTGCGGCTCTCGGACAGAAGCGCCGTAAAGGAGACATGCCTGTCGACTTCGCCATTCAATCCTGCTAGTCTTCCAATCCGCTTTCGGATGGCCGCGATCTGCTCGGCAACGGTGATGGGATACGCTCGCACTGCCGGTGGAGCAGGGCTGCTTGGGATGTTGCGCAATGCCTTCAGCGCCGCCGCCGCCAGATTTTCGATCGTTAGTGCCGAGAAGTCCAAACTGCGTTCCGTCTGCGGCGGAGCCAAGCGCGCATTCGTGCGCAACCCGATCGAAGTTCGCAAGCGCAATTCGCCTGCCGCCTCTTTGAAACGGCGATAGTCCAGCAACTGCTGGATCAGCGCCTCGCTTTGTTTTTCCTCTTCCTCCTCAACTTCCGGTTGGGGCAAGAGCCCGCGGCTCTTTATGTAGAGCAGGCGAGCCGCTACTACCAGAAAGTCCGCCAGCGCTTCCGGTTCAATCTCCTGCATCGCTTCAATCGCACGCAGGTACCGATCCGTTATCGCCACCAGCGATACTTCAGAAATATCCAGTTCCTGGCGTTCGATCAGATGGAGAAGTAACTCGATGGGGCCATCGAAGATGGGAAGATGGACCGGATAGCCGGCTCCAAGCGGATTGAGCGAAGTGTCCATGCCGTCTACGACTCAAGCAACGACCGGAAGCGGCGTCCATCGTGGGCAAGTTGCAGAAGCCTCTGCGCGGCCGATATTGCGTCGGAATCATCCAGGCGGTCGATCTCCACACCGGCATTCGCCAGGCGCCGCTCCGCCTCTCTTGACGGTCCGGTCTCTGACCCGACAAGAGTCACATAGCGCGCCAGCAACGCATCCTCCAGAAAAGTGCCTGCCTCTGGTTTGAATTCGTCAAAATAGTAACTGGCCTCCGCCATGGTCGCTGTCATCGTTTCCTCAGTGGGGAAAAGGACATAATGATAGGGAGGGACTCCGTTGCGGACGCGTTCAATTTCCGCAATCAGTGTGTCGCGCCAAGCCTTTCCCTCCAACCATTCGCTACCTGGGCAGGCGGTGGAGTTGTCCGAAAACTCCTGGTGGCCCAAAACATTGCTGATCTGCAACTGAAACTCTTGTAACAGCCAGGCGATCAGCCGTGCGCCCGAATGAATCTGTCGCGCGGTCGGGGTAGAGCCGTTCATGAAGCTTCCAGCGAACACGACGCCAATTGTGTATGAGTTATTCCGCCCTACATGGTATGTACGCAACTCCACCGGCTGAGTCTGCAGAATCTCACCGTCAACGGGGATGAAATAGTGGTAGCCGATTCCGGACCAGGCTCCTTTGCCGCGGTCAGTATCTTCGGCAACGTGGGCCTGGGCGATGCGCTCCGGTCCCACTGAAGGTGGCAAGGCTGTGTGATGAATGGCTATATGGGTGATGGCTGCCAACTGACGGCGCCGGTATTGTACAGTGGGGTGCCGGGGCAATTCATGGCTGATGTCCCTAATCTGCGGTCGCGCCACCGGTACCCTTTGTTCTGTTTGCTCCAGCGTATCCACCGCCCCTTGCTGCAACCGCTCATCTTCGCGGCCAAATACTGCCGTCTGGCTGTTCGCCTCTTTACTGCCGCTCGCAGGATGCTGGCCCTCCAGTCCGGACAACGTCTTGCCGCCGGGAACTGCTTCATCCAACATCGACCCATCGGCTCCTGTCCGAACCGCATTTATCAGCGTGTCCTTCCAGCGTCGACCTTGCAGCCACTGCTCTCCTGGCGATGTATGGTTGATGAATTCGTTCACCCCGCGAATGCTGGCCAGCGTCAGCTGCGGAAACTCTTCCATCAGCCAGGAAATCAGCTCTCTTCCCGAATTTATCTGGGCCTCAGTCGGAATATCATCATTGAATTCACCTGCAAACCCGATGTTGATGGCACGGGCAATATACGGGACTTTGCCGTCCACCACCTGCATCAGCGGCTGGGTCTGGTATACAGAGCCATTGGATGCAATAAAAAATTGGTAAAGAATACCGGGCAGACGGCGGTGGAACGCCGCAGCAATTGTCTGAAGCGGGGTGATTGGCGGCGCAGCCGTGTGGTTGATGACGATAAATTCGATATCATCGGCCTGCCTCTGGACAAAACGCTGTGGATCACGCGGCAGGCGGGTAACAACATCTTCGATAGGTGGTTTCGGCGCTGGCGTCTTCTCTTGCCCAGGCCCAGCCGTGCGCCCATCCGGCAACAGCGGAGCCTCGTCATCCACCGTCTCGGCAGGCGGTGAAAGCGGCGAATCGGTGAGAAACTTGACAATCTTCTCGTGAAGCTCCTGGCTCCAGGTGGGACCGTTGACAAAGGTGTTTCCCGGGCTTGATGTGTCCAGCAGCTCGCACATGCCGACAACACTCTGCGCTGTCAGGTGGAAACGAGGCAAAATCCAGGCACATAGATGGGCCGCGGCCGTCAACTGCGCCGGGGGAGGGACGTCTTCGTCGAAATTCCCCTCCAGGCAGATGTTCACACCGGTCAGGCTCCACTCCGCCTCATCATTCACGACCGCCTCAACCCCGGCAACTTGCAGGATTTCTCCCGATTCCAGCACAAAGTAGTGGTACGCAATGCCAGGATAGCCCTGGGAAATATGCGCCTGCGCAATCGTCTGAATCGGCACGCCCGTTGGCGCAGATGTGTGACAGATTACCAACCGCCGGATCTGGTCCGGCGTTCGCATCGCAAACTGATTCTCACCGCGCGGTAACGAGGAAGCAACATCCAGGACAGCGGGCCCATGCGGCGCGGAGGACGAACGCGCCTCCGCCCTGACCTGCAGTTCGGGTGTCGTTTCCGGCGGCGGTGTCCGTTCCGGACTTTCTTTATCCTGTGTCTCTGCCGGGCCTTCTGCCGGGCCTTCTGCCGGTGCGGCTGGCTTGGTTTCGGCCGCCTGGGATTCCGCTTCGCTCACATTCAGCCAGCGCGTCAAAACGTCCGACTGCATGTCCTGGAACCAGTTTTCGCCGCCGCTGTTCAGATCCAGAACCAGAGTGAAGTTGCCCGGCCGGTCGGGAATGACCATCTGCGCATCGAAAGTGACAGTTTCGCCCGGCGCCACGTCGTGGGGCAGTTCCGTCAGTACGGGGCGGCCGTCAGGAAACGGTACCTCCCTTCGATTCTGGAAAAAGTGATAGCCAAGCGCAACTTTCTGTGCACCCGCGGCGGGCCAGGCAATCGTTCCCGTGTTCCGAACAGTAACCGGGAAATTCACGCGCTGACCGGCGTGTAGCGGGCTTGGCGGTTTGCCTTTCAGCCACTGCACCCGGTACACCATTCCCCTGCCAGACTTCATTTCTTCCGTTACTTCGACCTCTTCAACCTCTTCAACTTCCTGCCGGCCTCGTGCCTCCCTGGCAGGCCAGCGCTCCGGCTTGCTCTCCGGTACAGGCTGTTCGGCCTCATTGTTCCAGCGGTAATCGTGTCGTAACGCGACGCGAAAATCCTCTATCACGCCTCCCTTTCCCTTGATGTGCCAGCGGTCCAACTGCGGCCAACGGTACAGGGCCAACGCCCGAATCTTTTGCGGGTTCTGCCGATTCCAGCGATCGATTTCAGCATAGGCGGCCTGAATCCATCCCCGATTCACATTTTCCCAGGGGCCGCCTTGGTCAGTCTCCGTAATGTAGACTGGCAGATGACGCATGTTGACCGGTATCGCATGCATGAAATCCCGATAGGCCTGGAAGTGACAGTGATACTGCGGAAAATCCGGCAGTTTGCTGTTGTCCAGAATCAAAGTCGGATTCGCGCCATGCGTATAGGTATGCAATGTAATTCCGTCGCAACCACTAGCGCCGCACTGCAGCAGGATGTCCTGAAAATACTTGATCCAGTCGCCGCCTGGGTTGCCTGCATACATCGTCTGGCCATTCCATGGCGCCACCGCGCCAATCAGAACCTGATCGCTTTCATGGCCCTCAACTTCGTGGATCGCCTGCCGGCACATACCGTAGCAGCTGGCATAGAGCTGGGGGGTTATCAACTCCTCTCCGCCCGCGACTTCGTTCGCGATCATCCTGTCGGATTCGTTGAGCAGGGCGCTGAACCGGTCTGGCAAGCTGCGCAGCGTGGGGTCGCTCGCAGGCATGTCGCCTACGTGTTTGCGCTCCTCAAGTCCTTCTTCCGTGCTGGGGCGCGCGATCGCATAGTTCATCTCGTTGCCGATCACCCAATGGCTGCACCCCCGACTGGCTTCCACAAAATTGGCGCAGCGACGCGCGAAGTTGGCGTATTCATTGCTCAACGGCAGCGTGCCCTGGGGAAAGTATCCATTGTTCAGGCAGACAATGACGCCCAATCCCTGGCGACTGAAAGAGCTGTAATCTTTTCCAAGGAGATCGTTCGGATCATGCCCTAACACTTCGCTGAAAACGATCCAACCCTGTTTTCTGGCCGCGCGCATATGCTCTTCGCCGCCAAAATCATGGATGCCAAAGATGTAGTCGCTACTCACGGTTCGCAGAAGTTGTCAATCTCAAAAAGTGTGGAGACCGCTGGCCCTAATCTCTCGTGGATACTATCGCTGCTCGTGGAACAATCGTCGCGGGGGACACGCCCGCTGTCGGTCTACTAATCTTCGCCACTGTTATGGCTGACCAACCGATACCTGTAGCTAAAGGGGAAGGATGCCCACAGGCACAAAACATCATTGTAATACAGGGGTAGAATTTCAGCAAATAGGGGCAAAAATGGCCCGCTTACCCAACGTTGAGGAGACGAAGCCAGCGTTCGTCCCCGGCGCCTGTTTGGCTGCGCCAAAGTCGAGGCCAGCCTCTCGCCATTCTAATCCTTCAAAGCTTGCACAATCCTGTCGGAATGGTGACATAATTTCAGGAATTCTAATCAGTCAGGCCGGCTCGCCCCGCAATACCGGTCGCCCGCAACTGGCAGCACATGCCAAAGCAGGTGAAGTCTGGCTTCACGCCTGCACCTGGACACGATTGAGCAAGTTCAGAAGAGGCCCCCTCTGTTCCATCCCGCTTTCGCCATAGTCACTCATTCCCAGAAAGACACTCCGGCGCGCCCGCCGCAAGAGACCGAGCAACAGGCGGCGCAGACTCTCCTGGCGACTCTGAAACTCGTGCAGATCACTCCAATTCTGATTCTGCGGCCAGTTGCGTGAGAGGACATAGGGATGGGTCAGGGGCTGGTGAATGCGTTGCCACCAGCCTTCAGCCCCTATGTCAAGCCAAAACTGCACATCTACAGCACGATTTCTCATCAGGAACGTGTAGGCCGGCGCAACAAACACCGCGTCATCCGCCTCGGTCCATGAGGGCACATGGAGCGCGCCCAGCGCACCGCTTTCTACCAGTTCAACATAGGCGCGGCTGAGCTCAACCTGGCGGGGAACCGGAGCGCTCGGGGGTTCGACGGACACCGGGGATGTCGCCCCGCCCTGCTCCCCAATTGCCCAACGGAAGTTGCGCGCCGATCTGGCTAACTGATCGGCCATCCTGGCTGCCTCCGGCCATTCATGGAATCCGAACCCGGGCTGGCTCAGCTTTTCGCCAAAAATGCGAGCAAAGAATCTGTCGAGAGGAGAGAATTCGCTTTCCGCCCTATAATCGGCCAACCAAACGCGCAGCTGTTCGTAGCGTTCTCCCATTGCGAACGTTACCCGTTTCTGCACGTCTCCACGTAGCCCTTCAAAGGCGACCAACTCTGCGCCAGCGTTGTCCCGGTCGTTGTGTACTGCCTGCGCCAAAACGCTTGCTCGAACAGGGTCTAGCTGGGCGATTGCGCTCGCAAGCGTCAGCGTAACATCCGCTCGCGAAGGCCGGCGCTGCCAGGACGGATGTGCCAGCGCAGCCAACGTCAGGAGCGTTCGCACTGCCGGCTCCGCATTCAAAGCGCGGCTGGGACGGTGGCTTGCGGTGCGAATCCCTCTTTCCTGCAAGCGGGTCTGAATGCTAAAGCGCATGGCATCGCTTACAAAGGGCGCCAGCACAGCAATCTCTTTGGGCGCCACGCCCTCCTGCTTAACCAGCCGCTCGATTTCTCCCACAGCCCACTCGATCATTTGCGGGTAAAATCGGTGCGTACCTTCGGGAAATATAATCGGACTCCCGACCGGCAAACCGGTTACGTCAACGCCGGTGCGTTTCTCCTGCTCTCTGTCTCCCCGCCTACCAAGAATGGCCCGGTTGATGCCCCCGATCATCGAAGATAGCCCAGGCGCCATGCTGTGAGAGTCTCCCAACCGGGCGCGGGTTTCTGTGCAGCCGGCCAGTCGATCCGCATTCTGCGGGTCCGCACCCAAGAACGCCCGGTAGCCGCCATCCTCATCGACCAGAATCAGCGCGCTATCCAGGTGAGGGAGCCAGCGGCGCACCAACTCCTGTGCCGCAAAAGTCTCCTCTTCCGCATTGTCGAAGATCAAGTGGCGAAAAGTACGGAACAAATGGGTCCTGCACCAATCGTTCTCGAGTATCTCATGCAGAAAAGTCTGCATTTGCAGACTGTAGTCAACCAGCGACTCCCGCAGGCACATCTCTCGAAACGCCTGGCTGATGCGGCGAGCTGAACGCAGGACATTCAGCCTCGCCGTCATCTGCTCACCAGCCGGCACAGTATTCTCCAGACGGGCGTAGGCCTCGTCAATCGTGAAATTGTGCAGCGCCGCTTTGTTCAGGTTGTCCAACACCTGGCTTACAATACGGCCGCGCTGCAGGCGGACCGCATCGAATTCGCCCTGCTGCACGGCCTTCTCCACCAAGCCATCCATGTGGTACTGCGTCGTTTCCAGGTTGAGAAAAGTTGGTTCCCTGCGCGGCTCGGCAAATCCGGCCGCGTTCGCTGCCAGCGGCCAGTAGAGCGCAACGCTGGATCTCGCGAGTGATGCCACAGTTGCCACCTGCACCAACGCGCCTGCGGGCATATCCGGGCGGTGCAATGCCTCCAGGTAGGGCTGGCCCAGCGATGGCTGCGGTACCAAGACGAGAATCTGGTCTCCACGCACGCGCTCCTGCCGCAGGAGCCACGCAATTCGCTCGATGGCGGCAGTCGTCTTGCCCGCGCCGAAAGGCCCGCTCAGAAACAGTGTTTTTGCCTGCAGAACAGACTTGTCAGTTGAGAACCCGGTCCTGGGCGCCGAGTGCGCTGGACTTTCCATTGTCATCCTGTTTTTCTGTTTCAGTGGAGAATTTGCGAAGACAACCGGATGGGACCAAGCACTTCAGCCGGCCGCAATTGGGGCAAGAAAGTTGGAGCCTTTAGGAGCGCGCGCTATTACAGGGGCAGGTATCGCCCCTGCATGGGTCCGAGTTCACCACCTCCATTTAATTGGCAGTGTACGGTTCGGCGAGCAGCGCCTGAATCACCGATTCCGAGTAACTGTACTGGCCTTCGCCAATCTTCAGGAAACGGATCTGTCCTGTCTTGTCGATAAAGTACATCGCCGGCCAATAGCGATTGTGGTAGGAACGCCAGGTCTTCCAATCATTGTCGATCGCAACTGCGAACGGGATCGATAGCCGCACGAGAGAATTCTCGACGTTCTGCAAATCCCGCTCGTGCCTGAACTCCGGAGTGTGGACGCCGATGATCACAAAACCATCGTCCGCATACTTCTGGTGCCATTCCCTCAACGAGGGAATTACGTTTACGCAGTTGTATCACCCATACGTCCAGAATTCGACCAGTACCACCTTGCCCCGCAGGTCAGTCAGTTTCAGCGGCTCGGAGTTAAGCCAGACTTCGTTGAGCAGTTCTGGCGCCTCTCCCTGCGGCCGCAGTTTGTCCAGGAGCTGCTGCTGTGCCGCGGTTGGGGCGATGGTCAGCGCCGGGCTAGTCTCTTCAACTGCCGTTGTCTGATCTTGCGCCTCTTCACTTGCCGCGGCCATCGATTCTTCCTTGGCTGAAGCCTGCTCGGCCCGCGTCTCCGCCACCCGAGTCTGAATCGCTTCAACCGTCGCGCTCTCATCACCCTGATCGCTCTCTGCCGGTATCGCCTCCGGGATCGCGCAGCCTGCCAGAACCAGTCCACAGGCCAACGCTAGTAGTACAAGCCGAAAACGCCTCACATTCCGACACACAAACTGGCGCTGCGCAAATCTCAACTGAACTGCGCAGCTGTGCCCAAGGGCTACGGGAACGCTCCCACCGATCTTACAGCCGGTCAATGCCTTCGTTAGAGTGTTCACGATCATCTCAGTGTGTAGTGTGTGCAAAGGGAGGCGCGCACTGCGCGCCTCCCAACCTCACTTTGGGTTTTGTACACCCCTGATTCCTACGAATCGTCCTTCTTTTCCATCGCATCCATACTGTCTTCCATCATCATGCTGTCCATCATCTCTTCGGCCTCAGCCTGCGTCGGGAGCATCAGCTCATCATCGACATGGATGAGGTTGCAGTCCTCCAACTCGTTGGCGCTGCAGATGGCAGAGTAGTATTTGCTACTTCCGTAGGCGCGCTTGGCGATTGATCCCAGCGTGTCTCCGGACACGACGGAATAAGGCGTGGATCCATCCTCCATCAACGTGATGGCTTCCATCATGGCGTCGCCGGCCATCATGCCGTCTTTATCCGCCATCTTGTCATCGTCGGACATCATACTATCGTCCTTGTCCGCCATCTTGTCATCGTCGGACATCATGCTGTCGTCCTTGTCCGCCATCTTGTCATCGTCGGACATCATGCTGTCCTTCTCGCCCATCATCATCTTGTCTTCCATCATCGACATTGCATCGCCGGCGGACGGGAGCATCAACTCATCGCCGATGTGGATGAGGTTGCAGTCGGCCAACTCGTTGGCGCTGCAAATGACCGACCAGTACTTGCTTGCGCCATAGGCGCGCCTGGAGATCGAGCCCAGCGTGTCGCCTGCCACTACAGTGTAAGGCGTGGACCCGTCTTCCATCAACATGATCTCGGCCGCCATCATGCCGTCCTTGTCCGACATCATGCCGTCATCATCGGCCATCTTGTCGTCGTCGGACATCATCTCATCTTTTTCGTCCATCTCCTTGTCCATGCCCTCTTCCATCATCATCACCTCGTCGATGGTGACTTTCACAAGGGCGGAGACATCGGGATAGGTATAGCCGTCATCCACGACGCGAACAGTTCCTTCGATTTCAGGGAGGCCGGTGTTGGGCCCGGACTGGCGGGGCGCCTGGTCGCCGCCTACGCCCGGCTCCTCATTGGCCTCGGTACCCGCGTCCCACAAATCCATGTCCGCAGTTACGTCATGCATCCCCATCATCGCCATACCGTCCATATCGAAGAGAGCTATGCCTGACTCTCCCGGTCCAACGAAGAGATCATTGGACTGAACGAACATGGTGGCGAACGAAAGATAAGGAGTATCGGCAGTGGCCTTTACTTCAAACTCATAGGACTCGCCGGGTAAAAGCGGACCGGGCCCATCGGCGCCTGCAGGCGTATTGAAAACGCCCGCATGCAGGTCCATCCCGTTCAGAGCTTCAGCCAGTCCAGACGGGTCGCCGTCTTCCGCCAAAGCCTCCAGCCCGTAGCCCTTATCAGCTTCACCTTCAATAAAGAGAGGCCCGGCTTCGCTGTGCAGCACCCAGACGCCAGGCGCAAACGGTGTTGGTAGATCGCTGTCACCGGAAATGTTCTCAATGCGTACCAGGAACGTGACAGCCTTCCCCATCTCGTCACTGTCATCTCCGTCATGACTCGACTCGAATGTCGGCCCGACACCTGCCAGGACACTGTCAGAGGGAAGCAAAATGACCGAGGTAGAGAACAAAAGCATCGCGATAAGAATCAAAGAAATCGGTTTCCGTAGTTGCATGGGGTATGTTCCTCCTTAAGGTTGGTTAAATGAACATGTTATGCAACAATGTATTTGGCGATAAGGTCGTTATTCATAGTATACCAGATAAACAATGCTCTACCAGCCGGTAAAGATTACCGGATTATTAACCGCTCCCGATTTCAGTCCATTTCCTTGGCACTGTTGTGAGGAAATCCACGTACCATGGCCGCCGCCAGAATTCTCGTTGTAGATGACGAACCCAGCATTAGTGAGGTTGTCAAACTCTATCTGGAGCGGGAAGGATTCGACGCTACAGTCGTTGGCGATGGGCTTTCAGCCCTGAGTCTGTTGCAGTCCAACCCTCCCGATCTGCTGATTTTGGACGTAATGCTGCCAGGCGTGGACGGCTACGAAATCACCCGCCAAATGCGCGCTGCCAGCGCGATCCCCATTATCCTGCTGACCGCCCGCAAGGACGAAATCGACCGCATTCTCGGTCTGGAACTCGGCGCCGACGACTACGTCGTCAAACCCTTCAGCCCGCGCGAACTGGTCAGCCGCGTCAAGGCAGTGCTGCGGCGCACACAGCAGGCACCCGCGCCCCCAGGCGGCGAGCTACCCGTAACCTGCGGCAACATATTCATCGACCCTCGCACTCGCCAGGCGTCCGTCGCTGGCGAAGGAATTCCCCTGACCGTCAAAGAATTCGATCTGTTGTGGATGTTTACCAGCAATCCCCAGCAGGTCTTTAACCGCGATCAGTTGCTCAATCAGGTGTGGGGCGTCTCAGAGTTCATCGACGCCAGCACTGTCACCGTCCACGTGCGCCGTCTGCGCGAAAAGATCGAGCAGGACCCATCGAATCCGCGCCATATTATTACGGTTTGGGGCGTAGGCTATCGCTTTGAACCAGGAGAACAGGAAGCGGCCGACAGTTGAGTTTTCTGAACTAATCGCCGCACGGGAGTGCCCATGAACTCTACATCGTTATTTCCATCGCCTATTTCGGTGTCAATCCGCTTTCTGATCGGCGTTCTCGCCGCCATTGTAGGTGGATTGATCTTGTTCCTGGCGGTTCTCAATCCCCCAACCGAGGAACTCTGGGCAATGGCGCAGTTCCTCTCCGCCACCGCGCTCCTGTCCGTGGCCGCCGTCTATCTGGTCTATCGTCTCGGCTGGCTGCACTACTCCCCCCGCCTCAGTTGGACTCTGCTCGGCGGTTATGGATTAGCCAGCCTCCTTACCTTCCTTAACGTTTTTATCACCGCCCGCCTGATGTTCGCCAGCGACCACGATCTACGCCTGGCTGCCGTTCTTCTCATCTTTGCCGGCGGCATCGCCACCGCGCTTGGCTACTTTCTGTCAATAGCCTTGTCAGAAAAGATACAGTGGGTGGGACGGGCCGCCGCCGCTATCGCCGAAGGCAAGCGCAACGTGCGCGTCGATGTCGTTGGCAAAGATGAACTGGCACACTTGGGAGAAACTTTCAACCAGATGGCTGAGCAGTTGGAGGCTGCAGAAAGCCGGCATCGTGAGACTGAGCAGCTGCGCCGCAATCTGCTGGCCTGGATCGGCCACGACCTCCGTACGCCCCTCGCATCCATCCAGGCCCTGGTGGAGGCCCTCACCGATGGCTATGTCACCGACCCGGCCGAGACCCAACGCTATCTCCGCACAGTGCAGCGCGACGCCTCCGCCCTTTCCGTCCTCATCGATGAGCTGTTCGAAATGGCCGAAATCGAAGCGGGCGGCCTGCATCTGGACCGGCAGCCCATCTCTCTCGCCGACCTGATCTCCGACACCTTGGAAAGCTTCGCGGTCATGGCCGAAGAGCTGGGCATCGGCCTTTCCGGCAGTGCCGACCCCCGAGTCGACCCCGTCATGCTTGATGCCGGCCTCATCGGTCGCGTACTCACCAATCTGATCGGCAACGCTGTGCGCCACACGCCCCCAGGCGGCTCCGTCGCGGTCAGTGCGCAGGGCGTCGTAGGAGGTGTGCGCGTCGATGTGTTCGACTCCGGGCCGGGCATCCCTGAAGAAAGCCTCTCCAAAGTCTTCGAACAGTTCTATCGCGTCGAGCAGTCCCGCAGTCGCGCCCGCGGCGGCGGCTCCGGCCTCGGCCTCACCATCGCAAAGGCAGTCGTAGAGTCCCACGGCGGTGTCATCGGCGTCGAGAACCGCGCCGAAGGCGGCGCCCGCTTCTACTTCGTCCTGCCGAACGGATAGGATGTGGCCGGACAGGAGCTAGTCTCAGTCATGAACAGTTCGCTTGACTTCCTGCCTATCTGAAGAACTCGGAACTACTAAGCCATCTACAGTGTCTGTCTTGACCAGCCCTTTATCGCTGCCGTCGTTCTGGCTATCTGATTGCGTATTCGGTTGGCGGCAGCCAGGTTGCTGGAGCCGCACGGCTGGAATGAGGACACAAGGTCGGTGAGCGATGGTTTTGTAGGGGGGCGTTGCGGGGGCGCAGCCCCTGCACAAGGGAGGGCCGAAGGCCCGACCGCCCAAAGATACAAACACGAGGAGAGAGAGAAAGCTCTTGCTGACCTCGTTCAGGGTTGCGAAACAGTTGCGGCTGAGTAGTTACAAGAACTCAAAAAACCAGCGGAAGAGTATGGGGTGAAGGCAACCGCGCTGGCCAGGCCGCCGTTTATGCAGCACCTGCCGAGCGGGTTGGACTCCACACACTCGCAGACACATTCCAACAGGCGGCCTCCAAAATAACCTGTTGTAACGGGCCTCTTCAACGGAGATTAAAGTGGACCGAACACCCTATATCGAAACATTCGACAACGGCCCCGGCGGCTGGTGCGCGTGGGGAACAGGATCACATCTGCCCGAACTGAAAAACGGTGCTTTCATTACCCGCAGCCCCTGGCGCGTCGACCCCAATCACTGCGCGCCCGGCGCAGGCTACCTGCATCTGCTCGCCTACCTCTACACGCACGCCGCCCACTACACCGACGAGATTGCAGCAGAGGTCGGCGTCAACCGTTTTTTGGCAGAGGGCAAGGATCGTAACCTTACCAATGCGCGCATGACCGTACGTCTGCGCGGCAACGTTGACCTGAAGGGAGCGCAACTTACCCTCTGGGTACAGGCCGATGTCGGCGATACCCGCCCAAATTTCGCCCTTACCGGCCAGTCGCTGACCGTCACCAGGGACTGGAGCGAGCAAACGCTTCTGCTTTCCGATGATCCCGCCCAATGGACATGCGTCGGCGGCCGGCACGACAAGCAAGAGCTCTACGGCTACGGTGATATTCGCGATGCGCTAAAGGATGTGAACTGCGACCTGATCCTGGTGATGTTTCCTTTAACCGTCGTTCCGATCGGCATCCCCATGGACAGGAAGGACCGCCTGCGCACACATCGCGACTATGAGCCAGACTATACCTACCTGCCCGAAGGTGTCGTCGAGTTTGATACGATCCAGATCGAGTACCCGGAATGAGTCCAACCGGTCAACCAGAATCCCCGGCTGACTATTGCAAAAGCGGGCCGTAGTGAAAGCCAAATGCGTTGGAAGACGCGCTGCATTTCTGCTTCTGCGTTGCCGTCCTTGACACGGCAGCGGCAAGCGGACGCGGTACCGAGTGGATGGCACGGGTACAAAACGTCGAAGCCGGAGGACGTGCCGCTGCGGTTGAGGAGGCAGGGGAAAATTGGCGAGGACGTAACAGTCTGAGCAGGTATGGCGAAGAACTGCGGCGTAATGGCAGGGCTGCCTCCCACTCAATTTCGCCAGTCGAAAATAACGCCGAGGAGTTCAGCCGGATCGTCGCGCATGGTTGCGTAGATGGCGGGGGCTTCTTCTACCGCGACGCGGTGGGTTACTAATGGCTCAATGCGAACTGTGCCCAGTTGGTAGAAGTGGCGCAGCATCCCCAGATCTTCCAGCGTAAAGTGGGACGACGACTCGATTGACGCCCGCAATGCGTGAAGCATGGTCTGGTGAAAAACGGTTGGTTGGCGGCCGGCGAGCGCGCCGATCACTCCGTAAAGCGCAAGCAGCCTATGCTCATAGATGAAGTCAAACAGGTCGGGCGCGCCGCAGGCGTCCACAATGCGGTCATATGGCCCGCCCTCGGTGAGCGACTCGATCGCGGTATCGTCATTGAAGTCGATTACTCGGTGAGCCCCGAGCTGGGCGGCGATCTTAAGGCGGCGCGGGTCAAAGTCTGTGACCGTGACGTGGGCGCCAAGCGCGCGCGCGGCCTGCGCCACGGACTGGCCGATCAGTCCCAGACCGGCAACCCACACCCGCATCGGCGCGGCAACGCGGATGCGCCTCGAATGTCTGAATCCTACGCCCGCGATGCCAAAAAGAGCGCAAAACTCATGCTCGATTCCGGACGGCAGTTTGATGCACAGGCGTTCACGCTCGTTGGTGGACGCGAGATCAACGAGATGCCAGCCCCTGTGACCGCCGTGATTGCCCAGAAACACCGTCTCGCCCGCTGAAAACTGGTCAACACGACGCCCCACTTCCTCGATAACGCTCACATGCTGATAGCCTGCACGGGCCGGGAAGCGGCTGCCGAAATCGGCCATCAATGAGTGGCGTTCGGTGCCGTTGGTGACCCCGGAGAAAAGGGTTCGCGTAACCATCTCGGTGGGGCCGGGTTCGGGGGCGGCGGGCAGTTCAAACTGCCTGGCTACGCCCAGTTTTGGGAACTCAATACCGATATGTTTCATTGTTACACCCCGATGAAATCAGTAGTGTGCTTTCAGTCCGCGATCGTTCCGACTGCGCGCAGCAGGGTCTCCTGTACGAGAAGGTCGTGTTCAGGCAACCGGTCCGGCTCTTGTTGGCCGGCAATGGTGCGGAGGAAAGCAGCCAGTTCCTGTTCGTAGAGTTGCTGGCGTGAGCGGCTCTGAAAATGGATCATCTGCGCACCGGCCGCGTACTCTTCGGTAGCCTCTGCCAGGCACAGGCGGATCTGTGAACCCGGTTCAAACGGCTCGACGATAATGGCGCTGCCAGCAGTGCCGTATACCTCGTAGCGGCGGGCCGTCGGCTGCGTTTCCATGGCTGCTATGTCCACCATTGCCATCGCCTGGTCGAATTCGAAAACGCCCAATGTGTTATCAGCGAACCCTTCAACGCGCTCCCCTGTACTGTAATCGTCCGTCCGCAGAAAGCAGGTAGATCTGTTGGGCTTGCCAAGTACCCAGATGATCTGATCGAGCATGTGGCCGGCCAGCTCGTAGAAAATGCCCCCGCGGTGCGCGTTAATCTGCATGCGGCGGGCTGCGGGGTTGTTGGTGGACATCTGGGCGCGGATTGCGTAGATCTGGCCGAGGAGGCCGCTCTTGGCCCATTCCGCGATCCGATGAAAACCGTCGTGGTAGCGCAGCATATAGCCCATCTGAATGAGCAGGTTCTTCTCGCCTGCAGCCGCTACAACGCGCTGCCACTGTGCCCAGTCGTCTCCGGGAGCCTTGTCGTACCAGACGTGCTTACCCGCCGCCACGATTTCCTCGGTCTGGTCGAGGCTCTCGACGTTTAGCCCTTCGGACGCTACCGCGACGATTGCGGGATCGGCGAGCATCTCCTGCGCCGACTCAAACCAATGGACGGTCGCAAAGCTGGTATCGGAATCTGCGAGCTGCGCGCGGCGTTCGGAGTCAGGCTCAAAGACGCCGACCAGTTCAACATCGCGGTTGGCCTGCATGGCGACTATTTTGCCTGCGGCGTGTGAGTGTTTTGTACCGTATTGGGCCATCTGGACAGGCATGGCAACTCCTTAGCGGGCCTGAATTAAGACTTTACGAACAGCTGAGTGGCTTGCTGTTAATCGACTATCGACCTGCTGACCGGCGCTCACGAAGTGTACAGTAAATCGCCTCTATGTTGACTGCGTGTTGCTCATATTCTCCCCGGCATTCACCACTGCCGGGGCGCTCAAGTCGCCAATCTCTTCAACGCCTTGGAGGTCCAGTTCATCCTGGAAGTGGCAAGCACCGAAGTGGTCTGCGGCACCGGAAAGGGGGCGCAGCACCGGCTCTTCCTCGGCGCAAATTGGCTGGCTGTATGGACAGCGGGTGTGGAAGCGGCAGCCGGTGGGCGGATTGGCGGGATCGGGAAGATCCCCTTTAGGCAATTCGCGCACAGTTTCCAGCCCCGGCATCGGCAAGGGGATCGAGGCCAGCAGCGCTTCCGTGTAGGGGTGAATAGGGCGGACGCAGATTTCAAGGGCGTTGCCCAGTTCGACGATCTTGCCGAGGTACATCACGGCTATGCGGTCGCTGACATGGCGGACGACCGCGATGTCGTGGGCGATGAAAAGCATCGACAGGCTGAGTTGCTCTTGCAGGGTCAGCAGCAGATTTAGAATCTGAGCCTGGACCGAGACATCGAGCGCGGAGACCGGCTCGTCCGCGACGAGGAAGCTCGGCTCGGTGGCCAGGGCACGGGCGATCGCGATCCGCTGACGCTGTCCGCCGCTGAAGGCATGAGGAAAGCGGCTCTGGTGCGCCGCCCTCAGCCCGACCATCTCCAACAGTTCGCCTACGCGTTCATCGACTGCATTCCCTCTGGCCATCTCGTGAAGCATGAGCGGTTCACCGACAATGTTACGAACGTTCATGCGCGCGTTCAGGGACGAGAGGGGATCTTGAAAGACCATGCCCATGGAGCGTCGAACGCGCTTCATCTCCTTCTGCGAAATGTGGGTGATCTCTTCAAGCTGACCGTCCCCACCAAAGCGGAGACGCCCAGCCGACGGCTCGACAAGGCGAGTAACGAGGCGGCCGACCGATGTCTTGCCGCAGCCGGATTCACCGACAAGGCCAAGTGTCTCGCCCCGGCGGATCGTCAGATCGACGCCGTCTACGGCGCGGACCGTGCCGACCTGACGCCGCAAAAGGCCCTTCAGAATAGGATAGTGGAGCGCGACATTCTCAATCTGGAGTTGGACGGATCCGTTGTCACCGGGTGTGGCCTCGGCAGTGTCTGACACCGGCCCGGATTTGGTCAGTTGGATCACGTCGACACTTGGCACGGATTCAGCCTGCGCACCGTCGTCAGAAGGGGCCGGCAGAGTTGTCGCGGCGTCAGGGCCGTGTGGCTCTTCGACGTCGGCATAGAGCCAGCACGCGGTGCTATGGTCGGCGCGCAGCTCGACCACGGGCGGTGTTTCGTCGCACTTGGGCATGACATGGGGGCAGCGGTCTGCGAAGACACAGCCCTTGGGCACCATGGAAAGTTCGGGGACGACGCCCTGCAAGGATTGGAGGTGCGTCTTGGGCTGGCTGAAAAGGCTTGGCATGGACGCGAGCAGGCCCTGCGTGTAGGGGTGGGCCGGCTCTTTGAAAATCTCCTCGACCGTGCCTGTTTCCACGATCTTGCCCAGGTACATGACTGAGATTCGGTCGGCAAGGTTGGCGACAACACCCATGTTGTGCGTAATAAGTAGCACCGACATGCTCATGCGCTCGCGCAAATCTCTGATCAACTCGAGGATCTGCGCCTGGATGGTCACGTCGAGTGCAGTGGTTGGCTCGTCGGCCAGAAGCAGTTGGGGATGGCAAACCAGCGCGAGGGCAATCAGGGCGCGCTGGCGCATGCCGCCGGAAAGCTCGTGCGCGTAGCGATTCATCTGGCCGGCAGGGTTGGGCAGGCCGACAAGGTCAAGCATTTCGATGGTGCGTTCGTAGGCTTCGGCGGGGTCAACGACCTCGTGTTCGAGGATTCCCTCGGTAATCTGCTTGCCGATGGTCATCATCGGGTGAACCGAGCGCATCGGTTCCTGGAATATCATGGAGACATCGCGCCCGCGGATTTGACGCAGCGCCTTCGTGTCTTTGTACAAGGAGAGCGTCTCCGCCATACCGCGGCGAGTGCGCAGCCAGATTTCGCCGTTTTCGAACCGAGCGGGCGGCGAGGGAACCAGTCCGACGATGCTGCGGATGGTGACGCTCTTGCCGCAGCCGCTCTCGCCAACAAGTCCGACGATCTCTCCGCTGCGCACGTCGAGGCTGACGCCGTTGACCGCCCGCGTCGTGCCTGCAATCGAGCGGAAGCTGACCTCGAGGTTACGGATATCCAATACTTTGTCGGAATCTGGCGCGTTGTTCATCAGTTTGGAATCGGCATGTTAGTGCAGTCGAAAACAATTGCGAATCAAAAATTGGAATACGGGTCAAGCGCGTCGCGCAGGCCGTCGCCGATGAAATTGAAGGCGAGGACTGTCGCCATAATAAAGAATGCCGGGGCGATCAGCCAGGGCATCTGCGAAAGAAAGGAGACTTTCTGCGCGTCCTGGAGCAGCACGCCCCAACTGATCATCGGGGGCTGAATGCCGAGGCCCAGAAAGCTCAAAGCAGTCTCGCCCAGGATAATGCCGGGCACGGCAAGCGTCGCCGCCACGATCACGTAACTCAGATTTGTGGGCAGGATGTGGCGGATCAGAATCCACCAGGTCCCGCCGCCGCCCATGCGGGAGGCGAGCACGAATTCCTCAGACTTGACCGCGAGCGTCATGCCGCGCACCACGCGGGCCAGGCCGCCCCAACCAACGATCGAAAGCAGGATGGTGATGAGCAAGAAGATGCGAATTGAACTCCAGTGCCGCGGCAATGAGAGCGAAAGCGCCATCCACAAGGGCAGGCTGGGGAAGGAAAGAAGTACTTCGATGCCGCGCTGGATCACGGCATCTACCGCGCCGCCAAGGTAGCCGGATGCCATACCGATCACGATACCGAGAATGAGGCTGATGGCGACGCCAATCAGGCCCACCGTGGTTGAGATGCGGCCACCAAAAAGGATGCGGGAGAAGAGATCGCGGCCCTGCGTGTCGGTGCCCAGGAGGAAGACCGGCGAATCCTGCGCGCCGAATAGATGCAGGTCGCTGTCCCAAAAGAGGAAGGTATACTCGTCTCCTCGTACGAATAACCGCAAAGGAAAGCGCTGATCTGTATCCTTCGTGTACATCCGCTCCATCGTTTTCGGGTCGCGTGACTGCACTGTGGCGAAGACGAAGGGCCGCAGGTGGAACTGGCCTTCAGCGTCGACAAATGTTGGCAGCAGCGGCGGATGCGCGACCTTTTCGAGGAAGCGCGTGTTGGGATCGTAGGGAGCGAAGAAAGGACAGACCAACGTTACGAGGTAGATGATTACAAGAGCGAAGGCCGCCACGACGGCAGCATGGTTTCTCAGGAACCGCAGGTAGATGAGACGGCCATAGGAGACCTGTTTGGTTACGTCGAAGCGCTCTTCCGCCTCGACTTCGGTCTCAAGGGACGTGCCGTTTTCCGCAGTGTCTAGCGCCACACAACGCTCCTTCTAGCTTTCGAAACGGATACGCGGGTCAAGCCAGGCCAGCGCGAGGTCCGCGAGAAAGTTGCCGATGACGAGGGCCAGGGTCAGGACGACGAGTATGCTGCAGGCGAGGTAGACGTCCTCGCCAAGAAGTGAATCGAGCAACAGCGGGCCGATCAAGGGCAGCGTCAGGACAATGGCGACGATTGTTGAGCCGCTGATGATCTGTGGGAACCGCATGCCGATGCTGGAGATGATCGGATTGATGGCGACGCGCAAGGCGTGGCGAAAGTAGACCTTGGCGCTGGACAGCCCTTTCATCCGGGCGGTGTCGATATACGGCTCGCCAAGCGTGTCGAGCATGCGGGCGCGCATCACGCGGATCGTGCCGGCTGTGTCGCCCAGACCGACGATGAACAGAATGATCCAGACATGCTTGAGCATATCCACGAACTTGGCCCATGACCATTCAGCGGTCACATATTCGGGCGAAAACAGGCCGGCAACGGTTGTCGCGCCCAGCAAAGTGACGGATAGCAGTAGAAATACGAGCGCGGTAATGAAACTGGGTACGGAAACACCCAATAGCGCCAGGAAGGTGAAGGAGTGGTCCCAGGCAGAATACTGTCTGATGGCGGAGAGCATGCCAATGGGAACCGCGACGATGAACATGAAGACCAGGGTAGCGATGCTGATCCACATGGTCAGGCTCAGGCGCTCGCCCATGAGTTCACTGGCGGGACGATTATGCTGCATGGAGTAGCCCATGTCGCCCTTCATGAGCGACCAGGCCCACTTGCCAAAGCGAATGACCCAATTTTCGCCAAGGCCGTAGCGCGCCCGGTACATTTCCACGGTCGAGTCAATGACTTTGGGGTCGACGTTTTGCTCGGTCAGTTGCTCGCGCAGCGTGGTGAGGAAGTCGCCGGGCGGGAGTTCGACGATGATGAAGCTGACCAGCATGACCACCAACATGACGATGATCATCTGGATGAAACGCTGCAAAATGTAGGTTTTCATCGAAAGCCAAATATATATGGCTTGTAGCGGGACAGTGATTCAAGATAACCGACGATGCATGGCCGTCAAAACGCGTTTTGCGGCCCAAAGTGCTGAACCTGACGCCCACCAGCCAATTTCCAACTGTGCCATGACGGCGGAACTACGCAAGCGAGCAAGAAAGAGCCTTTCACAGATCAACGGGTGCGTCCAACAGGTGAAGATCTGTGAAAGGCTCCGTATTCTACATGATGCTAAACTGTCCATAAGCCGCGAACGAGATACCCGCCAACGAGCAGCGACTGTTATTCAGTCCAGAACCAGGAACGGGGCCAGAATTCCTCGTCTCCCGCGCCGAGCTTCCAGGGAATCTCTTCTTCCCTGCCCCAAATGCCGCGCAGCTTCTTGTTGGCGACGAGAACGTGGGGCACCGTCTGCACCATGCCGATGAACCAGCAGGAATCGGCCATCCAGACGCGGCGTTCGTGGATCAACGCTTCGCGCTCTTCCTCGCTGATGACACTGAGAATCTTGTCTCCCAGTTCGAGGAAGTATTTCAGGTCGTCCGGCGGTTCAACGCCCTGCACCTCATCTGCAGGCAAATCCCTTGTCACCCACCAGCGGTAGGAAGGCGCACCCCAGCGCAGGCCGGTGCTGTGCTTGAGGTCGAACATGACGTCGCCGCCGATGCTGGAGCGGACGTATGCGTGCGAAATGCCCTCTCTCCATTCGGCGATCATGTCGCCGGGCGACGCGACTGTGACCACGGTACGCAGTCCAATTTCGTTCCAGCCCTCCGCGGCGATCTCCGCCGATTCCTGCGCGCCGGGATGCCACCCAGGAGCGGAACCGAGAATGAAGGTCATGGTTTCGCCGTTCTCATACGTGCGGAAGCCTTCGTCGTCCCTCTCCGTAAGGCCCAGGTCGTCCAGCATCTGTGATGCGGCATCGAGATTGAATTCGACCCACTTGCCATCGATCTCGGGATCAAAGACGCCGGGCAGGCTGAAGCCGTGACCGATTTTACCAAGGCCGAAGTAGGCGGTCTCATTGATGGTGGCCCGATCGACCGCGATAGATAGGGCGCGGCGGAAGTCCGCCTGCTTGAGGAGGGCATCCATGTTGGCATCGTCGGCGTGTGCGCTGAAATAGATGCCCTGCTGGGCCCCCTCAGGCTTGATCGTGTAGATGAAGTCGAGCGTGTCACCCGCCTGTTCATTGAGGAAAGGAACGTCTGTAACCGAGCCGAGACGGCGTTCCCAATGGGTCTCGCCGGCCACGAGTTTAAGCAAAATAACATCCTTGTCACGTGAGCCAAGCAGGAGATTCTCCATCACTTCGACATATGGCATCTGCTGACCCCAACGGTCTACGCAGTGGAAGTAGTGGTTGCGGTCGAGGCGGGCGAGCTGCCCCTCGGCGTATTCAAGCGGCTTCCAGCCCCAGAGGACCGGGCGCTCAGGATCCTGAATGGTCATCTGGAATGGCAGTCGATCCTGTACTTCCTTCTGGAACTGCTCCTTGGGATCCTCGTAACTGTCCATCCGGTTGTAGTCGGGATGGTACTTCTGCACATAGTGCGGCGCCGATTGGCTCCACAGACCTGCTTCGCCCCCGGCAACGCCGCGGCTCAGTTCTAGGAACAGGGAGTTTGGGTTGGCGAACTCAAAGCGGACGGTGAAGTCGTCGACCGCCACGATTCTGTCGGTCGTGGTCTCCATCCCTGCCCACCCCATCGGCGCATCGAGATATTCCGAGTGGATGACGTTATCGTAGTACCACTGCATGTCGTGGGCGGTTAAAGGCGTCCCGTCCGACCACTTGTGGCCTTCGCGCAGGTGGAAAGTGAAGCTGGTGGCGTCGTCCGATACCTCCCAGCTTTCGGCCATGTCGGCAACGAATGTGCGGGTATCGTCGGCGGTGTAGCGGGCCAGCCCGAAGGTAGCGAGGCCGTTAATGCCGCCTGCGTTGCCGATGCGGACCGTGCCGCCGTATTTGCCCTGCTCCTTCTCCATTGCGACTACATCGTAGTCGGCCCAGACCAGCGGATTCGCGGGCAACCGTTCCTCCACCGGGGGCAGTTCACCGGCGCTGACAAGCTCGGCGCTGGTTGGGCTCTCGCTGTACTGACCTGAAGTTGCGGCCGGCAGTTCAGCAGCTGCTGGCGCCTCTGCCGGTGCTTCCGCAGCTGGCTCTGCAGGCGCTTCGGCCGCTCCGCACGCGACCAGTACGCTTCCCAGGGCGGTCATGCTGGACAGGCGGATGAAATGGCGTCGAGTAATCACGTGCTTCTTCATGGTTCGCTCCCTTTAGCTAGGTTGGCTTATGTGGCGCGCTGCTCTAGGCAAAAAGCTTCAATGGAGAACCGAACAGAGAATAAAGCATTCAAATCCAGTTACTACTCAGCCGCAAATGATTCGTAACCCTGAACGAGGCGGGCAAAGGTGTTCCATCGCTCCTCATTGTTTTACTATGGGCGGTCGGGCGCAAGCGCCCTCCCTTGTGCAGGGGCTGCGCCCCCGCAACGCCCCCCTCTGTCTACCCACCATGCAGGTTCTTCTCCACCACTGTGGCATGCCGACAGTGCGCCCAAACCTACCTGGCGGCTGCCAACCGATTACGCCATCACAAAGCCCGAATGGCGGCGAAGATGAAGCGTTGGTCAATACACACTGTATGCGGCTTAGTGGTCACCAAATCTTCTTTAAGTATATTCTATAAAATCGACAACCGTCAAGCAGGGTTTTTCGACCACTCTTGCGCGCCGGATTTCGCCCAACCAAGCCGTGTTTCGAAAATGCGAATGCGTGAACACGGCTGGAGCGAGCCGCTCAAAGACAGGAGCCGTTCACGGGGACGAGGAGGGCATGGCCCCGCATATGGGAGTTACCGTCGCTTTCGGAAGAAAAACTGAGGGGACGATTAATGGTAATGCCAGCTGTGTGCTGCCGCTTCAGGCACGCGCAAAAAAAAAGCCACCGGCACCGGTAGCTCTTCGCATTTGAAAACAGCATAAAAGTTATTCCTCAGGCCGCGACCGCAATATCCCCGCGCGCTCCACAATCTCCGGCACCGTCTCCTCCTGCCGGTATGCCATGATGTGAACACCATGCACGCCTTCGATCTGCTTCACCTCCTCGATGATCTCCACGCAGATCTGGATGCCCTCCGCCCGCTTACTTTTCCGCGGCGTCTTCGCCAACCTGTCCACAACCGCATCGGGAATATGCACGCCCGGCACCCGGCTGCGCATGAACTCCGCCGCCCGCTCTGAGCGCAACGGCCCCACGCCCACAAGCATGTAGACCCGTTCGTGCAGCCCCATGTCCCGCGCCCGCCGCATGAACGCCTCGAAAACCGGCACGTCGTAACAGTACTGCGTCTGGATAAACTGCGCGCCCGCCTCGATCTTCTTGGCAAGCCGCAGGTGGCGCAGATCCTGCGGCGGTACAAACGGGTTCGCCGCCGCGCCAAGAAAAAAGTCAGGCGCCGTCGTCAGCTTGCGCCCGCTCAGAAAGACCCCCTGGTCCCGCAAGATCTGGGCCGTGCGCAGCAGTTGCAGCGCGTCAAAGTCAAATACGCGCCGCGCCTCCGGCTGGTCGCCCGCACTCACGTCGTCACCGGTCAGACAAAGCACATTGCGCACACCCAGCGCCGCCGCTCCCAGCAGGTCGCCTTGGATCGCGATCCGGTTCCGATCACGGCAGCTTACCTGCAGGACCGGCTCATAGCCCGCCCGCGCCATCAACGCGCAACAGGCCACACTGCTCATGTGGCAGTTCGCGCCCGACCCGTCGGTAGCATTGATGCCGTCGCAGACGTCGCCCAGCGCCAAAACATTGGCATAAACATCCTTCGGATCCGCCGAATCCGGCGCGTTCAACTCCGCCGTCACCGCGAAGTGGCCGCCCTTCAAAACCTGCAGCAGACGAGATTCACTACCGGGCGATTCCCCTTCACTAGCCGTCGGATGCTGGTCTGGATTTTCCATGAGAGAGAGACAGAGAGGTGGACGTTCTCAAATTCTGAGGATTATATGACGCGCCCCGGCTCGCAAGAGCCGTACCACGCGGGTCAACGCTGAACGACCCTACTCCAGCTCGATCGTTGACCAACCGGAGGGCTGCTGCGCGTCAACGCCCTCCAACAAATTCAGCCACGCGCTGCTGTTCTGCAAGGAGCGGTTCACCGGTGGTTGCAGCAACTGGATCTCGCCGCGGTAGCGCCCCATCTGCGCGTCCCGCTGCCATGCCTGCACCCACACACACGGCATCTCCGGGATCACTTCGCAATGCCCGTTCTGGCGCACGCCCCCGCAAGGTCCGTTTCGCAGGTTCTTTGGGCAATTCATCGGGCAAGTCATGCCCGTGCTGTGCAGAATACACTGCCCGCACATCTGGCAGTTGAAAAGATAGCCCTTGGAAACCTCTTCGCTCCAAACGAAAATGCCGTCCATCCACCTTGCCGGCAGAATCCGCTTCAACACCGGGTAGAGCAACTGCAACGCCGACTTCGAGCCCGCGTATATCCCTTCCAACAGGCGCGGTCGGTTCTTCAACCACTCACTGCCGGGTTTTCTCTTGGATTCGGCGAAGGAAGACACAGTAACGAAACCAAGCTCTTTCTGAATGTTTTAGCGACAGCAGGATCATACCACATGACGACAGGTTCTCTACACGCCTAAATTCGCTGACCAGGCCCACGTGTCACGTTCTCTCGCGAAACTTCGGGCGCTTCGCGGACTAACCCCAATCTACCCCCTGCGAATCTCAGCTATGACCTATCTCCGCGAACTCTACCAACCTTCCGTAGCTGCTCACTAAGAAAAACTGACTACCAAAAACTGCAGCTCAGCCCTCCTGCTGCTCTCGCCAGGCTTCGTATTCTGCCCGGGCGTCCTCTCGCAGCGGGTAATATTTGCGCAAATCGCCGCCTTCGGCCAATCGCATCCGCGAGAACTCCTCCCATTCTGCGTGCTCGCCCGCCTTCTCCAGCAGCTCTGGCGCCAGCGCGCTCGGCACGACCACCACTCCGTCGTCGTCAGCAACGATCACATCGCCCGGCATCACCAGCGCATCGCCGCAGGCCACCGGCACATTGACCGCAAACGGGAAAATGGTCGTCTGGGTATGGAAGTTCGGTGTCACGCCCCGCAGCCACAACCCCAGATCTAACTCCTGTGCCTTGGGATAGTCGCGGATGCAGCCGTCGATCACTACGCCGACGCCGCCCTTGCCCTGGAAGTAGGTCAGCATCATCTCGCCGAAGACGCCGCTCACCATATTCGCCCTGGCGTCTACAACCACAATATCTCCAGGCTGCGTATGGTAAAGGACATGGCGGTGAAGCTGCTTCTCCGGGTCGTTGTACTCGTCCACGCTGTAGAGGTCCTCCCTCTTCGGCATGAACTGCAGCGTCAGCGCCGGCCCTGCGACCACTTTCCCCGGCGTCCAAGGCCGCGGCCCCAGAATCTGCGGGTTACTGATGCCCATGCGGCTCAGTTCGCCGCTCGCTGTCGCCGTCCCAATTTCCGCCAATCCGTCAACCAACGCCCGCGGCGGACGCTGAATGTCCTCAGTCCTGATAGTCATCTCTCATCCTCCCGCAATAGTGAAGTCTGCTCCCGTTCAAAATCTCGGCCCAAAAAGCCCGCACGTTCATCCGCTTCAAGCTCTTTCTCTCCTTCAATTATAGCCCTCCATGACAGCTGCCCAAGAATCCCCACCTATCGCAGACTGAAGACGCCCGGTCTTCAGCCCGAGTGTCATTATGGGCGGTCGGGCCTTCGGCCCTCCCTTGTGCAGGGGCTGCGCCCCCGCAACGCCCCCCTACAAAACCATCGCTCACCGACCGTGTGTGCTCATTCCAGCCGTGCGGCTCCAGCGACATGGCGGCAGCCAACCGAATACGTTATCAGATAGCCTGCATGGCGGCCGGGTGAGAGGGCTGGTCAAGACTGGCACTGTAGATGGCTCAGAAGTTACCAGGAAAGGGAAAACTGTTCCCTTTGGATGCTGTATTCCTTTCCCGCGTCCTTCCCCTATGGTACAATCTTTCGAAGTTCATCTGTTCGAAAGCAATTATCTGCCGGACCTTCTCCGGCCCAGTGGACAACGGGCGACTTCCTCACGGCGATTCGCCCAAGCCGCATCGACTCAGGATTTTTTCCTATGGGTAATGAAGTTAATCGTGCCGCCCTGGCAAGACTAAACCTGGGGAAGCAAATGTCCCCACGTCAAAAGCTTCAGCTTACCGGATGCGGCGTCTTCCTCATAGCCGCGCTGGTCTTTTCGATCGGCTCCGGCTTCGGCTTCCTGATGGGCCGCATGACCAGCCTCGGTGAAACTGCCGCATCGCCAGTAGTCGCAGCCGAAACAGATCGCGCCCTCGCGCCCGATGACCTGGGCATCTTCTGGGAAGCGATGGAGCTACTCGAGGAGGACTTCTACGGCGAATTGCCCACGCCCAATCAACGCAGCTATGGCGCAATTCGCGGCGTGCTCGACACGCTCGACGATCAGAATACCGGCTTCCTTACGCCGATGGAAGCCACCAGTTTCATGGAGAGCATTGAAGGCAGCTTTGAAGGTATTGGCGCACTCGTAGAATGGGCGGAGGAGGAGGGCGCGGTTCGCATAATCGAACCTTTTGAGGACCAACCGGCCTGGAATGCCGGCATCCGCCGCGGCGACCTGATCATCGCCATCAATGGCCAGGAAGTGGCCGAACTTTCCAACCTGAACGAAGCCATCAATCGGATAAAGGGGCCGAAGGGTACCGAAGTGAATCTGACAGTCCGCCGCGACGGGCTTGATGATCCCTTGGAGTTTCCTGTAACACGCGACCAGATTGATATCCCCGTTGTCAAGAGTGAACTCTACGGGGACAATGACGAGTTCGCCTACGTCGCCCTCCAGCGATTTTCGGCCGATGCCGGCGCCAAACTGCGCGCCGAGCTTGAAACAGTTCTGACCGACGAGACAAAAGGCTTGGTCTTCGATCTGCGAAGCAATCCCGGCGGCCTGCTGCGCGAGGCCATCAAGGTAACCAGCGTCTTTCTCGAAGACGAGCGTGTGCTGATCGAACGCTTCAGTGACGGCACTGAAGAAATCTACAATACCGAAGGCAATGCCCTCGTCCCCGACGATCTGCCCCTGGTCGTGCTGGTCAACCAGGGCAGCGCAAGCGCCAGTGAAATCGTTGCCGGCGCCTTACAGGATGTAGGGCGGGCACCCTTGGTTGGCGTGACAACATTCGGCAAAGGAAGTGTGCAACTTCCGCATACCCTCAGCGATGAGAGCCTCCTGCGCGTGACGATCGCTCTCTGGTATACGCCGGCCGACCGGTCCATAAACGACACCGGTTTGGATCCCGACATTGAGGTCGAACGCACAAACGAGCAGATCGAAAACGAGGAAGACCCCCAACTCGATCGGGCCCTCGAACTGCTCAGAACCGGGGATTGAGCAAGGCATCCATCCCCACAGCCTCCGACCAGCTTGAATGGTAGGACTGCGAGCACTGACATTGGCCAGAAAAAAGAAGCAACAGGCTGCACCGACCGGGCCCCGCACGGTCGCGACAAATCGTAAAGCCCGCCACGACTACTTCATCGAGGAAACATTCGAGGCCGGCATCGCCCTCACCGGCACTGAAATCAAATCCGTGCGCGCCGGCTCTGTGAACCTGCGCGAAGGCTTTGTTCTCATCCGCGATGGCCAGGCTTGGCTCATGGGCGTCCACATCGCCCAATATCGATACGGCAACATCTCCAATCACCAGGAGACCCGCTCCCGCAAGCTTCTCCTTCACCGCCGCCAAATCGATCACCTGCACGAAAACGCCACCCAGCGAAACTGGACAATCGTGCCCCTGCGCATGTACATCAACAACGCCGGCCTCGCCAAAGTGCAGATCGGGCTCGTGCGCGGCAAGAGGCAGTACGACAAACGCCACTCCATCGCCAAACGGGACGCCGAACGCGACGTCAATCGGGCACTTAAGCAGCAATTCCGCGACTGAAACTGGGGCTGTTAACCCATCCCACTGCAAATGCGCTGCCTTAACACAGCGCCGACCAGTCCCGTCCAACCTGCTGCCAACACGTAAATACCCACAACCATAATGAACTCCGCCCCACAGCCGCCCGCAGACCAACTCGAACGGGCCCTGGCGGCGCTTTTGGCTGCTCGCAAATATCGCTCCGTACACCCAGGCCTGGCACGCGCCATCGTCTCCACCGAACTCGCAAAGGGCCGCTCCCTCAAAGAGGCCGTCAAAGCCGCTAAGAACCAGCTGCACCAAAGCGCCGCCGTCTACATGCGCCGCAACCTCAAATACGACGACGCTCTCAGCCAGCTGCAAACCGCCGTCTCCGCCGCAAAAAACGAGCCCGACAGCCTCGCCCACGGTGACAACGCGGCCGTGCGCGAACACCTGCGCCGCCTGATGTCCGCCCACGCCTCAACCTTCGAACGGCTGCCCCAACTCGACACATTCTACGGGCAGCTCTTTAAACAGCTTCCCCCGGTCCAATCGGTTCTTGACATCGCCTGCGGACTCCATCCGTTGGCTCGTCCCTGGATGCCTCTCCCTCCCGACGCGTCCTACCAGGCAATCGACATATTCGCCGATCAGGTCGACTTTCTCAACAGCTTCTTCAGCATCATGGGCTATGCAGGCGCCGCCGTCCAGCGCAACGCGCTGGAGGACATGAGCACGCCTGCAGCCGACATCGCATTCCTCCTCAAAACGCTCCCCTGCCTCGAACAGATCGAGACCGGCGCCGGCGAACGCCTCCTGCACCAGATCGACGCGCCCATCCTCATCGTCTCCTTCCCTAACCACACCCTCGCCGGCCGCAAACAAGGCATGGCCCAACACTACGCCGCCAGCTTCGAGTCCCTCATATCGAACGCCGGCTGGCAAGCCCAATCCCTCACCTACCCCTCCGAGCAAGTCTACATCGTCCACAAGGACTAACACCCTCACTACGTATTCAACTGCGAACAAGAAAAGGCGTTCTTCGCGGCCTTTGGTGGCCCTTCGTGGACAAAAGGAAGTTGTCTGACGGGGATATGTTGAGGAAAAACCACCTGTCTGGGCGACGAAACGAACAGAGTCCCAGAAGGCCTCAAATTCAAAATGGTCAGGATTCAGGAACCATCGAGCGCAAATAGGTAGCTAACACCGAAAACCAAATACTAAGAACGTAACTACAAAGCCAAAGCAGTTGACCAGCCAGTCATCCCTTGAACCATTCAGGCTCTTGGTGACGCAACTGGTGTACAGCCGGCGCCATGCTCGCCGGCCGACACATTGCTAAGAATGCACACGGTCGGTGAGGGATGGTTTTGTAGGGGGGCGTTGCGGGGGCGCAGCCCCTGCACAAGGGAGGGCCGAAGGCCCGACCGCCCGCAACTGCAGTGGTCAGTGATCAGTGGTTAGTGGTCAGTGGGCTGAGACTGCAAGTGGGGTAGGAGACATTGTTGGCTAGACACGTTGCTGGCGAAGAGTGAACAAGGTGGCTAGCCAGGGCGGGGCGTTGCGGGGGCGCAGCCCCTGCACAAGGGAGGCCGCTTGCGGCCGACCGCCCAAATGCAAAAAGAGAGTATAGAGGAGTGAGGAGAGAGCAACCACCTTCGCTCGCCTCATTCAGGATCGCAATTTAGTTGTGGCTTAGTAGTTTCCCAAAAAACTAGAAACTGCCTTCCCCTCCGATCTTCCAGTACAAAAATCGATCCGTCGCCGACGTAATCACAAACCCCACCTTCTGCAGTACCCGCATCGACGCCACATTCGTGTTAGCCGTTTCCGCAATCACTGTCTCAACACTATCGTCACACAACGCCCACCGCACCATCTCCGTAACCGCCTCCGTCGCTAATCCTCGGTTGTGATAAAACGGATCGAACCCGTAGCCGATCTCCACCGCATTGTCGCGGTCCGGCGGTCCCTTAAACGCCAGGCTGCCAATGATGCGGCTCTCCTCCTTCAACACCGCTGCCCACTGGCAATGCCAGTGAACATGATACGGCCTGCGCCGCATGTGGCTGATAGCCCGCGAAACGATGGGACGCAGCTCGTCCTCCAGGCGCTGCCCGCTAACGGCCAGACCCACCGCCTGCTCCAGCCGGCCAAAGTCGTCCCGCTGCCAGCGCATCTGCTGCACCGTCAGCGCGATGATCGTCAGTCGTGGCGTTTCCAGGCGCATCATCGTTGCTTCATGTGAACTGGATCCAAAGTCAGTGCCAAGGACGGGCGCAGGTAGCACAGGCACTCTCCCACCGCCCCGCTGCCCCTTATCCAATATCCTGAACAACCGGTCGACTATTTTTTGGACCATGGCCGCGCCTGTAGACAAGTAGCGTGCGCTTGAATTCGATCACAACCACCCCGTCCTGGTTGAAGCCTATCGTACGCACCGTGACGATTCCCTGGTGGGGGCGGCTCTTTGACCCGCGCAGATGCATTACTTCGCTCTGCGCATATATCGTGTCGCCCTCAAAAACCGGCGCCGGCAGACGCACCTCGTCCCAGCCCAGATTGACCGCGTTCTGCGAAATGTCCGCCACCGACAGGCCTGTCACCAGCGCCAGCGTGAAAGTCGAATCCACCAGCGGTCGCCCCCACTCGGTCTGGCTGGCATAATGGGCATCGAAATGGATTGGGTTCGGGTTCACCGTCAGCAGCGTAAACCACACATTGTCCGCCGCCAGCACCGTGCGCCCCAGCCGGTGTTCAAATACGTCGCCCACCTTGAAATCCTCGAAAAAGCGCCCTTGCCCATCCGTTTGCTCGGACATCACTTCTCCCCACATGCGCCCTGACGATCTTTCAGGCCAGCAGCCATCACCTTACACAACGCCGTCTTGCTCGAACTGCTCGATCGCGTCCGATGAATAGCCCAACTCGTCCAGCAACGCCTGTGTATCGGCGCCTACCTCCGGGATCGCATCAAAGCGCGGCGCCCAGGCCTCGTTGGTCGTCGCCGGCTGCAGCGCCGGCAGCGTCCCCACCGGCGACTCCACCTCCGCCACCCGGCCCCGCGCTACAAGTTGCGGATGCGCCCAGAACGCCTCTACATCGCGCAATTCCGCATTCGCGATCTGCGCCTGTTCCATGCGCGCTGTTGCCTCAGTCGCGGTCAAGCCCGAGAATATCGACTCGATCTCCTCACGCAACGCCGCCCGGTTCTGCACGCGCTGCGTATTGTCGGCGAAACGGGAATCGCTCGCAACCTCCGGTTTTTCCAGCACCGATGCACAGAAACGCTCCCACTCACGTTGATTCTGAATCGCGAACAGCACGGTGCGTCCGTCACCGGTCGCATACGGACCATAAGGCGCGATCGCCGCGTGGCTGGCGCCTGTCCGGGGCAGACGGCCTCCGTCCAAAGCGTAGTAGGCCGGGAAGCCCATCCATTCACACAGCCCATCAAACAGCGAAACATGCAGCACGCATCCCCCGCCGCCCCGCTCCCGCTGCAGCAACGCCGTCAATATGCCGCTGTACGCGTACATTCCACCCGCGATATCTGCCACCGGAATCCCGCTCTTCGCCGCCTCGTCCTCATTGCCCGTTACCGAGACCACTCCTGTCTCAGCCTGGATGAGCAGATCGTATGCCTTCTTATCGCGGTATGGCCCGTCCGCGCCATACCCGCTCACATGGCACACGATCAGATCGGGATAGCTGCCTCGCAGCCGAGCATCGTCGAAACCAAGCCGCTCAACCGCGCCAGGCGCCAGGTTCTGCACAAAAACATCCGCCCCCTCCAGCAGCCGCGCCAAAATCTCTTTGCCCTGCGCCGCCTTCAGGTCCAGTGTGAGCGACTCCTTCGAGCGGTTCGCCCACGCAAAGTGGCTGCACAGACCTCCCGCGGCCGTATCATAATAGCGCGCGAAGTCCCCGCCGCCCGGGCGCTCAACCTTGATCACCCGTGCGCCCAGGTCGGCCAGATGCCGCGTCGCCAGCGGCGCCGCAATCGCCTGCTCCAACGAAACGACAGTAATGTGTGACAGTGGCAAAGCCATCAGAAAAGTGTTTCCATCCCTGTCAATGCGCTAACTAACACTCAATAGGATCGCGGCAATCCCAACACATGCTGCGCCAGATAAGACAGCACCAGGTTGTTCGAGACCGGCGCAATCTGATACAGTTTCGCCTCTCGGAATTTCCTCTCCACATCATGCTCCCTCGCAAAGCCAAAGCCGCCGTGTGTCTCCAGGCACACGTTGGCCGCCTCCCACGCCGCGTCGGCCGCCAGCATCTTCGCCATATTCGCCTCAGCGCCGCAGGAGCTCCCGCCGTCAAACAATGCCGCCGCCTGCCAGCGCATCAGATCGGCCGCGCGCAAATTCGCGTACGCCTGCGCGATCGGGAACTGCACGCCCTGGTTCTGCCCAATCGGCCGGTCAAACACAATGCGCTCGTTCGCATACGCCACCGAGCGCTCGATAAACCAGCCCCCATCCCCGATCGACTCCGCCGCAATCAGAATGCGCTCCGCGTTCATGCCGTCCAAAATATAGCGGAAGCCCTGACCCTCCTCACCAATGCGGTTCTCCGCCGGCACCCGCAGACCGTCGAAAAAGATCTCCGTCGTATGATGGTTGATCATCGTCTCAAGCGGCCGGATCGTCAACTCCCGTTGGTCCGCCTCCCGCAAATCCACCATGAACAGCGACAGCCCCTCCGTCCGTCTCTTGACCGCCTCCAGCGGCGTCGTGCGCGCCAGCAGCAGCATCAAGTCCGAATACTCTGCCCGGCTCGTCCAGATCTTTTGCCCCGTGATCACATACTCGTCGCCATCCCGTTCCGCCCTCGTCTGGATCCGCGTCGTATCCGACCCCGCCGTCGGCTCGGTCACGCCAAAGGCCTGCAACCGCAGTTGCCCTTCTGCCAGCGGCGGCAGCCACCGTTCCCGCTGCTCCCCCGACCCGTGCCGCACCAGCGCGCCCATAACGTACATCTGCGCGTGGCACACGCCTGCGTTGCCCCCGCTCCGGTTTACTTCTTCCAAAATTACCGAAGCCTCAGCAATCGACGCTCCCCCGCCCCCATACTCTTCCGGGATAAGCGCTGCCAAAAATCCAGCTTCTGTCATCGCCTCCACAAATTCAACCGGATAGCCACGATCTGCATCCAGCCGCCGCCAATAGGCTCCCGGAAAACGCGCGCACAACTGTTGCACGCCGCGCCGTAGATCGGCGTACTGACCTGTTGTGTCAATTTCAATCCGGTAGGTTGACATTGTGGTAAGCGAAATGGCAGTGGGCAATCGAATTGGCTAATTCTACTGCGAAAGACGTTGGCGAGACATCATTCGAACAGCTCTCTGGGAAGTCGTGATTGCCTGATGATTGACATCAGGGATCCTGTCCGCAACTCCTTGTGATCTGGAACCGGGACAGAGAAAGTAGATCCCTGTTCGACTTTCTGCATGACTACATGAATGCCTTAGCGTCGGGCTTCGATAAACCTGTGGGTCGTGTGTATTCTGCTGACTTCACGGCCCGAAAATACGCGCAGTCTAGGCAACTTGGATCTCCACCTGGGTGACATACACTTCACTGTGCAGACGTTCCTGAATTTCAGTAGCTGAAGCAGCCTCAAAAAACAGTTCCAATGCCTCTTTCAGATTGGCCCTGGCCTCTGCTACCGTCTCACCCTGGCTGGCTATATCAAGCTCCGGGCAAAGAGAAACGTAACCGTCTCCTTCACGTTCGATTATTGCTGTCAACTGTCTGGTCATCACGGTCTCTCCCTCAACTCCAGGTTTCCCCTCACACCTATCCTTCTTGATCTCTCCAAATCACAGCTCAAACTACCCCCCAAAACACAGTTCACCCACCCCGCGGCAACATATGCTTCTGCACCTTCCCCATCGCATTGCGCGGCAACGCCTCCACAAACCGCAACCGCCGCGGCAGCTTATACGAAGCCAGCTGCCCCCGGCAATACCGCTCCAACTCCGCCTCGTCGACCTCATAACTGCACACCAGGTAGGCCACCGGCGCCTCGCCCCACTCCGCATCCGCCTCACCTACCACCGCCGCCTCTTCAATGCCCGGGAAAGTCGTCAACATCTCCTCCACCTCGCGCGGATAGATATTCAGCCCGCCCGAAATGATCAGTTCATGCCGCCGGCCCAGCAGCGTCACATAGCCGGTCTGCGGGTCCATGCGCGCCAGGTCGCCCGTCAGAAACCAGCGAATACCTAACGCGTCATGCACAAAGCTCTCGGCCGTCTTCTGCGGCGCCCGCCAATATTCATCGAACACATTGCTCCCCCGCAGCAGGAGCTCGCCCTCCTCGCCCGCCGGCAGGTCTCGCCCGTCCGCGTCAACAATTCGGGCAAAAACACCTGGCAAAGGCGTCCCCACCGTGCCCGCAACGCGCGGCCCCGCGTAGGGATTGCTGAAATTCATGCCCGTCTCCGTCATCCCATACCGTTCAAGAATTCGTTTCCCCGTCAGCCGCTCAAACGCATTGTGAGTCTCCGCCGGCAAGGGCGCACTGCCCGAACAGAAAAGCCGCACCTCCGTAAAGTCCGGCGCCTCAGTCTCCTGCGCCAGCATCTCAACCAGCCGTGTGTAGATCGTCGGCACCGCGAACAAGAGCGAAGCCCTGCCGCTGGCAAGGGTACTGACCGTCTCGTCCGCATCGAATCCCGTCCGCAAGCGGACCGTCGCCCCCATCGCCAGTGCGCAGTGCAGCCCCACCACCAGCCCATGCGTATGAAACAGCGGCAGCGGCAGCAGCAGCACATCGTCCGCCTGCCACGCCCACGCGCTCAATAGACCGGTCACCGTCGCCAGCACATGGTTATGGCTCAGCACCGCCCCCTTGCTGGTCCCGGTCGTGCCGCTTGTGTACATGATCAGCGCCGGGTCCTCCCCGCGCGCGACCGGCAGCGCCGCCTCGTCCGTTTCGCCCTCGTCAGCGTCTTCCAACCAGCTGTCGGCCTCCTCGACCGACAGCACCTTCAATTCCGTCCCGACTTCAATCCCCACAATCTCATCCAGCACCGGCCTCTGTGCCTCTTCGATGATCAGCAGCGCCGGCTCAGCATCGTTCAATATATGGCTGAGTTCGCGGCGGCGGTAACGCAGATTGATCGGCACCATCACCGCGCCCGCCTCCAGCGTCGCCAGGTAGGCGATCACGAACTCCGGCCGGTTGCACAGATAGAGCGCGACCCGATCCCCCTTCCGCACGCCCATACGCACAAAGGCGGCCGCCCATTCCTGCGCCTTCCGCTGTAGCGCCGCGAAGCTCAACTGCTGCGGCGCAAGCGCACCGCGCGCATCCTGGAATTCGATGGCCGTTTTGTCCGGCTGGCGTTCACGGCCTATTGCAAAGAGATTCGTAAGATTCATTGCGCCCTGCTTGGTAAGTGTGGTCTGTTCTGCACCGCTATTATAGTGTGTTGCCTACGATACACAACCTTGCAGCAGAGTAGAGGGCGGCCCAGATTCAGATGGAAAGCATAATACTCTGACTTCCGGCCATACGAGCGCAGTTGACGGGAGTCAGCGCGCGGAAGCGGGATGCAGCAGGGGGCGTTCGAGCGATGGGGGCGTGGAAATGGGTCTCTGCCAGGTTTGCGATTCTTACCTCTTGCTAGGAGCGTATGAAAAGCGCACGTACGAGCGTTCAACAAGCGTTTGACGAGAGATCTCAAGAGATCACGTCAAGAACAAGCGGGAACAGTGAACGAATGTAGGTACCATAGGGCAACAAGACTTTTCGTCCGGGTTATGAATTGGAATCGCGGTTTTCTTGCCTGCCCTTACGCAATACCAAATACCTGGCGCGCAAAAAAGCGCGGGTTCTGGTACTGAACTTACATTAGAATCTCTTGAAAGCGAAGAGAGATTTATGGTTGTTGTATGCAGGCCGGACAGGGCCTTGGAAGTGGTCTCAGGTCCGGGCGTAATCGAGGAGTGGAGCAGGCGAGGGGATCAGGGGTCTGCCTGGGACATCGTGGCAGTCGCGGCAGCGCGCTTCGTAGCTCTCACTGCCGCCCACGAAGATGACAGGATCGTCGTAGCGGGCCGGTAGGCCGTCGATGAGGCGCTGCGTTCGGGTGGCAGAGGCGCCGCAGCGGACGCAGATGGCATGCAGCTTGTCCACGCGTTCGGCGAGCGACATCAGAAGGGGGATGGGCCCGAAGGGTTCGCCGCGGAAATCCTGGTCCAGCCCGGCGGCGATGACCCGCTTGCCGCGGTCGGCGAGCTCCTGGCAGACGGTTGTAATGGCGTCGTCGAAGAACTGAACCTCGTCGACGGCGACAACTTCGGTGTCCGACTGCAGTTGATCGAGCAATAACGCGGCGTTTTCGAGAATAATGGCGTCCCCGCGGGAGACGCCATTGTGCGATGCCACCTGTTCACGCCCGTAGCGATTGTCGACCTGGGGTTTGAAAAGCTGAATGCGGCGGCGGGCGATTTCCGACCTGCGCACGCGGCGCAACAACTCTTCCGTCTTGCCGCTGAACATCGAACCGCAAATCAGTTCGATCCATCCGCCGCCGGATTGAAAGTGCATTCCCTGATTCGCTCGCGCTTCCCGCTATGCTGCCTCTTCGGCTGCCTCTTCGGTTGCCTCTTCGGCTTCCTCTTCCAAGTCATACCTGGACAGCACTTCGGCTGCAGCCGCCTCGGGGTCGTCGCCGCGCGCACGCGCCCGCCGCGCCGCGGTCTCGGCCTCCTGCCGCGCCTGCGATTCGATCTGCTGGCGGGCCGCCGCGCTCTGCCGCGATTCCAGCCGTCGTACAAACCGCTCCACCCGGCCAACCGAATCGATTATACGCTGTTCGCCCGTATAAAAGGGATGACACTGGCTGCAGATATTGACGTTTATCTCCGCCTTGGTGCTGCCGGTCACCCAACTGTTCCCGCAGGAGCAGTTGACCTTGGCCAAGCCGTGATATTCGGGATGAATCTCTGGTTTCATGTCTTTATACCTTCCCCAACGCCAGCTTCTCTTCTGCCGTGTAGACGCTGACCTTTCTGCGATTCTTCTTGGCCCATTCAAAGGTCACAAAACCGTCCTGCTTCGCATACAGCGTGTCGTCCTTGCCCTGACCAACATTCGTGCCGGGGAAAATCGGCGTACCCCGCTGGCGAATTATAATTCCGCCACACCTGACAAACTCGCCGCCATATTTCTTGACGCCTAGCCGCTGGCCGTTCGAATCGCGGTTATTGCGGCTGGAGCCGCCACCTTTTTTGTGTGCCATAAGTCGTTACCCCTCTTCCTTCTTGTCTTCGTCGGCATCTGCAACGTCGCCGGATTTTTCACCTCTGCCCATCAACCCCTTGAGGTTCTTCGCAACAGCATCGACCGCGTCGCCTGCTGCATCAGTAGCAGCATCCAACGCGTCACTTGCCGCGTCTCCAACTGCCTCCGCAGCATCGCTTGCCATATCGGTGGCAGCATCCAGCGTGTCACTCGCTACGTCACTAACTGCCTCCACAGCATCGCCTGCCATATCACCAACAGCCTCCGCCGCGTCGCTTGCCTTGTCACTAACAGCTTCCAGGGCGTCGCCTACGGTGTCGCTAACATCCTCCACCGCGTCGGCTACCGTCTCCTTGACCGCGTCAATAGCACTTTCGTCTGCGTCGGCTACTTCTTCCGTTGCCGCCTCGACGACCGCATCAGTTTCCGTGATCGCAGCAACCGCAGCCGCAGCTTCGGCCGCCTCGACGACCGGTTCCTCTACCTCGGCGACCGGCTCGGGCGCCGCCTTCTGCTCTTCCTTCACATATTCGTAACCATCACCGCTGATCTTGAGGATCTGCAGGCGGGTCAGAAACTGTCGGTGCCCGCGGCGAACGCGCACCCGCTTCTTCGGCCGGTAGCGAAACACCAGAATCTTCTCGCCCCTGTGTTGTCCGGTGATCCTGGCCGTTACCGATGCACCTTCCACGGTTGGCTGACCGATCTGTATCCCTTCATCGCGGGCCACCATCAGCACATCATCAAGAACAATACTGTCACCGACATCGCCGGCCAGCTTTTCTACTTCAAGATTATCTCCAAGGGTAACCCTGTACTGTTTCCCCCCAGTGCGTACGACTGCGTACATCTTCCTCTCTCCTTTAACCGCGTCCGGAGACCATTTACTCGATATCTCCGGCACTTCGGATAGCGGCTTGCGGCCAAACTCCTAAGCACGTCCCGTGCATGGAGCACACCTGGCGCCGCAATGCGGACGAATATGGGCTGGCATTTCCTGATACAATGCTACCCCTAAAGCTAGGGCAGCAAAGCCATCAGCAGGCCACCCACACAAAGCAAAAGTATATGACAAGAACCAGGATCAGCCAAATCTGGACCCCGTTCCGCGTGCACAACCTGTCTGCATCAGCGATCGCCCCTTGCATCTGTCCAAGCAAATCCAAGAATCGCATCTAAGCAGTCGGAACCAATTCGCGCCATCCCAGAAATGCCCTATCTCGCAACGCCAGTCGTCTGCCCCCGCTCTACTTACTACCCGCTTTCTACTTTCCACTATCCACTGACCGCTGGTGATTCACTGACCACTAACCACTGCGGTTGACGTTCTCCGTGTCCTCCGCGGTAAAAGGTGTTGCAGTTGCAGTTCTTCGCGGTCCTTCGCGGTCCTTCGTGGAAAAAGGTGTTGCAGTCCTTCGCCGCCCTCCGTGGACAAATGGAAGCTGCAGTTGCCGTTCTTCGCATCCCTCCGTGGATAGACCACATCCCAAACTTGCTTGTAACAAGCCCGAAAAACATCAACGACCTCAAGAGCCTCCTTGACATACCACAAGAGTTATGGCTAAGTAGTTCATAATGTACAACAAAAAGCGAAATGCACAACTTTTGTATATATTTAGTAAACGTTCTTCGAACCAAAATCAGGTTCGCAGTTCTGGCTCGAACTGTGTAATACTTTCTGTTGAATCTCTGACAGCTACCACAGTCGGCGCTATGACAGCCCTGGCGGCATCCAATGGAGGATATCTGTGTCAAGGATTATCGTTATAGGCTCGGGGTTTGGCGGTCTGAGCGCCGCTGCACGCCTCGCCGCCCGCGGCCACCAGGTCGAACTCTTCGAAAAACGCGACAAGCTGGGCGGCCGCGCCTACGTCTACGACATCGATGGCTACCGCTTTGACGGCGGCCCCACCGTCGTCACCGCCCCCTGGATCTTCGACGAAATCTGGCAGGCGGCTGGTCGCCGCCGGCAAGACTACTTCCAACTGGTCCCCTGCGACCCCTTCTACCGCATCTTCGACCACAATCGCCGGCCCTTCGACGTCAGCGACGATCACGATGCCATGCTCCTCCAGATCGCACAGCGAAGCTCAGTCGATGTCGAGGGATACAACAGGTTTGTCGCCAGTTCCAGAGAGATTTTCGAAACGGGCATGGCGCTGATCGACCAACCCTTCCTCAACCTCTCCGACATGCTCAGCGTCGTGCCCGACCTGATCCGCCTGCAAAGCTACCGCAGCGTCTACGGCTATGTCTCAAAGTTTTTCCAGGACGACTTCCTGCGCTGCTGCTTCTCCTTCCAGCCCCTCCTGATTGGCGGTAACCCACTAAGCGCCGCCAGCCTCTACGTCCTGATTCACTACCTGGAGCGCGAGTGGGGCATCCACTATGCCATGGGCGGGACCGGCGCCATCATCGCCGCTTTCGAGAGACTCCTGCAGGAGCTGGACGTAAGAATCCACCTCAATGCAGAGGTGGACCGCATCCTTATCGAGCAGCGACGCGCCCATGGCGTCCGTCTCAAAGACGGCTCAGTCCGGAAGGCCGACGCCGTCGTCTCCAACGCCGACGCCGCCTGGACCTACCTGAACCTGATACCCGCGCATCAGCGGCCCCGCAACAGCGACCGGCGCATCAAAAGCAAGAACTACTCGATGTCTCTTTTCGTCATCTACTTTGGCACCAAACGCCAGTACAGAGATGTCGGCCTCGCCCACCACAACATCATGATGCACCAGGACTACACCGGCCTCCTGCGCGACATCTTCCGCAACCAAGACCTGCCCGAAGATTTCTCACTCTATCTGCACATGCCGACCCTGACCGACCCGTCGCTGGCCCCTGACGGCGGCGAAGCCTTTTACGTCCTCTCACCTGTGCCCCACCTCGGCGCCGACATCGACTGGGAACTGCAGGCCGGGCCCTATCGCGACGCAATTATGCAATACCTCGAACAGAACTACCTGCCCGACCTGCAAGCCAACATCGTAGCCGAACACCGCATCGACCCGCGTCACTTTGCCGGTACGCTCAACAGCTATCTCGGCTCGGCCTTCTCGATCCAGCCGACCCTCACCCAGAGCGCCTGGTTCCGTCCCCATAATAAATCGGAAGACGTCGACAATCTCTACTTCGTCGGCGCCGGCACCCACCCTGGCGCCGGTGTCCCCGGCGTTGTCTCCTCGGCAAAGATCGTCGACAGCCTTATCGGCGATCCCGTGACAGCGCGCACGCCCTCACCATCTACGCGCCTTGCGTCCACTCATACAGTCCCTTCCGCGCCAGCCGGAAGTCCTCCGGCGGGCGGCTGATCGACGTCGCCCCGCCCGAGTCGACTTCTATAATGCGGGCCGAGACCGGCTCATACGCCGCCCGCGGCGCCACCGAACCCTTGGCCACAAAAATCTCATGCTGCTCCGGTATAATACCCACCGACTGCAGCTGATTGAAGCTCATCGGCGGCGTACGCCGGCTGTCCAGAACCAGCAGACCACCGTTCGTTGCCATCACCGCGGTCAAGCCTTGATCCCAGACGTGCCCGCCTCCGTGTCGGCGTTCCGTCTCAATGAACTTGCCGTCATGCAGCGTTCGTACCGTACCTTCCACCGTCAGCGTCGGCCCGTGCTCGTCGTCCACCTTGCCTCCTACCTGCAGCGTCAACTGCGCGCCGATGCCAGCCGCAGCGCACGCCGCCACTGCCTCCGGATCGTACAGCGCCACTACCCAGCCGTTCGCGCCCTGCCGCAGCAACTCCTCCAGAACAAACGTGGAATCCCCAGCGCTGCCGCCGCCGATGTTGTCGCCCATCTCCATCATCGACACCGGTTTCTCCTCGTTCGCAATCGACATTCGCACTGCCTCGGCCGGCTTGGGAACTTTCGGCAGCAGGTCGTCCCGCAGCGACCACATCAGATCGGCCAGCCTCTGCGCCTCGCGCTCCGCCAGCTCCTCATCGCCATCGGCCACCACCACGATACACGGCCCCATCCACGGCACATCCGCGTACTGGTATCCTGCGGCCACACTTGTCGCCAGAATCCCCGGCTGCCGCTCCAGCTCAATCGCCGCGTCCATCACCGGTTTCATCGGCCTCATGTTTGTATTGTGAAACGCAATGTTATAGACGAGCTCCGGTTTGGCGATGCTCGAAACCGGTCGCACCTCCCCGCGCACGGTGCGCGTCAGAAGTTCAGCAGCCTGTAGCCCCCGTTCCCGCTGGTCGATGTGCGGGCACGTCTTGTAAATGATCAGCGCGGTGGCATCCTCCACCAGCTGCGGCGGCACGTTGCCGTGGTAGTCGTGCGTTACGATCACGGGAAAGTCGGGCCCGACCAGCTCACGCACACGCCGCGTCGTCTCGCCGTCCCCTTGCGGAAATCCCTCCGCCACAAACGCCCCGTGCAGACCCAACAACAGCCCGTCCAGCGGCATCGCGCCGTCGATCAACCCCAGCAGCTCGTCCAAGAGGGCCTCATAGGCATCCGCCTCCACCGCCCCAGCCGGCGTAGCCACCGCCCCCATCAGCGGGACCATCTCGTAGCCGTACTCCTCCGCGCCCGCAATAAAGCCGCCCACCTCGTGGAACGTCGATCGGTAGTGTTCGACAAGCTCTTGCCCCCGCACAAAACGAAAGTCGGACAAAGTCGTCGGGAACGACGCAAATGTGTTGGACTCGTGATTCAGAGAAGCGATTCCAATGCGCATGGTTGGACTCCTTTTGCCTGTGCAACTTTGCCTGGTCAGAGATTGTCAGTATAATCAAGCTAGGAGACGATACTCCTTGGTGGCGGTAATTATCTGCCTGTAAAGCCTGATCTGCAACCCGGCCTAAATCGCACCTACGCTGCCGCCTCCATCTGGATTACTGTTCGTTTCCCGCCAGTTGTGTTCAGGCAGTACGATCTGTTGTAATCCACCAGGGCACGCAGAATATCCAAGCCCTGGACACAGAATTCTTACAGGAGGAATCATGGCTTTCACTCTCGAACTCGGCGAAAAGGCGCTTGACTTCAAGCTCATCGCCACCGACGGCGAGATCTATACGCTCGACTGCTTCGACGACGCCGAAACTCTCGTCGTCTTCTTTACCTGCAACCATTGCCCCTACGTCATCGGCTCCGACGAGGCCACCCGCGCCTCCGCCGACAAGTATGCCTCGAAGGGCGTGAAGTTCGTCGGCATCAACTCAAACAGCGTCCACGTAAACGCCGAAGACGACTTCCGCAACATGGTCGAACGCATGGCCGAGCACAAATTCCCCTGGGTTTACCTGCGTGACGAAACCCAGGAAGTGGCCAAGGCCTACGGCGCTCTGCGCACCCCCCATTTCTACGTGTTCAACAAGAATCGTGAACTGGTCTACACCGGCCGCGGCGTCGACAGTCCGCGCGACGCCACCCAGGCCACCGTCTTCGATCTCGACCAGGCCCTGGAAGAGCACACCTCCGGCCAGTCTGTCAGCAATACCCTGACCAACCCGATCGGCTGCAACGTCAAGTGGGCCGGCGAGGATGCCCACTGGATGCCCGCCGACGCCTGCGATCTCGTCCTGCCGCAGCCGGCTTAGAGCTGCACGCGCTCCTGTTCAAAGGTTGCGCGAGAATTTTCCTGCGCGCGGCGCGCACGCTCTCCACAGGTGTGCGCCGCGCGCGACCTCACTATAAGACTCTCTTCACAACTTAACAGGTGGCACGACATGCCCTCCTATTCTGAACTCGACATCACCCCTGTCATTAACGCCAACGCCACGCTCACCCGGCTCGGCGGCTCTCTCATGCCGCCCGAAGTGCTCGAAGCGATGATGGAAGCGGCCAAATTTTTCGTGGAACTGCCCGAACTGCAGCGGCGTGTCGGCAACCGTATAGCCCTCCTCACGCAGAATGAGGCCTGCTACGTCAGTTCGGGCGCGGCAGGGGGTATCGTCGTCGCCATCGCTGCCTGCGTCGCCGGCACTGACATGGATGCCATTCACCGTCTGCCCGACCTCACCGGCCTCAAGAACGAGGTGATCGTCCACAAATCGCATCGCAACGGCTACGACCATGCCGTCCGCCAGGTCGGTGTCAAGCTGGTCGAAATCGGCTATGCCGATGGCGCGTTCGACTGGCAACTGGAAGCGGCCATCAACGCCAACACTGCCGCCGTCATCTGGTTCCAGGGCAATATGGGCGGCCCAAACGACCTCCCCTTGGAGAAGGTTATAGAAATCGCCCACGCCCATGGCGTACCCGTGTTGGTGGACGCCGCGGCCCAGCTACCCCCGGTGGAGAATTTGTGGGAGTTCACCCAGATGGGCGCCGACGCCGCCATCTTCAGCGGCGGCAAAGACTTGCGCGGCCCCCAGTCTTCCGGCCTTGTGCTGGGCAAGCAGTGGCTCGTCGACGCCTGTGCCCTGAACGGCCCCCCCAACCACAGCATCGGCCGTCCCATGAAGGTAGGCAAGGAAGAGATGCTGGGACTCCTGGCCGCGGTTGAGCGCTATCTGGCCCTCGACCATGAAGCGCGCGCCTCGCAGATGGAGGAGGTTGTCACCGGCTGGTGCAGCGAGCTGAACCGGCTGGACGGTGTTCAAGCCGTTCGCGCCTTTCCCAGCGAAGCCCGCCAGCCACTGCCCCGTGCCCAGGTCCATATCGACGCCGCTGCCGTCGGCCGCAGCCGCGACCAGATCGTGCAAGGCCTGCTCGACCGCCGTCCAGCCGTCTCCGTCGCCCCCGGCCCCGGCGATTCGCTCTACCTCAACCCGTCAACGCTGGAGGATGGCGAAGAGGATATTGTCCTGGCCCGCCTCGTGGAGGAGATAAAGGGTTGAGGAAACTCAGCGGCTAAGTTGGCGCCTGCCATCCTCCGTTTCAGTTCAATGAACTACGCAAAGTGCATCTCCAACAGGCCCTACCTTAGACCTCCGGACCAGCCGGAGCAGGAGGAGCCCTTATTCGGTCTAACGGTCGGGAAAGTTTACAAAGTCATTTCCGACCCCACTGCCGAACAACATGGCTTGATCCGCATCATTGACGAGAGTTTTGGCGAACGCGGAAGCGAAAACGGCTACCTATATCCTGCCGGGCGCTTTGAACCGTTTCTTCCGACTGAAGACCCTAGTCGTCGTTCGCTTACGATCTATCTGGATGAATTCACAATAGGTGTGCTCCATGCCGAGGCTGTTGCATCTGATAGATCGATCTCAGCGTTAATGCGCGAATGGGTGGAAGTGCGCCTGGATCTGCCCGCTCCGAGAAAAGTCAACAAGAGCTGAGGTGTAGAGCTAGCTATCTACTGGCAAGCCTGTCACCGCCACATTTGCTTGGAAATTCTCCACTCTACCCCAACGTGCTGAATTAGTAAGCCCATAGACGAGGACGAGCTACCACAACAGGATAAAGCTTCGAGTCTTTCTACGATTTATCTCTATCCTTTTGACACCAATGAATGAGCGAAAAAATGGACCTGTGATTCGACTGAATCCGCTAATGCCGCCAATCTGGTCCCCTACGGATAGCCAGTAGATTAAGGAGAAGAGATGGCTGCAATAAAGTACATTGCAGGAATGATCCTGGCCTTCTTACTGGGCATCGCCATTATGGCCCTGATCTATGAACGAATCGGCCAACCCAACTACGAGTCACTCCTGAATGTGGAAGCGTCCCTCTCCCTCTATGATTACGCCCAGATCATCTGCATTGAAGACTCTCCAATATGGCCAATGCAGGAAATTCGTGCTGAAAGCTGGGAAGACATGGAGCGAAACTACACGAGAACCTTCGCCCGCATGTCCCAAATCGTTCCTCCGCCCTCCATGAAAACCTACCACGAAGCCATTCTTGAAATGAACTCAGTCCTCCGGCATCAAGCGCAACAGTTCCGCAAGGACGAAGTAAGTTTTGACGCAGGGACTGAACAGTTTCTGCACCTCTCGCATACACTGGTTTCTATCCTTGAAGAAGAGACAAAGAAAATCCCAACTGTAGACCGGCTATGGTTGGCCGCATACGGTTGCTAGATAAAGAAGCGTGTCTTTCTCAAAGCGTCGAGAATTTCTCCCCAGTAGTAAGGCCCGAGATCTCCCTATGGTTTTATTTACAAAGGCCGGGGTACAGGCTATACTTAGCCAACAATAGCTGATAATAGCCAAAGGGGCCGTGACAATGAAGATCGCAACCATCAGCGCTACAGAGGCTAAGAATCGATTTGGTGACGTGATCCGTCGAGCCTACCGCAGCCAAGAACATCTGGTCGTTGAAAGGGGAGGAATCCCTGTCGTAGCCATCGTGCCTATCAGCGACTATGAGCAATTCTTGGCGCAAGTCCGTAGCGATGAAAAAGAGAGTGTCGAAGCGGTAGTATCCACTGCCAGTGCTCAGAATCAAGCTGGGAACCGTCTGATGGAGTTTCTCGACGAAATGCACGCGCAAATGCCTGACGTCCCGGAAGAGCAGGCCCAGAAGGACATAGAAGAAGCAATTGCCGCTGTGCGTGCCGAGAAAAAATGAGGGTCGTATTAGATACAAATGTTTGGGTAAGTGGGTTGATTACTCCCACAGGCACGCCAGCCGCACTGTTGCATAAACTAAGAGATCACGTCCTGATCGCTTCGGAGGAAATGCTGGAGGAAGTCCAAAGGGTATTGCAATACGATCGAATCGCGAAACGATTCAATCTTGCTCCAGAGAAGGTAAGCGAATACCTAGCCAACATTCGAGGGAAAGTAGAGCTTGTTGCTACAGATCTGCCGGACCTTCCAATTGTGGAAGCAGATCCCTCGGACGATAAATTTCTTATAGGCGCAGTGAAAGGAAAGGCGGACTGTATCGTTTCTGGTGACCGCCATCTGCTACGCCTCGTAGAACATCAGGGTATTCCAATTGTTCCCCCGGCGACACTCTTGGCCTTCTTGGAATCTGAATCGTCTCAAATGAAAGGCTTCAGGTCAGGGGTCTGATACGAATCGGTCGACAACCGAGAACAAGCCCCTTCGTATAGCAAAAAGGGGTGGGGTGTCCGCCAGTAGACAGCTATCACCCTTTAGTCCCACCCAAACATCCCAGATGTCTTGCCTATAAGAGGAGCAAATCAATATAAGGGGATCAACACGAGCCATGTTAAAATCCCCTTAAACCGACCCATCCCACGCGCCCAGCCTGAATCCACCCCACAGGAGCACCCAATGACCGCCACCGCCAAAATCACCGACGTCGAACGCATCCTCCTCGTCATCCCGATGGTCGACCGCGTGCGCCGCGAGATGGAACGCGCCAACGTCCACCGCTGGTCTGAATCGGAAATCATCCGCCTCACCCTAGACGACGGCACCGTCGCCTACGGCGAAACCATCCAGAACTACACCTGGGGACGCGTCGAAGACACCGACCGCGTAATCGGCCAGTCCCCCTTCGACCTGATGTGGGATGACTCCCTCGGGGCCGGCCTGCAAATGGCCCTCTTCGATGCCGCCGGCAAGCTCGCAGGTGTGCCCGTCCACCGCCTCCTGGGTCCTAAAGTGCGCGACTGGTGTCCCGTCTCCTTCTGGGACCACGACATGGGCCCTGCCGCCTACGAACAGGAGGCCCGCGTCGCCGCCGAACTCGGCTTCACTTCCATCAAAATCAAGACCCGCCCCTGGCATGACGTCTACGAGACTGTCCAACGCATCAGCGACGCCACGCCAGCCTGGTTCCACATCGACTGCGATTGGAACGACTTCCTTCTCGACGTATCCACCGCCGTGCCCGTCCTGCGCGAACTGGAAGCCGACTTCCCCAAAATCTCGATCTGGGAAGGGCCGATCCAAGCGAACGATCTCGACGGCAACCGCCTCCTGCGCGAAAAGGTGCGCACGCCCATAGCCCACCACTACGGCGGTGTACCTGGCGCGGTCGCCATTCAGCACGGCTATTGCGACGGCTTTGTCATCGCCGGCGGCGTTACCACCGTGTTGAAGTCCGGCATCTCCGCCGCCACCGCCAACATGCCCTTCTTCATCCAGATGGTCGGTACCGGCCTTACCACCACCATGGCCCTCCATCTCGGCGCCGTGCTCAGCCACGCCCAGTGGCCGGCCATCAATTGCCACGAGCTCTACCAGCACAACCTGCTCGACCAGCGCATCCCCGTCGTCGGCGGCTACGCCCAGACGCCCGAAGCCCCCGGCCTCGGCATCACCATCGACGAAAACGCGCTCGACACCTATCGCGTCGACGTCGGCGATTTCAGCCTGCCGCGCCGCCTCATCCGCTACAGCCGCGCCAACGGCGTGCGCGTCTACTTCGCCGACACGAGCTTCAGTCAGGGTTCGAGCATGTGGAACTATTGGCGCACCGCCAACCAACCCGTCTACGAGCGCGGCGTCCAGACGGACTATCTCGACGACGACGGCACCTCCGACTTCGCCGACCTCTACCAGCGCGCCAAAGGGGCACCTGTTCTGTCGCCGGCAACATAACGCACACGAGCACCGCCTTTTCCATCTATCCGCTACCCAACCGCGCCGCAATTCGCCGCGCGGGCAACAACTCACAGGAGCAAAACGTGTCTTATCTGGCAAAACTGAAAGAAATGGGTTACGAACTCGAAAAGATCGACCTCGACGGCGGCAACCTGATGGCCGCAGTCCGTTCCGGCGACCATGTCTACGTCTCCGGCCAGGTCTCCCGCTTCGGTGACGAGGAGATCATGGGCAAAGTCGGCCAGGACCTGACCACAGAAGAGGGCTACCGCGCCGCGCAGCTCTGTGCACTCGGCATCCTCCAGGCCGTCCACACCATCGCCGGGTTGGACAACGTCCGCCAGGTCGTCAAGGTCTTCGGCATGGTCAACGTTGGCCCGGACTTCAACGACACACCCTCGGTCATCCACGGCTGCAGCGAACTGTTCATCGAGCTATTCGGCGACGCCGGTCGCCACGCCCGCAGCGCTATCGGTCTCACCGTGCCCGCCAACTGGGCCGTCGAAATCGAAGCCATCATCGCCGTCGACTGAGGCCGAGATTCGCTTCACTGCCCGTTCTAGAAAAAAAGAAAATCCCGCTGAATTCAGCGGGATTTCTCGTTCCTGTACCCCGTAGGGGAGTCGAACCCCTGTCTCCACCTTGAGAGGGTGGTGTCCTGGGCCTCTAGACGAACGGGGCAAACATTTCGTAATAGCCCTGACAGCAGTCAGTATACGAAAGCAGTGCACGAAAGTCAAAACGGCTGACCAGACAGATTTGATCCTCTCGTTGGCTGCTTCTATAATGAAGGCAACTCCGGCCGTCTTCGCACACAAGCCGGATTCCTATTCGCCATGGCACTGCGCCGCACCTGTGCCCTTGGCATTAAGCGGGTTCGAATCCCGCCCGACCGCAAAACATGACCGCCTCACGAAGCGGCGTCGCCGGTCGGCAGATGAGAAGGAAGTGAATATGTTTTCCACGCCCAGGAAGATTTCACGCGCCCTTGACCGCGTCCTGCACAAAGTGACCCAGCCCGCCCGCTATACCGGCGGCGAACTCAACAGCGTCGCCAAAGACTGGGACGCCCCCGTCATCCGCAGCAAGATCGCCCTCGCCTTCCCGGATATTTATGAACTGGGCGGCTCCAACCTCGGGCTGATGGTCCTCTACGACCTCATCAACAAGCGGGAAGATCTCCTGGCCGAGCGCATCTACTGCCCGTGGAGCGACTTCGAGACCGTAATGCGCCGTGACGGCATCCCCCTCTTCGGGCTCGAGACCCGCCACCCGGTCACCGACTTCGACATCCTTGCCTTCTCGCTCCCCTACGAGCAACTCTATACCAATGTCCTCACCATGCTCGACCTGGCGCACATTCCCCTGCGCGCCGCGGACCGTGACGCCTCCCACCCCCTTGTGATTGCCGGCGGCTCCGGCTGCTACAACCCGGAGCCCATGAGCGCCTTCTTCGACGCCATGGTCATCGGCGAAGGCGAAGAAGTAATCTTCGAGATCATCGACGTACACGAGCAGTGGAAAAAGCAGTTCGACGGCAACTCGCAGCAGCCAGTGAAGGCCCGCAGTCAGCTTTGGGCCATGCTCGCGAGCATCCCCGGCGTCTACGTGCCCGCGCTCTACCAAGCCAGCTACGCCGCCGACGGCACTATCGCCGAGATCCGCCCCACCCATGCCGACGCCCCCGCCACCATAATGAAGCGGGTGGTGACAGTCATGCCGCCGCCGGTGACCAAGTTTATCGTGCCCTTCATCAACGTCGTCCACAACCGCGCCGCCATCGAAATCATGCGCGGCTGCACGCGCGGCTGCCGCTTCTGCCAAGCCGGGATGATCTTCCGCCCCGTGCGCGAGCGGCCCGTTGAAGAGGTCCTGCAGGCAGTCGACGAGATGATCGCCAACTGCGGCTTCGAGGAAGTCAGCTTCCTCAGCCTGAGCAGCAGCGACTACACCTATGTCGAGGAGCTGGTGCGGCGCACCATGGAGAAACACGGCGCTCGCAAACTGTCCGTCGGCCTGCCCAGCCTGCGCATTGAGAGTTTCAGCGTCGACCTGATGGACCTGCTCGAAAAGGGGCGGCGCCGCTCCGGCTTCACCTTCGCGCCCGAAGCCGCCACCGACCGTCTGCGCGACATCATCAACAAGCCAATTGCCGACGATGATCTCTTGCAGACCGCCGAGGAGGTCTACCGCCGCGGCTGGAAGACCATCAAAATGTACTTCATGATCGGCCACCCTACGCAGACGCTCGAAGACGTCCAGGCCATCGCCGATCTTTCCAAACAGGTGCTGGCCGTTGGCCGCCGCGTCCTCGGCAACAAGGCCAACGTACGTATCGGCGTCAGCACGCTCGTCCCCAAGCCCCACACGCCATTCCAATGGGTGCCGATGGAAGAAGAGTCGACCATCCGCCAGCAGATCCGCCTCTTGCAGCAGGAGCTGAAAGATCCTGGCATCCATTTCACCTGGAACGATCCGCCCGAAACCCTGGTCGAAGCCTTCCTCACCCGCGGCGACCGCAGACTCGGCGATGTTATTCAGCGCGCCTGGGAACTGGGTGCGAAACTTGACGCCTGGGGTGAGTATTTCCGCTTCGACCTCTGGCGGCAGGCCTTTGCCGACTGCAACCTGGAGATGGACTGGTTCGCTCGCCGGCAGCGCCCCCTCGACGAGATCCTCCCCTGGGAGCACATTTCAGCTGGGCTGAACAAGGAGTTCCTGGCGCAGGAATATCTGCACACCTATGCCGGCGGCGTCGTGGATGATTGCCGAGAACACTGCTTCTCTTGTGGGATTCTGGGCTTCTTCAAGGAGCAGCGCCGTGAAGCGCCGGATGAAGCCTGGTGCTGTCCGCCTTTGGGCAAAGACAAGGCCCGCCAGCCCGTCGATGTCGTGCCGGTTCCTCTCTACTTCAACGACGATATGAAAGCGGCTGGCGTGTCTCTCCCTGCCGGCTCCGGCGCCGACCCCTCCCAGCTTATTCAATTGGAAGAGGCCGCGGGCCAGTTCGACGAGCGCGTGCCCCAGCGCCGTCACGGCACCGTCAGCCAGCGGATTGCCGAAGCGGAGACCGTCTGATGGCGTTGACCCGCCACCCGCCCCAGCAGTCTGTCATACCCGATGAGACCGCCCGCCAGCGCGTACGCATCACTTACGAGAAGGGCGAGGCCATCAAATTTATCAGTCACCAGGATGAGTCGCGCCTGTGGGAGCGGACTTTGCGCCGCGCCAACCTGCCGCTTCTCTACAAGCGCGGATTCAACCCACAGCCGCATATCCAGTTCGCCGCCCCGCTCGGCCTCGGCATGACCGGCGTGCGCGAACTGCTCGACGTGGCGTTCAGCCCGCCCGTGCCGCTTGACGAATTAACGATGCGGATTCGTGAAAAGCTACCCCCCGGTGTGCGACTGCTCAACGCAACCGAGGTGCCTTTCAAAACCGTGTCGCCACAGTCCCTGACTATCGGCGCCGACTACACTATTATTATCTACGCCGACGAAGGAGAGGTGTCCGAATCGGAGTTGCAAACCAAAATCGAGGCGTTCCTGGATCTGAAGGAAGTCTGGCGCGAGCGGGAGCGGCACGGCCAGCGCTATAGCTACAACATGCGCCCGCTCGTACTCGAGTTGCGCTATACCGGCTTCGACGCCGCCGCGGGCGAGCATCGTATCCTGCTGCGGGTACAAATACGTCCCGGCGCCACCGGCCGTCCCGACGAGCTGGTCGACGCCCTCGGCTTCGACGACTACGCCCGCACGCTCCGCCGCGAGCGCATCTACTTCGCCGACAGCGAGGAGGATCAGGCCGTCTTTGCTCCCTACCCCGTCATCCTCCAGGATGAGATCTCGCCCGAGAGACCCAAACCCCGCCGCAAAGGACGCAAACGCCGCCGCCGCTCGGGTGCGCAGCCCAAAGCAGAAAAGCAGACCAACCAGGCCTTCGCCGAAAAGGCGGCCGACGAGTTCGACTGAACGCCTTCATGGGAATTTCGTAACTTCTAAGCGATATACAGTGCCTGCGTGGACCAGACCTTCATTCACGCCGACATTCAGACTATCTCATCGTGTATTTGCTGGCAGCCGCCACTCTGGATGAGCCGCACAGCTGGAATGACGCCGAACGGTGGATGAGGGATGGTTTTGTAGGGGGGCGTTGCGGGGGCGCAGCCCCTGCACAAGGGAGGGCCGAAGGCCCGACCGCCCAGATGCAAAGAGAAAGTGTCGAGGAGTGAGTCAAACACATGCCACGCCTGAGTCAGCGGTCGCATTGGCTGAGTAGTTGCGAAATTTCAGAGTAAGGTTACAGCGCGGAAAGCAATTTCAGAAGAGCGGGACATCCAACCACTTCCCGCCCTGCATCGCTGAATCGTGAGCGATGATGCCCGGGATAGTAAAGTCCAGCGCCCGTGCTACGTCGATGGGCGGCTTCGTGTTGTGCAAAATGGCGTCGATGAAGTCCCGCACCATGTAGTACTCTGACGTACCGTGCCCGCCGCGCCGCGCCTCCTCCGGCGCATTCGGGTCCACCGTCGGGCACTCGATCTGCCGAGCGCCCTCCTGTTCAGTGGCCTCATCCTCACTGTAAATCAGGCCCGTCGTACCGCCCCATCCGCCCTGGCGGCCGTTCTCCACGAAACCCTTCTCGCCGTAAAGCGTGTAAAAGATCATGTCCGGATGCCGCGGCGCCACCTGGCTGCGCAGGATCTTAACCGTTGCCCCCTTCTGCGTCTGGAACAGCCCTACCTCCATGTCCAGATAGCCAAGCCCTTCATCGGGGTAAATGTTCTTTCCGGAGTGGACACCTGTCGCTTTGACGATGCGGTCCTCCATCAGCGTAAGAATCGGACCCAGGCAGTGGGCGCAGTACCAGATCGGCGCGCGTGTATAGCGCCATCTGCGCTCGCCGGTCTCAGGGTTTCTGAGCAGCGGCACAATCTCGTGGATATATTCGCCCTCCGCGTGGAATATCTTGCCCAGCTTGCCCTGTTTGATCCAGTCCTGCCACTCGCGGATGTAGTGAAAGTAGCAGTAATTCTCACCCATCATGTAGACGCGTCCCGTCTTGTGGACCGTTTCCACCAACTGCTCACAGTCAGCCACCGTGTACGCCGCCGTCTGTTCGCACAACACATGCTTCCCGCTCTCCATCGCCGCAATCGAATGCTCGGCGTGATACTCGATCGGCGTCGCTACAACGATGATGTCCAACGGCGCGTTCACAAAATCCTCAAACCGCGTGAACATCCTGTCGTCGGGCAGCGAGAAGGCAGCCCCCGTGTCGGCCAACGTGTCCTCGTCAATATCGCACAGCGCGGCAACCTCCACCTGCGGATGACCGGCCAGACTGCGCATCAGGCCGCCCCCGCGGTGCAATCCCACAAATCCCGTCTGTAGCTTGCTCATCCTGTTCGCAGCTCCTTCTTCACATGTTCGGACCGATCTGTCCAGCGGCCTCATCGACCATCGCATTACAGCCTATTCGTTCCACAACGCTTCCGCCAGTTCAACCGCAGTATCCACGATCCGTTCGACGCCCTCCAAGGCAATCCGATTGGGCCCCACCAGGGCTTCATAGCCCTCCTGCCTGAACGCCGCCTCGGTCGGCAAGTACATCGCCAGGTCGTTTGTCAGTTCAGCCACCACCGTGTACGGAAAAGGAGAGCGCCGCTTTATCGAGAGCCCGTGTTCAACGAACAACTCGCCCGGATTGGAAGCGATCGCCAGTGGCCCGATGCGGGCCGCGTTTACGGGAACGTCCCACTGTTCAGGCAAGGACGCGACCAACGCAGCCTGCCGGTCAAATACATCCGCGCGGCCCCCCGCCCCTCCCCAGTTGAGCCTGCCGATTGCCTCAGGCGAATGATCGGCCGGATCCCGCCGCGGGACGGTGATATCCCGGCGGATCGCGTTTACCGCGATCGCTCCTTCTATTGGAATGGCCCGCCGCGCGGCGTCCACCGCCTGCTCCGCAAAGTATGTTGCGCCTTCGCGCCAGCGCTCTCCTCCAATCGTCACGTTGATGTCAGCGCACGCGCCCGGCGTGTAGACAGAGATAACTTCGGGCCCGTACTCTTCACGCATGAATTCCGCCACCACGCAGGGGTAGTCCGCCGACCAGGTCGTGCCGCTCTTGGAGTTGGTATGCAGCGAATAGTTATAGAAAACGCCCAACGTCGATCCGTCCAGCCTGTCAAAGCGAACGACCCAAAGTTCGGGGTCGACCGGTCCGGCTGTCCCATACACCTGAGGAATGAGGTCCAGGTCGTTGAGCGCCTGAGGCATCCATGTGTTCATCACCTTGCCGTCCGGGCAGATGACCCGGCGGTTATGGATGCCGTGATGAACCAGAGATCTGCCGATGTGCATCGATGCCGGCTCCACCCGTCCGGCGGCCTGTTCAACGCTCGCCGCGATGCGATCGGGTAATGTAGAGAGGTAATCGCCATCAATCACATCTGATGAATATACGTTTTCAGCCGTATAGGGCCCGCTATGCGTGTGGCTGCATGAGATCATGATGGCATGCGTCGGGATGCCCGTTCGGCGGGCGGCTTCAGCGATGATCGTGTCCGCCAGCTCCTTGGGCAGGCCGATCAAGTCGACGCCGACGATTGCAATCCGTCTGCCGTTGTTCTCTGCGACCAGCGCATGGGACTGCAATGGATCGGTCGTGCCCTCATTCTTGCGCGGGTCGAGACTGCCGCACATGTAGAGGCCGTGCGGCGGGTTGATATCCGACTCACCAAAGCCTACGCGAAGTTGGCTGTCTGACACAATAGAGTCTCCTCAAAGTCGAATTTTTGGGGTGTGAGGCCGTTTTCCCACTACCGCGCTACTGAATGGCAGCTTCGTCTTCATAGTATACCCAACGACCGGCCAGCCGAAACTGGACCAGTGTGAGTATCACCAGCAGTATAAACAACAGCCAGGCCATAGAGCTGGCATAGCCCATTCGGAAGTAAAAGAATCCCTGGTTATATATGTATACCACCCAGAACAGAAGGGAATCCATTGGCCCGGCAGCGGCCATTCCGTAGTTTGAGCTGCCCAGGAGGAATACCGGCGTGAAGATCTGAAAACTGCCGATGATGCCCATGATAAGAACAAACAGAATCGTTGGAGAGATGAGCGGGATCGTTATCTTCCAGAAGCAGCGAAGTGCGCCCGCCCCGTCGATCGCGGCTGCCTCATAGAGCGTTTCCGGAATCCCTTGCAGGCCAGCCAGGTAGATGATCATGCCTCCTCCGATACCCCACAGGCTCCAGAGCACCAGCGAAGGCTTTGACCAGTCGGGGCTGGTGAGCCAATTCGGGCCGACAATGCCAAAGACCTGAAATAGAGTCTCGTTCAGGAGGCCAAATCGATCATGCAGGATGAAGATAAAGAGGGAAACAGAGGCGACGATCGGCACGATGGAAGGCATGAAAAAGACAGTGCGAAAAACGGTGATGCCTCGTGCCTTCTGGTTGAGAAGGATGGCTAGCAACAGACCAAGAATCACCTGCGGCACAACCGCTGCAGTTACATACCAGACGGTGTTGAACACGGCAAGCCAGAAGCGATCATCGACGAACAGAATGCGATGATAGTTCTGCAAGCCCAGAAATTGCGGCGGCAACAGGCTATCATATTCGGTCAAGCTGTAATAAAAGCCGGCGGCAAACGGCCCCAGGATGAAGATTAGGAGGCCAAGAAACCAAGGCAATATGAAAACGAATCCGTCCAGAGCTTCCCGCCTCCGAATTGGGCTCGTCCAGACGCTGCGCGGCTTGGAACGAGGGGCGTCGGTTGCCGCTCTGTCGGTTATGGATACTGTTTCCTGACGCACTGCTCTTCGCCCTTCCTGGCGCATGAAGCGCTTAACAAGCCCCAAGGCGGCCGGCCTGAAGACGCCGGTTCCCCGATTGCAGGACTACCCTTTGATGCCAGACATGACCACGCCCCGGATAAAGTACTGTTGGAAGAAAAAGAAGACCAGCAGCACCGGTAACGTCATCATCAATGCCATCGCCATCATCTCCTGATAGCGGACCTCTGTACGCTGGATAAACTGCCGCAAGCCAAGCGCCAGAGTGAATTTTTCAGGGCTATTCAGGTAAATGAGAGGGCCGAGAAAATCATTCCAATGCTGCATGAATCCGAAAATCGCCACAGTCGAGAGGGCCGGTTTGGACAGCGGCAGCAGTATCTGAAAGTAGATACGGTAATTTGAGGCGCCGTCTATCGTGGCCTGCTCAAACATCTCCGTTGGCAAAGTCTTGAAAAACTGGCGCAACAGAAATATGAAAAAGGCGCCGCCACCGAAATACGATGGAACGATCAGCGGCTTGAAGGAATTCAGCCAGCCCAGGTTCTTGAAAAGTATGAAAGTGGGTATCATTGTGACGACGAATGGCAACATCAGAGTCGCCAGCAGGACTGCAAACAGGAATTCGCGGCCCGGAAAGCGTAGGCGGGCGAAACCGTAGGCGGCCATGGATGCCGTGAGAAGCTGGCCTATCGTTGCCAGTACTGTAATTGTCGCCGTGTTAAAGAAGTAGAGACCAAAGTGACCACTCGTCCAGGCAACACCATAATTCTCCCATATGAACGGGTACGGAATCCATACAGGAGGCCACGTTCCTACCTGTTCATTGCTCTTCAACGAAGTGGAGGCGAGCCACACCAGCGGCATCGCAAAGAGGAAACCCAATCCAATCAGCAAGCAATAAACGAAAGTTGCCCGTGCCACTTTGCGCGGTCTTCCTTCGAACCGTCCAAATGCAATATTTAGCATAGGTCACTGGGGCCCCAGCCGTATTCCTGAAAGGGGTAACTGAACTTGCACGCGTGCGCGCGGCCGCAAGTGAACGAGCGAGGATTCAGGCCCCGTTTGTACCGAGTCCCGAACCCCGCCCTGCAACTCTGTGTCCCGGGTTGGCTTAGGAAGGCACTGGGAATTCGTTGTGCCGGTCCAGAATCACCTGGATCTTTTCCTCCGCGATCTGCAATTCGGAGGCAATGTCATTACCGCCAATCAGGACGTTGTCAAACATCGTCGCCAGATCCCCTAACGTCTCCAGGATGCCGACAAATATAGGAATCCACTGCACCGTATTGGCAGTCGACGCGAAGACTTCGCGCCGCTCATCGAAAGCGGCCCACTGCATACCCACGTCCGAGCGCGCCGGCAGCCAGTGGAATCGATTGGCATGCTCTAGGTAGAACTCTTCGTTCATCGAAAAATCGATCAAGGCCCAGGCATCGTCGGGCTGCCCACCCTCTTTGAACATAAACCATCCACCGCCCCCGTCGTAGTTGGCGTGAACGTTATGCTCGGGAAAGACCGGCCCCGGAATCATGCCAAAATCGAGATCCGGGGAGTACTTGTCGTAATTGCGGAGCACCCACTGACCGTGCATGGCCAGGCCCACCTTGCCTGCCGAAAAAGCATCGATCCCTTCGGCCAGACTGAGCCCTCTTGTAAAGGCGCCCGCTGCCTCATATCCTCCCTGGTCATCCATCACCTGTTTCAGGAAGGCCATGGCCTCTTCACCCTTGTCGGTGATGGTAACACGAGTCAAATCATCACTGACCATGTCACTTTCCATACACCAGATCAACGTCAGGAACATAAGGTGGACAGGCGGATTGCCAAACGTGGGAGTGAATCCAACTACATCCAGGCGACCCGCATCATCAAATTCAGTTATCTGGTTGGCCATCTGGTGTAAATCGTCCCAAGTCAGAGGCGGCGAGTCCGGGTCCAACCCAGCTTCCCCCATCACCGTCCTGTTGTAAAGGAGGGCGCGGGTATCTGTTGTATAGGGAACAATCCATTTCTTTCCCCACAGGATTGAGTCCGCCTGCAGCCGCTCCCAGATGTTGTCCCACGTGAAGTTCTTGGCTCCCTCAATATATTCGTCCAATACGACCAAGGCATCGCGCACAGCCAAATCCGCGCTTTGCCACCGACCCAAAAAGGACACCGGCGGCGGTGTGCCGGCCGCCAATGCAGCCATCGTCTTTGTGTTCGAGTCATATTCGCCAAGTTGCCAGACTGCCGTAACGCCCAACCCTGCTTCGTTGAACTTGTCCTGAATATTCACGGCGATTTCTTCCCAGGGAAACCAGAACACCACTTCAGGAATCTCGGCAGCCGGCGCCTCGGCCCCCCCTCCGTCAGACGTAGCTGCAGGCGCCGCACAGGCCGCTAGCGCAAGCCCGGCAGCGCTCATACCGGCTGTCTGCAGGAATCTGCGTCGATTAAAACTTCGTTGTGTTCCCATTTTGACCCTCCATGCTTGGTGTGGAATCTCGGCTGTCGGAACAAATCGGAAAACGGTCATCAGCAGTTCAAAAAAATATAATTTCTATTTTACCTACTCTCTGCGCGTATGCAAAAGAAGAAAAAAATGTATGGTATTTTGTTGAAAACTACCAGCTACTCAGCAACAGCTGATTCGCAACCCTGAACGAGGCGGGAAAGACTGTTCTCTCATTTTTCGTAACTACTAAGCCTGGATGTTGTCAGGGATAAAGGGTTGGCCAAGAAAGGCGTTGTAGATGGCATCAATTGCGTTGAAGCCATGTTTACGAGCAGTAGAGATATAGGAACGCAGAGCACAGAAGATGTGTGCCCCGTCTTCAGTGCGAAAGCAGCCGGATATCTTCTGTTGGACCTTGATCATGCGTACATCTCGTTCGACCAGGTTGTTGTCAAAAGGGATGCGGAAGTCAAACATGAAGGCTAAGACGCCAGCCTTGTGTTTGTGCAAACGGTCAAGCAGGTTTTTGGGCGGCGACTGTTTGGGTCGGCCGATCGGTTTGCGTTTTGGCTTTGGCGGGGCAGGGTTGTCGGCAAAACCCTCGGCAATGAGCGCATCGTACTCGGCCTCGTAGTAGGCCAGACGGTCTGGCGGCAAGGTCGTATGCCGTGTTGAGGTTGATGCGACTTCGTCTTTGATGTCGCACAACAAGCGCTTCATCTTCTTGGCCCATGCCTGGTCGTACTGTTCGATGATGAAGTTGAGGTCGCGCAGGTGATGGACGTTGCAGAGGCTATGCTGACAGTCGCTAAACTTGAAGTAGGAGCGCCAGTAATCATGCAGAGCAACGCCTTTGAAATGGGGCAGGACGCCTCCGGCTCGCATGCCGATATGCCCGCGTTTGGCATGGACGTGGTACTGGGTCAGTTTTTCTGTGCTGGCCACGTGCAACCACTGCAACCGCTCGACGACACGCATGCCGCTCTCATCGAAATGGACGACAGGAGCAGCGATCAGTTGTTGGCGAATCTGGGCCAGACTCCTCTGTGTGCGCTTGGCAAGTCGGTAAACAGAGGCGAGTATCACCGGCTCCGAAGGCGCATCCCCGTAGAGCGCAGTCAGCAACTCTCTGATGCGGGCGAAAGGGATGAACTGTTGGCTGTAGAGGTAGCAGGCAAACGCCTTCAGACGCAGACCATACTGGGTCGGCTGCGTAACGTGAGAGGGAAACTCTCCCTTTACGCTCGCACCACAGCCAGGACACTGCTTTACTTCCGCCTGATGTTCCGTCACTTCGATGCGGGCCGGCGGAACGTCGAACACCTGCCGTTTCTCTTGCCGCGTGACTGCTTCCGCTCTCAGATCTGTCTGGCAGTGCGGGCAATCCGCCAGCGCATGGACGATGACATGGTCCGGCTCCGCCACCTGCATCAAGGTGCGCCCTTTGTGCCCGCGTTGCCCACCACGCAGCCGCTGGCCAGAGCGGCGCAGACTCTTGCGCCTGCCTTTCTTCGGACCATCGCTGCTCGGCGGCTTGCCGCTGTTGTGACTGTCTTTCGCCAGTTGATCCTGCAACTTCTGGATCAACTCCTGCTGCACTGCCACCTGCTGCTGCAATTGCTGCACCAACTCCTGTTGCGCACCATATTGCTGCTGCAGAACCAGAATCAGCTCGATCAGGCTCTCTCGGTCTATTCGCTCTAGCTGCTCTCGGTCCAACTGGTCCATTTTGCTCATGTCTCTTACTCTACATCAGCCAAGAGCATACGTACATTAGCTCTTTTTCTTTACATAGGCTTAGTAGTTACCATTTTTCTACTCTTTTATGGGCGGTCGGCCGCAAGCGGCCTCCCTTGTGCAGGGGCTGCGCCCCCGCAACGCCCCCCTCCAAAACCATCCCTCACCGACCGTGTTTAATCTTCCCCAGCAACGTGTCTAGCGAACGGTGTCTACACACTCACCTGCCGCCTCAGCCCACCGACCATTAACCACCGGCGTTCCCCTGACGACTGGTGTTCCACTGAACACTAACCACTGATCACTGACCACTGCAGTTCTGGGCGGTCGGCCGCAAGCGGCCTCCCTCGTGCAGGGGCTGCGCCCCCGCAACGCCCCCCTCCAAAACCATCCCTCACCGACCGTGTGTGTTCATTCCAGCAGTGCGGCTCCAGCACCGTGGCTGCCGCCAACCTAATACGCAATCAGATAGCCTGAATGGCGGCAGCGATGAAGGGCGGGTCAAGACAGAGATGTAGGCGGCTTGGCGGTTACGACAATTGCTACCACTGTGACTCCTTGAAGTAACCCAAAAACCCAGTAAGGAAAATACCCGCCCCTGCCCCTCAAACCGCTCCTCTACCTTCGCGTCCAAGATCCGTCAGGAAATGGAGTGAACTGAATCCGAGCGTACTGCAGCGTCGATGGTACACTGAAGGCGAGGAGGGATGCGATCCCTTGACCAGAATATGAACGGTACTTACACCTTTCGCGCCGCGGCACGCATCGCCTTGCCATTTCTTTTGCTGCCCGCCTCTGCCTGGCTGGCGGTCAACGCACCCGAACCTCTGCCCGCAAACATCTGGTCGCAGGGCGTGCTCTGGTCACTTCGGGCAATCTACATCGTCGGTGCGTTCCTGGGCTGGCTGGCAGGGAGTCCCCGCTGGTTCTACCCATGGCTGGGATTCGCCGTTTACGCAGCGGTCGCCGCTTTGCTGCAACTCGCCATCGCCATCCTGTCATGGGGAGACTCTCGCTCCCTGTCCTGGCTTGGCGTCTTCCTCATCCCCCTGGCATTTGCGCCCTATTTCGTTGCCGCGATCTGGCTAGGCTGGCAGCGGTCGCAACGGCTTCTTGCCGCCTATACGGTTTTCCCTCATGCCGGCCTGACTATCCCTCTCTTTTCTCTTGCAATAGGAGAGATATCTGGTCGCGATTGGCAGGCGACGCTTCTTGCCGCGGCAGGAGCGGCTGCCGTTGCCGCTGTTTTCTGGAGCACTCCGCTAACCCAATGGCGCAAAGGAGAGAAATGGGAGCAAGCCGTACTACTCTTTGGCGGTGTCATACTCACCCAGACGCTCTTCCTGGTCGGCTACCCCTTTTTGGGGAATTTCGCGGGAAGTCTGAGTGCTCTGCTACTGCTGATCCCGCTTATCGTCCTGGGCTGGCTGATCCTCAGCGGACCGCTTCTGTTGCCGCCCCTGCTCCAGCGGCTTATTCGGCTGCTTCCAGTCGAACATACAATCGATTCCCTCTGGCAAAAGTCCCGGAGCATCTTTCCCAGCTTGTCCTTACTCTCAAGACGGGCAAGTGACACCGGAAATTTCCCAAATCCTGTGAAGGACGGAGAACGTTCCCCCAAAGGAGAAACCCCAATGAGTGAAGAGACATCCGCGCCGGTGGTTCCCGAGACGAGACCGCGAGCAGCGACCGACCTGGATCGTTTCTACAAACTATCAGTCGTGGTACTGGCAGCCTTGGCCGTAATCATCCTCGCGCTTTATGTGGGCAGGGCCGCCGTCTACAAAATCCACGAATTCGAACGCGGCCTCCACCTGCGCGGCGGCCGTTTCCTCGGCGTACAGATGCCCGGCTGGCACGCCCAGATTCCACTGGTCGATACAGTCATCATCGTCAAGGTAAACGAGCGTCTCGGCTACGTCGAGAGCATCCCCGCCATGACCTCTGACAATGTGACCATGGACGTCTCACTCCAGTACACCTACCGCGTGACCGATCCGGAACGTTTTGCCCTGGCAGTGGACGACCCGGAGCGCATCGTCTTCGAGTTCGTGCAAGGCAGGCTGCGGGATGTGATCAATACCAAGGCCATGGCAGGTGTAATCAACCAGCGCACCGAAATGAACCTTGAAATCATGCAGGAGTTGAAAGAAATGGGCGATCAATACGGTGTCGAGTTCATAACCGTCCAGATCCAGAACGCATCGCCCCCCGCCGAAGTGTTAGCCGCCATCAAGGATCGCATGGTGGCGTCGCAGCGCCAGGAGCAGGCCGAGGCCGAAGCCGCCCAGCAACGCACGGCCGCCGACGCTCTGTTCTACGCCGCGCAAAAGGAGGCCGAGGCCGACGCCTACCGCATTACCACCACCGCCGCGGCCGAGGCTGAGCAGATTCAGCTCACCACCGAGGCGCAGCAGCTGGCCGTCCGTGCCATCCTCAGCGAACTCGAGGGCAAAGGCGCATTGGCCGAAAAGTACATCGACTACCTTATCGCCGTGGAACTGAAGGAAAACAGCAAGTGGATTCTGGGCGCCGGCGCGGAACCCATCCTCGAACTGCGCACACCTCTAGAGGAGTAGCCCATGCGAAGAATCCTGTTCCTGGCAGGCGCAGTTGTGCTGCTCCTGATGCTGCCCAGCACAGTTCAGCGGGCTCTGACCGTCTCGCACTCCCATAGCGAACTCCTCGCCAAACGCATCTACGCCTACCGCGACTGGCAGAGTACCGGTGTGCGAATCAATCAGGGAGACCTGGTCGCGATCGAAGCCCACGGGGAATGGCTCTACACGCCAGGAGAATACCACGGGCCGAAGGGACACCCTGTTTTTCCCGCGCCCAGCTTCTACCCGATTTCCGATGGGTCCGGCGGCGCGCTCATCGGCCGCATCGGCGAAAAAGGGCCCCGTTTCGTCGTCGGCGCCGGCTTGAACACGCAAGCACGCGAACACGGCATCCTCTACCTCCGCATCAACGACGATATACTCAGCGACAACGATGGCTGGGTCGCCGTCCACATCGATGTAACTGAAACCGAAGACTCACTGCCCTGAAATAATGTTCGTCCCGTGTAGAAACAAAAAGAGGAGTGAGATTCGCTCTCACTCCTCCACTCCTAACCTTCTACTGCTAGCTTGTCGCGTCTTACTCCTCGTCATCCCCGTAGCTATGGCCGGCCATTATCGCCCGCAACTCCGCCGCGCTTGAAGCCTTCTGCATCTGGCCGATGCGGTCGCCCTCATTCGCCAGTAGCTGCTTGACATTGCTCAGGACACTCTCCATCTTGTCGGCCGGGAACTTGCAGGCGCCGTTCTCATCCATATGCACAATTTCACCCGGAGAAACGTCCATCCCCCGTACATGCACCGGCACATTTACCGCCTGCACAGCCATCGCGCCATGCCCAGGCGTGACGCCGCTCAGCAGATACTGAAAACCCATCGGCCGGATCTCGTCTATGTCCCTCGATGGTCCGTTGGAGATGCAGCCGACACAGCCAAGCGCCTGCATCATAGCTGTCATATTGCCCCCTGCCAGTCCCACCTTCCCCGCAATCTCGGGCGGGAACTTCTGCTCCAACACCAGAATCGTCGGCTTGGGCGAAGCGTCCAGCGCCTCCAGCACATCCATGAAAGTGAGCCGCGAAAAGTTCGGGTCCGGCAAGCCGAAGACGCAAGTCACCGCATACCCGGCGAGCGCCCCCAATTCCGGATACATGCAGCGGATGGTCTCGTCTGTGTACCAGTTTTCCGTCCAGGGGTTATACAGCCCCAGACAGAGGGGATCTTCAGGATAGGTGGCGACTACGTTGGTAATCGACGGCGTATCGACGGTCTTCAACTCTTCCAGAATCGCTTGTGGATTCATTCTGCCTTCCTTGCGTAGTGGGATGGGTTCTGATGGGCTACTGATTGGAATTATGAACGTGTATGAATTCGCAGATTCGTTCCATTGCCGGCTTCAATACATCCATTCCGGGCGCGTAACAGATGCGGATCGACCCTTCGCCGCCGTTGCCGAATGCATTGCCCGGGGCAACGGCCACATGCGTCTCGCGCAGCAGTTCCATCGCGAATTGAAACGAGTCTTCAATGCCATCAAGTTGTGGAAAGAGATAGAAGGCCCCCTCCGGCTCCGGCAGATTGACGCCGGAGACGCCGCGCAGCATCTCGGCACTGAAATCGCGCCGCTCCTGAAACTCCTCAACCATGGCCGCGATGTCATCCTCACCGTGGGCGATCGCCGCCTCGCCCCCCCGCTGTATCATGGTGGGAGCGTGTGAGACGATGAACTCGTTGAGCTGCGCCGCCTTCTGGATGAAATCCGCCCTAGCCACCATCCAGCCAAGCCGCCAGCCCGTCATGCGATAGGTTTTGGAGAAAGAGTTGACGACGATTACCGCGTCCTCGCGTGAACACAGCTGCAGGATCGACGGCGCCAGCCGGCCCACACCTGCAGGTCCGCTCTGCTCGCCATCCCCAGTACCATGTGAGCCGTAGAAGATGCGTTCGTAAACCTCGTCCGTCAGCAGCCACAGCCCGTGTTGGCGGGCGAATTCCAAAAGCATCTTCTGTTCCGCGACCGTCGCTGTCCAGCCAAGCGGATTGGAGGGCGAAGCATACAGCAGCAGACGCGTACGCGGCGTCAGCGCTGCCTCGAGGGCTTCCCGGTCCGGCGTAAAGCGCTGCCCCGCACGGGCCATGGGCACTTCCACCGCGCGGCCGCCGAACATCTCCACCATCGCCGAGCCGTTAGGCCAGTTGGGGCTGAGCACGATCGCCTCATCGCCTGGATCTATGACACACTTGATGGCCAGGTTGAGCGCCTGCACACCACCCGAATTGACCTGAATCTCGGATGGATCGATGTCGACCTGATGCAGCTTTGCTATCTGTTGGATTATGGCGGCGCGCAGCGACGGCAGTCCCTGGTTGGCGCTGTAAAATGTCCAGCCCTCCTGCGCCGCCTGGTTCACCGCTTCAATTACATAAGGAGGTGTCGGCAAGGTTGATTCGCCGAACTGCAAGAACAACACATCCTCCATGCCGAAAGCCGCGTCCGCCAGCGCCCGAATCCGGGAGGCTGGGACGCGCTTGGCGGAGGGCGCGAAGGAAGGGGAAGGCATGGACGGCGAAGAATTCCTTTCCGCATCTGCGGAAACTGCGATGATCTATCGTCGAACTGCAGGTCAGTTCGAAACGCTCATTCCTGCAAAAGGGCGCGCGCGATCTCTCCCCACTCCTGCGGCAGGGAAGCGCTGCTGGCCGGCTTCTGGGCGCGGCCATACCAGTGGTTGGCGTTAGGCAGATCGCCCTCAACTCGGTGCAGATAGGCATGCACCCAAGCGGAACCGTTCAGGTCCGGCTGCCCCTGCAGTGCGTCGTGCGCCCCGTCCCAGTCGTTGCCGGCCTCTAACCACAAGGCCCGCAGCGGCGCGCTCATCTTGGCGGGCGGTGCGTCGTCAGTCAGACTGGCTCTGAATTCATCAAACGTCATTGTTCGCTCCTCTCCTGGACTTCTGCTTGTCTAAACAGAGTGCGCAGCCTCTACTCCGGCACGACTGCGATGCAATCGACTTCAATCAGGATGTTTGGCAACTGGCAGCCGACCGTCGTGCGGGCAGGATAAGGTTTGGTAACATACTGCTGGTAAACTTCGTTCATTTCGGCAAAATCGCTCAAGTCGGCAAGAAAGACACCGACCTTGGTAACGTGTTCCCACGAAGTGCCGGCGGCCTCCAGCAGAATTGTCAGATTATCGAATACACGCGTCGCCTGCTCGCGGAACCCGCCCTCAACGCGTTGCCCCGTGGCCGGATCCAGCGGCCCCTGCCCGGCGATGTAAGCAACCGGCCCGTCGGCAACGATGCCTTGCGAATAGATTCCCGCCGGCGGCGCACCCTTCTCCGTGTACACTTCTTTCCGCATTTGTACTGTCTCCCGTTGCTTCCTTGGTAAGGGAATAGCGAATGAGTCTAATGTCTGTGTCTGCCAATGTATCTTGAAAAACTACTACCGAATTAACCTATTATATTCGGCGTGAGTACCAATCCAGAACCGGACAAGCCCTTCCTCACTCTCGACTGCTACGGCGCGATACTTGAGGCCAACTCGCGCGGACCAGAACCGACCGACCTTCTTCAATCTCAAAGAAGGATGTCTCGAATTCCGCTTCAGCAGTTCGAAATCTCGGTCTGCCAACCTCTGAACATCTTGTGGCAGTTTTCGGTAATTTTGCCAGAAGGAAGGGTTTGCGAAGTGTCTTAGAGTTCTTTGCAATTCCCTGCCCGCAAATCGGCAATCGCCTGTTCGGCAAGGTGGTCAAGTTTCCCGGACTTAACATCATTCTCGAACTGCTCAACCCACATTTTCGCTTCAAACTCCTCAAACCATTCTCTGAAACGAGCTAATTCCTGCGACGAGAGTCGGGAAACGGCTGTTTGAAGTTCCTTAACAGTTCTGGTGTTCAATTTCTCGCCCTTGAACAGAAGCGCTTCCCGATTATTCTTTGAAAATACATAGCTCTCTCTTGTTCGAAAGTGTACCATCGTTACAGTCCAGAACTATTCTACTTGGGTTGCGCCTTCAGAATTCTCGGCGACCACTGGCTCTTGATATAGGCCAACACCGCCCAGATTTCAGTATCGTCAAGCTGCTCTTCGAAACCGATCATGTTGCTCTTGTATCCCATGCCAACAAAAGCTTCCGTCCCTATCTTGGTAATCTCAAATAGCTGCTCGTCGGGGTGATGCCACGTGTGACCAGTCTCATCGTGCGGAGGGGCCGGGAGATATCCGTTCTCATCCCGTGCCTTCCAATTGGCCTGCCCCTCAAGCTCCGCGCCGTGGCAGGAGGCGCAATACTGCTGATAGAGAATCTCTCCCAGCGCCACCAATTGCGTGTTGGAAGCGTCCGCCCCCTCAACTGGCCCCTCGACCTCAGGAAGACTGACTTCGGTCGGCGCTACTGTAGCCTCCTCGGTGGCAGCTTCGCTCGGCAACGATTGGCCGCCCCCTTCATTCTCAGCCGGCCCGCAGCTCAAAAGGGAAAACGCCGCCGCCAGGATCAGGAACAACAAGATTCCGTGTTTCATTCTCTAGTCCTTTAGCGACTCCCGCAAGAGCCGCAGCCAGTTCCCATGACAGATCGCCGCGATATCGTCTTCCGCGTAACCGTTGCCGCGCAGCAACTCCGGGATCCGCTGCAGATCCGCGATCGTGTCCAGGTCTGCCGGCGACTGCTCGCGACCAAAACCGCCGTCAAGATCGGTCCCAATGGCGATGTTGTTGGCATTGCCTGCCAACTCGCATATGTGATCGATGTGGGGCACCATATCTGCCAGCATAATATCGTAGTTCCACTCCTGGCCGGCCCGCCACTTTGTCGACATCATCCAAACGTCCATCGCCATGCCGACGACCCCGCCGCGTTCGATGATCGCACGCAGCTGCTCGTCGCTGAACTGTCGCTGGTGCGGGACGATCGCCCGGCAATTGTTGTGGCTGGCCAGCACCGGGCCATTGTAGATCTCCAGCGCCTGCCAGAACGATTCATCTGATAAATGCGTCAGGTCCAGCATGATTCCCAGGCGCTCCATCTCCTGCAGCAGCGCCGGCCCCATCTCCCCCAGTCCGAGTTCAGTACCCGTGCCGCCAGCATAGCGGTTGGGGCCATAGTGGGACGGACCGATCGCCCGCAGCCCCGCATCATACCAGAACTCAACATGCTCCGGAGTCAGGATCGGGTCCGCGCCCTCCATCGACAGCACAAAGCCCAATGGTGGCTCCTCGCCGCCCGTATCCTCCCAGGCCGTCCATTCACCCCAGTGATCATCCAGCTGGGTTCCGGAAGTGATGATGCGCACGAGCCCCAGGTCCTCCAGCCCTCTGTAATAGGCAAGATGGCCCTGCGCCATCGCGCTGGCCTGGGTCGGGTGATCGTAGTCGATATTTGGCGTCGGGCGTCCCGTCGAACGGGCGATAGCAGTCGCGAAGCTAAGAGCCACCCGGCCCTTGCGCATCTCCGGAAACGCGACCGTGCCGTAGCCCTGTCCCTTGCCGCTGTTCTTCTGCTCAGTCGCGCGAATCGTATAGACCGAACGCGTCAGATCCCGGTTGCCCTGCAGCGCGTTCATTGCCAGATCTAGGTGGGCGTCGATGAGAAGCATGGAGTACTCCAGACTGTGCGGTTGTCTGAACGAATGCTGATGATTCAGAAAAGGAGTGAGGACCATTCATGTGGCTGCATGCCTTGACTGACGCGGTCGCACTCCTGCTTCGAGGGCGTCCGAATGCGCTCGGTCGGGGCGCGCAAAGGCGTTTGAAGGAAGGAAAGCCGCCGCCGGCACGCATGACAGAGCCGTCTCTGACGGCCTCGCCACACATTTCGGCGGGACATTGCTAGTTGTGCTGCAACTTCGTTACATGGCCGGAATCTGCAGCTGCCGTTCGACGTTCAAGCTGGCGCGGTCCACTACGATGACACCGTCCTCACCGCCAGCGTAGATACGGCCGTCCACCTCCAGCAAACAGAGGGCGGCGCTGCTGCCATCCACCGGAGACCAGGCCGCGCCGTCATGCGAACACCACAACTGCGTGTCATCGCTCAACAACCAGCTGACCTGAAGGTCGCCTGCAGCCGGTGACGAACTCTTCGAACCATCTGTCAGCGCGATCAGCGAGTTCACCTGCTCGGGCGCGCCTTCCACCGCTGAGAACGTGCGGCCGCCGTCTGTCGATCGCCAGAGGCCGTCGGTCTCTGTGCCTGCCAGCACAAGACCGCTGCAATGCACGTCTGGCGCGATCGCCACAGTCTGGTAGGCGGCGTCAGCGGATTCACTGCGCTTCCACCCCAGCCCCGCATTGGGTGAACGATAGATGCCTTCCTCCGTTCCGGCAAAGACTACCTGCCAGCGCGGCCACGCGTTTTCGTCCATTGGAGCCGCCCACGCCAGCGTCAGAACCGTCAGGTTACGCAGTCCGAAGTTGCTGGGCATCCAGCGCAATCCTCGATCGCGGCTGCGAAGCACGCCGTCCCCTTCGCTGCCTGCCAGTATCAAGCCGGTATCGTCGTAGTCGGGTGCCGAAGCAAACGTCAGCACAGCCGAATCAGTGCCCTCTTGCCAGGCCGCCTGCCACTGCTCAGCGGTCTCCAGAAGATAGGCCACGCCAAACGGCGCGCCGCCGGTAAAGATGCGGTCTCCAAGAGAGCAGGCCGTCGTCAGCCTTTCTTGCGGTTGGGGCGTAGGCGTCAGTTCTTCCTCGCCAACGGCGAAAAGTCCATAGGGGCCGGCAGCCCAAATGCTGCCTTCATATTCAGAAAGGGAAAGAATTATCGACATCGTTTACGGTTCCATACTCTGTGTGGGATCGCGGTGGAAAACGATTGTGTTTGTGCCCAGGGCCATCAGCGCGCCGCTGACTGCTGTTTCCAGTACCGCGGTCTGCACGCCGGTAACATCCACCAAGCCTGTTTCGCGTGCATTGACAATCTCTTTACGGACGACATCATAGGCATAGGCCGGCCCGGCCTCTTCCAGGCGAAGAGCAGCTACCGAGGGAGATTCGATGCCCGCGTTCTTGACGATCTGCAGGAAAGGCGCATCCAGGGCATCGTTCAAAACCTTGACGCCAAACTTCTCCTCACCCTCCAACTCCAGTTCGTCCAGCGCCTTGCGCGCGTGGATAAAGGCCGCGCCGCCGCCTGGTACAACGCCGGTCCTGTGGGCTTGAGAAACTGCGGTAAGCGCCCGCTCCGACAGATTAGACAGAATCTCGCGCTCTTGCTTGAGGTTGGTGCCTACTTTCAGCACACCCATACCGCCGGTGAGCGCTGCCAGCCGGTTGATGATGTCCGTGCGTTCCTCATCATCCACCCGCAGCCCTTCAAGCCGGTTCCGAAGCTGTTCGACTGTCTCCTGTACCGCTGCCGAGCGACTCTGATAGGGCTGCAACTGCATCGTCTTGCGGTCAACCTGCACCCGCATCGCTTCGCCCAAATCATCCTCTTTGGCCTTGGCGGCGTAGGCGTAATAGTTACGCCCAAGAATGGTCGCCCCCGTGAGCGTCGTCAAATCGTGGAAGGCCATCCTCCGCGGATCGCCTATCTCTTTCAACTGGATTCCGAGAATCGAAATCTTCTTCTTTTCTTCCGTCTGGTTGCGCACGATTACATGGAGCGCCTCTTCCTTGAAATGGGAGGCGATTATCACGAGTGACTTCTTGCCCATCTTTATCGCCGCCTCAATCAACGCCACCGTCTCTGCCGCCTCCGACAGCGTGTCGTCAACCAGCGCAATTGTGGAATCCCCATAAATGGCCCATTTGCGAATCGGGTCAGTGTAGAGATGGAAGCTCGCAATTTCGGCCTTGTAATTGGCGCCGGCGTGGTACTCGCGTGCCAGGTAGGGAGCCACAAACTTCTCCACCGAGACGCGTGCGTCCGGGCCGAGCAGATAGCTCAATTCACCAATTGTAGCGGCTAGATTGCGGTCTTTCACTACCGTCATGGCAACCAGGGCAAGGTCGTCCTCAGTTTCAACGGGGTACGCCGTATCCTTCAGGCCCTGGCGTACCGCTGCAGTGGCGGCCTGCAGGCCGATCTCAAGGTCACGGAAATTGATGCCTGCCGTCAACATCTTCAGCGCCTGGAGGTAAATCTCTCGGGTCAGAAGAGCTGTAGCGGTACCGCCGTCCCCGACCTGCCCGGCGATTCGCCAGACAATGTGACGCATCAGCATCGCGCCGACATCCACCTTGGGATCCCCCAGGCTGAGAATGCGACGGACAGCCGTTGCCGCGTCATCCAGCAGTTCCGGACCACGCGTGCCGTCTCGTTCATGCACCACATGCCCGCCGACCGGGCCGAGGGTCGGCGCCAGCAAATCGGCGATACTATTGATGCCACTGCTCAGACTCTCGTGGGTCTCTTCCGGGCCGGCGACCGCGGCCCTGTAATTTTTTATGCGTTCCAACTTTACACCTCGATTATCTGCCATCTGGTTTGGCTGATTGTTCGGCTTGTCTCTCTATTTCACCTGCGTCCATCGATATCGAATTTATGACCACAAATGGGCGTATTTCAGCCCGGTACCCGTGTTGAACAATACCACCGTTTCATCCCCTTGCAGCCAGCCCGACTCTAGCAGCCGGACCTGACCCGCAAGCGTTGCCGCGCCCTCAGGGGCAGGAAAGACACCGGTATGTTTCCCCATCTGGCTGGCGCAGCGCAGCATCTCGTCGTCTGTTACCGCAATCGCGGCGCCGTCGCTCTCCCGCACTGCCTCCAGAATCAGAAAATCACCGACCGCTGCAGGGACGCGCAGGCCATCGGCCACCGTCTTCGCGCCCTGCCACGCTTCGGCAAACTCTTCGCCCTGCTCGAATGCGCGCACCATCGGCGCACAGCCGCTACTCTGAACACTGACCATGCGCGGCCGTTCACTACCGACCAGGCCCATCTCTTCCATCTCGTCAAACGCCTTCCACATCCCCACCAACCCGGTGCCCCCGCCGGTCGGGTAGATGATCACATCGGGCATTCGCCAGCCGAGCTGCTCAACGACCTCGTAGCCCAAAGTCTTCTTGCCCTCAATCCGGTAAGGCTCCTTGAGCGTGCTTACATCGAACCAGCCGAACTCTTCGACCTTCTCCCGCACCCTGGCTCCGCAGTCGGTGATCAGACCATCAACAAGCGTGACCTCTGCACCTAGATTGCTGCATTCCACCCGGAATGCGTCAGGTACGTCCTCCGGCATATAAACGTGGGCCGGCAGGCCTGCCTTTGCGGCATAAGCGCTCATTGCTCCCGCCGCATTCCCAGCGCTTGGTATCGCCAGCTCCGCCGCGCCCAACTCAAATGCGCGGCCAACTGCCATCACCAGCCCTCTGGCCTTGAAGCTGCCGGTGGGGTTCAGTGACTCATCCTTTATCAGCGTATGCGGGCAACCGATTTCGCTGCCCAAATCCTTCGCGCAGATCAGGGGCGTCCAACCTTCTCCCAACTTCAGTTGCGCCTTCCTTGTCCGGACCGGAAGCACTTCCTCGTATCGCCACAGAGACGGTTCTCGCTCCTGCATCGACGCACGCGTCAATGTTCTCGCCGCTTTGGCGAGATCGTATCGCGCCAGCAACGGCTTTTCGCAGGCCCGGCACAGGTTTATCAACTGATCTGCATCGTACTCCTCACCACATCTGCTGCAGGAAAGATGGGTGAGCTTCGAACTGGTTGTTGTCATACGCTTTGTCCGGTTAATGGATTCTGTCCGGCGCCAGAACGGAGAGCATCGCACGCTGTCGCTTTTTGACATATGGAAAGAGGCAGAGGGGAGCCAACTGCCTGCTCAATTGTACTTCTCTTCCACCTGGTTGGCAAAATTTACCACCAATCATTCTGTTCATTCGATGACACTGAAGAAGTATGAATGAGCGAGAACTCACAGCAATGGACACAGTGGTTACGTGCCGCCAAAATTGGAAGGGCACCACACCACCTGCGAATGCGAACAGAATCAATGTTCGTGGTAACTACTCAGCCACAATCAGAATGCGACCCTGAATGAGGCGAGCGAAGGTGTTTACTCTCCATTCACTCTCTAGTTTTTCTGGCGGTCGGGCCTTCGGCCCTCCCTTGTGCAGGGGCTCCGCCCCCGCAACGCCCCCGTCCAAAACCATCCCTCACCCACCGATCGGCGTTATTCCAGCAGTGCGTCTCATCCAGGTTGGCGGCTGCCAACGAATACACGATGAGATAGTCCGAGTGGCGGCGTGACTGAAGGCGTGGTCGACAAAGGCACTGTATATGGCTTAGCAGTTGCAGTTCGTGTAAGTACAATTCTTAAGTCAAAGACGGGATTCCACGCCCAAAAGTTCAAGTCCTGTTGAACTGCGGTTGAAGAGATTTGACATTCTCACTTCAGTAGACAAAATTTGCTCTGTGGGAGGAGCCTGATTTCGAGAGAATCCCTTTGTTGCAACTTTCCCCACGCGCAACCGTATGAACTGTTGAGGTGAAATAATGCAAACAATGGTCGAGACTCGGAATCTGCGAAAAACCTATAACCGTGCAGACGGCTCCACTATAGAAGCCGTCAAAGGCGTGGACCTCGAAATTCGCCAGGGCGAAATCTTCAGCCTGCTCGGCCCCAACGGCGCCGGCAAAACTACCACGATCTCCATGATCAGCGGCCTGGTGACGCCAACCGAGGGGGACGCAACAATCGGCGGGTTTTCAATCACCAGGCAGGCGATGGAGGCCAAGCGCCTGATGGGATTCGTTCCCCAGGAGATCGCCCTCTATCCCGAGCTCAGCGCACGGCAGAATCTCGCCTTTTTCGGAAGAATGTACGGCCTGGGTGGAAAATCGCTCAGCCGTCGCGTCGATGAACTGCTCGAATTCGTAGACCTGGCCCACCGCCAGAAAGATCGCATCGACACCTTTTCCGGCGGCATGAAGCGCCGCATCAACCTCGCAGCCGGTCTCCTGAACAGCCCCCCGCTCATCTACATGGACGAGCCTACCGTCGGCATCGATCCCCAGAGCCGGCGCCGCATCCTTGACACCGTCAAAACGCTGCGCGACGAACAGGGCATGACCGTCCTCTATACTACCCACCTGATGGAAGAGGCCGAGGAGCTGAGCGACCGCGTCGGCATCATGGATCACGGCGAGATCATCGCCATGGGGACTCAGGATGAACTGACGCAGCAAGTAGGTGAAGAAGACAGGCTGGAAATAACGACAGGCGCACAGAACGTTGGCGAAGCGCTGATCGAGCGCATGCAACAGGAAATTGCCGGCGTAACGCGTGTTCTCTACAATCCGCCAGAGCAGATCGGTGACAACGGCAGCGAATCCACGCCCGCCCGCCTGACAGTATTTGCCAAACGGGGCCGCACCGCGCTCCCGCAAATTATCCAAACGCTTGACGCCGCTGGCATCGACATCCAATCTGTTGAAGTGCTTGAGCCCGACCTTGAAGCGGTATTCCTGGCGCTGACAGGCCGCGCCTTGCGTGACTGACTCCCGGGTCCGTCTCTCTCAGATACCAACCGCGGCCGACTGACGTCCGCGTAATGACCGCCTGTTAACACCACACTCTCGATCTTCCCCGGACCGCCCTGAACGATGCGAAAAATTCTCGCCTTCGCCTCCAAAGAACTATACACAACCTTTCGCGATCGCAACCTGATGCTTCTCATGTTCGCGACGCCGCTGGTGCTGTCCACCATTATCGGGCTGGCCTTCGGCGGCATCGGCGACTCCGAACTCCCTGACTTCGCAGACATCCCGGTCGCTGTAGTCAATCTCGACGAAGGCGTCGACCTGCAGGAGGTCATCAGTCTGCCGGACCAGTTTGCCAACCTGGACGCGCTACCCTTCGATCCCGATGATCTCGCCCGAGTCTTCAACCAGGCCGGTATCGGCCCCGACCAACTCGTGCAGGACGGCGCCCCTCTCAACTTCGGCGATCAACTGGCCGCCATTCTGTTGTCTCAACCGGTCGAAGGCACCGGTACAACCGCGACCCAAGGCTTCGATCTGACCGAGATTGGATGCAGCCTGCTCGAGGAATCGGAGGCAGCCGGCGCCGCCTCTCTCGCGGTGGGAGGGAACTTGGACGATCTGCTGGATGCCACCGCGCTTGACAATGCCGACCAGGCGCGCGCCGCCGTCGACAACGGCGAATTCGCCGCCGCGGTCATCATCCCGCCCGGCTTCAGCCGCAGAATAATGCCCCAATATGCCTTCGACGAAGACCTCAGAATCCGCACCCAGGTCCCAGACGAAGACGGAGCCGTCGAGGTGTACGCCAACAATGGTCAACCGATATCAGTCCGCATTCTTCACAGCGTCGTCGCCGGTATCGTGAATCAGTTTGTGCGCGTCAGCGTTGCCCTTGGCGCAACCCTGGAAACATCTGTAAATTCGCTGGCCGCAAGTATCGGCCGCGGAGAAATCAATCTGGTCGCAGTTGACCTGTCGGGGCCCGCGGCTGCCCTGCAAAACATGGATGCAACCGCACTCGAGCCCCTCGGCTGTCTGATCACGCCCGGCGCCAACAACATCACCGTCGCCCACCCGCCGCTGGAGGCCATTCAGGAGGCGCCCCGCTTTGCCCGCACTATCGTCCCGATCGGCGCATCGCAGGCGGTCTTCTTTGCTCTCTTCACCGGCGTCTTTGGCATCCAATCCCTCTATGAAGAGCGCAAGTACTGGACCCTTCAACGCCTGATCGTTTCACCCACTCCGAAAGTTTTCCTGCTGATAGGCAAACTCCTGGGAAACCTGGTCACAGTCTTTCTGCAGATACTGATTCTCCTGGCCGCCCTGACCTTGATCGCCTCCGTCGTCATCGGCGAACCCACATTTATTTGGGGAGCCAACATTGCTGCCATCGTCGTTGTGACCCTGGCGCTGGCACTGTGCGTATCGGGCCTGGGCGTATTTGTCGTCGGTCTGGCAAAGACGCCAGAGCAGGTAAATCTGTTCGGACCGATGATAAACATTTCTCTGGCAGTTGTGGGCGGTTCCTTCGGTTTCGCCCTGCCCGAGCAGGCCGCCAGATTCTCGCTCATCTACTGGGGCGTGGACGCATTCACGCAACTGGCCAATGCCCAGACCGACATCACGGTCAACCTGCTTGCGCTCTTTGCTCAGGGCATCGTGCTCTTCCTGCTGGGAGCATGGCTCTTCAAGCGCCGTATAGACCTATGACTTTCTGCATGAAACACGACTGATGCTAACCAAACAAACCACTGCGGCAATCAGCCTTTAGCAATGCGATCAATCTTGACCATTGTCCTCAACGATCTGAACATCTTCTTCTCGCAACGGGGCAACCTTGTCGGCCTGCTCGTCATCCCCGTACTCCTCACGCTTGTAGTCGGTTGGAGTATCGGCCAGATAGGCGGCGGTGGTCCGACCCAGCTTCGAGTCGATCTGATCGATCATGACCAGACCGAACTGTCCGCCGAACTGATCGATCAGCTGCGCGCCGCAAACGACGCCCTCGTGCTGTGTCCGCTGGACAATGACACCGACGACTTCTGCAGGCTCGGAGAGGAACCTCTGCAACTGGAGAGCGCAATCGAACGCGCCCGGTCAGGCAGAACCAGCGCGCTCATCGTCATCCCCGCCGGCTATGCCGCCGCCCTGGAGGGATTCGAGCGAATAAACATCGACTACTATTCTCTGTCCGACCCTCTCCAGCCAAGCCCTGTTCTGCAAAGCTTGAATGCGGTCCTGCAGCGCGCCGGCAGCGCCTCAATGACAACCGGCGTCGCCGGCGCCCTGCTGGACAACCTGACCGCGGCCATTGATCTGCCGCCTCTCGACAAAGAGATGCGCGACGGCTTCCTCCGCTCCATTTATCTGCGGTCGAAAGAGATGTTGACAGAGCAGCCGGCCCCCGTCCGCTTCCGAGTCGCCGATGCCCCCGGCGACAGTGAAGACGGCTCCTCTAACGGCTTCAACCAGTCCGGGCCAGGGATGGGTTCCCTTTACGTCATGTTCACAGTCCTGGGCGGCATGGCCGTCCTCCTGCGCGAGCGCCGCCAGTGGACACTCCAGCGCCTGATGGCCCTCCCTCTCTCCCGTGCCCAGATCCTCGCCGCCAAAATCGGCGTCTACTTTACCCTCGGCATGATTCAGTACTTCATCGTTTTCGCCGTCGGCGCAGCTGCCGGCATGGACTTCGGCAGCAATCCCCCTGCCCTGCTCGCGGTCATGGCCGCCTTCGTACTCTGCATCACCGCCCTTACCTTTGCCCTGGCTCCCTGGATGAAGAGCGAAGGCCAGGCCAGGGGGCTTGTCCTCCTCCTTTCGCTGTCGCTCGCCCCCCTCGGCGGCGCCTGGTGGCCGCTCGAAATCGTGCCCGAATTCATGCGGACGCTCGGCCACCTCTCACCCGTCGCCTGGGCCATGGGCGCCTTCCAGGATCTCATCTGGTTCAACGGCGGCTTCGGCGACGTTCTGCCGGAAATAGGTGTCCTCCTGGCCGCATCAGCCGTGCTGTTCATCTTCGGCATTCGCAGCTTCAAGTACGAGTGACCCTCCAAATATCCCCGTAGTTCTGGAAGAAAGATGAGATTGTAAGGGTCCGATCGTCGAACGCGCCGACAGGCCTGAAGACTGGAACTGGCTTTACATTCCTGTCAGCGACAAGCACAGAGGAAAGAAGCAGCGGGAGTGGGTTCTGGTGCGACGAATTTCTGTTTCTCTGCTATCATTGCGTTAACCTCTCTTTCGCAACCGTTTAGGTAGGGAGCAAAAGTAAATGACGACATTAGAGAGAATCAGAGAATTGATTCCAGATATAACAGCAGCAGAGAAAGCTGAATTGCTTCAGTGGATTGTTCGGGACATCGGTAGCGCGTTTCCTGGCATAGAAAGTAATCCGGGAGTCATGGGGGGAGATCCATGTATTGTCCGCACGCGTATCCCTGTGTGGCTTTTGGCGCAAGCCCGAATTCTTGGCAGTAGTGAAGCGGATATACTCAGGGCATACCCAACCCTTCGTGCCGAGGACTTGACCAATGCCTGGGCATACTATCGAGCCAATAGAGATGAAATCGAACGGCAGATCGAAGAAAATGAGGCGGCATAGGAGTGGCTCGCTTGTACGCCGACGAGAACTTTCCCTTGCCAGTCGTTGAAGGACTGCGAACATTGGGGCATGACGTTTTGACAATTCAAGAAGATGGCAAGGCCAATCGCCGTGTTCCTGATGAAGACGTCTTCTCAGTTGCGATTGCTGATAGGCGGGCGGTATTAACCATGAATCATAGGCATTTCGTTCGGTTACATTTGGAATAATCAAGTCACTTCGGCATTGTCACTTGCACCTTTGATCCGGATTTTGAAAGGCAGGCAAGACGAGTCCATGAGACCATAGAAGAGTACGAAACATTGGACGGCGAGTTGATTCGAGCAAAACGGCGTGCATCATAAGTGGTGTTGCTTTTCTCTCTTGGTGCTCCTTAGGGTTATCTAGTGGACTGTGACATTGACTAGGGCTGACACGCCCTTGTCAACTCTGCAAAAACGCTCTTTCAGTGAGACTTCATCCTACGAACTGCTGCCCATAAGTAGCTAAAGTTCCTCATTTACGCGCTCTACTCCACCATGCCTCATCCTCGCGAAAGTGCTGATCGACCTCAAAAATCGCTAGACAACACCGGCCAGCCGCCCAGCGCATATGCCGCCGCCGGCGTCGACATCGAAGCCGGCAACCGCGCCGTCGACCTCATGAAGGCCGCCGTCCGCTCGACCTTCACGCCCAACGTACTTGCCGACGTCGGCAGCTTCGGCGGCCTCTTCGCCCTTACCGAACTGCCCTCGCGGCCCCTACTCGTCGCCTCCACCGACGGCGTCGGCACCAAGGTCAAACTCGCCGCGCAGCACGGCCGCTGGCAGGCAATCGGACAGGACATTGTCAACCACTGCCTCAACGACATCCTCGTTCAGGGCGCGCGCCCTCTGTTTTTCCTCGACTATATCGCCGCCGACAAACTCGTGCCTGAAGACGTGGCATCCATCGTGCTAGGTATGGCCGAGGCCTGCCGCGCCGCCGGCTGTGCCCTCCTCGGCGGCGAAACCGCCGAAATGCCCGGCGTCTACACACCCGGCTCATGCGACGTCGCCGGAACCATCGTCGGCTTGGTTGACCGGGACACCCTCCTTCCCCGCCCGCAAGCCATGCAACCGGGAGATCTGCTCTTGGGTCTGCCCAGCAGCGGCCCTCACACCAACGGTTATTCGCTCATTCGCCGCATCGTCTCCAGCCGCGATCCGCAACAGACTCTGGAGCATGGCGAAGTGTTGATCGACGCGCTGCTCGCGCCCCATCGCTCCTATCTGCCTGCCGTGCACGCCCTTGAGGAGTCCGGCATCATAATCAAGGGGCTGGCCCACATTACCGGCGGCGGCTTGGTGGATAATCTGCCCCGCATACTGCCGTCTGGACTGCGCGCTCGCATAGACCGCAACAGCTGGGACCTACCGTTACTCTTTCGCCGCCTGCTGATCTGGAGCGGTATGGAACGCGACGAAGCCTACCGTGTTTTCAACATGGGGATCGGCATGGTGGTCGTCATCGCCGCCGAGCAGGCGAGCGCCGCCCAGAGCGCGCTGCCCGATGCTGTCTTTATAGGCGCGTTGGCAGGCAGCGACCGGGCCGAACCTGATGTGGAACTACTGGGATGATGCACAAACGATAAAGCCGCGAGCTTGTTGCTCCCCGTCTCCGGCTTCTGCAACTGTAGTAGTCAGAGAAAAGCAACAGATGCAAACTGTATTCATTCACAGTCGCCGAAGGCATGAGGCGGGTCTGGAAGCAACTACATCAGGTAGCTGGAAGGAGACTCCATGGCCACCGAACTCGTCCAACTCTCGTTCAACGGTCCAATCGCAACAATCGTTCTCAACCGCGCCGCCAAACTCAACGCTCTCAACGCTGAGATGCTCGCCGCGCTAGAAACCTATGCCGATGAACTGGACCGCAACCAGGAAGTGCGGGTCGTGCTCCTTGCCGGGACGGGCAAGGCATTCTGCGTAGGTGCCGACATTTACGAATGGAGCGACCTGTCGCCCCTCGAAATGGGCCGGCGCTGGATCCGCGATGGTCACCGCATCTTCGCCCGCTATGCAAGGCTGCCCCAACCGGTCATAGCCGTCCTCAACGGCTACACGTTCGGCGGTGGACTGGAACTGGCGTTGGCTGCAGACCTGCGTCTGGCCGCTGAAGGGGTACAGCTCTCGTTCCCGGAGGTCAAGCTGGGCATCATTCCCGGCTGGGGCGGTACCCAACGCCTGGCACAGCTAATAGGGCCGAGCCGGGCCAAGCAAATGATTTTCAGCGGCGAACGCGTGGCCGCGGAGCAGGCGGAGACCTGGGGACTGGTGAACGAAGTTGTGCCGCCAGAAAAACTTGCCGAGCAAGCCCTCGAGCTCGCCAGAACGATAGCGGCCAACGGCCCGGTCGCCGTCCAGCTGACCAAGCAACTGATCGACGCAGCCTTCCCGGCCAGTGGCGACAGCGGCGTCGTCCTCGAGACCCTCGCCGGCAGCCTCGCCTCCTACACCGCCGACGCGCAGGAAGGCGTCTCCGCCTTCCGCCAGCGCCGCCAGCCGCAGTTCAGCGGGCGCTAGATAAGAAAGGTATGTCACTCAGAAGGACCTAAGCAACGCCTCGACCGCGTTACTCCTCCTCAATCACCTCGCCGCAATGAGGGCACACTGTCCGGCCGTTCCCGGCCTTGCCCAACTCCTCCATGAATCCCGATCCCAGGATGCCCGCCGGCAGCGCGAACAACCCAATGCCAACGATCGCGATAATCCCGGCCAGCAGTCGCCCCGCCGCCGTCACTGGAAACACGTCGCCGTAGCCAACGGTCGTCAGCGTAATGATGCTCCACCACATTGCCTTGGGTATGCTGGCGAACTCCTCCGGTTGCGCCTGATGTTCAGCAAAAAACATCATCGAAGAAGTCATAACAAGCAGCAAAAAGAGTACCGACACCACCGCAACAAGCTCGCTCCGGCTCGTATACAGCACTCGGCCCAAGGTGCGAAGACTGGAAAAGTAACGGCCCAGCCGAACCATGCGGGCAAGCAGACGCACAACCCGCAGGAAGCGCAGGTCCAGCCCGTGCAGATTGAAAAAGAACACACCGTATACCGGCAATACTGCCAGCAAGTCAATCAGCGCCAGGGGAGAGGCAACAAACTGCAGCCGGCCCTTTACAGGATGGGCATATTTCGGATTCTCCGTGCACGACCAGACCCGCAGCAGATACTCTACCGTGAAGATTACGACCGAAATTACCTCAAAAAGGTCGAAAGCACGCGGAGCTATCTGGTAAGTCTCCTCCACAGTCCCCACAATTAGAGCGACGACATTGAGAGCTATCAGCGTGATCAGGAAGACATCAAAGATCTCGCTGACGCGATTGCCGGGCGCAGCCTCTTCGATTATTTCGTAGACTGTCTTCTTTAATGATTTCATCTCAATTCAAAGTGGGAATGGGAACGCATATGAACATTGCCATCAGGATCTTCCGCACGGGCTTGATAATCAGATCGAGGGCTTCTCGACCGCCCTACCGATACGGCCAAACACTCAATCCCTTTCGGGACCTTGAATAGGCAGTCTTGATTACCTGATATATTTCGGGGAGCGAGTTCACAATAGTTACTTCGGGGATCAGCACTGTCTTTAGCGTTATGCCAAAGGAGTAGAGCCCGCTTCTTTCGCGGCGTGGATAGGCAAAATACGTCGGCCGTACCGTCCAAAGATACCGGCACTTCCTATGCTCTGCACGTGTCTATTTCGTCAATTCTGAGGTGGGCGAGGAGGGACTCGAACCCCCGACCTCACGGATGTGAACCGTGCGCTCTAACCAGCTGAGCTACTCGCCCTGGAGGGGTGTACTGTGAAGAGATGGCGGCTGCCAAAGCACCGCCGAGTATAGCATCGACCCTATATTTTGCAAATTCGAGCCAATACCGCAAAATTACGTCACGTGACAAGAATGCTCTGCCGCGTCCTTGAAGGCTAACCGCTCAAAACTTGCGCCAATCTACCCATGCCCCGCTTCTATCGCCGCAACCGACTGCTGTATCGCACATTCTTCGTGCTGGTTATCGGCGCCGGCCTCGTCGGTTGGTCTTACGCTGCGAGCAACTGGCAGCCGGACCCGTCCGCACTGGAACTGGATTCGCTTACCGGCGGCGCCGACTGGATCGATATCGTCGCCGGTCTGATCGAGGACGCCATCCAGATTTTCCAGGAAATCACCGGCTAGTCTTCGCCCCGCCCAAACTTACAACAGAATCCTACTATTCCTGCCCTTCGGGCGCGTGGACGCAAACTTGCTCGTCTTGGGCATTCAAATACCGGCACAGTTCAATGTAGGCGGGCCGGAACGTAGGCGGGTCGCAACAAGGGCTTGGCTCCATAATCCCCCACCAGAACTGCTCTTCATCTTCGGGATTTCCGTCGCTCAGCCACTCCAGATTGGGCATCGTGATCAAACTCATCAAGCCTATCCACGGACGCCAGTTGGCCTCGGCCCATTCGTATGCTCGCTTCAGATATTCCGCCTGAACCGCCATGTCAATACCGGCTTCCCTACCGTGCCAGCGGTAGTCCGGATTTACAGGATCGGATGTCCAGCCGAACTCCAGCAGCACAATCTGTTTGTCGGCGTCGCCATGCCTTTCCATAATCGCCCTGATGTCCTCTACATGGCGGAAACTGAAGAACCGGTGCCCGCCGTATCGGGACTCCGCGGCCGCGGTGTTGGGGTCCAGTTCCGGGGGCGCCGCAAACCCTACGCCATGCACGCCCAAGGCGTCGAAGTAACCTTCGCTGCTGCCCCCCATCGCCTCGTACATCTGCTCATAAAACAGGTCGTCCGGCATCGCCAATTCGTTATTGTCCCCGGTCGGCGCCATTCCGGCACTGACTACAAGCGCGTTCGGGTTGGCTAGCTTGATCGCCTCGTATGCCCTGCCCAGGAAAAATACATATTCGGCCGCGTTCGGACGTTTATGGCCCCATTCGCGACTCAGATTCGGCTCATTCCATATCTGATAGGCCTGAATACAGCCAACCGCCTCCGGCTTACAACTGTAGCGGCTGGCCAGAGCAAATACGTAGTCGGCGAAATGATCGGCGCTATCAGGCGGCAGCCCGGCCCAAAAATCTCTCTTCTGCGGATCAATCGATATCCGTGCCAGAAGCTTCAGATCACTGGCGTTCACCTGCTGTACAACTCTATCGGAAAATGACCAGTCGAGGTGCCCTTTGCCTGCCCCCTCAATATTCTCCCACGCGAAAATCTGCTTCACCCAATGAAAGCCGCCCTCTCGGATCAGGTCTAAGTCCCGTTCTGCCACCTCTGGCCGCCACCACAGAAACGCCTGGGTGCCGAAATCCGGGCTTTCCATCGTCGCTGGCAAAAAGCCGCTTTCAGTAGTCTGCTCCGTTCCCTGGGTTGGAGGCGCCGTGGTTGGCTGCTCCTCTTCAACTGCCGGTGTAGCCGTTGCCGGCGGCTCCGGTGTGGGCGTCGCCGGTTCGCTGGTTGCCGTCGCTGCGGGTGGGACCGGCGTATCCGTCGCCGCTTGGCTCGTTTCACCTTCCGGCGTTGACGTCTTGGTCGGCGTGGTTGTAGGCCCTTCGTCAGACCTGTTGCAGGCTGCCAAAGATAACAAAGTGAGTAGGATGATTCCGATAAGCAAGCGGCGTTGCAAGGTCATTGTCAAGCCTTTAGAAAAAATGGGGCTGAATTCGATTCAATATCCACCGTAATTGCGCAGCAATCCAGGCCTGCCGCAGAAGGGGAACTCCGCTAAAGAAGCCGTCCAACTCCAGGAGCGCAAGAGGGTAAATCTGACAGCGCCGGACGCGTTGGTCCATTGCTTTCACAACTCTACATGCCAGGGGAAGCCGTCTTATTGTAAGTGAAACCTGAGATAATCGGAAAACTTCTGTCCTCAATAGAGATACCATGAAATCCGTCGCGTGTCCCGACTGCAATGCATATCAACTTCGGTCCGCAACACGGTTCTTTCATGGTAGATGGGCCAAACGGTGCCGTCTGACCTGCTTAACGCGTAATCTCCCATGCCAGATGCTGGATCTCAGGCAATATCAGTTTCTCCATCGCCAACTTGACCGCATTTGTCGATCCCGGCACACTGATAATCGCGCAGCCTCGGTAGGTGCCCGCCGTAGCGCGACTAAGCATCGCGGCTGCCCCCACCTCTGCATAGCTGAGCATGCGGAAAATCTCGCCAAATCCTGGCAATTCCTTCTCTAGCGACCCGGAAAGCACGTCGTAGGTGCGATCTCGCTTACTGACGCCCGTCCCCCCATTGAAAATAATGACCTGCGCGCCGCTCCCACTGAAATCGTCCAGCGCCGCCGCAACGTCTTCCGGCTCATCCGGCACAATCCGGGAAGCGATCACCTGGTGACCCGCAGCCTCAGCCATCTGGCGAATAGCCTGGCCGCTGCGGTCCGTTTCCGGCGTGCGTGTATCGGAGACCGTCACGATAGCAAAGGCGATGCTGCCTTTTTCTTCTTCCGCCTGCCGCCGATGCTCTTCGGAGCTTTTTCCATTCTTCATGTTTCACCCTCTCATCACGTATATGTTAATGAAAACGCGCGAAGATTACAAGGCGCGCAGAGGGTCTTGGCGCCTTTGCGCGCTCACCTCTCCTGAGCATTATACAACTGATTCGAGAATGCGGCTCCCCTTGGTCTCCTATCCCAACGGGCGCACCCTGTAGCGGCGGATGTAGCCCAAATTGCGGGTGTATCCCAAATTCTTTTGCGCCAGTGTGCATTCCAACATGCCAGCCACCGCGCCTGTGCCCGAACCACAGTCCATCCCCTCTTCACATGAACTACTGTTCAGACAACAGGCACCCAAGGTTTAGGCGTATCCCAATTTATTGTCCGTCAAGTGGGGCCAGTCTATCGGCCAGACTGAATCCCCTTCTGGTCAATCATATTTTCCCAACAACCTGCGCGGAATGCACCCCTACAGACCATCTAATTGTTGGCATGGATCGGTCGGTCTGTTATAATCCGATTCTGTCAAGAAAACGTTGCCAGCAATCTAGTCCATACCCCTGTTTCGTTCTGCCAGTAATTCCATTTATCAACTGATGTTACACAGTCGTTGCCTTGTTTCAGTTGTACCCAGTGCGTATTGACGCCGCACCTGCGTAACATGAGTTATTGATTCGCCGCTTATCCCTGTCGTTCAGCATATCATGGCAGCAAACCTTTGCAAGACAACCCTTTCGTGTTCATTTTTCTAACGAATTGAACGCGTTTCATCCCTATTTGTTCAATCCATCACATTCCCAGGAGGAATACAGTGCAGCGAACAGCAATGAGTCGAAGAAGCTTCTTACAGTTGGCCGCGGGCAGCTCGGCAGTCGCAGCCTTAGCCGCGTGCGCAGCGCCGATGGCGGTCAGCGACGGTTCAGGCGCATCCGCTGAGCCAATTACCCTAAACTTCTTTAACCGAGGCGGTCAGTTCATTGAGAACGTTATGGACCAGCAGATGTCTCTCTATAGGGAGTCCAACCCCGGTGTCGAGTTCGAGATTAACGCGGTGGCCGGCGCCTCCCATCAGGAAGCCCTGCTGATCATGATTTCCGCCGGCACCGGACCGGACATGTGGTTTGACGCCAACCGCACCACCGGCCCCCTCACACGCAAAGGTGTGACGACCAATCTTGAGCCGTACTTTGAGGCGGATCCTGACTTCAATGAAGACGATTATGTCGAAAACGTTTGGATCGCCCAAACCTACGACGGCGCTCGCTGGGGCATCCCCTGGGACAGTGGCGCGATGCTCATGGCGTTCAATCTCGACTTGTTCGATGAGGTTGGCGTTCCGTATCCAGAGCCGAATGAATGGATGACATGGGACGAAGTTGTCGAACTCGCCAAGGTTCTCACCTTCGACTTGGACGACAATTCAGTCAACGATTCTGATTTCAATCCGGCCCGTGTGCGTCAGTACGGACTTATTGCTGGCAAGGGTCACGGTCGGCCGACGTATATTTGGGCCAACGACGCCGAGGTTATCGCCGACGACGGCACGATGCCTATGGATTCGGATGAATTCATTGAGGCGATGAACTGGTTGGCGGATTTGGGTTTGAAACACTTTGTGAGTCCATCGCCGGCATACGAAGCCGCTGGCGAGATCAGCATTCAAGCCGGCACCGTAGCCATGCAGCACATCGGCGTCTGGTCATTGGGCCGCATCAACCAGGCTGGAACCAACTGGGGCACATTCCCGGTACCGTATAATAAGACGAAGACATCCTACGGCCACTACTCGCCCTTGTGCGTTTTCTCCCAGACAGACTATCCCCAGGAATCCTACGATTTCATCTCCTGGGCCTGCCTCAGCAACGCCGGGCAGCAGATTCTTGTCGATTTGGGTATGCAGCAGCCGACCCGTAAAGATTTGCGGGAACAGTTCCTGAACAATTCGGCACCGCCGGCGACGGAGTACCGCCAGGCATTCTACGACGCGTTCGAGGATCAGGCTACGTTCCGCTGGCCCGGCGACACGATCGGCTCTTACTACGGTGGCTGGTATCAGACCATGCTGGATTTCTGGGGACCGTACTTGGACCAACATTGGATCGGTGACGTACGCTGGGAAGATGTCGCCACAGAGGTGCGCCAAGGCTCTGAACAGATCCTGCAAACGGGTGAAATTTCCTAAATGCAATCTTCACCTTCTCAATCTACACCCGCAGCGCAGACCGATCGAGGTCTGCGCTTTTTCCAACGTCTCAGCTTCGAAGAGACACTTTTTGGCTGGATGTTTATCATTCCAGCTGTGTTGGGGCTGCTGTTTTTCCGCCTCGGCCCGGTGTTCGCCAGCTTCTACCTGAGCTTAACGAAATACGAAATCATCACCGCGCCCCAGTGGATCGGATTCGCCAACTACACAAAACTGGTCAAGGATGCCCTATGGCTGCGATCCATTGAGGTGACCTTGTGGTATGTGACTCTTTTTGTGCCTCTGTCCCTCACATTTGCCTACGCCGTTGCTCTGCTGATGAGCCGCAATGTGCGGGGGATCACAACCTATCGCACTCTCTGGTATCTGCCATCAGTTGTGCCGGTGGTCGCCAGCGCGACCATCTGGCGTTGGGGCCTAAATCCGGAGTTTGGGCCGATCAACTATCCACTCAAGGTGCTGGGCCTGCCCGCGCCCCGTTGGCTGACCGATCCTGATTGGATCGTGCCATCCATTGTCTTTATCGGTCTGTGGGGGCTGGGCAACTCTGTGCTCATTTTTCTGGCTTCGCTTATCAGTGTGCCCCGCACGTTCTACGAAGCCGCCGAAGTGGATGGGGCCAACAGCTGGGCCAGGTTCCGCCATGTGACCTTGCCCCTCACCTCTTCGATTATCTTCTACCAGTTGATTGTGACGGTCATCAATAGCTTTCAGGTCTTCGGTGTGGCCTATATCCTGTTTGTATCGAATCCGTCTGCCTCCTCGGCCGGACCGAACAACGCCGCGCTCTTTTATGTGCTGTACATGTTTCGCAACGCCTTCGGATACTTTCGCAACGGCTACGCATCTGCAATGGCCTGGATTCTCTTCCTCGTGATAATGCTGCTGACGGCTATCCTTTTCTACAGTCAGCGGCGTTGGGTCTATTACGAAACAGAAGGGGGCGGCTCGTGACCGCTTTCCGTATCAGGCACAACGCCAGTCGTTTTCTGATTCATCTGACGCTGGCCGGTGGTGGCGCATTGATGCTGGTTCCGTTCTTTTGGCTACTTTCTTCTTCCTTGAAAGCGCCCCACGAGATCTTCGTCTTTCCGCCTAGGTGGATACCCGATCCGATCCGCTGGTCTAACTATCTGGAAGTGTTCGAGGTCGTGTCGGTCATGCGCTATGCAGCCAACACAATGACCATCACGTTCTTTTCTACGTTGGGCGTTATAGTCAGCTCCTCTATGGCTGCCTATAGTTTTGCCCGGCTGCGTTTCAAGGGGCGGGATATAGTGTTTGCCCTGATCCTCTCGACCGTGATGCTGCCGTACGTCGTGACGATGATTCCCGTCTACATTCTGTTCACACGCCTGGGCTGGATCGGGACTTTTCTACCCCTGATTGTGCCGGATTGGTTTGGTGGGCCGATTACGATCTTTCTGTTGCGCCAGTTCTTCCGCACGATTCCTTTGGAGTTGGAAGACGCGGCCCGCATTGACGGAGCCAGTCGTCCTCGAATTTTTGCCCAGATCATTCTTCCTTTGTCCCGGTCTGCGCTGACGGTCGTTCTCGTGTTGTCCCTGCTCCACAATTGGAACGACTTTCTGACGCCGCTCATTTATCTGCATAAACGAGATCTATTTACCCTGGCCTTAGGACTAAACGCACTCCAATACTTTGAGGGCGGCCTCGATTGGACCCACTACGTGATGGCGCTGGCCACTCTGATGGTGCTGCCGGTCGTTATTCTCTATTTTCTCGCGCAACGGGCCTTCGTCGAAGGGATCGTCCTTACCGGGCTGAAAGGATAAGGACGATCTGTGAACAGCCACCAGCTCGGTGTTCATCTGATGGTGTGGAGTGGTAACATCAGCGCGGACGAGATGGCCCTTTTCCCGCTCATCAGCGAAATGGGCTACAACGGTGTTGAACTTCCCATCTTCGATCCAGCAGCCCTTGACACGACCGCTGTCCGCCAGGCTTGCGAGAACAGTGGTCTGGCCTGCACCGCGTCCACAGCGATGCCCCCGGGACTCAGCCTTATCGATGACGAGCGCCGGGCACAAGGGGTGGCTTTTTTGCAAAACGTTGTGCGGGCCGCGTCTGCCCTGGGCGCGGATCTCCTGTGCGGACCGATGGCCGTGCCTGTCGGGGAATTGCGGGGACGGGGATTTACCGATCAGGAATTTGACACCTGTGTCCGATCTCTACAGGAGGTCGGCGCTGTTGCCTCTGTTGAGGGCGTGACACTTGCGCTGGAGCCGCTAAACCGCTTCGAGACGTTCATGCTCAATACTGTTCAGGATGGCGTCCGCCTGATGAATGCGGTGGATCAACCCTCCGTGGGCTTACTGCTGGATACCTTCCACATGCACATTGAGGAAAAATCTACCCCCGACGCCATCCGCCAGGCCGGAACGCATATTAAACACTTCCATTGCAGCGAAAACGATCGCGGTACTGTCGGCAGCGGACAGGTGGATTGGACCGGGACATTTCAGGCGTTGGCAGATGTCCAATACAGTGGTTGGCTGGTGGTGGAGTCCTTCAACGCGGTCATTCCGGAGCTGGCGGGCGCGACATGTATTTGGCGTCCCTTGGCCGAAAGCCCTTACGCGCTGGCGAAGGACAGCCTGTCTTTCCTCAACAACAGAAATAATGCTTGAAACGTAATGTGCAACAAGCGCATCTCACGTTTAACGGTCAACAGTTTCATTGCCGAGATCTGATAGAATGTTCTCCCTCGATGTCCATTGCCACTTCTTTCCCAAAGCCTTTTTAGACGCGGCCCGTGGTCCGAACACGCTCCAATCCAAAATTGAACAGCGAGCTGATGGCCAGGAGCATCTGGTCTGCCCCGGCAACTTCGATCACCCGCTGACGCCCGATTTCTACGCGGCCGAACAGATGTTGGCTGATATGGACAGCGCGCAAATCTCAATGGCGGCCATCTCCTCCGCGCCCCCCACGCTTTCTTACTGGGCAGAGGTCGACGCGGCCAGGGAACTGGCATCGCGCTTGAATGAGAGCATCGCTGAACGTGTGGCCGAATATCCCGAGCGGTTCCTGGGGCTGGCAACGGTTCCGCTGCAGGACATTGCGGCGTCGGTTGCTGAAGCAAAACGAGCGGTCAATGAACTCGGGTTGCATGGCTTTCAGATCGGCTCCAATGTAGGTGGAAAAAATCTGAATCATCCTGACTATTTCCCTCTTTTCGAGACGTTTGCCGAACTAAACGCGCCCGTATTCATCCACCCGTATATCCCTGCGGGGGAGGAGCGAATGCAGGACTACTACTTGCACAATTTGCTGGGCATGGTGGCCGAGACCGGCCTGGCCATTGCATCGGTAATTTACGGCGGCATCCTGGAACGATGGCCAGATCTTAATATTATTTTTGCCCACGCTGGCGGCGTCTTTCCATATATTGTAGGGCGTATGGATCACGGCTACAAGGTGCGCACCCAAGAATGTGCCAGCGCCATTCCGCATCCACCAAGTCACTATTTGAGACAGGTCTACTTCGACTGCATGTCTTTTCACCCTTTGGCCTTGCGCTATTTGGTGGATATGGTCGGCGCCGATCATGTGTTGATCGGCAGCGATTATCCCTTCGATATGGGGCCTATCGGCGGCCCTGTGGCGGAGGTGCAGGCCAATCCCCATCTGTCAGATGAGGAGAAAGAGCAGGTCTGCGGCAAGACCGCGGCGACGCTCTTTGGGTTGACGAACCATCTATAGAAGATCCCCAATTGAGAGAGTGAAATGTCCGCTATGAGACAGTACGAATTCGGAGTCGTTACCGATGAGATCGATCAGGACTTTGCGCGTGCCTGTTCGATCGCCCGCGAGGAAGGTATGTCCTACGTGGAGTTGCACAACCTATGGGGAAAACAGGTCCACGAGCTGACCGACACAGAGTTGGACCGGGCACTGCGGCTCACCGAAGAGAACGGCCTCCGCACCCATCTGGTCTGTGGGATGTTTTTCCGGCCATTTTCTCTGGCCGATCTCTCCCTGGACGAGATGGAGAGCCATCCTCGCTTTCAAGAGCATATGGATCGGCTGGAGCGCTTCATCACCATTGCCCACAAATTCAAGGCGCCCAACATTCGCACGTTCGGCTTTACCCGGGACGTAGGCGGTGACAACCCTTCGCCCCGCTCCCCGGACGGTGGCGGTATCGATGAGGAAACGCTGGCTAAGATCGCCAAAGGCATCCGCATCGCCTGCCACCGGCTACAGGACGAAGGACTGGTGTTGGCCTTGGAAAATGCCCGCTCTCTTTACGCCAATACCGGTGGCAACATGCGGCTTGTGCTGGACGCCGTGCAGATGCCGAATCTCAAAATTATCTGGGATCCGGCCAACGCCTTCGTCGCCGGAGAAGACCCGGCAGTCGGTTATCAGCAGGTGAAAGGCCGCATTGTCGATATTCACTGCAAGGATGCAGTTGTGCTCGACGAGGGCACTGGCCTGACCGCTTGGGCGCGCATCGGCGCCGGCGGAACCGACTGGCATGCCCATCTAACTCTGCTGCAAAACGAGCCGGTCGATACCTATACAGTTGAAACGCACTGGCAGGCCAACGGGCAGGACAAGGCCGCCAGCACGCGCCAAACATTTGCCAGTCTGAAAGACCATATCGCCGACCTGCCATAGAGCTAAAGACAAAAGAGCCTATAGAATCTGTACGACGCGAGCCGACTTGATCGGTGCCGTCGAGCCCTCTACTGTCCCCCATTATCCTGCTCTGCGCGTTACTGTCCAGCCTCCGCCGCCAACCCAATCGGGAAATCAGCGGGCAGCGTCTCTGTCAACCGTTCCTCGTCAAAGCCGCAACGTGGGTGGCCGAATCCGCTGATACTCTTGCCATCCGACTGCAGGTCGAAAATGATGTTGTCGTCCGCGCTTGCGCTCACCCCCGCCGGGATGTAATCCATCTGCAGAGCATCGCGCAGCTTCCAGGCAACGATGTGATCTGCGCAAGGTGTATCGCCACTGACCCCCAATGCCCCCAGTAGACTGCCGCTGGCATTGTAAAGAGGAAGACCACCCCCGGACCGACTCCACCCGCCGGGACGCTGCCCCACCAATGGGTCCCCTGCCTGTCCGAAATCGGTGGCAGGCCCAGCATAAGCAGTCGATGTGTCCAGGGGACTGCTCTCATGCAAGCCGAACAGGTTGCCGCCAGGCTGCGTCGCCGCATAGAGATTGCTCGTCGAAAAGGCCACACGCGGCAGGCTGAAGGCATTGGCCGTATTCGCCCTCTGGACGGAAAGCACGCGCCCGCCCGGCCACTGGGAGCCTCGGTTCGCGCCTGAGAACGTAACCGCGCACACCACCCCGTCGCGGTCAACAATTGTCGCCCACATATGGTTTCCGAGTCCGCCATTCTTGCCGGCCGCTACAGTTGCCGCCAACGCCTGTGTTACCGCGTCATGGCTGGGCAGGCTCCCGCACCCGGTTATGAATTCCGGTTCCTGTTGGCTTCTGGTAGCGCTCTCCACAAAGCGAATCGTGGGTGCCCCGGGCACAGCAACCTGTTCAAAACGGATCACCGCGCCGCGACCAGGCTCACCCACGCTGGCGCCGTTGATCGTTACATACGCACTCCCGTTTACGTCAAAATCGACCGACGTAGGAAAAGGCAATCCCGTGATCACATCCTGTGAAGTTTCGCCTGCGCCTACCCGGATCACCGCGCCGCTGTTGGGAATCGGGCCTTCGTCAGTGAAAATGCCGAACCGCACGGCATACAACTCGCCGTCCGGACCGGTGCGCAAGTCCGTCAACATCGTCAGGTCAGTGGCGTAGTCTTCCACGTTTCCTGTCACCGGGTCAACCACAACGACTTTCGCCGAACCTGGCAGAAAGGGAAACCCGGGGAGTAGGGAAACATATATCCGCCCGTCCGCTCCGAAGGTGACACCGGTCGGTACCGGATCCGTCTCCAGTGCGCCCCCTCGATAGGGATTGGGCAGTGGGCCGGGAATGCCCTCAAATACGGCAATTACCTTTGCAGTCTGGTTAACTACGTCTACCTGCATCAGTGTATTGGCGCCAGCCTCTGCCACGTACAACAGACCGTCCGGCCCCGTGGTCAGCCCGTATGGATGTGACTCAAGAACGTGGCCATCCGGGTTCAGCTCCTTTTCCACCTTCCACAAGGGTACGACCTCCAGCACCGAGCCTTGTAACACTCGCAGTACCGCGGCCGTATCCGGCAGCGCCTCTTCGCTGGCCACGCCTTGCCAGAGGCCGGCTGTGGCATACATTTCATTGTTCAGCAGAGCCAGCCGGGCACCCCCAACTATGTCGCTGCCAAGAAAGATCGAAGGCAATGTCGCCACAAGCTGAGGTTGGCCCCCCGGCGTCACGCGCATCACACGCGCCGTATTGCCGAAGGACGCCTTGATAACTTCGTTAGTATTCGGATCAAGGCCCCCAATCTCCACTTCCTGATCGCCGCCCAGCCCAACGTCTATCACCCAGACGCTGCCGTCATCTATCGCCAGCACACCCTGCGGTCCATTGAGGCCGTCCACGATTACCGTGCCGCCGCTTTCCTTCTCCTGCGCCATCGCGCTGTCGGTCGAAATCCACAGGGCCGACACTATTGCAAGCGCAACTATACTGTTGATGGAAATCTTAATAGCTTTCAATTGACTCCTCTTCTCCCGCTTCGCGCCGCATAGGCACAGCCGAATGCGGCCCACTCGGCGGCAACTCTTACAGTAAAGTCGTCGAACACCGCAAGCACAAAGTCTGCGCCGACAGGCGATTACTGATCCGCCAAGAATACGATCAGTGCTTCCAAATCTTCTTCGGGGATATGTTGATAGGACGGCATCGGATGGGTACTCAACACATGTCCCTCAACATAGAAAACGTCCGGTTCAATGATACTCTCGTAGAGATAGGCATATACATCGGTCGCCGCGCCGCCATAGGCAGGATCTTCGAGCCGGGCAGTGGCCAATTCACGCATATCGTTGTGCGACGGCCCGAAAATACCTCTTGTACCCGCACTATCGAGCACGTGACAGATGCCGCAATACTGCTCCTTATAGACGGACATCCCCCGTGCAGCCAGGGCGGCCAACTCCTCCTCCGGAAGGTTGCCCAGATCAGTTGCACTCCTCACCCCGCGCTGCTCGGACTGGCGAATCATCAATGCGACACGCAGAATCCAGGAGACCCGAAGCACATCGCCTGCTTGTAGGGCTCGCTCGCTAATCTTCTGGTTCACTCCTTTCAGTGCCGATACGTCGATACCTGTCGCTTCAGCAACGGTTTCCCAAGTGTCACCAAGCTGCACCGTATAGGTGCCGGCGGCATCGAGACCGTCTTCCGTCGCTGCCTTCTGTTCGCGCGCCTCAACGTATGAGGGCGCCAAAACAGGCGGGCCGCCGGCCCAGCCGCGCATGGCGCCCAACTCGATCGGCACAGATGGCAAGTACCTGACTATTATCTGATCGCCGGCCTGGATGTCAACACCCCGCTGGGCCCACAGATTGAAATTGTCCAGGAGCAGGTCCAGATACGAAACAGCAAACTTATCAGCGATAACTTCCCAGGATTCGTCTGCTTGAACCTTATACAATATAGGCGGCACCGTGGCTTGCGCGGTGAGACCCGGAACTGCTAACTGGTCGCCGGGCCGAATTACCTCGCCCCGCAATTGCCACAATTCGCTATTGGCCTCTTTCAGAACCTCAGCCGTCAGATCAAACCTGTTTGCAACCAGAGACCAGTATTCGCCCATTCGCACCGTGTAAACGTAGGCGTCTGCATCATCGACAATATACCTCTGCGCATGGTCTGCGTCCGCGGCAGGCAGCGCAGAGTCGCTGCGTACGTCACTGCGCACATGTCCTTTCGGTTGGGGGGTCCTCCTCACGGCTTGGAGAGCGTCGGCTGGCGTCGCTTCCGGCGTGGCGGTGACAGCGTCCTGTTCTTCCTCTTGTTGCGCGAGCGCCACAGCCGGGTCTGCCACCGAACTATCGCGTGAGACTTGATAGGCCGTGAACGCAGCAATAAACATCGCGGCGAGCAGCAAAACGCGCGTCAACATACTCGGGCGCCTGCTGCCTCGCAAAAGGCGAGCGCGCCATCCAGGTCTACGCTCAGGTTTCTTCATCTTTTCTTACATATATGTCCGTGTTGAAGAGACAAAAAGAAGAGAGGATGAAGAGGCTCCTCCTCTCTACAAGCTCCTCTCTCTAAAACTACCAATCAAATTCTATTCTATCCACAACGCCAGGAAAAAGAAAGAAGCGATCCTCCTCACTCCTTTATACTCTCTCTTTGCATATGGGCGGTCGGGCCTTCGGCCCTCCCTTGTGCAGGGGCTGCGCCCCCGCAACGCCCCCCTCCAAAACCATCGCTCACCGACCGTGTTTACTCTTCCCCAGCGTCGTGTCCGGCGAACGGAGTCTACTCCCCCACTTGCCGCCTCAACCCACCGACCATCGACCGCTAATCTCCGGTGTTCCCCTGACGACTGGTGTTCCACTGAAAACCAAAAAACTGACTACTAAGAACTGCAGTTCCGACCGTGTCTGCGCATTCCAGCAGTGCCGCTCCAGCAGCGTGGCTCCCGCCAACCGAATACGCAAGCAAATTGCCTGAATGGCGGCAGGGATAAAGGGCTGGTCAAGACAGGCACTGTATATGGCTTATTAGCTACCCGATACTTAAGAACGAATTGCAAGTAGCCGGGCCAGGAAATCTGGATTGAAGCTCATTCTGCGTCGCCGTCAACCTGCTCTTCGTCACCGCTCTCCGACAAAAAGAAAACCTCAGTGGAGACTGGCAGTATCTCAGGTTCCCCTTCTATGGAAATGGTCCACGCCGCAATCCAACCGGTTACATCATCGTCCGTGACCACATACCAGCTGCTATCCTCCGACCGGCCAACGACCTGGTACGTCTGGTCGTTACCCAATAGCTTCAATACGGGCCCAACCGCCTCTGGCCGTTCGCGCAAATTGACAGAAGGATGCAGGAGCGTCCCAGTCAATGAAGGCGTGGCGGCAGGAGTCCTGGTCAGAAAACTGCTCTCCAGAGGCTCATACGAACCGGCCAGAGCGAGGGCAGTCGCTGTTGCCTGCACTGTGACCGGTACGACTCGGTTGGCAGGAAACAGAACCGCGCCGACTATTGCCAAAATCAGACCACCAATGATCAGGAACGGCCAGCCCTTCCACGACTGGTGCGGACGCTTTGTGGTCGCTATGTTCCCTACACCCTGGTACGTTGGGCCGACTCGCCTTGGCGGCGCCTGCACGTCCGCCCGCTTGAAATTGGCGAAAATCTCGGCCAGCTTTGCTTCGTATCTGGGATCTACGCGCCACTCATTCAGGCGGTCATTGTAAATACGCCCCGACTCCGGAATGCCCGACATGACCGCATCGTGTACAGCGGTGAAATCCACCGCCCAGCCCACCCGAATGTAGATGGAACCATTCTCCAACCGCTGGTACGACAGCCATGCGTCCGTAGGCTCGATTCGCTTGCGGGCCAACTCCAATTCCTCTTCGCTGAGAGGAACCAGCCGCGCCCCCTTCAACTCCTCGTCGTGCGTCCAGCGCTTCAATGGACTCGAGAGCTGCCGGTATGCCTCATCTACGCGTGCCAGGAATGGGTCCGACCGTACCGGCCCCGCCACCAGTGCAGAATCGTCCAGAAATTCGCCGGTGTGCAGGCGTACTTGGCGCCGGTATGCAGCATCGAGCACTTCCTGCGTAGCATTGGGCTGAACACCCAATATCTGATAGTAGTTCTCCAGGGATTTGCTTTCCACTACCCGTGGCTCGTTCGAGGTATGAAGGGTTCGGAAACCGCTGAATTTATCTGCCTGTTGCCGGCTTCGGCACTAATGGAGGACTGCAATAAGTGAATGAACGTCACCCATCGCCCTTTCTTCCCCCACCTCTCGTTCGGACATACTACCGGCTGACATCGTCTGAATAACCGCCGCTTTCCAACAGCGCAGCCACCTCCTCCTTCTCAAAAAGCCCCATGTCTCCGGGAATCGTATATTTCATTGCCGCCGCCGCCGCGCCCCATCTCAGAGCATCGCCCAGCCAATCTTCGCCGTCTGGATAAAGATAGCGGTACAGCACGCCTGCGGTAAACGCATCCCCCGCGCCAATTCGGCCTACCGTCCCCCCTCCCGGAAAAATTGGCTGGCGCCGCGGCGCTCGCCCCGGCTCAGCCGCAATCGAGCCGTCTCCGCCCAAAGTGAGAATGACCGTCGCCCCGGGAAACTCACGCTGGAGCGCGGCCAGCGCATCCTCCGGCGAGACCTCTTCAGCCAGGCCATAATGCGTCTGGGCATCCCGAATCGGCGCGAAAACGATGTCCGCGGCCGCCGCAAAGGGATGGCAACCCCGGCGCGATTCCTCAGGCGTCCACAGTTTGGAACGGTAATTGAAATCGAAACTGACGCTCCAGCCTGCCGCCTGCGCAAGCTGCAAAGCACGTTTGGCCGTCGCCGCGGCGCTTTCGCTGATGGCAAGCGTGATTCCGGTTAAGTGGAGATGCCGCCCGCCAGATGCACTGAAAACGTCGGCCGGCAGTTCATCGGGCGTCATGCGGCTGGCAGCCGACCCTGCGCGGTCGTAAATGATCGAGGTAGCGCGCGCGCCGTCGCCGAATTCGACAAAAAACAGACCCATCCGCTCGCCCTCTACCCACACAATGTGTGAAATGTCTACACCGTGCCCCATCAAGGTGCGCGCGATCCGTCGCCCCAGTGGGTTTTCCGGCATGCGCGAAATCCAGGTTGTGCGCACACCGAGCCGGGCCAACGCTACCGCAGTGTTCGATTCAGTTCCGCCCGCTTCCAACTCAAAATGAGCGGCCTGTTCAATTCGTAGTTGGCCGGGCGGCGCCATGCGCAGCAGCGTCTCGCCCAAAGTTACCACATCGTAATTGCTCATTCTTTCGCCCGCGCCTCCTGTACTGCCGCCACAAATCTGCGAGCCAGCGCCGTCAGTGCCGGCCAATTGCCGTCCGCCACCCACTCCTTGCGTACAAGCGCGCTTCCCACGCCCACCGCCACCGCGCCGGCGCCTATGAATTCACCTGCGTTCTCCAGTCCAACTCCGCCTGTGGGCATCAACCTCAGATGGGGCAGCGGCGCCAACACGTCACTGAAATAGCCTGGCCCAAGTCTGGTTGCTGGAAAGACCTTCACCACAGCCGCCCCTGCCAACCATGCCGTCTGGATCTCCGTTGGCGTAAACGCGCCGGGCATGACAGGAATCTTGCGTTCGACGCAGCAGGATACCGTCGGCAGATCCAGCGTCGGCGCGACCACAAACTGTGCGCCGCTGTCAATGGCAGCGGCCGCCATATCCTGATTCAGCACCGAACCCATCCCCAATGCGGCTGTACCTCGTGCGAAACCAGCCACCCGCTCCCGCAGCAGCGACAGCGCGTCCAGCGCGCCCGGGCTGGTCATCGTCAACTCGACGGCCGTCACCCCGCCGTCCAGCAGCGCTTCGGCCAAATCGACCGCCCCGGCCAGATCCGGCAGCCGTACAACCGGCACCACCCCGCCCTTTTCGATTACCTGTAACGTTCTTTGGGCTTCATCCACGCGCGTAAACCTGTACAAATGACCAGTCCGAAAAACGTCCTTTACTGTATCGTACAGTGCTGGACATTGGCAAACGGGTTGGCGAAGAGGCAGGTGAAGCAATCTGGATCCCGGGCTATGATTGTGCCTGATCAAGTGAGTATTTTTCAAAACCACCGGGGCCCATGCGCCTCTGAAAGGCGGACGCCTCGAGGCAACCGCGCAATGTTCCGCATGTCCAACACCGGGAGCGAATTCGACAGGACCCCGGCTGTTGAGAAAACCTCCTTGACAGCAGACTGCCCGGCAATTATATTACATATGCACACACCCAATTTGCCGTTCTCTATTTGTGGCCTGGTCATCAAACTGTAGGCGAGTACGATCGAGTTATAGGTTCCTAGAGCCGTTGATAGTGGCCTGAACCCCGTTGCGAACGATTCGATTCCGGCAGTATGACAGTTACCGAGAACGCAACATCGTCGAAATCTATTCCAACAGAGTCGGCTGGAATCGACGCTTTTACACTCGCAAAGGGAATCTGGCAAGACGTTTCATCCAATTCTTGATTTCTGCCGCTACTCTGATCTGGCTTGAACGAAAAGTCAACAACGCCCGACCCATACCTGCCACTTGACCATCCCACTCTGTTTGACACGAACGACCTTCGCTTAAGTAGAGTAATGTCTCGAAGACGTGCCCTTGACCTGCTATCTGCAGACAAATTGCGACTTGCGTGGCTGGAAGTCGCACGTAAACGCTTGAGGCCAACTGTAACTCGGTGCGTGTAGAAACTGTTTTCAAGAAGCAATTTCCCGCAGAGCAATGTCCGAAATCCAAGCCCCAGTCTTGATCACTCTGACAGCCGCCTCACAAGGATCAGATAAAGGAAGAATGCAAGTAACTACTAAGCCATATACAGTGCCTGTCTTGACCAACCCCTTATCGCTGCCGCCATTCAGGCAATCTGATTGCGTATTCGGTTGGCGGCAGCCAGGTTGCTGGAGCCGCCCGGCCGGAATGAGCACACACGGTCGGTGAGGCATGGTTTTGTAGGGGGGCGTTGCGGGGGCGCAGCCCCTGCACAAGGGAGGGCCGAAGGCCCGACCGCCCAAATGCAAAAGGAGAGTATAAAGGAGTGAGGAGAGAGCAACCACCTTCGCTCGCCTCATTCAGGATCGCAATTTAGTTGTGACTTAGTAGTTTCGAATGCAATAGACCTGCCAAAACTGCCGAAGTGAGAAGAACGAGTTCCGTGTGTATCCTCGATAGTTTTCGACAAAGTGTACTTCATCACATTCAGCCACAAGGAGGCAAGAGAGTGATGCTAAAGAAACTGAGGATGTTCCCGCTGGCCTACGTCTTGATCGCAGCGATGGTCCTGGTTGGGTGTGTCGCGCAACCTGCACCGTCTGCAACAGGACAACAGGCAGATGGTGAGCAAGCAATGGAAGCGGAGAAGGAGCTTGTTATCGTTCAAGGAACAGAACCGTGGACGATGGACATGCAGTGGGTTACCGCCCAGGTGATCGTGAACGTCGGCAACCACATTCAGCAGACCCTGCTTGACTACGACCACAGCATGACCCTGCAGCCCAATCTGGCGGTCTCATGGGAGCAGATCGAGCCTACTGTGTGGCAGTACAAACTGCGAGAAGGGGTTGAGTTCTCCAATGGCGAACCGTTCAACGCCGATCAGGTTAAGTTTAGCTTCGATCGCGTAATGGCGCCTGACAGCGACTCGATGCGCAAGGGCGAAACACGCTATGTCTCGAGCGTAGAAATCGTGGACGACTACACTGTCAATTTCCACACCGATGGCATCATTCCCCTGTTCGACCTGTACGTTACGGCGAAGTTCCCCATCGTGCCTGAAGGCTACATCACCGAGAATGGCGCCGAGCACTTTGCCAACAATCCGATCGGCACTGGTCCTTACGTTCTGGAAGAGTGGGTCAAGGATGACCACATCACGCTTCGCAAGAATCCAACCTACTGGGGTGAAGAGCCCAACATCGATGTACTCACCTTCCTTACCGTACCTGACATTTCATCCAGAGTGGCCACTCTGCTTGCAGGCGAGGCGGACATTGCGACCGACCTCCAGCCTGCAACTGTTCAGGAAGTCGAAGACCGAGACGGTCTTAGTGTCGTGAGCCGGCCTGGAATGCGCTCCGTGTTCCTGTTATTCAATACCAAGATCGATTCCCCCGTCACAGATCGGCTCGTTCGCCAGGCAATCAACTACGCAGTCGATAAGGATGCGATTATCGCGAACATCCTCGACGGCTTCGGCAAGAAGCTTGAAGGCCAGGTGCTGTCCGAGGAATACTGGGGATACCAGGCTGCTCTTGAGGCCTATCCTTACGACCCTGCCAAGGCCAAAGAGCTACTGGCTGAGGCCGGCTATCCCGATGGTTTTGACTTGCGTATCGTCAGCCCGCGTGGTCGCTATATGATGGATGCCGAAATCTCGCAGGCTGTAGCTGGACAGTTGAAGGACGTCGGCATCAATGCCACAGTCGACACCCTGGAATGGGGCGTGTTCAGCGAGGAGCAGTACAGCCACGAAGGCGGCCCGGTCTTCCTGCTCGGTTACATGACCGTCCCCGACGCCGCCCGCATGTTGTCAATCTGGCATTCGACCCACCCGAACGATCAGCACCCCGATGCCAAATTTGATGAACTGTCCGACGCCGCTATCAATGAGACCGACGTTGACGCACGTCGCGAAATAGTGAAGGAAGCCGTAGAGTACTTCCGTGAGGATGCGCCGGTCGTATTCCTGCATCAGCAATACATCCTGTGGGGCGTTCACGACCGCGTCCAGAACTTCGCACCGTTCCCGGATGGCCGCCTCAAAATTGACGCGTCCATAGACGTTGCCGGAGATCGTTGATCCCTTGGCGCCTCGGTCGTTGAAAGGCGCCGGTAGAGAAGGCCTCCTCCCCTGTGACCATAGAGGAGGAGGCCTTTGTCCCAACTGAACAATGTTTCAGCATGTTTAGAACGGAGCCAACCGAATGATAAACCTCGCACGCGACTTGGTATCGATGGCTTTGTCCATGGGAGCACAGTATGCTGAAGGGCGCGTCGCAGATCAATCCCAACAGGAGATAGTCGGTACAGACGGTGCTGCCAGCGTATCCGAATATGCGACCTGCGGATTCGGAATCCGCGTCCTCGTGGACGGACAGTGGGGATTCGCCAGCGACAACCTTTCCCAACAGCAGCCATCTGAGACAGTCAGGAAAGCAATCTCGCTCGCACGGGCTATGCCCCGGCGCACGCGAACCGTCAGGCTGGCTGATGTACCGCCCGTCCAAGCCATCTACGAAACGCCCTGCGAACAGGACCCGTTCAACATGCCTGTCCCTGAAAAAGTCGAGATGGTCCAGGCCATCATGCAGGCCATGGCGGGCGCGAGCGACAAAGTATCCAAGACCCAGGCCAAGCTCGACTTCAGGCGCGAGGAATCGCAGCTTGTAACCTCGGAAGGTACCGAGATCGGGCAGACTATTACCTTGACCGGCGCAGGTATGGCCGTCACGGTCGCCGACCGTGGCCAGGTTTTCCGCAGAACCTATCCTTATAGTCATACCGATTTTGGAACGGGAGGATTCGAGTTGGTCCACGCTCTCAAACCGACCGAGGCGGCTGCCGCGATTGTTCATGAAGCGATTGAACTGCTGGAGGCCCCCCCTTGCGGCGATGTTGTCTCAACGGTCATATTGGATCCGACACTTGTTGGCATGGTGCTTCACGAAACCATGGGCCATCCCATCGAAATGGACCGTGCTCTGGGCGACGAATCGGACAATTTCGGGCCGAGTTTCCTGCAAGTCCACCACCTCGGCGATTTCCAGTACGCATCAGAGTTGGTGAATATGGTCGCTGACGCAACCCGGCCCAAGGCGGTCGCGACCTACGGATATGATCATGAGGGGGTCAAGGCCCAAAGCATTCCCATCATCAAGGACGGCGTTTTCTCTAACTATCTGATGTCGCGCGAATGTGCGACCGAATTGGATCAGCCAAGCAACGGAACCGCCCGCGCAAGCAGCTGGAATCGCATCCCGATGGTGCGCATCACAAACCTGTCTCTCGTGCCAGGGGAATCGACAAGCGAGCAGCTCATCTCTGAAACCGATGATGGACTCTACATCGAGACGTTCAAGGGCGGAGATATTGATGACAAGCGTCTCACGTTCAGTTTCATGGGCGAACGAGCGTGGAAAATACGCGGCGGCAAAATCGTCGGTCTGGTAAAGAACCCTGTCATCTACGGGGAGGCCCCCATCTTCTGGCGCAATTGCAGTGGAATCGCCGGTCCCGACGAGGACCGGGTTTTGGGCATCTCCAGTTGCGGTAAGGGCCTTCCGTGGCAGTTCATCCCCACCGGACAAGGTGGACCGCCGGCCCGGTTTGATCATGTTAAGGTTGGAGGAGGCATCGGATGAGCACCGACAAAAGGCCTGACATGCCCCTCGGCGAAGACCAAGCTCTGGAGGCAGTCAACTTCGGCTTGCAAGCAAGTCCTGCCGACGCGACCGAAGTTCTGGTTCTGGCGGAAAACACAGACCTGACGCGTTTCGCCAATCTCGCCATCCACCAGAACGTTACGGAGTCCCAGTACCAGATCTTCTTCCGCACCGTCTGGAATGATCGGCTGGTAGTTGTAAAGGGTAACGATCTCTCTCAAGAGGCAGTGAAGAAAGCGTTTCTTCGCAGCGAGGAGCTGGCCGCTTCCGTTTCCCCAAGCGCCGCCTTGCCGGACTTCGCCTACCCCGTGGAATCGGCCGCGAACGATGGACGCCAGGACGTGGTTACATTCAATCCCGCTACCGCGAACTGCGGAGCGGAAGAGCGGGCCCACATCGTGGATCGAATATGCAACGTCTTCCGTAGCTGCGGCGTGAGCGGCGCCGGCAACGTCAGGGTGCGGCGGCTGGAAATGGCCGTAGGCAACTCGGCTGGACTGCTCCGCTACGCGCCCTTTTCGATCATCGCGCTGGTGGCCGTAGCGCTTGACGCGGCCGACAACGCCTCAGGCTACAACACCTGGATAGGCCGCGACATCGAGGCGATGGATGCCGAAAGTTCGGCCCGTGAGGCTGCCGTCAAGTGTCTGATGGGCCGAAGCCCCAAGCTTATCGAAGCCCGACCTATGACCGCCATCCTTGAACCGCCTGCGGTCGCGCAGCTTTTCTTCCACCTGAATTTCAGGAGCCTGGGCGTCTGGGGCGCGCAATCTGCCGGCAATCGTGATAACATCGTCTATGACAACTTGGGCGAACGCATAACCGCAGACGATATAACCGTCTACGATGAGATGATGACCGATGGGCTGGCGCCGATGCCATTCGACTACGAAGGCGTTGCCAAGCAGCGCCTCGACTTGATAGTCAATGGGGTGGCAAAAGGCATCGCGCACGACCTCACCAGCGCCGCCAGGTTTGGCCACGCGCCCACCGGCCACGCGCAGATGCCCGGAAATGAGTTCGGTCCTTCGCCGCAGCACCTCGTGATAGAGGGCGGCGACAGTTCCGTCTCCGACCTGATCGAATCCACCGAATACGGCGTGCTGGTGAGCCGAATTCATGGTTTCGTCTCGCCCCTGTCGGGCAAGGAGGGGTACATTGCCGGCACGACTCGCGACGGCCTGTTCCTGGTCGAAAACGGCCGCATAACCGGCCCTATTCGCAATTTTCGCTGGATGGATCGTATGTTCTCCGCCTTCGAGACGGTCGAGGGCATATCGAGAGAGCGGAAAATCCAGTTCACGGATGAGTTGTGGTTTCCGACCTGTGTCGTCGCGCCGACGATCAAACTTGGACGGTTCAATTTCATTGATGTGCAACGCTGGACTGAGGAACGCAGCCCTTGAGCAATTTCTGGTCCTATGTCATTCGACGGGCATGGCAGTCCCTGACCATTCTTCTGGGCGTCTCTATCGTCGTTTTCGGCCTCATGCACCTGAGCGGCGATCCGATTCGCCTGCTCGCACCCATCGACACGACCGCAGAGGAACTTGAAGCGATACGCAAGTTGCACGGCCTGGACCGCCCGGTGCCTGTGCAGTACTGGAACTTCCTTACGGGCGTTCTGCGCGGCGATTTTGGAAAGTCGCTCCGCAGCGGTGAGAACGCACTGCATCTTGCATTGGAACGGGTACCGGCAACCGCAAGACTGGCATTTACCGCTCTCCTCCTTTCCCTCATTGTCGCGCTACCGTTCGGTGTTCTGGCAGCTGTAAAACGCAACACCTGGATAGATCGGACAGTGATGGGCGCCGCGCTCATTGGTCAGAGTATGCCTGTGTTTTGGCTTGGCATCTTGCTGATTCTCGTATTTGCCGTGAATCTTGGCGTTCTGCCGGCCACCGGCACGCGAGCCGGGTGGCGCAGCCTGATTCTGCCCGGCATTACATTGGGCATGTTCAATATGGCCCGCACCGCTCGTCTGCTTCGATCTGAGCTATTGGAAATCCTGCAAGCCGAGTACATCATGACCGCCAGGGCGAAAGGCATGTCAGCGCGAGTCGTTCTCTGGCGACACGCCTTTCGCAATGCAGTCATCCCGCTTGTGACCCTGATCGGCTTGGACTTGGGCGCACTCTTGGCCGGTTCGGTCATCACCGAGACAATCTTTGCGTGGCCGGGTATTGGCCGCCTTGCCGTGAATGCCATTTACGGTCGCGACTATCCGGTCGTTCAGGCTACCGTCCTCGTCGTCGCCTCGATCTATGTGATAATCAACTTTTTGGTGGACCTGTCCTACGCTTTCCTTAACCCCAGAGTACGACTGTACTGAGTGGCTAGACGATGAAAGTTAGAGCCGGTGACAGAGGCATGATCCCGTTCGCGGCAGTGTTCATTGTCCTGATCGGTCTGGCCATTCTTGCGCCAATCGTAGCGCCCTATAGCCCCGATGATCAGGACCTGGTCAAAAGGTTCATGCCTCCCTTGACGCCCGGTCACACACTGGGGACTGACCACCTTGGACGCGATATCTTAACGCGCCTGATTTTCGGCACAAGGATTTCCCTTAGTGTCGGCTCGATAGCCGTATTCATATCTGTACTGTTCGGCACAGTTCTTGGAATCTTGAGTGGTTACTATGGCGGCATGTTTGACGATATCGTAAACTGGTTTGTCAATGTACAACTTGCATTCCCCTTCATACTGCTGGCTATCTCCGTGATCGCCGTACTGGGCCCCAGTCTCGTAAACATGATCATCGTCTTAGCTATAGGAGGATGGCCCGCTTATGTCAGGGTTGTTCGCTCGAAAGTGTTCGTCCTGAAAGAGGTGGAATATGTAGAGGCTGTCAAGGCGATTGGAGCCGGCGATGCGCGCATCATGCTCAGACACATCTTCCCCAATGTTGCCGCGCCTCTGATCGTCCTCACCTCATTTGAATTCGCCAAAATGGTTATCGCCGAAGCCGCGCTTAGTTTTCTTGGGTTGGGACCTAGCGGGCTGGACTATTCATCCTGGGGTCTGATGCTGGCCGAAGGCAAGAACTACCTGGCCGTCGCCTGGTGGGTGGCAACCATTCCGGGCCTTGCCATAATGACAGCAGTACTCTCCATCAACATCGTCGGTGATTGGCTGCGGGACAGACTCGATCCGAAACTGCAGACCTGACTCCACTGTTGGCGCCGCGCATTCCAATTCCCAAATCGCAATACTGACAAGAGGACTGTCGCCGTGCATGCAAATGTAGAAGCAGGGGAGGCGCGAAGGTGAATGAACTGCGTATTGCCCAATCGCAAGTGAATTTGCTTCAGCCGGAATTTACAACCGATCAACCCGACCTGCAGTCCATCCTGGCGCTGGTGTATGAACCGCTCATGCAATGGCGCAGTGGACGCGTCGCGCCCGGGTTGGTCGCATCTTGGGAGGTCCGAGACGACGGACGATCATGGCTGCTTACGTTGCGCGATGATGTCCGCTTCCATGATGGTTCCCTTTGCACCACTGACGACGTCGTGCAAAGTCTGGAACGGATGCGGGAAGCAGGCGGCGCGTTTGGAATGGGGGGCGTGTACTCTCCCTACCTTGAGCCACTGAGCTTTGAGCCAGTAGGCAAAACGCAACTGCTCGTTAAGAGTTCCACCCCGACAGGGGACCTAGCCGACATCTTCGCCGCAGTGTATGTGGGGAAGCCGACGGGCCCTGCTGAGCCTCCATTGGGCACGGGACCATTCCGGCTCGAAGAGTACGTCGAGGGCGAACTTCTCCGGCTGTCAAGCGCGGCCAGACCCGATCATGATTCACAGTTCTCTGAACTGACCATTTCGCAGGTACCGTCCGCGTCAGATCGGTACAGTGCACTGCTGAATGACCAGGCAGACCTGGCAACCGGCCTTGAACTGATGCAGCCGCTTCCTGAGAAGGACGGACTGACGTGGCGCAGGTCTACAAACACGCTGTCCGTGGTCGGTTTCCTCAACGGATACGAGAAGCCTTTTTCGCAGCCGGAAGCCCGTTTGGCGATCAATTTGGCTGTTGACGTAGATGCCATCATCGACAGTGTTTGGCCTGGACTTGCCGAGCCTGCCGCGACCGTCGTCAGCCCGTTTCACTCTGGATTTTCTGATGCTCTGCGCCCGTACGGCTATGATCCTGAGCGAGCCAGAGCCCTATTTGCCGCCTGTGACATGCCCCAGGAGCTGGTCCTGCGCACGCCTCTCGTCATCCCCGATCGCGCCCCGCAAGTTGCAGCGATGATCCAGGAGCAGCTCGCCCGCATCGGCATTCGCGTCCGCATCGAAAGCGAATCGGACCGCCCCAAATATGCGATGGACACGAGCCAAAAGCGTATCGGCCACCTGGCGCTATTCGACTCCAGCCCATTGAGCACCTACCGAGTGCTGCAAGAAAAAATATCCAGCCAAACCCAGGGTCTCTGGTGGCAAGGTGTAACCGATATCCAAGCCGACCAGCTGATAGATGCTGCCCACTTGACGCTTGACAACCGCAAGCGGAGCGAAGCCTACAACCGTTGTCTGTCCTGGCTGCACCAGAACCCCCACTGGCTGTACCTCTATCATCCCGTAAAGCTCTATGCCCATCGGGCGGACTTTTCTGGGATTGAACTGGACCATGCCGGTCTGATAAGACTTGGCCCGGCGCCGAGTCGTAGCTCCTGACTGGGACTGGTCCCCAACAAACCTCACCCGCTCACCCTACTCTGTACTTCTTCAGCAGCTCATAATTCGGCGTAATCCCCAATCCCGGGCGATTAGGCGCATCGACATTGCCGTCCGCGTCCAGCTTCATCGTCTCTTCGAAAATCTGCATCCGCAGCGGGTCCACCGTCTCCCGATAAAACTCCAGAATAAGGCCGTTTGCGATCGCGCAAACCACATGGATATGCACCTCCTGCGCACCGTGCGGAGCGATGACCAGGTCCTCCGCCGCCGTCAGCGCGGCGACCTGCATAAACTCCGTGATGCCCCCCAATATCTGGGCGTCAGCATTGATAATGGCCGCCCCTTCCTTTTCAATCAAATCCCGAAAGCCATAGCGAGTGTACTCATTCTCACCGCTGGCGATCGGAATCCAAGTCGAACGTGCAACACGTCCGTGCCCCCTGTAATCGTCCGGCGCGACCGGCTCCTCAAACCAGAACGGCTCGTACTTCTCCATCTTGCGCGCCATCTCGATCGCCTCGTGCGCAGTGTACGCGTTGTTTGCATCAACCAGGAGCTTGATCTCCGGTCCGATCGTCTCCCGCACCACCCGCACCCGCTCCACATCCTCATTGATCGGCACCCCGCCGACCTTCATTTTGATCGCCTTCGCGCCCAGCGTCAGGTTCTCCTCCATCTCCTGCGCCAGCTCCCGCAGACCCTTGCCCTCCTCATAATAGCCGCCGGCGATATAGGCTGGAATGCTGTCCCTGTACCCGCCCAGCAACTGATATACCGGCCGATTTACAGCCTTGCCAATCAGATCCCACAGCGCAATGTCGATGGCGCTGATCACCCGCGTCGACAGCCCGCGGCGACCCACCAGCTTCGGCAGCCACATATCTTCCCAGATGCGCCGGTAGTTGAACGGGTCCTCGCCAATGACGACCGGCTTAAAGTAGTCGATCAGCGTCGTCGTCAGATCGCTGCCCTGGCCCGACGCCGTGCCGCCACCCCAGCCCACACCCGTGACCCCTTCGTCGGTGTAAATGTGGACCAGGTTCAGGCTGACATCCACGTACGTGTATTTCCCATTGCTGATCGGCTTCGGCCGCGGCCAGGCGTACCGTTCAACCGTCATATCCGTGATCTTCATTTCCCGTTCCCTTTCGTGCCTGGATTGTCCTGTCCGGACATGGATCGATAACTCCTTCCCCGTTATACGTCCATTTCCGGCCCACCACAAACTTCAACAACACAAAACGCCCCAAACCGACCACTGACCACTGCAGTTCTGGGCGGTCGGGCCTTCGGCCCTCCCTTGTGCAGGGGCTGCGCCCCCGCAACGCCCCCCTCCAAAACCATCGCTCACCGACCTTGTGTGCTCATTCCAGCCGTGCGGCTCCAGCAACGCGGCTGCCGCCAGCCGAACACGCCATCCGATAGCCTGAATGGCGGCAGGAATAAAGGGCTGGTCAAGACAGGCACTTCAAATGGCTTAGTAGTAGGGCCTTATGCTAGTTAGCGGTTGAAAAAAGTCCCCTGGTGAGATAACTTTGGAAGTCTCGACCAACCAAGGTAGCTCACCAGGGGGACCAAGCGAATGATAGCCCACTTTGACGACTTCTGTCTATGCGTGTATGTGCTCGTTGACGACATGTACAAGGAACTGGAAGGACAGCTGAGACGACCGGGGCCGGAGCCTGAGTGTAGCGACAGTGAATTGATCGCGATTTGTCTCATCGGCGAATGTGTGGGATGGGATGTGGAAACAGAGTTACTCAATCATATGCAGGCACATCGGGATAAGTTTCCGATTTTGCCGGAGCAGAGCCGTTTCAATCGGCGGCGATGTAACTTGATGGGGGTCATCAATGAAATGCGACGCATGATGTTGGCCAGGACGGAACTCTACAGGGACGTGCATTGTGTAATCGATAGCCTGCCTATTCCTGTGGTTCAATTCCATCTGGCGCCACAAGCGCGCGCCAAATGGTCCGATTGGGGGGCCGATTATGGGCCCGTTCCCTCCAAGAAGATGATGATCTTCGGTTTCAAGCTGCATATGCTGATCACGATGGGTGGCCTTATTATCGACTTCGAGTTAGCTCCGGCTAACGAACGCGACTTGGCTGTCGGTCGCGAACTCCTTGCAGAACACGACAACCGCATCGTCATCGGCGACAAGGCCTACGTCAGTGCACCGGCAGCTGAGGAACTCTGGCAATACAATCGCATCCGTCTTCTCACCAAGAAGCGCAAAAACCAGAAAAAACAGATCCCGGCACACCTCTCTCGCCTCTACGACTCGGTCCGCCAAATCATCGAAACAGTCACCAGTCAACTCAACGCACAGTTCTCGATTGAAACCAACCACGCTCACACGCTCAGAGGCCTTTGTGCACGCTTATACACAAAATTGACCGCACATACCCTCTGCATTTATATCAACCGCCTCTTGGGCGTACCTGACTATCTGCAAATCAAGCAATTGGCCTTTCCCAACTAGCATAAGGCCCTAGTAACAACTGACTACTAAGAACTGCATTTCGCTGCGCCTCCGCAACGCCCCACTCTAGCTAGCCACCGTGTTCACTCTTCCCCCAGCAAAGTGTCTAGCCAACGGTGTCTCCTCCCTCCTCTTCTGTCTCAAGCCACTGACCACTGACCACTGACCACCGACCACTGCAGTGCCTAGACACGCCCCTACCCCTTTGATAAACTTAAGCCCATCCCCACACCGCCAGAATCTGCTCACAGAAAGGTCCCGCAGTGAAAATCCTGGTAACCGGCGGCACAGGCCGCGTTGGCGCCAATCTTGTCCAGCGTCTTCTGGCTGAAGGACATGAAATCCGCGCTTTCCTCTACCCCGGCGACGCCAGCCGCGCGCACAAGCTCGACGCCTTCACCGGAGTGGAAACCGTGACCGGCGATCTGCGCAACCTGGACGACGTTAGCCGTGCCGTCCAGGGCATGGACGCCGTCTATCACCTGGCCGCGGCCTTCGGCGGCCCCTTCGACAATCGCCAGTATCTGGACATAAACGCGATGGGCACGCTCAACCTGCTGGAAAGCGTGCGCGCCCAATGCCCCAATCTCCACCGCTTCGTATATGCCAGCACCGTCGCCGTCTATCTGCGGCTGGAAAACTATGGTCGCTACTTCGAGGAGCCCCTTCGAGAGGACATGGCCGCCCGCTATCACCACATGCCCTACTTTCTCACCAAATGGATCGGCGAAGAGCTGACCATGGCGTACCACTACCAGTACGAGCTGCCGGCGACCTCCTTTCGCTTCTCCACAATTATCGAGCCTGGCGAGTTCTTGAACGAGGCCGGCCTGCCCCAACTCCTGGCCTTCAGCAGCGCGGTCGACCACTGCAAAAGCATAGAGAGCAGTGATCCGGATACAAGGACGATGATCGACAACCTCATTTCACAGTGGACCGGCGAAGATCGACTCCTTCTCAGCCGCAACCCCAACGGCGTCCCCTACAAAGAGCACTTCAGCGATGTGCGCGACATCGCCCGCGGCCTGCTGTTGGGCCTCGAAAAGGAGGAATCCGTCGGCGAGGAGTTCAACTTGGCCGGCAACGTGATCATCGATTGGGAAGAGGCTGTCCCGCGCCTCGCCGAACGCTTCGGTGTCACCTACATCGACGCGCGCCTGCCGACCCCGGTCCGCTATACGCTCGATCTGACCAAAATCCAGTCCAAACTCGGCTTCGTACCGCAACACGATCTGGACAGCGTCATAGAGACCGCAGAAGCCATCCGCCGCGGCGAAAAAACGGACGTAGTCCCCACCGGCATCCGCTACGGAGAGGGCTGATGCCGCGTCCTCCCGGCCGGCCCTTCCCCCGAACAGCGGGGATGTATCCCGGAATCCGGCCCGCCAAGCGCTCCATCTGTCCCCGCCAAAGGACCGCCCTACAAAACTCCGTCGTCTACTATCCTGAAGACTCCCGCAAATCCTGCAAATCCTGATCCAGACAACGACCCAAGCTACCTTGCTGTCTCCTCCGTTTGGCAGGAAGATTCAGGTGCCGGATAATTAGCAACTGGCCGCATGGTAACTTTGTCAGGAAACATGATTCGAGAATTCGCCGAAAACCTTTCGTTTCCTACATGCTGCAAGAACTGAAACCCTGAACCAAAGAAATTGAAAGGTCCCGCAATGAAGATTCTGGTAACCGGCGGCACCGGCCGGGTCGGCGCCAATCTGGTCACACGCCTGCTGAACAAAGGACACGACGTTCGCACCCTCGTCTATCCAGGCGATGCCAGTCGCGCAAATAAGCTGGACGCCTTCGCCAGCGTGGAAACAGTAACAGGCGATCTCCGCAACCTCGATGATGTCCGCAGCGCTGTCAAAGGTGTTGATGCCATCGTCCATCTTGCCGCAGCCTTCGGCGGTCCCTTCGACAACCGGCAATACCTGGACATCAACGCCATGGGAACCCTCAATCTTCTCGAGAGCGTTCGCACTGAAAGTCCCAACCTGCACCGCTTCGTATACGCCTGTACCGAAGCCGTCTACTGGCGTCTGGAGGACTACGGCCGCTACTTCGAAGAGCCAATCACCGAAGACATGGTCGCCCGCTACCATCACATGCCCTACTTTCTCACCAAGTGGATCGGTGAAGAGCTGGCCATGACCTACTACTACCAATATGAGGTGCCCGCGACCTCATTCCGCTTTTCCACGATTATCGAACCGAGTGAATTCTTCAACGAGGACGGTGTACCGGCGCGACTCGCCTTCAGTTCGGTTTACGACCGCTACAAATCGATGAATAGCAGTGATCCGGACACACAGGCGATGCTTGATGACCTCAGAGCCCAGTGGACTGGCGAAGATCAACTCCTCCTCAACCGCAACCCCAATGGCGTACCCCACAAACAGCACTTCTGCGATGTGCGCGACATCGCTCGCGGACTGGTCCTGGGTATCGAAAAGGATGAGGCCGTTGGCGAGGAGTTTACCCTGGGCGGCGACGCAATCATCGACTGGGGCGAGGCTGTCCCATGGCTGGCCGAACGTTACGATCTCAGTTTCGCCGACGCGCGCACGCCCGAGGCGAACTACTTTACCCTTGACCTGACCAAGATTCAGACACGACTCGGCTTCAAATCCAAGCATGATCTCGTCAATATCGTCGAGACCGCCGAAGCCATCCGCCGCGGCGAGGCGACCGATGTCGTCCCCACCGGCATTCGCTACGGAGAAAATTGAGGCTCTGCCCTCGGCCCACGTCCTGAAGTGGGCGCGCCGGACCTGAAAAAAGGAGTAAGACTTTCGATGAACAACGCTAAGATCTCCACCATCGAGTGGGGCACCCTTGTTGGCCAGCGCCCCCGACAAGCAGGTTGCAACTCCCGGGGGCCCGTTCACGGCAACGAGGTCCAGGTGCCCCTGGCCCGTTTCACCACGACAGATGGAACGTCGGGCTTCGGCGCCTGCCGCCCCTTGAGCGAGCAGCAAGCCCACGCCTTTCTCGGCGAGCGGGTCGAGGACCTCATCGACGCCGGCCGCGGCGTCGCACCGCGCGCCGCTTCCATTGAATTCCCGCTGTGGGATCTGGAGGGCCAGCGCACCGGCCGCCCGGTCTACCAACTCCTGGCGGAATCAGCCGGCAAAACGGTTTCTGAGCCCCTACGCGTTCGCTGCTACGACACCTCGCTCTATATCGACGACCTGCACCTCGCGACCGACGAAGCGGGTGCCGCCCTTATCGCCTCCGAGGCACGATTCGGCTATGAGCACGGTCACCGCTCATTCAAGATCAAAGTTGGCCGCGGCGCACGGCACATGCCCCTCCTGGAAGGCAACAGTCGCGACGTCGCCGTTATCCGGGCCGTACGCGCAGAAGTCGGCCCCGACGCCGCCATACTCATCGATGCCAATAACGGCTACAATCTCAACATCGCCAAGCAGATCCTGGCCGAAACCGCCGACTGTAACCTCTTCTGGCTCGAAGAAGCCTTTCACGAGGACGGCGCACTCTACGAGGACCTGCATGACTGGATCGAGCGCGAAGGGCTGTCGACCAACATCGCCGACGGCGAGGGTCAGGCCTCTCCTATGCTCCTCGACTATGCCCGCGACGGTTTCGTCGATATCATCCAGTACGATATCTTCAGCCACGGCATGACCAACTGGCTGCAGACCGGCGCCCAACTTGACGGCTGGAACGTCGGCACCGCGCCGCATCACTACGGGCGCCACATAGGCAACTACGTCTCCGGCCATCTCGCCGCGGCCGTCGACGGCTTTCTCTTTATCGAATGGGACGAGGTCTCCACCCCCGGGCTCGACGGCTCCGCCTATCAGGTGGATGAGGGTTATGTTCGCATGCCCGACGCGCCCGGCTTCGCCCTTACACTGGATGAAGATCTCTTCCAGCAAGCCGTTACAGCCAACGGCTTTAGCGTACGGCTGTAACGAAACCGACCCGGAAGACCGGAGAAGTCGCCGAAGCCTTCAGGACGATTCCCTTGTTTCTTCATCGCAGGCACAGCATCACTTTGGCGCTGCTGCGCCGGCTTTTCTACATTTCCTCGTAGCTTGACGAAAGGTCCAGGAGTAACGCAATGAGCAGTGCGCGTATCGCCGCAATCGAATCGGGAACACTCGTCGGCCGGCGGCCCCGCCTTGCCGGGTTCAACGCCCGCAAAAAAGGCGACCACGGCTGGGAGTCGAAGATCCCACTGGCGCGCGTCACAACCTCGGATGGAGTTTCAGGTTTTGGTTTCAGCCGTCTCGCCCGCCAGCAGGCCCAACTGCTTCTCGATCGGCAGCTGGACGAGCTGATCACCGTGGACAGCGGTGTCAACCAGGCGGCTTTCGCTTTGGAGTACCCACTCTGGGATCTCTTGGGCCAGCGCGGCGCCCGCCCCGTCTACCAGCTACTCGCCGATCGTGCCGGCAAAAATGTCTCCGGCCCGCTGCGTGTGCCCTGCTACGACACAACGCTCCTGATCGACGACCTGCACCTGCCCACCGACGAGGAAGGCGCCGCCCTTATCGCGTCGGAGGCCAATTTCGGCTACGAGCACGGCCACCGCGCCTTTAAGATCAAAGTCGGTCGCGGCGCCCGCCACATGCCTCCTCTGGAAGGCCACCGCCGCGACATAGCCGTGATCCGCGCTGTGCGCGCCGCGGTCGGCCCCGACGCCGTCATCCTGATCGATGCCAACAACGGCTACACACTCAACATCGCCAAACATATCCTGTCCGAAACTGCCGACTGCAACGTATTCTGGCTGGAAGAGGCCTTTCACGAGGATGACGAACTGTATGAAGACCTGCATGCCTGGATCGAGCGCGAGGGGCTGGCGGTCCTCATCGCCGACGGCGAAGGCGCAGCCTCACCTCACCTGCTCGACTACGCACAAAGAGGGATCGTCGATGTCATTCAATACGACATTTTCTCCTACGGCATGACAAAATGGCTCGAAACCGCTCCCAAACTGGATGCCTGGAACGTGCGCACAGCGCCTCATCACTACGGCGCCCACCTGGGTAACTTTGTCTCCGGCCACCTGGCCGCCGCGGTCGCTGGCTTTGCCTTCGTCGAGTGGGACGAGCTCTCCACGCCCGGACTGGACAGCTCCGCCTACAAGGTGGTCGATGGACATGTACATATTCCAGAGGCCCCCGGCTTCGGGCTGAACCTGGAAGAGAGCCTCTTCCAACAAGCAGTTGCCGCTAACGGCTATGTAGCAAAAGCCTCTTAGTCATGGCAAAATACCAAAAAGTCAGAATCGGAAACCATCTTTCAGTGACCGTGAACCGCCGGTTGCAATACGCTACCAACGAGATGAATAATGGGTAACACCCCCTCAATGCAGGAAACAATCCGCCGTTTGCACGACTACTGGGCCGCGCGCGGTTGCCAGATCTGGCAGCCCCACAGCGAAAAACTTGGCGCCGGCACCATGAACCCCGCCACCGTGTTGCGCGTGCTCGGTCCCGAGCCCTGGAACGTCGCCTACGTCGAGCCTTCTTTTCGCGCCGATGACGGCCGCTACGCCGAAAACCCCAACCGCATGCAGATGCACACCCAGTATCAGGTGCTGCTCAAACCGGACCCCGGAAACCCGCAGGAACTCTATCTGAGCAGCCTGGAGGCCATCGGTCTGCAGCGCGACCGTCACGACATCCGCTTCGTCGAGGACAACTGGGAATCGCCCGCCCTCGGCGCCTGGGGCCTCGGCTGGGAAGTCTGGCTCGACGGTCAGGAGATCACCCAGTTCACCTATTTCCAACAGGCCGGCGGCGTCAGCCTCGACCCCGTCAGCGTAGAGATAACCTACGGGCTCGAGCGCATCGTCATGTATCTCCAGCAGCGGACTGAGGTATGGTCCATCGACTTCGACGGTGTCCACACCTACGGCGAGATCTACCGTCAGCAGGAGATCGAACACTGTATCTATAACTTCGAGCTGGCCGACGTCGAACGCCAGCGCACACTGTGCGATCTCTACAACGCCGAAGCCGAAGCCTGCATCGAACGCGGCCTCGTCGCCCCCGCCCACGACTACGTGCTTCGCCAGAGCCAGGCCTTTAACATCCTGGACACACGCGGCGCTATCGGCGTCACCGAACGCGCCAAATTCTTCGCCGCCATGCGCAGCCAGGCCCGCCGCATCTCCGAACTGTACGTGGAGCAGCGGCAGCATGAGGAATATCCGTGGCTGGCCGTCGGCGAAGAGAGCCCGGAGAGCCAAGGCAATTCAGTCCCCAGACAAAACCTCGCCGCTGTTCAACTGTCCGAGCCCCAATCGCTGCTCATCGAACTGGGTAGCGAAGAGCTGCCCGCGGGCGACGTGCCTGTGGGAATCCAGCAAATAGAGTTACGGCTGCGAGACCTTCTGGAACAGGCGCGTCTCACATGCGGCGATCTTACCGTCTCCGGAACAACTCGCCGCCTGGTTGCGCACGTGCAGGAACTGGCCCCGCGCCAGCAGGACGAGATAGTCGAACGCAGAGGGCCCCCCGCTGAGCGCGCCTTCGACTCCGACGGCCAGCCTACAAAGGCTGCCATCGGCTTCGCCCGCGGCCAGGGCGTCCAGCCATCCAATCTGGAGGTGCGCGGCAACTATGTCTACGCCGTAACCAGGCTGGAGGGTGAGCCGACCGCTGCCGTGTTGCCCCAGCTAATCGAAGATCTGCTCGAGGGAATGCAGTGGGGCAGGACGATGCGCTGGAACAGCAGCAACAAGAGCTATCCTCGCCCATTACGTTGGATCGTCGCCCTCTACGGTTCTGACGTTATTCCCGTATCGTGGGCCCACGTCACCAGCGGCAGGGTCAGCCGCGGGCCCCGCTATCACGATGCGCGGGCGCGCCTGCCCGCCGGCGAGTTTACAACGTTCGACATCGCAGACGCCGACAGCTACTTCGACGACATCGCCGCCCAAGGCATCCGCCTGCGCCGCCCGGATCGCCGCAGCCTGATCGCTGAAGCCGTCCAGGACGCGGCCTCCCGCGCCGCTTCCATCGAATCAGGCGGCGCCGACCCACTGCCGCACGGCGCCTACGAGTGGGAGCCGGATGAGGACCTTCTGGAAGAGGTCACAGATCTGGTCGAATCTCCGCAGGCCGTAATCGGCGCCTTCGAGGAACGCTACCTGGACCTTCCGCAACCGATTCTTACAGCGGTAATGAAAAAGCACCAACGCTACTTTCCGGTCCTGGCCAAGTCCGCAGACGGGGAAAGCGCAACGCTGGCGCCTCGCTTTGTTACCATCGCCAACGCCGATGATCTGGACCATCCCGACGTAGTGCGGCAGGGCAATGAGGGCGTCATTCGCGCCCGTTACGCCGACGCCGAATTCTTCTACCGGCAGGATACGGCCAAGCCCCTCGACACTTTCACCAGCCGTCTGGAGACCCTCACCTTCCACGCCAAACTCGGCTCAATGCTCGAGAAGGCGGCCCGCTTAGAGAAGCTAGCCCCCCAGATCGCCCAGATGCTCGGGGCCGGCGAGCAGACTACCGAGACTTCTCGCCGGGCTGCCGCGCTCTCCAAGACCGACCTGGTTACCTCCATGGTGGTCGAAATGACCAGTCTGCAAGGGGTTATGGGCGAGATCTACGCCCTCAGGAGCGGCGCTCAAGCTCCTGTTGCACAGGCTATCCGGGAGCACTACCTGCCCCGTTTCGACGGTGACTCAGTGCCCAGGAGTGCAGCCGGCCTTGCCCTCAGCCTTGCCGACAAACTGGACAGTCTGGTCGGTCTCTTCGGTGTTGGTGTGTCGCCCAGCGGCAGTGCCGACCCCTTCGGCCTGCGCCGCGCCGCTCTTGGGATCGTAAATGCCTTGACACTGACCAGTTCTTCGTTCGATCTGTCGACTGCTCTTGAGCACGCGGCCTCACATTACGGAAATCTTCTGGCAGAAGATGCCACTTCCAGCGCCAGGGATTTCATAATTCGCCGTCTCGAGCGAAAACTTCGCGATCTGGGCCATGCGCCCGATGTCGTGGACGCCGTCCTGGCCGCGCGCGGGGACGATCCCTACTCTGCCGTCGGCACTGTCCACCATCTTGCCGCCGCAGTTGGCTCCCCAAACTGGGAAGAGACCTTCACCGCCTATGCCCGCTGCGCCCGCATCGTCCGCGGCATCGAACGCGACCTGCCCCTGCAACCGGCATCCTACCAGGAGAAAGTAGAGCACGAATTGCATACCGCATACGAAAGCGCGGCGGTGAAACTAAATGGCGCAAGCGATGCTGCCGAGTCGCTGGGACAAGTGCTGGCCGACCTGTCCGCGCCCATCAACAGTTTCTTCGACACAGTGTTGGTGAACGCTGAGGAGGATGACGTGCGTCTGGCGCGCCAAGCGCTTGTCCAACGCATCGCCCTGATTCCCGCCTCCGTCGCCGATCTAAGCCGCCTGCAAGGGTTCTGATCGCCTGAATACTTTTTCCGAATTCAAGAGATGGACCGTGACTGCTACTCGCTTTAATGCCTTCGTTGGCCGCACGCCGCAATTGACCGAAATTTGAAAAAGAAGGGGAGAAGAAAGCAATGGACACGCACTATCTTGCAGATCAGAAAGTCAGCGAAGAGCAACTCTGCGCCTGGGTGGACCAGTTCAACCGCGATGGATGCCTCTTCCTGCGCAATGTGCTTCCGCTCGACTGGACCGCCGAACTGCGCGCCGACCTGGAAAAGTCATTGCGCGACAACCCCAATGGGCTCAACAACAAGAGCCATCGCGCCCACCTGGCCCACCGCATGTTCGAGACCAGCGCCGCCAACCTGCGCCTCTTCGACATGGAGCCGATGATCTCCTTGGCCGAAGCCATAATCGGGCCGGACTGCCACGTAATCCACAACAACTCCTTCATTTCTCCTCCTGGCGGCGGCCTCGACGGCTGGCACCAGGATGATCGGCCCCATTTCATCGTCACCGAAGGCGAAGCCCCCGCCAATGTACAACTGCCTACCCTCTTCTTCACCGCCAACTACTACCTCACCGACGTCACCGAAATCGAGCACGGCGGCACTGAAGTCATCCCCCGTTCGCACCTCCTCGGCGCCAGCCCGCCGCGCCAACTGGACGGCACAGAGTGGGAAGAGCGCATCCAGTATAATCTCGGTCGCGCCGGCAGTGTGGTCCTCTTCAACAACCAGGTCTGGCACAGGGGCGGCCCCAATCGCAGCCAGCGCACGCGCTACATAACGCAAGTCACCTATGGTCGACGGATCATCGGCCATAAGTACTACCCTTTCATGAATTACACCATGCCCGAGCACGTCTTTGCCGGTGCAGACGACAGGCTGCGGCGCCTTCTCGGATTCCTGCCGCACGGGGCCTACGGGTAACCGCGGGCGGCCGGCGCAGCAAGAAACCGTCCTTGACATAAAAGTCCAGGAAATGAGGACCTGAAAATGGATGGAATCGCTGGCAAGCGGGTCTTTATTTCCGCCGCGGCCGCAGGAATTGGGCGTGTCATAGCCGATCGCTTCATACAGGCTGGCGCCCGCGTGCATGTTTGCGACGTAGATGATGCCGCGCTGGCCCAATTACCGGGTTCCGCAGCCCGCCTTTCAGGCACCCCCGCCGACGTAGCCGACCCGTCGCAGATGGAAGCCGTATTTCAGGCGATCGCAAATGAACTTGGCGGGCTGGATGTGCTGGTGAACAACGCCGGCATCTCAGGCCCAACAGCAAACGCCGAAAACATCGCCCCTGAAGACTGGCAGCGCACAATAGAAGTGAATCTGAACGGTGCATTCTACTGCGCCCGCCTGGCCATTCCCATGCTCAAAGCGAGCGGCGGCGGCTCGATTGTCAACATCGCCTCCACCGCCGGCCTGCATGGCTACCCTCTCCGCACACCTTACGCCGCCTCCAAGTGGGCCCTGATCGGGCTGACCAAGACCCTGGCTATGGAACTGGGACCCTCCGGCATCCGAGTTAATGCCGTCTGTCCCGGTTCCGTCGAAGGGTCGCGCATCGACGGCGTATTCACCGCCAAAGCCGCTGCGCGCGGCGTCAGCACAGAGGAAATCCGGGCCGCGTTTCGCCAGAAAAGCTCTCTGCGCACACTGATAGCTGCCGACGATATCGCCGAAACCGTCCTCTTTCTCTGTTCCGACAACGGCGCCCGTATCTCGGGCCAGGCCCTTGCCGTCGACGGTCACACCGAAACGATGCGCATGTGAGCGAGACTCGGCCCCGCCCCGCGCCAACTTCACCCCCAAATCCCGCCTATCCCCAAACCCCAATGATTTCGGTTCAGTCAACTGCTCATAAAAGAGCCCTTACTAGAAACTGAAAACGTATCTTCTCAGCCACAACTGATTTGCGAACCTGAATGAGGCCTGTCAAGGTGTTTACTCTCTCCTCATGGTTTTCATTTGGGCGGTCGGGCCTTCGGCCCTCCCTTGTGCAGGGGCTGCGCCCCCGCAACGCCCCCCTACAAAACCATCGCTCACCGACCGTGTGTGCTCATTCCAGCAGTGCCGCTCCAGCAACGCGGCTGCCTCCAACCGAATACGCAATCAGATAGCCTGAATGGCGGCAGGGATAAGGGGCTGGTCAAGGCAGGCACTGTATGTGGCTTAGTCGTTACCCAAAAAACTGAAAACTCAAAACCAAAAACTGCCCTCAGATTGCTCTCCAGAGCAGACTGTGCTATCGTTAGTGAACGGTTTCGCAACCCAAATTGGAACATTTGGGAACGCGACCCAAGTTTCCACGCAACTGTCTTACCTGCTGTCTCAAACAGTTTCCCGCAAAAAGTGTCAATTCGGCCACAACTGAGGAAAGCGAAAACGTAACGGTGAAGGACGAAAAAGCGCCGGGGAAGCCTTCAATCCCCGACATCGTTATCGGACGACTGCCGGTCTATCTGCGCACCTTGCGCCTGTTGGCGGATGACGGACGGGATGTCACCTCAAGCCAGGAATTGGGGGAGCACCTGGGCATCAGCTCAGCCCAAATTCGCAAAGACCTCAGCCACTTCGGTGAATTTGGCAAGCAAGGTACAGGATACAACATCGATTTCTTGTGCCGGCAACTTCAGAAGATCCTCAACGTCGACAGGATCTGGCCCGTTGTCCTGGTAGGCGCCGGCTCCCTCGGCACAGCCATCGCCAACTATCAGGAGTTTGAATCGAGCGGCTTTCGCATCGTATCCGTCCTCGATGAGGACCCGCAAAAAATCGGGCAGCCTATCGGACACGGACTGCTTATCGAGGATTTCGCCGATCTCAGCCAGCTTGTCAAAGGGTCAGACGTGCAGATTGCCGTGATGGCTGTCCCTGCGCACGCCGCCCAGCGCGTCGCCAGTCAGCTTATCGACACAGGGCTGAATAGCATACTGTGCTACGCACCCATCACCCTGGCGGTCCCCTCGCACGTCCGCGTCGAATACATCGATCCGGTTGTTCACTTCCAGCATATGACCTACTATCTGCGTTGACAAACGTGGAGTGCAGAAGCACACCGCCGCTCCCAAATCGCGCATGCGTATTTCGGAACGGTTGCCCGCCGTCAGAGTGGCTCTTTGCGAGGTAATCCTTGCTGCCTGGGGTAATGCTTTGGCGTCTTGCGCGTCTTTCTTATCAGCAGAACACGTCGCTCTTCATCCAGTGTCGGCACGCCCACCGGCGAGAACCGCACCGTTTCGCCGCCCAGCATTTCTATCGCGTTGCGCGCTTCCATGAACTCTTCAGCCGCGTTCGGGCCCTTATATATGACCGCCAATCCGCTCTGGCGCACAAACGGCAATACATACTCAGTCAATGTATTGAGCCGGGCCACCGCTCTGGCCGTCACCAGATCGAACTGGCCGCGGAAACGACGATGACGGCCCAATTCTTCTGCTCTCCCCTGAACCAGAGTGACATTCTCGAGCTCCAAAGTGGCCACAACCTCGTCCAGAAAGCGTATCTTCTTGGCCGTGCCATCCACAAGCGTCAGCTTCAGATTGGGCCATGCAATCTTGAGAGGTATACCAGGGAAACCCGCGCCCGTTCCAATATCAACGCAAGCCAAAGTCTTGTTCGGTGGCAATGATGACCCGATCTCCTCTGCCACAAGCGGCAGACCGGCCAGACAGTCCAGAAAATGCTTCTTCTGCACGTCTTCACTCTTCGTGATCGCCGTCAGATTCATCTTCTGGTTCCACTCTGCCAGCAGCGCCGCAAAGACCCGAAACTGCTCAATCTGTTCGCTGGCAAGAGGGATACCTATAGAGTTTGCCCCCGAAATTAGAGTCTGCATGAGACCATTGTAGCACAGGAGTTGACCAGTGAAGACGATTCGATACCGCTCCGCCGGTGGCATCGTGACCCAAAGAAACATCCTGTCCCATTTACCAGCTGGAGAAACCCACCTCCTTCTCCTAGACCGGCCCAGCCGCGCTGAAGTGCGGCTGCCCAAAGGGCATATAGACCCCGGCGAGAACGCTGAAGAAGCGGCGCTGCGCGAAACCTGCGAAGAAACAGGCTTCTGCGACCTGCGCATTTTGGCAGACCTGGGCTGGCGCACCGTCGAATTCGACTACAAGCGCGCCCACTATATCCGCGAAGAACGATACTTTCTCATGCAGCTGCTGTCTGCACGTCAGACCGCCCGCCCCCCCAAAGACGCTAAGCAGTTTCAGGTCCTGTGGGCGCCGCTTCCAACCGCCGGCGAACGGTTGACCTTTGAAGCCGAGCGACTCTTTGTCGAGGACGCCGTCACCGCACTTGCAAACCTTCCCCGCTCCTGACCCGCGCCAAGAAAAAACAAAAACCGGGAATGGGCACATTCCCGGCTCGTTTCATTTTCAACTGTAATCAATTTCTCGCAGGAAGTGCCGACGCCCCCGCATTCAGGATCGCCTGCCGCGCCCCTTGCGACGCGCACAGCCGGGCTGCCCCGGCCATTCAACTCCCTACTTTCGCCGATACGTTATGCGTCCGCGTGTCAAATCGTATGGACTCATATCGACTCTCACCTTGTCGCCGAGAAACACCCGAATGTAGTTTCTGCGCATCTTGCCGGATAGATAGGCCAGAACAACGTGTCCGTTCTCCAATTCCACCCGAAACTGAGCATTCGGCAGGGCTTCGACGACTTTGCCTTCCAGTGTGAGTATTTCCTCAGCCATAAATCTCCATCAATGGGCGCTTTGCCGGCATTTATGCTACCTGGTGTGTGTAGATTGGGCTATCGGAACGAACGGGCCGCATTTCTTCGTGCCTTCCGGATCGCCTTCTGTTTGTTTATGCGGCGCACTTCGCTCTTGGACGTAAACCAGCGCTTCTGCCGCACAATCGGCAGGATGCGCGCCTCGGCTACCGACTTTCGGAACCGGCGCATCAGGCTTTCCTGAGATTCTCCAGGCCTTAATTCAACGCTAATCGAACTCACCCCCTTCTGGAAGCTTGTGCAAATGGACAAAACAAGCCTGCCAGCCCATGCTGCTTCAAGAGACTGGCAGGCTGCTCAAGTATAAACGACCAGAGGCAAAGAGTGCAAATGCCTGTATATGACCACTTCTAGCCCAATTCAGGGATGCAGCCTTCAGGAACTTTCCTCAGTCCCGTCCTGCACAGCTTCCTCTGATGCCTCTTCCTCAGCGGTCCCTTCCCCAGCGACTTCGGCAGAATCTGCAACCGCGCCTTCGACCTCCGCTTCCCCGGCCATCCCTTCTGCGGGTGCAGGCGCCTCTGGCTCTCCTACCGATGCCTCCGGCTCACTCGCCGGCTCTTCAGCCGCAGCCGCGGACGCCTCCGGCTCACTCGAAGCGGCCGCAGCATCCTCAGCAACCGACGCCTCAGGCTCACTTGCCGGCTCTTCCTGCTCCTCTGCCGCGTTACTCTCTAGCTTATCTGCCTCCGTCTCCAGCAGCGCCTGCCCGACAATTTCGTCAGCCTGCCTTCGGCTCAAACCAATTCGCTGCCGGTCCGGATGGATTCGCAGGATCTTTACGGGAATACGATCGCCGCTGCTGACCATTTTCAGCGGCTCGGCTACGGTAATATCGGCTAACTCACTGATGTGGATCAGTCCCTCGATACCCGGTTCAAGTTGAGCGAATGCGCCAAAATCAATCACTCTTGTAACCGTGACCAGAATCGTGTCATTGACCTTATATCGCTCTTCAATGCTTTCCCAGGGATTCGACAATAGCCGTTTGCGGCTAAGCGCGATGCGGCTACGCTCCGGATCCAGGCGTAGTACCTCGACCTGAATCTGCTCCCCCACCTTCAAGACATCGCGCGGGTGACTGACCGGCGTCCACCCAATCTCGCTGACGTGCAGCAGCCCGTCCGCGCCGCCGATATCGACAAATGCTCCAAACGGGCGCAAGCTGCGCACTTCACCATCTACCACCGCGCCCACTGTCAACTCATCGAACAACTGCGCTTTGCGCCCCGCGCGGTACTCTCGCTCAGCCAGGCGATAGGAGAGTACAAGTCGGCGCCGCTGCCGCTCCACTTCGATTACCTTGACCGGCAAGTCCTGACCCACAATCTGTTGCAACCGTTCATTGCGCTGCTCCTCGTTCATATTACGCGGCAGCCCTACAATATGTGAAGCCGGTATAAAACCCCGCAAGTGGTCAAAATCGGCCAAAAGACCACCCTTGTTATAGCCAACAACCTTCCGGACCGTGATCTCACCGCTCTCTAACATCTTCTCAGCAACGAGCCAGTCCTTCTTCTGTAAGGCGTCGGCGATGCTCAATACCAGCATGCCTTCATTCGTCGTGAGCTTGCTCACCACGACTGGAACCGTCTCGCCCTCTCGCAACGTGCCCGCATAATCATCCTCAAGTCGATTCAGATCGGACTGGGGCACGATCCCGTCTCGCTTGGCGCCAATGTTTACCAACAACTCATTCGAGCGCACCTCCACCACAATACCCTCACGAAGGTCGCCGCGTTCCGGCAAACTCAGATCCTCCTCTTCTGCGAGGTATTGTTCGAAGAGCATTTCATCGGCCTGCTGCGCTTCACTCAGTTGCGCTTCGCTCTCCGGTTCTTCGCTCAATTGCGCTTCGCTCTGGGGCTCTTCGCTCGTTTGCGCTTCGCGCTGGGGCTCTTCGCTCAATTGCGCTTCGTTCTGGGGCTCTTCGCTCGTTTGCGCTTCGCTCTGGGGCTCTTCACTCAATTGCGTCTCGCTTCGCGGCTCTTCAATCAGTCGCTCAATACTGGATTGCTCACCGTCGGTGTTCTCGGCCACGTTGCCTGATTGCTCTGACTCTGACATCATCGAATTGTCCACCTATGGATTGCGCAGTTTTTCGCAAGGCGGCGGGTATGCCAACGATGCAGCCCAAAAAAATGCAGGCCGCAATAACCGCCCTGTGCAGACTACTTGCGTCCCTACATTATAACAACCAGTTACAGAGCAGTCAAACACAAGAAAAATACACAGGGTGCCTCAAAAACCGTAGAAATTAGGAGAGAATTCAGGGTATGAGCAGTTGCTTGTCCAGATTCTTGCGTGGAAAAGAACAATTATGGAAACTGCGCCGCCACAACTAATTCGCGATCCTGAACAGGGCGAACGAAGGTGCTCTCTCAACTCTCTACTTAGATATGGGCGGTCGGGCTTTCGGCCCTCCCTTGTGCAGGGGCTGCGCCCCCGCAACGCCCCCCTCCAAAAACATGCCTCACCGACCGTGTCCGCTCAATCCAGCAGTGACGCTCCACCAACCTGGCCGCCGCCAACCGAATACGCAATCAGATTGCCTGAATGGCGGCAGCGATAAAGGGCTGGTCAAGACAGGTACTGTATATGGCTAAGTAGTTACCAAACAAGTGTTATCTATTCCTGACATACATCTATCGCCTTGGAAAACCCAGGAATGTGACATCCTCACAATTCGAATCCGTCAGCCAGCTACCAGGAAGCGCAAGCAACGATCCCACTCTGGTTACAAAAACAATGCCCGTAAGACCTGCTTACTCCTCCGCCTTCGGGTCCGAATCCTCACCTTCCTCTGCAGGCGGCGTATCCTCCTGTAATCGCCCAAGTGCGCCTCGAATCTGACTCCAGGCCCTCTTCAACACCGGAACTGCCGCTGCCTCCGTACTCTGATGAGCGAATTCAATCCTCACAAAACCGGCTGTCAGCTCTGCGGCCGCCTCCTCATCTTCGCTCTCAACCATCTCCCCTAAGCGTGCCTGAAACCTGTGCGGCGTTTCGCCCGGGCGTCTTCGCATTCCGTGCTCGGCCGCGTTCTCCAGCGTCGATACATAAAAATATCTTACCTGCTCATCGGGTGGCAGGCGGCCAAGCATCAGGTCATTCAGCCAGCGGCGCATCCGCGAGCGACGCGGCCTGCCTTTCTCTTCTTCAATCGGGGTCAGCGTACGCGCCCGCCACTCGTTAAACGCGCTGCCAATCTGCTTCCAGCCCTGCAAGAACTGCCGCAGCCACGCCAGCAGCAGCTGAAAGTTCACACCCCGCCCCTGCAGATAAATGTAGGCCGCATAGCCCAACAGGAGCGCGACGATTATCCAGAACACAGTGCCGCCCAGCCACGGCGGCGCTTCGGCCTGCGGGGCCTGTTCGATCTGCGGCGTTCCCATTTCCGGCGGTTCGCGTTCCGGCTCCTCGACCTGTTCCTCCTCCCCGCCGAACAGTAAGGCGAGCAGGCCCATTATCAACCCCAGGATCAGATAAACCGCTCCCGAAATCATCCTTAACGTCAGCCCCATCAGCTGGGCTAGTCGAAATGTCCCTCCCAGCGGCATCAAGAAGGCCGCTGCCGCCACCACCAGCAGCAAGCCGAATGCATAGAAAGGCCAATTGCGGGCAATTGTTGATTCGGTGGGCAGCTTTGCCAATTGCCACCTGGCTCTCAGCGCTGCCAGATGGCCGAACGTTAGCAGTAGCAACCCCAGCATAAAGTAGACGATCGCCGCGCCGATTACGCCTCCGGCTATGTCCTGACGTACCAGCGCAAAGAATCCGTTCGTCCCCATACCCACCTGGCTCGCCGCGGTCAGCAAAATCATGAGCATCCCACCCATTGCCCAACGTTCGCTGAAGCGGCGCACAAGTGCCCTGCGGTCACTCTGAATACGGTGGTCGTCTCCACTGATAGGCCTGGACGCTGCCTCCAAATCGACCAGCTCGTCCGCTTGCAAACCCATCGCCAGAAAATCATTGGTCACCAGCACGGCCATTCCCCAGGCGATCAGGATCAGAATCGCGTTGATGACGAAACCTAGCGTGAGAAAAACACCAAACGGTTGCAGAATCATTGCCGCAGGAGCCGGCCAGCCTTCGACCGTTGACCACAGCGCGAAGCGGGCGACAAAAAGGATCAAACCAAGCTCCGCAAGTCGAAAAGTCGTCGTCCTCCGCTGGCGGTGCCCCGGACGTACCAGAACCGTAGTCGTATAACAGCCTACCAGCGCCGCTCCAATCGAGGTGATTCGCAAGATATTGATATAGGCGGCGGGCAGCCCCGGCCCGATATGCCGGATGAACGAAACCAGCGCTACCAGAATGCAGCCAACTAACGCCGCGATGACAGCCGGACGCAAAAGAGAGTCCTGCCAGGCATTATCATATCCGAGTCGCTGTTGCGAACTATCTGTCTCTACCATCCGTCTCTCGACTAACCTCGACTAACTCTGCAAATTCAACAGGTCCGATTCCCAAATCGTCTGATGCGAGGTAACGCCCAGGGCCTCCGCCTGCTCCTGCATCCGCTTGAACTGCGGCTGCAGCGTGCAGGCAAGCACGTACACATTGATTCCCCGGCGGTACATGCCGTGCAGCAGCCAGACTAGATTCTCAGTCAGGCTGGGTGTCACTACAATCAACGTCGACCCCCAGCTCAGATGCGCCACCCGCACCGGCAACCAGTTCGGCAGAGCAATGGGCGAGCTCCACTCTTCCTCTTCGGAACCGTCGGTCGTCGTCCGTTCGGCCGCACCGGGCTTACGGGTCGACGCGTCTCCATCGGCGTTGCGCACCTCCCTCAACTGAATGCGCGCCAAAATCTCAAGTATCCCCATCAGATGGCCGCGCCCATTGCGCGCGGGGATCGCCAGAACCTCTTCGCCCGAACGGGGATCCTCCCCGTTGCTGAGAAATCCAATCTCCTGCCTCTGCTCGGCCACATGACTGGCCAGAGACGCCGCCAGCACTACCGCCCATTCGCTGCCGCCGTACTCCTCTCGATATGGGTAGGAGCTGCGGTCCAGATCAAGCACAACTGTCGTGCTGAGCGCCATCGAAGGCTGAAACTTCTTCACCAACAGCGTGTCCTCGTGCGCACTGGCCCGCCAGTGTATGTGGCGCATACTGTCGCCGCTCGCGTATGGACGAACGCCAGCCATACGCGATGGATCCTGAAATAATCGATGCGGGCTGCGAATATCGCCGAAGGGCAGCAGGCTGGGCAGGCCCAGATCGGCCAGAGAGTAGACTTTGGGGTAGACAGTCAGTAGGTGTGCGCCCGTCTCCTGCCACGAGGATTCGGCAAACCCGAACAGGTCGCCGGTATGGAGGTTAAGCGGCCCAATCTCATAGTAGCCGCGGCGATGACAGTGCAGCGCAAACCGGCGCCTGGTCAAAGATCTTCCGCCGATACTGATGATCGTGCTGTACTCATCGACCGCTCGCAGGTCGATCGGGATATTCTCCTGCAGCCGTAACCAGGGTATCGGCAGGCGGCTCCGGTTGTGAAAGTTTACATCGCTCCGGATCGTTTCGCCGGCAAATGCCTTGGCCGGCACCCGCCGCGAGACGTTCAGTTTGCGTAGACTGCGCCGGGTCCACCAGTGACTGATTATCCAGACGCCTCCGACCACATAGAAGACGTAGTATATCCAGTCCATCCGTAGAAAAACGGCGAACCCGAACAGAAAAAGGAGAAGAAAGAAGAGATCAAACAAATGACTACTCCTGCACTACAGCAGCGGGGGCCTCCGTCCAATCCTCCATCTCATCGCCCAAATTGAGCGTAGTCTCCTCCAGCAGTTCGGTAATGATCTGTTCCGCGGTACGGCCCCGCAGCGCCGCGTCCGAGCGCACAATGCAGCGATGCGGCAGCGCCAGAAGCGCCAGCGCTTGCACATCGTCAGGCAGCGCGTAATCCCGGCCTCGCAGCGCAGCCCGCGCCTGCGAGCCGCGATAGAGTGCCAGCGATCCGCGCGGGCTCGCGCCCAACGCCAAATCCGGGTGGCTGCGCGTCGCCTGTACCAGCGCAACGATGTATTCGCGGATGCTGTCCGCCACGGTCACCTGCCAAATCTGTTCCGCCAGTTCCGGCAGATTGTGCCCGTCGACCACCGCCTCCAGAGTCTCGATCGGATGCCGGTGTCCCAAACTGATCAGCATCTCCCCCTCCTCCTTATCCGACAGGTAGCCCAGATTCAGCTTGAACAGGAAGCGATCAAGCTGGGCCTCTGGCAAAGGAAAGGTGCCTTCATACTCCACTGGGTTCTGCGTGGCGATTACCATGAACGGGCGCGGCAGTTGACGGGTTACACCGTCGGCCGTGATCTGCTGTTCACCCATACATTCCAGTAACGCCGCCTGCGTACGCGGCGTGGTCCGGTTAATCTCGTCCGCCAGCAGAACATGTGTAAACGCTGGGCCGGCTATGAACTGGAACTGACGCGTCTCCTGGTTAAAAATACTCGTGCCCGTGATGTCGCTGGGGAGCAGGTCGGGCGTACACTGCAGCCGCCGAAAGTCCACCCCCAGGCTGACCGACAGCGCCCGCGCCATCATCGTCTTGCCCACGCCGGGCACATCCTCAAGCAGGACATGACCTTCACACAGCAGCGCAATCAGCAGGTGCTCGATCACCTCTTCTTTGCCGACGATCACATCGCCGACATTACTCAGTACACCACGCGAAAAATCCTGTGCGGTCTGCATGCAGAGCCTCTATTCGTGGAAGGGGCGGGCCTCAAAATCGCGCCAATTTACAGAGGATGGGCACTTCATATCCGCCGATTGTACATCAGCCCGGCCATATCGCCGAACTTTGCAACCACAATCGAAACAAAGTCGATATCGACGCAATCGCCGAGTACCGCTCAAGCACAGTCGGGCAACAACGGCGGAATCAGGTGTTTTCTTTGACCAGTCAGGAGCTTTATGCTATCGTTTTGCAGCGTGTGCAGGTTTACTTGCCCCCGTAGCTCAGAGGATAGAGCAGAGGTTTCCTAAACCTTTGGCCGTAGGTTCGACTCCTACCGGGGGCGCTCTCCAGCAACAAATTCCAAAAATGCCGTAAAGTGAAACGAGAGGCGCAACAGCGCCTCTCACCTTTCTGGTTGGGCATAAAGAAAAAAAGCTATGTCCGCGTAGTCAGCGGATATAGCTCGCGGCCGAGGCGTCGGAACGATAGATCGTCCAGATTATGCAAGCTCGGCTCGGACACTACGTGAATCGCGCCCGCCCATGACTCAAATCCCGCGCGAAAATGGGCTGCGGACTTCACGCAGATGTACCGCATCTGCCGCGGGTCGAGACCGAGCGAACGGGAAAACGCCGTATCAAATGGCTGCTCCCGCCTGCTCACCAGCAACACGTGGATGCCATCCTGAACGACATGCGCCGACGGCCCCATATTTCCGCTCAACCCCGCATACATAGGCCCGTCATACTGAAAAGCCCCGTCCGACACAGCTGCAACCTCCACCTCCATCGGTACCGGCGTTCCCTGCAAAGGCGACGACTTCGCCCCAACCTCTAACGACAGGCGGGCGCCAACACCGGCCTGGTGGCAGCGTGCGACCGCTTCAGGGTCGACGATATAGAGCACGCATGCGTCCTCTATCTGCATGTCAATGAAAGTGCGCAACACACCAGTGCTGTCGCCCGGCGACCCGCCGCCCGTGTTGTCCCGCACATCAGCCACTATGATAGGGTATCTTCCCACTGCCTGCGCTTCTTCTAACGCAGACCGGGCCGAGGACAGTTCCAACTGCCAATCCTCCCGCCGTGCATAAATCCAACTGCCCAATCGGTCGGCACACTCCTGGGCCAACGCCTGGTCGTCATCGGTCACCACGTAGACCGAAGCACCCATATCGGGCACATCAGCCAGGTAAAAGCACGTCGCAATCGATCCGCACACAACACCCGGCAACGCCTCAATGCCGTGCAGTTCGGCAATGGCATCCCGCATCGGCAGATGCGCGGTCACCTGGTTCTGCCCCCAGATCATTGGGATCTGGTGCAGAGCCATCGTCGGGCGCAAACCGTCCCGGACAACGCGCACCAACACATCCGCGCACTCGCGCCCGCGCGCCGCCATGTCGATCTCCGGAAATGTCTCACGCCCAATCAGGACATCGGCCTGCTCTACCATCTGCTGCGATACATTCGAGTGGATGTCAAGCTGCGCCAGCACCGGCACATCCGGCCCGACCGTCTCCCGCACCGCCGCCAGCAGATGACCCTCCGCATCCCCCAGCCCGTCCGCCGCGTCAAGGTCCCCCACCGCCATCGAGCCGTGAAGTTCCAGCAGCACGCCGTCCAACGGCATCGCTTTCGCGATCCCGTCCAATATGCGGCCCAGCAGTTCGTCATACAAAGGCCGCGGCGTCGGCGCGCTCGGCTGAGGTTCGCCGAACAGTGTCGGAATAAGCTCGAAATCGTGTGCCTGCGCGCCCGCGATAAAGCCCCCTATCGGTGTATTCGTCCCCGCGAACGTGTTGAGAATATCGTCGCCTTCAAGCAGGAACCTCTCCCGATAGCTCTCTATCGTCGTCGGCACCGGCGTAAACGTACTGCTCTCATGGCTGAGCCCGCCCGTCGCAACTCTCATCTGACGCTCCCGTCTTGAATCCAGCTTCTTAAGCCAAACCGCACACGCCTTACTCTGTCCATCCCCAAGCGACCGTCACTGACCACCGACCACTAACCACTGCCCTCCTCCGGTTCTGGCAGCACAAGTCCATGCACGAAGCCACCGTCTACCCGCAGGATCGAGCCCGTCACGTAATCGGCATCATCGCTGGCCAGATAGGCCGCCGCCTTGCCAATGTCCTCCGGCACCCCTATCCGCCCCCAGGGGATGCGCTTTCCGCCTTCGGCTATGTCCTCTTCGCTGTAAAAACTGCGTTCCCCTGGCGTATCAATCCAGCCAGGATTGATCACGTTGACATTGATGCGGTCCCCGGCCAGCTCCGCCGCCATCGTCCGCGCCAGGTGATTAATCGCCGCCTTCGACATGTTATACGCCCCGCTGCTGGGGAAAGCGATCTCCTCGTGAACCGAGCTGATAACCACAATCTTGCCGCGGCTCCGACCCGTTTGTGGCTGTTTCAGCATCTGCTGCGCCGCCATTTGGCAAGTGTGAAAAACGCCGAACTGCGTAACCTCAAACGTACGCAACACGTTTTCCCACTTCGCCTCCACCACCGACTCACGAATAGAGACTGCCGCGTTAGCAACCGCCACATCAATGCGGCCGAAGCGCTCGACCCCGCCCTCTATCATCGCCGCGATCGCGTCGCGATCAGAAACGTCCGCCTGCCAAACCAGCGCCTCACCGCCCATCTGCCGGATCTCCTCCGCCGCGCTTTTGGCCTCGGCCTCGGACGTGCGGTAATTCACCACCACATTGGCCCCCTCCTCCGCCAGACAGAGCGCGATACCGCGCCCGATTCCGAGCGACGCCCCGGTGACCAGAGCTGTTTTCCCCTCAAGTCGTTTCATCTTGAAACTCCGTTCCTGTTGCGATGTCGAAAGAGCGGACAACCCGCTTCTGTAAGGCTGTTGCCCTCAACGGTAGAGAAATCCATTTAGCCTTATTCAAACCAGTAGGAATACAGTTCCGCCTGCCACAAATGAAATCGCAGTCGAACTGTTTTCCCCTTCATCTCTGTCAGATCGCGCCCGCCCCGCCATTGGACGCACGCATCTATGCTGTCAATGATCGCGGGAACGCAGTCATCTTTCGTGTAGCCCTCAATAGGCTGCCCGCTACCGGCGTCGATCACATCGACCAACACACGGCCCCGCCATGAATCCGCATTCACATGCAAAGTATCGCCGCTGACCTGCACCGGCCGGCTAAGCACCGATCCCCACTCAACGCCCCCCTTGAGCGAAACGAACCCGTCCATCCGCAACCGCGCCAGACAGATCGCGCTCGCATCCAGATAGCGCCTGTTGCGTACGTCTTCAAACGATAGATTGCGATAGCGGAGGCCCATATAGTAGAACCACAGCTCGTTGTTGCGCTGTACTGGCCTGTTCAAAACTACGATCTGGCCCGTATCGTACGTCTCGCCGTCGCGAACCGGTGACTGTTCCATGAAAGGCGCCCGGCCCGCCACCCGCTCCCAGTCCACCAGATTGCGGCTGGAAGCCAGTTCCACCGACTTGCGGCTGTCTACGTTTTCATAAAGAGGAGGATGTTTGCCCGCCCAATGGTGCATTACCGGCATCGCCAGGTGCAGACCCTCGTAGGGGAATATCGGGAAGTTGTAGACATCCGTGCGCCACTCCTCCGGCCGGTTAAAAATAGGTGACAGATAGTCTGGGTCGTCGAAGAAACGCTGCAGCCGAACATTTCCGTTCTCCTGGTCCGTCTGGTCCGCATGAAAGATCAGCCCATGCTCTGTCCAGTTGGCGAAATCCTCGCTCGTATACAGCTGCCATGATCGCCCGTAGGGTCCGTTCCGTTTAGCCGCGGCAATAAACTGCCTTCGTGCTTCGTCGTAAGTCAGGTGCGACTCATCATGGCTGTGAAGAGAGGGAATATCGAGCTCCTCCCAATGCAAAAAGTCAGCCGACACCAACGAGCGCAGCTCGCTCCCGCCATAACGAAGCCCCTTGAAGCGGCGCCGTGGATCCGGATCGTGCGGGTCGTAAATCGGCCCCTGCAGCATTCCAATCGCGCTGGGAAGAATGTTGTTTTCGCCCCCGACTGGCGTTCCTCGCCAGGTCGGCGCTTCATATTCATAGAGGCCCAGGAACGGCTTCTCCCAGTTCACGCCGTCCTCCGAAGTGGCGTAGCAGGCGAAACGCTCACCGCCGGCCGGCGCACCCGTCACATCCGACTTGACTTCGGGATCCAATCCCTCCGCGCTGGACAGGTAGATTGCCTTGAAGACCCCCTCATCCGGTAACCAGACCGGGGTCGTCCGCATCTGAATCGAGTTGTTCTCCCAGCGGTACTCAGGCCGGAGCACGACATTGTCACGCGCCTTCTGCGGCTGGTGCAGCTTGCGCGCCAGATTGTCGATCTCCTCGACCTCGTGATCATCGATAAAGAGATGTTTCATTGCGGCCCCTCCTTCATGTTCCCCGCCAATATCAGAAGTGCCCTTCGTCCCGCAGCATGTACAGCTGCGATGAACGATCGGCCAGGGGCAGCTCCACCGGGCGGTTCCCCTGCCTCTGCGACTCGTAAATGCCCATTACCATCTCCAGCGAGGCAACCCCGTCTTCGCCATTCGAGCTCGGTTCTCCCCCGTCCTCGATGCAGCGCACCAGCTCCTCCACCGCCAGCTGGATCGAGCTCGCCTCCTCGATTGCCGGAAACGGCTGCGGCTCCAACGTGTACCACTCGATGCGAGAATCCGGTTCATTGAGGTGGTCGGTCGTGTCAACGCCCAGCAGCCACTGGTTGCCGGCATACTCCAGGCTGATGACGCCGTCGGTACCTTGCAACTCGATCCCAAAGCGGGCATATCGGGTCAATTCATTTGCCATACTGACCGCGCTGACGCCCGAATGGAAACTGAAGATCGCGTCGCTGATGTCTTCGACGCGAAACTCTTCGCGGTGACGGCGGTGCGCAGTGCCTACTACAGACTTGACATCGCCTGCATAGATGCGAAACAGGTCGAACGTATGCACGGCATCGTGGATCAGCGGCCCTTCTTCGTCCGCCGTCCACGCCGGGAACGGTTTAACCCCCTGGCAGATGCCGAGCATCGAAATCAAATCACCTATGGCGCCGTCATCGAGCATTTCTTTGGCCTTGATGAAAGCCGGGTTCCAGCGCCGCGAGTGATTCACCGACAGCACACACCCAGTGCTCCGGCAGGCTGCCACAATCGCGTCGCCGTCCTCCAGGCTCAGCGCCAGCGGCTTCTCACACAGGATGCCCTTCGCGCCGTTCTCGACCGCCACCTCCACGATGTCCCGGTGCAGCCCAGGATGCGTCGCCACGCACACAATATCCAGATTCTCCTTCTCCAACATCTGCCGGTAGTCCAGATAGAGCGCGTCCACATCCCACATCCGCCCAAACACCTGCAGATGTTCGTTCCCCCGGCTCGCCCCAGCCACAAGTTCCGTCTGCGCGCACACCGCCACTCCGCCCGCATGCGTAAGCGGCGTCGGCGGGTCAGTCTCCCAAAGAGTGCCAATCCGGCCGCATCCGACCAATCCGGCGCGATATGTATTCATATGTTTCCTTTCTGTGGTCAACTTGCGAGGTGTCAAAGGAGCGGATTCAGCGCCTTTCCTTCAGCCTTATAAGGAGAGCCGCTCCTCTTCTTCGTAAATGATTCTTAGCAACTCTTGCCGCGAGTACTTCTCAAGTGGATCGACCCCATTCCGATTCCCTACACTCAAATCAGGTAGCCTATACTTTGCCTGAGATTCACAGGAGTATTCAGCTGGTTTGAGATTATCCTTGACTTTGCCGCAGGATGAGTCCCTGGTAGCCCGCGTATTCTCTTGTACTTCTTTCCGCAGAGTACTCCTTCCCGCAGAGCACTTCTTCCCGCAGAGCACTTCTTCCCGCAGATTGTCGTTCTTGTCAGTTTCTGGCTACACAGGTGCCATCCTACCAATACTTGGCACCCGCGAGCAAGCAACCTGTCTCGCCTGACTTTCAAAGTTCGGACATGGCACCAGGCTGAGACTGCTTCTCCCGAAGCATGTTTTCTTAAGTTAGGAGTAACGACTAAGCCACAATCGAATTACGAACTGAATGAGGCGAGTGAAGATGTCTACTCTCTCCAGATTCTCTGTTTTTTGGGCGGTCGGGCCTTCGGCCCTCCCTTGTGCAGGGGCTGCGCCCCCGCAACGCCCCGCCCTTACTAGACCACCGTGCTCATTCTTCCCCAGCAATGTGTCTAGAGCAATGTGTCTAGAGCAAGGTGTCTAGCCAACAGTGTCTTCCACCCCACATCCTGTCTCAGCCCCTTAACCCCCGCAGTTCTCCGTGGACAAAAGTTGTTGCAGTTGCAGTTCTCCGTGTTCCTCCGTGGCCCTCCGTGGTTAAAAGGTGTTGCCGTTGCCGTTCTTCGTGCCCCTCCGCGTCCTCCGTGGTTCAAAAAAAGGTGTTCTTTGCCGCCCTTCATGGATAGACTGAGTCTTGCCCCTGTATGTCCCGGTATAGGCGAAAGTCAACGAGCCCTGGTTTGCACCATCAAGAGATCGTATGCACTCCCAACACCCCCCAACTACACCCGCGTAATTCGCCGCCGGAACGGCCACCGGTAACGCAGCCTCTGCCGCTCGCTGTAACCCTCGTCACCCGGCGTCGGCGCCTCAACCCGTCCAAACATGACCCACCCCAGCAACGAGAACAGCGCGCTCAGCAGGAATATCGCGCTGTGCGGCGCCCCCAGCCTTAATAGCCCCACTGTGATTGCCGGCGCTACCATACCCCGCAACCCAACCACAGTCGACTGGATCGCCGCATACTCCGTCACCCTGTCCTGGTCCGCCAGCTGTATTCCCGCGCTGATCTGCCCCATCTCAAAGCCCGCCATCCCCATACCCCGCGCAATAGCCGACGGCATCAGCATCCACAAACTCTGTGCTGACATGTAAGTGAGTGGCGTCACAATTGAGATCGCCGTGATTGCCCGCAGGACAAATAGGCCGCCCCGTTTGTCGATCGTCCGTCCCCACAGCAAATAGCTGAAAAACCAGGTTACCGACTCCACTAACCCCAGTAATCCGATTTCCGAATAGGAGAGTTGCAAACGGTCCACCTGCACAACCGGGTATAGCGGCCAGCTCAGCAACCCACCCAACCCAAACAGCGAGTAACTGATCAGATAGACGGCAAAATTCCTGTCGCTCCGTACAATCTGCCACAGATCCGAAAACGCCTTCGTTTTGCGCGGCGGCAATTCCCCCTCGTCGAAATCAATGCGCGTGAAAAGAAATGTGGCCAGAATGCCAAAGAGCGCCCCAATAGGGAACAGGACCTGGTACCCTACCCTGTCCAATGCCCATCCAGCCAGGGGCGTGACCAGCAGAATAACCGAAACCCGCCCCATCCGCACCGCCGACATCACCTTCCCACGCCCGCTGTCAGGATAGATCTTCTGAATAACGCGCGTGTACGCCGGAATGACAAACGCTTCCAACAGCCAGAAGGCAATGCCGATCGCCATCAGCTGCGTCGCGCCTGTCACGAACGCGGTGAGCAGAAAGAGCGAACGCCCCAGCAGCCAGCAGAAAACGATAATGTTGATTGTTCGCCGCCGCCGCATCAAGACGATGCTGAACGAAGTGAAGACCGAGCCGGCAAACACAAGAGCCGTATACACCGCCAGCATATCAACGCTGGCGCCCAAACGACGCAGCACAACCTGTGTGAAGGGGAAGATTATGGCATAAAAAACGCCGTAGGCCAGCGACATCGAAAGCTCGACATGCATGACCCGGCGCACGGAGGGCGATAGTGAGCCGGCCAGCGCCGTCTCGATCCAAATGACAGCCCGGCTCAGTAATTCATTTGTATTCATCTCTGCCCCAGCCTCAGGCACTGCCTATGCCTGGCCTCGTGCATGCAATCCGTCTTGACCAATTAACATTCGGGCCGGAGCGTCCAACATAAGAGGACGGTCGAACTCGTCCAAAAATCCAATAACCCGGCACGCCTCCATGGCAGCGCCGGACACTGCCAGTACCCTATCACACACCCACACAGGCGCCAACCCAACCAAGCCTCCCACAAAAAATCATTCTCCCACCTGCCCAGCGCAAGCCCCCCAACAGCCCGCGCTAACCCTGCCAACCACTCCCCAATCACTGACCCCTGACCCCTGCAGTTCCGCGCCCCCGCAACGCCCCGCCCTAACTAGACCACCGTGCTTATTCTTCCCCAGCATTGCGTCTAGTCGACAGTGTCTTCCACCCCACATCCTGTCTCAGCCCCTTAACCCCCGCAGTTCTCCGTGGACAAAAGGTGTTGCAGTTGCCGTTCTCCGTGTTCCTCCGTGGCCCTCCGTGGTTAAAAGGTGTTGCCGTTGCCGTTCTTCGCGCCCCTCCGCGTCCTCCGTGGTTCAAAAAAAAAGGTGTTCTTTGCCGCCCTTAATGGATAGACTGAGTCTTGCCCCTGCACTTCTCGGTATAGGCGAAAGTCAACCAGCCCTGGTTTGCACCATCAAAGGATCGTATGCACTGCCAACACACCCCAACTACACCCGCGCAATCCGCCGCCGGAACGGCCACCGGTACCGCAACTTCTGCCTCTCGCTGTAACCCTCATCTCCCGGCGTCGGCGCCTCCACCCGGCCAAACATAAACCACCCCAACCCCGAGAACAACACGCTCAAGAGGAATATGGCGCTGTGCGGCGCCCCCATCCGTAGCAGCACGACCGTCACCACCGGCGCCACCAGACCCCGCAGCCCTACAATCGTCGACTGAATCGCAGCATACTCCGTCACCCTGTCAGGGTCAGCCAGCTGAATCCCGGCGCTAATTCGCCCTAACTCGAAGCCCGCCATCCCCAGGCCGCGCGCGATAGCCGACGGCAGCAACATCCAAATGTTCTGTGCAAACATGTAAGTGACGGGCGTAACAATCGATATTAAGGAGATGGCGCGCACCACAAACAGGCCGCCCCGTTTGTCGATCGTCCGCCCCCACAGTAGATAACTGAACAGCCAGGTAACCGACTCCACCAATCCCAGCAATCCAATATCAGAATAGGAGAGTTGCAGGCGGTCCACCTGCACCACCGGGTACAACGGCCAGCTCAGCAACCCGCCCAGCCCAAACAGCGAGTAGCTGACCAGATAGATGGCAAAATTCCTGTCCGTGCGCACGATCTGCCACAGATCGGAAAACGCCTTGGTTTTGCGCGGCGGCAACTCCCCCTCGTCGAAGTCAAGGCGCGTGAAGAGAAAAGTGGCCAGTATGCCGAAGAGCGCGCCGATGGGAAAAAGAACCCTGTACCCTACCTGGTCCATTGCCCAGCCGGCTAGGGGCGTGACCAGAAGAATCATCGAAACACGCCCCATCCGCACCGTGGACATCACCCTCCCTCGCCCGCTCTCAGGATAAATCTTCTGGATCACCCGCGTATAAGCCGGGATCACAAATGCTTCCAGCAGCCAGAAGACGATGCCTACTGCCATCAACTGCACCGCGCCCGTCACGAACGCGGTCAGCAAAAACAGCGAACGCCCCAACAGCCAGCAGAAAACGATTATATTGATCGTCCGCCGCCGCCTCATTATCACAATGCTGAACGAAGTAAATACCGAGCCGACAAAGAGAAGCGCCGTATACAGCGCCAGCATATCGACCGAAGCGCCCAATCGGCGCAGCACAACCTGCGTGAAAGGAATGATACAAGCATAAAAAATGCCATAGGCCAGTGACATCGAAAGTTCGATATGCATGAACCGGCGCACAGCCGGCGACAACGAACCGGCCAGAGCCGTCTCTAACCACATACCGGTTCGGTTCAACAATTCAGTTGCTTTCATCTTTGCTCCAGCCTCATCCAAAGGCAATAACTGGCGTCTGGCAAGAAACCCCTTCCCACCAGTCTATCTCTAATGTAAATTCCACTAGACTTCAAGAACTGTCACACCTGTGCCACCCTGTAATGATTCCGGTTCTACCTGCGACCAAAAGCCTCTCGCCCCTTGTTCTTGGGCTGTCCTGCCGTTCCCCTCATCCCCTGCAGTTCCCCAAATCCCCCGCCATTCCCAATCACAAGCGTGTAATCCGTCGCCGGAACGGCCAGCGGTAGCGCAGCTTCCGGCGTTCGCCGAAGCCCTCGTCCGTCGGCAATGGCGCCTTCACCCAACCAAACGACACCCATCCCAGTGCCAGAACAACAGCACTGATCAGGAAGATGCCGCCGTGCGGCACCCCCAGCCGCAGAAGTCCCACCATCACCACCGGCGTCAAGAGACCCCGCAGCCCGACCACCGTCGACTGGATCGCGGCATACTCGGTCACCCGATCAGGATCCGCCAGCTGTATACCCGCGTTGATTCGCCCTAATTCAAAGCCCGCCATCCCCATTCCCCGTGCAACTGCCGACGGTATCAACATCCACAGGCTCTGGGCCGTCATGTAGCTGAGAGGCGTCACAATTGAGATTGCCGTGATCGCACGCACGACAGATAGACCTCCCCGTTTGTCGATCATCCGCCCCCACACCAGATAACTCAGCAGCCAGGTCAACGACTCGATCAAACCCAGGAATCCAATTTCCGAATAGGACAGTTGCAAACGGTCCACCTGCACGATCGGATGAAGCGGCCATGCCAGCAAACCGCCCAGGCCAAACAGCGTGTTACCGAAAAGATAGACCGCAAAGTTTCGATCACTGCGCACAATTTGCCAAAGGTCGGCAAAAGTCTTGGTCTCGCGTGGCGGCAGTTGTCCCTCGTCCAGGTCAATGCGCGTAAAGAAATATGTCGCCAGAATGCCAAACAGCGCGCCAATCGGAAAGAGCACCTGATGCCCTGCATGATCCAATGCCCAACCAGCCAGCGGCGTGACCAGAAGAATGACCGAAACCATCCCCAGGCGCACTGCAGACATCGCTTTACCGCGCCCGGTTTCCGGATAAATCCTCTGGATTACACGTGTGTAAGCCGGAACAGCAAACTCCTCCAACACCATAAGCAGGATGCCGATCACCATCAGCGGTATCGCCCCGGCAATGAATGCCGTGAGCAGGAACAACGAACGCCCCAGCAGCCAGCAGAAGACGATCAAGTTGATGGTGCGGCGTCGGCGCATCAGCACCACGCTGAAGGAGGTAAAGACAGATCCGATGTAGACCAGCGATGAATATAGCGCCAGCGTATCGACGCTCGCGCCCAATCGGCGCATGACGACAGGTGTGAAGGGGATGATCGAGGCGTAGAATACGCCGTAGGCCAGCGACATCGATAGCTCGATGCGCATGACCCGGCGCACAGGGGGTGGCAATGAACCGGCCAGTGCGGTCTCTATCCACATACCGCTTCGGCGCAGTAATTCTGTTCTATTCATCTGTGCTCCAGCCTCTAGCAATTCCTTTGCCAGGCGTCTAGCGCGTTCCGTTCTGACCAGTCTACTTTTGGGCCGGAGCGGGCCCCACCAACATGTGCGGGACCCAGATGCGCCCCCGGCGAAAGCCGGAGGGTCCAACAAGCACTGACCGTCGAACTCATTCCAAACAATCATGCCCAATGCCGCCGCTAAGGCAGCAAAAGACAATTAGAGTACGGTAACACAGAGCCACAGAGAACACAACCACAGAAAGGCATTCGAAACACCAAAGCCTACTACCCAGCCATAGCCAATTCGCGCCTCCCCAAACCGCCCTATCCCCGGAACGCAAGCGTCTAACCCACAACCGCCCCCAGCGACCAATCCATGTCCAGCCCGTGTTCAACTCTGAAGCATGCGATGCGCCGCCTCTCACAACTAACCACTGACCACTGCAGTTGTGCGGTCGGCCGCAAGCGGCCTCCCTTGTGCAGGGGCTGCGCCCCCGCAACGCCCCCCTACAAAAACATGCCTAACCGACCTGTGCGCCTTCTTCGCAGCGTTGCCACTGTCCAACAGTGTGCCTGCCGCCAACCAAAGACCTTGCGGAGAAAGCCTGAACGGTGCCAGCGGTGTCGGGGGCGCAGCCCGAAATGGGGGTGATCTCTCGTATCCCTCTGGCAGCGACCGTGTTTATTCTTCCCCAGCATCGTGTCTGGCGAACAGTATTCCCCCCAAACGCTCAGGTAGGGGCAGGCACAAGGCCTGCCCCTGTGCCCCCCTGAATCAACGGACCTCCCCGTATGGCCAGGCTCTTCGCATGCCCTGCGTCTCTCGAAAAGCCGGTAACTGATTCCTGCCACCGCCGCCACAATCTCCCCGCCAAACTGTTTCCAACCCAAATCTGGTATGCCCTGTCGCTCCAATGAGTTGACAACAAAAGCGTTTACCATTAGCCTAGTCGTTGAACGCCGGAATGAGAGCCTGTCCGATACAATTCGCTTCGCAAATCAACTCTGCTCTTTGTTCCCACCCGGCGCACACACCTGTCCACTCGTCACGAAACACTAGCCACCTTACCTAAGATGCCAGCCTCATCGTCACCCGGATCCAAGGCCCGCTCCCGCATGTCCCGCAGCATACTTCTGCTGTTGCCCCTTCTGGCGTCCGTGATCGCCGGCTGCCTCACGCCTGTACGCGCTGTGCCGACACCCACGCCCTGGCCAACACCAGTGCTGTCCGAACAGAAAACGTATATGGTTATGCGCGGCACCGTCGAAGATCGCTTCCAGCTCATCGCCGAAGTAGCTCCTTTGCGTTGGGAACCTCTCGCCTTTGCAGTAGACGGTAAATTGGGTGCAATTCTGGTCAGCGAAGGCGAACAGGCCGAAGAAGGTCAAGTCCTCGCCGAACTGATTATGCCCGACCTGCTGGAACAGCTGGAACAGGCCCGACTCGATCTTTCCAGGGCCGAAAGCGTGCTCTGGGTCTATGAAAACGAACTGAGCTTTGACCTGAGAAGAGCCCAACTGGAAGTGCGCCGCGTCGAACTGCTCTTGGCACAAGCACGCAACACAGGCGACTCCGACCAGATCGGCCTCCAGGAAGTCGCACTCGAACTGGCACAACTGAACCTGAGTCAGGTAGAAAGTCGCGTAGACCCCTCCCTCGAACAAGCCGTCGCCCGCGCCCAGTTAGCCGTCGCCGCCCTCGAGCGCCAGGTTGAGGAACGCCGTATCCGCGCCCCATTTTCTGGTCAGGTCGTGGCCGTGGGAATCAATTTGAACAGTATGCGCGGCCCCCTCGAACTTCCACAACGCCGCGCCGACGTACCCGCCTTCTCCCCCTTTGTGGTCATCGTTGAACCGCAGCCCGTTGAACTGATTGTCTCCAGCCAGAGCGCTCGCGTCGGCGACCTGGTCCTCGACCAGGAACTGACCGCAATCCACCGTTGGGCACAGGATGAGCCATTCCCCGTTCGTGTCGCCAAACTACCGACAATCTCCTCAGGCGACCGCTTCACGCCCGGATACCCAGGCTCCATCCACCTCTCTGTCGAAGGCGAGTCTCCGCCGCTCGCCGCAGGTGAGTTTATCAACATCCAAGTCGTCGCTGCCGTGCGCGACGATACTCTCGTGCTGCCCGACGCGGCCGTGCGTCGTTTCGGAGGCCGCACCTTTGTCGTCGTCCAGGATGGTGACCGCCAGCGCCGCATCGATATCCGCACCGGTCTCGAAAGCCAGGGTGTGGTCGAAGTGCTGGAGGGTCTCGAAGAAGGCGACGTCATAGTGGGACGATAGATGCCTTCACGTCTCCCCTTTCTCGGCCTTGCGCTGCGCCGTCTCATCAGTCGGCCCAGCCTTACTCTGCTGTCCCTGCTGAGTATCGTCCTCGCCATCGGTATGGTGGCAAGTATTCCCGTCTTTTCTCAAGGGGTTAGCTACCTCCTCCTCCAGGACGAACTGGCTTCCGTCGGCGCCATCTTCCATCGTCCGCCCCTCACCATGCGCTTCTACTATATAGTGCCCAAGACCAGCGCCCTCCCGCTGGATAATGCCCTGCGCCTCGAAACCGACTTTCGGCGCATCGTCGAAAAAGAGACCGGCCTCGCCGTGGCCGATACGCTCACCTATGTCGCCAGCCCCGGCATGGTCATTCAGCCGAAGGAAGACGACCCAACCTACACCGATCTGAAAGACAACACAATCGTCGAAAATGTGCAGTTCGCCGTCGTCACCAACATCGGCGAACGCATCGACATCGTCGATGGACTGCCCTTTGGAACCGAGAGTAGCGACGGCAATGTACACGTCTGGGTGTTTGAAGAAAAAGCCACCGAAATGGGATTCCAGGTCGGCGAATCCTACCAAATGATCGAGGGCGCCTCCGGCAACGCAATCCCAATGACCGTTGCCGGAATCTGGAGCCCCTCCGACCCCTCCGACTTCTACTGGTCTGCCACCACCATCTCCTGGCGCAAACTCCTGCTCGTCACCGATAGCGTCTATCGCCGCTCAATCGAACCGGAGATCAGCCGCAAAACCGGCATCGCCGTCTGGTACCTCAGCCCCGACGAAGAAACCATGCATCTCCATCAAGCCGACTCCGTCGCCAACGGTCTGCGCTTTGTGCCCAGCCGCGCCGACCTGCGCTTCCCCGGCACCAAGATGGATGTCTCGCCAGAGCTGCCACTGAACCGCTATCTGCAGCGAAGAGCCAGCCTGTCCGCGCTCCTGGTCGGCTTCAGCCTGCCTGCCCTGGGTCTGCTTCTTTTCTTTCTGTGGATCCTCTCGCACGTGACCGCCCAGTTTCAACAGGAAGAGGTCGCCATCCTCGCCTCGCGCGGCGCCGGCCGCCGCTTTGTCGCCTTCCTAATCCTGCTCGAAACCCTGCTCCTGCTCGTAGTCGGCATCCCCCTGGGCCTCGGAGCCGGTTATATCATGGCCCGCGCCATGGGGTTGGCATCAGGTTTTCTAGTCTTCACACCGCGCGCCGGCATCCCGGCCACCCTCTTTGAAGTCGACTGGCGTCTCATCGGGCTCGCCCTGCTGCTCCTTGTGCTGGCGCGAGCCCTCCCTGCTCTACGCGCCGCTCGCGGCGGCATCGTCCAACATCTGCGCAGCCGCTCGCGTCCCCACGCCGCCATCACAACTCTTCTGCTCATCGGTGATGGCGCTCTCATTGCACTCTCCTGGTACGCCTATCGCCAGCTGAGCCAGCGCGGCACACTCGGCATCATCGGCTGGGAGCCAAGCGGTGATCCATTTCGCGATCCACTCCTGCTCCTGACTCCTTCTCTCTTCGTCTTTACCTCGGCTCTCGTGCTGACCCATCTTTTTCCACTGCTCATGGGGCCAATGGATCGCCTCGGCAACCGCCTCCGCTCATTTGTCGCTTACATGGGCCTAACTCAGCTGCATCGCCAGGGCAGACACTACTCCGGCAGCCTCTTCCTGACAATGGTCTGCCTCAGCCTTGGCGCCTTCTACGCCTCTATGGCCCTCAGCCTCGACCAGTGGCTGGCCGACCGCATCCACTACCAGGTCGGCGCCGACTACCGCTTCCAGCAGGGCATTCCACCCCCGGACATGGGCGGACCAATGGGCCCCGGTGAGGAGCCGGATCCCGAAGTGATCAGCGCCTGGTTGCTGCCCGTCGCTGACTACCTGGAAATCCCCGGCGTCGAAGACGCAACCCGCGTCGCCGTTTACAAGACCAAGACCAGTGTCTCCCGGCAAATCGACGCCGTCTTTCTCGGTATCGATCGGTTCGACTTCCCCCGCGTCGCCTTTCATCGGTCCGACTTCAACTACGCCTCCCTCGGCGAACTCATGAATCGACTCGGAATGTACCCGAACGGCATTCTCGTCTCGCGCAACTTCCTGCGCCGCAGCCGCCTCCTGGAGGGGCAGACCACCAAGCTGGACGTTTCAATTAACTACGGCTCCTTTGAACACGAATTCCTCATCGTAGGCACTTACGACTACTTTCCTACCGCCTATCCCGAGGATACCGAGGTATTCGTCGGCAATTTGGGCTACCTGTTCGAACAGGTAGGCGATGAGAGTCTGCACCAGATCTGGATGAAGACCCGTGATGACGCCGTTCCCCAGACGATTATCGAAAGTCTCGGGGAAATGGGAATCTTTCCAATCCGCGTCAGCGACGCCCGTGCCCTCCTTACCCTCGACGAGGAAAGAGTTGAGCGCATCGGTCTCTACGGCATACTGTCAGTCGGATTCCTCGCCTCTACCCTGCTTGCCAGCCTCGGTCTCCTGGTCTATACCTATGCCTCTCTTCAGGGCCGCTTGCAACAGATCAGCGTCATGCGCGCCGTCGGCCTCAAGACACGGCTCGTACTCGCAATGGTCGGCGTCGAATACCTTGGCGTCATCCTTTTTGGCGTCCTCTGGGGCGTCGTGATTGGCATCGCCACCGCCTACCTCTTTGTACCCTTCTTCCGCGTCAGCGGCGACCCCATCTTTGCTTTGCCGCCCTTTGTACGCCACATTGCCTGGGTACAGATCGGTATTCTCGCGTTCGTTTTCGGCACAGCCCTCTTGGGGTCCCAGTCGATCATCCTCTACTGGAGTACACGCCGCGATCTCTTCCAGGTCCTGCGCATGGGGCAGAGGGAGTAACAACATGACCCAAGTTGCCGCCGCAGACAACGCCCCCTTGGTCGTCTGCGACAATCTGGTCAAAATCTATCAGATCGAAGAGCTCGAAGTAGTGGCCCTCCAGGGTCTTGATCTGGAGATCCGCCGTGGCGAGATGATGGCCATTATTGGCGCCAGCGGCAGCGGAAAGTCCTCTCTGCTAAACATAATCGGCGGCCTCGACCGTCCCTCAGCAGGCCAGATCTCCGTCAACGGACGCAACCTGCTCAAAGCGCCTGACAAAGAATTGGAGAACTATCGGCTGCACGACGTCGGCTTTGTCTGGCAGCAGTCCGCGCGTAACCTGATCCCCTACCTGACCGCCCAGGAAAACGTCGAGCTGCCCATGATCGCAGCCAGTGAACGCTCCGCTCCCCCCGCGCAGCGCGCCCGCGAGCTGCTCGACGACGTCGGGCTGCTCAGCCACAGCCACCATCGCCTGGCACAGCTTTCCGGCGGCCAGCAGCAAAGGGTCGCCATCGCCGTCGCCCTCGCCAATCAGCCCCAGATCCTTTTGGCCGATGAACCGACCGGCGAGGTGGATTCGGTCACAGCGCAGCAGATCTGGCAGCTCCTCCGCCAACTGAATCGACGCTACAACCTCACCAGCATAATCGTCAGCCACGATCGCGATATCGCCCGCGTTGTCGACCGCGTAATCGGCATCAGGGACGGAAAAATCAGCACTGAAATGGTTCGTCAGGCGGGCAGCGGAATGCCTGTGGAGCAGTTGCTTGAGGAGGTAGAACACAGCGAGAGTAGCAGCGCGCCCACCGCTGACGAACCGGTCGCCGCAGACGATAACGTCGATCTTCAACTGGAAGAGCGCGTCGTCCTCGATTCCGTCGGCCGCCTGCAGATGCCGCACGAATACCTGGAACAGCGCGGCATCGGCCGCCGTGCGGTCGTACAGCTCGTCGAAGACGGCATCCTCGTCCGGCAAGCCCAGGAACAGTTCGTTCTGCCGCCCGAATCCGCCCTTTCGCCTGCCGATGGTGCAGGATCGGAATACGACCCTTCCCCATTGGACCAGGATCCTACACCGCATCGCGGCGTCCCCTGGTGGCGGCGTATCTGGCGATCCTCTCCCCGTAAGGATGACGACATACCATCATCTCAGCAGGCCGCCAATCCCTGGTCCGGCGATATCGCATCCTCTTCCGGTAATGGCGAAGACGCGCCCGGTGCCGCCGGCAGCAACGGTGACACGCTACAATGGGAACAAGGAGCCCGGACTTCCCGCTCCCAACTGGGGACCTCAGAGCCCCTTCCGCAAAGCGATACCACAACTTCCGGCTCTTTGGATATTTCTGAATTTTACAGGGGGCCGCTTGTCGAAGTCAGCGATCTCCAGCGCATCTATGCCGTGGGCGACCAGTCTGTACACGCCCTGCGCGGCATCGACCTCGTCGTTCCCCGGCGCTGCTTCGCCCTCTTCCGCGGCCGCTCCGGCTCCGGCAAAACGACTCTCCTCAACCTGATCGGCAGCCTCGACACGCCATCCGCCGGCCGCGTCTCCCTCTTTGGCCAGGACATCGACCTTCTGACCGCCGATGAATGCGCCCAACTCCGGCAACTCTACATCGGCTTCGTCTTCCAGGCCTTCTCCCTTATTCCCACCCTGTCGGCCCAGGAAAATGTCGAGATGACCCTGCGTATCCTCGGTCTTCCAGCCGCGGAACGGCGCCGCAGGGCCGCTTACTGCCTCTCGCTTGTCGGCCTTGGCCGCTGGGCTGACCACCGGCCCTTCGAGATGTCAGGCGGTCAGCAGCAGCGCCTTTCAATCGCCCGCGCCCTCGCCCACGGCCCCGCCATGCTGATCGCCGACGAACCAACAAGTGATCTCGACAGCGAAACCGGCCGTCAGATTCTTCAGCTGTTCGCCCGATTAGTGGAGGAAGAAGGCATAACTGTACTGATGGCCAGCCATGACCCGGCCAGCGACGACTTTGCCACCGAAATATACGAGTTGCAGGATGGCAGTATTGCCAATCACACTAGTCAAAGCCAGTTGAACTAAAGAAGCTCACCACCCTCCCCTTCAGTGCAGTTTCTCCCAAAGGAGAATTGACCATGGGCCAGACCTGCCGCGTCGCTATCGCCGGTTGCCATCGTATGCTTGACCGCAAGCCGGCCAATCACAACTTTGCATCCGCGTTCGCTGCTGTGCCCGATACCGAAATCGTCGCCGTCTTCGACCTCGGCGCCGACACGCGCCAAGCATTTCAAGATTGCTGGGGAGACCAGGTCGCCGCTTACGATGACTTTGGCCGCATGCTGCGGCAGGAAAAACCCGAAATCCTCTGCGTTGCAACCAGTCAAAAGATGCACGCCGACCAGATCGAGCAGGCCGTCGCTGCCGGTGTGCGCGGAATCCTCTGTGACAAACCACTCGTTACCAGCCTTAGCGAAGCCGACCGGCTCCTGGACGCCTGCCGCGCCGCCGGCGTCCCGCTTGCCCTCGGGCTGGACCGCCGCTGGCTCGTCTCCTACCACCGTCTGGCCGAACTGCTGCGCGATGGTATCGTCGGCCAGTTGCAGTCGCTGGTCATCTACGGCATCCCCAACCTGATCAACCACGGTTGTCACTGGTATGACGCCGCTCTCCAGCTCGTAGGCGATCTCGAACCGCAATGGGTAAGCGGAAATGTCGACAACCTCCCCGGCGAAGCCCCCGATTCCCGCCGCCATCTGGACCCGCCGGGCTGCCTTATGGTGGGGCTGGCCGGAGATGTCCAACTCTATTTCACGCCCGGCGGCAGCCAGCGGCCGGCCTTCGACGTAATCGGCAGCCAGGGACGTCTGTCAATTGTGGATGATGGGCTGCAGGCGTGGCAATGGCAAGACGCCGGCGCGCCGCCGTTACCGCTGGATATACCGCAGCCGGTCGGCGATTTCCCCGCCGGCGCCGCTATCGTGCGCGATCTGGTCGACGCCGTCGCCAGCGGCGGCAGGACCGCCTGCGATGTCGAAGAAGCCCGCCGCGCCACCGAAATCGGCTTCGCCGTTCACCTGTCGCATGCGCGCCAAGGCGCCCGCATCGACCTGCCCGCCGCCGATCGCGAGTTGCGTATTAATTCGTTCCCGTGGGGAAATGAGTAGGGCTTGCCCCGACTCCAGCTTTTTCAGCCGGCCCGATAGGCAGATGTCACCTTCTGGAATATGGCGATCACGTCGTCAATCTCCCGCGTACTCCAGTTCTCGTGCAAGGAAAACGTGAAATGGCTTCTCAGCATCGCCTGCGCGTTGGGGCATGGAAATCCGCGATTAGGATCGCCCTTGTATAAAGGGCTGGCCCAAGGGTAGCCGCTGCTGCCAAAGACCCGCCGCTCCGTATACCACGACTGACGGTGTGGCATCCCGTACCGATAGTCGTCCGTCACCGGCAGCCCTTCCGCCCGCAGACTCTCGCAGAAAGTCTCCTTGTCACACGCCGCCCGCTCCGGGTAAAACGCCACCTGCAGAAACCAATAGCTGGATTCGATCTCCGGCCCAGTCTGCCGCATCGCGATCATCTCCAGATCAGCCGTGCCTTCGATTAACTGGCCAACGATTGCCCGCCTGCGCTCAACCATCCCTGGCAGTTTACGCAACTGCACCAGCCCCACCGCCGCCGCCAGGTCCGTCTGGTTGAAGTTCAACGTAGCCTGCATATTCGTCGCGCCCTCAGGCAAAAAATGGGGCTTGCCCCGGTCGGCCATCCGTCGCACCGACTGGTAAAGCGCCTCGTCCCGCGTGAAGACCATCCCGCCCTGGCCCCCCGAACTATGGTGCTTTCCCGACATCGTCGAAAAGGCCGACAAGTCGCCGAAGCTCCCGGCCAGCTGCCCCTTGTACCGCGCCCCGTGCGCCTGCGCACAGTCCTCAATCACCGGAATGCCATGCCGTCCCGCCAACTCCATGATCCCGCCAATATCGGCCGGCTCGCCCGCGATATGCGGTACGATAATCGCGCTCGTCCGCGGCGAAAGCAGTTCCTCAACCTGCTCCGGTCCCGTGTTGTAGCTGTCCGGCGCAGAATCCGCGATCATCGGAATCATGCTCTGCAAAGGGATCGGCATCATCCCACCCGGGTCCGTAAAGGGCCCGATGATGACCTCGCTGAACGCCTCCAGTTCCAGCGCCAGCAGCGCCACGTAGACCGCCGCCGATCCTGAGCTGACCGCGTCCGCGTAACCGCCCCCCAACTGCTCAGCAAACGCCGCGCAATACGCCTCCTCCTCCTCGCCCTGGTACGCGCCGAGCGTCCCCGTGGCAAGTACCTTGTCCACGTACGCGCTGATCGCCTCCTTCTCCTCGCTCCCAATGTGCCCGCGCGCCGGCAAAGGCGCCTCCCGCACTGGGCTGCCGCCATGCAGGGCCAGCTTGCTCACACTGTCACTCATACCTCAATCCTCCAGAGCGTATTCGAAGCGGCTGCTGGCCGGCAGGTCGCCCAGCCAGGAGGGGACTTCCACATCCGACTGCGAACGGACAATCCACAAATCCTTCTTATCCGACCCTTCCACCGTACACGCCGCCCAGCCTGCCCCAATCAGGTCGCTGCCATGCCACGTGACAGAGCCAATTCTGGGCATATCACGGTAGGGATGACATACGCTGATAAAGGCCGTACGCGACGCAGTTCGTTGGCGGATCATCAGGTCCTGCGTATCCTCCGCCGGGTTTCCCGGCGCCGGCCCCGCAAAAAGAGTCGTCTCGTCCATTTCGGCCATGAACAGTTTCACACCCGTTTCCCCAAACTGCCAGTTCAATGCGATATTACCGTACGCCGGTCGCGTGCTGAGATCATCAATGTACTCGTATCCGTCCCCCTCAAGTACTGCCGGCACAATCGGAATGCCATCCCCAAGCGGCGCCAACACGCCGCGATTGCGAAAGATCCAGTCAATTCGGCGCTCTCTCCCCGCGTCTACCAGGAAAATGTCCACAAAATAGTCGCCGCGCGCCAGGACCGCCCGGCGCATTCCGGCCCCATCGTAGACTTCTGGCGCCTCGCTGTCTACACCGTAAGTGGGCGCGTCGATACCTGTGACAGCCCCTTCGCCCCACCTGACCGCTGCGTCAGCGATCTGAAACGGCCCGTCAGCCCGAAAGGCAATGCTCCGGCCCGCGCCCGCCGGCTGCGACTTGCCATCCAGCACAACCGTATTATGACTGACCGTTTGACGGTACCAGCCCTGAAACAGGTCGATCCCATACCCAGGGGTCCCCAGGTCCGGCGACTGCCGTTCGCCGCAGGCATACACTGTCAGCCCCAGCTTGTCAGGGTGCCCGTGGCCTCCGCCATGCACCCCGTACTTGAGGAAAACATACTGCTCAGTCGCTTCCGAACGCACCGCCTTCCCTTCCGGCTGCGTACGCAAAATCGTATAACCCGAGGCCGGCATCTGCACACTGGGCAACGCCAGACCCGCTTCCGACCCCGCCTCCAATTCCGTAGCCCCGTACAGAAGCGCGTCAAGGCTTTCCCGCGGCCCGTGTCGATACGCCCGCCCCAGCACCTGGCCGAAAAGCGGCTCGTCGAACCACGCGTTTCCAATCTCGTAGAAAGCCGGTGCCTTGGGCACACCGTGGCAGCAGTCGTCGTTCAGGCTTGTAAAGTACCAGCAGTCATTCGTCGCCGGTAAGCTGCCTTCAGGGTAGGCGCACAGAACCGGCGCCCGCAGAACGGCCGCCAGTGATGGATGCTCCCGTAAATCCCACTTCGGCAGATTAGCCGTCGCCTTCGCCAGCAACAGCAGCGCAGCCACCGTATAAAAGTGATAGCTGAACGAGCCCTCAAACCACAGCCCGTCCGCCAGGATGCCCTCCCGCGCCTGCGTGTGAAAGCCATGCTGCCCGTCAATCGCGAAGTCCAGCAGCGCCTCACGTCCGGTCACAGCCCCGATGGTCCCTATGGCCGCGTTGTGCCAGCAGGCAAAGTTGTGGATCCCCCCGAAATGCCGCTCCATCAGAAACTCCGCTGCCGGCAGCAGCAGTTTATCAACGATCTCATTCTGCTGCCCATCGCTGAGCGTAGATCGTATCAGATCGAAAGACCACGCCAGTGGAATCGACCACACCGCCTCGTCCAACGTACTGAACTGCGCAACGCCATGGTTCTGCGGCCGCCAACCGCCATAGGCCTTGTACCCATCGTACGCATCAGCATAGCCCAACAGGATCTCCTGCACCCGCTGCCGGTTTCGCTCCTCGCCCTCCAGCTTCCACAACACTGCCAGCCGCAACGCCGACTCCGCCAGCCTGTTGTTGACCGACCAGCGCCAAGCCGAATCAAACGGCTCCCCACTGAACGTCGCCCCGTCCACGGGGCAGCGATGGAGGGTGGGCGAGTCAGGCTCAAAAATCAGCTGAACCGCATGCTGCGGGCAGAAATAGTCGTGATAATAGCCGCCCGGCAACGCCTGCACACCGACCGGACGGGCAATGAAATCGTCTACCTCATGCCGCAAAAGGCCAAGCGCCGCCGCGAACTGCGGCAACCCCGCTTTGTGTTGAATCTGCGACCACTGTTCGTCTATGATAAGCGTAGAATTTGTCATGTCGTGACCTGTACCTGAAAACCGTGTGCAAAAAAGAGAGGCTTACACGCCCCGTTTGAGCTTCTATCCCAGTGCACTAATGAGGTTATCCGCCGTCAGATGGCTCGGAACCTTTTGCAGTGGGCACCGAGGAATCTAAACTGTCCAACTTTGTCTTACCACCTGAACCCATTAGAATCTCTTCAAACCTTCTCTCTTCTCTCGTGCCCATCACGAATCCGGTCTCGTCTGACGGACAATAGACAGGTTCGGGACTGGACAGATCCCTATGGCTGAAACGAGGACTTACGAAAAAACACATCCCTGGATAAACTTTCAGCTGGACCTGCCCAGGGTAGATTATACGCTATGGTTTCAGTTGGGAGAAGTGCAATCAAAATGCGAGCTGGTTTCTGGAGTGCCGCTCCTGCCGGACGTTGAAGAGTACTTGCATCAGGTCTACCTGGCCAAAGGTGCGTTGGCAACGACGGCCATTGAAGGAAACACTTTGTCCGAAGAAGACGCCCTTGAGTTGATTAGAGGAGTACTCGAACTACCGCCTTCCAAAGAGTACCTGGGTCAAGAGATAAGGAATATCGTTGACGCCTGCAATGGTATCGCGGAGGGAATACTGTCAGGCGATCTGGCAGAATTGACTGTTAACTGGATGAAGCAGTTAAATGCCCTCGTCCTACATGACTTACCGCTGAAGGAAGAAGCAAGTCCTGGATTGATTCGAGAGCACGACGTTGGCGTAGGGCGATACCGCGGCGCGCCCCATCAGGACTGTGAGAATCTACTGAAGAAGCTTTGCAGCTGGCTCAATGTTGAGAGCTTTCTGCCTGATGAAGAACGCACAATTGCATCAGGAATACTGAAGGCGATTGTGGCCCATCTCTATCTGGCCTGGATCCATCCGTTCGGAGATGGCAACGGGCGTACTGCTCGCTTGGTGGAATTTCAACTGCTGCTGTCTGGCGGCGTACCGACAGCGGCAGCGCATCTCCTCAGCAATCACTATAATCTGACCAGGACGGAATACTACAGGCAACTTGATCTGGCGAGCAAGTCGGGCGGCGATGTCATCCCTTTCATCAAATATGCCTTGCAAGGCCTGAAGGATGGCCTGGATGAACAGCTGCAGACAATTCAGGCACAGCAGCTCCACGTTTTCTGGATTAACCATGTTCACAGTCTGTTCGGCCAAAAAGTAAGCAGTACTAACTTACGCAGACGTCAGCTCGTAGTCGACCTGTACGAGGAAACAGACCCTGTATCAATCGTACAATTGCGTTACATCTCCCCGAGGATTGCGGAGGCCTACGCAGGTAAGACAGACAACACTATAAGGAGAGATGTAAATGTACTGGAGAAAATGGGCCTGCTAAAACGAAGAAATGCTGGAATCGAAATCAATAAAGAGCTGATGTCCGCCTTCCTGTCCCCAGCTATACCGAGGAAGGGCGATATGGATTCGTCGTAGGGCTCTCTCCCACAATCGACCAAAAAGAAAAGGAGAGAAAAGATGGTTCTCTCTCCTTGCTTAGCTCTTGAATTGTGCCAATGTAAAGATCAGAATCTTCAGGGCGCGAATCCCCTCACGACCCCGCAGCCCCCTCAACCTTCGCCTTGAAAGCCTGCCCGCCGGACGCAACCCAGGCCGCCCAACCGGTCAACAGAAAACGAACGCCCAGGTTGACGTAATGCGCCGCGTTTGCATCGCTGGCAAGCCCGCCCGCCGTCCTGCCCGCCGCGATAATCTGCGCAAACGCCCCTTCAATCGTCGCCACAACATCGGGGTGCTCTATGTCCCCCAAATGCCCCATCGTCTGCGCAAGGTCGCTCGGCGCAACGAAGAAAACGTCAATATGATCAACAGTGAGGATCTCCGCCAGATTATTGATCGCAATGATATCCTCGATCAGAACAATGACCAGCGTCTCATCATTGGCCCGGTGTACATAATCCGGGACGCCGTATCCCTGGCGGCTCGTGTACATGCCCCGCCTGCCGGCGGGATGGAACTTGGCCGCGTTGACCACCGCCTGGGCCTCCTCAGCCGTATTGACATGCGGGACCACCAGCCCTTGCGCGCCCAAGTCGAACGTGCGGTAGATTATCCCTTCATTGTTCTGATTGACCCGCACCACCGATGTCATGCCCCAGAGGTCGCAGGCCCGCGTCAGGTCGGGGATGTCGCCGTAATCCACCGGGCCGTGCTCCCCTTCAAGCCAGATCGCGTCGAACCCCAGTGGCCCTAGTTGGTCGATCATGTCGGTCGAGTTGTTCCCGGACAGGCACACAACCACCTCGCCCCGTTCCAGTTTGTGTTTAGCTCTGTTCTCTCGCATGTCTAACCATCCCTCCTTCTGCCTGGATATGAATGTCCCCTGTCGCGGGAAGATACCGCAGCGGGTTCGGCCATTATAGCCTAAATTCAACATAAGAAATAAAGGCGGCCCCGTTAAAGGGGCCGCCTGTAATCGTCTTTACTCTCGACTGTGCCGTGAAGCGTAGCCCTGGTTACTCAGTGGGCCAGCCATCCGGAATCTCATTGGCTGCCAGCGCTTCCTGAATCGCCGCCGCAGCATCCTCAGTAACCCATCCGTTCCAAATGTCAGACTTGCTGTTCAGCCACCACAGAGCGGCGTCATTGCTGGAGGCGTCACTGTTTTCATTCAGCCAGCGAGCCACCTCTTTGTAGACCTCAATATTGAAGTCCCAAGCGGTCAGCATTTCAATAACGTCGGGCGCGCCGTCCACAAGATCAGGATGGACGGCAATCAAGATATCAGCGTCCTGGTATGCGCAAGCTTTGTTCGCCGACCAGCATTCGTCGCTATAGGCCGGTTCTTCGAGCCGCACCAGGTCCAAAATAAGAGCTGGATCATTCGTGCCCCACTGGTAGCCTACCCAGGGTTCCCCTTTCTCGTAGGCGCCGTACAGGTCGGCATTCGCCGCCGCGCCATCGCCGGGATTCACAATATGTACATGATCCTCCAACTCGTAGCCGATAACCTGAGCCGCATTAACCTCTTCGCAAGCCCAGCCGATTACACAGGAAACAAGACGCACTTTCCCCCCTGATTCGGCGGTCGCAAAGAGCTCCTTAAACTGTTCGTCCTTCAGGTCTTCGACGCTGTCCAACTCTGGATACTGCTCCTGCAGATACTTGGGTATGACGAAAGCCGACTGCCAGTCCTTGCCCAGGCTCGCGCCAATTTCAACTACCTCACCATTGCCCAGCGCTTCAGTCCACGCCTCAATCTGGTTGGGTAGCCAGATTTCCAGGGTAACATGGGTGTCACCATTGCGCAGTCCCTGGAACAGGGGCAACGTTGCGCCAAATACGACATCGGTACCGTATCCGTAGCCTTTTTCGACGATGTATTGGGCCACACGGTTCTGAATCTGGGCACTGCTCCAGTTCAGGTCACTGAAAATAATCGTTTCCATCGAGCTTGCCGGCGCGGCAGCCGCCTCCTCGCTTGGCGCGCTCTGCTCAGCCGGCACACAGGCTGCGGCTACGACAAGGACCAGCAATACTATAAACAATCGGAATCGTGCAAGCATGACTCTTTCCTCCTGTGGAGTGGTCTTTCCTAATATCAGCATCTGCAGGCGAGACTTGCCAAAAAATATCGGCAGCCTAAGCAATCGGCATCCCTCGCTCTACTTTACAGCCTTAGCTTACCCGCTTACTGACAAAGTATGAGAGTTACATTCACTTGGCCCACCTTGCCCAATTTCTTACCCGGATGTGCCACGCGCCTTAACATCTGCTGAGAATAGCGTCTCTGCCTTCAGATTCAGTTAAAGGTCACCCAGTTAGGTGCTTGCCAAGAAAGGAAGAACTGGATCTGGCAAGGCTGACTCACCGCGGAATCACACGAGGGACTTCGGCACATCACACGCCTCGAACAGGTTGGGACCAGTACCCTACTCTCCCCATACTATCACACTTATCTTGTTCAGGCCAATCGATTCAAGCCACCTGGGGTCTGTCCTAGATATCAAATGAAGTAAACAGGAGGAACTGCGGAGCCGCCAAGTCTAGTTGGACAGAGGTGAAATGACTGCAAAACTACTGCCGCTGACAAACGGAAAACCGTCACTCCGCACACCGCAGAGGCTCTCCAAATTGGGAATAGCAGCAGGCTAAACTAGGGATTGATGTCAAATGGAGGGGACCTCCCACAATATGACAGTATCGCGACGCAAACGGGCAGAGCCAAGCCCTTTCACGTCTGATCCGCATATTGTACGACCATGGGTCTGCCGCGACCACACATGGTGTCCCTCGCAGCCCTTCGTGTCCTGCGTAAATAAAAAGGTGTCCTTCTTGGTCCTTCGAGGATAGACTATTCAATGATCCCGCAGATCTCTATTCAGACAAACGTCAATCTGCCCTGGGGATCTTGCTACTCAATAGGCCAACCTTCCGGGATCTCGTTCGCCGCAAGGGCCGCCTCGATAGCCGCCGCCGCCTCGCCCGTTACCCAGCCGCGCCAAATGTCGGCATTGCCGTTCAGCCACCACAGCGCCGCATCATTTGTGCTTGCATCGCTGTTTTCGTTCTGCCATGCCGCGACTTCCCGATAAATGTCGATGCGAAAGCCCCAAGCCCGCAGCATTTCTACTACGTCAGGTGCCGCCTCCAAAAGGTCTGGATGGACCGCGATCACGATCGTAGAGTCTTCGTAAGCACAGGCCTTGGTCGTGGACCAGCACTCTTCACTGTACGCCGGCTCCTCCAGCTGGACTAGATCCAAAAGCAGGGCTGGATCATTAGTACCCCACTGATATCCAAGCCACGGTTCCCCCTTCTCGTAAGCGCCGTAGAGATCAGCGTTAAGCGCAGCGCCGTCGCCCGGAGTCATGATATGTACATGGTCCTCCAGGCCATAACCTTCGACCTGGACGGCGTTGACTTCCTCACACGCCCATCCGATTACGCACGAGACCAGGCGCGCCTTGCCGCCCGTTTCAGGAGTCGCAAACAACGCCTTAAACCGTTCTTCCTTCAAGTCCTCGACGCTGTCCAGTTCAGGGTACTGCTCCTGCAGGTAGGCGGGGATCACGAAAGCAGACTGCCAGTCACGTCCCAGGCTCGTGCCGATCTCAACCACCTCCCCGTTTTCCAACGCTTCATACCACGCCTCAACTATGTTGGGCAGCCAGATTTCCAGGTTTACATGGACATCTCCCCGGCGCAGCCCTTGCAACAAGGGCAGAGTTGCACCGAAGACAACATCGGTAGGATAACCGTACCCTTTTTCGACAATGTACTGGGCGATACGGTTCTGAATCTGCGCGCTTGACCAGTTCAGGTCGCTGAAGACAATTGTCTCGATCGAGCTTGAAGGAGCAACCGTCTCGTCAGAGACGCTCTGCTCTGCCGGCACACAGCCGCAGATGGCAATGACGGCGAGTAGCAATATGAGTACCCTGCACTGGGTGGGCATATTCAATTCCATTCTCATTGAGTGGACTGTCGAAGGCCTGCATGAGCCGACGGTGACAGTAGTGGGGAAAACCTGAAGTTTTGCTAAACGGGCTTTTTGTATTTGGCTCGCCTGCAGACGAACCACTATTTGCACACAGTGTGTCAGTCTTGAGAAATTGCCGGAGAAGGGCCGTACCGCTTTGGACACCTGTTCCCGCCACTCGAAGTAACTACAGCGGCTCGGCCGATGGGGGTCATATCATGCAATTCACTTACCCCACACTGCGCCTGTCCTCCTGTTCCTGTGCCACCGACTGTGTCAAGCGGTCGATTACGATGGCCAGAAACACGATAGCCAACCCCGCGATGGCGCCGTTGCCAGGCTGGTTCTTCTGCAACGCGCGTAGCACGTTGTCGCCAAGCCCGCCCGCTGCCACCATGCTTGCGATCGTCACCATCGCCAATGCCATCATGGTCGTCTGGTTGATGCCGGCCATGATCGTCGGCAGCGCCATCGGGATCTGCACCTTGGTCAGCAGCTGGTACGGTGTCGTTCCGAACGCATGCGCCGCCTCGACCGCTTCCGTCGAGACCTGCCGGATCCCTAGATTGGTCAAGCGAATGACCGGCGGAACCGCGTAGATGATCGTGGCGAAGATGCCGGCAGGCTTCCCCAGTCCGAAGAATAGAATGCCCGGCAGCAGATACACGAAGCTGGGCATCGTTTGCATCCCGTCCAATATGGGGCGCATCAGATTGTTCGCCATACTGTTGCGCGCCGCCAGTACACCCAGGGGCAGACCAACTGTTACCGCAATCACCACCGCCACCACCATCAGCGCGATCGTGTCAATCGTGTTTTCCCACAGATCCATGAAGCCGACGAACAGCAGGGCGAATATGGTGAATCCCATTAGCCTCCAACGTCCTACCGCAAAGGAGAGAAATGCCACCGCCACCACAACTGCCGGCCAGGGAACCCATTTCAATATGTCTTCGATCGCAACCAGCGCATGGGCAACCGCGTTGCTCATCCCGTCAAACAGCCAACTGCCCTTTAGCGTCACCCAGTCGACCGCGTCGTCGATCGCGCCGCCGATAGCTTCTCGTACCGTTCTCTCCAGGACAAGAGTGCCGCCGTTATCCGTTTCTACTTCGGTCCGCGAAACGGTAGTGGGGAACTCCATTTCCGCTCCCCAGAATATGAAAGATGCCAGCAATACGGCGATAACTAGCGCCAATCCCACCAGCCAGAAGGTGCTGGGAAGTGTGGCCGCCTTGCTGCCCGGCGATTGAGAGACGTCGGGCGGCACCTCTTTTCTGCCCGCCCCGCGTTGCGAGAGAGAAGGATCCGAATCCTCGATTCTGATTGCATCCATACCTGCTGGCGGCCTGGCAGGTTGCTCTGTGCCCGACGCCGGGCTATCGACCTGGGCCATTTCAACGCCTCCTCATTCAACTGCCTACCCGCTATTTACAACCTGATTGCCGAATTCCCAGTCAGATTAGCCAGTGCGTAATGACTTAGAATGAACTGCTGGAAGCTAGTCGACCATTCCAGCCAGCAAGGCTCGTCGGTGGATTTCGCCCAACAAGCGCCCATCATCGTCCACGACCGCGATATAGCGCTCCGTTTGCGCCGCCAGGGGGATAATCTCATCAATGAAAGTTGCCGGGCTGGTGGTCGCCAGAAGGTCGTCCTGCGCCACCTTCACAAGTTCAACCTTTCGGCTTGCCAGATAGGCGACCTCGTCCTGCGTAAGAATCCCCTTGAGAATATGACCGTCCCCCACGACATAGGCCGCTTCGGCGTCCTGATTCTGCATGGCGGCCAACGCGGCGTCCGCATCCTGCCCTTCGTGAATAATGACGGCAGGCTCCTGCATGATCGAACCCGCCCGGATCACTTTGGCACGCGACACATCCTGCACGAACGCCGAAACATAATCGTTGGCCGGCCGCGTCACGATCTCCTCTGGCGTGCCTTCCTGGACGATAACGCCGTCACGCATGATTGCAATGCGATCGCCCAACTTGAGCGCCTCATCCAGGTCATGTGTGATGAATATTATCGTTTTCTGCAACTCCGCCTGCAGCATGACAAGTTCGTCCTGCATCTCCCTGCGAATTAGTGGGTCCAGCCCGCTGAAAGGCTCGTCCATGATCAGCACTTCCGGGTCGACCGCTAACGCTCTCGCAAGCCCTATCCGCTGCTGCATGCCCCCACTCATCTCGCTCGGGTAGTAATATTCCCAACCCTTAAGTCCCACAGTTTCGATGGCTTCTGCCGCCAACTTGTAGCGGCCATCCTTGTCCAGACCCTGAACTTCAAGGCCGTATGCCACGTTGTCCAGCACGCAGCGGTGGGGAAGGAGAGCGTAATGCTGAAAAACCATCGCTATCTTGTCGCGTCGAAACTGCCTCAAATCCTCCTGCGAGTAGCTGAGGATATCTTCGCCATCGAACTGGATCTGTCCCTGTGTAGCTTCGATCAGTCTGATCAGACAGCGCGCCAGGGTCGACTTGCCGCTGCCCGAAAGCCCCATCACCACGAAAGTCTGCCCTCTCAATACACTGAAGGAGAGATCCCGCAGCCCGATTACAAGGTCCAGTTCCTCTTGAATATCATCGCGGCTCTTGGATGCGTGTTCCGGCTGCAGCGCACGCTCCGCCCCGTTGCCGAACACCTTCCACAAGCCGCTAACCCGTATGTGATAGTTTTCTTGATCCATTTTTCGAGCCTGGCAGAGTAACTGTTGGGGAGTCTGTCGACTGTGGCGACCCTGTAACTGTTCCTGTCAATTCGCAAACAGTTATGTCACCCAATCATAAACAGTATCATGCTATCCGAATACTTTCAAATCCGATCCTTACATGCCTGAAGTGTCTCAAAGACTGTCAAGCGTAGCCCTGTCGACCTCAATTCCAAATCCCGGCGCGTCACTGGGAACCAGATAACCGTCCTCGATCACCGCCGTTCCGGGCAGCTTAACCATCTCCGCAAGCGGCACACCAGGCGGAGAGACGCCCCCGGATCGCTCTCCCCATGTAATCGCCGGCATCGCAAACGCAAGATGCTGCCCATAAGGAGAGTTCATGCCCCCATGCGGGATTACCTCAATCCCAGCTCCCTCCGCGATATGACAGATGCGCGTGCAAGCCGACATGCCGCCCACCCACAGCGGGTCCGGCTGCCAAATGTCCACCGGACGTTCGTTAGCCGCCCGCGCAAAATTCTGGAGCAAATACCAGTGCTCTCCCGTCGCCAGCGTCTGCCACGGCAACCGCTGCCGTACCTGCCTAAACCCCTCCGTGTCATCCGGCAGTAGGAAGTCCTCAATCCATCTGAGGCGATAGGGCCGCAGCACTTCCGCCAGCCGCACCGTGTAATCCACGTCCAGCGCCATCCAGCAGTCCAGCATCAACGCCACATCGGGCCCAATCAACGCACGGGCACCCGCCACCAGCTCCTCAGCCTTTCGCAGACCCTCCTCGCCGTCGGCCGGCCCGTAAGGAAACGGCAGTTTCATCGCCCGAAATCCCAGCTCCATATACCACGCCGCCTCGAAACCGGTGGCGTAACAGAAAATCCTCTCCTTCTGCGGGCCGCCCAACAGCTCATAGACCGGGCGCTCAAGCACCTTCCCTTTCAAGTCCCACAACGCCAAATCGACCGCGCTGATCGCATAGCTGGCCAGCCCCTGGCTGCCGTACGGCGTAGCCAAACGCGACATCATGTCGAACAGCTTCTCCGTCGCCATGCAGTTCTCGCCCACAACGTGCGGCGCGAAATGATCGTTCACAATCCTGCTTACAGGCCCGCCAAACCCGGTGACGCCCAGCCCAAAGCTCCCGTCCTCCGCCGTAACAACGCACACCGTGCCCTTCCACTTGGCCGACCACGACGATCTCCGCTCCTTGTACTTCGGATAGCGCCCCATCGGGCTCGACGGTTCCAACCCATCCCACACATAGGAAGGCCTCGGCGCACTCTCCTCCCTGCGTTTCCTGCCGGGATTCAAAGCATCCAGATCAATTTCAAGAGCCTTGACTTCTATAATCCTCACAGAAATCCCCTGCAATGTCTGTAATCCCCAGCTTCATCCCAAGGAGGCTGCGCCTTGCTGAATTAGCCAGCACCCTATCCCGACTCGTAAACCTGACGGGTCTGCACCGCGATCTCACCCCAGTCCAGCGAATGCGCCCGCGCCCACGCCGCCTCCCGCATCGGACCCATCTCCCGCTCCTGAATCTCCACCATCGATCGCCGTAACCCCTCCTCGTCCTCCCCATTGTACACAATGCCAGCCTCTGGAGGGACCAGCTCGGTCAGACATCCGACCCCTGGAGCGATCACCGGCATGCCGAATGAGAACGCCGTGATCACCGAACCCGAAGTCAGAACCTCCAGGAAAGGAAAGACGCCAACATCGCCCGCATTGAACAGATACTGAAACTCATCGTTGGCAAAATGGCGTGAAGAGCGCAACATCACTCGCGGATCGTCCGGCGGTACCGACGCCACCAGTTCCTGGCCGTACTCCGTGAAGAACTTGGCGCCCAACAGCAGCCGCAAATGCTCCCCAGGCAGCGACTGAAACACCTCAATCAATCGCTCAATCCCCTTATACCGGCGCACGTTCCCGAAATAGAAAAAGACAAAATGGTCATCGTTCAGCCCCATCCGCCGCCGGGCCTCGTCGCGACCGACCTCGTTGGGATACGGGTACATAAAATTACCATGGTTGATGACGTAAACACCCTCAGTGCGATGAAAATGCTTTCGCACAAGCTCACGCGCATGCTCGCAATGCACGATCACCGCATTCGCCAAATGCGTGATCGCCGTCTGCGCCAGATGGTCCAAATCGCGGCTGTTGCTCTCATGTGGATAAAGATTGTGAACCGTCCACACGATCCTGTACCCAAGCAGTCGTGCCAGGGCCAGGTTGTCAATAAGCTCGGTCAAAAGCCCAAGCTGCGCCTCCAACGCCTCCCCGCTGTACATGTAGTTGGGCCAGTTGAGATGCAGTACCTTGATCTTGCCCTGATTCTCGTGCAGCCACGCCTTCGTCAGCGTCTCAGGATGCCCCGCCTCCAGCTCGACGCCAACCTCCCGCATCGCCCGCGCCAGCAACCCTCCATAAGGATTCGCCCGATCCAACGATAGTCCCGCCGATTCCCAGAAAAAAACACCGCGCATGGTCCTGTCCTACCCTGAAATGAAAGCTGATGATTGCGTATTCGGATTCGTGCACTGACACGCTGCTAAAGACTTCAGTCGGGGGGATCCTGCAAGGTTACACTGTGCCCTCTGCGCGCCGACTCGTAGGCGGCTTCCACCACTGCAAGCCCAGCCAGCCCCTCCTCGCCGGGAATGGGGTTCGGACCGTCGCCGGCAATGGCCTCGCCAAACGCCTCCAGCAGCGCTACGTGCGGCCGCGGGCCACCGGGCTCGACCGCATAGTCCTGCATCCCCACTGCCGTCAACACCCGCAAAGTCCCAGCCGAATCCTTGGCCGAGATCGGAGCGGCTACTATCGAGCCCTCCGTGCCCCAGATTTCCAGGCCGTTCGTGTGCTCCGGCGCATGGTTGGCCGTTGTCCAGTGGCTGGTAATCACCGCCTGCGCGCCGCTGGCCAACCGCAACAGCAGCGTCGCCGTATCATCCACGGGTGAGTCGTCGACCAGCGTATCCATTAGCGCCGCAACCGATTCCGCAGGTCCGCACAGATAGCGCAGCAGGTCGATGCAGTGGATGCCCAAATCCATCACCGGGCCGCCGCCGCTGATCTCCGGCTTGTGATGCCATACCCCCGGTTGCGGCGGAAACCGGTCCGAAAAGTTGATGCGCGCCGCCGTCACTTGCCCGATCGCGCCGCCCTCCACAAGCCTTCTGACGCGCTGGTGGCGGGCATTGAAACGCTGGTAATGGCAGATCGTCAGCACAACCCCGTTGGCGCGGCACGCCTCGATCATTTCCCGCGCCTCTGCAGTCGTCAGCGCCATCGGCTTTTCACACAGCACATGCTTGCCCGCCTCCGCCGCCAGTACCGTCTCCCGCGCGTGCAGGTGAGGCGGCGTGGCAACGTAAACCGCGTTCACCTGGCCATCGTCCAGCAGCTCTTCCGCGCTGTCGTAGGCGCGCTGCGCCACGTGTCTGTCCGCAAACTCCTGTGCAGCATCCAACGACCGCCGCGACACCGCAACCAGTTCATGCCCCGGTACAGCCGCAATCGCCGGCGCCATCTGGCTCTCAGCGATCTTGCCCGCACCCAGAATTCCCCACAAAACTGTCATGCCTCACCCTTCCCAGTTGCCCGTCGCCACTTGCAAGTCGTTCTGGAATCTCCAGATCACCGCTCCACAGCTTCCTCGCGGCCGCTCTCCAACGCCCGCTCGAGCGCCGAAGCCACCTGAATCGCCGCCAGACCGTCTCTGCCGGTAACGATCGGTTCCCACTTCCCCTGCACCACGCCCACAAAATGGCTGAACAGAGAGCGGAACATCCCCTCCTGCCGCCCATGCATCACCGGCATATAGCCGATATCGGGATACTCCGGCTCACCGCCTACACGGTAGACAGCAACCGCATTCTCATGGCCCAACACCTCAGCCGCGCCCTTCTTGCCGTGTATGCTGAAATGCTCGGCCTGCGAACGTCCGCTGAAAGCCGGCGTACTCCAGGAAGTCTCCAGCACGCCCACAACGCCATTATCAAATGTAAACACAGCGATGATAAAGTCATGCTTGCCCTTCGCCTTCTCCCGCGAATACGCCTTCACGCTCGTGATCGGTCGCCCCACCGTCCACAACATCATATCTATGTCGTGCGGCGTCAACCAGTACGCCAGCGAAAACTTGCCCAATACCCGCTCCGCTGCTAACTGAATCGTGTTTCGCCGCGAATACAGGTGCATCACCTCCCCGATCTCACCCGCCGCCACCGCCGCGCGCATCGCCGCGTAGGGTTGGTCGAAGCGCAAACTTTGACACACCATCAGCTGCACGCCGACCCGGTCGGCCGTCTCGACAAACTTCTGCGCGTCCGCCGCCGAGACCGCCATCGGCTTCTCCACCAGCACATGCTTGCCAGCCTCCAGCGCAGCCAGTACCGGCGCCGTGTGCATCCACTCCGACGCCGCCACCACCACCGCCTCTATCTCCGGGTGGCTGGCCAGCATCGCTTCGTGCCCGACATTTGGATAACCGGGAACCCCGTATTGCCCTGCGACTTCTCCAGTCCTCTCTTCACTGCGGCCGCTCACCGCCACCAGGTGAGTCTCGCTCAATTCGCTCGCCAGCCGCGCGTAAACGCTCCCCATCCGACCCGGCCCGACGACTCCAATCTGCAAAGGTGAATTAGTCATAAAAAGGTTGCTTTCTTTCCTATTCTGTTTATTGTGCTGGCCGTCGTTTGCAGTCTTCTACTCGAATCTGCCGATCTGCACTGTGCGTCCGCCCTCCTCGGCCGAGCGCACAAGCGCCGCCATGATCGCCATGACCTCAACCGTCCATGCAATCGGAAATGGCGGTTCGCCGCTGACCGCCATCTGAATAACACGCGCCAGCGTCTCAGTATAGAACCTGTCTCCGTCTACTATATCCGCCTCGCCCCAACCCTCTGCGCCGTACACCGCGCCATGATACAAGCCGGGCGTCTCGTGCAGCAGGTTGACCACCCCCTGCCGCCCATCCGCATAGTGCACAAGACCGATATCGCAACGCTCCGTTCGCCGCGTCGTTACCGCCTCCGCGCCGCTCCCCAACAGCGTATGCAACAGTTCAGTTGCGTGTATCCCGTAAAAGAACGGATGCATCGCCCGCGGATCAGGAAAGTCACCGGCCGCCGCCCCGCTCACAACCGCGCAATTCAACGCGCCGAAGCCTGCCATCCTCTCCTGCAGCTCCATCACCTCCCCCGCATATCGCAGCGCCGAGCACGACATCAGCGGCACATCCCGTTCCGCGGCCAGCCCGACCAAACTGTGAACATCCTCCATCTCGTTCGCGAAAGGCTTGTCCACAAAAGTCGGCAGACCCGCCTCAATCGCAAGCCGGGCATGCGGCGGATGATCCTCACCGTAGCGATTGACCACCATCGCCAGATCCACATCCTCCAGAGCCTCTGCCGGCGTGCCGACCACCTCCGGAATCTGCCACTCACTCGCTTTCGCCTTTGCCTGGTCCCGGTCCTCCCCCCACAGCTTGACGACCTGCGCCCGCCCGTGCAAAGGGCTGTCAGCCGGGTTGACCAGCTGAGTCCACGCTTCCGTATGCGTACTGTCTGCTCCAATCATGCCGATACGTATCATTTTCTCTTCCCCTGGGCATCTATCTCTGATCTGCGCCGGTTCGCCACCGGTCTTCAGCTTAAACGCCCATGTCTGATTGACAGCATTTTTAACTGTTCGGTATACTCTAAATGTTATTCAACTGAAGCCAGTCGCTCGCCCGCCAGCGACAACGAATTCCCGAAAACTCGAAAAAGGAGTTCTCTCCATGGCCCTGACAGACGAACAGAAAGAATTCTTCTGGGAAAATGGCTATCTCCCCTACCACCGTATCCTCTCCGACGAGGAACTCGCAGCGGTGCGCAAACGCAGCGAAGCCATCATCAGCGGTGAAGTCAACCACGTCCCGCCCCGCTACATCCAATTCGAAGCCCAATTCCGCGACGGACTCCCCGCCGATGTTGAGCCGCTTGACGCCGTGCGCAAAATGACCCAACTCTGCTACTTCGACGACGAATTCGAACGTGTCGCCCGCAAACCGGAAATCGTCGACGTAATCGAAGACCTGCTAGGCCCCAACATCAAGCTCTATACCGATCAGCTGATGATGAAACCTCGTTTCCACGGCACCGTGACCCACTGGCACCAGGACTCGATGGCCTGGCACCAATTCGCGCCCCAGGAGCACGTCAGTTGCTGGGTGGCCCTCGACGACGCCACCGTCGCCAACGGCTGCATGACCGTCATTCCCGGCAGCCACAAATGGGGCCCGATCGATCCTGCATACAAAGAACGGTTCTTCGAAAACCCGCTTGTGAACAAGCCCGTTCCTGTCGAACTGCCCGCCGGCAGCTGTATGTTCCATCACGGCCTCAACTTCCATCGCACCGGCGCCAACTCGACCCCCAACCGCCGCCGCGGGCTCGCTCTTCACTACCTCCGCGCCGAAACCATGTACCTCGGCATCGAAGATGAGGAAGCCCGCCTGCTGACCGAATGCGAGAAACCGCGCGGCGAGTTTCGCTTCATGCTCATTCGCGGCAAGGAATATCCCGGCAGAGTTTAGAAGTAGCCCCTGGGCCGGATTTCCCCGGGATGTCACCAACCGGAATCAGTTGCGCCAATTGCTACTGTATGTCGACCCGTCTGCCCGTCCGCGATGATTCATAGGCGGCATCAAATATCTGCAAAAGGTGGTGAGCGTCGTCGATGCTCACCACTGGCTTGCCGCCTTCCCGCACCGCCCGCACAAAGTCGGCTACGTACTCATACCCAAACTGATCCGCGTAAACAGGCCGCGGCGGCACCGGCATATTGAACTGTCGCTCCGGCGCACCCTGCCACGCCGGCGCCGAACTGTACACCGTCAGAAGGCCGTCGCCAACCGGACCCCACGTCGCCGCACCCAACTGCCCGCGCACCGCCATAAATGTGTCATTGCGCGGCCCGGCCCCGCTCAACAAATAGCCCATGTGCAGGCAGGCATGCACGCCGTTCTCATACTCCAGCGCAACCGTAACCGCGTCCTCCACCCCTTCCTGAATCTCATCCGTGCGGCGGCTGCACAGAGCCGTCACCGAGCGCACCCGCGCCTGCGCAAACATCTGGAAGAGCGTCAGCCAGTGCCCGCCCTCCATGTGCAGAATGCCGCCCCCTTCCGTCTCGCGGCGGTACATCCAATGGTCCGGCTCGCGCAGCCCCGGCCCAACCTGAACTGTCACCAGCCTCGCCTCCATCGCCAGCAGCTTCCCCAGCACGCCCGCATCCAGGCAGCGCCGGATCTCCTCCGCCACCGGATGGCGCGGCCACGGATACCCGATCTGGACTACCAGGTCGCGCTCCTTCACCAGCTGGCAAACCGGTTCAAGCTCGGGCCCCGTGCGCGCAGCCTGCTTCTCTATAAACATGTGCTTGCCCGCTTCGGCCAGACGCATCGCCGCCCGCGTCGCTTCATCCGGCGGCAGCATCACCACCGCCGCATCGAACCCATCCCATTCGAACAGCTCGCATAGATTATCGTAAATGCGTGCCTCAGGATCGTGCCGCGCCAGGCTCGCCAGCGCCGCCTCCTCAGCCGCATCCCACTCGCTGTATGCCACAACCTCGACATCTTCCTGCGCATGAAAGGACTTGATCAGGCCGTGATTGCCCTCAGGCTCCAGCCCGCCCGCATGTATCCGCAATCCAACCACCGCAACGCGCAACGGTTCTTTAGCGTTCATAGCGAAACCGTCTTCCCCTCCGCCGCCGACGCATGGGCAGCCTCAATGATCTGCAACGACCTGATAATCTCCTCAACCGTGTACCCGCTGCTCCCTTCACCCCGAATCGCCGCCGCAAACGCCTGGATCGATGACCTGCCCTCCGCCCCATATCCGGGCACCGGCGCAGAGGGAATGTCGAACGTGCGCGTCGGCGCGGCCGACCACTCCGGATGTTCGCTTGTGATCGTGCACTGCCCTTCGTCCACATCCCACTGGATCAAACCCAGCGACCCGCGCAGCCCGATCGAAATCTCGCCGTAGCCCGAAGTAAAATAGCCCGCATGCAGGCTGCCGATCATCCCATTGTCGAAACCCAACGAGACCGCCGCCGCATCCTCCACGTCAATATCATGCCCGCCAACATTCGCTTCAATCGCAGCAACCCGCGCCACGTCCGCGCCCGTCATGTAGCACATCAAGTCCAGCCAGTGACAGCCCAGCCAGTTGAGAATGCCGCCTCCCGCCTGCTCGCGGCTGAAATACCAGGTCTGCGGATCGCGCCGGGCCACGCTCGACGTCAGGAAACGAAACTCGATCGAATACGGCTTCCCTAACAGTCCCGCCGCCCATGTCCTCTTGATCAGATTCGCAATCGGATGGAACCGCCAAGTATAGCCGCAAGAAAAGTGGAGATTGTTGCGCCGCACCGCTTCGGCCACCGGAACCAACGCGCTCGAGTGCACCGCAAACGGCTTCTCGCCCCACACATGCACCCCGGCTTCAGCCACCTGCACCATCCACGAAGGCATATCCTTCAAGTATGTCGAAACCATCACCGCATCAGGCTTGCCCTGCGACAGTAGGTCGCCCAGGCTGTCGTAAAAGGGAACATCCTGAACATCGGCCTTCAAATTGGCCTTGACCCCTTCCGGGTCGGGATCGTAAAACCCAACCAATTCGATCTCATCCGGCAACAACATCAGCGTATCTCGGTACATGTTCGCGTGCATCAGCGACACACCCGCCTGCGCAAATCTCAGCTTTTTCATAGTGGACTTTCTCTCAACCTGCTGGTGGTAACTGGCTTGTCCTTCAAAAAATGCCCTTTTCGGGCCCCCTACCTCACGGCTGCGCCCAAATCTCGTCCGCCAACAGACACGAGCTGAGCGGCCGCCCTACTAGCGGTATCCAGTCCTGGCGGGCATAAAGCGTTCCCGGAACCGCCTCGCCATCCACGACAAGGCTGGCCCGATTGGAAACAACGAACAGGCAGTAAGTGTAAAGACCGGAAGCCCCGGCAATGCCGTGGTGGACAAACGGAGGCTCCAACCCGGCCCACTCCGCACCGATCTGGCGCTCCGCGGTGTCTATCGTATAGCTCAACCGCCGCCGCATATCGCCGCTGCGGCCGAAACGCGCCGTGATAATCCTGTCCCCACACGCCGCCAGTGAATTGTCGCTGTCGCGATACATCCTGTCGTACATCCACACCGCCATATCAGGGTTGTCGGTGTAGACGCCGTTCGCCGGCGCCGAAGGAAAACTCTCGGCATCTAGATACAGATATCCCGCATGCCCTCCCCCCGCCGGGCTATACTCCGTCTGAAACAGGCTGAAGCGCGCGCAATCCTCCTCCGCACCCGCCTCCCGCAGATAAAGCAAATAATGGATCCCGCACCAGATCGGCCTCTGGTCGCTCGTCTCCCGCGTCATCGACCTCCTCCATCAAATTTATTCTATGGGCGGTCGGGCGCAAGCGCCCTCCCTTGTGCAGGGGCTGCGCCCCCGCAACGCCCCCCTACAAAACCATGCCTCACCGACAGTGTGCCTCTATCGCAGCGTGTCGGCTGGCGAACATGACGGCGGCCATAAACCAGTTGTGTCACCAAGAAAATGAATGGTTCCAAGGATGAATGGCTGGTCATCTTCTGTCGCTAAGTAGTTACCTTCAATCCATTAGGGCTCGTTGACGTTCGTCTGAACAACAACTTCCGGGTGCAAAATGCGCCTGATTGTCGAAGGGCGGCGCAGCTGCGCAAATTAAATTAGTCATTCCTTTGGTGTTCTCCGCGTCCTCCGCGGACAAAAAGGTGTTCTTCGCGACCCTTCGCGTGACTTCGCGGATCAATTGGTTTTGTCTGCTTCAACAGTCAATCGAGAAACATCCCTAACAGGCTTTCCGTTCTTGTCGAAATCTGAACAGCCTTCCCAAAATGTCAACCGAATCTAGCCACTGTACTTCCGCTTCCGGAAATGCCCGAACACCTTGCGAATCCCGGCCGCAATATCAGCTACATCCTCCTCGTCAAGACTTGGCTGCATCGCAAAACTGAATCCCCGCCGCATCAACTTCTCGCCATTCGGGCAGTCAGCCATCCTGTAGTCGAGCGGCTTGTCCCGCTTGTAATCGAATGGAAAGTGGCTGCGACCGTAGCAATTCGGCCCCGCCAAAAACTCGTTGCGGTAGAGCGGTCCCTCCTTGCCCGACCCGATGTACGGGCCGCCGGCAGGGATTCCCTCGTGATTCAGCGCGTCGGCGAACTCCCACGCGTCACACTCCATCTTGTCCGTGTCCAACGTCATCCCCAACACCCAGTGCGAGTGCCTGTCCCCCTCGCGCACCCGTTGCGGCGTGATCTCCTCGATATCCGACACGCTCTCCATGATCCCTTGCGCAGCCTCGATCTTCTTCTCGATATAGCCGCCCACCTTCTTCAACTGTGATATCAGGACCGAAGCCATCAAATCGTTCAGCTTGTAGTTGGGCGCCAGGAAATAGTTGGCGTAGGGCCGCCCTTCGAACGGTCCGCCATTGCGCGGCAGCGCGCAGTCGGAGAAGATCAGCGCCCGTTCCCATAACGTCTCGTTGTCCGACATGATCGCCCCGCCGCCCCCGGCAGAAAGATGCTTGCCGCCGAAGCTGAAACCATTGATGTCGCCCATCGACCCGACCACCTCGCCCTGGTACTCGGCAAAATGCGCCTGGCAGCAGTCCTCAATCAGAAATATCTGATGCCGGTCCGCGATTTCTCGCAGCGCCGCCATGTCGCACGGGTTGCCAAAAAGATGCACCGCGATAATGGCCCGCGTCCTCGGCGTAATCTTGGCCTCGACGTCGGCCGGGTCCAGCGTGTACGTGTCGTCAATATCGGCGAATATCGGCACACAGTTATGGAGCAGCGTGCCGATGATGCTGCCCCCGGACGTCCAGGGCGTCACAATGATCTCATCACCAGGATCAGGGTTAATCGCGCCGACGCACGTGTGCATCGCCGCCGTTCCCGAAGTTACAGTGACAACATGGGCCACACCGTGGCGCGCCGCAAACTCCTGCTCAAATTGCTTTACTTTCGGCCCCTTGCCCAGCGAACCCGAATTGATCACCTCTGCAAGCGCTTCGATGTCCTCTCCGCCAAAGTAATGACTCGGTCCAAAGGGCAGAGTACGAACCGGCGCGCCCCCCTGCATAGCTAATTGTTCGCCCATGAAAGCTTCTCCCCTTAACGTCTGATTATGTCCTGTTCGGTTTCGCATTCGCCCATCAGCCCCGCAATTATTCCAACCAGCCTCTCCAAATCCCGGGGCAGTAGGAATTCTTCAGTGTCTCTCGTAATTCTCTTCTGACCACGTTCCAAAAGACCAAATTGCCACACTGGCCCGGCCGTGACTACGCCGTATATCTGCGTCACCGCGCCTCGGACGGCCTTCGTTCCTTTGGGGCCGCCCCGGGCGGGACCGGCGCGATGGGCTTTTCGTGCCCGTCGCGGATGAATCGATTCGACCGTCGGCCTTCCGAAGTACTCGCTTACGGCGACCATCTTCGCGGCCAACGTCCCAAAACCGCGTTCCAATTCCTCGTTCTTCACCACGGCCACCACCAGGTCATTCCTGCCCCGCAGCAGAAAGTCCACCGTGCCGTTCAGCCGCCCGCCTTCAACCGCATACTCGATATTCAGTTTGAACCTGACCTCATCGAGCACAGCAAATAACAGCGGCGTAACATAGAAAGCACGGTACGCGGCTTCACTGGTCATCGGCACAAAGGGCAACCGCTCTCGCATTTGCGCGCGCATCTGCTCCAGCTGCGGCCCAAGACGCGAAACCTCTACGGAATGTAATGACAAAGGGGCGCTGCGATAGCGGTAGCCTAAATCGGCAAGTATCTCTTCAGTCTCTGAATTCAACTCGAGGACCTGGGAAAACGTATAGGAAGTTCCTTCTTGGAGCACCATAAATTTTCTGCGTTGGCACGCCATTTCCGGCTCGTCAGCCTATACCAATCCTGTGGACGTTCCCGTCTGCACACGCTCCATAGGCCTAACAGAGCCGTTGCTTCGCTTCCCAGACAAAATAGTGTCGGCGCCCTACTCGCGACGCAACGTGTCTCCATCCTAACAAAGCGCAGGTCCTATGTCAAAGCGGGGTCAAATGGCGGGCTCAGCCCAAATTGGGGAGTACTATGTGCTCAAGTCCATAAGAAAATGGCTGAAAATGTAGGTAGGGGCTGAGTACATGGTATCAATATTTATCCGAAAGGACTGATAGTATGTGTAGCAGTAAGGAAGAATGCAGAAACGTACAGTTGAAACGACATTTTCCAGGTGATCGAGTAGTTCTTGACGAGCATGCTCGACTAACTGAGCTACTGCTACGTTTGGATCATCAGTTTAGAACTGAATCGCAAACCTTGTAATCTCTTCTAAATAGCCACCGACATGGAATATCACAGATACGTCTAGTCTGGTCAGTGCCTTCGCTCAAGGTCGGTCTGATCGCTCTTGTTGTATACCATGATGTTGCAAGCAGGTAGGGCGAAAAGTCTACCGCAAGTGGTAGGCTTTTCCCATTAAGGCGGGGTGTGCTGACGTTGTTCGTGGTCAACTTCGCTCATCGTCTTGCGCAGGCGGAAGACCAGCCAGAAAAGTGGCAACGGAACAAAGAACCGAGTCAGTTCCACAATGATTTCGGAACTGGATCCTGGCCCAAGCCAGTTCATGTTCAAATGGTTAAAGCTTCTCGAAATCACAGGTGGCGAATAGGTATAGACGACATTCACCGCAATCGCGATCAGCAGATAACGAATCTGCCTCTGCTGAACACTGGCAAGAACCAACACAGATGTACACACGTTGAAGATTAAAAACGTAGTTATCCAAATTAACGGATAATACCAAACTGCTAACGGGTGATACGTGGAATTGAGCCAATTCACTATCTCACCAAGTGAGTGCTTGATTGTGTTCCAATGTGGTGGGCTGATGTTAGAAAAAAGTGGTTCAATTCTAAGCAGCAGTTCGAAATAACTGTAGCCTATCCCGAACAGCACACCGTCCTGCCATAGTCTCACTTTCTTCGTCGTATACCGGAGAATCAGCCAGCGACCTCCTTCTCGGATTAGGCCAAAGATGAACGCGTCCAGAAGCCAGGGAAAGAAGATCGTTGCGTTGGAAAAGTATACGAGGACGAGTAAGATCGGGACAAAAGCATCATGGTAGGTAAATTCATAGACCACTGGCTTTAGGAGTGGCTGCGCCACGTAATTGACGGCGATTGCAACAAGGCAAATGAACAATGTGGACCAATGCGCGCTGGTACGTTTTTGCCAGACGACCATGGTGGCAATGGGGAGAGCGGTTACCAACGAGAGTTTTGCAATGAGAATGAGAACAGAAGTGAACATGTAGGTTGTCTCACTGATACAGTTGCGGGCGCTCGACAGTGAATGCGCTTTCGAGAACTCCATCTAGGGCAAACACTATCAACCAGGTCAGTCTCTGAATGTTGGCAACAACGGCTGCATAGGTCTCGCTGCTATGAGCATATAGATATACAGTTGCATTTCGATCCGAAATCACCGAGAGGTCAATCTGTTCATCACTGGCCTGCGTCGCATCCTCGGCCAGATGACCCCGTCCTTTTCGTTTCCGCAGATGACTAGAGGCACCGCCTTGTTTCCAGCGTATCCGATGTTGAACCAAACGAATCGCGTCTGCCGCCTTGGCACGCATCATGCCGTACCTTTAGATGGCAAAATGGAGTCTGATGACAATGGTAGCGCGGCACAATAGGATTTCAAAAGGTCAATGAGTCCCCGTAAGCTGCGCACGGAGCGAGAGTGTTCGACCCTGCCCTCCCTGAGAACATAGGAAGTTGAGACGCAAGGTTCAACTCCATCGTTCTTTATCCTGAAGCCCCTTCAGTCCTCAGAATCCTGACTCAGACAACACTTGCCAGAACCCCTTCGACCAATAGAGGTGTATAATGAAACGATTCCCCCGTGCTATAAGAAACCGTGTAACTACTCAGCCGCAACTGATACGAACCCCTGAACGAGGCGAGCAAAGGTGTTCTTTCTCCCCTCATTGTTGTATTTTGGGCGGTCGGCCGCAAGCGGCCTCCCTTGTGCAGGGGCTGCGCCCCCGCAACGCCCCCCTACAAAAACATGCCTCACCGACGGTGTGCCTTCTTCGCAACGTGTCGGCTGGCGAGCATGGCGGCGGCAGTACACCAGTTGCGTCAACAAGAGCCTGAATGGTTCCAGGGACGACTGGCTGGTCAACTGCTGTGGCTTAGTAGTTACGAATCCGTTTCGTCGTTATGCAATATCCCTGCCACCAAGTTTCCTTATGAAGCTGCAATCCAAACGATTTGGTCGTGGCCATCAACACCTGCCACCGTCGAAGAAAGAGCCACACACGCAAGAATCGACCTGTTTTCAGTCATCCTGAAAATCCTTCTATCCTGATAATCCTGATTCAGACAACCCGCCTCACTTGCACAAAGAGAGTACGGAGAACCAAATGGAGCACTTCGTCTACCGCAACGAAAAAACCAACCAGATCAGCTTCCCGCTCGGCGGCATCGGCACCGGCTGCATCGGCCTCGCCGGCAACGGACGCCTCATCGACTGGGAAATCTTCAACCGTCCCAACAAAGGCAGCGTCAATGGCTTCTCCCACTTCGCCATCCGCGCCGAAAATGACGGCCAAGTGACAGACGCCCGCATCCTCCACGGCAACCTGCACTCGCCCTATCAGGGTGAGCTCGTCGCCCCGACCTTCAGCACATTCGGCTGGGGCCCCCGCCGCGAATACCTGACCGGCCTGCCCCACTTCGAGAGCGTCGACTTCCGCGGCCAGTTCCCACTCGCCGAGCTCACCTACCGGGACGAAACCTTCCCCGGCCAGGTCCGGATGACCGCCTTCAACCCCTTCATCCCCACCAACGAAGACGACTCCGGAATCCCCGCCGCCTTCTTCGAATTCAGTGTCACCAATTCCACTGACGCCGATCTCACCTACACCGTCGTCGGCGTGCTCACCAACCCCCTGCCCGCCACAAACCTGAACACAATCGAGGAGTGCACTTGGGGCCACGCCCTCCACCTCTCCTCCGACAGCCTCCAGCCCGAAGACACCGCCTACGGCAACCTGACTCTCGCCACCGACGCCGGGCTCGCCGACGATGTCGACGTCAGCTGGCAGCAGAACTGGTTCCGCGGCGCCTGGTTCGACAACCTCGAAGTCTACTGGAAAGACCTCAATACACACGGCCCCTTCGAAAACCGTGTCTACGATTCCGCCGAACAGCGAGGTGGCGGCGCCCAATTCACCGAACAGGACACAGGCCTTCTCGCCATCCACCTGCCCGTCGCCGCCGGCGAAACCCGCCGCGTCCGCTTCGTCATCAGTTGGAGCTTCCCCACCTGCGAAAACTACTGGAAAAAAGAGCAAGCCAACGCACAGACCTGGAAAAACTACTACGCCACCCAATGGGACGATTCCAGCGTCAGCGCCCAATACGCCATCCAGAACTGGCCGCGCCTCTACGACGAGACGAAACGCTTCAAAGACGCGCTCTTCGCCTCGACCATTCCGGCCACAGCCCTCGACGCAGTGTCCGCCAATATCTCCATCCTCAAATCGCCCACCGTACTGCGCCTGGAGGACGGCACATTCTACGGCTGGGAAGGACTGCACCCTGACGAAGGCTGCTGCGAAGGCAGCTGTACCCACGTATGGAACTACCAGCAGGCGCTCCCCTTCCTTTTCCCTGCCCTCGAGCGCACCATGCGCACCGCCGACTACCGCTACAACCTCCTCGAAAACGGCGCCATGCCTTTCCGCATTCAGCTGCCCCTCGGCTCCGATCCATGGCCATTCCGCCCCTGCTGTGACGGCCAGTTCGGCGGCATCATGAAAACATATCGCGATTGGAAGATCAGCGGCGATCACGAGTGGCTGGGCTCCATCTGGCCCGGCGTAAGAAAGTCCCTCGAATACGCCTGGAGCCCTGAAAACATCGACCGCTGGGACCCCGACAAGTCCGGGGTTCTCACAGGCCGCCAGCATCATACCCTCGACATGGAGCTCTTCGGCCCCAACTCCTGGCTGACAGGCTTCTACCTCGGCGCGCTCAAAGCCGCCTCTGAAATGGCCGAATCAATCGGAGACGTGGCAACCGCCTCCGAATACCACGCCATCTTCGAACGCGGCAAAGCCTGGGTCGACGCCAATCTCTTCAACGGCGAATACTACGTTCAGAAAGTCGACCTTGCCGACCGCGCCCTCGTCGAATCCTACGGCCCCCAGGACGACTCCCTTAAAGGCGGCTCCGCCCTCGATGCCTATTGGAATTCCGAACACAACGAGATCAAGTACCAGATCGGCGAGGGCAGCAGCATCGACCAGGTGCTCGCCCAGTGGCACGCCTCCCTCTACGGACTCGGCGACCTCCACGACCCTGAACAGGTCAAACAGGCCTGCGCCGCCATCTACAAGTACAACTACGTCCCCGAAATGAGCCAGGTCTACAACCCCTGCCGCATCTACGCCCTCAACGACGAAGGCGGCCTCGTCATCTGCGCCTGGCCCGAGGAAGAACAGAAGCCGCTCATCCCCGCCCCCTACTCGCAGGAAACCATGAACGGCTTCGAATACGCCGCCGCCTGCCACATGATCATGGTCGGGCTCGTCGACGAAGGCATGCGCTGCGTCGACGCCATCCGCCAACGTTACGACGGTGAACGCCGCAACCCCTGGAACGAATTCGAATGCGGCAACAACTATGCCCGCAGCATGGCCTCCTACGCCCTCCTCAACGCCTTCTCCGGCTTCCAGTTCGACATGGTCAACAGCGCCATCGGCTTCCAGCCAGTCCAGGGGGACAATGGCGAGTTCAACTGCTTCTGGTCCCTCGACTCCGGCTGGGGTCAGTTCCAGACCGCCTCCGACCACTGCTCCATAAACGTCCTCTACGGCGCCCTCAACCTTCAGCACATCAACCTGCCCTCCCTCGCCGACACACTGGTAGCCCGCATAACCCTCGACGGCGAAACGGTCGCATTCGAACAACAGGACGGCGCCATCACCCTGCAAACAAAGACACAAATCCAGGCCGGGCAAACACTCCAGCTGCTCTACCAGTGAGCTGCCCACCCTTCTCCTGACTCGCCCATAAACCGGCGCCGAGCCAAGTGGCTCGGCGCCGCCCCAGACAACTGAAAAAAAGGTGTACCCCCCGCTCCTACGTGGACTAAAAGCGGTGTTCTCCCCTGGCCCTCCGTGGCAAAAAGTGTTGCAGTTGCCGTTCTTCGCGTCCCTTCGCGCCTTTTCGCGGATAAAAGGCGTTGCCGTTGCAGTTGCCGTTCTCCGCGCCCCTCCGCGTCCTCTGCGGATCAAAGGAAGGTGTTCTTCGTGGCCCTTCGTGGATCAAAAGGTGTTGCAGTTGCCGTTCTTCGCGTCCCTTCGCGCCTCTTCGCGGATAAAAGATGTTGCCGTTGCAGTTGCCGTTCTCCGCGCCCCTCCGCGTCCTCCACGGATCAAAGAAAGTTGTTCTTCGCGGTCCTTCGTGGCCCTTCGTGGATCAAAAGGTGTTGCAGTTGCCGTTCTTCGCGGCCCTTCGCGCCTTTTCGCGGATAAAAGGCGTTGCCGTTGCAGTTGCCATTCTCCGCGCCCCTCCGTGGATTAACCAGTCCTCTACCCCCGAAAATCGCAACGTAGTCATCCGTTTACAAGCCAAAGTAGATTGTTCCACCCACTTCCGTATATAATTCCCCAACGAAACCGTAACAGGTTCCATTGAGCAGATTCCTGCGCCGCGCCGCGGAAGCCAGTCAAGCCGGAGGAAAAGAAAATGCAACCAGATCAAAATAATGTCCCAGGAATGCTCACCGTCGACCAACTGCGCACAGCCGTCGACGAAGGCTCCATTGACACCGTCCTCCTCGCGCTCACCGACCCCTACGGAAAACTGATGGGCAAACGCCTCGACGCCTCCTTCTTCCTCAGCGACGTAGCGAGCGGCACCCATGCCTGCGACTACCTCTTTACCGTCGACATGGAGATGGAACCCGTCCCCGGGTACCAGTTCTCGAACTGGGAATCAGGATACGGCGACGTCCACCTTGTGCCCGATCTGGGAACACTCCGCAAACTGTCCTGGCTCGACCGGACCGCCCTAGTGATCTGCGACGCGCAATTGGATCCAGGGCACGAACCTGTAACAGTCGCACCGCGTTCGATCCTGCGCCGCCAGCTTGAAAGGCTGCGCTCCCGGGGTTTCGAAGCCATGGCCGGGTCAGAGCTGGAATACTTCCTGTTTCGGACCTCATACATGGACGCAGCCAGCAACGGCTATCGTGACCTGGCCAAAGTCGGATGGTACCGCGAAGACTACCACCTCCTGCAAATGACCAGGACCGAAGACCTCAACGGCGCTTACCGCCGCCATCTCGCCGCATCCGGTGTCCCTGTCGAGTCCTCCAAGGGCGAATTTGGAATAAGCCAGCACGAGTTGAACATCCGTTACGCTCCACTCCTGGAAATGGCCGACCGCCACGTTCTGCTCAAACAGGCAGTAAAAGAGATATCAGATCAGCTCGGCTGCTGCGCCACCTTTATGGCCAAGCCTGACGCAGCCGAGGCCGGTTCCAGTTCCCACCTCCACGTCAGCCTGTGGACAACCGCTAACGGTGAAATGACCAACGCCTTTCCCGGCACCGGCGACCTCTCCGGCATCGCCTGCTCCGACCACTTCCGCTGGTTCCTGGGCGGCTGGATGCGCTACGTGCCAGAGCTAATGGTCTGCTACGCCCCAACCGTGAACTCCTACAAGCGATACGAGGCCGGCAGCTGGGCCCCAACCGCCCTGGCCTGGTCGCCCGACAACCGCACCGCCGGCTTCCGTATCGTCGGCACAGGATCCAGTCTACGCATTGAGTGCCGCATTACCGGCGCCGATATCAACCCCTACCTCGCCTACGCAGCCGTCATCGCCTCCGGCCTCGCCGGCATCGAGCAACAGATCGAACCCCCGCCCGCCCACATCGGCGACCTCTACGCAGCCACCGACAAGCAGATGCTGCCCGGCACCCTCGAAGAAGCCGTCAGCAACTTCGCAAGCAGCGACCTTGCCCGTTCCGCGTTCGGCGCCGACGTAGTCGAACACTACTCCCACTTCTACACCACCGAAGCCGAAGCCTACCGCAAAGCCGTCACCGACTGGGAACGCACCCGCTACTTCGAACGTATCTAGTCGCTGCTTGACCTTCTTCTTAGCAATGTGTTCAGCGATCCCCCGCAAAGTTCAGTTGCCCGATTTGACTGCCAGCAGCTCCGCCACAACATCCCTCGCATTCTTGCCAGACAGCCAACTGTTAGCTCTGGTCTATGGCGTGCAACTCGGAATCCCTTCCCGACTGACGACAATATCGCCCTTTTGGAAAACTTGACAAAACCCATACAAATCGATATAAACAAACAGTTTGAGGGAGTCGAATGCTTTAACTCCCCGTAACGACCGCCTCTTTTTCGGTGCCATATGGAGAGTTACATATGGCGCGCCCTTCCATCTGCCGCAGCAGGTTCGCTGCACTCCTGACAGTTCTCATTCTGGTTACCACCCTTTCTTCCTGCGGCAGCGATCCCAGACCCGCGGACGACTCCCGCCTCTCTCGAGCGGCACCCACCTCCTGCGCCGAGACCGATCGAGCCGCCTTAACTGCTTTCTACAACGCCACCAGCGGACTGAACTGGCACGACAACACCAACTGGCTCAGCCAGCAACCTCTCTCAACCTGGTTCGGTGTGACTACCGCAGAAGACGGCTGCGTTTCCCGGCTCGACCTCCGAAACAACAACCTGACCGGCGAACTCGCACCAGAGCTGGGTACACTTCCAGAGCTCCTTTACCTCAACCTCAGAGACAACAACTTGACAGGTCAGTTCCCACTTGAATGGGAAAACGCTGCAAACTTCTCCAACCTCTACATCGGCGGCAATAACTTCAGCGGCTGTTTCCCCAACCAGTTCGCCCACCTTAAAAAAAGCATTCTGCGAGAACTGCATGAACTGATCAGCCATGCCCCCACCGGCGTACGGACCGACATCGGCAATCGTTACTGCAACACCTCAAGAGGCCGGTTTCCACTCAATAGCGCTCTCAGCACACCGTCCAATCTCTCCTACACATTCCAGGGTTCCTCGACCATTCTCCATTGGGATCCGGTCGCCGGCGCCGACCACTACATCCTCTATCATGACGACCTCTACGATTCGCGCTGCCGCATATCCGAACTCGCCAGTCCAAAATTCTGCCGGCAGCTGGCCACAGTCCACGGCGAGACGACCTACACCCACGTCGAAGCCCCCGGTGGCCGAAACTTCTACTGGGTGCGCGCCTGCAACAGCAGTGGCTGCTCACCCCTCATCTCCGAAAACACAGCCAGCCCGCCTGCTGGCTCTCCCGTCAGAATCGGCATAGACTTCCCCCTCACCCCGGCAAACTTTACCTACGCCTTCGAAGGAACATCAGTCATACTTTCCTGGGATCCGGTTGAAGACGCCGACTACTACAACCTTTACTATCACCGCTCAACCTCCATGTACTGTATTGTAGAATCCGACGGCACATCTGGCGTCTGCGACCTTCTGGCCCCCAATCTCACCACGACCACCTACACGCACGTCGACCCCGAAAAACGCACTAACTTCTGGGTCGCCGCTTGCAGCAGCGTCGGCTGCTCGCCCTTTCTCGCTGAGAGCCCCGTCAGGCCAGTCGAGGACATTCCCCCTGTCCCCTCCAACCTCACCTTCGCCCCCGAAGGCACTTCCATCGTCGTCAGCTGGGATCCGGTCGACGAAGCCGACTACTACAACGTCTATCATCACCACGCCTTTGACAACACTTGCACAGTCTATTCCGACGGCTCCTCCTTCTTCTGCAAACAACTGGCCACCGGCCTTATCGAGACCACGTTCACCCACACGGAGCTCGACAGACGCAACTTCTACTGGGTCGCCGCCTGCAACAGAGGAGGATGCTCACACTTCGAAGGACAGCCTTCCGCCCTCCCGGCCGAATCCGGCTCTTCCGATAATGACAACTGAATCGAACGACGGCTTCGTCCGACGCCGCGCCTCAGATATAAGCCACTGAAGGAGGACAAAAGTGAAAACGAACTCTGCTCGCCTGCGCTGGGCCTGTCTCTTGCTGGCAGTCCTATTCGCTGCCGCAGCGCTTACAGCCTGCAATGGAAGTGAGGAAGTCTCGGAGGAGTCGACCCCTGCCGTGTCAGCTCCAACGCAGACGACTGCCCCAACGCAAACAGCCGAAGCGACGCAAACACCTGAACCAACCCAAACGCCAGAACCCACGCAAGCACCAGAAGCGACGCAAACACCTGAACCAACACAAACGCTTGAGCCAACACCCGCGCCCGCAGCGACCAATACGCCAGAGCCGGCGCCGGAAAACCGTCAAATGTCTCTCGACGAGTACGCGGCATTCTGCGCCGAATTCGACTCCACCGAGACGGCAGAAGAGGATGGAGAGATTACCTATGGCGAGTTTTCAGACGGTCTGGGCGTCCTGATAGGGTTTCTGGAATCGGTAAGCCCTCCGGCAGAAGTGAGTGACTGGCACCAAACCCTGTTGACGAGTCACCGGGAACTGAAGGTTGAAATAGACGAATATCCCGGATCGAAAAATGATCCAATCGATATCGAACGGTTTTTCTCCCTGATATTGAGCTATCACGAAAGTTTGGGCGGAACTGTGCGTGCGATGGATCCCGCCATTCGAGATTGGCTCATTGCAGCCAAATGCATGGACGAAGAGATGGCCAGCCTATACCTGGCAGGCTAGACCGGCATCTACTGGAGAAGCAGTCTCGACTCTGATCCCGCTTTCGCCTTGCCAGGTCCGACCTCAGAAGACCCCAGCACTATGATCGCGCAAGGTTTTCCACTTCGTCCCTTGCTTCCTGCGCTCTCAACTACCTTCCTGCCGGTCCTCAAGTTGCCCACCTGACGAGTACCGTTAACCGGTTGCCTTCGACCAAACAGTCAGCACAATCAGCATGGAGGCGAGATCCGAGAACGAGATGCGCCTGCCGTCTGACACGCTTCGCACGTGTACAACCCAATCTGGAGCGAACTCCTTGCGAAATCCTGTCCTTCCGCTTACCGAAAGTGCGCCATCACCTCGACCCCTTCTACCGACCCGCTCAAACCAATTCTTGCCCGGCGCTACCGGTGAAACTGACCAAGGCCCCCTACCTGCAGTTCACGCAATTTGAAGGACAAGCAGGCACCTAGTCTTCCCACGCATTCCTACTGTCTCCACTGCCTTGGGCAGCCCTGCACTTCCAGCGTCTACGCATATTATCTGGAACTGTCGTCGGCTTTTGGACCAGTTTTGGCGACTTATGAGGATTTGGCCAATTCTTACAAAAGCTCATCACCACGCGCGGCAAATTCTTATATAAATCTTATACATCGGCGTTATCATTCACCCATGTACATTTAATGCACATATTTCGAGGGAGTGTCCGCCCGACAACAGTCTCTGATTGCAGCGCTTTCAGCCGTCTTGCCCGCTCGCGAATTCTTCAGTTCTCAATCACGTACAATCCACGATTTTAACCTGGGACGAGCCAGGCGACCCCAGCAGCAACGCCGATCAACTCCTGAGCCGTTCCCAGGCCGCGGAAGCCGATGAGTGAGCTATTCCAGATGATGAATTCATGGAGCAATCCAACTCCCATTCATAGAGCGCTACCCACAAAAGTGATCCTGATTCGTCTGCTCTTGGCGTCAGCCATCACCGTCTGTCCCTAAGTCCACCTCCTTGACAAGACCTGAAGCAGGAACGGCCGCCCACTCGTGTACCAAAGGAGACCCGATGAATCGAAGACATGACGAAACACTCGACTTGAGCGAGACAAAACTTCATCTGAATAAGTGTCTGGTGGAAGGATCCGGCCGCAGGGGCGAACTGGTTCGTATTCTGCACGACTATGGCAATGGCTTCGGCGGAAAAGTCTCGATCACGCTCTATGGCACAGCGCCATCGATTCCGACTCTGATGAGTTGGGCGTCACAGGAGATGGACGGGCATATTTCGCTTTTCCACGGTATGGTGGAGCGTAACGACGGATCTGTAATCACCCTGAAATACGGGACTTTCCTTTCATATCCGTCCGGATTTGGGAACACACCTGTAACCTTCACCTTCAGCTTTGAAATAATCGGAGAGTGTGTGTGACCCCTTTTCCCGCCCCTGATGCCCTATTGCCCTGGGCGCGGGTCAGTTAAGCGAGTCACTCTCCTGAGCTGGCAAGACCTCCTATCATTGCATTCGCAGTTCTCCCCGCCCTCTGAGCGAGCCGCCGATCTACGAGTCGATGCCATTTCTTGGCTATCGTACTGCCCTCCATGCGCTCAATGAAATGTTCCATACAACAACCTAGCTCTCGCCCCAGTTTTCAGGTCTAGGCGAATAGTCGCGGTCTTAGGACCGACCCGACCTGCGTCCGCGCCCGAAAGCCCTTCCTCCGCGTCGCAAACGGGCCGGCGTAAGTTCAGGGACCCTTGGACTTTGTTACCCAGCCCAAAATGCGATTAAATTCTATAGAGAAGCGAGCGGACGGTCAGCAGTATTGACTCTAAGGAATCCGTGCGCATCCAGAGCCCATAGTGTCCCAAAAGTTATGTCCAGCCTTTACAGCCAGCGCCCAAATTTACACTACCTCATCATCTCGTCAGACGCTTCGAAAGTGTGTGAACTCTCGAATGGGCGGTGACGGAATTCAACAACTAAACTGTTTCCTGTAAGGAAATCGATCTAACCCGCTGAGCCAGTCGTCAATTGAATCGATCAAGAGACACCACTGCATTTGTTACCATCTGGAGGATAGTGAAATGTACAACCTGAATGGAAAGGTTGCATTCGTAACCGGCGCCGGCGGCGAACATGGCATCGGCCGCGGAATCGCCCTGCGGCTGGCAGAAGATGGGGCCGACGTCGTCGTGACCGACCTCGTAGAGAAACCCTATGTCGATGCCGAATGGGGCGGCCTGCCCGCTTTGCAGGCAGAAATAGAGGGAATGGGCCGCCGCTCAATGGCTCTGACCTGCGACGTCACCGATGTCCATTCAGTTGAAGGCGCCATGCAACAGGCCATCGACAATCTGGGGCAGATCGATATCCTGGTCAACAACGCGGCTGCCCGCGGCGGCCGTGATCGCGTACCCGTCGTCGACCTCGAAGAGGACGAATGGGACCGCGTCATGTCCGTTAACCTGAAAGGGTCCTTTGTCTGCAGCCGGGCCGCTGCCCGTCACATGGTCGCCCGCGGCGGCCGCGGCCGTATTATCAGCGTCTCCTCGGTCTTGGGACTGCGTGGCATCGCCCGCTTCGCCGCCTACTGCTCTTCCAAATTCGGAATCGTCGGCTTGACACAGTCCCTGGCCCAGGAGCTGGCTGAATTCGGCATAACCGTCAACGCCATCTGCCCCAGCCTGACGCCCACCGAACGGGTCGGCCACATGACCAACCTGTTCGACAACCCAGCCTTGCAAGTTAAGGATGCAACCGACGCCCTTCTGTCAGGCGCCGCCGGAAGTACGCCAATCGGACGCCTTGCCCAAACCAACGACCTGGCCCATGCCGTCTCCTTCCTGGCCTCCGATGGAGCCGATTTTCTTACAGGTCTTTCGCTTCCCGTTACTGGCGGCTCCTTCATGCGCTAAACAAAAGTGACTTAGGAGCCAGGTGCCCTTCTATGTCAGCCGAAAATCCAAACTACATCCACCCGTCTCTACCCGCTGGTCCGGGGAAGGAGTCTGACCTCTTGCGTTCATCCATGCCGGAAACTGGAATTCTTGGCAAGTCATGAACTCTGGCAAAAAGTGCTCCCCGGGCGCATCGGCCTCCAATATCCTGGCAAGCCTCTATACCATCCTATGCCCCCAATGACCAAGACCATTTCTGCACCGCCAATTGACCGCAAATGGCTCATCTTCGCCGCGCTCGGTTCCGGCGTTTTTCTGGCCTCATTCAATATCGGCATCGCCAACGTCATCCTGCCGACCCTGGTCGTCGAATTCAACGTAGACTTTGCCCTCGTCCAATGGGTCCTTCTTTCCTTTACCCTGACACAGACCGCAATCTCGCCGGCCGTAGGCCGCCTTGGCGATATGCTGGGCCATAAGCCCATCTTCCTCTGGGGTACGATCGCCTTTGCCCTCGGCTCGATTCTCGCCGGCCTGGCACCCAACATAGAGCTCCTGCTGGCCTTTCGTGTCGTGCAGGCTGTCGGCGGCGCCTTTGCCATCGCCTTGAGCATGGGAATCGTCACCGAAACATTCCCCCCATCAGAGCGCGGCAAGGCCCTGGGCCTGTTCAGCGCCTCAGTCTCTGCCGGCGGAGTCGCCGGCCCCCTCCTCGGCGGCGTCCTGCTTGACCTTCTCTCCTGGCGCTGGACCTTCTTTGTGGGCTTCCCCCTCAGTTGTATTAGCTTGGTCCTGGCATGGCTCTACCTGCCCAAAGACCGTCCTCGCGGCAAAGAGCGGTTCGACTGGACCGGCGCCGTCACCTTCTCCCTCGGCCTCCTCGCTCTCATGCTCTTCCTGACCGTCGGCGAGAGTCGCGGCTACGGCTCGCCCCCAATGATCGGCCTGCTCGCCATCGCCCTGTTTACGCTTGCGTTCTTCATCCACACGGAGAGGCGCGTGCAGGAGCCGCTGCTCGATCTCACCATCTTTCGCAACCCCGAATTCAGCCTGAGCCTGTCGACGCGCCTGATCAGTTTCATCGTGCTCGGTGGCGTCACACTGATTTTCCCCTTCTATCTGACAAATCTGCTGGCGCTGGAACCTTCCATCGTCGGTCTCCTGCTTGCGGTCACCTACTTCTTCTTTGGGATGGCCTCTCCGATTGCCGGAACTCTGTCAGATCGGTTCTCTTACCACATTATCGCCGGCGCAGGGCTCGTCATGTTAGGGATAGGTTGTTACACCGTCAGCACGCTGACTGCCGAAACATCCATTCTCGGCTTCATCTTGCGGGTTACGCCGCTGGGCCTCGGCATGGGGCTCTTCCAATCGCCTAACAACAGCGCCGTGATGGGTTCCGTCCCGCGCGCGCGGCTAGGCGTCGCCAGCGGCTTGAACACAATCGGGCGCACGCTCGGCCGCACTTCCGGCGTGGCCGCCCTGGGTGCCCTGTGGGCCGGCCGCGTCTCGCACTATGCCGGGCCCGAGTTCAGCGGCGGCGTGACCGAAGCCGCCGCTGCAGCCCAGATCGCCGGACTCCGCGACGTCTCCTACGTTGCTCTTGCGTTTGTAATCCTGGGGCTGGCCCTCAGCGTATGGGGCCTGCTAAAGGACAAAGCCGCTGCCCAGACTGACAATGACAGCCCGTAGCAAGTTGTCCGAGATGACTTTGAAGTGGGAGGACGCACAATGCTCCGGCTAAGGAAGATGGGATGTTGGAAATCCACTTTGGATCTCGGAAAATGACCTGCCAAGGCAGCGAATCGGACAGGCCGGCTTGAATCTCACATGTTCAGGTTGGCCTCAACTCCCTCAAATCAAATGCTGAATCGAAACTACTCAGCCAAAACTGATTCGCAATCCTGAATGAGGCGAGCAAAGGTGCTCACTCAACTCTCTACTCTTTTATGGGCGGTCGGGCCTTCGGCCCTCCCTTGTGCAGGGGCTGCGCCCCCGCAACGCCCCCCTACAAAACCATCGCTCACCGACCTTGTGTGCTCAATCCAGCCGTGCGCCTCCAGCAGCGTGTCTAGCCAACAGTGTGTTTAGCCAACAGTGTCTCCTCCCCCACTTGCCGCCTCAACCCACTGACCATCGACCGCTAATCTCCGGTGTTCCCCTGACGACTGGTGTTCCACTGAAAACTAAGAACTGACTACTAAAAACTGCAGTTCCGTCCGTGTGTGCGCATTCCAGCAGTGCTGCTCCAGCAACGTGGCTGCCGCCAACCAAATACGCAATCAGATGGCCTGAATGGCGGCAGGGCTAAAGGGCAGGTTAAGACAGGCACTGTATATGGCTTAGTAATTACGCTGAATCTTCAAACTGCCTCGCGTCCCCGCCCCTTCCTGAACAAGCAACTGTCCACCCATCCTACCGAAAAGACACGCCACCAAAATTCTTTTGTCGTGGTCCCGATTCTCGGGGCCAGCAATTGCTGGCCACAAGATTCGAGCATCAATATCCGACACCTAATGTGCGTCGCGGCCAGACAGCTCCGGGCACATCCCCTGTTCTGTGCATCTCCCTTGACTGTCACGCCTTGAGTGAACTACTCTAATGCACACCTTTTTCTGCAATCCGTCCTATTGGACCAATCCCACATCCCGTGAGGGGAAATCGTGTTCGGTTTCAGTTTCAAAAGAACTCTTCAGAGCTTTCTGCTCGCCGCAAAAGCGTCTCCAAACCATCTGATCCGGCTATCAATCTTCAACCTCTTGGCGGGTACTGGACCTGCGATTGCACTGTACCTGATGAAGATTATTATCGATGAGATTTCGCTTTCTATAAGCCTGCCGACTGCTAACATCTGGGAATGGACTATCGCGCACCCATTCCTATTAGGCAGCATATTCGGTTTCGTCATTGTCCATCTCTTTCTCGATTCACTTGAATCATTGGTCAGTTTTGAAGCCAGTTCCTTCCGCGACATCGTAGTCGGCGAAACAAAACTCAGAATCTACAGGAAAATTGCCGAATTCAGAGACATTGCTCTGTTTGAGGATACTGAGCTTCTCAACACCTTGCAGCTGGCCTTATCTGGTATTTCCAAAGTGAGCTCTCTCTCACATATGCTCAACGCTCTCCTAATGGGTTTCTTCGGCTTCGTTCCCGTTTTCCTGTTGGCATTTTCGATTGCTTGGTGGATTCCACTGTCAGCGTTCCTTTTTGCAATCCCTTCCGTATACGTTCAATTTCATTACTCTAAGAAGGGGTGGAGAGTTGAGGAAGCGCAGGCAGGCACAGTAAGGAGGATGAAGTTAGCTGAGAACGTTCTCACACAGGAGGAGCATGCAAAAGAGTTGCGAATGTTTCAATTGCAATCCTTCTTTCTCGATCGATGGCACAGTCTGTTCAGAAATGCCTATAATGAGATCTTTGAGTTACGCAAGAAAGGTACTCGATCAATCCTGCTTTGGTCGTTGCTGAGTGGAATGGGAGTCGGCGTGCCGTTCCTATACGTGGTCTGGGCCGCCATCAATGGAATCTTTACATTAGGTGACCTGGCCCTATATGCTGGAATCGTCCTGCAAGTACGCAGAAGTCTCTTCATTCTGATCGCTGGCGCATCGGAGATTCACGAAACCGCACTAGGCACTTCGCCGATCCTCAAACTCTTGAGTCTCGAATCTTCTATTCAGGACCCTTCAGCCCAGCAAGGGTCAGTCACCAAATCAGCGTCCGGAATCGCAATTCAGGATCTTTCCTTCACATACCCACATAGCGAGAAGCCTGCACTGAAGCAACTCAATCTGACAATAGGACCAGGTGAAACAGTTGCAATCGTCGGACACAATGGCGCCGGCAAATCAACCCTCGCCAAGCTCTTGTGCCGCTTATACGATCCGCAGGAAGGATCGATAAGCTGGGATGGTCAGGACATCCGATCTGTTGAGCTCGAAACCTTACGCCAGAACATCGCTGTCCTGATGCAAGATCACGCCAGATTCCCAACAACAGCCCGTGAAAATGTCGGATTCGGATGGCTACCCAAACTGAATGACGATCCTTCCATTTGGGACGCAGTCCGCAAATCCGGCATGGAGCCTGCGTTCAACGCATTCTCAGACTCTCTTGAAACACCGTTGACAAAACAATTGGATAACGGTACTGACCTGTCTGCCGGCCAGTGGCAGCGCGTGGCATTCGCCAGGACTATCATCAGAAGTGCCCATGCCCAGCTCCTGATCCTGGATGAACCCACCGCCGCCCTCGATCCCAACGTAGAAGATGAGATGTATGGACTTTTCCATGATATGGCCCGCGACAAAATGGCTGTCATCATCAGCCATCGCCTATCCCTCGCCCGGACCGCCGACAAAATCGTTACCCTCAATCAAGGCAGAATTGTCGAAGTAGGTACCCACGAAGACCTGATGGCCCAGAACGGCCTCTACAGCCGCATGTTCAACCTGCAAGCAAGCGGCTACTTTGGAAAAGATAATGGCCAAATCGTGCAACAGAGAGTTAGCACTTAGAGTTCATTCTCTCTTTCATGGCCCAAAATGAGGCGAGCGAACAAGCTTCTCACTCCTCTACCCTCACTTCTCGTGTCAGATCGTCTACGGGGCGTATTGGAGGAAGGCACAGGGGGAGCTACCTTCACGTAATGTACCTCCCCCACTCGAACCCGGAAGAGTTCTTCATCATCACTGCATACGAACTGAGAAACAGACAGCTTGCCGCCTATCGAAGGCGCATGAGAAGGAGAGGAAAATGAAAGATTCCAATAGATACCCCCCAGGCTGGGACTTGGAACGCGTCCGCCGCCTAATTCAGCATTACGAGTCCCAGACTGACGAAGAGGCCATCGCCGAAGACGAAGCCGCATTTGAGGATCCAACAATGACAGTGATGGATATACCCACTGATCTAGTCCCATCCGTAAGAACACTCCTTGCGGAGCAAGCCAAATAAGTAGTGTGTACCCCGCCCCACTGTCCCCCGCGTACAGTCCTCTTTACCCGATCCCAAAAGGGATCCTCCGGATTACATCCGCCCAGCTCGCCAGCCATCCTGAGAATCCTCGAATCCCGCAATTCCTGATTCAGACAACCAATCACCCCCAATCCCAATGCCGCGCACAACTGCCGTCCACTAAGAACAAAAAACTGACTACTAGGGCCTTATGCTAGTTGGGAAAGGCCAATTGCTTGATTTGCAGATAGTCAGGTACGCCCAAGAGGCGGTTGATATAAATGCAGAGGGTATGTGCGGTCAATTTTGTGTATAAGCGTGCACAAAGGCCTCTGAGCGTGTGAGCGTGGTTGGTTTCAATCGAGAACTGTGCGTTGAGTTGACTGGTGACTGTTTCGATGATTTGGCGGACCGAGTCGTAGAGGCGAGAGAGGTGTGCCGGGATCTGTTTTTTCTGGTTTTTGCGCTTCTTGGTGAGAAGACGGATGCGATTGTATTGCCAGAGTTCCTCAGCTGCCGGTGCACTGACGTAGGCCTTGTCGCCGATGACGATGCGGTTGTCGTGTTCTGCAAGGAGTTCGCGACCGACAGCCAAGTCGCGTTCGTTAGCCGGAGCTAACTCGAAGTCGATAATGAGGCCACCCATCGTGATCAGCATATGCAGCTTGAAACCGAAGATCATCATCTTCTTGGAGGGAACGGGCCCAAAATCGGCCCCCCAATCGGACCATTTGGCGCGCGCTTGTGGCGCCAGATGGAATTGAACCACAGGAATAGGCAGGCTATCGATTACACAATGCACGTCCCTGTAGAGTTCCGTCCTGGCCAACATCATGCGTCGCATTTCATTGATGACCCCCATCAAGTTACATCGCCGCCGATTGAAACGGCTCTGCTCCGGCAAAATCGGAAACTTATCCCGATGTGCCTGCATATGATTGAGTAACTCTGTTTCCACATCCCATCCCACACATTCGCCGATGAGACAAATCGCGATCAATTCACTGTCGCTACACTCAGGCTCCGGCCCCGGTCGTCTCAAATGTTCTTCCAATTCCTTGCACATGTCGTCAACGAGCACATACACGCATAGACAGAAATCGTCAAAGTGGGCTATCATTCGATCGGTCCTCCTGGTGAGCTACCTTGGTTGTTCGAGACTTCCAAAGTTATCTCACCAGGGGACTTTTTTCAAACACTAACTAGCATAAAGCCCTACTAAGAACCGCAGTTCTGACCACTGTCCTTCGCAGTTCTACCCCCGACTCGACAGTGCGCGCATCAGACCATTCATCATTCTGTTAATCTCCGCGCAGTCCTCCAACAAGCTCTCGCTGGTCTCGCTTCTGGTCATTCCCAGTCTTTCGGACAATGCCACAAAAGTTTCTATCTCGGCCAAAGAACCTCGCGCGATACCAAGCATCTGAATAAACTCCTTGGTTGATCGCTTTGCCTGCCCTTCCGCAATGTTCGCCGGCACCGAGGCCGCCGCCCGTCGCATCTGGGAGACAATTCCATACTTCTCCTCCGAAGGAAATGTCCTCGTAAGCTCGTAAGTCCGAACCGCCAAGTCCATTGACTTCTGCCAAACCTTCAAATCCCTGTAAGACCTTATACGTTTCGTCTGACCCTCTGCCATAAAAACACCTGCCTCCTGATTCCTTTCGGTTCTAGCAACTAACAACTGACCACCCACCACTGCAGTTCTGACCACTGACCACCGACCACTGACCACCGACCACTGACCCCTGCAGTTCAATGCCAGTCATGGGCACGCGGCATCTTCACCCCCACCCGTATCGCCCGCAACGAAGTAACAATCACATTCGTCGTCCCATCCCACTTCGAGACCGTCCCTCTCACCTCGATTACCTGGCTGTCCAGCTCCCGGCTATAACGCGCAAACACATCCCCCCACAGAATAATCTGCACATCGCCAAACTCATCCTCGATCGTCACAAACACCGTCCCATCCCGCCCGCGCGGATGCTGCCTCGCCACCGGCCACCCCGCCACCGTCACCGCCGCCCCATCATCCAGCCCCTCCACATCCACCGACGCCAGAACGTGCCCCGCCAGCGTCGGCCGCACAAACTCCATCAAATGCCCCTTCGGATAGATCTCCAGCACCTGGTACTCCCCGATCATCTGCTCGCGCGCATCAAAATCCGTCAACGCCGCCGCGCTCCCCGTCCGCGCCAGCGACAGCGCCCCCTGCCCGTTCCCCGTAGACCGCACCGTCAGACCCGCATCCCACAGCGCCTCCCGCCGGTTGCTCGCGATCCCGTCAAACGCCCCCGCCATCGCCAGCGACAGCACCGCCTGGTCCGTCATCCCCGTCCGTCGCACCACGTCACTCGTGCTCATGTACGGCCCGTTCCGCTCCTTCTCCTCCACAACCCGCCTCGCCCACGCCTCCCCCACATCCTTCGTGAACAGCAGCCCCATCCGCACAGCCCCCTCCTCCGGCGTGCACCGCACCTCGCTCCGGTTCACACACGGATTGCGAAACGGGATCCCGAACCGCCGCGCATCCTGCTTCAGCGTCTCCAGCGGGTAAAAGCCCATCGGCTGGTTATTCATCAACGTCACAAAAAACTCCAGCGGGTAATAACACTTCAGCCACGCCGCCTGAAATGCCGTGATCGCAAACGCATGCGAATGGCTTTCCGGGAACATGTAATGCCCGTTGATCTTCGCAAAAATCGTGCGCGCCGTCTCCTCCGGAACACCTCGCCCCCGCGCCCCCTCGCGAAACTGCTCCCAATGCAGCGCGATCAGATGCTCATTGTTGCTCCTCGCAAACGCCCGCCGGATCTCATCCGCCTGCGCCGCCGTCAGCCCCGCCACATCCGTAATCAGCTGCACCACCTGCTCCTGCCACACGATCACACCGTACCCCCGCGCCAGCGCCCGCTCCTCCAGCGGATGATCATACTCCCAATCCGCCCCGTGCCTGTACCTCTCCACAAACTGCGACACCGCGCTCCCCTGCACCCCCACCCCCGGCCGGATCAGCGCCACCTGGTACGCCAGGTCCAGCAGATTGCGCGAAAGCAGACGCTGCCCCATCTTCAGCTGCGCCGGCGACTGCAGCAGAAAGATCCCCTTCGACAGCCCCGCATTGATCATGTCGTACACCTTCTCGTCCTCCGGATCGATCCGGCTCAGGTCCGGCCGCCTCCCCTCCCGCGCCTCCACCAGATCCAGCGCCTCCTGCAGCTGGTCCAGCACCGGCAGCGACAGAATATCGATCTTCGCAAAACCCGCGTCCGCCACACTGTCCTTGTCCCAGTCCATGATGAACCGGCCCTCCATCGCCCCCGCCCGCACCGGCACCATCTCCGGAATCGGCGAGCTGCTCAGGATCATCCCCCCCACATGCTGGCTCAACAGCTTCGGCGCCCCCATCAGCTGCGGCCCCAGCTCGATCAGCTCCCGCCACCCGCACGCATTCACCCGCTGGCTGAACGCCGGTAGCTGCTCCATCTCCTCCCGCAAGCGCCCCGCATCATGCGACCGCATCTGCTTCGACAGCAGCCGCAGCTCCTCCTGCGGCAGCCCCAGCGCCTTGCCCAGATCCTGCAGCACCCCCTTGATCTTGTACGTCGCGATCGCACCCGCCAGCACCGCATATTCCGGCCCGAACCGCTCGTGCACCCGCTCGATCAGCTCGTCCCGCAGCGCCCGCGGAAAATCAAGGTCGATGTCCGGCAGCACCGTCATATCCGCCGACAGAAACCGCTCCAGCGTCAGATTCCACTTCAGCGGATCCACATGACTGATCCCGATCAGATACCCCACCAGCAGCGCCACCGACGAGCCCCGCCCGCGCCCCGGCGGCTCCCGCCCCGCCAACTCCGAAGGCCTTCCTCTCTCCTCCATGATCTCCTGCGCGATCATCACGATCTCCCGGTACAGCAGCAGAAAACCCGCCAGCCCGTGCCGCCCGATCAGACTGAACTCCTCCTCCAGCCGCGCCGTGATCTGCCTCGTCACCGCGCCGTAGCGCCGCACCGCCGCCTCGTAGCACAGCTCCCGCAGATACCCCTCAGCCGTATACCCCTCCGGCAGCGCCGGCTTCGGCAGCGTATACCCCAGGTCCGTGCCCAAATCGAACGCGCACCGCTCCGCAATCTCCACCGTGTTCGCCACCGCCTCCGGAAATTCCGCAAAAAGACGCGCCATCTCCTCCGCCGGCTTCAGATAAAGATGCCCGTTCGGCCGCAGATGCGGCAGCGCCTGGTCGACCGTCGTGTTCAGCCGGATCGCCACCAGCGCATTCTGCAGCCGGTACCGCTCCGCCGCGTGGTAATGCACGTCATTGCTCACCACCAGCCGCACGCCCGCCTCCTCCGCCACCCCCGCCAGCCTGCGGTTCCGCACCGTGTCCCCCTCCAGAAAATTCTGCTGCAGTGCCGCGTACACCGAATCAGCGCCGTACCACCCCGCATAATCCCGCAACAGCGCCGCCGCCTCCTGCCGCCGCCCCGCCAGCGCCAGCCGCGCCACACAGCTGTCATGCCCCCCCGTCAGCAGAACAGTCCCCTCCGCATGCCCCGCCAGATGCCTCGGATCCAGCCGCGGCTCCCTGCGGTCCACCGCGTTCGCAAGCGTAAACAGACGCGAAATATTCGAATACCCCGCCCGCGTCTTCGCCAGCAGCGTCACCCGCGACCCGTCCGTCAGCGTCAACGTCCCGCCGCTGATCGCCCGCATCCCCAAACTGTTCGCCAGCCGCGCAAACTCCAGCGCCCCGCACAGATTCGTATCCGTCAGCGCCAGCGTCCCATACCCCTGCGCCTTCGCCTGCGCCAGCAGCTCATGCGGATGCGACGCCCCCTCCCCAAAAGAAAAAAAGCTCTTCACCCGCAGCTCAACATATCCCTTCTCCATAAATCCACCTCCCTCAAATCTCAGCCCCTGACTCAACCCCTAATGCAGCGCCTTCTCGCCCCTAGCCCCTGCAATTTTCCCTATTCCCTGCTTTTTGGCGGTCGGGCCTTCGGCCCTCCCTTGTGCAGGGGCTGCGCCCCCGCAACGCCCCCCTACAAAACCATGCCTCACCGACCGTGTGCCTTCTTCGCATCGTGTCGGCTGGCGAGCATGGCGGCGGCTGCACACCAGTTGCGTCACCAAGCCACTGAATGGTTCCCAGGATGACTGGCTGGTCAACTACTACTACTACTACTACTACTACTACTACTGTGGCTTAGTAGTTACCTGCCTACTAAAACTGTCCTTCCGGGCCTTCGGCCTTCCTTGTGCAGGGGCTGCGCCCCCGCAACGCCCCCCTCTGGCTCGCCACCGTGCCTACTCTTCCCCAGCAACGTCTCTAGCCAACAATGTCTACGCCCCCACCTGCCCTCTCAACCCACCGACCACCCCCCTGCAGTTCCACACCCCCTCACGTAACGCCCCGCCGCCAGCGCGCGCCCCTCCGCGGATAAAAGGTGTTGCCGTTGCAGTTCTTCGCGTCCCTTCGCGGAAAAAGATGTTGCAGTTGTCGTTCTCCGTGGCCCTCTGTGGATCAAAAGGTGTTGCCGTTGCCGTTCTTCGCGGCCCTTCGTGGCCCTTCGCGGATAAAAGGTGTTGCCGTTGCAGTTGCCGTTCTCCGTGGCCCTCTGTGGATAAAAGGTGTTGCCGTTGCAGTTCTCCGCGCCCCTTCGCGGACAAAAAGGTGTTGCCGTTCCTGAAGTTGCCGTTGCAGTTCTTCGCGGCCCTTCGCGCCCCTTCGCGGATAAAAGGTGTAGCTGTTGCAGTTGCCGTTCTCCGTGGCCCTCTGTGGCCCTCTGTGGCCCTCCGTGGATAAAAGGTGTAGCCGTTGCAGTTCTTCGCGTCCCTTCGCGCCCCTTCGCGGATAAAAGGTGTAGCTGTTGCAGTTGCCGTTCTCCGTGGTCCTCTGTGGCCCTCCGTGGATCAAAAGGTGTTGCAGTTGCAGTTCTTCGCGTCCCTTCGTGGCCCTTCGCGGATAAAAGGTGTAGCTGTTGCAGTTGCCGTTCTCCGTGGTCCTCTGTGGCCCTCCGTGGATCAAAAGGTGTTGCAGTTGCAGTTCTTCGCGTCCCTTCGTGGCCCTTCGCGGATAAAAGGTGTAGCTGTTGCAGTTGCCGTTCCTGAAGTTGCCGTTGCAGTTCTTCGCGGCCCTTCGTGGATCAAAAGGTGTTGCAGTTTCTGTTCTCCGCGCCCCTTCGCGGTTCCAAAAAGCAGCCCACTAAAAACTAAAAACTAACCACTAAAAACCGCCGTTCACCCATTCTGCCGATACCACCCCCCACCCCTCTCATCCCGAAACAAAGTCACCTGCCCATCGCCGTTCCCACCCGCGCCCCCATTCCCCCCCAACCCAACCCGGTAATACGCCCGTGTAATCGGCTGCGCCAGCCACCACAGATCAAACGTCCACCGGTCCGCCACGCGCGCCACCCGCCGCCAGCGCTTCCCAAGCTGCACCTCCGCCGGCTCTCCCCCTGCCCCCTCCCGCACCTCCACCCGCGCCGGCGCATGCAACGGCCTGATATCCTCCCGCTTCGCCGGATCGATCGGAATCTGCAGCGCCCGCATCTCCGGCGCAGGATGCCACGGCGCCACCTCCGCAATGCGGTGCAGAACGTGATTCCCGTTCATCCGCACCTGCAGCCGCTTCTCCATCTCCATCAACCGCCGTCCCGCCGTCTCCTTCACATCCTCAAACAGCCCCATCTGCATCCCCGTCCCCCCGCGAAAATCCGACAGCGTCAGCGTCACATCCTCAACCGGAATCTGCGGCGGCTCCAGCTCAATCCGGTTCCTGACCAGCGCCGCCGCCCCTTCCCACCGTCCCACCGGCTCCTTGAAAGCCACCGGCAACGTCCATGGCGGCCACCCCCGCGCCCGTCCCTGCAGCGTCGCCGCCCCCACAACCCTGCCCCCCAGCTCAGGCCGCGCATACCCACGCCGCAGCAGCGTATCCACCGCCACCAGCAGCAGCTCGATCGAAGTCGAGTTGAACGGCAGCGCGATCTCCTCAACGATCGACTCCTCGAACGCCGTCGCGACGACAGGACTGTCATCGATCCCATTGCATAGCGCCCACAACCGGCTGCCCTCCCGTCCGAACTGGGCCGCGATCAGATGCTCCTCCATCGCCGCCACCTCCCCCATCCTGTACAGACCGAAACGGTGCAGCTTGCTCTTCACATCCGCCTCCACCGGCAGCAGCTCGACCGAATACCGCGCCAGGAACCCCCGCACATCCTCCGGCGCGTGTGACACCCCCGGCTCCCGCATGCGCGCCGCCACAAACGCCGGAAACTTCGCATCCGCCACCCCAATGCGCGCCGTCAGGTCCGCCGGCACCGCCTCCAGCAGCGCCCGCACCACCTGCTCCTCACCCCCATACATCCCCTCCATCCCGTCGATACGCACATAAGCCGTCCCCAGCTCCGCCCCCTCAACCCGGTCGCTCACCCCCTGCAACGCCCGGATCACCTCGCTAAACACCTGCCGGTAATACAGCTCATCCGCATTCAGCACAACCGTCTCCGCCAGGTACGACACCGCCTGCTCCAGCGTCATCCCCACCTTCACCCCTACCGCGCCCGGAAAATAGTCCACCACCACCGGCGTCCCGCCCCCACTCCCCCCGCGCTCCACAATCAAAGTCGAAGGCTTGTGCGACCGCATCCCCTCCGCATCTGCACAAGCCTGAGCAGCAGGCTCCTCCGCCCGCATCTCCTCCGCACCTGCACAAGCCCGATCCGAAGGCTCCTGCGACTCCGCCCGAGCAGTGACGGACTCCGAAGCTATAGAGTCAAAGGTCTCCCCTCTCTCCTCGCCCTGCCGCCTCATCTCCGCCTTCGCCCGCAAATGCGTAATCAGAACACAAGCAACTCGCATAATTCCTTCCTCCAGCTGCCGCCGGACCCATTTCAGCCGCCACTATAGAACAAATGTTCTGTAATGTCAAATCACATTCCCCGCTCCCGCACCACCCTGCCCAACCCCTCCGCGGACAAAGGTGTTGACGTTGCAGTTCTTAGCGTGTCTTCGCGGCCCTTCGCGGATAAAGGTGTTGCAGTTGCAGTTCTTCGCGGCCCTTCGTGGTCCTTCGCGGATTCAGGTGTAGAAGTTGCAGTTCTCCGTGGCCCTCTGTGGCCCTCCGTGGATAAAGGTGTAGAAGTTGCAGTTCTTCGCGGCCCTTCGTGGACAAAGGTGTTGCAGTTGCAGTTCTCCGTGGCCCTCCGTGGATAAAGATGTTGACGTTGCAGTTCTTCGCGGCCCTTCGTGGCCCTCCGTGGATAAAGGTGTAGAAGTTGCAGTTCTTCGCGTGTCTTCGCGGCCCTTCGCGGATTCAGGTGTAGAAGTTGCAGTTCTTCGCGGCCCTTCGTGGATAAAGATGTTGAATTTGCAGTTCTCCGCGTATCTCCGCGTCCCTCCGCGGATAGAGCCGTTGACGTTGCAGTTCACCAAAAACAAAAAACAGACTACCAAAAAGCCCCCTTGCCTTCTCCCCCCATCCCTGCTATCGTGCCCCCAACGCCCACACCCACCTGCCCAAGGAAAAAAATATGCCCAACCTCATCAACCTCACCGAACACCTCGCCCAGGACGGCTACGAATACACCTACGGCATCTCCGCCTTCGACCTCACCGGCAACGGCGTACCCGACCTCATCACGCCCGACACAGACGTCGGCCTCTACTGGCTCGAAAACGACGGCCAGGGCAACTTTACACGCCACATTATCCACAAGCGCACCCCCGAATGGCTCGAACGCCACCAAGTCGTCGACATCGACGGCGACGGCCGCCCCGAAATCGTGTTCATCGACAACATCAACGGCTGTCTGCTCTATTTCGAATATGAAGGAGACCCGCGCCTGGCCAGCTCCTGGTCCACCCGCTACGTCGACGAAGGCACCCTCACAGGCGCCTACGACGTCGCCGTCGCCGACTTCAACGGCAACGGCCACCTCGACATCGCCGCATCCACCTGGCGCAAGGGCAACCAGTTCGTCTGGTACGAAAACCGCGCCGGCCAATGGATCAAACACATCATCGAAGACAACATCGGCGAGCCCCGTGCTATCCACGCTGCCGACATCGACGGCGACGGCAAGATCGACCTCCTCGGCACCGCCCGCGTCGCCAATCAGGTCATCTGGTACGAAAACCCGGGCGACCCCGCCAAGCAGCCCTGGATCAAGCACATCATCGACGACGCCCCCCAACCCATCCACGGCCACCCCGTCGACATGGACGGCGACGGCGACCTTGACGTCGTCATGGCCTTCGGCATGCTCCCCCCGGGCGAACAACAGGGAGTAGCCTACGAACATCACCAAGTCGTCTGGTACGAAAACGACGGCAACCCCGCCGACGGCAAGTGGGCCAAACACATCATCTGTGAGCGCTTCCCCCACGCCTTTCAAGCCATCGCCGCCGACTTCGACGGTGACGGCCACACCGAAGTTGTCGCCACCGCCTGGAACGTCACCGGCCGCGTCGCCTACTTCAAACACCGCGGCGACCCCCGCGGCCCCTGGGACATGCAGCTCCTCAAGGACGGCTGGACCAACGCCAACATGGTCATCGCCGCCGACATCAACGGCAACGGCCGTCTCGACATCGTCGCCGCCGCCGAACGCGGCAGCAACGAAGTCCGCTGGTGGCGCAACGAAGGCCCTTAACCACCAACACGATATGTAGGGGCAGGCCTTGTGCCTGCCCTGGCGCCCAGCCCACTCCATCACCCACATCACCACCGTTGCCTTCTCCGTGCCCCTCCGCAGCCCTCCGCGGACAGAAGATGTTGAAGTTGCCGTTCTCCGTGGCCCTCCGTGGACAAAGGTGTTGAAGTTGCAGTTCTTAGCGTGTCTTCGCGGCCCTTCGCGGATAAAGGTGTTGCAGTTGCAGTTCTTCGCGGCCCTTCGTGGATAAAGATGTTGAAGTTGCAGTTCTTAGCGTGTCTTCGCGGCCCTTCGCGGATAAAGATGTTGACGTTGCAGTTCTCCGTGGCCCTCCGTGGATAAAGGTGTTGCAGTTCTTCGCGGCCCTTCGTGGATAAAGATGTTGACGTTGCAGTTCTCCGTGGCCCTCCGTGGTCCTCCGTGGATAAATGTGTTGCAGTTCTTCGCGGCCCTTCGTGGATTAAGATGTTGACGTTACAGTTCTCCGTGGCCCTCCGTGGATAAAGGTGTTGCAGTTGCAGTTCTTCGCGGTTCTTCGTGGATTAAGATGTTGACGTTGCAGTTGCCGTTCTCCCTGCCCCTCCGTAGTTCAAAAAGGTGTTCCCCCCTCCCATCCCAGTAGCCAACAATCCAAAACCAAAATCCAATAAAATTGCCCAAGAAACACCCAATTTCCGTGTTATAATACCTATTCAGCACCGGTGTTCTACCCCGGCGCTGATCACATATCCACCACCATCGCCGGCCCCCAGGCCGCACGACCAGAACAACCCGCATATGAGGTGCCATAAACAATGTCCAAAACCCCATGCAAAGGAATCAGAAAAGACGGCAGCCCCTGCCAGGGAAACGGCCTCGACCAATTCGACGGCCTCTGCATCGCCCACGGCCCCGCCCCTGACCAGGCCCATGAATGGCGCTCCCTCGGCGGCAAAAACTCCGCCACCGCCGCCCGCCTCGACAAACGCATACCCGAACGGCTCAAACAGGCCATCGACCTAGTCCATGACAGCATGAACCGCGTAGCCGAAGGAACACTCTCCCCCGCCGTTTGCAACGCCATCTGCCGCAGCGCCAAAACACTTGTCGACCTCCACCGCCGCGCCGACGAGGAAATGGAACTTATTCAAACCGAAGAAACACAAGCCGCGGCAGCAGAGTTCGTCGGCGCACACGCCAACCTCGAAATCCTCGAAGCCGCCGACGCCATCGTCGCCAAACAGAACCAGTACCGCGCCGAATCCCTCGTCGACCAGGGCTTCGCCGCCTTCGAAGAACCGTCCGACCCCAAAGAAGCCCCCGAAGTGGTCCTGAACGGCAAAGGGCGGCGCCGCTACGGCTACCACACCCGCCCCGAATTCCTGCAGCTGCTCTTCCATGCAAAGAAGGACGAAGTCAGGCAATTTGCCTACAAACAATCCGACCTCCCCGGAGTGCTGCTTTTCCTGGATGAGTTTCGTGAAGCCACCGAAAATGCTCTGGCCAGAATCAAGGGCGACCCCGCAGCCATGCCCGATTCCCCACCCCCGCGTGACCCACTGACCGGCCGGGCCCTCCACCAGCTCCCGCCCCCTGCGAAAGGCAGTTCTCGGTCCGCCCATTACGTCCACACCGAAGAACTGTCCGAAGATTTCCTGGAAGAGCAACAACGCCAGATAAAGGAAATGACAGATGAGGTAATTGGCCTCATGGAAGACGAAGACTACAACCAAAATCGGAACAAGTTTCACCCCACCGCAGCCCACGAAGAGCTGGCGGCCTTTCTCGAAGCCCAAAAGGACCCGAAAGGTCAGCCGGCTAAGCGCCAGGGCTGGCTATAAGAATAAATCAAATAAATATTATAAAATATACTGTTGTTCCCTCGGGCAGCAGCTGTACGCCCCTACCCAACAATCGACGCAAAGATCCCACATCCACCCCACAAACTCCCTCCCGCCCCCCAAACCCCCCAGAATCTCCCAGTTACGCCCAAACACACCCCTCGTCTCCTCCATTCCCTCCCCCAATGCACCAGCCAACCGCCTCCAACCCCTCTCCTCGCACACATATACGATAAAAGCCCCTATTTTCTCGTCGATCTCTCGCGTTCTCTCGTACAACGCTCGCCATCTCCCGTACGAGCGCACCTGCCCAGCCCGAGCATTCCCCATCCTGAACATCCCAACTGATCCTGCAAATCCTGCTTCAGACAACCCATCCACTGCTCGTCGCATCCCCTCACTACCTCGTTCGAGCGCGTCACCAGGAAACTAAATCCCAGACACTCAGAACTCTCCTCTCCCCCCACCACCCAAGATTTTTTTCCTGTTTGACAGACCGCCTTTCTTTACCTAAAATACCGCCCAGATTCCTCTGCCCCGCGCCCTGCAACGTTGAAAATCAGAACCATCCTAAAGTTTCCATCATCATCCCAAGGAGAAAGCGAAATGCGCTTGAAACGAAAATGGTTGAATGGAACCATCCTGTCGCTCCTACTGGTCTTTGCTTTGCTCGTATCGGCCTGTGCCGGCGCCGGGCCGGCGGATACCGGCGGCGAAGCCGCGATGGAGGAAGAGGCTGCCGCGGATGCCGCTTCCGATATCCCTGACGCCAACCTGGCCGTCAATCCCGACACAGTAGGGTCGGACCGCCTGCTAATCCTCCCCGGCCGCGGTCGCTTCGGAGTCGGTGTTTGGGGCTCCGTAACCGCCAGCAACTGGAACTTCAGCAGTGAATCCTACTATATGCTGAATATGCCGCTTATTTTCCTGGGACCGCTGGGCAATTCGACGCCCACCCCCTGGCTGGCTAAGCGCACTGATCCGGTTGACGACAGGATGGCCCTGGAAATCGAGCTTTATGAAGAGGGCCAGTGGAGCGATGGTGAAACGATCACTACCGAGGATGTGGCGTTTACCCTCCACCTGCTCTATCACGCTGACGCCGACTACTGGTTGGGCGATGCCAGAGGTATGGTGCCCAATGTAACCGGTGGCCAGGACTACTACGACGGCACCGCTGACTCGATCTCAGGCATTGTGATCATCGATGATTTCAATATGAGGGTCGAGTTCGACACGCCGATGGGCGATATCTGGCGAGACTTGGGCATGCTCTCCATTTTGCCCGAGCACCATCTGGGCGAGTTTTCGGCGGTACAGTTGTGGGGTGGTGACTTCCCCGATGCCTGGATGCCTGCGGTCCACAGTGGGCCCTACCGGGTCGTCAAGTTTGATGAGGAAGCCAAATATCTGGAAAACGAACGCTGGGAAGAGTGGTGGGGCAACTCCATCTACGGCAAGCCAGGCATCAAACGCTACGCCGAGCAGTCGGGTCTGGCCCTGGCCCACTTCCTTGAAGGCCAGTCGGACATGGTCAAGATTGGGGCAACCGACTTTGACACCGTCAAAGACCTGGAGGATACAGCCATTCACCCCCGTACCTTTATGATGACCGGCTACGGCCTTAACCGCATGGATGACCGTAAGCTGTCGCGTAAGGTGATGGACGCCATCGCCTTTTCCATTGACCGTGCCGTCTGGGCCGAAGTACTCTACTTCGGCTTCGGCGACCCAGAAGACTCTGTCTTTGGTCTGCGCGGCCATCTGGAGGGGGCCTCGGATTCGTTCTGCCCTGATTGCGATGAAAGCCTCGTCCTGCCCCGCCAATACAACCCTGAACAGTCTATGCAGTTGCTGGCCGAGGCTGAAGCCGAAGGCGACTGGGACCCAGATCGCGTGCTGACTATTCTCACCGGCGCCGGCGGTGATGCTTCTGTCCTGCTCCAACAGCAGTTGGCCGCAGTCGGAATTGAGAGCGAAATCCTGGCCGGCGAAGAGTTGCGCCAGGAGCGACAGGAAAGCGGCGAATATGACATCGATATGGTAGGCGGTTGGGTGATGAACACCATCCGCAACTGCACCTATTGGGTCGGCAGCTGTGAGCAGGATTTCTGGCCTTCCAAGTTCCACTGGTGCAACGAAGATTTCCGCAGCATGTGCGTGGACGCCATGGGCACAACCGATCCCGAAGAGTTCACTCGCCTTAGTGAAGAGATCATGCAGATCTACTTCAACGACGGTCCAATTTGGGGCGTAACCCAGATCGCCGAGTTCTACGTGATGACCTCGGCACTCGGTGGCTTCGTACCTGAGGAGGCCTTTAACTTCCTCGGCACGTCCGGTGAAAAAGGCGTGGCCAGCTGGTACTGGATCGAGTAGTTTTTCCGAAAAGGTCTTGCGCATGCAATCTCTCTGGGTTAGTTGTTGGAAGACAGCAGCCCAGAGAGAAACGCAAGATTTGAGTCATTCATATCAATCCTGTGGCGACCGGCGGCCGCAACAAGAGTCGCTGGTCGCCACAAGAATGCTGGTCACATCCTGGCCCAAACAATGCGTCCTTGGCATGGGTCTACACTCACTGGCTCAACCGTCCACCAGTCTGCGACACAGCCTTCCTGGCAGTAACGCGGCCGAAGCATGTGGATTCTGAACTACCGGCTAGCAGTTCTGTTTCATAGTGAGGAAGACGACCGTAGCGTTGAATAACCTGGCAGACAATCTCGTTGTTGGTTACACCGGGAAGGCGTCGGTTGGCGTCTGATTGAACTGGAGAGGAGCCCAGATTGACCCAATATATTATCCGTCGGGTGCTCACAGCCATACCGATGCTCTTAGTAATAACCTATCTGAACTTTACCCTCATGCGGCTGGCCCCAGGTGACCCTACTCTGTTCATGTTTCTGGCCAGCGATACGCAGGGCATGACCGCGCAACAAGTGCGCGATCAGATGGGCATTCGCGAGGGCTATAAAGGCCGCGGCGATGACGAAGAGTCTGTCAGCACAAGCGAGTTCCAGAAGGAGAAGCTTGGCCTCAACGACCCGATCCCGGTGCAATACTTCCGCTGGCTGGGCAAAGTGTTACAGGGGGATTTCGGCCGAGCCATGCGTACCGCCGAACTGATAGGGCCGCAAATGACCTTACGCATCGGCGTTACGATGCGCCTGACTATCCTTTCGTTACTGCTCAGTATCGCCCTCGGCATTATTGTCGGCTCGATTTCGGCCTTGTACCAGTATTCGACCTTCGACAACGTCGTCTCCTTCCTCACCTATATCCTGATCAGCGTGCCGGGGTTCCTCGTCGCGACCTGGGTCATAATTATTTTCGCCATCAGACTTGGCTGGTTTCCCTCTGGTGGCATCTACAACCCTCGTACAGGTGGGGATTTTGCTGATCGGCTCCACCATCTTGTCCTGCCGGTGATGGTGATGGGGATCAGCGGCTCGGCCGGCCTGATCCGCTGGACGCGCACCAGTGTACTGGAGACAATGCGGGCCGATTTTGTCACAGTCGCGCGCGCAAAAGGCTTGAAAGAGGGCGTCGTGCGCAGCAGGCACATTTTCCGCAACGCCCTCCTGCCTGTGCTGACGATTGTGGGCCGCAGCGTTCCTTTCATAATCGGCGGCTCCGCTATTTTTGAGACAGCCTTCAACTACCCCGGAGTCGGTATGTGGGCCGCGCAAGCAGCCCAGGCCAAGGATTTCTCCATCATGATGGCAACGATTACCGTCATCGCTACACTGGTCATTTTCGCCAATCTGATCGTCGATATCTGCTATGTTTGGGTAGATCCGCGGGTCTCATATTCCTGATGACTCGCGACTCTGGGCGTTCGGCAACAGCAAAGTGACAGCCGTTGTCCATTGACGAGGTTACACGTCGTTTGGACAGTGTCCGTCACTTTCTTTTTATCGAGTGATAGTTGAACGGAGTGAGCAACGAGCATGAGTGAGCAGGACAGAGCGTCTCTGGATGAAGCCTTGGCGGTCCCCATCGAGAAATCGTCACTGGCCGCCCTGAACACAAGGCTGTTCCTGCAGAACCCCGGCGCCGTCGGCGGCTTGGCATTCATGCTGCTGATCACTTTTGCAGTGATCCTCGCTCCTTGGATTATGCCCTACGAACCACAAGAAATCGATCTGCAGGCGATTCGCAAACCACCGAGCGCTTCCCACCTGTTTGGAACCGACCTGACCGGGCGCGATATGCTGACGCGCATCCTCTACGGCGGACGCGTCTCCCTGCTAATCGGGCTCTTGGCGGTGTTGATCCGCACCGCTATTGGCCTGCTTCTGGGGGCAATTTCCGGCTACTTTGGCGGCGCTGTCGATTTCGTGATCCAGCGCGTCGTCGATATTATGATGGTCTTCCCCACCATCTTCCTCCTCCTGATTTTGGTCGCTGCATTCGGCCCCACACCTTTGACCCTCCTGATTGCCCTCGGCCTTCTGAGCTGGCCCTTTGACGCCCGTATTTTTCGCGGCCAAATCCTCTCCATCCGTGAGTTGGACTATATTCTGGCCGCCCGCGCCATCGGCACAAAAAACTGGGGGATCATCCGCCAGCACATCGTGCCCAATGTGATGCCCTTGGTCTTGGTCAATATGACGCTGGGCATCGGCGAGACAATCATCGCCGAGGCTGGCATCAGCTTCCTCGGTCTCGGTGTACAACCGCCGACGCCAAGTTGGGGCAATATGGTCACCGCGGCCAACAATCTTACCCTTATCCAGCGCTTCTGGTGGCTGTGGATTCCCCCAGGCGTTGTGCTGGTGAGCACGGTCGTCGCCCTCAACCTCATCGGCGATGCCCTGAGGGACATTCTGGATCCGCGCCGGCGCGGGTGAGGGAACCGCGGTTCTTCATCTGCATTTAAGGTGGTACCAAACGCCTTCGCGCCTATGGTCTGTGTTTGGAATGCAAGCATCTTCACCTTTCCTTCTCAGTGCAAAAGAGTCTGCTGCCAGAAAGAACGCAAAGTATTAGCCGGGCTCTAATTATTCGTTCCTATAGTGAGCGTCCATTGAAGACCCATAACTACGAATGGAACTACTCAGCCGCGACTGATCCGCAACCCTGAACGAGGCGAGCAAAAGTGTTCTTTCTCCTTTCACTGTTGTATTTTGGGCGGTCGGGCCTTCGGCCCTCCCTTGTGCAGGGGCTGCGCCCCCGCAACGCCCCCCTATGTCTACCCACCGTGCTGGTTCTTCCCCACCATCGTGGCATGCCGACAGCGCGCCCAAACCTACCTGGCGGCTGCCAATCGAATAAACCATTACATTGCCCGAATGGCGGCGAAGATCTAGAGTCTGTCAAGACAAACACTGTATGCGGTTTTGTAGTTACCTACGAATAGGCAAGGAGACAGATCATGCAGCACGGCATCCTCTACAAACGCCCCGGCCGCTACTCTCTCGGCCCTGTCCCCCAACTCCTGCCGGATAGACGTCTGACTGTCGGCGTCGTCTCCTCGCCCTTCGCCGACCACTACGGACTCGCCGACTGGATCGTGCTTGTCTCCGATGACCAGGGCGAAACCTTCACCGAAACCGACGATCAGACCATACCGCTCGCCTGGCCCGGCGCACTGCCGCGTGAACAATATGACCGTTACGCCGACGTCCAACCCGACGGCAGCTACCTCGCCGCCGGCACCGTCGGCTTCGAAGTCTGGCCCAAAGAGCGTGCCGCCGAAGCCGAAGAACTGGGCCTGACCGCACGCCCCCATCCCGACCAGAGCGACGACCTAATGGTTGGCATGCCCAAACTATTCGTCATGCGCTCCCGCGACCAGGGCCAGACCTGGGATCGGCGGGACTGGCTGATGCCCGGCTTCAGTTGGATGACCGCCTTCCCCCGCTGGACACGACTTCAATCCGGTCACATCCTCCTGCCTGTTTACGCCACCAACCTTGACGGCAGCCAGGGCCAGGTCTTCGTCTGGCGCTCGGATCCAAATGGCGGCAACTGGCGGCTGCACCCTGTCTGCTCCAGCGTCTCCAGTGTCACCGGAGACGAGACATGCTTCATCGAAACCGAACCAGGCCGGGTCCTAGCCCACATCCGCCACTCAACCCCCGGCCAGATCACCAGTGGATACCTGCTCGAAAGCTGGTCCGATGACGGCGGCATCACCTGGTCCCAGCCCATGCGCACCGAAATCAGGGGCTATCCGCCCCACCTCCTCCGCCTCCAGGACGGCCGCATTCTCTGCGGCGTCACCTACCGCTGGCAACCAATGGGCATCCGACTCGTCCTCAGCGAAGACAACGGCAAGACCTGGGATACCGACAACACCATCATCATGCGCGACGATGCCGGCACCGCCTCGCCCATGTGGCCCGACTATCCTCACCACAGCGGCGGCTCCGACGTCGGCTATCCCGTCACCGTACAGTTCGACGACGGCAGCCTTTTCACCTGCTATTGGATTACCCTCGAAGACGGCATCTGCCACGCCGCCTACACAAAGTGGCGCCTTGATGAGATCTGAACACCGCTCTGAAAATCTGAGCCGGAAAGGAAACCTGCCATGACCAGCGCAAAACTGGCGATTGAAGGCGGCCCGCCCCTGCGCACCCAGCCCTTCGGCCCCAAATGGATATTCGGCGACGAAGAGAAGCGCCACCTCATGGAAGTCATGGATAACGCCACCGACGGCTGGCGCTCCGGCTTCAAGGTCAGGGCCTTCGCCGACGCCTTCGCCACCCTCCACCGCGCCAAATACGCCGTCGCCACCACCTCCGGCACCGGCGCCATCCACGCCGCAGTCGCCGCCATCAACCCCGAACCCGGCGACGAAATCATCACCACCCCCACCACCGACATCGGCTCCGTTCTCGGCATCATCCTCCACAACGCCATCCCCGTCTTCGCCGACTGGGACCCAGAGACCCTCAACACCGATCCCGCCGACATCGAGCGCCGCATCACTCCCCGTACGCGCGCCATCCTTGCCGTCCATCTCTACGGCAATCCCTGCGACATGGGGCCCATCCTGGAGATTGGCCGCGCCCACAACCTGCCCGTCATCGAGGACTGCTCGCAGGCCCACCTCGCAGAATACCGCGGCCAGCTCGTGGGCACCATCGGCGACATCGGCTGCTTCTCGCTCGGCGGAAAAACATTGACCACCGACCAGGGCGGCATGATAATCACCAACGACGAGCCCCTCGCCCGCCGTGCCATGGGCTTCTCCCGCAAAGGCTCCGAAATGGACAGCGCCCTGCGCAGTTCGCTTGCCCCCACCTCCTTCCGTCGCGGCGGATCCCAAGGCTACGCCTTCCTCGGTGACTTCCATCCAATGACCGACCTCCACGCCGCCGTCGGCCTCGCCCAATTTGACCGCTGGCAAGAGGCCACCCGCGTTCGCCGCATGACCGCCGCCATCCTCGACGAGGTCGTGCCCCATCTGCCCGGCTTCAAGATCCAGAAGGTCCATCCCGAAGACCGCAGCGCCTACTATACCTACGCCTACACCGTCGACGAAGCCGAGGCCGGCATATCTTCCGATCAGTTCGCCGCCGCGCTCCAGGCCGAGGGCATCCCCGACTGCCACGGACCCTACATCCAGGGCCGCCCACTCTACCGCTATCCAATCTTCGCCGAAGAGGATACCTACGGCCAGTCCCGCTACCCATTCGTCGACGAGCAAGGGAACCGGCGCATAGACTATAACGCGCTCCACCTGCCCCACATCGAACGCGATCTGCCCAAAACTGGCTTCATCCTATTCCGCAACTCCTACACCGAACAGGACGCCAAAGATATCGCCGCCGCCATGCGCAAAGTCGCCCTCCACTACGCCGAGCAGGCGGCGCAATAGAACCCAAGGACGCAAAGCCGTGGACAGAATCGACAACCAGGACGGCTCAACGCTAGTTCCCATCCCTGGCGGCGAATTCTTAATGGGGACCGACCCCGCCGACGCACAGCAGATGGCCGACGAATACGGCTGGCGGGTCACCCGCTTTCAGGATGAAAGCCCCCAGCACACCGTTGGCCTCGATCCCTACTACATCAACCAGTACCCGGTAACCGTCGGCCAATACGACCGCTACCTGCAGGAAACCAGCGCCCTTCCCCCCCAGTGCTGGGACGACCCCCGTTTCACAGCACCCAATCAGCCGGTTATCGGCGTAGCCCACTGGGACGCTCAGGCCTATGCGGACTGGGCCGGTCTGCGCTTGCCAACCGAAGCCGAATGGGAACATGCCGCCCGCGGCCCCGATAATCTGCGCTGGCCTTGGGGAAACGAATGGGACCCCGATCGCGCCAACACACGCGAATCCGGCGTCGGCCATCCCACCCCCGTCGACCGCTACACAGATGCCGGCAACGTCAGCCCTTTCGGCGTCAGCGACATGGTCGGCAACGTCTGGGAATGGTGCCAGGATCGCTATTCCGACGACTTCTACACCTTCAGCCCGCAAGCCAATCCCATCTGCACAAAGCCAGTCGTTCACTATGACGCCCACAATGTGCTGCGCGGCGGCTCCTGGTACAGCATCGCCGAACGCGCCCGCTGCGCCGCCCGCTACGATCGCTTTCCCCAAATGCAGCGCCGCCATATCGGCTTCCGCTGCGCTCGCGACGCATGAATTCTGGCCAGGTGAGTGACACACGAAAGAACGAAGAACCGCAGGGGTAAGGAGAAAGTCCAAATGATCGGAGTGATCGTCAACCCGGAACAACCTCGCAAGGGCACCGGCGAACTGCCCGCCTACGCCGCCCCCTACATAAGCGAGATTCTTCGCCATGCCGGCATCCCCTTTGCCCTGCTGCCGCAGGAATCTCTCGCCGGCGATTCTCCCTTGCCGCGGCTTCTGATCCTGGCGCAGAATTTCGAACTGAGTTCGGAACAGAAGGCAGGTTTGGCCGAATTCGTTCTCGCCGGCGGCCTTCTCATCGGCAACGCCGGCACATCGGGTATGGACGACCTCTTCGGTGTACAGACCGTCCGTCTCCTTGAAGAAGGCTACCTGCAGCCTCCGGCCGCGCCGCACCCGGTAACCGGCGGACTCAACAGGGAAATCCACGTTTTCGGAGGCGCCTTGGTCAAGGCCGCGTCCGGCACTGCACTAGCCCAGGTCGCGCCCATCCAACCCCCGCCCCACGCAGACGGAGCCGCCTTCGACGCCGTCGTAGCCCACGCCAGCGGACGCGGCCGCACGCTTCTCTTCGCGCCCGACCTGATAACCTCCGTGCTTCACATCCATCAGGGCAAGCCGGTCGTGCCCATCCCCCCGCGCGAATCCTCCGGGAGTCCCACCGGCTCCATCCTCGACCCGGATCGGGATGGCGACCTCGTCGAAATCGAAGACATCGACGATCTCTACTACTCCGGCGGCATCCCCCTCCAGGATGGCCGCACATACTACAACCAGCGCATCATCCTGGCCCCGATGGCCGACGCCCTGAAGGAACTGCTGCTGCGCGCCGTCTTCCACCTTCTCAGCACCGCCGGCGAAGCCCTGCCGCTCCTCTGGTACTGGCCGCGTGGACAGACCTCAATGGCCCACATGTCCCACGATTCCGACGGCAACCGTCCCCTCGTGGGCTGGTGCCTCTTCGATCTTCTGCAGGAACTCAACGTGCCATCAACCTGGTGCACTATGCCTGTAACCGGCTATGATCGCTCCTTCTACAAGGCGCTCATCGAATCCACCTCCGAAATCGCCCTCCACTACGCTACCGGCAACGCGCCCGTGCGAGAAGCCCCCCGCTGGAGCCAGATGGACTTTGACTGGCAGTACGATACCCTCGCCTACGAGACCGGCCTCTCCAACATCGTCTCCAACAAGAACCACGGCATCGCCTGGCAAGGCCGCCTCGAGTTCTACTACTGGTGCCAGAACAAAGGTATCCAACTCGAGCATTCCCGCGGCGACAGAGGCTTCACCTTCGGCACCTCCCACCCCTGGTTTCCAATGGAAGATGACCGACCCAACGGCGACTTCCTCGACGTGCTCGCCCTCCCCTTCCTCACCCAGGACTTTACCGTCGTCTGTCCGCACGGCTTCATGCGCCCCCTCGTCGACCAGTGCCATGCCGGTTACGGCGTCGCCCATGTCCTTTACCACCCGTCCCACGTCGAAGACCCGGAATGCGAGCGCTCCATCCGCGAAACCGTCGCCTACGCCCGCAGCCTCGGCATGGAGTGGTGGACCAGCGAGGAGATCAACAACTGGGAGCGTTCCCGCCGCCGCGTATCTATCTCGTCCACAGGAAACGGGTCATCCGCCACCGAAAGCACCTATAGCATTCAGTCGCCCGATAAGCTCAGCGAAGCGACGCTGCTCTACCTGCTTCCCGCCGGCAGCACCGCGCCTTCATCCTCCACCTTTGACGGCGAAACCACCGACGTAAGCACAGTCGAACGGTACGGCCATCGATTCGCCCAGGTCTCCGCCGACCTGGGGGGTGAACATGAACTCAGAGTGCCTCTTGCCGCTGGATGACACTGATTCCGTCTAAACCTCAGACTAAGGAAAGAACGATGGCTGAAATGGCAGCGACCTGGACTGATACCAAAACCGTCGATCTGGATAGTTTCCGCGTCACACTCTCCGAACCCGTCCTGGTAGGCCGGAGAAGAGGTTACTTCTGGTTCCCCAACCTCTGGACAATGCCCAACGGCGACCTCCTCTCTACGATATCGCCCGTGCCGGACATCCACTTCTCCGGCATCCCCTATTTGGTTCTGTGGTCCCGCGACGGGGGCCTGACCTGGAGCGAGCCGCTTGTATCAAACGACGGAGGACAGACGCTTCTCCACCTGCACTCCGGCGACAGCATCCTGCTGCCCTATAGTCTTCGTCCCCGCCCGCAAGGGATCGGCGCCCCCCATAACCTCTTGCCCGCCGGCCAACGCGTTTTCGACTACGTGCCCACCGGAGTTGAGATCACAGGCATGCCCGCTCCAATCCCCCTGATCGTGGCCGGGTTGGATGTCACGACCTTTTCGTTCAATGGCCAGACCCTGTGGCTGGAGGACGGTACCTACCTGGCGACGGCTTACGGGAGCTTTGAGGGGGAAGAGCGCGACTCGATTGTGGCCGTCGAATCGACAGACGGCGCAAACTGGGCGGTCCGCTCCACCGTCGCCGATGCCTCCTGCCCCGTCCCCGGCAATGGAGGACCCAGCGAGTCCGCCATCTGTCGCCTGCAGGATGGGCGCATCATGTGCGTCTTTCGCGTAGAAAGCCGCATGCCCTTCGGCCAGACTTGGAGCAGCGACGAGGGCCGAACCTGGACGCCTGCCATCGCCATGCCGGGTGTCTTTTCCGTGCAGCCCAGCCTCGCCGTGATGGCCGACGGTGCAATCGCGCTCTCAGGGGGCCGCCCGGGGCTGTACCTCTGGCTGAACGCTGACGGCAGTGGCCAGGACTGGCAGCAGGTCGATATCCTCGCCCACCACAACAGCTGTCACCCCAACGAGCAGATCATCTACTCCGAAGATCTCTCCCGCCAGCAGACCACATCCTACACAGAGGTGGTAGCGGTCGACGAGAACAATTTGCTCTATATGTACGACCGCGCGCCCAACGGCTGGCGTCGCATTCCCGAAGATATGGACGATTCCAATAGCGTGTGGCTGGTGCGTGCGACAGTGGAGCGGTAGCCCGAGGCGAGAATCCCGGGCCTCTCCCAACGCCAAATGCAACCGGTCGAACCCAAGGAGACATGTAAGTGACCACTACAGCGCCTGACCGAACTGTCGATATTCGTGCTCTCCCCGGCACGCGCGAAACCCTCGCCTACCAGGATGGCGGCCTCTTCCCCGTTATGGCCCTGGCCCCCAACGGCGCCGCGGTTGCCTCGCTGCGGGGCGGCGCAGGCCATATCGGCCGCGAAGGGCGGATGGAAGTAGTGCGCTCGCTCGATGGCGGCCATACCTGGACGCCTCCACACTTGATAGCCGATAGCGATGACGATGACCGCAACCCGGCCTTCGGCGTTTCATCCCAAGGCACTCTAATCCTCCTCTACCATCGTCAACACAACTACGACGATGACGGCAACTACCAGGGCGGCGTCCGCATCTCCGACCGCAAACCTGTTGCCATCATGGCTACCCGCTCCTTCGACAACGGCCTTACCTGGGAAGAGCCCTACCCTCTGTCGATAGACGCCCTCGCCACGGGCTCGCCCTATGGCAAAATCGTCACGCTCGACGATGGGACGCTGCTGGCACCCATTTACAACAGTCAGGCCTGGGCAGACGAGGAGAGCGACCAGCGCTTTGACACGTCCTACCTCGTTCGTTCCCAGGACGATGGCCGCACATGGGGAGGTGTCTCGCAGATCGCCCCCCATATGAACGAGACCGCCCTGATCGTCCTGCCTGAAGGCGACCTCCTCGCCGTGCTACGCGACGACACCGCCGGAGCCCTGCACAGCACCCGTTCACAGGACGCTGGCCTCACCTGGTCCACGACTACCCAAATTACCCAGCCCCGTCAGCACCCCGCCGACATGGTAGCCCTCTCCAATGGCGACATTCTGCTCACCTACGGCAACCGCAACCCGCCCCACCGTATCGAAGGACGCGTCAGCCGCGACGGAGGACAATCCTGGCTCGACTGTCTTCTCACATTCTCCGGTCATCTCTACGGCTACACAGTTGAAGAGTCCCGCCGCACCGATCTTGGCTATCCCTCCAGCGTCCTCCACGGCGGCAGCCGCAGCGGCCAGGGCATCACAATGTACTACTACAATCCCTCGATGCGCCTCGCCGTCGATGCCCGCCAGCGTGCCAGCAATGCCCTCTATCAACACACGGACTACTGCGCCGTCGCCGTAACCTGGCAGGAAAAAGAGTTGATCGCAGCCGTCGAAAGCGCGATCAGCGAGCAATAGCGCAGTGCCATCTGCCTTTCGCTCCTGACAGTCAACGGTGGAACTGCCGAGTACAACGCAGGTTCCGAACATCCCCGCAACCTGTCGCCGCAACTCGCACCAAAGGAGACACCGCTGTGACCACCCTGGCGCCTGACCGCATCGTCGACATCCGAACTCTTCCCGGCACAAGGGAAACCACTGCCTATCAGGATGGCGGCCTCTTCCCCATTCTGGCCCTGGCGCCCAACGGTGAAGTGGTCGCCGCACTGCGCGGCGGCGCCGGCCATCTCGGCCGCGCGGCGCGCATGGAGGTTGTGCGCTCCTCCGATGCCGGCCAAACCTGGTCGCCACCGAATTCAGTCGCTGACAGCGACGACGACGACCGTGACGCCGCATTCGGTGTTTCATCCCAGGGAACGCTTGTCCTCCTCTATCAACGCGAACACAGATATGACTCCGACGGCAACTACCAGGCCGGCCTCCCCACCTCCAACCCCAAGCCGATCGCGCTGATGGCTACCCGCTCCCTCGATAACGGCCTCACCTGGGAAGAACCATATCCTCTGTCATTTGATCCCCTGGCGAGGGTGTCGTTCTTCGGCAAAGTCGTCTCGCTCAACGATGGCACACTGCTCGCACCCCTCTACAACAGTCGGTCCCGGGCAGACGAGCAAAGCGAGCAGATGTATGACACCGCCTACCTCGTACGTTCCCAGGACGATGGCCGCACATGGGGAGATATCTCGCAGATCGCACCGCATAGGAATGAGACCGCGCTCATCGCCCTACCAGAAGGCGATCTCCTCGCCGTGCAGCGTGACGACACCGCCCAGGCGCTGCACAGCACCCGCTCACAAGACGGCGGCCGGACCTGGTCCCCGCCCACCCAGATCACCCAGGCCCGTCAGCATCCCGCCGACATGGTGCGTCTCTCCAATGGCGACATCCTGCTCACCTACGGCAACCGTACCCCGCCCTACCGTATCGAAGGGCGCATCAGCCGCGACCGCGGGCGCTCCTGGCTCGACTGTCTACTGACATTCTCCGGTCCTCTTTACGGCTATACCACCGAAGAGTCCCGCCGCACTGACCTTGGCTACCCCTCTAGCGTCCTCTGCCCTGGCAGTCAGGGCGTCACCATGTACTACTACAATCCTTCTATGCACCTCGCCGCTGATGCCCGTCAGCACGCCCACAATGCCCTCTATCAACACAAGGACTACTGCGCCGTCGCTGTAACATGGCAGGAGGTCGAGTTAATCGCAGCGGTCGAAAACGCGATCAACGGGCAGTAGTCAGTGGTCTCCGCCTCTCGTCCGCGACAGGGCAAAGGATGCGGCCGTCCGGACCCGCCGGCGCGCCTCCCCCGATCGCCTCACGACTTGATTCGCCGCTACATTTTCACTCTATTGAATTAGGATGAACTAGGTTGGAATTGTGAAGGGTATCGCTTCAGCAGATTAGCGACTGTTAAATCTGTGCAACAGTCTCTTTCGCCTGCGCCCAGTGAATCAGGGAATCGCCTGCTCCACTGTCTCGAACTTTTCGATCACCAGACCAGCGAACATGCGGGTAGGCGTCCTCGGCGTTAACGTGCATATTCCTCTTCCCCGCCCAACATAGCCTTGATCCAGCCAATAGTGTAAGCCACGCCAATTCGCGGGTCATCTCCCATCATCGGAACATGGTCTGGAATGAGGACGCCGTCGAACTCTATCTCCTTCAACGCCTCGATGGCCTTCCGCATATCGTAATACCCATCATCAACGAAGGTCTCCACAAACCTTGGCAGCGGCCTGTCGACATTGCGGAAATGAACCTTGAAGACTTTTTCCTGGCGGCCGAATTCGCGCAACGCCTCGCCAGTGTCTTTACCCATCAGCGCGCCGCCTTCCAGCCAGCAGCCGATGCAGAAGCAAATCCCAATATTGGGACTGTCAGCAATATCCATCGCCTGTCGGAACCCGTCAAAACTGCTGAAAATGCACCTGGGCACGCCACCTAGATTGAGTTGGGGCGGATCGTCGGGATGTATCCCAATCCGCACACCCTCTTCCTCAGCCACAGGCGCAACCTCCGCGATAAAGTGACGAAAATTGTCCCAGATTTCCACGTCGCTGTATACCCGACCATGCGAGAGCGGCGCAAAAAAGCGATTGGCGCTTCTGTAGCCAGTGTGTTCACCTTCGGCATCGAAACTGCGTGCGCTGGCCCCGCCTCGCGTGCTCCGTGGCGCCGAACTCCAGACCCCATTGGCCATGTGTGCATAGGTGGTGTATGGAATGTCGGCCTCGCCCAAGCCGCGCAGATGAAGCTTATACTCTTCAACCTTGGTGTCCCGGTTCTCTAATCCCAGGACAATGGCATCCTGATTGTGCAGATTGCCATTGCCAAAACCGTAGACCCGCAATCCAGCATCTGCGAAACGTCTCTTCACCTGAAGGTAGTACGCCGCCCCGGCCCGCGGCACCGTTGTCCACAACGTGACCCAGTCGATTCCCATCTGTTTCAGGAGGGTCAGATACTCGTTCTCAGCCTCGGCTGAAATGGAGACGGCCAGCTTCATTCCCGTTTCAATCGACTTGAGCGACATGCCAGACCCCTTCGCAATGCCATATCCACCCGCCTACACCACTTCCCCCCGATCGATTCGCGGCGCCCTGTACGCAACCGCGATCAGATGCCGCTGGAACCGTTCAGAATCGGCGCGCGGAGGGACATTGAACTGGACCATGGTGAAACCGTTGCGCGTATTCCAGCTTTCGTATCCGTCGACAGGAGACGCACCGACCGGCCGGCCATCGAGCCAGACGCGCTGCAGGGCAGCCAATCGCGGTAGCCTCAGACGCAACGCCAGACCCTGGCTGGCTACTCGCAGCAGAGGCTTGGCCTGCGCGTTCGCAACCGGCTTTATCTGATCGCAGCGCAGACTTTGCAGACGAGGGAACCGCCCGCAAGCCGCGCGCACCTCGGCCACGTCTATCCCTTGTTCTTCCCCGTATTGCTGCAAAAATGGATCGATTTCCACTGCTCGCCAGCGGTCGTAATCTTCCGGGTCCAGCGAGAAAGCAGTTACAGCCATGCCCACTGGCTCGTTGACGCCTCGAGCAACCAGGAACTGGTTGGTATGCCCCCACAGCTCAACGCGACTGGCCCGCCGTTCAGCCGCCGTCTGTCCATACGCCGAAACAAAGGTTTCATCCTGCTGAAACATCGTCCGCACAGGGTAGCCCGCCACCGCTTCGGTCCGCCACGGTTTATTGCCAAGTTCGAGCATCGTTATACAGCGAATCAGCCCGCTGCGCGGATGGTGCACCTCCATCGTATTGGCGAGCGTATGATAACGGTGATAGGCATGGACGCAGGAAGTGACGCGCTGGCCTGAGTAATACGAATGATGGATATTGCCCGGCAGCCAAGGCAGGATGCGCTCAGCCTCTTCTTCGCCGCGATCCTGCGGGAATCCTGCCGACTCCGCCGCCCGGTTGATCTCCTCAATAAAGAGACGCGAGTGGGAGCGGTCGAACTGGCTGGTCGTCCACGAAAATCCGTTGCTCTCGCCCATGCGGTACTTCCAGCCAAACTCGGTCCCGTGAAGTGAGCAAAACAGTTCCGGCTGCATACGCTCGAGAATGTCTGCCACCGCCTGAGACTCCGGCTGCGTAGGCTCATCTTCAAGAGAGAAATCTGCATACAAGTTCACATCATTCACATTGTTGAACCGCAGATCCTCCCACGAATCAGGGTTGACCACAGGCATCAGCCCAATGCACTGCCTGCGGCGAATCTCAGCCGCAGCAGGCGTAACAAGCCAGCGCGCCAGTTCCAACAGAGCAAGGCTCGCGCTCCGTTCCTGCCCATGCTCTTGTCCAACCATCACGACTCGCTGTTTCTCTTCGGCATTTACTTCCTGGTCAGTAATGGTCAACAGCCAGATCGGCCGCCCCTGCACGGAGTGCCCCGCTTTCTCCAGAGAGACAAATCCCGAAAAGTCTTTCTGCAATTCCCCGTAAAACGAATCCAGCTCCGGCAACGATGGGTAAGAAAGCAGCTCTCCGCTATCCGCGGATCCTTGAGACCAGACTCGTGGTGTCCATCCGAATTTCACAGTGCGTCCTCGTCATTTGCCCGACTGCCGCGGATTCAGTGCGTCGTTGAGGCCATCTCCCAGGAAGTTGATCGCCAGCGTTACAATGCCCAACACGATCGCCGGGATCGCGATCAGATGCGGCCAGGTCCGCCAGGATGGCATCGACCTGTTAATCATGGATCCCAAACTGGCGCCGGGAGGCTGAATTCCGATGCCAAGATAGCTGAGTGAAGCCTCGAGAATCATGGCGCTGGACATACTGAACGTGAAACTTACAATGACCGGGCCCAGGGAATTGGGAACCAGGTGCTTGAGCATGATCTGCTGGTTGGTAGCTCCAACCGAACGAGCCGCAAGCACATAGTCCTGTTCTCGCAGCGAAAGAATCTGGCCGCGGATCAGACGCGCCTCCCCTGGCCACGAGATAAGCGACAGAGCACTGAACACAATAAGATAGTCCACATAAACCGTATTGGTAAGGAATCTCCACCCCGTCTGGTCTTGCAACGCGGCCATCACAGCTTCCAACGGTTCGGCAATCGAGGTATTGATCAAGGCAGCGAAAAGAATAGTGGGGATGGTCATTACGACATCGGCCAGGCGCATTATCGTGTTGTCAACTGTCCTTCCCGAATAAGCGCTGACCGTGCCAAGCGTCACTCCAATCACCAGGGTCAGGAGAGGCACAAGAATCGATATCAATACCGCCGTCCGCATGGCGTGCAGCAGTCGACTGAAATAGTCGCGGCCAACGTCATCCGTACCCAACCAGTGTTCTGCATTGGGCGGCATGCCTATCTGGTCTAGATTCTGGTCCAGGTGGTCGTACGGCGCAAGGTATGGCCCTGCAAGAGCTGTCGCGTAGGTGATGAGGACGACGATCAGGCCGATCAGGGACAGACGGTTGCGGAGCAATCTCCTGAAGGCGTCGCTCCACAGACCTCTTTGACCGGTTCTCGGCTCCTCGAGCTCTTCAGCAAGAATTCTGCGCCTGATTTCTGACGAAGATAGCTCGTCCTCGTGGTTCGAGGCTTGGTTCGTCACAGCGTCACTCTGGGATCCAGGAACGGGTAAACGAAGTCCACGATCAGGTTGCTCATCATAATGAGAAATGCCCCAAAGAGTGTACAGCCCATCATCAGCGGATAGTCACGTTGAATGAGCGACGTAACGAACAAGTTGCCATATCCGGGAATACCGAATATCTGCTCTACAAAAACTGAACCAGTTATCAGCCCTGTGACGATAAGTCCCAGCGAGGTTACGACCGGTGTGATGGCGTTGCGCATGACATGCCCCAGAATGACCTGTCGTTCCCTGAGCCCTTTGGCCCGTGCGGTGCGAACGTAGTCGTTTTCCGCGACTTCCAGTATGCCGACCCTCATCTGCCGGATCACGACTGCAAGTGGAAACAGGATCAACATCAACGTCGGCATTATTACATTCGGGTGCGTGATTCCCTTCCATCCGTAGGGAACATTCATTAGGTCCAGCCTGAGTACTAAAATGATGAACAGCAGAGGTGCGAGTACATACACGGGTACCGTGCGCAGGAAAAGACTCCCTCCGACTATGAAATAGTCCACCGCCGTGTTCTGTTTGACGGCCGCCAACACACCTAGTGGAACACCGGTAACAACCAGGACCACGAAGGCCAACAACCCCACCTGAGCAGAAATTGGGAAAACTTTCAGAATCATTCCCAACACAGGCCGGCTGCGAACAATCGAATCGCCCAGGTCACCTCGAAAAACGTTGCTCACATATCGGATGAACTGCACGTGAAGCGGCTGATCAAGACCGAGTCGCGCCCGCGCCCGATCTACCATCTCCTCCGTCGCGACCACCGTCTCCATACTCTCATACATCATCTCGATTGGGTCGCCAGGAGCTAAGTGGCCCAGAGTGAAGATGATCACAAGAACCACGAGTAGCAGGGGGATGATGCCGAGCACTCGCATGATTAAGTATTTGAGCAATCTGCATTCTCCTCGTCACGCTTGCAGAACGAAACCGGCCGACTCCATTCTCCTGTTCGTTCTCTGAGGCATTTCCTCACACTGTCTGGCGAGTAACGAAGCCCAGAACAAAGGAGAATCTCGCGCCTGCTACCGCGAGATTCCGGGGCACAATATATTTCTCCGCTTAACCTATGCCCCTGTCAGGAACCAAGTCTCGCCATACAAGAAAGATGGTCAACGCGGAGGCTGGTTCCTATCAAGAACCAGCCTCCATTCGTGCCAATCCATTCAGGCCCAAATGCTAGCGCTCGGCCAATGTTACCTCTTCAATGTTGTACCAGTTGTTGTACCAGGTACCCTGTAGGCCCTGGACCCAAGGCTTCGCGTGCCAGGAATAGGAAACCACGAAGAATGGCTTCCAAACATAGTCTTCCAAGTACAAACTCTCCGCCTCATGGACCAACTCCAGGAAGCGAGGATCGGTGCGGCTGAGAGACATAGCTTCGTCAAGCAGCGCGTCCACTTCGGGGTTGCTGTACTTGATTCTGCTCATGGCGTTGCCAGTGTAAGCCGCCCGCCACACTGCATGTCCAGCGTCCGGCAAAGTGCCCCAGCCAAAACCGCCCATATGGACGACGTCGGCCCTGGCAGCGCCCTGTGCCCAATCATTCCACCATGGCTTCGTTTCCACGTTCGTAATGCCCAGCGTGTCGCGCCACATTTCCAGGATCATTTCCATGCCGCGAACCCACTCGGCATCAGGTGTCCCCAAAGCCAGATTGAGTTTGGGCAGGTTTTCCGCTGAACCGTAGCTGGACTGGGCTAACTCCTCCTTTGCCAATTCAGGATCATACTGCAATGCGCCGGCCATTTCGAAAATCTCAGCGCGATGACCGGTCAGGCCCGGATAGATCGGGCCGGCTGCTGGATCCTTAGTGTCTCCGTATATGACCTGCACGATGCGCTCGTGATCAATGGCGTGGATCAGCGCCCGTCGCACCAGTGGATCGTCCATCGGCGCCAGATTGGGATTGAATCCCCAAATGTTGCTGTACTTGTAGTTCATCGGTACGACGTCACCAGGATACTTCAGCGACAACGCATCTCCGGCCGCGCCGGTAAAGATGACAATGTCAAACTGGTCGTTCTCATACATCAGGCTGAGCGTTTCCTCAGCGAGCACCGATGTTACTTCGATCCGCAATGATGCCGTGTTGTCGCCCCAATAGTTCGGGTTGGGCACATAGACGTAGCTCATCACGTCATCATCCCAGGATTCAATCGTATAGGGCCCAGTTACCAGCGGATCATTCGTCCACCACTCCCCATTCAGGTCCGCCCAGGCCTGTTCCGCTTTGGCCGTGGCAGAGTTGTAGTTGGCAAGCACCTTGTATACAAATAGTGGATCAGCCTCTTTCAGATTGATCTCCAAGGTGAACTCGTCAACGACTACCAGGCCTTCCATCTCGGTGGCAGTGCCCTCGCGCGCCTCATCATAGCCTACGATCCCGCCGTAATTCGGCGGCACCCACCCTGCCGTGTTCTCAGGATTAACGATATACTCGAACCAGGCTTTGATGTCACTGGCCGTGAACTGACTTCCATCCGACCACTTGACTTCAGGGTTCACGTGCAGCGTGTACGTCGTCCCATCTTCGCTGACGTCGTACGATGTGCATGTACCCGGTGTCAGATTAGCATCCGGGTCCGCAACGAATGGCGGCAGCCACACATGCTGCATAATGAAGCGGCCAAAGCCCCCTTCACGCGCCGGGTCAAATGTCTTCATGGACTGGATCATGCCGTACCGTAGTGTCTGCATTTCAGCAGATTCCATCTCAGCTTCCTGCTCAGCGCCCGCCGCTCCACCGCCGGCTGGCGCCGGCGCGACGCAGGCTGTAACCAACAAGCCTAAGACAATAAACAGTACAGCTAAAGGATAGCGTTTCATCTCAGATTCCTCCCCCATGACTATGATTGCCTATCGAAGGATCTCCCGAACTCATCACACGCTTGCTGACAATAAATTGAATCGCAAAGACCGAAGGCTGTTCAGACCCAAACACCAATCTACACGTACATTTCTGACCGGCACTTCACCTCCTTGTTCCCTGTCTCAAAAGAGAGCGGTCGCCCCATGCCGAAGCCAATTCTGAGCGCCTCAATCATCCAACTCCCAGTCTCGAGAGTGGAATCCCGATGTCCGCTCCGCAGCGGAATCGAATGCAGCTGTCACCACATGAAAGTCCTCCACCTTTCCAGGCGGAATGTTGACCTGTACGATGGTGCCAGGATTGTGATACACAAAGTAGCCGTCGACATCCGACGGCTCCATAATGTGCCCATCTAGTCTGAGATGCTTGAAAGTTACGTCAGGGTGGGGTAGACGCAAACGGATGGCGAGGCCGTTTTGGATTGGTTCCGCCGGCCCTTTATATTCGGCCTGCGGCCAAGTCACCTGACGTGATACGGAAAGTCCGAGATATTCATCCAGAGCATCGCCGTTAAATCGAGGGTTCTGCTTGAGCTTTGCAAACATCGGCTCAAGATTCGGTTCGTTCAGATTCGGCGCAGACGATTCCCCTCCCGGCGCATAGAGGTTCCGGCTCTCAGGCGTCGTGGAGACAAAGGCGACTACGCCGTCGCGTGCCTCGGGCCAGCCGCAAGTGTGCGAGAACTGCGCCAACTTTCGCCATAACTCAACCCGGCTCGCACGCCGTTGCGCGGCTGTCTTGCCCCAAGCCGCAAGCGCAACCGACGACCGGCAGCTGACCTGGTTGGCCGGATAGCCGGGGTAAGGCTCGCCTCGCCACACCTCGTTGCCGACCTGGAGTAGCCGGCGCAAACGAAGCACGGCGCTTTCCTCCCAACCGACCTCCATCGTCTGGATGATGCTATGGTATTGGATGTAGGAATAAAGCCCGCAGACGACCTTCGGAGTGGAAGTGCTTCCGTAGAACCAGCGTTCACGGCCCTCGACCGGAACTGTGGACAGCATCTGCCCGGCGCTTTCCTCGCCTCGGGTTGCCAGATAGCCGGCATCCTCCGCCGCCTGGTTCATCAAGTCGGGGATAGCTCGCCAATACCCGCGGTACAGGTTCGAAGCCCATGATATCCCGGTGCTTTCGGTCATTGTGGACTGCTCAAACCAGATGCCATGCACGTCCTGATGGACCTCTGGCTGGTACCGGTCCACCACATCCTTGACTGCCATCGCCTCTGGCTGATTCTCAGGATCCAAGGGGCCGTCCCACGACCAGCCTTCATAGACCCAGCGACTGCGGCCCGCGAAAAACTCGGCAACGTCGATCAGCTCACGATCATAGCTCTCCGGCTCGCAGGCCGGCATAATGAGGACGATCTGGCGCCGCCGGATTTCTTCAGCCAGAGCGTCACCGCCGATGAGCCACTTGATCAATTGGAGCAGGCCAGCCGTTGTAACCCTTTCCACCCCGCTATGCGTCGAAGTGAGTAGTGCCACCTGCTTGTCTTCGTCGGAAACGGAAGCGTCGCTGATGCGACACAGCAGCACTGGCAGCCCCTTCGGTGTGCGGCCTACAGTCTCAACCTCCATTGTTCCGGGTCGAGCAGCCGCCCATCGTCTCAGTCCCTCCTCCATCTCCGCTATACTCGGGCCAGGCGTTGGACCCAGCTCTGGACGCTGATTCATGTGACTCATGGGCTTATCCTATTGAGGTTGTCAGTCTACACAGTAGCTATTCTCTTCTCATTCCTCCTGTAACCTTGGGCCGGATTCACTTCCACTCTGCGATAGAAACTACTCAGCCAGAATTAATTTGCGATCCTGAATGAGGCGGGCTGAGCTGTCTACTCTCTCCTCACTCCTCTCTCTTTGCATTTGGGCGGTCGGCCGCAAGCGGCCTCCCTTGTGCAGGGGCTGCGCCCCCGCAACGCCCCCCTCCAAAACCATCGCTCACCGACCGTGTGTGCGCTTTCCAGCGGTGCCGCTCCAGCAACGTGGCTGCCGCCAACCGAATGCGCAAACAGATAGCCTGAATGGCGGCCGAGATTTTGGGCTGGTCAAGACAGGCACTGTATATGGCTTAGTAGTTACCTGCGATAAGCAAATAACACACCATCCGACGCAGACTGGACCGGATTCAGCCCACCGCGATTCCGTCAGAGGCTTCGATCTCAAAGGCCTCGAGAGCATTGCGCCAGAATATACCTTCGATGTCATCAAGCGAAAGTGCCGCGATCTCAGCGGCCTGTTTCATGGCCATTATCTGTTCGTAAATACATAAGACCGGACGCGCGTCCGTGTGGGCAAAGCTGAAGTGTGCTTCGTCCGGTTCTACCTGGTACCAGTATCGCCCGAAGGGAACGTATTTGCCGTGAAAGAAGGCTGAGTCGACACCGTCAGAACCGTAGAAGATCCGTTTCAGATCTTCCTTTTGGAACAATGTCAAGAAGGGCGGCATGGTTGTCACCGCTGACAGATCATACCATATATTTGGCATGTCGCGCAAGCGGTCAATCGCCTCTCGAATGGGCCAGTAGGTGAAACTGCGCGCGCAATGGGCAAGGATCCATCTGATTCGAGGATACCGGCGCATCGTGTATTCTTCCAGGTCGGCCAGATTCTCCTCATCGGCACAACCCCCAGGCCGCGAAAGATGCATCGTGACCCAGAGGCCGCGTTCGTTGGCGAGCTCCATCTGTTCGTGTGTCAAGAACTCGTGAATCCTGCAGTAATCGGTATCTCCGGTCGAGGAGAAGACACGATACGGCTTTAGTCCGATAAAGCCTTCGAGCTTGATATCTTCCTCAATACGAGAAATGTCACAGGAGGGTGTGACCAGCCGATTGGCCCGCGAAGAGGGATCCAGGGCGACCTGCTCGGCAAGCATTTCGGTATGTTTTTCCACGTCAATGCCGACCTTGGGCATCCCCAGAAGGAGGAAATTCATGCGCCGGCCGGGAAACATGAGCCGGCCCCAGGCCCTCAGTGTTTCCAGGTCGGCAAACGACCGTGTAGTCGTCGGCGCGTCAGGACGCATGTGCGCTGCATCGAACAAATGGCAGTGGGCGTCAAACACTCTCTGCGGGACGAAGTCCGCCAGCTCCTCCTCCCAAAACTCGCGATCGGAATCAGTGTAGTCCACGAACTGACCTCCCACGGGCTGAATCATGCAATCACAAACAACTCGCCTTCCCCAGTTCTTGTTTCTCTTGGCACTTCAATTAGGTCAAGCGCTCCACCCCGACCAGCTTCAGATTCCCAACAGCCGCGCCGCATTGCCGCCGCACACCATCCGCTTCGCCTCATCCGAAATGTCGGCAGTGATGATTTTGCCCAACTGCGGCCGCGAATCCATCAGCGCAATGTCCGAGCCAAACAGCACCCGGTCCGCCCCGGCCTCGTTCACCAACTGCTCAATGACTCCAGGCGTGCGAAAAGTCGAGCAGGTCTCCAGATAAACATTGGGATAGTCCTGCGCCGCCTTTATCGCGGCCGCCCGCGGCGCATCGACATTTCCCGCGTGCCCTGCAACGAAGTTGGCGTTTGGAAACTGAGCCGCACAATCGGCCAGCAGGCCGGGATCGGAATGTGGGTCAGTGCCCGTGTGGAAAATAATCGCCAGACCGCGATCATTGGCAAACGCATAAATCGGATGCCAGATCGGTTCGTTCAGGTCCCACTGGGTATAGGGCGGATACAGTTTGATCGCAACCAGACCAAGCTCATCTATCGCCCGCGTCAGTTCAGCAACCATGCCTTCCGCCATCATCGGCGACACGTACGCGAACCCGACAAAGCGGTCCGGATGCTCTGCCACAAACCGGGCCGTAATATCATTGCCGGTTGTGCCGTCTGGATGAAAGATATTGAAAAGACAGGAGACGTCGATTCCCACCCTGTCCATCGCGTGCAGAATTAGCGCCGGATCGTCGACCCCGTTATATCTGTCCAGACGGCCTGTATGGCCGTGAAAGTCGATCACTCTCTGTTCTTCAATCATGGCGGCCCTCTCCCTGTAGTATGCGTAGCAAGTTCCCTGCGCAGATCAGTTCCAGGTCCGACTCGCTGATGTCGGAATGGTGAAGGTAAAAGAGCATCGAACCCATCGCCAGGCGGTCATACCAGGAGCCGTAGACAAAACGCTCGGCCCCATACTCGGAGCAGAGCGCTTCCACCTCGCCCAGCGGCTCAATACGACTTAACTCCAGATACGTGTTGGGGAGAGTAGTCATTAGTGGCCGCACCCACAGAGCATGACTGTAATGGGCGCCCACCAGGACCGTGACCAGTTCGGGGAAGGCGCTCAACGTCATCGCCAGCTCGTCCGCATCCGCGTCCGGCAGAGGAATCCAGAGCGGAATCCGATTCTCGCTCAGCCAGGACAGCATCGGCGCAAACGCCCACGGCCGGAACGGCATTCCGACGTATCGCATATTGTGTAGACGGACATTGCGAACCCTCCCCTGCTCGTGCAATGCCTCTATTTGTGTCATCGAATCGGGCGTAGGCATGATGGACCACTGGGGAAAGAGACGGCTATCCCCTAACCACTCCTCCAGAAAACCATTGCCGTCGATCGGGCTGACTTCCTCAGTCTGGGCGTGGTAGATGAGCGCCTTTTCGACCCCGTGACGGTCCATTTCAGCCAGCAATTGGTCCCGATTGCGGCAGGGCGACGGCTGATAGTGCAGATCGCCAACCCGTACGTTGGCGTCAAACACAGGAACACGTGGGCTGAACGCGAATTGAAGTGACATGGTTTTTGGCCCTAACTGGACAGTTTAGACCGGTAGTAGTCGCCGACCTTTTTGATAGCCGTACTGAAATCGGCTGCGTCCTGGTCCGTATAGGAGGGGCTCATCGGCACCACAACCGCCGTTTCCAGGAAACTCTCCCCGCCCGGCAGCGACATCGAGCCATAGTCCATCGCCGCGGCCTCCTCACCGGCATAGGAGAAATCAGCCGTTCCATAGGCGCGCTGCTGGGCCATGACCGGGTACTTGTAGACCGGATAGGCCATGTAGGGCGAGTTGGCCGGCACACCCTCCGCCTGCAACGCCGCCGCGAACTGTTCTGCCGTCGCGCCCATTGTCGCCGCATCCACATGAAAACCGTAGACCCAGTACGAATGCGTCGCTTCCGGCAGCACCGGCTGCAATGAGAGACCCTCTTCTCCGTCGACGACCTCGTTAAGGTGGTTGGCGACCCACTGCTTGCGTCGCACCGCGTCGGTCACCTTCTTGAGCTGCGCGACCCCGACCGCCCCTTGAAGGTCGGTCATGCGATAGTTCGGCGCCAGATAGTAATGCTCGTATACAGGATGTCGGGGATTACCCTTGTCCGCAAACCACTTCAACCGCTCGGCCAGGTCGTCTCGATTGCTGATCACCATCCCGCCGTCGCCGGTCGTCATGTGTTTCCCGCCAAAACTGTAGCAGCCGAAGTCGCCCCAGGTACCGACCGGCCGTCCGCCATACTCGGCCAGCTGAGCCTGCGCGCAGTCCTCGATCAAGAAGAGGTTGTACTTTCGCGCAAGTTCAACATAGGCCTCCATCGGAGCAGGATTGCCAAAGAGATGCACAACAATGATCGCCTTGGTTCGTTCCGTAATCTTGGCTTCGACATCCGCAATGTCGAGGTTACCCGTCCGGGGATCGATGTCAGCGAAGACAGGCACCGCGTTCTGATATAGGATCCCGATGATCGTTCCCATATCGGTGATGCTCGTCGTAATGATCTCGTCGCCCGGGTTAGGGTCAATTGTGCCGACAGCCGTATGCACCGCGGCCGTGCCCGATGTAACCGCCTGCGCATATTTGACGCCGTTCATCTCAGCAAAATCTTGTTCGAACTGAAGGACCTTGGTTCCGCTCAATCGGTTCAGCTTCCCGGAGCGGATCACCTCGATCAGTTCGTTAATCTCCTCTTCGCCCATGTCCCACTGTGGGCCAAACGATCCGCTGCGAACTGGTGGAGAATTGCGTTCGATTGCGATGGCCATGTCAGGAATCTCCTTGTAGTGATTCGGCCGCGTTACCTATTCGGTCTAAGAGCGAGGCAAGCCGTTTCGGCCAGATCGTCCACTGCACTGGCATCATGCACACTTAGACGTCAGTCCAGTCTGAAAATCCGCCTCGCATTTTCTCGGAATATGAGATCGGCCTCTCGCTGCGTCTCTATCGCGTCGGCATAAGCCCCGTACTCAAACCACGGCGCAAAGAGCGGCTGGTCGGTGCCGAACAGAATCCGTTCCGGTCCCAGAATGTCCATCGAGCGGCGGATGGTGCCCGCGTTGATGCCGCTGCTGCAGAACTCAAAGTAAACGTTCGGCAGGTCCACCACCTGCCGCGCGCCCTCGACATCGTCCCCGTGCGCCTTGATGATCACCAGATCCGGATTGCGCTCCGCCGCCGAACGCACGCCCGGATAGGGTGAACCACCCTCATCCATGTGAATCTTGACCGGTCGCCCAAATTTTGCAATCTCGTCCAGCAGGTCCTGCATACGCTTCGTCGCCATGTTGCCGCCAAATGGGCAGTAGAGCTTCACCCCCACGAATCTTGAATCCTGGAAGTAACGTTCCATCTGCCCGACCGATCCGGCCAGGTCGCGCGGGTCAATCGCGATATAGCCGCGCAGATTCGGATAGCGGTCAAGAAAGGCCTGCGTATCCGCGTTTCCTTCACACATGTCATAGTTGATGGCGTTGTAAGAGGAGACAAATGTGTATTGGATATTGCAACGCTCGGTCATCTCCGATACGTTCGTCTCAGTGCGCGTGTTGAACGGCTCCGCACAGTGGAAGCCCGACACATGGGCATGGATGTCGATGATCGGCTCATCCGGCAGATCCGCCTCGGCCCTGATCATAAGCGGCTCGGCCGGCAGCTCCTCGATGTCCATATCCAGCAGACGCAAGGCGTTGCCTCCGAGAATCGCCTGCCTCTGTTCATCCGAAATCTTCGCCATGAAGATCTGGTTGCGCAGCGCGCGAATCGAGTACTTCGGCGAATTGCTCCCATAGAGCAGCCTGTCGCCGATACCCGCGTCCACCATTACCTCAAGGCCGTCCGCCAGACACAGCCAGCGAATCGCAGCGTATACATTGGGGTACACCTGCATGACCGTAATCAGCTCGCCCATGTGCGAGTAGCTGACCTCGTTCATCACAACCTGCACGCCGTACCGGTGGCAGACCTCCGCCACCTTGCGGATCCAACTCAGGGCTTCGGAGGACCCCTTGAAGTCAACAATGATCGGCAGCCCCGCCGCACCCACTGCCTCCACCATATGCTCGAAAACGAGGGTTTCGGGACTCCAACCCTGCGGCCCGGGCGCAAAACGAATCGCCACACAACCGCCATCGACGCAGGCCTGCAGGTCCTCCCGCCAGTTAAGGAAATACCGGGGATCCAACGTGCCCACACCCAGCAAACGGGGATGTTTCGCAGTAATTTCCAGCGTTTCAGCCACGGCCTCCGGGTTGACCTGGTTGACCAGGCCGCGCCGCGATGTTGTCAACGTCAGCGTCGTGTCATGCTCCTCCGTCTGACGGAGCAGCGCCTCCAACGTCGTATCCGGTTCAGGGATCCGATTGACGCTGAATTCAGAAATAAAGTCGATAGCGTACATGGTTGGTCCTTTCAACCGCTTTGGATTGTGGCTTGCGGCCAGAAATCTGTGTCACGACAGGCCGCCACCCTCTGGATAGACCTGGATGCCTGCTGCTACTGGCTGCTCTCTTCAATCGCTCTTTCAAATGCTTGTACGAGCCCGTCAATATGTTCATTTTCCATCGGCAGGGAAAGCGCATTCATCGATAGCCCCTGGCTCAGGAAGTAACCTTGGTTAAGTAAAGAGAGGAAAACGCGATGGGCCATTGCGCCGTCGTTGCCGGCCAGGCTTCGGTAATTGACCAGCGGCTCATCCGTGAAATAGACGCTGAACAGAGAGCCCAGCACCACCGCCTGCAACGGAGTACTGACGCGTGCGCTGAGGTCCTCCAAGCCCGCCCGCAACCGTTCCCCCAATCCATTCAAGTGCTCGAAAGCGCCCGGCGTCAACTGCTGTAAAGTGGCAAGACCCGCCGCCATCACCACCGCATGCGCGCTGAAAGTGCCGCTCTGGAAGAAACCGGTCGGCTCACCGCTGCTGTCAAACAGATTCATGATGTCGGCGCGGCCGCCAAACGCGCCCACCGGGAACCCGCCTCCCACCAACTTGCCGAACGTCGTCAGATCCGGGCTGATGCCGTAGTATTCCTGGGCGCCGCCGCGGGCGACGCGAAATGCCACCACTTCGTCGAGGACCAGCAGCACATCGTTTTCCTCGGTCACCTGGCGCACAGCCTGTATGTACTCCTTGCGGACCGGCAGGATACCTGTCTTGGGATCGAGAATCACACAGGCCAACTCGTCGCGGTGGCGGCGAACCAGCTTCTCCAACGCCTCCTCATTGTTGAAGGGCAAGACGATCACCTCTGAGGGGGCATTGGGAGACATGCCGCCTGCAGTCGGCACCGAATACGGTTCGTCGGCAGGGCCTGCCTTGTCCACCGGCGGCGCAACGCTTACCTCTACCAGGTCATGGCTGCCGTGGTACCCGCCCTCCAACTTGGCAATCTTAGGCCGGCCGCTAAACCCTCGTGCCAGCCGGATCGCGTGCAAGGATGCCTCCGTCCCAGAGTTGCAAAAGCGGACTTTTTCCAGCGAGGCCACGCGGCTGCACATCTCCTCTGCCAGCGCCCCTTCTGCTCCGGTCGGTGCGCCCAGTGCAATGCCTCTGGTCAGCTGTGCCTCGACCGCCGCATGTACGGCGGCGTTGTTGTGACCCAGGATCTGACCGGTATGGTGGTTGGCAAAATCGACCCGCCGCCGTTCGTCAATGTCATAGAGATAGCAGCCCTCACCCCGCTGCATTGTGATCGGATAGGGAGCGTAATAGTAGGCCCCTTTGGCGCCTCCCGGCATCGACTCGCAATCCCTCTCAAATTGCTCACGCGAGTTTGGGCTTTCAGTGGCATAAGTTGCCTCTATTGCCGTTTCAGTCTCAGCCATTGTCTGTTCCCCGCTCTTCCTGAGATTTTCTATTTCAGAACAACCGCTAGGCTTGTCTGACAAGCGGCTTGAGTTACCTAGCGATACGTCTCCGCCGAACTTATTCAAACCAGTAACTGTATAACTGCGCGTTCGTTATGTTAAAGCGCAACCGGACCTGTCCCTGGGCGGGGTTCGGCATCAGGCTGCGCTCACGCCACACAACCGGCTTGCGCACGCTATCGACACGCACCCCGGTGGCGTCTTGGCTACCGTAGCCCAGCAGCGGCCGGCCGTCGGCCTCGAGTACTTCAACGGTGATAACGCCCTCGTCCGCGACCGCATTTAGAAAGAGCCGCGACCCATCCCAGTCGAAAGGCTCCGTTACTACCGAGCCGCCCTCTTCTCCGCCATCCAACGAGACGAATCCGTCTCTCCGCAAGGTGGCCAAACAGATTGCCGCGTGATCCGGATCCCATTTAGGTGGAAGGCGCCGGAACTTGACGCCCGTATAATAGAACCAAAGCTCGTCATCGCGTACAACCGGTGAGGACGGTCCCAGCATCTGCAGCGTGTCGTATGCGCCGGCTCCCACTGGCGATGAGTCGATAAATGGCTCGCGGCCTCCTTGCCGCAGCCAGGTGTACATATTTCGGCTGCTGGCCAACTGAACATGATGGAAGCCGTCGTGATTGTTGCCGTCCACAGAGCGTCCTACGTGGTGAAACATAGAAGCGAAACCGATATAGCGGCTCTCATACCTGGAAACGCTGAAATTATAGACATCTACGCCGTGCTCTTCCGGGTCGTTGGCAACGGTTTGCTGCAGCGCCGGATTGGCGAGCCTCCTCGCGATCACCTCGCGCGCCAGCTCCTGGTCCTCGTCATCGGCGTGAAAGACCAGTTCAGGTTCGCTCCAATTTCGAAAGTCCACGCTTGTGGTCAGCGCGTGCGAACGTCCGTGGGGCCCCCGCACTTTGACGGTAGCAATGAAGCGGTGGTTAGCCGCGTCAGAGCTGAAATTCGGCTCATCACCGGAGAGGATAGCGGGCGCGTCATCCCGCCTCCATACAACGCCGTCAGGCGACACGGCAAAGACAACCGAATGGTCGGGAACCATGATAAAGCTGATCGCCTTAAAGCGGCGCGACGGGTCTGGGTCGCGGGCATCGTAGACCACGCCCAGTACTTCCGAGGTACGCTTTTCATCGATGGGGATGGCGACGTGGTTGTTGTCGCGCGACCCTTGGTACTCGAACTGCCCCACATTTGGTTGGTACCAGTGAAGCCCATCGCGGCTCTCGTGGTAGGAGGAACGCCCGTTATCCGCGTCCATCTTGGCCCCGATTGTCCAGAACTTCCAAAGCTCGGCCTCTGCATCCCATACCGGTGCGGTCCGTGTTTGCGGTCGGTAGGCAGGGCCGTCGTCGCGGCCGGCGCGCAGGGCCATGTATGGATCTGAGCGGATGACCGCACCCTTCTTGTTTGGCTGATGCATGGTCATTACCAGGCCGTCGACACTGGCAATGTCGCCATCGTCAAGAAACAGCTGTCTCTCCAGGCGGGCGAACTTACGATTCGACTCAGATGCCATTCCGCTTCTCCTCTATGCAAGCCAATAACTGTACAATCGTGCGTTTCGTAACCAGATTCGCAGCTGTATCGGACCGGCAGAAACTGCCGGCAGACGTTCTTCACTGCCCCACCTTACTACCTGGCACACGCCATCCGCCGTCACGGGGATAGAGTTGTGCCTTTCAAACCCTGCCAACGGCTGGCCCGCCGCGTCGAGAAGCTCGCAGCTGATCTCACCCTCTGCAGCATCGGCGTTCAAAAAAAGCTGCTCACCTTGCCAGCGAAAAGGAACTGTAGTAACCGAGCCGCCGTCTGCATCGGCATCCAGCGAAACAAAGCCATCCCGCCGCAGGGTTGCCAGACATATCGCGGCCCTCTCCGGGTTGGCCCTTGGCGGCTGCCAGCGATGTCGGATGCCCGAATAGTAGAACCACAGTTGGTCCCCGCGCACAACCGGGAAGGACGGCCCCAGAATCTGCATCGTGTCATACGCGCCCCCGCCGAGGGGCGAAGGACCGATGAAGGGCGCCCGCTCGCCAAGTCGCCGCCAACTGCGCATGTCCCGGCTACACGCCAATTGGACGTGATGAAAGCCGTCATGGTTGCGGTCATTCCAAGCGCGGCCGGTATGGTAAAACATGGAGGCAAAGCCGATGTAACGGCTTTCATAGCGAGAGATGGCGAAGTTGTAGACATCAACCGCATGTTCTTCCGGGTGATTGAATACCGGCTGTTGCAGCGATGGGTTGGCCAGCCGGTCGGCGATAATCTGGCGGGCCTCCTCCTGATCCTGCTCATCAGCATGGAAGACCAGTTCCGGTTCACTCCAATGCTCGAAATCTTCGCTGACTGTCAGGGCATGCGAACGACCGAAGGGACCCGGAACTTTTACTGTGGCGATAAAGAGATGGTCTTGTTCATCGAAGCTGAAATTGGGCTCGTCACCCGATGCAATGGTTGGAATGTCAAGCCGCGTCCAGTGGATTCCGTCAGGCGAAGTGGCGAACAGAATGGCCAACTCCGGCGCCATGGTGAAGCTCATCGCTTTGTACCGCCGGCTCGGGTCCGGGTCGCTCCTGTCGTAGACTGCCCCCAGGATCTCAGCTGTACAGCCATCGCCCATGGGAATATATACGAGATTGTTCTCGCGAGTGTCGAGGTATTCGGCCTGGCGCAGAATGGGCTGATGCCAGTGCAGGCCATCGCGGCTCTCGTGATAGCCCGACAGACCTGCGATACCGTGCAGCTCCTCCGGCGTGATACAGATGGTCCACAGCTTCCACAACTGTGCCTCTGGATCCCACACTGGCGCGCACCGGATCTCCGGGTTTCCGCCCAGAGCAGGCTCGCGGCGGATGACTGCGCCCCGCTTCTGCGGCTGATGGAACACTCTGCGCAAATTTTCCCGGTGCGCTACGTCATCGTAATCCAGGAAAAGCTGCCGTTGGCCTGCTGGAAGGAGCATGTCCGTTTCCACAGTAATTGCCAGCACTCATGCGAGAAAAACGTCCTGGAAGTTGGCTAGAGTTCAGTTGTACAAATTTTCAGACAAGGCAGAGCATGACCGGCGCGAGGTCAATCCAGGTTCATGCGCGGGTCGAAAGCATCGCGTAGGGCGTCGCCAAAGAAGTTCATCGACAGTACGGCGAAGGCGATCGCAATCGCCGACGGTAGCCACCGCCACGGAAAGTTTTCCAGAATGGGAAGCTGCATGGCGGTCGTCAGCGTCTGTCCCCAGCTTGGTGTCGGTTGTTGCACGCCCAACCCGAGAAAACTGAGGCTCGATTCGGTCAGGATAGCGCCGGCCAGCCCCAGCGTGGCGGCCACCACCACCGGGCCGACCACATTGGGCAGTATATGGCGAAAGATGATGCGGCGGTTCGGCACGCCAATTGCTACAGCGGCGGTTACGAAGTCCCGGCTTCGCACGCTGAGAAACTGGCCGCGTATCAGCCGGGTCATGCCCGGCCAGCCAAAAATGCCGATTATCACCATGATGTTGAAAATGTTTGGCGGCAGAACCGCGGCTACCGTGATAATCAGCAGAAAGGTGGGGAAGCACATGATGATATCGGTGAAACGCATGATGACGTTGTCGACATGGCCGCCGAAAAATCCGGAAATGCTGCCCAGCACTAGCGCGATCGAGGTATAGATGCCGACCGCCACAAGCCCCACCGAAAGCGAGACGCGGGCTCCATAGACAAGGCGCGACCAGACATCGCGGCCGATGGCGTCCGTGCCCAGGATGTGCTCGGCGCTTGGAGGCTTGTTCTTCATCTTCAGGTCCATCTCCACCGGGTCGATGCCGGCAACAATCGGCGCGAAGACGGCGGTGAACACGAGAATTACCAGCATGGCAAGCCCGATCATCCCTAGTTTGTGCCGGCTCAATCGCCGCCAGAATCGGTATTGGACCGAATCACTGCGGGGAGCTTGCAAGGTACTGTGGAGATCCGCTGCAGCCGTCGCCGGCGCTTCTCGCCCCGGTGGTTGTCCGTTTGAAGCCGTCATAATCTCTCTGTCCCAACCTCTGATTCAGTCCAGGATTCGGCTAACTGAGATGATGGGATGATTACTGCAGTCATGGTAGGTAATTCGGGAATCACGGTCAATTCCGGTTCTATTCGTAACGAATGCGCGGATCAACAAGAGCGTAGGTGATATCTGCCAGCAGGTTGCTTGCCAGGACAATCAGGGCGACCATAAAGTTGACCCCCATAATGACGGGGTAGTCGCGGGAGAATATGGCCGCCAGGCTGTAAGTTCCCATGCCGGGCCAGGCGAAAATGTGTTCGATGATGACTGTGCCGCCAATCAGGAAGGGAATATCCAGACTGATAATCGTAATGAGAGGGATGAGCGCGTTGCGCAGCGCGTGCCCCAGCAGGACGGCTCTTTCAGCCAGACCCTTGGCGCGCGCCACTGTGATGTAGTCTTGCCGGATTACATCAAGCAGGCTGCTGCGCGCATAACGCATGAAACTGGCCACGCTGCCCAACCCCAGGACCACAGCTGGCAGAATCATGTGGTGTAAGCGCGTCAGGATGGAGGCCTCTTCCCCGTAGTTGGTTATGCCGGAGGTCGGGAATAGCGGCAACTTGAGAGAGAGCAGAAAGATAGCCCCGATGGCAAAGACGAAACCGGGTGTGGATATCCAGAAGAAGCCCAGAAGGGTGAGGAGTTGGTCGATCCAAGAGTACTGTTTGACCGCGGCAAGAATACCTAGACCAGCTCCCAATAGTATTCCAAACAGAAGCGAGGTCGCGGTGAGTTGGAGCGTTGCCGGCAGCCTTTGCAGGATTTCATCGCGGACGGGTGCCCCGGATGCCAGAGACTGTCCCAGATTTCCTTTCGCCAACTCGCGTAGCCAAATGAGGTACTGTACATAGGCCGGCTTGTTCAGGCCGTAGCTCTCGCGCATGGCCTCCAGTTGCTCGGGTGAGAAATTGACGATCGCCGTCGTGGGCATAAGACCGTCAACAAAATCACCAGGCATCAGCTTGGTGAGGAAGAAGGTAACTAGAGTCAGGCCTAGAAGGATCGGAACTGAGATCGCCAAGCGCCGCAGTATATAGGTTCGCAAAGATTCAGTCTTGTCCTATCAGCACAGTGTGGCGCAAATGCCGGATAGTGTCTGTCTGACCGCCGTAATTCGGCGGCCAGACAGACGTCAGTTGCTGCTTGAAAAGCCGTTCCAGCGTTAAACCTCTATTCGGACACAGTCCAGTTCACTGCGTTGGCAAAGCCGTTGTTCCACGGATAGTACTGGTTCCACTGGGCATCCTCGTCGAACCCGCTTACCCGCTTGCTGATAGCCAGCGGGCCGGTAAACTGGAGGAATGGCATCATTGGAAGCTCGTCATTCAACTTTATCTGAATCTCCTCGTGGATTGTCCGGCGTTCATCGTCGTCAACAGTGGCTGCAGTCTTGTTAAAGAGCGCACGTGCATCCGGGTCTCCCCACGGGGAAGTACAGCGGTCTGCATCTGTGAAGAAGGAGTTGTAATCTTCGGGGAAGGCGAAGCCCCAACCCTGGTACATGAGGTCATACTTACAGTTGGCGGCAGCATCAGAGACCAACGTGCCCTCCAGGAACTGTAGCTGCGTATTGACCCCGACCGCCGCCAGATTCTGCTGAATTGCGGCCATGATGTCCTGGTGCAGCGCGTCACCGTAGTACCAGTTTACAATGAGCTCGTTGTTGGGGTCCCAGGCGCCGTCGGCTTCGGCCGCGGCCAGCAACTCCTTCGCTTTTTCGGGATCGTATTCGTACTGGTTAAGGCCCGGCGCCAGCCAGGGCCGCATCTCCATGTAGGAGTTGTAGGGCTGGCAGAGACCGGAGTAGAGACCTTCGCAGATGCCCTCGCGGTCTATAGCGTATGCCAGCGCCTGACGTACGCGCTTGTCAGAGAGTTTGTCCGACTCGTAGTTCATCAGGAAGACCCTGATGTAGTTGCGGTTGACCAGGTTGACATCGACATTGTCCAACGCCAGGACCTGTTCGTAGAAGTCTTGAGGCACTTTCCAAACGTCCAGTTCGCCTTTCTGCAATGCTATGAATTGGGTATCCGCGGTGCCGAAGTTCTTGAAAATGACGCGGTCCAGCTTGGGCGCCCCTCCGTAGTAGTCGTCGTTGCGCTCTAGCTCGATAAACTGGTCGCGTTCGGCGCGCACGAATTTGAAGGGGCCAGAGCCGATATTGAGTTCCGGCGTGTACCACGCAGGAGCGTGGTGCTCCACAATGTCTTCCGGCGCAACACCGTTAAAGATGTGTGCGGGTAGAATCTGCAGATCGGTAGTTGCTGAGAGATGCCAACCAACTTTCGTTTCCGTCAACTGAAAGATAACTGTGAAGTCGTCTGGTACCTGAATGCCCGGCAGCTCATCCGAAACGCCATCGTAGAAGTCTTGGCCTCCTACCAGGCTGCTGATCCAGCGCTGGGGATTAATGTTCGTGGCCTGCGTCATGATGAACCGCACCGTCGCCTCGACATCGTGGGCCGTCACCGGTTCGCCATCGTGCCATTTGGCGTCCTCGCGCAGTTTGAAAGTGTAGGTGGTGGCATCATCCGATACTTCCCACTCAAGCGCCAGGTCCGGGTGAGGCACGTTGTTGCGATCAAGATTGAAGAGGCGGCTGTGGGTCAGCATGGCCGGAGTGTTGCTGCTGTAGCCGTACTGGTAGGTCGGGCGGAAGGGACTGTAGGTACCCCAGGGCGATCCTGTTGAGAAGGTCAACGTGCCCCCATCACCCGCTTCTTCGGCCGGTGCAACGGTTGCCTCGGCCATCGCCTCGGCTCCGGGCTCGTCGCTCGGCACAACTGCCGGCGCGCAGGCTGTAATCAGAACGCCAGCGGCCGTCATCGCAGAGATGCTGAGAAAATCACGACGGGAAAGTCTCGACTTCTTCATAGTTCTGTCTCCATCTGGTTCTTGAGGTCCGATTGAGAGGTATAACTGCAGGAAAGTCTACGCTGCTGTACCATCCATTGGGAGTGTGTCAGCCCCTAATTCATTGACCTGCGTTCGCCGCCTTTCTTTGTTTGGTTTGATACATTCCAGATTATGTTGCGAAGTCCTCTGCACACAAGGAGGCTGCGAGCGTTTCAGCAGGGGCAATACCATTCAAAATGGGTAGCATAATTCGTTTCTGCAACAAGACGGGATAGCGGCGCGCGAACCATCCATCATTGCTCGCCGACACAATGCAGGTTTTGACGTAGGTGCCCGTCTGTCGCGGGCAGCAAATGCCAGGTGCGTCTTTGAAGTAGCGGCGAGGGCTCGATAGGGGCGCGTTTGACTTCGCTGACCTTGGCCGCAGTGTAGCACGGAGATAAGGTCGTGTCAATGCGCTTACCAGGGCATACGCATCTTATTGGTAGAGAACTTTCAGGAGATAGTCAGTTTTCCAACCGGCTCGTTTACGTTTGGCAGAGATACCGAATTGGGCGCTGTTCTCTGGGCGTAGGAGGTTGAAAGCCAAGCGTCGCAAGACGGCCATAATGTGCTGCGCATGGGCCTGACGGATGCGACTGTCGTCCCCAGGAAAGGCGACATCCAAGAACCGGTGGCCTGATTTCTTGATGCTCCAGTGGCTGAGGGTGGAAGTCAGGAACAGTCCGGCATCGGAGAAGAAGACGGAATTCAGATGAGATGCAAATACCTTGGGGGCTGATGCGAGTATTTCATTCATTGTGGATCGTTTGAGTCAGATTCATCTTGAAGGTGGGTCGCAGGTGTTCTGGTCTGTGTGTTGGACGAGAGTTTATGAGCGTTTGCGAGTGTTTGCGTGATGTCTGAACTACCGTTCATGAGAATTGTTTGTTGGGCTGTGATGAGGGCTTCGCTGGTGCACGTGGGCGCGTACAAGGTCTAACGAGAGATGTACAAGAGTTGTACGGCCGGTGATATGGTGGGACGTGATTGGTCGGGTCAAGTCGACTCATGTCGGGTCAAGTAGGTATAAGTCGGGTCAAAGCGGGCGATATTTTTTTTCGGGCCCTTTTTTGTTGTTACGTTTTTGCATCAGTTTTACCGCATCTGGAGTCTGTTCCCGGTTCTGGCAAGTTCACTACGACTTACGCAGACGCCAGACTCGCGCCGGTCACCTGGCGTTTGGAGTGGCAGAGTGTCGTGTCTGGACGGTTAATGTCGGGTCAGGTCGATCCAAGTCGATCCAGGTCGTGCAGTTTTCTCTTTTTTGGCGTTTGTGTGGTTGGGTTTGCGGGCGTTTTCTCGCTGTCTTTGTTGGGTTATGGGCAGTTCACAGGCTTGCAAGGGTCCTCCCTCGCATCCAGATACCCTGCCCAACGGGAGTCATGGCTTAATGATGATGATGATACGCTCTCAGTAATGCCTATTCACATTTTGGCACAGGGCTATTGTTTCACTTTTTTTATGCAATTGCCCTGATGCGCTTACAGATCACCCCATTTGCCCCACACGCCCGGCTACCGACCAGGCCGCGCTGAGGATTCGCAAAAGTCGATCTGCACTTCGCCCACCCTGATTTCTCCCGAAGGAAGGCGACTTCTGTCTAAGTCACTATCAAGTTCTGCGCGGTGAGCGTGTGGACGGCCAGATTGAGGCTGTGACGGCGCAATTCTCAAGGAGTGCAACAGGTGAATGAAATCAATATTGACATCCCGCGTCACGCTTTCAATTTCGTCCCATTCCTACCTGTCTTTCAGGTCGTGGCGGACGCCCGTTCTGAGCCACTGTGCCGGGTCCGGCGTAAGGGTGATCGTCTGCTCACTCTAGTCCGGGGCAACCACGAGAGATTGAGAATACAGCACGAGGTTGACGACTCTGTGGCCCACCCTTTACTGGCAGTACGGCCTCAACTACGCCCCCCGCGTGGAGCGAGATTATGAGGACTCTCGGACAACCACAATTTCATCGAGAAATTTGAGGTCTGGAAGCCCCATCCCTGGATGCACGCTCTCGAGAAGGATGCTTCTCAGCAAAAGGCCAGCCCCGCGAGAACCTGGAGGGAGATACCAAGCGTTTCCGCTTGCTACCAAGGCGACTGACTGAACTTCAGTTTGTCTGAACCGATAACTGGCCTTAGCTGCGGGGCAAATTGGAAAAGGAGCGCAATTGCCTTCCGGGTGGATTTCGTGAGTTCACTGATCGGTCCAGGGATTCATTACTTCAACACCGCAACCTTCAAAGTCGTCTACATCTCTGGTAACAATTGATGCCCCTTGGGATTTAGCGATCGCAGCTATCTGGCAGTCGGCCTGGCTGATCGGACGGCCAACCACCCTGCGGCCGGACGCTATTTCAGCATAAGCACGGGCAGCTTCGCTGTCGAAAGCTAGGACACGTTCAGAAAACAGCATTTCGAAGGTGCGTTCCGCAGCGGTAGTCAGCCCTCGCCGACGTTTCCCTGTGGGCAAGAGCGCGATGCCAGTTCGAATCTCTGCCTCAGTGATAGCAGTCACAAACAGAGCGCTCGTAAACTGATCGTCAATCCATGCCAGGACCTTCTGATGCGGGCTGTCTCGCATTAGCTCCGAGATAACATTGGTATCAAGAATGAACATCACCTAGAATTCCATCAAAACGCGGGAGCTCGCGCATTGCTTCCCGTGGAAGGATTTCCAACTCGACCTCTCCGAAAGGCTTAAACAGATTGTGGATCTCCGTTCCGAGATTTCTGGCAGGAGCCACCTCCTGATCCAGTGCCGCACGCAGAATGTCACGGACCTCCTGCTCCATGGATCGTTCATTCCTGGCTGCCCTTATTCGTAGCCGCCTCTTCAGATCTTCGTCGAGATTGCGCACTGTTATGCTGGCCATGCTATCACCTCCATTTGCATTGTGAAGGGATAATACCATGATTGCAATGCAATCACAATTGGTGATTCTGCTTAGACTATCCTGCACTATGCAAAGGAATTTGCACAAATACCTTCTGGAAATGACGACTACCTTCTCAGGAAAGTGCTTAGACTTCCTTACTGTCTATCCGACATTTCAGCAGTGTTGTGGAAGTCGATCTGTACTTCTCCCAACCTGATTTCACCAGAAGGAAGATGCGATCTGTCAACCTCATAGTCTAACTCTGCGCGTCGAAAATGAGGACCGTCCGGTTGAGGCTGCGACGGAACAATTCGCAAAGGGTGCAACAGGAGGATGATATCAATATTGACATCCTGCAGCACACTTTCAATCTCGCCCCAGCCGTATTCGTCCGTCAGATCGTGGCGTGCTCCCAGGCAGAGCCACTGCTCCGGGTCGGGTGCCAGCGTGATCGTCTGCTCCGACCAGTCCCGCGTCACTGTGAAGCACTGTGATGTCAAAACAAAGTTGATCGCCTTGTCCCCCACGCGGGACTGGCAGTGTAGCCGCAACTCTGCCCCCTGCAGGTCGACTTCACCCTTAAGCCGCAAGGTAAGTCGAGCATTGCGAAAATCTCGGGGATAGTCTCCTTCGATAAAGCGGTTCCCGCGCAAGAGAGGTCCGTATCGCTCGCCCGGATTGGCCTGGGGGGCTGTGTGCAGTATGAACAGGAGATGAAGATAGCCGCCGCCTGGAGGAGCATGATTGGAGTCGATGCCCCACGGGCCGCGAGAGACTAATGCTCCGTCTTCGATAACGGCCGGCGCCGGCTGACCGGGTCCCAACCAGGCTATCCAGCCGCCGGCCCCGTCTTCGAATGTTTCGCGGTACGTCATTCTATTCATATCAATCTCTCCATCGTCGGTCACACGTCAATGCCAACCGCGCGGCCCGTAGCCGAAGACTCCTTGGCCGCCTCGACGATCTCCAGCAAATGCACCGAATCTTCGATCGGAGCCGGAGCCGGGGCACCACTCTGTGCAGCCTCAAAGAAATCGCGGTACAGCTCCTCCGCCATGACACCTCCGTATCCCGGAGCATGCGGAATTGCGAAGCGTTCCCTACGTACGCCGCCTGTATTCCAGCCCCGCGCTTCACTGGACAGTGTATAGGTTGACGTGTGCTCGACCTCACTCCCTCCGGACGTTTCCTCCTGGGGCTCGAGTAGCGGCAAGACCGCAAACCCCTCCGTCCCGCGCATGCCGACGTAGAAGTCGTATGTCGCCTTGCCGCCTAGTAAATGGTAGCCCGCCTGGAACGTGCCCATCCTGCCGCTCTCAAACTTGAGTAGGAGAAATCCGGAGTCTTCGACCTTGACTTCCTCCGGGTTCAGATTTCCCACCATCGCCATCACCTCCACCACCCGCTCCTGCATCAGATAGATCACAAGGTCCATGCAGTGACAGCCCAGCCAAGAGAGGATTCCGTGACCGGCCGTTTCGGGTTCAAAGAGATAGGTGGACGTATCCCGATATCGCAGAAGGCCGTTCAGCATTTTGCCCTCTATGGTCATCACGTCACCGAGCGCCCCATCCATCAATGCCCTTTTCAGACTGATGGTCATAGGATGATAACGCCACTGCAGCATTGCCCCGGCCGTTACCCCTTTTCGCTTGGCAGCCTCCGCCACCCGCCGTAGATCCGCCGCACGGGTTGCAGCCGGCTTGTCGTAGAGGACCGGCAAGCCGGCGTTGACGACCTTCTCCATGATGCCAGGAGCATGATCGGGGCGGGCGCACATGATCACCGCGTCAAGGTCGGCGCGTTCCAGCAAGGCGTCAACGTTTGTATACTTGCCGACCACCCGCGCCGACTCCCCCGCCAGATCCTCCACGTCGACCAAGTCCGAGGCCGCGCAGACATGTATCGAACCGACCTCCTCTAACTGATCAAGCACGCTGACGTGACCAAGTTCATGTCCGTGCGAAGATATTGCGCCTATGACCAACCGTCTGTCTCTTGACATTGTGCCGTACCTTATTCGCGTGGAAGCGGTAATTCGATCTTCGCGCTACCCTTGGTTTGTGAGATCAGAGCCGCCAGCATGATCTCCAGCGACTCCCTGCCTCTGTAGGGAGAGGAACTGCTGGGCGCATCATGCAAAACCATATTGGCCATCTCCTGGACCGCAGGGATCAGGTTTTCGCCGAAAGGATCGATGTAGCTCCGTCCTTCTGGCGGTGGTACCTGAACAGGCGTACCCTCTTTCTGCTCCGTCTTCCAGGCCGTGCAATGCTTGTCGGTGAGCCAGTAGCGACCGTTCGGTCCCTGTAAATCGTACTCGAAAAGTTGAGGTGTCAATTTGGCGCTGTTGACTATGCCGCGCACGCCATTTGCAAACTCGATGATGATGGTCGAGCCCGGATCGTATTGCGGATCCTTGCCGCCCTTGCCATCGTAGACCGGGCCGTAGTCCTCAAAGCCCTGTTCATGAGCGGCGATAACCCAGACCGGCGACGCGTTGGCGAAAAAGCAGACACCGTCGATCAGATGCGTGCCGTTGCGGAAGAGCATGGAGCGGCGACCGCCCATGTGGGCAACGATCCGCGTCAACCCGCCGATTTCACCGTCCCAAACTGCTTTCCTGACGCCTTGATATGACGGAATCCAACTGCGCGTGTGGTCCACCGACATCTTTGTGCCATTGGCCTCGATCGTTTCGATAATGCGGTCGGCGTCCTTGATCGTCGTAGTCAGTGGCTTTTCGCAGATGACGCCGCGGATGCCTGCGTTCGAGGCGTCGCAGACCGGGTCTGCGTGCAGGTGGTCAGGCGTTGCCACACTGACAACATCGAGCCGTTCCTTCTCGAACATTTCATGATAGTCGGTGTACTGGTTGATGCTGCCGGGGGGAAGTTCGGCCCGTTCAAAGAAGCGCGGAAACACTTCGGGATTGAGGTCGCAGATGGCCACCAGCTCGTACTCTGGCGCACGCGCATACGCGTACCCGTGGGAACCGCCCAGTCCGCCGCCGATTACGGCCGCGCGCAGCTTTTCTTCTGACATGGTAACTCCTTGTCGTGCTGTGACGTTGCATTTCGCCGGGGATATCCCCCGGCCCTGGTGTTCAGGCGTTTGGCAGCAAGCGGCGTGGAGGTAGTTCTAACGTAGTCGTCCGACCGCCTGCGCATTGTCTTGAAATAGAAAAACGCCGGTCAGATCGAGCGTTTCGAGCGGGGATTGAGGGCGTCGTTCAGACCGTCGCCCAGGAAGTTGATGCCCAGCGTGACTATCGCCAGGGTCAATGACGGCACAGCCACCAGCCAGGGCCGGTAGGACCAGCTGCCGATGTTGGATGCGATCATATTACCCCAGCTGGCCTGCGGGGGCAGAACACCGATGCCCAGATAGCTTAGTGAAGATTCCAACACCATGGCGCTGGAAAAACTGAAGGTAAGAGTGACGATTACTGGTCCAATCGCATTGGGCAAGAGGTGCCTCAGCGCTATCTTGACTTCCGACACGCCCACTGACTTGGCCGCTTCGATGTACTGTTCCTCGCGCAGAGAGAAGATCTGGCCCCGAATCAGTCGGGCGTAGCCCGGCCACGACACAAATGCCAAGCCCCCGAACACGACCAGCAGATCGAGCCACGTCGTGTCCGCGAACAAGGGGAACCCACTGCTTTCGTAGATTTCTTTGGCCCACGAAACGATCGGCTGCTTGATAGAGACCGCGATCAAAGCCGCCAACAGCAGACTGGGCACCGACATCACAACGTCGATGACGCGACCCGTGATGCTGTCGGCCAGCGCGCCTCCATAGCCTGCCACTGCACCGAGTATAACTCCGATTATAACGCTGATGACGGTAGTGAAAATTGCGACCAAAGTGGCGGTACGGGCTCCCCATATCACCCGGCTGAAAAGATCTCTGCCTATCTCATCGGTTCCCAGCCAATGGTCGGCACTGGGCATCTTTGCAACGTTAAGAAGATCCTGCTCCGTATAAGAATAAGGCGCAATGTAAGGTCCAAAGATGGCCGCCACCAGCAGGAGGGTTGTAATGACCAGCCCGATGATTGAGAGCCGATTCGCGAGCAGCCGGCTTACCGCATCCTGCCAAAGCGATCGAGCTTTCAAAGCATCCTCGGCGATCAGTTCCTCGCTCAGATTATTGGCCGAACTCTGGTCGCTGCTTTCGCTCATTTACCGACTTCCCTGACAAAAGATATCTTACAGTAATTCCCCACGGCTACGCTCCAGACAGTGCGCGGCCCAGAGCTGCGGCGGGGGCTCAGCTCACTCAAACTTGATGCGCGGATCCAGGAACGGGTAGATCAGATCGACGAGCAAGTTGGTTAGAATGATCAAGACGGCGCTAACCATGGTGACACCCATGATCACTGGGTAATCGAAACCGCGAAAGGCTGACTCCGCTACTCCGCCGAATCCGGGAATGGCAAAGATGCTGTCCAGGAAAATACTGCCTACGATTAATCCCTCGGCGATGAAGCCCAAGGTTGTTACCACCGGAATCAGGGCGTTGCGCAAGATGTGGCGAATGATAATGCGCCACATCTCCAGGCCCTTCATCTTGGCTGTGCGTACGTAATCCATGGAAAATACTTCAAGAACCGCGGCGCGGGTCTGGCGTACAACGACCGGCAAGGGCCCCAGAGCGAGAATACACACCGGCAGAATTACTTTGGTCTGAAATATGCCGTCCCAACCGCGCGGTACATTCATGATATCCAGCACCAGGACAAAGAGCATCAGCAGCAAGGGCGCCAGCACAAAGACCGGCACCGTTCGAAAACCAAGCGTGCCGCCCACGATCGTATAGTCAATCCATGAATTTTGCTTGAGGGCTGCCAGACAACCCAGTGGAATGCCCAACAGTGTTGTTACTACTGCACTTGCCAGACCCAACTGGAGGGAGATTGGGAAGGTCTTGACGATCATGCGCAGCACGTTGCGCTGCCCGTTGATCGAAATACCCAGGTCGCCTTGCATCAACCGCCCAATCCAGCGCGTGAACTGCACGCCGTAGGAATCGTTGAGGCCGTACTGCTCGCGGATCTTTTCAATAACATCGTCTCTGGCCAGCGTGTCCAGCGTACCCTCAAATTGGGCCATCATCATCGCCACCGGGTCAAACGGGCTGAGCACGGTAAGCGTGAAAGTAATGATGAGGACTGCAACAAATGTCGGGATCGCAATCGCTAGGCGTTTCAGCGTATATTTATACATTTCAACGGTCCTTGGAGACGCGCCAGAGAAGTGAGAGACGAGGAGTGAGGAGAGTTTTTCACTCCCCCCAACTCCTCACTAATCGGTCTAGTGTTCAGCTACATAGATATCGAGCAGCGTCGACCAGTTGTTGTCGACGTTGGCATCGAAGTTCTTGACGTAGGGCTGCACAACGTACTCGTACAGATCCCAGATCATCGGCAGGAAGTAGTAGTGGCCGAGAAGACGCTGCTCGGCCGCCGATACCTTTTCACAGTATTCCGCGCTTGCCGGGTCAAGCGACGAAAGCTCGGCCATCATCGCACCCAACTCTTCATCGTCCAAGCCAACCTCATGCGGCACCGCGTAATACTTCCACAACCCGTTGATCATCGCCGCAGGGTCGGGGATAGTTGCGCCCCAGCTGTTGCGCTGTACATTGATCAAGTCGACGTCCTGGCCCCAGGCATCACCCCAACCCGGACGGATCTCCACATCGGTGATCCCCAGAACGTTTTTCCACTGCTCAGCCATAATCTCTGCTGTGCGCAGATAATTGGGCGACGAACCACCGCTGGATATGCGAATCTTGGGCAGGCCTTCCGGTCCGCCATATTTGGATGCCGCCAATTCCTGCTTTGCCAGTTCCGGATCAAAGCCAAAATCGGGCCAGTTGTCGGCGACAAAGCAGGGCAGTTCGGGCGTCAGATGGGTCTTCATAATGCGCTCGTTACGAGAACCCTCGTAGGCCGCGCCGATGGCCAGGTCCCAGTCCACCGCATGCAGCAAGGCACGCCGCACGTTGATGTCATCCATGGGCGGCTTGCTGGTGTGGAGAGCGAAGTAGAAGTTGGTGGCGTAGGGGATGAGCACGAACAGGTCGGGGTTTTCCGCGCGCAGCGGCTCGCGAATGTTGGTGAACCAGTGCGCGACATCGGCCTCACCGTTCTGCCACATTATGTATGTAATGTTTTCGTCGTTGGACCATTGGGCTTCAATGCGCTCGATGAAGGGCTTCGTGTCACCCCACCAGCCGGGGTTCTGCACGACGACATAATCGCGGGCATCCAGGTCCCACACTTCGATCTGGAACGGGCCGTTCACACGGGTGGTGGCATCGGCCGCGAATTCATCGGCGGTCACGTCCTCCATCTTGACGAAGCCCGTGTTGTAGTGCGCCATGCTGGCTATGAATGTCGGGTTTGACGATTCCAGCGTGATCTGCAGCGTCTTGTCGTCAATAGCGGTCAGCCCCGAGATCGTATCGGCTTCACCGTCGATCACAGCCTGCGCGCCCGCGACAGTGCCAAGCCGCAAGAAGGTCCAGCAGGAAATGCAGTTCGGGCTGATAGCCCAAGACCAGTAGTCTATAGCCTCCTGGGCCACGACCGGCGAGCCATCGGACCAGGCAGCATCCGGGTGGATATGGATTGTATAGACCGTGTTATCGTCGTTGACTTCCCAGTCGGTGGCCAGCCAGGGTTGCAAGTTGTGATTGCGATCGCGCAGGAAAAACGGCATCCACATATGTGAGATCCAAGGGCGGCCAAAACCACTCTCCGAAGCCGGGTTCAGGCGGCTGAGATCTCGCGTCACGTAACGGATGACCTGCTCTTCGGCTGCATCGTCCGGTAGGGGACGACCGGCCATCTCTTCGCCTTCATCTGCCATGGCCGCGCCGCTGGAATCCGCCGGAGCAACAGGTGCTGCGCAAGCAGACAGCACCATGCCGAGGATCACTAGCAGTGCAACTGCATGGAACAATCGGGTTCTACTTTTCATGAGTTTCAATCTCCGTCTTGGTCATTCGATGCGCCTCTGCTCCAGAGACGCGTTTGTTGATGGTAAAACTACAAAGAAGGGAGCTAGGTGGGCTGAGAATCGAAGCGACTTCTCGACTCTCAACCCTTACCTAATTACTCCTCAGCGACATAAATGTCCAGCAACGTGGCCCAGTTGTTATCCACGTTTGTGCTGAAGTTCTTGATGCGCGGCTTGACGCTGTAGCCGTACGGATCCCAAATCATCGGAATTATCGGATAGTGGCCGAGCATGCGCGCCTCCGTCTCCTGGACCTTAGCACAGAATTCAGGATCGTCACGCGACATGGACTTGAGCCCCTCAATCATCTCGGCTAGCTCAGTGTCGTCTGCCATACTGCCCGCCGCGGCAGGGTTGCCGTAATTGGCCCAGTGGCCGGAAAGGAAGTTCGGCGGATCGGGCAGGATGGCGCCCAGACTCTGGCGGCGGACGTTGACCAACTCGGCGTCCTGGCCCCAAACATCCATCCCGCCGGGGCGGACTTCCACGTTGGTGATGCCCAGGTTGTTCTTCCACTGCTCAACCATGATCTCAGCTGTGCGAATGTAGTTGGGCGACTGGCCACCGGTAGTGATGCGGATCGTGGGCAGATTTTCCGGCCCACCGTACTTGGAGTCGGCCAGCTCCTGCTTGGCCAACTCGGGATCAAAACCGAAATCGGGCCAGTTGCCTTCTTTGTAGCACTGAAGCTCCGGAGTCAGCAGCGTCGACATGAAGCGGTCGTCGCGCGTTCCTTCCCAGGCCGCCGAAATCGCCGGCCGCCAGTCCACTGCATGAACCAGCGCGCGCCGTACATTGAGATCGTCGATCGGCTCCACGCCGGCCCAGAAGGTGTAGAACAGGTTGGTGGCGTAAGGAATCACCGTAAACGTCCCTTCCTCCAACTGCTCGCGCACATTGGTCAGGAAGAAGGCGATATCCACCTCATCGTTCTGCCACATGATGAACGAGATGTTCTCATCAGCTGACGGCGTGGCGATGATGCGCTCGATGAACGGCTTCTTGTCTCCCCACCAGTTCGGATTCTGGACGACTTCAAACTTCTGCTCGTCCACGTCCCAGTCCTGAATCATGAAGGGACCGTTCACGCGCGTCTCAGATGTCGCTGAGAAATCCTCGCCTGTGATGTCCTCGACCTTGACGAAGCCGGTGTCAAACAGCGCCACCCGCTGCGGGAACAGAGGATCGGGCCCAACCAGTCGGACCTCCAACGTCTTGTCATCTACGGCCACGACGCCGGAAACTGTGTCGGCCTCGCCATCAATCACTGCCTGCGCGCCCTCGATCAGGTCAAAGCCCGTGAAGCGCGAAAGGTAGCACCCAATACATTTGTCAGGGTGCAAACCATACTCCCAGTAATCCTTGGCCTCCTGCGCCGTTACCGGTGAGCCGTCATTCCAGACCGCGTCCGGGTGGATGTGAATCGTGTATACGGACTGATCGTCATTGGCGTCGATGCCCGTTGCCAGCCAAGGTGAGAGGTTGTGTTCGGCATCGCGGATGAAGAATGGCATAAACATGTGGGAGATAATGTAACGACCGAACCCACCCTCAGCCGCAGGATTCAACCGGCCAAAGCCGCGGGCCACATAACGAATCACCTGCTCTTCGGCTGCGTCATCCGGCAACGGCCGGCCCATCATTTCGCCCTCATCGGCCATGGCCGCGCCAGAATCGGAGGGAGCCGGGGCTGCCGGAGCCGCGCACGCGCCCAGAACAACCGAAAGCAAGAGAAGTGCAGAAATTGCGAATCGGAGATGCAGTTGTCTCATGTGTGTCCCCTTATGAAGTTGATGGATCTTTGGTTGATTTCGCCCCCATCGGGGGCAACGGTGGACTGGACAGAATTGACTTGTGCAAGCCGTCTGTCACTCTGAATTGTGCTTTCCCAAGAGATTGGGTATTGGGACGAAAATCAGATCCGGCAAAGGGCGACCGCCAGTGAAGATTCGCGCTGCTGCGCGGGTGATATTGTTGGCGACCCTTATTAGCGCCGAAACTATGCCAAATTATTACTGTTTTGTCAAAGCTGGACAGCCGCCGCGCGCAGCTCAATTAGTGGCGGCGCCGAAACGCGTCGGCTTGAACGACAGTCGTCGCCAGGTAGGCGTCCGTATCCTCCTTGGTGAATCGATCCGGGGAAAAGGAGGAAATATCAACGCTCGGCGTTTCGCCGGCCGCCAGTTCCGCCAGCAATAGGCCGGCCACAGGACTGTAGGCAAGACCGCCCGAGTGGAAGGCGGCTCCCACCACCAGACCCGGCAGTTGAGGCAGAGTCCCCAATACCGGCTCACTGTCCAGCGAAAAGGAGATAAGCCCAACCTGTTCGGTTTCCCAGCGGGTCGCGGCCAGCTTGGGAACCAGAGGCGTTAGATTCTCCGAGAGTAGACTACGAACACGCCTCGGGGCCGATAGCACCAACATGTGGAAGGCAGGATCGTCGACGCGCTCCTCCTCCCTGTCTTCGGTCTCCCCTCCGGCTAGTATGCGGAAATCAGTTGTACCCAGGCGCGCCGGGCGGATGTAGCCTCCGTAGGGGTTGGCGTTGATTGCAGGTATCGCCGCGCGTTCTTGCAATTTCGATGAAACATACCTCTGGTGAACAAAAGATTTGATCGGCAGACGCACACCGCAACGCTCCATGAAAGCTGCGGTCCATGCATGGACCGTGCAGACCACCACATCCGCCTCCAGCACCCCCATCGCCGTCTGCACGCCGGCAACGCGGCCATTCTCGATTTGCAGACCGCTCACGCGCGCATTCTCGCGTATCTCTACACCAAGATCGCGGCACCGCCTGGCCAGCGCGGGGACGTATTCATGCGGCTCGCTGTAGCCCCCCAGAGCGTCGTGGAGTCCGATCAAGTCGGCTTCAGGCGTCAGATCGGGCCAGCGTCGCCGAATCTGCACGGCGTCGAGGATTTCGTAGCCGAACTCAAGGCGATCGTATAAGGGAAGCAGCTCTTCGCGCTCTGCCCAGGAAGCCGGGTCGAACAGATTCAGGCATCCGACGTTCTGGAAACGGTAGCCGTACTGTTCCAGGTCTTCGCTCAACTCCTGGTACAGGCGAAGGCTTATCATGCGCGCCAGGACGCCCGTCTCCGACCATAGCAGACCGGTGATGATCCCGCCGGCTCGGCTGCTTGAGCCGTCGCCCACCTGGCCCTTTTCCAACAGCGTGACCTTGCCAGCCTGCATGCGCGCCAACTGGTAGGCGGCATTCAGGCCGATCGCGCCGCCGCCAATTACGACAAATTTAGGCATGTTGTTGGGCTATGCTCCTTGACACTGAGTGGCTGCTGCGGGAGGTAGACTCTAGAAAAGCAAAGTGAGGGTACCATGATATTTCGCCCTTGCCAATGCGTGTGAATTCATCTGATGCATCCCAAATCGGGGTCAACTCTCTTGTACCCTTGGTACCGACTATCCCCTGTCCAGTCCTCACATCCGTCCCCGATAAATCGCCCTTTCGCTGACCACCGACAACTAACCACTGCTTTTTTGGGCGGTCGGGCCTTCGGCTCTTCCTTGTGCAGGGGCTGCGCCCCCGCAACGCCCCGCCCTGGCTAGCCACCGTGTGTATTCTTCCCCAGCACTGTGTCAAGCCAACAGTGTCTACCCCCCACATGCTGTCTCCACTCACGGACCACTAACCTCTACCGTCCGCAGTTCGCTAAAAACTAAGAACCGCAGTTCCGCGCCCCCGCCCAGCGCTCATCCTCCCCTCTCACCGCTCCTGTAGGGGCAGGCATTGTGCCCCCAAACAACGCACCTACCAGTAAAGCCAGGCCTGGCGCCCGCCCTTCGTCTCTCCCAGAACCGCGAAATAGTACCAGCCACCGCTGGCATAATTTCCCGTCAGACCTTTCCCACCCCAAAACTGGGATGCACCCTGCCCTTCCTGAAATTGTAAGGTAGGGCTATTTTACGTAGAATGATTCACAGTTACTTCGCTTCCAAAACAGGTCACTGTTCTCTCTATGATTGGGCAGAAAATTGAGCGAGTTCGTTGTTAGCAGTTCCAGGCTCAGGGTCTGGCGACGGCCGGAAGATCATCCTTTACTGAGACAGACCGACACGGCGGACCCGGCGTTTCAGGGCAAACTGGCCGACAGGTTTCCCCCTTCGATCGCAGAGGGGTTGCCCAAGGTCCTCAGCGAAAGCTCTGAGGATGCCCGCACGTGGCACTATTTCAGCCCGCTGCTCAATGACGAGCCGCAAAGGACCCGCATACTGACGCAGCTCATTCGGCAGTCATTCTTCGGCGTGGTCCCACCCCAAGCCTTTAAGAACATAGCGGCCGCAGAAATGGAGTTTTGGCCGAAACTCCCTGCACCCCCAAGCCGACCTCAAAGGGAAGAGGATTTTGAACCAGACCTTCTGATCAAGCTAGGGCAGAGCGCAGTAATTTTCGTGGAGGCCAGGTGTCAATCCGGTATTAGCGAATTCACGAATTTCGATCGAAAACGAGACCAGGTGATCCGCCTGTTCGACGTCGGTTCCTGGTACGCCAGCCAGCATGGCTTTGATTGCATCTGTTTGCTGGTCCTGCAATACGGCGACGCCCAAATCAATGCCCGCAAAATCGTCAATCGCTATGCCGGCCAACCAGAGGCAATCCAGAAGGCCCTGCCCTATCGCGAAGACCTGTCCGAGGCCGACTTCGAAAGGCTGGCTCGCGCTTTGGCCTTCGTGCGTTGGCCAGATCCGTTGTACTGAATGTATGAGCAGAGTAGGCCATGCTCTCTGGGTTCCACAACAGATAAAATGTAGGAAGAGAGTCGACCTTTTCAAAGGAGATTTCAAAGTGGCGAGCCTCTTTGATGGAATTACTGGCCGTGACGAAGTAAGCGAAATTTACGATAAGATTGTTGCCAATTATCCTGGCTCACCACATACCAAATCGAATTCTCTCTGGTTGCTGCGACGAGCAACTGATATTCGCGCCGACAATGAATCGCCCGAAAAAATGTTGGAAAAGGCAGTAGCCATGTTGGCCGAGAGAGGACACATGCCCGGATGGTACAATCAGTGCCCTGTTGCTTCCGGAATAGTCACTTCACGGAGCGACAAGAACAGTGCCGTAGATTTGGTGGCATGTTCGGAATCTAAGGAGGAAGTTCGACTAATCGAGTTGAAATGGGACAGCGACAACCCGAATTTGGCACTTCAGCAGATCCTCAAGTACGGCCTTGCCTACCTATTTTGTAGAGTTCATAGGCGAGAATTACCTCTACACTATCGCTCACTGATGGATGCACGAAATATAGCATTGGAAGTCGTCGCACCGAGTCGATACTACGAAGGTGTTGATAGTGTTCGCAGTCTAACAGATCTAGACGCTTGGTTTGACCAATTCATGACTGACGGGGTGATTGAAAGCACAGCCTCCGAACACGAAGTCTTAGAAATGGGGGACTATATTTCGGGAGTTAGTCAGTCACTTGACGAATTTGCTCGTTTGAAGACAGAGGGATCATTGTCAATGTCATTGAACGCGTACGCCTTTCCAGAAGATTTTAGTCGTCTTCCCTTCCACAGTGGGCAGGAAGTCCGGCTGAAGTGCGATTCTCTGGCATTGACTGAAGAAGGCCGGATGGTGCGCGATGCGTTCGCCAGTTTAGCGTCTGTTTGGTCCTAGTCTCATAGATGGTGGGAGCAATTGCAATGAATTTAAAAGTCGGACTAATCGGCTACGGCAGCTGGACCCGCATAGCCTATCTACCCGCACTGCACCGCGACGGCCGCGCCGAAATCGTCTCCGCCGCCGCCCCCAGCGCCGCCACCCAACAACGCATCCGCAGCGAACTCGGCCCCGACGTCGCAGTATTCTCCAATGCCGAAGACCTGCTAAACGGCCCACCGGTCGACGCTGTCTTCATCGCCGTTTCTGACCACGCGCACGAAGAGGCGCTCTCCGCCGCGCTCGATGCCGGTGTGCCGATCTTCTATGAGCCACCCCTCGCCAGCCGGCGCCACAGGATTCGCCCAATGGTGTCCCGGCTGCTGGCGGCTCCGCAGGTGACCCACGCCGACCTCGAAATCGGCTTCATTCCCGTCTTCGTCGAGGCTGCGCGCCGCGTGCGCAGCGGCCTCATAGGACAGGTGCATACCACATCTGTGCGGCTGCAATCAAGCTGGGACGCCGACCCGGAAGCAGACCTGAGCACGCTCAACCACATCGCTCCCTGGTACGTGGATACCCTCAACCGCATCCTTAATGCCACCCCGTCCCGCGTGCTTCTCCTTGAAGGAAGCGGCCTGCCCGGACGCGCCCAGCGCCAGTGCCAGGGACTCTACGATTACGGCGGCATCTGGGGAACGGTACAAGTCAATCTGGATTGTGTCGTCGAATTGGAAACAACTGTCGAAGTAAACGGCGAAGACGGCGACCTCATCGTGGACCTGTTCTCCGGCGAACTGCGCCAACGCACGCGCCAGCAGAGCGAATGGTCAGTGGAAACAGTCGCGGAATCCGAGCCGCGCGCCGGCTGGCCCGGCATGAATGAATGTGTCGCTACATTCCTCAACGCCGTCGTCGGCGAGCCGCTGACTGAAACGGAATCCACCAACGTTGAAGTCGAGAGACTCAGAGAGGCCCTTGGCGCCGGACCACTGCCCGCGGATGCCCCTTCCGTCGCCCGACTTCACATGATCGGACTGGCAGCCGAGGCGTCAAATGACAACGGTGGCTGGGCGGAAATCGAGGAGATTAACACCCTGTAAGCGGTGGCCCGTCCGCAGTTCCCTGTCGCTCAAGCAGTCTTGTGAACCGGAAACACATCAGACGCGATCCTCTCCATCTGATCCTGAATTGCACCTGCCGTCGGCGTAGTGTTGAAGTCAAATAACATGTGCTCGACACCCGCTTCGGCGTAGCGTCCGATTCGGTCGCTGATTTCGGATATCGACCCTCTGAGAATGGACACTTCCGGGTCCGCCTGATCACCCAGTTCGGTGCGGGCATGGAATATGACCGTGCGCGGCTCTCCCTTCGCCCACGCGCGCATCTTCGCCACGCCCGCGGCAACCTCCTCCGGTTCAATCTGTATTGGATGCCAGCCGCTCGCCTTCGTCGCAGCCCGTCGGATCGCCGCGTCGCTCAACCCGCCAATGGTGTACGGCGGACCCCCCTTCTGCGCCGGTTTCGGTTCGAACGCGCTCTCCTCGAAACTGATCCATTCGCCCTGGAACGATGGCTCAACCTCGCTCCACAGCACCCGCATCACATCCATCCACTCGTCCATCATACGGCCGCGCTTACTGAAGTCGGTCCGCAAATAGCGGTACTCGTCATCCATCCATCCAACGCCAATACCCAGGATCAAGCGACCGCCAGAGTACTGATCGACCGCGGCCGCCTGCTTGGCAGCCAGGATCGGATCCCGCTGCGGCAGCACCAGTACCGTAGTGCCCAGTGTGATCTTCTCCGTAATAGCCGCCACATATCCTAACGTCACAAAAGTCTCGATCAGGCAGAAGTCGCTAAACCGCTGATGGACAAGCACATGATCGGCGGCCCACAGCGAATCGTAACCAGCCTGCTCTGCCGCCTGTGCCACCTGATGGACCGACTGCGGCGATTTCGCCGGTCCGTGGCTTGGTAGAAAGACACCAAATTTCATCGTGGACCTCCCGGTTGTCGCTGGTTCTTTTCAATAATACGGGCAGTGTAGATCGTACTTGTTGACATAGTGAGAGTCGCAGGGTGCTGGCCCATCAGGAGCTTTTTGGAACAGGGATCCCCTGAATGGCCATTTCGTGTTCCGGCTTCAGCAAAAACACCTGGGCGTCGCCGGTACGTCTCGCTTCGGCCACGAGATAGTCGAAACAGGCAGTGCGTACTTCATCAAGATCGGGATTGTAGAAACGGTTATGCAACTCGTGCGGGTCGTTCTCCAAATCGTATAGCTCGCACAGATCGGTCAGATTCCACACCAGCTTCCAGCGCCCGTCGGTCACCATGCGGGAGGAGTAGTGTCCCCAAGGGTCGCCGTGATACTGCGCATAATGCATGCTGCGCGGCCACGTCTCCTCCCCCTCGGCCAGGGGCAACAGAGTCTGCCCGTGAAGGCTCCGCCCCGACAAGCTGTCCTGTTCCGTACCCGTCATCAAGTGCAGACAGGTTGCCGTCACGTCCATCAAGTGAACAAAGGCATTGCTGCGTGTTGCCTTCCGCGCCCCTGGCCTCTTGAGAAGCATGGGAATGCGGTAGGTTTCGTCATACATATACGCGCCCTTATTCATCAGCCCATGCGACCCGGCCATGTCGCCATGATCCGCCGTGAAAATGATGGCCGTGTCGTCGTAAAGGCCCTGCTGCTTGAGCGTAGCAACGACCTCGCCGACCATTTCGTCGATCAGCTCAATGTAGGAAAAGCAGCACGCCAGCAGCTCCTTCAGCTCCTGGTCCTGTTCCTCGGAGGAAAGGCCACCGGCCTGAGCCTCGTACAACAGCCGTATCTTTCTCTGGTTTATCGGCTTCCCATCAAAGGTGTCATAACGGTTGCCCCACATTTCGATGTCGTCCGGATCGTAACGAATGCCCCATTCCTCCGGAACCATCCACGGAAAGTGAGGACCGGGGAAAGAACAGGCAGCGAAAAATGGCTTGCTCGGGTCGCGTGTCTGCAGAAACTCCTGCGTGTAACGGGCCGCGAGCACATCGGGATGCCCCGCCATTTCCACGTCCAACGTGCCCGCGGTGCCGCGCCCCACGCTTTGAACCAAGGGGGCGATTCGCGTGTTCGGGTGCCAGTGCGAGCTGTCCAAAAAGACGGGCCCGCCTTCATAAGGCTCCGGATGCGTGTGGTGGAAGCGGGAGTCGAACAGGTCCTGCGCCGGGCCTATGTGCCATTTGCCAAACCAGGCCGACTCATACTCGCCCTCGTCGTCGATCCAGTCCTGCAGCATCGTCACGTCCGGCCGCATATGCTCACAGTAGGAATAATGCTGGGTGGAGTTGTTGAACATGTGGTGGCCGTGAGGGTAAAGGCCCGTGAGCAGGCTGGCGCGGGCAGGCGAGCAGAGAGCTAACGGCGTATACGCCCGTTCGAACAGACAGGAATCCCCGGCCAGCTCAGAGATGTTCGGCGTTCGCACCAGCGTCTCCTGGTAACAGGTCAACAGATCAATCCGCAGCTGGTCACAGAGAAAGATCAGGACGTTGGGTTTACTCGCGTTAGCCATACAAATTGCCTTTCACGTATTCATTGTCGAGCGAGCACAGGGACGCACTTATGAAGCAGTGATGACTGTTCTGGAACTTGCTTTTCGTGTAACTACTCAGCCACAACTGATTTGCGATCTGAATGAGGCGAGTAAAGGTGTTTACTCTCTCCTCATTCTCTGTTTGTTGGGCGGTCGGGCCTTCGGCCCTCCCTTGTGCAGGGGCTGCGCCCCCGCAACGCCCCCCTACAAAAACATGCCTCATCGACCGTACGCACTGTTTCCAGCTGTGCGTCTCGTCAAACGTGGCGGCCAACGCGTACACGATGAGATTGCCCGAATGGCGACGTGACTGAAGGTCTGGTCCACACAGGCACTGTATATGGCAGTAGTTACCTCTTCGTTGGAATCAGAGGCCAGCCGCTCCCTGCGCCGCAATTTCGACCTGCGGCAGCAGCAGCCGCAACTGCGAGTCGTCCGTGCGTTGCGCCTCCGCCATCAGATAATCGAAGCATCTGGCGCGCACTTCCTCGTAGTCAGGATCGTAGAAGCAATTGCTTAGCTCGTGGGGGTCGTTTTCCAGATCATACAGCTCGCACAGATCCGTCAGATTCCACACCAGCTTCCAGCGGCCGTCGGTCACCATACGCGTTGAATAATGACCGTACCAGTCGCCGTGATACTCGGCGTAGTGCATCGCCCGATCCCATTTTCCCTTACCCTCAACAAGGGGCAGCAGCGATTGGCCGTGCAAGGTCTGCCCCATCATGCTTTCCTGTTCCGACCCCGTCATCAGGTGCAGGCAGGTCGCGGTTATGTCCATCAAATGCACAAAAGCGGCGCTGCGGCTAGGTTGCGGCGTTCCCGGGTCTTTGACCAGCAGGGGAATGCGGTAGATCTCGTCATACATGTACGCCCCCTTGTTCATCATGCCATGGGAACCTGCCATATCGCCGTGATCGGCTGTGAAGACGATGGCTGTCTCCTCATACAGATCCAGTTCCTTGAGCGTTGCCACCACCTCACCTACCATCTGATCGATTAGCTCCAGATAGGAGAAGCAGCATGCCAGCAACTCCTTCAACTCCTGGTCCTTCATCTCCTGCGTCTGTCCGACTGCCCCATCAGCCAACGGGCGCGCGGCGGACTGAACGAGATCTTCCCCGCGAACTTCCTGCATCAGGCGCAGCTTTCTCTGGTTGGTCGGCTTTCCTTCAAAAGTGTCATAGCGATTCGCCCACAATTCAATGTCATCAGGGTCGTAGCGAATTCCCCATTCGTCTGGGACCATCCAGGGGCTGTGCGGCCCGGGGAAGGAGCAGGTCAGGAAAAAAGGCCTCGTCCCGTCGCGGTTGCGCAGGAAATCCTGAGAGTAGCGGGCCGCCACCACATCCGGAAAGCCCTCCATCCCCACGTCCAACGTGCCCGCCGCGCCGCGCCCGACGCTTTCTACCAGGGGCGCAATCCTCGTGTTGGGATGCCAGTGGGAACTGGTCAGGAATCCGGGACCGCCTTCGTAAGGCCTTTGCGTGTGGTGGAAGCGGGAGTCAAACAGGTCCTGCGCCGGGCCGACGTGCCACTTGCCAAACCAGGCCGACTCGTATTCGCTCTCCTCGTCGACCCAATCCTGTATCATCGCCACGCCTGGCCGCATATGTTCGCAGTAGGAATAGCCGGGCGTCGAATTATTGAACATGTGGTGGCTATGCGGATAGAGCCCCGTCAGCAAGCTGGCACGCGCCGGTGAGCAGATAGCGCAGGGCGTATACGCACGCTCGAAAACACAGGAATCCTGCGCCAAGGCAGAAATATTCGGCGTGCGCACGATCGTATCTGCATAGCAGGCCAGCAGATCGATGCGCAACTGGTCACATAGAAAAACCAGAACATTGGGTTTGCTCTCATCGGCCATGCAATTCTCCTTGCTAGCTGAAAGAGTAGAGCGCGCGCCAGCAGACTTTCTTGAGGGAACTATATCTGATCTGCCTATCTTTCCCAGGGGAAAGCGCAAGTCGGCCTGTTGGCATAGCGAGTCATCCGGATCTGCAATCTGCTGCCGCAGCCCGGCCCTAGCCGCACCGTGAAGTTGTCGCCATCAACGGCAGTTGTTACGCCATCGTGGTCTACGCTCACGAACTGATGCTCGCCGTAAGCGCCCCCCTGGACGACAACAGTGCGCGACGTAAGCTGGTCAGTATTAACCAACGTCAACGTCATCTCGTCGTCACGCAAGTTTTCGACCAGCGCGCCAACATCTTCCGGCATGCCGGCCCTCTGCCGCGTCGGATTGAAGTAGCGCACGCGACTGTGGAGAGGAAAGCCCAGCCGCTCCGTGGGCAGGCCGCCCAACATCAGCTCGGTCAACCGGCTCACCATAGCCGGATTAAAGCCGTTCATATCGTCAGACATGCGCGTATCCGGCGATGTGCTGTCGGAGCGCACCTTGCCAATTCTCTCCCGCACCTCTGCCAGATCTTCATGCAGCGCAGTGACCGGATAGTCCGGGTTGCCTCCTTCCAAGAAACGCACCCACTCGTTGTCCTGCACACGTGACAGGTCAGCCCTGTCCATCGACCAGTAGTAAACTTCCAGCGCCCCCCTGTTGAACGGCTCCGGCGTGTAGTCATACCAGCCCTCGTCGCCGTGCATGTGGGGGTATAGCGTCTGCCCGCCCTCGGTTTTGCTATTGGCGTTTACGTTGTCGATGACGCCGCGCCATGTGTCCACGTAGCTCTGATCGCCGGTCATCAACAGCCCGTTGCCGAAGCCGTAGTGCACACGGTTCAGGAAGAACGGCCGGTGCGCCAGTTCCCCCGTCTGCGGCACCGTCACCGTGAATCCCCAGCCGTAGACCCCGCCGTACCACTTGCCGTCACAGGCGCCGCCAATGGTCCCGTCCAATCCGATATTGGTGGGTACGATGCCTTCGTTTGCCGCCGTCCATTCGCACCAGGCGTCGATGTAGTCGACCAGCCAGTCCTTATACTTGGCGTCCCCGGTCTGCATGTAGGCGTTGAATGCCAGCGTCGTCGTCGACAGATTGAGCGGGTGGTCGCCGATCACGTCGTTGTACTCCTCAAAGTGGGCTACCATTTCGGCGTAGGTGCGCTCGCCATGACCAGGCTTGAAGCGCCCTTCGATTTCAAGCGAATCGCCGGCCCAGTCGAGGCCGGTCGACTTCCGCATCAGCGGACCTCGGCTGCCGTTGAACATGCTGCGAATGACGCGGTGTTCTGGGTCATAGTTGTGAGCTTGAGGATCGGTGCCCATATAGAAGCCGGCAAAGCGTTCCATTCGCTGCCGCGCCAGGTGGTTATGCGGGTCCGACAACGGTTGTAGGAAGAAAACCGAGAAGCCTTCACCGTTGTGCATCCAGTCAAACATGACCGGAAACTCTTTGTAGTACATGCCGTCGCGGGCAAACGGCACTTCGACAGTCTTGGCCTCAGTGTACTGGCGTAGATGACCCTCCCAGCCCTTCTTATACAGCTCCAGAACATTATCGGGCGCCCCCAGTGCATGCAGCATGGTCCATCCCGCCAGATTCTCGGCCGCGTCATCCGGCCCGTCATCGCCGCCCCAGCGGGGAACACAAAGAAGATACCCGCGCTCGTCAAAATAGCGGGCGTAAAACTCCTCGACCGCCGCAGTCTGGTTGCGAATCAGTTCCCACTCCAGTAGAGCCCAATAGGGAGGAGGCGTCGGCGTGTCGATCGATATTATCGGTGCATGGTTTCTTGATGCAGGCATGATCGGTTCAATCGTCCTCTCGTGGGTTTAGACTTGTGGCGCTAGGCGGGCCACTGCCGTCAGAAACTGCTCAATCTCATCCGCCGTATTGAAAGCGGCACCGCCAATGCGCACACCGCAGATCTCCGGGCGGAACTTCACTACGATGCGATAGTCATCCAACAACCGCTCAACAAGCTGCTGGCAGCGCGCCGGCGTCCCTTCGTGTAGCTGAATTGTCGTAACACTTGATGAATTCTCCCAGGCGTCCGGACTGGCGACGTACACGCCCGGCACCTCGCGAAGACCGGCGCGCAACCGCTCGGTCAGCAGGCGACAGTGCTCTTCTATTCTTTCCAGGCCGATGCGCTGCACTGTCTCCACACACGCGCCGGCGCCGATTCGCAAGGCGTAGTTCGGCGTACCTAACTCGGTGAGAGCCGCCGCCGTTATCTGGCTGTGGTCAATACCCCCCTCGTCGTCTTTGGCGCGAGGGAGTTGAAAAGGATTGTACCCCCGTTTGCCCTCGCCGGAAACTGCCAGAAAGCCGATTCCAGGCGGCCCCATCATCCACTTGTGGACCGAGCCACTGTAGAATTCGGCTCCAATTTCCTGCACATTTACCGCAAACAACCCAAGAGACTGCGCGCCGTCCACCAGCGTCTTGACCCCGCGTGCCCGCGCCATGCGCGCCGCTTCGGCTACAGGCAGTCGGCGGCCGTCGATGTTGGACACATGGCTCATCACCAACAACCGATGCGCCGGCGTCAGCAGTCTGTCCAGTTGCTCCAGAAAGTAGTCAGGCCCTCCGTAAGAAGGCCCGCGAGATTCATTAGCGAAGTCTTCGGGCGCTGCCGAAGGAATGACAGTAACTGTCACGTCCCGCTCCTGCGCCAGCCCCCGCGCCGCCCGATGCGTGCTCAGATGCTCGACGTCGGTCACCGCCAGCTTGTCGCCCGCCTGCCAGTCAATGCTCAAAATCGCCAGCCGTGAAGCGGTCGTCGTATTGGAGACCCAGGCCACATCTTCGGCAACCGCGCCAACCATCTCTGCCACTGACTGTCGGGCTTTTTCGGCCTCGCCGTAGAAACGAACTCCCGGCTCCTTGCCCCGTTGGGCGATGATCTCCTCGTTCTCAGCCCGTAAAGCGGCCGCCATGCAGCGTTGGACCGATTGCAGAACCGGTCCAAATGTGCAGCTGTTCAGATAGATATAATTGCTCGTCAGGGGAATATCAGCGCGCAGTTGGCTGAATGAGGAGATCTCCGGCCCATCGAGGCTCTTGTCCACTGGGTCACTCGCAAGATGAAACGTCTAAAGACTTGGCTGTGGTGAGACGGGGAAGCCGGTCCAAAAATCTTGGTCTCGGAATGCCTACTTGGTGGGGTCCAGAGCGTCCTGAAGCCCATCCCCCATCAGCGTAAAAGCGTACATGGCCAGCGCGATCATTAACCCGGGGAAAAAGGCCAGATACCAGTGCGACTGGATCGCGCTGAGATAGTCATTGAGCATGCGCCCCCAGCTGGGAAGCGGCGGGTTTATGCCAATCCCCAGAAAACTCAGGCCGGACTCGCCCAGAATCGCGCCGGGGATGCCCAACGTCACGCTGACGATAATGGGAGACATCGTGTTCGGCAACAGATGGCGGATGATTATGCGATAGTCGGGTACGCCAATACAGGTCGCAGCCAGTACATAGTCCTGTTCGCGCAAGGAGAGAAACTGACCCCGCACCAGGCGCGCAATACCCATCCAGCCGGTGACTGCGAAGACAAAGAGAACGTTGCGAAAGCCCGGCCCCAAAACGCTGATGATCAGAATGCCCAGCAACAGATTGGGAACAGAGTTGATGATTTCAATAATACGAATCAGAACAAAGTCAACCGCGCCGCCGTACCAGGCCGCGGCCGCCCCAAATGGGAGGCCGATGGCAAGGGCGATGAAATTGCTGATAAAGCCAATCGCCAGCGAAATACGCGCGCCGTAGATGACGCGCGTCAGAATGTCGCGACCGAAGGGGTCCGTGCCCATCGGATGTTCGAGCGAGGGGAAGAGCCACGTCTTGTCGTACTGCTGGAAGTCATAGCCCTCCGGCGCCAGCACGTTGGCGAACAGGGCCAGGAAGATGAGAAGCAGAACGAAAGACAGAGAAATCATGGCCAGCAGATTGCGCGAAAATCGCCTGGCCGCGTCCCCCCACAGGTTGCGAGGCCGCGAGTTCAGGTCGAGGGCCAGAGCAGCAGCCTGTGCAGAGGCGCTGAGGCGGTCACCATTCTGCTTCGCCGAAGAGGTGGAAATGGTAATTCTCCTTCGCGCCTGTTGCGATCTTAGGCGCGATTTACATGGTGCCGCCGACACGTATGCGCGGGTCGACCACGCCGTAAAGCAGGTCGGTGACAAGGTAGGCTATGGCAATGGCTAAGGTCCACAGCAGGATCAGCGCCATGATCACAGGGTAATCCCGATTATAGAGGGCCAGGGTTATTTGGCCACCAATGCCCGGTATGCGGAATATCGCTTCAATGAAGAACGAACCCAGCAGCAGGTTGACCACCATCGGCCCCAGCAGTGTGATAAGTGGCAGCGACGCAGCACGAAAAGCATGGCGAAACACCACCGCCCGTTCCTGCAGCCCCTTGGCCCTCGCAGTGCGAACATACTCCGCCTGCATCGCGTCCACCATGCTGGAACGCGTGAAGCGGGCCATGCCGCCGATCTGGCCAAGCGCATAGACAGCGGTGGGCAGGATCCACTGATTGGGTTCTCCCCAACCGCCGGAAGGAAGCCATTGCAAAACCACCGCGAAAATGATGATGCTCATAATGGCGATAACAAAGGGGGGCGTAACAAAGGTTGTGATAACGACAACATTGGTGGCGTAGTCCAACCATGTATTGGGGCGCAGCGCGGCCAGGATTCCCAGACCAATGCCGATCGGTATACCGATCGCCATCGCCGACAAACCCAGTTGCGCAGTTGCGGGCCAGGAGCGGCTGATGAAATCCGTGACCGGCTCCCCATAGCGGAACGAGATACCGAAGTCGCCCCGCAATGCAGCCCACATGTAACGCAGATACTGAACATACAGCGGCTTGTCGAGGCCGTACTTGGCCATCAGCTGCTCACGGATGTGTTCGGGGATTTCACGGAATTCGGATGTCGTCGGCATTGCGTCGAACGGGCCGCCCGGAATAGAGTGGATCATGAGAAAAATCATGATCGATACAATAAAGAGAACGCCAATAATGCCAAAGAAGCGTCCCAGCACATAGCGCGCCATCCGGGCCTCCGTCTATTGAGAGGAGAGTTTCATGCAGCTGGTCATGCAAAACTCAGAGTTACGAAATGACGACGAACGAAGTGCACAGACTTGGAGGAGCGAGAATGGATTCATCACTCCCGCTCCTCCAACCTTGAATTTCTACTCTTTAACGTAGGCGCTGTCCAGGAGCATCATGTTGTAGACGCCAAGTGTGCCGTCGTCCGTGAGGGTCAGCCCTGAAACGTAGTCCTTGTACAGCACAGCCTGTACCGGGTTCATTACGAATACGCCGATCGCGTCACGCGCCAGGATCTTGAGGGCATCGTGATAGAGGTCGCAGCGCTCGGTCGACATCGCCATTGGACGGGCCGTGTCGATCAGGTTGCGGTACTCTTCGTCGGTCCAGCCGGTGAAGTAAGAGGCAGCCGGATCGTCCCACCAGTCCACGAAGTTGCTCGGATCGATGAAGTCTGCGCCCCAGCGATTGAGCGCAACTTTCAGCTCGCCGTTGCGCATCTGGTCGACATAGTAGGCGCGCTCCACATTCTGCGGTGTGATTGTAACCCCCAGGTTGTCGGCCAACATACGCTGGATCGCCTCGGCCTCGCGGATGAACTCACCCTCCTTGGTGAAGATCGTCAGCTCGGGGAAGCCCTCGCCGCCGGGGTAGCCGGCCTGCGCCATCAGGTCCGCAGCCAGTTCCGGATCGTAGCTCTGGAACGCGATCAACTCGGGGTCGTCATTGCGCTCGCACGGGAAGTCCTTGGGCAGGAAGCCGTGCGCGGGAATGCAGGTGCCCCGCATAACGTTGTCGCAAAGGGATGTGCGGTCTACTGCGTGCGCGAACGCCTGGCGCACTAGGATGTTGTCAAAGGGCGGCGTGCGCTGGTTCATGTAAATATAAACGCCGCGGTTCATCACGCTGATGTAGGCCTCTTGGCTCAGTTGCGGATCCGCAAGCACCTGAACAAGGTCATCGCCGGTCACGCCGACCCCGCCATCGATATCGCCGGCCTGATACATCTGCAGCAGCGGCGCGCCGACCTCAGGGATGATCACCTGAATTCGTTGTTCAAATGTCGCCGGGTAGGGTCCCGTGTAATGCGGATTGGGCGTGAAGATCACGTTCTTGCCCCGATTCCATTCGGCGATTCGGTAGGGGCCGTTGCTCGGTGCAGTCGAGGGATCGTTGGCCCAATCGTCACCGTGCTCCTCGACCATGTGGCGGGGAACCGGCGCCGCGTGCCAGTTGATCTTAAACATATAGTAGGGAATCGGCACCGTGGTGGTGAGCGAGAAAGTGTAGTCGTCGATCTTTTTCACACCCAACTCTTCGACGTCCACTTCACCCTTGTTGTAGGCTTCACCGTTTTCGAGGTCAAATAGGAACCAGGAGTAAACGTTGGCCATCTCCGGGTTCAGGTAGCGGCGGAAGCTGTAGACCCAGTCATCTGCTGTGACCGGCTCGCCGTCGCTCCACTTGGCGTCCTGGCGCAGGTGGAAAGTCCACGTACGGCCATCATCGGAAAGCTCCCAGCTGTCGGCCGCGGCCGGATGCCAATCGCCTTCCGGACCCATCTTGGCCAACTGCTCGATCGTCGCCTCATAGGCGAAGCCCTCGTACTCATTACGCATCGTGTCAAAATGCTTGCCTTCAATACCGGCAGAGCGGAACACCTGCTGGTCAAGAGGCGCAGCGTCGTCAGGCAGAGTAACGCCGCCTGTGCTGACAACCTCCATCATCTCCTCTTCGGCCATCTCTGACGCCGGCGCCGCGGGCGCCACGCAGCCGGCCGCAGTTAACATGACAAGGGCTGCCAACAGCGCAAATAACGGAGCGAATCTTTTCATCGTCAAAGGTCTCCTTGTTGGGGTGAGGGAATGCTGATATTCACTTGTTGCTTCTGGGGTGGAATTGAATTCCGGCGCAAGTATACCGTCAGACTCGCGAAAAAGTCAAGAATTGTATAGCTTCGGTGCGCAATCTGGGATCGGTGTGCAGACTCCGCACTAGCGGCAGGTCAATACACTCGGCGGCAGCCAAGCAAAAATAGCAATTCTGAAAATTCACAGCCGCAACGGAATCGCAACAATGAACGAGCCGAGCAAGAGGATTTATTCTCTCCTCATGGGTGTATTTTGGGCGGTCGGGCCTTCGGCCCTCCCTTGTGCAGGGGCTGCGCCCCCGCAACGCCCCGCCCTGTCTCGCCACCTTGCTGGTTCTTCCCCACCATCATGGCATGCCGACAGTGCGCCCCAATCAACCTGGCGGCTGCCAACCAAATTCGCCATCCAATAGCCTGACCGGCGGCGAAGGTGACGAGTCGGCCAAGAAAGAAAGACTCTGTATGCGGCCCGGTAGTTACGAAAACCTCATCCCAAATTGAAGGGTCACGGCATTCCCCTCACGCCTGCCACCAGCCGCTCCAAGTCATCCCCGTTGTTGAAGACATGAGTGGACACGCGAATCATGGTGCCGTCCAGCTCCAGCGGAGCGACCAGGACCTTGTTCTCTTTCAAATGCTCCTGTATCGCGGCCGATGTGTACCCCTTGAGACTGAAGGTAACGATGCCTGATGACTTCCCGTAGCGTAGGGGCGTATGCACTTTCAACCCCGGCACGTCCAAAAGGGCCTCTTTGAGGCGGTCCGTGTAATCGGCAATATAGGAAAACACGTTTCCCCAACCGATCTCCTCCCAGAAGTCCAGCGCCTTGCCGAAACCAATCTGGTCGGCCAGATTACGCGTCCCGAACTCGAAGCGTTTGGCCTCATCCAGCAGAGTGAGCCCTCCCACCAAATCGAATTCTTTCTGAGAATGGGAGCCGATCCAGCTTGGCTGGATCCATGGAATCCGGTCGCGCCGCACGTAGAAACCTCCGGTGCCCTGCGGCGCCATAATGTACTTGTGCCCGCTAAAGGCGTAGAAGTCGCAGTCCAGCTCGCGCATATCGACCGGAACCGCGCCATAGGCCTGCGCACCGTCCAGCAGGACAGGGACGCCCCGTTCATGCGCAAGGTCAACCAGCGCTCGCGCCGGCAGCCGCTGACCAGTACGCCGGCAAACCTGGCTGATCGAAACGACCCGAGTGCGCCCGTCGAGCATCCGCTCAAACTGCTCCAGCATCTGCTCCTCGTCGTGCACGACCTCCAGAAAGCGCAGCTCGATGCCATACCGCTGCACGTGGCTGTACCAGGTGATGCGGTTGCCCGGATGCTCCTTGTCGCTCAGGATGACGTTATCGCCCGCCTGCCAGTTGATCCCGTTTGCAACAATATTGATACCGATGGTCGTGTTTTCGCCCAGCACGATCTCGTCACTGTCGGCGTTCATCGACTGCGCGACCTTGTCGCGCGTCGCCTCAAACCCCTCCAGCATCTTATCGTTGATCCCAGGCGCGGCCCCGCCTGCATTATGAAACTGCGCCCAGCGGTTCGTCTCCTCGATCACCGGCTCAATCTTCGGCGAAAAGCCGCTGCTCTGGAAGTAAGCGTACTCCTGTGTGATAGGAGTGAGACGGCGGATGTCGGACAGTTGCATAGTCATTTTCTCTACAGTTTCCGCAAGACGATTGTTTTCTCGGCAAAATGGTTTTCAGGGCCCTGTAGGTACAGCAGCAGGCGGCCATCCACCGACTCCAACGGCTGCCGCTCCACCCCATCCACTTCGACACCAACCTGGTCGCCCGGTTCATACCCTTGCACCACCAGCCCATGATAGCGGATTACGTACACACGTATAGTAAGTTCGCCCGACCCAGGGACAAAGTTCACATCGACAAATCGCATGCTTTTGCTGTTGGCCTGGGCAACGAAAGGATAAGAGGGGCCGCCGCCTTCGAGGTGGATTGTACAGGATGCGCCGGGCTCCAGTCGCGGCAATGTAAAGAAGCGATTCTTGACAATGTGCGCCAAGTAGCTGGCCACTCTATCCTGATTCTCGCCTATCTCAAGACGCAGCGAAGCGTATTCCACCTCCTGCTCTGCCTCGTCCTCTTCGGCAACCGCGCCTGCTCCCAGCGCGTCCGGCCCCGATTGCTCCGGTGCTCCTAGCGGGACTGCAGTCTCCACCATCAGCTCCTCGATCGTACGTCCCGTTGGGTTGTGGGCGTGAATCGTTCTACCGCCGTCAGCCACTCTGAACTGAACATCCTCGTAGTCCTGTACGCGCTGGTAAATCGCCCGCTGCGTCGCCTGCCACATGTTGAGACGTTCGGCCCGCCTGATTCCGTAACACATCCAGTCCAAGGTGCCGCGGCCGTTGTTGTAGCTGGGATCAACCGTGAACAGAGGGTGATATTGCAGTTGGTAAACCCCGTCTGGCAGAGCAGTTTCGATGTCCTGGTCTCTGCTGTTCGGCCGTTCGTAAACTGCATCGATCATGTCAGGCGGCGGATCGTACTCATGGGTCATGTCCCAGCCCCGCAGTTGCCGGCACTCTTCAGTCGTACTGACCACGCCATGGAAGGGAAACCAGAATCCGGGACTGGCGATCGTTGGCGAGGTCATGGTCTGGTAAGTGACCACCTTGTCATCCATAAGTGGATTTGGCGTCCGGTCGCCGTATTCGGCCATCAGATGAAAATGGAAAGTGCCCAGACCGAGAAAGTGGGGCACCGTCTGGTAGAGAAAGTCCATGGCGTCGATCATCTCAGGATAGACGCTGTAGCCCCCGTGTCGTCCGCCGGTGTAAAGCCGAACACCCAGATTCTTCTCGGACTCGATCACGTGGCGGGCAAGGTTAGCCCCCATCATGTACTTGGGCGGCGCCTCTTGGATGGCATCGTTGTGTAGTCCCATCTCGATAAATTCGTACTTGGAAATCTCCCGCACCCAGTCCAGGTCCATTTCCGTCGTCGTCGCCTCTGGTGAAATGTTTGCATCGAGCAGTGTGTGCGTGGCCGGAATCAGATGCTCTCCCTGGTAACGTAGCATGGTCAAGTCCAACGATTTGTCAGGATCGTGGCGGATGTTCATTACTCCGTCGTAGCTCCCGAAAGTGCGCAACCGCGTGTCCCAGTGGCCATCTTGCCCGCAGGACCAGAGTACGCTGCGCAGCTGGAAGAGCAGGGTCTCGGCCCAATTGAGTGGATTAAACCAACGCCGGACATCTTCAGCGTTCAGATGGGCCTGCCAGATGCCCCCCATATGCTCAAAAAGCGCGTTGGCTATGAACAGGCTCTTCTGGGTCTGAACGATTCCCGCGCCTACTCGTTGCAGAGTAGCGGAGTCCCGCCCGGTAAGATCCCCACTGACCTCCAGCAGGTCGGCCAGAACAGTGGCGTCTGCTTTCGCTTCGGCAACGCAGGTGGTGAAGCCTTTGTAGCCCGAAATGTACCACTCTTCCCACTTGGAACGATCGCCGAAGAGACTGTCGCCTCGCCACTGCCAGGCGGTGTAGCCCGATGTCTGGGCAAGCACCAGCTTTTCCAGGCCGAGCAGCTCCGGAGGCAGATTTGTTGGCCCGGATACGCACAGAAATGAACCATCCAGGTCCAGCCAATGCTCGATTGCGTCGATGGCAGCCGGCGACAGGCTGTGGGCGCTAGGCAAGAAGAGTAGAGAAATCTCCGACAGTCTTTCGGCCAGACCATCATCCCCTATGAAATCGTGTTTGAGGTTGAAGCGGTTCAGAGCGGCTGAAACAGTGCTCGGCGCCAGATAAGCGTACTGTCCTTTAAGCCAGCTCTTGTCCTGGCCCCAGGCGTCCTCAAAAGTGTAGACAGCTCCGCTGCGCTGCGCCTCTTCAGCGTTGGCGCGCCGCGTGCGCTCGCTCCAGAGAATTCCAATGTTGGAAGAAAGTGCGGATCGTTGGGAAGTCACTGATAGGAGCTCCTGTCAGGGAATCGTGGCATTAGAGCGTCCGACAAATAATCCTGATTGCATCGAAGTACCGGGTGAAAGAGACTCAGTTCTGAAGCGTCATCTTTGGGTCAAGCGCGTCGCGCAGCCCGTCGCCAAGAAAGTTGATGCACAACAATGTCACGAAAAGAAATATACCAGGAATCAGAGCCAGCCACGGCGCGGAATCCATGAACTGTTGGGCGCCAATCAGCATTTGCCCCCAAGTCGGGGTCGGTGGCTGAACCCCCAATCCCAGATAGCTGAGACTCGATTCGGCGATTATAGCAAAGCCCAGGGTCAGAGTGGCGTTGACGATGACCGGAGCCAGGGTACTGGGCAGGATATGGCGGAACACGATTCGCCCGTTGGGTGCCCCGGTCATGCGCGCCGCCTCCACAAAGTCGCGCTGCTTGATCGAAAGGATCGTGCCCCGCACTATACGCGCCAATCCCATCCAACTGAATACAGAGAGGATCAGGATTATGCTCCACACCGACCCGCCCCCATATCGAGATAGTATGAGCAGAAGAGGCAAACTGGGAATCGAAAGCATAATGTCGGTAAGGCGCATAAGCACGCTGTCAAGATAGCCGCCGAAATACCCGGAAATCGCGCCTATCAATACACCGATCAACAGACTGACCAGCGAAACACTGAATCCGACAAATAGCGACACGCGCCCCCCCACCATAATGCGCAAGGCGACATCTCTGCCCAGCTCATCGGTTCCGAAGTAGTGCTCTGTGGACGGCGCAGTGAGACGCGAACGCAGATCGGTCTTTGACATCGAGTGGGAAGAGAACAACGGTCCTCCCGCTGAGTAAATGATAATCAGCCCGAACACAATTAGCGCCACGAGCGCAACCCGGTGACGGCGCAAACGCTGCCAGACATCCTGCCTGTAAGTACGGGTCTGGTGTTCTCGGGTCAATTCGCTTGCCATTTCAGTCTCGAGTTTCCAAGAACAACTGGAAGCCCTCCACACTTGGGGGTTGAGCAGTTTCGCTTAAACAAAGCCAGATTCTTTCACGAGTAGACCACTCTAGGGTCAATGAAGGCGTAGAGAATATCGGCGGCCAGGTTGAAGAGGGCTACGAGAAAGGCGAAGATCAGGAAAACTGCCATTGCGATATTGAAATCATTATTGATGAGTGAATCGTAAATCAGCCGCCCCATGCCCGGCCACGAGAAGATCGTTTCGGTAAGCACTGCGCCGCTGATGAGACCGGGGATGCTCAACGCGATCAGGGTGACCATGGGGATAAGGGCATTCTTAAGTGCATGGCGGACAACAACTTTGCTCTCTCCCAAGCCCTTGGCGCGGGCAGTGCGCACATAGTCCTCATGGATAACCTCCAGCATCCCGGAACGCATGTAACGCATCCAGCTCGCCATGCTGAACAGGCTCAGCACAATTACGGGCATAGTGGAATAGCGCAGGACCGTTAAAACACCCGCGTCCTGTTCCAACGAATAGTGGCCCCCAGGCGGCAGCAACTTCAACTGAACAGACAAGAACAGAATCAAGATCAAGCCAAACCAGAAAACAGGCATGGCTATCCCGAAGAATGAAAGAAACGAGAACAGGTAGTCCAACAGAGAGTATTGGCGTAACGCGGTGTAAACGCCGATGGGAATGGCGACCAGCAGGCTTAGAATCAGGCTCGACCCTGTCAGAATGAGCGTGTTTACCAACCGGTCCGGGATGATGGACAAAACCGGGCGGTGGTAGATGCGGGAATAACCCAGATTCCCCTGCGCCACCTGCCACAGCCAGCGCCCGTACTGCTCGTAGATTGGCCGGTCATAGCCGTAAAGCTTCTTGATGTGTTCAACGTGTTCCGCCGATATGTCGGGATTGCCCGCAAGCAGTAGGTCGAGGGGGTCGCCGGGCGCCAGTTTGAGCATCCAGAAGACAGCCACTGTGATAATGATCACGGTTGGAATCATCTGGAGTAGACGGCGTAGGATGTAACGGCCCATTAGCTGAACAGAGCAGAAATACTGAGGCTAGTCGTCGAAAAAACCAAACGGACAGGGCAAGAGGCATCGCACCACTCTCGCCCTGTCCGTCACATTCCGAAGCTACTTCAGCTCCCACTCCTCCACGTTCCAGCCGAGCATAGCCTGGTCCGCCGGCTGGTAGCCCTGCAGAGCTGTGTTCACGGTTGCAACTCGTGAGTGCCAGTAGATCGGCAATACAGGCAGCTCTTCTGCCCAGATCTCTTGCTGCTCACGTAACAGAGCATAGCGCTTCTCCTGATCGAGTTCAGCGTCGATCATGTCGATCAACTCTTTGTTGCGTTCGTTCTCTGCCCAGGAGTTGCCCTCGGCGAAGAGCTGGTCCAGCTGTGCCGCAGATTCACCGGGATACCAGAAACCGCGAGGTTCGACCCTGGCGTTGAATACCCATCGCCAGATGGCGATACCTTCAAAGTTGGGAGGGTCAAAGAGCGTTTCAGAAAAGAGTAGACGTGCTGACACCGGTCTGACCTCGGCCGTGATGCCAATTTCCTGCCACTGCGCCTGAACCAACGCCGCAACTTGCTCGCGCGTGCGGTCTCCGGAAATGGTAATAATGGGGATTTCCAAAAGGTTGCCGTCGCTGTCGACCAGCTGGCCATCAGCATTGGGCGTGTAACCGGCCTCCGCCAGCAACCGAAGCGCCTCGTCAGGAGCATAGTTATACTGCCTTACGTCGGGGTTATAGGCCGGATGTGACGAGTTTATCCAGGAGTGTGCAGGGGGTTGCTGGCCCTTGAAGAGGCCCTCGTTGATCGCATCGCGATCAATCGCGGTCAGGATGGCCTGACGCACCAGCTTGTCATCCAAAGGTGGGCGGTTGACCTGAATCGTTGCATGTTCCAGCCACAGCGCCGCCACAAAGAGGGGGTCGACCTCGGGGGCCGAATCCATGGCGTTTGCTTGCTCCAGCGAAAGCCAGCCGTCTGTCAAATGTACCTGGCCGCTGGCGACGCTCACTGCCAGACTGTTCAAATCGGGTATGATACGGTAGAGCACCTCCTCGATTGACGGCTCTTGGCCAATGTTGAAGTGTGGGTTACGGACCAGGCGGATATGGCTGCCTGGTACCCATTCTTCCATCATGTAGGGCCCGTTCACCACTGGCTTGATGGAAACCTGCTCAATGTTGCCGAAGTTTTCCCATACGTTGCCGCCCTTGGCCTTGGCCTCTTCCCACAGCGGCCTGTAGACATGTTCCGGAATCACGTGCGTGCGCACTTCCTGGTCCGGGAACAGGTTGATCCCGCGGTAGTGGAGAATCGCCGTGTAGTCGTCTACAATCTCGATACTTTCGACCGGGAAACTCTCCGAATAGTAAATGTAGTCAGGATCCGAGGTGATCTCGAAGGCCATGGCAAGGTCGTGGACGGTGATCTCCTCGCCATCGGACCATTTCAGACCCTCCCGGAAATTGTAAGTCACCTGCATGGAACCCGCCTCTTCGTCTACGACCCAGGTACCGTCGGCCTGGCTGGGCAAGGATTCCAGGATTTCGGCAAAGGGCTGGTTGTCGCCGCCGAAGGAGATTGGCTTGCGCCACATGAATGACATGACGTCGGAGCCGGTACGCGTCGAACCCCACATGACGAACACGTTTTCCGGTTCCTGCGAAGTCCCTACGACAAGTACCTTGGGGCCCTCATCTTCCATCATTTCGCCGGCAGGCTCTGCCGCGACACAGCCGACAATGAGAAGGCTGAAGATGAGGATCGCCATCCAAACGGAGTAACGCTTCATGGGAAATGCTCCTCTTGAGTGTGGAAAAATGGAATGTGAGCTGATGTAAGTCAATCGAAGCGCTCCAAAGAGAGGAAAGTGTTGGGCGTTCGGTTGGAATACAGGATTCGCCAAAGATGGCTTGCGGGTCGACGAGAATATTACCCCAAGTCCGGCTTTCAGAGGAAATCGAAATCCGGCCCCATTTGAAGCGGAATAAACGCAAAATAGCGTGTTAACGAGTCAACTGCTGCGGGAAGGGTATGGTGAATAGAAGATTCAGCGGCAGAGACCGCAGTTGAATCAATCACATCCCCGGCGCCACCTGCAACACCGTCACCCCCATCTCAATATACCTGTCTCGCTCCTCCTCGCTGGCCGCCCCCAAACTCACTTGCACCGTACTATCCTGCATCTGCTCCAGCACATGCCGAATACACTCGTCCACAGTCTTGAACGGACTATGCGGCAGACTCTCCATGCTGAATCGCAGGTCGTTCGGCCCAAAAGCCAGCAGGTCGATGCCCGGTTTCGCCAGCTTGCGTGCATTGATGACAGCCTCCACCGACTCCAACTGAATCGTGAGAAAGCCATTACTGTTCCACCAGTCGGCGTAGGCCAGGCGGTCGATCGATCCCGGGTCTGTCGGCTCGCCAAAAGCGCTTAGATTGCGCCGTGCTACGCCCCCCGAACTGCGCCTTCCTACCTGCGGATAGTAGAAATACTTGACTGCCTCATCCACTACGGCTACATCCTCTACCTCCGGCACCATAATGCCGGTCGGCCCCAGGTCGAGATAGCGGCCGGTCATGTAGGCGTGCCGCGTGTGTGGGATCCGGAACTGTACGGGTATCCCCAACGCTGCGGCATGCCCGCAAAAGTTCTCGAGATCTATCTCGCACAGCCCCACATGCTGGCTGTCCACGTAGACGAAATCGTAATCGCCCTGGCCCAACAAGTCCTCCAACTGGCTGCGACTGAAATAGAGTTGCGCACCTACGCCGAAAATCAGCTCCCCACGGTGAATCCGCTCCTTAAGATTGGCAGTGTCTGCCATGCCGTCTCCTCCCTCAGAATTCCCTGTCCAACATTCCGACCGGAACTTCGATCAACACCGGTTTGTCATTTTCAGCTACCACCGCTTCGCTGAGGGCTGCGTGCAGCGCGTCGGCATCCTCGGCACGCACACCGTGCGCGCCAAAACTCTGCGCCAGTGCCACGAAATCGGGGTTATGCAACTGGGTGCCAAGCACATGCCCATCAAACTCCTCCATCTGGGCGCGCAGTACATTCCCGTAGGCATTGTCATTAAAGACAACGGCCACGGCATTGATTCCGTACTGCACTGCCGTGGATAGCTCCTGCACGTTGTAGAGAAAGCCGCCATCCCCCGACAGCGAAACGACCACCCGATCCGGGCATCCAACCTTGGCGCCGACCGCAATCGGGTATGCGCAACCCAGCGTCCCGTGCGAGGAGCTGGTCAGATAGCTGTGCGGCGCCCTGGCCCGGAAATAGTTGCGGCTGTAATAGCCCATCTGGTTCATGCCCTGGATCACGATTGCATTGTCAGGCAAAGCCGTGTGGATCGCCTCCATAAATCCCCACTGCGGCTGCAATTGCCTGGTCGGCTCGAAGCGCGCCTCGTTTATGGCTGCGACCTCGCCCTGCACCGCCTCGGCCTTGTCACCGCACGACGGCCCGGCAGCGGCGACCGCTTGGTTGAGAGCCAACATCACTGGGTAGGCATCACCGTGGATCGAAAGCTGGTCATCGCCTTCTCCAAACTCGGTCTCATCGACATCGATCCGGATGACCTGCTGGTCCTCTCCACTTACGTAATGGCTCGTTCCAACAGCCAGGATCACATCCCGAGCAGAGAGCCAGTTCCGCAGCGGCTGGAAGCGCATCTCAGCCATTCCCAGAGAAAGCGGATGCCGTTCCGATATGCCCCCCTTCCCCTGCCTCGTCGTTACGACCGGAATCTGCAGATAGTCGGCCAGTTCGGCCACCAGTGTCGCGGCCTTGGCGCGCATCACACCCCCACCGGCCCAGATTACTGGCCTCCGCGCCGACGAGAGCAAATCCGCCGCCCGTTGAATCGCCTGCGGGTCGCCAACTGCAGGCGCCGGTGTATCGGCTGCCGGCTGCGCCAGGCTGACCTCTTCCGTCGCCGCGAAAACGGCCGGCGGCACCTCTATCCCCACCGGACGCGGCCGCCCAGAGCGCAGTTTCTGGAACGCCTCCTGGACCAGGGCAGGAATCTCAGCCGGACTCCTGGCGCGGCCAACCCACTTCGTCAGCGGTCCCAGCCACGCCGTCTCGTTAAGTTCCAATCCTTTCTTACGGTGGTGATGATCTCCCGTCACCACCAGTACTGGCGAAGACGTGGCATAAGCCGTCGCCACTCCCGACATGGCGTTGAAGAGGCCCGGCCCTTCCACCACCAGCGCTGCAGCAATTTCGCCGCTTGCGCGGGCATACCCGTCCGCCATGTAACTGGCAGCCTGCTCGTGCCGCACCGCGATATAGCGAATGCTCGGCGTTGAATACAGCGCGTCGATCGCCTCGTACTGCCCTGCTCCCGGTACGCCAAATACCGCTCGCAACCCTTCCGCCGCCAGCGACCGCACCAGTGCTTCCCCTCCATTCATTCTCGGCATATATCAGATTCCCTGACTGTACTGTTTCGTTTGCTATGCGTCTGCTTCACTATCCGTTCAGAGTCTCAATCTGTCATCAACATGCGTCTGCCGCTCAAGGTAACGCCGGCACAATCTCATTCGCCAACGTCTCCATGCAGGCCAGCCATCTCTCCTTGTCGTCCCAATCATGGGCAATCATGAGCAGGGTGCCGAAGCCCCCTGTCTCCTCCCACAGCCCGTGCAGTCGGCGCAGGCACTCTTCCTTGTCGCCTATGATGCACAGGTTCTTCAGCATGTACTCCACCGTCACGTCGTCGTCGGGCATCTCCGGGTCGTCCTTCAGAACGCTGAGCATGTTGGCCGAATTGATCAGCCAGCGCAAGTAGGCCATCGAACCTGCCAGCGCGCCGTTACTCGCCCGTTCCCAGGCAGCTTCGGTCGTCTCGTCGATGAAGATGCTGCGCGACACGCGCCAGATTTCCCGGTCCGGTTCGGGCTGCCCGGCACTGGCCGCGCCGTTGCAGTAGGTCTGCCAGTGTTCGCCCAGTGTGGACCCGGATACCACATTCGTGCTGATAGGAATGTAGCCCCGTTCGCCAGCCATGTTGGCCGCCCGCGACTGGCCGCGGATGATGCTCATCCCAACCGGCGGGTGCGGCTTCTGGTAGGGCTGCAACAGTTCACCGATTCCGAGCTCAGGGTTCCCCCCTTCAAGCTTGATATTGTAGAAGTCCCCCTTGAACTCGAAGGGCGGATCGGTCTGCCACAGCTTTAGTATCATGTCGATGCTCTCGACCGTCATCAGCCCCTGCGTCCCCGGATCGGGCAAGTCGAAAAGCCCCCAATCGGTCGGCACGCCCCCCTGGCCAAAACCACAGTTGATGCGGCCCCGCGACAGATGATCCAGATAGGCCAGTCGCACCGCTACATTGACAGGATGATGCTGCGGCAAAATGGAAACACCGCTGCCGAGCCGGATGTTCTTCGTGCGCGGCAGTACGTTGGCGATAAACACATCGTTCGACGGGATCGGCTCCCACGCCAGCGTATGATGCTGGCCGATCCAGGCTTCGGTAAATCCCAATTCGTCTGCTCGTACAATAAATTCGATATCCTCTTCGAATCCAAGCGTGCGGTCCTTCTCCGGCGGATGAAGCGGCATCATGAATGTGCCCAGTTTCATCTTCTTGTCCTCCCGTTTTCCTGTAATATCTGGCGGCGCCGAGGTTAACCCCTGCTGTAGGACGGCTTCAGATCAAGAGCCAACTCTCTGAATTTCTCGATGCGGTGCAATGTGACAAGATTGGTGTCATGCTGGTTATACCCTCCTTGCGACGTGCGCGAAATTACCAGCAGATCGTCGCCTCGAATCAGTTGCGAAGCATAGCTGAAGGCCCCGAATATGCTGCGGCTCATCGCCACACAGCCGGCCTGGAACCAGTTCAGGGCGTCGAGGCTGTACATCAGCATCAGGATTCGCCTCTCGTTGCCAGGCGGGCTGGCAAAGCCGACCGCCCTCAGCGGCTCCCTCTCCTGCCACGTATCCGTCGGCAGGCACACCGTCGTCCAGAAGAGTTCGCTATCCTCGTCATGGACAATGTGAAACTTACACTGCGCGCCCGGCATCGGATAAAACTGGATGAATCGGTAGTCCAGCTTATTGCCGTCGTCCTCCAGGCTGCACACCGCGGCCATTCCTCCCGTCGTATGTCCGTCAATAATCGTGCGCAGCAGCACCCGCATCTCCCCACGCACGTCGATGACATTTCCTTCTATGAAGCAGTCCTCCACCACCTTGTCCGCCGCGCTCGCCTGGTAACGCCGCTGACTGAGCACGTCCCGCACGCCCGGAAAATGGACCTGGTTGGACATCCGCCACGCCCCCGGGTCGAGCAAATCCCGCCCCAGGTCTCCAGCAACCACCAGCGACTCCCATTGGCTCCTGCCGACCGCGTCATCGCCGACCGGGCAGGTTTCGAACGCGCGATAGACGAAGCCCTGGCGGAATAGAATACTGGTGGGAGCGTTGTGATGACGGCCGGCAAAAAGTTGAGAAGGTTCGCTCCAGCTCTCCCCGCTGTCCTTCGAGCGGGCGATTATGATCTCCCGGCTCAAGCGTCGGTTGCCGATACAGTACAACGTGTCTTCCACCGCAAACAGCGACGGCCAGATGATGTCAAGCACGGCTGTCTTGCGCCACCGGCTGCCATCGTCGTCACTCACCAGAATCTCGAGTTGGTCAGGGATCTCTTCGACAAGCGGCTGCGGGCGGAACCATTCGTAACTGGCTATCAGACGTCCTGACGGCAACTGCGCCAGGCACGGCGAACCTGTATACACTGTGTCCGGGTCGGGAGACTCGGCCAGAATCGTAAAGTCGCCCGCAAGAATCTTATTCATCCACTTGTTAGCACAGTTAGATGGAGAAAGGAGTGGAATGGAATCTTCGCAGTCTTCCCGTGTGATGCAGATCGGCTCCAGCAGCTTGCACAGCGAGGAAAAGTTGCTTACAGCTGACCATTGACCGCCGCTGAATCAGACCGCGTGACACGCGACCCAGTGGCCCGTTTCTACCTCCCGCCATTCGGGCACGACGTGATCGCATGGCTCAAAGGCAAGCGGGCAACGGGGATGGAATCGGCAACCGCTCGGCGGATTGATCGCGCTTGGCACATTACCGCTTATGACCGTATGTTCACGTTGCCGCTCTTGGCGCGGATTGGGCACAGGAACGGACAGCAACAGCGCGTTGGTGTAGGGATGCAGGGGATTGTCAAACAGGCGCTCCTTTGGCGCCATTTCCACAACGCGGCCCAGGTACATCACTGCCACCCTGTCGCTAATATGACGTACAACGGCCAGATCGTGGGCGATGAATAAATAGGTGAGATTGTATTCTTCCTGCAAATCCTGTAGCAGGTTGATAATCTGGGCCTGAATCGAAACGTCCAGCGCTGAAATCGGTTCGTCGCAGACAATAAACTCCGGTTCACATGCCAGCGCACGGGCAATGCAAACGCGCTGGCGTTGGCCGCCGGAAAACTCGTGCGGATAGCGGAAAGCAAACGCCGGGTTCAGCCCCACGTCGTCGAGTAGCTTGGCGATCCGCTCCTGAGCATCCTGTCCAGTAGCCAGCTCGTGCAGCCAGAGGGGCTCGCCAATCGCGTTGCCAATCGTCATGCGCGGGCTCAGCGTCGAATAGGGATCCTGAAATATGATCTGCATCCTCCTGCGAAGAGGTCGCATCTCCTTTTCAGAAAGCCCCGTCACCTCCTGATCTTCGAAGAAAACCTTGCCCGAGGTCGGTCGATGCAGCTGCAGCAGCGTCAGCCCGGCGGTTGACTTGCCGCAACCCGATTCGCCCACCAGGCCCAGCGTCTCACCCCGCTGCACGTTGAAGGAGACATCGTCCAGCGCGTGCACAGTCGCCCTTGTTTCACCATACGCGCCTATGCGCACGGAAAAATGTTTGCTCAGATTCTCCACCCGCACGAGGGGGACGCCGTTGCTACTTTCCGTCTGGCTCATGTCCTGGATTTGGGTCCTCTGGCAGGAATCCTGTGCGCCACAGTCCTTAATCGGCGGCGACCCCTGCTTCTGAACTGACCGACACATCGCGAATATCGACCCAACAGGCCGCACGATGCCCTCTGTCACTGGCTTCGGCAACAGGCTCTAACATCGGGTTTTCTTTACGGCAGCGGTCAATCGCATAAGGGCAGCGGGGGTGAAAAGGGCAGAAATCAGGGAGTTCAACAAGATCAGGTGGCGAACCGCCAATCGTCGTCAGGCGCGTTCCCGTCTCGCCGCCCAAACTGGGCAACGCACCCATCAATCCGACAGTGTAAGGATGGCGGGGATCTTCGAACAGCGCGTCAACCGGCGCCTCTTCGACAATATAGCCCGCATACATCACGATGACCCGGTCGGCGATACCCGCGACAACGCTCAGATCGTGCGTAATCCAAATCACAGCCACACCCGACCGGTCGCGCAACTCCTTGACCAACTCTACTATCTGTGCCTGGATCGTGACGTCCAGCGCGGTCGTGGGTTCATCTGCAATCAGCACCGCCGGTTCGCAGGACATCGACATGGCGATCATCACCCGCTGGCGCATACCGCCGGAGAACTGGTGCGGGTATTCCCGCAGCCGCGCTTCGCCGTCGGGGATACCCACCATCTCCAGAAGTTCCGCGCTGCGGGCGAGTGCATCGCTCTTACTCATCCCCCGATGGTAGACGAGAGGTTCAGCCATCTGCGTGCCAATGTTGATGAACGGGTTGAGCGAGGTCATCGGATCCTGGAAGATCATGCCGATCTCACCGCCGCGCACATCACGCAACTGGCGCAGGTTGAGCTCCAGCAGATCCTCGCCGCACAAGAGTACTTTTCCGTTTTCGATGCTGGCCGCAGGCGGCAACAGCCTTACAAGGCTCAGCATCGTAACGCTTTTCCCGCAGCCGCTTTCGCCCACCACCGCCAGCGTCTCGCCCTCTTCCAGCGTAAAGGAGATGCCATTGACCGCGTACACGTAACCTTTTCGCACCTTGAAAAGGGTCTGAAGTTCCTGCACATCGAGAAGTACGGACATTGTCGCCGTTGTCACTTCCATCCGATATATCTGGAGGCCGTTAGCCAGCAATCAGTAACCGCGCATGCCTCCAACACGCGGAGTTATCCGCCCCACTGGCGCGGATTGAGCGCATCGTTCAGACCGTCGCCCAGCCAGGCAAACGAGACCGTGATCACGGCCATCATGACCGCCGGGCCGACCAGCAAGTGAGGGTGCGTCTGCCACATACGCAGACCGTCACTGATCATCTTCCCCCAGCTGGGGATAGGCAACTGCACACCGACGCCCAGAAAACTGAACGCCGACTCGAGCACCATTGCGCCCCCCATCCCTGCGCTGACCGCCACGATCAGCGGTCCCATCGCGTTGGGAATGACGTAACGAGCGAGGATTCGTCCCGTCGGCATGCCCAGTGCCCGCGCCGCCAACACGTAGTTGCGGCTGCGGATCGACAGGATCTGGCCCCGAATCAGACGGGCGTAGCCGGGCCACTGGATCAGCGCCAGCGCACCGAAGACCAACACCAGGTCCACCCACATCGTCTGGCGGAAGAAAGTGTTCTTGGTCGCAAGATACATCTGCTCCATCCAGGCTTCGAGCGGGACTTTCAGCGTCAGGTTAATCACAATCGCCAGCAGCAGCGCCGGCATCGAACGCGTCACGTCCGTCAGCCAAACGACCAACATGTCGACCCGTCCCCCAAGGTATCCAGCCAGCGACCCCATCACCAACCCAACGACCAGGCTGATCGCAGTCGATACAAGGCCCACTGAAACGGCCGTACGCGCGCCGTAGAGGATGCGGCTGAATACATCGCGTCCCAACTCGTCGGTACCCAGCCAGTGCTCGCTGGATGGCGAAACCAACCGTGCCGTAAAATCCTGTGCCAGAAAATCATAGGGCGTCAGGTACGGGCCGAAAGCCGCGATGAAAAACAGGAGCACTATCGGCAAAATGGCCACGAGGGCAAGCCGATTCGCCGCCAAACGGGCCACCGCGTCCCGCCACAGATTAGTGCGGCTGGCCTCTGCTATCTCAATTTCGCTGGTTACTGCGATTTCCTGAGTCGTCATCCCTCACCGCTTGCTAGTTCTCTATCTATCGTCCTGCCCAAAATGTATCCCTGCGCACTCGTGCAAAAGAAGAAGCACAGGTTCTGCCTGCAGGCGCAGGAACACTAATCCTCTGCGCCCGTCATTGCCTGCGCCGCCCGTGGGTCCAGGATCGGATAGGTTATGTCCACCAAGAGGTTCAGCGCCATCACAAGAAAGGCGCCAATAAGAGTGATCGCCACGATCACAGGGTAATCGACGCCGTAGGTGAAGTCGATCGTCAAGCGCCCCAGGCCAGGGATACCAAAAATCTTTTCAACGATAATGGCGCCGTTCACAATCCCAATCAACATCTGCCCCATTACCGTGACCACCGGCGTCAACACCGGTCTCAACATGTGGCGGATGATCACCATCATCTCCGGTACGCCCTTGGCCCGCGCTGTCCGCACATAGTCCTCTGACAACACTTCCAACACACCCGACCGCGTCTGGCGAATGATGATCGCGATCGAACCAAACACCATGACAAACATCGGCAGGATCGCCTTCTTGCTGAACAGACCGTCCCAGCCATAGGGTGTCGTCTTCATGATGCCCAATACCAATACCAAAAAGACCATCAGCATCGGGCCGACCACATAGCTGGGAACGCCGCTGATAAATAGCGCAGTCCCTAATATCGTGTTGTCAGCCCACTTGTTATGGTTCAGGCCCGCAATAATGCCCAACGGGATCCCTATTATGGCGACCAGAATCACGGTGGCGAGCCCAATCTGGAACGAGACGGGCGCAGTTGCGCCGATCATGTCATTTACCGAGCGCCCCGAAATCACCGACATACCCAGGTCGCCCTGGACCAAATGCCAGGTGTACTCACCAAACTGCACCAGGAACGGACGGTCCAGCCCTTTCTCTTTGCGAATAGCGTCCAAACGCTGGGCGTCATAAGTAACATCACCCTCTTCGCGCAGAAACATCAGTTTGATCGGATCGCCGGCGCCAAAGAAGGCCATAGCATACACTGACAATGCCAGCAGAAGCAGTGCAGGGATCCAATATACGATGCGGCGCAGGACGTATTTACCCATTGCTATTCCTTCACTGCCACAGATGGGACTCTATGACCGGCCGGCAAGTGTCGGGACGAGGCAATTGCCTCACTTTAGACATAGCAAAAACGCAAAAGAAAACGCGGGCAAAGGCGCCAGACAATACTTGACGCCTCTGCCACAGCATCACAACGATTTCAGATATCGCTGTCTGCTACTCCATATGCTCGATGTAAATCATCCACGGCTCGACGAACTGGGCATCGGCGTTGCGCCGTGTGCCATGCACCCAGGGCATTGATCCGCCCTTGACCGAGCCGCCGCAGCCAGTACCAATCGGAATCACCATATACTGACTCTGGTAGATCGCCTGCGCCTGCTGTGCCAGCGCAATGCGGTTCGGATCGTCGGCTCCCAGCGTGACAGCCTCTTCGATCAGCGCATCGACCTCAGGGTCAGAATAGCCGCCCATAATGTTGCGCGCCAGGTTGGACGAGGAATGCAGCGAACCCAGCAGCATCAACGCCGCATCGGGAACACGCACGCCCGCGCCGTCGCGGAACAACGCCGGTGCGCCGGGGCCTTCCCAGCTGTCAAACTGCGGGCTCATCTCAATCGCCTCGATACCGAACAGCTGGCGCCATTGCTCCGCCATGTACTGGGCAAGTACCTCTGTACCGGGGCTGCTGACGCCGGCCATGATCATCTTGGGAACATCGCCAGCATCGGAATAGGCTGACGCAGCCAACGCTTCCTTGGCGCCCTCAGGATCGTAAGGATGTGGTACAAAGTTCGGGTCCGAACCCGGCAACGCCCGCAGCGGCTCACCCGTCGGTACCCAGCCACTGCCGTCAGGGCTGGAAAGATTGAAAATCTGCTCTCTGTCTACCGCCAGGATCAACGCCTTGCGGAAGTTGATGTCGTTGGTCGGCTCTATCGTGGGATTCAAGAAGAATCCGCCAATGCCGGGCGCCTGTCCGCACTCAAAGTAGTCCGCACCCAGCAGCGCCTGCGATGTGGCGTCGTTTGGCGGCCAACCCTGGTCCAGTTCCTCATTGGCCAGCATCGTCGTAACGATCGTCGTATCCTCAATCGAGGTTACCGTAAACCTGTCCAACATTGGCTCGGCCACCCAGAAATTCGGGTTCTTGACAAAAGTGACGACGCCCCTGTTCAGGTCCATCTCGTCGGGCATGAAGGGGCCGCTGGTTACGGGATTGTTCTTCGGATGCCACCACTCGGCAACCTCGAACCCATCCTCGCCGATCGCAACCGAAGCCTTGACCGGGCCAATCAGGTTGGTGGCCAGCTTCTTATGGAACAGCGGATCCGGTCCTTCCAAAGTTACCTGCACAGTGCTGTCGTCCAGGGCGACCACACCTGGCATCGTCATCGCCTCGCCGTTGAACACGTCCTCAAAGCCAACCACACCGGTCATGAACAACGTGACGCGCTGGTGCGTGGTCGCGGGATGGGCGATCAGGTTCCAGGTTGCAACCACATCGTGTGCAGTGATCGAGCTTCCATCCGAATAGACCGCGTCCGGGTCAATCTTGAAAGTCCACTGCGACATGTCATCGTTGGGCGTCCACTCGTTGAAGACGTAGGCATGCAGTTCGCCATGCTCGTCAATGTACATCGGCCCGGCGTTCCAGAATGCCAGGTAGTGCATGTTCCAGCCCCCGCCGCGCAGCGGCGACCAGTCCTGCGCGAAGAATGGAATCGTCGCACGGAAGTGCTGCTCCTCCATCATTTCGCCATCGGCATCCGCGGCCATGTCCCCCGAATCGCCCGCAGGTGCCGCTGCCGGCGCCGCACAGGCAGAGACCACAAGCACGAGCACCATCAGGATAAACCAAAGTATTGGGATCTTGCGTTTCGACAACATCAACATCTCCTCCTTGTATCGTGCTGTTCTTATAAATAGGACGGTAGGAAAGAATTCAAAATCAGGCGAATCGTACCGGCTGTGTACGCGTAAGCCAGGATTTTCTGCAGAAACTGGGACTAAGTCTCAGTTGGTTAGAAGAAAAAAGGTAACTACTCAGCCGCAACTGATTCGCAACCCTGAACGAGGCGAGCAAAAAGGTCCTTCATCCCCTCATGTTGTATTTTGGACGGTCGGGCGCAAGCGCCCTCCCTTGTGCAGGGGCTGCGCCCCCGCAACGCCCCCCTACAAAACCATCTCTCACCGACCGTGTGCATTCTTCGCAACGTGTCGGCTGGCGAGCATGGTGGCGGCTGTACACCAGTTGCGTCACCAAGAGCCTGAATAGTTCCAAGGATGACTGGCTGGTCAACTACTGTGTCTTAGTAGTTACGAAAAAAGTTTGGGATGAATTCTGGTGCGATGTGGCCCGAAGTATAGCATCAACCTCGTGCATGTCAAAACGCCATTTTTGAGGCCTTATACCTGGCTCCGGAGTAGACAATACATTCAACCAAACCGCAGATTCCTGACGACTACGCTTCTTACGCTGACCGCAGCAGGAACTGCTCACACAGCTAATTTCCAAGCAGAGATTCGTGGTTGTGCATTGCGCTTCAAACTGGTGTAGGATACCCTTATTCGGTCCACATAGCTGACGGTCATCGGAACACCGCTGTTCCAACCGCAAACTAACCCAGAAAGAGTCTTGCAATGCAGATAGTCGACAGCGGCATTCTCAGCCGCGGCCAGCCGGGCACTTCCCGCGCAATCCTCACATTCCCGACCGTCATTGCCCTCGAAGACTCGTCCCTGCTTGCAACCTATCGTACCGGCACCACCAAGGACTCGGACGATGAAACGGTCGAATTCGTCCGCTCGCTCGACGGCGGACGCACATGGAGCGAACCGTGGAAACCATTCGAGAATCCCACCTTGGATGGCCTCTACGGTTCGTTGCGCGTCTTCTACATGACCGAGTTGACTCCAGGCCATTTGCTTGGCGCAGCCTTGTGGATCGACCGCACGTCCCATCCCGGCGGCGGTCTCTTCAATGAGGAGACCGAAGGCTGCCTTCCCATGGCAGTGCTCCTGGCAGACTCGGACGACAACGGCGAAAACTGGTCCCCATGGCGGCTCGTACCGATGCCGGCGGAAATCGGCCCACCCAGCCTTACGGCTCCTGTCCTGCAGATGGCCGACGGGTCGCTGGCACTCAGCATCGAGACCAACAAACAGTACGACGACGCATCGCCCTGGATGCAAAAGGTCGTCTTCTTTCATAATCATTCGTACCAGAGAGCTAACTCTAGTTCTAGCTCTGAGGTAAACCCGATCGAGGACCGAAACTGGGAAGTGCCAGTCGTTGCCGGCGAGGATCCCAGCAGCCGCATTTTCTACTGGGACCTGCGCTGCGGTGTTGCCCCCGATGGACGCGTCGCTATCTTCGCCTGGACTTACGACACGGTCACGACTCGCTACCTGAACATTCATCGTCGCATTAGCGCAGATAGTGGACATACCTGGACGGACGTCGAAGATCTGGGTTTTGCCGACCAGGCCGCGCGCCCTGCGATGCTGGCCGACGGGGGCGTCGTGCTGCCTTACGTCGACAGATTCGGCAGCCGCTCCATCCGCGCCCGGCTGGCCGCAACGATCGACGCCCCCTTTGATCCTGCAACTGAAGTGGTCCTCTATCAGCAAGAACAAGCATCCGACGAACAAACAGACAGCACAAGCGAACTGCTCAGCGAAATGAGTCTGTGGACTTTCGGACTACCTTACGGCGAGACCCTGTCCGACGGGACAGCTATTGTCGTTTACTACGCGGGAACCGACGAGACAATGGACATTCATTGGGCCAGAATCGACCCCGGTCGCGACTGACCCGGTCAGCAACTCCACCTGCGTCGTATACGGCGCGAAAAACTGCATCGTAAAGGAATCACAATGCGCAAAAGCAAGATGCTCCAGAAGTTTCGCAGCGGAGGCTTTGCCCGTGTCTGTGGGCTGGGCCACTACCTTCCCTTCTACATCCGCTACGCGGCCCACTACAAGTTTGACGGCATCTGGTTTGACCTCGAACACCGTGCTATGGACCAACGCGAGGTGCAGGCCATCATCATGATGTGCCTTCATAACGATATCGACTGCATGGTTCGGGCCCCCACTCTGGAGCGCACCAAGCTGTACAGGTACCTGGAGGAAGGCGCCACCGGCTTTCTCATGCCCCTGATCTCCGATCCCCAAATGGCCAGCGATCTGGTCCAGGCCGTCAAATACCCGCCGCTTGGCAACCGAGGCATGGACGGTGCCGGCCTCGACGCAGACTTCGGTATCGCAGCCTGGGACCCGCAGAGCAACTACAACGCCGAATCCAACCAGGAGACTTTTCTCATCACGCAGGTCGAGACCCTCCAGGCCGTGGCCAACGCCGAGGAGATCGCCTCGATCGATGGTATTGACGGCCTCTTTATCGGCCCCGCCGACCTTTCACTTCGCATTGCTACGCAGGAGAACGGCGGCTTGACCATGGAAAAAGCGATAGAGAAAGTAGCTGCCGCGGTCCAAAAACATGGCAAACTGTGGGGTATAACCGCCGGTTCGGTGGACGAAATCCAGCGCTACCGCGAGATGGGCGCGCAGATGGTTCCCTGGGGCGGCGATTTCAGCCTGATGAATGTGCTCAAGGACTGCAGCGAAGACCTGGACAGCGTGCCGGGCGCATGATGTCCCGCCCAGCAGGGGCACGCGACAATAAAGCGTGAAAGGTGGAACAGGATGAAAATAGCAGTTCTATACGGCCCGCGTGACCTACGCATCGAAGAGCAGGAGCTTGACGTGAGTCAGTTGGCCGACGACGAAGTCTGGGTAAGAACGCGCATCTCCGCGCTGAAAATCGGCACCGACCGCGGCAACTATGAAGGCGCGGACCGGGTACCCGGCGCGCCTGGATATCCTCGCTGGGTAGGCGACAGCAACGTGGGAATCGTGCAGGCCGCCGGCAGTAAGGTCACCCGTGTGAAAGTCGGCGACCGTATCGTAACCCGCGCGCCCCACCAGTCCGAATACATCATGGCCGAGTCGCAAAGCCTGGTCGTCATCCCGGACGGTGTCGCCGACGAGGATGCCGTCTACGCACACCTCTACGCGCTCAGCGCCCACTGCTACCACAAGGCCCAATTCCGTCCCGGTGAAAATGTTGCCGTTGTCGGGGTTGGCGTCTTGGGATTGGGGGCAATCGCTTTGGGCCCACTTTTCGGCGGCCGCGTCGTCGGCATCGCCAACAGCCCTGTTCGGATGGAGATGTCGGACCGGATGGGCGCCCATGCCAACTTCCTCTACAACGATCCCGATCTCGAGGCCAAACTCGATGACTTCACGCGCGGCCAGGGCATAGACCTCGTCATACTCACCGCCAATCCGTGGCCCGCCTTTCGCACCGCCATGGAGATCGTCCGCCCCGGCGGCCGCGTCTCCGTCGTCAGCCTGCTCGGCCGCGGCGAACCGCCGCTGGACTTCAACCCGCTGGCAATGGAGCTTTTCTACAACAAAGGCACTTCGATTATCGCCGTCTCCGAGCGGTCCGGCTATCTCTATCCCGCTGCCGGCTCCGATCCCTACAACACGGCCGACCGCTATGCCTGGGACAATATTGCCGACCATGTCGCCTCACTCATGGCCGATGGACTGTTGGAGCCAAGTCGCCTGATCACCCACCGATACCACTATAGCGAGATGGTCGAAGCCTACGAAATGGCCTACCATCGCGAGAAGAATATGCTGGGCGTGATTTTCAACTGGCAAGAATAGACAGTGTCCAACGACAGCTCGGCTGTTGGCTGCCAACGATTGGAATCCTAAGGAGGCTGCTATGACCTCGTTCCCCAAGTCCGCACAACACGACGTTTCCCGCTCGCTCGACCTCTACGAGCAGGCCGGCGAACTGATCCCCGGCTGGACACAGCTGATCAGCCGCCGCGCCGACCAGTTCGCGCATGGCGCCAGCCCCATTTACGCCCAGAGCGCCAAAGGTTCCCGCTTCATCGATGTTGACGAAAATGAGTACATCGACTGGATGAGTGCTGTCGGCGCCATTATCCTGGGCCACGCCGACGATGTCGTCGACGCGGCCGTCAAAGAGCAGATCGACCGCAGCAGCCTTTTCTCCACCAACAGCCCGCTCGAACTGGAACTGGCCGAAGAGCTCAACAACACGATTCCCAGTTCACAGATGGTTCGCTATGCCAAGGGCGGCGGAGACGCCTGCGCCATGGCCGTGCGCATCGCTCGCGGCACAACCGGCAAGGACAAGATCCTTTTCTGCGGCTATCACGGCTGGCACGACTGGTATCAAGCCGCCAACTACGGCGTCAACCCTGAAAGCGGAGAATATCCCTTCGCCGGCATCGAGCCGATCGGCGTGCCCAAGGCCCTGGAAGGCACAGTCGTCCCTTTCATCTACGGCGACCTGGAGATGCTGGCCGCCCTGCTCGAAGAACACGCCGGTGAGGTCGCTGCCATCATGATGGAGCCGGCCCGCTCCGAACTGCCGCCGCCGGGCTATCTTGAAGCGGTAAAGCAACTCGCCGCCGATCATGGCGTCGTATTTATCTTCGACGAAGTATCCTGCGGCTGGCGCATCGCCGTCGGCGGCGTGCAGGAGGTGGTCGGCGTCACACCGGATATGACCGTTGTCGCCAAATGCATGTCGAACGGCTACCCTATGGGCGCCGTAGTCGGCTCGGGAGAGGTGATGGAGCCGGCCAAGCACATGTTCATCTCCAGTTCTTACTGGAGCGACAACATTGGGCTGGCTGCCTCACTCACGACAATTCGAGAATTGAAACGCCGCGAAGCGCCGCGGCGTTTCAAGGAAATCGGCGAAAAGCTGCGGAGCGCATTGAATCAAGCGATCAACGATTCAGGTCTGGAGGGCGCCTGTACCGGCCTGCATACCGGCCCAACCGTCACGCTCAATACGCCCGATGACATCGATCCCCGTAAGGTCTCTACTCTCTTTATACAGGAGATGGCCCGCCGCGGTATCCACACTTACATGAGCTTCAAGCCGACGCTCGCCCACACAGATGAAGATATCCAGCTGACTGGCTCAGCGGCTGCCGAGTCACTGCAGGTTGTTCGCGCCGGGCTGGAGCAGGGCAACATCGACGAACTGCTAAAGGTTGAACTAAAAAAGGAACCCTTCCGCCGCCAGGTCCGATAGGATTGGGCAGTTGGACTCTTACCGGCAAAATTCGCAGGTCATCAAACCATGGAATTCCGCCATGTTTTCGAATGAATTTACCAAGGCCGATCAAACGTTTCTCGATAGGGAAATCCTTCCGTTTCTACCGGACCGCATAATTGATGCCCACGCGCATCTTTTCTGCCACGAGCACTATCCAGGCGGTAAGCCTCGTCCCGGGCTGGAAACGACGCCGCCCCGCCTTGGTCTGACAGAATACGCGCAGTTCAATGAGTGGCTGCATCCGGGGGGGCGCGTCGTGGGGGGCCTCTTCTTTGGCCTCGCCTTTCTCGGTGATCGCCAGGCCAACAACGATTTCATCGGCGCAGAGATCAAAGGCGCTTCGCCTCTGGCGCGCAACTCGCGCGGGCAACTGATCATCTCGCCCGACATGGACGCTGAAACAGTTCTTGACGAAGTGCGACGCCTGGGCATGACCGGTCTGAAATGCTACCACACCATGGCGCCGCTGAATCCAAGGCTGGGCACAGACGAGTCCGGCGCCGGCTCCTACACCGCCGAAGATCCGACCTGGACCGCCCCTATTGAGGCCTATCTGCCCGAGGACCACGTCGCCGCGGCCAACACTTTGGGGTTGACCATCACGCTTCACATGGTGCGCGACCGCGCCCTCGCCGACCCGGTCAACCAGGCGACGATCCGCCGCTACTGTCAGTCCTATCCCAATATGCAGTTGATTCTGGCCCACGCCGCCCGCGGATTCAACCCGTGGCATACGATCGAGGGCATCGAGAGCCTGCGCGGCCTGGACAATGTCTGGTTCGATACCTCTGCCGTCACCGAGGCCGGCGCGTTCGAGGCGATTGTCGAGACGATGGGCCACGAAAAGCTGATGTATGGGACCGATTTCCATGTCAGTCATACGCGCGGCCGCTGTGTTGCCATCGGCGACTCTTTCCACTGGCTCTACGCCGACGAGATGGACCTGGAAGAGAATCATACCTCTTTGCAGCCTGTGCTGATCGGACTTGAGTCGTTGCGCAGTATCCGCCTTTCCTGCCAGCGGCTGAAACTGAGCGAGCGTCAGGTTGAAGATATCTTCTTTGGAAACGCCGTCGAACTCCTGGATATTCAGTTAGGAGGAGGATAATGCAGGTACTGTCTCCGCCGGAACAGATTAACTTCGCCCACAACAAGCAACTGCTCAACCGGTACCGCTTTATCGAGTATGAGTCGCTGCGCATTCTGGCCGCCTGGCTCCCCGCCGCCGCCAACATGGACTGGAAACTGGCCATGGGACGCCTCCTCTGGGAGGACGCGCAGCATGTCCAGTACCTCTACCAGCGTCTGCGCGAAATCCAGACCCCTGCCTTCCGTCCACCCGGCGACGACGCGCTTGAGCACCTGATGGCCGAAGCAGTACACGCTCCTACTGAGGCAGATCTTCTGGCCGGTCTGTTTCGCGTGATCAAACCTGCGCTGGCTGCCACCTACAGTTGGCACTGCGAGCAGACTTTCGCCAATCCTGACGCCCCGACTCTGTACGCGTTCAAACACATCCTATTGGATGAAGAACCGCAACTCACTTGGGCAGAAGAAGCGCTGGCAGATCATGCCCCCGGCGAATGGGAGGCCTATATCGCTGACCTGCTGGCAGCAGCCGGTGGCGTCTCGGGCCGCGAAGATCGGCAGAAGACACCGTCACCGCCCACATGCCGCACACAGTTTGAATGGCCCCGCGACGCCGCCCGCGATAGTCGCTTCAGCCTGGTCAATCGCGATGCCGGCCAACGAGTTAAGTCGGTTGATCATGCGACGCAGCGCCTGCGGGATTTTGAGAGCTACAGCCAGGAGATGCTGGCCGCCGAAACCGTAGCCCTTATCATTCACCTTTCCCCCGGCATGCCTTGGGCCTTCACCTACGACAGCGCCCGCCACTGCTACGACGAGACCCGGCACTGCAAACTGGGCATCGAGTGGCTCGCCCACCACGGACATGACTATACCGACGTGCCCCAGAATACCCGCATCTACACCTGGCGCAGTCAGTACGACGCCGCCACCCAATACTGCCTCCTGACCATGGGCAATGAAACGCACGCCTTCCCCCACCGCCACGAGCAGATGGCCGCCTACGCAGAGAATGGCGACCGCCTCTCGGCCCAGTTCGTCAGCTACGATATGGCCGATGAACGGCAGCATGTTGCCTTTGGCCACAAATGGCTGCCGCAGCTGATGGCGCAACATGGCATCGACAGACCCGTCGACGAGTTTGTCAAGGAGACCGTGGCCCTGTGGGAGCAGGAGTACATGACGGGTGCGCTGCCCATCCACGAACTGTCAGAGGTCAGCGATCAGTGATCAAATGACGGCAACTTCACAAGCAACAAGCCACCTGCCACCGCCTACTTATAATGCCCATGAATCGAAGCCATTATCGCACACTTGGACGCACAAATCTCTCCGTTTCTCCCATCGCCTTGGGGACAGTGGAACTTGGCATGGACTATGGGATTCCAGTGCCCGGACACTATGGTCGTCCCTCCTTGTCCGCCGCCGAACGACTGGTTGGCGCGGCACTGGACGCAGGGATAAACTTCATTGACACAGCCCAAGCCTACGGTAATAGCGAGGCAATTCTGGGCCGGGCCCTTCGCGGCCGCCGCAATCGCGCCGTGCTGGCTACTAAAGCCACTGTCCAGGCCGACGGAAAGACGCTGCGCGGGAACGCCCTGCGCCGGGCCATGCTCTCCGGCCTCGAAAGCAGCCTCCATTCGCTGCAGACCGACTACGTCGACATCTGGCAGATCCACAACGTCGATGCCGACCTTCTCGATCAGGCCGACCTGGTCGCTGAGATCTTCTCTGACGCGCGCGCCAGTGGAATGATACTCTGGCGCGGCGGATCCTTCTACGGCCCCGATCTGCCGCTTGCCGCGCTCGAATTGGATCTGTTCGATACCGTTCAGGTCACCTATTCGCTCTTCGATCAACGTCTCGCCGACAGGCTCTTCCCAGCAGCCACCAGACTCGGCGTTGGCATCCTGGTGCGTTCCGTCCTGCTGCAAGGAGTATTGACTGAACGCGCCGACTACCTGCCCGACAGGCTTGAACCGCTGAAAGCACGTTCAAGGCGCTTCCGCCAGCTGGTTGCCGAAGCCGCCGGCCGCCCACGGCTCGGGACGGACCCCTCCCTCACCCCGGCCCAGGCCGCTATCGCCTTTGCCCTCGCCGAACCGCGCATTGGCTCGGTGCTTGTTGGCATGCGCACCGAGTCAGAACTAGAGGAGAACTTGCTGGCGGCAACCACCGCGCTCTCACTTGACCTGATCCACGAGTTGCGTCAGCTTCGCATCGACGATCCCGACCTGCTCAATCCGAGTAACTGGCAAGCTGACCTTTTGGCCGCTGCCAAACGGATGCATCGACAGTGAATAGATGCCAGGGGAATCTCAGCGAGCCAGCGGGACCAAAGTAGGCGACCGTTCGGGAAAAGCGCGAATTGACCGTGTCCGAGCAGCCGAAAGTTTTTCGTGAACAGTTACATAAAGTCAGCAATTTCAGGAGGTAGTGAACATGGAATACCGCCAATTGGGCAACTCTGAACTGCAAGTCAGTTCAATTGGCCTGGGCAGCGTTACCTTTGGTCGTGAAATCGATGCTGAAACGTCCTTTTCAGTCATCGACTACGCCATGGACCGAGATATCAATCTGATCGACACAGCCGAAGTCTATTCCGCCGGCGGATCGGAGAAGGTTCTCGGGCAATGGCTCTCCCGCAGCAGCAACCGCCAGAAAGTGGTGTTGGGGACCAAGATTGTGCCGCCTTTAGGGCGCGAGCGCATCTTGCAGGTCGCCGAAGAAAGCCTGCGTCGCCTCCAAACCGATGTCATCGACCTCTATCAGCTGCATGCATTCGATGCCAGCACGCCGCTTGAAGAAACGATGGATGCCCTGAATACACTTGTGCAGCAAGGGAAGGTGCGCTATCTGGGATGCAGCAACTTCGACGCGTGGCAGATTTGCAAGGCCCTCTGGATTGCCGATGTGAACGGCTGGGCCCCCATGGTATCGGTTCAGCCCAACTATAACGTTGCCATCCGCGACATTGAGACCGAACTGCTTCCCTTCTGCGCCGACCAGAATATAGGCGTGACTTCCTACAGCCCGCTTGGAGCCGGTTTCCTCACCGGCAAGTACACCAAAACCTGGACCGCCCCCAAGGGAACCCGCTTCGATGTCATGCCCGACCATTGGGACATCTACGAGAACGACGTTTCAATGCGCCGCATGGAGGGTCTGCGCGAGGTGGCCTCCGAAACGGGAATCTCGATGGTGCAGCTAGCTTTGGCATGGGCGATCGGCCAGCCCGGCATCACCTCCGTGCTGATCGGCTGCCGCACCACCTCCCATATTGATCAGGCCTTCCAGGCTGAGGAGATGGGGCTGACACAGGAAATACGCGACAGGATCAACGCCTTGGGCTGACCCCAATGGCCTACATATTTCGCAGCGAAACCTTGCCCACCAGGAACTGCACAGGGAGGAAGAAATGAAAACGTACCGCGCCGGTGTAATCGGTTGCAGCCGCATGGGCGGGTTCATCGACAACGAAGTTGTCGGCTATTCCCGGATCGCGCTCCCCTACTCACACGCCGCCGGCTACACGACCTGCGACCGCACGGACCTGGTCGCCTGCGCCGATCTGCGCCCTGACGTGATGGACGAATTCGGCAAACTGCACGGCGTGCCCACAGAAGGCCAATACACCGATTACCACGAGATGCTCGCCAAAGAAAACCTGGACATCGTCAGCGTCGCCACTCAACCGGAGCCGCGCGCGAGAATCGTGGTGGACTGCGCCAACAGTGGCGTCAAGGCAATCTACGCAGAGAAGGCCATGGCCGCATCCATGACCGACGCCGACGCAATGGTCGAAGCGGTCGAGAGGAACGGCGCCATTCTCAATCTCGGGACCAACCGGCGTTATGACACCAAGTACGACCGCATGAAGGAGATTATCAACAGCGGAGACTTGGGCGACCTGCAGCACATAATTGTCTATAACGTCGGCACTTTGTTCAATTCAGGCAGCCACTTTCTCGACCTTGTCCTCTGGCTCAACAGCGACGCGCCGGCCGAATGGGTGCAGGGCAATCTTCCCGACGGCGACAGCATGATCGATGGCGACAATCTGACCGGCGACCCACAGGGTGAAGGGACCATTCAATTTGCCAATGGTGTAAAGGCCCACGTCCTGCTCACCGCCCGCGCCTCCGAAATTGAGGCGATCTGTTCTAAAGGGACCATTACAGCCTTCAGCGACGGAAGTGAATGGCAGGTGCGTAAAGCCGAACCGGTCGGTCTGCGCGGGCGCAACGAACTCAAGATCGCGCTGGCGCCGCAGACACCCCCAACCAGTTCTACATTGCGAGCCGTCCAGGACCTTGTCCATGCGCTCGACACCGGCCAACCTCCCAGGGGCGGCGTACGCGCGGCCCGCGCCGGCAACGAACTAATCTTCGGCATCATCGAGTCCCATCTTCAAGGGGGGGCGCGCGTCTCCCTGCCGCTCGCCAGGCGCACCACCCGCATGGCCCGCGACCACACGCCGCGACAGCCAAAGTATAAGCCTGACTGAGTGAGGGAGAGTACTGATTTTCTGACTGGTCCAGCTACGGGACGGTAAAGCTACCGGTCAGCGCAAATATGGCTTGGGATTTCTTTCCACCTCCGCCAGGAGCGTGTCGACATAGCCGCGTATCCGAAACAACCGGCAGTCTGCGTTCCCCACACATCCCCGTTCCAGTTCGCCGGATCGGTCCCAGAACGCGCCCAGCTTGACACGATCCAGGGCCGGGAATCCCGGCTCGCGCTCAGTGTCCCCCCTCTTGGCGCGCAAAGTGTGCCAGTACATCGTCTCGACAAGATGGACGTAGGTCGAAGTGTAGTAATCCACCCCCAACATCAGCAGCTTTCCACCAGCTTGATACGCCCTGTACATCGGCGAATGCAGTCCGAACGTCTTGCCCCACGGCTTGCGGTCCCAATGTGAACCGTACCCCTCCTGTCGAAGATGCCCATCGACAAAGGCTTGCGCCCCTCTTCCCCGCGCCGCCACCGAGTGTGAGTAGTGGTCTGAACGATAGACGCACGGTAGCTGCCGGAAACGCTCCGTTATCCAGCCGACAGTAGAGGGCGTGTTGTCGAGGTCCCAAGTTTTCGGCCGCAACTCCCACGTTATCAGGTTAAAGGAGGGCATGAGTAAGATCCCTTCCGGCCCGATAGCGTCTTCCAACGCCTGGATGACGCTATCGGCACCGCTCTCGACCGGCCCGAGTGATTTGAACGAGGAGTGAACGAAGAGGATATCGCCCGCTTCCACTTGCAGGCGTTGCAGGTCTTGTGTCAGATCGCAACTGCTATATGGAGGCATGGCAAAGGAATTGTCCGAGCGGTCGAGGTCATTATGTCGCGACGGCCGCCGACACGTCCATCACGTAAACCTGGGGCGTCCCGCCATGGACTGAGTCGAAGCAGACCTGCCTTTCATCCCGGCTCCAGCGGAGGTGCATATCACAAGTGGATTTCGCTGCGGAAAGGGTGAGGCGATCGAAACTGTCCCAAATAAACCAGCCGTTCCTCGTCCATATTCCACAGCATAAATGATTGCAGTTTAGAAACTACTAAGCCACAACTAAATTGCGATCCTGAATGAGGCGAGCGGATCTGTTTACTCTCTCCTCACTCCTCTATACTCTCCTTTTGCATTTGGGCGGTCGGGCCTTCGGCCCTCCCTTGTGCAGGGGCTGCGCCCCCGCAACGCCCCCTACAAAACCATCGCTCACCGACCGTGTGTGCTCATTCCAGCAGTGCGGCTCCAGCAACATGGCTGCCGCCAACCGAATAAGCAATCAGATAGCCTGAATGGCGACAGGGATAAAGGACTGGTCAAGACTAGCTCTGTTCATGGCTTAGTAGTTACGCAGTTTATTCTTATCCGTCCCGGTGTCGGTCAGCATCCAGGAACAGTCTTTCATGCTCTCTTTGGGATGAAATCGGCTTTGCACTAAGTATCGACTACGCGGCTCCAGTCAGAAAAACAAGGCTCTTCTTGCGCCTGACTTCCTCCTCGGACAAGGCATCGATCAAAGTGCCCCAGTGTCGCGGCGGCGTACTCGGCTCGCCGGTGAACTCGAATCCTTCCTCGTTCAAACGCAAACTGCTTCCATCCAGGCCGCCATAGCCCAGCGCCTTGCGTGTGGCGATCATCTCCTGGACCGCGGCTAGCGCGCGTGCGTCGAACAGACCCAATCTATCTTTCAGTTTCTGAATTCTGTCCTTTTGGCCGTAGCACTGGTATTGGGTTTCCGCGTTCAGATAATGTATGTAGAATGTGCGGCGCAGGTCGCCGGTGCGGTTGCCGGCAGAGCCGTGCGGCGCCGAAATGCAGTGGAAACTGACATCGCCCGGTTCCATTTCAATCGGAACCGCGCCCAGTTCGTCGAACAAGGCGTCCTCCGAAAAGTTCTCCACCTCCACGTGGCCGACCAGGTGGTGCCCCGGAATCACCCATACACAGCCGTTCTCGATCGTCGAGTGATCCAGATAGATGTCGGCGTCGATGTTGGGGACGGGGTGCGTTTCGGTCCATGCCGGATCGCCATAGGGCGGATCCTGGTGCCAGTGTATGGGGAGATCGCCTTCGGGAATCTTGCAGACAAAGGAGTCTGCGACCGGCATGAAGGGATGGCCGACCAACTGGCCGAAATAGGTCAGGAGCGACGGGTTGACCGTCACCGCCTGAAAAATCGGGTCCCGGTCCCACATCAATTCGCTGCGAAAATAGGTCGGGATGCCGTCGGCGTTGGCGCGATAACGATGGTCGGTCTGTTCAGTGTCCGCTATTCCCTCCTCCACGACACGGTCGGCTGCTTCCCGCAGTGCGGCCAGCTCTTCACCTTGTATAACGCCCCGGGCAACGATGATTCCATCGGAGTGAAACTGATCGATCTGTGCCTGTGTGAACATGCGTCTACCTTCCTTACAAGAATGCATCACGGTCTTCCGGTGGCGTTGCCACGAATCCGGACCAATGTCAACGCGCGGAAGGTCTCTCTAGAGTGCTGCAGGATTGCGGAGGGGTAAAATTGCGAGAAGCTCCCTGAAGTTAGCGGAACTTCGGAGCGGAACTCGAGGCCGTGTTGGCCAAAAGGAACAGCTTGGAAGGATGGCGCAGGCTAAGCTGCCGGTGTCAAAAAGGTCAGGCTTTTCTTGCGCCTGATTTCGTCCTCGGACATCGCAGCGATTAACGGACCCCAATGTCTGGGCGGCGTCCTCGGCTCGCCCGTGAATTCAAACCCTTCTTCCATCAGGCTAACATTAGTGCCTTCGAGGCCGCCAAAGCCCAGCGCCTGACGCGCATCGATCATCTTCTGGGCTGCCGCCAAAGCGCGGTCGTCGAACAGACCGCGTTCCTTGTCCAACGCCTGGATGTAGCCAAGGTGGCCGTAGCTCTGTTCCTTGACCTCACGGTTCATATAATGTACGTAGAAAGTGCGGCGAAGATCGGGAGTGCGGTTGCCGGCAGAGCCGTGCGGCGCCGAAAGGCAATGAAAGCTTACATCGCCCGCTTCCAGCTCGATCGGCACCGCGCCAAGTTCCTCGAATAGTGCGTCCTCCGAGTAGTTCTCCACCTCAACATGCCCGACCAGGTGGTGCCCCGGAATCGCCCATACGCAGCCGTTCTCGATCGTGGAGTGATCCAGATAGATGTCGGCATCGATGTTGGGGATCGGGTGTGTATCCGGCCATTCGGGGTCGCCGAACGGCGGGTCCTGGTGCCAGTGGACCGGTACATCGCCTTCCGGAATCTTGCAGACGAAGGAATCAACAATAGGCATGAACGGATGACCGACCAGCTGTCCGTAATGGGCCAGCAGCGAAGGATTGGCCGTCACCGCCTGAAAAACCGGATCCCGGTCCCACATGAACTCGCTGCGAAAATAAGTACGCGATCCCTCCGGGTTCGGCCGGTAGCGGTGCCCCTCTTCATCGACGCCCGCCATCCCCTCCTCCATCACCCGGTCCGCCGCCTCGCGCAGCGCGGCCAACTCCTCGCCCCGAATCACTCCCTTCGCCACGATAAATCCGTCGCGATGAAACTGGTCGATTTCAGCTTGTGTGAACATACATATGTCCGCGCCCTACATCTTTATGCCTGATTCAACCAGCCCTTCGACGTAGAACTTGCCGAGAACGACAAAGAGTATGACAAGGGGTATCGAAGCCAGCACATAGCCGGCGAAAAGAGGGCCGCCCGATCCGAAATCGACGCTGTCATTGGTAGTCCGCGACAGGCGGAAAAGGCCGACCGAAATCACCTGTTTGCTCATATCGCTGATCGTCACCAGCGGCCACAGGAACGAGTTCCACTCGGCCACGAAATTAAGCACCGAGAGCGTCGCCAGCCCCGGCAGGCTCAGGGGGAACGTAATGCGCCAGATGAGCGACCACGCCCCGGCGCCGTCGCAGCGGGCCGATTCGTAGAGCTCCTCAGGTATGCCGGTTATGAATGCCCGCATCAGAAAGATGCCGAAAATCGGGCCGCCTGCGATGTTGGGGATAATCAAGGCCCAGCGTGTATTGAGCAGGCCGAGATTGTTATAGAGCATGTAAGCGGGGATGAAAGAGAGCACCCACGGCACCATCAGCAGAGCGATAATGGCGTAGTAGAGCGGCTCCCGCAGTGGAAAACGCATGCGCGCGAAAACATAGCCGCCGATCAGCGAGAGAATCAGCACACCCAGTAGGCCGACCACGGCCACAAGCACAGTATTGAACATGTACGCGTCGATCACATCCCAGGCAGACAAATAATTCGAGCCGCGCAGTGGCAGACTCACATTCCAACGGTCCCAACGGTACTGCAGCCCGTTCTTGAACGACAGGTTGATCATGATCACCGTCGGAACTAACGAAAGGAGCAGCAGGAAGGCGATCAAAATATGCAGGCCCATTTGGGACATCTGCAGCGGTCGGCGGTTCGGGCTCCTCTGTAGTTCGGTCGTCATGTCTGTTTCCTGCGAATATGCTGCCAGTTGTCGCTTCGCTGCCCCGTGCGCAATTCAGCGCCACCCCGGCAATGCCCTACTGCCTTAGCTCTTCGTTCGCGGGCCGGATGCCCCGGTTGATGATCAGCGTTCCCGACATGGCAATGATGAACAGCAGGAGGCCAATTGCCGAGGAGTAGCCGAACTTTTGGGCGCGGAATGCCGAATGGAACATCGTCAGCCCCGGCACCATCGTCGAAAACCCGGGTCCCCCGTCAGTGAGAACAAGAATGTTCTGGAAAGCGGTGATAGCGTTGATTATCGCCAGGATCGCCAGCAGGCGTACCTGGCCCAACACCAACGGGATGTCGATGCGCAGCACCCGGCCCAAGCCGGTGCAGCCGTCCAATGCCGCGGCCTCATACACCGAGTCGGAAATCTGGCCCAGCCCGCCCAGGTAGATCAACGTGCCCACCCCCCATACCCACGGGAACCCGACAAACATGATCGCATAGATAGCGACCCGGTGTTCCCCCAGCCAGTTCAGTGCCAAAAACTCAAGGCCCATTGCCCGCAGCAGGTCGTTGATGGGCCCAAGGTACGGATCGTAAAGCTTCTGCCAGAGAAGTACAGTTACGATACCCGGAACAAGCATGGGGATGATGACCAGAAGACGGTATAGTTCCTTCAAGGCCGCTGAGCGCACAAAAAAGATAAGCTCGGCCATGATAAACGGCATGACAATGCCGGCAAAGAGGCCAAAAATCAGCAGCTTGACGATATTGACCAGTTCATGCGGAGTCTCAGCGTACGTGAAATATGTGATGAAGTTGTCGAGGCCAACGAACGTAGCGGGTACGCCCGGACGCCAGCGGAAAAAGGCGCGAATGAGGCCCAGGATAGGGGGATAGTAGACGAATATGATAAGAAGTATGAAGATGGGGCTGAGCAGCGCGTAGGCCTGCCAGGAGCGGCGAAAGGCCCTCCAACTAAGCCCCGTAGCGCCAGCCCGACTCCTCCAAAGGCTGCGGCCGCCAGCCGCCGATTCTGTCTGCGTTGACTGCGCACTGCTCATGCAGCTGTTCCTTATCCCTATTCCGTGGTCAATGGCGCTTCAATTGGGATCTTTATGCGGTAATGCTTGTCAACTTCGAACAATCGCCCGATATTGATATCGATCACATGCGCGATCGTATCCTCCTGCAGATCATAGGGGCCGGCCGCGTTGGGCGTGTAGGTATACTCCGCCCGCCCGTCCGCATCCGTATACGTCCACTCCGGTATGAAGAGGCCTCCTCCGGACTCGAGCCAAGCCTGTAGCAGGACATCGGCGCGCGGATTCCCGTTCTCGGTCACACGCACAGTAAGAATGATCGAACTCTTGCCGTCAGCAATGACCTTGGGCTGGTCGAATTGCCCGACAATAGAGATGTTCGGCAAGCGCGCCTGCGCTTGCACATAGTCCACGACAATGGCCGCCAGCAACAGCCCGATTAAAGCCATTGCCAGCAGCCGTACTCTTCCCGTCATCTGCTTTGGCGTTCTTTCTGTCTCTCATAGGATGGCAGGGCTATGGGACGATGCCCCACAAACCCTGCCGAAACACGCGCCGGCCACCGCACGGTCGAAGCAGACTACTAACTTTCCGCTTGCTCCTTCATGATCTCCTCGTATCGCGCAGCGCCTGCCGCGAACTCCTCGTGCTGGCGCTCAAAGAAAGTCTCTTCATCGATCTGACCTGTGAGCCACGCCACGAAAATCGGCCGCCACTTCATGAAGTTGTCGTTGTCCCAATACAACCCCATGCCCCACCAGGCGATGGCATACTCATACAGCGGCAACTGGAACATCGCAATTTCCTGCCAGATGGGTCCAAGGGACCCATCGACGGCGGAGGAAATGCGTCGTTGGTTCTCGTTGACCATGAAGGAGTTGTTCTCAGGCGTAGTGATGAATTGCCACCAATTGATCGTTTCAGCCAGGTTGTTGCGTGACCCCACCGAAGAAGCCAGGATCACGGTTTCGGCCCCCTGAATGGCGTTGATGAGATCGCCGGGCACCGTGCCGTCACCGGCCGTTGTCCGCGGGGCATCGACGGCTCCCGGCTCGGTTGCCGTGGCCGGGATATCGCTGCTGTCGGGAATGGGTACCGGCACGAAGCCACGCTCGAAGGTGACGTTGGGATCGTTGGCAATTTTCGAGAAATCCCATGAGCCGGCGTACATCAACCCGATTTCGCCCTGGCGCCACAAGAGGTCGATATCGGTCGTGGCGAACCCGTCAAGCCAGTAGGTGCCAAGTTCGTACATTTCGTCCCAGGCGCGTCGGTAAATTGGCGTCTTGGGTCCGATAAGACCACTCTTGAAGGCTGGCAACGCCTCCTCAATGCCCACAAACTTGTCGCCATTGAGGTCCATCTCCTGGCAGATGGGCTGCATCATGGAAGGCAGGATCTGCAATGCCAGGGGCCACAGGTCGCCAGCATCCTTCGCAAGCGGCCAAGGGGCGAAGCCGTCGCCTGATTCCTTCAACGCCCTGGCCACCTCTTTCTCCTGGGTCCAGGTGGCCGGCGGTTCCAGGCCCAAGCTTGCGAGCATATCCTTATTGTAGGCCAGGCCGATCTCGATGTTGGGCCAGATTGCGTCGATTGGTGCGCAATACTCCAGATTGTCGGGCTGCTTCAGAGAGAGCATGTATGAGGGATAGAAGATATCACGCCAGGCCTCGTACTCCGGTGCGTAGGGATTGGGCTGGTCCAGATATTCGCCAATCGGTAAGGCCCAACCGTTCTGCACCGCGAAGTTGTGGCCACTCCACACGAGATCTGGCGCCTCTGCCGCGGCCACTTTCGCGGTCATCCCTTCGAAACCGCCCAGATCCTCGTCCCACATGATCTCGATATCCGGATTCGTCTCTTCGAAATGTTGGGCCAGAATGCGGGTGGCATTGACCACAACGGGCTGTTCGGCCGAGCGGTTGGTCCACTCGGTCGGCGAGTACCAGTTCAACTGGCAATGGACCCCCGTCCGGTCGGCGTCCGGCCGCGCAGCCTCCTCCGCCTCGCCTCCCGTCTCTGCCGGCTGATCTACCGTGGTTGCTGTCGGGGCGCAAGACACAAGCAACGCGGCGCCCCCCGCCGTGCCGGCCAGAGTTAGAAACTGACGTCTACTGATACGGGTCTTTTCCATGGTTTACACTCCTCTCAGTAACATGAAAAATCCGTCGTCGATAGGTGGTGACGCCTCAATTTTACTACATTGGACAACATGTTAGAAAGGGGTTTTTTCATGGGAGAGAGCAATTGCATCAAATTGGGTCAGGACCTCGTGAGACTGCTCGAAAAAAGCCAAGTTCGGGGCAACTGTTGCGAAATATGGCGTGTAGATGAAGGTTTCACTGCTTCTCAACAGTCGCAATATGGCCCTTTTGGCCGATAGCCGTTACTTTTCGAAAATCTGCCAAGGAATACTTTCTTCATCACCTGCTTCTTCAGCAACTACCCAACTTTTCTTGCCCAAATATAAATGCGATTGCCCTGGTCCTGGAGCAGTACAATCGCATCTAATCGGGCCAGGACCTTGTAAGAGTCCGCTGGAGAAGGGTTAAATCAGGGAGTAAAGCGGCGCAGATGACGCCAATTATGGCGTGTTGATGAAGGGTTCACTGCATTCCGGCAGTCGTTCACAGTTTCTTACTGATAGCTGTTACTCTTCAAAAATCTGCCAACGAACTCTATTTGTCATTACCTGCCTTGTCAAACACGACCGAAAATTTCCTTGCCCAAAGTCAGATGCGATTGCCCTGTGAAGATGGTTGCGGCCAGTATAGGGAGCGCGTTTCTGCTAAACATCTGTCCAAGGGTACACGAGGAACTGAACGATCCGGCCATCTCCGCCCACCTGTCCTCACCGGTATAGTTCCACTCGGGGATGAAGAGGCCGCCCCCTGATTCAAGCCAGGCCTGCAGCAGCGCGTTACCGCGCGGCTGACCATTCTCAGTCACGCGCACTGTCAAAATGATCGAGCTCTTGCCGTCGGCGATGACCTTGGGCTGGTCAAACTCTCCGGAGATCGAAATGTTCGGCAAGCGCGCCTGCGCTTGCACATAGTCAACCGCAATAGCCGCCAGTAGCAATCCAATTACGGCGAATGCGAGCAGCCGTCCTTTTCCCATTGTCGGCAAAAACCTGTAATTTGCGACCAGTAGTCCGAGGTCGGTGGCCGATGCCGGACCAGAGCACCGACCACCGGTTCATGCGAATTCCTAGCTGTCGTCCGTCTGCTCTTCCAGAATTTCCTCATAGCGCTGCGCGCCTGCGGCAAACTCCTCCTCCTGCCGCTCATAGAAGGTCGCTTCATCGATCTGGCCGGTAATCCATTCGATGAAGACAGGCCGCCATCGCATGAAGTTGTCATTGTCCCAATACCAGCCCTGTCCCCACCAGGCGATGGCATATTCATAGAGAGGCAATTCAAAAGTGGCAATCTCCTGCCAAATCGATCCGAGCGTCCCGTCCATGGCCGAAGAAATGCGAGCCTGGTTCTCATTGACGAGGAATGAGTTGTTCTGCGGTTCGGTAAGGAACATCCAGAAATCAACCGTCTGTTCCAGATTGGCGTCCTTTTCAGTCGAGGATGCCATCGTGACATACTCTGATCCCTGAATGGCGGTCAGCAGATCGCCGGGCACCGTTCCGTCACCGGCAGTCGTGCGCGGCGGATCGGTGGCGCCGGGCGTGCTGTCCGTCGCTGGGATTTCACTGCTGTTGGGGAGCGGCGGCGGCAGGAAGCCTCTCTCGAAAGTTATGTTGGGGTCATTGGCCATGCGGGAAAACTCCCAAGACCCCGAATAACGCAGTCCCACCTTTCCCTCTCGCCAAAGCAGGTCGATGTCGACCGTGTTGAATCCGTCGATCCAGTAGGTTGCCAGCTCGTACATTTCCTCAAAAGCGCGCTTGTAAATCGGCGTATTCGGACCGATGATGCCGGCGCGGTAGGCCGGGAGCGCCTCATCTACGCCAACAAATTTGTCCCCATTAAGGTCCATATCCGGACAGACAGGTTGCATCATCGAGGGCAGGATCTGCAGTGCCAGCGGCCACAGGTTGCCGGTCCCCTGCTCGACCTGCCAGGGCGCCAGTCCGTCGCCAGCTTCTTTCAGCGCCTGGGACACCTCCATCTGTGCGCTCCACGTCGCTGGCGGCTCCAGGCCCATGCTGTCGAGCGTTTCCTTGTTGTAAGCCAGGCCGACCTCGACATTGGGCCAGATGTTGTCGATTGGCGCGCAATAGATTTTGCCATCCGGCTGAATCAGCGAGTTCATAAAGGCAGGATAGAAAATGTCCATCCAGGAGTCATAGTCCGGCGCGTAGCGGTTGGGCTGGGCCAGGTAGTCGTCCATCGGTACGGCCCAACCGTTCTGCACTGCAAAATTGTGCGTGCTGCGCACCAGGTTGGGCGCCGTGCCTGCCGTCGCTCCCGCGGTCAACCAGGCGAAATAATCCTCGCCGCCAGGGCCCTCTTCGTACACGATCTCTGTGCCGGGGTTCTCCTCGTGATAGCGCTCTGCGAGGATGCGCGGCGCGTTCACGACGATCGGATTTTCGGCTGAACGGCTGGTCCATTCCGTCGGCGTGTAACTGCCGCCAATCCATACGCGCACCGGGACGCGGTCGACATCGGGCATCGCCTCGCTTGAACTGTCTGTTGTCGCTCCCTGGTCGACGTCAACTTCCACAGTACAGGCCGCCAGTAACGCGGCGCCGCCGGTTGCGCCTGCCAGGGACAAAAATCCGCGCCTGCTTAACTGTCTCTTCTGCATGGTCGTAACTCTCCTTAGGTAAAGGCTTTAACTACAACTGTCTACGATTGCGGAATACGAGGACAAGGTTGGTGAGTGCGGGAGTGGTCGAGCCATCCGCTGGGTTCGGCGAGAGGTGTCAGGTAATCTCCCCCTTCAAGCCGTGTTCGAGGCATGATAAGTTAACAATCGCTCTCATGTCAAACGATATTTTTTGGCGGGTGCATCCCACACTATCGTGTCGATTCGTTGCGCCCTATTTCGCCGTCCCAGAAAATCCGCAACTTCTCAGCCACAATCAATTCGCGACCTTGCACAGGGCGACCGAGGCGATCTCCCGCTCCTTATTTCTCTTTTATGGCGGTCGGGCCTTCGGCCCTCCCTTGTGCAGGGGCTGCGCCCCCGCAACGCCCCCCTCCAAAAACATGCCTCACCCACCGGTGCGCCTTCTTCGCAGCGGTGCGCCTGCCTGGCAGTGTGCCTGCCGCCAACCAACGATGTTGCGAAGAAATCCTGAATGGTGCTAGCGCTGAAGGGTTGGTCAAGCATGGCGCCAAAAAGAGGGCCGATGGCATGAATATCTTGCTACAACTGTCCTGTCCATTCCCTATCTAAGTTCCTTGTACGGGAGGGGTCACAAAAAACGAAGCACTGACCACTCTTGATTCAGACAGCGGCTGTCCAAGAATCTGGGATGCACCCCTTTAGGTCCGTCTGCCTTAGTATTGTTCCACTCCGGGATGATGATGCCCCCTCCGGATTCGAGCCGTGCCTGAAGCAGTGCGTTGCCGCGCGCCTTTCCGTCCTCAGTCACGCGCACGTTCAGAATGATCGAGCCTTATCCGTCAGTGATGACTTGGGGCTGGTCGAACTCTTCGGAGATGTTGATGTTGCGCAAACGATCCTGTGCCTGCGCTCAATCCACCGCGACAGCCGCAAGCAGCCGGCATCTTCCCATCATTGGCAAAAACCGGAGATTAGCGACCAGTAGTCCGAGGACGGTGGCCAATGCCTGACCAGAGCATTGACCACCGGTTCATACTAATTCCTAGCTGTCGGAGGTCTGCTCCTTCAGAATTTCTTCATAACGCTGCGCGCCGGCGGCAAACTCTTCTTCTTGCCGCCGGAAGAAGGTCTCTTCATCGATCTGGCCTGTAATCCATTCGACAAAGACCGGCCGCCACCGCATGAAGTTGTCCCTGTCCCAGTACCAGCCCTGGCCCCACCAGACGATGGTGTAATCGTACAGGGGCAACTTGAAGGTGGCGATCTCCGACCAGATCGATCCGAGCGGGGCGTCCCTGGCCGAAGAGATGCGCGACTGATTCTCGTTGACCATAAAGGCATTGTTCTGCGGTTCCGTGATGAACATCCAGACATCGATCGACTCGTCCAGGTTGCCATCCTTTTCAGTCGAGGACGCCATGGCGACAAACTCTGTTCCCTGTTCGGCCTTCAGCACATCCCCCGGCACAGTTCCATCACCGGCTGTCGTGCGCGGCGGGTCGGTGGCGCCCGGCAATGTGTCGGTTGCTGGGATGTCCATGCTATTCGGCAGCGGAGGCGGCAGGAAGCCGCGCTCAAAGGTGACATTGGGGTCGTTGGCCAGTTGCGAGAACTCCCATGTACCCGAATAGCGCAAGCCGATGTCACCTTGACGCCATAGCTGATCGACATCGACTGTGTTGAAACCGTCAATCCAGTAGCTGGCCAGTTCGTACATTTCGGCAAAGGCGCGTTTATAGATCGGCGTGTTCGGTCCGATGATACCGGCGCGGTAAGCGGGCAAGGCCTCTTCGATACCAACGAACTTATCGCCGTTGAGGTCCATATCCGGGCAGACCGTCTGCATCATTGACGGCAGGATCTGCAGCGCTAAAGCCCAGAGGTCGCCTCTGGCTGCCTCGTTCGGCCAGGGAGCCAACCCGCCTCCGGCCTCCTTCAAAGCCTTGGCCACCTCCATTTCGGCAGACCAGGTGCCAGGCGGATCCAGGCCCAGTTCATCGAGCAACTCTTTGTTGTAAGCGAGGCCGACTTGGATGTTGGGCCAGATGTTGTCAATTGGTGCACTGTAGATCTTCCCATCCGGCTGAATGAGCGAGTTCATGAAGGTGGGCCAGAAAATGTCTATCCACCCATCATACTGCGGCGCGTAGCGGTTGGGCTGGGCGAGAAAGTCGTCCATTGGTACCGCCCAACCGTTCTGGACAGCGAAATTGTGCGCACTGCGCACCAGGTTCGGCGCCGTTCCCGCGGCCGCGCCGGCAGTGAGCCAGGCGAATTCGTCCTCGCCGGCGGAACCTTCTTCGTATACGATCTCAGTTCCAGGGTTTAGCTCGGTGTAGCGCTCGGCCAGAATACGCGGCGCGTTTATGACGATTGCGTGCTCGGCCGAACGGCTGGTCCATGGTGTCGGTGTGTAGCGCTCGCCCATCCACGCCCGCACCGTAACTGGCTCGACATCTGGCATCGCCTCTCCCGAGTCGGAAGCGGCCGCCTGGTCAACCGGCGCTTCCACGGGTGCACAGGCCGCGAGAACTGCCGCGCCGCCCGTCGCGCCTGCCAGGGTCAAGAATCCGCGTCTGCTGAACTGTCTTTTCTGCATGGCTGTTTTTCTCCTTGGGTAAGAGGTCTGCCTGACAATGTATACGTCTGCATGCGAATACCGTATTGGAGAGTGCGGTAGCGGCCGGGCCATCAAGTGGATTCAGTGCGACGGGCTGAGAAGGCTTACTTTGCCGTCAGCGTAAATGTAATGATATTACAATGACAATTGTTGTGTCAAACGGTTTTTTACAGGCCGGGTACAAGAAACGGAGGCGACATGTACTCACCCTAATTCCAAAATAAAGAAATCAGGTCACAAGGCGCGGGGTATCTGCTTACAGAAGAATCGGCAGCAAGCTCTATGCCCCAGAAGAGTCGAAAAATGTGCTATTGGATCGGGGAAATCCGGCGGCATCTCCCACCGCTATGCCGCCCTACATCTGCGCGCCGCCACCGAATACCCCCTCAAACCTCCCCCAAACACTTTCGTCCACCGGCGTCGCCGCGGCCCGAATATTCGCCTCCAGCTGCTCCGCGTTCAAGCTGCCGATCGGGTTGCCGTGGATGCGATCTTCGCGAAGGCAGAACTGGATCGCCAGTTGTAAGAGGTCAATCTGCTCTTCGCGGCACCACTGCCAGATACTGCGGGCCGCGTCAACATCCTGATCGTTCCGGTAACGCCCCTGCTCTCTTGCCTTGTCGATATCCACGCCGGTCAGCAACCCCCGCAGGATCGACCAGCCGTTCATTACGCCAACGTCGGCCGCGGCCGCCGCCGGCAGAACGGTCCCGGTGGCAGTCTGCCGGATGAGGTTGTAATCATTGAAGCACAGAATAAGATCGACGTCGCCGGTCGCGATCGCCTCCTGGTGGAAATGGTGCTCACGCATCCCGTATCCCGCGTTTCGCACCAGCCCCTTCGCCTTCAGCTGCAGCAGGCCGGCCAGTGTGCCGTCTTTAGCCAGGGTTGGTTCGATGCGTTTCGGGTCGTGGATCAGCATGCCGTCGAAGTAATCAGTGCCCAGGATTTCTAGCTGGTCCTCCACGTCCCGCGTCACCCGTTCGGCCGAATAGTCGGCCTCGCCGTCACCCCGGTAGCCGCCCCACGACGCATTCGAGTGGCAGCAGAGACGGCCCGTGACAATGACATCCTCGCGCGGGATCTCGCGCAGGGCCAGACCCAACTTGCGCAGCGAATCCCCGTAACAGCGGGCGCAGTCAAAATGATTGACGCCCAGCGACACGGCATGTTTGATGAGAGCAACAGCATCCTCATCGCTGACAAAGCCGAAATGGTTGCCGAACCCCTGCGTGCCGAAGGGAATTACGGGTACTGAGAGTTCAGTCCGGCCGAGCCGGCGGCGCGGCACCGGCGGTGGGGTTTGAGTCATTGCTTGCCTCCTGGGTTGGCTTCACGGGTATAATTCTTCGAAGCGTCCTGCAACACGACCTGCACTGTGGGACGACTGAATTGCTCCCAACACCTCACTGTCGCGCCCCGGCTCCGAACCTTTCCTGGAATCTGGTCCAAATGCCTTCGTCCAGAGGCGTCGACGCGGCGCGAATGTTGGCCTCCAACTGTTCTACATTTAGGCTGCCGATAGGATTACCATGGATGCGTTTTTCTCGCAGGCAGAACTGGATTGCCAACTGCAATAGATCGATCTGTTCCTCCCGACACCAGTTCCAGTAAGCGCGGGCAGCCTCCGCGGCGTCGTCTCTCCTGTATCGTCGTTGCGCAAGCACCTCGTCAATGTCGGCCCCGGTCAACAGGCCGCGCAGGATTGCCCAGCCATTTAAGACGCCTACATCGGCGTCGGCAGCTGCAGGAAATACCGTGTCCGCGGCCGTCCGGCGGACGAGATTATAGTCGTTAAAGCAAAGGACCAGGTCGACGTCGCCCGTTGCAATTGCTTGCAAGTGAAAGTCGTGCGGTTCCATCCCGTATCCAACGTTACGCACCAGGCCTTGTGCCTTGAGTTGAAGCAAACCGGCAAGCGAACCGTCTCTGGCCAGCGTGGGTTCGATTCGATTGGGGTCGTGGATCATAATGCCGTCGAAGTAGTCGGTCCCGAGCAGCTCCAACTGGTCCTCCACGTCGCGGACGGCGCGTTCGGCTGAGTAGTCCGCCTCCCCCGCGCCTTGATAGCCGCCCCAAGGCGCATCCGAGTGACAGCACAGACGCCCTGTAATGATTACATCCTGACGCGGGATCTCGCGCAAGGCCAGGCCCAGCTTGCGCATCGAGTCCCCGTAGCATCGGGCGCAATCAAAGTGATTGGCGCCCAAAGACACTGCATGTTTGATCAGGGCTACGGCATCCTCGTCGCTGACGAAACCGAAACTGTTGCTGAATCCCAGCGTGCCGAATGGAATTACGGGAATTTCTAGTTCTGTGCGGCCGAGGCGCCTGCGCGGCAATTGAGCGACGGCTGGACTCATCTTTATATCCTTTCTTAGGCCGGACTGCACCACGCTAGGCTGTTGCGCAGCAAAGCTTGGAAAGAGGGGTGGCGCCAGACTTCCGGGTTGTGGCCGGGAGTGAGTACGCAGACTCGCCCTTTTCCTTCGATGCGGGTCCAGCCGGCCGGTTGACTGCCATGTTCGGATTCGCTATGAAGAAAGAGGTCCACATTCGGATCGTTCATCTCCATCATGTAATGCTCGTCCATCAGTGTGAAGGGCGCGCTTCCTGCCGTCAGAGGATGGTCGGCGCGCGGCGCGACAGTTACAGGGCACTGCGCCGGGTGGCCGGTGAAAACGCCTCCCAATAGGCGGCAAAACGATGGCGTGTTGTCGTAGAGAGCCGTACCCGAATGTAGGACAAGGAGACCACTGCCACCGGCAACATAGTCGACAAATGCCTGTCCTGCCTCCTCGCTGGCCCAAGGTTCATGGTCCGCCCGCGAGCGGTTGTTGGCTTTGGAGAAGATAACGAGAGGATATTGGTTCAAACTATCTGTGCTCCACCCAGCGGGATCCTCAACCCAATCGAACTGCAGCCCAGGTTGCCCAAGGGCCGCCAGGCCGTCCCGCGTCAGCGAGGCAGGGTGGGCGCTGTCATCGCAAAAAACCAGAGTTCGCATTCTTACATTCCTTTTGGTCGCGACTTCGCAATGTGTATTTCGCCTTGCGTTTCACACCATGTCCTATGCAGGGAAATGCGGCAATCCCTATGCACGGACAAGTGCCGCCGACAATGTTTCACCCCACAAGACAAGCAGGCGGTTCAGTTCGGCGCGATTCACAGGGCTCTCCTCGGCTTCGATCAGGGCCAGCACCCTGGCGCTGGGAGGGTCACTCATCGGCACATGCTCGCCGGTCTCCAGCAGGTTGGCGATAGTTTCAAGCAGTGATACACCCTGCGCGTAGTCACCGTCAGCCTTGCCCAGCCAGTCCTCTGCCTGGCCAAGTACCCGAGTGGCGGCGCCCTCCTTGTCAACCGCAGGCGGGATCATGTCCGGTCCCCGTCGGCGGAAAAAGCCCTGGATCGCCGCAACAATGCTGGGATCCCGCACCGTTCCGTCTGGATAGACAACGCCGTGAATGTCCCGCCAACGGCTCTTGCCTATCATCAACTCCCATAGATACCAGCCAATTCCTGCTTCCTGGCAAATCTCCAGCGTAACGTCGTACGGGTTGGCGCGCGCCAGACAGGCCAGTTCCGAGATGAAAATCGGCTTCTGGTTGGCCTTCGCCACGCGCAAGCCGTCGTCGATCTGGGCGCGAATCGCGGCGCGCGTAGGTAGATAATCATGGTAAGAGAGCACATCCACATGCGTCTCCACATGCGCCAGCGTTGCCACATTGGCCACCCCAACCGTGATCGGATGCGCACTGTCGAGTTCCTTCATCACACCACAGAAATGATGTACGAAGTTCCAGATTGTGCTGATGCGTTCGTCTCGCTGCGGGACTTCTTCCCCTACCCAGCTCGTGATCATAGGTTCGTTCATAATGTCCCACATGGTCAGGCCAGGCTCCGGCCCCAAGGTCTGCACCAGGTCGCGGCAATATGCTTCACCGGCCGGCCAGAATTCAGGCCCGAGCCGTTGGACGCCGGGATTAGGAATCCACTTGTTCTCCGTCGAACCGATTGTGGGCATCGTGTCGTCGAAACAGGAGTCCCACACCACCGGCATCACGCTGATCCCGCGGTCGTGCGCCGTACGCACAAAATGGGTTAGTCGGTTCAAGAAACTATTGGGATCGTGTTCATAAACGACGTAAGCAAGGAATGGGCGGGCGCTGTTCAGACCCAGCCGCTGGGCATAAGTAAGCTCTCGCTCAACCAATCCTTCATCGTAGTCACGCCAGAAGGAGATGTCGTTGACAGCCGTACTGGGCGTGTAATTGAAACCGCGCAGATGCGCGTAAGGGTTGAGTAGCTCCAAAGGATCGTTCCTCCTATGAAGTGGGGATAGTGCACCGGTCGAGAGGCGAAATGGGCTCGCCCTGCGCGTCGCATAGAAGCAACTGCGCGACCCTGGCGCCCGGCGGCGGCCGGCGAACGCAGTCGACTCGCAGCACGTTGAGCGGATTGACGAGGGCCAGCGTTTCAGATGCCAACGTCCGTTCATCGCCATCCAGCCAAACCAGCTGCACGTTACCCAGGTGAAAGAGGCCGAAGACTCCAGTCAGGCGGATTCCAGAACTGATTGAGTCGGCTTCCAAGGGCCTATGGGCGCAGCCAGCATGCGTCACATTTACGATCGGGCCGGGACAGCGCGCGACGTACCAGTCAATCTCCAGTCTCTGTGTTGCGCCCGGGGCCATTCTGCGAAGAGGTCCCAGGATTTCCGCCTCCACGTGAAAGAGATTGAGCTTGCCGAAATCGAGTCCGCCCACTGGCTCCCCGTGACCGGTTGTCCAGCATTCGACCGAGGCGCCGCCATCAGGATACTCTTCGCCGGGGTAATAGGTAAAGCGCTGACAGAAGGCGTAGTCCGAGGCCTGGTTTACGAAGGCGATCCACCCTGACGGCGAATCAACGCCAATCTTGCCGAGCTGGTACAGATATTGCACGCCTAAGAGGTTGGGGCGCACTTCGGGCTGCCATTCAGGGTTGTCCTCGTCGCCGAACATGACATTGTAGCCGCCCGCGAAGCAGCTGTCCGGGTTGGTGGGAACGTAAAGCCAAGCCTCTTCGTTGTGGGTCTCCTGTCCGTTGTCGTCTCTGCGCGTGGCATCCACCTGCACGATATCCCAAATGCCCCAGGTGCGCTCCTGATCGGAGACGTTTGTCATCTCAAGATGGAGACCGACGCGGCCGCCGCCGGCATGCAGCGTGACCTGGCGGGAGATCTGGACGCCGGTGCGCGGGTCTGGCTGGCTCGTCATGCGGATTGAGGCCGCTGAAGCCGACGAGTCCACAGTTTCCAGCGTATAGGGTCCCGTATCCAGCACGGGGTCAGGCGGGCCATGCCACTGGTCCGGGCGGTCCCAGCCCTGCGGCGCCGGCCAGGTCTTGTCGCCGCCGTAGTTCTTCCAGGCCGCGATGCTGCCGTCGCCCATATTCTCTTCAGCCGAAAAGAGTTTGCCGGCGAGGTTGCGGTCAAACCACAGGTAGGGGTAGTCCCCCAGATTGTAGGCCATGATGCGGCCGCCAACGTCAGGCACTGCCACCAGGCTCACCAGGCCGTTGCTGAGGCTAACGGCCTTCCAACCTTCAAAATCAATCTCTTCAATTAGGCAGCTTGAACCTGCCAGGGACTGCTTGGTCATGGATTCTCAGTCTCCGATTGAGGACGTAGGTGGGGCGATGGGCAATTCGGACTCTCTACCGGGATGCAGTTCGACTCGATTTACTCTAAGTTTGCCCGACTCGAGACTCTCAGTCTTCGTCGAAGGTCGCCTTGCGGATGTAAAGCTGTGTTTCGGCTGCAGGACTCTTTTCGTAACCCTTCCATGCATACGGATCAACCCCCGCCACCGGAAAAACTCGCCGCACGTCAACGCGCGCCACTGGCTGCTCATCCGCAGTCTTGACCCAAGGCAGCAATGATTCGCTGCTCAGATAGTGGCTGACCAGTACACGGCGATAGCAGTCCTGCGTGCGATTGAGCAAGGACTGATGCAGCAGATAACCGTTGAAGAAGACGACACTGCCGGCCTTGACCTCGACCGGAATCTGCGGCGATTCGTCGAACCCGGTTGCCATGTCGTCGTGCGTGTCGAATTCGCCCGGGTTACCGTGTCTGCGCGTGGGGTAAAGATAACCCGGCCGCTGCGAACCCGGGATCACCCACATGCAACCGTTCTCAACGTAGGCATCGTCAATCGCAATCCAGGCGCCGATCAACGAGCGGTCGCGAGTGGGAATGTAGTTTTCGTCCTGATGCCAGGACTGTCCCTGATAGCCAGGCGGTTTGATAAAGAGCATCGACTGCATGCACTTCACATTCCCCGACCAGTGCGCCAGATGCGCGCCCGTTATCTGGCTGAGCACGCCGCTGATCTTCGGGTGTCGCGTGTATTTCTCCATCACCGGACTAACATAATGCGGCTGGTGGATAGCCAGAATCTTGGAAAGAACCTCTTCATCGCTTAGTTCTGGCGGCACCGGTTCAATAGTCAAATTGGGATATCCACCGCGGGCGACTTTGACTATGTCCTGCTTCAATTCATCCAATTCAGCCGCGTTTAACAGGTTGGGCACGGCCAGATAGCCGTTGTCCACATAGAATCCGACCTGCCCCTGGTTCACCACAACGGGCACTTCAATTCGTTCGCTCATCCGCTCTTTCGTCATCGATCAGTTTGTTATGTTCATTCTGTGTAGGAACGCTCAACGCAAACTAACCATCTGCTGCCTCTGAGCCGTTCCGCCTCTTGAATCCTCACTCCAGATCCGCAATCGACTCCTGCACCGCAGTGATCGTGTCCTCGATATCCTGCTCCGTGTGGGAGAGAGTCAGAAACATCGGGTGCATGGGATGCAGGTAGTATCCGCGCGCAAGGCACCCCTGTAGCATCGCGATACAGCGGTCCTTGTCCTCCTCCTCCATCACCGGTGTAGGCATCGGCCCGGTGCCGGTCAACCGGTAGCCCAGCCCGCCCTCTTCGCATGCCGCATTAATGCCTTCGATCAGGCGGTTGCCGATCTTCCACTGGTATGCAATGCCGTCGCGCCGTTTAACCTCTTTGATGACGGTCTCAATGGCAACCAGGCTGGGAAGATCGCAATGAAACGTTGCCGCCATCCAGCTGGACTGACACTGCGGCGAGCCGAGTATATCCTTGCGGCCGCCTATAAAACTGCCGGGATATCCGTTCGCGCAGGCCTTGGCAAAGGCCGTCAGATCAGGGGTGACGCCATAGTATTCCCCTGCGCCGCCGTAGGCCACCCGAAAGCCGACCTTGACCTCGTCAAAAATACAGAGCGCGCCGTACTGATGGGCCATATCCACACAGCCTTGCAGGAAGCCTTCCGGCGGCCCGCTGTCGCGGATCGTCTCCATGATCACGCAGGCAACCTCGTTGTCGTTCTGCTTGAAGATGTCCTCCAAAGCGTCGAGATCGCCGTAGGGAGCTTCAATCGTAAGCGGCGCGATAACGGAGGGCGCGCCCTCGTCCTCGGTGCGTGACCAGTCGTGCCATCCGTGGTAACCGCTGCGGATGACCTTGTCACGGCCCGTATACGCCCTGGCAAGCCGCACCGCCGCCGACGTGGCCGCACTGCCCCCGATCAGGAACCCGAGCATCTCCACAGCGGGAATCAGATCGATCAGCATCTCCGCGACCTCCAACTCCTTGGGGTGCGCTGTGCTGTAGATGGTGCCCTCCTCCATCTGCGCCTGGACCGCGGCATTGATGACGGGGTCGTTGTAGCCAAGCAGGATGGGGCCAAAGCCCATCAGATAGTCCAGATACTCATTACCGTCCACGTCCCAGAAGCGAGCGCCGGCAGCGCGCTGCGTAAAGACTGGATAGCCGAGTTCCAGCATATCGTGACTGCGCTTGTGCCCCTGGCATCCGCGCACAATCAACTCGTCGGAGCGGTCAAGCAGGGCCTTGGACTGTTGGATGTTGTATGGTTTGACGGGCATAGCCTTATACTCCTGTTGAGTAATACGCAAGGCAATCTGTGAACGTATTCATTATACATTGATCAGGAAGATCGAGTTGTGCTGTCGCAGCCATGTGGAGGGAGGCGGCGCTATCTATTTCAGCTTACTTCAGCGCACCGGCATCCCCGAAGACTATGGGGCAGTAGCGTGGATCGTCGATGAATGTGGTTAGCCCCTGGCGGACATTATCCTTCGGACGCGACTTCTCCGTGCGCATGTGAACAGCGAAACTTCGACGCGGCTGCGCGGACAGGTTGGGGGCGCTGCCGTGAAATGTCAGCTTTTGATGAAAGCTGGCACTGCCCGGCGGCAAGATGGCAGGCTCCTCTTGCCACTCCTGATTCTGCTCAGCCTGGATAGCGTCGCGCAGGGCATCGTAATCCTGAGAAAAGAAGTCGCTCTTGGTGGACAACCCCCACTTGTGGGAACCGACCACAAAATTCATCGGGCCGCAATCAGGGGCGACATCGCTCAGCGCGACCCAGGCCGTGAACAACTCGCTGTCATCTTCCCAAATCCCCCAGTAGTTGTAGTCCTGGTGCCAGCCAACGTGTGTACGCACTTGCTGTCCGGCGACAATCGGCGGCTTATAGAGCATCTGCACCCACCACACCTGCACCGCTTCGGCGCCCGTGATCTCGGCCGCTTTTGCCCCCAACGCCGTGTGTGACACAAGGTCCATAATGGCATGGCTGGCAATCTGCGGCATCTCAATTTTACAAAGCGAATTGGGATCGTCTCCCGGGCTCCAGGACGATGGGCGCGGCGGAATGCCCGTTTCGTACCTTCCCGCCCTCAATTCGTCCATACCAGCTGCGGCCTCTTCTACCAGATCATGCGGGAGCAGCGGGTCCGGGCAGACCAGGAAGCCATCGTCCTGATACTTTTTTCGGGCCAACGCGATCTCTTCAACCTTCATCCTGGGTCCTCCTCCTGCCGTGTTCGGCCAATCTATCTCTGGAAATGATGCGCAGGCAAAATGTCAGGTTTGGGGGAAGCGCAACCGACAGGGAGTTGCCTTGGTTCCTCCTAAACTACACGCACTTGAGAATAAAGGAAACTACGCAGCCACAACTATTTTGCGATCCTGAATGAGGCGAGTGGAGCTGTTTACTCTCTCCTCACTCTTCTATACTATTTCTTTGCATATGGGCGGTCGGGCCTTCGGCCCTCCCTTGTGCAGGGGCTGCGCCCCCGCAACGCCCCCCTCTGGCTACCCACCGTGCTGGTTCTTTCCCACCATCGTGGCATGCCGACAGTGCGCCCCAACCAACTTGGCGGTTGCCAACCGAATACGCCATCACAAAGCCCGAATGGCGGCAGGGATAAAGGGCTGGTCAAGACAGGCACTGTAAATGGCTTAGTAGTTACGAATAAAGCAAGAATTCAAATCGAGGGCAGATCAGGTTCCTTGTAGCCCAGTCAAGGTAATGCCCTGTATGAAGGTGCGCTGTACCAGATAGAAGATAACAATGATGGGTACTGTAAGTGCGGTCGAGGCTGCCATCAACAGATGGAACTCAGTATCGTACTCGGAATGGAACATCTGCAGCCCGACAGCAATCGTGAACATATCACTATCTCTCAAGTAGAGCAGTGGTCCAAGGAAGTCCGACCAACTGCTCAGAAACTGGAAGAGGACAACGGTTGCCAGTGCCGGCTTCGTCAGAGGCAGGATCAGTTGCAAGTAAATACGCGGCTCGGATGCCCCGTCGATTCGGGCGGCGTCGGTCAACTCACCAGGAATCGTCATGAAGAACTGCCGCAGCAGGAATATGTAGAAGGGAACTCCAAAGAAGAGCGGCAATACGAGAGGCAGATAGGTGTTTATCCAACCGATTCTGGCGAAAAGCACATAGAGCGGAAGCATTGTAACCGGGAATGGGATCATAATGGTCATCAGCATCACTACGAAGAGGACATCCCGCCCCGGCCAGTTGATATGCGAGAATCCATACGCTACCATTGGACAAGAGATCAGTACGCCAACGATAGAGCCGAGCGTGATCACCATCGTGTTGCCTACGTAGCGAAAGAACGGAATGTATGTCACGGCCGCCTCGTAGTTTTGCCAGCGGAATGTGTCGGGAAACCAGCCGGGCGGCCATTTCATCAACTCCACGGGCGCCTTCAACGAAGTCATGAGCATCCAGAAAAAGGGAAGAATGAACATGACCGATATGGTCAGGAGGATGGCAAGCAAGAGGAAACGCGTGAACAAGAGGGTCCAATTCGTTTCAAGCGCGGACGTGTCCGTTTTTGATAACATGGCAATGTGGGTTGGTTGCAGCCCTGCGCGGCGGCGGGACTTGACCGGGTGGCCTCCTGATTTGGCGCCGGCGCGTTAGGTATCTGTCGTCGTCCCTTTCTCGCCGCCGCTGTAATGAACCCATCCAGAAGTGCGAAAGATGACCAAAGTACAGGCGAGAATAATCAGAAACAGTATCCAGGCCATTCCGCTGGCATGGCCCATTCTCATATAAACAAAGGCTTGACGATAAAGATACATCACGTAGAAAAGCAGCGACTTGGCCGGCTGTCCACTGCCTCCTGTCATGACGTGAGGAGCTGTGAATATCTGGAAAATCGCAATGATCGAAATGACAAGCTGGAAGAAAATAACCGGGGTGAGCAGTGGTATCGTCACATGGCGCGTTTTTTGGCCAACGCCGGCGCCGTCGATCTCGGCAGCTTCATAGAGCGACTGGGGAATATCCTGCAAGCCCGCCAGAAATATGACTACTCCATAGCCAACGGTCCATAGCGACATGAGCAGAAGAGTGGGTTTGGACCAGTCTTCATCGGTGAGCCAGCCAGGCCCGTTGATGCCGAAAAGCTCCCACAGCAGCCCGTTTACGACGCCAAACTGGGGGTTGAATAGCCATAGCCACATGATGGCCAGCGCCACGCTAGGCACCAGCGTAGGAACGAAAATGATGGTGCGAAAAACCGACTCTCCCAGCACCTTCTGATTGAGGAGAAGGGCAAGCCCGAAACCAACAGCAATCGACGTGGGTACGCTCAGCAGGGCAAAGATGATTGTATTGGAGAGGCTCCTGGAAAACAGAGCGTCGTCGAAGAGCATGTCGACGTAGTTTTCGAGACCCACCCATTTCGGCGGCGACATGATGTCGTAGTCGGTCATACTAAAGACCAAAGAAGCGCCGATCGGATAGGCGGTAAAACATATCAAGCCGATGAGCCAAGGGGAGATAAAAAAGAGTCCCCACATCAGCTTGCGGCGTACGATCCTGCTTTCCCGGACCGACTCTAACACGAACCTTTCCTTTCCTTATGAAGGAGGGGGGCAGAGAGAAGCGAGAGAGCGCATCTCATTCTCGCTCCTCTCTACTCACTTTTCGAAGATTTCACACGCCTCTTCCCGTGCAGCGGTCCTTGGCTACAGGTATTGCTGCAACTCTTCGTTGAGTCTGACGTTCAGATCATCCAACGCCTCTTGCACATCCACCTTGTCGTGCATGATATCGTCGAATGCGTCACTCAGGCCCGCCCATGCCATATCACTCATCGGCGTCGGCGGCATGATGCCGGCAAAGGGCAAGGTATCGACGAAGAAGCTCATCGCCGGGTTTTCGCGGAACGCAGGGCTTTCACCATGCTCGATGTAAGGCGAGAAATTCGACCTTCCCAGATTGTAGGCTTCGATGTTGTCACGCCGTGCCAGCCAAGTTAGAGCCCTGAACGAGTCGTCCAGGTAGCCTACGCCAGAGGGGATGGCCCAACTCCAGCCACTGGTCCAGGTGGCTTCTTGCCCGCCCTCGCGCGGGTAAGGAATCCAGGTGGCGCCATAGTCCATGTCAGGGGCATATTTGCTGAAGTTGGAGATCATCCAGTTGCCGTTGATCATCATCGGCACCACGCCCATGATGAACGGATCCTGGGCCTGCGCGCCGAACGCTTCGGTAAAGGAAGTGATCACATTGATGCCGCCGTACTGGTCTCGCCACTCCCTCATCCATTCCCACAGGGCCACTACTTGCGGATGGTTCACGGTCAGCTCAAGTGTATCGGGATTCATGAATTGGGCCCCCCAACTGAATCCCCACGTGTATATCCAGCGGCCCTGGAAGGCCCACGGGATGAAGCCGATCGATTCGTAGCGCTCCCCGGTCTTGCTCGTCAGCGCCTCCGCAGCCACAGCAATCTCATCGATGTGTGTGGGCGGGCTATCTGGATCGAGACCGGCCTCTCGGAACAGGTCCTTTCTGTAGTAGAGGACGCGTCCGTCCATCGAGTAGAGGAAGGTATACCACTTGCCTTTCCACAAGTTCTGGTCATTGACCGCCTTGTAGAATAGGTCGGTGGTGAGGTCGGCCGCGCTCATCCTGTCTGTAAGATCGATCAGGGCTTCGTTTTCCGCCCACAGCGGCACCGAGGCCGGTTCAAAATCGACCAGGTCCGGTGGAATTCCTGCGGCGATGTCGGCCATGAGCGCCTCTGATGCCAGCGTACCTGCAGTACGCGCCGCGCCCCAGGTATACTCCAGACGTAGATCCGGGTTTTCTTCGTTGAATTGGACTATCAGGTTCCTCTTCAATTCTCCGACCAGGCCCGAAGGGGCGTGAACACCCGCGTACTCAAGCTGGACGATTTCAGGTCTGACAGGAACGGCGGTTACCTCTACCTCGACGGTCGTAGGCACGGCACAGGCCGCCAGTGCCGCAGCGCCCATGCTCCCAGCTCCAATGCGCAGAAAGTCCCGACGTGAAAGATTCTTGCTCATCTTGCGCTTCTCCTTTCCAATGGCGGGGCAGAATCGATTGCTGCCGGTTTGACTGATTTACCTCGAAGCGTTTTCTCCGGAGTCACCTCCCCTGCTCTACAAACGGGCGTTTGCGAACGAAGGTAGCACCAACTTCAGCGATTCACTAAAAAGGCGTTCACATGGCAGCTATGGCCTTTCCGCTGGATGAAGTGGACAAGAACAGGTTAAATGCCTAAGCCTCAGCTTGGAGATCGATGCGGAAAGTCTCGGAGTAGGTATGAGTCTAAGCAAAGTATACATCGTTTTTAAGTTGAGGCAAACGCAGAGAAATTTGGGGTGGCAGGCTAAACTGTGGTTCGTTCCAGGAGGAGATTGGAGGCGCCACGACTGCTTGGGTCCGCTGAAGGCAATTGCGTGGGCAGTCTAGCGCTGTGGAGCGGTACAAAAGGCCAGGAACGGCATCGTGACAGTACGCGGGTTACCTGGTTCGAGGTAACTACTCAGCCAGAGTCAATTCGCGACCACAGTGGTAAACTGCGCCCTGCCGTTTCGGGCGCGCTCTCGCAAAGGGCAACCGCGGCCTGGATAGATGTGTGCGAAGAGGTGTCTATCTTCCCACTCCTCTCCACGCACTCCTCGCCTTTAGACGCCTGCCAGACGCAATGCCTCCAGCGTCTCGTAGCAAGCGCCCAGCGGGTGGTAGTCGGTCTTGGAAGGCGGGCTCTTGAGATCGTCGTATTTCTGATTGTTGGCATCAAGGATACGGTACCAGCCGCCGTACTCATGATCGACAAAGTGCTTGTCGGAGTAGGTCCATGCCTTGTCGTACCAGTCCCAGTAGCTGTCATCGCCGGTGCGCAACGCCAGAGCCGCCGCGGCCGCGAAAGTTTCCGACAGCACCCAGTAGTAGCGGTCGCGGTCGAGAATGGTGCCGTCAGGCGTGAAAGTGTAGTGCATGCCGCCGTTGTCGTCGTCCCAGCTTTTCTCAAGCGCTACGTCGAAGAGATGTTGGGCTCGGGGCAGCATCCAATCCTCCGGACGGTAACGTTCCAGGATGAGCAGCAGCTTGGACCACTCGGTAAAGTGACCCGGCAAGTAGCCGTAGGGCTTGAACAGGTTCTGGGAATCGTCCTTGTTGTAGTCCCAGTCGTGCGTCCAGTCGGTACGGTAATGTTCCCACACAAGCCCGTCCGCTTCATCGGCCAGGTCGACGCAGATACGCCGCGCCAGCAGGTGGGCGCGGTCCAGGTAACGGGCCTCGCCGGTGGCCTCGTATGCGCATAGCATCGCCTCGCACATATGCATGTTGGCGTTCTGCCCGCGGTAGGGATCGATCGCGTTCCAGTCGCCGGCCGCGATCAAGTCGGCGTAGAGTTGCGCATCCGGCTCCCAGAAGCGCGTCTCTAGCAAGTCATAGACTTCGGCGGCAAATCCAACCGCCCCGTCGACACCCGCCTTTGCCGCGGCCGCCGCCGCCAAAAGTACAAAAGCGTGCCCGTAGCAGTGACGGTCGCCGTCCTCCACTTCCCGGCCATTCAGCACCCACGCGAATCCGCCGTCAGGCTGCCGGTGGGAATCCATGAGGCACCGCAGCCCATGCGCGGCCGCGTCCCGGTAGGCAGGCTCCTCTAACGCCAACGACGCCATCGAGTAACAGTAAACAAAGCGGCAGGTCCCTACCAGGTGCTTGGTCATGCGGTCGAAGACCGAGCCGTCGTCGCGCATTTGGTTAATGTAGCCGCCGTACTCGTTGTCGATGCAGGTGGGGTGGTAAAAGGAGATGATGCTGCGAATGTGGTCGCGCAGGAAATCAGGGTCGCGATATGACATTTCCAATTCTCCCTTTGACTGGTTTGTGGCCGTGCGGACCCGTAGAGGGAGGCAACGTCAAATCCAGGGCCCCCAGGGATCACATTTCTTCAACCTGTCGCCAAGCGCACTGTAGATGTCGGGCAGGTCGAACGCTTCGAGACAGTTCTCAATGAAACACGAAAACGGCCAATTGTGCAAGGGTTTGTCGATGAGCAGCTGGTAGCTTGGAAGATAGTGAACAAGCTCACAGGTCGGCTGGGAAGCGTGCAAGAGCGCTGCCAACGCCACCGGCACCGAGCCAACGCCGCGGCCAATAAGATGCACCTCGGCGCCGCCTTCTTCGAGGAAGTCTATCGTGCGCAAGAGGTCAAATACCCGCCGTCCCAAGTAGCTCTCGCCCATCATGCTGCCGAAGCTGGCATAGAGATAGTCGGCTCCATAGGGTTCGAGCATGTCGCTGGATCCGCATGAGTAGGGAAAGCTCTGTCCTGTCCCGCGCAGGTCGGCAGCGAGGATCCGCTGTCCTTCGCCCACTCGCCGTTGCAGCCACGGAAGAGTAGCGCAATCCTCCTCGCTGGAAAGATGGCCGACCAATAGGGAGACAGACCCTCGCGGGCGGCGGCACTGGTCTTCCAGGTCGCCGAACATGGTCAGGATGACCTGAATGCCCGCTTCGCTTTCCACCGCGAACTGATAACCTTTGCCGGTCGCGGCATCCTGCCCACCGCTGCGCCGCAGGTAACGGTAGTGGGGCGGCGACTCCGGTATTTCTATGTCCAGGTGGTTTCTTACTGCCTCCTGAAGTGCCCTGCGGTCAAGAGAGGTGCGCTTTGCTCCTAGCTCCCTGGCCCGCGCTTGCGTGAAGCCAAAGATCTTCTCGCTCCCAAACGGGACGACTTCTCCCTTAGCCGCGTGGAGCTGCGCCTCCGGAATCTCCTCCATGGGAGTTTCCTGGCACCCGACGGCCAGCCCGGCATGTTTGATGAAGAAGCCGTACATCGCTTCCCGCGCATGTTTGTGGAAGCCGTGATCCAAGTGGCCGACGCTGATCTCGGTGGAGTCAGGGGAGCCGAGCAATGAATGAATTTTCTTCATTTCGGCGTGGGCCTGCCTTGCACCGCGCAGATCAAAGTAGCAGTTCTCCTCGGCCAGTATCATGGTTGGACGCGGCGCATAAGCCAGCAGCAGGTCGGCCTCGTCCAGACCAAACGCCAGCGCCCGCGGCGGATTTTGTTCCGCATCCGCGGGCAACTCATTTTCGAGATTGCAGAGCCAGCTTGTAATGTAGCAGTCCGGCGCCGCCATCGTAATGCGCGGGTCAATGGCCGTCAACTGCGTAGTCTGTGTTCCCCCGCCGGAGCATCCTGTTACGCCGACCCGGCTCGTGTCCGTCTCCGGCCTTTCCAGCAGATAATCGAGCCCGCGAATCGCGTCCCAGGCGAACCAGCTGCCGACAAAGTCGCCTGTCAGCAACATGCGGTTGCCTATCATGTTGTGGGCCACAGTCGACCTGGGCCCCGGCTCCCCTGCCGGAACGCCCTCCTCGCTGTAGAACTGCCGCCGCTCGCCCTGCGAGACCGGGTCCACGATCAGTACAGCGAATCCCTTGCTGGCCAGGCCGCGGGCAAAGAACTGGTAGGGCCCGTATGCCTTACCGTTATCGGAATGGCCGCACAGTCCAAGGACGCACGGCAACTCCGCGTCGACCCGCGCGGGCAGGTAGAGGTTGGCGCTGACCAGAAAACCGGGCCGGCTCTCGTACACGATCTTTTCCAGCCGGATGTCTCCCAGATCCATCCCGCCGGTAATCTGGGCATTAAGATCCGTTCGGGCGGGAAGCGCCGGGAAGCAGCGCGCCGCCTTTGCGCGCACCTCGTCCACATACCCCTGTGCATCCGCCCGCGTCTGGACAGCAGCCAGCCTGTCAGCTCGCTCCCGCAAGATTTCGCGTACCCGGCCGACTGTGTACTCATGGACCATGTGGCCGTAACGATTTTTGCGCATGGATTGATTCCTGTGGAGAGTAAGGTTGACGCTAGTTTATCCTTCAATGTCGCTCATCGCAACCTCCTAAACAGGAGAGACCTTCCGAAAGTCTGTATCGACAAGGCCGGCAAATGCAGGGTGATGGAGGCAGCGTTGCCAAGTCAAAAAGCCAAAAACTGTATCCATTCCAATGAGGGAGTTAGAACAATTGACCGCCTCTGGGCAGTCGCGAAAGTAATCTCGACAGGCTGCGTCGTCCCTCCTCCCAGACTAGGATCCTAGCCAGTAAGGAAATGGCATGAAGAAATGTTCCGCTATCATTGACCAAGTCCGGCTTACGCGGTATAAATGGGATCATTCCCTGTAAGAGCGCAAAGGAGACCAACGTGCCAAGCCCTTTCCCCGGCATGGACCCATATCTGGAGCACGGCGCACGCTGGCCAGATCTTCACCACCGCCTGATCTCCTACGCTTCTGAATACCTTCAACCGCAGCTTAATCCCAAATACATCGCACGCATCGACGAACGGACTGAAACGAGTCCCCTGGGCGAAATGTTTCCCTCTGATGCCAAAGTGGTTCAGCCGCCGCGCCAACTCCCTGTGGCACAGACCGACTCTGGCGCGCTGGTCGCAGACGTACCTCAAACAATTAGAGTTCTTGATGAAGAACGACGTGTTCCCTATATTCAGATCGTCTTAGTAGCCACTAGGAGCGTAGTCACGCAGATTGAGGTTCTGAGTTCGGCCAGCAAGTTCGGATGGGGACGAGACCAATATCTTCAAGAACAGGATGAAATTCTCAACCAACCAGTAAACCTGGTTGAAGTCGATCTCCATTCGAAGCCGACAGCTACATTTGCCCGCCACTTTGACGTAATCGCCCCACAAGACTGGCGATATATCATCAGCATCAGCCGTCAACAACTGCGTACAAGCGTGGAAGTCTACGCGATTCCCTTGAGAGATCGGCTTCCGCGCTGTGTGATTCCCTTGCTACCGGAAGATGATGACGCTGTGCTGGATCTGCCTGCCGTCCTTGCTCGCAGTTACGAAGTAGGCGGCTATGACCTGCTGCTCGACTACAGCAAGCCGCCGCCGGTCTCGCTAAGCAAGGCCGAGGAGGAGTGGATGGAAGCGCTGCTCTTGGAGAAGGGCTTGCGAAAGCCTCTAGCCATCGTAGAATAAGGAGTTAGCCTTGCTTTCCGACACAATCTTCCCTCTGATTCAACTTCCAACCGATTATACTTCCCGTCGCGCCACGAAACGGGTAGATTTGGAGCCGGGGCAGGCTGTTGATCTCATAAACGCCCACGGCCCCGGCTGTGTTCGACATTTCTGGATCACCAGCAAACTGCCTGCGGAAATCGATATCGAAATCACCTGTGATGACGCGGATCCTCAGGTCAAGATGAAGCTGCACCAATTCTTCGGCGTCCTGCTGGGGAAAGACCCCTATCGCATTGAGTCCGCGCCGCTCAAGCTTCTGCCCAAAAACGGCTACAACGCCTACTTCCCGCTACCTTTCCAAAATTCGTGCCGCATCACACTGCGCAATACGGGACAGGAAACAACCTCCGTCTGGTCGATGGTCAACTGGCAGAAATTTGACGATGAAGAAACGCTCACCCCCTACCGGCTGCACGCCCAATTCACAGAGGAGAAACCAGCAGAGCCGCTCGGCACAACCCTGCTCGGCGCTCTGGGAGGCAGCGGATTCGTCGCCGGCCTCTTTCATGCAGTCCGACGCCATGACTACCGCGACATGATCTGGCATACCGGCGGCGATACCTGGCTGATCGACGGCGAAACCAATCCCCACGTCTTGCGGGGGATAGGCAGCGAGGATGTGTTTGGCCACTCCTTTGGCATGTACCCGGAAATGAGCGCGTGGACGGGCGCGCCGCATGTTGTTGGGCTGAATGCCGACTGTTCGGAGGTGGTCACCTACCGCTTTTTCGGCGCCGACAGTGTAAGGTTCAAATCCTCGCTGTCGCTGCGCTTCGGCACACGCGCCAACGACATGGAAAGTGTCCTGTACTACTACAAGGCGGCAGAGAACGACCCGCCCGCAGCAAATACGCCGGCGGAGTGGATTCTCACCGGGCCGTTTGACTGCCAGACGCGGGACGACTTTGAGCGCGCAGAATTTCCGGAGACCCCTGAAAAAGAGTGGCCGGCCGCATGGGAGTGGGGAGGGCGTCACCTGACCGCGGTCAAAACTGCGCCGGAACTGACCTGGATCGACTTTTCCCGCTGGTTTCGCCGCGACGCCACCGGCAACACCGGCACACAGCCGGTCGACGCCGCCGCATATGCCGAAACCGTCATAGAGGCCCAGTCGGATTCGGAGGCAGTGCTGCGCCTTGGATTCGATGACTGGATGAAAGTGTGGATCAACGACGAGCTCATCGCCACTCTGAGGCACGATGACGGCTTTTCAGCCGTGGAGGTTCCTGTCACCCTGAGTCAGGGCGAAAACAGACTGCGCCTGAAACTGAGCAACTCTGACAACGTTGAGTGGCGCTGCTGGGCATTCAGCTGTGTGATCTTGACCGCCGACTGAACGGCCTGAGGCGGTTACGTGCCATCTAGAGGGACATCTCCCAGGCCTGCACGTTGCTGATCGTCGCGCTGCCGGCCTCGACCGCGAAGCCCAGCCGCCCGCCAGAACTGTGGTCCATCGTGTAGCACTGGATGTGCACGTCGTCAATATACAACTCGACATGCGCATCGCGTACCAGGAGCCGCCAGCGCGCAGCCTCATCTGTCGAATAGCTGTACGGCTTGCCATCCTGCGGTCTGAACGCATAGCCGTCGTATCGGCCGACTCCTACCTGCCCGCTACTCTGCGCCAGCAGTAGCGTTCCCTCGTTGGCAGTCTCCCCTTCCACGAAAACACCGGCTCCGGAGAGCGCCGCGTCCGTACTGTGCGGCGTCACTTCCGCCTCCAGGATCACGCCGTGCTTGGTGTTGTACTTTACCGGCAAAACGGCAAGCCCTCCTGTGTCAGCGCTCAAGCGCGCCTGACCGCCGGCGAGCGTACAGTCATCCTCTTGCAGTCCGTACAACTCACTGTCCCCTAGAACGACCGGCATTGCCTTGCCTTTCAACGCCTCGTTGCCCGTCCACCAGTGCAGGCTCAAAATGCCGGCATCGTCGCGCTGTACCGATTTCAACGGCGAAAAGTAGATGTCGTCCGGTCCGGCGTGGCCGCTGCGCGGGACCGTATGGTGGTTGAGCAAGAGCTCGTCGCCGTAACGGTAAAAGCGGGCGAAGTAGGTGTACAGGATAGGGCTGCTGCTCAGAAACGGGGCCTGCTGCGGTTCAAGCTCGTACGGCCCGGCCTGGTTTTCCGAGTTCAGCACAAACATGCCGCCCTCGCCCGCCGGCAGCCGCGAACGCTGGCGAGCGCCCAGCGGCGCGGCGCCAACGCCCAAAAGCATGTAATAGCGGTCGCCAAACTTCTCCACCGCGCCGACCTCGACGCGGTCCCCCCACACGCCTGTCTCGATCACCGGCGGCGCCGCCCGGAAATGGCGGCCGTCATCCGACACGACGCAGCCGGCCGTCCCGCACAGCCCTGCCGGACCGTGCCGCGCCACCGCCGTCAGAAAGCCGATATAACCCTCTCCTTCCTCGCGCGGCAGCGCCCAGATGCAGTCCCAGCGCTGGCTCGTGAACGTCGGGTCGTCGGCGTACCAGCGTGAATCGGCCAGGCAGATGTACTCCTCATCCGGCAGGCGCGTCCAGTTCAGCAGGTCATCGGACTCCGCAAAAAAGATCTCCTGTACGCCCGCGCGTTCCTCGGAGAAGTTGAGCATGAACTTATCGCCCACCCGCCATACCATGCCGGTTCCCAGCCAGACCGCGTCATCCGCCTTGTGAATGATGGGGCCGTGATCGTCAAAGTGGACGCCGTCGTCCGATACCGCCACGCTCATGCCGTCCCAGCGCACGTCAGCACGCGAATTGTGCAGGTAGAAAAGGTAATGTTTGCCCTCATGGTAATAGAGCCAGGTATCCCACATACGCGCGACAATGCTGGGTCTGAAGATCATTTTCGGCTCCTTTCCGGTCGGAGGTGTATGAGTTGAAGGACTGGAGGGCTACCCTTTTACGCCCGTTATCACAATGCCCTGGATGTAGTGCTTCTGTGCAACGAAGAAAAGGAGTACGGGTGGCAGCATCGCGATGAAGGAGACCACCATCAATTCGGACCACAACACGCCGTGCGCAGCTCTCAGGAATGAGAGCGCGATCGCCAGCGGAAAGGTTTCCATCCTGCTCAGATATATCAGCGGCCCCAGAAACTCGTTCCACGCCCAGGAAAAAGCAAAAATGGCGGTGATGCCCAGGGCGGGCTTACTCAGCGGCAGCAGGATACGAATGAACAGCCCTATCACGCCGCAGCCGTCGATTCGCGCGGCGTCGTCCAGCTCGCGCGGGATGGTGGTATAAAACTGGCGCAAAAGAAAGACAAAATAAGCATTGGCGAAAAAGTGCGGAACTATCAAAGGGTTGTAGGTATTTATCCAACCGAACTTGGAAAACAGAATGAAGAGAGGGATCATCGTTACCTGTTGAGGCAGCATCATTGTACTCAGGACAATGATGAACAGAACACGGCTCCCCCGAAAACTCAGTCGGGCGAAGGCAAAGGCAACAATCGCATTGGAGAGAACGGTTCCCAGCGTGATCATCAGGCTCATGTACATCGAGTTGCGGACAAACACCACGAATGACACGGGGAAGATCGTCACCGCCCGATAATAGTTCGACCACACGAACGGCTCCGGAATCCATATCGGCGGGAACTTCGTAATCTGGTGTGGCGGCTTGAGCGATGTGGAGAGCATCCACGCCAGGGGAATCATGACAATGATCCCGCCGGCAATGAGTACCGTGTGGATCAGGATTGATTGAGCTCTCTGGCTTCGCTTGACGCTCGCACGCGCAGTTCCGATTCCAATAGCCGCGCCGCTCATGACCGCTGCCCTCCGATCTCTGTCTCATAGTAGACCCACGCCTTGGACGATCGGAAGAGCACGAGCGTGAAGGTCAGGAGGATCAGGAAGAAAATCCAGGCATAGGCGCTGGCATATCCCATTCGATATTGCCGGAAGGCCACCTGATACAGATAGAGAACCATCATGAGCGTGGCGTTGGCAGGTCCACCCTTGCCCTCGGTCATCACGTAAACGTTCGTGAATACCTGTGACGACCAAATAATCTGCGTGACCACCACAAAGAACAAAGTCGGACTGATCATCGGGATCGTGATATTGCGGAAGCGTCGCCAAATGCCTGCCCCGTCAATGGTCGCCGCTTCGTACAGCTCGGTAGGGATGCCCTGCAACCCAGCCAGGAAGATGAGCATATTGGAGCCCGCGCCCCACACGCTCATGAGAACCAGCGCCATCTTGGCCGTACTCCTGTCGAACAGCCAGCGCGGCCCTTCGATTCCGACCAGCGAGAGTGCCCAGTTGATCAGCCCGAATTCCGGCTGAAACAGCCACAGCCACAGCAGCGATGTCGCGATGCCGGGAATAACTGCAGGCAGATAGTAAACGACCCGGTAGGTGGGCTGCCCGGAGATATTCTGGTTGAGAAGAGTGGCGATGAAGAATCCAACGCCGATCGTCAGAGGGATACTGAGGAAGACGTAATAGGCCGTGTTGTAGAGCGTTGTCCAGAACAGCGTTCGCGTCGTGTCAAAGGAGAGGAGCTTGGTGTAGTTCTCGATTCCCACAAACTCGAGCGTGAACAGGTCGGTTTCAGTAAAGCTCAAGCCCAGGGAGGTCAGCATCGGGCCGACAATGAACGCCAGGAATCCAATCACCCACGGTGAGACAAGGAGATAGGCGATTAACTCTTCCTTCTGACGTAGCGTACGTCGCGACCAGAAATTCGAAGAGAGTATTCTTGCAAAAGCAGTTTGGCCGCTCTGCGCTTGGGCGCTCATATAGAAGATCCCCTAACGGAATTCGAGCCGCAAGAGAGGAGGAGAGAGTGGAGAGATCAAGACCACTGACGCAGGCTGCGACCAAGCAAGGCCCCAATCTCCCCTCTTTCTCACTCCTCGAAATTCAACGCTATCAGGCAAAAACCTCGGCGATTCGCTCCACGATCAGATTAACCCCTTCCTCCAATCCGATTTCACCCGTCACCCAGATCTGGTCCCAGATCGGGCCAAATGCCTCCGAGTTAACCTTCTCGTTTTCCTGGAAGGCAGGGTTCAGCCGCGTATGATCCATGATACGGGAGAAAGCAGCCACGTCGTAACCTGCCTCCGCACCCATCGATTTCACGTCCCAGGCATCACCTGCCACGCTGCGCCGTGCAGGTTGCAGGCCGACAATACTCAACGCCATGACTTCCTCAGCCTCCGGCGAAGCCAGGAACTCCACCAGCTGGACAGAAGCGTCAGGCTCCTGCGTCTTCTTTGCTATGACATACCCATTGCAAAAGGTAAGGCCTGCCTTGACACCATCGCGCGCCACAGGTAGATCTACGAAGTCCCACGCAAAGTCGTTCTCACGAATGTAGTTGGTGACTGTCCAACTGTGAGATTCCGTGAACGCCACCTTTCCACTTGAAAAGACGTTATACCAGCCCATCTCAGGAATCGAGCCGGCAACTGGCGATACAGGAAAACTGCCGTAAATCTGGTCGTGGTTGAACTTGAGACCCTCCAGAGCCTTCTCGCTGTCCAGCAGGCATTGCGTACCAAAAATCTCGCTGTTCATCCACTCGCCGCCATTCATCCAGACGTAGTGCTGAATAAACGACTGGGCCACATAGTTTCCCCACTGGACGATGTTTCCGCTATCATCCCGCACGGTCGTTGCCTCGTATGCCGCCTGGTAGTCGTCCCAAGTCCAGGTTCCATCGGGATACTCGACCCCCGCCCCGTCCAGGATATCCTTGTTATAGGCCATCACCACCGTAGACACATACTTGGGGATTCCGTACAACTGTCCATCCAGGAGATGGGCCTTGACCAGCGCCGGATAGAAGTCCTCCAGGTATTCACTGTCGAAATAGTCGTCCAACTGCAGCAGCTGGCCCTTCTGCAACAGGTTATAATTGATGTTGTCCCAGACGAACATGACATCGGGGGAATCGCCTGCCACCGCCTGCGTGTACAGCTTGTCGGCGTAGTCGGGCGACTCGGCGTTTTCGAAAGTCACGTTAATGCCGGGATTCCCCTCCTCGAAACTGGGTATGATTTCGTCCGTCCAGAACGCGATGCCCTCTGGACCGACCCAACTGCCCTCCGCCAGTCTGATCTCGATAGGCTCCTCGGACATCGACGCCCCCGAATCTGCAGGGACGGCCGCCGGGGCAACACAGGCCGCAAGCAGCCCTCCGCCTGCTGTCGTTACCGACAGGCGCAGAAAATCGCGTCGGTTTATTCTGTTAGCCATGTCTCCTTCTGATTCACACATAGGAAAGTTTCTTGGTTGTTGCTTTGCAATTCGAAACTACTCAGCCACAACTGATTCGCAACCCTGAATGAGGCGAGCGAAAGGGCTCTCTCAACTCTCTACTTTTTTATGGGCGGTCGGCCGCAAGCGGCCTCCCTTGTGCAGGGGCTGCGCCCCCGCAACGCCCCCCTACAAAACCATCGCTCACCGACCGTGTCTGCGCATTCCAGCAGTACCGCTCCAGCAACGTGGCTGCCGCCAACCGCATACGCAATCAGATAGCCTGAATGGAGACAGCGATAAAGGGCTGGTCAAGACAGGCACCATGTATGGCGTAGTAGTTACGCTTCCACCATCACGGATTGAGCTACAGGTCGAACCGGGAACCTGCGCAGCTGCAACCGGCCTCCAAACGAAGGATGTGAGGGTTGCGCAGGTTTTCTCACCGGTTCCCAGGAGACTCTCGTCTCAGTACTGCACACCTGGCCAACGTGTCACCGTTAGCGAATCTTTCCAACAAGCAAGCGGTAGGCAACACGCCGGCCTGGCGCTAACATAGTTCGAGTCTTGACATGCACAACGTGAGCCCAGACGCTAAGTCTTTCTGGGCTGACCATCTACATTGCTGCTAGGCGAATATCTCGTCAATACGCTGCACGATCAGATTCACGCCCTCCTCCAGGCCGATTTCATTCGTAATCCAGATCTGGTCCCAGATCGGGCTGAAGACCTCTGAGTTTACCTTATCATTTTCCTGGAAGGCCGGGTCGAGCCGGGCATAATCCATGATGCGGGTGAAAGCTGCCACGTCATAGCCGGCTTGCGCTCCCATCGAATCCACATCCCAGACCTCACCCGCGACGCTGCGCCGCGTCGGCTGCAGACCGACAATACTTAACGCCATCGCTTTCTGCGCTTCAGGCCCAGTCAGGAACTTTACCATCGCAACCGACGCGTCCGGCTCCTGCGTGGCCCTGGCGACCCCATAGCCGTCGGCGAACGTGATCCCGGCTTTGCCTCCATCGGGCGATAAAGGCAGATCGGTATATTCCCAATTGAAGTCGTTTTCGCGAATATAGTTCGTGACTGTCCAACTGTGGGCTTCTGCGAACGCTACCTTCCCGGTCGAAAAGACATTGTGCCAGCCGACTTCTGGAATCGAACCGGGGATAGGAGCCACCTGGTTGCTGCCGTAAATGAGATCGTGGTTGTATTTGAGTGCAGCAATGGCTTCTTCGCTGTCAAGCAGACATTTCGTGCCGAATAAGGGGGCATTCATCCACTCTCCGCCGTTCATCCAGACGTAATGTTCCATGTACTGTTGGGCGACGTATCTGCCCCACTGGACTATGTCGCCGCTGTCGTCGCGCTTGGTCGTAGCATCGTATGCAACTAGGTAATCGTCCCAAGTCCAGGTCCCATCAGGATACTCAACGCCGGCCTCGTCCAGAATGTCCTTGTTATAGCTCATCACTGCCGTCGACACATACTTGGGCATGCCGTACAGCTTCCCATCCAGCAAATGGGCATCCAGTTTTGCTGGATAGAAATCCTCCAGGTCCTCACTGTCAAAATAATCATCCAGCTGGAGGAACTGCCCCTTCTGCATCAGGTTATAATTCACACCCCCCCAGACGAACATGACATCGGGAGCGTCACCAGCGACCGACTGCGTATAGAGTTTGTCGGCGTAATCGGGCGACTCGGCGTTTTCGAACGTCACGCTGATGCCTGGATGCCCCTCCTCGAAAGCGGGAATAATTTCGTCAGTCCAAAATGCGATCCCTTCGGGACCGACCCAACTTCCCTCAGCCAGTCTGATCTCGATCGGCTCTTCGGCCATCGAGTCCCCCGAGTCGCTCGGGGCTGCCGCCGGTGCCACGCAGGCCGCGAGCAGTCCGGTGCCGGCCGTGGTTGCCGAAAGGCGCAGAAAATCGCGTCGATTCATTCGCTTTGTCATCTCTTCCTCCTGAAATGGGTTATTTGTTTCAATTCTCGAAAACCGGCTTGATGTCTATTCAGCCGCTGCCAGATCGAACCTATAACACCCCTGTCATGCACTGCAGGTGTTCAGTTCTAACCCCGTTCAAACTCCTTCACTCAGTTTGTGAAACGCGGCTGCCGCCGCGCCTACCAGCCCTGAATCAGCGCCCATGGCCGCCGGCTGAATCGGCAGCCCGCGGCTGCTCTCCGCCCAGATGTGTGCCCGCGTTGAAGCCACAAAGCTGTCCCAATAAAATCCACCAGCCGTCCCAAGTCCGCCCCCAACTACGATTGCCTCAGGATCCATAACGTTTACCAGGAACCCTACGCTGTTGCCGAGGGCTTCACCTGCGCTCCTGACAACATCTATCGCCGCGTCGTCGCCTTCCTCCGCGGCTGCCTTTACATCTTCGGCCCGTGTCACCTTGCGGGAGCCGTGCCGGTTATATCTCGCTACCAAAGCAGGGCCGCTCGCGAACTCCTCCAGAATGGGACTTTGGACTGTACCGCAAGAACTGCACTCCACCGTGAACGGGCCGCTGGCCATGATCAGAGCGTTGCCGCGTGCCCCTGCAAACGGTCGACCATCCTGAACCAGTGTGCTAGAAATGCCAGTCCCAACCGTCACATAGACGAACAGCCTGTACGACCGCCCGGCTCCAAACATCGCCTCGGCCAGAGCGCCTGCCCGCACATCCGATTCGACCACGGCCGGCGCCAGCGAGGAGAATGCAGCCAGTACCCGTTCGCCTTGCCACGCCAGCGTGTGCGCGCTGTTGATCTTCCCTTCCGGTCCTACAAGTTCCGGTACGCCGACACCGATCCCCAGTAGTTCCAGATTCCTCCGCTCGGCCTCTGCCATCATGCTTTCGGCAAGGCCCAGCGTATCGCCCAGAACCGCCTCGCCTCCTCGCCGCGGCAGCGTGGGAACTGTCTGGCGGGCGAGCACGGCGCCGGTCGGGTGGGCGACGAGTCCGGCCGCGATCTTAGTGCCTCCAACATCCAGTCCAATGGCGCAGGCAGCCGGTTTATCGTTCTCTGCCATTGGCGAACTGGTCCGGAATGTCAGGCGAATACCTGGGCGCGATCCCGCACAAAAACGACGTTGGCGCGCCCGACACATTGTAATACTGGTGGGGTGTTCCTTCCGGGACGAAGAAGCCGTCGCCCGGACTGAGCTCAAACCAGCGCTGCCCATCGTTTTCGGGAACGCGCACATTCAGCGTGCCTTCAAGCAGATACAGGCTCTCATCGCCGGCATGCACTTCCACGTCGCTGCGCTGTCCTGCCAGCAACTCCATCCTCCCAACCGTCAAATGCTCGGTCGCGGCCAGGATTCCCACCAGGAGCTGCTGATCCTTCCCCTCCAACCGCCACAGCAAGTCCCGCTCGCGCACTACCTGGATAGTGTATTTGGCCTCCGCTTCAGCTTGCGATTTCGGCCACCGGCCAATCCACTGATCCTGCGAATACTTCGGCGCCGTCAGGTTTGGCTTCGTCTGCGCATATGAACCTGACGTACCCTGCGAAGGCGGCGGCGCAAAAAACTCGATCACCCTCAACGGGTCCGGGCTGAAATTGAATGCATGGTGCCACGTGTCGCGGCGAAAAAAAGCAGCTTCTCCCGGATTGACCCGATGCACCTCGCCCGTCTCTGGATTGCTCAGCGCCATCACCCCACTGAGAACGTACATTACCTCATCGGCGGCGAAGATGGTTCGAAAGGCGTCCGAGTGTCGAAATGCCCCGCCGGGCGCCAGGCCAAAGACCAACTGGTGGATTTTGGCGCTGGATACATAAATCCAGTCCGCCACCTCGCCCGATTCCTCATCGCCCCACAGATGCCGCGTAACCGTCTCGTACGGAATGTGCGCAGGGCCGTCAAAAGTAGGCCGCGGCGAGGCAGAATAACCCATCAGCGCTGTGTCCAATCGTGAATCTTGTGCGGTGCCACTTCCTCCTGCTCTTCCTCGAATGTAGGCGGAGTGAACGTGCTCTCAATCGTTTTCGCCTGCCCGTCGCCGCCCGATTCTTGCGCCTTCAGCATGATTTCAAGAACATGAAAAGCGTGCTCCGGCGTGACAACTGGGGTCTTGTCGTTGCGGATACAGTCTACAAGGTGGCGCAGACCGTCGGTCCACTGCCAGTCCCGGTCCGTACCTTCGTGTATCTGCCAGGCGCCTACATCGTTGCGCCACAACTCATATCCGGTCGGGTTCCAGTCATCGCCCATCATCTGAATTGTGCCCTCACTGCCATAGACCTCGAGAGCCGGGCTGCGATACTTCTGCATAGTGAAGCCCGTTGTCACAACCGCGAACACGGAATCGCCCCAATCGATAAGAACGTGGGCGTTGTCCTCGGCCTCCACTTGCATCATCTCACCGCCCACAACCCGTTCTGGAATCGCCACGCCGGTCATTGCCATGACCCGCTTGGCCGGTCCCAGCCAGCCCGTCAGGCAGGTGATGTTGTAAACACCCAGATCGAACAACGCGCCGCCGCCCTCGAGATAGAACCACGGTCTCCAATCGGGCCCGGAATGGCCGTAGCGTGCGCGCGCCATCAATACCTTGCCGATATCGCCTCCGTGAATGTGGCGCCACATCGTCTGATAGGTGGCACTCAGGACGACATGTGGAGCGCAAACAAGAAGGCCCGGGCTGTGCCGGGCCATCTCAACAATCTCTGCCGCTTCCTCCAGGGTCACGGCCATCGGTTTCTCCACCAGGACGTGTTTGCCCGCCGCCAGCGCCGCACGCGTTATCGGTCCATGCTCTCGCATCGAGGTCAATACCATCACAACATCGACCTCTTCGGAGTCGATAACCTCCTCGTAGTCGGTCGTGAATCGCTCAATTCCGAGCCTGTCCTGAACTACCTCCCGTACCTCTTCCCTGACGTCGCAGGCAATAGTAACGTCAACCGTCCCCACAGCCCGCATCGGTTGGATAAGCCTCATGTAAGGGCGCTGCATTACGCTGCCGCAGCCGACGATCCCTATTCGCGTAGGTTCAGTCATCTTGTCTCCAATGATGCGATACTACTGTAGCTGTCGACACAGGTGCCTTCAGGGTTACGTAGCAGAGGTCCGGATCTTGTGCTGGGCAAATCGCTTGGCCCGCATCTCCTGGTGCGCCTCTGCCGAGCCGTCGTGGCTGGTGCCGAACCAGTGGTCGAATGGCATGTCCGGTTCGCCGTAGTTGCACTCGAAATAGCGGTGATGCAACTGGTGAAAATAGGACGCCCCTGCCAGGTTGTACTTGCCGTTAATGACGACCGCCTCAAAACCGGCATGACCCTGCGCCGGTGTAAGCGCGGCGTGCTGCAGGTTCATCACCACGTGAATCGGGTGCGATGGGATGATCCAGTGAATGGCGGCGCAGCTGAAGTAGAGGATGTGCTCGATCGGGTGCATCGACAGCCCGGACCACGGACCGACGTTGATGTTGCGGTGATGCAGATAGTGCCCGGCCTTGTAGAGCGGAGGCCAGTGCAGAATCCGGTGTGTCCAGTAGAAGTGGAACAGCCTCCACATCTGAATGGCGCACAACATAAGGACAAAGTAAACCGGATGCGCACGCGGGTCCAGGTAGGGAATGTACTCGTTTGCGTACATCCAAAGTGTGACCACCTCGTAGGCCGTCCAGATTGTTCCGCCGCTGACGCAACTCCAGAAAATGTTGTCAAACAGCTGGTTGCCGGCCAGGAACTGCTTCTTCCCTTTTGCCATCCAGTCCGGCGTGTACTTGAACTGGAATCCCTGCGATTTGCGCGCCCAAAGCCACAGGTGCCAGGCGCTGACGATCACAGTCAACATGATCAGGTTACGCGCGAAGATGAACAGTATCCAGTCGGCGCTGAACGTCTTCATGCGGGCCATTTCCGGTTGCAGATAGACGACGGTCAGCACCGCGATAAGCATGTAAATGAAATTCCAGGGAAAGAGGTAGTTGTACAACCATTTCGCCACTTCCATCGGCTTCGGCGGCCAGGCGAAAATGGGATTCGGCAACTTGGCTCCTTCCGGCTGCCAGTTCCCGCGCGCATCGCGCGGCATACCATCGACTAAGCCTTCCCTTTCAGCGCTAATGTCTGCCATGATCCCCCTCCTAGAGTCCAGGCTCGGTGGTCTTAAGCGTCTGTGAATTACAAATTCTGTCCGATTGGGTTCTGCCCCATTGTACAGACATACCTTATTTTCGCAATCACGAATTACGTTCGGCAGCGCGTTCAGCTATGGTGTTCCTCCACCGGAACGCCGGCCAACAGCCCGCTCTCGTACATTTCGACCCACTCGTCAAGAAAGACCTTGTTCCAGTGGTCAGTGAGCGGGTGGTCGAGCATGTCGCGGTAAACCGTCCACATCGTGACCAGTTCGTCGGCCCCGTCGCGGAAAGCAGCGTGCGCCGTCTCCACCGAGGGTACCAGCGCAGACATGATGTAGGGCCGGTCGTACCAGCCCCTAAACATATGCGCACAGTCGCGGATTAGCTTGATCGGGTCGCCGCCCATCTCGCGCCCAGAGTCGCAGAAGAGCAGGATTTGGTCAACTCCGACCTGAGCAACTGCTCTTTCCTCTGTCAAAAATGGGATCGTGGCGAAAATGGATTCGACGCCTTCCTGTCAGGGACTGATAACGGCCCCAAGGCCGTTGAGCGCGCAGGGAATCCTGGGGATGATGTGCGGCGACATGTCGGTGAAGGCCTTGCCGACCGCCGGAAGCTCCTCGACCGGGTGGCCATCGGCTTGGGCCTTCTGCGGATGATTGCAGTCGGGTAAATTTCCAGACGAATACTTCAATTCTGAATGCCACCGTACGACCGGTTGGTGGAAGCCGGCGGCATTCAGATTTCTTTCAACCAGATTCAAACCGCAGAAGTCCGAATGTTATGCTGGGCTAGTCGCTTCGCACGCATCTTTTCGTGCCCCTCGGAGGAGCCGTCGTGACTTGTGCCGAACCAGTAGTCGAACGGCATGTCCTGTTCACCATAATTGCATTCGAAGTAACGATGATGCAACTGGTGGAAGTAGGATGCAGCGGACAAATTGTACTTGCCGTTGACAATAACCGCTTCAAAGCCGACATGTCCCTGCGCCGGTGTGAGGGCGGCGTGCTGCAGGTTCAAGACTACATGAATCGGGTGCGATGGGATAATCCAGTGGATCGCAGCGCAACTGAAGTAGAAGATATGCTCGATTGGGTGCATCGACAGCCCGGACCACGGGCCGACGTTGATGTTGCGGTGGTGCAGAAAGTGTCCAGCCTTGTAAAGTGGCGGCCAGTGCAGTATCCGATGCGCCCAGTAAAAGTGGAAAGTCCGCCAAATGCTGATGGAACACAGCACAATCACGAACCATACCGGGTGCACACGCGGGTCCAGGTAGGGGATGTACTCATTGGCGTAGAGCCAGAGCGTAAAGACCTCGTATGCCGTCCAAATCGTACCTCCGCTGATGCAACTCCAGAAGATGTTGTCGTACAATTGGTTGCCAAAAAGGAACTGTTTCTTTCCCTTTCCCATCCAGTCAGGTGTGTACTTCAACTTGAAGCCCTGTTTTTTGCGTCCCCACAGCCAGACGTGCCAGGCGCTGACGATGAGGATAAGCATGATCTGGTTGCGGAAAAAGATGTATAGGACCCAGTCGGCGCTGAACGTTTTCATACGGGCCATTTCTGGCTGCAGGTATATGACTGTCAGCGCGGCAATGGCCATATAAATGAGATTCCACGGGAACATGTAGTTGAATAACCACTTAGCGATCTCAACCGGCTTTGGCGGCCAGGCAAAAATTGGATTTGGCAACTTGATTCCATCCGGCTGCCAATAGCCGCGCTCATCGCGTGGCATGCCATCTGTCAGCCCTTCCCTCTCCGCGGCGACTTGTGCCATGATCTCCCTCCTAGAGTTCTGTCTTCGCACGTGTCAGGGGCTTAGTGTTTCTCATCGCCTTCGTTTGCGCTCCGATATATTCTACATATTTGCCGCAATTCTGCAATGCCAGATGTCTGAGCGACTGCACACCAATCAGTCATGCTCCTCAACCGGAACGCCGGCCAACAGCCCGCTCTCGTGCATGTCGACCCACTCGTCAAGAAAGACCTTGTTCCAGTGGTCTGTGAGCGGGTGGTCGAGCATGTCGCGGTAGACCGTCCACATCGTGACCAGTTCGTCGGCCCCGTCTCGGAAGGCCGCATGCGCAGTCTCCACCGAGCGTACCAGCGCAGCCATGATGTAGGGCCGGTCGTCCCAGCCTCTGAACATGTGCGCACAATCGCGGATCAGCTTGGTCGGGTCGCCGCCCATCTCGCGCACAGGGTCGCAGAAAGGCAGTATATGGTCAACGCCGCTCTGGGCAACGGCTGCGGCCTGGTTCAGAGAGAAGACCGTAGTGCAAAATGTTTCGACCCCCTCCTGCCTGAGTATGCTGAACGCCTTCAACCCATTGAGCGTACACGGAATCTTGAGGATGATCTGCGGCGACATATCGGTGAAAACCTTACCCACCGCCAGCAGCTCTTCAACCGAATGGCCGTCGATCTCCATCACGACCGGCTTATCGGTCATCTCCAGATAGGCTTCGATTAGCGCGATGACACTGCCGTACGGTTTAGCGTACTGATTGAGAACCACAGTGTTAGTGACGATGCCGGCGATGCCCAGCGGCATGAACTCTTCCAGGTCCGCCGGTGGTCCGGCCAGCCAAATTGTCGGCCCACGCCCGGTTGAGCGTGTCTTGTTAACGAGTCCCTTCTCTTGCATAGTGTCTTCCCTTCTTGGTCTTGAACCGCTATGATACGGGTTTTGAATGTTTAGATTACAATCACTAACTCAGGCGCAAGAGTCGGCCAGAGAAAGACCCTTCTTCAGATCGCAACTCTCGTTCCCCTGCTGTGCGCAAAATTGAAGGAAACGCCTTGCACTCGATCACGCTTTCATGTACTCCTCCAGAAACTCTTCTCTGGAAATTCCAGTCTGCGTGCAAATTCGGCGCAAAGTTGAACCTTTGATACGACGATGATTCGGCAACGTCAAAGTATCTCGGCTCCCATCACTGTTTTTGCGTTCCATGGCAATGTGGTTTCCAGTCCGAACCATACGAAAACCGAGGGCTTCCATAGTACTGATCACTCTTCGCTTTGGTGCATCGGCTGGAAAGCGCCCCATCAAACAGCAACGTCGGCTTCAGCAATGAAAACATCCAGAATGGGTCCATCTGTCTCCAGTTCCTCTTCCCCGAAAGTCTCAATGTGAAACTTAATCGCAGAAGTGACGTCGGCTACCGCCTCCTCGAAGGAATCCCCTTCCCCCACCACAGTTCCTCTTAGACCTAAAGGATAGGCAACAAAGCCGTCTTCATGCTTTTCGACTATTACTTTTAGTAAACCCATGTGAATCTTGTCTCCACTAAATTGCAAATTGCATTGATCGGAAAGCACCGTCGACACCATAGGCTTTTCCAGGAATGACCCGGATTATGCTGTCCGAACGCGCCAATTCCATCTCTGATGTAGTTCAACGCCCTGCGACAATCGGGTGAATCTCGTGTTCCCAAGGACCGCCCACCTCCATCTCCTCCGCAGCCCCGGCCGCGTCCTTCCCTCCCGTAAAGCGGGTATAGTCCGGGATGTAGATGATGGCGAAGGCCCGCCGCGGCACGTCCGTAAGGTTGGGACCAGCATAGTGAAAAGTGCATCCGTGGTGAAAAGTAACGCCGCCTGCGCGCATCGGCATCGCCACCGGCTCCGGCACAGCGTAGCCCTGCTCCTTGAATCGGTCGACCACGCTATCGTCATCGTCTGTCAGGTTGATTGGCTCCAGCCGGCCGTGCTTGTGCGAACCCGGAACGAAGTGCAGGCAGCCGTTTTCGACGCTGACATCGTCTAACGCTATCCAGGCTGACAAAGCGCCCACCGGATCCATTGGCCAGTAGGGGGCGTCCTGATGCCAGTTGGTCTGCTTGCTTTCCTGGCCCGGCGGCTTAATCATCGCGTGGTCATGGTAGATGCGCACATGTTGACAGCGGCTTAACTGGCGCGCGTATTCGCCCAAACGCAGGTGAAACGCGATCTCTTTCGCTTGCGGATAGTCGGTCCACAGGTTGATCATCTGATTGAAGACTCGTTCATAGTCCTCGGATTCGCGTCCGCCCTTCTCGGCGCCAACAATTCGCTCCCGTTGAATGGCGACCGCGTCATCCAATGCCTGCCGCAGTGACGCGACCTCCTCTAGCGAAAGGAAGTTGTGATATTGAATATAGCCGTTGTTCTGAAAGAATTCTACCTCTGCCGGGTCTACCACTGTCTCAGTCATTTTTTCCTTTCCTGTCTGAACTGAACTGTTTCCTTCGGGAATTTGCTCTCCAAACGGCTGCTTTTCTATCCTGACCGTAACTACTCAGCCGCGACCGATTCGCAACCCTGAATGAGGCGAGCAAAGGTGTTCTTTCTCTCCTCATGATTGTCATATGGGCGGTCGGGCCTTCGGCCCTCCCTTGTGCAGGGGCTGCGCCCCCGCAACGCCCCCCTACAAAAACATGCCTCACCGACCGTGTGTGCGCATTCCAGCCGTGCGGCTCCAGCAGCGTGTCTAGCCACCAGTGTTTCCTCCCCCACTTGCCGCCTCAACCCACCGACCATCGACCGCTAATCTCCGGTGTTCCACTGACGACTGGTGTTCCACTAAAAGCAAAAACTGAAAACTGCAGTTCCGACCGTGTGTGCGCATTCCAGCAGTGCCGCTCCAGCAACCTGGCTGCCGCCAACCGAATACGCAATCAGATAGCCTGAATGGCGGCAGCAATAAAGGGATGGTCAAGACAGACACTGTATGCGGCTTAGTAGTTACTCCTGACCCACTAACGGGCATAGGGATCAGCGGCATCGCGCAGCCCGTCGCCTACGAAATTGAAAGCAAGCACCGCGATCACCACCAGCAGCCCCGGCGCGAGCAGCCACGGCGCCAGCGCCACCGCCTGTAAATTCTGCGCCTCTCGCAGCAACACGCCCCAACTGAGCGCCGGCGGCCGCATCCCCAGGCCCAGAAAGCTGAGACTGGTTTCACTTAGGATCATCGAGGGAACGGCCAAAGTCAGCGAAGCAATTATGTGGCTCATGAAAGAGGGCGTCATATGGCGCACGATGATGCGCCCCTCCGACGCGCCGGCAAAGCGCGCCGCCTGTACAAAATCCTCTTCACGCAGCGACAAGAAGCGCCCGCGCACCACCCGCGCCAGCCCGGTCCAGCCAATCAAAGACAGGATGATGGTGATGGCGAAATAGACCCTCGTCACCGGCCAATCCTTGGGAATCGCCGCGCTCAGAGCCAGCCAAAGCGGTATGCTGGGCATGGCGCGAATAAACTCGATCACGCGCTGAATCACTATGTCGGCCGTGCCGCCGTAGAGGCCGGAGATGCCGCCAATCAGAACGCCCAGCACGAAGCTCAGGATAACGCCTACCAGCCCGATTGAGACCGAGATCCGCGTCGCCGCCAGCAAACGCGACAGCACGTCGCGGCCCAGCCGGTCAGCCCCTAACAAGAAGACCGCGCCTTCATTGTCTTCAAGACCAAATAGATGCAGATCGCTCTCAATTAAACCCCAGAACTTGTATGAATCGCCCTGCACCATGAAACTGATCGGATGTTTGACCGTCTTATCTACTTCATAAGTCTTGCGGAATGTCTCAGGATCGCGCGCCCCCTTCAGGCCGTATACGAATGGCTGAAAATTGAACCCTTCCTCATCGAAAAACCGTATCCTTTGTGGCGGCGCATAGGCCGACTGCACATCGTGGCGCAACGGATCGTAAGGCGCCAGAAACTCCCACGTGAGAGCCGCTAGATAGAGCAGGATCAGCACGACGCTGCTCAGCAACGCCATCCTGTGCCGGCGGAAGCGCCACCACATCAGCTGCCGCGGCGAAGCAACAAAAATCTTTTCCCGTTCGCTCGGGACGTCGAAAAATTCCGGGTCGTCCGGGAGAACGGCATCCGGCTCCTGTGCCAGTTCCTGCGTCATGGAATACCCCAGCCCTGGTATGGAGTTGGGTGGTCTGCTGCTGATAACCGTTTCATTGCGTTTCCATCCGGATACGCGGATCGAGTACGGCCAACAGCATGTCAGAAACCAACGTGCCGACCACTGTCAGCACGCTCAACATCATCAGGAAACTGGCTGCCAGATACATGTCCTGCGTCATCAGCGCCCCCAGCAGCATCGGCCCCGTGGTGGGTAAACTCAAGACGACCGAAACGATCGTTGCGCCCGAAATCAGATTGGGTAATGTCCAGCCGACCGTGCTGACAAAGGGATTGAGCGCGACCCGCACCGGATATTTCCGCACCAGCACCCGCTCTTTCAGGCCCTTGGCTCGCGCAGTCTCGACATATGGCTTATTCAGCTCGTCCAACAAATTGGCGCGCATGGTGCGGATCATTTCCGCTGTGCCTGCCGTTCCCAGGATGATCAGCGGCAGCCACAAGTGCGTAAGCATGTCCCCGAATTTGGCCAGGCTCCATGGCGCGGCCTGATACTCCTGCGAGAACAACCCGCTCAATCGCAGGCCGAACTTGTCGAACGCGTACCACATTATCACCAGTGCAATCAGGAAATTGGGCAGACCCAAGCCGATAAAGCCCAGCGTTGTGAAGATGTAGTCGCCAATCGAATACTGGTTGACCGCCGAATAGACGCCTATCAGAAAGCCAACGATCCAGGTGAAGAGAATAGTAGACAGGCTGATGAAAAAGGTCAGCGCCAGCCTCTCCCAGATGAGCGTCTCGACCGGTACGTTCCATTCAAAGGAAAATCCGAAGTTGCCGCGCAGTATATTTGTCACCCACTGCAGATAGCGCAGCGGAGCCGGCTTATCGAGGCCGAACTGCTTGCGTAACGCCTCGAGCCGCTCCTGGTCGACGGGGTCGCCGCCGGCCGCCAGATTTGCAGCGTACGCGTCCAGGTAGTCGCCCGGAGGCAACTCAATCACCAGAAATGTAACAATGGTGATAAAGAAAAGCGTCGGTATGAGTAACAGGATTCTGCGAACGATGAACGCGATCATATCGTTGCTGACTCTGTGTCTGGCCGCCGCCAACAGTTCAAGCAACCGGAGCCGGCGGCGGTAAAGGTGTCAGATCGACGAGCCGGCACTGCGCGAGGCAACCGGCATTATATACAGTGTGGACGGGGAAAAGCAAACGGGTTGTGTGGGAGGGATAGGACGCCGGGCACTCACAAAGTCGACAAAAACCTGACCTGGAGGGTGGGGCCGAGATGACAACGGTTACGACCTAACCCTTGATGCCTGTAATCACGATCCCCTGTATGAAGTAGCGCTGGGCGATAAAAAAGGCGACCATCAGTGGGATAATCGACACAAGCGTCATAGCCATCAGCGGCCCAAGCCTGACATACGTGTCGCCGCCTCCCATCTGCGTTTCGAACAGACGCAGCCCCAACGCGATGGGGAACAACTTGGCGTCATTCAGATAGATTAAGGGGGTGATAAAGTTGTTCCAGTTGAACGAAAAGTTCAATATCGCCAGAACTCCAATAACAGGTTTAGAGAGGGGCAGGATAATGTGACGGTAGATGCCCCACCAGCCGCAGCCATCAATCCGCGCCGCTTCATCCAGGTCTGTGGAAATGGTCATGTAAAACTGGCGCATGAGAAACACATCATAGGCCGCCGACAACCATTCCGGGGCCATAATCGGCCAGAACGTATTCACGAGCCGCAGACGGCTCCAGAACAGATAAGTAGGGATCATCGTCACCTGCGGCGGCAGCATCATCGTGGCCAGAAGCACGAAAAAGATGATCGTCCGGCCTTTGAAAGGAATCCGGGCGAATCCAAAGGCCACCAGCGAATTGGTGAAGAGTATAATGACCGTGTTCGTAACGGTGATGAAGATAGTGTTCCTGTAAAATATCAGGAATGGCATCTCCACCCAGGGATCAATAAAGTTGGCCCAGCGCAATTCGGGCGGGATCCAGACAATGGGGATACGGTTGATCAGTTCAGGAGATTTCAGTGAGGTTGAGATCATCCACATCAAGGGCGTGGAGAAAATGAACGCACCCACCGTGATGACAAGATAGAGCGCGAAGCGCCCTCCAATATACTCGATCCTGGATGCCCCCTTCCCCCTTTGGATGGCAGGCAGTAACTGTTCCCTGATCATCCTCTTACTTCTCCCGCGTAGTAGACCCAGGCCTCCGAACTACGCACGACCAGCACCGTAAAGATCATCACGATCGCGAACAGAACCCAGGCAATGGCCGAAGCATAACCAAAGTGAAGCTGCTGGAATCCCTTCCTGTACAGCAGAAGTACCATCGTCAGAGTGGAGTTGTCTGGCCCGCCGGCCGTGATGATGTACGACTGCGTGAATATCTGCCACGCGCCGATTATGCTGATTATGAGGTTGAAGTAGATCGTTGGCGTCAGCATGGGTAGCGTGATGCGCCAAAAACGATGCCAGGCGTTGGCCCCATCTATCGATGCTGCATCGTAAAGATCAGTTGGAATCCCTTGCAGCCCGGCCAGGTAGAGCAGCATATTCCCACCAGCAGCCCATACCCCCATTAGGATGAAAGCAGGCATCGCCCACGTCGTGGAAAAGAGCCACTTCGGTCCCTCGATACCCAACACGGCCAAACCCTGGTTGACCAATCCCCAGCGCGGCTGCAGCAGATATTTCCACAGGATGGCGACCGCTACCCCTGAGACGATGGAGGGCAAATAATAGACGACCCGGTATAACCCCTGGAACTTCACGCCCTGATTGAGGAGCAAGGCGATAATCAGCGAAAAAACAAGCGCCAGGGGCACCATGCCGAAGGCGTAGTACGCTGTGACCGAGAGACTCTTCCAGAATAGAGGATCACTGAAAAGCCTAGTGTAATTATCAAATCCGATGAAGTCGAACGTCGTGAAGAAGTCCGTCTTAAAGAGGCTGATCACAAACGAGGCCAGCATCGCACCGGCATTTAGCGTCAGAAATTTGATGATCCAAGGGGTGATGAAAAGGAAGCCTGCAATGTTGGTACGGGCTTGCGGCGACAGGGTAAACCGGCGGGAGGCCGGCGAACCGCCAGAGACAGCTTGCGCCATAATTCCTCCTACTTCGAGGAGAGTGTGGTTAAGCGTGAGGAGAAAGAGCCTCTCTCTCCCCACACTTGCCCTCTCGAATCTCGCTATTCCAGGCTGGCCTGGTACGCTTCTACTTCCGCACAAACCTCGATCAGATAGCTCGGGTCGGCGTCTCCCAGATTGAAGACCCTTTCCATCGCCGGTCCGATAAGCTCAAAGGCAGCGGCATTGTCCTTGAACCAGATGACGTTTTCCAGGTAACCCATCTCCATCATTTCGGGTATGATCTCCAGGTGCTTGTCCGCCACCGCGGGAAATTCATCACGGTAGACCCCTACCGCCGCGTCCATGAGAGACTTGCGAATCGGCAACGAACCTTCTGATCGCAACGTCCCCAACTCCTGGAACACGGGGCCGGCCAGGAAGTTTATGAACTCCCATGCCTCGTCAGGGTGGTTGCTTCCACTCCAGATTGACCAGGCGTCAGCGTCGCCCAGCGCGTTGCGGCGCACTGGGCCGCTGGGCACGTGCGCGTAGTCCCAGTCTATCTCCTGGCCAACCTGCTCAGCCTGCTGCGCCGGCCGCACATTGAACCAGGGGATGGCCACACGGGCCGACACGAAATCGTCGTAGGTCCCGCTTACATCCTCCGGACGTATGAAGGGATTCGGCTCCTTGACCCACATGTTCTCGTATACCCAGTTCATCGCCTGCTGCGCCGCCGGTTCATCCAGCCAACAATCAGTGTCGTCATCGGGATTGACGTAGTCGCCGCCAAAAGCGCGCAGCCAGCCGAAGAACTCAGCCGATGATGTCGCGATGATTCTGCTGCCCCAGAGGTCGATTGCGCCGTCACCGTCCTTATCCTGCGTGAGCGCCTCGGCCATGTTGGTGTACTCCTGCCAGTCCCAGTCAGCGCCAAAGTTGGAAGGATAGGCAACTCCGTACTCATCGAAGACTTCCTTGTTGTAGGCCATACAGCGCACATCAATGTATTTTGGCATGCCAACACGGATGCCGCGGATGCGCAACCTGGTCCACTGGGCTTCGATAAAGTCGTCGAGGTCTTCCTGTGTCAAATCGCGGTCTACGTAGGGCTGGATGTCAAGGATAAGGTCCCTGGCCACCCAGACATAGAAAATGTCCGGCCAAGCCTGGAAGATGTCCACCGCATCGCCTGCAATCATCGATGTCACCAGCTTGTCCGCCCAGCCGCTCGCCGCCGTCTCTACATTTACATTGATAGGGGGATCCGTATTCACCGTGAAATTGTCGTTGATTATGTCCGGGAAAACCTCTTGCGCCAGTTGTGAGTGTGGTCGCGACATGAACCGCAATGTAACGCCTTCTGCAGCCGCCATGTCGCCGGCCGGAGCAGCCGTGTCAGCCGGAATGCAGGCCGCCAAGGCGACCCCGGCCGTTCCAACAACGGCGCCTTTGAGAAAATTGCGTCGCGTAAATCTCTCCGTATTCATGCTGATACCTCCTGTTCAGCCATGAGTCCCTCTTGGTTTTCGGGGCAAAGACCTACTGACACGAGAACTAAATCGGCAAGGCAATCACGGAGCAGCCTGTGACGGGTTCCACCTCCTTTCTCACCGGAAAGTCGAACTCTAATCCCTATCACGCTTCACAACGCACCCGCTCCACCGCGTCCCACAAAGCAGCAGCCGTATACTCGTTCTCCTCCTCCGTCATCAGCGGATGCAAGGCCATACAGAATAAGCGCGCGCTGAGTTCGTCAGAGTCGGGCAGCTCCTGACCGGCCGTCTGCTCACGAAGGAACGATGAATCGGCATAGACAGCCCGGTTGTAGACCCCGCACCCCACGCCGTGTTCTTCATTCATTATCTGCATGAGACGATCGCGCTTCGCCCCGGCCCATGCACGCGGCACCAGCATCGTGTACAAATAATAGGTATGTTCATAACCGGGCGGCTCGAAAGGCAGCGTAAGATCGGGAATACCCTGTAGCAGTTCGTCCCGCTGTTTAGCCGCCTTCACCCGCTGCGCGGTCATATCATCGAGTCGCCGTAATTGCACCAGGCCAACCGCGGCCTGCACCTTGGTAATCTTGTAATTCGTGCCCCAGCCATCGTGCGCCGAACCAAACTGCCGGATGCCGCGCAGTCTGCGCGCGATCTCCAGATCATCTGTGGTGACAGCCCCGCCTTCCCCCAGCGTTGTCATCAACTTCATCGTGTGGAAACTGAACACCGTCATCCAGCCCTTTGCGCCGATCTTGGTCCCCTTGTAACCGCCCGCGCCGGCTCGCGCAGCATCCCCGATCACTTTCAGCGGACCGTGCTGCGGATGGGGATGGCGCTCGGCAATCTCCTGCAATGCATCCATGTCGGCTGACAGCCCGTTCATGTGGACGGGAAAAATGGCGCGCGTGCGCGGCGTAATGCGCTTCTCCACGTCTGCCGGGTCCATGTTGAATGTGCGCGCATCCACCTCGGACCACACTACCTGCCCGCGCTGTCCGATCACCGCCATCGCCGCCGCCCGGAAGTTGATGGCCGGTACGATCACCTCATCGCCCGGCTCCAGATCCAGGCACATCATCGCCATATCCAAGCCGGTTCCGGCGCCGTTGATCGATATCGCTTCAGCCGCCCCGCAGTACTTGGCAAACTCTTCTTCAAATTCCAGTATCTCCGGGCAGATGAAGCCGAAGCCCACCGTGGTCGGATCCATCGAGTCCCGGATCGCCTTGGTGGCTGCTTCCACTTCCTCTTCGGTATACCATCCGCCCAGCAGCGGCTCTGCAGGCCAGAACGGCCCCGGTCGCCCGCGGGCCAGAATCTTCTTGCGGCGGCTTTCATTCATGTCTCTTCACTCTCCTTGTCGCTTAAGTCACGATAGTTGTGGTCGCGGCCTCAGGTCATGCCGAGAAGCGTTACTTTCGCCATGCCCTCTGCCGGCGCGCCTGCCGCCATAGACCTTATCTCTTACTCTAGGATTGCGTAGATTACAGCCTTGAGGCGGCAAGGAGCAACAGCTATTGACGTTGTCGTCTTTCATGGGAGTGGCGCCCTCCTCTCCGGGAAAGAGCCATCAAGGGAAACTGCGCTTATTATAAAATAAGTAACTACTAAGCCTGGATGTTGTCAGGGATAAAGGGTTGGCCAAGAAAGGCGTTGTAGATGGCATCAATTGCGTTGAAGCCATGTTTACGAGCAGTAGAGATATAGGAACGCAGAGCACAGAAGATGTGTGCCCCGTCTTCAGTGCGAAAGCAGCCGGATATCTTCTGTTGGACCTTGATCATGCGTACATCTCGTTCGACCAGGTTGTTGTCAAAAGGGATGCGGAAGTCAAACATGAAGGCTAAGACGCCAGCCTTGTGTTTGTGCAAACGGTCAAGCAGGTTTTTGGGCGGCGACTGTTTGGGTCGGCCGATCGGTTTGCGTTTTGGCTTTGGCGGGGCAGGGTTGTCGGCAAAACCCTCGGCAATGAGCGCATCGTACTCGGCCTCGTAGTAGGCCAGACGGTCTGGCGGCAAGGTCGTATGCCGTGTTGAGGTTGATGCGACTTCGTCTTTGATGTCGCACAACAAGCGCTTCATCTTCTTGGCCCATGCCTGGTCGTACTGTTCGATGATGAAGTTGAGGTCGCGCAGGTGATGGACGTTGCAGAGGCTATGCTGACAGTCGCTAAACTTGAAGTAGGAGCGCCAGTAATCATGCAGAGCAACGCCTTTGAAATGGGGCAGGACGCCTCCGGCTCGCATGCCGATATGCCCGCGTTTGGCATGGACGTGGTACTGGGTCAGTTTTTCTGTGCTGGCCACGTGCAACCACTGCAACCGCTCGACGACACGCATGCCGCTCTCATCGAAATGGACGACAGGAGCAGCGATCAGTTGTTGGCGAATCTGGGCCAGACTCCTCTGTGTGCGCTTGGCAAGTCGGTAAACAGAGGCGAGTATCACCGGCTCCGAAGGCGCATCCCCGTAGAGCGCAGTCAGCAACTCTCTGATGCGGGCGAAAGGGATGAACTGTTGGCTGTAGAGGTAGCAGGCAAACGCCTTCAGACGCAGACCATACTGGGTCGGCTGCGTAACGTGAGAGGGAAACTCTCCCTTTACGCTCGCACCACAGCCAGGACACTGCTTTACTTCCGCCTGATGTTCCGTCACTTCGATGCGGGCCGGCGGAACGTCGAACACCTGCCGTTTCTCTTGCCGCGTGACTGCTTCCGCTCTCAGATCTGTCTGGCAGTGCGGGCAATCCGCCAGCGCATGGACGATGACATGGTCCGGCTCCGCCACCTGCATCAAGGTGCGCCCTTTGTGCCCGCGTTGCCCACCACGCAGCCGCTGGCCAGAGCGGCGCAGACTCTTGCGCCTGCCTTTCTTCGGACCATCGCTGCTCGGCGGCTTGCCGCTGTTGTGACTGTCTTTCGCCAGTTGATCCTGCAACTTCTGGATCAACTCCTGCTGCACTGCCACCTGCTGCTGCAATTGCTGCACCAACTCCTGTTGCGCACCATATTGCTGCTGCAGAACCAGAATCAGCTCGATCAGGCTCTCTCGGTCTATTCGCTCTAGCTGCTCTCGGTCCAACTGGTCCATTTTGCTCATGTCTCTTACTCTACATCAGCCAAGAGCATACGTACATTAGCTCTTTTTCTTTACATAGGCTTAGTAGTTACTAAAATAATATTATTTTTTCTCAAAACACCTGAAATCAGACTATGTAACGTCATTTGCTTGGTTCGACCAAATGGGCTAAGCTCGGCCCCTGCTTGTTAAGGCCCGAAAAATCCTGCAAGTGCAAGCGTTGTCACAGCCCACACCGACGAGATCGATATGTCAATCAACCATCCCTTTCCAGCATTCAGACCGTCCGTTTCCATTGTCGAATGCGACGAAAGGATCACACAAATCGATCTGCCCGAATTGCAATGGTGGCCGATAGTTCCATTGCCCGCCAGCCGTTCCATGCAGGCCACCTATGAGGCGGACACGCGCGAGTTGAGCGCAGTAACCGAGATGGTCGTCACCAGCCCCGCCAGGGTCCATAACCTGGACTGCATCGAAATCACAGTCCACGAGCAAGCCATACGCGAAGACTGGGACGTGCCCGGCAGACCCCATCTCTTCTACGCCAGGCTCGATGAAGAGAAGACCAGATGGCTCGGCGTTGTCCAGCAGATGGGCGGCACAAAAGTGCTGCGAACTTTCCAGGACGAGTGGTTCGAGGCCGATTGGGGACGGGGCGAGAGTCGTACTGTCCGTGACGACGGTCGCTACCTGCGCCAAAATGACGGAACCTATCGCACAACCGACAGGACTGGCATCGGTGCTGGAACCTACGATGTCACGATCGGCGAAAAGACGTTTCGCTGCCTTCGCGTCTGGGACACCGGCGGGTCACCTCCAAGCGAGCACGCCGAGTTGTCAGAGGCATACATCGAACCGGGCGGTCGCGTCGTCCTCTTCCGCGAGTACTGGGGTCGGCGAATGGGCAAGGGGCAAACTGACTGGGCAGTGAAATACCCCAACAACATGAAGATCGTGATTGACGACTGCGTCTACGTGCACTGCGACTGCACTGGCTGAGCGCATGATATAATCACTAACACCTCGCTCGGCGCCGCACTTCAGTGAGCAAGATTCTCAATAAAAGTTAGCTACTCAACCGCAACTGATTCGCGGCCCTCTCCCCTCTCCCCTAACCACTGATCACTGACCACTGCAGCTCTGGGCGGTCGGGCGCAAGCGCCCTCCCTTGTGCAGGGGCTGCGCCCCCGCAACGCCCCCCTCGGGCCACCCACCGTACTGGCTCTTCCCACCATCGCGGCATGCCGACAGTGCGCCCCAACCTGCCTGGCGGCTGCCAACCGAATTCGCCATCACAAGGCTTGATTGGCTTCGAAAACAAAGAGTCTGTCAAGACACACACTGTATGCGGCTTAGCAGTTACCAAAAAGAGATAAATCCGAATCTCTCTGGCGGCAACGATACGTCTTACACTACATCCTTGGACCCTCCCAATGTCAGGCCTAATCACATAGGTCCCAACGAGGCTGCTAGTTTGGAGCTTCCTCCGAATCGTCTACCGCGGAGGATGCTCCCGCCTGCTACAGATTTCGGACGCTTGACAACAAGCAAATCTTCCCTATAATTCACACACTGGCAGCTAGCTAAGCTAGTAGCAGTCCTCAGGTCTGAACTTGTGCATTCCCGCAAGAGCCGCCTTCGTGCCCTCCATCCGAGTCAGTTCCGTACGTCAACTGTTCAATGACGGAAATCATAATGCGTTCACCGATCTGTGCCGGTTCCGTGATCGCCTGTATCTGACATTCCGCAGCTGCCCCGAAGGGCACATGCTTTTCACCTCATCGCGCATCGTCGTCATGTCCAGCCTTGATGGGACAGACTGGCAACAGGTCCACTCCTTCAACGTCGCCAACCGCGACGTCCGTGACCCGCACCTTCTGGTATTCAACGACAAACTGTTCGTCTACACCGGCGCCTGGTGGGTGAATGCCGAAGACTCTGCCGACCGCGATGTCAACGATCATCTCGGCTTCTGCGCCTGGAGCGAAGACGGCGTCCGCTGGCACGGCCCGCGCATGTTGGACGGCACGCATGGCCACTACGTCTGGCGGGCGGCCGCCAACGGGGACACGGCCTATCTCAACGGCCGGCGCATCCGCAATTTCGAGGTTCTTGCCCGTCGCGACGAACCGCCGGAATGGATGGAATCCTGGCTGCTTCAAAGCGGAGACGGCTTCGCCTGGATACCGCTGAGCCAGATTCAGCCAGCCTATGGCGACGAGACCGCCCTGCTCTTTGAAGGCGACGATGATCTGTTAGCCGTCGCCCGTGCCGGCGGTCGTCCGGCCCAGCTCTGCCGCTCCAGGGCCCCCTTCAAAGACTGGACGCGCACCGATCTGGACAGACACATCGGCGGCCCGCTCCTGACAAGTTGGGGCGAGCAGATTCTGGTCGGCGGGCGCAAACATACCGACGATGGCCCCGTCACCGCCCTGTATGAGCTGGTCGGCTCTGACCTGCATGACATCGCAGTCCTGCCCAGCGGCGGCGACAACTCCTATCCCGGCTTCGTCACGCTGGGGCCGGAGCGGGCGCTTCTCTCCTACTATTCAAGCCACGAGGGCAGCGGATCAGGCCTTGCGCCCTCGGCGATCTATCTGGCTACTCTGGAAAAACACTGACACCGGGTCGATTCCGAAAATGTTGTCCTTTATCCTTCGCCGTATCCTGTTGATGATTCCAACTCTGCTTGTCGTCTCTGTTATCTCCTTCATCATCATCGAAGCGCCGCCGGGAGATTTCATGGACGCCTATGTCGATCAACTCTTGCAGCAGCAGGAAGCGATAGACCCCGCGGAAATCGATTCGTTGCGCCTGCGCTACGGGTTGGATGCTCCCAGTTATGTGCGTTATTTCCGCTGGCTTGGCAACATCCTGCAGGGTGACCTGGGCCGCTCGCTGGAATGGAACCAGCCCGTCGCCAAACTGATCACCGCCCGTCTTCCCTGGAGTCTCGCCATCTCGGTCGCATCCTTCATTTTTGCCTATGCATTGGCCATCCCTATCGGTCTCTATTCCGCCACCCGCCAGTATTCGATCGGTGATTATATCTTCACCCTGATAGGGTTTATCGGTTTGGCCACGCCCAACTTTCTGCTCGCCCTCTTGATTCTGTGGTACTACTTTGTCGCCACCGGCAACGTGGCGGTCGGCCTGTTTTCCGAAGAATTCCTGGTCGCGCCCTGGAGTTTCGCCCGAGTCATCGACCTGTTGAAACATCTGTGGTTGCCGGCGGTGGTGGTCGGCACCGCAGGAACGGCCGGCCTGATCCGGGTGATGCGCGCCAACCTGTTGGACGAGCTGGAGCGGCCCTATGTGATGGTAGCTCGGTCAAAAGGGCTCTCCGAGGGCAAGCTGCTCTTCAAGTATCCTTTCCGTATCGCCATGAACCCTGTCGCCAGCACCATCGGCTGGACGCTGCCTACGCTCGTGAACGGAGAGTTACTGGCCTCCTTGGTCCTGGGTCTGCCCACAATCGCGCCCCTCTTCGTCGGCGCGCTGCTCAGCCAGGACATGTTTCTGGCAGGCAGTGTTGTGATGATACTGAGCTCTCTCACTCTTGTCGGAACGCTGTTTTCCGATATAGTGCTTGCGTGGCTCGATCCACGCATTCGCGGCGCCATCTAAACCTGTTTTTCGAGTGACACAAATACAGCACCTGATCCTGCATGCCGCTACGATAGACTGGTAGAAATACTATGGCCATACTCGAAGAAGGATTTCAAGAAAGCAAGAGCGCCATCGACGCCGACGAAGAAGATCTGTCGGTCGCTACCCAATGGCAACTGATCCGCTGGAAGTTCGTGCGGCATAAAGTGGCAGTCTTCTCGCTGGTTTTGATTCTTATCTTTTATCTGTTTGCGATCTTTGCCGAGTTCCTCTCTCCCTACGACCCGGCACACCACGACACTGACTACATGTTCATGCCCCCGCAGCGGCTGCGCTTCTTCGACGAAGGGAAGTTTCAGTTACGCCCCTTCGTCTACGGCATGACCTCCACAATGGACGAGAACACTTTCAGGACGACCTGGGAACTGGACACATCCCAGAAATATCCTGTCAAGCTGTTCGTGCGCGGCGATCCTTACGAGCTGTGGGGCCTGTTCGAGAGCAACATCCATCTGCTCGGAGTCGAAGAGGGCACCTTTTTCCTGATCGGCACCGACAAGATGGGGCGTGACATGCTTTCACGTGTCATCTTCGGCGGCCGTATCTCACTTTCGGTAGGTCTGCTGGGCATCGCCATCAGCTTCCTGATAGGCGTCGTGATGGGCGGCGTTTCCGGCTACTTTGGCGGCGTAACCGACCTGATCATCCAGCGCATCATCGAATTCCTGCGTTCGATTCCCACGCTCCCGCTGTGGATGGCGTTGAGCGTTGCCCTGCCGCCAACATGGACTGTCGTGCAGATCTACTTCGGCATCGTAGTCATCCTGTCCCTTGTCGGCTGGACGGGCTTGGCGCGCGTCGTGCGCGGAAAGTTCATGTCCTTGCGCGAGGAGGAATATGTCATGGCGGCCCAGCTTAACGGGTCCAACGAGGCGCGCGTCATCTTCAAGCACATGCTGCCCTCCTTCACCAGCCATATCATCGCTTCGCTGACCCTGAGCGTCCCCGGCATGATTCTGGGAGAGACCGCTCTGAGCTTCATCGGTCTTGGCTTGCAGAATCCCGCGATCAGCTGGGGTGTACTACTCAAGGACGCGCAGCGGATCATCGTGCTGGCCGACTCGCCCTGGCTGCTGTCGCCGGGGCTGTTCGTCATAGTAGCCATTCTCTGTTTCAACTTTGTCGGCGACGGCCTGCGCGATGCCGCCGATCCCTATTCTTCGATCTAATCAGACTGCGAAACGGTCCCATGACCCAGGCGCCTCTTCTGCTCAGCGTAGACAATCTGGCCACCCATTTCTTCTCCCAAGAGGGAATCCTGGAGGCGGTGGACGGTGTCAGCTTTGATATCCACGCCGGCGAAGCCCTTGGCATCGCCGGTGAGAGCGGTTGCGGCAAGAGTGTCACCGCCCAATCGATCCTGCGAATCGTGCCCAAGAACGGCAAGATCGTCACAGGAGAGATATCCCTGATCCAGAACGGTGAGACAGTCGATCTGGTGCAACTGGATGACCGCGGGCAGGAGATTCGCCAGATCCGCGGCGGCGAGATCGCCATGGTCTTCCAGGAGCCGATGGCGGCCTTCAGCATGGTCTACACAATCGGCAACCAGATCACTGAGGTTATCCGTCTTCACCAGGAGTGCAGTCAGGATGAAGCAAGAGAGCGGGCAATCGAGATGTTGCAGCGGGTGGGAATGCCCCAGCCTGAAGTGACGATCGATGCTTACCCATTTGCCCTCAGCGGCGGTATGCGACAGCGGGCGATGATCGCGATGGCCCTCTCCTGCCATCCCGCCCTGCTTATCGCCGACGAACCGACCACCGCGGTGGATGTTACGATCCAGGCCCAGGTTCTGGAACTGATGAAGGACCTGCAACGGGACATGGGCATGGCGCTGATCGTCATCACGCACGACCTGGCTGTGATTTCCGAACTGTGCGATCGCGTGATGATCATGTACCTGGGCAAAGATGTGGAGAGCGCGCCGGCCGATGTGATTTTCCGCGACCCCAAGCATCCCTATACAGTGGGTCTCCTGCGCTCCGTGCCGGAGCTGGGCGAAGGCCACAGCCAGGAGCTCGACCCGATCTCCGGCTCTGTACCCAGCCCCTACCGCCGGCCGACTGGCTGTCCCTTCCATACCCGCTGTCCCGAATTCATACCCGACGTGTGCGATGTCCACATGCCGCCCCAGATCGAGTTGGGCGCCGGACATCGCGTCCGCTGCCATCTGTATGTCCAGGACTGAACGCATGGCGCAAGCAGATGCTGTTCCAAACGAAGTGAATGCGGCAACCGACGCCTCTCCCGGCCAGCCTTCGGAGCAACCGGAGGAGAGCAACGTACCTTCCTCGGCCGACAAAGTGCTGGAAGTTTCTGACCTGCGCAAGTACTTCCCCATCGTACGAGGCTTCTTCCGCCGCCAGGTCGGCGAGGTGAAAGCGGTTGACGACGTCAGCTTTCATGTGAACCGGGGCGAGACGCTGGCGCTGGTGGGGGAGAGCGGTTGCGGTAAAACCACGACCGGCCGCTGCGTGATGAGAGCGATCGAGCCTTCCGGCGGTGGTGTCCTCTTCCGCAAACGCGATGGCGAAGAGATCGAGATTACCACACTGACCAGGCCGGACTTGCGCGCTGTGCAACAACATATGGGAATGATCTTTCAGGATCCATTCTCATCCCTTAATCCGCGTCTGACCGTTCTGGAAATCATTGGCGAGCCATTCGTCACCAGAAAGCTGATCAGGGGCCGTCGACAACTGGAGGAAAGGGTGGCCGAGCTTCTGCGCAGCGTCCGCCTCGACCCGACCTACATGCGGCGCTATCCCCATGCTTTCAGCGGCGGTCAACGCCAACGCATCGCCATCGCCCGCGCCCTGGCCCTTGACCCCGACTTCGTCGTTGCCGACGAACCGGTGTCCGCCCTGGATGTTTCGGTGCAGGCCCAGATTCTCAGCCTGCTCAAGGAACTGCAAACCGAACTGCATCTGACCTACCTGTTCATCACCCACAACCTGTCCGTTGTCGAATACCTCAGTGACCGCGTCTCGGTCATGTACGTTGGCCAGATCGTTGAACTGGGACGCACTGATGCGATATTCCAGCGGCCCCGGCATCCCTATACCGAAGCCCTGCTGTCAGCGGTGCCCGTGGTAGAAACCGGCAAGGCCGGTCGCAGACGGGAGCGCATTATTCTGGAGGGAGATGTGGCTGATCCCTCCAATGTGCCCCAAGGCTGCACATTCCATCCTCGTTGCCCCTATGTAAAGGATGTCTGCCGCGAGGAGGAACCCCAACTCATCGACCTGGCAGGGGCGAACGGCAGCCAGCCCCACTTCGTGCGCTGTCACTTCGCCGAGGAGCTGGACCTGCAGGGCGTTCGCCATTAGCTTCGCTAACTGTTTCCAGGTTATGCGCCCGGCGCTACTGGGGCCGGCAACTGATCAACGCTACTCTTCTTTAATGAGCAACTTTCGCTGAACCTGACAGGAGGTGCGCCTTTCCAAGAATGACCGAGTTCCCCAACCGTACTCTTTCACGTAAAAGGAGCAGATCTGTGTATTCACGTAAACTGTCTATTCATCGTGGTGGCACTGCCCGCGGCGCAAGACTGGCCAGGAGCGTCTCCAAGCTCGTTCCCCTTCTGATCATCCTGTCCCTCCTGTTGGCTGCCTGCGGCTCCGCAGACGCGCCGGCTGCAAGTGATGATGCTGAGACCGCCGCCGAAGAAGCTGCGCCCGCGGCCGAAGAGTCATCCTCATCCGAGGCAGCCACCATCACAGGCCCCGTGCTGACCGACCCGCCCGCCGGCGCCGGTGAGCGCGAGGTCCAGAGCGAAGTCTACAACACGCCGGCCGACGCCGGGGGCATCGACTCCTACCAGGAGGCGCCAATGCTGGCCGACATGGTGGCCAGCGGCGACCTGCCGCCCGTCGCCGAACGCCTGCCGATCAACCCCATCGTCATCAAGCCTGAAGAGGCCGTCGGCAAATACGGCGGCGCCCTGCGCAAGACCGTCAGCGGTCAGCGCTCGATGGGAGAGATGGGCTGGTGGGTCATAGAGCCCCTGACTCTCCATTCACCTAAAGGCGTAATCGTCCCCAACGTGGCCGAAGGTTGGTCCTGGAACGATGACCATACGCAACTGACGCTCAACCTGCGCAAGGGCATTAAATGGAGCGACGGCGAACCCTTCACCGCCAACGACGTTCTGTTCTGGTGGGAGGACGTAATCCTCAATGAGGAGCTGACGCCGTCACCGCCCACGCTGTTGAGCCGCGGTGGTGAAATGGCCGAACTGGCGATGATCGATGATTTCACCGTTCAGTTCTCTTTCTCCAAGCCCTATGCCCTCTTCCCAACCTATCTGGGTAGTTGGGGCGGGCCGCGTAGCGGACCGACCACCAGCCCGAAACACTATCTGACCCAGTTCCATCCCGACTATGCTGAAAATGCCGACATTGAAGGGATGATGAGCGAGGGCAGCTTCGACAACTGGATGGACCTCTTCGGCCAGAAGAACGCCAGCATCAACACCGACAAACCGACCCTGGCAGCCTGGATTCCGACCACTGTACCGCCCACCCAGGTAGAAGTGTATACCCGCAATCCTTACTTCTGGAAGGTTGACACCGCCGGCAACCAGTTGCCTTACATCGATGAAATACATGAAATTCGCGTGGCTGACGCTGAAGCCGCGCTGCTCAAGGTCATCGCCGGTGAGTTGGACTTTGTGCGTGGCCTCGGCACCGCCAATATCCCCATCCTTGCAGAAAATAGAGAGAGCGGAAACTTCCGCTTCGCCTATGCCAACTGGATGCCCAACGCCTACGGCAACATCATGTTCAACTACACCACCGAGGACGAGGCCAAGCATCAGCTCTACAACGACAAGAATTTCCGCCACGCCCTCTCCGTAGCCATCAACCGCGATGAGATCATCAAGCTGATCTACAAGGGCGGCGTCTTCGCTTCCCAGATCGCGCCGCTGCGGGGCCCGCCATACCACGGTGAAGATGAACTGTTCCAGTCCTGGACGCAGCATGACCCGGACATGGCCAACCAGATTCTCGATGATATCGGCCTGACCGAGCGCGACGCTGATGGCTTCAGGTTGGGGCCGACCGGCGAAGAGCTGCTCCTGATCATCTCCGCCACCACCGCCTGGCCTTCGGAAACGCCCGATCTGATGGAGCTTGTTAAGGGCTACTGGGCAGAGGTCGGAATCAATGCAACCGTGACGCCGGAGGCTGGTCCGCTCTGGGGCACGCGCCACTATAACGGTGAGCACGACGTGTCCGCCCGCGGCGGCCACTTCGGCGGCGGGCCTGTCCACCCGACCCTGAACTCGAATACCTTCGCCATGCGCGGCTGGCAGTGGGCGCCCGATTGGGCCTCCTGGCTGGATACGGACGGCGAACAGGGCGCGGAGCCGCCCGAAGATGTGAAGCGGCTGCGTGTACTGCGCGATCAGATCCTGGGTGAACCGGACGAGGACACCCGCAACGCCCTGATGCGGGAAGTTTTCGAGATCCACATGGACAATATCTGGTCCATCGGCCTGGTCGTCGACGATCCCAAATTCGGCCAGCTGACCCACGTGAACAACCGTCTGCGCAACGTCGTAACCTGGTCGATTTCAGGTGAGTGGACCCCCACCGTCCCGGCGCAGTGGTTCATCAATGAGTAAAGGTCACCTACCTCGGGCGTAGTCTGGTAAATCAATCGTCTTGAACGGGTAGTAAGTTCTAGAACCGACCGCCGCAGAGGAGTGAATCTGTAACGGGACAGCGGGGCCAGCAACTGGCCCCGCTGTCTTGAATCTGGGACCTGACAGAATGGAGAATACAAAGTATGGAACACGACGCCAGCAAACACCTCGTCTACATCAGCGGCGAGATGTTCCCGCCGGACCAGGCCAAAATCTCAGTCTTCGACACCGCCGTCACGCTGGGCGATACGGTGACAGAGTCGACCCGCACGTTTGGCCACAGACCCTTCAAACTGGACGGGCACATCAAGCGCCTCTACAAGTCTCTCAAAGTGAGCCGAATCAACGCAGGATTGACGCCGGAAGAGATGACCGCCGTCACACTTGAAGTGCTGGAAGCCAATCTGCCCCACGTACCGCCGCAAGAAGATGTCTGGATCGTGCACAATGTCTCGCGCGGCATGGGCGCGGCCGCGGCCGACCCCACCCTGCAGCGCTCCCCTGCCACCATCATCATCAACACCGCACCCATGATTCTCAAGGACTGGGCCGGCTTCTACACCGCAGGCTGCCATGCCGTGACCCCCTTCAGCCGCGCCATCCCCACACAGTCTTTGGACGCCCGCATCAAGAACCGCAGCCGCCTCGCCTATACGCTGGCCGAGGCCGAGGTCAAGCTGGTCGACCCGCAGGCGCAAAGTATTATATTGGATACCGATGGCAACGTAACCGAAAACAAGGGAGGCAACTTCTTCATCTGGGCCGACGGCATCCTCAAGACGCCCCACGCCCGCGGCGCCCTCGCCGGCATCTCCCGCGAGACCGTCCTCGAGCTCGCCGCCGACCTCAACATCCCCATCCAGATCACCGACTTCCAGCCCTACGACATCTACACCTCAGACGAAGCCTTTTTCACCAGCACGCCCTACTGCATCATGCCGGCCACAAAGTTCAACGGCCTGCCTGTAGGCGACGGCGCGGTCGGTCCCGTATCCAAGCGTCTTCTGCAAGCCTGGAGCGACCTGGTAGGCCTCGATATCGTGGCCCAGGGTCAAAGTCATCTGTAAAGTGAGGAGAGTGGAAATCGAAGCGGCCCTACCTGCTTCAGTGTGAGGGGACCCTTTCAAAAACAGTAATCTGCCAGAATCCTTCCGTATCCGCATGCACCTGCTCCAGGCCATCCCGCACCGCGATAGAGTGAACCTCCGCGTGAGGATGCACAAAAGTGCGGAAATCCTTGCGCTTCAGTTTCAGGTACACATTGAACAACCCGAATGCAATGCGTACCCACCATTTTTCTCTGGGATAGCTCAGAGCCAGATACCGTTCGGCTTTGCTAGCTGACGCCCCGAGCAACTGGTTCAGATGCGGATAGCAGCAGATCACCCTGTCCAGGATTACCGCATCAGCGGAGTCGATTCCGTCGGCGGCGGTGGCGAAGTCGCCGTGCAAATATTCTACTTGGCTTTCCTGCCCCAACCTCTCGCTGATCATGCGGGCCGCGCTGATATACGCCGAGGAAGCCTCGACGGCCACCACGCTGGCGGCAAGGCCTCGGCGCAGCAGTTCATGATGCACGCCTCCTGCCCCGCTGCCAACGTCCAGTACACGAATTGGCCCGGCACTGTTCTCTACCAGAAATGCAATCAGGCGTTTGGCACGCGCTTCCAAACCATGATCTATGTAAGCGTCGGCCTCTCTATTCGCCCAATCCGTATCGAACATCCCCTCATAATCGCCCGACTCCGGCGGTTGGCAGCAAGGGCACGGCATAGGTCATCTCCCAATCTTCTGTTCAATTTGGGCTGTACCGCTGGGCGCAAAGGACAAATGCAAATTCGCCAGCGTTACTTCCGGTTGCCAAACGTCAATCTCGACAGTAGGAATCTGGGTCTCGAAGTCGTAAACAACCAAACGCAAGTCGTAACTGCCGGACTGAAGGTCGGCCGGAATGTCAATGTAAAATATAGAGTCGACTACCTCGTTCTCGGTCCAGCCGCTGGTGGGCGTGTTGTTTGCCAACTCTCTGATCTTGTTATCGGCCTGGTAGACGATATCGCCGCTGTCATTATAGAGGCGCAATGACATTGCATAGTCAACATCCGATGAAGGGCCTATTTGCCACTGCAGGAAACACCATAATGAGCGCTCTTGCTCCAGCTCAATCGACTCGTGGGAAGGCAATTGGTCCTGTCCCTGTCCTAAGGCAATCCCCGTAAGATCGATGCCACCATCATAACGGACAATGATCGGCTCCAAGTAATCATAGAGAGTCCAGGACCGTTCTAGCGATACATCCGTATACCCATGGACACTGAATTCCGAAAACCGTTCTGTTCCCAGATATCGACCGTACTTGTCCAAAAGAAAAGACAGGGCTTCAATGTCATTTCCAACATAATAGTCGTCAGAACCCCACTCCACTATCTTTGCAGTGGCTTTCTTATCCTCCTCCGCTAAAACGCGTTCAACGTTTCCGGCAAGGTTGGGAGAAAACACATCAACTATCTTAACCGTCGCCGACCCTTGGTAAAGGTATTCAAGACTGTATCGCCAGTGCGGAAAAGAACTCTGAATAATGTAGACAGTATCGTCGTCAGATGGTTGCCCGTTTAATGTCTGGGCGAGCTTTGTCCACGCAGTGCCATATGACTCAGGCATGTCAGGCAAATTCGCCCAATTCTGAAAATAAGTTTGATATGTATGGACTCCCTGAACCAGGAAAAAACCTCCAACGAGAACGCTCACCAGGGCTGCAGGTTTAGGTGTGAAATTTTGAGGAAGTCTGTCCCTTATGAATAGGAAAGTTTCCCAAACGCCGACAGAAGCCAGAAGGTAAATCGCCGGGGCGGCGCCGCTCAGACGAATGAAGTAATGGGACCCGAAGGTATTTGTGCCTGTTGCCACAGAAAGAATGCTGGGCAGCAGCATCACTCCCATCCAGAAAAGCAACAAGCGATATTTTGGATCCCGCCAGCGCCTAAGGGCCAGCCCGACGCCAAGCCAGAAGAAGAGCGCTTCAATCGGATACAACATCATCTGCTTAACGGAAAAGTGGTGCCAGTACTGGTCACTGTGAATCCCAAAAAGTAACAAATATTCCCAGACATTCTCAATAAATGCGGCGAGCGTTCTTACCGCGCCAATGTTGTCGTCAAAGATCCAGAGTTGACTGCTTCGCATAAAAAAGTGATTGGGATTCAAGGCGAAGTGGAAAAGAAGTGGTGCAGCGACCACAGCCGCCGTTCCCAAAAACAGCCCAATTAGAGGCAATACAGTTCGGATTCTCGACTTCTTCAAAAAGCCTTGAGAAAGCAAATAACTGAGGCCAAAGAAAAGGAGCAAGAATGGTACAAAGCGTGAGGGGATATATGTGTATGGAATCAGTCCTGTTCCCACGCCAGCCAACCCAATGAGCCGCCAACTGCGTCGCCTCCACCCTAGCCAAAGCAAGGCCAGACTCACAGTAAGGAATAGTGGGAGCAGATTCGCCCTGAATGCCATTCGTCCCATGAAAGTCTGACCGATGGAAACCGCCATCAGACCCGCCCCAACGGCTCCGACAATCACGCCCCGCCAGGGTGAATACCGCCGGTCCTCGATGTCCTGCTCAAAGAGCACTCTGCCCAACCAGAAGACAGCCAAGACAGAAGACACACTTGCGACTGCCAGCGGCAGCCGCAGCGCCAGAACGGTAGGCCCAAATTGGGCAACTGAAAGTGCTCCCAGGTAGACAACCATCGCCTCCCGTCCTGTACTCTCTGGAAAGAAAACAGAGTGCTTGCCTTGCAACACCAGCAGCGCGTTAATTCCATTAACCGCTTCGTCGAAATGAAGCCCCGGCGGAAGTTCGCTCAAGCGAAAAAATCGCAATGCGATTCCCGCAAGCGTTAACGCAAGGATGACCGTACCCGTCACCAGCCTCAGGCACAGACGTTCATCGATTCCGAAGGAGTTCAGTCGCTGTTTCATCGCAAAAAAAAAATTCACGCCGCATGTAAAGATGGCGACAGAATCCAGCGCCTCTTTGCGGCGTGATATCTTGAATGATCTGTGATCAAGGGCAGGTGTTTGAAATCGTTACAGTGTTTCGACCGTATTCTCCAGCACGCCCAGGCCTTCAATCTCGCCCTTGATGCGATCGCCCGCTTCCAAACGCACCTTCTTCGCGTGCCCCACACCGGCCGGCGTGCCCGTACTCAGCAAATCCCCAGGCTCCAGTGTTATAAACTGTGAAACGAAAGAGAGCGCTTCCGCCGGTGAAAAGATCATCTGACCGGAATTGGCATCCTGCTGCAGAACCTCGTTGTGCCAGAGGCGCATGCGCAGGCGGTCGGGTTGCGCGACCTCGTCGCGCGTCGTGATCCAAGGCCCCATCGGGCCGAATGTGTCGAACCACTTGCCCACCAGCCAGTCGAAGAACCAGTCTCCTTCCTGCTCAGGCAGCTCGTTACGGAAAGTCAACTCACGCGCCGAAATATCGTTGAAGATCGTGTAGCCCATGATGTGATCTTCGGCCTGTTCCGGCGTCAGGTCGCGGCCGCGTTTTCCGACAACCACGGCAAGCTCAAGCTCCCAGTCGGCGAATCCGGTCGAGGCCGGGATCCGAATCGGCTGCTTCGTAGCCGTAACCGACGAAGTCGGCTTGATGAAGAAGCGCGGGATCATCTTTTCCTTGCCAATGTAGGAGCCGCCGCCTTCCTCGATGTGGCTGGCGAAGTTGCCGGCCAGGCACATCAACTTGCCGGGACAGGGCAGCGGCGCCCTCAGCGTGACGTCGTGCAAGGGAACTTTCAACTCAGGCCCATTCTTGTTCTTGGCCCACGCTAACGAAGCGCGCACGCCATCCATCCCGGCCTCTCCGCTGCCCAATAGTGCGATCATGTCCGCAACCGTAGCCGGGTCACCCAACCGGCAAGCCTCCATCGCGCTCTGCATATCGTAGATGTGATCTCCGTCCACGACACCGACCCGTTCGCCGGCATGCCCTGCATATGTCGCCAGTTTCACCGTACTCTTTCCTTTCAGCGGTTTCTAAAATATGAATTATTCATCATCGTTTCCATCACCACCAACCTATAGGAGGCCACCCGACTGCTGCAACAATTTTGCCACCAGACCTGTCCAACCCGTCTGGTGGCTGGCCCCCAAGCCCGTCCCGTTGTCACCATGGAAATATTCGTGGAACAGAATGTGGTCCCGCCAATGTGGGTCCTCCTGATAGATACGAGCGTCACCATTGAACGGGCGCTTGCCCTCTTCGTTTCGCAGGAATAGCCGTATCAGCCGCTGAGACAGCTCTACCGCCACCTCGTCAAGCGTCATCCACACACCGGATCCGGTCGGACACTCTACTTTCAAACTGTCGCCATAGTAGTGATGAAAACGCTGCAAACTCTCGATAATCAGGAAATTGATGGGGAACCAGACGGGACCGCGCCAGTTGGAATTGCCGCCGTACATCCCGGTGCGCGATTCCGCCGGCTCGTACTCAATCTCGAATGTTCGACCGCCAACATGAATATGATATGGATGCTTGTCATGGACCTTGGAAAGCGATCGGATACCATACGGAGAGAGAAACTCCTCCTCGTCCAACAGATAGCGCAGTATGCTCTCCAGCTTGTCCCTTGACAGCAGTGACGTCAGATAGCGCTGTCCCACACCGGGTTCGTCCATGCTTGTCATTGTCGACGTCAGGCGCGGCCTGTTCTTGATGAACCAGTGGGTCCGACGGTTGAATTCCGGTAACGATTCCATCAGCCGCGGCTCCAGCGTTTCCACGGCAAACAACGGTATCAGACCCACCATCGACCTGACCTTCAGAGGGACAAAGTCGCCGTTTTGCGTATGGAGCAGGTCATAGTAAAAGCGGTCTCTTTCATTCCAGAGCGACGCCCCTGGGCCCCGCTCTTCGTTCATGGCCGTAGCAATGCGGAGGAAGTGTTCGAAGAACTTCGTAGCCATATCCTGGTAAACAGACATGTTTGACGCCATGTCTCTGTAAACCGTATCCTGCCCGGCTAGCTCCAGGGCGATTTTCATCATCATCAGGCAATAGAAGCCCATCCACGCGGTGCCGTCAGACTGATCGATATGGCCGCCAGTTGGTAATTCAGCGCTGCGGTCAAAAACGCTGATGTTGTCCAGCCCCAGGAAGCCTCCTTGAAAGACATTGTTGCCTTCCTCGTCTTTACGATTGACCCACCACGTAAAGTTGAGCAGCAGTTTGTGGAACAGTCCCTCAAGGAAAGGTCGGTCCGGTATGCCGTTCAGGCGGGCGTCAATCTTGTAGACGCGCCAGACCGCCCACGCGTGTACCGGCGGGTTGACATCGCCGAAGTGCCACTCATAAGCCGGCAGCGCGCCGCTGGGATGCATATACCACTCGCGCGTAGACAGCGTCAGCTGGCGTTTAGCGTAGTCAGCATCCACCAACGACAGCGGAATGCAGTGAAAGGCCGTATCCCACGTGGCGTACCATGGGTATTCCCACTTATCCGGCATCGAAATCACGTCGAAGTTGTGCAGATGGTCCCAGTCGCCGTTGCGGCCGTTCTTGCGCGCGTCGGGCGCCGGCAGGATCGGGTCGCCGCGCAACCATTGGGGAACGTCATAGTAGTAGAGCTGCTTTGTCCACAGCATTCCCGCCAGCGCCTGCCGCTGAATGTGCCGTTCATCATCGCTCAGGTCCGGATTCTGAACAGCCGCATAGAACGCCTCAGTCTCCTCGATGCGTCGGCGGAAAACATTATCGAACCCCCGGCCAAATGGTTGACGGTTGCGCCGATTGGACAGCCGCCAGCGGTAGGTCAGCGAACTGCCCGCAGGAATGAAATCGAAATAGTGGGCCGCCGCTTTCGTACCCTGCTCCGCGGGATTAACCGCCTCGTGCTCGCCGTTGATGACAAAGCGGTGAAAGGCATCCTTTACGTATGGAGTTCGATTGGGTGAGCCAAAGAGCAGAGCCGAGTTGCTATCATTCTCGGTGAATAGCAGTTCGCGCGGCTCCTCCGCCCAAAAACGATAGGGCCCCAATTGAGGATGATCCACCTTGATTGTCATCACGCCGTCCGGGCCATGGTGACGCGCAAGGAGCGGCTGCTCGTCGACGTCGCCCAGCGGCCCATTCTCATAGCCCCAGCTCCACGTGTTCCGAAACCACAGTGTCGGCAGCAGATGAAACCGTGCGCCTTCCGGACCTCGATTCGATACCGTAATCCGGGCGAGAATATCGTTTTCGTCCGCCTTGGCGTATTCGACCTGAACATCAAAGTAGCGGTTTTCGTCAAAGACGCCCGTATCCAACAGTTCGAATTCGCTGTCATCGTACCCGCGCCGCCGGCCTTCCTCCACCAGTTCTCCATACGGAAACGAGGCCTGTGGATACTTGTAGAGCATTTTCATATAGCTGTGCGTCGGGCAGTTGTCCAGATAGTAGTAACATTCCTTCACATCTTCGCCATGATTGCCCTCTGGGCCGGTCAGGCCGTACAGCCGCTCTTTCAAGATCGGGTCATTGCCATTCCACATCGCCACCGCAAGGCACAGGTACTGATTGCGATCGCATATGCCCGCCAGTCCGTCTTCGTTCCAGCGGTAGGCTCGGCTACGCGCCTGATCGTGCGAAAAATAATTCCAGCAGTCACCGTTGGCGCTGTAGTCCTCCCGCACAGTGCCCCAGGCCCGTTCGCTCAGATACGGCCCCCAATGTTTCCAATTGTTGGTGCGCTGACGATACCATTCCAGGCGCTTGTGCTCCGCAGTCTGCGGCGCCTTATTTCTCGGAAATGCTCTGGTTCTGCTCGTCACAAATTCACTCCACTCTCACACATCTGCTGATACTACTCAGAGGAAACTGATAAGCAACCCTGAACGAGGCGAAAAAATGATCTTTTCCCTCTCATTTTTCTATTATGGGCGGTCGGGCCTTCGGCCCTCCCTTGTGCAGGGGCTGCGCCCCCGCAACGCCCCCCTACAAAACCATCGCTCACCGACCTTGTGTGCTCATTCCAGCGGTGCGGCTCCAGCAACCTGGCTGCCGCCAACCGCATACGCCATCCGAAAGCCTGACTGGCGGCGAAGATGCAGAGTTGGTCAAGATACACACTGTCTGCGGCCAAAAAGCCACCATCTGTTTTCAGACAGTGACGCGCCGCCCAGTGCGGTTCGACTCGTAGGCCGCGTCCACGACTTTGGCGACGCGAATCGCGTCCTCGCCGGTGGCCAAGGGTTCGCCATTGCCCTGGCAGGCACTGATGAAAGCACGCAGGAACTTCTCCCCCGAAGCCCCGCCGTAGGCCGGCGAATCGCCAAAAGCGTACTCGAATGTGCGCTTGGGCGCGGATGCCCAACTGGGATGGGCGCTCTCGACATCAATGCTCGTCGGCGTGCCGTTCGAGCCGTAGGTGATGCGTCCAAGCCGGCCGTTCACACCGACGTAGGTGTCGTAGCCGACCGCATTGTGATAGCCGCTCCCGCTCATGGCCAGCATATAGCCGGCATGCATCGTACCCACCGCGCCCGAAGCGAAGCCCAGCGAAAGCGCGGCCACGTCTTCGACGTCGATATCCTCCCCGCTGCGCGTGGCGAGCTGCGCCGCCACTGAAACGATCTCGTCCTGCGTGATGTTCAGGATCTGGTCGATGTAGTGGCAGCCCAGCCAGGAAAGAATGCCGCCGCCGGCCTTGTCCTGGTTGAACAGCCAGTGGCGGGGATTCCGCACCTGTACCTGCGTTGTGACCATACGCATTTCGACCGACACAAGCTCACCAATAAGCCCCTGCTCGACAAAGCGCCGGGCATCCCGGATCGGCGGCAGCGAGCGGTTCTGGTAGAAGACGCCCAGTTTGCGCTGCTCGCGGCGGGCGACCGCGGCCACCTCCGTACTCTCGACCGCGGTCTTGCCAATTGGCTTGTCGGTGATCAGATGTTTGCCCGCTTCCAATGCCTGGATGAATATCGGCGGCCCAAGGTCGTTGCGCAGCGCGCCGACAACAAACAGGATCTCCTCTTGCGCCAACACCGAGTCCAAATCGGTCGTTGTCCCCCTTACCTTCTCGCCCTGATTCTTAACGGTCGACTGCAACAGTTCCGCGTCCGGGTCCCAGAGCGTGATGCTGGCAACCTCCGCCACGGTCTGGAGCGTACGCAGGTGAGCAAGTGAATGAGGATGCGACAACCCTAATAATGCTGCCTGAACTTCCTGCATGGGGATAAGCCTCCACTGAATTGTGTTTTCTTGCTAAATCTGCTGCGCACCCGTTTCGATACCCGTGAACATTCGAGGCGTACACGGAACCCCGCTCCGGCCAAAGACGGAGGCGAAACTTTTCCTATTCTGACCTGGGCGGCGGCAACATACGCGGTAGCGCAAAATGGAAGAATACGTTAGCATATCGTAAAGGTGAATCAACTGCGTGTCAACCCGCCACCAATCCCACGGGACTGCATCCTCAGTTCGCCATTCGAGTCGCCCCAGGAGGAAATTCATGTACAGAGCAGCGGTCATCGGTCTGGGACGCATGGGCAGCACCTTCGACGATGAAATACAGCGCGGCGGCGCCATCTTTCTACCCTACTGCCACGCGCCCAGCTACACGGCTTCGCCCCACACCGAGTTGGTTGCCGGCGCCGACCTCCACACCGAACAGGGCGCCATATTCGGCGAACGCTGGGGCCTGTCAAGGGAGCACATCTACAGCGACTACCGGGATATGCTTGCAGCGGAAAAGCCGGATATCGTCAGCATCTGCACGACCGCACGCCACCGCGCCACAATTATGCAGGATGCAATTGAAGCCGGCGTCAAAGCGATCTGGGCCGAAAAACCGATCACGCTGAGCCTTGCCGAAGCCGACGCGGTTATCGAACTAAGCACGCGCAAGGGAGTGGTGATCGCCGTAAACTGTTCCCGCCGCCACAACCCATTCCTGTCTGAAGCCCGCCGCATGGCGCAAGAAGGCGAACTGGGCGAAATCCTGCAAATCACTGCCTACGCGGAGTGCTTTATCTCCCACAATGGCAGCCATGCGATCGACACTATGCGCTATCTGGTCGACGCCGACGTCGAATGGGTCTTCGGCGAGATGGAATCGGACGAAGAGGCCGCCGCCGAGGAAGACCTGAAAGGCAACGGCTATCTGGCCTTCGACAACGGTGTACGGGGTTTCCTGCGTGCCATGCCCACCGGAATTGCACCTTGGGAGTTTGACGTTATCGGCACAGAGGGGCGTGTCCGCTCCCTGGCCAACGGCACCGACACGCAATACTATCGCTGGGCCCCGGGCGGCCTGCGCGATGAGGGACTGCCCGCACGGGCGCCCTTCCCACTGCCCCTCAGCATACAGGGCACCGGCCTGTCGGTGATTGCAGACCTTGTCCAGGCCATCGAGACCGGCTCGGAACCGCGCTGCTCGGCAGAAGACGGCCGCAAAGCGCTCGAGACTGCAATCGCGTTGCGCGAGTCGCACCGCCAGGGCGGCCGCCGTGTCGACCTGCCCGTCGCCGACCGTTCTCTGCGTATTCTGTCGGTCGAGATAGGTGGCGATACCGAGCCCGCCCGAGTGCGCCGATTGCGAAGTGAGCCCGTGGTCGCGTAACAAGAGAAGTCGCGCTGGTTGCACATTTCAGGAGAGCCAACAATGTCCGAAAAAACCTATCGCGCCGCCGTCATCGGTCTTGGGCGTATGGGCAGCACTTTCGACGATGAAATCAAGCAGGGGGGCCAGTTCTTCATGCCCTACTGCCATGCACCTACCTACGCGGCCTCGCCCCACACCGAACTGGTCGCCGGCGCCGACCCCTACCGGGAGCAAGGCGAGATCTTCGCCGAACGCTGGGGCCTGGACAGCGGGCAAATCTATACCGACTACCGTGAGATGCTGGCAGCCGAGCGGCCCGACTTTGTCAGCCTGTGTACGACCGCCCGCCACCGTGCCGAAATTATGATCGATGCTGTCAATGCAGGCGTCAAAGCCATCTGGGCCGAGAAGCCGTTCACTCTCAGCCTCGCCGAGGCCGATGAAGTAGTCGAACTCTGTGATCGCAAGGGCGTAGCAGTCGCTGTCAACTGCTCCCGCCGCTACAATGTCTTCTTCACCGAGATGCGTCGCATGGTCGAGGAGGGCGAACTCGGCGAAATCCTGCAGGTAACCGCTTACGCACAGTGTAACCTCTCCCATAACGGCAGTCATGCCATCGACGCCATGTGCTACCTGGTCGGCGGCAATGTGGAGTGGGTCTTCGGTGAAATGGAGTCAGACGAAAAAGCGGCCGGCGAAAGAGACCTGATGGGTAACGGATATATGGCGTTTGACAATGGTGCGCGCGGCTTCCTGCGCGGCACACCTACCGGCGCGGCGCCGTGGGAGTTCGACGTAATCGGCACTGAAGGGCGTGTTCGCTCTTTGGCGCAGGGTATGGAGACACAGTACTACCGCTGGGTGCCGGGAGGGCTGCGCGGCCGCGGCCTGCCCGCGCGGGCGCCCTTCCCCTTGCCGACGACAATTCCGAGCATGGGCCTATCCGTTATCGAGGATCTTGTCCACTGCATCGACAACGGCGCCGAGCCTCGCTGCTCAGACAAAGACGGACGTAGCGCGCTGGAAATCGCGATTGCGCTACGCGAGTCGCACCGCCAGGGCGGCCGCCGCGTTGATCTGCCGCTCGAGGATCGCTCGCTGCGCATCCTATCGGTCGAAATAGGCGGCGACGCCGTGCCCGCCCGTGTACGTCGATTGCAAGGTACGTAGTCTTTCGCAATTCAATAATAGCGATCTGGACAACCAGAGTTCTGACTAGAGCAGTTAGGTGATTGGGGCCGGTCTTCCCCTACCCTTTCCAGGATTGTGGACGAACATCCAACGCAACCGACTGTGGCGCCCCTTGCTCCCTGACCACTTTCCATCGCAGCACTGAATGCTGGCCGCAAACCCATTTCTGCCATGGCAACCAATAGCGGTGCGCTAGCCGCAGCAAAACAGTGAGAGAGCCATGCCTGACAAAACCTATCGCGCTGCCGTCATCGGCCTTGGACGCATGGGCAGCACGTTCGACGATGAAATCAAGCAGGGCGGCCAGTTCTTTATGCCCTACTGTCATGCCCCCACCTACGTGGCATCGCCCCATACCGAGTTGGTAGCCGGTGCCGACCCGCACGCTGAGCAAGGCGCGATCTTCGCTGAACGCTGGGGTCTGGAAAGCGGCCAGATCTATGCCGACCACCGTGAGATGCTTGAGGCCGAACGGCCCGACTTTGTGAGCCTGTGTACCACCGCCCGCCACCGCGCAGCCATCCTGCAAGACGCGGTCAACGCCGGCGTCAAAGCGATCTGGGCCGAGAAACCGTTCACGCTCAGCCTGGCCGAAGCCGACGCCGCAGTCGAACTCTGCAACCACAAGAATGTAGCCGTCGCTGTCAACTGTTCCCGCCGCTACAATGTCTTCTTTACCGAGGCGCGTCGCATGATCGAGGAGGGAGAACTGGGCGAAATTCTGCAGATCACCGCCTACACCCAGTGCAATCTCTCCTCCAACGGCAGCCATGCAATCGACACCATGCGCTACCTGATTGGCGGCAACGTCAAATGGGTCTTCGGCGAGATGGAGTCGGACGAGAAGGCCGCCGGAGATGAAGACCTGATGGGCAACGGCTATCTGGCCTTTGACAACGGCGTGCGCGGATTCCTGCGCGGCACGCCCACAGGCGCGGCGCCGTGGGAGTTCGACGTTATTGGAACCGAGGGCCGGATCCGCTCTCTGGCCCAAGGTATGGAAACACAGTACTACCGCTGGGTACCGGGCGGATTGCTCGATGAGGGCCTGCCGGCGCGGGCGCCATTCCCCTTGCCGACGAACATCCCCAGCATGGGCCTTGCCATAATCGAAGATCTTGTTCACTGCATCAACAACGGCACGCAGCCCCGTTGCTCTGGCGCAGATGGCGGCAAGGCGCTCGAAATCGCCATCGCGATGCGGGAGTCGCACCGCCAGGGCGGCCGCCGAATCGACCTGCCGCTCAAAGACCGCTCCCTGCGCATGCTGTCCTCAGGTATAGCCAACGATTCCGTGCCTGCACGCATTCGCAGACTGGGTGACCAATGACTAGAATAACCTTGGCTGAATAACACCCTTACCTCTGAACACCGCTACCAGGAGAAACCAAAATGACTGACAGGACCTATCGCGTTGCAATCATTGGCCTGGGGCGCATGGGCAGCACTATCGACGATGAATTTCCCGACCGCAGTCCACCCTACTCTGTCGCGGCCTCCTGTCAGGCCAGTTCCCGTTTGCAAGTGGTCACCGGCGCCGACATCGATGCCTCCAAGCGGGCCGCATTCGCAGATCGCTGGGGCGTCGACGCACTCTACGAAGACTACGTCGAAATGATCCGGCAGGAGGATCCTGACATGGTTGCCGTCTGCACACGCGGCCATCTGCATGCCGAAATGGCGACGCGAAGCGCCCAGGAAGGGGTCAAGCTGATCTTCTGCGAAAAGGCGATCGCCTGTTCGATGGACGAGGCGGACGGCATCCTCAAGGCCGTCCAGGATAACGGCTCCTTGTTCAATTCAGGTGTCCTCCGCCGATTCAACCTCCGCTACCACCAAGCGCGTGATCTGATCCGGCAGGGCGAGATTGGTGAACCCAAGGCCGCAATACATTACGCCAGCACCAATCTGCTCCATGGTCACATCCATTCGATAGACACCTTAAGTTTCCTGTTGGACGATCCGAAAGTGGAAAGTATCTGGGGCGAACTCAACACAATTGATCATCGCATCCCCGACAACCGGTTGGATGAAGATCCATATGGCATTTTCCAACTGACATTTGCCAATGGCGTTGCCGCCACCAGCGTCCCGGCTGGCAACTGGGAATTTGAAGTGATGGGCGACGGTGGCAGTGTGCGTGTATTTGATAACGGGAACGGTCTACAGTTGCGCAAAAACGAAGCCGGCAAGGCGCGCATCGCCGCGGCAGTCCCGGTTGAGCAGGTGGCCGAAAATAGCGCCACACAGTACTGCCTGGAGGACCTGGTCCTGGCGCACGAAGAGGGTCGGCAAACACTGGGGCATGTGGAAGTCGCCCATCATCTGACCGAGGTCTGCCTGGCGCTGGCTGAGAGTCACCGGCAGGAAAAACGGATCAGCCTGCCGCTGGAGAACCGGTCACTCTATATCTTCCATCGCTGAACATTGCAGTGGTATACAACTTGAGCCACACGTCCCTGGATTACACTCTTAACAGGAGTAGGGAGAATGAACATGAACAAAGTAAAAGTCGACGACCGTGACTGGTCAGAACTGAGCTTCGGACAGCATGTCTATCAGCTTGAAGTCGAGGGCTACACCGTCATTCCCAATCTGCTCACCGCAGAGCATCTGGACTGTCTGCGCACGCAGACAGCCCAACTGAATACGATCGCGGTGGACTACAGCGACAAGCAGCAGGTGCGCCCGAAGGTCCAGTTTGCGGGCGGCCCCGTCACAGAATTAATAGCCCATCCTCCCACGGCCCGTTTCCTGGAAAGGCTGTTTGGCGACGACATCGTGTTCATGTCCTACGCCTACGCCCGCTCGGAGCCGGGTCATCCGGGAATCAGCATCCACACCGACGGCCAGCCCTATGGCTCGAAGATTTTCGGCTACGAAGGCAGTTGCCCCTGCATGGTTCGTGTCCTCTATTATCTCCAGGATCTGACCGAGGAGGTTTCGCCGTTCCGGGTGATCCCTCGTTCTCACCTGGGCATGCACGCCCATGCCAACCCTTACGTGCGCTATGAGTCCCACCCCGAAGAGGTCATGGTGACGGCCGCGGCCGGTTCGGCCGTTCTGCTCAACCATCGCGTTTTTCACGGCAACTTCCCCAACGTGGGCGACTATGCCCGCGAGCTGCTGGCGATCGCATATCGTCCAGCGTGGGCCGGGCCCGTCGCCGAAGAAGTGGAACAGTGGCAGCCCGAAGAACTGGCGAAGCTGCCCCCCGAAGTCAAGCCCTTCTTCATCGACAGAAATACGCGCAAGTGGGACTTTGGCGGTGGCAACAAGCCCGCCAACATGGCCAGCGAAGCCCCAGGCATCAACCCCAGCCGCTGGGACCTGGTGTAACGGAGCAGCAGCCTATTGGTAGACCACGGCTAGTACAAGTACAATCGGCCATGCACCGGTTTTGGAAAGGAGGACAGGATGCAGATTCCTGGTGAAACTGTTGAAGTACCTGAAATCCCGTGGCAGTCCAACGTCGAACTGCCCGCGCAGAGCAGCGCCGTCATCGTCGTCGACATGCAGAACGACTTTGTCAAGGAGGGCGGCGCCCTGGTAGTGCCCAATGCCGCTGCCACGCTCGCCAGTTTGCAAGGGCTGCTTGCGCGCGCCCGCCGCGCCGGCGTGCGCATCGCCTATACACAAGACAGCCACTTCACCGGCGATCCCGAATGGGAAATCTGGCCGCCTCACTGCGAAGTCGACAGTTGGGGATGGCAGATCGTCGAGGAAATTGCTCCGCAACCCGAAGATCTGGTCTGCCAGAAAAGCCGCTACGACGGATTCTACGGCACCTGGCTCGAACACTTCCTCGCCAACGTCTGGCGAGTGCGCAATCTCGTGATCGTCGGCACTGTATCCAGCATTTGCGTGCTCCACACTGCCGCATCGGCCGGCCTGCGTTGGTATTCCGTCGCCGTGCCTGCAGATTGCATCTCGGCTCTGACCGAATTCGACCAGGCTCTCACCCTGCGGCAGGTTTCATGGCTCTATACCGGCAGTGTGACCAAAGCCGCAGAATCCATTTCGTTCAACGGCAGCTCCAGTGATCAGTAACCGTCGACCCGTGACTGCGTCAAGAACCAGACCCTCGCCCAGAGCCGCCTGAAAATGGCCCCCCGTATCTTCGTCGCCTTCGATCTCGAGACAACCGGACTCAGCGCCAAGCGGGATGCCATTATCGAGTTTGGCGGCGTCCGCTTTCAGGATGGCCGCCCGCGCGAACGCTTTTCTACCTTCGTCAATCCCTGCCGCCCACTCCCACTCCGCATCCAACAGATTACCGGCATCCGTCCAGCGGATGTAGCAGACGCGCCCTCCATCGAAGAGGTTATGCCGCAAATCCTCGCCTTCATCGGCAGAGGTGCCGGGGCCGTCGTTGCCCATAGTGCCGGCTTCGATATCGCTTTTCTGCGAGCGGCCGGAATAGAGGTGGATGCCCCTGCCCTCGATACTTACGAGCTGGCGACCATCCTTTTGCCTGGTCAGGAGAGCTACAGCCTCGGTGAGCTTTGCCGCTCACTGGAGATTCCCCTGACCTCGGCGCACAGGGCGGGACACGACGCCGAAGCAACTGCAGACCTTCTTCTCCACCTGATTGAGCGCATCGAGGCGGTGCCCGCAGCCGTGCTGGAGACCCTGTGCGCGGCCGGTCGGGGGAGCGACTGGGGCCCGATGATCCTGTTTGAGGACGAACTGCGGCGTCGGGAAAATATTGAAACCAGCGCAAGAAAAAAGTGGAGAGTCTGGCCGGAAAAGAGCAACCAACCTGCGCCGCGTCCCCTTACTCCCGGCGCTTCGCCGCAGGAGCTTGCGGACGACTTTCTGACCGCGGCTTTCACCGCAGAAGGGCCGCTGGCAGCAGAATTCGAAGTCGAATCCGGCACTGGGTTCGAACAGAGGACAGGCCAACTGCAAATGGCGCTCCAGACGCTCGACGCGCTGAACAGAGGTGACCACCGGATCATCGAAGCGGGAACCGGCACCGGCAAGAGCCTGGCCTACCTCCTGCCCGCAGCAGCTTGGGCAGCCGCAAACAACAGCCGCGTCGTCATCGCCACCAACACCATTCCCTTGCAGGACCAACTTCTGGAACAAGAGATGCCGCGGGTTGCTCAGGTTTTAGCGACCGCCGATTTGGGCATCGACAGTGACCCCCTGCAGCCGTTACGGGCGATGACTCTGAAAGGGCGTTCCCGCTATCTCTGTACGCGCAGACTGGCCAGCTGGCTGGATGCCCCCCGGGCCAACAGGGGCCTCTTCACGGAAGGCCTTCCCCCCTTGGAATTGCGCTTCCTCGCCAAACTCCTGATCTGGCTGCCCCACACACAGACCGGCGACATCAGTGAACTGCCCATTCACGACCGCCAGGAGCAAGCGTTGACGGCTTTTGTCGTTTCCCATCCGGCCGAATGCAGCCCGGAAAGGTGCAACAGCAGTCACGCCTCCGGTCGGTTAAGCGCTCTCGGCGGCAGCTTTCGTGACTTCTACCTCGAAGCCCACCGCCAAGCCCGTTCTGCCCATCTGCTCGTGATTAACCATGCCCTGCTGCTGGCCGACGTGGAAGCCGGCGGTCAAGTCCTGCCCGAATACGACAACCTGATCGTGGACGAGGCCCATCACCTGGAAAGCGCCGCCACAGGGCAGTTTACGCAACAATTTGACCTTCGCCTGTTAACTATGTTGCTTGACCGCGTGCACAGCGCAGTCGACCTGTTGGCGCCGCGCATCGGGCAAGACCATGCTCAGAATCTGACGCGACAGCTGCAAGCCAGTCGCCAATCGCTGCAAAAGACTCTCACTCCCTTCTTTGAATCGTTGCAACAATTCGCCTCGCGCCACGGTGAGGCAGACGCTGCCCCGCGTGCCGCCTCCGCTTATCCCCAGCAGGTTGCCTTGGACAGCCGGATGCGCGCCCAGCCGGCGTGGAGCGAGATCGAAATCGAGTGGGATGGAATCAGTGCACAGCTGGGTAGCCTCCTGACCCTGCTGACAGAGCTGGCCGACCAGTTGGATGCCTCCTCTTGGTGGCAAAGGGAGCACGATACTGACAACGCAGTTCAAGCTGAAAGCGGTTCGGGCTACGCGCTGCAGGCCCTGCATTTCGCGCAGAACGACTTGGCGGCAGCGCTGCAAGTTGCCGACGATGTAATTCTGCGCCCCCTCAATCATCAGGAAGAATCGGTCGCCTGGCTGGAGCTTTCCACGAACGGGAGAACCGCCGCCCGAGCATCTCGTTCTCAGCGCACAACAGATGCCGTCACGCTGCGCAGCGCTCCTATCCATGTGAGTGAAAAACTGGCCTCCGATCTCTTCGGCAAGAAACGTGCAGTCCTGCTCACCGGCGCAACGCTTCAGGCCGGCGATCACTTCGACTACCTGCGCGAGCGGCTGGGTTGTTGGGAGGCAGGTGGGACCATCATTGACAGCCCCTTCGACTACAAACGGAACGTGCTCCTCTACCTGCCCGGCGACATGCCGGCGCCCAACCATCACAACTACCAGCAGGCGCTGGAGCAGGCCATTCAACAGGCTGCATTGGCCGCGCAAGGCAGAACGCTCGTCCTCTTCACCAGCCACAGCCACCTGCGCGCCAGCGCCGACGCGATCCGCGCCCCGCTTGCGGCTGCCGGCCTGACTGTGATTCAGCAAGGCGAAGGCAGCCGCCGCCGCAATCTGAGCGACTTCCGCGCCAATCCCCGTTCGCTCCTGCTTGGCACCAGCAGCTACTGGGAAGGGATTGACCTACCCGGCGGTCAGCTTGTCTGCCTGCTCATCGCGCGTCTGCCCTTCGCAGTGCCGACCGACCCGCTCTACGCCGCCCGCAGCCGCCTCTACGAAGACGCCTTCCACGAATACGCCGTGCCCGAGGCCGTCATCCGTCTGCGCCAGGGATTCGGACGTCTGATCCGCAGCGCAACCGATCGCGGGGTCGTCGTCCTCCTGGACAGCCGTATCTGGCAACGCAGCTATGGCCAGATCTTTTTGGACGCGCTGCCCCCGTGCACAACCCGCAGCAGTCCGATCTCGCATCTGGGAGAGTCAGTGCAGAGTTGGTTGAGCGACTCGCCACTGCCGCCCGAACCATTTGACTGGGATTTCGAGCCTGCGTCGTGGGAATTAGGCGATGGCTGAGCGTATCCGGGCGAAGTCGCACGCGCCAGCTATTGCCCCGCCGGAAGAGTCGGGGCAACGGCCGGGACGTCTGGGAGTAGTCCTCGACGCCGGCCCTGCCGTTCATCAAAGCGCAGGCCTGGCCCGCTATACCGAAAGCCTGGCATCAGCTCTGTGGCAGCACTGTCGCGATGCAATCGACCTGAGCCTCTTTTATAACCGCCATAGCGATCATCAGCCCCCTTCCTCGCTCGCTGCCATTCCCGCCCGTGCCCTGCCAATGCGGCAACATCCCTGGCGGCTGGGCGTGCTGGCCTGTCAGCTATTGCGGGCTCCATATGTTGAGCGCAAGCTCGCAACTGGCGGTATCTACCATGCCACCGAGCATCTGCTGCCGTGGATGGCGCGTCCGTCGGTCATGACAGTACACGACCTGATCTTCGAGCGCTTTCCACAGCACCATACCCTTGCCAATCGGGCCTTCCTGCGCGTGGCAATGCCTTTGTTTGTGCGCCGGGCCGATGCTATCATTTCAGTCAGCCGGCACACGAAGCAAGATATTCTGGATCTGTATGGCACGCCGCCGCAGAAGGTAGTTGTGGTTAGCGAGGGCATCGAGGATCATTTCAGACCTGCTGATGAGGAGGAAATCCAGCGAGTTCAGGACCAATATGCGATCAGGCGGCCATACCTGTTGATGGTGGGCACACTGGAGCCCCGCAAGAATCACGCGCTCGCCTTTGAAGCACTGGCCCGCCTGAAAGCCGAAGGCTGGCCCCACTGCCTAGTCGTCGCCGGCGGGCGCGGCTGGCTCTTCGATACCGTAAAATCCGAAGTGGAACTTCTGCGGCTGACGGACGACGTAATCTTCACCGGCCGCGTCCCCGAAGAAGACTTGCCGCCCTTATACAGCGGCACCGACTGTTTCCTGATGCCCAGTCTCTATGAAGGTTTCGGCATCCCCGTGCTGGAAGCAATGGCCTGCGGCGCGCCCGTCGTCTGCAGCAGAGCCAGCAGCCTACCCGAAGTGGCAGGGTACGCAGCTCGTTACATTGAAGTGTTGACTGGCGAGGCTCTGGCGGAAGCAATCCGGAACGTGCTGTCAAATCCGGAGGCCGCCGGTCAGACGCGTCTCAAGGGTCTGCGTCAAGCAGAGCGATTCTCCTGGAAAGACGCGGCAACAAAGACCGCCGCTGTTTACAACGCGGTCGCGAGGGGGCGTCTGTGAAGCCGCTGCGTATCTGCCTGGTGAGCAAAGAATACCCGCCGGAAGGCAAAGGAGGCATTGCCACCTACACCCGCCTCTTGGCCCAAGGACTGGCGGCCAATGGCAATAACGTTTCCGTCATATCCGCATGCAAGGGCCATGAAATAAGCCACTGTGCGGACAAAGAGTCCGGCCAACTATCGCAAAGTTACACATCGGGCAGCAAAGCCACCAACCTGCGCCTTGCTTCTCCTCGAGAGCCAGGATGCCTAAGGCTTTACAAAGTGCCCAATCACAGTCTGTCCCTGCCAGCCATAATGAAACGAAGGCCCCGCGGGCTATGGGATGAGCTCGAGCGGAGTATGGCGGTATACAAAACCATTGCTCTCTTGGAACGGCAGGAAGGCCGATTCGATATCGTAGAAATGCCAAACTCAGGGCCAGAAGCCTTTTTCTATAGCCTTCTTTCCCGTGCTCCTCTTGTCATCCGACTTTCAACACCAATGGCATTAACGAATCATCTAAAGATTCGACCATCAACCAGACTAGGATTTCGTTTGCACTGCCTGTTGGAAGCGCTTACCGCCCGCCATGCAGACTCCTACATAGCGCACAGTTCCTTCAACGCAGATCGCTGCGCGAGCCAATACCGACTGCCTCTTTCAGACATAAGCGTGATCCATCTTGGAACAGCAGCGCCAACCATTTTGCCAACGAAGAAAAAACTAGAGGGCAAGTCGGTAACCGTCTTGTATGTTGGCCGTTTGCAGAGGCGGAAGGGCATCCATCTCCTTCTGCAAGCAGTTTTGATGGTAGCCGAGAAAATGCCTAATATCAGATTTATTATCGCCGGGCTGGACTCGGGCGACGCGCCTCGCCACAGTACCCAAGCCGAGAGTTACCTGGATTATTTCGAGAACAGTGCCACACCATCGGCGCTGAAGGCAACATCCTTCCTCGGTTACGTTGACGAGGAATCTCTGGCTCAACTATATGAGGACTGCGATATTTTGGTAGCGCCTTCCCTCTTCGAGTCCTTCGGCCTCATGTACACAGAAGCCATGGCGTATGCCAAGCCGGTAGTCGCCTTCCGAATAGGCGCGGCTACCGAGGTGGTCGTCCACAATGAGACTGGGATTCTAGTCGAACCGAATGATGTAAACGGATTGGCAAACGCGCTTATCTTTCTTGCTATGAATAAGGAATTGAGGCAGGAGATGGGTAGACGGGGTTACCAACGCGTATGTACTAAGTTCTCGGTGCAAAAGATGGTCGACTCGACGGAAGTTCACTATCGGCAAGTCATTGCCGCAAGAAGCAATGTGTGACAATTGACACATGAGAGTCAAGCCGTTTAGGAGGGTTTGGACAAGAAGCAGTGACGAACATTCGAGGCCAAGATCGCTTGGCGCTGGCCGGCAATATTGTCTCCTGCTGCGCGCATCGGCTGGAGTTGAGCATGTCGAAAAGGCAACGGTGCGAAGGCAGTCGTGAAAAAATTGAGGCTTTGCCTGGTGAGCAAAGAGTATCCCCCAGAGGGAATGGGTGGCATAGCAAATTACGTTTCCTGCCTGGCAAATGGATTGGCAGCCGCCGGGCACGACGTCACCGTTATAGCTGGGCCTGCACATCCGAACAATAGCGGGCGGATGCCTAGAGGGTCACAACGAAACAAAAAGCGCAATCAACTGGCGTCTGGAATCCGCCTTGACCGGGTTGACAACTACCGACTTGCTCTTCCTGCTCCCATCCGCCGCAAAGCACGCGGTATTTGGAATACTTTGGAACGAAGCCTTGCAGTGGACCGCGAGATCGCTCGTCTGGAACGATCGCAAGGGCCGTTTGACGTGGTTGAAATGCCAAATTGGGGCGCCGAAGGTCTCTGCTATAGCCTACATCCGCGAGCTCCACTTGTAATTCGCCTTTCAACACCGCTGGCTCAAGTCAGCCGTCTCATGGGCGAACGGTCAAACAGTCTGGGACTTCGCCTGGCCTGCTTTCTTGAGGCGATTCCCGCCAAACGCTGCGCCCGCTTAATTGCAAACAGCCAGTTTATCGCCAAGTACTGCTCCGATCTGTATCGGATTGCTGACGCCAGACCAGTTCTGATATCACAGGGCATTCCTGTTCCGACTAATCCGCCATTGAAGAACAAGACGGACAGTAAGGTTGTTACGATTCTGTATGTTGGGCGACTGGAGAGGCGCAAAGGGATCGACTGTCTGCTCCAGGCTATCCCCAAAGTGGCCAGTCGGCTTTCGCACTGTAAGTTTGTTATCGCCGGCGAAGACATTGGCGACGCGCCTCAAGGAAGCAGCTATCGGGAATACTTTTCCAGTTTTGCTTCCCCGGTAGCGCGTGAAAAAACCACCTTCATGGGCTTTGTCAAAGCGGATGCGCTCTCTCACTTATATGCTGACTGCGATGTCTTCATCGCGCCTTCTCTTTCCGAGTCGTTTGGCCTCATCTACCTGGAAGCCATGGCCCACGCCAAACCGGTTGTAGCCTTCCATGCAGGGGCTGTGCCCGAGGTTGTTGCGCATAGCGAAACCGGCATTTTGGTCGAACGGGGCAACATAAGCGAAGTGGCGAATGCTCTAGTAAGGCTGGCCGGTGATGCCAAGATGAGGCAGGACATGGGAATGCGCGGCTACGAGCGCATGCTTACGAAATTCACTGCTCAGTGTATGGTAGAAGAAACGGTAGCCTGCTACCGGCAGGTTATCGCCGAGTCCGGAAAGGGCCAAGTGTCCCCGACCTAGGTTGGACCTGTAGCCGGCCGCCTTACAAACAGAGTTGGCGACCGACAAGCTAATTGTGCCTGCTGTTGAGCCTCTGGCGGTCCCCGCCACAGGGCAACCCCATGAGCGTCTACCAGACAATCGCCAAGAACACCTATTGGAGCGCCCTGAGTACCGTCGGTGGTCTCCTTCTGGGTGTAATTGCAAACATCGTGCTGGCTCGGGTTCTGGGTGCCTCACTGCTGGGCCAGTATAACTATTGGCTGTGGCTGATAGGCCTGCTCGCCCTGGTAGCATCTCCCGGCCTGCCGCAGGCCATGGCGAAATTCGGCGCAGAATACCTGGGCCAAGAGGAGCGGGAAACAGCCTCCGCCATTTTTGTTCGTCTCTTACAGATCGAGTTACTTCTGGCAGCCCTGGTGGGGGGACTGGTACTGGTCTATACATTGGCTGCTCCTTCCTCGGACGCCGCCGCTCTTGCACTTGTCGCCTTCTCGGTCCTGCTTGTCTCCGTGGAAGTCTTTTTCCAGTCCGCAGCCAAGGGCGCTCAGGACTTTCGTATTTTTAGCCAGGCAAGCCTGATTGGTGGGTTTGTCTATGCCGTCTCCTCCATTGTTGCCGTATCATTTGGCTTCGGTATCTACACACTTCTGGTTGCGTATATCGCCCGGCGAATTCTCGCGATCATTCTTATCGGCTGGAAGCTGTCAACCCATTACACACTGTCAGGCGCCTTGGATTTCAGCATCCCACCCGAGTTGCGGCGCCGCATATTCAGATATAGCCGCGATATCATCCTCGTCTTCGTCACCAGCACCATACCCTACGAGCGACTCGGAATCTTTTTCTTGAAGCAGTTTTCTACTGATGTAGATATCGCCTTTTACAGTCAATCCTTTGACTTGGCCGTGAAATCTATGGCCCTTCCCGCCATTTTCACGGCGACGTTGTTACCTACATTTGCTTCGTTGCAAGGGCAGAATGACCGCGGGCGAGTCGATCGTCTATACCTTTCATCCAATCGAATCGCGGCGGCGGTCGCCATGCCGATCGGGTTGGGGGGAGCAGCGGTCGCGTCGTCGGTCGCACTCCTATACGGCCCCGAGTTCCTGGCCATGACTCCGATTCTAGCGATATTTTTTGTTGGCAACATTGCCGGTTCCATTGCTTCGGTAAGCGCCTCCATGTTATACAGTATGGAGGAACAAGGTTTCATGGTGCGCTTGAACGGGCTAATGGCGCTCTTCAACATCAGTCTTTCCCTTCTCCTGATCCCGAACTATGGCGCGGTCGGGGCGGCGATTGCCACCTGTGGCTGTCACACGGTTTCCAGCGCAATTTGCATCGCCCATACCGCTCGGCGATTGCAGGTAGACCTGCCATTCCGAGTTCTCAGCCGTGTTGGGATGGCGGCCCTTTCAGCCGCCGTCGTCGCCTGGCTCCTCAGCACGTGGCTGGGTGGGCTTGTGGTTGCTATCGCCGCGGCGTTCCTTGTATACCCTGTCATGCTCAGGCTGTATGCAGCGTTGGACGACTCTGATCAGCAGCTGCTGTTCCGACTGAGCCAGCACCTGCCCCAGAGTCTGGTGCCGGCATACCAGGGATTCGTTAACTTCCTCGTTCGCAGTTAAGTCATGTCTGATAATCCCTTCTGGTCTATTATTGTTCCCACATACCGACGCGAAAAAGTCCTGTGTGAAACAGTTCAATATCTGCTCGGCCTTTCCTATCCAAACTATGAACTACTGATAATTGACCAGACTTCGGACCACGAAGAGGCGACGACGCAATTCATCCGTGATTGCCAAGATCGGTTTCCAGAGCGTTTCCGCGGGCATTTCGTCGCCAAAGCCAATCTGCCCCATGCGCGAAAAGTCGGCGCGGAGTTGGCCAGCGGCAGTTACCTCCTGTACTGTGATGATGACAAAATTCCGCCGGCGGACCTGATCGAACTGCACATGGTCAATCTGCAACAGCCTGGCATCGGAGCTGCCACAGGGGGAGTCTATGTGGAACGCAAGGAGCGACCACCTAAGCCTCGACCATGTACCATTTCCTCGGATGGAAGGATCCGCGACTACTGGAACTTTGAGGTTCCGAAGGGAACCACCGACAGCCTGCGAGGCGGCAATATGTCAATGGATCGTCAACTGGCAATCGATGTGGGCCTGTTCGACGAAAACTACATTGGCCGCACCAACGGTGAAGAGACCGACTTCTCTCTGCGAATCCTGAGGCAAGGTTACCAGATTGCATACGACCCTGCCGCCGCTATAGTGCACCTGGGCCATCCAACCGGCGGTTCTCGCGCCAGCAAAGGCAATGACGAGGGACAGTATTACTTCGAATCCCACCACAACAACGCCTATTTTTTCGCCAAGAACTTCCAGCAGCGCTACCTGCCATGGTTCCTTAAGAGGGAGTTGGGTTGGATACTGGTAAAACAGGCCATCTTTCAGAAGCGCCCGGAACGGGTCTTCCCCTCTCTTCGCGGCCTGTGGCAGGGATACCGTGCCGGTCTGCGCCGAAGAGGATGATCAATCTACTTTGAGAATTGCAGCCCTGCGCTCCCTTTCCCAACGCCCGGAATTGCCTGGTGGGAAGGCGTAGCGTTCATGTCCCGCAGTCTGGCCCAAGCGCTTACACGGCGCGGCATGACTGATTCTCACCATACTTGCCTCCCGCCAGAAGCGCGTCATCGCCTCTACAGCATCCCATGTCCTGAAGGAGCCACAGTGAATCCACAGGAATTCATCGCCAAATGGCAAGCCTCTGAACTGAACGAGCGCTCCGCCGCCCAGGAACACTTCATCGACCTCTGCCGGCTCTTGGGAGAGCCCACCCCTGCTGAAGACGACCCGAGCGGCCAGCGCTACTGCTTCGAACGCGGCGCCCGCAAGGACACCGGTGGCCGCGGCTGGGCCGACGTCTGGAAACGCCATTGCTTTGCCTGGGAGTACAAGGGCAAACACAAAAACCTCGACGCCGCCTTCAACCAGTTGCGCCAGTACGCGCTCGCGCTGGAAAACCCGCCCCTGCTCATCGTCTCCGACATGGCCCGCTTCCGCATCCACACCAACTGGACCAACAGCGTCAGCGTTGTTCACGAATTCGCGCTCGAAGATCTGGCCGGCGCAACAGTGCGCGACAAACTCAAGTGGGCAATGTCCGACCCGGAGCGGCTGCGCCCGGGCGAGAGCCGCCAGTCCCTCACCGAACGCGCCGCCACCGCCTTCGCCGCGCTGGCGCAGACCTTGCGGTCCCGCGGCCACGCCCCTCAGGAAGTCGCCCACTTCATCAACCGCCTCGTCTTCTGTATGTTCGCCGAAGACGTGGGCCTGCTGCCCAACGACATGTTCACCCGCATGTTGCAACAGGCCCGCCGCAGTCCCGAGGATTTCGCCGCCATGGCCCGTGATCTCTTCGGCGCAATGGCTGAAGGCGGCCGCGTCGGCTTCGAGACCGTTGCCTGGTTCAACGGCGGCCTCTTCGACAGCGACGACGCCTTGGCCCTGACACGCGCCGAGATCGAGACGACCCTGCAAGCCGCCGCGCTCGACTGGAGCGAGATCGACCCCTCCATCCTCGGCACCCTCTTCGAACGCGGCCTGGACCCGGCCAAGCGCTCGCAGCTCGGCGCGCACTACACCGACCGCGACAAGATCATGCAGATTATCGAGCCTGTCGTGATCCGCCCCTGGCTCAAAGAATGGGAAAAAGCACGCGCCGAAATTGCCTTGCGCCTTGAGCGCGGTGAAGTGGCCAAAACCAGCGCGACACGCACCCGACAGCGCAACCACGCCGAGCGTACGCTGGCCTCCTTCCTAGACCGGTTGCGCGCCTTCACCGTCCTCGATCCGGCCTGCGGCTCCGGCAACTTCCTCTACCTCGCCCTCCACGCCCTCAAGGACCTGGAACACCGCGTCCAGCTCGAAGCCGAATCCATGGGCCTGCAGCGGTCCTTCCCCGCCGTCGGCCCCACCAACGTCAAGGGCATCGAGATCAACCCCTTCGCCGCCGAACTCGCCCGCGTCTCCGTCTGGATCGGCGAAATCCAGTGGATGCGCCGCAACGGCTTCAGCGGCGCCCGTGACCCCATCCTCGACCCTCTCGACACCATCGAATGCCGCGACGCCATCCTCAACCCCGACGGCGCCGAACCCATCTGGCCCGCAGCCGATGTCGTTATCGGCAACCCGCCTTTTCTGGGCTACTCGCCTATGCGCCAAACCCTTGGCGATGAGTACACAGAGAAGATTCGGGAACTCTATGAGAAATCCATTCCGGCCTTCGCAGATCTTGTTTGTTACTGGTTCCACTTAGCGGGAAAGCTGGTTGCCAACGGCAAGATCGCCCGTGCCGGACTGGTCGCCACCAACTCGATACGTGGCGGACGCAATCGCACTGTCCTGGATCGAATTGTCCGGGATACTGAGATATACCATGCTTGGTCCGACGAGCCTTGGATCGTCGACGGTGCGGCAGTTCGAGTATCGTTAGTGTGTTTCGCGCAGAAGGATTGTGGAATTGTTCCGCAGCTGGACGGTCAAGGCGTTACACGGATCAATTCAGATCTTACGGCGTCATCATCCGACATTACAAAGGCGGTGAAGCTGGTTGAAAATAGCGCCATAGCATTCGTCGGGGGAATAAAGAAGGGAAGCTTCGACATACCTGGCTGCCTTGCTCGCGAGTGGCTACGTCTCCCTGCGAACCCGAACGGGCGATTCAATTCGGACGTTCTCAAGCCGTGGAAAAATGGTATGGACGTTACTCGTCGCCCTAAGGATAAGTGGATAGTAGATTTCGGTCACGAGATGAATGTGAAAGAGTCTGCTCTCTACGAAGAACCATTTGCCCATGTTAGCGAGCATGTCAAGCCGAAACGCGAAACCAACCGGCGCTCAGACTTGCGCTTAAACTGGTGGCGCCATGATCGTTCTGGCCGAAGTATGCTCCAACAATTGGAGGAGATGACAAGGTATATTGTTACGCCAGCCCTTTCCAAATACAGACTGTTTGTATGGTTGGAAGGACGTGTATGTCCTGATCATCAGCTTGTAGTAGTTCCCCGCGACGATGATACAACCTTCGGTATCCTCCACAGTCGCTTCCACGAGGCCTGGTCCCTCCGGCTCGGAACCAGTCTTGAGGATCGCCCCCGATACACGCCAACTACGACCTTCCAGACCTTCCCTTTCCCGGACGGACTCTCTCCGGATATCCCCGCCGCCGACTATGCCGACGATTCGCGCGCAATTGCCATCGCCGGCGCGGCCCGAAATCTCGTGCAACTGCGCGACCGCTGGCTCAACCCGCCCGAATGGGTCAAATGGGTAGACGAACCGGTCCCAGGCTATCCCCAGCGCCCCGTTCCCCGCAATGAGGCCGCCGCCAAAGAGTTGAAGAAACGCACCCTCACCAACCTTTACAATGCCCATCCTGAGTGGCTTGCAAACGCCCACGCGTCTCTCGATGCCGCCGTCGCCGCTGCCTACGGCTGGAACGCAGATATCTCCGCAGAGGACGCACTTGGGGAACTGCTGGATCTGAATCTAGCGAAGGATGGGCCGTAGAAGAACAAGACTACTGCATTTCGGTACTTCAAGCCCTTCGCTGTCCTGAATCGATTTGAGCAAGATGTTGCGCAAGTCTACGAAACCTAATTCCAGACAACGTTCACACAGAAAATTTCGATGTCGTTTGACATTGCTGACGTGCGTCAAAGGAAGCCAGATATGTCTAGGATAGAATCAGCGTGTGCCCCGGTCATGAGGGTTTTTTTTGCGCAGAAGTCTTTTGCTCAGAGGCAAGTCCAATACTTATGCAGAGTTTATACTCTATTAGCGACAAGACGAATTTGACAAATCCGAAAACACAATGTTAAAGTTGTGTTATGATTCCGGAATTCGCAGCCGATGGAAATCTGCCTCCAGGGATCCACTGGGCCACCTGGGAAGAGATTTGTAACAGATTTGCGACATCGTTATGGCGCCGTTGTTTGCTCTTTGGCCTGCGAGCTGCAGTGGAAAGCCTACGAAATGCGGGTTGTCAGACAGTTTACGTGGACGGAAGCTTTGTCACAGCCATAACTGAACCAAATGACTTCGATGTATGCTGGGACGAAAAGGGGGTGGACTTCAACAAGCTCGACCCCGTTCTTCTGAATTTTGATGCCAAGCGGGCAGCTCAGAAGGCAAAATTCGGTGGGGAGTTCTTTCCAGCAGGCTGGCCAGCTGGCATTGGCGATCGTGTTTTCTTAGATTTTTTTCAAACCGACAAGGAAACGGAAGCTCAGAAGGGCATCGTGGCCTTGAATCTAGGAGGTCTCCAATGATCAAGAATGAAAGGCAATATCGGATTACCAAGGCTCAAGCAGAACGGTTCTCCCAGGCATTGCGGGACCTTCGTGCCGACGAAGACGAACAGCACGAACTTCACCCAAGATTGCGCCAAATTCAAGAGGAGGCTCTCAAAAGCCAACTCAAGGATCTCAAAGATGATTTACGGGAATACGAGACACTTAAGGCTGGAAGTTTCGCGTTTGAGCAATTGAAAAGCGTATCTGAACTTCCAAAACTGTTGATTAGAGCTCGCATTGCGAGTGGATTCAGTCAAAGAGAATTGGCTGGCCGACTCGGCTTGAAGGAGCAACAGATCCAGCGTTATGAAGCAACCAACTACGCTTCCGCCAGCTTGAATAGGATTATGGAGGTGGTGTCCGCGTTAGGTGTAGAAATAAACAAAGCTGTGTTCGCCGAGGTAGGGAACATCTCATTAGGTGCAGTTCTCAGCAAAGTTTCCGCGATTGGCCTGGCACCCGAATTCATTCGAAAACGATTGCTTCCTCGGAAGGGAGGTCATCTGATCTCAGCTGGAGATATGCGGGTGAGAGATAGCATCAGGGTAAGAGCAACTGTCGAGGCTTTGGCCAATATTTTCTCTTGGACCCCACATCAGCTATTGGCGGGTGAAGACCTAGCGTTGAAATCAGCAATTGAAGGAGTGCGATTCAAGCGTATCGCCAGAGCAAACCCCCGGCGAGTCAATGCGTATACAGTGTATGCGCATTACCTCGGGCTCCTCACGATTCAGGCCTGCGCGGAACTCCCTATCAGGTCAATTCCAACCGACCCGGCCCAAGTACGAGGCGCCATTGAATCAAGCTACGGCTCGTTCTCCTTAGCTGCCATAGTAAACTATATATGGGATCTCGGTGTAGTTGTGCTTCCTTTAGATGATCCCGGGGCATTTCATGGTGCATGCTTTAGGGAAGATGGGCGGAACGTAATTGTGTTGAAACAGAAGACGTCATATTGCTCAAGGTGGGCTTTCGACTGTTTGCATGAATTCTGGCATGCAGGACAGGAATCGGATCTGCTTGAACGAACTGTGCTCGAACAGGACGTTTCGTCAGTCGAGAGCTTTGATTTTCAAGAGGAAAAGCGTGCAAATCGTTTTGCTGTGGAGGTACTCTTAGACGGGAAAGGCCAAAGATTGGCAGAAGAATGCCTTGCCGAGGCCAGAGGCGAACTAAGATTCCTGAAGAAAGCAGTTCAAGCAGTCGCCTCGCGGGAAGGCGTCCCAGTCGATTCTCTCGCAAATTATCTGGCGTTCCGTCTCGCAGATGAACAGGAAGTAAACTGGTGGGGAGCGGCTAACAGTCTTCAAAATGCCGACAATCCTTGGAAAATCGTCCGTAACGTGTTCTTTGAACGTGCGGACTTTGCAAAGCTAGCAGAGCCAGACCGAGAGCTCTTGGCTCAGGCGCTGACTGCATGGGAGGAATAGAAAGTGAATAAAGACACTATGAATGGGGACAACGAAAAGCCCCTCGCGAAAATCACTTGCTCTAGCTACGACTGCGAACGGGACTTGCATTGCTTCCGCCGGAGGCGTCCGAGGAAACAGTCTTATAGAAGCGAAATTTGCGTAGCCTGTGGTGCTCAGATGGTTGAATGGCAGAGGTTGGACAATCACGATTTGATTGACGTCGAGAATACCTTCAAGTCGTTAGAGCGAGAACTCATTCGCCATCACTTTTGGCACAAGACATTTGACGAAAAAGCCCTCAAACATGCCAAGGGGCAAGGTTTTGTTGGACTTCGACAAAGAGCCGAGAATCGATTGAGAAGTTGTCTAAGGAAACCAAGTTCAGAGAATTCTTGGGATGGCAGGCAGACACCCTTGGAGGGAAATGTCATCTATTATGCACAGCACGCCACGGCAACATGCTGTCGGAAATGTGCTGAAATCTGGCATGGCTTTGATCGAGAGAAGCAACTAACAGGTGATGAATTTGAATACATGTTAGAGTTGGTCATGAGATATATCTACAAGCGGCTACCAGATTTGCCCCCTGTCGGGCCAAAGGCACGACCCCAGATAGCTAGGAATAGAATTCTAGAGTAGGAGCGTAAGCAAGTGCAAAAGACAATAGATACGGACGAGGTTTCGAGAAAACTAAGGAGTGACGGACTAGATCTTGAAAGAAAGCGAATCCTAGTAACTAACTTTCTTAACACAGACCAAGAAAAAGACCTAAAAGTGCCACCGAATTGCGAAGGTCTGGGACGGATTCGCCATTTCAGTTGCACAACAAGCGCTGGATGGCCTCCGAATCCCTTGCCAATTGAGCCGGCGTGTAAAGCGCTTGATACAGTGCCTGGGAAGCAACTTCGAGCGCAAGTGTTCCAAAACGCCGTCTGCAACTGGCGCTGCTGGTACTGCTATGTCCCATTTGTTCTGTTGTCAGCTCACCGCCGACACTCGCAATGGGTAACAGCTGCGGAGCTACTTGACTTGCACTTAGGGCAGGCTAATCCCCCCCAAGTCATTGATTTGACAGGCGGACAACCTGATTTGACGCCAGAATGGGTACCATGGATGCTAGATGAAATTCGATCGCGAAATCTAGAAAAGAACATTTATGTCTGGTCCGATGACAATCTTAGCACAGATTTCTTCTGGCGATATCTTTCAGATAGCCAGATGAGCCGAATAGTTGATGCCAGGAATTATGGTCGAGTTTGCTGTTTCAAAGGTTTCGACGAGGAGTCGTTTTCGTTCAACACACGTGCAGACGGTCACTTTTTCTCACGTCAATTCAAACTCTTCCAGCGGTTCTTGAAACTTGGTATCGACGTCTACGCGTATGTTACTCTAACTTCTCCCACTGCCGAACACATTTCTGACCGTGTAGTACAGTTTGTGGACAGGTTGCAGCAATTGCACCCGAACCTTCCCTTAAGGACAATTCCACTTGAAGTCCAGGTATTCACACCGGTTCACCCCCGACTCAATGAGGTGAACGAAAGAGCCCTTTACAATCAGGAGGTTGCCGTGGAAGTCTGGAACCGGCAAATTGAGGAGAGGTTCTCAACGAGTGAACGGAACAAGACGATTACAGAGATTTCATTGAGTACTGGAATCCGGTGATTTCGGCGGTTTTGAATGGAATTCTACGTCTATCACTTCAGAGCAAAGTCAATCACAAAGGGAACCTGATGAGACTGGGTGTAGCCAGAGGAAACTTATAAGGTTCAGTGAACAACCTGTTGATTGACAAACTCAAGCAATCTACTTACAAACATCGCTTTTGGAGACGTTATCTCGAACCTCTGTCGTCGTCCGGTTCAAGTGCCTTTTCAATACACTTGGCGATTCTTGTGGAACCGTACCTTGAATACATTCTTGGCGGCAGCAAAACCATTGAGTCACGCTTTTCCAAGAACCGAATTGCGCCTTTCGGTGCAGTGGAATCTGGCGATGTAGTGTTGCTTAGAGGTCCCAACGATAACACATTGAGCGGATTGTGCTTGGTTCGAAAGGTCTGGTTCTATCATCTGAACTCCAAGAATCTTGGGCTTATAAGAAGTGACTTTGCTGCAGCGCTGCGAGTTGAAAGCTCGTCATTCTGGGAGGAACGAAAAGAGGCGCGCTTTGCAACCCTAATGAGAATTTCTGATGTCTGCCGACTACCCCCCATATCGGTGCCCAAAAGAGATCGTCGAGGATGGGTAGTACTCCAGAGTCGACAACAGAGATTCTCTTTCGACTGAGCAAGTAGGTGGAAATGAAGACAGCCATAGTGATCTGTGGGCAAATAGGAAGCGGTAAGTCGACCGTCTCTAACTGTGTAGCGTCTAGGATGTCCATTCAGGTAGTTTCTTTTGGGAAGTATATTAGGCAAATGGCTCATCTTTCCGGTCAACCAGATTCTCGAAAGTCCTTACAGGACCTGGGCGACGGTCTCTACCGACAGATAGGCGCGGCGGGCTTGCTTGAAGGAGTTCTGGCTGTAGCAGCCGTCAAAGATGAAGATTCTGTTGTCTTTGATGGGGTCAGGCACGAGGAAGTATTGGAAGAGATACGCCTGAGGGCACGACAGACGATTGCCACTTACCTAGCTGTAGGGCAAGAAGAAAGATTTCGACGGCACCGATCTCGGTCTTCCGGCGGCATGACATTTCAAGAGTTTCAGGCGATTGATAGTCACGCAGTCGAGACTGGAATTGTCCCCCTAGCCAATCATTGCGATGTCTTAGTCGATGCCTCGCAGCCACTGACTTGCGTTCTAAAGGATCTGCTAGCAGAGATCCTTTTTGGCCAATAGAGTATGAAGTGGGCCCCAAAGACTGGGTAAAGAGCTAATCTGTATGATGGGGCCATTCACTCAGCCCGAGGATGGGAAGAACGGTTGTCAAGAATCGGCGGCGACACACGGCGGCCTTCAAGTTACGGGCTGCTCTCGAGGCCCTGGAAGTAAGCAACAGGAATAACTGTCCCGCTACGGCGGACCAAGGGAAGTGGCCCTGCTCTCTCCCATTCAAGCTCATCAAATAAATATTATTATATTATAGTGTTTTCTTTCACGCAAACGCTCGTAAACGCTCGTAAACGCTCGTCCATCTCTCGTGCGAGCGTTCCACGAGCGTACGCATGCGAATTCCCCTTCTTGTGAGATTTCCGTTACACCTTGCTTCTCCAAACCCGGCCCGAATCATTGCCCCGGTACCAACAAGCAGGATGTCGATTCCCCCTGCCCACGGTTGATACTACTGTGTTGCCATGCGATTCAGCGAGTGGGCAGAATGGGCGTGCGGGCCCCGGAATTGACAGCCAAGTGCTATCCCTTGTATCCAGTCCCCTGATCGTCCCTCCATGTCACAACCCTTTCACTGACGTGTCTGCCACAATCTTGGCCGCCGTCTGGGTAGGCCGGCCCCCCCAGAGACGCCATAAACTCATCAACGAAAACTAACGATCGACCGTCAAAGGGAAGGACCTGTTCCGGCCGACGCCTCCGCCCAAGGGCATCGACAAAATGCCAAAAATGCGTCGATCCACGCCAATTCGTACCCAGAAAACGCTTTCGAGCGGACAAAGCGGACATATTATTATGAAAACATTCATATTAATACCCCTGTTTGACCGCCGGACTCCCCTTCACGAACGGGCCTTCTTCCCCCTGGCCGGATACCTGTGACACGTCATCAAGGCGTATTTCACGCATCGCCGTCAGCCAGTCTCAGGGCGATCCACGCTAATGTGACAGCTACTTCATGAAGCCATAGATAGGGGCGCCCCAACTCTTCAGCTGCCGGGAACTTTCCTATGAGTCTCGCATTATGTAAGCTTGTAAATTGCCTCAAGCGGGGGGAGTCAATTGTAGAAGGCAGGGAATAAGAGCCCGATTCTAATTTGGGTCTCATCTGAAACCAGGAGCCTTCGCAATGACCTGAAAATAGTCACGCGGGCCATCTTGCTGAAGCAGGCAGTGGGGGTTATCATTTCGCTTAGCGGCCTGCGGCAGGACGATCGGGCCGGTTTGCGCAAACTACCCTGGCTGAAGCGCTATGAAAATCGCGGTACTGTCCTCCCACTTGCCATCACCATATCGCGCAAAGACCGGCGGCGTCGCCTACGCGGCGCACAGGCTGGCCAATGCTCTGACCAAACGCGGCCACCAAGTGACCGTCTTCACAACCGATGAACAGCCGCAAGACGCCTGCTATCAAGTCCGCAAAGTGCTCTCCGCGCCCCCCGCGAATCCTCTGCGCGCCTGGCTCTGGCACTGGCAACTGGCATGGCGCTACGCCGCCCAGGACTTCAGCGCCTTCGACATCATTCACGCCCATGGCAACAACGCATTGATATTGCGGTCCCGCCCTCCGCTGGTGCGCACGCTGCACGGGGCCTCTCTTGCAGAAGCGATCCATGCGATCACCTGGAAGAGGCGGTTGTGGTACCTGACCGTCACGCCGGGGGAATTCTTGGAGGCAGCCAGGGCCAACCGCGTCGTAGCAGTAAGCGCCAGCACGCGGCGGTATATTCCGGGCATCGACCTTGTGATACCTAATTCGGTGAATCGCAATGTCTTCTACCCGGAGCACAATCTGAACCAGAATATCCGTCATCGCCATCCCGTTATCCTCTTTGTTGGGGCCCTGGCCGGACGCAAGCGGGGGCGGATGTTGTTAGAACTTTTCCAAACTCAAATTCGACCTGCTTTGCCCGAGGCGGAACTATGGATGGTGGCGGAGCGAAAGTTACAAGCGCCAGGCGTCGTCTGTTTTCAGAACCCGGATAAGAATGCACTGGCAGATCTCTACCGCCAGGCCTGGGTTTTCTGCCTGCCCAGCACCTACGAAGGCTTTGGCATCCCCTATATTGAAGCGATGGCAAGTGGTACGCCAGTCATAGCTACGCCCAACGCAGGCGCCCGCGAACTGCTTGAAAACGGAAAGTGGGGAGTACTGGCGCCAGTATCAGAACTGGGTTCAACTCTGCTGTCGCTACTCAAAGACGCGGCCAAGCGGCAGACGCTCGCTAGTCGTGGGCTCGAGCGAGCCGAAGATTTCGTTCAGAACCGGGTGGTAGATGCTTACGAAGCTCTTTTCGTCTGTCTGGTCAACACTGAAGGAGAGCGCAGCCATTAGCGAAAAGAGTGAAGAAGGCCCAAATGTCAACGCTTTTGTCGGCTGCCCCCATTCGTCTTCAGCTGCCGCTCGCCCACGGGTAACCCTGCTTACTCTGGAATTCCCCCCGCATGTAGGCGGGCTGCAGCAGTATCTCTTTGAGGTAAGCCGGATCCTCGGGCACAGCTGCGACCTCACAGTTTTGCACTCTAGAGGCAACCCATCTTTATTCAATACGGAACCATTTCAGCTACTTGCCACCGGTCGAAAAGATGGCGGCCGCAATCCAATTTCGAGCATTGCCCGACCGTCGCTTGGCATAGCAGTTTATGAGCCGTTGCGCTTGGCGCGTGTTTTGGCAAGGCTCCGCCCCCAAATAATAATCGTGGGGCATGCCCATCCCCGGCTGCTTCTACCTGCGGCAATGTCCAGACGACGCTACGTCGCTATGGTGCACGGTAATGACTTCGAAGCAGCGCAACTTCGGTGGCATGCTCCCATCTTTAATCGACTCCTGGCCGGCGCACACCCGCTGGTAACGAATTCCCGCACCAACGCGCTGCGTCTTCAGGCACTCGACTTGCCTCCCCCTGAGGTTGTACTTCCCGGGACCAACCCGGATCGGTTCACGCCGCCAACCTCGCCTCCGTCCAGGCCGCCCATCCTTCTTACCGTCGCCCGGCTGGTGTCGCGCAAAGGAATCGATACCGTTCTACGAGCACTGCCGCAGATTCTTGACCAGACGCCCGGCCTGCAATACTGGATCGTAGGTTCCGGTCCTGCCCGCCATTCGCTTGTGCAGCTGGCACAGGAACTGCAAGTTGCTCATGCCGTGCGCTTCATGGATGCCGTTTCCGATTCCGAACTGCCGGAGGTCTACCAGAAGGCCACCATCTTTGTCATGACGTCGCGTGCAGAGTATCATGCCGGCAGCGTCGAGGGCTTCGGCATCGTCTATCTCGAAGCCAGCGCCAGCGGCCTGCCCGTCGTAGCAGCCCGCAGCGGCGGCGCAGCCGAAGCAGTCATCGAAAACGAAACCGGCCTCCTCGTCCCTCCCGATGATCCCCAGGCTCTGGCGCAGGCACTCACTCGCCTTCTCAATGACGCGGCTCTGCGGCAACGCCTGGGTAGCGCCGGCCGCCGCTGGGTCGAAAACGAAATGAACTGGGATCGAGTCGGCCATCAATTCATGTCGATCATTGAACGTGCTCTATGACTCCCCAACCAATACTTTTCGTCGATCACGCAAATAACCTCGGCGGCGCCGAACAAAGCCTGCTCCTCCTCATGACCTTCCTCGACCACAGCCGCTGGCAACCCCATCTCATCGCCCCGCCCGGCAAGCTAACCGAAGAAGCGGCCCAAGCAGGCACTCCTGTCCACGCACTCGACCTGCCGCGCCTGCGCGGCTCCTCCCGCAGCCTACTCGACTGGTGCCGGGTGGCATCAGCCATATCGAACACCGCCCGTAATCTCGACGCCGCCCTCATCCACAGCAATACCGTGCGCGCCACAGCCTACGCGGCGCTGGCTGCCAGACTCTCCTCACGCCCCCTCGTATGGCACATGCGGGATTTCTGGCTGTCCGAGGCAGAGCCAGCCGCCAAGTGGCCCGACCGCCTGGCCAAATTCATCCTGAGAAGCAGCGCCGCCCTAGTACTGACAAATTCAAAGGCAGTCGCCCGCCATCTGCCCAACTCCGCCAAACTTTCCGTTCTCCACAACGGCATCGACCTGTCCCGGTTCGACCCCGCCCGCGTCGCCGCCGGCAATAGAGCCTCTATCTGCAACGCCGCCGGCTTCCCACTAGATGCCCCCATCGTTGGCATGGTAGGCAGAGCCCGCCCCTGGAAAGGCCAGCACACCTTTCTGCAAATGGCGGGCGAACTCGCAGCCTCCGCGCCGGACTGCCGCTTCCTCGTCGTCGGTGGAGACCCGTTTCAGGTGAATGACGATTACGAAGCCAGCCTCAAGGCGTTATGCACGCAGCTCGGCCTGGACGATCGCGTGCATTGGACCGGCCAGTTGGCCGACGTCCGGCCGGCGCTGGCAGCCATGGACGTCTTTGTACACCCCGGCGCACCCGAGCCATTCGGTCTTGTCACCACCGAGGCGATGGCAATGAGCAAACCCGTCGTCGCCTTCTCGCACGGCGCTCTACCGGAAATCGTTACGCACGACGAAACCGGCATTCTCGTCTCTCCCGGCGACACGACTGCACTGGCTGCATCCGTGTTGCGACTGCTGCGGGATCCGGTTCTTTGCCAGAGTATGGGGCAGGCAGGAAGGCAACGCGTTGACAGCCGCTTCCGAATCGAACACACTGTAGCCCAACTGGAATTACACTATCAGGATCTGGTTGAACGTAGTTAGCGCAGTTTCTGCACGCTGATCAAACCGCGCCGGCGAAATGGCCCATGAAAGTATTGCTGCTGTACAAAGACTATTTTCCCGTCATAGGCGGGATCGAGAACCACATTCGCCTGCTGTCCCAAGGGCTGCGCGCCGAAGGCGTCGACGCCCGCGTGCTCGTCACCAATACCGGACCCGCTACACTGCACCAGACCATCGACGACGTTCCCGTGACCAAGACCGGCCGCCAGGCCCACCTCTTGTCCACCCCTATCAGCCTCCATTTCTTTGCGGAGGTGCGCCGCCAGGCTGCGGCTGCCGACATCGTCCATCTCCACGCGCCCTACCCGCCTGCCGAGCTCGCGCAACTCCTGCTTGGACGCGGCAAACCGGCCGTGATCTCCTACCATAGTGACATCGTCCGCCAGCGGAGGACTGGCCAGCTCTACGCCCCCCTGCTGCGAAAAGTCTTGCATCGCGCCGCGCTTGTCGCCGCAGCCAGCCCAGCGTACGTGGAATCATCTCCATTTCTCCGCAGCGTGCGAGAGAAGTGCCGCGTGATTCACTACGGCATCGAGCTGGATCGATATGTAGGTGTTTCGGACCATGTGCAGGCCGACGCACAAGAGCTGCGCAACCGCTTCCCGGGCCGACCGCTGCTCCTCTTCATCGGCCGCCTGCGTCATTACAAAGGAATCGACGTACTGATCCGCGCGATGCACCGTGTCGACGCCCACCTCCTCATCGTCGGGACCGGTCCAATGCAGGAGTCGTGGCAAAACCTGGCGCGGGCAGAGGGATTGACTGAAAAAATGACATTCCTTGGCAACTGCACTGACGAGGAGAGCCTCGCCGCACGCTATGCCAGCGATCTCTTTGTACTGCCCTCCACCAACCGCGCCGAAGCATTGGGCATCGTCCAGCTCGAGGCCATGGCCTGCGCCATGCCGGTGGTCTGCACAGAACTGGGCACAGGCACATCCTACGTCAACCGCAACGGCGAAACAGGTCTGGTCGTGCCCCCCAACGACCCACAGGCACTGGGCGCAGCAATCAATAGGCTCCTTGCGGATCCGGTGCTGCGCGCGCAGATGGGTTCCCAGGGCCGTATACGAGTGCAGAAGGAGTTCTCAATCGAGGCCATGGTTCGGAACACAATTTCTCTCTATCAGGAAGCGATCCAGGGCGCGGCGAGCAGCCGGCCGTGAAAGCGCCTCTTTCCGCTTACTCCTCTTCACGCCCTACCTGCTGACCGATGAATCACTTCATCTTCGACGCCCGCACAGCTATCGACCAATTCCCCGGAATCGGCCGCTACGTGCGTAGTCTGACACCGGCGCTGATGGCCCAGCTCCGCCCCGATGAACAGTTGACCCTGCTCACGAATCCAGCAGGAAAAGCGACCTGGGACGCTAGCCATTCCAGCACTGGTCACGCCCGCCCGTCGCAAGAAGTTGCCGTTTCCAGCTCCCCATTCAGCCTCAAACAACAGTGGCGAATCCCACTCCTTCTCAAGCGGCTGCGGTCCGGCGAACCGAACCTCTATCACAGCCCCTACTATGTCATGCCTTACCGCACCGGTCAGCCAACTGTTCTTACCTTCTACGACACCATCCCCCTCCGGTATCCACAAAGCATACCGATGAAGGGAAGACTGTTCTATCGCCTGGCTACAACCCTCGCACTGCGCGCCGCCAGCCGCGTCGTCACAATTTCCGAAGCCGCACGCAGCGACCTCACCCGCAGCTTTCGCGTCCCATTGTCATGCGTCACCATCACACCCTTGGCCGCCGGTTCCCACTTTCGGCCCCAGTCGAATGCCGAAGTTGACCGCACGCGTAACAAGTTCGGTCTACCGACACACTTTATCCTCTACGTCGGAATCAACAAGCCCCACAAGAATCTACCTGCCCTAATCGATGCCTACGCACAGCTTTCCGCCCACAACGCGCCCCCGCTCGTAATCGCCGGAGCCTGGGATCAGCGTTACCCGCAGCCGAGACAGCGGTCCGAGCACCATCAACTTGGCGACGCCGTGCGCTTCCTAGGCCCCGTGAACGAAGCCGACCTGCCTGCCCTTTACAGCGCCTCCACGATGTTCGTCTTCCCCAGCCTGTATGAAGGCTTCGGCTTGCCGGTGTTGGAGGCGATGGCCTGCGGGACGCCTGTAGCCTGTTCCAACGCGTCAAGCCTGACTGAGGTGTCCGGCGAAGCCGCCCGCCTGTTCAATCCCCACTCCGTAACCGAAATCAAGGACGCGATTGCCGACTTGCTCGAGGACGCCCCCCAACGCGCCCGGCGAAGCGAACAGGGGCTGGCTCAGGCACACAGCTTCAGCTGGCAAGCGACAGCCGCCGCAACCCTGCAATGCTACCGGGACCTGCTGGCAATGGGGAGTTGAGAGAGAGAAGTATGGCATTCTCTACTCTTGATTCGAGTTAAGGCGATAAATCGTGCGGATTCCAGACAGAGTCAACCAGGGGTCGTACAGATCGATGGAGCTTGTCAAAGGGGCGATGATATCACCAAGTCCGCCTGTCGCGATTACGCTGACCGGCGTCCCGAGTTCGTGACGGATACGCGCGAGGAGACCTTCCACCAACCCTGCATGCCCCAGAACGAGTCCCGACCTCAGCGCCTCGCCCGTATCACGGCCGATTGCCGCTCCCGGTGCTGTCAATTCGACCCCGGTCGAGAGTGGCGAAGACGCATCCGACTTCGTACCCAGCCTGGACAGTGCTGAGGCACTGTCCACCAGCGACTCCGCCGCGGTGGCCAGCCCCGGCGCGATCGCGCCGCCGCGAAACCGCCCCCCCGCGTCAACGACATTGAATGTCGTCGCCGTACCAAAATCTACGGCAACCGCCGCGCTCCTGGCACGCTCCCACACGGCCACAGCATCGGCCAGCCGGTCCATCCCGACCTTTTCCGGGCTGCTCACGTCGAGCGCCAAGCCAAGCCTCATCCGTTGATGAAGCACGAGCGGCTCGCAGTCAAGCACCTCAGCCAGCATGTCTCTCCAAGTCTCTGTCAAGTGGGGTACAACGCTACACAAGGCGGCCCCTTCAAAGTCGCCTGCGCCGATGCCGCTCTGCCGCCAAAGTTGGCAAACCGCGCGCCTGTACGCCCCCGGTTGACCTTGGCGGTCAGTGCGCAGTCGCCAACTGGCAACCGGCGCATCGCCTTCACCGAAGGCGGCGAGGACGATACTGCTGTTACCGATGTCGATAGTCAAGAGCATAGGGGAACTGTGTACAACAGAAGAGACGCGGCGTTCAACGGAAAAAGTAATATGGTCGTCCATTGGGAGAACCGGCAACTGCACCCACATGCGCCAAGCCGCCGCAATAGCTATGCAGATGACATCCCACTCCTACTGAAGATCAAACCGGCTATCGGCCAGTTCCCTCAGCTGTCGCCGCCTGCGTTTACTTCGTCTGTCGCCGCCGGAGTCGGCTCCTCCACATCGGTTACCCCGGGAATGACCGTGCCCGGACCGTACAGGAACATGGCATTCCAGGGTCGATAGATCGATACGATCGGGTCCTCCCGGGTCCTGCCATTCTCAGTAACCTTGCGGATGACGGTCGCGGTCATGCCCTCTTTGGCCCACTCAACCTGTTTGACCTGGCCGGCTTCCAAGGTGGCGTCTTCCTGATAGATCGGTTCGCCGGGCTGTTTAATATCCTTGTACTCCGCCTCACCAATTTCCACCTCTCTGTCCGGCTTTGTGCCGTAAAATCTGAAGGTGAGGACGCCCTCCACGCTGTCCACAACCGGCTGGACCAGCAGATGCGCGTCAGTATCATTAAGGAAACGAAGATCCACATACGGTGTATAAATGGTCGCGTCAAAGCCGGGCTCACCATACCAACTGACCACATAGCCGTGATTGTGGCGCTCTAAAAATGGGAATCCCCCTTCCAGTGCCGCCCTGAATACCGTGGTGCTCACCTGGCAGACGCCGCCGCCTACGCCAACTGCCGTTCGATCCCCCCAGATGATTGCCGAGTCTTCAAAACCATTGGCCCCGCTCACCGCCTCAATCGAGGAATTGAAGCTGAACACACCGCCGGGGGGCACGACCACCCCGACCAGTTTCTCTGCGGCCACCTCAATATTGTAAACGCGCGTGCTGCTGCTTCCCTTGAAATAGGTGGAGCCGCTGGCGACCAACTCCCGTATGCCCAATTCGTTCAACCGGCCCGAGTCAACCTTCGGCGGGATCGCTATTATCGGCAACGGTCCTGTACGTTGTTCATTCGCCAGCGCCTGCCGCACTGCCTCGATCGTCAGATCGACACTCAGGCGCTGGCCCGGTCGGCTCTGTTGCAGCACTGTTAACGAGGAAGTCGCATCGTCAAAACGCAGACGGGCATCCTGGGCAGGATAGGATACCTGGCTTGCCCAGCCCTCGACGATGTACCGCAAGGACTCTTCATTGAGAAAGCTTGGATCGCCCCCGGGCATGATTCTCTGCAACATTGCCCCGTCCAGTGCAAATGCAGTCCCCGACGGCTGATGCTGCAAAACCACCGGCTGCGCCGGCGCGCGGCCGCCGGCTACTTCCGGCCCCCCCGAAGTAGCGGACGCACTCGCGCCCGCGGAACCCTGTGTCGAATCCGTCGCAGCACTCTGGGGAACTGCGGTGCTATACGTCTGCAGAGGCACAGTACCCGATCGGCCGCTTTCCACCAGGGCCATAATCAGTTGCGCCGTCGCCGCGATATCCACGTCCAGACCCGGCCGAGGCGGCAGTGACAGGTCGCCAATCTCTATCGCCGGTCGACTTGGCCGCCGCACTTCGACCGCCGCGTCACCTACGGCCTGCCGCACAATGCCTTCGCTGATGAAGACTTCGGGCCACACGGTCTGCTTGCCATTGAACGCCTGCCACTGGCTGAAAATGCGCTCGATCAGACCTCCCTGACGTCCAACATGATAGGCGGCATTGATCGCTGCCTCCAGGTCTGCCTGAGGCGCCAACAACGCCGAGCCCAGGGCCCACTGCCTGGCCGTAGCGCCGGAAATGCCGGCTCCACCGGCGGATTCGGGGCTGTGTTCCAGGAAAACGGGCGCCAGCGGATAAGGTGTCAACTCCTTATGCAGGAGCAACAGAGCCGCCGCTCGCGTTTCGCCGCCGACAGGTACGCCGGCTACGCGTACGCCGCTAAAGATGCGGTCGGTATGCCAGAACTGCCAGCCGGCGAACAACCCCGCACCAGCCACCACCGCTACGCAGAGCCATATCAGGAAGTATTCGACACTGCTGGGAGGCCGGCCCCGCGTCGCTCTACGGTTTGAAAAGTCCCGCCTCGTCGCCAGCTGTCGGCCTGGGGGCAGTGGAATGGTTGAGCTCATGAATTCCTTCGCAAAAGAATCAGATAGGGGCCGTTCGAACACCAGCTAGTCGCCTGTTCGAAAGACCCGCGCAAGTGGCTCCATCAATGGGCCGCTGCAAAGTCCGGGTTGGAAACCCAAATTTACGAACCTAACTGAGGGACAATATACAGGAACGGGATTGCTATGTCTATAGCCACCATTACCAGATACGGGCATGCAAACAAGATCGTACGCATAACGCCGACTTCGCGTAGCCTTGAAGATGCCCCTTGGCCGGCGCCATGCCTCTTTGTGGTGACCATACCTGTGACAACCCTTTCAATGCGATCCGAAAGCAGCCCGTGCAAAAGCAGCCCAATGCCGGTAAGACCGAACAGCAGCAGCGTCCACTTATCTGCAGAACTGTCTGCCAACAATGGCAATATCAGGGACACGGCCCCCGCAGCTAGCAGGATACCCCCCGCGGTGATGCTCACCCGCCTTTCCAGAACTGTCCACCAACCAATAGCAAAGAGCAGGCTCCACGCCGGCAGGGCCGGAAACAGATAGCGGCCCTGGTGCTGGATGAATCCGATGTTATACCAGACGTAAGCAGCGAACGCCGCCGCCCAAAGCAACAACAATGTCATCCATGGCGACGAAAGGATGAAAGTCCAATGCCTGTCTTTCTTTCTCTCTTGCATGCGCCATCGGCCAACCACGCCCACCGCCGCCATAATGGACAGGACAAAGAACAAGGTATAGACGCGGGCATCCATGAATACGCCCAGCCATCCGAAAACGCCCCAAAAACTCTTGCCGGTGAACGTCCAGGCCCGTTCCCAATAGGCCCCCCAACCGTTCTCAGCGATCCAAGCGGCTGCCGTCGGTTGCCCGGTGACCACCACATCGTGCCAGGTCAGGCCCAGGATATCCAGATTTCCGTAAACGAGGCTGTTCCGAATCCACCACGGCAGGCCAAGAAGCAATGCAGGCCCCACCAGCAGCGCGAATCGCACTAGCTGCTTTCTCGACATCAAAAGGCGGCCAGCCTGCGGTCCGCCAGGTCCGAAGAAGACAACCAGGAGCCCGATTGGCAGGAGGATATAAGCAGTAGCTTTCGTCAGAAAGCCAAGCCCGATGAGGACACCTGCCACCAGCAAATGACCCAGAGTTTCACCGCCATCAGCCGCGGCCATCGACCGTTGCCAACGCAGCAGCGCCAGAACTGTTGCCGCAATCAGCAGTTCGGCCAGCGCGTCGTTGTTGACCGAGGCCATCAGCGCCGCGTGCATCGGAAGAAAGGCTGCGAAGGCGGCCGCGCCCAAGGCAATCAGTGGCGAACCGGACACTGCCAGGCGCGCGCAGAGGAAGATCAGCAGCACCACGCCTCCACCCAGCACAACGCTGAACAGCCGCAGTGCCAGCAGTTGGCCGCCGCTCAACCAGTAGATCGGCGCGGCCAGCAGGTAGTAGAGAGGAGGCTGATGGGACTCATAACGGATCGGTGCGATCGACAGATCGGGCGGGAATTTCTCCGCCTTCAAGCGCCGCAGATAGGCTTCGTCATAATCCCCCATCTGCAGCACCGGGAACTGTCTCTCACCGGCAATATGAGCAATATAATTGTAGTGGGCCGGTTCGTCCGGATTTTGCCAGGGCGGCGTCTTGACCGCGAAGAGTGTGCCCAAGCCGGCATAGACGACCAGGATCAGGAGCAATGCCGAAGCAGTTGCGTTGATGGGTCTGAGCATAGGCCCTTTCAAACGTTACCCGTCCACCTCACCCAGCACCACTTCGGGATCCAGTTTGACAAACAGGGGAGCCGGCTTCCGCAATAGTTGACCGGCCGCCAGGTCCCGCGCCTGCCAGACGCCGCTGGCCCCAGTATGGTCGTAGCGCAACACGACATGCGAACCGCGGGCGTCTTCAACTGACGCCGAATCGAGTTTACCGAAGAGCGGCTCAGTATAGCCCAGATACTGGTGTAAACGTTCGCTGCTGTGGGGCAGAATCGGCGCCCACAGCAACTTCAGCCAGTCAATGGCTTGCAACGCCGCATACACGGATGTCGCCGCCGCCTGCGGATCGGTCTTAACGGTCTGCCAAGGCTCCTTCTCGTTCAGATACTGGTTCACCCGCTGGCTCAAACGCCGCGCCTCGTGCAAAGCTGCCTTTAATCTGACCGCCTCGTATTGCGCCGCCACACTTTCAAACCCACCGCGAATCTCCTCCAGCAGGGCCTCGTCAGTCTCGTCAAACGGGCCGGGTTGTGGCACCGCGCCATCGAATCGCCTGAACGCGAAACCAACCGCCCGGTTGACAAGATTCCCCCAGTTGGCCACCAACTCGTTGTTGACCAGCTCGACGAATTCCGGCCAGGTAAACTCAGTGTCCGCACTCTCCGGCGCCATAGCCGTCAACGTGTACCGCCACGCGTCAGGCTGGAACTGCTCCAGAACCGTATTGAAACCGATAACATTGCCGCGACTGGTGCTGAACTGAGAGCCCCCAAGGTTGAGATACTCGTTGGCCGGAACATCGTATGGCAAGTGCAGCCGCGCTGTCTTCAACGGCGCGGCCGTTTCAGACAGTTCGAAAATGTCTGCTTCCTCGCTTCCCGTACCTGGTTCATCGTTATAGGCCATAATCATGCCGGGCCAAATCTGCGTGTGGAAGGGAATGTTGTCCTTACCAATAAAATAATAGTGGCGCGCATCCGGCGCCCTCTCCCGATCCCACCAATCCTGCCACTGGCCGCCGCTCAATTCTGCCCATTCGATCGCCGCGCTCAAATAGCCCTGCACCGCGTCGTACCAAACGTAAATGCACTTGCTCTCGTAGCCCTCAACCGGTATGTCAACGCCCCAATCGATGTCACGCGTAATCGCCCTCCCGCGCAACTCCTTGAGGTTCAGTTGACCCTTCGTAAAATTGAGAACATTGTTGCGCCAGTGCTCTTTTTCGCTGCCGATCCATTCCAGCAATGGCTCATTAAGGGCACCCAGATCGAGGAAAAAATGTTCAGTTTCTCGTACTTCCAAATCAGTGCTGCCGCTCAGCTTGGACCGTGTATCGGTCAGCTCCAGCGCATCATATAAGCGTCCGCAGTTGTCACACTGGTCGCCGCGGGCCTCAGCAAAGCCGCAAAAAGGGCAGCTGCCTTCCACATAGCGGTCAGCCAAAAAACGCCCTGCCTCCGGATCAAACCACTGCTTCTGCACTTCAGTATATATATACTTATTCGCGAGGTGGCGCCGGAACACCTGCTGCGTGACATCCCAATGATTCTGCGTATCCGTATGCGTATATAGGTCGAAGGTCAGGCCCATCGCCTCGCAGCCTTCTACAAACATTTCGTGGTACTTATCCACGACCTCGGCCGCGTGAATGCCCTCCTTTTCCGCCTGCAGAGTGATCGGCGTGCCGTGCGTGTCGGAGCCGCTGACCATCAGTACATCGTTGCCCGCCATGCGCTGATAACGTGCGAAGATATCCGGCGGCAGATAAGCGCCGGCAATCTGTCCGATATGCTTTTCGCCATTGGCATAGGGCCAGGCCACACAAACAAGGATCTTTCTGGCTTGACTGGTCATCGGTCATCCTCTTGCGTACTGCCTGAATTGGATTGCACAAGTACCTGCATCTGTCCCACCATTATAGCAGTAGCTTTCTCTTTAGCACCATTGGCGAGTGGATTGGGAATTGTGCACTCTAACCCATCCTGCCTAGTTTCTGTAATAGTGCGTAACTACCACGCGGCAACTGATTCGCAGCCCCGAACGAGGCGAGCAAAGCTGTTCCTTCTCCCTTCACTTTCGTAATATGGGCGGTCGGCCGCAAGCGGCCTCCCTTGTGCAGGGGCTGCGCCCCCGCAACGCCCCCCTCCAAAACCATCCCTCACCCACCTGTGCGCATTCTTCGCCGCGGTGCGTCTGTCCAGCAGTGTGCCTGCCGCCAACCAACGAATTCTCGAAGATTTCCTCACAGGTGCCAGCGGTGAAGGGTTGGCGAATCATGGCGTCCAATTGAGATGCGTCTTCCCTCAAGCGCCAAGCTTTTGCCATTTCTGATCTCAGACAGATATAATAAAGGAGAATGAGTCGATTTCTGCCCAACTATAAAGGCAATTTTGGCCTTTCCCGCCGCCTGCCATCGAATCCAGTGAGAAAGGCCAAAAGGGAACAAGCATGAAAGCATTTACAGTCATGTGGCGCACCATCAAGGCGCTCTACGAGGACTTGCTTCTCTGGGTCTGGCTCAGCGTGCTCTGGTGGATCGGAGTATTCCTGGTGCTGCCTGCCGGGCCGGTAACCTCCGGCATCCACAATGCAGCCAACCGCGTCGCCAACTACCGGCGCGTAGAAAGTGCATTCTTCTATGAAGGTGCGCGTACGACAATCGGAAAGAGCTGGCTGTTGCTCGGCATAAACCTGCTGATGATCGCCGGCGTTGCTGTGAACATCCGCTTCTACGGGTCCAGTGACGCAAGTTGGGCCCAAATCGTCAGTATCGTCTGGGTCTGGATCCTGATAATTATTCTGATGGCCGGTCAATACTTTTTTCCACTGCTCTGGCAGCAGGACGAAATGAGCGTGAAAATGGTTCTGCGGAACGCCTTCATTCTCGCCCTCCGCCACCCTCTCTATACCTTTCTGATGTTCCTCTTCCAAGTCCTGCTGCTCGTCGTCAGCTTCGTGACGGTACTGCCGATTTTCCTGCTGACACCGGCGGCAGTCGTGTTGGCAATGAATTTCAGTCTGGTCGGTCTATTGCAGGAGCTGGACCTCGCCCCGGAACCACCGCCAGGCGCATGACAACCCTGGTCAGAGGACCTTTGACCAGACCGCCCGCCGACGACTAACCACGGACCACATTCCCAACATGGCGATCCTTGCCGAACATCACAAACCAGACAGTCTTGCCCACGCTCTCGATCTGCTTGCTGAGCCCGCGTCGCGGCGCGTGCCTCTGGCAGGCGGCACCCAGCTGGTAGCCGCCCTTGAAACGCGGCAGCGCCAGGATCTGGACGGAGTCGTCAATCTAGCCGGCCTGGATCTCGCCTTCTTCCAGCAGGACGAATCCCTCCTGCGAATCGGTGCCATGACAACCCTCACCGACCTGATCGAGCATCCCGCCAGCGCGAATCTGGCCGACGGCATCCTTCCCCGAACCGCGCGCTTCGAAGGGCCGTTAAACCTCCGTAACGCCGCCACTGTGGGCGGCCTTGTCGCCCTCGCCGAGCCCGACAGCGAGCTATTTGCCGCGCTGCTTGCGCTGAACGCTTCGGTCGCGGCCGTCGACCTGCATGGAGTCGAATCGCGTTGGAAACTGGATAGGTTCTCTTCTGCCCAGTCCCATCCATCCAAAGAGCCCATGCTCATCACCGAAATTCAACTTCCGCTTGGCGAAGCTGCCGGCGGCCATGCCCGTATAGCACGCACACCCATGGATCGGTGCATCGTCGCCGCCATTGCAATTGCCCCCGCGGACAGCGAATCTTCTCCCGCCGGGCCAACCACCGGTCGAGCGTCCACGGATACAGTACGGACCGCCCTCTGCGGCGTAGGTCCCAGACCCCAACTGGCGGGCGACCCGCTGAACCCCATTGGAGACTATAGAGGAAGCCCCGTCTACAGATTGGCCATGGCCGAAGTAGTAGGCAGGCGAGCGCGAGCCGCCGTGAATGGCGCAGTCCGTTAGTCCCGGGACCTCACCTGATTCCACCCATCTGACACCAGTCATAAACTCATGCAACTATGCCTATGCAGATCAATCTCACCATAAACGGGACTCTTCACCAGATCGACAGCCATCCCGGCGAACTACTGCGAACCGCCCTGCGTCGCCTTCGCTTTTTCAGTCTTAAGCACGGCGATGAGACCGGCGAGAGCGGCGCCGACGCGATCCTCTTCACCCGTACCCCGGATAACCCAACCAGCTATCGCCTGGTCAATAGCGGAATTCTGCTGGCAGCCCAGGCCGACGGCGCCGCGGTTATCACTCTCGAAGGGCTCGATGAGGCCAGCGCAGAAGGCACTGGTGGAGGCGAAAGAGATCTCTTGTCTCCTCGTCTTTCCACCTTGCAACAGCAGTTTATCGAGTGCGGCGCTATCCAGTGCGGCTACTGCACGCCCGCGCAGATTCTGGCCGCCCAGCATCTGCTGGACAAGGAGCAGCAACCCAGCGAAGACGCCGTAAGAGAGGCGATTGCCGGCGTCCTCTGCCGCTGCACAGGCTATGTGAAGCCTGTCCAGGCAATCCTGCGAGCCGCGGCCCAAATGCAAGGTGATACCCCGCCGCCTCTGGACATTGACGTGCGCGACGCCCCCGCCACCGGCGAATGGCCGACCCCCGATCAGCCACCCGGTAACGGCTGGCACGATGGCGGCCCGGAAACGCAAACCCAAACCCGCAGCGTGCCCGTGACGGTTGCTCAGCCCCAGACCCAAGTCGTCAACAAGCCGGAACCGAAGGTCGACGCCGTCAAGTTAGCCAAGGGCCGCCCTGTCTTTACCGACGATGTCGAACTGCCGGGCATGCTCTACGGCGGACTGCTCACCAGCCCCGTGGCCCACGCCCGCATAATCTCTATCGATACGTCCGCCGCGCTGGCACTGCCGGGCGTTCACGCCGTGCAGACCTACGCCGACCTGCCCCGCGTCATCTACGCCAGCGGCGGTCAGAGCTACCCGCAGCCGCCCCCCTACGACCAGGTCTGCCTCGATTCGAAAGTGCGTTACGTCGGCGACAGGGTCGCGACAGTAGCCGCAGAAACCCCGGAGCTCGTGCAGGAAGCACTGGAACGAATTAAGGTCGAATACGAAGAGCTGCCCGCCGTATTTTCCTCCGCAGAAGCCTTGCAATCAGACGCGCCGGTGATTCACGACGAAGCCGATGCGCAGATGGTCCACGACGCCAAACGCAACATCGCCGTAAAGCTGCTCGTTGACCACAACGATGTGGATAGCGCCTTGGAAGACGCCGACTTTGTCTTCGAGAGCGAATACAATGTGCATCAAGTGCAGCAGGCCAGCATCGAGCCGCACATTGCCATCACCTACTGGGACGAAGATGATCGGCTGGTCATTCGCACAAGCACACAGGTTCCTTTCCATGTACGCCGCATGGTTGCTCCCCTGCTCGGCTTGCCTGTCCGCCGTATCCGCGTGGTCAAACCGCGCATCGGCGGCGGCTTTGGCGGCAAGCAGGAGATGCTGATCGAAGACCTCTGCGCCCATCTGACAATCGCAACCGGCCGGCCGGTCAAATTCGAATTCACCCGCCAGATGGAGTTCCGCTCCTCCCGCACGCGCCATCCGCAGCATTTGCGCTTCCGCAGCGGCGTGGACGCCAGCGGCAAGCTGGTCGGAATGGAAGTGCGGGTGGTGGCCGACACCGGCGCCTACGGGACCCACGCCCTCACAGTCCAGATGGTCACCGGCTTCCGCGCGCTCAGCACCTACTGGCTGCCCGCAGCCCGCTTCGACTGTGACGTCGTCTATACCAACAAACCTGTTCCCGGCGCCTTCCGCGGCTACGGCGCGCCGCAAGCCCTCTTCGGGCTGGAGCAGCATATGGAGGAGATGGCGCTCGCCTTCGGGATGGACCCGACCGAGTTCAAACGCATCAACTGGGTGAAGGAAGGACAGTCGCTGCCGATGGCTGTGGCCATGGGAGAAGGACGCGACGGCTTCCCACAGACAGTGGAGAGCAGCGGTTTGGCCGAGTGTGTCGAAGCCGGCGCCGCCTCTATCGACTGGGACCGCCGCCTTGACCCCCACTGGAAGGCGCCTCCCGATAGTCCCCATATCCGTCGCGGCATAGGCCTGGCAATCTGCATGCACGGCACCGGCATTGCCGGGCTCGACATGGGCGCAGCCAGCATCAAGCTAAATGACGACGGTTCGTTCAACCTCCTGGTCGGCGCCACCGATCTCGGTACCGGCTCGGATACCGTGCTGGCCCAAATCGCTGCCGAAGCCCTGGGCGTGCCCCTTGAGCAGGTTCTCATCTACAGCAGCGATACCGACTTCACCCCATTCGACACAGGGGCATACGCAAGCAGCACCACTTACATTTCCGGCGGCGCCGTACTCAAGGCCGCAGAGGATGTCAGTCGCCAGATACGAAGCCATGCAGCCGCACACCTGCTGGAGGGCTTCGACGCCGACCAGCTCTGGCTGGAGGGACAGAAGATTCTGGCGCCCGATGGCCAGGCAGTTTCACTGGAGAAGGTCGCCCTTCACAGCATCCACCAGGAGGAGCAGCACCAGATCATGGCCACCGCCAGCCACATGAGCTATGTCAGCCCCCCTCCTTTCGCCGCCCAGTACGCCGCGCTCGAAGTGGACACCGAAACAGGCCAGGTGACGGTCGAAAAAGTGGTGATGGCGGTTGATTGCGGCATCGCCATTAACCCGGTAACCGCCAGCGGCCAGGTCGAAGGCGGCATGACCCAGGCCCTCGGCTACGCGCTGTGCGAAGAGATGCCCTACGACGAAAAGGGGAAGCTGCAGATCGACAGATTCGGCGACTACCGGATTCTGTCCGCGGACGAGATGCCTGAACTGGGGACTGTGCTGGTACAGACCTATGAACCGACCGGCCCATTCGGCGCAAAAGCAATTGCCGAAATCCCGATGGATGGCATGGCCCCTGCCATCGCCAGCGCCATCTTCGACGCCACCGGCGTACGAATTCGCGAGATTCCCTTTACGCCTGAAAGAGTGTGGCGAGCGTTGAGGAGAGAGGAACTCTGATGTGTCAACGAGATTATTTGAAGCGCTTCGACGCCTTCATCGCCTTTCTGGAAACACTTGAAGAACAGTGGGTGGCTCGGCGAGCCATGCAGGCCCTTGAAGAGTGGAAGTCCGACCCATCAACGGCCCGACCCTGGCGTGAAGTCTTCGCTGAACTGAATGTAGATGTCATTGACGAATAAACAAGCGCAACTGGATCACTTGACGGTTGATGAGTTCCTTGTCAGCGTACTTAGCGGCGAGATGATAGAACACTATCCTGACGACAAAACCTATCCCAGTTGCTGAATATATGGAAAGACTTTCGGGCAAGAGCCCGTCCATAGCGTTTGGGCCTTCAGTGAGGCAAACCTGTGGGCAGTGCCAATTCCTGTTTACCGTCCAGACCCGGTCCGCTGGATCGACTGGCGCGTAAGGAGGGCAAGAAATTGATGCCACTCCAAGAATGTCCCGTATGCGGTAGTGAAATGGTTGAGAAGATAGTGGAAAAACTCTTGCGAGGGGGAGTAAATATCGCAGCCGTGTCCGCACACGCGGAAGTTTGTCTTCATTGCGGAGAGCGATTGTACTCTACTGAAACGGTCAACCGCTTTCAGCAGATCCGGGCCAATCTTGCTTGCCACGAAGTAGCAGATCTTCAGCCTCTGGGGCAGTCATTCAAGACTGCCGTTTAGTCGGCAAAGGCGTTCGAAAGATCTTGCCCGATGCGCCATTTCAAAATGCTTCGTTCTACTGCGCCGTATACCCCCCATCCACCGGCCACACGCTCGCCGTAACAAATGAAGCGTCATCAGACGCCAGAAACGCGACCACCGCCGCAATCTCCTCCGGCTGCCCCATCCGCCCCATCGGATGCAACCGCTTCATCTCCGCGTGCACTTCCGGGTTGCCAACAACGTTCTCAGTGAGCGGAGAGTAGACAAACCCGGGCGCAACCGCATTTATCCGCACACCCTCGGCGCCGAAGCGTACACCCATCTCCCTCGTCATCTGCACCACCGCCCCTTTACTGTGCGGGTAGGCCGTGAAGCCATCGGAAAAGGGTAGCGAAGTCGGGTAGCCCACCATACCCATAATGGAAACGAGGTTAACGATTGCGCCGCGACCGGCAGGTCGCATCACCGCCAACGCCGCGTAAGACATTAGGAATACGCCCTTCGCATTGACCTCCATCACCGCGTCCCAACGCTCTTCAAAATCAGCCTCCGGCGGCAGCGTACGCGGCGTGATGCCGGCCGAGTTGACCAGACAGTCCAGCCTGCCACCGAGTGAAATCGCCTGCTGCACACTCGCCTCTGCATCGGCCCGTTTAGTTACATCACAGTGAGCAGTATGTAGGGAGCTTTGAATAGTTTCCGCGGCCAACTGCTCCAGCCCGGCGCCGTCAATGTCGCAGGCTACAACAGTCGCCCCTTCTTCCAGAAAACGCTGGGCGCAGGCCTTTCCGATGCCGGACGCAGCCCCTGTAATTAGCGCCACACTGTCGGTGAGCTTCATCGTTCTTTCTCTGGTGACCAGCCTATTCCATCAAGCATCTGACTGATTCACCGCTTCTTTTCGGGAGAGCTAGTTTCAAGGCGAGAGAGGAAGGTCTGTTTCTGAGCGGGGCCGAGTCGCTACCACTCGAAACTTTGCACCACGACAATGCCGCGCGCTGCCGCGGTGCGCAAGAACTCGGGACGCGCGTAGTGGGTGATAAGCAGTAATGTGATTTCTTCGTCAGGATAGGCGGCGCGCACGGCCTCGGCCTTTGCTTCCAGTTGGCTGAAGATCCGGTCCTCCTCACGTTTCGAACTGCGGCGTTCGTCCAATCGCTGTTTGGACTCGCCAACAATGAGAACCGGTCTGCCATCGCGCACGGCGCGGCCGAGGAAGTTGATCTCCTCATCGTTAACTGAAGTGCGAATCAGTCGCTCAGTTACTTCAATGCCATGGTTCTCGAGAAGAAAAGCAGGCAAGGCACGGTAGGCTTCATTTTCCAGGGCGTAGCTCATACTACGGGACATGCCCCCGATTTCTGAGCGAATGTCGCCGACAGCAAAGGTCAGCTTCTCGACCTCTGCCTCAGTTCTTTGCTGTGCAACAGCCAGTTCTTTCACGACTCCCGTCAGATCACGTATCTGGCTGGAGTTTTCTTCCAGGGTGATCGCCATGGCCTTTTGCGACTCAGCCAAGTCCTGCAGCGTCTTACCCATGGCTTCTTGCGTCTTACCCATGGCCTCCTGCGACGCCCCCATGGCCTTTTGCGACTCAGCCAAGTCCTGAACGATTGCCTTCAGTTCACTGAAATCGCTGACCTTGACCAGATTGTTGTAAGACAGTCCGAGCACTTCAAGCAGGGCGTCAACTTGGTGGGGTTCAAATGCAGATTGTAATTTTTGAGTAATTTCAGATTGCATCAGCATATGGCTAAGACCATCAGGGATTCGCCAGGTTGGCAGGGCAACGCATCCGGATTGTACCCAATCGACGGCATGTAGGCAAGCCTCAAGTGTTTACATCCGCTCGCCACGTCATGTCGCAGACGGTCCAATGCAGACGGCTCTGGTCACACTCCGCGGCCAACTGCTCCAGTCCGGCGCGGCCTATGTCACAGGCAATCGCTGTAGCCCATTCATCCAGAAAACGCTGCGTGCAGCCCCTTCCGATGTCGGACGCAGCCCTAGTAATTTAGTGCCACCCTGTCGGTTAATTTCACTGGTATTGGATTGGCCCCGGAAAATTCTCGGCACCAATTTTCTGTGGAAGCTGTCGCGACAGGAATGCCGCGCAACTCCCTCAACCCAAAGCAGCCTCAACGCTCTGAATCACCGTCTCCAATACCTTAATGCGCGCAAAGCGCTTCGACTCGGCCGCCACCATCGTCCAGGGCGACAAAACTGTGTCTGTCTTTTCGACCATCTCCTGAATCGCCTCTTCGTACTCCTTGCGCTTCTTTCGGTTTCTCCAGTCCTCATCCGTGAGCTTCCACTGGCGCAACGGGTCCTTGGCGCGCCTGTCAAAGCGCCTCTTCTGCTCCTTAGGGGAGATATGCAGGAAAAACTTAAGCAGAATCGTCCCGTCGGAGGCCAGCAGCGACTCCCAGTGGCGGATCTCCTCATAGGCCCGCCGCCAGTCCGGCACGCTGGCAAAGCCCTCCACGCGTTCCACCAGCACGCGCCCGTACCACGTGCGGTCGAAGATACACATGCCGCCCCTGCCGGGAATGGCCGGCCAGAACCGCCACAAAAAATGATGCCGTTTCTCGCGATCGGTCGGCGCCTGGTACTGATGCACTGAGAAGTGGCGGGGATCAAGCGGCGCGGTCAGCCGCCGAATACAGCCCCCCTTGCCGGCCGCGTCCCACCCCTCGAAAAGAATCAGAAGAGGAGGCCCCATTTCGCCGCCAATCTGCCCTCCCAGCCGCAAGCGTAAGGCAAGAAACTCCTGTTGGCGCTTGGCCAGTATGCTCTCGTACTCTTTTCGCTTCAGCCTCTGGGTGAGGTCGACATGATTCAGGAGCGAATGTTCCATTTCCTGTACCCTACCTTTCACTTCTGTAACTATGCAAGAAAACTGCTGGATCAGAATTTCGCTGCCTCGGAATTACCGGGCAGCAAAGATTTTATGGGCAGCCGCCGTCCTGTTGCCGTTCCCCCTTTAGGATGCAAGGATGCTAGGCCTGCCCCTTGTCCAAATGTGCGGTCGTGACGTCAGCAATTACATGCCACGAACCTTTTCGGACGGTCAATTTCCAGACGCATATCCCTCGCGCACCGGGTAACATACGTCCAGAAACCTGCAGGCGGTGACGGCACGGCCGGAGTGCTCGGTGTTGCCCGCAATAACTGCGACTTCTCCCGGCCCCAACACTCTGGTTTCACCCTCGCCGGTGCTCAGTTCAAACTGGCCTTCCAACACGCTGACCACCTGCTCGTGGGGATGGCCATGCAGCGGCAACCGCGCCCCCGCCTCAGCCCTCCAATACACAAGCGTCATATTGTCGGTATTGATTACTTTGCCAAAATAACCGGGATATAACTCCCGCTCATCGGTACTGTTCAAGCTGTAACTGTTCACTTCCGGCCCTTGCCTCAACGGTTGCGGTACGCAGTATTTCCGGCTGTTCTCCCAGTGTCAGCACGCTCTCTATAGCGTAGCCAGAGCCTCAACTGCGCCCAGAATACCAACTCCAATCGGATAGTTCCCGCCCCTCTGGGAGTGGGAGAGCAATCGGCGGCCCTATCGAAAAGTATTGTGAAAAGCCGCTATATTGTCGAGAGTTTGGTCATCAGCACCGTTGTCGAAGGCTCTGTCAACACATCACCGTCGGGAAAGACAATCGTCGGCACAGACATGTTGCCCTTGTTTAGCTCCTGCACCAGCTCTCTGGCATCTTCGTCGCTCTCGATATCGATCTCATCGAAATCGACGCCTTGGCCCCGCATTACCGACTTCGCCCGCCAGCAGTCCGGGCACCAGCTGGTAGTGTACATTTTGATCTGCGTGCCGTTTCCGTTTACGCTATGGGACATTCCATTCTCCTGTTGTACGAACTGTTTCAGTAAGCGGCAACGCAGAGCTTCTCCAAATCTGGCTGCGCCGCCATCATGCAGTGATTAGCGAGTATACCGCATATGTAGAATCTGTTAAAGTGTAGTGCCATCCGATCCTTTATGGAACAAGCCTTGATTTCTCACGCCCTTCACGCCGGCAGCGAGACTCTAACCACATGAAGCCCGTATCCAATGGAATGCCGTCACCATGACCATAAGTATATCTCCGCCAAGCCCTGCCACACTGTCCTCCACCGCCTTTTCCAAACCACTGCAGGAGACCCGGGAACTGGTCCATGAACTGGAACAGATTGTCGAGGGCGAGGTGCGTTTCGATGGCTACAGTCGAATGCTCTACAGCACCGACGCCAGCCAGTATCAGATCCAACCCCTGGGCGTGGTCATTCCCCGCACCGCAGATGATGTCCAGGCCGCAGTCGAGCTGGCCGCACGCCATCGCGTGCCCTTGCTGCCGCGCGGTGGCGGCAGTTCGCTGGCAGGCCAATGCGTAGGCCCCGGCCTGGTTATCGACACGACCAAGTACATGGATCGCATCTTGGAAATCGATGAAGAAGCCGGAACGGCCACAGTACAGGCGGGCATCTCAATCGGCATACTCAACCGCACCCTCGCCTCTCTCGGCCTGATGCTGGGCCCGGATCCTGCCAGCGCCGACCGTGCTTCTGTCGGCGGCTCGATCGGCAACAACGCCACCGGCAGCCACAGCATCCTCTACGGCATGATGGCCGACAATCTGCTGCAATCAGATGTCGTGCTCAGCGATGGCTCGGTCGCGGACTTTGGACCTGTCAACGCCGCGGAGCTGGCAAGTCGCGGCCGCGGCAACTCCCTGGAGGCGCAAATCTACCGCGAAGTCCCTGCAATCGTGCGCGCCCAGCATGAGCAGATTCTGGAGCGCTGGCCGCGCCACTGGCGCCGGGTCTCCGGCTACAACCTCGACCGCCTGTTGGCCGGGCTGCTCCACGACGAAGGCCAGGCCGGCAGCGAAGGCCTTGGCGCTGAGCAAGCCACCCTCATGCGCGCCCGCTTGGGATTCGACAGCCTCTACCGCTCCGAATTCTGCGACACCGCCCAGATCGACCAATTCAATCTCAGCCAGCTGCTCGCCGGCAGCGAAGGAACGCTCGCTACCGTCACCTGCGCAACCCTCAAGCTCGTCCCCAAGCCGCAGATGACAGCCTTGGCCGTCGTTCATTTTGACCGTCTCGTCGACGCCTGTGCAGCCATTCCCGATATTCTCGAAACCAGCCCCAGCGCGTCCGAGCTGCTCGATAAGCATCTGATCGATCTGGCCCGCGCCCAACCGGAGTGGGCCAAGAAGCTCCACTTCGTAGTCGGAGACCCCGAAGCTGTGCTCCTGACAGAATTCTACGGTACGGATGAACGCGAACTGTCTGCAAGACTGGATGCACTCGAAAGCCATCTGCACACGCGCGGCTGGCGAAGCTCCATCGTGAAACTGTTGAATCCCGCCCAGCAAAAAGATGTCTGGGATGTGCGTAAGGCCGGGTTGAACATTCTGATGGGTCGTCGCGGCGACTACAAGCCTGTCCCAGGCATCGAGGACGTCTCCGTGCCGCAGGAGAAGCTGGCCGACTACCTGCAGAAGATTCTGGACTTCTGCGGCCAACAGGAAGACGTGCCCGGCATCGCCGTCTACGCCCATGCCTCCGCCGGCTGCCTCCATGTGCGGCCGCTTCTCAACCTCAAGAATCAGACCGGTATCGGCACGCTCCGTGCCGTGGGCGAGCATGCCTGCGATTTGGCCGTCAGTTTCGGCGGAGCCATGAGCGGTGAACACGGCGACGGCCTGGCGCGCAGTTATCTCCATCCCCGCCTCTTCGGCCCAGAGCTGTATGGCGCAATGCGCCAGGTGAAAGATCTCTTCGACCCCGACAACCGCATGAATCCGGGCAAGATAATTGACGCCCCGCCCTCCAGCGAGAACCTCCGCTTCGGCCAGGAGTACGAGACAATTCAGTTGCGGACCGTTTTCGACTGGAGCAGCGATTTCGGCTATGACGGCGCGATCGAAATGTGCAACGGCGCCGGCGTATGCCGAAAACTCGGCGCCGGTACAATGTGTCCCAGCTATATCGCCACCAAGGATGAGAAGGACACAACCCGCGGCCGCGCCAACGCGCTTCGCAACGCCATGGCCGGCCGCATTCCCCAGGACGAGCTGTTCTCGCCGCAAATGTACGACGTGATGGATCTGTGCATCGGCTGCAAAGCCTGCAAGAGCGAGTGCCCCTCAGCCGTTGATATGGCCCGTATCAAGGCCGAGTATCTCGTCCACTACTATGACCGCAACGGACTACCCCTCTTCAACCGCCTGATGGGCCTGCTGCCCACCCTGAACAAGCTGCTCTTTCGATATGGCCGTCCCCTAATCCCGCTTGTCAACTGGGGACTGAAGGCCGCGCCGGTCAAGGCGATTCTTGACCGCATCGGCATCGACGCGCGTCGCGACCTTCCAGCCTATGCGCGCCAGTCCTTTTCCACCTGGTACGCAGATCGCGCCCCCGCGGGCAGTCAATCCGTCGCACAGGAGACGGGTGCGAACACAGTTATCCTCTTCCACGACACCTGGGCCGAATACAACCACCCCGAGATCGGACAGGCCGCAGTGCAGGTGTTGGAGGCTGCCGGCTATCAGGTGAAACTTGCCGCTGGAAGAGCCTGCTGCGGGCGCCCGCTCATCACCGGCGGACAGGCCGACAAAGTACGTGGATGGGTGGATCAGAACGTGGCCCTACTCGCTCCCTTCGCGCGCCGGGGACTGCCGATTGTCGGCTTGGAGCCCAGTTGTATTCTCACACTGCGGGACGAATATCTGGAACTGGCCTCAGATCGTGAAGCAGCGCAGATACTCTCCGAAAACGCGCTGACCTTCGACGAATTCATCGCCCGCGAGACCACCGGTTTGGAAGAGGGAGTGAATAAAACTGGGGAGGAAGAGAAAAGTTCTGCTGCTCAATTCACTGACATCTGGCGCAGCGAGCCAGGCACAGCCTATCTCCACGGCCACTGTCATCAGAAAGCGTTAATCGGCAACGAGGCCAGTCTGGCCGCCCTGAGTACTGCTGGGTACACCGTGCAGCTTATCGAAAGCGGCTGTTGCGGAATGGCCGGTGATTTCGGCTATGGGAAGGGACACTACGAGGTAAGCCGTGCCATTGGTGAGGATCGTCTTTTCCCGGCCGCCCGAGAGATACCCGCCGACGCCTGCCTGGTTGCCAGCGGCACCAGCTGCCGCGACCAGATTCACCATTTTGCCGGCAAAGAACCGCTTCACATGGCGCAAGTACTGGCGAAGGCCCTCAAATAGGCGTCGGGGTCAGGGGCGGTCTGCCTTTTTGCACTGATCGTCCCGGCAGCAGAAGATTGGCTACTACAAAGACTCACCCAAATTGACGCCTGGCCCCGCTGTTTACCAATACCGCATCGCGTCCCGGAACAGTGCCTCCAGGTCCTGCGCATCCGCCGGTCGCGGCGAAAGCTTCGTCACCCGGTGTTGAGGCAAAGTTCCCTCAACCAGTGCCGGAATGTCCTCCTCCGTAAAGCCGATCGCGCTGAGGCCGTTGGGCACACCTGTCTTCTGCATCAGGCTGATAACTGCTCCCGCCAGCAGCTCACCGGCGTCCTCCTCGGCCGCGTCGGAAGTGTCCACTCCCATCAGCTGCGCCGCGTACAAGTGCTTCGCAGGATTCGTCGAGGCAGTGAAGCGAAAGACTGCCGGCGCGTTGAGAATCACCGCCATCCCGTGAGGAATAATCGGATGATCGGGCGGGTAACCCGGCGGTCTGTAACTCCGCACCATCCCGCTGACCGGATAGCTCATGCCGTGAGGAAGATGCACGCCGGCGTTGCCGAAACCGATCCCCGCGTAGGCCGCCGCCAACAGCATCGCGCTGCGCGCTTCGTCGTCCTCCGTATCCTGGATCGCCCGCACAATGTTCGCCGACACCATCTCGATCGCCTTGGTCGACCAGATGTCGCTGATAGGGTTTGCCCCCTGGTAGGCCGGCCGCATCTCTGGCGACTCCGGTGCGACCCGGCTGTCATAGGGCAGCGCGGTCAGCGACTCCAGCGCATGGCTTAAAACATCCAGGCCGGTGCTGGCCGCCGCCATCTGCGGTAGCGTCCGCGTATTATGAGGATCAAGAACACCGATCTGCGGGCGCAACGCCCGGTGCGCGATGCCCGTCTTAACATGCATCTCCGTCAAATCGCAGATGGCCACGCCCGTGGTCTCACTGCCGGTGCCCGCAGTGGTGGGCACCGCAATATGCGGCCGCAACGCGCCGGGCACAGGCACACCCTTGCCAATCGGCGGATTGACATAGTCCAGGAAGTCAGCGGGGTAAGTAGCATAGAGATTAGCAGCCTTAGCCGTGTCGATCGTCGAACCGCCGCCAACCGAAAGGTATCCGTCAAACTTTCCCTCGCTCGCAAATTCAATCGCGTGCAGAAAAGATGTGTCCGTCGGCTCAACCCGAACCTGGTCATAGAGCACGGCATCGATGCCCTCCGCCCGCAATGCCTCCAGCGCCACCGCCACCGGTTCACCGTCTGCCAGGCGCGGATCCGTCACAACCATCACCCGTGCCGCGCCCAGCTTCTTCATGTCAAAACCGACTTCACGCGTCACGCCCGGCCCGTACTTGATGCTCGACGTGTCCAACGTGAATGCGCTCTCTTTCGCCCCCGCATTGCCCGCAACTCGGCCGGAGGGAAGCGTCTGCCCGCTGCCTTGGCCACTCTGCTCTGCCATTTCAAAGTTCTCCTTCTTGACGAAAGCGTAGGTGTTAGCCTGATGTTGGATACATAGTCGTTTTGTGCCTCAAAGAATAACATCGCTGACCCAGCGAACGAAAAAGGTGCCCCTCCGTGGGTCGCCGTCTAATTCAGCCGGCTCTCGCATCAAACACATATAAACTGATCACACAACACTGCCTCCCAATTTCCGTGTCGATTCGTAGCACCCATTTCGCCGCCCCAAAAATCCTCCAATGCCTTATTCACGGTAATTTCGCGGCCCTGAAAAAGGTCGGCAAAAGCGTTTCTTGCTAACCACTGACCACTGCAGTTCTGGGCGGTCGGGCCTTCGGCCCTCCCTTGTGCAGGGGCTGCGCCCCCGCAACGCCCCCCTACAAAACCATCGCTCACCGACCGTGTGTGCGCATTCCAGCCGTGCGGCTCCAGCGACGAGGCTGCCGCCAACAGCATACGCAATCAGACAGCCCGAATGGCGGAAAGGATAGAGGGCTGGTCAAGACTGGCACTTTATGTGGCTTAGTAGTTACCCACAGGCTCAGGTTCATTGACATTTCACTTTCCCATCCATCCCCCAGGGCGATTGCATCTAAACTGGGTCAAGAAAACGAAATGCTTCGGGATTCCCCTCCAGGTCGAGGTTAGACATTGAGAAGTGAACGAATGGGGGCACGTAGACGGGAAATCTGAATGATTTCGATGCCTGAGGGCCTGTGCCGCGGCGACTTCTGCGCACGGTTCAGCAATCTGAAGACGATTTCAACGGAATCGGCATGCACATTTAGATGCGATTGCCCTGCAGATTCGGGTTAGAGGTCCCCCTTGTGGGCCCAAATCGTGTGTTATAATAGCTTCCGAAATGAGTTGCTTTTCCTCTGACCCTGAGAAGCCACGACTCCCGCCAAAAGAATATCTGAAGCCGAAGTAAAGCCGCTATACATCTGTGAACTGCCCATACGTCATCTGCCGATACGCATCAAAGACGGCGAGGAAACTTCTGCGAACGCAAGCATGTAAGGGCCTGCAAAAAGGAAAAACGCCGACATAATCCGTCGCAACCCGACCGAACCCAAGGTAATCGCAACGAATGGGAACAAACCTCGTGAGGCTGCCTGAATCGGCTGGAGGAAACGTCTGCGAACTCAAGAACAAAGTCCAAAAAAAAGAAATTCCGTCGACTTACGTCGACTTGGGTCGACTTGGGTCGACTTAGGTCGACCTAACCCAGGATAGTTGCATCGAATCGGTTCAATTCTCAGCAAGGCTGCCTGAATCGAAAAGGTTCCCCTTGTGGGCCCGCCTAGTGGTCCCACACTGTGGTCATTCGAGGCGCACGAACTGAGAAGCCACTGCTCTCGCCCATAGAAAACCTGAAGGTGAAAGCGGTCCGCTGAAACGCTGCGAAGTGCCCCCAAATCGTCCTCCCGGTATCCTTCAGGGACGGCGAGGAACTGTTCGGTAAGACGCAAAAAAAGCGTCCCAAAAAAATGAAATTGGCGCGACATACGTATACATTTGTATACATTACGCGACATTTGTAGACATTTCACGGCCAGAACCCGGGCAAGTGAATCCAGTAACGACGAGTGCCCGTTAACGTTTGTCACCAAAGCGATATGCGGGAGCAAAGTGCTCTTCTGCCAAAGGACCGCGCATAGAAAATCCGTTACACCTTCGGTGTTCTTCGCGGCCCTTCGCATGACTTCGACGATCGATTGGTTCTGTCTACTGCAACACGCAAGCGAGGAAAATCCCTGGCATTAACTCTCGTCCAACGCGCATACGAGACATCCTGCATCGATAGGGCCCCAGCCACAGCCCATCAGACAAATCCCATGAACTGCAACTCAGACAACCCGAAAACGCTCGTAAACGCTCATGATCTCTCGTAAACTCTCGTCCAACACACACATGAGAATGCCAGCATCGGCAAGGCACCGGTCACAACCCATCATACAAATCTCAAGAACTGCAGTTCAGACAACTCGACATCGCTTATAAACGCTCGTAAACGCTCATGATCTCTCGTAAACTCTCGTCCAACACACACATGAGAATGCCAGCATCGGCAAGGCACCGGTCACAACCCATCATACAAATCTCAAGAACTGCAGTTCAGACAACTCGACATCGCTTATAGACGCTCGTAAACGCTCATGATCTCTCGTAAACTCTCGTCCAACACACACATGAGAATGCCAGCATCGGCAAGGCACCGGTCACAACCCATCATACAAATCTCAAGAACTGCAGTTCAGACAACTCGACATCGCTTATAAACGCTCGTAAACGCTCATGATCTCTCGTAAACTCTCGTCCAACACACACATGAGAATGCCTGCATCGGCAAGGCCCCAGTCACAGCCCTTCAGGCATATCCCGTGAATTGCCGCTCAGACAACCCGAAAACGCTCGCAAACGCTCATGAACGCTCGGCCACCCTCAGCCACCGTAGCACCGAGAATTCAGTCTATTGGCTCTTGGATGGGGACGACAGTCGCATCCGCCAGGTCCATGTGCAGCACAACCTGGCCGACTAGCGCCGCATGGCTTCCAATCTTTTACCCAGCGAGAACAGCGCCCAAATCGGCATTCCTGCCAGACGTAAACGAGCCGGTCCGAAAACTGACTATCTCCCGGAAATTCTCTCCCAATAAGATGCTTATGCCCTGCCAACGTTGTTTGAACCTTTTTTCTGTGCAAGGTATACTTTTGAATACGAGACAAGCGAGCCGCAAAGGCCTCTCCAGGAATAAATCAAGAGCCGCGCCCCATCACCGTCTCTTCCGCCACATCCAAACCAGCTCACAGAGGACCCTGCACCAATGCCTACGATCTCCCACGACAGCTTGAGAAAGTACGGCGCGGCCATCTTTGCCGCAGCCGGCTTTCCCCCAGACCAGGGCCAGGATGTCACCGATCATCTGGTCGACTCCAATCTCGTAGGACATGACTCCCACGGCATCATTCGCCTGCCCGGCTACATCACGGCAGTACGGGAAGGAAATATGAAGCCCGTTGGTACGCTCAAAGTCGTGCGCGAGTCACCGGTATCATTGGTCATCGACGCCCAGCAGATGCAGGGCATCGTCCTGGCAAAAAAGGCGATGGAAATGGCCGTCGAACGCGCCCAGGAGTATACTTTCGGCGCCGTCGCCGTCCATCGGTCTACGCACATCGGCCGCTTGGGAGCGTTTCCACCAATTGCTGCCGAACAGGACTGTATCGGCCTGCTTATGCTGAACGGCGGCGGACCCTTTACCGCCCCCTTTGGCGGTACCGGGCGGCGCTTGCCCCCCAATCCACTTGCCTTCAGCGCACCGCGCGCAGGCGGGGGCCCCCTGATGCTGGATATGACGACAAGCATGGTGGCCGGAGGTAAGGTCGACGTGCAGCGGGCGCGCGGGCTGCCCGTGCCGGACGACTGGCTCATAGACGCCGAAGGAAACGCTGTGTTGGACCCCAATGTATTCATGGCTCGTGAAGCCGCTATGCTGCCGGTGGGCGGCTCGGTCGGGCATAAGGGCTACGGGCTCGGGATGATGATCGACGCCATCGCCGGCGGGCTTTCCTGGGCCGGTTGCAGCGCCGATCCACCCACCCGCGGCGCCTCCGGCTGGCTCGCACTGGCCATAAAAATCGATAGCTTCATCGACGCTGAAGAATATAAGCAAGAAGTGGAAAAGCTGGTCGAATGGGTCAGGTCCTCGCCCAAAATGCCAGGCGTTAAGAGGATCTACTACCCTGGCGAAATCGAGGAAGAACGCCGCCAGAACCGGCTGGAACAGGGAATCCCAATCGAAGAAAGCACCTGGTCGCGCATCGTCGAAAGTGGAGAAGCCGTCGGTGTGTCTCCGCCGGCAGAACTAATGTAATTGGCAACAGCGCGTCCCAAGCGGCGCGCCGGATCCGAATTCAATTCCCAAGGGTGAGCCATGAAAACTTACAAGAAACTGTTTCGTTCGCCTTACGCAGTGCCCAATGGCCTCCAGGCTACCGATGATGGCCTGTGGATTGTTGACCAGATCACCGACCGCGTGATGCTGGTCGAACGCAACGGCGAGTTGGACTACTACGGCGTGCCCATAATGATCCGCGAAATTCCCAGCGATTCCTCCAACACAAGTGGGATGGCCTGGGGCGAAGGCAGCCTCTGGCTGGCGGCCAACGGTTCCGCCGACAAGTGGCGACCGGCACGCGCCCACGATGCCGGCAAGTCGATGGGAGAGATCCTGCGGGTCGACCCCGAAACCGGCAAGACCATCTCCCGCCATCCCCTGCCTAATGGCGGCGGCACCCATGGCATCGAGTACGACAATGTCGAGCCTGGACACCTGTGGCTGACCACCCTGAAGGATCAGACGCTGACCAAAATGCGCATCAGCGACTGGTCGGTCCAGCATGTGATCCCTCTGCCATACACACGCGGCCACGGTGTAGTGCGAGAGGAGGACGGCGTTTGGGTTGTCCATACCGGCCACAGGGTGATCGTGAAACTAAGCCTGACCGACGGCTCCGAACTGGACCGAATCACCGTGCCCGATACAGAACCCGAGCCGCACGGCCTCAGCGCCGATACCGACAGCCGTTTCCTCTATTGCGACGCATCGTCAGGATCGGTCGTTGCAATCTCGGAGTCATAACGCAATGCCCTTTTCCTGCCTCCCCGCCTCCCTCTACCCTGAAATCAGCAATGGCGAGCGTACACTGGCCGACTGGTTCCGCTTGGCGGCCGAAATTGGTCTGGACGGGGCCGACATCAGTGTGGCCCACCTGGATTCTCTGGAAAGCCCATATCTGAACGGTCTGCGAAGGCAGGCACAGGACGCGGGCGTAGTAATCGCAGGTATGGTGACCTATACTGACTTTACCCACCCGGACCCGGCCGTGAGGTCGCAACACCGACAGGAGCTCCGCAACTACATCGACGCCGCAGCACAGTTAGGTGTAAGCTTTCTGCGCGTCACCGCAGGACAGAACCACCCGGGCGTCAAACGGCAGGACGGCGTTTCCTGGGCAGCAGAGGGCCTGACGGCGTGGGTGGAGGAAGCAGAGGCCGCAGGCGTTACGCTCACTTATGAGAACCATGCCATCGGCTATGTATGGACCTATTTCGATTTCTCACAAACAGCCTCTGTGTTTCTCGAAATCTGCGACAGGACCGCTGACAGCGGATTGCAACTCCTTTTTGACACGGCCAATCTACTGGCGGTCGATGACGACCCGCTAAAGGTGCTGGACGCCGTGCTGCCGCGCGTGGCCGCAATCCACGTAAGCGACATCAGGCAAAAGGGGTCGTTCGAGCCGGTTCTCATTGGCAGCGGCATTACGCCCTTGAATGCGATATTCGAGCGCTTTCGCAAAGCAGGTTTCAACGGCTGGATTTCCGTCGAAGAGGCCAGCAAGACTGGCGAGGAAGGGTTCCGCCAGGCCATCCCGAAGGCCAAAGAACTTTGGCAGAACTAAAGAATTCAGTCTGAAAGAGATCCCATGGCCCAAAAACGACCCAAAGTCCTATTGGCCTTCAACCATGACATTCGTCATAACCACGTGGCCGCGCAGGACCTGCGCCGTCTTGAGGCATTCGCCGACTGGGACTGGTTCCCCTGCGAAGGCGGCGGTATCTACGATACCAATACCGACCCGGAGGCCGCGCTCCAATTCTCGAAGAAGCTCCCCGGCCACGACGCGCTTGTCGTCTGCTTAGGCGCGCCCACGCTGACTGCAGATATGCTGGATGCCGCGCCCTCGCTCAAAATAGTCGGCGAAATGGAGGGCGATCGTTTCGCCAGCCGTATCGATCTCAACGCCGCCTGGGAACGCGGCATCCGTACCGTTGATACCACCAACGCCTCCTCCTATCCGGTCTCCGAATGGGCGCTGGCAATGATTCTTGTATGCTTACGCAACGGCGGCGGACATTTCCGCCGCATGATTGCAGGCCAGACACGCTTCGACCGCAAGGTAATGGATGGTATGCCGGGCGTCCTCTGGGGCCGCCGGGTTGGGTTGATAGGCTGCGGCCACATGGGACGCCGCCTGATGAAGTTCCTGCGCGCCTTCGAAACCGAAATCTGGGTCCACGATCCATATCTGCCGCCGGAATTGCCCGAAGCACTGGGCTTTTTGCAGACCAGCCTGGAAAACGTCCTTTCCTGTGACGTAGTCGTCTGCCTCGTTCCCCACACACCCGCAACCGAAGGAATGCTTGGCAAAGAGGAGCTGGACCGTCTGCGCCCCGGCGCTGTATTTGTCAGCGTTTCCCGCGGCAAAGTGACCGACTCGGCCGCCTTGATCGAAAGGCTGAAACAGGGCGATATCGTCGCCGGGCTCGACGTTTTCGACCCGGAGCCGGTGCCCCCCGACAGTGAAATCCTCCAGTTGCCCAACGTTTTTCTTAGCCCTCACATTGGCGCCTACGGCGGCCCAACTGGGCAGCTGGGCTTCTTTTCGCTGATGGTCGACGAGCTGGAGCGCTTCTTCAACGGCCACGAAACCCAATTCGATCTGACCCCGCGCGTAAAGGCGAACCGCACAGGGGCGGATCCGTAATCGAACCGGCTGCCGAGGAATACATCGCGTTTCCATTTCCTTCTGCCAGCAGACCGTTCCCTTACTGCCGGTCAAGCCCTCAACTGATGAAACACGTTCAGGACGACGCACACTTTGTACAATAAATGGATGCTGCGCCCGTTGCCATCAGCGGCCGGGCCACGCCCACGGAGATTCCGAGGAATGCTATGAATCTGGAACTAGGGGGACAAAACGCCGTCGTCGTCGGCGGCGCAAACGGGATGGGCCGGATGATCGCCAAGACCTTCGCCGAAGAGGGCGCGGGCGTGGCGCTGCTCGATCGCGATCCGGTTGTGGATGAGGTGGCGAATGAGGCGGCCCAACACGGCGTCGATACATTCTCCGCACAGGTGGATGTCACCGACTTCGCGGCTCTGCAGGCAACCGCAGCACGCGTCGAAGAGGAGTTCGGACCGGTTCGCCACGTGGTCTACACCGTTGGCATCGATTCGGGCAAAGGCGGCTTCCCCTTCTGGAACCTTGAGCCCTCCGACTGGCCCCGCGTCCACGAAGTGAATGTGTTGGGCGCGGTCAACACCGCCCATGCCTTCTACGCGCCGATGATCGCCCGCCGGCAGGGCACCTTCCTCTTCTTCTCCTCCGTTTCCGGCCAGATCGGCTCCCAAACCGATCCCCCATACAGCGTTTCCAAGGCCGCCGTCCTCAGTTTCATGCAAATTGCAGCCAAGGACTTTGCCACTTACAATATACGAGCCAACGCCATCTGTCCCGGAATGGTCGACACGCCGCTCCAAAGACGGATCCACAAGTTTTCCACCGCCGATATGCCAGAGAACGAGAGACCCACCTACGAAGAATGGTGTACGGACAAGATCGGGCGGCTGGCAGTCTTGGGACGTCTGGTTTCCCAGGAGGAGATCGCGTCCACGGTCGTATTCCTGGCCTCCGAACACGCCCGCAATATCACCGGCCAGGCCATTAACGTTGACAGCGGCTGGGTTATGCACTGGTAAGAACTCAGTCTCATCCATGGGGTAACGCCATGAGCGAAAAGAACGACAGCAACCCGAACGAAACTGAACTGGACACTGAGCATTGGCTCCAAGCCTATGAGCAGATGGTCAAGATTCGCACTTTTGAAGAAACCGCCAACGACCTTTACACCAGTGCTCGCATGCCGGGCATCACCCACCTCTACATCGGCGAGGAGGCGATTGCCGTCGGCATCTGCGAGGCCCTGAGACAGGACGATTACATCACCAGCACGCACCGCGGCCACGGTCATTGCCTCGCCAAAGGCGCCGATCTGGACCGAATGTTCGCCGAGCTCTTGGGCAAAGAGGCCGGCTACTGCCGCGGCAAAGGCGGCTCCATGCACATCGCCGATCAGGAGACCGGCAACCTGGGCGCAAATGGCATCGTCGGCGGCAGCGCAGGCATCGCCACCGGCGCAGGCATGTCCATAAAACTACGCGGAACCGATCAGGTTTCCGTCTGTTTCTTTGGCGACGGCGCTTTGGGACAGGGACTCTTGTACGAGTCCATGAATATGGCCCAACTCTGGAAGCTGCCGGTTATCTATGTCTGCGAAAACAATCAGTATGGTGAGTATACCCACAACTCCAAGACCGCGGCCGGCTCCATGGTCGGCCGGGCCTCCGGCTTCGGTGTCCACGCACAGGCTATTGACGGCCAGGACATTCGCACTGTCCACGCCACCGCCCGCCTCGTGATCGACCGCGCCCGCAAGGGCGGCGGTCCTGCCTTCCTCGTCTGCAATACCTATCGATTCCGCGGACACCATGTCGGCGATATCGACCGCCCATACCGCACTCGCGAAGAGGAAGCTGAATGGGCCAAGCGGGACCCGTTGATTCTTCTCGAGGACTGGCTGTTGAAAAGCGAGCAGGCGGAAAAGCAAGTCTTAGAGCGAATCCAGCAGGAAGTCAAGACAGCCGTTGACGACGCGGTTGCCTTCGCCGAAGAGGCGTCATTCCCCAGTGAAAGCGAGGTGGACCGGCATGTCTACGCTTGAGAACGGAACCCATAGCAGCCCCGCCATTCACGCGCCGGGGGAACGTCAGATAACATTCGGTCAAGCCATCCGTGAAGCTATCGCCGAAGAGATGGCTCGCGATGAGAACGTCTTTGTCATTGGTGAGGATGTCGCAGAAGCCGGCTCGGTTTTCAAAGTCCTGGTCGGTCTGTTGGACGAGTTCGGCCCTGAACGCGTCATTGATTCCCCCATTTCGGAGGCAGGCATTGCCGGCATCGGTGTCGGTGCGGCCATCACTGGTATGCGGCCCATTGTGGACATCATGTTTGGCGACTTCACCACCCTGGTGATGGACCAATTGGTCAACCAGGCCGCCAAGACCCACTACATGTCCGGCGGTAAACTGACAGTGCCCATGGTCCTGCGGACGACCTTGGGGGCCAGCCGCCGCTCCGCCGCCCAGCATAGCCAGTCTCTGCATGCTCTCTTCAGCCACATCCCCGGCCTGAAAGTAGCCCTGCCCGCCACACCGTACGACGCCAAAGGGCTGATGAAGACCGCCATCCGCGACGACAATCCCGTCGTCGTCTTCGAAGACAAAATGCTCTATCAGGAGAAGGGACCTGTGCCGGAAGAAGAGTACACGCTCCCTCTCGGGCAGGCGGACGTGAAGCGAACCGGTGAGGACATCACCATCATTGCAACCAGCTCGATGGTGTACGTAGGTCTCGAGGCGGCAGACAAGCTGGCGTCGATCGGAATCAGTGCCGAGCTGATCGATCCCCGCACAACAAACCCGCTCGACTCAGATACCCTTATCCAGTCTGCGAAAAAGACAAGCCGGGCGCTGGTGCTGGATGAGGGCTACCGGCAGTATGGCGTCACAGGTGAAATTGCATCTGTCATTGCCGACGGCGCATTTTACTATCTGGATGCCCCGGTTAAGCGCATCGGCGCAATGAACGTTCCGGTCCCGTTCTCTCCAGCGATGGAAGACCTGACCATCCCAGACGCAGACGACGTTGTCGAGACGGCCAAGGCTATGTGCGCCGGAGCCAGCTAACATCCCGGTCTCGTTATCTGACGACCCTAAAAGGGGGAACACATGGCCAAAGAAGTGATAATGCCGGCGCTGGGCATGGCCCAGGACGAAGGCGTCTTGCTGCGGTGGCTCAAAAAGGAAGGCGAAATGGTCACCGCCGGCGAGCCGCTGATGGAGGTGGCCACCGACAAGGTGGACGTGCAGGTGGAAGCGCCCGCCTCCGGCCTGTTGACAGCAGTAACCGCCAAGGAAGGCGATGAAATCCCTGTCGGACAGGTGATCGCACAGATCGCCGCCGAAGGAGAAGAAGTGCCCGCGCCGCAGCAAGCGAGCGACCCACAGGAGGCCCCGGCCGAAGACAAGCCCGCAGACCCTCCTCTTCCTTCCAGCCCGGTCGCAGCGCGCATCGCCGCCGAACACGGAGTCGATCTGTCACAGGTTTCGGCCGCTGGCGGTCGCATCTCCAAGGAAGACGTGGAAGCCCATATCCGCGCAGCCGGTTCCGACTCGCGCGTTCTCGCCTCGCCTAAGGCGCGGCGCCTTGCGCGCGAACGAGGCATCGACCTGGCGACGCTTGACGGACATGGTCCCGAAGGCGCCGTACTCGCCGCCGATGTCCCCATGGTTGCAGATCCTCAAGCCGAAATCCTGCCGCAACCTGTCCCCGAAGTGGCCGCAACCACCGACCGTGCGTCCGCGATCGAACCGGAAACGCAGTCCGTTTCGCGCATGTGGCAGATCATGGCCCAACGCCTGACAGATAGTTGGACCAGCGTGCCCCACTTCTACCTGGTGCGTGACGTAAGCGCAGCCCAACTGATGAACTGGCGTACGCTTCTCGCGGCCGGCGCCGCAGACGGTGAAAAAATCACCTACACCGACATGCTTACGAAGCTGTCTGCGCTCTCTCTGGCCCGTTTCCCTCGCCTCAACTCCTTCTGGGATGACGGCAAAATCGTTACCAACCCGGACATAAACGTTGGCTTGGCCATTGCAGTTGAAGACGGGCTGCTTGTCCCGGTTGTCCATAGCGCCGACCGCCTGCGCGTCGATGAGATTGCCGCGCGCAGGGCCGACCTCGTCGCCCGCGCCAACGGCGCCGGACTACTTCCCGACGACTTTGCCGGCGGGACCTTTACAATTAGCAATCTGGGCATGTACGGTGTCGATGCCTTCAACGCAATCGTCAACCCGCCCCAGGCCGCGATCCTGGCGGTGGGCCGAATCGCCGATCGAGTTGTAGCCGAGAATGGGCAGCCTGTCGTACGCCCGATGATGACCCTGACCCTGTCCTGCGACCACCGTGCTGTCGACGGTGTCCGCGCCGCCCAGTTCCTGGATGCACTTGTCGGCATGATCGAAGAGCCGCTGCGAGCGTTGTAATTCATGGTGGCGCTGTCAGCCACAGCCACTTCAAAGCAAGGAGGCGGTATGCCGCGCATTAACAGAGCGATTGAGTTGCTGGAGGCCGGACAGCCTATCTACTATTCGGGCGTCCACGGTGGTTTGAACTACGAGAACGGCACAGCGCACAGCGACACCTGGGCCGACTACCTGATGGTGGATTTTGAGCACGGCGCCTTCGACTTGGTCGGGCTGAGTGCATTCATGCGCGGGCTTGTCGACGCGGGCACAACCAGGAGCGGACACCGCACGCCGTCTGTCATCTGCACGATCCCTACCGACGGCACCGACGAAAATGTGATGCGGGCAAACGCCTGGATGATCAAGCAAGTCCTGGCGCGCGGCGTCCATGGGATTCTCCTCTGCCATGCGGAAACGCCTGGCGCGGTCAAGGTATTCGTCGAGTCCTCCCGCTACCCCGTCCACGCCATCGGCGTTTCGGATGATCCAGGTGCCCTGTCCCAAGGCCGCAGGGGTGCCGGAGGACAAGCGATGGCAGCTGAGATCTGGGGCGTCAACTCCCAGGAATATGTCCAGAAGGCTGACGTCTGGCCGCTGAATCCCGACGGCGAGATAATGCTGGGTCTCAAAATCGAGAACCGCCGCGCACTCGAAAATGCCGAAGCCAGCGCTGCAGTACCCGGTATCGCCTTCGCCGAGTGGGGACCGGGAGACATGGGCATGAGCCTAGGCCATGCAGACGCGCATGACCCGCCCTTCCCGCCCGAAATGAGTGCGGCCCGAGCCCGCGTAAAGGCCGCCTGCGATGCAGCCAATGTCTTCTTCCTCAACGGCGTCCGTCCCCATGACGTTGCGGAACGCATAGATGAGGGCGTCATGGTCGGTTCAGCAACCGAAGAGGCGGCCCGCATAGGCCGCGAATATACCGCGCGCCAGATGCCGTGGTAGGCAGAAGAGTCAAATCCGTGCTCTGCAAGCCGAGCAACAAGTAAGGGACGTCAAGACTAATGCACAAAGAACAACGACAACGCGCCGTGCAGCTACTTGATGAAACAGGGGTCGAGTTGGCGCTATTTACAGATCATGACAGCGTGCGCTGGCTGACAGGCCTCAATCTGCCCGCGCCGGCTCTGCTCTTCTTCGAGCGCGGCAGTTTCACGCTCTTTGCCGACGAAGGCTTTGCCGATGCCTCCACCTTTAGTTCAGAACCCGACTGCGCGCACATTTCCTTTGTAGGCTATACAATTGACCAGCCTATTGACGCCCCGAGTCGGCTTGCCGAAGCGTTGCGCGACTTGCTTGCAAATGGCAGCGGGAAATCAGGCCGGGTTGGCGTAGAAGATAAGAGCCTCCCGCTTGCCCTGTGGCAGACCTTCCTCGACGCACGGCCCGGTTGCGAGCCCCTATCGCTTGAGGGCAGTCTGCTGCCGCTGCGAGCGGTCAAAACGGACGAGGAGTTAGCCCGCATCCGCGAAGGCTTTCGTCTGGTTACAATAGGGCATGACGCCGGCCGCAAGGCAGTACGCTTGGGCCAGCGCGAGATAGACGTCTGGACCGAGGTGCAGACTGCAGTGGAGCGGGAGGCCGGCAAATGGATGCAGATGGGCAACGACTGCATCGTCGGCCATCGCCCGGCTAACATGAGCGCCGCGCCCCTCGACTTCGAAATCATTGCGAACGATGCCCTCATTCTCGACCTGAGCGTCGTGGTCGACGGCTACTGGACCGACAGCTGTGCCACCTACTATGCCGAGCAGCCCACCGCCCAGCAGTTTCAAATGCACAAGTTCGTAGAGGAGGCCTTGGCCTATGCAGTCTCCCTCATTCGTCCAGGCGTAGTCGCGCAGGAAGTTGACCAAAAGGTTCGCAGCTTCATGGCAAACGGCGGCTACGAGGTCTACCCCCACCACACCGGTCACGGTATTGGGCTGACCGGTCATGAAGAGCCCCGCATCGTCCCCTACAACCAGGAGCGATTTCAGGAGGGCAACGTGATCATGCTGGAGCCCGGCATCTATATCCCGAGCGTTACCAGCATTCGCTTGGAAGACGCCTTCCTGGTCACAGCAAACGGGGCCGAACCCCTGAGCCATCACGACAAGAGCTTGCCGTAGCAGTTTACTCGTCTCCGGCAAGCTTGTTTCCACTGTCAGGCGACTCACGAAAGCATCCTTGATGCACCGTTGAGTAAGGCGGCCACAGGGAGTCTCAGGTCCTCTGAAATGGTAGTGCCCCGTCTATGGGAATGCCGTCCCGACGACGAATATCAGAACAATATAATCTGTGTAAATTGTGCCTCCATAGAGGGCCCGCCCGCTATGGAGGCCCCATATCTCTGCGACCGAACGCTATGGAAAACCTGAGCCGCGTTATTGACATGCCTGCTGCAGCGTCTGTCCTCGAGTCGTCGCACAAACCGGCAGGGGTCTTAGCGCCTGGTCGCGCCGGGACCATTGTGTCCGCGGTGGAGAGTTTATTCGCTCAGGCAGTCTCGGCTGTCTTTACGCCTTTTTACCGCCTCTCCAATGTCCCGCCGGGCATCAAAGACGGTGAAGAAGCAAACAGAGTGGATGCTCTACAAGCATTTCAAGGAAAACGCACTGTATACTTTAGTGTTAGTGCTAGCGGCCATGAGGCGATGGCAAAGTTTTCCACCGCTCTCGCTACTCGTCTTACGGGATCTTCGCTGTTGGCCTTTCACCTGCCGCCGGCACTTGACAGAGCAGCCACCTTATTCGTCACGTCCTGGATGGGGCTGCTTCTATTCTGGAGATACGGAGAGAGCCGATGGTCCGACCTTTGGCGAGGCTTGCAGGTGACAGGAATTGGGGACAAGATCAATAGCAGCCTCCATCGGCCAGACCTCACGACCCGCAGAGGTGAACATAAAGGAAGAGAGGACCTGAACAACGCGAATGTCTGAAACGCCCTTATCCGGGAAGAGGTCTGCCGGAGCTTCCGAAACAGAAAATGACGATCGCCTTAGGCTGGCGTTGGTGTCAGCGGCTATTCTGCTTGCACTGTCGATTGCGGCCGTAACGCTGCGATTCCAGCGTCTGAGCGAGTTGCCTCCGGGGCTCCTCCTCGACGAAGGGATACACGGAGCAAACGCCCTACAAGTGCTGAGAGGTGAGCACACAGTTTTCTTTCCTGAGAAAAACGATGGCCTCGAAGGTCTGATGGCCTACGCTGTCGCGCTGGCCACCGCCCTCCAGGGCCGTACAGAACTTGCACTTCGCCTGCCGGCTGCGCTCGCCAGTACTGCTACGCTCTTTGCGACATTCTGGCTCGGGTACGTGCTCTTCCGGGAAGCAGGGCCAGGAGAGAAAGCAAACCCGTGGCGAGGCGTCTTTATCGGCGGATTGGGGGCCGGTCTGCTGGCCGTTTCTCTAGGCCAGACGATCATTGGACGAACTGCGCTCAGAGCTAACTTCCTGCCGCTTGTCCTTGCACTCTGTATTGCCCTCTTGTGGTTGGGGTGGAGAAAAAGCAGCCGTTGGGAAATAATTGCAGCCGGTGTGTGCGCGGGCATCCTTCCCTATACATATCTTGCGGCCCGTTTCGTTCCGTTTCTCTTCGTTCTTTTTGGCTTGAGTTTCCTACCCCTCATTTACAGGGAAACCAAAGTGCGCCAAGGAGCAAGTCTGAACAAGCAGCACCTTTGGCGGGTCTGCATTTTTGCAGGCGTCGCCCTGTTGGTAGCAGCCCCAATTCTCATCTATTTTGCACTGAATCCCGAGTACTTCTTTGCGCGCAGCAGTCAGGTTTCGGTGTTCCATCCCAGCAACAGTCAAGGTGCTCCACTCAGAATCCTGCTGATCAATGTGTGGGAACATCTGCAGGTTTTTGGAATCGGCGGCGACCGTTACTGGCGCTACAATTTTCCTGGCCAACCGATGTTGAACATGGGCGAAGGCCTTTTCTTCTGGCTGGGAGTTGGAATCGCCCTATCGCAGTGGCGCAAGCCTGCTCTACGTCTGCTCTTCCTCTGGCTGGTCGTCCTCCTCATGCCCGCAATGCTCGCCAGAGATTCAGTGCCGCACACCCTGAGAATGATTGGCGCTATGCCTGCCATATATCTCTTGGCCGCAGTCGGCGCCTGGGAAACCCTTCAGTTTCTGGGCAGGATGTTTCCCCGTAAAGTCGAGACCTGGACCGTTATCGGCATTGGCACACTTATTGCCGCCTTGCTGGTTCTGAAGGGTCAGAATACGCATCGCCTCTATTTTCATGACTGGGCGGCCGCACCCGAAATCTATAATTCGTCTGAAGTGGAATGGACCGAGTTGGTCCGGACACTGAATGCACAACCGCCCTCGACCAGCACCATCTACCTGATTCCTGACGGTCAGCGGCGCATGGACTTGGAAGAGAGCTACCAAAACTACATTTTCGACTATCTGTACCAGAACACGACACCGGTCCTGCTCTTTCATACAGCTATGCCCGATTTGGCACGAAAGATCGAGACTACCATCAGGTCCATGGAAAACCCAACCGACGTACGGCTTGTCGAATGGGATTTCAAGCCTGTCTGGACTGGTGACGAAGATGAACGAATCGCGGTTCTCCTCGGAAAATACGGACGCCCTTCGGGCAGCGACGACTTCGACAGTTTTCGCGTCCGTAGCTTTACAGACATTGATCTGGAGAGCCCCTGGACATTCTATGAGCAGCTTGAGCATCTGAATGTTCAATACGATGGCGGCATAACTCTTTTGGGCGCCGCCTACGGTCAAGGACAAATGCAGTTCAAGGCAGAGGAACTGCTCAACTTGGGAGAAGACCCAAATATGTGGGTAGCGCTACAATGGATCACCGGGCCCGACCTGGGGATCAACTATTCGTTCTCTCTCAGGCTGCATGATGAAGAGGGAGCAGGCGTCTACCAAATGGATACTGTCCTATGGAAACCGAATCATACCCTAACTGGAAGCGGAGGCCCTTCCACCCAGTTCGATACCGTGTTTCCATTTCAGTTGCCAGCCGATCTGCCGCCTGGCGAATATGAAATGCGGCTGGTCGTTTACGACTCCGAGTCCTTGAATCCGACCGTCGAGCTGGGTGTTTGGGAGCCAGAGTTGACTCTTGCGCGATTGCGCATTGCAACTGCTCAGTAGAGGGACCACTTCCTGGCTCCAATGGTTGTCTCCTTTGAGTCGTGGAGTAAGAAAGCAAGGGGTGAGCCATCGATAAACAGGCGCGCCAGGTGCCACAGCACAATCCGGAAAAAATGTGAACCAATCTGAATCGGGAAATCTAAAGCGTAGCCACCTGCGTTTGGCTACTGTTGGTATCGTCCTGGTACTCATTCTGGCAGTGGTGGCACTGCGCTTTTACCGGCTTAGTGCCGTACCTCCAGGAATCCAAAATGACGAAGGGCCGGATGGCGTCTATGCCCTTGAAGTATTGCAGGGAAAACATGCGGTCTTCTTTCCCGATTGGGGAAGCGGCCGTGAAGCTGTCGGCGTGTATGCAAACGCCTTAAGCACTGCTCTTCTCGGACGAACTTTACTCGCCTTTCATTTGCCGATCGCCCTGGCCAGCGCTGCTACAGTTTTTTCCGTCTTCTGGCTTGGGCAAGTGCTTTTCGGGAAAGAGGAGAAATCCTCTGGCTCCACACACTTGCGAGGTCTGTTGATCAGTGGCATTGGAGCCGGTCTGCTGGCAGTGTCCATCGGCCAGACGTTTCAGTCGCGGGCGGGACTGCGAGCTGTCTATTTGCCGCTGTTTCTTTCTTTGAGCCTCGCCTTACTCTGGTTGGGATGGAGAAGGCGAAATCTCTGGGTGCTTGCTCTGGCTGGAATCTGTGTTGGCCTGCTTCCTTACACCTACAACGCCGCGCGTTTTGCACCCTTTCTATTTCTTTTCTTCGGCTTAAGTTTCTTGCTTCCATTTGATTCTTCCACAAGAGACAAAGTGCGGCATGCGGCGGTGCCTGCTACAGTTTTTCTGGGGATGGCCGCCCTGATTGCTGCTCCTCTTCTCATCTATTTCGCAGTAAATCCAGAGGATTTCTTCATCCGCAGTAAGGGCGTGTGGCTCTTCAGTGAGAGCCAGGGAAACGCCTTGGTCCTCTTTGTGAAAAATGTATGGGACTACCTGCTAGTCTTCGGCATCCAAGGCGATCGACTTCACCGATACAATTTCGCCGGTCAACCAATGCTGAATGCCTTGGAGGCGACCTTCTTCTGGATCGGTGTAGGTGTGACAGTGTGGAAGTGGCGATGGAAGCCCGCGTATCGTCTCCTGCTCCTATGGCTGATCATACTCTTACTGCCGGCAATGCTTACCAGGGACGCCGGCCATGGCCCGAATTCGCTGCGTATGATCGGAGCGACGCCTGCAATTTACCTGCTTATCGGAGTCGGGCTGTGGGAGGTGTGTTGGTTTCTGCGGGAACGGTTCAAGGCCTTGCCGCGACTCTATAGTCCACTCCTCGGCAAGAGGGAAGCAAATGCAGCAGTTGCGGTCATGGTCGTTGTCAGTGCGTGGGTCTTGACCCAAGGAGTGTTCACCTATCGCGCCTTTTTCCACAAATGGGCAGGCACGCCTGAATTCTACACAGCGTATCATACCGAATGGACCGACGCCGCCCGGGCTCTAAACGCTCACAAGTCCGAGGCTGGCACAGTCTACCTTCTGCCATATCCCACCCATAATGAGCATTTCCAAAGCGCTCATTTTGGATTTGAGTACCTCTATCAGGAAGCTGCGCCGGCATACATAATCGCGGCGACGACCCCCCACAACCTGGCACAGAAAATCGAAGCCAAACTGAAGGCAGAGAAAAGCGTCACGACTGTAAAACTTGTCGACTGGAACAACGATATCGTTGGCGGGGATGCCGATGCAGAGAGTCATGCCGTATCGCTTCTTGCAAAGTTTGGCAGCCATTGGGCTAGCGAAGAGTTCAGCAGCTTTCGGGTCCACACTTTTACAGATGTTTCCCTGGAACATCCTTGGATTCTCTATGAGCGGCTCGAGCCTCTGACTGTTCACTACGACGGCGGCATCTCACTTATTGGATTTGCCCTGGGGCAGGGAATGGTGCAACTGTTCTCGGACCAACAGTTCTCGGATCAACACTTCAACATGGACCATGATCGCTCCTGGTGGTTAGCAATGCAATGGCAGACCGCCCCTGGGCTGGAAGTCTCCTATTCAATTTCACTGCGTCTGCACGATACTGAAGGCAGCAAAGTAAATCAACAGGATGCAGTCCTTGAAGACTCGACCCCACTTCCCACCAACGGATGGCAAGCAGACGAACCGGTCGATACTCTACACCTTCTTGATTTCCCTCCAGAGCTTCCACCCGGCGAATACGAGCTGCGGCTGGTCGTCTACGACTTCGAAACGCTGCAACCAACTGTCGAGCTAGGCGTATGGGAGGCTGAGAAGACCCTAGCGAAACTGAGAGTGGGTGAATTCGAGTAAAGAAAAACCAACTTCATTTCGCGCAGTCGGGTTCATCCCGTCCTGCTCCAGGAACGTGTTTTCAACTCAAGAAAGTTGGGGTATATTTAGGAAAATAGCGGTGAGCCACCTGCCAACCGCGAAGCCGTCGCCTGCCCTGTTACGAGGAGATTCCAGTTCCCCCTTTCTAAGCGAAGACATTGTGCATATCAGAGTTATCAGTTAATCTGCATGCCGCTTTAGTTCCAAAGGAGGAACCAAATTGAAATCACTGTTTTCAATCTTTTTGCGGGTTCTGGCTGTAGTGCTCTACGTGCAATTCATCAGTTCACAGTTTTACGATCCAACTGGCGACGGCGTTGCCGAAACTATCTATCGTATCTTGGATCCGCTACTCGTGCTGGGCATGATCATCGTCGTTTACTACGCTTACCAGCGCAAACGCGCAGTCGATGCCACTTCGGATGTCAGCGTTACCAGGGAGTACCTGGAGGCCAATGGAGTCCTTTATGTGGGTGTTGCTCTGTTCTTTGGCCTACTGTGGAATTGGATTGGCTTTCAGTTCGTCGATCCGACAAACTCTCAAGGTTGGCTGTGGACACTTATTGACCTTGCGCTGCCGCTACTGTTTTTCGCGTCCAGCGTACAACTGCTTAAGGAGGAATAGCTGCCTTCAATCGATCATCAAGCGCTCCGGCATTGACATTCATGTCCGCAAAGTAAGCCATTAAAGCCAAAAAAGGAAATGTGATGGATAAGATCCCTCTTGCAATCGTCGGTTGTGGTGGAATGGGCCACCGTCACCTGTACGGGCTGGCAGAACTTCACAACGCAGGCCTGTCACCCTTTGAGCTGGTTGGCGCCTGTGACCCTGTCCGTGCCAACGCCGAATCATTGGCAGACGACGCCGAGGAACGCTTGGGCACCCGCCCGCAGGTCGTTGAAAGCCTGGAGGAGCTGGAAGCACTCGGCGTCGTGGCAGTGGATATTAAGACCACGCCCCGTTTCCATCACACCGTGGCCGAGGAAGCAATTGCGCGCGGCTGGCATGCCATGATCGAAAAACCGGTCGGCCTCACTGTACGCGCCAGCAATCGCATCCAACAGGCGGCTGAGCGCAGCGGCAGCATAGTCAGTGTGGCCGAAAACTACCGCCGCGATCCCATGAATCGGTTAGGCAAAGCGCTGCTGGATGCAGGTGTTATCGGCTCGCCCCGGCTGATGATTCAAAACACGATCGGCGGCGGCAGCCGTATGACTATCACCGTCTGGCGCCACCAGAAAAACCAGAGCGGCGTCCTGTTGGATGTCGGAGTCCATTTCTCTGACATTCTTGAGTTTTACCTCGGCCCGGTTCGTACCGTCTACGCCCAATCGCGACTGCACGAACCGATCCGGTACAATCCTGCCGCCGGCCCGTTAGGTAGTTCCACAAGCAACCCTGCCGGCGTATACGGCAGGTGGCAGAAGGAGATGCCTGCCCAGTTTGAGGCCACCGCTGAAGACGCATCCTATGCCACGCTGCTCTTCGAAAACGGTGCAGTCGGCCAATACATCGAGGATCACGCCGGCCATGGCCAAGGCGTCTGGACGCGCCAGATTCATGGTTCCGAAGGTTCGCTCGAATTGCCCTCGGACCGCTCCGGCCAGCTCATCACACTGCACAAGGACGGCGAATCGATCTGCGACGAAAGCCTGCTCGACCTGGTGCCGGACTTCCACCTCGAGCCGATGACCGCTGCGCTCTTCGGCGGCGACCGCCTGTGGGGCTACGACTTTCCATTCCAGGAGACCGATCGCAAACTGCTCGCCGCCGAGTATGGCGAACTGGGTCTGGCCATCGAAGACGGCGGCAGCATCGAGGTCGACGCGGCCCAGGGCGCGCGTTCCGTAGCGCTTACCTACGCCATGTTGGAATCCAATGTGGCGGGCCGCGCACTGACTATGGATGAAGTGCTTTCAGAGAAGGTCGACGCTTACCAACTGGAGATCGACGAAGAGTTGGGGCTGGTGTAAAGGACCTTTCTCGCACCTGTGGCACCGAATCTGCAAACTACTGTTGTTCCAGGCAGGAGCGACTGATCGATTCGACCAGCCCATCGAACTTGGGCTGGTCGTTGTATTTCCGAGGGGAAACGCGGTCTCGGCGTTGTACGAGGTTGACCTTCAGGAATTCGCCAATGTGTTGCGTGAAACTATTGCGTACAAGTGGCCAAAGAATTCTACCGCCGCCCAGTCTCGCTGTCCCGAACAAAGTCTATAGGACAAGGGAATCGCCGGTGTCGGGCTTCTCGACAAAGACAGACCAGCCGTCTGCGCAACAGATGCCGAATTGGAATCCGGCAACTAGAATTTGATAGCCCCTTCAGTCAACCCCCGCATAAACCACTTCTGCATCAATGCGTAAATGATGATAACCGGCAATGCGCTGAAGAGCAGCATCGTCGCGTCTGCCGCCTCTCCCGCGAACTGATTGCGGAAGCGGGGCGAGAGCGCCGACTCGTAGCTGGTTGCGAGCACCTTCTTGATACCAACCGAAATAGTCAGCTGCGCATCGCGGTCGATCATCGTGTAGGTAATGATATAGTCGCTCCAGACCCCGACGAAAGCCAGCGTGCCGATGATGACCATCGCGCTGCTTGCCAATGGCAAAGCGATAAACCAGAAGGTATGCCACCAACTTGCCCCGTCGATGAATGCGGACTCTTCCACCTCCTGTGGAATCGACAGAAACGCTTGGCGCATTATGAAAATGGCGGCTGGCAAGCCGGCGGCGAAAAGCAATATCAGCCCGAATAGGCTGTTGCGCAGCTTGAGGAAGCTCATAAGTTCATAGAGGGCCATCAACCCGCCTGCCCGGGGCACGAACATCGAAACAATAATTGCGATAAAAATAAGATCCCGGCCCCAGAAGCGCATTCGGGCGAATGCGTAGCTGGCCAGTGCCGAGCATAACACCTGTATGAGCGTCACGCCCCCAGCGAGAATGAAACTGTTTCTCATATAAATGGGCAGCAGTTGAATCGCCTCGAACATGTACTGATAGTTCACCAGGCTAAAGCTACTGGGAATCAATGCTGCTGAATTTGTGGAGAATTCAAGCCGGTCCTTGAAAGATGTAGCGATGATCCACAGGAGTGGCAACAACACAATGAAAGTGACGAGGGCCAAGAGCACGTGGGAAAAGAAATCTGTTTGCCGTAACCAGGCACGCAGCCGAAACATAGGGCTGTCTGTCAATTCTGCCGCTTGCCGACCAATGCCGCTTGTATCTGCTTCCGACGCCATTCGTCCGTCCTTTATGCTAGGGACATGCCTTAAGGCTGATGCTGACCTTGGTGAAAAATTCGTGCTTGCTCAAGGTTACTCTCTACTGTCGCGACCAGCGGAAAATCAGCCCTGCAATTACTGCACTGATAACGCCTATAACCAGACTGATAGCCGCGGCATACCCAAGTCGCAGATCGCCCACCTCGAACGCTTGCTGATAAAGATACAGGCCGAGCGTGCGTGTGGAGTTGGCCGGTCCACCATTGTTGAGAATCAACATAGGCTCGACGACCCCAAACAGTGGAAGATTCAGGACCACGATTAGAGCGAAAGTGGGTTTCAGCAACGGCGCCGTCAGAAAGCGGAACTGTTGCCAACCGTTTGCGCCGTCCAGCGATGCTGCTTCATACATTTCGCTGCCGATATTGTAGATTCCAATGAGAAACAGGAGAGTCGGAAAACCGAAGATCATCCAAATATGAGCGGCCCCAATCGAGGGTAAGGCCAATTCTCGGTCCCCCAGCCAGTTGGGTGGATTCTCGATTCCCCAATCCCGCAGAACAGTATTGATAAAGCCAAACTGAAAACCGTACATCTCACCGAACATCAGGAAGATTACCGCCACCGGCAGCACGGCAGGCAGATAGACAACCCAGCGGTAAAAGGCAGCCCCTCTCTTCACCTTCGAGATCAGCACCGCCAGAAACAAAGCGATAAGGATCATGGCAGGGGCGACGAATACCAGGTATTTCAGTGAGATTCCGGCGGCATCCATTGCTCGCCGATCTCCCACCATCTTGACGAAGTTGCTGAAACCGTTGAAGTCCCAGCGCGTATCCGGGTAGACAAAGCGATAGTCGGTAAACGCCATCGCAAAACCGCGGAAGATCGGCCAGACGTTAAAGGTCAGATACAGGGCCATTGCCGGCGCGATGAACAGGTATCCCAGCAGGTTGCTTTTGCGGACGGCAGCCAGTCGGTCGCGCGACTGGCGATAGCTGCGTATCGCGCCGAACAGCCCGCCGCCCCCGGATTCGGATTGTTCTGTCATCGAAGACTCCTCGAAAAAGGATGAGGAATCAATCAGCAGGAGCCGTCTTGCTCGACTGCCGCTGATTGATCCCTGACCCTTGTTAGGCCATCATCATCCGATCGTAGCGACCGGACTCCTTCAATTCGTCCAGGTCGATCTGGATGCCTTCCATCGCGACTTCAATGACTTCCTCTGGCGTGACACTTTGGGTCGCGTCCCGCAACCGCTGCATCTCAGGGCCGAGATTGCTGTTCTGGAGGCCAAAGAACAGGTTGGACGGGAACCAGACCGAGTTGCGCACCAACTCAATGCCGGCAAGTTGCCACTGCTGCACCGGGTCGTCCTTGACAAACTCGTCGTAGGTGTACTGGTAGCAAGGCTTGGCAGCAACTTCCGTGATCTGCTTACCAGTGGCCTTGTTCTCCGGCCCAAACCACCACAGCGTGAAGTCGACCGCGCCTTGCGGGTTGGCAGCCTTGTTCAGCAGAGCGGTGGAGTTGATCCAGAATGGGGTGCCTGCTTTTGTCCCAGCGACTTCAGGATCCTCTCGGAAGAAGTTGATTCCGGTCGTGGCCGTTTCCTGTCCGAAGGTCTGCTGGGCCATTGTGCCGTGGACATCGAACGAGGTCAGCAGTGCCGTCCCGCCCTTCAACCAGTTGCCGAAGTTCTCGCCTGTAGCCGGTGCCATCAGGCCGTCTTCAACCATTTCGCGAATCCACGTCAGAGAGGCAAGGCTTGCCTCCCCTGAGATATCAATCAAACCATCGTCGGTAAGCGGCGTCTCCGTTGCCCCCCAGAGCATGGCGTACAGATCGCAAAGAGGGAAGCACGCTGCATCGAAAGGAGTCAGTTCCGGGCTGGTCTCGGCGATCTTCTCGGCCGCTTCCCGAACCGCGTCCCAAGTCATCGGCTGGCTGTCAAAACCGGCCTTCTCCATCGGTTCCCAGAACCAGCCCAAAGCCACACTACCGACATTGCCTGGGATTCCGAATTGACTACCTTCGATCTTGTGAACCTCGAAAATCGAGGGAATGATCCCCGGTACGACCTCGTCTGACCCTGGAATCGACGATGCTTCGATAAACTCGTCCATGGACTGAATCAGGCCCCGACTGTGCCACCGGGGAGCGTCCCAAGGAAAGACAACTACGGCGTAGGCGTCCCAGATGAGATCGCCGGCAGCCTGGGCAGCCTGAATCTTCGTATCCGGACTGCCTGCCGGCTCTTCTATTGCTACCTGCGCTTCGAATTCGCTGTTCCAGCGTTCTACGGCATCATCCGCCGCGTACGCGCTGCGAATGTCGGAGCGGATCAGCATGGTGACGCCCAGGGCTTCGGCGCTGGCTGCTGCCGCATCTTCCATGTCCCCGCCGCTGTCAGGGGCCGGAGCGGCGCAGGCCGCCACCACAGAGGCCAGCGTGAGCCCGCCAGTTGCGCGCAAAAACTGCCTCCGGCTAAATCGGCCATCCGCCAAACCGTTTGTTTCTTTGCGATTGAGTTTCTGATCCGTCATTTCTTGCTCCTTTAGGAAAATGGATTGAATGGAATAGGATCACACAAGTGTGTGACTGAGGGTGAGACATTCATTACACTGTAGACTGGAATTAACCTGCCGGGGGGACAAGAAAGATGTACGGCGATCATACGTTGACAGGGAATGGTATAGCGCAGAAGACCGCTAGTGTCAAAAATCTCTGTGCCTGATTCTTCTCAAAGAAGGGCCGTAGCTGACCCAACTCGAATCTTCGGGATGCCTCGGAACCGGGAAAAGGAAGGCCCGAATTACGACCGAGCCATCTTTTCCAAGTCTGTAATATTGCCTGCTCCCTGCATAGCAGGTCGACTCGAGGCCTCTAGTGAAGTGCCAGCCTAGTCGCCTCCGCAAAGACGCAACACAGCATTTAGCGACAGTCCTGTCAACTGTCCCCGATGGCCGGTATCACCTCATTCTTCAACAGTTCCATCGAACGCAGCCAGCGCGGCTTGTCGTCCCAGTCATGACCGATGGCGAGCAGCGTCCCGAAACCGCCTGTCAAGTCGTAGATCTCTTGCAGACGGCGTGTGCACTCCTCCGGGTCCCCGACGATCGCTAACCGCCGCACCGCGTACTCCGCCGTAACCTCTTCGTCCGGCATATCCGGGTCCTCTTTCCACCCGTCGAGACGACCCGGTCCGATCAATCTGATCAGGTAATCGAACGACTGTCCGAAGGCACTGTTAAGAGCAAAGTCAAACGCCTCCTCAGTCGACTCGCCTACGAAGATGTTGCGCGCTACCCGCCATGTACTCCGATCGGGCGCGTCCCGCCCGGCTTCTGCCGCGCCGGCTGAGAAGGTTTCCCAGTGCTGCGCCAATGTCGACATCGGAACAAGATTCGTGCTTACTGGCAGGAATCCGCGCTGCCCCGCCATGCGCGCGGCCATCGAAGTCCCCTTCAGTATCGCCATCGCCACTGGTGGATGCGGCTTCTGGTAGGGCCGCAGGATCTGGCCCATTCCAATGTCCGGACGCGTCTCATCGATATGAATATGCCAGTAGTCACCTTTGAAGTCGAAGGGCGCGTCTGTCGTCCACAGCTTCAACACCATGTTGATGCTCTCTACCGTCATCAGCCCCAGAGTTCGGGGATCCGCCGGCAGATCAAACAGGCTGAGGTCCGTCGGAATGCCGGTCTGACCGAAGCCGCACATCAGCCGGCCCCGCGAGAGATGGTCCAGCATTGACAGCCGAACCGCCACGTTTACAGGGTGGTGAAAGGGAGCGATCGTCACCCCCGTCCCGAACTTAATCGTGCTTGTGCGGGCCATGGCATTGGCGATAAAAACATCGTTAGAGGGCATCGGCTCCCATTTGACCGAGTGATGCTGGCCAATCCAGGCCTCAGTATACCCAAGCGCCTCGGCCCGCACGATCAACTCCAGGTCCTCTTCAAGACTCTGCGTAAAATCCTTCTCTGGCGGGTGGACAGGCATCAGGAAATAGCCGAGTTCCATGGGCTCTTCTCCAGTTCAGTGAGACGGAAAGGTGGGTGGTTCTTCGCCCGCAATGGTCTGTTAGCACTGGGGCGAGGTATTCTTCGTGTCGGTTCAGACTATGGTCTGCTCCAGCCAGGCGTCGTCAATTTCCAGACCGAATCCCGGGGCGTCGCTGGGGCGCACATACCCGTCCTCGATCACAGCCGTTCCCGGCAGCTTGACCATCTCCGCCAAAGGTACACCGGGCGCGGAAACGCTCTCCGATCGTTCACCCCAGGTTACCGCCGGCATGGCCATCGAAAGATGCTGGCCAAAGGGGTAGTTCATGCCGGCATGGGCGATAACGGAAATATGATTGGCCTGCGCCAGGTGGCATATTTTGGCCGCAGCAGTGATGCCGCCGCACCAGAGCACATCCGGCTGAAAGATGTCCACCAGCCGCTTACCTGCAGCGTGGGCGAAGGGCGCCAGATTTTACCAGTGTTCGCCGGTTGCTAGAGTCTGCCAGGGCAATCGCTGACGGATCGACTCGTAACCCAAGAGGTCTTCCGGCTGGATATAGTCCTCCAGCCATTTGAGGTTGTAGGGCCGCATCCGCTCGGCCAGACGCACAGTGTATTCGGGATCATATGCCGTCCAACCATCCAACATCAGCTCCACGTTGTCACCGATGGTTTCGCGCGTGCTGGCCACCAGCTCTTCCAGTTTATTGAGGCCCTCCAACCCGTGCTCCGGACCCCAGGGACTGAACAGTTTTGTCGCCTTAAAGCCAAGCTCCATATACCATTCCTGATCGAAGCCCGATGCGTAGCAGAATATCTTGTCCTTCTGAGGCCCACCCAACAGCTCGTAGACCGGCCGTCCCAGCAGCTTGCCTTTGAGATCCCACAGGGCCACGTCGAGCGCGCTGATGGCATAGCTGGTCACTCCGGTAGGACTGAAAGCAGAGCAAAGCCGAACCATCATGTCCCACAGCTTTTCAGTGGCCATAACGTTTTCGCCGGTAAGATTGGGGCCGAGATGTTCGTTGATGATGGCTGTGACCGGCGCGCCGTAGAGCGACATGCCAAATCCCTGCGTCCCATCTTCAGCCGTGACCAGCACGGCCGGTCGTTTCCAAGGTGCGAAAGAAACGTGCCCCTCGCCGTTGGGGAAGCGGTCGTATCGCGCCATCGGCCGGTTCATGTGGATGGTCTGCGCGCGGCTGGGTGTACGCGGCTGCGTCTTTGGCTTCGGGTCGGTCCTGATCTCAAACGCGCGGATCTCTTTAATTTTCATCTCGGTTTCCCCGTGATTATGTAGAAAACCCTGCGCAGGAGCACAGGGTTACAGGTGACATGAAGAAGCTGTACGGGATATCTGTTCCTGTATGAGACATTTGCAAACGACCAATCAAAACTGAGGGACTCGACGTGTAGCCAACTATTGCCCAATCCTGGAACTCGCAAGAATTCACATCCGTCGCAGTGAATCTCTTAGAGGGCACAGACATGTATCCCAACAAGGGAAACCGCGTCTCCCATCTTAAGCGAGCTGATGATGGCCTACCACTACAGCACATCTCCAAATCACGAGAGCTATCCCTTGATGTCGGTGACGGTGATTCCCTTCAAAAATGCGTTCTGGGAAAAGAAGAATAGGACCAGGCAGGGAAGAATAATGATGAGTGCAGCGGCCATATAAAGGTGCCACGGTGTTCCACGAAAGGCCACATTGAAGTTCGCCAAGAACAATGTAAGTGTAAAGTTCTTTGGCGTAGACAGAATGATCAGCGGGCCGAGGAAATCATTCCAGAAGAAAACGAAAGCGAATACCGCGACCGCCGCCAGAGCCGGCTTGGAAAGTGGCAGGATGATCCGAATGAATATGTGCCACCGCGACGCGCCGTCAAGATAGGCCGCTTCGTCATACTCTATCGGAATCGTCATGAAAAACTGGCGCAGCAAAAAGATATTCCACGCCGATCCGAACCAATGGGGAATCATAAGCGGCCACAGCGTGTCCAGCCAGCCGAGCCTTTGCCAAATGATAAACTGAGGCACCATTACCACTGCGAAAGGAATCATGAGCGTACTCAGGATCCCCAGGAAGATGACGTTTTTGCCCGGGAACTCCAGCCGGGCGAATGCATAGGCCACCAGCGCACTGGAGAATATCGTCGAGACGACTCCATTCACGGATACGATCATCGTGTTGATCGCATACGTATAGACGGGCGGATCCGTCTCGTACTGCATCGTAAACGCAGTAATGAAATTCGACCACATTACCGGCTTGGGTATCCACGTGGGCGGTAACGTAAAGACCTGGTTGGAGGGCTTGAGAGCCGTGTTCAACATCCAATAGAATGGCAATAAGAACAGAAACGCCGCCAGAATGAGAAGCGCGTAAATCATCAACAACCGCACAAGGCCGGTCTGGAATCGATTGCCCAGCAGGTGGGTACGCAGCCTACTGGGGCGTGTGTATCGCTCGCTGCCCAGCCGTTCTGTTGTTGCAACTGTTTCATTGCCAACGACCACTATCGTTTCTCCCGCTGGGCTAGCGCGCCCCGCCCTCGTAATAGACCCAGCGACCGGCAAGCCGGAACTGGAATATTGTCAGCCCAAAAATGAGCAGGAACATGATCCAGGCCATAGCAGAGGCATAGCCCATTTTGAGGAAATGGAAAGCGTTCTGGTAGAGGTGGAGGCCCAGGAAGAGCGTGGCGTTGTCCGGTCCGCCTCCGGTCATCACATAAGGTTCTGCAAAGGTCTGCACCGCCGCAATAATCCCCATGACGACATTGAAAAAGATAGCCGGGGACAGCATGGGCAGTGTAATTGAGAAGAATTTCGAAACTTCACCGGCGCCATCTATATCAGCCGCTTCGTACAGTTGCTGCGGAAGCCCTTGCAAAGCTGCCAGGTAGATGACCATGGGAATGCCGACGTTCCAGAGGCTCTTGACGATCAGTGAACCCAACACCACCTCCCTGTCAAACAGCCAGTTTCGACCTTCCAGACCCATCATCTCCAAACCATTGTTCACGATTCCCAGTTCAGTGTGATACATCCACACCCAAATGACGGACCCGGCCACGCCGCTGACCACCGCCGGCAAATAGAAGGCCGAACGCCAGAATCCCAGAAGTCGAATTCGCTGATTCAGGAGCAATGCCAGCCCCAGCGCCAACACCTGGCCAATCGGAACCGAAATCAGCACAAATTTGAATGTCACCCAGATCGAAATGCGAAACAACTCATCTGTAGTGACCATGCTAATGTAATGCGTGAGCCCATAGAACCTGGGGGGCGCGATCATCTTCCAGCGAAAGAAACTGAGGACGAAAGACGCAATGATGGGGCCGCCGACGAAGAGGATAAAGCCAATAACCCAAGGCAAGATGAAGGCGTAAGCAACAATGGCATCGTGGAAACGCCTGCTTCGCCAAATACTACTGCGCGGTGTAAGGCCGGTTGTGGTCACGGATATATGCCTCAATGACGCGCCTACATACCGCCTGGCCATCCTGGTCCTTTGTCATGGCCGCTTCGCGCAAGCGCAGTCTTTTTCACAAACGAAGACCACGAAGGCAATAGGATTGCCCTATGCCTTCGTGGGCCTTCGCTGTTTCTAGAGTTTCAAAATTGCAGTCTAAATGTCCGAAATGACGGCCGTGACCTTCGGCGAAACATCAGGGAAGATTTCCGCGGCCTTGGCATCGCCGGCATACACTTTCTCAAGCGCGTTGCCGATCAGATTCAAAGCTTCGCCCTCGTTGGCCGGTCCTGGCAGAATGTGTCCATAGTCCAACGCGTCGGGAATCACGTCCCAATCCACCGCGAAGTCAACCTCCGCGACCCAGGGGAACGGTTCGATCGCATTGGATGAGCGACGCGTTCCAGGGAAATTCGCTTCCGAGGCGTAGTTGTAGATGCCCTGTGTGCTCGTGTTGTAGTTGAGCCAGGTCCATGCGATATCCTTGTATTCCGATGTCGTGGCAATGTTGTTGAACGCACCGTGCGTGATGGTATCGCGCTGCGTTTGGCTGGGCTCGGCAACAACATTGAAGCGGAATCCGGCGTCAACAAGGCTTCCCGTGATCCAGGACCCCATGCGCTGCATTCCAATATTGCCGGCCGACAGCAGCTCCGCAGCCGCGCCTGAGCCGCCAATCCCAATAATCTGGGATGGTGACGGCATCACATTGCCGTCGAGCAGCATGTCCGCCCAGAACTGAATCGCCTGGATCGTCTCTTCCTTGTCAAGCCTGCTTTCCAAGAAATCCTCGCTGTAGAAGCTGCCGCCGTTCTGCCAGGCCTGCTTGACACTGAACATGTGCCAGCCAACCGGAATCGTCTCCGAACCCCAGATCTTGTTGTCGGGATCGCTGATGGCGCGGGCCTTCTCTTCAAAGTCGGTCCAGGTAAAGCTGTCCTTGTCGGGATACTCGACACCGGCGGCGTCGAAAAGATCTGCGTTGTAGAAGGTCACATGGGGTGCCGCCGCGTCGGGAACGCCAAAACGCTTACCTTCGACGATCGGATAATTCCACCAATTCTCGTAGAAGTCGTCGGGCTCGAAATCGGGTTGGCCATCGACATAAGGCTGAACATCGATAAACTGATTATTGCGGCCCATATCAAGAGCCATCGCTTCCCAACTGCGAACGACGTCAGGGAGCGTGCCTGCTGCAGCCAGGGCCGGAATCTTGGCGTGAAACTCGCCGATCTGCTCCACACTGACTTCGATATCGGGATACTCTTCATGGAACGACTCTAGGGTCGTTGCAACACCTGCGGCGGGATCATGGCGCCCGTAACGAATCGTGGTGCGCTCCGTCATTGGCGCTTCGCCCATCGCCCCTTCGTCAGCCGGCGCAACAGGCGCACATGCTGCCAGAGCGGCGGCGCCGGCAATCGTCCCCCCAACTTTGAGAAAAGTTCGTCTGGACAGGGTCTGTCTTTGCGTCATCTTTGGGTATCTCCTTCTGTGAATTCGAATGTTGTTATGTCTGCAACTCACTTTTCGGGGCTCTTGCTAATCCTATTGAAAATAGCCATTATGTCAATTTTCTGGTCCGCTTGCGATTAATCCGCCGCATTTAGTTCGCAACCCTGACCGACGCCAACCAAGGAACTTACTCCCTCCTGGCTCCTCTTTCCTCAATCTTCGTATTATGGGCGGTCGGGCCTTCGGCCCTCCCTTGTGCAGGGGCTGCGCCCCCGCAACGCCCCCCTAGGCTAGCCACCTTGTTCACTCTTCCCCAGCAACGTGTCTAGCCAACAGTGTCTCCTCCCCCACTTGCCGCCTCAACCCACCACCCACCGACCACTAATCACCAGTGTTCCCCTGACGACTGGTGTTCCACTGAAAACTAATAACTGCAGTTCCGTGCGGTCGGGCCTTCGGCCCTCCCTTGTGCAGGGGCTGCGCCCCCGCAACGCCCCCCTCCAAAACCATGCCTCAGCGACCTAACGCCATCAACGCAGCCGTGCGGCTCTAGCAAGAAGGCACTTGGCAACCGAGTACCCACATTGATACCGTGAATGGTGGCGGAAATCAGGTGCAGGACGAAAGAAACACTGAATCTGGCTCAGCTGCCAGGTGACGCGCACGAAGCGAATTTCTAAACCTTCAATAAGTTGCTTTGAGTGAGAAGGGGTAAATTATAGTCTGGCAGGGGCGCGTTGTCGGTAGCCGAAGAAATGCCTGTCACGCGGTGAGCCACAAAATAGGCTCAGTGACATACTCACGTACGGTGTTGAGAAAACGCGCGGCCGGGGCACCGTCCACAACGCGATGGTCAAAAGTCAGGCTGAGCGCAACCATCTGGCGAGCAACGACCTCGCCTTCGTGGACCGCCGGCTTGCAGACAATGCGCCCAATACCAAGAATGGCGGCTTGGGGCAGGTTGATGATGGGAGTGAAAGCGTCGATTCCATACATACCCAAATTCGTGATTGTGAAAGTGCCCCCCTGCATCGCCTCATTGCCCAGACGCTCCTGGCGTGCGCCTTCGATAAGGCTGGCTGTTTCAGCCGTAATCTGCCGCAACGACTTTTCCGTAACATCCCGCAGGACAGGCGCCATCAACCCAGCCTCCGTTTCGACCGCGAAGCCGATGTGGACGCTGTTGTGCAGAATCAGCCCATCATCGCTCCAACTGGAGTTGAGAGCAGGATGATCCTGTAGCGCCGCCGCGGTCAATTTGAGGTAGATATCGTTATAGCTGGGAACGGCCAACCCGCGGCGGGCATAGCTCTCTCGAAGCTGTTGACGCAGCGCAACCAGTTCAGTGGCGTCGGCTTCCGTGGTCAAAGTGACCGGAGCGGTTGAGAGGGAACTCTCCGCCATCCTTTGGGCGGTGATCTTGCGGATACGGCTGTGGGGCGCAAGCTGCGTCGACTCCACGTCCGCGGGCGCAGGGTGACGGCGGGCCTCAATGGCGGCCTCCACATCCTCGCGCTGAATGCGGCCGCCTGGCCGGCTTACCTTCACATCCGCCAGATCGACTTCAGCCTCCGCCGCAAGTCGGCGCGCAACCGGCGTGGCGTCAACGACCATCACTGCTGGCCGAATCTCCGCAGCCGCGCGCACGTCCCGTTCGACGATGCGACCGGTGCGGCCGCTGCCTGTCAAAACTGTCCAGTCCACGTCCAACTCGCCCGCCACCCGCCGCGCCCGCGGGCTGATCGCAGGAGATCCGCGGCCGTCTGCGGCAAGCGGGCGCGCAACAGAAGCGCTCTGTGAAGGGGAAGCCGCCGCGGTGACCTGACTCGAAGATTGTGCCTGGCCAGTCTGAGCGGCCTGGCCACTTTCCACCGGCAACGCTTCCCCCGCCTGCACGATATAGGCAAGCCGTGCGCCGACGGGAATGACATCACCCGCTGCCGGCGCATTGGCTGGGAGGCGCAGGATGCCGGCCTCGAACACTTCGACCTCCTGCGTGGCCTTGTCGCCCTCAACCGTAAAGAGCAGGTCGCCGGCCTGGACTTCGTCTCCATCCTGTTTCAGCCATTCGCCGAAAACGCCTTCTTCCATCGTCCAACCCAGGCGCGGCATTGTCACTTCGTAGGCCATCGGATCTCCCCTATTGAACAGTTCTCGCAACGGAAGTGGTGATGGAAGCGTGGTTTCTGAAAGTGATCCAAATCTATTACTCGGCTAGCAGATCTCGTATGCTCTGTTCGATGTCAGCCGGTTCCGGCGTGATGGCCTCTTCCAACGTCGGGCTGTATGGCGTCGGCACATGCGCGCCGTTCAGGCGGCGTATCGGCGCGTCCAAATCGTCAAATCCCTGGTCAATAACCTGCGCCGCAATTTCGGCGCCCACGCCACAAGGCTGAAAGGTTTCGTCCACGATCAGGAGCCGCCCGGTCCTGTGAACAGACGCCAGTATCGTCTCAATATCCAGCGGCGCGATTGTGCGCGGATCGATTACCTCGGCTGAGATGCCTTCCTCTGCCAACTTTTCGCACGCAGTGAGCGACTTATCCACCATCGAACCAATTGCGACGAGTGTGCAGTCACTTCCCTCGCGAGCAGTGCGTGCCTCTCCAAATGGGATCGCGTAGTCACCCTCGGGCACTTCGCCGCGATTGAAGAGCAGCGACTTATGTTCCAAAAAGAGCACTGGATCCTCGCTCTGCAGCGCCGTGGCGAAGAGTCCCTTGGCGTCGCTGGGAGTAGCAGGAACCACAACACGAAATCCCGGCAGATGCGCAAAGATCGGATAGTAGCTGCCCGAATGATGAGTCGCAGCCGAGTGGCCGATCCCTATCGCGCCGCGCAAGAGGATCGGCATCTTGAGGCGGCCGCTGCTCATGTACTGCATCTTGGCGATCTGATTGACCAGTTCACCAAAAGCGTCAAGAATGAAGTCGAAAAACATGAAATCAACAACGGGGCGTGTACCGGTCATAGCCGCGCCCGCGCACATGCCAACAAAACCGCGTTCACTTATCGGCGTGTCGCACAGTCGCTCGGGGCCGTACTTTGCGAAAAGGCCAACCGTGGTATTGAAGTTGCCCCCTCGTTCTCCAATCCCCTCTCCTACAACGAAAATCGAAGGATCGCGGGCCATGGCGCTGTCAAGTGCCTCCACCGTTGCTTCAACGTAGGTCAGTTCTCGCATGGCCTTCACTCCTGGCTGAATATGTGATCCCTGACCGTATCAGGCTCCGGCCATGGACTGTTACGGGCAAATTCCTCCGCGTCCGCCACCGTCGCCCTCACCTCAGCCTCGATTTCGGCGAGCGTTTCAGGGCCGGCCTCCTCATTTTCCAGCAGCCATTCGTTGTAGCGCTTTATCGGGTCGCGCTCCTTCCACTCCTCGACCTCTTCCTGAGTACGGTAGCCGGCGTCTCGCATACCTTCCGAATGGGCGCGCGTGCGATATGTGCGGCACTCAATCAAAGTGGGGCCATCACCGCCGCGCGCCCGCTGTACCGCTTCTCCCGCCGCCTCAAAAACGGCCAACACGTCGTTGCCGTCCACAGTGACGCTCTCCATGCCGTAGGCAGGTCCGCGGTTGCCCACGTTGGGATTGCCGGCGGAGTATGCGAAAGGCACTTCGGTAGCATACAGATTATTCTCGCACACAAACAGCGTCGGTAACTTCCAGATGCTGGCCAGGTTCAGCCCCTCGTGAAAGGCGCCGTTATTGACCGCGCCATCGCCAAAAAAGGCGACCCCGACCTGGTCGGTTTTGAGCAGTTTGAACGAGTAGCCGGCGCCGGTAGCTTGCAGGATACAAGGGCCAACGATGCCGCTTGTCCCCATCATCCCAACCTCGGGCTTGAAGAGGTGCATGCTTCCTCCCCTTCCTTGAGAGCAACCGGTCGCGCGCCCGAAAAGCTCCGCAATCACTTCGTGGGGGCTGACTCCCTTCGCCAGAGCATGACCGTGCCCGCGGTGCGTGCTGAAGACGGCATCGTCGGGGCGGAGGTGCGCGCACACGCCCGTCGCAATCGCCTCTTCACCGACATAAGTATGACAGGCGCCGTGAACCAGACCCATCTGGTGCGATCGGGCCAACTGCTCCTCAGTGTAGCGTATATTTATCATCTGCCTGTAGAGCGCGAGGAGTTGCTCTGATTGGGGCATACCATCCACCTCCCGTGTGACGAGTTGGTCGGACATCTGCAGCCAGCTTCCCCCTGCGCGACATTCTGCAGCTGGCCGGATTGAGATCAGTTCGGCACCGCGGCAGGCATTCCCGGATGTGAACCGCTGACATTTTTGGCCAGATTGCCGCCATCCAGCGGAATCAACGCGCCTGTCATCCAGCCGGAGGCATCGGAGGCAAGAAATATCGCCGGCCCTTTGATGTCACTGGGATCACCCATGCGGCCGATCGGCAAGCCGCGCAAGTAGGAAGCCCCAAGAACCGGGTCCGCCGCGATCCTTACCCGCAAGTCCTCGTTCATAATCTGGGCGCATACAATGGCGTTGACGCGCACGCCCAGGCTGCTCCACTCAGTGCTCAATTCCCGTGTCATCGCCGCAACCGCGCCCATCGCCATGCTGTAGGCAATATGGTTGCGGCCTAGCGCGCTCAACCCGGCGATGGAAACGATGCTGAAAATGCTGCCCCGCCCTTGCGCCATCATCCGCTTGGCCGCTTCCTGTGTGCAAATATAGCGGCCGACAACCAGGTTCTGCATCACTTGCTGAATTTCGTCCTCGGTCAGTTCAAGAGGATCGTTGCGGATGCCCTCGCCGGCAATGTTGCTGAGGACATCTACTCTGCCCAATTCGCTGTCGACTCGTTCGTAAGCGGCCCGGATCTGGTCCGCGTTCGAAATGTCACAGTTGAGTGGGAGGGCCCTGCGGCCCAACTGTTCAATCTCGTGCGCGGTCTCCTGCGCACCGGCCTCATTGATGTCCAGCAGCACAACATCCGCGCCAACCTCGGCAAAGGCTATTGATGTTATGCGGCCCATGCCGCTTGCCGCGCCCGAAACGACAGCCACGCGACCTGTCAGATCAAAGAGTGGGTGGGTCATTGCGCTCGTTCTCCTCTGCCACTGCTATTTTTCTGGGATATCATTCACCGGCGCACGCGGCCGCTCGCCGCGCAAAACGCGTACCACCTCTTCCGCTCCCTGCACCCGCACATCGACCTTGGATTCCTCAGAATACCATCCCGCATGGGGCGTGAGCAAGATGCGTTCTTCCTCCAGAAAAGGATGGTCTGCCGCCACCGGTTCGACCGCCAAAACGTCCAGCGCGGCGCCCGCGATCTGGCCATTCTGAACCGCTGCTAGAAGCGCGTCCTCGTCTATTAACCCGCCGCGCGCCGCGTTCACCAGGTAGGCCGTCGGCTTCATCAGCGCCAGCGTCTCAGCGTTGATCATGCGGCTGGTCTCATCCGTCAGGGGTGAATGTAGCGAAATATAGTCAGAACTACGTAACACCGTCTCCAAATCAACAACCTGTACACCCAGTTCCTCCATTGTCGCCACGTCCACGTAAGGGTCGTAGGCTAGTACTCTAAGCCCCAAACCGCGGCCCTTGGCTGCTGTGGCTTGGCCTATTCGACCGCAACCGACGACTCCCAGCGTCTGTTCGCTGAGCCGGTAAAGGATGCCGCCAGACTCACTGTTCCAGATGCCCTGGCGTGTCGCGCCGAGGAGACCGGGCAGCCCGCGCGCCTGGGCCAGTACCAGCGCAATTGCATGGGTAGAGACCTCATCAATCGAATAGTCGGGCGCATATGTCACCCAGATGCCGCATTCAGTAGCGGCAGCAATGTCGATGGCGTCCAGTCCCGTGCCAACCCGACAAATATGTCGGCAGCGTTCCAGGCTATGAATGAGATCCTTTTGCACAGGCTGGATAGTAACCATCAGAGCATCGCAGCTCCGTGCGGCCGCCCAGGCCTGCTCAGTCTCCAGGTTGCCGACATGCTCAATTTCCAGGCCGGCCGCGCTGAGTATCTCTTTTTCAATTTCGATATCCCCGAATCCGGGGTATGCAATCACGACTTTCGTATTCATGGATTCTTCTCTATTGGCTCATTGGAGTAAGTCAATCGCGTTCAAATGAAGAATGCGCCTATGTTCTAACTGTTTCCCGTTGTGCGCACCCAGAGAGGTAACACTGTTCTAGACTAACCTTTCACTGCAAAATCTGCCCGCCGCGGGCTACAAATGACAGACAAATGCGGAAATCGACGGCCAACATTTCAGGCAAAAGCCTACGGATATCACACTGTGTTTGCGCCTGGATTCATTTCTTCTCGTATCACCTGCCGCAGAAGCGACTCAATTCCTTTCATCCTGATATTTTCCTTTAACGCCTCATTGACTAATGTTTGATATCCTCGGCCTCCTGCTTGAGCCTTAAAATACGCAACTATTTCAGCGTCCAGATAGATATTGACCCGCACCTTGCGTCTTGAAATAGGCTCACCCCCAACGCGTAAGGAGGAGCGAGCTATCTGTTCTGCAGTAACTTCAGGAATCTCGCTAAGATCGATATCCTCATCCTTCAATTCTTCCAGAACTTCCCAATTCGTCTGCGAACTCTCCAAGGTAGTTTCTTCGTTCATTGTTCGTTGCCTTTCTCATTGAAATGATTCGAACCGCGTCTTCCCTCTCAGTATGAGCAATAACCACCACAGTCCCTTTCAACATTCCAATAGAGATAAACCTGTCCTCGGTGTAATCAAATCTGTCGTCCTCAAATGAAACTGTCGCTCCTTCAAGGACTACTCTCGCATCAACAAAGTCCAGGTGGTGCTTGCGAAGATTGGAAATTCGCTTTGCCTCTGACCATTCAACTCTCATCGGTGAATTATTATGTATAATTATACATATTGCAAGCCTGAAACTGTCTCAAAAGGCCCTTCAAAACCAATAATGCTACACAACCTCTTAATGTGGGAGGAATTACGATTCTCTCCCGAATCAAAGGCAATATGAAAACATGACGAAACCGCGATCTGCATCCTGAGTTCGAGGGCGCAAACCCTCTCCTCAGGGAATTGCAAGGTCTAGGTCTCAAGTGGGACAAACAGTAGGTAGCGCCGTGGATTTTAGACCGGGTTCTCGCAAGTGCGTTGCTAGTCCCTCTGCGCCAACGACGAATTCATAATGTGGGGCCGCACGATTGCCAGAAAGAGTCTCACCTATCCCCCTGAAACATCCTTAAGACTCGACGCGTCGCTGACCTCAATGTGGACATCACCACGCGCCAGCACCTCCGGCCGCAACGCCGTGCCGAGGCCAGGCCGGTCCGGAAACTCCAGATGGCCTTCCCGGATCACCAACCTCTCGGTCATCACATCATTGTACCAGCCCTCTGTATAGGCGCGCACCGTCTCCATTATCATGGCATTGGGCGCGTGCGCCGCCAAATGGGCCGCCGACCACAACGCTACCGGGCCTATCGTGTCATGCGTCGTAAAGGGAAGGTAGTATGTGTCCGCCAGAGAGACGATCTTGCGGGTCTCGGTCAAGCCGCCGGTCCAGGCCATGTCCGGCATTACGATGTGGGCTGCATTCTTTTCCACGACCTGCCGGAAGCCGAACCGGGTGAAAAGCCGTTCGCTCACGCACAGCGGCACCTTTGTAGCCGCGGCCAAACGGGCGTATGAATCGACATTGTCGGCGGGGATGATCTCTTCAAGCCACATTATGTCGTATGGTTCCAGCGCACGGCCTATATCTATTGCGATTGGCAGGTTCCAACGCGCGTGCCCCTCAATCGCAATCTGCATCTTGTCTCCCACGGCCTCCCGGATCTGTTGGACCGGTTCCAGACCGCGTCTGAGGTCATCAGGATCCAGGTAGTGTCCGACAGGCCCCACCGCGCTCACGCCGGCGCGCTGACCAACAGGACCGCCCAGCGAAACGCCAAACTGATCCCAGGGCCAGATTTTCATCGCTTTGGTCCCAGTAGCCAGCAACTCCTGCGCCAGTTCGCCTGCCCTACCTTCACTCCAGGCGTGGTAGTCCAAATGGGGGCCGTGGCTGACGCAAGTGTTATAGATCGAGATGCGGTCGCGGCTGCGCCCGCCCAGCAGGTTGTAGATGGGCTGGCCTGTATACTGCCCCAGCAAGTCCCACAGTGCCACGTCAACCGTCGAAATGGCGCGCGTCTCCGCGCCGGCAAAGCCGAAGAAATTCACCGTTGCGAACATGTTGCTCCAGTGGCTCTCGATGTCGAAAACAGAGCGGCCCACCAGCAGGTTGGCAAAGACATCATGTATCACCGCCGCCACCGCACGCGGCACGTAGTAAGTCTCGCCTAGACCGATCAGTCCCTCGTCGGTGTGAATGCGAAGCCAGAGCGTATTAAACTGCTCTTCAAACCAGACTGTCTCCAGTTTCTGGATCTTCAACTCTTCCTCCTACGCTTTCAGCCCGGTCATGGTGATGCCCCGAATGAACTGTTTCTGCGCCACGGCGTAGAGCAGCATGACCGGAGCCACGGTCAGCATGGAGCCGGCCGCCCACATATCATAACGCTCCCAATAAAGGCTGCGCAGCCCGGCCAGGACGAGGGGCAACGTCTGCGACTTCGGACTTGTCAGGACCACCAACGGCCACAGGAAGTTGTCCCAATTGAAAAGAAAGGTGAAGACGGCCAAAGCTGCCATCGGCGCCGTGGAAAGTGGGATGATGATGCGGCTGAAGATCCACCATTCCGAGGCACCGTCAATGCGGCCGGCATCGATCAGATCGGAGGGGATCCCCTCCAGAAACTGGCGCATCAGAAAGATGCCAAACGTGGAAAACAGCACCGGTACAATCACCCCGCCCAGCTTGTTGTTCAGCCCGATGTCGGCGATAGTCACGTAGAGGGGCACCAGGACGACCGCAAACGGGACCATCATCGTTGAGAGGATCACGATGAAGAGTTGCTCTTTGCCCCAAAATCGGTACTTGGCGAAGACGTAGGCCGCCGCCGCCGAAGTCAGCACCACGCAGCCCGTTACTATCAGAGATACGATCGTGCTGTTCCAAAAAGCCTGTGGGAAGTTCGCCCGGAAGATGATTGCACGGTAGTTGTCCACAGTCCAGGCCAGCGGCACAAGGCTTTCACCGCTGGTGAGTTCGACATACGACTTGAAGGAGCCGAAGAACATCCACACGAACGGCATGACCGAAACAAAGGCGATAGCCAGCAGAATTGCATGGATCAAGGCAAAGCGGGCCTGCTCGATCAGGGTCGCCATCCGGTATCTGGAAATTGTAACGGTGTTGTCGCTTTTCATATGTTGTAAATGCACTGCCGTTTCGCTGCCGGACCGATCTTGCTTCCCGCCCCCGCTAACCGCCTTCGTTCAATAGCTCCAGCTTGGCCGCAGAATCCGCAACTGCACAACGGTGATCACGAATACGAAGATAAAGAGAGTAAAGGCGGTTGCGGTGGCGAAACCAAAGCGAAGATTGGTGAAGGCTTCGTTGTATACGAGCAAGTTCATTACGTAAGTGGCATTGCCCGGCCCGCCCGCTTGTGAGGGCATGACCACAACCTGGGTGAATACCTGCAAACCGTGCATCACGATCAGAACACTGACCAGCGTTAGCGTATGCCCCAGCAGCGGCAGAGTTACACGCCAGAACCGTTGCCAGATGCCCGCCCCGTCCACCTTGGCCGCGTCATACATCTCTTCCGGGATGTTCAACATGCCCGCGGTCAGGATCACCACGTAGAAGCCGAGCGCCTTCCAGATGTCCACGCCGATCACCGAATATAGCGCAGTCTCATGGCTGGTGAGGAACTGGCTTGGCGGGATTCCCACTGATTTCAGAATCTGATTGATCTGACCGAGTTGGGGGTTCATCAGCATCTTGAACAGGAGCGAGATCGCCACCAGCGAGACGACCACGGGCAGGAAGATTACGAATTGATAAAAGTTGCGCCCGCGCGTCACCGAAGTCAGGCAGGCGGAAACGAAGAGGGCCAGCGGAACCATGCCAGCATAGAAGACCATCGCATAGACGAGCGTGTTGCGGATCGAAACCCAGAACAAATTGTATTCGAACAGCATTCGGAAATGCCGCAGACCGACGAAGGGACTCTGGTCGGGCTGCAGGATCTTGTACTCGACCACTGCCATCCAGAAAGCGCGCAGGATCGGCGAAAAAGCGAACCAGACGTACCAGATGATCAGCGGGGACAGCACGGCCAGGCCGAACCAGAATTGAGGCTTGCGCAAAATTCGGCGCGTTTCCGTAAGCCGGTCACCAGGCTGTCTTACCATCACTCTGACTCCCCCGAAGGCAGAATCACCGGACAAGGCCTATTCATTCTATTCTCCAAAGGGGCGAGCAGGTTCCCAAATCTGCGTGGAAACCTGCTCCATTCCTTCCGTCGTTTACGCGGTGCTTATGACTGGGCTTCCAGCCATTGCTCGTGATGTTGAATCATCTCGGCCTGCATCTGATCACACGCCTCGGCGATGACCAACTCGCCCGTGCGCACCTGTGTGATCGCCGTTGACGTGATCCGCTCCATCTCGGAGGGGATTCCGAATCCCCAGCCATAGTACACCGTGTTGGTTAGCACATTTACGCTGCGACGTACGCTGCGCTTAACAGGGTTATCGCCCTCGTAAATGTCGGAGTGCATCACTTCGACAGCAGCAGGCATACTACCACCGTAGATTCCCGAAAAGATATACTGCGCATCATAAGTACACATATAGCGCAGGAACTCAATCCCTACGTCTTGACTCTCCGCTTCCTTTGGCACCTCGAACCCCCAACCGCCTTCACCGACGAAAAGCGGATCCTGTCCCAGTGTAGTAGGCGGTCTTGCTACCGCTTCGATTGGCAGGCCGATCTTGGCCCCCTCGCCGGCCATCGCGTTGTTCCCCATCGCCACGGCAACTCGCCCAGCCAAGAGAGCATTGAAGTGAGACGTATCCAAGTGTGCCTCGATCCCGCGTTGGAAGATGGGCTCGTCTACATAGATCCTGAGGGCCTCCATAGCCGCTTCACTATTGAGGAAAAACTCCTGGTTGGCGGAGTCCCACCAGTCCTGCCCCAGGTCGCGCATGATGCCCATCCAGGTGCGGTTGTCCCAACCCTGGCCGTTCAAGCCCCAGACCTTGACATTGCCGTCGTCGTCGGTCTGCTGAAGAATCTCTGCCAAATGCCAGACCGACTCGAAACTGTCAAACCAACCCAACTCCAGCGCGTTGTTCCATATTTCCATGGCCTCGTCGCCGGCCTCCTCGACCCAATCAGTGCGCACGCCGACCGCCTGCCCCACGTTATTGTCCTCGACCGGGACACCCCAATGGTGTCCGTCGTAGAAGTATGCGCCGATCGCGCCGGGATTGAAGAACTCATCAGGATCGATGCCGGCAGGCTCGAATACTGCCTCTGCCATCGGTATCAAGGCCCCCTGTTCCAGCAAGGGCACAAGCTGTTTGCCCATGATGCAGGTCACGTCGGGAACCGTACCCGCGGCCATGGCCGAGATTACTTTGGTCTCCAACGGCCACGCCTGCGGCTCCACAACCGCCACTGCGCCGGACACTTCCTTAAAGGCATCAGACAGCATGTGGTAACGCTCTACGTGGGGGTCATACTGCAATCCCCACAAGATATACTCCCTGCCCTCAATGCCAGCCTGCATCTCAGACGCGGCGGACTCTCCCCCCGAACTCTCCTGCGCTGGCGTGGCTGGCGCGCAAGCTGCCAACGCGCCGCCAACAACGGCAATGCCGCCGAGCCGCAAAAATGATCGCCTGCTCATAGCTCTGTGATTCATCGTCTTTTCTCCTTTCAGAGTGGTAACGTGACGTTCAGAAACTGCATGGGATGCTAGTGCAAAATGGCTACGAGAACTCGCGTTGGGCTCTAATTTGGCCAGTTGGGCTGTCCCAAGGGATCTCTTGCCGCCCTCACATTAGGTAAGGCAATCCACCACGTGGGTCGGACGGGATAATCAGCATGCCGCCGGGCGTCGGAGCCCCTTTTGTAACAGTAATTACGTGCCTATGATCTGACCGAATCAAAGGGCTAAAAGAATGGCTATGGGTTGATGATCTATTCTCCTGAAAGATAGGGGAAATCGCCACTTGATTGACAGGCAAAAACAATTGACAATATTTTTGCTCCAGGCAAAATCCTAGCACAACCCCAGTGAGTTCGCAAGCAGTTTTTTTGCGCAAAAGAGGCTCTTACCCGCGACTCCGCATAAGCCTCGGACTCGCCTTAACTCCCCTTCCACAGGGCGTCTACGCAGGCTTTGAGAACGCGGCAAAGGAGTGTTGATAGCAGGAGGCCATCCCAAGTCTGACTGGCGTAATCTACAAGATTTCCGCGTGGTGCGTTTGACCGCCGAACTGATCCCATTGCCAGACATTCATTGCCCGACCACCCGCTGCCAGCAGCTCCTGCACCAGGTCGCCTACTCGACCCTCCATCCAGGCGTGGTAGTCCATTTGGGGGCCATGGCTTACACAAGTGTCAAAAACGTAACTACTCAGCCGCAACTGATTCGCAACACTGAACGAGGGGAGCAAAGGTGTTCTTCTCCCTTCATTGTTGTATTCTGGGCGGTCGGGCCTTCGGCCCTCCCTTGTGCAGGGGCTGCGCCCCCGCAACGCCCCCCTACAAAATCAGGCCTCACTGACCGTGTGCCTTCATCGCAACGTGTCGGCTGGCGAGCATGGCGGCGGCTGTACACCAGTTGCGTCACCAAGAGCCTGAATGGTTCCAAGGACGACTGGCTGGTCAGCTACTGTGGCTTAGTAGTTACTCAAAAACTAAGAAGTGGTCACCGCTGGGCCCGCCCAAAAGGATGCAAATGGGCTGGCCTGTTTACCGTCCAAGCAGGTCACATAGAGCCACTTGAACAGACGGGATTGCGCGCATTTTGGCACCGGCAATTCTGAAGAAGTTCACAGTGGCGAGCAAGTTGCTCCAATGGTTTTCGATATCGAGAACAAAGCGCCCTACCAGCAGGTTGGCAAAGACATCATGTATTACCGCCGCCACAGCGCACCACGTAGTATGTTTCGCCCAACCCTACCAGCCCCACGTCGGTGTGAATGCGCAGCCAGAGCGTATTAAACTGCTCTTCAAACCAGACTGTCTCCAGTTTCTGGATCTTCAACTCTTCCTCCTACGCTTTCAGCCCGGTCATGGTGATTCCCCGAATGAACTGCTTTTGCGCCACCGCGTAAAGCAGCATGACCGGAGCCACGGTCAGCATGGAGCCGGCCGACCACATCTCATAGCGGTCCAGATAGAGGCTGCGCAGCCCGGCCAGGACGAGGGGCAACGTTTGCGACTGCGGACTTGTCAGAACCACCGACGGCCACAGAAAGTTGTCCCAGTTGAATAGAAAGGTGAAGACGGCCAAAGCTGCCATCGGCGCCGTGGAAAGTGGGATGATGATGCGGCTGAAGATCCACCATTCCGAGGCACCGTCAATGCGGCCGGCATCGATCAGGTCGGAGGGGATCCCCTCCAGAAACTGGCGCATCAGAAAGATGCCAAACGTGGAGAACAGGACCGGTACGATCACCCCTCCCAGCTTGTTGTACAACCCAATGTCGGCGATGGTCACGTAGAGGGGCACCAGGACGACCGCAAATGGGACCATCATCGTAGAGAGGATTACGATGAATAGTTGTTCTTTTCCCCAGAAGCGGTATTTGGCGAAGACGTAGGCCGCCGCCGCCGAAGTCAGCACCACGCAGCCCGATACGACCAACGATACGACTGCACTGTTCCAAAACGCCTTTGGGAAGTTCGCCCGGAAGATGATGGTGCGGTAATTGTCCAACGTCCAGACCTGCGGCACGAGGCTTTCACCGCTGGTGAGTTCGACATAAGACTTGAACGAGCCGAAGAACATCCACACGAACGGCATGACCGAAGTGAAGGCGAACGCCAGCAGTACCACATGAATCACCGCAACGCGAACTTTTTCGAGCAGGGTCGCCATCCGATGTCTGGAACTTGTGGCCGTATAGTCGCTCTTCATAAGCTGGAAATGCACTGCCGTTTCACTATCGGTACGATCTCGCTTCCCGGCTCCGTTAACCGACTGCGTTCAATAGCTCCACCTTGGGCGCATCATGCATCTCTTGCGGGCAGTTCCAAATGCCGCACGTAGGGCCACTACGTAAGAGCCAAGCACCTTTCAGATGTCCACCCCGATCACCGTGTAAAGCACAGTCTCGCGGCTGATGAGGAACTATTTTGGCGGGATTCCATGATTTCAGAATCTGACTGATCTGGCCGAGTTGGGGGTTCACCTCCATCTTGAATGGAAACGAAATCGCCACCAACGAGACGACCACGGGCAGGAAGATCAGTAACTGCTGGAAGTCGCGCACGCGCGTCGCCGAAGTCAGGCATCCGGAACCGAAGAGGGCCAGCGATGATCACTACCTGATTGACAGGCGAAAACAATTGACAGTATACTTTCTCTAGTCGAAATCGTAGCACAACCCCAGTGAGTTCGAAAGCGGTTTTTGTGCGTAAGAAGGCTTTTGGCCTCGACCCGCATACGCCACGGACTCTCCCTGTACTGGCCTTCCGCTAGGTGTCAAAGCAGGCTTAGGAAACGTCAAAACGTGGAGTAAACAGCAAGAGGCCATCCCATGTCCGACTGGAATCATCTACAAGACTTCCGCGTGGTTCGTCTGAACGCCGAGCTTTCACCGATGTCCCAATACGAAAGGGATCTCTTTCACGAGCACCACCTCCATCCCTTTGAGGTGGAAGCCAACACGCCCGACACGATTGTCCCTCGCGTCGCCGACCATGACGCCATCTTTGTAGTCTCGACCGCACTGCCCGAAGGGGTAATCGAAAGCCTGAGCCGCTGCCGCGTAATCTCGCGCCTCGGCACAGGGACCGACAAGATCGATGTCGCGGCCGCGACCCGCAAAGGCATTCTCGTTACCAATGTGCCTACTTTCTGCGTCGAAGAGCAGGCCGACCATACGATGGCTTTGCTGCTTGCCCTCGCACGCAAACTGCCGCAGATGTCGCAGGCTATGTCTGAAGGCGCCTGGAGCAGGGGGCGTAGCCAGGCCTCCACCAATCAACGTCTTGCCGGCAGCGTTCTCGGTCTGGTCGGCTTCGGCAACTCTGCCCGTGCTGTCGCCCGCCGGGCGCAGGGCTTCGGGATGCGAGTCATCGCAACCCGTCGCAATATGGACGCACCCACAGAAGACGCCGACAAATTGGGCGTTGCAATGATGGGCCTGGAGGAAGTCCTGGCGCAGTCGGACTACCTGTCTCTTCACCTCCCTCTGATCGAAGAGACTCACCACCTCCTCAATGAGGCCAGGTTACGTACAATGAAGCCTGGGGCCTACCTGATCAACACTTCGCGCGGGGCGATCGTGGATGAGACGGCATTGGTGGAACTACTGCGCGAAGGTGCCCTGGCAGGAGCCGGAATCGACACGTTCGAAGGCATAGACGTGTTTGTCCAGGAAGAGAGGCCCCCGGACCACCCCCTGCTGTCACTCGACAATGTGATACTCACGCCCCACGTCGGTGCCATTTCGGTTCAGGCGATGCAAGACGTATCCGACGGCGGCATTGCCAATGCCGCCGCAGTGCTGAGTGGGTATTGGCCTCCCCCCGAAAACATTGTCAATCCCGACGTAGAGCCCAGGTTCCCCCTTGCCGAACGCGACGACTGACCCGACCCAGCCCCACACCTTGGCCGATCAAAAGCAATCGAGCTACAAAGACATCCTTCTCACCGCAGGGTCAAAAAACTGTTTCGCAGTGGGTTTCAAGGCTCGATGACTGGAGCCATATCAGCTACTCGTAAGATTTAATAAAATTAACTGCAAAAAGATTTGCACTGGCTAACATATCTGGTGTATGGTGATTTTGGATCCCTAGCAAGAACGAAAAAACGCTACCGATTCACATTCTGTCTTACTCTAGCTTGATGGAGGAGTCAATCCAATGACCCATGTTATCTTTGATTTGTGCATTCGGGATGGTGCCTGCGTAGAGGTCTGCCCGGTGGAATGCATAATCCCAGGTATGCCTGAAGAGGAATGGCCCTGGTACTATATTGATCCTGAAACTTGCATCGATTGCGGTGCATGTGTACCTGAGTGTCCGACCGATGCTATTCTGGCCGAAGAAGATTTGCCGGAAGAATATGCCTACACAACCGAACTGAACGCCATGTACTTCGAAGAAGGACCCGGCTACGCAGCTCTCGACATGGTCTGATCCTACGCACCTTTCTCGAGCGAACCTGTGGTCCATCCTGCCGGCCTGACTCGCCTGATCTCCTTCCTTGGGATAAGGAGAAATGGCAGAAGATTCTGCGCTGAATACACTAACAGCAGGATCTACTGTTTAAAGGCCGGTTCGATCGATTTGTGAAACTTTGCCCCTGCGCCTGCAGGGGCTTTTCTGTCCGCAGACTCTCTTGTTGTCTCAGGAGGCAAACGCAATGTCCGAATCCCGCGAATTGAAACCACCGGATTGGTCGGAGGTGGAGCGCGCTATGGTGATCATGGCGCATCCCGACGACCCCGACTTCTCCTGTGCCGGTTCCGCTATCCAAATGGCACGCCAGGGCATCGAGGTCACTTATATGATCCTGACCAACGGCGACAAGGGCAACCACAATCCGCTTATCACTCGCCGACAGCTCATACTCATGCGAAAGGAGGAGCAGCGCAAGGCGGCCGCGCTCTCCGGCGTCAAACATGTCCTGTTTATGGATGAGGAAGATGGGTTCCTGCGCCCAACACCAGAGATCCGCAAACGGGTATGCCGTGAAATCCGCCGCCTTCGGCCTCAGTTGATTATTACAAACAGCCCCGACCGCTACGTCTCCGGGCGCGGCTACATCAACCATCCCGACCATCGCAACGCCGGAATCATCGCGCTCGAAGCGATCTTCCCGGCAGCCGACAACCCGATGTTCTATCCCGACCTGACGAACGAGGGCTATCCTCCCCACAATATCAGCCAGCTCTACATCAGCCATGCCGAAGAGGCCGACGTTGAAGTAGACATCACAGATGACCTGGAACTGAAAATCAAGTCGATTCTCTGCCACGAAAGCCAGTTCGACGACCTCGAGGCCACCGAGAAACGCATGCGAGAATGGGGTGGGGAGGAACAGGAAGACGGCAGTAAACGCCACTACGAGCGATTCCAGCAACTGGATTTCCGCAGCCGCCCGCGTAGAGGGCCTGCCAATAAGGACAAGACTACCGAAAAGTCGTCAAGCTGAAAAAAATAAGAGTGGAGGGGCAACCCCTCCACTCTGTGAACCATCTGAATCTGTCAGTTCGATGCCGTTACAGCATCTGAGCCTACCTCCTACTGCACCTCACCCATCAACTCTTCCTGCAATTCATTTGCCGTGTCCGTCAACGCATCAAGCGTCGCCTGGATGTCCGCGCCCTGCAAAACCTCATTGAAGGCCGTTTGAGCTGCATCCCGCACAGCCTGATAGGAGATGAGCTGCGGCTCGTACGCGCCGTGGCCAAGCAAAGCCAGCGCCTCGCCATACTGCGGGTTCTGCTCCACGTATCCACTCAGATGCGCTTCCGTTCCTGCTCGGGTGGGGAAGTAGTTGCTCGCCTCTACCCAGCGGGCCTGTACTTCCGGAGACGTGAACCACTTGATAAACAGCCACGCGGCCAACTCCTGCTCTGGCTGCCCAGCTGTGATCATGACGTCGGCGCCGTAGATATTCTGCACCGGATTCTCAGTCGTGTGCGGAATCGCGGTCACGCTCCACACGTCCATGTCACGACCCTGTTCTTCGGCGATCGTAACCATGTCGTTGGCGTAGAAGGGCAGGCCCGAACTGGAGCCCTGCGTAAAGCTCGCCCGTCGCGCCGCAAACTCTGGATTCGGGTAGCCTTCGGTGAAGAAATAGGCGCAGCCGTTATCAAACATGCGCTTCAGCATCGTCAAAGCGTCGATCGTGGCCTGCCCATTGTAGACATAACCGGTGTTGTCCTCATTCAGCACATCTCCGCCCAAGGCGAAGGTCCAGGAAGCCAACGCCGATGCGTCATCGCGCAAGATGTAACCACCGGTGCCATCGCCATTCGCCTCGGCCGCGGCGCAGGCCATCTCTTCAAACTCCTCGGGTGTTCCTGGCGGCCCGGCGAAACCCAACTCTTCCAACCAAGTCAGGTTGTAATAGAGGACCTCCATCGAACGGTTGGGCGGGAAACCCAAACGTTGGCTGTCAAAGACTGGATGGACGCCCTGCTCCATGAAACTGGCGAAGTAGTCGGCCCTCTCCTCTGCTGACAGACCCCACGTTGGATCATCAATGAACTTGTCGAAGTCGGCCAGCACTTCGTTCAACTGGTAGAAGGCCTGGTCATTCTGGTAACCAACAATCAGGCTGGCAGGCTGCTCGCCAGATGCCGTGCTGGCATTTACCTTGTCACGGATGTCGTTATAACCGCCCTGATTCTGCGCGTCGAGGACAATGCCGCACTCGTTATTACTGTTGAAGTCCTCGACAATCACCGCCAGCTTCTCCTCGCGTGAGCCTCGGTGCTGATGCCACCAGACTATAGTCTGGCCGCGCGGGTCGATGCCGGCCAGCGCGCCGTCTGTCGCTGGTGCGCATGGCCCCTCATCCATCGCCTCGCTCGCCGAGGACTCCTCTTCCATGGCCGCCGGCGCTTCTGCAGCCGGTGCCGGGCAAGCGGCCAATACGAGCGCGCCGATCAGAAGCGTTGCCAACATCCACATTCGTTTTGTATTCATAGGGTTTGGTCTCCTGTTGTGGTTGAATACTGAAACGGAAAGAACGACTCATAAGACTGCAACCGAGAAATCGCGTCTGTTCAATTCCTTGCCTGAATGGACCCTCCTACCCCTTTAGCCCGGTCGTGGCAATTCCTTCGATGAAATGGCGTTGCGTAAAGAAATACAGGATTACGATTGGCAGCATCGTGATAATTGCCCCGGCCATTTGCAAATGCAGGAACGCCCCGGCCTCGTCCAGAAAGACGAGCAGGCCGTATGATATTGGCCGCCAGTCCGCCGTGGTAGTTACAAGAATAGGCCAGGCCAGCGCATTCCATGCACCGACAAACCCGAACAACACCAGCGTCATCACCGCCGCGCTTGAAAGCGGTAGGACCACTGTAAGCAGATAACGCATATGCCCGGATCCGTCTATCTGCGCCGAGTCCCACAGTTCGCGAGGAATCTGCTGGAAGAATTGGCGCAGCAGGAAGATTCCGAACGCGCTCGCCATGAATGGAATCGTCAACGATGGCCAGTTGTTAATCCACGGCACGGGACTGATGCGCCCTAACCAGGAAACTGTAATGAAGTTCGGCACCCACGTTATCGCCTCAGGCAACATCAGCGTCGAGAGCATCAGTGTGAACAGAAAGCCCTTGCCTGGGAACTCCATCTGCGCAAAGGCGTAGGCCGCCAGCGCACAGAAAACTACCGCCCCACCGACCGAAATCAGTGTAATCTTGACGCTATTCATGAAATACCGTGAGAACTGCGCGTCACGCCAGGCCTCGACATAGTTGCTCCACTGTGGCGTGGCGGGAAGAGCTCGCCCCCCGGTTGCTTCAGTCAGGTTCATCAACGATACACTGACCGTATAGAGAAAGGGCAGGATCGCGGCTGCCGCCCCGATAATCAGCACGGAATAGATGATCGCCTTGTTCAGTGCCGCCCGCCGCGTCGCCGGATCTGCCTGCCGAGTAGTAACGGTTGTGCCGCCCACTACCGCCTCAACCATAGAAGACCCTCCTGCTGGCGATTCGGTTGTTGATCAGCGTAATCACCATAATAATGATCAAGAGCAGAATGGCCAGAGCAGAGGCATAGCCATAGCGCGTATCCCGTTTGAACGCTTGAAAAATGACTATGCTGGCTGTGTCGGTCGTACCCAGCGCCGCCGCCTGCCGCAAAACGAAAATGTGATTGAAAGCCTTGAAAGTGCCAATTACAGCATAGAGCGAAAGAAAGTAGATCGTCGGCGAAAGGAGCGGCAGCGTCACATGACGGAACTGTGCCCAGCCCCCGGCGCCATCAATATCGGCTACTTCGTACAATTCACTGGGAATGGCGCCCAGTCCGGCCAAAAAGATCACCGTATCGAAGCCGACATACGTCCATATGCCGTAAAGCATGATTGCCACCAGCGCCAGGCTGGGACCCGACAGGATGGGACCTAGATCGAACTTCCCGCCCGTAATCATTTGGATAATGCCGGCCGGCTCACTCAACCATAGTAACGGTTCGGCACCAAACATATCCAGCAAGCTGTTCAGCGGTGCGGTGGGCCGGTTGGAGAAAATAATGCGGAAAACGGCTGCTGTGCCGACAAACGGCGCCACGTAAGGCAAAAAGTAGAGAACTCGGAAAAATGTCTGCCCTCGAATCTTCTGGAATAGCAGCGCCGCCAATATCAGTGCAAGTCCCAGCTGAATCGGAACCGTCCCCAATACATAAAAGACGGTCGCCATCAACCCGTTCCACCAGTCCTCGTCGCCCGCCGAGACCACCCGCGGCAGTTCAGCAATCAACACCCAGGCGCCCACCATCAATACAACTGCGCCCAAAAGCCTCATGGCCATTCCTGTATTGGAAGAGCGGTCCCGCGCACTCTCCCACAGCCGCCACGCCAGCAGCAGCAGCAGAAACCCTGCGCTGATAGTCACTATCTGCGACCAGAGTTCCAGGCCCACGCCCTCTTCCAGCGCTTCGGCATAGGCTGCGTTGATCTCCGTCCACGTCAACCAGGCCAGCGCCGCCCCTCCTATCAAGCAGATGCCGGCAGTGAAGAATGGCATGAAATAGGTGCGCTCGCGCCTGTCTGTGGGCATCTGCCGATTTACGAGCAGTCCCCAAACCCCGCCTCCGGCCACAATGAGGACTGCGATCCACAACGCGATCTGCACTTTTGGCAGCCACCATGTCTCTACCACCAAACCGCGGAATGCCTCCTGCGTGTTGGCCTGCCCTCGCAGTTTTGAAGGAATCAGCAGCATCTCCGGCAGCAGAATATAGACAAAACGGGTAAAAAGAGCAGTGCCCAATGCCGTCAGAAGCCCAGGCAGCAACCACCGCATCGACTCTGTCTGATGCTCCCTTTGATCCTGAACCGCGCGTGCCACCGTAAATACAGCAAAGTAGACCAGCCCGGCAGCCAGCCAGAACGCGAGAATGTAGATCAGGTTGTCAATTGCTTTGACATAGTTGCCCAGGCCGTCATACGACCCGACGATCTTGTTCAGACCGCGCAGTGAACTTTCAAATGCGGCAAAGGCAAGTGGGAATAGGCCAAAGAGACCTATGATGAGGAAGGCTGGCGCCAGGAACGAGTAGGCCAGGAACATCTCGCGCATTCTCCTGCCCTGCCGCCCGCGGAACCAACTGGGCGCCGCCCGCATTTGTTGCCGCAGATCGCTACGAACTGCCGCGGTTTGAGAAGCTGTACTTTCCACTTGGAGGCCGATTCCCCAGATCTTCAGAGCCACTCTGCCGACGCCGGATTTTTCGCTCGTATTATAGTGCAAGCTCGGCTTTGCGTCAACGAAAGCGCCTTCTGCTCGGTTTTCCAACAACCTGCCTTCAATGCGACAACTGCAAGCCCTTGGGCGCTTGCAGTATCCTGAAGATTGCTGAAATTGTAGCACTCTGCCATTAACTTCTGGTTAAGCAGAGGTCAACATTTGGGCGTTTCGGCTGACTTTTTCAGCCCAACATGGTGCCGCCGAAATAGCTCCTTGCCGCCCGCAAACCAAACAGGAGACTCGTTTCCTCGCCTGCCTCTGGGCAATTCTCTTCAGGTGGGCCTGAGTCCTCACTGAGGAACAACCTCACTCGACCAACAATCTCCCTATCTCACAGGTTTCGGCGTTGCAGAACCACAGCACGCCCTCGTGTATCGTCATGCCATGAACTTCGTCCGGCGCCTCTACCCGCATCACGTCAAATATGCGCCCACTCTCCGGGTCCAACAGGCAGACCGTGCCCGCCGATGTATCAGAAACCCACAGTTTCCCGTCATCCGCCCAGGCAATGCCGTGAACACGCAGCCCCGGCGCACGAAAACTGTGCGTCTCTTGCCAGCCGTCAGGATCCATTACATGCACCATCTGCGAAGGCGGCGAAGCCACATACAGTTTGTCGTCCCTCCACTCCAGCCCATGAGCGCCTGTCTCCTGAGCGTCTGCCGCCCCCTCTCGCCATGCCACCACACCAGCGCCGGGTGAGCTGTACTTGGCGACGGTCCGGCCCGTGTCGGCATCCAACTGCGCAATTTTCCTCTCATAAGTGGACGCGATCCATACGTATCCGCCCCCCACAGTGATTCCGCTTGAGTGGACCGTATCGGTCTGAACGTCAAACAGTACTTCCCCCGAACTAAAGTCCTGCCGATAGAGCCTATTGTTGCCCTGATCTATGCACCACAGTCCATCGCCGCTGGCCTGGAGCCCGTTGGGATGCGGCCCCGGACTTGCGAAACTCTTCTCTACCTGCGCGATTTTCACCGGCATGACAATACCCTCCATTGGCTGGAATGTGAACTGACCTCGGCCCTCTGGAACTCTGCTCCCCAAATTCCATACCATACAGGCCAACCTACTCCGCGTCAAGTCTACTTCCCGCACCATTGTGATCATCCCGACAGGGCCGAAAAATTGCATCCCCTCCCTGTCCCATCTATAATTGTTTACTTGAGATGCACGCAGCGGGACGGCCGCACGGTTCACAGAGCGCAAGATATTTTCCAAATTACTGTGCGCCGTCACTCTGCAAAAATTAATCGTTCCAACTAAACGGAGCACTGCCATGCTGAAGACCCATACCTGTGGCGAACTACGCGCCAACGACGCTGGCAAATCGGTCACTCTGTCCGGCTGGGTCAATCGCCGCCGCGATCACGGTGGTCTGATTTTTCTGGATCTGCGCGACCGCTTTGGAATCACCCAGATCACAGTGTCCGAAGACCCGGACCTCAATCTGCCGGACGTAACTAATCCCTCCAGCAATGGCACTAATGGCTCCAGAACTCTTGAAGTCGCCTCCCAGATTCGCAGCGAATTCGTTGTCCAGGTCAGCGGCGCCGTGCAAAAACGGCCGCCGGGCTTCGAAAATCCGGAACTGGAGACTGGTGAAATCGAGGTCATCGCCTCCGACCTCGAAATCCTGAACGAGGCCCTCACCCCTCCTTTTGTCATCAGCGGCAGTCAGGGTGATGAGGTCGATGAGGCCGTGCGGTTGAAGTATCGCTACCTCGATCTGCGCCGCCCCAAGCTGGCCAGTAACTTGCGCCTGCGGCACGAGATCGTGCGCTTCATTCGCAACTTTTTCTACGATCGGGACTTTCTCGAAGTCGAAACCCCGATCCTGCTCAAAAGCACGCCGGAAGGCGCGCGCGATTTCGTCGTACCCAGCCGCATGAATCCTGGCAGGTTCTACGCGTTGCCCCAGTCCCCCCAGCAGATGAAGCAACTGCTGATGATCGCCGGCGTAGAGCGCTACTTTCAGATCGCGCGCTGCTTCCGTGATGAGGACCTGCGCGCCGACCGCCAGCCCGAGTTCACCCAGCTCGACCTGGAAATGAGCTTCGTCGAGGCCGCCGACGTGATGGCCCTCAACGAAGAGATGCTCATCAGCCTGTCGGCCGAAGTGAGCGACAAGCCTATCCAGCAAGTCCCCTTCCCAGTGCTGACCTACGATCAGGCCATGGCCAAATACGGCATCGACCGCCCTGATATCCGTTTCGGGCTGGAGCTGTTTGAAGTAACCGAGCTTGTGCGCAATAGCGGCTTCGGCGTCTTCAAAAACGCGGTTGCCGCCGGCGGTATCGTCAAAGGTATTCGCTACCCGCAAGGCGCGAGTCTGAGCCGCAAAGATATCGACGGCCTGATCGAATACGTGAAACCTTATGGAGCAAAGGGGTTGGCCTGGATTGGCATTACCGGCGAAGCCGACGCCAATGGAAACTATCCGGCCGAGAGCCTGCGCAGCCCAATCACAAAATTCCTTAGCGAGGAAGAGATCGCCGCCATCGTTGCCGGCGCTTCCGCCGACCAGGGTGACCTGATTCTGCTTGTAGCCGACGAACCTGATGTGACCAATCCTGCGCTCGCCAACCTGCGCCTGGAGATCGGCGCACGCACCAATCTTATCGATCCCAACCTCCTCGCCTTCTGCTGGGTGGTGGACTTCCCTCTGCTCGAATATGACAGGCAGGAAGATCGCTGGTCGGCTATCCATCATCCCTTCACCAGTGCCCGCGACGAGGATTGGAGTATCCTCGAACAACGCCCCGCCGATGTCAAGGCCAAAGCCTATGATGTCGTCCTCAACGGGTGGGAGATCGGCGGCGGCAGCATTCGCATTCACCGCAGCGAGCAGCAGATGCGAATGTTCCAGCGCCTGGGCCTGAGCGAGTCTGAAGTGGACGAACAGTTCGGCCATATGCTCGAAGCCTTCCAGTATGGTGCCCCTCCCCACGGCGGGATCGCGATGGGAATCGAGCGCGTTGTCGCGCTGTTCGCCGATGCCCAGAGTATTCGTGAGGTGATGGCCTTCCCCAAGACCTCCACCGGTGCCGACCTGCTGCTGGAGGCGCCCAGCCCAGTCGAGGACGATCAGCTGGCCGAACTGCACATCGCCGTCAGGGAGCAGGAAACGGATCCACAATAGGAGGATGCTCAGCCCGCTCGTGGAGAGGAGCCTATCTGCCTGGAACAGCTCCTGCCCTCAGAATTTCGGCTCGTAATAGCGGCTGTGCGTCAAGCGTGTGTTTTAGTCTCTATTGTAACTGCTCAGCAGCAGTCTCAACGCATACCTGAACAAGGCAAGCAGAGGTGTTCTCTTCCCTCTCTTGCCTGTTTTTTTGGCGGTCGGCCGCAAGCGGCCTCCCTTGTGCAGGGGCTGCGCCCCCGCAACGCCCCCCTCCAAAACCATGCCTCAGCGACCTTACGCCCTCAGCGCAACCGTGCGGCTCCACCAACCTGGCGGTTGCCAACCGGTGCCGCTGTCAGATTTCCTGAATAGTGGCTGCGCAAAAAGGCTGGTCAAGACAGAAAAATGACGCGGCTTGCAAGCCGATTTTTCTGCCTGCGACTGGCTGGCAAACTACCAATATTCTTGTTTGGAATTCGATCCCGGATATGCTATAGTTTCCAGGCAGCCCTGCAATGCCCGTGATTGGCTAGTTTGAGGGCGAACCAACACCAGAAACAGGGGAGTTTGGCGAAGGTGCGCAGATGTGATAGCCCGCCCGTTGAGGGTTAGGGCAAGACGGAAGCGACCAGCCGGCGCCCACCTACGAACTTCGGTTCGTACCCACTGGATCACACGGCATTGCGGGGTCTCAAAAGCGTCCGGGGTCACCCGGACGCTTTTCTTTTATCCCTTCTGAAGCCTGTAACTGACAGGCATTTCCATTCGGCCCAAATGCAGCGATCGGACCAAGATCTTATGGAAGTCCAGCGCAACAATTCGACCCGTATCTATCCGGTGGACTTGCAGGCCCACAGCAACTGTTCAGACGGTACGGACACGCCGCAGGAGTTGATCGCCAAGGCGGCGGCGTTGGGCATCCGCGTACTGGCAGTGACCGACCACGACAGCGTACTCGGCGTGGCCGACGCCCAGGCCCACGGCGCCGCCGCAGGGGTGCACGTGCTTCCCGCCGTCGAGTTCAGTACCGCTCGCGACCGCGAAAACGACTTTCGAGACTTCGACATCTTGGGATATGGCATCGACCCGGCCAACGCAACCCTGGTCGCTACGCTGGAACGCCTCAAGGAAAGCCGCTTTGACCAGAAAACACGCCAGGTAGAGCGGCTTCAGAGCTATGGGCTGCACGTGCCGGTTGACGAAGTACTGGCGCTGGCAGGAGGCGTGCCGGGGCGTCCCCACATCGCCCAAATCGCTCTAAAATACAACCCGCACAAATTCTCTTCCATTACCGACGTCTTCGAAAAGTACCTCGCGTCCGACGCCCAATACCCTACAAACGTGCCTCGTACCTTCATCCCGGGCGTTATCGACGCTATCGAACTGACACACGCCGCCGGCGGCAAGGCTGTTCTCGCACATCCCGGCATCTATCGGCGCATTCGCAGTCTCGAAGAGTCGGTGTCTCGCCTCGCCGATGTGGGTCTCGACGGTCTTGAAATCCAATATCCATATGCTGACGAGGGAAGGGACTCGACCGACAGGCCGATTTCCTGTTTTGCCGAGCTGGCGAAGCGCTTCGGCCTGTTCGCCACCGGCGGCAGCGACTACCACGGCGACCGCAAGCCAAATCGCCTCGGCGAAGCCGGTCTCGAATGGGAAGAATGGGAAAAGCTGAGGGCCAAACAAGGATGGTAGCCGGCTACTCCCCCTCTGATCCAGGAGGCCCGCCGCAATCGCCGCGCCCGACCTGGCTGGAGATCGATCTGTCCGCCCTGGCAGGCAATGTAGCCTTCCTGAGGCAGCGTATAGGGCCAGGTCGGCTTCTGTACGCTGTCGTCAAAGCCAATGCCTATGGCCATGGCGCCGATCTGATCGCTCCTGCCGCTTTGGAGGCCGGCGTCGACCGGCTCGCCGTCGCCGCCGTGAACGAAGCGATTCCCCTGCGTCAGGCCGGCGTGCATGCTCCAATTCTATTGCTTGGCTACACGCCGCCGGAACTCGCGGAAACTCTGCTGGAGTACAATCTCACCCCAACAATCTATGAAGTCTCCGCCGCCCTCGCATTCGCCGAGGCCGCCGCCCGCCTTGGCAGACAGCTGACCGTTCACGTCAAAGTGGACACCGGGATGCACCGCCTGGGGATCGATCCAGCCGAAGCGCCCGCTCTATGTTCTCTGCTCTCCCGCAATGCCAGTCTTCACCTGGAGGGCATCTATACGCACTTCAGCACCGCCGATGAAGCTGACAAAGCGTACAGCTATGACCAGCTCCATCGCTTCACCACTCTGTTGGGTCGGCTAGCCCAGGCCGGATGCCGGCCGCCGATTGCACACGCCGCCAATTCCGCCGCCACTTTGAATCTGCCCCAGGCCCATCTGGACGCGGTGCGTTGCGGCATCCTTCTTTACGGCCTCTCACCCAGTGCCGAGGTGCCCGCACCGACCGAAATGCGACCGGTTCTCAGTTGGAAGGCGCGCATCGCTCAGGTACGCAACCTCACTGCCGGTGAACCGGTTTCCTACGGCAACGCCTGGCGTGCCCCTGGTCCGCGTACGGTTGCAGTTGTGCCGGTCGGTTACGCTGACGGCTTTCCCCGCAGTCCCAGGACTTGGCAGCGTCTTCTCATCCGCGGCCGTGAAGCCCCGGTTGTTGGCCGCATCTGCATGGATCATGCCTTCCTTGACGTGACCGAGATCGTGGCGTCCGGAACTTCTGTTTCACGCGACGACGAGGTCGTTCTGATCGGCAACCAGCAGGACGCAAGTATTTCCGCGGAGGAGGCTGCCGTGCGGCTGGAGACGAACAACTACGAAGTAACCAGCCAGCTAATGGCGCGGCTGCCGCGCATTGCAACTGAAGCCTAGGCCCCTATTAGCCTTCAGGGCGCGAACGGACACGGGAAATGGCTGAAACGAAACGAGCCATAAAGGCCAAAGCCAGGAAGATTTACGAGTTGCTCCTGGAAGAATATGGCTTACCTGAATGGCGGCCCTCCCGCTCAGGTTTCGAGCAGCTCATCCATACGATCCTCAGCGCCAATACCAACGACAACAACTCCGCTAGGGCGTTCGAAACGCTCAAACAGCGCTTCGCCGGCGACTGGGACGCGGTGCGCACCGCGCCTCTGGAAGAGGTCAAAGACGCCATCCGCGTCGCCGGGATGTATAACCAGAAGGCGCCCCACATCGTCGAGACGCTGGAGATTCTAAAGCGGGAGGAGGGTGACTACAGTCTGGAACACGTCCGCGAAATGGAGCCTGAGGCCGCGCGGTCCTACTTGCAGCGCTTCCCGGGCGTAGGCCACAAGACCGCCAGCATCGTGCTTCTGTTCAGCTACGGTATGGCAGCCTTTCCGGTCGACACCCACGTTCAGCGCCAGACGCAGCGTCTGGGCATCAGCGGCCTGCGGGCTTCCGCCGAGAAGGTCAAAGACGTCTGGGAGGAATCGCTGCCAGGGCAAACCTATTTTGCCCTGCACGTCAACCTCATCCGGCACGGGCGTGAAGTGTGCCGGGCACGCACCCCGCGCTGCAAATCTTGCGTTCTGCAAAGTGAGTGTGACTACGTGGCGCGGCTTGGCGCCTGGGCGGATAGCCACCCCTGACCAAGGCCGGAGAACGCGAAAAAGCCGCCTGTGTTAACTTCAGGCGGCTTGTCGATGGGCGATCGTCATCAGCGGCCCTGACTGGCGCTTGGACGATTTCCCTGCTGGTCTTGGCAGTCAGTTATGCCGCAACAGATTTGGAGTGCTGGAGCATTAATCTCTTTTTGCGCCGCGCCGCATTATTGGCATGGATCGCGCCGCGCTGGGCAGCCTTGTCCAACGCCACGGCCGCATCGCGCACCGCCCCGTGCGCTCCGGGATCCCTATCCTCAATGAGCACGCGTGCCTTTTTTACAGCAGTGCGGGCTGCACTGCGATATCCTCGATTACGATCACGACGACGCTCATCCTGGCCTATACGCTTAGCGGCTGACCTGATATTCGGCATGTATTTCTCCACTGCGGCCACATCAGCCGCACTTTTGATACTCGCTCAATTGAAACTTGTAGCGCCATTATAGCAAGCAAATGTGGTCGGAGTCAATCTTGACTAGTGCTGTAGCGCGTATTCGACCTCTCGTTGGGGCCCGCTACCGCGGCAACCAGACCTGATTTCACACCCGAAATGTGGCGCGTTTCCCACACTTGCGCTACAGTAGGCGCGAAACCGATCTGCATTTCATACATTAATTCGAGGTTCCCAATGAAGATATCCAAAGTAACGCCGATGGTGTTGGGCACTGAATGGCGCAACCTGACCATCGTCAAAGTCGAGACCGATGACGGATTGGTCGGTGTAGGCGAATGCCGCGCTCTCAACCGCACCGACGGCGTCCTCGGCTACCTAAGCGAAGCCGCGCCGCGCTACATTCTCGGCGAAGATCCATTCAATATCGAGGCCCTCGTCGCCCGCATGTTCCGGGAGGACTTTGGACGCGCCGGCGAGATCACCCAGACCGTTACCGCCCTTCTCGAAGTTGCCTGTTGGGATGTTATCGGTAAGGCGCTTAATCAGCCAGTTTACAAACTGCTGGGCGGCGCAGTTAGGCACCAGATCAAGGGGTACGCCAACGGCTGGTATACAGGGGAACGGACGCCGGATGAGTTTCACGCCGCCGCCAAAAAGGTATTGGCCAAAGGGTATAAGGCGCTCAAGTTCGATCCATTCGGCGCCGGCTTCTATGAGATGGAGCGAGCCGAAAAGAACTATGTCATTGGCCTGGTCGAAGCTGTTCGCGACGCGGTTGGCCCCGACACAGAAATAATGATCGAGATGCACGGCCGCTTCAACCCAGCCACCGCCGTCGAGTTCGCCCGCGAGCTGGCCCCCTTCAAACCCTCCTGGCTGGAGGAACCGGTGCCGCCCGAAAACCTGGCCGCGCAAAAGAAAGCAGCCGACGCAATCGCGCCCCTGGGCATCCCCGTCGCAACCGGCGAGCGGCTGCACACCATGTACGAGTACCGCGAGCTGTTCGAACTCCAGGCCTGCGATATCATCCAGCCCGACATCACCCACTTCGGCGGCATTCTCAATACCAAGAAGCTGGCCGCCTGGGCCGAAGCCTACTACATGCTCATCGCGCCTCACAACGTGGGTGGCCCCATCTCGACCGCGGCCGCACTGCATCTGGCAGCCTGCACGCCCAACTTCAAAATCCAGGAGCACTTCAACGACTTCTCCGAAGCCTACGTGAAGAAGGCTGCGCCGGGCAATCCCGAAATCGAAGACGGCTACTTCGCCCTGCCGTCTGGGCCCGGCCTGGGCGTCACGCTCGACGAGGACGTTGTCGCCGCCAATCCCCGCCGCCGCGTTCACTTCAACCTCTTCGCTGAGGATTGGCATCGCCGTTCTGCCGAGGTCGACTAATACAGAAAATATATTGGAGAAAAGGAGAGCGGAAATCCCTCTCTCAATAAGCAGTACCTTACACCTCACGAAACCGATGGGAGTTTTCTAAGCAATGTCTTTGCAACCGCTACTGATTAATGGTGAATTTCGCTCTGCCGCCAATCCGACCGGCAGTTACCAGTCTACCAATCCCATGACCGGCGAAAAGCTGCCATGGTCCTTTCCCTACTCCGAATGGGATGACATTGAAGCAGTCCTGCAAGCGACAGCCGACGCAGTCTCCGAGTTGCGCAGCGCCCCCCGCCAGCTGTTGGCCGACTTTCTCGACACCTACGCCGCCCGCATCGAAGCAAAAGCCGAGGCCCTGGTCGAAGCGGCCCATTTTGAGACAGGCCTGCCAGCGCCCACCCGCCTGAGTGCCATCGAGCTGCCTCGCACGACCGACCAACTGCGCCAGGCCGCCGCCGCCGTACGCGATCGCTCGTGGACGCAGGCTACGATCGACACCGCGGCCGGCATTCGTTCTCACTACGGCCCGCTGCCCGGAGCCGTTGTTGTGTTTGGGCCGAACAACTTCCCCTTTGCCTTTAATGGCGCCTCCGGCGGAGATTTCGCCGCGGCCATCGCCGCCGGCAGCCCGGTCATCGCCAAAGCGCACTCCAGCCATTCCCGCACCAGCCAGCTACTTGCCGAAGCCGCGTTGGATGCTATCAACGAGACGGGCGCGCCCAAGGGCTTGGTGCAGCTAATCTACCGCTTCAAGCCTGAATACGGGTACGACCTGGTCGCCGACCTCCGTGTAGCCGCCGTCGGGTTCACCGGCAGCCGCGACGGCGGCATGAGGCTGAAAGAGGTCGCCGACAGGCACGGTAAGCCGATTTACCTGGAGATGTCCAGTATCAACCCGATCTTGTTGCTGCCCGGCGCAATTTCGGAACGAGCGCAAGCCATCGCAGAGGACTTCTTCACCTCTTGCACGATGGGAACGGGCCAGTTCTGTACCAATCCAGGCCTTGTAATGACGATAGCAGGGGATGAAGCAGAAGAGTTCGTGGCCCAGGCAGCCGCCCTCTTTGACGACGGCGCAGCCGGCGTCCTGCTCAATCGCGGCGTCTCCGAGGGCATGGACGAATCGATCCGGATTCTGACCAGCAATGGCGCGAAGGTGGTCGCAGGCGGAGCAGCCGCGGATGCGCCCGGCTACTGCTACCAGAATACATTGTTGACGGTATCCGGAACCGAGTTTCTCGCCAATCCGCATGCCATGCAGACCGAGGCATTTGGTCCTTCCTCCCTGGTCGTAATGGCGCAGGACGCCGACCAGATGGAGCAGATTATCCAATGTTTCGAAGGCAATCTGACCGGCTGCCTCTACACCGACAGCGCCGGCTCAGATGACGAACTGTACGACAGACTGGCGCCCCAGCTACGCGTCAAAGTCGGGCGCCTGTTGAACGACAAGATGCCCACCGGCGTAGCAGTCACCGCCGCCATGAATCACGGCGGCCCCTTCCCGGCTACAGGTCATCCCGGCTTCACATCAGTCGGCATTCCGGCCAGCATCCGCCGCTTCGCCGCTCTATACAGCTACGACAATGTGCGCCAACACCGTCTTCCACCCGAGCTGAAAGACATAAACCCGACAGGTGACATGTGGCGGCTGGTGGACCAGCAGTGGACGCAGGCCAATATCTGCGCTTGATTCCGGTAAGAGGCCGACCAGTGCGGTTCGATACTATGCACTCACAGACGGGCACGAGCCGCCCCTATAACCCGTAGGCCTCCTTTGCCAGTCCGTAGGCCAGCGCGTGGGCCATGGCGAAGGCGTCTTCATCATCAATTTGTCCCTCGACCAGCAGACCGGCAAGCCAGTCGCAGGCAACCCGTCGCCAAAGTTCATGGCGGCTAGGGATCGAAGCGAAGGCCCGGGTGTCGTCATTGAAACCGACCGTGTTATAGATGCCGGCCGTTTCCATCACCTGTGCAATGAAATTCCGCATCCCTTGAATACTGTCGTAAAACCACCAGGGCGGGCCGATGCGCAGAATTGGATAGTGGCCGGCCAGCGGGGCAAGCTCCCTGGCGTTGGTGGACTCATCCAGCGTGAACAGAATAAGGCGCAATGATCGATGGGAGCCGAATCGGTCCAGCAGCGGTTTCAGGTTGCGCGTGAAATCGAGTGCATGGGGAATGTCTGCGCCCTTGTCGGCGCCGAATCGCCGGAACACCTCGGCGTTGTGGTTGCGAATCGAGCCGGGATGGAGCTGCATCACCAGCCCGTCCTCGCTGCTCATGCGGGCCATCTCGACCAGCATATGCGCGGTGAAGCGCCGCGCGTCAGCGGCAGAGGCCTTGCCCGTCAGGCCCCGTTGAAAGATAGCGTCGGCTTCGCTGGGCGAGAGCACTTCGGTGAAAGGCGTCTCGGCCGCATGATCGGTGGCGGTCGCGCCCATCTCTCTGAAGAAATCGCGGCGGTCTTCCAGTGCGGAAATATAGGCGGAGTAATCGCTGATGTCGCTACCGGAGACGGCGCACAATAGGTCGATCTGCTCCTTCCAAGCCGGCTGATCGATCCCGTTCACGACCTTGTCCGGACGGAAAGTCGGGTAAATTCGCCCGCCCCAATCCGAATCTCGGATCGCCTGGTGATGTTCGAGCGTATCGGTGGCCGCGTCGGTCGTGGTCAGAGCCTCTACCCGAAACTGTTCGTAGAGCTTGCGGGGCGTGAAATCAGGAGCGGCCAGCCGTTCCGCTATCCTGTCATAAACTGTCTGGGCGTTCGACGGTGTCAGCTTCTCGGTTATTCCAAAAAGGTCGTGAAGCTCATCCCGCAGCCACAATCCTGTGGGCGTACCTTGAAACAGGTGATAGTGTTCGGCAAAGGTCTGCCATATTTTGCGGTGATCCGATTCGACCGCGCTGGCATCCTCCCCTTCATTCACCGCCAGACCCTGGGCTTCTAGCGAAACGCCTTGCGAGTAGAGCATCCGAAAGACATAATGATCAGGGATCAGGAATAGCTCTGCCGGAGATTCGAAATGGTATGTGGCGTCAGCGAACAGCAGCGGATCAACATGACCGTGCGGACAGATCAACGGAAGGTCGGCCACACTTTCGAACAAGGCGCGGGCTACTGCCCGCTGTGCACTGTTGCAGCTGAAATAACGATCGGCTCGCTCAGGCATAAATTGGCGTAGAGACGAGTTCACAGAAGTTTCCTTTCGCGCGTTTGGAGTAGTTGCCGCCTGGTTGAACTGACGACAGACAGTATGAAAATCGTTTTTCCAAAATTGACTTTTCACTGATTATAGCTGAACTGAACCCCAATCGGCGAGGAGAGAGCGATGCAAAGAGACGGCATCCCGCTACTCGCACCTAAAAGTCAGGAGATGGCTATGAACGTATGGGAGCAATATTCATTAGCAGGGAAGGTCGCGGTTGTCACCGGCGCCACAGGTGTCCTCGGTGGCGCCATGGCCCATGGACTGGCCGCCGCCGGCGCACGCGTCGCAATCCTGGGACGGCGGGAAGCCAGGGCCCGTGAATTGGCCGAGGAGATCACTGCCGCCGGTAATGAGGCCCTCCCCCTGCCAGCCGATGTTCTGGACGAAGACAGCCTGCAGTCCGCCCGTCAGAAACTACTAGACACCTGGGGCAGAGTGGACATATTGATCAACTCCGCCGGCGGCAACCGTCCTGACGCCACCGTATTCGGCGATCTAACCTTCTTCAATGTCCCGCGCGCCGCGCTCGAAGGCGTCGTCGGCCTTAACTTCACCGGGACGGTCCTGCCAATTCAAATCTTCGGCGAATCGATGGCCGAGCAGGGCACAGGCTCAATAATCAACATCTCCTCGATGGCTGCCCAAAAGGTGCTCACCCGCGTCATGGGCTATTCAGCAGCCAAGGCTGCCGTCGACAACCTGACTCGCTGGCTGGCCGTGGACCTCGCCCAAAAGCACGGGGCAGGTATGAGAGTAAACGCCATTGCGCCCGGCTTCTTCATCGGCGAGCAAAACCGTGCATTGCTGATCGACGTGGACGCCGCAACAGACGGGCAGGATGCGCCTCCTCTGACTGAACGCGGCCAGCAAATTGTCGATCATACGCCCATGGGACGGTTCGGCGAGCCCGATGAACTGGTTGGCGCCGCAGTTTGGCTTGCCAGCGACGCTTCCCGCTTCGTCACCGGCATTGTCGTACCGGTAGATGGGGGATTCTCCGCTTCCAGCGGCATCTGATGCACAGAAGACTGTTACACTGCTAGCGGCTGGGACGCACAACCAACCACTTCCCGTCAATCCTTCTCTCAGTGCCATTTTTTGCCCGGCCCGTTGAACGACTGTATATTGATTTCAATGTGATTTAAACTAGCCGATAGTCAAAGAACCATTTTCTGCCACTAGCAAAATAGGGCGAGACGTCCGACAGTCCAAGGAGTACAAATGAGCGATACCGAATCCACTACGCCGGGCAAGGACTTCATTCGCGAGGCGATTGCGGATGACATCGCCAACAACCGCTTTGACGGCCGCTTTCAAACCCGCTTCCCTCCAGAGCCTAACGGCTATCTTCACATTGGGCATGCCAAGGCAATTGGGTTGAATTTCGAGGTGGCCGCGGAGTTCGACGGCCACTGCAATCTGCGCTTCGACGACACCAACCCTCTCAAAGAAGAGCAGGAGTTTGTGGAGGCGCAGCTGAAGGATATCCGGTGGCTGGGCTACGAGCCGGCAAGCGTCCTCTACGCTTCCGACTACTTCGGCCAGCTGTATGAGTGGGCCTTAAAATTGATCGAAGCTGGCCGCGCCTACGTGGACGATCTGAGCCAGGAAGAGATGCGAGCCCACCGCGGCACCCTAACCGAACCTGGCATGAATAGCCCCTATCGCGATCGGTCTGTTGCCGAAAACGCAGATCTGTTCAAACGCATGAAGGCGGGCGAATTTCCCGATGGCGCGAGAGTCTTGAGGGCCAAGATCGATATGAGCTCGCCCAACATCAATTTGCGCGACCCTGTGTTGTACCGCATTCGCCATGCAGAGCACCAACGCACCGGCGACGCATGGTGTATATACCCAATGTACGACTGGGCCCACGGCCAGTCCGACTCGATCGAAGGGGTTACACATTCCCTTTGCTCTTTGGAATACCTGAATCACCGCCCCTTGTACGACTGGTACCTGGACGCGCTGGGAGTATACCATCCTCGCCAAATTGAGTTCGCCAAATTAGAGTTTACTTACACGGTGACCAGTAAGAGGCGCCTCATGCGTCTTGTCGAAGAAGGCCACGTTACCGGCTGGGATGACCCCCGCATGCCCACGCTCGCCGGTCAGCGGCGAAAGGGCGTGCCGGCCAAGGCACTGCGAGATCTCTGTCAACACGTCGGAGTCGCCCGTACCAACAGCACCGCCGAGATCGAACTGTTGGAGCATTTCATCCGACAGGAGCTGAACCTCACCGCCAAACGCGTAATGGGTGTACTCGATCCCTTGCCAATAGTAATTACGAATTTCCCCGAAGGCGAGACAGAATGGCTGGATGCAGTAAACAACCCTGAGGACGAAAGCGCGGGCAGCCGTCCCGTCCCCTTCAGCCGAAATCTGTATATCGAACGGGACGATTTCATGGAGGACCCGCCGCGCAAGTTCTTCCGCATGGCGCCCGGCCGTGAGGTGCGACTGCGATGGGGATTCTTCGTCCGCTGCGAAGAAGTCATCAAGAATGACCAAGGCGAAGTCGTCGCACTGCACTGCACATACGACCCGGAAACAAAAGGCGGTTACGCGCCAGACGGCCGCAAAGTACGCGGCACCATCCACTGGGTTAGCGCCGATCACGCCGTACCAGCCGAAGTGCGCCTCTACGATCGTCTGTTCAGTGCGGAGGATCCCTACGACGTGCCGGAAGGCGAAGACTTCATCGCCAGCCTATCACCCAATTCGCTGACTGTCCTAGACAGCGTGCAACTGGAACCTGGCGCCCAAGACCTGGCTGTCGGCCAGACCGTCCAGTTCGAGCGCAAAGGCTACTTCTGTCTCGATCCGGACAGTTCCGGCGACCGGCTCATCTTTAACCGCACAATTACCTTGCGCGACTCATGGGCGAGAATGCAAAAACCTAAGCAAGGGCAGAGGGGCAGAAAAGCGAGAACCAAAGTTGGGGCGAAGGCGGGTAACTAGACGTTGGGAACAGGTTTCATCGATTTGGATGTCACCCAAAGAGAGTTGCAGCCTGAACTTTCAATTCCGGTCCCTGACCGGTCCAACGTCCCGCCAAATGTGCGCCAGTCAACGGCGCTTTGCCGGCAGCGGCACCAATATGTGACCTTCCTCCAGCGAGCCGTAGCGCTTTGCCGCCCTCGGCCCGTGCCGCCAGAAGAATGAGGCGATATAGGCGCAGGTTACTGCGTCAAGCGTGTCCTCGTAAGCCTGCAAGGCAGCCCCGCGCATGCCGGTCACATCGATTCCAGTGAGTAGCTTCTTAGTCCTGCGCAGCGGCGGATCGGCCTTGCGCAATCCCCGCAACAGAGATTGGTAACGATCAAATTCCGGCCACCGCTCTTCATAAGTACGCCCGCGCCCGCGCTTGTATCGGAGGATGCTGTCCAGGTTAAACAGGCTGACCAAGGCCGGATGAGGATAGACCTCGCAAACCAGCCGCGCCTTCGTCCGCCGCGGAACTACATCGGACTCATGAAACTTGAAACGTTCGGACAGAGCAGAGGTCAATGCTTCCCCGCGCACTACCCCGTCGCGGGCAAGCAGCCGCCTGTTGGCAGGATACGCGCCCGCGTGAAAGCGCTGCCAATCCGCCGACAGCGCCCGGTCACACGGCCTAATGCCAGTCTCATTTGGTACTCGCAGCGGCGCGTCCACTGCAACAATTGACCCATTGCGCCGCGAAAGATGGTCGCCGACAAAGTCGACGACCTCCGACAACTTGCCCAGACCGCCCTTATGGGCGACCAACCGCCCATTTCGGATCACTGCAACGCCTGACGGGTTGCGGTCGCTCCAGGCCAGATCGATGCCAATAAAGGAGGGTTTTCCCCGCTTCTTTGCCATAGAGGACCTCCTCAAAGTTTGCTGCCCGTTCCTTACTTAGCGATAAAGGAACGAAAATCCCTCGTCGTGAGGACCTGACTGAACAGGGACCAGCCAATTCCCCGTACCAGCGTGCGATGGGCCATCTTTACCCGTCGCGGCGTAGACAGACCTTCTCCACCGTCACCGCATCCAGGTAAGCCTCGTCGATAAGCGCCCCGTGTCCCGGCCCGTTTGGCACAGTCAACGTACTGTTACTGTTGAGCGCAAAGGGATTGGTGACGATATCCCTTTCAAAATAGCGGTCGTTGGCGCTGATGTCCCCAGGTAACGTGAAGTTGGGAAGGCTGGCTAGCGCAACGCTGATGGCCCGCCCGATCCCAGTCTCCAGCATCCCACCGTGCCACACAGGAATATCCGCGGCCTGACACATATCATGGACCGCGACCGAATCGGCCAGCCCGCCGATTCGGGATGGCTTGATGTTTATTACCCCGCACGCGTTCAACTCCAGTGCCCAGCGGGCGTGATCCGTAGAAACGATACTCTCGTCGAGGCAGACGGGCGTTTCGATCAACTTGGCCAACTTCGCGTGATCAAAGATGTCGTCGTGGTCGAGCGGCTGTTCGTTCAGCAACAGGTCGAACTGGTCCAGCTGTCGCAGATGGTCGGCGTCTTCCAAGTGGTAGATACTGTTGCCATCCACCTGCAGCAACAGGCCAGGCCAGCGCTCACGAACCGCCTGCGTCGGCTCGACATCCCATCCAGGCTTGATCTTCAGCTTGACACGCTGGTAGCCGTCCTGCAGGTATCCTTCCACAGTCTCCAGCAAGGCGTCAGTGTCTGCTTGGATCGGTACGCTAACGCCCACAGCCACCTCCTCCCGCGTGCCGCCCAAGAGGTTGGCCAGAGAAACATCCTGCGCGTGCGCAAACAGGTCCCAAACCGCAAACTCCAACCCGGCCTTGGCCATGCGGTTGGCGCGCACCCTCTTGAAGACCTCGCGCACATCCTCAGGCGCGGCGAGTTCTGCCTCCAGGAGCATCGGCCCCAGAAATTCCTTCTGCACGATCAGAGCCGTATGGAACGTCTCCTCGTTGTACCAGGGACCATCGCTGACCGGCGATTCGCCCCAGCCCGTAACCCCGTCAGCGTCCACGCGCACAATGACTGCATCGCTTCCGTCGTGTCGCCATCCACTGGTCTCAAAAGGGCGTACGTACGGCATATGGATTCGCCGGAGTTCGATTCGCTCGATTTTCATTTCTGCTTTCCTGTATTTGCACTCCGCCGATTGTACAAGAGTAGATCGGAGAAAGCCACGTCGTCTTGCCAAAGTCTGTCGGCAACGAAGAAATTCCACTTCGCCAATGGTTTCGGAAGGGAATGCACAATCTGCCTGGCCATGCTGGTAGAAGGATCAAGGCCGCCAAGGCAAGACGCGACGATCGACCGGGGCGCGCTGATGAAGGGGAATGTACCTGCAGGCACGAATCTTTCTCGCCCTGGAAAACGGGGGCCAGCGAGAATCGCGAGTATCGAGGTGGCCCGCCCGTCCTGAATCGCCCTAAACCTTCGCGTAGTCAAAAGAAGGCCGGAAACGTTTAGGCGGGCCACCTACTTCGGGTCGCCCAAAAGAAAAATCGCCTAGGCGGCGTATACACAGTCCACTTGGCGCTTGCTTGCCGCCGATTCCAGAATTGCGTCGCAAATTACAGAGTTACGATAACCATCGACGAAATCCGCACCGATGGGAGACACGTCGCCATCGTTTACAATGCAGTCCAACAGATGGGTAATCTCATGCACAAAGGTATGTTCCCAGCCGATGATATGGCCTTGGGGCCACCAGTTCTCCCACCATGGATGGGTCGGTTCCGAAACAAGCACGTTGCGGAATCCCTGGGCTTCTTCTGGCTCGTCGCCAACCCAGAAAATCTCCAACTCGTTCAGCCGTTCCAGATTGAATACAATGCTGGCCTTCTCCGCGTTGATCTCAAGACGCTGGCCGTTCTTGCGCCCGGCGGCAAAGCGGCTGGCCTCCACCGTGCCAATCGCGCCGTTATCAAACTCCAGCAGTGCCGTGAATGCGTCGTCCACATCCACTTTACCCATCGTGCCGTCGTCCCACGGCCGTTCCTCGATAAACGTGCGGGTCATTCCCGAGACACTATTGACTTCGCCTACCAGATAGCGGGCCAGATCGATAATGTGCGCCCCCAAATCTCCCAACGCGCCGCTTCCCGCTAACGACTTCTGCAGCCGCCAAATCATCGGCAGATTATAGTGGGCCATCACCCATTCCTGCAGATAAACCGCCCGAAAGTGGTAGATCTTCCCAAGCAGACCGGAATCCACCAGTTTACGAATCTGGCGAATCGCCGGCACAAAGCGATAGTTGAAGGCCACCATGTGCTTTACCCCTGCCTTCTGTACCGCCTCCAGCATCATCTGCGATTCATCCGCTGTACGTGCCAGCGGCTTCTCGCACAGGATGTGCTTACCACTCTCGGCCGCGAGGATGCATGGGTCTGCATGCGTATCGTTCGGACCGCCGTTGTCGAATAGCTGGATGTCATCGTTGTCCAGCATCGCTCGCCAGTCGGTATAGTATCCTTCGTAACCGTAACGTTTGGCGGCCTCCGCCACAGCCTGCTCATCGCGTCCTGCGATTCCTACCAGCCGCGGTATGGCCGGCGGCGGGTACATCATATGGGCGATATTCAACATCGCATGGCTGTGAGCCTTGCCCATGAAAGCATAGCCCAGCATCCCGATGCCGATTTCCGGGGCGTCGCCTTCGGCCCGCGCCCCAGCCATCGAAGTGAATCCGGATCCTTCACTCATAGTTCAGTCCCTCTTATAGTCTTGGTTTCTGGCATGATATGGTCCACCGCCGGCGGGCGCAATGCCCGATCCCGCCAAACCGCCTTCTATTCGGCAAATGCCGCGTCAAAAGCAATATCAGACGGCGCGAAGTCGATCTGGCGGGTGTAGGCACATGACTCGGTTGCGCCGTGTTCACGGTCCATGCCCGCGTCCTCCCATTCAATCGAAAGGGGGCCGTTATAGCCTATATCGTTCAGCGCACGCATTATCGATTCGAAATCGATCCTGCCGCGTCCAACTGAGCGAAAATCCCAGTAGCGCCGGTGGTCGCCAAATTCGGCATGGCCGCCAAAGACACCTGCCTCTTGGCCTGCGTCCGACCAACCCACGTCCTTCATATGAACATGAAAAATCCGATCGGCGAACTTGCGGATGAATGCAACATAATCCACGCCCTGGTAGCCGAAGTGACTGGGATCGTAGTTAAATCCGAAAGCCTCGTGGCCATCGAGGGCGTCAATCGCATTCTGAGCGCTAAAAATATCGAAAGCAATCTCTGTCGGGTGCACCTCTAAGCCGAACTTCACTCCATTCTCGCTAAAGACATCCAGAATGGGAGTCCACAACTCCGCAAAGAGCGCCAGGCCCTTTTCCAGAAAATCAGGCGGGTTTGGCGGAAAGGAATAGACCATATTCCAAATCGGCGAACCGGTGAAACCGGGCACAACCTTCACACCGAATTTGGCCGCCGCGCGCGCAGTATTTTTCATCTCCTCCGCTGCGCGGGCGCGCACTCCATCTTCTGTGCCGTCGCCCCAAATGCGCGGATCCAGAATGCTTTCGTGGCGCTCGTCGATGCGGTCAGCGACAGCTTGACCAACCAAATGATTGCTGATCGCAAAACACTGCAGTCCGTGCTTGTTCAAGGTGTCCCAGCGCCCCTGTACATAGCTGTCGTCTTCCAGGGCCTTGTCAACCTCGAAATGGTCGCCCCAGCAGGCAAGCTCCAGACCATCATATCCGAATGATTTGGCCTTCTCACAGATGGTTTCGAAGGGCAGATCCGCCCACTGACCTGTGAAGAGCGTTACTGGTCGCGGCATGAATTCCTCCTTGGCGTTGTTGAAATGGTTGAATTTTCCAGTTGGGAGATTTGGTTCTACCCATCGCATCACGAACGTGGCGATTTCGCAACACGACGTTGTATTACGGGATTTCTTTCTCGCGTTTCTGCTTCAAGACTAGTGTGCGACGCTTACGCTATCCACTCTGGCAATACACTTCTTTCTGGCATGCCCGCCGCACTAGAGGGAGGTCGGAGCCGAATACATGAAAATGCCGCACACCCTGCCTTCAAAGATTTGCCTACTATACAACCATCGTTCTGAAATGGCAATCCAGACCGGGCCCTCAAAGCACCCAATTTTTCTGGAAGTGATCTGTCGCCAGATCCTGGAAAATCCAGTCATGCTGAACGACAGGGCCAAGGATGAAAGGCGGGTCTAGTTGCCGCATGACCATCCACAAAGTTTGCCAAGGGTACAACCCGAATGCACATCAGAAAGGGCTGGGCAGGGCAGATCAAACCATTTAGCTATCGCGGGGCCCTGCTGTTTCTTGAAAGACCGTGGGGTGACAATGGCTAACGAAAAGCCCGTGCAAATTTAACCGTCGCCGCCGGACCAGATGAAGCTACGTACTTCGCCAGGAGAGCTGGCTCCTTCGATGCTGCGCTCTCCTTCCGGGCCCGTCAGCACACGCACGACTGAAGTCTGCCATCTGTAGGTGACGTCCCGATCAGGTGGCGGTGCCCACTGACTCAGTAGGCGATAGCTGGTCGCCTTTGTCCAAACAGGGGGCGGCAATTCAAATAACCCTTCCAATGGCCAGATGTAGAGGACGTACCATTCATTTTCTTCCAGCAGGCCACCGCTCAACCAGCGGAACAGCACATCTTCAGAATGGGGAATACTATCGCTATCATCCGGACCAAGCAGCTGGAGAGGCAGGTACATCTCGCCAGAATTCTGGTTTTGCCGCGCAGGAGTGGATTGGCTGGTTGCCAGAATCGTGGATGGCACGCCGGAAACAGGCAATTGCAATTCCTGGTCGGGTCGGATGATATCGTTCGGCCCAATGCCATTTGCCTCCTGAATCGCTGCAACAGTTGTGCCGAAGCGTATGGCAATCGAAATGACAGTATCGCCAGGTCTGACAATATAACTGAATACAGTGGAGATAGTCGGCGCGCTGCCACTGCTCCCATTCTCAGAGATCGATGCAGGAATGGGGATAAGCAGAACATCGCCTGCGCGGATCAGCGTGCCCGTCAGATTGTTGGCCGCCTGGATATCCTCGACCGTCACTCCATACCTGCCGGCAATTCCGAGCAGAGTTTCTCCACTCTGTACAGTGTGGCGTCCAACAGAGGTACCTGGCTGCTGCCCATCAGTACCTGTTGTCGGCTGAGCGCCCGCGGTCTGAAGCGGGGTTACACGAGTAGCGACTTGTGAATCGCTGGGGAAGGGAATATTAACGCCAAGGCTGCCGAACTGCCACCAGCCAACCACGACCGCCAGCAGCGCAAGCGCCAGCACCGCATCCCGTAGATTGAGACGCGCCGGCCTAGACCTGGAACTTTCGGTCAACTCATGACCGCAGAAATAACAGGTTTCAGCGTTTTGGGCGACGCGCGAACCGCAATTCGAACAGCGGCGGCCTGTTGGTATGAATGAACGCGCACCCTGTGTCATAGAAGAAGAAAAGGTAAGTACTTCCGTTTTGTACGAAGAGCGCAGTATAGCACGTGTCCCAAGACTGCCGGAACATCCCGTTTCCGCTAGCGCCAACTGTTAGGGCTCGTTGACGCTTGTCTGAACAACGACTTCCGGGTGCAAATGACGCCTGATCTTCGAAGGGCGGCGCAGCTGCGCAAAGAAAATTCGATACGCCTCTGGTGTTCTCCGCGTCCTCCGCGGACAAAAAGGTGTTCTTCGCGACCCTTCGCGTGACTTCGCGGATCAAATGGTTTTGTCAATTTCAACATTCAAGCGAGAAACATCCCTAACAGGATTGCAGGCTTTCAGTTCTTGTTGACATCTGAGCAGCCTTCCCAAAATGTCAACGAAATCTAGTGACGTCCGGCGGTCCATGGTCGCAAAAAGACTTACGACGGTGAGAAAACGATCTTCACTCCTTCGCGGCGTTCAAACAGATCGAACGCCTCTTGCCATTCCTCAAGCGGGAGTCGGTGGCTGATCAACGGAGCCGTCTGGAGCTGGCCAGACTGCAGAAGCGACAGAGTCTTTCGCCAGGAACTGGCGACTGTGGCGAATGTCCCCTGTACCTGTAACTCCTTGATGCAGACCTGCTCAAGATCCCAGAGCACCGGCTTACCGAAAAGGCCAACCTGTACATAGCGTCCTCTGTGCCGCACCAAATCCAAAGCCGTCTGTGCCCCCGGCCCTGCACCGGAACACTCAAAGGCAATATCCGCGCCCTGGCCGTCCGTGCGCTCCGCGACTGAATTCTGAAGATCATCCCTGCCCACAACCAGGACCTCGTCCGCGCCTAGTTGCCTCGCCAGGTCCAGGCGCGCCTCATCTGTATCTGTACCAACTGCCAGCGCCTGCGCCCCTGCGGCCTTTACCACCTGCAGCATCATCAGGCCAATCGCTCCTGGGCCGGTTATTACTGCCACGTCACTAGGCTCGACCTTGGAATTCTCCAGCGCATGGACACAGCAGGCCAGCGGCTCCGTCAGCGAGCCCGCCCACTCGTCAACGCCTTCGGGCAACAGGTGGACCGAACGTTCAGGCACAAGCACGTAGCGGGCAAAGGCTCCATTTACGCCGCTGCCTATCGACGACCGCTGGGAGCAGTGATACGGCATTCCTGCCCGGCAATACGGGCAGAAACCGCAGAGGCTGAAATTGGGTTCACAAGTGACTGAATCGCCGGTGGCACAGCGCGTAACATCACTTGCCGCGTCCACAACTTTCCCTGCGACCTCGTGCCCCATAATAACAGGCGGCCGGCAAGGATACTCGTCATGGTATATATGGACATCAGTGCCGCACAGCCCGGCCGCCGTCACCTCAACTATAAGATGCCCCGGAATGGCACTTGGTTCGGGCGCCTCGAGCAGGCCCACTTGGCCAACGCCCGGACGTAATTTAGCTACACCTTTCATCCAGATTTGCTCCTGTGTAATAGGTCGCATCGCCCTGCAACCTGAGACTTGCCAAATCTGAGTTGAACCGGTCAGGAATACGCTTTATCCGCGCCCAGACCTGCGTGCACGGAAGCGCTGTTATTCGAGAGCAGAGTAGATGACAGGGTTCAGCGGCGTGTCGATTGGTTCGCCTACTTGCGCGCCCGGCAGCCAGCGATCCCAGTCTCTCTGCTGATTTTCGCTCTTTGGCGGCGCAACCTTCATCCCGTCTTCCATATAGATGATCGTCATCACCGCTCTCATCTGATCGCTCCGGTTGGGCCCCGCCCGATGGAATGTCCATCCGGAATGAAAACTGACCTCCCCCAACGCAAATGGAGACACACATTTCGGATAGTCATTCAAAGTGCGGCCAATCTTCTGTTCACTTTCATCGCTGATAGAAAGGCCCCGGTTCTGCAGCAGCTTATGGCTGCCGATGCAAAACGAAAGCGGTCCCATCTCCACCGGGACATCCTGCAAAGGAATCCACGCGGTGACTGTGTTGTCGTTCGCCAATGGCCAGTAGAACTGGTCCACGTGCCACGGCGTGAAACCGCCGCCCGGCTCCTTGTATAGTGCTTGATCGTGATACATGCGTACACCATTAACGCCCATCAACTCGGCCGCAATCTTCCCCAGGCGCCGGCACAGCACAAACTTCTTCACCTTTTCGCTGTGCTCCCACAAGTTCGGAACTTGCAGGAACGCTTTGCCATAGGTGTTCCGCTCAGCCAGCGCTAGTGTCTGGCGGTTTAACGCATAGACCATCCGTGTGAATTCAGAACCGTAGTCGGCAAGCACCTCCTGCGAAAGAACATTCGGCAGTTTTGCGAAGCCGTCGCGACGATAGGCGCCGATCTGTTCGTCTGTCAGAGGATAGTCGACATTCAGCTCGTCCATGTCGCAATTCCTTCGCAATACCCGTTGGCTTTGAATGGTCGCGCTGCGCTGGGCGGAGAGGACTGCGCTGGGCGATCTCGTATCCCTGCGCAGACATATTTCTTGGTCCCACAAGATAACGCAGTTGCCCCTTTCGATTATAACTGAAACTGGGACAAAAAGCATCCACTCTGAAAAAAAGCTGCGGTCGAGTTGCAAAGCGTATATAATCGCTTGTAGGCCAATCGGTATTGGCTAAAGGTGGGCAACGTCTGTTTTGGCCCGGCTGGACTGTGCTTAGCGCTTTTGCAGCCCTTTGAGTCGATTTCGGGCTGGCGCTAACCAAGACTGCCCTCACTCGGAAGGTTTCGTTCCTTTTGCCTCCTGGCCCAAGGGGAATCTCATGAATCACACCGCTTACATTGCGCTAGGCAGCAACATCGGCGACCGCGTCGCCTATCTGCATACAGCCTTGAATGCATTGTCTTCTTATTCTACCGTACTGGAAACATCCCATCTCTACGAAACAGACCCGATGCTGGTGACAGATCAGCCCCTCTTCCTGAACGCCGTCTGCAAAGTCTCCACACAACTTACCCCTTCTGAACTTCTGCGGGCAGTCAAACAGACGGAAGACTCTCTCGGCAGGACGAAATCGATCCGCTATGGTCCGCGCGTCATCGATCTTGACATACTCTTCTATGACGACGCCATCATCGACACACCTGATCTAACGGTTCCCCACGTGGGTGTCCCGGAACGTGACTTCGTGCTGGCTCCCCTCTTGGATCTGGACGGCGGCCTGCATCATCCTCGCTTGGACCTGAGCGTACAGGATCTCTGGAAAAAACTGAACAAGCGGACCCCGCCGCGGGTGATGCCGATCGGTAAGAGGATGTGGCACTGGGGCCGCGGTGCCCGTGTTATGGGCATACTCAATATCACGCCCGATTCCTTTTCCGGTGACGGGCTTGAAGCTGCGCAGGACCCGGTTGCGGCCGCACTGACGCTGGCGCAGGAGTTCATTGCCGCTGGTGCCGATATTCTTGATATAGGCGGCTATTCCACTCGACCCGGGCATACCAATCTTTCTGTCGACGAGGAGATCATGCGTGTCGTGCCGGTCTTCAACGCGTTGCGCGACGTTGTCGACGTCCCACTGTCCATCGATACCTTCCGCGTCGAAGTCGCTGAGGCCGCCCTCGACGCCGGCGCCACCTGGCTGAATGATGTATCGGGTTTGCGCGCGGCCAAGCAGGACGGCAACTCGATGGCTGCCCTGGCGGCCCGCGGTCGGGTCCCCTTGGTTCTCATGCATAACCGCGCGCCGCTGCTTACCGTCCGGCCGGTTGACGGTGAGCATAGCAGCCCCCCGTCTATGCCAGGCAAGGCGCCCCACGACGTGGTGGCGGAGGTGAGCCGGGATCTATCCGCAGCGCTGGAAATAGCCCGACGCGACCGCGTTCCACGCTGGCATCGGATCATCGATCCGGGCATCGGTTTCGGCAAGACGCCCGCACAGCACGCCGCTCTCATCGCCCGCCTCAATGAACTGCAGGCCCTTGGCTATCCACTATTATTCGGCAGCTCGCGCAAAGGCTTTCTGGGCAAAATGGGCGGCGGCGCCGCAGTAAATGACCGCCTGTCAGCCACGATTGCCGCCAACACGATGGCAGTGGAACGCGGTGCGCAAATCGTGCGCGTCCACGACGTGCGCGAAAACGTCCAGGCTATCCGGGTCGTCAACGCGATTTTGAGCGGGTTCACAGAAAGCGATTGACCTCCATCCAAGTAAGCTCAGGAGTTGCAAAGCAATGCGATATCCTCTGACCTTGACAAACCTCGGCCGCCGTATCGCCGTCGTCTTCGGCGGCGGCATCGTCGGCGAGCGCAAAGTGCGAAGCCTGCTCGCAGCCGACGTGCAAGTGCGCCTGATCAGCCCATCCGCAACCGAACAACTGACAGCTTGGGCCGAAGGCGGCGAGCTCGAGTGGACGCAAAGGCCATACCAGGACGGCGATCTGGCCGACGCCGGACTCGTCTTCGCTGCAACAAACGTCCGCGCCGTTAACCATGAAATCGCAGCGGCCGCCCACAAACAGGGACTTCTGGTAAACGTAGCCGACGCGCCAACCGAAGGAAACTTTCATTCGCCCGCGGTCATGCGCCGGGACGATCTCATCGTCTCCGTGAGCACGAATTCAGGCCGCCCCCGCCGCGCCACCGCCGCCCGCGATCGTATCGCCGCACTGCTGGAGACGGAAGAATAATGTCAAATTCGCGTGAACGGCGCGACTGCCCAAGGGGCTGCCCTCCTTCACTCAAGGGCCGGAATCCATGACTGGGAAAGCATATCTGGTGGGCGCGGGGCCAGGGCGAGCCGACCTTATCACAGTTAGGGGTCTGGCGCTGCTGCGAACCGCCAACGTCGTGATCTACGACCGTCTTGTCGCCCAGGAGCTTCTGCAAGAGATCCGCCCGCAAGCAGAGCGCATTTTCGTCGGCAAACAGGGCCACCGGCCCCGAACCATGCCGCAGTCTGACATAAACGCGCTCCTGGTAGACCGCGTTAGAAACGGACTTCAAGTCGTTCGCTTGAAAGGGGGCGACAGCTTCGTCTTCGGCCGCGGCGGCGAGGAGTGTCTGGCCCTTGCCTCAGAGGGGCTGGCCTTTGAAATTGTCCCCGGCGTCAGCGCGGCCGTCGCCGCGCCCGCCTACGCCGGCATTCCGGTCACACACCGCGGTCTGGCGAGCGCATTTACCGTTGTTGCCGGCTATGAAGATCCAGCCAAAGAAGGGTCCAATGTCGACTGGGCACTACTGGCAGGGACCCCTACCTTGATAGTCTTGATGGGCGTTCGTTCTGCCGCTAGGATTTGCGAGGCTCTGACCGAGCACGGGCGCGATCCACACTCTCCCGCCGCCGCCATTGCAAGCGCCGCCACTATCCATCAAAAGGTTGCAAGCTCAACCGTGGCTGGCCTGCCGCAGGCTATGGCGTTAGCTGAAATTCATGCCCCCGCCGTGCTCGTGTTCGGCGACGTTGTCAATCTCCAAGACCAGCTCGGTTGGTTCATGCCTGAAGACGGTGGCAGCGGTTTCCTATCCCTTGATCAGCCTGGACCGTGAACTGCGTAATTGGCCGGTGTCTTGGATCCTTTGCATGAGGTCAATAGCGGCAACTTTCGAGGAGGTTGTCTCTGACTACTGACGGAGGTTACATCCAGCGCTCTGCCGATTGTTGCTGGCACTCCGGCGGCTGCCAACTCCAGCGCGCTGGTCGCCCCTGCGACCCAGTGGCCGATGATCATGACGGCCCCACGCACCAGGTCATCCTGGACTGGCTCTAACTGTATGGTGCACACCGGTCATATACGTCGCGGCCCAGAACTAGATGGCCAGATCCGGAATGCCGCCTCTTGGAGTCTCCAGAAGGAATCCCCTCAAAGCTATCCAATCTCGACCATCCGCTGCACCGATCGCGCCGCCTTGACCAGGATCTCTTCAGGAACCTTTATCTCGTACTGCATCTTCTCCAGCGCCGCCAAAGTATCTTCCATCGTAATCTGGCCCATGTGGGGGCAGCGCACAGAACAAAGGCGCAGCATCTCCTTGTCGGGGTTGGCGCCGATGATATTGTCCCCCATGGAGCATTCTGTCAATAGCAGATAGCGGGGCGCGTCAGACTGTTCGACATGACGAATCATCGCTGACGTGCTTCCCGTGAAGTCTGATTCCGCAACCACTTCCGGACTGCACTCCGGGTGCGACAGAACTGCAACATCCGGGAACTCCGCGCGCACACGCCGGATGTCGTCGACGGTGAACTTGTCGTGTACCTCGCATCGGCCATGCCAACCGATCAGGTCGAACGCCTCAGTCTGCAGTGGGATGACCGGAAGACCAGTCTCCACGTCGAGTTGGCCCGATGCCCGCAGATCCACTGAGACATTCGCAGACTTGCCCGCGTGCGCCCGCCCCGACCCGGCTCCGACTGCCGACGGAATGATTATCTGTTTGCCCGTCTCCTCGGCGACGTTCTTTGCCAGGAATTCGTCGGGCAGAAAAATAACCTGGTCTGAGTCCAGGGAGTTGACCACCGCCACCGCGTTTCCGCTCGTGCAGCATATATCCGTCTCCGCCTTCACATCGGCATAGGTATTCACGTACGTAACCACCGGCACCCCAGGGAACTGCTCCTTCAGGCCGCGTACATCCTCGGCAGTGATGCTGGCGGCCAATGAGCAACCAGCCTTCTCAGCAGGAAGCAGAACGGTCTTGTCCGGACTGAGAATCTTGGCCGTCTCCGCCATGAACTCCACACCGCAGAAGACGATCACGTCCCTATCGGTCTGCGCCGCCATCCGGCTGAGATAGAGCGAGTCGCCGACAAAGTCCGGGATCGAATGGAAAAGAGCCGCCTCCATGTAATTGTGACCGAGAATAACCGCATTGCGCTCCTTCTTCAGGCTGTTAATCTGCGCGGCCAGTTCCGCCTTGATGCGCAATTCCACATCCAGAACCACATTGCGAAGCTTGCGCGCAAGTGCTTCATACATCAGCTTGGCATCCGTGACTTCTGCCAAAGGTGTCGTCAGAGTTGATTCTGTCATCATTTCATCCTCGTGCTTCAGAACTAAGTCCTGCAGATGGCAACTGTCCTCCAAATCGGACCACTACCCACCCATCTCCAAATCGAAACTGATATCCAACGCCGAAACCGAGTGGGTCAGCGCGCCAACCGAAATAAAATCTACGCCGCTCGCAGCAATAGCCGCGACATTTTCCAGATTTACGCCGCCGGAGGCTTCAAGAGAAGCCCGGCCTGCGGTAACCTTAACCGACTCACTGATCTGTTCCGGCGTCATGTTGTCAAGCAAAATGCGGTCTACGCCGAGCGAGAGCGCCTCTTCCAACTGTGTCAAATCCGCGACCTCAACTTCAATTTCCACCCCTGGGTATTCGTCGCGTATCCCTTGCACAGCCGCCGAAATGCCCCCCGCCGCCGCAATGTGATTGTCCTTGACGAGCGCCATGTCGAACAGCCCAAAGCGGTGATTACTCCCACCACCTAGCGCCACCGCCCTCTTGTCAAACAGGCGCAGCCCCGGCGCCGTCTTGCGCGTGTCCAAAATGACGGCTCCAGTGCCCTGCGCCGCCTCAACAAAGCGCCGGGTCAAAGTGGCGATGCCCGACATCCGCTGCACGAAATTCAGTGCTACCCTCTCAGCCGTCAACAGAACCTGCGCAGGCCCCACAGCATGGGCAACTACCGTTCCCGCCTCCACCCATGTCCCTTCTTCTACGCACCTGCATAACGGGATATGACCGCACACTCCTTCCGTTTCGGATGGCCTCGCTCCACTTGCGCCATCCTTAGCAGAAGGTCTATCCCGATCAGGTGTCTGAAGTTCTTTCTCAACTAAATCGTAAGTTAGTCCAACTATGTCCAACCCTGCAATGATCCCTGAAGACTTCGCAAAAAACCGTCCTCGGGCCTGCGTTTCCGCGGGAATCGTCGCAAGAGTCGTTACGTCGCCGCCGCCTATATCCTCCTCCAGTGCCATCAGAACAATCGGCCTGGCTCGTTCCAGGAATTCGTCCATGCGCGCAGCCTCTGCGAGTGGCAAAAATTGCCGCTTCTGTCTCCCGAAAGGGACTTCGCCGTGTAGAATATCACCGCCGTGTTCGATCCGTCAAAAAGCCCTCCCAGCACCAGTCGCGCCTCACCCAAACGGCTCCAAACGCGCATGGCTGGGCCGACTTTTCCGGGTCGAATCTGTTACGGCAGAGAAGAAGATTCCTTAGCGTCCCAGCAAGCCGGCGGCCCACCGTGAAGCTAACCAGTGACGCAACGACCCAGCCGCAGCTGATTCGCAGCCTTCAACGGATCCACCCTTCATGTATACTCCTTCCTCGTTGCACCCTCCCCTCCATCTGCATCATGGCGGTCGGGCCTTCGGCCCTCCCTTGTGCAGGGGCTGCGCCCCCGCAACGCCCCCCTCCAAAACCACGCCTCACCGACCGGTCGTCCCCGTTCTACCTGTGCGTCTCAACCACCGTCGCGGCCGCCATCCGCACACGCAGCCAGTCAGCCAGAATGGCTGCCGGGATAAAGGGCCGTTCCAGACTGCCAAGGTATGTGGCTTAGTAGCTACCCAAAATTCAAGATAACAGGGGCAAGCTTTGATCGTCTCTGTAGTTCGGTTACACTGAAACTGATAGTAGATCCAACCGTATTGAATATCGGAATGACAATTATGAATGACTCAATCCTGTCGGGAACTGTTGCCAATGCAGCGACCGAGCCGCAAGTAGGGAAGCATCAGGCGAAACCGGTTTCCGGACTGCGTTTTGACTGGCTGTTCAACCTGCTATGTGCGATTTTTGTCGGCGGGCTCTATCTCGACGGCTGGGCACACAACCATGGGAGGGTGGATCAGTCCTTTTTCACCCCCTGGCACGCCTTCTTCTACAGCGGTTTTCTGCTTGCCGCCATCGCATTTGTCGGTGCAGCGGCAATTAACCGGACGCGAGGTTACCCACTTGCCCTTGCCATTCCCGCTGGCTATCGCCTTACCGGCGTCGGCCTCTTCGTCTTCGCCGCCGGCGGCGTTGGCGACATGGTTTGGCACGTCATCTTCGGTGTCGAAAGAGGCATCGAGGCCCTCTTCAGCCCGACCCACATCCTGCTGGGACTCGGCATCGGCCTCATCGTTACTGGCCCCCTGCGCGCGGCATGGCGCAGACAAGACGAAAACAACAGTTGGCGCGAGCTGGCGCCGGCGATTGCTTCCCTTGGCATACTGCTGGCCGCCCTCACCTTCTTCATGATGTTCTCGTTCCCAGTAACGGTACAGCTCGCTGCCAACGGGACGGGGAAGAGCTACTTCAACGATGATGTAGGCAAGGTGGCCGGCATGTTCGGAGCCACACTCACCGCCGCCGCGCTTACCGGCCCTATCCTGTTGGGGTTGCGCCGCTGGCGACTGCCCTTCGGTGCCGTCTCCGCCGTTCTCGGTCTGGCGATTCTGGGTGCCGCGATTGTGGACTACGAGCGGCCATTGATGATCTGGACGGCGCTGGGCATGGCCGTCTCCGCCCTGGCTCTGGACTATCTGGCCTGGAGAGCACAACCGAGCACAAACCCGAACGCGCTGCGCTGGCTCGCCCCAAGTGTCCCATTTCTCCTGTACGGCGGCTACTACGCCGTCCTTCTGCCAACCGCAGGGACATCATGGTCAGTCCACATGTGGACCAGCACCATCGTCATTCCGGCAGTGACCTGCTGGCTTCTCAGTTTCCTGATCGCGCCGCCCGCGATGCCGGAGTCATAGTTGTGATCCTGCCTTCGCTTTCCACCCAACAGATGCGGGAAGTCGACCGACTGATGGTCGAGCAATACGGCATCCAACTGCTCCAGATGATGGAAAATGCCGGGCACAATCTGGCCCTGCTGGCCAAACGTATCCTCTCTTTCGACGACGACGAGGAGCCGTTGCAAGATCGGCCCATCGTCGTGCTGGCCGGACGCGGCAACAACGGTGGCGGCGGGCTGGCTGCCGCACGTCATCTCCTCAACTGGGGCGCGTGGGTGCAGATCGTGCTGACCCATTCGACCAGTGACCTGCCGTCTGGCGCCATGAAAGATCAACTGTCGATTCTGCAGAAGATGGACGCCCCTCTCGCCTGGGCAGAAGAGGGCTGGGAACTCCCCCCAGCTGACCTGGTAATCGACGCGCTTATCGGCTACGGTCTATCGGGCTCCCCTCGCGGTCGCACTACCGACCTGATCCAGCTGGCAAACAGCAGCGTCGCGCCAATCCTGAGCTTGGACGCGCCCAGCGGCCTCGATGCTAACAGCGGCCAACCTTCCGACCACTGTATTGCCGCAACCGCCACCCTGACTCTGGCCCTTCCCAAGCGGGGCCTTTTGCAGCCGCCAGCTCGGGCAGCCTGCGGACAACTTTTCCTCGCCGACATTGGCGTGCCGCCGGTTCTCTACGAATCATTGAACCTGGATGTGCCGCCCCTCTTTGCCACAGATACAGTCTTGCCATTCCGGGTTGAGAATGGCAGCGCTTTCGTCGAGGAGTAGATAGGCGTGTTTGAACTCTCGACCCTACTCTTTTTGGCCGCCTACCTTCTCATGTTCTTGGGGATTGTCGGCGCCCTGGTACCGGTACTGCCTGGCCCGCTTCTGATCTGGCTGGGTGTATTTGTCTGGGCCTGGGCCGATAACTTCTTCCGCATTGGTTGGCCGACGCTACTGATTCTGGCAGTTCTGACCATCGTCTCCTGGGCCGCAGATCTGGGACTGAGTTTCTTGAGTAGCCGCCGGTCCGGCGCGGCCTGGCGTTCGGTCGCCCTCTCGATCGTCGGGGGTTTGGTCGGCGCCATCCTGCTCTCAAGCGTACCTGTCGTTGGGACCTTTATCGGCGCGGTCGTTGGCTCAATATCCGCGCTGTGGCTGATGGAATACCGCCGCGCACAGGTTTCTTCCCAACAGTCTGTTGCCCAAAGCACTGCCGTCACAGGTCAGTCCGGCTCAAATACGCAGGCGAACAAAGCCGCCGCCACTCGAGCCGTCAAAGGATACGTAGGCGGCTTTCTGATGGCTATGGCCGTCGAGTTTGTCATTAGCATTGTAATGCTGTCGATCTTCGCGTGGCAGGCCTTCCTGTAGAGAGGTGGAAACGTGCGAGCTGTCGTTTTCGTCAATGGAGATATCATCGACTACGCCGCCTTGGCGCGCTGGCTGCGTAAAGATGACTATCTCATCGCCGCCGACGGCGGTGCGCGCCATATGGAAATCCTTGGGCTGTCTCCCGCAGTGATCGTCGGCGACCTCGACAGCATCAACTCTGCCCTTTTTCTACGTATGCAGGAAGAGGGGGCCGAAGTTGAACAACATCCCGCCGCCAAGGACGCCACCGACCTGGAACTCGCGATCGCCCGTGCCGTACGTGACGGCGCCACCGAAATCCTCCTGCTCGGCGCGGTCGGCGGCCGTCTCGACCAGACCATCGCTAACCTCTTGATACTGGCTCAAAAAAATTGGGCTGTTCCTCTCACCATCGCCGAGGGGGATCAGTTGGCGCGCGTCTTGCGGGGACGTCAGTCAGTAACTCTTTCAGGACCGACCGGTGGTTACGTCAGCGCGGTTGCGCTTAGCGAAGAAGTAACTGGGGTTACCTATCGGGGCTTGGAATACCCGCTGGAAAACGCTACCCTGCGCCTTGGCAGCACCCGCGGCGTTAGCAACACCATGGTGTCATCTCCTGCGCAGGTATCGATCGAATCCGGAATCCTGCTTGTAATCCAGCAAATTTCGTAGCAATTAGCCTGCTTCATACGCCGCCGAATCTATATCTGTCACTTTCCCCTTCTTCAGGGCGCCTGCGCAATCGCGCCGCGACAATCCGCTGCATCGCCTATTCTTCCGACGAAGTCTTGCTGTCCGCCTGTTCGCCAGCCAGTTGCATTTGGCCGGCGCCGTTCGTTGTCTGCGCCAGCCATACCGCCAGCCCCAGCGCCGCAACAAGCGCCGCCAATTGGGAAAGTCGCAACGAACCCAGCAGCCTCGTGTCCGCCGCAAACCCGTCGGCAAACAGCCGCAGCAGCGCAAGCGCTAAAACTGCTAGGCCCGCCAGTCGACCCGGTCTGTGCCACTTGCCCAGCAACAAGAAACCGCCAACTATCAGCATCATCCCCGTCGCCCGGTATAGTGCGACAGGATGACGAAGCGCCCCACTCTCGACCAACTGCGTATCGGCAGCGCCGCCAAACCAGGACAGCGCCGAATATAGCCCGGCTGGCGGCACACCCACAGTGCCTACCACCGCGCCGGTCAGAAAACTCGACAGCTCCAGCACCGCGCCGCCTGCCAGCACGCCAAACACCGCCGCAACCCCGACCGGCCTTGGATCGACTTCTCTGCGGATCAGGTACCAATAGGCCGCAACCAACCCGCCAATTACCCCCGGCCACAGCATCAGCCCGCCCGGGCGAATACTTACCAGCAGCAGCGGCTCCGCGCGATAGACACTCCAGAACTGGACTGCATGGGCCAGCCGGGCTACAATGACAGCCGCGGCCAGCGCAATCGTTCCCATATTCCAGAGCATATCCGGGTCCAATTTCAAACGCTTGCCTGCCTGTACCATCACCGACAAGCCAAACCAGGCCGCGACGATGGCCAGTATCTGGGCCGTCGGTAGCGACAGCGGCCCTAAGGGTAGCGATGGATACACGGTTTCCTCTCTATCTGGACCGGCGAAATGACGACAGAATGTAACTGCAGGTGCCGACTGCTGCAGTAGTATACTATTTCCGCGAACACTTCAAACAATTCCCGGCATCCGATGCCGCTATTACTATGAATCTGGATCACATCCGTAACTTCTGCATAATTGCGCACATCGATCACGGCAAAAGCACGCTGGCCGATCGCCTGATTCAACATACCGGGACCGTCACCGATCGAGAAATGAAGGAGCAACTGCTCGACTCGATGGACCTGGAACGGGAAAAGGGCGTCACGATCAAGGCCAGCGCAGTACGCATGATCTATCGCCGCCAACCAAATGGCGAGTCGCCCCAAGACTTTGAAATGAACCTGATCGATACCCCCGGTCACGTTGACTTCACTTACGAGGTCAAGCGCGCTTTGCAGGCATGTGAAGGCGCCGTCCTGGTTGTTGACGCCTCCCAGGGCATTCAAGCCCAAACCGTCGCCCATCTCCTCGCCGCCATGGAACTCGACCTGACCATCGTCCCCGTGCTCAACAAGATCGATCTGCAGTCGGCCGTGCCCGACGAGGTCGCTCAGGACATTGAAGATCTCCTGGCAATTCCCGCCGAAGATGTGCTGCGCATCAGCGCCAAAGACAGTCTCAACATCGAAGAGGTGCTCGAAGAGATCGTCAAGCAAGTGCCGCCGCCGCAGGGGGACGCCGGCGAAAAATTGCAAGCATTGATTTTCGACTGCCACTATGACCCTTACAAAGGTGTCGTGGCCTACGTGCGTGTCGTCAACGGCGCCATTACCGCCCCGGCTAGCCTGCTGGCCATCTCAGGCAACAAGCGCATCGACCCCATCGAGATTGGTGTCCTTACCCCCGCGCCTGTCAAGGCCTCAAAACTGACCGCCGGCGAAGTCGGCTATATCGCTACCGGCCTCAAAAGCGTACAGGACTTGGATGTAGGCGACACCATCACGCTCGCCTCCGACCCGGCCTCGCAACCGCTGCCCGGCTACGAGCCGATGCTGCCGATGGTTTTCGCCGGCCTCTTTCCCACCGACTCCGATGACTACCACGACCTCCGTGACGCCCTCGAAAAACTGCATCTCAACGACGGCGCCCTCACCTACGAACCGGAGACCAGCCAGGCCCTTGGCTTCGGATTCCGCCTCGGCTTTCTCGGCCTTTTCCACATGGAAATCGTGCAGGAACGGCTGGAGCGGGAATACGATCTGGATATCATCTTCACCGCGCCCTCTGTGGCCTACCGCGTCGTCACAACCGATGGCAGCGAGTTTCTGCTAGAAAGCCCTGCCGACCTGCCCGACGCCAGCGAAATTGATCGGATAGAAGAGCCCTGGTGCGGCCTGCAAATCTATACACCCTCCACCTACATCGGTCCAATCCTGGAAATGGTGACAAAGCGGCGCGGCCAAGTCAAGAATCAGCTTTGGTTGGATACCAAGAGAGTAGAGCTGAGCTTCCAGATCCCGCTCTCCGAAATCATTGTCGACTTCTACAACGAGCTAAAAGCACGCACGCGCGGCTACGCCTCCATGGATTACAGCCTGGACGACTATCAGGCCTCCGACATGGTCAAACTTGATGTATTGGTCAACGGCCAGTCGGTTGACGCCCTCAGCATCATCACCCATCGCGACAACGCCTTCTTCAAAGGGCAGCGCATGGTAAGTAAGATGAAAGACATCATCCCTCGCCAGCAATTCGTGGTCCCGATTCAGGCCGCAATTGGCAATAAAGTGATCAGCCGCGCGAACGTGAAAGCCGTCCGCAAAGACGTACTCTCCAAATGCTACGGCGGCGACGTGACCCGCAAACGCAAACTGCTCGAAAACCAGAAAGCGGGCAAGAAGCGCATGAAAATGGTCGGTGCCGTCGAGATCCCGCAGGAGGCCTTCATGACAGTCCTGAGTCTGGAGGATGAGTAAGAACTACCCCTCCCCCCTCGAGCTGATCCGTCGCCACAACCTCAATCTGAAAAAGTCCCTCGGCCAGAACCTTCTCATCGATACGACCCACCTGGCCCGCATCGCCGCTGCCGCCGAACTTACAAAAGAAGACACAGTGCTGGAAATCGGCCCCGGCCTCGGCGCTTTGACCCATCAGCTGGCTGAACGGGCCGGCCGCGTCGTCGCCGTCGAACTCGACCAGAGACTGGTTCCAGTCCTTCGTGAGCAGTTCGCCGACCAACCCCACGTTTCCTTTGTTCACGGCGACATCCTGGAACTGAGTCCCGCCGCCCTCATTCAGCCGCAGCTGCCCCAAAAAACCGGTGCCGCCTCCGACGCTACCGAATACAAAATTGTCGCCAATCTCCCTTACTACATCACCAGCGCGGTTATACGCCACATCCTGGAGCGCGCCGACAGCCGGCCCACCCTCGCAGTGCTATTAGTGCAACGCGAGGTGGCCCAGCGCATGGTCGCTCAGCCCGGCGACATGTCTCTGCTGGCGGTGAGCGTCCAATTCTACGCCCGCCCGCGCGCCCTTCACACTGTACCCGCTGGCGCCTTTCTTCCCGCGCCGAAAGTCGACAGCAGCGTTGTGCGACTGGATCTGCACCAGCAACCCGCAGTCCCCAATGTGGACCCAACCCAATTTTTTCGCATCGTACGCGCCGGTTTTGGGCAGCGGCGCAAACAGCTGCGCAACAGCCTAAGCGCCGGCCTGTCATGCAAAAAAGAGGACGCCGACATCTGGCTCAACGCCGCCGGCGTCGAGCCCAGCCGCCGCCCGCAAACTCTCTCGATATCGGAGTGGGGAGAACTGACAAGGCAAGTGTACGGGCAAAAATGAAGCAGGATAGTCCAGAACTGCGCGAGCTGGTGAGCTACTTGGCGCAAACTCTGCAAGCGGAACAAAGTCAGGCAGGCAGTGGCCGGCAAGTGGGGAATCTGCCTGCACCACAAGCGTCGGCCATCCAATCAGAGCCCCCTGGGCAAGTCACATCCTCTGCTTCCACTGGCAATTGGCAATGGCAAGAATGGTCGATTGTTCCTGTTACCGGCGGAATGAACAACCGCCTTTTCCGTGCCACCGCGCCGGCCGCCGACGTTGCCATAAAATTCACCATGCGCGACGCGCGCGACCGGGCCGGCCGCGAATGGGCCGCCCTGAAATTCCTGGCCGAACACGCACCAGATCTTGCGCCGCATCCCCTCCTGCTCGATCGTGACAGCTATGCCCACCAAGTCATCGTGCAGTCCTGGCTGGCAGGTGACGTATCAGCCTCACTCCCCGCCAATGACCCTGCCTGGCACGCCTTGTGTCAGCATCTCTTGAAAATCCATTCCCTGCCGGCGTCGCCAGACCATCCTGCCATACGCTCAGTGGTCCTGTGCGTGACATCGCCGGCCGACGCGCTGCAGGCCATACGCTCCCAGCATAGCCGCCTTTCTCCGGAGGAGTGGGCGCCGGGCGTTAACGACCTGGTTTCCCAGACCCACTCAGCGCCTTGGCCGCACTGGCGCCAGCCTCCTCTCCGTTTCTGTCGCGGCGACCCCAACATCCGCAACTTCATTCGTCGCCCCAACGCCTGGGCCTCGGTCGATTGGGAGTACAGCGGATGGGGCGACCCTGCCTTCGAAATCGCAGATTTCCTCGTCCACGCCGCCCACATCGAATGGCCGCGCCAGCAAACCCGGCGCCTGGTAGACTTCTACAGTGCAAGCAGCAGCGATCCCACCATCAAGCAACGGATCGCCGTCTACGAAACTCTCATGCTGGTCTGGTGGACGTTGCGGCTGGGGCGCATCCTGCCCGAGGCGCGATCCGGTCGCGATAAGCGGCTCGTAACATTTTCGCAGTCCTGGCTGGAAGAGCGCCGGTCGCTGCAAATGCACTATCAACAGTTGGCAGAAGCCGCACTATTCAGTCGGAGTGCCCTTCCGTAAACGCCGACGCCAACTTGCCGGGCCAGGCCCCGGCTCAACTAAGTCTGCCCGGCCAGCCGTTGGATCTTCGTGCTCGTTTCCCGCCACGAGACTTTGCTCAGCCCCATTTTCAGCCGTAGTTCCTCATCCTTCTTCCCCTGCCTGAAGTCCCGAACTGCGCTGGTCCAACGCAAAGTCTCAAAACCAACTTGAACATGCCGTATGCCCGCGCGCTTGCCCGCTTCCTCCAGCACATACTCCAGATTGCGAGGCGTACACTCGAACAAAAAGTTATCGGGCCCGTACTGCTCCAGGTACTGGTCAAGCGGTCCTAGAATGTAAGAGTTTAGGGGTATCCGCCGATTCTTGTGTGCGTAGCGCTCCTCCTCGTAACGAATGAATACCGCCGGCTGTTGCGTATCGGCGCGCTCGATATCTTCCAGCAGTATCTTGACCGCTTCGCTCTTCTTTATGCCGGTCTGCAGGAGTAGGCTCACAAGCACATACGGCCTGGAATCCGGCTTCTGCAGGTCCCACAACCAGTCCTGACAGACCCGCAACAGATTGCTCGCTTCACCGGGACTCAAGATTACCGGCAGTGGCGTCCTGACCGACTGCTGGACGATTGGTTCAGCAGGGTCCGTACCGATCGCTCCGGCGCCATGCAGCCACGAGAAAAACACCTTCAACGTAGTGATTCGCCGCGAAAGAGTCTTGGGGTTGCAAGGCCGTCCCCGTTCACTCTGCATCCATTCCAGAAACTCCTCAAGATGCTGCGTCTGTATCTCCCTCAGAACTGCCGAACTATCCATAAACGTTCGCAGTATCTTCAAATCATTGGCAAAGGCCTTGATCGTGTTCTCGCTAAAGCCCTTGCGAACCATCTGTTCTTCGTATTCGTCAATAGCGTCGCCAAGTGCGCTGTTGGCTCGCAATGTAGGCGCAAGGCTTCCGCCGGGATCGACCTCTACCTCGGCCTCCTCTTGTTTCAGTTCCTCGCTCATATCGCATACCTCCCGCTTCTATCCCGCTTCCAATTCCAATTCCAATTCCAATTCCAATTCTCATATTGCCTTGCGTATAGCCATACTCAAATATATCCTCCCCCTCCCGATATGGCAACCAGCGATGCGTAAGATGTTTATCCTCAACTTTCGGCGCCGTCTTTGCCGCCCCAAACCGACCACTGACCACTGCAGTTCTGGGCGGTCGGGCCTTCGGCCCTCCCTTGTGCAGGGGCTGCGCCCCCGCAACGCCCCCCTACAAAACCATCGCTCACCAACCGTGTGTGCTCATTCCAGCAGTGCCGCTCCACCAACGTGTCCGCCGCCAACCCAATACTTAATCAAATTGCCTGAGTGGCGGCAGGGACAGAGGGCTGATCAAAACAGGCACTGTATATGGCTTAGTAGTTACCTCTGGAAAAGGAAGTGAACGCATGACCGACCTGACGGCAACCCGTGTGGGGGTCCTCCGCTGGCTACTCGTGATTCTGGACCAGGATGCGTCTTCCCGATTCTAAAGTCCATCCTCGCTAAAATGCGCCCGCGTCTGCCGCAAATGGAACGCACTAGCCAAAAGGTAGTAGCACCTAACGCACACTCAACATTACCAAGAGTCGCCCCGATTTTCTCCTGAATCCTGCTTCAAATTCCTCCGAATATTGCTGATCCAGTCTGAATGCTTACTCCCACTCCAGGCCAAGGCTATGTCATAGGAAACGAAATCTTTCACGTGGATGGTCAGCAATTGCACTTCCCATAACGCACCTCTGATATGGCTTGGCAGTACAGCAAAAAACATTTGACCGTACCTCACTGCAGCCCACATCTTTCGAGCCGCATTCCCCATCCACATGCGGCGAACAACCTTTGCAATTGCGCCCGCACTTCTTTGACATGTTTTGTGCCTTTTTGTACAATGTCGTTCGGGTGACACACCCACTCTCGCTTGGCCTGCCCCGCCTGTGCCTACCGCGTTCGCAGGTCTGTCAGTGGGAAGATTCAGTCAGAGGACTCTTGAGGAAATCTGTATGGCGAACAACCGTCGACACTTTGTCATTGCATCCGTGTTGATAGTGATCAGTACCGTGCTCGTTTACTGGATACTGGACAGCGTCCTTCTCAAACCAGCAGCGGCAGTCGTCGAGGCCGGTCCTATCGACGAAATGTTCGACCAACACATCTGGCTGATCGCATTTCTCTTCGCCCTCGTTGCCGTCTTTATGTGTTATGCCCTGATTGTCTTCCGCGCCCGCGGCGATGAAGGAGACGGCGAGCACATTCACGGCAATGGAACCCTCGAAATCGTATGGACAGTCGTGCCCTGCTTCGTCGTCGTCTATTTCGCCTGGTACGCCACCACCATGTTGATCGACCTGACCAGGCCGAACCCCAACGAATACGTTGTCGTCGCAGAAGGACGGCAATGGAGTTGGCTCTTCACCTATCCCGAATCCGGCGCCGTCACGCCTGAGCTGGTCCTGCCTGTTGACACGCCAGTGCGCGTGGACCTCACCTCGGATGATGTCTTGCATAACTTCTGGGTGCCGGAGTTTCGGGTCAAGCAGGATACCGTTCCCGGTAAGATCACAAACGTGCGCTTCACCCCTAATGTAATAGGGGAATATGTGCTGCGCTGCGCCGAGCTTTGCGGTACAAACCACAGCGGTATGCTGGCCACCGTGCGGGTTGTATCCGCCGAAGAATTCAAGCTCTGGCAATCCGAGCAACTTGCTCAACTCCAGCAGTGAGCTGCCTCCAGGAGAAGAGTCTCGGTAATGCTTTTCCCGCTTGTTTGCACTTGTCAGGCCTGATTTTCTTGGCAGGAGATTCTCTATGACGCTTTTCACTCTAGGACTCGCACGCGGCCTCTTTGGCCAGGTTCTGGGCATGGTCACCGGCATGTTGTTGACCTGCGGCGTGCGCATACTGCTGGGCTGGGAAGCCTGGGCCGCCGAACCAGCCTGGACTGTCGGCTCCGTCTGCAGTATCATCGGCTTCCTCCTCGCCGTCGGCGCGCTGGATGACTGGCTGAAGTGGACTAAAGGCGTGGCCACGCCTATCCACCATGGCCCGCCAGTGGACAAGCCGGCCTGGACCCGCTATTTCAGTGTTGACTACAACCACAAAGTCATCGGTGTGCAATATACCGTCTGGGGCATCCTGCTCCTGATGGTAGGCGGCACCGTCGCCATGATCTTCCGCACCGAGTTGGCGCGCAGCGGCCTGCAGTTCCTCGGCCTCGATCTATACAACAGTTTCATCGGCATGCACGGGATGATCATGATCTTCGCGATCCTCCTCGGCGTTGGCGGCATGGCCAACTACCTGGTCCCGCTAATGATCGGCGCCGAGGATATGGCCTTCCCCCGCCTCAACGCGCTCGGATTTTGGTTCAACGTGCCGGGTAGTGTTTTGTTGTTGGTGAGCATCTTCATAGGCGGATGGGATGCCGGCTGGACCGCCTATCCCCCGCTTAGCGCACGCGGCCCTATCGGCTACCAACTCTTTTTCCTGGGCGTCTTTGCCATCGGCCTTTCTTCCATCGTCGGCTCCCTCAACCTGCTGGTAACGCTCCTGCGCATGCGGCCGGCCGGCATGAGCCTCTTCCGCATGCCAATCTTTTGTTGGGCGGTCTTTGCCACCAGCCTGATTCAGCTCACCGCCACCCAGCTCATCGGCACAAGCTTCCTTATGGTTTCCGTCCAGCGGGCCCTGGGAATGGGCTTCTTTGACCCTCGCGGCATTTTGGGCGAAGTCAGCCCCATGGTCGGCGGCGGCGACCCAGTCCTCTTCCAGCACCTGTTCTGGTTCTACAGTCACCCGGCCGTCTATATCTTCGTCCTGCCGGGTCTGGGCATCGTCAGTGAACTGCTGCCGGTCTTCTCCCGCAAGCCACTGTTCGGATACAAGTGGATCGCCCTCTCCAGTATGGCGATTGCCATTGTCGGCTTTATCGTCTGGGGCCACCACATGTTCGTGTCCGGCTACAACGACATTCTTCGCATACCCTTCATGTATGCGACTTTGCTTGTAGCGATTCCAACCGGTGTCAAATTCTTCAGCTGGCTCGGAACCATGTGGGGCGGGAAAATCCATTTCGATACGCCGATGCTCTTCGTCCTCGGAGCCATCAGTGTCTTCCTGATCGGCGGTCTGACCGGACCAATTCTGGCAACCGTGCCCACCGACCTCCCGTTGCACGACTCCTACTTTGTGGTCGGCCATTTTCACGCCACCATGTTCGGCGGCTTTGTCTTCCCGTTCTTCGCCGCCCTCTACTACTGGTTCCCCAAAGTCACCGGGCGCATGTACAACGAAACGCTCGGCAAGATCCACTTCTATATAATGACACCCGCTTTCTGGGTGCAGACATTGGGACAGATGGGCGTGGGCGTGATGGGCATGCGCCGTCGCATCGCCGACTATGACCCAACCCTGGGCCAGGGTCAGATCGAGAACTGGCAACTGGCTGTTACCATTGCCGGCTTCGCCATCGCTTTCGGCGTAATGCTGATGCTGTGGAACTTCTTCCAGAACGCAGAAGTGGGCGTAGCAGCCGGCGACAACCCTTGGCGCTCCCGCTCGCCCGAGTGGCAGATTCCTTCGCCAATTCCGGAACACAGCTTCCCGGCGCCTCTGCACGTCGTAGGCGAACCCTACGACTACGGCCTCGCTGACTCCGGCTACGTGACAACCGCCTCGCCGGGCGACGACTAGCCGCAAGGAAATCAAATCTGCATAGGGCATACCTTGGCGATTCAGCATCGAGAAGAGAGTTCAAATGAGTGAACAAAGTCACACTAAACGCAAAACAGCCATATACCGCGAAGGAATCATCGTCGGCGTCACACTGGCAATTCTGACCCTGGTGGAATATTACGCCGCAATCACGCCTCCATTCGACTCCTTCGCTGTCTTGATGATACTTGCCCTATTGAAGGCCATTCTTGTCGTCAACTATTTCATGCACATTCGCAGCGTCTGGTCGGAGGGTGATCACTGATGACTGTTACCGCAGTTGAACATGGGCACGAGCCCGACCACGCCGCAGTTGACAATCACGACTCTGGCGAAACAGATCTCCCAACCTACCTGGAAAACACGCGCCGTAACCGGCTGGGAATGTGGCTGTTTTTCGCCTCGGAAGCCTTCCTCTTCCTCGGCCTGTTGGTCACCCGCTTCTATCTCTGGCGCGGCCCCCACGGCGAAATCGTCCGCCCGGAGTTGGACCAGTTCGCCGGCCTGGTAGTCACCGCCGTTCTGCTGCTGAGCAGCTATTTCATGAACCGCGCCGAAGTCTCGATCGCCAACGGCAAACGCACCGACTTCCAAATCAGTCTTCTCTTAACCGCCTTCCTTGGCACTGCGTTCCTCATCGGCGTCGTCGTCTGGGAGTGGGGAATGTTCCCCAGTCTGGTCAAAGGGCATCTCAAACCCACTGACGGCGTATTCGGCGCCGTCGTTTTCGGCATGACCGGCATGCACGCACTGCACGTCCTCTCCGGCGTTATCCTGATTCTCAACGTCTGGTGGCTGGGGCGCAAAGGCCACTTCTCTGCCGAAAGACACTGGGGCGTTGAAGCCTGCGCCATCTACTGGCACTATGTAGACCTGGTGTGGATCTTCTTCTATCCCGCCATCTACCTGATTGGTACAACAATCGACATACCTCACTAGAAGAGGGCATGCCGCCGCGACATTTGCATAGAATGGTCCATCGCAGTCGCAGATGAATCCGCTAACAAGAGCGCTCCTGCTTTCCTGGGATCTCCGACCGGAGGTCCTGGTGCCGCTAATACTGCTGGGAGCGCTCCACTTTTTCGGTTGGCTTAGGCTGCGGCGCCGCAGCGATGGTCGGTTTGCCAACCGCTGGCGTCTCGCCTCCTACACGGGAGGCCTCCTGATTCTTGCGCTTGCGCTCCTCTCTCCGATAGACGTCCTGAGCGGACAGCTTTTCTCCATCCACATGGTCCAGCACCTGCTGCTCATGATGGCCGCGCCGCCGCTCCTGCTCCTGGCAAACCCGTTCCCGACCTTCATATGGGTCCTGCCCACCAACCAGCGCATAGCTGTCGCCGCCGCCTTTCGCCGCCTGACTGCCTGGTTGGCAGGTCAGAACATTATCAGCCAGGCCGTGCGCAAGGCAACCTCGCCGGCCAGCGCCTGGGCTCTCTACGTGCTGATATTCTTCGCTTGGCATGACGGCAACGCCTACAGCCTCGCCTTGCGCTTCCCATCCGTGCATGGGCTGGAGCACTTCACCTTCGTCGGCGCGGCCATGCTTTTCTGGTGGCATGTAACCGGCGCTGCCCCGCGCATCCACCCAAAACCGGCCCAATGGATGCGGGTCGGGTATGTGCTGGCCATGATTCCGCCAAACCTGCTGCTGGGCGTGACTCTCTCCTTCGCCGAAACGCCGATCTATCCATATTACCAGTCCGTGCCCCGTCTTTACGGACTCAGTGTCATGGACGATCAGGTCTGGGGCGGACTCATCATGTGGATACCCGGAAGCATGATGTACGTCATCGCCGCGCTGGCCCTGCTGGCCCGTCTGCTGGTGACCGCCGAGCACAAGGCCCGCGTAAGGAAGCCGCATCCTCCTGTATTGGGGATGGCGCAGCCGGCCAACCGCGCCGGTCCGACAGCCGTTGCCTGTGGCTAGCGCCCGGTAACCTACCTCGCACCGCAGCGGTTACTTTCTGCAGATCTCGATCGCAGGACAGAAGCCTGCGATTCCAGGAATTAGAAATGCGCAAGTCCCAAGTAATACTTTTCACGATATTAAATCTGCTGCTCCTGCTTACAATCGCGCTGTTGCCGGCGCCGCTGCAGGCTCACGGTGGTGTAGGCAACCAGCATCTGAACAACGTTCCGGCCGGCCCCTACCGTGTATACGTCTGGTCAGACCCCGAGCCCCCCTTGGTCGGCGAATACCACGTGACAATCGCTCTGACCGAAAACGTCGAAGGTGACACCACCGGTCTTGCAGGCGGCCCTGTCCTGGATGCCTACGTGATCGTCGAGCTGACACATCTCGAGAGCGGTTCGACCTATAGCGCCCAGGCAACACACGATGACGCCCTCAATAAGCTCTTTTACGAGGCCTCCTTTGAACCGGGCAAACAGGGAAACTGGTCCGTGCAAGTGCGAATTGCCCCACCCGGCTGTGAAACAGGAGAAGTCAGCGGGAACCAGCAGAGCGGCGCCTCGGCCTTAGCCTGCGACCCCGCTCAGGTTGTGGGCTTTGAAGATGAAATACTGCCCAAAGCCTTCCCATGGCGTGCAGTTCTCGGCGGTCTCTTGTCGGTCTTGCTCTTGATAGGCGCGGCCCTGCTATATTGGTTTACCCAGCCGGCCGCCGCGCGCAACGAGCCTGCTCACACCAAGAAACAAGACCCCGCGCCGGCCGGAGGCCGCTCCTGATGGCCGGTTCGCCCCAGACAAGGTTGGAGCAACGCCGCATCCACCAGAAATTTCAACAACCCGCCAAGAACGAGAACCGAAGAGCCCTTTCAGCCAGGGAGGTCGGGTCGACACTGGCGCTCCTGTTCAGCCGCCGCTGGTGGTGGAAGACACTCATTTTGCTGCTGGCCATGTCCATTATGGCCGCGCTCGGTTTCTGGCAACTGGACCGCCTGGAACAAAGAAGGGCGTTCAATCAACAGCGCAGCGTCGCCCTCGCCGCGCCCCCCTTGGAACTGACGGGCGCGCCCTTGCCCCACGGAGACATCCGAGACCGTCATGCACTGGCGAATGGCGAGTTTGATTACGCCCGTCAGGTCGCGATCCGAAATCAAAACCACCAGGGCCAGCCCGGCTTCCATCTTGTAACGCCGCTCCGCATCTCCGGGTCTGAAATGGCGGTGCTGGTAAATCGGGGTTGGATTCCCGTGGCCGAAGCCAATCCGTCCACCTGGCGCAATTTAGACGAGCATGGAAGCGGGCCCCAAACGGGTATCCTGCAACCGACGCGCCGCCGGCCGGACGGAACCGTGTCCGAGATTCCGCAGGATACCGTTACCGGCTGGTACCGTCTCGACATTGAAGCCATCGGTCAAACGCTGCCCTATCAACTGATGCCTGTTGTCTTGCAGTTGGGGCCAGCAAACGACAACGCCCTGAACTCGCGCCGCTCCCAAGGGCAATCCTACTCGTCAGGCCTGCCCCTTCGCCTGGAGCAGGATGTAACTCTTGATGAAGGCAATCACTTCAGTTACGCGCTCCAGTGGTTCGGTTTCGCCATCACCGCCGCCGTCGTCTATATCTCTGTCGCCCGCCGTCCAGAAAACCGGCCCCAGTAGAGGCTGTGACATTCAACCCCGCGTGGACACGACGGAACCCGCGAAGACAGAAAAGCTGGCAATTTCAGGAGAGTCCCATGCATGTCCTTGCTGATTCCCGAACTTTCATCCCAATAAAACCGGACGGTGTTTGGTGACCAGCAACCGCAGACTTGTCGCCGCCGCCATTATTTCCGCTTCGCTGGCTGTGATGCTCAGCTCGGGCATCCGGTCCAGTTTCGGCCTGTTTCTTGCGCCCATTACAGAAACGCTTGGAACCGGCCGCGAAAACCTGAGCATTGCTATCGCCATCAACAATATTGTTTTTGGCCTGCCCCTGATAGGCCTCCTCTCAGACCGCTTTGGGCCGCGGCGAGTAATGATCGCAGGTGCAATTTTCTACGCGGCTGGCCTCGTTATGGTTGCCCTTGTGAAAACGACACTTGGGCTGATGTTGTCACTCGGCCTCCTCGTGGGAATCGCCTTGAGCGCCACCCACTTCGTCATCGTATTGGGGGCGGTCGCGCAGTTGGTCTCGGAGGATCAGCGCAGCCGTGTCTTCGGCATCATCACGGCAATGAGCTCTGCCGGTATGTTCGTGGTCCCCCCGCTTGCTCAACTCCTCGTATCCAATCTGGGCTGGCAGGGCGCACTCTACGCCCTGGCCGCAGTCGCCGCAGTGGTGGCGCTGATGGCATTCGGTCTGCCCTCTCGGCCGGGTACACAGGTGCATGGTGTGCAACAGCCGCACCTGGACGAGCCCTTTCGTGCCGTGCTAGAAAGGGCCGCGCGCCATCGGGGCTATCTGCTTCTGACTACCGGTTTTTTCGTGTGCGGGTTTCATGTCGCCTTTATAGGCACGCATCTTCCCGCTTTTCTGGGCGACAATGGACTGCCCGACTTTGTTGCCGCTGGCGCATTGGCCCTGATCGGCGCCTTCAACATTCTTGGTTCGGTCACCTTTGGCTGGCTCGGTGATAGGTTCTCCCGCAAATACATGTTGAGCATTATCTATCTGGGCCGGGCGCTGGTTATCCTGCTCTTTCTGCTGGCGCCCGTCACCCGTACATCCGCCCTGATCTTCGGTGGATCGATCGGCTTACTCTGGCTGGCCACCGTACCGCTCACCAGCGGAATCGTCGCAAAAATCTTTGGAACGCGCTATCTGTCTACGCTCTATGGAATCGTCTTCTTCAGCCATCAAATCGGAGCATTCTTAGGGGTATGGCTGGGAGGACGCTTCTATGATACCACCGGCACATACACGCCCGTCTGGATTGCCGGCATTGCACTGGGCGTCTTTGCCGCGCTCGTCCACCTGCCAATTCATGAACGCACTGAACTGTCAGGCGCCGCCGCGGCCGCAGATTGATTCACCGCGGCGCGCCGCTGTTTCCATCAGAGCCGGCGCCGATACGCTCGCTCATTCAGTTCTTAACCGGAGATTAGGAATTCAAATGACAACCGTGCAACCGCAACGAGCCGGGCTCTCGGTTCAGCGTCTCTCCCGCGTCGACAGGCTGCTGGAGCGCTACGTGGAAGGCGGTCACCTGGCCGGGGCCCTGGGTCTAATCTATCGCAAAGGCGAAGTCGCCTATAACAGCGCTATTGGCCAGCGGGACCTCGAGACCGGTCAGCCCATGACCGAAGATACCATCTTCCGCGTTTACTCCATGACCAAGCCGATCACTGCTGTGGCCGCCCTCATGTTGTTCGAAGATGGCCATTTCCTCCTGGATGACCCGCTGGCAACATATCTGCCAGAGTTTGAGGACGTACAAGTCTGCACCGGCGACCTCGAAAACCTCGTGCCGCCCGATCGCCCCCCTACGGTCAAAGACCTCTTCATGCACACCGCCGGGTTGAGCTATGGCTGGGGCGAGGATTCTCCTGTCGAAAAACTGTATCGCCAGAACGTTGGCAACCGCGAACGCTCAACTCTTGAGACCTTTGTCCCGAAGCTGGCAGCTCTGCCTCTACTCTATCACCCAGGCACACGCTGGCTCTACAGTCTTGCAACCGATGTACTTGGTCGCGTGGTCGAAGTGCTCTCCGGAAAGACGCTCGATGTTTTCTTCCAGCAGGAGATATTCAAACCGCTGGCAATGAATGATACAGCGTTCCACGTTCACGCCGATTCGCTTGATCGTTTCGCCGCCTGCTACTGTCCACCCGGGGGCTTCAACTTCGGCAGCGACCTTGCCAACAGAGCGAATACGAGACCAGGCCATGGTGAAAACCCAAAGAAGTCAGTCCAGCCGCCAATCGAGTTGTATGATGCTCCACATAACAGTCGCTATACCAAGCCGCCTGTTTTCCTCTCCGGCGGCGGCGGACTCGTCTCAACTCTTGGCGACTACTTGCGTTTCACCCAGATGCTGCTGAACGATGGCATTCTTGACGGATACCGTTTGCTCGGACGCAAGACGGTTGAGCTGATGCGCGCTAACCATCTACCCACCGATCTGATTCCAATCGCATTCGGACCGGACGCCCGCGCTGGACATGGTTTTGGGCTGGGAATGAGCGCCCTGGTCGATCCGCCGGCTTCCAGCGCCCCAGGCAGTGTTGGTACCTACGGTTGGGGCGGCCTGGCCACGACTCGATTCTGGATTGACCCGGCGGAAGAAATGGTGGGCCTGTTCATGACGCAGTTTATCCCCTCCGACTACTACCCGATCGAGCGCGAGTTTCAATTAGCTGCCTATCAGGCCCTCGTCGACTGAACCAAGACAAATCACAACACATCCAACCGCGAACAGGACGTGCAAAGTTCGCCCACCCAGTACGCATAACGAAACAAGGACCTCTTATGACAATCGTGCGACCGCAACGAGCCGGGCTCTCGGTTCAGCGCCTCTCCCGCGTCGACAAGCTGCTGCAGCGCTACGTGGAAGGCGGTCACCTGGCAGGGGCCCTGGGTCTCATCTATCGCAATGGCGAAGTCGCCTATAGCAGCGCCATCGGCCAGCGGGATCTCGAGACCGGTCAGCCCATGACCGAGGATACCATCTTCCGCATCTACTCCATGACCAAGCCCATCACAGCGGTGGCCGCCCTTATGTTGTTCGAAGATGGCCATTTCCTTCTGGATGACCCGCTGGCAACATATCTGCCGGAGTTTGAGGATGCAAACGTCTGCACTGGCGACCTCGAAAACCTCGTGCCGCCTAACCGTCCAATCACGATCAAAGACACCTTCATGCACACTGCTGGCCTCAGCTACGGCTGGGGCGAAGATTCTCCTGTCGAGAATCTCTATCGACAGACATTCAGCAACCGAGAGCCAGTTGATCTTGATGTATTTGTCAAGAAGTTGGCAGCTCTGCCTTTGCTCTATCATCCTGGTGAACGCTGGCGCTATAGCTACGCAACAGATGTCCTCGGACGGCTGGTTGAAGTAATCGCCGGAAAGACGCTCGGCGAGTTCTTCCAACAGGAAATATTCAAGCCGTTGGCAATGAATGATACCGGGTTCCACGTTCCTGCCGATTCGCTTGATCGTTTCGCCGCCTGTTACAGTCCCCCCGGAGGCTTCAACTTCGGCAATGACCTTGCCAGTAGAGCCAACAGGAGACCAGGCCATGGTGATGACGAAAAGACGTCCGTCCAGCCGCCAATCGAGTTATATGATGCTCCACATAACAGTAACTACACCAAGCCTCCTGTATTCCTCTCCGGCGGCGGCGGTCTCGTCTCAACGCTTGGCGACTACCTTAGTTTCACCCAGATGTTACTCAACGACGGCATTCTGGACGGCAAACGGTTGCTCGGGCGCAAGACTGTGGAGCTGATGCGCGCCAACCATCTACCGGCCGAACTGGTCCCAATTGCAATCGGAAATGACGGCCTCGCAGGGAATGGATTTGGTTTGGGAGTGAGTGTCCTGGTGGACCCGCCGGCTTCCAGCGCACCAGGTAGTGTCGGCGCCTACGGTTGGGGCGGCTTGGCCACGACTCACTTCTGGATCGATCCTGAGGAAGACATGGTGGGCCTGTTCATGACGCAGTTTGTACCCGCCGATTACTACCCGGTCGAACGCGAGTTTCGTCTGGCGGCCTACCAGGCCCTCGTCGACTGAACAGGTGCAATTTGCATCCGATCGGACCGCGACGGGTAGGCACGACGCTCTTACATTCAAACCTCAATCTGAAATAAGGATTCCCAATGACAACTGTTCAACCGCAACAAGCCGGGTTCTCACGTCAGCGCCTCGCCCGCTTGGACAACCTGTTGGAACGCTACGTACAAGGGGGTCATTTGGCTGGGGCCCTCGGCCTGCTTCATCGCAAAGGCGAAACTGCCTACTGCAACGCCTTTGGCCAGCGGGAGCTCGAAACAGGTGCCCCAATGACCGAGGATACAATATTCCGCATCTACTCCATGACAAAGCCGATCACTTCCGTGGCTGCTCTGATGTTGTACGAAGACGGCCACTTTCTCCTTGATGACCCCGTCGCACTGTTTCTGCCGGAGTTTGCCGACGTCCAGGTCTTCACCGGCGACCTCGAAAACCTCGCGCCGCCGGACCGGCAACCCACGATTAAAGACCTCTTCATGCACACTGCCGGTTTGAGCTATGGATGGGACCAGAATTCCCCTGTCGACCGACTATATCGTCCGCGTGTAGGTAACCGCGAACATCTTCTGCTGGAGACGTTTGTTCAAGAACTGGCGACTCTGCCACTACTCTATCATCCCGGCACACGCTGGCTGTACAGCCTCGCGACCGATGTGCTCGGCCGGCTGGTTGAAGTACTTTCCGGAAAAACACTCGATGATTTCTTCCGTCAAGAAATATTCAAGCCGCTGGCAATGGTGGATACAGGGTTCCACGTGCCACATGATTCGGTCGAACGCTTCTCCGCCTGTTATTGCCCTCCCGATGGATTCAGTCTCGGCAGCGATCTCGGACGCAATATGAGAACGCACGCCGGCCAAAATGATGATAACCAGCAGGTCAGTGAACCGAAGATACAACTGCATGAACCTTCCCAGGAAGGCCGATTCACCAAACCTCCTGTTTTCCTCTCCGGTGGCGGGGGCCTCGTTTCAACTCTCGGAGACTACTTGCGCTTTTCCCAGATGTTGCTCAACGGCGGCACACTCGACGGCAACCGCTTGCTCGGACGCAAGACCGCTGAGCTAATGCGCGCCAACCATCTGCCGGCCGAACTGGTCCCAATTGGGCTCGGAGCCGAAGTCCGCGCTGGATATGGTTTTGGCCTGGGGGTGAGCGTGTTGGTGGATTTGCCGGCCACGAGCACACCGGGCAGTGTGGGCATCTACGGCTGGGGCGGCGCCGCATCAACCCAATTCTGGATCGACCCCAAGGAGGAGATGCTCGGCATATTCATGACCCAGTTCATGCCCGCCGGTTACTACCCGGTCGCTCGCGAATTCAGGGTGGCGGCATATCAGGCGCTGATCGACTGAACAAGGCCAGCCTCCGGAGAAGACCATGCCTATCCAGAAAGAGTCGCGTCTGCTCCGCATCGGCGTAGTCGGCGCAGGACCTATCGCTCAGATCGCGCATCTGGAAGCCTGCCGCAAGGGGCGCAATACCGAACTATACGGCCTTTGTGAGACAGCGCCCGACCTGTTGGCGCGTGTGGCTGGAATACACCGCCCCCAGCGCAGTTTCACCCGCTACGCCAATATGCTGGCCGATACCCAGGTCGATGCGGTGATCGTGGCGGTTGCCGACCAATTCCATGTAGAGTTGGCTCTGCAAGCGTTGCGGGCCGGCAAACATGTGCTGGTCGAAAAACCGATGGGGGTAAACGTTGAGGAATGTGAAGCGCTTCGCGACGAAGTTGTCGCCTCCGGCCTTACCCTGCAAGTAGGCCACAACCGCCGCTTCGACCCCGGCGTCATCCACGCCCGCCGCTTCATTCAGGAAGAGATCGGCGGACTGCTGTCAGCCCAGTTCTGGTACTACGATTCAGTCCACCGCTATACGATGACCGACGCCCTCCAACCCCTGATCGAATCCAGCTCGCAGGCGCTTCGCCCCGCTGGCAATCCCAAAGCCGACCGCCGCCGCTATCTCATGTTGGGCCACGGCAGCCACCTGACCGACACCACCCGTTTCCTATCTCAGAGCGAAATCGTGCAGGTGCGTTCCCGCTATCTGGAGCGCTTCGGTCGGCACTGCTGGTTCGTAGATATCGCCTTCGCCGACGGAAGCCTGGGAAACCTCGAGTTGACCATCACAGTTGCCGGGGACTTCGAAGAGGGTTTTCGCATCCAGGGCGAACACGGCAGCGTCCGCGGCCGCCTGCCCCTTTCCTGGTACCACAAAGCCGGCAGCGTGGAGTGCTTCTCTACAAACGATGACCTGTACACCCGCCCTTTGGGCCAGGACGGCCATGGTTACCGGCAACAGCTCGAAGGCTGGGCCGAAACCATCCTGCACGGCAAACCGCAGTGGGGCGCCAATGTCGATGATGGCCTCGCCTCCATGCGGGCAATGGCCGCTATTGCAAGCTCCGCATCCAACGGCGGCGATTGGGTCGCTCTCGACAAAATTACAGGAGGCGTCTGAATGAAAATCGGAATCTTTGCACGTACCTTTGAAGCCCCTTCCCTTGCTGGTGTATTAAACGCGGTCGCCTCCCATGGCATCCGCCATATCCAGCTCAACACCAGTTGCATGGGACTTTCAGACATGCCGGACGGCCTCGACTCCGCCGCCTGTGCGCAGGCCCGCCGCGAGATAGACGCTCGCAACATCGAAGTGGCCTCCCTCTCGGCTACCTACAACATGATCCACCCGGACCCGGCTGCACGCGCACAGGGCATGAGCCGTCTTGGAGTTCTGGCGTCCCACGCAGCTGAATTGGGCACCGACCTGCTCACCCTCTGCACCGGCACCCGCAACCCAACCAACATGTGGCAACATCACCCCGAAAACAACGCCCCTGAAGCTTGGGCAGATCTGCTTGACGCAATGGAGCAGGCTCTCACCCTTGCCGAAATGCACGATGTGCGGCTCGGTATCGAGCCGGAGGTTGCAAACGTAGTCAATTCGCCCCAAAAGGCACGCAAACTGTTGGACACAATGGGTTCCGACAGGTTGACAATTGTCATGGACGGTGCCAACGTCTTTCCAAAAGGAACAATTCAGCGACAGCATCAGATCCTGGACGAAGCATTCGACCTGCTGGGGGATCGCATCTCGCTGGCGCACGCAAAAGACCTGAGCCGCGACGGCGAAGCCGGCCACGAAGCCGCCGGCACCGGGCTGCTCGACTACGATCATTACCTGCATCTGTTAAACCAGAGCGGCTACCGCGGCGCGGTCGTGCTCCACAGTCTGACCCCTGCACAAGTCTCGGACTGTGTGCGATTCCTGCAGCAGAAACTGCAAGACATTGTGTGAGTCCGATCGTAGGCCCCAACCGCGCCTGCGTCACTTCGCTCCTACTGTCCCTGTACTGTCACTGCAGCCACTCGAGCGCCGCTGCCCCCGAGAGAGTCAAAGGACTTCGCCATGAACCAATCCATGAGCGTCACTGAGGTACTTGAGTCAGCACTCTACGTCGAAGACCTCGCGGCCGCTGAACAGTTTTACACCAAGGTGCTCGGTCTCGCTTTTTACTCGAAGGTAGAGGGGCGCCATCTCTTTCTTCGCTGCGGCCAGCGCATGGTGCTGCTCTTTAATGCCGAAGCAACGTCAGTCTCTGCGGGAGGCTCAACAGTTGTACCCGTACATGGCGCCAAAGGTGCAGGTCACCTTGCCTTTGCCGCGCGCGAAGATGAAATCGATCGATGGAAGGAGCACCTCGCCTATCACGGCGTAGAAATCGAGAGGGAAATCAACTGGGGAGACAGTCGATCTATCTACTTCCGAGACCCGTCGCACAACAGCCTGGAAATTGCCTCGCCCTTGCTGTGGGGGATCCCCGAAGAGACGATTCCCCCTGCGACTGATAATGAAGGGTCGGTGGGAGACTGATGCATTGGACACAGGTTGGAACGAGACGGCGTTCCAATGTGCGGACTTTGCTACGACTAAGAGAAATGCGGAGTATTCTGGCGCTCAATCTTGGGGATAGGGGAAGTGCTCCTCCATCCACGAACGCCACTTCGGTTCTTCGCCGGCGACAACCTCAGCGGCATCCTCGCCGTACAGATAAAACCTGAGCGACAACAGGATCCTCTCGTCAAGAGGCCACACAAACAGGTGGGCCACGCCTGAAGTCGGCTTGTCGATATGCAGTATTATCTCAGTCGCGTCAGGCAATGTATCGACAACGCCTGCGAAGTTCAACCCGCCAGCCGGCGCGGAGAAGCGTTCTCCCGGCTCCGCCGCGGCGAAGCCTAGTGAGGCAGCCGTTTTCTCCCACGCCTGTGATCCTTCAGACGTCGCCCCCATCAGCTCGAGCAGGGTGCACGGCTGTCCCCGATGGTGGGTCATGTAAATTTGCAGAATACGGAAAAAAGCCGGCCAGCCCGCCTCCGTCCCCTCGATATGGCTGTCGTATTCGTCGCTCTCAACGAACAAACTGTGTTCTACGCTCAAGAGGCACGTATTGCCCGCCTCTTCCTCAATTTTCCAGTCCGTTGCCACCTCCGGGCCGCCCGGAATGAATTCATCGCTTGTAACCGAAAAACCTCGCGGCGGGTCCCATGCCGTCAATGTCGCAGCCGAGGAAATACCGGGACCAAAGTGAACAATTAGCCGTTCGGGTTGCCCGTCTGCGCCTACTTCAAAGATAGACCGCGTAAACCACGCCGAAAGCCCTGCGTCGGTGCTGATCGCTTGCCACAACTCTTCGACCGAGCCTGGCGTCTCAACTTCCACCCGTACCCATCTGCGCCCGTTAGGGTCTACTTTAGTGCTCATAATATCTCCAGTTTACAGTGGACAATCCAGGCCAACAAATTGGATTAAGCCATTGCTGCGTTTCGCCCCAAACGCCAACACCACAGTTTCTTTCCCAGCAATGCAGCCCTTCGAGAGAGCACGCTCATCGATAAGGTTGCCGTACTCTCATGTTGTAGCTACAAGGAACGCATGGGCTATGAGTGGGACGAGGAGAAACGACGCATTTGCCAGGGGAAACACGGCAACGACTTTTCGGCAATTGAAGGTTTCGACTGGGCTACGGCAGTAACTATACGTGACAGTCGACATCAGGAACAGCGCTATATCGCCAAAAGACGCATTGGCACGCGTCTTCATGTGGTAGTATTCACCAGGCGCGGGGAAGATATTCGTATTATCAGCCTGCGTAAGGCCAATTCTCGAGAGGTAACGGACTATGAAAAGCGATAAATTCAAAGGTAAGTCCTTTGAAGAGATTTCAGTTGAGTATGGGGAAGAGGCCGCCATCAACGCCGGAATCGAAGCAGACCCTGAAACGATTGAACTGGATGAGGAGTGGTTCAAGAAGGCGCGGCCCGCAAGTGAAGTCGTCCCTGACATTGTCGAAAGTTATCTGCGACTGCAAGAACGAGAACTGGAAGGCACCAAGATTATGCTTTCCATTCCTTTGGACGCTGATCTCGCGCAGTACATCCGCGACCTCGGTCCCGAATGGGAAGAAGTAGTGAACGATAAACTGCGTCGCGCGTTCTTTAGCACTTGATGCAGCAGGCATACTCTCGTCAACGCATGATATACTGTTGAAGGAGTAGTACATCCCTTCCACTTGGTGGCCTTCTCGTTGGCGCCGGTTTGAGTACGATACTTCTGGCTCATAATGACGCTCGATCTCCGCTCGATTTTCCACACCTGGGTAACGGTCTTGACCAAGCCCGGACAACAGTTCTTCGAGGCCGAACGCCTCAAACAATCCGCGACCCTGTCGACCGCGCTCATCTGGATGGTTCTGGCTGGCGCAGTCGTCGTTCTACTTGAACTGCTGCAAGCGCAACTCTATCCTTCCCCACCGGAGAGCATGTTGCCGTCTGAAGTCCGGTCGCCTTCAGAGTTTCTCGCTATCTTGAACTCGATTCCGCAGAGGTCAACCCCGCAAATTCTGACTGGCATAGTGACAACACCTGTATCATTTATTATTTCGGTTGGGATTCAGCATCTGGTCGCATCCCTACTCGGATCAGATCGTATCCGTCTGGAGCCGTCAGGGGAGACTCGCTCAGGTAAGTTTGGGCGTTACGCCTATCTCAATGCTACTTTCGGCGCCCCTTTCGCAATTGCCATGGCACTGGTAAGCCTCGTACCTTTCCTCATTTGCCTGGCTGTCTTCATTCTGTCAATCTACCAGTTAGTACTTGCCTACTTTGCCACAAGAGTTGAATACGGATTGCCTCGCGGTCGGGCGATTTTCGTTATTCTCATAGGGCCGCTGATCGTAGGTGGGGGAACCGCGCTGGTCGGGGGAACGATGTACAACTTTGGCTTCCTTGGTTGATCAAGGCTGCTAGATTCTGAAGTTGGTTTCCCCGCCCCTTGCTCTCGCTGCTTATTTCCCACATACTGTGCACGGGATCCCCAATTGCTGCCCTGCACACTCGGGGCACCTGAAATCGAGACTGTACAGAGCCAAACGGGCACATCTGTCTTAAGGAGATACCTATGGACTTCAACTCGATCTTCCAAACCTGGGTGAATGTATTGACCAAGCCCGGCGAAGAAGTTTTCACCGCCGAAAGAGAGAAATCCTCGGCTACGCTGAAGACCGCGCTCATCTGGATGATCTTGGCCTCGGTCATCTCAGCCCTGCTCGGAACCCTGCAAGCCCAGATTTTTTCGTCTCCATTAGGTGGAGTCGGGCAGATCATGGAGATGTTACCGACAGAACTCCAAGGAGAACTCGGGCCTATCTCTGAAACCGATACGCCAGGTGGTTCTTTTTTCAGCCTCTCCATCATCATTTTTGGACCAATCACTTTCCTTATTGGCGTGGGCATCTACCATGTTGTCGCCTCTGTACTTGGTGGGCGCGGGCAATTCGGTCGCTATGCCTATCTCTATGCCACTTTCGGCGCGCCGATAGTCATAGTCGGATCCATACTCGGTTTCTTGCCGGCCGTCGGAGGCTGCTTAGGCGCCATTCTTGGGATTTACCAGATTGTGCTAAATTACTTTGCCCTTAAAGTAGAATATCAGCTTTCACAAGGCAGAGCTGTAGTTGTTGTCGTCGCTCCGCTCCTGGTCGGATTGGCCCTGGCAGCGTGTTTGGCTATTGCCGTTGTAGGCATGGTGGCCTCCGTAATGCAGTAAGAAAATATGACCATCATCGACGCGCACAACCACCCCGACTGGCTCGGCCATGACCTGCCGAAGTTCCTCGCCAACATGGACCGCCACGGCATCGACAAGACCTGGCTCCTCACCTGGGAGTGCCCGCCAGACGAGTACAATCCGGCCAGCTATTACCAGGCGATGCACTTTGGCGACGGCCGCGCCTTTCCAGTCCCTTTTGCCGCCTGCCTTCGCTACAAGCAGGCCGCCCCTGATCGCTTCATCCTGGGCTACGCCCCCGACCCCCGCCGTCCCGAAGCCATCGACCAGCTGCACGCCGCCATCGAAATTCACGGCGTGCAGGTCTGCGGCGAAATCAAACTGCGGATGCTCTACGACAATCCCGACGCTCTGCGGCTGTTCCGCTTCTGTGGCGAGAAGGGGCTGCCTGTCACCTTCCACATCGACTACCCCATCCCTACCGGCAGCCGCTATCCCCGCACCGACTGGTGGTACGGCGGCACCATAGACGCTTTCGAACGCGCTCTGCAGGCCTGCCCAGATACCGCATTCATCGGCCACGCGCCCGGCTTCTGGGCGCACATCTCCGGCGACGATCAATTCGAAAAGGTCGGATATCCCAAAGGCCCGGTGCTACCAGGCGGCAGACTGTTCAACCTTTTCCGCACCTATCCCAACCTCTACGCCGATCTCTCAGCCGGCTCCGCTTACACCGCGCTAACGCGGGACTTCAGCCAGCTCGAAAGCGAGCCCTTCTCTCCAGACAGCGGGGCGTCGTCAGAGCCATTCCTGCTCGAATTCCAGGACCGCCTGCTCTTCGGTCGCGATCACTTTGACGACCGTATGCAGAAACTGCTCAACACACTGGCTCTGCCCGAAAACGTGCGCCACAAAATCTTCTGTGCCAATGCCGAGTCACTGCTGGAATAGCAGCCGGCCAGTTGACGAGACGTTCAATTTGTAGTTGGGTTTACATGCGTCCAGCCGGAGAACAAGGAGATGCAGGAGACCTTGGATTATGCCGACCTGCAAGCTTTAATCTATTCCGCCAATACATGTTCTGCGCCCAAGGCAGTTGCCATCAAACGTCGATAGCGGGGCGCGTCTACTTCTGTGACAACGTCCAAACCTTTCCACAATTCGTCGTCATAATCGCGTTGCCTTGCGCTGCGCCGGTCGAAAACGGTCGCTCCCCTCGTTTCGCTGCCCGACAACTCCACCCGCATAGGCCAGCGTTCCACTGTTGCACCCTCCGGGTCGATCACCGCGGCAACCGTTCCGGCGTCGCCGATGAGAGAATACTCCGCCCCGAAAAAACGACAATAGTGTAGCCCGATTCCGCCGGCTATACGTGCACTCGCACTCGTCGATTCCGCCAAGGCTCTCGCCTCACTCTCAGTGAACCACACCTGCATGAAAGGATCCAGGGGATACAGAGTAACGGGCAGCCCGCTGTGAAGCACGATGGCGGCCGCCTCCGGGTCGCAGCGAATGTTGAATTCCGCCGCCGGCGTAGCATTTCCCGGTGAAGCGTACGTTCCACCCATCACATAAATCTGCGCGATCTTGGCCGTAATCTGTGGATACATCCGCAGCAGCATCGCGATATTGGAAAGGGGAGCCAGGCAGATCAACGTTAGCGGTTCAGTCGCGTCGGCCAGAGATCGCCGCAGGAATTCGACCGCGTGTATATCGACCGCACTGCGCCGCGGCTTCGGCAGACCGAGATCGCCCATGCCGTCACTGCCGTGCAGAGCTGGAGGAGGCAGGCCGTCATCAATGATCGACCTGTTCATCCCAACGGCGACTGGAACCGGAGGAGCCTCTATGGCATCCAGAAGCGTAAGCGTATTGATGACAACCTGCCCCAGCGGGCAGTTGCCTTCCACGCAGGTGATGCCGCGTACATCCAGTGCCGGCGACGCCATCGCCAGCAACAGCGCCAGCGCGTCGTCGCCGCCGGTGTCTACGTCTAGTAATACAGGGAGAGCTGATGACATCGGGAAACTCCTATCCTGCGGAGGTTGGTTCTGTCTTAACTATCGATGACCTGTTGCGCCTGTACAGTGCCACTGCAAAGACCGCCATCAGTAGCGCTCCCAGAACTGGCGCCAGGACGAGGCCCTCAAGTGCCGTATCCAGAGTCATCTGGTCCGCCAGCCAACCCGTGAGCGTCGCGCCCAGGCCGCCAGGCCACCAGCCCAATCCCATGACCAGTCCCGACGCCATCGCCATACCACGCGGCCAGACCTCCTGGGCGACGACAACAGTCGTCGGATAGGTGCATCCCAACAGAAAACCGATTGCGCCTGCATAAATGAACTGCAGGCCGCCCCCCGCGTGTAAGAAAAGCCAGTATGCCGGCCCCAGCAAGGCGAAGCAGGCCAGCAAGACCTGCCAGCGGCCGAATCGATCGGACAGGATGCCGCCAAAAAGGCTGCCCACGCCGATTAAGAGCGACAGAGCAAAGAGCATCTGCCCGCCATAGACAACTGAAAAACCGCGATCCCCCAGCAATGTAGGCAGATAGGTCGTCAGGCTGAGCTGGAACCAGGCGCGGGTCATCGCCACCATCGTGATCAGGACCAGCCCCAACAGGAAGCCTTGCCCGGCCCGCGACTGGCGCTGCCGATGCGCTTCCCTGTCACCGCTGCTCTCCCGCCCCAGCCCGCCGACCAGCCAAATGGCGGCCAGGATGACGACAGGAAGCAGGACCATCGTTCCCTTCAGCCCCAACAGTCCGAACCCGACCGCCAGCAGCAATGGGCTGCCCGCTGATCCAATATTCCCGCCTACCGCGAAGAAAGAGACGGCTCGCCCCCTCTTGCCTGCCTCGGTTGCCTTAGTGACCACCGAAGCGCCCGCAGGGTGGAATACCGCTGACCCAAATCCCGCCAGCGCCACGCACACCAACAGCGTCCAATAGTTGGTGCTGAAACCGAGCACCGCCATAATCAGCCCCAGCCAGACAACGCTCAGCGACGCGATGCGGCGGGCATCCCAGCGATCGATGAAGTACCCAAACAGCGGCTGGCCCAGTGACATCGTCGTCGTCCCGACCAGGGTCACCATGCCAATCTGCCCGTAGCTCAGCCCAAACTCGGCGCGGAAGAGCGGAAAAAAGACCGGCAAATACTGGTGAAATAGCTCCAGTAGAAAGTGGCCACCTGCCACCAGGAACACCGTATTGGTCAGTAATTCACGTTTGAATCCCGCTCGCGAAGCGGCAAGTGCCCGTCTATCAATGATCATAGCAATAGTTGGATGACTGAAACGCGGCCAAGCTGGCAAGATGGGGGCGACAACCAAAGACGTCGTCTTATCTGACTAATTGTTCGAAGTGTCCTGGGAGACTGTCCTGTCCCACCTCACAAAAGAAGACCAATATACAAAGAGGGACTGAAGACAAAGAGTCTTCATCCCTCCGCCGCGTCCATGATAATATGCAAACTAGGAAGCGGCAACTCGCGCCGACTGTCGCAGCCATTCTTTGCATCTGCGTGAAACGTTCTCGAACTGCCAATCAGGAAAAAGTGAAAACTCCCCAATGTTCAATGTCTGTGCCCACTGCGGCCTCTACAGTGTGGACAAATTGGTTACCCGTCCAACACGCAATACCCTTGCATCAGAGTCCCGCGACCATGTCAACCTGCAGGATGAAAAACTGGCCGCCGTTGCTACCTGTAAGCACTGCGGCCATGAGCACATCTTTCTTCGCCTGCCCCTATTGCTCATCGGCGGAGCCAGCGCGTCCGGAAAAAGCGCCATCTTACAGGAACTGGCAGGGCGCTTGTCCGCCGCCGTGCTCCTGGAAGCCGATCTCCTCTGGCTACAGGAGTTTGAAAAACCGCCCGCTGGCCACCGACGCTTCTTCGAGACTTGGCTGCGGCTGGCCAAAAACATCAGCCAGAACAGGCGGCCCGTGGCGCTATTCGGTGCTGGCCTGGCGGTTCCCGAAAATATCGAACACTGCGAGGAGCGGCGTTACTTCAGCGGCACGCACTACTTGGCCCTGGTCTGTGACGAAAATGAATTGCAACACCGTCTCCTTGCGCGACCCGCCTGGCGCAAGAGCGACCAACCGGAACAGCTGCAGGAGCAGCTTGACTTCAACCGCTGGCTGCAAAGTGAGGGCCCGCTGCAAACTCCAGGAGTAACACTTCTGGATACCACGGACACGACTGTTGAGGATTCGGCACGCGCAGTCAAAGACTGGATCGAACGCTCCCTGGCGCTGGAACCGCTGCGGGCGGACGAATGAAACTGTCCAGCGGCCTCTGGAAAAATCGTTCCTTCACGCAGCTCTGGGTCGCGCACGTCACGTCCGGCGCCGGTACTGCCATCACATCAGTAGCACTGCCTCTTACAGCTGTGCTCGTGCTGGGGGCTACACCTTCAGAGATGGGTCTGCTTGCAGCCGCCGGTTCTCTACCCAACCTGCTGTTCGGCCTCTTTGCCGGCGTTTGGGTGGATAGGGTCCGCCGCCGCCCAATCCTGGTGTGGGCCGACCTCGGTCGGGCCTTGCTATTGGTATCCGTTCCCGTAGCCGCTTGGCTGGGAAACCTCTCTTTTCTTCAGATCTGGATTGTAACCTTCGCGGCCGGCACACTGACCGTCTTCTTCCAGATTGCCGCCATCTCGGTCCTTCCCGCACTGGTGGAAAAAAGTGAACTGGTTGAGGCCAATAGCAGACTCTCGACCAGTGATGCAGTTGTCGCTATCGCCGGGCCGGCTGCCGCCGGCGGCCTGGTGCAGCTCTTCAGCGCGCCCAAAGCCATTCTGGTCGACGCTGTTTCCTATCTCATCTCTGCGCTGGCATTAAGCGGAGTCTCCGAAGAAGAGCCGCCTGAAGAGGCGCCTCCCGACGCCGATGATACCAAAGGGCCTAAAGAGCTGATCCGTTCGGCCATAATCTCCATCGGCCGCGAAGTTGGCGAAGGTGTGTACGAGCTCCTCCGAACACCACTGTTGAGAGCGCTTACTATCACCTCCAGCCTTGGTATGCTGGCCGGTGGGCTCTCAGCTGCAGTACAGATGCTCTTTCTGGTCAATCAACTGAATTTTGCCCCTTCTGTCATTGGTATTGTCGCGGCCTGCGGAGGCGTCGGCTCTCTGGTGGGCGCCATGCTGGCCGGAAACGCGGCTCGGTTTTTGCAGGTTGGAAGGGCGCTCCTTGTGGGCAAGCTGTTGTGGATCGCGGGAAGCCTGCTGCTCGCGAGTGCCGACCTGATCGGAGCCGAGGTCGTCACCGTAGGCACTTCGCTGGCGTTGGTCGGCTTGGGCAGCACCATATACTTCGTCAATCAGATTAGCCTGCGCCAGACAATTACGTCCATTCGCCTGTTGGGGCGCGTGACCGCAGCCAGGCGCTTCGTACTGTTCGGGGTGGCGACGATCGGGGCATTTATCGGCGGCCTTCTGGGCGAGACTATCGGGCTGCGGGCAACCCTGCTGGTCGGCTCGGCCGCACTCACACTGGAACTCGCAATGCTACTGGCGTCAACCGTCCGGCAAGCGAGAATCGAATAGAAACGTATTCATGACTTAACTCTCTGTGCCTTCGCAGGCAACGAGAATTCGGCAACATGAATGCGAATGAAAAGGGCCAGCGCGCCGGCCAGCAAGACTCCCGCCAGCATCCAGAACATACCGACATAGCCCAAGCTTACGATCAGTATTCCTCCGAGCAGAGGACCGGCAACCTTGCCCGCATTCTTTAGCGATCCCGCCAGTCCCATCCCAGCCCCAACCTTATCTGCCGGCACCTGCTCCGCGATCAGAGCTACAGTTGCCGGGAAGATCAGAGCTTGGGCCGCGCCCATCGCCACAGCAACCGCCAGCAGGCCTATGGTACTCGCGGCCGTCGGCAGAAACGGGAGCGAGAGAGCAAGGCAAATCATGCCCAGCGACACTGCGCGCACATGGCCCAACCGGTCTCCCAGCCGGCCGCCCCAAGGTTTAATCAGAATAAGTGCGCCTTCCTGGACGCCAAAAAACAGGCCAATCTCAACCGTCGAGTATCCCGCAGTCAAAGCGTAGATCGGCAAGAAAGCCTTTATGACATAGGTTACAACGAAGACGGCTGCCTCCAATGCACCGGAAAGCCACACGGCAGGCGCGCCCAACAAACCCTTCTGCCGTTTCAAGAGCTCCCGAACGGCCTGTACTGAGATTAGTCCAGTCCTCTGTTTATCAATGGAGTGATTAGTGCGGGGAAGGGCCGCCTTCTGCGGGACCGGCCCGTCGCCTCCCATCGCCAGCACCGGTATGAACGCCGCCATGCTCAGCGCGCCGATGAGCGTGAATACCGTTACCGGATCCAGCGACAGCAGCAACCAGCCTGCCACCACCGGTCCAATCAGGTAACCGCCGCTGCGAGCCATTCCAAACCAGCCCAGTCGCTCTGCCTTCCGCTTGCCACCGCGTTCAGCCACATAGGCCACGGTCACGGGCCCGTAGATCGCTGTGGCAGTTCCGTGCAGCAGGCGAATGGCGATCAGCTGGCCTGGTGTCTCTATTAGCGCGTATAGAAAAGGCACGCCCGCGAAAATCAGCGTGCCGATAATAAGCCACAACCGTCGGCCCATTCGATCCGAAAGCAACCCAAAGAGCGGCTTCGTCGCCATGCCAGTGAGCGTCGAGACAGAGACGATCAGCCCCAGCAATGCATCTGACGCCCCCAGTGAAGCCGCGAAGATCGGCAGCAAGGGCGTCTTGCCCATCTGATAGGCGCTGCGAACAATGAAGTCGGCCAGCGTGATCTGAAAGAGCGCAGGCGCGCCTGCGCTCTTCCGGATCGCGAAAGGTACGCGCATTTCCTGTTCTCTAGACCACCACCGGCGGCACGTTTGCCGCCTGCACCGCAGCGTTGAAGTCGGCTACACTTTCGCCCAGGATCGAATCCAGTGTGTCTAATTGGGCATCGACTTGAGTGCCAACTGCGTCGAACACGTCATATGCCTGCTGCGGAGGCGCAGCGTCTGCCGCAGAGACTACGCTGACAAGATTGTGCAGCTTGGCATTCAGCATCGTGCGCAGCCGCAGTTTGTCAAAGTTTACCTTGGCGTCCGGCTGAACCAGCTGCCTTTCCACCTCTCCAAGCTGCTCGGCAATCTGATCCGCCCTCTCACTGACCGCGTTCTTCGTCTGCTCATCCGCACCGCTGTCCGCAACCATTTCGGCCATCGTCTTCACGCGTTCCCTTGCCCGCCGCAAACGTTTGACCGCCCTATGGGTCTCGGACAGCTTCGCATTCACCTCTTGCCACAGGTCGAACTGGGCCTGCATCGCCTCCTGGCTGGTGCTCACCTTGGGGTCGATGTAAACCTCAAACTGCTCAGTCTGGCTCTCACCGTCCACCGTCAAACGCACCTGGTAAGTCCCAGGCGGCGCCAAGGCTCCGGTCACGCTCTTCTCGGTGAAAGCGTCACCCGGCAGCTGTTCAGCATCGGCATAACGCATGTACCAGACAAAGCGATTGAGGCCGGCCTTGGTCGAAACGTACTGGACAGAGGGAATCGCCTCCTGCTCTTTTTCCATTTCTTTTTTTGCCGGTTTGGGACCGAAAGAGCGGATTTCGTTGCCTGCCCCATCAAGAAATGTCAGGCAGACATCCTGCGCGTCCTGCGGCAGCGTGTAGTAGATAATCGCGCCCTGAGGCGGATTCTGACCACCGTCGAGAATACGTCGGACGTCGCCGCCGTTATCGTCGTCCTCATCGCGGAAGGTTATTAACTGGCCGAAGGCCAGGGCATAGTTGCGGGCATCGCCCCGTTTTCCTTCTACACTCCAGGGCAGCCAGCGCCGCAGTGTCCTGCGCGGCGGAAACAGTCGGGCCGCGGCTTCATCCGCGCCGTCAAGCGCATCGACCTGGCGCAGAGGGGTGAGATCATCGAGAATCCAGAAGGAGCGCCCATGCGTGGCCACCACCAGGTCATCCTCCTTGACCTGCATATCGTAGACCGGCGCAACCGGCAGATTACCCGGCATTCTTTGCCAGGAAGAGCCGTCGTTGAAAGAGACGAAAACACCCGACTCCGTCCCAACATAGAGCAGACCAGCCTTCACCGGATCCGCACGCAACATGCGCGTGATCTCATGTTGGGGGAAGCCAGCGTCGATCCGTTGCCAGCTCTCACCCATATCGGTAGTCTTGAAAAGAATGGGCCTGTAGTCATCCAGCTTATACCGCGTGGCTGCCACATAGACCGTCTCAGGATCGTGTGCGCTCGGCTCGATGACCGTTATCAAGCTCCATTCAGGCAGGTCCGGTGGCGTGACGTTGCGCCAACTGTCGCCGCCGTCCTCGCTGATATGAATAAGCCCGTCATCGCTGCCGGCCCAGAACAGACCCTCTCTGTGGGCAGATTCGAAGAACACTGAAATCGTGCAGTAGTGCTCCGCGCCGCTCGTATCCAAGGTAAGCGGCCCGCCTGAAGCCTCCAACTTGCTCTCGTCGTTGCGGGTCAGATCCGGGCTCAGAATTTCCCAGGAACTGCCCTCATTTGTCGTGCGGAAGACGTTGTTGCCGCACGTATAGAGTACGTTAGTGTCATGGGGGCTGAAGGTAATCGGAAAAGTCCAAGGGAAGCGGTACTTCATCTCTTTAGGACCGAAGCCGTTGAAGGGTTCCGGCCAGACCGTTACAAGCCGGATCTGCTTGGTGCGGTGGTCGTAGCGCTGCAGTGCACCGCCGCCGCCGGGCGAAGAGCCGACCGCGCCCACGTATACGATATTGGGATCGTCGGGCTTGACCGCAATGTATCCGCTCTCGCCAGTACCGGCCGGGTAGCAGTCACCCCACGGGATCGCTCCCTTCTCAGTGGCGCTGGGCACAGCAATGCTGGAATTATCCTGCTGCGTGCCGTAGACGTGATAGGGCAACTGATTGTCCACATCAAGATGATAGAACTGACTTGTCATCTGATTGTAAATCGTGCTCCAGGTCTCACCGCCATTAAAGCTGACACAGGCCCCGCCGTCGTTGCCGTTTATCATCCGTTGCGGGTCGGCAGGATCAATCCACAGGTCGTGGTTGTCCCCGTGCGGCGTTGTGATCTCGCTCCAATTCCTGCCGCCGTCCACACTCTTCCACATCTTCAGGTTATTGACGTAAACCGTGTCCGGATCCTGTGGATCGGCGAAGATGTGCAGGTAATACCAGGGCCGGTTCAGCAGGTCCTGGTTTCTGGTCAGATGCTCCCAGCTCGCACCGCGGTTCTCCGACCGGTAAATCCCGGACTTTTCGCCCTCCGCCTCGACAATTGCCCAGATTCGGTTGGGCTGGGCTGGAGAGACCGAGATGCCAATCTTCCCCAGAATCCCTTCTTCTGGCAGGCCGGGATTGCGGCTGATATCGGTCCAGCTGTCACCGCCGTCCGTCGATTTCCAAAGCCCGCTGTCCGGACCGCCGCTGGCCAACTCCCAGAAGTTGCGGTACACCTGCCAGACAGAAGCATACATTATGCGGGGATTGGTGACATCCAGAGTGAGGTCGACCGCACCCGCCTTGTCACTGACATGAAGGACCCTTTCCCACGTCCCGCCCCCGTCATTAGAGCGGTAGACGCCCCGCTCGTCATTGGGCCCAAACGCGTGGCCCAGCGCGGCAACGTAAACAATGTCGGGATTCTGTGGGTGAATCCGGATCTCCCCTATATGATGGCTATCCCGCAGACCAACGTTGTTCCAGGTCTCGCCCCCGTCGGTCGACTTGTAGACCCCATCGCCCCAGCTAACGTCCAGCCGGATCGTCGACTCGCCGGTCCCCGCGTATATGACGTTCGGGTCGGACTCGGAGACAGCAAGTGCGCCGACCGATGAAACGTCGAACTGTCCGTCCGTAATGTTTTCCCAGTAGTGGCCGCCATCAACAGTCTTCCATACGCCACCCGCCACCCCTCCAAAATAGAATACGTGCTTCTGCGTCGGGTGCCCTGCGACTGCGACTACGCGTCCCCCGCGCGGCGGTCCGATACAACGAAACTTCAAAGCATCCCACGCCGATGATTCTGATTTCATGTCCCAAATCTCTCTTTTTGACTGTTTGAATTCGTCCGATATCGGTCTTTTCGTGTGCACTCAGAAGACAGCGGCGATACTGCATTTATGGCCAACCAGTATCAAGTTTGCACTGCATTCCGTGCCTGCGTTCCTCCAGGGCGCGGCGCTGGCCAAATGTATGCGATTGAAAGGGGAACGGGCGGAAATGCCCGCCGACAGAGTGTCATCCGCTGTTGTTTAGCCAGATGGACGCGCTGCCAGCTGGCTGAAGGGGAAGTGAACTGCAATTCGATATGATAGAAGATTGGTCGAAACAACCATGTTCCGGTCCCTCTTCTTGGGCAAATGCGTGCCGAAATTGGTCGTCTAGGCAGCGTCTATGAACGCAAGCCCTTGATAAAACCAAAGAAACTACGCAGCCACAACTATTTTGCGATCCTGAATGAGGCGAGCGGAGCTGCTTGCCCTCTCCTCACTCCTCTATACTCTTTCTTTGCATTTGGGCGGTCGGGCCTTCGGCCCTCCCTTGTGCAGGGGCTGCGCCCCCGCAACGCCCCCCTACAAAACCATCGCTCATCGACCGTGTTTACTCTTCCCCAGCGTCGTGTCTGGCGAACGGAGTCTCCTCCCCCGCTTGCCGCCTCAACCCACCGACCATCGACCGCTAATCTCCGGTGTTCCACTGACGACTGGTGTTCCACAAAAAACTGAAAACTGAAAACCAAAAACTGCAGTTCCGGCCGTGTGTGCGCATTTCAGCCGTGCCGCTCCATCAACGTGGCTGCCGCAAACCGAATACGCAATCAGATTGCCTGAATGGCGGCAAGGATAACGGGCTGGTCAAGACAGACACTGCATATGGCTTAGTAGTTACAAACAAAATATGTAGACCTAGAACCTGCCCATCTGATTCTGAATTTCTTACCCATCGAGGCCGTATGTACTGGCTGGGCGTCCGGGAGCCGAGAAGAGGAACCTGTGCCTGATTGGTGAGTGGCAAAGAACGTGCATATCCTACCCGATTAGGGCTTACAGGTCAAGACTTTTCAGTACACAAATGCCAGTTTGACCCATCAGAAAACTGGTGGGCGCGCAGTTGCCGTCTCAGCAGTCTCACGGCCAACAACAGGATGCCGCCTCTTCCCGGGGCTGCCCTTCACCGTGTGCCGTGTTTGCAGCCAACGTCCCTCTGACGCGACAATAGGAGTGGCGAGTAAAGAAAGCTCGAGTCTGCTTTGCCTAACTGTCCCCAGAATCCACACCAAGGAATATGCCATGCCTCTGCTTTTTGACATGAAATTGGCTGAACTGACTTCTTACCAGGGCACCAACCCACGCCCAGAAGACTTCGACGAATATTGGGACGCAGCCCTCACTGAACTCGCGTCGGTCGACCCTGAAGTAGAGCTTGTCCCGGCTGAATTCCAGGCGCCCTATGCAGAATGTTTCCATCTCTATTTCACGGGAACGCGCGGCGCACGCGTGCATGCCAAACTGCTGCGCCCTCGCGACGCGCAAGAGCCACATCCGGCAGTGCTAATGTTCCACGGCTATAGCGGTAACGCCGGCGACTGGCAGAGCAAACTGGGCTACGCCGCCGCCGGCTTTACGGTCGCCGCGTTAGACTGCCGCGGTCAGGGCGGCGGGCGCTCCGAAGATGTAGGCGGCGTTCCCGGCTGGACTCTGCGAGGACACATCGTGCGCGGGCTTGCCGGCGAGCCCGATGACCTGCTCTATCGGCACACCTTCCTCGACACTGCCCGCCTGGCACAGATCGTGATGGAAATGGACGACGTCGACGCCACCCGCGTAGGAGCAACCGGCGGCAGCCAGGGCGGCGGGCTCACGCTTGCCTGTGCTTCCCTCGAGCCGCGCGTGAATCGGGCCGCGCCCATATATCCCTTCCTGTGCGACTACAAACGGGTATGGGATCTCGACCTGGACCAGAACGCCTACGCCGAACTGCGCGAATGGTTCCGCAACTTCGACCCCCGCCACGAGCGTGAGGAAGCGGTTTTCACCCGACTGGGCTATATCGATGTCCAGAATCTGACGCCCCGCATTCGCGGCGAGGTCCTGATGGGCGTCGGTCTTATGGACCAGGTCTGTCCGCCTTCCACACAATACGCGGCCTTCAATAAGATCACTTCCTCCAAGCGGACGGTCATCTATCCCGACTACGGCCACGAAAAGCTGCCCGATTTCGAAGATATGATCTTCCAGTGGATGCTGGAAATGTAAGAGGGTGAGTTCTAATCCTCATAAACAGCTTGCCGCAGGCCGCGTATGTAGCCAATGGCATACAACCTGCCGATCGATGAATACCCGGCGTCCTCATTGCTGTCGCCTTCCATCGTCGGCACATGATCAGGCCGCAGCACGCCGCTAAAGCCAATATCCCGGTAGGCTTTCATACAGGCGAGCATATCAGTCTTGCCGTTGTCGTGGAAGGTCTCGTTAAACTTTTCCGGCGCCCCCCGCACATCGCGGAAATGGACAAAAAATATCTTGTCCTGGGCGCCGAAGTGACGGATCGCCCCAGGCAGGTCATCAGTCATTAGCGTAAAGTTCCCCTGGCACAGGCATATTCCGTTTGCCGGGCTGGGAACCAGATCGATCAACCGCTGGAAGTTTTCGACACTGCGCATGATACGGCCCAGTCCCCGGATCGGCGACAGCGGCGGGTCGTCTGGGTGCATCGCCAGCTTCACGCCGGCCTCTTCGGCCACCGGCACCACAGCTTCCAGGAAGTATTTCAGGTTGTCCCATAGTCGCTCTTCGCTGACCTCGCCGTGTTCAGTCAGCGGAGCATTACGCATCACATCATAGTCAAAACCGGTCACCAACGCACCGCCACGCTCCGGTATCGTCGTCGCCGTGCGCATCCAGCCGAATATGGGCATCCATTCGCTGCACCAGACCGGAATGCCCAAACGGCCCATGTTGCGGATCAACTCGCACGCGGTCTCGATCTCCTCATCGCGTCCCGGCAATCCCAACTTGGCCTTTTCCAGCGGTGGGCGGCTCTCCAACACCTCGAGGCGAAAACCGGCGTTCTCGTAGGCGCTCTTCACCCTGGCTAGGCTCATGAATCCCCACGGTTTCATGTCCGGATCAGGATGGTCGATGGTTGACATATCCATCTGGCCTACGGCCTTGTTTACGCCGCACTGTTTGACCAGCGTCCACAAGGGCGATGGCTGCGCCGGCAACATCTCTGCAATTCGAATCATGGTGGCGTTCCTTCTGTAATGGTATCTGGTATTGAGGTCAATGACCTGTGGCCGATATTCAACGCCAGCCACAGTACGTTTGCGTCAGAAACATATCACAGATTTTCCACTTCGCAAGTCGTTGCAATACTGGAAGGGCCAGACTGTTTTTGTCAGACCCTGTTGGACTCCGTCTCCTTCTGGGGTAAGATACGTTCGTCTGGCAAAGCCATCGACATTGATACAATCTGCCTGCGCCAAGAGCCATTAGCCGCCAGTAAGACTCTACCCTGATCTCATAACATGGAAACTGACTGACACCCAGGTTTACGAGGCAACGCGAGTGTGATTGGCAGATGGTTTCACTGCAAAGATATTTGATAGGGAGAGAACGCTATGTCCAATGATACGAATCCCTTGGAAGTTGCTACTCTGGGTGGGGGCTGTTTCTGGTGCTTGGAGCCCCTCTATGAGGAGTTGCAAGGCGTGAGCCAGGTCGTTTCGGGCTACGCCGGCGGCCATGTAGCTTACCCCACTTACGAGCAGATCTGCTCAAAGACAACCGGCCACGCCGAAGTCATTCAGGTCTCCTTCGACCCGTCTGTAATCTCTTTTCGTGAGATCCTGGAAGTCTTCTTTACTTCCCACGACCCCACAACACCCAACCGCCAGGGCAACGACGTCGGACCCCAATACCGCTCGGTCATCCTCTACCACGACGAAGAACAGAAAGAAGTGGCCGAAGAGATGATTCGCGACTACGCACCGCAAATCTGGGGCGCGCCAATCGTCACCGAGCTGACCCCTCTCGACACCTTCTACGTCGCCGAGGACTACCACCAGAACTACTATCGCGACAACGGATTCCAGCCCTACTGCCTGTTCGTGATTCGCCCGAAAGTCGGCAAGTTTCGCAAGCAATGGCAGGCCAAGCTGAAAGCGAGTTAAGAGTTTCCATGACTTCACAAACCGATATCGCCGCTGTCATCCAGCAGACCCCTCTCGTGGATACCCACGAGCATATGCGGGGAGAAGAGTCCTATCTGGACGAGCGACCTGACATTCTGGGCCAGCTTTTCCAGAACTACGTCCCAGCCGACCTGTTCGTAGCCGGAGCCTCTGGAGAGGCCCTCGACAAGTTGCTAGACTCGTCAGACCCTGACGTGGCCGCCCGCTTTGCGCCAGTACAGGAAGCATGGGCCAGAGTACAACATACCGGCTATGGTGAAGCCGTCAGCATTATTGCCAGCGATCTGTACGGAATTGAAGAGCTGACGCCAGATTCCATCGCCGCCGCCCAGGAAAAGAACGCAGGCTTCATCCAACCGGGCGAGCGCCTGCGTCTGCTCAGGGATGAGGCAAATTTGGACCACATCCAGACTGACGCCTTTACAATCCAAGTCACCCCGGATCGCTCAGGGCCCGACTTTTTCTTCTATGATATCTCCTGGGCCGAAATGTGTTCGGGGAAGCCAAATCACGAGGAAATCGCCAAACATACCGGTCTGGAAGTGTCCGACCTCACTTCTCTGCGAAGGGTGATGGAAACGATTTTTCAAGAATTTTCCACGCCGGCGATCGCCGTCAAATCGCAGCACGCCTACAATCGGACCTTACGCTGGCAAGAGCGCAGCGACGCCGAGGCCGCCAAAGCCCTCGATATCTATCTGCGTGACGGCGAAGAGATCGACGAGACAGCAAGGCTAACCCTGGGAGACTGGTGCTGGGCCAGGGGTGTGGAGCTGTGCATCGAGCACGATCTACCCATGAAGCTGCACACCGGCTACTACGCCGGCCACAGCCGCATGCCCGTGGATTACATCCGCAGCGGCAACCTCTGCCCTTTGCTGGCAAAGTATCCCGATGCGCGGTTCGTCCTCATGCACATTGCCTACCCCTATACCGAGGAGCTGGTCGCATTGGCCAAGCACTACCCCAACGTATACGCTGACCTCTGTTGGGCTTGGAGCATCAACCCCTATAGCTCGATGGAGTTTGTCCGCCGTTTCATCCATGCAGCGCCCGCCAACAAGCTGTTCCTCTTCGGCGGCGATACCGGTTACCCTGGCGCGGCCCTCGCCTACGCCAAGCAGGCCCGAACCTGGTTCACCAGGGCAATGCAGGCAGAAATCTCCGAGGGCCTGCTAACTGAAAAGCAGGCCATTGACCTGGCTCGTCGCTATATGCATGACAACCAGTATGAATGTTTTCGCGTAGAGAAAAAGAAGGAAGTTCTGCGCGCCGCCGTAACGTAGTGACAAGAACATAGGAGTCGAACCGGATGGCCGACAGTCGTCCAAACATCATTCTTATCATCACCGACCAGCAGCGCTTCGACACCATCGCAGCTCTGGGTTTCGAATACATGGAGACCCCCAACCTCGATCGGATGGTGCGGGAAGGCGTCAGTTTCACAAACTGTCATATCACCGCGCCCTCGTGCGCGCCCGCGCGGGCCAGTCTCTTCACCGGCTACTATCCCCACACCACCGGCATCCTCAAGAACGGCGACCGCTGGACCTCCTCCTGGGTAGAGGATCTGAACGACGGCGGCTACCACTGTGTCAACATCGGCAAGATGCACACTTCCCCTTTCGAAACGCCTCTGGGTTTCGACGAGCGATACGTCGTCGAGAACAAGGACCGCTTCCTGGAAGGCCGCTACTACTACGACGAATGGGACAAAGCCCTCCGTGCCCGCGGTCTAGTCAAACAGCAGCGCGTCCTCTACCGCCAGCGCGCCGACTATGGCGAGAGCCTCGGCGCGTTCGATTGGGAAATGCCCGAGGATCTGCACTCCGATATGTTCGTGGGCGATTTCGCGACCTGGTGGGTTCGCAACAAGCCCAAACCGGATGGACCGCTTTTCCTTCAGGTGGGCTTTCCCGGGCCTCACCCCCCTTACGACCCCACGCCCCGATTCAGCCAGGACTACTTGGACAAGGATCTGCCCATCCAGGCCGTATCGGAGGAGGAGCTCGCCGGCCAGCCTACCCCCTTCCATGAAATGCGCGTCCACAACTCCGAAGTGGATCACGATTCGGTCGTGCATCTCCTCGACCCGACCCCGGAACAACGCCACCGCCAGCGCGCCTACTACATGGCGAACGTGTCGATGATCGACGAAAAAGTGGGCGAGCTGCTGGCTGCGTTGGAAGACCAAGGCTATCTGGAGAACGCCGTCGTCATCTTCACTTCGGACCACGGTGACTGCCTGGGCGATCACGGCCATAGCCAGAAGTGGACCATGTACGATATCATCACCCGCGTGCCAACGATCGTATGGGCGCCGGGACGCTTCACCGGCGGACGCTCGTTGGACCAGCTCTGTTCGCTCTTCGATCTGGGCCCAACAATACTCGAGTTAGCCGGGGTAAATGTGCCGGAGGACTTCGAAGCCGATTCCTTGCTGCCCGCCCTGACAGGCGAGGACTGGGCTGGGCGAGACATCGTCTTCGCCGAGCATTGCCGCGACGGAACTCTGCCCGCTGATTACATGACCATGGCGCGCACCAACGAGTGGAAGCTTGTCCATTTCGTCGACGAGCCTTACGGTCAACTCTTTGACCTGGTCAATGATCCCGCCGAGATTCATAACCTGTGGGATGCCCCTGCCCATGCTGAAAAAAAAGATGAGTTACTGCAGGCGCTTCTCGCCTGGCGCATCCGCAGCGGATTGACGACGAAGGACTGGGCGCTGAACAGTCGTTAGTGGGAGACAACCATGCAGATCACCGATGTCCGCACCATTTTTGTAGACCGCTATCTGTTCGTAGAGGTGGACACCGACGCCGGTATCACCGGTCTGGGCGAGTCCGGCGCCTGGGGCTTTCTGGAGGCGTCGGCGGGCGCAGTGGAGACCTTCAAACGCTACCTGATCGGTCAGGACCCATTGCGGATCGAACACCACTGGCAGTACCTGTACCGCTGGAGCCACTTTCGCGGCGCCGCGGTTATGGGCGCGCTCAGCGCAGTCGACATCGCCCTCTGGGACATCGCCGGCAAGCACTTCGGCGTGCCGGCCTACCAGCTTCTCGGCGGGAAAGTTCGTGACAAAGCCCGCGTCTACTATCACGTTTTTGGCCAGACTAAGGAAGAGCTGATCGCCGGATGCGTTGACGCTAAAGAGCGCGGCTTCACCGCCGTCGGACACCTGACGCCCTTCCTCGACGACAGCCGCGATCTGCCCTACTTCAAGACCCACGTCGACATGATCGAGGACGCCATCGAGACCGTGGCCGCCTACCGACAGGCGGTCGGCCGCGACGTCGACCTGTGCATCGAGATCCACCGCCGCCTGACCCCCAGCGAGGCTATTGTCTTGGGACGGGGCATCGAACCCTATCATCCATTCTTCTACGAGGACCCGGTCACGCCGGACAATCTGGATGAGATGGCGCTGGTAGCATCAAAGATTGGTATTCCTATCGCAACCGGCGAACGCCTGCATAGCATCTGGGAGTTCCAGGCACTCTTGCAACGCGGCGCCGTACAATTTGTCCGACCGGACGTCTGCATGGTCGGCGGCTTGAGCCACGCCAAGAAGATTGCAGCCCTGGCCGAGGCGTTTCATGTACAAGTAGTGCCGCACAATCCGCTCAGCCCGGTCAGCACCGCCGCCTGCATTCAACTGGCCGCCTGTATTCCAAATTTTGCCTTGCAGGAATACCCCACAGGTGAGGACGAACCGCCGAAGAGCGAGATCGTCAAGAGCGCTCTGACCCAGGAGAACGGCTTCCTCATCATCCCCGACGCGCCCGGAATCGGCATCGAACTGGTCTCGGACGCAGCCGAGCGTCATCCCTACGTCCCACGAGCGGTGCAGACGCGTCTCCATGCCGACGGTTCAGTAGTGGACCAGTAAGGACCGCCCAATTCCGCCCATAAGCTGGTAGTCCCTTTAGGCTTCCTGCTATCTGACACAACCGCACAATGTCAATTGGGACGCCGCAGCACGAACCGTCGGACGGCCCATGCCACGCCCTCATCATCATTTGACGGGCCGACGACAGTGGCTGCAGCTTTCACCTCGGGCGTCGCGTTACCCATCGCCGTGCTAACCCCGGCCGCTGAGAACATCGGCATGTCGTTGGTGTTGTCGCCAATCGCGAGCGTCTGGGCGAGAGGAATCTCCAGTTTTCTTGCAACGAATTCCAGCGCCGAGCCCTTGTCAGCCTCTCGCGGCAATACGCACAGCGAGTGCACACGACCGTCAGGCTCGTAATACGTCTCCGTCCGGCACTCCTCCCGAAACTGTTCCGTCAGCCCTTGCACCGCCGCAATAGCCTCCGGTTCGTGAAGTAGCATTCGCATCGGGTCGCCAACCAATGCCTCTTCATTTGTCGACACAACTACCAGTCTGGGCAGATCCGGCTTCCCTTCCATGCCTACATCTGACCAGTGCTCAATTGGCCCGAGGGGCTGCCCGGGCCGCTGCCTCAAGTAACTTAGTTTGCCGACACTTGTGCTCACCTCCCAGCCATGCTCATCCGCGAGCCGGGCAACCGAACGTGCGGCCTCCATTGGAATCGTGAATGACGCCCACACTGGCCCTTCTGGCGACGCAAATATCTGCGCGCCGTTTGTACAGATAACCGGGTCGCTAAAGCCCCAAGTCTTGCAAAGTTTGCGCACGCCGCCGATGTTGCGGGTTGTATTTATGACAATCCTCACACCCATTCCGTTAGCGCTCTGCAACAGCCGCACGCCTTCAGGCGAGGGCGTGCTATCACTGCGAAACAGTGTGCCATCAAGATCGACCGAGATGAGTCGAATGGGGTAGTTCAAGTTCAATCGTATCCTTTCAAAAGCAACTGAGAACAGAAAGGTGCGCAGATGCAACCTTCTCAATGACTGAAGTGATTAGGAGACCTGTGTCTCCTTCCGTCTCTCCAACAATCTGGTGAACCATCAATTGAACTTGGCGCGCTGCCATCTAAAGGGCATAATTCCCTACTCCTGTGTGTCGTGCATCCCCCTTCCCACCGTCGATGGCTATGCAACCAACTTTTTCAACAACGACCTTCATTTCTTGTAAAGGTTGGGTCAATCCAGCGTTTTTTCTAGCTATTTCCTTCTGTGCAGCACGCCTGTATGAGGTGGCAATCCTTCCGTTGGAGTTGCAACCCCCTGGAATCGTAGCTACAATCAAGACAGGAGACAAGGGAAGGACATGCGAGAGACTTCTGAAAGTGCTGCGCCAATACATGCCGACTGTGCGCCGTTAAATCGACGACTTTTCATAAAGCGTTCGCTCGTTTGGCGCACTCTCTGAAAGGTAGAAAATGGAAGCGTTTCCAAGAATCACTTTTGACCCATCCGTGATGGGAGGCAAAGCATGCATTCGGGGGCTGCGTGTGACGGCTGGAACCCTCGTCGGCCTCTTGGCAGCCGGGAAGTCTGCCGAGGAGATTTTGGCAGCCTACCCGTATCTTGAGCGGGAAGATATCGACCAATCTCTTGCTTATGCGGCATGGAGGCTGGAAGAGCGCGAAGTTCCGCTTTCCATTCCATGACCGTGAAACTTGTGGTCGACATGAACCTGTCGCCTGATTGGATTTCTCTGCTGGAGAGCCATGGATGGTCGGCAGTTCATTGGTCCAGGATCGGCGACCTGCGGGCCAGTGACGCTACGATTATGGAATGGGCCGTCGTAACCCACGAAAGTGTTGTATTTACAAACGATCTTGATTTTGGCGCATTACTGGCATTATCCCGTGCAACGGGACCAAGTGTAATTCAGGTTCGGGCTGTCGACGTAAAGCCGGATCGTCTCGGTGACGCTGTTCTCGCTGCACTTCGACAACATGAGGCCGATCTCTCATCCGGTGCTTTGGTTGTCGTAGACGAGAGCAGGAGCCGGGTCAGGCTTCTGCCTATCGGGCGTTAAGTTGGCATAGAGAATTTCCCGCCCTCCTCACTCTTAAGAGAATGCTTCCAAGTGTAAACGCAAGGATGCACTCGCAACACATGGAGAAATGTAAGCGCCTCGCCCTTTGACTGTCTAGGAAATGACGTGGTATACTGGCCCCCATTATGAGTAACGCAGTGATAAAGCCTCGCATCCCCATCTTTTTCACCACCGACGGCATCTCCGTCGGCGGCCTCCTCGCTCTTAGCTAGCCCGCGCAAGGGAACTGCGAATTGAGTTCCCGTTGCCTTAGCGGGCGCATCCAATTTTTGAGACTAGCGGAACATGATTCGCATCGACGCGCGCATGTTAGCCTTGTGTCGCGTCTCTTGTTACCATCAAGTCGACCTCCGGAAAACAAAATGAATTAATCCTCCGCGACAGGAGACTCTTACAATGTCTGACAGGTACATACATAAAGATATCGAGGCCAAATGGCACGAAACCTGGGAACAACAGGGCCTCTATGACACGGTCGAAAAGCCCGGTCGACCGAAATGGTATGCACTGACCATGCTGCCCTACACATCAGGCGATCTGCATACCGGTCACTGGTATGCGATGACGCCCAGCGACGCCGCCGCCCGCTTTCGCCGCATGAACGGCTATAACGTCTTCTTCCCGATCGGCTTTGACGCATTCGGCCTGCCGGCAGAGAACGCCGCCATCCAGAACAACGTTCACCCTCAAAAGTGGACGTACAACAATGTCGAGCGCATGCAAGGCCAGTTGCGTCGCATGGGCGCGATGTGGGCCTGGGATAGGGAAGCCATCAGCTGTGACCCTGAATACTACAAGTGGTCCCAGTGGTTCTTCCTCAAGCTATTCGAAATGGGCCTGGCCTACAGAGAATACGCGCCGGTCGACTGGTGCCCGAAATGCAACACCACCTTGGCGCGCGAGCAGGTCTGGGGCGAAGACCGCCACTGTGAACGCTGCGACACACCGGTTATCAAGAAAGATCTGAACCAGTGGAAGTTCCGCATCACCAACTACAGCGAGGAACTGCTGGACGACCTCGACAACATCGACTGGCCAGATCCAATCAAGGTGATGCAGACAAACTGGATCGGGCGCAGTGACGGCGCGCAGGTGACCTTTGTCACCGAAGCAGGCGACCCGATCGAAATCTTCACGACCCGCCCCGATACCCTGTGGGGCGCGACTTTCATGGTGCTCGCGCCGGAGCATCCCCTGGTAGACAAGATCACCAGCGACGAGCAGCGCGGCGCGGTCGAGGAATGCGTGGAACAGGCGAGCCGCCTGGACGAGATCGCCCGCACCGCCGAAGACAAAGAGAAGACAGGCGTGTTCACAGGCGGCTACGCCATCAATCCCGTCAACGGCGAACGAATTCCAGTCTGGATCGCCGACTATGTACTGATGGGCTATGGCACCGGCGCCATCATGGCCGTACCGGGCCATGACGAACGCGATTTCGAGTTCGCCAAGAAGTTCGACCTGCCAATTCAGCTGGTTGTCCAACCGCCCCCGGACAGCGATGCCGGCAGCGTTCGCACTGCCGACGACCTGGAATCTGCCTGGCCCGGCGAAGGCGTGATGATAAACTCCGGGCCGATAAACGGCACGCCCGTCGGCAAAGAAGAAGGTGAGAGCGTAAAGGCCGCGATCGCCTGGCTGGAGGAAAACGAAAAGGGCGTCGGCGCCGTCAACTACCGCCTGCGCGATTGGCTGATCAGCCGCCAGCGCATGTGGGGCACGCCCATCCCCATGATCTTCTGTGCCAGTTGCGGCACCGTTCCAGTCCCCTACGCAGACCTGCCAGTTCGTCTGCCCGACGACGCCCAGTTCAAGCCTACCGGCGAAAGCCCGCTCAACTATCACGAAGGCTTCCGCTACGTGAAATGTCCGCAATGTCAGGGCAATGCCGAGCGCGAAACCGACACGATGGACACATTTATGTGCTCCAGCTGGTACCAGTACGCCTACGTCGATCCCTACCACAAGGCGGGCGCGCCGTTGGCAGTTGAAGACATGCCCTGGGACAGCGAACGCGGCAGCTACTGGCTGCCCGTCGACCAGTACACCGGCGGCATTGAACACGCCACCATGCATCTGCTCTATACGCGCTTCTTCACCAAAGCGCTGCGAGATATGGGCGTAGTCGACTTCGACGAGCCGATGCTGCGCCTGTTCAACCAGGGAATCATCCTCGGTCCTGACGGCGAGCGCATGTCCAAGAGCCGCGGCAACGTTGTCAACCCGGACGAATATGTCGACAAGTACGGCGCCGACACAGTTCGGGGCTATCTGATGTTTATCGGCCCGTGGGAGTATGGGGGGCCGTGGGATCCAAGTGCAATTGAAGGAGTGAGCCGGTTTCTCTACCGCGTGTGGAGCGTCATTCTGGACGAACCAGGTTCGAATGGCGCTGGGGGCCAGGCCACCGAAGAAGACGTTCGGGGCTTGGAGCGCAAGCTGCACCAGACGATCCTGAAAGTGTCGGAAGACTTCGGTAGCTTCCGCTTCAATACGGCCATTGCCGCGCTGATGGAGTTAAACAACTATCTGATCAGAGTCAAGCAGACCTTTGCCAGTTCTCAGAGCGTCGGCGCAGAGCATGGCATTTGGCAGGAGTCTGTTCGAGCCCTGCTGTTGATGATGGCGCCGGTATTCCCCCATGTCAGCGAGGAACTGTGGCAGAGGTTAGCGGACGGCAGCGAGGCCAAGAGCATTCACCTGCAGAGCTGGCCCCAGGCCGATCCGCAGAAGGCCAAAGAGGACGAAATCACCGTCGTCGTCCAGGTAAACGGCCGCGTGCGCGACAAACTTAACGTCGCACCCAATACTGCCAAAGAGAAGCTGGAGCAGATGGCGCTCGCTTCAGACAACGTGCAGAAGTGGATGAACGGCAAGCAAATACGCAAGGTCGTTGTAGTTGCCGATAAACTGGTAAACATCGTGATAGGTTGACACAATGAGAGTAATGATAGATCTGTGCGTGGTCCCTATCGGCGTAGGCGTCTCAGTGTCCGAATACATTGCCGCCTGTGAGCGAATTCTCGACGAAGAAGGACTGTGCCACCAGATGCATGCATACGGCACAAACGTCGAAGGGGAGTGGGACGAAGTTTTCGCTGCCGTGAAGCGTTGCCATGAAGTCGTGCATCAAATGGGCGCGCCCCGCATCTCAACCAGCCTGAAGATTGGCACGCGCAGCGACCGCAAACAAAGCATGCAGGACAAGATCGACAGCGTCAATAAAAAGTTAGAGCGAGGTGCCACATGAGCGATGACTGCATTTTCTGCAAAATCGTGGCGGCGGAAATCCCCTCCCATCAGTTCTATCAAGACGAACTGGTTACTGCATTCCAGGACATCTCGGAACAAGCGCCGGTCCATATCCTGATTGTTCCGAATCAGCACTTCAATGATGTCGGAGAAATGGGTGACGCCCAGGCGGAAATCCTTGGGCGGATTATGCAAGTCGCTTCACAACTGGCTGTGCAGCAAGGAGCGGCTTCCGAAGGGTGGCGCCTCGTCACCAACGTCGGCAGAAACGGCGGCCAGGAAGTCTTCCACACCCATTTTCACCTTCTGGGAGGGCGTCCGCTCGGTCCGCTCCTGACGCGCTGAACAGAACGAATCTCTGCAACAAAAAAGCTGAAGCACGACGGAATACGCCGCGCTTCAGCTTTTTCTAGATTCGACGTAACTACTCAGCCGCAACTGATTCGCAACCCTGAACGAGGCGAGCAAAGGTGTTATTTCTCCCCTCAATGTTGTATTTTGGGCGGTCGGGCCTTCGGCCCTCCCTTGTGCAGGGGCTGCGCCCCCGCAACGCCCCCCTACAAAAACATGCCTCACCGACCGTGTGCCTTCTTCGCAACGTATCGGCTGGCGAGCATGGCGGCGGCTGTACACCAGTTGCGTCACCAAGAGCCTGAATGGTTCCAAGGATGACTGGCTGGTCAACTACTGTGGCTTAGTAGTTACGATTCGACGTATTCGGGCGCCTTCGAACAAAATGGTTTCTGCAGGTACGGGGTATTTGGAACCGCCGCTTCCAGATGCCGCGCTGCTACTTCACTACCGCCATCGCCAACCCGTCAGAGTAGGGAACCACCGTGCTGGCCAGTCGCCCGTTCTGGCTGAGAGCACTTGCAAATTTACGCATACCTTGCACCCAGTCCGAATCCTGCCTGTCAGGATCCACCAGGCTCCCACCCATACTTACATTGTCGCCCACAATGACCGTGCCGGGCCGGCTGTATAGGAGCGAATAATCGAGGTACGCTGGGTAGTTGTTTTTATCGGCATCGATGAAGACCAGGTCGAACGGTGCCTCATCCGCCAAATCAGGTAAAGTGTCCAGCGCCGGACCGACCCGCACCTCAATCTTGTCGGCCAATCCCATCCGCTGCCACTGCTTGCAGGCAAAGTCTGCGTGCTTCTGCTCCAGTTCCAGTCCGATCAGCTTGCCGCCTTCCGGCAACGCCCGTGCGATCCATGCCCCGCTATAGCCGCCCAATACACCAATTTCCAGGGCCTTCCTCGCTCCGGTCAGTTGAACCAGTAGCTGCAGAAATTTTCCCTGCTCAGGACCAATGCTTATGCTTGGCAGTCCCTCAGATTTCGCCTCGGCTTGCAATCGCGACAGCTCTTCGTCGTCGCTGTGAAACAACTCCCGTAAAAACTCCTGATAGGGATCAACTTCCGTCAATTTGGACATCAGATTACTCCATTAGATGGCGTTTTACTTTACCAGCGCCGCGTCCAAGGCTTCGGCTACAGTGCGCGCGCCGATTATTTCCATTTCCGAGGGAAAGTCGGATGGGCCTGCTCCGGCGCCGTCTGCCCTCGAAATCTGGCCCTGCTGAGACTGTCTGCGTCGCAGCGCATGACGCGGCACAATCGCGCGTGTGAAGCCCAGTTTGGCGGCTTCACGCAGCCTCAGAGTCAAATGACTGACGCTGCGCAGCTCTCCGCTCAAGCCGACTTCCCCCATGAGCGCTGCCTCCGCAGCAATCGGCACGCTGCGGTAGCTGCTTGTGACGGCCGCTGCGATCGCCAGGTCTGCAGCCGGTTCACCGATACGCAACCCGCCAATCACATTGACAAAAATGTCCTGGGCGCTCAGATTGAGGCCCAGTCTTTTGCTCAATACAGCCGTCACCAGCAGCAGACGGTTGAAGTCCACGCCATTGCCTGTGCGCCGGGGCTGGCTGAAAGAAGTCGGGCTGGCCAGGGCCTGAACCTCGACCAATAGAGGCCGGCTGCCTTCCATCGGCACCGCTATCGCGCTGCCGGCCGCGTTAGGGAGCCGTTCCGCCAAAAACAACTCGGAGGGGTTGGCAACTGGCGCCATGCCGCGTTCCGTCATTTCAAAGACACCCACTTCATTTGTGCTGCCGAAGCGGTTCTTGACAGAGTGCAACAAACGGTAGGCGTGGAACCGCTCCCCTTCCAGCTGCAGCACGGCATCCACCATATGCTCAAGCACGCGCGGTCCTGCAATTGCACCCTCTTTGGTCACATGCCCAACCAGAAACACGGGAATGTTCAGTTGCCGGGCCAACCGCAGCAGATGGGCCGCGCAATCTCTCACTTGGGATACCGATCCCGCCGCACTCGCGCTGGCATTGCTATGAATCGCCTGCACCGAATCGACAATAACCAGCGAGGGTTTCACCTTGCCGATCTGTTCGAGGATCTGTTCCAGAATAGTATCGGCAAGAATGAGCAGACGTTCTTCGTCCAACCCCAGACGCGTAGCCCGCCGTCCAATCTGATAGGCACTCTCCTCACCGCTGATGTACAGCACCTCTCCAACGTTGCGCGCCACTTCCGCAGCCGTCTGAATGAGAAGTGTACTCTTGCCGATGCCTGGATCGCCGCCCACCAGTATGCCGGACCCGGGCACGATCCCGCCCCCAAGGACGCGATTAAATTCAGGATTTTCAAGAACGATGCGCCGCGAGGGCTCATCGGGGATTTCTGGCAGAGCGACAGGCTCCGGCACGGTCTCGGCCGCCGCGTTGCCAGCGCCCAAACTGGCAGCGCCCTCCTGGACCCTCCGTTCTTCAAGAGTGTTCCACTCGCCGCACTCCGGGCATCTTCCCATCCATTTCATCTGCGCGCTGCCGCACTCACCGCAAATGAAATGGGTTCTCACCCTTGTCGCCACGGACGCCTTCCCCTTGCTGTACTAAGCAGGTGCCGGAAAAGACTGCACCATTTCTAAGACTTCGTCCCGTACCGTTTCCTGCAGAGCAGTATCTTTGGGACTGTGCGCAATCGACGCAATCCAACGGCCAATCTGCTCAAACTCAGGTTGCTTCATCCCCCTGGTTGTAGCCGCCGGAGTGCCCAGCCGGATGCCGCTGGTCACCATTGCCTTGCGCTTGTCAAAAGGAATCATGTTCTTGTTACTGTGGATGGAAGCATTGTCCAGGGCCAGCTCCACCAACTTGCCGTTGATTTCTTCCTCTCCAAGACTGTTCAAATCGATCAACAGTAGGTGATTATCTGTGCCCCCTGACACACTTCGAAGGCCTTCTCGCTGCAGAGTGTCGCTCAGCACCTGCGCGTTGTCCAGGATCTGCTTCTGATACGTCTTGAACTCCTCCTCCATCGCCAGCTTGAAACCGACCGCTTTCGCTGCAATAATATGCATGAGCGGACCGCCTTGAATTCCTGGAAAGACCGCTCGGTCGATTGATCTGGCATGCTCTTTTCGGCAGAGTATCAAGCCGCCGCGCGGTCCCCGTAGCGTCTTGTGAGTCGTGGTTGTCACAACGTCACAATAGGGAACAGGATCCGGGTGCAATCCCGCCGCGATGAGGCCGGCTACATGGGCCATGTCCATCATCAAGAGGCACCCTGCTTCGTCTGCAATCTCCCGCAGTTTGGGATAGTCGAAATGGCGCGGGTAGGCGCTGGCCCCCACCAGGAGTAGCTTTGGCCGGTGTTCGCTTGCCATCTTCCGGATGACATCATAATCGAGTTGCTCGGTCTGGGGATCGAGCCCGTAGTGGATAAAGTTATAGTAGTGGCCGGAGCTGTTCAGATGGAATCCATGGCTCAAATGGCCTCCGTGATCCAGCTTCATCGCCAGTACCGTGTCGCCCGGCTTTAGTAGGGCCATGTAGACCGCTGCGTTGGCCTGGGCGCCGGAATGGGGCTGTACGTTGGCATGCTCGGCTCCGAAAAGTCCTAACACCCGTTCAATGGCGATCTTTTCGGCAATATCAACGTACTGGCAGCCGCCGTAGTAGCGCCGTCCCGGATATCCCTCGGCATACTTGTTAGTCAGAACACTGCCGGCTGCCGCCAACACCTCGGGAAAAACGTAGTTTTCGCTGGCGATCAGTTCGATACCGTACGTCTGCCGCTGTCGCTCCAACTCTATCGCACTGTATATTTCGGGATCCCCGTCCCGCAGCAACTGCCGCGGATCAGGTTGTTCTGTCCAGGCGGGAAGAGCCGTGCCAGCCGCCTGCGATTTTGAAGAATTTACGGTCATCGGTGTCCGCTCCAAAGTCGTTTCATTCTCAAAGCACGAAAATTCAAATCCAATCTGCACCAGCAGAGAACATTAGCACGGGCGCTGGCATACGTCAATTTTCGCGGGATATTCAGCATGCGTAATCCCTGCGGAACTTGGAATGTTCCGCCGAAACAAAAACACCAGGCGCCGCTAACACCGCCAATGTTCGGCCGGGAAGCCGTCCCTTCCACTACAGGAAACTGAAACAGGATTGCCCGTGCGCGAGACACTATGAACAAGAGGCGATGTCACGGATTGACCTTCAAAAAAAAGGCTGTGATAGAATTGGCAGGACCGAAATTTGGCATTCAGGCCTTCGGTGAATTGGAGAAACTGTCGAACCGGCGTACACGAGGTCCAATAGGCACAGTATCAGGCCCTACCATGAGTTCAGCACGGGAATGAAAAGGCCAAAGAGGCGTAACAAGCGGGTCGCCGCGCCAACGACTACCTGCCGGCAACTGGAAATTGAGCCGCGACTCGTCAAATTAAACCGAAATCGGAGGCAGTTGCCGTGTCAGGCGCGAGCATGTTTCATCTGCCTGCTGCTGTTTCTCATCGCGGCATGTGGCCGGCACGAATATGTAGGCACAGTATTCGATGAAGTCGAGCCGGCTGCGCCGCTTCGCGGCCAAAACTATGACGGGTCATCCTTCAACCTCGCTGACCTGAAAGGCGACCCGGTTCTTCTGTTCTTCGGCTATACCTTCTGCCCCGATACCTGTCCACTAACTATGATGGAGCTGGCAGCGGCCCAACGCGCGTTGGACAACGAGGCTCCCGCCCTTGCCGCAGATCTAAAAGTTGTCTTCGTCTCACTGGACCCAAAGCGGGACAACCTTGCCCGTCTGCAGCCCTACGTCCATGCCTTTGACTCCCGGTTTCTCGGAGTGCATGTTACCGAAAGCGAGCTGGATGCCCTCAAACCGGCCTACGGCATATATTCAGACCCCGCCGAGGGTCAGAGCCTTGCCGACGACTACTACCTGCTGGATCACACTTCAGGCGTTTATCTCATCGACCGCGCTGGGAACTGGCGGGCTTTATTCAATACAGATGTGACCGCGGAAGAGTTGACGGCAGATCTGCATGCCTTACTTCGCTAACCGATCTCTTGTGTTACCCTGATGCCGAGCGCAAACTTCCTGAAATGCGTACATTTATTGCGATTGAAATCCCCCCCGCATTGAAGAAACAGTTGCGGATCGAACAGAACCGCCTGCAGGAGCTCCCGGCGCTGCGTGCCTTGCCTTCTGTACTTCGCTGGACCAATCCAGACAAGCTGCACCTGACCTTGCGATTCCTGGGTGAGACAGACGCGAACCAGCGCCAGCAGCTGGAAGAGGGGCTGGCAGAAATTGCGGCAAGGCACGGGCCATTCTCGCTGGCGCCTTCCCGGCTCGGATGTTTCAATTCGTGGAAAAATCTGCGAGTGCTGTGGTTGGGGATCGGTGGCGAGTCTGAAGCCCTGCACGCAGTGCAATCAGAGGTCGAACTGCTCGCTCGGCAGGTTGGGTTCGCCCCGGAGCGAAAGCGCTTCTCGCCTCACATTACCTTCGCCCGTGCCGCCCGCAACGCACAGCGGTCCGATCTGCGCGCCGCATCTGAACAGCTGCGCCGCGCAGCGGCACAAGAATTACACCAGAGTTGGATCGAATGGAGGGTAAACGAACTACATCTCATCCGCAGCGTTCTGGGCAGTGGAGGCGCCGCGTACTTCAATCTGGCAACCAGCTCGTTAGCGGAGGAGGCGTGACCGACTCACTGGAATCGGGGTTCCTCGGCCGGTAGTTCTGCCGCCGATGGCGTTGCCATTTCCTGAGAAAACGGGACTTCCGGTCGCTGTTCTCTTGTGCCGTCAGTCCAGCGCCGCTGGTTGTTCCGGAGTGGTTCTTGTTGGGCCGCGAAATCGTCGCTCTGCACAGCCCTGCCAAAGCTATAGAAGAAAAGGCCCAGCGGTCCACAGATGAGGCTGCCGCTGATAAATCCCCAGAGGCTCAACCCCACTATGCCAATAATTTGCGCCTGAATCTGTCCCGGAAAATCGGCCCGGAAGCCCGAAGCCGCCAGTAGTCCGGTAACCCCTTGCCCTGTGACTCCCAGATAACTTTCAACCCCGATCTGCTGCCAGCCTGCCCCGGCTGCACCGTCAGCAAAGATGCCCACAAACAGCAACCCTATCGCAGCCGGCAGTCCCGCCGTAGCAAATATCCCTGCTCCGTCTTCGAGGCGAAACATCCTCCGCAACGCAAAAGTCACATACGGAACACTGGCCCCGGCCAGCAGGCCGATCAGGAGCGCGCCAACGTGTCCGGGAAACGGGCCCGCCGCCAATCCGGCAATTACGCCCGCTACCAGACCTCGAACACTCATCCCAGGATCGCTTGTGCCTGTCACGAACCACGTATAAAGCAGCGGAACTGTCACGCCGCCTACTGCGTAGAGCAGACCGTTAACCGCCGTTCGCATCGCGGTGAAGGAATTGGTCCCCGGCTGCTGAACAGGGCTTGCCCATACCCAAGCAAGCACGCCAGCCATGACAAGTAAAGCGCCCACGACCGCCAGCAATGGCAAGTGCACGCTAGGCAACTCGGAGTCGGCAGCCGTGGCCCCCCCGTTTCGGCGCGGCGGCCACACCAGCAAAGCGGCCAGAGATGCGGAAGCTGAAACCAGGAAGACAGTGCCACCTCCGCCGAAATCTACCATCCCGTGTCCCAGACCGATATTTCGCCCCAATGCCGACAGCCAGCCACCCCCCTGTACCCAGTTGCCGGCCAGCGGATAGACAAATCCGCCGACAACCAGCGCCACGATCAAGGTCGCCAGCGCAGGAGCGCGTCCTCTCAATGCCAGAATGGGTAACAACGCCGCAGCCATGGACCACGGTACGTGCGCTAGAAAGAGGCCCAGCGCCGTGGGAGTCGCCGCCGCGCCGCCGAGGAACCAGCCTTCCAGGCCCACAGTAACCCAGCCAACTCCCCAACCTTCGGGTAGAGGGCTCCACCCGCGCATCAGGCCGGAAAGCTCCGGATGATCCATATAGAGGAAACCGACGCTGCCAAACTGAAACGCAAAGCCAACCGCCCAGTACCCTATCCCGGCCAGACAGAACGCTGCCAGCCCTCCCAGCGCTGCATCCCACGCCCGCTCGGCTCTCATGCCCGATGCAGCAACCAGCATCAATCCAGCCGGCAGAAGGAAAGCAAGGCCGCTGGCGGTCAGTTGCCAGAGGTATGAACTGTCCATAGCATTGCGTTCCCTACGTCGGCCCTCATAACAAGTCTTCTCATCGCAGCCGGTGCAATTAACATGCCCGTTGGTGTCACACCAATGATTCTGCCTGCACGGATGACACGGGCCACCGTTGATTTCTCAGTCTAGCATAGCAGACAATCTGGAACGGAACAAAGCATCCGGGTAAGACGAACTACCTCGCGCGTTGGTACTGAATCAGCCAAGTGTTACAATTGCCTGATGTCGGAGGAAATTATAACGGGGCTCTCAGGCTCCGAATTATGGAAGCCCACCCGTGTTAAGAGAAGAAATCGCGCGCCGACTCGAAAAACAGGTTCAGACAGAGCGGGTTCTCTTTAACCTGGTCAGAATCATTTTCCTGACTTTGGTTCTCCTCGTGCTCTGGAACGTGTGGAGTGTTACAAGAGCCCACTTGACCGAACAGTTTCTCGCCGTTGAACAACAGTCGGACGCGCTTATCGATCCGGATGAAGGCGAAGACGCGCTCACCCCTGAAAACATCGAGGCCTATATCTTGGCCTTGACCTTGCGCCTTCGAGAAGATCAGTTGTCCGTTCCTGTCGGTAACGACCCCAGGCCCAGGGCATTTACGATCAATCCTGGCGAGCCGGCTCGCTACATTGCCGCCCGTCTGGCCGCATCCGGTTTTGTAAGCGATGCGGACCTGTTCAACCTGTACCTGCGGGTGAACAATTTGGACAGAAATATTGAAGCCGGTAACTTCATGCTGGCAGAGTCAATGACTATTCCTGAGATTGCCGGCGAATTGCAGCAGGCCCGCTTCGAAGAGGTTCTGGTGACCATTCCTGAAGGCTTTCGCGCCGAAGAAATCGCAGAACGGCTGGCCGAAAACTTCGTAATCGACAGCGAGCGTTTCCTGACAGCTGTACGCCAGCCTCAAAGCCTGGGCTTCCTGACCGATTACGACTTCTTGACCAATCTACCTGCCGGCGCATCACTTGAAGGCTATCTCTTCCCCGACACATACCGCTTTCCCGTCAATGCTAGTGGGCCGGAAATCATCCTGGCTTCCATGTTGGACAACTTTGAGAATCGAATCGGCGCAGAGGGCCTGATCGGTGGAGCCAGTGGAATGAGTGGCCATGACCTGATCACGCTGGCTTCGATCGTCGAGCGCGAGGCCGTCCAGGATGATGAACGGCCGTTGATTGCCAGTGTCTACCTCAATCGGCTGAACAACACATGCCGCGATGTTGGAGGACGTTATCTGCAAGCCGACCCCACAGTGCAATATGCCAAAGGCACGACCGGCGACTGGTGGTGGAAGCCGCAAACGATCGAAGAATACGCACAGGTGGATAGCCTCTACAATACCTACTTGCATCAAGGACTACCTCCTGGCCCCATAGCCAGCCCAGGCCAGCGCGCCATCGAAGCGACCAGAAACCCAGGTCAGACTACCAACTGCTTTTTCCTTGCAACTGGCGAAGACGGTCGCCACGTTTTCGCGCAATCATTGGCAGAGCATAAGCAGAATTTCTCTATCTACGGCTACCAGCCTTAGTCTGGCGGCATGATGTAGCGAAAAGAGTGTTGATGCCGCGCCCTTTCTCCTCTGGGTTGCTACGTAAGGTCGAAAAATTTGTAGTAGCAGGAATTTCACTGCTGCGCGCAGGTTGTGTTACCATCGGTGGCGCCCAATCTTCACGTTGCGCCGTTTTCTGTCTTATCATTTCCCTGTCTCTCTCAGCCTGCTCCTCAACTCGGCCCGTAGTAAAGATAGGACTGTTGGCTCCGTTCGAAGGGCTCCACCGTGAGAGCGGATACGAAGCTTTGGCAGCCATGCGCCTTGCACTCTCAGACTATCCACTTGCCGAGGTCGAGGCATTGCCCCTTGCGCTGGACACTTCAGCAGACCCGGCGCAGGCCCGTCGATCGGCTCTGAAAATGCTGCGCGATGATAGTGTGGTTGCTGTAATCGGACCTTTGCAGGCGCCAACCGTATCCGCGGTGGCCGATGTCATCAAGACCTCGCATCTGGACGTTTGGCTGCCAACTACGCCTGCCACCGCACAGAAGGCCCAGGTAATGATCCTCACCCTGCTAGCGCAAATCGAAGGGCAGAAAATTGCGCTGGCCGGGCTGGATGCCGCTTGGCCGCAGCTGTCTGCCATGGAGTGGTCCGCGCTAACAGGCAAGACAGTGACAATGGCGAATGATGCTGATAGTGTCGCCGCCGCCGACGGAGTGCTCTGGTTGGGAAACGCTCAGGACGGCGCTGCATTTCTCGCCCATCTTAGAGGGCTTAACTCTGCAGTGCCCTTCTGGACAACGAACGTTGCCGGAGATCCGGTCTTTTTCTCGCTGTTGCAGGAGCGGCTGAACGGAGTGCTACCTGGCCCTGTCTATTGGGCTGTCCCGTTGCACGATAACGCCGACCAATACATCGAGTGGGCGGCAACGCAACAGGAAGCATCGCCAACAGCGTTTGCCGTCTACCAGGCAACATGGTGGGCGTTAGCTAAGGCTGCCGGTCATGGCGTCGCAACTAAAGAGCTTGGACTTGCCATTTTTGGCCTCGATCGCGAAGGAAGAAGCGAACTGGCGGAATACGTCCCTTTGCCCTGAGTCGGGTAGAGCAGAAACTGCACTCCTACCGCAAAGGCCACACTTTTTTCGGTCCATAATTCAAAATGCGTCTTGTCTTCATCTCCTGGGAATACCCCCCACATGTCGTCGGTGGAATAGGGAAACATGTAGCGGAGCTTGTGCCGGCATTTAGAGCTCTTGCCGACGAAGGCGGTACCCCATTCCAACTCGATGTGTTAACGCCTCAAACCGGCAACGCGCCTGAAGTTGAGGAACTGTCGCAGGCGGTGACTATCTACCGGGTAGGAACTCCTTCTGTTAATCCCTTGGATCTCTTTAACAGCGTCGTCGACAACAATCGTTATCTGGTTTCGAAGGCACGGGAGCTCCACGCCAGCAACCCTTATTCGCTTATTCACGTCCACGAGTGGTTGACCGCCTCGGCCGGTATCGAACTCAAACATGCCTGGAAAATCCCTCTAATCTCGACCATCCATGCCACCGAGAGGGGGCGGCACCATTCACATGTGCCCAACGAAACCAGTAGCAAGATAAATCAGTTGGAGTGGCAGGTATGCTTCGAATCCTGGCGGATAATCGTCTGTAGTTCCTATATGGCCGGCGAACTGAGTAGATTCTTCGACGTGCCTCTCGATAAAGTAACGCTGATTCCTAACGGTGTTGATGTCACTCCGTTTGAGTCATGCTCGGATGAACGCGTGCAGGAACTGAAAGCGAGATATGCGCCCAATGGGGAGAAATTGCTGTTCTATATAGGTCGCATCACACCGGAGAAGGGTGTGCAGGTTCTGCTGCAGGCGCTCCCTTCAATACACGAGAGATTCCCCAACGTACGTCTGCTGGTGGCGGGCAGGAACAGTGAGCAGATGCAGCCGCTGGTGGATGAGCTTGGAATCGGGGAGGCCGTCGAGTTGCTGGGATTCATCGACAGCGAAACGCGCGACTGTCTGTATCGTAGCGTCGATGCAGCAGTTTTTCCCAGCCTCTACGAGCCTTTTGGGATCGTTGCTCTCGAGGCAATGGCCGCCGGCTGTAACGTCATCGCCAGCGACGTCGGCGGGCTGAGTGAAGTCGTCGACCACCGGCGTACAGGACTGACAGTGCGACCAAACGATGCCCAGAACATTGCATGGGCAGTAGAACAACTATTTTCGGACCCGGTCCAGGCGCAAGCAATGCGGACTCGCGCCCTGCAAGAAGTGATGCGGTCTTACAACTGGGTCACAATTGCCGCTTCAACCTTGGATACCTACAAAGCGGTCGTGGCGCAACGGCAGGACGTCAACTGGTAATTCGTTCCAATACTATCTGACCTTCCCTCGCGTCCCGCTCCGATGAAGTTTCACGACGAAGACCCTCTCCTGCACTCCCTTCTCCATTCCCGACTCGAGCGAATCCTAGCCCATCGGTAATACTGTATGCATCCAGTACACGGGCGGCCGCGTTATGAGCAGCCGTCGAGTCAGCGGCATGAATCGTACACAAGGGATCCCCTGGGTCAACTCGCTCACCCACCTTCTTCGCCAATATCACGCCCACCCTGTGGTCGATAGCGTCTCCCTTCTGTTGGCGGCCGCCCCCAAGCGCAACAACGGCAAGGCCGACAGCCCGCGCATCCACCGCATCGATCAAGCCTCCGCGCTTGGCCTGCAGTTCCAGCCTGACTGGTGCTGTCGCCAGGCGTTCCGGACCGTTGACAACCGTCGTATCGCCTCCTTGGGCCCCGACGAAGTCTACGAACTTGGCGAAAGCTGCGCCTGAGTCAATGGCCTCTTGTACCCTGCCCCTGGCCGTTTCACGCGCGGCCTCCTCTCCTTTCGCCTGCTGTTCAAAATGAAGTTGTGGATCGCCTAGTAGTAACATTTCGGATGCCACTTCCTGGGTCAACTGCTGAAAATCGCCCGGCCCCCGCCCGTGCAGCGTTTCGATCGCCTCCCGCACCTCCAGGTTATTGCCAACAGCCTGCCCCAGTGGCTGTTCCATCGCCGTAACCAATGCAGTAACTCTGCGGCCTGCGCCGCGGCCGATCGAAACCATCAGCTGGGCCAGCTCTCTGGCCTGGGGCAGTGATTCCATAAACGCGCCGCGTCCGCACTTAACGTCCAGGACGATAGCTTGGGCGCCGGCAGCCAGCTTTTTGCTCATAATACTGCCTGCAATCAGCGGCAAACTGGGCACCGTGCCCGTGACATCCCGTAACGCGTAGAGTATCTGATCTGCCGGCGCCAGCGTGGCCGTCTGGGCAGCCACCACCAAGCCCACCTCTCTGAGCTGGCGCCGGAAGTGTTCAGCGCTCAAGCCGGCGCTCCAACCGGGAATGCCCTCCAACTTGTCGATCGTTCCCCCGGAAAAACTCAGCCCGCGACCGCTCATTTTGCCGACCGGCAACCCGCAGGCTGCCACAACTGGCCCGACCGTCAGAGTGGTCTTGTCGCCGACGCCGCCGCTTGAATGTTTATCCACGATCAGCTTGTCAGAACTGGCTAGTCCCTGCAGGTCCAGCGTCTCGCCGCTCCCGGCCATCGCCATCGTGAGTGCAGTCGACTCGGCCGCAGTCATTCCCTGAAAGTAGACGGCCATCGCCCACGCCGCGATCTGATAGTCTGGAACTGTCCCCGCAACGATTCCCTCTATCAGGAATTGCAACTCATCGGCCGAGTGCTCGCCGCCGTCCCGCTTCTTTGTGATCAAATCGACAACGATCATCTTGATATTCTTTGGTGCTGTACGCGTTGGTGGTAAACTGGCAAAATGCCATAACGGTGCCCGTGCCACCGTTGAATCATATGCGCCAGAATAAAGAGGCGCAAGACGGCCGTCCCAGGCCGCCTTCAACCGCTGCATGGGGAGCGGCGCCTAATTATCCTTCCAGAGTGAAAAATGAGCAAAACAGTTACCGTTGTAGGAGGGGGGTTGGCCGGTACCGAAGCTGCCTGGCAGCTGGCCCAGCGCGGCATTTCCGTCCGGCTGTTCGAGATGCGCCCGGTTCGCCCGACCCCTGCCCACGTGACCGACCGGTTGGCAGAGCTGGTCTGTTCAAATTCAATGGGCAGCACACTGCCCGACCGCGCCCTGGGCATTCTCAAGAACGAGATGCAGAGTCTGGGCAGCTTTGTGATTCGAACCGCCTTCAAACACGCGCTACCCGCCGGACAGGCGCTCGCCGTCGGCAGAGACGAGTTCGCCGAGGAGATTACAACCCGCATCGCCTCGCATCCGCAGATCGAACTGCTTCGCCAGGAAGTGACGGCCATACCCGATGGACCGACGATTTTGGCGACCGGCCCCCTGACCAGCGACGCGCTGACTCTAGCCGTCCAATCCCTTACCGGGCGGTATCTCTACTTTTACGACGCCATGGCGCCGATCGTCACCTATGAGAGTATTGACAGGTCGATCGCGTTTCGCCGCAACCGTTGGGACAAGGCCGGCAGCGAGGGTACCGATGACGGCGACTATCTGAACTGCCCGCTCAATCAGGACGAATACGAGGCGTTTGTCGACGCGCTGCTCGCCGCGCCCAAACTCGAGCTCTCAGGCGCCGACAAAGAACTTGAACGCTACTTTGAAGGATGTATGCCGGTTGAGGCGCTGGCGCAGAGGGGCAGGGACGCCCTGGCATTTGGGCCGATGCGGCCAGTTGGGCTGCGAGATCCCAGCACCGGACAGCGCCCCTTCGCCGTGGTTCAACTTCGCCAGGACAATGTCGCCGGCACGCTATACAATCTTGTCGGCTTTCAGACAAACGTAAAGTGGGGTGCGCAGGCAGAAGTACTGCGGATGATCCCCGGGCTGCAGAATGCAGAGTTCGTGCGCCTGGGACAGATGCACCGTAACACCTTCATCAACAGCCCAACCCTGCTGAAGCCGACGCTCCAATTCAAAGATAGGGATGAACTCTTTCTTGCTGGGCAGATTACCGGCACCGAGGGGTATGTTGGCAGCGCGCTGGGAGGGCTACTGGCCGGGATAAACATGGCGCGGCTGTTGGAAGATGAACCACTCCTCACGTTGCCGCGCGCTACAATGAGCGGCGCTCTGTTCCACTACATCACCCATGCCTCGCCCGACGACTTTCAACCGATGAAGTCCAATATGGGGCTGCTGCCTCCTCTACAGGAGCGCGTTCGTAACAAGCGTCAACGTTACGCCGCCTATGCAGATAGAGCAAGGCTAGAGTTGGAACAATGTCTTGAACAGATGGAGTTTAGTCCCGTCGCCTGAAGAGGTGGGTCGAACCGCCCGTAGCGCTCGGTCCAGGTCGGTGACAGCCGAGCCGCTTGAGGAAGAAACTGACGCAACTACAGCAATAATTCTCCCCTCAGAAGTTCTTCAGCGCGTTACTCCGCCGCTCTTGCATTGACAATAGCGAGCAACGCGTTCGTCTGGTCCAATTTCACCTTATAAATTTCGAAATCGCCGAAATAGGCGCGGTCGTATCGATCACCCTCAAATTCGCCGGTGAAGAACCAGCGCTTTATATACTGCATGGAGACGAGCATTCCCGTGCGAACGTCATGGCAAGTCTGTCCATTATAGACCGTCGTCCAGCCACTCTCTTCCGCGACTTCTGCCTGCTGCTCATCACTGCACCAGACCTGTATCTCTTCTCCGTTCTCCAGATGGAAGAGAGCGTTGGCATTCCCCGGACGCGGGCCTAGCCAGTAGTTGAAAAAAAACAGGCCGGTCGAATTGGGATAGCGTTCCGTTCCCTCAATCCGGTCAATCTGATGCGGCCAGGTCGAATCTTCGCCGCAAGCCTCCTCCCAGGTGACAATGCGGTTAATCTCCAACCAACGGAGGTCGCGTCTTTCATTGATTTCCGTCCTGGAAACAGCGGCGCACTCGTTTACGGCGCAGCGCCTCGAGCCGCATTCATAGAGGACATTCCAGGAAGCTGCCAGATCTTCAGGGAACAAAGGATACAAAGTAGGAAGAGCTTCGGCGGCACTGCTAGGTGTCACAACGATCTGAGATATCCAGGCTGTCTGCGAACCCTCTTCTTCAGCAACGCCAGCTCCTTCACCGGCACTATCGAAACAGCAGATTCGCCACCACCCTTCTTCAGTCTGGCCGGAAGTGGTGAATGTATCTCCTTCCACCGCTTTGGCCACTATCTGAAAATCAATGCTTGGCCCGCTGCGAATGTTGGCATTGGGTCTTTTTATCCGTAAAGTCGCGGTCTGAGTAGTCTCGCTTGCCGCCGCATCATCGCCATCGCTTTCCAGCGAGTCGATGTCGACGCTGCCTGAATTCAGTGGCACAATCCCCGGCGGCATTGGATCCTCTTCCTCAACGGTCTCGATTTCCTCTGTAATCACCAAAGACGGGTCTACCTCTGGAATCGGCACACACGCAGCTATCGCAAACAGAAACAGTATCAGAAACAGCCACAGGCGGAACGTCCCTTTGGGCAAGGCCCTGGTGACATACATTCCAGACTGTGAAAAGTCAATTGTCTTGCTGTTAGTTCTTTCGGCGTTGATCATCTCTGGATTTGCCCCTGTTCGTAATTCGGGCAGCTGTCCCGGCTGACTCGGGCCGATAAGGAAGTGATCGGCGGCCCAGGTCTGGCCGCCGAAAAAGTTTGTCGTGATATGCCCGCTCTTTTCAGTTTTCAGTATAGCGATGTTGTGGCGGAATGACAATAGTTGTGGTCTAATTAACCTCGCTCTTCATGCCCTTATAGCCGACTCGAAGGTAAAGTGTTAAGGGTTCGTAGGGCAATCGTTTCACACGTCTGAAGATACTGAATTCGCAAAATGAACCTTCCCCAAAGCCAACCCGATCCACAGAACATCTCCCCGCGCGAGAGTTCGATGACGGCCGGCCCCCACAACGTTTCTCCGTCAGCCGACCCAAAACATTTCTCTACGCCAAGGCGTCCTGTCCTCGACCCTTCCCAATGGCAACAGTCATCGCTTACTGTCGTCGTGCCTACCTACAACGAGGCCAGAAATCTGGAAGAACTGGTTGATGCTCTTTTCAATCTGCCTCTGACCAACCTGCGGCTCGTGATCGTCGACGATAACTCGCCGGACGGTACCGGCGATCTCGCCGAAGGGTTGGCGCAGCGCTACAACCAGAATCGCCCGCGTATGACGGTCATCCACCGTCCCGAAAAAGGCGGACTAGGTACCGCCTATGTGGAAGGATTCCGCCGTGCCCTTGCCGATGGCGCAGACTTCATAGTACAAATGGATGCCGACTTCAGCCACAGCCCCTCTTATATATCGCAGATGCTCGGCGTAATTTACGCCACCGGCATGGACGTCGTCGTCGGCAGCCGCTACGTGCCCGGCGGATCGTTAGACGACAAATGGAACTGGTGGCGCAGCTTGCTCAGCCGCTTGGCCAACATCTATTGCAGCAACGTTTTAAAAATTCGCGTTCGCGACATGACTGCCGGCTTCAAACTGTGGCAAAGTTCCGCGCTTCAGGAGATACAGCTGGATTCTATCAGGAGCAATGGTTACATTTTTCAAGTAGAGATGGCCTACCTTAGCGAGAAACTGGGCTTTCGCATCATTGAACTTCCAATTCACTTCGAAGATCGGCGGATTGGTCAGAGCAAAATGGATGTTTCAGTCAAACTGGAATCAATCTGGCGAGTGTGGGAACTCCTGTGGCGGCATCGCAAGCGAGTTTCAGGGAACAGAGAGCCGTTCGCGCAAGCTCGGTCGACCATCGGCAGTGGGCGGCCTGCTGCCCACCGTTAGATGCCGCCACTCGGACGCGCCGCAACTATGCACCGGCTACACAGATTCCGTCCCGAGCTGCTCTCCCTTGCCATTCTCACTGTCCTCCCACTAATCTGGTTCGCCCCCGTTCTCTTTACCGGCAAGACGCTGCTTCCCTACGACAACCTCTACCAATTCGAGCCCTGGCGCGCCCTCCGACCGGATATCTCCCCGCACAACGGCTTGCTAAGCGATCTCGTTCTGGAAAACGCAGTCTGGAAACTGCATGTGCGCCGAACGCTGCAACAGTTTGAGTTGCCGCTTTGGAGCCCACAGCTCTTCACAGGGGCTCCCTTCTTCGCCGCCGGCCAGTCCAGTGCCGCCTACCCCCTGAGCGCCCTCTTCTATCTGCTTCCCATTGAAGCTGCATTTGGATGGTTCACGGCAATCCAGTTGGCCATCGCCGGAGTCAACGCCTTTCTGCTGGGACGCGTGCTGAAGTTGCGTCCCGTAGCCGCCCTCTTCAGCGGCGTCGCATTTCAGTTCAGCGGCTTTCTGGTCGTCAGCGTTGTCTTCACAATGGTCCTCGCCGCCGCTTCTTGGCTCCCCTTGCTCTTGGCCATCATCGAGAAGGTAATCCAAAAGCAGGAAGAAAAAGGAGTTGCCGGTTTTCGCCCTATTCCGTATGTAGTGGCCGGCGCCGCAACTGTCGGCCTTGTCGCCCTGGCCGGTCACCCTGAGTTCCTCTACTATACCCTTCTGGTTGCAGGAATATTCACGGCAGCGCGGCTTCTGGTTGCCTTGCGAAGGGTCTCTGCCAGAAGCCGCGAGAATGGCACGCAGAGCCAGGCACACAACCCATCACTTCCTGAACCAACAGCACTGCAGGCACTACCGGCCGTAGCAAGAATTGCCGGCTGGATTCTCCTGGTCGTGCTACTGGGCCTTGCTGCCGGCGCTGTCCAGATCCTGCCACTGTTAGAACTGGTGCAACAGAACTTCCGTGAGGGCTCAGCCTCCTACCAGCAGGTGGTCGGCTGGGCCTGGCCGGACCGCCACATCCTTACCTTCCTCCTCCCCGACATTTTCGGCAACCCCAGCCATCACCACTGGTTCGACCTGTGGGCTCTGCGCTGGCAACCGGCCGTGCTTAACCGCCTGGGAGAGCCCAACAACACCATCTTCTGGGGAATCAAAAACTACGTTGAGGGTGGCAACTACGTTGGGGTCTCCACTTGGCTGCTTGCTGCACTGGCAGTGGCCGTCTCCTTGGCCCGCGTGACCAGACAAAATGGCGACGACAACGCCGCCAAACTGGTCGCAGCGCACCGCCGGCTGCGTTTGCCCACTCTTATCTTTGCCTCTTTGGCACTGGTCTCCTTACTCTTCGCATTCGGCACCCCCCTTTACGCCGTACTGTTCTACGGCCTGCCGGGCTGGGACCAGCTTCACAGCCCCTTCCGCTGGGTCTTTCCCTTCACACTTTCTATGGCAGTGTTGGGCGGGATAGGAATGGAACAGGCGCTGTCCCTGCGCGTACCAGCCGGCATCAGCCGCTCGCTTGGATTTGGACGGATCCAAGTCCCGTTCAAATGGATTGTGGCAATCCTTGCCCTCTCTTCTCTCGCGGCCGGGCTGGCCGCCCTGTTGGCAGTAGTGGCCAGTTATTTCGTCCCTTCACCATTCATCAACCTGGCGCAGCGCGTCGTGGATGCTTCCGACCTGGCGCAAGCAGCATTTGCAGATGGGCGCATGTTTTGGGGATATCAGAGTGTCGGACTGGCCCGTTTCGGCGCTGTCGCCGTAACCAGCGGACTGATCCTGTGGCTGCTTACTCGGACGAAAGCAAAGGCCCGCAGAGAAGGACAAGCAAACGGCGCGAATCCCCGCGCTGCCGGTATCGCGATGCGCTCTGCTACAGCACTACCTTTCGCGTTCGTCGCCCTTCTCGCACTCGACCTCTTTGGCGTCCACGGCTCCTTCAATCCTGCAACCGACCCGGCACTGTCTCCCCTCAAAAATGTGCCGCCGGTCGTGCAGTTCATCAATCAGAAAGAGGACGCCGGCTCGGACGGCAACATCCACTTCTCCCCTTTCAGATTTACCACCTTTGACGCCCCCGGCAGCAAGACCTTCAATGCCAATGTCGGCATGTACTACGGCTGGCAGGACATTCGCGGCTACGATTCGATAATTCCGAAACAATATGTTGGCGTGATGAATCGCATCGCCGATCAGAGCGGCGAGCTGCTCTACAACAGAATTGCCCCGATCTATGCTTCGGGCACATCAGAAAATGGTGGCAATCCCTTTGCCGCGCTGGAAAATCGGCTGCTCGACCTTATGGGCGTCAAGTACGTCCTTTCCGAACTGATCGTGCCCAATTCGGACACGTGGGCCAAGGTATACGAAGAAGACTCGCTCCGCGTCTACGAAAACCTGGAGGCCTTCCCTCGCACCTTCATTGCCGCCGAGGCTGTCGTCCTCCCTCCTGCAGAACAGCCCCTCCAGGACGCGGATCTGCGCCGGACTGTTTTCATTGAAGAACCGCCCGCGCCTGCCAACGCGCTCAACCCATCCAGCCCGCAGACAGCGGACACGACTATCAGCCGGTATACTGCCAACTCAGTATTCGTCGACGTCAACCTCGACGATCGGGGTTGGCTGGTCCTTACAGACGCCTATTTTCCCGGTTGGAAAGCCTATCTGCGGCCCTTCGGCGGCGATGAAAACGACGAGCAGGAGTTGACCATCCATCGCGCCAACTCGGCATTCCGCGCCGTCTATCTGCCCGAAGGCGGCCAGTGGACTGTCCGCTTCACCTACAGCCCAATGAGCTTCAAGCTGGGCCTCTATGTCAGTTTTCTGGCAGCGATGTTGAGCCTGCTCCTTCTGCTGTGGTGGGCGTGGGGGCGATTCTACCGGCCAGACGCAACCGCCAACGCAGCGCGCACTGTTGCCAAGAATTCGGTCGTGGCCATGGGCCTCAATCTGGCGAACAGAGTAATTTACTTCGCCTTTGCAATGTTGTACGTGCGAATGCTGGGGCCGGTGGGAACCGGTCAATATGCTTGGGTTGTCGCCGTCTATGGGATCTTCGAGATTCTGAGCCGCTACGGCTTGGGCACTCTTGTCACCCGCGAAGTTGCCAAAGATAAAAACAAATCCAGCCTCTATCTTACGAACGTGTTGTCCCTTCGTACCCTTCTGTGGGCCGCAAGCATCTTGCTGATGATTCTGGCAGTAGGCGGCTCCCAGTTCACATCCGTCTTAAGCGCAACTGCGACTAGGGGCGACTCTCCAGCCAACATGTGGACCTCGTTCTTGGCTCTTACAACAAGCTGGACAGGGTGCCCCCTGATCTTGGATGCTCCTGCACCCATCGGTCGCGTGGAACTGCAAGCCGTCGCCGTGTTCGCTTTAGTTATGCTTGTCGCCAACTGGTCTGATGCCTTCAGCAACCTGTTCAATGCCTTCGAAAAAATGGAATACCCAGCCGGCCTCGGCAGTGCCATGGCTCTACTGCAGGTGTCTTTAGGGGCACTGGTGCTGCTGCTTGGCTGGGGAATCGTTGGTCTGGCATGGGTAGCGCTGGCCGTCAACCTGGTCCAACTCTTTTGGCTGAGCTGGCTCGTGCGCTCAACCCTCTTCAGGCCCCAATGGAAATGGGACTGGTCCCTTCAGAAGTGGATGCTTGCAACCAGCGGTCCGCTCATGATCAACCACCTCCTGGCGACCGTTTTCTGGCGCATCGACATCTGGATTCTGCGGCCTCTTGCCGGTGCCGCAAGCGTGGGCCTCTACAGCGTCGCTCTCAAATACCTGGACGGGCTGAACATCATTCCCAGCACCTTTACCTTGGCCATCTTCCCCCTGATGAGTCGCTTGGCAAAGCAGGAGGGAGCCGCACTCCTGCGCTCCTATACGCTAAGTGTGCGTCTCTTGTTGTTGATAAGCCTGCCAGTAGCGGTGACAATTGCAGCATTGGCGCAACCGCTCATATATCTGCTCGGAGGCGCGCAATTTGCCAGTGCTTCCGGCGAAGCCTCCGCGTTTTCCGCCTGCACCTGCCGCCTGCTGGAGAACGCCCTGGGGGCATTCGAATGTGGCACGCTCAGCTATCGGAGCGGCTCTGTGCTGGCGCTGCAGGTAATAATCTGGAGCATTCCCGTCGGCTTCGTCAACAGCGTTACGCAATACGTACTCATCGCCGCCGACCAGCAACGCTATCTCACGAAGGCCTTTGTCTTAGGGGTCCTCTTCAACCTGGTGGGCAACCTCCTGCTGATCCCGGTATTCGGCTTCATTGGCGCCGCCGTGGTGACCATTCTTAGCGAAGTCTGTCTGCTCCTCCTCTTCGCCCGCCGTGTCCGCCGCCACGTTGGCGCCGTCGCCTGGCCGGACTTGACCTGGCGGCCGCTGCTCTCGGCCGTCGCCATGGGGACCGTTCTCTATGGTATGACCTCGATCGGCGTTGACGTTTGGCTGGCGATTCTCCCCGGCTGGGTCGTTTACGCCGCCGTCCTGGCGCTGACCGGCGGTTTCACAGATGCCGATCTGCGGGTCGCTGTCGGGGCGCTTCTCAATAAACGCCTTGGCTGGCAGGTGCAAGAAGAAGTGGAACAAGCCTAGACGGCTGTCGACAATATCCCGCGCCCCAATCTGAATCCAATCTCTCTCGACTTCAATCTCCTTCCCAGAAGTCGCGTAACGTGATCGCCCGCGCTGCAAGTTGCTGTCACTCATATGGGCGGTCGGGCCTTCGGCCCTCCCTTGTGCAGGGGCTGCGCCCCCGCAACGCCCCCCTCCAAAACCATCCCTCACCGACCTTACGAATTCATTCCGGCAGTGCGGCACGATCATAGTGGCGGCTGCCAACCAAATGCACTGTCAGATGGCCTGCATGGCCGCGACCATGAAAGGACCGCCAATACCGTCACTGAACGTGGCTTGCCGGTTACTACGAACCCACCCATGGCGCGTCCATACAAGCCTCCCCAGAAGATACAGCCGGCTCAGGCGCCTGAGCGCCATGGCAGCCGCGTAAAGCCGCGCGCCTCTAACCAGTCCGGATCCGGCCCTGCCCAACCGTAACAGTCCAGGTCGATGCGGCCGTCCGCCAGAAACCGGACGCCCTCTTCTACCAGCAGATTTCGTTGCCGTTCCGTTGCCAGCGGATCCCCTCGCGGGCTGATGCCCCCGCGGCTGTTGACCACCCTCTGCCAGGGAACGTCCGTCTCCTCCGGCAACCCCCCTAACGCATAGCCGGCCATACGCGGTGTCGCCGCACCCACAATCCACGCAATCTGGCCGTAAGTCGCGACCTGTCCCCGCGGAATCTCACGAACGACCAGAAGCATCTTCTGGTATACACTTTCCGCCTTTTCTGCCATTGACTTCTATCCCTCAAAAAAACTGGGAGACTCGCCACCACCTGGCTTGCATCTCGAGGCTGGGCCCAATCTTCCATTCCGCTCGATTTCAATCGCATTCGCTTGCCTGGCACGTTGGCCTGTACAGGAGAAAAAACGCTGTGGCACAGGCCCTCAATTCGGCCATAAGTTGCGTCGCCTCGATTCTGCCACCAGACTGTAAATTCGACCAAAACAGAGTTGACGCCGCCCTTCTGCAGACCAAACCTCTGACATATCCTCTCGGTTTGGCAATTCGCCTTCACGCGACTATGCTTGCATCCATGAATGCCTCAATTCCCGAACTCTTGACTGCCTGGAAGTTCTATCCTGTTTCGGCCGCAGTCTTGCTATCTCTCTTCCTTCCCTATGCGTGGGGTTGGCTGCGAATGCGGCGCACTTCTGCCCCACTGGCAAGCACGGCTCGACTGGTCAGCTACATTGCCGGCATCTTTGCGCTGGCGCTTGCACTCCATTCGCCCCTCGTAGTCCTGCAGCAGGAGCTATTGATCGGCAGAGCCGCCCAGCAAATCCTCATCGGCCTTCTGGCGCCGCCTCTCTTGTGGTTGGCCTGTCCGGCGCACGTCATACTGCGCGGCCTTCCTGCTTCCTCCCGGCGCCGGGTTGTGGGTATGCTCAAATATTCGACACCGTTTGGGCGCCTCATTCGCAAGGTGACGCACCCGCTCGTGATCTGGCTGCTTGCATTCAGCGTTTTCCTGCTCTGGCATGAGCCTGCCATCGCCAACCGGCTACTGTCCCATCCTGCTGTCTATCGTATAAGCCTGTGGGGCGTCTGGATCACATACATGCTTTTCTGGTGGCATCCACTGGGAACCGGGCCGCGCCTGCGCTCGGCCATGCACCCGGCCGTCGCCTTTCTCTATGTGATAATTGGCGGTGAAGTTCCAAATATGGTTACCGGCGTGACCCTGGCATTCCGCCAGACGCCGGCCTACACCTACTATGACGGCCGTCTACCCGTCCCCGGGCTGACCACACTGCAAGATCAGATGGTCAGCGGAGGCATGATCTGGTTCCTCGGCAGCATTGTCTACGTCGGTGTTGCCGTCGCTATCCTCGGCCGCGTCTTCCGTAACTTTGAATCGCCGCGGCCGCCCCCCATCAGTTGGGACGCAACCGAAAGGACCATAGCACCCGGCTTGGAACATCGAGTCATAGGCCGCTAAATGAAGTGGCTCAGCCAAGTTGGCAATCTGAGAAGGATTCTTCAAGCCAACCCTCAGTAGCCTTCTATCTCTTGCCGACCTGGCAGCCTACACATATAAATGAGCGCGAACGAAACCAGTCTCCGCCAACGGTTCTCCGACAACAACGCCCCACACCTAATCAAATGCGCAAAGTTATGAAGCGAGTCCATCACTTATTTGTCGCCGCGTTCCTCCTGACCGGCTTCCTCACCTTGGGTGGATGCACCTCCATTGCAAGCCTGCTCTTCCAGGATAGTAGCGACACTGACAGCCCTGCCCGCATCAATGTGCAGGGTCAGGTTTCTCCAGATTCCACCCCGACTTCCGCGCGCGTTGAATCCGCTGAAGGGCCGACCAGTGCCAAGCTAAAAATTCGACCTATAGCGCTGGCATCAGGGTCACAGGCGCGCCAGCCTGTGTCCGTCCCCACCCGCGACCTGAGAGATCTTGCCCTCCGCCTTCGACCCGGCGTCGATTTCATCCCCGAAACCGCTCCCGCCCAAATCTATACCGTCGGCGACAAAGTCCCATTCTGGGCGGCGAACGTGGACACCAACGAGCACTTCCAGGTTGAGGCCGAGTTGCTCTACAAGAACGACGTAGTCTATGTCTGGGCTGAGCGCGGCCACGGTCTTGACCCGGAAGCGATGGCCGCGTCCGCAGATCGATTCGCCCAAAATATCTATCCTCAGGTACGGGCCTTTTTCGGCGCGGAGGCAAGCCCGGGAATCGACGCCGACCGACGTCTTCACATTCTCCATGCCACTGACCTGGGCCGGGGAATCGCCGGCTACTTCAGCAGCGCCGACGCCTTCAGCTCTCTCGCCAACCCGTTTTCCAACCAGAAGGAGATGTTTACCATCAGCCTGGACTGGCTGCGCCGAATCGATGACTATGCGGTCTACGAGACCGTGCTGGCCCATGAATTCCAGCACATGGTTCATTGGAACAATGATCGTAACGAAGAGACTTGGGTCAATGAAGGAATGAGTGAACTGGCCCAGGAAGTCGCTGGCTATCCCCCTGAATTAGGATTCGCCCGCGTTTACGCACGCCAGCCCGATACGCAACTGAACACCTGGAATTTAGACCCCAATGACAACGCCAGGCATTACGGGGCATCCTATCTCTTTATGGCCTACTTCCTGCAGCGCTTCGGCGAGGAAATGACGAGGGCGGTCGTTTCCCAGCAAGACAACGGTACCCAAGGATTCGATGCCGCGCTCCAGGAAGCCGGTCTGGACCTGACCTTCGAAGATGTATTCGCCGATTGGGCTATCGCCAACTACGTCAACGATTTCGACGCGCTCGCCCGCCATGGAATCTTCGGCTACCAGCAGTTGCAGACACCCGCTCCCGAACTTGAGGAGACTGTCAGGAGTCTGTCGCAAAAAACTTTGCAAGGCTCAGTCCCCAATTTCGGCGTAGATTACATCGCCTTTAGCGAACGCAGCGACGCCTCCGTCTACTTTGAAGGAACTACAGAAACGCGATACGCCGATGTCGCGCAGTTTAGCGGCAACCTTGCCTGGTGGAGCAACCGGACCGACGATTCCGATGTTCGCCTGACCCGCGCATTCGACTTCTCTGATGTGCCTTTCAACGCCGCCCTGACTATGAACGTGCGCATGTGGTTCGACATCGAAACCAATTACGACTACGGCTACGTTCTCGCCAGCCGCGATGGCCGCAAGTGGGATATCCTGCCAGGCCAGCGGACCACTACCTCCAACCCAAGCGGCAACAGCTTCGGCCATGCCTACACCGCGCAGAGCGCGACTTCGTCCTTCTCCTCGGCTCCCGACTGGGTTAATGAATCCTTTGACCTGCGGGCCTATGCCGGCGAAAAAGTATTCCTGCGTTTTGAGTACGTGACCGATGACGCTGTCAATGCCCCCGGTTGGTTCGTTGACGAGATCGAAATCCCCGCCATTGGCTACGCCACTAACTGGGGAAGTGGCGCCGGTGGCTGGGAAAGCGAAGGCTGGATCCTGACCGACAATCAACTTCCACAGGAATGGTTAGTCCAGATTATGGTGTTCAAAAACGGCAATCTGGCGAGCTTCGAGCGGGCGCCGGTGGAAACTGACGGCACCGTCCGCATCGATTTGGAGGGTTTGGACAGGGGAAGCGAAGTCGTCCTGGCAATCAGCGGGCTGACGCCGGTGACCACCGAGGAAGCTTACTACGAGTACAGAATCGAGCATCTGCGAGCGCCGTAACGAGCCGTTCTTGCACTATAGGCGAACGGACGCTTAACGTCACTTCTTGCGCTGGCCCCATGCACGTCCACGAATTATTCGAGACAGACCAACCCCAAGAGCCAGGCCGGCAACCACATCCCCAATATAGTGGATGTTCAGCGCCACTCTCGCCCATCCTATCCACAGGACGAGCAGAGGAGCCAGCTTCCCTGCGCCGGGCCAGAAAGCTGTCGCCCACGTCAAAATAACACCGCAGCGCACCCCGTGCCCGCTCGGGAAACTATGCTTGTCAGCCCCGCCCGCGTAGAGGAAGCGTCCGCTGCCCGGCCGCGTCCGCCGAACCGCCTGCTTCACCAACAGTGTCCCAATAATACTCACCGCGAACGACAAAACCCAGCCAAACAGAGTACCCCGCTTCTGTCGGTTGCCATCGGACTGCCGCCACAAAAAGAGCGTCACCAGCAGCCAAACAACCGAGTCCCCAAGATGCGCCCCGATATGGGCCAACCAGAAGAGAGGGTGCCGCTTCGATAGCTGTTCATCGTTCAGAGCAGCCCGGGCTGTGTACGTTTCGTCCAACCCGTTAAGCGCCTCCAGCAGCCTGTGCATTCTCAGACCTCACCCTGTCCTGACGGCCGCTTGCGAGTATTGGCTGGGTGACCGGGATGTCTCTCCAGGTAGCTTCGCACTTGCAGAAGCTGTTCAGGCTTGTCCACATCCATCCCGGCCTCTGCCACCGGCAGAACCACCGGCCCGCCGTGGATACCCGCGATCCTGTAAGCAAGTTCAACAATATCAGCCATACCTAGCCGCCGAAACAAGAACTTGACCATCGTCGGCAGACCCAGCTTCCACACCTGCGCTAGTATATTCTTGCGATTGTCGATGAAATATCGAACTCGCTCCTGGATGCGGAAGCCCGCCGACAATTTCCCCAAATAAAGATCGCTGCTGCAGAATGATCCTTCCCGCAGCGGCAGGTACGTGCGCTTGCTGTCGGGAAAGGCGGCCAGCATTACATCCTTATGAACCACGCCCCAATAGACTTCAGACGTCAATGGCTCGCAGGCCTTGATAAAAGTGTCGATGATGTTGCCGGTCAGAAGAGCTATGTCGGCGGATAGTGCGAGGATGTAGCGGTCGTCTGGATTCAGTTCGCGGAGTTTGCGCAACCCGGCATTTTGGCTGGCCCAGAGATTAGGTTGGTTGGGCACATGATGAACGGCTACGCCAAAATCAATCTCATCCGGCTCCAGACCAACTACAACAATTTCACCGACTCGGCCACTCTCAGCAAGAGCCTGTACCACATGCCAGGCCATCGGCATTCCCGCTAGAGGAACCAGAGACTTGTGGGCCGCGCCAGCCGCTACGCTGACCTGATCCAGTTTGTCCGGGTCGTAACCGGCGGTGATGAAAGCGTCAAACCGTTCCTGCAAAGCGCCCTCTGTCTGCGAATGACAACGCGATGTCGATGTTGATGCCTACCTGCCCCTGCCGGACTTAAGTCTACAACCATCCTTCTTTCCCGGGCTTGATGTGATGGCGTCTTAGGTCGGTATACGTGCAACGCCTGCGCATCGCTATCTCGAACGATCGATTGCGATGCGCAGGCGATACTCTTCAGCCATCAACTGCTCAACTTCATTCTCCAACTGTTGCTGCTGGCGCAGCTGATGCCGATTTTCAGCACTCCGAATGGCTTCCAGTTGTCGCTGCGCTCGCGTCAACTCTCGCAGAACTTCCTGCTTACGAGCGATCAGCGACGCCCGGTCATTCTTCATCATCGCCCCAGTCCATCTCATCCAAGTCGCGTGGCGCCCTCGGCTTGTAAAGCACGTAGGCTAGCCCAACCCCGAGAAAAAAGAGACTGATGAGCGGTAACATGACTATTGTCATATTGATCGGATCGATCGTCGGCGTTATCATTGCCGCCACAACCGAGATTATAACAATCGCCTGCCGCCACATTCCCAGCAACTGCGGCCCGCTGACGAGCCCAATGCGCGCCAGGAAGGCGATCACGAGCGGAGTCTCGAAGGCAACACCAATCCAGAAGACGATGCGAGTGAAAAACCCAATATAACGGTCTACAGTCCACTCCTGATCGATCACATCTCCCAGGAAATTCTGCAGAAAACTGACCGCCACTGGCAGCATAACGAAATTGGCAAATGCGGCGCCGCCGAAGAAAAGAACCATAACGCCGGGCAAGAGCATAAACAGGCCGCGTTTTTCGTGGGGATAAAGCCCTGGGGCAATGAATGCAACGATCTGGTAGACCAGCACCGGCATAGCAACGATCACGCCCATCACAAACATCACCTTAAAGAACACAAAAATCGTGTCCGTGGGGCCAATTGCTATCAACCTGCTTATTTCATCCTCAGAGCCACTGGCATTGGTAACGGGGGCAGTAATAAAAGCAATGACCGGCTCGACAAAGGCGATACTGGCGACAACTCCAAACAAAAGGGAGCCAACAATCCAGATCATCCGGTTGCGCAATTCGGTCAGATGATCAAGCAGCCCCATTCGGCTGCCATCAAATGGATCGGAGTCCAGCGGTGGACCGGAGTCCAGCGGCGCAGCCTGCTGGGTCACAGTGTCGTCTCCTCACTACCCTCGCCGTCCGCATCCTCAGCCACCCCGACAACCGACTCCCCGCCGGCCTCTACACTGGCCTCATCTGCATGTACATCGGCATTGGAATCATCTGCCTGTGCCCCTTCTCCGTTGCTTGCGAGTTCCGCAATCGCGTTTGACGCGTCTTCCGCATTAGCGTCAACAGAGTCTGGCGCAGTGCCCTCAGGCTCCGACCCCTCTCCCTGTTCGCTCTTCTGCGCGGCTACTGCCTGGCGCCGATCGTCTGCCCGCCGCTGAGCTCGCTTGTTGCGCTCCTCCAAATAGGAAGAGTCCGACCCACTGGAGGCGGACTGTCTCTTTGACCGTTGCTGTTTACGCAGTTCGGATAGAGTCTTGACCCCGCGCTTCTGCCCACTGCCGGTCCGTCGCGATGTTGCCCCTGCCACCGAACTACTGGAAGATACCTTCGCAGAACTGGCCTTCGGTGCCGATGGAATCGGAGTTCCCGTTGTCGTGGGCTTTGCATCCGCGCCCTCAGCGCTCTGCTGGCGCCCGTTCGAAGAAGCCGACGCATTCAGGTCCGACAGAGAGGGCTGTGCAGCAGATGCGGCAGCCGCCGGCGCAATCGACTCCTCCTCTGTTGTCTCTGCCGCTTCTTCAGCTGCTAGGGCCGGTTGAGATGGAGCAGAAGTCTGTTTCGTAGATGCCGTCGATTTCTTGCCTGCGCCCACACCGATGGACTTCTCCTCTTCCTCATCCTCATCATCCCCCATCAGCTCCTTCATATGGTAGCTGGGGTCAAGTTCTCTCAAATCCCCAATCTCTTCATTGACCTGGCGCGTCAAATCGCCCGACAGCTTCTGCAGGCGCCGAATGAAGGACAAGACGTCTCTGGTTACCTTGGGCAACCGTTCCGGGCCAAGAAATATCAGGGCGAAAATCAAAATGAAAATAAATTCGAGGACGCCAATGCCGAAGATGCTGTTCATGCCAGAAGTTACCGGCTCACTTGTCTATAATCGGATGGCAGGGTAATTTCTCGGAGCGCGGTGCCCAGGACACCATTGATAAAACGTGGGCTGCTGTCACTGCCGAATGTCTTTGCCAGCTCCACTGCCTCGTTAATTACAACCTTGGGAGGCGCGTCCGCATCCGGGCTTGACAACTCAAAAATAGAAAGACGCAACACATTGCGGTCGACAATGGCCAGCTTGTCTACCGGCCACTCTGGCGCGTACCGGCCAATCAGTGAGTCGAGATCGCCCTTATATCTGATCACACCGCTAACGAGCCAGTAAAGAAAGGCAAGTGTTTCCGCCGAGTACCCTTCCTCTGCTTGGCGGTAGTCCAAGGCAATGCCCGGTCGATGCCCGGTGCAGTCCACTTCATAGAGAACCTGCAACGCAGTCCGCCGCGCCCGTATCCGCTCAGCCGGTCTGGCAGCGACGCCTGCGCTCTTGCTGTTCAACTGATCGGGACTTCCGTCTGCTTTCGCGTCGGAACCAACTGTTCCCCGACCTGTGGCCGAACAAGCCTTGTGGGTTACCTTGCCGCCCGCACGTGCGGATTTATCTACGTCTGCGACCGTTGGTTCAGCCGCAACCGGTGGCTCCATGAGATGCTGCGTATGGTCTATCATTGTCACCTGTTTGTCAACCTGCAAACGATCACATCATCACGAGGCCGCCATCTACAGAAAGAACCTGGCCGGTTATGAAACCTGCCCGTTCGCTCGCCAGAAACGCGACGGCCCAGGCAATATCCTCCGGGTCTCCAAAACGTCCCAACGGCGTTTGCGTAATCGTATGTTCCTTCTGTTCGTCGCTCATCACATCCGTCAGCGCCGTCGGCACAAAGCCCGGCGCCACCACATTCACAGTGATTCCTCTGCTGCCCACCTCGCGGGCAAGGCTCTTGGAAAGGCCAATTATTCCAGCCTTGCTGGCCGCATAATTCGTCTGTCCGGCCTGCCCTGCCAAGCCCACTATGCTGGATATGTTGATAATTCGCCCCCAGCGCTGCCGGATCATGCCCCGCAACGCTGCCCTGGTTACATTGTAAATGCTGTCCAGGTTTGTGCCGATGACCGTACGCCATCCTTCTTCCTTCATGCTCATCAGCAGCGCGTCGCGCGTCGTACCAGCGTTGTTGACCAGGATATTGACTCTGCCCAACTCCTTTTCCACAACCTTCACCAGGTCGGATGCCTCATCAAAACTGCTTACATCAGCCTGAAATACCGTGCATTCGCCGCCGGCGTCACGGATGGCGGCAGCCGTTTCGTCCGCGCCGGCCCGGTTGCCGCGATAGTTCAGTGCAACGTGCGCGCCTCCGGCTGCCAGCTCCTTGGCTATGGCAGCGCCAATCCCGCTGCTGCTACCCGTTACCAGCGCAATCTTTCCACTAAAATTCATGGAATCTCTCGGTGAAGTGGCTATCTTGCCGCTATTCTACTACAGGCCGGCGAAATAGAAGAACGGGAACAATGACCCTTTTGGACGACGCAAGCTCCAAATATTGCCTGGCAGCCAGCAGGTCTCCGTACTTATTCCGCCAAACGCAGACCTGGCCCGACGGACGGGCCGGAGCACTCATGCGAACTGTTCGCAGAACTTCCGCACATCGGCCGCGTCTGCCACATTTGCCCTCTTGCCCTTGCGATCAATGCGCCGCATCAAACCGGTGAGCACCGAGCCTGGTCCAATCTCGACAGCCGTTTCAACGCCGGCGTCGACCGCGTATTTCATCGAGGCGGTCCACTTTACGCTGCCTGTAAGTTGCGCATTCAACTCCTGACAAATCGCGCCGGCGTTATCAAGAGGACGGCCACTGGTGTTGCCAATCAAAGGCGCAAGTGGGTCGCGCACCTCCACCGTCTCGATTGTAGCCTCCAACTGCGACGACGCCGGCGCCATCAGCGGGCTGTGGGCTGCAATGCTGACCGCCAGCGGCACCACCCGGCGTGCTCCCGCCTTCTCCAATCCGGACATCGCCACCGCAATGCTATCCTCGTCGCCGGAAACTACGATCTGCCCAGGGCAATTGTCGTTCGCAATCTGGGCAACGCCTCCAGACGCCTCAGCCACCTCCGCGCAAACCTGTGCTACTACTTCCTCGCTTAGCCCGATCACCGCCGCCATTCGTCCTGGCTGCTTCGCGCCTGCCTCCTTCATCAGCCGGCCCCGTTCCCGTACAAGCCGCAGCCCGTCGGCGAAGTCGATACATCCCGCCGCGGCCAACGCCGTGTACTCGCCCATCGAATGGCCGGCGAACAGAGCAGGACGGGGCAGGTAACCGAGTTCCGCCTGAATCGCGCACAGAGCCGCCATACTCGAAGCAAACAGGGCCGGTTGCGCGTTGATCGTGTCTGTCAACAGGTCCTCAGGTCCTTCGAAGCAAATCCTGCTAAGTGCTACGTCCAGCACATCGTCCGCTTCACTGAAAACGGCGCGTGCGTCCGGATAGACCTCGGCCAGCTCTTCTGCCATGCCCACCTGTTGGCTGCCCTGACCAGGGAACATGTAAAGCAGCGGGCCGGCTACTTCACGGTACAAGAGCGTCACGGTCATCTGTGTTAGGCTTCTTCTTCTTCCACATCAATGACCTGTAAGCGGCCCATATAGGAGCCGCAGTGCGGGCAGACCCGGTGGGGCAGTGTCTTTTCGTTGCAGCGCGCGCAACTCACCAATTTCGGGGCGCCAATCGCGTGATGCGCGCGGCGGCGGTTGCGGCGGCCTTTGCTGATCTTAATCTTTGGTAGCGGTCCCATTTCGGGTTCTCCTCCATCTACTCGCGCGGTGGTTCGTTTTGCAACGCCAACAGGGCCTCCCAACGGGGATCGATCCCTGCGGCTTCAGATGGTGTCTGCATTCCTTGCGGTTCTGCAAGGGCAGATTCTGACAAAAGGTCGGTGTACTTAGGACAAGCATCAGGATCCAGGTCGCCGCTGGCAGGGTCCCTGTAATCGCAAGCGGCTACGATCGGTATCGAAAGCCATATGTTCTGGCGCACCACTTCCGTGATGTCGAGGATATGCTGCGCGTCGATCAGCAGAGCTTCATCGGTCAAGTCCTCTGCCTGGCCTTCAAACTCCTCAGGCGACAGGAAGCGCCCTGTCTGAATATCGGTCAATGGCCGAAAACTCTCAGCGAACCGGACCGGCACCGCAAATGTCACCGGTTCCAGGCAGCGCCCGCACTGCAACGACATCGTTACGTGAAAGTCACCGCTTGCCAGCACACCGCTGTGTATGCGCAGCAACTCCAACGTCCCGGTCAAATGGCTCAAAGGCGTCAGCCCGGAATCCAGCTCGGAAATGTCATCATCCAGCGTAAAATCCCGGCGCGCGCCAGTCGCATCTTTCATCAGTTGTGCAACATTGAACTCCACTTCCTTGAACCTCCTGCCCGGTTCCTGTAAGACCGCCTGGGCCAATCATATCCGCTGTCGAGCATCACTGCTCTGTGTCAAGCCCAGTGCCAAATGCCTTCCCACAGTCCCTCGGACGGAATTCTCTGCACAGCGTGGCGACCGCACAAAGGGTGATTATAAAATGTCGGCGAACTATCCTCCAAAAGTCAAGCCCTCCAGTGAACCAGGGAGAGTTTCCTGACTAGCCAGCCACAACCACTTCGCATACCCAATCGAGCCGACCCAGCCTTTAAGCTCCCCCCGCACTCCACACGATTCTCATTGTGCATATGGGCGGTCGGGCCTTCGGCCCTCCCTTGTGCAGGGGCTGCGCCCCCGCAACGCCCCCCTACAAAAACATGCCTCACCGACCGTGTTTACTCTTCCCCAGCATCGTGTCTGGCGAACGGAGTCTACTCCCCCACTTGCCGCCTCAACCCACCACCCACCGACCTCCAACCGCAGAAGTTACTGATCACTGACCCCTGACCCCTGACCACTGCAGTTGTGCGGTCGGGCCTTCGGCCCTCCCTTGTGCAGGGGCTGCGCCCCCGCAACGCCCCCCTACAAAACCATCCCTCACCGACCGTGTTTACACTTCCCCAGCATCGTGTCTGGCGAACGGAGTCTACTCCCCCACTTGCCGCTTCAACCCACCGACCACCGACCTCCAACCGCAGAAGTTGCTGATCACTGATCACTGACCACTGACCACTGCAGTTGTGCGGTCGGGCCTTCGGCCCTCCCTTGTGCAGGGGCTGCGCCCCCGCAACGCCCCCCTACAAAAACATCCCTCACCGACCGTGTTTACTCTTCCCCGGCATCGTGTCTACCGAACGGAGTCTACTCCCCCACTTGCCGCCTCAACCCACCGACCACTAATCACCAACCTCAGAAGTTACTGATCACTGATCACTGACCACTGACCACTGCAGTTGTGCGGTCGGGCCTTCGGCCCTCCCTTGTGCAGGGGCTGCGCCCCCGCAACGCCCCCCTACAAAACCATCCCTCACCGACCGTGTCTACTCTTCCCCAGCATCGTGTCTACCGAACGGAGTATACTCCCCCACTTGCCGCCTCAACCCACCGACCACTAATCACCAACCTCAGAAGTTACTGATCACTGATCACTGATCACTGACCACTGACCTCATGCGGCCCGGTTCACTGAAGCGTTTCATGCAGATCAAATGTCCAGAATTTTGGATGGAATAGGGAAAGGATGATATAACAACAAGGTTGCCTGGGTAGTTTAGTCAATTTCCGCAATATAAACTGTGTAAATTGACAAAAAGCGCTTCGGGTGGTATGATTGGATTCAATCGCTCATGTCAGTCTGGCCAATGAGCGCGCTTCCGGCCCAATTTGGCCCTGAATAGCAGAGAAAAGACTTATGTCTATCAGCCCGGACCATGACTCACCCGCTTGGCAGATTCTCGAATATCTGCAACGCAATCCGTCTGCCACCATCAAAGACTTTGAATTGCTGTTGGGCGTGACGACTACTGCCGTACGCCAGCACCTGAACGCCCTTCAGGCTAGCGGATATCTCGACCGCCGCGAAGAGCGTTCGGGCGTAGGACGGCCGCACTACATATATGTAGCTACCGACGCCGCCCGCGAGCTTTTCGCCTGCCGCTGTGACGATCTGGCGCTGACTATGCTCCAGGAGATGTACGGAATGGTCGGCGCGGAAAAGATGGGTACACTCCTACAGCGAGTCGGTGTGAGGCTGGCAGAACGTTACGCCGAAAGCGTCAACGCGCCCGGTGTGCAGCAAAGAATCGAGGAAATGGCCGGCGCCCTTGCCCGCCAAGGTGTTCTGACCGATGTGTCAGCCGGCGAAAGCGACACAATCGCTTTGAAAATGTATAACTGCCCCTACCACGACCTTGCCATCGAGCACCGCGAAATCTGCGAGATGGATCAACAGATGTTGCAAAAAGTGTTGGGAGTAGAAGTCTCTTTGGATGACTGCATCATGGACGGACACGGCAGCTGCTCCTTTGTAATAGAGCAAAGTGGCCGCTCAGAACTCAAATTCGAATCCTGAACACTTCTGCCATCGCCAGGCGGTCATTCATATTGAATACGGCTGCACGCAGCCGTCATATTGAGGAGTTAAGAAAGTTATGAGTACACTTGCGATTCAAAATCTGCATGTCGCAATCGGAGATACCGAAATCTTGAAAGGTGTGGATCTGACTCTGCACAGCGGGGAAATCCACGCAATGATGGGACCGAACGGTTCCGGAAAATCGACGCTCTCGTACGTGGTCGCAGGCCACCCCCATTACGAAGTGACACAGGGCGATATCCTGCTCGATGGCGAAAGCATTCTGGATATGGAAGCCGACGAGCGCGCCAGGACCGGAATCTTTCTCGCCTTCCAATACCCTGTCTCAATTCCAGGCGTCAGCGTCGCCAACTTCCTGCGCACGGCCGTTTCAAATGTGCGCGGCTACACCACCAAGGAAGCTGACAGCAACGCCAACGGCGTCATCGGCAGCAATCTCATGCCCATGCGTGAATTCCGCCGTGAACTGAACAAGAAAATGAAAGAGTTTAACGTCGATTCCAGCTTTGCTAGACGCTATTTGAACGAAGGCTTCTCCGGCGGCGAAAAGAAACGCACCGAAGTCCTGCAAATGGCTATGCTGGAGCCGAAATTCGCAATCCTGGACGAGTCCGACTCAGGCCTGGACATCGATGCTCTGCAGGTTGTCTCCGATGGCATCAATAAGCTGGCCACCGAAGACCGCGGGTTCTTGCTCATCACCCACTACCAACGAATTCTGAACTTCGTTAAACCGGACTACGTCAGTATTTTCTTTGGCGGTCGCATCGTCAAAACCGGAGGCCCGGAAGTGGCCCACATGTTGGAAGAACGAGGCTACAACTGGGTCGAAGAAGAACTGGTTGCCGGAGCCGTGCCCGCCTGACCGCAAGTATAAAGCGAAAGGGCACACAGGAAACGGCCGACTTTACCTCGGCACACTGGCTGGCAAATGTTGACAAAGGGATAGTTGCCACCGGCTAGTTTTGACCGGTCGCTCAATTCCTTATCAAGGAGGGTTATTGTGGCTGAACAATCAGATTTGCAACACCTTGAAGGCGTAAAAGAAGAGTACCAGTACGGCTTTCATGACCAGGAGAAAGCGGTCTTCAAGGCCGAGAAAGGCCTGAACCATCAGGTGGTCGACCAGATCGCCGACATAAAGAATGAACCGGATTGGATGCGTCAATTCCGTCACGAAGCTTTGGATATCTTCTTTGCCAAGACGATGCCGACTTGGGGCGCGGACCTCAGTGGCATCGATTTTGACGACATCTTCTACTATCTGCGCCCGGCAGAAAAGCAAGGTAAGAGCTGGGACGACGTGCCGGAAGACATCAAACGCACCTTTGATCGGCTTGGTATCCCCGAGGCCGAACGAAGATTTCTGGCAGGTGTCGGCGCTCAGTATGAGTCCGAGGTCGTCTACCATAGCTTGAAGGAAGAGTGGGAAAAGCTTGGTGTCGTCTTCCTCGACATGGACAGCGGACTGCGCGAGCATGAGGATATCGTTAAGGAATACTTCGCCACGGTTATCCCCGCCGCAGACAACAAGTTCGCCGCCTTGAATAGCGCAGTTTGGAGTGGCGGCAGCTTCGTTTATGTGCCCAAAGGCGTTCACGTCGATATCCCTCTGCAGGCATATTTTCGCATCAACGCCGAAAATATGGGACAGTTTGAGCGCACTCTGATCATCGTCGAAGAGGGTGCCAGCGTCCACTATGTAGAAGGATGCACAGCGCCCATCTACTCCAGCAACAGTCTCCACAGCGCTGTTGTGGAAATCATCGTTAAGAAAGGCGGACGCTGCCGCTACACTACGATTCAGAATTGGAGCACCGACGTCTATAACCTGGTTACCAAGCGAGCCATGGCCTACGACGATGCCACCATGGAGTGGATCGACGGAAACCTCGGCAGCAAGGTGACGATGAAGTATCCCGCCGTGTACATGATGGGCCCCAAGTCCCACGGCGAAATCCTGTCAATCGCCTTTGCAGGCAGCGGCCAGCATCAGGACGCCGGCGGCAAAGTGGTCCACGCCGCCCCCAACACAAGCTCCAAAATCGTGTCCAAATCGATTAGTAAGAACGGCGGCCGTGCCAGTTACCGCGGCCTGCTGAAGGTGGCGAAAGGCGCCCACCACAGCCGCAGCAACGTAGTCTGCGATGCACTGCTGCTGGACGAGGACAGCCGCTCGGATACCTATCCCTACATCGAAATCGACGAGGACGACGTAAGCGTCGGCCACGAAGCATCGGTTAGCAAGATCGGCGAAGAGCAGCTCTTCTATCTGATGAGCCGAGGCATTGACGAGGACGAAGCAGCCGCCATGATCGTCGGCGGATTCATCGAGCCACTTGTCAAAGAGCTCCCCATGGAGTACGCGGTGGAGATGAACCGCCTTATCCAACTGCAGATGGAAGGAAGCATCGGATAGTTTGTCTGCCCGCTAATTTTTCACGCCCGAAGCGGCATACAGACCTGTACGCGCATTGCGCAGCGGGAGTTAGCTTCAGAAACGTAATATCTCCCGTTTTACATAACGGAGTCAACTGAATGTGACTGTACTTATAAAGGAACCGAAAGAAATCGTCGAAGCAACCGCCGGCTTCTCGCAGGAAACCGTGCGGCAGGCATCGGCAGCTAAAGACGAACCCGCTTGGATGTTGGACCTGCGCCTGCGCGCCTGGCAGACGTTCGAGAGCCTGCCCTGGCCCAAACCTACCGACGAAGACTGGCGGCGCACTCGTCTGACCAGCTTTAATCTTGACAACTACACGCCATTCGCCACCCCTGGCGGGACACTCGAGCCTGATGAGCTGGACCCGGTCCTGCTCAACGCCTTGGACGAGATGGACTCCTCCGCCAGTTTGATCTATCGTGACGGCGGCGTCATATACAGCCGGGAAAACCAAGACCTCGAACAGCAAGGCATCATCTTTACCGACCTGCAGACGGCCGTGAAGCAGCATCCGGAGCTCGTGCGTCGCTACTTCATGACCGAGGCAGTAAAGCCGGACGCCAACAAATTCACAGCCCTCCACGCAGCGCTGTGGGACACCGGGTCATTCATCTTCGTGCCCAGCAACACCAAAGTTGTGCTTCCCCTGCAAGCGATCCTGTACCAGGGCGAACGCGTCGGCGGTTATCACCACACACTCCTGGTGGCCGAAGAAGGCGCCGAAGTAACCGTGGTCGATGACCTCCTGGGCGCCAAGAACTCCTTCCAGGCCACTGTCGTTGAGCTGATTCTGAAGGACAACGCCCAGGTCCGTTACATGAACCTGCAGGACTTCGAGCACACCGCCTGGAACTTCCTCACCGGCAGCGCCGTAATGGGCAAAGATACCGATCTGCGTTGGATTCAGGTGAGTTGGGGCAGCCGCTTGACCAAAGCCTTCCTCGACGTGGACATGCGCGGCGAAGGCGGACATGGCGAACTGCTGGGGCTCTACTTCCCCACCCGCCGCCAGCACATTGACCACCAAACTCTGCAATTGCACCGCGTTCCCAACTGCTTCAGTGACCTGCTGTTCAATGGTGCCCTCAAACATCGCGCTCGCAGTGTCTACATGGGCATCATCAAAGTGTTGCCCGGCGCACAAAAGACTGACGCCTTCCAACGCAACGGTAATCTGATCCTGGATAACAGCGCCCGCGCCGACAGCATTCCAGGCCTGGAAATCGAGGCCGACGATGTTCGCTGTACGCATGCGGCCACCGCCGCACAAGTCGAGGACGAGTACGTCTTCTATCTGATGGCCCGCGGCCTTACCAGGCCCCAGGCTGAACGAATGATCGTCCAGGGCTTCCTTCAGAAAGTGCTCGACCGCGTTCCTGTCGAAAGCGTCGTACATAAACTGGAAAAAGTAATTGCTCGCAAAATCAGTAGATAAACGCACAAATCAAGCAATGGAGGAGTGATATGGCAGACAAAGGGTATGCCAATCCTGACGTGTTGGTCAGCACGGAGTGGGTCGCCGCTCATCTGAACGACAACAACATTCGCCTGCTCGAATCGAATGAGGACGTTCTGCTCTACGATACGGGCCACATCCCGGGCGCACAGAAAATCGACTGGCAGGAAGACCTTAACGATGCCGTCGTGCGCGACTACGTCGGCCAACAGCAATTCCAGACCCTCATGCAGCGTCTGGGTATCTCCAACGATACCACCGTGGTCTTCTACGGTGATAAGAGCAACTGGTGGTCGACCTATGCATTCTGGGTTTTCCAACTATTCGGGCATACCAACGCCAAAGTAATGGACGGAGGCCGCCAGAAGTGGTCTGACGAGGGCAGGGAACTTACAACCGATTCGTCCTCCTATCCCGCCGCCACCTATAATGCGCCTGCACGCAGCGACGGCGCCATTCGTGCAATGAGGGAAGAGGTGTTGGCCCACCAGCAGGCAGGCCTGCCGCTGGTCGATGTGCGCAGCCCCGCCGAATACAGCGGTGAGCTCCTCCACATGGCCGACTATCCCCAGGAAGGCTCGCTCCGCGGCGGACACATCGCCGGCGCCAAAAACGTGCCCTGGGCGCGTGCAGCCAACGACGACGGCACCTTCAAGAGCGCCGCTGACCTGCGCGCCATCTACGAGGAAGAACAGGGACTCAGCAGCGGCGACAATGTCGTAGCCTACTGCCGTATCGGCGAGCGCAGCAGCCACTCTTGGTTTGTTCTCACCTACCTGCTCGGCTACGGAAACGTGCGCAACTACGACGGTTCCTGGACCGAATGGGGCAACGCAGTCGGCCTGCCGATCGAGCGCTAGAAAACTTGCCTCGGCACCGAAGGCAGCACATAATCTGGACCTGACATAAAGAGAAATGGCAAAGGGCCGATAAAGCCCTTTGCCTTTCCTGTAGCTTGTTTCCTTGCGACCATGGATCTCTTCCGCGAAGCAATCATCGACCACTACAAGCATCCTCGCCATAAAGGCAAGTTGGCGGACGCCGACGTCCATCGCCACGAAACCAACCCGTTCTGCGGCGATGAAGTCACCATCTTCCTGAAAATCGCAGACGACAAGGTGGCGGATGCCTCTTTCGAAGGACGCGGATGTGCCATCAGCCAGGCCTGTGCGTCCATGATTATGGAGGAGATCATCGGCATGCAGGTCGCCGATTTGAGGCAGTGGGGCAAAGAGGATGTGCTCGAACTGCTTGGCATCGAGATCGGGCCGGTACGCCTCAAATGCGCGCTCCTGCCCCTGAAAGCGCTTAAAGCCGGTCTATATGGCCTGACAGAATGGCCGGAATAGACTCCACGCTAATATAATGGGAGTATATGGAAGACTTTGTAAGAGTTGCCGCGACTGAGGACATCCCCCCAGGTGAACGCCTCCTGGTCGAAGTAGAAGGCATCCGCATCGCCGTATTCAACCTGGACGGCGACTACCACGCAATCGAGGACGTCTGCACCCACGACGGCGGCCCGCTGGTGGAGGGAGAAATCCTGGAGGGAGGTCAAGTCCAGTGCCCCCGGCACGGCGCCCGCTTCGACATCCGCACAGGCGAGGCTCTCACCATGCCCGCCTTCGAGCCGACCCCTTCCTACGCTGTACAGGTTGAGAACGGCGAAATCTACGTAGAACAGCCCTTTTGAGGAGAATGATTCGATGAGCGAAAATACACTGCCTACACCCGACGAGGTCCGTGCCGAAATCAGGACGCACGTAAAGGATCCGGAGTTGATGATGAATATCGTCGACCTGGGCCTGGTCTACGACATTGAAATCAACGAAGAAAACAACATCGACGTTACCATGACACTGACAAGCCCGGGCTGCCCTGTCGGGCCCCAAATCATCAGTGACGTCCAGCGCACTGCCCACAACGCCTTCCCTAATGTCGGCGAGGTCAATGTCCATCTCGTGTGGACGCCCTTCTGGAGCCCCGATATGATGTCGGAAGACGCCAAGGACGAGTTGGGTATCTTCTGAAACAGGCAGGCAGTCCACACGCTCCTGGGTGACGCCAGATACGCTGTAAAAGGGGCCGGCAGCTACATCACTGCGGGCCTTTTTCGCATAGAGCAAAGTTCCCTTGCAGGTGCAGCTCGAAATTGCCTGTCCGCCGCGCACGCTTCATTTCGAATCAGGTCCAACACTATCACCAGAACGCAGCGGTCCTGCCAAGCCAGCTCGTCCTCAGCATCACAAGCTTCCCAATCTGACAACGAGCCTCTATCGACCTCCCGCGGCAATTTTCAGTGCCGCCTCAAAGTCGGCCCTCGCCTCCGCCGTCCGCCCCAATACAGCCTTCGTCACCGCCCGATTCTTGTACGCGTCTAAGTCGTCTGACCGCCGTAGAATCGCCTGATCGTAGTCGGCAATCGCCTCCTCAAAGTCGCCGCGACGCTCCTTGGCATTCCCGCGATTGTAGAACGGTTCTGCGCTTTCAGGCTGCAGTCGAATCGCCTCATCATAGTCGCCGACCGCGGCACTGATGCGCCCCAGTTTCGCCTGCGCAACACCCCGATTATTGTACGCGGCCGCGTACTCCGCCTGCAAGCGGACGGCCTGCGTGTAGTCGGCGATAGCCGCTTCGTACTGTCCCAGCGCAACCTGCGCCAATCCCCGGCTGTTGTACGCCTCAGCAAATTCTGGATTCAACCTGATCGCCTCACTGTAGTCGGCCAACGCATCCTGATACCGGTCCAGCTCTGCCTTGGCGCCGCCGCGTAAGAAGTAGATCTTATAATCATCGGGTTGAAGGTGGACAGCCTCGTCAAAATCGGGGATAGCATCCTCATACCGGCTGGAATCGACCATGAGGAGACCTCGATTCAAAAACGCGAAAGCATCATCGGGCCGCAACTGAATAGCCCTACCTAGGTCGTCGATCGCCTCCTGATACCGATACAGAGCGGCTTTCGCATTGCCGCGATTGATGTAGGCGTCTGCAAGGTCAGCCTTCAAATAAATCGCCCGATCGTAGTCAGCCACCGCTTCCTCATATTGACCCAGGTTACTCAATACATTTCCCCGGTTATTGTAGGCCTCGGCATAGTCCGGTCTCAAGCGAATCGCCTGCGAGTAGGCGGCAAGCGCTTCCCGTGCTTCAGTTTTTCCTGATTCTCCCAAACCATCCTTGGGCAGAAAATAAGCCAGAGCTTGACCGCGGGTCATGAGCTGATGCTCCGGCTCAGCCGTTCCGATAGGTCACCAATCGACCGAAAGGCGAGCGCTGCGAGTTCATCATTAGTCCCTTCAGCCACACTGGCAATGTGCCGCCATCTCACGATAGCCTCGTCGAGCCTTCCTTCCGCCTCCAAATGGCGGGCGTCTGCAATCGCCGATGCCCCAGCCCTACCCGGTTCCCTGCTAAAATCCTCGCCGATTTGTGTGCGTGGGAACTCCATAATAGCACTGGGCATGCTCCGTAGCTGCTCGTCAGTATCTCCCCCGTAACTTCTGATCTCTTCCACTAACTTGAACGCTTCCTCCGCGTGCGCTCTCGCCAATGCCACATTTCGACGCGCCTCTTCCTCCACCTCCCGCAACTTCCTGAGGCCAAAATAGCCGGCAGTGGCAATCAGTAACACCATGACAGTTACAAACAGAGCAATTCCGGACAGCCACCAACCGACCGCATCAGCCCGGTCGTCAAGGATCTCCCGCCGCAGTTCGTTGAAGCGCCGCTGAATCTCGACTCCCGTGGCAGCATCGATTCCGGTATTGTCGCCAGGTGTAGAATCCGCCTGGCTGGGTGAGGCTATCTCAATTACCGTCACTGGAGCCGCCAATCCTGTTCGAATCTCCATCGACAGCGACGCCGCGACGACTACCACCATCATCCAGAATGGAACTCTTCTAATCATGAATTTCATGTCGTGTTAAGATCGCTCTTATGGTTTCAGAATAGGGGGACGGCTTGGCAAAGCACAGACGATGGCTGGACTCGCTTGCCCAAAGCAAGTGCGCAACGCCCTTCACACATAACATCCTGTAGTGCCATCCTCATATCCATTCCTGGCCCCTGATGAGGACGACAAAACCAACGCTGCCTTTGTACCCCCTTCCACTGGGGAGACCGTCTTCCCCCGTGTTTCCAGCATTGCCAAAATAACCGTGAAAGTTGAAAAAATCTCTATACATGTTATTTTCAGATGCGCGCAACGAGACCTCCACAGTCATCCGGTCAAGAGCACTGTGGTTTTGAGGTGCATTTACTTCATACCCAGATCCACCGATCCTGTTGAGTATTGCCTCTACACAGTTTCGATTGCATATTGCGCCGGCCTCATCACTTCCTTCCCCGATAGCTTCGTCATAACACTGCAATGCTTCGTCAAAGCGGCCCAACAAGACCAGAAAGTTTCCCTTATTGAAACGTGCGGCCAGGCTTCCATAAAGGATAGCATCATCGAAGTCATTTATCGCATCTTCAGAATGGTGCAACAGTGCGTTAGTATTTCCCCTGTTCAAAAAGACGGTGGGTTCCCTCAAGCTGATTTTTTGGCACAGTCGAACGGCTTCATTGTAGTCCTCCAACGCTCCTTCAAGGTCGTTCAATTCCGCCTTTACATTGCCGCGATTAAGGTAGTACGGCCAGCTATAGTATTTCACGGTGTCAACTGGCGAGTTTTCGACTTCCAAATACTCCAATGGCTTCTCATTCTTCAGAATAGCTAGACCGAAGTCCTCTCTGGCTCCGCAGTAATCACCAACTTCCGATTTGGCGTTCCCTCTCAATGCGTATGCCGAACAGTCATCCGGAGCCAGTTCAACAAACCTGTCGTAATAGGATATCGCACGTTGATATTCACCCCTCTTATAGCACTGGTTTCCCTGTATTCGACAAAACTCCGAATCCTCGACCTGCGGCAACGGAAATACCGCGCTGTTTGCTGTGGAGAAACTCCGAATGTCTGCGAGCAGTTCAGTAGTATCCATGTCAAACAAGCTCTCGAGTTCCCGTCGAATAAGTGCCTTCTCCGACGCGCTGATTACAACAGACCTTACAATCTCGTCTGGAATCAGTGGACTCCCAATAACGCTTACTGAGCGTTGGTAGGGAACTCGCGGCATCTCGCCTTCCTGAACCAACTTTTCGCAATAAAGCTGCTGCCCTCGACCGTCTATCGGAGCGAAGATTTCTTCGACGCTCTGAGCGTTCACATCATTCGTAATATCCCGAAATCGCAGACTGTCCTCTAGGTCAAGGATAAAGACCCTTCCATCGCAGCTGTTTTCTTCGCATGCAAACCACAGTGCCGCCAAGGGATCCCAAGTGAAGTCAATCAGTCCCGTGGCTGCGCCAAGGTTATGCAGATTGGCGAGAAGCTGAAGATCCGACAGCCTTCGACCACTCTCACTTCCGAAGCCAAGTGCCCGAGCAGGTTCCAATAGCACGGTCCGATGATAGACTAAATGCATCTGAGAAAAGTAAGATTTCTCTATGACACGCTCATCATCGTTGAAGAACTTGATCAGGCGGCGTGTAGCACCAGAATGCAACTTCCAATCGCTATCTGCCTGGCCGCGGAACACGCACCTGCTGGATTCTTCGCCTATTTGGCTCAGGAAAACCTTTTCAATTGCGGTCACCTACAATTCTCCTTAGGACTCCCTCTCCCTTACCTGCCCCCCATGACCTCCGCTTGGCCCGCTGCCAACAACATGCTTTGCAAACATGAGGGAAAGTGGACTCCCGCTAGGTCCGAAATGACTCCATCGTCCAAATCGTCAGAGCACGAGCCGGTCACACCAAATGAAGTTGGCGCAAAGTAGATCGTTTGCGTCCGGTTGAGGCCCTGCCAAACCTGAACAATCCTCGATGTCCTTGCTTCCATTTACTATCGAATGCGAACCAAATTCTTCGTCTTCAAGAATGGGAAGACCTTAATCTTACTAATCATAGGAAGAAATGCAAGCCCTCGCCATCATCGCTCTAAGTACTGTCAAGCCCCACTCACCCTTTGGTCTAGTCAAAGCCGATTCCTGCTGGTTTCTAAACTGTATGCCAAACGTTTTTCTCAATGTAGACTCGAACCCCTTGTTCCGGCACGATACCGGATCAAGCGACTGTTCCACGGGAGAATCTCGCAGTTGCGCCATCAACCTTCGTTCGGATCAGTGTCGCCTATATAAAATGGTAACTACTCAGCAGCAACTGACTCGCAACCCTGAATGAGGCGAGCAAAGGTGTTCCTTCTCCCCTCATTGTTGTATTTTGGGCGGTCGGCCGCAAGCGGCCTCCCTTGTGCAGGGGCTGCGCCCCCGCAACGCCCCCCTACAAAACCATCTCTCACCGACCGTGTGCATTCTTCGCAACGTGTCGGCTGGCGAGCATGGCGGCGGCTGCACACAAGTTGCGTCACCAAGAGCCTGAATGGTTCCAATGATGGCTGGCTGGTCAAGTACTGTGGCTTAGTAGTTACATAAAATGTAGCAACGGATAAACGGCATGCCCATGCCCCGTGTAACTCTGGATCGCCGCCCCAATCAGGTTGAGTCTTTCAAAATATCCAAAACGTTGAGGATTTCCCTTGGGTTGTGGGAAGAACGGCATGGGAAACGCAAACCTGCCAATCTGATATGGGAGTTAACCGTCTCACAAAAAAGCAATTCTGGTGGTGAGCACCATCGCAACTGCCGCAGCAACTGCGGCACCCCCTCCCAATGTCGGGACACTCTGCCTGTACCATCTCTCTTGGCCTTTGGGCACACCAGGGAATCGCGGAACGACAGTGCGCCCTAACCGAATTCCGAATAGGATATGCTTCTGAAGATGAATGCAAAGAGTGCCTATTTGTTAAGCCAGCTTCCGGAGGAGAATTTCCACCAAAGATTGGTCGTTGCTTCGCTTAACAAATTCCCACTTTCAAGATTATCCTCCCCGCCGGGATTCGACGGCATGAGATTCAGTCGCTCGTCTTCTCTTGCGCAGCGACATATAAAGGTGACAATATCTGCACTAGCCTTTGGCGTAAGCGGTCGCAGTTCCCTATTACCATTCTTCCCCCTTCACAACGACGACAAACCCTGCCTTTCCTTGAAAGCCCTTTCCGCCAGGCAGACTGTTACCGCCCGTATTACCTGTATTGCCGTTTAGGCCAAGAAAATTGAAGAACTCCGTATACATTCTGCTTGCATTGGCTCGCAATGATACCTCTACTGTCATTCGTCCTGATTGATCCTTGTAGCGCGGTGGGCGCACAATGTAGCCGGCCATGCCTAATCTTGTCAGTATTGCCTCTACTCCGTTTCGATTGCACAATACGCCGGCTCTCTTGTTTCCTTGCCTGATCGACTCATCGTAACAAGCAAGTGCTTCGTCGAAACGGCCAAGAAGGACAAGCAAGTTTCCCTTGTTGTGTAATATGTTTTGGGAATCTATCTTTGTTACGTCGTGGTGAATCAGCCTTATCGCCTCTTCATAATCACTCAAAGCCTCGTCATAATTGTGCAAACTATAGTTGGCATTTCCTCTGTTCAGGAAAAACCATGAGTAGCGCTCGCCAGTCTTCTCACCTTCGCGAATCACTACCCCGTAGTCTTCAAGTGCACCTCTGAAGTCATCTAACTCGTATCTGACATTGCCGCGATTGAAGTAGTATCTCCAAATTGGAAAGGGGGTCGTGTCGCTTTCAGCGCTTCCCTTACTCTTCTTTACCTTTTCTAATTCATGGCGAATGGCTGCATCGAAATCCTTAGAAGCGCCTCCGAAATCGCCAGCTTCCGATTTGGCATTTCCTCGCGAGAAAAGGAATCTGCTATTCTCAGGATCAAGCTGAATACTTATGTTGTAATGCGAAATCGCTCTTGCAAAATTGCCCTGCAGCCAGCACTGATTCCCTTGCATCCAGTGAAACTCCGGATCTTCAATTTGCGGCAATGGTACTGTAGTGCCTTGCGATGTAGAGAATCGCTGCACGTCGGCGAATGGCGCAGGTCCTGCGAAGTCAAGTAATTCGACTAGCTCCTGTCGAATCTGAGGCTTGTCTGCTGCCCTGATCACAATGGAGGTAACAGCGTCTTCCGGAATCAGGGGACACCAAAGTACGCTTACCCCTTCCATGTGCGGTACTGTCGGTTTCTCTCCCTCTTGAATTAGGTCCCCATAAGCGGCGTGCCTACACAGCCCCCTTCCCGGATCGAAGATTTCCTCGACACTCTTTTCTGCTTCTTCGCTGGAAATCCGTCGAAATTCAGTTCCATAGTTCAAGTCTACGACAAATACCTTTCCGTCGCAGTCAAATTCGTCAGTTGCATACCACAGTGCGACCAAAGGATCTAGCGAAAAGTGTAGCAATCCAGTGGCTGCCCCCAAATGCTGCAGTTTAGCGAGAAGATGAAGGTCCGAAATCTTGTGACCACGATCATTGCCGAAGCCATATTTCCGAGCAGGGTCCAGCAACACAGCACGATGGTAGACCAGGTGCATTCGCGGGAAATGAGATTCCTGGGCAACACTCTCATCGCCGTTTGAATGTCCAATCAGTCGACGCGTGGCGGCACAATACAGTTTCCATGTGCTGTTTGACTGCCCGCGATACACGAGTCCACTTTGAGCCTCCCCTAATTTGCTCAAAAAGGCCTTGTCAATTACCGTCACCGACGCTTCTCCCCTGGATGGCCCGCTACGAACCCTGGCCAATTACTCTTCCGGATACTTCCCGTCAACAACATACCGTGTCGTGAGAATGCGGCTCCTAGCCTTGCCTCTGATGCGGCATCTCGAAGATCGGAAAATGAACGATAAACCTCCACAATTTTCGGAAATGCGAAATCCTTATTTTACTCAGCCCTCAGTAAATGGCAAACTTTCGCCATCGTTGTAAATGTTTTGCCCAACTACGATCGCAAGTGAATTTGGCAGACGAGCCCTCCTCCTGATCCAGTTTCCAAACACTTCGGAACGTCCCTCAACGAAGGACATGTCAGCCTTCAGGCGAAGTTCCGCACAGCCTCGCCAAAATCCAATGACAAACCGCAAATCGACGCCTCTAAAGCATGACAAAAAACCCGTCACTATGGACAGGTCAGATCGGTACGTGCCCTGGAGCAGTTGGCCAGGGGTTAATAGAATGGCAGTCTAATGGATTCTGTATCGCCACCTGAACCCAGGCAGCGACATACGTCTCTCTAGCTGGCGAGGAAGGAAATGCAAAGAGCCCAATATGCTTCATACGGCGTTGTATGCCTGCATCTGGCTACTGTCGCTCTTACGAGCAATCACGTCCTGGCCGCCTCTGACCTAGAGGCAAACAAGGAATCTACTGTGCAATGGAACTTGACTTCATTTTACCTGTGAAACCCTTCTCCCGTCAAGAAAAGGGAATCACAGGAGTCACTTCACATGGAAAAAATAGAGAATGTACCGCGTCTGAACTGTTTAACCGAACAGCGCGGCAAAACTGGCTGCAGCAGGGCAAAAGTCCTGTCGTTCGACGGAGAAGGGAGTCTGACGATCTGCTACTCTTGGACGCTAGCCAGCGAGTCTTGCCTGAGATCCCATCAGGACTCGTAGGATCCCCTGCCTGCCACTCGCCGGCTAGCCTGACGCGCCGCCCTCCCCCTCGCTACGAATGAACCCGAGTGCAATCATTCGCAGCAGTAGAGGATGACCGTGAAAGGGCTCGTGGCGCAGACTCTCGGCGATCAATACCGCGTGGCGCGCAAAGCCCTGGTGTCCGGCGAAGTGCATCCAACCCGCCTGGGCCAGCAACGCCTCCCGCAACTGCTCGGCTAGTTCTTGCGGGATCTCTTCAGTTACAATCGAGCGCGCCAGCTTCTCCAACTCTTCCACTGGCAGACTGGCCAAAGGCTGCAATCCGGTTCGATCCCCTGCACTCCCCGGCGCCCGTCCACCCGGTCTACTGTGGTCCTCACCAATATTTCCTGTCGAAAAAACCCAGCCAGCCATAGCCGGATGACCAAGCAGCATCATCGTTACCTGCGACAAATCTGTATCTTCCTGGGCCCACAGCTCCGGGCCTGAAGCGAGCAATGAAGAGAGTTGAGGCGAAGTCGTTTCAAGACTGTGCGCAAGAATCGATGGGCAAAAAAGTGTGAACTCCTCTGGTAATGTTCGGGAGGACGCCCGCCAGTGCCTCTCTAAACAATGTTGCAAGCACTGGCGTCCATACCAGTAAGGGATGCTAAGAAAGACCGCGCTCTCTCCAGGAGTAAGTGAAATCGACAGCATCTCGCCAACCTGCCGCCTTGCCGGCAGATTCTGGCTGTCCACATTTTCGCCGCCGAAACCTTCGAGAATACCTGCCACCCTGTTAATGCGCAGACCGATCAAATCGCAATCAGGCCCACTCCCGTTCCTCAGAAACCAGAGGTGCTGAGTTCCCTGAAAATCACAGGGGGAAATGAGCGCCCACCAATCGTCTGCCGGGATCGCATCCCAACGTACCCCTGCCATTTTCAGCTTCCGCAAATGCCGCGACGCCGCCTGCGCGAGTTCCGGCCGCAAGCTGGCCTGGAGCGTGTGCAACGCGGCCGCGCTCTGCGCCCCAACCTCGCTGCCCCGCAGCGCCCCCAACTGGCCCAAGGCGGCCTCCGCCACAGGTGTGCGGGCATCGTAAGCTATCAGCCGCAGCAGCTCCGGCCGGTCTGCTTCAGCCAACTGGCCGATAAGATCAAGAACCAGAAAAGCAACATCCTGGCTTTCCTGCCGCATCTGTCGCACATATTCCAGCAAGACATGCCGGTTGGTCCGCGCCTCCTCCACCGCCTCCTGCAGGCTCTGCATCACGATCAGGTTCGGGTCTCTGAGATCGCCCATCAGGCCCGCTGACACCTCAACCTGAAGGAACCTTTCCAGGATCATGGCAGCCGTCAGTCGAGTCTGTGTGGGGTTGTCTCGTCGGCCGGCCTCTTTCCGCAGCATCTCAACGACTTCCCGACCCGATATCAACGCCGCCAGACGGCCCAACCCGCCCCGCATCTGGCTGCTTCCGGTGTTCAAATGCCTGCGAATCGCCGGCAGGACCATCGAAGGCGCGTGATCGCGTGCGATCTTCTCCACCTCCTCCATCAGCTCCGCATCCGAAGACAGATTGGCCAGCCCCGCGACCGCCTCTTCGACCAGCCGCCTCGCCTGAAATGAGTTAATGATTTTATTGCTCATCATTGAAGTATACCACGTGAAAAATTACAGGTCCGTTTGCTTCTGGTTCTGCCAGATGGTAGACTGATTTGGGACGCAAGACAGCGTGTTTTGCGGCCGAGAATCCTCTCCGGTCCTACGGCTCCGCAGGAGCAAGCCAACATGGCACAGGCGTTATATCGCAAGTGGCGCAGCCAAACTTTCGATCAAGTAGTGGGCCAGGAACACGTAACTACCACCCTGCTAAATGCCCTGCGCGATGGCCGCGTGGCCCACGCCTATCTGTTTGCAGGCCCGCGTGGCACCGGTAAGACTTCCACCGCCCGTATCCTCGCCAAAGCCCTGAACTGCACCGATGAAAACAGTCAGCCCTGCAACCGTTGCAGCCACTGTACCGCCATCAACCAAGGTCGCATGTTGGACCTGATCGAAATCGACGCCGCCAGCAATAACAGCGTCGACGATGTGCGGGAACTGCGCGACAAAGTCGGCTTCCAGCCCAGCGAGTCCCGCTTCAAGATCTACATCATCGACGAAGTGCATATGCTCAGCGCCAGCGCATTCAACGCCCTCCTAAAAACACTGGAAGAACCTCCCCCTTACGTGCGTTTCGTCTTAGCGACTACCGAACCGCACCGCATTCCCGCAACCGTCCTCAGCCGCTGCCAGCGCTTCGATTTCCGCCGCATCCCTGTGGCCGAAATTGCCGCACATCTGACTTTCATCGCCGCAGAAGAGGGATTTCAAGTGCAGGAAGCCGCTGTCTTCGCCATCGCCCGCAGCGCACAAGGCTGCATGCGCGATGCCGTCAGCCTTCTGGACCAGATGACCAGTTACGGCGCAACCGCCTCAACCGAGGAAAGCCCTGCAATCTCTTTGGAGCAAGTCCAACAGGTGCTGGGCAGTGTTGCTACCGCTACCGTGGCTGCATTTGTCGAAGCTCTCGCATCCAAAGATGTATCCGCGGGACTGCAACTTATCCATGACCTCCTTCTGCAGGGCGGCAGTCTGAATGAATTCGCCGCGCAGGTCATCGAACATCTTCGCGGCGTAATGCTCGTCCAGATGGTCGGCGATAGCGCCCTCCTCGAAGATTCCGCACCGGATACTGTGCAGACTTTGCAGCGGCAGGCCAAGGATTTGTCCAAGTCGGAGACGCTCTGGGCCATCAAACGGTTCAGCAAAGCCATGTCTGAACTCAAGGGCGGATTCCAGCCCCAACTCCCCCTGGAATTGGCGCTCGTCGAGGTCATTGAGGGCGAACCCCAGCAATTCGCCACGCCAGCGCCTGCCCAAACACTTTCCCAACCGGCCGCGCCCACGCCGCCGGCCAAGCAAAAGAGTTCCGCTCAGCCCAAGACTGGGGCCTCCAGCAGTCCCGTTGCCGAAAAAAAAGAAACCACACCCTTGGACGCACAGGCAACCCAGCGGCTGAGAGAGAACTGGGACCGATTCCTGAATACCGTTCGCGAACGGTGTGGACCAAAGGAACAGGCATCGCTGCGCTCCATCAGGGATCTTGCTATCGGCGGTGACTCCGTCGCCATGGCTTTTGGCAATAATTCGTTTACGCTCGGCGTGATTTCCGAGGCCAAAACAAAGGATTCCGTCGCCGTCATCTTGTCCGAAATCCTCGGCCAGCAGGTATCTATCATCTGCCAAAGCGGCGAACAAGCTACGATTCCCACAGCCGCAGGACGGGCAGTAGAGGAAGCGTCTGCAGACGGGCAGGACCCACTGTTAGAGTACGCGGTCTCGGAGCTGGGCGCCAAGGTCAGTGACGGCCGTCGCTGACGAACCGACCTCTTTGCACATCTAATGATTTCGAAATGGGAGTGAATTCTATGGCAAAAAAGAAAAGAAATCGCAGAACCAGAAGCGGCGCCAATCCGTTTGGCGGCGGCGCAGCTGGTCTTCCCGCCGGTGGAGGGATGGGCGGCGGCGGCATGGGCGGCGACCTCGCTGCACGCGTGCGCAAAATGCAAGGGGACATGGAAAAGGCCCAGGAAGAACTCGCCGAGGAAATTGTGACCGGCAGCGCCGGCGGCGGTATGGTCGAAGTGGACATGGACGGACATCAAGCCGTGCAGGCGCTGCGCATCAAACCGGAGGTCGTCGATCCCGAAGACGTGGAAATGCTGGAAGACATGCTGATGGCCGCCATTGGCGATGCCTCAGAAAAAGTCAAATCTCTGACTGAGGACCGCATGGGCGGATTCACCGATGGGCTCAATATCCCAGGCCTGGGATTCTAGGATCACCCAATGCAGCCGCTTGCTCAGCCAGTCACAAATCTGATCGACGCCTTCAGCCGCTTGCCGGGCATCGGACCAAAGTCCGCCTCTCGTCTGGCCTATTTCCTCCTCCGAAGCGATGAGGAAATAGCGCTCTCCTTGGCGGCCGCTCTACAGGAGCTAAAAGCGAATACACTCTTTTGCGGCGTCTGCCACAACATTGCCGACAGCGACCCCTGCGTCATCTGCGACAGTGAACAACGCGACAGTTCGATCATCTGTGTGGTCGAGGAGCCGCTCGACGTCCAGGCTATTGAGCGCACGGGAACCTTCCATGGACTTTATCACGTCTTGCACGGCGCGATCTCGCCAGTGGAAGGAATCGGGCCTGACGACCTGAAGCTCCGGGAACTACTTTCTCGGCTGCAGCGCGGCCTCTCCAGCGATCCGGTTGATGCCGGTGAGACGCGGGAACTCCTGGTGGCCACCAACCCAAACCTTGAAGGCGAAGCCACGGCGATGTACATTGCCAGGCTCATAAAGCCACTGGGCGTACGCGTAACCCGTCTGGCACGCGGCCTGCCCACCGGCGGCGATCTCGAATATGCCGATGAAATGACCCTTAGCAACGCGCTGGCTGGCCGCCTGGAAATGTAGAAGGCGCCGCCTGTGCTGCCCGCCAAGAAGGTGTATCGAGATGGCTGAACCCAAAAGAAAGCCGCAAGCCAAAAGCTTGCAGAAGCCCCCCTTCCCCAACAAGCTGACCAATCTGAAACAGGCCTGGCAGGAGAATACGCTGACCCCGGTGGTGCGGCGGTTCCCCGAACGAAAAGAGCGTTTCACGACCAGCAGCCCTTCTATCGTCGTCCAACCCCTCTACACACCCTCCGAAGAGGCAACAACCGATGAAGTCGCCGCTGAATACCTGCAGAAATTGGGCTTCCCCGGCGAGTTCCCCTTCACCCGCGGCGTCCAGCCCAATATGTATCGCGGCCGCCTCTGGACCATGCGCCAGTACGCCGGCTTCGGCTCGGCTTCAGAAAGCAACCAGCGCTACCACTACCTGATCGACCAGGGGCAGACCGGTCTTTCCGTTGCCTTCGATCTCCCCACCCAGATTGGCTACGACGCCGACCACGATCTCGCCCTGGGCGAGGTAGGCAAAGTAGGTGTCTCCATCAGCAGCCTGCAGGACATGCGCACCCTTCTGCAAGGTATCCCTCTGGACAAAGTTAGCGTCAGCATGACGATAAATGCGCCCGCTGCCATCCTCCTGGCCATGGTAGTCGCAGTCGCAAAGGAGCAGGGCGTACCGCTGGCGCAGCTGAGGGGCACTGTCCAGAACGACATACTGAAGGAGTACATTGCCCGCGGCACCTACATCTTCCCACCCCTGCCTTCAATGCGTCTCATGACCGATCTGTTCCGCTACTGTGCCGTCCACGTGCCCAGATGGAATACCATTTCAGTCAGCGGCTACCATATCCGTGAAGCCGGTAGCAGCGCCGTCCAGGAAGTGGCTTTCACGTTGGCTAATGCCGTCGAATACGTGCAACAGGCGATTAAAGTCGGACTTGACGTCGACCGTTTTTCGTCCCAGATAAGTTTCTTCTTCAATGCGCATAACGACTTCCTCGAGGAGGTAGCCAAGTTTCGCGCCGCCCGTCGCCTGTGGGCAAAGCTGATGCGGCAACGATTCGGGGCCACAGACCCAAAGAGCTGGCTGCTGCGCTTCCACACCCAGACCGGTGGCAGCACCTTGACGACGCAACAACCTGATAACAACATTGTCCGCGTAACGGTTCAGGCCCTGGCCGCAATACTCGGCGGCACCCAGAGTTTGCACACCAATTCCAAGGACGAGGCCCTCGCACTGCCAACCGAAAAGGCCGTCGAAATCGCATTGCGCACCCAGCAGATTCTGGCCGGCGAGAGCGGCGTGGCCGACGTCGTCGACCCGCTTGGGGGCAGCTACTACATCGAATGGCTGACCGACGAAATCGAACGCCAGGCCTGCGACTACCTCGAACGTATCGACGAATTGGGCGGCGCAATGCAGGCTGTCGCCGACGGTTTCATCCAGCGGGAAATACAGGAGTCGGCCTACGTCACAATGAGAGCTGTCGAAAGCGGCGCACAAACAGTTGTCGGCGTCAACAGCTACCAGGGTGGAGCTGGCATCCCGGAAGAAACACTGAACGTCGACGAGGCCGTGCAAAACGAGCAGATCGCCGCGCTGGCCTCCCTGCGCGCTACCCGCGATCAGGCTAAAGTCTCCGCAGTACTGCAGCGCATAGAACAAGCCGCCCGCGCTGCCGACGAGCCGCTGATGCCCCTCTTCGTGGAAGCCGTCGAAAACGATGCCACCGTAGGCGAAATTTGCGACACGCTCAGGGCAGTCTTCGGCGAATATCAACCGACAAGCTGGGTATAATGCAGAAGCAACCCAATAGCTCCTACTGTTTTGTCTGCGGCCTGAAGAACATTGCCGGCGTGAAAGTGCGATTCTATGAGACTGTAACCGCCCAAGGAGACGCTGAAATCCTGGCCCGCTTCTCTGGGCAGCACTGCCACCAGGGCTACCCGGGGCGCATGCACGGTGGCGTCCTCACCGGCGTCCTCGACGAAACCATCGCCCGCGCCATCAACTACGGTTCAGGCGTCGACGTGGAGAGATGGGGCATCACCGCCGAGCTGAATACACGGTTCTTGCAGCCCGTTCCGCTCGAAGCGGAAATCAGCGCCCGCGGCCGTGTCCTCACCCAAAACCGGCGTATGTTCACTGGCAGCGGCGAAATCTATCTCCCCGACGACACAGTCGCCGTGCGCGCCGAAGGCAAGTTCCTGAAGCTGCCCCTCAGCGCCATTTCCGGCCCGGAAGTGGAACTACCAGGTTGGCGGTTGTACGCGGAGGAGGAGTGAACTGTGCTTGACAGCATAACTGTGGAGGGTTTCAAGAGCATAGGGTCAATTAGCGAGTTGCAACTCGGTCCGATGAACGTCTTGATTGGTCCAAACGGGTCAGGCAAGTCAAATTTCTTGGACGTGTTTTCGTTTTTGCATGAGATCCGATTCGGAAGACTCCAGGAGTACGTTAAGCGCGCCGGTGGGGCCGACAGGATCCTTCACTTTGGTTCCCAGGCAACCAAAGGGATGACCTTACACGTTTCCCTGGCAGAAGCAAGGTTTCAGTATCGCTTACAGCTGCTGGCAACCGATGATGACGCGCTTCAGCCTTACAAGGAAACCGCTTACTTTCGCGACAGGCCTTGTTATGGAAGGCCTGTCGAGCAGCCACTAAAGAGCCGAGGAGGCGAAGCCGGAATTAGCCTTAGCGACGTCCCTCGATACGCTGACAATGTTCAACGTCTCTTGAACAGTTGGCGTCTGTACCACTTTCATGATGCAGGCTCCACCTCCCGAATGCGGAAAACCACGAGCGTCAATGACAACCGCTATCTCCGCCCAGACGCTTCCAATCTGGCTGCATTTCTGTATTTCTTAAGCCTGAAGCACGAAAATGAATACAACCTGATCCGTCGCACCGTCAGACTCGTCGCTCCCTTTTTCGATGACTTTCTCCTCCAACCGCTGGCTCTGAACAAAGACACAATCCGCATGGAGTGGAAACATAAAGGAACGGACGCTTATTTTGACGCTGCTTCGTTCTCCGACGGCACTTTGCGGTTTATCGCCTTGGCCACCCTACTTCTCCAACCGGATTCTCTTCGACCTCCCATCGTAATCATAGACGAACCGGAGTTGGGGCTGCATCCCTATGCCATTACGCTGTTTGCTTCACTCGTAAAACAGGCATCCACCAAGACGCAAGTTATTCTCGCAACACAATCGTCACTACTTCTCGATCATTTTGAACCAGAAGATGTGCTAGTGGCAGACCGCGTAGAAGGTCAAACGCAGTTCAGTCGCCTCGATGCAGGCAGCCTGAAGAACTGGCTCCATGACTACAGCCTGGGCCAACTCTGGGAGAAAAACGAATTTGGTGGCCGCCCCGCGCATGAGTAGCTGGAGACACGAACTTTGACCAGGCTGCTCATCCACGTAGAGGGCCAAACAGAGGAGAGTTTTGTAAATGAGCTTCTCGCGCCATACCTCTATTCCAAAGGATTCACACTGGTAAGTGCTCGCATAGTAGGTAACGCTCGTCAGCGCGACCGGCGTGGCGGAATCAAGCCTTGGCCAGCGGTTAGAAAAGGCATACTCAATCATCTGAGGCAAGACGCCGGTTGCTTGGTCAGCACGATGGTTGACTTTTATGGACTCCCGCAAAGCGGTGCCAGCGCATGGCCTGGACGCCATGCCTCCGCTACTTCCGGCTACGCAGCCAAAGCATCTACTGTCGAGAATGCTCTGCTGGAAGATGTCACTCAGCATATGGGGGAAGGCTTCAAACGCGAAAGGTTTGTTCCGTACGTGATGATGCACGAGTATGAGGCAATGCTCTTCAGTGACTGCCGCGCCTTTGGCCGGGGAATCGGCACTCCCGCGTTGGCCGGCCAGTTCCAGGCCGTCAGGGATGCCTTTGGAAGCCCGGAAGAGATCGACGACTCGCCCCAAACCGCCCCTTCTAAGCGCGTCGAAAACCTTGTGCCGGGCTATAGCAAGCCGCTGTTGGGGACACTGGCCGCGTTGGAAATCGGTCTTGATGCCATCCGCGGAGAGTGTCCGCACTTTCGAACCTGGTTAGGTCGATTGGAAGCAGTCCTGAACGCAAGCTCTAACCTGTCTGCAACGGACTCCAGATAGCGAGAGAAAGTGAATATCCCAGACCCCATCCAACTATCCAACGCCCACATCGACCACGTCGGCATCGTCGTCCAAAGCCTCGACGATGCCCTCGCAACCTACTGCGGCATCCTCGGCTTCCGCCTTCTGGAGCGGCTCGACGCCCCCGCCCACGGCGTCGAAATCGCCTTCCTCGACGCCGGCCCCGGCACTCTTGAGCTCCTGTCCCCCACCGATGACCAAAGCGGAACCGCCCGCTTCCTCGCGCGGCGAGGCGAAGGAACGCACCACGTCTGCCTTGCCGTCACCGACATCGCACAAGCCCTGCAAGACCTGCGCGCCCGCGGCGTCCGCCTTATCGACGAGATCCCTAGGCGTGGCATCCACGGTCTCGTAGCCTTCGTTCATCCCCAGGCCGCAAACGGCGTCATGATCGAGCTACTGCAGAAAGACGAGGCGCATCGGTCCGAATGACGCAACCCCGCTTTGGTCAACCTCCTGCCATACGAACGCAACTCTCCCACTGGAACGACCTTATCGACAGCCACCTGGCCGCCAGTCGCGCCGAAGAAGCCCTTCCGCTGATTCGCATCGTCCTCAAGCGCCTGCCCCGCCACCTGGCCTCCTACTTTCGCCTTCTCCAGGCCATCTGGCTGTTGCGCCGCTGGCATGAAGGCCGCGACTGGGCCCTCCGCCTGCTGCACGCCGATCCCGGCAGCGAACTTGCCTGGGCCGTGCTGGCCAGATGTTCAGAATCCGATGGCGAACTGGCCCTGGCCCAACGATACTGGACGCTGGCCCTCGAAAACGCGCCCTACAATCGACCAATCCGCCAGGGATTGTCCCGCACACTCCTGCGCCAGAAGCGACCTCTGATGCTGACGCGTCCGGCGCTCGCAACCCTTTACCGAATGGGCGGCCGCTGGGAAAGGGCAATCCGCATCTACGCCGAGTTGACCGCAGAAGAACCCGGCCGGCTCGACTTCCAGAGCAACCTGCTCGAAGCCACCTGGCACTGTGGTCACGAAGAGGAGGCGCTGCACCTCGCGCGTTACCTGGTCTCGCTCAATCCCGACCTGCTGCTGGGCTGGGTCGTATCCGCCCGTATCGGCGATGAAGACGACAATGCCCTGGCAAAGGCTCCCCTTGTGGCCCTCGACCCTGACGGCGAGTACGCCATCACCCGCTTCGCCGACAAAAACACCTTCGCCGTCCCGACCGACATCTCCGTCTCGCCCGAAGATGCAGCCCTTCTAAGCGCTGTCAGGAAATCCCCGTAGCAGTACGCCGAGTTCACTAAAATCCGACCAGATTCCAACCCAACCCTCATCACACGATTTTTTTGTAAAAAAGGAAGCTTTGCGGTAACCTGCTGCAAAGACTGGGCGGACGGGGACGGAGCTTGTTCGTCCTTATCTGGACGTAGCCAACGCTTAGCTATTACTTTCCTCGATCTTATTGGCGCAGAAAGGGGCGTTTTGTGCAGAGTCAGCAACAACTGAAAGAGTCGCTGCTACAAGCTATGCAGCGGACAGAGGAAATCGCCGTTGTTCAGCCGCCTGCCATCGGGCAGACAGAGCGGCAGAACGAGCTACTCATGTTCATCAAACCGGAGATTCTGGGCGTCGAAGACCGGGCCTGTCAGGGCAATTCGATCGACCTGATTTGGGGAAAACTGGCAGAATTTGGCGCCTCTGTAAACGGGCTCGTCCTGGTCGGCGGCCAGACCCTTGAACGCAAGCAAAGCATGGACCAACATTACGGCGCCATAAATGTCCTGTCCAAGACCGCATCTTCCGGCCTGAACGCGGCTGACCGCAGCAGCATCTATGACGCGCTTGACGTCGCCCCTGCCGACTACCCCTTGTTTGGAGGACACGAGTTCCTTGCTGACCATCCATCCTTCACACCGGCCAGCCTCGACGCGCTTTGGTTTACACAAAAGGCCGAGAAGATCCGTTCCGGCTTCTACGTCCAGGCATACGAAACAGCCAACGAAAAATTCATTCTCGTCAACGGTTTTCACCCCGCCCAGTTGGCCCACTTCACCGAACCCACCCACCGAATCGCACTCATGCTCGTGCACTCGGACACCGGCTGGGCCGTCCTGCGTGACCAGATGATCGGCGATACCTTCCCCGAACGAGCAGTTGCCGGCTCCATTCGCGGCGAACTTCACGCCAACCCGGCCCGCTACGGTTTCGAAGAGGTGACCATTGCAAACAACGGCGTCCATCTTTCGGCCGGTCCCTTCGAGGCCATGTTCGAAATCGACAACTTCTTTGGCAGTCTCCTGGGGTCAGATATCTCTGCAACGCCCCCCAGGATAGTCAATGCAATGCAGGCCGCCGGTATTACGCCGAAAAACGCCTACAAAGCCGAAGAGAACCCTGATGTCAATGACGGCGCCGGCGAAACGACCGATCTGTTCGACGCCACCGAACACATGGACACCCCATCAGCCGTTGCCTTGTACAGTTCAAACGTCGCCGGATGACAGTGGCCCCTATCCAATATTTGGGTTGCCTCTAACCTTGCGGCTTCGTCCCCGCGCGGGTCAAAGTATCTTCAACACGACATGGGCATCGTTCCACAGCCCTTCCAGGTCGTAATGTAGCCGTGTCTCCTCGGTAAATAGGTGCAAAATGACATCGCCGTAGTCGGCCAGGAGCCACCCTCCTCCCTCCTGCCGCAGGTCATGGACATTCAACGGTCGCATCTTCTCTTCGATCTGCAGCTGCTCCCACAGGTCATCTCGGATCGCATTGGCTTGTCGTTCGTTGTTCACACTGCCCAGCACAAAATAGGAAGCTATGCTGGTCTGCTCACTCACATCCAATAAAACGATGTCGGCCGCCTGCTTCTCCTCAATGATCTCAACGATCTTCCGTGCCAGTTGGTTGCTGTTCAGTTGAGCCTCCCTCTCTGTAAATGGCTTCGGACCGGTCTATCATTATAACACAGTCCCAGGCCGCTTCCCGTGCGCCTCCCAACGCCAACGCAGGAAGAAACTGTGAAATGCCTCCCCAAATGGTAGCCGCCCATCCACATTCAATCTGCCGACCCGAAAGGGGCAACCAACCTGTTACAATCTCGCCACTCCGCTCTCCCCTCGGTTTGCATATGGGCGGTCGGCCGCAAGCGGCCTCCCTTGTGCAGGGGCTGCGCCCCCGCAACGCCCCCCTACAAAACCATCGCTCACCGACCGTGTGTGCGCATTCCAGCGGTGCCGCTCCAGCAACGTGGCTGCCGCCAACCGAATACGCAATCAGATAGCCTGAATGGCGGCCGGGAAAATGGGCTGGTCAAGACAGGCACTGTATATGGCTTAGTAGTTACTAGAACACACAAAACGCCGGTCTGAACGCACCCCCGGCCCCTCTGATGCACGCACTCCAGTACCCGCGGTATTCACCCAGGTTGCGGGTTCCTTGCCTTGCTAACGCCCTCGAATCCGCATATAATGCTGCAGAGTTACTTGGAGGCGCAACGCCGCCACAAAATATGCTGGCCAGCATTTCCTCCAACAGCAGCACGTCCTATTTTGAAAGACTTACGGGTCGAGCCGCCTTGCTCAATAGCTCCGAATCCGTCGACCCATGCAGCTTGGTGAGCCCATTGTCACATCAGCAAAGGAGAAACCGAATGAAATTATCCCGAATCACCACTCTCGTAATTTTCCTGACAACGCTGGCACTACTCCTCGCAGCCTGCCCCGCGCCGGCAGCAGTGCCCGCAGCCGACACCGATGACGGTGCTGCCGATTCCGGCGCAGCGGGCGAGTTCAAGGTTGGCCTGGTCACCGACGTCGGCCGTGTGAACGACCGCAGCTTCAACCAGTCTGCCTGGGAAGGTGTTGTCGCCTCTGCCGAAGGTCTGGGCTTGGCCGAAGATGACATCAAGTACATCGAGACGCAGGATGCCAAAGACTACGCCGACAACATCCAACAGTTTGTAGACGCCGGCTACAATGTCATCTTAACAGTCGGCTTCGCTCTTGCAGACGCTACCAATGTCGCCGCCAAGGAAAACCCCGACGTATTCTTCATCGGCATAGACCAGTTCCAGGGCGAGACACTTCCCAACGTGGCCGGCCTGATCTTCAACGAGGATCACTCTGGCTATCTGGCCGGTGTCCTGGCAGGCAGCCTCTCAAAGACCGGTACTATAGCCGCTGTATTGGGCACCGATCTCGTGCCACCTGTCGTGGCCTTCAATGAAGGCTACGTCGCCGGCGCCAAATCTGTGAACGCCGACATCAACGTGATCTCAACCTACCATCCCGGCGAGATCTCGCAAGCGTTCGTCGACCCCGAATGGGGCGCCGCAACTGCCAAGCAGGCCCTCGACCAGGGCGCAGACGTAATCTTCGGCGCTGGCGGTATCACCGGCAATGGCGCCCTACAGGAAATTGCCACCGCTGATGGCGCCGGCGAAACCGTATTCTGCATCGGCGTCGATACCGACCAGTGGAATACCGTGCCCGCCGCCCATCCCTGCCTGGTCTCCAGTGCCATGAAGCTGATCACGCCCGGAGTAGTCGAACTGGTAAATATGGCCAACGACGGCGCTTTCCCTGGCGGAAACTATTTCGGCAAAGCCGACCTTGCCCCCTTCCATGACTTCGACGAGATGATCCCTCAGGAACTGAAGGATCTGCTTGAGGAGACCAAAGCCGGCCTTATCGATGGCTCGATCGACACCGGATATGGCAACTGACATAACCGGCAAATGAAGCAGTAAATTGGATTTCCGTCGCACGTGCTCCCAAAGCGATCGGCGAAAATCCCACTGAACCGGGAGGCATCTGCAGCGGGGCCTCCCGGTTCATCTGTAGACGTGCCAGACGCTGGCCCCCGACGGCCCCGCAGTGCCCCTTACCGCCGCATCCGGCAGATTGCTGACCCCGAAAAATCTGCCATACCTGGAACTTCGCCTTCAGACGGAGGACCGCAGTGGCGACCGCCTTCCCAATAGCCAGCCTGCAACGAGTCCTGCGAGCGCTCTTCATCCCATCGCTGGCCCTGCTGGCCGCGCTTCTGGCCGGTGCGATCGTCATGATCCTGTCGGGCGACGACCCCCTAGCCGCCTACAGTGGCCTCTTCCAAGGCGCCTTCGGCGATGGCAAAGGCTGGGCCAGGACGATTCGCAAAACCGTTCCCTTCATCCTGACCGGTCTCTCGGTCGCCCTTGCCTTTAAGGTCAGCCTGTTCAACATCGGCGCATCGGGCCAGTTCGTTATCGGCTCAGTGTTCGCTGTCGCCGTGGGCGTCAATTTCGAAGGCCTGCCGGCCTTCATCCATCTGCCTCTGGCTCTCATCGCCGGCATCGTCGGCGGCATGCTCTGGGGCGCCATCCCCGGTTTTCTCAAAGTCTATACCGGCGCCCATGAAGTCATCGTTACCATCATGCTCAACTATGTCGCCTCCCTCTTCGCCGGCTGGACCGTCTACGCCGGTGGCACCCAGGGCCAGACGCCAGGCCCCCTTTGGGATCGGACCGCCGGCGCCATTTCCGAGACGAAGGACGTGCTGGCTTCTGCCCAGATCCCCTGGCTTTTTGGCCCCCCTTACCGCGTCCACTACGGTATTTTCATCGCCCTCGCCGCCGCAATTCTCATCTGGTGGTTGATCTTCAAGACGCCCCTCGGCTTCGAAATGCGTACCGTCGGCCACAACATGCGGGCCGCGAGTTACGCCGGCATACGCGTCAATTTCACCATAATCCTGACGATGGCGCTCGCCGGTGGCCTGGCCGGCCTGGCCGGCGGCATCGAAACCTTGGGTCTGAACCACAAGTTCGCCCCGGAATTCGGCGGCGCGGTCGGCTTTGATGGCATCACCGTGGCTCTGTTGGGGCAGACCCACCCCTTTGGCGTTCTACTCGCCGCCTTCATGTTCGGCGCGCTCGATGGCGGCGCAGCAACAATGCAATTCGAGTCCGGGGTCCCCGCCGACATCATTCAGATTATTCAGGCTCTCGTGCTTGCCTTCGTAGCCGCACCCCTGATCATCCGCATGATATTCCGCCTGCGCCAGCAAACGCAGGAAGAGGCGGCTTCCGCAGTCAGCACAAGCTGGGGCGGCTCGTGAAAAATTCGCCTCCTGTTGCCGCGCTCCAGCGCATCCGCAGCCGCTACGGCACCGCCTTGCTCGTGGCGCTGGCGCTGGTCGTCATGTCGATAATTGTCAATATGACGCCCCTCAAGGAGCAGACCTGGCTCCGCGTGCTGTTCGGAATCAGCGCCCTTAACTTCACCTTGCGGGCGACCGTGCCTCTCGTGCTGGGCGCGCTCAGCGGAATCCTCTGCGAAAGATCCGGAATCATCAACATAGGCATCGAGGGCATGATGCTTGCCGGAGCCTTCGGCGGATTCGTCGCCAAGACCAGCACCAACCACTGGCCGCTGTTCGCCAGCCTCATATTCAGTGTGGTCGTGGCCATGGCTATCGGCGGCATGATGGGCGCCATCCACGCGCTCTTTTCTATCCGCTTCCGCATGGACCAGATCATCTCAGGTACCGTGATCATTATCCTGGCGCTGGGGGCAACATCCTATCTGTACAATCGCGACGCCATCGCCGAAGGCAAGTTCTCCTCGATCCCAATTCCGGGACTGGCCCAGATTCCCGTGGTCGGTCCGGTCCTTTTCGACAATCCTCCCATTACCTATCTGGCACTGATTCTGGTGGTGGTCGTACACGTCGGCCTGTTCTATACACGCTGGGGACTGCGTACGCGCGCGGTCGGAGAACATCCACGCGCGGCCGATACCGTCGGCGTTAACGTCAACCTTTACCGCTACGTGAACACATCGTTGGGAGGCATGTTGGCAGGTCTGGCCGGCGCTTTCCTGGTCTTGGAGGCAGTCGGCCAGTTTCAAGAGGGCATGACCGCAGGCCGGGGCTTCATTTCCTTGGCCGCGATGATCTTCGGTAACTGGACTCCCTTTGGCGCGCTCGGCGCGGCCACCCTTTTTGGCTATACCCAGGCCCTGCAGAATGAGCTGCTTCTGGCCGGCGTCACCCAAGTGCCCCGCCAATTTATCTCAATGCTCCCCTACGTTGTCACGATCGTCGCCGTTTCCGGCCTCGTTGGCCGGGTGCGGCCTCCCGCCGCCGAGGGCAAAGTCTACGAGACGGAGGGCAGCGAATGACCCAGTCGCAACCGTCCCCGAACGACCGGCACGAACCGGAGTCCCCGAAACTCGAAGCAAAAGGTATCACAAAGCTCTTCCCCGGTGTCGTCGCCAACAAAGACATTGACCTGGCCCTGCACAAGGGCGAAATCCTCGCTCTCCTCGGCGAAAACGGCGCCGGCAAGTCAACCCTGATGAATATCATCTACGGGTTGTACCAGCCCACCGAAGGCCAGATTCTGGTCGATGGCAATGTCGTGGAATTTCACTCCCCCCGCGATGCTATCGATTTGGGCATCGGCATGGTCCACCAGCACTTCCAGCTTGTGCCGGTCATGAGCGTTGTCGACAATATCATGCTCGGCAGCGAAAGCGTCGACCGCGGCCTCCTGAATCGCGAGCGCGTCGCCGCCCAAATCCAGGAGCTGGCCGACCGCTACAACATGCCAGTTGACCCCAACGCGATCATCGAAGACCTGCCCGTGGGCGTACAGCAGCGCGTCGAAATCCTCAAAGCGCTCTACAGAAATGCCGATATCCTGATACTCGATGAGCCTACATCGGTGCTGACGCCGCAGGAGATCGAGGGCCTGTTCGCAGTCATGGAGCTACTGCGCAGCCAGGGTAAATCGATCATATTCATCACCCACAAGCTCAAAGAAGTGCTGCGCATCGCCGACCGTATCGCGGTCCTTCGTCGCGGCGAAATGGTGGGCGAGGCCGATCCAAAAACTGCCTCGCAAGAGAACCTCGCCACACTGATGGTAGGGCGTAAGGTCACGCTGGAAGTGGAGAAAGAGCCTGCCAGCGCCGGCGATGTGCTGCTGGAACTGCGCGCCATCGAAGCCTTCACTGATCGCGGAGAGCACGCCCTCCGCGGCGTCTCGCTGGACGTGAGTGCCGGCGAAATCGTGGGCGTTGCCGGCGTGCAGGGCAATGGCCAGACCGAGCTCGTAGAAGTGATCACCGGTCTGCGCCCAGCAACCGCCGGTTCCGTCCTGATCAACGGCCGCAATATGACCAATGCCCCGCCCCGCCGCATCACCGAGGAAGGAGCCATCTGCCATGTGCCCGAAGACCGGCACATGTACGGAATGGTGGGCGCATACTCCGTTGCCGACAACCTCGTTTTGAATTCATACTATAAACCGCCCTTTTCCTCCGGCCTGATCATGAATCAAGCGGAAATCGCCCAGCATGCCGAAGAGCTTGTAGCCCGCTTCGACGTGCGCACCCCGTCCGTCAATACCTCCGGCGCCAGCCTCTCCGGCGGCAACCAGCAGAAGATGGTCGTCGCCCGCGAATTCGGCCGCCCTATCAGCCTATTGGTCGCCGCGCAGCCGACGCGCGGAATCGACGTCGGCTCGATCGAATTTATCCACAGCCAGATCGTCGCCAAACGCGACGAGGGCGTCGCAGTACTGTTGGTCAGCAATGAATTGGATGAGATAATGGCCCTTTCGGATCGAATTGCTGTAATGTTCCACGGCCAGATCAGCGCGGTGCTCTCGCGGTCCGACGCCACCCGCGAAAAGATCGGGCTTCTGATGGCCGGTGTTCGTGTCGATAACTAGGTGGCCAGGGGAAGTCCGCTAGCACGCGCCTCTGCAGTTTCTCGCCAACACGGAAGAAGCTCCCAACTGTTCATCCAAAGTACATTGCAACGAGAAAAATGACCCGATGACAGATCCCGCCCTCGACCAGCCCCAACTTGAAGACTACGACGACATAAACGACGAAGCTCGCTTTCCGCATAACAACGGCGAACTGTACTTCGTTGCCGACAAGGACAGCGATCTCTACGATCTGCGCTGGCACTGGCATCAGCGCGCCTATGCGCGCTCCATCCGCATCCGTTTTGACGCGCCCATGTACACCAGCAGCGGCATCAGTAGCGAGCAGCTCGACGATGTCCTGCCCCTGGCCGTTCAGCTCTATCCCGGCTATCAGGAAACAATCTACGGCGTCGAAGGTGTGATCGTCAGCAAACGCATCTTCGCACCACTCGACAGCTACTACGATCGGTCGCTCCTCTGGATGATGGAAGCCCAGGCCGAGGGCGATCGTCTTATCCAGATTCGCGTCGAGATCGACTGGGGCGAACCCCTGGAGCAGCGCATGGTCGACGGACTCTTGCTTGCACAGAAAGATCCCGGTGAAGCCAGGGGCGCCCACAACCAGCGCAACGCCGAAAGCACACGCGTCTTCGGCGCCGCCGAAGGACGACCCGATCGGGTCCACTTCCCCACCGACTCGCAGGCCGTGCTCCTCTATCATGTTCTCGTCGCCGGCCAGGTCGACCTGCCGCTGATCCTGTCGCTGAGCGACGTCGGCGAACAGGTGGCCTGGAACGGTTTCCTTGTTCAACGTGACATTTCCAGGGCCTTCAAGCGCAGCCTCAACAGCTGGCACGACATCACCCACCGGGGCCGTCTCTGGTCACCTGATGCCCAGGCCAACCGCACCGTGCAAGACGCCAAAATAGAGGCCGTGCAAAACCTTGCCCGTCTCCGCTCCGGCTATGCCCCCGCCGACCGCGCCACCGACTCAGTACCAGCGCTCGTCGATCTGTTCGACACCTTCGCGCCCGAACGCAGCCGCGCCATCCTGGACGCCCTGCGCCGGGTCGCCGATCGCACCGGCGGCGCACTGCCCCGCCAGCTGCCAACGCTCCCCCGCGGGCCGGTCGACGTGCACGATGCAGATATACCTTTCGCGTCTGCTTCCTACCTGGAGTCACTGCACGCGCATCTGCAGCGGCTTCCCGATCCGGAATGGCTATCCACGCACCAGACTACAATATCCACCATCGCCAACGAGCTGGCCACTCTTTCCCGAGATTCCGAAGTTCCCACCGGTTCCAGGGACGGTTCCCAAGACGCCGCCGTACGTGCGCTTATCGCGGCGTCTGCACTCGCCCGGATGATGGAGCAGACTGAGGACGCCGCGCGCTGGGCCCACGCAGCTGCACGCGGCGGCAGTGACGATGACGCATCTCCAGCCCCCCGGCCCCCGGCAGCTGAAAACACGATCTGGAAACTATTGGGGATCACAGTTGAAAGCGGTGTTCTGACTATTCAAAAGAACTGGCCTCCCCATTGGGACTGGTGGGCGCTCCTTCGACTACCCTTTGCTGGCCAGGAAAAAAACGACGAAATCAGCCTGCTTTGGGACGGCCAAACCTTGCACTCAACCCGGCCGGTGACCTTTGACGGCCCGCTCGCGTTACAAAATCAAGTCCAAGCCTTCGGCTCCGAAGAACACAGCTTTGACCTTCGCTTCCGTCTGGGCACCGAACTGTACATTCCTGCTTTCGAAAAGGAAGCCCGTTAAGACATACAGGCCTTTCTGGACTGAGATAGAAGCATATGCAGGGGGCATGCGTTCGCCTGGTTGAAGGCAGATCTCACTCAGATTTCAGATAGTCTGAAACCAACAACTGTCCTGCCCGTCCCTCACCCTCCTCCTGTCACGGAACTGGCTCTGAGAACGGTCATCAACCCCACGGCGCTAAGTATTGCCCCACATAGAGCGCCCTCGTTTGTTGGAAGCTCGACTTGGCTGGCTTCAGGAAAATTCGCGCACCACCTTGTCACCGGGATACGCCATGACCACCGCCTTCGTTTACGATCCGTTCGAGCGCAACCATAGTTTCCCCGGCCACCCGGAATGTCTCCAGCGTATGGAAAGCACCCTGGCTCTCCTGGAGGCGGACGGCATTCTCGAAACCTTGGAATGTCTTCCCAATGCGCCTGCCCCTCTCGAACCAATAACGGCCGTCCACAGCGCCCACTACGTCGAACATCTCCAAGCAATCTGCCGCGACATCGGCGATTCCGAAGCCAGCCCCCGAGTTGCCTCAAGCAACCCGAACGCTGCAGCAGTGTGGCTCGACCAGGACACGTACGCCCTTAGCAGCACCTGGGAGGCGGCTCTGCGGGCCGCGGGCGGGCTGCTGAATATAACCGACGCGGTAATGACCGGCGCGGCCGCCAATGGCTTTGCCATGGTGCGTCCGCCAGGGCATCACGCCCGCCCCCATACCGCCAAAGGCTTCTGCCTTTTCGGTAATGTGGCCATCGCGGCGCGCCATGCCCAGCAGGAGCACGGCGCCGAGCGGGTCCTGATCGTCGACTTCGACGTCCATCACGGCAACGGCACCGCCGAGATGTTCTACGACGATCCAACCGTCCTCTTCATCAGCATTCACCAATACCCGCATTACCCTTTCAGCGGCGGCATCGACGAGATCGGGCGCGACGCCGGCAAAGGCGCTACCGTAAACGTTCCTTTCCCCACCGACGTTGGCGACGCCGGTTACCTCGCCGCCATTCGTCAACTGGTGGCGCCCCTTGCGCAAGAATTCGCCCCGGACACAATTTTCGTGTCCGCCGGATATGACGGCCACTGGATGGACCCCCTCAGCGGTCATCGTCTGAGCGTCAGCGGCTACGCCGCAATAATTGAGGAACTGCTGGCACTCGCTGACGAACTCTGCGGTGGGCGGCTCATCAGCACGCTCGAGGGCGGCTACGATCTGAATGCCCTCCCCCACTGCATACTTTCCACGCTGCGCCTGCTCAGCCGGAGCCCGGCGGGAAGCAGCGACCCATTTGGCGCCGTAGAAGAGCGCCCGCAGGCCGCCGACCAGGTGATCTCCGCCGTCAAACGGCGTCTCAAAATTCGCTGAATCATCGAAAATCCGGTAGACTTGCGGCCTATGGGAGCCGTGAATACGGGCATCCTGCCGTTGCTAAGAACTCTTGAGCCGCCGCCTGTTCGTCACCATATCCGATAACCAATGAATCGGCCCGCCTGGCCAGCGCAGCAAAACAGGCCAATCATACAGCAAGAGGAATCATGCACACCATCATTCTGCAGACCAAAGCCCGTCAGTCATCCACGGGCAAGACCTGGCGTATCGAGGTGCTGGGCGACAGCCTCATCAAAGAGGACGTCAAAGTTTCTATCGGCGAGCTCGAATATCACCCGGCCAAAGCCGAGCGCCGATCGCTTATCGACATTCTTACCATCGTCGAACGCCACAACTTCCGCATCTGCCACGTCGAGCACCAACCCAACGACGACGGCTTGGAAGAGTGGATGTTCATTTTGCAAGGGTGAGCGTGGCCGCCCACCCATTCACGGCGACGGTACTGCGTTCGCCAATGGGGGCTCGCGCCGCCGTCGCGCCTCCCCCCTTTTCCCCTCGTCTACGCAGAGTCAGCCCAGCCGTGACCGCATTTCAGAGCAGGCCGGCAGAAGGTACGTCGTGAATACGATTCCCAAAATATTCGCCCATCGCGGTGCCAGCGCGGTCACGCCGGAGAACACACTGCCAGCATTCGAGAAAGCATTGGAGATGGGCGCCGATGGTATCGAACTGGACGTACAGGCGACTGCCGACGGCGCACTGGTCGTTTTCCACGACTATAACCTGGGCCGTACCACCACCGGCAACGGCCAGCTGCGTAAATTCACTCTCCAACAGCTCGCAGCAATCGACGCCGGCGTCCGCTTCGATGACGCATACAAGGGCACACCCATTCCCACCCTGGAGCAGGTATTCGACCTGGTGGGCGATAGCTGCATAGTAAACGTCGAAATAAAGAACGAGGACTGGAACGGCGGCCGCGAAGCCGAGCCGCTGGCGCGCATCATCCAACTACGCCAGCTGCATGACCAGGTCATCGTCTCCAGCTTCAATCCAGTCGCCCTTCGCAAAATGCGCCAAATTGATCCTTCGATCCCCTTGGGCCTGCTCTACTTCAACAAGCCTCCCCGCCCGACCGGGGCCACAGGAAGTTTCCTGCAGAGGATACGCCGCCTGCCGCTCAAGTTTCTTCTCCTCCAGCAGTCACGCGCCTTGTTCAGCCCGCGCATCGCCGCCGAAGCCCTCCACCCGTACTTTACCTCCATCGACGCTCACCTCGTCGAACAGGCGCGCAGCCGCGGCCAACTCGTCAACGCCTGGACCGTCAACACCGGCCCGGAGGCTCTGCGGCTGGCCCGCCTGGGCGTAAACGCCATCATCACCGACCTGCCCGACAAGATTCGCCAGGAGCTGTCATCCGCTTCCTCGACGGCCGGCGCCCCGCCATCCTGACTCGAAAAACAAGCCCACAGAAACGCGTCCGGGTCAAATAATTCGCCGGCGAGGGCAGCCACATGACCACGACCACCGCAACCGCTCCAGGCAAAGTAATACTCTTCGGCGAGCACGCCGTCGTCTACGGAAGGGCAGCCATTGCCGTTCCGGTGACAAAAGTGAAGGCCACCGCCACCGTCAAGGACGCGTCGCCCCGCGCAGGCTGCTCAATTTCGGCCCCGGACATCGGCGCCTGTGTCCGCCTTTCCGACTCGCCAACCGATCCACTAGCGGTAGCAGTGAGCTTGGCCCTGGCAGAGGCGGGAATCGAATCCGAACCGGACTGGCAACTCGCAGTCAGCAGCAGCATCCCCATCGCCGGCGGTATGGGCAGCGGCGCGGCAATAAGCGCTGCTCTTGCCCGCGCCGTCCTCGCCCACAGTGCGCGGCCGTCCCGGCACAAGCCCGACCCTGACACCGTTAACCGCATCGTCTATGCCACCGAGAAACTCCATCACGCCAACCCCAGTGGCATCGACAATACCGTCGTCGTCTACGAGCAGCCTGTCTGGTTCGTACGCGGCCAACCGCCGCGGGTTTTCGACATCGCCCGCCCCTTCCACCTCGTTATCGCCGACACCGGGGTTGCCAGTTCAACCGGCGAAGTAGTGTCAGACGTGCGCCGGGCCTGGCAGCAGAATACTGACAAGCATGAGGCAATATTCGATGGCATCGCCGCGATTGCCGAAGCCGCGCGGAGGGCCATCGCAGCCGGCGACGTGGATGCGCTTGGCCCGTTGATGCAGCAAAACCAGCGCCTGCTCCTCCAACTGAACGTCAGTGCCCACCAACTTGATCACCTGATAGCGATCGCTGAAGAGGCAGGCGCGAGCGGCGCCAAGCTCAGCGGCGCTGGCCGCGGCGGCAATCTCATTGCTGTTGTGGAGTCAGAAAACCTTGATGAAGTAACAGAAGCGCTTTTGGCGGGTGGCGCCGCCGGGGTAGTTGTAACCGAAGTGGGTGCGTAGGGCTAAGCCCCTCCATCCTTAAGCCGCCAGCTGTCCCGCAGAAAAACGAGCCTGCCTCCAACGACAGTAGCAACCACCTCGGCGTCCGCGTCCAGCAGTGTCAGGTCTGCGCGTGCGCCGCTTCGAATGCGGCCAACCTCACCTTCGATCCCCATCGCCTGCGCCTGCGACAGGCTTGTCGAAGGCCACGCCTGCACCAGCGGCCAACCCGTTGCAGACATGAAGTTCCGCAGCGCCGCATCCAAAGCCAGCACCGACCCGGCAAGCGTGCCGTCCTCCAACCTGCACGCGCCATCCTTCACGATGACCGGCAGCCTGCCCATTTCATACCGACCCGGCGGCATGCCCGCCGCCCGATTCGCATCACTGATCAGGAGTGTACGGCTTGGCCCCTTGCAGCGCCCCAGAATCCGCATCGCCGCCGGATGAACGTGGATCCCGTCTGCGATCAGCTGGGCGTAGATCCTGTCGTCGCTCAGTGTCGAGCCTACCGTGCCCGGTGCCCTGTGATGAAGACCGGTCATGGCATTGAACGTGTGCGTGGCCTGTGAAACACCCGCCCCGATCGCCGCGCTTGCTTCTTCAAATGTGGCCGCCGTATGCCCCAGCACAACCCGAACGCCGGCCGCAAGCGCCGCTCCGATGAGTGCCTCAGCGCCCGGCACCTCAGGCGCAAGCGTTATCAAGCGCACCGGGCCCGCCGCCAGCAACTCTTCAAACTCCTCTACCGAAGGCGGTCGCAAATAGTCCGGGTTCTGGGCGCCGGGAAACTGCCGGTTGAGATACGGTCCTTCCAGGTGCACACCCATAATGCGAGCACCCGTAATCTGACCATCATCGTTCCCGGCCTGGTCCTGTTCAACATACCGAGCCACATTTTCGACCGCCGCCAAGGTAGCCGAATGCGAAGCGGAAACTGTCGTAGCATAGAAACCGGTGACGCCGTGCTGCGCCAGGAACCGGCTCATCGTCGCCAGGCTTTCCGGCGTAGCATCCATCATATCGGCCCCGCCGCTGCCGTGTATGTGTACGTCGATAAAGCCGGGCAGCAATGTGCAGTCACTGCCGTCAAGAAAAGGCGCTTCCAGCGGGGCGCTCTCGTTCTTCCACGGGCCAAGCACTTCACCCTGGCAGGTAAGAGAAAAACTGTAACCCGGTGGAGCCGCCACGGTCCCGAATACTGTCCGCGCGGTCAGGCCCCTTATGCCGCCAATAGACGGTGAACCACCGTCCCGCAACCCTTCCCCTTCCTTCCCTGTTCCTTGCACAATCTACTCCGTTTTCGTCGCTCCTGCTCTCTTTCTCCAATACAACACGCCCAGTGGCGGCAATTCCATTAGCGTGGACCAAGAGGCATTCTGCCAGGCAATCTCCTCCGCCTGCACGGGGAACGGGTTGTCAATTCCGCTGCCGCCGTAAATCTGCCAGTCACTATTCAGGATCTGCTGATAGCTTCCCGGCCCTGGCAAACCCACCCTGTAGCCGTGGCGCGGAACCGGTGTAAAGTTGCAGACAACCACTATGCAGCTATCACCCTCGGCATCGCGGCGCACAAAACTGGTCACCGAATGGTCCACGTCCTGGTAATCGATCCACTGAAACCCCTCCAGGCTGCCGTCGGCCTGGTGCAGAGCCTTTTCCCAGCAATAGAGCCGGTTACTATCCCGCACAAAACGCTGCAAGGTACGGTGTTCTTCCCGCTCCAGCAGATGCCAGTCCAGACTCGTAATCTCCGACCACTCGCGCCACTGGCCGAACTCTCCACCCATAAAAAGCAGCTTCTTGCCCGGATGAGCGTTCATCAGACCATATAGCAGCCGCAGATGGGCGAACTTTTGCCAGAGGTCGCCGGGCATCTTGTCCAGCATCGACTTCTTCAGATGAACGACCTCGTCGTGGCCCAGCGCCAGGATGAAATTCTCGCTGAAAGCGTAGCTCAAGCTATACGTGATCAAATGATGGTTGTATCTGCGGAACAACGGGTCCATTTCAAAGAAATTAAGCGTGTCGTGCATCCAGCCCATATTCCACTTGTAATCGAACCCCAGTCCGCCCGTGTAGGTGGGGCGCGAAACCATCGGCCAGATACTGCTTTCTTCTGCAATAGTCAGCACGCCCGGCACCCGTTCATGCAACACCTCGTTTGTCTTCCGCATGAACGCGATCGCGTCGAGATTCTCGTGGCCTCCATGCTTGTTCGGAATCCACTCGGCCCCCTCTCGGCTGTAGTTCAAATAGAGCATCGAGGCAACCGCGTCAACCCGCAACCCGTCTATGTGGTACTCCTCCGCCCAGAACAGGGCACTGGCTACCAGGAAGTTGCATACCTCATTGCGACCGTAGTCGAAAATCTTCGTGCCCCAGTCGGGATGATCGCCGCGGCGGGGATCTTCATACTCATACAGCGCCGCGCCGTCAAAATAGGCCAGCCCGTGCGCGTCCTTCGGAAAGTGGGCCGGTACCCAGTCCAGAATCACGCCAATACTGTTCTGATGACAGTGATCCACGAAATACTTGAAATCGTCAGGCGTGCCAAACCGGCTGGTTGGCGCAAAATATCCAGTGCTCTGATACCCCCAGGAGCCGTCATAGGGGTGTTCAGTTATCGGCAAGAGCTCGATATGTGTGTAGCCCATCTCCGTCACGTATGCCACCAGCTCGTGCGCCATCTCCCGGTAGCCCAGCACTCGATTCGCTTCCGGGTTCCGCCGCCAACTGCCAAGATGGACTTCGTAAATGTTTAAGGGCTGGTCCAGGGCTTGGGTCTTGGGCCGATCTGCCACCCACTGCCCATCCCCCCAGGGATAGCTGTCCGGAGACCAGATACGCGAAGCCGTTCCCGGCAGCACCTCCGCATAGAAACCATATGGATCAGCTTTGTCGATACGGTAATCTACCAGCGGCAGCTGTATCGAGTATTTGTACTCGTCGCCTTCAGCCAGGCTTGCCCAGGGCGCACTGTCTGCTCCCCGCACAGGCTGGCCAGGAATGAAAATCTCCCAGATTCCCTCGCGATGTGTATGCATGGGGTGGACATGCGGGTTCCAGTCGTTGAAAGGGCCGATTACACTTACGCCCTGGGCATTTGGCGCCCAAACCGCAAACTGAACACCGCTTACGCCGTCCACCGTGCGGAAGTGGGCGCCGAATCTGTTGTAGGAATAGTGAAAGTTCCCTTCGCCAAACAGGTACGCCTCGTCATCCGTAAACCATGATCCCGTCAACACATTAATTCCTTATCCATCCGTCCGTAAAATGGTCCGCTTTATGGCTATACAAGGGTCGTATCCACCAGCAGGCAATCTGAGACAGTGTTCTGAGCAAGCGAAAGATCTTCTCGCGACGCACCCCTTTTTGCGCCCACTGATAACCGACCCCTGACCAACGCAGTTCCCGCGGCCTTCCCGCCCGGCAACCGCTGTCCCACCATAGTTGCAAAGCGACCGACAACAAAATTCTTGCAAGGCGGCATCGCGGCAAAAAGCTGAAAAAGAATGGCCGGAAGTTCAGCCATCTGGCATGTTGCAGCGCGTTCTACTGGTAGGGGTGTGGGGCTACTGCTTGCAGATCCTCTTCAGTCCTGGCAGAAAGCTGTCCTCCACCACCGTATCCCAGCTCATGCTACCCGCCAGGGCACTGCCGATTCGGATCATCTCGGCCATTTGTTCGCGGCTCTTTGGCAGCCGCTCGAAAATCCTTCCCGCCGTGCTTTCCGAGCTGTGCTCCTCGATACGCAACCGGGTCTCCCCGCCAATGTCGAGTGCTTCCTGTGGGGAACCCGGCTTCTGCCCATCCGGCAGACCTATGTAGTCGGCAATCACAAACGGGAAGGCCTCGTCGCCAAGGACAGAACTGGCCGCACTGCCGTTAGGCAGAATGATGCGATCGTCAGCCGGCGCGAGTTGGTCTACTCGCCTTCCCGCCGGCAGAAGGCCCTGTTGAACGAGCTCCTCCGCCGCCTGCTGCACAAAGCCGATGCAGCCGCACACGTTGCTGACACAGGAAATTGCCCCAAAGCCGAGCGCTTCAATCTGCGCAATTCCGAACGGTTCGTAGATGCTCTGCCCGAACTCAAGATCGCTGCCGCGGCGAATGTCGCTGAACGCCATCGCTTCCGGCATGCGTGTGCCGCATCGTCCCCTGCTCCATCCAAACTGGTTTACCAACACGATCCGGCTGTTGTGAGCAGAGTGGTTGAATGGTTCGACGTCGGCAAAAAAGAAGTGTGATTCCTCTCCAATCAGATCGCCATTGTCTGCGCGATGACCCACGGGCCAGTCATACTGCTTTTCCCAGCTCTCCACCAACTCGGGTTGGCGGCCGGCCGGCTCACTGGTGGCGAGCACGAACAGCACTGCCTTCTTTCCCGCTGATCGCAGCAGCCTGTCCAGATGGTTCATTACCCTCACGTCGCGCCACAATGCTTTTGAGACGACCATCCTGGCCACGTGAGTAAAAATGTAATCCGGTTTGTAGCCGAGCAATGTGCGGCAGTAATCCTGCAGGCGGCGCTTCGAGTCCAGCCGGTCCGCAACCGAGATATCCTCTGCACCTGTTCCGTTATAGACAAGATCGATGTCGTAGTTGGTAAAATAACCGCCCATGAAACGCAGCTCTTCTCGGACTGAGTCGCCGACCGCGAATATCGCATCGCAGTGAACCGCCTGTCGAACAATTGCGTGCTTGTAATAGGCGCCCTGGTCCCCAAAAACAGTATCCAGCGGCAAATGGGACTCCCTGGCGCGCAAAAGGGCGTTGTAAAACCGGGTATCGTGGCCGCCATGGCTTTCCACCAACAGGCGAGCCGTCGCCGCCTCATGCGCATAGAACACCGTGCGCCACTGCTCCGGCTCGTTAATCTGCGCCGCGAAGACCACCGGCAGTCCCAGCCATTCATGCGCGACAATTACCCGCTCGTGTGGCGTCAATCCTTCGTCAACCCCTAACGCCTTAAGACCTGAAAACAGCGGCTGTGCAATAGTGACATAGAGATTGTACTCGTTATCATAGTCGTAACGATGGCTTTCGATGCCGTAGTTTTCCCACAGAAAGTAGCAGAAACTCGCAACGTGATCCATATGCGGGTTGCTGGCATCAACCAGCAGAATCTCGTGCTCTACATCACCAAACTGTCGCCGCCCATAGAGCAGCGCCACCTGAAACGTCTGCTCAACCGCTCTCAGACCCAGCTGGACCTCCTCGCTGACACCATAGAAAATGCCATGCAAACTGCTGTAGAGGACCTCAACTCCCCCCAACGGGTCATTCAACCGGTCCATCTGCAGAGAATCCCCGCCGAACATGGGGCCGACCAGTATCGTCCGCTCAACCTGCTCGTTATATGATTTTGTGCTCAGTATTCCGTCCAGAACGGAGCCGATACCGCCGACTTTCGCGCCGGCTTCATGAGTGGCATGGATCACAAGCGGGATGGTTTTTGACACCTGATTCTCCATTTACGAATGTAAATCTGCCCAATCATAGCACAAGAGAATGAGACCGAACGAATCGGTCCGAAACGACCGGCCCTGCCAAAAGCAACTGCATCCACACAGAAAAAGCTAGCTGAGGCCGCCCGTTTCGGATAGGGGCGCCCCTTGTGGGCGCCCTTCGCAGTCTAATGAGGTGCCCGAAATCAATTGCGGCTGCCTTGCCGCCTGGCCCCTCTTTCGTTGAGCGACCTGTAAAACTGTGCTATGGTGGCCTGCGTAAGCACAATTTAGAGGCGGAAAAGGAACACGAATGGCTGACGAAAAAGTCTTGCAGCTTCAGAAACAGATCCGGCGGCTTACTCTGTTTTGCAGCCTGACGCTGCTGTTCGGTGTGCTGCTGCTGCGCCTGACAGCCCAGAATCCGGATTTCAGCACCCGCCGCTGGCTTATGATCTCCGCCCTCTTCGTCGCCGGCGTCTTCTGGTTTCTGCGACGCGTCATCGACCAGAACCACGCCCCCGACAACGAGGATCTCTACCCCGACCTGGGACCGGCCAACCGCCTGACCATCTTTCGCGGCATCGCCTACGCCTGGATGGCAGGCTTTCTGCTAATGCCCCGGCCCGGCGGCCTGATGGACTGGCTGCCCGCCCTGCTCTACATCGGAGCCAGCATTGCAGACGTGTTTGACGGCTACCTGGCCCGCAGATCCAGGCGCGTAACGCGGCTGGGCGAAACGCTCGACATGGAGTTTGACGGCCTGGGAGTCCTCGTGGCCTGCGCGCTGGCCGTCCAGTACGGGCAGTTGCCCCTGCTTTTCCTCCTGGTGGCGGCCGCTCGTCCCCTGTTTGTCTGGGGAATGAAGTGGCGCACACGGATGATATTACCCAACCACCAGATGACCAACAGTGACCAGCGCCGCGTCATCGCCGGTCTCCTGATGATCTTTCTGTGTACCGTGCTCTGGCCGATCTTTGAGCCGCCCGTCACGTATGCTGTTGGTGCCGTTTTCGGCGCCGCCGTTACCCTCAGTTTTGCACGCGACTGGCTCGTAACCATCGGCTGGCTGCTGCCCGACAGCACCCTCTACATCCATTGGCGCGCCCGCCTCAAAATGTGGGCCTTCGCCTGGATGCCCATCGGCCTGCGAATAGCAATCGCCGCCCTGGTTTCCCTCTTGGCCTCCGCTGTCCTCGCCGGCGAGCCCGCTCTGCCAGCAGCGTGGATCTGGCCCGTCGTTATAGTTGGCGCCGTCGGCGGCTTGGCAGCCTTGGCCGGGTTCGGTGCCCGGACCGCGGCTGGGCTCGTACATGCCGCCACTTTCGTCTACTTCACCTTCGGCGGTCAGCCATGGCTCGGCCTGACCTTGCTCGTCCTGGCTTCCCTCCTCCTCATTCTCGGCAGCGGCCATTTCACCCTCTGGGTCCCGGAAGAACGCTGGCTGCGAGTCGGCGCCGCCGAAATGTAACTGTCGCAAACCCCCCCTTCAAATGCAGGTCATTCCCAACGCATACCTGTTTCAAGGTAACTACCCAGCCGCAATAAACTCGCAACCCGAGTTGAAGCCATCGAAAGTGTATCTCTCTTCCGTTCATGTTATGGGCGGTCGGCCGCAAGCGGCCTCCCTTGTGCAGGGGCTGCGCCCCCGCAACGCCCCCCTACAAAACCATCCCTCACCGACCGTGTTTACTCTTCCCCAGCATCGTGTCTGGCGAACGGAGTCTACTCCCCCTTTCGCCGCTTCAACCCACCACCCACCGACCTCCAAACGCAGAAGTTACTGACCCCTGACCACTGCAGTTCCGCGCCCCCGCAACGCCCCCCTACAAAAACATGCCTCACCGACCTTATGCGCTCATTCCAGCCGTGCGGCTCCAGCAGCGTGTCTAGCCAACAGTGTCTCCTCCCCCACTTGTCGCTTCAACCCACCGACCACCGACCTCCAACCGCAGAAGTCATTGTCCCCTGACCCCTGACCCCTGACCCCTGACCCCCGACCCCTGCAGTTCCGCGCCCCCTCAAAACAAGCGTTGTAAGAAATCCAAGTTTATGCAATCATAGTGAAGTCTGTCCTCCCCCATGCGGCGGAACGCCAATGTTGGCCTTATCCAAGGAGACGGAAGATCATGAACGAGTTGCGTTCATTGGATTCACAGTCGTTTCGTATTACAGGGCTCGCGCTTCTGACCGCCTTGATCCATCTGTTCCTGGGTGTCCAGGGTGGGATCCTGATATTCATTCTCAACGGTCTTGGCTTTATCGCACTTGTCGTTGGGCTCTACCTGCTCCCACAATTTGCCGACTGGCGGACGCACTTCCGTTGGGCCTTGGTCGCCTATACCGCGATTACGATAGTCTTATATTTTGTCGTAAATCAGAATCCATTGGACAGCGGCATAGGCTTGCTTACGAAGGCCGTAGAAGTGATCCTGATCGTGTTGCTCTACTTGCAAACGAGGTAATGTCATGCGCATCGAGGAACTTGAGACCCCCGTCGCCGTCGTCGATCTGGACCGCCTTTCCGTCAACATCGACCATCTGCAGAAATACCTGGCCAGCCACGACATCGATAACCGGCCCCATATCAAGACGCATCGCATCCCGGCAATTGCACATATGCAGCTGGAAGCCGGCGCCGTCGGCATCACCTGCCAAACCCTGAGCGAAGCTGAGGTAATGTGCAGCACCGGCATTCGAGATATCTTTCTGCCCTACAATCTGCTCAGCGATGCGAAACTGAAACGGCTGATGCTCTTGGCCCGCCGCGCCAAGATGAGCGTCACCGCAGACTCCGCCCGCACCGTCTCCGGTTACGCCGAGGCGGCTGCAGCCGAAGGCACCGTCCTGCCGGTCCTGATTGAGATGGACGGCGGCTATGAGCGTTGCGGCGTGACCACACCAGAAGGTGTTCGCGAACTGGCCCGCCAAATCGACAGCGCGCCCAATCTCCATTTCGGCGGTCTCATGGTATATCCCTCTAACCCGGAGTCCAACGCGTTCATGGGCGAGGCAAAGATGCAGCTTGCCCAGGACGGGCTGGCCGTTGAGCGCGTAAGCGGTGGCAGTTCGTTCGTAATGTGGCAAGCCCACGAGTTCACCCAGTTCACCGAACACCGCGCCGGCATGTACGTCTACGGCGACCGCAACCTGGTCGATGCAGGTGTCATGGCGCTCGACGACTGCTCATACTTTGTGCTCGCGACCGTCGTCAGCCGGCCGACCGAGGACAGGGTTGTGCTCGATTCAGGCAGCAAATCACTGGCCGCGGACAGCGCCCGCCAGACGCCGGGACACGGCTTGATTGTCGAGTATCCGCAGGCTGAAATCTTTAAGCTCTCAGAGGAACACGGCCACGTGGATGTTTCGCGCTGTGACCGCAAGCCGGAGATCGGTGAACGGGTCAGCGTCCTGGTCAATCACTGTTGCGTTTCAAATAACCTTTTCCCGCGCATCGTCGGCCACAGAAGCGGCGAGGTCGAACTGGAGTGGCCGGTCCTCGCTAAAGGCTGGTGAAAGAGGTCCGCGTTGCGCTTCACAATTGAAGGAGGTTCAGCCTTCGACAGTTGTGCCGCAGTAGCAGGCGCCCCAGCTCAGAAAAGGTTACCAAGGTTTCCAAGCATACCAGGTAAGGCGACAAAGCCGAGGTACGCCAGCAGCAGCACGACAAGCACCAAACGTACCTTCCCCCACAGGGTGAGATTGTTAAACCAGCCCCCGCCACCGCCGCCAGACGGCGGAACTTCCTCTGCATAGGCTGCATCGCGCCGGCGTTGCGCTGGCCCCGCCGGAGCCACATATTCCTGTTCGGTGTCCGACCGTTGCGGCGGAGCCCCCGCAAAGGCTTCCTGTCCGCCAGCAGGCTGGCTTAGTATTCGATGCAGCTCCGTGGCAACCGAAGGCAGCCTCGACTTCAGAAAATCCAATCCCGGTTGTTCGATATAGAGCAGCTCTACGTCGGTCTCCGCGAACGCGCTTTGACCGTACGGCTCGTCCGACAGAATCGCCTTTTCCCCAAAGATTTCGCCCTCGCCGCGCGTCCAACTGCCCGCGCCATTCAGTGTCTGCAGACGGACGACTCCTCTCTCGATGAAGTAAAGAGCATCGCTGGGTGCCCCCGCCCGGAATACCTGCTCCCCTCTGTCAACGCGGGCATGGCGCAGATGACGGGCGACCTCCCGCAGTTCTTCGACCCTGAGATCCGTTAACAGTGGAATACGGCGCAATCTTTCCTCATTAACTGACTCCCGCCGAGGAGAAGATTCGGCGGCCAACGCCTCGTCCAGTGCCTCTCCAATCGCCGGGACCCGTCCAGCCAGTTCTTCGAGATCCGATCTGTATAGCACCCACAAATTCGTGTTTCTTACAGCAGTGGCATTTTCCACGCGGTCCTCACCGGTCAGCAGGCCCATCGCCCCAAAATAGCTGCCAACACCCTCCCGGGCCAACTCTTGCAGTACGCCGCTCTCGTTTTCCGCTGTCAGTTCAACCTCGCCCTGGTCTACCAGAAAGAGTGCATCGCTGCTTTCACCCAGCCGGTAGATCGATTCCCCCGAAGGAACATGCTGGAGAACGAGCTTCTGCACGATGGCGTGCAGATTGACCGGTTCCAAATGCCCAAACAGGGGCGTCTGCGCCAACCGCACCACCGCCTGCGTCTGGTCGGTTACACTCAGGCTGCTCCGGCTGTGTCGGCCCAATGTTCGACGCAGCACAGGATACTGGCTGCTCAAACTGTAAAAAGTTGCCGCGGGCAGCATCCAGATCAGGCAGTCGTCTACCGCAAATGCGCTGGAATCATACGGCTTATTCGTCAACAAAGGCAGGACACCGAACAGATTTCCCGGTTCGACAAGTCTTGCAGTTGGGCCCGGCTCCTCCGGCGTAGGAGCGGGCTGCAACTCCAGCGCCCCAATTTCCAACAGGTAGAGCGCCTCTGCCTTCTGACCGCTCTTATAAAGGAAGCCGCCGCGCAGCAGCTGGTGGGGCTGCATGCTACGCGCCATCGGACCTGTCACCTGCTGGGGCAGACTTCGCAGCGCCTCGGTCTTGACGAGCTGTTCCACTAGGTAGTCTTCCAGCTGCGAAATCTGTTCACCAAAATTCTGGCTGAGTTTTATGCCGATCCCATAATGACTCTGAAGCAGTTGGCGCAGGTCGGTATCGGGCAATACCCAAACGTGTACATCAGAAGCCGCGACCGCACTTGTATTGTGAGCCAGACCCCGCAAAAACTCTGCTTCGCCTAACAGGCTTCCAGGCCCAAGCGTCGCCAGAACCGAGCCGTAGGAGTCAAACAAGCGCACATAACCGTTCCGTACCAAATAGAGCTCACTGCAGGTCTCATCGCTTCGGAAGATCGTAGCGCCGCCCGGCTGACTGTCCTCGCGAAGGATCGAAACGACTTGTCCCAACTCCGCATCTGACAAATCGTGAAAAAGAGGCGTTGCGCGTAGAAATTCAACAGACATGAAAACTCCTTTCGGACACGATATTCTGCGCCAAAGTCAACTCATATTGTGCCAGAACGAGTAGACTATCCCCAATGCTTGTTGAAAAACAGCAAGAATGCCGCCTGTTTGAGGAAGGCGGCGTCGCCTGCAGGTTCATCAGGGTTGCAAAATGTGCTGAAAGTCACTCAGACAATTGCCAGCTTCTAGGGGTCATCAACGTTACAATTCCACTCCATCCCCTGAGGCACCCCTCGCAGCTGCCTTCATCTCGAGCGCTTGACCCTGGTGATGAAACGTCGACACCTTTCCTCTAGCCCTGCGTAGGTCAATGTACGACCCTGCAAACAAATGTATAGCTCATGCCGCTGGGGGTCGCCAATTTCTCAGTTAAACATCCCGCATCGGCTGCAATTCCGTCAGCAAAAGAAATAACGACCCTTGGTTGTCCTGGCGAAACCACAGCGCACCGCCTCGAGACATCTCAATCTTACCCCTCTGTCCAAGGAGGAAAGCCAGTCTTGAAGATTACTGAATGAGAGTGATAGGATGTTATAAGCATAATGGAGAATCAGCCGCGCTCCTGATATAATACTAGGAATACAGGATTCGAAAGCAGGAAACAGCGGAACGAAAAACGGCCTGCATTCAAAGCAGACCGTCGGAGGGAGGAAGTTCTCCACACCTCTGGCCCGCTCCCCGACCGGGTTACCGGGGGACATTCTGGCTGAATCCTGCTCTGTAGGTGGGGGAATCTCTTCCTCAATCTGGTGCCGAAGGTGGGAGTCGAACCCACACGGGTTTCCCCACACGAGTTTGAGTCGTGCGCGTCTGCCTATTCCGCCACTTCGGCTTGCAAAAATTATAGCCGTTGGCGCAAGTTTCAGTCAAATATCCGGCAATTGCGCTAGCAGCCGCCTCTATGGTTATACTCCAACCGGCGGTACATAAGACGAATCGAAACGCCGTGTTGCGAACGAAGTCCCGTTCTTCGCTCGCCTCCCTGTAAGTCGGTTCACTGACAAGGTGCCAAAGCGGGCTGTGCATGGATCAGGACAAACTAATAGAACTCTCGCTTCAAGGCGACTTGGAAGCGTTCAACCAATTGGTTATAGAATACCAAGGGCTTGGCTATGGAGTCGCCTACCGCCTGCTTGATGATCCGGATTCTGCCGCCGATGCCCTGCAGGACAGTTTCATTAAGGCCTTTCGCGCCTTGGAGAAATACCGAGGCGGTAGCTTCAAAAGTTGGCTGATGCGAATTGTCGTAAACACCTGTTACGACCATCTGCGAAGCCGCCAGCGAAAGCGCACCGAAAGCCTCGATGATATGCCCGTCGATGAGGACTACGTTGTCCAACTCACCGACCGCAGCGAATCGCCCCACGAATTCGCCGAAAGGCGCGAGCTCCAGGAGTTGATAATATCCGCGATCTCTTCTCTGCCGGAAGTCCTGCGCACTGCTATCGTCCTGCGCGATGTCGAAGGCTACGCTTACGAGGAAATCGCAGAAATCACCAGCGCGGCCGTGGGAACGGTAAAATCTCGGATCAACCGCGCCCGCGGTCGAGTTCGCGACTACCTTGGCAAACACGGGGAACTTTTGCCCTCTGTCTATCGTCATTCTTTGAAGTAGGGGAAGAACCATTTCCCCCACACTCTGTCTGTACCGTTGAGACAGTACACCAACGTCGAGGCTGATGTTGGCCGGGCCATTGAAGGTTACAGGGTAAGTAAAGCCAGCGCATCGGCATTCCAGAGCAAACGACTATGAATCCACAAAATCTGCATTCGGTCGATGAAGAGTTGGTTGCGGCATATATCGACGGCGACGTGACTGCCGAAGAACGACTGCGCGTCGAGGCTGCCATGGCGACCAATGAACAGGTCGCCTGGGAAGTGAATACAATGCGCCAGACGGTTGAGCTGCTGCAGGATTTGCCCGCCGTGCCGCTGCCCCGCTCCTTTGTATTGACTGAAGACCAGGTTGCAGATGTACTGCTCGAGCGGCGCAGTCGGGCTCCCACCCCCGCCGCGCAAACGCCGCCACCCCAGGAACCGGCGGATTCACCATGGCAGCGCTTCTTGAGATTTCTGAACGGCGGCGACTTGGCACTCCGCAACGCGGCCGCGCTTGCGGCTGTTCTGCTCGTCCTCTTCTACGTCGCCGAAGTTCAGTTGCAACAGAACCAGGTCGGAACTCCTGACGGGGCCGGCGAACAACTCTCGCAGGCTCCCTCGGCTCCCCAAGCACGGGTTACTGCCGTCGGCGGAGATCTGTCACAGTCCGACGGCGCAGTCGCCGACGAACCTTCCTCTGGTGACAGTCAGGTAGCGGACTCCGAAGGCAATGCCGGCCAGGAAGACGACGAGGCCGAATTCGGCGTGATGAGTGTCGGAGACCAGGACCAGCAAACCGGGGATTCCGCCAAGCAGCCAGTTGCAGCAGCCGAAGTGCAACCTGAATCTGCGGCCGCCGCCGCCCCAGCCGCTTCCGCGGACACCCAGCAGTCCGGCAGCGAAAATGTAGACGACTCCAATCAGGTCCTGCTCACTGTCTTCAGGTACGCCCGTATCCTGCTTGTCCTGGCGGTCATAGCCCTCTGGCTGTTCAGCCGGGTCAGGTCCCGGGGCAGCCGTGCCTGAACTTCCGGAGGTTGAGACCTACGTTCGGGCGCTTGAACCTCTTCTGACCGGAAAAACAATCCAATCGGCGGACGTATACTGGCCCCGCACAATCGCTTCTCCTGATTCTGCGCTGTTCCCAGACCTGATCCGGGGACGGCGTTTTGTTTCATTTGAACGGCGTGGAAAATACATGCTCTTCGGTCTGCATACCGGCGAAACCCTGATTGTGCACCTGCGCATGACCGGCGAACTGAGGATTCATGGCCCCTCAGACCCAGATTCAGTGCCAGCCGCCATTCCTGTAGACAAACATACCCACGTCCTCTTTGTACTGGACACCGGCGAAGAGCTGCATTACCGAGACACCCGTAAGTTCGGGCGCATCTGGTTGGTCGAGGATGTGTCTGAAGTTGTGGGAAAGCTCGGTCCCGAGCCGTTGAGCGAAGCGTTTGTGCCCCGTATCCTGATGCAAGCTCTGGAGGGGCGTAAAGCAAACATCAAGGCCCTGCTGCTCAATCAGACTGTGGTGGCGGGAGTGGGCAACATCTACGCCGACGAATCCCTGTTTCACGCCGACATCGATCCAAGGCGGCCAGGCGGCGGCCTCACAATCAATGAAATTACGCGTCTTCACCGTGCTTTGCGGGAAGTACTACAGGCGGGAATCGAGGCCCAGGGCAGTTCTCTGCAGAACTATGCGCCTCCGACCGGCGGCAAAGGTGGTTTTCAGGAGCAGTTCCAGGTCTTCCGCCGCGGCGGCGAGCCCTGCTTCCGTTGTAATACGCCCATCAGCCGTATTGTTCTCGGCCAACGCAGTACCCACTTCTGTACCACCTGTCAGAAATAAGCAGAGCCAGAGTCAAAGGGGACGAAATAAAACTACCAATGGAACCGCCGCTGCTCCGAGGAATATGGTGAGCCCCAATCCTTGGACCACGAAACGGGAAAAATAAGGTGCATCCGGACGGATGCGGTCTGCCGCCATCAGAGCACGAAGTGCTCTTCCGCCGGCGTGCGATAGTTGAGACTTTGATGTGGTCTCTCATGGTTGTAGAAGTCGAAATATACGCATAAGCCGGTTTGCAGCTCACGCACCGTGTCATACTGGTTGAGATAGATGTTCTCATATTTGACGCTGCGCCATAGACGTTCGCAGAAGACGTTGTCGAGGGCGCGGCCGCGGCCATCCATGCTGACCTGAATGTTGGCTGCGAGCAGGCAGGATGTGAAGGCATCGGCCGTGAACTGTGCGCCCTGGTCGGTATTGAAGATTTTGGGCCGACCTTTGCTGAGCGCCTGGCGCAGAGCATCAAGACAGAAGATGCCGTCCAGGGTGTTGGAAAGCTGCCAGGCGAGTACATAGCGGCTGTGCCAGTCGATGACAGCGGCCAGGTACATGAAGCCGCGCAGCATCGGCACATAGGTGATGTCAGCGCTCCAGACCTGGTTGACATGCGTAATCGGCAGATTGCGCAAGAGATAGGGATAGCGTTTATGCCCCTGGCCCGGAGAACTACTGCTTCTCCTGGGGTAGATCGCCTGAATGCCCATCAGACACATCAACCGTCTGACCCGTTTGCCATTGATCGCATAGCCCAGTCGGCGCAGATAAGCAACCATCTTGCGCCAGCCATAGAAGGGCGTGCGCAAGTACTGCTCGTCAATCAGGCGCATCAGATGCAGGTTCAGCGCTGACTCGGGAACCGCCTGATAGTAGATGGAGGAACGGCTGAGCCCGAGCAATTTGCCCTGGCGCCGTACACTCAGAGTCGGGTCTGCTACATCGACCATACACCGTCTCTCACGGACCGAAGCGGGCAACTTTTTTTTTCAACCACTCAAGTTCCATCTTGAGCCGCCCGATCTGTTCATAGAGTTCTGCTTCCTGCGCCTCCTGCTCCCGTTGCTTGCGCTCGCCGTTCGTAGCGAAGACGCTGGGCCCGTCTTCCAGCAGTTGCCGTTTCCAGGCCCTTATCTGATTGGCATGAATCTCGTGCTCACTCGATAACTGGCTAATCGTCTTACTGCCTTCGAGCGCTTCCAGCGCAACCCGAAACTTGAAGGCCGCCGCGTGTCGCCGCCGTTTCTTGACCATCGTTCTGCCCCTCCACAGGCTCGGTGAATTGCTCCATTATACACCTTAGCTTGTGGTCCAGTTTTTGGGGCCCATTTCAGAAATACCGGCCTCTCTCACCTGAATCAGGCGCCCCGTCCCGGCGTATTTCGCCGTTTCGCCTCTTCCAACTCCTTCTCCAAAGCCGCCTTACGCTCCGATTCAGCCTCTTTCCCCTCGGCCACTGCCCGGTCCCAGCGCGACTGATATCTCGCGTCAAACGTGGTAGCCCGCGACGGCCCGAAGATGTACGCAACTGCCGCGCCTATCGCTGCGCCCAAAATCAGGCCGATAAAGAGATTCTCAGATTTCCCCAACTGAATGCCTCCCCGATTCGTTCAAGACCGTCCATCGCCCGGGCGAAACCAGGCCTTCAAATAAAGTGGTGAACGGCCAACGCCTGCTTCAGCCCACCGTGCCGTCTATCACCGTCACGTCCTGTGCCTCCTGTACCGAGATCGGCTCCAGCACCTGTTCGTCTTGAGGCAGGAGCCAGCCGATCAGCACGTATACCAATACCCCAGTCCCTACACTCCCAATGGCGAAAGCAACCCAAATCAGCCGTACCAGGTTGGCGTCCAGGCCAATCGCCTTGCCAATGCCCCCGCACACGCCGAACATCAAACGATCTTCCCGGCTGCGCTTTAGCGGGATGTTGGACTTGGCTCGGCGCAGACTTGCCTTGACAGATTCGCGGCTCATGCTGGACGTCGCCCGCGTTTTCCCGCTCCGCATCTTGTCGCGCGCACCTGCAATTCGACTGCGCCATGCCTTCTGATTCTTAAGCATCAGGAAACCCGCGCCTATCAACAACACCGGCCAGAATAGCAGCCCCATCAACCGCCAGAACACGCTCCACAATGCCGGCAGAATGCCAAGATTCGCAAGCAGCCATACCGCGCCGCAGATGACCAGCAGCAGCCCGGCCCGTTCTACGTTTCGCTCATTCAGCTCCAGCGCCGCCGGAGCATGCTGACCGGCTTTGGCCGTACCTACAGGGAGCAGCAGCCACAGCGCAGCGTAGGCAAACAGGCCCGCGCCGGCGGTTCCAAGCGTCAGTACCACCCACATGATCCGCACCAGAATCGGGTCGATCCCGAAATAGTCGCCCAAACCGCCGCAGATTCCGCCGATCATCTTATCTTCAGGGTGACGGAAGAGATAAGTTACCTTCTTTTCCTCACCACCAGCAGCCTGTTCGCTCTCAACCGTCTCTACGGGAATGGCGATCTCCTCCAGGGAGGGCTGGGCCGCAGAGACTGAGCCGTCCTGAATTTCAGGTTCGGTCGTCTGCTCAGGCTGCGTTGGCGTATTTTCATTCATAGCTGACTCCTTAAGCGCTAGGTAGCGGTGGATTCGCCATATTTGCAAAGCGATACCTTCTCACTACACCTTACGCAAACCCCGTACTAAAGTTTCGCGTCTCCACCGGTACCATACCGTTGAAGACGCGACCTTTGCTCACAAAACCCAATGCAATCTGAATCAAACCCGACTTATCCGACCATGCAATGCCCTGCGCCGGATGGTGCGGCCGCGCTCAGGCCTCTATCCGCACCTCTCGACCCTCTTCCTGGCTGCGGTAGATGCCGTCCAATATCGCCTGTACCTGCAGTGACTCTTCCGCCGCCACCGGCGACGGCGCACCTTCGGCAACTGCCTTGGCGAAGGCAACGCATTCCAGCGCATGCGGTTCCATCTTGTCCTGCGTCAACTGCAGGAATCGGTTGTAAAACTGTTTAGTCTCGTAATTCGTTTCGAGAATCTTCGTGGTCGGCCAGTGACACCCGCCTTCAGTACCGTAGAGCCAAATCTGTGTGTCCTCTCCCGGCGTGTCGTGATGCAACAGCCAGCTTGTCTCTAGCACCAACGTCGCGCCATTCTCGAAGCGCACAAATGCGGCCGCAAAATCCTCCACGTCCATGTCCTGAGGCACCATGTCCAGCCTCCACTGGCTGAACGCGCCTTCCCTCAGCGCCAGAGGAGCCTTCGCCACCCCTGACACCGCCACCGGCTGCGGGTTGTCCATCAGCCACAAGGTCAGGTCCAGTATGTGGACCCCGACGTCAATCGTTGGACCCCCTCCGCTATGCTTCTTGTAGATGAATCCGGGCCGCACAGGCAGCCAACCCCGCCGTAGCATCCAACTGCGTGCATGATAAACTTCACCCAGCACGCCCGTAGAAATTTCAGCCTTCAGCGCCTGCGAATCCCCCCTGAAGCGAAAGTGCTGAGCCGTCATCAGCAGCTTGCCCGACCGATCGCGAGCCGCTATCATCTGGCGAATTTCCCCAGGCGTCGGCGCAAGAGGCTTTTCGCATAGTACGTGCTTGCCCGCCTCCAAGGCCGCTATCGCTATTGGAGCATGGTACCGGTTCGGCGTGCAGACATCGATAATGTCGATATCCGGGTCGCTGAACAATGCTGCCGGGTCGCTTTCCAGTTTCTTTACGCCGTGGAGCGTCCCCCACGTTTTCAAAGCTTCCGCCGAGATGTCGCTGCCCGCCACGACCTCTGCCTGATCTGAAGCGGCCCAGCCCGGCATGTGTGCCTTGGCGATGCCGCCGACTCCCACGACCCCAACTTTCAGAATTTTCGACACTACGCCTTCCTTTCAATCTTCGCTTACTGACGCCTTGCAACTGATAGAGGTTGGAACGTCAATGCTTAAAATCACGTGAATCGTTGACCGAGTTGAAGACGCTTTTCAAGCGCGACCACCGCCTCGAAAATCTTCCGCTCGCAACCGATTCTATCGCACCCGCAAGTGCAACCATCACTCGACTATCCTGGAGGGAAATGGACATCACCGCAGATCATAGCACGTATTCACTGCGGACTCAATTGCACTCTGCCACTGGGTGCATCCCAAAACGGAAGTGAACTCTCATACACCTCTTTCTGCAACCATGCCAGGGTCAGTTCCTGTTCCAATCAACCGCCGCAGTCACTGACCACTGACCACCAATCACTAACCACTGCAGTTGTTCGGTCGGGCCTTCGGCCCTCCCTTGTGCAGGGGCTGCGCCCCCGCAACGCCCCCCTACAAAACCATCCCTCACCGACCTTGTGTGCGCATTCCAGCAGTGCCGCTCCAGCAACGTGGCTGCTGCAAACCGAATACGCAATCAGATTGCCTGAATGGCGGCAGAGATAAGGGGCTGGTCAAGACAGACACTGTAGATGGCTTAGTAGTTACCTAAGAACAAAAAACTGACTACTAGGGCTCGTTGACGTTAGTCTGAACAACGACTTCCGGGTGCAAATTACGCCTGATCGTCGAAGGGCGGCGCAGCTGCGCAAAGAAAATTCGATACGCCTCTGGTGTTCTCCGCGTCCTCCGCGGACAAAAAGGTGTTCTTCGCGACCCTTCGCGTGACTTCGCGGATCAAATGGTTTTGTCTATTTCAACATTCAAGCGAGAAACATCCCTAACAGGCCTGCAGGCTTTCAGTTCTTGTTGACATCTGAACAGCCTTCCCAAAATTTCAACGGAACCCAAAAACCGCAGTTCCGCGCCCCCGCAACGCCCCGCCCTGGCTAGCCGCCTTGTTCACTCTTCCCCAGCACCGCCTCTACCCAACGGTGTCTCCCTTCCGCCCATCACCCCTAAACACTCGTAAACTCTCGTGATCTCTCGTCAACGCTCGTACGAGCGCACACATGCCAGCCGATCCTCACAGATTGCAAAGTTGCCCAACTGATGCTATGAATAGATCAAATCTACCCAATAAATCTCCGCGCCTAAAACGACACCACCAGGAGAATCTAATATGCCTAGCATGACCGGCGGCCGCTTTATCGCCGAAACAGTTCATGGTTATGGAATCACACACGTTTTCTTCATGCCCTACATCGGCCCAAGGGCCCTCATGGAAATGGAAAAACTGGGGATCAAGCGCGTGCAGACACACGGCGAAAAAGCTGCCGCATACATGGCCGACGCCTACGCCCGTATCAAGCGAGCCCCCGGCCTGTGCATGGCCCAATCCGTCGGCGCCGTCAACCTCGCCGCCGGGCTCCAGGACGCTTACCTGGCCTGTTCGCCGGTGGTTGCTCTGACAGGCCGTGAGCTTCTCATCAACCAGAAGCGTCACGCCTACCAGGAGGTCGATCACGTCAACCCGTTCTCGGCTGTGTCCAAATACAGCGCCTACGTCCCCACTCCCGAACACCTGCCAGTCTACCTGCGCCAAGCCTTTCGAGCCGCTACTACAGGCACGCCCGGCCCGACCCACCTCGACTTGGAGGGCATCGCCGGTCAGGGAGTCGTCGATCAGGAAGCCGACCTGGAAGTCTATGCCGAGGAAATGTTTGCCCAGTTGCCGCCTTTTCGGCCTTCGGCAGAGCCCTCGAAGATCGATGCCGCGCTCCAGCTCCTCGCCGGCGCCGAACGACCGGTCATTGTCGCCGGCGGCGGCGTCGCCGCTTCCGATGCCCGCAACGAACTGATAGAGCTGGCCGAAAAACTCTCTATTCCGGTAGCGACATCGCTCAATGCCAAAACCATGTTCCCCTTCGACCACGAGCTGGCCGTCGGCGTGCCCGGCTCATACTCCCGCGCCTGCGCCAACCAGGCCCTGTGCGAAGCCGACCTCGTCTTTTTCATCGGCAGCCACACCGGCGGCCAGGTGACAAACGCCTATCAAATCCCCCCTCAAGGGACGCCAGTCATCCAACTGGATATCAACCCCGAGGAGATCGGACGCAACTACCCGGTCAAGGTAGGCATGCAAGGGGATGTCAAGAGCAGCCTCCGGCACATGATCGACCGTGCCGCGCCCGGCTCCCCCCGCAATTCATGGATCGGTCGTGTCCAGGAACTGGTGCGAGCGTGGCGAGCGAGTGTTTCGCAACACGTTGACGCCGAGATTCTGCCCATGCGCCCCGAGCGCCTCTGCCGCGAGCTGACCGACTACCTCCCATCCGATGCGATCCTTGTCTCCGATACCGGCCATGCCGGAATCTGGACCGGCACCATGATCGACCTCAAACATGCCGACCAGAGCTTCATTCGCTGCTCCGGCTCCCTGGGTTGGGGGTTGCCCGCCGCAATGGGAGCGAAGTGCGCGGCGCCCGAACGCCCCGTACTTTGTTTTACAGGCGACGGCGGCATCTGGTATCACCTGAGCGAATTGGAAACCGCGGTGCGCTGCGGCATCAACACCGTCACCGTCGTCAACAACAACCACTCTCTCAATCAGGAGCAGGGCGGCGTCGAGCAGACCTACGGCGGACGAACCACCGGTTCCGATGAGCTCTGGCTCTTCGAAGACGCCGATTTTGCCAGAATGGCCGAATCCTTCGGCGCGCTCGGCATTACAGTACACAAACCGAGCGAGCTTGCCGGCGCTCTCGACCAGGCCTTTGCCTCAGGCCGACCGGCAGTTGTTGACGTCAAAACACACGTTGAAGGCATCGCGCCGCGCGCATGGGTGCCAACCGGGTAGAACCCTACGAAACCACAATCGCCCTTTCAGCCGCCAAACGAAAACGCGCTGGTTGGAAAACTGACTAACTCTTGATAGTTCTCTCCCTATGAGATGCGTATGCCCTGCAGATTCGGGTTAGAGGTGCCCCTTGTGGGCCCAAATCGTGTGTTATAATAGCTTCCGAAATGAGTTGCGTTTCCTCTGTCCCTGAGAAGCCACGACTCCCGCCAAAAGAATATCTGAAGCCGAAGGAAGGCCGCTGTACGTCTGTGAGCTGCCCATTCTTCATCTTCCGATACCTATAGAAGTCGGCGAGGAAACGCTTGCGAACGCAAGCATGTAAGGGCCTGCAAAAAGGAAAAACGCCGACACAATCCGTCGCAACCCGCCCGAACCCAAGGCAATTGCAACGAGTTGAAACAAACCTCGTCAGGCTGCCTGAATCGGCTGGAGGAAAAGTCTGCGAACCCAAGAAAAAAGTCCAAAAAAAAAGAAATCCCGTCGACTTAGGTCGACTTAGGTCGACTTACGTCGACTTGGGTCGACCTAACCCAGGATAATTGCATCGACTGGAGACTAGGCCTCGTCAGGCTGCCTGAATCGGCTGGAGGAACCGTCTGTGAAATCAAGAAAACAGTCCAAAAAAAAAGAAAACCCGTCGACTTGGATCGACCTGGATCGACTTGGATCGACCTAACCCAGGATAATTGCATCGAATTGGGACAAGGCCTCGAAAGGCTGCCTGAATCGAAAAAGTACTCTTGGCGGTCCCACACTGTGGACATTCGAGGCGCACGAACTGAGAAGCCACTGCTCTCGCCCAAAGAAAACTTGAAGACGAAAGCCATCAGCTGAAACGCTGTAAAATGCCCCCAAAACGTTGGGGCTTATATCCCAGAATAACATTGGAGAAAACTATGTCTGAGAAAGAACATGCATTTTCCGGCCCTTCATCGGCAGCGATTCCTGTGAAAGGTTTCGATGTGGCGGGAATCCATTGCGGGGTCAAACCGACTGGAGCATTGGATTTGGCGTTAATAGCCAGCTCCATTGCTTGCCGGGCTGCGGCGGTATTTACGAAGAACGCGTTCCCGGCGGCATCCGTGCTTTATAACCGCAATCTATTGCATATGAACCCAGAAGGGACGCATTCCGTTGTCATCAACAGCGGGAACGCAAATGCCTGCACGGGCGCTGAGGGCAATGCCAACGCCCGTCGCATGGCCGAGGGGGCTGAGAAGAGTCTGGGAATCCCCGACAACACCTCTTTTGTGATGAGCACTGGTGTAATTGGTGTGCAACTTCCGATTTCGGAGATTGAGGAAGGAATCCCCAAAGTGGCAGCCAGATTTCGGCCTGATGGTTGGCAAGAGGCGTCTGAGGCAATCATGACCACCGATGTATTTCCCAAGTGGGCTTCAAAACAGGTTGTAGTCGGCGGGCAGACAGTGACGATTACTGGGATCAGCAAGGGCGCGGGCATGATCCATCCCAATATGGCGACCATGCTGGCAACCCTTGTCACGGACGCTGTGATCGCGCAACCCTTGTTGCAGAAGGCATTGACAGTTGCAGTCAACCGCAGCTTCAATCGCATTAGCGTAGACGGCGATTCGAGTACCAATGACACTGTTTTGATGCTGGCGAATGGAGCTGCCGGGAACCAGGAGATAACTGAGAAAGGCGCCGACTACGATGCCTTTGTGGAGGCACTTACAGCGGCTTCGATGGAGCTGGCAAAGCTGATCGTTCGTAACGGCGAGGGCGTGACCAAGTTCGTGACAATCCAGGTTGAAGGCGCAGGCGACGACGGGGAGGCGCATCAGATAGCCAATTCTGTTGTGAAGAGTTCTCTGGTTAAGACGGCATTCTACGGGCACGACGCCAACTGGGGGCGCATCCTGGGCGCAGTTGGGTATTCGGGCGCTACTGTAGACCCGACAAATGCGCAACTGTTCATTGCGGCTGGCCAGCCAGAGGCAGGCAGCAAGGAACTGCAACTGGTGGATGCCGGTACGCCGACCGGTTACCAAGAAGAGGATGCGTCGGCCATCTTCGCTGAGAGCGAGATCAGCGTTCGCCTATCTCTGGGACTAGGCGAGGGCGCGGCCACAGTGTGGACGTGCGATTTGGGCCATAATTACGTGTCGATAAATGCGGAGTATAGAACTTGACTGCGGACGTAGTGGGATCGTGTCGTGCTGCCAGAAACATATATTGAATGTTACTTTGGTATATAATCCCAAAAACGTTGCCTCGGTATCCATCAAGCACGGCGAGGACCTGTTCGGTAAGACGCAAAAAAGCGCCCCAAAAAACTGAAATTGGCGCGACATACGTATACATTTGTATACATTACGCGACATTTGTAGACATTTCGCGGCCAGAACACTGGCAAGTGAATCCAGCAATGACGAGTACCGTTGACGTTTGTCACCAAAGCGATGGGCGGGAGCAAAATGCTCTGCCGCCAAGGGCCGCGCATAAGAAATCCGTTGCGCCTTCGGTGTTCTTCGCGCCCCTTCGCATGACTTCGCCGATCGATTGGTTCTATCTACTACATCACGCAAGCGAGGAAAATCCCTGGCAGTAACTCTCGTCCAACGCGCATACGAGATATCCTGCATCGGTAGGGCCCCAGTCACAGCCCATCAGGCAAATCCCATGAACCGCAGCGCAGACAACCCGAAAACGCTCGTAAACGCTCATGATCTCTCGTAAACTCTCGTCCAACACACAGATGAGAATGCCTGCATCGGCAAGGCACCGCTCACAGCCCATCAGGCAAATCCCGTGAACTGCAACTCAGACAACCCGAAAACGCTTATAAACGCTCGTAAACGCTCATGAACTCTCGTAAGCTCTCGTCCAACACACAGATGAGAATGCCTGCGTCCCACAATCAAGATGAATCTGATAAAAACGGTCCACGATGAATGAAATGCCCACGTCCGCCCCCAAAGCATTTGCATCTGATGTGAATTCCATCTTTTCCTTCGATGCCAAACAGCTCCTGGCTTCCACGCTCAGCCACCGGAGCATCGAGAATTCAGGCTACTGGGTCTTGTATGGTGACGACAGTCGCATCCGTCAGGTCCATGCGCAGCACAACTTGGCCGTCTTGCGCCGCACGGCTTTCAATCCCTTACCCAACGAGAACAGCGCCCAAATCGGTATTACTGCCAAACGTAAACGAGCCGGTTGGAAAACTGACTACCTCCTGAAAGTTCTCACCCAATAAGATGCGTATGCCCTGGTGTCGGTTTGCTCCGGCGTTCCGCAGTCTGATAGAATGTCCAGAGCTATCGTCCGATCTGTTAATTGCAACGTGCGGGTAAACTGTCGCCGCCGACTGTTCAGACCCAAGGCCCTCTACGAAGACAGTCACTGGCTACGCACTAACAGACAGTTCACATCGATTCGCACTTGGAACGCGGAAGGCTCTACATGAAAGCGATGCTCTATCTGGACCAAATAGTCGACCCGGTGGCTGTGCTGGACGACGTGAAGGTTGTCGAGTTCAGCAGTGACAATCACCCCGAAAACGACCGAGTCCGAATCTATTTCAATACCAGAAACCTGAATGCGACAAAGACTATGGTCGAACTTCACCGTGATCGCAAGATGACGGTCAAACTGGAGGACGGCCGTTCTGCCCCCGCCTTGATAACGCACCAAAGTCTGGATGCAAAAGGCCAATTTGCTGGCGTCCTAAGAGTGCTCGGACCACTGGCCTGAGATCAACGTGAGCATCCAATCCACGCCTGCCCTCCTCTCGGCTCCGTTCGGCCGCGGGGAGATCTGCACTTCTTGCCCGCTTCCGGCTCCAATTCTACATAAAGCGCAGTAGTTTCATGGTCGCTGATCAACACCTGCGTCCAGCACAAGAGGAGGTCCTCCGCTATGACGGGGGCCGCCTCGGTATTAGCGCGGTGCCCGGCAGCGGCAAAACCTTTACACTGAGCTGCCTGGCCGCCAATTTAGTGAAAAAACTGGCAGGCGCCGGCCCCATGGACGACCGCGAAGTGCTCGTCGTCACCTTCACCAATGCCGCAGTAGAGAATTTCCGTAACAGTATCGGTAAATTCATTCAGAGTGGGCGCCTGCTGCCTGGTGGCTATCGAGTCCGAACTCTCCACAGCCTGGCCTCTGACATCGTTCGGGAACGACCGGGGCTGGTAGGGCTGAGTGAAGACTTTGGCATCATTGACGAACGCGCCGGTCTGGACATTAAACGGCAGTCCGTCAACAACTACTTTCAGGCCAACCCCGACTTTTTGGGCGCGTTCATCAAGCCGGAACACACAAGCAATCCCCGCCGGCTGGAACGCCATCTCCTCGATACAGGCCAGGAGATTGCCGATGCTGTTATTAGGCGCATAAAGGAACTGCGCGCCGATCCCGTCACACTCGAAAATACGCTTGCGCAGCAGTCCGGCGTCTGGCCGCTACTATCCTACGGACTGCAGATCTACAAAGACTACCAGCGCGGGCTGAACGTTCGGGGAGGCGTCGACTTCGATGACCTGATTCTACTCGCGCTTCAGGCGCTCGAGTCCGACGATAATCTCCTGGCCCGCCTGCAACAGCGCTGGCCCTACGTGCTCGAAGACGAGGCTCAGGACAGCAGTGCCCTCCAGGAACGGATGCTGTCCCTTCTGACCGCCGCCCACGGCAATTGGGTTCGGGTTGGAGACCCCAACCAGGCCATCAACACGACTTTTACCAGCGCTGATCCCAGATTCCTCAGGGCTTTTGTGGACAGCGAGGCTGCAGAAGCCCTTCCTTTACCCAACTCAGGCCGCAGTGCCGAGCCGATCATTAAGCTCGCCAACTCTTTTATCGACTGGAGCCGCCAAGAGCATCCGCTCCTAGCCCCAGACAGCGCGCTTTCCCTTCCCTACATCGTGCGCACCGAGGACGGCGACCCGCAGCCAAACCCGCCGCCGGGCGAACCAGCCGTGTTTCTCTATGACCGTGCCCTCACGCCTGCTGAAGAGATTCGGACTCTTGTAAAGAGTCTGCAGCGCTGGCTGCCAAATAACTCCAAGAAAACGGTTGCTGTCCTCGTTCCCGATAACCGCCGCGGCGCCGAGTTCAGCATTGCTCTTGAGAACGCCTCGCTGCCATTCGACGATTCCCTGCTTCAGTCCACCAGCACGACCCGCGTCGCTGTTGACGCGCTCGTGAAGGCGTTGCGTTTCATAAGCCAACCGCACAACCCCTCTCATATAAGTCCATTCTGGTCCGATGTCTGGTGGACGCGGCGGGGGCTTCCATGCAAGAAGGTAGAAAATGGCAGCGACGAGGGCGCGGCTGTCTCTGCGGAAGCCAATCCCCCCTGGCTACCTGCGGAATCTGTGACCGACCAAAGCGCCTCGGGCGATGTTCTTCCCCAGCCGGCATTGCTCTTTGGCAAAGCACTTGCCCGGCTGCGTCACACCGAGCGCTTCGTCTTCCCTGCCGCCGGCGACGACTGGCTGGAAGAACTCGGCTGGCTCGACGACTTTGAAGGCTTCCGGCTGATCGTCGAAAGGTTCCGAACAGATCTTAAGCGCTTGTGCGCCGCCGCCATCCTTCCAATCGACGAACTGATCCTGACTCTGGGACAGGATCTCTTCACCGATGCTTCAGAGCTGGCACTGGCCCACAGCGTAGCCATTCTACTTGCAAAACAGCTAAAGGAGCGGCCCGAACTGCGGCTTCCGGAGTTGACAAAGGAGTTGGAGGAGCTCGCACGCAATCGTCGCCGTATCCTCGGCTTCAGTGAGGAAGCCCGCGGCTTCGAGCCGCCGCCAGGCAAAGTGACCATCGCCACCATTCATACGGCCAAAGGGCTGGAATGGGACCGCGTCCACCTGGCATCGGTCAGCAACTATAGCTTTCCCAGCGGTGGAGACGACGAAAGTTACCGAGGGGAGCGCTGGTTCATACGCGACAGCCTCAATTTGACAGAAGAAGCTCTGGAACAGACCTCGCACCTGCACATGGGGACCCTGGATGAATATGTCCCGGGCCTCGCATCCCGGAGAGCCCGACAGGAATTTGCCGCGGAGCGTCTGCGGCTCCTATACGTTGGCATCACTCGCGCCCGCCAGGAGCTGATCCTGACCTACAATACCGGAATGTTCCACGAAAAAAATCCAAACCAACCGGCACTGGCATTTGCGGCGCTAGGGCAGATCTGGAAAGAAAGCGAGAAACTGTAAGAGGACGCTGGGCAGTCGGAGTAGCGAGGGCACGCGGGCGTTGAATGCAAGAGTTGGCAATCCCTCCTGGTTATAGAGGTTTCCACGGCAACCCGCGCAGCCGCCAAACTTGAAAACGAGCGACCGGCTGTACCAGGTGGGTCTCGCCATTCGACCACCTTCGCCAAGCTAAAGTCGCGTGTTCTCCAGTCTTTGACACTTGTGACGCATACATAGGGAAACCCAGCGAAGCCTTTCGTCTCCAATCTGGCGTTGACACTGCCATTCTATCGGAATCACCGATGCGGCACGCAAAGATTCAACACTATTGCGAAGGGATCATCGAGGCCGGCTGGCTGGCGGCCCTGATCGTCGCGCCCCTCTTCTTCAATACATACTCCAGCCGTGTGTTTGAGCCGGACAAAGTCAGTCTCATTCGCACAATTTCTCTGGTCATGCTAATGGCATACCTGGTGAAAGCCATCGACGGCGGCCGACTTTGGTTGCCGTCGAGTGGAGGTGCGTCCGCAGCCGGTAGCCAAAACCCAGCGCCCAGCGACGAACTGCAGGCTGGGATCAACTGGAGGCCATCCAACCTGTGGAAGCTGCCGCTATTGCTGCCTGTACTGCTTCTGGCGGTCTCCTACCTGCTCAGCACACTCTTGAGCATATCGCCCTCCTTAAGCTGGTGGGGTTCATATCACCGCTTGCAAGGCACCTACACCTTCTTCAGCTATCTGGTCATTGCCCTCCTCACAGCAGCGCATCTCAGGCAACCGGCCCAGTTGCGGCGTCTCCAACATACAATAGTCATCACCAGCCTGCCCATCGCTATCTATGGCGTGTTCCAGCACTTCGGCAAGGATCCCCTCCCTTGGGGGCAAGACGTAACAGCTCGTATTTCAGCAAATGCCGGTAATCCGATCTTTCTCGCCGCGCATCTGATTATGGCCTTCTTCCTGACCTTGGAACGCGTCGTCACTAGTTTCTCTTTCCTCCTGGCGGGAGGGTCCGCTCCGACCTCGGCAAATGAGCCGGCAGAAAGCAAACAGACCTCAGTCCCTGACAACAGTCTTGCCAGCGTGTTGGCCGGTGGCGCCTACTTGTTTGTCCTTGTCGTCCAACTTCTCGCCATTTTCTGGACGCAAAGCCGCGGCCCCTGGCTTGGCCTCGCCGGCGGTCTGTATATTTTTGTCTTGCTTCTTCTCACCGGGATGCGTCGAATCAATTACCGCATCTGGACGGCCGCCTGGGTCGGGCTGGGCGTGGCCGGAGTCATCCTGCTTGTCCTCCTCAATACCACCGCGTTGGGTCAGTCCTTTCGCCACGTTCCCATCTGGGGACGACTGACCACAATGCTGGACAGTTCTGGCGGCACAGGCCGAGTCCGCGTTCTCATCTGGGAGGGCACTTCCGAGATGGTCTCCCCCCACCAGCCTTTGACTTATCCGGATGGAAGCCGGGACCCTTTCAATCTGCTGCGTCCTCTCATAGGCTATGGCCCCGAAACAACTTGGATGGCGTTTAACCGCTTCTATCCCGCAGAATTGGCCCAGATCGAATCTCGCAACGCCAGCCCCGACCGCGCCCACAACGAGACCTGGGACAGTCTGGCCATAGCCGGCGTTTTCGGCTTTCTTTCCAGTTCCCTCCTCTACCTGTCGATTTTCTTCTGGGCGCTGCAATGGCTCGGGCTCATTCGTTCACGTCGAGACATAGCCCTGTTTTTCGCACTGCTGATAGGGGGAGGTATCCTCCTGTGCGTTCTGTTCCTGCTGCGCGGGGTAAGTGTCGGCTTCCTGGGCGTAAATTGGCCAACCGGGCTGATTCTGGGGCTTATTGTATTTGTCACCCTTGCGGTCTTCCTTCAACCTGAATCCAAGACTCAGATAGAGGACCGTGGCCGGCAACTTCTGCTGGTTGCTTCCCTGGCAGCTATCATCGCCCACTATATCGAAATCCATCTCGGTATTGCCGTCGTCGCCACCCGTATCTACTTCTGGATCATCGCTGCGGTCCTGCTCGTCCTGGGAATGGGTTGGCTGGTCCCGGTGCCTTACGCCGTGGAGGAGGTCTCCACCCGTCCGAGTGAAGCAAGTGGTGACAGGAACACCGGTAGACGGCCTGGCCGGACATCAGCACGGTCTGCGTCTGGGCGAGGCCGACGCCAGACTGGAGTTGACAGACGCCTATGGGAAGACAAATTACCAGCCACCATCCTTTCTGACCTGCTGGTGACGATGACCCTGGTCTACCTCTATACATCAAATTACGCGGGTCTTTCGAATCCTTTCATGGCATTGGTGCGTGGAATGACCAGCTTCGCCCAGGATTCAGCAGCGGGCAACGGTTCCGATATATTATGGCTTGTGGCTTTCACATTGGTGGTCGCGACGATTCTGGGCATATCAGTGACAATCTTACACACGCCTAATCTCCTTGCGGCCAGGCGTATGGAGAGTCTGCCCATTAGAGATAGCCGGCGGAAACGGAAGCCGAATGCAGGTCCAGGCGTAGGAAAAGACTTCAATCTGACGCATACTATTGTAGCGTACGGACTAATCCTGTTCGCTGGCTGGTTGCTCTATGGCCTCATTCAAGCCAGTAGGCTTCTGCCAGGCGCAAGATCAGGCACCGTGGCCGAGCAGCTTGAACACATTGCCGGACACTACAGCCTATATACATGGATTGTCGTGGTCTGGTGTCTGCTTGCCGGCTTGGTTCTGGCGTGGCGCCAGCTACGGGAGCCGAGACTGGCGTGGTTGAGCCGCATTCTGCCAACTGCAGGTGCAGCAGTCCTTCTCTCTGTTTCTGTCTTCTTTATCATTGGCAAGGTCAACATCGCCCAAGTGCGGGCGGATACATTCTACAAGCAGGGACTGAGTTTCGATAGCGCCAGTGCATGGGCACAGAGCGCAGATCTGTACCGCCGTGCACTGGCAGTTAGGCCGACAGAGGATTATTATATGCTCTTTCTGGGACGCAGCCTGTTGGAAAGAGCGACCCATGCACCGAAGACGGGCCCAACAGTAGTACCTGCCGAGCCCACCCTGCAAGATGTTCTGAGCCTGAATGCCCAGGATATTGCAGGCATCGGCCAGGACGAGCTGCTGCCCGCGGCAAGGGCCGTCCTCCTCCTGGCACAGGAAGTGAACCCGCTGAATACCGATCACACCGCCAACTTGGCCCGTCTGTACAGCCGTTGGTCGAGACTGACCGCCGATCCGCAGGAGCGGCTTCAGTCGCTGGAAAAGAGTTTACACTACTACAGCGCCGCCCTATCGCTTAGTCCAAATGTCGCCCACTTGTGGAATGAACAGGCCGAAATCCTTGCCGCATTGGACAGGATGGAGGAGGCGGAGTCGTCATTGCTGCACAGTCTTACCCTTGACGCCAGGTTCGAAAATACATACTTTCTTCTATCTGAAGTGTATTTCCGGACAGGTGAATCAGAGAAAATCTACCAAATATTGGATCGCGGTCTCGAAGAGCTGCCTGATAGCCTTCCCTTGCTCGGTCAAAAGGGGGCTGCCCTGTCCAGGGCAGGCGACAACAAGGGTGCGCTGGAAGCAATTTCTGAGGCCTTTGAGAAACATCCGACCGACCTCGATTCCGCCCGCAATCTGGTCGTCCTTTCACGACTGCTTGGCCGCCCTGACGAGGCAGTTCAGTGGGCCGACCGGGCAATTTCCCTGTTTGAGACTGGTCTGGGCAGCAAAAATGCAGTGGATTCCCTCTTTATCCAGATAGTCGAAATTAACGCGCAGTATGGGCGGCCTGAAGCATCGGTCGGTCTATTGCAGCGCCTGATGGACATCGTTCCCGACGACTTTCGCATTCCATTCCAATTGGCTCAGTTGTACGCGGAGCTGGGTAATTACAAGCAGGCTCTTCAGTTTGGAGAAACAGCCCTTACCCTTGCACCCGCTGACGATAAGCCGGGAATTCAGTCGTTCATTGACTCACTTGAGTAGCACGATCTGCGTTCAAGCCTTGGTTGACAAATGAGCCCGTTTCTCTTGATGGCGGCAAGCGCCCTGATTATAGCGATTGGCGGCACACCACTGGTGAGGTATGCGGCCATTCAACTAGGTATCCTGGACCAGCCCTCTGCGCGCAAGGTCCATCTTGCACCTGTACCGCTGATGGGCGGCGCCGCAATCTATCTCGCCTTCATCGTCGCTCTCGCCGTCTGGGGTGAACGCAGCTATGTCAATGAGGTAGTGGGAATCTTCGTCGGCGCCACGCTTGTCAGTCTCATAGGCGCGCTTGACGACAGCCGCGGCGTCGGCAGCTACCTTAAGCTCGCCTTTCAGATTGCCGCCGCCTGCATCTTGATCCTCAGCGGCGTGCAAGTCCGTCTCTTCAATGGGTTCTTGGACATCGCCCTCACCCTTCTCTGGGTCGTAGGAATTACCAACGCATTTAATCTGCTGGACAATATGGACGGACTGTCCGCTGGCGTGGCGACGGTGGCGTCGGCATTCTTCACGCTCCTTGCCGCCATGAGCGGTCAATACCTGGTCGGAACATTGGCTGCTGCTTTGGGCGGCGCCTGCGTCGGATTCTTGGTGTATAACTGGAATCCGGCCCGCGTTTTTATGGGGGACACAGGCAGCCTCTTTCTCGGTTTCCTTCTTGCCGCCGTCGGCATCAAACTGCGTTTCCCCGCAAACAGCGCAAGCATAACCTGGATGATTCCGGTTCTCATCCTGGCGCTTCCCGTCTTCGACACGTCGCTGGTGTTCTTAAGCCGCCTGCGCCGCGGCAAGAATCCACTTACGACGGCAGGCAAAGATCACCTCAGTCACAGGCTAGCCCGCCTGACCGGAAGTCAGCGCGAAGCGGTCCTTTTGTGTTATCTTGTAACAGGAGCAACCGGGCTCGCGTCCATATTTCTGACACAGGCCAACTTGCAGGAGGCCGCCATCGTCGGCCTGGCCGCACTGGTTCTGGCCCTCTTCTCACTTTGGAGGCTTGAATTCCGTGACCACTAACTGGTCCTTCACGGCCTCCTCGACTCAACATACAAATTCCCGTAAGGAGTGAATCTTGATCTCTGCAAAAAACTTCATTCTTTGTGTTGCTCAATCCCGGTCCCGCAAGCAAGGTACTCTCAGACGGAGCCTGCCTGCGAGCGGCAATTGGGGTGAGAGTCATGAAGGCCCGGAAAATCTCCGGCGCCGCCTCCAACGAACACCTGGCTGGGCCCTCTGCCTGCTGCTGCTCTGTTCGCTAGTCATGACAGCATGTACCCCCGCCTCCCCTGTGACTGAAGAACCACCAGAAGCCGAAGAAGGTACCGCGGCCGCCCTTGAACCAGCCGACCGCATCGGAATGTACAGCGCCGTCCCGGACATGACCATCGATGCGGACAAACAGTACCATGCCACTTTTAAGACCGAGAAGGGGGATATGCGCATCCTGCTCTTCGCCGAAGACGCGCCCCTTACGGTCAACAACTTCGTCTTTCTCGCCCGCGACGGATTCTACAACGACACGCACTTCCACCGAGTGCTGGAAAACTTCATGGCCCAGGGCGGAGATCCCAGCGGAACCGGTGCCGGCGGTCCAGGCTATCAGTTCCAGGATGAAATCGTCGCCAGCCTCCAGTTTGATCGCGCCGGCCTCCTGGCCATGGCAAACGCAGGCCCAGGCACGAACGGCAGCCAGTTCTTTATCACCTTTGCCGAAACGCCCTGGCTCAACGGAAACCATACCATCTTCGGCGAGGTCGTCGAGGGCATGGACGTTCTTAACGCACTCGCCATCAGGGATCCAATGGCAGCGGGAGCCTCCGAATTTCCAGGCGACCTTCTCATAACAATTGAAATCGAAGAGTCGGAGTGAGCGCGGCTCCTGTCCGCTTTCATCGGCATCGTCCATCCCTCCATCCAGAGCAGCCTTCCTGAATTTTCATACTGCCTGGGAAATGCTCCGCCGCGCTGCCACTGCCCCCGGTGCGTCTTAGCTGCGAATCGTCGTATGCCAAGAAAGAGCCTATAGCAGGAGCAACCTTCTTTTCTCCCGCCGCGCTGTGTCTCCAAGAGGCGTTTCTCTCCTGCCTGCTTGGACTCTAAGGAGGTAAATGTAGCCGGACTACAAACTGTTTATCTGATATACGTAACTACTCAGCCGCAACTGATTCGCCAACCTGTACGAGGCGAGCAAAGGTGTTCTTTCTCCCCTCATTGTTGTATTTTGGGCGGTCGGCCGCAAGCGGCCTCCCTTGTGCAGGGGCTGCGCCCCCGCAACGCCCCCTCCAAAACCATGCCTGACCGACCGTGTGCATTCTTCGCAACGTGTCGGCTGGCGAGCATGGCGGCCGCTGTACACCAGTTGCGTCACCAAGAGACTGAATGGTTCCAGGGATGACTGGCTGGTCAACTACTGTGGCTTAGTAGTTACTGATATACTAGGAATTCAAACGCACTTCTCGAGTCGGGGCGTGCAGAACGCTACCGAAAAAAAGACTATGAACCGCACCAACGACGCAGAATCAATGCATCAGGCGCCCCGCCCGACTGCGGCTCCCGAGGGCCTGTCCCTTCTCGAAGAAACCGAGGACACAGAGGAACCTGGCTCTGGGCCTAACCATTGGCTGACGATTCTCCAAATAATCGGCGTTCTTGCAATCGTTGTCGGCGCCTTCTGGTTGGGGACGCAGAGAGAGTTAGTCCAGCGATTCAGCCAGTGGGGCTACGCCAGCAGTTTCCTGATAAGCCTGATTGGTAGCGCCACAGTCATTCTGCCGGCCCCTGGGCTCGCTCTGATTATCGCTCTCGGGGCCCATCTGAATCCTGTGTTGCTCGGCATCGTTGCCGGCTGCGGAAGCGGCCTTGGCGAGCTCACAGGGTACTTTGCCGGCAAAGCGGGCCGCGATCTGGTCAGCCAGCAGGGGAGGTTCAACGCAACGCTCCACAAAATGACAACCCGATATACAACACCGGTACTGTTTGTACTGGCGATCCTTCCTCTGCCGGTATTCGACTTTGCAGGTATCCTTGCCGGCGCACTGAGATTGCCGGTCTTGCGTTTTCTTACAATAGTGATAAGCGGCAAGATAATAAAGCACATTGGCGCCGCCTATCTCGGCGCCGAATTCTTCGAGATGGTGCTTTCCAGGTTCGGCTACTGATCTCAGCGGAATTCTGCAGATCGGTGCCTCCATTGCGCATTTCCTCGCAACTACACCGCACATTTCGATCGCACGGCGGACAGCATCGATAACATCTGTTCGCAGTCCGAGGAGAAAACAAAAATGTCCCCTCGTCATTTCTTGTCAATAATACCTATCGTGATCGCTCTGACCCTTCTCAGTTGTACCCCGAACAGGTCGGTTGACATGCCTCGTCCCGTTAGCTCAGGGTTGTCCGTAGCCCACGTGGCGAGTGAAGAGGACGATTTCTACGCAGGCGACTTCTTCGACGAGGACGAGCAGTATTTCGACGAATCAGAGTCGCCGCCATTTGTGTTAAGCGAGGGCCAGCCCGGTTGGGACGGCAGCCAGACAAGGCCTCCCCTGGCCGAGACCACCCCCCTGACCTCGCAGCAGATCCAGGAACTGCTGACCCGCTTGCCGCCCGTCCAGACGGAAGAAGGCGACGTCGAGCAAGTGCGCCTACCCGGCCAAAGCCTGCCCCCGCCCCGTCCCGGTGAGGAAGTAGATCTGCCGTTCCCACCTCCTGAAGCCGAAGCCCAGCCCGATATCCAGGCGGACGCACCACTGGCAGCGTTGCGGTTTTCTCCGGAAGGCGATGTGCCTCTTGCCCCGCAACTGAGTGTAACCTTCAATCTTCCCATGGTGCCGCTGACCAGCCACCAGGAACTCGCAAGCGCAGAAATACCGGTCGAGCTTTCGCCTGCAGTGCCAGGACGCTGGCGATGGGTGGGCACAAAAACGCTCCTGTTCGAGGCCGATGTCGAAGGCATCGCCCGGATGCCAATGGCCACCGAATACACGGCAACTATTTCCGCCGGAACCGAGTCCGCCAATGGCAAGAAACTGGCTGAACCTGTCAATTGGACTTTCCGTACACCGGCGCCGACCCTGCAAGCGGCCTATCCAACACGCGGACCGGCCGCGCTGGAACCGGTCTTCTTTGCCGCCTTCGATCAGCGCATCGACCCCGCCGCCGTCATCGAGCATACCCAAGTGACAGCCCGCGGCCGCCGCTACCCCGTGCGCTTGGCCAAAGAAGATGAGATCGCCGCCGACAGGCGTGTACAACGCCTGATCGCAGGCTCAACTGACCAAAGATGGCTTGCCTTCGTATCTGCTGAATCTTTACCTCGCGACACGACGGTGACTGTCACGTTTGCAGCGGGCACGCCTTCTGCCGAGGGTCCGCTCGTCAACGCGCATCCCCAAAGCTACAGCTTCAAGACGCCAGGTTCCTTTGTTCTGAATCAAGCAGAGTGCGGTTGGGGAGGAGACGTTATGTGTCCACCCCAAGCTCCCCTGTCCATACGATTCAACAATCCCATCGACATAGAGGCCTTCGATCCCTCTTTCATCTCCATTGAACCGGAGCTGGACTACGTCTCCTTCGAAGTTTTCGGTGATACGATCTGGATCTCAGGCAACACGCAGGGCAGAACCAACTACGACGTTTCCGTCTCCGCCGAGCTTACTGATCTGTTTGGTCAGTCCCTGACCGAAGATGAGCAAATTCAGTTCCGCATCGGGCCGATGGAGGCGTTCCTGACCTCCAAGGCCAATGGTCCGATTACTATCCTCGACCCCTATGGCCAGCCCTCTTTTCCCATCTATACCGTCAATGTATATGCGGTCAATGTCCGCGCCTACCGTGTCACTCCGCAGCAGTTCCTCGAATACCAGCAGTGGCGGAACGACTACCGCCGCAACAACCAGGCCGTTCCTCCCGGCGAACTGGTCATGGAACGCACCCTCCAGATCAGCCGCCAGGACGACACAATCATCGAGACGGAGATCCCTCTATCCAACGTCCTCGACGGTGATACTGGCCACCTGATTCTCTATGTGGAGCCGGAGAGTGGCTTTCTCTCCAACGTCTTTAATCGGCAGTTGCAAGAGATGCGCATCATCAGTTGGGTGCAGGTTACCAGCATCGGCCTGGACGCCTTTGTCGATGCCGACGAAATGTACGTCTGGGCCAACCGCCTCGATGACGGTACACCCATGGAAGGCGTCAGCGTTTCCCTCTGGCCACAGGAGGAGCGCGCCACAACTGACGAGACCGGTTCAGCTCTACTGCAACTCCCCTCGCGGGGCGCCCAACTGCTCATCGCCCGTGATGGAGACGACGTTACATTTGTGCCCGAAAACCGCTACGAATACTACAGGACCGAGAGTGGTTGGAATGGATGGCGGCAGCGAGAGGAGTCTGCCTACATTCGCTTCTACGTCTTTGACGACCGCCGAATGTACCGCCCCGGCGAAACGGTAAGCATCAAAGGGTGGATGCGGCAGATTGAGCCCGGCCCAGTGGGCGATGTTGGCCTTGTCTCGGCAGAAGCCGCGCCCTTCCTCGAATATTCAGTGCGTGATGAGTCGAATAACCAGATCGGCAAGGGCGAAGTCTCCGTCAACGCCCTCGGTGGATTCCACTTCCAGTTTGATCTGCCGGACAATGTCAACTTGGGTCACGCATGGATAGAATTGCGGTCCTCTATCGAAAAAGTTGAAGCGCGTCACCACCACGCCTTTCAAATCCAGGAGTTCCGCAGACCTGAATTTGAAGTGAGCGCTGACGTGAGCGAAGGGCCTCACATCGCCGGCGGCCGCGCTCTTACAACAGTAAGCGCCAGCTACTTTGCCGGCGGCCCATTGCCAAGCGCAGAAGTAGTCTGGGATGTGGTGGCAAATACTGGCTCCTACGAACCCCCGAACTGGTCCGGTTTCACTTTCGGCAAGTGGTCCCCGTGGTGGGGCTATCATGGTGAGTCCAGCTACCTAGGCCGCGCCTCGCTCCGTTCCCGCACCGACGCCGCCGGCCAGCACAGCCTGCAAATAGACTTCCTGACCGACCCCGAAAGAGTGAGCCCCTTCCCCGCCTACATTGACGCCGCGGCAACAGTCATGGATGTGAATCGTCAGGCGTGGACTAGCGGTGCCGGTTTTCTGCTCCATCCTGCCGACCTCTATATCGGCCTGCGGACCGCCCGCTACTTTGTAGAGCAGGGCGAGCCGCTTTCGGTTGAAATTGTCGTAACCGACATTGACGGCAATGCAATCGAGGGCCATCGCGCCGTCATAAGGGCCGCCCTCTTGGATTGGGAATATCACGACGGCTCGTGGCAGGAAGTCGAAAAAGAAACGCAGGAATGTACAGTTGTGACAACCGCCGCCGCCGGGCCCGATGACACCGAGTCCGAGTTTGCCTCCTGCACGTTTGACACGAAAGTAGGTGGCGAATACCGGATCACTGCGACCGTTGAAGACGGCGCCGGCCGTCGCAACCAGACCGAAATGACCCGCTGGGTCAGCGGAGGGCAACGCCCTCCCAGCGGCAACCTGCAGCGCGAAGACCTGCAACTCATTCCCGATGGCGAACAATTTGCCCCTGGCGACAAAGCGCAAATCCTGGTTCAGGCTCCCTTCTTCCCTGCAGAAGGTCTCCTGACCCTGCGACGAGGTGGCCTCGTGTCCAGCGAGCGGTTTACCATGGACGGGCCGACCCACACCTTGCACGTGCTCATCGAGGAGCAGTACATTCCCAACATTCACGTGCAAGTGGATCTGGTTGGCGCCGCCGAGCGCGTGGACGAGGCTGGCAACGCGCTCGCTGACGTACCCCCCCGCCCCGCCTACGCCCGCGGCAGACTCAACCTCTCGATTCCTCCCTTGAGCCGCACCCTGCAAGTTGATGCCGTACCCCAGGCCGAACGCCTGGAGCCAGGCGCAGAGACGACCATCGATGTAACCGTGCGCAACGCTGACGGCGAGCCCGTGACCGGAGCCGAGTTTGCCCTGGTTGTTGTCGATGAAGCAATTCTTGCTCTGACCGGCTATCAGCTGATCGACCCGGTTAGCGTATTCTACAGCCAGCGCGGTGACGGCGTCGGCGATCATCACAATCGAGCCGACCTCCTGCTTGCAAGCCCTCAGTCGTTGCAGAGGGAAACGCCGGCGCCTTCTGCGACCCCGCAGCCTTCGGAGTCGATGAAGCAGTCCAGATCTACGTCTATGGCCATGGGAGGTGCGGAAGCAGCGCCGGAGGCAATGGCGGCAATGGCTATGGACCAGGATATGGCCGAAGAGTCAGCTGCCGATGGCGGCGAGGGGCAGCCAATTCGCCTTAGGCTCAACTATGATCCGCTGGCCCTGTTCGCGCCCGAGGTACTTACCGACAAAAACGGCCAGGCCAGCGTGACGGTCACGCTGCCGGACAACCTGACCCGCTACCGGGTGATGGTGGTAGCGGTCTCCGGTGGCCGTTTCTTCGGCACGGCCGAATCCAGCCTGACTGCACGTTTGCCGCTCATGGTGCGGCCCTCCGCGCCGCGTTTCCTGAATTTCGGCGATAGTTTTGAGCTGCCAGTCGTCCTGCAAAACCAGACCGACGAGCCGATGGAAATACACGCAATAGTCCGCGCGACTAACGCCAATGTATCGCCAGGGAACGGAACGAATGTAGCCGCGGGCTACGCCGTAACCATCCCCGCTAACGACCGGGTAGAAGTGCGCTTCCCAACTGAGACGGCCAGCGCTGGCACAGCCCGCTTCCAGTTCGGCGCAATCGACACCAACCAGCCCGCCACCGCCGACGCGGCCGAGATCAGTCTGCCAGTGTTTACCCCCGCCACCACCGAAGCCTTCGCTGTCTATGGCGAAATCGACGAAAGCGGCGCCGTCCTGCAGCCCCTGCGGCCCCCTGCCGACGCCGTACCAAACTACGGCGGCCTGGAAGTGACACTTTCCTCCACGGCCCTTCAAGCACTTACGGACGCCTTCATCTACCTCGTGCGCTACCCCTACGAATGCTCCGAGCAGATCGCTTCCCGTATGCTCGCAGTGGCCGCGCTCCGCGATGTCCTGACCGCCTTCAAGGCCGAAGGTCTGCCGTCCCCCGAACAGCTGGAGAGCACCATTGAGCGCGACCTACAAGCACTGGCGGCTCTGCAGGACTACGGCGGCGGTTTCCCCATCTGGCGGCGAGGGGGTGAAATCTGGCCCTACCACAGCGTCCACGTGGCCCACGCCCTGGCCCGCGCCCGCCTGAAAGGATATTCCGTATCCGAAGACATGCTGAGCCGTTCCCTCGACTATCTTCGCAACATCGAGCAGCAGATCCCTTCCTGGTACAGTGACGATGCCCGGCGAAGTCTCTCTTCCTACGCGCTCTATGTTCGCAAACTTCTCAACGACGACGATCCATCCAAGGCGCGCGCGCTGGTAAGCGAGGAGGGCCTGGAGAACCTGTCGCTGGAGAGTGTCGGCTGGCTGCTCTTCGTCTTGACCGACGATGCGCCCTCGCAATCAACCGTTTCTGAAATGCGTCGCTTCCTCAACAACCGAGTCACCGAGACCGCCGGCGCCGCCACCGTCGCCTCCAGCTACAGCGATGACGACTACCTGCTGCTCCATTCCAGCCGCCGCGCCGACGCCGTCCTGTTGGAGGCCCTTGTCGTCGATCAGCCGGAAAGCGACCTGATCACCAAGCTGGTGCGGGGACTGCTGGGTCATCGTACCGCCGGACGCTGGGGTAACACGCAGGAAAACGTGTGGGTGCTGCTGGCCATGGACCGGTATTTCAACCTGTTTGAATCCCAAACGCCCGACTTCGTCGCCAGAATCTGGTTGGGCGACCAGTATGCCGGCGGCCAGGCCTTCCAGGGGCGCTCCGCCGAAAATGTCAATCTTGACTTGCCAATGCAGTTCGTCCGCGATACTGCGACCACCGCGCAGGGCGACTTGCCTCTGATCCTCCAGAAAGAAGGACAGGGCCGGCTCTATTATCGCCTGGGCCTGCGCTATGCCCCCACGAGCCTGATCCTGGATCCGGCCGATCACGGCTTCACCGTCGAGCGCATCTACGAAGCAGTGGACGATCCCGATGACGTACGCCGCGATGATGACGGTGTCTGGCACATTCGTGCCGGTGCCCGCGTGCGAGTGAGGCTGACAATGGCAGCGTCCTCTCGGCGCGTCCACGTTGCTCTGGCAGACCCGCTGCCAGCCGGCCTGGAAATCATTAACCCGGAACTGGCCGTGACCGCCGACCTGCCGATCGACCAGAACAGGCCCCAAGGCAAACGACGGTGGCTTGGCAGCTGGTATCAACATCAAAACCTGCGTGACGAACGAGCCGAGGCATTCACCTCCTACCTATGGGCAGGTGTCTACGAATACAGCTACCTGGCCAGGGCCACCACACCCGGCGCCTTCGTAGCGCCGCCCGCCAAGGCAGAAGAAATGTACGCGCCGGAGACCTTCGGCCGGACGGGAACGGATTGGGTTGTTGTTGAGGAGCCTGAAGAGTAGGTGACGCCTGGGCTAGGTCTGGCCCATACACTCAAGGCCGGAGAAGAGGTGACAAAAATGCCGCGTAAGAAAGCGACCCGAGGAAACTGCGTCTACTGTGGCAAGGAGTACACGCGGTGGGGCATGACTCGCCATCTGCAAACGTGTGCAGTACGGGCCAGCACGTTTGAGACTGATGCAAAGAGGCCGGGGCGAGCGCAGGAGATCTGTCATTTGCTTGTGGAGGATGCTTGGTACAGCAACTACTGGCTGCACTTGGAGATCTCTGGTCGGGCGACGCTGGACGAGTTAGATGAATATTTGCGGGTCATCTGGTTGGACTGCTGCAGCCACCTCAGCCAGTTTCTCATCAACGAAATCTATTATGAGAGAGAGCCTGAGGAAGAGTGGTCAATTGGTGAAACAAAGTCGACAAACGCCCAAATTGGCAGCGTCCTTCGACCAGGGACCATAGCAGAGTACGAATATGACCTCGGCACCACTACCGAACTGAAGATTTCCGCCCAAACTGTCCGCTCAGGAAAATGGAGCGGCAAGCCCATCCGCCTGATGGCGCGCAACCATCCACCCGAGACGCGCTGCATGGTCTGCGGCCAACAGGCCGAATGGATCTGCTCCGAGTGCCTATGGGAAGGCGAAGACTGCTTCTTGTGTGTTCACCATCTGGACAAGCATGAACATGACGATGAGATGACCCTACCAGTTGTGAACTCACCGCGTATAGGCATGTGCGCCTATGATGGCCCCGCGGAGCCGCCCTATTGACGACCTGACCGCGACATCTGTTCTTGGATCTCTTGCCAAATCTCTTGCAACGCCAGCCGGTCAATCCACTGCGTCAAATAGTCATGCTCAAGGCTGGCATCGCCAACCATCGCGATGATGCTGCCAATATCACGGATGTGTTTAGGTTGGCTGTTCAGCCTGTAGTACTGCAGCTTATAGAGGATCAGGTCTTCCGGAGAATGAACGTAGGCTTCACCAATATTGGGGCCGAAGTCGACCAAAAGGCGCCGCTGTAACGCGACTGCCCGCAGTGGATCGTCTGGCCGCAACAAGAATATTTCCAGCTTATAGCCCGTAGGCATGTGGATGGCGTTGATGGGCAAGTCCGCCGGCGACATGTAGAGATCGAGCATCACTTCGACCGGGACCAACATCTCCCTTTCTCTCAGCGAATCGGAAAAACGGGCCATCTGCTCAAGAGGCAGATCCACGACAACATTGAAGTCCCTGGTGGTTCGGGCCTCTCCCCACCCCCATACAGCTACGGCCCCTCCTATCAAATATTGGACGCCTACTTCTTCCAACGCGTCAAGGACTTCGCGTACGAAACTACCAAACTCCTGTTCGGGGTCAGTCACCACCGCCTCCCTCTTGTCTGTCCAAGTCTTTCGGGCGAGTCCGAGCGCCTTTCCTTGCGACATTTCTGGTATCCGCGCGCGGGTGCGGTATGCTGCCACCTCCTCCGCAATTCGAATCATCGAGAGCCCTTGTTGGGCGCGCTGCGAAGCCGTCAATGTGCGGGTGACGGCAATCTGCGTCGGATCGATATCCCTCAGCGCGCCGGCGATTTCTCGTTCTTGTCTGTCTGTGAGAGGCATGTCGGACTGTTCTATTCGTAAGACTAAGCGGCGAATGTCTGGCTCGATGTCAGTATGTCAGATATAGGCCTGGTCGTCCGCGGCTTCGGGCTTCGGCCTTTTCCAGCCGAGCCGCCCCAGCCGGACGACAACGCGCTGCAATATCGCCTGTGCAACCTCATCCTTGCTCATTAACGGCCAAGCCTCGCGGTTGCCGTCCCGCTCAAACAATGTAACTCGGTTGGTGTCCACCGCGAATCCACTGTCGGGCGCGCTCACGTCGTTTAATACGACCAGGTCGAGGTTCTTGCGCTTCAGTTTATCGATGGCGTTGGCTTCAAGATCATCAGTTTCCGCCGCAAACCCAATGACCAGCTTGGGACCTGACCTGCTCTCCTCACGGTGTTGGCCAACCGTGTGCAAAATGTCGGGCGTCCTCTCAAGCGAGATTACCTGCTGCCCTGTTGACTTCTTCAGCTTTTGGTTGGAGCTGCTGGTGGGGCGGTAGTCGGCCACCGCCGCCGCGCCAATCAGGACATCCGTCTGTGGCAGCTGCTCCATCACCGCCGCATACATCTGTTGGGCGGTATGAACCGGCACCAGTGCCACCCCGCCAGGAGGATGCACAGCCAGCGGCGCGTGGACAAGCACCGTTTCCGCACCCAGATCACGCGCTGCCCGCGCCAAAGCCGCTCCCATCTTGCCTGTCGAATGGTTGCCCATAAATCGCACCGGGTCTATCGGCTCACGTGTGCCGCCGGCTGTGATCACCACTCGCAGTCCGTCCAGGGGGCCGCCCCGTCCGATCACCTTGCAAGCAACCTCGAAAATCTCCTCCGGCTCCGCGACCCGGCCCTCCCCCACTTCGCCCGACGCCAGCCTTCCCTCCGCCGGGCCAATGAAGTCGACGCCCCAACTGCGCAAAGTCTGGACATTGCCCATTGTTGCCGGATGGGTCCACATATTGGTCTCCATCGCCGGCGCCAAAAGCATCGGACCCTTGTAGCTAAGCGCCGTGATACTCAGCAGATCGTCGCTCAACCCGAGAGCAAGGCGGGCTATCGTGTGGGCAGTGGCCGGCGCAATGATGAACAAATCAGCCGCGTGGGCCAGCGCTACATGGCCGATCCGCAACCGTCCGGCGTCGTGCCAGAACTCGAAAGTATCGGTCGCCACACTTCGCTGCGTGATCGCCTGAAATGTCACAGGAGCAACGAACTTGGCCGCCGAGTGGGTCATTATCACGTCCACCAATGCGTTGGCCTGTGTGAAGCGGCTGGCCAGCGTCACCGACTTGTAGGCAGCTATGCCGCCGCTGATGCCGAGCATGATGCGTTTGCCGGAGAGAATTGGGGCCATTGGGCTACTCCGCGCCGGTTAGATGAAAGACTTCTCGCCCCGCAGGGCACGATTGAGGACTAGGAATCGGCGATGCCGCCGTCACTGTGGCGAGCTAGGTAGGACTGATAGGAGTTTCGCACTTCCGCCGCATTAAAGTCCGGAGCATGGCGGGCACAAGCCGCTTCGTCCACTTCAACGCCTAATCCCGGTTTGTTCGGCGGCAGGACATGGCTGTCCACGACTGTCAGGGGCTCCACGACGAATTCAGTCATCGAAAGCGGCATGTCATCGGGGTCTACCATCTCTTGTACTACGAAGTTGGGCGTCGCGAAATCCACATGGACGCAGGCCGCCGTCGATATAGGGCCGTAAGGGTTGTGTGGGGCCAGGCCTGCGTAATAGACCTCCCCCAACGCTGCAATGCGGCGGACCTCGCTGATGCCTCCTGCGTGGCAAGCGTCTGGCTGCAACAGGCTGGCAGCCCCGGTCTCCAGAATCTCGCGGAAGCCCCATCGGGTAAAAAGACGCTCCCCTGTGGCAATCGGAATGCTGGTCGCTCTGGCTACTTGCGCCATCGCCGCCGGGTTCTCTGCCTGCACCGGCTCCTCCATGAAAAACGGCTCATACTGCTCAAATCGCTGCGCGAAGCGGATCGCCATCTGCGGCGTCACCCGACCGTGCATGTCCAACAATATGTCCACGTCATTGCCAACCGCTTCCCGCACAGCTCTTAGGCCGGCCTCAGCTTCATCCAGAACACGCGGACCGTCCAGGATGTTGGTAATCGGCACAGGAACCGTTTTGACCGCGTTCCAACCCTTGGCCGCTTTCGACATAGCGCTCTCCGCCATCGAATCCGGCGTGTCTCCGCCGAAGTGTGTGTACATCCGTACCCGATCCCGCACCTTGCCGCCGAGGAGTTCATAGATCGGCTTGCCTGCCTCTTTGCCCTTGATATCCCACAATGCCTGGTCAATGCCTGAAAGAGCCGACAGGCCGATGATCCCTTGCCGCCAGAACCCGCTCCGGTACAGAACCTGCCAGCACAATTCAACTTCAAGAGGGTTAAAGCCCAGGATCATCGGCTCCATGTCCTGGACACAACCGGCCACCGCCCGCGGCTTGCCTTCTACTGAAGCCTCGCCCCACCCGACCAGCCCCTGCTGATCAGTCTCAACCTTGATAAAGACAAATGTGCGGCGCTCACCCTGCGCAAAAATCGGTCGGATAGCTGTTATCTTCATCGTACCTTTCCTCGTATTGAAGTGAACTTGAACCCCAACCACCCAAAGGCCTGGCGGGCGGCCCTGCTTAGGCTGCCGCCAGTTTATTGCCTATGATCGACTTTGCCAACTCCAGTTCAGCCGCGCCTGCTTCGATCTCTCCATCCAGCAGTGCCTCACGCAACCTGCGCAAAATGCGGCCGTATTCCGGACCCGGCTTCAATCCCAACTGTCTCAGGTCGCTTCCATCCACAGAAGTATGAATGTGCCGCCATGTCTGCGCGTAGCACCGTAGCCTCTCCCTCACCAACGGGCTATCCTCCAGCACCGAAAGAAGCAGCAACACAGCTGGTTGCGCCCGGTCTAACAGGGCGACAATCGTGCTCGGTCGCTGTTTGCGAGCTGTCAACTGTGGCACCCCTGCCTTGGCCGTCCGGAGTTGGCGCATCAACCGCTGAGTTCTGCCGCGCAGTCTCAACCGTTTGCTCAGTTCCTTTTCCAGTTGGGACGGCCCATCACTGCTGCCCGATGCTATTGGAAGTAAATCATAAATCAACAGCCCCCAATAGAGACGTTCTATGGGCGTGCCGTCCAGCGGGAACTGATCGGGCAGGCCCCTCCTCTCTGTCCGCCCCGCAGCACTGCTCGGACCCTGGCTCTTTGCGGTATCGTAGTCAACCCTACCCGCCTCTGGTCGAACTTCAGCTGGGATACTTTCCTCTAACCTTCTACGCAACGATGCGCTGCGTTTGGCATATGCAGTGCCTGCCCGTAATTCAGGATGAATCTGCTTGAGAATTCCTAACTCTTCCAGGCGCAGAACGACAACCTCCGGTCTTGCCTCCAGAAAGATCCGATCCAACTCCTGCCGAATTCGCGCTCCCGTCACCCGCTCCAGCAGCGGCGCCGCGTCCAGGAGATGCTCCTGCGTGCGTGATTCAATGCGAAAGTCAAACCGCTGCTCGTAGCGTACAGCGCGCAGGATTCTGGTCGGGTCATCCACAAAACTCAGACTGTGCAAGACTCGCACTTTCCCTGTCCGCAAGTCAGTCAGACCGCCGTAAAAATCAAGCAAGTCGCCCCAACGGTCCGGTGTCAGTGCCACTGCCAGCGTGTTTATCGTGAAGTCCCGCCGGTGCAGATCCAGCTTGATGCTTCCCTGTTCCACCGTCGGCAAGACTGTTGGCTCCGTATAAAACTCAGTGCGTGCCGTAACGAAATCGAGGTGGTCGGGCAAGTCGTGCCGGTCCCCGTTGCCGCCGGTTGCAAGCAACTCCGGGCTGGTCAGCGGATGGCCGGACTCGTCCAGAATCCATTTTGCCGTGCCGAAACGCGCATGGGTAACAATGCGCCCGCCGTACCTGCTCTGCATGCGCTCCGCCAGGTCGATAGCATCGCCCTCGACCACCAGGTCCATGTCCACTGATCCCGTTCTGCCGTCGCTGTCGAGTCTCCCCAGCAAGAGATCCCGCACAAAACCGCCCACGACGTAAACGGCATTCCCGCTTTCGGCCGCCGTCTCGCCCACTATCCACAAGAGCCTATGCTGCCTGTCCGTAAGAATCCGCTCGAGCTCGCGGCTTACATCCGGGATCTGTGTCGCCGCTTCCGCGTCCTCTCCCCAGAGCTTCAGCAGATCCGTCCGAGTAACAATGCCTATCATCTCGCCTGCACCGTCCACGACCGGAATCTGTCCCCAACCGCTCTCGATCATGATCCGGTGAAGCGCGCTGACCGTTACATCCGCTCGAACTGTGTAGTCGCCTTCCCGCATTACCTTATGGACCGGCAGCGACCCCAGACGATGGCTGAGGGTGCGGTCTGCCTCTCGCCGTGTAAGAATCCCGACTAATCTTGCGCCGCCGTCGCCCCTTTCCAAGACAGGGAATCCTTCGTGGCCGTAACGCTGCATCAACTCCATTGCCTCAGCGACCGTCATCTCATCGTCCAGAGTATGAATCCGTCCCCGGCTCATAATGTGTGCAACATTTGCAGGCGTGTGCGCGTGCTCCTCAAGCAGGCTTGCGATGCGTTCTCGCACCTCATTCAGAGTTGCCCCCTGCAAGAGCGCCGCCGCTGCGCGTTTGTGGCCCCCTCCCCCGAGAAGTTCGGCTATCTGACCTACGTTTACCGCGTCTGTGTTGCTTCGTGCCACAACCTGAACATGATCGGAAAGATTGACGACGACAAACAGCGCATCCGGGTTGAAGAGTTCGTTCAGTCTGTGTGTCGGCCCGCTGAGTTCGTCTTCGTAGTCAGGCGCATTCGCGAAAGCGAGCAGGACGTTCTGTCCTGCGACATTCAGATTCTCGGCCTGCTCACCCAAAAGCTTTGTCAGTTCCTGCTGTGCGGCAGTGGGAGGAAAGTGCAGGAATCGGCGCATCACATCCAGGCGGGCGCCCTGCTCCACCAACCACGCGGCGCAGCGAATGTCTCGATGCGTTGTCGACGGGTACAGCAGGCTGCCGGTGTCCTCATAAATCCCCAGCGCCAACAAGGTTGCCTGTATCGGAGACAGTCCCGTGTTCTGGTGCATCAGCCGTTCAATCAGAAGCGTAGCGTTTGCGCCCGATGTGTGTGGGCCCAGCGACTCTTGCCAGTCCTCCCAACCCGAAGGCAGAGGCTCGGTCGCCGTGTGATGGTCAATGACCAGATGCCGTGTGCTTCCGTCCATTCCCTTCACCGAGTTGAACTTGCGTGTGTCGACCAACATCGCCAATTCAACGCGGCCGCGCGGCAAATGCCGAGGCTCGATGAAGGGGAACTGGTTCCGATACAAGGACAGAAAAGCCTGGACGTTTCGCTTAAGTTTCCATGGTAGAACAGGCAGCGCTTGCGGGTACAGCAAAGCTGCGCCTAGCAATGATGCCAGCGCATCGAAATCAGCGTTTTCGTGGGTAAGAATGACTGTTCGGCCGCGCATCTGCGTTGTCGGTTAGGCTGTCCCTGGAATCTGCCCACTACTATACGCCCCGCGATGCTGATCGGCAAGCACGAGGCTGACAGCGCATTCCAGTCCGGTCAGGCTTCTACCGACTTCCCTCGCGTGGCCGCTAACCGCCCTCAGCACGTCGCAACAGCGCAAGCGCCGCACGATTGTGGCGATCGATAATCTGCGGTAAATCGATGTGGCGTGGCATGCCGTCCTCTACCAGATGTTTCCCATTGACGAATGCAAAATCGACCGGCTGCGGCGAACAGAACACCAGTGCCGCCACCGGATCGTGGACCGCACCGCCGGCATAAGTGAGCGCCGAAAGGTCAAATCCGATCACATCGGCAGCCATTCCCGGCACCAACGCCCCGACATCGTCGCGACCCAACACTGAAGCCCCGCCCAGCGTGGCGATCTCCAGCGCTTCCCGCGCCGTCATACCATGGGGGTTCCCCATCACCCGCTGCAGCAACAGACACTGTCGCACCTCCTCCAGCATGTTGCTGCCGTCGTTGCTTGCGCTTCCGTCCACGCCCAACCCTACATGCACACCCGCGTCCCGCATCGCCCGCACCGGGGAAATGCCGCTGGCCAGTCGCATGTTGCTCGTAGGACAGTGGGCCGCTCCCGTCTTTGTGCTGGCAAAATGATTGACCTCATCCTGACTGAGATGCACGCAGTGGGCATGCCAAACATCGTCACCTAGCCAGTCTACAACCTCAGCATAAGTACCAGGACGGTACCCGTACTTCGCCATGCAAAACTCTTCTTCGTCAACTGTTTCTGCCAGATGCGAGTGCAGGTGGACATCCATTTCCGGCCCGAAGGAGCGGGCTAGGGCAGCGCTTTCCCGCATCAGATCCTGGCTGACGCTGAAGGGGCTGGTCGGCCCTATCACAACCCGGCGCATCGAGAAGCGGCTGGCATCGTGGTACTCTTCGACCAGCCTTCGGCTTTCGACAAGAATGTCGGGTTCCTCTTCCGTCATCCAATCCGGCGGCAATCCGCCCTTGCTTTCGCCCAAACTGACACTGCCTCTCGCACCGTGAAACCGGACCCCGATTCCCTCCGCCGCGGCGAACTGGTCATCAAGCCTCGAGCCGTTGTGCCAGAGATAGTGATGATCACTGCTGGTCGTGCAACCGCTCAGCAGTAACTCCGTCAAAGCCACCTGTGTGCTTGCATGCACATCCTCCGGGCCAATAAAGGACCATATGGGATAAAGGGCCCGCAGCCAGTCAAATAGCACTGCGTTCTGCGCCGCCGGAACCACCCGCGTAAGTGTCTGAAAGAAGTGATGATGCGTATTGATGAAACCTGGCAGTACGATCTTTCCACCCGCATTTACATAATTTGTAGTCGAGGAGTCGGCCGAACCGCCTTGCCTGTATTTGACAGGAAGGTCGGTGGTAGCCCCCACCCACACGATTTGTTTTCCTTCCAATACCAGCGCGCCGTCAGCAATTTCCTCGCGCTGTTCGTTCATAGTTACAATGCAGTCGGCATTCGTTAATACAGTCCTGGTCGTCATCTGAAAAACTGCTCCTTTTCTGTGATGGCCCGCGCAAGGCTTAGTTATTATTCCTTTTTGCGTAACTACTCAGCCGCAACTGATTCGCAACTCTGAACGAGGCCAGCAAGAGTTTTCTCTCTTCATTCATCTTTGTATTATGGGCGGTCGGCCGCAAGCGGCCTCCCTTGTGCAGGGGCTGCGCCCCCGCAACGCCCCCCTCCAAAACCATCCCTCACCGACCTTGTGTGCTCATTCCAGCGGTGCCGCTCCAGCAACGTGGCTGCCGCAAACCGAATACGCAATCAGATAGCCTGAATGGCGGCAGAGATAAAGGGCTGGTCAAGACAGACACTGTAGATGGCATAGTAGTTACCTTGAAACTGTAATCCCATCCCTTCTCATCCTGCCAATGAGAGCAGGTTAGGGGTCATGTCTTCTTCGTCCAACATCCCCTGAAGTTCTGAAGCTGACAACGGACGCCCTTCGCCTGCCAGTGCCGTAAGCGCAGCCTCCATCACATTCGTGCCGAAACTGCGGCCGTCCAGCCGCGGTGTAACTGTTGCAAGGTGGGATAGGCCCCGCTCTTTGAGCAAAGCCACGTCGTCATCAGTCGTGGTGTTTGTGACGATTGTCTTGCCTTCCAGGCGCGCAGGAAGGTGCTGTTTAATGTAATGAAAATCGTCGGCGATGACCGAGGCCCACTCGTATTGCGCACCGTATTTCGGGACTATCTGGTCCTGTTGTTCGCCGGTGGGGTATATCCACGAAAACGGCAATCGGGCCATTATCGGAAGCAGGACTCTGGCCAAAAGGTGGAGTGTGCTCAAGCTGCGCAAGAAAACGGGGATGCCCAAACCAAAGGCCAGATCGCCGAAAATCGGCTCGTAACCCAGGTCCAGAAAACTGCGTACCATCGCGTAGCGTCCAACAGCCACGCAGAACAGGACTCGTTTGCGGTGCGGGGGCAAAATATCCTGCAATCGTTGCGCCGTCTGCCGCTCGACAACAGCGCGAATGCCGCCGCCATCAACTACCGGAGTCTGAACGCCCGCCACAATGCTGCCAACTGAATGGAGCGGGAAGTAGCGGTTGTTTACCTCCAACCCAAGGTCCGCCCCTCCAAACCCGAATGCATCCACTCTGCCGTCATATTCCAGAAACAGTTCCCGCATCCGTTTCTGGTCTCCATCCGCGCCGATCCGTTCCAGGACGATCTGCTCGTTCCTGAGCGTGGTCTCGACCCGCTTGTTGCGCCTGCTGCTGCCCAAGCTTATGGAGATGACCCGTTTCATTGTGACTCTGCTTCGGCTTTATGGCGCGCCAAATCCCGGCGCGTACCGCGCACTCGTGAATCCCGCCGTCGCCTCAGTCGATCACGCCAATGTGGCGTCCCGCCTCGATGAAGACACTCAGTGCAAAGTCGATGTCCTCTGTCGTGTGGGCAGCCGTAACGTTGGCACGTAATCGCGCAGTGCCTTCCTTTACGGCCGGCGGCAAAACGGGAAGTACGAATATGCCGTTGTCCTGGCAATACTTGGTCATTGCAAATGCGCGCTCTTCAGTCCCGACCATGATAGGCACTATCGGTGACTCGGTTAGACCTGTGTCGAAACCGGCGGCCTGCAGGCCGCTTGTGAATTGATGCGCATTGTTGAGGAGAGTTCGGTTACGCTCTACGCCTTCATCTTCCAGAACATGGAAGCCTTCGGTTATTGCCGCCGCCACCGAGGGCGGAAGTGCAGCGCTGAATACGAAGCCGCGTGCGGTATGGCGCAGATAAGTAACCAGCTTGTTGCTGCCGGCGACATAACCCCCTATGCCCGGGATAGTCTTGCTGAGTGTGCCCATCTTCAGATCGATGGAGCCATACATGTCAAAATGCTCCTCGATGCCATGCCCGGTCTTGCCAAGCACGCCAATGCTATGGGCCTCGTCAAGCATCAGCCGGGCATTGTATCGCCTGCAGAGATCGTGCGCCGCCGGTAAATTGAAGACATCCCCATCCATCGAGAATACAGCGTCAGCTATAACCAGCTTGCCCGCGCCTTCCGGGGCACGGCGCAACTGCCTCTCAAGATCGTCCATATCATTATGACGGAAGCGGACGAACTTTCCGCGGGCAAGCAGACAGCCGTCGACAATACTGGCATGATTCCACCTGTCGGAAAAAACCCAGTCCCCCCGGCCGACAATCGTACTTACTGTGGCCAAATTGGTTACATAACCGGAACTGTAGACGATCGCCTCTTCGCGTCGCGCGAAATCGGCGATGGTTCTTTCCATTTCAGCATGAAGATCCAGCGTGCCTCCCAGTATGCGGACGCCGTGTGTACCGGTCCCATACTTGTCCGCTGCCGCTTTGGCCGCTGCCACTATACGAGGATGGTTTATCAGTCCCAGATAGCTGTAGGTGGCAAACATCAGCTTGCGCTTGCCCTCTGTATGTACCCAGGGCCCTTCCAGCGCATCTACGGGTTGAAAATAGTAGTAGTGCTCGCTGGCCTTTACCTCCTCTGTTCGCTCCCACCAGGCATCGATTCTCTGCGAAACTGGATCGTCCTGTTCCCCGTCGCCGTTCAGGAAAGACTCGAGGGGAGGAGCTTCGATGGCTGCTGTGGAGACACCGTCGGGATGAATCCCAACTGGCTCAGCTCCAAAGCGCGCTAACTGATCGACCATTGTATGAGACCTCGTTTTCCACTACAGTACAATTCAAGAAGACAGAGGTGGCTTCAAATAAAGGTTTCACCACCCGCCCGTTAAAGGAAGTCAGGCCAACTGACCTCGCGAAGGGCGCGAGAATAATATCATAGAATTGTATCGCAAAGTAGTCCACCGTGCAAAGACTAAGAATGACGGGCCAAATTTCGCAGTCCCAGTCGCCAAATGTGGCCCAATCTCCACGATTAGAGTAGAGTAGCAGGATCAAAGCTCCCTTCCAATCGCATAAGACCATGGCAATTCCGACAAACAATCCGGCGCCCCCCAAGGCAATCGACCCCGCTCAAATTTACCGGCCCCACCGCCTCCTCCGCAGCGGCAACTTGCAGACCTTCCTGGGTCGGCAAATTCCGGCGGATGCCAGGCTCGTGACAGAAGACGAACAGATGGTCCTGTTCGATGGCGGTACGGATCAGACAGGCGTCGATCCCGCCCGCGCCGTACGCCTACTGGGGTTCTACACGCCAGGCCGGAATCGCGGCGATACCCTGACAAAGCCCAAAGGGCTGGCAATGCTGTTGCACGGCTGGGAAGGGGATAGTCATTCTGCCTACAATCTTGTGCTGGGCAGTGCTCTGGTCCGAGACGGGTATGACGTTGTCCGCCTGAATCTGCGCGACCATGGACCCACCCACCACCTGAACAAGGGGGTATTCTACGCGACCCTTATAGAGGAAGCCCATGCCGCAACCCAGCAGGTCGGCCTACTTGCTGCAGGAAAACCGTTCTACCTCATCGGCGCGTCGCTGGGCGGCAGTTTCGTCGTTCGCATGGCCCTGCGCCACACCCACAGCCCGATCCCAAATCTGCGCCGAGCTATCGCGATCAACCCCGTTCTCAATCCTCGGCGAACGAGCTTCCTCCTCGATGATCACCATCTGCTTCGCAACTATTTTCGCAGCTGCTGGCTCGAATCACTTCGCAAAAAGCAGGCTCTCTTTCCGCAGCTCTACGACTTTGCCCCTTTGGAAACGATTTCAACCATCCGGGATATGAGCGACTGGGTCATTGAAAGTATGTCCTCATACAGCGATGTCGACGAATACTTGAATGCATACGCCGTGAGACCTTTCGAGTTTAACGACTTGGCCGTGCCGGTCTCCATTCTCACCGCGGCCAATGACCCCTTGATTCCACCCGGGGACATCGCCGCCCTGCCGTCCCATCCGCTGCTGCAAGTCCATATCCTGCCCTTTGGCGGTCACGTCGGATTCAACGACCTTTTCCCCTTTCGCCATCGACTTCCGGACCTGGTAAGACTCTTGCTGGACCACGACAGAATGAATTCTGACCTTCTTGACCAGTAGCCACTCAGCCATCGTCAATTCGCGGCCATGCAGCGCAGCCTCCCCCTGGCATTCAAAGCGTCTCCCCCCACTTTCCTCTGCAGTTCGCCTGCGGGCGCAGACGCCCTATATGGGCGGTCGGGCCTTCGGCCCTCCCTTGTGCAGGGGCTGCGCCCCCGCAACGCCCCCCTACAAAAACATGCCTCACCGACCGTGTTTACTCTTCCCCAGCATCGTGTCTGGCGAACGGAGTCTACTCCCCCACTTGCCGCTTCAACCCACCGACCACCGACCTCCAACCGCAGAAGTTACTGATCACTGACCCCTGACCACTGCAGTTGTGCGGTCGGGCCTTCGGCCCTCCCTTGTGCAGGGGCTGCGCCCCCGCAACGCCCCCCTACAAAAACATGCCTCACCGACCGTGTTTACTCTTCCACAGCATCGTCTCTGGCGAACGGAGTCTACTCCCCCGCTTGCCGCTTCAACCCACCGACCACCGACCTCCAACCGCAGAAGTTACTGACCACTGACCACTGACCACTGACCCCTGACCCCTGCAGTTCCGCGCCCCCGCAACGCCCCCCTCCAAAACCAGGCCTCACCGACCGTGCGCCTTCTTCGCAGCGTGTCCACTCGCGAGCACGGCGGCGGCCGCTCACCACTTGCGTCACCAAGAGCTTGATGAATTCCAATAAAGACCGGCTGGTCAAACAATGTGGCTCAGTTGTTACTGTGACTACCCTCAGGCATGCGGCAATGGCCCAAGGCAAATAGCAGGGAACCCGTTCCCCCAAAGTCATGTGTAGGCTCTTGTTTTTTCTCGGGCACAGGGTAGGGGAACAAAGACTGGCGGGAAAATCTTTCGGTCAATCTGCTCTGTCGGTTATACTAGGATTTGTCCACGCAGAAGTCCTGCATGTCACAAGAAGCGGTACCTGACGACACGCATAAATGACCAAAATGACCCATATTCTGATCGTAGGCGCAAACGGACAGCTGGGAAAGGCTTTGGCGGAGCAGTTTGCCACCGCCGAAAAACTTACCTGCTGGACGCGCCCCCGCCGCGACATTGCCGACCCGGCGATTGCCAATGCAGTGGAGGAAACCGCCCCCGATGTCGTCATCAACGCCGCCGCCTGGACCGACGTCGACGGTGCCGAGAACGCACCGGGCTGGGCTTTCGCTGTCAACTCCCTTGGCCCGAAATACTTGGCCGAAGGATGCGCCCGCTGCGGCGCGACCCTGGTACAGATCAGCACAAACGAAGTGTTCGCCGGCGATACAGGCCGCTTCTACCACGAATATGAACAGATCGCACCGGGCAGCGTTTACGCCCGCAGCAAAGCCGCCGGCGAACAGGCCGCAGCCGCGGTCCTGGATCGCCTCTATATCGTGCGTGTGGCCTGGCTATACGGAACTGGCAACAGCAACTTTCCCGCCAAGATAAGCGCTGCCGCCGACCGCAATGGCGCTCTACGCGTGGTCAGCGACGAATTCGGCAATCCGACCTACGCGCCCGACGTGGCCGCGGCAATCGCGCTCTTGCTGAAGACAAAGCACTTCGGCATATACCATCTTGTCAACGAGGGCCGCGCCAGCCGCTACGAGTGGGCGGCAGAGCTTATGCGCCTGACCGGCCGCGCCGCCTTGCCGGTCGATCCCATTAACTCTGCCGAATGGCCCCGTCCGACGATGCCCCCACCGCACGCCGTCCTCGTCAACCAGGCCGGCGCCGCCCTGGGCATTGCCCTGCGCGACTGGCGAGAAGCCCTGCGGGATTACGTGCAGACCGAAACAAATGAATAAAGTGGGCAATCCTATGGACGTAGCAACCGAGAAAGACAGACCGGGCGAAGTAGGCGAACCGCAAAAACCTTCCCCTTTCTTCTCAGTAGTCATCCCCAACTACAACGGCAGCCGCCATCTGCCCGACCTGTTCGCCGGTTTGGCTTCGCAGTCCTTCTCCGACTTCGAGACCATCTTCGCCGACGACGCCAGCAGTGACAATTCAGTGGCCTGGGTGCAGTCGAATGCCAGCCGCGTGCGCCTGCTGGGCAACCCCGTAAACAGGGGTTTCGTTGCCACCGTCAATGCAGCTGCCCGTGCCGCGCGCGGTCGGATAATCGTGCTTCTCAACAACGACACCCAACCCGATCCTGAGTTTCTGGCCGAACTGGCCAGGACCGTCTGCGCCAATCCGCATGCGGGAATCGTAGCTGCCAAGCTCCTCCTGTTCGAGGAACGCGACCGTATTCATACCGCTGGTGATATGATGGGCCGGGACGGAATTCCACGGAATCGGGGCGTCTGGGCCACCGACAGTGGCCAGTTCGACAGCTCTGAAGATGTATTTGGAGGTTGTGGCGGGGCGATGGCCGTGCGTCGTGAGCTATGGATGGCTCTCGACGGCTTTGACGAAGAGTTCTGGATGTACCTCGAAGATGTGGACTTCTCTTTCCGGGCACAGCTTCTGGGTTGGCAGGCCGTCTTTGCCCCGGCCGCGCGGGTATATCACAAACTCGGCGCTAGCGGCGGCGACGAGCTGAGTAGCTACTACGTGGGCCGCAACACCATCTGGACGCTCGCGAAAAACATGCCCTCCTCACTCCTTCAATGTCACTTTTCACATATTGTCGGTGCCCAACTCTCGATTGCAGCCGACGCGCTCCGCAACTGTCGTGGGACAGCTGCCCGCTCCCGTTTGAAAGGACAGTTAGCGGGCCTGCTCGGCCTGCCGCGCGTCCTCAGACAGCGCGCACTGGTGCAAGCCCGAAAGAGGCGCCACGATGTTGAGATTGACCGTCTCTTGATCTGACTCCTGGCCGCACAATCTATGAACGAAAGGTGTAGTGCCCTCAGTAGGGATACAGAAGCGGGACCCTGTTTCAGTCTGCCGGAGCAAGAATCTCCTCCACACGCTCGCCCTCCACCTGCTCGCCAATTAGATAGCGGCGCGCCCCACTCACTCCTGTATTTGTGATGACATATTCGCCTTGCCCTGAACCGATGTAATGGTCCAGCAGGCGTGTGGTTGTGTCGCGCCAGCGCTGGGCCGCCTGCCAGTCCAGGCGCTGAAGAGCCACCCAATCTCCCGGAATCTCAATGGCGATCCGAGCACACGCAGCGTCAAAGACCGGTGCCCCACTGCCCTGGTTGACGACAACCAGTTCCGGGTCTGCCTCGACGTCGCAAGGTCCCGGCTGCACTTCGTCCTGCAATGCCTTCTGAACCCGTCGCGAGCGCACCGGCCACAATATAATCAGTCGCGCCGCCGTTAACCGGTTCAACTCGTTACGAAACGGATAGAAACTGGGCTGGAATTCGCATGAGACTGCGCCCAAACGAGTGAAGTTGAGTAGCGCGTTGGCAAAGAGCAATGGGTCCGTCGTCCAGCTGATCAGATCGACGCCCGCGGCCATGGCCTCACGAGCTTGCAGCCGCTTCAGCAACTGGCCAATCCGGCGCCTGCGCCTGCCGGGGGCGACCGCGAGCAGCTGAGACTCGAGCATCAGTTCCCTGTTATAGTTCTGTAAGGGCAGGGCAGTTGTGACAGGAGAAAAACGGTGGAACCCCAGCAGGAAGGCAGCCAAAGCCCCATCCACCCGGGCCACCAGGGAACAACCCAGACCCGCTTCGTCACTATGAAGATCGCTGGGGTAGAGCCCGTCCGGCGGGCTGTGCCAAATGGCGTGCTGCATCTCCCGGATTGCGGCCGCCTCCGACGCGTCCGGGCGGCCGCAATCTATTCCTTCCAAGTCGATGTGGGTCGCAGTAAAGGTGTGATCCCCGTCCGCTCGATAAAAGCAAGTCCGTTGCCCAGGCTGCAGCTTCTCCTCCACAGCCTTCACTATTTCGCCGTCGCCCACCGCCGCGAAACCTGCCACATGCTCGTAGCGCAAAGTATATTCCTGCCCCTCGCCCCTGGCATCGCGCGGGAGCAGAAATGCATATCCGCAAGGGACTTCCGCCGTGCCCGCCTTAGAAGGCACAACGGCAAAGCACTCTCCACCGATTTTTGGCAGAACGACCTCAAGGAAGTGATGAGGCAGAAGCGTCGGCCGTTCTGCCAACCTCCTTCGCATCTCGCGAAGCCGGACAGGCCAATTTGTATGCCCTGGATCGAGCCTGACAGCACTGAAGGCGCGGTTCATTCTGCCGCTTCTCCGTAGCGCTGCTGCCACTCATCAACCGTCATTCCGTAGAAAAGTTCGTCCAGGTAGCGGCCGCCAGTGAAGATCGCCCGCCGCACCGCGCCTTCGCGAACAAAACCCAGCCGTTCGTGCAAGGCGCGCGAGGCCTCATTTTCGCAATGCATCTGAATGGTCACCTTCTGGTAGCGCAACTCCTGAAAGTAATAGCGCAGTATGACAAGAATAGCAGCCGCAGCATAGCCTTTGCGGCGGTGGGAAGCTTCTACCCCCAATCCATACTTGAATACACCGTTGCGAGGATTGCAGTTGTGCGTGTGTATGAAGCCGACTGGCGTACCATTTGTGTCTTCTATGACCCATTGGAAGGCGTCGTTCTCCATTTTCTTCTGCGCCGCGGCAGCGATCTCTTGGCGCACCTGGGCCCTGGAAACGGGGGGCCACACGAATTCTAGATTGAGAGCCATCTCGCTATCCTGATTCCAACTCCAGAATAAGTCGCCGTCCTCCGGCTCGACGCCGCGCAGCCGGATCAAATCAGTCTGCCAGTAATTCATACTGTCCCTCGAAAGTTCTATGACAAATGCGTACGTTAACGCTGGATGCTATCCTCCCAACCCATTCGCGTAACTACTCAGCCGCAACTGATTCGCAACCCTGAACGAGGCAAGCAATGGTTTTTTTCTCCCCTCATTGTTGTATTTTGGGCGGTCGGGCCTTCGGCCCTCCCTTGTGCAGGGGCTGCGCCCCCGCAACGCCCCCCTCCAAAACCATCCCTCACCGACCGTGTGCCTTCTTCGCAACGCGTCGGCCGGCGAGCATGGCGGCGGCTCCACACCAGTTGCGTCATCAAGAGCCTGAATGGTTCCAAGGATGGCTGGCTGGTCAACTGCTGTGGCTTAGTAGTTACCCATTCGCTATGAATGAACTGTTTCCTGCAAATGAAATTCGTATACGGGAACGCAGTAGCTGCCAATTTCGTCCTGCATGGCATCCAATTCCGTACGACTGTTGTCGCGGGCACTGCCCTGGTCTGAAAAGTTGAGGCGGTCGCAGGGGCGAGAGTGGCTGAAGCAGAAGTCATGCGCAGGCAGAAGTTGCAGTAGCAATTCACCTCCGGTCCAGGCGTGGCTCCTGTCCCGTTCAAGAGGTTGGCGGTGAGTTTTCCGGTACAGACTGGGATGAACTGGCGTCAGGCGCTTCGGAACGCCGCCCTTTCGGCGCAATATCGCCCATCGAACTCTTCAACTCCGACCTGATCACGTGCACGGAGCGCCAGATGCCGGCCAACCTGCTGCTGGTGGATATGAGCGGTGAAATGAAACTTGTGCTGACAAACTCCGCTGAGCCCTTAACCGTGCCAACAGTCTCCTGGCCGTCCTTTATGACCGGTTGTATCTCAGCCCTTATCATCTTGACCAATCGCCAGACCTGCCAGATCAGCACCAGCAGCAGCACGTTCATTATGAGTATCTCCAAGGCGACAAGGATTATGGCGATATCCCGAACTATGGCGCTGACCACGACGATCTCCTTTTGCAATAGGTCGAGCGGAAAATGTTTGGCTCAACCGGCAGGCTTTCCCAACAAGCAGTGCGGGTGCCTCGCCGCTAATGAATGAGTGTCCTTACCAGAAATAGAGCAAGAACGGACGCCACCGTCGCCTCCAACAGGCTAAGCTGCCCAACCCGTAAGGTGTCCCACTGCAGAGTCTGGCTCACCCAATGCCCCAACGTAAACCCAACCCCGGCCGCAAACAGAAACTGTGGCAATTCTCGCAGCGATCGTCCAGTCCACAGGTGAAAGATGCTGGCGTAACCGGTGACGAGCAATGAAGCCAGCAGAATTGACGGACTAAAAAAAAGTGACGTTAAGGGCGTACCGGGAACCAGTCGAGGGCCTCCTCACTTTGAAAAGTACACAGGTTGGACAGAAGACTGAGATGTTTCTCCCCCAGTCCTTCTGCCGGCTTCCGGTCTGGCGATCAATCCTCCCCCCAGACAGTGTGGACCGTCGTAAAACACTGCCCCTTGGCCCGGGCTGACCCCTCGAGCGGGTGCATCGAAGACGACTCGCACACTGCCGTCCTGCTGAGGGTGCACGGTGCAGTCCAACCCGTGTCCCGAATACCGAATCTGGCACTGAACGCGGCTTCCTGCGTCAACCGCCCGGCCCAAAGTCCAACTGACGCCAGTTGCCAGCAATTCGGTTCTTCCTAGTGCCTCTGCCGGCCCAACCACCAGCTGATTGCGGCTTGCATCCATCTCAACTACGTACATGGGTGCGGCCGCGCCGCTCAGGCCCAGCCCCCGACGTTGGCCCACAGTGTAATTCGGCAATCCGTTGTGCCTGCCCAGTACCTTGCCGTCGACATTCACGATTTCGCCGGCATTCAACGCATCCGGAGCCCAATCATTTAGAAATCGGCGATAATCGTCATCAACCACGAAGCAGAGATCCATCGAATCGTGCTTGCTGTGGATGGGCAGGCCGCGCGCAGCCGCGATCCGGCGCACCTCGTCCTTGGCAAGATCTCCCACAGGAAAAAGTAAGTCATTCAACTCCGACTGTCCCAGCACGCTGAGCACATAGGACTGGTCCTTGTGCGCATCCACGCCTCGCAACAGATGAACGCTCCCGTCCCCTTGCCGCCGCAATCGAGCATAGTGGCCTGTGGCCAGATAGTCTGCGCCCAGGCGCCGTGCATAATTAAGCAGATAGTCGAAACGAATGTGCCGGTTGCAGGCCAGGCAGGGGTTTGGCGTCAGACCGTCGCTGTAACCGTCGATAAAGAGATCGACCACCTTCTCCTTGAATGGCTGCTCAACATTGATCAAGTAGAACGGCATTCCCAGCTGATCGGCCACGCGGCGGGCGTCGTTCACGCTCTCCTCGTCACAGCACTTGTTGCCGGACCCTTCACCGTTTGCCACCTCTGCCCACAACCGCATCATCACGCCTATGCAACGATAGCCCTGCTCGGTCAGTAGGGATGCCGCCACCGAACTGTCGACGCCGCCGCTCATCGCGACAACGACAGTAGTCTCATCTGGCGGGATGTCTTGCTTGCTCCTGATAGCTTTCTCCGTCATGTTGCGCATTTTAACACAATCGCCGATTTTCCGTCATGGTTGCAGCAGCCAACGCGTGTGCGGCCTCTCTCCAACACGCCAATGATATTGCTGCGTAGCAAATACCCGACTTGATGCAGGTGGTATAATAGGGCTGAACGGCCGCAGATGCACGCGATCGACGCTCAGACAGGAGTCAGCCGAGCGCGACGACAGAAGGCCGCACTCGAGGAGGTGCGCCCATGGTGATGCCGACCGACACAGCAGTACAGGCTGTCCCCCAAGAGTTGCAGAACGCGCTGGAAATAGCCTCCGCCCGCCACAAACATCTCTGTCCCCGCCAGGTTCTCGGCGCCCGCTGCGCCATCGCCGCCGCAGAAATTCTGGAACTGGAAGTACCGCGAACGGACAAACGTCTGCTGGTGATAGTCGAAACCGACGGCTGCTTCGTAGATGGTGTGGAAGCTGCTACCGGAGTCTCAGTTGGTGGTCGCACCTTGCGAGTGGAGGATTACGGCAAGATCGCCGCCACTTTCGTCGACGTAAAGACCGAACGCGCGCTGCGAGTCGCGCCCAAACTCGACGTCCGCGAACGTGCCCGCCACTACGCACCGGAGCAAACGCGCCGCTACTTCGCCATGCTGCACGGCTACCAGCGCATGCCCGACGCCGAGTTGCTCTCACTCGAGTGGGTGAATCTGTTAAGACCCGTCGCCGCGATAGTCAGCCGGGCGGGGGCGCGGGCAAAATGCGATGTGTGTGGTGAGGAGATTATCAACGAGCGGGAGGTCGTTGGGCTTGTCGACACTTTGTGCCGGACCTGTGCGGGTGAGGCGTACTACACCTCGAACACCTAGAATCTTGTTGCATAGCTAAGTCGTTCTCGGCTTTTCTCTGGCGACGAGTGATGATGTCGGATGGTGAAATGGCGGACAATTCAGGAAGAGTCCGCCTACTTTTTAGTTTGTACCTATTCAAATGAGCGGGAGATCGACCAGTACCGATCTTACTGAATAGGCGCATCGGTATAACAATTGGTCCCAACCGCGAGAAAGTTCCGCAAGATGATATCAGAATTCTCAGGAGGGTGATCTCGCTAATCCTTGAGGTCTCGATTTACGATAAAGGGTTGCCTATTTGTGGGCGTGCCCGAGGCGGAAATCGTAAATTGTAGTTCGCCAATTGTCATTCTTTGAATTGTAGCACTACTGTGCTAAGCTCTTGGATGGACGTGTGCTAGCAAGACGGACTAACGCTTGTAGCCAATGAGGATTGGCCTAAAGTGACTAGGCTAGTGACAGAATTACATTCGCCGACTATCTGAAACCACCAAATGTTGAGCTCTGGAAGCCTTTCTTAGTAAAGTTGATCTAGGCTCCAGCACCACTGTTTCGAGCCTGCGAAACAACTTGAGTAAGGGGGAGAGCTTCCCGGGCGCGCCCAACTTCGTAGTAGAAATCTTGCCCGCGCAATCGCATAACGCGGGCGGAAGACGAACTCGAGCTCTACGTAAAGCAAAATGTCTAGGAATTCCGGCTGGTTGACGCCGATCACGAGAAGACATTGATGCTGATTCAATGCGAGATCGGCAATGAATTCGCCGGAACACCTTTTGAGGTCAGGTCCTACGCTCACTCTCACTGGAAGGATTCTTCGTAAATCTTGAGGAATTTCTTTTGGGTATTGAGTAGTTTCCCTCTTCTTTTGTGCATCGGTCTGAAGTCCCTGCACGAATCTAGTCTGAGTCAGACGTACAATAGAACGACAAATGTTGAAACTCAGTTTATTGGTTAGGAAACCCCAAAATGACTCTTGAACCTACCAGTCCGATCTTCAACATTGGCGATTTGGCGAAGCCCGCTGTTGTCCTCATCGAGAAAGTATCGGACGCTGTGGGTGGAATTTATAAGCCTACCCAAATCAGGAGGGTAGCCAAGGCGGAATCTGAGGCTGCAATTGTTAGGGCGAAATCCGATATCCAGATAACTGACTTGCAAGGGCGAGCCTGGCAACGATGGTTACAAGAGGAGGCGATACACCAGAAAAATATGGAGGACATCATCGCCAAGGCAATTCCTCTGCTGAGAGATGATGCAAACCCAGCTACTATGGGTAACGACTGGATTGCAAACTTTTTTGCTAAGACTCGGATCGTGTCTGACAGCCAGATGCAAGATTTGTGGGCACGAATACTTGCTGGAGAAGCGAACGCTCCTGATTCTTTTTCAAGGCGGACGGTAAACGTCCTCTCGTTTCTCGATAAGGGTGATGCTGAGGCATTTGCAAAGCTCTGCAGATTTGTCTGGGTGATCGAAACAGAGTCCGAAACAGAGGTTATACCACTGGTGTTCGATATCAATGCAACCTTCTATGAAAGACATGGGGCCGACTTCGTTACCCTCCACAATCTTGAAAGCATTGGGCTACTAAGACTTGACCAAAATGCCGGCCTAACGTTTATTTCGGATAGGAATCCCGGAGAGCACACATCGCAGGAGAAATTTATCGCACGCTACTTCGGCAGGGAACTCATTCTGAATATGTCCAAGAATGTCGACAGAAGCGTAAGAACCGGACATACGTTTTTCACAAGTGCAGGAAAGGAACTTGCCCGCATATGCAAAGTTGAGCCCGTGGACGGATTCTTCGATTATGTGAAGGAACAGTGGGACCAATACATAACAGACGCTGATACAAGTGAAGACGACATGATTGGAGCAGGATACGCGATTCTTAACGATCTGGTTGGATTCGTGGAATCAGAATCAACCGATGGTTCTGTCAACCACGACGACCTCATTTATGACCTGCAACCCAAGTCATGACTTTCGTCGATACGGGCGCATGGATTGCCCTTTTCAGTGTGAGAGATCAATATCATGAGGAAGCTCGTGCCATCTACAATACTTTAAAGCAACAGCGAGAACGCCTCTATTCCACAGACTATGTGATCGACGAAACTGTGACCCGGCTCAGATACGATGTGAACCATTCAGCCGCGGTTGATTTTCTCGACGCCATGGAAGGCGCAGAAGAAAAAGGGACTGTGACCGTTGTGGCTATCGACAGAAGCTCATTCCAGGAAGCGAAACGCCTTTTTCGTCAATACAGTTCCGAGCGGCTGTCGTTCACGGATTGCACGAGTTTTGTCGTGTGTCAGAGCTATGGAATCTCCGCCGCATTCGCTTTCGACCGGCATTTTCCGATAATGGGGATCACTCTGCTCCAGTAGTTGGACTCGGCTACAAGTTCGCCGTCCTTCCTCGTCCCGCATCCACCAGTGAGGCCCAATGTGAGCGATATGCAGACCAAACTCACCTACGTCGATTACATGAAGACTCCGGAGGAAGAGCATTGCGAGCTTATTGGTGGCGAGTTGGTCATGTTTACGACGCCGCCTACATACCATCAATTGGTTTTGAGCAATCTTTTGTACAAGGTCGGGGTATTTGTAAGAGAGCGGGATCTGGGGAGAGTCTATCCGGTCCTTACGGATGTAGTCTTGTCGGATAGGGATGTGGTGAAGCCGGACATCCTGTATGTCTCCAAGCAACGCAGCCACATCCTAACTCGTGAGAACGTCCGCGGCGCGCCCGATCTAGTGGTCGAGATCCTCTCCCCCGCGACTGCCGATCGAGACCGGACAACGAAGCTCGATCTGTACGCCAAACATGGCGTCCAAGAATATTGGATTGTGGACCCGGACGCCCGTACCATCATGGTCCTGCTTCAGGGAGAAAATCGTTTCGAAGTGAGCGGTATTTTCGGGGACGAACAGAGCCTTATATCTCCAACGCTAGATGGATTCACTATTGTCCTGAAGGACATTTTCGAAGCCAAATAAGAGGCTTCTGAGTTCCCTTTCCAATTTGAACGAGTGCTGAGTTCCACAAAGAAGAAAGGGCGCCGGAGAATCTCCTCCCGGCGCCCTTCCCATCTCTATTCAATTCAAGAACCAGCCAACCCTACATCATGCCGCCCATGCCGCCCATGCCGGGGTCTCCGGCTGGCATCGGCTTCTCTTCCTCAGGAATGTCCGTAATCAGCGCCGCCGTCGTCAGAATCATCGCCGCAATCGAGCTGGCGTTTTCCACCGCGCTGCGGGTGACCTTGACCGGGTCGGAGAGGCCGGCGTCCATCATGTCGACGTAGTCGTTCTGAATGACGTCGTAGCCGGTGTTGGCCTTGCCGTCTTCGTGCAGACCGCGCACCTTCTCAATCACAACCGCGCCGTCGAGACCGGCGTTGGTGGCGATCATGCGCATCGGCTCTTCCAGGGCGCGGGTCAGAATGCGGGCGCCGGTCGCGGCGTCGGCATCGTCCAGATTGACGCTATCCAGGGCGGAGACGGAATTGATCAGGGCAACACCGCCGCCGGGCACCACGCCCTCCTCTACCGCAGCGCGAGTGGCGCTCAGAGCGTCTTCTACGCGGGTCTTGCGGTACTTGAGTTCGGTCTCGGTGGCAGCGCCTACGCGCAGGATGGCAACACCGCCGGCCAGCTTGGCCAGGCGCTCTTGCAGTTTCTCGCGGTCATAGTCGCTGGTGCTGGCATCGATCTCGGCTCGGATCTCTTCAATCCTACCCTGGATCTCCTCGCTCCCGCCGTGGCCGCCGACAATCGTCGTGGCGTCCTTCGTGCTGATGACCTTGTCAGCCTGACCGAGGTCTTCCAGCTGGGCGCTCTCAAGCGTGCGGCCGACCTCTTCGGAGAGGATCTGCCCGCCGGTGAGAATGGCGATGTCGCGCAGCATAGCCTTGCGGCGGTCGCCGAAGCCGGGTGCCTTGATGGCCATCGCGTTAAACATGCCGCGCAGCTTGTTGAGCACCAGCGTGGCCAGCGCCTCGCCGTCCACGTCCTCGGCAATCACGATAAGCTCGCGCTTGCCAACCTGGACCAGCTTCTCCAGCAGAGGCACGATGTCCTGCGCGCTGCTGATCTTCTTGTCAGTGATCAGGAGATAAGGCGCATCGAGCTCCGCCTCCATCCTCTCATTGTTAGTGACGAAATACGGGCTCAAGTAGCCGCGGTCGAGCTGCATACCCTCGACGTACTCGGTCTCAAACTGGAGCCCCTTGCTCTCTTCGACGGTGATGACGCCGTCCTTGCCAACCTTGGCCATGACCTCGGCGATCAGGTTGCCGATCTGCGTGTCTGCGGCCGAATTGCTGGCGACCTGGGCAATCTCTTCCTCACCGGAAACTGGCGTCGCCATTTCCTTGAGCGCAGCGACAATTGCGTCGCAGCTGGCCTCAATGCCACGCTTAAGCAGCATCGGATTGGCGCCGGCGGTAACGTTTTTGAGCCCTTCGGTGACAATCGACTGCGCCAAAACGGTCGCGGTGGTCGTGCCGTCGCCGGCGATGTCGTTGGTCTTGGTGGCGGCTTCCTTGAGAAGCTGCGCGCCCATATTCTGGAACGGGTCCTCAAGTTCGATCTCTTTGGCAACGGTTACGCCGTCGTGGGTGACGGTGGGGCTGCCCCACTTCTTATCTAGCGCCACGTTGCGGCCTTTGGGGCCAAGCGTGGTCTTTACCGCATCTGCCAGGGCATCGATACCCTGCTTCAGGCTGCGGCGGGCTTCTTCTTCAAACACAAGTTGCTTTGCCATCGCGGTCTGTCTCCTCCAGTTTGACCCGCACTCCAGCAGCGGGTTAATTGAGCTAATTCAGTGTAATACCAGCTATTATCCGACGAGCGCCAAGACATCCGATTCTTTGAGAATCAGGACCTCGGTAGCATCCAGCTTGATGTTCGTGCCGGAGTACTTCGCGTAAAGAACGATATCACCAACGGAGACATCCATGGCAATGCGTTTGCCGTCTTCGTCCCGGGCGCCAGGTCCCGCTGCGACTACCTCGCCCTGCTGCGGCTTCTCTTTGGCAGTTTCCGGCAGATAGATGCCCGTGGAAGTCTGCTCTTCCCCCTCCAGGGGCTGGACTACCAGCCGATCACCGAGCGGCTTCAAATTCATTCGAACTTCCTCCTTGCTTTACGACTCTTTCTGATGAAAAACCAGTGATAGTAGATTGCCCGCCACTAGGCAGCGGGAAATAGAAACCAATTGCAATTTACTGGCCGGCTGCACCCTCTCTCAAAGGCAGTTTCTACCCGCAAAATGCAACCCTTCAGATACTCCCTTAGCACTCATATAGCTTGAGTGCTAATCCATCAGAAAGTGTAGCATAATTCCTGTCGCCTGACAAGATTCTGAACTACCGAAAGTGTAAGCGTTTTGTTAGCGTTGGGATCGACCCGGTGAGGCTACCGCGGCCACATACGTGAGCATCTCGTCCTCTTCTGCCACGTACTCATCCAGTTGAAAAGCGGCGTAAAGCTCGCGGCTGCGGCGGAAGTATTCGCCAGCCTGCGCATATTCCTGCTGTTCAAGCGCAACATGGCCAAGGTTGTGAAGCGTGGCCGCCTTATCCATCCACGCCCCGCGCGCGTCCGACAGGTCCAGATCTTTCTCATACCAGGCTAGTGCTGCAGCAAAATCCTGCCTTGCGTAACAGACAGAACCCAGGTTGTTGTAACAGGTACTGATGCCGGTGGCGTCATGATTACGCTCGAAGACAGTCAGGGCGGACTCGTAAGCACGCTGGGCCTCGGCGTACATGGCCATACCCTCCATGGCCAGCCCCAGGTTGTTGTGGGCGCTGGCCACGAGCGCATCATCGCCCAATCGTAAAGCCACACGCAGAGCTTTGCGATGCTGTTCGATTGCCCGTTCAAAATTATTCAAGCTGAGATAGGCGCTGCCAAGATTCATATAAGCCGGCGCCAGCGAACGAGGGTCGCCCAACTGTGCCGCCGCTTCAAACGCCAGCCAAAAATGTTCAAGCGCTTGTCGGGGCTCCTCCAGCACACGAAACGACGTTCCAAGGTCGGTGTGACCGTACGCCATCGCCATCAACATGTCGCGCTCGTCAAAGATCCGCAAAGCCCGCTGCAGCCACTCCATTGCCTCTTCGACTTCGCCGTTGAAGAACCGCTGGCGCCCGATGTTCGCCAGCATCCAGCCAAAATCACCGAGGTCGCCCAGCGCAATCGCGGCAACAGCACCCCCGCAAAGCCAGCGCCAGATTCCCGGAGGGTGTCGCCAAAAAGCATAGTGGGCTAGCGCCAGCGCGTAGTCCCGCATCAATTTGAGGTCGTCCTGCACCTCTGGAAAATTGATCGGCATGTCGCGCAGCCCCTGGATCTCCAACTCTTCCCCTACAATCTCCTCCACCGAAATGCCGAAGATCCGTTCCACCCGATCAGTGGCCCAATCCGCACCCCAGTGAATGTTTCCCCAAAACGGGTCCACTTCCTTCCAGCGCTGGAGCGGCACCTCCTGGTAGCGTTGCGCAAATTGCAAGTAGTATCGCGAGTGCTGGCGATGCCAGTCTTCCCCCAGCATCACCGCGCCTTCGACGAGATAGCGGCGGACGACCGGCTGCACCACGATGCGGCGGTCGAAAAGGTCCACTTCTACCAAGGCACGCGTCACTAGGGCTTCGAAAGTCTGGCGTTTCTCATCATCGGCGCCCATCCCGACAGTAAACAGCTCCGTCAACGCCTGGTAGGTTGCCCCTCCCGCCGCGCTGACCAATCGATCCAGAATCAATCCAGCCTCCGGCCAGAACGCGGCAAAGTTCTCGACGGCAAAACCGGCCACGCTCGACATCTCCACCGCGCCGTCCTCAGCGGGCAGCTCCGCCAGAAGCTGATCCAACTCGCTCCACAACCCGAAATCGATCAGCAGCCCCATCACTAATCGCATGCTGAGGGGTCTGCCGCCGGTCCGACTGTGCAGGCTCTCGACATTGCGCAAGGCCGTATCGCGAACCGATTCGGGCGCCCGCGCATGAACAAATCCCACCGCCTCGGACAGTGGCAGCCCACCCAGCTGCAAATGCCGGTCGTCAATCAGATCGGCAAATTCCGGGTGAATATCACGATCGATGAGCAAAATGTGGGACTGACCACCCGAGTCGCGCAGATGACTGATGATCTCCGCCAGCGTCTGAATTTCACGATCGGTCGCATCCGAAAGTTCGTCCAGAATGAGCAGGCGTCGACGCCGGTAAAGCTGTTCGAGGATGCCGATTCCCCAGCGATCCTCGCTCACCCGCGTCAGAGTCGTGCCGAGCACAGTATCTAGCGTGCGCACAATGTCATACATGCGGAAGCGATCCCTGCCCGCTGCCCCCACCCAGATGATGCCATCCGGGAAGTGGTGGATCGTGTTCCAGGCGGCAGCAGTAGCCAGCGTACTCTTCCCGCTCCCCTGTCCCCCGCTAATTGCCAGCGCCGGCTGCTCGTGTGCCTCAAGCAGCCACTGGCACAGCGTATTCAACTCAGCCTTGCGCCCGCTGAATCCTCGCAACCTGTAAACACCCAGATTGTGCCGGATCGGCGAGAAATCATCAGTCATAGTTCAATATCAGCGCAGTGTTTATAGTTGACTTTCGTCCCGGTTCATTTTGGCACTCGCTTCAGCTTTGGTTCGACAACGAAAGAATCAGGCACGGGTATTCGCTGGCTATAATTGTCTCGTAGTTGAGAGCCTCGGACAACGCCTTGCTTCCTTCAACTGCGCCAAAACCCTGTTCGCCAATGCCGGGAGAAAGTAAGATCAGGTCTGGGCGCACGCGACGGGCAATCTCGTTTACATTGACAGGCGAAATGTTGGCTATCAGATCGACGCGGTCGATTAGACCGCTCAGCACCGCTTCCGGTTGGTCTGACGGGTCGCTGACGAAAATCTCCACATCCCGATTTTTCAATAGTTGCCGCAACGCCACCGTGCCAATATGTCCCGCGCCAATGAGCCAGACTCGCATACCTTTTCCCCCTGTCGTAACTGCTAAGAATTACGTCTAAGCCTTTGCACCTGGCTGCAATGTCGCCCGACTCGCGATCAATTTCAAATCATGCCAAATTGGCCGAGAAGATAGAAGAACACAAATATCACGCCCGCACAGGCCATCCCCACGATCAGGCCAGTGCGCACCATCTCCCGCCTGCTTACCACGCCGGTCACTGCGATCAGGATCATGCGTGCCGAACCACTGGGCAGCGCAAATGCCAAGGCAACCGCGAAAATAGTGGGGACAACGAGCCGTACCGGGTCAATGTTCGATGCCTGCCCCAGGGTAATCAGTACCGGTGCCAGAATTGCGCCAAGGGGTACATTGTTCATGAACTGCGTGACACAGAAGGCCAGCAGGATCAGCGCCGCCAGAACGCCGATGAATGGAAGCCCCGAAAAAGTCGGCGCCACCAGATTGGCAAACCAGGCGCTTGCACCCGTCTTCTCCAGTGCATCCCCCAGCGTCAATCCCGCGCCAATGACAAAGAAGACGCCCCAGTTCACGCCCTTCAGATCACTCCAGTCGACGATCTTTTCGACCGAAAGCACAGCAACCGCCCCGATCGCAATGACGGCGCTGCTCAACAGCGTGGCAGGCAGATTCAGAATCTGCTCGATATACCCCCCTGCAATCCACAGACTGATCGACACCAGAAGCACGACTATGATTTCCCGCTCAGGTCCGGAAAATCTACCCAGCCGCTCAATCTCCCTTCTCGCCGGCTCGACATCGATCGTCAACGCCGGCAGAGCAAATAGCCGTGGCAGCAAAAACCAAACCAGCGGCATCAACAATAACACCACCGGCAAGCCGAATTTCATCCAGTCTACGAAACCAAACCCGTACAACTGCCCCAGCAGACCGCTAGCTATTGCATTCTCGCCGCTGCCCATTATTGTGGCTATCGCGCCGATGCTGGAACTGTAACCGATGGCAAGAATAAGCACGGCAAGTGCCTTGCGTCCATCCTCAGGGCGCGGCACCTGCTGGGCGATTGTTATTGCGACCGGGATCAGCACTGCCGCGGTTGCAGTATTGAGTACGAACATGCTCAGCCCGCCGGTGATGACCATGAGCGCGAACAGCAGCGGACCAAATTGTCCTCTGCTGCCGACGATTGCATGGAGCGCCAGTCGGCGGGTGAGGCCATGCTTCCGCAACGCCTCAGCCAGGAACAGACTTCCCAGAATCAGAAAGACGACCGGCGTGCCGAATGGCTCGAACGCGCCGCCCGCGTCATCGACGCCGAGAGCAATCTGAACAATGGGTACCAGCAGGGCAACGATTGGCAGCGGAGCCGGTTCCAGCGCCAATATCAAGCCGGAAAATGCAAATAACGCCAGTGCCTTGTGCCCTGCCACACTAAGACCAGCCGGCGTGGGCAGGAGCAGCACGATAAAAGTAACACCCACGACAAAAAGCAGGCGGCGCAGGTCGAAAACCTTGCGCATACCTGCCTGAATCGGCTGTTGTAATACTCTTAGAGGCGTTCCTGGTCGCTGCAGCCGGCGCTTCGATGTTACCGTTCTTGTCGCCACCCGCTCTCGTATCACCGCGCTTCGTTCAGCTTGCACAGGAGGACGAATTGGCACAGAGGGCTGCGGCGGTTCGACGGGGTCGCCTCGCCCGTTGCCCCGTGAAGGCGCAGCGATTGTCGGGCGAGGTAGAGAGGATTTCAGACGAGCCCGGTTGTGAGACATGTGTGTTGAAACTTCGTAACGGCTGAACCGCTTTCCTATGCCAACGTCAGTAGACTCTTGCCAACAACCACCAGGGAATTGTGGACCGCCAACGCGTTACGTGCCGGTACTACACTGGCGGAGGCCGTACAAAGCGGAAGATAACCCCGGCGCGAATTCCAAGGTCTTATGCAGCCAAGGCACTGCCAGGTTGCATTCTTTCGGCTTCTTCAAAACGTGGGACAGTCCCAGAATCAAAGTAAATTGGGCGTTGATATCATCTTCATCCAGATATTCCAGGGCCTGTTCCATCGTTTCAGCCGCGCTTTCGTAATTGAGACGCCGATAGTAGGCCATTCCCAGATGAGCAAGCACAAGGCCGTTTTCCGGTTCCAACTCTGACGCTCTGCGTAAAACTCGTAGCGCTTGTAAGTGGTCCCCGCTTTGCCAAAGAGCCCAACCCAGGGCGTCCAGCGCGAAAGCGGTTTCACCCGCGTCGACAGCCTTTTCGTAGCTCTCTATGGACAGTCCCCACTCTTCCAGTCGCTCGTACTGCCGTCCCACTTCGATATATAAATCGGGCCGGTTTGGAGCCAACTCTATGGCCCTGTTGTACTCTGCAATTGCCTGTTCGTGCTCACGTTGTATCTCAAAGAGATAGCCGAGGTTACGGCGTGCCATCACATTTCTTGGATCGATGTTCAGGGCCTCTTCCAGGTATTCCAACGCAAGCGCATAATTGCCCACGTCGCTGTAGATTTCACCTAAAACGGCCAGAACATCGGGATTGTCAGGATCCAATTCAAGCGCTTGAAAGGCGAAATCGCTGGCAGAATCGTAGTTGCCGCGCCAGTCGAGCACGCGTGCATGCGTCGCCAGCGCCGCCACACTCTCATCATCGAGCCGGACAGCTTCCTTGGTCAGTGCGTAGGCCTGCTCAACCTGCCGCGCCATCAAGTGCAGTTCTGCCAGCGCTACCAGCGGTTCGGGGTTCTCCGGCTCCAATTCAGCCATCCGCTGAAGAGCAGCCGCAGCCTCACCGAAATTGCCGGCGGCAATGTGCGCTTCCGCCTTCGTCTGCCAGTAGAGCGCGCTTGGAGTGGGGGTCGTCAGTGCCGGAGGAGGTTGCCTAACTAGCCAGTCCGGACGCTGTATGTACAGGTAGACGGCCAGAAGCAGAACCAAACCGCTCCAAGCGAAACACCCTTTGCGACGTCGGCGGCGCGGCCTGTACGTCCAGTCAAGATCCATGCCTCGCTAAGTATAGCGCAACTGTGGCGCTTAGTCTGCATTACGATTTGGGCGTTGTGTAGGGGTCGGGGACCAACGCATGAGAACGAAAGCAGGTATACCAATCCAACCACCGAACAGCTCTCTGCCAACGGTCTTATCGGTCCTTGCGAGAGTACAGTTCCAGCGCTACTGAGGCTTCTGGCTGCGTGCTGTCTACCAGCACAGTGATATTCTGGCCAGGGCGCAAACAGTCTCGTTTCTCACGACGGTGATTGCGCCGAATGGCATTGCGCCCGGCATACGCACGCTGTTGAAACCAGTATACGTAGTCTACATTGAATTCCAACGCTGTGATGTTCAGGGCCCTGATCTGACCGGAAACCAGGGTGGTGGAGAGCAAAATGCGCCGAAAAAATCTCACCCTCCAGAAAAAGATTGGCCCAGCCAGCAAGAGGACAACAACCGCCCCTCCAATCAACAATGGAATCTCTGTTCCTTCAAAAACAAGCCTGTCCATGTTGCCCTGCCCGAATACACCACCGAAGAAGCCTACCGGCAGATAACCAAGAGTCAAAATGAGCGAAGCAGGGATCAGGGCCCCGAGAAAGAAGATCACACTGACGATCGCTGGCAGGTCCATGCTAAGCAGACCAGCAAGCGTCAGACTGTGATGCCTTGAATTTATCTGGTGAGGAAGATTTCTGGGAAGGCTGCGCATTCGCGTTTCAATTAAAGCATTCGCCGCACACCGCGGCAGTATTCCTTAAGCTCTTACAATGTCGCCGGAACTATCTGGCGCTGCTGACCGACGATGTCCGGCAGATTTTGCAGCAGCAGCTCGACCTGTTGGGCCGTGTTGCTATAGCCAAGGCTTAATCGCAGACCGCCGGCCAGTTCTTCCGCGGGGATTCCGACGGCTTCAAGCACGTGGCTTGGCTGCTGGCGGGCGCTGGTGCAAGCACTGCCGCTACTGGCCGCAATTCCGGCCAGATCCAGGGCAATGAGGATTCCCTCCGCCTCTACATCCCGAATTGTGAAGCTGGCGTGGTTGGCAAGTCTCTGTGTGGGGCTTCCGGTCAGCCTCGCACCAGGTATGGCTTCCAGCGTGTGGCCTATGATGGTGTCACGCAGCAGCTGCAGACGGGCCATTTCAACGTCCCGCTCCGCTTCGCACAGAGCCAGGGCCGTCGCCATGCCTACGATGCCCGGGACGTTTTCAGTTCCCGCGCGCCGCCTACCCTCGTGGCTGCCGCCCGTAATGAAAGGATGAAACGGCGTGCCGCGACGGAGGTACAAAAAGCCAACACCTTTTGGCCCGTAAAACTTGTGTGCACTGGCACTGAGCGCATCTACGTTCAGTGCGTTTACGTCCAAGGGCAGCTTTCCCGCCGCCTGCACCGCGTCAGTGTGAAAAGGTACATTTCTCGCCCGGCACAGCGCGCCTAGTCTGCCTATCGGCTGCACCGTACCAACTTCATTGTTGGCGTACATAACGCTGACCAGCGCAATGTCAGAGCCGTCGCCCAGTGCCTCCGCCAACGCATCTTCACTAACCAACCCGTCGCTGTTCACAGGCAATAGCGTCAAATCAAACCCAAAAAAGTCGCGCATATCTTCAGCGGTACTTAATACCGCGTGATGCTCGACCACCGTCGTGACAATGCGATTGGCGCCGGTCTGTTTGCGCCGGGCCAAAGCGATCCCTCGAAGAGCAGCGTTATCGCTTTCACTTCCACAACCGGTTAGAATGATCTCCCTGGCGGCAGCGCCCAGGATGTCAGCGATAGTGCCCCGGGCTTCGCTCAGACCGGCATGGGCCGCACGGCCCGCGAGATGGATACTCGACGGGTTACCGTATTTCGAGTTGTCCTCTCGGTCGGTCGAACCGAAATATGGCTCCATCGCCTCCAGTACTTCCGGGCGCAGAGGAGTCGTGGCTGAGTGATCAAGGTAGATCATTGTCATTGGCCTGACGCAAAAATTCTAAAGACGTGGTGTGCAACTTGCAGTATCGCACCTAACGAAATATCGTAAGTGGGCAGCTTACCATTTGTTCGGGTTTTACACCAATGTACTGCTGAACCGGACAAACAAGGTACGCAGTCGAAGACAGAACGCCGCACGAGTTCCAGCCAGCTGTTACAAGTGGACACCCGTGCCGGCAGACAAAGACAAGGGACAGGTCGATGAACTTTATCGAGACAATCATTGGGAGACAGGTACTGGACAGTCGGGGTAACCCGACCGTCGAGGTGGAGGTTCAGCTTAGCGGCGGCGCCACTGGCCGCGCGGCCGTGCCCAGCGGCGCCAGCACCGGCGTTCATGAGGCAGTTGAATTGCGGGACGGTGACAATTCAATGTACGGGGGCAAAGGTGTCCTGCAGGCTGTAAATAACGTCAACACAGTTCTCGCCGGCGAATTGGAAGGAGCGGACGCCCTGGATCAGGTAACCATCGACCGGTTCATGCTGGAATTGGACGGCACCGAAAACAAAAGCAGGCTCGGCGCTAACGCCATTCTGGGTGTCAGCCTGGCAGTGGCCAAGGCAGCCGCCTCATCGTCCGGCCTGCCTCTCTATCGTTATCTGGGTGGCGTCAATGCGCAATCTCTTCCAGTTCCCATGATGAACATTCTTAACGGCGGGAAACACGCAGTTAACAGCACTGACTTTCAGGAATTCATGGTTATGCCAACCGGTGCCCCATCCTTTGCCGAAGCGGTGAGGTGGGGGACAGAGATATACCACGCGCTCAAAGATGTTCTTCACGAAGCTGGCTACAGCACCAATGTTGGCGATGAAGGTGGGTTCGCCCCGAGCTTGGGGGGAAACGCAGCGGCTATCGACGTGATTTTGCGGGCGATTGAGAAAGCCGGTTATCGTCCCGCTGAAGACGTTTACCTCGCCTTGGACCCTGCGGTAAGCGAACTGTATGTCGAGGAAACCGGACGCTACAAGCTCGACATTGAAGGCATTGAGCTGTCCAGTGAAGAACTTGCCGAACTTTGGACAGACTGGAGCAATCGCTACCCGATTATTTCAATCGAAGACGGTATGGCAGAAGACGACTGGGAAGGCTGGAAGCAGCTCCATGCCAAGATCGGCGATCGAGTGCAGTTAGTCGGGGACGACCTGCTGGTGACGAACGTGAAGCGCATACAGCGCGCCATCAACGAGCGTGCCTGCAACGCCCTGCTATGTAAGGTCAACCAAATTGGCACGCTGACCGAAAGCATCGCCGCTATCGAAATGAGCCATCGGGCGGGTTGGGCCGCAGTTGTCAGCCACCGTTCCGGCGAGACAGAGGATGACACTATCGCCGACCTGGCCGTGGCCTTCAACACCGGACAGATCAAGACCGGGGCGCCGGCCCGCAGTGATCGGGTCGCCAAATACAATCAGCTGCTGCGAATAGACGAGGAGCTGGGGCCTGTCGCAACCTATCTGGGGATGGGAGCTTTCACACACCTCGGTAGTTGAGAAAGCCCTGTAGCAAGTAGAGTGAGAATTTAAATCCGACATTGTCTGCCAGAACCGCGGGATGTTTGCCTTCACTAAGCCCAACTGAATTTAGCCTACGACCTCGAAGCAAACCCAAGTCCTAAACAAAAATGAGATGCGTGAGGTTTTCGCTCACGCATCTCATCTATGGTGCCCCCGCTCCGACTCGAACGGAGATGCCCTAAAGGGCACAGGCCCTCAACCTGCTGTGTATACCAATTCCACCACGGGGGCGCACACGCCTCACATCATAAAAGCCGGCGCCGAAACTGTCAAATGCAGCGCCCTTTGCAATCATTGCCAGGACGCACATAGAGAACAGCCTGCCAGATGCAAGCAGTCAAAAGTCTGGCCTACGCCATTTTTCGCTTTTCTTCCTCGACCAGCACCCGCCGCAGAATCTTGCCTACCTGACTCTTGGGCAGTTCATCGCGAAACTCCACCAGCCTCGGTATCTTGTACGGGGCAAGGTGTTCTCGGCAGAAAGCGGTGATTTCGTCCTGTGTGCTCTTCTGGCCCGCCTTCAAAACAACATAGGCCTTCACCGTTTCGCCTCGAATGGCGTCCGGAACGCCTGCCACCGCCGCCTCCTGCACAGCCTCGTGCATATAGAGCACCTCTTCCACTTCCCTGGGCACAATATTGTAACCGCTGGCTATGATCAGGTCCTTTTTGCGATCCACAATGTAAATGCAGCTGTCTTCATCCATGCGGGCGATGTCGCCGGTGTGGAACCAGCCCTCTTCGTTTATCGAATCCGCCGTCTCTTCGGGCCGCTTCCAATAGCCCTTCATCACTTGCGGTCCGCGAATGATTAGCTCGCCCTCTTCCCCTGCGGCTACGGGCTCAAATTTTCCATCCTCATTCGGCTCGAGTGCGACAATCGCAACTTCAGTGCTGGGAACGGGAAAGCCGATCGATCCCTCTTTGCGCAGTCCATTGATTGGGTTGGCGCAGGCCACGGGCGACGTTTCTGTCAGGCCATATCCCTCCACCAGTTTCCCGCCCGTGATCTGTTCAAACCGCCGCTGAATCTCGCCCGGCAACGACATGCCGCCCGAAAGGCAGGCTTTGATCGAGCTTAAATCAGCATCATCGACTTTGGGATGGTTGATAATCGCCGTGTACATGGTGGGAATGCCAGGGTACATCGTGATCTTCTCACGCTGAAGAATATCAAGCACCAGGTCAGTTTGGCGCGGGTCGGGAGTTACAATCAACTCCGAGCCGTTGTACATGGAAAAGAGCATGGCAACCGTCATACCGTATACGTGGAAAAACGGAATTGCGCCTAGCACCTTTTCGCCGCCATACTCGAGATCCCTGTACCAGGCCTCGATCTGCTGGACATTGGACATGACGTTTCGGTGGGTCAACATGGCCGCCTTTGGCGAACCGGTTGTGCCCCCGGTGTACTGAAAGAGCACTACATCATCAGGAGTTACCTCAATGCTCGGAGGATTTGGAGCGCTCGTCTCAATCAGGTTGTCGAACGCCCAGATGCCCGGGCCGTCGGGGACATCGGTCATCATGCCGGAAGCACGCACTTTCTTCTCGACGAGCTTGTTGAATGGAAAGCCCAACGGGTCGGGTACATCCGTAACAATCACATGCTTGAGATCCGTATTCTCTCTGGCCTGGGCGATTCGCTCGTAGAATCCGCTCAAAATTACAATGGCGGTCGCGCCGCTGTCCTCCAGCAGATGGTTAAGCTCCCGCGGCGTATAGGTCGGATTTGTGTTGACGATGACACACCCGGCCTTTAGCGCCCCGAAAAAAGCAATGACCTGTTGGGGTATGTTAGGCAGCATGATGGCGATTCGGTCGCCTTGCTGCAATCCGATTCGGCGCAAGGCAAAGGCAAAGCGATCAACCCTGTCTTTCAGTTCGGTATACGTCTGCTTGGCCTGAACGGTGATGCCCAGAGGCAGATAGGCGAGCAGGAGGCGTGTCGCCACCTGATTGGCATAGGTCTGTGCTGAAGCATCCAGCATTTCATGGGTCAGTTGCCCGTTATATTCAATTGATTCCGGTACACCCGCTTCGTACTTCTCTAACCACGGCTTCTGCTCGTATAGTGACATGGCAATCAATTCTCCTTTGCTAGGGTCCGTTAAGGCCTGACCTTTGCCCCCAAAACCGACTTGAGTTTCAGGACATGTACCAAAAACCAGTTGTAACTAGCCCATTTGAATGTGAGTAGAGTATATCAGAAGGCAAGCCGCATTGGCAACGAGGTCAACTATAAGGCGTGTCCCGCGACTGGGCAATGTAGCCCGCTGCCGGATAGCCTGCCAGCGCCGACCCTGAGCAACTTTGCACCTGAACAACCTGCAACTCGAACGAAATGGCGCTCCCGAACTTTGACACAGTCATTTGTGCGAAAGTATACTCTATCTGCGAGCAGGCTGCTTTGAGCCTCGCTCTGACCGGTCGATAGGAATGACGCAGTTTCCTGGCGGGTACAACCATGCAGGATCAATTAGGCCTCATTGAGAAATACGTAAACGAACCCGTTTGGGCCGTGGTGGGGGCCAGCAACAACCCGGCCAAATACGGTAATCGGATCTATCTGAAGCTTAAGGAATCCGGCTACCGGGTCTATCCCGTCAACAATCGCGAGCGCCTGATAGAAGGTGATACCGCCTACAGCAGTTTGCTCGAATTGCCGGAAACACCTGCAGTTGTCAATATGGTTGTGCCGCCCGCGCAGGCGCCTGTCGTCGTCGCGCAGGCGAAAACTGCCGGCGCGCAAGCCATCTGGTTCCAGCCAGGTGCCGAGAGTGCCGCTGCCGCCGACTGGGCAAATGAAAATGGCCTGCACGTAATTGAGGCCTGTATCCTGGTCCAGCTTGCCTTGATGCCTCGCCCAGAGGGCACCGAGTCGGCCCCGCCGCGCTCGCACTCACTCCCCGTTTCTTCCCCAGACCCTACTACCTCCACCCGCTAATACATCGCACGATGCCGCGGGTGGAGGAACTGCACACAAATAAACGCGAAGCCACAGGTTGGCGATGTGGGCTTTGTCGTAAACTGGAGTGATCCACTCCACAAGGCTTAAATTCACGGACAAGACACTGAAAAAGGACAATAAAAATGCGGATGTCTAAACTGTTCTTCCAGACACTGCGTGATGCGCCCGCGGACGCCGATATTCGTAGCCACCAGCTAATGGTGCGAGCAGGACTGGTCCGGCAAGTAGGTGCCGGAATCTTCGAGTATTTGCCCCTCGGATTGCGGGTCAAGAAAAAGATCGAAAATATCATGCGGGAGGAAATGGAATCCATCGAAGGGCAGGAAATCGTGATGCCGGTCGTGCAGCCGGCCGCGCTCTGGAAACGCACCGGACGCTGGTATGAAATCGGAGACGACCTGGCCCGTCTGACCGACCGCGCCGGTCGCGAATTGGTCCTGGCAATGACCCACGAGGAAGTCATTACGGAGCTTGCAGGCGGTGTAATTAACAGCTATCGCCAGCTGCCGGTCATGCTCTACCAAATCCAAACGAAGTTCAGGGATGAGCCCCGGCCCAGGGGCGGCCTGATCCGCGTCAGGGAGTTCACCATGAAAGATGGCTACTCCTTCCATTCCGATATCGCCAGTCTTGACGAATACTATCCTCTTGTTTACCAGGCCTATTTCAATATATTTGGCCGTGCCGGCCTGGAGGTGATAGCGGTCGAAAGCGATACGGGAATGATGGGCGGTACCATGGCACACGAATTCATGGCGCTGACAGAAGTCGGGGAAGACACCCTGCTCCTATGTGACGAATGTGGATACAAGGCTAACCGGCAGGTGGCCACTTTCGTAAAGTCCGAGAATGAAGACCAGGCGGTAGAGGAAGCGCTTCCTTTGGAAGAAGTCTCTACCCCCGGCGTCAATACCATCGCCGCCCTGTCCGACTTTCTCGAGATTCCACAGAGTCGGACTGCCAAAGCGCTCTTTCTAGTGGCGACGATTGAAGAGGATGGAGAGGACAAGGAGCAGTTTGTCTTTGTCGTTGTCCGCGGCGACATGGATCTGAACGAGACCAAACTGACAAATGCGCTCAAAGCCCGCCAGTTGCGGCCAGCCCAGCCCGAGGAGATCCGAGCCATTGGCGCCGAGCCAGGCTATGGCTCGCCCGTCGGCATTCACCGCGACAAGGTCCTCCTGGTTGTAGACGACCTGATTGTTCGCAGCCCGAATCTGGTTGCAGGTGCCAATCGTGACGGCTGGCATTATACAAACGTTAACTGCGGACGCGACTATGAGCCTGACTTGGCCCTGGATGTCGTCGCCGCCTCTGCCGGCCATCCCTGTCCGCTCTGTCGGGCCCCCATGCGAGCCGAGCGCGGCGTAGAAGTGGGCAACATCTTCAAACTTGGCACCAAGTACAGCGAGGCCATGGATGCCACCTTCCTCGACGAAGATGGCGGCAGCGCGCCCATGGTCATGGGCTGCTATGGGATCGGCTCCGGTCGCCTGATGGCAAGCGTAATTGAATCAAACAACGACGACAACGGCATCGTCTGGCCGGTAACCATCGCGCCCCACCAGGTTTACATTGTTAGCCTGGCGACAAGACGCACACCTGAAGTGACCGAAGTGGCCGACCGAGTCTACCAGCAGCTGCAGGAAGCCGGATTGGAAGTGTTGTATGACGACCGCGATGAGAGGGCCGGCGTGAAGTTCAACGACGCCGATCTCTTGGGAATCCCAATGCGTTTGACAATCGGGGCCAGGGGCGTGAAAAACGGGGTAGCCGAACTGAAACTGCGCCGCAGCGACGAAACTGACGAACTGCCGCTGGACGATCTGGTCAATCAGATACAGGCAGTTGTGAACGCTGAATCCGCCGCCGTTCTCGCCGGCGTCATTACCGAATCGTTGCAATAGAACTTGTGATGACACCGGCCCGTTCGACGTCACCGCCGTTTTGACTCAGAATAAGATCCGTGCTACATTAGCCGGCGTGCCTTGACACAAAATCGGTGCTGAACCGTCACCCACACAGAAAGGAGCGAACACCATGCGAATTAAGCTGTCTGTCGATTTTGGTTGCTACGCGTCCTTTACAGGGAGATTTGCGCCTGACCGTTGAGTCACCCCTGGACTGTTTCCCAAACCGTGGACGCGTGTTTTGACCGCTCCACGGTTTTTTTATTGGCAGAAAAAGCAGAAGACGTACCAGCTGATATGAGAAGCGAAGAGCCAGTGTTTCGTCGTCTTCAAACCCCGGAAATCCGATGATTCTCTAGAATGGAGTATGAGCCTTGATTACAATTCGACCTTTTGAACAGAGTGACGATGACTACCGCCAGGCAGTCGACATCGTGAACGCCGTCTGGGTAGAATATCCTGACACCGTGGAAGAATGGAAGGAATCCGACGAGAAACGATCAAAAGCCACCAAGAGAGGCCGCTTTTTCGGCCAATTTGAAGGCAAACCCGTGGGTTTTGCCTCCTACGGCCAGTCCCTGTGGATAAACCATCCCGGCAAACTGTTTGTTAGCGTAGACGTGCTGCCGGAGTTCCGAAATCGCGGCGTAGGTACTGCCTTATGGCAACACTTGTGCCAGGAGATGCAACAGTTCGACCCGCTGCGCCTTCTCGCGAGCACGCGCGAAGACTACGAGGATGGTGTTCGGTTTGCCAACAAACTTGGCTTCACCGAGAAAATGCGCGACTGGGAGTCCCGGATGGACCCAACCAGTCTAAACCTGGCCGACTGGAGTCGATACCCCCAGCGCATGGCTGAGCAGGGAATCGAGATCAAAACTGTTGCCGAGCTGGAATCCGATCCAGATCGGGATCGGAAGCTCTACGAGTTGGAGTGGTTGGTCGACCGCGACGTTCCTAGCCCGGAGCCACCCTCGCAAGTGCCCTTTGAGGAATTTCAGAAAATATGGGAGCGCACTAATCTGATACCTGACGCCTGGTTTGTCGCGCTCGACAAGGGTGAATACGTTGGCATGACCAATCTGTGGTCCAGCCAGGCCGATGCAAACCTGCTATATGTCGGTATCACCGGCGTAATTCGGTCCTATCGGCAGCGCGGCATTGCCACTGCATTGAAACTGAAATCTGTCGAATTTGCCCTCGCGAAAGGATTCGGAGAAATCCGAACTTGGAACAATACCAACAACACCGGCATGCTGGGCATCAACAACCGCTTCGGTTTCGTGCGGCAGCCGGCACATATCGAATACGTCAAAGCCATGAGAGAAGAGCGTCCGGAAGATGCCAACCTCAAAATAGTTGACCCGACAGAGGAAGAGTCGATGGCCGCGGCCGCTCCATAACTGACGCTCCCGTCGTGTAAAACGCTCGGCCCGCCTTTGTCCAATCGCAGAGGCTTGGCTAATAACGAAAAAAGCAGGGACACAGATAATGTGCCCTGCTTTTTGTTTCGACCCTTGCCGCTCCAGGTTAAATGCGTTCGAGTATTGCCATCAGCAGTGCCGTCAATTGAGGCACAACGATTCTTCCTGTTTCCAAGACCTCTTCGTGGCTGGTCTCACTCCCCGCGTCCAACTGATCGATTGCCACATTTGTGATCGTGCTGATGCCCAACACCTTCATGCCCGCATGAACCGCCACCAGCGCCTCCGGTACAGTGCTCATCCCCACCGCGTCCGCTCCCACCTGCCGCAAATAGCGAACCTCCGCCGGCGTTTCAAAATTCGGGCCGGCCAGGAATGCGTACACCCCCTGGTGTAGCGTGACCTCAAGTTCCCGCGCAGACTCCAGGGCCGCTTCACGCAAAGAACGCGGATAGGCATGGGTCATCGACGGAAAACGAGTTCCAAACGCATCCATGTTAGGGCCCATTAAAGGATTGTGACCCGCCATGCCGACAAAGTTCAGGTGATCCTCGATCAACATGAAATCGCCGGCGCGAAAGCTGGGATTCAGACCACCTGCCGCGTTGGTCAGGATCAGCGTCCCGACGCCGAGACGTTGCATCACTCTGATCGGAAAAGTAATCTCCTCCGCCGAATACCCCTCGTACAAATGGATTCGCCCTTGCATGGCCGCCACCGTCTTACCGGCCAGTTTGCCGACGATTAAGCGCCCCTCATGCCCGGGTGCAGTGCTGGTTGAGAAGTGCGGGATTTCCTCGAAAGGAATCGCTACTGCCTCCTCGATCGCCTCTGCCAGCGGATTTAGCCCACTGCCGAGAATCAGCCCGATAGGCCGCCTCTCTGACAGTCTCATTCCTTGCTGCTCTGTCCGAGCACGCACGAAGTCAGCCGCGCGGTCATATTCTTCAAGGCCAAAGTGTAGAGTCATTTCGAAGCCCGTGTGTGATCGAGTAGTTGCTCTAGTGCGTCCCAAGTTCGTGCAACTGCCTACCCGGCGCCGTTCGCATCCCCGTGGTAACGGGAAGCCTCCTGCCCCGTCGTGCCCGGGGAGAGCTCGCGCCAGCGGAACATCTCTGCCCAGTCATTTGGCTTGTCTTCCACCACGTCGGCGATCAAGTCCCCAAGCACCGGACCGAACTTAAAGCCGTGTCCGCTCCCGCCCGTAGCAACGCTCAGCCCCTCTTTCTCCGGGTGATGGTCGATCCAGAAATGTTCATCGAGCGTGTCATTGTACAGACAGCGTCGCGTGTAGGTGATTTCAGCATCCAGGAGCGCAGGGAATGTGTCCTCCAGGAAGAGACGCAGTTGTGTAAAATCCTCCTCGTATACCGTGCGCTCATCGTTCTCCGGGTGAAGAGTCACGCCGACCCCGTGCCGTGAGATCTTGACTATGCCTTCGCGCAGCATCGGGAACCCATACCAGCCGGTGCGGGCCGTGTCTCCAAAAAATACCACAAACTCGGGCTCCGTAAAGGGCGTGGGATCCTTCGGTTTCAGGTGAAAGATCGGGTGGCCTGTCGCCGTCATCACCGACTGCAGTTCCGGCAGCAACCAGGGCGTCCACGACCCTGCTGCAAGTACAGTGTGATCAGAATTGAAGGTCGCCCCCTCGCGTGTTCGCATCCCATTTACACGGCTGCCGTTCAACACGAGTTCATGGGCCGTCTGACCGGGCTGCACCTCGACCCCGACGGCCGCTGCATGCTCAACCAGCTTGCCGACGACACGCCCGCTTTCTGCGTAGCCGCCGCGCCGATTATAGAAGCCGTCAACGTAAGTCCCAGTTGTCCAGGCCGGAAACCGCCGCGTTATCTCTTCCCCGGTCAGCCGTTCCGGGCTCTGCCCCTCCTCCAGTAACATCTGATAGCTGTCGTTGACGAACTCGCTTTCGCGCATAGGATCCTTCGTGGCCGCCAGAACGCCGGTCTCGTGATACAGCGTCTCCCCAAATAGCTCGTTCCAGCGATGGAATCCCTCGATCGCGCCAATCACCATGCGCATATATTGGCGGTTGCTGCCGTACTCCATGCGTACCACCTTGCTGACATCAGTGGAGGCAGCCAGGGCATAGGGAAGAGGTCCTGGATCGATCAAGGTAACGCTGTACCCGCGGCTCCGCAATGACAAAGCAGTCGTCACCCCAAAGATTCCGGCGCCGACGACAAGAAACTCAGAGGAAGTCGACATCAATCTGCTCCTTTCAACATCCCTTTCCATCAGGAGCGTCGGCACAAATAGCCGTTCGCCTACTCCTGACGCATTCGTAGATTCAGAGTAACTACCCAGCCGCAACTGATTCCCAACCCTGAACGAGGGGAGCAAAGGTATTCTTTCTCCCCTCATTGTTGTATTTTGGGCGGTCGGGCCTTCGGCCCTCCCTTGTGCAGGGGCTGCGCCCCCGCAACGCCCCCCTACAAAAACATGCCTCACCGACCTTGTTTACACTTCCCCAGCATCGTGTCTGGCGAACGGAGTCTACTCCCCCACTTGCCGCTTCAACCCAACGACCACCGACCTCCAACCGCAGAAGTTACTGATCACTGACCACTGACCACTGCAGTTGTGCGGTCGGGCCTTCGGCCCTCCCTTGTGCAGGGGCTGCGCCCCCGCAACGCCCCCCTCCAAAAGCATCGCTCACCGACCTTGTGTGCTCATTCCAGCCGTGCGGCTCCAGCAACGTGGCTGGCCAGCAGTGTCCACCCCTACTTGCCGTCCCTTGCCACTGACCACTGCAGTTCCCCTGCAGTTCCCCCGCAGTTCTCCGCGCCCCCGCAACGCCCCCTACAAAAACATGCCTCACCGACCTTGTGTCTTCTTCGCAACGTGTCGACTGGCGAGCATGGCCGCGGCTGCACACCAGTTGCGTCACCAAGAGCCCGCATGGTTCCAAGGATGACTGGCTGGTTAGCGACTTAGGCTTAGTAGCTACGATTCAGATGGCTCGCACTCTCGCCGGTCCGCGACCTGGCGTTACCCTGCAAATGTGGCAAGGCGCGCGACAGCGCTTGAGGCTCCCGCTTCCAGCAAGCCCCCGTCGCTTGTGGCGACGATAAAACGGAAGCCTTGGCTGGCTCTGTGCAGCGCGTCATCCACACTGCGCCCTGCAATGCCTGGAATCTTGCCCGTGTTTTTGCACGCCTCCAGGATCGCTTCAAGCGCCCGTGCATGCTCCTCCCGGTCGTCCATCTCCGAAGGGTGAAAGCCCAGTGAAAGCGAAAGGTCGCTCGGCCCTGTCCAGCAGCCGTCTATGCCCGGCGTACTCAGAATCGCCTCTGCGTTTCTTACCGCTTCAGCGCTTTCCAACTGCACAGCCACGAACAGCTCCTCGTTTATCCTCTCGGCATAGTCGGCGCCATACAACTTGGCGCGTCCCCAACCCCACGAGCGCTGACCCTCAGGCGGTAGCAGGCAGGACTCGGCCGCGGATCGAGCCTGCTCCGCTGTATCGACCATGGGAACGATCATCCCCATCACACCTTCGTCCAACAACCGGCCTATGAATGTGTAGTCATTGCGCGCAACGCGGGCCATGGGAATCGCGGAGCTCCCGAAGATGGCCACCAGCGCCGCGATCGCACTGTCTTCTCCCCACGAGCCATGCTGCCGATCAATCATCACAAAGTCGATCCCGCTCCTGCTGATGAGTTCAGCATTGAGCGGCGACCCCATCCCCAGCGCGAATCCGAAGGCGGGCTGGCCGGATAGCATCTTCTGTTTGGCACTGTTTGAAATCATATTGTCCCCCTGGACTAACAATTCTGGAGCCGCGTATGTACGCGTCAATCGGCAAAAACAACAGAGAATATGGAGTGTCTTGACACCGCAGAGAAGCTAAGGCAATTGCAAGGAATGAGGACTGAACTCTTATCCCGATAGTATCCGCAGATGCACTCTATGTCAAAAGAGTCCCCGACCTGCACATTTCATGTTGCCCCCAATTTCTCGAATGGCAGAGCGCTTAAATTGATCTCGTCAGAGCCGAAGAGCAAAGACCTGGCATATACTGCCTCATCATGAACACTGTGGGTTTAATATCGCCGTAGTATGATACAATGGCTCGAATCGGCATGCCCCAACAAGAACAGAACGACTCCAGTAGAGATCCTGACCGCAAGCTACTGCGATTCCTGCAACTGCCATGTCCCAGCCCGAGCAAAATACAAGTTCCGAATCACCGTCCACCAGTCCTCTAAACCACGGTCCGTCACCTACTGCTCTGGTACTTGCCGTCTCAGGATCGGTCGCTTTCGCAATTATGGGCGATTCGCTTCTGTACGCCATCCTCCCGCTGGCTGCTGGCAGTCTCGGGCTCTCTCCCAGACATGTGGGGATGCTGCTCAGCGCCAACCGGCTCATCCGCCTCTTCTCTAATACCTGGTTCAGCACGCTGTTCGCCCGCTTTGGACCATATCGCGCCTTCCTCTGTTCGGCGATTTTTGGCGTCCTCACAACAGCTGCCTATGGGCTAGGCTGGGGATTCACTGTCTTTCTCATCGCACGAATGGGGTGGGGAATCAGCTGGTCCGGCCTGCGACAGGGCACCTTTCAATCGATCTGGACCGGCAGCGATTCAGAAGCGGGTCGACTCATGGGGATGATGTGGGGTGTCGTTCGCGGGGGAAGCGCGGTCAGCGCAGTGCTGGGCGGCTTCCTCTTCGATCACTACGGCTATCATGTAACAATATGGTCAATTGTAGGACTGTCTGCCCTGGCCATCCCTATAGCGCTCGGCCTATCCTGGCCTGCCAGCGCGTCACCAGAGTCAAACGGCCAAGGCTCAGATGCCGCGACAGATATTCATGCCGGCGGTCCGGAGGCCGCGGAGGAGCCGCCGAAAAAGGGTCCGAAAGTCCTTCAAGGTTGGAAGGGTGCACTAACCGACCCGTTGCAGCGTTCGGTCCTCCTGGTCGGTTTCTTCAAACTGCTCCTCAACTCAAGCCTGGTTGCCACCGCGTCAGTTTTCCTTGCCGAGAATTTCGGTAGTGGATCTGGCGAATTGCCATTGGGTTTGGAGGTAGGTGCGATGGCCGGCATCGTGCTTGGAACCCGCTGGTTCTCCGACCTCTTTCTCGGCGCGGTTATGGGCGCGCTGTCAGATTGGATCGGGCGCATACGGTTGACTATAGTGCTGGTAGCTCTGCTTTGCCTTGGGCTTGCGGCGATGCTCGCGATACCGAACAGCCTGTCGATAGTGGCACTGCTGGCAGTGCTGATTATCAGCACCGGCGTCAATGTCATTCTCGACACCTATGCCAACCAGGCAGCTCTGGTGACGCCTCAGCCCCAACTGTTCGTTGGTGCATACGCCACCGCATCGGACCTCGGTTCTGCCGTTGGCCCGTTGTTTGCATTCTCGCTGGTTTCGGCTGTGGGATTCGCGCCAGTGTACGGGGTTGCGGCACTACTTGTAGTCGTCACCGTATCCAATCTGGTCGCGCTCGACCTCCGCCTGGCCCGCCAGAAGTCTGTCGAAGAGCGCGCAATGAGCCGGAAATGACCGGCTTCAGGTCCGAATCCTATGGAATTCATTGGCCGCGAAATCACTGTAACCCTGCCGGTCGGCTCTTCGCCCGAAAAAAAGCCGCCCGCGCCGGATTCCTTCAAATGGCGGGGCAAGTCGCACAGAGTGACTGAGATGCTGGCCAACTGGCATCGGTACGGCAAGCCGGAGATTCGAACCCAAGGCGGACGTCCCCCGTACTCTGTGCGCAGCGGTAGAACCCAGGGCTCCTGGGGTCAGGGAAGAGCCTACTTTCGCGTCCGTACGGAGGAAGGCCGGCTCTTTGATCTCTACTATGACCGCGCACCCAAGGGACAACGTCGCGCCGGCGCCTGGTTCCTGTGGCGGGAACTCTCCGCCTCGGAAGAAAATATCGGCCTGGATGAAGGCCACTGAGGGGCGAACTTCCTACCACTATTCACTCAAGTTTAGTACGACCGGAAGATAAACCCTGAAACCAATTATCGTACTACCCTCTTGCCCTCCTGATCCACCCGTTTCACTTGGGGCCGGCACGTCGGCCGGCCGCGGCCTGGCAGCAGGTCCGCTGCTCTGTAGGTTCTGCGCAGGCACATCGCTAAGCGTAATCAAATCGATAAGCGCGCTCGTGCGCCGATTCGGGGACGTTTCATAAACATTGAGAATCAATGTAATCTCCTTCCCCGCATACTGTCCCAAGTCAAACGAGCGATACTGCCAACCACTGCTCTGCCGCTGGACCAACATATAATTGGCCGGCTGGCCATCCTCCACCGCAATCACTTCGAACGAATCTGTGCCTGTTAGTGGTTCCGAAGTCTCCACCCTGTAGGCAAAGGCCAGGTAAGGCCGGCCCGTCGGCACCGTAAGACGCTGAGAAACCGTACTATTGCCGCCGTCGCTGCCCTCTGTTCCCGGAACACCTGCATTGGGCACGAATCCGCTGGCTAGCCGCAACGCGTGGTCTGATGTGCCAGCCTGCGCTTCAATCGCAGAAGTTGAGCTCCCCGACTTCGTCCAGCCGCTGAAGTCGCTCTCAAAATCCCCGTTCGTCACCGCGTTTGTGCCAGGAGAGTAGAGCAACGCCAGGCTCTCTGTAGAGCCGAAATCCCGCCTGCGGATCAGCAGCTGACTGTTCACCGAAATGTTCCAGCTTCCGATCGGCACCGTCATCGTGAATTGGCCGCTGGCGTCGGTGGCCGCCGTGGTATCGCCGATCTGCACTGTTACCCCTGCCGCGTTCTCCCCCGCCGGATTTATCACTCTGCCGGTAACCGCGCTGTTGGTAAGTACTGTTGTCTCTGCCAGTGCCGTGGTTGTCTCCAGTTTGTAACCCAGCAAATCCTCTGCCTCGATTCTGAAGCTATAGCGCGTCCCCACCTCTCCGTTGTAAACTGCATTGCCGTACGCCTCCGCGTCTGCCTGCCACGACTGCCAGTCCCCGTCCCCCACTTTGACATAGACGGTTGTCGAAATCACACCGGAGCCCCAGTCTCTCACCAACCAGTTCACGGTGAAGTTTGCCGAGGAGTAGGCAGGCAGGTTCAATATCGAGGCAGTGGGAGCCAAAGTGTCCTCTTCAATCAGCAAGACCGGCTCGCCAAAAATACCTATTCCGTAGCCGCCCTGGCCGTCAGGCCAATTGGCATTGGTAGCGCCGGCCAGTCCGACCTCGTAGTAGCCGTCCGTCGGCGTCAGCTCCGTTTCGGTGCCGTCCATCTTGATGAGACGAGCTTTCGTCCCTGTCGCAGGGATGTTACCCGTCTGAGCTTGCGACGTGAGTGCCCAAGCCAGCAAGCGTCGCTCCTTCGTCTCCGGATGATAAAATGCTACCCGCCGCACGCGAAAACGCTCGATGTCTGCCCACGAGACATCCGTACCTGTAAGGTGCTGATTTGCCAACTTGAAGGCCGAATAGGCCAGCCGCGTCTCGGCGTTGGATGGGGAGCAATAGCTGGAGCTTTCATTCTTGGCCAGGCCGAAACCGTCAGGAGAATTGACCTGTACCACGTTCCCGCAGTCATCATGTAGCATAAAGTGGAATATCGGCCCACCGCCTGCCAGCCTCGTATAAGCAATGTTCTGCCAAACATATGAAGCCTGCTCGGTCGCCGAAGCCCGCCACGGGCTGGGGCAGTTTGGCCCGGGAAAATCATTGCAGACTGGCACCCCGCTCTCGGTGATCCAAATCGGCTTGTCCGACCAACCGCGGTCATTCAATGCGCCGCGTACTTTGCTGGTGTACTGATAACCTACGTACGAAAGGGAATAGTGATGTGAGCCGGCCGCGTCAAAGAAGCCGTCATATTTTGCGCTCAGCGCATCAGTATGCAAGGCGTCCAGCATATCAAAGAGCCACTGCCCGTTGGCAAAGTGGGCCAGGCCGCCAAAGACGACATAGGCCTCCGGGTCGACCCATTTAATGACGATGTATGCCACCTTCAAAAGGCGGGCAAACTCCTGGGGCGTCCCGGACCAGAAGTGACACAGGTCCGGTTCATTCCAGATTTCCCAATGGCGAACGTTAGTGCCTGCGTCCCCGCCACGCATATAGCGGGCAACCGCCGCCCCCACAAAGCGCGCCCACGGGTTGGTTGGGCTGATGCGCGTACCATCCGAAGGTTCATCGCTGCCATTGACAAAAATCGGGTTCCAAAGGTTAAAAGGGGCCGGCGGCCCTTCGCTGCGTAAGCAGCTACCCGACTGCGCACGCGAGTCAGGCTGGCCCGTATTCTCCCCTCCTTCTCCCGCCGATTCGACCGACTGTTCACCAAAAAGGGTGGGTCCTTCGATTACAATGCACTCGCCCCCGGCCTCCTGCGGGCTACAGCCTTCCGAACGCGGGGCCTGGTTGGCAGGCGCCTCCGTAAACGACCCTCCCAGCGACACCGACAAGGCCCGGCCTCCGAGACGGTACTGGCGCGGCGTACCCAGCAGGATGGCCAGCGTGTCCATTCCTAGGCTCTCATTAGCCTTTATAGCAGTATCCTGGCTCGTCCACGTATACGTGCCTATACTCTTTTCGACCTGCTCCCAGTAGATAGGAAATCTATCCGTCGTAACACCCGTGTCCAGTCCGCGCTGGATGCGTTGCGTACCGCTGTGCGACTCCGCAGAATTCACGAAGGCCAACCCAAACTCGGAGATTGTCGGCGTCTTAGTATAGGGAACTGTCTCAGTTACAGTTGCAGTTGTCGTATCCTGTTGAAGCCCCAGAGACTGCGTTCGGCTCCAAGTCGGCGTATCCTGTCGGCTCATGACGTTGCCAAGGCCGCCGCTTGTTGCCTCTGCTTCTTGTCGCGCGTCATGCGCGAAAACAGGTACAATTGCCCCGCTGCCATAGAGCAGCACTGAAAGTAGGCCAACGGCAACTGCGACAACTGAGGCCGTCCTTCGGAGGGCGATCCATGGCGTGCGAGGAGTCGAAGCAAGTTGCTCGTCCTCCACTCTAGTGCCTCTCCGCTGTGCCATCGGAACAGAGCGCTGCCCTCGCCGCGCCCAAATTGCTGGCGCACTTGCCACCAATGGAGCCAGCAGATTTCTTGCATGAAAATTAAGGCGTTTCATGAAACTTGCAATCCAGAATTGTGGTTCTACGCGCGGCATCCGCCGGCGGAAGGCTTCGGAGAGGCAGGCAGAAGAATTGCCTCGTCTCCTAAGTCTACCACAGTCATCACATGACGGTCATCGAATGTCGATAAGTGGGGAAGTGCTACAGACTCCGCCGCGAGGGCGCGAGCCGAAACCTCATGAATATGGGGCAGCCTGGTGGTCGCAAGTGAAGAAATACAGGCGAAGGACTATCTCTTGGCAGAGCAAAGCCAATGCGGCCCATGTGTGGTGACAGGACCAACCGCCCAAGGCCCTCGCACTAGGGCTCGTTGACGTCTGTCTGAACCACGACTTACGGGTGCAAATTACGCCTGATCGTCGAAGGGCGGCGCAGCTGCGCAAGGAAAATCCGATACGCCTTTGGTGTTCTCCGCGTCCCTCCGCGTCCTCCGTGGACAAAATAGTGTTCTTCGCGACCCTTCGCGTGACTTCGCGGATCAATTGGTTTTAACTATTTCAACATTCAAACGAGAAACATCCCTAACAGGCCTGCAGGCTTTCAGCTCTTGTTGACATCTGAACAGCCTTCCCAAAATGTCAACGGAACCTAATCAATTAGAGGGCAGTCTGGCCCTTAAGTTGAAACTGGTCGCAAACTCAATCAGAGACTTCGCTGACGGAAACGGCCCGCTTCTCTCGAAACGACAATCCCGCCGCCAGCGCCAGAACGACCGGTGCCCGCCCATCATTGCCCGTCACCTCGACCTCTGTGTCGTCAACGATGGCCTGAATAAACGAGCGCAGTTCATCAGCATAAGCGACCTGATAGCGTTCGAGGAAAAAATAAAGAGGTTTGGGATGTATCACGCCCATTTCAGTCTGCCTGATGACCCGGTCCGGAGTGTTATTTTCGCATGAAACCGACCCAAGCGAGCCGAGAACCTCTACTCGTTGGTCCCCGCCGTAGACTGCCTGGCGCGAGTTTGTAATCACCCCGAGTGCCCCGCAACGATAACGTACTGTAACCACGGCAGTGTCGATATCCCCGGCTTCGCCGATTGCCGGATCAACCCGAACCGCGCCGGTGGCTGACACCTCCTCCACCTCGTCATCAAGCAGGAAGCGCGTCATATCGAAGTCGTGAATCATCATATCCAAAAAGAGGCCGCCGGATCCCTTTACGTAGCTCAACGGCGGAGCTTCCGGGTCGCGGCTTGTAATCTGCACGAGGTAAGGCGAGCCGATTTCGCCCCTACGGACGGCGTCTCGAATGCCGCGGAAGTTGGGGTCAAAGCGGCGGTTAAAGCCGATCTGTAACTTGGTCCCACTCTCTTTGACCGCTGCCAGCGCGGCATCGACCGCTGGCAGATCGAGCGCGATCGGCTTCTCGCAAAATGCGTGTTTGCCCGACCGCGCCGCCCTGATGATGTATTCGGAATGTGTCTCCGTGGAAGAGCAGATGGCGACTGCGTCAATTTCTTCTCTGCCGAAAACTTCCTCGGGGTCCCCGCTGGCGTGCGGGATTCCGAAGCGTTGTGCCGTCTGCTTAGCGGCATCGTGGATGACATCGACTATCGCGACCACCTCCGCCTCTTGGACATGCCGAGTCAGGTTTTCCGCATGTACCTGCCCAATCCGCCCCGCGCCGATGATCGCGAATCTGACCTTCTGGTCCACCGCCGCCTCCTCTAGCTGATGTCCTTCAGCCTGACCCAGCGCCCCGCGCGTGTACTCAGGTCGGCCGCATCTATAATTCGCTGAACTACGGCCCCATCCTCAAGACTGGGACTGAAAGGTTGTCCATCGGCAATCGCATTGATCCAGCCGCGGGTCATATGGTCCTCGACCCGAAATACGTCTCGATACGTGTTATGCACAGTATCACGCCGCGCCGCGCCCCAAACACGCTCCGGAATCTCGAGCGGCCGCGTTGGCCCTTCGCCGCGCCGAGTGCCTTCGACATCCTGCCGACTGTCCCAATCGATCACACTGCGCAGAGTACCTCCCTCTCCGTGCAAGTCGAACTCATGCCGTTGGCCGAAGTCGGTCTCCTCAGTGCAGACAGCCGAAGCCTGCACTAGTCCCTGCGCCCCATTGGCAAAGCGCAACAAAGTATAAGCCGCATCTTCGGTGCGCTCATACGGCTCACCCTCCGGTGTTACAGTCGGCCGATCGACGAACTCCCCCCCAAGGCAGAACACATCGGTAACCTCGCCAAACCACCAGTATGCCAGATAAAAGAAGTGCGACGCGATATTGCCCAGCACGCCGGTTGCCGAAAATGCCCGATCATGCCGCCATCCATAGCCTGGCTCGCGTGCATATCCGGTATAGTAGCGCACATTGAGATGATATGGCCTGCCGATGTACCCGTCGTCAACCAATTCCTTGATATAGCGGTTCGTTGGCATAAATCTGTACGTGAACGGCGTGCAGTGGATCAAGTCTTTTTCAGCGGCCAGCGCCGCCATCTCCGCCGCATCACTGTAGCGCAATGCCAGCGGCTTCTCACACAGAACGTGCAGGCCCGCGTTCAACGCCTGCATGGTGATAGGATAATGGGTCTCATGACCCGAAGCCACCACCAGCGCATCGATCTCACCACTGTGAATCATCGACTCCACGTTCGTATACACCTGAGGGATTTTCCAGCGCGCCGCGAAAGTATCCGCCCGCTCCCTGTTGCGGCCGCATACGGCAACCACATCCGCTAGGGGGTGAGCGTCCAATGCCGGCAAATACATTGCGTCCGCCCACCAGCTTGTGCTTACGACCCCCACCCGTACAGACTCAGACATCTTGAATTTCTCCGTCATATGTAAGTGCGTGCCAAAGAGGAGGCCGCCGGCTAAGAAACGCCCTCGGCTGCAAGCGGCTGTACATCCTCCCAAGCGCTGCTCTCCCAGGAGCGGGTCATCGCTTCCTGCACTTCGGCCAAACGCAGGGCATCCGCAAAACTGGGCGCGCGCTGCTCGCCCTCGGCTATAGACATCAGGAAATTATGCGCTTCAAGCACTTTCAAGTCCTCATATCCCAATCCGATTCCATCGCCCGGGTTGAAACGCTCGTGCGCAGGGTAGGCGGGACCGCCAAGCAGTGTGGTGTAGCCGTCGTGCATCCCGTCGGCGCCAGGCAGATACAGCTCCAACTCGTTCATGCGCTCAAAGTTCCATTTGGCCGCGCCGGCCGTGCCATTGACCTCGAAGGACATTTCGCACTTTGGCCCGAAAATCGCCCGGCAGACCTCAAAACTGCCCTGAATGCCGTTCTCAAACTCGACCAGTGTGCCAACGTAATCTTCGTTCTCGACCTCTCCGGTTGGGTCGCCTTCCTTGCCGAGCGAGAAGTGCGTGCCCTGTCCGGGTACCGGCAGGGGGCGCTCGCGAATGAATACGTGCCTGTTGCTGACCAGCCGCTTGATCGGTCCGACGAGCATGTGGGCCATATCGACTGTGTGAGACATGATATCGCCCAGCACGCCCAAGCCCGCCTGCTCTCGCCTGTATCGCCAACTCAACATGCCGTAAGGATTGCTGCCGTACATGGCAAAGAACCGGCCCCGGTAGTGAGTCAGGCGTCCGAGCTTACCCGCGTCGATCAGATTCTTGCTATGTTGCACCATCGGCGCCCAACGGTAGTTGAAGCCGACAAAACTCATGACACCGGCCGCGCGCGCCATCTTTTCGATGGCCGCCGTCTCCTGCGGGCTGCGTCCCACTGGCTTTTCGCAGAATACGTGCTTGCCGGCAGCAGTGACGGCCTCCACCATCTCCTTGTGCAGGAAGTTGGGCGCGGCAATGTTGATGACCTGCACCTCGGGGTGGGCAACAACCTCGTGCCAGTCGGTAGTCGACTCCGCGAAACCGAGCGAGCTTCTCGCCTCCTCCGCCCTGTGCGCTACATCATCGGCGCAGATAACCAGGCGCGCCCGCACGCCGCTGTCGTGGAAACGGTCATTCACCAATCTATACGAGCGGCTATGGGCCGTCCCCATCCAGCCCATGCCGATTACACCAATACCGATCTCCTCAGCCATGTGTACCTCGCTTGCCTCACTTCCTTACATATCGGGTAACTACTCACCCGCAACTGCGTCGCAACCGTCTCCCTTCGCCACTGACCACTAACCACTGACCACTGACCACTGCAGTTGTGCGGTCGGGCCTTCGGCCCTCCCTTGTGCAGGGGCTGCGCCCCCGCAACGCCCCCCTACAAAACCATCGCTCACCGACCTTGTGTGCTCATTCCAGCCGTGCGGCTCCAGCAACGTGTCTGGCCAGCAGTGTCTCCACCCCTACTTGCCGTCTCATGCCACTGACCACTGCCGTTCGCAGTTCACTAAAAAACTAAGAACTGACTACTAAAAACCGCAGTTCCGCGCCCCCGCAACGCCCCCCTACAAAACCATCGCTCACCAACCGTACGCCTTCATACCAGCAGGACCGCTCCACCAACCTGTCGGCTGCCAACCGAATACGCCGTCAAATCGCCCGAATCGCGGCGAAGACAAATAGTTTGTCACGACCCACACCTGCTGCGGCTAAGCAGCTACCGTTTCAGACAGACCCAGCCAGCGCCCCAAACCAGTGCGCCGCCAGTAAAAACGTTGTCGGCTGGCAAAAAGTGAAGCCGTAAGGGCCAGCCGTCAGTCGTTTGCGCCTAGAACTTCCGGCTCCACTCCTGCGGCCAACGCTCCACCACAACCTTAGTCTGCGTGTAAAATTCGATCCCGTGCCGGCTCTGGGCATGGAGATCGCCGAAGAAGCTCTCGTTCCAGCCGCTGAATGGGAAAAAGGCCATCGGCGCGGCCACGCCGATGTTGATGCCAATGTTGCCGGCATCCACCTCGTGGCGGAACTGGCGTGCCACCGCGCCGCTGCCGGTGAAGAGGCAGGCCATGTTGCCGTATCCGTTTACGCTGCGGTCATTCACCAGTGCAATCGCGTCGTCAATCGTATCCGCGTGCATCAGGCTCAGAACTGGACCAAAAATCTCGGTGCGGGCAATCTGGCTCGTCGGCTCTACCGCGTCGAGAACCGTGGGGAAGACCCAGTAACCGTCATCGTATCCCGCCACGCTCTTCTGCCTGCCATCCACCAGCACGCGCGCGCCTTCTTGCGCGCCCACCTCAATCAAGCCTTCAATCCGCTGCTTGCTCTCGCCGGTGATGACGGGTCCCATCTCCGTTGCCTCGTCCAGGCCGTAGCCGACCTTTCGGCTCGCCGCCAGGTCAGCGATTCCTTCCGTAAAGGGATCCTTTGCCTCGCCGACTGTCACCGCCACCGACACCGCCAAGCAGCGCTGGCCCGCGCAGCCGAACGCCGAATCGCCCATCATCTGGGTAGTGGTCTCGATATTGGCGTCGGGCATGATTACCACAGGGTTCTTGGCGCCGCCCTGGCATTGGGCGCGCTTGCCGTTGGCAGTGGCGCGGCTGTAGACATATTTCGCCACCGCGGTCGAGCCAACGAAACTGATCGCGCGAATATCGGGGTGATCGAGAATAGCGTTGACCGTATCTGCTCCACCGTTCACCAGCTGCACTACCCCCGGCGGGAAGCCTGCCTCTTCAATCAAAGCAAACAGCTTCTGCGTGGTCATCGGCACCTTTTCGCTCGGCTTGAGAATGAAACAGTTGCCCGTTGCGACGGCATAGGGTAGAAACCACAGAGGTATCATGCCGGGAAAATTGAATGGCGTGATCGCGGCCACAACGCCCAGCGGCTGGCGTATCATGTGCTCGTCAATGCCGCTTGCGATGTCCTCATTGTTCCACCCCTGGATCAACGAAGGCGTACCGCACGCGACTTCCACATTCTCGATGCCCCGTCGCAACTCACCCACGCTTTCGACAAAGGTCTTGCCGCACTCAGTAGTAAGTACGCGCCCAATGTCATCTACATGCTCTTCCAGCAGCATCTTCAGCCGGAACAGCGGCTGGACGCGGTCGACGACCGGCGTTTCCCGCCACTCAGCATAGGCATCCAGTCCTGCTCGCACAGCGTCATCCACTTCAGCGGCCGGCGACAGGCCCACCGTGGCAATCGCGGCGCCCGTGGCCGGGTTGAGCACATCAAGCGCGTCCCCTGCCCCGCTGCGCTGCCACTGGCCATTGACGAAATTGAGTAGTTCCTGTTTCTGTGTCATACATCCTTCCTCGCTTATGAGAATATCTCTTCCAGCGCCACTTTGACGTCCAATATTGGGTCAATGATATCGCCATGAATGAAGATCTGCGGCTCCAATTCAGGCGTAAAGACAGCTACCTGTTTGAGCGGCGGCTGCACGAGCCACACTGACTTGATCCCGAACTCGAAATAGGTCTCTATTTTGGGGATAATTTCATTCACACTTTGAGAAGGCGACAAAATCTCCACTACAGCTATTGGGGGGTCCGCAGCCCGCATTTCATCGTGCAGCCAGTCAGGATTTCGAAAATTGCAAATGGAGATGTCTGGCGTCGTCGACGGCTCAGTCGCTAGCGATAGTTCCCCGCCGACGATAAATCTGTCTCCGCAGGCCGCATGGAGAGCAACATGCAATTGCGACTGCACGTAATAATGATTGAAACTCGGCATGGGTTTCCCACGCTCAAGCTCGTAATCTTCTCCCAGGAATGTTTCTGGTAGAACCGTCATGATTGCTCCACCATTCCCTCGCTCTGTACGCAGCCTATCCACCGTTCGTTGTCGAAATGCTGAGTTCATTCACTATCTGGCCGGCCACTTCTTCAACAGAGCGACCTGTCGTGTCGACTTGCAACCTGTCTGGTGGTAGGCGCGGTCCCTCGAATGCCCCCATCTGATGTAGCGCACACAGTTGCTCCACCGAGCGCAGCTTGCCAAACTCTGCACGCGAAGGCTGGACCAATCGGCTCTCAAGTTCTTCCTGCCGGCAGGTCAACTCCACGAAACGCACAGTGCCGCCGGATAGCATGACAATCTCTTGTATCTGGTCGACAAATCGGTCGCGAACAGTGCGGTCAAACGCGAGTGTGAAAACTACTCCTTCCAGCTCTGCTCCGAATGCCCGTTCAATTGCCGCCAGCCAAATCTCTTCTCTCAGTTCAATAAACGGTTGGCTGCCAAATTCAAACAGAGACAGTGCCAGGTCCACCGTGAGGTGGTTGTGAAAGAGACGATACCCTGTAACGTCTGCCAGCGCTCGGCCTACAGTCAGTTTTCCGACCCCGGGCAGCCCCGCCAAAACAACCAGATCCATCGGCTCAATCTCGCGGCATGTCTTCTACGCCCTTACAGATAATATCGTTCCTGCGTGCGCTGCTCTTCCCACTCCTCGCGCGCCGCGTTGACCGAATCCAACTCGCTCACCTCAGCCACCGGCACATCCCACCAACTGTAGCCCGGTACGCCCAGGTAACGATCATTCCGTACGTAGATAACCGTCGTCCTGTCAACCGACTTTGCGTCCTGCAACGCTTGCACAACGTCGCTCACACTCTCGCAACGAATGACGTGACACCCCAGACTCTCGGCGTTTGTCGCCAAATCTACCGGCAGCGGCTCCACGTCATACCCGTTCTCGTCAGTCGGCAGCCCGTTAAAGGACTTGCCGTTGCGATGAGCCGCCTCGACCTGATCGGGGTAAATGTAGCGGGTGCCGAATCCGCCCTGACCCAACGAGCGGCTGAGAGCCCCGATCGAACGAAAACCGGTGTTGTCCATCAGAATGAGGGTCAGCTTATAGCCCTCCTGGATCGACGTGATCAGATCGGAGTTCATCATCAAAAAGCTGCCGTCACCCACCATCACGTAGACCTCCCGATCCGGCTCGGCCATTTTGACGCCCAGCCCGCCGGCAATTTCATAGCCCATACAGGAATAGCCGTATTCGAGATGGTACTGCTTGGCGTGGCGCGCGCGCCACAACTTATGCATGTCTCCCGGTAGGCTGCCTGCCGCGGCGACCATCACCGCCTCCGCGTCGCCCTGGTCGTTCACCGCGCCGATCAGCGCCCCTTGGTAAGGAAGCCCGCTCTCAGCGGTAAGTGTGTCATAGTTGCGCTGGACTTCGGCCTCCCATTCGTCATGCAAACGCTGCGCCTGCGCGACACTCTCGCTGCTATTGCGATAGCCGCCCAGCGCTTCACCCAGCTCTTCCAGCGTCACGCGGGCATCCCCAACCAGGGCAATTGCACAGTGTTTGTACGCGTCAAACTCAGCCACATTAATGTTTACGAACTGAACATCCGGATGCTTGAACGCCGTCTTGCTCGAAGTGGTGAAATCGCTGTAGCGCGTGCCGATGCCAATCACCACGTCTGCCTCGTCCGCCACCTGCTCGCACGCGAAAGTGCCGGTTGCGCCGGCCGCGCCCAACTGCAGCGGGTGGTCAAAAAGAAGACTGCCTTTGCCCGCCATCGTCTCTGCCACAGGAATGCCGAAGCGATCCACAAATTCCCGCAACACCGCCGTCGCCTCGCTGTACAGTACGCCGCCCCCGGCAACTATCAGCGGCTTTTTCGCCGCCCGGATTACCGCCGCCGCCTGCTTTAGCGCAGCCCGGTCCGGCCGGTTGCGTGGAATCGACCATACGCGCTTGTCGAACAACGCCGAAGGATAATCATAGGCTTCAGTCTGGACATCCTGCGGGATCGAGAATGTCACCGCACCCGTGTCGGCCGGACTGGTAAGGACGCGCGTCGCCTCCATCAACGAAGTGATGAGTTGATCGGGCCGGTTTATCCGGTCCCAATAACGGCTGACCGGTTTGAAGCAGTCATTGACAGAGATATCCTGGCTGTGCTCCGACTCCAACTGCTGCAAAACCGGGGCAACATTGCGGCGGGCAAAAATGTCGCCCGGCAGGAGCAGTACCGGCAGCCGGTTGATCGTTGCCGTTGCCGCGCCGCTTACCATGTTGGTCGCGCCCGGACCGATTGAGCTTGTACAGGCCAGAGTCCGCAGCCGGTTGCTGTGCTTAGCGTAAGCAGCCGCGGTATGCACCATCGCCTGCTCGTTGCGCGTCTGAAAATAGCGAAAATCCGGATATTGCTGCAGCGCCTGGCCCATTCCTGCAATATTACCGTGCCCGAAAATGCCAAAACAGCCGCCAAAGAAAGGCTGTTCCAAGCCATCGCGTTCGCTGTACTGATTTTTGAGAAAGCGAACAATCGCCTGTGCCATTGTCAATCGTTCAGTGTTCATTTTCATCCTCATCTTTGCTTCAGAAAAAAATTCTGAATGTGGCGGCTTCACCGCCCGGGGCGGCGTTTGTCTCTATCCATAGAGCGCAGGCATTTCCGGGACCTCTACCGCAACTGGCTGTGCCTGCAGTCCTGATTCAATGCTGGCGTCGGCCACCAGAATAGCAACATATCCATCCCACGCGCTCGGTCCCGCGGCCTCTCCGTCCAGGATGGACTGCACCCACGCCTGCGCTTCATTGACATAGGCTGCATTGAAACGCTGTAACCAGTCCTCTTCAATCCACTGGCTGCTCGCGTTACTGTGGCGCACAATCGGGTGTGGCAAAGGACTCGACTGGACCACACCAGACTCTCCGGTAATGCTTACAGTGATCTCATAACCGTATCCGGAGTCCGAGTTGCACTCAAGGCTACCTAGAGTGCCGTTGCGAAAGTGCAACTGGATCATGATATAGCGCGCGCTGAGCGGTTGAGTGGGCGAGAACGGAATGAAGGATGTATGAACGCGGGCAATTTCATCCCCCATCATCCAACGTGCCGAGTGAATGTCATGGATCAGCGAGCCGTTGATGACGTCACTCAGCGATGGAATGTCACCCCAACTCGGATTGATATGAACGCTGCGAATCACGAGCGGTTGGCCCTGCTCACCGCTGTCGCTAACCTGTTTGACGGCAACATGGTCCGGGTCATACTGGCGCATGAAACCAACCTGCACCAGCCGTCTTCCGCCGGCGGTCTCGGCGTCAACCACCCCGCGGGCCTCCTTGCCGTCCGATGCCAACGGCTTTTCGCATAGTACAGGCTTACCGGCCGCGATACACGACCGCGTCAATCCGGCATGAAAGCGATTCGGCGCCGCGATCACCACTGCATCAACATCCGGCGCCGCAATCAACTGTTCTGCATCCGCGAAAACTTTGGCGCCTCCGCACCTTGCCGCTATCTCTTCGGCACGCGCCGAGTCGATATCCATCACTGCGGCCACGTTGGCCCCGGCCACGGCATCAGTTAGATTGACCGCGTGTCGGCCGCCCATTCCGCCGGCGCCGATAACCCCAATGTTAACCCTGTTGCTCATATGTCCTTTCGTTCCGTGTTGAAATTCCGCCCGAATCTACAGCTGCCAGTAGGCGTCAGTCATCGTCCAACGCCAGTACGCCAGAGAAGACGACGGCCGGACCCCGTACGCCCTAAGGCTCGTTGACGTTTGTCTGAACAACGACTTCCGGGTGCAAATTACCCCTGATCGTCGAAGGGCGGTGCAGCTGCGCAAAGAAAATCCGATACGCCTTTGGTTTTCTCCGCGTCCTCCGCGGACAGAAAGGTGTTCTTCGCGACCCTTCGCGTGACTTCGCGGATCAATTGGTTTTCTCTATTTCAACATTCAGGCGAGATACATCCATAACAGGCCTGCAGGCTTTCAGTTCTTGTTGACATCTGAACAGCCTTCCCAAAAAGTCAACGGTACCTAGTCTTTTGCGCCAATGCGCCAGTACGGATCATCTAACGGCGGCGGCTTTGATACCGGCCCCGCGCCCCGCACCGACTGGTCGAAGTCGATGATGGTGCCTGTCATCATACCGGACTCGTCGGAGGCCAGAAAGGCGATTGCCCGCGCCACTTCCTCCGTTTTGAGCAAACGGCCAAATGGTTGCTCGCGTTCCGCAGCTTCCAGCCAGTCTTCCCCGTCAGAATGAAACTTGCGCTGAATGAAATCCTCGGCCGGCGAATCCATCCAGCCGACGGCCAGCGCATTCACCCGGATTTGGTAACGCATCACCGCGAAAGCGACATTCTTGGTCATCGCATTCAGTGCGCTCTTGGAGGCCGTATAGGGAAGCAGGAACTGTTCGCTGCCATATGAGGCAACGCTGGAAATGTTGACGATGGCACCGCCATTGCCCTCGCGCCGCATCAGCTTACAGGCATCCTGCATGAGCAGAAACGGCGCCCGCGCATTGACCGCTATCATCTGATCGAAAAGAGCAGGAGGCGTGTCCCAAATGTTGCCCCGCACCGTGAGCGCGCCGCAGTTGACGAGGACGTGAAGGGCTCCAAACTGCCTGTCTGCTTCAGCCACGATGCTGCCGCATGCGTCCACGTCGGCCAGGTCGGCCTGCACAAAATGGGCTTGGCAGCCGCCTGCGCGCAGGTCCTCCGCCACCGCATTGCCCCGGTCGGCATTACGCCCGCTCACAATGATTCCGGCCGCGCCCCGTTCCGCAAAAAGACGCACAGCCGCTTCGCCAAGCCCCTGTGTGCTCCCGGTGACGACAGCGAATTTGCCTTGCAGAGAACTGGGACTTGTTGACATTGTATGCCTTACCTTTGGGGAGTGGCGACCAGAATCCAGTTTGGCCTGTTGAACCGTTCCTCACGATTCTGTAGCAGCGACAGTTACCAATTCAACGCATCTCGCAGAAAAGCCCGGTTGCGCTTGGCGCTTTCCAGGGCATCGATATCCATTTCGGGCAGAATATCCTGCTCAACCGTGCCCCAGCCGTCGAAGTCTATCTCCTGCAAAATACGGTTAATCCCGTGCCAGTCAACTGTCCCTTGACCCAGCTCGGGAAAGACGCCCGACTGCACGCCGTCATAGTAGTCACCTCCGCGGCCGATAACCTCTTCGCGGGCGTGGCCATTGCACTCCTTTATATGAAGATACAAGGTACGGTCCCTCCACTTGTCGAGCACCGCTACCGGGTCGCCGCCGCCGTAAGCAATGTGCGCCATGTCAAAGCAGAGACCGACCAGTCCGGGGTCGGTGCGCTCTAGCAGGGCGTCGATCTCGAAATCCGTCTCCAGATAGCCGCCGATGTGTGGGTGGGCCGCGCACTTCATTCCGTACTCTTCAAGTACAATCTTAGCGAAGGCCCCCACATTCGCCGCCGCCTGATCCCATTCCGCGTCGCTGAGCGAGTCCTCTCGGCGTATGCGACCGGCCCGCTTGGCGCGGTTTTCCACCGTAAAGAGTACGTCCGACAATACGATGTGGCCGCAGCCCATCGCCGAGAGCACCTGTACTGTCTCCAACGCCTCCCGGTAGACCGTCTCGTCCTCTTTCCCGGCCAAAAAATTGAAAATCGTGAACGCCGAAATAAGCGTCAACCCGCGCCGCTCCAGCTCATCGCGCAGTATTGAGACCTCAAAAGGCAAGTAGCCGTATGGTCCCAATTCAGTTCCCACATAACCTGCCTCCTGAATCCCGTCCAGGACCTGACCGTAAGGAGGAACGTTTGGCGTATCCTTCATCAGAACGCCCCAGGAAACCGGGGCCGTCGCGACTCGTACTTTCATGGTGTTATCCCGCGATTATGATTGTAGAATCCATCCGATTGCCGGTTGTGACCATTTGCATCGACATCACGATGCTAAATGAGTCGTCGAAGTGTGCTTCTCAATCGATGTAAGCACTTTCGATGCAGCCCAATAGCCGGAGTCATTGATGTTGGGTCCTCTCTCCAACCTCCAGGACCACGTCCTAGAACCCCCCCCGCTCCTCCACAAACGTCATCACCTCGTCATAAGTGGGCATGAAATTCGCGCACCCGTGCGCCAACACCACGATCGCCCCGCAAGCATTGCCCAGCCGCGCAGACCGCTGCCAGCCCCAGTCATTGACCAAGCCATAAATGAAACCGGCGCCGAACGCGTCACCCGCCCCAAGAATATTGTAGATCTCGACCGGAAAGCCCGGCGCCTCTAGTACCTCGCCATTGGCCAAATGCACGCGCGAGCCGAGCGCCCCCACCTTCTCAACCACAGCCTCCGGACCCAACTTCAGAAGCCAGTCAATCGCCGCCTTTACATCGCCCTCGACCTTCGCGTCCGATACCTGCGAATGGGTCAAAGACATCTGGCTGGCGTCACTCAGCACCGCCGCGTTGATCTCATCCTCCGTGCCAATCACCACATCCACATTCGGCAAAACTGAACGGGCCACAACGCCGAACGCCCGCGGGTCATGCCATTGGTCCGGCCGAAAGTCGAGATCGAATACGACTGTCGTTCCAACCTGCTGCGAAAACTCCGCCCCAAACATCGTCGAGCTCCGGCTCGGCTCCTTGCTCAGGTTCGTGCCCGCAAACTGAAAAACCTTGGCATCCGCCACCGGAGATGCCAGCACGTCATCGATAGTCAGCTCGATGTCAGCGCAATTCTCTCGGTAATAGACCAGAGGAAAACGGTCCGGCGGCTCGATGCCGAGCACTACGGCACTCGTGCGGTGTCCCGGCTTGCGCGGGCTGAAACTGAAATCGACCCCCTCCTTCTCCAGAAAGTCGGCGATGAAATCCCCAACCGGGTCCTCACCCAGACCGGTTACGAGCGCCGTCTTTAGTCCCAAACGGGCGCCGCCCACACTGATGTTGGTTGGGGAACCGCCGACATAGGCCGCGAAGCTCCCTATTTCCGCAAACGGCGCGCCAACATCGTTGCTATAAAGGTCAATCGAGGATCGCCCCATATGCAGAGAATCGTAAGTTCTCGCTTCTTTTTCTGATGTCATGTTCCTGATTTCCCTTGGCCCGATCCGTCGCTAGTGCATACCGCTTGAGTCTTCTGACGCCAGTCCTGCCCTCAATACAAAGGAAGTCGTTCGTCCACCCCGGCGTACTTCTCCTTCACCCACGCGTAATTCGGGTCCTCCTGGTTGGCCAGACTCTGCGCGCTGCCCGCCAGGACATTCAGATAATAAGTGGTATAGCCGGGCATACTGACCACAGGATGGTATCCCTCCGGTACCAGCACCGCCTCGTTGTGGCCGACTCGTACCAGTGCATCGATCGGATTGCCCGCGGCCTGCATCGGCGAAGCGTCGTCCGTATACACTCTCTGGTAGGCGTAACCTTCCGGTCGGTCAATATGATAGAAGTAGACTTCCTCAAGATCGGCTTCGATCAACTCGCCTGCATCGTCCTCAATGTGAACATCGTGCTTATGCGGAGGATAACTGCTCCAGTTGCCGCTAGGCGTGTAGACCTCAACAAGCACAAGCCGGTGGACCGGTGACCCAGGGGGCAGCAGGTCATTGATTTGTCGGCTCACGTTGTCGCCACCGCGCACGCTGACCGCAACGTCCTCCGGCCTGATCAGCCAGGCTTCGTGATCTTCAGTTGTCGGCACCCAGGTCACCGCAAACTCGCCCGCCTCCTCAGCGGTGACGGTCAAACTAGATCGCCGCGGCAAATAGAGGGCATGCGCGCCCCCGCTGAATACATCCTCCCGTCCCCCGATCCCGGCCCACGAACCTCTGTTGCTGTCAACGCGGTAGCGTCCGTTCAAATTGACAAACGCAAACTCGTTCTCTCCCGTGTCGAATGACCAGGTTTTCCCTTCATCCAGCCGTCTCGCCTGAAAGGAGATATACTCCCATCCTGCACTTTGCGGCGTTACCTCAAGGATAAGATCGGTGTCCCTGCTGTCTGCCAGCGGTCTAACCAGCATGTTGTCTGCCGTGTATCGCATTCTCGCCTTCTTTCATCGAGTCGGCTTAAATTTCGTCCGATCATGAGAGCAACTTTTACTTGACCTCAGTCATGGCAAAGCGTCCATAGTCGAGCGGTTCAGTCGCGTGTCCCAGCTGAGCCAGTACAGGTGTCAACTGGCTGCGGTGCTCAGTGGCATGATTAAATACGTGCCGCAGCACATCATCCATCTTCAGCTCGTATTCGATGCCTTCAATGTTCCGGTATCGCAGAGTTCCGTCTAGACTGCCAGTGGTCAGCGAGCCGACATACGCCTGCCACGCTTCCCACAGTTGAAACCACTCTTCTCGCAGATCGGCGAAGGTTGAGAATTCCGAAGCCCCTGGCAAACTTGAAGGGCTTTCGCCCCCAATGCGTTGCAGCCAGGTCTGTTCCGCGCCGTAACCGTGCGAAGCCAGGCCATGAATTGAATCCCAGAAAAAAGGGCGTTTGGCTAAGTATTCTTCCGGCGAGATCGCTTCCAAGCTGGGAAAGACCCGCTGCCAGGCCCACTTGTTGTATTCAAACAGCCTGCCTACAGAATATACAGACATCGACTTCATCCTTTCAAAGCATCGTAACGGGACGCGCTCAGTTGCGGCCTCATTACACTGTTGTGCCGAACGATATGTTTATGTGCGTGTGGGGCATGGGGGCTAGCTTGGCCCGCCCCGTTCCCACATGGCCGGCGCCTGCAGCAACCACTGGCAACTTATAGCACGCGTAGGTCTTAATGTCAACCATTTTAGCGGGTCTTGGAGTAAGCGAAAATGCCGGGCGATCCCCCTTCGCGGCAACGCGCGCGAGCGCCCGCCGCCGCCTGGAAAACGCACGCTCGCCGAAAACCTGCCTCTGTCTGCAATACTTTTCAGGGAAATAGAAGGCGGGTGCGGATGCCAATGTCCGCAGTTCATGCACCTGCCAATCTGACCAATAGGGAACAGCTCACCGTTTCTCGGCTATCGCAAAATTGGCGTAGTCAAGGGGCTCCGTCGGATGTCCCAATTGGGCCAGTGCAGGTGTCATCTGGCTGCGGTGCTCAGTAGCATGATTGAATACGTGCCGCAACACGTCATCCAACTTCAGCACAGATTGGGGTCCTTCAAAGTTCCGGGATTGCAGAGTTTCGTCAAGCATGCCAATTGTCAGCGAGCCAACAAACGCCTGCCATTCCGCCCACAGTTGAAACCACCCCTCTCGCAGATTGGCGAAGGTTTCGAAATCCTTGTCCCCTGCCAACCGTGACGGGCTTTCACCCCCAATTCGTTGCAGCCATCTCTTCTCCGCGCCGTAGCCGTGCGAAGCCAGCCCATGAAGTGACCCCCAGAAAAAGGGGCGTTCGGCAAAATATTCTTCCAGCGGGAGCGCTTCCAAGCTGGGAAAGACCCGCTGCCAAGCCCACTTATTGTATTCAAACAGCCTGTCTACAGAGTGTACTGACATCGGCGCTATCCTTTCACCGCATGGTAACGATACGCGCCCACTTACAGCTTCCTTGCACTGTTGCGCCTATCGATATCTTCAAAGAAAATTGGAAACTACTAAGCCACAACTATATTGCGATCCTGAATGAGGCGAGCGAAGGTGGTTGCTCTCCCCTCACTCCTTTATACTCTCTTTTTGCATTTGGGCGGTCGGGCCTTCGGCCCTCCCTTGTGCAGGGGCTGCGCCCCCGCAACGCCCCCCTACAAAAACATGCCTCACCGGCCGTGTGTACTCTTCCCCAGCATCGTGTCTGGCGAACGGAGTCTACCCCCCACTTGCCGCCTAAACCCACCGACCAGCGACCTCCAACCGCAGAAGTTACTGATCACTGACCACTGACCACTGACCACTGCAGTTCCGGGCCTTCGGCCCTCCCTTGTGCAGGGGCTGCGCCCCCGCAACGCCCCCCTACAAAAACATGCCTCACCCACCGTGTGCCTTCTTCGCATCGTGTCGGCTGGCGAGCATGGCGGCCGCTGTACACCAGTTGCGTTACCAAGAGCCGAATGGTTCCAAGAATGAACGGCTGGTCAACTACTGTGGCTTAGTAGAAACGGAAATTGGAAAAAAGGCCCGCTTCGGCCCGCCTATTTCCCGGAAAGGCTGCACCTTGCAGCGACCGCCAGGAGCACCTGGTACTTGAAGCCAATCTGTCACGCTCTTCTTGAAAAATCGGGATTCAGGTCTGATGCCAGACACTTCCCGTTCGCGGCAACTCCGCCAGCGGGCCGGACGCCGGCAGGACCTTGCGCTTCTGCAGAAATTCGACTGCCTGCTCCAATACGTTTTCAGGGGTGACAAGGCTGGTGTCAATGATCAGGTCCGCGTGGCCGCGGGCATGTCCCAGCCGCTGCAATTCAGTGCGGCGCCAGGGCTCATTCCAACTGACATCTGGACGCCGCGCCCCCTGGGCCGGCAGATCTGCGTCCAAAAAGATGAGCAAGTGGGGCGGCCGGATCTGTTGCCACATATCAGCCACCTGGCTGTGCTCTTGCGCGACGGGGCGGGCATTAAAGCCCAGCCTCCTCAGTCCGGCTACAAGTGTCGATTTGCCGGCCGCACTGACACCTACGATTTTGACTAGGTCACTGTGCATTAGGCCGCCCCCATTGGCGGTCCGTAAGAGCTACACCGCAATCTAAATGGGTAGCGATATCTCCATCCGGCGAATCTTCTGTTCTCTCTGATGCGTTCCCACCTTGACGACAAGGACGGTCGAGTCGTCGCCTGGCCGCCCCTGGTCCAACGCCAGCGCCGCCTCCAAAACACGGTCCGCAATCTCCTGCGCGCCTCCCTTCTCCGCAGATTCTTCGCCTTCAGCTGGACTGCCCTCGTCCAAATTCGCCGCGCCCGCTACATCCATTGCCCCGCCGCTGCGGTGCCCCGCGCTCCAAATCCCGTCAGTGAACACCACGGCTGTCAAGCCAGGTGACAGCGGCAGTTCAACGATATTCGGTTTCGTATTCCGATAAATGCCAATCGCGTCACAATCTTCATCCAGCCACGCCGTGTCGCCACCATTCTGCACCAGGACCGGACATCGGCTGTTTCGGCTTAACACAAGCGTTTCGGTGACCAGATCGACGCTGGCAATCACCAGTTCCGCGCTCACTTTCCCGCCGCGATGTGTGCGCAAATAGTCGTGAGTGGCCCGCGCCACCGCGCCATCCCGTACACCCTCCGCAATCAGACTCATCGCCTTGCGCGCAACGATATTGCTGATCGCCTTGGCGCTGCGTCCACTGCGTTGGCCGTCCGATACCACGATGCTGATACCACCATGGGGCCGCTCCACCACCTCAACCGTATCTCCGCTTTCGCTGGACGCGTACTTTGCCACCTTGGCAACTGCGATCTGGATATCCAGGTGGTTCATCGGACTGCTCGCCCTCCAGGCAGCGGGCCTTCGCTGCACTTTCAATCTCCGGAAATTATGTCCGCGTGGCAATGTGGGAACAGAGAACTGGAAACGTAAGCCAAGAATGGCATAAAGGCCGATCCTGTCTATGGTCGCCATAAAAGCACACCGCAGGCGTTCTGTCAATCGTGAGTGGACAAAAGACCAGGAAAGTTTGACACTGAGGGCATTGTCCATCATAATTCCCGCAGTCCGCCATAGGAGCAATCCCCATGAAAATCACTCGAATTGATACCCACCTGACCGAACTGGCAAATCGCTCGATCCCGTTCGTCGTCGTCCATACCGACGAGGGCATCCACGGCGTCGGCGAGCCATTCTCCTGTGGGGCCGACAATGCAACCGTCGCCGCCATTCACGACTTTGAGAAATGGCTGATTGGCCGCGACCCGCGCGATATTGAAGGCCTCTACCACCTGATGTATGCCGGCGGTCGCTTTCCCGGTGGCTCAGTCATAAACGCCGCTATCAGCGGGATCGAGCACGCCCTCTGGGATATCGCCGGCAAGGCCGCCGGGCTGCCCGTCTACAGACTCGTCGGCGGCAAAGCCCGCAACCGCGTTCGCGTCTACCAGAGCGTGGGCGGCGAAACCCCCGAGGAGGCAGCCGAAGACGCCGTTCGCCTCATCCAGACCTACGGCTATACCGCCCTGAAAATGGGGCCGCTGCCCTCCGGCTGGCATCTCATGCCCTGGAATCGAGCGCTGCGAGAGACCGAGCGACGCGTTGCAGCTGTGCGTGAAGCCGTCGGACCGGACATCGATATCGGTCTTGATCCCCACGCCCGCATCCTCGAGATCGGCCGCGCAGCCCAACTCTGTGAAGTCGTGGCTCCATTTCGCCCCTTATTTGTGGAAGAACCTCTGCGGCCGGAGAACTATGAAGCGCTCGCAAAACTCAGCCAAAAAGTGAATGTTCCCATCGCCACCGGCGAAATGCTCTTCAGTCGCCATGAATTCCGCGAACTGCTGGGCTACCACGCCGTCGACATCATCCAGCCTGATATCTGCATAACCGGCGGCCTTTGGGAAATGAAAAAGATCGCATCCATGGCCGAAGTCCACTATGCCAGCGTTGCTCCCCACAACCCATGCGGACCGATCGCCACCGCAGTCAACGTCCATTTCGCCGCCAGCACAACCAACTTCCTCGTCTTGGAATACAAGGCTGATGAAGGCAGGCGCGCCGAAATCGTGGATGAGCCGATCAAGCTGGTCGACGGCTACTTGGAGCTTCCCGATCGCCCCGGCCTCGGCATCGACCTGAATCTGGAAGCGCTGGCCGCCCACCCCGGCCGTCCATGGCATCGTCCGTTCCTCTTCCGTCCGGACGGTTCGCTGGCCTACCAGTAAGACTGTCTCAGGCACAAACTGGAATCGAGTAGCCGTCTTCGGCGAAACAGTTTCGAAAAAGCTCTTGCCCAACCATCTGCCGGTTCCGGCGTCAAGCCTTGCATACCGGCCCTTGCCGCACCAGCATATCCGAATAGGAAAAAACAGTTCGAATTTGCGAAGGAAGAGACCCATGCACGCAATAGAAGTCGAGCAAACCAATTCAGGCCCCCAGCTCCTCTGGCGAGAAGTAGACGACCCGGTCTTGCAGGCGGAGCAAGCGCTCGTGTCAATCCATGCTACGACGCTCAATCGAGCCGACCTGTCGCAAGCAGCAGGAAACTACCCTCCTCCGCCAGGGGCGCCAAATATTATGGGTTTGGACATGGCCGGTGAGATCATCGAATGTGGCGACGGCGTGCAAGGATGGCAGGTCGGCGACAAAGTCTGCGCGCTTCTTGCCGGAGGTGGCTACGCCGAACAGGTAGCCGTGGACCAGCGGCTCCTGATGCCGATTCCAACCGGCTGGTCCTTTGAAGAAGCAGCCTCCCTGCCCGAGGTCTATCTGACCGCCTACGTCAACATCTTCATGGAAGCCGGATTTCAGCCCGGTGAGACGATTCTCATCCACGGCGGCGCAAGCGGCGTAGGCACCGCCGCCATCCAGATGGCCAAAGAAGCCGGAGGCCGCGTCATCACTACAGCCGGCCGCCCGGACAAAGTGAAAACCTGCCTCGACCAGGGCGCCGATCTGGCGATAAACTATCGTTCCGAAGACTTTGCCGACCGCACGCGCGAGTTCACCAACGGCCAAGGCGTTGATCTGATTCTCGACATGGTGGGAGCAGAGTACCTCGAGCGCAATATCAGTCTGCTCAAGGTGAAGGGGCGGCTCGTGTTTATTTCCACTCTGGGCGGCGCCGAAGCCATGGTGGATATCAGGCAGCTCATGGGCAAGCGCGCCCGCCTGATTGGTTCAGTGCTGCGTCCCCGGACCCTTGCAGAAAAAACCGAAATTATCGGCCGTTTCCGTCAGCAGTTCTGGGACCAGATCGAGAGAGGCACGATCCGGCCCGTTATCGACTGCGTGCTGCCTGTTGCCGATGCCCACGCCGCGCACCAACGCATGGCCGCCTACCAGAACATCGGCAAAATCGTGCTCAAGGTGCGCTAAGTTCGGATAGTAACGCCTGGACAGCCTCTTCTATCGCTGCCAGGCCAGTGTCCGCGGCAGTTACATCCACATCGAATATCCGCCAATAGCGTACCCGTTCTGTCCATTCAGGAAAGCGCGCCTCCATCAGCGGCCGGTGCTCTATTTCATTCACCGCGATTGTAACCGTCGCCGCACGCAGTTCGTCTTCCTGCAGGTCCATTGGCAGGCGCATGGGCTCAGGTGGGTCGATGCCTAGCACACGCAGTCGGTCCAATGCATCTCTGGACATAAAACCCAGATTATCTTGGCTAGGCTGCAGCCCCCGGCTGGAAGCCTGCCAATCCATATTGCGCAACCGCGCCTGTTCATTAAAATAGTGCTCTGCAAATCGGCTGCGGTAATAGTTTCCTGTGCAGAGAAAGAGTACAGTGTCTGGCATGAGAGCCGCACCCTGATTTCTATTGAAGATTGCGAAGCGTTATCGCCTGGAAATGGCCGAAGCGATGCCCTTCCATCGGTAACACCTTAAACGATAGGACTCGGAAATAGCGCTCCATAATCAACCGCATCTCCTCGTCCTTGTACAGCGCATAGAAGCGTTTGGGATCATATCCGTCATCTTCCCACACGCCTTCGAAGTCCTGCCCGCCCCAGGCCCCCAGGAATAGCAGACCCTCCGGTCGAACGACCCGCCGGATCGCCTCCAAAACTCGCCCGAACTCCGATTTCGGCACATGCAACAGGCAGTTCTGGGCGAAGAGTCCGTCAAACTTGCCGTCGGGGAAATCCAGGCACAGGAAATCCATTTCGTGGGCAACCAGCCCTTTCGCCCGACACAGACGGACCATCTCCGACGACAGATCGGTGCAAACCACATTCAGCCCCGCGTCCTGAAAAAAGCGCGCCGCCTGCCCTGTGCCCGCCCCAATCTCCAGCAGCGACTGCATCCTCTCTGCCTGCAATCGTCGCAAAAACTGAGACCACAGCTCGACCTTCCACTCCTGGACAGGACTCCTGTCTCGCAGCTCGGCTCTGTCATCGTAAGCGTGCTTCAACTCGGTCGTGACGGAGGTATAGTCTGTCACAGCGCGGTGTCCCTTTCGCCGCACGCAAGACCGGCCGGCCTACTCCTGTTCAGCCTGTTTGAAAAAACCGGGGGCAGGTTGGGCCAGCATACGCGCCAGTGGCCGCAGTTCCATCCACCACTGCTCGAGCGGACGTTGGTGTACCTCATCCATCAACCGGGGAACACGGTATAGCGGCGTGGCCGTTACATCCCCTTCCTGGATGCCAAGACAGATGGCGCCCACCTCCGAGAAGCTCGTCGCGCTCTGTCGCTGCGTCATCTCTTCAATCCGGCGCACCGCCTCCCACGCCAGTCGCGCGGCCAGAATGCGGTCGTACGGAGACGGGTTGCCTCCCTGTTGCAAATGCCCCAGAATTGACTGCCGCACTTCAAACAGATCGCCGCCCTCCTCATCAAAAAGCGCGGCAATGAAGGCCGTCGTATAAAAGGAGTTGGCAGTTTCGTTGCGGATCATCAAACCCAATCGCTTACCCTGCTGAAAACCCTCCTTTAGCAGGTCGATATCCCGTTCGAGCTCTCTCAGCGTAATCCCCTCTTCATGCAGATAAACGCGTTCCGCGCCCGTCGCAATGGCGCTCATCAGCGCCAGGTAGCCACAGTAGCGGCCCATAACCTCAACAATGAAACAGCGGTTCAGAGCCACCGCAGACTGCTTGATTTTGTCGACCACCTCAACAATGCTGTTTAGTGCTGTGTCCGCGCCGATACTCAATTCCGAGCCCGGCAGGTTGTTGTTTATGCTGGCCGGAATGCATATCAAGGGAATGTTGAACGCCGGAAAATTGTGTCTCTCTTCGTATAGCTTATGAACCGCATAATACCCGGCCCAGCCGCCAATCATTACGATCGCATCAACCTGATGTTTTTCAAGCACCTGCGCAGCCGCGTACAGTTCCGCGCCCTCAGGGCACTTGCGGCTGCTCCCTAACTCGGACCCGCCGGTCGGCGCCCATCCATTCACCGACATCCAGTTCATTTCGTGGACGTCATCGTTGATCAAGCCGCGGAATCCCCGTCTGACACCGAGAGGAATGTGACCGCTGTCCTCGAGCAGCCGTACAACGGCGCGCGTTGCAGCGTTCATCCCTGGCGCAGGAGCGCCCCCCGTCACTACTGCAACCCGCAGACGCCGCTTGCTTGGCTCAGGCGGGCGCGGGTTGGCGCGAATCAGCGTCCGCAAAATCCGGAAGGAGTCGCTGTAAGACTTGCCGCGGTACCGCATCGCCGCGTCGAAATCACAGTCGTGAATAGACTTGCCCACTTTGAGCGTCTGCGCCACGCACTCCGTCAATGATTTGTGGACGATCTTGTTGTTTTGGATACCGATAAGAACCGCTTCGTCACTCGGCTTGGCGTTGAGAACTGCTTCCGCCGCCGCCGCGCCCAGCAACGTCGCCAGCACCCGGTCATATGCGCTGGGAGATCCGCCGCGTTGAACGTGGCCCAGCACAGTAACCCGTGCCTCCTCTCCCAGATATTTGGTCAGCACTTCCTCCACATACGCGCTCGAGATAGGATTACCGTGACGGTCTTGCGCACCCTCTGCCACCACCACGATACTGTCCCGCCGACCTATGTCCCGGCCGGTCCGCAGGATCGAGCACATCTTTTCTTCCCACGCGTCCAAATTTGGCGGACTCTCAGGAATCAGCGCGAAATCAGCGCCGGACGCCAGCGCCCCCATCAGTGCCAGATAGCCGCAATGGTGGCCCATCACCTCGACCACGAACGCCCGTTGGTGGCTGGCCGCCGTGCTCGTAATCGCGTCCAGGGCCTCCGTGATACGGTGCAGTGCCGAGTCAGTTCCAATCGACAAGTCCGTCCCGAACATATCATTGTCGATCGAGCCCACCAGCCCGGCAACCGCGAGAAATCCATACTCCTCGGCCACATTAGGAGCCATTCGCCCCTCGGCCACCAGCTCCTGCGCCAGTGTGGCCCACTCCTCACGCAAGACCTGCGCGCCGGTTAAACTACCGTCGCCGCCAATTACCACAAGCCGGTTAATGCGCTGGGCAAGTAGATTGAGTACCGCTTCCTTTCGCCCTTCCCTGGTGAGAAAGTCAGGGCTGCGCGCGGTGCCAAGCAGCGTCCCGCCCTGTTGCAGCACACCGCCTACCGAGTCCCAGCTAAATGGCCGAATCGAGTCGCCGCCCTCGATCATTCCCTGGAAACCCTCAAAGATTCCAAAAACTTGGGCCCCACTCTCCAACGCCGCGCGCACGGCCGATCGCACGGCCGCATTCATGCCCTGCGCATCACCTCCACTTGTGAGGACGCCAATATGTGCTCTCTTTGCCATGCGCCGCCCTCCTATCGCGGCAAACCGCATTTTCAACGCCGCCCGTTAGCGGCGCACCACTCAGACTGTCAGGATTATAGCATGTAGCAGCCTATTCTCGTATCTCGACTTTTTTGCTTGCAGCGTGTCTTGTCATGCCGTCCCGCGCCTCTCGTGTGGCCCGCTCTGTCCACGAAAGCATAGCCGCCGCGCAATCAGGCAAAGAGACAATGTCGCGCCGCACTACTTCCAATGCCGGTCATCCTCCCTCCTCCTCGTCTCTGCGCGTCTTCGGCCCACTGCCGCAACACGCCCGCAACCTGGAATCCACAGCTCAGTCCTGCCCCACACTTGGGCCCTGTGCCAAACTCTTGGCGCCCACTCTGAACCCCTCAATCTACAGGCCAAATTGCTGCGGAACCGTACCTACCCATCCCCAACCAATGTGCAACCCCTGAACAAAGCTGGCAACAGTTATGCCTCTTTCCCAATTCATGTTGCTCTGGGCGGTCGGGCCTTCGGCCCTCCCTTGTGCAGGGGCTGCGCCCCCGCAACGCCCCCCTAGGCTACCGACCTTGTTCACTCTTCCTCAGCAACGTGTCTAGCCAACAGTGTCTCCTCCCCCTCGCCGTCTCAGTCCACTAACCACTGATCACTGACCACTGCAGTTCTGGGCGGTCGGGCCTTCGGCCCTCCCTTGTGCAGGGGCTGCGCCCCCGCAACGCCCCCTACAAAACCGTGCCTCACCGACCGTGTGCCTTCATCGCAACGTGTCGGCTGGCGAGCATGGCGGCGGCTGTATACCAGTTGCCTCACCAAGAGCCTGAATGGTTCCAAGGATGACTGGCTGGTCAAGTACTGTGGCTTAGTAGTTACGAATCGACTTCGATGAAGACTCGTCGTCACTTCTCCCCTGACCATGCGAAGGTTGCAGCGCCTCCTTGCAAACATGCCCAAAGTTTCGGCCACCGACAATCGCAAGTTTCACAGCCAAGTACCCTTTAGCTCTTGCAAATCAGTCTGTGTTTAAGAAACGTCAACCAGCCCCAAGAACAGGACAACCAAGACAACAACTGATCCCCCCAATGACCTGGATGTTACAACTGCTGCAAGCCTGAACGTATGCAATGAACCTTGTCATACCTTCAATCTGCAGTCACGAAGCCTGTTTCTAACGCCCGATCCCCATACGCATCCCCGCACCTCCCCCTTCCCGCCCACGCCATAACCCGCCATGCTTTGACAAATCGACTCCAAAAAATGTAGACTAGTGGCAAACTGTAAGGACCGTGTCTCGCTCGACGATCTCGAATTCCGGCGTTGATCTTAGCAAATATGGGTTCACGAAATCAATTGAGCAAGAGGTCATAAACATGGCAGCCAGACGAAGAACATCATTCAAATTAGGGGTGACCGGCCTTGGTGAGCGTCAGGAGATTGCTTCAGGCCTGTTCATTAACACCTTCTATCGCGGCTGTACGCCGGGCTTTGTCGTCACCGATGAAGGTCTGATTCTGATCGACACGCCCCTTATCCCAAAACAGGCCAAAGACTGGCGCGAACAGATCGAATCGGCAGCGCCCGGCCTGCCAATTCTCTATGTATTCAACACGGACCACCATCGCGGTCACGCCCTCGGCAACCAGTATTTCCTGCCCGCAACCGTCATCGCCCACGAGCGCGCCTACAAAGAAATGTCCGGCTACACCGAAAACTTCAAGGAGCGGGTCTATAACAGCTTCAAGCGAGAGCCGGAGATCCAGGAACAGCTGACCGAAATCGAAATTATTCTTCCTGACGTTACCTTCACCGACTGCGCTCGCCTCCAATATGGCGGGCGTGAGATTCAGCTGATCTACGCCGGCGGTCATACCCCCGCCACCAGCATCGCCTGGCTTCCGGAAGAAAAGATCGCTTTTGTCGGGGATATTCTCTGGGTAGACCAGCATCCCTACATGGCCCAGGCAGATTCTCTCGAATGGATCGATGCACTGCGCAAAATCCGAACCCTCGGCGCCGAGCGACTTGTTCCAGGTCACGGGCCCGTGTGCGGCCCCGATGACACCTTGAAAGTGGAGGAATACATCCTTTTCAAGCGCCAGCGCGTCCGCGACTACTACCGCGAAGGAAAAACGAAGAACGAAGCCAAGAGCGGCCTCGTTGGCGAAATGCTGGAACTGTTTCCAGTGCCTTTGGAACGCAAGGCCAAGATTGAAAGCCAGATCAAATCCGGTATCAATCGCGTCTATCGCGAGATTCAACGTGAAGAAGAACTGTCGGGCGCGGTACCGAGAAACGGTGCCTTGCAGCCGCCCGCAGTCGACGTAGAACAAGCACACGAGCCGCAGGCCGAGGCAAACATGATTCCCATCCCGGTTGCTGTGGAGGCCAACCAGTAATGGCCTACTCTGTTCGGGAGGAAAGGCAGAGCCTTGCCACTAGCCTGCGTGAAGAACTTGGCGAAGCCGAACGGATGATCGTTCAGGTGCGTAGGGACACCGCTGAATCCTTCCTGCTGCTCCTGGACCGCATCGAGGAACGTTTTGTCCAGCTGGAATCAAGTGGTCTCGATCTCCGCCCTGAGCAAACTCGCTGGGCCAGTCTGCAAAGCAAAATGCAGCACGAAGCAAGACGAATAATGCGAATCTTGGACGCAGCCGGCGGTCTGGAGCAATTGCGTCAGGCCCATCCGCCCGCCCAAGACCTCTGGTGGCACCTTGATGCAGTCGTGGCAGAGGCCCGCCGCCGCCTCATCCGTCGTTTGAGCATCACCTTCAGCACGATTATTGGCCTGCTCGCGATCGTGTGGGTGTTACTCACCTTCGTCTTCCCGCCAGATCCAAATACCGTCGTCGCCTCCGAAGCGATCTCCACTCTGCAGCAAATGGCCTTCGAAGGGCGCTGGGAAGAGGCATTGGCCGTGATCGAGGATGCCAAAGCGCAACTCACCCAGCCCGACGCGGAACTGCTGATCTGGGAAGGGGTCATTAGCGACAAACTAGGGCAATTTGACCGCTCCCAGGACGCGCTGGCCGCGGCAAAAGAACTTGTGCCCTCCGGTCAGCTCGTGTCCTACTGGTGGACCCTTGGCTCCGTCTGGCTCTCAGTCGGGGATCTGGACAATGCTCGCAATGCCGCCGACGAAGCACTGGCCTTGGACGCCAGCGACCCACAGGGCTACTTCTTGATGGGCAGCGTATTCGAAGCCGAAGGCAATACACCGTGCGCCATCGATCTCTTCGATAAAACCTTCGAACTGGCAGCGGACGGCAATCCCCAGTTGGCCGTTATTGCCCGCGTCCGCATGGGTAACCTGCTGCAGCGGCCTGCCAATCTGTCGCTGTTCGCCGGCGAAGAGACCGACAACGGCGACGAATCCGCCGCTGCCGACAACGGTGCGCCCGCCGACCCCTGCGCCAGAGAACAGTCCTGAGTCTCCCATGGTTTCGGATGCACCGCTTGTAGCCACACCCGGACTTTTGTCCTGGCAGCGTTCCTTGTAAAATAGGCTTGCTTAAGTGTAGTCCTGATTCGCCCCCTTAGCTCAGAGGATAGAGCAACGGACTTCTAATCCGTCGGTCGTAGGTTCGACTCCTACAGGGGGTGCCTGAGAATCTAACAGTCCGTTCCCTTCGGCGTATCCGTCCAGAACTGTGTTGTCCAACGAATTGGCAGCGCAGGCATTCTTAACTGGACTTCTGTCGCATGGCTACCCGAAAACCAAACGGCGCTGCTACCCCTGGTGGGGGAAAGCAGCGCCGTATTTTTGCCTCTGGCACTTATTAATACCCTCGAGGAAAACGGGTTCCACACTTCCGCCCGCTAACCAACCCGATCCCGCTCCGAACCCTTCTCCGCGATCGCCTCCAACGGGTCCTTCTCATTGATCGCCCTCAGTCCAGGCTCGCCCGGCTGAATGTACGGGAATGTCGGCCCCCCCGACGGCGCTGCCCAGCGTACACCGTTGGCAACTACCTTTCGTATAATATCCTGGTGAAAAATCGGGTAAGTCTCATGGCCCGGCCGGAAGTAAAAGATCTTGCCATTGCCCCTGTGGAAGCAGGCCCCGCTTCGAAAAACATTGCCCCCCTCAAACCAGCTGACGAACACCAGGTCATCCGGCGCGGGAATATCAAAAAGCTCCCCATACATTTCGCACTCGTCGAGCTCAAAGTAAGGCGGCAACCCCTGCGCAATGGGGTGGGACGGTTTGACGACCCAAATCCGTTCCTTCTCGTCCGCCTCGCGCCAGCGTAGGCTGCACGTCGTCCCCATCAGCTTGCGAAAAATCTTCGAAAAGTGGCCGGAGTGCAGAACAACCAGCCCCATTCCCTCCAACACACGCCGCTGCACTCGCTCCACAACATCGTCGCAAACCTGCGTGTGGGCCCGGTGCCCCCACCATGTCAACACGTCCGTCTCAGCCAGCACCTCTTCCGTCAAACCGTGTTCCGGCTCGTCCAGCGTGGCCGTGCGTACAGAACTGAAACCATGCAAGCGCAAACCTTCGGCAATCGCCCCGTGAATTCCATCCGGATAGATGCCGCCGATGAACTCGTTCACCTTTTCGTGTTGAAACTCGTTCCAAACCGTTACGCGAATGTCGCCCATTCTGTCCCCTCCATGACTTGAGAAGTGAAAAAAGAGAAGTGTGGCCCAAAATCCTCAAGGGATTCTTTTCCCTTGGACATTTGCTCCATCTTCTCTGTTCAATCTTTATGTGCTCACCTCGACCGGCCTTCCTCCCTTGCCGGCAGAATCCTTGATGGCATCCCACAATCGAGCCATCCGCAGGCCAATTTCTGGAGGACAAGGGTTCTCCATCTCAGCCTCCCGCACCCGCAGAAACTGCTGCCACGTGCCTAGCGACGCAGGCAGTTCGACCGGCTTAAGCTCCTCGTCGTCGCTTTCCTGAATCAACAGACGCTCTCCCCACACACCCGTCTGCAACATCCCCTTCTCGCACATTACCCGAACATCCGACCCGATCTTGCATTGGGTATTTCCCGCCGCGTTCATCGACACCAGCGCACCCGAACGCAAACGCGCTATCACTGCTGCCAGAATATCCACCGGCGCGCCATGATTATCCATCCAGGCCGCCACTTCAACGAAGTCTTCCCCCGCCAAATCGGAGATAGTATTGAGCATATGCGCGCCCGTGTCAAACAAAAAGCCACCTCCCGCCACTTCAGGAACCTGCCGCCAGAGCCCGCTCGTACTGGTCATCCAATTTTGCCAAACAACCGCGCTTATATTCAGTATTCTGCCCAATTTTCCCGCCCGCAACATCCTCGCACCCGTTCGCACCTGCGGTGACATGCTGCCATTGAAGGATACCGACAGAATACGCCCGCTCTTGTCTCGGGCATCGATCAACGCAACCGCTTCCTCCGCGTTCATGACCATCGGCTTTTCCAGCAACACATCCAGCCCGGCTTCCAGACATGCCTTCGCTTGCGGAAAATGTAAGACGTGCGGCGTAATGATAAATGCAGCATCGAGCTCACTTCGTTCCAGCATTTTCTCCAAGACCGGTTCATTGGGCGGCGGCTCCACCCCCGCCTCCTCAAACAGCTCACAGAATTCCTCGTATGCATTCGCTGAAGGCTCACACACAACCCGGATCTCCGTAGTTTCCTGCTGCTGCAACAGGCGCCGGGTATGGCTGCGGGCCATCCCTCCACACCCAATAAATGCCATTCGAACGCGGGGTCTCTTCCCGCCTGACTTACGCTCCGTCATAGACTGACTCCTGAAAGTCTGAGGACTTGAGATTGTGTATGGCCTGGACGAGCTTCTACGACTGCGCCTTGGCCAACTGCCCGCACGGCCTTGTACCGTGCAAAGAGGGATCGCTGCGGGCAAAAATACTAGTGGAAACCGCAATAATTTCTGGACGGCCTTCCAATCATACCTTGCGGCGCGGCCTCAGGCAAGATTTCACCTGCAAACTTACGGTTTTCTCATCTTCTAAGCCCTGGTCACCTCACCCACTTCCAAAACCGCCGCCCATGACGACCGCCTGCCCTTCCCGCCCAACTGCAATCGCGAAAGTGAAAGAGCCGTCCGCTAATGTTTCACTGTTCCCGTTCCCCTCCCGCCGCTCCCCGCACTGAACGCTCTCTTCTAACCCCTGCCCCCTGCAGTTTAAGCGGCTTCCTACGGAGTACCACAAGCCGGCTGCGTACACTCACTCTTCCGAATCCGCCAACTTGGTCCGGTTCACCCTTTTCCGACTCCTCCGACCTCCCAGGAAATGCCCGGCGCCCTGGAATTTTGCGAACCACGAGCCCCCCCGTAAAATAGCTGGCAGCGTTTCCCATTCCAACCGCAGCAGGGCCACATTGCCCCCCTGCCCATACGCCGCGATCCGGAATGAACGCGCAACTAGCCCTAATGGAAGCGATTCCTGCTTCTGCGTGCACCTGTTCTTCGCAACCCAAAACCGCTCGTCACTCCTGTGCTGCGCCTATGAAATCCCCCAAAGTCATTCTAGCTTCGGCAAGCCCGCGCAGGCAGCAGATCTTCCACGCCCTCGGTATCCCATTCCAACCCGAATCCGCCGATATCGATGAAACACCTGCCGCGAATGAGTCGCCCGCTGCTTTGGTTAAGAGGCTTGCCAAAGCCAAAGCTTTTACCGTGGGCAGTCGACGCAACGCCGCCCTTTCGCAAGAAACCAACTGCGCCAACCATGACGATTTCCTCGTCATCGGCGCCGATACCGTAGTGGCGATTGCAGGCGAGATTCTTGGCAAACCTGCCAACGCCCAAGAGGCCTATGCCATGCTGATGAAACTGCGCGCCCGTCCCCACCAGGTCCATTCCGCGCTCGCAGTCGCCCTCTTTGCAAACGGAAAACCGGTGCATTCGCGCACTCTCGTCAATACCACGACCGTTTACATGCGTTGCTACAGCGAAAGCGAGGTCGCTGCATATATAGCCACCGGCGACCCCATGGACAAGGCCGGCGCCTACGCCATCCAGCATCAGCAGTTCAATCCCGTAGCCAGCTTCTCAGGCTGCCCCGCCGGTGTAATGGGACTTCCCGTCGCCGATCTGATCCACCTGCTATCCGAGTCCGGCCTCCAGGTTGGCCCTTCCCCCTGGCAAGTCTGTACCAAGCTAACTGGGTTCCAATGCTGCCAGTAGCGGTCGGCGCCAACATAGGTCCCTCTCGCCGCAGTCGCCCCTACGGATAACGCAAGCCCCATGTTGCCAAAATGACCGTTGCATTGGTACACTTGTGCCAGACACGTCGCGTCCGCTGACGGCGCGACTTTCACCCACAAACACCACCTCCAGGAGTTGCCTTTGCCAAAAGATATTGAAGCATACGACAAGTGGGATGAGGCCTACGAAGACGACTATTTTGACGCGCCGGCCAAAAGCAAGCCAAAACCGAAGAAAAGAGAACGCACGGTTCCCGGCGTCGTCGTACGCGCCAGGGGGCATCACTACGATGTCGCCACCGCAGATGACAAAGTGATAAGCTGCCGCGTGCGCGGACGGCTCCTCCAGGAACGCACCAAAGACCTGACACTTGTGGCCGTCGGCGACCGCGTCCAGGTGGTTCTGGAGGGCAAACGTACCGGCCAGATAGACTCAGTCGAAGAACGCGAATCTGCACTGAGCAGACAATCGCCGGGCTCAACTCGTATAGCCGAAGACGTCATTATCGCCAATCCGGACCAGGTCCTCGTAGTCTTCGCCGTCCGCGATCCGGAACCACGCCTGCGAATGTTGGACCGTTTCCTGGTCGTTGCCGAGGCCAATGAACTTCCCGCCATAATCGTCATCAACAAGATCGACCTGACCGGCTTGGAAGCTGCACGCGATACATTCCTCCCTTACGAAGGATTGGGCTACCCTCTGCTCTACGTCAGCGCAACTGATCGGATCGCAGTCGGCCCCAACCCGGACGCTGCTGACCCCTCAGAATCTCAGGGCCTCGATCAACTGTGCCAGCTGCTGACCGACAAGCTTACGGTCATCTCCGGGCCCAGCGGCGTGGGCAAGAGCGAGCTCATCAATGCAATCCATCCGGAACTCAATGTGCGAGTTGGCGCCCTGCGTAACTTCGAAGGCAAAGGCCGGCACACAACCCGCAATGCCCAGCTGTTTCGCCTGCCTTTAGGCAAAGAGACCTTCGTAGCCGACACACCGGGCATCCGCGAACTGGGCCTCTATGAAATCGATCCGGGCAGCCTCTCCTTCTATTTTGTCGAGATGAAGCCGTTCATAAATGAGTGCCACTTCCCAAACTGTACCCACGACCATGAGCCCAACTGCGCCGTGCGCCAGGCAGTGGAAGACGGCCAGGTGTCTCCCGCGCGCTACGATAGCTATGTGCGCATTTTGAACGGCGAAAGCTTCCAGATGGAGGACTGGTGAGCCGTGCCCCTTCATCGCTCCTGCCGATATCTTACGCCCACCCAACCCTGACAACGTCCCAACGCTCTCGCATAATGCAAAACGACTCATGTCCTATCTACTAGACGATCTGAACGCGCAACAGGGCTCCGCGGTCCAATCGACCGAGGGTCCCGTTCTGGTGCTGGCAGGTCCCGGCTCAGGCAAAACACGCGTCCTTACTCACCGCATTACCTACCTGATCGAGGAAAAGAAGATCGAGCCGTGGCATGTGCTGGCTGTCACATTTACCAACAAAGCCGCCAAAGAGATGGGCGACCGCGTTGAAGAGTTGATCGGGCACAACTTTCCGCAGCCGGAACAAGGCCGACGTCGAAGCTTGGGCGGGTTGACAATTGGCACATTTCACTCCGTCTGCGCACGCGTACTGCGCGTCGAAGTCGAAGCGGCCGGCTTCGAGCGCAATTGGGTCATCTATGATTCCGCCGACCAGCTGGCCCTCGTCCGCGAGATTCTCAAGGAAATGAAGCTGGACGAGAAGCGCTTCAACCCGCGGGCAGTCCTGTCGCAGATTGGCTACTGGAAAAACGATCTGCTTGAGCCGGAGAGTGTGCGTGCCGAAGGATACATGCAGGAAATCTGCGACCGCGTCTACGGTCGCTACCAGCAACTCCTGCTCCTGAACAACGCAATGGACTTTGATGACCTGCTAATGCGCACCGTTCTCCTGTTGCGCAAATACGAAGAAATCCGCCGCAAATATCAAGACAAATGGCGTTACGTACTGGTAGATGAGTTTCAAGACACAAACACGGCCCAATACGAACTGGCATCCCTCTTCGTCGGCGCGCCCGCGGGCAGGGGTAACCTCTTCGTAGTCGGCGACGAAGACCAGTCCATCTATCGCTTTCGCGGCGCCGACTACCGCAATGTCCTCCGCTTTCGCCGCGACTACCCCGCCGCAAAAGTCGTCCTTCTCGAGCAAAACTATCGCAGTACGCAATCCATTCTTGATGTAGCTAATGCCGTAATTGCCCAGAATACCAACCGTACGCCCAAGCGTCTGCGCACTGACCAGGGCGAAGGAGCCAAAGTTACGGTTTTCGAAGCCTACAACGAAACTGAAGAGGCCGACTACGTTCTGGACGAAGCTACCCGCCTCAACGCGCAAGGCGCAATGGGACTGGGTGCCGCCGCCGTCGTCTATCGCACTAACGCCCAAAGTCGCGCTCTGGAAGAGGCCTGTGTCCGCCGGCAGCTGCGCTACCGCCTGGTGGGCGCCACCCGCTTCTACGAACGCCGCGAAATCAAGGATGTTCTCGCCTTCCTGCGCCTCGTACACAACCCTGCCGCAACCATGGCGCTCGACAGAATAATCAACGTGCCCCCGCGCGGCATCGGCGCCAGGTCCTATGAAACGCTCAAAAACTGGGCGGCTTCGGCCTCCGTCAGCGAATGGGAGGCCCTGCAAGCGCTGACCAGGGACGAAAACGATCGCACCGAACAAGACGCTACTCTGAAACAGCGCTCCGCTCTTTCCCCTCCTCCTTTCGCCGCTCGCGCCCGTAACGCCCTCATCAGGTTCGCCTCGATGTTGGCAACTTGGGTAGAACAGGCGGCCGCCAGTCAATACGAGGATGTCGGCGCTCTCATGGATCAGATCCTGGCTGACAGCGGCTACCTCGACCGCCTGCGCGACGGCACCGACGAGGGCGAAGAACGGTTCGAAAACATCAACGAACTGCGCGCCGTCGCCGCCCAGTATCGTCCCGGCCTGGAAGACTTGGAGACGGGCCAGGATCCGCTCGGCCTCTTCCTGCAGGAGATCAGTCTCGTCAGCGAACAGGATGATTTCGACGACAACGAAGATGCCTTGACACTGTTGACCCTGCACACAGCCAAGGGGCTGGAATTTCCCGTCGTCTTTATGGTGGGTATGGAAGAGGGACTGCTGCCCCATGCTCGTAGCACCCAAAGCGAGGATGATGAGGACATGGCTGAAGAACGCCGCCTGGCCTACGTTGGCATCACTCGCGCCAAGCACCGCCTTTACCTGGTCCACGCCTCCCAGCGCGCGATGTGGGGAAACAGCGAACGGCAAGCGCCCAGCCGTTTTTTGGAAGACATACCCCCGGAGCTGCTTTCAGGCCAGGTCAACGCCCGCCAGCGTCATGCCGGCGCCTACGACAGAGCTACCAGCTGGTTGGATGGTCCCGCCATGTTCGGCCGCTATAGGCAAGAGAATTCCGGCGCAGAGGAAGGCACCGCCTACAGGACCTCGAATCGCTCTGCTTCCGGTCGCGGCGAGTACCAAAGCAGGGAACGGTCGGCACGTTCGACACGCCGCCGTCGGCCCACCAGGTCCGACGCGCCAACACAATTCAAGCGCCGCCAAAGCGTGGAACATCCCAAGTTTGGTGTCGGTACCGTAATCGACACGATTGTCATTGGCGGCGAAGAGGAAGTGTCGGTCGCCTTCCAAGGCCTGGGCGTCAAGAAATTCGTGGCGTCGCTCGCAAATCTGAAGATTCTTTAGACAGATCCCACCCACAGAGGTGCGCAGAATCAGATGGCGCAGTCCCCTTCTCCTCCCTGGAACACCACCACCAAGGCAATCGTCGCCGTTGCTGCGCTGGGGCTGTTCTGTCTGCTGATATGGGTCTTTCGCGGCCTCTTGCAACAGGTTGTGCTTGCCGCACTGTTGGCCTACCTGCTGCATCCACTGATTTCCCTCATCGACCGTCGCACACCAGTCAATCGTGTCACTGTCGTACTTGCTGTCTACCTGGCCCTCACACTTCTCGTCGTAGCCACTTTCCTACTCGTCGGCGTCACCACCTTTCAGCAAGTTCTCGATCTTTCCCGCCGCCTGCCCGGCTGGTTCGACGAGGCGCTTGCACAGTTACAAGACTTGCGCGACCAGCTGCCTGAGTCGGTCACCGTCGGCGGCTTCCCAGTTCCCGTTGCCGGCCTGCTGCCCCAACTGCCCGGTTGGGACGAGCTCTTTGGCCAGCTCTTCAGCCTGATCCAGCCCATATTCAGCCGCGGCGGTAGTCTTGCCGCCAACGTCGTCACCGGCACAGTCGTAGTAATCGGTCAGATCCTTCTCATTTTCATCATCTCCATCTATGTCGCCGTCGACATTCCCCGCATTGGCGGCATGATCGGCAACTTCGCCCAAAAACCCGGCTACCGCAAGGACGCCGAGCGCCTGACATCCAGCGTTGCCCAGGTGTGGGCGGCCTACATGCGTGGACAAGCGCTCCTCGCACTTGTAATCTTCGTGCTCGTCAGCGCCGTTCTGGGCATGCTCGGCGTCGACAATGCCCTCGGCTTGGGACTCCTTTCCGGCGCCATGGAGTTCCTTCCTGTCATTGGGCCACTGGCCGGCGCCGGCGCGGCAATCCTCGTCGCCCTCTTTCAAGGCAGCCCCAGTTTCGGCTTGACCCCACTTCAATTTGCCCTCGCCGTGGCCGTGGCCATGATTCTGATCCAACAGATCGAAAACACCTTGCTCGTTCCCCGCATCGTCGGCAAGGCCCTGAATCTGCACCCCCTCATGGTGATGGTCAGCGTAATTATGGGCGCTTCTCTTGCCGGACTATTGGGCGCGATTCTGGCCGCCCCGGTGGTCGCTTCCCTGCGTATCCTTGGCGAATATGCCTGGCACAAGATGCTGGATCTACCACCATTCCAGGATGACGCCCAGAGTACTGAGGCCAATATGGACCAGAATGACAGAAACATTGAAGAACCAGCGCCGTCGACGGGCTTGGCGACCTCTCCGCCACCTTCCGCACCGGCTACCCCCCAAGTCTACCCACTATCATTCAAGCCGGTCTTCAAGGACTACATTTGGGGTGGCCGTAATCTGGAATCGAAACTGGGAAAAGAGTTGCCGCCAGGCATCGTGGCCGAAAGCTGGGAAATCGCCGCCCATGCCAACGGCCAATCGCAGGTCGCAACCGGTCCTATGGCTGGGAGCACACTTTCCGCGGTCCTGGAGCAATGGGGCGATCAGCTACTCGGTAATTCGACAGAGCTTGATACTTTCCCTCTGCTGATCAAGCTTCTCGATTCCACCCGCTGGCTTTCAGTTCAAGTCCATCCTGACGATAAATACGCTCAGGAGCACGCCGGCGACCTCGGCAAGACCGAACTGTGGGTCATCCTTTACGCCGAACCGGATGCAGAACTGATCTACGGGTTGAAAACCGGTGTCGACCGTGAGCGTTTTGCGCAGGCTGCCGCCTCTGGCGCCATCGAGCCGATGCTTCATCGCATCCCGCTACGCACCGGCGACGCGGTCTACATACCCGCAGGCACTGTCCACGCACTCGGGCCCGGCGCGATTGTGGTCGAAATCCAGCAGAACAGCGACACCACCTATCGCCTTTACGACTGGGGCCGCAGCGGCGCTGACGGCAATGCCCGGCCACTGCACATCAGTCAAGCTCTTGACGTAACCGACTGGCGCATAGTGGAACCGGAAATTGCCAAGCCGCCTATCCTTCCGTCGCCCGCCGGCTGGGTGCGAGAAAACTTGGCCGATCTGCGTACAATAGGTGGTGCCGCCGCTGCCAACCTGCGCACAGCGTCAGGCGCAGACACCGCCTGTCCCTACTTTCGCGCCGAGCGCCTGACGGCTCACCCCGGCGCCGTCTGGAAAGACAGCTGCGACGGTTCTTCTTTTCAGATCTGGGGCACTCTTTCCGGTCGAGTAGCCTTGCACTGGGACGGCGAGCCCGTGGAGCTACAGGGAGTAGCCTGGCTACTTCTGCCCGCAGCCCTCGGCGACTTTGAAATCCGCGCAGAGACCCAATCTGTCCTGCTTAAGATTCAGTGAGAACGAAACCCAAGGAGACTGTCCGTGTCCGAAATCGATAAGAATGCTGTCACCACCTACCCCATTCACGAGCTGCTCTCCAGCCGCTGGAGTCCACGCGCCTTTGCCGACAAGCCCATCCCACCCGATGTACTGGGTAGTCTGTTCGAAGCCGCTCGCTGGGCGCCTTCCTCCCGCAACCAGCAGCCGTGGCGCTTCGTCTTCGCCGCGCGCCACCAGGACCCCGATGGCTTTGCCCGCATCCTCAGCACACTCATAGGAATGAACAAGAAGTGGGGCAAGCATGCTTCCGTCTTGCTCATCGCCGTAACCGAGCCCAAACCCGAAAATTTAGATCGGGGCAACCCATACGCCCAATACGATGTCGGCCAGGCCATGGCTCACCTGACAATCCAGGCCATGGCATCCGGGCTATACATGCATCAAATGGGTGGATTCAACAGGGATATGGCCAGGGACGTTCTGGAGATTCCCGCCCAGTTCGAGCCTGTCGTTTCCGCAGCCATCGGCTTCCTGGCTCCGCCAACAAATCTTACCCCTTCAATCCGCGAGCGCGAACTGGCCCCCCGCACACGCCATCCCCTTTCCGAAATGGTCTTCAGCGCCAAGTGGGGCGAAACCCATCCAGACTATGTATGATCTGGTTATCAGGCATGGCCGGCTCATCTTGCCTTCCGGCCCCATCCTCGCAGATCTGGCTATCGCCCACGGTCGGATTGCCGCTATCGGCGCCCATCTGAATGCCTCCCGCTCCATCGACGCCTCCGACTGCTACGTGATGCCCGGCGGCGTCGACTGCCACGTCCATCTTAAGATGCGCCTCAACGGTCTGACCAGCACCGACAGCTTTTCCACCGGCACCGTAGCCGCGGCCTGCGGCGGTACTACAACCGTGATTGATTTCACCGACCCGCAGCCTGAGCAGCCTCTCCTCGAGTCGCTCCGCGATCGCCGTGCCGAAGCTGATGGCCAAGTCGCCGTCGACTACGGCCTGCACATGACAATCCCCACCTGGCACGCGAGTGCGAACGAGCGCCTGAACGATGTCCCTGCCGTCGTGGCAGCCGGTTGCGCAACCTTCAAACTCTACCAGGCCTACGACCGCATGCAGCTCGACGATGTCGCCCTGCTGAGGGCCATGCGCGCCGTCGCCTCCGCCGGCGGGGGAGTCGTCCTGCACAGCGAAACCGGACCTCTTCTCGATGAGCTGCGTGCCGACGCCGTCGCGGCCGGCCATCTTCAACCGATCTGGCACGAACGAACGCGTCCGGCCCAACTCGAGGCCAGCGCCGTGCAGCGCGCCGCCGAGATTTCCGCCTTGACCGGCTGCCCGCTTCACATTTTTCATGTCGGCGCCGCCGAACCACTTGCACAGGTGAACGCCGCCCGCGATCGCGGCCTGGACATCACCTCCGAAACCTGCCCCCACTACCTTCTCCTGACCGCCGACGAGCATCTTGCCGCACGCGAAGGTCATCTGTTCATCTGCGCCCCTCCCCTTCGCCGCGCCGCCGATCAGCAAGCACTGTGGGACGCCCTCCAAAACGAACTGCTCGACATGGTGAGCACCGACCACTGCCCATGGACTCGCCGCCAGAAACAGAAGCCATCCTTTACCGATGTGCCGGGCGGGCTGCCCGGTATCGAAACACGCCTCGCCCTGCTACATCACTATGGTGTCAATGAGCGAGAACTCTCTCTGACCGCCTGGGCGTCAGCCTGCTGCACCAATCCAGCCCGTCGCATGGGTCTCAATCGCAAAGGAGCCCTGCTGCCCGGCCTTGACGCCGACATCGTCCTGTTCGACCCCGCCCGCGAAAAGACAATCCGATCCTCCGTACTAAATGAAGCGGCCGATTGGAGTCCGTATGAAGGCGCCAAAATCGTGGGCTGGCCGCGAACGGTTCTACTGCGCGGCGACGAAATCGTGCGCGACGAATCCTACGTCGGCAACAATGGACAGGGCATCTATCAGCATAGGACACTGATGGCCGCGCACTAAGCATCGTGTCCAATGGTCCCCGTCTTAACTCCTGCACAACGAGGTAGATGCACAACAAAGAGTACAGACCAACGCCGGCCTTTCAAGCAGCTGACTCCCACCAACGCGCCCACCGCGCCCCAATACAAGAGTCAAAAAGCACATGCTCCTATTGACTGAAGCAACACTGAACGAAGGACTCAACTACCTGGCAGAGCAGGATGCCGACCTGGCCAGAGTGGTCAAACAACATGGCCCCCCGCAACTGCGCCATCGACCCCAGGGATTCTCAACCCTCTTGAAAATCATCCTAGGTCAACAGGTGTCCCGCTCCTCAGCCGACTCCACTTACCAACGGCTTGCCGATGCCATCGGTCCTCCCCTTCCAGCAAACTTCCTGGCTCTTGACGACGACTCACTGCGTTCTATCGGCTTCAGCCGCCAGAAAAGCCGCTACGGTCGCGAGCTCGCCGCTGCTCTCGTCGACGGACGCCTGGATCTTGACAGCCTGGGCAAGGCCGACGACGACTCGGTCCGAGCCGCGCTGACCGCCCTGCCCGGCATCGGCCCATGGAGCGCCGAAATCTATCTGCTATTTGCCCTGCGTCGGTCGGATGCCTGGCCCGCCAGCGACCTGGGTGTTATCGTCGGCGCCCAAAAAGTGAAAAATCTTCCGGCCCGCCCATCCCGTCTGGAAATGGACCACATGGCCGAAGCCTGGCGCCCCTGGCGCGGTCTCGCCACCTTCATCCTATGGCACGGCTACCAGGAAATCGAAGCTGATTGATCCAGTACCGCTCGCATTTCCCTCTGACCTTAGGAAAGTTCTGCGAATCAACACAACCCAACTGACGCCCAGCCCTCAACGAGGGGAACCAGACCGCTAACTCTCCCCCAACATCGTGTCCAGCCGACCGTGTCTCATCCCCCTCGCCGTCTCAAGCCACCACCCACTAAAAACTAAAAACTGACTACTAAAAACTGCAGTTCCGCGCCCCCCTCAAAAACCATGCCTCATCCACCTTACGGCGTCATTCCAGCCGTGCGGCTCCAGTGCCCTGGCCGCCCCCAATCGAATACGCGGCCACATACCATGATTGACGGAGGCGATAAAGGGCTGATCAAGCCAGGAGCCGATTTTGGCTATATGGTTACGGTTTTTCCTCCCATCTTGGACAATCCACTGAGCAGCGTCTGTGTCTGCCTACCCAACAGGATTCTGAGACACTTTCGCACTTGCTGGCGCGTATTTCCCGTCGCCGTCCGCCCCCAAAATCAGAGTAGCCATGTACCCCCTCCTCCGCCCGGAATGACCCGCATCTAGTAGCCGTAGATAGATCGTAGGCATATCGCCCAGCAATCATCAGAAACGTATTATTGGACTTCTTCCGGTCCAAAATCAGCCATTTTGCCCCGGCAATCTTCCTCTACCAGTGTACGCTTCTTCCAATTTTGGAAGATCCTGACCTGACTTTTGCTAACTTTCTTTTCTGGCAGATGCATTGATGGCCGGTCAGAGAAGTGTTAAGATTGAAAGTCCAAAAGTCCCCAATGACGAGGGACAAAGCGGCCGGCGAAATTTCTACTTGCCGGTCGTCGTTTTGCTAACGGGGCCCCAAGGGGCCCATCGTAGAAGAGTGTGGCAGTCCCGAAAGTTGCCGCCAAACTGACTGTCGCAATCCAGGACCTTTGAATCCGATAGCAACAGTCAAGAAGCAATAACTTCCAATCGCATTTGCCTCGGGGACCGCAAAGGTGCTGGTTACGGGCAGTATAATCGTAGCTTCGCACCCTCGCCTGGGGCCAGGTCGGCGAAGCGTGTACCAAGAGGACGCCAAAGTCGACATCTCAAGGAACGGAGAGGGTCAGATGGGCTTCATAATTGGGCAGAGTGTTATCCACCCGTCCCACGGCGCTGGTACAATCGTAGCCTTCCAGGAAAAAGAACTGGTCAAAGGCTTTCAGCGCTACTATGTAATCGAGTTCATTCACAATCGTCTCACCGTGCATGTGCCGGCGCCGCGTATCGAGCAAATCGGCGTACGTCCCGTCATGCCGGTCGCACGCATTGCCGGCGTAATGGAGACGCTCGAATCACACCCAGTCGATCTGCCGGATGAATTCAGGCTGCGCCGCAATGAAATCGATAAACAGATCCACTCAGGTTACCCTAAGCAGGTCGCCGCCGCAGTTCGCGACCTTTTGTGGCGCGAGTCAGCCAAATACCTCACAGAAGCCGATAAGGAAGCCCTGGCTGAAGCACGCGCCCTCCTGATCACCGAACTAGCCCTCGCGCTCGACCAGAGCTGGGAACACACCGAACAAAGCGTCGACGATGCAATCGCACAGGCAATCCGCGACCGCCAAGACGCCGAAGCCCGCGCGCGTGAACTTGAGCTGGAGATGGAATTGAAGCTGGAGCTGGAAGAGCAGGAGCCCGTGTCAACCGACTGGCCGTTCCCTGCCGCAGTTCCTGCGGAACTGAGCGAGGCCGCAGTTTGAAATCTGCCTGCCCCTTCGGCCAGGCAGAATCTTCTCGCCACTGAAGCGAGTGATCCGCATTCAATCTAACACGCATACAGTCCGGGCGCCCTTGCTACCGGACTGTATCGCGTCTTACTAAGAACATTTCGTAACAGCTTCACTCTCGACCCCAACTCTCATAAGCGGAGAAAATATATGCGCGTCCAGATCATGACCGATATGGAAGGCGTGAGCGGCATTATCGCCTGGGACCAGGTCAACGGCGGCAAACCAATGTACGAAGAGGGCCGGCGTCTGTATACCGAAGAGATAAACGCCGCCATCCGCGGCGCGGCCGCCGCCGGAGCGACCGAAATCGTCGTCGTCGACTGCCACGGCGCCGGCGGACCCTGGACCTTCAACTCCCTCGTCCCCGAACTCCTTGATACACGCTGCGAATGGGTCGCCGGCCACACCTGGAGCCGCTACACCGACACCCTTGAAGCCGGCTGCGATGCCGTTCTCCTCGTCGGCATGCACGCTAAGGCCGGCACAGCCGACGGCGTCCTCAGCCACACCATCTCAACCGTGCTCTGGCGCCATCTCTGGTTCAACGGCCAGGCCGTCGGCGAGGTAGGTGTCAACGCCGCTGCCTGCGGCTACTACAACGCGCCCGTCCTCCTTGTAACCGGCGACGAGGCCGTCTGCCGCGAATCCACCGAACTCCTCGGCGAGGGACTCACCACCGTCGCTGTAAAGAAAGGACTCTCTCGTTACGCAGCCCGCCACATACCCCCTGAACGCGCCCGCCAAATGATCGAAGACGGCGCCCGTCAGGCCTTGTCAGATCTGAGCGCCGTTCCCCCATACCGCCTAAGCACGCCTACAACCATCACCTTCGAGGTAGGCAGCCCCGAAAATCTCGACACCTTCCGTCCACGTCCCGGCGTAACCCTGGAGCCGCCCTACACAGTCCGCAGTGTCGGCGACGACTGGATGGCCGCCTGGAATCAGATCTGGCACTGGTAAAATGCCGCCCAAACTCCTCATCACCGGCGCAACCGGCCTCCTGGGATCCCATATTCTGCGGGCTGCCCGAGAGCGCTGGCATCCCGTCGGCACCTATCACCGCACCACCCGCCGCCAGGCACTATACTTCTTCGGAGAAACTGACCACGGACGCATCGACTTGGCTGACTACAGCGAAACCAAGGCCATGGTCGCCGACGTACAGCCCGCTGCCGTAATCCATACCGCCGCAATCACCGACCTCGACTACTGCGAAAAATATCCGGACGACTCCCTTCAGCTAAACCTCCACGCCGCCATCAATCTGGCCGCCCTCTGCGGTGATCTGGACATCCCATTCCTTTTTACCTCAACCGATCTCGTGTTCGACGGCACCGGCGCCCCCTATGCTGAGGATGATCCACCCACCCCCATCAACGTCTTCGGCGAACACAGAGCCTTGGCCGAGGAGGCGATTCTCGCCGTTTACGCCGACGCTGTCATCGCTCGCCTGCCGCTCCTGATCGGCTACGGCAGCATGAATCGCGAATCCTTCTTCTACAAGCTGGTCGCAGCATTTCGCAGCGGTCTGGAGGTGACCCTCTTTGGCGATGCTGTTCGCACACCGGTCAGCGCCGCCGTCGCCGCCAGCGGTCTCCTGCAGATAGCCGGCAGCGGCTTCGAGGATGACGTCAATATTGCCGAAATCGATCGCGTGGTCGACCGGTTGCACCTGGGCGGACGCGACCAGACCAGCGTCTTCGAGCTCGGCCTGCAGACACTTCGCATTCTGGGTCTGTCTGAACAGCTGGCCGTCCCCGTCAGCGTGCTGGACTCCTACGCGGGCCAGCTCGAAAGACCATTCCTTGCCGCCCGTTCTGCCAACGTCGCCCTCGACAGCAGCCGTGCCTACGAACTGGGCTACGACCCCCCTCCCCTCCCCTCGCAGCTTGAAGAACTAATCCCCCATGCCTGGCGGGCCCCAAGCCGCGTCGAAGACATTCCGGATCTGGAATCGGAACCCGTCGATCCGAATGAAGACAACTGAAACGCATACCGAATCTCTCCGAAAACCGTTCAGAATCGAGGCCTCCCATTCTCCTCTTCTGCAACTGAGTACACCTCACCAAGGCCAAAGCGTGCATCCCAAAATGGAGACAAACTTTCGCATGCCTCAGGTAACGACTAAGCCATGTCAAGCCTGCAAATCCGATATCAGGCAATTTACTTGGCTGCTTTCTCCTGAGCTTCCTCTGGGCGGTCGGGCCTTCGGCCCTCCCTTGTGCAGGGGCTGCGCCCCCGCAACGCCCCCCTACAAAAACATGCCTCACCGACCGTGTGCCTTCATCGCAACGTGTCGGCTGGCGAGCATGGAGGCGGCTGTACACCACTTGCGTCACCAAGAGCCTGAATGGTTCCAAGGATGACTGGCTGGTCAGGTACTGTGGCTCAGTAGTTACCAATAATGTGGGAAATACCTGCACGTGCCTGCAAATTGCGAAAAAATGGAAAATCTGTAAAATAGGGCTTGCTTGCCAGTCCGACACACGTCTGCTCGCCGCATTTGACCCACTCCCATCTCGATTTTGCGGCAAATGAAAGGGCGGACCCAAGCGCTTCTCCGAATTAATCTCATTCATTGAATTAAGCCACTACCCGAGGGCGATACAGATGCTGACCACTGAACAGAAACGCAAATTCGATAGCCAGGGATTCCTCAATGTTCAAGGTCTTTTCTCCGATGAAGAGGTCCGCAAATTTCGACGCCATTTCATGGAAATGCGCGCCGCCGGCTCCTATCCCGGCGACTCCGCCGGCGTCGATAACGACAGCAACGATCCCCTCAAGAAATACCCCCGCATGATCCACATGCACCGCTGGGATGAGCTCAGCCTGAACTGGATGCTGGACAGCCGCCTGCGCGAATGCATGACCGACATGCTCGGACGCGAACCGTATGCCGTGCAGACGATGCTCTACTTCAAACCCCCTGGCGCCCGCGGCCAGGCCCTGCACCAGGACCAGCAATACCTGCGTGTACAGCCCGGCACGTGCATCGCCGCCTGGCTCGCACTCGACGACTGCATCGAAGAAAACGGCTGCCTCCGCATGGTCCCGGACAGCCACGCTTGGCCCCTCCTCTGCACAGCTGAAGCCGACACAACCCAGAGCTTCACCGACGTCACCGTCGACCTGCCCGATAACGTGGACGCCCAACCCGTCATCATGAAGGCCGGCGACGTCGTCTTCTTCAACGGCCAGGTCGTCCATGGCAGCTTCCCCAACACCAGTGACGATCTTTTCCGCCGCGCCTTAATCGGCCACTACATCGCCGGTCAGGCCCAGCAGGTCGCCAAGTATTATCACCCTATCTTTCGCATGGACGGCACAGAGGTCGAACTGGATATCAGCGAAGGCGGCGACTTGTGTGGACGCTGGGTCGATGTCGACGGTACGCCTGTGATTGAAATGCAGCCCAGCGAAAAGTTGGCCTGGTAAGAGAAATAAACGTAGCAATTCAAGGATTTGCCCAAGAATACGCTCGGAAGCGCGACTGCCTCTCCATTTATCAGTCCCTTCACACGGAACCTCATTTTGGAAAGCATCCAATCGAAGCGACCGAACATTCTGCTGATAATGAGTGACGAGCACGACCCCGCCGTAACCGGCTGCTACGGCCACCCACTCGTGCAAACGCCCAACCTCGACCGCCTGGCTGCGCAGGGCGTCCGCTTCGAAAACGCCTACTGCAACAATCCCATCTGCGTTCCCTCCCGCATGTCCTTCCTCACCGGGAAATACGCCTCAGATGTAAACGTCTTTGACAACGGTTCCCCTCTCGCATCCGAATTCCCCACTTTTGCCCACTACTTGGAGGCCGCCGGCTACGAGACAAACCTCTGCGGGCGCATGCACATGATCGGCCCCGACCGTCTGCACGGCTTCGGCCGTCGCCTCCTCGACGACAAGAACGATTGGGTCAGACTCGGCAAGGGGCCCGTACGAACAGCAGAGGCCCGGCGCAGTAGCAACTCCCACGTCACCGAATGCGGCCCCGGCCCGCCCCGCTGGCTCGACTACGACCGCACCGCCACCGACCTGGGCGAGCGCTTCCTGCGCGACAAAGCTGACAATCCGACCGCCAAACCCTGGTGCCTGGTCGCCAGCTTTATGTATCCCCATTTCCCCCTTTACACGCCGCAGGAATATCTCGACCTCTACCCAGCCGACCAGATCGAACTGCCCGAATCACGCGCCGAACCGCTGGAAAGTCAGCACCCCGCTATCCGCCAACTGCGTTACTTCTTCCACAACGACCAGCCGCTGCCCGACGAAACTACGCGCACAGCCCTCGCCAGTTACTTTGCCCTGGTAACTCTGACTGACGAACACATTGGCCGCCTCTTACACGTCGTCGACAGCTCGGCTCTTTCCGAAAACACCGTGGTCATCTATCTCAGCGATCACGGCGAAATGGCCGGGCAGCATGGAATCTGGCAAAAGCAGTGCTTCTACGAATCGTCGGTGGGCGTGCCGCTCATTGCAAAAGGACCGAACCTGGCACAGGGCATCAGCGTCAGTCAAAACGTCGGCCTCGTCGACGTCATGCCCACCTTGCTGGACCTCGCCGAAACCCCTATTCCAGACGATCTACGCGGACGAAGCCTGTTGCCTGCACTGCGCGGAGACACCTTCTCGGATGAGGTCGTCGTGGCCGAATACCACGCCCAAGGCATGCTCAGCGCAGGCTACATGGCAAAAAAAGGAAATCTCAAGTATAATTTCTACGTTGGCCTGACGCCGCAGTTGTTCGACCTTGCCTCCGACCCCTTAGAACGTGTCAATTTGGCTGGCCATCCCGACTGGGCCTCGGTCCAATATAATCTCCATCAGGCACTTCTTGCCAGACTGGATCCCGAAGAAGTCGACCAGCGAGCTAAGAGTAACCAACAGCTTCAAGGAATGGCCAGGTCATATGTCGTCTGAACTGATTACTGTCAGTTTGGATCTAGGAGGTGATTACCCAACATAAGAAGGACTCCGCAGGCCTGTTTTCCCGTGACATTCTTGGTCAAGTCAAATCGCGAACACTTTTTCAACGCTTATGCATTGACCATCCGCACACGAAAGGAGAACATTCCATGTCTGACCGTAACTTTAGCAGACGACGCTTTTTGCAGGGAATGGGAGTCGCGGCCACTGGCGCTGTTATCGCCGCCTGCGCCCCTCCGCCCGCTCAGCAAGCGAGCGGCGATATGGCCGAAACAGCAGAGACGCCTGAAGTCTGGGTATTCGTGGTAACCGGTTGTACAGCAGGCGGCAATGCCGAAAAGACCAAGGCAGTCCAGGATCTAATCCTCGAAGAAACCGGCGTCCTGGTCGAGAACTATCTCTCCCCACACGGCGCGGCCTCAACAGAAAAATTGAACCTGTTGATCGCCTCCGGCACGCAGCCCCTTGACCTCTTCGAGGGATCTTGGCCCGACTTTAAGGGCATCATCACACCCATGGATGATCTGCTGGATGCTTTTGGCCAGAACATTCTCGAACTCAACAACGACTTTGCCTGGGCGCGTATGAAGGATGCCGAAGGCGTTACATGGGGCTACCCCCGGCTGGGGCTCATGGCCCACACACACTTCTGCTTCTTCCGCTCAGATTGGCTCGACGAAGCCGGCCTCTCGACACCCGATACCTGGGACGGCATGGAGGCCACCATCGAAGAGTTCAGAGGCATGCACGATGACTCGGTCACGAGCACTATGGGCCGCCGCCATTTGATGTATAACACGATGGGCGCCTTCACCGAGCACGGCTACTCCAACTGGGTCGACCCCACTGATAACATGCTTAAACCGGTAGAAACCAACCCGGGTTACATCGACTGGCTCACCAAGATGCACGAATGGTGGGAGAATGGCTGGTTCCAGCTGGAGTCTTTTGCCAATCCTGACTTCCGCGCCATGCTCAAGACTCTCACCATCGGCACCTGGCTCGGCTGGTACTCGCGCATCACCATCTGGTGGGAACAGATCAGGTTGGACGCTGGCTACACCGACATCGACTACACCTTCCCCGAAACCATGACGGGACCGGCAGGGCTCGCCAAGACCAACAACGTCGGCGGCAATTCCGCATACATGATCCCTCGCAAATCGCAGCATCCCGATGCCGTCATTCGCTTCGCCGACTGGGCCTACGCCGGCCTTCCCGACGAGCCCCGCAACCTGGTCATCACCCAGGCCGGCATCGAAGGCGTCGACTGGGAATGGCACGACAAGGAAGCGGGACTCTTCCGCGCCCTCGTCCCCGCAACCGCACCCTGCGAGGAGAGGTACCCCAGTGACTACTACCAGGTCAAAGGCATGGGCACTGAACCCCACGTCGTGAGGGTTCTGGAGGACGGTACCGTCCACCGCCAAAGCGCCCACGTCGTCAAATACAACGACCAGTTCCAACATGGCAAGATGCCAGTTGACTTCGACGTTCCCTACGACCTTACTGCAATCCGAGACCAGTACCCCGGTCTGTCAGACTTCGACCGGCTCATTGACGAGGAATCGGTCAAGTTCATTACAGGTGCACGTCCCCTGACCGAATGGGGCGAATTCCTCGATAGCATGCAAAACGCCGGCCTCGACAGGTGGAGCGAGTTGCACACCGAGCAGTACCGCCAGTATCATCCTTAGTAGATCGGGTCTGCCAGCCGGATCATCTTTCCCGGCTGGCAAGACTCTTTCTCATATCATCGTAGTACAGTTCATCAACACAATCCACAAGTGAAAGGAATCCAAATGGTGACTTCCAATCAACTGACACGCCGTCAAATGCTCCAGGGCATGGGCATCGCGGCCACCGGCGCCGTCCTGGCCGCCTGCGCCCCGCCGGTAGCGCCAGATGCCGCCGGCGACGGCGGCGCCATGGAGACGCCCGAAGTCTGGTTCGCGTTTACCAACCCCTGCCCTGGCGGCGGCGACCCTGAACGCACCAATGCAGTGCGCGATCTCATCTTCGAAGAGACCGGGGTCATGGTCAACTCCAACATCTTGCCGCCAGGCGGTGCTGCCACAGAAAAACTCAATCTGTTGCTCGCCTCAGGCACTCAGCCCCTTGACCTCTTTGTCGGCAACTGGCCCGACTTCAAGGGCGTCACACTGCCGCTCGACGACCTGCTTGAAGTCGACGGAGCCGACATCCTGGCCGGACACTCCGACCTCGACTGGCGCATGATGAAGGACTTCGAGGGCACAACCTGGGGTTATCCCCGCCTCGGTCTTATGGGGCATACCCACTTCCCCTACTTCCGTTCCGACTGGCTCGCCGAAGCCGGCCTCGACGTACCCGATTCCTGGGACGGCTTGGAACACGCCTATGAAGCGATGAAAGATAGCCATCCCGAAGCCGTCATCGTCGCCATGGGCCGCCGCCACCTCATGTACAACACACTCGGCGCCTTCACCGACCACGGCTTCTCCCGCTGGATCGACCCTGCCGACCAAATGCTCAAACCCCCAGAGCTGCAAGAGGGGTATGAGGACTGGCTCGCCAAAATGAACGAATGGTGGGACAACGGCTGGCTCCAGCAGGAATCCTTCGCCAATCCCGACTACCGCGCCATGCTCAAAACCCTTACCATCGGCGTATGGCTCGGCTGGTACTCCCGTATGACCATCTGGTGGGACCAGATCCGCCGCGACGCCGGCTACGAAGAGGAAGACTACGTACTCTCCCTCAAGATCACCGGACCGTCCGGCGTTGCTAAGACCAACAACGCTGGCTCCAACACCGCCTATATGATCCCTCGCAAGTCCAGGCACCCCGATGCTGTCATCAAGTATGCCAACTGGATCTACGAGGACGGTCCCGATGACGTAACCAACTACCTCATCGCCTCCTGGGGCGTGCCCGGCGAAGACTGGGAATGGGTCGACAAAGAAAATAAGGTCGCCCGACTCCACTCCGCCGGCAGCACAGTCTGCGAAGAAAAATACTCGCGTGACTTCCAGGTCACTCTCGGACTGGGGCCGGAAACATGGGCTACTGCCGTCAAGCTTCAGAACGATGACGGTGAGGTCGAGTGGAACCGCCACTGGCGGCACATCAATACCTATTGGAACCAGTACGAGGGCGGCCGCATGCCTGTCGACTTCGACGTGCCCTACGACCGCACCGCCATTCGCGATAGCTTCCCCGGCGAACCCGACTTCGAGCGCTTCGTCGAAGAGGAAAGCATTAAGTTCATCACCGGCGCGCGGCCAATCGTCGAATATGGCAACTTCGTTGATGAGTTGAATGGCGCCGGACTCGAACAGTGGAGCGAACTCTACACCCAGCAGTACCGGCTCTATCACCCTTAATCGACTAGAACTAAAGGGGAGTGAGGGCATGCCCCTCCTCCCCTGACCCTCCCCGCGGCGACAGGAGGTGGACGAATGCAACAACCCCTAGGCAATCAGATCAGAGTGCGCATGGACCAGGACTCCCCGGTCTTCACGGAGAAGCGGGGCTTCCGCGACGCATGGCGCCAGATCAAGCGCGATCGATTCCTCTACGCCCTTGCCGCACTTCCTCTCCTTTACTTCGTGATCTTCCGCTATCTCCCCATGGTCGGCCTGATAATCGCCTTCCAGGACTACGATCCCTTCCTCGGCATCGGCGCCATGTTCGGCGGGGAGAACTGGGTGGGATTAAAACACTTCCGCAACTTCTTCGACTCCATCTTCTTCTGGAACGTCGTTCGCAACACAGTCCTCATCAGCTTCTATAAGCTTCTCTTTGGTTTCCCCCTCCCAATCGTCCTCGCACTCTTGATTAACGAAGTACGTATTACAGTTTTCCAGCGCGCCGTCCAGACGATTTCCTACCTCCCTCACTTCTTTTCCATGGTGGTGGCCGCCGGCATCGTCCGCGCTATGCTTACTCCTCAGGGCGGCCTCCTCAATCAGGCAGTCGTCGCTTTCGGGGGCGACGCCCAAGCCTTTCTGACCGACCCAGCCCTTTTCCGTTCCATACTGGTCACCATGGACGTCTGGCAGCAAGCCGGCTGGAACAGCATCATCTTCCTCGCCGCCATGGCCACGATCAACCCGGAGATGTACGAGGCCGCCGCCATGGATGGCGCCAATCGCTTCCAACGTATGTGGTATGTCACCCTTCCCAGCATCTCCTTCGCGATTGTCATCATCCTCATTTTTCGTATCGGCGGTATGCTCGACGCAGGTTTCGAGCAGATCCTGCTTCTCTATTCGCCATCCGTCTACTCTGTCTCCGACATCATAGACACCTACGTCTATCGCGCCGGTCTGATCGGTCGCCAGTACTCCTTTGGCGCCGCGGTAGGCCTATTCAAGTCCGTTCTTGCCCTTATTCTGATGTATATGGCAAACAAAGTTGCCCAATATTTAGGGCAGGAAGGCCTCTGGTAGGAGGACACTATGAAACTATCGCGAGGCGAAAAGCTGTTTGACTGGATCAACATATTTGTTCTTATCATTCTCACACTGTTTTTTCTGATACCCTTCCTCTCCGTAGTGTCCACATCTCTGGTCAGCGGCAGGGAGTATGCCTTGCGCGGGCTGTTTATCCTCTATCCCCACAATCCGGTGCTTAGCTCCTATGACATGCTTCTGGGCCAGGGGTCAATCGTTATTAACGCCTATTTCGTCACCTCCGCCCGTGTCATCGTCGGTACCTTCCTCGGCCTGACCTTCACCTTTCCACTTGCCTACGTCCTTTCCAAACGCAGGCTTTATGGCCGCGTCCCCATCACGATGTTAATCTTCTTCACCATGCTCTTCTCTGGCGGCCTGATTCCCAACTTTGTCTTGGTGGAAAAACTACGTCTGCTGGACAGTTTCTGGGCAATGATTTGGCCCGTCCTGATCAACCCCTGGTGGCTCCTGATCATGCGTAACTTCATGTTGGCCATCCCCGAAGAGCTGGAGGAAGCAGCCATCATGGATGGCGCCAGCCCACTGGTCGTCCTCTTACGCGTCTACCTACCCCTCTCCATGCCCGTTATCGCAACGATCGGTCTCTGGTATGCAGTCTTTCATTGGAACCAATGGTTTGACGCGGCAATCTACATAAACGACGCCAAAAAGCTTCCCCTCCAGCTCATCCTGCGCGGCATCCTCGAATACGGCACCGGCCAGTACAGTGACTACTCCGGCCTTGCCGAAATGACCGAGCTCACCGATCCACCGCCGGCTGAGTCGCTCAAAGCCGCAATGATCGTCATCACCACCCTGCCGATCCTCATGATCTACCCCTTCATACAGCGCTACTTCGTCAGGGGCATCATGCTCGGCTCAATCAAAGGCTGATTCCAGAATGAACAAAACTCTCCATGGCGCATGGCCCGCGCTCATCACACCTGCAAACGCCGACGGCACAGCCAATCTGACCGCCCTCCGCGAACTCGTCGACTATATGCTCAGCAAAAAAGTCGACGGCCTCTACCTCTGCGGCGGCACCGGCGAAGGCCTCCTGCTCGCGCCCAAGGACCGTCGCGACGTGGTCGAAACCGTCATGGACCAGATCGGCAACAGCATTCCCGTCATCGTACACGTTGGCAGTATCAGCACGCGCGAAGCGATGGCGCTCGCCTGCCATGCCCAGGAAAAAGGTACCGCCGGCGTGAGCTCTGTCATGCCTGTCTACCTTGGCGGCCTCGAAGCCACCTACCGCCACTACGAAGCCATCGCCGCCTCCGCACCCGACATTCCCTTCTTCCCCTACTTGTTCGGCGGCCAGATTGACGCCACCTCTCTGATGAAGGAGCTCCTCTGCCGCATTCCCAACGTGGGCGGCGCAAAATATACCGGCCCCAACATGTACGAGATCGCCCAAATCATCGATCTCGGCGACGACCTGCCCCCGGACAAGAACTGGACCATCTTCTCCGGCATGGATGAACAGTGCATCTTCGCCGCCATGATGAACGCGCCCGGCAACATCGGCTCCACCCTCAACGTCATGCCCGGTCCCTACAGCAAGATGCATGCATGCTACCAGGCCGGCGATATCGCGCAGGGCCTGTCCCTGCAAAGGCAGGCCAACCGGCTCACCGCCGTCATGATCGACCACGGTGTTACCCCCGCCATGCGCGTCGCCCTGAAGTCGATGGGCATCGACTGCGGCCCCCCACGCCTGCCGCAGGAGCCTGTTTCGCCCGAAAAAGAGGAAATAATCCTGGATGAGCTCGAAAGGGCAGGCCTGGCCGCCTTGGCCGCCATGTAACTGTCAGGCCGTCTGCTGCTCGTCCAATCCGAACGCCGGCATACCGCCGGTTTTGACCAATCCAACCGCGTAGCATAGCATTGGCCCAACGAACTGGCCTGGAGTGCCCCGCGTTCTTGCGGCGCGCAGACGCGCCATCCGACTCTGTCAATGCGAGGATTCTGCATGTCCTTTTTTGCCAAGCTCGAAGCGGCCGCGCAGCGGAACAAGACCCTCCTGTGCGTCGGCCTCGACCCCACGCCCGCAGCCTGCCCGGATCAATACCTCGACTTCGTTCAACTCTCCCGATCAGAGGCAGTCAACCAGCCTGGAAAAACTTGTGATGCACTGCTGGCCTGGAACCGGGCCGTCATCGCAGCCACCTCCGATCTGGTCTGCTGCTACAAGCCCAATATCGCCTTCTACGAAGCTCTGGGCGAGCCAGGCATGGCCCTCCTGCGAGCAACAATCGCCGCTGTCCCCTCCGACATCCCAGTCCTCTTGGATGCCAAGCGCGGCGACATCGGCACAACCGCCGCCGCCTACGCCCGCGCCTGCTTCGAAGAACTCAACGTCGACGCCGTCACCCTCAGCCCCTACCTGGGAGAGGACAGTATCGCCCCCTTTGCTGCCTACCAGGGCAAGGGAATGTTCGTGCTCTGCCACACCTCCAACCCCTCAGCCGGCGCTTTCCAAAATCTTGCCGTCCACGGCGGGAACATAGAAAACGATGATGAACCACTGTACATAAATGTCGCGAGAGAAACCACCAGCTGGTCGCCGAATGTCGGGTTGGTCGTCGGTGCAACCTACCCTGAAGCACTGGCGGAAGTGCGCGCCGTTGCACCCGACGCCTGGCTACTGGTACCGGGCATCGGCGCACAAGGAGGCGACCTCGAAGCGTCGCTGACCGCCGGCCTGCGCAAAGATAGACTGGGAATGCTAATCGCCGCCACCCGCGGGGTCACCCAGGCTGACGACCCCCGCCAGGCCGCCACACGAATCCGTAACCGCATCAACGCTGCCCAGGCAAAACTGAGCGACAAAACCGATAGTGAAGAGTCTCCGCCCAGCCAATACGGCTCGCAAGCAGCAGAGTCCCACAAAGACCTGATCATCGGCCTGGCCGACCTTGGCGCGCTCCAGTTCGGCGACTTCACCCTAGCCAGCGGCAAACGTTCCTCAATGTATGTCGACCTGCGTCTGCTCGTAAGCCAACCCAGCCTGATGCACGCCGCGGCCAGCGCCTATACCGTCAAACTGAACCAACTAAAGTGCGACCGCATCGCCGGCATTCCCTACGCCGCCCTGCCAATCGGCCAGGCCGTCTCGCTGGCCAGCGGCGTCCCCCTGATCTACAATCGCAAAGAAAGCAAAAGTCACGGCCTCGGCAAGGACATCGAAGGCCTGTGGCAGCCGGGCGAGCGCGTCGTCATCATCGAAGACGTGATCACAACCGGCGGCAGCATCGTCAGCTCCGTCGAACTGTTCCGTGCCGCCGGGCTAGTCGTCGAGGACGCGGTCGTGCTGCTCGACAGGCAGCAAGGCGGCGTCGAAAACCTGGCTAAGGCCGGCATTCGCGTCCACAGCGTCCTCGAGTTGGCAGACGTGCTCGACCTGCTCGCCAAAACAGGCCACATCCCCGCAGAAATTCTTCAGACGCTGTTCGCCTCCAGCTCTTCAGAGGACGGCGCCAAGTAGTCTGAAGCGTAGAGTGATCGGTAAACCGAATTGAGTGACCTGAGTCCCAATCTGTCCGTCAACTTTCTCGACCGCGAGCTGCCCACACCCCTTGTACTCGCCAGCGGAATCTGGGGCACAACTGTCAGCCTGCTCGAACGCGCCGCGGCCGACGGCTGCGGCGCCGTCACAGCCAAGAGCTGCGGCCCCGAACCCCGCCACGGCCACGTCAACCCTTCCTGCATCGACTGGGGTGGCGGCCTGCTCAACGCAATCGGTCTGGCAAACCCAGGCGTCGAAGAAGAAATCGGGCTACTGCAAGAGGCCAAAGCCCAACTCCAGCCGCGCGGCGTCGCCGTCATCGCCAGCATCTTCGCCGGGACCGCCGCCGAGTTCGGCGATGTCGCCCGCAGCGTCGCCCGCGCACAACCCGACTTCATCGAAGTCAACATCTCCTGCCCAAACGTCGAGGACAGTTTCGGCGAGCCCTTCGCCGCAAACGCCGAGTCCGCCTCCGCCGTCACCGGCTACGTCAAGTCAGCCGTCGCCGGCCACGGTATCCCCGTAATCGTCAAGCTCGCGCCCAACGTTCCCAGCATCGGCCGCATCGCCCAGGCCGTTGTTCACGCCGGCGCCGACGCGCTCTGCGCCATAAACACCATGCCCGGCCTCGTCCTCGACCCCTATAGCTCCCAGCCCGTCCTCGCCAATCGCAGCGGCGGCATCAGTGGTCCAGCCCTCAAGCCCATCGCCCTCAAAGCCGTCTACGATGCCCGCAAAGCCTGCCCCCACATCCCCATCATCGGCACCGGCGGAGTCAGCAACGGCCAGGACGCCGTCGAAATGCTCATGGCCGGCGCAACCACGGTCGGCGTCGGCAGCGCCATCTACCAGCGCGGCCCCGACGCCATCCGTCTCATCCTCGCCGAACTACAACAGTGGATGGCCGACCAGAACGTCACCAGCATCCCCGACCTCCACGACCGCGCCCACACCGAGCCGCTCTACGCGGCAACGCCCTCCACACCGCCTGCACCGTCAGCCGCCTGAATAATACTCCGCAGCCCAATCTATCCTCGTCAGCAGCCCTGTTCCCTTCGCATAGTACCTTCGCACCCATCAGGCGCACCACCTCACACTATCAGCATCGCATCGCCAAAACTGAAAAACCGATACCCCTCCGCCTTAGCAACCTCATACGTCTCGAATAGCATCTGCCGGCCGGTGTCCCGCTCCTGCGGATGCCCCTGCCCCACGAACGCGCTCACCAACATCAGCAGCGACGACCGCGGCAGATGGAAGTTCGTCAGCAACGCGTCCACCGCGCGGAATCCATAGCCCGGAAAAATATACAGATCGACCTCGCCTGCGTACGGAACGATTCCATCCTGTCCCCCCCGCCCGCCGTATCCATCCACGCCCCGTGCCGTAGTCGCACAGTACTCCAACACCCGCGTCGAAGTTGTGCCCACCGCCACGACCCGCCCGCCCTGCTGCCTTGCAGCGTTGATAGCCCGCGCCGACACCTTCGTCAACTCAGCCCACTCCCGATGGATCTGGTGGTCGGCCACCTGCTCTGCCGTCACTGGGCCGAACGTGTCCAACCCCACGTGCAGCGTTATCGACTCCCATCCTACCCCCATTCCCCGCAACCTCTTCAGCAACGCAGGCGTGAAATGCAAGCCCGCAGTCGGCGCGGCAACGCTGCCCTCCGCCCGGCCATAAACAGTCTGATAGCGCTCCCTGTCCCCGCGAAAGCTATTGATATATGGCGGCAGAGGCAACTCCCCAAGTTCCCCCAGATTCCCCAAAATTGGCGCCGAAAAACGCGCCCGGCGCAGCCCCCCCGCCTCTTCTGCAACAATCTCCACCTGGACTGGACTCGCATCCAGTTCCACTCTGACGCCGACCCGCAAGCCGCGTCCCCGTACTAGGCAGTCCCACTCCATGCCCGCTTCATCCACCTGCCGCAACAGAAAAACCTCCACCGCGCCGCCTGTAGCCTTATGCGCCCGCAGCCGCGCCGGAATCACCCGACTGTCATTCGCCACCAGCAGGTCGTCGGTTTGCAGAAACCTGCCAATGTCTCTGAAACAGCGGTGTTCGATCTGCCCCGACGCCCGGTCCAATACCAGCAGCCGGCTGCTATCGCGCGGGTCCGCCGGCTCCTGCGCGATGAAGCGCTTGGGAAGTTCGTAGTCGAAAAGGTCTGTACGCATCAGGTTTTCAAGTTCTGCTCGCTGCGTATTCTAGGGCTCGTTGACGTTTGTCTGAACAACGAATTCCGCGTGCAAATTGCGGCTAATCGTCGAAGGGCGGCACAGCTGCGCAAAGAAAATCCAATACGCCTCTGGTGTTCTCTGCGTCCTCCGCAGAGAAAGGTGTTCTTCGCGACCCTTCGCGTGACTTCGCGGATCAATTGGTTTTTTCTATTTCAACATTCAAGCGAGAAACATCCCTAACAGGCCTGCAGGCTTTCCTTTCCTGTTGAAATCTGAGCAGCCTTCCCAAAATGTCAACGAAACCTAATTCACTGCCAGACCATATATCGGATTCAAAAAGCGCCGCTTTCCAAGACAATTCGAAGCCTATAGTATCCCAGCACGATTTCACTTGGTTTTAACACAGGTGTTAGAATCGAGGAAGCGCACAGTTGACGAAAACCCGAGGGCGCACAATCACAGCGTCAACGCCCAACGATTACAACCCGTTTCAACTGTGACGGCATCCTGTATCATGTAGCCCAAAGTAGAGCAAAGTGATACGTAACAGACGGAAACCCATGAACCTGATAACGGTCATACTGACCCTCGCCCTCCTCTTCGTCATCATCCTCCTGGGCGGCGGACTCATAGTCTACATCTACTGGTGGCTGGTGCAACGCCCTTCCCCCCAACTCGAAGGCGAACTCGATCTCCCCGAACTCGATGCAACCGTGGAGGTGCTGCGCGACCAACATGGCATCCCCCACATCTACGCCCAGTCTGAGGCCGATCTATGGCGGGCGCAAGGTTTTACCCACGCCCAGGACCGCCTCTGGCAAATGGAGCAGAACCGTCGCGTCGCCCAGGGCCGTCTGGCCGAGCTCGTTGGCGAAGCCGCCCTCGACGTCGATCGCTTCAGCCGCATCGTCGGCTTCCGCCGCGCCGCACAGGCCGAACTGGAAAAACTCGACGAAGCCACAATCCAGACATTGCAACACTACTGCCAGGGCGTCAACGCCTACATCCGCAGCCGCAAGGGCAAAATGGCCGCCGAATTCAACCTGCTCCGCCGCCAACCCGAAGAATGGTCGCCGCTGGACATCCTTGCCTTCGGCAAGATGGTGGCCTGGAGCCTGAGCATCAACTGGGAGAGCGAGCTCGTTCGCCTCCAACTCGCCGCCAAGCTGGACCCCACCTTGGCCGCCGACCTCGAGCCGGACTATCCCAACACCAACCCGGTCGTGGCCGAAGCCGCCGGCAGCCAGGATTCCCTGCGCCTGTTGCATACCGCCGGCCTGATGCTGAACGAGTATGAGCAGCTGAAGGGCTGGATGGGCCTCGCCGCGCCCGGCATCGGCCAGGGCAGCAACGCCTGGGCAGTGTCCGGCAGCAAAACCACCAGCGGCCGCCCCATTCTCTGCAACGACCCACACCTGGTCATGACCATGCCCGGGCCCTGGTATGAGATGCACCTGCACTGCCCGCCGCCGCCCGGAGAATCCGGCCCCGGCATCCACGTCAGCGGCGCCTCGTTCGGCGGTGCACCCGGCATCATCATCGGCCACAATGAGCAGATAGCATGGGGCATGACCAATGCCTTTCCCGATGTCCAAGACATCTACATCGAACGCCCGCATCCAGACAACGCCAACGGCCAGCCGCCGCGTTTCGAGTACGAAGGCGAATGGGAAGAGGCCACCGTCCTGCAGGAAGAGATCTACCTGCGAAACCGCGTCCGCCCCCACGTCGAAGAGGTCGTTGTCACCCGCCACGGCCCCCTCCTCAGCGGAATCCTCAAAACCGACAGCCCGGACACAGGCTTTCCCGATGAGCCGGTTCTGACCGTCGCCCCGCTTGCCCTCCGCTGGATCGGCCACGAACCAGGCACCGTCTTGCGCTCGGTTCTGCGCATCAACCGCGCCCAGAACTGGCAGGAGTTCGACGACGCCCTCTCAGACTGGAGCGCACCCTCCCAGGTTTTCGCCTATGCCGATAGCGACAATATCGCCTACCGCCTCGCCGGCGCCGTCCCCATTCGCCGCAACGGCAACGGCCTCGTTCCCGTGCCCGGCTGGAACAGCGACTACGAGTGGGACGGACTGATTCCCGACGACGAACTGCCGCGTTCCCTCAATCCCTCCAGCGGCTTTATCGCGACCGCCAACAACAAAATCACCGGCGACGACTACCCCTACGTCCTCACCTTCGAAACCATGCCCGGCTGGCGCGCACGCCGCATCGAAGAGATGCTGGCCGAGAAAGAGACGCTCTCCCTGCGCGACATGGAACAGATGCAGCTCGACCAGACCAGCCTCTACGCCCAGGCCTTGACACCCTTGCTGACCAGTCACCTGAGCGAAGACCCATACGTGCGCGTCGCCGTAAACATGCTCCAGGACTGGGGCTATCACATGGATCAGGAGAGCCCGGCCGCGCTCGTCTTCCACTACACCCTCCTCCACCTCCTCGACCTGACCTTCGGCCAGAAGCTGGGCGCCACCGCCGCAGGCTTTCTCGGCAAAGGCAGCAGCCCCGTCTTTCTCATCAACGGCTTCATGCTGCGCGCCCAAACCCGCCTCCTGGAGCTGCTGCAAAACGAAAACGATTCGCCCTGGTATGCCGACGCCGCCACCGGCCGCCGACGGACCAAAGAAGAACTGATCGAGACCGCCCTCAAACTCTCCGTCCACCGCCTTCGTCGCGAAGTCAATCCCACGCCCCGCAAATGGGCCTGGGGACGGATGCACCAGATCCGCTACAGCCACACTTTGGGCAGATCACGAATCCTGGGCTGGCTCTTCAACCGCGGGCCCTATCCCATCGGCGGCGACGGCACCACCCTCAATCAGACCGCCTACATGCCCGAACTGCCGCCCGGCCTCGTCCAGGTCCAGGCCGCCTATCGCCAAATCTTCGACATCGGCAACTGGGACGCCGCCCAAAGCGTTACCGCCAGCGGCCAGTCCGGCCATCCCGTCAGCCGCAACTATGCCGATCAAATCCCCATGTGGCTCGAAGGCGTCTATCACAAAATGCCCTGGAGCCGCCCCGCCGTCGAAAAAACCACCCGCCACCGTCTGCTTCTGAAGGGCGACGGCCGGTGATCGACACGACACCTACCCTGATTGCTACCCGCCCGCAACCGCCCGCCAACCAATGAACCTATCCCCCTATCGCGGCTATCTCTATGCGCTCATCGCCTTTGGAACCTGGGGCTTCCTGCCCGCCTACTGGAAGCAGCTCCACGCCCTTCCCATGCTGGAAATCCTCGCCCACCGCATAATCTGGTCCGCCGTCACCATGGTTATTGCGCTCGCCGTCCTGAGGGACCGTTCCTGGCTACGCAAACTTCGCAGCTCGCCAACCGTCCTCCTGCTGGTTCTCGCCGCCGCCCTCCTCACCGCCGCCAACTGGACCACCTACCTCTGGGCAGTAGAAACCGGTTTTGTCGCCAAGATCAGCCTGGGCTACTTCATCAACCCTCTGTTCAGTGTTCTACTGGCCCACCTGTTTCTCGGCGAGCGACTGCGCCGCGGACAGATTATCGCCGTCTCTATCGCCGTCGCCGGAGTGATCTACCTCACCGTCAGCCTCGGCGAGCTCCCTTGGATCGCCCTCTCGCTCGCCGGCACCTTCGGCTTCTACGGCCTGATCAGAAAGAAGATCGACCTGAGCGGCATGCAATTCTTCTCCCTCGAGATGACACTCCTCCTGGTACCCGCCCTGTTCCTCCTTGTATACACAGGCCAGCAGGGCCCCCCCGTATGGACCGCTGGCGTTTGGCCCCGATTCGGCCCTCTCCTTCTCGCCACCGGCGTCATATCTGCCATCCCCCTCGTCAGCTTCGGCGCCGCCTCCCGCCTCATCCCCCTCTCCAGCCTTGGCCTGATGCAATACCTCGCCCCCTCGACCCAATTCATCCTCGGCGTCTACATATATAAAGAGCCCTTCACCTCAGTCCAACTTATCGGCTACACCTTCATCTGGACCGCCCTCATCATCTACTCCCTCGAAGGCCTCCGCCACACCCGCACCGCCCCCCGCATGACTAGCCTCCCCTGATTCACCAGCGACCGCAGCCAAACAGCCAAAGCTCCCCCGGCCAATCCTCCACTATGCACTATCCACTGCATTTTGGCGGTCGGGCCTTCGGCCCTCCCTTGTGCAGGGGCTGCGCCCCCGCAACGCCCCCCTACAAAACCATGCCTCACCGACCGTGCGCCTTCATCCCAGCATGTCCGCTGGCGAGCCGGGCGACCACAACCCACCCGTTGTGTGACCAATAGCCTGCATGGATGCAACGAAGATGGGCTGGTATACAAAAATGGCACAAGTGTTACACAGAAGAAAAATTGACTTTCCCACTCCTGCCCTCTATAATTGACGGCACATTATAGAATGGCAGCGCACCGGAGTAGTACCCACGCGCGCAGACGGCAGAGAGACGCCCTCTTGGCTGAAAAGGGTGTCCGTTCTCGCAGCGCACATTAGGGGCAACGGCAGCCTGGTTGGGTGCCGAGGTCTCACGGGGAAAGTCGCCGGGAAGGCTGGGAGCGTGAAAAGAAGTAGCACATAACCCTCCCCGGGTCCGCCCGTTACCGCGGCAGAGAGAGTCGGCTTCACTCTGGGTCTACCCTGAGAATGCTGCCGGCTAACCAAGGTGGTACCGCGGAGTCATTTCGTCCTTTGGATGGAATGACTTTTTTGTTTCAACCGGCCTTCTTCAGTTTCTGGCCGTGGAAAAGAGCTTGCCTGCCAGCAAGTCGGCGAGTAGCACCGAACGCAAAACGCAAACAAGCATCGCCCATTCACGAGGGCCGATTTAAAACGGCAACTTACGGACAGGAGAACAGGGACTATGGTAAACACAAGCGCGCCCGAATCGCAGGCGGAAATGCCCACGATTTACGAACCCCAGCAGTGGGAGGAGAAGCTGTACGAATGGTGGGAGTCAATGGGTTTCTTCCGTCCCGAACAGCAAATCGAGAGCGGCCTCGCCGATCCCGACGCGCCCCCGTTCGTCATCTCCATGCCGCCTCCCAATGTAACCGGCGTCCTCCACCTCGGGCATGCCATAACCAGCGCCGTCGAGGACATGCTCGTTCGCTATAACCGCATGGCTGGCCGCCCCACTCTGTGGGTGCCCGGCACCGATCACGCCGGCATCGCCACCCAGAACGTGGTCGAACGCAAGCTCGCCGAAAGCGGCACAACCCGCCACGACATCGGCCGCGAACGCTTCCTGCAAGAGGTCTGGGACTGGAAAGACGAATACCACGGGCAGATCAGCGGCCAGCAACGCCGCATGGGAATCTCCTGCGACTGGAACCGCGAACGCTTCACCCTCGACGATGGCCTCAGCGACGCCGTCCTCGAAGCCTTCATCCGCCTCTACAACGACGACCTCATCTACCGCGGCAACTATCTCGTCAACTGGTGCCCCCGCTGCGAAAGCGCCATCAGCGACCTCGAGGTCGAACACGAGCAAATCGACGGCAAACTCTACACTTTCCGCTATCCGCTGCAAGAACTGACCGGCGCATCCTCCACCACCAACCATGTCGAGGTCAGCACGACCCGGCCCGAAACGATACTCGGCGACACCGCCGTCGCTGTCCATCCTGAAGACGAACGCTACGCCCATCTCATCGGCGGCACCGCCCTTGTGCCAATCCTTGAGCGCGAAATTCCCATCATCGCCGATGAACACGTCGACCCGCAATTCGGCACCGGCGCCCTCAAGGTGACGCCCGGCCACGATCCCAACGACTACGAGATCGCCCAGCGCCACAATCTGCCCTATATCAATATCACCAACATGGACGGAACCCTTAACGACTCCGCCGGCCCCTACGCCGGCCTCGATCGCTTCGCAGCCAGAGAGCAACTCTGGCAGGACATGGATGCAGCCGGCCTGGTCGTCGCCGACAAAACACACCTCCACGAGGTGGGCCACTGCCAGCGCTGCCACACTATCGTCGAGCCGCTGTTGAGCACCCAATGGTTTGTAAAGACCAAGCCGCTTGCCGAAGCCGCCACCGCCGCCGTGCGCGACGGTCGCGTCAAAATCGTGCCCGAACGCTTCGAACGCAACTACTACCACTGGATGGAAAACATCCGCGACTGGTGCATCAGCCGCCAGCTCTGGTGGGGACATCGCATCCCAATCTGGTACGGGCCCGACGGGCATCAGTTCGCGGCCCGCAGCGAGAGCGACGCCCTCGAACAAGCCATCGAAGTCTACGGCGAGACGGTTAAAATGGAGCAGGACGAAGACGTGCTGGACACCTGGTTCAGCAGCGGCCTCTGGCCCTTCAGCACGCTTGGCTGGCCCCAATCCGAAAACGGAGATGCCACCGCCGGCGCCGCCTCCCACGCCTCCGACCTCGCCCGCTTCTATCCAACAACCGTGCTCGAAACAGGCTACGATATCATATTCTTCTGGGTAGCCCGCATGATCATGATGGGCCTCTACTTTACCGGCGAAGCGCCCTTCAAATACGTCTACCTCCACGGGCTGGTCCGCGCCGAAGACGGCCGCAAAATGAGCAAGAGCCTCGGCAACGCTCTCGACCCACTCGATCTGATCGGTGCCTACGGCAACGACGCCCTCCGCTTCACCCTGCTCACCGGCAGCACGCCCGGCAACGACATGAAGCTCAGCGTCAGCCGCATCGAAGCCAACCGTAACTTTGCCAACAAGATCTGGAACGCCGCCCGTTTCGTGCTCATGAATCTCGAAGCGGACGAAGTCGCGCTTGACAAGGAAAGTGGCCCCAATAGCATCACCTATGCCCTGCCCCCTGTGGCCGCGCAAACCCTTGCCGACCGCTGGATTCTCAGCCGTCTCAATGCCGTGCAGACTCACGTGACCCAACTCATCGAAAACTGGCAACTGGGCGAAGCCGGCCGCCAGCTCTACGAATTCCTCTGGAGCGAATACTGCGACTGGTACATCGAAGCCGCCAAACCCCGCCTTTACGGCGGGCAGCCCGATGAGGCCAATGCCACGCGTCAGGTTCTCGCCTATACGCTCGAACAGTCCTTGCGGCTGCTGCATCCCTTCATGCCCTTCGTCACCGAAGCCATTTGGAGCCACCTGCCCGGCGTGGCCGAACAGGCCGAAGCACTGATGACCCAGCGCTGGCCCTCCGCTCCCGAGCAACGCGACGTACAAGCAGAAGACGCCTTCGGCCGCATCCAGGAAATCGTGCGCGCCATCCGCAACGCCCGCGCCGAATACAACGTCGAACCCGGACGCCGCATCGCCGCCGTCTTCGCCGATTCTGGCCACACGCTCGTCCACGAGAATCTCGAACTGTTCACCAGCCTGGCCCGGCTCGACGCCGAGCAAGTAGCCATCGAGAGCAGCGCCAACGGCAGCGACTCAGGCCCATCCGTTCAACTCAACGCCGGCGGCATCACCACCTACCTGCCGCTCGCCGGCATGGTCGACATGGCAGCCGAGCAAAAACGGCTCCAGAAGGAACTCGACAATGTCGACAACCAGATCAACCGCGCCGCGGGTCTGCTGAGCAACGAAAACTTCGTCGGCAGAGCGCCGCAACAGGTGGTCCAACGCGAAAAGGACAAACTGGAGGAGCTCGAATCCCGTCGTATTCAAGTCGCCGCTAGCTTGGCGCAGTTGGGCAGTTAGAGCACGAACAACAATTGCGTCATGACCGCATGTCTCGCAAGGCTTACCATCAAACTGGCGGAAGTCCGACGTAATGCCCTATGACTTGAATGTTATGAACGCGATACATTGGATGGTGGCAGGTTTACTGATCGGTCTTCTGGTCGGCGCTGTAATGGGTATGGCCTTTCCTGCAATAGCCCTTGTTGTGGCGATCTTAGCCGCTGTTGTCGGCGCGGCGTGGCTAACAATGCAGTTCGGGCGAGAAAAATCAGAGTAAATTCTGGGAGCGCAAGAGGAGTGAAGACATTGGACGAAAGTACCTGTCGTCTCCCCTCAATCGCACGCTATTCGCGACGCCTTGATTCAGATAATTGGTGATGCTGAACACACCCACTAGAATCGATAGCAGGTTCCCTACTCGCCCAATCAAGAGTAAGCAGAAACGTCGCTATATCGTTTGTGATAATTTTGACAATGCAACACCCGCCTGCTATACTCTAATTGACTCTATCGAACGATGCAGCGATGTCCCGCTAGGCTTTGAAACCTGTACCGTCAAGCCTGATAGCAGGATGAGGAAAGGGAGAGAAGTGGGAAACAATTTTCCCCATCTCCAAGGAGATCAGACACTATGGCGGAAGTGAGTCAGGCATGGCTCGACAGAGTAAAACGCTCCCAACAGCAGGCCGCCGAACGGCTCGGCATTGACGTAAGCGAAATGCTGCCGCCGCGCGACGGCAGCACCGGCGAGGTGCAAGAGTCGGCAGCGGCAACCCCAACGCCGGCCGCCCAACCCGAACCGGTTGCTGCCGCGGCCCAGGAAGCGCCCGAGCCATCACCACAACCAGCACCAACCCCCGTCGCCGCAGCGGCCGAGCCCGTCGCCTCCGCAGAGGCTCCCGCTGCCACCCAAACGCCAACCGAAGATTCCGCGGCTACAGTTGCCGCCCAGCAAGCGCCCACCGCTGTCCAGAGCAACGGCAGTGCTGCCGCCGCAGCCGCAGAGAGAGTTGCACCGGTCGGCCGCGCCGCCGTCCTCGAATCCTTCGAAGCCGGCCAGGAAGGCATCAATCGCCGCGAGTTTCTTGCATATGCCTATGGCGGTGCGTTGAGCCTGCTGACCTTGGAAGGCGGCTTGGCTACCTATCAATTCATGTACCCTCGCTTTCGTGAAGGTGAGTTCGGCGGCGAATTCAATCTTGGCGCGGCGACCGTACTGCCCCAAATCGGTATCGACCCGGAAGGCAACACAACCGGCAAGTTTTGGCTCATCAACACAGATGATGGCCCGCATGCCCTCTACATGGTCTGCACCCATCTGGGCTGCCTGTATAAGTGGGAGCCTTCCAACAACCGCTTCGAGTGCCCCTGTCACGGCTCCAAGTTCAGCCGCGAGGGGTTCTACATCGAAGGCCCCGCACCCCGCTCTCTCGACCAATTCATCATAAAAGTCGTGCAAGACGGTTCCGTCGTGGCAGAGACCGCCGACGCAGGCGACCTGGTCACCGCGCCGGCCGTGCCCGCACCGGAGGCGGAAATAGTCGTGGACACTGGCAAGCGCCTGCAAGGCAAGCCGGCCGCCGACTCACCCGCAAAGAAAGTCGTCTGAGCGAAGGAGTCCGAACCAAACGACACAGTCGCCTGACAACGAGGGAAACACATAGCTGAATTCTTGCTGACAGGAGAATCCAGTTCAAGTGACAGTTCACCAAGACCTGAGACGACAGCAAAACTGGGGGAATCCCCTCCCAGAAAAATTTGGAGAGGGAGCAGAACACAGGGAGACCAGCCGTAGGGAAATGCTCACCTACGTTTGGGCCGGGACGCTCGCAGTGATGACTTTGGGAAGTGGAATAGCCGCCTATCAGTTCCTCTACCCGTACAAACGTGCAAATACGTTCGGAGGAAAGTTTTACATTGGCGCTGCCACGGACCTGCCGCTTGTAGGAAGTGAACCGCAGGCAAACGTGGACGGAAGGTTCTGGTTGGTAAACACAGAAAATGGACCCCGTGCCTTCTCCAATATATGCCCGCGTAGCCTGGCCACTGGGCCCATCAAGTTCAGATGGGATGCTGACAGGAACCGCTTTGATTGCCCAGTGTGCGGAGCTAAGTTCAGCCGCGAGGGGCATTACATTGAGGGCCCTGCACCGCGCAGTCTCGACCAATTCGTCATAGAAGTTGTTACCGGTCACAAAGTATTTGCGAAGACGAAACGCTTGCCTGAAGAGATAATCGCACCGGTGGTACCCTCACCAGAAGCGAAAATTCTGGTCGATACAAGCAAGATAATTGAAGGTTTTGCAAGCATGGACAGTCCAGCACTGAGAGGAAGTTCTCTCAAAGTAGTTCCTGGAGAACTCTCAGCCTGACCTTCTCTTACCAGGAGACGTTAGATACCGATGGGCCTCCAAGATAACATTCGCGAAAAAGGAGTACTGGGCGCGGTGGCCGCACAAGCGGATGACGTTTTCACCCGCCTGACCGCCGGCATCGATTCCGGCGAGTTTCGACGCATGTTGCAGGGCGAACCCCCGGGCCGCCCCAACCCGCGCCTCAAGCCCCACAGCGAAGGCTTCCTGCTCCACATCAAGCCCACCTACTATCACGAAAGCGTGACCCGCTTCACCCATACCTTCCGGCTGGGCCTGTTGTCGACCTACCTCTTCATCGTCGAGACCATCACCGGCATTCTGCTGATGATCTGGTACGCGCCTTCCCCGGAACGCGCCTACACCGACATGATCCTGCTGCTGACCAATATCCCATTCGGCCAGTTCCTGCGCGACATGCACCGGCTCGGCGCCGAAGCAATGGTGGCAATCGTCACCCTGCACATGGTGCGCTGTTATTTGACAGGCAGCTATAAACCGCCGCGCCAGTTTACCTGGTTCACCGGCGTGCTTCTGCTCGTGATGACCCTGTTCCTGAGCTTTTCCGGCTACCTGCTGCCATGGGACCAGTTGGCCTTCTGGGCTGTCACCATCGGCACCTCGATGGCCGAGGCCGTGCCCCCTGCCGTCGTCGGCGAAACCGTCAACCTGCTCGCCCGCGGCGCCCCCGATATCGGCGCAAACGGCCTCCTGCGCTTCTACCTGCTGCACGTACTCTTCCTGCCGCTGCTGCTGATCCTCTTCTTCTTCGTCCACTACTACAAAGTGGTCCATTTCGGCATCAGCTTGCCCGCCGATGAAGAGGAAGTAGGCGAGGATACCGCCAACCGCGTCCCCGCCGACAAACGGGTCTACTATCTGCCCGACGTGCTGGTCGACGAAACCAGCTTCATGACCGTCATAAATACGCTTCTCATCCTGCTTACGGTCTTCTTCTTCCAGGCTCCCCTGGAGCACATCGCCAACCCACAGTCAACACCGCTGCATACAGTCGCGCCCTGGTATTTCTACTGGCTGCAGGGAATGCTCAAGATCGCCGACAAGTTCATTGCCGGCGTGCTGATGCCCGGCGTGCTCCTTGTGCTCCTGATGGCCATTCCGTACCTCGACTATAACCCCAGCCGCCGCGGTAAAGATCGTAAGGTCGCCATCGTCGCCGGTATCGTCGCCGGCGCAGTTATGATCATCCTCAGCTGGATGGGCACGCCTGAATACGCCGTACAGGGCGCCCCCGCGGTTGAGATTGTCCAGGATGTAATGCCCGAAGAGGGCTCAGGCCTCTCTCGCGAGATCGGTTACAAACACCTGCCTCTCGGCATCTGGCGCACCGATGAAGAATACGACGTGCACGACCACGAATTCAATGAGCTCCTGCACGAGTTCAATAATGTTGTCGATTTCTACCGCCGCGCAGACCCAGACTTCAATGCGCCCATAGGTATCTTGACGATCTCCCAGGACCAGCCCTCCCTCAAGAGGTTGAATTGGGAGATCACCTGGTTCGACGCCCAGGGTGGGGCCGGCAACTATGAAAAGACCTTCTGGCTGCATGAGGACTCCATATACTGGGAACAATACGGCTGGAAGCACCTGTTCTTAGGCTATGTTTCCGATGGCTGGAAGAGTCTGTCCGGCGCTCTTGTAGGGGAGTAATCTAGCAATTATGCATCGCCTTTATACCAGGTCTCCGATCGCCAAAATTTTGTGGGGCATACTGTCCTCACTGATTGGCATCATCGCGCTGTTGATGGTCTTGGTGAGCGAAAATCCGCGCATGGAAGCGCAGACCATTAACTGGCAGGGCCGCTCTATCGAAAACGGCGCTACCCTGTTCGACAACAACTGCTCCAGATGCCACGGCCCCAGTGGACAGGGTCTGGTTGGCCTGGGGCCCTCCTTGAATAGCTACTATTTCTTCACCCCAACCGGCCGCATGAAAGATGTAGGCTGGGTCGGGTCACTCGAAGACTACGTACTGCTGACCATTGCCGCCGGTCGCCCTAGCAAGACCGATAGCCAGTGGGCGGAAGTCATGCCCACCTGGGGCGGAAACTACGGTGGCCCCATGCGCGGCGACCAGGTCGAAGACGTGGCCGCTTACGTCATGAACTGGCGGGGTTCCGCCCTCGCCCAGACGCCTGAAGAAGACCCCTTCCGTCCCTTTGAAGATGTCTTGCAGTCGACTGAATTCCAGAATACCGCCTTCATCCTGATGAGCGAGGAAGAACAGACCGTCGCCATCGAAGAGTACAAGGCGCGCAACACCCGTTCCCCCCAGGAAATATGGGCGAACGAAGCCTGTCTCGGCTGCCACAATCTCAGCCTGGCCCAAGCCGATGACCCGGGCCAGAACGGCCCTAACATGGCCGACCTCTTCGAACGGGCCGGCAGCCGCGTCGAAGGGCTGACCGCTGAGGAATACGTCTACCAAAGTATCGTCGAGCCGGCCGCCTTCACCGTCGCCACCTACGATGATGTCGGTCAGATGCCCCAGACCTATGCCGAGAAACTGAGCGAAGACGAACTCCAGGCCCTGGTCGCCTGGCTTCTCGACCCCGATCGAGAAGAATAGCTGAGGAGCAAAGAGCGAGGACGGTGGAGTATGCCCCTCGCTCCACTGCCCTCTCGAAACTTCCCCATCCTCCTGCTGTTTCCTTCTCCTGACTCCTCTCTGTCACAAATATCGACTGAAGAGGTTCTTGCTTGACCGGCGCAATACCCCAACGTTTCCGAAATCGCCGCCATGCCGGCGCGCTGCTCGGAACTATGCTCCGTGAGTCGGAAGCCGTAGACCCCCTCGTACTCGGCCTTCCGCGGGGCGGCGTGCCCGTCGCCAGCGAGGTTGCACGCGCGCTCAATGCTCCTCTCGACGTTCTACTCGTACGAAAACTCGGCGTGCCCCGCCAAAAAGAACTGGCCTTCGGTGCCATCGCCGAAGGCGGCGTCCAGGTAATAAACCGGACCGTGATCGCGCAGCAAGGGCTGGGCGACAAACGTATCCAACAGATCACCCGGCGGCAGCAAAATGAACTGTCCCGCCGCGCCCGCCTCTTCCGCGGCGAGCGTCCGCCCGAGCCCATTAAGGGCCGCACCGTCTTCCTGATCGACGACGGCTTGGCAACCGGCGCGTCCATGCGCGCCGCAATCCAGGCACTTGTCTACCGAGAGCCGCATGAAATCGTACCCGCCGTCCCCGTCGCGCCGTCGCGCACCATCGCCGAACTGCGTTCGCAATCTACCACGACGACCGGAAATGACGCGTGCCCGCCATCCAATATTGTCGGCCAGGCCGTCACTCTACTGTCTCCTTCCCCGTTCTGGGGTGTGGGCGCCTGGTATGATGACTTCCGCCAGGTAAGTGACTCCGAAGTGGTCAAGGTTCTGGCCGCCCACGCCCTCCCGGGCGGCTTCCTTACGTAACTCGCCCAGGCACCCCACTTTTCACCTGCTTCTCGGCTATCATCTGAAATTGAGACAAGCTACACAGTCTGTGCCGGTAGAATCGGAGCGGACATTCACTCTGAGAGACCTGCATCCAACCATTTTCTGTCACTTGACACAGTTCCTCTAAACCATATAATGTATCCCGTTCCCACGTTGTTCATCTGTATACGTCTAACACCAAAGGAGGCCCGACCGTGAAAAGTACCCTTTCGCGACGTGATTTCTTGAAAGCCGCTGCCATGACAGGAGGTGTCGCCGCCTTGGCCGCCTGCGCAGTTCCCGCAGGTCCCGCCTCCGATGGAGGCGAGAGTGAAGCCGCGATGGCCCCAGTCGAAATCCAGTGGTGGTCCTTCCCACTAGGGCTCCCCGGCGATATCCTCCCCCACGGAACCTGGGAGCAGGAGAGGGCGGACGTCTACAGCGATATGACCGAGGGCGTTACCATCACCTACCAGGCTGTTGGCTGGGATTCCATCGTGAAGGTACAGACCTCGATCGCCTCCGGCAATCCCCCACATACCGTCCTGCGAGCCAGCGTTGATGGCATCATCCAGGCTCTGCAATCCGATGTCGCCGTAGAGATCGAGCTTCCCCAGGAATTCCAGGATGACCTCCCGGCAGGTTGGTACGAAGGCATGCACTTCAGGGGCAAAAACTACATGGTGCCCTTCTACACGCTTGCCAACGGCATGGCCATTAATCTGGACATCGTTGAGGAGGCCGGCGCCCAGCACCTGCTTCCCGAACCCCCAGCACAAACGTGGGACTTCGACACCTATCTGGCTATGATGAAGGCCTGTACCTTCGAACGCGATGACGGCTCACAGGTCTGGGGCGGCGTGTTCTCCGCCGCAGAAACAAATCCGTTCTTCTACTGGCCCGACCAGGTCCTTAGTTGGAACTGGGGAACGGACACAGTAGAGCTCAGAGACGGCGAGTGGGTCTGCAAACTGGCCGAAGAAGAAGGCCTCGCCTGGCTGCAATGGCTGCAGGACCTCCACTTCGTGCATGGTGTCATCCCCAACCCGTCCGGCCTCAGCGCCAGCCGCTGGGACTACTTCTTCCAGAAATCCCTCCTAGGCGGTATCGGCCCCTCCATCGGCTGGTCACAGCGCCCAGGCGTCGAAGTCGATCCCGTTACCCTGGTCGTCACTGATACCGAGCGCGATATAAACTGGAGGTATGTCCAGCCGCCCACCAACCCAGGTGTCGATCATTCCGTTTACTGGGGTGGGCCCAATTTGGATGTCAATTCAATTGTTTACCGCGCCGGCGGTGACAATGAAATCGGCCCTTCAATCGACTTCGCGCTCTGGCTCTCAAATAGAGAGAACCAGAAGTGGATTTCGCAGTACCTGCTGCCTGCGCGTGTGTCAGCCGTTGAAGGCGTCGACAATCCCATGCTGGAATGGCACTACGAGCACTACATCCCCTACGGCCGGCAAAGAGCTTCAGCCCACGGCGGACGCGCCCGAGAGACCGTCGAGCAGCTCGAGCTGGTGCATCAGAAGATCTTCCTGCCCACGCCTCCCGAAGAAGCTGTGCAGGATTTCTGCGACACAATCGCTAAACTGGACTGGTACGTCTAAAGTTCCATCACAGGCATTGCGTATTGCAGGGCGACCAAAGGGTGCCCGCAATGCGCAATGCCTCCCGATATCATGACAGATAGAGTAGACAAAATCGGCGCAGGCTGGCGCCAGCGACCAAAGTCGATCCCCTGGCCGCGTCTGACCAACGCACAGTCTGAGACGCTGTGGGGCTTTCTCCTGATCGCCCCCTTCATGGTCTTTTTTGCGATATTTTTCCTCCTACCTTACGGCATGGTCATATGGTTGAGCATCGTCGACTGGCATCCGCGCGGGGTCACCGAGTACGTCGGCCTGCAAAACTATGCCGACGTCATCGAGATGCCCAGCGCCCAGAAGTCCATGATCAACTCCTTCTACTACACCTTCATGGTTGTCCCTATCTCGACTGCTCTTTCTCTGTTGACCGCCATCCTCATCGTCTCTCTGCGCAGCAGTTCCATGCGCGGCTTCTTCCAGGCCGCATTCTACCTCCCCGGTGTCATCTCCGGGCTGGCAGTAGCAATTATCTGGCGCTTTGTTTTTGACTTTCATGTCGGCGTTCTCAACTACTTCCTTTCAGTTGCCAAATTGGAGCCCGTCAACTGGCTTGGCAATATCTACTCGGCACTCCCCTCTCTGGCCGGAATGGCCATACTCTCCAGTAACGGCGTAGCAATTATCATCTTCTGCGCCGCCCTGTTGAGCATTCCTTCCAGCCTGTACGACGCTGCCGCCGTCGATGGCGCCGCATTCTGGCGCAAGCACTGGTCGATCACCTTGCCGCTCCTCACGCCCGCAATGCTGTACGTGATCGTCGTCTCCACGCTCGGCGCGCTCCAGGTTTTCGTGCCCATCTATGTGTTGACACGCGGCGGACCTGTTCATAGCACCATCACCGTCGGTTACTACATTTACAACCAGCTGATCTTCTACGCCAACTCCGGCACCGCCGCCGCCGCCGGACTGCTTCTCCTCGTGGCGACCGTCGGTTTTACCGTCTTTCAGTTCCGACGTTTTTCCCAGGTTGTGGAATTCTGATCCGAAGGCCCGAACATGGCGACCAAAGCGAGCCTGCACAAAAATCAACCCTCCTCTCTTTTCGAAACCTTACAGCTGCGCCTGTTGCCGGAAGGTTCTGCCAGCGCCTCTCGCTACCTCGCTCTTCTGATGATTCTGGTATTGGCCGGGGTTTCCCTCTTCCCACTCTATTGGGCTCTCATTACAAGCTTCAAACACCCGTCAGACGTCGCCACTATCCCCCCTTCCTTCGTCTTGACGCGGCCAGTTCTCAAAAACTATATCGACCTGATGACCGGCAGCGGCGTTGCCAACTCCCCCGTTCTGAAATGGTTCTGGAACAGCGTCTTCACCGGCGCAGCCTTTACCCTCGGTGTAGTCCTCCTGGCCTCTCTGGCCGGCTATAGCTTCGCCCGCAAGCGCTTTCCCGGTCGCGATAAGCTGTTCTGGCTCATTATCAGCACAATGCTGGTACCTGCTTGGTCGACGATTATCGCCTCCTACGTCTTGACCTTGAAACTTGGCATGCACGACACTTATTGGGCCCTGATCCTGCCCGGACTGGCCTCCCCGTTTGCCCTATTCCTCTTCCGCCAATTCGCCGTCACCCTTCCGGAAGAGCTGTTCCAGGCCGCCCGCATCGACGGCGCCCATGAACTGCAGCTCTGGTGGTTGATCACGCTGCCCCTGTCCAGACCCGTTCTTGCTACCCTCGCTATCTTTACTTTCACCTACCATTGGAACGATTTCCTCTGGCCTCTGTTGGTGTTGAACAAGCCCCAGATTTACACAATGCCCGTCGGCGTTTCCATAATCATGTTCCAGTTGAAAGGCACCGGTCCCGCCTATGGGATCGGCATGTCCGCCGCCATTCTGATGTCCGTGTTACCGATCGTCGCATTCTTGCTAATGCAACGCCAGATGATCCAGGGAATCACCATCGGGTCACTGAAGGGATGAGTCAGCTAGCGTCTTCGCAAGGAGCTTTCCATGGATTACAGTCACATTGAAAAACCGGACCTGGGCTATCGCTATGAGTTCAGCGTCGATGAATTGGATGCTATGAATGAATGTGTGGAAGCGCACGGCTTTGCTATCATAAAGAACGTCTTGACCGAAGAGCTGGTGAAGGAGCTTCAGGAATCCGTGGTTGAGGTTCTCGATCCGGACGGCACGCTGGGCGCCGGCAACAGCTTTACCCACACCGCCTTCGTCGAGCACTCCCCCGCCTCTTGGAAACTGCTCGACCATGAGCCCTTCATGCGTGTGATGCGCTTCTATTGCGGCGATGGCGGGATGACTGTTCACCGCTCCGCCGCCATCATCCGCAATCCCGGCTCCGACCCACTCGGTTGGCATACCGACTGGCATGGATTCTCAGACGGCCCCCCGCAAAACGCCGGTGACATCCTGAACAAGTTCCTCCTGCCATCCGGCCTCTGGTTGTACATCACCGGCTCCTTCCCCAAGCACGGAGGCCTGGCCGTCATCGAGGATTCCCACGTCGAAGACTGGCAAGGCCCCGAGGGATTCGAGCTGACACCGGACAAGCGCTCATTCCACCCTGAAGGAACCGAGCCCCACAACTACGTCGGCTTCGACGTGCCCGGCATGGTACCCCTCTTCGGCGAGCCGGTTGACCAGCTCGTCTTCGCCACCCGCACATACCACGCCGCCTTCCCAAACCGCATCGACCGCGTCCGGCTCTCCTGCGGCGTCGGCTTCCGCCCCAAGGAATACAAGATCGACGCGCCCTGGCCGCTCCCCGAAACCGCGCAGGCGTTCATTAAGGCGTTTCCCCAGCGTTTTCAGCACTATGTGGAGGAATATACCGGCATCGACAACGACTGGCGGCCCGACGATGCCGAACCGCAGGCCGACGCCATGATGGGGTAGTGCCGAGCGTTCAACAGCCACTCTCGACCTGAAACTGCCTCCTCGCACTCGAAGTGCGCCTTTTCTTGGTAGGCAGCTGGTTTTTTTGGATCGTGGTCATCGAACCAGTGCAAGACGGCCCAGGAATTGCCGGAGAATTGAATGGACTACAGCAACATCCAAAAGCCCGATCTGGGCTATCGATATGAATTCACTCTCGACGAACTGAATGCCGCGCAGGACTGCGTTGAAGCGCACGGCTTCGCCATAGTAAAGAATGTGCTCACCACTGAACTGGTGGCGGAACTCCGGGAATCGGTCCAGCAGCTTCTCGACCCCGACAACAAGCTGGGCGAAGGCAACAGCTACACCCATGGCTCTTTCATCGAACATTCACTTGCCATGTGGAAGCTGCTCGACCATGAGCCGTTCATGCGCGCCCAACAGGTCTTCTGCCAGGCCGAGGAATTGACCATCAACCGTTCGGCCGCAATTCTGCGCAATCCCGGCTCTGCCCCGCTCGCTTGGCACTCAGACTTTTGCGGCTTCTCCAACGGCCCCCGCAAATTTTCAGGAGATGTACTGAACCGCGGCCCTTGGCCTTCCGGCCTCTGGTTCTATATCACAGGCTCCCATCCCAAACATGGTGGGCTGGCAGTCATCGAAGATTCCCATCTTGAGGATTTTGTAGCGCCGCAAGGTTTTCAGTTTACTCCCGACCGGCGCTCCTTTCACCCGCTGGGTACTGAGCCGCACCGGCATGTCGGCTTCGACGTGCCTGGCATTGTGCCCATCTTTACCGATCCGGGCGATGAAATCGTCTTCGCTTCCCGCACATTCCACGCTGCCTTCCCCAACCGCATTGATCGCGTGCGGCTCTCCTGCGCCATCATCTTCCGCGCCCGCGAGCACACTTTAGATGCGCCATGGCCTCTCTCCGCCGACGCACAGGCCTTTATCGAGGCCTTCCCTCAGCGCTGGCAGCCCCTGCTCGAAAACTATGTGGGGATCGATAATGACTGGAGCGGCGATGAAGCTATGATGGGCTAGCAGAAGCAGGAACCATCGCATCCTCGCCTGGACATCCTGGTAGCGACTGCAAGTGCGCGGCTGTTAGCTCGGTCCTGGCTTGCCCCTCCGCATACGTCAGCAAGGGGAAGATCATTTCTCTTGGGGTGGCAGGGAAAACACGCAGCCGCTCCCGGCGTTCAAACTATCGGAGCAGGTTCTTGGCCGAATTCCAGACACCATGTAACCCGGAGCACTATCAGGTAACTGAACACGCATTTTGCAAGGAGCCATAAATGGACTATAGCCACATTCAGAAGCCAGAGTTGGGCTATCCTTACGAGTTCACACTGAACGAGCTGGACGCCGCGCAGGCCTGCGTAGAGGCCCACGGCTTCGCGATTGTCAAAAATGTGCTCTCCGATGAGCTTGTAACTGAGCTTCAGCAATCAGTCAAGCAGGTAATCGATCCGGAAGACACGCTCGGCGAAGGCAACAGTTTCACCCACACCTCCTTCATCGAGCACTCTCCAGCCATGTGGAAGCTGTTCGACCACGAGCCCTTCATGCGCGCCCAGCGCGTCTTCTGCCAGACCGAAGAGCTGACCGTCAACCGCACTGCCGCCATCATCCGCAATCCAGGCTCCGCCCCGCTAAGCTGGCACTCCGACTTCTGCGGTTTCTCCGACGGCCCTCCCACCTCCTCCGGAGACATACTGAATCGCGGACCATGGCCCTCCGGCCTCTGGTTCTACATCACCGGCTCCCATCCCAAGCATGGTGGGCTCGCCGTAATCGAAGATTCCCACGTCGAAGATTGGGAGGGGCCCGAAGGATTCCAGCTGACCCCCGACAAGCGCTCCTTCCATCGCATCGGCACCGAACCCGAAAGTTACGTGGGCTTCGACATACCTGGCCTTGTGCCTCTCTTCACCGAACCCGGCGATGAAATCGTCTTCGCCTCCCGCACCTATCACTCCGCCTTCCCAAACCGTATCGACCGAGTCCGCCTCTCCTGTGGCATCGGTCTGCGCCCGCGCGATTACCCGGTCGTGGCACCGTGGCAACTTTCAGACCAAGCCAAAGCCTTCATGAAGGGCTTCCCGCGGCACCTTCAGCCTCTGGTCAAGGATTATGTTGGTATCGACCTTGAATGGCGCGGCGAGGACGCCATGATGGGGTAGGGTTCAGGTTCCCCGCAACCGCTTGCCAGAACGTAGGTATGATGCGTAGGGGCTTTTCGCTGATCTCGTGAACGGCAGGAACCAGAATTAGAAAGAGTTCTCAGATACGTGGCGGCTGTCCAATGTCAGCCGCTTGTCTATCTTTACCTCCACGACCGGCTAGGCCCCGCTTCTCTCCATTCTCACCGAAGCCACCCGCCTTCCATCCAATTCGAACGCTTTCCCGGCTCCGGTTCCCCGAAAACCTAGCAACTCGAACCACGACTGCTTTTCCTCATCCTCAACCGAAACGACCGCATAGCATTTGCCCTTGCCCAGTTCTTCGGACTTGCCGATTGCCGCCTGCGCCAACTCTTCCCACACCTCCGAAAAGCGCGCATGCGCGAATGCGTCTATCTGGAACGCACCCCCTTCGTCTCTGCGCGCCGACGACAGCCCGACCACCTTCCCCTCCGCCGTCCTGGCCGCGAACCACGCACCCTCACCGCTCAACCGGACCCGTTCATACCGCACAAACAGCCCCATACACGAATTCTGTGTGGCATAGCGTGTTGAGCAGACATTCGTATTCGCGTCCAGCACCTGCCAGTCATGTGGACAGAGGATCAGCGGGATCATTGGAATGCGGTCCGCTGGCGACGACTCCACAACCTTTGCTCCCTCTCCCGCGAAGTAGTCTACCAGAAAAGCTTCGGGCGACTTCCCGCTGAGGATATTGGCCATCACATTGGCCCCCGCCAGCTTTCGCCACCCCAGCCGGTGGTAGACGCGCGCCGCCGCCGGGTTGACCGTCCCCAGAAAGAACGCCTCTCGGCCCCCCGCGCGAACATCCTCCACCGCCCGCCTGCAAAGTTCTGTCGCAATGCCTCTGCCTCGAAACCGCGGTTCCGTTGCAACTTCTCCGAAACCTGCCAAAATCGGCACCGTCTTCGATTTCATCGTGAAGCATGTGCTTGCCAGGCGTTCACCCTCTCTTTGCAGGTATAGGGTGCCACCGTTATAGTCCTCTTCTGCGCCCAGAAAAACCTCGCGCGCAATGTCGGGCAATACCTCCCCAAAAATGGACTCCCAGAAAGGGAACAGTTCGTCGACCAGCTCTTCAGGTAGCGGGACTTCGTATCGCATAGAATCCACCCCTATTTCGTGCGGACCAACAGGAATGACACCGAACCGGCTCGACCAAGTCCTGGTGCGTCACTTGCCAGGAACCAAACACCCAGCCCCTCGAACCATAAACGAAAAAACGGAGGGCTCTCCATGTTTCCACTTCCGCTGAGCAAGTCCCCTGTCGGCCTCACAACTCGCTCCCGCGCTTGATCGCATCTGCCCCGAACCGCTTTCGCAGCATCTGCACTGCCTCGTTCAATTGTGCCTCTTTGGCTTGAGCCTCCGCGTCCGCCGGCAGATCAAATATGCTCATCTGCCGCACCGCCGCCACCAGTCCGCTGCAACCTACCCCTATCAGCCGCACCGCCCTACCTCCAGGCCGCAGGGCCGTCAGCAAGTCCAGCGCGATACGGGCGATTTCCTCCTCGTCGTCCAACGGCTGCGTTACTGTCGTCTGGCGGGTGCGTGTACTGAAATCGGCCCAGCGTAACTTCACCGTAACGGTGCGTGCCGCCAAACTATTCCTCTGCAAACGGACGCCCACCTCGGCTGCCTGTTGACGCAAGGCCCTTCGCAAAGTCTCCGTATCATCGACATCCTGCGCGAAGGTCGTCTCCTGGCTGATAGACTTCGCCTCCCGCTCCGTAACAACCGGCCGCTGGTCGAGTCCCTGCGCTTGCCGCCGCAGATCATGACCCAGCTTGCCGAACTGTCGCGCCAGCTCCTCCGGTTGCGCACCCAATACATCCGCGACCTTGCGAATGCCAATCGCCGCCAGCCGCTCACGCGTGCGCGGCCCAACCCCCCATAGCGCATCCACCGGCAATGGCGCCAGAAACTCCGCCTCCCGACCCGGCGGCACAACCTGAATCGCCCTCGGGTAGTCGTCAGTCTGAACCGCCGCTTTGCCTACATCGGTGGCTATCTTCGCGACCAGCTTATTCGTCGCCGCCCCCAACGACGAAGGCAGCCCCAATACATCTTCAACCTCCGCCTGCAACTGCCGCGCCAGCACAGTTGCGTATTCTTCCAGCTCCGTCACATCCAGGAACGCCTCATCGATCGAGAGCTGCTCCACCTGCGGCGTAATCCTGTGCAGAATCTCCATCACCCGCCCGGACATCTGACCGTACGCCCGCATATCCGGCGGCAAAATGCGCAGTTGCGGGCATAGCCGCACCGCTTGCGCCATGCCCATCGCCGAGCGGATGCCAAACCGCCGCGCCGCATAAGAACAGGACGCCACCACGCCCCGACTCTCCGGCCGACCCCCCACCGCAAAGGGAGCCCCCTTCAACTCGCCATGCCGCTGCTCTTCGACCGCGCAGTAGAATGCGTCAAGGTCGAAGTGGAGAATCTTCCGAACCATCCTTTAACCCTCGCCAACCTCAAAGCCCACCTGAAATCCAAGCCTGCTCGTATTTTAGCACAGCCGGCATCTCCCCTATTGGCAGCTTTCGCAAAGCCCGGATATGATGTGCATCGCAGCACAGTCCTGCTGCGTTCCGAAACCGTTGCGGCCTGGGCAGGAAATGGCCCCACTCCTCATCCTCCGCGCTTCAATTAAAGGCAAGTACGATGACCGATGTGCCTCGCAAGAATCCCGTCGCCTTGCTATGGACGGGCGGCAGCGAGACCCGGGTTGGCAGGGCGCGTGGGATTACCCTCATCGTCAGCCTGCTGATGATAGACAGCCTGCACTATGTCTTTGCCCGCGTCGTCTTTCCATACATCGATCCGGGACTCGGCGCCTTCTACGTAATCGCATTCGCCGCCCTGGAAATTGGACTGCTGGGCCTGGTCAGGCGCAGATTGCGACTGGCGCCCCTGCTACGGATGTGGCCGGCATTCCTGGCCATCGGACTGTGCGTGGCGGTCAGCACTAACCTCAACTACTTCGCAATGGCCTACATCGACCCTGGCGTCGCCGCCCTGGTGGGCAAGATGACCGTGCTCTTCAGCCTGGGCTTTGGCCTCGTCTGGCTCGGCGACCGCTTCAGCCTCGGGCAAGGAGTTGGTTCTGCCATCGCCGTAATAGGGCTCGCCGTAATCTCCTTCCAGCCCGGCGACTATCTCGGCCTCGGCACGCTCATGATACTCCTCTCCACATTCATCTACGCCTTGCACGCCGCCCTCACCAAGCGCTACATGGGCGAGGTGGACCTTCTCAATTTCTTCTTCTACCGCCTCCTCTTGACCGCAGCCTTTCTCGCCCTCTTCAACCTCGCCCGCGGCGAAATGGCCCTGCCGTCCCGCGAAGCCTTCCCAATCCTCCTCCTCGTCGCCACCGTCGACGTCGTCATCAGCCGTCTTCTCTACTACCGGACCCTGCGCAAACTCGACATGAGCGTCTTCGCCGTCGCCCTCGCCGCCAGCCCCGTCGCAGCAGTAATCTGGTCACGATTCCTCTTCGACGTGTTCCCCACCGTTCAGCAGCTCCTCGGCGGTGTCTGCATACTTTTCGGCGTCGCGCTGGTCACAGGCGCCCCAGCCTGGGAACGCAGACGGCGCCGCGCCGCAACCCCCGCCGACGCATGAGCACCCAGATGTAAGTGCTTATATGGGCGGTCGGCCGCAAGCGGCCTCCCTTGTGCAGGGGCTGCGCCCCCGCAACGCCCCCCTACAAAATCATCCCTCACCGACCGTGTTTACTCTTCCCCAGCATCGTGCCTGGCGAACGGTGCCTACTCCCCTACCTGCCGCTTCAACCCACTGACCACCAACCTCCAACCGCAAAAGTTACTGACCACCGACCACTGACCACTGCAGTTGTGCGGTCGGGCCTTCGGCCCTCCCTTGTGCAGGGGCTGCGCCCCCGCAACGCCCCCTACAAAACCATCCCTCACCGACCGTGTTTACGCTTCCCCAGCATCGTGTCTGGCGAACGGTGTCTACTACCCCTTTGCTGTCTCATCCCCCTAACCCCTGCAGTTCCCCCGCAGTTCCCCTGCAGTTCCGCGCCCCCCTGCGGCCCTCCCAAGTTTGGGGGAAGAGTGAAGAGGAGTGAAGTGCGAATTCCACCCGCTCCTCACTCCTCAGAGGGGGTCTACCAGACAAGATGGATCACCGAGCCGTCCGAATTGATTGTAAAGGTATAAGGCTTATTCACGTCGTATTCGTTGTCCGCGTAGTAAGTGGAGACGCGCAGCTGGCCGCTGTAGGTCAGATAGTGGACGAGTACCTCTTTGTCGGTGCCGGGGTTTGTGCCGCGGTAGAGCTCGACTTCGGACGGCACATGGCCGGGCGGATAGTCAGACATCATTTCAGTGATCGAGGGAAACAAGGGTCCACTGAACACACCCTCACGGCCGACGAAGAAGAAGTGGAGCGCGCCGGTTATGTCGTCGCGGCAGACCTGTACGGGCGTGGCATTATGGGCTACGATGCAGAATGATGGCGGGGACGGTTTGGGCTTGTCGCTTTCCGGCGTCGGCATGCTGACCGGCGGCGTGGTTATCGGCAATTCCGGCGCGCTGGTCGGCGAGGAAACCGGCACCGAGGACGATTGGCTGGAATCAGGTTCGATGGGGGGTAGTGCTTGACTCGGCGTTGGTGTAAGGGTCGCGGTCGCTGTGGGCGAAGGGGTCGGTGTAGGCGTATCGTCGGTGATGGCGGTGGCACTAGGTGTGGGCGAAGGGGTCGGTGTAGGCGTATCGTCGGTGATGGCGGTGGCACTAGGTGTGGGCGAAGGGGTCGGTGTAGGCGTATCGTCGGTGATGGCGGTGGCACTAGGTGTGGGCGAAGGGGTCAGTGTAGGCGAATCGACAGGGACGGTTATGGCGATCGCTGTGGGCGAAGGGGTCGGTGTAGGCGTATCGATAGGGTCGGCTATGGCGGTCGCTGTGTGCGAAGGGGTCGGTGTAGGCGAATCGACAGGGACGGCTATGGCGGTCGCTGTGGGCGAAGGGGTCGGTGTAGGCGTATCGACGGGGACGGCTATGGCGGTCGCTGTGGGCGAAGGGGTCGGTGTAGGCGTATCGACGACGATGGCGGTGGCGGTCGCTGTGTGCGAAGGGGTCGGTGTAGGCGAATCGACGGGGACGGCTATGGCGGTCGCTGTGGGCGAAGGGGTCGGTGTGGCGGGGGGAGGCTCGCCCTCGACCGTGAAGGTGATAGATCTGTTTGCCACTACCGTATCGGTACCTTCTATTCTTGCCACCACGTCCGCTCTAATCGAGTACCCTGACTCCTCACGTAGCGGGCATGACCCGGAAATCCTGAAGGTGACTACAATTCGATTACCGTCGCTGTTTGGACTGATTGATCTGCTACTGGGCCAGCCGCTCCCATGACAACTCGGCGCATCTGATAAGGAGGAGTCATTTCTAAACACCCAGGCACGCAGGAAAAACGCCGACGAGGTTGAACCAAACGTTTCATGTATCTCGTCATCGGCTATACTTACCGTGACTGACGTCCCTGTTCCAGACAGGACGGGGTTATTTCCTAGAGAAATATCAACGGTGTATCTCTGGGCCTGTACAACAAACGGTTCAACTACGGCGTCCGCCAGCAGCGTCACCGACACGACGGCGAGGCACAGAGCAACTGCCACGCCACGGGTGGATAAAGAGCGAATGAAGCGTTTCATAATGTGTCTCCGCTTTGCGACTGAAAGCTACTCAACATCAAGGCAGAACGCCTATGCTTTGGAAGATCCGGGACAGATAATCGGTGAGGTATCTCCTTGCGATCCAAACGCCCTGCCCTCCTTCAACAACCAGAACATAGTTCAATCTCATTCCGGTCGCTGGTCACTGACGTGTAATCCCGATCACTTCTACCGAAAATGGTAGAAGTGGTGGCGTCTGCACCTGGCACGCCTTGAAGCAGTCCCTGAAACAAGCCCTGAAGAAGGACCTGCGAACAGCCCTTGCGTCAAGGTCAAATCTGCCGTCGGACTGTGAATGGAGGTCCTTCAAAGCGCGAACCAGCCCCGGACTGGAGGTCTCTAACAGATCGAAAGCGGCGCAGGCGAACGCTTCCTCCACCGCTTCCACGCCCCGAGCCTCATCGTCTCGTTCCCCAGCCACACCCTCGCCGGCCGCAATCAAAGCATGTCCCAACACTTCGCCGCCGACTTCCTTTCCCAACAAAAAAAAGCCGGCTGGCAAGCCGACTCCCGCTACTAATTCTCCGAACTCGTCTACATCGTCCGAAAAGGCTAAGTGTCTCTCTCACTGTTCGCTCTTGTTCCCTTCATGTAGAAATCAGGTCTGGTCCCCACATACACCAGTCCAGGCACACGTTGACCGGCCCCAGCAGACTGGTGTTCACCTATAGGGCCTTATGCTAGTTAGCGTTTCAAAAAAGTCCCCTGGTGAGATAACTTTGGAAGTCTCCACCAACCAAGGTAGCTCACTAGGAGGACCAAGCGAATGATCGCCCACTTTTACGACTTCTGTCTATGGGTGTATGTGCTCGTTGACGACAAGTACAAGGAACTGGAAGGACAGCTGAGACTACCGGGGCCGCGCAGGACTGCCGGAACGTCATGTTGTCGCAACATCTTCTTATGTCTCCCTGAATGACTGGAACATCGACTGCCTTGCGGGTCACTGTGTCACAGAATCGGTGGTGCCGCTGCCACTCATCTGGGCTGTCGCCGAACAGACACCGAATGCGAACTTCCCAAAAAAAAGTAACTCCTGCTAAACTTTAGCATGCTCTTATGAGATAGTTATCAGAAAATCCAAGTCGTACCTGTGTTTTTTTGTAAGAATTGACCAGGAACGGTATTTCTGCCCAGAAATACGTCGGATTGAGCTTCACGTACAACCAGCGCATAAGCACGGAAACACCGCATGTTTAACAACACGAAGGTCGTCCAAATGGCCGTCGCACCGATGACCTGCCCCCCAAAAACTGGTCCAGTTAATATGTTAGAATTGGGCCGTAGAAAGGGGGAAAGATGGCCAAGAGGAGACATACGTCGGAGCAGGTGATCAACAAGCTGAGAGAGGCCGAGGTAACGATAGCCGAGGGCAGCACAGTGGCTGAGGCCGCCCGCCGGATCGGAGTGACTGAGCAGACCTTCTACCGCTGGCGCAGCGAGTACGGGGGTCTCAGGATCGACCAGGCTAGGTGCCTGAAGCGTCTGGAGTTGGAGAACAGCCGCCCGGAAGAGAGCGGTGGCGGACCTGACGCTGGACAACCAGATACTGAGGGAGGCGTCTGAGGGAAACTTCTGAGTCCTTCACGTCGCCGCCAGTGTGTGGACCACGTGAAGGCGCTTTTTGGGGTCTCGGAGCGACGCGCCTGCAGGGTGCTGGGTCATCCTCGCTCCACACAACGATACAAGCCGAGACCGGTGGAGGACGAGAAGGCGCTGACCGAGGAGATTGTGGAGTTAGCCAGTCAGTTCGGCAGGTACGGTTACCGTAAGATCACCGCCCTATTGAGGCATCGTGGCTGGCATGTAAGCCACAAGCGTATGGAGAGGATATGGCGACGTGAAGGGCTTAGGGTACCGGCGAAGCAGCCGAAGAGAGGGCGTCTGAGGCTCCATGACGGCTCGTGTGTGCGCCTGCGACCTGCGTGGAACGACCATGTGTGGGCCTACGACTTTGTGCACTTGAGGTTCCATGACGGCACAAGAGTGCGGTTGCTGACCGTCATCGACGAATACAGCAGAAAGTGTCTGGCGATCCGGGCTGCCCGCAGCATACGGTCTGCCGACGTGAAAGAGGTGCTGGCCGAATTGATGGTGTTTAGAGGCGTGCCCGACCATATTCGCTCGGATAACGGGCCGGAGTTTACGGCCCGGGCTGTGCGTGAGTGGCTTGGGCGGGCGGGAGCCAGGACGCTCTACATCGAGCCTGGGTCGCCGTGGGAGAACGGCTACATCGAAAGTTTCAACGGGAAGTGGAGGGACGAACTGCTGGACAGGGAGGTCTTCTATACGTTGCTAGAGGTGCGTGTGCTGACGGAGCGGTACAGACGGATTTACAACCAGGTCAGACCGCACAGCTCCCTGGGCTACCGGCCGCCCGCGCCTGAGGCCCTCTTGCCTGCCGACCCTGTCCCCGTGCTTGTCGGACTAACATAACAGATGGTACAAACATCGGGGGCAGGTCAATTCTGGAAACGATTCAATATGCTCTAGTGGAGCAAATAACTTCCATTTGGATGTCACAATCGATTTGGCTGGGGACAATCAGTAAGCTAAGAGGGTACTAGCCAGGGAGGTATACTGCAGGGCAAATGCATCCAATCGGGACAAAACTTCGTAAGTATGCCCGATTAAGGTAGGGGCACACCTTGATGCACCAATTGCAGGCCATTCTGGCATTCGAATATGAACGCGATGGCCCTGGGTTAAGCTTGATCTCTTAGAGGAGAGGAGCAGACAAAACGCAGCCGTTCAACGGCAGCCGCCAATGACCACGATGAATTCGCCCCGCAGCTTCTTTCCCGACACTTCTTCCAGCAACGAGGAAACGGCTCCCCGCTCCACCTTTTCGTACAGCTTCGTGAGGTCATTGGCCAGCGCAGCCGGCCTGTCTCCGTAAACAGCCAGTGCATCCTTCAGAAAAGCCGCCAGCCGGTGCGGGCTCTCGTAAAAGACGAGCGTGTGTTTCGAGGCTGCATCCATTTCCAGAAAACGACGCCGCGCCGCCGACTTGCGCGGCGCGAAACCCCGAAAAGTGAAACTGTGCAGCGGCAACCCTGAAAGAACCAGCGCGGCAATCAGTCCGGTAGGACCCGGAATTGCCGATACAGGCAGCCCCTCCTCCAGCGCCCGCCGCACCGCCGAAAATCCCGGATCGGATATGCCCGGCGTGCCCGCATTCGTCACAACTGCAACCGACAGCCCGCCGCGCAACGCACCGATGATGCGATCGACAGCCTGCCCTTCATTATGCTCATGGTAGGAAAACTGGGGTGTGTCGATGCCATGCTGCTTGAGCAGCCGCCCGGTCTTGCGCGTGTCCTCCGCCGCAATCAGATCGACCGTGTGCAACGTCTCCACCGCACGCAGAGTAATGTCACCGAGATTGCCAATAGGAGTAGCTACAAGATAGAGCATATCAACCTGTCAATGAAGGAAACGTGATAATCTCCTGTACGCCCCCCTCCACATCTGCTGCAGAGCAACTGCCGGTCTTACGAACCCTGCTTGAATGAGTCACTTGCTCACCCTTGCTCCGCGGCCGCGAAAGCTTCTATCGCTGCGAACAGCCGCTCCAGGTCGGAAGGCCACACTTCGCCCATATGCCCGATGCGGAAGGCTTTACCCTTGTACGCGCCGTACCCGTCAGCGATCTGCATCTCCCGCGCGTCCAGGAAACGGTTCAGCGCACCCATATCCAAGCCTCTGCTATTCTCGACCGTCGTAACCGTTTCGGACGCAAAGCCGCTCTCCGCCATCAAACCAAAGCCCCTGTCGACAGCCCACTCCCGGCTCATCTGCCCGCAGTAGGCGTGGCGGGCATACCGTGCCTCCACCCCTTCCGCGAAAATCCGATCCAGTTGAACGCTTAGCGCACGCAGCAGCGAAATCGCCGGCGTCGCCGGCGTCGTACTGCGCTGACGGTATTTCTCGAGTTGCAGAAAGTCAAAGTACCAACCGCGATCGGAAACCGTGGCCGCCCGCGCCATCAAACGGTCGCTGACCGCGGCGAAGGCCAATCCAGGCGGCACCGCAAGCGCCTTCTGCGACGATGTCAGCAGAAGGTCCAGCCCCCACCCATCAAAAGGTAGTTTCACCCCGCTGAAAGAGGAGACCGCATCGACCAGGACTAGCGTCTCCGGGCTGACCCGCCGCACGCATTCAGCGATGGCGCCAACCGGACTGGCAACACCCGTGCTCGTCTCATTGTGCACAACTGTGATCGCGTCAACAGCGCCATCCGCAAGAGCATCCCGCAGCGCCTCCTCGACCTGGTCCGGCTTGACCGCCGTACACCATGGCACTTGCACCGCGATCGCCTCTTTGCCGCATCCGCTCGAGACATCATGCCAACGCTGGCTGAACGCGCCATTGATGAAATTGATCACTCGACCATCCACAGCATTCCTGATGGCGGCCTCCTGCAAGCCCGATCCGGAAGCCGCCACCGTAAAGACCCGCGCTTCAGTATGATAAAGCTTCTGCAACTGTACGCTGCACTTGCCGAACAGCGCTTCAAGCTCGTCGCTGCGATGCCCAATCATCGGCGCAGCCTGGGCAGCCAGCGTATCCGGATGCACATCCGTTGGGCCAGGCACAAACAATCGCTGTGGCGGCTTGTCCGCCGGCGTTTGAAACTCGGCTCTCGTCAGCCCGCCTTCCGACATTCTGGGTTCAGCAGTCGAAATCTTCACAGTCGCAGTCATATAGGTCAGTTCCCTCGTAGTCAATGCTTACACGAACGCTGGCGCAAGCTGGTTAGTTAGTAGAATATCAACCGTACAGGTCCCATAGTGCAAGAAGTAGAAAGCAATTTCCACTCACGCTGCAACTGGTTCCACGCAGGTCGGCTCGTCGTTGCGCGGGTTGTTCACCAGCTTGTTGACCGCCACAGCCCGCAAGGGTGCCCCGCTGAAAGGCCGCATCAAGTGCAGCAGCGTATCCCCTTTCTGCACACCAGGATCCAGCCACTCATCATAGTCCTGCGGATCGAGAATAACCGGCATCCGGTGGTGCAGCGGCGCCATGAACGCACTGGCATCCGTCGTCAACAGCGTGCAGGACTCGATTACCGAGCCGTCCTGTTCCCAATGTTCCCACAGTCCCGCCATGCCAAATACGTCTCCCGAATCCATACCTATCAAATAAGGCTGTTTGCCGCCTTGTTCCTTCTTCCACTCAAAAAATCCGTCCGCAGGCACGATGCAGCGTCGGTACTTGAACGCAGCGCGGAAGGACGGCTTCTCAGCAGCCGTTTCCGACCGGGCATTGATCATCCTGCTCCCGATCTTCGGGTCCTTGGCCCAGAATGGGATGAGCCCCCAATTCAGGTAAGTCGCTTCACGCATTCCGCCATGAGGATTGGCGCGCACCGCCAGCACAGGTTGCGTCGGCGCAATGTTGTAGCGCGCCGCTGTCGGCGGTGCTTCCTCCAGATTGAAAAGTGTCTGCAAATTCTGAGGCGATGCTCGCAGCACAAATCGACCACACATCTTCTACCTCCCAATAATCAATAAGAACAATAAGTGCACAACCGCTTAGGTTTTCGATCTTAGCGACACGCCCACAGCTTGTCAACTGAAAGGACCTGCAAGCGCGCCCTCGGGATTCTCTCGGCGCGTGTTGCCACTATGAATATTCTATCCCTCTGCGGATCACCTACAGTTCGATCGACGAACCGGTTCTTATGCGTTAGCCAACACTCGCCGCCTGGCAGAAACCTGCCAACTTCGAGCGCGGGTGCCGGCAAAAAATTCGCGGTCCAACGAATAAGGAGACTGCATAGCTTTTCCAGTATAATGTAGCCTGTTATGCATTTAATATAGGATGAGGCCGGGCCATCCAGCACCGTCTTGGCGCGATTTTCAAACCGCTCCTGCTTGACGGTTTCGTTCCCACCGGGTAGCATAGCCGGCAGAATGCCGCAATACGTTTGAGGCCAAACCACCAAACTCCCATGCGACTGGCAGTCCTCGCCGACATTCACGGAAATCTTCCCGCGCTGCAGGCCGTCCTGGCCGAACTGGAACGACTGCAGCCCGACTTCGTCATACTCGACGGCGACCTGATCAATCCAATGCCGTTCAACAACGACGTTGTCGACATAGTGCGCGCCTCCGACTGGGCCGTCGTGCGAGGCAATCACGAGTTCTACCTGCTCGACTACGGCACGGAACGCTCACCTCGGGGCTCGGACGACTCCGAACGCTGGGGCAGTCTGCACTGGCTGGTAAAGCAGATCGGCCCTGCGCAGGCCAACTATCTTGCTGCCTTGCCCGATGAAATCGGTCTGTGCTTCCCCGGCGTACAGCCCATCCGTGCCGCCCATGGCGTGCCAGGGCGCAATCGAGTCGGTTTCTATCAGACAATGCCGCCCGAAAAGGTCATCCCCGCCATCGAGGCCATCGAAGAACGGAACATCATCTCCGCCCATACGCATGTGCAAGTGGACAGGCATCTGTACAAGCCCGAATCAGTAGATCCACTCACCGATCCGCATGAAAGTCACGCCGCCTTTGAAGGTGGCAACGCTGCACAAACGTCAGGATCGGCGCCGGCCAGCCCCTTCCCCTCGGCAGACCAGCAACGCGAATGGAGCCGCCACTGGCATCTCATGAATCCCGGCAGCATCGGCCTCCCCCTCAACGGCGACCCCGCCGCCCAATTTGCGCTGATGGAGTCTGTACCGGACAGCGAGCAACCGGGCGGCTGGAAAGTGTTGCACCAGCAAGTGCCCTACGACCGTGGTCCCGTCCTCGAGGCCTTCTCCAGCGCGGGCCTGCTCGAAGCCGGCGGCGTCATTGCCAAGCTGTTTTACTGGGAGCTCGTAACCGCCGAACCCGAAATAATCAACTACTTTCGTTGGTGCTGGTCCAACGGACACGACCCTGATGCCGCAGACATCCGCCAATCCTTTGCCGACTACAGCGATGCCACCGGCCGAGATCAATACGTAGACCAGCGCGACCCATTGAAAGTGGCGCCTGTCTGATGGAACGACAACTACGCCTCGCTTTCCTGGGCGACATCCACGGCAATCTGCCCGCCCTGGAAGTCGTGCTGGACGATATCGACAAGCATGCCCCCGACGCGGTCTACCTGCTTGGCGATCTCATCAACCGCTGTCCGTGGACCCTTGAAGTCCTGGACATCCTGCGCCAGCGTGAGCTGATTTCAGTTCAGGGTAACCACGACCTCGTTCTCGCCCTCCTCAACACGCCCGAATCCTGGCCTCAGTTCCAGGACAAAAAACGCTTCTCCAATGTCCACTGGACTTGGGAAAAGTTGCGTCCGGCCGACATCACCTATCTGCTCGAACTGCCCCACGACCTGCTCATCGAGATCGAAGGCGCGCCGCCGCTGCGCCTGTTTCACGGTCTGCCAGGCAACCCTTTCGCCGGCATATTACCCGACGCTGAAGAGCATGTGGTCTCCGGCCAAATAGAGCTCTACGACGAACCAGTACTCATCTGCGGCCACACACACCAGCCGCTGGACCGCACCATTGAGGCGAATCAACCCGCCACCCAGCGCAAACCCAAGACTAACGGACAACAGCGCATCCTGAACCCAGGCAGTGTCGGTATGCCCTATAACGGCGATCCACGTGCCCACTATCTCCTTCTTGACCTTGTCAAGAGCAACACGCATCTGGCCTGGCAACCGCACTTTCAGCGCCTGGAGTACAATCTCGACAGGGTTACTAGCATGTTTCAAACAAGCGGTCTATTGGCTGTCAGCGGGGCCATTGCCAAGCTCAATTTACGTGCAGTCCAAACCGGGCTGCCCTGGGCCAGCGACTACCTCCACTGGGTGAACAACCAACCCCAGGAGCTTCGAAGCGATCCGGAAACCGCAGTCAATCTGTACCTGCAGACCCACGGGCCTGACCAATGGTCCTTTAGCGGCTGATATGTCTCGTCCGCTGCCATAGCCTGGAAACAGCGCGCCGGTCGAAAACACAAATTATTCCAAGCACGAAAACAACCTTCCATTCCATTAGAGATTCGAGAAAATGCCTTCAAAATTAGCAGCAGTCAGAGAACAGCTTCCCGCAGTACAGAGCGCGGCCTACCTCAACACAGGGAGTTACGGCCCCCTCAGTCGCGCCGTCGCAAACGCCATCGAAGAGGCCAACAGCCAGCAGTTGACAGCCGGTCGCCTGACAAGCATGGGCGAAGCCGCCCAGTCCATCCCCGCCTCTCTGCGTGCGGGATTTGCCCGCGTTCTGGGGTGCGAGGCCGCTGAAGTTGCCCTCACCCATCACACCACAGACGGCATGAACATCGCAACCTGGGGCCTGCAATACCAGCCCGGTGACGAGCTCGTCACTAACTCATGGGAGCACCCCGGAGGGCTGCTGCCCGTCTATGCCGTAGCAAGACGCTTCAATCTCAAAGTGCGCGTAGTCAACCTCAGCCAGGACGACGATGAAGAGACCATCCTGGCCAAATTCGACCGCGCCATCGGCCCCCGCACCAAGCTGGTCTCACTCGCCCATGTTTCCTGGAAAACCGGGACCGTCCTTCCCATCGACCCCATCGCCGACCTTGTTCACAAGCATGGTGGGTTCCTCGCGGTCGACGGTGCGCAATCCGGCGGCGCCATGCATCTCGACATGTCAACTTCCGCCGCAGACTTTTATGCGATTCCCGGCCAGAAATGGCTCTGCGGGCCCGAAGGCATCGGCGCGCTTTACGTCAACAAAGAGCGGATGGCTGACCTGCTGCAAACCTATGTCGGCTATCCCAGTCTGCGAGACGGTGGAGCGTTCGACGACACCGGCCTCTTCCTGCCGCCCGCCGCAGCCAGTCGCTACGAAGTCGGCACAACCTACCGCCCCGCAATCGCCGGTATGTGGAGTGGTCTCCAGTGGCTGGAAGAACTGGGCTTGGACTGGGTGTACGAACGCACCCAGGCAATGACCCGACTCACACGTGAGGTTCTCTCCGCCATCCCCTTCGTGCGCCAGATCCATACGCCCACCCACGCCGGGTTGACCAGTTTCACTATCGACGGCATATCTCCTTCCGCCGCCGTCGACCGCCTGGCAGAGGCCGGCGTGCTTATTCGCTCCGTGCCCGCTCCAACCCTGCTCCGAGTTTCTTCCCACTTCTTCAACGACGAGTCGGACATTGAAAGGTTGCGGGCAGGAATAGAAGGTCTGGACCGCAGCGCCGGTTGACGGCGAAGCGAACAACCCGCGCTCCTGGGACCCCTAAACGGGCCGCCTATAGCAGCATATCCGCCGCCGCCAACTTATCGCGCAAGTTTGCACGGGCGCGGCTCAACCTGGACTTGACCGTGCCCCGCGGCAGGTCCAGCGATGCCGCCGCCTCCCCGTAATCGTAGCCGTGTATGTCCACCAGAACGACGACATCGCGGTACCAGGACGGGAGCCCCTCGACCATCCGGCTCAGTATCTGGAGCCTCTCCCGGCGCAACGCGTAACGCTCCGGGTTCTGTTCGCCGCGGCAATCCGGCGTCTCAAAGTCCGTCTCCTCTATCATCTGTTCGAGGCTAATACTTCTATGCCGTTTCTGGCTCCGCAAATGATCGTAGCAGGTGTTCGAGACGATACGTAGCAGCCACGCCCGAAAGTTGCCGTCCTTAAACCGAGGCATGGCCCGGAACACTTTGATCAGTGCCTCCTGGACCGCGTCCGCAGCTGCTTCCTCGGACCGCAAAATGCTGCGCGCCAGCCGCTCCGCCGAACTCAGGTAAGCCTCGACCAGGCCTTGAAACGCCTGCTCATCCCCGGCCCTTGCAGCCGGAATCAGGGCCTGGGGCCACTCCCCGCCGCCCTTGGCCAGAACAGCCACCGACGCGCCTCCCGACTCAGTCCCCAAATGTCCGCCGGACACCGCTCCGCCGCGCGCCGCGGCAATTCCTGGACGGCTGATCGCCATTCCACTGTAAGATGTTGACATTTGCATACCCTTTCGTTAGCCCTGTATTCCGTGTCAAGAGTTCGGCCTGCCGTAAGTCTTGGCCGGCGTGCTGTCAGGACAACCAGCAATCTGAGCCAGCGCTGGTCCCGTATGATAAGGATATGACAAATGAGGAATTTCGAGTCTGAACGCTTTGAAACACAACTCGGACCGTTTGCTTACGATCGCCTGCGTTTCGCCGTTCAAGGAGAAGGTATTAGAGGAACCTACCTAAGCGGAAACTGTTCCGGCGCGCAATATGAGGGACAAGACGAGAGGAGTTCAAACAACAGTAGAAACTGCCGGGCGTGTGGGCTGTCAGTAGACCATTGCCGGAACCAGAAGAAAACGGCCACCGAACACCCGAATGCCTTCTGGACTTCTAACCATCCGTAAGCTGATAACCATAGCCCCGCACCGTGACGATAAAACGAGACTGCGTCTCTCCTGGCTCGGCCGCAGCCGGCTCGATGCGGTTACGCACTCTGCTTACCATCCGGTCGATGCTCGCGTCAAACACGTCACCGCCGACCTCAGACCAAATCTGATTCGCCAGTTCATCTTTGCTGACCACCCGACCGCGATTCTGATACAGATACCAAAGCAGGTCGAACTGTTTTACACTGAGAGGCGGGACCAGTACTTTACCATCTATAAAGACCTGCCGCGTAGCCGATTCTACTCGAATGCCGGTCTCCGGCAGAGCTTCAAGAAACGGTGCAGTGATCGTAGCCGACGGGTCGTGAAAGCGAAAACGAGTCGAAGCAAGCTGCAGCTCGTCCCCGTCCTCCAGCCAGGCCGTCGCACCCGGCGACAGACGGCTGCCATTGACAAAGACGCCGTTCTTGCTCTCGAGATCGTGCAACCGGTAGGCGTTATCGATGAAGTGCAGTTCGGCGTGCTGTCGGCTGGCGAAGCCGTCGTTCACCGTTACGAAAGCGTTGGCCGACCGCCCCATCAGAATCTTCTCTATGGACAGTTCGTATTCAGTCCCTGCATCCGGACCACTAAGGCAAACTAGCCTCGCGGGCTGACCTGAGCGCATCTCTTCTTCCTTCGAAATGATGTAACTACCCTGCCGCAGCTGATTTCCAACCCTGAACGAGGCGAGAAACGGTGTTCTTTCTCTCCTCAGAGTTGTATTATGGGCGGTCGGGCCTTCGGCCCTCCCTTGTGCAGGGGCTGCGCCCCCGCAACGCCCCCCTACAAAAACATGCCTCACCGACCGTGTTTACTCTTCCCCAGCATCGTGTCTGGCGAACGGTGCCTACTCCCCCACTCGCCGCCTCAACCCACTGACCACCGACCACCGACCACTGATCACTGACCACTGACCCCTGCAGTTCCGGGCCTTCGGCCCTCCCTTGTGCAGGGGCTGCGCCCCCGCAACGCCCCGCCCTGGCTACCCACGTTGCTGGTTCTTTCCGACCATCGTGGCATGCCGACAATGCGCCCCAACCAACCTGGCTGCTTCCAACCGAATGTGCCATCACGAAGCCCGAATGACGGCAATGATGAACAGTTGGTTAGGACACACACTGTATGCGGCCTTAGTGGTGACAAAATGATCAGACTTTGGGCATGCTTCTCTTGAGCCTATCACCTCTGAGCGGGTCAGAGGGAGGCCTGGAACAATGCTGCCCAGGCCAACTCTCATCGACTGAAGCTATCGCTGATCAACACTTCGAGACATGAAGTTCAAAGTCCAGCAAGCTCGCCGCGAACAGTGTCGAATTAGCTTCCATTCTTTTGGCTTCGTGTTTCCCTATTCCTGTTTCTCTGGTATTATAGTCCGCGTATGGTAGATTTTCAACCCTCGCGCCCGTTCCGTCTCGCGCCAGTGCAGCCGCGCCGGGTATGGCGAGTAATTAACGTACATTGCGCCGCGACTGGGCAGCAGAACCGCCAGTTTCAATCTCTTTCATCTATCCTCTTCACCCACCGCCGCGCGCAGATAATCTCGACTGAACCGCCGAAATTCGCTGGTTACGGCAGAGACCTGAATACTATTGTGTCTGAGTTTGTTTTTCGAAATGCTGACTGAACAGAAGGATCCTGCCGGTGAGGCCGTAAGGTCCGAACCGCAAGAAGAATCAGAGAACGAGAGCTCGGCTCCGGAACCTGTTGAAGTAGGCCCGGAATTCCCGCAGCCCTCGACCGGGCATCCGGACGACTACCAGATCGGAAGATTCCTGGTAGGAAAACGCCTGGGCAGCGGTGGCGCGGCAAACGTGTATCAGGCCTACGATCAAATCCAGGAGCGCGTGGTCGCGCTCAAGATTCTGTTGCCCGGCGCTGATGCCGCCGTGCGCAGCCGTTTCCAGCAGGAAGCTCACACTGTCGCCCGGTTGCGGCACCCACATGTCGTCCAAACATTCCAAGTGGGAGATGCCGCCGGCGAAGGCAGCGCCTACATCGCCATGGAACTGGTCGACGGCGACAGCTTGGCACAGCTCCTTAAACGCCGCGGAAGACTGAGCGTGGCCGAAAGCTGTAACCTTTTGGCGCCGATTGCAAGGGCACTGCACTACGCCCATCAGCAGGACATTGTCCACCGCGACGTCAAACCCAGCAACATCCTGCTCCGCCCCGTCAACCCGGAAGCCTTCGGCAGCATTCCCCGCGATGGTAAGACCCTTTCTGCTGTATACGAAGCTGAACAAATCCTGATCGGCAGCTCTGCCGACGGCCTGAACGCAGCCGGTCCTGCCGCCGATGATTTGCCGGTGGCGCCACTTCTGTCCGATTTTGGCATCGCCCGTGCCTTGGATATGCCGGAGTTGACAAACGTAGGTCGCACCATAGGGACGCCTGCCTATATGGCGCCCGAGCAGTGTGCCAGCAGTCGCGAAGTGACTGGTAGAGCAGACATTTACTCGCTCGGAGCCGTCCTCTTCCGGTGCCTGGTCGGACGCCCGCCATTCACCGGCACTACCACGCAAATCCTGCACGCCCATGTATACGCGTCACTCTCGCTGCCTGACGACCTGCTGGCATCTCTTCCCCCCGAACTGATTGAAGTGTTGCGCCGCAGCCTGGCAAAAACACAACAGGAACGATACACCGTCGCACGAGATATGGCCGACGAACTGTCAGCAATATCCGACAGGATCCTGTCGCAGGAAAACAGCCTCGCCGAACAGACTTCAACACTGACGCTGGTATCTCTGCCCTCCGTCCAGTTGCCGCCGTCACCGCCGCAAACGACCGACACCGTCATAATTCCAGGTGCGGAAAGCAGACTGGAGAATCCTGCCGCGCAGGACATCCCGCCGGACCGCCCCACGGTGAACGTCGCCCAGCAAAACAGTCCGGGCGCCTCAAGGCGCTCAAGAGCGCGCCTGACAGTCACAATCCTGGGAAGTGTCCTCGTTCTGGCGCTGATGGCCTTGAGCCCCGTTGCCAGAAACGCACTGTGGGGCAACGAGTCAGCTTCGCCTGTGGAAAGCCTGTCCAGCCCCTCCGCGCCCTCTTCCCCTTTGCCGGCTGTCGAAGCCCAGCAAGTTGCGCAGGAGGAAGTTGAAACAACGGCTGCTACCGAAACCTCAGCTTCCGTACCTGTTGAACTTGAACCTGAGGCCGCCGCCGAACCTCCTGCCGCGCTGGCAGAGGATGCCGCCGCACCCTGTCAGTATCATGCCGCCGAACAGTTCGAGAGCTTTCTTGGCGAAGATGCAAAGGCCGCCCAGGAACTCGGCTGCCCCAAAGGCGTTCCCACCAGCCTTACCTATGAAATCCAGCTTTTCCAAACCGGCATGGCCCTCGCCCGCCTGGACAGACCGATCGTCTATCTTCGTTACTTCAGCAACGGCGAGTGGGAACAAAGGGAACATGACTGGCAGAAAGGCTCTCAGGAAGTAGTCGATTCCCCTGATCTCCAGTCGCCGTCGGAAGAACTACTCCAACCGGTTCGCGGAATAGGGCAAATCTGGGCCGAAAGCCTGTTTGTAAGGCAGGCCCTGGGCTGGGCAATTACCCAACCTGAGGAGACAAACGGAGTCCTTCAGTCGTTTGAAGGGGGTTTGCTCATTTACAATACAGAGTCACAAGACACACACATCTATCTGAAGTCGCAGTTGCGGCTCTAACTATCCAAAATGGAGGAGTATGATGCAATTTTCCACACCTGAAAGTGCCAGATGGTTGGGCCGACAAGTCAAGCGGGTGAGCCGGTTTTACTCGGCGCAGCCATCTTACATGGTCGTTCTGATCGTTCTGGTGGCGGCGTTGGCATTGGCCGGCTGTAACCGAAGGCAGGCGGAACCTACCGCCACCGCCGTGCCGCCCACCGATACGCCGGTGCCGCCAACTGACACCCCGGTGCCGCCGACCGACACGCCAACGCCGGTCCCGCCCACCGATACCCCGGTGCCAGAGCCGACCGACACGCCAACGCCAGCTCCGCCCACAGCAACACCCGCGCCGGAACCCAAAGTGAGTATCCCCAATGGCTGGACCAAGGTCGAAAACGAGCGTCTGGGCTACTCATTTGCAGTCCCGCGTGGTTGGTCTGTATTCGACCTCCAGAGCGGCCAATTAAGTCAGATCATGCGGTTCGTGAGCGCAGACGCCGCCAAACAGGTGGATGATGCCCTCACTGGGCCTGGCGGCGAGAACGCTGGCCATCTAGGCATACAGTTGGCGATTTTCTCCAATCCGCCAATCGCCGCCATGACCGGCGTCGGCATTTTCCCGAATCTCGACGATGATATCTCCTCCGAAAGCTTGGTGGAGTGGCTGACAGAGCAGTTGGAAAGCCTTCCCCTTCCGGTACCAGTGGAAGTGAAGAGCCTCGAGGCAGGCACCACCAACAATCTGCCTTCCATTAAGGGTGTAGCCAGTGCCGACCTTGCCAGTCAAGGTCTGTTCAACGCCCATATCGTCATAACGGCGTTGCGTGCAAATGACACAGCCTACATTCTGATCAACGCAGTTCCGGCCAATCAGGCCCAGAACAGGCAAGGGGAAATCGATCTGATTATCGGAACTTTCCGACCCGAATAGACGCTAGGACTTAGCAATGGAACGAGGAGAGAGAACGGTGGCGTTACGGTCTTCTTACAGACCCGCCGTCCACCACTCTCTCCTCGTTTTGTTCCTGTCCCAGAGAAAATAGCTCCACTGTGCTCGATTAGGAGAGCAATGGAAGACCAAGCAGGAAACGCCCCCCCAGCATTGACTGCCATCAACGAACTGTTGTCCGAAGAGTGTCAGATCGCGGTCGTCAGACGCGTCTTGGCGCAGTGGAGGCATGCCCCTGATGATCTGAGAAAGTTTTTTGAGCGGGCGGTAAATAGCGGCGCGCGGATTGACGGTTTTCGCGAACCCTTGAAAGCGCCAGTTGAACTTGTCAAAAATAATGTATTGCAGAGAATGCGTTTCTCCCCTGAGTTCGTTGGAATTGTTCTGCAGATATGGATGAGTTGCCACCAGGAACTTCAAGGCGTAGTTAGCAAACATCTCTCTGATCTAGGGATGTCAATAAATGGACTGGACTTCTCGGCAAGTCGATTCTCTGGCAAGTGGGACATCGAGGGTTGGAAGCAACATAGCCGGCAAGTCGCTGAATCCCATAGCCAGTTCACTGAAGATGATGTCGCTCTCATGCTCTGCTGTGTTTCAGGCAAATTGCCCTCCTCTGAAGTCGCCCTTGTCGACGAGCCCACTGATACGCGCAAAGACGCACTCTTTCCACAGTGGCTTGAAGAACTGCAGGCATTGCCTGCAGACGCGCCTCAATGGCAGCAGGCTACAGATTTCGTAGCATCGGTCACCGAAATCATCCAATGGAAAGAGAATGAAAGACACTACGTCGTCCGTTTGAAGGAGCTGCTCGCAGAGCTAAAGCAGGATTTCGGGCGGGAATTGGCCTTTTTCCAATGCGATACTGATTCATGGTCCGTCGAACGTCTATCCTGCCGGCAACAGCCCGACCAGCCATCAACACTTGAAGGAATTTCTGAACTGCTGCTCCTTACAGAATCCCTGAAACGTTTACTAGGCCACTACAAACCAGTACATGACATTGCCTCGAACATAGAAGAAGAGACGGTCCTGGCCCCAAAGCGTTCGGACCTGCAGCTACAGACCCTTAAGTGCCTGTATCAAATTTATCAACTGTTTTCACCAACGAACCCAACTGACGACGATCCCGCACTGTCGAGCAAAGGGCCTGCCGCCGCTACTTCTGACGCGGTCACCGCGCCCTGCGACAAGCAGTCCGAACTAGTCGAACGCATTTCCAAGCCAGAAGACAACACACTTTCTTCAGCTGAAGCAGAGGTCGGATCGCCCCAATCTGCAAACAATATTGCCGACGAAGTTTCGGCTCAAGCCGCGCTGCCAGAGGGAAATGACGAGACTGACGGCCTCCATCATTCAACCGATGCCTCCCAGGCAGGAGGGTATAGTGGAACCCCGGCTGAATTTCCTATCCAATCGATAGTTGATTTCGGCTTGATCGAATCAGAGAACCGCTCTCTGAAACAAGAAATACAGACGCTTCAGAGCGACCTGAAGACGAGCCAGGATGTTGTCAGAATCTGGCGCGAAGCATACGAAACGACGTGCAAGCGATTTTCAAGTCCCGACGAATCACCCGGAGACGTTGAAATCCTGCCCGTTGAGGACGTAAGAACAGCCGTGGCGCTTGCAAGAGAAAAGTTCGCCGACGAACTCCTGTTTAAGCCTAACTCGAAATCGGAGATCGACGATAATCCCTATGAGAAGCCTGGCAACGTGTGGACTGCATTGAAATGGCTGGCCACCACTTATTATCGCTCAAAAATGGGCGAGCTCAGCGTGCCCGACCTTGGTGTGTCTATACTGAAAGCATGTGGTTGGCGCTACACAGGAAAACAGAGCAGCATCACAATGAAACAGTACAAGCCCTGGTACACAACCCACCTTGAGGGCAAAACGTACTGGCTGAAAAAGCACGTCGGCACCGGCAGCAACAAGGATGCACGTTACACCATTCGAATCGCCTTTGACTGGGACCAGGACCGAGAAGTAGTTTTGATTGGCTATATCGGCCAACACCAGCAGACGAGCGCGACTTGACCATAAGATAGAAAAAGAAGAAACCGACCACAAAATCGTCGTGCTTCTTTCGCACCAGGAAAGGTAACAGCTTTGACAAACAATACAATTGACCTGCGCTCCGATACCGTGACCCAGCCGACCGAAGCCATGCGCAAAGCAATGGCTGCCGCGCCTGTCGGTGACGACGTCTACGGCGAAGACCCGACCGTCAACCGCCTGGAGGCCATGACCGCCGACCTGCTTGAGAAAGAGGCGGCCGTCTTCGTGTCCAGCGGGACAATGGGCAACCTGGCCTCGTTGCTCAGCCACTGCGGCCGCGGCGACGAAATGATCCTGGGAGATCAAGCGCACATCTTCCTGTCCGAACAGGGCGGTTCCGCCGGCCTGGGAGGTGTCCATCCGCGTCCTATGCCCACTGCTCCGGACGGTACCCTGGACCTGCAAATGGTAGCATCGTCAATCCGCGCCGACGACGAACACTACCCTCGTACCCGCCTGTTGGCAATCGAAAATACCCACAATCGCAGCGGCGGGCGCTGCCTGTCCGTGGAGTACATGGACGCGGCCGGCAAGTTGGCCCACAGCCGCGATATGAAGCTTCACGTCGACGGGGCCCGCCTCTGGAATGCTGCCGTCGCTCTCAATGTCGCCCCTGCCCGCCTGCTCAAGGAAGCGGACAGTGCCAGCCTCTGCCTGAGCAAAGGCCTCGGCGCCCCCGTTGGTTCGGTGATAGTTGGTGACTCCGACTTCGTCAAGCGCGCCCGACGCATGCGCAAAATCCTCGGCGGCGGCACCCGCCAGGCCGGCATCATCGCCGCCGCCGGCATCGTTGCCATCACTGAAATGATCGAAAGACTTGCCGACGACCATGCGAACGCCCATGAACTGGCTCAGGGCCTGGCGCAACTGGACGGAATCAATATCGACCCGGAAACCGTAGAGACGGATATCGTCATCTTCGAACTTTGCCGTGAAGACATAACGCCTGCACAGTTGTCAGCCGGCCTGCGAGAGCTCGGCGTCCTGCTGAGTCCCATCGACAGCACCCACCTGCGCGCGGTCACAAATCTGCACGTGACCTCCACCGATATCGAGCGTACACTCGACGCTTTTGCCCAAGTACTCCACGCTGGCAGCGATGGCGCCGGCGATGGCGTGCGCGTGTACGGATAGGCGAAGTGAGCGATGCGTTCACTCCCGTTACGCTCCATCTGGCAGATTGTCAGTGAAATCAATCTGGCCGAGATTCAGCGTGAGATCGAGGCCCCCTTCCATCTGCTGGTCGCAGCCGATGATGAAGCGGATGCCGAAGAGGCCGCCCGCTGGCTCAGCGACCCCGGCGCCGCCTTCAGTCATCCTTGGATTACCATCACCGACAGTGCCGGCTCCGGACTGCGCTCTCAGAGTACCGACATAGTCCCCTTCTCACCCGATTCAGAAGACCCCTCTTCCTACAAAACGCTTCCTTCTATTGACTGCGCCCTGTTGGTAACAACCCGTGTTGAACTCAGCGACGATCTCTCCTCTCTGCTGAGGATGCTTCGCTCAAATTCAATCCCTGCTCTGATCGTCCTCACCGGGGCCGAAGGCAAACGGCCCGACGGAGAGATTGCCCGCTGGGGCGAGCAGGTGCGCGTGGCAATCGCCGAATGGTCCGATGAAGCCGTCATCCGCGTAGCTGGCGCGCTGATCGACACCGTCCCCTCCACCCTCCGTCTGCCGCTGGCCCGACGTCTCCCTCCGCTGCGCACTGCCGCCTGCAACCTCCTCATCCAGGAGACTTCACAGGTTAACGCCGGCTACTCCTTCACCACCGGCCTCGGCGAAACGGTGCCCGGGCTGGGCTTCGTGCTCGGCGCCGGCGACGCCATCGTACTCACCAAAAACCAGCTGATGATGGCATACAAAATCGCACTGGTCTCAGGCAAATCCGGTTCGCCGCAGAAGCTCTTGGGTGAGATCGTCGGCGTTCTCGGTGGCGGCTTCCTCTTTCGCCAGCTCGCTCGCGAAATGGTCGGTCTTATTCCTGTGTGGGGGATAGTACCCAAAGTTGCGGTTTCATACGCAGGTACGTGGGCAATCGGAAGAGCAGTTCTGCTATGGGCGACTGAAGGTCGAAAAATTACTCCGGAACTGATGAAGGGCCACTACCGCGAGGCCCTGGGCCAGGGCCGCCAGGCAGCCCAGCGAATCGTCAGCAATGCACGAAAGCCTCGCCTTCCCTCCGGCGCTCCCAAGGCATCAAAATCAAAGCCTGACGCCGCTTCACGGCTTCTGCGGCAAGTCCGCAAATCTATCCCCCGCCTGCCCCCGCGTAAGAGCTGAAGCGCCCCCTCGCCTTCCTGTTCGCAGTCCAACTTCTCTCGCAATTTGTCCCACTTCATTTGACAATCGCACCTGCCGGTGTTATCCTTCCCGTCACATGTCATGGTTTCCTGATGGGGGCGTGGTGTAGCGGTTAGCATGTCGGCCTGTCAAGCCGGAGGTCGCGGGTTCAAATCCCGTCGCTCCCGCCTCGGCGGATGAAATGCCAAACCATAGGGAAATCTGGGGGCGTGGTGTAGCGGTTAGCATATCGGCCTGTCAAGCCGGAGGTCGCGGGTTCAAATCCCGTCGCTCCCGCAGGTAGACATGAAAAAACAGGTCAACCCATCGACCGGGTTGACCTGTTTGCTTTCAAAAGAGAACTGCCCTCGAACGCCTACCCGCCGACAGTGTCCATGTCGGGGGCCCCCATTATGTTGTAACCACCGTCGACGTAGACCACCTCACCCGTGATCTTCCCTGCCCAGTCTCCCAGCAGGAACCGGGCGGCATTTCCCACGTCGGTCTGTGTAACATTCCCCATCGGCGCAACCGTACCCACATAGCCAAGGCTCTTGCGGAAGCCGCTGACCCCGGCCGACGCCAGTGTCTTGATCGGGCCGGCGCTGATGGCATTAACCCGCACCTGATCGCCCCCCAGGTCCCAGGCAAGATAGCGAACTGTCGCTTCCAGCGCGGCCTTCGCCACCCCCATCACATTGTAATTGGGCGTCACCTTTTCGGAACCGTAGTAGGTCATTGCCAACATGCTGCCGCCCTCTGACATCAACGGCACCGCCCGTTTGGCAAGCGCCACCAGGCTGTAGCAACTGATATCAAGAGCAAGGCGAAAGCCCTCGCGGCTTGTATCCAAAAAACGGCCGCCCAAATCCTCCCGCGGTGCAAATGCAATCGAATGCACCAGAAAGTCGAGATTGCCAAAATGTTTCTCCGCCTTCTCGAAAAGACCGTCTATGGCAGCATCATTAGTGACATCGCATTCCTCTATGAACTTGCTGCCAACAGATTCGGCCAATGGAGTGACCCGCTTCTGCAGAACCTCGCCTGCATAGCTGAATCCCAGCTCCGCACCTTCCTCTGCCAATGCCTGCGCAATTCCCCAGGCAATCGAATTCTTGTTCGCAACGCCAAATATGAGACCGCGTTTCCCCTCAAAAGACCCCATTACCCACTCCTTATGTTGATCCAAAACCTGTGATCGACATCGAGAGCCCCCCGCCTGCTGGGAACTCCTTCAACCTACTTGAACTATAGCTTATGCTCTAATAGTTATAAATGTATATCAAATCGTCACTTGAACTGCCCGATCCGCCGTATTCCTTGTCAAATTCGTGCAAATCAAGAGAATTCAATGAAAATTCGTGCATTTTCCCCCTTTACAAATAAAAATTAGTATGTTATAATTCATACTGAGGAACCGAGTTGTCACGTTGTGGTTGGAAGCCACTATCGGGGGAAGCGTGGCATCCGGTTCCTTTTCTTTTTCCTTCGCCCGAATGCGCTGCTTCCCCAGTTCCCGCAGGCGCAAAACTACTCAGCAGAAACTACTCGCAGAAACCTTTTCCTGCCAACCTGGATTATACTCTCGCCACCGTTTGGCGAAACAGATGTCTGCACACCGTCCCCTACCGTTTCGCCGTTGAGCCGCACACCCCCCTGTTGAACCAGGCGCCGCGCTTCACCTTTGCTGCGCACCATCCCTGCCGCGCTCATCAGGTCCAACACATTCATCTCCTGCGAAAGCCTGAACAGCGGAGCATCGCTCGGCGCCGCACCCTCGTGCATGCGCCCCGCATCAACAGCCGCCTGCACAGCTTTCTCTTCGCCGTGAAAGATGCCAACAATCTCCTGCGCCAGTGCCCGTTTCGCTGCCTGCGGCTCCAATGCCCCCGCTTCCATCTGCTCCACCATCTGATCAATCTCTTCCTGACCCCAACGAGTTACCAGCTCAGCAAAATTACGGAAGGTGTGGTCCGGCAAGTTGACCACCTTGGTAAATATCACGCCCGGTGCCTCATCGATGCCGATGTGATTGCCCGAAGACTTGCTCATGCGCCGGTGCCCGTCAGTGCCTACCAAAATGGGGAATGTCAACACGACTTGGGGACGCATCCCTCGCGCGTTCATCAGGGTGCGCCCGGCCATCAGATTAAACAGTTGGTCGGTTCCTCCAATCTGCACATCAGTTTCCAGCATAATCGCGTCATATCCCTGCATCAACGCGTAAAAGAACTCATGCAACCAGATTGGTTCACCTTTGGCGTGGCGCTTGCTGAAGTTGTCTCTTGCCAGGAACTGCTGAACTGTGAAACTGCTTGCCAGCCGAATGACGCCGCCAAAGTCCAACTCGCTCAACCACCTGTGGTTATAGTCGACGACAGTCTTCTCCGGGTCCAAGACCCTGTTCGCCTGCTGCGTGAAACTGCGCGCGTTTTCCATCGCCTCTTCCAGGCTCTGCTGCGTGCGGGCGCTTTCCTTGTCGCTTGGATCCCCTATCGTGCCGGTGAAAGTGCCAATTAAAAATACTACGGTATGGCCAAGCTCCTGAAACTGTCTCAACTTGCGCAGCGGCACAGTATGGCCCAGATGGAGGTCGCTTGACGTGGGATCAAAGCCGCAATAGACGCGTAATGGCTTGCCTTCCCGGCGGCTCTCCTCCAGTCGAAGCTGCAACTCCTTCTCCATATTTTTGCGGGTCTGCTCGTCGCCAAATTCGACGCCCCGCATAAGTTTATTCATCTGCTCTTCAACCGGCGCAAAATCGGTCATTCCTCAGCTCCTTCGTAGCTTGACCCCAGTTGGACATCCCCTTCCCCTGAATTCCAGAATCCTGGTACACACACGGTTAAGGGCAGATCCACTGGTCAAAACTTCGGTTGTGCCATAGCCTGAACAGGGTCGCGTCCCTGTAAGAAGTCAAAATCCATGCCTTGCGGCGCCTGGAGCACATGATCCAGAAAAAGCTTCCCATAGCCGCGTCCATACGCCGCCTCAGGAGGACGCCAGGAGGCGCGCCGCCTGTTTAACTCCTCCTGTGCTACACACAGTTCCAGTCGCCTGCCCGCCGCATCCAACTCGATTTCATCCCCCGTCTGTACCAGTGACAGCGGGCCGCCCACCGCGGCCTCGGGAGCAACGTGCAGGACAATCGTACCAAAGGCCGTTCCGCTCATACGGGCGTCTGAGATACGCACCATATCGCGTACTCCCTGTTTGAGCAACTTTTTGGGGATCGGTAGATTGCCCACCTCCGGCATGCCCGGCCCCCCCACCGGCCCCGCATTTTGCAAAACAAGCACGTCGTCAGGACTGACATCCAGGGCAGGGTCGTCGATTCTCTCCTGCAGGTCGGCAAAACTATGGAATACCACAGCCCGTCCGCGGTGCTGCAAGAGCTCCGGTGAAGCGGCTGCGTGCTTGATTACTGCCCCCAACGGGGCCAGGTTTCCCCGTAGGATAGCCAGTCCCCCTTCTGTCTTCAGCGGCCTGTCCGGCGAATGAATGACCTCTGGATTCACAATGCTGCTCTGGGCCACGTTTTCGGCCAGCGTCCTTCCCGTTACCGTAAGAGCATCACCGTGCAAAAGTGGCAAAAGCTGGTGCAAAATCGCGGAAACCCCACCGGCATAGAAAAGGTCCTCCATCTGGAACAAGCCGGCAGGCCGCACATTTGCCAGCAAGGGCGTACGCCGGCTGATGTCGTCGAAAAGTGTCAGCGGCAAACTGACTCCCAGCCGTCCGGCCAGCGCAGGTAAGTGTACGACCGCGTTCGTGCTTCCACCCAGCGAGCACAGAAGCGTTATCGCATTTTCCATCGCATCAGAGGTAAGGATTTGCGACGGGCGCATGCCCTCCTCCGCCATCGCCACGATGCGCCGCCCGGCCCTCTCCGCCAGGAGGATGCGCCGTGAATCAGCCGCCGGAATGGCACCGTTGCCTGGCAGCGAAATGCCTAACGCCTCTGTCAGCGAATTCATCGTCGAGGCCGTACCCATCACCATGCAATGGCCCCTGCTTCGCACCAGGTTCTCCTCGACTTCCGCATACTCCTCGTCATCGAGATTGCCCGCTCGGTACTCAGTTGTAAGCCGTCGGCAGTCCGTGCATGCCCCCAACGTCTGCCCGCGCCAGTGGCCGTTCAGCATAGGCCCGCCCGAAACCAGTATTGCCGGCAGGTCTGCGCTTGCTACGCCCATCAATGCAGCCGGCGTCGTCTTATCGCATCCGCACAGCACCACCACACCATCCATCGGATTGCCGCGTATCATCTCCTCGGTGTCCATGGCCGCCAGATTTCGCCACAACATCGAAGTAGGCGTCAGGTATATTTCGCCCAGGCTTATAGTCGGAAACTCCAACGGAAAACCGCCAGCTTGCCATACCCCCCGTTTGACCGCTTCGACCAGTTCGGGAAAGTGCGCGTGGCAGTTGTTCATCTCACTGTACGTGTTCAGAATTCCGATCATAGGACGGTTCATGTCCGTCCTGTCGAAGCCCAGCGATCGGGTGAAAGCGCGGTGCATCAGCCCAGCAGTATCGGGTTCGTTGAAGAAGGCCCGGCCTCGACCGGTGTCCTCCAACTTTTCTGGTATCTCAGTCACAGTGCCTCCAAATCAATGGGCCTGGCCGACAGTGCGGTCCACGTCGCAACCCTCATCGCAACTCTGCCAAGCAGGCTAAGGAGCAACCAGCACACGATAGAGGCTGCCATTATCGCTGTCGGTAACCACCACGTTGCCTGTTTCTTCTACCGTAACGCCCACGAGCTTGCGTAGGGGCGGTCCCCCCGGCAGGACCCAGGCCTCCATCGCCTCGGCGTTGTCCCCGGAAATACGCAATATCCCGCCTTGCTCCGGCTGCGTAACGTACAAATTGCCTTCACTATCCAAAGAGAGGTGCGGCCCATCCACGCTATTTGCAGTGACCAGCGGCCACATATTCAACAGCGCACCTTCCACTGAAAAGCGCAGCACCGCCGTCATACCGGCCGTGGAAACATAAATGGAGCTATCGGACTGGAACGCCACGTCGACGGGCTGCAAATCTGAACCCTCAAAGGCAGTCGAAATGCGGACTAGCTCTTTCCCATCGATGTCGAAGGCGGCAACAGCGAGCGCCGGCGTCAAAGCTAACCAGATGCGGCCCTGGCTGTCCACATCGAGTCCCCTGCTTCGGTCTGCCATCCTGTCGGGAATGGGAACGACCTGAAGGAAATCTCCCTCAGAACTGTGGATACTTACCTGCCCGCCATCACCCGCGTCCAGGACATAGACATTCCCTGCAGTATCGGTGGCAACGTCCACCGGTTCGACAAAGCGTCGGTCCGAGTGGAGTACCTGTGTCATCTGCTCACGATCACTGGCCAGCACAAACATGGCGGCCTGGCTGGAATCTACAACATATAGCTTGCCACTCGCAATCGCAATACCGCGCGGCCTGCTGAAACCGTCCCCGAGAGTCTCAAACGCGGCAGGTCGTTCTTCTCCCGTAAACAGCGATATGATGTCAAGCGGTATAGCCAGCCCCGGCGCGTCCGCGAAAACCGGTGTGTCGTCGACGACGACCTCGGCATTCCCTTCCTGTAATAAGGCCTGCTCCTGTGTACTGACCGTCCTGAAATTGTCTCTCGCTACGGCGCCAATCAGAACCACCAGTAACAGGACTGGGCTGCCGCCCCAGAGAATCAGCGACCACATGCTGCGGCCGGCCCACTCTCTCAAACTCACTCTCCTGCTGACCGCTTCTGCACCAGGCGCCGGTCCAATCGAGGCTACAAATCTGTCCTGCTCCAGCTCTTCCCATGTCGGCGCTGCTTCACTATTCGGGACCGCATCACTCGCGTCAACAGAATCCACCCCTTCCCATGCCGGCGCTGCGTCACTATTCGGGACCGCATCACTCGCGTCAACAGAATCCAGCTCTTCCCATGTCGGCGCTGCTTCACTATTCAGGACAGCATCACTCGCGTCAACAGAATCCACGTCTTCCGGCTCGGAAAATTCGTGCTGATCATATATGTGCCCAGGCGACAGAGGCCGGCCGCAGTATTCGCAGAACTTGGCCGCAGACCTCACTGAAGATTCGCAACTGGGGCAGACTGTGCCCAAGTCTACATTCGTCATGACTATCCTTGATCTCGAAGTCGCAAACTCGTACCGACAGACCGCCTTAAATGAACGAAGCGCAGGCTTGAGGAACAGTTTCTGGAGCAGATTTACCGCCCACTGGCCTGGCCCTGGGCACTTCCTATCACAGAAGGAGACGGTATTTCACAATTTCCTTCTAATCCATTCCGAACGTCAAGCCTCTCTTCACAGTCCATCGCCTTCTCGCCCATTCCATACAGAAGTCGCATGGCCTACGGCGAACTATGAACTCGATACACCCTGCCGTTCTCGCTGTCGGTCAGCAACAGTTCCCCGTCGGCTCCCACATCAATCCCGACCAACTTTCGTATAGGTTGGCTGGCCGGAAGTTCCCACACCTCTATTCCTTGCTCCTCGCCTTCCGCAATACGCACGAATCCTCCCAACTCCGGCTGTGTCACATAAACAGCTCCTTTACTGTCCAACGACAAATGAGGGCCGTCCGCGCTGTTTGCAGTGGCCAGGGGCCACAAATTCAACGGCTCCCCACTGAGAGAAAATCGTATGACCGATGTCGAACCGGCAGTAGACACATAGACGGCATCGTCGTCATGGAACGCTACATCCACCGGCTGAAAGTCTCCTCCCTCCAAGACTGTCGATATGCGAGCCAGCTCCTGGCCATCTGAGTTGAAGGCAGCGACGACTAGGGCCGGCGTTATCGCCAACCAGATCCGGCCTTCTCTGTCTACATCCAAGCCCCTGCTCCTATCGACCATGTTATCAGAGAAGGGAATCACCCGCACAAAGTCCCCGTCTGCATCATGGACCGATACCTGCCCACCACTTCCAGCGTCCAATACATAGATGTTGCCGGACGCGTCTGCAGCAACGTCTACCGGCTCACTGAAACGTCGATTCGACCGCCGAACCTCCGCAATCCTCCGTCCCTCCTCGTCCATGACAATCAGCGACCTCAAGCTGGAATCGACGACGTACAGCCTTCCGTTTGCTGTGGCTACACCCCTTGGCCGTTCGAAAGCGTCTCTTACGATTTCGAACGCGGCCGTTTGCTCCTCGTCGACCGGAAGGGGCGTGACACTGACGGGAAGGGCCGCAAAAGAAGCCCCTGAGGTTTTGTCGAAGATGGCTAGATCTTCTACCGACAGGTGGTCGTAGCTGCCCTGTGGCGGGATAAGTGCCTCGGCCTGTACCAGCGAACGGTCTTGTCCCGGCGGCGCCCAGTGAAGATTCACATGATAGTGGGATGTGCGGGCTACATAGCGGATGCGTATATCGTGCAGCCCAGCGGTCAACTCGACTGAGTCTTCGTCGTATTGATTTGGTTCCGGGCTAGCCGCAATCTCTTTCCCGTCAATCCATAATTCTGACTCGTCTATGGATTCAATTCCCATCCGGTAGACACCATCGAATGGGACGGCCAGCTTGCCTTCCCACTCCACCGTATAGGGTCGAGGCAGCGGAATGTCGTGAAAATAGAGATTGATCTGCGGATCAATTCGTGTGAAAGCCGCCGGCTCTTGCCAATTCCCATTGGCATAGTACCGCCCCAACAGGCCATTGCTGGAAACGGGTGGCACGTGCAGTGCCGACGTCGGTACGAGCTGTTCCTCCTCACCTGGGCGCTGCCAGGAAAGCGAAACAGGACCTTCGCCGCCAACTGCTCGAATTCGAAGTTTGTGCAAACCCATCGCCAGTTTCAGCGCGGCCTCAACTTCTCCCCCCTCTCCTGCAGAATCAGATTCACCCCTCGTTTCAATCTGGGCAACCAACTCTTCGTCCACATAGAGTTCCCCGCCCGCCGGCGCGCGCAGGACAAACCTGTGCGGCCCATACGCTTCAACGTTCAGAACGCCGTTCCATTCGGCCGAAAACGGGACCGGCAGTGGTGCCTCGAGCGGCCAGTCAACTAGAATGGACGCGTGTCTCTCAACTTTCACTGGGCTTCCGGCCCACTCCGCTCCCTCAAAGTAGGACAAATTCATGCCCTGAATTGAAGAAATGTCTGAAGGACGCAGCCGGATTTCGTATAGAACCGTTGGCCCTCCGAATGGCGGCTTATGCTCTACAAACTCCGCATCAGGATAGAAACTGCGCGCCTGCTCAAAAAAATTTCGCCGATCAGGATCCATCAGGAACAGCGCATCCCGATCAGGCGAGAGCGGCATCGGCAACGTATCGGTGTAATCGACAGCCCGATAGTAAGGAACGGAGCTGCCCACAAATCGAACGGCGGGATGACCTGCGTAATGGGAAGTTAGATAGACTTCAGTGTCACTCCTGTCCACATGCTCGGCAACGACAGATGCTGCTATCGTCTCGCCTGTCGAGTAGGCATTCCAAACTGCAAAATCATTCATCTGGTGAACAAAGTATGTTCGATAATTGTAGACGGCGACTGCTGCCAGCAGTATGGACACGAAGAAAACTGGACTGCCTTTCCACAGCAAAAGCGGCCAGATTCTTCTGGCGATCGCTCTGCCTCGAGGGAAAATATAGCGGCCAATTGGGCTGGCCGGGGACTCGCTCTCTCCCTCGAACGTCAACCCGTGATGAGAGGCCACCCGCCAGTTTTGCCACAGGAACGCAAGGGGGAGGAGGGCAAGCAGATAGGCAACGGGTAGAGTTCCAATGGCGCGCAGAGACTGCGGCGCCTCAAAACTTAGCGAGAAGACGCCGCCCGCCATCAACCCGAAAAACCAGAGAATGAGAAAGAAAAACCGGGCATGCCAGAATCGGCTCAGGCTGAGAGCCAGCCCCAGCACGAGCAGAGCCCCAGCAACCGGGGCCAGCATCGGTTTGCCGGGTAAGTTGTGGCGGCCGTTGGGATCGCCGCGCACGTTGTACATGAGGACGTGGGAGACCGCGTTTTCCCGCAGCTTTCCCCACACCTGGTCCTCCGGATACTCCTCAAAAATCGACACTGTACGCGTTCGTTCCAAATATCTGTCAAGCCTTGCGAACGCAAAGGTTGCCAGCGGCGCCAGGAATAACAGTACGCCCATCGCCAATACCACCAGACCCTTCCAGTGGGACAGAAAAAGGGTCCAGCGCGTGATGAAAAGATACACGATAAAAACAGCCACCACCGCCAGAAACAACTGAAAAGCGTAATACGTGTTGAGACCAAATCCAAGGCAAAGTCCCGCCCACAGAAAGTCAGTAAGCCGTCCACGCCGCAATGCCTTTAACAACAGGCCAACGCCTAACAGCACAAACAGCGTCATCAGAATGTTAAACATTCCAATCCGACTGAAATTCACGCTCCAACGTGAAACAGCAATCAGAAAAGCGAAGGCCAGCGCCGGCCCGCGGCCAAATAACTGGCTTCCCGCCAGGTAAGCGGCCGGGACAGACAGTACCCCCGTTATTACGGTTGCAAGACGTACCACAAATGTTATTTTGGGCAGAATCAGGAACAGGGAGGACACCAGGTAGACGTAGTGCTCAGGCCCCATTAGGCCGCTCACATAGAGAGGCCGATAGTCCGGCTCGTCCAATATACGTTGTGCCTCCAGCCCCGCCGTGGCCTCGTCATACCAGGTGCCAGGAGGAAACTCGGGCAACTCGTATATCCGCATGAAAAACCCAATGCAAACAATAAGTAGGACCAGTAGCCGCTGGTTCCTCGTCCAGGGACGCGGCGGGATACCTGATTCCGAAGTCAAACCTGAAGCAGAAGACCGCTGTGAACTCGCACTTCCATTCCCCTGAGAATTCTCAGCCTGACCGCTCCCGAATCTTCTTGCAAAAAATACACATCCAACAAGAAGTGCTAAACTAGCCAGATGGAGCAGCCAGAAAAGGTCCGGCGGCCGGTCAGGATCTGTCAGAAGACGTTCCAATGACCATGCCGAAACTGCCCCTGGCAGCAGCACTATCGGAAGCAGCCAGAAGATGTTCAGGAGCCTCAGCTGCCCGGAATCGGAAGTTGCCGGCAAGGCGAACACAGTGCTGCTTCGAAATGCCCAAAGCGCCAACCCAATGGCGGCCGCGTAAAGGCCGACCGCTGGCAGCGTCTGTCCGCGTTCAAGTAGCCACTGCCCTCCAATCGCGCCCACGATCGCGACAATGCCCAAAAAAACGTTTGCGCGTACTGTTTTGGCAGGACCAAAAGCCGCCAAGTGTCCAGGAGGAACCGGAACAGCGGTTGCCGTCGCAACGCTACCTGCGGCTGCAGCTTCCAAGCCAACAGTGCTGGCGGGACCTGAAGCCAGAAACTGTGCCACCAGCCGCCAGAGAGCCGCGATTCGGAATCCGAAGGCCGCTTGCCTGATTCGACCCAGCAAGTCGGGCCAACTCAATCTGGCAGGGTCCTGCGTTCCACCTGCGCTACCCTGGCTGCTTTCCCCTATTGGTTCTGTCTCACCCCGAACCGGCTCGCCGGCCAGCGAAAATCCACAGTCATGGCAAAAGAGCTGCCCAATGCCGCACAGCGCACCGCACTGCGGGCAAGGCGCTTCATCCGGCAGTCGGTCACCGCAGTTTTCGCAATAATTGGCCGTAGGACGGTTGACGTGCATGCACGCCGGGCAGGCCCTCTGCCCCCGATTGTCTTCGGTATTCGGCATTTTGCTTTCGCTTCTGTCCGTCAATTCTCGACTCTCAGTGGGAGCACTCCTGGGCGATTAACTGACCCGTGAAGGCAGACTTTCTCAGTCTACCCTGCAAGGTGATATACGATATAAAGAGGATCGTCCCCATCATCTACAATGATTTCTCCGCCCGGATACATCTCCCTGATTCTGTCGATCTCTTCCATGTACTCTCCCTCCAGCAGATACGTCACCGGCCCGGCTTCGAGCTTCTCCACCGCAAAAACCCCGAACTCTCGCGAACGGTCAATTCCTCGGCTATTCGGAAAGAGAAACTGAATCGTTTCGTACCTGAATCTCCGTTGCCCGGAATAGTAGTAGATCGTCCCAGGATCATCAAACGAGTTGGCCGCTTCCAGGGCCTCGAAATAGCCTGTCGGAAACGTCCACTGGAAGGTCGAGGAGCGGGGCAATTCAATGAAGTAGTAGCTCAGGTTCCAGAGTGCGCTCCACACAAGGACAAGCGCGGCCGCACCTACCGCTGCAGTCCGACTCCAACTCCCTAGTGTGCCGGACGCGATCCTTACAACTGTCACCGCACCGATTCCGGCCAGCCCAAATACCCACGGAATAGCGGTTATGCTTCGCCGCATCGATCCAGCCGAAGGATCGGTTAACACAAGACCCGACAACGCGGCTAGAACCACCAGAATGGCGAATAAGTGCGGAGGACTTCGCCACCTTCTTATCGCAATGACAAGGCCAACATACGCTAAAGCGGCAACCCCAACATCTAATACGCCCACCCCTCCGATGCCGTCAACCCCGTCCATCCTCGGGTTTCTGAAAAGTAACCAAAACGAGTCCCATGCCCGCCCAATGACAAAGTCAACCTTCTCTAGGTACCCATCGGCCTCCACATACTCGTAGTAGTCCCATACCGATTTCTCGTTCAAACGACCGAATAGTACTGTGGGCGAGCGAATGGCGAAATATATCATGGGGCCCGCGCTTACGACTACGCCCGTTGCCAGCAGAGCGAGGGCTATCAACTTGCGCCTCAGCGAGCCGCTCTGCAAAGTGAAGAATACCAGGAGAACAGCCGCCACCGCCGCCAAAAATGTCGGAAACGCAAAATAGGTGTAGGGCACCAACCCCAAAAGCGCGCCGGCAGCAACCCAACACCAAAGGCCCTTGCGCGGTGATTCAGGTCGCCCATCATCGTACACCCGCATCGCCCACAGCAACCCCGCTGCAGCTGCCGTAGAGGCAAATGCTAACGGGACCACGCCAAATCCCAGGCGGCTGAAGTGAAGGTGCCAGTAGCTGACCGTCAGGGCTGTAGTGCCGAAAAGCGCCACCCAGCGCCCGAACCCCAACCTCAATAGCAGATGCGCCGTTGGAATCGTTGCAATGCCGAAGAGCCCCATCGAGAGTCGGACAGAAAACTTGGAAGCGTCAAGGAGCCAGATTACCAGTGCAGTCAGGTAGAAAGGCCCCGAAGCCTGGCCCAGAGCAGAGGTTGTGTAAGGTCCAATCCAACCTTCTCTCAGGATGCGCAATCCTTCGATGCCTGTCCACGCCTCGTCGCCATGAAAGCCGGCTGGGATCTCCTCCAGGCGGTACACTCTCAGAAATGCGCCAACCGCTGTAAGCATAACGACCGCGATCATCTCCCAACTGTTGCGCTGGAGCCACTCTCTCAAAAAAGCATTGGACCACGCCCAGGTCGGAGCGGGCCTGTCCCAGACTAGCCTCTCGCTCGGCGCCAAACTGAATGGATTTGTAGGACGAAGGCCTAGGCGGCCTATGAGGTTAAGAGGTTCAGTTCCGCGCGGAGGCGCATCGAAAAGTACCCCGCCGCACGCATCACAGAATTCGTGACCGCCGGGGTTATCCGTACCGCATTGTTCACAAACAATGTCTGTCGGCCGGCCGCACCGACCACAGAATTGGGCATGGGGGCGATTAAAGTATTCACATGACCTGCAGAGCCATGGTTCTGAAACAGGCCCCTTTTCAAAGTGTTCCACGTGAGGAATCGTCAGTGCGGCAAAATGCAAGAGTTGGAAGTAACCGTTGGCATGATTGTACCCTGTCAAAGCAGAAGCCAGGCCGCAAATACGGCCCTCCGGGTGTCTTCTGCAGCGAATCCTCAGACGGCTGGTCTCCCGCTTGGTCTGCAGAAGCAGTTCCAACTGGCCGAAAAATGCAAATGCTCAGCTATCGCCCTTTATGGGCGGTCGGGCCTTCGGCCCTCCCTTGTGCAGGGGCTGCGCCCCCGCAACGCCCCCCTCCAAAACCAGGCCTCACCGACCGTACGCTTTCATCTCAGCGTGTCGGCTGGCGAGCCCGGCGGCGACTGCGCACCGGCTGCGTCCCAATTTGCCTGAATAGTTCCAAGGATGACTAGCTGGTCTACTACTGTGCCCTAGTAGTTACCCGCAAAAATAAGTATACGACTGTTGTCGGCGTCGGCTATCAACAGTTCGCCGGTCAGCGGATCTACAGTTATTCCGGTAGGCTTGGCGAGGCGGTTTAGTTCGGCCCCATATCTGCCAAAGCTGGTCTGCACAAAGCCCCCGGCAGAGATTACAAACACCTGCGAAAACTGAGGGTCTGTCGCGTAGACCGTCCCATCAGCCGCGGCCGCAACATATGGCTTGTCCCATATATCCTGGCTATCCCAGGTAGGCATGAGCCACTCCGCAAGAGGTTCTAATTCGGCCGAAAGCACTTGTATGCGGCGATTCCAGGCATCGCTCACCAAAACATTGCCGGTCGGCGGGTGGACCGCTACATCTACAGGTTCCTCGAAGTGACCGAGAAGGATCCCGCCTCCACCGACTTGGCGCACGAATTCCCCCATCGGTGTAAACTCCAGTATCCGCTTGTTGCCCGTGTCGGCGACGAGGAGGTTGCCGGTCAGCGTAACAGCCAAGCCCCGCGGACCAAACAACGCATATGGGTCTCTGTTTTCGTTGTCGATTATGCTGAACAAACCCCACTTGCGCAGGAATGTCCCCTGGCTATCGAATGCCTGAATTCGTCCGTTCCATGTATCGGCAATGAAGACTGTTCCATCGTCGCCCACGGCGATGCCCCACGGCTCGCGAAATTGGCCGTCCCCATTCTCCAGCGGGCCGTCGCCATCCGGATCCGTGCAAGAACTGTTCTCGCTTTCGGACAAGAAACAAGTGCTGCCAAACGCCTGCCGGAATGTGCCGTCCGCGTTGAGAATTACCACCCGGTTGTTCCCCGTGTCCAGAATGTAGCGCACACCATCCTGCCCTACTGCAACCGAACGCGGCGTCACCAGGGGCAGGTCTCCATAAACACCGCTGTAGACGGCGCTGGCACTTCGATCGACCTCCTCATAGTTAAAAGAAGGCGACTGCGACAGTCCTCGCTCCGCCAGGGGAACAACGTTCAGGTCCCAGACGATATCGGCGACGTCCTTGTGGACGTACATACGGAAATCGTGACGGTGAGGCCATTCCGTCAGCGTGCGGTCGGGATGGTTCCGGAAAAAGAAGATCTGCCACAGTCGGCTTCGACGCTCCGGTTCAGTCAATGCCTCCCAGATCTGCTTGAACGTCAGTCGCACAGATCCTTCCTCTTCGTCCCACTTTCCCTTGTAACTCTCTTCGGGCCACCAGACTAGTCTATAGTTGCGGCTGACATAATCCCTCGCTACATAGGGCTCTACCAACTCGTAATTCTTTTTGCCGACCAGAATGACGGGCGCGTTCATCGCCTCGGTTGTGGGGTTCGCGCCATAGAATATGTGGTTGGGATAGAATCGCATGTACCAGGTCATGGGCCATGCTACGTCGTCGTCATAGGCAACTTGAATCTCCCGCTCACCCACCGTGCGTTCGCTTATCGTTTCAATTTCCTGCAGTGCCCGCTTTACATCAGGCGCGGCGTGAGCATAGACGAGATACTCGGTTGCCATGTCGTAGTTAATATAGGTGAGCAGATAGGAAAAGCGAACTGTAAGCAGAAACAAAATGGCAAGCGCCGTCACTGCTGACAACCGCAGCGTCAGCCGCCAGCCTACTCGTTGGATGGCCAGTTGTATCAGATATGCCAGGCCGCCGCTCACTACGAGAGCAAGAATGAAGCGCACTGTCCGCGACAGAGAGTCTATGTCTCTCCCTGCCCCGGGAACTGAGCCAAAAAGAGTCACCAATGCGAACAGCAGAGCCGGAAGTAGCGCTGGCAGCCACCAGCCTTGTGCCGCTCGCACCTTCAACCAGTCAATCCTCACAAGCAGCTGCGCGCCGCACCACCCGCCAAACAACGCCATCGGCTGCGCCATGTGCGTTGTCAACCATGGCATCTTCTCACCGGCATACGAATAAGCCAGCCACGCCATAATTCCCCACCACGCCAAAAACACAATGAAGTAGGGCTGAACATACGACGATGTATTAGCGGAATCTGACTCGTCTCGCCTTTCCTCTTTCTTGCTCTTGCCTTTTGCAGCGCGAGGACTCTGTTCAGCATACTCCGGATCGTCCCAGTTGCCCGTCCGCAAACGATGCACGAGCAGGGCCAAGCCGCCTAGGCTAAGGAAAACGAGCAGAAACTCGTACAACAGTCCCTGCATTATGTAGTAATACCAAGGCTGACTTCCGCGTTGCACCTCCTGTTGCGCCAGCCAATAGCCGAGGCTGCCAACAATGCCAGTGGCAAGTCCGTCGACTGGATTTGTGAAAAAAGTTGTGAACAACAGTATCTCGATCGCCCAAAACAGGGCCATCAATGTAGCCCAGTTGGAAAAGGTGATCCGCTGAGCGCGATCAATTCCTGCCGAGGGTTTAGACTCCTCTCCCCTCTCTCTCATCGGGTTGAACCACCAAAAGGCTATCGCCCCACTCACTCCGGTCATAAAGAGCACCAGCATCGCCGACCTGGCCAGATCCTGGGTCGTACTATAAGCGAGAGCATCCCATCCAAAAACCAGATGCCCAATTGGAGCGACGAATGGCAATACTAGTGTAAGCAGTAGAACCGCAAGATCAGCAAATGGGCTGTCTCTGATCGAAACCTGCTGGGCCCACCAGCGCCACAACGCTGCCCCCACAAAAAAGATGCCGAAAATCGTGCCCGACATGAACTGGTTTTCCTTGGCGGTAAATCCAAGTGCCATCACGGAAACCGTCAAGTAAAGCCATTTCATCTTCCGCTCTTCAATAAAGCGGAACATGCCGTAAACCCAAATCATCGAAAAGAAAACAATGTAGATATCGTTTCGGATGTAGCGGCTGTGGAAGAGTATGCTGGGGCTGAAAAGGAAGAACACAGCAGTCAAGAGCGCACCGGTTCGCCCGATCCAGCGCCGGAAGAACCACGCCGCAACGATCGTGCCAACCCCAGCAAGGGCCGGCATCACGCGCGCCGTGGCGTCACTTACGCCAAACAAAAAGAAAATGAACGCATTCGCATGGAAGAGGAACGGACCATGCATCATCGGATTGTGTTGATAGCTGCCGGCGCGGTAAAGATCGAGCGAGTAGTTGGCGTGCAGACTCTCGTCATGGCTCATCCCACGTTCGCCGAGCGCATAGAATCGGCTCACTACCGCCACAATCAGGATAGCTGCCCAGGCTATCGTTTCCCAGTTCGCCCGCACAACGCCCAGCAGGCTTGAGTCGAGAAATCCGCCGGAAACAGGCACAGTCTCAGCCGGTTCCGAACCAGACGATTCCTGCGTTGCCAGCTCCTCCCCGGAGCCCTGCTCTTCTCCCTCAGAAACAAGAGTTGTGGGCAAGGGGTCAGGAGAAAGAACTTCCACTTCCTTTTCTTCTTCTACCTTCTCTGCCTTCTCGCTCTTTGATTCAGCCATTTCTACTTCTCCCGAATTACCCAAAGATCGGCCTCCTGTCCCGCCGGCGGGCCTTCCGGCCTTAGCTGCCTCTCTCGAAAAAACATCCAACGTAGACGAGCGCCAGGATCTTCCAAATCTGTCGGCAGCCATCGCTGCGTCACAGTGTAACTACTGCCAATGAAATTGGCAGGCAGTTGGGCTCGTTCTCCATCCCCTAGAGCGATGGCCTGGGTAACAACCAATGCACTTTCGTCTACTTTAGAAAAGTCCAGGCCGGGCTGCCACTGCAGGCGACGCATATTACGAAGATGCCAGACAAAGTACGGCAACTGGGAAGAATCCACTTGGAGATATACGGCCGCCTCTGTAGGATCCCCTGTACGCAGAGAACTGAGCCGGGCCATATCCTCCACCAGCAGTGTCATCCCCGAGTCGCCGGCTTCAGCAAATAGAGTACGGCTGTGACCGAACTCCGGCCTGAAATTCAACATCCAGCTGCTGCTTGCCTGTGCCAGGAAAAAGGCTGCCAAAGTCAACAGACCAAATACCTGCACGCTCGCCCGCTCCCCGGACCACCATACAAAAAACGCGCCGAGCGCAGGAATCAGCAAATAAAATAATGTCAGCCGCGGATCGTAGTTTCCATCTCGCAGAGCAGCCGTCGCGCTGCCTGTCCAGAAGAAGGCTGTCACCAGTAGCACGCCCATTGTTATCAATACCGGCATCCGCGCATCATTTTGATATAGAATGCTGGTCGGCGCGAAGCGCAGCATATCAGTGACAGAACCCGCGGCCAGCAACAGCAGTGGCAACCCCACCGCCAGCAGGCTGATCGGTGTGCGCCCCGGTAACAACAACAATAGCAAGCCCCAGGCTACCCCCACGACCAGTACATTCAGCCACCGGGTGTTCGCAAGGACTTGCGTCTCACTATCGGACCTGTCGTTCTCCTTGCCAGCCTCCGCATCCCTTTTCCCAGAGAAAAATCCCGTCTTTACAAGCGCAACGACCACCCCGGCGACGCCGAACAAGAGCACAAAGGGCTCATCGACCAGCAACCGCATCAATGCCCATGTAACCGTGTAATCATGATCGGCGGAAACTAGCGACCCGCCGCCTGACGGGCCGGTAAAATTGTGGATAGCCGCGCCTACGCTCTCCCCAATCGCAGCCAAGCCCGAGATGTGCGCGAAAAGTCCGGTGGCTCCAACTACCACCGTCCCCGCGCAAATATATGTCGCGCGTCTGCGCTGACAGGGAGTAAAGAGCGCAAATGGCCCCCCCTTGAGCAGCACCATCGCGTACACAATGAGAGGAAGCAAAAGCCAGGCCAGCGGCCCGCTTATCAGAAAAAGACCACCCACCAGAGCAAGCTTTGTGACTTGATGCCCCTCTGTCTTTTCCTCGAACAGTGCCGCCAGCAGCAGCACAAACAACAAAGCGGTTAGCGCCGCCCCGTCAGCTATACGACTGAATGACAGAAGCCAAGGGTCGAACGCGAATAGCACAGCTGCCGTCAGTGCCCCACCGCGCCCCAAGCGTCTCCGCAACGCCCAGGCCGCCAGGACCAATCCTGCCCCAGCGCAAGCAGGAGCAAAGCGTGCCCAGAATTCGCTTCCGCCTCCCGTCACAAGAAACAACGCACGCTGAAAACTGTTCAACAAAGGGCTGGGCGGCGGGTCAGGTTCAGGAAAACCGCCATGCTCCATAACACCGCCCGCATTACCAAGCCATGCAGGCCATACCTGACCGGCCTCCCAAGGCGAAATCGGATTAAGGTCGCCCAGAGAATACAGACGCAAGGCCAATGCCGCAATAAAGAGCAATGCGTACAACGCCTGTTCAACGTTCGGCCCGCTGCCATGCGATGCCGACGCACGCGCCGATGGCAACGGCGCAGCCGGCGGCTGATCCTCAGTCGCTGATCTCTCGCTAACTGCTGGTTCGGTCCTCGTCGTTTCAGTCACCTGCAAAATCTGGCCTCTGCCTCAAATGAACTATCTGTCTGCCGCGCCGTTTGCTCGGTAGATTCGATAACTTCCTTGCTCGAAGGCCAATTCCAGAACCTGGTTCAGCTGTTCTTCCACCGCTGGTGTGACACCATACTGCGCACGTTCTTCAGGGCCCACAACCAGAAAATCGATCTGCCACCTATCTAAATGTTCATGCAAGGTCGACGGCCTCGGACTTTGATAAATTTCGCGGATCGCATCGGCCCGACCTGCTGCCATTTCTGCGTAAGCACGTCCGCGCCACTGGGCCTCGTGTCCATCCCACCCTAGCAGCGTGGCTCGTCCGGTCGCCGCGCTGATACGCGCCGAACTGACTTTGTAACTGGCCCCTTTGGCCTCCAAAATAATGGCGTCGGGGCGCGTATTTCTACGGAGCCAGTCAACTGCAGCTAGCTCGTCGCTGCCAACATAGGTCAGGCCATTCAGCGTCGGCAAACGCGTGCCAAACCCCTTGATTTTAGCGTAAGCCCCTGCCACAGGATAGATCAAGCATGTGAGGATCAGCAAAAGAGCGAGCGCAGTCGGAGCAAGTCCAAAATAGAGCGCTTTTCCTCGATCATACCCTCGCCGCCGCAGTCGGCGCCCGGCCAAAAATACATGCCAGCTAATGGCGTACGCGGCCGCGATCGCCAACAAGAGCCAGCTCTGGTAATAGAATTTGAACACGGTATTCATGCGATTACCGAAGTTGTCCCGCAAAAAGGCGAACTCCGGCATATAAGTCAGCAAAATGCCGATCGCAACCAGACACAGAACAAAAGTGGTCGAACGCGGCGCCTTGCCAAAATCAACGAAGCGTTGCCATAGCATGCCCAAAGTCAGCGATGCCAGCCCGCCCAATAGCAGAAATGTCCAGGGCTGTCCAAGCCGGCGGCTGACGAAGCTGGCCATAATGTCGCCCGCTTGCCCTGCCAGCCCCGGCGTTACACCGCTGGCATTCGCAGTCAAAATGGCGGTTGTGATCAGAAAAATGACCGGCAGGCCAATGACTAGGCCAGCTGTAGCGGCCAACGCAGCCACAGATGGGGGCTGCTCTCGCCAACTGAAGATTAACAGTCCTGCAGCCGCCAGCAGAAAGTGACCGTACATTAACAGAAACTGCGGCAGCCGTGTTGAATGGAGCAAATTGGGCAGGATGCCGCCGGCCTGACTCTGGGCAGTCAGAAAGTAGGGCAGGAAGAGTAGGATGGCGCCCACCACGATCAAGCCCCCCACCGTAGCCGCCCGCGCGAGGCCATGGCGTAGTGCAGCGTCAACTTCCTCCTTTCGCCTGGTTCCGGTAAACAGCGCCACAAGTAACATCAACAGCCAGTAAGGGGGAAAGTCCCAAGTATTCAGAAATAGTAGGGCGCCCGTCGCCGCGACTACCAGCAGCAGGCCTTCCAACCCGATTGGCCGGGTAACCGACGTTGCAAGTGAGATTACGCTTGAAACAAGAGACCCCTGCCGGTCGCTCTCTTCTTCAGAATCCGCTCCCCCAACAGACAGTTGCCCCCGTTTGTCTCGCCCATTTGCAAAGAACCAGTTCATTGCCACTGCGATGACGAGAATCACAAAGGGCATGGCCAGCAAATGCGGATGATTGTCGCCAAGAACGTAACTGAAAATCGGAAATTCATCGATGATTTCAATGTGGTTCCCACTTAGGTCGATATCCTCAATCACGCGACTGGCCCGCCACCACCAGCTCCAGCCGCCGTCCATGTACCAGAGGCCGGACGCATTCGCATGCTCCGGAAAATTATACACATCGACCAGTCGATTCAACCCGTCCAGACGCACACCTTGTGCATACAGCCACTCTAGAATCACATGCAAGTTAGAGGTCAACCCGACACAGATCGATGTCAGCAGGCCAGCCAATACCGGCATCGCAAACTTCCCGTAAGAACCTGCGTCGCCTTCAATCGATCCATCAGTTTCTTCTGTCGTCTCAGCTTCCCCTATATACTCTCTCACCCGCAGTCGAAAAAGATTGAAGCCAACCCCGAAACTGGCGGTCAAGAGGAGTCCGAACCAGCAGGCTTGGCCCAGGTTATAGGCTATTTCAGGTGGTTGTCCGGCAAATCGGGCCAGAGTTGCCAGCATCCAGTATCCAAAGTAGTAATAGCTGATCGCATAGCCTGCCAGCCAGGGATCGCGAACAGGATAAGTAGGGCTGCTCCAGATCCCATTGATAAACATCAAGTCCATCAGCTGCTCTGTGTGACTGATGGCGGGATCGTAGGCACGCACATAAGTCCACACCGCGAAGCTGAGAAAAAACAAAAGCTCGACGGTAACTATATATGTCCAGCCTGGCAATCGACACAGCGAGGTACGCAGAGAGGAAAGGCGACCGTCTCCTTCCGTCCCTTTTCCCTGTAAAATACTCCACAGGCTGAGCATCGCCACCAGCAGCAGCGCCAGCCACGCCCCGCCGCTCGTATTGCGAAGCAGGCCATAGCTGGTACCTAACCAGAGTAGAAGGCTGACCAAAAAAATGCCTAGTACACGCGCAAACACATAGCCGCTATCAGGCAAGTGGCGAAACAGCCGCAAGGTCAACGGTAGTGCCGCCACCGTTATCACTTGTGTTATCAAATACCAGCTCAAAAAAGGGATGACGATGTCACGCAACTGGCCCGTCCCCCTTCGCTCCGCCTGCGCATTCCAGTACTCTTCGATCTGCGACCTGAGAAGCCTTCCCACCCCCGTCTCCGCCTAACCGCGGCTTGCTCGCCGTCTCAACGCCGCCCGCACACTCTGCCTCCCCTAATTTATGAAAGGTCTCCCCAATAACTCGAAGGTGGTAGCCTTCCATCGGCGGCAATTCCTCCGCGGAAAAGAAGCGAGCTTCGAGGATTTCTACCGGATCGACCTTCAACTGGCCGCCGCTTATTCGCCCCAGCAAAATAAACTCCAGCGTGCGCCGCGTCGCCCGGTGGCAGATAATTGTGTCGACCACTGTGTCGAGGTCCAATTCTTCCTTGACTTCACGGCGCCAGCATTCGCAGATCGTTTCGCCCGGAGACAGCCAGCCGCCTGGCATTCCCCAATACCCTGCTTTGTGGAAACGGTGGCGAAGAAGCAGAATCTGGTCTGAGTCGTCAAGCAGCATGCCGCACACGCCTACCATGACTTTACCATTTATCATCCACGTAATAACGACTCGTAGCCAGTTCGGCGCACGATTCCAGACACGCGCCAGCATTGGTGCCGCCACTGCGACTTGGCCCATCAGCGCGCCCCTCACTGACGCTGTACCTGGCCCGAAATCTGGGACGGCACCGCGTAAATTATCACCTTGGGATTTCGATAGACAGCCTCCAGCAGGCCGGCCTCTTCCAGCTGCTCAAATCGCGCAGGCGCATCCGGGTGCTGATGGCGTTCCAACTGCCCCACGTAGATTAGACCGATGTCCAGGTCGTCAATGAGCCTTTCAATCTGCCCTGTATCTGTCGACCTCCAAAACGCACTGAGCAAACCGTGGCGTTCAGAAACCTGGTGGTGGTAGCGCTGTTCTCCCTCATGCATTCCCATCAGCCCGCTCAGCCCGGTAAGGCTTGCCACCCGCGTGCCGCCGGCTCGGTAGTAGTCAAGCTGCGCGGATTCGGCCAGCACAACATTGCCCCGTACCTCTCTCAGCAGCCACTGAATCGCCTCCCAATCGTACTGCAGTTCGACAGCATGGTCGCTGTCAGGCCAGTGGTAGACACCATTCTCCATAAAGGCCATACCGTCCAATGTGCCAATCGGCGGCCGCCAGCCGGGGAAGCGCTGTGAAAGCCGTGACGGCGTTCCCCAAATAGGATAGGCCAGACTGGCGCCAACCAGGATAAGTAATGCATAGACCCACAGACGGCCAACCGCATTTGACCCAATGTTTGAAAAAGCCGCCCAAATACCGTCTTGCACTGCATCCGAATTGAGCCGCCTCCGCTCCTTTCCTGCCTCTAACAGCGACGCCAAGCGGGAAAATATCCTCGGCAAAATAATAGCCGCAGCCACACCCCATAAGACCCAAACCTGGTTGAAAAACTTGAACAGCGTATTCATGCGGTAAGCATCGCCGCCCTGCAAATGGTCCTTAAGATATATCACCTGCGTACCGGCCAGGATGGCCAGGCCTGTCGCCGTCAACACCGCCGCCAGAATCGGTCCGGAATCTGCCGAACGCTCCCGCCTCCACATCTGCGAAAGCGACAGGCCAAGCGCGGGCAGGCAGATGGCCAGCACCGTCTGGTTAGTGAAAATCAAGAGCAGGAACGAGGCGAGGAACAGCAATGGAAGCAATACTACCCCGGTCAGGTAAACAAGCGTCGTCCGCTGAACCAGAATCCGGTGAACCCGCAAGAAACGCAGCCGTCGCTTATCCCTCTGTCCGACCAGGAGCCATGTAAAGAGGACAAAGGCAAACAAACCCCAGATCTGAGCCCACTTCCCCAAAGCGTCCGGGGACCTTACCAATCCGATTCCGCTTGCCGCCACATTTGTGTAACTGCGAAAGAAGGGCAGGAAGAACAGGAACGCCGCTCCGACCATGACGATTCCAATTCCGACAATTGTAACCACAGGGAGGCGTCCTCGGCTCCTGTACAGCGTTACGATCAATGTGAGCATACCTAAACCAAAATAGGTCGGCAGATCCCACAGATTGACAACTGCCAGAACGCCGATCGTAAAGGCCATGCCGCCAACCAACAGCGCCCCATAGAGCCAGTTTTTCCGCCAGTCGAGTTGATAGCTGTTAAGGAGCGTCAGCGTAAGCGCCAGAAAGAAGAGGGAGAAGGGAATGCCGATCATATGCGGATGCAGATCAGCGTACATAAAGCTCCAGAACGGAAACTCGTTGATAGTATGAGGAATTACCCGGCTTGGCGCCCAGAAGTCATATCCCGGCGCGGTTGCTTCGGACGTCAGCACACGCCAAAACCCGCTCACAGCATGGACCGCTTTTTGCATACCCGGAATCTCGCTCTCAAAGCCGCTCCGGCTAGCTCTGCTAAAGCTATGTACCAGTTGGCCAAATCCTGCCAGATTGCCGAGAAGCGCCAAAAACAAGGGAGCCAGCATTGCCGCCCCGAGTCCCTCATACCATGGTTGGCTTGGCGCCTCCGGACGTTCACGTGTCTGACTAAGCGCGCCTGGACCGATTGGCACACTCGCCTCTGCATTCCATTCTCGACCGCTAATATCTGTCTGCGAGTCGAATCCAGCCCCCTCCACTTCCTCCCGCGTATCCGCTTCGAGCTCCCAGAATGGGCTGTCAATTTGAACCTGGGGATCCTCTTGTTCCCCCATTTCTCCAGTTGGAACACCACCGCCGTACATGCCGGCCGTCGAAGCCGCAGCATCCTCCGTCCCGAGTGATAGCTCAGTGATATCGGGTTCCGCCGCAGGAAACTGCTCCATCTGTAGTGGCGTAGCGGTTACTTGCGAATGGCGTCGGCGGGTCACAGTGTGCCGAAAACCGGACACTGAATAGGCTACCGCAAACGCGTTGACTACCGTGAGCGCAAACAGCATCGGGATCGCCAGATTGAACGCCACTTCAGCGTAGATCCCGGTCAACTTGACCAGGTAGCCGACCAAATAGATGCCATAGTAGTAATAGTTGATGTAGCCGCCCGCGAAATGGGGATCCACCGGTGGAAAATATGGGCTACGCAGAATCCCGTTGAGGAACGCAAACTCCATGAACTTTTCGCCGCCGAACCAGGGTTGCCAAATGTCGGGATTCGCCCGGCGGATGAGCACAAAGCCAATAAAAGCAAATGCAAAGAGCCCCTCCCCCACGAGCAGAATGCCCCACATCCGCCCCAAAAACGACCGCACATCCCGCCAGCAAAACACAAGAAATGCAGCGCCAACAAGAGCAACCAGTGCGGCTACCAGCCAGGCATTCCGCACCGAATTCTGCGCCATCTCCAAACTGGCAAAGATCCACAGCAGCCAGCCACTGAGCAGCCAACCAAGTGTCTTTGCCAGCATATACCCGCGATCGCGCAGGCTTCGGAAAAGCACAAACGCCAGCGGCCACGCCGTCCAGCCAAGCAGCGAGACCACCAGCCACCACCACGCCACTGCCAACCAGTGATTCTCGCTGGCAACAGTGTTCCATCTGTAATTGTCCACCACCGGCAGTTCGTTCAACGGCGTATCCAGCAATAAGGAAGGTCCTGAACTATCTGAGACGTCGGCAGGCTCCTGCCCGCTATCTGCCTGCCCTTCTCTTCCCAATACAAACGCAAGAACCAAATTGATTAAACCTTGATGCTGGCTCTCCGGCGCGCTTCCCAACCCAATCGCATTTAGAATCGGTGCCAGTGGCGGTTCATTGCCCCGATGCCACGGTATGGCGCCTTCCCAACTGCCTCCTAGCAGGCTGTCAAATTCAATTTCGCTCAGCGCCCGTTCCTTGGCGAAAATCGAGACACGAGGATGGTCGTACAGGCTCCAACTCTCGTCTGCTTCGTGGTCCGGGAAGGTCAGCCCCAGCAGCCTGGGAGGTGATGTAAAGTCCGCGGCGTGCACAAATCCCAACTGCTCAGCGAACATCAGATCGTAATATCTGTTTGTCATCGGATAGCGCGCCGGCAGTTCGTCGACACTCTCGTAGATGCGCTTGGAACTGTATATTACGTAGTCAGCCTCCTGCAGTTTCTCCAGCAAGATTTCATACTTTTCCGGCGTGTCTTCTTCATAAGGAGACCAGTCGATATGGCGCAGACCGTGGCTGCCCATATCCATGCCCGGCTCACCAGGGATGCTCTTTGGCAAAGGGTCGTCCCACGATTCCCATAGTATTACCGACCCCGATGGTACGTTGGCATAAACCCAGCGGCTAGCCGTGACCCACGTATGCTCATTGGCGTATACACCACTGGTATATGCAAGCGACCAGAACAGGCCGCCGCCGACAGCGATCGTAGCCAGCAGCGCGGCCGGCAGACGTGCAGCCATCTGCAGCCTGGGTCTGGCTCTCACTTGCAGCAGCCAGACGATCAGTGCAGCCGCGAATAGCACAACAAATGGGAGCACCGGACTCATGTAGCGGTTGAACTTCGCCAAAAAAGCCCCCGTAATACCAAAGTACGGAACCAACCAGGCCCAAATAATAAATTCGCCAGGCCTTGCTCGCAGAAAGAGCAATTTCATCAGCGCCCACGCGCTGCCCGCAAGGGCAACCAATCCCAGCGGCAGGCCCAATCCCCATACGACCTGCTGCTGTATGAAATAGAGATAAGGTGCAGTATTCCGGTACTGCCGCGTAAACGGAAAGTCGACCACACCACGCACCATCCGCCCTTGTTCCACCAGCGTTGCTTGAATAAAACTTACCCAGTCAAGTACCGCGTACGGGCTCGACACAAAGAAAGTTAAAGCTGCTATCAGCAGAGACGCAACTAGTGACGAGAAAGCAGACCCGGCTCCTCCCTCTTCGCCATGGCTATGATTCTGCCCGGAACTGGTCCACAGACGAATGAGGGTTGCTGTGACCGGTACAGCCAGGATGGGAAGAGCGCTGAACTTGGAAGCGATCGCCAACCCCGCGCCCAGACCTGCCCAAAACACACCTCGCCGCGAACGCTCCTGCACCATCAGCACGCCTCCATAGACTGCCAGCACAACAAACGTCGTGCTGGCAGGGTCCATGGCAAAGAAGTGACTGAGCTGAACTGCTTGGGCTGTGAAAGCGTATAGCGTAGCAGCCAAAAGTCCCGTCAAGGCCCCATACAACTTCCTCCCCAGCAAAAAGAGGAGAAATATTGTGAGCGTATCCAAAAAGGCCATCATCAGACGACCTGCAAATGCCACCCCTTCACATGCCGTAACTGCCCGCTCCATCATCGAAATGGTCCTGTCGGGCAGGGGTAGCAGACTTGCCGGCTTGGCCAGCCTGTTTAGAAATTCGCCGGTTAAGATGCCCACGTAAAGGGGAAAGTGACCGTATGTAAAAGAGCGGCGACGGTCGTTTTGACGGTCCCACAAGGGATTGAGCGGGCTTCGTTCTGGGTCAAGAAACTCGTCGAAAGAGGAGGGCCAGCCAATGGTCGGCGCGTAGAAACAGGTGGTGCTGCGTTCGTCGGGATGCGAGTTCAGCCCGCCGTCAAAGTTGACGTTCCACGTTCGTAGGGCCATCCCAGCCAGCAAGACAACACCAAGAAGCAGGTGGATGACTTTCGGTTCCGAATTCCGCACAGTTAATTGCATTCGTTTTCTGACTGAATTGCCGCGCCGTCGTGGCCAATGGGATGTAGCCCCCATAGACCGCAAAGACTAGATTCACTCTCAAGTTTATCACGCCCTCCAACGAAGAGACCATATCTCCTGTAACCAATAGTGAGGCGTCTATCCGTCTGGCAAGGTCGACGGATGCCATTCATCAGACTTCAGCTCCTCTGGCGAACCAGGCTGGAGTAGGTTGGCCTTGTCCAGCCGCAAAAGAGAATAAGCGCGGGCACGATTCAAAGTGCAGCACAACCTTTCACATTCTGAAACGACTCAGCCACAGTAAACTGCGATCTTGAATGAGGCGAGCGCAGGTGCTCTCTCAACTCTCAACTCTTATATGGGCGGTCGGGCCTTCGGCCCTCCCTTGTGCAGGGGCTGCGCCCCCGCAACGCCCCCCTACAAAACCATCCCTCACCGACCTTGTGTGCGCATTCCAGCCGTGCGGCTCCAGCAGCGTGTCTAGCCAACAGTGTCTCCTCCCCCTCTCGCCGCCTCAACCCACCGACCATCGACCGCTAATCTCCGGTGTTCCCCTGACGACTGGTGTTCCACTGAAAACTAAGAACTGACTACTAAGAACTGCAGTTCCGACCGTGTGTGCGCATTCCAGCCGTGCGGCTCCAGCAACGTGGCTGCCGCCAACCGAATACGCAATCAGATTGCCTGAAAGACGGCAATAACGAAGGTCCGGTCAAGACAGACTCTGTATATGGCTTAGTGGCTGCCACATTCCAATCAACGTTTCCACTTGAGGGATACCTCTATCGTAACTACCAAATATCCACTGTAGTTCGTTGAGTCTATTCGCAGGTTCAACAGGTTACCCTTCAACGCGGGAACAGTCAGTTCGCAGGCGCCATGGCGAGCATCGGCGCCCAGGGGCAAGTGAATGAAATGAGATTAGAATGGAGTCTCTGCACTGCTACGAGGTTAAACCCACGGGGAGTCTGGCCCTGCTCTGCCTACAAAGTCGCTCGCTGGACAAAATAGGTCCAGTTCTGCCGCTCTTTGCCCTCGCTAGTTAGTTTCAGCAATCCCACTCCCCCTATCCGGCGAAGACGACAAACGCAAAGCGTGCCAACTGGGCTTGTCAGTTGGCACTTTGGTTTACAGCTATTACGTCATAAGCCTGCCGCTACTGCGGCTCATACGGCAGGAAAGGCACTACCCACTCAATCTGATGCTCAGGAGGCGGCGGCCAAAGCAAGTAGACGTCAACCCACCGGCTCCACAAAACAAGGTTGTGGTCGTCATAACCCAGATCAATCCGCCGGAATTTAATGTTGCCGCCTGTGTCCAGCGCGTCCCCGTGACCGTATCCAGGTACATAGACCCTGGAACGCAGCGGGATGAAGTTCGGGTCGACAGCAACCACCCCTTTCCGCATCCGGTCCCCTGTCCGCGTGTAACCGTACCAGCGAACGGTCGGCGAAACACCCGCAGTGGACGCACTGTAGCTGGTCGCCCGCATTCTAATCTTGCGCCAGTAGGTTATCTCCTGGCCGTCATCAGTCACAAAACTTTGAGGAACGATCTTCTGGCCGTACACTCTGACTCTATTCCGGGGTTCCTGCGCTACCCATACATCTTCAAGCGCACGGTCGACCTCCTGGCCGTCCTTAAAAACTACCCGAAAGCGCCGGCGGGTGATCCCTTCTGCGCCAGGACGCTCCTCGACAGTGTCTATGAGTAAGTCTCGATCCCCCTCCCATTCAGTCTCAAATGGGGCAATCTCCTCTTCGACGGCGATCTCCTCCCACACACGTGCGATCCGTATCTGCATGTCCGGATACACTCTGGCGCCCAGCGGAGGAGACACCTCGTCAAGTCCGCTAAGTCCCACCCCCGCCTCCGTCAACGCATCACCAACAGTCCGGGTCTGCGTGCGCGTTCTATAGTGCCTCCCATCAACCAACATGCTGATTGGTGTGCTGCGTCTGATGAGCACCCGAAGCCCGGAACTTACAGGAGTACCCAAGCTCGGTTGCACTTCATCCCCAAGATAAATCGTAATCTCCGCATCGCGCAGTGCCTCGCCCACCGTCTCGGCCAGCGTGTGAATAGTATAGGGCACAGCCTCCCCATAGACAGTGAGCCTGACCGATCGATTGACCTCAATCGGCAGCGGATCCCGCTCGACTAACTCCCAAGCAGGACCGCCGGAAATACGGGGAGCCTGCCCTTGGCCTACGCCAGTCGGCATGGGATCATACCAGCCAATCGGCTCTCCGTGTATGAGGACCTGGTCTCGCGGACTAAATGGGATTCCCGCAACTGCCATCAACTCTGCAGGAGAATCCGCCCAGCTTGATACCTGCGTCTCCCGACCATCGGCGAAGATCACAAACGATTGCGGGCGCTCCACAGAGACCCGCAATCCCTCCGATATTCTCGTGTCGAGGTTGTGGGAAAGTCGTAGGCTCTCATTTGCCGCTGCCTGTACTACGGTACCACCCGTAGCGACAGCGGCACTGCCGAGAGAGTCGTGGGTTTGGGTCACACGGATGGGAACCCGTGAGCCCTCGCCAACCACTTCCTCAACCAGTGCTTCCGGCCCTAGCAGCAGACCAACATCAGTTAGCAAATCGCCTACAACACGACGGTGCGTCTGAACCGACTCCGAGACACCGTCTACTTCGATTTGCACTGTGGTTGCTGTCAGGTTCCAAAGCATCCAGAGCCCAAAAATCGCAGCCGTCAACGCTGACAACTGTACCAACACGCGAATCTGCCCGTTTGGCTGTCGCCTCTGTGTTCGATTTGCGACAGTTACTCGAGGCTTAATCCGTCGGGTGACAGTAGCCATGGGTTCCTATTATCCATAAAAGAGGGTGAATGAGAAATTTCTTGCACTGCCGTTCACAATTTAGACTGCCCGTACGCCTCAAATGTTCCCCAAGAAGGGTTTCAGAAATATCTGCCAGGCTACTTAGGGCGCCAACGGAACCATCTGCGGCAACATCTGCCAGGCATACAGCCGGGAGATCCGGCTCAGCAAGCCTGAATCAAACTTTTCCTCCCATTTTCCGATTCGCGCCGTGCAGGCATCCAAATAACGTGTACATGGCCTCAAGCCCCAACTGCCATCATTTCCACAATAGCAGCCATGCCTGTTTCCCAGTCGCGCACCAGTGCCAGCTGATTCGCAAACTTGATAGAGGCGAGCAAACGTGCTTGCCCTCTCCCCCTCATTGTCATCTGGGCGGTCGGGCCTTCGGCCCTCCCTTGTGCAGGGGCTGCGCCCCCGCAACGCCCCCCTACAAAACCATCGCTCACCCACCGTGTGTGCTCATTCCAACGGTGCCGCTCCAGCAACGTGGCCCCCGCCAACCGAATACGCAATCAGATTGCCTGAATGGTGGCAGCGACTAAGAGCTGGTCAAAAAAGGTACTGTATATGGCTTAGTATTTACGCCTCCCCTCAAAATGGGCCCCCTCCCTCTGTTGATGAAACGCCGTCACTATTCCCCCCTTACGAGGTCAGAGTGTGTCCCTGCAAATATGCGTACAGTTTCTGCCACTGACGGCCGTCCATCCCTCAGCCAGACATCTTCCACATGTCCCAAATCAGTCAGTGAGCAACAGACGCCAACGGGCCTTGGCTTGTACCAGTGCCACTTCCCTGGTACTGTCTGCTAGCGATACATTCCAACCAGGATCGATGAGATACAGAGCAACCCAATTGAGCGAATGCCCGACCAAGTGAGAATTCCTGGCCTGGTTCACTCGAGGATGGACCTGCTATCAGAGTGGAGTTGACTCTTCAGTGAGGGGGTCGGAATTGATTTGAAACGGAGTTTTCTTGAATGTTAGCGCGAAGGAGTATCTGCAAACCAGCCGAAAGATTCCGGACGCAACCCGAGCCGCTGTGCTCGACTGTCCAACTGCGTCGAACAGTCGCCGCAGCCGGAAAAAAACTGACTGGAACATTCTCCAAGTGCAAATGAGATCAATCGGGAAATCAACTGCCTTCAGCTATAGACGCCTTCCCAGTCAGGCGAGCCAGTTCATCTCCTTTAACATGGGCCAGCGATAGCGCTCTTCCGGACCGGTATTGCGCGCCCATTCAACCAGAATCGGCTCGTCAGCCCTTTTCTGTGCCATCCTCCTTTGCACTTCCCCAGGGTCCCAGTCTCGCAGAACCTCGCCTCGCAGCTCCTCCAGAATCGACCTGCAGCCCGGATCATCTGACCGGTCAAACAGTTCCTCAGGATCCTCTCTGAGATTGAAAAGCTGGGACGGGTAGTCGTGATAGTGGATGTATTTCCACTCCTCACGCCGGACCATACGTTGGTATGCCCCCTCCGGCGGACCAAATTTGTCAGTGCAATACTCGGAAAAAGCCACATCTTCCCACGCAGGGACTCCGTTCAATCCCTCGATTTGGGGAAGGAAACTGCGGCCCGCAGAGTTCGGCAGCGCCGGCGCATCCATCGCGTCCAGCATAGTTGCTGCAACATCCAGCGCGCTCACGACATTTTCACTCCGTTGTCCCTCCGGAATACGGCCGGGCCAGCTGACGATAAGCGGCACGCGCACCGACTCTTCATAAAACACATGCTTCCAGAAGAGACCATGCTCGCCCTGCATGTCACCATGGTCCGATGTGTAGATGATCAAAGTGTTGTCATCCAAACCGTTTTCAACCAACGCGTTTAGGATCTGGCCGATCATCGCATCAGTTCGGTAGACCAATCCCGCGTAGGCCGCCCGCGAGCGACGAACCTCGCTTTCGTCCATCGCCTCAATGCCTGTAGACTGCCGCCACCAGCGCAGAAACGGATGCTGCTCGTCGAGTGGAGGCGCAGACTTACCCGGCAACGTCATCGAATCGGCGTACCTGTCGTAGTCCTCCTGCCGGGCCACATACGGCGGATGAGGAAGCATCAGCCCAACCGACAGGCTGAATGGCTGCTTGAGAATGCCGGCCCGCTTCTGTACGCCCAGCCGGTTAAGGCGATCAATCGTGACCGCGGTAACATCCTCGTCATGGACCTGGTAAGCGCTCTGCCCAGGCCCCGACCTTTCGAGGCTCAGATGGTGTGGGCCCGCAGTTACACTAAGAATGCCGCGATCAGGCCCTGGGTTCCCAGGATGATTCGCGCCATGGTCGCCCACGAAACGCGCAGCGTACCCGTGTAGCTGGTCCGGCCCGACCGAGTGCATTCTGCCCACCAACTCCGGCTGATAGTCGGCCGCGCCCATCGCGTGAGCAAATGTCGGAATCCTCGAATCAAGACCGTGCTCATTCGTCCAGACCTCGTTCTCAAATGGATGACGCCCGCTCAGCATCGACATCCGCGAGGGAACGCAAATCGGCGAGCAACAGTAGGCGTTGTCGAACACCACCCCGCTGGCCGCCAGCCCGTCGAGGTTCGGCGTTTCAACCAGGTTGTCACCATAGCAGCCGGTCACGTGTGGACTGTGCTGATCCGAGTGAATATAAAGAAGGTTGGGGCGGTTAAGCTCGTTCATGTCGCACTCCAATAAGTGACTATTACGGGTAATGCATTCACCACGTCTGACTACGCCAGCCGCTTCGGACCATTACCTTCGATCTGACCGTTTCTCGTTTCAGTATGCCCACACCCACCTTGAACCGCGAAGGAAACAGAGTAGGAATTCAACGATCACTTATGAGCAGCCGGGGAATCGAACATGGCAACCCATTTTTCGCTGGTTCCCGGAAGCATATCCAAGCTTCGGCTCTGCTCTACCGCCGCGAGTATCAGCAGTGGGAAGGGTAACAGTTACGGCCCTGAGTGACAAATACCCCTCGAAACAGGATCCCCTGTAAATCGGCTTGCTCCAGCTACCACAGTCGGCTACCCCGATTTCCCACGAGATGCCGGCAAACCCAACAATTCCACACAGTGAATCAGGGAAGTGCATACCTTTGGGGTGCATCCCATATCATTGTCCCTCTGCAATCTGCCCTATCAACCGACGAAAAAGGATCCCCTTGACAACCACCACCCGTTCGCCTGCAATCCCGAAAATCTCCAAATCCCGTAAATCCTGATTCAGACAACGTCTAACCAAGAATTTGGGACACACCTTACATTTGGTATCGATTTGGACGACTACACTGACTATGTTACGATCAGCCCCTCCTCCATTCCTCCTATAGGAATACGAGTTGGAACTTCTCTTCCGCTAGCTTCGGCAATGCCCGGTTCATCGAGTCAGTTGCCTAATCGCAGGCAACCTAATGACAGAGAGCACGAGTAGAGTCATGATGGCGTTCCTCTCGATTTTGCACCGCGGATTACCAGCTTTTTCTCAAGCAATTGCAGTTCCGCTGCCCACAGCGCCCGCTGCGGCAAGGATGATCGCGTGAGTCACGGTGGTTTCAGCGCTTGCCATGAGATCTCCTGAAACCTCGTCCAATGTAACGTTTCGGCAGAAAAACGCGTAGAGAGAAAAACCTATTAGGAGAGGAGAACAAAGGCCATGATTGAGCGAAAGATGTCCCGCCGAAGCTTCTTGCAACTCTCAGCTATTGCCGCCGCCGGCACAATTGCCGCGGCCTGTTCCCCAAGCGCCCCCGCGCCCGAAGCCGAAAGTCCTCCAGCAGTCCAGGGAGAGGAAGTCGCAACACCTGCCTCACAGTATGGCGAAGCGCCGATGTTGGCCGACATGGTCAAAGCGGGCGAACTACCTCCTGTTGACGAACGCCTGCCTGTAGATCCCATGGTTCTGGATTTGCCCTGGTCCGATGTGGGCCACTATGGCGGAACTATGCGTAAGGCGACAACAAGCAGCTCCTTCTCAGATCAAACGCAATTCATGTACGCGCACTCCAGCCTGCATTGGACGGAGGGCGGACAAGAGGTTGGGCCAGGCCTGGCCAAAGCATGGGAAGTCAACGATGACGCAACCATCTGGACCCTCTACTACCGGGAAGGTACCCGCTGGTCCGATGGCGAACCGTTCACCGTCGACGACGTTATCTTCTGGTGGGAGGATATGATTCTAAACGACGAACACCCCTCTTCCCGGCCCTCTTGGACCATGTCGGGCGATGCACCCATGCAGCTGTCGAAAGTAGACGACTATACGCTCTCTATCCAATTTGCCGGCCCTTCACCGATTACCGATATTGAAATCGCAGCCTGGGCAGGTGGAGGCATCGGGACCGGTTTGGACGCGCAACCGCGACACTACATGGAGCAGTTCCATCCTGACTACTCTGACGCCGAAGACTTTGCCGCCTTTACCGAAAAGCAGGAGTGGTGGACGAATCCCGAACATCCGGTACTGAACGCGTGGCGGCCGGTACGGCTGGAAGCAGGCCAGCGCTTGGTGATGGAACGCAACCCCTACTACTACATGGTCGATACGGCGGACAATCAACTGCCGTACGTCGATACGGTTGACGTCAGTTTTGCCGAGAACAACGAGATTCTCAACTTGAAGATCATCAATGGCGAAATCGACTTCATGGCCCATCCCAACCTCAGCCTGCGTGACATTGCAATATATAAAGACAACGAAGAAGAGGGTAACTATCGTCTTGAGCTATGGGACAACGGCGCCGGCGGCGCACCGGCCTGGGGCATCAACTGGAACTACCCCGAACCCGAAAAGCAGTCCATCTACCGTAAAGTCGAGTTTAGACGGGCGCTCTCCCATGGAATCGACCGCGAGCGCATCCGCAAACTGACCTTCTTCGGTTTAGGCGGACCCGCCAGCACCGCAGTCGATTCGATAAATTCGCGCCAATACCACAGCTCGCCTCGCGGCAAAGAGCTGTTGGACCAACTGCTCAACCTCGCCGTCGAGCACGATCCCGATAAGGCCGCCGGCCTCCTGGATGAAGCCGGCGTAACCGATCAGAATGGCGATGGATGGCGCCAGTTACCCAGCGGTGAACCCCTTGAGATCTGGATCCAGATAAACGCCGGCAGTCCGTTTACAGAATCTGCCGAACTGATGAAAGAGGACTGGCGCGCCATCGGACCGGATGCCAGAGTGGACGCCATGCCAGGCGCACAGCTAGGGCAGATCTTCCTGGGCGGAACCTACGACATCCGCGTTTTTGGCGGCGGCGCCCCCGGTTCGGCCGACCTGCTCAGTTTCCCGGTGTTCCTGACTTCCTTCGGCCCCAGCGGCCGCTGGGCCCCCCTCTACGGCGCATGGATGAGCCTGGAAGGAACGCCCAGAGAAGGAATTGACGCCGACAAGCCCGCCCATGACCGGCAACCGCCATGGGACGAACCCGCGCCCGACGATCCAGCCTACCGCATGTGGCAGCTGCACAAGCAGGCCCGCAGCGAACCCGATCGCCAGAAGCGGGATGAGCTGGTCTACGAGATATTGCAGATTCACGTCGACGAAGGGCCTTTCTGGTTGGGTATAATTGCTGACCTACCGCGTCCCGCCATCATCGGCAACCGCGTCAAGAACACACCCACGCGCGATCAGTTGCCCCTGGGTGGTTGGTTGGGCCCCTGGGTTGTCGCCTATCCAGGCGCAATTACCTACCCGGAGCAGTACTATCTAGACGACATGTCATGACGAAGCGCAAGAATATTCTCTTCATCGCGGTTGACGACCTCCGCCCTGAGATCAACTGCTTTGGCAAAGCCAAACTGCATACGCCTAACCTTGACAAGATCGCGTCTCGCGGCCTTCTATTCAACCGCGCTTTCTGCCAGGTGCCTGTCTGCGGCCCCTCGCGGATCAGTCTCCTCACCGGAAAACGACCTACCAAACCGACCGGCAATCGCTGGGGTCTTGGCTCTCCGGGCAACGGCGATCCGACTCTGCCCGGCTACCTGAAAACACATGGCTTCCAGACGATTTCTATAGGCAAGGTGTATCACATAAATGACGACGACGAGGCCAGCTGGACAAGGCGCTACCGAGACACGTTCAACGAACAGGCTTTTACCGTCCACGGCTACTGCGCCGGCTATCAGCTTGAGGAAAACCGCCTGAAGTTGAAGAACTTCGGCCGCCAATTCAGGGAGGGCAAGGCCGACCTCGATCTCCCACCTATCTGCGAAGCCGCCGACGCACCTGACGAAGCTTATCCCGACGGGATCATCGCCCAAAGGGCTATAGAGGTGCTGCGAGAGTTCCAGGGACAGGAAGATCCCCTCTTCCTGGCGTTGGGCTTCTACAGGCCTCACCTTCCCTGGGCCGTGCCCCAAAAGTATTGGGATCTTTACGACCGCGACGACGTGGATCTCGCCGAAAACCCCTTTCTTCCGCAAGACGCCGTCGGCGCTTCAAATCTGGGCGACTTTCTACACTACGGCGAAGAGGAAATCGATCGCACCTATTCCGACCTGGGAAAATATCGAGAGGACGATTTTCCGCTCCTCAGTGAAGAAAAACAACGAGAATGCATTCACGGCTATTGGGCAAGCGTCAGTTTCACCGACGCCCAAATCGGGAAGGTTCTGGCCGAGCTTGAGAGGCTCGGCCAGCTCGACGAAACCGTAATTGTCCTATGGGGTGACAATGGCTGGCATCTCGGCGAGCACAAACTGTGGTCTAAGACGACAAGCTTCGAAGAATCGACCCGTATCCCAATGCTCGTGTCGGTCCCAGGCATGACCAAAGGCGCAACCTGCAACGCGCTTGTCGAACTGGTCGATCTCTATCCCACCCTCTGCGATCTGTCCGGATTAAATCAGCCGCCGCACCTTGAAGGATTGAGTCTGGCGCCGCTGCTCGAAGACCCGCAGCAAGAGTGGAAGACCGGTGTCTTTTCGACGATGCACCAAGGCCATGCGCATACCTTGCGCACCGACCGCTACCGCCTCACGCGCTATACCAATGTTCCCACTGAAGGCGACCTCTGGTATCTGCGGGAATCCGCATCGGGACTAGCCTTTGAACTTTTTGACCTTCACAAGGATCCATTGGAAAACGTGAACATAGCTAGGCGACCGGAAAACAGCGCGCTGGTCGAGGCACTGGACCAAATGCTGTCCGCCGGATGGGAGCCAATTAGAGACTCGGTGCCCTGATAGTTCGTCAAAGGTTGAGGCAGTGGTCACCAGATTCCTGAGTGACCATAAAGAAGCTTTGCCTCTATCGTAACAGAGCAGATAAGCGCTACTGCGCCCATGTTGTTCACGCAAAACGGAAAGGAGGTGTGGCGTGCTACGAGTCCGCAAGCGAAGCCCTGTTTTCTATCAAAATCTGTGGGGCTTTGCATTCGCTGTCCCAGCTCTCATACTACTCATCGTTTTTAGCGTCTACCCGGTTCTCAATGCCCTCTACATCGGTTTCACTTCTTGGTCGCTGTCGGGGACGCCCGATTTTATCGGATTAGACAACTATATAACGATGTTTTTGAGGGACCCGGAGTTCCTCCGCTCCTTGAGGACCACCGCCATCTACGCAATTGGACTGAACCCGATCATGTGGGCGATCGCTCTGGCGCTGGCTCTTCTGTTTAACCGGGAGATGAGGATGCGAGGCGTTTTTCGCACCATCTTCTTCACTCCGGTAGTCGTCTCTTGGGTTGTGGCGTCCATGGTCTGGTACCTGATATTTCATCGCTCATTTGGTCTGAACGCCCATATCATGCGCTTCTTCGGACAACCAGGGATCAAGCTTCTTGAAGATTCACAATACGCGCTTTTGGCCATCATCGTCCTTAGCCTCTGGAAAAGCATGGGCTACTACATGGTCCTGTTCCTTGCCGGTCTGCAGAACATTTCGCGTGTATTCTACGAAGCCGCCGATGTGGATGGGGCAAACAGTTGGCAACGATTCTGGTATATAACCCTACCCCTCCTTATGCCCGCAACACTGTTTGTCATGGTCATCTCAATCATCAACTCTTTCCAGGTTTTCACGCCTATCTATCTTCTGACTCGGGGCGGTCCGCATGGCGCCACGCGCGTGTTGCCCATGCTGATCTACGAAAACGCGTTTCTCTTCTTGAAAATGGGCTATGCTAGCGCCATGGCTATGGTACTGTTCGTCATCTTAATGGCATTGACCCTATTGCAACTGCGGGTTTTCCGCTCAGATGTAGGATGACGCTTCGAGATCGCCCTTAGCTCCCAATAGGAGGTCAACCTTGAGTACAGTCGTTTCTGCTGACAGGGATACTGAGCCTGCCGCCAACACCGTCGCCTGGCAAGAAAAACCCGCGGCGTCTGGCCGGGGGATATTGGGCCAGGTTGCTTTGTACGCGATCCTCCTCCTGGGTAGTGCCATCATGATTCTCCCACTCATTTGGATGGTCTCCACAGCGTCTAAACCTATCGAAGAGACGATCATCCCAGAGTTTCGTCTTATCCCTGGCGAGTTCCTCCTTCCGGAAAACCTGGTCAAGGCATTTCAGCGCGTCCCAATGATCCTTTACTTCCGCAACAGCGTCATAGTCACCGCCGCAGTTACAGCCGGACGAGTATTGTTGTGCGCATTGGCCGGATACAGTTTCGCTAAATTCACCTATCGCGGCCGTGACCTGCTTTTCACCTTGGTCCTTTCGACGATGATGATCCCGTTCTACGTCGTCGTCATTCCTCTCTATATTGTTGTCTATCAGCTTGGATGGCTGAACAACCTCATAGCTCTGATTGTGCCTGGCCTGGTCACTGCGTTCGGCGTGTTCCTCTTGCGTCAGTTTATGATGGGCGTTCCCGGCGAATTGATCGACGCGGCTCGCATTGATGGAGCCAGTGAACCTCGCACATTCTTGACTATTGTCCTGCCCCTGACGAAACCTGCGCTCGTGACGCTCGCCATCTTCACTTTTATGAGCACATGGGATGACTACGTCTGGCCGCTGTTGGTCATCACCAGACAGGATCTTCTAACCGTGCCCCTCGGCCTGGCCGCCTTTACGCAGGAATACATCACTTACTACAATGAACTGATGGCCGCCGCGCTGATTGGCATGGCGCCTACGTTCCTTGTTTTCCTGATCTTCCAACGTGAGTTCGTAGAAGGTGTGTCCCTCAGTGGTATCAAGGGATAGTCAGCTAACCCTGGACAGAAAGGAGGTGTAACGAACACAATGGAATGTAGTGCTCCTATGTCAAGACTCGCGACCTTTGGTCACAGTTGTGCTTTCATCTTGTGGTTTCCCGTAGCACTCAAGGAGGTAAGTCAGCTATGAGTCACAAAGTTTCCCGACGAAGTTTTCTTAAGATGTCTGGCCTGGTAGCAGGAGCGGCTATGCTGCAAGCTTGTGCGCCTGCCGCAGCGCCGGCCGATAGTCAAGCCGGCGACATGCCCGCAGCAGAGCCGTCGATCTCACTGACATTCTGGACACACAACTACGAACCCGTCGTGGCATTCGCGCAAAGAAAGGCCGAAGAATTCAAGGAAATCAACCCCAATGTTGAGGTTGAGTACTCCTCCGTCACAACCGCGGACCTTGATTCGAGGCTGTTCACGACCTTGGCCGCAGGAACAGGGCCGGACGGATTTAACAATGGCGGCTGGAACTATGCACAACTGTCCGCCAATAACTGGCTGGCGCCTGTCTCGCCAGAGGGATTTGGCGTGGGCTCGGACCAGGAAGCGATGGATCTGTTCATCGATTCTAGCTTGAACGGGCTGGTCCAGGACGGCAAGCTGTACGCAGTTCCCTTCGAATGGAATGCACTGTCGCTGTACTACAATCGGGCGCACTTCATCGAGGCCGATTTGGACCCGGATTCTCCACCCCAAACCTGGGAAGAAGTTACAGAATTCGCCCTCAAGCTGACCAAGAGCGATGACGTCGGCAACATCACCCAGCCAGGCTTCCAACAATCCTACGGACCGGGCACCGAGTGGCCCCTCAAACGGCTGCATGGCATGCTCGTCCAAGCTGGCGTGGACTACCTGGATGAAACACACACCTCTTGCGCGCTCGACAACCAGGACGCCATCGATGCCATCGAGTATTACACTGACTGGACAGTTAACCACCAGGTGTCCTTACAGGGCTTTGAGGTGCCTGGCGTGTCAGGCAACCCATTCCGGGCAGGGTATGTGTCCATGGACCTCTCCGGCCCTTACAACCCAGCCGCCATCAAGCGGGCCAACCCAGACTGGGGGTTCAAAGGAGACGACGGATGGGATGTCGCTCCCTTCCCGCAGTGGTCAGAGGGCATACTCAAGCAGAAAGCGTCCCCACTTTGGCGTTGGGGGCTGTTTGTCAATAGTGCCTCGGAACACCCCGCTGAGACCTGGGCCTACATCCACACCATGGTTGAAGATTGGAGGGCTGTCCGCGACGATGTCGGCTACCTACCATCAGTCAAGGGCTGGATGGACGACCCTGAGAACACCAAGGATACTCCCTGGCTCACGGTGCAGTTACAAGACCTGGACGTCGGCGTGCCGGTACCCCTGATACCCAAGTACCAGGAACTCGCCAAGGAGAACCTGGAAATGCTGGAACGCGTCTACGATAGCGTGCAAACAGTAAGCGAATCTGTCGCTGAGTTCTGCCAGAAAGTTGATGCCATTCTAGCGAGCTAGTAGCAAAGTAAAGTTCCAGGTGACCGGCACGTTTCAAGTGCCGGTCACCTGGGGCTTGAAATACCTGGTACAATTGCCTTCAGTCTTAGTAACCACGATGAAGACCGCACTGTGGCTTTCCCTTTCCCCCCCTTGAGCCATACTTGGGCTGGCAAAAAAGACCACTTGTGCGCGGCTTTCCTTGACTGGCGCTTTGGCTCCCCATTCTGCTGGACAATCGCAGACCCCTTCTGAAAGAGAGACAATACCATGAAGTTCGGTGCATCTGTGTGGCCTTTCAAATGGGACACCCCTTACGATGAAGCAATCTCGAGGATCGCACAGCTGGGGTTTAGCGCTGTCGAGCTGATTGCCTGGAAGCGTGAAATTCTCGACGAATATTACACGCCGCAAACTGTCAAAGATCTCAGGAACATTATTGACAGCGAAGGCCTCGTCCTATCCCAATTCGTCTCAACCCCTTCAGGAATGGCCAGTCCGGACAAGCGGGAAAGAGAACAATCTGTCGAACATTTCAAGAAGCTGGTCGAGGTTGGTGTCGAGCTTGGAACAGAGATAGTCAACAGCGTTTCGGTCCATCCCTTTGGCATCCAGTTCCCCCGGATTACCGACCTGCCACACATGCAGAAATTTCAGGTAGACATCCCCACAGGTCTGAATTGGCAACAGAATTGGCTCGATTATGTCGACATAATGCGGCAGTGCTGTAATCTATGTGAGCAAGCGGGAATTAAGTACGCACTTGAGCCGCATCCGTTTCGGTACATGGCCAACGCCGCCTCCATGCTGCGTTTAATCGAACACGTCGGGTCGGACTCACTGGGGATGAATTTTGATCCCAGCCACCTTTTCCCCGTTGGTGAGATCCCCCATATGGTCATCTATCAGCTGGGTGATCGAATCTTCCATTGCCACTTTTCCGACAATGACGCAATGACGAATGTTCACTGGCGGCCCGGAAAAGGAAAGATCGATTGGGAAGCCGTGATGATAGCGCTCAAAGACGTCGGCTTCGATGGCGTGATCTCGATAGAACTGGAGGATGTGCCCGGTGTTGCCAGAAGTGTCTCCGATCTCCCTGCTGAATGGGTGGCAAGCGAGGAATTTGATCGGGAGAATATCGCTTCTCTCCGATACATCAAAGACATTGGTGAGCGTGTTGGCATAGTGGAAGCATGAAGCGTCATGCGGCCGGCGCTGTCGTTGGAAGGAAAACCACATTTCAGTACAGTGACTGGTTTTCATCGGAACATACACTGAATCGATCCTGTTTGGAACCGGAAAAGTTCTCGAAGGGAAGGGGGAGGGCATTTATGAGTACGGCCTGGATGTCACCTCGGGCGCTCTGCAACTATGCAGTGTGGCCGAAAGGATATCCCGGCAGCGCCAGCGTACTTGGTGACTCTGCTATATTAGTGGGCTGCCTTCAACGGAACGTAGACCCCTGATCTGTTCTTAGTGTTGCTGGACAAATCAGTATTCTGCACTTATGCCTGACAAACCGTGAATTGCCCTGCGGTCAGCGTAGGATGGATTATGAATCAACGTTTGAGCCATGACGCACAGACTATCCAGGCATCGTGACCGGAATTTCCCTGGATAGAGGGGTAGTAGAGCGAATTGCCGACCGTCTGCGACGGAGATAGACGAATATGCATACCTCTCCCCGGCAAGGCAGTGACTTCCCTCAACCTCTGTACAGCGCCTAAGTCTTCCTGTTGGCAGTTACCGATCCACATTGCAATTCCAGGAAGCGAATCAAATTCTCCTTACATCAGGACTAAAGCCACATGGACCGCCCTCACATCTTACTTATCACCACCGACCAGCAGCGCCATGATTCCGCCGGCGACGCTGCCCCCGCCTTCATGCGCACCCCCCATTTCGATCATCTGACGCGCGAAGGCATCAACTTCAGCGCCGCCTACGCCGACTGCCCCATCTGCGTGCCCTCGCGCATGTCGATCATGACCGGAAAATACGTCACCACGCACGGTATGACCGGAAACGGTCCGTCCTCGCGCGTCTTGAGGGGAGCCCGCAACACACTCCCAACCTGCATGAACCAACTGGGCTATCAGACCGCCGCCATCGGCAAAATGCACTTCACACCCCAGCGCGCCCGCCACGGCTTTCAGGAAATGATCCTGCCGGAAGATTACTACCGCCACATGGCGCGCCGCGGCTACGACGTCCAACCGATGCACCACGGCCTCGGCCAGAATGAACTCTACCCCGGCCTCGCCACTGTCCCCGAAGCCTTGACCCTCACGTCCTGGACTGCCGAACAGTGTGTGGAGTTCATCCGCGAGCGCCGTGATCCCACGGTCCCCTTCTTCCTCTGGTGCTCTTTCTCCAAACCGCATCCGCCGATAGACCCGCCGGAGCCCTACTACTCCATGTATCTCGACTGCGACATCCCCCAACCGGTCTTCGGCGACTGGAGCGAAGGCGAGAACGTGCCCTACGCCTTTCGGCTGACGCGCGAGAAACAGTCCTTCGACCTCGTGCCGCCCGAGATTATTCGCGCCGCCCGCGCCGCCTATTACGGAGTTATCACCCAGATCGATTACAATATGGGCCGCATCTTCGCCGCTTTGCAAGATATGGGTATCTTCAACGAAACGCTTGTCATCTATACGTCAGATCACGGCGAATATCTTGGCGACCATCACGCTGGCGCCAAGAGCTTCTTCCACGAACCCTCTGCCCACGTCCCGTTTGCCTTGCGCATGCCGCAACCCTGGGACAACCGTCAGCATGGTACGTGTAACCGTTCCCTGGTCACCCTGGCCGACATTCTGCCGACCGCAGTAGCAGCCGCCGGCGGATCGCCGCCGCAAGACGTGGACGGCGTCGACCTTGTCGCCCTGGCCCGCGGCAAAATCGAGCCGCGGCCCTACCTGGAGTCACAGATGGGCGGCTCCAACCGACCCGGAAATATCGCCATTACCGACGGCCGTTGGAAATACCTCTGGTTCCCTGAGGGCGGCAGCGAGCAACTCTTCGACCTCGAAAGCGATCCACAGGAGCTGCACAATCTTGCGGGCACTACCGAAGCCTCATCCCATCTCCAACGACTGCGGACCGAACTGATCGACCGTCACCACGCGCGCGGGTCAGCCGCAGTGGCCGGCCGCAACTGGGTGACGCTGCCCGTCCCCAAGGATACCGAAGCAGATCGACGCAACACCAGTTGGCCCGGCTATCATACCGAGTATCACAATGTGGACGTGCGCCATTAAGCAAGCGAGAACCTATCATAGGCTCTCCTGTTTTTCCCTTCAATCTCATATTCATCATGCAAAGGAGAACCCAGATGTCACGAGTCCAAACTAGCCCTTCCAGCCGCTCCGCATACGCGGTGTGGGTACTGCTGCTGGCGCTCATGCTGGTGCTGGCGGCCTGCGGTGCCGGCGACGAGCCTGCTGCCGAGGAAGAACCGGCTGCCGCTGAAGAAGCCGCCGCGGATGACAGCGATGATGCCTCCGCCGACGGTGCAATGATGTCCTCCAACGAGGCGCCCCAGCTTGCCGAAATGGTCGCTGCCGGTGACCTGCCTCCCCTCGAAGAACGTATTCCCAACGATCCGCTGGTAATAGACCTTCCTTGGATCGAGGTCGGCAAATATGGTGGCACTTTGAAGCGCACCACCACCCGCGCCGATTTCCGCAGCACTTCGGCCTATATGTACGGCCATTCGCCGCTGCATTGGGAAGAGGGCGGCACAGCCGTCGGCCCGGGGCTGGCCAGAGCCTGGGAGAGCAACGCCGACGCCACTGAGTGGACCTTCTACTTCCGAGAGGGGACCAGGTGGTCCGACGGCCAGCCCTTTACAGTAGACGACATCCTCTTCTGGTGGGAGGACATGGCTGCCAACCCGGACCATCCAATGGCAATGCCGGCCTGGACACTCGTTGGCGGCCAGCCCATGACTGCCGAGAAGATCGACGACTACTCGATTCGCTTCACCTTCGTTTCCCCCTCTCCCCTGATCGAGAGAGAGCTGGCCGCATTTGTCAATGGCGGAATCTCAGGCAACTTCGGGCCGTACCCACGTCACTACCTTGAGCAGTTCCATCCCGATTACTCTGACGCTGCCGACTACGAAGAGTTCACAGAGAAGCAGGACTGGTGGATTAACCCCGACAGGCCTGTCTTGAATGCCTGGATGCCGGTCACGCTTGATCCAGGCAACCGCCTGATTCTGGAGCGCAATCCCTACTACTATGTTGTCGATACCGCCGGCAACCAGCTTCCCTATTTGGACAAGCTGGAAGTGATCTACTCTGAGAACGCCGAGGTGCTGAAGCTGCGCATCTTCAACGGTGATGTCAACTTTCATGCCCATCCCCATCTCTCCCTCCGCGATCTGGCAGTCCTGAAGGAGAATGAGGCCAATGGCGACTATCGCGTTCTCCTCTGGGATAACGGCGCCGGCGGCGCACCCGCCTGGGGTGTCAACTGGAACAACCCCGACGACGGCAAGCGCGAAATCGTTCGCACCGTTCAGTACCGTAGAGCCCTGTCCCACGCCATGGACCGTGAGCGTATCCGTAAGATCACCTTCCTCGGCTTAGGCGAGGAGGCCAGCACCGGAACCATGTCCCCCAACTCAGTCCAGTTCAACCGCTCGGAAAGAGGCAAAGAGATTCTGGTCGAATGGCGAGAGTCTGCAGTCACCTATGACCCTGAACTGGCCAACAGCCTGCTCGACGAGATCGACGTCACCGACCAGGATGGCGACGGCTTCCGCGATCTCCCCGACGGCTCACCTCTCGAAGTCCGAATCGACTTCCCGGCCGGCAATACCGCCTTCCTCGAAACGGCCGAGCTGATGGTTGAGGACTGGAAAGCGGTCGGCCTTAACGCTTATGTCAATTCGATTCCCGGCTCGCAAGTCGGCGTGATGACAACCAACGCCACCTACGACATTCGCCTCTATGGCGGCGGCGCACCCGACGGTCCCGATGTCTTGACCTATCCCGCCTGGCTTGTTTCTTACGGCAGCGGTGGCCGCTGGGCTCCCCTATACGGCGCCTGGATGGCCGCAGAGGGCACGCCCAAAGAGGGCACCGAGTTGGATCTGGACCCACGCGACCGCACGCCCCCGCGTGAAGAAATCCCAGTCGACGATCCCATGTACCGCATGTGGGAACTCTACAAACTGGCAATAGCCGAGGTTGATGTCGCCAAACGCGATGAACTCACCTTCCAGATCATCCAGATTCACATCGACGAAGGTCCCTTCCTGCTGGGCGGCATCGCTGATCCTCCCAATATCGTGGTCGCCGGCAATATGATTCAAAACGTGCCCACGCGCGATGACCTTCCGCTCGGCGGTTGGCATGGCCCTGGTGTCCTTGGCATGCCCGGCGCAATGACCTATCCGGAAGTATACTTCTACCAAGAGTAGAATTGCGGACCTATCTGCCGAGCTGATGATTCGGTCTGCAACCGATTTGAACACCTGTGCAGGAAAACGCCGCAAGCTGAACCGGACGCGAAATCCAGTATCATCCGGCCAGTAAGGGGTGAAACGAAAGGATGACGAAAAAGGGAGAGAGGAGTGGATCCCAAACTCCTCTCTCCCGCGTAGAAACAAGGAAACTCGTATTCAAACGGGCCGACAGGCGGGCGTTTCGTCCGCTTTCTTGTATACTGTAGTGGCGTGAAATCAGGAGTAGGCTGTACGTTGGAGGCCGCTGTTGCAACAATTCATCATCCCCCGCTTTATATACATGCTGGTCACGATGTTCTTTGTCTCGATCGTGGGCTTCGTGATTATCAATCTGCCGCCCGGCTCCTACTTGGATGTCTACCGCGAAGAGCTGGAGTCTCAGGGGACAACGACTACAGAGAGCCAGCTGGAAACGATAGTACAGCAGTACGGCCTTGATCAGCCGATCTACGTGCAGTATTGGAAGTGGGTAAGCGGCTTTGTCCAGGGTGATTTTGGCCGTTCCTTTGCCTACAACAAGGACGTGAGCGAGCTGATTTGGGAGCGGCTGACGCTGACTATGCTGATCTCGATCACAACCCTGATTGTCACCTGGTTTATCGCTATCCCAATCGGCATCTATTCCGCCACCCACCAGTATCAGGCCAGCGATCATCTCTTCACCACAATCGGTATGATCGGCCTTTCTATTCCAAACTTCTTGCTGGCTCTGATCTTTATGGTCATCGCCGCCATGACCTTTGATCAGTCGGTCGGAGGGTTGTTTTCGCCCGAGTATGAGGACGCACCCTGGGACTTTGCAAAGTTATGGGACCTGTTGAAACACATGTGGATCCCTGTTATTGTTGTCGGTACCTCCGGCACTGCCGGGTTGATCCGAATGATGCGGGGTAATCTGCTCGATGTACTCAAAATTGCATATATCACATCAGCGCGCGCCAAGGGGCTGCCTGAACGGCGGGTGATCCTTGTCCACGCCGTGCGCAACGCAATCCATCCACTGGTGATGGTTCTGGGCACAAGTCTTCCACAGATCATCTCAGGCGCAACCATCGTGTCAATGGTACTCAGCCTGCCCACTACAGGCCCGCTCTATTTCAATGCCCTGCTCCAGCAGGACATGTATCTCGCCGGCACTTTCCTCGTCTTTCTGGCCGGGCTGTTGGTAATCGGCAACTTCCTGGCCGATATCCTGCTCGTCTGGATCGATCCTCGCATCCGCTACACCTGATCATGGCGACAAACGCTGCAACCGTCAATCTTCACGCTGGAAATGATGCCCGCAAGGCTACGGCTATTTCACCTGCCAGGCTGATCGGGCGCCGCTTCCTGCGCAACCGACTCGCCATCGGCGGCGGACTCGTCCTGATCTTCTTGTATATGTCGGCCCTGTTTGCAGACTTTCTGGCCCCAGTTCGCTTTACTGATGTGCACGAAGACTACGTATTTGTCCCCCCGCAGCTGCCCCGTTTTCTCGACGAACAGGGAAATTTTCACTTGCGTCCCTTTGTCTATGGCCTGGACAGCAAAATCGACATGGACACATTCCGCTGGGTACATGATGAAAATTTCGAAATAATCTACCCGATTAAATTCTTTGTAAAGGGATACGAATACAAACTGTTCGGACTGATCCCTTTCAACCGCCATCTCTACGGCGTGGACGAGCCGGGCGTCTTCTATCTGCTGGGCAGCGACGATTTGGGCCACGATATGGTCGCGCGCGTCTTTATGGGCGCCCGGATCTCCCTGACAATCGGTCTGGTCGGCGTGATCCTGACAATCATTTTCGGTGCTTCACTGGGCACGATATCGGGCTTCTACGGCGGTATGATCGATACCATGATCCAACGCGTCATCGAGTTCCTGATGTCCTTCCCCGCGATTCCTTTGTGGGCTGCTCTGGCCGCGGCCATGCCTCCAACCTGGTCCCCTTTGCAGCGATTCTTTGCCATATCAGTAATCCTATCCCTGATCCAGTGGACCGGCCTTGCCCGCCAGGTGCGAGCAAAAGTGTTGTCATTCCGCGAGATGGAGTACTCGCTGGCAGCCAGGGCCGCCGGCGCCTCCGACGCCCGTATCATCTTTCGCCACTTGCTGCCCAATGCCTTCAGCCACATTATCGTCGTCTCCACCCTGGCAATTCCCGGCATGATTCTGGCCGAAACCGCCCTCAGTTTCCTGGGATTAGGCATCCAGCCGCCTCAGACCAGTTGGGGCGCCCTCCTGAAGCAGGCCCAATTGGTAAGCGTCCTTCTTCAACAGCCCTGGCTACTGATCCCTGCTTTCTTCGTCATTGCCGCCGTCCTCACCTTCAACTTCGTCGGCGACGGACTGCGCGACGCGGTCGATCCCTATTCACTCTAATAGCATGGGCAAGAGATGCAGCGCCAAGCATGCCGCTCGTCTTGCAGGGCAGTTTCCAACCCTGCTCTCTCACATTCATTGCTGTTGGCGGAAAGACCTGTCGCACATGAGTAGAATGCCCCGATATTTCGCCGTCTGTGCACTGCTTTCTCTTCTGGTTCTGGCCTCATGTCGGTCCTCCACTGAATCTGACACGGTAGACCCGGTACAAACGGCCACCCCTCAACCCACTGCTACATCAACACCTCCTCCGCAGGGTGAGAATGTCGCAGGTCGGGGTGTCGGACGCGGTTCTACAAAGACCGAAGAAGGCCATCTGAGAATCGATGAAGAAACTGCGTACAATGCGATCGATGGCGATTCTGAAACAGTTTGGAGTTCCGGACAACATCCGACGCAATGGTTCTCAGTTGCCCTGGACGGTTTGTACATGATACATTCCGTCGAGTTGGTCACGGCACAAGCTCCGTCTGGCCCGACTACACATGAGGTGTGGCTAGGCAACGCTACGGGTACCCGCACACTCTACAAACGTCTCTCCGAAGTTTACACAGAGGACGGCCAAACCCTCCGCATTGACTTTGTGCCCCCGCGGGTCGCAGACGAAGTCCTGGTTCTCACCCTTGAGAGTCCCAGTTGGGTGGCTTGGCGCGAATTGCGAGTGTTCGGGTCTCCAGCTGCCCACCCGACAGAGCAACGGACGGCTGGCCTGAAGCTTGTCAAAGTAGTCTCGGGATTCGAGTTGCCGGTGCAGGTCACCCACGCAGGCGACGGCAGCGGCAGGTTATTCGTTGTTGAACAGAGAGGCCGTGTCCTTATCGTGCAAGACGGCGTGATCCAGGATGAGCCCTTTCTGGATATTGCGGACCGCGTCAGTTGTTGCGGCGAGCAAGGGCTGCTCAATGTAGCCTTTCCCCCTTCCTTTCCAGCCGTCCCTATTCTATTTGTGAGTTACACAAATATCGACGGCGTCACTGTTATCAGCCGTTTCGCAACCAGCGGCGATCCGAACAGAGTCGACCAGGACAGCGAGGAAATTGTCCTGACAATCGACCAACCGGACGCGATGCACAATGGCGGCCATCTTGCCTTCGGACCGCAGGATGGCTTCCTCTACATAGGCAGTGGAGACGGCGGTCTCTGGTACGAAAACGCAGGCCAGGATCCCACGTCGCTGCGAGGCAAGATTCTTCGGATCGATGTGAGTGACACAGACATTCCCTATCGCGTGCCCAGCAGTAATCCCTACTCGCAGAATGACGACTTCCGTGGCGAAATATGGGCGCTGGGCATTCGCAATCCCTGGGGATTTGCCTTTGACCCGCAGACCGGCGACCTCTTTATACCGGATGTCGGTAACTCCCATCGCGAGGAAGTGAACTTCCAGCCCGCCACAAATGATGGCGGCGAGAACTACGGTTGGCCCATTATGGAAGGAACCATCTGTTTCGAATACTGGCCATGCGACCAGCGCGTCGATGGCTTGACAGCCCCCGTGGCCGAATTCGACCATACGCAAGGTTGTGCAGTCGTGGGTGGTGCGGTCTATCGCGGCAGCGGCAGCGCGGATTTACAGGGTCTTTTCCTGTTCGCCGACTTCTGTAGTGGGCGGATATGGGGATTGAAACCTCCCCATTTAGGTTCCCAGAACTTGTGGCACACCGAACTGCTTGCCAACGCATCTGTTCCAATCAGCAGTGTCGGCAAAGACGAAGAAGCCAATATCTACTTTACCGGCTATCAAGACGGCGCCGTCTACATGCTGGTGGAACAATGAGTATGAAAGGTGAACTGGTCGTACTAGACGCCTGCTCTCCCTTCAATAGCTATCAGAATCAGGCTACGCATAGCCAAAGTAATGCCATGACCGAAACGAAAAAAATCTGCTGCTTTCTTGGTGTCGTGTTATTGGCTCTCTTCGTAGCCGCCTGTTCTTCAACAAACAATGTCGGTCAATCTGCCCCCGGATCATCCGACACCTCCCAGCCTCTCGCCAATCTGAAAATCTCACTCTCTCCTGCCACAACGCCATCCGTCACCCCAGTCATGAGCGCCCCGCTTGGGGACAATGTCGCCCCTCTGGCATCCGGCCTCGCCTACATCAGAGGCGCTGAAGGCCATCTGGTCCCCGACGAAGCAGCGCACTTGGCCATCGATGGCGATCCGGAAACAATCTGGAGTTCCCAACAGTCTGCGCCGCAGTGGTACGCTATCGGTTTGGATCAACCCTATCTGGTAGACAGAGTAGAGATGATCATCACCCAGGCGCCTCCTGGTCCGACCACGCACGAAGTGTGGCTGGGACATGGGTCGGGCCTGCGCACCTTCTATAAGCGCCTGTCCGACGTTCACACTGAGGACGGCCTGACGCTTACTATCGAAATCAGACCGCCACAGATCGTGAACGAAGTGCTGATTCTGACCATTCACAGCCCAAGCTGGGTCGCCTGGCGTGATCTGCAGGTATTCGGTACCCAAGTTGCCGTCTCCGAGTCGGACAATAATGCCCCCGAATACGAAGTCGCAGAGGTTGCAACGGGGCTGGAATATCCAGTGCGAGTGACGCACGCCGGCGACGGCAGCGGCCGCATTTTCGTTGTCGAACAGCCAGGCCGCATCCGCATAGTCAATCATGGTGTCACAATTGATACTCCTTTCCTGGATATTTCAGGGCGCGTCAGCTGCTGCGTCGGTGAGAGGGGCTTGTTCGGTTTGGCATTCCCTTCGACTTATCCTGAGAGCGGGCACTTCTACCTGAGTTACACTAACAGTCAAGGTGCAACCACCATCAGCCGTTTTGCCACCACCGTCGACCCGAATCGGGCAGATGAAGACAGCGAGGAAATACTGCTCACCATCGATCAATCCCACGAGAACCACAACGGCGGCCATCTGGCATTCGGCCCGGAAGACGGTTACCTCTATATCGGCAGCGGCGACGGCGGTCTCCCCCGCGATCCGGAGAACAGCGGGCAGTCTTCCGATACATTGCTGGGCAAACTCCTGCGCATCGATGTGGAGTCGGGCGCCGTGCCCTACGCCATCCCCCCGGACAATCCTTTCGTACAGGACAGTAAATACCGCCCTGAAATCTGGGCTCTGGGCCTGCGCAATCCATGGGGGTTTGCTTTTGACAAACATAGCGGCGGCCTGTACCTGCCGGACACAGGCAACTACAAGCGCGAGGAAGTGAATTACCAGCCCGCAGGATTTCCCGGTGGTGCAAACTACGGCTGGCCTATTATGGAAGGAGAAATCTGTTTTGAGCATGACATCCTTTCCTGTAGCGCCGGCGGCCTGATCCTGCCCGTGGCCTCTTACGACCACACCCGCGGGTGCGCAATTGTCGGCGGAGCCGTCTACACCGCAGAAGAGCTTCCTCAACTTCAGGGGACATTCATCGTTGCCGACTACTGTACCGGTCACATTTATGGCGTGGAACAGTTTGACAACAATGAAACGAACCAAAACCAGGGCAGATGGCGGAGTGAACTATTGACAAAGGCTGGAATGCCTATCAGTAGTGCTGGAGTCGATGAAGAGGGCAACGTCTACTTAACCGGCCACGCTGAAACCGCCGGCGTGGTCTTCATTCTTACCGAGAAATGACACATCGGCCTTAGCCCCCACATGCAGAAATCCAGCGGGGAAGTGTCGAAAGAGTTCAGGTCCAATCCAGCCCGGAGCAACAGCGCATAGTCCATGGCGAGAATAGTCAGCCTACATATAATTGTACTTTCCGTCCTCACTGCGGCGGCATGCCTGTCAACTACCGAAGGCGTTCCTGCGGCCGGTATCACAGCCGGCCCAACAGCAGCAATCGCCAATCTGACCCTTTCAGTTTCTCCGGCATCCCTATGGCATGCCGCCCCTTTCGGACCTCCGCCAGCTGGAGAAAATGTCGCAATGCGGGCCTATGCAACAGGCTCAACGAGAAACCAGACCGGCCTTCTGACAGTCGATGTGGACACAGCAGGCCTCGCTATTGACGGCGACATCAACTCAGTCTGGAGTTCACAACAGCCCGCCCCGCAGTGGTTCTCAGTTCTTCTCGACGATCTATATATCGTAGACAGAATTCGGATGGCCATCACACAGTCCCCTGCCGGTCCAACCACGCATGAAATCTGGCTCGGCAATGGTTCCGGCAGTCGCACCCGCCTCGCGCGGCTTACCAATGTGCCTACCGAAGATGGTCAGGTCTTGGAAGTGAAGCTCGATCCTCCCCAGACCGTCAACGAAGTCCTGATTCTTACCCTTGACAGTCCCAGTTGGGTGGCCTGGCGCGAGGTGAGCGTCTATGGCCTGCCGGTGACCAGCCCCGTCCAAGTGAACAACATGCCTCAACTTAGACTCCAGCCAACCGCAACCGGGCTGGAAATGCCCGTGAAAGTTACCCACGCCAACGATCAGAGTGGGCGTCTGTTCGTGGCCGAAAGGAAAGGGCGCATCCGCATCGTCAAGAACGGAGCCGCCCTCGATGAACCGTTCCTGGATATTACCGATCGCGTCCGCTGTTGCGGACACCGGGGGCTGATCGACATTGCATTCCCACCCTCCTTTGCCGCCAAACAGCAATTCTACCTGAGCTATACCGATATCGACGGCCATACCGTCATCAGTCGCTTCCACACAACCGACGACCCGGACAAAGCCGATCCGGACAGTGAAGAGGTCGTTATTACCATCGACCAACCAGCAGAACATCACAACGGCGGCCACATGGCATTCGGACCGCACGACGGCTACCTCTACTTGGCCAGCGGAGACGGCGGCTCCTTCAGCTACCCTGACAACCCGGCCTTGGACCCTGGCGTCCTCCTAAGCAAGCTGCTGCGTATCGACGTGGAATCGGGTGTGAAGCCATATGCTGTCCCCGACAACAATCCCTTTACACAGGTCGACGGCTACCGTGGCGAGATATGGGCGCTTGGCCTGCGCAACCCAGCCGAATTCGCCTTTGACGAAAAAACAGGCGACCTCTTCATTCCAGATTCCGGGAACCGGCGACGCGAAGAAATCAACTTCCAGCCGGCCTCCAGTACCGGCGGCGAGGATTATGGCTGGTACAGGATGGAGGGCAACCTCTGCTTCGACAATTTCGTCGTCCCCTGTAGTGCAGAAGGTCTGACACTGCCGATCGCAGAATATGACCACTCGCAAGGATGCGCTATTTCCGGCGGCGCCGTCTATCGCGGGCCCGGGCCTCCAAGTTTGCAAGGCCTCTTCCTGTATGCTGATATCTGTAGCGGCCGCATCTGGGGTCTGAAAAGGCCCGACGGCAACGATCAGACGGGATGGCAGAGTACACTGCTGATAAACGCGCCAATTTCAATCAGTAGCATCGGCCGCGACGAAGTTGGTACCCTTTACGCTACCAGTCTCAGCGACGGCGCCCTCTATATGCTCGCCGAAAGGCCGGCCGGTCCTCCAACTACTCAGGTTTCACGGGTCAACATTGCTTTAAACGGCGTAGGGCGGGCTTCAGGTGAAAGCCAATCAACAGGGCTGGCTATCGATGGAGATCTATCAACGCTCTGGGATTCCAGACAACCCCCGCCGCAATGGTTCTCAGTCATCCTGGAGGACCTCTACGTCGTAGACCAGTTGGATCTGGTCTTCCCGCTGGACAAACCCGGTCCAACTACCTTCGAAATCTGGTTGGGAAACGGCTCCGGAACCCGCACTCTTTTCAAGCGGATCACCGACATTCTCCCTGATGAAAACGGTGTGCTCACTGTCCCTATCCAGCCGCCTCGCATCGTCAATGAGGTAATGGTGCTCACCCTGAAAAGTCCCGGTAATGTTGCCTGGCCGGAAGTTAGGGTCCTGGGCACGGGAACCGCAAATTTGAGGGCGAATAACGATGCACCAAAAGCACGGCTCAACGAGTTCGTCACAGGCCTGGAACTTCCCGTCCTCATAGCGAATGCAGGCGACAACAGCGGCCGACTTTTTGTGGCCGAACAGAAAGGCCGTATCCGAACCGTCAAGGATGCACTCCTTCTCGAATCGCCCTTCCTTGACATTACCGATCGCGTCATCTGTTGCGGTGAGCAGGGCTTGTTTGGCATCGCCTTTCCACCCGGCTACGCAGCCAGCCAACATTTCTACGTCAGCTACTCGAACATCGACGGCAATACGGTAATCAGCCGCTTCACCGCCACCGACGATCCGGATATTGCCGATCCGGCAAGTGAGGAAATTGTGCTGACAATCGAACAACCCTACAAGGTCCACAATGGCGGCCATCTGGCTTTCGGGCCAAAGGACGGGTATCTCTACATCGGCAGCGGCGACGGCGGTACGTTTCGGGATCCTGACAACTGGGCGCAGAGGCCCGACACCTTACTGGGGAAAATCCTGCGTATCGATGTGGAGTCGGGTTCCAAGCCCTACACTGTCCCCGCCAACAATCCCTTTGTCAACTCGAACCAATTTCGGCCTGAAATCTGGGCATTGGGTCTGCGAAATCCTTGGGGATTCGCTTTTGATCGGCAGACCGGCGATCTATTCATGACCGATGTGGGCGGCAGCCTGCGTGAAGAGGTAAACTTTCAGTCCGCAGAGAGTCAAGCTGGTCGAAATTACGGTTGGGCAGTCATGGAAGGAAATATCTGTTTCGAGCACGACTTCCTGGCTTGTTCCGCCGATGGACTGACCCTGCCTGTAGCCGAATATGACCATTCCCAAGGCTGCGCAGTTGTCGGAGGAGCAGTCTATCGGGGTAGCCGCCACACCGACTTGTACGGTTACTTCCTCTTCGCAGACTTCTGTCGCGGCGACATCTGGGGACTGAAGCGCACTGAAGATGGCGCGACAGGGCATGCGTCAGAGGGATGGCACAGCGCACACCTCACCAACGCCGGCTTTCCAGTAAGCAGCATCGGCGAAGACCAGGACGGCAATGTCTACGCCGCCGGCTACCAGAATGGTACCATTTACATGATCACAGAGAGATAATACCACTCCTCGCGTATTCACAGACTTGCTGGAGGCATCCCAAATCCTGTTTTCGCCCCTGTGCATGCCCAGTTCTTCGCAACCGCACCTGCGTTTACCTTTCGACAGGCGACAAATAAGAGTTCTCGGAGCAATCTTCCTGGCGCTTCTGGCTCTGATCGTCACCGCCTCTTGTGCCGCACAATCGGAGCCCGATCAACCTGCCGCAAAGACCAAGGTAACCCAGCTAACTCCAGCCACATCCACCCCGGCACCTACACCTTCAGCCACACCGGAGCCCACAGCTACTGAATCAACGCCGCCGCGCCCGAACCTTGCGCTCTCCGGAACCGCACGCGCCTCGGCCGAAACAGAGTCGGCTGATAGGGCCCTTGATGGCGATCCCGCAACCGCCTGGAGCTCCCTCCAACATCCCTCCCAGTGGATTGCAATTACTCTCGATGACCTGTATCTTGTGGACAGCATTGAGTTGGTTGTTGCGCAAGCGCCTCCCGGCTCGACAACGCACCTCTTGTGGCTCGATAACGGGTCACTCGTGCGAACGCTATTCAGGCAGCTATCTGAAATCCACACCGAGAATGGGCAGATACTTTCCATTGAAGTAGACCCGCCGCGTCCCGTCAGAGAGATCCTGGTTCAAACGCTTGACAGCCCAAGTTGGGTCGCCTGGCAGGATGTGAAAATATTTGGAACGCCAATTTCCCGCCAAAACGAAAACGATACGCCGCCTCAGATCGGGCTGGAAATGTTCCTGGAAGGCCTGGTTCTACCGGTACAGGTTGCCCATGCCGGGGATGGTAGCGGCCGCGTCTTCGTAGTGGAACAGCATGGCCGCATCAAAGTCGTCCACAGTGGAGTCGCCAACGACGTCCTCTTTCTCGATATCTCCAATCAGGTTAGCTGCTGCGAAGAGCGCGGCCTACTCAACATCGCCTTTCCCCCCTCCTTTCCCGCCAGCCAGCAGTTCTACGTGAGCTATACCAATCTCGACGGCGACACTGTCATCAGCCGCTTCAAAACCACAGACGATCCCGACATTGCAGATCCGGCCAGCGAAGAAATTCTGCTTACCGTCGGTCAACCACATGAAGCGCACAACGGAGGCCGCCTTGTATTCGGACCTGAAGACGGCTACCTGTACATCGGCATGGGAGATGGCGGCAGTGCCGGCAATCCTATGCATACCGGACAAGACCCCGGCCTGCTATTGGGCAAAATTCTGCGAATCGATGTCGAATCTGCAGACCTACCCTATGGCATCCCCGCCAGCAATCCATTTGTCGATGTCGACGGCTATCGCCCCGAAATCTGGGCAATGGGCCTGAGAAACCCATGGGGATTCGCGTTCGACATCCACACCGGCGAACTCTATCTCCCCGACACTGGACACAACCTTCGCGAAGAACTGAATTACGTGCCTTCATCCAGTCTTGGAGGCGAAAACTACGGCTGGCCTACCGTCGAAGGCACCAGGTGTATAGAGTTTCCCGACTTGCCTTTTCCCTGCAGCCATGCAAAAGAATTCACCTCTCCAATAGCCGAATTCGACCACACTCGTGGCTGCGCTATAGTCGGCGGCGTTGTCTATCGCGGCAGCGAGCTACCCCAATTGAAAGGCCGTTTCCTGTTCGCCGATTTCTGTCGCGGTGATATATGGGAGCTCAGCCGCATTGTGGACACCGTCGCCGGGAATGCTGTAGTATCCTGGAGGAGCGTACTCCTCGCAAACGCCCGCGTCCCCGTCAGCAGCATTGGCGACGACGAAGAGGGCAATGTCTACGTATCCGGCTACCAAAATGGTACAATTTACAAGATCACGTCGAAGTAGACAGAAGACCCGCCTACCTGCCCCGCTCGCACAGTCAGTTCAGAGTTCTTGAAACAGCGTTCATCCTAGCCGTCCATTCAGTGAACACATTTCCCGGTCCGACAGGAGTAGCCATACATGAGAATCGCCGTCACGTTGACAAGCCTGCTGCTTACTCTTATTGCCTTGGCCTCTTGCGAATTACAACCGGTACCGGAACTTCCCGCTTCAACGGCCGAGCCCCCTCGGCAGTCCTCTCCGCCTGGAACCCCTACAGTTTCCACCAAAACATCACAGAACTAACCGCTTACCGCAACACCGGTGCCCAATAACCAAAATGTAGCGCTGCTGGGAAAAGTACGCGCCCATCTGGGTGAAGAGACTGCCCAAAATGCCATCGATGGCGACCTTGATACGATCTGGAATTCATTGGATTTTCCTGCTCAGTGGCTTGCTATCGCTCTCGATGAACCGCATCTTGTCGAAAGGGTTGAGTTGGTTATTGCTCAGGCTCCTCCTGGTCCGACTACTCATGTCATGTGGGTAGATAATGGGTCAGGCGTGAGGACGTTTTCCAGGCGATTCGCTGACCTGCACACAGAAGATGGGCAAACCCTGACTATCGAATTCGATCCTCCCAAACCCGTTAAGGAAATCCTCGTTCAAACACTCGAAAGTCCCAGTTGGGTCGCTTGGCGGGAGGTGAGAATATTAGGTTCGCCTCTCTCTCCCCCAAACCAGAGTGCGAAGCCCTCCTCAATTAGACTTGAAAAATTTCTGGAAGGCGTGGATCTGCCGGTTCAGGTTACCCATGCCGGAGACGGCAGCGATCGAATCTTCATCGTGGAGCAGAGAGGCCGTATCAGCATCGTCCAAAATGGAGTCGTCAACAGTACCCCCTTTCTCGATATATCAGATCAGCTAACCTGCTGCGGGGAGCGCGGGCTCATGAACATCGCGTTTCCCCCCACCTTTGGGACTAGCCAGCAATTCTACGTGAGCTATACCAATCTTGGCGGTGACCTAGTCCTCAGTCGCTTTTCCACCACAGACGATGGCGCCACAGCCGACCAGGACAGCGAGGAAATCCTCCTCGCCGTGAGTCAACCCCATCACGCACACAACGGGGGCAGTCTCGCATTTGGTCCAAATGACGGCTACCTGTACGTTGCTATTGGCGACGGCGGAAGCGAAGGCCGTCCAGTCGATTTCCCGCAGGACCCGCAACTGCTCCTGGGAAAGATTCTGCGGCTTGATGTGGAATCCGGAGCCAGTCCATATGGCGTCCCTGCCACCAATCCCTATATTGAGGACGACAACTTCCGCGACGAAATCTGGGCGTTGGGGCTGAGAAATCCTTGGGGCTTCGCATTCGACGGCCACACAGGCGATTTCTACATCCCTGATACAGGACACAACGACAGAGAAGAATTGAACTTCCAGCCGGCTGCCAGCGGCGGCGGGGAGAACTACGGATGGCCAACGATTGAAGGGACGCGATGTCCCAAACTCGGCGACCTGCCCTACCCCTGCAGCCAGGCAGGAATCTTCGATCCCCCTGTAGCCGAGTACGACCACACGCGTGGCTGCGCTATTGTGGGCGGGGTACTATACCGCGGCAGCGAAATACCCAAATTGAAAGGCCGGTTTATCTTCGCCGATTTCTGCCGCGGCGACATTTGGAGCCTACAAGAACCGGATTCACTTGAATCATCCGGTTCACCGCAGCAGAACTCTGGCGCATGGCAGAGCGAGCTAATCTTGAACGCCTCCTTGCCGGTGAGCAGCATCGGAACAGATGAGGACGGAAATCTCTATGTTACTGGCTACGCCAACGGCACAGTCTACCTGATCACACAGGAATAGATTTCCAAGTGGACCCTCTCAATCATGTCCTTGCTTTAGAGAAGGTCGAGCATTCGGCCCTCTGGGCGCCGCGGGACGCTCCCCGCAACGAACCCGTCCCACAAAATCCGCCTTGCCCATCGTTTGTCTTCATGCCTGCGATGCGGTTCAAGCAAGGTGGCGGATGCTCAACCTTTTTCGCATTTGGATTTCTTGAATCGCGACATGGTTAAGCGGCTTGTCAAGACAACCAAAGTAAATAGTCACTTAGTTACGGATTAACCAACCAAAGAGGTCCAGTCATGGCAAAAGAGCGCCCCAACATTCTCTGGTTCTGCACCGACCAGCAGAGATTCGACACAATTCACGCCCTCAACAATCCCCACATCAACACACCCAACCTGGATCGACTTGTCGAGGAAGGCGTCGCCTTTACCCACGCCTTCTGCCAGAGCCCCATCTGCACGCCTAGCAGGGCCAGCTTCCTCACCGGGCGCTATCCCGCCAACGTGCGCGGTTGCATGAACGGCAACGAAGAATGGGGTGAAGGCGCCCCGCTCGTGACAGCTCTGCTGGCAGAAAGCGGCTACGACTGCGGACTCAGCGGCAAATTCCACCTTGCCGGCGCACACGGCCGCGAAGAACCTCGCCCTAAAGAAGACGGCTATAGAGTCTTCCACTGGAGTCACGATCCCGAAGATCGCTACCCATCCGGCCACGCCTACGCCGACTGGCTGGCCGCGCAAGGGTTTTCCCTTCGAGACTTGAGGGAGGACCCAGCCTCCATCCCCCCGGAGCTGCACCAGACCACGTGGTGTACCGACCGCGCCATCGAGTTCATGTCCGAGAAGCGCCGCCAAGGCCCTTGGCTGATGAGCGTAAACGTATTCGACCCCCATGCGCCTTTCGATCCGCCACAGGAATACCGCGATCGCTACAATGCGTCCGAAATGCCCGCCCCACTCTTTCGCCAGACCGACATCACTACACAATCGGCAATTCCCGGCGACTTCCCGAACCCATCCCGTCCCCCTCAGGATTTCAAAGCCCAGGACGTGATCGCAGCCTACTACGCCATGATCGAGCTGATCGACGACAATGTGGGACGACTGCTCGCAGCGCTCGAAGAAACCGGCCAACGCCAAAACACCGTCATCATCTTCACCAGCGATCATGGCGAGATGCTCGGAGATCACGGCCTGATTACGAAAGGCTGTCGATTCTACGAGGGGGCTGTACGGGTACCGCTGATAATCAGTTGGCCGCGTCACTTCCCCTTGCAGCAAGAGCCTCGTTCCGAAAATAGTCCCGATGATGACGGATCCAGCGAAGAGAATGAAACGACCGCGGAGGTGTCCAATGACAGCCCCCCCGAAGACGACGCACCGTCCACTGTCGGATTCGTCAGTAACGCCCTGGTTGAGTTAATCGACATCGCGCCAACGCTGCTCGAACTGGCCGGCCTGCCCGTCCCCCTCCGAATGCAGGGCCGTTCTCTCCTGCCGATTCTGCGCGGCGAACTGCCGCCCGATCAACACCGCGACTTTGTCCGTTGTGAGTTCTATCGGGCTCAAAATCCCGCTGTTGTCAGCCGCGTAAAATACGAAGGCAGCTATGCCACAATGTATAGAGACCAACGCCACAAAGTCGTCGTCTACCACGGCCATTCGCATGGAGAACTGTACGATCTGGAGGAAGATCCCGGCGAATTCAATAACCTGTGGAGTGACCCCGACTTTGCCGATCTTCGCTTCGAAATGATGCGACGAAACTTTGACGCCCTGGCCTTCTCTGTCGACCCGGGCCCACCGCAGAAGACACCTTTCTGAACAGGAGATCAAGTACGGCAGGCCATGACAACGCAGCCAAACAGAGTGAAGACCTGATCTCCTCTCTCCAACCGGGAGTGTGGTAAGTCAGGTCGAAGTCACAAAGCCTGTGTAACGAAGCCGACGCGGAGGCAAGGTTCGGTCCTCCAAAAGACGCCACCGCTCAATCTCTTCCCCGTGTCCAAGACGTCGCAACGCGTTCCAGGCTGACCTGAAGTCGGCGCGCCCGCGAGGGCGCGCTGAATCCCAAAAGAAAAGATTCTCAAAATCTTGCGCTGTAATTGAACCTACTTTGCGGCAAAACGCTTCCGGAGACATAAGGCACAGCAATACACTATGAGCGAGTTGGCAATCTGTGCCATCCACCTGTTCGACAAAAAGGCCAACCGCCTCCTCATCCTCCCTGGCCCAACTCTTGCTATTCGATTCCGGCAAGACAATGTAAGGGATCAGCGTACCGATCAACGCTTCCGCGATCCAACTCTCTAAGTCGAGCCCGTTGCGCTGATTCTCAATACGGTGCAATACACAGGTGCAAACCGCAACCCGATCACGCCTCTTCCATTCAGTTGACGCGTTCAAATTCTGTTTTCACCAGAAAAAGGAATCTTCACAGAAAAGTAACTACTAACTAAGGAGGCCCAACGATGAAACAAGATCGCCCCAACATCCTCTGGTTCTGCACCGACCAGCAGAGATTCGACACAATTCACGCCCTCAACAATCCCCATATCAACACACCCAACCTGGATCGACTCGTAGAGGAAGGCGTAGCCTTTACCCACGCTTTCTGCCAGAGCCCGATCTGCACGCCAAGCAGGGCCAGCTTCCTCACCGGGCGCTATCCCGCCAACGTGCGCGGTTGCATGAATGGCAACGAAGCATGGGGCGATGGCGCTCCGCTCGTAACCGCACTCCTTGCCGAAAACGGCTACGACTGCGGCCTCAGCGGCAAGTTTCACCTGGCCGGCGCACACGGTCGCGAAGAGCCTCGCCCTGAAGAAGACGGCTACCGAGTATTCCACTGGAGCCACGACCCACAAGACCGCTACCCATCCGGCCACGCCTACGCCGACTGGCTGGCCGCCCAAGGCTATTCCCTGCGCGACCTCAGAGAAGACCCGGCCTCAATCCCGCCGGAACTGCACCAAACGACCTGGTGTACCGACCGCGCCATCGACTTCCTGTCTGAGAAAAGGCGCAAGGGACCTTGGCTAATGAGCGTAAACGTCTTCGATCCCCACTCCCCCTTCGACCCGCCCCAGGAGTATCGCGATCGATATGACGCCGCCAAAATGCCCTCGCCTCTGTTCCGCCAGAGTGACTTGGCCGCACAGGAAAAGATTCCCGGAGACTTTCAGAACCCTGCCAGGGTGCCGCAAGATTTCGATGCCCAGGACATCATCGCCTCCTACTACGCCATGATCGAGCTGATAGACGAAAACATCGGTCGGCTGGTTGCCGCGCTTGAAGAGACAGAACAACGCGAAAACACCGTCATCATCTTTACAAGCGATCACGGCGAAATGCTGGGAGACCACGGTCTCCTTCTCAAAGGTTGCCGGTTCAACGAGGGGTTGGTGCGGGTTCCGCTAATTATCAGCTGGCCAGGCCACTTCCCCGCGCAAGAAGAGCCGCCTCCCGATGTTAGCTCTGCAGTCGAAGATTCCAACGATGAGGAAGAAAATGGAGTAGAGGATTCGGAGGCAGACCCGCCTGAAGAAGACGCACCCGCGGCGCCTGCCGGCTTCGTCAGCGACGCTTTAGTCGAGCTTCTCGACATCGCGCCCACGCTTCTGGAGTTAGCCGGTCTGACCCCGTCGCATGGAATGCAGGGTAGGTCGCTGCTTCCCATTCTCACCGGCGAGGCCCCGCCGCATCAGCATCGCGACTTCGTCCGCTGCGAATACTATCGCGCCCTCAATCCCGACATCCCCGGTCGCGCGCAGTACGAAGGCAGCTATGCCACCATGTACCGGGACCGGCGCCGCAAAGTCGTCGTCTATCACGGTCACGAGCAAGGAGAACTCTACGACCTGGAAAAAGACCCCGGTGAATTTGAAAACCTGTGGGATGACACCGCAAGTGAAGCCCTGCGTTTCGAACTGATACGCCGTAACTTCGACGCCCTTGCCTTCTCCATCGACCCGGGACCGCCACAGACCAGGCCTCACTAAAGACAGGCCAAACGCCCCAAAAGAAGACATGCGGTCAAAGCATGTGGCAGCCCGACCCGTGTCCTTTAGCCGGGCGTCTGATAGGTTAGGTCATAGTCTCCTACACGACGCAGCGCAACCGATACCGGCGGCAGACTCGGCTCCCCTTGCCGCAGCCACTGCTCGATCTCTTCGCGGTGTCCCAGCCTTCGCAGCGTATTCCAACTTGCGCTGTAGTTTGCGCGCCCGCTCGGCCCCGCCGAATCCCAGAAGAACAGGTTCTCAACCCCCTGCCCGTAAAGAGCAGCAGCCTTACGCCGGAACGCCTCCGCAGACATGTGGCGCGGCATCACATTGAGCGCAAGTTGGCACTCTGTGCCCTCGACCAACTCGACAAAATATCGAACCTCCGCCCCGTCCTCCCAGGCCATCCCCATACTATCCAGTCCGGGCAAGTCCGTGTACGGAATCAACGTATCCACCAGCGCCTCGGCAACCCAGCTCTTCAGGTCGAGCCCGTTCTGCAGGTTCTCATCCCTGTTCAACACACACGCCGACACCTTGATCCGCTCTCGCCCCTGCTCGCGCGCCAGCTCGTCAAGAGCCTCCCGAAGTTCCCGGTGAAACTCCGTCAGAGCCGTACCCCGGTGGGCCAACCAGCGCGGGTCATCGTCCGCCAACTGCCGTGGGTCCTCTCCGTACGCAGCCTTGAACCCCTCAACCAGCGGCGGCTCATAGTCCACCAATGGCGGCCGCCTATTGTAGAGAATGCAGATGCCGTCAATAGGATGTTGCGCAACCTCCAGCATCATGTCGATTACGAAACGGCGCGTGTCGGCAAATGCATACGATACTCGCGGCGCGATTCTTCCGTCCTTCCCCACCATGCGCAGGTCCGGCCGCGTAAAGTAGAGACTCCCGGCGTTCCACTGTTCCAGCGGCGCCGGATAAAAGAACCCCGCCGGACGGTAGCTCGCATGAAAACTGAGTCCAATTTCGTGGGCGGCATTTAAGGCAACCACAAATGGGTCCAATTGACTCTCGCGGAAGGAACGCCATGTCTCTGCGTGTAGCCGGTCCCCCTGCCTGTCAAAGTCTTCGATTCCGTCGGCCGCCGGAAGTCGCCCGGCCTGCCCCAGGTAAAACATCAGGTCGCCCGCGCCGCACTCCCAGTAGAGTCGCGAAAAATCAGTGTTTCGATATGGTTCGATCTCGTTTCTCACCGCCTCCTCGGTCGCCGTCCCATACAGGAAGAGATAACCGTGCGCGTCGTTGTGCGCATAAAGCGTGCGCGTGTCCGAACGCCTTCGTTCAGCCTTCAGGCCAGCCACCTCCTCCTCTGACAGCGGGACAAGCTTGACGTAAGCAACCTTAGTGCGCTGGCAAGACACCGCCGCCGCCTCATCACCTGTGCCCGTTGGCGTGCAGACCTGTCGAAGGAAAAGCTCCTGCCCCGTCAGATCCGCCTCCTTCCACCACAACTCGTATACACTGTGCCCGTGCGGACTTGAAGGCGCCCACTCCGCGCCCATGTTCAAACGCGAAAAACACGGGTCGTCGCTCAACCTCGCCTCCACCGCGGCGATTCCTCTGTGTTCTGGATAGACACCAATGTAGATGCGATGCCATCCGCTCAATTCAAGGCCGACAGCCACTTCCGGTGCCGCCGTCTCTTCCCCGGCGCAGAGCATATGACCGCTCAATTCCGCAGTCTCATATGGCTGTGCATGCCAGGCGTGTCGTTTGGGGCTGGCAGAAATGGCGGTCTGTGGCTGACAGCGGTCAAGGTCGGTAATGTAGATCGCATCATCGTGCGCAGGCATTGCTTACACCTCCATGCGAGGATCAAAAGCGTCTCTCAGTCCATCGCCGACAAAGTTCATCGCCAGTACCGCTACCGAAATGGCAATGCCCGGTGGCAACCACAGCCAGGGAGAATTTGTAAGTACCGTAAGAGACTGGGCCGAATTGAGCATACTGCCCCAGCTGGCCTGGGGAATCTGCACGCCCAAGCCCAGAAACGACAGCGCCGACTCAGTCAGTATCGTACCGGCAACGCCCAAAGTCGCCGCCACCAGAATATACGGCTGCAGATTCGGCAGAATGTGGCGGAAAACTATCCGGGAATGTGGTGTGCCAATGCAACGGGCCGCCTCTACAAATGCCTGTTCACGCAACGAAAGGACCTGCGCCCGCAGCAACCGCGCCAACCCCTCCCAACCTAACACCCCAATGACCACCATCACATTGATGATATTTGGCCCCAGCAAGGCCACCAACATAAGAATTGCGAAAAAGGTGGGGAAGTTCATCACCAGTTCGGTGAAGCGCATCAGAACATTGTCGATCCGCCCGCCCATGTAACCCGAGACCGTACCGATCAAAACGCCGATTGTAATCGAAATCACGTTGGCGACAAATCCAACCGACATCGAGATGCGCGCGCCGTAAACCATGCGCGCCCACATATCCCGGCCTGCCGAGTCGGTACCAAGAATGTGCTCTGCGCTGGGAGGCTGCCGGATCTTGTCCAGGTCAACAGTGTAAGGGTCTTTCAGCGCCACAAATGGCGCGAAAACCGCCACAAAACCCAGCACAGCAATGATCACCAAGCTGGCAACTGCCACCTTGTGGCGGCGAAAGCGAGCCGCCACCGTATTGGGGCTCTTTCTCGCCGTCAAATCCACCTGCTCTGAACTTTTTTCTGGCATGGGGGCGCTGGTCATGGCGCGGCGTTACCTACAGACAGGTCGCATCTCCGACTTCAGCTGGCCTGAGAGGAGGGAGAATGCCCGTCATTCTCCCCCCTCTCTTCCACTCCTTTTCTATCCGTCGAACGACCAGCCTTCCAGGTTTGTCCACCAGTCCCGTTTGGCGGGCAGCGGGTTGGACATATCCGCCAGGCTACCAACGACACCCTGGTCTGTAATCTCCGGTATGTTGACGCCGCCGTTGAAGACCCAGACATTATTGCCGACATACAGCGGCGCATGCGACGGGTTGTCGTTCAGCGTCCTCTGCAGTTCGAAATAAATCTCCTGTCGAGCGGCTTGGTCGGTCAACTGACCCGCCTCGATCACCATATCCTCAAAGTCGCCGCCAATCGCTTCAGAATAGCCGTTGGCGTTGCGGCCCTGCGTAGTCAGGTGGAACTTGAGGAATCCATCCGGATCGGGGAAGGAACCGAAGCCCACCCGCACCGCGTCAAAATCGTGCGTGTCGTAGAATCGCTCCACCCACACCGAGCTATCCATCTCCTCGATCTTGATCTTGAACCCGGCCTCCTCGAGCATCTGCTTCTCAGCCGCAACCTGGGCACGCGCCTCCTCACTCCTCAGAGTGATCAGGTTGACAGTAACCTCCTGGTCAAAGTCCCACCCTGCATCCTCCAGCAAACTGCGCGCCAGGTCGCCGTCGTAGTCGTAAGGGTTAAGGTCGTCAGGAATCGACCAGCCGTGAATCAGCGGGGAATTGTAGATCGTCCCGTTGCCGCCCTGGAACACTTCAATAATCTTCTTCCTGTCCAGCGCATGCAACCACGCCTGCCGCACACGCTTGTCCGCAAAGAATCCCCGCCTCAAGTTGAATGAATAGGCAGTGAATACGACACCCGTTGTTGCCACGACCTTGAAGTCGGAATTGTCGATGAACGACTGCACGACCTCACTGGAGCCCGTGTTGAGCCCGCCCCACGCGTTGAAGTGCGCCTCGCCCCTCTCAAGTGCAATCTGTCCCACGTCCGGCGAAGCCACGATCTGCATGATGTAGCTTCCCAGTTTGGGCTTGCCCCAGTGCCAGTCGTCATTGGCATCCAGGCGAATAAACTGATCGGCCTGGTACTCCACAAACTTGAACGGGCCCGAACCGAGCGGGTCTTCGAAGAAGAAGGACTGGTTCTCCAGCGTGTCGGGAGCGACGTCGCCCAGTACATGCTTCGGCAGAATCGAATTCGTAGCCTGAAAGAGAAACAGACCGGTCGGGTATGCAGTAGTGAACTGGATGGTCTTGTCATCCACCACCGTAATCCCGGCTACACTGTCCGCCTCTTCGTTCGAGTAGGCCTCGGCCCCCTCGATCATGGCCAGGTTGCTGACCTGGCGCGACTTTGTCGCCGGGTTCAAGTAGAGTTCGTACGTGTAAAGTACGTCCTCGGCCGTAAAATCAGTGCCGTCGTGCCACTTTGCGTCCGGATGAATGTGGAAGGTGTACTGCGTTGCATCGTCTGATACCTCCCAACTCTCCGCCATGATCGGCACAAAGCCGGTCTTGGGCACATTCTGTTGGATCAGCGGAGGTAGCACACACTGGAAAAAGTGCGCCTGAAAGCCCTGCACAGCTGTCAGAGGATTGAAGCTGTTAATTGGGCCGCCGTAAAGTCCAATCAGGTTGCCTCGCTGCATCTCTTCCGCCGGCGCTCCTTCCGAATCCGCTCCTGCATCGGACGCCACCGGCGCGCATGCCGCCAGCGCCGTTGCGCCGGCCGCCAGCGCGCTTGCCTTGAGAAACGCACGTCGATTCACGCCATGAACCTTGCTGCTTCGCATAATTTTCCTCCCGGAAAGTGAATGTAACGCTACCGATACCGTTAAGAAAGCGGAGAAGAGATTAGAGATCCTGGACCTTCAGGTTACTGGCACCTCCAGCTCCTCTCCTGGACATCATCCTGTCAGCTAACTGAGTTTCAAGTCCACAAACAGTTGAGATAACTGCTCCATCTGCTCGTCCGTCAGCGAGTGGTACGGGGCCCTCCTCCAGCGCTGCGACAGACCGAAATGTTCATAAGTACCATGCAATGCCGCGTCAAAGCCGCCCTTCACACTTAGCACATAATCAAAATAGGGCATGTCGTATTCCCGTATGATCCGTGCGGCCTCTGCCCAATCCTCCGACTGCACTGCCTGCCAGTACCTCTGTGTAATCTGAGGTGCAAAAGTGACGAAAGTAGACAGATAACCGTCGCAACCATAATGAATCAGGTCAAAATGATTCTGCTTCTGTCCGCCGGAAATGATCGCCCAGTGACCGTAAAGCAGGAGTGCCATCTTCCGTGCAAAGGCGCCCACCAGGTCGTCCTTAATCGCAATGACGCCCGGCGTCTCGTCACGCAACCTCCCCAGCACCTCCAATCCCATCGCCTGCGAGCGACTGAAAACGTTGGTCACAACCATGACCGGGATTTCCGCGGCCACAGCCGCATAGTGGGCCACAAAACTGTCCGCTGTGCAGGAACCCGCCCAGTCCGGCGGTAAAACCATCAGCACGTCGGCCCCAACATCGCGCGCATACCGGGCGAACTCGACCGTCTTGCCCGTCCACCAGATGCGGTCGGCCGCCACCACCGCGGCCCGTCCGGCCGCCTGTTCAGCCACCACCTTGGTAACGACCGCCACTTCATCATCCGTCAGCAAGGAGAAAAGACTGTCCCCATACGTCAGCAGCATCGTTGTGCTGCCTGCCTCAATGCCCCTATCCACCAGTCCGCGTAAATTTTCGTAGTCGATCGCTCCGTCGCGCATGAACGGCGTATGTACCGACATCACCGGCCCTGACAGCAAACTGCGAAGTTCTTCTGGAGATCGCATGGCCATATCCCTATTCGTGGCGAATACGCGGGTCTGCTACCGCGTATAAAATGTCTGCAACCAGATTGCTGAAAAGGATGAGGACCGCCGCCACAAACGTCAGCCCCATCAATACCGGATAATCCCGCTGGGAAATGGCCTGAATCGCCATCCGCCCCATGCCCGGCCACTGGAACATGGTTTCGATGATGACAGTCCCGCCAAAGAGAATCGGCAGACGCAGTGTAACTATTGTAATGACCGGCAGTAAGGCGTTTCGCAGCGCGTGCCCGATGACGACGCGCGTCTCCTTAAGGCCCTTGGCCCGGGCAGTGGTCACATACTCCTGCCCAAGTACCTCCAGCATCCCCGACCGCATATAACGGGTCAGCCCGGCCGTCAGATCCAGCGAAAGAATCACGCCCGGCAGCACCAAGTGGTGCAGATTGTCCAGCAGCGGCGGCGGCGCGTCAAAAGCAACTGATTGCATTCCAAAAGTGGGAAACCAACCCAATTTCAGCGCAAAAACATACAGTGCAAGCAGGGCCAGAAAGAAGGAAGGTATCGAAATCGACAACAGCGCAAAAAGCGTCAGCACGTAATCCCAGATCGTATACTGCTTCAGCGCCGCCAGAACGCCCAGGCTGATTCCTAATATCGAAGAGGCAACCAGCGCAAATCCCATCAATTCCAAAGTGGCCGGCAATCGCACCGCGATCCGGCGCAGTACCGGTTCGCCCGTATGATACGAATAGCCAAAGTTGCCCTGCGCCAACTGCCCCAGCCATATCGCGTAGCGTACGACGATCGGCTTGTTTAACCCCAACTCTTCCCTGAGCCGGTCAAGGTTTGCCGCCGACATCTCCTCTTCAGGATTGATCATCGCCATCACCGGGTCGCCCGGCGCGACACTGATAAAACTGAAGGTGATAAGTGTAATGCCAAGTATCAACGGGATTGCCAGCAGCAACCTGTTGATAATGTAAGTAGCCATCAATAGGCCCAATGCGGCGGATACTTGTCCAGAACATAACCGCCTACGCTGCGCAACGGTACCGTCCGGTATAACAGTCCATCGCCGTCATCAAATTCGGCCAACTGGTCCCGATGCCCCAAGCGGCGTATCATGCTCCATTCCTTCAGCCTCTGATGACGCCCATTGGTGTCCCAGAAACACAGACCGTCAGCCCCTGCCGCGTAGTAGTCCAGCGCACGGCCCCGGAAAGTCTTCGGAGGCATCGTTCGAGGCATAATCTCTGGATAGTATTGGACAGTCGATCCACCGGTAAGCTGCGCGAAGTAGTCAACATCAATTTCCTCATCACGCCACGGGTACGAAATCAGATTGTCGATCAATCCTTGTTCTACCCAGGCCGGCACATCCAGCCCGTAAAACAAATTACTCTCGGCGTTGTTAAGCACATGCGCCGAAATTTCCAGCGGCCGGCCCCGCGCCCTGCCGATCTCCTGCATCTCCTTGCGCAATTCGGCCATGAATTCGGTCATTACTCGCGCCCGGTAACGCAAATACCGTTCATCGTCCTCAGCCAGCTGCGTCGCCTCCAATCCCGTTTCCTGCCGGAACCCTTCGACCAGCGGCGCCTCATAGAGCAGAAATGGCGCGCCGCGATTGAAAATCGGGTTGACACCGTCAATGTCGTAGCCCGTAGCCACTTCACGGAACACACCCAGAATCAAGTCGCGCACCCCGGTAAAGGCATAGCTCATCCGCGCGATCTCCCGGCCGTCAATGTCTATGCAGCGCCACTCCGGGTGCTGCCGGTAGAAGTCGCCGGTAAAATAATCTTCAAAGGGAGGACAACACTGAAACGCCTCCATCCGCTGGCTGATATGAACCTCCAGCCCAACACGATGTCCGTACTCCACCACCGTCTCCACCGAGTCGATCCCCGCCCCCGCCAGAATCTGCATCGACTCCCCAATGTTTCGGTCAACGACCCTGGGGAAATCTCTCGTCTGGCTGCCAGTCAAGCTGCCAATCGCGGAGGGATAGGTGAGCACGTCGCCGCCGGCGCCAGGACACCAGAACATTTTCCCAAAGTCCGTATCTCTGAACGGCTCAAGCCACTCCCAAATCTCCTCGCGGCTCGTCGGGCGGAAGCGGCCAAAGTCGCTGAACCCGTCATTCATACAGATGAGGCGCTTGTTGCTGCTATCAGCGCGATCAGCCAGCAGCCGTGCAACCTCCTCATCATCCAGGGGCACGAGCTTGACGTAGGCAATATAGGTCGGCTGTGAAAAACCCGCCAACTGTTGACCGAAAACGATGTCCTGGCCGGTAAGATCCGCTGTCTTCCAATAGCGTTCATCCAGCGAGTAGTTGTCGGCAAACATTCCCTGTTCGGACTCGCGGTTTATCTTCAAGAATGAACTGTCGCCGGATAGTTTGACGCGCGCCAGGTCGTCGGTCCAGTTGCTCCACATGCCAATATGGATGCTGTGCCAACCGGAAACGCCCAGAGGTACAGTTATCGGCGGCGCCTCAGTTTCCGGGCCCGCGATGAGCATGTTGCCGCAGAAACTCTCGGTTTCGTAAGGAACGACCTGCCAGTGGTATTTCCGTCTCTCGCTCGAAAGGGCCAGTTGCGGCCGGCTCTGGCCCAAATCTGTAACGTAGATCGGCTCTTGTGCAGACATGCGTTATTCCCCCGAAGTATGTGGCATTGTTGGTTCGAGGATCCTGAGGAGGGACGGCGCAACCGCAGATTCCGGGGCCATCCGCCCAGAATATAACCCAACTTTCTGCCAGTGCGCAACTCGCGTTTCCGAGGCAGGGTACGACGAGAGGATAACGCTTCGAACACACTAATGGGAATTCATCAGGCTAAGCAATAGGCAAGGTAGCGCGAACGACGTCCTCGACAGCTCGCCTCTTATTCCGCAACTATGATTGAATCGCAACTGAATTTTTCGCCTGGGCTGGCCAGAAGATGGCCGCTCGACACCTTACTGCGGGGTCCTGAATGCCTTGGGGAAACCACTCCTTATAGGGGGCCGGGAGGCCGCCTACATTTGCTTCATTCCTTTCAAACTCCTTATACACTCCATATTCACCCTCACCCTTTTCCTGACAGTGCACCGCACCAAAACACCGGCTGCTCGGCCGTTCAAGTCAACGGGCGTAATGTCTTCTTGAGTCGCTGCCCACAAAATACAGTCATGCCAAAATGGTAACGATGCACTGCAGGGGACTCGACTCGGCGATTTATGCTGTCGCCAACGCATTTCCAGGAAATAAGGAATGACCGGCAATCAGCTAGAAAGTTGGACCGTGGCGGTCACTTTCCCCCGCCGGAATCTGACTCCCTACTCTTTCGCTGCAGAATTGTGTTGACCCTCTGGAATAACCACAAGGCCGTATCGTTGCTCCCCTTGACAATTTATTGCCTATATGGACAATAAACCTGCAGGACTGTAAGGGCAAACACTCGAATCTTTAGATCCGGCTTCCCCTCGATTCTGTCGGTTCGACGCGCCGACCTTGGCGACAGATGATCAAGTTTGAGCTCTAAGGTCTGGTCGGGAACAGACCTGGTCTCCATCTTCCTGCAATGCGTGTAACTATGGCAGTGGCACTATTTCCAGATGAACACCTGTCGCCAAGGTCGGCGCGTTGAACCCATCGTCTGACTCTCCTCACCGAATCGACGCCGGCAAGTCAAGTGATGTTCAGAATCCCACGGCAAAAAGCAGGATTCTCATCAGAATACACGATTCGTGTGAACAAAAAGTGAAGAAATGACACTCTGATGATGAAGTTTTATGAAATTCCCAAGAATGGCCTAAACCGGTGCCCCTTGAACCATTCTGGTAACGAGTTCAGGGCCCCAAGCCCAATGTCAGCACAGTACCAGTCGTCTTTCCGGCCGCCTGCCTACAGGGGGAGCTGTTGAATCAAATCGAAGAGTTGCAACAAGAAGTCGAAACACTGAGAGACCGGCTTGCCCGCCTGAGCCAGGCAAGCCGCCGCATCAACGACAGTCTGGACTTCGAGAGCGTTCTGCAAGGCGTCCTGGACAGCGCCCGATCGCTGACCAACGCCAAATACGGCGTCATTACCCTCTTCAATCAAGAAGGAGAAATACAAGACTTTCTCGCTTCCGGAATGACCCCCGAAGAGAGCAGACAAATGTGGGGCTGGCAGGAAGGATTCGGACTATTCGACTATCTTGGCAAATTACAAGAACCGCTGCGACTCAAGGATTTTCACAGTCACACTCGCGCGCTCGGTCTTCCCGACTTCCAACCCCCCATGGCCGTGATTTCCCCCCTCCCCTTTCTGGCCGCGCCCATCCACAACCACGGCCAAAATGTGGGCAACTTCTTTCTCGGTGAAAAGGAAAAGGGAAACAAATACTTTACGTCCGATGACGAAGAAACACTGGTCATGTTTGCCGCCCAGGCTGGACTGGTCATCTCCAACGCCAGACGCTACCAGGACGAACAGGAAGCCAGGGCCCGCCTCGAAACTCTCATTGACACCTCACCGTTCGGCGTTGTCGTCCTCAATGCCTCAACCGGTGCCTTAGTGTCATACAACCGGGAAGCGGCGAGAATAATCCAATCCCTTCGACCGCCGGATACCTCCATCCAACAGCTGCTGCATCTTATCACCTTTCGCCGGGCAGACGGACGCGAAATATCCCTGCAGGACTTTTCTGTCGCTCAAGCGCTGCGCGCAGGCGAAACTGTCCGCGCCGAGGAGATCGAAATCAGAGTTCCCGGCGGCAATTCGATCCGTACACTCATCAACGCCACGCCCATCCAAATGGACCATGGCGAAGAGGTCGAATCCTTCGTGGTGACCCTGCAGGACTTGGCCGCGCTTGATGAAATAGAACGCCTCAGGTCGGAGTTCTCCGCCACGATGAGCCACGAACTGCGCGTGCCGCTCGCATCCATCAAAGGATCAGCCGCCACTGTATTGACCGCCCCCGCAACTTTCGGACCGGCCGAAATGGTGCAGTTCTTCCGCATCATCGATCGCCAGGCCGACCATATGAGCGCCCTGATCAACGATCTGCTCGATGTCGCCCACATCGATGCAGGAACTCTGTCAATCTTCCCCGAACCGGTCGCAGTAACCGAGCTGGTTGAAAACGCAAGAAGCACCTTCCTCAGCGGCGGCGAAGACAAAAACCTGCACATCGAATTGCAACCCGATCTCCCCATGGTTATGGGCGACAGCCGCCGCATTGCCCAGGTCCTCGACAACCTGCTCTCCAATGCCGCCAAACACTCTCCCGAAATCTCTGCCATCCGCATCAGTGCCGTCCGCCAGGGTGTCCACGTCGCCATGTCAGTAGCCGACGACGGCGCCGGGCTGACTGCCCAGACCCTCTCCCGCATATTCAAAAAGGGCCCGGCCGGCAGCGGCGAGCCCGGGCCAGGGCTCGGCCTGGCCATCTGCAAAGGAATTATAGAAGCCCATGGCGGTCGCATCTGGGCCCAAAGTGATGGGCCGGGCAAAGGCGCAATCTTTACCTTCACGCTGCCTGCTGCCGTCGAAGAAAGCCCGTTAGGCGCCCCATCCACGCAGGCTGGCACCGCTCCTTCCCGACACCACCAGGAGCGAAACGGAAACCGAATACTGGTAATTGACGACGACCCCAAGGCTCTCAGATATGTCCGCGACATCCTGTCAAAGTCAGGCTATGAACCCATTGTCACCCCCGACCCCCAGGAAGCCCTGCGAATTGTCGAAGAAAAGAAGCCCCGGCTTGTCCTGCTTGACCTCATGCTGCCTGGAAATAGCGGCATCGAGCTGATGACCGATATTTTCAACGTCGACAAAGTTCCCGTCGTCTTCCTCTCTGCCTATGGCCAGGAAGATGTCGTCGCCAAAGCATTTGACATGGGCGCCGCCGACTACGTCGTCAAACCCTTCTCAAAAACTGAACTGCTCGCCAGGATCAGGGCCGCCCTCCGCAACCAGGACGTCTTCCCCCCCGCCACCCCCTACATTCGCAAAGACCTCACCGTCGACTATGCCGAACGCACCGTAACACTCGCCGGCCGTCCCCTCCGCTTGACAGCCCTGGAGTTCCGCCTGCTTTCGCACCTCTCAGCCAACGCCGGCAGAACGCTGACCTACGAATATCTCATGCAGCATCTCTGGGGTCAGCCAGAAACGCTCGACCTGAGGCCCCTCCGCACCGCCGTGAAAACGCTTCGCCGCAAACTGGGCGACGACACAGCCCGTCCCACCTACATCTTTACCGAACCACGCGTCGGCTACCGCATGATCAAAGGCAACACCGGTCAAAATCCTACCCCATAGGGCCTTAAACTGTTTTCAACCTTTTAACTGTTTTCAAATTCTCGCAAGACATGCAATAATGTCTCTGCCATGGTTACACGTTCCCAGGTCGTACTGGATGGGGCATCATGCCCCCTTGCCCTGCGATGCGTGTAACTATGGCACCTACACTCCATTCAGTCAGCAAGGGGGCACCGCTTTTCCCCCTGCAGTAGCAGCTCATCTCCAGCCAGTCCACAATCCGTAAAGAAGCAAGAATAACTGTTTCTAGCTATCCTTCACTTCATTTTGGCGGTCGGGCCTTCGGCCCTCCCTTGTGCAAGGGCTGCGCCCCCGCAACGCCCCACCCTGGCTAGCCACCTTGCTCATTCTTCCGCAGCAAACTGTCTAGCCAACAATGTCTTCCCAACCGGTCCGGTAGGGGCAGGCCTTGTGCCTGCCCTCATTCACCCACACCGCTACTCGCGAAGACACCAGTCCCAAATCACGACGAATTGAATCTCAGCGTACCTAACCACTCAACTCCACAAAAAAAGCCGCGCCGCAGAGCGGCGCAGCTTCATCTCTAGCCTGTCCTGCATTGCATAGTCCAGGCGCGTGCAGTTCTCTACAAAGAATCCCACCTGATGGCCACAGACATATGCGTCAACGTAACATAAAGGAAAGCGCAAAGAAACTTTCCCTCAAGCCACACTTCTTCAAACATGAAAGCTTCGCCTCTGGCCTGCTCTACACGGTAGCGAAGCGAGCTTGGCCCAAAAACCGAAACATCTCAGCCTAGTATTCATTGTCACTGCTTGACGCGTAGTGACCCCTCCACAGCCCTGCGCTCTTTGCCACCCTGAACCCGTTCTTGATCCGTGAATGGAACTCTTGACCGCCGGGTTCCAGCCTATACGCGTAATCCACTATGTGAGCAAACTCGTGGACGAGAACGACACTACAAAGTGGCGCCGGATCATCCTTCGGATCAGTTGTCGGATCCCCGGTGCAATGACCAGCCCCTCTCCACCTCCGGAGCGCAGGCCGGCGCATCCGAGAGCCGTAGGAGAACAGCCGGTTTCTCCGGCTTTCGACTTCGGACGCCTGGGTGATCCGGGCGTCAGCTTGGCTGCGAGTACGTCTATCATATATCACCCCCCGACCACTATTGAAGACTATGGCCTCAAACAGGTTGGGCCGGTCGAAGAGCATTCCGGAAATGATGTCCCGCGCTCGAAACAACACTTTATCAGGTATCGCGGCGGGGGAGACCACGGGAATTCCACCAGCGTCCAGGAATTTCTGAAAGAACGGATCGAGCCCGAGGGGGGCTATGGTGGCGGCGTTGGTGTCGTCTAGCCGTAGTAGGGCAGACCGAGGCGCGCAAGGTCATTCCTATCTTCCTTGCCTCTCCCGTCAGTCGCACCCTGTATCTCTTGGCCAACACCTCACTCTCACATCCCAATCTCTCCCGTCTATCAGACCCTCTTACACCACCGGCCGTCAGTCCAACAGTGGTGGTTCACTAGTTGCAATGGGGCAACCTTGTCTCTTGCAAGCTTGGGAGTGTATCCGGGCGCGCGGGGATTGTCCAATCGAGGTCTGAGGACTCGCCAGAAAACTGCACCACCGTAGCTTCTTTAGCCTGATCCGTCAGTTCGCCGTCCTTGTACCAGCCAAGAAGATGCCATGTGCACGGGTCGGTTTTAAACGTGAGGGATAGTGTGCCTGTCCAGCGTTCACCGGCCCCATAAGCAATTATATGGGCACCCTCTTCACTACTACCCCCCCATCCTACATTTTCTGGAGGACTCGTGATGAAATCTTCAATGCCGACGTTCGTGGCCCAGCGAATACGGTTTAAGACCTCGGGAGGCAGAGCTTCTTTGCCTGGCCAGTGAAGCCACACAGAAAGTTGGACCTGGGAGGGCAGCTGGTCTGGGAGCCATTCCTCGAAAGAGTTGTAGAAGTCTTCAATGCCCATGCCGAAAGCCTCCTCAAAGGCTTGCTGCCAGGTCGGGCGCTGTTGGAATAACCTCCAGAACTCTACGACGGAATCCTCTCCCGCTTCTCCGACCAGGAAATGTGCCCCAGCGAAGGCCATGGAATAGGCATATATGGGGTGGACTTGGTGGCCGTCTCTGAAGTTCGACTCGGTTAGTATGTTCCTCAACCACCCCGGAGTCATAGCCCCTTGCAGATTTATCGCGTAGTCTAGATCGCGATAGGGTGAGAATCTGCCGTTGTCGCCAATGAAAGGCCGTCGGCCCGACCTTGATTGCGTGTACGCAAGGTCGAAATTCATCGCCATGCCTTCCACCAGCCAATAGGGTTCTACTTCCGATAGGGATCTCGGTGCAACGAGTTGGTACTGTAAGACGTGAAAATACTCATGAGCAATGGACTCAAGGAGCGTATAGAAAGGGTTACTCGCGTAAATGAGTACAATGACATGGCTACCGTCATCGACAGTCGCAACAAAAGGGTCTGGCAGTAGGCTAAACGGGCCGTTGTATCCCGGCGGGACGTACATTCTTCCAATGTCCCAATCTACTGCATCGGCGAGCGCTTCAGCGTCGGTAGCGACCCATACCGTGAGGTCCCTGGCCTCGACACCGTACTGATCATACATCCAAGTACGGACTGCCTCCACTTCCTCGCGCAGCGCGGTCCGGTCAGCATCTGGCACATTTCCTGCAAATACCCAGTTCGTTGTGTCCATTACCGTCGCCGTTGGTGTCTGCGTTGGCGTTGGCGTCTGCCCGGTCGTCACGGTAGCAGACGCATATTCCGACCAGGGGCCGGTCTCTCCGGCGGCGTTCACCGTACGTACCGTGTAGTAGTAGGTGGTGCCCGCCGTGAGTCCGGTATGGCTGTAGGTTGTGTCAGTCAGGTTGCCGTCGTCGAGCTTCTGCCAGCCGGTGTCGGCGTTCCACCACGAAAACAGGTCGTAGCGCGCCGCGTCTGCCACGACACCCCAGCTGAGGTCAATCGTATCCGCGGCCGTAACCTGCGCCGACAGGACAGGCGCGGACAGCGCGGCTGCGGCCGTCGCCGATGGTGTGGGCGTAGGTGTCGTAGAAATCAACGGCATCGCGGTCGGCGTAGGTGTCGTAGAAATCAACGGCATCGCGGTCGGCGTAGGTGTCGTAGAAATCAACGGCACTGCGGTCGGCGTAGGTGTCGTAGAAATCAACGGCACTGCGGTCGGCGAAGGTGTCGTAGAAATCAGCGGCATTGCGGTCGAAGTGGGTGTCTGCGTCGGCGTTGGCGTCTGCCCGGTCGTCACGGTAGCAGACGCATATTCCGACCAGGGGCCGGTCTCTCCGGCGGCGTTCACCGTACGTACCGTGTAGTAGTAGGTGGTGCCCGCCGTGAGTCCGGTATGGCTGTAGGTTGTGTCAGTCAGGTTGCCGTCGTCGAGCTTCTGCCAGCCGGTGTCGGCGTTCCACCACGTAAACAGTTCGTAGCGCGCCGTGTCTGCCACGACACCCCAGCTGAGGTCAATCGTATCCGCGGCCGTAACCTGCGCCGCCAGAACAGGCGCGGACAGCGCGGCTGCGGCCGTCGCCGATGGTGTGGGCGTAGGTGTCGTAGAAATCTTCGGCATCGCGGTCGGCGTAGGTGTCGTAGAAATCAACGGCACTGCGGTCGGCGTAGGTGTCGTAGAAATCAGCGGCATTGCGGTCGAAGTGGGTGTCTGCGTTGGCGTTGGCGTTTGCCCGGTCGTCACGGTAGCAGACGCATTTTCCGACCAGGGGCCGGTCACGCCATCGGCGTTCACCGCACGCACCGTGTAGTAGTAGGTCGTGCCCGCCGTGAGTCCGGTATGACTGTAGGTCGTGTCAGTCAGGTTGTCTTCGCCGATCTGCTGCCAGCCATCGGCACTGGTCCAGACCCACAGCTCATAGCGTTCCGCGCCGGCCACCGCTGTCCAGTTCAACTCGACCGTACCATTGTCGACCTCGGCGGTCAGCGAGGGCGCAGGGACCGCGGCTTCCGTCGAAGTCTGTTGGGCCCATACCAGATTCGCGTATATCAGGACGGCAGCAGTCGCCAGGAGAGCAGCCGCCAGCCAGCCGCCGGAGCCGCGCAGGACTGTAGAAATGTTCCGTGGATGAAACATCGGTTCTGCCTCCCGAACGTGTATGGCGCGTCAAATGAAGTGGGGATTATATCGGCCACCGGATCAATAGGGCCGGCGTCTCTCTTCTGGGCTGTCGTCGAGCAATCACCGAACCCGAACTTCCCCAAAAAAGATGAACTCTCCTATACTCTAGCAAACTAATATAAGATATTTGTTAGGAAATGCGATCCAAGCCTGTGATTTCTTGTAAGAATTGGCCGAGGCCGGCAAATGTGCCCACAAATGCGCAGAACCATGCTTCACGTCCAACCAGCGCATTGGCACAGGAACACCGAAACTCTGTCAGCACGATAGTAGTCCTGGAGTCGGTCGCTCCGACTCTGCTTTTCCCGCCTGCCTCCTCAACAATCACCGTCAAAGCATGCAAAAGTGAAGTTATTCACGTCTTAGCCTCTTGAGGTGGGCTGACTTCACCACAAGCGCGCAAAAAGGCCGTCCCGCATGATCATGTGCTGAGAAGGCTTCCTGGTTGGTGCAATCAGCTAATGGGGATCGACAGCAGAGTTGGTCAAAACGCTGGCTGCGTTCTGCAAGCCCGCGCAGAGAGAACTGTGCGTCCACTCATTCGTGCACGACGCGGGAGACATGGGAATTGTTCTGAAGGGGATTCCTACTGCGTGTAGGTAGCAAAAGCCTTCTGCCATCCAGATCGGACCCAACCGAGACTTTGAAGAGGACTTGGAAGCACTGTGTGGAGATATCGAAAACAGACTGGCCGCAAATACGAGGAAGAACTATCTCGGCCAGTGGCGACCCTCTTCGGGTTGGCCTCAGAAAATGGGTATTCCCGCACTCCCAGCTGACCCCTCACAAGTTGCCGCATACAGCCCTGAACGCAGCGCCAATATTGGCCGAAAACCGGCCACACTGCATTCTGCGGCTGCTGCCATCGCGCGCATTCACAGGGCAGCAGGGTTTGGCAACCACTGTTACAACCATTGTGACAACCAAGGTGTCAAGTCGGAGTACACCTTCCCTGGCAAATCTGGAACGTTCTACCCCCATGTGGCTTTTCAATCGTCGAGAAGTGGACGCCCTCTGTCTACCCCTACTTACCCTGCCGCAATCTCATTACGCTTGCGAGTTCGTACGGCTACAATCTGAGCCCCTAATGTCAAGGCTGACAGTTCGATATCCCTCAATGACCTGGTACTATAACCGCACACTGATAAGTTTGGTTTCCTTCGGCGATTATGAGAACAAGCAGGCTGAAATGGGGGAGCTATGGAACTTTGCAAATTGGGCAAATGGGCGGACTGATCAGTTCTATCGTCGATTCAACCACAGCTGCTGCTTGGCCTGACGAGAGAGCCATTGTCATTGGTTTACTAGGATTTTCTAGTTCATTCTTGAGTTGCAAAACTCAAACACTTTATAAGCCGAAAGGGGGGTATGATCTCTTGGATAAAGGACTGCAAATTTCCTGGTTCGATCCAATTTTCATTTGCTTATGAGTAACATTGGATATAATTCCCAAAAAAAAAGTTCACGCGCGGAGAGTCAGTTCACCCGCGCATGAACTCGTATCAAGATTGAAAAGCTCTTAATCTATATAGTTGCCGAGCTGGCACCCCCTCAATCAAACACCAACACCGACCGCGCCACCTTCCCCCCCTTCATGTCAGCAAAGGCCTCGTTAATCTCATCCAGCGGCCGGTACCGCGAAATCAGTTCGTCCAGCTTTATCTTGCCCTGCTTGTACAGGTCCAGAATCCACAAAAAGTCGACACGCGGTCGCGCCGCGCCGTGAAACGCGCCCATCAGCGTCCGGTCTTCCAGCAAATGCCAGCCTTCCACCGAGACATCCTGTCCCGTCGGCTGTACCCCCACCACAACCGCCGTCCCCGTCATCCGCACCGAATCAATCGCCTGCCTCACAATCGCCGGAAAGCCCACAACCTCAAACGCATAGTCCGCGCCGCCGCCCGTGATCTCGATAATTCGCTGGACCGGATCCTCCTTGGCGCTGTTGACAAAGTGCGTTGCCCCCATCTGCTCGGCCAGTTCCAGCTTGTAATCAACCGTATCGACCGCGATAATCTTGCCTGCCGCAGCCAGCACGCCTCCCTGGATCACATTCAATCCCACGCCCCCGCAGCCAAACACTGCCATCGACGCCCCCGTCTCGACCTGGGCCCTGTTGACCACCGCGCCAATCCCCGTAATAACGCCGCAGCTTATCAGACAAGCCTGTGCCAACGGCGTGTCATCCGGCACCTTCACGCAAGCGTCCGCCAGCGCCAGCGTCTGCTCCACAAACGTCGGCCGAACGTGATATATCGGTTCCCCATCCTGCTTATACCGGCTCACCGGCTCCATACGATGCGTCTCACACAGCGCCGGCCGGCCATTTGTACAGTTGCGGCAGCTCCCGCACATCGCATCCAGCGAGAGAATAATCTTGTCGCCCACTGCAAAATCGCGCACACCGTCCCCAACGGCCCGCACCCTGCCCGCCCCCTCATGGCCCAACAGCCAGGGCATCCGCCGCGGCGTCCTGTGATCCGTAACATAATGGTAGTCGCTATGGCATACCCCCGCCCCAACAACGTCCAACAACACCTCGCCAGTCCCCGGCTCCTCGATCTCAACCTCTTTAACCGCCACAGGCGCGTGAGCCTCATACAAAATCGCAGCTTTCATCATCGCTCCCCTTGTGTAAGATGAGAGAAGAGTTTCAAGTCGAAACAAACACAATCATATATGAGAATCGCCTTCCGCACTAGCAGCCTGGCCCCAGCCCACTTCAGCCCTGATCCCCATGAGGAGCCAACGCCCCACTCGCACATCCACAGTCATTTCGCGCCTTCCCCCAACTTCCTTCCCTGAGACTGTAGCCGTCTCGCCCGCAACCTGCGTTCCCAGACCAGTCTTACGCCCGCGAATCAGTTCTTCCCCTCTTTCGCACTTCATTCTGGCGGTCGGGCCTTCGGCCCTCCCTTGTGCAGGGGCTGCGCCCCCGCAACGCCCCCCTACGCTAGCCACCTTGTTCACTCTTCCCCAGCAACGTGTCTAGCCAACAGTGTCTCCTCACCCACTTGCCGTCTCATGCCACTGACCACTGCCGTTCCCATGTAGTTCCCCCGCAGTTCCCCCCGCACGCCAAAGGCAAATCCACTCTGTCACCAATTGGACCAAAGGAGGTTCCGAATCAGCAACTGTCCACTGCCAATCCATAGTAAAATACATAGGTCAAAGAAAAATGAGACTTGCGTTCAGTGGCTACCCGCCAGATTCGGCCTGTTAGGATCGGCCTCTTTCAACGTGTTAGAATGCACACGCTACGGCCTCCTGGGCGCAGAACTCAATCCCTCTGCCAAACGCGCCGGCCGCTCTCTGTGTGGCAGCCTGGAAACTGCGTCTACGAGTAAGGAGTATCCATGAAATCGGAAGAATTAATGCAAGAGGAGCTTCGCAAACAGCAGGATGTCGTTCCGGATAACGGCAGCGCCGCACAGCGGCCTGGAAGGACCCTTAGCGCCAGCGATCGGGCCCCCGACGAAGGGCGTCGCGTCTCCAAAGAGGAGTATTTCGCTAAGTGGTACGAGAATCCCTATCCGGACATTGACGTAAGTTACGAGTGGAACAACGGCATCCTGGAGGCCAAACCCTTGCCCAACCAACCTCAGTTGGACCTCTACAACTGGTTCCTTATCCTGCTGCATTGCAACGTTGTAACCTTCCTCCACGCCTCCCTGCTCAACTTGGAAACCGGCTTCGAACTGACAATGCCCGACCCTGACGCTCCTTCGGGAACAAGGGAAGCCGTGCGCAAGCCCGACGTGGGCGTAATTCTGAACAGCAACCCAACGCCATGGGGCCGTATCGACCAGCGTCACTTCGAAGGCGTGTGCGACCTCGTCGTTGAGGCCGTCTCCGATTCCACCATCGCCGAAGTCCTGCGCGACACAGAAGAAAAAAAAGAGGACTACGCGCTCGGCGGTGTGATGGAATACTTCATTCTCGACCCAACCGGCGAACACATGCGGTTCTACCGTCTGGCGTCGCCCGGTCGCTATGAGACCATTCAACCCAATGACCTGGGTGTGATTCGCTCAGAAGTTTTGACCGGTTTTCAGTTCCGAATAGATGACCTGGACCGAAAGCCTCCTCTGCAGGAGTTGGCACTGGATCCCGTTTACAGCGACTATGTAGTTCCCGGCTATAGAGCCTCAGTTGAGAAGGCCGCAAGCGAAGCAAATCGCGCGGAAAGCGAATCGAAACGCGCAGAAAGTGAAGCAAATCGCGCAGAAAGTGAAGCGGCTGCCCGAATACAGGCAGAAGAAAGAGCTACACGCAGTGAAGGCCGCGAGCGCGAACTGGAAGCTGAACTGGAAAGACTGCGCAAGAGACTCTCTTAAATCCTGCAAAAACTGGCCGCAACTTCAACGCAGAGATCTCTTCCACACGCCAGAAGTGATAAAATCAAAGAAACGCAAACGCCAGCTACCATGCATTCAATTCGCTGGACCGTCACCTCCAACCCATGAAAGGAAGCCAAAATGGGCATCAGCCTCGGTATCGTCGGTCTGGGATCTTTCGGCAGTTCCTTCGCCGATCTCTTCATGAGCCACCCGCTCGTTGATCGAATCGCCCTCTGCGATCGCGAACCGGAACGCGTCGCCCGTTTCGCTACCGATGAGCGCTGGCAAGCCAAGTTCCACCCGCGCGACGCCTACGCCTCTCTCGACGAAATCTGCGCCAGCGACATAGACGCCCTTGCACTCTTTACCCAGCCCTGGCTCCACGCGCCCCAGGCCGTCCAGGCCATGGAAGCCGGCAAACACGTCTACAGCGCCGTTCCCATCGTCATGTTGCCCGACGGCGACGAAATCCTCGACTGGTGCGCCCGTCTCGTCGAAACCGTAGAACGTACCGGCCAGAACTATATGCTGGGTGAAACCACATTCTACCGGTCCGAGGCAATCTACTGTCGCCGACGTGCAGCCGAAGGCGCCTTCGGTGACTTCGTTTACAGCGAGGGCGAATACCTCCACGACGTTGACAGTGTCGGCAGCAATCTGCGCCAGGTGCAGGCCCACCGCCTCGCCAGCCAGGCCGGACAAGAATGGCCAACGGCACGCGACGCATACAAGAGCAGAGGCATCCTCACCGGCCCCATGCACTATCCCACCCACTCAACCGGCGGACCGATGAGCGTCATGAACGCCCATGCACGCAAAGTTTGCGCCTGGGGCTACCAAAATCGCACCGGCGACAGCTTTTTCGAAGAGAATGGCTACGGCTTTAGCAACGAAACAGCCCTCTTCTACATGAGCAACGGTTCTACCATGCGTATCTGCGAACACCGCGAAATCGGGCACCGCGGCCGCGAAATCTTCCGCGTCTACGGCACACAAGGCAGCTTTGAAAACGATCACTGGTGCAATAAAGAAGGAAGCACGCACCTTACCGCTGAACAAATGCGTGAGCCCCTTCCACCCGAAATTGAAGAGGCCTTCCGATCTGTCAGCCGCACTTCAGAAATCTATGGAGGCCATGGCGGTTCCCACCCCTACCTGGTCCACGAATTCGTAGAGGCAGCCGCCCAGGAACGGCAACCTGCAATTGACGTCTGGTCCGCAGTGCGTTACATGGCCGCCGGTGTCATCGCCCACAAGTCAGCCATGAAGGACGGCGAAATCATGTCGATACCAGACTGGGGAGACGGGCCCAAGGCCTGATTTCCCGGTATGCGGTTTTGCTGCGTCAGGCACGGAAGTCTGCCGGGGATGGAGACTGGCAACACTCCCTGTTTGACAATAAAGGGGAAACCTTCAAACGACGAAAACTATTCTCACACAAAGTCGGCATGCCAGGCCTGATACAAGACCCATTCGTCCTCAGCCGCATCCCAGTGCAGCTCAAATGAACTCTGCCCCTGCGTCTGTACCAGAAAGCAGCGGATGCGCCTGCCATCCGTCAGTTCGTCCCACTGGCGCCCCAGGGCAACAACATAATAGGTTCTGCCTTGCCAACTGAATGATTTCGGCGCGATCTTGCCTGATGGCAGCAAGCGTATAGTCACTTCGACTGCCTCGTTTACCGCCGCGTGCCTACTCATCCATTTGCCTTGTCCAGCGCAAACGCCCGCAACATTTCCAACGCACACTGTGCGCTCATAAGCTTATTGCCCCGACGGTCAGCAGGCCAAACCGCCTTCTCCGCCTTGTTAGTGCCATCCTGCGCCGCAAGATGTAAATAAACAAGGCCCATCGGCTTCTCGACCGTGCCGCCCGGTCCAGCCACACCTGTGATCGACACTGCTACGTCCGCCTCGTATCGCAGGAGCGCCCCGGCCGCCATCTGACCGGCAACCTCCGCGTTGACCGCCCCTTCGCGTAGCAAAAGGTCGTGGTCCACGCCCAGCAGCCTCTTCTTCGCCGCATAACTGTAAACGCCTGCGCTTCCCAGAAACCAGTCTGAACTACCCGGAATCTCCGTCATCAAATGGCCGACCAGCCCGCCCGTGCAGCTCTCCGCGATCGCAACCGTAAGCCCCGCTCTCTTTAGTGCCAGACCCGTCTCTTTCGCCAGCCCCGTCAGGGCTACTTCGTCTCTCGGAACTTCCTTTTGCTTTGACATGTCTATTTTATATTTCCCGCGCGTTCCTGCTCGGCAATGAAACTGTCTTCAGGCCTCAGCACACACAGCCCGTTTTCAGGCAATTATAGACCTTCCCTTCCACGGTCAGCAACTGGGTACGCAGCAACTGCGCGGCCACCCTACAATTACCAGCGCCGCCACCTTCAACCTACAGCAGCAACCCCGTCTCAAAGCCCGCACACTCTATGCTGCCCCTCCCCAACCATACCCCCGCCTGACTCCAAAAGGAGACTAGGGCCCGTTGACCTTTGTCTGAACAACGACTTCCGGGTGCAAATTACGCCTGATAGTCGAAGGGCGGCGCAGCTGCGTAAAGAAAATCCGATACGCCTTTGGTGTTCTCCGCGTCCTCCGCGGACAAAAAGGTGTTCTTCGCGCCCCTTCGCGTGACTTCGCGGATCAATTGATTTTGTCCATTTCAACATTCAAGCGAGAAACATCCCAACAGGCCTGCAGGCTTTCAGTTCTTGTTGACATCTGAACAGCCTTCCCAAAATGTCAAAGGAACGAAGGTCCAGGCAATATTACGTCGTCTGCATACCTGGACGTTCAAAAAAATCAGTTTCAGGCAACTACCTGAACACGGACTAGGCAAGACCCTCCCCACGCCAACACAGTTGACAGAATTCGCCGATTTTTGTATTGTCCAAGGGAAGTCCCGCAACGATTGCCCAGTTGCCTGGGCCAAAGGCGGCTCGCCGTCCTCCGCAAGGACATCTTCGGAGCGAAGGCAAACGTCACCCAGCACTGCTCGGCAATTAAGCAACCCAAGCCGCGCAGAATGGCGCAAACCGCTCCACCACTGCGCATCTCAACAACCAGGGCAAAACTGATATAGCGGTTACGAACGAGGAGATTGCAATGGAACTCCAGACTAAGCAGCCACCTGAGCTTGAATTCAGCATGCCTGAAGTCGAAGAATCACTAACTGCCTATCTCTCTGCCATCGGCGGCGCGATAATTGGCCTGCTTCTCACGCTCCTGGTCCTCGCGATCTGGAATGGCGGCACTCTGAATTTCACCAATACCTCAAAGGTGAATGCCCTCGATGCCGGCCTGACCGCCGTATCCTCCGATCTCGATGGCGTAAACACCAACGTCGACGCCCTCGGCGAGCGCATCCTGGTTCTCGAACAAGAGGCCGGAGCCGTCGCCGCCCTGCAAAAAAGCCTCACCACACTGGACTCCAGCCTCTCCGACCTCGACCGCAGTCTCAGCGACCAGGGCATTCATCTCAGCGAACTGGACAGCGCCGTAAGCGATCTCCAGGTCACCAGGCGTAACTTTGACCTCTTTACTGCGGCTCTGACGCAGGCGCTTCAGCTAATGGAATCGGAATCGTCCGTCGCTCCGCCCGCGAATGACACAGCCGCAGGAACCTCCAACCGCGACGATTCCAAGGCCGCAGAAGCGGTTACATCCCCCACAACTGCTAAGGCAACCAACCCCCAGTCATCCGAGGAAACGAAACCGGCACTCGTCCCAACCGAGCCGGAAACCGTGGTTAGCGACGAAGTCGCGCCCGATGGACTGCTCGTCTATCTCTTTCTTGACGCCAACGCCGACGGCGCTTTCAACGACACAGAAGACCCTGTCGCCGGCGCTACCTTCACGCTCTCTACGCCTGATGGCAGGGCCGTCGCCGTAGCCGAAAACGACGGAACCGCCGGTGTCCTGTTTGGTGACCTGAATGCTGGCGACTACACAATTACAGTGGAAGATTTGCAGGGCTACGTTCTTGCCAGCCAAAACAGTGCCGGCTTCACTATCGATCCGGAGGCCGAGGCCGGCCAGATCATCTACTTTGCTGTCGTAACATCGGCCGCGGACTGAGCGCCCGGGCACACTTACAGGCGCCTACCTTTTACGCAATACCTTCCGCCACTTCATAGAATATAAGCTGCACCGAGCCATAACGGCGCCGGTCGAACTCGACTAAAGCCTTGAGCGCGATCGGCGTCTCTTCGCGTGGGTGGAGTTGTACAATAACCACACTTTCCTCTACCAGCAGCGCCGGCTTGGCATCCACCGCCAGCAGCGCCTCCTTCCATAGCTCCTGGTACTGTGGAGGCGCGATGTAAACAAGATCAAATGGCTCACCTTCAAACTTGTCGATAAACTCGAAGCTGTCCCTCCTCGCAACCGTCGCCCACGCATCCAATTTGCAATGCGCCAGATTCAGCAACATCGTGCGAACTGCCGCCCGGCTGCGATCAATAAACTGGACATGAGCCGCACCCCTGCTCAAAGCCTCGATGCCCACTGCGCCCGTTCCCCCAAACAGGTCCAGCATATTTCGCCCTTCGATCCAGTTTCCCAGAATCGAAAAAAGCGCCTCCTTGGCGCGATCCGTGATCGGACGCGTGCTGTTACCTGGTACCGACTGTAACCTGTGGCCTCGGGCACTACCTGCAATGACTCGCATAGTATCTCAACATGGAAGATGACTTTGTCGGCAACTAAATGCCAGCGCAGTTTGGCGATAACCCACTTGGCTTCACCAGATTATAGTTGGGATCATTCGATTTCTGACAATTGCACTCAATCCACGACTGCGCTACAATTGCCCCCGTAAGAACACAGCAATTGATAGATGGCTGATGCGCGACGAGAGAGACTTCGACGTCGAAGCGCCGAAGGGGCAAGCCGACAGGAGTACCCAACCTGCCAGGTGACACTCTCAGGCAAAAGGATCGTCGCGATACGGCACCTTTGGAAAGCGCCGCTCGACAGCATAGAGTGGCCACCGACGGGGCAATCGCACTCTGATCGGGCACACTGTAGCTGAGTATTCTCTTCTCATCTCCACAGGCACCCTTTCGTAACATTGTGCGTCAATCTCTCAGGTCAAGGACAGAGGTAACGGGCATTCATTCACGATGCCCGTTTTTTCTTGCCAAATGGGCGAACTCCCCCTCTCGCACCTGACCGATGGTTGCGAAGGTGAGTCGGAGACCAAAGGAGAGAACTATGAGCCCCCAATCACGTGCCGCCTCCTCCAAATCCGCTAGTAACGGCTTCGGTCCGGCCTCGTCCCGCAAAAACTCGAAGCAAGCCGGGGATGCCATATCTCGGCCCTCCGCTGGCCTCACCGATCTGCTCCAACGCACCGATTCCTTTGTCAATCGCCATCTGGGACCCAGCCAGGAAGACCAGCAAGCCATGCTGCAAGTCGTTGGCGTAGACTCACTCGACGACCTGATCGAGCAGACCATCCCGGCCCCCATCCGGTTCCAGCGCCAGCTCTCACTGCCCGGCCCGCGCCCTGAATCCGACGTGCTAGCCGAAATGGCTGAAATCGCCGCCCAGAACCAGACCTTCAGATCGTTCATCGGTATGGGTTATTACGATACCATCACCCCTCCCGTCATTCTCCGCAACGTTCTGGAGAATCCCGGCTGGTACACTCAATACACGCCCTACCAGGCCGAAATCGCGCAAGGCAGGCTGGAAGCCCTGCTCAACTTCCAGACCATGGTCAGCGATCTCACCGCCCTCGACATCGCCAACGCCTCCCTGCTGGACGAAGCCACCGCCGCCGCTGAAGCAATGATGATGTGCAAAAGGTCCCAGAAGCGCGGCGCAACCGCCAACACCTTTTTCGTCTCTGACCGCTGCCATCCACAGACAATCGACACCATCAAAGTCCGCGCCGAACCGCTGGGCTATCAGGTAATCGTGTCAGACCACGGCCAGTTTACGCCCGACGCCGATACATTCGGTCTCCTGTTACAATACCCCGACACCGAAGGAACGATTAACGACTTTAGCAGCCTTGTTGACGAGGCCCACGCCGTCGGCGCCTTCGTAGTCGTCGCCACCGACGTGCTTGCCCTTACCCTGCTCACGCCCCCCGGCGATTGGGGCGCCGACATCGCCATCGGCAGTGCCCAGCGCTTCGGCGTGCCCATGGGCTACGGCGGCCCCCATGCCGCATTCATGGCAACCCGCGACGCACTCAAACGCCAGATGCCCGGCCGCCTCGTCGGCGTCTCCCAGGACGCCCATGGCAAACAAGCCTTGCGTCTCGCCCTCCAGACCAGGGAGCAACATATCCGCCGCGACAAGGCGACCAGCAACATCTGCACCGCCCAGGTTCTGCTGGCCATCATGGCCTCAATGTATGGCGTTTACCACGGCCCTGCCGGCCTCAAGCAAATCGCACGCAGAATTCAACTCCTCACCTCCCTCCTCGCCGCGGAGCTGGCCAGGTTAGGTTACCAGATCAAACAATCCGATGGCGGTCCAGTCTTCGACACTCTGAAGATCGCCGCCGGACCGCGCACCCAAGAGGAGCTGCTCCGGGCCGCACGCGCCCACAGCTTCAACCTGCGCCTTTACGACGACGGCGCTGTCGGCGTATCCCTCGACGAAATGACAACCGCCGCCGATCTGGAAGGACTGCTGCAAACCTTCGGGAAAGCCGCCGCCCCCCGCGCCGACGCCTCCGAACTTGACGGTCAACAGAAGCCAGCTAGCGCCGACCTGACCAGGCTCGCCAGTGGGGTATCTCTCGAATACCCGGAGCCCTTTAACCGGACAAGCCCCTATCTGACCCATCCCATCTTCAACACGATCAAGTCAGAGACGGAAATGCTCCGTTACATCACCAAGCTCCAAAACCGCGATCTCTCCCTGGCCCACTCCATGATCCCCCTCGGCTCCTGCACCATGAAGCTGAACGCCACCGCCGAGATGATCCCGGTCACCTGGCTCCAGTTTGGCGGCATGCATCCGTTCGCCCCGCTCGAACAGGCCCAGGGCTACCAGCTGCTCTTCGACCGCCTGGCGCGTGCCTTGGAGGAAATCACTGGCTTCGCCGCCGTCTCCTTCCAGCCCAACGCCGGCTCGCAAGGCGAGTATGCCGGCCTGTTGGCTATTCGCGCCCTGCACCACAGTCGCGGCGACCAACACCGTGATATCTGCCTGATCCCCTCCTCAGCCCACGGCACCAACCCCGCCAGCGCCGTCATGGCCGGCATGCAGGTCGTGGTCGTTCGCTGTGACGAGGAAGGCAACATCGACGTGCCCGACCTGAAGGCAAAAGCCGAACAGTACAGCGAGCGCCTCGCCGCCCTGATGGTCACCTATCCCAGCACCCACGGTGTGTTTGAAGAAGCCATCGAAGAGGCCTGTGCCGTAATTCACCGTCATGGCGGCCAGGTCTACATGGACGGCGCCAACATGAATGCCCAGGTAGGTCTTTGCCGCCCGGGCGACATGGGCGCAGACGTCTGCCATCTCAACCTGCACAAGACCTTCTGCATTCCCCACGGCGGCGGCGGGCCGGGCATGGGCCCAATCTGCGTGGCCGAACACCTCGCGCCCTTCCTGCCGGGTCACGCCGTCGTGCCCGGCGTCGGCGGCCAACACGCCATCGGCGCCGTGTCAGCCGCGCCCTGGGGCAGCGCCAGCATCCTGCCTATCTCCTATGCCTACATCGCCATGATGGGCGGCACCGGCCTGACCGATGCCACCCGCATCGCCATTCTCAATGCCAACTACATCGCCGCCCGCCTCGAGGACGCCTACCCTGTCCTCTACAAAGGATCACTGGGCCGCGTCGCCCATGAATGCATTATCGACACCCGTTTCCTCAAAGATCACGGCCTGCAGGTAGATGACATCGCCAAGCGCCTGATGGACTTCGGCTTTCATGCCCCCACCATGTCCTTCCCCGTCGCCGGCACCCTGATGATCGAACCCACCGAGAGCGAATCTCTGGACGAATTGGACCGCTTCTGCACCGCCATGCTGGCCATTCGAGACGAGATCCAGGCCGTCCAGGACGGCAAGATAAGCGCCGACGAGTCTCCCCTGCGCCACGCGCCCCATACCGCCGAACTCGTTACCGCCGACCAGTGGAGCCGCGCCTACAGCCGCCAGACCGCCGCCTTCCCCGCCGCTTGGGTGCGCGATAACAAATTCTGGCCCTCCGTCGGCCGCATCGACAACACCTACGGCGACCGCAATCTGGTCTGCGCCTGCCCGCCGCTGGAAAGCTACGCCTGAGAGGAAAATCCGAAACCTTCCTATTCCCTTAGCGTCGCTCCCCTGTCCTCAGGGACGCCTTCGCCCAGCGGTCCATCAATCACCGCCAAATCGCTCCCCGTTTCGGCCATCAGTTCCGGCCGTGACGGGGAACTGTCTTTCCTTTGGCTTGCCCGCCATCTGTACCCGGCAAACGTGGTTGACGGATAGGAAAATGAGCTATATAGTCTTTTGTGGAGTTTCATCGATGAGGAGTGGGCAAGAGTCGCTGCTACTTCTCACTCCTCTCTTCTCTCAACTCTCTCATCTACTTGTGTCTTGCCTGGAGCAAGGATACCAACAAGGAGGCATTCAAAAATGTCTGATCAAAATGGGAAGATGCAGACGGGAATGGGCGCTAAACTGAACCGGCGGGACTTCCTGCGAAGTGCAAGCGCCTTGGCAGGACTCGGACTTCTGGCAGCCTGCGCGCCCGCAACTCAACCTGCCGGCGACTCGGGCGCTGACGCCGCCAGCGCCGAAAGGCAGGAGGTCCGTTACCTCTCATGGTGGTTTGAGGAAGGCAATCGCGGCGAAACCTGGAACAACTTTGTCACCGAATTCAACGAAGCCCAGAGCGAAATCGAAGTCGTAGCCGAAAACATCCCCTTCGACCAGTACACAACCAAAACCATCGTCGGCGCGCAGTCCGGCCAGCTCGACGGCGACATCGTCATGGCCACGCCCGAACTCGCCCCCCGCCTCATCCAGGCCGATCTGCTCGTCCCCCTCGACGACGTTCTCGTGCGCAACGGCATCACCGACCTGAGTTCAGCCCACGACGCCCTCCGCAAGGACGGCAATCTCTATGGCCTTGACATGGTGACAGTCGCTTTCGGCATCCTCTACAACAAGGATCGCTACGAAGAGGCCAACATCACGCCCGCAACGACGCCTGACGAATGGGTCGAGGTGAGCGCCGCCCTCACCGATCGCGAAGCCCAGAAGTATGGCTTCTTCGCCACCCACCTGGTCAGCGAACCCTCCGACTTCTGGTTCCAGCTGGAAGTCTGGTGCATGCCCTATGACGGCATCTGGGCTGAGGGCACGACCCCGCTGCTGACCTCAGATCCCATCATTCAGGGCCTCAAACTGTTCAAGCAGATGTATGACGTCGCCATGCCCCAGGGCGCCGACAACCCGACCGGATACCGCCTCTTCCAGAATGGCGACGTCGCCCAGGGCCTCTACGTCTCCGCCGCAGTCGGAGCCTTCACCAAGGACGCGCCCGATCTCTATCCCCTCCTGCGCAGCGCGCCTATCCCATGGGCGAGCAACAAGTCGATCGCCCGCATCCATCCGATGATGATAAACAAGGCTTCGGACGCAATCGACGAGTCGATGGAGTTCGTCACCTACATGTACAATCCCGACAACTACCGTCGCATGGTCGAAGGTTGCCAGGATGTCATCTTCGCCCAGCCCTCGGCTGCACGTCAGGAGTACCTGGACAATCTCGAATGGTTGGAACCCGGCTATTCTGGCGTTGACTACGTGACGCCCTTCGATATCGTCGGCGACTTCGTCTACAACTTCAACGAGTTCGGCCAGATCGTCATCACCAACTTTGCCGATGTGCTCAACGCCGGCAAGTCAGTCGAGGAAGCAATGGAGATCGCGCAACAGCAGGCCGAAGACCTGGCCGAGCGCGTCTCTTAACACGTAACACACGCAGCCGGAGGACCAGGAGCGGGCAATTAGCAGGCAATCCTCTCTTTGCCCGCTCCTCATCTACCCTCGCCGGCGAGCGCGCCGCCAAGCCGGATTAGCGGCGTATTCGTCCCCGCTGGGACATTTCGCATCTCCAAATACTATCCACAACTTGACCGATGAGTGAAAGTGCTGACGCCAAAGTCCTGTCGGAGCGGACCTCCCAAAGAGAACTGAAGCCTCGCCCCCGCCTGCGCCGCTATCTCCTGCCCTTCTCCCTCGTCCTCCCAATTATCCTCTACGAAGGCCTGCTGATCGTATACCCTATCGCGCAGGGCATTTACGGCAGTTTCACCCGTATCGAACTGGCCTCAAAGAACCCGCCGCTCTGGGTCGGTTGGGCCAACTACGAGCGCATGTTTTCCGACCCCGCCTTCTGGAAGGTGATCCGGACAACGCTCCTTTTCACCGGGCTGGTCATCGTGGTTGCCCTGACCATCGGCCTCCTCACCGCCCTGCTCTTCAACCGCCCATTTCGTTTCCGCCCGCTGGCGCGCGGCATGTTGATGATGCCCTGGGCCATTCCCGAAGTCCCCGTCGTCATGATCTTCATCTGGATGCTCAGCCCCCAATTCGGCGTCGTCAACATCCTGGCGCGCATGCTCCCTGGCGTCACCCAGAACCCGCAGTGGCTGCAGGTGCCAGAACTGGCGATGGGTTGGATGGTCCTGATCTCCTCATGGAAGGCGTTTCCCTTCTACAGTCTTGTAATCCTGGCAGCGCTGCAAGCGATCCCCCAGGAGCTGTACGAAGCCGCCCGTGTCGACGGCGCCAGCCGCCTCCAACTGTTCTGGAACGTAACCTTCCCAGGAATCGGCTCAACCCTGGAACTCCTGGTCGTACTGGCCGCCATCTTCTCATTCAAACAGTTCACCATCATTTTCCTGATGACGGGCGGCGGCCCTTCCGGTACAACTGAAACCATCGTAATCCGCATCTTCAACACCGCCTTTCGCTTCTACGACTACTCCTACGCCACCGCGCTCGGCGTGGCCGGTTTCGTCGTTTCACTGGCCGTCGCCTTCGTCTTCATCCTCATGCAGGCCCGCCGCGCCCAAGAGACCGCCTGATATGGCAACCACCGGCATCGACACCCGCGCTCCCGCATACAAACTGTCTCCAAGGCGCCTGCTCAACCGCACCGCCCTCTACCTCACCATTGCCATCGTTTCCTTCATCACCGTCTTCCCGGTCTACTGGATGATGATCAGCACCTTCCAGCCCAGTAAATACATCATGCACTTTCCTCCGCCCCTGCTGCCCCAGGAGCTCTCTTTCTACCAGTTTGCCGAGCTGTTCACTGAGCATCCCATAGCGCGCTGGCTGCGCAACTCCTTCCTCATCGCCGCCATGACAATGCTGCTCTGCATGGCCCTCTCCGTGTTGGGGGCATACGCCCTTTCCAGCCTGCGCTGGCCCGGCCGCAACCTCTTCGGCCTCTTCCTCCTCGTAACCCAAATGCTGCCCGAGATCCTGATCCTGATCCCCCTGTACATCATCTACCGCCGCCTCAACATGCTCAACAGCATCCCCTCCCTCGCCCTCATCGACGCCGCCTTCATTCTGCCCATCTGTATCTGGATTCTCAAAGGCGTCTTTGACACCGTACCGCCCGAAGTACTCGACGCCTCGGTCGTCGACGGCTGCACCGAACTCGCCGCCCTATGGCGGATCGTGCTCCCGCTCTCCGCGCCCGGCCTGTCCGCAGTCGCGGTCGTCGCCTTCTTCTTCGCCTGGAACGAATACCTCTACGCCGGCATCATGCTCAGCAGCGGCGAGTTCATGCCCGCTTCAGTCGGTCTCTCCACCCTCAAAGCGATCGCGCAGACGCCAGTCGAGCAATACATGGCCGCCGGCCTTGTCTTCTCAGTGCTGCCTGTGGCATTCTACCTCGCCATGCAGCGCTACATCGTTTCAGGCCTGACAGCCGGCGCGGTGAAGGGCTGAGCTAAATGGCAGCATGCTTCCCTCCTCTGCCCGCTACTTTCAACGGAGGTACCTCCCATTCCGCAACTTAGTCCCAAGGCTGAAAGAGACGAGTCGGGCCTTTTTCTCTCTCTTCCCGGCATGTATTATGGGCGGTCGGGCCTTCGGCCCTCCCTTGTGCAGGGGCTGCGCCCCCGCAACGCCCCCCTACAAAACCATGCCTCACCGACCTTACGCATTCAGCGCAGCCGTGCCGCTTCAGCAACCTGACAGCCGCCAACCGCATACGCCTTCATCTGGCCTGGATGGCGCCAGGCATCAAGGGCCCGTCAATGCGGACACCGTATATTGCTTAGCAATTGCCAAAGGAGAATAAAAGCAAGTGGACCTGGGACATATCACCTTGGAAGGCGGCTCCGAATTCGGCGGCCAAATGGCCGCGCCCGACCTCCGCAGCATCGAACTGGCAGGAGGCCTGGACGCCCCAATCGCCATCATCCCCACCGCCGCCGCGCCCGACAACAACCAAGACCGCGCCGGCGAAAACGGCCGCCGCTGGTTCACGAGCCTCGGCGCGACCAATGTGCAGGTCGTTCCCCTGCTCGACCGCGATTCAGCCGCAAACGATTCCGTTGTCGAAATGGTTACAGGGGCGAAACTGATCTACCTACTGGGCGGGTTCCCCGGCCATCTCTGCCAAAGCCTTCGCAACACGCCAGCCTGGGAGGCCATGCGCGCAGCCTTGACCGCGGGCGCGGTCATCGCCGGCAGCAGCGCCGGTGCCATGGTCCTCTGTGAACATCTCTATGATCCCCGCGGCAAGCAAATCATTGAGGGCCTCGGGCTTATCCCCAACGCCTGTGTACTGCCCCACCACAACAACTTCGGGCAAGGCTGGGCCCAACAGCTACGTGACCTGCTGCCCCAGGCCACCCTCGTAGGCATCGACGAAGAAACCGGAATGATCAACGACCTGTCCGACAACGAATGGAGCGTACACGGCGCCGGCCGCGTCACCCTCTACGCGCCCGACCAGCCTGTCTCCCACCCCGCAATCCACCAACCCGGCCAACCGCTGCGCCTCAACGCCGCACCTTAATTCCAAATGCGATCTCTCGGCTACATCCCTCGTAGCCAACCCTGCGCACCTGCCAAAACGTGACCTTCCCCTAGGCCATCCGCACGATGCGAAAGTCTTCAAAGCGAATCCAGTGCTCTTCTCCCGGCGGACCGTTATAGCACTGCAGACTGACCTGCTCCATCTCCGCCGCCGGTAACTCACCCGTAGCGGCCGTCGAGAATCCCGTCGCACCCTCCGGCCGGAACTGCGCCTCCCACGACTCGGAATCTACCACCAGCCGCAACCGCACACTCTCAGTCGGCATCGGCTTGCCCCCGGGAATAACCAATACCTCCCCGTCCACCAGCTCCTTGACCTCCTTGAAGACCGGCTCACCGTTCTGGTACCACGTAATCCCCGCCTGTTCGTACTGCTGCGTCGGCACACTATGATTGAAAATTGTCACCTCGATCGCAAAGATGCCGCCACTCCTGTCCGGCGCCGGCCGCACCAGCGCATTCCGCACCGTCGCCGCAACGCCGGGCTCAACCATTATCTCCAACCCGCCATCTCGCATGCGCCAGCAATCCGGATTCTCGCGCAGCCAAATCCAGTCGGCGTCCAATGCACCGTCGAAATTCTCCTGGAAAATAACCTCTTCTTGCGACTCGCTCATCTATTCCGCTCCTGTCATGATCTGTCTGAATGTCCCGTCCACAAATGGAACGCTTGCCTACGCCGCTTCTTCCATAGAGCCGTGCCCCTATAGGTGAGAGTCCCACCAAGCCTGGCCCTCTTAACTGCCTCATGCTCGCTGCACCTTACGTACGCTCAGATTTGCGTACTCTCCCACCAACGGCGCCATCTGCCGCAGCCCAATCTTCCCGCCCCCCAACACCGGCCCGTAGCTGACGCCGTCATCGCTCCACGCAAAAATCGGCAACTCGTTGATCGAAAATGCTACCTCAGCCCCACACTTGATCACCTGTATTCGGTAAGGCGAAACCGCATCATCCACCGAAGGAATCGGATCCGCGCCCTGCGCCACCATGTGAAAGCCATAGCTCTTCCGCAAATTGCACGTGTGGAACGCCCTTTCCTCCGGCCAGCGCCTGCGAAAGTAGGAAACGTGCAGCGCGTTGATATCCCCATGATGGTACTGCTTGTATTCCCCGCTACGCTCGTCCAATGCAGGATCAAACAGATCTTCTCCACTGCCCCCCGTCGCCGCAAAGAACAAAATACACAGCCCCGGCTCCCGCACCGGCCAGAAATCCCACGCAATGCTCACATCCGCCGGAAACGTCTCCGGACACCAGAACACGAAGTTTGACCTCTGCCCCTCCCCCGGATCGCGCAAGTTCTCCATCCGCAGCCGCCCCCCGGGGAAGCCAATGCTCGCCTCTCCCTCCAGCCTGAAACCGGCAACGTCGGCGTCCGTCGCCAGCGCATTATGATAGACTGTCTCGCCCAGCGAAAATGAGTTCATCTCTTTTCCTTCACGCTCAGGATGTCGGCTACAAGGTAGCATCCTACGCGGCAAAGAACGATGTGTCAAAGAGTGAAAGCCGGGCCCTCAATGCAGCTTTCACACAATAGACTACTTGCAATCAGCCATCCCACCATCCCCGAAACGCCGCGCTAGGGGGTCTCTGCTAGACACTTGACACCATAACAAAAATTAAATATCCTTGTACCAAATCGTCGCCTCCAACACCGATCCCAACGACGCTTCCAGCGTGCGCGCCAGCGAAAGGTCTACTCCAATGCCTCAAAAAATCCGCGAGTTTCGCGTCTCGAATGATGCCTTCGATGATCCCGCCGAACTACAGCGCCGCCTCGCCGACGAGGGCTACCTCTTCTTCAGACAGCTCCAGGATCCCGACAAAATGAGCGAGCTGCGCCGCGTCATGATGACAAGAATCCAGGAAATCGGCTGGCTCCTGCCCGATACCGACCCCTACGACGGCATCGCCGACACAACCAAACAGTGCACAGAAGGCGATCGCGAATACGTCGACGGCTACAGCCAAGTCTACACACTGGAGTCCTTCCATCGCGCCGGCCACTGGCCCGAAGTCACATCCATGATCGAAAAGATCATGGGCCGCCCCATCATGCCCCACCCCAACCAGATCGCCCGTCTCTGGTTCCCCAAATATACCGAACACACGACCCCCATGCACCAGGACTTTGTACACTTCCAGGGCAACTATGAGACCCTGACCAGCTGGGCCCCGATCGGCGACTGCCCCATCGAACTGGGCCCTCTGGCCGTCATCCCCGGATCCCACAAAGTCGGACGCGTGCTCGACCACCACTTCTCCCTCGGAGCCGGAGCCCTGGCCGTCAACGTCGAAGGCGAGGAAGAAATAGAACCCGTCTGGCACTCCACCGACTACGACATCGGCGACACCCTCATCTTCCCTGCCCTCACAATTCACCAGGCCCTGCCCAACTACACCGAGGACCGCCTTCGCCTCTCGCTCGATAACCGCTACCAGGCCGTCGGCGATCTGATCGCCGAGCAAATGCTCACCCCCCACGGCCCTAGCGGAATGGAATGGGAAGAGGTCTACGCAGACTGGGAATCCGACGAATACAAGTATTACTGGAAAAACTACGACAACCCCGTCGTTGCCCGCGATCTGAGCTTCGGCGAAAAAGGCTTCGCCGAAGCCATCGAACTGGCCCGCGCCGGTGACGAACACGCCGTATTCAGCCTGCAACGCACCATCAGATTCGATCCCGATTCCGAAGCCGCCCAAACCGCCAGGGAAGTTCTGGCCGAAGCCGGCATCGCTGCCTAGACCGAAGCAAAAGCTGTAGAACTCGCTCCTGCGGACATGGCCCCTTACGCGCCTGATTCGCCGCGTAGCGCCCATATTCAGAAATCTGCACTCTAGCCATCCAACCTGAAGGAGGTGAGAACGCCAAGTCCTGCTCGTCCTGTCTACGGCGCCATCCGAGGCCCGTACCATATCCGTATCTATCGACAATCAAGGACAAGGAGAAGAGGCAGAAAATGACTGGCAACGGACTGAGTAGACGTAACTTTCTGAAAGTCTCCGCTGGCGCAGCCGGCGTCGGCTTGATGGCCGCTTGCGCTGCGCCCGCCGCCCCCGCCGGAGGCGAGACGGCTGAAGAATCCGGCGGCGATATGGCCGCGATGGACAGGGTTGAAGTACACTCCACCCTCGGCCTGCTCCACCCCACCGAGTGGACGACCCGTTCAGCCGAGCACCCCTTGGTCGGCAACGCAGCGCGCATTCTCGCTGAGCGCTTCGAAGAGATCAACCCGGACATTGCCATCGTTTTCGACGACGCCGGTGATGACGCCTGGCTCACCGCCGCTGTAAGCTCCGGAGAATCCCCCGACCTGATGGCCCGCCTCGACCTCGTTCAACGCGGCTGGTGCGTCCCCATCGACGACTGGCTAGACGCCCCCAGCCCTTACGCAATCCAGTACGACACCTGGTCCGAAAGCTTCTATCCTTCCATGATGGAGTCCTTGACCTGGTCTGACGGCCTCGACTACTGCGCCCCCATCCGCGCTATCTGGCCATACCTCGAAGTCGGTCTCGCCTGTAACATGGAGATCTTCAACGAGCATGGTCTCTCGCCGCCTGCCACCTGGACCGAACAGATGGAGGTTTCCCAGGCCCTCAAGCAAGCCGGCCTTGGCCTCTCCCCCTGGCCGCGCGAAGGCGAAACCGGCAACTGCTGGCCACTTGCCCTCCAGATCCTCCCGCCCATGATGCAGGAAGTCTGCATCGAAATGGACGCCGACAATGACTTCTTCGTCGGCATCGAGGAAGCCCTGCCCGCACACAAGGCCGAGCTGATCGGCCCCTACACACCCATCTACCAGCGCGCTTGGGACGAAATGTACGCCCTCGCTCTGACCTGGGTGGACGGCTTCAACACCACCGATCTCGACCTCCTCTGGCGCGAAGGCTCGGTCGGTATGCAGTACCGGGCCACGTGGGAATTCGCTACCTTGGCCAACGACCCCAACGTGGACTTCGAGCGCACCTTCGTGCCCTCGCCAATGCCCGCCGCTGCCGACATTCCCCCCACCGTCAGCGTACCCGGCGCTGTCGACCCCAATGACTATACCGCCGGTGACGGCAATGTGCCCGGCGAACACGTGCAGGCCATTCGCGGTCCCCAGGACGTAATGCTCAAGTCCTCGACCGAGATGCGCGGCAACCGTGACCAGGTCATCAACTGGTGGCAGTTCATCACCGAGCCGGAAAACAACGCCTTCCTTAACAACGAAAATCAGCAGTATATCCCGTCTGCCAAGGATGCTAAGCTCGGACCGCTGTGGTCCACCATCGGCGGCTATAAGCTGCCCCTCTATACCTACACCATCGCCTGGTGGGGCATGGGGCTCCTGTGGGACTGGGACTACTTCACCGAGTGGCGGCGCATCTTCGTCGCCTGGGTGATCGGCGACATGGACAGAGCCGAATTCTTCGAGCGCCAGCAGCGCTCCTGGGATGAAGGCGTTGCCCGTTACGAAGCCCTGCTCGCCGACCAGGAAGCAGACAGCTAAAGAGTTCAATATCTTGGTGAGCGGACCGCGGCCCTGCACGCCCTGTCCGCTCACCACCATCCGTCTTCCTATTGCCGCTCACATGCTACGCAAAATTCGTCTGGCCGCAGTCAGTCTGCTCCTCCTGATGCTCGCTCTTCTCGCCGCGGACTTTATCCAGTCACTGGTGCGTCTCAATAGCGTCGTCATCGAAGGCGAGTTTAACAAGGAAAAAGTCGTCTCAGACGGCGAAGATTCAATCGTGCTTACGGTCCGTGTCACCGAGAATGGCCAGCCGCGCGTAAACGACACCTTGCAAGCTTGGCTGCAACCCGGCAACGGCCTCATGATCCCGGAGTGGGCTTACACCGACGAAAACGGCGAAATCGAAATTACCTTCACGCCCAATCCAGCCACCGCCTACGACCTCAAAACGGACTCAATCATCAACGTCATCGATATCAACATCGGGCGCTGGCTCGAAGTAGACAAGAGCTTCTCCATCGAAGTGCCAGTCGAAATTCCGCTCTCTTCAGACTGAACCCGTGTACGCCAAAGGATAACGCCGGGCGACGGTTCCGGCCTGATCCATTGATTGACCTATTGCTGTGACCTTGAATCAGCCGCGATCTGCGTTCCAAATGTATATCGCAATCGACGCCAAGACATATCTCTCGGGTCACACTAAAATATCGCGCCAATAGTGTTTTCCTTTACGCACTGCCCATTTCGAAATAACCCTGCTTTCAAACTGAAAGCAAATAAGATTAATTTTCCTCGATGTGAGGTCCTGCAATTGGAGAAGCCCAGGGAGTTAGCATGACAGAAGTTACAGGTGCTGCGCAACAGAGCCGACCGGCAGACGCCGCCGCGAGCGCTCCTGTCAGGTCGAGCGAGCTCTCTACCTGGCAGGCAATGCGCCGCTCCTGGCAGGCCTATGCCCTTCTTGCCCCCATCTTCATTCTCCTTATCATCTTCAACTACTACCCCCCCATCCTCGGCCTCCTCCGCGCCTTTTACCGCTGGCGGCCCGGGGTCGAAGCCAGCTTCGTCGGCCTCCAGCACTTTGGCGTCTACTTCACCTCCCCCGAAACGGGCCGAGAGCTCCTTAACATGTTCAAACTGCTCGCGTTCTTCTTTTTCTCAGGTGCAGTCGTCCCTTTCATCATGGCCGTTCTCATCTTCCGCATCCGCGACACCGAGTCCAAAGAGCTCTATCGCCTCTTTCTCATCATCCCCATGCTCGTCCCGCTCATCGTCGTCATTCTCCTCTGGAAGCAGATCTACGACCCCAACCTGGGAGTCATCAACGGACTCTTGGAACAGGTCGGCCTAGGCTTCCTGGCACTAAACTGGCTGGGAGACACAGCCACCGCCCTCTACGCCATCATGTTCATGGGCTTCCCCTGGGTCTCAGGCGTCGGCACCCTCATCTATCTCGGTGGCCTGGGCCAGATTTCTGAATCGATCTTCGACGCCTGCGAAGTCGACGGCTGCACCGGCCTCCGCCGTACTCTCCTGATAGACCTGCCCCTCGTTTTGGGGCAAGTGCGCCTCATGACGATCCTGGCAGTCATTGCCGGCGTTACATCCTTCCAGACAATTCTCGTGCTCACCGACGGCGGCCCCGGTTTCGCAACCATGGTGCCCGGCCTGACCATGTTCCACAAAGCTTTCCGCACGCAGCAATTCGGCTACGCCGCTTCCATCGGTATGATCCTGTTTGTCATTACCTTCACCGCAACCCTGGCCGTCAACCGCACCATCCATCCCGCAGTTGAAGACGTCCGTCACTAGCTTTCATTCAGATAGCAGAGGCAGTCCCAGGAGAACAGCACGTGAGTACCTCAATCTCAACCCGGGCCGCTCCCTCCACACGGCGACCCCTCCGACTCTACCAGATCGGATCCCACCTGTTCATAACCGTCATGCTGCTCCTCTCGCTGATCCCCACCTACCTGCTGATCACCTGGTCCTTCAAAAACGGCCTCCAATACCGTTGGGAACGATGGGCCATCAGCTTCCCTTTGCGCTGGCGCAACTACATCGCCGCCTGGGACGTTGTCGGCGACTATATGATCAACACCATCATCGTAGCCATCATCGGCCTTATGGGAATGCTGCTGCTCTCGCTCATCGGCGGCTACGTCTTCGCCCGCATGGACTTCCCCTTCCGCGAGACCCTCTACTACGCAATCATCGCCCTTCTAATGGTTCCCTGGGTCCTCTCCTTCATCCCTGCCTACATGGTCTACGTACGCCTCGGCCTGCTGAACACGCGGCTGGCTATGATCATCCCTGAACTCGCCGGCGGCCCTATCTTCGGTATCTTCCTCATGCGTGCCTTCATCTCAGGCATCCCCGAGGAGCTCTTCGAATCCGCCCGCTGTGACGGCGCCGGCGTCCTCGACCTCATCGGCCGCATCACCCTGCCCCTGTCCCTGCCCGGCCTCGCCACTCTCGCCGTCCTCAACTTCATCGGCGTCTGGAACTCTTTCCTCTGGCCTCTGGTTATGATCCAGGATGACGACAAACAGATGATCGCAGTCGGACTCTATAAGCTGGCCCGGTCCGCAACCTCCGGCGGCGTACCTGGGTGGACCAGCCAGGACTTCAGCGTCTGGGGCCCCCTCTATGCCGGCTACGTGATCGCTTCACTCCCCCTCGTTCTCCTGTTCATCGTCCTCGGCAAATTCTACGTCGAAGGCCTTGTCGACTCCGGCCTCAAAGTCTGACACAAGCCCATTTCCTCCCAGCAGCTAGGCGAACTTCCGATCCCGAACTGCACGCAGCTGCAAACCCGCCAGGAAAGCCACCCAAAATGACAAACGCAACCCAGTCCATGTTCTTCAAGTCCGAAGGCGTCGATGCCCATTGGGACACCTGGATGTTCTACAACGAGGGCACCTTCTACCTCTTCTACCTCATCACCGAATACAGCCCCGGCGAAGGCTTCGGCCTCGCAACCTCCCCTGACGGCGTCACCTGGACCGACCACGGCTGGGCCATCAAAGCCTCCGACAAAATGGTCACCTACCTCGGCACCGGCGCCGTCTGGAAGTCGCCCGACTACGAAAGCAGCGGCCGCTTCATCTGCAACTACTCCGAATGGCGCGTTGAAGATGACGGCCGCCAGACCCAGAACATCTTCTTCGCCTGGAGCGAAGACCTCATGAACTGGACCAAATTCGGCGATGACCACATTTTCAAAGTCGACACCCGCTACTATGAGCAGCACGGCCGCTGGGACTGCATCTTCCCCCTCCCCCGTCCCCAGGGCGGCTACTACGGCTACTGGACCGCCACGCCCAAAGACCACGTCGGCTTCGGCTTCGGCCAAAGCGACGACGGCGTCCACTGGGACGCCCTCCCGTCACCCGAACTGGTCTGGGAAGGGGCCGACCCGCCCCACAGCATGGAAGCCGGCGCCGTCGCCGAGTTCAACGGCAAATTCTACGCCATCGTCGGCCAGGGCTCCAGGACCATGAAGACCATGATCGCCGACAACCCCGCCGGCCCTTACACCGTCGCCCCTGCAAACTACGCCCTCCTCGAAAACTCCGGCGAGCACAAACACACCTACTTCGCCCGCTTCCTCCGCACGCCCGACGACATCCTCGTCAACCATCACGCCGTAACCCGCTTCCAGCTCGACACCGGCCGCGACATCTGCTACTGGGCTCCCCTCAAAAGGGCCTTCGTCGACGACGCCGGCACCCTCTGGTTCGGCTACTGGCAGGGCAACGAAGGCTTGAAGAAAACCCTCCTCCCCGCGCAATTCTCTGGCTCGACCGACGGTCGCATTCACATGGCCGCCAACGAAGTCGACACTGATGGCGGCGTTGTCATCGAAGGCCAGATTACTTTGCCCGCAGCCAGTCAACCTGAAACCGAATGGCCCGGACTATACATCGAGTACGAAGCAGGCCAGGGCAGTTACATACAGGTGGGCCCCTCCGGCGTCACCCACTTCGGGCTGATCGCACAGAGCGGCGACCCATCCGAACGCGAGGATGTCATGGCGCGCGCCTGGCCCTTCGGCGCCAGCGTCCACTTCCGCACTCTCCTCAAAGCCTCTGTGATGGAATTCTATCTGGACGATCTGCTAATCCAGTCCTACAGCCTGCCCGCCGCCGCCACTGGACGCATCGGCCTCCTCAATCCCGCCAACGGAATCACAGACGTTCAAGTCTGGAACGCCGCTTAGAGGGCCAATAGGCCGCAATTCTTAAACTTACCCGCCTGAACCGACCGCCACCGGTTTCACCGGCGGCTCCATCAGAGACAGCCTTTTATTCAATTCCTCCTGTCGAAGTTTTCTTAAGGACAGGCGCTGCAACGCAGTTCAGCGATTCGAGTCCACCAACTGTGCGATCTTTTTCGAATCGCCAATATCAGCTAGAATAGCCCGTATCCTCCAACCCGACTCTAAGTCAAAATCTCCTATCACCCTCCCATAGAGCAAGATACAACCGCCCATGCCAACACTCCTGACCAGCGAACAGCTCAGCTTCTACGAAACCAACGGCTACCTCCACGCCGCCGCCGTCATCCCCACCGACCTCCTTGAACTCATGACAACCGTCCTCTCCCGCTGGGCCGACGACACCATCAACGCCTGGCTGACCGAGGGACTAATTCACGACCCCGGCGCCGACCTCGACTTCCAGCACCGACTCGCCCACCTCTGGGAAGCCGCCGGAAGACCCGAATACATCCGCAGCCCCCGCCGCGACCTAGTCCGCCGCGAGATGTTCGACATCCTCATCCATCCCAAGCTCCTCGCCCTCGCGCAGGACCTCCTCGACACCCCCGAAATCTCCGTCCACGGCATCTTCAACGCCCGCCCCAAACTGCCCGACCAGATCTGGACACAAACCCCCTGGCACCAGGACGCACAATACTACCGCGACGCCGAGCAAGTCCACGTAACCTCCATCTGGATGCCCCTGCAGCCCGTCACCGAGCACAACAGCTGCCTGCAAGTCGCCCCCGGCCTCCACCGCGGACCCCTCCACGAAGGCTGGAACGACCCCGAAACCGGCTTCCTCGGCCTCGCGCCTGAAGTGCGCGCAGCCCTCGAAGGCGTCTCAGTCGAAATGCAACCCGGCGACGCCCTCTGCTTCACCCAGATCACCCCCCACCGCGCCCTCCCCAACCGCTCCAGCCAGGTCCGCTGGTCCATCGACGTCCGCTACGAACCCACCGCCCAAGCCACCGCAGCCGGCCAAAAGCAGGGCTTCATCGCCCACAGCCCCGGAGATCCCAACGCCGTTCCCACATATGACCAATGGCTGAAAAAGTGGGAGGAAATCCCTACCGGTAGCTACTGATTCGACTTTTCTCTATCCGTGCCTAGGGCGGTATAATTCCACCAAACTGACCGACCCCAACCGTCCGCGCCGGCAGGACGGGCCACCACCCGGACCCAGAACCATGAGCCTGACACAGAACGAACTCGCCCTATTCCATCGCCAGGGCTACCTGGTCAAACCCGGCCTCTTCACCGCAGCCGACCTCAAGCCGCTGCAGGACGCCCTCACCGAGATCGTCGATCAGGGTGCCCGCGAACTGCTAGCAATCGGCAAGCTGGCGAACCTCCACGCCGACAAACCATTCGGCCAGCGCCTGTCCAGCATCTACCTCGAAGACAGCGAAGCCGGCCAAGCCATCACCAGCCGTGTCATGGGCAAAGGCGGCGGCGGCTACAACGGCTCTGCCATGCTGCAGACGATTCGCCACCCGGCTCTCCTCTCCTGCATCGAAAGCCTGATCGGCCCCGACATCGTCGGCTCCTCCGTCTACCGCATCCGCCCCAAACTGCCCGGCTGGGACCGCGGCGAAGTACCCTGGCACCAGGACGCCGGCTATACACTCGCCCACTGCGACCGCCATCTCATCGTCACCTGCTGGGTCCCCCTCGTCGACGCCACCCTCGAAAACGGCTGCCTCCACGTCATCCCGACCGTGCACAGCAATGGCATCCTCAAGCATTTCACAGGCGGCCATGCCGGCTTCCTCGAAGTCCCGGACGAAGAGCTGCCCCCGGTCGAGCCCGTCCCCGTCCCCATGAACGCCGGCGACGCCCTCCTGCTCACCAACCTCACCCCCCACGCCTCCTTCGAAAACCGCACCAACCAGGTCCGCTGGAGCATCGACCTGCGCTACCAGAGCGCCAACGTACCCAACAACGTCGACGAAGACCCCGCCGCCTACACGCCCGAACGCGACCCCGTCACCATGGCCTGCTACCCCCCCGAAGCCGACTTCGTCATCCGCGACCGCCGCGACCCAAACCGCGAAATCCACTCCGCCGACCAGTTCCGACAACTGCGCCAGCGCTACGAAACAACCCGCCCTAACGCCCCCGGCCGCGGCTGGACACCACTCCACGAGCGCTGACACACCGCATAAGATAAGGCACAACTAGTCCGCCCAAGGTCGCAAAACCAACACGCCGTCCGGCAGGACCTCGAAATGCTAGGGCTCGTTTACTTTCGTCAGAAGAGGGTTTGAGGGCGCGAAGCGCTTTTCCTCAGAGGACCACGCAGGCTAGCACAACAAATCCACTAAGCCTCTGGTGTTCTTCGCGGCCCTTCGCGTAACTTCGCGGATTAAATGGTCTTGGTCACCAAAACATCCAAGCGAGAAACTTCACAATCAGGCCTGCAGCCTTTCCCTTCTTGTCAAGTATTGAGCGGCCTTCCCAAAACTACAAAGATAACTAATCCGATTTGGACGCCGAGCCACCTTGCGAGGCGGGTTCCACACTCTCGTTCCCCTGCCCTTCCCACAGGCGCGCCAGACTCAGCAATCTGTCAAACTCCTCCTGAAACGCCCCAACAATAGTGTCCGGATCCGGCGCCAATCCCCGATCAGTAATAAGTCCGATATTCACCTGCCCGGCATAGCTGAATATGCTGATACCCACCCCGATGGAGCCGGACTGCGGAACCCAGAAAACGATCGTGTCGAGAAGTTTGCCCGCAAAGTAGAGTTTCCGCGAAGGGCCAGGCACATTAGTCAGGACCACACTAACCTTGTCAGCATAATAGCCGCGCACCCACCTGGCGAACTTGTCCGACACGACACCCATTCCTGCTATAGCCTGATAGGTCACCAGCGCCTCAGGCGACCCCTTGATCGCATCCATGTTGCGCTTTGTCGCAAAAAGGCGATCGATGGGATCCGCGATGCCAATGGGCAGCGGAAGATAAACGAGAGCGAATCGGTTCGTCAGTTTCGTATCTTCGGGCGCACGAATGTCCACCGGAACCATAGCCCGAATCTCCTTGCCCTCCGGATCGTCGCCGCGAGTTTCGACATACCGGCGTAGCGCACCCGCCATCGCCGCGACCAGGACATCGTTCACCGTTGCTCCCATTGTATTTTTCACAAATTTTACATCATCCAAGGGAATTCCCTTGGACCAGGCAACCGCTTTCCCGACCCCGACCTCACCTTTGAAAGCTGTCTTGTCGTCGGTCGTCATGAGCGCCAGCTTGAACAACACAGCGATTAACTTCCCAGCCAGCTGTCCGCCCCTGGCCGCTAGCGACAACAGCCGCGCAGGTTGTCCCTCCCTCTTGCGGCCTTCCGGCAATTTCGCGTCCCCCGAACGGGCCGCGACACGGGTCGCAGGAAGTAGAGTATTCCCGTCTGGAGGAGGCCCGGCAGCCTTCTCGGCCGGTATGGGGCGCGCTCCCTCGGCAGACGCATCAGTCAGGCCGAGCAGAACTCTTACAAGCGCCGCGCCGTCGCCGATACAGTGGTGAATACGCCCAAAGAAGACGCTGCCGCCCCCATACCCTTCTATGAGGGTGATCGTCCACGGAGGCCGATTCATGTCCAAGGGCGCGGCGAGCAGTCGAGCTACCGTATCGTTGAGCGTTTTCGTATCCCCAGGCGAAGGCAGGACAATGCGCCCAACGTGCGCGCGCAGATCGAACTCCGGATCGGTCTGCCAATAGGAACGGGTTCTGAAAGCGCCTTGATACTTAACCACGCGCTGACGAAAGCGCTCGTGAATCAGAAGGCGCTCCTCCAGCACAGCCAGCACACGCTCATATTGCAGCAACTCCCTGAAGATCCAGAAACCGTTGATCACCATCCTATTGGTTGGATCGTCCATCATAAGCCAAGCTCGATCTACGCTGGACATCGGCTCGCGTCCGCCCATTGGAATCCTCTCCCCAGGCTCAATGATCTTCTCAATTGTCCACCTTGGCGTGTAATCCGGTTCTTGGGGCCAAGCGCATGCCTTGTATCTGCCCTGCGCCTGCCAAAAGGCCTGTAAACTTCAATTGCTACTAAGGCTCATTGAAGTCTGTCAGAACACCGACTCGCGGTAGCATAAGGCTGATCCGCGAAGGGCCGCGCGGCTGCGCAAAAAAAGACCCGATACGCCTTTGGTGTTCTTCGCGGCCCTTCGCGTCACTTCGCGGATCGAATGGTTTTGTTTTTTCAACATTCAAGCGCGAACCAGCCCTCCCAGACCTGCAGGCTTGCCGCTCCTTTTGTATTCTGATCGACCTGCCCAAAATGTCAAGGGAACATAATGTGTATCCCGTTTGACACCAGGACTTCCCGCGGGGGGTACATAGCGCAATCGCGCCTGTCTTGCCTGCCTCTACAAAACAGCAATACCGAACACGAATAAAAGCGGGTTCTCAACTCAAATGAACTCTAAGGGGAGGCCTTGCGAAGTAGTCCGGTCCTACCAGCGGAACCGGTGAAAACGCCTACTGTCCGTCATGAATCAATACCAACGTGCCCGGGTTGACGTCGGTGCTGAACATCCAGCCGTCATCGTCGTCGTCGTACATCGTGGGCGACGCCCACTCGAAGAGCCACTCGGCATCCTCTTCGGTCATATTAATGCAACCGCGGCTCATGGGCGTGCCGAAATTGCTGTGCCAGTAGGTTCCATGAAAGGCGTAGTCTTCGTGAAAGTACTGAACATCCTTGACCTCAGTCACATGGTAGGAGTCGCCGGCCGCGCGGCTGCCGCCGCGCATGTCCTGCATGGCGGTCTTGACCCAAATGCTGTAAGTGCCGGTGACGGTGGGTGAGCTGTCCACTCCTGATGAGATGACAAACACCCTGACCGGTACCGTGCCCTCATAGGCGATTGCGATCTGTTCGTTGAGATCGACCTCGATCCAGCGCTCGGTCAGCGTAGGGTAGAGTGCCCAGTCAAGCCATTGCCCCATGCCTTCCAGGAGTTCGAGCGCGTTTGCCGATGGAATTCGCAGGACCCGGCCACGCTCAGGAATGCTGTTGTTCTGCAAACTGTTCAACCGGGCCAGTGCGCCAGGGTTGACACCGTACAACGCCGCGATGTCTGTGAGTGACTCGCCTGTCTGCACGGTATGAACATCGGGGCGAGTCCGCCCGGGTTGCATCCCGGCTGTCGGAGGCGCGGGCTGCAGTGCAGAAATCAGATGAGCAGGTTGAGGTGCGGGCGCGAGCGAAGGCGGCACCAGCAATTCCTGACCTAATTTGAGCCATTCCTCCTCGGACAACCCATTGATGGACATGAGCTTGGTCAGACTGATGCCATGCTTTCCTGCCAGACGGAACAGGGTGTCGCCTGGCTGGACCGTGTAAAGCTGATACTCCTCGGCGCTCTCGGGTGCGGGATCCACTGTTGCCCCGGCGTCGATCAAAAGGCGCTGGCCGTACCGGACATAGTCGGCATCCGCCAGGCCGTTCAACTCCTGCAGGTCGGTAACCGTTGTTCCATACTGTTTGGCGATCTGGCTCAGCGTTTCACCTGGTTGCACGGTGTGCACCTCTGAGGCGGAGGCGCTGCCGCCAGTCGACATGACAACGACAGCGGCCAGGATGAGAGCCAGCGTCCCGCGGGCTAATGATTTCATATGCCGTCCCATAAGACTGTCCCCAACAATTAGTGCCCCTTAACGTATGTCATAAAAGAGATCTGAAAAAGCAACCCGCCTGTCCGCCAAGGGCCCCGCAGCTACGCAAAGAAAATCCGATACGCCTCTGGTATTCTTCTCGGCCCTTCGCGTGACTTAGTGGATCGACTCGTTTTTTCTTAAACAATATTCAAGCGAGAAACATTCCTGCATGCTTTCCGCTAATGTTGTATTATGGGCGGTCGGGCCTTCGGCCCTCCCTTGTGCAGGGGCTGCGCCCCCGCAACGCCCCCCTACAAAACCATCCCTCACCGACCGTGTGTGCTCATTCCAGCCGTGCGGCTCCAGCAGCGTGTCTAGCCAACAGTGTCTCCTCCCCCACTTGCCGCCTCAACCCACCGACCATCGACCGCTAATCTCCGGTGTTCCCCTGACGACTGGTGTTCCACTGAAAACTAAAAACTGACTACCAAGAACTGCAGTTCCGACCGTGTGCCTTCTTCGCAACGTGTCCGCTGGCGAGCATGGCCGCGACTGCACACCAGTTGCGTCACCAAGAGCCCGAGTGGTTCCCAGGATGACTTGCTGTTCTAGGGCTCGTTGACGTTTGTCTGAATAACGGCTTCACCGTGCAAATTGCGGCTAATCGTCGAAGGGCGGCGCAGCTGCGCAAAGAAAATCCAATACGCCTATGGTGTTCTCCGCGTCCTCCGCAGAGAAAGGTGTTCTTCGCGACCCTTCGCGTGACTTCGCGGATCAATTGGTCTTGTCTATTTCAACATTCAAGCGAGAAACATCCCTGACAGGCCTGCAAGCTTTCCGTTCTTGTTGACATCTGAGCAGCCTTCCCAAAATGTCAACGAAACCTGGTACTCTGGCTCAGAAGTTACAAATAGTAACGAAACCTGATTCCTCGCCGATCTACAGATACGGCCAAGAACACTGCTCTACTCGGCTGTTGTCTCCCAGGCAAACGCTTGTCAGCGTTCTCAAGCCATCCTGCCACCGGCTCCAGAATACGATATTTGAAGCTCCCCACCTTCTCAACGATGTTCCCAATCTTGGCAATTCTATCCAAAAACTGGCGCCGCGAATCAAAGTATGCCTTCCCCATCCTTAAGTTTAACAACTCACCCTATGTCCCCTAAAATGCAGAGCAGACAGGCAATTCATGTCTTGTCAACGGTCACATATCTCTTTTTTCTTTGGAATCGGAGTGCATCCGATCGGCACGATCAGCGTCTCTGCTTGACATTCTGAATTCCCTCATTTTTCTGGGCAATTAAAGCAGAAAAACGCCCCAAAACTGTCTCCCATTTCTTGATACCGTTGCCGGCCTTCGCGGCCGGGCCCCTGCCTGGCAGGCACCTCCCGGCTGTCCACGAATGACCCCGCGAAACCGGCCCTTTCTCACTTCTTCGCCCAACATGCGATATTCCTACACTTAATGTATAATTTGCATCCGGGAACAAACTCCTGCGCCGATCGTCTCCCCCGCACAAGGCGCCGTGTTCGAGGCGGACCTGCCCTGTAAGTCCGCTTTCGAACTTCTCTTGCCCAGGCAAGCCTGTAACATACTGAATTCGCCAGCAAGGACGCGGCCCGCAGCGCCCGGCTTCGGCGCACAGCCCACACTCTGTCGCACGTCAACGCCCCGATCCATCGTGCAGTTGAAAGGAGACCTCCCATGAGCGTGCAAGCCATCCCCAGAGACTACAGCCTCTCCGGCGGCCACCAGGACGCCGTCGAGCTAGACGACGACCGCATCGTCGAACGCATGGATGAAACTTGGTGGAAGCCCAAGCTCTCCCGCCAGCAGATGCGAGAAATCATGCAGCGCCGCGACGGCCCCGCCCTCAGGCACTACAGCCTCTGGTTTGCTCTGCTTGCAGTCAGCGCCTACCTCGCCGTCGTTTCCTGGGGAACCTGGTGGGCAATTCCCGCCTTCCTTATATACGGCACAATCTACTCCTCCTCAGACGCCAGCTGGCACGAATGTGGTCACGGCACGCCCTTCCGAACCCACTGGCTCAACGAAGTCCTCTACCACGTCACCTCCTTCATGACCATGCGCGAGGCCTACATGTGGCGCTGGAGCCACTCCCGCCACCATACCCACACCTACATCGTCGGTCGCGACCCCGAAATCCAGGTCCAGCGCCCGGCCGACCTGCTCAAAATCGCAATGGACTTCTTCTATATTCGCAGCGGTCCCCCCGAAGTCTGGCGCGTCTTCCGCAACGCCTTGGGCCGGCCCAATGCCGACGTCCTCGACTTCATGCCCGAACGTGAACTGCCCAAAATGTACTGGTCCAGCCGCATCTACATGGCAATCATCGCCGCATTTGCCATCTGGTCCATCGCCATCGGCAGCTTCCTCCCCATGATGTTTGTGCTCCTGCCCCGCTTCTACGGCGGCTGGCTGCACCAGCTTCTCGGCCTCACCCAACACGCCGGCCTCGGCGAAGATACCTACGACCATCGCGAAAACACGCGCACCGTCTTCATCAACCCGGTATTCGCCTTCCTCTACATGAATATGCAGTACCACATCGAGCACCATTCCATGCCGATGACCCCCTTCCACGCGCTGCCCAAACTCCACGAGGCTGTCAAAGACCAGATGCCCCCACCCTACAAGAGCCTCTGGGAGTGCTACAAGGAAATGATCCCCGCCCTCATCAAGCAGGCCACCGAGGACCCCTCCTACAAGATCATCCGTCCAATTCCAGCAGACCCGGAGTCCATTTCACCTGAACAGGTTGCCGCACCCGAGGCCTCCGGCGAATGGATCGAAGTCTGCCCCATCGAAGACCTCGACGAAGAAGACGTCATCCGCCTCGACCACGGCAGCCGCACACTCGCCGTCTACCGCCTCAAAGGCGACCGCTTCTACGCCACCGACGGTCTGTGCACACATGAATACGCCTACCTCGCCGACGGTCTCGTAATCGACGGCGTCATCGAGTGCCCGCTCCACAACGGCCGTTTCGACGTCGCCACCGGACGCGCCCTGCGCGCCCCGGCCTGCGACCACCTCGAAACCTATCCCGTCGAACGCCGCGGCAACACGCTCTTCGTTCGCGTCGCTTAACCCGTCACAATGCGCATTGGCTCCCAGTCGGAAAGGATTTCTCTAGGAGTTCAGCCATGAACGTGCAAGCCATTCGCAGAGACTATAGCCTCTCCGGCGGCAACCAGGACGCCGTCGCCCTCGAAGGCGACCGCATCACCGGCCGCGTCCAGGAACAATGGTGGAAACCAAAGCTCTCTCGCCAGCAAATGCGGGAGATCATGCAGCGCCGCGACGGCCCCGGACTCTGGCACTTCGGCCTCTGGTTCCTCCTGCTCGGCGTCAGCGCCTACCTTGCCGCCATCTCCTGGGGCACCTGGTGGGCCATACCCGCCTTCCTCGTCTACGGCACAATCTATACCTCAGCCGACTCCCGCTGGCACGAGAGCGGACACGGCACACCCTTCCGCACCCGCTGGCTCAACGAAGTCGTCTATGCCATTGCCTCTTTTATCGCCATTCACGAAGCATACCTCTGGCGCTGGAGCCACTCTCGCCACCATACCCATACCTACTTCGTCGGCCGCGACCCCGAAATCCAGGTGCAGCGCCCCGCCGACCTTGTCAAGCTCCTGATGGACTTCTTCTACCTGCGCAGCGGCCCCCCCGAAGTCTGGCGCCTGATCCGTAACGCCTTCGGCCGCCCGAACCAAGACGTGCTCGACTTCGTACCCGCACGCGACCTTCCCAAAATGTACTGGTCTAGCCGCGTCCATCTCGCCATCTACGCCGCCTTCGCAATCTGGTCCATCGCCATCGGTAGCGTGTTGCCCATGATGTTCGTCCTCCTCCCCCGCTTCTACGGCGGTTGGCTCCAGCAGCTGCTCAGCCTCCCCCAGCACGCCGGCCTCGGCGAAGACACCTACGACCATCGTCAGAACACGCGCACCATCTACGTCAATCCCGTCTTCGCCTTCCTCTACGTCAACATGCAGTACCATCTTGAGCACCACGCCATGCCCATGACCCCCTTCCACGCCCTCCCCAAGCTGCATGAAGCCGTCAAAGATCAGATGCCGCCTCCATACAAGAGCCTGTGGCAAGCCTACAAAGAACTCATTCCCGCTCTTATCAAACAGGCCACCGGCGACCCCGACTACCGCGTAATCCGACCGATTCCCAAGGACCCCGAATCCCAGGCCGGTGTATCCCACGCTGCCGCCGAACTACCGGGAGAATGGGTGGAGGTCGGCCCGGTCGAAGAAATCGAAGAAGAGGACGTCATCCGCCTCGATCTCGGCAGCCGCACGCTCGCCGTCTACCGGCTCAAAGACGACCGCTTCTACGCCACCGACGGCCTCTGCACCCACGAATACGCCTACCTCGCCGATGGCCTGGTCATCGACGGCGTTATCGAGTGCCCGCTTCACAACGGCCGCTTTGACATCGCCACCGGCCGCGCCCTGCGCGCTCCGGCCTGTGATCACCTGGAAACCTACCCTGTCGAACGCCGCGGCAACACCCTCTACGTCCGCCTCGGCTGAACCCTGCCCGTCCGCTGTACTCGCCAATCGCAACCATTCGTCTCAGTAAGCAAGGAAACCACACGATGCAGATCGCATTTATCGGAGTAGGCGGAATCGCCCAAAACTACCTTGGCAGCCTCGAAAAACTGAACCGGCCCGTTGCCGCCGTCTGTGATATCAACGCCCAGACCGCCGCCCGCGTTGCCGACGAACTCAACTGCACCGGCTACACCGACCACCGCGAAATGCTCACACGCGAAAATCTCGACGTGGTGTTTGTCGCCATCCCCCCAGCAGCCCATGACACCCAGACAATCGACGCCGCCGAAGCCGGCGCCAACCTCTTCGTCGCCAAGCCGGTCGCCATGGACCTCGACGTCGCCCGCCGCACGCAGGAGGCAATCGCCGCCAGCGGCCGCATCAACCAGGTCGGCTACATGGCCCGCTACTCCGACGTAACCGAGCGCGCCAAGGAGCTCGTAAAGGGCCGTGACCTCGGCATGGGCATGGGCCGCTTCCTCACCCGCATGCCGCCCTCCCACCCCTGGTGGGGCAAATTCGCCGTCAGCGGCGGCCAGCTCCTCGAACAGAGCACCCACGTCTTCGACTGGCTGCGCTACTTCCTCGGCGATATCGAATCCGTCCAGGCCTTCGGCCACGACGGGCCCGACAACGATATCGCCGACTTCGAAGACAGCACCGCCGTCAATCTGCGTTTCGCCAGCGGCGCCGTCGGCAGCGTACTCAGCACCAGCTCAGCACGCGTCCGCGACGGCTTCATGACCGAGCTCTGCGGCCGCGACCTCTACCTCCGCCTCGCCATGGACACCCATATCTCCGGCTACATCGACCAGGAAGAGATCGACTTTCACGGCGAAGAACGCGGCTACTACCGCCAGATCGAATGTTTCCTCGCCGCCGTCGAAGCCCAGGACCAAAGCCTCGTCCGCTCCTCCTACGCCGACGCCGTCAACTCCCTCGCAGTCACCCTGGCTGCAAACCGCTCGCTCGAAACCGGCCAAATCGAAACGGTGGAATAAACGATGAAATTCGGAACCCTGCAGAACGTAATCGAACAGCCCCTCTCTACAGTCTTCGCCGTCGCATCCGAGCTTGGCTTCGAAGGCGTCGAACTAGACTGGTACGACGTCGCTGACTCCCAGCCGGGCGGCCCTCTCGCCCCGGAAAACCGCGATACAATCCGCAGGGCCGCCGCCCAGGCCCGCGTCGATATCCCCTGCGTCGCCGCCCACTTCCTCAACCGGGGCGGCCTCGCCGACCCTGACAAGGAGGCCTTCGGCCTCGACGCCGTCCGCACCGGCATCCGCATCTGCACCGACCTCGGCGCCGCCTACCTCCTCGTGCCCTTCTTCGGCCCCGCAATGATACGCGACGACCAGGCCGTCGACCGCCTCGAAACCAACCTGCGCCTACTCGCCCCCGAAGCCGAACAGGCCGGCGTCACCCTCGCAATCGAAAATACCTTGCGCGCAGACCAAAATGCCGCCCTCCTCGACCGCATCGACTCCCCCTCCGTCGGCAACTACTGGGACATGGCAAACTGCATGGGCCTCGGCTACGATCCACTTGAAGAGATCTCCCAGCTCGGCCGCCGCATCGTCCGCGTCCACGCCAAAGAGTACCACCAGGGCGGCGCCTCCCCCGGCACGCCCGAAGAACCCCACTTCGCCGGTCTCAACGCAAAGCCCTTGGGCGAGGGCGACGTACCCTTACCCGCCGTTCTCACCGCCCTCCAACAGATTGGGTACGACGACTACGTCGTCCTCGAAACCGGCAAATTCGACGACGCCAAACGTTCGGCCAAGGCCGCTCTCACCCTCCTGCAAGAACTCTCAGGGACATAGCAATGACCGCCAATCCCCACGGAATGGCCCGCTTTGAGGGCAAAGCAGCCCTCGTTTCAGGCGGCGCCTCAGGAATCGGACGCGCCACCGCCGAACGCCTCGCCGCCGAAGGCGCCCACGTCTTCATCGCCGACCTGAACGCACCCATGGCAGATCAAGCTGTAGCCCAAATCCGCGCCGCCGGCGGCAGCGCCGCTCGCGTGCACGTAGACCTCGCCGACGATGACTCAGTAGAAAACTGCGCGCGCGAAGTCGCGGCGAGCGTTCCCGCTCTCCATCTTCTCGTCAACAATGCCGCCCTACTTCGCCAAGGCCGCATCGAGGACGGCGGCTGGATTGAAAATTGGGAAATTGAGACCCGCGTCGGCCTGCGAGGATGGGTGATGTTGACCCAACAACTCCTGCCACTCCTCAAAACCGAAGGCGGAGCCATCGTCAACCTCTCATCCGAAGGCGGCTACCTCGGCCGTCCCGGCATGTGGGTCTACGACGCAATCAAAGCCGCCGTCGTCTCCACCACAAAAACCATGGCCCAGGAGTTCACCCCATACGGCATCCGCGTCAACGCCGTCGCCCCCGGCTGGGTCGTGACCGAAATGCACTTCGCTAGCCACCCCGACCCCGCCGCCCGCAAGAAAGAGCTCGAAGAAACGCCCACTGACTCCTGCCTCATGCAGCGCCGTTGCGGGCCCGAAGAAATAGCCAGCGCCATCTGTTTCCTCCTCAGCGACGACGCCTCCTACATCACCGGCACCACCCTCCACGTAGACGGCGGCCGCGTCGGCATGAACCTCACAAACCTGGGCATCCTGGAGTAGAACGCCCACACCGCAATGGGCCGCTTCGCTTCCCCAAATGGCCCTTCGTGGACCGACTTAGGTGTTCTTCGCGGCCCTTCGCGAGTCTTCGCGGATCAAAATAGATGTTAAGGTGTTCTCCGCGTCCCTCCGCGTCCTCCGCGGACAAAAAGGGTGTTCTTCGTGGCCCTCCGTAGATCAAAAAGGTGTTCTCCGTGGATCAAAAAGGGTGTTTCTATTGGCCCTTCGCGGTTGAACCACCTATAATTCCCACTAACAGCGACCATACCAACCCTGTCCCAACCCCACTCCGGAGCCCCTAAATGACCAACACACTCAACGGACAACATTGGCAGGAAAACGCGCACCAGACCCTCGAATCCTTCACCCGCGACGGCTACGTCGCTCTCACCGGCTTTCTGTCCGCCGACGAACTGGCCGAGACCAAAGAAGCGGTCGCACGCCTAATCAGCGACAAAGTCCCCAATCTAGCCCGCGAGCAAGTCTTCTACGAAGAACTCGGCAAGCCCGAAACACTCAAGCAGATTCTGGGGCTCTACAACCACGACAGCTACTTCGAACGTCTGATGTTCGGCAGCAAATTTGAAAAACTGGCCGAGCTGCTCCTCCAGGGCCCAGTCGTCGGCAAAAACATGCAGTACTTCAACAAGCCCCCCCAGATCGGCAAAGCCACGCCCCCCCACCAGGACGGCTACTACTTCATGCTCGACCCCTGCGAAGCCCTAACAATGTGGCTCGCCCTCGAAGAAGTGGACGAAGAAAACGGCTGCGTCCGCTACGTGCGCGGCTCACACCTTGTCCCGCTTCGCCCCCACGGCCGCACCCAAACGCTCGGCTTCTCCCAGGGCGTCACCGACTACGGCACGCCCCAGGACCTCGCCGACGAAGTCGCCTTCCCCGCCCAGCCCGGCGACCTCCTCGTCCACAACGCCTTGACAATCCACCGCGCCGACGCCAACCGCAGCCAGACCCGCACCCGCCAGGCCCTCGGCTTCATCTACTACTCCGAACGCGCCAAAGAGGACGAAGAAGCCCACGCCGCCTACCAGAAACGCCTCTCCGCAGACATGAAAGCCAAAGGAAAGATCTGACCGCCCCGAACCCTACACTGTAGACGCCCGCCCTACAACAACGCCTGCCCGTTACTTCAGCGCCGGGCTCGGCGTCCACTGCGTCCCGATCGGTTCTGCGCTGCCGTCATAGGCGATTCTAAGCGGTTCCAACCTCCTCTGAATTCGCCCCTGCGCCCGCGTCTCCGTGACACTGTTGCCGGCTTCCAGTTTGTAGATCGTCGCCTGCGTACGCTCCGGCAGATCGACAAAATGCGGATAATACCACATCGTCAACACCGTTCTCCGTTCATCGCTCAAATTGGCGTGCGACGCATGAAACATCCTCCCGTACCCCATCACCACGTCCCCGGCCTTCACCGGCACATCGACCTCCCCCTCCGCCCGCTGAAATGCCACGTCCCCCGGGTTCGCATACGTCCTCAGCTCGTCCGTATGCGTCGGTGCCGCATGATCGTGAAGCGCATGCCGCTTCCGATGCGACCCTGGAATCACCCGCAAGCAACCGTTCCGCACATCCGTATCCGTCAGATAATACATCAGAAAACACTGGATCGGCTGCCACGTATAGCTCACCGGGTCGTCCCAAAACCGCCCATCCTCATGCCAGAACAGCGGCGGACTCTGCGGCGGCTTGCTGATAATCCGCCCGTGCCCGAACTTCGGCTCCGCAAACCCCAGCTCCCCCAGCGCCGCCATCACCTTCGGGTAGGCGATCAATTCCGCCAACACAGCATGTTCATAAGCCATCGCCCAATCGATCAACACCATACTCCCCGTCGTCCGGTTCTGCTCGAAATGCGCCTCCTCCTGCTGCCCAAGCACCCCGTCGCTCCACGCCCTCAACGCCTCCACCATCTCCGGCTCCAGAACGCCCCTGAACAGCACAAAACCGTCCCGAATAAACTGCTCACGCAACACAAGATTTACCGACCCCATAATCCGCCCCTCCCGTGGTACCAAACAATATATGCAAACTCACTGCTCGCCCGCGTCCGATCCGAACTACCGAAAACTAAGAACTGACTACCGAAAACTGCCCTTCATCCTTTCCGCCATATGCTCAGCCACCATCACCGTCGTCAAATGCGTGTTCGCCCGCGGCACCTCCGGCATGACCGAAGCATCAATAACCCGTAGCCCCTCAACCCCAACCACGCGGCAATCCGGGTCAACGACCGTGCGGCCATCACCAGCTGCTCCCATGCGGCAAGTACCAACAATATGAAAACAGTCTACACACGCCTCCAACAGCCAGCCATCCAACTCTTCGTCACTGCCAAAGCTATCGATCCCTCGCATACCTCCGCCAAAAATGTCCCCCACCCAAAGTTCCTCCGCAATCTCTGTAAATGCAGCATGGCCCGCCAGCGCAAACAGTCGCCGCACACCGTCCCGCAGCCGCACCAAATCTCGCCTGTCCGACAACATACCCTCTTCAATAATCGGGTTCTCCCTCGGATCGGCAGAAGCAATCCGCAAATGGCCTTGCGAAAACGCTTGGAAAACCGAAACAACGACCACCCCCCGCTTCAGTTCCTCTCCCTCGATGCCAAAAACATTGCAACTCGCCATCAGCATATCGTTATGACCTGCCCCCGCAAGCCCCGAACTGTAGCGAATGCAGCAGTTGGTTCGCCGCGCATGAGCGTCCCCGGCCCGTGCCCCGGGACGCAACCTGAGATGCAGCCCCACCGTCGGATGATCCTGCAAATTCTGACCGACACCCGCCAAGTCAACCAAGGGTGTCACACCAACCTCCCTTAGGGCAGTGGCCGAGCCAATTCCCGATCGCATCAGCACAGCCGGCGAATGAACCGCGCCCGCGCACAGCAAAATCTCCCTGCCCAAAAGAGTTGTCCAGCCGTCTGCCTCCGCTTCGCAACTGTCACTGCCGCCGATCCCGCTAACCCGCACACCCACTGCCCGCGGCCGTCCACCCGCACTCGCAACCTCGGAAAACTCGATCCGGTCGACCAGCGCGCCTCCGAGGATCTCGAGATTCCCACGCCCGCGCGCCGGCTCCAGATAAGCGTCGTTAGTCGAAACCCGCCTGTCGTCCCGCATCGTCAGGGCCACCGGCGATACCCCGGTACTGCCCGGCGCATGGTAATTCTCAGCCCACCTATATCCCATATCCCTGCCAGAATCCCGCAGTGCCAAATCGACAGCTCCCCACTCCTCAACCGGCACGCGGCAAAGTGGTATCGGACCGCCGCGCCCATGGTACGGCGCGTCGCCGAAGTTAAGATCGTCCTCCAACCTGACGAAGGATGTCAATACTTCCCCGCTCGACCACCCGGCGCAGCCCTGCGCCGCCCATCGGTCGAAATCGCCCGCCTCGCCCCGCAATCCTATCAACCCATTGATCGCCGAGCTGCCGCCCACCCCGCGTCCCCTCACAAACTCAGCCTGCTCCTGTCTGTGTGTGCGCCGCGCGACCAAGCCCGGCCACTGGTAGACCCCCCTGTACGCCTCCGCCAACAGAATCTCACCGTGATTATGGCTCTGCATCGCCGCCGGCGCCTCCTGCGACCGATAGTCGGGACCCGCCTCCAGCAGCAACACCGAAACCGCGGGATCCTCAGAAAGACGGCCTGCCAGCACCGCTCCCGCCGAACCCGCGCCTACGATAATATAATCGAAAACAAAGTCGCGCATTTGCCTTAACTGTCCATCTTCAAACTGATTCCTGGACGCCCCAAAGCGCACCCAATAATCCACCCTCAATTCCCGACCCTCCGAGCATAAACAAAACGTCCCAGAAGAACAAGAGGCGTTCTTCGCACGCATTCCCGACCCTCCGCGGATCAAAAGGCGTTCTTCGCGGCCCTTCGTGGAAAAAGGTGTTGCAGTTGCCGTTCTCCGTGGTCCTCCGTGGCCCTCCGTGGATAAAGATGTTGACGTTGCAGTTCTTAGCGTGTCTTCGCGACCCTTCGCGGATCAAGGTGTTGCAGTTGCCGTTCTCCGTGGCCCTCCGTGGATAAAGATGTTGACGTTGCAGTTCTTAGCGTGTCTTCGCGGTCCTTCGCGGATCAAGGTGTTGCAGTTGCCGTTCTCCGTGGCCCTCCGTGGCCCTCCGTGGATAAAGAAGTTGCAGTTGCAGTTCTTAGCGTGTCTTCGCGGCCCTTCGCGGATAAAGGTGTTGCAGTTGCCGTTCTCCGTGGTCCTCCGTGGATAAAGAAGTTGCAGTTGCAGTTCTTAGCGAGTCTTCGCGGCCCTTCGCGGATCAAGGTGTTGCAGTTGCACTTCTCCGCGGTCCTCCGTGGATAAAGACGTTGACGTTGCAGTTCTTAGCGTGTCTTCGCGACCCTTCGCGGAAAAAGGTGTTGCAGTTGCCGTTCTCCGTGGCTCTCCGTGGATAAAGAAGTTGCAGTTGCAGTTCTTCGCGGCCTTTCGTGGAAAAAGGTGTTGCAGTTGCAGTTCTCCGCGGCCCTTCGCAGACAGTCCCGCACGCCCTTCCCAAAAGCCCCAAAACAGCCCAACATCAACAAACCTACTACCCAAGACCAAATACTATCCGATATCGATACACCCAACCTACGCCCCCAACCCTGCACCCACCTCCACCCAAAGTCGAATTGACAATCGGTATTGCAAGCAATATAGTTGAGTAAGGCAACCGCGCTACGAAGAGGAGTCCTTCCCCCGCCTCCCCCACGGTCCACCGACGGCCCGTGTAGCAATCCACCTGGGCCACTTGCTCAGCCTGCTAAAGCACGCGCGAAATCCTACCAAATCTCCGATCCCCGAACGGCGATAAACTCCTGACCAATATTCATCTTGAAACCTGAAAGAGAACTAGGTTGCCAACATGAAAAAATCGTTTCTCATTCTGCTCATCGTTGTGTTTCTCGCTGGCCTTGGCGCGCCCCTCTACGCACAGGACGCAGCCCTCACCCTCGAAAGCCTCGCCGAAAAAGTAGAGGCAATGGTCGAACTGGTCACCTCCATGTCCGATCGCGTCAACGCGTTTGAAGTAAGGCTCGCCGCGCTCGAAGCCACCGACACTCCAACCGCAACGCCGACGCCTGCCCCGACCGATACACCGACGCCCACCGACACGCCCACGCCCACCGCGACCGCGACCTCCACCTCGCCCACCGTCTCAGTTTCCAGGACCATGAACGTGCGCGCAGGCCCGGGCACCAACTTCGGAGTAGTCGGACAAGCAACGGCCGGTGACCTATACACAATCTCCGGCAAGAACCCGTCCGGCGGCTGGTGGCAGATTATCTTTAACGGCCAGTATGCGTGGATCTATGCACCCCTGACAACGGCGACCAATCCCGAGCTCGTCCAGGTTGCTTCCATCATTCCAACGCCTGCATTCACGCCGGTCCCGCCGCCCCCCACCGCGACACCGATCCCGCCGCCGCCCGCATTCGCCTACTCCCTCGTCGACAGTGGCAACTGCCCCGGCAACGATCAGCAGACCTTCTTTGAAGGGCTCATCCACGACAGGAATAACAACGTTCTCAACAATGTCTGTGTCCACGTAGCCTTCAACGGACCTCGCAACACCAAATGTTCCGGTTGCGGCAAACCCACCGGAAAGTGGGGCTTCTCGCCCTTCGGCGGTCCGGCCTCTTCAGGCACCTTCGTCGAGATCTGGGTGGTCAACTGTCCTGCCGGCGTAAACACCGATGGCAGTCATAACTCGAAAGACTTCTCAAACCTGACGCCGCTCTCGCCCAAATGGTCGACGTCGATCAGCAACAGCGTCGCCTGTACCAATATCACTTTCAAGCAAAACTAGTGCCCCGCAGAGGCATCCAACAGCCTCGAAGTACCGGACAAAAAAGGCGGATGAGAGAATCATCCGCCTTCAAACCGGCTTAAAGATTGTCCGTCAATCGCCCTCAATTGCTGCCACTCCTGGCAATTGAGGGCGCTGTCTGTGTGTGGATTCCCCCTCCCAATAAATGATTCTGAGAAACTACTCAGCCGCAACTGATTCGCAACCCTGAACGAGCCGAGCAAAGGGGTTCTTTCTCCCCACATTGTTGTATTTTGGGCGGTCGGGCCTTCGGCCCTCCCTTGTGCAGGGGCTGCGCCCCCGCAACGCCCCCCTACAAAAACATGCCTCACCGACGGTGTGCCTTCTTCGCAACGTGTCGGCTGGCGAGCATGACGGCGGCTGTACACCAGTTGCGTCGCCAAGAGCCTGAATGGTTCCAAGGATGACTGGCTGGTCAAGTACTGTGGCTTACTAGTTACGATTCTGAAAATAACTGATGGAGATTGGGGTTCGTTGACGTCCGTATGAACAACGACTTCCGCGTGCAAGTTGCGGCTAATCGTCGAAGGGCGGCGCAGCTGCGCAAAAAATCCGATACGCCTTTGGTATTCTCCTCGTCCCTCCGCGTCCTCCGCGGACAAAAAGGTGTTCTTCGCGCCCCTTCGCGTGACTTCGCGGATCAATTGGTTTTGTCTACCTCAACAGTTAAGCGAGAAACATCCCTGACAGGCCTGCAGGCTTTCCGTTCTTGCTAAAATCTGAACAGCCTTCCCGAAAAGTCAACGGAACCAAGTTGGTGACAGTCCCATTCCCAGACCATACTCGCCCCAAGAAAGTCGTCGCGGCTGTCACGTCTGAAACGGCATCTATAACTGGACTGCCAGGCTTCACTTCAGTCTGGGCTTGACGTAAGAATATACATGAGATCGCTGCGAATCCTCCTCCCACGCTTCAACCAGAGCAGTAATCTCTTCCGGTATGCGCTTCGCCAGATTAAGCACCGCCCTATATACCGCCCTGCGCACGACCGTCCTATCGTCTGCCGCCACCCTCCACAACAGCCCGCGCAATAGCTCGAAATGCTTGGCGGCCTCAGCGCTGGACAGTGCCATCGCCACATTCCACTGCGCCCGCGCATGACCGCTCGCCCGCCCCAGCCACTCGGCAACCAGCGCCGGCTGCGCCTTCAACAAGCTGTCGCCAATCGCAAATGCGCCCAGGTTCTTGCGGACATAGGGATCATCATCCTCCAGCAGCGGCGTCAACGCCTCCAACAGCAGCCGGCATTCATCTGACGTGCAACTGCTCGCAGCGGCGCCGCAGCCAACCACCGCCGCCCGCCGTATATTTGGGGAAGCATGCACCGTCCATGCTTGAACTGTCGGAAAAATTGCTCCGAAGTGACCGCTGATAACCCTCCTCAACGCGCTCGCCGCCCACTCCCGTACCTCCCAATTTTCGCTGTCCGCAAGATTCATGATAGTTTCCGTCACCTCTGGCGGGTTGTGCGTGTACATCTGTCCCAGCAACACAAGTCCCACCTCCTGCGCGCCCTCACTTTCCGATCGGGCAAAGGCAATGGCCGTGTTGTACAACGCCGGAGTCGCCTCGCCGTAATGGGAACTAATCAGTTTGGCCGCCTGCAGCTTTATGGCCTGCCGCGGCGTGCCGGCATGTGCTGTCTTCTGTGCATCCAGGACGCCAACTGCCTCCGCAATACTCTCCCTCTCGACTGCTGAGGCAAAGTCCTCCTTCCACGAATCTACCTTTCGTGTAGCCAAAATCAGCTCCTCTTGATCCTCGTTGCGCCGTTCGCTGTTATGTGGCATGCTGACAGCGCTCAAAATATGGTTATGTGCGGCTACCTTGTCGTTCCAGTTATAGCCCAGGCAACCATGTAGCGCAAGAGTGTCTGGCTCACTGAGTTGGCTCGAATAGGGCAAAAAAAGAAGAAAGAGTCGGCCGGCGCAACTAGTCAGATTTGTCAACCAATTCCAAAGAGGAGTGTTAAGACTCCGTCAGTTCCCCTTCGCCAACCCCGCATCTCCATTACAACAGTGCCAAAGGAATGACAGCCGCGTGAGAGCAATCGTCATCAGAAACAGGGACGACAAGATCAGAGAAAAAGTCTTCATCAACGACTGGCCCGCTCCCGAGTTGCCAGTACGCAATCAGGTCAAAATCAAGACCCTCTACTCCGGCATCACCAACGGCACCGAGGGCAATCAGCTTCACAGAGGAAACTACGCCCCAGGCGACAATCTGCTGCCCATGCCGACCGGCTATCAAACCGTCGGACGCGTCATCGAGACCGGACCAGATACCGACCGGCTGCATATTGACGATGTCATTTTCATCGGCAAGAGCACCGGCGCCCATCTCGATTACATCGTCGTCGCCGAAGATGAACTGCTCATCAAACTTCCCGAATCAATAGACCAGCGTGAAGCCGCCTTGTACGGAATGGCGGCCGTCGCCCTCAACACCTGCCGCAATGCCGAACTGAAACTCGGCGAAAAAGTGCTGATAGTCGGTGCCGGATATATAGGCCAGACTGCCGCCCAGGTCGCCGCCCTTTTCGGCGCCCGCGTCACCATCTGCGACATCGACGACCGCCGTCTACGGCTGGCGCGCAACATCGGCGCCGCCGAACATGCTCTCAACGTCGATGGCCCCCGCTGGTCTCAACAAATCACCGATGAAAGTTTCGATGCCATCCTCGACTTTGCCGGCGTTCCCGGCATGGAGGATAAGTTCCTCCTCGCGGTAAAGACCGGTGGCAGGATCCTGCTGATCGCCGGCCGCGATAGGGTGAACTACCACTTCAACCTTGCCCAGCGCCGTCTCATAACCATCAAACAGAACAGCCACTTCTATGTCGATGACCTCGAAAACCTCTGCCGGCTGCACGGTCGCGGGCAGATCGACCTGACCTCGCTCCTGCAGGACGTAGTCCCCGCCGAAGAAGCCAAGCGCATCTACGACACCCTGCGCGACCGGCCAAATGACCTTCTGGGTACCGTTTTCAGCTGGTGATAAAGGAAATGAAAGAGCCATGGGTACGAACTCTTCTAAGACCGACAGCATCTCCGTCGCCGTCATCACCGGCGGCCACAACTTTGATGTTCCCGGCTTTCAGGCAATCTTCCGCGACATGCCGCAGGTCGACAGCTTTATCCAACTGGAGGAGAACTGGGTGGCCGACATCGGCAACGTCCGCGACTCTTATGATGTCCTGCTCTTCTACAACATGCCTCGCAACGTTCCGGATGACAGAAACAGATCTGTTCTTGAAAGGCTAGGCCAAAATGGCCAGGGAATCTTCCTCCTCCACCACGCCATTCTGGCCTACGATCAGTGGCAATTCTGGTCGGAAATAGTCGGAATTTCCGATCGTAGTTTCGGTTACGACCATGAACAGGAACTCTCGGTCGAAATCGCCGACCCCGCCCACCCGATCACCAAAGACCTCAAAACCTGGCAGATGATCGACGAAACCTACTCCATGGCCAGTGCAGGCCAGGATAGCCATCTGCTATTGACCACCAATCACCCCAAAAGCATGCGCGTCCTCGGCTGGACGCGCCAGTTCCGAAACTCTCGCGTCTTCTGCTTCCAGTCCGGCCACGACAACCTCACCTATCTCGACCCGAACTTCCGCAAAACAGTCCTGCGCGGCATCCAGTGGTGCGCCGGCCGTATCTGATCTGCGATTCCTGGCAATCTTCGTCTCAAACGAACTGATAAGGCTTAGAGTCTCCCTTAACGAGCTTCCGCCCCGGCGGATGAACTACGTAATCAGCGCATCCACCGCCGCCCAGTCGACCGCCAACTCGACCGCATCGGCAAGACGGTCATACTCCCGATTCCGCAGCTCCGTCGTCGCCACAACCTCGCCCGACCATCCCAACCGGCGCAGCCAACGGTGCCGAAATCCGTCATTCTCAAACAAGCCGTGCATGTAAGTTCCCCACGCCCTGCCTTCTTCTACACTTGCCCCGTCCGCTATTGAGACTCGCCTCCCATTTCGATCAACAATCTCTCCGAAAGGGGCCGTGCCCTCCCGGGCCTGCGTTTCTCCTGTATGAATCTCATACCCCTCGACAATCTCCCCGTCCGCCAACCGCATACGGGCCTGATGCGTCTCCTTGTCCGCCAGGAACTGCGTCGAAACCGGCAACAGTCCCAGTCCCTCTGCCTGCCCTCCCGCCTTCCCCTCCATCCCCAGCGGATCGGCCAGCCACTCGCCGGCCACCTGATACCCGCCGCAGATTCCGACCACCTGCGCGCCTCCTCGAAAGGCCGCCAGAATCGCGTCATCCAGGCCGCGCCCCCGCAGCCACGCCAGGTCTGAAAGCGTCGCCTTCGTGCCGGGAAGTATGATCGCCGCCGGACGCCCCAACTCTTCCGCGTTCTCCACATAGCGCAGACTGACACCCGGCTCGACACTGAGCGCGTCAAACTCATCGAAATTGGCGATACGCGGAAATTGAATGACCGCAACATCAACCTGCCCTGCCCCCAGACCTCCGCTCACTCCCCGCTTGCGCTCCAGCGGCACAGCATCCTCGTCCGCGATACGCAGGTCCGGCAGGAAGGGAATAACGCCCAGCGTGGGGACACCAAATGCCCAATCCTTAAGCATCTCCAGTCCGTCCCCCAACAGCGCAGGATCCCCGCGAAATTTATTGATGAGGAAGCCCCGCACCTGCCGCCGCTCCTCCGGCTCCAACAGCAGCATCGTCCCTGCCAGCGCCGCAAACACGCCCCCGCGGTCAATATCCCCTACCAGCAAACAGGCAGCTCCCGCGTGCCGCGCCATCCTGAGATTGACAATATCCCCCGCCTTCAGATTAATCTCCGCCGGGCTGCCCGCCCCCTCCAGCACAATCAGGTCGTAGCGAGCCGAGAGCCTGTCATAAGCCGTAGTGACCTCGCTCCACAGCCTTTCCTTCGTCTCCTGCCAGTTCCTCGCCTCAAGTTGCCCTGCAACGCTACCGTTCAGCACGACCTGGCTTCTCCGGTTCCCCTCCGGCTTGAGCAGAACCGGATTCATATCTGTGTGAGGATAGATCCCCGCGGCCTCCGCCTGCACGATCTGCGCCCGTCCCATCTCGCCGCCTTCCAGCGTCACGCCCGCATTGTTGCTCATATTCTGCGCCTTAAACGGCGCAACCCGAACGCCTCGGCGCGCGAATATCCGGCAGAAAGCCGTCGCCAGCAGGCTCTTGCCCGCATTCGAATGCGTCCCCAGCATCATCAACGCGCCCGCCATCTTCTCACCCCTTTACTGCAGCTGGTGGAACCAGTTCAGCTCGTGCTCCGGCAACAGGTCCGGATGGAAAATCCTGATCAGGTCGGCCAACACCATGTCAGGATTGGCAACTCCCGTCTCCCAGTAGTCATTGCCCCCCCGTTCATTCAACCTGGCATTGTTGTTGTACACCGAACCATGCTCGACCGCTGCCAGCGCACCGTACCGCTCATCTGCCGCCAAAACGTCCCCGGCGTTGAACCATGAACCCGTATTGGGCAGCCAGATTTCTGCTTCAGATGCCGCCTCAAACACCGTCTCCATCGACAGCGGAATTGATCCGGTTGAACTGTCGTCCTGCCACAAATAGCTGCCGCCCGCGTCGGAAATGTAGCGGGCAAAATAGCTCTGGCCGCCGGGAACCCGCCACGACTCCCGTCTCGCAATGCCCACCAATACAGTAGGCCGTTCATCTACACCAGCCGCCAACGCCGCCATTTCCCCATAGCGCGCCGCAATTCCACTGAAGACCTGGCTCGCCATCGCCTCCTGATTGAAAAAGAGCGCCGTTGTCTTTATCCATTCAGTGCGGCCTAGCGGCGAACTCTCCATATATCCCGCTGTGAGCGTCACCGGCAATTCCGCCTCCTCCAGCTTGGGATGCGTGTCAAAGTCCACATTGCCGTAAGCAAAAGTGATGATCAACTCCGGCTCCACGTCGATCAGGATCTCCGTGTTCACCCCGGTTCCCGTCCCGGCCTCCCGCAACTCGCCAGCATCGATCAACGCCCGCACTTCCGTCGTATTGATATAGTCGAAACGATCCACCGCCACCAAACGATCCAGCAGTCCAAGCGCCTGCAGATGGGGCAGCACCGTCGAAGTGAGTGCCGCCACGCTCCCCACAGGCACCTCTATGGTAGGAGTGTCAGCATAGCCATCCGGGACAGGTGTCCCGCACTAAACCAGCAGATACTCGAAAGTCTGCTCGGCCCCGCGCCACGGGTTATGCAGCGTCAGCAGCTTGTAATGTTTGTAATACGCCACGCTCCAACCCTCCGCAAAGTCGGGACTGACCTTCTGCGGAAAATAGTCTACCGACGGATCATATCCCTCAACACAACCGCTTGTCAGATTGGCTTCGAGAGCCGGCGTACCGGGCGAAGCATCCGTCATCGCAGCGGCTCGTCCCTCGTCCGCCGCCGGAACCGGCGCGACGACACAACCCGCAAATAGCGGGAGCATCACACTGATGATCAAGACAATTTTCATTTTCACTGCTCGGCCTTTCAGGGCTATCGCCCAACTGAAATTCATAAATCCTACCGGGACCGCCCATTGCAAGGCGGTCCAATGACTAGGGCTCGTTGACGTTAGTCTGAACAACGACTTCCGGGAGCAAATTACGCCTGATCTTCGAAGGGCGGCGCAGCTGCAGAAAGAAAATCCGCTACGCCTTTAGTGTTCTCCGCGTCCCTCCGCGTCCTCCGCGGACAAAAAGCTGTTCTTCGCGACCCTTCGCGTGACTTCGCGGATCAATTGGTTTTGTCTATTTCAACAGTCAAGCGAGAAACATCCCTGACAGGACTGCAGGCTTTCCATTCCTGTTGAAATCTGAACGGCCTACCCAAAATGTCAACGGAACCTAAACTGTGGACTTCACTGAGGTAGCGGTCTCCCCTCCCGATCGACCGCTCCCTAGGTTGCCTTAGCCCGTCGCCGCAAGAGCGCGGCCCCTCTTCTCTATCTCTTCGACTCCCAACTCCCTCGCTGCTTCCAACAGTGCAATGTCCTGCGGATCGGGGTCCTGCCAGAGATCTCGCTCCACCGCTTCGAGCAGCCGTTCCGCTATCGCTTGCCATGCCCACGGGTTGCTCTCCGAGAAGAACTGCTGCATCGATTCGCTCCGCAGGAACGCTTCTACCAGGCGCTGGTACATCCAGTCTTCAAGTACCTGAGAGGTGGCATCGTAGCCAAAGAGATAGTCGACCGTGGCCGCAATCTCCAACGCCCCCTTGTAACCGTGGCGCTGCATACTCTCAATCCATTTCGGGTTAACCACACGACTGCGAAAGACCCGCCGCGCCTCTTCCCGCAGGTCGCGCGTTCGAACACGATCCGGGTCGCTGCTGTCGCCGAAATACCGGCTCGGATTCCGCCCCGTCAATGCGCGTACCGTCGCAATCATGCCGCCGTGATACTGCAGATAATCGTCGCTATCAAAAATATCGTGCTCCCGATTATCCTGGTTCTTGGTCGCCACCTGGACCGAGCTCAGCGCCCGCGCGAACTCCTCCTCCGCCGGCACACCAGCCTGCTCGCGACTGTAGGCGTATCCACCCCACAGAAGATACGCGCGTGCGAAGTCCTTGTCGCTCTGCCAGTTCTTGGCGTCAATCAGCGGCAGAATGCCCGCGCCATAGCTGCCAGGCTTACAGCCGAAGATGCGGAAACGCGCCTTCTCAGCTGACGATTCACCGTGCCCTGCCATGCGCAAAACGGCCTCACTGGCCAGCGCATGTCGGCGCGGGAAATTCATCTCCGCAGGTTCCTCCGCCTCGATCGCCATCTGCACCGCGCTGTCAATAAGTGTAATCAGGTGCGGAAACGCGTCGCGGAAGAATCCGCTGATTCTGCAGACCACGTCCACCCGCGGCCGTCCCAACTCCTCCAGCGAAATCAACTCCACACCGGTGACGCGACGATTCTCTCGCTGCCAGACCGGCCTCGCCCCCAGCAGCGCCAGCACCTGCGCAATGTCGTCTCCCGCCGTCCGCATCGCGCTCGTTCCCCATATGCTGATCCCTACGCTCTCTGGAAACTTCCCCTCCTCCCGCATGTAGCGGCTTATCAGCGTCTCTGCCAGCCCCTGCCCCACCTGCCACGATGCCATCGTCGGCAGCGCACGCGGGTCGACCGCAAAAAAATTGCGGCCGGTTGGCAATACATGGGCCATCCCACGCGTCGGCGAACCGCTTGGCCCCGGACGTACATAGCCGCCGTCCAGCGCATGGATGACCTGGCCTATCTCAGCCTCCCCGCCTTCAAGCAAATTGGGCAGAATGGAACTGGTAACATAATGAAGAATCTCCTCCAATGCCCCATTCCCAGCGCCCCCATGCGATGAATCCGCCTGCGCACACGCTCTCTGCATTGAGCCCAGTCGGCCAGCCGTCTCAGCCGCAATACCTGAAACCGATTCGACCCCCCACTCAGCCTCGGCCAGACCCGCAAGCGCCCTCTTGCACGCCGACTCTATCCATTCCACAAAATCAGCATTCGTCTTCAACCCCGTGCCGCCATCGTCCCGCCGGTCGCCCGACCTATCCTGCAGCAGCTGCCAGTCCTGGCCTGCGATGCTCGCAACACAGGCAGGCAGTGACGGTACCTCCGCATTCGGCAACTTGACCAGATGATAGATCATCTCGACCAGCTGCTCTCCCTCCGGTACCGATCCGAGAATGTGCAGCCCGTCCCGTATCTGCGCGCCAGTCAACTCGCACAAGTATCCTTCGATGTCCTCCAGAAGGTGGGCAACCTGTGCCCCCTGCAGCTCGGCGAAAGCCGTCGGCGTCCCATCCTCGAGAAAAGCGCCTTCCCAACTATGTGTGTGGTCGCCATGGTCGGCCCGCAGTATGTACCGCAAATCATCTTCCAGATGGTCCCGCTGAATCGTCTCCCAGATCTGCCTCTGGAGCAGCGGAAGTTTGGCCGGATCGAGCTGCTCCGCCGTGTAGTACTCGTCGGCCAGTTGCGCCAGCTCTGCCAGCGTCCCGTAGGCGCCTGCGCTTGTCATCGGCGGCGTCATGTGGTCGACAACGGTGGCGTGCGCCCGTCTTTTGGCTTGGCTCCCTTCGCCCGGGTCGTTGATGATAAATGGATAAACGAGCGGCATATCCTCCAATATCAGGTCCGGGAAGCAACCCTCGCTCAGTCCCACACTCTTGCCCGGCAGCCACTCCAGCGTGCCGTGTTTGCCCATATGTACGACTGCATCGGCCTTCCACACATGCTGAAGCCAGCGGTACAACGCCAGATAGTTGTGCGGCGGCGGCAGATCGGGCCGGTGATAGACCTGGTCCGGATCCATGTCATATCCCCGCGGCGGCTGAAGCGCTACAAACGCATTACCAAATTCCAAGCCCGCCAGTGCAAATGCATCTCCATGGATATAGGCTCCCCCCGGCGCCGCGCTCCACTGACGCACCATGTCATCCCGGTTGGCCTCGGGCGCAGAGTCAAACCACTCCGCGTAGCGGTCTACCGGCAGCTTCTGTGCCCTGGCCAGCTGCGCCTCCTCCAACCACGTAACGTCATAGGAGCAGCGGCCGATCAGTTCAAGCAGCAGTGCATCGCCGCTGCGAGGAAGCGGATTTATGTTGTACCCTTCCTCTTTCATGCTGCGCATGAGCTTCAACAACGAGGCCGGCGCATCCAACCCAACCGCATTGCCCACCCGCGCCGCCTTTGCCGCGCTGTTCGTTAGGACGAATGCAATCCGTTTCTCAGCATTCGGCTTTCGGCGCAGCGCAACTTGCTTCTCGACAATGCCGGCCAGTCGCCTGGTCCGTTCCTGATGGGGAACGTAGCGTGTCCCGCCCTCACCCAACGCCTCCTTGAACGAGACCGGCACACCCACGATTCGACCGTCAAACTCTGGTATGGCGACATTCATCGCCGTATCCAAAGATCCCAGGCCTCTTCCGTTGCGCTGCCAGGCCGCCTCATCGTTGCTGCACGTAATCGCCTGAATTACCGGCACGTCCAGTTCCGTTAAAGCCTCTCCTCCATCACCCAGCGCAAAACTCAAAGTGCTGATGATCGCATCAACCGGCCCCCCCCCGGTCATCTCCCCGAATGCAAAGGGGTTCCCCTTGCTGTCGCACTCCTTTAGCGACTGCGTAAAGACGGCCCGAACCTCCATACCGCGTCTTTCAATCTCAGCCGCTAGCGCATCAATAAATTCGGTGTTGCCGCTCAGCAGGTGCGCCCTGTAGAAGAGAATGCCAATACACGATTTCGCCTGCTCCCGTCCCCCGCCCGGCTCCGCATCCAATGTTGACCCGTTGCGCGACTGAATATCCTCCGCCGCGGCGGCCTCCCCTTTCAAAGCGACCCTCTCTGTTCCATTTGGCGTACCAGAATCCAGTGCTCCGGCCCCGTCCCCATCAGAGGCGACGTCGTGGTTCACATCGACGTCCTTTGCTTCATCGAAAACCCAATCCTCTGTATTAGGCTCGTAAACTCCGTGCAGCGGCAACGCCCGCGGTTGGTCGAATCCCCAGCCGCTCACCAGCAGATGGTCGCTGAGACACTTCAGTCCATTAGCCAGATTCTGCGGCCCCCCGCACTGAAAGTACGCGCTTATCGCCTGCGCTAGCGGCACACCAACATTGGACCTTGCCATCAGATCGTAATCGAACGCCTCAACCGCAGGTAGGCATAGCAGAAAGCCTTCGCTCCCTTCCGCCCACTCCATCAAACGGCCAAGGCCATACTCGAACGAACGGGCAGAATGAAGCCGTGCCACAACAACCTGCGTGCCGGGCAGCAATCGCTGAAGCAATACGTCCACTGCGCTGTCGTCCGCCAACCGCCCCACATGGGCTGCCTCCAACGAAGCAAAATCCGACGGCAGAAGTGAGCGTGCCTTCTCAAGTGCCAACAGATCAGTATCGGACTGGCTCAGAAACAGGACGCCCTCTCCTTGGGTCGCGGACAAAGGAGCATTCGCCCCCGCCTCCTCCGTTTCGGCCAACCCATTCCAGGCGAATCCGTTGAACACGTGCGGCAGCAGCACCGTCGGCGCCGGGGTATCTATGTCCTCCAGCAAAAGCTCGATATAGTCGAACATCGCCAAGACGATTGCGTTGTCGTTCACAGAGTGAAACCAGTACGGACGGCCGTCAATCACAACCATGACAACGTTCGCCAGTACACAGGGACCCAGGCAGCCACCCTGATTGAGATGCACTCGACTGCGCAGCCGCCTCCTCTCCCACTCGTGGTGATATAGATCCTGGTCCACCGCCGCGAACCCCCGATCAGTCCGGCCGCAACAGCATCCCGTCGCACACACAAACAACATGCCCCGCAACTGACCCGAGTTCACCATCCGGCCGTCCAACCGCTCCACCATGTTCCGCTTGCGAACCTCAGCCATCACGCCATCCCCCTCAAATATCCCAGCCAAGAATGCCCCAATCCCAAGCCCTTACCCCTGCAGTTCCCCCGCAGTTCCCCTAATACTCAATCCCCGCCTGCGCCCGAATGCCTTGCTCCGCGAACGGATGCTTTACCTCCCGCATTTCCGTAACCAGGTCGGCAAAATCGATCAAGTTGCGCGGCGCATATCGCCCCGTGATCACAAGATGCAGCATCCGCGGCTTGTTCGCCTCCAGCCAGGCCAGCGCCTCGTTGCCATCCACCCACCCGTAATGCAGCAAATAAGTAAACTCGTCCAGGATTATAAGATCGTATTCGCCGCTGATAATCCGTTCCTGGCAAACCGACCACGCATGCCGCGCCCTCGCGACCGTCTCGTCCATATCGCCGCTGGTCCAGGTCCACCCGTCACCGCTGCTGATCCATTCAATGTCCCCCATACGCTCCGCCGCCAGGATCTCTCCAAAGCGGGCGTTCTCATTCTTCAGAAACTGGATCACGCCAATCTTCATGCGCCGCCCCCACGCCCGCGTCATCACGCCTAGCGCCGCCGTCGTCTTTCCCTTCCCCTCGCCCGTATTCACGATGACAAGACCCTTCTTCTTACGCCCCCGCCGTGCCGCCATTCGCCGCACCTCCGCCGCCGTCTCCTCTACTCTCCCGTCGCCCTCTTCCTCCTCCTCCGATTCCGCTTCCCTCGCCAACGGCGCCCAAGGTATAGGCGTCAATGCTTCATCGCCCCGCACATCGGGCGCGTAAGCTGGTTCCTGGCCAGCAGGGAATTGACGGTGGAAGATGAAAGCTTCCACCGGTCGGCCGCCAATTAAATGCTCCCGGTAGATGCGTTCCATTGCCTCCTCGTCCACACCGTGATACCAGATTCCGTCTGGATAAACCACCACAATCGGGCCGCCCTGGCACACGCCCAGACAGTCCGCCAGCGTGCACTTGATCCGGTGCGGGTTTCGCAGCTTGTTCAACTGCTGCTGCCTGTTCCTCTCCAGCACCAACCTGTTTAGACGCTCGGCCTCTTCCGCCGGCGCACAGTCTCCATGACTGCAAATGAAAAGCTGACGCCCATAATTCCGCATGTTCGGACGGTCGATCTCACCCATCTCTTCCTCCTTGGCCTGCATACCCTCTCCCCCGCCGCGCCCCAGTCCGGGTCAAACTCTTCTTGCTGAAGACAAGATCACCGCCGCGCCCGCAGCCGCAAGCCCCAACAGCACGCTCACGGTCATCAGCCGCCGCGCCCGCCCGATATCATCCGCCTTCGGCCGCGCCAACCCTTCACCCAGCCTGTACTGCCCCACCTTCTCCAGCTCCACCTCCAACGCGCCCGCCGCCGCGCTCATCGGCTGCCCGGCATTGGGACTGTCGGTCTGTCGGGCGTCGCGACGCCAAATCCGCCATGCACTCCCACTGCTGCCCCCCGAAAGCGCCGCCCCGCCCACGATCAGTAATGCCGTCAACCGTGCCGGAACCAGGTTGGCCAGGTCGTCTGCGCGCGCCGCGCTCTTTCCCAGCCACTCCCGCTCCACATCGCGGTATCCCAGCATCGCATCGGCGGTATTGAGAAAGCGGTACACAACCACCGCCGGCAAACCGCCTACGCCATACCAGAACAGCGGCGCAACAACACTGTCCGAGCTATTCTCCGCCAGCGACTCGATAGTCGCCGCCGCCACCAATCCCTCGTCGAGCTGCGAAACATCCCTGCTAACCAGGTGCCATCCCAATTGGCGCCGCGCCTCATCCAGATCGCCCTGCCCAAGCGGTTCCTCCACCGCCCGACCCGCACGCATCAATCCTCTCCACGCCAGAATCAACGAAAGAATCGCCCCTTCCACAATCCAACCGAACCACTGCCGCCGCAACTGACCTGCCGTCCACCAGCCTCCAAGACCAAGCACACACGCGCTGCCGCCAATAACCCCCGCGCCGTACCAAAAGGAGCCCAATGCGCCCCCTCGCGGCGCCCGCTTCCGCAAAAAAGCGATCCAACTCCCCATCCACGCCACCGGGTGGAAACGGGATGGCGGATCACCAAACAACGCGTCGAGCATCAACGCCAGCAAGGCAGCCAGTACCCGCCGCTCCCTCCCGCCGGCGCAACCAGAAAAATATCGGGTGCAACATTCACAAAACCATTGGAAAAACAAAAGGCGACCCCCTCATAGAGTGGATCGCCTGGAAAGAAAAAATCCGCCAAATGGCGGAAGGCGTACAAAGTAACTTTGCCGCTCATCCCCTTGGTCCACGAAGGTGGTTCACGAACCGACCAACCCGCATCCTGCCGGTCCGTTCGACTGAGCATCTGAAAAGGCGGGTTATCGGGCTTAGTGAAAACAAACTCACATTACCGTTGCGGGACAGCGCCGGACTGGTTCACTTGAACGTCACCGGTCTTCCCCCATTGTGCGCCGCGCATCCGGGCAGATGGCGCACCTTGACAGAAACCTATTCAATTGTGCCCAACAATATATATCGGGACGTCGCACCCTGTCAACTGCGTAAATCGACCGTGTACAACCCAAACTAATGTGTGTTTCGTGGCGCCCCTTTCAGCCGTCCCAATGTATCCTCTGCATCACCGCCACAGGCATTTCGCGACCCTCAGTGAGGCAATCCAACCTTTCTTACTATCCACTGGTATCTCTCCTCTTTCCAGGTGCATTTTGGCGGTCGGCCGCAAGCGGCCTCCCTTGTGCAGGGGCTGCGCCCCCGCAACGCCCCCCTACAAAACCATCCCTCGCCACCGTCTCACTCTGTTCCCGGCTCTGTCCCCCATCCACCGTATCGCCCCCCCGCCCCCGTAGGGGCAGGCCTTGTGCCTGCCCTCGTCCCGTCTGGCATGAAATCCCCACCTTAACCTCCCCGCCCCCCGTAGGGGCAGGCCTTGTGCCTGCCCTCGTCCCGTCTGGCATGAAATCCCCACCTTAACCTCCCCACCCCCCGTAGGGGCAGGCCTTGTGCCTGCCCTTGTCCCGCCTGGCATGAAATCCCCACCTTAACCTCCCCACCCCCCGTAGGGGCAGGCCTTGTGCCTGCCCTCGTCCCTCCTGGCATGAAATCCCCACCCTAGCCTCCCCACCCCCATGCACAGCCAATCCCTGAAATCCCATCAAACCCCGTCCAGACAATCCCCGTCCCAAATCCGCCCCAAATCCGCCCAAAAACGCCCAATTTCCGTGTTATAATAACAAATCCGTACAGGTGTTCTCTCCCTGCACGGCCCAACCAACCCATCACCATCGCCGGCCCTCCAGCCGCACAACCAGATACACCCGTATCCCAGGAGTAACCCACAATGTCCAAAACCCCCTGTAAAGGAATCAGAAAAGACGGCTCTCCCTGTCAGGGAATCGGCCTCAAGAAATACGACGGCCTCTGCATCGCCCACGGTCCCGCCCCCGACCAGGTCCACAAATGGCGCGCCCGCGGCGGCAAAAACTCCGCCACCGCCGCCCGCCTCGACAAACGCCTCCCCGAACGCCTCAAACAGGCCATCGACCTCGTTCACGACAGCATGGTCCGAGTACTGGAAGGAACAATCTCGCCCGCCGCCTGCAACGCCGCCTGCCGCAGCGCCAAAACCCTGGTCGACCTCTACCACCGCGCCGACGAGGAAATGGAGCGCATCCGCACCGAAGAAACCCAGGCCGCCGCCGCCGAGTTCACCGGCGCACCCGCCAACCTCGACTTCCTCGCAGCCGTCGACAACATCACCGCCCAACAGGACCAGTACCGCGCCGAATCCCTCGTCGAACAGGGCTTCGCCGAATACAATGAGCCGGCCAACCCCGACCAACCCCAGGAAGTGGTCCTCAACGACAAAGGCCAACGCCGCTTCGGCTACCATGACCTCGACTTCACTCAACGGTCACTAATTGAAGTGGAGGATCAATTAGATGAATATGACCACGATCAGTCCGACCCTCCCGATATTCCCGAGATCACCGAACAGTTGGAAACCATGCAAGAAAATGTCGAAGAGACGCAGTCCCGTTTGGCCGGCGACCCCGCGGCCCCCTTCGACCCCCTGACCGGCCAGCCCTTCACCGCACTCCCGGCCCGTGTCAAAATCAACGCCGAGCGCAACCCGCTCAACCCTCGCGACGAAGCGCCGCAAGAAGTCCTGGCACAGCAACTCAGCAAAATCAAAGAGCTGAAGCGTCGAGCCGAAGAACTTTCCCAAGACGAAGACTACAAACGAAGATGGGCACAGGCAGAGAAACACGAGAACGACTGGGCAGAGTCTATGGCCTATTCCGCCGCCCACTACAAAAACAATCAACCATATCCCACCGGCCCCGCAACTGCAATAAGGGCATAACAAGCAAATAGCATATAACCACCAATACTGTTCCCCCAGGGCAGCAGCCGTACGCCCCTACCCATCACCCGCCCCAAAGACCCCCCATCTTCTCACAACCCCCTCCACAACCCCCTCCACAACCCCCTCCACAACCCCCCCCACACCTCCCTACCGCCCCCCAAGACCCACCAAATCCCCCAAATCCTCCCCCCTCCCCGCCGCCGTCCATCACAGCCCATCGCTCAAATCCCAACAATCCCTGTTCAGACAACCCCCCCCCCCCAATTTCTCCCCCAATCTCTAGCCAATCTCTTGTAAACTCTAGCAAAACGCTCCCACAAACTCCCCGCCCTTCCCCTCCCTCCCCCCGCCCTTCCGCCCTCCCACCACTGCTTCCCAAGTTGCAAGACACAACATAAGACGCGAAAATAAAGAGTAAGCCCCAATCAGATGTAAACCACGAGGAGAATGGAGCCATGACGGACACCTACAAACGCGACGGCTACCTGCATGTCCGCCAAGCCATCCCCCCTTCAGACTTGCAGCCCCTGCGCGACTGCATCCAACGCCAGGTAGGCATCTACGCCGAAGAAATGCTACACCAGGGAAAAATAAAAGACGCCTACGAGAACCTGCCCTTTGGCCAGCGTCTGGCCGCGCTGCACCGCGAAAACGAGATTCGCCTCCGCTCGTGGAACTACCCCATCTTCGGCCCCGAGCTGCACGCCCTCATTCACCACCCCGGCATCGCCGACGCCCTCGAACCTCATCTGGGACCAAATATCAGCTTCAACGGCGACTACCATCTCCGCCCCAAAATGCCGGACAGCGTGATGACAGCATTTCCCCTCCACCAGGACAGCCAGTACTACGGCAAACAGTCACAGCATGCCCACATAATCACAGTCTGGATTCCCCTCGTCGACGTCGACGAAGAAAACGGCTGCCTCTATCTGATCCCCGGCAGCAACGCCTGGGAACTTATCGACAGCGCTCGCGACAAGAATCAAAATATGCGGTCTTTCGAGGATCCGGAGGCCCGCGGCACTCCCGTCCCCTCTCCCATGAATCGCGGCGACATCCTTTTCTTTTCCAACATGACCTTTCACGGCAGTAAGGTCAACAACACGCCCGAGGTTCGCTGGAGCGTCGACATTCGCTACTGCCGCACGCCGGGAACCTTCAACGCGCCGCCGCATGTAATCCAGAGCGAAGACTTCATGCACGACAAACTGAAGCAGACCAAGCGCCCACCCATGGTCGTGCGAGGTGAAGGACGCCCGCCCAATTATGAGGAATGGCATTCCGCTTTGCTGGCCCTCCGCAACTGACCAAACAATAGGACGCGGCCAGCATCCCGCCCGCAAACCTCCAATTTCCACAAAAGCTTCACATTCACACACGATTGCAAAGGAGCAGCTGTGCATATCCATCCACGTTCCGTCAATAACAAGATCTTTGACGTCTGGCGCAGCCCAGGACGCTTTACCAAGAACCCGGACATTATCGAACTGCCCTCCGGCAGGCTCATGTTGATCTATTCCGACACCGACTCCCACTGGTCGCAGGTAAACCAGGTCCTCACGCTACTCGCCAGCGACGACCGCGGCCAAACCTGGTTCAAACACCGCGAAATCGACAGCGCCAACCTCCAGGAGGGAGATGAGCGGCTCGTCACCCCGCGCCTCAGCCGCCTCAACGACGACCGCCTCGTCGTGATCATCGACCACGACGACCACGGCCACTTCCACGAAGATCAGCCCCCCGGCAACTGGCTCTACTGGAGCGAGGACAACGGTGACACCTGGACAGAAGCCCAAAAGCCCCACATCATGGGTTTCGAGCCAGACCGCATCCTCGATCTGCCCGATGGACGAATAGGCGTAGTCTCCCACATCATGCGCGGCGACACCCAGGAGTTCGCCGTCATTCTCTCCTGCTCCGAAGATGGTGGCGAAACCTGGTACGAATCCGCCACTGTCGCTGACAACGGCTACCACCGCGTCTGCGAAGGCGCCATCGTCTTCCTCGAAAACCCCGACGCCGTCGGCGGCCAGGAACTGGCCTGCCTGCTGCGCGAAAATCATCACGCCGGCATCCCCAGCTTCGTCACCTTCTCCACCGACAGCGGTAGGACCTGGTCGCCCCTCCAAATGTGCCCCTTCGCCCTCGACCGCCCCTACGCCAAACAACTGCCCGACGGCCGTATCTTCGCCACCGGCCGCCATGTCAACGGGCCTCTGGGAACCTATGGCTGGTGCGGCGACATCAAGGCCGAGGCCGGCACTTACCAGATCGGCGGGCCGCGGCGAAAATATGCCGCAAAAATAGAAGACGGCTGGCTCGTGATCGACAACCTGCCCGGCCACGAAGCCCGCTACTGCCTCCTGCCGCCCGAATCTACCCGTAGCGAAATCCACATGGAAGCGACTCTGAAAGTCGAAGGCAGGCCCGGCCAACCTGCCGCCTTTATGTCGATCTCACAGCTCGGCGTCGTCGTCAATATCGCCGCCGATGGCATCTGGAGCCGCCTTGGCGCCGACTTCCGCCATGCCGTCGACATGACTGAATACCACTCAATCACCATCCGTCACCGCCGTGGCCTCCTGCAAATTCAAGTTGATGGCAAGACCGTGATTAGCCAGTGCATCTTCCGCGAGGACAAGCCCATCGGAGACTCCCGCCGCGCAGGCGCTCTCGGCGGGTACACCCAGTTCGGCCAACCCCAGTCCGGCGGACGCAGCTACTGGCGTTTCGTGTCATATCGAGTGCAAAATCCGACCCTCGAAGACTTCGAATGGTTCTGGGGCGCCGACATGGAAATCTTCCCCGACGAATACCAGCGTCAGCGTATGATCCAGATCCATGGCAACCACCCGGAACAGGCGCCCGGGCCCGACCACGGCTACTCCTCCTGGCTGATGCTGGATGACGGCCGCATCATGTGGGTCGACTACACCAACTACGGCGACCCGGCCGGGTCCAGCCATCTCGTTGGCGTCTTCATCGATCCCGAAGATATCGCCTGAAAGGAGTGAACCCCCATGAGCGCAGAAAACGCACAGGGTCTCCCCTGGCTCCAGCAAGAGACGCTATACGCCAGCGGCGACGGCCGCTACCACACCTACCGCATTCCCGCCCTCGCCGTCTCCGCCCTCGGCACAGTTCTGGCCTTTGCCGAGGGCCGTAAACACGGACGCGGCGACGCCGGCGAAATCGACCTCGTCCTCCGCCGCAGCTTCGACAACGGCCGCAACTGGACCCCCACCCAAATCGTAGTCACCGAACCGGAAATGACCTGCGGCAACCCCTGCCCCGTAGTCGACCACAATACCGGGACCATCTGGCTGCCCTTCTGCAAAAACCTGGCCGATGGCGACGAAACCATGATCTGCGAAGGCAAAGCCCCACGCACAGTCTGGGTCACCCACAGCCGCGACGACGGCCAGACCTGGAGCGAACCGCACGACATCTCTGCTTCCGTCAAAGATCCACAGTGGACCTGGTATGCCACCGGCCCCTGCCACGGCATCCAGCTCGACACCGGTCGCCTCGTCATCCCCTGCGATCACATCATCGGCCTCCACCTGGACCGCAACCGCGACCCCTACCACTCCCATGTCATCTACAGCGACGACAGCGGCGCAACCTGGCAGCTCGGCGGCAACGTTGACGACGGCACCAATGAGTGCGCAATCGCCCAACTCCAGGATGGCAGCCTCTACATCAACTGCCGCAACCACGTCCGCGGAACTCGTCGCGCCATCGCCCGCAGCTATGACCAGGGCCAGACCTTCGTAGAGTTCGAGTGGGAGGACCAACTGATAGAGCCTGTCTGCCAGGGCAGCGTCGAGTCTCTGCCCCAAGGCCGGCTCCTCTTTGCGAACCCGGCCAGCACCCGCCGCGAGAAAATGACCGTCCGCCTCAGTTCAGACGGCGGCCGCACTTGGCCCGCCGCCCGAACACTCCATCCCGGTCCTTCCGCCTACTCGGATCTCGCAGCTCTCCCGGATGGGAACGTCTGCTGTCTCTACGAGAGCGGCCAGAGCCAACCCTACGAAAATTTGACCTTGGCTCACTTCAACCTTGCCTGGCTGAAGGAGGGGTCCGACCTCTAGTTACTATCGTTCGCGGAAATACGCGGTGCAAAATAGAAGTTGCCGTCACGACGCTGAAGGATGTGTGAAAAGGAATCCCAACGCGCCGGCGCCAAATGGGAAGCGTCACTATGAATAGGCTTTCGAATCTGAGAATCAGCGCGTTGCCCCTTTTCGCCGTCCTTCTCCTTCCCTTCCTCGCGATTGCATGTGTACCCGTCGGCCCCACTCCCGACCCGCCAATCAGGGTCGCAGTCCAGCCCCATCAACTCTCCCCGTATCCCTGTGAAGGTCGCTTCGTCGCCCACACCCTTGATCACATCACCTCCATCAAGGACGAAGTGGTCAGAACCTACGACAGCAACGGCGCCGGCCTCGCCGTCAACGACCTCGACCGCGATGGCGACCTCGATCTCGTACTCGCCAATCTCGCAGGCCGCAACGCCATCTTCTGGAACGATGGCAACTTCGCCTTTCGCAAACAGGAATTCCCCCACGGCCAGTTGTCGCCGTCGATATCGACGGCGACAACTGGCCGGACATAGTATTTGCTCATCGAGAAACCAGGCCCCTGGTCTGGATGAACGACGGCCACTCCCACGGCAATCGCAGCCAGGACATACCGGCCAAACAAGGAGACATCAACCACATCAACGGTTTCACCCGCCTCGACTGGTTTCCCGCCTCCCAGAAAGCCTACACCTTCGCCTGGGCAGACCTCGACCGCGACAACGATCTCGACTTCGTCCTCGCCACCTACCAGAATGAGTACACGCGCATAGACCCAACCGACCTCGGCAACGGCGGCGTTGTCTACTACGAAAATACCGGAATTGACTTCGTCGCCACCCACCTCGCCTCCCAATCTCAGGCCCTCGCGCTCCTGCTCGTAGATATCAACCAGGATGGCCGTCTCGACATCTGGGTGGGGCACGACTTCCTGTTGCCCGACCAGATCTGGCTCTGGTCACCGCAAGGTTGGGTAGAGTCGACGCCCTTCGCCCAAACTGCCCAGAACACGATGAGTTTCGCCGCGGGCGACATCGACAACGACGGCCGCGCAGAACTGTTCTCCGCCGATATGAAGCCCTATCCGGAGACCCCTTCCTTGGGCCCCTCATCTTCCTCGCCGACCTCGACAAATATACGTTGGCGCTCGGGCTGCGATACTTCCAGGGCCAATACAGAGTCGAGTGGGCGCTTCTGATGGCTGCTTCGTTGGTCGTTCTGTCACCCTGCATAGTTCTCTTCTTCATCGCCCAGAAAAACTATATTCAGGGAATCGTCATTACTGGCGTTAAAGGCTGAGCGCACCGCCATTCCCCTTCCGGCCTCTTACCCTGCAAGCCCACTATCAGCTGCCACAAAAGCATCCAACCTCGATCTGCACCTCGCCGCGACCACCCTCTCTGTCCGGGACCAACGTGCTCGCCTCCCAAATGACTGTGTCGATTCTTAGCGCCCTACTTCTTCGGCCAGGAATACCGGCAATGTCCCAGCCACAACTGTTTCGCGACCTTGCCTGGGGCGAGCGAGGAGATCTCTCACTATTCAGTTCTGGTATATGGGCGGTCGGGCCTTCGGCCCTCCCTTGTGCAGGGGCTGCGCCCCCGCAACGCCCCCCTACAAAAACATGCCTCACCGACCGTGTGCCTTCTTCGCAACCTGTCGGCTGGCGAGCATGGCGGCCGCTATACACCAGTTGCGTCACCAAGAGACTTAATGGTCCCAAGGATGACTGGCCGGTCAACCACTGTGGCTTAGTAGTTACCCAAGAACTTAAAACTGACTACCAAAAGCCGCAGTTCCGCGCCCCCCCAAAGGTCCAGTAGGGGCAGGCCTTGTGCCTGCCCTTTGCCACTCCAAAAGCCGGGACACAGTAGCACTCGCCATCGCCGCGCCTTCCACACCTGACCCTTTCGCCCCAAAACCGGGATCCACCCGACCAACGTCATTGGTTTGACTTTCATTTTGCTTGTCGGTAAACTGAACTTGCTATCGATTCCACAATAGTATGTTACCCATCAGATGCTGCCCGCTTGGCACACGGCCAAAGATCTGCCCAACGCTCAGACCACGATCGCTTGAAGGAGAACGAACGCATGCCCGCAATTGAGAGCAGCCGCAAACGCGAAATGCACCCGTCCGACCAAGGCCGGAGGCTGAGCGGTTACTTTTCCCATTGGATGGCTGCAGCGATCGCAACTTTGATTCTGAGCGCCTGTGTTATCGTAAATCCGCCTCCCGCTCCTACGCCAACCCCCGTGCCAACCCCTACCCCGACCCGCCAGACCGTTGTCGACATGGTCCAGGTCGCCGAAGGAGGGGATCCACCGGTAATCGGCCAAACCGTTAGAGTCGCCCTTACCCTCGACGAAGACAGCTATACGGACCGCTCTCGCTGGCAGTGGGAACGCTCTGACGACGGCCTTACCGGCTGGCGAAGTGTTCCCGGCGCACGGCTGACCGACTCTTCAATCTACGCCCCGGTTGCTGCTGACACCGACAAATATCTACGCGCCTCCGTCAACTTCGTCGACAGCGACGATGTCGGAAAAACAGCGCTCAGCCCAACCGTCGGCCCCGTGGTAGGAGCAGAGATCGAGACCGACACCGTTGAATTCGAATTCGGCAATGACCCTGTAGTAGTGGGCCGTGCCGTCCGCTCCGGCCTTTCACTATCAGATTCAGATTACAGCAACCTGGGGCGCTGGCGGTGGGACCGTTCCGACAACGCACTCAGGGGTTGGACCGACGTCACCGACTACGATGCAGAGGATCCCTCGATCTTCACCCCCTCCTCCTTGGAGAAGGGCAAATACCTGCGCGTCTCAGTTGTTTACCTGGATAGCGACGACGATCACAAAAGAGGACTGAGCACGACCATCGGCCCTGTCATTACCGTAGACACTGTAGCCGACGTAGTCAGCTTCGCCAGTGGCGCCACTCCGCCGACCGTTGACGATGAGATCAGAGTTGAACTTACGCTTGCCAGTGACCAGTTCAGTGACCTCGGATCCTGGAAGTGGGAACGTTCCAACGACGGCCTCGGCAAATGGACAGATGTCACCGACTATGACGCTTCCGATTCCTCAAAGTACACGCCCACCAGCGCAGACGAAGGAAAGTATCTGCGCGCCTCCGCTCTCTACATTGATAGCGAAGAAGAGCGCAAACGGGCACTTAGTCAGACGATAGGACCGGTGGAAGATTAGCCGCCGCAATCCACTTCGACTTCATTCCGCTACGCCTCAGAAAGAGCAAGTTCGCGCCTGAGCGGCTCCGCCGCCCAATGAAATCTCGCGCGTCGATTCCACAACCCACATCTGTGTCTTGCACGCAAGACACAGTGTGAAGCGAGCGAAGCCGGTGCGCATGACCCACACGTCTCCCTCTCACCTGACCGACCCATACTCTTTGAACTGCAGTTCGCGAAATTCCCCTAACTGCTGACCGCTCCGCTCTGTCCCTGCATTCCACCCTCTGGCCAGCCCGTCCGGTCCCGCGAAACCACCCCGTCTTCATTAATTGCTTCTCCCGTACCCCCAAACCCTCCGTAGTGAAGTGCAAAGAATACCACGCAACCAGACCTGCCAAATCTTGGTTCTGGCTGTGTCCTTTCTATCGATGGTCCCCTCTCCTCTCGTTTCAAGATCAAGTAAACGCATGCCCTACGTTTTATCAATTCCTTGGAAACGTCGACAGATCGTAGCCATGCTGTCGAAGTCGAAATCATGACCGGCTTAGGTGTCTTTTCAACACAACAAAAGGACCTCTACCAGTGTAATTTCCCGATATTTCGTAGGAAATGTGCCGCGTAATTGCACTTGGTTTTTTACAGCAATCGGATTTACAAACGATATGGCAGCTACTATACTGAAAATCCAATAGTTGCAGTAAGAGTCTCATTATTTAGCAATCGTAGGAAGTCGAGTCTTTCTCAAGAAGCCCGTCAAAACGGAGTCTCGAAACACTAGAGCCAGGAGGATGATAGAATGGCAAACCTGCCAGTAAGAGAAGTAAATCGCGTACAGATGGTCCTGCGTGTGTTCCTGCAAGTGATTTTCAGCATGTTTGTAGCCATGCTGCGCCTCCTGATTAGCAAGGTCTCATTGGCCATCGTTGGGGCGCTTATCGTCGCAGGCGCAATTTTTGCCGCCATAAGTATGGCGCCTCCTCCAAAGGCCATCACTGGCCAAGTCCAGCAACATTCAATGGAAGAGTTGACAGTTCAATTCGCTACCGCCCCCGTACCACTTTCTCTGCCCCTGCTCCACGTATCTTCATACGATATCCAGTGGAGATCTGTGGGCACCGGCGAGTCCTGGACAACCGAGGGTGAGATTTCGATTCTGGGTGTCACCGAAGGTACAGAAGAAGTCTCTTACACGGTCAAAGGGCTCGATCCGGAAAGGGTCTATCGATTCCGAACTCGAGGGCGCAACCTTCTCGGTGCCGGCGCCTGGTCGGACTGGTTCCCCTCCAATGGGCTGGTTCCAGGGCCCGGGCCAACGCCTATGCCTGAACCGACCGCTACGCCAACGCCCGCACCCACGCCCCAGACTGAAACAAATGTTGTCTGGTTCAACACCGACCAACGACCTACCGTCGGCCAGGAGATCTCCGCCCAGCTAACGCTCTCCCAGGACGCCTACTCCGAACTCGGCGACTGGCAGTGGCAGAGCTCTGACGATGCGCTCAGCGACTGGACCGACATTGTCAACCCGGCCATCGACGACACCTCAGCGTACACGCCGGTTAGCGCAGACGTCGGCAGTTTCTTGCGAGTCTACGTGACCTACGTCGACAGCGATGGCATCCCGAAGCGCGGACTGAGCTCGACTATCGGCCCGGTTCAGGAAGCAATAGAATAACCCTAGGCATGCACACGTAACGCTGGACCAAATCACGTGCACTGAATTGAACTCGGACGGCGCAGCGGCCCCTCACATGGGACTCGCTGGGCCGTCCGATTACTTTTCGAAACTGTTGCGCCTGTCCACAAACTGTCGTAAGATGTGAGCCGCTAGGCTTCCCCCGCATTGGTCCACAACAGGAATATCACTCGAGTAAAGAGGACAAAAATGAGCGACCTTCATCTACTTCAGTATCAATTCGACGTCCAGGGCTACCTGGTGATAGAAGATGCTCTCAACGCCACTGAAGTCGCTGACCTCAACCGTCTGCTGGACAAACAACAGCTGCCTGCCCCTGGCCACCCGCAACGCTTCGGCCGCGCCCCCGACGGACCCGGTTTCCTCGAATGGGGCCAGCCCTTCTGCGATCTCTTGGACCATCATCGCATCATGCCGATTCTGCGCTTCCGCCTTGGTGACTGCTTCCGGCTCGACAGAATCTACGGTATGTACATGCGCGATGGCATGGGGAGAGGAAAGCTGCATGCGGACTACGGCGCCACCTCTCCCACCACCGGTGCGCAACAAGGCGAATACGTGCCCTTCCGCGACGACCAGATCTACAACGGTTTCGTCGTCGTCACCTGGTGCCTGACCGACACCGGACCAGGCAAGGGCGGGTTCTGCTGCATTCCCGGCAGTCACAAGAGCAACTACAAGCTGCCCCAACAGATTTCCGAAGCCCCCGAAAATGCCGCCAACGTCATCATCCCCGAGGCGCCCGCCGGCTCGGCAATCCTGTTTACCGAGTCCCTGACACATGGCACAGCCGCCTGGGAAGCACAACATGACCGGCGCGCGCTGCTCTACAAATACTGTGTCTCACACGTAGCCTGGACCGCGAAACGTGTCCAGCCGCCGTCCAACGCCGAATTGACGCCGCGCCAGCAAATACTATTCCGCGATCCGGGGGATCCCTACCGACACTTCCCTTCGCTGTTCGAGGACGCTGTTGCTGCCTGAGCAAGTTCGCATTTAGTTGGCCCCCTATCTCAGTCAATAAAGAAAACGGCGCAACACATCCCATCAACTGGAATGTTGCGCCGTTTCAATTCCGAAAAAAAACCAGGTTCCAATTCGGAACCATCCTCAAGGCCAAAGAGCCGCAACCGCGCCTGACTCCCATATCTGCCCTCGTAAGCCCCTATCTACTCCGTCTTCGCCTCGAGTTTTCGAGGCGGAATCGCTTCTCCCTCCGGCCGCGGCATTGGCTGCCAGTAACCGTCCGGGTCGACCCCGCGCGCAATGATGCCCGGCGCGCTCTCCGGCTCGCTTCCTCGCACGTCCGCTGGAAAATAGCGAAGTGTCAGTCCACATCGGCGGCGGTTGGAAGGATTCGGCTGTGAGCCGTGCAAGAGCATGTCAGTGTGCAGCGATATCTGACCGGCCTTCAACGCAACCGATACCGGCTGCCCATATTGCTCCGGGTTGTGGACGTGCTGGTTGAGTACGCCGTCTTCCTCATCAGTCACCCATTCAAACGGAATGCGGCCCATCAAATGTGTGCCCGTGAATAGCTTCATCGCACCGTTTTCCACGTCTACATCATCGATCGCCAACCACACCGTCACAACCTTACTTGGCGTCAACGCCCAGAACGAAGCGTCCTGGTGCCAGTAAACTGACTTAATGTCCCCAGGCATCTTGGAGAAGTAGTGCGTCATCGTGCAAACAATGTTTGGCCCAATTATGTCCTCAACATAGTCCAGAATTCGATCGTCCGTTACCAGATCGTAGACGCCGGCGCAGTGCGTGTGCCAGCTCTCCACTGAATAACTGTCTAGCCCCGCGTCCGCTGCCATCTTCAAGAGACTGTCAAAATACGTACGGTTGGCGTTGACCTCTTCCTCGGAGAAAAGATCAATGGGAAAGACATACCCTTTTTCATTGAAATGGTCAATCTGCTCAAGCGTCAGCTTCTTCGGCTCTGTCGTCGTCGTGGGGAAATACCTCAGATCCCGCTCCATATCCGGAATTGCGTCAAGGACTGCCATGGTTCAGTTCTCCTGTGGGCTCGCTTGGGCGATCCAGCTTTACTCCCGACGCCTTGATCCTTTTTGGGCGGCGGGCCTTTCTGAGTAGGGGTCGACAAAATCCTATCCAACCGTCGCCCCTTTGTCAACTCTTCCGTCAAATCAAAGCCGAACAGCCGCGCCGGTCTGCATCGACTCTGCAATCGCATCCAACACCCGCATCTGTGCGATACTGTTGTGCGGCGGAATTCGATGGTCTAACCCGCTCTCGAGGCAGTCGCAGAGATGTTCCAGCTGATGCGTAAACTGGTGCGTTGGCGGAAATTCTATCTCCTCAACTCCTGCCGCCGAATGGTGTTCCAATGTCACGTCCTGATTCTCGTTGTTCCACGCCTTGGCAATGCGCAACAGACCGGCGTCACCGCTGATCTCCGCGTACTGCGAAGCCCATCCGTCAAATCCCACCGATATCTGAGCCGTCCGACCGCCGGCAAAAACAAGCGAAATGTAGGCAGCGTCGTCAACCTCGACACCTTTTGTCTGCGCCGCAAAAACGATTTCCGGCTCCCCGCCAAAGATATTGCGAGCATGGTGTACGTTGTAGCATGCCAGGTCGTAGATAGCCCCTCCCCCCTGGCCCCGGTTCCATCGCCAGTTGTATTCAGGGCGCCGTGTTTCATAAGCTACGTTTGTACAAAATGTGCTGCGTACATTGAGCAACTTGCCAATCCCGCCCTGCCTGACTATCTCCTCCGCCTTCAAATGCATTGGGTGGTGCCGGAATTTGAAAGCCTCTGCTACCAGAACGTCATTCTCATCGCCGGCCGCCACAAAGGCTCTGGCCTCTGCTTCACTCTGCGTAAACGGCTTCTCGCACAGGATCGCCCGCACCCGTCCTGAGGCCGCCAACTGCATTCCCACCTGCGCATGCAAAACACCCCAGACGCAGATTACGGCAATATCGTATTCCCCAGCCGCCAGCATCTCCTCCAACGAGGAATATACATGAGGCACCGCAAACTGCTGCGTGAACCGTTCAAGAGCTTCATCCGAAACATCACATACCGCCGCGAGTTCGGCCCTGTCAGAATTCTCACAAGCCGTCGCATGCCCGCGCGCTATCCCCCCGGTCCCTACCAGCGCCACCCGATAAACCTTCTGCGATTCAGTTGTCATCCTCTGCTGTCCTTGTTTGGAGGCTGGAAATGCTTGCGGCTCACTAGATCGCGGCTCCCGTCGGGACCACTCTACGCGCCGTGAGATAATACCCTGCAGCGGCCACCTATGCTAACATTCGGTTCAAATGGCAGCACCGCCCTACCACATTGTCTTTATCCATGTCTTTGTCTATCCAAACGAAGTGTCCTACCCCTATTATCGTTCCAAAGAAAGGTTGATGCAATGAAAGTATTTGCAGGCGGGATCTCGACCGAAACCAATACCTTTTCGCCAATGCCCACTGGCATGCGCGATTACACAGTCATTCGCCCTGAGGATGACGTCGAAGAAGGCACGATGAGGGCTTTCGACCAGTTCGAATCGGACACGCGCGCCCGTGGCTGGGAGTACGTCTTTGGATTGTACGCCAACGCACAGCCCGCCGGCCTGACGACTCGCAGTACCTACGAAAGCCTGCGTGATGAGCTCCTCCAAAGATTGCAAGCCGCCATGCCTGTAGATATCGTCCTGCTGGGGCTGCACGGCGCCATGGTAGCGGAAGGGTACGACGACTGCGAGACCGACATCATCGATCGTGTTCGACAAATCGTCGGGCCAGACGCAAAAATCGGTGTCGAACTGGACCTCCACTGCGATGTCACCCAGGCCATGATCGACACCGCCGACGCAATCGTACTCTACAAAGAGTATCCGCATACCGACGTCGTCAATCGAGCCGCTGACCTTTTCAACATTATCGCCGATGCCGCCGAAGGCAAGACAAGCCCAACCATGGCTCTGTTTGACTGCCGCATGATCGGCCTTTACCTGACCTCGTATGAACCACTGCGCAGCTTTGTAGACGAAATCCTGGCTATGGAAGGAAAAGATGGAATCCTTTCCATCTCACTGGTCCACTGCTTCCCCTGGGCAGACGTCCCCACCTGCGGCGCGCAGGCTTTGGCAATCACCGATGGCGATGCCGAAAAGGCCGCTCAAGTGGCAGAAGAGATCGGGCGGAGATTCCATGGCATGCGCCGCGAACTCGACCAAACCCCTCACACGATTGATGAAGCGCTTGCCCAGGCACAAACGGCTCCACCCGGTCCAGTAGTCATCGCCGACCGCGCCGACAATGCCGGCGGCGGCGCCGGCAGCGACTCGACGTTCATGCTCAAGGCAATGCTGGATCAAGGCATCGAAAACGCCGCCGTTGCCATGATGTGGGATCCAATCGCCGTACAGGTCGCCATCTCAGGCGGCGTCGGCGCTAAACTGGAACTGCGCCTCGGAGGCAAGATGGGCCCCATGTCCGGCGACCCGCTCGACCTTACCGTCACAGTGTCAAGCATCGTCGAGGAAATGGTCCAGGAATGGCCCCAGCAAGGCGACCCCGTCCGCATCCCTTGCGGCGATTCCGTCTGCCTGCACTGCAACGGCATTGATATCATTCTTTCCAGCAGGCGCGTTCAAGCGTTCAGCCCGGATGTATTCAGCAACCACGGCATCGATCCGAGTCAGAAGCGCCTGATGGTGGTAAAGTCTTCACAACACTTCTATGCCGGTTTCGCGCCGATCGCATCGAAAATCATCTACATGGCCGCACCAGGTGCAGTCGCGCCCCGCTATACCGAGATTCCGTTCACACGCGTTGACCTCAATAAGTATCCCTGGGTCGACGCCCCGTTTGCTTAGGGGCCTGCACTATTTCGAACGCGAAGAGTAACTATTCAGCCGCAACTGATTCGCAACCCTCACCGAGGCGAGCGAAAGCGATTTTCACTAACCACTAACCACTGATCACTGACCACTGCAGTTCTGGGCGGTCGGGCCTTCGGCCCTCCCTTGTGCAGGGGCTGCGCCCCCGCAACGCCCCCCTACAAAACCATCCCTCACCGACCGAGTGTGCTCATTCCAGCAGTGCCGCTCCAGCAACGAGGCCGCCGCAAATCAAATACGCAATCAGCTAGCCTGAATGGCGGCAGAGATAATGGGCTGGTCAAAACAGACACTGTAGTTGGCTTAGTGGTTACCGCGAAGATAGGAACAGTCTTGGACGAGCAACGAGAATCCTGTCAGAGTTACCCGAGGGAGGCTTTGGTCGCCGCCTTGCGCGACCATGGCATCTCCTATCTTGCCCCCAGCGATGGCGGCGTTGACGAGGCCTTGTCTTCTCCCGTGCCCCTGTTAACCGCATTGCTGCGCCAAACCGACGCGCGCCTGCAATTGGCAATTGTTCCCCTTTTTCTGCGGCACCCAACGCTAGCAGAGTCTGTCCCGGCGCTGGCCTATCGTCTTGACCCCTCTCTGTCTTTGGACTTGCAGACCCTGTACATGGCCGCGGTCTACCTGCAACGGCACTGGCAGTCACGTCTGGGCATTTATCTGGAAGACATGACCCTCTTGCCCGACCTGTTTTCCCGCCAAATGAACCTGCCTCCGCCGGAGGAGCGATTCGGCAAAACTGGGCTGTATGAATTGGCAGAGTCTTGGCAAGCGCGATCACAATATCCATTTGCTCGTCTGACCGCCTTACAACAGACCCTGGATCTTTTCATTGAACAGCTGAAGTTGGAGAAATGAGACCAACCCTATGCGCCATCGGACTGACCGTCAGGCAATAGAACTGTTCTTGCAGAGACTGGGGCGACGTTTCGCGATGCCAGGCCGTCTCTTCCTGGTGGGGGGTACGACGATGGTCTACGAAGGATTCCGCCAGCAAACACTTGACATCGCCATCACTTTCGAGGTTGCCGACGAACATTACAGCGCATTTGTCGCGGCTGTGCGCGACCTGAAAGCACAGCTCTCACTGAATATCGAAAAGGTCTCACCTGCGGAGTTCATTCCCCTTCCTTCGGGCCACCAGGAGCGCAGCCAGTGCATAGGCCGTTACGGTCAGCTTGATGTCTTTCACTTTGACTTGTACAGCACCGCGCTCAGCAAGATTGAAAGGGGTACCGAAAGCGACTTTGATGACGTGCTGACGCTTCTGGATGACGGACGGCTTGAACTACCTTTGCTGATTCAATACTTTGACGAGATCATGGCCCGCTTTGCTATCGAAAGCCTGAGACAGGACCCAATAGAGTACCGCAAAAAACTCGAGATTCTGAAGGAGATGTATCAGTCTCGCTTGTAAGGCTGAACGGCCAGAGTCAACCCCCAGCAACGTCGTAACCTGAGTCCAATGGCAGATCACGCAGCGATCGCGCCCGGTAGGGACGCTGCCCCAATGCGTGCTCATCCAAATCGATGCCAAGACCGGGCGTATCGGGCAGTGTTATAAAGCTGTCTTCAACTTCGAAGGCCTGCTGCGCAATCTCCTTGCCCACCTCTTCAAAGTTGACAAAGTATTCGGTGATCAGAAAATTCGGCATCCCCGCCGACGCCTGCAATGTAGCCGCCAGGCCAACTGTCGTACTGTTGTAATTGTGGGGCGCCACGGCTACATGATAGGCCTCAGCCATCGCGCCAATCTCGCGCAGTTCCAGGATACCGCCGCAGTTGCACACGTCGGGGTTGAGGATGTCAGCGGCCCGCTGCGCAAATACGTCCCGAAATTCATTCTTCGTGTATAACTCCTCTCCGGTAACCACCGGTAAGGTAATTGCCTTTCGCACCTCAGCCAGCGCGCCCAGGTCACGCGCGGAAACCGGCTCCTCAAACCAGAACGGGGCAAACGGTTCCATCGCCCGCGCCACCCGCACCGCATGCATCGGCGCCAGCCGGCGGTGCACCTCGACCAGAATGTCTACGTCCGGGCCAACCGCCTCCCGCACTGCCCTCACCCGGTCTATCGCCTCCTCCTCCGCTTGGCGGTCGATAAAGGCCCGCCAGAGCCCAGGGAACGGGTCAAACTTCAGCGCGGTGAAGCCGCGTTCAACGACGGCCTTGGCGCGGTCAGCCAGTTCGTCCGGCGGCTGCGCGCCGCCCCAGCCATTTGCGTACACGCGCAACCGCCGGCGTGTTCGACCACCCAATAGGTTGTACACAGGCTGACCGGTGGCCTTGCCGACAATGTCCCACAGCGCCTGTTCCAGACCGCTGATCGCGCAGAAAAGCTCCAAGCTCCCGCGCTTACCGGCAAAATCGGCATAGGCAGAGAAGATAAATTGCTTGATGTCAAAAGGGGATCTCCCCACCAGGTATCGTGAGAGCTCTTCCATCTGTCGCTCAATGACCCGGTCCCGGTCTAGCTGCGTGTAGGCCTCGCCCCAACCATATATTCCTTCGTTCGTCTCAACCTTGACGAACAGCCAGTGCTTGGCCGAACCCGAATCCACCAAGAATGTCTTAACCGAATCGACTCTCATATGAAATGCCTGTTGCCTTGTTCAATCTCTGAGAAAACCGCTTACGTAACTTCACTCAATTTGGAGAAATGCAAAGCTAGCATCCCCCAGTTTTCGCCTCGCCAATTCAGACTCGAATTTCCAGGCGCGAACATACACCCTTTCCAATGTCCCCTGCTCGAGTAGGCTCAGACTTGAGCGCCTACCAGTTCCAGCCGCAAGATGACCTCAAATGCTGCGCCAACCTGGACAAAGGCCGCTCTCTGGACAATCGAACTCTCTATACATACTGCAGCAGGAACGTCTCAAGCGCATCGGCAAAGGGGCCTGTAAGGTTATGTTCATGAACCTCCGCCCTGAAATCGACCCTGTCTTCAGCATCGTAAAGTCGGTATACCTGGCGGGTCAATGTCTCGACATCATCAAACCCGCTAACCGGCCACCACTGGTCGCCCAGATTGGCCCGCACCAAGAGTGGACGTGGTGCGATTGCCGCGTGCAGGTGTTGGATATCACACACGTTCAGAATTCCGAAAGGAAAGGGCGAAGAGTCTGCATTGGCGAAATATGATGCCATTTCGACCATATGCACCTCATACGTAGTCGCTGCGCACAACGGCGCAGCCGCGCAAAATCGTTCATCCAGCGCCCCAACCAGCCACGTATCCATACCCCCTTGACACAGCCCGGAGATCGCAACCCTTTGCTCATCAACATCAGCCCGCGCTCGCAGATACTCACCCGCCCGCATCGTCTCCGCAGCCCGCAATCCCAACTGGCTCACCCCTAGAACATCCCCCATCCCCATCAGCAAGGACATCCCCATATCTGCCTTGTCCTTCATAGGAGAAGTCTCTCCAAAGGGAGCATGATCAAGGACCAGGACCGCGAAGCCCTGTTCTGCCATCCGAACCGCAAAGGCCTGATATGCCGGTTTCCACTTGTCTTCCGGCCATCCGGGATTCCAAACCAGTGCGGGCATTTGCTTCGCCGGCGTTTGCGATGGCAGGAAAACAAACGCCGGAATAGCGTAGTCCTCGTCTACATAAATATCAACTCGTTCACATATTGACTCTGCCCCGACCTGGATGCGGCCGCGCACCAGACTCTCCCGCAAAGGCGGAAATTCAGGAATACCAATCGTCGCCGGCAGTTCGCTTCTGATCCGGTCTCGAAACAACTCCCAATCCACCTGGCTGCTGAAATCAGTGGGCAATTCCCCGGCTTTCCGCATAACCTGTTTCTGAAGCCAGCGGATCGCATTTGTCTTCTGGCCGAGAGGTTCGCCGTCCTCCCTTCCTGGGTCTAAGGAGCCATTTTCGGACAATGTAGGCTCGCGAATTGCTTGTTCAATAACTGCCATGGTGTGTTCCTTTCTTTATGGAATACAGAACTGGTCTGCTCTAAGATCCGTGATAAAACCATGTCCAGGCGCATGTGTTACCATCAATTCGGGTTTGGCCAGCAACGCCGTCTGCTGCGGAGTCACACCGCAGGCCCAAAAAACAGGCATTATGCCCTTGGGAATCTCCGACACAGGGTCTCCAACGATGGGCTGTTTCAATTCGGCTCCTATGTCGGTCGGATCCCCTACGTGTATCGGCGCTCCGTGGTTCGAAGCATACCGACTCGTCAACTGTGTGGCAATTATCGCCTGACTAGGCGTCATCCAGCGCATCGTAACGACCAGCGAGCCCTTGAATCTGCCCGAGCTTGTGGTCGGCAGATCTGTGTTCAATACCCAAACCTCTTCCGACTTGGGAACGCCCGCCCTTTCCAGCGCGTCATCAAACGTCAGGCTGGAACCAATCAGAAAACCCACACTGTCTTCTCGCCAAAGCGCACGAATGTCGCTTACATCCTCGCCGCGAACACCGTTTCGAAAAACAGCATAGCGCGGGAGGTCGGTACGTAAGTCAGCTCCCGGCGCGCTCAGGCGTGGCTCAGGCACGCCGCAGTCGGTCACTTCAATGAGAGGGCAAGCCTTAGGGTTTCTTTGACAGTAGAGGAGAAAGTCGTAGGCTTCAGACTCTGCCAGGACGACCAGGTTACATTGAACATAACCTGGCACCTTGAAAGCGGTAGGACCTGTCCATTCTCCCCGCCGCATGGCCATCCGGGCCTGTTGTGCCTTGTTCATGCAACAAAAAGTCTGTTCTCGTTAGCGGCCGCTCAATCCTGTTAGGACAATCCCTTGCATAAAGTATTTCTGAGAGAAAGCAAACAGCATGATTACTGGAATTGTGATCAGGGTCGAAGCAGCCATCATCGCGCCCGTGTTGCCAGGCCCTGCTTGTGAACCGGCCAAAACCATCTGAATACCGACGGCCACCGGCAGTTTTTCCGTAGTATTTATAAAGACTAAAGGCGAAAGGAAGGAATTCCAATTGAAAATGGCAGTAAAGACCACAACGACGGCCAACACCGGTTTCAAATTCGGCAACAGAATTTGCCAAAAAACTCGCAGATTTGACGCACCGTCGATCTTGGCGGCCTCATCGAGTTCAAGTGGAATCGTTCGAAAAAACTGGCGCAGCAGAAAGATATTAAAAGCTCCTCCCCCCAGGTAGAATGGCAATATCAAGGGGATCCAGGTATCTATCCAACCAAAAAAGCGCATCAGGCCAAAGCGGGGAATGATGAGCACACTCTCTGGCACCATGAGCGTAGCCAGAACCACGGCAAACCAGAAGTTGCGGCCAATGAATTGAAGCCGGGCAAAGCCATAGGCAACCAAAGCGGCGGACAAAACCGCCCCGAAAGTTGATGAAATCGTAATGACAAGAGAATTGAAATACCAAAGTTCAAACGGATTGGTGATAAAGACGCGCTGATAATTCTCGATAGTGATTGGATCTGGAAACCACTGCGGCGGAAAGCGGAGAATGTTGCCTCTAAACTTGAGCGACGTTGACATCAGCCAGTACAAGGGAAAGACGGCAGCAATCGCCAGCGGGATCAAGTATATGTGGGTGAACAGAACGAAAAGCCGCCGGCTGAGCGTGATGCCCCTCTCCTCAGAGGGGATCGTTTCAGTTACAGCTTCCACTTTGTCTTTCATATCAAGGACAGACTTCAGTTTTCATAGAAAACCCACCGGCCCGACAGACGGAACTGAATAAGCGTAAAAAAGACGACGATCAGGAATAGCATCCACGCCAAGGCCGAGGCATAGCCAAATTGCAAATCTTCAAAGGCCGACCTATACAGATACAGAACATAGAAGAGAGTCGAATTCTGAGGACTGCCGTTGGTCATCAGGAAACCGGCGGTAAATATCTGAAAAGAGCCGATGATGCCCAACACCAAGTTGAAAAAAATTACCGGAGTGAGCATAGGAAGGGTGACATAGCGAAACTTGGCCCACCAGGCGGCGCCATCGATACTGGCTGCTTCATATAGCGATTCGGGGATCCCTTGCAAGCCCGCCAGGAAGATCACCATAGTGCCCCCAACCCCCCAAAGGCTCATAAAAATATAGGCGAGTTTGGCGTACTGCGGCAGATAAATCCAACGTTGTCTTGGCAGCTGGATCAGATCGAAGGCCGCATTTAGCAGTCCAAATTCGGGGTTGTATATCCACATCCAAAGGTAGGCCAGACCTACGGCTGGCACAATGCTGGGAATAAAAAAAGCGACCCGATAAAAATTGATGCCCCAGACACGCTGGTTTACCACCATCGCCGCTACCAACGCTACAATGAGCTGCAAAATTACTGCAATAAACGTAAAGTAAAAAGTATTGTACAGGCTAATATAAAACAAATCCTTGGTGAACATCTCACGGTAGTTCTGCAGACCTACCCAATTTGGCGGGCCGACAAACTTCCAATCCACAAAAGACAGCCCAATGGCGCCCAGGAGTGGCCCGGCCTCAAACAGAAGAAAACCAACCAACCAGGGCATAATAAAAAGATAGCCCCCGAAGTTTCTTCTGAGCAGGACGCGAATGCGGCCTCGGCGCAATCCTTGGTTGGACGAGACTACTCCTACTGAATGTGTTGACATAATAAGGGCGACTAAGGTTGGATCAGAACTAAACGCAGATGCGGTATCAACGACTAACTGCCGCACCTAGAATGGTTTGAGCTCAAGAGACGCGTAGATACTCCATGGAACACCGGGCGTATCCTATGAGTAACGCAACGAATAGCACGTTGCCGAAGAGTACGAGCGGGCCGGCAAGGCCGGCCCGCTTCAGGCTCGAACTATAGAAGGAAAAAACTGCTCATTTTCACTTTTTCATCCTTCCACACGCTGCTAACCCTCGTAGGGGCTTTCCTCAATCGAGAACCGTGCGCCATGGCAACTGCGCCCGTCACTCTGGTACCCTCGCTAACCTGTCCTCGCTTCATACGGAAAGGCAAGATGGAGTGGGACGGTTTGCAATTCGGTCAGCCTGACCGGCGCAGTTTTTATGCTCACAGATTAGCTGCCAAACTCCTCCAGGTCTTTCATGCCCAGTTCAATCTGTTCCTGAACCTCTGGCTCTACAGCAGCAATCAGTTCCTGGGCATTAGTCTGCTCTCCGGTAATCAGCACATCATGCACTTTCGGGGTCCAGATGTCGCGGTTGACGACGAACCAGCGCGGAAAGTGCGGATTGACTACATCAGCATAGTCGAGAGCCTGCAGGAAAGGCTCGCGCGGCATCTTGAGCAGTTCCTCTGTTACGTAGTCAAGTCCAGGGGCGTGAGTCAGTAACAGGTCGGCATGCTTGTCAAGTATCGGAGCCGCGTAACCCAGCGCTACATTCAAGTCATCGCCCTCTTCTACCATCCAGCGTGCGAATTCCACCACGGCTTCAGGGTATTCGGACTGCTGAGAACAAGCGATCGGTATCCCGTGTGCCCACTCTTTCGGCTCCTTGAACATCGGTAGCGGATGCGGTGATGGTGTCCACTGACCATATGACGCTTCAACGAGCCGCGCCGGCCAGGTAAGCCATGCCATGTCCATCGCCACCTTGCCGGTCCAGAAGCTGATGCCAGCCTGACTTTCCTGGGGCGTTGGCGCTGTCTTGTGAACGTTGAAGTTATCATAAGCCCACTGGACTACGTCTGACGCAGGATCTTCGTCCATCAGCCATTCCGTCCACCCTTCATCAAATGCCAGCCCCCCGTTTGACTGTACCAGGGCGTAGCCCGGGCCGCCGCCAAGAATGCAGCAAGGTATATTAACGCCCAGCTGCTCGGGGTTGCCGTCACTGTCTCGCTTAGTGAGCGCAATCGCGATCTCAGTTACCCGCTCCGCGGTCCATGAAGGATCGCCCCAGTCAACCGGCGGCAGATCGATGCCCTCCGCTTCAAACATCTCCTTGTTAACCCAGGTTCCCATGATCTGGACCAAGTGTGGAATACCGTAAATGCCGCCCACATAACTGTGGCCATACTCTGGAATGAGATCCAGAACTAGCCTGATCGATGAATCTTCAGGTTCCAGGTCTATCAACGGTTTCATGTCTCGCAGCCAACCAGCGAAGATCCATCCTCCCCACAGCCGGTGGTCGCACCAGATCGCATCAGGCGCATCGCCGCCGGCAAAAGAAGTCTCGACCTTGGTGAAGTAACCCATGTAATCTGTGATGATTCGCACAGAACAGTTGATGTTCATTCCAGCGCCGCGATCCTGATTGAACACCTCTACCGTCTCTTGTTTGAGCTTGACTTCGGCGTCGCCGCCGGCCCAGGTTGACCATACAATCTCTTTCACTTCCATGTCCGCTGAATCCGAATCACCGGCAGCGGAATCAGCTCCCGGTGCCGCAGGGACGCAGGCTGCCAACGTCACGGCGCCCGCGCCAATCCCTGTCAGGCGCAGAAAATTCCGACGACTTGTGTGCATTTCCGATGAAGACATACGGCTGTTCTCCTTTCCCATGTGAATCCCGCTCAATACCTTGGCTTTACGATCGGAATAGGCAACAAAACTCTTGCTTTTGTGACTCCTTTTCGCAATAAGCAATCCAAAATGAAGCGGATTAGTGGGGGAATCGCACGACAATCCGGAAAGAATCGTAACCGCGTCTTTGCGATGCGTTAGTATACTCCCGAAGCGAATTTCAATGCAACCATATATTTTTGTGCAAACACCTGCACTCTTAGACTCCTGGGCGCTATCGGAAGAGAGCGCCTTCTGCAATCTGACGGAACCCTTGCCACACTTCATGTCAATTCTCCCCAATATCTCAAACTCCCGATTAGGTTACCCAAAAGGACACTTCGCACTTTCACCCCGATTCTGGCAACTAATTGTTTCTCTCTCCCATTTGCTAACCGCCAAAGCAGAATTGGTTAGAGTCCACAGAATAGATTTCTGGACGCGAAAAACTGAGCCGTCAATACAGCTCGCAACGTGCAAGGCTCCTTAATTTTGGTGAGAAAGTCGGGGAGAAGAGGTACGGTTCAAAGCGACGTATGCCAACTGCCTGTCAACGTTGAAAATTGAATCGTTCCAGAAATGGCAACTGTCGCGATCGCAAGTTGATGTGAAGCCCCCATTCGATGCCAGCGCCCTGCGGTTCATCCTCAAGAAAGTCCGCGCGATACGGCCCGGGGGCCTGCGGAGGTCTCACTACAGCGCATCTGCGAAAATGAATGCCGTCCTCGCTGTACCGCAACGTCCCGCCCTCCGGACCATTGGGTTGGACAAGTGCCGCCACGCCTGTGCCCTGCCGCCATACGCAGACCTCGTGTCCTCCCTCAATTAGAGGATTCCCTTCAATCTTCCGGTATGGACCCAGAGGTCCTTCGGCCACGGCAAGCCCCATTCTGGTCTCACGCGGGCTCAGTCCTTTCTGGCGGCCCTTGTAGTAGAGCCAGTAGCGTCCATCCCTCACGACGAGACAGGAATCGTCCACCCTGTGGCTGTCCCAACCAATGTCGCTTCCCGTACTCAAAACGGGATTTCCCGCGCCTTTCGTCCACGGCCCGGCCGGTGAATCGGCATACGCAACGCCGATGGCAGTGAGCGCCCTTTCCGAGTATGGTTTCTCAACCGAAGTATAGAAGAGAAAGTATCGGCCTTCGGCGACCAATATGTTTGGCGTGAAGACGCTCTGTTCATCCCAGTCGCCCGCGCCGCCGCGGGAAAGCGCCTCGCCCTGCTCCTCCCAGTGGATTCCATCCGCTGAAGTCGCGTGCCAAACAGTGGCATCGTAGCCTGACGGGCCGTTAGGAGTCCTCGTGTACCAGACATGGAACTGCCCACCTGCCAAAATAATACAACTGGGATCCCGGCGAGTGATGCCCGGCTCATAGCCAAGACCGTAGGCCTCGCTATACTCAAATATGATTTTCAGGTCACCATCCATGCTCTGCGCCCCCCATAATGCCCACGATCACTCTGGCTGGCGTATCGACATAGCGGGAGGCAAGGCACCTAGGAGGCACTCCGTCAGCAACGACTTAAGATTGCCATAGGACGGATCCGCTGCCAGATTTCGCAGCTCAAAGGGATCTTCCAGTGTGTCGAAAAGGTGCTCCTCGATTCCATTTGTGAAGTAGAGGTGGCGCTTTGTACGCAGACCGCGACTGCCCGCCCGAAATTCGGGGTCATTCTGGTCTGTGCTGAAATGGAGAACATAACGGGAGCCGGTATTTTGTTCAGCCAGGATTCCTGTCGAAAGATCGTTACCTCTGGCACTGTCCGGCACAGGGAGACCGCAAAGCCTGAGCAAAGTAGGAAATATGTCGATCAGACCGACCAACATCTCGCTCTCTTGACCGGATCCAATCCTCCCCGGCCAAGAAAGCACCAGGGGAACTTGGGCGGACTCTTGGTAGAAAGCACCTTTTCGCAGCTTCCCTTGTGAGCCCAGCATGTCCCCGTGATCGGAGCTATACACGACCAAAGTATTCGCCAGTTCATCCAACTCCTCTAGCGCCGAGAGCAAGCGCCCAATTTCCTTATCGACCGCGCTGATATGTGCATAGTACTGGCCCAACTGCTCCTGAAGCGTCATCGTCACCTGATTCCGATGGGCTCCGGCAGGCACTAACTTTGCCCCCGAAGACAGCGCCTCCGGTACATTCTGGCGCACAGACAAAGAGCGATCGCTATAAAGTGCCAGACCGTCCTGCGGCGCGTCGTCAAGAGGCGGATGGGGCGGATTCAGACTGAGAAAGAGAAAGAACGGCCGCGTAGGGTCCCGTTCAACCAAGAATTGCAGCGCCTCATCGGTCATCAGCGTGGCATTGTAGCCGCGTGTACGCACTGCTTCGCCGGTCTCTTCCTCGTACCGTACGCTGTCCCAGTGGCGATTCGTCTCGGTCCAGACGTTCATGCGCTCAAACCCGTGACGGCCCGGACCCGGCGGGATGTACCGGTCGTTGCCGTCGACCGTTTCCCGCGGTCCCGCGTGCAGATGCCACTTTCCAATATAGCAGGTCTGGTACCCGTCCCTGGCGAAGATTGCCGCCAAAGAACTGGACGAAGGCTCCAACTCCGACAGATTGTTGACAACCCCCGTGTCGCTGGGCCAGCGGCCGCTCATCAGCATGCCGCGCGCCGGCGCGCACACGGGGTAGTTGCTAAAGCAGTTTGTAAACGTTGTGCCCGCGCGCTGTAACCGCTCCAGGTTCGGCGCAATCACCTCGCATCCCTCCACGCCCGGCATGGAACAGAATCGATGTTGGTCGCTGAGAATGAACAGTACGTTTGGACGGTCAGTCACAATGTTGTCGCCGCGTTGTGAATTCTAAGATGCCTCGGGCGGTGCCCGAAGTTCACAGTCGAAACGAACGATATACAGACGGTCGTCATGACGCTCTTGCGCCACACCCCAACTAATTCCGCGACCGTAGCTTGCGTCGGCGAATGCATCAGGATCGTAGGGGCCACATCCAGTGTGGACGACCGCCAAAGAGGCCGCACGTCGAAAGTGGATCCCATCAGCGGCATATTGGATCGTAAATCGCTCCGGCCCGGCGTTGTCCACAAGAGCCGCCACCCCTTCACGGTGCGGCCAGACGCAAACCGTGTGACCGCTGCCCAGTACCGGATTTCCCTCATATTTGCAAAATGGACCAGCAGGATCGTCGGCAATTGCCAATCCCCACTTCGTCTCGTTCGGTTTCAGTTCTGGGCTCCGCCCCTTGAAATAGAGCCAGTACCTGCCGCCCCTAACGATCACGTGCGTGTCGTCGACGAGCAGCGAGTCGTAGGATGTGGCTTCGGGGCTGGGGCTGAGAATTGGGTGATGGGCAAGCCTCTGCCAGGGACCTTCTGGACTGTCGGCGGCAGCTACGCCGATATGCCGTAGCGTGCTATTCGTGCCAAAGGGCTCTATATCGGATGTAGCAGTATAGTAGAGGTAGTACCGTCCTCCCGCTACAGCCACATAGGGAGTGATCACACCGAAGCTGTCCCACGCGCTGGTTGGACCTCTGTCCAGCGCCTGGCCTCGATCAACCCAACTGATTCCGTCCATGGAAGTGGCGTAGTAAATCGTAGACGCATATGGTTCGACTCCAGCCGGCCTTTGCGTATACCAGACATAGTAAGAATCTGCCACCTTGATAACGTTGCTCGGATCCTGCCGGTCAAGCGTAGGGTCGTAGCCGATTCCCGTCAGTTCGGTAGCGCGGTAGTTTGGCGTCCTCAGTTCAAGTGGAATGGCATCCAAGAAGCGCAACCCTTTCGATGCGTCTCCAATGCAGGAAGATTGGAGAAGACGAGCAACACAAAGTCCAGCCCGTGGGGCAAGGCTCTGCGAGCTTCAAAACCAAGAGCTGTCCCAGTTTACAAGCTGCGGTTGTCTTGCGAATACGCGTAGTTTTCCCCGCCGATCTGCCACACACCGCGAAACAGCGAACGGCGTTTCGCCGGCATGGCCTGAATGACATCGTGGTCGAGATTGAGCCGGTGCCACTGCGCCCACAGTGAATTGTAGCAGTTGAATACTGCGCAGCGGGGATTATCCGGGTTCGTCCAGTCGTTGGCTGCATGGACCAGACTCTCAGTGAAAATGACTGCCGACCCTGCCGGGCAGCAGTAGTCCTCCATCATATCCCGGATACTGTTCTCCCAGGACGAATCGCTTACGTTTGGTCGGTAGCGGTCAGGCCCACCGTAGCTGAAATGCGCCTTGTGCGATCCACTGAGGAAAGACGTGCCGCCCTGCCCGGACTTGACTTCTTCGAGTTCCCATACCACGCGCGTTAGTCCGGCAAAAATCTTTCCCCCGGCCGCCTGATAGCGCATGGCATTGGCCTGCTGCGGAGGGCGTACAACGTGCGGCATTCCGCCATCCCGTCGCTCCTGCTTGCTCCACCCGGGAGGGCGAACAGTGATAAAAGAGTTCTCGCAACGGAAAGCGTAATAGTCATCGGACAAAAAAGGCTCCTCAGCCAGAATCTCCGACAGAATGCCGGCGATAGCCGGGTGGTCCAACAACGTCTGAAGTGTCCCTTGAAAAGATTGGTGCCGGTTTATAAACTGATATTCCCCGGCCTCAGCTACACTGTATGCCTCCGCTCTCATCGCCTCGATTTCATCATCCGCCAGCACACCGGGCAGCAGGATCCAGCCGCGCAGATCAAAGAAAAACTTCTGTTCCTCGGTCATCGGAACTGGTTCTTTATTCAGGGATTTCATGTTTTCTCTCCGCAATTTGTTAGTCCGGGTTATTCCGCCCTCGCCGAGCAACTTTCTCTCTTTTACCCCTTCACTCCCGTGAACACGATGCCCTGGATGAAATATCGCTGCCCGACAAAGAACAGCACGATAATCGGAATCGAAAAGGCCGCCGACGCTGCCATCTGAAGACTATAATGGACCTGTGTATCTGTAACAAAGTATCTCAAACCTATCGCTGCCGTGAACTTGTCCAGATCGTGCAGATAGATAAGAGGGCCGATGAAGGCATTCCAATGATGCTGGACCGAAAACAGTGCCACCGTTGCCAGCACCGGCTTACTCAGCGGTAGCATTATTCGCCAGTAGATTCCAAAAACGCTTGCGCCGTCAATACGGGCTGCGTCGTCCAACTCTGTCGGTAGTCCCATAAAGAACTGCCGCATCAGGAAAACGAAGAACGGGTTTGCGAACCATGCTGGCACGATTAGGGGCAAATACGTGTTGACCCAATCCAACTTGGCGAAGAGCACAAACCGCGGAATCATCGTTATCTGCCCCGGCAACATGATCGTAAGCAACAATGCAAAGAAGACGACGTCACGGAAGCGCCAGCGCAGCCGTGCAAAGGCAAAGGCTCCCATACTGCTGCTGACCAAAGTGCCGAGGGTTGCACCTGTCGCGATTATTAATGTATTGGCGATGAATCGTGCAAAGGGCAGGGCCGTCAACGCCTTGGGATAGTTCTCCCACAGGATTGGATTCGGGATCCAGATCGGTGGAAAAGCAACCAACTGGGCCTGCGGCTTGAGGGAGCTCGAAATCAGCCAGATAAAGGGAATCGTCACCAGGACCGCGCCCGCGATCAGAACCAAATATAGGACGACTCTGCCTAATAGACTCTTCAACCTGTATGGATTGGAGAGCACGCCCCATATGGACGCTACAGGTCCTTTGACTGCGTACGGAATCGTTCGCGCCATACCGACTACCTCAAATGACCATCGGGCTTAACGGTTACCTTCATAGTAGACCCAGGCTGTTGACGACCGGAACACTAGCGCCGACAAGACAATGATATAGAGGAAAAGAACCAGCGCCAGAGATGATCCGTAGCCAAGCCGGAAGTACTCGAACGCATTGCGATAGAGATGCAGCATGTAAAACAGCGAAGCATTGCTTGGTCCCCCGCCGGTCATTACAAATGCGACTACAAACACTTGGAGGCCGCCAATGATACCCATGACAAGGTTGAACAGAATCAAGGGCGTCATCATCGGAATCGTCACGTTAAGCAGACGCTGAAAGGCGTTGGCGCCGTCAATAGATGCTGCGTCGTACAGATCCGTAGGGATGGCCTGCAGCCCAGCAAGATTGATTAGCATCCCTCCCCCTACGCCCCACAAACCCATTACAATAAATGCGGGCAATACCCAATTGGGATCACCCAGCCAGTCTGGGGCCTGAATTCCCATCATCGCCAACCCGATGTCCAGCAGACCAAAACGCTTTAGGAAGATCCAGCGCCACAGAGCCGCTACCGCAACCAGCGGCACAATCGAAGGAAGGTAGTAGAGCGTACGCATCAAAGACTGCCCGCGAATCTTCTGATTGAGCAGCAATGCGAGCAGGAATCCCGTGACTAGATTCAGAGGAATCGAAACAAAGGCGAAAATCGTTGTGATCCGCATGGAAAGCATGAACAACTCGTCGCGAAATAGTATCTCCTCATAGTTGGCCAAACCAACCCATTGCGGGGGCGTAACGCCGTTCCACTCGGTAAATGAAATCAACACCGAAGCCGCCATCGGTCCGACGTCAAAAACGACGAGGCCAATAATAGCGGGCAGCGCAAATAACCAGCCGTACAACGCTTCACGTTGTTGATTTGTCTTAAAGAAAGAGACCATCGCGCTTCCATTCAGATGAAGGTCCCAAACGACTCTAGGACTTTCCGCTGGCGTGACGCATAGAAATCGATCCCGCTTTCCCTACTTCCTGGAAGGTAACTACTCAGCCGCAACTGATTCGCAAATCTGAACGAGGGGAGCAAAGGTGTTTTTCTCCCCTCTCTTTTGTATTTTTTGGCGGTCGGGCCTTCGGCCCTCCCTTGTGCAGGGGCTGCGCCCCCGCAACGCCCCCCTCCAAAACCATCCCTCACCGACCGTGTGCCTTCTTCGCAACGTGTCGGCTGGCGAGCATGGCTGCGGCTGTACACCAGTTGCGTCACCAAGAGCCTGAATGTTCCAAGGATGACTGGCTGGTCAAGTACTGTGGCTTAGTAGTTACCCTGGAATTTAGAAAAAAGCACCAGATAAGAGGCAAAATTGCGAGTTTTCCCTGGTACATGCTCTGTCCATCAGTGGACCCCTAGAGCGAACAGATCTCGCGGCGGATGCGGGTAGTCCTGCAGAATAACCGCTTCTAGGAGACGGTCGCGCATGACGCCTCGAATCTTGGCCTTGCTGGCGTCTCCGGCCAGGTTTCGAGTCTCGTCGGCATCGTCCGAAATATGGAATAGCTGCTCGCCAGCACCGCCTGGGTAGAGCGTATAGCGCCACGCATGGGTCCGGATCGTGCGGGCCCAGTTCTGCGGTGTCCTGCTATTCGTGTTGTTGTAGCTCTCGATGTAGACGGCATCGCGCCAGTCGGAAGGCTGTTCACCGCGGCACCACGGCAGTAGCGAAGCACCGGGAAGTGCCGATTGGGTCCCCTCCAAAGAGTGGGTGCCGCTTATAGGGAGCTGCGGCTGCGGCAAGCCCGCGAGTTCCAAGACTGTTGGCACGATATCCTCAAGCTGAACTAGGGCATCGCACTTGAGCCCCTGCCGCAACCCTGCACCGGCCACAACTAGAGGAATGCGCACACAAGCGTCATAGTGCCTCTCGCCCTTGCCAAAGAATCCATGATCGTAGAGCAGATCTCCGTGGTCGGACAGAAAAATGAGAACGGTCTCCTCCCACCGGCCCGACTCTTCGAGTGCGTCGAGCACCAGTCCAAGTTGATGGTCCAAATGGGCAACATCTGCCAAATAGTAATGACGACGGTCGTGCCAGGCCGCCGCATCGCCCCGGAAACCGCCCTGTGCAAAGCAATGGGGTGCCAAGGGGTCGTCTTCCCATTCGGGCGGCACTGGTTCCGGTATATGGGACCGGTCTATTCGCTCCATGTACTCAGCGGGCGGACAGGACGGCGCGTGCGGCTGGACATAACTGATGTGGGCAAAGAAGGGGCGTTCGGGGTCAGCACAGGCGAGAAAGTCTAGCGCGTGATCACTAATCCAAGCGGTTTGTGACAACTCCTCCGCAAAGGGCAGCACGTAGTATTGTGCAGTGCCATTTGGATAGTCATCCGTTCCCCATCGAAATTTCTCTCGGATTACTCTAATTCGGCTGGCAAGATCCGTCCTATTTGTACCATAGGAGGAAAAAGCCGGTATAGACGTAGGCCAGACAGTAGCCAGGGCAGCATCGTACTCTTCTGGATGGTTCTGCTCGATCCAGTCAAGCCATGCCCCGCCGCGCGGGTCCTCTGTATTATGTACAACGTCGAATCCGTATTTGTGGAAGTCAACGTCGAACCCGCGGTAATGAGGCTCGAAGTGCAGTTTGCCAAATCCACCCGTCTGCCAGCCCGCCGTCTGTAATGCCCCCATCAACGTTGGCAGCTCCGGGTTCAGGCGGTAGCCGTTCTGCAATACGCCGTGCCCGCGGCTCGTCAACCCGGTCGCCAAAGTAGCCCGGGCAGCGCAGCAGACCGGATTGCTGGTGTATGCGTTCGTAAAAGTGGTTCCTGCCCGACGCAACCGGTCAAGACTGGGCGTCGGGCAGGCCAAAGCGGAGCCTTCCTCCAGCCATTTGGCGGAGAGCTGATCCACAACAAAGAGGACAATGTTCAATAGGCTGTGATCCCTCCGTCCCCACGCAAAAACATGCGTTACGCTTAGCTACGGGCCAAGAATCTGCCTACGCCCTCTCGTCAAATATCTCTTCCAGTTTCTGTTGCGTGATCTCGATCGCCTCCTCAATCGTGCGATCGCTGTTGGCGATAGCCGGCTCGAACAGCTCTGAGCCGACCGCACTGCTGATCTCACCGCCAAAGGGCAGCCGCAGGCCGGGGCGGACATGGCCGTAGTCGATCAGTGAGGGCAGAATTGTGGCGTGCGGCGCCAGCACAAGTGCCGCTTCGATAAAGTTCTCGCGAAGACTGAATCGGGCCGGTGACTGCAGGTTGTCCGCGAAAACTCCGCCAGCATAGGAAGGATCAGTAAGCCACTTGACAAGTTCCCAGCCTCCGTCAGGGTTTTCGCTCCCGGCCACGACTTGGAAGGAAATCGGAATTACCTCCGCCGCGCGCCCGGCCGGCCCTGCGGGAACGTGCCAAAAGTCCCAATCTACCACCGCTTCCCGCATCATGAAGTTCCAGGTTCCGATGCCGTGAATGGCATGGGCTATGCGGCCAGACGCCAACATCGGACGCAGTCCGCCAAACGCCTCGCCGTACTCCCCTGTTAGCACCACATCGGCCTCGTAGAGACTCTTGAGGAAAGTGAGCGCCTCAAGGTTGGTGTCCGAGTCGAGTATCGGCTGCTGGTCGTTGCTCTCGTCCAGGACATCGCCGCCCCAGGCCCACATAAAGACGAAGTAACGCTGTTGATTGGCCAGTGCAATCTTCTTGTCAGCGAATTCGCCAATCGCGATCAGCGGCGCGGTTTCCCCAAAGTCCTGCCACGTCCACGAATCCCAATCGGGATGGGGCACGCCCGCCTCGTCATAAAGTCCTGGTACCGAGACAAACGCCTGAATATTGATTGACCACGGAATCCCGTACATTACGCCGTCAACCGACGCGCCATTGATCGACAGATCGGGAAAGTCATCAATCTGAACGGTGTCTGCGTCCCGTTCAATGTAGCTGTCGAGGGCCAAAAACGCGCCCGCCGGTGCCAGGGCGATAAACGCATTGGGGGACCAGTACCCGCAGTCCGGAGGCGTGCCAGCCGAGGCCAGTGTCTGCAGCTTCTGCGTGGCTTCCCTGTTTGTTGTCTGGATCAAGGTCAGGTCGTACTGCGGATTCGTTTCGTCCCATTCCTCCAACAGTGCGATGATGAAGGGCGTGTCATTGGCGGTCCAGATATTGACGAACTGAACTTCCGTCGGTGCCTCGTCCGGAGCCACCCCTTCGGACATCGAATCGGTAGCGCCTGGCGAGCCTGCGGGCACACAAGCTACCGCTAGTGCGCCGGCCGCGCTTGCAGCTGAAACACGCAGTAACTGGCGGCGAGTTAACTTTCGGTCGGTCATGATCGCAATCTCCTTGGTTTTCAAACGAAGAGGATTCGGGCAAGACTACGGACAGAAAAAGTTTCGGATCTGCTGAAGAGACGAAATTCGAAGGGCTAAGACTGGAGGACAGGCAAAAGCACCATTTAATAATAGTTTCGTTGAATTCCTCTGTCAAGTCGTTTCCAGATGTCAGCCTCCCCATGCCGTCTTCGTCACTGACCTACGTCGCCATCATTCCAACGTCATTTAGGCATGCCTGTCGCTAAATTCGCCAAAACACCAAGACAAGTAAAATATTGCCTGTTTTTGGGCCCCTTGACCCTCAAATGCGACTTGCAAATATCGTCTGAATAGCCTACATTTACATTGACACGCTGTAACCTTCCGCACTTCCAGAATCATTCTGACGCTGCGAGCTACAAGAAAATAATTCTCCTCGTTCAATTGGGATAGACTACGAAAGGATTACTCAATGAAGAGCACCTTGCTTTCCCTCCTCTTTTTGGCGACGCTTCTGCTGGCGCCAACCACAATCTACGGCGCGGAGCCGACCCAACAAGCAACATCTGATCTTACGCCGAGCGTTACCGTGCTGGGCTATGGAACTGCATCTGCTGTTCCCGACAGCGTGCATGTTGACCTTTATGTTGGCGAGGAGCCCACCTACGGCCCGGGCGGACCGGAAATGTCTTTTGTTGAACCTGCCGACCTGGAGTTTGTGCGAGAATACCTTGTTGAAGAAGGTGTCGATGTTGACACCATCAGAATCAATTTTCTCAGTCGCAACTTTGCCTACGGCCCTTCCAGTTTCGCCGGCGAAGTAGCCTTTTCCTATGATGAATTGGACCAATTGCGAAACCTGCTGCAGGAACTCTTGGCCGAAATGAAGAACCGACGTGGGCCAAACATTCAGGGAGCGAACATCGTATTTCGTATTGAAGACTGCCCGTCTTTGGAACAAGAGGCAATGCGTGCCGCTCTCGACGACGCCCGACAACGCGCAACCCGAATGGCGGGCCTTCTGGAAATGACCCTCGGCCGTGTCATTTCAGTCTCCGAAGATGTCTCCCCGGTGGGTGCTGTCCGACCCGCAGGTGGCTGTATAGCCCATGTAGGCCAGACAACGCCTGGCGGCTACATTTTCATGGGGGGTTCAAGTTCGCTGGCAAATACGCCGTCAGACGTGGAAGTTGGCATAATGGTCAAAGTTACCTATGCCCTCGATAAGTGAGTAAGGCATCAATCAAACCCAGGCATCCTGACATGCCCGTAACAAGCCATATGGAGAACTGAATTATTCCGACGCGAGCAGTCCAGATATGTAGAGCGTGAGTTCTGAGAGCGGCAATCTCGGCCAAGCCCTCAACCAGAATTCCGACCCCCAGGTAGCTCGCGGATTGCAGTAAGCGGCGCTTCGTTCATGGGTCAAACTGCCAGCGAGGCGCGAAAACCTCTTGCCATTTCCAACCATGGCCTGGTGGAAGATGCAGCGCACACAGGCATGGTGGGATGACCGCGAGCAAGTATCCCTTGGAGCGCTTGTGATGAACGAACGCGAAAAATTCATGTACGACCTTCAGGGTTTTCTCAAAGTGGAGAACTTCCTTTCCCCTGAAGAACTGCTTGAACTCAACCGTGCCTTTGACGCCAACTGGGACAAGGCGATCCCCGATCCAAACTCGCACGCCGACGGTGACATGGCCGGTGAACTCCCGCGTGACTACTTCGAAGGCATGTTGACTTGGGACCAACCCTGGTGCCAGCCGTTTCGCGAACTGTTAGCCCACGCCAAATTGATTCCCTATCTGAACACGATGTTCGGACGCGGCTGGAAGATGGACCACTCGCCATTCCTGCTAGCTTCAACCGCCGGCACCGAAGGCCTGCGCTTGCATGGCGCAACGAGCCGTCTCTTCGACGGTACCCAGCATTACAGCTATGCCAACGGCAAGATGCGTAGCGGCATGATCGTCTGCCAGTTCCAGTTGGCCGATGTGAATGAAGGGGATGGCGGGCTCTGCGTCATTCCCGGCAGCCACAAAGCAAATTTCACCTGCCCTGACGATATCAAGAACTACCAGCGAAATCGCGAGCTGGTCTACAATATCCCCTGCAAGGCTGGCGACATGGTGATCTTCAACGAGGCGACCATCCATGGAACATTACCATGGATGGCCGAACACCAGCGCCGTTCTCTGCTTTACCGGTACTCACCGAACTTTCTGCACTTTCACGGCGGTGTCTACGAGACGAGCTTGCCCGCGTGGGTCAAGGAGCTTACTCCTGCACAGCAAGCCGTCTTGGAGCCGCCCTACATCTATCATCGACCATTAATCGAGGAAGATGGCGTAACTGTCATCAGACCCACACGCGAGAACCCGGATGGGACGATTAGGCCATAGGGTACAGCCGCTACGATTACGCTGACTCCTCGTGCCATGACATCGCCTCACCGCGCACAAGCGTTGCGCGCCGTTCGTACTCGCCTGGCCACTCAACCGCCAGGTCTCCGCTTTCGACCATCAGCCTGAGGGGACTCACACGCGTCTTCAAGGGCAGGTAGATGCGCTGCCTCTTGCGTGCCGATTCATACAGCGCCATCATCACCTCCTGCACATCTCTGCCCCGCGCCCCTTCGCTTATCGGCTTCTCGACCCGGCCCTCTATCCAATCGATCGCCTCCTGGCACTGGTGCGACCAGCAGTCGTGCCAAGGCTCTGTCACTTCCATCCAACCGTTCGACACGTTGTTTATGTAGCGAACTGTGCCGATTTCATAGTTGTAGCGCGCCGACAGACCTTCGGGCATATGCATCGGCGCGTCAGACGGGATCACGCTATCCGGATGGTACGTTGTATCCAGCTCCATCATGCCGTTAGTGCCGATAACGCGGCAACCTTGGTTCAGTCCCGTAACCAGGTTACCTTGAATGAGAATCGTAGCCCCGTTGTCACAACCTGCCAGGCCCAGGCATGCATCCTCGGCCGGCAGTCCCCGTTCCATCTGTTCGGTTGTACGCTCGACCGCGCCCATTACCCACTCGACCTGCGGTTCGTCCATGAGAAAAAGGGCCAGGCGGATGTTGTGCGAGTTGGTATTCAGCAGATTGCCGCCGGCGTCCAGCTGAATCTGTAAGACTCGGCCAACTGCCCCTTCCCGCAAGAGTTCCCTCGCACGGAGCCAGGTGGCATGGTGGGGCCTCTGGTAGGCAATCACAAGCTTGACCCCGTTCCGAAGGCAGGCTGTCAGCATCTCATCCGCTTCCCCAAGGTCCACCGCCATCGGCTTCTGACAAATGATCGCTTTGGGTTGACGGGCTGCCGCCGCGATCACCATCTCCGCGTGCTGCCGGTGCCAGGAGCACACGTCTACAAAGTCAAGACGCTCCCTGTCCAACATCTGCCGGTAATCGAGATAGCGATGCTGCTCTGCAACCCCGAAGAACTCGCCAAACTCCCGCAAAGCATCCGGGTTGGTGTCGGCAATTGCCCCAATCTCAGTGGGGCTCCCTTTCACACCCTGCCAGGCGCGCGCATGGACGCGTGCGATGATACCGCAAGCGATGATGCCAGTACGATAGGTTGCCATGGGATGCTCCTGTTAGAGGTGTCTGATTTGTCACCGAACCGCAACCGATAAACGCGTAAGAGATGCCAGTACAAATGTCCTTCAGCAGTGACTGTTCCAATCTTTTTGGGTAACTACCCAGACGCAACTGAATCGCAACCCTGGACGAGGGGAGCCAAAGTATTGCTTCTCCCCACATTGTTGTATTTTGGGCGGTCGGGCCTTCGGCCCTCCCTTGTGCAGGGGCTGCGCCCCCGCAACGCCCCCCTACAAAACCATCCCTCACCGACCGTGTCTGCGCATTCCAGCCGTGCGGCTCCAGCAGCGTGTCTAGCCAACAGTGTCTCCTCCCCCACTTGCCGCCTCAACCCACCGACCATCGACCGCCAATCTCCAGTGTTCCCCCGACGACTGGTGTTCCACTGAAAACTAACAACTGACTACTAAAAACTGCAGTTCCGACCTTGTCTGCGCATTCCAGCAGTGCGGTTCCAGCAACGTGGCTGCCGCAAACCGAATACGCAATCAGATTGCCTGAATGGCGGCAGGGATATAGGGCTGGTCAAGACAGGCACTGGTCAAGACAGACACTGTATATGGCTTAGTAGCTACGAAATGAGATGATATCGGAAAGCCCCTGCACCTCTTTCGACATTCTGCCTGAGACTAATGGCTCGTCTTGCCAGGCCCCGGTAGTGAGAGGCTGTCTAGGATCGGCTCGCCGGGCCCAACCCAACTCCTGTCCGATAGTCTGCGGGTCAAAAGTGCCGGCTTGCCACATTTACGTCGATTCGACCGCTGTCGGCGGCAGCCAGTTGCCTCCGCGAATCGGTTTGAGTTCCGCGTACCTGCTGTGCGCCTCCACAACCGTCCAACGCCTTCGCATCAGTATGCTTCCCTTCTCAATCCGCGCCTAACGCCTTTTCCAGGTCTGCAAGGCTGGTGAACCACCGCACCTGCTCCAGGAAATGGGCCAGATCTTCGCTCTCGGCGCGAAGCTGCTGCAGCTGAGGACCAATAGAGCTGGAGGAAGCGGCGCCCGTTGCGTAGTTGCCATTGAACGCGAAATAGGCCTGATTCAGCACGCGCAGTGGATACCCCTTCTCCACGAAGTAGCGCCGTCGCGCCTCCATGTAAGCTTCCGCAGTCTCAACGTGCCCCGCCGCCAGCAGAGTATCCACATGCAGTCGCGTCTCGCGCATTGCCTGTTTGAAGTCGAACTGAAGAGGCCGGTCGTATCGCTCCCAACGCTGCTGCTCCAATTCGTACTCCTGCGTCCACAGCTCCTCAACATTACAAGCGCAAGAATTCTCACCTGAATCCCCTGCTTTCCCCGCCGAAGAGGAGACATCCTCGGAATAGTAGCGCAGAGCCACCCGCTCCCCGATCTCGACACCAATGATTTCCGACACCGTTTCGTTCAATGTTGTCGCCTGGTCGTTGCTGGCGTAGCGGAGGCCAAGAGGGAAAAGGAAGAGATAGTGGTGTACCCACTCGTGGGCGATAGTACTCAGCACCCACGAGAGTGAGCTGCTCTCCACTACCATCGCCGGGAAGACGGCCATGCCTCCAATCCGCGAAATATGAGCGCTCAGATCTGTCCGCGCCTGGATCGCACGCTCACTCTCTCCCAGCGTTACCGGATCATATTCAGCCTTCAGCACGCGCGAGTGGACTGTACTTATCCGATCGCGCGGGCTGACGGTCAGTTTCAGCGGCGGCTCAATGAATGCGAACTGAACCGGAGGCCATACAAGGCCCCGCACTCCAAGACCGGCCTTACGCAGCTCCTCTCCCACTTGGCGTTTGAGAATGGCCTCAACCAGAGGGCGATCTGCGCCCTGTTCGCGCCGCATCGCGGCCAACTCCATGCGTACATTCTCAATCTCCACTCGAATTTCGAAACCGGTGCCGGGGAAGGCATTTCGAGGTGGCCATGCTAGCGGATGACCTGACTTTGGCTCAGTCGTCGCCGAATCTTGGCCGCCAACTGAAGTCCCTGCCTCCGCAGCAACCAGCCGCCTGAGTTCCTCCTCCAACTGTCCGATGCGCTGCGTCCGTTCCATGTAGGCGAGCACCATGTCTACCTGGGCTCCCGCTTCCGGCATGCCCTGCGGCCGAAAGCGACCCGCAAAAATCATGCGGCCGACTGCTTCCAGCTCCCAGGTAAGGAAGTTGAAGTAAGGTAGTGCTGCCGCTGCCTTAATAATGCTGGCGCGTGTTTGGACCGACTGCGACACCGCACCGCCCGCAAGCAGGATGGCCAGGAGTAGCGCCGTCGCAATCCAGACACTTCGCCGCAAAAAAGGCAACGCCGTGGCCAGTGTCACGTCGCGAAACAAATCGTCGCCGCCTCCAAGACGTCTCACTGTCTCAGGTCGTCTCAGCATTTGTCGTATCGAGGAGACTTTCCAGTTCATTTCTGGGGATGCCTGCGCATCAAGAATTGCAAGTAGTGCTTCCAGATGTCAGCACTGTGGGTCGAAACTTCAGCCAAACGGTCCGTGTCCGCCAGATGACAACACTCCAATCGACGTAAATCGGCCCGTCAATTTGTATAATTGGTACTCCTGAAACCGTCCTCATTTTCCTTTGGCCAAACCGCTCACTCGGCGTACAACCCCGTACAACTGTCGCGCTTCAGGTTGCTTCGCCAGCAGTAGCAATCCGGCGTAAACAAGCATTCCACTCCCGCCGCCTACGACGAGCTGCACCAGATCATTGGCAATGGAAGGAGAGCCCCCCGCGCCGAACCGCGGCAGCAGCGCAGTCATCACCACAAACATCGCGCCTGCTGCTCCAGCCACCGAGATTACAGTCCGAACTGTAGGACTAGACCCTGCCGCAGACCAGCCTTCCTGCAGCTCTGACGCCCTTTCTGGTCCCTGTCGCCGCTGAATTTGACCCATCTTCCAGTACAGAAGTGCCAGCATTACGAGCGCGTGAGCTGCTTGCTTTCCTGTGTCGGCCCAGACCAGCCCAAGGTAACCCAGGCCCTCGACCAGCGCCAGTGCAATTGCGGCATATACCAGGACGCTTAGAACACCTACGAGCGCAGGTAGCAGCGTGTCGTTTCGGGCATAAAATGCGTAAATCAGGGGGAAGTCGATCGCCGCAAATAGCGCGCCGACAAGATACACGTTAAGGGCCGTCACCACCTGCGCGGAGTCTCCTGCGGTGAATTGCCCCCGCTCGAACAAGAGCCGTACCGCCGGCTCAGCCAGCACGCCCAGGCCAACCAGGATCGGCACAATCATCACCACCACCATGCGAAGCCCTCGCGCCAGCGTCGCACGGTACGCCTCCTCATCACTTGAAGCAAACTGCTGACTCAAGCGCGGGAGCGCCGCCAACGAAATAGCCACACTGATCATCCCCAGCGGCAACTGTTGCAGAGTCGTAGCTTTACTCATCCAGGCAATACTTTGTACACCGGTGCCGCTCGCGAGGCGGCGGTCCAGCCCTACCTGGAACTGCGCCACCACCAGCCCTGCCGCAATCGGCAGATAGAGCCGCACGATTCGCGCCAATGCAGGATGACTCCACTGCACGCTAAACTTGAGCCCTGCCCGCCGGACGTCCCACGCCATAAGCGCAAACTGTACCATGCTTCCGGCCAACACGCCTATGGCCAAACTGGCAATGCCCACGCGCCCGGCCAGAAGCGGAGCAGCCACAATGATGCCCAGGTTGTAAATGGCGGAGGCAATAGCGGGAAAGGAAAAACGTTGCAGCGCAAACAGTATTGCTGTCAGCAGACCGGCCATCGAAACAAACCAAACGACCGGCGCCATCAGCCGAAGCAACTGGGCTGTCAATGGCAACAGCGTCGGATCTAAGTCGTCAAACCCTCCTGCCAGCAGGACCGCAACCTGCGGCGCAAAGACAACCATCAGGACAGTCAGCCCCGCCAGAGTCACTACCGCCAGGCTGAGCAACGCGCCCACCAGCCGGACCAGTTCCGGATTCGGACCGACCTGCTCTCCATTAGACCCGGAAGCAACCTCTTCAGTAGCGTCACCCTGCTTACGATCTAGTCGGGCGTAGTCGCTGAGAACCGGGACCAACGCGGCGCTCAACATGCCGCCGATCAGAAAGTCGTACAGCATTTTCGGCGCGCTGCCGGCAACCGTGAACGCGCTGACAGGACCAGACGCGCCAAAATAGGCCGCAATCACCATCTCCCGCAGGAGACCGAGTACGCGGCTGGCCACAGCGCCTAAAGACAGAAGAGAGGCGCTTCGGGCCAACGCTGAAGATTGTTGATCTTGGGGTGTCGAGCTTGGACGGGGCGGCACTGCGGATCTGGTCATTCGCTATTGTAGATGTCTCCTCGCAAAGACACATCCGATCGCAGCGTCCGCCCCCGTTCTTTCGAAATCTCTGGCAGCAGCAACAACTGGTTTCAGTCGGCTGCCACCAGGTCTGCCGTCTGCTTTGGGACGCCTGGCGTGGGCCATGCGCGTGGATCCTCGTTCAAGTCTGGCAACCCTACGGCCTCCAGCGAGGCCAGGAACTTCTCCGCCTGCATCGCCGCGGCGCAGCCCTGTCCCACACTGGTGGCTACTTGCTTGAAGACCTTATCGGCAATTTCACCAGCCGCAAAAACGCCGGGAATGTTGGTACGTGTCATCGGGTCGGCAATCAGGTGACCGTCCTCATCCAAGTCCAGCTTCCCGTGATACAGATCATTATTGGGGATGTGCCCGATGTAAACAAAAACGCCGTCAGTGTCGATCTCGCCCTCGGCGCCGCTCCGCGTATCCTGCGTGGTGACACCGGAAACGACGCCATTCTCGTTACCGTTGATGGACGTCACGACCGCATTCCACACAAATTCAATCTGGTCGTTGGCAATGGCCCGGTCCTGCAAAATCTTGCTGGCACGCAACTCGTCCCGCCGATGTATTACCTTCACATTAGTGGCAAACTTGGTAAGGAATAGCCCCTCCTCGAGTGCGCTGTCGCCACCGCCAACGACCACCAATTCTTTGCCGCGGAAAAAGAAACCATCGCAGGTCGCACAGTAGCTGACACCTTTGCCCGTATATTCCTGTTCTCCAGGCACCTCTAGGAATCGGGGCCGGGCGCCCGTGCAGAGAATCAGCGATTTCGTTCTGTACTCCTTGTCTTGGGCAGTGCGCACAGTGAAAGGATGCTCGTCAACCACAATTTCCGTAACGTGATCATAGGAGGTGGTGCATCCGAATCGTTCGGCCTGCGCCTTGAATTTTTCTACCAGGTCGGGCCCGCTAAGCCCCTCAGGAAAACCAGGATAGTTTTCGACCTCGTATGTGATGCTGACCTGGCCGCCGAAGTCGTCGCCGGTGATCAGCAATGGTTCCAGGTTCGCCCGCGCCGCGTAAAGGCCCGCCGTCCAGCCTGCCGGCCCGCTGCCAATCACGATCACCTCATGCAGCGTGTCTTCAGTCCCACCCTTGCTGACCTGGGCTCCCGCACCGTTCTGCATCTGAGCGCCGTTCTGATTTGATTCACTCATTCCAATACTCCTGGCTTTCTTTATGCTGTCACTTTCGTCACTGCATTCGTTTCGATACCTTCTTCACGCAAAGGACTTGAATAGACTGTAGACCCCGCCAATGTGTCTCCACATTCTTCGTCCTGAAATTCGGTCGACAAGCTCTCACGTCCTTACGCTGATTATCGCCCTTTCCGGCCTGCATTTCTGCGGGCTGGCACACAATTAACGCCTCCAAAACCTCCCTTAAGCGTCAAGTCTGCTGGATCTGGATCAGATTCCCACAAGTGTCGTCGAAGGAAGCAATCTTATAATGACCATAATCCGTCGGTTCGACTTTGAACGCCACACCCAGTTCTGTCAACCTTTCATATTCTGCTTGCACGTCATCGACGCCAAGCGACGTGGCCGGGATTCCCTGTTCGTAAATACCCTTCTGATACTGTTCGGCGACGGGGTTGGAATTCGGTTCCAGGAGAAACTCTGTCCCGTCCTGATCGTCCGGTGACACAACAGTCAACCACCTGAATTCACCGACGGGAATATCTTCCTTCTTTACAAAGCCAAGCACTTCTGTATAGAACTTCAACGCCTTTTCTTGATCGTCCACAAAAACGCCGCTATAAATGATATTCACATTAGTATCCCTTACAATAGCCCGGGACCAGGGTCAAGCGCCCTCGGGCAGAGTAGCGGCTATCGCCTCTACCGCCATGTCGATCTCCCCGTCACTGATGGTCAGCGGCGGCAGCAGTCGCAGAACAGTCGAGCCGGCCGGCAGAGCCAGCACGTTGTGCTCTTCCATCAGTGTCTTCAGAAAGGGTACCGCCTTCGTACGCAGATCAATGCCGATCAGGAGTCCCCTACCGCGAATCTCACGGACGACTCTGCGCGCGCCGATGGCCGCTTCCAGGGCTTCCCTCAGTCGCCGCCCAGCCCTGTCTGCCTGTTCGATCAGTCCGTCCTCGTAAACGCCCAATGCAGCGATGCCGGCCGCGCAGGCTAGTGGGTTGCCCCCGAACGTACTCCCGTGCGCCCCGGAAAAAAGACTTTCCTGGATCTGCTCAGTGTAGACGACGGCACCCATCGGGAAACCTCCCCCTAGACCCTTTGCCAGCGCAACGATGTCTGGCTCCAGGTCGAAGTGTTGAAACCCAAACCAGCGCCCCGTGCGTCCAAAACCGGTCTGCACCTCGTCGATTACCAGCAGCGCACCCCTCTCTTGGCACAACCGCTGTACGCCTGCAAAATATTCAGCGCTCCCCTCATGCACACCACCCTCAGCCTGGATGACCTCCAACACCACCGCCGCGGTGCCGTCGCCAACAGCTTCATCCAGCTGATCGATGTTGTTAAAATGAACATGGCTGACATCTGGCATCAGCGGTTCGAACTTGCGCCGATACCGGGGGTTCCAGGTGATTGATAACGCCCCTACTGTCCGCCCATGGAAGCTGTTGCGTGCAGCCACAATTCCCGTACGACCCGTAGCCAGCCGCGCGAACTTGATGGCGCCGTCAATCGCCTCGGCGCCGCTATTCCCCAAAAAAGCCCGCGTCAGGTGCTCCGGCGTAACCGAGATCAGCCTGCTCAGGAACTCCGCCCGCGTATCGTTGTGAAAAAAGTTGGGGCAGGCGTGCATGCGGGCTGCCTGCTCCTGAATAGCCTCCGTCAAAACAGGATGACCATAGCCGAGCATGGCCACACCCTGCGACGAAGTCAGATCGAGGTAGCGGTCGCCGTCGCTGTCGATCATCCAACAGCCCTCCCCCGCCACCATCACCGTTTCCCCGCGACGAGGAACAACGCCTGACTCGTGCGACTGGGTCTGGCGCACCGCGTCATGCGTTTCGAGTATATTCTGTACAGTTTCCATTCGTGTTTCGGTCCGATTTGTATTCTGAGTTGCTCAGAAGCTTCCTTCTTCGGAAAATATTTTGTTCTTGCGTCCGGCTCCAATAGTTCGGATCAGTTCTCTCGCAACGCCTCCACCAGAACGCCCTGGCAACGCAGTACCTTACCTACAGTTCTCACGCAATCTGCGTTCCATGGCCGTCAAGGGCTCGCTGTATCGGGTTCTCTTGACGCCCGTCGGCAAAGATCACTTTCTGCACGCCTTCTGCGACTGCTTCGACCGCACCCATCACCTTTTTCTTCATTCGCCCGGCCGCATACTGCATGTAGCTGTCAGCCTGTGTACGGGGAATCTCTCGAATGAGGCTGGACTCGTCAGGAAACTCCCGCAGCAAGCCAGGCACATTGGAGAGGATGACAAATGCCTCAGCTTCAAATGCCGCGGCAACCATCGCTGCCGCCCGATCGCCGTCTACATTGATCGCCTCGCCGCTATCCGAGGAGCCAGGCGGCGTGAGTACAGGAAGGTACCCGGCATCCAACAGCAGCCGCAGCAGTTCCACATTGACCTGCTCGACAGTTCCGGTCCAGTCATCCCGCAACACCAGCCGCCGCCCATTGACCCGCACGCGCAACCTGTCCTTCCGTTTCCCCTCAAAGATGCGTCCGTCCAGCCCGCTCAGGCCGACCGCATTCACGCCGGCAAGTTGCAGCTTTTCCACCCACATCTTGTTGAGCTGGCCGCAATAGACCATCTCGAAAATCTCCAGAGTGCGCCGGTCAGTGCGCCTGCTCTCAAAACCGCTCTCGCTGGTTATGAACTGGGGTGGATGGCCCAGGGCCTCGGCCACCTCGTTGGTCGTCTCCGCCCCGCCGTGGACCAGAATCAGATCCCGCCCGGCCTGGCGTAGCGCAACTATATCAGAGACGATGGCGTCAATATTCAGTTCCTTACCACCGCCGACTTTGATTACCAGCATCCAAAGTGTCCTTGCAACTGTTTAGCCAGCATGTGTGCTTCAGGCACAGCCTATTTCATCACTTTCCAGCGACTGTTCGCCGAAATCTCTCAAACCGGAATCAACTGTCAAGACGAATACCAACTAGACGATTCCCGCGATTTTTTCCTCGACAGCGCCAACTTCATGCGCGTCAAGTGTCCCCAACACATAGTCGCACCGCCAGGTACCGCCGCCCTCCAACTCTTTCACATAACCTTTGGCTTTTTCGGCCGCTTTGCCCTCGGGTTCCGCAGTGGCAGGCAAGACCAATCCCAACGCGTCCTGGTCAGGCGTGCGACTGATCCAGCGGACGCCAATCGGCAACTGGTCCGGACGGTGACGAACATAGTCTGCTCCGCCGTCTGGATGCACCTGCAGAGTGTGGGCCCAGCCTTCCTCGTCCGCCTCGTAGTCGATACCGAAGACTATCTCCGGGTCAAACGCCAGTTTGGCGTCCAGAACATGATGTGCTTCCGGTCTTTCACCCAGTCCCTTCAGAAATGCCAGATATGCGGGCCCGGGGCTTACATGGCTGGGTATGCTGCGGCGGACGCGTACCGTCCCCGGCGATACCTTCGCGCTGTATACAATGCGGCCGCCGTCTACCGGCCTGTAATTGGCGTGGGCCAGGTACATATACTCCATCGGCGTATTCTTGCAGTTTCGACATTGAAGCGATACCTGCGCTTCCTTCGCGCCGGCGTAAAGTTTCACTAACGGCGTCGCCGTGTAGTTATACATAAAGGCAACCGTGTGTTGGTATTGCCCTCCCAAGCCGATATAAGCGCCGCCTTCGTCTTCCCCAAGCACGAGCCAAGCCTGCTGAAACCAGGCATTCGGCAACTCTCCATGAAGTGGGTGGTCATCCTCTTCGGTCGGCACCCCCATAGCCGTGAAACCGCAATGGAGTAGGAAACCGCCGTACGTCCGCACGTAATCGGTGGTTGGCAGTGGCTGGCTGAACATCGACCGCATGGTGACGTCTCTCCCGCCAAAGGTTGCCGACCAGATCTGCTGGCCTTGAAATGGCAGCATTACTAGCTCGCTCACCCCGTTTTCCAGTTGGACGGCCGCAACACCGCTGTCATAGAGAAAGACTGAGGCTTTGAGTGCCCCACTCTCTATGAACAATCGCTTCTTTTCGGTGAAGAAATGCGGGTACAGTGAAACCTGAACCGGTTGCCGTGAACTTCCTGACTCTGCCACTTGCGCCCTGCCCCCTCTTTGCTGAATCTGCAGCTCCCCTGCAACGATGAGTTCTGGCGCATGGTATCACGAGAAGCACCGTTTGAAAAGGTTTAGACCCTCCGGCTATGCTATAATGCGGTCAGAATGGAACACGTTTGGCACGGGCATGACTGCCCTACACTACATTGGAGAGCAAGTGGCCATGGTTGCTAAAATGGCTGCAAATGAAGCGAATGACGGGGCCGCAGCCCAACCGCTACTGCTTTCGGCTCAGACTGTATCCCATGTCCCGTGGGCGTGGATGAACCTGCCCTTGCAGTGGCTTGGTCGCCTGTTCCGTAGGCCCTCTCCCTTGGCCGCGCAGACTGTCTCTCCTGCCCACGACACTGCATCGACGCCAATTGATGCGGCTCACGCGCATTCGTCACCGTTCAAACGAAAGAACCGTGAGTCTGAATATGTGGTTATCGGGCTTGGACGCTTTGGCACCGCCGTTGCAACCACGCTTGTCGAGCACGGCCGCACGGTTCTGGCTATCGACTCGAATCACGACCGCGTGCAGGCGCTCAGCGGCGAGCTTCCCCACGTAGTGCAGCTGGATGCTACCAACATTGACGCTCTGCGCCAGGCAGGCGTGGAAACCTTCGACACCGGTCTGGTCTGCATCGGCACCGACTTTGAGAACAATCTGCTGGCAACCGTTCTCCTGAGGCAACTGGGCGTAGAGCGAGTGATCGCCAAAGCACTCACAATTACACAGAGGGAAATCCTTCTGAAAGTTGGGGCGGACGAAGTGATTCTGCCCGAGCACGAGGCCGGACGTCGTTTGGGAAGAAAAATGGCCATCGATCATCTTGTCGACTACCTGGAAGTCGGTAACGATGTTGGTGTCGTCGAATTATTGGCCCCGCCCAGCACCTGGGAACATTCCCTGTCCGAACTGAGTCTGCGGCAACGCTATGGACTGACCGTGATCGCAGTCCGCCGAGGAGACGACCTGGTAGTCAGCCCCAGCGCCAGCTTTAGTCTCAAAGAGGATGACATAGTAGTGGTCTTGGGCCGCATGGAGGACGCCGAGCGGCTAAGGCAATAAGCTATCCCAACGACGACCAACCGCCATCCGATTTAGCCTTCCATCAACTGTTCTCGTTCCCAAGCCATGAAAAACGACTTCCCCATACTTGATCCTGAACCAGCCCGCAAGTCAATCCTGCGCCGCCAGCCTTGGGACGCTTTCGACCTGCCGGAAGAAATATTGGACAGCATCGAAGACATATTCGGTTCTCGCATCGGCCCTGACGAAGCCGTCCGCCGTATCCTAGCCGACGTGCGGGCCGGTGGCGATGCCGCAGTGCGCAAGTGGACCCAAAAACTGGATGGTGTCAGCCTGGACGACCTGCGCGTCGATCCCCAAACCATCCTGCAGGAGTCCGGTGACGTCGCGCCAGAAGTCTACGAGGCTCTTGTCCTGGCGGCGGAGCGTATAGAAAACTTTCATCGCCGCCAGCCCAACCAAAGCTGGATCCAGAATGACAACGAAGGCACGGTCGGCCAGCTTGTCAGGCCCATAGAACGCGTCGGCATCTATGTCCCTGGCGGCACGGCCCCCCTGCCCAGCACCCTGCTGATGACCGCCATTCCGGCGCGGGTAGCCAATGTGGGCGAACTGGTTGTCGTCACACCGCCCCAGAAGGAGACAGGTCTGCCGGACAAGGTAACGCTTGCTGCCGCCACCGTCGCCCGCGTGGACGCCGTTTACATAGCCGGCGGCGCGCAGGCAATCGGCGCAATGGCCTTCGGCACTGAGTCAATTCCGGCAGTTGACAAGATCTGCGGCCCCGGCAACCTTTTCGTTACCCTGGCCAAGCGGCAGCTTTTCGGCCTGGTTGGAATCGACGGCCTGCCCGGTCCAACTGAGACCGTAATAATCGCTGATGAGTCGGCCGACCCGCAGTTGGCCGCCGCAGATCTTCTGGCCCAGGCCGAGCACGATGTCCTCGCCAGCGCAATACTCCTGACACCCAGCCGGCAGCTGGCGCAGAAGGTCCAGGCAGCCGTCCACGCCCAATTGGAGGACCTGGAACGCGGACAGATCGCCGCCGCCACTTTTGCCCGCAGCGCCGGAATTGTCGTGACCGAATCCATGCCTGAAGCTGTTGCCCTCGCCAACGAATACGCTCCCGAGCACCTCTGCCTCCTTGTCGAAAGCCCCTGGCGCTGGGTCGACCAAGTACAGAACGCCGGCGGCATCTTCCTCGGCGAGCGTAGCTTTGAAGTGCTGGGCGACTACACGGCCGGGCCCAGCCATGTCATGCCCACCGGCGGCACCGCCCGTTTCGCCAGTCCGATCAACGTGACCGATTTCGTCAAGCTAATCAGCCTGATCGGGCTCAATGAGGAAGCACTGGCCGCAATCGGTCCCGCCGCCCAAACCCTGGCGCGTACTGAGGGCCTCGGCGGGCATGCCGCCGCCGTGAGCAGGCGACTCAAATCGACATCACACCAAGAGGACGAATCTTAGTGAAGGAAGCCACCACTCTCCAGTCGTTGCTCAACCCCCACCTTGCCGGTCTTGAAGAATATACGCCGATACAGCCGTTTGAAGTCCTGAGCCAGCGGCTTGGCATTCCGGCCTCAGAAATCGTCAAGCTGGATGCCAACGAGAACCCCTACGGGCCGCACCCGGCCGTCGCTGAGGCGCTGGCCGAATACGCTTACTACCACATCTACCCGGACCCGCAGCAAACTGAGTTGCGCCAAGCCCTGGCAGAGCATCTGGAGAGTGAGCAGCGACAGGTGGAGTCAAGTAATTCAGTGCCTTTCGAACAGATCCTGCCAAGCCACGGCACCGATGAGATTCTCGACTATCTCTGCCGCCTCTTTCTTGGGCCAGGCGACGCCATAATCAATACGCCACCCACCTTCGGAATGTACAGCTTTGACGCCAAGTTGGTCGGCGCCGAAGTTCTGGAAGTTTGGAGAACAGATGATTACCACATTGATGTCGAAGGCATCTTTGACCTGTTCAAGTCCAACGCCCTGAAGCGGGAATCGGTCTCTCCCAAGCTGCTCTTTCTCACTTCGCCCAACAATCCTTCCGGTAACTGGCTGCCGGACGAAGACCTGCTGCGTCTGTTACAGCTCCCTCTGATCGTCGTCCTCGATGAGGCCTACGTCGAATTCTCGGTCGAGACAAGCCGCTCGCCCTGGGTACTGGAGCACGACAACCTTGTCATCATTCGAACATTTTCCAAGTCCGCCGGAATCGCCGGCCTTCGTTTGGGCTACGGTATCTTCCCCGCCTGGATGATGCCAATTCTTTGGAAGTTCAAACAGCCTTACAATGTCAACGTCGCCGCCACAGTGGCCGGTCTGGCCAGTCTACGTTATGCCGAAGAAATGCACTCGATTGTAGAGAAGATACGTGCCGAACGCGAACGACTCTTCACCGCATTGCAGCAGGTTCCCTACCTCTCACCCTACCCTTCCGGAGCCAATTTCATCCTCTGCCGAGTTGAAGGCTTTCGCACTGCCGCAAGCGGAGACGCCGCCGCCCTGAAGCTCGCGCTCGAACAACGGGGCATCCTCGTGCGCTACTATCAGAAGCCTGGCCTCGACAACTGCATTCGCATATCTGTCGGGCGCCCAGAACAGACCGACAGCCTCCTGGCCGAACTGCGCCGGCTCGCATGACACGCTTGTCGCCGAGACTACGCCTCTACTCGAGCCCCTGGCGACTGTTGAGGCCCCATAGACATACCTACTGCCTTTCATTGGCATAAAGAGAAAAGAGAAGGGAGAGAAGAAAGCGGAGAGCTCTCCCTCCTCCCTTTCTACGATCACAGATGCGCCCATTATTGAGAATGAAGGGAGCCCGCGTACTGCTAACCATAGACAACTCGAAACTACTCAGCCACAACTAATTCGCGATCCTGAACGAGGCGACCAAGGGTGTTTTTTCTCCCCTCATTGTTGTATTCTGGGCGGTCGGGCCTTCGGCCCTCCCTTGTGCAGGGGCTGCGCCCCCGCAACGCCCCCCTACAAAAACATGCCTCACCGACCGTGTTTATTCTTCCCCAGCATCGTGTCTGGCGAACGGAGTCTACTCCCCCACATGCCGCTTCAACCCACCGACCACCTACCTCCAACCGCAGAAGTTACTGATCACTGACCACTGACCACTGCAGTTGTGCGGTCGGGCCTTCGGCCCTCCCTTGTGCAGGGGCTGCGCCCCCGCAACGCCCCCCTCAAAACCATCGCTCACCGACCTTGTGTCCTCATTCCAGCCGTGCGGCTCCAGCAACCTGGCTGCCGCCAACCGAATACGCAATCAGATAGCCTGAATGGCGGCAGCGATAAAGGGCTGGTCAAAACAGTCACTATGTATGGCTTAGTATTTGCGACAACTCAAAAAAACCGGCAGACAATGATAGCGTTCCCACAGACCAAAGTACTGGCATGTGATTAAATTCACGCCATGCCAATGTTCGAGGAAGATTCTCTAACCGCAATTATCTTCGCCGAAGACCCCCTCAGCCGCCACGGCCTTGCCGCCATTCTTGACCCTGAACCTGCGATCGTCACGTTCCTGGCAGAGTCTCCCGCTCAACTAACCCAGGACAAGGTCGGGAGCGCGAATGTCCTCGTCTGGGATACCGGCTGGGACTTCTCAGCCTCTGATTCCGCAGAGGTCTGGGAGACGATAACCGATCTGGCTGAAGATGGACTGCCTGTCATTGCAATACTACCCGACGACGAGGCTCCCGGTATCCTCCGTCAGATGGGACTCGCCGGGCTCCTCCCCCGCAGTGTCAACGCACGTCAGCTGTGTGCCGCCCTCTATGCTGCCGCCGAAGGCCTGTCGGTTACGGACCCGGCCCTGACCACTCCCCTTTGGATGCCATCGACCTCTTTCCTGCCGCCAATTCCTGAACCACATACACCAAGAGAACTGGAAGTACTGGGCTTGCTGGCCGAAGGCCTGACAAATCGCGCCATCGGTGTGCGACTGGGCATCACCGAAAACACTGCCAAATTCCACGTACAGGCGGTCCTCTCCAAGTTAGGAGTAAGCAGCCGTACAGAAGCCGTCGTTCAGGCCACCAGGCTGGGGCTTCTCACCCTCTGACACAGCAGTAAGTTCCCTCACCAGCGCTGCCGCGTCTTCCGGCGTGTGCAAGCAGCCCAGTCCACCTCACTCCTACCCGAACTGACGGGTTCCTCCTGCCATATCTGCCGATGTATTGAAGAACACGCCGCGCTACTATTGAAACTGCAACAACGGAAAATATTGCAGGCACCTAGCCCGCATGAGAAAGATTGGAATGGAGCCCAAAGTGTCTAACCAGTTCAAAGCATTATCAGAAGGAATGGCCGCAGTCGTCGAAACTGCCGGGCAGGGGGTCATACAGGTGAACGGCCGTCGCCGTTTTCCGGCAAGTGGGTTCGTCTGGTCGGCAGACGGTGTGATCGTCACCGCAAATCACGTGATTAGAACGGAGAACATTCGAGTCGGCCTGCCCGACGGCGAACAGGTGGATGCGACACTGATCGGACGTGATCCTGCCATCGACATCGCGGCGTTACGGGTCCAACGTGAAGGACTTGCATCCTTATCATGGCTGCCTGAAGAAGAGTTGCGCGTTGGGGCAATGGTATTCGCCGTCGGCCGGCCGGGAACAAGCATCCAGGCCTCTATGGGCATACTCAGTGCCATAGGGAAGGACTGGCGAATCCATGGCGGGGCCCGGATTAGTCACTACGTGCGCGCCGACCTTGTCATGTACCCTGGCTTTTCCGGCGGTGCCATTGTCGGCGCCGACGGACGCGTCGTCGGCATGGCGACGTCTGCTCTCAGTCGCGACGGTGGCATTGCCCTGACCCACGCCACCGTCGCGCCAACAGTAGACTCCCTGCTCAAATATGGCTCAGTTCGCCGGGGCTACCTTGGAGTAGGCGTTCAGACCGTTCAACTGCCCACGGGCCTTAGCAAAGAGTTGGGACAGGAGACGGGAGTGCTTTTCAACTCCGTTGCGCCTGACAGCCCTGCAGAAAAGGCAGGCCTTGTGGTGGGTGACATTCTCGTCAACCTTGACGGTGAACCGATCCTCAGCCCTGACGAACTGGCGGTCGCACTGCGAAGCGATCTGGCCGGCAAAGAAGCGACCTTGCAGATCATTCGCGGCGGCGAGCTGCACGAAGCAAATGTCGAAATCCAAACAGGAGAGGAGCGGAACCAGTAATGACGGACGAACACGCAGTAATCACCAACTCGCTATCCCGCAGTTTCGGCGCCGTCATGGCAGTCGATGCCGTCAACCTCTCAATTCCCAGCGGAGAGATCTACGGCTTTCTAGGTCCCAACGGAGCGGGAAAAACGTCGTTAGTCAGAATGTTGACAACGCTGCTTCTGCCGACTGGCGGTTCCGCCAGCGTGGCAGGTCATGACGTGGTCACAGAACCTGCCGCCGTCAGACTGAAGATCGGCGCCGCGCTCCAGGCGGCGGCCCTCGATGACAAGCAGACGGGGCGGGAGCTCTTACAGCTCCAGTCCCGCCTCTACGGGTTAACTGGACCTGCCATCAAGCAACGGATCAACTATCTTGCTGACCTGCTTAATATTGATGAGGCCTTGGACCTGCTCATCGGCACCTACTCTGGCGGCATGAAGCGAAAACTCGACCTGGCAGTTGCCATGATTCACGAACCGCAAATTCTGTTCCTCGACGAACCCACTACTGGGCTGGATCCCATCAGCCGAGTCGAACTCTGGGACGAAGTACGCCGTGTAAACGAGGAGAGAGGAGTAACGATCTTCATGACAACGCAGTACCTGGAAGAGGCCGACTACCTCGCCCGGCGCGTCGGCATAATCAACCAGGGTAGAATAGTCGCCGAAGGCTCGCCTGCCGAACTGAAGCGATCTGTCGGTTCCGACATTATCGTCGCCAGGACTGATGGCCAGACAAGCGGCGCCGCGGAGGCGTGCGAGCAAGTGGATGGCGTCGAAAGCGTCGAAGTCTACGCAAATGAAATCACGTTGAAAGTAGACCAGGGATCCAGGGTGATCGGCCCTGTCGCAATTGCGCTGGACCAGTCCGGTGCTTCTGTAGAGGACATTGTCCTCCGTACTGCTACCCTGGACGACGTCTTCCTTCACTATACCGGCGCCCGCCTTGAAGTTGACGCCAACTTCGTCAAGGAGGAGCCAGCATGACAGCTATTGGACTCACCCAAGTTCAAGCCAGAAATGGAGGCTTCGCAAGTGACGTCTCCGCGATATCTCGTCGGGCACTCCGATCGGTCCTAAGGGACCCCGAGTCCGTGATTCCTGGGTTCATCATCCCGCTTTTCTTTTTCACTGTAAATACGGGCGCGCTCCAGAACTTCGTGGAGGCAGGCGGCACCCTCGATTACAAGGCTTTCCAACTCCCAGTCGCGATCATAATGGCCGTCACCGGGCCGCTTTCGAGGGCGTTAACGTTGGTTGAGGACGTTCGCAGTGGCTACTTCGACCGCCTCGTGATGACCCCGGTACGCCGCTTGGCACTCCTGATGGGAATGATGGTCGCTGACATAGCTCTGGTCATAGCCCTCTCGGTCCCCGTCCTCATCCTGGGGTATGCAGTAGGGGTCCGGTTCGAGACTGGCGTAACAGGCGTCGTCGCCTTTGTAGCCCTCGCTGCCTACTGGGGACTCGGTTTCGCAGGCTTCTCCTATGCAATCGCCCTGAAAACAGCAAGTGCAGCAGCCGTCAGCAGCAGCTTCATGGTCTTTCTGCCCATGATGTTTCTCACGCCAATGTTCTTACCTCTCGAGGCAATGACTGGCTGGATGGCAACTGTCGCCCAATACAATCCCGTTACCTATCTCCTCGGCTCGTTACGCTCAATCATTACCGTAGGCTGGGAAATCGACGAAATATTGAAGGGCCTCCTGTCCGTTTCAGTGGTTGTTATCGTAAGCATGACAATGGCTCTCCTGGCGCTAAAGGGACGCGTGTCAAGACAATGAGAGAATCTTCCCTCCGCTCGAATCTGTTCGCAGAGGCGCTTCCCGGGCCAAGCCAACTGCCGCAGTATTCCGTAGCCCCCTCAATGCCGGCACCTCGCCATCCCACGACGGTGTGCCGGCAACAATCTTGAATTGACTTGGAACTGTAGTGGGTAGGATGTCGGAGCTCCTGCATTAGGAGCTCCGGCGGTAGAGAACCTCCGGGTAGGCGGGCCTCTACAGAATGCGCTGCTCACCTATTGGGGAACGCGGTCCGGTTACAGCTAAAGGTCTGCGAAGAGTCCGGCCGGAACGCGTCTGCATGGATTGCCAGCGAGTCTTCTCTAAGCTTCCTGCACAATTTGAAGAAGCACGGCCTCGCCAAGCGAAAGCGGCAGCCGCTGAACAGCCCCTGGCGGGCGAAACTCCGAACCCAACTCAAAACCGCCGACTTCCATCGCCTCAGGGAAATGGCTGTCCGCCTCTGCTCCGTAAATCAGTTGCAGAAAGTCTGGGTAAGGGTACCGATAATCTACTGGCTTGGGTGAGTGGATGTGGTAGTGAAACAGACCGATAAGCGCCGGTTCACCTCCGACGGTCCAGCCTGTTTCCTCCAGAAGTTCGCGCTTCAACGCTTCCAGCAGCCCTTCACCTTCGTCGATGCGCCCGCCGGGCACGATATGCTCGCCGCCCGGATCCCGCATTACCATTATGTTCGAGCCGCGCGTCAGGAGCGCCCTCACCGACGTAACCAGGTCAACCGGGGGAGAAGCCGCTGCGTCCAATGCATATGTAAACCGTGTCTGAACTAGCTCTAACCCGCCCCCGGACCAGTCCATCTCTTCTTCAGCTAAGGGCGTTCTCCCTTTCAGAAATCTCTTCAGTGCTTGGTCCATATTGGACTGGTCCGACTACAGCCACCGAATTCAAGGAAATTAAGAAAGTCCCGCCATGTGCCGAAATACCGCACAGGCCAGGCGGGCATCGTCTACCGCTCTGTGGCTGTTCGGCAGAGCGATGCCGCACTGCCGGCCCGCCTTCTGCAGACTTTGCCACCTGGCGTCCGTTATGCCTCGCTTGTCGCCATAGTACCGTGCGTACATCTTCATCACACAGAAGGCGTTCCCTCCCATATCTTCCCACGACAAGCCATGTTGTTGATGAGACTGCCGCATCATCCTCAGGTCAAATTCGGCGTTGAAAATGCCGACGCGTTTCCCGCTGAACAGTTGGCTCACCTCAGGCCAGAGCTCCGCCCATGTAGGCGCATTCCTCACCATCTCATTGGAAATGCCGTGGACGGCTTCGGCGCCTGACGGAATGCGCCGGCACGGGCGGACGAGGCTCTCCAGAAGTGTATTGCCCTCCGCGTCGACAATGCCAACCTCAACAATTTCGGCCGAACTGTTTAGTCCTGTCGTTTCAGTGTCGAAAAAGAGTGGTCCTTCTTGCAGGATGGCGCGTGCCCGTGCTGCTGCATTTGGTATCATAGAGGTCCTATCCAATGGGGCTGAGAGGATTTAACATGCCTTCAACGAAGGCACAGATGAGATGACTTGCCCGCGGGTCGAGAAAGGGTTTCTAGGCAAACGTCAGCATGCCGGCCCTGGGCAGAGCGCATGCAATTTCTCCATCTTCTGTCAGTTGCATGACGTAGCCCGCGGTCATAACTTTCAAATTGGTAACGTCACCGGCTCCGTCCGCCGCGCCGATTCGTAAGCTGCCAGGGCGACTTCCAAAGCCCGTTGACCGTCCTCCCCGCTTACAGACGGCCCCCGGTCCTCGCGTATCATCGCCACAAAATCCGCCACCAACCCTTCGTCACCGCTGCTGCCCCAATTGACGTCGGACGTTTTTCCCGCTTCGTTTGAACTGACCTGGAGATTCTGCTCGAAGGCGTCGACAGAGATTAATCCCTGCTCGCCGAGGACATCCAACTTCACGTCCCCCCAAGTGGGGTAGCTTGGTGGCCGCGACCAACTGGTGTCGAGCGTGCCGAAGACGCCGTTTGCCAGCCGAAAACTCAGCAGCCCCACATCGTCAATGCCCAAACCTGGATGCAATAGTTCGCGGCCAACCTCGGCGTAAATCTCTTCCACCTCCGTATCCCAGAACCAGCGCAGCAGGTCGACCACATGGACGGTATGGTCCATTACCGCGCCGCCGCCGGCCAGTTTGTGTTCAGCGAACCAGCGGCCGGGCATCGAGCCGTGATTGGTGCTCTTGACGCTGTAGATTTCGCCCAGCACGCCCGCGTCGAGCTGCTGTTTCAGCTCTATTACCGGCGGGGCAAAGCGCATCGGAAAGGCGATCTGCAGTTTCGTGCCTGTCTCGCGGCAGCGGTCAATCATCTCCTGACCGTCGCTGGCGGTGGTGGCGATAGGTTTCTCGCACAAGATGGCGCCGACGCGGCCGGCGCCCTGCAGTACAAGTGGAGCATGGAGCGCATTTTCGGAGCAGATAACAGCACCGTCCAACTCCTGGTCGAAGAGGCCATCCGCCCTTCTGAAATAGGGCACATTGTACTGGGCGGCAATACGGCCACCCCGATCGTAGTCATCGTCGTAAATGCCCGCAATCGTCACGCCTTCCATCTGCGCCAGGAAGTGAATGTAACTGGCAGCGTGCATGTGGGCAAAGCTGAACATGCCAAGACGGACTTCATTCAAAGATTCGAGTTCGCGAGTCACCGGCTTATCCTTCTTAAATGAGTCCTACGATTCGTTAGCAATAAGTAAGCAACTGCATATGGACGTGTTGCCAGCACGAAAATGGCAGTACAACGAAGCCACTACTGGGCCTCAACTGATTGTGACCGGCCTTCCCGTCTCCAGGCTCTCAATCGCAGCCCTTGATATTTTCACCGCCATCAAGCCGTCGTACGGTGTCACCAGGAAGGGCTCTTTCGCTTCCGTGCAACGGACAAAATGGGCCAGTTCAGCGTAGTAAGGATCGTCCTTGGGTGCTGTAGGCGAACTGCCGGAGGAAGCAAGAGATCCATCTTCCTGGGCAAGGGCAACTTCCACGGGCGGCCGCGTCCTCGAATCCCATTCGAGTATGCCTCCGGTACCAGCAATCTCAATTCGAGAAGAGGATCGGCCGCGGGGATAGGACCAGCTGCCTTCGATATGGCCGACCGCGCCGCTGGCGAAACGCAGTGTAAGCAAGGCGTGATCTTTGGGTTCTTTACCCGCGAACATCATGCCGCGCGCAAAAACCCGTTCAACCTCTCCGAAACACCAGCGCTGGTAATCGATGTCGTGGATGCAGAGATCCAACAGCACGCCCCCACTCTGCGCAAAGTCGGCATAGTAGCTAGTTATCGCCAGACCCTTGCGCCAACCTGAACCGGCGTCAGGGTAACTGCCGCTGCGGACAGTGCGGATCACACCAGGCGCGCCGATTGCTCCGCTGTCAAGCACCTCTTTGGCTTTGGCAAACTGGGGAAAGAAGCGCACCACCATCGCCACAAAAAGGGGTGTGCCGGTACGGTCAGCCGCGTCTACGATGCGCTCGCAGTCCGCAATGCTGTTCGCGAGGGGCTTCTCGCAGACGGTTGGTATCCCGGCCTCCAGCGCGGCGATGACCGGCTGTACATGGGCCGTGCCCGGCGTACATACGTCCACATAATCAACGGCATCGAACAGTTCGTTCATGCTGCCGAACACCTTGCCGCCGGATCGCTGGACCGCACGCTGCGCAGCATCCTCTATAATGTCATAGAAACCGGCCAGCTCAACACCCGGCATCTGATTCCAGCGGTCGGCGTGCGTTCTGGAAATCCCACCTGCTCCGACGATTCCGACTCGTCGCATCTGGACCTCTCCCTGTCTCGACTTCCAAGACTGGATAAAATAATTCCTGGAGATTCTTGAATTCTGAACTAAGGCAAAATGCTCTGCCTGCCCAACTCCCGAGCAACGGCTAAATTCCTGTTTGGTAACTACTCAGCCGCAACAGATTCGCAACCCTCACCGAGGCGAGCAAAGGTGTTCGTTCTCCCCTCATGATTGTCATATGGGCGGTCGGGCGCAGGCGCCCTCCCTTGTGCAGGGGCTGCGCCCCCGCAACGCCCCCCTACAAAAACATGCCTCACCCACCGTGTGCCTTCTTCGCATCGTGTCGGCTGGCGAGCATGGCGGCCGCTGTACACCAGTTGCGTCACCAGGAGCCTGAATGGTTCCAGGAATGACAGGCTGGTCAACTACTGTGGCTTTGTAGTTACCCTGTTTGCATAATCTTAGCCGCAAGTCGGTGACGGCAGGGGCATCCCGTCCCTAATGTATGTCTCAACTATATCTTCTACAATTCGACACAATTCTATGAACACCTTCTTCTCGTCGTCACCGTGGCAGCCCCCATAGAAGAGCTCGGGACAACTTCCAACATAGCACTGATCTTCCTCAGACCATTCCACAATCTTTGCGTAGCTAGCGGTGGACATCACTGTCTTGGGCAGATTCGCCTATGCCAACCCGAAATGGTCGTCGATCTCCTGCTGGTAGCCCTTTACTTCGCCTGACAACAACTCAGCCAATGTGACTGTACGCTCTAGCTGCGAAGATTCAATCATTCCAAATGCAGCCGCCAGGTCACGCAGGCCCTCTTCCCCATCAGTCTCCGGCTGGCCACCGCGGGCGATGGCATCCAGCCAGTCATACTGCTGGATGGCAAAGGGATCCGTCAGCCGCGTCTCGCTCGGTCCCACCTTCGGAAACTGGACGTCCAGCAGGGCCGGGTCAGCTTCGGCCCAGAATGTGTCCTGCAGATTGCTGCGGCTGCCACTGTCAGAGATTATTTCTCCGCCCTTTATGCACCCTTCACTGCCATAGAAAACCGGCGCCCCGGGAATCGCAGTCTCCTCACCGTGACCCCCCCAGGACCACATGAGCTGCGCCAGCGCACCGCCCTCGCACGTGACAGTCGCCAGATAGGTGTCGTCCACATTCGCCTCAACTTCCAGCCCCGCCGTGGGATCACCGTACAGATAGCGCGTCGGCTCGAACGTGCGCACAGTGCCGCTCACAGCCGCCACTTCGCCGCAGATGTAACGGATCATGTGCATGACGTGCACGCCGATATCAATCGCGCCGCCGCCCGCGCCTTCGAGCTTACGATGACGCCATGGCGTTTCCCCCACGATCTTGTCCGGCGACCAAAGCCCGCCGATCCCGCCCAACAACGCCAGTTGCAGGTCGCCGATCAGGCCCTGACGAATGGCCCACGCAGCCGCTCGCGTACCCGCCGACTGGCGTACGTTTTCGAACAAGCCGAGCGTCAATCCTTCTGCCTTGGCCCTTTCCACGAGTAGGCGGCCCGCGGCAACGGAGATCGCCAGCGGCTTCTGCACCAGCAGGTGCAGTCCGGCGTCAAACGCGGCTGCCCCGATCTGATGGTGCATCGACAGCGTCGTGAAATCATTGACCGCATCGACCACGCCCGCCGCTATCATCTCTCTATAGTCCGTGAAGACAGCAACATCCGTGTCCGGTTGAAACTCGTCCAGATAGATGTGAGGCGCAGCCAGCGGATCCCCCGTCTCCGGCGCCAGCACCGCCGCGCGCGGCGTCGGACCTTCGCCCCGCTTGCGAAACATCAGCGCGTCGTCCTCTTTGCGGGCGCACAACGCGGTGATTCTGAAGTCGTCTATTCCAGCCTCCCGCAGAAGCCGGTAGCCTTGAAGATGGGCGTTAAGAATGCGGCCGCAGCCGACAATACCGATTCGGACCATGTAACGATCTCCGCTCACATTATGGCGTCAGTTCTTCCCGTTTCTCGCACGTAAGACCAGCCTGACAGACGTGCATTCGCAGCCGCCTGGCAGTCAATTTAGGGGGCGTTCAGCCGTTCGGATATACCTGCGGGAAATGCTTGCCCCGCATCTGTTCGCCGTCATCGACCTCTACGAACTTTTTCATGACATGCTCGCCGCTGGCAACGAAATAGGTCTCGTTCGTCATATAATGCAATGCAATCGCCCTCCGCGGGCGGTCGCTGTGGTTGTCGTGAGAGCCATGCCACGTGAGCGAGTGATGAAAGTGGACTTCGCCCATCTTTACCGGACAGCTCGCCACCTGTAGCGCCTGGCCCTGGTGCTCCGTCGGCATCGCATCGATCTCTTCCAGCTTCTGCAGATATTCGATGTTGTTGCCCCACTGATGCGAGCCTCGAACCATCGACATGCAGCCGTTGGATTCGTCGGCGTCGTCCAACGCCACCCAGGCGGTCACTTCCGTCATCGGCCTGATGATCGGCCAGAAGGGGGCGTCCTGGTGCCAGTGTGTCGTGCCCCCTGTCTGCGCCGGCTTGTACTGAATCTGATCGTGCCAGATGCGAAGCTCGCTGGCGCCGGTCAGTTGCGCGATGCCGGTCGTGATGTCTGTGCGGCTGATCAGGTCCCGAAAGGGCTTGCTCGCCTCCCAGATATTGACGATCTGCCACACTGCCTTGCTGTCGTCGCGGCTCATGTTGCGCACATGAACGGGCTGCGGAATGTCCTCTCGCTCGCGGTCGTCAATGACGCGCATCACTTCTTCGCGTAGAGTCTCGACCTCGTCGCTGTTCAGGACCTGCCCGCCATTCAGGAATCCGTCGGCATGAAACTGTTCAATCTGTGCTGAAGTGAGCATGGACCTCTCCTCATTAAAGGTGTGACATTTGAAAATGACAAACAAACCGCCTGTCGTGGCGGATAAGGAAACAGTCAGGCCAACTTAACGCGCGCCGCACGCTTGCAGACATGCCTGCATGTGACCGCGGCTCTCGGCAGCGATGGTGCAGCACTGCTCGAGGCTGTACTCGCGCGCGCCGATCACCTCCAGATTCAGAGGGCCGTCGTAGCCGTTCTCGTGCAGGACGCTGACGTATCCCACCAGGTCGATGTCGCCGCGTCCGTTTGCCTGCAGCTCCGGCTTGCCCGGCCCCTGCTGGCGTCCCTTGCAGTCGCGAATATGAACGTGCTTGACGCGGCTGATCACGGCGGCGATCGCGTCTACAGGATTTTCGTCGGCGCGGTAAATATGCGACGGGTCCATGTCAATGCCAAAGTTGGGGGAGTTGATCGCCTCCATCGCCCGCAACGTTGTCGGCGTGTCAAAGATGCTGGCGCCGACGTGCGCCTTCACGCATAAGGTCACACCGTACTTTTCGGCCCTCAGTGAGAGTTCCCCTAACTCGTCGATGGTTTGCACCAGGCTCTCTTCGTCGCCGCTCTCACCCCCCGGCCCGCAGTTGACGATCGGAATGCCGCACGCCACCGCCGCCTGCATCGCCTTCTCCATCAGGTCACGATCGCGACTAGGCTGTTCCATTGCCAGCAGTTCCAGTTCGTAGGTCTGTGCCAGCTGCTTGATCTCCGGCGCTATCTCTTGCCATCGGTCCAATACAAGATGCTGGGCCATCGCGTCGATTGCGGCCACCTCGATGCCGTCGTATCCAGCCATGGCGATACAGCGGAAAGAGGTCTCCAGGTCGAAACCGCCGAACAGGACTGAATTTGCGCCAAGTTTCATGAATCTCGCTCCATTGTGAATCGATCAGGCGGGCCAGCTAGTCTGACTCTTGCCGCCCTGTCCCTATCGTCTGGGTTTGTGCCTTCTATCCTGCTGAACGCATTTGCGAACGCTCCCGCCGCAACGCCTCTACACTGGGCCGGCCAATGCGCAGATTATCATAGGCTTGCTGCGAGCTGGTGAAATAGTCGATACCCTCGACATCGTGCCACCCAGGTTGGTGATGGATGGGATTGGGCAGCCCGGCCTCGGCCTCCCTTTTGCTCACCCACGCCTCCAGGCGAGCCGTGAGCGCTGCCACCACGTCAGGCAGCTCCTCTGCAATATTGAATTTCTCCTCAGGATCTTCGACCAAATTGTAAAGCTCGACCGGCGGCATAAAGTGAAAATCCGGTTCGAGCGCGCGGATCAGCTTCCACTGCGGCGTGCGCCAGCCGTGTTTGCGCATCCACGCGCACTCGGTGATATAGAATTCGCTCGCGTGCGACGCAACCTCGCCCTCGATCATTGGCAGCAACGAGCGACCGTCGAAACTGATGCCCGCGTCGATTTCCGCGAGTTCGAGGATCGTAGGGACCAGGTCTTTATGGTGGTTGTAACCGGCCACGCGCCTACCCGACTGCAGCTTGGGCGGGTAGCGCAACATCAAAGGCACGTGAAGCACATTGTCATAGAGGCCGTGGTGATCGTACCAGTATCCATGTTCGTCGAGCTCTTCGCCGTGGTCGCCCGTGATTGCCACAACTGTCTCGTCGAAGAGTCCGTGCGCTTCGAGCGCGGTGAATATCGACTGGACGCACGCGTCCAAATAAGCGATCGCGCCGTCATACTGGGCGTTCACATATTCCCTGTCGCTGATTCCCGGCGGCAACATGTCAATGAGGGTATGCTTGAACGGCTCGAACGCGAAGACCGCGTCCATCGACCGGTTGGCCGCGTCGCACTCATCCCCGTGGTAGAACATGCGCTCAAACGGCTGCGGCGGCAGGTAGGGCGAATGGGGATCCATGTGGCGCAGAAAGAGAAAGAACGGTTTGTCAGCGGCCACCAGGCTGTCGAGCGCAGGCAGTGCCAACTCGTTCAGCCTCTGGGCCTTGGGTACTCGGCCCTGCGACCAGCTGCCCATCTGCGTGAAGTTGAGATATTCGTCGAAGCCCCGACTGCTGGCTCTGCCCGAAAAACCGACCGAGACCGTGCTATAGCCCTGCTCCCGCAGGATTTCAGGCAGTGTCTTCACCTGCGCCCGCAGCGGGCCTTTGGGGCGATGCGCCACCAACTGTGTGGTGAAGATATCCATACCAGTCAGCATCATACAGTAAGCGCTGGTCGTCGGGATATGGGGGCTGAATGTGTTCTCGAAGAGTACGCCCTGGGAAGCAAAGCGGTCCAGGTGCGGGCTGGTGAGCCGGTCGTAGCCGTAGCAACTAAGATGGTCGGCCCGCAGCGAGTCGATGCCGAGAATTACAATGTTCGGTTTCGCGGACGAAGCCATTGTGGATACCTTGCTCTTATTCCTTCTCTTCGGCTTCGCGCGACTTGGCCTGGAGTCGCCTGGCAGCGCTGGCGTCGCCGATGTAGAGAGAATCGTATGCTTGCTGCGAGCTGGTGAACGGGCCGACGCCTTTGAGGCCGTGCCAGTCACCCTGGTGGTGAATCGGATTAGGAAGCCCTGTTTCCGACTCCCGCTCGCTCTCCCAGGCGTTCAGGCGGGCGGTCAACGCCGCGACCACGTCCGGCAACGCATCGGCGAGGTTGCAGTTCTCTTCGGGGTCTTCCACCATGTTGTAGAGCTCTACCGGGGGCTTGAAATGGAAATCAGGCTCAAGCGCCAGCATCAGTTTCCACTGGGGCGTGCGCCAGCCGTGCTTGCGCATCCACGTGCACTCGGTGATGTAAATTTCGCTCTCGTGGGAAGCCACGCTGCCCTCCACCATCGGCAAAAGGGAACGACCGTCAAAGTCGATTCCGGCGTCAATGCCGGCCAGATCCAGAAGGGTGGGTACCAGGTCTTTGTGCTGGTTGAAGCCGGCCACGCGCCTATGGGCAGGAAGCTTGGGCGGATAGCGAAGCATCAACGGCACGTGCAGCACGTTGTCATAAATGCCATGGTGATCGAACCAGCACTCGTGGTCGTATAGCGTTTCCCCATGGTCGCCGTTTATCGCCACAATGGTCTCGTCGTAGACGCCATGCGCTTCGAGCGCGGTAAAGATCGACTGAATGGCGGCGTCCATGTAGGCGATCGAACCGTCATACTGCGCAATCACATAGTCCTTGTCGGTGATGCCAGGCGGCAGCCACGAGGCCAGAAAGTCGCGGAACGGCTTGAAAGCAAGCACGGGCTCCATCGACTTGTCGCTGGGATCGCACTCGTCGCCGTGATAAAACATGCGCTCATAGGGCTCGGGCGGCAGGTAAGGGGCGTGTGGATCCATATGGCGCAGGAAGAGGAAAAACGGCTTGTCGTCCGCCAGCATGCGATCGATCGCCGGGATCGCCTGCTCGTTCAGCAGCTGGGCCTTGGGAAGACGTCCTTCCTCAAAAGAACCCCACGCCTTGTAACTCAGGTATTCGTCAAAGCCGCGGCTGCTGGGGTTGCCGTCAAAGCCGACGCAGACGGTGTGGTAGCCCTCGTCGCGCAGGATCTCCGCCAGCGTCTTAACTTCCGGACGCAGCGGGCCCTGATGGCGCAGCGCCACCACCTGTGTTGAGAAGACGTCCATGCCGGTCAGCATCGAGGCGTAGGCGCTTGTGGTCGGAATGTGGGCGCTGAACGTGTTTTCGAATAGCACGCCTTGCGCGGCAAAGCGGTCCAGATAAGGGCTGGTCAGATGCGGGTAACCGTAACAACTCATGTGATCGGCCCGCAAGGAGTCGATGCCGAACAGGATGATATTCGGTTTTGCGTTCGATGCCATCGTGCTTTCCTTCGCAGTTGGAGAACCGGCGGGTTACGGAAGTGGAGCGTTGGTGCCAAAGCCGAACAGTGATTTATTCGAAACGTTTTCGGTCGCGGGCGGCGGAGGAATCAGCCCTGTCTTTCGAATCAGATTGTTCACGGGCCAGACCGGTTGCACCGTACCACAACCCCCTTTTAGCCGCAAGAATCTGCCCCTATATTCCAGAGCTTTGTCACCTGAATTCGGACTCCTCTGCAGCCCGCGTAGGGCGGCCTTGGTGTGTGTCTCTTGTGGGCGCACTTACCGATTCGGGCCGGATCACGAAGTCACGTCCTGATTCGATATTGGGTCGGAGGCGGAAAATGCAGTTTTGCTGAGGTCGATGGGTTAGGGGACAGTCGCAAGAATCCGGTGCGGCGGTGGCGAGATTTGCCAGAAGTGAGAGCAATTGCCGTTTGCATGATGACGGTTTACAATGCGAAGCACGCCACTCCAAACACAGGCACTTGTCAAGCCCGGTGTGCGAAGCGCCGGGGCAGGTCAGACCTGTGAAGGACGCTTACTCCATGATCCCAATGTCCCGCGTTCAGCGGCGGCTAATAATCACACTCTTCGTCGTCAGCAGTCTGAACAGCGCCGCGATGATCGCCAGTTTCGTGCTGACTCCAATCATCTCCTACTCCCTGAGCGGCCGGGTACAACTTATCGGGCTTCCCAATGCTCTGTCAATGGTGGGCCGGGCAGGCGCCGGCTATCCGCTGGGATGGCTGCTCGATAAGGCGGGCCGCCGCATCGGGCTGGCCGTGGGCCTCTCATTTGTGATATTCGGAATGCTCGTCTCGGCGTCGGCAATCAGCGCCGGCTCACTGACCTTCTTTCTCGGCGGCGCCGTTTTGCTGGGCATAGGTCGGGCGGCCCTGGAACAGACCCGGTATGCTGCGGCGGAGATCTTCCCGCTGGCACAGCAGGCCAAGGTAATCGGGCTGATCGTTTTTGCGGGTACCGTAGGTGCGGTTGGCGGCCCGCTGCTGGTGCAGCCTGCCGTTGGACTGGCCAGACAGCAGGGCTTCCATGAGCACGTGGGGCCGTTCTGGATTGGCGCGGGGTTGATGGTACTGGCGCTGATTCTGTTGCTGGTGGCGCTGCGGCCGGATCCCAAGGAGCTGGCCGCGCTGCTGGATCGACAAAGGGATGCTGCCAAGGCGGAGGAAGCCTCAGGGGATGGCTCGCCCGATACTCAGGCTGCAAACGATGACTCGCCCAGGGGGCTGCAGCAGGTCATGCGGCTGCTCAAGCTGCCTGACGTGCAGTTGGCGATAGCGGCGATGGCCCTCGGGCAACTGGTGATGACGCTGCTGATGGTGGTCACGCCGCTGCATATGAACCGCGCCGACTACCAGGCTGCCGAGATATCCTATGTCCTGATGGCGCATACGCTGGGGATGTTTGGTCTGTCTGGCGTCAGCGGCTGGCTGGCGGGGCGAGTTGGCCGTGTGCCCATGATTTTCGCGGGGGCCCTGACACAGGTACTGGCCGCGATCATGATGCCGCTTTCGACTGAGCTGCCGGTACTGTTCCTTTCGCTCTTTCTGCTGGGGCTGGGGTGGAACTTCAGCTATATTGCGGGCTCGTCGCTGCTGTCGGCCGCGCTGGAGGGCTCGCGGCAACGGGGGCGCGTGCAGGGCATCAACGAGGCGATGGTGGCGATCGCGTCAGGTGTCGGCAGCCTTGGGACGGGCGGCGTCTATTCGATTAGCGGCGTCGTCGCTGTTGCGGCAAGCGGCGTGGTATTCTCCGTTGCACTAGGCGCGCTGGCCCTTTGGCTTGGGCGCGCGCACCTCTTCCCCCTCGCTGCACAACAGGGCTAGAACTGCGATTCTCTCCTAAACGCAAACTACTTAGCCACAACTAATTTGCGATCCTGAATGAGGCGAACGGATCTGTTTACGCACTCCTCACTTTTCTATACTCTCTCTTTGCATTTGGGCGGTCGGCCGCAAGCGGCCTCCCTTGTGCAGGGGCTGCGCCCCCGCAACGCCCCCCTCCAAAACCATCGCTCACCGACCTTGTGTGCTCATTCCAGCAGCGTCTCTAGCCACCAGTGTTTCCTCCCCAACTTGCCGCCTCAACCCACCGACCATCGACCGCTAATCTCCGGTGTTCCACTGACGACTGGTGTTCCACTAAAAACTAAAAACTGAAAACCAAAAACTGCAGTTCCGACCGTGTGTGCGCATTCCAGCAGTGCCGCTCAACCAGGCGGCCGCCAACCGCATACGCAATCAGATTGCCTGAATGAAGGCTGCGTTATAGGGCTGTTCAAGACAGCCACTGTATGCGGCTAAGTCGTTACCCTTAACGTTGAGCCAGTAGTTTTCGCGATGCAAAAAGCCTTTGGCGAATCTCGTCATCCTCGCCATGTGCCGGCTGCGCTTGGGTGGTCGTAAGGTTCGTCGTCCAACCCTGCTTGCAGACGATGTAGCTCGGCAGTAAGTTCCTCCACCACGTCGGCGTAGGCCGGATCGTGGTAGATGTTGTTCAACTCGTAGGGATCCGAATCCAAATCGAACAGCTCCCACTCGGGCTCCTTCGAACTGTCGATCACGCCCGGCTGATCGAGGCCGTCGGCGTAGTAGTAGATCAGCTTGTACCGCAGCGTGCGAACGCCGTAATGGGCGTAGACGTGATGGTGGGCGAGGTGCATCCAGTAGCGGTAGTACATTGACGTCTGCCAGCCATCGGGCGTTTCGCCGGCCAGAAGCTGATTGAAGCTGGTCCCTTGAAAATGGTCGGGGATCTCGACGCCAGCGTTTTCCAGCAGAGTCGGCGTGAAGTCGACGTTGAGCACCATCTGATCGTTTACCCCGCCGGCTTCGACCGCTTGCGGGTAACGAATGAGCAGCGGCATGCGCAGCGACTCCTCGTACATGAAACGCTTATCATACCAACCGTGATCGCCAAGAAAGAAGCCCTGGTCGGAGGTATACACGACGATAGTGTTCTCGGCTAGCCCTTCCTCCTCGAGGTAGTCGAGCAGGCGGCCGACGTTGTCGTCGATCGAGGCAACGCAACGAAGGTAGTCCTTGATGTAGCGCTGGTACTTCCATTTCTTCTCTTCCTCCGGTGTCAACCCTTCAGGCGTCGGCTGTTTCAGGTCGGTCAGTGTCATGTCGCGGTCGATGCGCATCTCTGCTGCGGCCGCCGCCGCCGCGCGGTTGCTGTAGTCGTCGTTGAAGGTCTCCGGGTAGGGTATCTCCTCATCCTCGTACATAAGCGCATGCTTCTCGTCCGGCTCCCACGAGCGATGGGGGGCCTTGTGATGGCACATCAGCATGAATGGCCGCTCCGGGTCCCGGTCTCGCAGCCAGTCGAGCGAAAAGTCGGTGATCAGGTCGGTTACGTAGCCGGGAAAGACCTTACGCTCGCCCATCTCGATCATTTCGGGATCGTGGTACAGCCCCTGGCCGGGCAACACGTTCCAGTAGTCGAATCCGGTCGGGTCGTTGACGCCGCCATGGCCCAGGTGCCATTTGCCGACAATTGCGGTCTGGTAACCGGCAGCCTGGAGCAGCTTGGGCATGGTGACCTGCCGCCCATCCAGCGTCGACGCAAGCGTGGTAACGTTGTTAACGTGGTTGTAGGTGCCGGTCAGAATAACCGCCCGGCTGGGCGTGCAAATCGAGTTTGTGCAAAAGCAGTTGTTGAAGCGCATGCCGCCGTCGGCGATGCGGTCCAGATGGGGCGTGCGGTTGATGCGGCTGCCGTAGCAGCTCATAGCGTGGGAGGCGTGATCGTCCGACATGATGAAGAGAATATTTGGGCGCTTGTCAGGCATGGAACGTCCTTTGCGAAGGTGGTGATGCGTACTGTTTCCAATTGGTGAAGGCAAACTGCTTCTGCCCTGTCCGAGCGTCGTTTCGACATCAGGAAATGTGCCGCCATGCTAACAGACAACCAATGCGGGGTCAAAGAACCTGGTTCGCGCAATGTGAATACTGCTCTGCAGAATTCTGGAGATATGCAGGGCTGATGGCGAGCGGATTATGGCTGTTCAACGCGTACTATTTTGGTCGGCTGAATGGGCTGGGCTCAGAGATAAATTACCAAGACGCACCCTCTGGGCTGAAGCGCCCGCTCTTGCGATCGCGTCGTGTTTCGAGTACTTTGGTGATTCAGTAGCTACTCTCGATCAGCCAAAGGGCCCAACCACAGGAAAGAAAGAACAATGTCAGACCAGTCAAAGTTGCGCCACGTCGTCCTGTTCCAATTCAAAGACGGAACGCCTGTTGAACAAGTCAACGAAATCGAGGACGCATTTCGCGCCCTACCTGCCAAAATCGAAGGCATTCAGGACTTTGAGTGGGGCACGGATGTCAGCGTCGAGGGCAAGGCCGACGGCTTTACGCACTGCTTTTTCGTCACTTTCGGCAGTGAAGCCGACCGCGATGCCTATCTACCGCACCCAGACCACACGGCCTTCGGCGCGCTGCTGCGGCCCCATCTGGAAAAGGTGCTGGTGGTGGACTACTGGCAGAGAAGGTAAAAGGCGAATGCTCCGGCGCCCGCTGCGACCTTAGCCAAGGGCAATCTCCACCATCTGGTGGCCTTCCAGCTTGGGCACGGTAAAGCTGAGCCGGCCCATTGCCTCCTTGAATGCAAGTGTCTCACCGCCCGGGACACAGCGCACGCCCGCCACCGGTCCTGGCAACCGCAGGCTCACGCCAATGTCATACAGCGGCAGCACGTCCTCGATCACGTCGAAGTCCTGGCCGCGGCGCTCCGGAACGTAGTGGAGCAGGTGGACCACCCAGCGGTTCTCGTCGGCCTGTTCGTTGACCGCCGTCAATACGCTGCTGGGCCCGCCGTGGCGCAATACGGGGTCGGGCAAGAGCATGTCGAGCGCGTTCAATAGCAGCTGCTTGCACCAGCGCGGCGCATTCTGGTTGTACTGGCGGAAAATCGGGTGCGCAAAATAGATTACTTCCCCTGTGCGCGCAGCGGCCGGACCGGCCGGTTCCCCACTGCTTGGGGTCTGGCGGTGCGAGCAGAAATGCTGCCACGTGCGGTCGAAATAGGCTGGGACCATTCTCGCCAGAATCTCGGTGCCTTCGACTGCCGCGACTTCCAATCCGCGCATGTACATGACGTATTCAATATTTCGCAGCCCACCCGCAAGCCCTCCTTCCGCACGCAGATAGTCCACGTAGTCGCCTTTAGCGAAGTCGCGGCCGCGGACGAGGCCGCCGCAAGCGTCGACCGGGCCGTCGCCGGTCTTCCTGACGCCCCAAGCCGGCAGGGCAAAGTCGGACAGGTCGGGCGTGAGACCGGACTCGAACGAGGCGATCAGTTTGCCGCCTGCGGCCAGGTAGCTGGATACTTTGCGGGCCAGTTCCTCATCGAGCGTCACCGCGTCTGGCAGGACGAGAACGCGATAGCCGTCCCAACTGGTCTCGCTGTCGACCACATCAAACTGGTGCCCTCCCTCCTGCAACATGCGCACTGCCCCGACAGTCTCGGCAGTCAGCCTCTCGCCGGTGAACTCCTCCACATTGTAGACGCCGATATCGGTTACAGGTGTTGCTCCCCGGCACCAGGGCTCCTTGCGCGCGACTTCCCGGTAGACCGGGCCGACGAGGTCGTATGTGGCCTGGTCAAGTCGCCCGGTGGGGTGGAGCTGGTCGCCGATCGAGCACTTGGCATTGAGCGCAAGCATCTGAAAGCATTCGTACTGGAGCGCTGCCTCGTTCTTGTAGGACTGAAAGTCGCCCCAGGAGGTGTGAAACTTGCCGGTCATGCCGAGGCCGTCGTGCCCGGTAGTGCGGGCGTAGCGTTGCGAAAGCGGGAAATGCATGTAGCCCCAGCCGCCCGAGGGAAGCGACTCTATTTCCCAGTGGCTGTAGGCCTCGCCGGTCGCCCGCTGCCGCGGGCCGACGTGGCCCGAGTTGTAGAAGATGGTGCAGTCCTGGCTGTGGCTGCGCACGTGCGCCGACATTGCTTGCTTGAAGCGGTCGGTCACCTCCTGACCGAACGTCTGCCGCTCGGCGTCGCAGGACGGGTCGATACCCCGCCCCAGCATCTCCTGCCTGCATGCGGTGCAGGAGCAGTCCTGGTCCTGCACGATGTCGAAGAAAAGGCCGTCCACTGCCGGCAGCAGCGCGAACATGTCATCCACGTGCGCTGTGAGCAAGTCGACGTACGGAGTGTTGAGACAAAGTTTCGCATAGAAACCGGCCTCGTAAGGCTTCTGTCCCTGAATCGAACCGTCTGCCTCCACTTGCAGCCACTCGGGCTCTTGCTGTGCGGTGTAATAGTCCCACTGCACCGTCGTGTAAATAGGCACGCGGATATCTCGGGCATGTCCGGCTTTGATCTGTTCGGCCAGCAGGTTGCACTGCAGGTGCGGGTGGCGCCGCTCCGGGTGGGCCTGCGTGTCATAAAAGATCATCCCGTGATGACCGCGGGCAAAGCAGGTAATCGAGTCGACGTGGGCATCGACCAGTTGCCGCGCCCACGCCGCGCCGTCGAACTCACCGCCGATATTTGGGAGCTGTTCGCTTGTGTGAAAGTCAAGGTGGATCTGGCGGTAGCGGAGGAAGTCAGACATTGGGGTGGGCGCTCCTTTCGGATGAACTACGAAATCGAAAATGGTTCATACTGAGAAGTAAGACGCTCCGACAAAAAGTCGGAGCGCCTCGGAGTTCAGTCTTTGAAGTTCGCTTAGCCAGTTCCCTCTAAGAGTTCCAGCAGCCTTCGGTGTACGCCTCGCGCATGAACAGCTTCTTCCTGGCTGGGCTTGCGCTCGCTATCCATTCAGCAGGAATCGCCTGCGTGTAACGGTGCGGCGGGCCCGCCTCTTTGAAGATATCGATGTTGAAAATTCGATACGGTTGCGGAGAGTCCATTGGTTTTGGTTCGACGCCATGAAATATACGGGCGTTGATATAGACCATACTGCCCGGCGGCAACTCCAGCTGTTTCTCCCGCAGCGGCCGGCCGGCCACGGCGTCGAACTCTCCGGCGAGCATCCTGTCCGGTGTGGCATCCTCTGTCGGCTCGACAAGATGGCTGCCCGGGATCACTTTGAGATTGCGGTCGCCCTGGGTGAAGCCATTCAGATAATATAGAATCTGCACATAGTATTTGTCGCGTTCGGCAAGGTTAACGGGATTCTCATGCTTCCAATGATGATGGTCCTGGTGGAAGCGAAGCGGCCCGATGCCGCGCGGCGCGATGTTCAGCGCCGAGTGGCAGTAGTGATAAGCGTCGCCGATAGTGGCTTGCAGCAAGGACGATATGAAAGGATCGTCGATCAGCTGGTCGCTGTAAGGCCCGCGATCGTTCCATGGACGGATGAAGAACGATTGTGGTTCGCCGCTGTTGCCCTCCAGCTGCTGGACATATTCACGCACTTGATCGAGTCCCTCGATCTCCTTGATCAGGGATTCCCTGGCCTTGTCAGTGAAAACGTCCGGGTAAGCGATGTATCCGTCGTTATGGAAGGAACTGATATCGGCCTGGGAAGGGCCGGTTAAGCGAAATAGAGAGTTCAGGTCAGTTGCCATTGGTTAGTCTCCTTATAGCAGAAATTTAGCACACCGCAGGGCGGTTCACAAGAAGGCTTTGTCTGGGGCAGAGTTTTCAGGATTTTCTTGGATTTTCAGGATATGTGGGACGGGGGCGGGAATGGGGCGGCCATGAAAATGTCTGAGTCAGGATCTGCAGAATTTCAGGGACTTTTGGGCAAGATGGCCGATTCCGGCTTCGGACTGCTATCAGGACCGTCATACCACTTGCCACGACCGTATGACAGTCGCCTTGCTGTTTCTTGTATTTGGATGATGGGCCGTATTTTTGGTTGTCAGAGTTGACTCAAGCACGGAATGCAGTATCAACACAACGCATGTATACGAGGCACTCGATTTTACTGCTTGTAGCTCAGTGCTTTTCAAGCTCTTCGAAAGTGAGGTGCACTTTCCAAGTGGCCCTATTCAAACCGCAGGCATTCGGTTCCTATCGCCTTCTGAAGAGTTTTGTCCAAGTGTCGATGGAAACCCGCAACTTTCGATTGATAAGGAAAGGCTTCAGTCCTTACTCTACTCGGCCAGGTTCAACGCCAGCAGTTCACCCAGCGCATCCTCCTCGGAGATGTCTGCGTCCCAACCGTAGGCGGCCGCAACGGCGGCATCGAGGGCTGTGTGGGCGTCGGCCAGCCATTGGGGGCGCGCGTTGTAGAGATTCGTTAATGTTCGTTTCTTCAATTCTCTGGCCGCGGCTTCGTCACGAGGAACGGGGCGCTTGGGATAGCCCGGAACAGGTTCGTCCACCCACTCGACCCATTCGGGCGGATTGAGCCAGCGGTCGCGTAGTTCCACAAGCCGGCGGGCGGCTTCGGCGATGGCGACGGCGCGGGGTTCGCTCGCATAGTCGACTGCTGGGATGTCGGGAGAAAGTCCTTCTGGGAACGGGAAGGTCTGGAAAGTGGTGGTAGGCGTGTACCGGGGGCGATCTTCCAGGCTAGTGCCAAGCCGGAGCGACCATGATTCGTGAAAGCGGCTGTGCACAATTCCGAAAGTTGTGTCGTCTTCGCGAGGAATTATGATCAGCTGTCCGTCACAACAAATCTTGGCATCGCACCAAACAAATAACCGGTGCTTGGCGACGCGAGGGGTGGCAATGTAGCGTGAAAGTCCGTTAAGTTTGTCCCATGTTTCGGGCCCAGGAGACACGTGTCGATACCAGAATTCCGCGCGTGCCCGGTGACGACCGCTCTTGCGTTTGGACATGACTTTCTCTGCTACGTAGGCAAACGGTTCTTCGTACAGAGCTGCCTCCGTCTCATCCATGACAAAGCCGAAGTCAACGATCCACTTGCCCGATGGACGCCTCGTCAGATCCATACCATTCACCCAAGGCTTTAGTACATCGGAGTTTGGACGTCCGTTTGGATTCGAAGGCAAGGAGAGCCATTTGCGTGCCAGATCTCCTTGAACATCAAAGGCACCCCCCTTTATGTCGCCCATGAATGCGACTCCCACATTTCCAGTCAACTTCCTGGCTCTCGTTAGATCGGCTATCCCTGCAGTCAGATCGGCGTTTATTCTGGATGATCCGTTTCCATTTAGGTAACAAGGAATACTGGGATCACTAGCAAAGCAGATCAACGAAACGCGTACTGCCGCGCCTTCCACCACCCATGGCTCATCTGACCATGCATCGTATACCAAGCCTTGTTCGACGATCCTGTCTAGGACGGCGCGGTTTCGGCCACCGCGGATTGAGTTGGTAGCGACGAGACCAGCTCGGGCAATCTCTCCATCGGCGACGAGCCGTTGGGCCTTGTCGAACCAGTGGCAGACAAGGTCAGCCTCACCGTGAATGCGCGCCCCGTACAGTTTCTGCAATGACTCAACATACGCGCCGCCCAACGAGCTTCGTAGCAGCTTGCCGCCAAGAAACGGCGGATTACCGATCACCACGTCGGCTTCCGGCCATTCTGGCTCGGTGCCATCAGGTTCGAGGATGGCGTCGCGGCATTCAATGGTGTCAAGGGGGTCGAGGATGGGGTCGCGGGCACCACTAAAACCGTTCCGGCGCATCCACTGAATTTCGCCGATCCAGACGGAGACGCGGGCAAGTTCTGCAGCGTAAGGGTTGATCTCAATGCCCTTAACGTTGGCAGGGCTGACAGCCGGGAAGGACCTCTGCAAGCCCATCGACTCAGCTTCGAGCTGGACACGATGCTCAAGGTCCTTGAGGGCGTGGAGGGCAAGATAGAGGAAGTTGCCGGAGCCGCAGGCGGGATCGAGAACGGTAAAATCGCGCAGCCTCTCTAGGAAGTCGCGCAGCGTGCGCTCGGCATGGCCGCGCTGGCGCGTGCGCGCTGAACTCGAGGAGGCCACGTCAGCGCGTTCCAGCCGCAGCGCGATTTCGGCGCGGGCCTTCTCCCACTCTTTTAGCAATGGGCGCGTAACGACCGGTTCGATGATCTGCATGATCTTGTCGCGGTCGGTGTAGTGCGCGCCAAGTTGCGAACGCTTTTCCGGATCCAGGCCGCGTTCAAACAGCGTGCCCAGGATCGAAGGGTCGATTTCGGACCAGTCAAGCGCGGCTGCCTGCAGCGTGGTTTGGATTTCGCTGCGCTCCAGCGGGAGCGCGTCATCACTGTCGAATAGGCCGCCGTTGAACCAGGCCACCGTTTCGAATCCGACGCGTCCGCCTGCCGCCATCGCTCCGAATAGGTCGCGGGCCATTACTGCGAAGTCTTCGGGCTGTGTGCGTGCATGTTCCAACATGCGGGTAAACATGTCGTCTGGCAGCAGGCCGACATCCTCCGCGAACATGCAGAATACGAGGCGGTCAACGAAATGGGCGACTTCCTGTGGGTCGTGGCCGCGGGTCCGCAGGGCCTGCGCCAGCGCGGCGAAGGCGGTGGCCGCGCGTTCGGTGAGGGCTTGGCGGCTCTCCCCCGGGCGCAAGCGCTCCGGATCAGACATGGCCCACTTGAGCCTGTCGCGCACGGCCGCGTCGGCAAGATCGTCCAGGGAGAATTCGTAAACAACACTGACGCTATTCGTCCAGTTGGTGTGAATGCGGAAGCGCGCCATGTCGGAGACGACTAGCAGGGGCGGGTTTTCCAGTGCCAACGCGTACTGGCGCAACTGGTTGAAGGCGGCGTCCAGATCTTTGTGCTTGCCCTTGTACTCCCAGGCGAAGCAGTGGCGTTTCCAGACATCGGCCCAGCCCTGGCCTCCGGTGTCTTTACGGGCGCCGCGCTCGAAACTGTATCGTTGGCCGCTGGGGTCGTCCTCCGCCGGCGTCGGTTCTCCCAGCAGTCGACAGAGGTCGATGAAGTGCTCTTGGGCGGCCGAGCGCTCGTTAAGTTCCGAAGCGTGCCATTTGGCGATGAACTGCTGTGCTTCCATTTCGTCTCACAGTGTTAGCCGCCTTTATCAGAGCCGGCGGTAGATTCAAGTTCGGCTACAGTTTAACGTAAAGGACGAAGTGGGCCAATCCATGCCCTGTTTCGCAATAGGGGCACTATCGGGAATATCTGCCAACAGCCCAAATGTCGACTGGCGTATGTCTGGAATTGCGAAGAGTTCCGGCAGGCAGTACACTGGCCGGAATTCTGAACGAAAGCACAGGAGAATTCGATGACGAAGACATTAACTGACCCATTCCAGTTCGACGACCTCCTGACACCTACCCAGCGCAAACTACGCGACCAAGTCAGAGAATACATGGAGGGCGCCGTAAAGCCCGCAATCAACGACTACTGGGAACGCGGCGAGATCGCCCTCGACCTCGCGCTCGGCCTGCGAGACCTGCCCATTGTCGGCGGAACACAGCGCGGCTACGGCTGCGCCGGCCTCGACTGCCTGAGCGACGGACTTATAAAGTACGAGATCTGCCGGGTCGACGGCTCGATCAGCACCCTGTTCGGCGTCCATTCCGGGCTGGCAATCGGCTCGATTGGGATGCTTGGCTCGGAGGAACAGAAGCAGCGCTGGCTGCCGCAGATGGCGCGCATGGAACGGCTGGGCGCGTTCGCCCTGACAGAGCCGGAACGGGGATCCGACGCGGCCCACGTCTTGACCACCGCCCGTCGCGTCGGCAATCACTACGTGCTCAACGGCCAGAAACGCTGGATTGGGAACGGCACAATCGCGGACCTGACTATCGTGTGGGCGCGCGACGAGGGCGGGCGTTTCGGCGGCTTTGTTCTGGAGGACCCTGAGCAACTGCCCGGATTCACCGCCAAGCCAATGGGCGGCAAAATCGCCAAACGCGCCGTGCATCAGGCGGAGATCACGCTCGAAGAAGTGCATATCCCCGCCGCCAACCGGCTCGTCAACTGTAATAGCTTTCGCGATCTGACCGCGGTGCTGGCCAACACGCGCGCCGGCGTCGCCTGGGAGGCGGTCGGCCTGGCCGCCGGCTGTTACGAGATCGCGTTGAAGTACGCCTGCGAACGCCAGCAGTTCGGCAAACCCATCGCGTCGTTTCAACTGATCCAGGCCAAACTGGTCGAGATGGCTGGCGATTTGGCGCAGTCGCAGCTGCTCGTCTGGCGACTGGCCCAGATGATGGAGTCCGGCACCGCCACATCCGGTCAGCTGTCGCTGGCCAAGCAAACCTGCGCGGTGAAAGCACGGCGGGCCGCGGCGCTGGCTCGCGAGATTCTCGGCGGCAACGGTATCCTCATCGATAATCATGTCGCCCGGCTCTTCACCGATGTCGAAGCGACCTATACATATGAGGGCACCAACGAGATAAACCTCCTCATCGCCGGCCGCGAGATCACGGGCATCGGCGCCTTTGTCTGACGCGAATCAATTGATTCGCTGGGAACGGCGTTTTACCGCGAAGGGGCAGTGGCCACTGGTCATGCGGACACTTTGGATTAACACATGCAACTGAAGGTTGACCAAACGGGCAGCAGGCCCTAAAATTCGGCAAAGAGTCCCCCACCCCAGCGACCTCGAAACACATTGCCTGTAGTCAAGGAGCCATCGTATGCTTACCGGCCTGATGATGGACTATCAGCTTACCATCGACCGCGTCCTGGAACACGGTAACCGCCTCTATCCCCACAAGAAGATCAAGACCAAGTTACCTGACGGCACGCTGCACGAGTACTGCTTCCACGACCTCTACGGACGGGTGAAACGGCTCTGCAACGTGCTCGAGGGACTAGGTGTGGAGCCGGGCGACCGGGTCGGCACTTTCGCGTGGAACAACTACCAGCACGTGGAGCTCTACTTCGGCGCGCCGGGCGCGGGCGCAGTTGTGCATACGCTCAACATTCGTCTCTTTTCCGACCAGTTGGCCTATATTATCAACCACGCCGAAGACAAGGTGATCTTTATCGACGCCACGCTGCTGCCGCTGATCGAAGGGCTGGGAGACCAAATCGACAGCATCGAACACTTCGTGCTATTCAACGGACCCCACGGCGGCGTGGAGACGGCATTGCCGGGCCAGATACATGACTACGAAACGTTAATCGCGGCTGCTGACGACGATTACAGTTGGCGCGTGGAGGGGGAGAACCAGGCCATGGGTCTCTGCTATACGAGCGGCACGACAGGACACCCCAAGGGAGCGCTCTACAGCCATCGTTCGATGTACCTGCATACTGTGGGCTCGTGCCAGGCGGCCGCGGTCGGCCTGACCGAAGACGACGTCGTCATGCCCGTCGTTCCCCAGTTTCACGCAATGGCGTGGGGCCTGCCTTATGCCGCTATCAGTGTCGGCGCAGAACTGGTCCTGCCAGGGCCGCACATGCAGCCGTCTGCCCTGGCAGAACTGATCGAAACGGAGCGTGTGACGGTCGCAGCCGGCGTGCCGACTATCTGGAACGGTCTTTATCACGATCTCAATCAGAACCGCCGCGACATCTCCTGTATCCGGGCGCTCGTGGTGGGAGGTTCGGCAATGCCGCGCAGCCTGATCGAAGCCTATGAGAAGGAGCTGGACGTCAACGTTGTCCATGCCTGGGGCATGACAGAAATGTCTCCTCTGGGGACCGTGTCCAAGCTGCTCAACCACCACAAGCATTTGCCGCAGGAGCAGCAGTGGGATATCAAGGCCCGCCAAGGATATCCCATCGCTGGCGTTGAAATGAGAATTGTCAATGAGGAAGGTAAAGAACTTCCTTGGGACGGTACAACCATGGGCGAACTACAGGTGCGCGGACCGTGGGTGGTTAGGCAGTACTTCAAGCTGGATGGCAGCGACGACAGCTTCACAGACGACGGATGGTTCCGCACTGGCGATGTAGTCACTATCACCGAAGACGGCTTCATGACGATCACCGATCGTACCAAGGACCTCGTGCGCAGCGGTGGCGAGTGGATCTCATCGGTGGAACTTGAGAACCTGCTGATGGGCCACGCGCAGGTCCTGGAGGCAGCCGTGATTGCCGTGCCCGATGAACGCTGGTTTGAACGACCTCTGGCGGTTATCGTGCCTACCGACGAAAGCGCTCCGCCCGGGGCTGAGGAGCTGAAGCGCTTTCTCGAACCGCAGGTTGCCAGGTGGTGGCTGCCTGACGGCTATGAGTTTATTGAAGAGTTACCCAAGACGGGGACGGGCAAGTTTGACAAGAAGGTATTGCGGGAGCGTTATGCCAGTTGATGGCTTTTGATCCACAAACGGCCGCAAAGAGCTAGACGGCCTCGTCCCAAGCCTGCCGCAGCATAGCGATGCTCTTGGGGACCGCGGTCGCTGCCCCTTCCGCGCCCTCCATCTCAATCGAACAGTACCCGCGCCAGCCCGCGTCGAGGAGAACGCGGAAAATGCGGGCGTAGTCGAGGTCGAGGCTGTACCAGGAGCCGCCCCCCGGATAGGTCTTGGCATGGGCCAGGCAAACGTGGGGCGCAATACGCGCCATCGCCGCGTACATGTCCTCTTCGAAGATGAAGTTGCCCATATCCAGGATCGCCTGCAGCCAGGGCGAGTCGATGGTCTCGATGATGCGAGCCATGTCGTCAGCGAAGGTTGTCAGGCCCCAATGGTTCTCCAACAGTAAGAGTACGCCCCGCTTTTCGGCGTGGGGCAGGCAGCGCTCGATCGCGTCGATTACCCAGCCAAAACCGTCGTCCATCGTGAAGCCCTGCCACGGTTCCACCCAACCCTTGGCCTTAATAAGATCATCGAAGCTGCCCTGTTTGCGAAAGCCGCCGGAGTTGACCCGAATTGACGGGATCCCCATCTCGTGAGCCAGGTCGATGCAGTGCAGTGTGTGGTCGATGTGCTGCTGGCGCTCCTCGGCATCGTCGTGAACAAAGTCCTGGTGGATCGAGAGGTTGTACAGGTCGAGGCCGAGCGTGAAAGCTTGCCGTTTGAGCTTCTGCAGGTATGCGTTCTCTTCTGACTCCATTTGACGGTGCAGAATTTCGACACCGTTCAGACCTAGTTCTGCGGCCGCGTCGAGAACTGTTTCGATCGGGGTCTTCTCGGGCGTGAAGTGCCAGTAGGAGTACGTCGATGTGCCCAGGCGCAGAACGCTGTTGCCTGTCTTCTCTGTAGCGCCCGCCGAACTGTTCTGGCCAGCTGTCATGAATATATCTCCTGTGTTTTCATCAATGCGTTGAAGACGACATGACCCGCGCTCAGGCGTCGGTTACGCAACCTTCGGAGGCGCTGGATACGGTTCTGATGTACTTCCAAAGGACGCCGCTTTTCGCCTTGAAATCGGGCGGGCTCCAAGCCACGCGGCGGCCGTCAAGCGCCTCTTCGGAGACCTCGAGAGTGAGTTTGTTGCTCTCGGCGTCGATCGTGATCGTGTCGCCGTTCTGCGCCAGCGCCAGCAGGCCGCCGTCCTGCGCCTCGGGCGTGATATGCCCGACCACGAATCCATGACTGCCGCCGGAGAAGCGTCCGTCGGTGATCAGTGCCACATCACTGCCCAGCCCCTTGCCCATGATGGCGCCGGTGATGCTGAGCATCTCGCGCATGCCAGGGCCGCCTTTTGGTCCCTCGTAGCGGATGACGACCACGTTGCCGGGCAGGACCTCGTTGCTCTCGATGCCGGCCAGGCAATCTTCCTCGGAGTCGTAACAAACGGCCGGGCCGCTGAAGCGTAGCCCCTCTTTGCCGGTGATCTTGGCAACCGCGCCGGTCTCGGCGAGGTTGCCATAAAGGATCTGCAGGTGACCCGTCTCTTTGATTGGGTTTTCCACCGGCATAATGATCTTCTGCCCTTCGCTCAAGTCGGGCACATCGGCCAGGTTTTCGGCCAGCGTCTTGCCAGTAACGGTCATGCAGTCACCGTGGAGGAAGCCCTCGCGCAGCAGCATTTTCTGCACCGCCGGGACGCCGCCGACCTCATACAGGTCTTCCATGACGAACTGGCCGCTGGGCTTTAGATCAGCGAGCAGAGGCGTGCGGTCCGAAATATCCTGGAAGTCGTCGATTGTCAGCTGGGCGTTGGTCGCTTTGGCAATCGCCAACAAGTGGAGGACGGCGTTGGTGGAGCCACCGAGGATGACGGTGACAGTGATGGCGTTTTCGAACGCCTCTCGGGTCAGAATGTCGAGCGGCTTGAGGTCCATTTCAAGTAGATTGCGGATCGCGGCGCCGGCCTCGAGGCACTCCTGTATTTTTCCTTCGCTGCTGGCTGGATAGGAGGAGCTGTAGGGCAGGCTCATACCCAGCGTCTCGATCGCCGAAGCCATCGTGTTGGCGGTATACATGCCGCCGCATGCGCCTTCGCCAGGACAGGCGTTGCGCAGCACTTCGCGCATCTGCTCCTCGTCGATGTCGTCGGCAAGATACTGGCCATACGCTTCGAAGGCGGAGATGATGTCCAGCTTCTGAACGCTGCCGTTGCCGGGCTCACCAAGATGGCCGGGACGGATCGTTCCGCCGTAGACCATCAGGCTGGGCCGGTTGAGGCGAGCCATCGCCATCAGCACACCTGGCATGTTTTTGTCGCAGCCTGGCAGTGAAATATTGGCGTCATACCACTGTGCGCGCATGACGGCCTCGATCGAGTCGGCGATAATGTCACGGCTCAATAGTGAAAACTTCATGCCGGCTGTACCCATCGACATGCCGTCGCTGACACCGATAGTGTGGAATATCAGACCGACCTGCCCTGCCTCCTGCACACCTTGCTTGACCCGCCGCGCCAGGGCGTTGAGGTGCATGTTGCAGGTGTTGCCCTCCCAGCCCATGGAGGCGATTCCGACCTGCGGCTTCTGCATGTCCTCGTCGGTCAGGCCCACCCCGTAGAGCATCGCCTGCGAACCGACCTGCGAGATCGTCTCCGTGAGCATACTGCTGTATTTGTTGAGTTTCTGACTGGTTGTCACTGGCATGGTTTTTCTCTTCCTGATTGAAGGATGTCCGGCCCGAACAGGCTGCAATTGCCAGGAATGGGGCTGGACTTCCTGTGCCGGCCTCGGTTTCTTCGTAACTTCGCGGCCGCAACTGATTATCAACCCTGAATGAGGCGAGCAAAAGTGTTCGTTCTCCCCTCACTGTTGTATTTTGGGCGGTCGGGCCTTCGGCCCTCCCTTGTGCAGGGGCTGCGCCCCCGCAACGCCCCCCTACAAAAACATGCCTCACCGACCGTGTTTACTCTTCCCCAGCATCGTGTCTGGCGAACGGAGTCTACCCCCCCTTGCTGTCTCATCCCCCTAATCCCTGCAGTTCCCTCGCAGTTCCCCCGCAGTTCCCCTGCAGTTCCGCGTCCCCCTACAAAAACATGCCTCACCGACCGTGTTTACTCTTCCCCAGCATCGTGTCTGGCGAACGGAGTCTACTCCCCCAATTGCCGCCTAAACCCACCGACCACTAACTGCCGGTGTTCCACTGAAAACCAAAAACTGAAAACTAAGAACCGCAGTTACGTTTCTTCTATGTTGCGCTGGTGAGCTGCGCACGTCGGCCATCTTCGGCTTGAACAGGCTTGCCAACTGGCGGCGCCTCGTCCGCCATGGGTGTCATTCTGTCAATTTCAGCGCCGCTGGTTGAAGAACTGGTCTCCTCGTGTGGGTCGTAGGTGACGAGGAAGTATTCGACTGCGTCTGAGATTGCAGTCCAGCTCGCCTCGATGATGTTGGTACTGGCGCCAACGGTGGTCCAGTTGCGCACACCATCCGAACTGGTGATCAGCACGCGGACGGACGCGCCGGTGCCCTGGTCGCTGTTGAGGATGCGCACTTTGTAGTCCAGAAGGTGCAGGCGGTCCAGGTGGGGGAAGTAACTTTGAATCGCCTTCCGCAGCGCCAGCATAAGCGCGTTGACGGGCCCGTTGCCCTCGGCTACCTCGTGGTAGACCTGTTCGCCGACCTCGACCTTGATGGTCGCTTCGGACGACAAACCGCGGCCGGCCCTGTTCGCGACCGATACCGTGTAGTCGATCAACGAGAAACTGGGCCGGTACGCTTCACCTGAACGGCGCAACATCAGGTCGACGCTGGCTTCGGCGCTTTCAAATTCAAAGCCAATGTTCTCCATTTCCTTGATCTGCTGAAGGACGGCGCGTTCCTTTTCGCGTGAAAGGCCTTCGACGCCGAACTCGTCCGCCTTGACAGCGATATTGTCTTTGCCGCTCAGTTCACTGACGAGAACCCGCGTCTGGTTACCAATCTCCTCCGGGTCGACGTGCTGGTAACTGTCTACGTTCTTAAGGACTGCGTTGACGTGGGTGCCGCCCTTATGCGCGAAGGCGCTCTGGCCGACAAAAGGCTGGTGTGTGTTTGGCCGCAAATTGGCCAGTTCGTTGACGTAGTGGCTGAGGTCGGTCAGGTGGGCAAGCGCCTGCCGCGACACGAGGTCGTAGCCCATTTTGAGCTGCATGTTGGCGATGATGCTAACGAGGTTGGCGTTGCCGCAGCGCTCGCCGTAGCCGTTAACAGTGCCCTGTACGTGGGTACAGCCATTCCGGATCGCTTCCAGCGAGTTTGCGACGCCCGTGTCACCGTCGTTGTGGGCATGAATGCCGAGCCTGACGCTACCCGACCGCAACCGTCCACTCGCAGGGCCTCCGTTTTCGCTATCATTGAAGGATGCAATCTCGGCTGCCAGCGCGCGCCGTACGGCGCGCACAATTTCGCCAACCTCCCATACCAGTGCGCCCCCGTTGGTGTCGCAGAGGACAATGCTGGCCGCGCCGCCGGCAATTGCCTCTCTGAGGGTTGCCAGTGCATAGTCCGCGTTCTCTTTGTAACCGTCGAAAAAGTGCTCGGCATCGTAGATGACTTCACGGTCGTGGCGAGCGAGATAGGCTACGGACTCGCGAATCATGCGCAGATTTTCTGCCGGCGTCGTCTGCAGTACATCGCGTACGTGCAGATCCCAACTCTTGCCGAACAGCGAAATAACCGGTGTGTTGGCCTCCAGCAGCAGCTGTATCTGTGGGTCGTCGGCCGGGTCTGCATCCCTTTTGCAGGTCGAGCCGAATGCCGTCAGTCGGGCATGCTTCAGGTCCAGTTCGCGCCGAGCGCGGTCGAAGAACTCCATATCCTTGGGATTGGAGCCGGGCCAGCCTCCCTCAATATAGTCGATGCCAAACTCATCCAAACGAGCGGCGATGTGCAGTTTGTCGTCGCAACTAAGCGAGACGCCCTCAGCTTGCGTGCCGTCGCGCAGTGTCGTATCGAGAAGTTGAATCCTCACCTCTATTCACTCCGTATAATTGCAGTTTCTTCCACTTAACTCAATGTGACCGCCGCGATTGACGGTCATTGCGATTTGACTTGCTTCCGTCAACCCGTCGCCTGTAGACCAGCGGCGATTCCGTTAATGGACAAAAGGATCGCCTGCCGCCAGCGTGGATCTTCTTCCGGGCCTTCATGTTCTCCCGTTGCCGTCGACTTCTGTCCACTCGCAGTTCGCTGCTTGTTCAGCAACGCGACTTGGATGTAGTTGAGCGGATCGACATACGGGTTGCGCAGATTGATGCTGCGTTGCAGCCAGGGCTCGTTGTCCAGGAGAGCAGCCTGACCGGTAATCTCCAATATTAGCCGCTCTGCGCGTCGAAACTCTTCCATTATCTCTGCGAAGACCGCGCGCTGCGTTGCAGGTTCGGCCAGCGCGGCATACAGCGCCGCGATGGTCATGTCGGCCCGACGCATTGAGAGCTGGGCTCGGTCGATGACAGTGCGGAAAAAGGGCCACTCCCGATACATCTCTTGCAAGACCGACATCTGTTGGGGCGAATCCGTGGTAAGACCGGTGCCGAGGCCGTACCAGCCAGGCAGGTTTACGCGGCTCTGCGTCCAGGCAAAAACCCAGGGAATTGCACGCAGGTCAGAGATGTCGGAGGTCTGGCGGCGCTTCGCCGGCCGCGAGCCGATATTCATCTGCGCCAGCTGTTCTATCGGCGTCGCCTCGTGAAAATAGCGCAGGAAAGCCGGACTTTCGACCAGCGTCCGATATTTCTGCTCGGAGCGTTCGCTGGCGGCATCGAGAATTTCGCTCCAACTCCGAGCAGTCGCGTGCGAAGAAGGCTCGTTCTCTGCTTTGCCTTCCAGTGAATCCTGATAAGTCTCGCAGCTCGCCTGCAGGACTGCGTTGACCAACTGTTCAAGATGCCGTTGGGCGACCGCACGGTTGCTGTAACGGGCACTGATTACTTCGCCCTGTTCTGTGATCTTGATCCGGCCCTGAACGGAGCCCGGCGGCTGTGCAAGAATGGCCCGATTGGCAGGCCCGCCGCCGCGTCCGATCGAGCCGCCGCGGCCATGGAATAGCGTCAGTTTGACGTCGTATGCACGGCAGGTACGAGCCAATTCCTGCTGCGCCTGGTAAAGCGACCAGCTCGAGCGCAGGAAACCGCCATCCTTATTGGAGTCGCTATAGCCGATCATGATTTCCTGGCGGTTGCCCCGTTGCGCCAGATGTTTGCGGTAAATCGGCGATTCAAAAAGGGCGCGCATGATGGCTGGCGCACCGACAAGGTCTTCGATAGTTTCAAAGAGCGGCGCAATGTCGATTTTGCCGAACAAGCCGGCGTCCTTGGCCAGCAACAGGACCTCCAACACGTGGCTGACCGAGGTCGTCATGCTGATAATGTAGGCGCCGATGGCCTCAGGAGCGATGCGTTCATGGGCCTGGCGGATGAGGCGGAAAAGGGCGACCGTTTCGTTGGTCTCACCGCTGTACTGGAGGCGGGCGGTCAGCGGTCGCGGGCTTTCAATCTCCCCGACCAGAAGACGGGTCTTGTCCGCTTCCGACAGTTTCATGTAGTTGAAGTTGCTATCCTGAGGTCGATAGTAACGCTGCAGCAACTCGGCCACCGCCTCCAAATGGCGGCCGGAGTGCTGACGTATGTCCATCGAAGCGAGATGGAAGCCGAAGATCCGTGCCTGTTGCACGAGGCGGGCGAAGCGGCCTTCAGCCAGCCGGTTGCCTTTGTTCTGGCGCAGGCTATTCTGTATCAGTTCCAGGTCCTGGATGAATTCGTCGGCATTCTGGTAGGCCCACGGATCCGGTCTCTGCGTGTGCCACGATTCCCTGTTCTGCGTCAAAGTCGCGCCCAGACGCCGGTAAATCAGGATCATTTTCTGGCGGTACGGCTCAAGCGAAAAACGGTCCAGGCGGGCTTTGTCACCGAGTGGCGCGCGTTCAATGTCGTGCGCCAAGCTGTCGAGAAACGCTTGTGAGAAGCCGCCGCGAGTACGGGCGACACTCAGATGACCGTACATGCCCACGACCGCCCGCCGGTAGAGCTCCAGCGCTTGTTGCTTCTGCTGGCGCAGGGCGCCCTCGGTAACATCCTGAGTAACGAATGGGTTGCCGTCGCGGTCTCCGCCAATCCATGATCCATAGCGCAAGAAAGTGGGCAAACTGACGGCAGGATCGGCTGGCCCGCCGCCTTCATCTGGATATTCCTTCAGCAGCGCACGCTGCAACTCGTCGTAGATTTCCGGCAACAGGTCGAACAGTGTCGTGTCAAAGAAATAGAGCCCTTCTCGGACTTCGTCCAGGACATCGGGGCGGCGTTCCCGGTTCACATCACTCTGCCACAGTGACACTACGATCTCACGAATCTGTTCCCACGTTCTCGTTTTTTCACTGGGCAACAGGACGTGGTCATCCAGTTCACGTAACAGTCGCGAAAGATCGAGCAGCTTCAGGAGAATCGTTCGCCGTTTCGCTTCGGTTGGGTGTGCAGTAAAGACCGGTTTTATCAGCATCTCTTCGAGCAGGCTGCGCATCTCTTGCCCCGGCGTACCTGCTGTTCGAAGTCTACTGACGGCCGCCTGAATCGTCTCGGGCATGGGCGGGCCACTTTCTTCGGCCCGCGCGGCGCGCTGGCGTACTACCCTGACCCGCTGCTGCTCTTCTGCCAGGTTTACAAGCTGGAAATAGGACGTGAATGCTTTAAGCACACCGAGTGTAGCGTCCAAATCTTCCACCAACTCTGCAGTCAGGCGCTCGATCTGGGGACCCGCACTCTGATCTCCCTGGCGCTGAGCACGAGTGAGACGTCGCAACTCCTCGACGAGGTCGAAGATTGCCTGGCCCTCCTGCTCTACTATGGTTTCCCCCAGCACGTTTCCCAGCTGGCGAACTGTCCAGCGCAAACGGCTGTCGGCGTCGGCTTGCGCGGACAAGCCGCCACCAGGGGTATCACTTTCTGATCTACTTTGCACCTGGCTCGTCAGAGTAGCCATACAGCTACCCTGCTTTGGGAGCTCATGAAACGTTCCTCTTACAACTGACAGGGCGAAGTGCCCCAAAAATCAACTACCGTAACGAACTACCCTTACGCGCCCCGGACTTCCTGCGCTACCAGATCTCCCAGCACTTCAGTGCCGGCTGACTCCGTCCCGGGCTGGGCGATGTCCGGCGTGCGCACGCCCAGGGCCAGGACGGCATCGACCGCCTTTTCGACGACCGCCGCCTCCTCTTCCAGGCCGAGGCTGTAGCGTAGGAGCATGGCGCAGCTGAGAATTGCTGCCAGAGGGTTTGCGATTCCTTGGCCGGTGATGTCGGGCGCGCTGCCATGTATCGGTTCATAGAGACCGAGAGGCAGATTGTGCCGGTTGTTGACATCGCCCAAGCTGGCTGAAGGCAGCATGCCCATTGAACCGGCCAGCATCGACGCCTCATCCGTGAGAATATCGCCGAACAGGTTGCCGGCTACGATAACGTCGAAATCAGCCGGCCGGCGGATCAGGTGCATGGCCATTGCGTCGACAAGAATGTGCTCGACTTCCAATTCGGGGTAGTCGGCAAGCGCTTCAGTGGCAACGCCGCGCCAAAGACGCGACGAGGCCAGCACGTTGGCCTTGTCGACGCTGGCGAGCTTGCGCTTGCGCTCCATGGCTGAGTCCGCGGCCAGGCGCACCACCCGATCAATTTCCGGCCGTGTATAGAGCATGGTGTCGTAGGCCTCGAAGTCGTCGTCTGGCTCCTTGCGGTCACCGAAGTAAATGCCTCCGGTCAACTCGCGCACCACCAGGAGATCGACACCTTCCAATACCTCTTCCTTGATGGAGCTCGCGGAGAGCAATTGCGGCTGGAGCTTGACCGGGCGCAGATTGGCGAAAAGGTCCAGGCCTTTGCGCAGCGCAAGTACGCCCCGTTCTGGCCTGTCGGGCGAATCGGGACCATCCCACTTTGGCCCACCAACCGCGCCCAACAGGACGGCTTCAGCCGCGGCAGCGGCCGCCAACGTCTCCTCAGGCAGACTGGTGCCAAACTGGTCGATGGCGCCCCCGCCGATAATCTGGTGGTTAAACGCAAAACCGTGGCCGAACCGCTCGGCTACAACCGCCAGGATTTTCTTGGCCTCCGCCGTCACTTCCGGGCCGATGCCATCGCCGTCCAAAATAACAATCGTTGCATCCATTCGTTAGAGTTCCTTCTTAAGTACCGCCTCGGGTTCGTGATATCTCTCCTCGAGTGCGGGCGTCGAAATGGCTTGTGCGAGAAACTGCTATTATTGCTTACCTAACAACCCGGATTCGAATCTGGTCCGGTGAACCAATCTTGTGAGATTGTGATGGTATTTCCTCGTGGCATTCCGCAAAGTAGAAAACTGCGAATTCCTGTCTTTACTGCTATTCCAGGTATTCAATGTCATCCTCTGTCATCTGCGGTCGCCTTCCGCCGAAAACGGCCAGCTCAAAAACTTTGAAATAGCAGTCTACATCTTCAAAGCCGATTTCGCGTAGCCATTCGCACTGCAACTCAACCGAAGCCAGAATGTTTTCCTGTTTGTCATCGCGCTTGTGGTACGCACTGGCGACCTGGTCGCGTGTCTGGGCGTCGCCGCCAGTCAATTGACTTGCCCACAGACTGTCGATGAAATAGTCGTCATACAGGGCCTCAATCCGGCGTGTGGACGAGGAGACATGCTCAATGTTTACGAAGACACCGCCCTGCAACAGCAAGTCGAAGATGTCCGTATATACCTGGCTCTTGACGGCATCGGGTTGGTGATGGATGGAAAAGCCGGAGACGATCACATCGAAAGGAGCATGACTGGAGACGACGTCAAACCAGGAGGGGTCGGAGTAGTCAACTGACGAAACATGGAGAGATTTGCTGTAGGCCCGCAGATTTTGCAGTGCTGCCTGCAGCATTGGCATTGAGAAGTCGACCAAAGTACCCTTGGCGTGTGGATACTTTTCCAATATTGTCGCCGCCAGGATACCGTCGCCGCAGCCGAGGTCAAGGAAATTCCGTACCTGTTGCTCTCCTTGCGTCAAGTCCTCCTCCGGCCCGGCAATGACGCGCATCATCACATCCAACTGGATCTGGGCCAGTGGGACGCTTTTGCGGACATTTCGCAAGAAATTGTCGACCAGAGAGGGGTCTCTCCACACCGAACTCTTGCCATCCACCGGAGGCGCGCCTGTTGTCATCCCGCTTCATCCCCATTCGGTATACCAGTCTGCCGTCTGATGTCGCCACAGCCGGCTCTTCTGCGCAGGGCGACGGGAAACGAAGAACTGTCAGAGTGACGCCGCGGCCTCGAAGGCGCTAATCTGCTCCTCCTTGTCCAGAAGATAGCCCAGGTCGTCCAGGCCGCGCAGCATACACTGCTTGCGGAAAGGATCGATCTCGAATGACCAGGAGCCATCCGAAGCCGCGTTGCCGCCGTCAAAACCCGGCACTGTAACGGTCTGGCTTGGCAGGTCGATGCTGATGCTTGTATGCGGAACTTCCTCGATCAGATCGAGCAACTGGCTGACAGTTTCTTCCGGCATTCTGATCGGCAACAGTCCGTTCTTCAGGCTGTTGTTGTAGAAGATGTCAGCGAATGCTGGTGAAATCACCGCCCGAAATCCGTATTGGTTGAGAGCCCAGACCGCATGTTCGCGGCTGGAACCGATGCCGAAATTGCGGCCGGCCACCACTATTTCAGATCCCTGATATTGGGGCTGATTGAGAACGAAATCAGGATTCGGGCTGCCATCGCGATTGTATCGCCACCAGGAGAACAGCCCATCTCCCATTCCCTCCTGCGTGACCGCGGTGAGATAGCGGGCCGGAATTATCTGATCAGTGTCGACGTTTTCGGTTCGCAGCGGCAGCGCCGTCGCCTTCAAGGTCGTGAAAGGTTGCATCAGAGAATCTCCCGCACATCGGTGACACGCCCGTTGATTGCTGCTGCTGCTGCCATGATTGGGCTCATGAGCAACGAACGGCTGCCCGGCCCCTGCCTGCCCATAAAGTTACGATTGCTTGTGCTGGCGACGTACTTGCCTTCGCCCGCCTTGTCATCATTCATGGCCAGACACATGCTGCAGCCCGCGCCGCGCCATTCAAAGCCGGCCTCACTGAAGATGCGATCGAGTCCTTCAGACTCGGCTTGCGCTTTGACGGCCTTGGACCCAGGCACGACCAGCGCCTCCACATGTGCCGGGACGCGGCCGCCCTTAGCGATGGCGGCTGCCGCCCGCAGGTCTTCGATGCGGCTGTTTGTGCAGGAGCCTATGAAAACGATATCCACGTGCTGGCCTTCAATAGGTTGACCTTCGGACAGGCCCATATATTCAAGCGCGTTTTGCAGACTGCGCCTTTCCGCCGGGTCTTCCAGGTCACTCGCTCTGGGCACGCGTTCGGTCACGCCTACACCCTGGCCGGGGTTGGTTCCGTAGGTCACCATTGGCGCAAGAGATGACGCGTCCAGAGTCAGCTCCCGGTCAAATTCTGCATCTTCATCCGTCTGCAAAGTGCGCCAAAAAGCGACAGCCCGGTCCCAGTCGTCGCCTTTGGGCGCGAACTCGCGCCCTTTGATGTAATCGAAAGTGGTCTCGTCCGGCGCAATCAGGCCTGCGCGGGCCCCGCCCTCAATGCTCATATTGCATATGGTCATTCGGCTGGCCATGTCTAGCGCCCGGATTGCCGGGCCTCGGTATTCGAAGACATGACCGGCCCCGCCGCCGGCGCCATTCTTGGCGATTATTGCGAGAATAATATCTTTTGCGGTGATTCCCAGGCCCAGCGAACCTTCAACATTGATTGCAAACGTCTTCGCCTGCGCCTGCATAAGGCACTGCGTCGCCAGTACATAACCGACTTCGCTGGTACCAATGCCGAACGCCAGCGCGCCAAACGCGCCATGCGTGCTGGTGTGGCTGTCGCCGCACACGATCGTCATTCCTGGCTGGGTGACGCCCAATTCCGGTCCAATCACGTGAACGATACCCTGAATATCACCCTCTATATCGTAGAGTGGAACGTCGAAATCAGCGCAGTTCTGGCGCAAGGCGCGCACCTGCGTGGCCGCGTCTTCCGGCCAATCGACCTCCACCGCCCCGATTCGTGTCGGAATGGCGTGGTCCATCGTGGCGAAGGTTTTGTCTGGGCGCCGCACGGGCAATCCCCGCTCACGAAGCGTGGCAAATGCCTGCGGGGAGGTGACTTCGTGCACAAGGTGGGCGTCGATATACAGCACTGCCGGCGCGCCTTCATCCTGCGCTATGACGTGTGAATCCCAGATTTTCTCGAACAGCGTCTTTCCCATTCTCGATTTCCTTACTTGAATCTTCTTGCCAAATTTAGAATCAACGTAACTACTCAGCCGCAACTGATTTGCGATCCTGAATGAGGCAAGCGAAGGCGACTCGCTCCTCACTTCTCTTCTCACACCTATCCTCGATCAATCGCTGCAGTCTCTGACCACTGATCACCGACCACTGACCACTGCAGTTGCGGGCGGTCGGGCCTTCGGCCCTCCCTTGTGCAGGGGCTGCGCCCCCGCAACGCCCCCCTACAAAAACATGCCTCACCGACCGTGTGCCTTCTTCGCAACGTGTCGGCTGGCGAGCATGACGGCGGCTGCACACCAGTTGCGTCACCAAGAGCCTGAATGGTTCCAAGGTTGACTGGCTGGTCAACTGCTGTGGCTTAGTAGTTACGAACCAACCGCTTAGGGCAGGCTCGTCTCACCCATCAGAAAGCGGTCGCATTCGCGCGCCGCGCCGCGACCTTCATCGATCGCCCATACCACCAGGCTCTGTCCGCGGCGCATGTCGCCTGCTGCGAATACCCCGGGTACATTGGTGGCGAAATCGTCGTATTCGGCCTGGGCGTTGGAGCGGGCATCCCTGTCGACTCCGAGTTGATCCAGAACTGGGTTCTCCGGCCCGCGAAAGCCCATTGCCAGAAACACCAACTGGGCAGGCCACACTTTCTCGGTTCCCGGTACCTCACGCAACTGCGGACGTTGTCCGTTTACGCTCGGCAGCCACTCAATCATGACCGTATGCAACTCCTTGAGCCGGCCATGTTCGTCTCCTACGAACCTCTTGGTGCTGATCAGGAAAGTGCGCGGGTCGTCGCCAAAGCGAGCCGCGGCCTCGGCGTGACCGTAGTCGACACGAAAAATGTTCGGCCATTCGGGCCACGGATTGCTTGGGGCCCGTTCTGGCGGCGGCATGGGCATGATTTCGAACATGTTGACGCTATTGCACCCGTGCCGCATCGCAGTCCCAAGGCAGTCGTTGCCCGTGTCACCGCCTCCAATTACGATTACGTCTTTGCCTTCGGCAGATATGAAGGGGTAACTGTAGCCCTCACCGGGAACCTCGCCATACTTGCCATCCAGGAGATTCTTGGTATTGCCGTGCAGGAACTCCATCGCAAAGTGAACGCCTTCCAACTCCCTGCCCTCAATTGGCAGATTATTTGGATTGGTGGCGCCGCCGCACAGCACAATGGCATCGTTCTCGTCCAGGAGACCGTCGGCCGCTATGTCTGTGCCAATTTCGCAGTTGGTGACGAAGGTCACGCCTTCGGCGCGCATCAAGTCGACGCGCTGTTCTACCCGCTCCTTCTCCAGCTTCATGTTGGGGATGCCGTACATCAGCAGCCCGCCGATCCTGTCCGCTCTTTCATAGACTGTAACGGTATGACCGGCAGAGTTTAGTTGCGCGGCGCAGGCTAGCCCCGCCGGCCCTGAACCGACGACCGCAACCTTCTTACCGGTGCGAACTGAGGGCGGCTGCGGGTGGACCCAGCCTTCTTCAAAGCCCCTGTCGATGATCGCGCATTCGATGCTCTTGATCGTGACCGGCGGATCAATGATGCCCAAGGTGCAGGAGCCTTCACACGGCGCCGGGCAGACCCGGCCGGTGAACTCGGGAAAATTGTTGGTAGCATGCAGCCTGTCCAGCGCTTCCCGCCACCGGTTCTGATAGACCAGATCGTTCCACTCCGGGATCAGATTATTGATCGGGCAGCCACCTTCAGGCATCGTTCCGGTATGGCAGAAGGGGATACCGCAGTCCATGCAGCGGGCACCTTGGTGCTGAAGGTCCTCTGTCGATAAATGGAGATGAAATTCATCCCAATCTTGAATTCGCTCAAGGGGCGCGCGCTCTGGAAAAGGCTGCCGCTCGAATTCAAGAAAGCCGGTAGGTTTACCCATTCTGTATCTCCTGACTGCGTATTGCGTTGTGGGTTTCAGCTCGCAATACCTGGTCGAGATTTTTGGTAACGCAATACTCAGTTGCCGCTCACCCGCGCCGCCACGTCCTGGCTGTTGCGTTCGAAGGCGGCCATCAGCGCCTCCTGGCCCTTGAGACCGGTGGCTTCTACTTCGGCAAGGCATTGCAGCATCCGCTTATAGTCTTTCGGCATTACTTTGACAATGTTGGACAAAGACGCGTCCCAGTCTGAAAGCACCCGTTGGGCCACTTCCGAATTTGTGTAGGCGTAGTGGCGTTGAATCAATTCCCGTACTTCGGCGATTTCTTCCGGATCTTGCAACTCTTCCGTCTCTACCATTTCCGGGTTAACGCGCTGTTTGAAGTGGACGCCGTCAACGGGTTCCTCGTCAAAGACGTAGGCGATGCCACCCGACATACCTGCGGCAAAGTTTCTTCCCGTGCGCCCGAGTACGACCACTCTGCCGCCTGTCATGTATTCGCAGCCATGGTCGCCGACACCTTCAATAACCGCATGCATCCCGGAATTGCGTACACAGAAGCGCTCGCCAGCCATACCGCGGACATAGGCCTCACCACTGGTCGCGCCGTAGAAGGCCACGTTGCCAATTATGATATTGTCTTCGGCCTTGAACGTCGAACCATATGGCGGATAAGCGATAATCTTGCCGCCGGAGAGTCCCTTGCCAAAATAATCGTTGCCGTCGCCTTCCAGTTCGAGCGTCATGCCTTTAGGGATAAATGCGCCGAAGCTCTGACCGGCTGCGCCCTGGAAATGCAGTTGTATAGTGTCTTCCGGCAGTCCGTCAGGCCCAAAGCGGCGGGTGATTTCACTGCCCGTAATGGTACCGACAACCCGGTTGGTGTTGCGAATTGGCAGGGATTCCTTCACCTTTGTCAACGATAGGCTTTTGCCTTCGTCCTGCTGGGCGGCGTGGGCTTCCTGCACGTCCTCGGCGCTGTTTTCGAGTGCCGACATACAAAGGTCGAGGAGCGTTGTGTTATCAAGCGCTTTGTCCAGACCGTGATCCTGTTCGATCTGACAGTATCGTCCCCAGTCATCCGGCACGTCCGGCCGGTGCAAGATCGCGGTCAGGTCGATGCCCTGGGCTTTCCAGTGTGTGATGGCCTTGGGCGGGAGCAGGCGGTCTGTGCGCCCGATCATCTCATTTACTGTACGGAATCCAAGCTTCGCCATGTACTCCCGCAGCTCCTGGGCCATAAACTGCATGAAATTGACCACGTCCTGCGGGTCGCCGGTAAATTTCTTCCGAAGCTCGGGGTTCTGCGTGGCGACGCCGACCGGGCAGGTGTCCAAATGACAGACGCGCATCATGATGCATCCCAAGGCTACAAGCGGACTCGTGGCAAAGCCGTACTCTTCGGCCCCCAACAGGGCAGCAATCGCCAGGTCGCGCCCGGTCTTTAGCTGGCCGTCCGTCTCTACCACCACACGGCTGCGCAAATTGTTTATGAGCAGCGTCTGGTGGGTCTCGGCGACGCCCAGCTCCCAAGGCAGGCCTGCGTGTTTGATACTTGTCTGTGGGGAGGCGCCTGTCCCGCCGTCGTGGCCGCTGATTAGAATCACGTCTGCGTGACCCTTTGCGACGCCGGCAGCGACGGTGCCCACACCTACCTCTGACACTAGTTTGACGTTGATGCGAGCATTATGATTGGAATTCTTGAGGTCGTGGATCAGTTCGGCCAAGTCCTCGATCGAATAGATGTCATGGTGGGGCGGTGGCGAGATAAGTCCGACGCCCGGCGTCGAGTGCCGCACCTCGGCGATCCAGGGATATACCTTCTTGCCGGGTAGCTGTCCGCCTTCGCCCGGCTTTGCCCCTTGCGCCATCTTAATCTGCAGCTCTCTGGCGTTGACAAGGTAGTTGCTGGTCACGCCGAATCTGGCCGAGGCCACCTGTTTGATGGCGCTGTTCTTCGAGTCGCCGTTCGGTTCAAGATGATAGCGGGCAGGATCTTCGCCGCCTTCACCGGTATTGCTGCGTCCACCGATGCGGTTCATCGCAATCGCCAGAGTCTCGTGTGCCTCTTTGCTAATCGATCCGTAGGACATCGCCCCCGTTTTGAAGCGCTTGCAAATAGATTCTACCGGTTCCACCTCTTCGATTGGAATACTCTCTACGCCGTCGAGATTGAACTCAAGCAAGCCGCGCAGGTTGCACCACTCCTTATTCATCTCGTCGATGTCCTGCGTGTAGCCTTTGAACGAGGCATAGTCGTTGTCGCGGGCCGCCTTTTGCAGCAGGTGAACCGTGCGGGGGTTGAACAGATGCAGTTCGCCGTCTTTGCGCCACTGGTAATCGCCGCCGGGAGAGAGCAGTTGGCCGGCGTGACCATTCCCATTGGAAGCAGCCGGTCCGGCGTGTTCAACATCGGGCGCATGACCGTTTGTCTGGGCTGAGGCAAAGATGCGGACAGGGTAGGCCCGGTCGTGGCGCATCTTGATCTCGTCATAGATCTCCGGCAGATCGATTCCTTCGACGCGGCTGGAGGTCCAGGTAAAGTATTTGTCCACCAGATTCTGGCTGAGGCCAAGCGCTTCGAAAATCTGCGCGCCGCAGTAACTCTGAATTGTCGAAATGCCCATTTTCGACAGCACCTTGACGACACCCTTCATTGCTGCCTTGACGTAGTTGTAAATCGCCGTGTCGTGGTCGATATCGACGAGCAGCCGATTCTGGATCATCTGATCCAGCGTCTCCATCGCCAGATACGGGTTGACGGCCGTCGCGCCAAAACCGATCAGCAAAGCCAGGTGGTGGACCTCACGCGGTTCGCCAGATTCGACGACCAGAGCGGTTTGAGTGCGTGTTTCGTTGCGGATCAGGTGGTGATGCAATCCGGACGTTGCCAGCAAGGCAGGGATGGGCGCGGTGCCGGGGGCGACGCCCCGGTCCGAAAGAATCAGGATATTGATACCTTCCTCTATAGCGTCCGTAGCCGCTTGGAAGAGATCCTCAAGCGCCTGCTCCAACGCCTCTTGGCCACCATTCACATCAAAGAGGATAGGCAGTGTCTTAGCGTGGAAGCCAGTTGCGTCGGTATGTTGAATGTGCTGGATTTTGGCAAGTTCCTCATTGGTGAGGATCGGACGGCTCAGCTTCAGCTGGTGGCAGTTTTCGGGCTTGGTTTCGAGAAGGTTCAACTCGGTGCCCATCATGACTTCAGTAGCGGTAATCAATTCCTCGCGAATTGCGTCAATGGGAGGGTTGGTCACCTGGGCAAAGAGCTGCTTGAAATAGTTGTACAGAAGTTGCGAGTGGTTGGAGAGGGCTGCGGCCGGTGTGTCGTTGCCCATGGCGCCCAGAGCTTCAACACCGTCGGTTGCCATCGGCGCAAGCAAAATACGCAACTGCTCGAAGGTATAACCGAAAATCTGCTGTCGCTCGAGCATAGTTGCATGGTCAACGCCCGGCACTTCGACATCCGGCTGCTGAATTTCATCCAGGCTGACCAGGTGCTCGTCAAGCCATTCACGGTAAGGATGCGCCGCGGCCATCGTCTCCTTCAGCTCCTCGTCGGAAATAATGCGTCCTTCTTCTGTATCGACAAGGAACATCCGCCCCGGTTCCAGGCGCGACTTTTTGAGAATGCGGTCCGGTTCGATTGCCAGTACACCTACCTCTGACGCCATCACCACGATGCCGTCTTTGGTGACACAGTAGCGAGAGGGGCGCAGTCCGTTGCGGTCCAGCACGGCGCCTACTATCGAGCCATCCGTGAATACCATTGAGGCCGGTCCGTCCCACGGTTCCATCATCGTGCTGTGGTATTCGTAGAAAGCCTTTTTGGAGTCGCTCATGGTTTCATGCTGCGACCACGGCTCCGGGATCATCATCATCATCGCATGCGGCAACGAGCGCCCGGACAGATAGAGAAACTCCATAGTTTCGTCAAACTTGGCAGAGTCGCTGCCGTCCTCATGAATGATTGGCAGCACCTTCTTGATATCGTCGCCGAACAACTCGCTTTCAAAATGCGACTGTCGAGCATGCATCCAGTTTTCGTTGCCGCGCAACGTGTTGATCTCACCATTGTGGATCATGTACCGGTAAGGGTGAGCGCGCTCCCAACTGGGGAACGTATTTGTACTGAAGCGGGAGTGGATAACTATCAGTCCCGATTCCATGTCCTCATCCTGCAAGTCCGGGTAGAAACCCTCGACCTGCGGCGCCATCAACATCCCCTTATAAACAACCGTGCGTGCAGAGAGACTGGCGATATAAAACGATCTGCCTTCGCGAAGAGGCGAGTAGCGGATCTGGTTCTCTGCCAACTTGCGTATCACATAGAGCTTGCGTTCAAATGCAAGGTCGTCACCGCCCGTCAGCCGCTCCTCATTGCGCCCGATGAAGACCTGGCGGACAACCGGTTCCCCCAAACGCGCAGTATGGCCCAACGCATCATTGACCGTCGGCACTGTGCGCCACCCGAGCACGGTCTGGCCTTCAGAGCGAATTATCTTTTCGAAGAGCTGCTCACACCGGAAACGGAAGTCCCCTCTTTGCGGCAGGAATACCATCCCCACTGCGTACTCGCCTTCAGGCGGGAGCTCAATGCCTTCCTCATCCGCAACCTTCTGCATGAATTTGTCGGGCATCTGTATGAGGACGCCGGCCCCGTCGCCGGTGTTCGGCTCGCATCCGCACGCGCCGCGATGCGCCAGATTGAACAGCACTTCCAACCCTTGCGAAACTATGGAATGTGACTTTCGGCCCTCAATGTCGACGACGAAGCCTACGCCGCAAGCGTCGTGTTCGTAGCGCGGATCGTAGAGGCCCTGCTTTTCCGGGAGTCCGGTACCGGGATGGAGCGCGGGATGTTTACAAGAGGTAGGAATAAGTTGCATTTCCGACATAACGACATCTCCCCAATAAAGTCTTTCGATTCGCGTCGTTCATTCAGAGCAGTTGATTAGGCGATACCTTCTCTGCATCTGAGCGGCAAAAGCCAGCGACTGATGCGAAGCAAGAGCGTCTGCAAAGACCGGATGACGTCATTGTCGAATCGCGAATACCTTGCCTACAGGCATATTTTGGCGGGATAAACCCGCGATCATAACATATAATGTACACGAGAAAAGGCCGTCCGTCAACTTCTTGCCCGTTTGAGGAACATGCCTGATTCTGGTCTCTGACAGACAGCACCGAGGTCAATCTCTCTAGGGCGATTTCGGCCTGATGAGAATGCTAGAAAGGGGTGAGATTGTCGCGTCAATTCAGTGGCCAGAATTGAGGGCTGCACTAGGATCTCAACTACCGCTGGAACCTGGTGCAGGAGATCCAATCCCGAGAGACGGCCAGGCAGTTAACCGAGGGCCCGCAGAGTACGGGACTCTCCGTCAACTATTGTCTCCTTCGACTGGCAAGCGATAACCATTGCCGTACAGGATTACTTCGACACCACCATCTACGACCAAAGGGTGGCTGAATTTTACTCCAAGGACCCCATCATAGCCCCGATCCGCCGCTTTCTGCTCCAGGTCGGCGAGGCCCTGCTCGATTGCTTTTTCGATCAGTGCTTCGTAATGGGTCATGCGCCCGCCGACGAGATTACGGATGTTTTCTCTGACATCCCTTACGATATTGGCGGCGTACACTACGACAACGAAGAGAAACTCGCCGACTTCGACATCGGAGCGGTGGGGCTGTTCAAGGGCGATCAGTTTCATTCTCGTTCCCTGTCTGCCTCGCGGTGATCTGGGACATTGACGGTTACACTCACCTCCGTGCGGCGACGACCCCAAGCGATTTTCAGAGTGAGGAACAGCAGTAGCAATCCACCTAGAATGGGGAGCAAGTTGCGCGGATTGCTAATGGTACTTCCATTCTTTACCCAGAACAGCAGCCAGGAGACATCGCCGGAAAGCACGGGGCCCAAGTCCTCCAAGACTTGGAAAACTCTGCCTGGCCACTGCTCCCTATTCATTCCTTCTGAGAGAAAGCTAAGTGCTGCCTGCAGGTTCTGACTTTGAAGTACCGCATTCTGAACAGTTTCGCTTTCGAGCAAAGAGATCAGTGCCGGATTGTTCAGAACGAAATTCGCCAGAATTTCTGCATCCTGAGGTGACAGTGCCTTCAGATACCTCGCGGCGATAAGAGATAGTTGGCTTGTGTCCAATTCGCCGAGGAGCAAGGACCGAGCAGATTCCAATGTAAGGGCCAACAGAGCCTCTCTCTCCTCCGAGTTCAGTGACATCGACTTACGAATGGCTGTCTCGTCTTCTAGCATCAAGACGGTTTCCAATTCATCGCGGTCCACGAAGTCAGCTGCTTCACTCACGAGATACAATTGGTGCTGGACCACATTGAGAATGAGGTCACTGGCGAGTTCGGCCCAACCCATAAGAGTCTCCGAACTTCCCGAATGCCGAAAAATTTCCAATGCTTCTTCAGGTAGAGTTTGCATGAACTCGAACTGCCCTGAATTGAGCAGATCCTCCAGCCTGTCCGGCTCATACTCTTCCACCAATGCAACCAGTTCTGAAAGCTTGGCAAGTTGATCTACCTCTGTGAAGTCCAGGATCTGCTTGAAGCGTGGATTCGTCTCGGATAATGCGAGGACGCGAGCGAACTTCCGGCGGAATTCCTGCCACTGGCTGAAAGCACTATCTGCAACATTTCTCGCCAGAGTAGGCATTTCCAGTCGCAGCCCTTCACCCACAGCCTCAGCCATCCATTCTTGCATTTCAGTCTTGACAGTGTCTTCTTGGAATGAGTCTTGGATGAAAGGCAGCGCACCATCTGTGGAGTTGTACAGGTCAATGACGACAAGAGCGCCTCCGACAATCCAACCAACGAAAGGGATGCCCACAGCTGCAACTCTTACTAGGATACGTGACAGGATTCGGCCAATGATATTCTTCGTAAAGACGCTGGCCAGCCTCTTGGCTAACGCGGCCCCAATTGTTGAACCGATAACCACTGCGACGCCACCCGCGAGGTTCGAATGAATCTCGAGGATGTCAAGGAAGCTCTGATCAGTATCCGGATCGAGCTTCAACAGTTCCAAATCTGCCTCTATCTGCCGGTTCAACTCTGCTGTTAACGTTTTTGAGAACCGTCCACCAATGAATTCCTGCACGCAGATCAGTGCCGAAGACGCCGACTTAGCCGTCACCAATCGAATCTCTTCCACGATGTCATCTGCGACCAGAGTCGAAAGTTCGTCGAACCGACTCGCGAATCCATCGGAGCCGAATGCTTCCTCAGCCACCTTCGTAGCCAACTCCTCCGCTTTGGGAGGAGACCACGCCGACCAGATCAGTTCCCAGAAGCTTGTATCACTGCCTACTAGTTCGATTGCTTCATTTACGGCGTTGTCTACTCTCGAGTCCATTCCCATGTCTCGCCAGTGGCGACTAACAATCCCGGCCACATCGAGACGACCTTGCTCATCCGCGGCCACCGTTTGGGTGATCCGGTTCAATTCGTCGCGGAGACTGGCTTCGTCAACCTGGTCACATTCTTCAAATGTGTAGGAGCCAGGAGCGGTACTTTGGGCCCTGGCCGCACTTGGGAGCGACAACGACAAAATCAGCATCGAGATGAAAAAAGAGACTGTCAGACTGTAGCGCTGCTTCTGGTTTGGCTTCTGCACTATGCTTGACCTCCCAAGAGTCGACTTATATAGTCACGAATCTTCGGCAGGTGCTGGCGGCGGCCGAGCCAGACGACTGAGAGCGCTAGAGCCGCCAGCAAAAGGAGCGCTCCCAAGAGAATGATTGACTGCGCCTGATGGTAGTGCCAGTAGAGTTGCCAGGGTTGGTTTCCAGAGGAGACGTCAATCGCGCCTGACAGCATTAATGCAGTGGGCCACCAGTCTTGAGGTTTCTCGACTCTTCCAGAGACGAAAGACAAAGCTTGCTCGAGGTTCTGCGAACTCTTCACAGACTGCCCAACACTCTCTTTGTCAAGCTCAGCCAACATTGCCGGATTCAGGTCAATTGAATGTGCTACCAAAACCGTGTTTTCTTCTGTCAGGTCAATACTATACTCGTGGAGCCACTTTATTTCGGGGTCTGCATCCAATGAAAATACAGATTCTCTCCCTTTTGGTTCGAGTTGAATTAACCATGTCAATGTTTCCGAACCTACAAGAGCTAAGGCCTTGTCAAGTTCCTTTTGATTCCTGAAGTGATCGGGGTCCGCTTCCTTATACAGCTCTGTCGCGGCGACCTTATCAATGGCGTCCCTGGCCAATTGCGCCCATTCGATTGTAACTGCTGGATTCCCGCTCCACGCAAGGATCTTAAACGCTTCTACTGGGAGGGACAGTATGCTCGCAAACTGGCCGGAAGCGAATAATTCTGGCAGCGAATCGGGAGCAAGCGAGTCCTCCACAATAACAACCAGATCGGAAAGCTTTGCGATACCATTCGGGTTGACACTATCCAAGATGGTTCTCAAGAGCGGAATGTTAGCAGCAAGTTCCAGAACACGCTGGAATCTCTGCCCCAGATCCTCAGAAGTTCGCAAGACAGGCACGAGTTCCGGCATTTTCGTGATACTCGATGCGAATATTGTCCGGGCTGAAGGCGAGAGGTAGGGAAGGTAGGATGCGAGCCAGGACAGCTCATCGTCGGACAGATCGGACAATAGGGCGCTTCTTGCTTCTTCCACCGGCAGCTGAAGCAAAGATTCTCTTTCTTTCGGATCCATCGCCATGAGTCTCTGGATCGCCACAACGTGTTCGATTTCTAGCACTCGTTCCAATTCAACTAGCCCCGAGAAATCCTCTGGGGCCGACACGATGTGAAGCCCTGTCTCCACTACTTGCTCGATGGCCTCGCCAGCCAGTTCGGCCCAAGCTAAGACAACTGTCGGACTACCACTTTCGCGAAGGATTTCATAGGCCTTCTCAGGAAGAGCAAGGATCTCCTTGAACTGGCCCGACTCAATCATGTCCGTTAACTTTTCAGCATCCAATGCTTCGGACGCCACATTTGCGAGAAGAGACAGTTTTTCCACTTCCTCAGCTGGCGTTTCGACTAGAATCAGATTGATTTCATTGAAATCCCCAGCAAGACTAAGAACAGCGGCAAACTGGGCCTGCAAGCCCTCAGACTCCAGCAAAACGGAGATCAGGCCGCGATCCCGAACTAAGAAATCCACCAGTCGGCCGTGGGAGGACGAAGGCAAATCCAAGAGATATGAGATCACCCAGTCAATCTGTGGGCTAGACAGTTCCGAAAGTATCCACTTAGTCTGCGCCGTAGGCAATCCCAGCAACGCCTTTCGTTCTTCCACTCCTTTCTGCATCAAGTCCTTTATCAGCAAGGAATCTTCCAGTGCAAGAATCTTCTCCAGAGTCTCACGATCCCCAACCATTTCGGGCGATGTGTACTTGTATAGTTCCGTCTCGGCTACACTGACTATTCTAACGTCGGCAACTTGGGCCCACCTCAGGACCAAGCCCGGATCAGCGGTGTCACGAAGAATCTTGAATGACGCTCTAGGGAGATCAAAGATAAGTTTGAATTCACCCGAGCTAATAAGTCTGTTCAACCACTCTATGCCTAGTACATCGACTGTCACCTCAACCAATTCGGACAGCTTGTCAACCTGGTCTGGCGTAACGTCTTCCAGTATGAGACGAAACTCTTCATTACTTTCGGCCAGCCTCAGGACGTGCTCGAAGTCCTGAAGGAAACTCCGCCATCGTCTGTAAATCTCGATCGTGACTGATTGGGAGATCCCTGGCATTGAGTTGGTTAATTCCTGATCCACGACAGAAACGATTTCACTGCGGATGGTCTGCTTCACATCTTCAGACTTGAGGTCATCCTGAATCTGAGGCAATGAACCATTCCAAGCCTGATAAACGTCGTAAATTATCAGGGCCCCACCGATTACCCAGCCTGCAACTGGGACGGCAGCGGTGGCCGCCCTACCAAGAATACGCGTGACGACTTTACCAAGAATTCCTTGGGCGACCCTTCTGGCAATAACATTAGCAATTTGTGTGCCCACGATTGCGCCGATGCCGACAAATGACAATGTCCGGTCTCCCAAATCGACAAAGTCAGTCTCTCCTTCAATGTTTCCTAATTCAAGACTTTCCAACCAGGCTTTCGTACTATCCTCCAAGACTTCCGACATGACGTCAGAAAACTTGGCGTCGATGAATTCCTGTACACATAAGAATGCAGAAGAAGCAGATTTCACTGTCATCAAATGAATCTCGACGGTCAAGTCATCCACGATTGCCGAGGACAGACTGTCGATGGCTGTGCGAAATTCTGGAGAGTCGAAAGCCTGATTGGCGATTGCCTCAGCAAACTCTGCCGCCTTTTCTTCCGACCATCCGGAAAAGATCCGATCTAGTGTACCTCTTTCTTCTCGAACCCGTTGTGTAGCCTCGTCGACAGCTTTGTCCACCACGCTGTCCAGATCAAGTTCTCTCCAATTCTCTTCGACGATCTTGGCTAAGTCTAGCCCACTCCTGTCTCGTTCCAATACGGCACTAGTGATACGATTGAGGTCACTTAATAGGAGTTCTTCTTCGACTTCCTCGCACTCGGAAATCGTAAACGTAGGCGAGGCATCCTGTGCCTTTGCGGTTGCAGGCGGCAGAATTGTTCCGAGTAGGAAAAGCGCGAGGAAAACTCTGCGAAACGGCTGATACAATTGCTCAGCCTTTCTGCAGAATCTGGTGGCCCGGGGCTTTTTGTCTGGAGTCGCCATGAAATCAACACCGCTGAATTGTAAAGCAGATGAGAACTGAATGGTCGTTTCTTTTCAGTTCCAGGAAACAAAAAAAGGGGCGGCGATTCGGATTCTCCCGTATCGCCGCCCCTTTGCTCGATACCTTAACTAAATCCCAACCGTCGCCACCTCACCATCCCCGGCAGCAATCGCGACCTCAGCGTCATCCTCATCCGCCGCACACAACTTATTCAATGCCTGCAGATAAGCCTTCGTGCTCGCAACGATGATATCTGTATCCACCCCCCTGCCACTGAACAAACGCCGCCGCGTGCGCCCCTGCGCAGTCCTGCTATGACCGCGGCTTTCTGGCGCCTCGATACGCACCGTCACGTCCCCGTTCGCATCAATGCCTTCCGTCACCGCCTGCACCAGAAACTCCGTCAGCTCATTAGGTTGCTGTACAACCTTGTCGATGCAGGTGTAGACCGCGTCAACCGGACCTGAGCCAAAGCTCACCTCTGTGATCTCTTCGCCGCTCTCGTTGTTGCGCAGCGTTGCCACCGCGGTAGGCATCATGTTGGTTCCACACTGCACCTGTACGCCCAACAGCTCCCAGATTTCCACCGGCTGATACAGCTCATCCGCCACGAGCGCTTCGATATCGGCGTCGGTGACCGTTTTCTTCTTGTCAGCCAGATCCTTGAAACGTACAAAGACCTCGTTCAGATTCTCCTTGTCGAAGTGATAACCCATATCCTGCAGACGCACACTAAGCGCATGCCGCCCCGAATGCTTACCCAGTACCAATCGGCTCTGGTGCAGCCCGATGGTATCGGCATCCATTATTTCGTAGGTGCGCTTGTTCTTCAACATCCCATCCTGGTGGATGCCGGCCTCGTGCGCAAAGGCGTTCGTGCCCACGATCGCTTTGTTGGGCTGAATCACCATGCCAGTGTAGCGGCTAACCATGTCGCTCGTGCGGTGAATCTCCTGGCTGCGAATATTGGTTCCCAGGTCAAAAACTGACTGGCGTGTATAAAGCGCCATCACCGTCTCTTCAAGGCTCGTATTGCCGGCGCGTTCCCCAATGCCGTTGATGGTAACCTCAATCTGACGTGCGCCGTTCTGTACGCCCGCCAGCGTGTTCGCCGTCGCCAGCCCGAGGTCGTTGTGGCAGTGGACGCTGAAAATTACGTCCTTGCCGCCTTCGACGTTCTCGCGCAGGTGCTCGATCAATGCGCCAAACTCCTCCGGCGTCGTATAGCCGACCGTATCCGGAATATTCAGCGTCGTGGCCCCGGCCTGGATCGCAACGCTACACACCTTGACCAGGAACTCCGGATCGCTGCGGCCTGCGTCCTCCGGGCTGAACTCCACGTTTTCGCAAAGGCTGCGCGCATACTGCACCATGTCGCCGACAGTTTCCAGGACTTCATTGGGCGACATCCGCAGCTTGTGCTGCATGTGAATATCGCTGGTCGCCAGGAAAGTATGGATGCGGGGGCGCACCGCGCCCTGAACCGCTTCCCAGGCTTTATCAATGTCGTTCTTGTTGGCCCTGGCAAGACCGGCGATGATGGGCGGCGCGCTGACATTTCCATCTTCGTCTACGCGGGCAGTCCGGCCTACGGTTTCCGCAATGCGCTTGACAGCCCCAAGATCACCGGGAGAGGCTGCGGGAAATCCGGCCTCCATGATGTCGATTCCCAGGCGCGCCAACTGGCGCGCGATCTCAAGCTTTTCCTGCTCGTTGAGGGTGGCGCCAGGCGACTGCTCGCCGTCGCGCAAGGTGGTGTCAAAGACAAGAATGGTGTTTCCCCTGGCGACGTCACTTGCCCACTGGTCTACATCGGCCAGGCGGAACTGTTCCACATCAATGGGAGTACTAACGTCAGCGGTTGCCTCGTCCTGCTGTTGCGTCTCAACTGTGTTGGTCATTACCAGATGCCTCCGGAGGTGATTTTGTCGAAAGATGACAGGTTCGCACTCTCTCGCACGACTGGGCGAGCGAATTTCGCGAATGCAGAGTTCAACTCAACGTTTCGCATAAGGTCACTAAGGCCGTCATCCATGCTCATCACCTCCTTTCCCGAAATGCTACAGCTGGTTCAAGAGGCCTATATTTCCTTGGCGTTCATGAAGGTCATCATCTTACGCAGGTCCTTGCCCACATTTTCCAACTGTTGGCTCTGCTCGTTGCGGCGCCTCTCATAGTAAACTTTGCCGCCGCCGTGATACTCGTCCATCCACTCTTCAGCAAAAGCCCCCGACTGGATATCGGCCAGAATCTTTCTCATTGATTCCTTTGTTTCTTCGGTGATTATACTCTGGCCACTCTTATAATCGCCCCATTCGGCCGTATCACTAATGCTGTAACGCATGTAATTGAGCCCGCCTTCGTACATCAGATCAACGATCAACTTCAGTTCGTGCAGACACTCGAAGTAGGCGATCTCGGGCTGGTAGCCAGCATCGACCAGCACTTCGAATCCGGCCTTGACCAGCTCGCTGACACCACCGCAAAGTACCGTCTGCTCGCCAAACAGGTCGGTCTCAGTCTCCTCGGCAAAGGTTGTTTCCAGAACGCCGGCGCGTGCCGAGCCGATCGCCTTGGCATATGCCAGAGCGTTAGCAAGGGCATTGCCCGACGCGTCCTGGTGAATGGCGACCAGGGCTGGAACACCCGAACCTTCGGTGAAGACTTCTCGCACGCGGTGTCCGGGAGCCTTAGGAGCTACCATCGAAACATCCACATCTTTCGGTGCAACGATGAAGCCGTAGCGCACATTGAATCCATGCGCGAACATCAAAGTGTTGCCCGGCTCGAGATTTGGCTGGATCTGTTCCTCATATACCTTCCCCTGGATCGGGTCCGGGATCACGACCATGATCATGTCCCCCTCGCGGGCCGCCTGTTCCACGCTCACCACTCGCAGACCATCGGCTTCAGCCTTGGCCTTGCTGCGGCTGCCTTCGTGCAGTCCGATCCGCACATCCTGGCCGCTGTCTTTCATATTCAGCGCGTGGGCATGGCCTTGGCTGCCGTAACCGATAACAGCGATCTTTTTGCCTTTCAACTGCGCAATATCGGCATCATTCTCATAGTAAATCGTTGTCACATTCCCCTCCGAGAAGTTTTTTCTGTTCTTAGTGGCCCTACTTATTGTTTCGCTGTCGCCCCGCTTCGCAAAGCCTAACCCGTAAACCCGGCGGTCAGAGTGCAAGCGCAAGCTTCAGTCATGTAACTCTCTGCTGAAATTATGATCTTACTCGTCGTCATCGTGTAGGCTGCCGTTCAGGCTGGCAGCGGCCTTGAAAATCGACGTAGGTTGTTTCTTCCGCCGCGGCCGTTCGTCACCGCGGCACAGGGCCACGCGACCTGTGCGTACCATCTCATCAATGCCGAATGGACGCAACAGTTCGATCAGCGAATCGACCTTGTCTTCCGTACCCACGGCCTGCACGACAAGATTCTCGGAGTTGACATCAACGATCTGCGCCCGGTAAATCTCAGCGAATTGCATGATTTCGCCTCGAGTCTCCGGCGTGGTTCGCACGCGAATCAGTGCCAGTTCACGCAGGATCGCCAGCCGGTTTGTAATGTCCTCCACTGCCGTTACGTCAACGACCTTACGCAGCTGCTTAACCACCTGGTCGGCAACGCGCTCGTCGCCATCCACGACAAAGGTCATGCGGCTAATACCAGGCGTCTCGCTGTGACTGACCTGGAGGCTGTCGATGTTGAAATTGCGCCGGCGCAACATGCCGGAAACCCGATTCAGCACGCCGGGCTTATCGCGCATCCAAGCAACAAGAGTGTATTGCATTGGTTTCCCCTGTAGCATTCCTCGTTCTCATCCTTGAGCTGTGTACGCAAACCGGGCAACTGAGAGCCGCCCGGGTCAATGTGAAGAAACTACCAGCTTGGCTGAACGCCGCTGTATCCCTGCACCATGCCCGGCTTTGGTCGCCGGATCAGTTCGTCTACTGCTGCGCCCGGCGCCACCATGGGATAAACGTTCACTTCTTCCTTGACCTGGAAATCAACCAGGAACGGCCCCTCAGTGGCGTGCGCCTGCTCCAGGACCGGCACGACTTCACTGGGGTGACTTACGACGGCGCCCGGAATGTCGTAGGCACCGGCCAGCTTGACATAGTCCGGCGACAGTATCGGCGTGCCAACGTAACGCTTGTCGTAGAAGATCTGTTGCCACTGACGCACCATGCCCAAAAAGCCGTTATTTATAATGGCGATCTTGACCGGCATCTTCTCCTGCTGGATAGTCGCCAGCTCCTGCAATGTCATCTGAAAACCGCCGTCGCCGGCCACGCACCAGACCAGTGCCTCCGGGTCGGACATCTGGGCGCCCAGCGCGGCAGGCAACGCGTATCCCATCGTGCCCAGTCCGCCGCTGGTCAGGAGCATTCCCGCTTGTTCATGAATGTAGTACTGGCTCTCCCACATCTGGTGCTGACCGACATCGGTGACAACGATAACGCGTTTGTCGGTCTTCTCGGTGGCGTGCCACAGCTGCCGAATCACATACGGGGGAATCAATTCCTCGACTTCAAACTGAATGATGTCGGCTTCTTCTGTCTCCCCGCGCCATGCGTTCAGCGTATCTACCCATTCCTTGTGCCGCCGATCCTCAATAAGCGGCAGATAGGCCGGCAGCGTCTCCGCCAGATCCCCTACAACAGCAACATCGGGGACAATATTTTTGCCAACCTCGGCCCGGTCAAGTTCAAAGTGAATGATTTTGGCGTCAGCGGCAAAACGGTCCAGGCGTCCGGTGATACGGTCATCGAAGCGCATCCCCATGGCGAGCAACACATCGCAACCTTGCACGGCTCGGTTTGCGAACGCCTCGCCGTGCATGCCTCCCATTCCCAGGCTGAGGGGGTGCGTTTCGGGGATATTGCCCGTGCCCAGCAGGGTCGTTACCACCGGAATACCGGCTTTCTCAACCAACTGAAGCAACTCTTCACTGGTATTGGACAGGTGAATTCCGTGTCCGGCCAGAATCAATGGCCGCTCGGCCTCGTTCAGCAGATCGGCCGCCTCCTGCACAGCCTCCTTGCTGTATTCGGGCCACGGTTCAAATCCAGGGAGATTAATATCGAAATCATAGCGGAACGTGCCAGTCTCAATCTGCACGTCCTTGCAGATGTCCACCAGAACCACGCCCGGCCGGCCCTCGCGGGCAATATAGAAGGCCTCTTTCATGACCAGCGGCAACTCGGCAATGTCTGTCACCAGGTAGTTGTGTTTGCACACAGGCTGGGTGACGCCAACGACGTCTGATTCCTGAAACGCGTCGGTCCCCAGCAAATTGGTAGGAATCTGACCGGTAACGGCTACAACGGGCACGCTGTCCATCTGCGCCGTCGCCAGCCCGGTAACAAGGTTTGTCGCTCCTGGTCCACTGGTAACAATGCATACACCAACCTGGCCTGTGGCCCTGGCGAAACCGTCAGCCATATGTGCCGCACACTGTTCGTGGCGCACCAGGACATGATGGATTCGACCGTCAGCTTCGTATTCGGACAAAGCGTCGTAGGCTGGCAGGATCGCACCGCCCGGATGGCCAAAGACCACATGGACTCCTTCACGTAAGAACGACTCCCAGATCATTTGCGAGCCACTGAACTCCTGGGGACCCAGATCGTATCCACTGTCTGCCGGTTCTCTCTTGGCTATAGCCATCAATCTCCTCCTGCAAGCTGGCTCAATAGCTGGTGGCAACGACTGTCAAAATCAGGTGAGCAGTCGCCCTCGTCCCAGCCCGTACTATAATAAGATGCAAATTTGCCTTTCGTTGTTCCCTGCCGCCTATACTATTCTAAAGAAAAACCCTTCCCGGCTGGGGAAGGGTCTCCACTGACCTGAGCTAGAAGCCCGACCTACTGGACTTCTGCGCCTTCGCCAACCGCAAACGGCTCGTTGCCGCTTACAAGAAGGGCTACGAGACCAAGAATAAGGACTAGAAGGCTAGGAACCAAGTCTAAGAGAATGTGTCCGCTCATTTTCCAAAAGGCAAGTGTAAATTTGATTACTATTTTCAAACTTCACACTATTATATGCACAATTTTGATATGTGCAACTCTGTATTACTGCAATCCGCGCAATTGCGCATAACGCTTCTGAAGCTGTTCAATTGTGACTGATTCAGGTTCCGCATGATCAGTCTTTCTCTTAACAGGCACGCCAGCTAGCAGACGGCGACTAAAATGCAAGATGCTAGAGCGTTCCGATGAGATTAGACTGTGGGCGTCTCTGACAGCCCGAATGCGGTCCACCAGGCAGCGTCCCTATCGCGGCCACAGCCTTCGACTTCGTGCATAAGGGGCAAATTCGAGCGTATGTGCTATAATCGTATCGCAACATACTGGGTCACAGGCCTTTTTTCTTGGAGATAAGTCAGAATGACGAATCGTTCAAACTTGCTGGAGCAACTTGCCTCAGTCTTTGAGGAAAGGCAGGCGCAGGTTCTGACAGAAGTCATCTACGATTCCTACAACGATCTTGTACGCCGCGAAGACTTCAGTGAGCTCAAAGATATTGTACGGGATCTGGCAGAGACCCAGCAGCGCACGGGGCAGCGCGTTGAAGATCTGGCGGAGGCGCAGCAGCGCACGGAGCAGCGCGTAGAAGATCTGGCAGAGGCGCAACAGCGCACGGAGCAGCGTGTTGAGGAACTGGCAGTGGCGCAACAGCGCACGGAGCAGCGTGTCGAAGATCTGGCAGAGGCGCAACAGCGCACGGAGCAGCGTGTTGAGGAACTGGCAGTGGCGCAAAATCGAACAGAAAACGCAGTCCAGCACCTGGCCCGAGAGGTGGGCGGGCTGAGCAATCGGCTTGGCGGCGACCTCGAAGACGTGGCTGCAACTGTGATCGAGGACGCGCTGGAACGCGAGCTCGGCTGGGAGGTCGACGAGCTTAGCAGGGTGTGGCAAACAAGAGATGGCGTAGAAGAGGAGATCGATGTCTTTGGCAAAGCATATGACCGGTCCCGCCCGGACATAGCGCTTTGGATTGTTGGAGAGGTGAAGTTCAATTTGACGATGCGGGACGTCGAACGATTTTCCGGCCTATTGGATCGAGCCGCCGCTCACCTGGACGGCGAAATTGTTCCGGTAGTCTTCTGTTACAGGGTCCACCGCAAAGTTCAGAAGAAGGTGCAGGCGCTGGGGTACCGTCTTGTGCTTTCCAATGGGCGGATGCCGAACTAATACTCTCGGGACGCACTCAATCCTTCGCCGTACGCAAAGGATCTTCCACGAAGTCTTGCCAGCTTGCCAACTCTTCCTCCAAGCGCTTCCCTTCTGAAGCTGCGTTCTCATCTTTTGAAAGATCGTTCAACTCCCATGGGTCAGACGCAATGTGGAAGAGTTGCCTTCGGTCGCAGCCCTGATCTCCGTCAGAGCTATAAGTGATCAGCTTCCATTCCTGATCCTGCGTCATCCGCTGGACATTCTTGTAGACTGAATGCAGATACGGTCTGGTTTCCTCGGCGGATTCCTCCATCAGCGGCAAGAGAGATCTCGCATCAACACTGGCAGGTATCTCCAAGCCCGTAAGTTCACAAAGAGTCGGATACACATCATAAGTGTGCGAAAGAGCGTCCACGCGCTTGCCGCTGGGCACGCCCGGCCCGCGCAGAAGCAGCGGCACGCGAACACTATGGTCGTAAAGATTCTGTTTGCCCAGCAGGCCGTGCTGGCCGACCGACAGGCCGTGATCGGCCGTATAGACAACAATGGTATTCTCCGCCAGACCGTTGCGCGCCAAAGCGGACAGGATTTCACCGATCTTCTCGTCCATGTCTGAAATCATGCCATAATACTCGGCAATGTGGCGGCGCGTGTCCTCAGCCGTCCGCGGAAAGTCGGCCAGTTTCTCGTCGCGCACCCACATTTCTCCATTGTCAAAGGGATGAACGCTCGCAAAGTTGGGAGGCAGAGGAATCGCCTCCGGCCTGTAGACGTCGACCCAGTCGTCCGGCGGCGTGCGGGGGTCGTGTGGTGCAGTGAAAGCACAGTATAGAAAGAAGGGTCGGCTCCCATCCTGCCTCTCCAGGAAACGAATCGCGGCATCGCCGAACAAGTCAGTTGAGAACTCTTCGCCTATCGTCTGGCGGTTGCTGTCGTATGTTCCGCTGGGATCATAGTCCTGCACTTTCACCTTGAAATGGCTGTCCATTCCGCCAAAGAAAACATTCTCCGCGTCACCAAAGGAACGCGCGAAACTGGCGGCGTCATTGTGCCATTTCCCCGTGGCAAAGGTGATATAACCGTTCCTGCGGAAATATTCGGCCAGGAACGTGTGGTCTGGATCTAGAGTCCGTATGACGGACGGGTCGTTCAAGTCGTTGCCAACAGAGGCGCGGAAGACATGCGCACCAGTATGAATGCAGGCGCGAGTGGGCACACAGACCGCGCCGCTCAATCCCCCCATGTGACAGTTCTGCCGGAAAGACGCCCCTTCGGCGCAAAGTCGGTCCAACGTCGGCGTTCGCACAATCGGATCGCCGTAGGCGCCAATGGCAGATGCACGGTGGTCGTCAGCGATGAGAAAGATTACGTTCGGTTGGTTAGACATCCTTAGAGTTCCTTCCAATTGGGAATATCTAGGCAGCTCTATGAAGACTAAAGCAACAATTCGCTTTCGCTGCTATGGGGAGCCTGGGAGCCCGCCGGGGACTGTGAACGTTGGTGGCGGCGCGGGTCTCTGGGAGCGTGGCCTTGCACGGGGTCTCCCCGGCACAAGAGAGGGCAGAAGGCCCGACCGCCCCGATAATCACTCGCAAAGGGAGGCGTTGATTCAACTCAGATGGTCTAAGTCCTGCTCCATAAACTGGCGCTGATACAGTGTCGCGTACAGCCCACCTTCCTCCAGGAGCTCGTCGTGGGTTCCCTTGCTGACTATTTGCCCGTCCTGCATCGCGCAGATCACGTCGGCCTTGCGAATCGTACTCAACCGGTGAGCGATTACGATTGCAGTGCGGCGGCTCAGCAGCCGGTCGAGGGCTTCCTGAATCAGAGCCTCTGTGGCGGTGTCGACACTGGCGGTGGCTTCATCCAGGATGAGAATGCGGGGATCGGCGAGAACCGCCCTGGCGATACAAATCAGCTGCCGCTGACCCATCGACAGATTGGCGCCGCCTTCCAGAATCTCCGTTTCGTAACCGTCGGTCAGGTCCACAATGAATTCATGGGCATTGGCCTGCCTTGCCGCCCTCTCAACCGCTCCGGCTTCAATCTCCGGCAGGCCGAAGCGAATGTTGTCCAGCACCGTGCCAGCGAACAGAAATGGTTCCTGCGACACGATGCCGGTCTGTCTCCGCAGTGACTGCTGCATTACCGTTCGAACATCGATGTCGTCAATCAGGACCTTACCATCGCTGGCGTCGTAAAACCGGGCCACCAGATTAGCAATCGTCGATTTTCCGGCGCCGGTCGGTCCAACCAGGGCGACCGTTTGGCCCGCCTCAATGATCAGATTAATCTCTCGCAATACGGGCACGTCTTCGCCATAGGAAAAGTTTACCTGGCGCAGTTCGATTCGCCCTTTGATGGTCGGCATCTCGGTGCCGTCCTTGGGATCTGCTACCTCCGGCCGTGCGTCGAGCAGTTCCAGCACGCGTTCGCCTCCGGCCATTGCCGACTGCATCGTCGTGTAGAGCTGGCTCAACTCCTGTACCGGCTGGAAGAAACGGGTGACATAGGCGAGAAATGCCACCAGCACACCAATTTCCAGGTTGCCCAAAGCCGCCGCCCGCCCGCCAAACCACAGCACAATAGCTGTCGCCAACACGGCCAGAAACTCTACGGTTGGCAAAAACACGAGCGAGAGTGACATAGCGGCCACGTAGGCTTCGCGATTGTCCTGGTTGGCCGAATCGAAGAGTCTACGCATCGCTCTTTCCTGCGCGAAGGCCTGTATCACCCGCATCCCGGTCAGGTGTTCGGCCAGTGTGCCAACAACGCCGGCCACACTCTGTCGGGTCTGCCGGAAGGCTATCTTAGCCTTCCGCGAGAACAGGTAGGTCACCAGCAGCATCAGCGGAATAGTGCTGAAAGTAAGAAGGGCCAGCGAGGGACTGAGGGCCATCATGACCGCAATAATCCCGATCAGCACCAGCACATCGCCGATTAGCGTGATCAGCCCCTGCGACAACAGTTCATTGATCACAGCTACATCGCCGATAACGCGTGAAATCGTGACGCCGACGATGTGCCGGTTGTGATATCCCAGAGACAAGGCCTGCAGGTGGCGCATGAGTTGACCGCGCAGCGTAGCCAACACCCTTTGCCCGACCCAAGACAGCAGAAACCGCTGGCCGGAGGCCGCCCCAAAAAGGACTAGAAACATGACGGCCATGACAATGGAGGTTTGGGCAAGCCCGCCAAGGTCGTTGGAGGCGATATACTGATCGATCGCAACTTTGAGCAGGAGGGGGATGCCAAGTGTCGTACCGGTCACGACGAGCATCAGGACAAATGCGATGAGCATCTTCGCCCGATGTGGCCGCAAGTAGGTCAAGAGCCGGCCAACGACCTGGCCGTCAAATGCCTTGCCATCTGCCTCGTTTGCCATGTTGCGCAACAGGCTCTGCGGTCCGCCGCTGCGTCCTGCTGATCCAATAGAAATAGACATTTGTTAAATCTAAACCGTTTTCCTGCAGGTGGCTGCAACGCTTCTCGCTACTGTTCGACCTTAACCAACTGCTCCTCGTAGATCTTGCGATACAGTGCCGACCTGTCGAAGAGCTCTTCATGTTTGCCGGCAGCCGCGATTTGTCCCTTTTCCAACATCAGAATCTGGTCCGCCAACCGGACTGTGCTCAGGCGCTGTGCGATGATGACGGAGGTACGCCCCTTCATCAGATTTGCCAGGGCCACCTGGATCAGGTGCTCGGTCTCGGTATCCACACTCGACGTGGCGTCATCGAGAATGAGTATGCGTGGATCTGTCAATAGAGTGCGCGCGATAGCTACCCTTTGCCTTTGGCCCCCGGACAAGGTCGCGCCCCGCTCCCCCACTTTGGTGTCGTAGCCGTCAGGGAAAGTCTCGATAAACTCGTGGGCCTGAGCTGCCTGGGCCGCCTCTACGATCTCTTCCTCGGTGGCATCGGGCCGCCCAAAGGCTAGGTTTTCCCGAATGGTTGTGGCGAAAAGGGTGGACTCCTGCAACACGATGCCAATCTGACTGCGCAGCGAATGCAGCGTTGCCGTGCGGATGTCGTGGCCGTCCAGCAATATCCGCCCCTCAGTCGGGTCATAGAAACGAGGGATCATGTTAATGATCGAAGACTTGCCCGAACCGGTGGGACCGAGGAGAGCAAGAACCTGGCCCGGCTCAATTTCGAAAGAAACGTCACGCAGCACATTGTGGGGGCGAGCATAGCTGAACGAAACGTTGTCAAAGCGAAGATGACCGCGAATCTTGCTGAGCGGCTTAGCGTCCTCGGTGTCCTCCACCTGCGCCTCTTCGTCCAGAATTTCGAAGACACGTTCAGCTGAAGCGCCGGCCATTGCAATGGAGGGAACCAGAAAACCGAGCCTGCGAATTGGCGATGTCAGCTGGGCCAGGTAGGTGATGAAGGCAACCAGCTCGCCTAAGGTTAAAGACCCGCGTATAACCAGATAGCCGCCCAACCAGATGATGACTACCGTGGCGAGATTGGAGATCAAGTCCAGCAAGGGAATGTTCAAGGCCGTGAGCCGTGCCGTTGCCGCGGCCAGCCCGAACCACTTCTGATTCTCGGTCTCAAACCGGTCGATCTCGGCATCCTCCTGCGCAAAAGCCTTGACGATCCGCGCGCCTCGTAAATTCTGTTCCAGCCGCGTCGTCAACACTGCCAGCTGCTCCTGAATCTCCACTGACAAGGGCCGGTAGCGCGCGCCGAAGATCGTAGCCCGGTGCGCCAGGATCGGCATCGCAAGCATTGCCAGCAACGCCAGTGTCGGGTTCATTATGACCAGCGCCGCGGCCGTACCGATGAGTAGGACAACGCCATTTGCCAGCCCCAGGATCGAACGGCCGGTCAGCATGCGCAGCCTTTCAACGTCCTGCATCGTCCGCGACAGGAGTTGGCCCGATTCAGTACGGTCGTGGTATGCGAATGAGAGTTCAGTGAGCTTCGCATGCAGATCCCGCCGAAAGTCGTACGACACGCCCTGCGAGGCGACTTCCGCCAACAAGCCCGAGACAAATGTAAGCGCACCCCGCACCGCCGAGAGCCCCAGGAGACCCAAAACCGACCACGTAAGCAGCCGCATGTCATTCTGGCGAATGCCTTGGTCGACGATCCAACGTATGAACTGGGGCGTAACGAGTACTATTGCAGTCGTGGCAAGGAGGGCTGCGTAGGCGAAAATCGTCAAGCGTAAGTAAGGGCGCAGGCGTCGCAGCGCGCGCCACAAATAACGGCGGTTCTGGTTGGACTTTAGCAAGTTTGGCAGTTCGGCAGGCGCTGTTGCCATTCTTCAAATCCGGTTTAGTAAGGGTGCAGGATTATCGGCGCATCTATTGTACCACACTCCTGATTCTGGGCTTACTGCCCACGCGACAGAGCCTTGTTTCACTTCAAAATGAAAGACCACGGACGAGTGCGCCCGGCATGACCAGCCATTCAGAGTGAGGCAAATTACCCCAATTTAGCGTATGGGAACACGTGCAGTGAGGGGACTAACATGAGGGCGCGGGGCATGACTTGGGAGCAGGGAAAGGCGTCGCGCTACACCAAGGCGAGCCCCGACATTTACTTGGAACGCGCGCAGGAGCCATCCCAAGGGACTTGCGGACAACTGCTATATTCCTCTAGGGAAGGTCAGAGTCTACGCACCGTGTCCCCGGAGCGGATGCGGCCAGGCTGGACTACCTTCGCGTACATCCCGCGCAGACGCAGTTCTTTCCCAACCGGCGTACTCACGAATTTTACAGCGTCGACACCGAAGCGCTCGGCAAATTTCTTGCAGCCGGTGTGATCGATCGGCGTCACCTCTATGATCGCATCGCCAAGGGCCAGGCGGGTGCCGTTTGGCAGGTTCTCTTCGCTCAGTTCGAAATCCATGTAGAGCTGATCGCCGAACAGCTCCCAGCGACCAGCATCCTGCGCCAGCAGACCAGCAACGCGGGCATTCATGATCGTTAGCTGACGCTCTGGTTCCAACGGGGCGCCCGGTGTTCGTGTGCTCCAGTTGTCACCGACGAGCCCTTCGGCAACAGACAATTCAGCCTCATCGACGACTTCCCTCTCACCCGAGCGCGGACGCCTGACGATGAGTTCCAATCTGCCCTTGGTCTTGGGTGCACTCCGGATCTCGTCCAGACTCTGTTCCAGTTCTTCCATTTTCATGTGGGTTACGGTCGACATGGTTGCTCTCCTCTTTCGACGCTGACTGGTCGGTCAGCAGTCTCGACTTGGAAACCGTGATTTCTCTCTGTTCGGATTTGCCCTGTGTCTGAGCTGTCAAAGAGTGTCTCTGCCGCTTTTCAAACTCTCAAGCCAGCCGCGTATGGCTGCTTCATCCCGCCGGCCCCGCCTGCGCTGCCACTGTGCCAGACCCAATCCTAGAAACGGCAAGACCACAGGGAAAAGAAAGGGGAGCGCGTCCTGGGCAGTACTCTCCTGGCTGGCCCGCAGAGCGCCGGCGACAAGTAGCGCCAGCGCCAACAAGGTGGACAACACTATCCAGGCCGCGACAAACAGCCGTCCAACCGGATGAAGCTGGAAGTGACCCTCCAGGCTGCTACAATCTCCTCCATCCTGAATGACTCCGTAAAAGACGGTGGCGAACGCCCCTCTCTGCCTTGTCCGGCTGGGATGGCGTCCGATCTTTACACCGTTTCCAACCACCTTGCCGGTTACCTCACCACTGGCGTTCAGCGCTTCACTGAGGCGTTGCGCGGCAGTATCGGAATGTAGGTCGAATGCCAACATGACCCGCCGCCGGCTGGGCGTCCAAAGAATGGAGAAGAAAGATCCTTGACGCGTCATCAGACTTTCCGACACTGTAAGCAAACAGAGAGCGATGAGACGATGTTCCCCTCTTCTCCTCTTCCATCAGGACGGCTGACTGTGATGCTTCTCACTGAGACTCTAAGAAGCGACGTAAGCATATACCCGCTCTGTCGCGCCAGCAGCGACGCTGCTGCACGTCAAGTGCTGCCAACGTCTAAATCGGATGCAACCCTGAAAAGCCCAAACCGGTCGACTCTTCCCAGCCGCACATCAGATTAATGCTCTGCAATGCGCTGCCGGCCGCGCCCTTGACCAGGTTGTCAATCGCGCACAGCGCGACTACGCGTCCTGTGCGCTCGTCCAGCTCGAAACCGACGTCGGCGTAGTTGGTGCCAGTGAGGATCTTCGGCTCCGGGTAGCGGTAGATGCCGGTCTTCTCCTTGACAATGCGCACGAACGGCTCGCCGCGGTAGGTCTGCCTGTAGGCCCGCCACAGGTCTCGTTCACTGACGCCCTCTTTGACGAAAACATGGGCCGTCGCCAATACACCCCGCACATTGTCGACAGCGGTGGCGCTCATGTGCGCGTCCACGCCGGCGTAGTCGTCCGCATCCGCCTGCGCCAGGGCCTGCAAGAGCTCTGCCGTGTGGCGGTGACCGGTAGGAGCAAAACTGCGCATCGCCCGCGCCCTTTCCGGGTGGTGCGTTGCGTCGCCGGAACGGTTGCCGCCTTCACTGCTGCCGACCTTGACCTCACAGATCAAATCCCGCTGAGGGTCCGCCAGCCCGGCCGAGAAGAGCGGCCAAACAGCCAGCGTGCTGGCGGTAGCGTTGCAGCCAACCCCGCTCACATAGCGAGCGCCGCCGATCTTCTCGCGGAACAGTTCCGGCAGACCATAGACAAATCTGCCGAGCCAGTCGGGCGCGGTGTGCTCCTTGCCGTACCAGTCCACGTACGCCTGCGGATCTCGCAGGCGGAAGTCGGCGCTCATGTCGACGATGCGACCGGCCAGCTCAGTGAATTCGGCGATGCGGCCCATCGCGCCGCCGTGAGGTAACCCCACCACCAGCAGGTCGCACCGCGCCAATTCGGACGCACTGACAAATTTCAGCTTCGTCCGCCCGCGCAGATTCGGATGCGTGAAATGAACGAAAGAGCCGGCATTGCGCTCGCTCGTCACCTGCGCCACATCAATGAAGGGATGGTCCAGCAGAAGCCGCAACAACTCGCCGCCGGCATATCCGCTGGCGCCAAGGATGGAGACTGAAATGTTGCCGCTTGATCTTGCTTCCGTCACGATCTGATTTCTCACTTCTGTTAGTTGGTGAAACGCGCTGCCGCCGTGTCAGTTATTGGCCGCCTGCCAACCATCGCGACCCACTCGCAAAGCAAAATCGGCGATCCGGCCCGGAATATTCACCCCAGTGGGTTGCACGCTGTTGCGAAACTCCATCGTGTAGTTGACCTCATTTACCAGCAGCCCCCGGTCCGGATCTTCGAGCACGTCAATCGCGACACAGCCGCCGCCGACCGCTTTGGCGGCTCGCACGCAAATGTCATTCAACTCCGGCGTCACAGGACATACTGACGCCTGCCCGCCGCGCGCCGTGTTCGTAATCCAGTGGGGCGAGTCGCGGTAAATGGCGCAGATCGTCTCGCTGCCTACGGTGAAGGCACGGATATCCCGTTGCGGCTTCTCGATATACTCCTGGATGTAGAAGATGCTGTGATGATAGGTGCCCAACACCTCTTTGTGTTCCAGAACTGTTTCGGCCGCCTCGCGGTCGTTGATCTTGCTCAACAACCGCCCCCAGGAACCGATCGACGGTTTCATCACGACAGGATAACCCAGCTCCTCCATGGCCTCGAGCGCACTCTCGGCCGTAAAGGCCACCATCGTGCGGGGCGAGGGGACGCCGGCCGCCGTCAAAGCGCTCGTCGTCTGCAGTTTGTCACCGCAAACGTCGGCAACCTGCACTGAATTAACGGTAGGAATCTCACGATCGTTGAGAATTCGCAAGCTGACCAAAGCCCGCCCATGATGGATGCAGCGCTCGACAATCACATCGTAATCGTCATACGTGGCCATCAAATCCTCGCCGCCGGAGATGTCGAAGACCAGCTTGCGATCGTCGATCAGGTCGAACTCAGCGCCCCTTTGCTGGAACTCTTCGAACAGCAGCTTTTCCTCCGCGCGCACGCGGCTGTAGAGGATACCAACACGCATAATTCTTATTCTCCCCAGTCTTCGTCTTCTTCTGGCGCCATCTCCAGCGCTACCGGGTCCAATCCAACGACCTCCAGGTCAATGCCGCATTCGCCGCACTGGACGATTTCGTTCTGCATCACGTCACTGAGTTCGACGTCGCCGAAGCATTCTGGGCACTCTGCCACAGCCGTAATAGTCTGTACTGCCATTCTTCCTCTCCTGATGTGATATGAATTTACAATTCACTCGGATCTACTCAGCCGCAACCGATCACCAACCCTGAACGAGGCCAGCAAAGGCGTTCTTTCTCTCCTCATGACTGTCATTTGGGCGGTCGGGCGCAAGCGCCCTCCCTTGTGCAGGGGCTGCGCCCCCGCAACGCCCCCCTACAAAAACATGCCTCACCGACCGTGTGTCTTCTTCGCAACGTGTCGGCTGGCGAGCATGGCGGCGACTCTAAACCAGTTGTGTCACCAAGAAACTGAATGATTCCAAGGATGACTGGCTGGTCATCTTCTGTCGCTAGGTAGTTACCTTCAATCCATTAGGGCTCGTTGACGTTTGTCTGAACAATGACTTCCGGGTGCAAAATGCGCCTGATTGTCGAAGGGCGGCGCAGCTGCGCAGAGTAAATTCGTCATGCCTTTAGTGTTCTCCGCGTCCCTCCGCGTTCTCCGCGGACAAAAAGGTGTTCTTCGCGCCCCTTCGCGTGTCTTCGCGGATAAATTTGTTTAGTCTACTTCAACAGTCAATCGAGAAACATCCCTAACAGGCTTGCAGGCTTTCCGTTCTTGCTGAAATCTGAACAGCCTTCCCAAAATGTCAACCGAACCTGGCTCCAATTGACAGTTGATTACCAGGGCCCCGACACATTCCTTGCACCGGCGGCGTACTCGGCGATTCTCCTGCGCGTGCCAGGCGAAGTCGCTTCAGGCAGTCCGTCCACCGGGAAACTGTCGACGTTCTCGACTTCCCTGCTAGCAGTGCGCCGCCATGCAAAATCTTCACTGACAAAGACAACGATATGATCGCTCTTGCCTTCAAAGAAACTGCTGTAGACGCCAAACAGCCTCAGATCGTGCAAAACCGCTCCGGCCTCTTCGCCAGCTTCACGTCTCATCGCGTCGTGCAGAGTTTCTCCCGTCTGCACTCCGCCGCCAGGCAAGTACCAGCCTTCCACGTAGGAGTGCCTGACGAGAAGAACCTTCCCGTTCTCAATGGCCAGCAGCCGGACTCCAACAGTAAGCTGTCGGAATAAGCGCCAGCGTAGCCGCTGTACTGAGTGCAGAAATCGCGCCAACAAACGCGCAGGCATCGGTCCCATCGTGCTCCCCGACCGTCGGCAGGAATTCTGGCCTCGTCAGGCAAATTGACTGTCAGCCGCCAGCCGTCGCTTGACCTGCTCCACCAGCCCGCCCGCTTCCAGGATTTCCTGAACCGTTGCGCTCAAAGCGGGAAAGCGAAAGCGGCCGCCAGCGCACTCGATTACCCGCCGCTCTCGGTCTACCGTGACAATCTCCTGCCCGCGTATCGCGTGGACGGCATCCGGGCAGACGATGGCCAACAGGCCGTTGTTGATCGCGTTGCGGTAGAATATGCGGGAAAAACTCTCCGCAATTACAGCGCCAACACCGTTATACACCAGACAGGTCGCCGCCTGCTCTCGACTGGAGCCGCAACCGAAATTGCGGCCGCCAATGATCACGTCGCCGGTCCGCACATTCGGCGCAAAAGTCGGGTCCAGGTCTTCCAACGCATGGCTGGCAATATCCTCTCGCCCCTTGACCGTGTAGGTGTACTTGCCCGGAAACAGCACATCGGTATTGATGTTATCGCCGTACTTCCAGACCCTGCCCTGAATTTCCACACTTCCTCCGTCCGTTGTGCCAAACAGTCGGGCACACATAAAATGCTGGAATCGTATGTCCTGCGCCCGCTTCCCCCAGCCGAATTCAGGCGATGCTTCTCGGGTCGGCAATCCTGCCGGCAACTGCCGAAGCTGCCACTACTGCCGGGTTCGCCAGGTAGATTTCCGCCTCGGTTGTGCCCATTCGCCCGCGAAAATTGCGGTTAGCGCTGGAAATCGTCACCTCTCCAGTCGCCGGCACACCCATATGGTTGCCCATGCAGGGACCGCAGCCAGGTGTACCGATCGATGCGCCGGCCGCCACCAGCGTCTGAATGTAGCCGAGCCGCATGGCCTCCTCCAACACCAGGCTTGAAGCAGGGATGACCAACAGGCGCGTGCCACTGGCAACGCGGCGCCCTTGCAACACCTCTGCTGCCGCGGCTAAGTCCTCAAGGCGCCCGTTCGTGCAAGTGCCGATGAAGGCCTGTTGCACCTGAATCCCCGCTACTGCTGACAGCGGCGAAACGTTGTCAACCGTGTGTGGGCAAGCCACTGTCGGCTCCAGCTCGTCTGCGCTATAACGATAAGTTTCGTGGTAGACGGCATTCTCGTCGGGCAAAAGAAGAGCATGTGCAACGTCGGTTTGAATTCCGTCTGTCCCCCTGCCATTCATCGCCCTTGCCCTTCTCCGCTCCAGTGCCGATTCTAGGTAGGCAAATGTCCTGTCGTCCGGACGGATGAATGACGACTTGGCGCCGAATTCCGCCATCATGTTGGCCAAAGCCATGCGTGAGTCGATGCTCATCGCCTCTACGCCGCTGCCGCTGAATTCGACTGAAGCGTACAAGCCCCCGTCCGCGCCCCAATCACCAATTATGCGAAGCGCGAAATCTTTTGCCGTTACGCCGGCTGGCAGCTCCCCATCAAGGATGATGTGAATCGACTCAGGCACGCGCAGCCACAACTCGCCGGTCGCCCACAGAGCTGCAACTTCGCTGCGCCCGATCCCCGCGCCAAATGCACCGAGCCAACCGAAATGCGGCGTGTGGCTGTCTGCCCCGAGGATCAACTGCCCCGGAAGTACCAGCCCCTCCTCGCTCAAAACCTGGTGACAAATACCACGTCCGACTTCAAAAAAGTGCCTGACGCCCTGCTCCTCTACGAAACGGCGAATCTCAGCGTGATTCTGCGCGTGGCGCGTTGTCGGCGCCGGCACCGCATGGTCGAGCGTGATCGCCAGCTTCTCCGGGTTCAACACCTTGCTCTGGCCGAACTGTAGCCAGATTTCCCGGATAGCGGCCGTATTATCGTGGCTCAACACAATGTCAGGGCGCACGTCCACGACCGCGCCGACTTCGACCTTGTCGAGGCCGGCCGCTCTTGCAAGCGCCTTCTGCGCGAACGTCTGCGGCGACGGACCTTGTTCCCCGGCCGGTCGCCCCAACTGAACGAGACGAGACTCTTGGTTCATCGTCATACCTCTTACGCCGGCGGCGTCGCAACTGTCACGGCGCGGCTATGATATTCTCGCAACAGTACATCGACGTCATCGAGGCTGAGTTTGCGCTGGTCCGCCTCGGTCTTGATATGCGCGGTCACCTCTTTCACCTGCGGATCGGTCAGGTCCAGCTGCAGCTGCTCGGCCCGCTGCTTAACAGCATTCCAACCGGTGAGGCGGTGGGCAATGTGCAAATAGCGAGTCAAGCCGAAGTCAGCCGGGTCCAGGATCTCGTAAGTGTCGGGGTTGTTCAAGATCGCCTTGGCGTGAATGCCGGCCTTGTGCGTGAATGCCGTGTAGCCGGTGATGTAGTTGTTGAAAGGCACATCCACGCCCACGATCTCGGCGACGAAGTTTTCAACCTCACGCAACATCGGCAGATTGTACTTGCCGCGGATCTGTTCTGGGTTAAGCGCGTACATGCGAGCCACTAGTCCTCCCAGCGGCGTGATACCGTTGCGTTCGCCTATGCCGAGAACCGAAGTATCTACATGCGTGGCGCCGGCCGCCAGCGCGCAGTAGGAATTGGCGATCGCACAACCGGTATCGTCGTGGCCGTGGAACTCAATGTCGCAGGAGACAACCCCGCGCAAGGTCCGCACCAGCTCATGCACCTGCAGCGGCGTTGCGATACCCACAGTGTCAGCGATTCCCACCCGGTCCACACCAATCTGATCCACTTCGCGGTAGACGGTCAAAAGGTCGACAAGGTCGCTCCGGAATGAGTCCTCACTGCTGAAACGGACCTCCAGGCCCTGGCTCTTGATGAACTCGATCACCTGCACCGCGCTGTCGATGATCTGGCGGATCGACTTGCCATGGGAGAATTCCCGCAGATAGCTGCTTGTGCCGAAAAGAACGTCGATGCCGTCCACGCCGGTGTCGACCGCGAGCCGGGCATCATCGATATGGCAGCGCGTATGGGTTAACAGTTTGGTCTGAAGGCCCAAATCGGCGATGTGCATACAGTCTGTGCGGCTCTGCGGGCTGGCAGCAGGGGATGTCAACTCCAGGTATTCGACGCCGAAGGCATCCAATAGGTGGGCGATTTCAACCTTCTGTCCGCTGTCAAAGAAGGCATTCGCGAACTGCTCTCCCTCCCGCAATGTCGATTCGATAATGGCAAACTGTTCAAGGCTCATACTCGCTCTCCCGGCGATCTTCTAAGGCAATAAAAAAACCGGTCCATCCTGTCTGGAATGGCCGGTGGCTAAAAATTGCAACATCTGAGCAGGCGCAAACAACAGACAGGTCAGTCTGGATTCCGCTTCTTGCTCTTTATGCAGGTCAACTGAAACAATGCTTCTTGAGTTCTCATCCGCTCTTTCTTCAGGGGCAAGGTTTGGCTCTACGCCCCGTGCTCTTTTGACTCCTACTCGCCAGTCAACAAGGCACAATCATACCGAAAAGAAATACCACTGTCAAATTCAACAGTGTTTGGCGCGCGGCCCGTGCCAAAAGGCCATAATGGCCGGATCTTCCCAGGTCAGATTTTGAGATTAGCCAGGCCAAGCCGGACAAAGAAAATCCAGGCGGCGCAGAATCTCGAAGACCTGAGACCTGACTGACCAGAACCGGGTCACGGAGGCGGGACAAACGCCGGGCCAATCAGATATTCTCAACTTTCAAGACGCGAACCTACTCTTCAAAAGAGTCAAACGAAAGGAAAGCGCAGGGAATATGGCACTGCTCGACCTTCCAAGGTTCGAGCTGAGTGCCGGGTCTCCATGGGATTACATCGTATGTACAGAAATAGGAGCCCAGTGCGTCACGACGAGGGCGCCTGTCCTTGTATTCGAAAACTAGAAAGTGGAAGAAAGCAGGTGCATATGCCAGGTTTCTTGGCGCAGTCCTTCGCGTGCATCAGCAAGCTGGCGCAAATCCGTCCCCCTTCCGTTTCGCCCGGCAACAGCATTCCTAAACGGACGCTAAGTGTACGTTGGACAATTCCTATACGCCACAACTACGTATAAGGATCGTCTACTTCTGCTCGCCCGAAAATCGCGTCACTTTGACAGACCTGGCGAGGGTTGCCCTGCAGGGTCTTTCTGGCCAGATTACTCTGGTAAGTGGCCAATTCCGCAAGGCTGAAAGCAGTTGCAATACCGCTGTTTTCCGCCATCAGGAGCGTCTGCTCAACTGCTTGACACTGTCAATGGGGATAACTTAAATTTTGGCTGAGATACGTGCGACAATTTTCGAATGCGAGCGCAGGAACAGGTGAGTCTTGGATCGAATTAGACAAGGTACCAAGGGAATGCAAAGGCGGAAAGAGTTTCTGATCGGTTCACTGATCGGCCTGTGCGTCATGCTGCTTGCACTGCTTGCTGCCGTCGTGGCGCCGCGGCCGCGTGCCGCCCTGGCTCAGGACGCCCCGCGGGTAGCGATTTCCATAGGCGAAGCTACGCTGACCCAGGGAGACGTCACCTACCTCCATGCCGGATTCTACAACATGCCCAAAGATCCCGATGACGCTACCGAATTCGGCAAAATATCCTTCCGGTACTATTTTGATCGTAACACTGACGGCTCTTGGACCAACGCAGACAACTGCCTGGAGGGGCTGGTCGGAGGTGACAAATATATCACCAACGCATATTGGAGATCCCCTTGGGACCACGGTCCAATCCCTCTTGAACTTACAACGACTTGCCCGGTCGGCGACTACAGGTTTCGGGTGGTCGTAACGGATAGGGACACCACCCCCCACACCAAACTTGTTACCAGCACACATGACTTCAGAGTAAATGTAGGCCCCTCTGTGACAATCGAAATGCCGTCTGGTCCCTACTACCGCGGCACAGCTATCAATCCAACCATCAAATTCAATGACCTGGCACAAGGCGCCAATTTCACGTACGAGGCGTGGTTGATGGCCAGGAACCCCCCTAACTATGCCGAAATCTGCGAAGGAACGGGGCTGGACAGACACAATACGTTCACGCTAAACAACGTCTCCGGCAACCCGGTACAAGAGTCCGTCACCGTTACCGACGTCTGCCCCACAAATGAATATACACTCCATGTCAGGTTGAAAGACTCCGACGACCGCCTGCGAGGTTCCAAAGATGTCGACTTTGAAATCACTACGGATCCCAACGCCACTCCGTCCGTAAGTGTCAGCATGTCCGAGAGTTCCCCGGTCGCTCCCGGTACGGAATTCACCGTCACTTTCTCGTTTATGGATATTCCAGACGGCACGGGTATCAGGACTACCGACTTTCTGACCAATACGGCCACTAATCAGGCAGTCGGTAGGACGGACTGCGGTGGTGGCCTGGTAGGATGGGGGCAGGACGTCCAGGGTGCGATAAACAGTAACCCACATGTAGATCGCATAACCATCCCCTCAGACTGTCCAGTTGGCACCTACAAGATGGAAAGCCGTATCGACAATAAGTCGTCAGGTGATCTGATTCTTTCCGGCGCGATCGACTTCACCATCGGTGATCCAGATCTAACCCCAACGGCCCCAACTGTTTCCAATATGACGGCCAAACAGAATTCGCCGTTCAGCCAGCAGCTTCCTGAGGGGAGCGGTGGAGACGGAACACTATCCTATTCAGCAACAGGGCTGCCCGCAGGGCTCAATTTTACTCGATCAACGCGCACGATTGCAGGCACGCCGACCTCATACGGAGAATCCACCGTCACCTATACAGTCACTGACGCTGACGGAGACCCAGACTCCGTCCAATTCAAAATAACAGTCGTTCAGGACTATTCTCCTTCGGCTCCCGCCATTCCGAATCTCTACGGCAGAGTCGGGAGACTCTTCGAACAGGACATATCTCGTGGCACAGGCGCCGACACACCCCTAACATTCTCCGTTACTAATCTGCCAGACGGCCTCACTTTCATCACGGATACACACAAGATCACTGGCACGCCCGCAACAGTGCAGTCCCCGTCCGTTACCTACACGGTTCGAGACGCCGACGGTGACCCGGCCAGCGCTACTTTTGTAATAGCAATCAGTGCGAACAACATGCCGGCGTTGGATAACCTGTCGGCAAATACCTATGTCGCGAAAGTCGGTGTGCCCTTCACCAGGACTTTGCCCGCCGGAACAGGGGGAGATGGTGGGTTGGTGCACACAGCGACGAATCTGCCGGATGGTCTCAGTTTCGACCCCACTTCGCGAAGAATCACGGGCGAGCCCACTACGGTAGAATCAAAGACCGTAACATACAAGGCGCGGGACGAAGACCAGGACGAAGCCAGTACGACTTTTACAATAGACGTCAGAACCAACAATACGCCGACGTTGGAAGACCTGGCGGCCACCACCTACACGGCCAGAGTCGGAGTGCAGTTCACTCAGAGTCTTCCGGCTGGGAGTGGAGGCGACGGAACCTTGGTGCATACGGCCACTAATCTGCCGGATGGGCTCAGTTTCGTTCAGGCAACACATACAGTTACGGGCAGACCCACAAAGGTCGAATCCAAGACTGTGACCTACACAGTGCGAGACGAAGACGAGGAAGGAGCTAGCACGACTTTCACGATACAGGTCTATGCGAACAATACGCCCACGTTGGCTGACCTGTCGTCAACTACTTATCAGGCAAGAGTAGGGTCACCCTTCACTGAGACGATAAGTGCAGGCAGCGGGGGCGACGGCGCCTTGGTGCATTCGGCGACGAATCTGCCGGATGGGCTAACTTTCAACCCGGATACACGACAGGTAACGGGGACGCCGACGACGGCCGGAAGCAAAGTTGTCGTCTACAAAGTAAAGGACGACGACCAGGACGAGGACAGCACGACCTTTACGATTGCTGTCAGTGCGAACAACATGCCGGCGTTGGTTAACCTGTCGGCAAATACCTATGTCGCGAAAGTCGGTGTGCCCTTTACCAAGACTTTGCCCGCCGGAACAGGGGGAGATGGTGGGCTGGTGCACACAGCGACGAATCTGCCGGATGGTCTCAGTTTCGACCCCACTTCGCGAAGAATCACGGGCGAGCCCACTACGGTGGAATCAAAGACGGTAACATACAAGGTGCGAGACGAAGACCAGGACGAAGCCAGTACGACCTTTACAATAGACGTCAGAACCAACAATACGCCGACGTTGGAAGACCTGTCCGCCACTACCTACACGGCGAGAGTCGGAGTGCAGTTCACTCAGAGTCTACCGGCGGGGAGTGGAGGCGACGGAACCTTGGTGCATACGGCCACCAATCTGCCGGATGGGCTCAGTTTCGTTCAGGCAACACGGACAGTTACGGGCAGACCCACAACGGTCGAATCCCAAACTGTGACCTACACAGTGCGAGACGAAGACCAGGACGGTGCAAGCACGACTTTCACGATACAGGTCAATGCGAACAATACGCCCACCTTGGCTGACCTGTCGTCAACTACCTACCAGGCAAGAGTAGGGTCACCCTTCACGCAGACGATAAGTGCAGGCAGCGGGGGCGACGGCGCCTTGGTGCATTCGGCGACGAATCTGCCGGATGGGCTAACTTTCAACCAGGATACACGACAGGTAACGGGGACGCCGACCACGGCCGGAAGCAAAGTAGTTGCCTACAAAGTAAAGGACGCAGACCAGGACGAAACCAGTACCACCTTTACGATTGCTGTCAGTGCGGACAATACGCCGACGTTGCAAGATCTGTCGGGCACTACCTACCCGGCGAAAGTCGGAGTGCAGTTCACCCAGAGGCTTCCGGCAGGCAGCGGCGGCGACGGTGACCTGGACTACGATGCAACTGGGCTGCCTCCCGGTCTTACCTTCGTCAAATCGAGTCGCACAATTACAGGTACACCGACAGCTGCGAACAGTCATGAAGTCACTTACACAGCAACGGATGAGGACGACGATGTCGCCTCGAGTAAATTCTCGATAAATGTCTATGCAATGCCTTCGTTGGTCGCCGTGAATGACATCATGGCACCAAAGGATGAGGCATTCACACTTGTGCTGACCGCAGTCTCCGGTGGTAGGGAGCCGTTCGAATACGATGCGACCCCTCTGCCGACAGGCCTGACTTTCGTGACATCCACGCTAACGATTGCAGGTACGCCGACGGTCATACAAGAGATCGACGTCACATTCTCAGTAGAGGACAAGGACGGAGACACCGCGAGCCGGCAGTTCAAGATCTCCGTCAGTGAGGGAGACACCGAACCGGCATTCCCCTACGAGATCCCCGACCAGGATCTGAGAGTTGGTAGTCCTTTTGCGGTGACGCTTCCCAGCGCGACTGGCGGGAACGCCCCGTATACCTATACGATTTCAGGACATCCCAACACGCTCACATTCAATTTGGCCACGAAAAGACTCGCTGGCACGCCCAACGCGTCCCAGGCCGGCGTGCATCAGGTTACCTACACCGTGACGGACAGCGACCTCGACGAAGTATCCCAAACGTTCGAGCTGGATATCGCAGCAGACAACATCCCCTCTCAACCATCCATTGGCGACATGCACCTGAAGGTCGGCAGTAGTCTGCGGGCGGAGTTGCCGGCAGGCACAGGCGGAGATTCACCCTATACATATACAATCTCCGCTTTGCCGTCCGGACTGAACTTCGATGACAACACGCGAATATTGTCTGGCAGTCCAGACTCTGCCGGTGCAACAACGGTCACATACACAGTCTACGACGAAGACAGCGACTCCGCTGCTAAAGATTTTACGATCAACGTCTACGCGCTCCCGACTCTGACAAACATCTCCGATACGTCAGGAATGAAGGACGAACTGTTCACCCTCACGCTTCCGGCCGCCACCGGAGGCAGGCCTCCGTTCACTTACACAGTGACCGGTCTGCCAGACGGAGTAGATTTCATTGAAAGCACCCTCCTCATTACGGGAACGCCGACCCAAGTCGAGATTGCAAACGTTACCTACACTGTTTCCGACAGGGACAACGATCAGCACAGCGTCACGTTCAAGATAACCGTGACCGATCTGGATGAGAGTATTAGCAACAACAACAATAACAACAACAACAACAACAACAACAACAACAATAACAACAATAACAACGGCAACATTGGTGGTGGAACGATAACTCCGCCAGCCCTCACTCTAAGCGATACCACCGGATTTACCCTCAGGGTAGGTGAGCAATTCACGCAGCAACTACCTCCGGCGAACGGAGGAACTCTGCCCTACACGTACTCGGTCACAACCCTGCCAGCTGGCCTGACGTTCAATAGAGGGTCACACACGATATCAGGTACGCCGACAGCGCCGGGTACTACGACTGTCACTTATACGGTTACCGACGTCAACAACGGCGAGGTAAGCGACGACTTTACGATCACAGTAAACCCGGCGCCCTTAACCTTGGCTGATTCTACAGACTTCTCGGCAACAGTAGGGGAGCAGTTTACACAGCAGCTGCCGGAGGCAAATGGAGGAACGACGCCTTATACCTATTCAATCACGACACCGCCGGCCGGATTGACACTCACACAAGGGACCCACACGATTTCCGGTACGCCAACAACGCCTGGTACAACGATTATCACCTACACAGTGACCGACGTTAACAACAATCAGGTTCTCGATGACTTTACCATAACCGTAAATCCACCAACTCTCACTCTGGCAGATACGACAGCAATCTCGGCTACGGTTGGAGAGCCATTTTCTCAACAGTTGCCCGCGGCCAACGGAGGGACCTCGCCATACACCTACTCCGTTACTGTCCTTCCGGAAGGCCTGGACTTTGTCCTCGCAACCCGCACTATCACCGGAACGCCTACCACAGCGGAGACAAAGGTAGTCACTTATACCGTGTCTGACGGTAATCAGGACTCTGCCAGTGATTCCTTCACAATTACCGTAAGTGAGGCGCAAACTATCGGGTCGGGAACAAACGAACCTGGAGACGGAAACACGCCCGACCCATCACTACTGACACTGGCCGACACGACAGGCATCACCGCGACTGTGGGAGTCCTGTTCATGCAGCAGCTGCCCGCAGCCACCGGAGGCTCCTCACCTTACGTATATAGCGTCACCGACCTTCCGGCAGGCCTCGACTTCGAGCTTGCAACGCGTACTATCACCGGAACGCCGACAGCAGCGGAGACGAAAGTCGTCACCTACACTGTCTCTGACTCCGAATTTGCCACCGCCAGTGACACTTTCACTATCACTGTCGCTGAAGGGCAGTCCGGCTCGGGGGGAAACGGCGGCAACAACGGCGGTAACAACAACGATGGTAAGAACAACGGCGGCAGCAACTCAGGCGGCAGCAACTCAGGCAGCAAGAGCAACTCAGGCAACCAGGGTAACTCAGGTAACTACCAAAGATACGTGCCGCCGGCGCCTTCGCAACCACAGAATTCATTTACCCCCATTCCAGTAGCTGTTACAACACCTGTTCTCTTAAACGTGCGTAGAGGGCCTGGACTCGATTACGAAGTCATCACTACTGTTCCAGAGGGGACACGTGCGAGCATCTACGGCAGAGACCCGGCTGATGACTGGTTCCAGGTCCAAATCGAAGGCATTGACGGCATGGTCTGGATCTATCAGGACTTGACGACCGTTGAAGGCTCGCTGGATAACGTCCGATTACTGGCCCAATGGGAGATTGACCTCATTCCATTTGCCGGCGATGGCCCCCTGGCCATCACATCGCCTGACATCTTGAACGTGCGCTCTGGGCCGGGCCTCACCTACGACATCCTGACAACCGTTCCCAAGGGAACGCAGGCTACGATCATAGGCATCGGGCCCAACTCCGAATGGTATAAGGTCAGGTTGGGCGTGCTCAGCGAACCTGCCTGGATCTACGCTGGCCTGACAACCGTGACAGGATCGCTTGCCAGCGTCAAGCAGTATACGCAAGCTGAGATTGATGGGATTGCCACCGGAACTACAAACCCGATCGCCGTTACAATTCCAGCTATCATGAATGTGCGCAGCGGTCCGGGTACCGAGTACGACATCGTTACCACGGTTACGCAGGGCACGAGGGCCGAAATCGTCGGCATCGGCCCTCTGGACGAATGGTTCCTGGTCGAGTTGGACAGCTTGGACGACCCGGCCTGGATCTATCAGGACTTGACGACGGTCGTTGGATCGCTAGCCGGCGTACGACAGGTTGCAACCTGGCAGGTAGGACAACCGGGGAGCACAACGGCCTCTGATCGACCAATAGCCGTTACCTTCCCCTCTCTGGTCAACGTGCGCGAAGAGCCCGGCGAGACCTACAGTGTCCTGAAAGCGGTCGGCCAAGGGACCAGGGCCTGGATTATGGGACTCAGTCCCGACGAGAACTGGTATCTGGTCGAGATTGATGGCCTGGACCAGTTGGGCTGGATTCGCGAGGACCTTACCGTTCTCGTGGGAACCCTGGACGATGTAAAACGCATCACAACCGCGGAATTAGAGATGCTGCCCGTTGCAATCGCGAACACGGCACTCCTCAATGTACGATCAGGGCCGGACACCACCAACAGTCTTGTGGCTACTCTGAATGAAGGAGCTTGGGTCGAGATCGTCGCCTTCAATCCCAATGAAGACTGGGTTAAGGTAAAGTATGACACTGTAGGGACACAGGGGTGGATTTACCGCGACCTGACCTATCTCGCCGGACCGCTATCAGATTTGTTGACGGTCACAGCAAGTGTAACACCTGCGGATACCCAGGCCCCCACTACACAACAAGCTGCAGAAGTACAGCAGGAGACCGACCCAGAACAGGTACCTTCGACACAACAACCCGCCGCCAATTCGGTTACAGTTGAAGTTTCGCTGCCATCCAATGGCAATATCGAGCTCGAGGTTAGCTGGATTGACTCTGATATATGTACCGGGCTATACACACTTTACTACCGGTCAAACGTTGACTCGAGCACCTATTTCTCGTTGGAAACTGCGGTCGTCGCATCAACCGCCACTACCAAGAGTCTGAGCTTCCTGACTCTGCCCAACAGCAGCCTGATTTCTACCTGGTGCGGCACCCATAACGACGGTCGCCAGGTGGCAGAAGTTCAGGTTGACCCAAGTGTGGAAGGAACTTACAGTTCTCAGCCGTCACAGCCGGAGGTCGATGCAGTTGCCGCCGCGCCAAGCGTCGAACTGTACAACTAAGCGTGCCACGGCAGGTGGGAACGTACGAGAGTACATCACCATTCTGCTACTCAGATACACACCAGGAGCCTGGCCCGGCTCGACCTGATGCCCCCGCCTACCGTAGGCGGGGGCCTTTCTTTGGGCTCCTCTGAACGCCGAACTGAAATATCGTATGACTTCCAAACTGAGGCATTTCCAGCATCTGATCGCAGACAGCTCCTGCATTGGGCGCCGCAGCGTACAGTCCGTCAATTCCCCCAAGTATCTGAATTGGTACTAGCCTACTCAGCTTCCTGTCCCAGACGCGTACCTTCGGGTACATCGGTATCGCTCTCGAAGTCGAGCCGGTAGCCATCCGGGTCGGTCAGCGAAGTGAGCCACATCCCATTGCTCACAAATGGTTGCGATGCGGAAAGACCGCGCTCCACGACCTGTCGATAGAACTGCAACGCGTCCTCGCAGATGAGAACGATCGTGACGCCCTCCCCCACTTTTCCAGACGGAGTCCAGGAATCATGCCCTGAAGTGGGAAACTCCTGCAACATCAACGCTGCTTCTCCCAGGGTCAGCCAGCACCAGCGCAACTGCCCGTCCAGCTCCCACTTGTCTCTGATCTCACAACCTAATCCATCCACATAAAAGCGAATGGACTCCTTCATATCTGACACCCTGAAAAAGGGCACGGCCTGCTTTATGTTCATTTGAATTCACTTCCCAGACTTCACCAGCCACTGACGAATACGCCAGGCAGTTTCCCAGCCGAGGCTGCCTATCATGTTCCCTTACATGCAACGCTACCAGTTGGTGTGAGATCCATCGCGGCGCCGCAGATGGGGCGCCTCCCAGAATCTGAACTCTTCCGCCTGCGCACGCTCCTCGTTGAACTCTACACCAAGGCCGGGACCGTCCGGCACAATATAATGGAACCCGTCCAGCTCCGGCTGCACAGGAAACCAGTCGGCGTCGTAGAATCGACCTTCTTCAGTCGGCGATACCCGTACCTCCAGCCAGGCGAAATTTGGCACTGCGGCAGCCAGGTGCACCGTCGCCGCGCTGCAGATAGGGCCGAGCGGATTGTGAGGCATCAGGTCGATATAGTGGGCCTCGGCCATGGCCGCTACTTTTGCCGCTTCGGTTAGCCCGCCTACATTGCAGACATCGATGCGAGCGAACTGTGTGATCCCTCTCTCGATGTAGGGCAGGAACTGCCACTTGCTCGCAAACTCCTCGCCGATGGCAAAGGGAACGTCGGTCATGCGTCGAAGGGCTTCGTAGGCCTCCGGTGTCTCGTCGCGGATCGGCTCTTCCAGAAAATCCAGCGTTCCGGAAGGCATGCGCTGGCAGAATGAAGCGGCTTCCGCCACGCTTAAACGATGGTGGTAGTCGATACCCAATACGGGATCCGGGCCAATCGCTGCCCGAACTGCTGTCAGCCACTCAGCCGTTACGCCCAGCGATTCGCGCGGTTCGAAGAGATAATCAGGCGCATTCTCATCTCTGTTGGGGCTCCGGCCGGCCCGTATCGCCGGCCACCCCAAATCCACCAGCAACTTAACGTTGTCGATCAACTGATCTTTCGTTGACCCTCCCGTAGAGGCGAAGCAGGGAACAAGCTCCCGCTGTTTTCCCCCCAGCAACTGGTAGACAGGCACGTTGAGTGCTTTGCCGGCGATATCGTACAGTGCAATGTCTATGGCCGAAATGGCGGCGGTCAGGACGCGGCCTCCCTCAAAATACTGGCTGCGGTACATCTCCTGCCACAACGCCCCCATGCGTAGCGGATCGCGACCGATCAAGAACTCCCGATAATGTCTTACGGCGCCAATCACGGCCAACTCACGGCCGGACAAGCCCGCCTCTCCATAACCATACAGCCCCTCGTCCGTCTCTACCTTGACGATCATCTGATTGCGCTGTCCTACCCAAACAGGATAGGTCTTAATGTCGGTGATTTTCATAGCGTTTCCCCAGCATTGCTCCTGCGAATTCGATGTTTTGGGCCTGCTTGCATTCGAAATGCAACCGCGGTCTTGACTACACCTTCATCTTCCTGCACCAGCCTACGCAAAGGAGTTCGACGACGCTTATCGGCTTGCTTGGCACGCCTTCGCAGAGTCATCGATACCACTGCTCGACAGGAACTAACCGCCGATAGCATCTCGTAAGCTCGCGGCCTCGGCGTCCGTCAGTGCCCGGCTGCCCGCCGCCGCGTTTGTCTGCGCCTGCGCAGGCGATTTGGCGCCGGGGATTGACACCGACACGGCCGGATGGCTGAAAGTATAGCGGATCGCAGACTGGACCATTTCCTCACCGGGCGAGACAACCTCGCCGAGGCGGCCGACCTGCTCCGCACCGGCCTCGAACTGGTCCTGCTGGGCACCGCCTTCATTCCAACTTGCCCGCACTGAGTCGGTGAAGACTGAACCTTGGGCGTAACGGCCGGAAAGTAGTCCTTTGGCAAGGGGGCCGCGCACCATCACTGCGATACCATGCTCCTGACAGTAAGGAAGGAACTCCCCTTCGGGCGCACGATTGAGCAGGGAGTAATCCACCTGCACTACACTGCAGGTACCCTCCCGGTTGAAGCGTTTGAGCACGTCAAGGTCGTTGGTAGAGATGCCGTAAGCGCGCAGGCAGCCTTCATCCTTCAGCGCCTCGAACCCCTCCAGAAATACTGTCGGGTCGGCGAGGTCCCCCTTATGGCACAGAACTACGTCCACCCAGTCGGTTCGAAGCCTGCCAAGAATTGCGTGGCCGGAGATTCGGATCGAGTCAACGCCTGTCTTGGGTATAGCGCCGCCGGTGCGTTGGCCCCAGTTGCCGATTTTGCTGACCAATATCACATTGTGGCGGATTCCGGTCAGCGCATGGCCTACTCGCATCTCCGAAAGGCCGTTGGGGAAGCCGTAGGACTCGGCCACATCGAACAAGGTCATACCTGCATCATACGCCGCCCGCACGGTCGACCAGGCCGTGACGTCGTCGATGTCGCCCCACTGGTTGCCAATGTTCCAAGCGCCCAGCCCCACCGCGGAAACGGGCCAGCCGAGTTTGCCAAAACTTTTGGAGAGCATTCAAGTGACTCCTTGTGTCCTTACTGATATGAAATGGGATGCAAAACCCACATATGCCGTTCAACCCGAAAATTGTCTGCTATCACGCCAAAATAAGCAAAGAGGAAGAGGGAAAAACAGTTCCTTGGCATCATACTTCCAAACGCCCACCAGGAAATCCGCGCCAAGCCCGGAAAATAAGGCAATCTCACATTCCAAAGTTTCGGCCAATCTGAGGATTACTACTGAGCCGCAACTGATTCACAACCCTGAACGACGCGAGCAAACCCGGCAACGTGTCGAGCCAACACTGTCCGCACCCCCGCGCCGTTACTGATCACTAACCACTAACCACTGCAGTTCTGGGCGGTCGGGCCTTCGGCCCTCCCTTGTGCAGGGGCTGCGCCCCCGCAACGCCCCCCTACAAAACCATCCCTCACCGACCGTGTGTACTCTTCCCCAGCATCGTGTCTGGCGAACGGTGCCTACTCCCCCACTCGCCGCCTCAACCAACCGACCACTAATGACCGGTATTCCACTGACGACTGGTGTTCCACTGAAAACTAAGAACTGACTACTAAAAACTGCAGTTCCGACCGTGTCTGCGCATTCCAGCAGTGCCGCTCCACCAAAGTGGCTGCCGCCAACCGAATACGCCATCCGGAAGCCTGACTGGCGGCGAAGATGAAGAGTTGGTCGAGGCACACCCTATCTGCGGCTGAGTCGTAAGAACCTTGAAAATATTAATAGTTATGTTGACAGTTGCTGGATAATTTACTAAGCTGTCTCCCATTGAAGGAACTACGTGACGCCGAGAGTTCTTGACAAGTGCCCGTCCAGTGGCGACGACGTCGACATAACTTGGCTTTCACGTATTCAAAGTAACTGACGAAGTGGACCATGCTGTCTGCGAAGACTGCGTCCGGATACGGCCCCTTCACTCGAAGTCTTCATAGTGAATCGCGGCATTGTGAAAGAGAAGAAAAGCGAGTGCTTCGATTTCCCAATGGCCCATACCAAATCGAATTGACAGGTTGACCTCTTAACTGGGCATTGAAACGCAAGAGCAGGACGCTTGCCAGTCGATCAAGCATTTCAAACGGTGGTCCAGGCTCCTCTTACAGTTCTGACAACGCTGGAAGAGAGAAAGAAATCGACTGACCAGGCCACCGCCCAAAGAACAGGAATGAGGCGAGAGCGTACACTTCTGCCGGCCTCATTCAGGGTTGCCCACTGTTTGGGATGAACAATTGACAATGACCAGGAATTCGACCCGTCTCCTTAGCATGGGTTTACAGACGAACCGCTTGGACCAGAAACGACGGCTTCGGAGCAGTACCGCTCGCAGCATAATCTCTCTGCGCCAATCAAGCAGGCAAGCTGCTCTCAGGAAACGGTAGGACAGGCGTATCAACTGTCAGGGAGTAGACACGATGGACAAGGAACGCACGGCCATTCTGAAGATGCTGGAAAGTGGCAAGATTTCAGCGGAAGACGCAAATAAGTTGCTTAACGCGATAAATCAGCCCGGGCGGCCAACGATGCCAGTGCAAGGACTGACTGACTCGCCTCAGCCAGCCGCAACAAACAGGCTGCAGATAGACAAAGGCACACTTCAAGAGCTGGATGAAAAGTCGGCCTCCAATAAATTGGGAAAGCGGAGACACGACTCTTCATCAAGTGGTAAGTCAAGACGGGGACAAAGCCTTGGGCATGAGCCCGGCAGAACGCGCAGTCGCGGTCGTGGAAGCCAGGGGTGAAGCTCGTTAATTGACGTTCTGCCTCTGTAGTACGACGAGAGGCCAGCCAAGGGAATAGGCGTCCGCTATGTGTCTCTGGCTCGTTGACGTTCGTCTGAACAACGACTTCCGGGTGCAAATTACGCCTGATCTTCGAAGGGCGGCGCAGCTGCGCAAAGAAAATTCGATACGCCTCTGGTGTTCTCCGCGTCCTCCGCGGTCAAAAAGGTGTTCTTCGCGACCCTTCGCGTGACTTCGCGGATTAAATGGTTTTGTCTTTTTCAACATTCAAGCGAGAAACATCCCTAACAGGCCTGCAGGCTTTCAGTTCATGTTGACATCTGAACAGCCTTCCCAAAATGTCAACGGAACCTGGTCGCTCATAGCAGCGACACCGCTTAGTGCTGCTCTCCCCAATAAATCTGCTAAGGCGACATTTCCTCTCCGACCCGTCTTTTCGGTGCTCCCTTTAGCATGTCGCGGATCCGAGCACTAGCGTCGTCTGTGGGAGCCCTGAAGTCCCAGCACGCTCAGCATCGGCGACGGAGCTCTCAAGTCACCGTCATTAAGCCAGGGCGATTCTTCAAGTGTTCGCCACCCCGCTGACTGCAGTTCTTACATTGACGACAGGAGTTTCTTGGGGACCATTTGGATAGTCCCCTTCTAATCCAGGCGCTTGACCAGCCCACACACACTGTAACTGCCATGCCAAACCAGCCAAACATCCTTGTCATCCTCACAGATCAGCAGACACATAGCGCGCTCGGCGCGCACGGCAACCCACGTGTCCAAACGCCCCATATGGACTCCCTCGTTCACAGCGGCCTAAGCTTCTGGAACTCCTACTGCCCAGCCCCCGTCTGCGGCCCTGCTCGCGGCAGCTTGCTCTCAGGGCGATTGCCGCACGAGACCGGCGTTGAGGTCAATGGACCTGATGTCAAGCCGGGTATCCCTACGATGGGAGAACACTTTCGCCAAGCGGGCTATCGCCCCTTCTATTCTGGAAAGCTGCACCTTGGGCCAAGACCCGTGAAAGGCATCCAACAGCTGGGCGGCATGCAGGGCTTTGAATTTCTCTGCGACGAGTACCCTCAAGGCGTTCCGCCTCAACTTGGAAGCGACACCGATCCGATTTGGGCAGACCATGCTGTCGAGTTCTTGCATAACCAAAGTCCGCAAGAGACCGGCGCCGGTGAACCATTCCTGCTGGTTGCCTCACTCCACAATCCCCACGACATCTGCTACTGGGTAATGGATTGGCATCACTTAGTCGACATTGCGCCCGACACCGACCTGCCCCCGCTACCCGCTAACTTCCAACCAATTGCCGACGAGTCTGAATTCGTAGAGCTGTGCCGCAACCGAACCGAATACGGTCCCGAGATGAGTTGGACGCATGACTGGGGCGAAACCGAATGGCGCCGGTACCTGTACGCCTACGACCGCCTGACAGAACGCGTAGACCAACAGATAGGCAGGCTACTCGGCGCCCTTGGAGAAAGTGGTCTTGCCGACGACACACTGGTAGTCCTGACCAGCGACCACGGAGAAGGAGTGGCGGCCCACAAATGGGTTACTAAACTGATGCTATGGGAAGAGGTGGTCAGAGTGCCGTTTGTGATGCGGCTTCCTGGCTCGGTTCCACAAAACCGAATCGACCGTACGCATCTAGTCTCGGGGCTGGATCTGCTGCCTACACTGTGTGACTATGCAGATATCGCCCTGCCCTCAGATCTACACGGCCAGAGCCTTCGCCCGGTGATTGAGGATCCCGCACTTCCCGGCCGGGCCAGCGTAGTGACAGAGCTGCAGGCTTTCATGGATGATGACACAAAAAAGGGCCGCATGCTTCGTACGGCCCGCTACAAATATATTGTCTTTTCGCACGGCGAACGGCCTGAACTGCTTTTTAATCTGGAGGATGACCCTGGCGAAATGCGAAACCTCGCTTACGAACCAGCCCACCAGGAAGCTCTGTCAGAGCACCGTAAACTGTTAAAAAGGGAGATTCAAGAATCAGGTGATTCGTTCAGTTTTCCCTCGTAGAGCTCTGGTCTACCAGGGCCCGGTCCAGGAATCTATGAATCGCCTTCGCACTTTCTCTTCGTCCAGAAAGCCAGATACGGCGGGCTGACCGCCTTGAAGTGCTCCCATGTCCCCGGCTCCGGATTCTCATCCCACGTCCTGTGCTCGTCGAATGCAAGAATCTCGAATCCACCCTCAATCAGGCAGTTGATGAAAGTCTTCATCGTGTGCCGGAACTCACGCGGCCCGGGCACTTCGATCTTGTCTCCGTTTTCGCCCTCTACACCCCAGGTGTCGCTGCCAAAAATAGCCACAACGTCGACCTCTCCGTCGTCGTAGACTGAGTTGGAAGAATACCCTCTTACGGGATCGTAGTCGTCAGGATTGAAAGTCTGCGTATAGGGATTGTGCCACTGGACGTGATAGATTCCACCCGCCTTCAGCACGCGAGCCACGCCGGCAAAAACAGGGCGAACATCCGGCACGAAGTTGATCGAAAATGGCTGGTACACGATATCGAAGGCGTCCTCTTCGAAGCGTGAAAGGTCCCGCATATCTCCCTGCAAGAGCACGGGCGAGAGACCGTAATGGTCGGCCGCACGCTTGTCGTTCGCAAGCTGTTCGTCCGAAAGGTCCATTACCGTTACCTTCGCGCCAAGCAAGCCTATTGCCGCCGACTGCTGACCACCGCCCCCGGCGAGAACAAGCACGCGTTTGCCGCGCACGTCGCCCATAATTCCGGCCTCGTCCACCATCTCTCGTGCCGAGGCTTCATCCAAGTCGAGTTTGGGTCGCGAGTAGAGAATTCCGGCGCGTGCCAACCCGTTCCAGCGTTCACGATTGAAGCTAGAAAGCTCATCCATTTTCCGATTCTATCCCCGTCCTGTCTGTTAAACGGCGGAAACTGCCGTCAATAAGATTGTAATTCAATGAGCCAAAATTTCTTGTCTGCAAAAAGGGAAATTGCATTCACTTTCCTATCCTCGCAGAGTAGCAAATGATTCTCGCTCCTGGGCCTCAATTTGCAACCCTCTGTCCAAGCAGCTCTTGCCAGCATGCTTGTCGTATGGTCCTCTCCTTGTAATGGTCGCTCTGTGAGACCCCAAGTGGGTTGCCAAAAGAGAGAATGTTGACGGCATCTTGCGCCCTGTCGCGGGCATCCCAGTCGCGTGGCCGGTTCAGCGCCTCGGGGTCATGGTTCCAAGAAGGTGCCGAGTTCCCGCTGGCGCGATTGAAGAGGAACTTGATCATGTGGCGCTTGATGCTCGACCTGTTGCTGGCCGTTCCATGCCAAAGGTCATAATGGGTGAAGGCCACCGTGCCGGCCTTGACCGTCAGCGGTACCTGCCCGCGAATGTTCGAATAGGTTGCCATCCTGTCCGTAGGCGCGTTCCGAAACTGCGTTGCCGGCACAATCACCGTAGGGCCCATGTCAGCCGTAATATCGTGAGGATAGTAGAGCCCCAGCAGGCGATCGATCTGGGTATTGCGATTGTTAGTGCTGTCCTGGTGCCACTGCATCGCGCCGGATCCAGGCAGCTTGCAATGCCAGTGCCGGTGCGAGTTTACTGTATAGTCTTCCCCCAACAAGCTGACAAGCGCCCCTCTCACCTGTGGATGCTCCACCACCTGCCACAGATCGGGCACCTCCTCGGTGATTGCGTCGCCTGGATTGGCCGCCAGTTCATCCAGTTTGTCCGCGATCCGACTGTTCAGGCCCGGAGGCAGGTCCGGCTCGACGATGTGGTAGCCTGTAACGAGGAAGCGAGCCATGTCAACGTCAGTGAGCAGGTATTTGGCATCGATCATGTGACAACCTCCATCTTCTGCAATATGAACTCATATCCAACGACGTCCAGATCAGTGTCGCTGTACGGCGACTGCAAGTGTGGAAACTGTACGATCTGCCAGCCGTCGACCACTGCATCATGCACCCTTGTGTAGGGCCACTCGAACTCTCCGCCGCTGATTTCAACCTGGAAATCCTCGACCGGTTCAATCAAAGTGTAGCCCAGAATCTCCGAAAAAACGCTCGGAGTGCGTGCATGCAGGTATAGTAGTCTTTGGCGGGGCTGGCTATTGGACTGCATATTCTTGCTGTTCCGGGCCGCGGAGTCGAATGCGTCTATCTCGTGCTCAATTATATGTCAGGGTCGCCGCGTCGCCAAGCAATTGAGAAGTACAGCCGCGGACGTGAAGTGAAAGAGAATCGGCCCATTCCCGCGCGGCCGTGACTGGACAGCCAGAAGCGTTGCATTCCACCCGCAGCCACTGGAGCATCGACAATTCAGTCCACTGGGTCTAGGATGTCGCCTTTCGCCAGGACGACAGTCGCATCCGTCAGGGCCATGCGCAGCACAACCTGGCCAACTTGCGCCGTTTGGCCCTTAACCTCCTTCGCTGGTAACTACGCAGCCGCAACCGATTCGCGACCCTGAACGAGGCGAGCGAAAGCGATTTTCACTAACCACTAACCCCTGACCCCTGACCACTGCAGTTGTGCGGTCGGGCCTTCGGCCCTCCCTTGTGCAGGGGCTGCGCCCCCGCAACGCCCCCCTACAAAAACATGGCTCACCGACCGTGTTTACTCTTCCCCAGCATCGTGTCTGGCGAACGGAGTCTACTCCCCAACTTGCCGCTTCAACCCACCGACCACCGACCTCCAACCGCAGAAGTTACTGATCACTGACCCCTGACCCCTGACCCCTGCAGTTCCGCGCCCCCGCAACGCCCCCTACAAAAACATGCCTCACCGACCGTGTTTACTCTTCCCCAGCAACGTGTCTAGCCAACAGCGTCCGCACCCCCGCGCCGTGTCTGATTACTAACCACTAACCACTAACCACTAACCACTGACCACTGACCACTGACCGCCGACCGTGTCCCTTCTTCGCAACGTGTCGGCTGGCGAGCATGGCGGCCGCTGTTCACCAGTTGCGTCACCACGAGCCTGAATGGTTCCAAGGATGACTGGTCGGTCAACTACTGTGGCGTAGTAGTTACTTCGCAGAGAGAAAAGCGCCAAAATCGGTATCGCTGCCAAACGTAAACGAGCTGGTTGGAAAACTGGCTATCTCCCGAGAATTCTCTCCCAATAAGATGTGTATGCCCTGAGATTCGGGTAAAGTTGCCCCTTGTGGCCCCAAATCGTGTGCTATAATAGTGTCCGAAATGAGTTGCGTTTCCTCTGTCCCTGAGAAGCCATGACTCTCGCCAAAAGAATATCTGAAGCCGAGGTAAGGCCGCTGTACGTCTGCGAGTTGCCCATACTTCATCTGCCGATACGCTTTAAAGACGGCGAGGAAACGTCTGCGAACTCAAGCATGTAAGGGCCTGCTAAGAAGAACGCCGACACAATCCGTCGCAACCCGCCCTAACCCAAGGCAATTGCAACGAATTGAAACAAACCTCGTGAGGCTGCCTGAATCGCTTGGAGGAACCGTCTGCGAAATCAAGAAAAAAGTCCAAAAAAAAGAAATCCCGTCGACTTACGTCGACTTACGTCGACTTAGGTCGACTTGGGTCGACCTAACCCAGGATAATTGCGTCGAATTGGGACAAGGCCTCGTTAGGCTGCCTGAATCGGCTGAACGAACCGTCTGCGAAATCAAGAAAAAAGTCCAAAAAAAAGAAATTCCGTCGACTTACGTCGACTTGGATCGACTTGGATCGACCTAACCCAGGATAATTGCATCGAAGTGGGACTAGGCCTCGTTAGGCTGCCTGAATCGAATAGGTACCCCTTGTGGGCCCACAAGGCGGGCCCGCTTCGTGGACATTCGTGGCGCACGAACTGAGAAGCCACTGCTCTCGCCCAAAGAAAACCTGCAGATGAAAGCGGTCAGCTGAAACGCTGCGAAATGCCCCCAAATCGTCCTCCCGGTATCCTTCAGGGACGGCGAGGACCTGTTCGGTAAGACGCAAAATAGCGTCCCAAAAAACTGAAATTGGCGCGACATACGTATACATACGTATACATTTCGCGACATTTGTAGACATTTCGCGGCCAGAACCCGGGCAAGTGAATCCAGTAATGACGAGTGCCCGTTGACGTTTGTCACCAAAGCGATTTGCTGGAGCAAAGTGCTCTTCCGCCAAGGACCGCGCATTGAAAATCCGTTATGCCTTCGGTGTTCTTCGCGGCCTTTCGCATGACTTCGCGGATCGATTGGTTCTGCCTACGGCAACACGCAAGCGAGGTAAGTCCCTGGCAGTAACTCTTGTCCAACACACAGAAGAGAATGCCTACATCGGCAAGGCCCCGGTCACAGCACATCAGGAAAATTCCGTGAACTGCAGCTTAGTCAACCCGAAAACGCTCGTATACTCTCATGATCTCTCGTAAACTCTCGTCAAACGCTCATGCGAGAATGCCTTTGTCCCACCCATCAAGATTAATCTGATTAAAACGGTCCACAATGAATGAAATGCCCGCATCAGCGCCCAAGGCACTTGCATCTGATGTGAATTCAATCTCTTCCTCCGATGCCAAACCGCTCCTGACTACCACTGTCAGCCACCGGAGCATCGAGAATCCAGTCTACTGGGTCTGGGATGGGGACGACGGTCGCACCCGTCACGGCTTTGCGCAGCACAACCTGACCGTCTTGCGCCGCATGGCTTTCAACCTCTTCCCCAACGAGAACAGCACCAAAATCGGTATCGCTGCCAAACCTAAACGAGCCGGTTGGAAAACTGACTACCTCCTGAAAGTCCTCTCCCAATTAGATGCGTATGCCCTGGCCCTTCGGCAGGCAAGCGTTGACGACTAGCGTGCAAGACGGTAGAATCTGCGTATCCAGGAAATAATCAAAATGTCATCTGAGAAATTGCAGGAAAGTAACGAGCCATGATGTCAGATGCTGATGCGCCGCAGTCCCTGTCAGCCCCAACCGAAAACGGGCATAACACGGGGCAGCGAACGCAATCCACGGTTCAACCACTAAACGGGAAGCGGCGACCCTCGCTGCCCCAATCAGTGATCGACTGCGATATCCACAACGAGGTGTCGTCCATCGAACTGTTGATGCCCTATCTGGCCGACCACTGGTGCGACTATATCCGCGAGTCGGCCTTCATCGGTCCCCACGCCAACGATTACCCTCGCGGCGCACCTACCTCATCGCGGCCGGGGAGCATCCCGCCGGAGGGAGGGTCAGCAGGGTCCAGCTTGCAGCTGGTTCGCGAGCAGGCGCTGGCCCCCTGGAATACAGAAATCGGGATTCTCAACTGTGCCTACCGGGTCCAGAGCGTCAAACAGGAAGATCTTGCCGCAGACCTGGCTACCGCCGCCAATCGCTGGCAGATCGACGAATGGCTGACACCGGAACCGCGTCTGCGGGGATCGCTGGTCGTGCCCAGCCGGACACCAACCCGTGCTGCCGAAGAGATCCATCGTTTCGGCGACCATCCGCAGTTCGTCCAAGTGGTTCTTCCCGTACGCTCTTTCATTCCCTATGGCAATCGCTTCTACGATCCCCTCTATGCCGCGGCCGTGGAACGCGATCTGGTCATCGGCATCAACTTCGGCGGTGCGCCAGGTCATCCACCCACACCAGTCGGCTGGCCTTCCACCTATCTGGAAGAGCATGCCGGCATGGCGCAGGTATTCCAGTCCCAGGTCATCAGCATCATTGCCGAAGGAGTTTTCGACCGCTTCCCCGAGCTGCGCATCGCCCTGATTGAAGGCGGATTCGCCTGGATGCCTTCCCTCATGTGGCGGCTCGATAAGGAGTGGAAAGGACTCCGTTCCAACACACCATGGGTCAAACGTGCCCCGTCCGACTACATTCGCCAGCACATGCGCGTGACCGTGCAGCCTGTGGGCGCTCCGCCCGATCCCCGCTATATTCTGCAAACAGTCGAACAGATGGAGTCGGACTCTCTGCTCATGTTCGCCACTGACTACCCGCACTGGCACTATGATGAAGACGAAGAAGCCTGGCCCGTAACATTGCCGGAACCTCTCAACGCCAACATCTGGCATAAGAATGCTCGCTCGTTCTATCGACTCTAGGGAGCCGGACCATGACACTGCAACTGGATGTAACCGAAAAACCGCAAAGCCCCGCAAAAACCAAGCTGGCGGTGATTGACACGGACATTCACAATTATGATGTCTATGACGACCCTGTTTTCAACGACATCATCACCAACTATCTGGCAACAGAATGGCAGGAATATCACAAAATGCTCGGTATGCGCGGTCACTACGGCGGCGGCTACCCGCGCGCACAGCCCAATGCTGCCCGCACCGACGCCTGGCCCCCCAGCGGACGCCCTCCCGGCACCGACCTGGAATTCATGCGCGAGCAGCTGCTCGATGCTTTTGACATGGACTACGGCATCTTGAATCCCCTCGCCGGTGCCGGCGGCCAGGTGAATCGAGAGTACGGTGCCCAACTGGCGCGGGCCATCAACGAATATCAGATTGCGGAATGGCTGGAGCTCGAACCCCGCCTGCGCGCCTCAATCCTCGTCAACTACGAAGACGCAGATCTGGCGGCAGAGGAGATTCACCGACTGGGCGACAATAAGGGCTTCGTGCAAGTGATCCTGGTCGCCAGGACCCAGGAACCGCTCGGGCGCCGCAAATACTGGAAGATGTACGAGGCCGCCCTTGAGTACGACCTGCCCATCGGCATACATTTCGGCGGACTCGGCGGACATCCCCTTACTGCCGGCGGATGGCCTTCCTACTACATCGAAGACCACTGCGGAATGGCCCAGGCGTTTCAGGCTCAGGTTGCCAGCCTGGTCTGCGAAGGCGTCTTCGAGCACTTTCCAGAGCTGCGCATAGTGATTATCGAAGGCGGGTTCGCCTGGATGCCTTCGCTTGCCTGGCGGCTGGACCAGAGCTGGAAGAAGCTGCGCGCGGAGACCCCCTATCTGAAGAAGGCGCCCTCCGAGTATATTCAAGAGCACTTCTGGCTCTCCACCCAACCAATGGAGGAACCGCGGCATCAGGCCCATTTCGAACAGCTGCTGGAGCAGATGGACGGCGGGCGGCGCCTGATGTTTGCAACCGATTACCCGCACTGGGACTTTGACTCCCCCGATCGGGCCGTGCCGTCCACGCTTCCACTGGAAACGCGGCGCAACATCATGGCTGAGAACGCCCGCCAATTCTACAAGCTGGATTAACGAAAAGCTGGACGGACCAAATGGGCGGTATTCTCCGCTTCCTGAACACACCACTGACGACTGTGCAGGGCACGCCCCTGTCACTGACCGACCTGTTAATGACGGTCGGCACAGTCCTCCTTTTCTACATCCTCGCGCGGGCCGCCGCCGGTCAGTTCCAGAAGCGGTTGGAGTCTCGGCTCAAGCTCACCGCAACCAACCGGCGGCTCATCCGCACGTTTATCTTCCTGTCGATTCTGTTTGCCGGCGTATACACCTCTCTTTCCTCCCTGGGCGTGAACCTGTCCATTTTTCTGGTCCCACTCAGCGCCCTGAGTATTGGACTGGGCCTCGGACTTCAGAATCTGGCCAGCAACTATATTGCCGGTTTAGTCCTGATGACAGAACAGACGATTCGGGACGGAGACGTCATTGAGGTCGATGGCATACGCGGGACTGTCCAGGAAATGAGCCTCCGTACCACTGTTGTCAAAACATTCGGCAATACCGAAGTTATCGTCCCGAACTCGCTGATGGTTTCACAGCGGCTCGACAATTGGACGAAGTCGGACCAGATTCTCCGCGTTGAATCCCAGATTGGCGTGGCCTACGGTTCTGAAATTGGTGTAGTGCATCAAATCCTGCATTCCCACATCGTCAAACACTCCGCGGTCCTGTCTGACCCGGAACCGCGCACCTTTCTGGTCGAGTTCGCCGATTCGGCCCTTCTGTTCCGGATCCAATATTGGATCGATGATCCATCGCAACGGCTCTCCTCCCTGAGTGAGATCCTGGAAGACATCTATCTTGGTCTGCAAGAGCATGGCATTCCCATCCCTTTTCCGCAACGAGATGTGTGGCTGAAGAGCGATCCCTTCGGCCCAAACGTTGCCTATGCCGCAGCAGCAGAGACCGATTAGCGACAATTTTGTTCACGCTTGCCTAAAATCTGCCAACCGTTCGCAAGGAGACGTTTCCATGACCAAATTAGGGGCAGCCCCGATTTCTGCGCCGGGTTGGACAGCCCAACCCAAAGAAGGCGTAAAGATCGTGGACTGCGATGTTCACCACAATTTTGAACGGCCTGAGCAGCTGTTGCCTTACCTGTCCAGGTTCTGGCAGAACCATCTTATCGACCAGGGCCTGCACCTACCCAGCGCCGGCTACTCAAACGTTCCTTATCGTACCAACCGGTCCGATCTGAAAGACCCGGGATTGAAGGAACGCGACTTCAACTTCACATTGGAGTTTATGCAGCGCGAGCATCTCGACCCCTGGAACATCGACTACGCGCTGTTGACCGGTCCGCCTCCCTTCTATGGCTACACGGGCCTCCCCGACCCTGATTGGGCTGCCGCTCTCTGCCGCGCCTTCAACGACTGGACTATCGAACATTGGCTGGAAAAAGATGAGCGGGTAGTCAATGCCATCCTCATCTCCCCTTCCGACCCTGCCCAGGCCGTCAGCGAGATAAATCGTTTGGCCGACCGCCCGGACACTGCCGCTATAATGGTTCCGATGGGTACCAGCATGCCATTCGGGAACCGCTTCTACCACCCAATCTGGGAAGCGTGTGAAGAACACGGTCTGCCGGTTATCGCCCATATCGGCGGCGGCGGCGGCGCAGCCCGGACCACGCCCACGCCGGTGGGCTTTCCAACCTACTACATGGAATCCCGCATGAGCCGTCCCTTCGTGGCCAGTACCCACGCCTCGTCGCTGATTTGTGAGGGCGTCTTTGAGAAGTTTCCCAACCTGAAGTTTGCCCTCACCGAGGCCCAGCAGCTGTGGGCCGTTGCCGTAATGTGGCACATGGACTCGGATTGGAAGGCAATTCGCGACCAGACACCGTGGCTTAAGCGACTGCCGAGCGAATACTTCCGCGAGCACATTCGCGTCGGATCACAACCTATGCACGAGGCTGAAACGACCGAGCAGCTGTATCAGTTCCTTGACATGTTACACGCCGACGAAACACTTGTGTACTGTTCGGATTTTCCTCATTTCGACTGGAACGATCCCGTCACAACGTTTCCCAAACTTGCGCCTGAAACGCAGCAGCGCATCTTCGCCGACAATGCTCTGGAAATGCTGCGCATAGGAGACGATCTGCGATGACGAGAGTTGTCATCGCCAAAGTCTGGGAGATTCCGCCAGGCGGCCGCAAAATCGTTGTCCCTTTCCGCGGGCGCGCCGGCATCGGCGTCTTCAATGTCAAAGGCCGGCTATATGCTCTGCGCAACATTTGCCCGCATAAACGGGGCCCCCTCTGCACCGGCGAATTGACAGGCCAAATAGCTGCCGCCGCGCCGCCGTCCGCATTTGACTCCGATCTGAAGGTCAACGGGGAAGGTGAAGTGCTGCGCTGCCCCTGGCATCAGTGGCCATTTGAAATCGCAACCGGACGCTGTCTCGTCGACCCGGAGGTACGGGTAAAGACCTACCCTGTGCGCATTGATGGCAATGACATAGTGGTCGACTTAGACGACTGAAAAATAAGAAAAATAGTAACTACTCAGCCGCAGCTGATTCGCAACCCTGAACGAGGCCAGCAAAGGTGTCCTTTCTCCCCTCATTGTTGTATTTTGGGCGGTCGGCCGCAAGCGGCCTCCCTTGTGCAGGGGCTGCGCCCCCGCAACGCCCCCCTACAAAACCATGCCTTACCGACCGTGTGCCTTCTTCGCAACGTATCGGCTGGCGAGCATAGCGGCGGTTGTAAGCCAGTTGCGTCACCATGAGCCTGAATGGTTCCAAGGATGACTGGCTGGTCAACTACTGTGGCTTAGTAGTTACAAAAAATATTTGAAGCCGATCTTGTGACAGTCAGGAGAAGAGATGACTAACAGCGCTATGATGGAACGCCGCAACCGCCTGCTTGGCATGGGCGCGCCAATCTTCTACGAGAAACCGGTCAACATCGTTCGTGGGGAAGGTGTTTGGCTCTACGACGATGAAGGGCGCCGTTATCTCGATATGTACAATAACGTGCCCTGTGTCGGTCACTGTCATCCACACGTGGTCGAGGCAATGCACAGCCAGGCGCAAACACTCAATGTTCACAGCCGCTATCTCAATGAAGACGTCCTCGACTATGCTGAACGGTTGGCGAATCTTCACGCAGATCCGCTGACCAGCGTGGTATTCACCTGCACGGGCACGGAAGCCAACGAGGTGGCTTTAGGCATCGCCCGCGCCGCCACTGGAGGGCAAGGCTTCATTTGCAGCGATGCCGCCTACCACGGCAACTCCGCCGAGGTAGGCAAATTCACCCGCGTCGCCCAACAAGCACAGAACGAGCGAGCTGAGGATATCCGCGCATTTCCCTTCCCGCAGCGCTACCGCCCTCTCGGCGACGGCCTGTCCGACAACGAGCTGACAGAGCTCTACCTGGCGGAGGTAGAGGGTGCAATCGACAGTCTGCGCGAAAAAGGAATCGCGCTGGCGGGGATGCTGGTCTGCTCGATTTTCGCCAACGAGGGACTGCCCTCTTTCCCCGGTGAGTTCATGCGGCAAGCGGCCGCGCTGGTGCGAGCCGAAGGCGGGCTGGTCATCGCCGACGAAGTGCAAGCAGGCTTTTGCCGCACAGGCCAATGGTGGGGTTACGAAGCAACCGACTTCGTGCCCGACATCGTTACGATGGGCAAGCCGATGGGCAACGGGCTCCCCGTCGCCGCCGCGGCGGCATCGAGCGAGCTGGTAGATAATTTCCGCCGCCACAAGCGCTACTTCAACACCTTTGCAGCCAGTCCTTTGCAGGCGGCGGCGGGAATGGCCGTGATCGACGTCATCGAAAATGAGGAGTTGGCAAGTAATGTCAGCAAGGTTGGCGCACACCTGCTGAACGAACTAGGCACATTTCAGGACAACTGCGAGCAGCTCGCCGACGTCCGCGGCCACGGACTGTTCATCGGCATGGAATGGGTTCGAGACCGCGCATCTAAGAAGCCGGATCCTGACGGCGCGACCGCGATCGTCAACGGCCTGCGCGACCGAGGCTTTCTGATCGGCAGCGCCGGACCAAATAGCAATATCCTCAAGATTCGGCCCCCGCTCGTCTTCCAAAAGGAGCACGCGGACCTGTTTCTGACCGCGTTCGAAGAGAGCATTCAAGAATGTGTGATCGCTTGAGACCCGGACCCTGGAAATTGGGGAGCTACCGTCCGGAGCAAAGAACAATTCGCCGCGAGATTCTCTTATTTTCCAGAGTCAGGGGGAGTCCTGATGGCACGCCGCAGTGATGAATCGGCAACTGGGAACGGTCTCTTCGTACACAAGCCTGAGATACCATTTGAAGAGGAGCTGCTGGCCTCTGCCGCGCGGGCACTGGATGCCTGGAACCTGAACGTTCTCCACATCAACCTGGTTTCGCATTCGGAGAACATCGTTTTTCGGGTCGATACTGACAGCGGGCAGGCTCTTGTATTTCGATTCCATCGGCCGGGCTATCATTCGCTGCCTGAACTGCACGGTGAGCTTCAGTGGATCGCTGCCCTGAACCGGTCCGGAATCGGCGCACCTGTACCTCGCCTTACGAGCGACAATGAGGCCTTCGTCAGCGTCTACTTGCCAGAGCTTTCACAGACCCGCTATGTGAGTTTGGTCGAGTGGGTCGAAGGGACCTTGATGGCATCTCTGATTGAGCAGGAGAGTGACAAATCCAGCCTGGAGAGTTACTTCCACAAGACGGGTTGTCTTGCCGCCCTCATTCACAATCAGGCGGTTGCTTGGCCTCTTCCCGCCGGATTTGAACGGCACGCGTTTGATGCCGACGGGCTGATGGGCAAGGATCCGTTCTGGGGTCCCTTCTGGGAACAATCGAAACTAACCCCGGCAGAAAGAGCACAAGTCATTTACGCCCGCGACCAGATTTATCGAACTCTGTGCGATTACGGCAAAGACCGGGAATCTTACAGCCTGATCCACGCCGATCTGCACCCAGGTAACCTTATTGTAACCGGCGACCATGTGCACATTATCGACTTTGACGACGCCGGTTTTGGGTGGCACCTCTACGAACTGGCGGTGGCCATCTCATATTATCAGGACAATCCCCTTTTCGACGTTATCAGAGAAGCAATCATCGCCGGTTACCTCACCGAGCGGCCTCTATCGCCTGCCGATATCGAGCTCCTGCCGGTGTTTGTCCTGATACGGAGCATGGTGTCGCTAGGCTGGATTCACCAACGTCCGGAGCTGGACCACAGCCACAAGCTTCCCACACTGATACAGAGATCTTGCGAGCAGTCGAAAGCACTGTTTGGCAGCGTCTGAAATGACCACCGGAAATCCCGGGCATTTTGGGACCAACCCTTCAACCTCGCAGTCTTTCATGTTATCTCGCTGTGCTCGCGGAGACCGCAACCTTGCTTGAGGCGTCCTGCTGGTAAGACGGCCAAAGATGAGTGAGGCGCGATCTTAGAGCGGAGTGCGGGAGGGTGCAAACGCAGCAGAGAGGGCCAAAGGACCGACCGCCCTCTGGAGATCTCCGGATCTCCTATTCCAGCCCTATGTGCAATTGCCGAATGGCTCAGGCTGAGCCGTTGCAGACGCCCTTCCTTCCCCGCTCCCTGGTCCCTGCACATTGCGGCTTCATAACATAGGAGCGAAGTGAAAGGCTTCGAGTTATCTGGAGGTTTTCTGTGCGAAAAATTCGTTACAACTGTGCGATTAGTTTGGACGGTTACATTGCGGACGTCAATGACGGATATGACTGGATTGACATCGATCCGGACATTGACTTCGCTGAACTGTCGGCGCAGTTCGACACCTATCTGATTGGTCGCCGGACCTTTCAGGTTGTTGGTGAGCAGGGTTCCCCGGCTACGCCGGAATCCAAGATGATCGTTTTCTCGAAGAGCTTGCTCCAGAGCGACCATGAGAATGTACAGATAGTCGGCGAAGACTGGATTGAAGTTGTGCGTTCGCTGCGGGCCGAGCAGGGAAAGGACATCTGGCTATTTGGGGGCGGGCAGCTGTTCGGAAGTCTCTGCAATGAGGGGCTGGTTGACACAGTGGAGGTGGCAGTCATGCCGGTTATACTGGGCGGTGGCGTGCCATTTGTAGCGGGACTGTCGAGACGGGTGGAGTTAAAGTTTAGAGAGCAGCGGGTTTACGAGAAAACTGGTACCGTGGTGCTTGTTTACGAAGTCGGCAATAAAGTTGAATCCCGTGAGAACTGATCGGCGGATTGGTCCCCCTATTTGGTCCTGAGTCTCATCCTTTTTGAAGGCAGTTGCACTTTCCTTTAACGTGTTAGCCATTTACCCGTGTCGGATTCTATGTATCCGTCGGGGAACAAAGTAGAATGGGGCAAGTTATAGTCGCTTTGTGAAAGCGCCGACCGAAATTCATACCAGAAAAAGTAAGGAATTCATGCCCACAGAAACTACCGAAGGCCAGAAAGAAGAAACTTCGAATCCCCCCTCCTCACGCGATACGAACGACTTCGACGAAAATGTAAACCCCCTGGACCTGGTTGAGCCTGAGAATGCGCTCCCTGCGATCACACATGCAGATCTGCCCAAGATAGCGCAAGATGCGGCCGCCAGCGCCGGTTGGACCAAACTGATGCCGGTACAGTCCAAGGCCATTCCCTACCTGCTTGCCGGGCGGGATCTGATGGTCCAGTCGCGTACCGGCAGTGGAAAGACGGGCGCGTTTCTGCTCCCTATCCTCCATAAGATTAACTTGAAAAAGCGGGCCTGCCAGGCTCTGATCCTGGTTCCCACACGGGAACTGGCCCTTCAAGTTTCAAAGGAAGCCGCGATTTTGGGGGACGCAACCGGCGTCAGCAGCGTTGCAGTCTACGGCGGTGTCGGATACGGCCCGCAAATTTCGGCGCTGCGTGACGGCGCCCAACTGGTAATTGGCACGCCGGGACGTATTCTCGACCACCTGCTGCAACGCACGCTGCGCCTCGACAATCTGCATCAGCTGGTATTTGACGAAGCCGACAGGATGTTGTCAATGGGCTTCTACCCGGACATGCTGCAAGTGCAGTCCTATCTCCCTTCAGGGCCTATCCAGGGCTCCATGTTCTCCGCTACCTTTCCAGCGCATGTGTTGCGCCTGGCGCAGCAGTTTCTGACGCAACCCGATTTCCTCAGTCTGAGCCGCGATCGGGTTCATGTCGCCGAGGCAGAACATGTCCTCTATGCTGATCCGGGCATGAAAAAAGATAGAGCGCTTGTGCGGCTTATCGAAATGGAAAACCCGGCTGCAGCGCTGGTCTTCTGTAACACACGCCGCACAGTGGATTACGTAACGATTGTCCTGCAGCGATTCGGCTATGATGCTGACAGAATCAGTTCCGATCTCAGCCAGAGTGAAAGAGAGCGCGTGTTGCGCCGCGTGCGCGAAGGGAAACTGAGACTTCTGGTGGCCACCGACGTGGCGGCCCGCGGCATCGACATTCCAGAACTGTCCCATGTAATACAGTATGAACCGCCCGACGACCTCGAGTCCTATATACACCGCGCCGGGCGTACTGCCCGCGCCGGCGCTTCCGGCGTTGCGATATCCCTTACAGCCTCTTTCGACGAACGCATGATGATGGAGCGCATCGCAAAACGCTATAGCATCCCGCTGGAGGAGCGCAAGCTGCCCACCGACGAAGAGGTGGCGTCCCTGGTCTCCGAACGCGTCACCTCTCTGCTCGAAGCCAAGCTGCGCAGCCGCGATAACCTGCAGAGCGAACGAATGAGGAGGTTCCGTCCGCTGGTGAATGAATGGATGGATTCGGACGAGGGCCAGACACTACTGGCAATGCTGGTCGATGACTTCTATCAAGACCTGTTGCATGCACCGCCGGCACTGCCCGCCGAAGAGGCATCAAAAAGGCCCGCTGCCAGGCCCACTAGGAAGTCCCAATCACAGGGAGGTCAAAGGCGGCGTCGGAGCCGTCCGCGTAGTTCCCGCAACCGCCGCGAGTGACGGCGCTTCCCACCGTTTCGTCCGCCTGATGCACTGGCACAGGCGGACGCGGGCGCCTTCTGAACCTTCCCCTACCCTTGTATAGCTACCTCTCCTGATTCGGCACATTTCTACGCAACTCGGACAGCCAGGCCGCGGCTGAGGAATCACTGGGCGCACGCCAGTCTCCACGCGGGCTGAGCGAACCCCCGCTGCCAACCTTGGGGCCGTTGGGAACGGCCGTACGCTTAAATTGGCTGATCTGGAAAAAGCGGAAAAGGAAAAGTTCCAGCCACTTCCTGATCTCCGACAGATCGTACTGGTTACGTTTGTGGTCGGGCAGGAAGTCAGGCCAAATGCCCTGGCCGCGGTCGCCCCAGGCCTGCAACGCCATAAAGGCAACCTTGCTGGGCCGGAAACCATAACGGGAGATATGGTACAGGAAAAAGTCCTGTAGCTCATACGGCCCGATTTTCGCTTCGGTGGATTGGGCCGGCCCGTCATTATCTCCATCTCCAGGCACCAGTTCCGGTGAAATCTCGGTATCCAATATCGACTGCAGAACAGTGCTGGCACTATCTTCGAACTGCTTCGTGGCGATAACCCAGCGGATCAGATGTTGTATGAGCGTCTTGGGTACGGATGCGTTCACATTGTAATGGCTCATCTGGTCGCCGACGCCGTACGTGGCCCAGCCCAGCGCCAGTTCGCTCAGGTCGCCGGTCCCCAGTACCAGCGCGTCATTGTAGTTGGCCAACCGAAACAGATGGCTGGTGCGTTCGCCCGCCTGCACATTCTCGAAAGTTATGTCATACTCCGGATCTTCCTCCGCAAATGGATGGCCGATGTCTCGAAACATCTGCATGGCGGCAGGTCGGATGTCAATTTCATGCCCGCTGACGCCAAGTGATTCCATCAGGCGGTGGGCGTTTGAACGAGTGCCGGCGCTGGTTGCAAAGCCGGGCATCGTGTAGGCCAGAATATTGGTGCGGGGCAGCTTAAGCCGGTCCATGGTCCGCGCGGCAACGATAAGTGCCTGTGTCGAATCCAACCCGCCCGAGATGCCGACAACGATCTTCTCTATGCCAGTGGCCCGCAGGCGCTGCATCAGACCATGCACCTGGATGTTATAGGCCTCGTAGGCCTGCTCGTCACGCCGTACTGCGTCGCTGGGAACGAAAGGAAAACGCTCGATTCTACGATTCAGTCGGTTGACCGCAGGCGCGCTGCTATGTGACTTGCCACTGGCATCCGCGGCCGCTAAGGCCGGCGCCTGAAATTCGAATCCGACAGTCCGAATCTCCTCCAACTGCTCGCGGTGCAAGGCGGCCGCATCGTTAAAGCTCGTCAGCCTCATGCGGCTTTGTGCCAGGCGTTCCGTGTCTATGTCCGCGGTGATAATCTGTTCGTGATCCGCAAACCGTTCCGATTCTGCCAGCAGGTTGCCGTCTTCATAGATCAGCGCGTGGCCGTCCCAAGCCAGATCGGTCGTCGATTCACCCGGCCCCGCGGCCGAGTAAAGATAGGCGGCAATACACTTTCCCGACTGGCTGGCACACAAGTCCTTGCGGTAATTTGCCTTGCCAATGGTGATGTTCGACGCAGACAGATTCGCCAAAACCGTAGCGCCTGCCAGCGCCGCATAGGAACTGGGGGGAATCGGCGTCCAAACGTCTTCGCATATTTCCACGTGCAAGACAAAGGCACTTGCTTCTGCAGCGAGATGCCCGTCGCTACCAGGTAGTGGAGGGTCTGGGTGACCGGCTACGTTGCCTCCGGAGGAATGTGCCGCTTGGAAAATCAGATCGTTGCCAAAAGGTACGGTCTCGTTCATGAAAGGGACGTACTTGCCGACTGCATGGCGTGCGGAGCTGAACTGCCTTCGCTCATAGAACTCACGGTAATTGGGCAAATAAGTCTTGGGAACAATACCCAGCACACGGCCGCGGTAGACGACGACCGCACAGTTGAACAGTCGGTTTTCAAAGCGCAGCGGCGCCCCGATTAGAAGTACGGGCGTCAAATCCCTACTGGCTTGCACGATCTCTCCTATGCCTGTGAGAACGCCGTCCAACAGGGCATCCTGCTGGAGCAGGTCGTCGATTGCATAAGAGGAGATGCCCAGCTCGGGGAACAGGGCAACGGCCGCGCCTGCTTCCGACGCCTGTGCGGCTAAACCAGCCGTGCGTTCGGCATTGAATTCGGGATCCGCTACCCGTACGTGGGGAACGCAAACCGCCACGCGCACAAAGCCATGGCTATAGATTGAATAGAAGGAGTCGGCCATTTTTGCGTCTGTGACTTCCTTTCCCGGTGAAGTCGCTGCGAACACCTGACAGTATCGTATTATCTGAGAAACTGACTGCAGGCGCAAGACCCTTTGGACACAGGCCTCAAAACTCTGCGATAATTGAGAGTATACAATCCGGCCGGCTGAGCGCAGCCTGGAACCTATCCAAACTCTCAATCAGCCCAGCTTCAAAGTACTACTGAAATGGAGACGCCAAAATGACCTGGAAAGTTGCGGGCATAAACTTTGATCATTCGCATATGGGCGACCTGTTGCGTCTTTGCTATGAACACCCAGACGTCGAAATTGCCGGTATCAGCCACACTGAAAGGCAACCGATGGAGACCGCGGTCCATAACTTCAGCATTCCTGATGAGCAGGTTTTCACCGACTACAGGGAATGCCTGGAAAAGACGCAGCCGGACATTGTCATACTGTGCCCGTCCACGGCCAGCCATGCCGAATGGGTGCTAAAGGTCGCTCCCTATGATGTTCATGTTCTGCTCGAAAAGCCGTTCGCCGCCGACCTGGACGCTGCCGATCAGATGATTGCAGCGATGGCGAATTCACAGAGACAGTTCATCATCAATTGGCCGCTGCGATGGTATCCCTGTCACGTAACTGCCAAGCGCCTCCTTAACGAAGGTACTATCGGCGAGCTAATCGAGGTTCACTATTACGACGGCAACCGCGGCCCTCTCTTCCATAGGGCCGACAAAGAGGATACCGACGAAGCATATCGTCAGCGAAAAAAAGAGAGCTGGTTCTACCAGGAGTCCGAGGGTGGCGGGTCGCTGCTGGACTACCTCGGATACGGCGTCACACTGGGAACATGGTTCCTGGACGGCCGCGCGCCGCTGGAAGTGACGACCGTTGTTGACGAGCCGCCCGGCCTGGAGGTGGACGAACACAGCATCACCATCTGCAAGTATCCCTTTGGCCTGTCGAAGTACGAGACGCGGTGGGGCACGTTTACCGACCCGTGGACGCTTCAGCCTCAGCCCAAATGCGGATTCGTGCTAAAGGGAAGCGAGGGAACGATCAGTAGCTACGACTACGAGGATACGGTGCGCATTCAGACAAATGACAGTCCTGAGGGCTATGATCAGCCAGTGGACCGGTTAACGCCTCCCAATCAGAACGTGATTCAGTACTTTATTTCTTGCCTGGAGACAGGCACACCGCCCCAAGGACCGCTGTCGCCCACGATCTGCCGCATCGGCCAGCAGATTGTAGACTCGGCCATCCTCAGTGCGCGTGAGAGGCGGACGGTCCCGTTGCTGGTCTGACTTGCGTCATCCTTTCAAGAACTGATCGCCACAGCTTGTACAAAAGGCGGCACCGGCAATATTGGAACTTTCGCAGTTGCTGCAGAAAATTGTTGCCTGGCCTTCAGGGCGGGGAGCTCCGCACTTGGTGCAGAAACGGTTGAACAAGCTCATGAACTCGCTGCAATTTTGGCAGCGAACGCGAGGATAGTTTCGGCGAAATCGAAAAGGAGAGTCCTTCTGACCCCTGCGAATGGCTCGGAAACTCCAGATTCCGCCAAATAAAGTCAAAGCAACGGCACCAAAAGGAAATGAAAAGACCAAAACGTTGAACAGTGCATGTGCTCCCGCCGCCATGGCAAGAGATCCGAACAATAATGTTCGCCGTCTTCCATTGGAAACATAATACTGACCAAGGGCGTAGCCCCAGATACTGCCAAAAACCAGGTGACCAACCGTACTCAAAGGCGCGCGCAAGAGCATGACTTCCGGGCCGTATTGAAAGACATAGAAAAGATTTTCAAGTGAGGCAAATCCCAAACTGGCAGCAAAAGCATAAACCAGGCCATCCACCGGCTCGTCGAAGTACAGAGACCTATAGGGCCCCAATCGGACGGCTCCGAACTTGCAAAGTTCCTCAACCGGACCGACAACAAACATCATTGCTGCGACAACGCTCGCCAATGCAGGAGTATCTCCCAGGAGCCTGTCAGCACCAAAGACGTAATTGCCTATACCTGCCGGTATGGTTGAGACGCAACCCAGAATGAAAGTAATGGCAATCAAGCGATGGGGTTCGGGCCTAATTTTGTCCTGACGCAGGAAAAACCAGAGCCAGAAAAAACCTGGTGTAAAGGATGCGAGGACGAAACTCATCTACTTCTCGTACGCCTGTTGCGCTTTACTACTTTCGTTCCACTTATTTTGTCGTGTAGCGACAGTTTGTCTTCGCGAAAGGCTACTTGAAGAAATCCCAGAAAAAGCACTAGGCCGGAAAGATAGGTGGCCAAGTGACGTACCAATGCGCGTCCTAATCCAACACGTGACCCGTCACTACGCACAATATACAGTCCAAATAATCTCTTTCCGGCTGTCGTGGCCCAAATTGCAACAAACACTATATGATTAACAATTACAGCAAGATAAAAGAGGTAGTCGAATACTGGATGTTCCTCAAAATTAGTGGGGACGTCACCAAGAGTAATGACGAAGTAAATGACATAGAATATAGCAATGACAATTACGAATGCGCCAACAGCGAGGACGTCAACAAGGTATGCACTAACGCGAATCCAGAAGCCTGCTGGTGAATGCGATTCGTTAGCTTCTGTAGAATCGAGGGAGACAGAATCCATCCCCATATCCTCCAAAGGCAAACCGCATGCAAAACAGTATTCTGATTCAATATCGTTTTTCTGATGGCATCGAGGGCAAGAAAAGGACTGAGGGGTAACGAGATGTGGTTGCTCTACCTGAGATGATGGTTGCGCAAGTTGCGGTTCACTCAACTTCTCTTGTATGACTGTCTGTTCAGCGGGTTCCTGCGGATCAGAGGTAACGGATCCTGGCAAACTGCGGCCGCAAAGAGAGCAAAAGCGGCTTCCAAATTCGAAGGGTGTCTGACAAGCTGGACATCTCAAGACTAGCGGGGACCCGCAGTCAACACAGAATTTCGCCTCTGTGTCCGCCTCTCGTCCACACAGTTGACAGGTCATAGGGACATCGGCCTGATTTTTGCAGGAAAAGACCTAGATTGGTGCCTTTTGAAGAAAGCAAGAAGCAAGAACTACCGGAGATTGGAGGAGCACATGTTGCCGCCTAAAGTTCGAACCAGTGTTGGTTCAAAACTTAGACACTCGCTAGCCAAAGTGGGCGGTGACGGACTCGAACCGCCGGCCTATTCCTTGTAAGGGAATCGCTCTAACCAGCTGAGCTAACCGCCCAATTGCAGAACGACCATAGTATATATCACCACTTGGAGAACAAGAAATGTACAACCTGCAGGGAAAGGTTGCCCTTGTCACCGGCGCCGGTGGTGAGCATGGCATCGGCAGAGGGATCGCACTGAGATTGGCACAGGAGGGAGCCGATGTTGTTGTGACTGACATCGCTACCAAGCCCTATGCCGACGCCGAGTGGGGCGGCCTGCCGGCGGTTCAGGCGGAGATCGAAGCGATGGAGTGCCGTGCCCTGGCGCTGACCTGCGACGTGGCCGACGAAGCGTCCGTCAGTTCGGCGATGCAGAAGGCACTGGACGCGATGGGGCGAATAGACATCCTGGTAAACAATGCCGGCGCCCGCGCCGCCGGCGATCGAGTGCCGGTCATTGACCTGCCGAAAAATGAATGGGACCGAGTTCTCAACGTCAATCTGACGGGAACCTTTCTGTGCAGCCAGGCAGCCGCCCGCCACATGTTGAGTCGCGGCGACGGCGGCCGCATCATCAACATTTCGTCGACCGCCGGCAAAAGAGGCGTCGCACGGTTCGCCGCTTACTGCTCCTCCAAGTTTGGTGTCATCGGCTTCACACAGTCTCTCGCCCAGGAACTGGCTCCCCACAAGATCACAGTCAACGCAATCTGTCCCAGCCTGACCAGTACCGAACGGATCGGTCACATGGCAAGCGTGCTCTCCGACCCGTCACTGCCACTGGAGGAAGCGACCGACAACCTTCTCGCAAAGTCGCTGGCCGGCACGCCGATTGGCCGTCTTGCCAGCCCCCAGGACCTTGCCCGCACAGTGGCCTTTCTGGCTTCGGACGAGGCCGACTTTCTTACCGGTCTCGCCATCCCTGTAGCAGGCGGGACCATGATGATATAACGTGTCGGGCGCAGGAGTTTAGAAAAGCCCCATCACTCTAAAATACGCTGATCACTCAAGTCCTTGCCGCCGATGGACTTGGTGATGACTGCCCCGCGATACTCCAGGATTTCCAAGTCGGCCAGACCGTTGACGATGTTGTACTGGGTAGGCATATCTTCCCACTTGGCTCGGTACCACTGCACACTGCCTTGGCCGCGCCACATACCCAGAACACGGCGGTTAGGCGTATGCGCCGGTGTCAGCACGGCATAGGCAGAGTCGGCAGTGCCCCACTCTCCTGTCCGCGGCATGTATTTATAGTGGAGCGTTCCTTCGCTGGTCGCGTTAGCAGCTTGAGCCGCGATCTCTTGCTCTGACACTTCGGTCAGGTCGTGCAAGCTCAGATCGAGGAACCGAAAACCCAGCCAGCTGCCGGTACAATGGGTAGTGCCGTCGTAGACGACCGGCTCGGGCAATTCACAGTAAATTTTGGAGAAACCCAGTTCCTCGCGACCGGTGAGAATGGGATCTGTCAGGTTCTCCCACAAGACGAGCAGCAGGCTGCCGGTCACAGTGTCCACTTTTCCGGTGTAGGTAACCGGAATGGAAGCCCCCAACGTGTTGTACCCTCTCCCCGCCAGCCAGTCGATCTCCTTCATGTATGTTGCGTTTATCGTCACAACGGGCTCGCCATCCAGGGCGAATCCGGGCGGTAACAGCGCTTCCACGGCTGAAACGTGGCTCAGGAAGCTGACAGAGTGCGAGAGGCTTTTGGGGCTGTCGACGCAGTCGAAACCGCGTCCGTCGGGCCCCCGGCGAGGACCTGTTCGAGGCCCGAAGTGGGTCGGCATGCGGTACATGGCGTCGGGCTGGAAGGAATAGGGCATTATCTGCGCTCCTGCTATGAATTAGAGAATTGTGTTGGCCAGAGCAGCCTGCGGGCAATTCAGGCCGCCACCAGTATTGAAGCTGAAAAGTCCCAATGCAACCGCGCCGCGCTCCCAATTGAATCGGGTCCAATCTCATGCCTGCTCGAGCGCCCCGTCTTCCGCTCCGGTTTCGGCGCCGGGTTTGAGCAGTACCTTACGTCGGTTGCCTCCCTCCGGATCTACGCCGACCAGGCCTTTCGATTCAAGGATCTTGACAAGCTGCGCTGCCCGAGGATAACCGATCTGCAGCTCTTGCTGAACGAAACTGGCGCTGATGGTCTTCTCGCCCCGAATAGCGTCGATCGCCTCGGCCAGCAATTCATCCTCGTCATCCAATCGATCCAGCAGGCCGTTCCAAGGCGAGACTTTGGCCTTAGGACGATCGGGATTCTCAAGCCGATCACGTTCCTGCCACCAGTCAACTACCCGCTTTATTTCGGAGTCCGTGACGTAACTGCCCTGCACGCGTTGGATCTTGGCCTTGTCCGCCCGCATGAGGAGCATGTCCCCCTGACCAAGCAGCTTTTCTGCGCCAGGAGAGTCCAGAATGACCCGACTGTCGACCTGACTGGTGACTGCAAAAGCGATGCGAGAAGGGAAGTTTGCTTTGATGAGGCCGGTAACGACGTCGGTGCTCGGCCGCTGCGTTGCCAGCACAAGATGGATGCCGGTCGCACGCGCCATCTGCGCCAGCCGGACAAGCTGCTTCTCGATTTCTTCCGGCGCGGTCATCATCAGATCGGCCAATTCATCTACGACCAGGACGATGTGGGGCAGAGTGCTTAACTTTTTTCGGCGCCGGGCAATGCGATTGTAGCCTTCAATGTTTCGAACTTTGTATTCGCGGAACAGCCTGTATCTTTCATCCATCTGGAGCAGAAGCCACGTCAACGCACCGTGAACTTCCTCCAGGTCCGTGATCACCTCGCCAATCATGTGCGGAATATGATTATATCCGGGCAATTCCACCAGCTTGGGGTCCACCATGATGAAGCGAAGGCTTTCCGGGCCATGGTACATGAGCAAGCTGACGATCACGCCGTTGATGCAGGCCGACTTGCCCGAACCCGTGGCCCCCGCGATCAGAAGATGGGGTGCGCGCGCCAAGTCAGCCGCCACCGGTGTCCCTGAAGTATCCCTGCCGAGAGCCAGAGGCAGCGTCCCGCCCTGTCTGGTCATCTGCTTACTTTGCAAGATTCCCCGCAGGCCCACCATCGTCTTTTCTGGGTTCGGCACCTCTATGCCTACAAAAGGCTGGCCGGGAACAGGCGCCTCTATCCGTATGGCAGGCGCGGCGAGCGCCAATGCCAGGTCGTCGGCCACCGACGCGATGCGGCTGACTCTTACTTTACGCCTTTGGCCGCCGCGCTCAATATACAGGGGCTGCACACCGAACTGCGTAACTGTCGGCCCGCTTTCGACATTGACGATTTCCACCGGAATATCGAAGTCTTGCAGGGTCTCATGGATGATCTCGGCCATGCCCTCAATGTCCCACAAGAGTTGGGCGGCTTCATCTTCCAATAACGCTGCGGAGGGCCGCTCTTCTTCTTTTCGACTGTGTTTGAGAGGGCTCTCACCTGAATTGGCGGCCTTTGGCCTGCGTTTGGCAGGCGCCTCTGCCGGGATCGGCAGTTCCGCCTGAACCGGTCGTCCCGCCTCATTCAGTTCCGACGGCTCCGCCGCGAATGCATTCGAGGCTTGTGGATCATCGAGGTCTACAGGATATGGCGATTCCTCAACCTCCTCGTTCTCAAAGGCCGCTTGCTCCGGTTCCTCTTCAGAAGGAAGTGGATATTCGTCAGGTTGCTCACCGGGTGAGGGGGCCTGATCGGGCCATGAATCCGCAGTCAAGTGGCGTAGCTGGACAACGTAGCCGAACAGGTAAATCAGAGGTGTATGGCGAAACAGCAGGTAAATGCTCAGCAGCGCCAACAGAACCACGGACAAGGCAGCCGGAATCTGCCCAAACAGGCTGATCAGCAGGTTGCCCGCGCCCCAACCGATTATTCCCGCCCCTTGCCCCGCGCTGGGAAACGCCCAGTCGGCAACCTGGTGGTCACTGATATGTCCGAGAGAGGCCAACGACAACAGCAGAAGCTCGGCGCCAACGAGCGCCTCAGGGTGCCAGTAACCGGCTTGGCGGCCCAACAGCAGCACAGCCCCCGTAACCAGCAGGCTCAGCACGAGCGGCCAGGCCATCCTTCCGGCGAGCATCAGTGTCCACGACTCGTGGCCGGATACGACAAGCGTGAATCCCAGATAGCCGCCGAAAAGAAATACGGCAAATCCCAGAACCTCATTGCCAAACCTGGCCAACAGATTCTGAATGTTCGCCTGAATGCCTGCCGCAGGACCGGTATTCTGAAATTTTCGCCGTTTACGCCGCCTGGCAGCCATGGGTCATGTCCTCGGGAACACCTGCGCCGGAAGCAGCATTGGGTCTCAGCAATCCCGCCCGTTTCATCTCACTTCGTCCACGACGGTTGCAGTGTCTTCTTCCTGCATCTTGAGCAATGCGTCCCAGTCGCCCTGCTCCATTTCCGTCAAAACTTGCGCCACCTGGCCAATTGCAACCCGTTGCTTGCGGTATAGGTCGCTCTCGCTGATGGCCAGCCGGCCAGCGATATCGCGTATCTTGCGGCCCTGAATGAAACGCATCTCCAGGATATTGTAGAGCAGCCATTCGGGCGTGCTCAGGTCCTGCTTACTGCTCGGGCGCAGGTTCTGGATGGCACGGCCCAACACCAGCCGCAAAGCTTTGCCGGGATTGCCATCAGCTTCTTCGATTACCCGATCCACAACTCGCAGTTGCATCAACGGGCTTCGGGTCAGCTTAGGACCGCCCCAATAGTGGCTGAGGGCGTCTTTAACCCAGCTCTCGAATTCAGGGTTGTGAATCGGGCTCGGTTCAAGCAGCTCAGCCGGAGGCACCTCAGTGTTCTCAGACACATAGGGCACAATACCGCGGATCTGCTGGATGCGGTCGATGCCGGGGATGATGCGGCGCAGAGCGACCATTACCTGCATCTGCATCTTCCGATCGAGCAACGCCGCGGAGACGCTTTCGATCTGTTGGGCCAACAGACTCTGTTCATCCAGGCTGAAGTTAGGCGATCCGGTGCGTGCGCGTACCCCCAGCATGCCCAGCACCATTTCTCCCTCCCGGCCGCTTGCAGAGTCCAGCACGGGCCAGAGCCAGTATCCTCCGTATTCCGCCGGCTGCAAGGCCGGAAGCAGGTGCGCCTCCTTTCCGCCATTCATCGAAAGGGAAGTCAAGCCTTCAGCATTGTGCCCCGGCCCGCCATTGGACGGCGTGCCATTCGTGCGAACAAGGCCCAACGCCTCGTTCAGGGCATTGCTCCAGTCCTTGTCGTCAAGAATCTCCTGTCTCGTCCCCTCAGGTCCAACCACTGCTTCCAGGATCAGATCAGTACCAATGGCCGCTGCCACAAAGCCCGAGCGAACGCGCAGAATCTCACACAGAACAGTCAGATGGTTTTCGAGAAACTGACGCAAATCCGTAGTGGTCAGCAGTCGCCTGTCGAGTTCCCGCAACCAGGCGATTTCCTCCCGATCCTCTCCGTATACAATCCGGTCGGTCAACGCCTTTGACAGGCTGAGAATTACCTGGGCGGCAATTATCACTCCGGTAATTACACTGAAAAGTACAATGTTGCGAGGCAGGCCAAGCACGTGCTCTACCGTTGGGATCGTCTGAATGGCCAGAATCACGAGAATCGCAACAACCGGACCCCGGGCAAAGTAGCGAATGAGGCGGTACCGAACGACTCTGTCAGGCGTATAGACGCCAAAAAATGCCACAGTGTAGCTCATGAAGACGAGCATGGAGCCGACAGCACTGTTGCCTACTATCGCCAAGCCAAGAATCCACTCAGGCGCAAGCAGTCCAGCCGAGGCTTTGCCCAATGCAATCAGATAAGGGAAGGTGCCGATGCCTGGCGCCGCCGTTGCCACGAGAAGATACGTCATTCGCTTGCGGCTCTCGGCCGTCAGACAGCGCTGACGGGCCTTCCAAATGTTGAAGTGGGAGAGTATTACAACACCGGCGAAGAAGGCCGCGAAGGGCCAGAACAAAATACCGGGACGTAGATAACTGAGCAGCGGGTCAAACTCCACATAGTCAACCAGGAGCGTCGAGAAGATCGCCAGCAGAGCGCTGACCACCGAAAGGACGCCAATTGCATTGTTGATTAGCCGGCGGCGGTCAGTATGATAGTTCGTGGTGCGCAGAATCGAATAGGAGAAGGCATAATAGGCCCCCGGCAAGAAAGCAATCCCCAACCATTGGAAGCGCAGCCACTTGGTCGCCGATTCCGCGCTGATCGCTTGTGTCAATGCGACTTCGGACGCGTATGTCACCATGACAAGGCCCAGCAAATAAGCAAAGCGCCTGGCCACTGGGTGACGGAAATTATAGTTAAGCGTATAAGCAAGAAGCGAAAAGGCGAGAATCACGACCACCGACGAGACCAGGGCGTTCATAAAGCCCAGGGCATCGGCGAGGGTCAACGATAATTCATTCATAAGATACTGTCACTCGAATTGCAGATTCCTCGTGAATTGGGCGAAGATGTGAGGCGCCGCCTCCCACTGTCCGCTGACTCTGTCTCCCCCTGGTCGAGGAGACAATCTGCAGGTGAGACATTCTATTTTCGAGCCTCGTCAAAAACATTCTAAGGTTCCCAGTTGACCTGCTCGTTGACAACGACCCACATGTCGTTTCGTTTCTCCATCTGCATCGTAAAGTTCCCGCCGACAGTAGGTGTCCTCTGAATGGTAATGCCAACGCTCGCTCGATCAACCGTTTCGAATCGAACAGTTCCCATCTGAATGATGGGACCTTCCACCGCCATAGAGTCCTCGGCACTCTCCAGCCAAATCGTTGGCCCATCAAAGCCCAATTCGCCCAGTTGCTCTGCAGGGTGCCGCACCAGCCGCAACTGGGCCAGCATGCCGTCGGCTCCCGGTTCGAGTTGCCGCCGCTGGCCCAGCTTGTGAATCAATGCCGTCCGGCGAATACGCATGCTGTCCGGCTCTTCGGTATCGGTGCTCATGTAATAGTTGGCCAGAGCGAAAATAGGGCCAAACGCGTGTTGCGAAGAGAGCAGCCCCAATAGCTCCTCCCGCACGCGATTCCACATTGATCGCCACTGCCCGGCTGTTACCTGGTCGCCATACTCCAGCAGCTTTAAAGTTGTTTCAGCCCCCAGCCGGCTGATAATAGACGGCGGCGTCAAGTATGTCGGATCCTGCTTCAGCCTCGCCAAAAGGACGTCGGGCGTTGCTTCCGCCTCCTGAAAGGAGTGAAAACGGTATCGTGTGTTCAGTGTGAAAAACACGCCAAGTATCACTGCTCCGGTCAGGAGCAGCACCAGCGTCCACGATAGCGGGTCCATCGATTCAAAAATCTGCTGGTAGGTCGGCATGGAATCCAAACCAAGCCTGCGCAGCAGCTCTTCAAATCGGTTTGTGCTTTCCGACATGCGGAATCAACCAGTCCTGACTAACGGCAGAGCAACTCCGCCCTTCATGCTCAGGCACATAGCACTTGGCCGCTGGTCGGCGACGTCGCCTTCTTAAATTGCGGAACTGCTCTGCATCTCGGAAGTTTCTCGGCATCAGACAACGACCGTCTGCGTCCAGTCTGATTGTATCATATTTCAACCATGAACGATGCCCGTTCTAACGGGGTTCCAGCCAGGTCAGCAGCCCAAAAAGACCGCATAGGCCCTTCTCTGCCCGGTGGCTATAGAACTCGTCGGTATTGTCCGCGGTGTCGATTTCGGCGATTTCGATGTTGCCGCGAGGTACCCCGCCCGCTATCAATTGGTCGGCATTGGCCTGCCACAGATCGAAATAAGGATTTGCGTGTTCTCCGTTACGTCTGCAGAAATACTTTTCTCCGCCAGGTAACTTTGCAGCAGCCATCTGGATCACTTCATCGCCTACTTCGTAACTCTCCGGCCCAATGCTCGGTCCTATGCCCACATGCACATCGGCCGCGTCCGTCCCGAATTCGGCCGCCATCGCCTTCAGGGCGGCGGGTCCAATGCCTTCGACGGTACCTCGCCAACCAGCGTGGCAGGCGCCCAGTGCATGGCGAACCGGATCGAACAATATCAGCGGCACGCAGTCGGCAAATACGAGAAAGAGGGGTAAGGCAACCGCATTGCTGATGAGGGCATCGCAATCCTTCTGGCGGGAGCCGGCGTCCTTCCAGCCGACACGGGCCACGTTTGCACTGTGGACCTGGTGCGTGCGGACTGGATGTTCAGGCTCTTGGCCAAGGGCCGCGCAGAATCGAGCGAAGTTTTCCAACACGCGCGAACGGTCATCGCCGCGGCTGTAGCTGAAATTCAGACTACGCCAGGGGTAGGGCGAAACGCCGCCGTGGCGCGCGCTGAAATGAGCTTGCAGAGGGTGAGAGGAAAAACTTTCAAACGAATAGGTCACCACGCCATTGTTGTAGGGAATGCGGTGCATTTTTCTGATCGGTTTCCTCCCACAACCGATTCGCCAACGTTGGCGGTGTCAAGCACTCTCGCGTTAGCAGATTTCCTAACGGCGAACCGGATTTACTCCAGTGGGACTGGTTCGATAGTCACATTACCCAGGCCGGTGTTGTGTTTCTGGTCCTTGAGCTTTGTCCAGGGAAGCCAGTCCTGCGCCCGCCAGGCCCCGCCCTTGGCGGCAGGGATCGGCCGGTTTTCGTTGTCGCCGTAGCGGAAGGCCCAGTCGTCATCACATGCCTGGCAAGTGAGACAGCCGGCGCTGTCGGGAGGGCACGAGAGCCCGGTGCGCTCTGCTGTGGCCAGGCGCAATTCGTAGTTAAAATAGTTTTCGCTTACACCGCTCTGGACGATATCCCAGGGAAGAGCATCTCCTGCATTCCACTGGCCAAGGTAATGCTCCTTATCCAATCCCAGTTTTTCCATTGTGCGGAAGAAGAGACGTGTGTTCAGTTGTCCAGGTGGAATCTCCAAAAGCACATCGGCCAGCGCACGATCTCCACGGCTCAGAACCGCTTGCACTTCGGCCCATTCCGGCGAATCCGCCCGCACCTCGACACCGTGCCGCGCCAGCGCTTTGTTTATCCTACGCTGGCGGCGCTTAAGCTCCGCGGCCGGCATCATGGCCTCCCACTGGAAAGGTGTGTGCGCCTTGGGGACAAAGGGGGTGGCGTTTATGGCCAGCCGGCGCCTGTAAATCTGTCGCGCCTTGAGCGTAAACTCGATCAGCTCCTGTATGTCCTCGTCGGTCTCGGTTGGGTGGCCTGTCATAAAGTAGAGTTTCAGCTGCGGAAAATCCAGCTCCGCAGCCAGCCCCACCGCTCGCATCATCTGCTCTTCGGTCTGGGTCTTGTTTATTACATTCCGCAGGCGTTCGCTGCCCGCTTCCGGCGCAACTGTCAAAGTCTTGGTGCCGCCGGCGGCCATCGCCTGAATCAGCGGAACGCTGATCGGATCCATCCGCATGGAACTGGCGCTTATGGAGGCTCCCATACCGGCAAGCTCGGTTGCCAGTTCATCGATCTGAGTGTGGTCGCTCACCGCGGCGCTGACGAGTCCTATACGGTCGTGCCCCTTTGCCATGGCCGCTCGCGCCCAGCCCAGCAGCGCCTCCAGAGGCTGTTCGCGTGGTGGCCGGTACACATAACCAGCCAGGCAAAAGCGACAGCCCCTTCCGCAGCCGCGCGCAATTTCCATAAGGTGCATGCCGCTGAATTCCGTGTCCGGCGTATAGAGCACCGACTGGGTCGGGAAGTGAGGCAGCTCGCGCACCCACAGCCGCTCCACCGGGCGGAAGTCGGCATGGTTTCGATTCGACGGGCGCAGATGGGGAATGTAGAAACCGGGCTCACGGTCAAGCGTCTGCAGCAGTGCCTCGCGATCTTCGTATAGCCCATTGCGGCACAATTCCAGGAACTGCGGCACCGCCTCCTCGCCTTCCCCGATAAGAACCGCATCGAAGAAGGGAGCCATCGGCTCCGGATTCATGGTGATGCCCGGACCGCCGGCGATGATAAGGGGCCAGTCAGATCCATCCCAGCGGCTGCTGTCACGCCTCTCTTGCGCCAGCGGCGGGATGCCGGCCTGGCGCAGCATTTCAATGACGTTAAAGTAGTCCATCTCCCAGGAGATGGTAAAGGCCCAGACGTCAAAGTCATCGGCCGGGCGACCGGTTTCCAGAGAGAGCAGGGGCTCACCCGCCGCGGCCGCGCCCTTATGCCAGAACATGCGCTCACAGACTACGTCGGGCTCAGCGTTCAGCCAGCTGTACAGCAGCTGAAACGCCAGGCTGCTCATGCCTACGTAGTAGCTGTTTGGAAAGGTCAACGCGATCGGGATGCGCCCTCCCCAGTCCTTGACGACGGCGCCCTCCTCTAGCTGCTTACCGCGGCCTTGCCCGCTGGAGACGGCAGTTCTCTGTTGAGTTGAGCCTCTTCGATGCTTTGCCATTTGCGTTGCACTATCCTGTCGTTCTGGAGGTCAGAATCCTGTCCCCACCTCTCCTGCCTCGCGAAAAAGTCGGCCGCCTGCTAAACTTCCTTAGTAGCTACTCCGCCATCTTCAATTCGCCGCCACGCACCGCAGCCTCACCCTGGCATTCAAAGCATTTCCCGCCACTATCCGCACTTCTCTGCAGTTCACTTTCGGGCCCGCGCACCCTACCGCTCAGGGCTGGCGATCGCCCCAGTCCAGGGAAGACTAATCGGGCCCCACCAGGGGCTTTCACCCGAAGTGTATCTGTAGCCCTATATGTATATGGGCGGTCGGCCGCAAGCGGCCTCCCTTGTGCAGGGGCTGCGCCCCCGCAACGCCCCCCTCCAAAACCATCCCTCACCAACCTGTGCGCCTTCTTCGCAGCGTCTCGGCTTGCGAGCCGTACGGTGGCTGTCAAACAGTTGCGTCCCAAGCGTCCAAACGGTTTCAAGGATGACTGGCTGGTCAAATACTGTCGCTCAATGGTTACCTTCCCGAAAGTTTCGACAGACGGTGTAAACGTCCCAACCACTGGACGGCGCTGCAGCCGCGAAATCGGCCCTGGGCATCCCGGCCCCCATTCTAACACCTGGTGGTCAGCCTTGCGAAAGCAACGTGAGTGCCTTTTCCCACTCGGCCGGCGTGTTGACGTTGGTAAATGTGCGAAGTTCCGGGTCGAAGGAGCGCAGTGCGCTTGCTGCAATCCAACGGACGCGCACATAAGGCCAGAAGCTGTCCATGCGGCGCAGACCCCTCGCCAAAGCCTTTTCTACGGCAGGGAGGCAACGGCTGTGATAGAGCGCATGCAGAGGCTGTGACCTTCCTTCTAGAACAGGCACAATCGCATCGCAACCGCCGTCTGCAAGGTCTGTCAGATACTGGCATGCCGCCTCCGAAAGAAAGGGCATGTCTCCGGCGACAGTCAGCGCCCAACCCTCGGTCCGGCGCAGTCCCGTTGCGAGGCCGCCCAACGGGCCGTCTCCAGGCGAGTCGTCCGGAATGCAATGCATATCTGTGTAATCTACTGCCGGATCTTCGCCGCCCTGTCCGCAGCTTTGGCTTGAATCGCGCAGAGCCTCACAAACGCCGATGCTGTTGGCTACGACTACTGTACCGGCAGCCATCGTCATGAGGCGTTCGGTTGCGTGCCGAATCAGCGGCATTCCACGCGGCGGCACAGGCAGCAAAAGCTTGTCGGAGCCCATGCGGCGGCTGCTCCCTCCGGCAATGATCAGCAGCGTTACATTTTCGTTGTAACGGACATCTGGCCCCATCACATCCATGCCCTTACTTTCAATTCCCCAACAAAAAGAGCGAGTTGCTTTCACAACTCGCTCTCCTATTGCAGGCTGTTTGCCAGCTGACTACTCAAGCCGCTTGGGCTTCCAGATGCTTTACGACATCGCCAACCGTTTCGATCTCCTGGGCTTGTTCGTCGCTGATTTCTCCGCCAAACTCTTCTTCGAATGACATTATCAACTCAACCAGGTCCAAACTGTCTGCGTCCAAATCCTCTTTGAACTTGGCATTTTCGGTCACTTCATCAGGATCAACATCTAGCTGATCAACTATGATATCGCGAACCTGTTCGAAAGTTGTTGCCATACTCGTGCCCCCTTTTGTCAATACACGTAATCAAAATCAATCCTAATATCTTGCATTATAAATCATAAAACACTAGAATCGAATTAGAGTTACGTTTTTCTGTAGGAAATTGGGATAGAATTTTCGAACAAGGCGTGGCAGGCGGTAGCATGGCTCTCCCAGGATGCGTTGCGTAGAATGGGAAGCGGCGCCTCGAAATCGTCCTTCCCCAAGTCGCCTCGCACATTGAACCGCGCCATCCGATTTCTTGGGAATGTAAAGCGGCGGAATCTATTCCACATTGCAGTCCCGAGGAGGACTCGATTGTCAACGGCCGGTCGCAAAGACGACCATATCCGCATTAACTTGGAAGAAGATGTCGCCTTTAGACAGCTGACGTCGGGCTTTGAGCATTACCATTTCACCCATCAGGCACTGCCTGAAATAGACCTTACCGCGGTGGACACCAGCGTCATCGTTTTCGGCAAGCGTCTTTCCGCGCCCATTCAGGTCAGCTCCATGACCGGCGGCACTGCCCAGGCAGGACTCTTCAACCAACGCCTTGCAGAGGCTGTGCAAGAAAGAAACCTGGCCATGGGTGTCGGCAGCCAGCGCACGGCCCTCGAAGACAGTCAAACAGAGGCCTCCTTCTCCGTACGCACCTACGCGCCCGATGCACTGATATTTTCCAATCTGGGGGCAGTGCAACTCAACTATGGCTACACGGTCGATCAGTGCCGGCGAGCTGTGGACATGGTTGAAGCCGACGCCCTGATCCTCCACCTGAATCCCTTACAAGAAGTATTGCAACCGGAAGGCGACACCCGTTGGGGCGGGCTCCTGTCCCGTATTGAAGAAGTCTGCGCGCAAGTCGGCGTTCCAATCATAGTCAAGGAGGTTGGTTGGGGGATGAGCCCGCAGGTGGCGCGCAACCTGATCAATGCCGGGGTAAGTGCCATAGATGTCGCCGGCGCCGGCGGAACATCCTGGAGCGAAGTGGAGAAACACCGTGCGCCGACTGAGCGCCAGCGTCGGCTGGCAGCCTCCTTCAGAGAGTGGGGCATCCCAACTGTCACCAGCCTGGCATATGTCCGCGAGGCGCGTGCGGCAGCCGGCAAGCCTGACCTGCTGCTCTTTGCAAGCGGCGGCGTGCGCAATGGTCAGGATGTCGCTAAAGCGGCTGCTTTGGGGGCCGACCTGGCTGGCCTGGCATCCCCGTTCCTGAAGCGTGCAGTTGAATCGACGGCATCGGTGGTGGAAGAGATTGATCTGCTGGTCGATGAGCTCCGTATCGCTATGTTTGCCAGCGGGTCCCCCAACATTGAAGCATTGAGGCAACCCGGTGTCCTTGTAAGAGCGGCTGACATGACCGGTGAAACAGAGTCAGGACCGATACGCACTCATGAGGTCAGCCCGTCTGAAAGAGTTCAAGGGGGCAATCAGGAGCGTCTGCTCCCGAATCCCAATGACGGCGGCACCGACATCGGCAGCGCCAATCCTGAGTCCGAAATGGTAAGGAAACAGCCTGGAGAGATGACCGTCGGCACGACGGAGTCCGATTCGCTGGGTGCGGGCGCTGGCGTGCCCGTCAGCGAATCCCTGAGCGAATTCGCCTCACTGTGGTTGCCAAAACTTGAGGATGAAATGAAGTCCGTTCTGGCAACGCGCAGCCCTCTTCAGGCGAACCATTACGCAATGATGCACTATCACATGGGCTGGGCAGATGAGGCCCTCCGTCCCCACTCTCTTGCGGCAGGTAAGCGCATACGGCCGCTGCTTTGCCTGATCGCGTGCGAGGCGGTCGGCGGGAATCCGGCCAATGCGATTCCAGCTGCGGCCGCGGTCGAGATTCTTCACAACTTCTCTCTTGTCCACGATGATATCGAAGACGGAGACGAGCTCCGCCGCCACCGACCAACAGTTTGGGCGCTTTGGGGCGTGCCTCAAGCGATAAACGTGGGCGACGGGTTGTTCGCTCTCGCTTTCTCAGCACTAATGCGGTCGGCAGTTCATCCATCTTCTGCCACCCCCCACTCCACGAGCCCAGGGAACGGCCTGGCACTCGCTGCTCTCGATCACTTTACAAAGATCTGTATCGGCTTAACAGAAGGCCAGCACCTCGATCTGAGCTTTGAAGAGCGAGAAGGCGTGACCGTCGCCGAGTACTTGCAAATGATTAAAGGGAAGACTGCCGCCCTGGTTGCAGGATCGGTCGCGGTGGGGGCACTCTTCGGCGGCGCCGACGCCAGCCAAGCCGAATGTATGCATCGGTTTGGGCATAATATTGGACTTGCCTTTCAGATACAGGATGACATTCTGGGCATTTGGGGCGATCCCGAAGTGACAGGAAAGGCTGCAGGAAATGATATCCTGCGTCGCAAAAAGAGCCTGCCTATGCTGTTTGGATTGGAGCATCCCGAAGCAGCCGGCAAAATCCAAGCACTTTGGCGCGATGGAATAATCGAGGAACAACTCGCAGAAGTACTCGATATCCTGGACAGGATTGAAGCGAAGCGCTGGTCAGAAGAGCAAGTAAAGCGCTATCACAACGCGGCGATGGAAGCTCTCTGTGATAGCCTGGGAGACCGGGCTGGTGACTCTCTGCTACTTGAATTGGCCAATCAACTCTTGCAACGCCAGAAGTAGCCGGGTCCGTGACAGGGCCGCGATTTACCATTCCTCCAGAAACTGAATTTGCCCTTCATGTAGGCGCACATTCGATCGCGCTTAGTGCACAGAAACTCAGTTCGAGTCCGACCAGGTTTCCAGCTTACTCTTTACCGCGAGGCAGAAAGCATCCGCGCTGGCGCCGTCCAACACGCGGTGGTCGTAGCTAAGGGCCAAGTCCATCATTGGTCGGAAGGCCAGATAGTCATCCACACTGGCTTCATAGGGTTTAGCACGGCTGACTACCACCGGCCGCTTCTCTATTGCACCGGTTCCAAGAATCGCAACCTGCGGTTGTAGGATCACCGGAGTCTGGAACAGGCTCCCGGATGTACCGTAGTTGGTCAGCGTGAATGTGCCCCCTTGTGTGTCGGCAGCCGTGAGCTGATTTTCCCTGGCGCGGGCTGCCAAGTCAGCCACCTGGCGGGCAATTCCAACCAGATTCATATCGCCGGCGTCGCGTATGACCGGCACGATCAGCCCTCCCACACCGGTGGCGTCGGGCGGCAGCGCGACCGCCATGCCGATGTTGAACGAATGCTTAAGCAGCAAGCCCTCTTCCTTCCACTCAGAATTGACGGCAGGTACCGCCCTCAACCCTTCAACAACGGCCGCCACTATATATGCGGTTAGCGTCAATCGCACCCCTTGCTGCGCGTATTCCCCCTTGTGCGTCTGATAGTGCGCGGTCGCGGTTCCCATGTCGACGCTGTGCACAGTCGTAACGTGGGGTGCCGAAAACGCGCTTTGCACCATGTTTCTGGCAATGATTTGGCGCATCCGGCTGTGTGGGACCAGCGTATCGCCCGCGCTCTCCTGTCCGGGAGCCGCATCTTTCTTGGTCGCGGCTTTGCGTACCCCGTCTGACGCCGGTTTCCGTTCGGCAGCCTGAGGTGCAGAGTCATAATTCACAGCGTCGGTCAGGTGGGAAAGTCCCTTCTGCTCCCTTGCATACTCGATCAGGTCGTGCCGCGTCAGGCTGCCAGGCGCACGCCGCCCGGCCACCTTTCGCAGATCGATGTCATATGCCGCTGCCAGCCGCCGTACTTCCAAGGGCACCATCGAACTGTCGGAAGAAGTCGATTCCTCCAGCGGGTCTATCTCCTCCTCTTGCGCCTCTTTAGGTTCCTTCAGGCCGCTTCTCAGTTTTTCTCTGAGCGTTGCCTCCACGTCACTCTTCGTGATCTGCTCGCCGTCACCACTCTGAACTGCTGACAGCGCGATACCTGCCTCTTCCGCCATGCGACGAGCAACCGGAGTGGCCCGAACCGCCGCGCCATGATCCTCTAGCGTACCGTCCGTTTGCGATTGGGCCGGTGCATCACCTCTTTCGCCACGACCAGACTGGTCCGGCGTGAATTCAGCCCCAGAGGCCCCAGACGCCGGTTCCATTACCTCCGTCGCTTCCCCAATCACGGCGATTACAGCATCCATATCGACGATCTCACCCTCGCCAAAACGAATCGAAAGAACCCTGCCGCCTACGGGTGACGGGACCTCGGTATCCACCTTGTCGGTCGCAATCTCCAGGAGGGGATCTCCGGCACTGATGTCCTCGCCTTCCTTGACAAGCCAGCGACTGATGGTCACATCTTCCACTTCCTCGCCCATATCGGGCAGAGTTACATCCGTAGCCATTGCCAAATCCCCTTTATCCCCGCTCCATCTCCAGAACAGTGGCGATAATATCGTTCTTCCATGGTAGTGCCTCTTCTTCCAACACGCGTGAAACAGGGATTGAAACGGGGGCCATCCCCAGGCGGCGGGCAGGAGCGCGCAACAGTTGCGGCGCTTCTTCGTAGGCCCGAGCCACCAGCTCGGCGCCTACGCCGCAGTTCGCATAGGATTCGTGAACCGCCAGCAGGCGCCCGGTCTTGGCAACCGATTCCCAGACCGTCTCCGTGTCCAACGGCTCGACCGTGCGTAAGTCGACAACCTCGCAATCGATGCCATGCTCTTCTTGCAGAGTTTCCGCGGCTTCCAGGGCCTGCAAAAGACAGAAACTGAATGTAGCAATGGTCAGATCCGCGCCTTCGCGTTTTACGTCCGCCTTACCGATCGGGATCAAATACTCTTCATCCGGCGGCGGCGCCTCGCCGCGCGTAAAGTAAAGCATCTTGTGTTCGAGAAATGCGACCGGATTGTCATCGCGGATCGCAGATTTCAGTAGGCCCTTGGCATCATACGGTGTTGCCGGCGCCACGACCCTTATGCCGGGAAAGTGGGCGTACAAACTGTCCACGGACTGGCTGTGCTGCGAGCCGTAGCGTTTGCCTCCCCCCTGCTGTCCCCGAATCACCAATGGAACGTTCAGAAGTCCGCCAGTCATGTACTGGTACTTGGCGATCTGATTGAATATCTGGTCGGCAGCCACCAACGTAAAGTCCATGTACATCAGTTCAACGACCGGACGCATGCCGACGGTGGCCGCGCCTAGTGCCATGCCCATGAATGCCTGTTCGCTGATTGGCGTGTCCAGGACTCGCTTCTCGCCGAATTCGTCGAGCAAATTGCGAGTCACCCGGAAAAGCCCGCCGTAATGGCCGACGTCCTCGCCGATGAGAAAGACATTCTGGTCGTGCTGCATTTCCTCTCGCAGCGCCTCATTTAAGGCTTGAATGTATGTGGTTCTTCGCATAGATAATCCCAGGTAAACTCTAAGGCAACTCTTGAGACAAATGACTAAAGGAGCGAGAATTCAGCTACTCTTCTCCGTATGTCGTGGAGACAAAAACGTCCAAGTACGTCTCCGCCGGGTCTGGCCAGGGGCTGTTCTCCGCGAAGGCCACCGCTTCGTCAATGATCTCGTCGATCTCCTCGTCGATGGCAGCGATACTAGCGTCATCTACGCCTCTCGCAAGCAGTTTATGCCGCAGAACGGTCAGCGGTTCATAGGCCTGCTGCTTTTCGACCTCCTCCTGCGGGCGGTAGGTCTCCAGATCGCCTGCCATGTGTCCTGCCAGACGGTAGGTGATGCCCTCGATGAAAGTTGGCCCTGCACCCGATCTTGCGCGCTCGGCCGCCTGGCTTACCGCGGCGTGGACCACCTCCACATCATTGCCGTCAATCTGCATCGAGTCCATGCCATAGGACCTGGGGAACAGGTATATGTCTTCGATCGAAGACGTCCGCCAGATCGGCGTCATTTCTGAATAACGGTTGTTCTCACAGTAGAAGATTAGCGGCAGTTTCCACTTGGCAGCAATGTTGAAGGTCTCATGCATAACCCCCTGGAACAGCGCGCCGTCACCGAAAAAAGTGATCGCCACCCGTTCCTCACCTCGAATATGGCTCGCCAGGGCCAGCCCGGCCGCGTGGGGCACTTGCGCGGCGACGATGCCGTTCGCTCCCATCATGCCGTGCTCAGGAGATACGAAGTGCATCGAGCCTCCCTTGCCCTTGGCGAAACCGTCGCTGCGCCCCATGACCTCGGCAATTGCTCGCCCCGGATCCATGCCCCATGCCAGGCCATGATGGTGGCCCCGGTACGTGCAAGTGACGTAGTCGCCTCGACGCATGGCCGCAGCCGCGCCGATCGCATTGGCTTCGTGGCCGATGGCCGTATGCATAGCCCCACCGATCTGCCCCTCTTCTGCCGCTGCCAGCAATGCCTCTTCCATCAACCTGATGGTCAGCGCCTTCCGGTACATTTCAACCAGCAGGTCGGTCGACAGGGCCGGCACGTCAAGGTCAGTGGCCGACATTGAAGGCAAGACATCCGTTGTAATCGAAGTCGAAACAGGACGACCTTCTTCATCCGACTCACCAGTCGCTTTCACCTGCACACCGCCATCTTCAGTTGCATCTGCATCGGTTGCTCTGTCGGCCAGCTGCATTATTGTTCGTCCCGGTATCTTACCAGTCTGCCCACACTCACATCCCTATTGAAGGTGGAGCAGACGCAATTGTCTCGCCGCAAAAACAAACGGAGTGCGTTGCCGCACCCCGTTAGAAAGCATTCTTTGTCTGGAAACGCGATTCTCGGCACAGAGATTTCTTCGAGTACTCTACGTCCTCTTGTGCACTTTGAAGTACGCTGCCACTTTTTTTACCGTCACTGTTTAGCGTATGCCCGCCATTTCCTGCAACAGATGCCAGTTCGCCAGCCGGTCGGCCTGGGCCATCATCAGAACCTCCGACGGGTTGCCCTCTTTGTCGAACTGCTTGCTGAAGCGGCCCTCCGAACGGGCAAAAGTGATGAAATCGATTGTTTCGCCCGTCTTTTTGATCGTGTACCAGTCTTCCTTTGCTGCCGGATTGCCCTGAAGACTGAGGCGGTCACGAATCGTCTCGCCCTTGCGCGGATCATATATAAACATTGGGAATGCCCGACTATCTACCGCGAGTTTCGCCTGGTGGCGAGCCATGTTGTCGGCAACGCCATGCTCAGGCTGGCATGTCGTGAACACATTGACGATCGCCGGCCCTTGGAATTCGGCAGCCTCCAGGATCGACTTGTAAAAATGGTTGGGCGTAGACTGTACCGTCTGGGCAACGTATGTGTTTGGGTGCATCATGGCGATGCGGCCCAACTCTTTGCGCATCTCCTGCTTTCCAGCATGGGCCGTGCCATGGGAGTACATCTTGGAATCCTGGCCCGTAAAGGAGGCTGTGCTGGTCTGGCCGCCGGTGTTGGAATAGACCTGCGTATCCAGCACGAGCACTTTGATATTGAAGCCGCTGGCCAGCATCCTGCTGAGCGCCTGAAAGCCAATGTCGAGCATGGCGCCGTCGCCGCCCATCACCCACAACTGCTTGTCCTCCCAGCCGAGCTGGTCCCAGCGCATGCGCAGGCCCATCGCGAACGTAGGACCGTCTTCAAAGAGCGAGTTGCTCCAGGGAACAATGTACGGGTTGTAAGGATAGGTGCTGCCGTAGACGGTATTGCAGCCTGTGCTGGCGGCGATGCCGAGATTCTCGGATCCGTACTTGTAGCCCAGTGCTGCCAGCCACATTCGGATTGCGGTCGCTTCGCCGCATCCGGCGCAAGAGCCGGCCCCGCCCACGTAGAGCATGCTCTGCTCCGCCAGCATCATGTCGACGGCAACGCGGTCATTGATGAATTCCTGCGGTGTCGGCGGCAACTTGCGGAAGAAGTCGATGCTCTTCTGGTAAATCGGTACTGTCGTATCTTCCTTTTCGATCATCTTCAGCGCATGGTAACCAAGGTCGTCGCACGCCTCGACACATTCAGCGCAACCCTTGCACTTGGTGGGATCAATAAAAATGCCGAATTTACCGGGTGTCTTCTTTCGTTTTGCCGGAACTTTGTAAAACTTATTGGTTTCGGCGAACTGCTTGGACATGAAGTTTCGTTCGGCCTCGTCTTCAATGTCGTCCAGAGCCTCGCCAAGTGTGTCGTCGGTCACGACCTTGCCCAGAATAGCAGTATCAGGGCACTGGGTGACACAACTCATGCAGCCGGTGCAGTTCTCCTGGATGTATTCCGGAATCTCAGGTGCTATGTAACTGAAGTCGCGATAGGCACCCGTGCCCGCAGGAATGACCGAGCGAGCTAAGCCTACGTCCGCCTCTAGCGAATCCGGCCCTGGCCCCTCGTTGTACTCCTGAACCACCCTATCGAAAAAGTCGTGGGCATCTACAATCATCGAATCGAAGCCGTTGCCATGGCCGTTGGAGCCGTCAACCGCCGACTCATCGTGGTCCTCGGCATGCGACTCTGAATCTTGACCGTTCGTCGTCCGGGTCAAATTGCGAATGTCGAATGTATTAACCGTAACACCCATTGGAGTTGCCGCCTTTCGGGTAGATAGAGAACCGTTGAAGCTGATTTCGGCAATCGATTAAGTAAACAGGGTAATCTCTGCGCCAGGCACGAGAACCGGCGAAGTAATGTCCTGCGCGATAATCTCCGGCGGAATCTCGAAGGCCTCTTCGTAGCCTCGTCTTACGCAGCGCATATTGGCCTGCACGACCTTTTCGCCGCGCTTGCCGAAGTACTTGCGCAGCGCCTGCTCGGAACGTTCCAAAACATCATCATCACTAAGATTCGCGTCGCCCGCAAAAGGAGTCACTCTCAGGAAGATACCCAGCAGCACGATACCCTGCATACGAACTTCCAGATCAGCTACCGGAGCCTCTTCGCGGGAGATCTTGGCGCCGTCTGCCGCCACCACACGTAGATTCTTCTCGCGGATCAACTCTTTGGCCTTGGGCGGTACATTTGACCACACATCTTCAGGCGTAGACTTGTTCGTCTGCACAAAGAGTGTGCCCCCTTGCTGAAGCCCAGCCAGAGGATTGCTTGTAAAGAAGGCGTTTATGTCGTTCATGGGCACGAAATCAACATTGTTGAGTTCGCAATGCGTCAGGATCGGTTCATCTGCCACCGTCAGATAGTAGGTAGTCGGCAGGCCCTTCTTCTCGGAACCATACTTGGGGTAGGCCTGTACCTTCTTGCCAAAAATGTCGCCCGCGATCGTGGCGATGACCTTGTTGGTAGTGACCGAACCGAAACCGCCGACCGAGTGGCCGCGCATCGAGAACGCGCCTGGCGGGCGTACATCCGGGTCGCCATTCATTGGCAGTGCGAGGTCATGCTTGATGCCCACGACAAAGAACCGGGGGCCTTCCTCCACCATATTGCGGGAGATGGCGATGAAGTGACCCGGGCGCACGTCGCGGCTTCCCAATCCGGCCGAGCCGCTGAAAATCGTCGGGATGTCGTCGATTGCTGCGAAGCCCGGGCTGCCCGTATATGCGTCTGCAAATGCAGCTTTGATATCGTTCGTTAACGGGTTGTTGGGCGCAATCGGGTCGTCCATGCGCTCGAGCACGGTAAACCCTCGTAGATGCTTCAGCGTCTCCACGATCTCCCGGCTGGGGAAGGGTCGATAACAAGTGATATGGACGACGCCAACCTTGATTCCTTCTTCGCGGCGGATGTAGTCGACAGTCGCTTTGGCTGTCTCTATCATGCAGCCCATGCCTACAATGGCATATTCGGCGTCTTCCATACCGTACGTGTCCAGCATCTGATAGCGGCGGCCCGTCAGGCGGTAAAACTCGTCCATCGCATTCTGGACCGCGTCTCCGACCTGCGAATAGTATTCACGCTGGGCAATTTTGCCCTTCATGTAGCTGTCCTGGTTCTGTACAACGCCGGTCATTACCGGATTATAGGGGTTGAACAAATTGACCAGTTTGTCTTCGGGCTTTCCAATAAACTCCTTCATCATCTCCGGTTCGCACAGCAGTACATCCTCTACCGTGTGCGTAGTGAGAAAGCCATCCTGGACGTTGAAGAATGGTGTGCCGCTGTCCTCAGCCGCGCGACGGGTGATCAGCGCCAGGTCACCCGACTCCTGGGCAGTCCGTCCGAACAGGATGCCCCAACCGGAATCGGAAACGGACATGACATCGTCATGTCCGGCGTGAACATTCAAGCTGTGACTCGTCAGAGCGCGCGAGCCGATGTGAAACACGACCGGCAGGCGCTTGCCTGAAATCGTGTATAGTACTTCGTGCATCAGGATGAGACCCTGGCCGGATGTATAATTGCTGACCCGACCACCGGCAACAGCGAAACCTTCACAAGCGGCAGCGGCGCTGTGTTCGGATTCAGGTTCCAGGAACATCAACTCATCACCCCACAGATTGCGGGCGCCATTGGAAACAGCCGCTCCGTAACCCCCTCCCATCGTTGTTGAAGAAGTGATGGGATAAGCGCACGCGGCTTGTGTTATGTGTGTCTCGGCCCATACAACAGAGCCGGCTCCGTCTGTCGTCGTTGGGATACCCGGGTACGGCACATGCCCGTTCAGGTTGTCTGAAAGCTTCTCAGATGAACCGGAAAGGTGATTTGTGTCTGCCATGGTCATCCTCCTGGTGCCAAATTGGCGTGCAAAATGAGGGCGGATTCAAGATCTGCGTCAGTCCAATCCGTCCATTTGGCATAGTCTACCACAGATCAACATTTAAAATCAACCCTTAGCTTGTGCCAATTTACACAACTTTCGCCCTGAGCTATTGGGCATTTCCATCAATAAAGGATTCCAAGTACATACGTAAAGGTCCTGTCCATGAATTCTGGCCCGCCCAGACATCCATCGAAAGCGCAGCCGACATCATACCCATTTTGCGCTTTCAAGGGGTCCGGATTGGTGGCCGAGAGAGAGGTCGCACCTTCATGGCGGCCTTTGATTCACAGGACGAAGGCGGTTTTAGCCGCGTTATTCCTTTCGAACACCGTTTGCTCAATGTAACAGTAACAGATAGTTATCAAAGATGAAGCAGACCCTGAAAGCATGAGATTGGAGTATACCCATCGATATGAGTGTCCGTGACCAGGTGGAATCCGATGATCCCCCGAGAAAAGTAACGAGAGCGTGGACCTCTGCCCAGTTCGGCCTTCCGACGCAGAGTCAACATGGAAGCAGTTGCCATGGTCCAGCTCTGCCCTTCCAGGTCGAATTGCCGCAAAGCCTGGACGTTCAGTTCTGTTTGGCGTCCCTGGCTAGGTGCCGGCCCACCGGGAATAGAAGTAAAGGAACAGAGATGTCAATGAATATCCATAGCCAATGGAGGCTCATCGCAGGTTCGACCAGACGGGAACCGATCCAGTTCCATATGAGGGCGTGAAAAATGATGATGCCCCCATACAGGGTTATGTTTGCCTCAAAGTATTCCTTGTCAAGTCCCTGTCCATTAGCGCTGTCGACTTCCAGCTTTCTGCGGAATCCGATATAGATAGATATCAGGGCGCCCGCTGCCACAAATGGATCAAAGATAGTCCAGATCAGCGAGCCTATTCCTTCGGAGGTTGGGTCGTACAGTTGAATGGCGACAAACTGCAGCCAGAACAATACGGCGAAAACCTGCATGGCAATTCCCACGACTTTCTTCACGACGAAATCCCTCCTTAACACGGATTCTCGGCTAAACATCCGTCTTGCAACAAACGCACTGGCAGAAGATTCGAGCAAGAGTTATAAGCAGTTATGTTGCAATTGTGCCTGATCCGGCAGTTCGTTCAGTCTTCCAATTTCCTGAATCTGTCCTGCACTCGAAATACAATGATTGAACGGTTAAATGAATTTGGGCATTGTAAGCTTGCTGCGATGGCGTTCCCACTACTGATAGGAGAGCAACTCCTCCTGTCTTTGCCTCCCCACACGACCGAAGACGCGCAAGAAGCGCAAACTTTCATGTGAGACGGCTGAACGCCTGCACCTGCGTCTAACGAGATATATCCGTCCTGGGATTTTGCAGGACGACTGGCAGTCTCGCGTACCTGCTTCCTTTCAAGCTTTTGGCATCTCGAAACGAGTCAGAGACTGTCTGCGATGCCTGAAGTCCGATTCCTGTATCGTTACATGGCTTCGCTTTTGGTCAGACGCCGGCCGACTGAAAACAGCAGAAGGGGGAGCGTGAGGTCGATAAGAATCCACAGCCACTGAAAACTCACCAAGGGGTAGGACCAACGGGAGCCGATCCAATTCCAAAGTAGTGCAGCAAGCAAGGCAACGCCCCCGTACAGGGCGATGTTCGACTCGAAATATTCTTTAGACAAGCTGTTCTCTGCCAAACTGTCGATTTCAGTCTTCCTGCGGAATGCAAACCAAATTGTGACGAGGATTGCTATTACCATCAACGGGTCGAGGACAGACCATATCTGAAAACCCACTCCTTCCTGCGCCGGGTCGTAGATTAGAATGGCCAGGAATTGGACCCAGACCACTACGGCTAAGACTTTTAAGAAAGTCCCCAATATCTTGTTCATGACCAGTTCACTCCTTTCGAATTCTCACGATACCGTAGAAACGTGAGAGTTTCTTCAGTTCTTCGACGCCCATTTAAATAGTATGCATTACTTGAGGGTGTCTGTACAAAGGCAAATCTGCAGTCAACGGGTGCAACACAGAAGTAGAGATCGCGAAAAAGGAGGAGTGCAGTGCCAGGATCTGGTAATCGGACGGGTAGGAATCCATAAGCAAAAAGACCCTGGCGCCGTCTTTCTTGCCGCGAGAGATCGAATCGCAGTTCAACTCGATTCTTAGTTGCCGGACTAGCTTTCAAGTCCGAAGAGCAACAATAGTTTCTGACGAGGCGGCGGTACCTTATTGCCGGGAGTAGACCAGAGTCTGGAGGGGTAGCCGTGTCACGATTTGAAACCAATCGAGCAGGCAAAGAGGAAAGTGGAAGTTGCGAGGGCAAGACTTGCCTTGACAGTCAAGGAAAAATCGGCTCTTTGGGACTTGCCATTCGTCGTTGCAGCCCTTTACACTGGCATCTTACCCTTCACTGGTGAACGACTGTGGCGCCAGTCCTGGCATGACCACAAGAGTCACAGTTTGACAGAACACCTAGGGTCGAGATTGGGGAAGTTCCATCCTCTGCTACTCCAGCGTCACGATCCCAAGCGGCGTCTCCAGCCGCGCCCGCATGACAGGGGAGTCACCAGCCGCCACCAGAATATCGATGTGCAGCGCCGCAAGCATCGGCTGCACTTCGGCCGGCCGGGGATGGAAAAGAGACAGTTCGAGCAGGCGCACGCCTCGCGCCGACGTGGACGAAGGATGCGGTGTCCCATCCCCCCACTCAATCAGAAACGGCACCAAGCCGTCCCCGGGCGGCGGCCAACCTTCCCGCGTCTCCGGTCGCTTTGTTGTGCGCCAGCTCAGTTCCACGCCGTCAGGCCGTCTACGACCGCCATCTATCACCACGCCGGGATCGTAACCTGCTGCCTGAGATGCCCGCGCCACGTCTTCCAGAGAATTAGCCAGCACGGCCCACGTTGCCAACCGCGGGACCTGCAGGTCATCCAATCCAAATGCCAGTGGCTGCCCGCTGTCCTGGATGCTCTGGGATGGGTCCGGGGCAATGATTTCCAGGTAGCAGGAGTTGCCCAAGGCTAAGAGCGCATTGTGCGTTCCGCTTGGATGCCTGCCGCCGGCAGAAGGGCGCACGCCAAGCCGCTCGGTTAGTTTGTCAACCGCCTCTTCCAGATTGTGTGCGGCGTAAACGAGATGATCGGGTGATAGAGCCATAGTTATGTTTTAGTACTGTCTCCCTGTGTTCTGTCTGCGATGGTTAATGTATAATATTGTCTACTGCGACGAGAGCGGGAAAGTGCCGCCAGCTTGCCGCAAAACAATTTTCGCAGCATTGTAGCCTACCACCACATACTGCCAAAATGAACAAAACCGTCAACAGGAGAAACGATGAGCGCCGAAGCCCTGAAACCGACCGATATCGAAATCTTCTTGTTCGATCTGCGGGGATATCTGCTGGTAAAAGACGCCCTTTCTACTAAGGAGGTCGGCGCCTGCAATGCCGAGATCGATGCTATCTTGCCTCTAAACGTTGGACAGTGGGCCGGATATGTTCACGGCCATCAATATGGCCCCGCCGACGGCCTCAACCTGCAGCAGATCTATGAAGCCGGGCCCGGCTTCGAAAATCTTATCGACCATCCATCCTGGATCGACCGAGTTAAATTCTTCGTCGGCGGCGAAGGCTCGTTTGACTTCCATCACGGGCCCCTCTTCATTGACGAAAACTTTGCCAATCTGCGTGGGCCAGGTGAAGCGATTGGCATCCACTCCGGCGGTCATCACACCAGTAAGCGTAACCAGTTCCGCTTCCACAACGGGCACTTTATGAACGGCCAGGTCAACGTTCTGGTGGCGTTGACCGACATCGGACCCGGTGACGGTGGAACAATGGTGATTCCCGGCAGCCACAAGTCCAACTACCCGCCCCCGGAGTATGACGCCCACAGCATCGGGCTCGGCGGCTCCGCCGACGCCGTCATTGGCGCCGAAGAGATCTTCATGGAGGCCGGCGACGCGCTCATCTTTGTGGATACGATCTGCCACGGCTCCGCCCGCCGCTCAGTGCCGGGTGACCGCCGTGTCGTCGTCTACCGTTACGGACCGTCATGGGGCATTTTCCGTTTCGGCTACCGGCCGTCCCCAGAGCTGCAGGACCGGCTCACGCCGTCTCGTAAGGAAATAGTCTGGCCTCACGAAGTGATGGAACGCGAGCCGCAAAAATAGGTGCCCTTGGTTCACCTCATGCGCGAAGGGACGTACCACATATCCAGGTTGTCGCCCAGACCCTCCTTGACCGGCTCGGTAGCCAGCGCCAACTGTTGCAATACCTCATCGGAAAGCGTCAGTTCGAGCGAAGGAATGTTTCTGCGCACTTCATCTGCATTGCGCGCGCCGACGAGCAGGGAGGTGACGCCTGCTTGTTGACGTGCCCACGCCAGAGCCACGGCCGCCATTGGTTCGCCCAAGTCGGCTGCAATGCTGCGTATTTTTGCCACCGCAGTGAATAGTTCTTCCTCGAGCCCAGGTTCACCGTGGTGGGACAAGGGCCGCTCGTCAGCAAAGTGACGCGACCGCGCCAGGCCCTCCGGTACTTCGTCTGCATTGGCATAACGGCCGGTGAGGATACCTTGGGCCAGCGGGCTATAGCAGATAACCCCTATGCCGTTCGCCCTGCAGAGAGGCAGCACCGCCCGTTCTATGCCCCGCCACGCCAGGTTGTACGGCATCTGATCCGTCACGCAACTGCTCAGCGCGATCATTTCGGACAGGTCCTGTTCAGCAAAGTTGCAAACACCATAGGCGCGGATCTTGCCATCCGACAGCAAAGAATCCAACGCGCCTGCAGTCTCTGCCAGCGGTACCCCCCTGTTGGGCCAGTGAATCTGGTACAGATCTATATAGTCGGTCTGCAGTGCGCGCAGACTGCGCTCACAAGCGCTGATAACGTCGTCCGCCCCCAGGTTCGCCTCGCTAACTTTGGTTGCGACGATCGCCTGGTGCCTCCGACCCTTCAACCCTCTTCCCAGCACCTCTTCTGAACGACCGTATCCTTCGGCTGTGTCAATGAAGTTGATGCCTTCATCCAGAGCGGCATGGACCGCGGCAACTGATTGGGCGTCATCCTGTTCGCCCCACACATTGCCGCCCGCAAATGGCCAGCAACCCAGCGCGATCGTTGAAACCTGAATGTCGTCTCTCTTGCCCAAAGCCCTGTACTGCATCGGCGGTTCCTCCACTCTCTGGATTCTCGGTATCTACGCGACCACTATCAGAGTTCGTCTCTGGATGAGGCCGCCAGGAGCCCTTGCTCTCTCCTCGCTCTTCCTCAATCTTCCTGGTGTCTTATGGGCGGTCGGGCCTTCGGCCCTCCCTTGTGCAGGGGCTGCGCCCCCGCAACGCCCCCCTACAAAAACATGCCTCACCGACCGTGTTTACTCTTCCCCAGCATCGTGTCTGGCGAACGGAGTCTACTCCCCCAATTGCCGCTTCAACCCACCGCCCACCGACCTCCAACCGCAGAAGTTACTGACCCCTGACCCCTGACCCCTGCAGTTCCGCGCCTTCGGCCCTCCCTTGTGCAGGGGCTGCGCCCCCGCAACGCCCCCCTCCAAAACCATGCATCAGCGACCTGAACGCGTCATTCCGGCAGCGCGCCTCAACATATGTACACGCTGCCAGCCCGGATACGCAATGGGGCTGCCCGATGGGCCGGCCGACGGAAAGCTGTAGAAACGGCGAAGGCAAACGGCTTAGTAGTGACGACTTTCGCCGTCTGTACGCTACCGCAGCCGCGGAGCTTTTGCAAGGCGACATTTCGTGGTAATCTCTAGGGCAAAAACTCAGCTCAATTGAAACTCGAGTCTCGCTATGCCCACAATACGCAGCCAGCTCTTCAAATTCTACTTCCGCATGCGAAATAGTCGACTTCCCCTCGACCGTCCGATTCCCGACCAGCGCGAAACGCTCGACCGCCGCGGCGCGACCCTCCTCCCGATGGCCGAACGAATGGTGGCGGCAAGGGTCAACGCCTATGACGTTCCGGCGGAATGGATCGATGTCCGGGACACCAAATCTGACCGGGCATTTCTGTTTCTGCACGGCGGTGGCTATTTCATCGGCTCCTGTCAGTCCCATCGCGGGTTCGGCTCCCACATCGCCAAAGCTAGCCGCGCTCGGATGTTACTCCCCGAATACCGTCTTGCGCCAGAGAATCAATTCCCGGCAGGCCTGCTGGACGCCCGCGCCGCCTACAGGTTCTTGCTTGCACAGGGCTACACGCCCGACCGCATCGTTATCGGCGGAGAATCCTCAGGAGGCGGACTCACACTGGCCCTACTGCAGTCACTGCGGGATGAAGGGTTGCCAATGCCGGCCGGAGCAGTCCTGATCTCCCCATGGACCGATCTGCTGGGAACCGGTGAGAGTCTGCGGACCCGCGCCAGACAGGATCCCTGGCTGCGTCCCGCGGGAATAGAAATAGTGGCGAATCGCTACCGCGGCACCACCCCGACCGACCATCCACTGGTTTCTCCACTGTACGCCGATCTGACCGGGCTGCCACCGCTATTGATTCACGTCGGCGATGATGAAATCCTGCTCGACGACTCCACCCGCCTGGCGGAGAACGCGACCGCCGCCGGCGTGGAAGTGTCGTTCAAGATCTGGAAGGGACTTTGGCATGCCTTCCACGCATTCTATCCTTGGGTGCCTGAAGCAAAGCATGCAAACCGCGAGATCGGCGAATGGGTCGTAGCAAAAACAGAAACACAGGCACAGGAAGACGCAGAGGCAGAGATAGACGATGATTCGATCAGCCGAGGTTCGTACCGACACCGACGCGCGCCGTTGGGAAGAGCGCCTCAATCGACAATGGCCTCAAAGAGTACAGGTGGCGACCTGGATCGCCGCCAAGGTCGCCGCCAGCCCAGCAACTAAGCCTCGGATAGTTGAGTTGGCATGCGGCGCCGGCTATTTGGCCTCCTTTCTAAAAGGGCATCTACCCGGCATCCACTATTGCGGCTTCGACCTCTCGCCCCATCTGCTCGACCACGCCCGGCGCCGTCTCGACGCCGCCAGAGGCAGCCAAACTGACGATGCTCAGATGGAGTTCCACTGCGCAGACCTGGTGCGCGACGACTGGACAGAGAAATTGCTGGGCATGGGATGGATCGGAATTGTGGACGCGGTGGTCTCAATCCAGGCGCTGCACGATCTGGGCGGGCTCGAGCAACAAGCGCAAGTACTCAAACAGGCACACGAACTGCTGCGTACCGGCGGCGTGTTGGCCTACGGCGACCTGCTTCAGGATGCCGAGAATCCCCATCCAAGTCGCTACAACGTTGATCAGCACCTGCAGATGCTGTCTGAGAGCGGGTACTCGCTGCGAGACAGTTTGTCGGCGGACCGCGATGAAGTTCAGCCGCAAACTGACCAAAGTGCCGCCGCGCGTTTTGGCGCATTTGGCTGTTTCGCGGGCTACAAATGAGAGCTGACACAGACGCAACCCACATGAGCGAAGAGGTGGTACCCAGCAACCCTGCCGCGGGTGTACTGTGCCCCTATTACGGCAGCGGCCAGCAACTCAAGGCCAAGCACGAAGGGTCGTCCATGTTGTCCGGGCGCAAGCTGGAGACCTGGGCCCTTGCTCAATTGCCTCTGCATTCCGACGCGAAAGTGTTAGATGCCGGCTGCGGATGGGGGCGCTTCACCTGGCCGCTTATCGAGCAGTTTGGGCTGATTTCGTCCAACGCAATCTGTAGCGACAGTTCGCTGGGCATGTTGCAGACGGCCGCGGATGAGGCAGCGCGCAGAAGCCATGTGTCCAGCTTCGTAACCGCCGACATTCAGGCACTGCCCTTTCCGGCCCGACACTTCGACGGCGTCATGGCCAATCATGTGCTCTACCATCTGTCCGATATCCAAGCAGGAGTATGCGAACTGGCACGAGTAGTGAAGGAGGACGGCTGGCTGCTGGCCACAACCAATAGCGACGAAATCAGAGTGCCCGTGCTCGAATTTCATTACGCTGCGCTGGACAAACTTGGGATCCACTATGTGCGCGAGGCAAGCTCACCATTCTCTATGGAGAATGGCAAAGAGATCCTTGGCCACAGTTTCAAGAAAGTTGACTGCATTTACTTTGAGGATGAGACACTGCACGGCTCTGCAGACGAGTTCCTGGCCAGATACAAGACCATAGGCCGCTATCGAAACTTGGTGGCGCAGAAAGATATTGCTCCAGGCAAGAAACGCCAGCTGCCGGTCCTGGTGCGTCAAAAGGCTGAAGAAGAAATTCGAAGGCATGGAGAACTGCGCTCGCCCGTACGCATGGGGGCCTTCGTTTGCAGGGAGCCGGTGGATTGAAGATCAGACAAGGCAGCGCATCGTGTGACGGACAGGTGCGGGGCCCCATTTCCAATTTTTTTTTGAGTTGGAGAAATACAGATGACTACGCTTAACCCGGAAAGTGATGTGGCACAACTGATGGACAAGCCAACAAAGACAGGGTCCGTGGAATGGATCGGTCTTCGCCCCGAACGGCGCGGCCCCCTTCAGTCAGTGCAGGAGGCAGAAGCCGTCGTCGGCAGCGGGCTTGACGGCGACCATTTTCATGGCCAGGGCGGCGGCAAGCGCGAGGTAACCCTGATTCAGGGCGAACACCTCGACGCCGTCGGCGATTTTCTGCGTGGCCCGTCAGGTGACCCTTCGCTGGCGCGACGCAACATCGTAGTGCGTGGTATCAATCTGTTCAGCCTCCAGGAGCGGCGTTTCCGCATCGGCGGCGCAGTCCTGGAGCACACAGGTCCCTGCCACCCTTGCAGCCGCATGGAGGAGAACTTTGGGCCCGGCGGCTACAACGCAATGCGCGGGCACGGCGGCATTACCGCCAGGGTCGTCGAAGGCGGCACGCTCCACGTAGGCGATGACGTCGAGAAACTGTTGCTGGGCGAGGAGGTGGAGGAGGCGGGCGGCTAACTCTCAGAGACCGCAAAAGGCGAGAATACCGCTCTCAGGCTGTTGGCTTCCGCTGCCGGATTCTGGTAGCGGCGAGCCGTTTCGAGCCCATTGAGGATAACATCGGCGTAAGCTTCCGTGTCAGCGGCCAGTTCCCTTAGAACGCGCTCAAGCCTTTGGCCGAGCGCAGGAACGTTGCCGTTTTCCACCAGGATACAGTTCTGTGAGGCTCCTTCAGGCTCCATATAAACGTTGCCTCCGACACCACTGTAGCCCACGACCAGGCAGCCGCAAGCCATCGCCTCCAGCACCGAACTGTTCATGCCTTCCTGCATATTGGTCGTAATGTATACTGTTGTCTCGCGCAAGTGGCGGGCGTATTCGTCCTCGCTCAACTCGCGCAGCGGCATCCATTCGAAGCCGTTGAATGGCTCGCCTTTGGCCCCCAGCACCTGGTGCAGCCAGGCCGCCGAACGTTCCTTTCGGGTCAGATAGGAGATTTTGGGCCGTTTAACTTCCGCAGAGTAGAAGTAGCGATCGGGAGTAACGTATTCACTGATCAGCGTTGCGTCAATTCCCATGCTCCAGCGCAGATACTCCTCGATAAGCGGAGACTTGGTGATGACCCGGTGAATGCCATAGCTTGGCCACGTCTGTCCGGCCGGCAAGTTCCAGTAAGTAGGAGACCAGCTCAAGGCGATAACAATTCGCTCACCAGAGAATCGCGCCGTCTGCTGCATCACCTGCGGCATCACTTCCGGGATGACGAGGACGTCCTGCGGCGTAAACCTGGGACGCTCCGAGAGCCAAAGCGTTGGCGCCTCGTAACCGTGCCAGGTCACCTGGAACGGCCGCTTCTGGTGGACGATCCAGGCGTCAAAACCCATCCCCACCAGAGTCTGCGCATGGCGGTAGAGTGTCTTGATGCCACCTGAAGGCTGAGGAAAGTCAGGGCAGAAATAAAGGATTCGTGACATCGTCTGGAGTTTCCTTTAGGAACCTTCTTTCAATGGACACCTTGGCCCCGTTCCGTGAACCTCAAAGAGAAAGTAAAGGAGAAGCCAGTGCCATATCAGATTCTGACAGACTCGGCGTTACCGCCGGAAATGGCGGAGATGGTGGCCGACACCTGCGATGTGCATATCTGGGATCTGACCGAGGAGGACCCGATCCTGCCGACCATAGAAGCGTTCCTTGTGTACGGCCACCCTATTGTGCCCGGTTCCCTGATGGACAAGATGCCAAAACTTCGCTGCCTCAGCAACTTTGGCGTCGGCGTCGATCACATCAATCTTGAGGATGCGCAAGCCCGCGGCCTGCCGGTAGGACACACGCCCGGGTTCGTTGACGGCGCGACCGCGGACATGGCCTTCACTATGCTGATGGCGATTGCCCGCAACTTGGTGCCGGGCTGGCTCCATGCTCGCGGACCGGACTATCTCGTTTACGACGGCAACATCCTGCATGGCCACGAAATATACGGCTCTACCCTCGGCATCATTGGTATGGGCCGCGTGGGACGTGTGGTGGCCCGCCGCGCCAGCGGATTCGACATGAATGTCCTCTACCACAATCGCAATCCCAGCCCCCATGCCGAAGCGTTGAACGCCTCCTATCGCACACTTGAAGGCCTGCTGGAGGAAGCCGATTTCGTCGTGCTAAGCGTGCCCATGTCGCCCGCAACGCGGCATCTGGTCAGCACGGCTGAACTGGCGCGCATGAAGGAAAGCGCTTACCTGATCAATGTAGCCCGCGGCGGGGTTGTAGACCATGAGGCTCTGTTGGACGCATTGCAGCGCAACCTGATCGCCGGCGCGGCAATGGACGTTACCGACCCTGAGCCCCTGCCTCGCGACCATCCCTTGCTGCGTTTGGACAACTGTCTCATACTTCCCCACCTTGGCAGCGCCACTTTCCAGACACGTTACCAGATGTCCCGCCGCACAGTGGACAATATGCTCGCCTGTCTGCGCGGCGAGGAGATGCTCAGCCGCGTGGCATGACGCACTTTTGGTCGGGGTCGGGACAAATGCCTCGGCAAATGGCATCTATTCCGAGCCCCCAGGCGGGCGCAGCAGTTCCGGCGGCGCATCAGGCGGTGCACTGAGGGTCAGCAGGAACGCTATCAATGCAGCACTCTGCCCCTCGGTCAGAGCGAGCGGCACCAGGTCCGAGTGGCCGGGGAATGCCGGCGGCGCATGGTTGTAGTGGCGAATCACAGCTTCAAGGTCGGCGAAATTGCCGTTGTGCATGTAAGGGGCGGTATTGGCCGCGTTGCGCAGGCTGGGAACTTTGAACGCGCCGATCAACTCCTCTCCTTCAAGCTTGATAAATCGCAGCTCAACGCACTCCTCTGCGCTCGCATCGCTGTATCTGCCCAAACAGTTGAAAGCGTCCTCGACAACTTGCTGCGTCCCCAGCGAACGCCCTTGATCAAACTTGCTTCCCTCCGGAAACGGCAGTCCAATATTGTGAAAAGTGCCGTTGGTGAATAGCGGCCCATTATGGCAATCGGTACACTGGCCGTCGCCGAAAAACAGCCTGAGCCCTGCCGCCTCCTCTGCGCTGAACAGCTCAGTCATGCGGTCCTGATCGTTGGCAAGCGCCGCCGCCGCATAATCGTCAAAGCGGCTGCGCCCAGGCATAATCTTGCGTGAGTAGGCCGCGATGCTCTTGCCGATGTTGGCAAAGACCTTGTTGACCGTTTCCTGATCCGCCTCGGTCATCCCCTCCCATGCCGCGTACGCCGCTTCATCTTCTAGCGGCGCGGCGCCAGGGGGAAAGCGGCCCGTATCGCTGAGTTCAGGCGCCGGACCGAAAAGCGCCTCGTACTGGCTGCGGTAACGGTCAAGCACATAGCGGGCGTGCACCGTGCGGTTGCCGCCGTGTTCGATAGCCGCCTCCTGCGGCGCCAGTGCCTGTGCCCACTGGCTGTCCTTGCGTCCATCCCAGTAGAACCAGTCGCTGAAGGCGATTCCCACGATTGTCGGTGTGTGACGCGGCGTTTCAACCCCGCGCACATTTGCACGCGCCTTTCCATCGGTAAAGTAGTTTTCCGGTATGTGACAGGTTGAACAGGAGACAGTCCCGTCAGGGCTGAGACCGCTATCGAAGAATAGTGCGTGGCCCAGTGCGACCGCGTCAGCGTCGTCGCCGAACGAGTTTGACGGGTCCGGCGGCAACGCCGGCAGCCTGTCGATGCTGAGTGAGGCAATCAGCCCGCGTTCACTTGCCGTCCAGCCGTGGGGTCCGGAGCCGGCCGGCCGCGAACTGCCGCCGTCTCCAAAGAACGAAACGATGCTGCCTAGTGTAGCGCCGGCGGACCCAGCGCCGACCACCCCTGTCGAGATTAGCGCGCCAGCGATGACCACCACAACCAGAACCAACGCCGCGCCGAAAAAGACAATGCGCCGCACGCTCTAATTCAGTTCGACTTCAAAAGTAACTGTATCGCTCTGTTCGCCGGAACTGATTTCCAGCGTCAGTACCCAAACGCCGCCCATATTGAATCGCATCCCTTCCAGCAGGTAGTCGCCCTCACCCAGGTTCTCCGTTACGCGCGGCGTAGTGGGAAAGCCGTGATTGTGCTCAGGCATTCCACCATCAATTGCGATTTCGGCGTCGGTCACCGGGCTGCCGTCCGCCGTCTCAATGTGAAGCGTCCAGGCATGGGTCTCGTTGATCACGACCGGGTCCAAACGACTGGTAGCACTGACGGTGAAGTGACCGTTTTCCGTACTCTGGGAATCAAGAATGTCGGCCGCCATCGAGCCGCCGGACATGTCCATAGTGTCACCGTCCATGGCCATGCCGTCACCGCCGGGCGATGACACTACCATATTACAAGCGCCAAGTAGTAGAGCCAAGGTCACCAGGACTCTAAGTAGATGAACTTTCAATCTTATTTACTCCATTGTAAATAGATGATCTGTTGGATATTACTCTCAGTATACCATTGCCGAGTTGTATGGCTGATTTCATCTGGCAATTCTAGCATGTAATCCCTTACGCGGCCTTTATCGATCGGAACAGTCCTTAACGCCATTTGTCCTTGGCACACTGACCCCATTACCGTCCTGATGGCGGAGTACCGTCAAACGCTAAATGAAGTTCCTTGCAAACCAGACGCGCTACTGCCTGCTGCCCAACCACCCGCCTCGCATCTCTTTGACTTGGCGTGTCGCATGACAAGCCCTTGGCAATCACTCCCGACCGAAAAGAGTGCCTCCCAAAGACGTTCCTTTGCCGCTTCGACAAGACGAGAATATCCAACAGTCTATTGGGAAAGTAATCGGATTGGCTGTGCGTACAGCTCTATGCCCTAACGAATCTGAAATCCCTCCAAGGCATTTCTGAAACTGTGTGCCTCTATGTTTCAGAAAAAGATTCTTTTAACTATTCAGCCGCAACTGATTCGCAACCTTGGACGAGGCGAGCAAAGTTGTTCTTTCTCCCCACATTGTTGTATTTTGGGCGGTCGGGCGCAAGCGCCCTCCCTTGTGCAGGGGCTGCGCCCCCGCAACGCCCCCCTACAAAACCATCTCTCACCAACCGTGTGCATTCTTCGCAACGTGTCGGCTGGCGAGCGTGGCGGCGGCTGTACACCAGTTACGTCACCAAGAGCCTGAATGGTTCCAAGGATGACTGGCTGGTCCACTACTGTGGCTCAGTAGTTACCTTGGGCGCAAGAAGCGGCTAATGCCGAACCTTCAAACCCCAAACGCCCTCCAGCGCGCTGCCATTTCGCCCAATTTCTCCTGGAACCGCCCTTGCTCAATAACCTCCCGGTTAACCGGAAACGCGGGAATCTCGCCTTGGAATACAGCCAACAGGCTCTCGCAGGCGATTGTGCCATTCATCTCGTAGAGGTCGTCGGTCCACGCCAGTGCGTGCGGCGACAGAATCACATTCTCCATTTCGATCAGCGGATGATCCAGCGGCAGCGGCTCCGGCTCAACCACATCCAGGCCAGCGCCGGCAATCGCGCCCGCCTGCAGCGCGGCCACCAGGTCCTCCTGATTGACGATTGGACCCCGCGCCGTATTAATAAAGTACGCGCTCGTCTTCATTAGCGCGAATAGACTGGCATTAATAAACCCGCGCGTCTCTGCCGTCAATGGGCAGTTGGTTATGACGAAGTCCGATTCACGGAAGATAGTCTCCAGGCTAACCAGTTCCACATCCAGCTCTTCTGCCCGCCGCGGATCCAGGTACGGATCGTGCGCGAGCCGGCGCCCCAGGTCGAACGGGCCCAAGAGACGAAACATCTCACCGCCGATATTGCCCATGCCAACAGAGCCGACGATCTTCCCACTCAGGCCCAGCCCCGACGTCTGCGCCTTCAGATCCCAGCGGCCTGTTCGTACCAGCCGGTCCTTGGCCGCCAGCTTTTTCGCCAGCGCCAGAATTAGCGTCAGAATCGCCTCTGCTACCGGCTTGCGCACCGCGTCGACCGCTATCGCCAACAGGACATCATTGGCGGTCAGGGCTTCAGTGTCCACCAGGTCGTAACCTACGCCCCAGCGGGCGACGCAGGCCAGGCGCTCGCAACCGGCGACCGTGGAAGCATCATACGGGCTGCCCAGGGCGATCACACCTTCAAATTCAGCGATGGCGTCCGCGGCAACGGGCTCCCCTGAATCGCCGTCAAAAAAGTCCCATTCGACATGGGGCAACGGATCAATCAACCGCGCCAGGACCGGTTCAATCGTCCCTGGAGCGGCCGTCTTGAATCCGGACGAAACGCCAATACGGAAGGGTTGGGGCATAGGTATACTCCTATGTTGACCTAAAGGAATATTATGGTCTTGAAACGAGGAACCAAATCTTCATGGCCAGGGGTCTGCTTAACACATCCGCGCCCGCGCGCACCTGTCCTTCACTCCGCATCCGCAAACAGCGAAGGACGCGAGTTGAAATAGGGCTTTTCGAACAACAGTCTCTGCCTGTCCGTCAAGCCGACCGTTTGCGGCGGCTGCGAGTATTTTGCGCTCCAGGACTGCTGCCCCGGGCTGTACTTGTACAGCAGCGAACGCCGCTGGTGATCGGCGGTCCACGTGACCGTGCCGTGGGTTAGCGCTTCCGTGAAAATGACCACTGAGCCGGCCGGTGCCGCTGGTACAAAGACGGCCTCGTGCGCGTCATGCGCGCTGCGGATGCTGTCAGGGCAGCGAAAGTTGGCCTTGTGGCTGCCAGGCACCCCGCAGAACCCGCCCATACCTGGTCCCGAGTCGGTCAGATTCCAGGAAACTACTGTCAGCCCGTTGAACATGTCTCCATTATTATAGTGATAGAACTCGGGCGGATCGTAAGGGGTTGCACCGCCGTGCAATCGCAGCCGTTCAGTGCCCGCGCGCATAAATATGCCGTAGTAGTGGTCAAGCCGAAAGCCGTCGCCCAGGATCGTTTTGAGATAGGGCATAATCCGCTCGTGGTCCAGCAACGCGCAGAAAAGCTTGTCCCACTCCAAAAAGCCGCCGAAACGGGCTCCCAGGGTGTCCAACTCCGGCCCCGGCAGACCCTGGCTGTCTATCAGCCGGTTCAACGCCCCGATCTCCTCAGGTGACAACACGTCCTCAACCACAAGGTATCCCCGCACATCAAACAGATAGCGTTCTTCCTCGTTCATCGTACCTCTCCTACCCTGTGCAAACTGACGCTGCGAAAATCCCGGCCCTTCTCTCCACCAACAAAACGTTGGCCGCCATCACACGAGGTTGCCCTCGATATACTCCCAGTTGATATCCTGTCCCAATCCGGGCAGCTGCGAAATATGCACGAACCCCTCATCGTCCATCGGGTCGTCCAGACGGTTGAGCCAGGCCGGCGGCTGCTCGTAGTCGATGTACGGGTGGAGCAGACCGCGTTCATAATACTGGCCGGGAAAGCCCATCGCGCACAAGGCGTGAAAGTTGCCCGGGCCCCCGCCGTGTACCTCCATTCTCATCCCGAACGACTCCGACAAGTGGGCCACTTTCATCAGCGGCGTAAGCCCTCCCAGGTCGCCGACACCGCCCCGAACCAGGTCGCAGGCGCCCGCCTTGATCCATTCGGCGCGCGTGAACATCTTTCCTTCTGCAGTTTCCGGACCGCAAATGGGAAGCGAGGTCTGCTCGCATAGCCAAACGTAGGACGACATGCTGTGCTCGTCCATCGGCTCTTCCATCCAGTAATAATCGAGCTTTTCCAACCCCTTTGCCAGATAAAGCGCCTCCAGGCGCGAATAGTAGTGGTAAGGATCCAGCATGAGATGGGCATCAGGGCCGTAAACTTCGCGCACGGCCGCGCAGGCCTCTATGTCGCGCTTGACGTCGGGCGCGCCCTCATAGGGCGGCTGCCAGGTGTGAAGCTTAAAGGCCGGGTATCCCCGCTGGATGCACCACTCGGCAAAATTGGCGTAGTCTTCCGGCGTACCAAGGCCTCCCTCAATGTCGTCGCCGCACATCGTACTGGCGTAAGCGGGTACCTTGTCGCGGGTCGCCCCCAGTAGCTTATGCACCGGAATGTCGAGCGCCCGCCCCGCCAGGTCCCACAGCGCGAGGTCGACCGCGTTCAGCAGTCTGTCGGACATCGTAGCCATATTAAGGCGCTGGCGTTCTTTCAGGTTGTGCCAGATGCGCTCCCGGTAGAAGGGATCTTCACCGGTTGTGTAAGGTTTGACCAGGCTATCGATAAGCGCCTGAGGAGGGCTGCCAAAGAAGTAGCCTTCCGCTCCTTCATCGGTATGGATCGTCAGCACCGACTGCACCGCCTCGTGGTCCGGCCCAGGATGGCCGTGGCCTTCTGAATCGCGTACGGTGTTCGAAATATATCGAAAACGGCGGACGGTAAGATCCGTGATCTTCATGGCATTCTCCTGCCTGAGAGACATATGACTGGGGCTGACCTGCTGGACAAAACCGTGCCGGTGGCCCGACCGCTTTCGCCCATCTTTGCAGTGTAGCATAGGCCGTGAAAGGGGAAAAGTGACAGGTTGCGCCCTCTGTGTCCCCATTTCATGTGTCGCTTAAATCCCCATTCTCATGCCGCCCCGATATCCCCAACCTCTCGGCCCCATCTAAAATGCGACCCTGCCTGTGACAAGCGAAGATGTCACTCGCCCCTTCCATTATCATATGGGCGGTCGGGCCTTCGGCCCTCCCTTGTGCAGGGGCTGCGCCCCCGCAACGCCCCCCTCCAAAACCATCCCTCACCGACCGTGCTTACTCTTCCCCAGCGTCGTGTCTGGCGAACGGAGTCTCCTCCCCCACATGCCGCTTCAACCCACCGACCACCGACCTCCAACCGCAGAAGTTACTGATCACTGATCACTGATCACTGACCACTGACCACTGCAGTTGTGCGGTCGGGCCTTCGGCCCTCCCTTGTGCGGGGGGATTCCCCCCGCAACGCCCCCCTCAAAACCACGCCTGCCCGCCGCCGCGCCTTCTTCGCAGCCGTGCGTCAGTCCTTCAGTGTCTCCCCAACCTGGCAGGTGGTCGTCTGAATCGGCTGTTTAGTCGCTTCTTTCACAGGCAAAAAATCCAACCCGCCACCTGCTCCAGCACCTGAGACCCTCCCAAAGCAATAGGCTGACGAAGTCTGCCAGTGCCAATGTGAAAAGCCAGTCCTTGTCCTGGAATTGAGCTTCAATCCCTCACCCGCCTGCCATCTGAAGCAACATCCATCCCCGAATACTTGAGAAAAGGTAGCGCCCACACTTTTACATACAGCATTCTGTGGTACAATCATTCTACGGTTTCTGCCCGATTTCTGCTGCGTAAAGCTGGAGCGTCGGAAGTAGATTTTTGGGGGAGTTGGTCAACTATACCGCAACTCGAACTTGGATTCATTCGGAGTCAGAGGGAGTCATACGCAACATCGCCTGGGCGAAAAACCGGTGGAGTGACAGGAAGGCAGGAAGCTTTTCCAAAGACCGCCCCTTACCACTCAACCGAAAATCCTTTCAGACGCGTCGAGAAAAACATGAGTTTGGAACAGGAAGAGAAGGACGAGCAGAACGAAATCGAGAACGAGCAAGAGACTGCGCCGGAAGAGCAGGACGCAAGTGGCAAGAGCCCGGAAACACCTGCCGCCGCCGAAGCCGACATCGATCCAGATCAATCGGAAGGAGAAGAAGCCTCAGAGATAAAGCTGGAGGCCGAAGTCCCCCCAAATTCCAAGTTGGACGACGTGGCTGATGATTTGCCAGTGTTGCCGCTCAGGGGCCTTGTCGTCTATCCGATGATGTGGCTTCCCTTGACCATTGGCCAGCAACGCAGCATTCAACTGGTCGAAGAGTCTCTGCCTCAAAGCCGCATCATCGCGCTGGTAACAAGCCGGGACGAGTCTGTCGAGGAGCCGTCGCCCGAGCAGATTTATGAGATCGGCACAGCCGCGCAGGTTCACCGCGTATTGAAGGCCCCCGACGGCACGATCCGATTGGCCGTTCAGGGACTGGAGCGCATCCGCCTCAAAGAGTACATCCAGGAAAAACCCTATTTGCGGGCCCGCGTGGAAGTGCTGCCCGAAACCCTGGAAGAGGGCTTGGAGTTGGACGGGTCGGCCCGCGCCGTACAGGACCTGTTCCGCCGCCTCGTCGAATTGGACGGGCAGATGCCAGACGAACTGGCCGTAATGGCGGCCAACGTCGAGAACGCCCGCCAACTCGCCTACCTGGTCGCCAGCAGTATGCGGCTCGAGATGGACGACGCCCAGCAACTCATCGAGATTGACAGCGTACAGGAAAAGCTCCTGCGCCTGACGCAGCTGCTGCACAACGAAGTCGACGTCATGGAGCTGGGAAACAAGATTCAGTCCCAGGCCCAGGGCGAAATGGAAAAGCTGCAAAAAGACTTCTTTCTGCGCGAGCAGATCAAGGCAATCCAGAAAGAGCTGGGCGAAGAGGACGAGCAGGAAGCCGATATCCGCGAGTTGGAGGAGCGCATCGCAGCCGCCGGCATGCCGGACGAGGCGCACAAGGAGGCTCTGCGCGAACTGAACCGGATGCGCCGAATGCCGATTCAGGCGGCCGAGTACAGCGTCATCAAGACCTATCTCGATCTGATGGTTTCATTGCCTTGGCAGCAAACCACCGAGGACAATCTGGACATCACACACGCCCGTGACGTCCTTGAAGAGGACCACTACGGTCTGGATGAGATCAAGGACCGCATTGTCGAGTACTTGGCGGTCCGCAAGCTCCGTTCAGTCCGTAAGGCGCAACGCGAAGACGAAGTAGAGGAGGATACGCACGACAAGATTCGCCGTGAGCGCGAAGGTGTACTGCTCTGCTTTGTCGGGCCGCCGGGTGTGGGCAAGACCAGCCTTGGTATCAGTATTGCCCGTGCTATGGATCGCAAATTCATACGCCTGGCTCTGGGAGGCGTGCGCGACGAAGCCGAAATCCGGGGTTTTCGCCGCACGTACATTGGGTCGATGCCGGGCCGAATCATCCAGAGTTTGCGCCGCGTTGAGACCAAGAATCCGGTCTTTATGCTCGATGAGGTGGACAAATTGGGGCGCGATTTCCGCGGCGACCCAACCAGCGCGCTGCTCGAAGTCTTGGATCCCGAACAGAATCGGGAGTTTCGTGACCACTACCTCGACGTGCCTTTTGACCTGAGCGAGGTCATGTTTATCACCACCGCCAACGTGCTGGATACCATCCCCGGGCCGCTGCGTGACCGCATGGAAGTGATCCAGCTCAGCAGTTACACCGAGAACGAAAAGGTCAAGATTGCTCAGCAGTATCTGGTCGCCCGCCAAATCAAGGAAAACGGACTCCGCGAAGGTGAAATAGTCTTTGACGACGCCGCGCTGCACAAGATCGTACACGACTATACGCGTGAAGCAGGCGTCCGTAACCTGGAACGTGCGATTGGCAAAATCTGCCGCAAGGTAGCCGCGACGATCGCTGCCATGCAACCGTACTGGATCCAGGCGCCTCTCCCCCTGGGATTGGATGACTCTGACTCCCAACAGGGCTATGTAGAGGACCCCAAGGTCAACGGCGATGGCCTTGCATCCAACGGCCAGTCCGATAGCGGGGAGAATTCGGACGTTCCGCTTCCGCAGCTGAGCGCCGTAGCCGAGGCGCCCTTTTCGCCCGTTCATATCACGCCCGACACGCTGGTCGAATATCTGGGCAAACGTCGTTTTCAGCGGGAAGAAATCGCCGACCGCACCAGCATTCCTGGCGTGGCGGTGGGCTTGTCCTGGACAATGACAGGCGGCGAAATCCTTTTCTTCGAAGCAACCAAAATGCCAGGCAAAAAGGGTTTCGTGCTCACAGGACAGTTGGGCGAGGTTATGAAAGAAAGCGCGCAAGCCGCGCTCAGTTATGTGCGCAGCCGCGCAAGCGAGCTTGGCATCGCCTCCGACTTCTTTGAAGATGTAGACCTCCATTTGCACATTCCGGAAGGTGCGCTGCCCAAAGACGGACCTAGCGCCGGAGTGACCATGGTGACGGCGATTGCCAGCTTGCTGACAGGGCGGTCTGTCCACCCTGACATAGGTATGACCGGCGAAGTGACTCTACGCGGCAAGGTACTTCGCATCGGCGGTTTAAAAGAAAAAGTATTGGCCGCCGCCAGAGCGGGGCTGGGTACGATCATCATGCCGGCCGCGAACGAGGCCGACCTGGAAGATCTGCCCGAAAACGTCCGCGAATCAATGAAATTCATCCCGGTGGAAACGGTTGACGAGGTACTGAAAACAGCTCTCCAGAAAGAGTCGTTCTTGGCAAATCCTCCCGAATCCACTGAAATGCCGGATAAACACAACGAACAGGCCGCTGCAGGGGAACAGAAAGATTCCTTGGAAAAGATCGAGTATGCTTCCCTACCAGCTAATTCGTCATTTGGAACGGCAGTACACGACATAGAGAGTAGCCAATGAGCAGAAGACGAAGGGCAAAAGGCGGAGGACAGCCTGCCCGACAACCAAGATCAAACGAAGCTGGGGGCCCGAATGGGTCCAGGAAGGGCCCATCAGGGCAAGCAAATTCAAGGCAGGGCGCCGGCAGATTGCGTTGGTACAAGGTAGACCTCCACACGCACACACCGGCATCAAACGACTATGAAGATCCAGGTATCGGCTATCTGGATTGGCTTTCAACCGCACGCAAGCGCGGGCTGGATGTCGTCGCAATTACCGATCACAATACGGTTGCCGGTGTCGCTGCAATTCGCCGCGAAATAGAGTGGCTAACCCGCCTTCAGGAGGAAAACCGGCTCACGTCGGAAGAACGCAGCCATCTGGACCAGTGGCACAAACTGGCCAACGAAATAATTATTTTGCCCGGATTCGAGTTTACCGCCACTTTCGGATTTCACATCCTCGCCATCTACCCTCCGGACACCTCAATCCGCGCCTTGGAACACACACTGCTTCGACTGAATGTGCCTGAAGACCGACTGACCGTCGGTTCAACCGAGACCGGCGCCAGCACTGACGTAATTACCGCCTACGAGACAATTGTCGATTCAGGCGGCATCGCCATCGCAGCACACGCCAATAGCACAAACGGCATTGCGATGCGCAACTTTCCCTTTGGCGGCCAGACTAAGATCGCCTATACCCAGGACGCAAACCTCAGCGCACTCGAAGTGACCGATCTGGAGAGCCGCAGCCGCAAGGCAACTTCGCGCTTCTTCAATGGCTCGAAGACCGAATACCCCCGTAAGATGCACTGCATCCAGGGCAGCGACGCCCACCGCCTGAACACCGATCCACGCAACAACAGGCGCCTTGGCCTGGGTGAACGCGCCACCGAGCTGCTCTTGCCTGAGCCTTCGTTCGATGCAATCAAGGAACTTTTCGCCAGCCGCTCATTCGACCGCACACGTCCCTTTCGTGCACCTGAAAAAGTGGTCGATCATTTGGCGGCTGCCCGAACAGAAGGCCCCAACCAGACCCAAAGCTTCCATGAGTCTGCCAATTTGAAAGGTGGGCGACAAACCGTTGTACTTGCCGATCTGTGCGCATTTGCCAACACCGACGGCGGCACGACTTTCGTGGGGGCCAATGCACGCAAGGGCCGAGTGAAAGGTCTCGCGGCCGCAAAACAGGTCCAGAAAGAGCTACAGCAGGCCGTTGCCGAACGGCTCACACCGCCTCTCGAGGCTAGGTTCGAAGTCCTGGCCAATGATGGCGTTGATGTACTCCGCATAGGCGTGGACGCAGGCGATGCCAAACCCTACTGTCTTGACGGCTCCAAATTCTATGTGCGCAATGACGCCGAGACCAGTCTGGCCATGCGCGATGAGATTGTGGCGTTGGTCTTGGAGAGCGTCGGCCTCAACGCCGATCTTGTCGACAGTGGCGATTCAGACGACGTTCCGGTGACAGAAAAACGTGGAGGAGAGCCCAAATCTCGAGCCAACCAGGGAGCAGGCGCCAAGAAATCGGGGGGCCGCACCGGCCCGGCATCCACTGCAACAGATGACCCCTTTTATCTGCCCCAGGACGGTGTCGAAATTGTGGATAGCGAAAACCGGGGAGGCACAACCTACTACGTTGTACGGAACTTGCGGAATCACCACAGCGTCAGCAATGTCACTCGCAAAGGAGCCCGCAAGCTCTGGAATTACGCTATCTCCCAATTCGAAGACAGCCCTGTCAAGCGCGACCAGATTCGCTGGAAGGAAAATGTCGGCTTCATCCGTTCCGACAAGAGGGCGGGCAAGGAGCGCTTTGATCTTGCCCTAAAGGAAGGCTCATCACTGCGCGTCTTCTATGGCGTAACAAGTGACGGCATGGAGGGCGCCTGGGCCCAGTTTGTCGAAGGAGGAGGCTAGGCTGCCTCGACAGACGGTGCTGACTCTGCGGCCGCACCTTCCTAACCGACATAGATGACCGCCACTACCGAGAGAACCCACAGGATCACAGCTGCCAGCAGAGGACGATCTGCGAACAGCAGATCATCGGGCGCGCCCCCACGCTGCTCAACGTGAATCAGGTAGAGATAGCGGAAAACAACGAAGACGATGAGCGGGACAGTGATCATCATCTGTGAAGGGGCCGCCAGCGCAGTCTCGGCCTCAAAACTGTAGAACGTGTAACTTATTAGGCCGCTTGTCGTAACGACACCAATGATCTGATCCAGATATGGTTGGTTATACTGTTTCAGACTTGTGCGATGGTCGGATGCAGCATCCTTTAGTAGAATTATCTCGTGCCGGCGTTTGCCGAACCCAATGAAGAGCGCCAGCAAGCTGACGCAAATGTATAGCCAGGGGCTGAAGGCGCTGACTTCCACTGCCACCGCACCGGCAACGACTCGGAGGACGAAAAACACTGCAATCATCATTACATCGATGATTACCAGATTCTTGAGGTAGACACAATAGCCCACATTCAAGATTAGGTAGGCCGCCAGCGTCAGACCGACATAGATGTCAATTAGTCCGGCGCCGATAATACTTGCCGCGCCGAGAATGACCATGGCGGCCTTGGCAAAAACAGGGTCGAGCAGACCGCTCGCTAAGGGCCGCAAGCGTTTGCGGGGATGACCGCGATCCCTCTCGATATCAATCAGGTCGTTCAGGATGTACACACTGCTTGAGACAACGCAAAAGCAGATGAGAGTCGCTAAGGCCGTCAGGGCCAGGGGAAGGTCCAACAGCTTGCCATCGAATATCAGCCCAACCAGAACGAAGCCGTTCTTGGTCCACTGTTTCGGACGCATGGTGCGCAGAAGATAGACCAGGCGCCGGCCCAAGGTCAGCGTCGATTCGCCGGCAAGACCGGGTTGTCCTTCCGAATAGGAAGGCGTTTGCTCTGAGGCACGGTCCATCAGCAGTAACTCCGATATCAGTGTCGGATTGATGGTTCCCCCGTCCAAAAGTGCGTTATTCGCGAACGCGCAATTCTGCCCCATTGGCAGTAAGGTGGACCATCAGTGACCTGCCAATGATACTTCACCCGTAATGACAGAACCAAACCGGCCCGGGAACTGCTAAGTCACCACAACAACTGTGACGCAAAGCATGAAGCACATTATTCCTTCATCCCATTCGCGCCATGCCCGGGCTTGTTTCATCTGTAATTCATAAGGTCATTTCATCTGCAACGCAAAGAAAGGGTCAGAAGACAAGCATTAAGTTGCTGACAAAATGGTAGTAGTCCTCGTAATATTTACAGTTATTCTACTTATCACGCTGAACGGCCTCTTCGTCGCTGCCGAAATCGGAACGGTCGGCGCCCGACGCGCGCGCGTCGCCCAGGATGCCGCGGCCGGCAGCCGCCCGGCACAGATGCTCCTGCCTGTTCTGGAAAGCCCTGACCAGCTGGACAACTATATCGCCGCCTGCCAGCTGGGAATCACCCTTTCCAGTCTGATATTAGGCTATTACGGTAAGGCTGTCATCACGCCGATGGTGGTGCCCCTGTTAAGCGGTTCCGGCCTTGTCGCCCAGGCCGCGGCAGTTTCGATCGCGGCTACCAGCGTACTGGTCGTCCTTACGGTAGTCCAGGTTGCTTTGAGCGAACTGGCTCCCAAGACCGTCGGCATTCAATTTCCAGAGCCCACCGCCCTTCTGCTCGTTTCGCCGGTGAGTTGGGCCATGGTCCTGCTCAAACCGCTCATCTGGTTCTTCAACGGCAGCGGCCGTCTCGTTCTACGCCTGATTGGCCTGCGAGCAGTATCTGAGGGCATCCACATCCACGCCCCTGAAGAGATCCTGATGATGGTGCAGGAGAGCGGAGCGGGAGGCGTGCTCAAAGAGGGCGAAACCGAGCTCTTGGAAAACATTTTGCAGTTGCGCCAGCGTTCGCTGCGCCATCTGATCGTTCCCCGCACCCAGCTGCTTGCCGCACCGGTGGACATGCCGGTAGCCGACCTGCTAAGCCTGCTCGCCGAATCGAGCCACTCCCGGCTGCCCCTCTATGACGACACCGTCGATAACATTATCGGTGTTGTCCACCTTAAAGATCTGCTGTGCCTTACCATCGACTCTGGCCCAATGGCAACAGGCGGCGAACAAGACATATGTGGAGAGGACAGGGGAGTCCGTGATGTTATGCGGGTCCCTCCCTACGTGCCGGAATCCGCATCGGTCGAAATGGTGTTCCGCCGGCTTCAGAGCGAACACTACCATCTGGCCGTTGTCATCGACGAATACGGCGGCACTGCCGGTATAGTGACATTCGAAGACCTGATCGAAGAAATATTCGGGGACATTGCCGACGAATTTGATGCCGACAGCCACGAGGTAGCGTTGGGTAATGACGGTCGTCTTACTCTTGCAGGCGATGTGGAACTGGAAGAGCTGTCAGCTATTCTAGGTTCTCCCCTCGAATATGAAGATGTTGACACGCTTGGCGGCGCCATACTTGGCGAGCTTGGCGCCATACCCGAACAGGGCCAGATTGTTCGGCTGCAAGACCATGATTTCCGCGTCGAAAAAGTTAGCGGTTACGCGATTTCCCAGGTGAGCGTCGCCTTGCCGCCTGGCGCTGAGGCGAATCTGCCCCAAACCACGGAAAATACGCAGAGTCGCACGCAGCGAGCATAGTTTGTTCGTCAGGCTGAAAGCCGCGACGAAACTTGAAGAATCTGCAGTTGGAGTTACACGAGTGGAATATCTGCTTCCTGTATTCATCATAACCGCATTAATCTTCTTTAACGGCCTCTTTGTAGCTGTGGAATTCGCGGTCGTGGCTTCATCCAGAGCGCGTATGGCCCAAATGGCCAACGAGGGCTCAGCGCCTGCCGTCAAAGTAATGGGCATACTGACCGACACACGCGGCCAGACCCGCTTCATCATCATGGCGCAATTGGGCATTACGCTGTCCAGTCTCGGGTTGGGCATGTACGGCGAACACACCATCGCCGAATGGTTTCTGGCTTTGCTAGAGCATTACGGGGTGGAGATGGGCCTGATTAGTGTCGCAGCGGCCCACAGCGCAGCCCTGGTGCTCGCCATCGGCCTGATGACCTATTTGCATGTAGTGTTTGGCGAAGTGATGCCCAAGTCATTGGCGCTTCAGCAACCGGAGGCTACCGCCCTGCGTGTGATCGGCCCTTTCTCGATTATTGAACGCATCTTCTCACCGGCCATCTACGTCCTCAACGCAATTGCCCGCGCCATCACCCGCGCCTTCGGTGTTCCGGAACGCGGAGCCCAGGACCACATGATCTCCCCCCAGGAACTTGAACTTATCGTTGAGGAGAGTTTCGAAGAGGGCCTGATCGCGCCCTCCGAACAGCTCTACATTGAGAACATATTGGACATGAGAGAGCGAACCGTTGGCCAGGTCATGACACCTCGCACCCGCATTGTCGGCATTCCCACTGACCAATCTGAACAGGAAATTCTGCGGCTGGTTTGCGCATCCAATCATTCTCGCTATCCGATTTACGATGGGGATCTCGACAGTATCAGAGGGTTTTTTCACGTCAAGGACCTGGCCCGCCATCTGCAGATTGGCGCAGACGCCGGCCCGCTCGACCTGCGCAATATGGCGCAGAACCGGCAAGTCATGGTCGTACCCGAAACACTTTCACTGGATCTGATGCTGGCAAGATTTCGGGCTGAAAAAGGCGCCCTCGCAGTCGTGATCGATGAGTTCGGTGGCACCGCCGGTATCGTCACCTTCGAAGACCTGCTGGAAGAGGTCGTAGGTGAAATCCAGGACGAATTCGATGTAGAACGGGCCCCGTTCGAGTTTGTAGACGACATGCGCCTGCGCGTGGACGGCTCTCTCTTGCTGCATGAATTGAATCAACATTTCGACATCAACTATGACGCAGAGGAGGTCGATACCGTTGGCGGCCTCATCATGGCACACTTGGGCCGCATCCCTGTGGTTGGAGACGTGGTCGAACTGAACGGCGTCCGCTATGAAGTTGACCAAGTGGCCGGCCGAGCTGTCGATTCGGCCTTGGTGGAGCTGCCGGCAGACAGCCGCCAACGTGAGGATGGGAACGAAGACGAATCGGATCCCGCCACCGCTCCAGATTGACAATCTCCTTTCTGAGAGTTACAATTGCCGCGATTTGCTCAACTGAGAGCAGCAACGGCGTTGACGGAGACGAGTAACTGTCGCCAAGTCCCCAGCGAGCCCGGGTTAGGTGGAAGCCGGGCGGACCCCTGTGGCAGCGAATATCACTCCTGAGCTGTGACCCGAAAAGCCAACATTTCGCTTAGTAGGATTCGCCGGTGTCGTGAACCGTTATCTTCACGGCCAGACAGGATGCGAAAGCGTTTGCTGGCATTAGAGCGGTCCGGCCAGGTGGCCGGAAAGCAGGGTGGTACCGCGGACTTTTCAGCCCGTCCCTGATTATAGGGTCGGGCTTTCTCATTCTGTTGACTGTTAGAAGGTTTCGGCCCAACGACCGAAACGAGGAATTTATGACTGCCGAGCTCTTTTACGACGACGCCTATATCCGCGAATTCGACGCCGTCATTACAGCTGTCGATAAACAAGATGGAAAGCTGCGCATAGCGCTTGACAGCACCGCCTACTACCCCGGCGGCGGCGGCCAGCCCAGCGATGTCGGCTGGTTGACCATCGACTACCGCCGGCTCACCGTAAGCAAAGTAAAGCGGGAGCGCGGCCGAATCTGGCACACGCTCGACGGAATGAAGGGCGAGTCGATCCATTTCGCGCCAGGGCGAAAAGTTCACGGCGAGCTGGATTGGGAGCGCCGCTACCTCCTGATGCGCACCCACACCGCCATGCATATCTTGTGCGGTGTCGTCTGGCGAGACTACGGTGCCTCCGTCACCGGCGGCGACATGAAGCCCGGTAGCGGTCGCATGGACTTCGAGTTCGAGGCCATGAGCGCTGACCTGGTGGCGGCGATTGAGCAAAAGTGCAATGCCGAAATTGCTGCTGCCCGACCCGTGAAAACCAGGCTACTGCCCCGCGAAGAGGCATTCCAGATACCGGATCTGATCCGAACCAAAATCAATCTTCTGCCAAAACAGATCGCCGAAGTACGCACCGTAGAGCTGGTGGGACTGGACCTTCAGGCCGACGGCGGCACGCATGCCGGCAACACCAGTGAAGTCGGCGCAATGCGAGTTGTCGACTACCGCAGCAAAGGCGCCATAAATAAGCGTATCTATGTGGAGATTGGCGAAGCCCAGGAATAGTTTGGCGCCGTTTACAGACAACACAAGGGACTCTGAAATGACACAGACACGCACAGAACTGCCTTCCTCGACCAACGGGCGAGCCCAGCGCGGCAGTTACAAAGCGGTACCCGCCAGTGTCTCCTTCCCTGAAATGGAAGAGGCAATTCTGTCGTTGTGGCAAAAGAATGATGTCTTCCAACGTTCCATGAAGGATCGTGAAGGCGGCCCCGAATATGTATTCTTCGAAGGCCCGCCCACAGCCAACGGCCGCCCGGGCATCCACCATGTTCTGGCGCGCGCGTTCAAAGACATGTTCCCGCGCTACAAGACCATGCAGGGCTACCACGTGTTGCGCAAGGGGGGCTGGGACACACATGGGCTGCCGGTGGAGCTTGAGGTCGAGAAGCAGCTCGGTCTCACCGGTAAAGAACAGATCGAAGAATACGGTGTCGGCAAGTTCAACCAGATGTGTAAAGAGTCGGTCTGGGAATACCTCAGCGATTGGGAGGCCTTGACCGAGCGCATGGCATTCTGGGTGAGCCTGGAAGACGCCTACGTTACCATGAACAACGACTACGTTCAGTCGTTATGGTGGATCTTGCAGCAACTCTGGAACAAGGGCCTCCTCTTCGAAGGCTACAAGGTCGTCCCTTACTGCCCCCGTTGCGGTACGCCTCTCAGCAGCCATGAACTTTCCCTCGGCTACAAGGAAGGCACCATCGATCCCAGTGTATTCGTAAAGTTCGACGTTAAGGGGGAGGAAGACACATTTCTGCTGGCCTGGACAACCACGCCGTGGACGCTGCCAGGCAACGCGGCCCTGGCCGTCGGCGAAAACATCGACTACCTGAAAGTGCGAGACAGGTCCGGGGCCACTCTGTATTTGGCGAAGGAAAGGGCCGAGTCAGTTCTCGAACCCGGCTACGAACTTCTGGCTGAAATGAAGGGCACAGACCTGGTGGGCAAAGAGTATGAGCCTCTGTACCGCTTCGGGCCCCCAGTCGAAGAGCGCTTCGCCTATGTCATCGCCGCCGACTACGTCAGCACCGCCGACGGAACCGGTATCGTCCACATTGCCCCGGCATTTGGCGCCGACGACCTTGCTGCCGGGCAGACCCACAACCTGCCTGTATTTCACACCGTCGACGCCGCCGGTCAATTTAAGCCGGAGGTCACGCCCTGGGCCGGTCTGTTCGTCAAAGATGCTGATCCCCACATTTCCGCCGACCTGGAAGAACGGGGACTGCTCTACAAAGCCGGCACCTACGAGCATACCTATCCATTCTGCTGGCGCTGCGACACGCCCCTCATTTACTGGGCCAAAGAGACATGGTATATCCGCACCAGCGATTTCAAAGGCAGGCTGGTGGCGTTGAACGATACCATTAACTGGGTACCCGACCACATTCGCAACGGGCGCTTCGGCCGCTGGTTGGAGAACAATGTCGACTGGGCCTTGGGCCGCGATCGATACTGGGCAACGCCGATCCCGATCTGGAAGAGCGACGCGCCCGGCAGTGAATACATGGAATGTATCGGCAGCGCAGCCGAGCTTGCGGAGAAGAGCGGCCGTGACTTGAGCGGCCTTGACCTGCACCGCCCCTACGTCGACGAAATCACGTGGCCCGCGCCCGACGGCGGCACTATGCGCCGCGTCAGCGAACTGTGCGACGTCTGGTTCGACAGCGGCTCCATGCCTGTTGCGCAGTGGCACTACCCGTACGCCAATCAGAACGAGTGGGAGACCTATCAGCAGGCCGACTACATCTGCGAAGCAATCGACCAGACGCGCGGCTGGTTCTACACGCTGCACGCGGTCAGCACCTTACTGTTCGACAGGCCGGCTTTCAAAAATGTCATCTGCCTGGGCCACATTCTGGCCGAGGACGGCTCGAAGATGAGCAAGTCCAGGGGCAACGTGGTCAGCCCGTGGCAAGTATTCGCCGAGCACGGCGCAGACGCCACCCGCTGGTATATGTACACTGCTGGTCCGCCTGGAAACGCACGCCGATTTAGCGGCAATCTCGTGGCCGAAGTAAAGCGGCGATTCCTCAATACACTGTGGAACACATACAGCTTTTTCGTCGTGTATGCCAATTTGGATGATGGCAATAATGGAAGCAACCAGGCAGCCAAAGCGTCAACCGCTTCGCCTGATTCCGAGTTGCACGATCGATGGCTGCTTTCCGAGCTGAACCGGCTCGTGCGCGACGTGACTTCAGCCTACGAGGCCTACGATGTCACCGGGGCCACCCGACCAATCGCCGAATTTGTCGACGAACTCAGCAACTGGTATGTGCGGCTCAACCGTCGGCGATTCTGGGACGGGGACCCGGCCGCCCTGTCCACCTTGCGCCACACACTGGTTACCCTGTCGAAACTGCTGGCTCCTGCGATTCCATTCATCTCTGAGGAGATCTACCAGAATCTTGTCGTCGGCGTCGAGCCTGACGCCCCAAACTCGGTCCACCTGGCGACCTGGCCGCACATGGATGAGTCTGCCATCGATGACCAGCTGCATGCCGACATGGCCCTGGCCCAAAAAGTGACTACACTGGGAAGGGCGGCAAGAGAGTCCGTGGCGTTGAAAGTGCGCCAACCCGTGCAACGCGTTGTCGTTCGCACGCGCACCGAGGAGGAAAACGCCGGTCTGGACCGGGTGAGCCATCTGCTCCTTACCGAGCTGAATGTCAAGGAACTGGGCTTTGCCAGCGAGGCCGGCGATCTGGTCGACGTGACAGTATTCCCCTTGCCCAAGCAGCTTGGCCAGAAATACGGCCGCGGCTTCCCCGTGATCAGGAGTAAGTTTGCCGAATTGGATCAACGCGAACTGGCTGGTAGTTTTGACGCCGGCGAATCCGTAACTGTGGATGACGGCGATCAGGCCTATGTCGTCGACCCTGAGGATGTGGAGGTGCGCCGAACCCCGCGCGCCGGCCTTGCCGTAGCAGAAGACAGCGGCTACCTTGTTGCGGTAACCACAACCCTTACGCCCGAACTGGAGCTGGAAGGCCACGCACGCGAGCTTGTTCGCCGTGTCCAGCAACTCCGCAAAGATTCCGACCTGGATATCAGTGACCGCGTCAACTTAGCGCTGACTGTTTCCACTCTCATAAATAGTCTTCTTTCGGCGCATAAAGCCTACATCATGGAAGAGACTCTGACGTTGGAAATCGATCTGACAACCGGTTCCGCTGACGAAATAGACGGCGATACCGTTACATTTTCTCTTGGCCAGGAGGAAGTGACTGTTGGCTTGAACAGAGCCTGATCAAATGCACTAACTCACATGGAATACACCAAACCTTACACGGACGCTTGGCGTTGCAAAGGAGGAACTCTATGGCATCCTACCACTATGACAATAACCTGAAATATGCCGATTCACACGAATGGGTCAGGCAGGAAGAGTCCACGATAGTCGTGGGCATCAGCGATGCCGCCCAGGACATGATGAGCGATATCGTCTTCGTCGAACTACCCGAGATAGGTGCCGCCGTTTCCGCCGGTGAGGCTGTCGCAGTCGTCGAATCGGTCAAGGCCGCTGAGGATATTATCGCGCCGGTATCCGGTTCCGTCGTCGAGGTCAACGAAGAGTTGATCGATACGCCCGAACTGGTGAACAGCGATCCCTACGGCGCCTGGTTCCTGAAAATCGATGTCAACGATGCCGCCGGTCTTGACAAACTGATGGACGCAGATGCCTATTCAGCGTTCGTTGATAGCCAACAGTGAGGGAAGGCGAGTAGAGAGGGCCGCCAGGAGAGGAATAACCGATTGTCTCTTCCGCCCTTGGCGCCTTCATTCAAGAGTCGGCCTCCTTCTGCTGACACTCTTTCTGAGTGGTTGTGACGCGTTGCCAGGACGCCCTCGCTTTCCTGATCTGCCCTTTCTGCAACTTGGGAAAGAGTCCAATGAAGCGGCGCAGTTTCTTCGCATTTTTCTCCCTGAGGAGGGCGAGGTTACCGAGGCTCTGCGGGGCCGGATAACTACCTGGGCAACCGCCAAAGAGCTGCAGGTTGACCTCTACTCCGCTGCCGACTACGACCGGGAGCTTCGCGATCGCTTGGAGGGAGAAGATCCGCCCGACCTGGTAGTAGTAAGTAGCTTCCTCTTTCCGGAACTGGTAGCCGAAGGACTGCTGGCTCCCGCAGAACAAGGTCTTCTCGATCCGGTGGGGTATTCCCCGCAGCTGGCCGCGGCATTCACACGGCCCTCGGACCAGGCAGCCCCTGTGCGTTACTGTTTGCCGCGCGAAGTGCGGACCCTGGCACTGGTCTATGACAGCGAGGGACTTGCTGCCGCAAGCCAGGCGCCCCCTACCGACTGGGAAACCATGTGGTCGGTTGCAGTCAATCAGACCGACTTGGAGCGAAACCGATTCGGATTTATCGAGGCCCCCGACCTTTCTCGATGGCTTCCCTTGCTGTACGCAGCAGGTGGTACAATTATTGACGAACATGGCACTATGGCACTTGAGTCACCAGCCGCTTCCTCGGCACTGGACTGGTACATCCGTATTTTTCGGGAAAACTTCGCCGGGCATGCAGGTGAGTCGAACAGCGAGTGGCCGGCAGAAGTCTTGGGAAAGGGCAAAGGCGCCATCGCATTCGAGGGAAACTGGATCGTTCCCTATTTTGACAGTGAGTTTCCAGCATACCGCTACGGGGTCGCGCCCCTTCCTGCCGGGCCTGCCGAGTTGAACACCTCGATCGCATTTACCAGCTGCTTCGCCGTCTCTGCTCGCTCAACGCGCAAGAGCGAAGCCTTCGAGCTTGCAGTTTTTCTCAGTAGCTCTGAAGTGGTTGGCTCGTTGCCAAACGACGGAGGTTGGATGCCCGCCCAGTCATCGTTAAGAGATGCCTGGACTGAGACTTTCCCCCATCTCGCAGCCTTTGCCGATGCCGTACCAGCCGCCAGGGTCTGGCAGTTTCCGCCCGGCTTTGCTCCTTTTCTGCCCGGCTTCAACCGCGGAATGGTTCATCTCTTTGCCGCCCAGGTCGAGGCTGAGGATTTCCTGGCAGATATGCAGGAGCTTGGCGAAACTTTACTGGCTGAGGCCGCTGACCCGGGGTCCTCGCCCAACGACGTTGAGACCTCGGAACGGTGAAAAAGGGACTTTGCAATGGATTTTACAGGACATGTGGCGTTGATAACCGGTGCCGGGTCTGGAATAGGCCGCGCGGCCGCGCTACGTTTTGCCCAACTTGGGGCTTCAGTAGTCGCGGCCGATGTGAACGCAGATGGCGGCAGCGAGACAATCCGTCTGGTGCAGGAGCTCGGCAACGAAGGGCTGTTCGTCCAATGTGATGTGTCGGACCCGGTGGCAGTGGCCCGGATGGTTGAAGAGTCGGTCAACTGTTTTGGCCGCCTCGACTACGCAGTCAATAATGCAGGCATCGGCGGCCCTTGGCAACCGCTCCAGAACTATCCGCACGACGGCTGGGAAAAGGTGCTGGCCGTCAACCTCTCCGGTGTCTTTTACTGTGTGCAGGAAGAGATCAGGCTGATGACCGGCTCCGGCGGAGCTATCGTCAACATCGCCTCAATTGCCGGCAAACAGGGACTCCCTAACCAGTCCGCCTACACTGTCTCCAAGCACGGCGTCATCGGTCTGACTCGCGTCGCCGCCCAGGAGGTCGCAAGACACAACATTCGCGTCAATGCCGTCTGTCCGGTCTACACCGAGACGCCCCTGTTCATGCCGATGATCGCCGACAATCCCCGCAGAGCGGAAAAAATGCTGGAACGCATCCCCCTGCGCCGCTTCGGTCAACCCGAAGAAATCGCTGACGCAATCGCCTGGCTCTGCTCGGAACAGTCCCGTTTCGTTACCGGACAGGCCATAAACCTGGATGGCGGCATGACCGCATGACGCCCCAATCTACGCAATTGAAATGGAGAGAAGAATGTCCCGACAAGCGGCACTAGCAGATCTGCAGTCGAAAGTGGGCGCCGAGCCCAGAGTCGGCGGTTGGTTCCCAGTTTCACAGGAAATGATCAACGGCTTCGCCGACGCGACGTTGGATCATCAATGGATTCATGTCGACGTCGAGCGAACTGCACGTGAGTCGCCATTTGGCGCGCCGGTCGCCCACGGCTTCTTTACACTCTCGCTCATCCCGCATCTGACCGGAATGGTCGAGCCTGACAAGCCGCAGTACCCCGGCATTGCGCTAACCGTCAATTACGGACTGAATCGCGTGCGCTTCCCTCATCCTCTATTGGCCGGGACACGCATTCGCGCGCACACGCAGTTACAGTCGGTCGAGGAGGTCCGAGGGAACGGTTTGCAGCTGATCCACAACGTTACCGTTGAAGTAGAGGGCGTCGAGAAGCCAACCTGCGTGGCTGAGATGGTGTCACGCCTGTATTTTGATGAAGACTGAAATGAAACAAACGGAACTAATGTAAGTTCAATTTGATATCAAGAGTTTTTCGTACTCTGGGTTGAGTTCAAATTTAGGCCATAGACGAGTTACGACCTGGAATGGATGGGCATTGATACGGTCGATGAAGGCTTTGCAGGCATCGAATAGTTGACGCATGGATTGATGGCAGTGGTTGTGCGTGGCTTCTTCTCGCATCCAGCGCCAGAGATTTTCGATCGGATTGAGGTCGGGACTATAGGCAGGCAGCGGGATGAGAGTGAGACCGAGTTTGGCGGCAGCAGCCTGAACGGACTTTGCTCGATGCCAGGTGGCGCCGTCCCAGATGATGACGACTGCGCCCGGTTCATCCGCCAGCCATTCAACCATGCGCTGCAAGAACTGAATCGTGTGTTCTTTGTTACAGTTGCCCTCGTTCCAGATGAAACACTGTCCGGCGCCGAAATCGTAGGCGCCATACCAGTTAATGCGATCAGAGAGCGGAGCAGAGTCACTCATACGCCAAGCAATCTTGTTCTTTGCGGTCCAGGTGTAGCCCAAATCCATATCGCGGTGGATGTGGGCTTCATCAATATAGATCAAACGGCGTTCCTGGCGACAGAGTTGTTCATACAACCTTTGAAAGCGTTCCATAAAGGCCGCACGTTTCTGTGGGTCGGCTTTCTTGAGCACTTTTTGGCACTTTTTCCAGCGCAACTGCGCTGCTTGCACAATCCGGTGCAGCGTGCTGCGAGCGGGGTTGCAATCCATGACTTGCTTGAGCCAGCGCCGCAGCTTTTTCAACGTCCAACCATGACCGGGCAGGCCATGCTCTACAGGTTCCGTCTCACAGATTACGCTGACGAGTTGCTTGACCTGCTCCGGGCTAAAAAAGGGCGACGTCCACCCGTATGACGATAGAACACGGCCTTGGGCCCAAACTGATTGTAGCGATGTACCCAATTCAAGACTGTCTCTTTGGTGCGTCCGATTTCCCGCGCCCAAGCACAGGCACTCGTTTGCTTATTTGCGATCATATACAACGCCAGAAAACGTTCCCGGCTGCGGGCATCTTTGGCTTCCACCGACAACACCCGCAAGTCAGCCAGCGTCTGTCCCCATTTTTCCATATCCGGTCGAACCATCTTTGCTTCCTTTCCTTACATAAAGCGAGTCTGTCAGATGGTTCTACCACAACATACGCACCCTTGACCAATACTCTTGATCTCATTTGGGATCTACATTAGTCAACAATCAGCGAATGTCAACTTTCCATGTTTAGCGGCCAGACAGTAATAGTAACCGGAGCAGGAAGGGGAATCGGCGCCAGCGCCGCCCTCCTATTCGCGCAACAAGGGGCCAACGTCGTCGTGAACGACCTCGACGCCGCCGCAACGGAGGAGACCGTCCATGCCATTACAGCAGGAGGCGGCCATGCCATCGCAGTTGCCGGAAATGTAACCGAGCCCGACTTTCCTGCAAGACTCATGCAAACAGCCGTAGACACCTACGGCCAGCTGAATATCCTGGTCAACAATGCCGGATACACCTGGGACGGCATGTCGCATAAGATGTCCGATGAACAGTGGCAGGCGATCATTGACGTCCATCTGACCGCACCGTTTCGCATGATCCGGGCGGCAGCGCCCTATCTGCGTACCGCGGCTACCGCCGAACTGGATTCCGGCGCCTCGCTCAGCAACCGCTGCATCGTCAATGTTTCGTCCACGTCCGGCCTCCACGGTAACATAGGTCAGGTCAACTATGCCGCCGGCAAGATGGGCATCGTAGGACTGACCAAGACCATCGCCAAGGAATGGGGTAGGCTGGGTATCCGCTGCAACGCTGTTGCCTTCGGCTTCATCGACACCCGCTTGACCCGCCCCCAGGAGACGCAAGAAGAGGCAATAGAAATCGATGGGCATGAAGTCCAACTGGGCATTCCCGCCAAAGTCCGGGCGCTGCTCGACAGGGACATCCAACTTCGCATCCCCCTTGGCCGTCCGGCAACCATTGAAGAGGCCGCGGCGGGCATAGTCCTGATCTCCTCGCCGCTCGCTTCCTATATCACTGGCCATGTACTCGAAGTTACCGGCGGAATGGGAATCTGAGTCGCGAGCATAATGCACTAGGTACGGGAATCTGAGTTAGGGGCATCATATACAGAGTCCCGTCATTTGCTGTCCGATTAGAGAGTAGGGGAATAGCCCTCTTCCCGACGCCCACGGAAAGTCCAATGGTACGACAAAGCGCGACAGGGGAGATGCGGAACCAAAAGTCTAAGACAGTGCTCGTCACAGGCGCTTCCAGCGGGATAGGACGCGCCTGCGCCTTACGCATGGACCGCGCCGGCTGGCAGGTTTTTGCCACCGTTCGTAAAGATAGCGATGCCAACCGGTTGCAAAGCGATGCCTCCGCACGACTTCAGACTGTCCCGCTCGACGTGACCGATGCCATCCAGGTTGAGGAGACCGCGCGCGTCGTGGCCAAGGCAGTGGGCGGCAACGGTCTCCATGGCCTCATAAACAACGCCGGTATTGCCGGGGGTGGTCTCCTCGAATTCTTGGATCCCGCCGACTTTCGCCAGGTCCTGGAGACCAACACGATTGCGCCGCTGACAGTAACCCAGTCGTTGATTCCACTTCTGCGGAAGGCGCAGGGGCGGATAGTGATGATAAGCTCGGAAGCCGGCTTCAGTTCGACGCCACTTATGTCATCTTACGCCGCATCCAAGTTCGCGCTCGAAGCGCTCACTGACGGGATGCGGCTCGAACTGAGACCCTGGGGTATCGACGTTGTCTCCGTTCAGCCGGGCGCAATTAACACTGACATTTGGGAAAAGGCCCGCTACTACGCGGAAAAGACGCTGCGCAAATATCCGCCGGGTGCCTTCGAAATGTATGGCCCTCTGCTTGAAATGATGACCGAGTCCCTGGAACGACCGCGGGGCGTAGATCCTGACAAGGTTGCCCAAACAGTACAGATGATTCTTTCGGTTCCCCGGCCCAAGGCACGTTATCTGGTGGGCCGCGACGCTGTCTTCAGACGCTGGCTGGAACGCCTACCTACCGCGCTGCGTGATAAAATAATCCAAAGCAAAATGCCCAAATACGGAACGGCTGCCTTTCCGAAAAGCGATCGGCGTCAAACCCATAGTGAGGAATGTTAAACGGATCTGTCTTAACCTCTCTACCGACATTAACCGCCTTCCGATTAGAATCTCCCATGCCCAATCCAAGGAGTACAGAATGAGTTTCAAGAGAGTTAGACCTGCTTACGTCACTATCCTGATATTGATGACCCTGGCCATTGCGGCATGCGGGCAGCCAACGACATCCACGGAAGCCACTAAATCAGACAGCTCAGCGCAGGAAGCAGATATATCAACGGAGACCGAAGCAGGACAGGAAGTAGACGCGGATCCCATTCGAATCGGCGCGTTTTTCCCTCTCTCGGCCCCGGGTTCAGTGGTCGGCGGTGAGGCAATGCGCGCAGCAATGTTAATTGCCGCCGACGAGATCAATGCCGGCGGCGGACTACTGGGCCGGCCCGTTGAACTGATTGTCGTCGACAGCGAAGGCTTGCCAGAGCGCGGTGCCGCCGTCAGCGAGCGCCTCATCAACCAGGACGGTGTGGTAGCGATTGCCGGCGGCTACCATAGCTCAGTTGGCGTTGTCGCCAAGGAGGTCGCCCACAACTATGGCATCCCCATCGTTCTGGCCAACACCTGGAACGACACCATCACAAGCGTGCAATATCCCGAAGTATTTCGTATAGCACCGCTTAGCTCAGAGGTTTCCGCTGTAGATGTCAAGTTTATGGAGTGGCTGCGGGACGACGCCGGCGCCAAACTGGAAAAGGTGGTACTCCTGACCGAAAATACCGACTACGGAATTCCGGCAGCCGAAGATACTGCGCGGCTGTTGGGCGAAGCGGGGATCGACTCCGTCACCTTCGGCGTCGACATCGGAACACAGGATTTCGCCGGTATTATCGAGAGGATAAAGGCAGAGGAGCCTGACCTGATTATGTCGTTGGCTACCGGCGAAGCCTCCTACAACTTCGCTCAGCAGTCGGCTGACGCCGGCATCGGGCCTCAGGACGTGCCGACTCTATGCGACCATAACGCCCTGGAAAGCAATTCGTTCTGGAGGAATGTCCCCGACGGCAACTACTGTTTCGTGCGCAGAATCGGTCTGCCCGTGCAGCTCTACAACGATGTCGCCCTCAACTTTCTGGCCGACTACGAAGCCCGCACCGGCAAGGAAGGAGCTGAGTCCTACGCGTTCGCTGCCTACGACGCCGTTAAGATCCTTGCTCAGGCTATTACCGAGGCTGGCACGACCGATTCCGATGCGATCATTGCAACATTGGAAGGGATCTCCTACGTTGGCGCCCTCGGCAAGATAACCTTCCCCGTCAACAGCAGCAACACACCCGAGCAGGCGGGCGTCGATCCTAAGTGGTGGCACCAGTTCCCCGATCCCGCCGTGACTGTCGTTCAGTATCAGCACGAGGGTGAGGATTCCGTGTCTGCAACGGTTGTATTCCCGGAAACGTTTCGGACGGGCGACCCAATCGTTGTCGGGCAGTAGACTGTCACTACCTACCGGTCTGGGACCCCCTGGTGGGAAATCCAGGTGTCTGAAGCTAGGCTGGTTTACTCTGCCTGTGGACCTCGGGTGCATCCCAAATGGCGGTGGACTCTCGCAAGCCGTAGGTAACGACTAAGCCGAGTCCAGCCCGCAAATCCGATCTCAGGCAAATTGCGTGGCTGTTTTCTCCTGAACTCTCTATGGGCGGTCGGGCGCAAGCGCCCTCCCTTGTGCAGGGGCTGCGCCCCCGCAACGCCCCCCTCCAAAACCATCCCTCGCCACCGTCACACGCTGTTCCCGACACTGTCCTCCACCCACCGCATTTCCCCTCAAACGCCCCCGCCAACCCCCATACACGCGCTAGTCACAGACTCTCACAAAAATCCCCCCAATTCACAGTTCAATCAATCCCCCCAAATCACAGTTCAGACAAAATCCCATGACTCCCACCGGCTGGGAATCTGAAGGCAAGGGAGGACCATTGCAAGTCTGTAAACTGCATATAATCTGTCTACCCACAGCCAACAAGCAGCGGCGATGAAACATACGCGAAAACAACCTGAAGGTCAAGAAAAAAAGAAACGCCCCGTCGCACTCCGTCGCAGTACGTCGTAATACGTCAAAGTAAGTCACTGCAGGTCATAGTCATAACCCGCCCACACTAAAGACGGCCAACTGGTTGGAATGTTACAGAACCTGGTAGTGCTGTATTGACCGCGAGAGGCACTCCTTGTGGGTGCCCTTCATGGGCTAATCTGGCTTCCGGATTTAGATGCATCTGCCCTGGCATAAAGACCGACTCCCATTGACACAAACCATTCCCTGTTGCATAATATCCTGGACGAATGTTTTCCCTTTGCTTCCGGCACATAGCGTCTCTTATGTTCCTGAAGTACGCACAGTCGGGATTCTGCATATTGTCGCAGTAGTGCAACCTAACTCAAGGAGAATACCCAAATGAACCGAAAAAGAACTCTGTTCTGGAGCGCACTTGCCCTGACAATTCTGGCACTTGTGCTCACTGCTTGCGCGCCGCAAGCCGAAACGGTCGGCGAGGCCGAACCGGCAGCCGAAGAAGCCGCCGCAGCACCGACCGAAGCCCCCGCCGAAGAATCATCTGACGACATGTCGATGGAGCCGATCAAGATTGGCGCGCTCGCGCCTCTGTCTGCCCCCGGCGCCGTCGGCGGCGGCGAGGCCATGCGTGACGCTATGCTGATCGCGGCCGACGAACTCAATGCCCGCGGCGGCATCATGGGCCGACCGGTCGAAGTGATCATCGTCGACACAGAAGGCCTGCCGGAACGCGGCACTGCCGTCGTTGAACGTCTCATCAACCAGGACGGCGTTGTCGGCATCGGCGGCGGCTACCACAGCTCCGTAGGCGTGGCGGCCAAAGAAGTTGCCCGCGACAACGGCGTTCCCATCGTATTCGCCGAAACCTGGAACGACACCATCACCAGCGTCCAGTACGATGAAATCTTCCGCATCGCCCCCCTGAGTTCCGAAGTTTCGGCCGTCGATGTCAAATTCATTCAGTGGCTGCGCGATGAAAACGGCATGAAACTCGACAAAGTCGTCATCCTCACCGAGAACACCGACTACGGTATTCCAGCCGCCGAGGACACGACCGCACTTCTGGACGCAGCCGGTATTGCCGCAGTCACCTTCAGTGTCGATATCGGCACCCAGGACTTCGCCGGCATTATCGAGCGCGTGAAGGCTGAGAGCCCCGACATGATCATGACCCTCGCTACCGGTGAAGCCTCCTACAACTTCACCCAGCAGGCCGCCGACGCCGGCATCGGCCCTCAGGACGTGCCGTTTATGTGCAACCAGGTCTCGCTCCAGAGCGACCCCTTCTGGACGAACGTCCCCGACGGTAACCACTGCTTTGTGCGCCGCATCGGTCTTCCTCAGAAGCTCTACAACGACATTGCCCAGGATCTCGTCGCCGAGTACTCGGCCCGCACCGGCAAGGATGACATCGAGTCTTACGCGATGGCCTCCTACGATTCGATCATGATTATCGCCCAGGCAATCGAAGACGCTGGCTCGACCGACCCGGGCGACATCATCGACGCCTTGGAGAACATAAACCATATGGGCGCCCTGGGTCCCATCACTTTCCCGATCAATCGCAGCAATACCCCTGATCAGGCCGGTGTGGATCCCAAGTGGTGGCACCAGTTCCCCGATCCCGCTATCACCGTCGTCCAGTATCAGGAAGCGGGGCAGGATGCCTTAGACACCGCGGTCGTCTACCCGGATGTCTATCGGACCGACCCGCCAATCATCGTCGGCCAGGAGTAACACCCTGACCTATTGCATTTGAAATCGGATGGAAGGCCTCGCGACCCAACCCCCTGGGTTGCGGGCCTTCCACCATTTCATTCCCAAACTGTCGCACCAGACAGTGCCTCCTGAGTCAGCTTAACGAATTAGGCAACCTACTTCCCACCAGGTCTTGATCTGAACCATGGAAAACGCAGCAATCTTCGGTTGGGCGCTTCTGTGGATACTTTTTTGGGGCGCCCTAGGCGGCGTCGTAACGCCCCGCATCTACGCGCGCAAAGACCTGGAAATTTCCCAGGCCTCCTTTGGCGGCGCAGTTATCGGCGCAGCCCTCGGGCCATTCAGCCTCGTCCCCCTTTGGATCGCCTCGCCGAAAATCACAGGTCGTCTGATCGGCATCGCCATCGCGATTGTCATCGGCATCTTTGTAGCCTCCTTTGCCCTCGCAGATCCCGATAACCTCTGCGTAGCAAATGGCGGGTTTGTTATCTCCCAACTTGCCAACGGCATCGTCATCGGCATCATCTACGGGCTCATGGCGCTGGGTCTGACGCTGATATTCTCAATCCTCGGCGTCGTCAGCTTCGCCCATGGCGAGTTCTACATGATTGGCGGCATGGTCACCTACTTCATGTCTGCCGTATGGCTGCCAGGGGTCTCACCTTTGGTCGCCATCCTGGCAAGTTGCATCGTGACATTCGTCATCGGCTACATTTTTGAAAGAATCTTCCTGCGACCTATGGGCAGCGGCGAGATCGAGCGGCCCACCGAGTATGCTATTCTGGTGACATTCGGGCTGGCCTTTTTCCTGCAGTACTTTACGCAGGCCCTGACATCGGCTGTGCCGGTGAAAGCGCAGCGGTTCTTCCCCTTTCCGCGCGTCGAACTTCCCGCCGAATCCGGCTCTCTGCTCAAGATGACACCGGGCAATGTCACTGTCTTTGACGCCATCTCAGTGCCCAATCCTCGTTTCACCGCCGCCGTTCTGGCCCTTATCATGCTGGCGGGGCTGCTCTGGTTCCTCTACCGCACCTGGGTAGGCAAGGCGCTGCGGGCCGTCAGCCAGGACAGGCAGGCCGCGGCCGTCACCGGCATTAATCCCAACTCGATGAACACACTGGCTTTCAGCATGGGCGCGATGCTGGCCGGGCTGTCTGGGGCTTCACTCGTGCAGGTTTTCTCCTGGCTGCCACAGGTGGGCATTCCCGCGGCCGCCCGCTCCTTTGTCATTATCGTGCTCGGCGGCATGGGTAGCCTGCCGGGCGCCTTTCTCGGCGGTCTTATAGTCGGCCTTGTGGAAGCCGCCGGAACCGGCTGCATTCCCGATGCCACCAGGGCAGCCGCTTATATACCCGCCTACAGCATGGTAATCCTGACCTTAGTTCTCCTTTTGAAACCGACCGGCCTTTTCGGGCGAGAATTATGAACGCAAGCGCCATTTACCGCGTCTCCGGTTCGATTGCCGTGGTCCTCCTCTTGGCCATTCCCTTCGCGTCTGAAGAACTGGGCGGCGTTGGCCCCCTCGTCCTTAGCAGCTACTTCATGCACCTTGCCATCACGGCCTTCTTCTACGCCATCCTGGCCTCCAGCTGGTCCCTTTTGGCCGGTTACGCAGGACAGTTTTCCTTCGGCCACATGGCGTTCATGGCCATCGGGGGCTACACATCGGGACTGATCGGGAAATTCTTCCGCTTTACAACCGCACCTTCCGAGCTCTGCACCGACATTCCACTGTTCGGCAACTGGTGGCTGGTAATATTGAATATCCGGCGCGTCGGCACCATCGATGAGTCCTGTCTTGACATGGCCAGGACCGAAACGCTTCCTGCCGGTACGCTCATCGTATTTCCGCCGGTATGGGCAAGTATCGCGATGGGGCTTGTCATGGGCGCAACCTTCGGTCTCCTGGTAGGCTGGCTGGTGTTGCGCCTGCGCAGTACCTATTTGGCCTTGTTCACAATCGGATTCTCGGAAATCCTGAGGGCCTCGATCAGCGCCGAAATTCCCATCACCGAGGGCCAGAGCGGCCTCGAGCTGGTCCCACTCTTTCCCGGCGGCGTGATGGGCTTCAGTTCGACTAGCAAGATACCCCCTTACTACGCCATGCTGCTCTTGTTCCTGCTTGCAATGGCGTTGATGACGTGGTTGGCAGGCTCCCGCTTTGGCCTGTTCATCCGCGCAATTAGGGAGGATGAAGAGGCTGCAGCTGCCCTGGGCGTCAACATTGTCCGCTACAAGGTATTGGTCTTTGTAATCACCAGCACTCTGGCCGCGGCAGCGGGCGCCTTGCAGGGCCATTTCATTGGCATCATTACCCCAAACACGCTGATTATCCTGCAGATGTCACTGGTGATCGCGATGGCTGTCATTGGAGGCCTCGAGAACATCTACGCGGCATCGGTCGGCGCAATCGTTATCACTTTTGCGCTGGAGCTGCTGCGCACGAGCATCAACATCGGTCCGCTCCACGTCGACATGACCCTTTGGCGGCTGGTATTCTTTGGCCTGTTACTCATGCTTACGCTCCGATTCCAGCGCAACGGCCTCCTGTTCCCGATCTTGGAACGCATCAGTCGAGGCGGAGTGGCAGAAGAGACGGTTTCGATTCGCGAAGAATCGGAGGAGGTTTGGGAGGAAGAGGTCGAAGTTGACCAACTAGAGGACCCTCCTTCCGACAGCGGCGAGGAGAGCGCTGGATAATGCTCCCAGGCGGTAAGCAGCTATGCTAAGATTGACCTCAAATAATATTTACAAGAATTTTGGCGGCCTGGAAGTACTCAAGGATGTCTCATTCACCGTGGAAGGGCCTGAACTGATCGGCCTCATCGGGCCAAACGGCGCCGGCAAGACGACACTTACCAACATTTTGGACGGTGCGCTAAAGCCCTCCAGCGGCACCGTCTACATGAATGGGGAAAGAATCGACACTCGACCGCCCTATGGCGTCGCCCGAGCCGGCCTGGGCCGAACCTTTCAAGTCACCCGCGCCTTTCGGCGTATGACTGTGCTGGAGAATCTGCTCATCCCCGCAATGGCTATGCGTGCAACCGCCCGCCAGCGTGACTTCGAAGAGAAAGCGCAGGAGGTGCTGGAGTTCCTGACAATTTCTCACCTTCGTAACGAATACGCCCGCGCCCTTTCCGGCGGCCAGCAAAAACTGTTGGAGTTGGGCCGCCTTCTAATGCTCGATCCCCAAATGATCATTTTGGATGAACCATTCGCCGGCGTACACCCCCGGTTGATGGATGTAATCTACCGTTACATCACCGAGATCAATGCGCAGGGCAAAGCATTCATTATTATTAGCCACGACATGGATACGATTTTTACGCTCAGCCGCAGGCTGCTGGTGCTCAACTATGGAGACCTCATCGCCGACGGCGACCCGGAGGTGGTCCGGGAAGACCCCGTAGTAAAGGCAGCCTATCTGGGTGAGGATGAAGAGTAATGCTGGCAATAAACGATCTGTACGTCGGATACTACCGTGACCTGAACATCTTGCAGGGCGTTTCCTTGCAAGCCGAGGGTGGCAAAATCACGACAATTCTCGGCGCCAATGGTGTCGGCAAGTCCACCATGCTCAAGGCGATCTATGGCTTTCTCCGTCCCAACGAGGGGCAGATCCGACTTAACGAGCAGGACATAATCGACGTACCCACGCACGAGCGCATCAACATGGGCATCTCATACATCCCCCAGCAGCCCGGCGTCTTCCGCTTCATGTCAGTTGAGGAAAATCTGGAACTCGGTGCGTGGACATTCAAGAATGACAAGAATCGCATTAAACGCAAGCTGGCGGAAAACTACGAACGCTTCCCCGACCTCAAACCTCGGCGCAAATCCAACGCCGGTGAGCTCTCCGGTGGCATGCAACGCATGGTTGAAATCGGCCGGACACTCATGACCGATCCCAAACTGATTCTGGTGGATGAGCCAACCGCCGGTCTTGCCAAACTCCTGTCCGAAGAGGTGTACCAGATGCTGGTTGACCTGCGAGATCGCGATGGACTTACCATCCTGCTTGTCGACCAGGAGATTCGGTCCGCCCTGAAGATCGCCGACTATGTCTACGTTCTGGAGCTCGGCCGCAACAAATTCAACGGGCCGGCCGAAGACTTCACCGACCTCGAAAAGGCATTCTGGGTCGGATAGAGCTCGCAACGAGAAACGCGTGAAGGTCGCATTTGAAATTCAATCTCTCGCCTTCAATAGGCAACGGGCTTTCTCCCTCGCCCACCCTCCTGATCAACGAACGCGTACGCCAGATGTGGGCCAACGGCGAAACCGTCTACCATTTGGGATTTGGCGAGTCCCGCTTTCCTGCCCATCCTAAAATCGTCGGCGCGCTGGTTGAGAACGCCTCCCGCCAGAGCTATCTGCCCAGCGCCGGCATTCCCGAACTCTGTCAAGCCGTCGCAGACTTTCACTCGCGCCAGTTGCAGGTCGATATCAGCGCAAACCAGGTAATTGTCGCTCCAGGCAGCAAGGCCCTCCTTTTCGCCTTCCAAATGGCAGTCGCCGGCGCCACAATCCTGCATACGCCTTCCTGGGTGAGCTATGAGCCGCAGTCAAAACTATTCAACCGCCCGGTCCTCCGCATCCCTGCCAGCCCCCATGACGGCCACAGCCTGCATCCGGCAGGGCTGCACCGAGTCCTGCGTAACTCCCCGCACAACCAGCATCTGCTCATCCTGAACAGCCCCAGCAATCCTACCGGGCAAATGCTGGAACCGGAACTCCTTGAAGAGATCGCTGACATCTGCCGCCGTGGCAACGTGCTTGTGCTTTCGGACGAAATCTACGGCCTTACCGCCTTCGGTCGCGAACATGTCTCGATCAGCCGCTTTTACCCGGAGGGAACGGTCGTACTCGGCGGCAAAAGCAAGCATCTCTCGCTTGGCGGCTGGCGGCTGGGCACCGCGATTGTGCCCCCCGGCGAAGGGGGCCAACAGCTGCTTCAGGCCGCGGCCAAAGTCGGCAGCGAGCTCTGGTCCACCGCCTCGGCGCCAATACAATATGCCGCCATCACCGCCTACGCTGACGATCCGGAACTCAGTGTCTATATCTCAAGATGCACGGAACTGCATGCCGCCCGCACACGCCACCTTTGGCGCGGCCTGTGCGAGCTGGACGTTCCCTGCGCAGAGCCAATGGGTGGTTTCTATCTGTTCCCCAACTTCGATCACTGGCGCAACCCGCTGGCAGCCCGCGGCGTACACACCTCCGTCGATCTGGCGCGCCACCTGTTGGATGAGTGGCAGATTGCAACGCTCCCCGGCGCAGACTTCGGCACACCGGCCACAGAGCTGTCCTTGCGGCTGTCGACCAGTTACATCGACCTGGAGACTGATCAAAAGGCCGCAAAGATGATCGAACTGGCCGACCAGGGGATCACCTCCGAGCAATTGGTGCGCGACTACCATCCGGGCCTGCAAGAAGTATTGGCCCGTCTTCGCAACTTTCTAACCTCCTTGTAGTGTCCCTTTTCAGAACGGACAAGCCCTGCTCGGCTCCATTTTGTCCCCTGCCCTGGCATGTCACAGACCTGCCATCTCGGCATCTTGACATTTCCCAACTCAGGATAGCTACTCAGCCGCAACTTTTTCCCAACCCTGAACGAGGCGAGAAAGTTTGTTCATTCTCCCCTCATAATTGTATTCTTGGCGGTCGGGCCTTCGGCCCTCCCTTGTGCAGGGGCTGCGCCCCCGCAACGCCCCCCTACAAAACCATCCCTCACCGACCGTGTGTCTTCTTCGCAACGTGTCGGCTGGCGAGCATGGCGGCGGCTGCACACAAGTAGCGTCACCAAGAGCCTGAATGGTTCCAAGGATGACTGGCCGGTCAAGTACTGAGGCTAAGAAGTTACACTCAGGCAATAATCGCGCTCGTCACATGAGAAAACGAAATGAATGAAAATCAGACAGAGACCCTTGTACCCGTGGACCGCGTCCGGCAAGTCGCCGTCATCGGGGCCGGTACAATCGGCGCAAGTTGGGCAGCCTGCTTCCTGGCGAACGGGCTCGACGTAACCGTCGTCGACCCAGTCCGTGATAAAGAGGAGCTGCGACGCGCCATCGACGGAATGTTGCCAGCGCTAGATAATCTTGGTTTTCGGTCAGACACCGACTCCCACGGGATAAGAATGCTGGCCCAGATCGGCGAGGAGCTGGCCGAGACCCAATTTGTGCAGGAGAACGTCCCTGAACGCCTGGCGGTTAAACGGGAGACGCTGCGCGAACTGGAGACCGTTATCGGCCCGCAAGTTATCGTAAGCAGCAGCAGCACCGCGATGGTCCCCTCAGACATCCAGGCGGAAGCCAAATACCCGCAAAGGGTTATCGTGGGCCACCCTTTCAATCCGCCCCATCTGATCCCTCTAGTGGAGATTTCCGGCGGCGAGCTGACCGCGCCGCACGTGTTGGACTGGGCGCAAGCGTTCTACCTGGCCATCGGCAAGGCCCCGGTGCTGATGAAGAAGGAGGCCTACGGGCACATCGCCAACCGCCTTGCCGCCGCGCTGTTCCGCGAGGCGATCCATCTGGTGGCCGAGGGTATCACAACCGTGGAAGGCATCGACGAGGTGATTACCCAGGGCCCCGGCCTGCGCTGGGCGCTGCAGGGACCCTTCACCACCTATCACCTGGCAGGGGGCCCAGAGGGAATCGCCCACTACATGCGCCATCTGGGGCCAACCCAGGAAGCGCGCTGGCGTACCCTGGGCGAACCGCAACTTACTGACGACCTTGTCGCGCAGTTAGTCAGCGAGGTCCAGGAGTCCGTCGCCGGACTTTCGATAGCGCAACTCGCCCGGATCCGCGACACAGGACTTGTTGAACTTCACCGACTCAAGGAAGGCCTGCCTGCCGAACCTTCCAACATCACTGACAGTTGATATCTCCAGGCGTACTGTCGGCCATCACGATACTTTTTCGTGCGGCTCGTCGCCCAATTCCATCTGCAGCCGCTTCAACTCGGACTTGAGTTCATCGATCAGTTCGGCGTTAGCGGGGTCATCATACAGGTTCACCATCTCCTGCGGATCGTCTTCGAGGTCGAACAGTTCCCATTCCGGTTCAGTAGACGCATCAATCGCGCCGGCGCTCCCCAAAGCCTCCCCATAGTAATGGATCAGCTTGTGGCGCTCGGTGCGGATTCCGTAGTGCGCCGGGATGTTGAAGTGGGCCAGGTGCATCCAATAGCGGTAGTACATCGAGGTACGCCAGTCTGACGGTACACTCCCTTCTGCGAGCGGGCGCAAGCTTCGCCCCTGCATGTCCCGAGGTACAGCCGCGCCAGCGTAGTCCAGAATGGTCGGCGCAAAATCTACATTGAGTGCAATACGATCGCTCACTGTTCCGGCGTGAATGGCGCGCGGGTAGCGCATCAGAAAAGGGATGCGAATCGACTCTTCGTACATGAACCGCTTGTCATACCAACCATGATCGCCCAAAAAGAATCCGTGATCCGATGTGTAGATGACAATTGTGTCGTCCGTCAGCTTGTTCTCGTCCAGGAAGTCCAGCAGGCGGCCCGCATTCTCGTCGATTGAGGCCACGCACCGCAAGTAGTTGCGCATGAAGCTCTGATAGTTCCACGCCTTCTGCTCTTCGGCAGACAGCCCGGCGGGAACAGGATCGGGCACGTGATTCTTCAAATGCATCAGCTCGACCTTTTCCGTCGCCATACTGGCCGCAGCCGCCCGATTTTCGTAGCTGTCGTGAAATGTGGCAGGCTCTGGAATGGGGTCGTCCGCAAACAGCACCCTGTCCTTGGGTTTGGGTAGGAAGGGATCGTGGGGGGCTTTGTGCGCACAAACAAGAAAGAATGGGCGCTCGGTGTCCCGAGTCGCCAGCCAACCGAGCGCCTTATCGGTTAAGACGTCAGTCACATATCCGCTCTCAGTGATCGGCTCGCCCATCTCAGTCAGTTCAGGGTCGTAGTATTTTCCCTGTCCTGGCAGGACACTCCAGAAATCGTAACCGGCAGGGTCGCTATGGCCGCCGTGCCCCAGATGCCACTTGCCCACGAACGCGGTCTGGTAACCGGCATCATCTAGCAGCATCCCAACCGTCGTTTCCTGCGTCTGGTCAATGACATCGCTAAGTGTCTTTATGCCTGTTGTATGGCTGTATTTTCCCGTGTGAACCGACGCCCGTGCCGGCGTGCAGATGGCATTCGTGCAGAAACAGCGGTCCAGTCGCAGCCCTTCGGCAGCGATTCTGTCGAGGTTGGGCGTACTGTTCAGTTTGCTGCCGTATGTGGAAAACGCGGCCGACGCGTGATCATCGGCCATGATCAGAAGAATATTGGGGCGGCGGTATTCGGTCATGGCTAGGCCTCATCTTTGTTAAGAAAGCGCCCCCAAGCAGTGTTGACTGCAAGGGGGCGACGATGTTGTTCTGCAACCAGACTCAAACTGGTTTGCAGAATTGCTGCTCTGTCAATCGCATAAGGAACGGCTTCCCTCAAACGTTCCGACTACCACCAGGCTACGAATCGCGGCCAGGATCAAGCGTCGGCCAACAGTTCATCTACCTCTGGCTTGACCGCGTTGGCGGCTTCCTCAACTGTGCGGTCGCCCAGCCAGACCAACTCAAACGCGGACGTAAGCGCCGTGTTGATCTGCGCCCGGCTCTTGTGTTGCCACACCGGTACACCAAATTCGTCGATGCGGTCCATGTAGAACTCTACAAATGTATCGGGCACGTCGATCTGATCCAGCACGTACTTGGACGTCGAGCGCCGGGCGTTGATGATGCCCCTCTTTGCCCAATGGCTGTGTGCCTCGTCGGTCGCGTTGAACTTAACCCACTCCCATGCCTCTTCAGGGTGCGGGCTTTCGCTGGGAATGGAAAACGCGGACCCGCCGACATTGAGAGTGTGAACGCCGTTAGGGCCTCCCATCGGGTAGGGCGAGATCTCCCACACGAATGAACCGTCGAATTGGTCGATGATGCCTGGGAAGGACGAAAGCATGGCCGAACTGCCCGACACGAACAGATTGCCCAATCCCTCGATCAAGTCGGCCGAAGGATGAACATTGTGGGTCTGAATGGCGTCCAGATACCAGTTCAAAAACTCCATTGTTGCTTCAGAGTTGACGATACACTCGGTTTCATCTTCGTTAAAGATGTCGGTTCCCCACGCAACTGCCTGCGGGCGAATCTCATTGACCCAATTGTCCACCATGTTTGACATTCCCCAGACTGTCACCTCCCGCTTGTTGAATCCGTCATCCTGGGGGTGGTTCCCGCCTCGGTCCGTTGTCAAGGTCAGGCTGGACTCCAACAAGTCGGCATATGTTGTGCCTACCCCAGGTCCTGACAGTCCGGCCTCTTCATGAAGATTGCGATTGTACCATATGCCCTGCACGCCCACATCCCAACTACTCCCGTACTGACCGCCCTCGAAAGTAAACAGTCCCCACACCGAACTGTACCAGTCATCCGGGAATTCGGGCGTAGCGTCAATGCGGGGATTCAGGTCTTCGATCACTCCAAGCACGGCGTGGGGCCGCACCCAGGCAGTATGTGTCCACGCTGCATCGGGCGGCGAGCCGGACGCGTAGAGCGTGTTCAGCTTAGTCCAATAATCTCCCCAGCCCAGAGGTTGCCCTTCGACACTGATTGCGCCACCATTCTGTTCGGCAAATACTGCCGCCAGTTCATCCATCAAGTCGCCCCAGGCCCATGTCATTGACGTAATCGTCACCGGCTCGACTGACTGCCCCGCGCCGGCGCCACTGTCTCCATCAGCTGACCCTGCCGGCATTTGCTGACAAGCGGCTAGTGCCACCATGGAACCAGCACCCAGTCCCGCGTTTCGTAGAAATCTTCGACGGCTAATCTGATTCGACATTCTTTCCTCTCCTTTATCGTTGCGAAAAAAGTGTGAAAGTCTGCTGTCTGCAACTGCTTTACCCCTTTACGCCTGTAAACACGACACCTTGAATGAAAAAACGCTGTCCAAAGTAAAAGACAAGCAGCACAGGAACCATAGTAACCGTGGCCGCCGCCATCATCATCTCCCATTCGACAGTATATTGGTCCTGGAACAGGCGCAAACCCAGGGCCAAAGTGTACTTTTTCTGGTCGAACAGATAGATGAGAGGCACAAGAAAACTTTGCCAGCGATTCTGCACGATGAATATGACGACCGTCATCAATGCGGCCTTGGACAGGGGGAGAATGATCCGCCAGTAGACACCGAAACGGCTGCAACCGTCGATGATGGCGGCATCGTCAAGTTCGGGAGAAATGGTCATGAAATACTGCCGCAATAGGAAGATATTAAAGGCGCTGCCCCCAAAAAATGCTGGAACAACGAGCGGAAGATAGGTATCCAGCCACTTTAGTTCACGAAACAGAATGAACTGGGGAATCATTATGACCTGAAATGGCAGCATCAGAGTCGTCAGGACCAGTACAAACATGAAGTTGCGGCCGCGCCAACGCAATCGGGCAAAAGCAAATGCCGCCAAAGAGCCGGAGAGCGTCGCCCCTACTACCGCCAAGGCAGTGATCTGGGCCGTATTCAGGATGAAGCGCCCAAAAGGCAGAATAGTTAACGCGTTGGGATAGTTGGCCCAGACTATCGGATTAGGGATCCATACAGTCGGAATCTTAAAGACAGCCGCGGGCGTCTTCAGAGAAGTGGAGACCATCCACAAAAATGGCATCAGAACAACCACCATGCCGATCACCAGGATGGCATAGATAAACGACATTTTGAAAGCAAGGCTGCGGCGCTGGCTCTCGCGGATGTATCGCAGGACCATTATTCAGCTTCCCTCACTTCGCCTTCGTAGTAGACCCAGACCGCGGAAGAGCGGATAATCAGCAAGGTCAACACCATGATGTAGACGAACAATACCCAGGCCAACCCGGATGCATAGCCCATTCGGAAAAACTCGAAGCCGTTTCTGAACAAGTACAGCATGACAAACAAACTGGCATTTCCGGGGCCGCCCTGCGTCATGATGAACGGGCCCGCGAACTCCTGCAGCGCGTCAATCATGCCGATTACCAGTTGAAAAAAGAGAACAGGTGAAATCATCGGCAGAGTAATTTTCCAGAACTGCACCCAATCGCTGGCCCCATCGACCTCGGCGGCTTCATACAGTTCGTTCGGCACACCTTGCAGACCAGCCAAATATATAATGATGCCCGCGCCGACGCCCCAAAGACTCATCAACACAAAGGAGGCCAGCACGGTACGAGTGTCCGTCAGCCAGTAGGGTCCCTCGATACCAATGAGACTGAGTGCGCGGTTCAAAAGCCCAAAATCACCGTTGAGAATCAGTAGCCACACCATCGCCACCGCGACGCCGCTGACCGTTGCCGGCAGATAGTACACGGTGCGAATGAATGCCAAACCCCGTACTTTGGCGTTCAAAAGCAGTGCCACCAAGACGCCCAGCATGATGCGTAAGGGCACGGAAGTCACCGAGTATATTGTGGTTACTTTGAATGCCTGAAAAAAGTTGGGATCATCGGTCGCCATCTCAATGTAATTGCCCAGCCCGATGAACTTTGGCGGCGTGAACATGCGCCATTCTGTCAGGGAAAGACCCAGCGAAGCCAGCATCGGCCCCAGTTGAAAGGCAAGAAATCCAATGATCCAGGGCATGACCAGCAACCACGCCAGCCGCTCCTCCCCGTTCAGATGATACCAATTCCTTTTCTGTTTTCGCGTAGATATAGTGGCAATGTTTTCCTGAAAGGTCGCCATCAACCGCTCCAATTTCAACCAGGATAGAAGGAGCACAGTGGGGATCTAGGCTTGACAAGACTCTAAGCCGAGTTAAGAGGTGGTTGGACGGGAAGATACTATAACGCTGGGTGAATGTCAAACTTAGAGGCTGAATCGGGAGGCTCGGCAATCGACCTGTCAATAATTGTGGTCTTCACAATTACAGCCAAGGACCCCCATGCGTTGCCACATGCGTGGGATTCGAGTAGAATTCCAGCGACCATTCTGTACCCAATTCCACACGATCAGCGAGACTTTCTGTGTACCCAGCCACCCGCACAACCAACTTCAACCAGTCTATGATCCGCGAAATGACCCGGCTGGCAATGCAACACGATGCCATTAACTTGAGCCAGGGCTTCCCTGATTTCGACCCGCCTGCGGCAATTGTCAATGCCGCAATTGAGGCGATCCGCGGCACGGCCAACCAGTACACAGTCACATGGGGCTATCCTCCCCTGCGCCAGGCCTTGTCGGAACAGTATACGGGCCAACTGGGCTGGACTGTAGACCCTGACGTTCACATCTGTGTCGTTTGCGGTGTGACCGAAGGAATTACCACCACGCTCCTTGCCCTGCTCAATCCTGGCGACGAGCTGATCATCCTCGAGCCGGGGCACGAGAACTTTCGCCCGTCAGCGCTGCTGGCCGACGCAGTGGCCGTGCCGGTCGTCCTGGAAGCGCCCGACTACCGGATCGACGCTGACCGTCTCGAAGCCGCGGTCACCCCCCGGACCCGTGCCCTGCTCCTCAATACGCCCCACAACCCAACCGGCCGTGTTTTCGATGACGAAGAAATGCAAGTTCTGGTCGACTTTACCAACCGCCATGACCTCATCCTCATCACCGACGAAATCTACGATCGCATTCTTTACGACGGCCACATTCACATTTCGCCCGGCAGCCTGGAGGGTCTCATTGAACGCACGGTAACCATCGGCGGGCTGGGCAAGAGCTTTGCGGTCACGGGCTGGCGATTGGGCTATGTGATAGCCCGCGAACCCCTGGCCGCTGCCATCCGCACCGTCCACGACTACTCGACGATCTGCGCGCCTACACCACTGCAGGCCGCCGCCGCCGTCGCCCTCGATCAGCCGAGCGACTACTGGTCGCAAATGCGCGAGGACTATGGCGAGCGCCGGGAGTTAATGCTGGCGATGCTGCAAAATGCCGGCTTCCGCCCGGTCCGGCCTGAAGGCTCATACTATACGATGGCCGACTACACCGGCATTGCCGCGCCACAGGCAGAGTGGGACTCGCACCGCTTCGCCCGCTGGCTGACGACCGAGGTTGGCGTGGCTTCCGTTGCCGGCATCAACTTCTATACACGGGACCGTGAAAAGTACGGCGAGGGGATAGTGCGTTTTGCCTTTGCCAAACGGCTTGAGACATTGCACGAAGCGGGGCGGCGACTGGCTGCGTTCGGAGGTTAACGGACGAATCGCCCTCGATGAACGTGTAATGAGCCCACTGGAAATAACATCGTCTTACTTCAGCAGTAAGCGTGCTAGCAGAAGCTCCGGCTCCCAGACGCCAACCTGTACTACCGGCTCGAGGGTCTCGACATCGTAGACGACCAAACGCAGCTCGTACTCGCCCGCGGGGAGATCAGGCGGGAAAACCAGGCCGACGAGCGTGTCTAAAGGCTGGGCAGATGCCCCAGGCTGCAGTGTCGAATGTCTAGGTTTCCACAACTCCGTATCTTCCTGATAGATCCAGCCGCCGTCCTGCTCCACCGGATAGAGCCTGAGCGAAGTCGCGTAGCTGATTTCGGAATCGACGAGCTCACGAAATCGCATGGCAACCCACGTCGGGCGAAGGCGATCCAGATCTGACAATTGCTTGACCGAAAGTTGGACGTCCTCCTGACCCAGTGCGGCCCCTGCAAGCGCGATACCGCTATCGTACTCTACCGCCATCGGCTCCAGCTGTTCGTAATGTGTCCAGACAACGCGGCTCTCTATCCGAGGGCCTCCACCTGCAACCGGTAGCAGCCCCTCGCTCTCCAAGGCTGTCGATTCCGGATCGACAAAACCTACATACAGTCGCGCCACAGCAGGCGCGCGGTCTAACGGGATCAGGTAGGTGTCCTCATACAAAATTCCCGGCTTCCAAAGTGTGAGAGGCCGAACACCCCAGCCAGGATGCGTGGTCACATTCCCAATCTGCATGTTGTTGTGGTCCAACAAGTGTAAGAATAATTCGTAGTCCTGTATCTGCTCCTTCTGCGTGCGAAAGTAGAGTGTAACCGCGACCTCTTCGCCGTTTAGCGCGCCAGACTCGGGAAAACGGGCCGCAACCAATTCCACCCCGTCTCCGTACACTTTCCCTATCGGCTGTGCCTCTGCTGGCACGGCTTCAACCGCATTGGCCATGCCGCCCAACCCGTACGACTCGGGCAGCAAATCGACTAGAGCATAGACCGAGCAGCACCAAAGGCCCACCGGTACAACCAGCCCCAGCGACGTGCGTCCGAACCGGGGCAGGAACCCGGCCCAGAACCGGAGTCCATACACGGCCACTACGGCCAGTGCGCTGATGGCCGGAAAGAGCAGCCGGCCCTGCGAACCCTGTGCTACTGTGATCCAAGAGGCAAGGAGCGCAAGCGAAATGACTATCCAAATCCATGCGATTCTCATTGCGCTGTCCCTCTCTTCTCGCAGCCCCGCCGTTCCCTCGGCTGTCCGCCGCGTCCGCAGCCAGGCCAGGACTGCGCCTGCCACGGCCAGCACCAACAACAGTTCGAAGAGGCTATAAGTCCAAGAGGGAAGGAGTATGCTGAACCACCCGAAAATGCCCCAGAAGGACATCTGCAGACCTCGCAACTCACCAACCATGCTCTGCAAAGTCGCGGGCTCCACCCGCAACCCGGTGACGCTAAGCAAATTCTCAGTGCCGAAAGGATCTCCATAGAGGAGTACATTACGGACATACCACCAGCCGGCGACAAGCAGCACGGTCCCAGCGACGAGAAGCCCTCCATTCAGAGCCGTTCGCCATGCTCTCTGCCTCGCAGCCAAAATTAGAAAAGTGAAGGCCGTAAGAGGTAAGAGGCCCAACCCTTGCAGCTTGCTCAAAGCTGCCAGCCCCAACAGTAGGCCAAGTCCCACCCAATGCCACCAGAGTAATCCCGGGCCTAGGTCGCGCCTGGCCAGCACTGCCAGGTAAACCAGCGCCGCCGCGCTAACCATGGTTATCATGTTGTCATTGGAAAGGCTTGCGCTGATAAATGTAAACTGCGGAATGGTCGCAACCAGGGCGGTTGCCAGCAGCCGCGACCAACGATCCGTCGGAAATATATGCCGGGAAAGCAGGTAGGAAAACAAGACAGTAAACGTGCCGAGTACTACCGAAATCCAGCGCCCAACTCGCAACGCCAGATCAACGCCATTCAGAGGTCTGCTCTGTGCGCTGAAGAGCATGAAGTTCTTGTTGCCGGGTTGATGTGGATTGCCAAGATTCGCCCTGGGGTTGCGTACCGCGAACGCATCGAGCCCGCTCTGATCTATACCTGCCGTCGCCAGCCCTACCAAAGCATAGTAGAGCGGCGGCTGACTACCTTCCTGTTCCCAAGGTCCTGTCTTTTTGGGGCCCTGCACTGGAAGCCCGTTGCCCGCGGCCAGATGCCTGGCAAAGGCATAGTGGTAGATCTCGTCCGGTGTCTCAAATGGGGGAACGACGAGGCTATAGGCGAGGCCTGTCAGGAGGAATAGGGCGAGCAACATGCCGACCAGCACCCTCTCCACATCCAGAACGGCAGGCATCTTAAAGAGCAATAGTGGTTCCTTTCTCCACATTCCTTTCCACATTGGTTAACGGGAATCCGAAAAACCGTCAGATGGTCTCATTCGCCGTACCCCTGGAGGCGCCAAGTTTGACGACTAAGGCGGCTAAGTGTCCAACCCTGAAGAAAAAATCGGCCACTTTGATATTCAGACAGCCAGGGCGATGACCTGACAATTCAAGATGCGTAATTCGCGTTATCGTCCGCACACATCGCAATCTGTAAAATGAAAATAGGCCAACTGCAGAGAATCTTCACCGGAATCGGTGAGAATCCGCGGCGCGCCATCGATGGTAACATCGTAAAGGCCGGCAACAAGCCGCAAAGAGCCTGGCGGAAGCGTCGCCGGAATCGGCATGGCCGCACTGACGAGAACCTTCGAACTGTCCATTCGGAGCTCAGGATCCCACTGGGCAACAAGGTTCCCGGGCTCGTCGAGCAGGTGCAGGAAGAGCTTTTCGCCGCCAGTTAAGGTTGACGGATCTCCGCTCCATTCCATATGAACAACCAGTCTGCCGCCCGCAGGGGGAAAGTTGGGGCTGACCTGGGCGCGCTCCAACATCAAGCCGTTTACGAACTCGACGTCGAGAATCCGCCATTCCTGCGGGTCTGGCACTGAGTAGAGTTCAACAAGCCATGGTCCTGTCGTCTCCTGTGCAGCCAGCTGGTAAAAAAGGGCAAGCGCTTGACGAGAATTCTCCTTGGCTTCCTCGTGTCCTTCTAACGGGGCCGTATGGATGATCCTTCGTGCGCCTTCACTGAGAAGATCATTCACCATCTCTCCGGCAGTCTTGGATTCTCCCGGTGGTGAACGCAGGAATGTGTGTTCGACATCTCCCGTATAGTAGTACCAGAGCGAAGAGTCTGGCAAAGATTCAATGAAATGGACGTTCGCCGGGCTGAGACGTGCGCTCCAGCGCTCCAAAAGTCCGGCCAGTTCTCGCCTTCCTCTCGACTTCGTAAACTCTGGATCAAAGTGATAATTGCGTAAGGCGAAAAGATTGCCGGCGACGACCAGAAGGAGGAGAGAAGCTGCCGCCACGCGCCCTACCGGAATCTTCGCCAAGGTTAGCGGACCGACTGCCTCGGAATCCTCCGCCCAGATTCTCCATCTCCACCCCAAATGACTCTCTACAAAATCGCCGATGTTCTTGAACCCAATGGCCAGGAGAAACAATAAGGGCAGTAGCGCTATGGCAAGAAAGCTCCAATAGAACGGAGACCACCAGAAAAATGGGGCAACCCAGACCGGGAGAAGGGAAACCAGCAGGTACAACAGGAGTAGGACGATGCCGTAGTGCCCTCTGAAACGGAAACTGGCTTTTTCGCTTTCTGAAGCATCCCCACCTTCGACGTCTGTCAAGTCTTCGTCGATATTCTCAAATTGAGCCGTCTTTCTTCTTTCCGCCAGTAATGCGCTGGCCACCGCAACTGTGACCACGGCGAGCGAGAACAGAATAGCAACGTTCTGCCATGTCACATGCGGCACAAACTCTCCCAGAGTAAGGCGGCCAAACATCCACCGGAGCCATGCCCAAGTCTTCCAGTCCGTGCCATCAAGGCCAGGTGGAACCACCCTGTTCAAGACGCTGAACAACGAAGCCGCGGTCAGGGCCACGATCGCGATCTGGGCCCAAGCCCAGTTTCTCAAAACATGACCACTCAATCGCGACCCTTCCTCGCTGGGTTTCGAGCGCCCTTCCAGCATCAGCATGAACAGCACATACAGGTTCTGCGTAAAGAGGGCAAGGACCACGAAAAACTGTGTGTAAATGGCGACCACAGTAACGATTACATAGGAGAAGATGTCTTTTCTGCTCGACCTCCCGTCAAGTATTCTCAAGGCCAAGATCACGCTGCAAGTAGCGAGAACCAAGCCGAGAGAATGAAGTAAGACATCCTGGCTGGTCCAGACGGCGAACGTATTCACAGCCACTAACAGTGTCGCCGCCAAAGTGGTGTATGCGCTCAACCGTAGTCCAGTCGCCAGACGGAACGCCAGTGGAACAGCTATCGTGCCGCAGAGTGCCGATGCCGAACGCACAGCAAACTCGCTTGTCCCTACTACACTGAGCCAAATGTGCTGCATCCAGAAGCTTCCTACCACATAAGGGGTTTGAATCTGAGGAAAAACCCCGAATTGCGCCACAATTGGCAACTGGCTGATTTGATATGCATACGCTTCCATGTCGCTCAGTTCCTGAACTCCTAAACGGTAAAGGCGTAGCGCAAATCCAACGAGGATTATGAGCAATACTGTAATTCTCTGAAATTCCTTGTTGGCCAGGTTTATCCGTTTAGCGCTGCGCGATTCCTGCTGAAGTCGCGAGGTCATGAAATGCCCCTTCCATGGGAAAACGTCCGCGAAAAACAAGCTCTGTACTTTGCGGCGAAGGACCGGCTACGCCTCCAGGTCATTCCAAACCCCTCAGCCAACAGGTTTCGCAGCGCCAACAGGAGGACGATCCAGCTCGTGCCGCTTATGGCAAGGCCCCAGCGCACGCTGGCCGGACGGTAGGACAGTTCCAATGTTCCTCTGCCTGCGGGAACAGGTATGCCCAGGAAAGATTGGTGGGCGCGCACGATCGGCAGGTCAGCGGGCTGCGACGTTCGATCAGTTCCCGCCCATTCCGCCTGCCAGCCAGGCAGGTAGTTCTCGCTGACAAAGAGCAGGCCGGGTTCATCGCTTTCTATCCTGAAAATCAGGTGAGTAGTCCCTGCCCTCTCGACGGCTATCGAAGCCGCGCCTCCGCTTCCCAGCGTCATGCGCCCCTTTTCCCAGTTGCTGCCCAGCGCATCACCATCTTCTTGCGCGATCAATAATTCCTTCTGCAGGTCGAAGCCGGGGTCACCCAGCAGATCGAGCGCTGTCCGGTCGTCTACGAGCCGTGCTCGCTGTGTCCACCAATGGCGCGGCGAAAAGCTTTCCAGTCGGTGCAGGCGGGTCGCCTCGTCCTTGAAGGGGAACTCTTCCACCAATTGGCTGGCGACCACAAGTTCCTCTCTCCAGGTAAGGACGGTGCCGACACCCGTCAACTCCCACATTCTATCAACCGGGAAGCTCTCAAAGAACGTGTTGTAGGTAGACAGCCGCAGAACGCTGGCGGCCCAAACATCCTCCCAGCCAGCGAACATTCCGCTATCTTCGGGCAGACGTCGTTCGTTATATACGCGCGGCGGCAGAGCGGCAGTTTCGTCTGCCAGAGACTGCGCCGCCTCGTAGGTGGCCGCCGCCTCTGGTGGTGTCAGCGCGGAACGAGCCTCGTGCCCGTTAGCAAGATTCAATGTGAAGCTGGTAAGAAAAAGGTCCCCGACAATGACAAATAGCAGCAGGATCAGGCGGGTGCGGGTAGGGCGCAATGCGCTGCACAAGCTGGCAAACACTGCTGCAAACAAGAGGGACTTCCCCGCTTGGAACAGGAATCCCGCGTTCGAGGCTTCGAGTCGACTGGGAAGCTGCCAGAAAATGAACACCAGCGCTACTGATGCCGCAACCGAGACCACGTATCCCCAGCAAACTCTCTGCCGCCACCGGGCAGCGAGCGAAGGCAATAGTGCGAAGCCAATGCCGCTGAGGACACTAAGAGAGAACGCCACCAGATAGGCTACCCGCTCCTGGCCCCGAAACAGCGACCACCCCGGTGCAAAACGATACAGCAGAGGATAGATCGGGAGTTTATCTCCGAAGGAGACCAGCAAGGCAAAACCACCCACAATAAGAAAAAAGACAGCGGCAGGCCTGGCGAAGGAAGCAGCCCCGGAGAGTTGGAACCGGTTCGAAAGGAGAGCGGCCGCGGCGATGAGTGCAAGGCCCATCCCAACCATTCCTACATATAAAGGTGAGTAGAAGGTCAATACGCCTGGCACAATGAACTGCCACGTGTCTTCAAATGGGAAACCGCTGCTCAGCTCGTGAAAGGGGCGGGCGGAACGCACTGTCAGTCTTGTGTATTCGAGGGCAGGCCACAGCTGCGCTGCCGTCAGACCTAATAGAATTACCGCATACAAAACCACTCGCATCGACTGCTGGCCCAGTCGGACGGGAACTGATCCTCCCCCTACTGAAACAGACCGGTCTGCACTGCCCTTAGGCAGAGGCAAGCGCAACTGGACGACTACCAAAGTCAGCATCCAGCCGGCCACCGCGTATGATAGAAAGAGAAAAGTCTGTGGATGGTTGGCATAAAAGGCAACAGCGTGGACGGCGCATGCAACCAGCCAGCGGGTCCAGCGCGTCTTGCCAGACTCGTCGGGCAGTAGCAACCAGAGGATCAGCGGCAGCCAGACGGCCACACGCAGTATTCCCAACTGTAGAGGCGGATAGCCCGTAAGATAGCCCGAAAAGCCAAATACGAGACCGGCGGCAAAGCCGGCCATCCGCCGCCCAGTCAATCGATGCACAAGCATTGCCGTAAAGCAGCATGCCAGAACGATGTGAATCAGCGCTTCGAACTGCAGCCAATATAGCCTTCCGGCAACAGTGCGACTGAACCAGGTGATGATCAGAAGTATGTTGCTGACCGGGTAAAACACCGCGGACTCAGTGTCGGCCAGGAAAGGATGGCCCGAATTTACGTGGGGATTCCAGACCGGGAAATTTCCTGCAAGCAACGACTTCTGTTGAAAGAAACTGTAGGGTAGATAATGGCGAGTAAAGTCGCCTTCGAGAAATGCAGACAGTCCGAGAAGGTGTGGCGCAAAGAAGAGCGCAGCCAGCGCGCAGTATGCCAAAACTATTGGGAAAGCCGAATGAGATTCTGTTCGATTCATCGCGGCAGGCTTGAAGTTTCTAGCCGTTTAGGGATTTTCACAGCTGGAAGGCCGCTAAGAAGATTGTAGCGGGATAGGATCCCGGCGACCTCCTCCTGGTCGGCACCAACGCGAGCTGTCAGCGCCTCCCGATCCGCTATCTCTTCCTCGTTCAGCTCCTCAAAAAAAACCGCCACCACTTCCCACGGAATGTCCTGCCGGATGCTTTTCTGGGACTCCCACGGGATCAGGTAGAGAATCCCCGATCTGTCGGCGCGATGCGAGCGCCGCCATATATCGTTGACGGTGCCCGTTTCTCCCCGGTCCCAAAACGTCTGGACACTTTCAGGCAAGATTTCGATGGCTACAGGAGAGACCATTAACGACTCCACGTCCCAGCCGTGTCATCAGCCTCGCTTAGGCAGGCCTTTATCAGTCAGCGGCTGGCAACGTTCAGGAAAAGATAGCGAAGGTCCAAACAGAATCGCCGGCCACAGTTCGGCCGGCGAATGGCGCGCCTGGCTGTAGGTTGCATTGACGGGGTACTTCCGGGGAGCTTCCGAAATGCTGTCCTTGGATCATCTGAACCTTGCTGCAACTTCCTCTAGGGCGCGTACAAGCCGTCCATCACAGTTGCCGGATCGGGCAGAGGGCTGGCCTCGGCGAACTCTATTGCGTCCTCAATCTCGACGGCGGCCCGTTGCCTGATTTCGTTCAATTCGTCCTCATCAGAAACTTTCTCAGCCAGAAGCTTGTCCTGATAGCGCGCAACAGGGTCCTTCTTTTCCCATTCGGCCAACAGCTCGCGCGGCACGTATTCGGCCCCGTCATGAATGGCGTGTCCCATCATGCGCATTGTTTTTGCTTCAATCAGGGAGGGCCCTCCCCCCTGCCTGGCCCGTTCAACGGCCACACAGGTGGCCTGATATACAGCCTCCACGTCGTTCCCGTCTACAATCTCGCTCGGAATGTTATAGCCGGCAGCGCGGTCGGCGATATTCTCAATCGGCATCTGCTGGGAAACGTGAGTGGAGTAGGCATACTGGTTGTTCTCGACGATCAGGACATAGGGGGCCTGGTAAAGACCAGCCATATTGAGTGATTCGTGCCACAGTCCGGCAGTACTGCCGCCATCACCCACATAGGTCATCGCCACGCGGGCTTCATTCCGCAGTTTGAGGCTCATGGCGACCCCAAGGGCGATAGGCATCGACATCGGAATATGACTGATATAGCCTACGATTCCCAGGCTCAAATCACCCATTCCGTGGATATTGGCGTCGCGCCCCCCCGTCACGCCGGTGGTCTTGCCAAGGAGGTTTCCAAAGACGCGACGCGGCGTCAGACCGCGCAGAAAGTATGCGCCAATGTCACGGTGCATTGGCGCGATGATATCCTCCGGCGCCAGTGCATAGGCAGAGCCGACGCTGACGGCCTCATGGCCTCGCTCGCTGAACGTTCCGCCCAATCCCCGTCCCTGCTTCCAAAGCGACACCATGCCTTCGTCGAATGTTCGCGTCAATACCATCCAGTAGAAGATTTCGAGTTTCTGCTCAGTGGTCAACGCTGCCATTGCGCAACCCCTTTACTCCGAATCGAATAGTGAAATGAATCAGAAATCCTGCCGAGACTTTGGGCAATTCTACCACATTCCGAAGACCGATGCAGCGATAACGTTCCTGGAAATCCCAGGTTGGGGGCCGGTGAAAGCTGAGGTCCATCGTGCCTTGCTGAGATCCACTGCCCGCCATCTTCTGAGCAAGCGTGTCTCTCCAGCTAAGCCTGGTCTGCGCCTGACGCACTGTCTGCGGAAGAGGCAATTTCACTGTCGGGGACAGGTTCGACACCAAGCCGGGAAACCGCAAGAACGAGGATTTGATCGACGATCTGCTGGACTGAGGAGCCGAGCGTTTGAATCTGGTAGGCGTCCTCGGCTGGACGTAAAGGCGCGACCGCCCGCTGACTGTCGATTTCGTCGCGGCGTCGCATGTCGGTCAGAATCTGGGCAAAATCGGCCTCTTTCCCCCTCAAGGAGATTTCTCTAAGTCGGCGCCGCGCCCGCTCTTCTACCGGCGCGAGCATGTAGATCTTCAGTGGGGCCTCCGGCAGCACGACAGTGCCAATGTCCCGACCCACCATTACCACACCAGCTTTTCCGCCTTCGCCGGAACCATGCGTCAGCCCGATGCTCCGCTGCTGACGGCTCAATTCCTGCCGGACCCGACTGTTCGCAGCCACGACCGAAACGATCCTGTCAACGCGGCGGCTATGAATGGCCCACGTTATGTCCTGCCCGCCGATACGGACCGTAGCTTGGCGCCCATCGGCTTGCTCGCTCGTCGGAGAACTGATTTCTATGGACAGCTCTTCTGCAACGCTGCCAACCGCGTCACTGCCACCACTGTCAATTTCCTCTTCCAAAACAGCCCAGGCAACAGCCCGATACATCACGCCCGTATCGAAATAGAGGAAATTCAACAGTCTGGCAACCTGGTAACCGACCGTGCTCTTGCCGGACGCTGCCGGGCCGTCAATTGTGATTGCATTCACGGCAACTGCCTGACGCAAGGGTAGGAGGAAGCGAAAGGAGCGATTGTTGAGGTTGAGAGTCTGGACGCATGACGACGAGGACGGTACGGATTCTGAACTGCTCTGCAAGCTGTCATCCGCACGAGATTTCGTTCAGAAGGCCTCTCGGGCAACAATCGATCGTTTCACCGCCTGTTTCGCGGCGATGAACGCCGCTTCGGGCGCAAACGGTCACTTCGACCGTCCTGCCTTGTTCTCGAAGTGCGTCGACGGGAGCCCCCTCCTACCATATCCCGCAGCGCATTGACCTCGCCTTGCGAAAGTTTCCTGGCCATTCCGGGCTGAAGCCCTTCCAGCGTCACCGGGCCGGTTGACCACCGAATCAGCCGCCTCAGTTGGATGCCAACCGCAGCTGTCATATGTCGAATCTGGCGCTTCTTTCCCTCTCGCAGTACAAAGCGCAACCACACGCCTTTCTCGGGCGGGGGCCTCTTCCAACCGTCGTCAGGAGCTGCGCCAAACTGCTCAGTTCCTTTGTCCAAAATGAGGCGAGCCGGCAGTCCGTCGGCGATTTCCACCTGGGCGGGGGCAGTTCGTCCGCCCTCCAACTCGATCCCTTCACGCAATCTGACCAGCGCTTCTGTTGAAGGTCTTTGCCCCGTCAGTACGTAGTAGGTCTTGGGATGCTCAAATCGGGGATGAGTCAGTTTGTTGGTAAGCTCCCCGTCGTCTGTTAGGAGGACGAGTCCTTCACTGTTCAGGTCGAGGCGCCCCACTGGAAAAACGCGGCCGACTCCCGGAGGCAAAAGGCTGGCGACCGTCTTGCGACCCCGACTGTCCCCACCGATATCGCTTAGGATCCCGCGTGGTTTGTAGACTTTGTAATAGACATTGCGCTGCAGCAGTCGAACTGGACGGCTGTCAACCTCCACCGCAGCGCTGGTGGGGTCTACCTTAGTTCCCAAAGTGGTGACAACTTCACCATTGACCCGAACGCGGCCTTCAGTAATTAGGTCTTCGCAAGCTCTTCGACTGGCTACTCCGGCTGCGGCCAGAACCTTCTGCAGGCGTTCTTCAGACATGGGGCCTCACTTGTAGTTCGTGTAGCAAATTGGAAGAGCGCTGCAAGCTGTTCCTTCGATTTCTTTCACTGGACGCAACTACCCAGCCATCGTCAATTCGCGGCCGCGCAGCGCAGCCTCACCCTGGCACATCAAAGCGTCTCCGGCCACTATCCGCTAACCACTATCTCCTGCGCCAGTGGGAGCAGACTCCCCCACGGGCTATCACTCCAAGTGTAGCTATCTACCTTCTTGTATATGGGCGGTCGGGCCTTCGGCCCTCCCTTGTGCAGGGGCTGCGCCCCCGCAACGCCCCCCTCCAAAACCATGCCTCACCCACCGTGTGCCTTCATTGCAGCGTGTCGGCTGGCGAGCATGGCGCCGACTTCACACCAATTGCGTCTCCAGGAGCCCGAAAGATTCCAAGGATGACTGGCGAGTCTAGTACTGTGGCTTGGTAGTTACCACTGGACTAAGAGGCGCTGGGTCGCAATAACCGTGTCACCCAAGCGCCATTCTAAGACGCCGGCCTGCATCCCCGCGTCCCATTTACCAGCAGGGGGAACTTGCACACGCCGAAAGACCTGCAGTTCCTGGCGCTCCCAAGCGGCCAGTAAAGCTTCAAACAGTGGACCGGTAGCAGACGAATTCGAGTCAACGATCAACCCATCGGTTCGCAAAAACCAACGATTGCCCTCAGCATCAAAAAGCCGGTCTAGGGCGGTCGGGCGCTGCGGCAGACGTAACGAGACCCAACTGTAATTGCCCTGAACAGCCTGCAGAACCAGTCTCATGTCGTGATAACGATCTACGCTGCCGAGAACAACCGCAAAAAGTTGATGCCCGTTCTGTTCAAGGCCGGCTATCAGTGACTGGCCGCTCTGAAAAGTCGTACCGGTCTTGACTCCGTTTACCCCTGGATAGGCTCCGAGAAGGCGGTTTGTCGTTCGTAGTTCGTGGCTCCCCACCGTCGCCGCTGGCGTGCCAACAATCTGGCGAAAGAGCGGATACTCCCAAAGCCGCCGCACAATGACCAAAAGGTCCTGGGCACTGCTCACCTGGCCGTCGGCGTCGAAGCCATTGGGATTGTGGAACTGTGTCCTGTGCATTCCCAAATCCCCGGCCCGTAAATTCATGTGCCCAACGAACTCCTCCACGCCGCCGGAATGATGACGGGCCAGGGCCATGGCCGCGTCATTGCCGCTCGGTATCAACAGCCCCCACAGCAGCTCATCCACACGCAATACCTCGCCCTCGCGCAGACCCATTTCGGCCTCTCCAACCAGGTCCTTCCGCTGGATGGTAACCTGCTCCTCAAGGCGATTCTGTTCCAGGACCAGCAGGGCAGTCATCAGTTTCGCAAGGCTTGCTGGCGAAACCGGCAGGTGGGCGGCCTTTGTCATGAGTTCGCGACCGCTGTCGAGATCGTATACCAACACCGACACAGCGCTGATTTCGGGCGGCGGCGTTTGCGCCTGCTGAATCTGACGCAACTGCCCGACAGTGAATCGCTGCCTGGGCGCCACATCGCGATCGACTATGGTTGGCGGACCAAACCCGCACAGAAATAGTGCAATCAAGCCCCAGATGGGCCACAGACAAGAAGAGACTCGACCTGCGGGGAATCGCCGCCGGTTTAGGGCGTTGAAGGAGCGGCCTGGTGTGAGTCGATTCCCTGCTTGCTCGTTATTCATACTTGGGGTCTGTCACACCGATTAGTTGTAGTCTGAGTTCAGGGGGCGCAGGTCGCAAGAGGCTAAGTGCGCGACTGGATCAGGAAATGCCCTAGTCGAAAACGGCCAGCCTTGAATTACCCTTCATGTGTTCATGTTACCCAAGCTGGACGTTGCACAAAGGCAAGGGCATCTGCGAATTTCATGCAAATTTCAGTACGCGCTAAGCTGGCGCCGTCTGTTCCCTTGAACGAATCGGCTTGGTTGCCCGATGGAGGAGCGAACCCTCTTCCCAGGCTACCACGAGTGGTGTGGCGGTAAAGATGGAACTGTAGGTACCTGAGACGAGCCCGACAATCAAAGTCGCCATGAAAATGCGCAAAGTGCTTCCGCCAAAGATCAATATTGCCGCCAGCACGAGAAGCGCTGTCACCTGCGTTGCGATTGACCGCTGTGCCGTCTCGATGATGCTCCGGTTTGCCACAGTCGCCAATGGTTCCCCACGGTGACGGCGCAAATTCTCGCGGATTCTATCGAAGATAACGATCGTATCGTTGACGCTGAAGCCAATCACCGTCAAAGTAGCGGTCAGGAAGAGGGCGTCCAGCTCCCAGCCGGCGACCAGATTCATGATCGAGAGGAACGAAACAGTTATCAGCACGTCGTGCACCAGCGCGACAATTGCTGCTACCCCATATCGGAAGGGGTGTGATACTTCCCGAAATGCAAGCGCAATGTAGGCCAATATCAGTAAGGAGGCGGCAATAACCGCAAGCAGAGCCGCCTGGCTCACCTCCGCGCCGATGGCCGGTCCGATACTGCGGTAGAGCCGCTCATCAAATTCACCGAATCGCTCTACTATCGACTGAGAGATCACTTCCTTCTGGGAAATGTCGATATTCTTGAACTTGACCTGCACAGTACGGTCATCATCGACATTGAAAGCCTTGGTGTCGGTGAAACCAGCCTCGACAAAGACGCTGCCTAGTTCGGTCGGAGCGACCGGCTCTGAAAAACGCATCTCCCATTGCGTACCACCAGTGTAGTCGATGCTCAGTGGCAGGAGAGCTCCGGTGGAGGAGATGTTCCAAATGATAAACAGAATGCCAGGCAAGATTCCTAGCAGTGAGATCAGAAACCAAAGCCTGCGACGTTCAACCAAGCGATACATAGGAGACTCTTTCGTATTGCAAAGATCGTTTTCCGTAACCAGATTATGCAACCGTCACCCTGGATGATCCCGGGTTTTCCATCAGACCAACAGCCAACTCACAATCTGCAATGATGGAGGGGCTGTACAACAAGCGCAAGACCTCAGTAGCCAAGCAATCCGCGGCTGCCCATGAGTCTCTCTCCCTGTGTCGAGAGAAAACTGCGCATAAATGTGCGTGTCACAAAAACTGCCGTAAACATCGACAGCAACACACCGATCGAAAGAGTGATTGCGAAGCCCTTGACAACGCTCGCGCCAAAGTTGTTTCCGAACCAGTAAAGCACTGCGCATGAAATCAACGTTGACAGATTGCCGTCGCGGATAGCAGGCCACGCGCGGCTGAAGCCGGTTTCGACCGCCAACCGCAAAGAGCGGCCATTACGCAGCTCCTCTTTCATGCGTTCAAATATAAGGATATTGGCATCAACCGCCATGCCGATCGAGAGAATGAAGCCCGCGATGCCTGGCAGCGTCAACGTCACCGGCATCAGCTTGTACATTGCCAGATTTAAAGTCACATAGATCGCCAGGGCAACCGTGGCCAGAAGCCCAGGTAGGCGGTAAAGTAAAACCATAAACAAAAGGACCAGCGCCCCGCCGACGATGCCTGCCTGCAAGCTGCGGTCGATCGAATCCTGGCCCAGGCTTGCGCCGATAGTGCGAACATCCACAACTTCAAGAGGGATCGGCAAGGCGCCGTAACGCATCTGAATCGCGAGGCTCTCTGCTTCCACCTGCGAAAAGTCGCCGGTGATGACGCCGTTGTCGTTAATGGCAGCATTGATCACCGGGGTCGACAGCACACGTCCGTCGAGAATAATCGCCAGCACTTCGCCAATGTTGTCACGCGTGTATGTAAAAAAGTCCCCGCTGCTCTCGCTCTTGAGGTCAAACTGAATCTGCCAGAAGGTGAATTCATCCTGCGTCGCAACCACCGTCTGCAGAATGTCACCTGTCATAATCGTCTCAAATACCTCGTCCGGAAAAGGGACCGACTGCGGCGCAGCCTCACCGGCGGCAATCGACTCCTGCAATTCCGCGACCGCATTTGGGCGATTGGTGGTATTGATAAAATCATCAGGGCGGACCGGTAACCCTCCAAGATTGATAAACTCCAATTGGCCGGTGGAGCGTATCGTCTGGATCGCCTGGTCCGGGTTCTTGACCCCCGGCAACTCAACAATCATGCGGCGCTCGCCCTGCAACTGAACGGTCGGCTCTGCAAGGCCCAGCCCGTTCACTCTCTGCTCAACAATAATTTTGGCGGAGTTGAGCGCGTCCTCAGGCAGAATCTGATCATCGCTGATCTCGGCCTCAAGCAATACCTGTGTTCCACCCTTCAAATCAAGGCCAAGAGTCAGGTCTTTGATGTCACGCTGCGTGTCCACACCCGGAGCCAAGCCTTCTTCCAGCCAGGAAGGATGGTCAAGCGGCAGCGCTACAAACAGCGAGCCAGCAAATAAACAAAGGACTAGTATTACGTAAACATATTGATTGCGCATAGGATCCCTTTACGAATTGCACAGGTGGCAATGCGAATCCTGTATTTGGCTCCCGGCGCCAAAGCTCGTCAAGCAGCTTAGAAGGCGTCAGTAATCTCATACCAGGCGTTGAACGTCACCCACTACCTCTGGTTGCGATGAATTATGAACCGCAATGCCTTCTGATAAGAACACAAACAGGTCCAATACTGGATCGCAATCCTATCCATTATAAGCACTCTCTGCGCCGACACCAAAATCGCAGCCGGTTTTCCGCTTCCTAAGCTGTCAGATCCCCTTCCGAAAGCCCGCTATTTCCTGGTTTGACAGTTTTTCGCAACTATGAAATACTATCGGCGTATCTCAAAAACAAGGAGGTGATGCCCTATGGATAACTGTAGTAGTAGTACTGGTCCGGTAGCATCACCTCTTGAGATTGTTCTCTAAGAGATGCTATCGGACCAGACGCCGCAAGACCCCGTCATCGACGGGGTCTTGTTCTTTCTGGAACGCGCGGGCCCTCACTTCCTCTGAAAACTTTCACTGAAATTGTGATTATGGCGGAACTGCGGTAACGCAGGGTGCATCCCAAAATAGGGGTGAACTCTCTTGTACCTCTGGTATCGACTAGACCGTGTCCAGTTCTCACATCCATCCCCGAGAAATCGCCATTCTCTGACCACTGACTACTAGGGCCTTATGCTAGTTGGGAAAGGCCAATTGCTTGATTTGCAGATAGTCAGGTACGCCCAAGAGGCGGTTGATATAAATGCAGAGGGTATGTGCGGTCAATTTTGTGTATAAGCGTGCACAAAGGCCTCTGAGCGTGTGAGCGTGGTTGGTTTCAATCGAGAACTGTGCGTTGAGTTGACTGGTGACTGTTTCGATGATTTGGCGGACCGAGTCGTAGAGGCGAGAGAGGTGTGCCGGGATCTGTTTTTTCTGGTTTTTGCGCTTCTTGGTGAGAAGACGGATGCGATTGTATTGCCAGAGTTCCTCAGCTGCCGGTGCACTGACGTAGGCCTTGTCGCCGATGACGATGCGGTTGTCGTGTTCTGCAAGGAGTTCGCGACCGACAGCCAAGTCGCGTTCGTTAGCCGGAGCTAACTCGAAGTCGATAATGAGGCCACCCATCGTGATCAGCATATGCAGCTTGAAACCGAAGATCATCATCTTCTTGGAGGGAACGGGCCCAAAATCGGCCCCCCAATCGGACCATTTGGCGCGCGCTTGTGGCGCCAGATGGAATTGAACCACAGGAATAGGCAGGCTATCGATTACACAATGCACGTCCCTGTAGAGTTCCGTCCTGGCCAACATCATGCGTCGCATTTCATTGATGACCCCCATCAAGTTACATCGCCGCCGATTGAAACGGCTCTGCTCCGGCAAAATCGGAAACTTATCCCGATGTGCCTGCATATGATTGAGTAACTCTGTTTCCACATCCCATCCCACACATTCGCCGATGAGACAAATCGCGATCAATTCACTGTCGCTACACTCAGGCTCCGGCCCCGGTCGTCTCAGCTGTCCTTCCAGTTCCTTGTACATGTCGTCAACGAGCACATACACGCATAGACAGAAGTCGTCAAAGTGGGCTATCATTCGCTTGGTCCCCCTGGTGAGCTACCTTGGTTGGTCGAGACTTCCAAAGTTATCTCACCAGGGGACTTTTTTCAACCGCTAACTAGCATAAGGCCCTACTAACCACTGACCACTGCAGTTGAGCGGTCGGCCGCAAGCGGCCTCCCTTGTGCAGGGCTGCGCCCCCGCAACGCCCCGCCCTGGCTAGCGACCGTGCTCATTCTTCCCCAGCACTGTCTTTGCCCAGCACTGTCTCTACCCAACGGTGTTTCCCTTCCGCCCACCACCCAATTAAGTCAGTTTGCCCACTCCTCCCTCACCTTCTCCGCCCATTCCACACCTGACCCTTTCGCCCCCAAATTGGGGTGCACCCGTAACGCTGGACTCTTGACGAGCATACACTTTGGTGCTAACATTTTAATGTAGAGCATTTCACAAAACGTGCTTCGATTATAGTTAGTTGTAATACGCTGCCCCTCCCTTATGTTTCAGGTTGAGGCAGAGCGACGCAATGAAGCGTAGCGAGGAGAAAACAAATGACTAGTGCAGTCGTCCCGAAGGTGCGCCGACCAGCACCCCCCACTCCGCGAGCAAATCGCCTTTTCGGCACAGCCAGGCGTCTCCAGCGCGACCCTCTCGGGTGCCTGCAAGATTTCGTTACGGAAGTCGGCCCCGCAGTAAAATATCAGTTCTTTGCCCATATGTGGGGCTATCTATTCGTAAACCCCGAACACTACCAATATATTCTGCAGGACAACTACAAGAATTTCACGAAGATGCCCAGCCCCGTCTTTCAGTTGCTGCTACCACTGATTGGAAAGGGTCTTCTTAGCAATGACGGCGAATCCTGGTTGCGGCAAAGGCGGCTGGCCCAACCTGCTTTTCACCGTAAACAGATCCACGAACTCGCTCAGATCATGACCGCGACCGCGGAGCGGCGGCTGAGTCGGTGGGATGAACTGGCTCACTCTGGGAAGGTCGTCTCCTTTGATCGGGAGATGATGGAGTTGACCCTGGAAATTGCCGGCAAGGCTCTGTTCAGTGTAGATCTGACCGGCCCCGCACGCGAAGTCGGTGACATCTTCAGCAGGCTGAATGAACTGTTCGGGAAGTTGGTCGTTTCACCTCTGGCGCTCTTTACGATGCGGGTCCCATTCTGGCCCAGTACGCGCCAAGTTGCACAAGATGTTGGCGCGCTCGATCAGTTGATCTATGGCATGATCAACGAGAGGCGCGAATCCGGTACGCCTGGTAACGACCTGATGGGAATGCTGCTCGCGGCTCGCGATGAGGACACCGGTGAGGGCATGGACGAGAAGCAACTGCGTGATGAAGTTCTTACCTTGCTGATCGCGGGACACGAGACCACCACGCTCCTGTTGACCTTGTTTTTCTATTGCCTGGGAAGATATCCCGAGATCGAGGCACAGGTTCACGAAGAAGTAGACAGAACGCTGAGCGGACGGCTACCGACGGTCGAAGACATTCCCAATCTGGTCTATACGCGCCAGGTAATCGATGAAACCTTGCGTCTCTATCCGCCAGCCTATGCCTTGTCACGCTTTGGCAACCAAGCAGACGTTGTCGGTGGTTACGACGTGCAGGCAGGCGCGGCAATCTCACTGTGCCCATTCATAACGCACAGGATGCCAGAGTTTTGGCGCCACCCTCTGGAGTTTGACCCTGAGCGTTTCAATCCGTCCCAGAATAATAATCGTCACCGTTTTGCCTATATTCCTTTTGGCGCAGGGCCGCGGCAATGCATCGGCGAAGGATTTGCTCTTACAGAGGGTGTTCTGGTTGCCGCGGCAATTGCTCAGCGCTTCCGCCTGCGCATCCCCGACAACTATGTCGCACAAATGGACCCGCTGATCACCCTGCATCCAAAAGGCGAAATGCCAATGCGATTCGAGCACCGCTAACCCTGCCGCGAAGCCGGCCTGATTGAATCGCAAACTTCGGCCAGAGGCAATGCCCCCTTCGCCAAATGGGAGTATCGCTTTGCTCTGAGCAATTGGTCAGGCTGCGCTCAATTTCTGACCTCTTCAACCCTCTTTGGTCACTTCCTTTATCAATTAAATTTTATATAATAGTTCTCTTGGCCACCCTCCATCCCTACCGCCATTCAGGCATTCGAAGTATCTGTGTGGTTGGCATCCACAACCTTGGTTGCCTGCTGCACTGCTGCGGAAAAGGCACAGGCCGACGGTATCGAACTGAGACTAAACCGCGTTAAGTTGCCGATAAAGGATAGGGGTACCCCCTTACGGTCAATCCCCACGTGCATGATGAAACCAAAAGAACATTGAACACATCAGTCACTGTGAGGTCTACACCCCCAACGTGAGGGCACCCGAAAATGCGAAAACTGCGCATCGCCTGCGCAATTTCTTTCCTCTTTAGCAAATGAATTCAAAGCAGTAAAATTGCACATCACCTGTGCAGTTTCTCTCCCCCATCGCGAGGAAACCCAAGGCAGTGGAATTACACATCAGCTGTATAAAATCTTTTCCCCTATAGCAAGAGAATCTCCGACCCGTAAGTGGTCCAGAAGCGGGGTCACCCAGACTAACAGATTGCGCAGCCTGCTCAACTGCTCGCAAGGGCGCCCCCTTGTGCGTACCCTAGCACCGCCAGACCGTCAACCAAGGAAAATAGCGAAGATAGTCCTCAGTAGGTCCGGTAAGAGCCTCCTGGGAGCAGTCAGAATCGGGAACTATCAGACAGACCAACTGCGCTGCCTGGTCTGCTGCCTCGGCAGTAGGCGGTAGCTCACTGCCACTTTGGCCTGCACCCAAACCGGGCATTTCGTTGTAGCTTATTTGCGAGGGTGCTATACTGGCCCATACGGCACTATTTGCAATCAGCGGAGAATGCGCCGCGACCAGCCGGGACCCTTTCGAACAGACAAAATTCGTAAGCCGTTGCAGTTTCCGGGCCGTTCCGCGCGTGGCCGAAGAGTGCGACTAAGCAAAACAACAAGGAGTCAGATTCAAATGGCTAAGAGATCATTGATGATGTGGGGCGGCTGGGAAGGACACGAACCGAAGCAATGCGTAGATATCTTTGCGCCTCTGATCGAGGAGGCCGGCTTTGACGTAGATGTCGAGACCTCGCTCGATATCTACACCGACGCCGAGCGCATGGCAACCTATGACGTCATCACGCAGGTATATACGATGAGTTCCATCACAAAGGAACAGGAAAAGGGTCTACTGGACACCATCGCCAAAGGGGCGGGCTTTGCCGGCTGGCATGGAGGCATGGCGGATGCCTTTCGCCAAAACACAGAGTACCAGTTCATGGTAGGAGGTCAGTGGGTGGCCCACCCGGGAAATATCATTGACTACACTGTCAATATTCTCGATAATTCCGATCCCATCACGGCAGGAATGAGCGATTTTCAGATGCATAGCGAACAGTATCTGATGCATGTAGACCCCAGCAATGAAGTTCTGGCGGCAACGACATTTTCCGGCGAACATGCGCCCTGGATCGATGGTACCGTCATGCCGGTCGTCTGGAAACGCCGTTGGGGCCAGGGGAAAATCTTCTACAGCTCTCTGGGGCACGTGGCAAAGGATTTCGACGTGCCGGAGGCCCGCGAGATTGTGCGAAGGGGCATCATCTGGGCGGCGAGAGACTGAAGAGGCCCAGACGTCTGTCAGCTGTAATGGGTCAGCAACTAGCAAGGAAAGGGTACTGACAATGGAATTGCCAGCGCGTATCGGCCTGGTCGGTTGCGGAATCATCAGTAGTCGATATATTGAAGTCAGCCGGGAACTGCCGGAGTTTGAAGTAGGGGCCATTGCAGACGTGGTGGCAGCAGCAGCCGAATTCCAGGCAGAGAAGTACGGACTCAAGGTCCTGTCGCTTGAAGAGCTGGTGGCCGCGCCAGATATCGATATGGTGCTCAACCTTACGCCTCCAAATGCCCATTTCGGCGTCAGCAAGGCCGCGCTGGAGGCAGGCAAAGCGGTCTACAGCGAAAAGCCGCTGGCCGCGACTTTTGAACAAGGTCAGCAGCTGTTAGCGCTTGCCAGGGAGAAGAATCTGCGCGTAGGCTGTGCGCCTGATACCTTTCTTGGCGCCGGTCATCAATCGGCGCGAGTCTATCTGGATGAGGGAGTCATCGGCGCGCCTGTTGCCGTAACCGCGTTCATGATGAGCCGCGGACACGAGTACTGGCACGCCAACCCGGAGTTCTTCTACAAGCCCGGCGGCGGACCAATGTTGGACATGGGAGTCTACTACTTGACAGCGTTAGTTCATCTACTTGGCCCCGTGCGGCGCGTGACCGGTTCGGCGCGCGCGACCTGGACGGAGCGCACGATTCACAGCGAGCCGCGCAGGGGAGGCATCATCGAAGTGGAGGTCCCAACATACGTCGCCGGCCTTCTCGACTTCGAAAGCGGCGCCATCGGCACGATTATCACCTCATTCGATACACAGGCATCAGGGCTGCCCCGTATAGAACTGTATGGCACCACCGGTACTTTCAATCTGCCCGACCCGAATACGTTTGGCGGCCCGCTGCAGCTGCGAACCGCCGCCGACCAATCGTGGAAAGAGCTGCCGCTACGCTTCGGACACGCCGGCAACAGCCGCGGTATCGGCCTTGCAGATATGGCAGTCAGCGCGATCGAAAACACCGACCATCGGGCCAGCGGTGAGATGGCGCTGCACGTGCTTGAGATTATGGACGCAATCCAATTGGCATCAGAAACAGGCCGCCACGTAGAGCTGACGACCAGCTGCGAACGTCCACAGTCCCTGCCGGAAGGCGAGTACAAGGGAATCAGACCTGCCTAGCCGACCGACCACGCGGCATTACATTGGATGATGACACCGAAAGCCTGGCAGTAGATTCGATGAGGAATGTATGACAGTCGCAATAATTCGCGGCGTGCCCGTTTGGGGTGACCCGCTGGACAATGCAGTTGCTCAAATCGTCAACTGCGCGCAGGAAGCCGACGCGTTCGCGCTCATGGCCGATCATCACCTGGGCTACACTGTTCCCATCGGCGGCGTTGTTGCCTACGAAAACAAGCTGAATCCAGCCGGCGTCGGATTCGATATCGCCTGCGGGAACAAGGCCGTGCGCCTCGATATTCCGGCCATGGAAGTAAAGCGGCATATCGAAAGAATTATGGATGATATCTGGGAAACTATTTCCTTCGGCATTGGGCGCAAGAATAAAGACCGGGTTGACCATCCTCTATTCGATGACGATCCGGCCTGGTACCTCCCCGTTGCCCGCGAACACAAAAAGATGGCCGCCGAGCAACTTGGAACTGTAGGCAGCGGCAATCACTATGTGGATATTTTCGAGGACGAATTAGGCCGGACTTGGCTGGGGGTCCACTTCGGTTCACGCGGACTGGGGCATCGCCTGGCCAAGTTTTTCATGGAGGCCGCTGATCGCCAGCGGGGAACTCTCCGCCAATCTGTTCCGGCATCGAGCGGCCGTCCGCGCCGCAGTCGACGCAGCGCAACAAAAGGAATTCCCAGTCTGCTTGACGTGGACTCTACACTGGGCCAGGAGTATCTCGCTTGCATGGAGCTGGCTGGGCGCTATGCCTATGCCGGGCGGGACTGGGTATGCAGTAGGGTGGCCTCGATGTTGGGCGCCAACATCGTTGAAGAGATTCACAATCACCATAATTTCGCCTGGCAAGAGGACCACGACGGGCGCTCCATGTGGGTCACACGCAAAGGAGCCACCCCTGCGTTTCCCGGACAAAAGGGCTTTGTCGGCGGGTCGATGGGGGATATCTCGGTAGTCTTGGAAGGCGTGGACAGCGAAGAGAGCCGGCTGGCTCTCTATTCTACCGTCCACGGTGCTGGCCGTCTGATGTCGCGCACGCAGGCCGCAGGCCGCTTCCGCTGGAGGAACAGGCGCAAAGTACAGGTGAAACGCGGGCAAATTAGTCGCAACCAGATGCTCGACTCGATCCAGAATATGGGAGTGACATTACGCGGCGCGGGGACCGACGAGGCGCCGCAAGTCTACAAGCGTCTGCCCGAAGTGCTGGCACACCACTACCCCACGATTCGAATTCTCCACACCCTCACCCCACTGGGGGTAGCCATGGCCGGCGAAGACGAATACGATCCCTATCGGGACTGAGAAGCACAGTCCCTCGATCCGGATAAAGGCCGCGGGTGGCACGCAGTTCGGCTCCGCGCCGCATTTCGTTCCGCAGCATCGTTCCTGCGGTCTGCGCCCTTCAGATCAATCCTTTGGACTCTGCTTCGGCCAGTACCGACTGAATCGTCTCCACCAATTGGCGGGCGCCGTCAACGCTGAGTTCGACCGCGATCCGAGCGCCCGGTCCATAGCTCTCATTAACGAAGTCGATGTTGAGCGCGTGCTCCTCTGGCGCATGAAATGGGTGATCCCAGCAGACGTTTGCCTGGTTCATGTCAAACCAGCCGTCGGTGCCCTTGCCAAATCCTTCCAGGGGGACTTTCTGAGCGATCATGGTGCACATGAGTTTGCTCTCCTGATATATGATTCCTGTCTTTTTCCACGCCACCGCATGCGCGTTACTCAGCCAGTTCTCGACCCAGAAACGTCCAGATCTTCTCCCAGCCGTCGACGGCCTGAGCCTGCCGATAGTTTGGGCGATTGTAATAGAAGAAACCGTGGCCTGCGCCATCATACATATGAAACTCGTAATCCTTCCCATTCTGCTTTAGCGCTTCTTCGTGGAGCGCCACCTCTTCAGTTGTTGGGCTGTGATCTTCGGCGCCAAATAGACCCAGGACGGGGCAGCTGAGATCGGCAGTATAGTCGATCGGAGCCACCGGCCGTTGAGGAGTAATTTGATCTGGCTGCATCACGACCCCGCCGCCCCAGCAATCAATGACGGCGTCGAACCCGGCAACGCGGCTTGCCGCCAGCACTGCCTGCCGCCCGCCCGAACAGGTGCCAAATACGCCAACCTTGCCGTTAATGTAGGGCAAGGCCCGCAAATATCGCATTGCCGCCTCAAGATCAGCGACAGCCTGATCATCAGGCACGCCGCCCCCGGCGCGCGCGGCCGCGGCCACATCTTCAGGTGAGCCGTGCCCGACGCGCTCATACAGATTTGGCGAGATTGCGACATAACCATGATGGGCAAACCTGCGCGTGGCCTCCCGGTACCACTCGTCCCAGCCGGGCATATGGTGAATGAGCACCATCCCGGGAAAAGGCCCATCTCCCAGTGGTCTGGCCATGTAGGCAAGGACTCGATCGTCGTTTGCACCACGCACTGAGACAGTTTCCGCCAGCATTCCTTCATATTTATCGGTTGTGTACATGGCTAAATCTCCTGAATTGTCTATCACTATTTTCCGACGATTGCTAAAGGACTGTGTTGCTCCGCTTCGGCTGACCCGGCGCCAACGACAGCTTCACCCAAAGCTGCAAATACCTGTTCGCCACCCAGAATAGCACAATTCACTGCAACTACCTGTGCGCGCCGCCAGCAAAGTGCGTTATTATTAACTTGATTTGTGAACAATGGACGACTAAAATAGTTTCAATCGGGTTAAAAAAGGAATACATAGGTCCTCGACTGTCCAAAAGCAACTTTCGAACGAACAACAATCCAGTTCGCCCTGGCTGGTATGTGTCCTGGGACCATGCAAGCCGAGCGTGTGTTTGTCCAAATCCGCCTGTCCCCTTGGGTGGGTTCAGAGACGGATTTCAAGTGGCGCACGGGACCAAAAGCTAACAGCAGCCAACAAGGTGACCCCATGGACATTCTGCCGCACGCCGTCAACCGCTTCAATGGCATCGAAATCAACACCGGTGATCTGCCGGCAGAGACAAAACTATTCGAGCAATGCCTCTCCTCCTCCTTGGTGAAATGGATCCAGGATGGCCGTTTTCTCGTCTGGCTCCACCTGCCAATCGAGCGGGCCGCTCTGATTCCCGTCTCAACCGCTGCCGGTTTTGTCTTCCACCACACCGAGCCCAACTATGTGTTGCTCGTTCGCAAACTGCAGGATGATGCGCTGGTACCCGGCTACGCCACGCATTACATTGGTGCGGGCGGTGTGGCCATAAACGATCGGCAGGAGTTGCTGGTTGTTTCGGAAAGACATCGCGGGTCTTCCCGGGCCTATTACAAACTGCCCGGCGGTGCGCTACATCCCGGCGAACACTTGGCTGATGCGGTCGTGCGCGAAGTCCTTGAAGAGACAGGTATAGAAACCAGGTTCGAGTCGGTAGTCTGCTGGCGGCACTGGCATGGCTACCGGTATGGAAAATCTGACATCTACTTCCTATGTCGGCTTTCGCCGCTGACCGATGCCATCGAGCGCGACGACTGGGAGATCGACGAGTGTCTGTGGATGCCGGTAGACGAGTACCTGCAGCACGAACAGGTCGGCGACTTCAATCGCGCCATCGTCGAGGCGGCAATCAAGACGCCCGGCCTGAAGAATTCCTGGATGGACGGCTACGACGACCCGACCATGCGGGAGTTCTACTGGCCCGAATACAAGTAGTCTCGGCTCTACTTGCGAGGCGACCGACAGTCGGCAATGTTTGTCAGACCGCGATCCCTCCTCGAACTACCCCCTTTGGTGTGAACCGTCGATTTCGAATAGCAGTCCAGGGTGCATGCGTCATGCCATTCTTAGCCCCTGGATCGCTGGTCTCCACAACACGACAAGGAGCTTCCGTATTGTTCGCAAAGTTTAGAGGCCGAAAAAACGAATGCCATGCCAGTTTGAGTGTTAAGACTTTACCTTATATCTTCCTGGCAACATTCGCCGCATTGACCGCAACCGGATGCACGTTTACAGCCGGACAGATGGAAGCGGCCGGATGTGCCAACGGTATCGCTGTATCAGACCACATCGAGAATCCCGGCCTGGTGGGCGACTGTGCAATTCTGCTGGGAATCCGGGACAGTTTAGCAGGCGAAGCAACATTGAACTGGGGCACCCAAATCTCAATTGAAGAATGGGAGGGTGTGAGCGTCGACACTAGCAGGACCCCTCCACGCGTCACTGTAGTGGAGTTGGATGGCCGAGGCTTGAATGGAGAGGTGCCGGCCGGACTAGGGGAACTTACCGAACTGGAAGGGCTATGGCTTCAAGGCAATCGCCTGACCGGCGAGGTCCCTTCCGAACTCGGCGCGCTCGCAAATCTGGAGTGGCTGTGGTTCTTCGACAACCGGCTGACAGGGCCAATTCCGTCCGAGTTGAGCGCGCTGTCAATGTTGAAGGGACTGGGTCTGCACGAAAATCACCTGACAGAAACAATTCCTACCGAACTGGGCTCGTTATCCAATTTGGAATGGCTTCGTCTGGACGGCAATCGGCTGACAGGAAACATTCCGGTAACTCTGGGCGCGCTCGCCAACCTGACAGGAATGGGTCTTCACAGAAACCAGTTCACCGGCACAATACCGGCCGAGTTGGGCGTTCTCGCCAGCGTGGAATGGCTTCGGCTCGATGGCAACCACTTGGAGGGCGAAATACCGGCTGAACTGGGCGCGCTCGCCAACCTGGAGGGGCTGGGCCTGCAGGAGAACCATCTGACCGGGAATATCCCACCGGAACTGGCCGAACTCACAAATCTTGAATGGCTTCACCTCTTCAATAACAGTCTCACTGGACCTATCCCTGCTGAACTGGGCGCCCTCACAAATATGGAGTGGTTGCGGCTCGACGGAAACGGGCTGTCGGGTACTATTCCCTCCGAGTTGGGCGCGCTCGAGAATCTGCGGGAACTTCAACTCTCGGACAATAAGCTCTCGGGGACCATACCTGTCGCTTTGACCGCGCTTTCCAGCCTCGAATGGCTGAGGCTCAATGACAATCAGATTTCCGGAGAGATTCCCATCCAACTAACTTCTCTCACCAGACTGCGCGAGCTTGGGCTCGCCAATAACAGGCTGACGGGTGAGATTCCGTCAGATCTGGGCAGCCTCTCTTTTCTGGAAGGACTCGATCTCCAGGGAAACCAACTGACAGGGTCCATACCCTCCGAATTGGGCGTGTTGGCCGACCTCGAATGGTTGCACCTCTTCGATAACCTTCTCACCGGGGAGATTCCAAGAGCACTAGGCACGCTGGCCAAACTTCAGTGGCTGCGTCTGGATGGAAACGAACTTAGCGGGAACATTCCCGCTGACCTGAGTAACCTTCACGATTTGAAGACGCTGCGACTTGATGAAAACGCTCTTACCGGCAACATCCCGGCTGAATTGGGAGAACTTGAAAATCTTAGAATATTGGACTTGGCAGAGAACGCGCTCACCGGGGCAATACCCGCTACTCTCGCTGGCCTCGACGATCTGAGAGAGTTGCGACTTGGCAATAACATCTTGAATGGCGAGATTCCAACTGAATTTGGAGCCTTGACGGGTCTGAGAGAACTGGGCCTTGAAGGAAATTCGCTATCAGGAGCAATCCCGGCTGAACTGGGCAAACTCGTCAATTTGCGACTGCTTCGACTGGCCGGAAACGAATTTGAAGAATGTTTTCCTCAGCTTTTGCAAGCAGTTGGCAAGAATGACCTTCCTGAAACAGAACTGCCGTCGTGCGATTAACTTACACTGGCGGTACCAGAATTGCGGCTTGAGGCATTCGCAAGCCGTTCAATCCGACAAAAAGACACTTCGAAACACGGAGCAGCTACATGAAAATTCAGAGCGACTACACCGACCGAGTTTACGCCGGCGTGCTGGGCAAGTTGATTGGCGTCTATCTGGGCCGGCCCTTCGAAGGCTGGAGTTACGAGGCGCTTAGCGAGAGGTTCGGCGAAATTAACTACTACGTCCATGAGCATCTGGACGTGCCGCTGATCGTCACCGACGATGACATCTCCGGTACATTTACGTTCCTGCGTGCACTGCCAGACTACGGCAACCAGTTAGAGATAACGCCGGCGCAGATCGGTCAAAGTTGGCTGAACTACATCATCGAAGAGCGCACTATCCTCTGGTGGGGCGGCATGGGAAACTCCACTGAGCATACCGCCTATCTGCGCCTTAAAGAGGGCATCCCCGCACCCCGCAGCGGCTCGAAAGCGCTGAACGGCCAGGTTGTGGCCGAGCAAATTGGCGCCCAGATTTTCATCGACGGTTGGGCCATGGTTGCGCCAGGCGACCCCGAACTGGCGGCCGACCTCGCGCGGCGGGCTGCCAGCGTCGCTCACGACGGCGTTGCCATTCACGGTGCACAGGTTCTGGCTGCAATGGAGGCCCAGGCTTTCGTTGAATCGGATATCCAGAAGCTTATCGATACCGGCCTGTCCGTCATTCCAGCGGACTCGCTCATCCGAAAGATGATCGAGCGCATTCGGGAATGGCATGCTCACAATGGCGATGACTGGCGGGCAACACGGCAGCAGATCGCCGCTAACTTCGGCTACGACAAATACGGCGGCAACTGCCATATGGTGCCCAATCACGCCCTCATAATCCATTCACTCCTGCACGGCGATGACGATTTCCAAAAATCTCTCATGATCGTTAACACCAGCGGCTGGGACACGGACTGCAATTCAGGCAATGTCGGTTGCCTATTGGGCATCAAGAACGGACTGGCTGGGCTCGAAGACGGTCCGGACTTCCGCGGGCCTTTGGCCGATCGACTCTATCTGCCAACAGCCGACGGCGGCAGGGCCATCACCGACGCTGTCACCGAAACACTGCATGTAGCCAACGTCGGGCGGGCCTTGGCGAAGGAGCCGCCGCACCTGCCCAAGGGCGGAGCCCGCTACCACTTCGAACTGCCAGGCTCTGTCCAAGGGTTCATGGCCGACGAAAACGTAGACAGCCGCGGAACTCTCGAGCTCGAAAATGTGGCTGGCCACAGTCGGAAGGGCAGCCGCAGTCTCGCGCTGCACTTTGACGGCGTCGCCACAGGGCGCCCCGCGCGGGCGGCAACCCAAACTTTCATTCCCTCCAAAGAGATCGCCGCTTATTTTGAGCAAAGGGGATACGGCCTGATGGCCTCTCCTACGCTCTACCCAGGGCAGAAAGTAACCGCAGAGCTGGAAGCCGACGCCAGCAACGAAAACGCTGTTGAGGTGAGCCTGTTTCTGCGTCGTTTCAAAGCGGAAGACGACCAATTGAAGCTTGAAACAGGTCCGTCCATAATGCTTGAGCCGGGGGCCAGACATACCTTCAGCTGGTCTATTGAGGGCGCCGGAAACGAACCGATTGCCGAGATCGGTGTAGCGATACACAGCGGTGAACGAACAAGGGGAAATATCTATCTGGACTACCTCACTTGGGAGGGCGAACCCAACACCACCTTCACACGTTCCGAATCTTCCTTCAAACGGCCCAGACCCAGGATACCCGGTCCTCAGATGTGGAGACGGGCCTGGGTCAACGGCGTAGACGGCTATGACTACTGGTGGCCAGAGGCATTTCGTATTGTCCAGAATCGAGGTCGCGGCCTCCTGATCACCGGCACACGCGAGTGGGTTGACTACGAAGTCAAGTCAGATATGACGCTGCACATGTGCAAGGCAGCCGGCATCGCCGCCAGAGTGCAAGGGATGCGACGCTACTACGCGCTGCTACTCACGCGGGCGGACGACGGTCGCGGCGTAGCGCAACTTGTGCGCGCGCTGGACGGCGACACTGTCCTGGCTGAGACCGAATTTCCCTGGGAAAACGGAGATACGCACACCTTTGCCCTTCGGGTCACAGGAAATCGCCTGCAGGCCGCCATCGATGATCTCGAATCAAGCCTTTTCGATGTGACAGATGGCGAACTCGAATGCGGCGGAATCGCCCTTGTGGTCGAAGAGGGTCGCGTAATGAGCGACGAGGTAGCTGTAAGACCGTGAAGCGTGCCGCGCGAAGCGGTTGAAATGGCGGATCGGCTATGCGATAATGGAAATAACGTCAGGATCATTCAATCACCAATATAGGCACCTCTGGGATGTATCTAAAGCAAATGCACTTTCCCTTTGTGCGCGAGCGCGCGCCAAAGGCGAAACCTTTTCTCAAATGGGCGGGCGGCAAGGGGCAACTCCTGGCCCAGATTGGGCGTCACTTTCCCCCTGAACTGGAGGCGGGAAGTCTAACAAAATATGCAGAGCCATTCATCGGTGGCGGGGCAGTCTTTTTTCTGATCGCAAACGATTATGGTGTCCGCGAGTTCTTCATTTCCGATATGAATGAGGATCTTGTTCTCGCCTACCGCACTATCCAACGGCAGGTTGAGAGTCTGATCGAACGACTGGATGAAATAGGAGGTCAATATCTCGAATTGGACCAGGACCGGCGCAAGGACTTCTACTACGCGACCAGACTGTCTTTCAACCAGAGGCGTTCTTACAGTGGTTACTCCCCCTCGGTCCAGGACGAGGCGTTGCACGTTGCACGCCTGATCTTTCTCAACCGCACCTGTTTCAACGGCCTCTATCGCGTCAATTCCCGCGGCGAGTTTAATGTACCCTACGGTAACTATCGCAACCCCAGAATCTGCGACGAGGCCAATCTTCGATCGGTCTCGAAGTCACTCCGGAATGCTGAGATTCACTTCGGAGACTTCACTGCCTGCAAGAGTTTCGTGGACGAAAAGACGTTCGTCTATCTGGATCCTCCCTACCGTCCAATCAGCAAGACAGCAAACTTTAACTCCTTCTACAAGAGCCCGTTTAACGACGAAGAGCAGAGGAGGCTTGCACTCTTCTACCAGGAACTGGGTTGCGAAGGCGCCAAATTGATGCTTAGCAATTCCGACCCCCAGAACGAGAACCCGGATGACAGTTTCTTCGAGGAACTGTATGCCGGATACAACATTCACAAAGTGCTCGCCAATCGCCGCATCAACAGCAATGGGGCGAAGAGAGGGCCAATTACCGAGCTACTGATTGCCAACTACTGAGGGAACGCAAGGGTGAAAGTCATACCCAAGTTAGCGAGGATAAGCGATTCTCGAATCTCCAGCACCGGCCCTCGTTATCCCCTTCAGCATAGAGTCTGATCGCATGAAGCCTCTGACAAACGCACGCATCGAAATCCCAAAGGACTTGGTTGCAGCCTTCTGTCAGCGCAACAAAATCTGTCGTCTGGCGATATTCGGCTCGGTCCTGCGAGACGACTTCACTCCCGATAGCGATGTGGATGTACTCGTTGAATACGAGCCGGATGCTCGAATGTGACTGGCGTTTATCACTATTCAGGATGAGTTGTCGGATATTCTCAATAGACAGGTAGACCTGCATACGTTTTAGGGAATCGAGAATAACCGAAACTGGTTGCTCCGAGCAGAGATACTCGGTTCAGCAGAGGAAGTTTATGAGCAAACGAGATGACCGAGTCAGCCTCGTGGACATGTTGGTCTACTCTGAGGAAGCCATAGAAATACTGGGGAACACTAGCCAGGAAGAAATTGCACACAACCGCGTAATGCAACTTGCATTGCAAAGACTAGTGGAAATCGTGGGAGAGGCGGCCAGTCGCGTTTCCAGGAATACGCAAAAGCAACATGAAAAAATTGCTTGGCGTGAAATCATTGGAATGCGCAACCGTTTGGCTTACGCCTACGATCGCGTGAGTCCGATAGTGCTCTGGCAAGTCATAGTCGAAGACTTCCCTCCGCTGGTAGAACTGCTGGAGAACATCATCGGTAGAGATCCAGACCGTTCCGAACCCCCCCTAACAGCCATCGATTCCTTACCTTAAACGCATTTCTTCCGACTGCACTACCTCCCGCATCGCCGCTTCCAGATACGGATAAGCCAGCCAGACCGAGGCGCCCCCAAATAGCCCTCCAGTCACGGTTCGTAGCCACCAGTTGCTCTCGCGCAGTCCAAAGAGCTGGCTGAGGCCGTCAAAAGCCATCGGGACCAACAAGAGTAGATAAATTTTCAGGCTGATTGAGCGGCTTCGCCCGCGCAGCAGGCCAAAAAGCAGGCCTGCCACCACGACTGAACCATAGATGGCCACATCTCGCTGACAGACCGCTATCTTGTAGCCGGCAGCTTCGTTGCCGCGGAACGAGCGACGCTGAAAGAAGCTCTGCCCTTCTTCCAGACCGGTCGATTCCAGTGCCGAAAGGCTGTACAGCGGCTGCTCCCCGAAGAGGAAATAGCTGCGCTCTGGCAGTTGGTGGCAGGTCGCCGAGTAGGCCGAATATAAAAGGGATGCCGGAGTTGTCAGTCCGGCCCTTGCTAGCGCAGGGGCAAGGAAAGGCAACAATAGATACAGTGCGACAAGCGCATTGAAGAGAGCCAACCAATGCCTGGCAATCCAGATGACAACGCCGTCGACTCGGCGGGCGACCTCTGCCTGGACGCGTCCTTCCGCCGGCTCCCCTCCATCCTGATCAATCGAATGGCCCATCAGCGGTAGTCCGACTGGCGTTTCATCTTGGCGTGAATTGCCCGACGCAGTTCAGCCTGCTTTACCGGAAAGTCGAAACGGATCGTAGCCCCGTCGGCGCCTTCAATATCCACTGTCGGAACAAGGTGCTGCTCGTCATCCTGGGCAACCTGATCGCCTTCTACGTACTCCTCGCGCAGCGTAAAGCCATATTCGCTCTGCAAATCCATCAGTTCATACTTGATGGCATCGCAAAGCTGACAGTTCTGTTTGGTAAACAGCGTCACCTTCATATGAGCGCTCACTGTGTCCTGATCTGCTCGACGAAATCGCTCAACTGCTCGCCGACGAGAATGCCGGGCCAGCGCGCACCGATCGTGCCGTCTGCCTTGATAAAGACCGTCGTTGGCATGTTACGCACGCCGTAGGCGCGGCGGAGCGTGTCCTCTTGATCCAAAACGACCGCCATATTCATGCCAAATTCGGCCGCGAACTCCTCCACTGCAGCCAATTCTTCGCCAACATTGACCTCAAGTACGACGACATCGGGGTCGCCTTCATGTAGTGCTACCAACTCCGGCATTTCGGCCCGGCACGGGCCGCACCAGGTCGCCCAAAAATTGAGTACCACCGGCTTGCCCTGCAATGAAGCCAGGTCGGCGCCGCGTCCATCTTCCAGGAAGAATGCGAAATTCGGCGCAGTGTCGCCAACATCGGCACCGCCTTCTTCGACGCGAGCAGCAACCGGGAAACCGGCTCCCAGTTCTTCCGGGAACGCTTCAAGCGGCGTAGGCACAAACTCTTCAGACGAGCTACTATCCGCTGAAGGCGCCGCACAAGCGGAAAAAACCAAGGCAAGTAAGAACAAAAGAGTCTGAACGGTCAGGCGCTTCATTGCACTTTCCATTCGCTCTCAGGCCCGGTTCCCGGAGAGCGCAGCCCCGCTTAAATAACCGATATAGGCCGGGATGAGCGGAAGGACACAGGGACTGATGAAGCTGATTATGCCGGCGATGAAGGCCAGAGGCGCCGCATTCAACGCACCGGCACCAAAAGTCTCATTTACGCCGACCGACGACGAAAGACCATCCTCCAACACAAAGACCCACTGGTTCAGGAACGCGAACTGCGTTGTCAACGAAGTCAACTGGTCGCTCCAGAGCAGCCAGGCCACATAGAGCAGGAAAAATCCGCTGACGATGCTGACTATATTGGCGTGGCGATTGAGGCGGCGCAGTATTTGCGTCGCCTGGCTGAAAGCGGCGCCGGTGATCAAGAATGGTAAGCCGAGCCCCAGGCTATAGATCGCCAGGAGGAGAGCCCCCTGGACGGCTGTGGCGCTATCGCTTGCCAGAAACAGGATGCTGGCCAGAATCGGTCCCACACATGGAACCCAACCGGCGCTGAAACTGACGCCCATCATCGCGCTGCTCAAATAGCCCCAACCCCGTTTCACTTTGTGCAGTTCGGTCACCCGGCGCTCGGTATACATCAACGCATTTAGAAAGCGCAAAATGTCCAGCAACGCTGCGATGGCAGGGTTGGAAGCAAGCTTTTCCTTCCCCTGAACTCGATTTACGATCCAGCCCAGCAACCCAATTGTGGTCAACCCGAAAATGGTAAGGAGGATCGCGCCCAGTCGCTGAATAAGCGGCAAGTACGAATTCAGACTCTGCCCCAAAAGACCTGCAGCCGATCCCAACAGCGTAAAGACGGCTCCAAAACCGAGGACGAAAGCGAGCGAATGCAAAAAAGTGCTGCTTCGCCTGACGGGCGCCGGCTCTACAGGACTTGACGGACTACTGGTTTGGACGGTTCCCGGGCTTGAAATGTTTTGCACCATGGCCTCAACCTGTTCGCGGGTTCTTGCGGTCTGCAGTCTGCTTTCGCACTCACGAAAGCGAATTGACTTCTCTGGTTTCAGTATATGTGCCTCTATCCGGGCGGGAAGTAAAGAAGCTTACGAAACCGGCGAAGCTACTCCCGTGGATCCTCTTCCTCCAACCTTTCCTGCAGTGACTGCAATTCCCTCTCCAGCGCACGTTGGCGGGTGAGCATGTAAACGAGGTAACCGCCCACCAGGAGCCACAAAAGGACCACAACAACTGTCAGAAAGATCATTCTTCCAACGCCTCCCGAATCTCTTCGATGCGGGCCTCCATCCCAAGCTGACGAACCCGGTGGAAGAGCAGAGCGAAAAAGAGGAACGCGAAGCCGACCATGGCAATTGCAAGGGTCTGTCCCATCGTTGGCCCGATGGAAAAGCCTCCTTGCCCTTCCTGGTTGGCTCCGTCAAAGACAATCGGATGGATTGAGCGCCAGAGCCGTGCACTGTAATAAGTGAGAGGAACGCTCAAAAATGCGAAAATTGCATAAATGCCCGCAAACCTCGCCCGAGTCGCGGCGTCTTCGAATCCGTTTCGAAAAAGCATATAAGCGATGTAAATGAGTACGGTGATCGTCGCAGTTGTCAGCCGGGGATCCCATGTCCAATATGTGTTCCAGGCAGGTTTGGCCCAGATCGCCCCTGACAACAACACGAAAACTCCAAATATTGTGCCGGTTTCAACGCTTGCCGCCGCCCAACGGTCCCATACCAGCCGCCTGCTAAACAAGTAGCCTACGCTACCGACAACAGATCCCAGAAATCCGAGCAGTGCAGCGATGTTGCTGCCGATGTGGAAGTAGAAGATACGCTGGGCGACCTGTTCGTCCCCAGCGAGATTAACTGCATCACCCGCATAGAGCAGCGCGGCCCACATCACCGCTACCATCGCCAGCGCAGCAACAACATCGAAGACCATCAAAGAGGCGAACCAGCGATCCGTGTCCGCCGGCCTCAAATGTGCGCTCATCGGAAAACTCCGTAAGTCATATTCAACCCTACTCCCAAATCTGATCTACGACCAGAAAGGCAATTGCAAAAGTCATGGCATCATACATCGCCAGGATACCAAGCCAGGGCCACACTTCAGCGCTCGACCGGCCGTCCAGAATGACTGCTGTCAGGCCGACTCCCGAAATGAAAAGCGGCACAAGCACCGGCAACAGAAGTACCGGCAGCAGTGTCTCCCTGGCCAGGTTACGGGCCGTCAGCGCGGCGAAAAGCGTGCCCACCCCTGCGTATCCGATCGTGCCCAATAACAGTCCCAGCAGAATCAATGGGTGGAACAGGTTTACATCGAACAGGATCAGCAACGCAGGCACAAGGAGCGCTTCGACTACCAGGAAAAAGAACAGGTTGGCGGCCACTTTTCCCAAGTAGATGGCCGACCGCTCAACCGGCGCTAGCAACAGACCGGTTAGTGTGCCTCGATCCATCTCCGATCCAAAAGAACGGTGCAATCCCAACACGCCTGTAAAGAGAATGTTCACCCACAGGATTCCAGGCACAACCAGTTCGGGCCGGGGAACACGCAGGTCGAACGCCAGTCCGAAAACGACCGCAGCCAGAATGGAAAAGGCCGCCATCATCCCCACGACCTCCTTTGCCCGCAACTCCGTGCGCACGTCCTTCTGGGCCACTGCCCCAACAGTGCGCAGATAAGCTGCCAGCCCTCCTCGCCTGCTCGCTGCCGAACTTTCCCTCGTTGGCTCTGACATCATACCACGCGGGCGTTGATCCAGCCCCCGGACAGGAGCAACGCTAGAGGACCAGGCGTACAACGCACATTACGCACTACGTTCTGAACCCTCCAAAGGATGCAGGCTTCCCTTTCGCAGTTCGCAGACACGGTCCGCCCAAATGAACGCACGATTCAGGTCGTGAGTCGTAGCCAGTACCGCCCTTCCCCTCTCTCGCAAGCGCTTAATGACTTCGGTCAAATGGTTCAAGCTCTCACTGTCAAGACCGGTATCCGGTTCGTCGAGGATCACGACCGGCGGATCATGCAGCAACGCTCTTGCAATGGCCAGCCGTTGCGACATTCCGCGACTGTAAGTCCGAACAGTGTCGTCTCGCCGCCCCCACAGTCCCAGCGATCTCAGCAGATGCTCAATCCGGTCCGACCGGTCATCCAGGTCGTACATGCGGGCGTAGAATTGAAGGTTCTCGGTGCCGGTGAGCCGGTCGTAAAGCAGGGGGGCATGTGCGACCACCCCGATATACCGGCGAATCTCATGGGCAGCCGCAGAAAGAGACACAGGCCCAAGCCATACCTCACCTTGATCCGGACGCTCCAGCCCTACGACGATCCGCAGAAGGGTCGTCTTGCCCGATCCATTGGCGCCCAGCAACGAAACCACTTCGCCGGCCGAAATGGTTAGCGTGACATCGCGCAGGACGCGTTTATGCCCAAATCGTTTAGTGACCCGATCGCAACGGACTAAGGGTAAGGGAGAGGCTGTCATGGGGCCTCTTGCTCTTGTTGCTCGGCAAGAGAGATGCCGATCAGCTCTCTCTTCAGGGAGGCTCTCCCGCTTTTCCAGGACTTCTCCTCCAATTCCCCCAAAGCATGCAGGTCATCTAGCCTGGCGATTCGATCTATCAGCTCTTCACGACGCGCCGCCAACTGCTCTTTCGTCGGCGGGCTCTTCGTCCGTTCCCGGTAGACAAACAGGAGAATGGCAGCTACAAGCAAAAGGCCAACGATGCTGCCGAAAGCCAGGGGAACGCGAGCGTCGAGCGGGGGCGCGGAGACAGGCATCTCGCGGCTCGGAGTAGTGCCTCTGTCTAGCCTGGGATCGAGCCCGCCTGCCGCGATCAGGCCCCGCAGTGAAACATGAACTGGTGTACCGCCGGCAACAGGCGCGCTCCAAAGACGGAAGAACACTCCTTGTATCGTTTCCTGGCCCGCGGACTCGTGGGCTTCATCGCCGATCGTGAGCGCGACCTCCAGTTCGGGTAAATCGGCCACCAGCAGGTTCAGCGTCGAAGTATCGTAAGGGACAGGAAAGACGATGTCGGCAGAGTCGCCCGAATAGGGCAGGCGATATCGTACAAATATCTGCCGCGAGCCTTCACCCGGCGGCACGGGGCGCGTGTCATAGAGAACCTGCTGCCGGAGGCGATAGACCTCTCCAATCAGACCGTCCTGAATCTCAACTTCGCTGGCGCCGTCAGGCAACGGAACTGCAAGCGTTACCGGCGTGTCGAAGGCCTCCACTTCCACCCCTGTAAAGGTGCGGTCGCCTCCATTGCCAAAGGTGAAAAGCTGTCCAACAAGCAAGGCGCCTGGCTCATGCTCTATAATCCAGTTGGCGCGGCTGATCTGAAGGTCGCCAGGGTCGTTCGTTGTTTCAAAGACCGGCAGCGAAGTATCTATCCTTTCAGGGCCTACCCTGTCTTCCGTGAAGTCGGGGCCGCTAAATGCCAGGATTGGCGTCGTATAGCGAATGTCTTGGTGTTCGGTTTCCACCAAAAAGTAGTAGCCTTCGTCCACAGGCAGTTCTTCGAACTGAAATTTGCCGTCCGTCTCTACAGCGGCCGTTCGCGTGGTTAGCAGCTCGGTCTGCTGAAAAACATTCAGCGTGACCTCTGACTGAGTGGGAGCCTGTCCGTTTTCTGTGCCCTGAAATAACCGGCCTGTGATTACTCCGGGTCCTGAGACCACAAAAGGAGCCCACAACGGCCGGTAAGAAAATGTCCTGATGAATTCTAGCACTGCCCGCCGCTCGGCATCCGCCCATGCATCCCCGATCTCCGGATGTGCAGTTCGCCAGCGCTGATTCAGTTCCCCCTGACTGACGAATACCATCGCGGCCTGCGAGGAAAAGTCCGGCATGTTTGCACCGGCTTCGGCTCCTTCTCCTCGACCCCCCTCGCCATGGCATGCGACACAAGATTGCTTGTATAGTTCAGCGCCCGCGGCAACCTCTACCTCGTCGGTATGCAGATTCCAGGCGTAGTAGACCGCCTGCCAGATCTGTTCGTCGCTCATGCTGTTGCGCCATGGAGGCATCAAATTCTGTATGCGACCAAACTTGGTGACGTGGAAAAGCTCGGCAGGTGAACGCTCCCACACCGCAGCAGGGTCGGAGAAGACGGTTGGATCTGCTGTTGCGCCCGCCGGGCCGTCGCCATCGCCGCTGGCGCCATGGCAAGGAGCGCAATTCTGCTCGTAAGAACCGGCGGCCAGTCCTGCAACAGGGATTCGAGCGGGGACAGGGATCTGCTCTGGGTCGTAAGGAGGAGGTTCTTGCGCCTGAAGACTACCTGGCATCAACGTCACAAGTACAACTATGACACAAAAAAACTTTAGAGGCGCACAGGAGGACCATTTGCGATACAATCGTACGTATTCCGACTCTCTGCATCAGCAGAACTGGCGAGCACTTTGAAAGGCTTCAACTACCATTTCACTGTTTACCAGATGAATATGCCCGCCCCAACAGTTATTGCCCAAATCAGCGAACGGCCTTGAGCAAAATCTCTTCTGGCGCTTCCTCATAGCGGCTGGGACACTTGAGAAGCAGCACTTCAGCCTGGAAGACGCCGTCAGGCAATAGCTCTCCTTCCACTATGGCCGAAGCCGCCCGCTGAAAATTGTCCGGGCGCGGTCCATAGAAAGATACTTCAAGCTGCTGATTTGGATTGTCTTCGTCCTGGATTCTGAAGCGAAGCGTCACTTCAGTGGGATTCCATTCCTCGCTTTCATCAACAACCAGGCCGTTCACCCTAATTCGTTGGGCACCCAGCTCGCTGCTCCGTTGGTGCACTTCGTCTACAGTCAACCAGTAGGCTTTGGCAGTGATCAGGCCATAGACCATCAGCGAGATAATGACGCCCACCAGCACCAGTCCTGCCACCAGGAACTGGGGCTTTAGACCGGAACGTTTGCGCGCCAAGTGGGCTGGGATTGGTCCGTCCCACCACTCTTCATCCCTGAATTCGCTTATTTTCGGAGCCGTGGCACTCATAGGAATCCTTACCTGCCTCTATATTTCCCGTTCTGCAACTGCAGATCCTTGACACACACCCGCCTATAGAGACCGCGCAGGCCACTTTCGCTGCATGATAAGCGCGGCATCCAGCGCGCCGGAAAATGACCTAGGCACTCTCCCCATCATCCAGGTCCCACCGGATTTCCTCCGACAGAACTTCTTCCGCGGACTCGGCAAGAAGGCCAGGCACAAGCACATCGCGCTCGGCCAGTCCGCCATAGACGAATCCATAGATTCTGCCCATGGCTTCCCCGCGTACAATCGCAGGAATGCCGGCGCTTTGCAGGCGCCCTTTAACTATCTGCGCTTCCATCGGATTGGCTGCCTGCCACACAACCACAGGCTCCTGCGAAACCGAGCCGCCAGTTGTAGCCGAAGTATCCGCCTTCTCCGATTCAAAAGTCTTTGCACTACCCTTGCGTCCTGCCCAAAGTCTCTGGAGTCCACCGACCAGAATCGTCATGGCATTCTCCTGTTGGTCAGATTATGGGAAATGCTGCAACCCTGCCTACAAAGGGATTGCTTTCTCGTTCGGCGCCAATTGTCGTCGCTTCACCATGGCCCGGATAAACCGCGTAAGCATCGGGAAGGGTAAGCAACTGTTGTTGAATGCTGTTAATGAGCGTAGGGCCATCCGCAAGCGGTAAATCGAAACGTCCTACGCTTCCGCGAAAAAGGGTATCGCCGGCAAAAACCTGCGCATTGGTGTGGTCAACGAACACAACATGACCCGGCGAGTGACCAGGCGTAAACAGAACTTCAAGGGCCTCTGTGCCGAACTCAATCTTTTGACCTTCTTCCAGAAAATGGTCGGGTTCCACAATCGGCTCAATGCGCGCGCCGAGCCACTCCCATACACGTTCGGGTGCAGCTCTCAATATCGGAAGGTCTTCACGGTGCAGGTGGAATGTTGCTCCAGTGGAGGCTCGCACTTCATTTACCGCCATCACATGGTCGAAGTGTGCATGGGTATTTATGACCTTTTCAATCGTGATTCCCATTTCATCGATTTCATTGAGTAGTGCACGCGCGCTGTCACCAGGGTCAATGATGACCCCGCGCATTGTCTCCTCACACGCCATGATGTAGCAGTTTTCCTGCAACAGGCCCACGGTGAGGCCGGCGACTATCATGCTCGACTTGCTCCTGAACTGAGTTCCTGAACGACCGCTTCCGCCTGCCTGCTGGCTTCCCTGACACCTTCTTCGCCAACACTCTCTTCGTCATGACAGACCCAGCGTTGACTCCAACCAGCAATTTCAGCGATTACAGGCGCCAACTCGCGGCCCTTGTCAGTCAAACTGTACCTGACATGAGGAGGGATGGAACTGACTTGGTCGCGCATGACCAGGCCCTCATCCTCCAGCATCTTCAGCCTGCTGCTGAGCGTGCTCGGATTGACGCCCCCTAACTCTTCCTGCAGCTCACAGAAACGCTTATGGCGGGCATTGAGAAGCCGGTGCACAATCTGCAGTGTCCATTTCCGTCCAATTATTCGTGCGGCTGCTTCAACGGGGCAGGGCAACTCATCCGGCAGAACGACGGCATGGCCTGGCATGCGCATCGGGCAAAGTCCTTTCCCGCTCACCGGCCCCAAATCTGATGCGGCGGAGCTTGAGCGCTTTGCAAATGCCGGGCACACGTACAATTAAAAGGCGATCCCCGGCGTGATCCCCGCAAAGGAGCGTTCTCGGCGTCGGGAACTATGGTACTATGCGCACTGCAGGTTGTCAAAGAAAAGTGAGCCGATGTTGCCCCCTTTTGTTTGTGTTTCGGATTATTTCGAAGCCAGATCTCGGGCAGGACAAATGACGCTAACGCTAATCTCTGACAGGCTCGAATGCAGCATGCCGACCGAGAGGCTGGACAACTGTTCAGGAAACTGATCTTGGTATACGTATTCCTCCAATACTTACTCTGAATGCTGGATCCGGCCCAGCCGAATTCGTTCATTCTCAACTTCAAGCCAGAGATCGGAATCCGAACCGTCATAGGGGATTTCAAATATGCTGCGAACCAGCTCGCCGGCGCGCCACTCGTTCGTAGGAAAGCCTCCACCTGCCAATGGTGATTCGACAGCCTGGCCTCCCAAGATCAGGCGCATATGCTGGTCGGTCGGCCAGCCGGATGGGAGCGAGGATGGCGCCTGCCAGTACAATGTCACCTGGAGCCTGTCGCCCACTGCAAGTGCAGTCTCAGGCGCATGGGCAAAGGCTTTCCGATGAAAGTCATATCCGACGACCGAAAAGTGACCCAATAAGAGTTTCGTGCGGTGCTGCATTGGGATAATCGCCGTCGGCACAGGGTTCTCCGGGCGGTGAATGGTCACATGGGCGACCTCTATCGCATCGCCAAAAGAGGTGGAAAGTCGGGGCCCCGTTTCTGCATCGTAAACTGCAACGATAAGTCGATATTCGACAGGAGGCGTTCCCGGCGGCAAGGGGAGCCCGTGATTGTCGGTGACTATCTGGCCTTCCCGCCAGTCAATAGTCGGCAATGTGCCTCCGCCCGGCTCCCCATCGCGCTGGACAACCACCAGATCGCGGGCATCCAGGAGTTGTACGGTTACCTTGTAGCGCCGGTCTGGGGTCATAAGCGGTCGCCAGCGCAGTCCTAACATCAGAGTGTCCTCAGCTGCCAGCCGCTCCTCAGAAAGGCATATTTCTGTCAGGTCGGCGACGTCTCCAAAGCGGTACGGCTGTTCCAAGACACTGCAGGAAAGTTCCTGCGGCATGAAATAGGTTGCAAAGCGGACGTTGCCTTGCCAGCTCTCAAAACCTTTGAAGGCGTTCCTGCCCAACCACCCTTCGACGATTCCTTCCCTGTCCGATTGCTCAGTCGCCCATAAAATGGCAAAGACGCGCCGCCGGTCGGCTGTTTCACGCACCAGCCTATCTTCGGTCTTGGCCCGGTCAGGCGGCCTATCCTCTGGCAGGGGCAATGCCGCGACCTCGACATCGTAGAACTGCCAAACATCCGCCTGGCCCGGCGCGTTCAGAATGACAAGGTCCCGTCTCGGGTCTCCCACGGCATCAACAGTGTGGGCGATTGCAGCATAATTGTCGCGTGCAGCCGGGTCGGCGTAGTAGGAAGGAAGCATAGCCGCGGCCAGAGCGGCGGCCAACGCGGCGACCGCTCCTGTGGCTACTGGGATGTAGGGAATCTGGATAGCCTGTGAGTCCCCAGTGTTTCGGGGACCCCCCTCTTTCCTGGGCCAGAACCTGGAAAGGAGGGAAAACTCTCGAGCAGAAAAACAGCGCGGGGACGCCGCGACAGCCAAGCACCAGGCCGGTGACAGAATCAGAAGAAACTTGAGGAAAGAGGAATTGAAGAGTCCGAAACCAAACATCACCCCTACAGGCACAAACAACCAAAGTACCAAGGCGGTTCCAGAGCCCGATCGTCTGAGCTGCAAGAGCCCTGCAACCGGCAGAACGCCGACCAGAAGCAGCCATCCCCATGCCAGTTCAGGAACTTCTCGAATCGACCCGGCGGCCAGTGTATCTAAGGTGAGTCGCAATCCCTCCGTCGGTCCGACGAAACCATTCTGAGAGGGCCAGTTGAGCAGTCGTTCAGTGGCGGTCGGCAGCCAGGGCAAGAAGGAAACCGCCGCCAAAAGGTTCAGGCCGAGGAAAAGGAGAAGAGGCTTCCAGGAAATCGAAACGCGAGTCAGACCCGCCAGAGCGATCCTCTGGCCGTCATCACTCTGCCCAGGCGTTCTTCTCCATGTAGACCACCACCACAAGCCGGAACACCCTGCGGCAGCCAGGATCACGACAAAAATGTAGTGCGTCCACAGCCCGGCCGCGGCCGCTAGTAGGTAGACAGCCGCAAACGAAGCAATTCCGGCTCGCGGACCCTGTGCCGCCAGCCGCCTTCTCGCCGCCAACAACGCCCACATCAGCGTCACGGATTCCAGGGTCAACAGCGCGTACATACGCGCCTCCTGGCTGTAGAAAACTTGGAAAGGATTGAGCGCAGCCAGGAAAGAGGCGAGAAGTGCCAACAACGGAAAGTCGCGGTCGGCGCTGTCGGCGATCTCCCGCGCGATCAGATAAGTAAACACCACGGTCAGCAGTCCTGCGACTGCCGAAAGACTGCGTATTCCCCAGGCAGAGAATCCGAACGGGCCGGCCCAGAGCTTCAGCAACCAGTAGTAGCCAGGCGGATGGATGTCAGCCGCCGCGTCTCTGGCCATCAGTTCGAAGCTGCGTTGCGCTACGGCCCACGAGTTGCCTTCATCGTGCCAGAGCGAAGAACAGGTGAGGCAGTAGAAACGGAGAAGTGCGGCCAGCGCCAGAATGGAAGCGAAGATGGCGTAGTGCAGGAGAGACGGTCGCGCCGTCATCTTCAACATGATCTATTCTTGAATGCCTTCGCGCGCGATATAAAACTGAAGAGAGTCATACACGGGTTGCGGGGAGAAGTCGGGCGCCAGCAGACGAAAATAGGCTTCCGGCTGGCTATTCTGCTCCCACAGATCTGTCGCCCGTTTCAGGTACCAGACATTCGCAACACCCAGCCAGGGCCAGTCAGCCCGAATTCGTTCGTAGGCCAGTGGCAAATTGGCTGCCTGCTCTTCCAGGCTGACCCGCCCATAGCGCGGCTCGACGTCCGATGGGGCCGCGTTCCAATTCATTTCGCTGATCCAGATTGGCTTGTGGCCGTCTCCATTGGCGACCATCAGATCCCGAATAAACTGGGGACGACCGAAGTTCATGACGCGCGGGTGCATTCGCCGGTCGGTCGGCCCGGACCAAAGCCCATAGCCCTGCGTTGCCATCACATCAAAATAGGGCGCGGCCCCGGCATCGTACATCCTCTGCAGGAACAGAAGATCAGAAAAGCTGCGGCCAGGGCTGGTCGTACCGTCCAGATCGATGGTTGCAGCCAGTGCGCCGGCAATAATAACGGCATCAGGGTCCCTCTCCCGGATAGCCTCGGCGCCGGCTCTAAGCAGTTCAACATAGGCTTCCGGATTGATAGTATAGTTGCCCCATTCGGGGAAAATATTCGGTTCGTTCCACAACTGATAATACTGAATTCGACCTCGGTAACGGGCCGCAACCGCACCGGCAAAATCGGCGAAGTCTCCAAAATCATCGGGCGGCGCGTAAGAGCCGGCCTCGTTGCCTTCGGCCCGGCTCCACGCTGGTGGATTGGATATGCGCACGATCAGTCGCATGTCATACTGCTCCGCAAGCGCCACAATGTGATCATACTTTTCCCAGGCCGACCGGGCCGGCTCGTGGCGGCGATCCTCAAAATCGTTCTTACCGTGTACCTCGATATCCTCCCACGGGAACTCCTGCCGCAACCACCTGAAGCCGGCCTCCGCGGCCATCTGTACGACCTTCTCCCGTTTAACCGGTTCGACCTCCTGTTCCAGAAAAACGTTCACGCCGTACGGTGAGACGCCCGAATGCGCCGTCACCACCTGCGGGGCCAGTTGCAAACGCGGCCGCAGCAACCCACCGGCCAGATCGGTCAGCCCCTTGATCTGCGGTAGCAACGCAGACTCGCCGGTCTGCGAATGAAGCCAGCCGCGGCTGGGGCTAAGCGACAAAAGTAAGAGGGCCGGTCCGCCGCACAGCAGCAGGCCGGCCCACAGAATCAGAGTCTCGCGTACAGCTTGTTTCACAGAGTTAGTAACACCTATCCAATGGCTTCGAAGTATCTCCGTCTCTAACCGGGTTCATTCCATGAACGCAAAACAGACCGTACTGCTCGTTTCGCAATACTAATTCTTCCTGAAAGTTATGTTCTCACAAGTCGTGCCCCCGCTGAGCGCTTTGGTCCACTTATCTGAAATCGGTGACAACGGACCTGTGTTGGAGCCTGAGAGCCCCCTGTCCCTGGGCACTCCAGCCGGGCAATTGACCACATAAATCTCTACTGTTGTCCCTGAACCAGTATTCTGTCCAAAGGGAGTGAAACCCCATTTTCCTGATTCCACTCCGCAGCCCGTGCACTTTGTATTTCGAGGCCCACTAAAAGCAATATGCACGCACACTTCATTGACCGGGTTGTTATTGGTGTCGCGTACAAATCCGTTGAAAAAGCTTAGCTGTGAATGGGCTCTACAGTCTCCGTTATTCACCAGCGAATACGGAAAACTCGGCGCTGGCGGTTGCGTGGGCTGAGGCACCGCCGTGGGAGGCGGAATTGGTGTGGCCGTTGGCGGCGGTGGCGCCGGGATGACCAGGGCCACCTGCACTGCACTGGCGTTGCTTGCGGTCACCAGCGGGCCGTAGACCCACCCTGTCTGACCTCTGAAGTCGATCTGCCACCAGTCGCCCAAACCAGGGTTCTTGCCGGTAATCTCGAACCTCTCACTAGGAGAAGCCGAGCCAATCACATGATAGTTGGTGCCCGGTCCCCCGCGTACATTCATCAGCACATTACCAATCGTCACCATCGGAGGCTCCGGCGTCGCAGGAGCAGCCTGAGGAACAGGCGTCGCGGTCGGCTGGACCTGTGTTTGCGAACTTGCCTGGCCGCCGCTTGCGGCAGGCGCCGCGCCGACAGGAGTAGCAGTAAACGTAGGGACAGGCGAGCTGGTGGGCAAGGGCGGCTCCACCACCGTGTCGCGCGGACCGCATGCGGCAATCAATAGGACTGTAAACAAGAAGGCCAGCGTTTGGAGCCAGCGCATTGGTTGTTCCCCCTGTTCGTAACTATAGGCACTATGGCAAGTCAATCTGACAGAGAAGAAGGGGACTGTAAAAGTATATCACAGGCCGATCAATATTTGGCAAGGAAAAGCAAAATTCCTTACCAGGATGCCCTCCGCCGGGTCGATTCCTGGGGCCGCTTGGGTCGATAGGCCGCGCTTTGGTCGGCACTGCCGCGAAAGCTCGCGGCCTTGATTGTCCACAACTGGCAGCGGGCGGCATCGAGAATGCGAGTGCGCAGCCACGGTTCAATCCTCTCTTCTTCGATGCTGGTTGTAATGACCGTAGGCAAATGAGCGGTGTGACGAAAGTTGAGCAACTGAAACAGTTTTTCTTTCGCCCATGGAGTCGCGCTCTCGGTTCCAAGGTCATCTAACACCAGCAGGGGGACGCGCTTCAACTCATCGAAGCGCTGGTCGTAAGATACGGTCGCATCAGGGCTGAATGCTGCCCGCAGATAGTCCAGAAAGTCGGGCACGACAACGAACATAATGTCGTCCTGGCCCGAAGCCCGCAGAGCGTTTGATATTGCCGCCGCCAAATGGGTCTTCCCGGCGCCATTGGTTCCCATCAGCACGAACCAGCCCTGTGGGTTGTCGGCAAAGGCTTCTGCCGCCTGCTTCACTTCTCGCAGATTGGCCTGTGCTTCAGCGGAACTGTTGCGCCGCCGAACGTCAAATGTCTCGAACTGCTGGGCGGCATGCAACGAAAGCGTACTCAGGTCGCCCTGGCCCGGATCCGCGCCGGCTCGATAGTCGGGCGCCTTGATGGCAATATGTGTGACCAGGTTCAGGTCCTGAAGCCGGCTGCGCAGGCGCTGGTCCAGGTTTTCCAGGCGCTGGTTTGTAGTCAACACCGTTGGCAACTGACTGTTGTATCGATGGTTGAGTATCTGAAACATCTTTTCCTGTGCCCAAGGCGTTACGCCTTGTACGCCTAGATCGTCCAGAACAAGAACTGACGAATTTCGAATCTCGTCAAACAGGTCATCGTAGTTGGCATCACTATTTGGACCGAAAGTAGCCCGCAAATGGTCCATCAGGTCCGGTACCACTACAAAGATTGCCGATTGATCGTTTTCGATCCGATGGTTGACGATGGCTGCCGCCAGGTGCGTCTTCCCACATCCAAAGCCTCCGGTGAAGAGTAGCCAGCCGGCAGGTTGCTCAGCAAACTGAAGAGCTTTGTCGTAGGCTCTGACCAGGTTATCCAGTTTGTGTGGAGGAAGATACGAAAGAGACGTATCAAATTTCTCAAACGTAAATCGGGTTAGCGATCCCAAATTGTGAACATCGCTATAGCGGCTACGCCTTCGCGACCGGCGTTCCTGCAGCTTGCAATGGCAAGGAATCGGCTTGCCGTAGTCCGGATGGCCTACCGGCAGGTCGTCGAGGAGGTACCCTGCCCCACCGCATGCCGGGCAGGAGTCAGGCTGTGAGGAACCGATACGATCTGAACGCGGCCGCAGGCCTGGTGGCGGTGGCCGGTGCAGACTCGGTCTGTTGTCAGGTTCGTTCTCGCTTTCCAAACTGGAATCGGACTGCGCGCGCGAGCTGATGCCGTTCTTCATCTCTTCTGAAATGCCCCGCAACAGATCATTCAGATCATCCATATTTTTCGTCCTTGCCTTCAGTTTCCCACCTTCTCAAGATCGCCCTGATGTAATTCAAGTGGCGCTTGTTGTTCAGCAGTGCAATCTCCATCGACTCTGTGATCCATTCAGGTGGGTAACTCCGCTCGAGGTCTCGGAGTTGATCCGCGATCATGGCTGTCATGAGGCCAAAGTTTTGCTCGTAGAGCACAAAAACATTCGGCCGCTCCACGTGTAGCCGGGCCTCCTCCGGCACAATCCCCTGCAGTTCAGCTAGCTTACCCTGGCGAATGGCGGCCACAGATTGGCGGCCCTTGGCCGTATTCAGAAAGTACCAGTCCTCAACACGCCGTTCCACCTCAGCAGCAGGAGTATTGTCGTCCCCTCGCTCACTCTGCCCGTTGAGACTTGGTCTCTCATCATCGTGGTCGGTCTCGACATCCATTCGAATCAAGGTGTTGCGAGAGACCGCCCGCTCAAGCGCGTCTTCGAGCGCCGCCAGAGGACTGCGCAAGTCGCTTTCCACACTGAGACTGGTGAGCAGTTGTTGATCGCAGCGCATGTCGTCGCCGCGCACATAGCGCAGCGGCCCTTCCTGCTCGTTGAGCAGCCAGAAAAAGTAGACCGTCAGCTTCAGCTCGGCCAGATCGTCGATCTGGGGAAGAAGGTCGACGAAAAACAGGTCTGGCACGATTACCGCCAGCATCTTCTGGTCTGGAAAGCCAACAAAGCCGGGCAACTGTCGCGTCATGTCATTTCCGCAGCCGGGACGGCCAAACTAACGCCAACTTTCCCAAAAGTACCATTGCAGGTCCGGACCGTATAACCTCGCCGCCAAAATCTGCCGATCGAGGAATGTTCAGTGCGGGCTCCAAGTGGCCTTTGCGACCAAACATCGCGTTCCAGTAAATCGTTGATTCCTTGGCACGCCCGATTCAATACTCCAAGTCCTCTCGCCGAAGTTCCAAATCTCGAAACTGGGTAAGTTCCTTGCGAAAATAGAGACTGACCGTTCCGGTCGTACCGTGCCGGTGCTTGGCGACCATCAGATCGGCGATGTTCTGCCTGTCCGTATCCTCATTGTAATAGTCCTCGCGGTAGACGAAGATCACCACATCGGCATCCTGCTCAATCGAATTATGTACAACAATGTCGTTAGCAACGAAATTGTGAAACTCCGGAACGGTGAGATCATAGACGTCTTCTTTGCCATCCGCCTCAATCGATGCAACTGTGTCCCAGAACACCTCGAGGCCAGTTTCGTCACCAGAACCGGCAAAAGCAGGGTAGACATCGGCCGGCCTGAGCTCTTCTCCCACGCTCTGAATGGCCAATAGCCCTTCCCTTACCTCTGAAGAAAGTGCCGGCGCAGCCGGAGCGGCAAGCCGACTCGGGAAGGCATTAAAGGCGTCGACTTGCTTGCCTGGCTTCGGCGCTGCCATCCATTGAGCGCCCGTTTTCACCGTTGCAATGCGATCGTCAAGGCGCAGTTCGTCCAACCGCTTCCATCCGCTTTTGGTCAGGAACTTGTGATTGGCTGTCGCTCGCAATGTTCTACCCTTTTGCGTCGAAATCCGGAATACCTGCCTGGTGCCGGTACAAAAGGCATTGCTAACCTCAGCTCGAACAAAGCGCTGCGTGACCTGGTTGAAAGCGCCAACCTTGAAACTGTTGCCGCCCGCCAGATCCCGAATCTGCATGTGCAAGCCAAGGTCAGGGAGATAGACCAATGTGTCGCCGCTGAGGCAACCGCTTTCGCGCAGGTCGGAGAGCACAGGCTTGTTGTTCGCCCGGCTTTCTACCGCGCGGCTGAGCTGACTGAGCGCGATGACCGGCACATTCAGCTCACGTGCCAGTCCCTTCAAAGACCGGCTGATAAAGCTGATCTCCTGCTGCCGGTTTTCGCCTCGCCCACCGCCCCCGCCACCGGACATGAGTTGCATGTAGTCGACAACAATCAAGTCGATGCCGCGTTCCGCGTAGAGGCGCCGCGCCTTTGTGCGGATTTCCAAGACCGTAGCGCCGGGCGTGTCGTCGACAAAGATATTCGTTCCGGAAAGGGTATTGGCGGCCTCGACCAGGATCGGCCATTCCTCCTCGTCGATTTGACCCATACGCAACCGGTGGCTGTCAATGGCCGTTTCAACCGAGAGTAGGCGCTGCACGACCTGTTCGCTGCTCATTTCAAGACTGAAAACAGCAACGCGTGCGTCGTAACGCCGGGCGGCATTCTGGGCAATTGACAGCCCCAGGCTTGACTTTCCCATACCGGGCCGGCCGGCAACAATGATAAGGTCGCTTTTCTGAAATCCCCCTAGCATTTTGTCAAGCAGCACAAAGCCCGTCGGGACTCCCATCATCCGGTTCTGATTACGTGCCAGAAAGTCAATCTGATCAACGACTTCGTCCAGGATCCTGGCAACGGGCGTTAAGTCGCGATGGATTCGACTCTCACTGACGCCGAAGATTATCCCCTCTGCCCGGTCGACAACTTCGTCCACGTCGTGACTCTCGTCATAGGCAAGTTCGGCGATCTGGTTGGCCGCGCCGATCAGCCGTCTCAGGGTGGCTGTTCGCTCAACAATGCGGGCGTAGTGATCCACATAAATTGCGGTAGGGGTGCTGTTGATCAGCTGAGTGATATAAGCCGGACCACCTATATCCTCCAGCTGTTCATTGCGCTCAAGTTCGTCGACTAAAGTAACAAAATCGGCCGGTTCACGGCGCTCGTGCAACGAAAGCAGCGCCCTGTAAATCCATTGGTGCGGTTCGCGATAAAAGTCGGCATCGCGCAGAGTGCTCGCCACTTTGATTATGGCATCGGGATCGATCAGAAGAGAACCGAGCACCGCCTGCTCAGCTTCCACATTGGCTGGTGTCGTCTTTATTGTGGCTTCAATCGTTTCGCTCATAGTACTTTGTGTAGGAAAAATGTACCTGTGATTCTGGAAGAGTTAATCGGAACTTGCACCGGTTGGCATGCATTAAACGTATCGAACTAAACCAAACAGTTTGCCAGGAGTATGCAGTATCCAGAGTGCAAAAACGGCGAGAACCGCTTGGATGCGACCCCGCCGCCGTCTTACTTCGCTCTGTTGCGTTTGCGCAGCCCCCGTTTCCGCCCGCCGTTCGCCCTTCTCTCCGGCCGGCGAAGACCTCCACCCTTGCTCCCTTAATTGTCGATGTCGAGTCCTTCTATAAAGTCGCGGAAAACATCCAGGTCTTCATCACCTGTTTCACCCACTTCCTCTTCCACGCCGTCACTTCCCTGGCTGATAACGCCCAACTCCTCTTCAGGCTCCATGCCGGCCTTTTCCATCACTTCGTCGGCAACGTATATCGGAACATCAACCCGCACTGCCAGGGCGACGGCATCACTGGGCCGGCTGTCGATTTCCAGTGTTTCACCATTAGCTTCCAGCACTATTTCGGCAAAAAATGTCTCGTTCTGCAGGTCGCTTATCACTACATGCGTAATCTCACCATCAAGGGATTCCGCAAACTGGCGCAGCAGATCGTGAGTCATCGGTCTGACGACTTCAATGCCCTGCAGCTGTATCGTGATGGCATCGGCTTCAAACGGGCCAATCCAGATGGGCAGATACCTTTCGCCGCTCTCCTCGCGCAGGACGACTATCCGGTGTTGGGACATCAGGCTTACGCGCACGCTATCGATGACAACCTCTATCATCCCATGCTCCTGTACTCGATATGCCGAGACTGCTCTACGGTATCACACACGGAGTTGCTGAGGCCGACAGGCAGTAGTAGCCAAGTTTGGCCGAGGCAAGTTGGATTATAGCATAGCCATAATATGGCACAAAGTGATGAAACTTTCAAAGGCATCGCATTGGCATCAAGAACCGACGCCAAAACAGCCCTCAAAGTGTGCCCCTACCGATACAGGCAGCACCCTAATATTCTTCCCCAATCGACGCCTCTGCCAATGGTAAGAGGCAGTCTAAGCCCGTCCGAGTCAAGATGAAATTCATTTTGGGACTTCTTATAGCTACCCAGCCACAGTCAATTCGCGGCCATGTAGCGCAGCCTAACGCCGGCATTCAAGGCGTCTCGGGCCACTTTCCGCTAACCGCTATTCTCTGTAGTTCGCCTGCGATCGCCGTCAGGGGCTGTCGCCTTTCTTGTATATGGGCGGTCGGCCGCAAGCGGCCTCCCTTGTGCAGGGGCTGCGCCCCCGCAACGCCCCCCTCCAAAACCATGCCTCACCGACCGGGTGCCTTCATCGCAGCGTGTCGGCTGGCCAGCATGAAGGCGTCTGTACACCAGTTGCGCTCTTGATACCCACCCGAAAGCTCCAATCTCAACCTGAATGTCCGCTCCACAGATGACAGCAACTTCCGCTATCACATATAGGTCACGTAAATGATGGAGCACCGTGTGATAGGGCCGGGAATCCCCCCATCTTGCACAAAGCTCAACCCGCAAAGACGCTCCAAATTTCGTTACGAGCTCCCCACCTGGCTCATGTGATGAACACACTGGTGTCCCGTTTTTTCGGTTATACGACGCATGACGAATCTGTGACCAATCCACGATGAAATTGCTCAGCCGCGCCGCACTCTTGACAATGATGCCATACCAAGTATCTTAATTGACCATCCCCTGTATTTCTGGACAAGCCTTGCAAATTCGCTCCGTAGCTCAATTAACTGGATACTTCCACACATGAGACAGCTGCCTGACAACTAAGCTTGCGATTGGCTGAGGTCCATTGTTTGAGATTGCATCGCGAGGGGAATCCCCCGAGCAGGCGAAGGACGCAATCCGGACCACCCAGATGGACACTCGTCTTCATTCCGTGACTGCGCAAAGCGGGCCGAAAGGCCTTTCAACGCAAAGTGGGTCAACTATAGTGAGAAGTGAGAGAAAAAGCCGGCTCCTTCACATAAAGTAGCGAAGGGGCTAAATGTGACCAATCACCTCAAAGACCAGATGCCGATCCGTAAGCAAGTTCTATTTCCCGAATCTATTGATATCGTGGGCAGGAGGAACAGTGCCTTACAGGACAAATGGACTGCACATAAATGACGAAAAATGACCACTCGACGCCCCTGACGGTCTGGCTACTCTCTCCCTACCACACCGGTAGCCATAAAGCCTGGGCCGACGGTTACAAGAGCCACAGCAGGCATGACGTCCAACTCTTCACGCTGGCCGGCCGCTTCTGGAAATGGCGCATGCAAGGGGCCGCCGTCGAACTGGCAGCTCAAACCGAGATCCTCGGCGAGACGCATCCGCCCGACCTGATCCTGGCAACAGACATGACCAATCTGCCCGCTTGGTTAGCTCTGACGAGGCGGAATCTGCCAGCGCAGACTCGCACCGTACTCTACATGCACGAAAACCAGCTGACCTATCCCTCGCGTCCGGGCGAGAAGCCCGATCTGACCTATGCCATGGTGAACTGGTTGAGCCAGTTGTGTGCCGACATGGTCGTGTTCAATACCGAATTTCACCAACGGAGCTGGTTTGATGAATTGCCAAATCTGCTAAAGCATTTTCCGGACTATAATCACTTGGAAAAGATCGAGGAAGTGGCGGCGCGCTCTCATGTCATGCCGGTAGGTATCGACCCGCAAGCAGAGAGCCGCCGCCAAGTTTCGTCGCGCCCGCCTTTAATCCTTTGGAATCAACGCTGGGAATACGACAAGCGACCGGACCTCTTTTTCCAACTGCTCTACAGGTTGGAAGAGGCAGGACACAATTTCAGGCTGGCCTTGGCAGGCGAAAACTTTCGCAGGGTACCGGTAGAATTTGAGGAAGCCAAAACGCGGCTGGCACATCGTATCGAACACTGGGGTTTTCTGCCGTCGAGGAGCGACTACCTGGCGCTGCTGCGAGAGGCCGACCTCGTAATCAGCACAGCCGACCACGAATTCTTTGGAATCAGCATTTTGGAAGCGGTTCAGGCCGGGGTCTTTCCGCTGCTGCCGAATCGTCTCAGCTATCCGGAACTGGTACCCCCCGACCTGCATGCGGCCTGCCTGTACGAGAACGAGGATGATCTGTACGTCAAAGCTGTCGCCCGACTTGCCATGCCCCGTCGGGCCCCACCTTCACTTCGCCGCGCCGTTCAGGAGCGGTATAGCTGGCCTGTGGTTGCCGAATCTTACGATTGCCAGTTCAGCAAGCTTCTGCGAATGAACGCAGCGCTCGCGCAATAGGCAACCTGGCCATTTGCGACACTAACCGGATTCGCGGCTGCCCTGCCTCGGCTGTCGATTAAGCAGACGCACCTCAACCGCCTCTGCGCCCTTCTCGGTCTCCTCGACAGAGAACTCCACAAGATCCCCTTGCCGCAATCGGCCGACCTCCCGGAAGCGAGAGCGATGTGCAAATAGGTCCGGTCCATCCGCAGGCGATATAAAGCCATACCTTTTGCGTGGGCTGTACCACTTCACCAGTCCTCGTTGGCGGCCGCTGTCAGGCAGTATGGAAGCGCACCCCATACAATACGAAGGAGGCGCCTGACCCTCTTCTGACGCGCGTCTTTCTTCAATAGTCCAAAGAAATGTAACGCCGCAACGCTCACAAAGGACCATTTCATCAGTGAATTTCATGGGCTTCGCTCAACCTCAAAATCAGAAGGATTTCGTAAGACTTTCGGATGATACACCCGACCGGCCGCATTTGACAATGCGCTTTAGTCCTGATAGGATCCGGGACGGATTGATTCCTGTAGGTTCTTCGGCGACGTAGCCAAGTGGTAAGGCAGGGGTCTGCAAAACCCTGATCGCCGGTTCGAATCCGGCCGTCGCCTCTAACCGCTCTTTCGAGCGGTTTTCTCGTTTGACTTGGCTACAAATTCATTGCAATCTATCTACGTAGCCATTTGACCTTCAAAGCCAATTGGCAAGTCTGCTGTGCATCTTCGGATCTTCGCACCTGCAGACACTATTTGTGTGATACAATTTAACTTGTAACTCCCGTTCAAATGGTTAAACCTTTGAATTGGGCCGCACCTGTCGGTCCGTTCAAAGCAAGGAGATGACGCCCGAAGGGCAATGTCGAAGCATGTTCGGCAAAGTTGCAACTTGGAAGGCAGCTACAAAATGAAGGATAGATCTGGGACAGAAATCTGCGGACCGTCGAATTTGGATGCCACTAAAGCCAGGACCAACACGAAAGTAGTCAGCGACTCCCACACCGTAATGATCGAACCAGATGCATCTGTTTTCCTCCCGTTTGGAATTCGGTGCACATCCTGGTTCGACAGCGCGCGCAGTGCAGGAAAGCTATTCTTAATCCTCCTTGCCGTCATCCTGGCGGCCGGCTGTTCCGGCGACGATGCCTCGGAGCCCGAATCGGCCCTGGAGGGCCTGCCATTCGGTTTGGACGCAATAGAGGCTCCGTCTTTGGACGAGCTGGTGCCTGGAAGATTGGGGCCGCGACCTGAAGGGTCGATAAAGACGGTCGTCGAACATTACCTGCAACAGTATCAGCCGGAAGGTAAATTGCCCCAGCTGTTCGAGACGACCCGACTGTACGATAGAAATGGGGTGCTACTTGCTGAATTCTTTGAGGAAGGGCGCCGTACCTGGGTTACCCTCGATCAGATTTCCCCGGCCTTGATCGCCGCAACCGTCGCAACTGAGGACGCGTCGTTCTTCACGAATCGCGGTGTAGACAGCCGTAGAATTGTCGGTGCCGCGCTGCAAAATGTGCAGACCCAGTCAATCGCCTCAGGCGCCAGCACAATTACAATGCAGCTGGCTCGTAATCTATTCCTCGGACCCGAAGAACGGTTCGAACAGACTCTCGACCGCAAACTTCACGAGATCGGTCTGGCCCACGACCTGACTATCCTTTTCAATAAGGAAGAGTTGCTGGAAATCTATCTCAATCTTGTCAACTATGGCCATCTTGCCTATGGCCCGGAGGCTGCCGCACAAGTCTATTTCGGCAAAAGCGCCATCGACCTGACCTGGGCCGAGGCGACGATCCTGGCAGGAGTTCCCCAGCAACCAGCATCGTTCGATCTCTTTCGTAGTTTCGATGCAGCCAAACGGAGACAACGCGTCGTACTTGACTTGCTCGTACGCCATGAAACCCTGAAGCCACAGGAAGCCGACGCCATATTCGAAGAAGAGATTCTCCTGATTGGTTCCTCACAGAAACAGGACTTTCTCGCCCCTCATTTCGTTCTCTATGTCGAAAAGGCTCTTGAACGCCGCATGGCCGAAGCCCTCGGCATCGAACTAGGGCGCTGGAAGATGCGCCGCTCCGGCATGCATATTATCACCACCCTGGACATGCCGATGCAGAGGCTGGCTGAGTATGAGCTGCAGGCCTGGATCGACAGAGTCGGCGAGGCCTATCAAATGTCTAACGGCGCGCTGGTGGCTATTCAGCCGCAGACTGGCGAACTCTTGGCCATGGTCGGTGGAATCGATTTCACCGAAGAGGACGCCGGGCAGGTCAATCTCTCACTCAGTACCCGCCAGCCAGGAAGTTCATTCAAACCAATTCTCTATGCCACGGCGCTCTCCGATGACATCATATCTCCCGCTACCGTGATCTGGGACACGCCAACAGCCTATACCGTAGGCATGGGACATTACTATAGCCCTCGGAACTACGACTATACCTTTCACGGCCCGGTCACAGTCCGGACCGCGCTTGCCAACAGTTACAATGTGCCCGCGGTAAAGCTGCTCTCATCAGTAGGCAACGATCGCCTTGTGTCGAAAGCCAAAGAATTCGGCATAACCAGTCTAACAAGAAGGCCGGAGGACTATGGCCTCAGTCTGTCTCTTGGCGCAGGCGAAATATCGCTGCTGGAGTTGACCAACGCATTCCGTACTTTTGCCAACAAGGGTCTCTATTCTCATCCCGAATTCGCTCTGTTTATGGTGGACGATCTGGGCCGCTATCGGTCCCCTCCCCCTGTAGTACAGAAACAGATAATATCGCAGGGCGTCGCCTTCCAAATGGCCGACATTTTGAGCGACAACGAAGCCCGCAGGCCGGCTTTTGGCGCCAACAGCAGGCTCAAGCTGAGCCGGCCCGCGGCCGCAAAAACTGGCACGACCACAAACTTCAAAGACAATTGGACAGTTGGATTTACCCGGTACCTGGTGGCCGGTGTGTGGACCGGCAACAGTGACGGCACGCCCATGTGGGGCAACAGCGGCGCCGCCGGCGCGGCGCCACTATGGCATAACTTTATGGAAGCCGTAATTGCCGACCGCGGAATGCGAGAACTGATTGGCGCGCCCGACGACCCGAACCTGTGGGCCTTTGAAGTACCTGATTCGGTAGTGCAGCTGCCCGACTGCCCACCCGCCGTGCGCTGCCGCACAGGCGGTGAATACTTTACAACCAGTTGGCTGAGCAAGACGCGGGGCAATGGGCTGTTGGCTGGCACCGTAGTCACCGGCAAATCGTTGCCAACGCATTTCGCCCGGTCTGCCGAATTTGAAGACCATTCATACTGTATAGTCGATGACACGGCTGGCGCCGTCAACGGCGGTCGACCCTCAAGTAACCCGGAGACAAGATCGCTCCTCAGACTATCCAGTTGGGTCGGTCTTGCCTTCCCTCCGGGATACTCGACAGTCGGCAGGCCGCTACCTCCCATGCCTGACCTTCCCGTAGACCCTGAGGACACTGGGTTGAACACGCCGCCTCCTACCTATCGAGACGACCTGGTATATTTTCCGGCTACGGAACTGGAAAAGTTCCGGCTACTCTCGTGGAGTATGCAGGAAGGCATAACTGTATCTCTTGGGTCCTGCTCCGACCTCCGTTACTACATTGCGGGTCCAGGCGACACTTGGGCCGGCCTTGCCCGGGCCCATGGCCTTCCTGAAAGTATCTTGCGCGGGGCGAACGTTCACGTTAACGGGTCTTTGAACGGGGAGCGCCTGCTTCTGCCACGCGGAATCCCGATTCGTCTTCATGAAGAAAGCATGCTTCACGAAGTGCAATCTGGCGACTCCTGGGTCAACATCGCCGCAAGGTATGAAATACCCATCAGTTTGCTCCGTGCAGCAAACCCAAATGCTGTCCGAGCCTACAATATCCTGCGCCCGGGAGATCTTCTGCATATCCCGGAGAACTTGGAAATCTATCAGAATCCCTTTGAGTAAAATGCTCGAGGTTTCGCCGGCACTCCGATGGAGAGGTGCACCAGGCATGACGATGGGCTACAGGTAAAAGTTTGCAAAGCGGCTCCTGTAGCGCACTCGTTCTCTGGAACCAGAGTGGGCCGTTCGGTCGTTACCCTTAGTAAGGCGTAGTACACACACTGAACCTGGTTCGTTCGATCGTGGCGTTCACGATGTGAGCCAGATCCTGACCCACACTGAAACCGACGGTGAGTCCACATGCCTGGAATGCACTTCGATCGGCGTACTTCTCGTATCCTCTTGTGGCTGCTGACACTATTGGTAGCCGGTTGCAGCTTCGGCAACCGCACGGTCGGACGTCGTCCCGCAATGTCGGCAGCGAGCGACGTCGAAGCCTTTCTGCAAATCTATCAGCCTGGTCCACTTCCCCGCGTTTTCCAAACGACATTTATATATGACCGCAACGGTACCTTGCTTGCTGAACTGATCGGAGAGGGACGCCGTGAGTGGGTTCCCTTGGATCAGATCTCTCCCCACTTGATCAACGCCACGATCGCCACCGAAGACGCAACATTTTTTGCCAACGCGGGCATCGACCCCATTCGGATTGCCGGCGCTGCCCTGCAAAACGTCGAAGAGGGCGAGATCGTCTCCGGGGCCAGTACCATCACTATGCAGTTGGCTCGCAATCTGTTCCTCGGGTCCGAGGAACGCTACGATCAAACTCTCGATCGCAAGATCGCCGAGGCCGGGTTGGCCGCCGAGCTGACGCAAACCTACGCCAAAGAAGAACTGCTGGAAATGTACCTGAACCTCCTGAACTATGGCCGTATGGCCTACGGTCCACAAGCTGCAGCCCGTACCTATTTTGGAAAGTCGGCCGCGGAACTGAACCTGGCAGAGGCCACCCTGCTGGCAGGAATACCACAGTCGCCCGCGCTCTTCGACCTGTTCGAGGACTACAGTTCTGCAAAGGAGCGGCAGCGCACAGTACTCTCGCTGATGGTACGGCACGGCTTTCTGTCCCTCGACGAAGCTAACGCCGTCTTTGGCGCTAAGGTCGAATTAGGTGGATCGCCCGAGATAGACTCTCCGCGTGCGCCGCATTTTGTCGACTACGTGGTTCAGGAGCTGGATAGGTCATTGGGGGAAGGCTATGTCAGGCGCGGCGGTCTGCACATCTATACAACATTGGATCTGACACTGCAGGAGTCGGCCCAGAAAATCGTTTCCCAGAAGGTCGCCGCGCTGCAACCCATTTATGACATGAACAACGGGGCATTCATCGCCCTCAGGCCGGGAACAGCAGAAATCCTGGCAATGGTCGGTAGTGTCGATTTCCAAGACGAAGAGATTGACGGCCAGGTAAATGTTACTATCAGTCCTCGCCAACCGGGCAGCGCAATCAAGCCGCTCCTCTATGCTACCGCATTTAACGACGACCTTATCAGCCCGGCGACAGTGATCTGGGATACACCTATTACCTATACCATCAGCTCGATCGAAGAATACGCGCCGCTTAACTACGATCGAAGGGCGCACGGGCCTGTTACCGCGCGGGCTGCCTTGGCAAATAGCTTCAACGTACCTGCAGTGAAGCTCCTCGACGCGGTGGGCGTACAACGTTTGCTGGAGAGCGCCCGCAAGATGGGCGTCAAAAGCCTTCACCGGGGAACTGACTGGTATGGCTTAAGCCTGACTCTGGGTGGGGGCGAAGTCACCCTGCTTGACCTGGCAACTGCCTACCATACCATGGCAAACGGTGGCCGCTATCTTGCTCCCCGATACCTTCTCACTATCACTGACGCCCAGGGAATGACCCTGCTGGAAAACAGTTCGTCAGAAGGTGAACCAGTAATCTCAGAGGCCGCCGCCTCTATGATTACCGACATTCTCAGCGACGACCCTGCCCGCGTACCTATGTTTGGAGCCAGCAGCCAGCTTACCCTCAGTCGGCCAGTGGCGGCCAAAACCGGCACTACCGACAATAATCGCGATGCCTGGACTATGGGATATACGCGCCATCTTCTCGGCGGCGTTTGGGTGGGCAATACCGACGGCCGCCCGATGCGCAATGCTACCGGTGCCGCTGCCGCCGCGCCTGTATGGAACGAAATCATGCGGACAATCCTTGCTGAGCCCGCCCTGCTATCAATCTTAAGGGCGCCAACGGCAGACGCCGGCTGGGAGTTTCCAATCAGCGAGAGCGTGCAGCTGCTCGACCTCTGTCCTCCGGGCCTGACCTGCAGAAGCGGGGGCGGCGAACTGTTCAGCACGTCCTGGTTGGAGGCCGCTGGCAAGAGCAGTTCCGACAGTCAGGACGAAGAAGTGGAAGAACAAGACCTGGAAGAACAAGATCTGAAAGAACCGAATAGTCTGATCGGTCCCCTGGGAGACAGCGTCAAAAACATTCCTTCGGCCCCGGTATATGTGAGGCGACAAACCGATGCGGGCCAGGTAACCCGTTTACTCGGCTTCTGCGGCTTTGAAGGAGGGGCAAGACGTACCCTGCTGGACCTGCCAGATCCATTTGGACTGCCTGCGGCCTCATCAGCCCCCTGCAGCCAGTGTTGGTCGCTGAACGAAGAGGAGAAAGATGCGGTTGACGCAGGCAGGCTGCTAAGAGACCGGAGAAGCGCCCTCTTCTGGAACATGCGCGCCACTCATCCCGTCTACCTGGGCCAGTGTGACGAGATGAATCAAATGACCGCCTATACCGGTCTGTCAGTCGGCATCGATGTCGCCGGCGCCGGTGTCCGGGTTTCACCGGAATCGCTGACAAGTGGACAACTGTCTGAGGTGGGCAATTCATTCGCCCCCGGGGCCTATCTCTTCTTTCTTGAACGTCTGTGGCACGATGATCAGTGCCCAGGCCAGTACGTAATGGGTGTCACCGTAGATGACCGGGGCGATGCCCTGCCTGGCGTGCATATTAGACTGACCGATGCCTGGGACAACTCCTATCAGGCCGTATCCAAGAGCGGTGCTAACGACTCCGGCCAGTTCGACTTTCCCATCTACGGCCGGGATTCTGCGCAAAACTTCCTCTTGCAGGTCATCGACGCCAGTGGGTTTCCAAATAGCCCCCCGATCCTCGTACCACATCGCACCGATCAGGCAAGCAACCAACCCTGCCACCATTTGGTCGTTCGGCGACAATCATAGATGACCAAAATCAACGATTGCAATGCGTTGTGCCTACGGTCGCGCCACGAAGCAAAAAGGCCTATCCGATTTCAAGGGGAGGCGGACCAATAAAGGGGATGAGCATGTTGGAATTTCACCTGCGAATTAGATAAACTTGATGAACATGCGCAAACTGTCTCGGTATGGCGTCGCCATCAGGGTCTGCGTATTGAGACGCTTTTGAGCCTGTGAGTCCGGCAATTCGCATGGCCGGCTATCTTTACTATGCGGGATTCTGGAGGGAACAGATGCAACTAAAAAAGACATGGCGTTTTGCAGGCCTCGTCGCGATGCTGACGCTGGTTCTGATAGTAGGCCCATACGCACTGACCGCGCAGGGATCGGTCGTTTCGTCAACCGTAAGTGGTCAGTTGAACGAACAGTTCGAAAAGCACTACTTGGAACTACAGGTCATTGATACTGAACAGTCCGTCACGATTAAGATGGATTACCAGCCCCAACACAGCAATGACCTGGATCAGAACTCCGGATTCTATGTATTCAAACAGTCCGGCTATGATCGGTATCTGAATGCTTCTCCCCCCTCCGATACTGTCTTCCGCACTGGCTCACTGGATTCAATGGGTGGCATTAAGCGCAAAGTTACCGAGATAGGCGCCAGCGATGCCTCCGAAATCGTTACCATTGTTGTATACAATGACACCACGATGGCAATGTCTTATACCCTGACCGGAGAAAACGTAACATTTGTCGATGAATCCGGTGAGCAAGTCGTGAGCGGTACCACGCCGTCGGCGCCCGCAACCTCCACGCCTACACCTTCAGGACGCGAAGCAGGAGCGACCGAAACGCCTGTGGCAGTCGTAACAACCAATGCCGTGCGGTCGAACTGGGCTAGAGGCGAGTTAAACGAACAGTTCGCAAAACACTACCTCGGTCTGGAGGTAGTCGATTCGAGCCTGCCTGTAAAGATCAAAATGGTATACGATCCCCAGAACAGCCAGCAAGTGGATGACAGCTCCGGCTTCTATGTCTTCATGCAGTCCGGGTACGACCGCTATCTCAATGCCTCACCCCCTTCGGATACCGTCTTTCTGACCAGTTCGTTGGATACAATGGATGGCATCAAGCGAAAAACGGGCGAGGTCGGTGTCGACAACGTGTCTGAAATCGTGGCGCTGGTCACCTATAATGACACAACAACGCCGTTCTCCTATACCATAACCGGTGAGAACGTCCTGTTCCTTGACGATTCTGGCGAACAGGTTGATGGCGACCGCGTGGTCGTCCAGCAGCCTGCTGCTGGAACAGGCGCCGCCACCGCTTCCGGAGGAACTGACATAACGCCAGGCGCCTCCTACACAGTGCAAACTGGCGACACGCTCGGCACTATTTCTTCGGGCGCCTATGGCAGTACCATATACTGGTCCGCAATCTGTTCCTTCAACTCCCTTTCAAACTGCGACCTCATAGAGGTTGGGGACACGCTCAACATTCCGACGCTGGCGCAGGCCGAAGCAATTCGCACGGGCGGCACAGTGGCGCCGACCGCGACACCGGACGCAATGTCCGCCGCCACTGCCACAGCAACACCGGATGCAATGTCCGCCGCCACCGCCACCGCGACACCGGATGCAATGTCCGCCGCCACCGCCACCGCGACGCCGGATGCGATGGCCGGGGCCACTGCCACCGCGACAACTGAGGCGACGGCTGAGGCAATGCCAGAGCCGACCAGCCAGGCGAGTTCCGACAATCTCATCGAAGTGGCGGAAGATTACGAGCAGTTGGACATTCTGCTTCTGGCGCTGGACCTGGCCGGACTTACCTCGACAATTGCCGATGGCGGGCCCTATACCGTTTTTGCGCCTACAAATGCCGCCTTCGCCTCCCTGCCTGAGACTAGGCTGGACACGCTCATGGCCGATTCCGCCCTATTGGCCGATACACTGAAGTATCATGTGGTCTCCGGGACCCTGAAAGCATCGGACTTGGCTACGCAAACGACCCTTACCACACTTCATGGCGGCACGATTACAGTCAGCACGGGCAGCGACGGGTCCGTCACCGTTGAAGGTGTCAGCATCGTTACGTCAGATGTGGAGGCATCCAACGGTGTCATTCACTTCATTCACCAGCTGCTGCCGGACCCGGATGATGGCGACTCACAATAGTACCTAGGTTTGGCACCAATTTCAGTGCCCAATTCAGCCCAAAGGACGCCCTCTTTACCATCATCGAGGGCGTCCTTTCTTTTGCAAAACCTGCACATTTGTGCTACGATGAAATAATGGAACAATCTGAGCAGACCTACATTTCGGAACTGCCTGCTGACCTTTCTCTCATTGAGGTTCAAGAGCAAAAGGGCCGCTATGGCAACGACAGGGACGAACAGAAACCATCTCCTCTGGAAGAGACGGACCTGCCGGCTTTCTTTGGATCCGGCGGCGCTTTGGCCTCCGCAATGGACGACTACGAATTGAGGCCTGGGCAGGCCGAAATGGCAGAAATAGTCAAACATGCCATTCTCGAAGAACGGCCAGCGCTGATTGAGGCTCCCACGGGTACCGGCAAGTCAATTGCCTACCTGCTTCCGGCCGTCCTCAGTGAACGAACGGTCGTAGTTGCCACCGCCAATAAGTCATTGCAAGACCAGCTCTTCCGCAAAGACATCCCCTTCTTGCGCAAGGTCCTCGATCGTCCCATTGAAGCCGTCGTGGTCAAAGGGCGCGCTAACTATGTCTGCAGCCACAAATGGGAAAAAGAGGCCGTCGAAAGAAGTCGTCTTACCTTTTTGGACGGGGAGGATGAGCAGGTCGCCTATCTCCGCAGTTGGCTGTCGGATACAGAAACCGGGGATGTCGATGACTTGCCATTTGTCCTGAAGAACGATCTGCGGCCCCGAGTCGTCAGCTTCCCCGACGACTGCATTGGCCGCAACTGCGCCCATTTCGATGACAACTGCTTCGTTAACACGATGCGGGAAAAGGCACGCCAGGCACAGGTGATCATAACTAATCATCATCTCCTGCTGAATGCGCTCGAGCTGGGAGAAGTAGGACAGGCCATTCTACCGCAGGCTGATGTCTACATTGTTGACGAGGCCCACCAGCTCGAAAACACTGCCACATCGGTGTTCGAAGTGGAGACCTCTGACTATGCTCTGGAGCAGCTTCTGGCGGGCGCCGTCTTCAAAGCACACCTGGAAAACGATCTGCTGGATGAGCTGCTTTGGCACAACCGGCTTGCCTTCTCAGAAGTGGAACGGTTGTCGGAACAAAGAGTCTTTCGCATAGACCACGAGCTGGAAGAAATGAAAAAGGTGGCCGCCAGCCTCCGAAAACTGCAGGATGATATGCGTCAGGCGCATCCTTACGAACGGCCGGAACAGGACGGGCACCCTCCCCTCTCCCCCGAGGAGTCAGAAGACAAGGCCAACTATGACCTGGCTGTGACCGCCTTGGGCTCTCTTGCCGCGAAACTGCAGGCCGTTGCCACCAGTTCAAGGGATGACGTCACTGTACGCTACGCCGAAAAAATCAGCGGAGCTCGCCACCTGAAGCTTCGCATTCATGCCGCGCCTATCGACCCGGCCCAGAAGCTTTCTCGGCATCTGTTTGTCGAGGAAGGACGCACGGTCATATGTACTAGCGCCACATTAGCAACTGACGGCAACTTCGAGCATTTCAGAAGTAGATGCGGAGTGTCTGAAATTCCACTGGAACTGGTAGCTGGCGCAACATTCGACTACACTCAACAGGCCCTGCTATATCAACCGGCCCTGCCACCCTTTAACTGGCGGGCCAAAGACCCATTCTACGACGCCGTGGCCATTGAACTGGAGCGCCTGCTCAATGTGAGCAGGGGAAGGGCACTGTGTCTCTTTACCAGTTGGAGCGGACTGCAACAGGCCTGTAACAGATTGGAAGGCGTGGCCTGGCCCCTCCAGGCCCAAGGACAACTGCCCCGCAACGCGCTACTGGACTGGTTCAGAGAGACGCCGCACAGCGTACTCCTGGCAACGAAATCCTTCTGGGAAGGTGTCGATCTCCCCGGCGACGACCTAAGCTTGGTTGTGCTGGACAAACTGCCCTTTCCTACACCAAGCGACCCCTTGCACGACGCCCGCATGAAAGCTTTGGAAGAAATCGAGGACGGCAGCAGCTTCAGAAATTACATGGTCCCGCTGATGACCCTGTCACTGAAACAGGGATTTGGTCGCCTGATCAGGCGAACTGCCGACCGGGGCGTAGTTGCAATTCTAGATGAGAGGCTGTCAAGCAGGGGTTACGGTAAACAAGCCCGCCGCGATCTTCCGCCCGCGCAGTTCAGTCGCAACTTTCGCGGCGTATATCAGTTCTACAAGTCGGCACTTGCCAGCCAAGCCGACTTTTCCGTAGACGTCTCCGTCGTAGGCGACGAAAACGCCGGCGGTCTGCGCTGGCGTTGGCAACTGACTCGACTACAGGATGGAAAGGCAGACCAGGAAGAAGGAATTCTTAGCGACAGTGTCCCATCGGAAGGGGAGGTCTCTGCCGCTCTGGCGGGGCTGGGTAACCTGCGGACGCGCATAGAGAAAGCCGGACGCGAATCCAACAGCTTTGGCGTCGAACTTCGTTGCAGCAAAGAAACTGAACGCAGACTCGGTGAAGGCGCCTTGCCAACAGAACTGCACAACCAGTGGCTCAACGAACGCGCAGCCTGGAAGTCACTCGATATTATTGGCCTTCGCTCATCCGAGCCCACTTAGAAACCGTGCAGATAGAGCGCAGTCGCCGAACTGCCTCGCGCTACATATCCAAGGCCAAAATCCCGCGGGCGTTCTTGCCCGCTTCCATGTCCGCAAACGCCTCGTTGATCTGCTCCAACTGATAAGTCTGCGTAATCAACTCGTCGAGTTTCAGTATCCCTTCATCATAGAGGCGGAGGTATTCGGGCATATCCACTCGGGGACGAGATGAACCGTAGTAGGAGCCCAAAAGCTTCTTTTCGGCCCAAATCAGTTCCTGCGGCGGAATCGGCACAATATCGTCTTGGCGCGCCAATCCAATCGCAACTGCTGTACCGCCAAACCGAACCATATCGAAGGCCTGCCTGATTGTCACAGAGCTTCCGATCGCTTCAAAGGCATAGTCGACGCCCAATCCTCCCGTCAACTCCTTGACGGCCTCAACCGGATCCACTTCAGAGCCGTTCACTGTATCGGTTGCGCCAAACTGACGGGCAAACTCCAACTTGTTTTCCATCAGGTCTACCGCGATGATGCGCTCTGCGTCAGCGATTTTCGCGCCCTGAACTGCATTGAGGCCTACGCCCCCTGTGCCAATGACAGCGACCGTGCTTCCTGCTTCCACCTCAGCTGTTCTCAACACCGCGCCTACCCCTGTAGTGACGCCGCAGCCGACCAGCGCGGCCCTGTCCAGCGGATAACCCGAATCAATCTTGATCAGGGCCTGTTCGGGTACGACGGCCAACTCCGACATGGTGGCGATGCGGGACATCTGCGGAATGTCATGGCCCTTGTTGTTGTGCAAACGGCAGGTGTTGTCAAGGAGATAGCCCTTGCGTGCATCGATACCCTGGCACAGACATACGCGGCCCATCTCACACATCACGCAGGCTTCGCAGTAGGTCACGAACGACAATATGACGTGGTCGCCCGGCTTGACATAGGAAACATTCGCTCCGACGCGTTCCACCACCCCGGCTCCCTCATGGCCGAGTGCGACCGGCGGGGGGTAAAAAATCGTGCCGTTCACCACCGACAGGTCGGAGTGGCATACCCCGCTAGCTCCCATCCGCAGCAGGACTTCGTTATCTTTGGGATCGTCCAGCGTTAACGTTTCAACGACGACTGGTGCGTCGTGTTCATATACAACTGCGGCTCTCGTCTCCATTCCTCACTCCCTCTTAATGGAAAAATCAGATTCTTCTTTACAATGCCTCTGCCCTCAACAACCCGCTCTGCCGTCGCTGCCTGAGGGCAAGGAATCGCCGGCCCGTCCTGTAGCGTAGTGCACAAACGCATTTCGAACTGTCTATTGGTTGATCCTTCGCACCAAACGATGGGCGGCGCCAAAGGTCGGCAACCTGAGTTTTTCCGCGCCGTAGCCTCTTGGCTGAATTTCTACATCCCAGTCATACCCCGACCGATTTATCACGAAGAGTAGGTTGCCGCGTTCGCTCTCGACGAGGCGGGCCTCCACGAGAGAACGGTACTCGTCAGGGACGCCCTCTATGGTAACATCGGGAGCCAGTGATTCGGGAAGCCACTCACGTATCAACCGTCTCAGGCCGCGGTGAAGCGATGAAAAATAGGAGCGGCCAAGCGCGAAAGTTGGAATCAGAAGCCTGCCATCCTGCCCGGCGGTTATCAGCGCCGGTTCGCCGCTATCACGGTAAGTTGCAACCGCATGACCACGGAAGTCGTCCAACAACACCTGGTCGTGAAATGCGAATCCCCCGAACTTTCCGTCTGAATCGTTTACGCTCCAACCTGCGATGAAGTAGATGGGACTGATCCACTCGCGGCAGGCCAAACCTAGAGCCTCGCCAACCTTCTGGCATTCCTCCAGATCTGTCATTGGCAATTCGGCAATGACTCTGCCGCCTTTCTCTACATAAGTCTGCAGGGCCTGCGCTTCGGCTGACGATATGCCTAGAGTGAAGGGGATCGCGACGACTTCCAGGCCGCAATCAGCATCGAAGGCATTGGGTACGAACGTGACTTCAAAGCCCAGGTCCATGAAAAGGGCGTATAGGCCGACTACCACTTCACTGATCGGCACTTCGCGGGCGTTTGCCGCCCAAATCATTTCGCGAGTCAAGTAGATGCCAATTCTGGCAGGGACCGTGTCGCCAGCTGCAATCAGGTCTTCGTAGCGCCGCAGGTCCGCGATAACTCGCTTGGTTGCCAGCCTTCGCTCTGTGTCGTACTCGTCGGCATCAACCATGTGGTTGATCCAAGGTTCCGGCCCCGACATCAGCGGTTCCCAGCGATAGAAGTAGTGGGCGTGACTGGCGTAACTGAAAACTTGGTTAACTTCGGCCTCAATATTGATGCCCCGCCACAAAATGTCCGAACGGAATGGTCCCCCTTGGCACTCGGTCAACCAGGCCTGGGAGCCGGGCGCCAGTGCCTTGAGGAGAGCGATGCGCGATCCGGCCTCTGCCCCCGTGCGCGGCCCTGATCCCCAGTAGTGGCTTGACGACGCGTAGTCCAGCTGCGGAAGTATCCACCAGTCCTGCCCGTTCCCCTGAATTCCATACGGGTCCGTATAGTTGAAACTAGCCCGAACGCCCGGCGCATGCTGTTTGATGATATCAATGCCGCCCAATAGGAACTCGCTGAGGTTGCGTGCGATAAACTCCCGCCAGTCTCTCCAAGAGCCGTCCGGATCCTGATCTACCTCTGTTGGCGGCTCGACACTACTGAAGTCGCCAAATGACGTTCCCCATCGATCATTCACCTGCGAGATTGAAGAGAACCGCGTCGCCAGATCTTCTTGGTACCGGGCTACCGTATGCGGGCTGTAACAAGCATGGTCACCGGGACCGATACTGGGTTCATTGTGTACGTCCCAGTCGATGATCGCCGGGTGGAAAGCAAAGCATGTTGCCGTGTCGGCCAGCAGCTGGTCTCTCTGGCGACGATACTCGGGATGGTTGATACAAGCTCGCTGCCAGCTGAAATCATGTTCGTGCCGGGGGTACGCAACTCCGTTTCGATCCACCACCTTAGCATCGGGAAACGCTTCAATGAAACTGTTGTGCACGTAGAAAGTTGCAAAACCGAACAGAACGCCGATGCCCAGCTCGTGGCAAATGTCCAACAGACGCCCTACCTCGTCCAGACTGCTGTCGAGGCCGATACGGATGCGGACCGAGTCGAAGCCGGTATCCTTGATCATCTCCAGATCCCGACGCCAGTCTTCCTCCCCCTGCGGCAGCCATTCCGGCCGTGTCGCCATGCCGCCGAACGGATATTCATAATGGGTACCAATCAGGATACCTTCATGTCTGGACAAAGGAGCCCTCCTGAATCAGGAGTCAACACACTGAATCTGTTCCCAGCCTGTGAGGCCTGCGGCCGTCCTGCTACCCCTTGATGCCGGTAAGGGCAATGCCCTGAATGAATGTCCTCTGCGTAAAGAAGAAGAGCACGATAACTGGCACTGTCAACACCGTTGTTACCGCCATCATCCATCCCCACTGAACACCTACCGTACTGACAAAGACTTGAATTCCCAGCGAGAGCGTGTACTTGCTGGGATCATTGAGGTAAATCAGCGGCCCAATGAAATCGTTCCAGCTTCCCAGGAACTGAAAGAGCGCCACCGTAGCCAGAGCCGGCTTGGCCAGAGGAAGTATGACCCGCCACAGGACGCCGAACTCTGAGCAACCGTCAATAATGGCGGCGTCGTCCAGATCTCTGGGCAGACTAAGAAAGAACTGGCGCAGCAGGAAAATGAAAAACGGAACGCCAAAGGCATGAGGCACAATCAGCGGCAGAAGCGTATTGACCCAGCCAAGACTCCTGAACATGATGAAAAGCGGTATCATCGTAACCTGGTAAGGCAGCATCATCGTCGAAAGCATGGCAAAGAATAGAATGTCGCGGCCATGCCAGCGCAGCCTTGAGAAACTGTAAGCGACCAGGGAGCTCGAAACCACCGTCAGAAACACTGCCGAAACTGCTATGACCAGCGTATTGCGCAACTGCTGAAAAAATGGGAAGTAACTCAATGACTCCGGATAGTTCAGCCACCGAAACGGGTCGGGAATCCAAACGGGCGGCAGCGTAAATATCTGGTCAAGATCCTTCAATGAAGTGGAAACCAGCCAAAAGAAAGGCAGGAAGAACAGAAGCCCCGCCACGAAAAGTCCGACATGGCTGGCTGAATGGCTCAACGTCTCGCGTTGTGTCCTCGTGAGGCTGCCCAAGCCAGAGGTACCCACCTGTTGTTGCCGCTTTAGGGTCGTCGTTGTCCTGCCCATGGCCCTATCGTTCCTCACCTTCGTAGTAAACCAAGCGAGCCGAGCTGCGGAAAATGATCAGTGTTGTCCCCATTACGACAAGGAACAAGATCCAGGCCATCGCCGAAGCATAGGGCATTTGGAAAAACTCAAAAGCGTTCTGGTAAAGGTAGTAGGCGTAGAACAGGGTCGTGTCTAAGGGGCCGCCCCTGGTCATGATGAAAGCCTGGGCGAAAATCTGGAAACCACTGATTACGCCCATGATTACATTGAAAAAGATTACCGGGGACAGCATCGGAAGAGTAACATTCCTGATCCTCTGCAGGGCCCCCGCGCCATCGATCATCGCCGCATCAAATAGATGCTGGGGAATGTCCTGCAGCCCGGCCAGAAAAATTACTAATGTTCCACCGATGGTCCACACGCCCATCAGAATCAACGATGGCTTTGACAAAATTGGGTCGGTCAGCCATCCCGGACCGTGGACGTCTATTACGCTTAGCGCGGAATTGATAAGACCGAATTCAGGGTTGAACACCCACATCCAGAGCACAGAAGTGGCGACAATCGGGACGATCGTTGGAATATAATAGACGGTCCTGTAAATGGAAACGCCGCGCAAATTCTGGTTGAGCAGTAGCCCGAGAATGATGGCCAGAAAAATGTGAAAGGAGACGCCAAAGACGACCATGTACATCGTGTTATAAAGCGAAACCCAAAAGAGATCGTCATTCACCAATTTGAAATAGTTGCTCAACCCGACCCAGTGCAGGGGCTGCCCAAAAGTCGTAAACACGTTGAGGCTGTAGTAGAAAGAGTAAACGACCGGGAAAATCGTAAAACTCATGAAACCGATGATCCAGGGAAGCGCAAAAAGCAATCCTACCCGCAAGCGCCGAAACTCTTGTCGCGTAAGTCCAAGTGTCATGCCCGCCTTCTCCTGTTTCCCGGCGGGTCGATTAGTCAACCCGCCGGGATGTACGTGCCAGGGGACTTCTCTATTAGCCAACCTGCTGGCGGAAGTCGATCAACTCCTGCTGCAGTTTCGCTGTCATATCGTCCAAGCCCTGCTGCGGTTCGATTTGGCCGTGAATTACTTCGTCCTGGAGGCGCCGAATCTCAGTCTTGTACTGCTCCAGAACCGGAATGCGCGGCCAGGCGCGGCCGCCCGCCGACTCGGTCAACTCGACATAAAGCTCGTTGAATGGTAGCGAATTCAGAAACTCCGGATCGCGCGCAGCTTCGTTCAGAGGGGGAACGTCGCCAACCAGATTGCCAAACTCAATCTGCTGCTGCTTGGCCGCCATGAAGTGGGCCAGTTTCCATCCTCCGTCCGGATTCTTGGCGCCGTTGGGAACGTTGAACATCGCGCCAATCTCAACCAGGCTGGTTGGTTCGGTGTATCCAGGGCCATACGGGGACTTGAATACCGAGTATTCAAGCTCGGGTGCATAGCGCGGGATCCAACTTCGCTTCCAGCTGCCGTCGATCTGCAAGACGATCTTGTCAACGTACCAGGGATCTTCCGTCAGTGAACTGCGATTGCCGAACCCGGATACATAACGGTCGATCTTCTCGATATCGTACTGATCCGCGTAAGACTTGAACCATTCGAGAGTATAGAGCAACGCCTCTTCAGAATCAGCTGTGATCGTGTCGGTATCCTCATCGTAGAACTGAGCGCCATTGGCCCAGCCCCAGTGCCAAAGGCTGCCTGACCTGAGCCAGGGCAGGAAGCCCAACCGGGTGATATTGCCGTCGTCATCAAAGGTTGTTAGTGCCTCCGCCATCGCATCAAGGTCGGCGAAAGTTTCGGGCGGGCTGTCTGCACTGAACCCGCCCTCTTCCAAAAGCGTGTCGTTGCTGTGCAGAGCGAAGACGTTAAGAGTATGGCCTGTGCCCCAGAGATGGCCATCCGACCAAAGCGCATCCCATGCCGGTTTGGACCAGCCCTCACCGTCAAAACCGTCCCGTTCGGCGTAGTCCTCGAGGGGCAGCAAAAGCCCGCGTGGACCCCACGTATAAGCCTGAGACCAGAGCGATACCATGTCGGGTGGGTTGCCGCCCTGAATTGCTACCTGGGCTTTCTGGGTTACATTGCCCCAGCCAATCGACATGAAAATCGCGTCTTCGCCGGTCTCTTCATTAAAGCGTTCGACCTGGTTCTGTGCCTGGGCAGCCTCCTGAAGACCGAACATCGACCAATAGATGATCGGCAGGTTTTCCTGCGCGGGCGCCGCTGCTTCTTCGGCGGCCGGCATGGCCCCTTCCGGCACTACACATGCGGCCAGCGCGGCGCCGCCTGCGCCGATTGCCATCGCCTGCAGGAATCCACGTCTGCTCAACTCCTGGTTGTTGTTTCGCGAATCTGACATGATGGTCCCTTTCGCTCGTGGGTTGGGCCGCTTGGCTCTTCGGCCAACGGCCGGTCTTGACGTCCTGCCATACTGGTTTCTTGACGTCAATTGGTCCTGCACCAGATGCTCTCGTGGTCCATTGTCTTTGTCGCGCGCCTCCTTTCTTGTTTCCCGAAAATGATACTCGGTCACTTTACTTTGCTGAAGTGTCGCCTCCCTCTGGCAGCCGCCTGCAACTGACTGCCTGCTCAGCCGCAGTCCTGAACCTGCAAATCTGCTTCGAGAGATCACCACTCCCAGTGCGACACTTCCTCATCCAGGTCAATGACGAAGATGTAAGGTTTCATCGAACCATTGTGCCGGTCCATGTAGGAAGTATTCACATGTACAACCTGCTCGGTTGACAAGTAGCTGATCACTACCGGTGCGCCAGAAATCGAGTTTTCTCCTTCAAACAGGACGATGTTACCCGATTCAGGCGAGTACGCTTCGGTCAATTCTCGCACCGGCGGGAGTACCGGCCCCGTGGAGACGCCGCCGTCTCCAATGAAGTGAAAGTTGAAAGCACCATCTCCGCCAATCGTAATGTTGATGGGCGTTGCTGCGTGCCTGATGAGACAGGTGGCGCAATCAAGTTCCGCATAGACCGTAATGTAAACGGCCGCGTGTAGTGTCCGCCCGTTACTGTCGGAGACCAGATAGTAAAAGTTGTCACTGCCTACATAATTCGTGTTGGGCCTGTAGTTGAAGGAGAGAATCTTCGTAAATGCATTGCTCGAAAAGGATGTAATCCTTCCGAACTCCGGGCCGGTGAAATCAAAGCTGCCAAACTCAGGGATTGTATCATTGCCCAGTACCTCAATATCCACGCTGTCGTTCTTAGGGACGGAAGCGTAATCGTCTACTAGAACATTCGGGGAGGGAGGAGACTGGGCAAAAATGGGCGTGTTGGCAAAGGCCACCATGGCCAAAGCCAGGAGGAGCCCCAATCCAATGGTACGGAACAAACGTGAACTGGGAAGGTCGAACTCCTGAAGTCGATTGTCATTGCTGACACAACAAAAGTTAAGCATGGGTATTTCTTTCGTGAATGGCTGACGATCAATGAATCGAGTTCAATTCGACGTCAAAGGGATATGGATGGGCTGTCTTAGCTGGTAGGCGCGCTGTGCCGGTCGGACAGCCTACAAGAACTGACGCACTTGAACAGAATAATGTTCCGCGGCTCAGCTCTAAAGGGCGGGAGGGACAGGATGCGTCTTGGTAGACTTCTTCCGCACGAAAGGGTTTCGGTTCCATTTGCACCTACCGCCAGTCGCAAGCTGCGGTGAGATGGTGGCGAAGACTCATCAAATGGGTACGTGTTGCACGGGGTGAAAGAGGAAATCGAAGCAGTTGCTCTCTAAATACTCTGGACACATTGTCATTCGTCTGAAATGAGGATGACCTGCTGTTGCAACGCCTCCAAAGCATGGTATCTCAAAGCAAGAGGCAAGTCAAGGCATGGAAAAAATGTCCACTGCAGTTGGCCCGAAACGCAAAGAAATCGTCGATTCTCATCCACTGATTTCCTCTCCCCCAATGCCTTTTCAGCCCGTGAGTAACTACGCAGCCACCGTCGATTCGCGGCCCCGCAGCGCAGCCTCACCCTGGCATTCAGAGCGTCTCCCGTCCCTATTCGCTGACCACCATCCTCGGCAGTTCGCCTGCGGGCACAGACGCTCTCAGGCGGCCAAGGGCTGTCGGTCGCCCCTATACAATGAACTCTGCGCACTCGCAGCCAGAGGCTATCACCCTATATGTAGCTGTCATCCTCTTTGTATATGGGCGGTCGGGCGCAAGCGCCCTCCCTTGTGCAGGGGCTGCGCCCCCGCAACGCCCCCCTCCAAAACCATCCCTCACCCACCGTGCGCCTTCAATGCAGCGTGTCGGCTGGCGAGCAATGCCGCGGCTGTTCACCAGTTGCGTCGCCACCTCCCCCACAAGTTCCAACGACGACCGGCGTGTCAAGAATGGTGGCTCAGCAACTGCGCCAGCAAAAACAACTGCCAGCGCGCCGCGAGACGCCTCTCTTCTGCCTCGCAAGATGCCACCCAGCGCCGTCTGGAAGCCAGACGAACCAGTACCATGAGACACCCGTAATAGTTTTTTATGAATTTGTTCATAAAAATGTTTGACACGGCCCGCTCTCTCTGTTAAAATAGAAGCCAACCTGCTCAATCGTTTTCTTGGAGTAATTTCTTGGAGTAATATTGTGCAGACAGTTCGCAGTCGCATCTTAGAGATACTCAAACAGGATGGTCAGGCCTCGGTCGGAGCACTGGCTGAACGGCTGGACTTGGCGCCGATATCGGTAAGGTATCATCTGGATATACTGCTTTCAGACAATCTGATCACAGTCTCCAAAGCCAAGGGTCGCCGAAAAGTCGGCCGTCCCCAACAGATCTATTCATTGACTGCGAATGCAGATTCCCATTTTCCGGACAATTTCGCCCTCTTGACGGCCGGCGTTGTACGGCAGATGAAACAGATGCTTCCTCCTGAAAAGATCGACGGCTGCTTTCGAAAATTAGCCCAGGAAATGGCACAACCAGTTGCGCTTGACGGCCCGGATGATGAGAGGTTGGACGAACGAATGGATAGGGTCGTCGCCTTCCTTAACGAGAGAGGCTACCTGTCGCATTGGGAGCCAACTACCGGCTTGCTCCACACCCACAACTGTCCCTATACAGGGGTGGCTGCGGAGCACAAGGAACTCTGCTGCATGGATTTGGCGCTCGTGGAATCGCTAAGCGGTCAGAGCTGCGACCTTGTTCAAGCCATTGCTGACGGTCAAAGCTGCTGCAGTTTTCGTGTACAGGTTGAAACCGGAGAAGGCGCTCCCGGAACACAGAACGTTGAGCTGATTATCTGAGAAGCGGAACCGTCCCATTGGGAAACTGCAAATATGCCGATGACATTACGCAATCCGAAACTGCAGGAGCTCCCGCTGACAGAAGTGGCGGTGGCTGAGCAGAACGGGCACAAGCATCAAACAAAATATGGCAGCATAACCATGACGCCTCCGCCGGGCGCCGACGCACTGGCTGCAATGACCGAGCCAACCCATGACAGCTATGGGCGCCGTGTCCGCTACCTGCGCATCAGCCTTACCGACGCATGCAATTTGCGTTGCGTATACTGTATGCCGGAACACATGCAGTTTCGCCCGCGCCATGAACTGATGTCCGACGAAGAAATTATCTTTCTCGTCAATGTCGCGGCCAGCCTGGGCGTCGACAAGATTCGTCTGACCGGCGGCGAACCGACTATCCGGCCAGGTGTCGTCGAGTTGGTGCGCCAAATCTCGGCCATTCCCGGAATTAAGGATGTGGCCATGACGACAAACGCCCTCCTTCTGCATGACTTGGCGCAGCCGCTGGCCGACGCTGGCCTGAACCGGGTCAACATCAGCATCGACACAATCGATCCCGAACGCTTCCGCCGAATCACGCGTTGGGGCGACATCGACGATGTGTGGAAGGGAATCGACGCCTCCGAACGGGCCGGGTTGCGACCCGTCAAACTAAACTGTGTTGTGACCCGCGGATTCAACGAGGAAGATGTCACCGATCTGGCCCGGCTCACCTTGGAGAAGGACTGGGAAGTCCGATTCATCGAGATGATGCCATTTGGAGAAGTGAGCGATTTTCAGTTGAGCCACGTCGTCTCTTTCCGTGAGATTCGCCAGAAAGTCGAGTCCGTTTTTGGTGGGCTTGAAGAGGCCAGCTACGATTTTGTCGATCCCAGCCGCCCGTTTCGAATCCCCGGAGCAAAAGGCACGCTCGGCTTTATCAGCAGCGTCACCGAGCCGTTCTGCCAGGGCTGCGGTCGCGTACGACTGACTGCCGACGGCAAGCTTCGACTCTGTCTCCTGCGCGATGATGAGGTCGACCTGCTCGAACCTTTGCGCGCCGGCGCCGGATTCGATAAGATTCGAGCGCTAATGAAGGAGGGCGCATTCCATAAACCGTGGGGTCACGGTCTTGCCTCAGGCGAATTCGCCGAGGACCGGGCTATGAACCAGATTGGTGGCTGAAGCGAATTCCTTGCAATCATTTTTCGGCTATTACCGTTTGGAGGCAAAATCGCCTTCCCGGAACAAACTCAGAATTCCATCGCAAATAGAGTGAGGCGAATCGGCGCCCTGATCCAAACCTTGATCACAGCAGGAACTCTACCAAGAGTCTTAGTAATTACTTTGTTACCAGTTCAGACCCGTCCATACATTTAAGGAGATCTCGATGGACATTACATTGACCGACACTAAGACAGAAGAAGTGACGCTAACGGAAAATGCGGCCGAGAAACTGGGCGGCATTCTCGATCAGAAGGGCCTGCGCGAGTCTCACGCGTTGCGCGTCTTTGTCAAAGGCGGCGGCTGCGGAGGGATGCAGTACGGAATGACTTTCGATGACGACATCCAGGATGCCGACCAGGTCTTCGAGCAGTACGGTCTGCGTGTCGTGATCGATCCGACGAGCATCTTCTATGTTGCCGGTTCCAGCATCGACTATATTGACAACCTGATGGGTGGCGGATTCCATATCGAGAATCCCAACGCCACCAGTTCGTGCGGCTGCGGCAGCAGCTTCCGAACAAATGGCGCCGAGGCCGGTGCCGCAGCCGGCGCCGGCTGCGGAAGTGGCTGCGGTCACTAGTTTCCCGCGAATCGAATCGAATCGGCAGAGGCCGAGAACTCTCTGCAATTTACCGGTCGCCCGTTGCAGGATCGGACGGGCGGCCGGTTGATTCGCCTTTGCTCCGACCAGGTTGGAGTCCTATGCAGGCCCGCTATTATACGTTGAATGAGGCGAAAGCCGCGCTACCTATTGTCAAGGCATTGATGGAACAGGTGCAAGAGGCTCGCACCGAGATTATCCGTCTGCGGCCCGATATCTGGCCAGTCCTGCAAAAGGCGGCCCACAACGGCGGCAACGCTGCAGCCGGAACCGTCTATTCCCATTTCAACAAGCTGGAGTCGGGCGTAAAGGGCATCCTGGAAATGGGTATCCTCGTAAAAGACATCGACAAAGGGTTGATCGATTTCTTGTCGATTCGCGACGGCCGCGAAGTTTATCTCTGCTGGAAGCATGGTGAAGACGATCTCAGCTTTTGGCACGACGTCAACGCCGGATTCGGGGGGCGTCAACCGATCGATCCAGCCGACTTCTGATCTTGGTGCAAAAACGCATTGGTCTGATCAGACTCTGTCTATTGGCTAGCACCAACAACCCAAGCCACGATAGCGAGAGCAATAACAATGCCCAACCCGTATGGCGCACCGGAAGTAAGTGTGCAAGATGTAGTCGATAAACAACAGGAACGCACTGAGTTCTTTTTGGTTGACGTCCGGGAACCCAATGAACTTGAATTGGCCAGTCTTCCTGAGAGCGAGTTCATCAGTTTGCCTCTGAGCGACCTGCGCGAACGGCGGCTTGACGCCATTCCGGAAGCCCTGCGTCAGAACCAGGATACGGAAGTCGTCCTCTTCTGCCACAAAGGGTTGCGTAGCGCACAAGTAACCGTCTTTCTCCGCCAACAAGGCTGGTCCAATGCAGTTAGTATGGCCGGCGGTATCGACGCTTGGGCTGAAGAGATCGACGAAACTGTCGGCCGCTATGCCAGCCTGTAGCAGGCTGCCGAACCCTCCACGAGCGTGTGGAGCGGCGCCGATGAGCCTGGTCACGGCTGATCTTTCACTTTATTGTAGCTGGAGGAGCATTTGTTGAATTCGATTTGGCCCTGGAGCACGGAACGCAAGAGCGACATCGTCTGGATCGATCTGGGCGATTTGGGCGATCTGGTCTATCCGCAAGGTCCACACGAGCAGTGGCAGGACCACGGACTCGGGCTCCTGCGCACCATACTGCACCAGAACGGAATTGAAACGGATATTGTCTCAACGCGCGCCGTCACTTCCTGGGAACAGTTGGCTCGGAAACTCCCCGGTTACAAGATGGCTCTGATGAATGTGCGCAGTTATACCTTTCCGGTGGCACTGAAGGCCGCGCAGATCTTCAAGGAGATAAATCCAGAAGGCATCGTCATGGCCGGAGGAATGCACGCGACAGTCGCGCCCGACGAAATGGCGGAAGTTGACGCATTCGACAAGATTTGCCAGGGTGCCGGTGAAGAAGTCATCGTCGACCTGGTACGCGACCCGGACAGTTTCCCCAGAGTTTTTCTCGGCAAGGGTGCACGCTCCATGGCCGAGTGGCCCGAGATCGACCGCGAACTGTGGCCCAAACCGGCAAACTGGAGCGAGGCGCTCGCCAACGCAAGGCCGCGTCGCGCATATCGAGCTCTGAAGCTGGCGCGAAACTTCAATTGGCCGATGGAGCCGGAGTGCGGTTGGGGTCCGCCGCCTGTTGCCACCATTATCACCAGCCGGGTCTGTCCATGGCAATGCGTATTCTGCAACGAGGCTTCCTACATCCCCAACATGGGCCGCCGCCCTGTTGCCATGGTGATAGACGAGCTTAACGCACTTGACGAGAAATACGGGGTCGGCTCTGTCGTTATCCACGACTCCATGTTTTTCCAGAGCCCCAAATGGCTGCAGGAATGGATCAAAGAGTACCCCCGCCGTGCCAACAAAGTTTGGCCCTATTGGGCAGCTGGCCGCGCCGACACTGTACGGCAGTGGCCGGAGCTCTTCACAGCGCTGGTCCGCGAGACCAACTGGAACTTGATTTCGATCGGTTTCGAATCGGGCAGCGACCGCATTCTGAAGTTGCTTAACAAGGAATGCACCGAGGAGGACAACAACTTCGCCATCGACCTTGTCAACGATTTAGGTGATGAAATGGAAGCGGAGGGCAAAGAGCCGCCGGTCTTCTGGTCCAACATCATGCTGGGCATCCCTGGCGAAACCGATGAGGATGCCTTCAAGACGATGCGCATGCTTAAACGGATGAAGCGGGTCTTCCCGTCAATCTCCTACTACGCCCCCTATCCCGGCTCCGCTCTGGGTTTTCAGTTGATAGCCGAAGGCAAAAGCCTGATGGGCAATGACAACTATCACCGCTTCCCGGACGACGAAAAGGTGAAGGGCGTCAACTACGGCTTCTACCGGGAACTGCTCGCAGGCAAATTCGATGCCGAGGTCAATCGCGGACTGTCAAAGGATGAACAGCAGCGCGGGTACGAAGGAATGTACCAGCAAGCTCTCGTAAAGGCGTAAGAGATGAGCAGCTTTTCCAATCCCCACTATATGTACCTGTTCGACATGAAGAACGGCAAGAAAAAACTTGCCTACGGGCAGAGCCCGGAAGATGCCCTTGACATCCTGCGCTTGCGACTGTCAGAAGAGGAAATGACGCAAATCGAAGCCGGCCAATATGTAAAGATCAGCCAGCGCAAGTTGCAAGAGCACGTCAACGAACTGGGATGAACCTGCGCGCCGCGGCCGCAAAGATCAGCCTGTTTCTGCGTGCCTTCCTTCTACGAAGAGCAAATAGCTCGCCCGCCAACGCCCTCTCTCCATCACAGACGCGCCTTCTGGATGCCCTCCTGCGCGGCGAAACGCTCAAGTCCCACCGCTATCTTGACGGCAACAAAGATTACAGGCTTCACTCCCTTAACGGTGAAGACACTCTGGTCCCGTGGCATGACGTCAGCCAACTTGAGGAAAAGGGGCTGTTGCTCAGCAACCAGAAATTCCCTGCAGCGACACTAATCCTTTCAAATCAGGGGCGTCGCGTGGCAGAAAAAGTAAAAGGTAAGACCGTCCCTGCTAAGCCGTCCGCGAATCCCGCGTCGTCCTCACTGTAGGAAACGAGCCTGATGGATACGCCGCAGACGCGAGCGCCCCTATATGCCTCAGGCTTCTTCAGTCTCAGATTCGCCAGGCAGCAGTACTCCCAACGCTTCCGGCGTTTCCCCGTCATAGGGATTGATGAACGCTATCCTCGGAAACGAAGTTGCTGACAGCACAACGGGTTGGGCCGGGCCCGCCTCCGAAAGCGCGCGATGAATCTGCTCGGCTTCAGAGCGAAATGCAGCGACGTTGATTCCCTGGCATACATCAGCCAGGCCGCGCAGCTTTGGCAGGCCGCGGCGAAACATCTTCAGTGCCCCTCGCCGGTTGCCCCGCTCCATCTGCAGAAAAGCTACTCCAACCTGCAAGATTCCTTGGTACAGATCGCGTACCTCGCGCAACTCCTCGTTCCAGGCCAACTCCAGATACTCATGCTGGTCAAAGTAGCGGCCCTGATTGAATGCCAGCAATCCGGCCGCGGCTTCCCGGCTGAGCGAATCGTCGCAGCCGTCGAGGTGACGGACTGGTGGATTGACGTGGCGCTCGACCACCGTCACCAGTTCCTCCATCATCCGGCTGCGGGCCCAGGCATGATCAGCGCCGGCTTTGCGTGCCCGTTGCAACGTCTCCACGTCCACATGGCTGCCAAAGGCATAGACAGGTGTTTGACGCGTATGAGGCTTCATCTTGCATTGACGTACAGCCGTTTCCCAGTCCCCCGGTGTCTTCAGATCCAGTATCGAAAGCGCCGGAAAGGTTCGTTCGACTGCGGGTACGAACTGGTCTGCCCTGTCGACAGTGATCGGATCGCCGCCCGCCGCGCGCACGACATCTTCCAGCCTGACCGAAAAAAACAGGTCCGGCTCCAATATTACAACTGCCGGTTTGTACCGTTCAGTGTCTGCCATATCGTCTTCCCTCCCACTCCTTCTTAGCCCAGCCCATCCAGAAAGCGTCGAAGCCATGCTGTCGAGACCAGCACTGGCGCATACACACAGAATAGTTCTGTCTGACCAATCGCCAGCAAAGGCTAACACAGAACTGCTCGCCAGGGGAACTGCAGCGCTTGCCCCTCCATTGCCGAAACCTGTACTTTTGTTGGTATACTGTTGTTGAAATGCCTGGCACCGAAAGGGGAAGTATGGAAAGTCAGCAGAAAGCAGCAGACAAGGTCGCCGAGCTTACCTATGAGGAATGCTACGGCCGGCTTCAAACGGTTCTGGAGAAGCTGGAGGCATCCGACCTGCCGCTCGCCGACTCCCTTGACCTGTACGAGACGGGGATGGTCCTGGCAGCGCGCTGCGGCGATCTGCTCGAAGAGGCCGAACTGCGGGTCAGGCAATGGCGGCCGGACGGAACGGTCACCGAGTTAAGCGGCGCCCAGGACTGATAGATCGATGCAGCTTCTTGGTAACAGCTCCATAATCTGGCTTCCCCTGAGCGCAGGCCTGATTGTGCAGCTCTACAAGTTCCTCTTCGAATGGATTTTGAAGCGCGACTTTGATCTGCGAGTGCTGGCCCGTGCCGGAGGAATGCCCAGCAGCCATGCCGCAATGGTCTGCAGTCTGGTTTCCGCAATCGGCTACCGGTCAGGAACCGGCAGCGATGTTTTTGCACTGTCCGCCATCTTCGCTCTCGTTGTAATGTATGATGCCAGCGGCGTGCGCCAGGCCGCCGGCAAGCAGGCCAAGGTCCTGAATCAGATCTTACGCGAACTCTTCACCGGCCAACCTGTCAGTGAAGAGGAGCTCAAGGAACTGATCGGTCACTCACCCAACGAAGTATATGTCGGCGCGCTCATAGGCGTCCTCTATACGGTTCTTTGGTTTCAATTCGCGTCTTGACCTCTTCGCTCTTGTCCGCGCCAGCTATTCTCCGTTAGTCGTGCCCGCTTCACCCAGCTTTTCCAACAAACGGCAATAGGCCACCTGCCCCTTATGAAAACTGGCCAACCGGAAGAATTCGTCCGGTGCATGGAAATTCTCGTCCTCAATACCAAATCCGAAGCTGATAGTATCAACCCCCAACTGCTCCCGGAAAACGCCTGTGATAGGGATACTGCCCCCGCTCCGCGTCTGGTACGGTTCCCTGCCATACATTTCCTCCAGAACCGCCGCCGCCGCTCGGTTTCCCCAGTGGTCCGCCGAGATGCTATAGGGCCTACCCTGGATCGACAGAGGCGTGACCTCCACGTCGACCCCCGCTGGCGCATGCTCTGAAATGTGTTCCCGCAACCGGTCGAAGATGGCAGCCGGATCCTGGTCCGCGACAAGACGGCACGTAATCTTTGCATGCGCCGAATTGGGCAAAACCGTCTTGATTCCCTCCTCCTGGAAGCCGCCCCAGATTCCGTTCATTTCCAACGTCGGGCGAATCCAGCCGCGCTCACGATTCGTGTAACCCGGTTCGCCGAATTCCTCTTCAAGGCCCAATTCCTCAAGGTATTCATTACCCTCAAAAGGAACGCTGGCGATGGCTGCTCGTTCATCAACCGTATACTCGACCACATCATCATAGAAGCCCTCCACCGCCACCGTACCATCAGCACGGCGAAGCGAGCCCAGGATCTGCGTCAATGCATGAATCGGGTTCTGTATTCTGCCACCATGCAGACCGGAATGGAGGTCGGTTGCCGCGCCGTGTATATCGATCTGCACACCACATATGCCGCGCAGAGACATCAGCAGTATCGGCTCGGTTTCGCTGAACTGACCGCCGTCCGCGCTAACTGCAAGGTCGCAGGAAAATCGGTCCCTGTGCGGCGGCATGAATTCAGGAATATCTGGGCTGCCGATCTCCTCCTGGCCTTCGAAGCAGAATTTCAGGTTGACCGGCGCAGCCCCTTCCGTTTGCAGGAGCGCCTCGACCGCCAGAATCGGCGCCAGCATATTGCCTTTGTCGTCGGACGCGCCGCGGGCATAGACACGGTCGTTGATCACCGTCGGCTCAAATGGCGGATGCGTCCACAGTTCAACCGGATCGACAGGCTGCACGTCGAAATGCCCGTAAATCATAATTGTCGGTTTGCCTGGCGCATGCAGCCAGTCGCCGTATACCACCGGATGGCCTCTCGTTGGCAATACCTCAACGTTTTCGACGCCCGCGGCTGTGAGGCGCTGAGCCACCCAATCTCCCGCACACGCGACGTCTTCGGCGCGTTCCGGCAGCGCCGATATGCTGGGTATACGAAGAAACTCGAGCAGCTCTTCGAGAAATCTCTGTCTGTTCGTATCAAGATATTTCTGGTAAGCGGCCATCCTTCTAGCTCCTGAATTCGATTGGTTATCCAACAGTCTGGCGCATTCTACTGTAGGGGGAAGAAGCTGGCCAAAAGTGACGCCCGCTCTGGCGCCTCCTTCGCCAAGCCAAAATGCTGCTACAGTTAAGATAAGAGCCGCGGGTACCGATTCCCTTTCCCTTTTCCTTTGTCATCGCCTTTGCCTAATGTAAAATGCCTGTAACTACTCAGCCGCAACTGATTCCCAACCCTGAGCGAGGCGTGCAAAGCTGTTCTTCCTTCCCTCATTGTTGTATTTTGGACGGTCGGGCCTTTGGCCCTCCCTTGTGCAGGGGCTGCGCCCCCGCAACGCCCCGCCCTGGCTACCCACGTTGCTGGTTCTTTCCCACCATCGTTGCATGCCGACAGTGCCTCCCAACCAACCTGGCGGCTGCCAACCGAATGCGCCAACACAAGGCCCGATTGGCGGCGAAGGTGAAGAGGTGGTCAAGACAGACAATGTATGCGGCTTAGTAGTTACAAATGCCTTTCAAGATCCAAATCGCCCGTGCCGCTTCATAAACAGGAATCCCAATGAAAGAACCCAAAGACTGCCAAACCCTCGCAGAGGTGCGGGCGGAAATCGATCGTTTGGACCAGTCACTCATAAATACAATTGGCCGGCGCCAGCAGTATGTCCACACCGCCGCGCGTTTCAAGCGCAGCGACAACGAAGTACATGCCCACGAAAGGCAACGCCAGATGATTGAAGTGCGCCGGCTCTGGGCCGAGACTGAAGGCCTTTCCCCGGACCTGATCGAGGCGCTATTTCGCACAATGGTGGATCACTTCGTATCCGCCGAACTTACGATTCTCTCGGAGCGGAGTACACAATCCGAGGACCGTCAGTCACCAACAGAAAAGACCTAGGCGGTTGCCGGTGAACGCACTGAGAAGGCCGGCCCTGGAGCCCCGTCAATACAACAGAAGTGGGACCGGACCTGATGACTGGATGCACCATATCCGTGTGGCTCTGGTCCACGATTGGCTTAATCAAATGGGCGGCGCCGAAAATGTGCTGGAAGAGTTCGCTGCCCTCTTTCAAGGCGCACCCATTTATACCAGCATGTACGGGCCGGACAAGATGCCTGATGCCTACCGGAACTGGCCCATCCACACCACTTTCATGCAGCGCCTTCCGCGGGTGACGGAAAACCACCAACTCTATTTGCCGCTCTATCCGGCCGCATTCCAGACTACCGACCTGAGCGATTTCGACCTGATCCTTAGCAACAAGAGCGGCTTCTGCCACGGAGTAAGGGCCCGCAAAGGCAACCAGAAAGCCCTGCACATCTGTTACTGCCTGACCCCGACCCGCTTCCTGTGGCTCTACGACCAGTACCGGCAACGCGAAAACATTGGCAGCGTCCTGGACCTCGGTCTCAAGCCCTTGCTGGCTATGCTGCGCCGTTGGGACTATGCTGCAGCCCAGCGGGTCGATCACTTCATCGCCATCAGCAGCACCGTGCAGGAGCGCATCCGCAAAATCTACGGCCGCGAGAGCGACATCGTCCATCCACCTGTCAATACTCTGCAGTTCACGCCTGACCCCGCAGTGTCGGTGGGCGACTACTATCTGATCGTCAGCCGCCTGATTCCGTACAAACGAATCGATTTGGCAGTGAAGGCATTTCAGTTGTTGCCAAACGAACGGCTGCTGGTCGTGGGCAGCGGACGCGCACGGCAGTCACTCGAAGCCCAAGCCGGACCGAATGTCAGTTTCCTCGGCTGGCAGCCCCCCGAGCGCCAGCTTGAACTCATGCGCGGCTGCAAGGCATTCCTCTTTCCCGGCTTGGAAGATTTCGGCATCGCCCCGGTCGAGGCGATGAGTGCAGGCCGGCCGGTAATCGCCTATCGCGGCGGCGGTGCCCTGGATACGGTCCTCCAGGGCAATACCGGCGAGTTCTTTGATGAGCAGACACCGGATTCACTATGCCAGGCGATCCAACAGTTTGATCCCCACGCGTATGACCCGGTCGAATGCCGCACCCAGGCTGAGACATTCAGCCAGGAGGAGTTTCGCCGTCGCCTGCTCGACAGGATAGAACAGTATGTCAGCCAAGGGACTGCTTGAATCTACCGAAAGACCATGCTCCTGAGAGGTCCAACATGTCAGCCACAACTAGGGGCGCTTTCGATTCGGCAAAAGCTCCTGATCTCCTGAACGAATCCGAAATCCGCCAGCTCTATGCCGCCGGCGACGCCGCCCACGACTTTGACCATGTGCTGCGGGTAACCACGATGGGCATTCGCATCGCCCAAGCCGAGGGCGCCGACGCGGAAATCGTGCGCGCGGCGGCCCTTCTCCACGACTTACCCGTCCCCGGCAGCGTCCGCACTTCCCACCACGTTGCCGCTGCCAATTACGCTGCCGACCTTCTGCGGACAAAAGGCATGGACGCACCTCGCATTGACGAGGTTGTCCACTGCATCCAGGCCCACCGCTACCGCGACCGCTCCATCCAGCCGCAGACGCTCGAAGCGAAGTGCCTGTACGATGCCGACAAACTGGACAGTATTGGCGCAATTGGCGTAGCCAGGGCATTTTCCCACTCCGGTAGCCACAATAGCCGTCTCTGGAATCAGCCGGTTGCCGAGGCGCCGCCGGATGACGCCCAGCCGTCCGGCTCCGAATACACACCGGTCCACGAGTACGTATACAAGCTGCGGCGCATCCTTGCGACACTTTACACTACAACCGCCCGCAAGATCGGCGCGCAACGTCATGAATTCATGGCCCGATTCTACGAACAGCTTGACGCCGAAATGGGCGGCAATGCCTAATTTCGCATAGCAAAGGAAAGCCTCGCCAGGTCACTGTCTCCCCACGACAAATTGAGAGCCTTAACGGGAAAATCGCAGCTTCCAAAACTGTTGTTTTCCCACAAATGTGATAGGCTATCCGCGTTGGCCGACCCGTCTCCACACTGCGAAGGTGATGCGATGACACCCACACATGAGTCCCGGAACCATTCCCCATTTCCCTTCGATGAAGTGGCCCGCCTGCCACTTCCCGGCGACAATGTCGCCATTGCAACCCGCAAGCTACCTGCAGGAACGCAAATTGACTTCAATGGCACTGTCCTGACCTTGGACTATACTGCCATGGAAGGGCACCGCTTTGCTGTGGCGCCGATACCCCAAGGCGGACCCCTGCTCTCCTGGGAGCTACCTTTTGGTTTGGCGACGCGGGCCATTGCTCCCGGCGAATACATTCGCAACGCCGAGATGCTCGACGCCCTGAGCGTACGCTCGCTCGACTTTGACCTTCCACACGAGGCCAATTTCGCCGACCACGTTCAGTCCTATGATCTCGACGCCGCTAGCTTCGGGGCCGGCCAGCAGATTCCCCGCCGCGACGAAGATCGTTACTTCGAAGGGTATGCCCGTTCCGGCGGCAGGGGCGTCGGTACGCGCAACATGATCATCCTACTGGGAACATCCTCTCGCACCGGAGGATTCGTCAGGCAACTGGAATCCCGCCTGGCTGGCGTCGCCAACAACTACACAAACATTGATGGAATCGTGGCCGTCGCCCACACTGAAGGCGGCCACGACAACCCCAACAACACCGATTCCGTCCTGCGAACGCTGGCAGGCTTCTTCACGCACGCAAACGTCGGCGCGGTGCTGTGCGTCGACTACGGCCTGGAGCCCGTAGACAACGCGCTCCTGCGCACCTACTTGGCGGAAAACGATTACGCGCTGGATGCCGTTCCCCACGCCTTCCTGACCCTTGAGGGCGGCTTTCAGGCCGGGTTGGGACAAGCAGAAGCCATCGTGAAAGGCTGGCTGGAGCAGGTAAACTCAACCCCGCGCACGCCCCAGCCCCTTTCCGAACTGAAACTGGCACTCCAATGTGGAGGTTCCGACGCCTTCTCCGGCATCTCCGGCAATCCTCTCGCTTCCTGGGTAGCCCGCGAACTGATTCGTTACGGCGGTGCCGCCAATCTGGCCGAAACTGACGAACTTATCGGCGCAGAGCCTTACATGATGCTAAACGTGCGCGATACCGACACCGCCTCTGAATTCCTCCAGACAATCGAACGCTTTCAGGAGCGGGTTGCCTGGCATGGCCATTCCGCGGCAGGCAATCCTTCCGGCGGCAACAAATATCGCGGGCTTTACAACATCGTCCTCAAATCAATCGGCGCGGCCATGAAACGCCACCCCGATGTGCGCCTCGACTACGTGATTCCCTACGGCACGCCCATGAAGGAGCCAGGCTACTATTTCATGGACAGCCCCGGCAATGATCTGGAAAGTATCGCCGGACAGGTTGCCTCCGGTTGTAATATGATCTATTTTGTCACCGGCAATGGCTCCATCACCAATTTCCCATTTGTGCCGACCATCAAGATTGTAACGACGACGCGCCGCTATCAACTGCTCAGCGGTGACATGGATGTCAATGCCGGCCGCTATCTGGATGGTACGCCGATGGATGAACTCGGCGCCGAGACCCTCGAACTGACAGTCCAGGCCGCATCTGGAGAACGCACTGTCGGCGAAAAAGCGGGGCACGCCCAGGTCCAACTGTGGCGCGACTGGCGTCAGACCGGGCCGGGCCGCGTCGAGGAGATCAGCAACCGTCCCAAGCCTGCCGGACGCGCCTTGCCTCTTCGTGAGGACGCCTCGCCTCTTCCCGCCCTCGATTTCGCCTATCCTGCCTTCGCAACCCATGCCGGCCTGGCAGCAGACCGCATCGGGCTGATCCTCCCAACCAGCCTCTGTTCCGGCCAGATCGGCCAAATCGCGGCCGCCCGCCTTAACAGCAAGTATGCCGGCGGCGACGAAGCAGCACCTTTGCTCAAGCGCTATGTGGCCCTTGCTCACACTGAAGGATGCGGGTTCTCCGGCGGTCATACCGGCGACCTCTATGTGCGAACCGTTTTGGGTTATTTGCGTCATCCCCAGGCGGCGGAAACGCTGCTGCTGGAGCATGGTTGCGAGAAAACGCACAACGACTATTTCCGCCACGAGTTGGAGGCAAACGGATTGGATTTGGACCGCTTCGGATGGGCCAGCATCCAATTGGACGGCGGGATCGACGCTGTGTTGGAAAAAGTCGATGGCTGGTTCGCCCAGCGGCTGGCCGCGGCCGACCCGCCCGAACAGACGACGGCCGGCATCTCCGCCGTGCGCATCGGGCTGCTCAGCGCCGGCGACCCGCCCGCCGCCGTCTCACGCCAATTGGGAAGGCTGGCCGCCGCCATAGTCGCCGGCGGCGGCACCGTCGTCTTGCCCGAAAACAGCCCTCTTCTGTCAGCGGAAGCGTTCCTGGACAGCAACATCGGTGAAGGCCCGCACCTACCTTCCCTTGAATATGGTCAGTCGCTGGCCGACGCCGTCGATCAGAGCGGTCTTCACATAATGGAGACGCCAACCGAACACTGGGCCGAGACTCTGACCGGCCTCGGCGGTGTCGGCGTCGAGGCGATTCTGGCATACGTGGGTACCCACCCAATCGAAGGCCATCCACTCGTACCTGTGCTGCAGGTGACCTCTTCCGAAAGTCCGCTGAATCAGTTCGCCGCCGATATGGATGCGGTCCTGGAAGGAGACCCGGAGTCCTGGCCCCAAATCCTTGCCGACCTGCTCACGCAGACACTGGGAGGGCAGCGCCAGCCCAAGGCAATGCGGGCAGGAAACATCGAATTCCAATTCACACGCGGCCTGCTGGGTGTGTCCCTATAGCCGTCACTACCTGAGTGAGATCGACTAATGTCCCTGAATCGCCCCAACATTGTCTATGTCTTCGCCGATCAGTGGCGAGTCCAGGACACAGGATACGCCGGCAACAGCCAGGTAAAGACGCCCCATCTGGACACCCTGGCCGCCCAAAGCATTAACTTCACCCATGCCGTAGCCGGTATTCCCGTCTGCTGTCCCGCCCGCGCCTGCCTGCTGACCGGTCAGCACGCTCTGACCCACGGCGTCTTCGTCAATGATGTGCACCTGGCAGACGACGCAGTCTCGATGGCCAAACTATTCAAAGCCGGCGGATACGACACCGCCTATGTCGGCAAATGGCACGTCGACGGCCGCGGCCGCAGCAACTACATTCCTCCTGAGAGCCGCCAGGGCTTCGACTACTGGAAGGCCCTGGAATGCACCCACGACTACAACGACTCCCGTTACTACGCCGGCGATTCCGATCAGCCACTGAAGTGGGATGGCTACGATGCAATCGAGCAGACCAGAGACGTTCAGTCTTACCTGCGCGGCCGCAAGGACGAAGGCCATAGCGATAAGCCATTCCTCCTCCTCCTTTCCTGGGGCCCGCCCCATGCGCCTTACGAGACCGCGCCCGAAGCCTATCGGGAAATGTATGATCCGGAAACCATCGAACTCCGCCCCAACGTGCCTCCGGAAATGGCCGAAGAAGCCCGCGACTGGATCGCCGGCTACTATGCCCACTGCACAGCTCTGGATGACTGCCTTGGCTCCCTGTTGCAGACGTTGGAAGAGGAAGGTCTCGCCGAGAATACGATCTTCGTCTTCACCTCGGACCACGGCGATATGCTCGGTTCCCAGGGCGAAGTCAAGAAGCAGCGCCCCTGGGAGGAATCGATCCGTGTGCCCTTCCTGCTGCGCTGGCCCCAGCGCTTCGGCAGGGAAGGGAGAGCCGTAAATGCGCTTCTGGATACACCAGATATCCTCCCTACCTTGCTTTCCCTAACTGATATCCCCATACCCGAAACGGTGGAAGGTCGAGACTTTTCGGCCACCATCGAGGGCGGCCAGGACCCTTCGGGCGGTGCCGCTCTCATCTACTGCCCCCATCCCTTCGGTCAGTTCCTGCGCGTGGATGGCGGCCGCGAATACCGGGGTCTCCGCACCTTAAGCCACACCTATGCGCGTGACCTTAACGGACCCTGGCTGCTCTACGACAACCACAACGATCCCTTTCAGCTGAACAATCTCGTCAACCGCGCCGAACTCCAGGCCTTGCAAACCGACCTGGATGCACTGCTTCACAGAAAACTGGCCGAAAGGGGCGATGAATTCCTGCCCGGCGAGTCCTACATCCAGAAATGGAACTATACATTGGATGGCACGGGGACGGTCCCATTCTCGTGGTGAGAAGAGTGACAACCGCCGTGGCGAAGTGTGGAGGGCGCACGTCTTGGCCTGAGCGAAACACAGGAGCCTGAAACCCTGCATGAATCCAGCATCGTCCTACCTGAATGCAGCCCAAACCATCCTGGAGCGAATAGTCGCCACACAGCAGGATAACATTCAACGCGCTGCCAATATCTGCGTGGAAACGATCGCCGGGGATGGCCTCGTTCACCTGTTCGGAACCGGCCACTCCCGCATGTTTATCGAAGAGATGTATCCCCGCCACGGCTCATTTCCCGGATTCCATCCCATCGTTGAACTTTCGCTGACCTTTCACAACCAGGTCGTTGGCGCCAATGGGCAGCGCCAGGCGATGTTCATCGAGCATGTGGAGGGATTCGCCCGGCAGATTCTGCGCAACTTCGTTCTGCGCCCCCCGGACAGCTTTATGATCTTCTCCAACAGCGGCGTCAATGAAGTCATAGTCGAAATGGCTCTCGAGGCCAAAGACCTGGACCTGCCCGTTATCGCCGTCCTCTCGGTTGATCACTGTACCGCGTCTGCTCCCAAGCACAGCAGCGGCAAGAAGCTCCTCGATATCGCCGATGTCACTATCGACAACGGAACGCCCGCCGGCGATGCCCTGGTCACAGTCGAAGGCCTCGAAGATCCGGTCGGGCCGGGCTCGACTGTCGGCGCGGCCGCGGTCGTAAATGCCGTCAAATGCCTCGTAGCCGACGGGTTGACCAAACGCGGGAAACCGCCCCTCGTACTTTCCAGCAGTGTTTTCTCGGGTGACGCCTCCGCCGCCAAGTTTGACGCCTCGTACGACGACTACAGGCGGAGAGTTCGCCGCGTATACGGCGACTGATTTGCAACTAAGTCCAGCCTGCCGCGTACCTGGGACCGACGACCAACGTCCGCAGATGAAAAAGACCATTCACATTCCAAAATGCAACCTATACCTCTACGAACAACCGTAATTGGCAGCTACCCCTTTCCGGCCTGGCTCGAATTTGCCAGTGCCAACTTGGACCAGTTTGGCAGCGACGACATCGCCGAAATGGTGGATGACGCCGTGGTGGCTGCTGTCCACGACCAGCTGGAAGCCGGAACCGATGTGATCACCGACGGCGAACAGACCAGGCTCGATTTCAACCTGTCATTCTACGGATTCCTGCAAGGGATCCAGCCGGAACCGGACTCGCCGAGGCGTTGGGGTCCTCCGGCGCATGATCAGCGCGGCAAACACACCATCATCGGCGAGCTCTCTGCGCCAGATGGGCTCGGCGCAGTGGAAGAATTTCAACGCCTGCAAAGGCTGGCGCCAGACTCCGCCGCCGCGCCGACGTTGAAAGCAAGCGTGCCCGGACCTTACACGCTCAGCGGCAGGCTGCTTCCTAACGAACAGTACACTGATCGCTACGCAGTTACCGAGGCGCTCCTTCCGATTGTACGCCGCGAACTGGAGGCCCTCGTCGCAGCCGGCTGCCGCGAGCTAACCGTCGATGAACCGTCTATGAGTTGCTATGCCTATCGCGAAGACCCCGACCGCTTCGTCGACATTTTCAACCGCACGGTCGAGCCTGTCGTAGGCAGATGCCGGCTCTCAACCCATCTCTGCTTTGGTAACTTCAAAGGCCATCCAGTCGGTCTCCGGCGCTACGCGCCCATGTTTCCAGCCTTCCTGGAGATGGCCGTGAACGAGATCCACGTGGAAATGGCAAACCGGGAGTACGCCGAGTTGGAAGTGATTGGTCTGATCGCCGAAAAGAAGGATGTTGCGGTCGGAATCATCGACGTGAAGAGCTACTTTATCGAATCTTCCCAGCACGTAGCATCCACAGTCCGCCGCTGCCTTGAGTTCGCTCCTGCCGACCGTCTGGCCTTCGCACCCGACTGTGGACTCAGCCAGACTGCCCGCTGGGCCGCGAAACAAAAGCTGAGCAATATGGTGGAAGGCGTACATGCCGTTCGCGCTGAACTCTAGTGTCCAAAATTTTGGCGCGCCACCGCCCTTGTGGTAGACTTGGTGGCTGTGTGCGAGTACGAGATGTCCAGGAGGGAAGGTTTCCTCCGGGTCCAAACATAGAGGCTTTCTCCCGCGTCGTCCCGGGTATCACATGGGTTAGGACAGGGAAAGTATCGTCGGCTCAGGCATGGTCAGTACCAAAGTGCCTGGCGAAGACAGTTCAGTAAAGAAGGCGGTGTGAAATGACAAACGCTTTGATGGCTTCTCTGCAACCGGAAATGCCGGCAGGCATGGCTGATATCGATCCCGGTGATACCGTTCGTGTTCACCAGCGCATTACCGAAGGACGAAACGAAAGAATTCAGGTATTTCAGGGTGTAGTAATCTCAAAACGCGGCGGCAAGGACGCAGGCGCGACCTATACCGTGCGTCGTACCGGCTCCCATGGCGTCGGCGTTGAGCGCACTTTCCCGCTCTTCAGCAAGAATGTGGAAAAAGTCGAAGTACTCCGCAAGACCAAAGTTCGCCGCGCCCAGCTCTACTACCTGCGAGAGCGGCAGGGCAAGTCCGCCCGCCTGAGAGAAAAACGCTTCATCAGCGTGTAGGGCTTCCTCTCTTAGCAAATCTGATAAAACACTAACAAAAGCGCCTCAGTGATTTCGGTTGGACCTTCCAAGGGAAATCAAGGCCAGATCTTGTGATCGAAAATATCGCTCGCATTCTTAGCGACCACTCAGTGGTCCTGCCTACGGAGATCTATAATGAAGGCTGGATGTTGCGTATCACGTTAGATTGGTACTATCAAAGGGCCCAGTCCGATCCTGTCGGCTTTTTTGAAAAGGATGCCCGCTGGTTCTCTGAAGGTAGACTTTCCTCACAGTTCCTACGCCGGTGGAGAGGGGACCCATTTGCTGAATCCCATACAAATGCTGACGGTGTTATAGGACATTTCGACATCTCCCAACGGTCGGAAGTTCGCCCAAGGAAAAATGCTACGCAATTGATGGTGTTTGAAGCGAAGCTGGCCAGCAAACTATCTTCCGGTACTACCAAAGCGCCTGGCTTTGATCAAGCCGCAAGGAATGTGTCCTGCCTTGCCCACATCACTGCAGAAGCTGGAATTAACTACAGTAATCTAACCAACTACGGATTCTTTGTAATTTCTCCCAAGAATAGAGTAGGAAACTTCACGTCTCTAGCCACGAAGGAAAGTATAAAAGGCAAAGTTAAAGATCGAGTGTCTATGTACAATTCAGATAAATTGGCCTGGTACAACGAAATTTTCTTGCCTCACCTCGAAGCAATGAATGTGGGCATAATTTCGTGGGAAAGTCTGATTGACCATATGGAAGCAAATGGCGCGGGCCGTGAATATCGTCAATTTTACAATACTTGCTGTACCTACTATGGCCTCTGAAAAAAATAAGGATTAAACTGAAAAACTCTTACTCACTTGCCAATTCTGCGCTTTGTCTGACTTAGCCGGCATATCCACGAGTATGTCCTCAATGGAGATGCCATTCGGAATCGTCGATCAATATGAATGACGATACAACTCGTTGACCCCCTCTCTGATTAGACTAAGCGGATTTATTCTTGGTTCACATCCTCTGAATCGGCATCGCGTAAGGCCTGGTAGATTTCCATAGCGGCCTTTAGATCGCGATCATCTCGGCGCCGAGTCCAGATTCTTGCGCGAATGGAAACTACTCAGTTACAACTATCTTGCGATCCTGATTGAGGGGAGCAAAGCTACTCTCTAAACTCTCTGCTTTCTTATGGGAGGTCGGCAGCAAGCGGGCCCCCTTGTTCGGGGCTGCTCCCCCAACACCATCCTCCAAAACTATCGCTCACCGACCGTGTCTACTCATTCCAGCAGTGCCGCTCCGCCAACCTGGCTGCCGCCAACCGAATAAGCAATCAGATGGCCTGAGTGGCGGCAGCGATAAATGCCTGGGCAAGACTGGCACTGTATACGGCCTAGGAGTTTCCGTTATTGGAAGCTAAGGCCTGCAGGCCTGCAGCGGAACTTCTTACGCTAGCCCACCTCCTCAACCGCCAATCCCAACCTTTCGAACTGCTCAGGCGGCGCATCATTGGCCTGCATCAGCTCTGCCATGCGTGCCGACAGTCTGGCCTCTTCCGCCACATTATTGATGGGGCTCTCCTGCCCTGGATCCGTTTCCAAGTCGAATAGCATCGTGTAGCGGGGCGGAGCATCGAAAACCTGGCCCGATGCGATCTTCATGGTCCGGCACCCCTTCGTGAAGGAAAAGGGTTCTGCCAACTGGATATCCTGCAGATCCTGCACCGCAAAGCGGCCCCGCATATGATTTGGCATATGCGTGTAATTGTATAAAGGCTGGTTGTGCGACGGATCAACAGGACCACGCATGTATACAAAACGTCCATCTGTGATATTCACATGTCCGCCGTGTACGCCAAACAGCACCGCATCGCGCGTCGGCTCGTCGTCGGCAATGACACTGCCAAGAGGCAATCCCTGCATGTCCGGCGGTCGCGCAACCCCGAAATAATCCAGTAGCGTCGCCGGCAGGTCTATCATCTGGGTTAGCTGTGCCCTGCGCGCGCCTGCCACTCGGCTGCGAGGATCCCAGATAAAGAGCGGCGTGTGCGCAACTTCATTGTAGAAAGGGGGAACAATCTTTGCCCACCAGTCGTGCTCTCCCAACAGAAATCCATGATCCGTGCACACGATAAGCATCGTGTCATCCCACATGTCCAAACCGTCCATCAGGTCCAGAACCTTCCCAAGATACTCGTCGCACATGCTGAGCAGCGCCGCGTATTCGTAACGCAAGTGCTGCACCTCCTCTTCCGTCTCTTCCACCTTGCGATACGGCGGCCAGTCAAACAGTTTGCCGTCATATTCGTGCGGGTACAGGTCCTTGTACTTCTGTTGCGTGAAGAAAGGTTCGTGGGGATCAAACGTCTCCACCTGCAGGAACCAGTTGTCCTGCTCGTGATTGCGTCGGATAAAATCCAGACCCGCGGAGAAAGTCTTGGCCTGCGGCTGCTTCTCCTCACAGTCCATCACCGCCCGGTTGATCCAGTCCTGGCGGCCGGTATCTCCATTCCTGCGTCTTTCTCCCTCCCGGCGAGGAATATTGCTGGCCGCTGTCTTCCGGTTGATATTTTCTGGGACGACCGGATCTTCCAGCTGTCCTATCCAGGCGTCTCCTTCCTGGCCGCGATGAAAATCCCAACTATCGTAACGCGTGTGATAGGTAGCCCCGCCGTCTTCAAAATAGTGCTGGTGGTCTGTGCTCAGATGGGTGTAGACACCGTTTTCCGACAAAATCTCAGGCGTCGAATCGTCGAATGGCTCCAGGGGCCCCCAGCTGCGATGCAGGAAATTGTAGCGCCCTGTGTGCATCTCCCGCCGCGCCGGCATGCATGGCATGCTGCCAACGTAGCAGTTATCAAAAGTAACCGTTCTCTCCGCCAAACGGGCAAAGTTCGGGGCATGAGTCCAGTCGCAACCGTAAGGAGGCAACATGTGCCGGTTAAGAGTGTCGAACATGACCATCACAGCTTTCATAGGGCTAAGGGCTCCTGATTCAATTTAGTTCTTTACGTGACCAAGCAAAACGAGCACTTCATGTATATCATCCGTACAGTCCCCAGAACGCGATTCGCAATTTGCGCCGCGCCCTGCCAACGAGGCCTGCGCTCTATACGTCCTCTATTTCTACAACCACCTGCCCTCTATTCTCTCTGCGCACGAAGGCTACAAGCGAGACGAATGCAACCATGAAAGGGTATTTCCGCCTGAGTTGGCGCGACATCATCTTCTTCACGTCTTCTTCGTCGGAAATTGACGAAACCACGCCTTCTACCCAAGGTCCCTCTACGTTGCCCCTCATGTCACACTTGGCCACACGCACACGCGGATTGTTACGGGCTCGTTTGACCTTCCAGCTGTCCCCCTGCGTCCATACAAGCAGCTTGCCATCCATCTGCACAGTCCAGACCGGCGTCTTGACGCCCTCCCCGCTCTTGCGAAACGTCTCCACCGAGATATATTTGGGATTCCCCAAACTGCTCAACCTCATGTCATCCCTCTCCCTGGCTGCGTCCCGCTATTCTGACAGTTCAGTACGCAGGATTATATCGCGCCTTCCGATCAGCGCTGGATTGCCGTCATCGTCAACCCCTTTTTCGACCGCCATAATCAATGCACTTACTTCCTCTCCTGCTCCCGCGAATATTCTGTCTTGGGAAGCTTCGGCGTCGTTACTGAAGTAGAACTGAGTGGTCAAAAGGTGCCGTCCATCCAATCCAACCTTTACATGGATGTGCCTGGGACGCGAATCGTATCCGCCCGGCATGATCGTCCTGAAGCTGAAGCCTCCGTGTTCCCCTGTAATCGCCTCACCGTAAGACTGAAAGTTTACGTCCCTCTGCGAACTGTCAGGGTCACCCGGATGCAGGTAGACCCCGTTGTCGTCGGTCTGCCAAATCTCGATCACGGCCCCAGGCACCGGCATTCCAGTGCTGTCGTACAAACTGCCGCCAAACGCCAATATCTCGCCCGACGGCCTGCCCGCCGCACCCTCCAAAACGAAAAGGTCGTTGTCCACATCTTCCGGCTTCTGGACCGGATAGAAGGGCCCCTCGGTCTGCGACGGCGTAAAATACTCCACTGTTATAGGGAAATCCTGGCCGCCATCTTCCGCCTGGCTTGGCTTCTCCGCCTTGCCAGGCGCGACCACGCTCTGCGCGGCCGGTTCATGAGCGGCCTCTTCAGCGAGACTCACCGTTCCCTCTGTCGGCTCACAGGCAGCCAGCACCAGGGCGACCAGCGCCGCCATCAGAAACGGGAAACATGCTTGCTTCAACTTCGCCTCCCTTTTTCTATCAAACCGCAAAGTAGCGTCCTATCGCTACAATCCTATCGCTTCAGCCCTCAAGAGCAATCTCAAATGCCGCGGCCGTCTTGGCACGAACCTCCTCCAGCGAGGTGCCCTCCATCAACTCGGTCAGAGTCAGGCGCCCCTCATAAAATCGAAAAACGGCCAGATCGGTGATGACTACGTCTACCGCTCCGGTCGCGGTCAGCGGCAAGGTACATGCCGGCAAAATCTTGGACTGGCCGTCACGGCTGGCATGGGTCATGGTAACAATTAAACGTTTGGCCCCAGAAGCCAAGTCCATTGCTCCCCCCACGCCCAGCAGCGGCCTCCCTGGCGCTGCCCAATTGGCCAAATTGGCCCGCTCGTCAACCTGCAGGCCACCCATGATCGCCGCGTCCACATGACCGCCGCGGATCATAGCGAAAGAGTCGGCGCTGTCGAAATAGCTGCTGCCTGCCAGCGCTGTCACCGGGATCTTGCTGGCGTTGATCGGGTAATCCAATGCCCCTCCGCTCAAAGGCGCAGGACCCACCCCCAACATGCCGTTCTCAGTATGAAGTATTATGCCGTGCTCCGGTGTAATTAGATCGGCCACGAGCGTCGGAATACCGACGCCCAGGTTGACGATGTCCCCCGGCTTCAACTCGGCCAGCGCCCGGCGCGCTAACTTCATGCGAGCATCGTCCGCTTTCTTGCCACTATCGGCAATCGACGCCGAAGAACCCAGATCGGCCGCCGTGGTTTCAACCGGCACCAGGTAGTCCACATAGCAGCCAGGCGTATGAATGCTATCCGGCGGCAGCTCCCCGGCGGGAACGCACTCCTCAACCTCCGCAATGACTAAATCAGCAGCAGTGGCCATCGCCCTGTTAAAGTTCTGCTCCGTCATCCGATAGGCAAGGTTCCCTGCCGTATCCGCGCTCCACGCCCGGATGAGAGCAACATTCGCCCGCAGTGCCGGCTGAAAGACATGCTCGCGCCCGTCAATACACTTCGTCTCCCGCCCTTCGGCCAGAACCGTGCCCGCAGCCGTCGGCGTAAAGAATCCTCCCAACCCGGCGCCGCCCGCGCGGATCGCTTCGACCATAGTCCCCTGCGGCATCAATTCAAACTCGATCGCACCAGTCTGTGCCGCGGCAACCGCCTCCGGATTGCTGGTGAAAAACGAGCCGACTGCCTTCTTAATCTGCCCATTGCGCAACAACCGCCCTCCGCCCAGGCCCGGCTCGCCAACATTGTTGGCGATATAGGTCAGCTTGCACACATCCGTCTCCGCCAGTGCGTGCAATATCTGCGTAGGGTTGCCGGTCATGCCGAACCCGCCCACGAGCATGGTGTCACCAGATTTGACGAGCGCCGCAGCCTGGGCCGGCGTAATCTGCGGTAACTGATTCACTGTTCAACCCTCTCCACCACAGTCGCCTCACCCTGACCCACGCCCACGCATAAAGTCGCTAAGCCGAACCGGCAGGTCTCCCCTGCCTCGGCACGTCTCCGCATCTCATGAATAAGCGTCGTCAGTATGCGGGCGCCGGAACAACCCAAAGGATGCCCCAGCGCAATCGCACCGCCGTTAACATTGGTGACCGCTTCACTCAACGTCAGCTCCCGCACAACCGCCAGCGTCTGCACGGCGAAGGCCTCATTGATTTCGACAAGATCGATCTCGTTGATCGATAGCGCCGACCGCGCCACTGCCTTGCGCGCGGCAGAAACCGGTCCCAACCCCATTACGCGGGGATCGACGCCGGCCGCGGCCGAGGCAACCCAACGCGCCAACGGTTGGATTCCCAGTGCATCGGCCTTGCTCCTCGACATCAAAACCAACGCGCACGCGCCGTCATTCAGCCCGCTGGAATTGCCGGCTGTCACCGTACCTCCCTCGCGAAAAGCCGGTCTCAACTTTCCCAGCGCTTCCATGCTGGTTGCAAGCTCGTAGCCGTCATCCGTCTTGGAGTAGCGCGGGTGCTCGTCAGTCCTGAAGACAACCGATTCGCCCCTTCTCTGCGGGATTTCTACGGGCACAATTTCCCTGTGAAAACGGTCCTCACTAATTGCGCGGACAGCCCGTTCTTGGCTCTGGAACGCGAAGCGGTCCTGCTCCGCGCGGCTGATTTCGCCGCCTGCTATGTTGGCCGTACAACTCATGTCATGGATGTTTTCAGCCGTCTCTCCCATCCCTTCCAGGGGGAAGAGTGCCTCCATCGCCGGATTGGGATAGCGCCAGCCAAGGGTCGTATCATAGCCCGTAATGTTGCCTGACGGTCCAAAACCGGTGGGGTTCTTGGGTATCGAATAGGGCGCACGCGTCATGCTCTCCACCCCGCCGGCGACAAAGACTTCGCCCTCACCGCACAGAATCGCCCGCGCCGCCTGATTCACGGCAGTGAGACCGCTGGCGCAAAGGCGGTTAACCGTTACGCCCGCCACCTCCTGCGGCAGCCCTGCCAGCAACGCGGCCATGCGTGCGACATTGCGGTTATCCTCGCCCGCCTGATTGGCGCAGCCAAGGTACACCTCCTCGATCTCTGACGGCTCCACCTCCGCCCGCGAGACAGCTTCGCGGACGACCAGCCCCGCCAGATCATCCGGCCGCACAGAAGCCAGCGCACCGCGAATCCTGCCTATCGGCGTGCGCACTGCGCTGACGATTACGACTTCACCCATTCGAATTACCCTACAATGTTGACCAGTGCCTGAACGAAGCCAAAGTGTTGCGCCTCATGGTAGGTGTTGAAGACAAGCGCGCCGTCAACGTCGGAAATACTTATGCCTGAACCGGTCGTGAGCTGGCTAAACGCGTTTTCGCCAAATCGGCCGTCCGCGTAGTCGGCCTCCAGTCGCTCCAATTGGGCCATCAGCATCGTCGGTAACGCCTCGGCATCCGGCTCGGTTTCCCAGTCCGCCGGCGATGTGTTTGGCAGGTAAAGCGGCACCATCGCCTCGTCGACAGGCAGAGGAAGCCCGCTGGGGCGGTAAACTAGTCGCGGCAAAACGACCACAAGGTGCCCCAGATTCCAGGCAATATTGTTGTCGAATCCCGGCGGCATTGACAGCAGTTGCTTGGCCGAAAGGCCTTCAACCGCCGAATGTATCGAAGAGCGGATGTGTCGGTGCATACCGATCGCCACTTGTGACATGTCTTCACTCCCTTTCCATGGTCGCGATGTTAGCTATGGTTTTAGATGGGCCAAAACTCTATTGTCTTCCAGAACGAGTGCCTTTCCCTTGCCCAGCCAGCATTGTACCACAGCCGAATTTCGCCAACATACGCGCCGGGGACGAGCAAAGACTCGCGTCTCCACGTGGGCGTTACGCGTCCAGTCGTGCGCAAAAAAAAATCCGCCGCAGGGCCGCTTGCCTGGAAGGACATTCGCCCTGGGGGCGCCTACCAACTTTCACATGTAAAGCGGAGACAGCCAGCCCTGAGCCGCCGGATCGTGCTTGCCCCGACGGGCGTTCCAACATGAACAGCGCGCGGAGCAGACAGGAGTGAGAATTACGCGCCTGACGTTGTCGAGGCCGTAGACAGGTCTCTCTCATGCCCCTCGCCGCTGCTCGTCGCTGCCATCTGTCTCGCCTCTCCCAGGAAAATAAATGAAACTACTCAAGCACAACTAATCTGCGATCTGGAATGAGGCGAGCAAAGGTGCTCTCTCAACTCTTTACTATTATATGGGCGGTCGGGCCTTCGGCCCTCCCTTGTGCAGGGGCTGCGCCCCCGCAACGCCCCCCTACAAAACCATCGCTCACCGACCTTGTGTGCTCATTCCAGCCGTGCGGCTCTAGCAACGTGGCTGCCGCCAACCGAATACGCAATAAGATAGCCAGAATGGCGGCCGGGATAAAGGGCTGGTCAAGAAAGACACTGTATATGGCTCAGTAGTTTCAAGAAATTTAGAATTGCAGAGTGGTTTCGAAACCTTTAGCCAGATCTTCAGTTTTCCTTCATACTTTCTGAACAACTCTGTGCGAAAATAGGGCTGTAGCCCGTACACTGCTTTTACAAGGTTGCCAGCGAACGGGCGGCCTACGCAGTTGGCGCCAAAAAAAGTGTCTCCTCAACAAGAGTGAGAGGAAATCTTTTGCCCCAAACAATCCTTGTAATTGACGATGAAGTCAAACTGCGGGAAATGGTCCGCCTTTACCTAGAGCGAGAGGGCTATCGCGTCGTCGAAGCCGCCAACGGCAGCGATGCACTATTCGTCGCGCGCTACGAAAAACCGGACCTGGTACTCCTCGACCTGATGATGCCTCAGATGGGAGGCTATGACTTCCTTCGGCTCTTTAAACAGGAGTCAGATTCTCCAATCATAATACTCACCGCCAAAATGGAGGAAAGCGACAAAGTCGCCGGTCTGGAACTTGGCGCCGACGACTATGTCACCAAACCATTCGGCATACAGGAGCTGATCGCACGCGTGCGCGCCGTGCTTAGGCGAGCAGGGCAACCGTCCCACTTACCTGAATTGCTCCGTGTAGGAGAAATCACCCTTGACCGTGCCGGGCGTACAGTAAACGTCGACGGCAATCCAGTCGCACTCACGCCTTCTGAATTCGATCTGCTGGAGACATTTATGCTTTCCCCAGGACGTGCATTCTCCCGCCTGGATCTGTTGGAATCGGTCAGCGGTGATGCCTACGAAGGTTACGAGAGAACCATCGACGTGCACATTCGCAACCTGCGCACAAAGATCGAACCGGTTCCAAGCAAGCCGCGCCATATTCAGACCGTCTATGGCATGGGCTACCGCTTTGCCGCGGAGGCGAACTGAATGATCCGCTCTCTGGCTGTAAAGTTGACACTGGCGTTCCTGGCTGTAGGCGTTACAGGCGCGCTGCTTGTCGCCGTAATCAGCGGTCAGCGTACCCGCCTGGAATTCAATCGTTTTGTCTCCCAGCAGAGCGGCGATTCGGTCGTGGCAGTGCTGCTGCTTGGATTCTACGAGGAACACAATTACAGCTGGGAAGGGATTGAGCAGTGGCTGAAAAGTGAGCCTTCTCTGAGCTTTTTGAGTCAGCTTGTCGTCCTTGCCGACAGCAACCAGGAAATCGTCTATTCACCTATCTCAGATCAAGTCGGCCGTGATACCGTTTCACTTGAGTTAGGTGAAGGAATAAGCGTCATTCATGACAACGAGCTTGTCGGAACCGCGTATTTCAGGAATCGCATCTTCCCGGACGAGGGACTTCCAGGCTTTTCTCCCGAAAGCTTTTTCCTCTACAGTGTAAATCAGGCAACGGTCCTGGCCGCAGTGATAGCAGCCCTGCTGGCTCTGGCGTTGGGCGTCATGCTTTCCCGTGCGCTCACACGCCCCTTACGAGATCTTACGACTGCCACCGATGAAATGGCCGCCGGCCACCTGGGCAAGCAGGTCGAAACGCACGTGCAGGATGAAATCGGAAAACTGGCGACCTCCTTCAACAAAATGAGTAAAGACCTGGCCGAGGCCAGTCGTCTGCGACGCCAAATGACTGCAGACATAGCCCACGACTTGCGGACCCCGCTTACCATTCTGCGAGGCTATACCGAAGGCCTCTGCGACGGCTCCATCCAGGGCGGGCAGGAGCTGTATGACCTACTCCACCTGGAAGTGGTCCATTTGCAACATCTCGTGGAAGATCTGCGTACCCTTTCTTTGGCGGATGCCGGCGAGTTGACCCTCGACCGTCGCATCATAGATCCCAAGGCCCTTCTTGAGCGGACCGGATTGGCTCATGTGGTTTCGGCACGCCAGAAAGGAATCACGCTACGCGTAGATGCGCCTGACACGCTGCCCTCCGTAGCAGTTGATGTTGAACGAATGACGCAGGTCCTCGACAATCTGGTAGCCAATGCATTGCAGTTCACGTCGCAGGGTGAAATAGTTCTTAGTGGAGAGTGCCATGACAGCACAGTTTCCCTCCACGTGACAGATTCGGGGACAGGCATTGCTCCCGAGGAGATGGACTACATCTTTGACCGTTTCTATAAAGTCGACAGCTCCCGTCATCGCAACGGGCAGGCTCAGTCCGGCCTCGGTCTGGCCATTGCAAGAGCGATTGTCGTAGCGCATGACGGCGAGATCCAGGCCCAATCTACCCCTGGGAAGGGCACACGATTTACCATCCTGCTTCCAAAATCCTCGATTTAAACAACATCGAAACACCTCCTTCACATTTCCTGAATGAACCGTTGCTAAAATAAATCTAAGAGTTCCTCCGGCTTGCCAGACCTAGTTGACTGGCACTATGCGGAAGAATGCCGCTGGGCGAACCTAGTGATAACGAGAGTTCTTCACTCTGTGTTTCACATGCTGCCGGATGTGCGTCCCAAAGGCGAAGAACTATCCGAGCAGCTCCAATCCAGACAAAGCGAGTCACTGCCGAGTCTGGCCTAGGAGGACCGCGATGTACAAACTCCTTCGGTATGCAGGCACTTTCGTGTTGGCACTGATGCTGGCCTCGCGCGGAATTGGCACCGCTCTGGCTTCTGGCAGCGGAGGCAGGACCGAACCAATCGCGTTGAGTTCCCGCGCGACCCTGGAGGTCGAAGAGGACGACAGCAGCGATGACGACGACGACTCACCCCCGCCAACGGACAGCGACGGCTATAGCACTCCGGCGACCGACTATGACGGCATCGACACCCCGGCAACCGACAATGACGGCGTCGACACGCCTCTTTCCACCGATGACGACGGGGCCAACACGCCCTATACCGATTACGATGGCGACGACACTCCGGCCGTACCTGCGCTTCGGGCGAATGCCGGCCAAAACTCGGTGGAGTTGACATGGAACGCGGTAGCCAACTCTGTTCGCTTTGAGCTCTGGGTATGGGAAAGCAGCACAGGCTGGAAGCAAATTGGAGGAAACAGCCTGGCAGGAACTAGCTACACGCACACCGAAGTTGTAACCGGAACGGAATACTACTACACAATTCGGGCATGGAATTCCGATGGCGAAGCAAGCTCTTGGTCGGCGAATCTGCCCGCAATACCCGGGTCAGGGCAGGTACCAGCCGAGGCGCCGGTCCTTACCGCCGTAAGCTCAGCAAGCGCGGTGGTTCTAAATTGGAACACTGTTTCGGACGCCGTTCGCTACGAGCTATGGGTCTGGGAACAAACAGTAGGTTGGCTGCAGATCGGGGGAGAGAATCTGACCGGTACCAGCTACACCTATGAGGGCGTAACTGCGGGCGAGACTTACTACTTCACCGTTCGAGGCGTAAACGATTCGGGCAATGGTGGCCCTTGGTCGGAACATGCTTCGAACTCGACTATTGCAGTTACATTGAGGTCGAACTTCAACGACGATGTAGTCACTCCCTTCACAGACAACGACAATTACGACACGCCCGAAACGGACTATGACGGAATCGATACACCGGCGACAGATAACGACGGGGTCCACACGCCTACGCCAACCGACAACGATGGCATAGATACACCATACACTGACTACGACGGAACCGATAGCGACGGCACCGACAGCGACGGCATCGACACGCCCACGCCCACCGACAACGACGGCACCGACAGCGACGGCATCGACACGCCCACGCCCACGCCCACCGACAACGACGGCACCGACAGCGACGGCATCGACACGCCCACGCCCACGCCCACCGACAACGACGGCACCGACAGCGACGGCATCGACACGCCCACGCCCACCGACAACGACGGCACCGACAGCGACGGCATCGACACGCCCACGCCCACGCCCACCGACAACGACGGCACCGACAGCGACGGCATCGACACGCCCACGCCCACGCCCACCGACAACGACGGCACCGACAGCGATGGCATCGACACGCCCACGCCCACCGATAATGACGGCACCGACAGCGACGGCATCGACACGCCCACGCCCACCGACAACGACGGCACCGACAGCGATGGCATCGACACGCCCACGCCCACCGATAATGACGGCACCGACAGCGATGGCATCGACACGCCCACGCCCACCGACAACGACGGCACCGACAGCGACGGCATCGACACGCCCACGCCCACCGACAACGACGGCACCGACAGCGACGGCATTGACACGCCCACGCCGACCGACAACGACGGCACCGACAGCGATGGCATCGACACGCCCACGCCCACCGACAACGACGGCACCGACAGCGACGGCATCGACACGCCCACGTCCACCGACAACGACGGCACCGACAGTGACGGCATCGACACGCCCACGCCCACCGACAACGACGGCACCGACAGTGACGGCATCGACACGCCCACGCCCACCGACAACGACGGCACCGACAGCGACGGCATCGACACGCCCACGCCCACCGACAACGACGGCACCGATAGCGACGGCATCGACACGCCCACGCCCACCGACAACGATGGCACCGGTAGCGACGGCATCGACACGCCCACGCCGACACCCACTGTGAGCGATGTCAGCAGCGTCAGCAGTGTCAGCAGTGTCAGCAGCTAACTTCGATATGGACGCCACTGTCTCAACCGTACCTCTATATCCGCAGGCCGGCTTTCCCGAAGACTCTCGACTGCCCGGGTTGTCTCAACTCTTTGACGGGGACTGGGTCTGGCAGGCTAGCCGTAACTGTCTCCCAGCCTGGGAGACCTCCCCTGCCCATGTACGTGTGCGCCACTTCAGCCACAACCCAGGCAGAACTGCAATTGTCAGTTACATCGCCGAGTGGGACCCCGAAGAGTACATTCCTTCAGAGATCTTCACGTTCCGCCTGGATTCAGGCAGGCCGATCTCATTCTCTCGCTACCCCCAAGACCCAGCCCTTCCAGCACTTGAAGAAGCCGCACACCCCGACACCGCGCTAAGGCTGCTCAACCGTCATGTTTTCGCGTTCCCCCGACGCAAACTGCGCGTGGACATGGTTCGCTACCGACCGGGAAGTCGCGCCGTACTACGCCACAGGTCTGGCAAGATTCGCCTCTACGTACGCGTAATGCGCCCCTCAGCCCTGCCTAATCTGCTCGCCGCTGCAGAGTTGGTCGCGTACTCTGGATTCGCAGTTCCCAGAGTAGTCGGGGCCTGGCAAGACGGCGGCGTAGTCTGGCTGTCGGAAATTCCAGGAAAGAACGTACGACGGCTCATGCGCAGGGGGAAGCCTCCCGACCCGGAGACAGTGCTGAACGCACTGGAACCCCTATGGGTTGCCCCATCCCAATCAGACGACCGCGCCTTCGATCTGCAAGGTGCCTATCGACGGGCAAAGCGTACTTTCAATCATGCGTTGAACGAAGCCGACGAAGCCTGGCAGTTCTTCGGCGCGGCTATCCGCATTTTGGACCCATTCGCTAAGTCCTGGCGGCCCTCGGCCACCGCGCACAATGACCTCTATGATGATCAGATGCTCCTATTGCCCGACGGACGAGTAGCAATCGTCGATTTTGAGGAGGCTGGCCCGGGAGACCCGATGTTGGACATTGGAAACTTCCTGGCACACCTAAAATGGGCATCAACTTTCCGACAAAACCGCAAGGCCGACGCCAGCACTGTTTACCACCAAAGGCTCCGAGCTGCAGCCCTCGCCCGCTACCCATGGGACTCCGAGGAACTCAACCTACGGGAAGCCATATGTCTTTTCAGGTTGACCACCAACACAATTCGTCGGCTCTCTTCAGACTGGAAAGAGCGTACCGCGCAGGCCATGCGTCTGGTCGTCGAGCGCTTGGGCTGATCCCACTAAAGAATTTTCACCTCTCCTCAGATCACCATCCAGCCGGAAAATCCCCCTGTCAAGGCCAAGTCGAAGGTCGAAATCGGTCTTGACATCGACCTGCTCCCCTCCTTGCCGCAACTACGCAGGACTATCCGCTGATACAGAAATTCAACTAGAATACTCCTCGCTTCAAGACGATTTTCCCCTATCTGTTCTTTCAACGCTTAACTACCCACTCTTAATGTCTGGTCCCGTCAGAGGGCTTCCAATACGGGAACAGCCGGCGAACCTCGTCGGCAATCGCGCCTGACCAGCTCTCACAATCAGCAATGCCGCGAACTCGGAAACGCTGGCAGAAAGACCCCCAAGTTGTCCCGCCATGCGACCTTGATTACACTTCTTCGCCTGTCAATAATTCCCTAGGTATTTCCCCAGGAAATCAGTCGACCGAGCGGGTCGGGCCACCTTTTCGTCCGCGGCGACGCATCCACTCGATTCGCGCAGTAGCTAACCTCAGATCCTGAGAAAACTTCCTATGTTGCGGCATCTCAATATCATGTTAACATCCTGTTAACAGATATTATGTACAATTATGTCAAAGAGCTGACAAAACCTCCGAAGCAGCTATCTGAACCGCTTTTTCTTCGTCACCTCCTGCATAAGGAGAGTTAAGATATGAACCGAGCAATCTTAGGCCTACTCATCTTGGTAACTGTTCTTGCGCTATCCTCCTGCAACCGGAACAGAGAGGCCGCGGCAGACGACGCCAATACAACGAGCAGCGAGCCGCAAGAAGAGGAAGGTGTGGCGACAGATTCCGCATCAACCCCTGCACTGGCAAGCAATTACGAAGGCGCATTGCCGCCCACAAACCAGCTCATCATTGGAATCTTTCGCCTGGAAGAAACAGATAATGCCGTGAATAGCGCTCAGGCCGCAACCATGCTGCCCCTCTGGCAGGCCCTTCAAAGCGGCGCCATTCAGAATCAGACCGAGCGGCAGGCAGTATTACGCCAAATCGAAGGAGCACTCTCGGAAGCACAGCTCGAAGCGATCGGCAGCATGCAACTGACCTTTGCCGACATGAACGACTGGGCGCAGGCCAATGGAATCGAGCTGCCCCGGTTCGGTCAGGGCGGCCAAGCAGGACAAAATGGCCAGAATGCCCAAGCCAGGCCGGGCGGTCAGGGCGGCCCTCTAGTCGATATGTCGGAAGAAGAGCGGGCGGCATTCCGCCAGGAAATGCAGGATCTGTCACCCGAAGAGCGCGCGGAGCGACTGCAGGAATTGGGCGTTGAGGTCCCGGAAGGGGGCTTCCAACGTGGTGGTGGCCAAGGCGGTCCCGCAGGCGCTGGCCGTTTCGCGCTTCTGATGGACCCGCTCATCGAGCTACTTCAGTCAAAGGCTTCAATCTAAAGTCGCCGCCGCTGGCATTCTCCAGGTGAAGTCAAACGGGGACTACCGATGAAGACCATTCTACTGAGTCTGGCGATACTGCTTGTATTCGGTACCGGGGCCTATTACGGCTACAACACCTATTTCGTGTCCGAACAGCCCGAGGTCTCCGCGCCGGAATTGCAGACCGCCCAGGTGCGCCGCGGCGATCTTGTTCTTACCGCAGGAGGAATCGGCACGCTTTTCGCCGGGGAGGAAACACAGGTCGGGTTTCCCAGCAACGGCATCGTCAGCAGCATCGCCGCACATGTCGGCGACCACGTGGATGTCAATCAAATCCTGGCAACCCTGGAGTACGATTCAACTCTGAATTCTCAGCTCATTTCAGCCCAGATCAACCTGCGTCTGGCCGAAATCGCCCTCATCGAGTTGACCGGAGAGGTGAGCGGAGCCGACCTTGCTGCTGCGCAATCCAGTCTGGCTGCCGCGCAGGCCGAATATGATCGCTTGGTTGCCCCTCCCACTGCTGAAGAGGTCAACGCCGCCCGCAGTGAACTGCTCAGCGCCCAGAAAGCGCTCGAGAACCTGCAGGCAGGTCCCTCGCAAGACACGCTGACTAGCCTGCAGGCAGATCTGAGCGCCGCCGAAATCGCCCGTGCCGAGGCCCAGAGAGCATACGACCGAGTGGCCTGGCGCAACGATGTCGGCAGCACTACCCAAGCCGCAGAACTGCAGACAGCAACGCTCGCCTACGATAAAGCCTTGGCCCAGTACAATATCAGTGTCGCCGGCGCGTCGGAAGACCAGGTCGAATCGGCAAGAGGCCGCGTTCTGCAGGCCCAGAATACGCTCAACCTCCTGCTTCAGAATGCTGAAGAGATGGACGTGGCCGCCGCCCGCGCCAAAGTAGAACAGAATCGCGCCGCTCTGGAAGATCTGTTGGACGGGCCGAGCGCCGAGGCGCTCGAAAAAGCTGAGCTGGCCGTCGCCCAGGCCCGTCTGGCAGCCGAAGACGTGAAGCGCGAGGTCGAAGGCGGCACAATTCGCGCGCCCATGGCAGGCGTCATCACCTCGGTCCTGATCCAGCAGGGCGACTCAGTCGCAGGAGGCCCTATCATTGGCCTGGCAAACACCGATGTCGCCCAGGTCCGCTTCTGGATCGAAGAGCTTGACATTGCCGCCGCCGTCCCTGGTTTCCCTGTCAGATTAGTCTTTGAGGCCTTCCCGGAATACACCTATACCGGCCAGATTACTCGCGTCGAACCAGCGCTGGTTGATGTCGACGGCGCCTCCGCCATCCAGGCTTGGGCCAGCATCGACATGACGCAGCACGCAGCGCCACTGCTTTTCGGCATGAACGCCGAAGTGGAGATCATCGCCGGTGAGACCCGCGATGCGCTACTGATACCGGTTCAGGCACTGCGTGAGATCAGCCCAGGCCAGTCCGCCGTCTTCGTGGTGGGACCAAACGACGAGCTGGAATTTCGTCCTGTCCAGGTTGGCTTGAGAAACTTCGTCAACGCAGAGATTATTTCGGGTCTCGAAGAAGGCGAGACAGTCAGCACGGGCGACGCCCAGGTCGGAACCAACTGATCTCCAAGTACGATCCCTCTCCACTCCGACCCAAAACGACGGAAATGACATGAGTAAAGATGTTATCGAGATCACAACACTTTCAAAGACCTACGGCGAAGGCGACATCGCCGTCCATGCCTTGAAGGAACTAGACTTGAAGGTGGGAAGAGGCGACTTCGTTGCCATCATGGGGCCTTCCGGTTCAGGAAAGTCGACTCTGATGAACATTATAGGCTGCTTGGACCGCGCCAACAGCGGCCTCTATATTCTCGACGGCGAGGACGTCAGCCGGCTCAACCGCGACCAGCTCGCCGGCGTGCGCAATCGCAAAATTGGCTTCGTCTTTCAGTCCTACAATCTGTTGCCCCGGCTGAGCGCACGCAAAAACGTGATGCTGCCGATGATGTACAATGGCTTTCAAAACTGGAGCGAAGACCAACGCAGCGAACGGGCCGCAGATCTGCTGGAACTCGTCGGTTTGGGCGATCGCATCCATCATCTTCCGACCGAGCTCTCCGGCGGTCAACAGCAGCGGGTTGCGATTGCGCGAGCCTTGATCAACGACCCGTCGCTGATTCTTGCCGACGAGCCTACGGGTAATCTTGACACAAGCTCCAGTACCGAGATAATGGCAATTTTTCATCGATTACATAAACAGGGCGCAACCATCGTCATGGTTACCCATGAAGCCGAACGGGCGCGCGAGGCGCAACGGATCGTAAACGTTCTCGACGGAAAAGTCGTCGCGCCGCAGTACGAAATCGATCGCATGGCTGTTGCTTGACAGAAAAATAAATTGTGCTGTTCACGCCAACCTCTATGCAGCCAGCACGTCTGCGACTATCAGGAAACTAGAATCTCATGCTACAGGACTCAATTCGATCTGCGCCGTTAGGCCGACAAACCCTGGAAGATGAGTCATTCAAAGATCTGCATGGAATGACCGCGTCAAACTCCTTTCGAGTCGCCTGGGAAGGGGTTATGCTCAACAAGCTGCGTTCTTTTCTAACAACTCTGGGCATTATTATCGGCGTCGCCGCCGTAATCATTATGCTGGCCGTCAGCGCCGGCGCCGAAGCCGAAATTGAGGATCAGATAAGCGGGCTTGGCGCCAACTTAATTATGGTAACGCCGTTTCGCAGCTTCGGCGGCGTGCGCGGCGGCCCAGGTGGCGGCGGCCCTGGAAACATCACCACATTTACCTATGACGAAGTCCTCTTCCTCTCACAAAATCTGCGAAATGTCAGCGGCGTATCTCTCGAACAGAGCACCACCCAGAACGTAAAGGGCGGTTCTACTACCATGACCGGTGTGTCCATCGTCGGCGTTACCGCCGATTTCCTCGAGGTGCGCGACTATGAAGTTGCACAGGGGCGCTTCTTTACCTCAGCCGAAAATGATGCAACCCAACGTGTCGCAATTCTCGGCGCCGGCATCGCCGCAGACATTTTTGACACGATCAATCCGATAGGTCAGCAAGTACGCATTGGCTCCTCGCGCTTCACCGTCATCGGCGTGATGGCAGAACAGGGCGTCGTCGGCGCGACCGATAACGACGGCCGCATTTACATTCCCGCCTCAGTAGTCTTCAAGAAGTTCGGCGGAACCGGCTTTGGTGGCAATCGAGTGCGCATGATCCTTGTCAAGGCCGAGAGCGGCGACGCCTTGGAAGGCGTGATGGGCCAAATTACTGCCTTACTTGCCGGGCGCCGCAATGTCGATCCGGCTGAACCGAATTTTGGCGTGCGAACACAGCAGGACATTGTCGACGCCCGTTCCTCGACCACTGCCGCGTTCCGCAGTCTGCTGGCCTGGGTCGCCGCCGTTTCGCTCGTCGTCGGCGGTATCGGAATCATGAACATCATGCTTGTAAGCGTTACCGAAAGAACGCGCGAAATCGGCCTGCGCCAGGCCCTCGGCGCACGCCCGCGCGACGTGCAGCGTCAGTTCCTGCTCGAGGCGGTGATGCTCAGCCTGGTGGGCGGGCTGGCCGGCCTCTTAGTTGGCGTGGGAGGCTCCTTCGTCTTCGGCGAGTTGGGCGGCATGCGCACCGAACTGGTGCCGCTCTCGCTCCCTCTGGCATTTGGCGCGTCCGCTGCCGTCGGCATCTTTTTTGGCTACTACCCTGCCACACAGGCAGCACAACTGGATCCCATCGTTGCTCTTCGACGAGAGTAAACTTGTCCACGACCACCAGTCTCGCTTTTCCGGCATCGAATTCCGAAGCCCCCATTCCAATCAGGAGATTTCATAGATGTACTCGACCATTAAACGTGTTGCCCTTAAACTGGCACTAGCCACTCCTGTTCTTGTCCTTGGAGCTTGTGATCAAATAAATTCGCCCGCACAATCTTCCCCGCCCGCTCAGGAAGAGCAGGCTGCAGAAGAGCAAACTGAGGAGACAGCGTCCGAGCCCTCCGAAAGCGCCGCCTCTGATAACGCAGCTGTTCTGGACAAGATAAACCTGAACGACATGACCCGTGAACAGCTTCTCGAAACCATTCCTGACTTCGGCAGTCGAATGGTTCGCGAATTCTTCGAGTATCAACCTTATGTCAGCATTCAGCAGTTTCGCCGCGAAATAGGCAAGTATGTCGACGACGACCAAGTCGCCTTCTATGAGAGTTATGTCTATGTTCCGATTGAAGTGAATGACTCCGACGCAGAAACACTGAAACAGATGCCAGGCGTGGATGACGCAACTGCTGAAACACTTATGGCAGCGCGCCCATTCGATTCGCCCGATGCCTTTCTAGCTGCGCTCTCCGAGCACGTCAGTGAACAACAGCTGGACTTGGCTGCATCCTACCTTACCGAGTAATGCCATGAACGCAGACATCCTGGTCAATCGATATCGAACCTTCCTGCTGTTAGTCGCTGGGATCAGTTGTGTCTTTACAATTGTTGAGTTGTGGCTGGAGGAACATACGGGCGACCCGCCCCAGCTAATCCCGTTCGTCCTTTGTGGCATTGGCGCGGTCGCGATCGCGGCCGTGCTCATCCGCCCGCGGCGCATGACTCTGAAGCTGCTGCGAATTGTAATGGGCGTCATGCTGTTCGGCAGCCTCTTTGGTCTCTTTGAACATGTCGAACATAATTTGGAATTTGCCAAGGAGATCCGCCCCAACGCATCCTTCTCAGTCCTGCTGTCGGATACCTTGTACGGCGCCAACCCGCTGCTCGCACCTGGCATTCTGGCGCTGGCAGCGGTCCTGGCCATTGCCGCCACTTACTTTCACCCTGTTCTGCAAGCGCCGGACAAGTCGAACTGACAGCTCCTTCCTGTCATTGCTAACCCAATTTCGACAGATGTCGCCGTATGAACTCCCGTTGACTCTGCCGGCTTCCCGCCAACCTCGACTCTGAAGCGGCGAGAATGCCGCCTGCCGACCACCCAACCGCGCAACGGTCGCAGCCGGCCGGACAAAGAGCCTGCTTCTTCTGTTTGGGAACACGCTCCGGATTTTCCCCTCCCCTTCCATCAGGTATACTTCCTTCACAACAAGCCGCGAAAACACGCACTGGAAGGACTTTATCCGATGGATCAACGCAAGATCGCACTGGCTGCCGCCGGCTGGCTTGTTGCAGTCCTCATCATAGGTCTTACCCGGCCGGAACCACCCCCTGCGTTCCAGACTCTTCCCGCCGACGTTTACTTTGACAAGGTCTACGGCGCCTGGAAAACGACCATTCTCGCCAACCACTCCGGCCTCCAACTTCAAGGCATATACATTGACGAGCCGGGACCTCCCGGGTCCTTTTCTCTCTTGCTGCTTGACGAATGGTCAACAGACGACGACACGCATGTCGAATGGGTGGACCTCCACATTCTGGAAACCCATGGTCTCAATCCCACCCCCGAACAGATACGCGATGAGTGGGTCGACCACCTGAACCACGACATCTGGGTATCAACGCGCCGCGCCCGCGACCTGATGGATGAAGGCCTGCTGCCGCCGGAAACCGGGTTCCCCTCCAACAATCCTGACGGCGCCTGGTCCATCGACGCCCAACTGCAGACCGAACTGTTTGGGATGTTGGCTCCCGGTATGCCCCTTGCAGGCGCAACCTACGCCGAGCGGTTCGCACGCATTACCAATAGCGGACCGGCCGTGGAGGCCAGCGCCTTTTTCGCGACCCTGTACAGCCTCGCCTTCTTTGACGACGACGTGCCCGCCCTTATTGCCGCCGCCCGCCAGCAGACCGCTGACGAAGCCATCATCGCCCCCATAGTCGATAATGTCGTGGGCTGGCACCAGCAAAACCCTGAGGACTGGCGCATAAGCCGGCAGCTCATCCGCGACATGTACGACACCGACCCGATGTGGTGGGCCTCACGTGTCAACTTTGCCGTCACCATCATGGCCCTGTTGTATGGAGAAGGCGACATTCTTCGGACTATCGAAATCGCCGCCTTGGCCGGCTGGGATGCTGACAACACCATGGCAACCGCCGCCGGCCTCCTGGGCCTGATCCACGGCTACGACAACCTCCCCGAGGAAATCGCCTCCAGCACCGATGTCTATTTCAATGAAGACATAACCGGCGATCTGCCCCGCTACGACACCGTCACAGAATTTGCCCGCCGTACACAAGTCCTGGCCGAGATGATGATCTCGAACGCAGGTGGGGCCGTATCGCAAGGCGTGTACCGGATTCCAGTTGAAACGCAACCGACTCGAGGGCGCTGACAAGGATGGCGGGTCTGAGGTACTGGTCTATCCCCCTTTCCCTCTTGATCGTATCGCTCGCGGCCTACGGTGGCATGGTCTCCATGCAACTCCGTCACGGCAACCTTGGAACGACCGAAGTTGCCGAGTTTCTGGCCTGGTTTGGCTTGGCCTTCGCAGCCTACGCCGGCGCCGTATTCTGGTTGGAGCGGTGGTGGCAAGCCCGCGGCCGCGCAGACTCTCCTTCACGACCGCGTTTCAGAGGATTCTACCTGCTCGCGGCAATCTGGGGGGGAGCAATTCTTTTCAGATGGCTTCTACTCCAGACATTCCCCACCCTTTCATCTGACGTCTTCCGCTATATGTGGGATGGACACGTCACCGTCAATGGCGTCAGTCCATATGCCTTCCCAATAGACGCCTCGCAGCTGGACTGGTTAGACGCCCCCTTTCGCTCCCAGGCCAACCACGCTTGGATGGCCAGCCCTTACATGCCTGCCGCGCAGTGGTTCTTCGCCGCCATCGCCCAATTCTACCCACTCGATCCGCAATCATTTCAGACCTCTGCCGTCCTGTTGGATCTGGTAACAGCGTTCATTATTTCAAGGCTCCTGCTGCTCGCCGGTCTGCCCTCCCACCGGCTCTTGATTTACCTCTGGAATCCACTGGTAATCGTCGAGACCGCGCAAGGCGCGCACGTCGACGCTCTAATGGTAATGTTAATGATGCTGGCCGTCTACGCAATGCTGAGCATTCCTGCTTCGAATAGTCGGGCAGCGCCGCCCGACAATCCTCGCACGTTTTCCGCGAAGCCTGCCTTCGCACTCTTGTCGCCTGCCCTGCTTGCTCTGGCTACCCTCACGAAACTGATCCCCGGTATCCTGGCGCCAGTATTCTGGTGGCGGTGGAATTGGGGCAGTCGCCTGCTATATGTTTATCTCACCTTCGCGATGCTCGTGTCGCCGGCGTTGAGGGCCGGCTGGGGATTGACCGGTGAGCTCGACGGTCGCGGACTTTTCGGCGCCCTTCGCATCTATAACAAACAGTGGAATTTCAACAGTGGCATTTTTCTCTGGTTGAAGAACTGGCTCGAGACCATGGGAATCGGCGAACCCATGGTTCAATCCCAGGAGATCACATATTTCCTGCTCTTCTTACTCCTGATTTATCTCTGGTGGCGGTTTCCCCGCACACAACCGGACTTGAGATCGACGTTGCGCTGGCTGGCCGTTCCCGTGGGCGGCTACCTCCTGCTCACAACAACGGTTCACCCTTGGTATCTCTTGACGCTGATGCCTTTCCTGCCCTTCCTGGCCCCCGCCGACAATGAGCCAACAAGACTATGGCTGGTCCCGCTCCCTTGGCTCTGGCTCAGCGGTGCGATTGCCCTCTCCTATGTCACCTATATCGATCCCGAAAACCTGCGCGAACTGGACTGGGTGCGCCGGACTGAATGGTTGCCAACACTGGGGCTTCTGGGGATAGCGCTCCTATGGGGACCCGAAAAGCCGGTCAGGCTCCCCGGCATATTCGCGGGCAAAAAGGCAGAAAGTTCGACCTAGAGCCTGGCCCGCCCAAGCCAGGCTGTGAAAATCATCACCTCCAGTGTCAAATTCCAAAATTCGTAACTACTCAGCCCCAACTGACTCCCTGTCCTAACCCCTCGCCCCTAACCTCTGCCATTGTATAGCCTGAATGGCGGCGAAGATGAAGAGTTGGTAAAGAAACACACTGTATGCGGCTCAGTTACTGGGAATACTCTTCATTCCCTTCTTCCCGCATAGCGGATAATCTGGATCCCTGTAAACTCCGCCTGCTCGGACTCTCCAAAAATCCTACCCAACTCGCGCGGAATGATTCCTTCCGGGTCGGAGTACCAGTTGTGGGAGTAGACCAGCCAGACCTGCTCGCGGCCGGCAAGCATCTCCCGGATCCGTGCAACGTCGCCCTCCTCCATCCTCGGCTCCAATTCCCCCCTGTCAAAAAGGTCGACAGGTAGTCCTTTCAATACCGTGTCGAGCTCGTATCGCTCGTAGTAGTATTCGAAAGGAATCTGAACCCACGTGGCGTTGAAAACGATCATGTCCGCCGGCTCCACCACCTCTGCAACATAGGAAGCAGCTTTGTCCCACCCTTCCTTCTGAAACCAGAAATAGTATCCGTTTAAGGAAAGTCCGCTCAGAACAAGAATGGCCGCCAGGATAGCGACCTGCGCGCCTACACGCACGAAGGACACCAGCCCTGCAATGCTGACCCCGCGACGAAGTTCGAAAACCACCCTTAGACCCTGCTTCAACGGGCCTCCAAGAACGCGTATGCCAGCCGCAACCAGCATTAAGTATGGCAGCGTTGTCCATATCAGGGGGCGCTCCGCATAGATCGGGCTGCGAAGACTCACTACGAAAGCCACAATGTGGGGAATCGCAAACAGAGAGAAGATTAGAATCGCAGCCCTGTCGCTGTCTGCGTACGATACAGAACCCGTGGTGGTCTCAGATCGCTGTCCTCTGCCGCCCGGTCGCAGCCATCGCATCTCTTTCGCCACCCAGCCTCGCCCCGCAACCAGGCCAACCAACCCGATGAAGGCCAGAACAGAATATCCCCACATTCCCGCAGGGCGCCAGGGCAGGTCCGTTGGCAGAAAAGCGAAATGAAAGTTACGAAACGTGTCCAGCACCAGGTTTGGCCAAGGCGGAGGCAACCAGAAACCCGAGCCAACGTCGATTACCTGGATGACAAATGGCACCGCCCACGGTAGCCACAGCAGGACAGCCAGCCCTTGAAACCTGATCCAATTGAGCCAGAAAGCATCAGTTTCAGCCTTCCTCGCATCAGCGCTCGAAACTGCTCCCAGCCCCGGCGTCGGCATCTCACCAGCGCCCGTCGGCGAACCGTCCACAGCCTCGGCTTCCGCTCGCGCTCCCCTCTCCTGCCCGTCGCCCCCGTCCCTCCCAATCCCTGAAGGAAACAGCAGAAAGATCAACCCGGCTGCCGCATTCAGCGCCAGCGGCAGATAGACCGCAGCCGTATTGTGGGTCAGCATGACCGCGGCCTGGGCTACCGCAAGTCCTACCCAATCGCGGCCCCTCGGAACCCGGCTCGTAACCAATCGTCCCAGGAAATAGATGACGAAAGCCACTTCAAGCGTAAGCAGCGCGTACATGCGCGTTTCCTGGCCGAACTGCACGTGAAAAGGCGACACGGCCAGGATTCCCACCGCAATCGCTGCCGTCTGGCGGTCGACCAACCGTCGGCACCCCGCGTAGAAAACTGGCACGGTCAGCGTCGAGGCCAGCGCCGAAAGCGTCCGTACTGCTCCCTCCAGCGGCCCGAACAACCAAATCCAATAGTGCAGTAGGCTATAGTAAAAAGGAGGGTGCTGGTCAACCTCTATCAGCCAGCGCCAACCCTCCCAGATACTGTGGCGCGCGATCCAAAGACTGAACGCCTCGTCCAACCAGATGCTCTTCTCGTCGATCCTGTAGAAGCGGAGAATCCCGGCAGCCACCGCGATCACCAGAACATACAGCAGTTCGCCGCGCTCCCAAAGACTGTCTCTTAGCCATCGAACTCCGAGTTTTCCGTTCATCCATTCCATTATGGCATCTGCCGAACCAGGTATCAACTGCTATGTCCTGCAAAACCGGGCCGCCCGGCATTTTAGGTTCCGTTGCACATGCGCAAAAGCCCATGTACAATTCTTCACAACAGCCCGACCTGCTGGCGCCCGCAACACGTCCCGCGGGCTGATTTCGCCGTTCCTGTCTCGCCTTACCCAAATCGCCGAACGTATGTCCCAGGCGACTCTCGCTGCAAAGTTATGCAGGGCCGGACCTCTCTCTCCAAACTACGAGAATACCAATGACCTCCCCAATCCACCTTGAGGACGGCGCCGCGTGGAGACAGCGCTTCCGTTGTAACACTCTCAGCAGCGTCTATGTCGCGCCCGAAAACCCGTCGCGTGGGATCGTCCACGGCAACTTGGATGGCCCGCAACGCCGCTTCTACGCCTGGGACATCCCCACAGGCGGCTTGCGAACATTAACACAACCTGACGAAACGCCGTCTTACGCTTGGTTGGATCCTGCCGGCGACTTCCTGTACTTCCTGCAGGACGAAAAGGGCAGTGAACTGGGCCACATCGCACGCATTCCCTATGCAGGCGGGCCTCCCGTCGATCTCACCCCGCTGCTGCCCATCTATACTTTGCGCGGCTTCGACATCAGCCGCGACGGCGCCTGCCTGGCCTTCGACGCAGTTTACGAAAACCGCTACTGGTTCTACTGCCTCGATCTGTACGCAGACGGATCCTTTTCTCCCCCGCGACTCGTCTACTCTGACACGCAGGAAACCTGGGCCTGTCATCTGTCACATGATGGCAGCCTTCTGGCAGTCAAGTCAACGATGCGTGCGCCCCACAGCCGCCGCTATACCACCCTAGTCTTCGATACAGCTTCCGGTGAACGGGTGGCCGAGCTTTGGGACGGCGCCGACTACAGCGTCGAACCAGTCCAATTCTCACCTTTGGCCGGCGACGACCGTCTGCTCGCCACTACAACAGCAGGCGGAGCGCTCCAGCCGCTGCTATGGGACCCGCGTGCTGGTGACCGTTGCGACCTGGCCATGCCCTCCGCAACGGGATCCGCTCTGCCCCTGGACTGGTCGCCCGACGGCAACAAAATCCTGGTGCAGACAAAGACCGATGACCACCAAGGCCTGTTCGTCTTCGACCTGGCTGAAAGCGATCTCCTCCCGCTTCAACATCTGCCCGGCACGTTCAGAGGCCGCAGCGGGACATTCCACACCGGAACGTCCGCCTCCTTTTTCGCGCCCGATGACACCGTCTGGGCCCAATGGAGCGACGCCTCCCATCCCCCCAGGCTGCTCTCGCTGACAGCAACCGGTCCTCCAACGCCGGTACTACCCCCCACCGACTGCCCGCCCGGCCAACCATGGCGCTCGGTCACATTCCCAAGTTCCGACGGCGTCTCCGTTCAGGCCTGGTTGGGTCTCCCCTCCAGTTCAGACGCGTCAGAAGGACCCTTCCCTACCGTGCTGCACGTCCATGGCGGGCCCAGCGGCGCCGTCTCCAACAACTTCGACGCCACCAGTCAGGCTGGGCTTGACCACGGCTTCGCCTTCCTGACCGTGAACTACCGCGGCTCTACCGGCTTCGGCCGCGCCTTCCAGGAAAAGATCAACGGCGACGTCGGCCACTGGGAACTGCAGGACATGCTCGCCGCCCGCCGCTGGCTGATCGATCAAGGGATCGCACATCCGGACCAGATTCTACTTGAGGGAGGATCATACGGCGGGTTTCTAACGGTATGGGCACTATCGCAAGCGCCCGATCACTGGGCCGGCGGCGTGGCGCCAGTGGCAATTGTCGATTGGACATTGAATTACGAGGACTCTTCGGCCGCCATGAAGGGCTGGGCACACATGATCTTTGACGGCACGCCCCAACAAAAGCCGGAACTCTACCGCTCCCGTTCTCCTCTCACCCACGCAGCAGCCATTCAGGCCCCCTTAATGATTTTCCAGGGACAACACGACAGCCGCGCCACGCCTCGCCAAATGGAGCGGTTCGCCCGCACAATGGATGAGTTGAACAAGGACTTCACCCTGTTCTGGCTCGACTCCGGCCATGGCTTTGGAACTGCCGCCACTGCCGAGCGCATTCAGGAAGCCCATCTGAAATTCGCCTACCGTGTTCTGGGGCTGATAGAGCCAGATGTGGACTGATCTCTACGCGCGTTACAATCGCCTGCTCAGTCCGTCATCTGGCGTCCGCGCAACTCTGGCGAATACCGACTACAGCCTTCTCCTGGGATCCAGCACGCTCTGGTGGCTGGCCCACTATATGGAGATGATCGTACTGGGCTGGCTCGTGCTGGAGTTGACCGACTCCGCCGGCATGGTCGGCCTGGTCGGCTTCTGCCGTTCCATTCCCTCACTGCTCGTCGGTGGCTTTGGCGGCCTTATGTCCGATCGAATCGGTCGCCGCCCCCTCATCATCGCCGCACAAACGCTGACATTCTGCATGTATGCGACGGTTGCGCTACTGCTGGCAACAGGCTTGCTCTCTCTCTGGCACCTCGTCGCAATTTCACTGGCGCTCGGCTGCGCCTGGGCCATGGACTGGCCGACCCGCCGCGCGCTGATACCCGACCTGGTCGGCCGCCCTCGCGTCATTGACGCTCTCATGCTGGAGAATCTGGGCATGAGCGTCGCCCGCGCCTTGGGCCCTCTGCTTGCCGGTCTCGTGCTCGACGCCCTCAATGTTCTGGGCTGTTTCCTGGCACTGAGCCTGCTTTCAGCCGCCTCGCTTCTTCTCCTGCGCGCGCTCTCGCGACAGCCGATACCCCATACCTCCTCGCCCTCCAGCGCCTCCCCCCTGGCGCAGATCCGGGACAGTGTGCGTTACGTGCGTCAGAATCAGTCCATTCTTGCCGTAACACTGATCACGATGATCATGAACATGCTGGCCTTCCCCTATATGAACTTCCTCCCCGTATTTGCCCGCGATGTCTTGGATCTGGGACCGGTGGGGCTAGGCTATCTTGGCGCGGCCGTCGGTATCGGTAACGTTGTCGGCCTGTTTCTGGTCAACTGGGCCAGGCGCTATGCCAGCGCGGGATGGATATTCATCGCCGGCACCCTCCTGCACTGCCTTGCCCTGCTTTCCTTTACAGCCAGTTCCGTTTTCGCGGTCTCTTGGGCGCTACTGCTGGTGGTGGGGATGGGTCATGCCTGCTTCGGAATCATGCAGAGTTCAATCGTGCTGCTTTCAGCCGCCGACGAGAGAAGGGGCCAGGCCATGGGAGCCATTGCCGTCGCAATCGGCGCCGGACCATTTGGTCGACTCCAGACCGGCCTGCTGGCCGACGCATGGGGCGCGCCCCTTGCCGTCGGCGGTGAAGTCGCAGTCGCGGCGCTACTGGTGGCGGCAGTCGCCATTACTCTCCCCGGCCTGCGCCAGGTCGACGGCAACCAGGAGCAGGTCGCTGTCCCTTAGAAGACGTCTGCCGAAACGTCAAAAACTACGCCATCGCCTCCTTCATCGCCGCAACGGCCTTTTCCTCGATCGCGCTGATCTTCAGCACCTGTGCCGCTATCTCCTCTCTGAAAGAGACCACCTCTTCCTCAGAGAGCGGAAAGTCCGTCTCCATCTGGCGTCGAATCCCGATCAGACGGTCAGCGTTAGCACGCCCTTCCTCAATGGCTGCGCCCCCTTGCTCCAGGAAGAGCCTCTGATTTTCCAACATCAGATTGCGCGCCTCGGCCCAAACCGGCACGCTATCCGGCAAGAGCACCAAGCCAAGCTCCTGCCAGGCATCGGCGCTCGCACGAAACTGTTCAGCCGCTTCTCGCAATGCTGGCCGCTCCAGAATTTCAGCGGCCTCTTCAAGAAACGCAGCGAACATGTCCCTTTCGGCGAAACCCTCTTTGCCGAAAGTATGCGTGTCGCCGAAGACTGATTCCAAGCCGGCGAACATCTTGCGCCCGCGCGGAAACTCCTTCTCCCAGCTGCTCCGCATCTTCGGCTTTCGCAGCGCATCGGCCCAACGCTCAAAAGCCGCAAAGCCGAAATTGTGGCGGGCGCCCTTCGGCGGCTTGTCCGTATACAACTGTATACTGAAACGGATTCCCGCTTGCACTGCCTCCGGAAGCATATCGGCGTCCGGCACCTCCAGCGTCATGATCCGGTGCCTGAACTTTTTCACCTTCGCTCGCGCTGCCGCCAGCTGGCCGGTCGAAACGCTTAGCGGCACACGCGCTCGGTCGGCAATCAAGACCTCGTCCGCCTCTTCGTCAAACCCATAGACTACAACCGGCAGCATATGCGGGAACTCAAATTCGTACGGTTGCGGGTCGTAAGGAAGGCTCTGCGCGTCAACCCAGGTAATGGCCGGCGTGCCATTCTCCAGTGTGTCTACAAGGTTGCCGACTGCCCTATCTGGGCTCGGCGTCTGCCGCAACTCCTGTACCGCGCCCAGGCGCTGCAACATCGTTTCCATCGGGTCAAATGTGTTCCGGGTAAGAATGCGCGCGTGGGGGTCAATACCCTTATATGCGAAAACGAAATGTCCTAACACCGCGCCCCCGCTGATACCCATTAGCAGGGCTTCGGAATAGGGTTTTCCCGTATGCGGCGCCTTCACCCCGCCAAAGTCGTAGTAGTTGCGAACTGTGCCCGTATCCCAGTGAATTCCCTCAAACTGGCTGTACTCTGTAAGCGTTGGCATACCTGCATTCCTTCGAAATCTGATGGCTGGAGTTGCCCCCATCATACCCGATCGGACGGCGGCAATGGCGAAAGAGAGACATAGTCGTCACGGAACTTCCCTTCCGCAACAGATTCGCAACCCTGACCGAGGCGAGCCAAGTCGCGCTTTCTCCCTTCACTGATGTATTCTGGGCGGTCGGGCGCAAGCGCCCTCCCTTGTGCAGGGGCTGCGCCCCCGCAACGCCCCCCTACAAAACCATCCCTCACCGACCGTGTGCCTTCTTCCCAACGTGTCGGCTGGCGAGCATGGCGGTCGCTGTACACCAGTTGCGTCACCAAGAGCCTGAATGCTCCCAAGGATGACTGGCTGGTCAACTACTGTGGCTTAGTAGTTACCCAAAAACTAAAAACTGCATTTCCGCGCCCCCGCAACGCCCCGCCCTGGCTAGCCGCCTTGCTCACTCTTCCCCGGCACCGTGTCTAGCCAACAGTGTCTTCTCCCCCACTTGCAGTCTCGAGCCACTGACCACTGCCGTTCGCAGTTCACCAAAAACTAAGAACTGAATTCTAGGTTTCGTTGATATTTGGAGCATCCTGTTCAAAATAACGAATTCATATCTAAAGTTAGCCAACGGGCTTGATTTGAGGAATGATATGACAAACACAGAAAAACGCGTGCAAGCATTAGTTGACCCTTAATGTGAGTCAGATAGTTTGTCCAGTGGAGACAATCATACCGCTGCGCAAGAGGGCGGGCAAAATCGGGGGTAGGGTTGGCCTGAGGGGAACGATTTACATCATATTGTCCGATTTCGCAACGGCGGGTGGCAAGACGGAATGAGGCGGGGTGGGTTGTGGAGTTTGGTTTGGGGAGTACTTAAATGTGTTATTCTAAGATTTTGAAATCGAATGTTGTAACGAACCCGCATCGGCGGCAAACGATGACTGCTCGTTCCGTCCTGCGTTGTCTGCTCCCCCCAAGAACAGTAGTCCCGGCTCTGTCCCGTTCGTCCCTTGGTTCTTGATCGAGTATTACATTGAAAGAGACCGGCACCTGGGTAACCGTGTGTAAGTCCGAAGCGTTTCCCTCAGACGCGTTACACTGAGCGCATCTTTGGAAGTTCGCGCCTGGCGTGTTGAGGGCGTAGAGAAGTTTCGCCCTTCTGTCGGGATGTGTGCGTGCCATGGCAAACCCCTGATGTTGTGAGCTTTCTTGATCTGTGTAAAGGGGAAGTTAGGGGTAGAATGCTCTACGCACTTCCATAACTAAATCTTCCGCCATGTCGTTTTGTCGAGCCGCCAGTTCGGATCTTTTGACAGTCGGAGGGGATAGCGTGATGGGCTGAATTTTCTGGGGTGACATGGCTATCGGCATTGTGGCTGGTCTGGATTTCGTTGGTGCTCCGCACGAGTTTTCCAGTCTGGATAGTTGGCATTGAGCAGGACGGCGGCGATTCCACAATGAGACAACCGATTTGAGTCGTCAATGTGGTCGAGGGCATATCTGGAGAATTCAAGAAAGCACTGAATTTCCTTATTGACATCTTCTTCTATGGTTACAGAGAGAAAGTTAGACTAGGGCAAAACGGTTACATAGGTAAGAGTCCCGTGTTTGTCAAGACGCACAAACCGACTCTCCTCCAATTTGTTCAGATTTCCGTTTTCAACAAGAGTTTGTGCGCCATCATCAAACAAGAAGAGTGGTTCAGCCCCTTGAAAGGTCAATTTTCTAAGGCGGTTTTTTGTGACCTGCCCCCGTTGTTTGTACCATCTGTTATGTTAGTCCGACAAGCACGGGGGCAGGGTCGGCAGGCAAGAGTGCCTCAGGCGCGGGCGGGCGGTAGCCCAGGGAGTTGTGCGGGCGCAGGGCGATCGGGCAGACGCTGGCGCCGAGCTCAACCGCAATGGGGGCAGGTTCCGTCCCGCACCACGCCGGGGCAGGACCTGTCAGGACAAGGTCGATTCATTACGTTTCGACAGAGGAAACCGCTCGAGCTGCGCCCCGAGCGGCCAGGACAGCCAGCGCCATCGCATCGGCGACGAGAATGGAGGTGGAATTATCTGTGATCTGTCTACCCCCTCCCCCCCCATTTTTGGGAACTCATATACCTCAATACCACGAACAACAGGCGCGCCGGCAAAGAGTTTGGCGGCCCGGCTCATACAATGAAGGAACCTCATAATGTTTCCCGATGTGCGTCAAAAGATGAGTCACGATGCCCGGGTTCAGTACATACGGGCAAGAAGTGCAATCGGCTTCGTCATGCTGGTGTTCTTCATCCTGAGCTCTTCTGCGATGACCGTCTTAGTCAGTTATCCAACGCCTTTCTACTGGATCTTCTATCACATCGACATTGTTTTCTACCCTGAAGCACCGAAGTACGCTGCACTCGGCATGGCCCTTCTCTCAATTCTTAGAAAATCTGCCATGATTATTGTAGAAGCGCGACAGTAACCCTGCGGTGGGCGGCCTCAGCCACTGTGCTGCCCTCGGCTATCGCTACCTCGGCCTCTCTCAGCTTGTTGATCACCTGCTCCGGCGCATGTCTCCTCTTGGCCATCTTTCCCCCTTTCTACGGCCCAATTCAAACATATTACTTGGACCAGTTTTTGGGGGCCAGGTCAAAGAACAGGTCACCTGAGAGCAGAATCCAACCCTTTCTCGTTTGACACACGTGGTCGGCGACCCCGCCCTGCGTCATCCCCATCAGGTTTTCTTCGCGGACAAAGAAAGGCGCACTCCGTGGCCCTCAGTGGAAAAAAGGTGTTCTTCGCGGCCCTTTGTGGACAAAAGGTGTTGCCCTTGCAGTTCTTCGCGGCCCTTCGTGGCCCTTAGCGGTCCTTCGTGGACAAAAGGTGTTGCAGTTGCCGTTCCTGAAGTTGCCGTTGCAGTTCTTCGTGGTCCTTCGCGGCCCTTCGTGGCCCTTCGTGGACAAAAGGTTTTGACGTTGCAGTTCTGAAGTTTCAGTTGCCGTTCTCCGTGTCCTCCGTGGAAAAAAGGTGTTCTTCGCGGCCCTTCGTGGAAAAAAGAAGTTGCAGTCGCCGTTCTCCGCGCCCCCGCAACGCCCCGCCCTGGCTACCCTCGTTGCTGGTTCTTTCCCACCATCGTTGCATGCCGACAGTGCCCCCAACCACCCGGGCGACCGCCAACCGAATACGCCATCAAAGAGACTGACTGGCGACAAAGATTATGAACTGGTCAAGACAAACACCCTATGCGGCTTAGTACTTACGTCGTCACTTTCCCGACGGGATTCTCCAACGTGTCGCGTCGCCAGCCATTCCGCTCCAGGCGATGACCAGTTGCGGGTGGACCGCAAAAAGGCCTTCCGGCGGAAAGCTGGATTTGCTCTCGTCACTGAGGTATTCGCTGGGCCGATAGCCTCCATATTTGCGGCTGAAATCCTCGTCTACCCGTTGCATTAGTTCGCGGCTGGGCCGGGTAACCTCTCCAAAACGACCCTCGATAAGGACAACCTCTGCGCCGCTTTCCAGGTGAACCACGGCCTGCGGATTTGCACGCAAGTTTCGGATTTTCCGACCCACGCCCACAAAGTAGAAAACATCGTCCAGCCACGCACCCCAGACAGGCACCGCGTGGGGCCTCCCGTCTTCGCCGGCGCTTGCGAGCCAGTAGTTCGACGCCTCACGCATTCGACTTTCGACGAAATCCCAGCCAAGCATTCCGCTGTCGTATTCCAGCGGGCCCGATGCGCCCAGGTTGGGGCGGCTCCGTTCACCGCTATACCTGTCGGTCATCACCCTCCCCCGAAAAAATTGGCAAAACTCGCGCGCCGGAGCTCGGCGTGCTGATGTATACCTCAGGCCATACGTTCATCGCTTTTGCATACCGCTCGCGAACCGTCCCCCGGACCTCCTTCTCTGTGCCTGCTTGCACCAGCGCCACCGCACAGCCGCCAAAACCTGCCCCCGTAAGACGTGCACCCAGGCAACCGGGATGGCTGCGCATTGCCTCAACCATGCTGTCAAGAGCCCCGCTGCTGACTTCGTAATCATCTCTGAGGCTGGCATGGCTGTCGTCCATAAACTGGCCGACCTTCCTGAAGTCACCCCTGGCAAGCGCCGCTACTGCGTCCTGGACCCGTTCGTTCTCACTAACGACATGCAGGCAGCGCCGGTAGACGATATCAGACAGCAGACTCTTGTGAGCTTCCAGCTGGCTGCGACCTACATCTCGCAACGCGGTAATGCTAGGGAGAACCGTTCGCAGAAGACGCACGCCCTCTTCACACTGCCCTCGCCGCTCATTGTAAGCGCTTCCTGCTAGCGAACGGCTTGCTTTCGTATTTCCAATCACCAATGACACGTCATCAGGGAAGGGCACCCGCTGATAGTCCAGGCTGCGGCAGTCGATCAGCAGGGCGTGTCCGTCTTCTCCAAGCGTGCTGATAAACTGGTCCATAATGCCGCAGTTGACTCCCACAAACTCGTTCTCGGCCTTCTGCGCCGCCCTGGCAATCTGCGGTCCCGTCAACGCATGGATCTCATTTGCCGCTGCCAGAAACGCCTTGGCCGCGGAAATCTCCAGCGCCGCCGAGCTGCTCAGGCCGCTGCCTCGGGGCACATTGCCACTGACGATTCCCTCGAATCCCTTCAACTGAACGCCAAGTTCGCCCAGCGCCAGGCCCACTCCCTGTACATAGTTGGGCCACAGCTGGCCGCTGTCCCGCTCCTCCGAACCAATTGCGAAATCCGCCCACGAGTCAAATTCCAGCGCGTATAGCCGCACGCGTCCGTCAGTGCGCGGTCGAAACAGCACACGTACGTCCCGGTCCAGTGCCACCGGCAGGACAAACCCGTCATTGTAATCAGTGTGTTCACCGATCAGATTGACTCGGCCCGGCGCGATCGCCAGATGGGTCGGCTTGCCCGCAAAGTGGGCGTCAAATCCATCTAGAATCTGTTGCGTTCGTTTGTCGAGTTGCATATAGCCATCTGTCTGGTTAGGGGGCAAGCAGCCTCACCCCGGCGAGCTGGTTTTCTGTTGCCGCTACTGCTCCGCCTGTTTCGTAACAGCAGGGCCCAAAACGGCGTACAGATTCAGGTCACCCTCTTTGCCGTCCGCGCGGAACGTGCGCAGAACCGACATGCCCGCGTCGGCGGCCAACTGTCTCACCTCAGCCTCATCCACTTGGTGAACATAACGAGTCGCTTCAATGCCTTGGCGCCACGGAAGGAGACCGTCGCCCGGCTCCAAAGCGGAAGCATCAATGCCAACATCTCTGGGGTCTATCAGCTTGGAACGAAACCTCGTGCTGCTCAAAAACTGCCAAAACGAAAGAATTATGCAACCGGCGCTTAATCGCCGAAGGTCTCGCAGCAGCCGCAGCCGCAGCGTATAACCCGGCAGATGTTGCACCGTTGCCGTGCAAAGTACAATGTCAAACGCTGGTGTGTCGTCCCCGCCCTCTTGTGTAACGGTCGCATCGCCTTCAGAAGCTCTTTCGGTTGCGAGGGCCGCGGTCCAGCCCGGATCTGCCAGATCTGCCCTGATGAATCGGCATTTCACCTCCATCAGGTTCGTCGTGGATCCGCGAGCGAACTGGAGCAGAGCTCCATCTCCATCAACCCCCGTATAGGAAGCGCCGAGGCCCTCCTGTTCCAGCAACCTGGCAAAGCGGCCGTTCCCGCAACCCACATCCAATACGGTCGGCCTATCCTTCCCTCCTACCCTGAAATACGGTAGAATGGCGCGAAGTCCCGGCGTCCACCCCTGGCGGGTCGCGTCAAAATGCGGGGCCACTTGCGCATAGAAGCGCCTGTTCAGTCTCAACAAAGCATCGCGCACCTGTGGGTCCATGCATGCCCTGTTCTCAAGCTGGGTTTCCAACGTAGGCGCGTGATCGAGTCGATTTTCTGAAACCATGAAAAGAATTCTAGCGCCGGATGAGATTCCGGCTGAAGTAGTTCAAATATCCCATGAATGGCAGCGTAAGCGGCGCTTCGATCCTGCTGGCCACCGCATCGCAATGTCCGCCATCTTCCGGGAAGTTCTCGCGGTTCAGGAAGCCGAATGGGATGCCAATCGCACCCTTCGATCCATTCTAGCCCGTTACCCCAAAGACGGCAAAGGATTCTATGCCAAGTCCGACCTGGTTGCCGGCTTTCGCCTCCTGATTGACGAAGGTGAGATCGAGCCGAACCCGGTGCTGCTCGACCGAATCCGAATGAAGCCTGTGCGGACGTCCAGCGGCGTCGCGCCCGTAACAGTATTGACCGCGCCGGCCGGCTGTCCGGGTGAGTGCATTTTCTGCCCGGATGACTGGCGCATGCCCAAGAGCTACATCTTCGACGAACCGGGCGCGCAGCGGGCCGAACGCGACGGCTTCGATCCATTCAAACAAACGCTAGGCCGCATAGACGCCTTCGAAAGCATTGGCCACGACGCAAGCAAGGTGGAGCTGCTGATCCTGGGCGGCACATGGAGCGCCTACAGCCAGGACTACCGCGAATGGTTCGTGCGCCGCTGCTTCGACGCCATGAATGCCTATGGTAACCCCAACTATGTGCCGTCTGCCTCCCTCGAGGAAGCCCAACGCAGCAACATCCTGGCCGCGCACCGTAATGTTGGCCTGGTAGTGGAGACGCGACCAGACTGGATTAACGCCGACGAGATCCGGCACATGCGCCATCTGGGCGTGACAAAAGTACAGATCGGCGTTCAGAGCCTCGACGACGAAGTACTGGATTTGAACAAGCGAGGGCATTCAGTAGCTGAAGTAAGACATGCCCTTGGCCTGCTGCGTACCGCTGGCTTCAAACTGCACCTGCACTGGATGCCCAATCTCTACGGGGCCACGCTGGATTCCGACCGAGTCTCTTTCAACCGTTTCTTTGACGATCCTGCAATCCGACCGGACGAACTCAAAATCTATCCATGTTCCTTGATTGCCGGCACAGAACTCTACCAAAAATGGCTGGCCGGCGACTATTATCCCTATTCGGAACAGGAACTGGTTGCTCTGCTGGCGGATATCAAGCCTTCGGTTCCGCCCTACACGCGTATAAACCGCCTCTTTCGCGACATCCCCGCCCATCACATTGAAGCGGGCGTGAAGACGAGTAACTTGCGGGAAGTAGTCCACAAAGAGCTGGCGCGACGCGGCGAACGCTGCGGCTGCATCCGCTGCCGCGAAGTGCGCCGCCAGCAGGTGCGCGAAGATGCACTGCGCTTGAAAGTCTCAACCTATTCTACCGATCTAACCGATGAGTATTTCTTGCAGTTCGTCGTGGCAGAGGATGAAGAGAACGGACCGGACGCGGCCGGCCTTGAACGTGCCCCGCTCGCCGGCTTTCTTAGGTTGAGTCTGCCCAAATCGCCTCTGGCCGGGAGTCGGGCCTTTCTGGACGAAATCCAAGGCAATGCTCTGATCCGCGAGGTGCATGTGTACGGCCCCGCCCTCGCCATCGGCAATGCCGAAGACGGCGCAGCCCAACACGTTGGCATCGGCACACGTCTTCTGGACGAGGCCCGAAGGATTAGCCGCCAGGCCGGCTTCAACCGCATCAGTGTAATCGCCGCCACCGGCACCCAGGCCTACTACGCTTCTCGCGGCTTCGAGTCGGGGCAGCTCTACATGACCGGCCCCGTCTGAGCGAAGTCGGGGGTTTCCAACTAGACTAGGACAATCTCAAGTTCGTTGGGTAATCGCAGTAGACTGCTGCTATGGCTGCCTTGGCGCTGGAAGACTGCAGTGACGGGTAACTGATCAGTTCTGGAGCGAGACCATGACGTGCCAGGCTCCCGCTCACCACTGAAACCTCTCGCCGGAATCACAGATCTCCACTTAATCCAAAATGCAAAAAGAGGCACGGTCAAAAGACCGCGCCTCTTCGTTCGTTCAGGAAACGAGCCAGCCAAAACTGAGCAGCGCCTATACTTTGACGCCATTCAGGCGGCTACCCATTTAGAAATGCAATGTCAGGTCAAATTCAGTCGCCTGGACCAACGGCAGAATCTGATTAATCGTCGGCAACATCGATCCCATACCCGGCATTGCCATATCCAGTACAGGTATCGTGGTGATCAGCTCAAGCAGATTGCTGGCCTTGCCGTCCGACCAGTCCAACGTCGGCAGGGCATTTCCATCAATGGATATCGTGATGCCGTCAACATTGGTGCTGATTCCCAACTGGGAAATCCCCAATGCCCTGGCCATGCTGAGTTGGCTCAGTGTCATCGCAAGCGGAGCCAGAGCATAGTCGGTCATCGCATTCATCTCTGCGATGGACAGATCACCGATGCTGAAACTGCCATCAGCTTCGTAGAAAATTGGCAGGTTGATGCGCGGCGGCGTGCCTACAGCGGCCAGGAACTCTTCCTGGGCTGCCTGGGCTGCCATCGCCGAGCTGCTGTCACCTTCAATATACAGAGGAATCATTTCCGCGCCCGGCGCAACCGGGAACTTGGCAATTACGCCAATCCCAAGCTGGTCGACAAGCGCAAACAGAAGGTCAGCCATCGGAATGACCATGCCAAATGTGCTCAGTGTCCCAGGCAATGCCGACAACGAATCGCCCTTATAACTGATAGACGGAATGCTGCGGCCATTTACAAGTAGCAGCAGGCCATCCGGCGTGTTGCTCACCTGAATGTGCTGGATGTTGCTGGCCTCCATCAGGAAGACCATTTCCGGTGGGACGGGTAAATCCAAAGGAACGCCGAGCGTGTCAACCAGGTCGGCCAGGGCAGCGTTCTTTATCGCAGGCGTACCGTCCATACCAAAGTCAAGTACCAACGCGGGCAGGTCTATGACCAACTGGTCCGCATCATCGGCGACGCTGCCTTGACCGGCGCGGGGTGCACAACCCGATAAAGCAAGAGCTGCTATGAGCGTTAAGGCGGCCCAAAACGTCACTCGTCGATTGAGCATTTCATACCTCCTAAGGGCGGTCTAGGTAAAAGGGTTATGATTGATTACAGCAAGAGAGCGGAAAACACGGCCGATTATGATAAATCCCGGAATCAGGTTCGTCCGGAAATTATACCATCCAATTCATACCGAATCCAAGCTCCACAAAAGTCGGCTGGTGGGGAAACTCCCTGCTTGCGTTCCGAATAATAAGGGAACAATCGGTATAATGCAAACTCCCATATACACAGACGAATGCTAAGCGAATTTTGTGTCATTCCAGTTCAATTCTAATTGATAGAATCCGGTTCGTCAACCTGCTACCGATTAGTTTCCAAGCAACTAAAGACTGATCCGCGTTCGATCAAAATACGATACGTCTGCGAATCTGCATTCACCTGGCCTTCGCCTCAAACCGTCGCATAGTCATGGACAAGGCCTGCCGGCATCGCAAAGTTATAAGATGGTCCTGAAGATAGCTGAATCAGTTCCTGGAAAACCAATCTGAAACAATCTCGCCAATCTACCGCACTCGCTTCAGCAAGAGCTCGGATCGCCTGACCTTAATTCATGTCGAACTCGATGAACTCACCGGTTACAGTAAAGATTATCCTCTCGCAGATATTTGTGACCCGGTCGGCCGCCCGTTCTAGGTTGTGGGCCGCCCAGAGCAGGTAGTTTGAGCGATCAATCAGTGTCGGGTCCTCCAATATCATATTGATCAGGTCGCGGTGAACCCGGTTGTACAGTGCATCTACCTCATCGTCTCGCAACGGAATTGTACGAGCAGCTTCCAAGTCCTGACTCAAGAACGCGTCCAACGCCTGATGAAGCATTTCAGTGGCGATGTCACACATGCGCGGAATATCCACCAACGGCTTGATCAGAGCTTCAGGGCCGATTAGCAGAATGATCCGGCCGATGCCTTTCGCGTAGTCGCCTATCCGCTCCAACTCGGTGCTGATCTCGAGTACCGCAGCGATCAGGCGGAGGTTTCCTGCCATAGGTTGCTGTGTAGCTATCAATCGCAGACAGTCAGCCTCAATTTGGAACCGCTTCTTATTGATAATCTCATCTTCTTTGATCAAGCGCCTCGCCGTCTCTAAATCCCTGGTCCGAAGGGCTTCGACCGACTCCTTCAAGGCCTGCGTGACCATGCTCCCTAGCATCAACGTATCGGTTTGGAGTGTCTCTAGCTCACGCGCAAACGAAGTACGCAAGAGTTGTCCCATCGTTGGCTCCTCTCTTTCCCAACCGCTAAAGCTTCTGAAGGTAGGCGAGCAGCTTGTCTCGAATCTGGTCCCGCACCTGCCGAAAGGCCGCCATTCTCTCCGAATCGCTGCCAACCGCGTCTATGGGATCGTCAAATGGCAAGTGGACGACTCTGCCTTCCCCTATCCAGATAGGACAATTCTTGGCTGCGCTGTCGCATACGGTCACCACTAGGTCCGGTTTCAGATCGCGATAAACCTCAACCGATTCTGAAACGCCTTCACTGATGTCGATACGTAGTTCCGCCATGGCCCGTACCGCCCGCGGATTCACCTTGCCTGCTGGCGCAGAACCTGCCGAATACGCCTCCCAATCTTCACCCAGATAGAAATTTACCAACCCCTCGGCCATCTGGCTGCGGCATGAGTTGCCTGTGCAAAGAATGAGAACCCGCTGTCTACCCATCGAAATTCGCCTCCACGACACCTGGGCTTCTAACCAAACCGCCCGGTAATGTAGTCCTCAGTGGACTTCTGGCTGGGATTGGTGAAAATCCTCTCCGTATCGTCAAACTCGATTAGAATTCCAGTTCGGCGATCGTCCACACTGAAAAATGCAGTGAAATCGGAAATCCGTGCCGCTTGCTGCATGTTATGCGTAACTACGATTATAGTATATTTTTCGGACAACTCCTTCATCAGATCCTCAATTCGCAATGTGGCGATAGGATCCAGCGCCGAAGCCGGCTCGTCCATGAGAATGATCTCCGGCTCAACCGCGATCGCTCTGGCGATGCACAAGCGCTGTTGCTGACCTCCGGAGAGCCCCAGCGCGCTCTGCTGCAGTTTGTCCTTCACCTCGTCCCACAATGCGGCCGATCGCAGCGCCCTTTCTACCATCTCGTCCATGTCGCCCCTGAAGCCGTTGATGCGCGTCCCCCAAGCGACGTTCTCGTAGATAGTCTTCGGAAATGGATTCGGCTTCTGAAATACCATGCCGATGCGGCGTCGAACTTCAACGGGGTCCACGTTATCATCGTAAATGTTCTGGCCTTGGAACAATACTTCGCCTTCAATTCGTGCGCCCGGGATCAAATCATTCATACGGTTAAAGCAACGGAGTACCGTGCTCTTGCCGCATCCCGAGGGCCCGATAATCGCTGTGATCTTGTTCGCCGGCACTCCCATTTGCACGTCGCGCACCGCGCAAAAGTCCCCATAGTATACGTGCATCGCCCCGGCTTCGATGGCGAATCGGCCCGTTCCATTGGGTGAAGGCTGGTTGGTCTCCGTCTTTAACTGTGAAGGGCGGTCGATGGCAATTGTCATAATCAGAAAGATTCCCTAGGCGTTGGCCTGCCTGCGGTTGAACTGGTTACGCAACAGGACCGCGGATGCGTTCAGAGTTAGAAGCAGAATGAGTAGCACAAGAATCGCCGCGGCAGCCAGATTCCGAAATTCATCTTGCGGTCGCGAGGTCCACTGGTAGATCTGAATAGGAAGCACCGTAAATTTGGAAAAGGGTCCGCTGGGATCCAGGGCAATAAAGGTTGAGGCCCCCACAACGACCAGCGGCGCTGTCTCGCCAATAGCTCGGCTGATGGCGAGAATTGTTCCAGTCAATATCCCGGGCATAGCGCTCGGCAAAACATGATGCCAGATCACCTGCCAGTGGGTCGCCCCCAAACCGAAGCCCGCCTGTCGCAGAGAGCTGGGCACCGCACGTATAGCCTCCTGACCGTTGATGATGATCAATGGCAGAATCAGGAGACCCAAGGTCATTCCTGCCGATATAATAGTGCGGCCATTGGCCGTCGACTGATCGCCCACTCCCAAAAAAGCGCCGCTCGTAAAAGCTTCCAGAACACGTACAAAGATTGCCAGCCCCAACATACCGTAGATGATCGACGGTACGCCGGCCAGATTGTTGATATTCGTCTGGATCAACCGATTAAGAGGTCTCTCCCTGTGCGCGTACTCCTCCAAATAAATCGCAGCGCCCACCCCGATCGGGAAAGAGAAAAGAATCGTTATCGCCACCACCCACAGTGAACCGAGAATAGCCGTGCGCACACCTGCCCGCAGCGGTTCGCTCGACTGTGAATTGGAAATGAAGCTGGTCGTCAGCCAGCTGCGAAAGTACACGTCGGAACCGGGAAACCGTTCCTCGGCCTCAGCCATGACGCTACCGCGGGCAAAGACGGAATCAAACAGTCCCCAGGTTGCCTGGACCTGTGGCTCGACTACGCGTTCCAATATCAACCCATGGATGTCTTCGCGGCTTCGTTCGGCAAAAGGCACATCATGCGCATAGCGTCGCATCAGGCCCGCCGATACATTGGCCTCCAGTATCTCCACCAGCTGCTCCTTGGGCAGCGCATTGAGTGGCGTCCCGTCAACGGCCAGCTCCGCAGGGTCAATGTTGTTGACAATCGCAACGTAGCCAAAAGACTGGTTGACAATGTTGAAAATCAAGGCGCACAGAGCAATGACTCCCGAAACCAGGGCGGCCTGAAATACGATGGCCCAGATTCTCCCCCTGCGTTGCCGCGCCTCCACCTGCCTGTGGTACGTCGGCCCGGAGGGCATGAGCCCGCCGCTGGGCTCGGAAACTGCCTGCTGTTGGTGGAGCGCCATCATTCATACTCCTCACGGAAGCGACGCACAATCCATTGGCTCAGAATATTCAGACTTAGGGTTAATAGAAAAAGTAGCAGACCGATCGCAAAGATGCTGTTGTAATCGATAGAGTCATAGCTGAGGTCGCCGCCGCTGATGCGCACTATGTGCCCAGTCATGGTTTCGGCGGCGCGGAAGGGCGAAAAAGTAAAGTTTGGTCCCGCCCCTGCAGCGATTGCTACGATCATTGTTTCACCGATTGCCCGCGAGATTGCCACAATGAACGCCGCTGCCACCCCGGATAGGGCTGCCGGCAATACAATTCGCAATGCAGTTTCCAGCCTTGTCGCTCCCAACCCATAGGAGGCCTGCCGCAGTGAATTGGGAACTGCAGTCAGCGCATCATCGCTCATCGAACTGACTAACGGTATAACCAAAATACCAATGACAATTCCAGCCGAGGCTGTGTTGTATATCTCAACAAGGTCGCGGCCCAACATCCCCCGCAGCAGAGGTGTCATGAAAGTCAACGCAAAGTAGCCGTACACGACCGTTGGAACCCCTGCCAGCACCTCAAGAATAGGTTTCAGAATGCTTCGCGTTCGCTGGGCGGCATATTCGCTGAGATAGATGGCAATGCATAGCCCGACAGGAAGAGCCACGGCCATCGCTATCAGGCTGGCCATCAAAGTAGCGGTGACCAGGGGCCAGATACCAAAACGACCAATCGCCGGCTGCCACTCTGTCCCCCCAAAAAACTTCAGGAGATTGACCTCTTCACTGGCAAAGAAAAGTAGCGTTTCTCGGCCCAGTACAATGACAATTCCCACAGTAGTCAGAACTGATACTGCACCGCACAGGAAAAGGAATCCCTGAATGAACGACTCTCCCACGCGCGGCTTGCGCCTCAGATCATGCTTCGGCCCGCCGCCAACCGCGTCAGCATCAGCCTGGCCATCAACGCCGGCCACCGGCCCCTGCATCGACTCCGCTGAAACGGCAGCATGCGCAACTGGCGCCGATTGTGTCATGTTAACTCCCCGTTCTCCATCAGGAAGGAGCAGGCAGAGGGTGGACTCCAACTCTCGGTTGAGTCGGTCCATCCTCTGCCTGTCACTCTACGCCTTACTTGCCAAACCTTTGCCAAGTCCCACTTCTCCCGCCTGCAGGAGGCGCCCGCTGCCGAACGCCCCTATTCTGAATCTTTTATCTACACTGGCGAAGGCTGAGGAAGTGGTTCCGCTCCCTTCCTCAACGCCTCTTGCAATCTTTCAAAAGGCCCCGGCTTTGGCAGGCAATCTCCAAGTCAATTCTCCACTGCCTTAATCGCGATCAGTAGGCTCTGCCTGGCGGCCTCGAGTACGGAGGACTCAGCCGGGAAGTAGCCAACGCGTTCGATTTCTTCGTTCACGTAGGTCAGGTAGAAGTTGATGAATGCCGCGACCTGCGGTTTCTCGGCTATGACGCCGGCATCCGTGTAGATGTACAGCGGTCGGGCGAGCGGGTAAGAGGCGTTGTCAACGTTGGCGGCAGTCGCCTCGACGCCGTTAATGGCGACGGTCTTGAGAGAATCTGCATTTTCCTGGTAGTAAGCATAACCAAAGTAGCCAACCGCGTACTTACTGCCGATGACACCCTGGACCAGGATATTGTCATCCTCGGACAACTGGATCGCGTCGGCGCTGAGGATCGGCTCCTTGTCCTTATCGAATACCTCTTCTACAAAGTAGTCGAATGTGCCGCTGTCGGTGCCGGGGCTGAACCGTTGAATGGGCTCAGCCGGCCAGTCCGGGTTGACATCGGCCCACGTTTGGGCGCTGGAGAAGACCAACGCCAGCTCTTCCATGGTCAGGCTGTCGACAAAGTCATTGTCCTTGCTGACTGTGACGGCAAGCGCATCTGTGCCAACGCGGAACTCGATCGGGATGCGATCAATCGCGCCGCAAGACTCAATTTCGGAGTCCTTGATGGGCCGGCTCGCATTGGAGATATCCGACTCGCCGGCAACGCAGAAACGCTCAAAGCCGGCGCCGCTGCCAATGCTGTCAACTGTAATGTTGTAGGCGTAGCCTTCATCCCTGAAGCGTTCAGCCATGGCCTCTGACAAAGGGAATACAGTTGAGCTGCCTGCGGAAATGATATCACCCGTTACTTCCAGCGGATTCACTTCAGGCAGACCGTCACTCAAATCCGACCCCGCCATCGTTCCACCATTCTCGACTGCCTTCATCGCGTTCAGCAGGCTCTGCCTGGCGGCCTCGAGTACTGAGGACTCAGCTGGGAAGTAGCCAACGCGTTCGATTTCTTCGTTCACGTAGGTCAGGTAGAAGTTGATGAATGCCGCGACCTGCGGTTTCTCGGCTATAACGCCGGCATCCGTGTAGATGTACAGCGGTCGGGCGAGCGGGTAGGAGGCGTTGTCAACGTTGGCGGCAGTCGCCTCGACGCCGTTAATGGCGACGGTCTTGAGAGAATCTGCATTTTCCTGGTAGTAAGCATAACCAAAGTAGCCAACCGCGTACTTACTGCCGATGACACCCTGGACCAGGATATTGTCATCCTCGGACAGCTGGATCGCGTCGGCGCTGAGGATCGGCTCCTTGTCCTTATCAAATACCTCTTCTACAAAGTAGTCGAATGTGCCGCTGTCGGTGCCGGGGCTGAACCGTTGAATGGGCTCAGCCGGCCAGTCCGGGTTGACATCGGCCCACGTTTGGGCGCTGGAGAAGACCAACGCCAGCTCTTCCATGGTCAGGTTGTCGACAAAGTCATTGTCCTTGCTGACTGTGACGGCAAGCGCATCTGTGCCAACGCGGAACTCGATCGGGATGCGATCAATCGCGCCGCAAGACTCAATTTCGGAGTCCTTGATGGGCCGGCTCGCATTGGAGATATCCGACTCGCCGGCAACGCAGAAACGCTCAAAGCCGGCGCCGCTGCCGATGCTGTCAACTGTAATGTTGTAGGCGTAGCCTTCATCCCTGAAGCGTTCAGCCATGGCCTCCGACAAAGGGAAAACAGTAGAGCTGCCTGCGGAAATGATATCACCCGTTACTTCAAGCGGATTCACATCAGGCAGACCGTCACTCAAATCCGACCCCGCCATCGTTCCACCTTCCGCGGCTGGTTCATCAACTGGGCCAGCCGCGTCGTCCGAACCGCCGCATGCAGCCAGTACCATCGCAGCTATCAGCATCCACACAAACAATACACGACCCATCTGAACTCCTCCTTGAGAAACTGTTGTGTCTGAGATTCGATTTCGCATAGCATCCCGCGCAGACCATCGGCCCGCGCATCTGAATCCTGTGAGCGAAGGAAAGCATGCTGGACTTCACTCACTTGCCACAATCTTAGTTCCTCCAGGTAAATGCCTTGTGATGAAACCGATCTCCGGCGTTAACATCCCTTAATAGGTATGTTAAAAACTGTTTAACGCCGGTCGCTCGCCTCATCTGCCAAGCCGCGAACCTGTCCTATTCTTGCCGATGCCTCCTCCCTTGCCGCTCAGACCTGACGCCCTTTTTGCCCAGTTCCACATGTATCTGACCGCCGCCCGCCGCTCGAAGAAGAATCTATGTCTCGTATCTATACCCTTTCTTTGCATCTGGGCGGTCGGGCCTTCGGCCCTCCCTTGTGCAGGGGCTGCGCCCCCGCAACGCCCCCCTCCAAAACCATCGCTCACCGACCATAGCTGCGCATTCCGGCAGCCCCGCTTCACCACCCCGACTGCCGCTAACCGAATAGCCGCCCGAGAACCTTACTGGCCTCAAAGATGAAGAGTTGGTCAAGACAGTTCCTGTATGCGGCTGAGTAGTTTCGTTTGTGCATATCGGAATAAGAGCTGACCGGATTCGATTTACCCGGGGCAGGGGGCTGCAAATTGGGAACTGGCAACCGGCTGAAGAAGTGCAAATGCCAGTCCATATGCTTAGCTTGAACTGACATGAGATATCTCCCGTCGTATACTAATAAATAAAATATATTCAAAGGTTCTCGCCGGTCTGTAGCTGGACTGACAGTCTACCTTCACCTGAAAATGAAAGACTGCATTAGGACCGATTCGATGCCTTTGGATTCACGCGCAACCCGAATCTATCGGATCACCTCTCTCGGCACTATCTTCTTACCGTCCTGCTGGAATCTCTGTGGGCAGGCCTCGCTAGGTTTGATATCCCCTCTGCTGGAGCGCCTCCGTCCCGACGACCAATCGCGGTACGCCGGATAGGTTGCGAGGGGATTCCCTCCACCCTGGGTAGGGCCCCAAAATTACACATCGACTGTATAATATCCGAAGCGAGACCCGCCGCAAAAAATGGCAGAGCAGTGTCGAAAATATCCAAATGCAATTGGGGAAAGAGGAGCGTCCGTCCGCTTCAAAGGGATCCCAAAACTGCATTTCGCTCTTGCAATTTCCAAGGGAGCTTCCCTTCGCAGAAGGATGGGCCGCGCAAAAAATACCAAGGGTGTCAAGCGAATATAGCGCGTCTCACCGCCCAGGCGCGGGCCCAAAATTGCACATCGACTGTCTAATTTCTGAGCGATTTCCCTTCCCTTAAGGCAGCGCCTAGCCCCCGCCGACAGAACAGCGGCAGGCCGGTAGCCAAGGAAGAAAAATGAGAGAACCCCAAAGAGGGCGTCAATCTGGTAAGCGAATGAGGAGACTGCGGGCGAGAAGGCTTCTGAGCCTCAGGAGGCCATCTGTGAAGGTGTGAATTAAATGCGGCTTCGAATCAGCCAGAGAAGAGGTGGTCTGCCAGAAGAGAAGGAAAACCTAAGCAGAAGTAATGAAATGACCTTTCGCTAGATTCACGTGAATCTAGCCTTCGCTTCGCGGCTGGGCGCCATTCTCAGCAACCGCAAGCGTAAACGAAAAAGTGCTGCCCCGATTCTCGATACTGTCAACCCAAATCTGGCCGCCGTGCGCCTGGACAATATGCTTCGCGATAGCAAGTCCCAACCCTGTTCCGCCCCCCGCGCGGGCCCGATCGGTCTTATAAAATCTCTCGAAGATGCGGTCCTTATCCTCAGCCGGAACGCCGATGCCGGTATCTGTTACCGAGACGGTAACCTGCTGGTCCCCATGATCGCTGCTCGCAGATATTCTGACCGATCCGCCCGCAGAGGAAAACTTCAAGGCATTGTGCACAAGATTCGTGACCACCTGGTGTATGCGTTCCGCATCCGCATATACGCGTGGTAATCGGGGTGGCAAGTCGACAATCAGGTCGATATTCCCGCGTGCCGCCAGCGGCTGTATTCTCTCGACCGGTGTCAGCACTGTTTCGCTGACAGGGACAGGCCTGAAGCGGAACGGGACCTGGCCGGATTCGATGCGAGACAGCTCCAACAGCTCCTGCACCATCTGGGCGAGCGCATCCACTTCAGTCTCGATTCGGTCCAGAAAACGCGGGCCCGCAGCCGGATCGTCAAGCGCGCCGTCGCGCAAGGTTTCAGTTAGCGCCCGCAGCGATGCCAGCGGAGTCCGCAGTTCGTGGGAAATGTTGCTGACGAAATCGCGGCGCACACGCTCCAGCCGGTGTAGCTCAGTCATGTCCTGGAGCAACACCATGTAAGCACCGCTGCCACCGGCCACAAAGGGGAGCGCAATTACTCGCATTGTCCGGTGTCCCCACTGAAAAATGTCCTCTGTCTGCCTGCCGTCATCGCGGCATGCCTGCCACGTCTCTACAATGCGGTGATCCCTTACGATCTGGGCCAGTGGCTGTCCCCGTAGCCTCTCGGTGGTGAGATCTGAAACAGGGGTTCTTGAAGCAAAGAAACGAGAGGAATTCGTACCGCCTGTGTATGAGTCTCCATCTCTCTCCTCCTCCTCCAATCCGACTGTCCCAGATGGAAAACTTCCGGTCTGATTCTCTATGCCCACCATGCGTGCCGCTACCAGATTGCAGCGCCGAACGCGCCCCTCGCCGTCCAGAATGAACACGCCGTCGACAAGATTGTTGAGTACCGAGGTCAGCCGTTCGCGTTCGCGAGATACCGAGGCAACCTGCGCCTCCAGCCGGTCTCGCATACGATTGAAAATCCTTGCAAGCTGCCCCGCCTCTTCCGAACCTCGCGGCTCGATGCGCGCGCCAAGCTCCCCTTGCGCCAGTCTTGCCGCAACCTCGATCAAGTGCCGGAAGGGGCGAGCCGTCCCTTCAGCCAGCAAATAGGAGATCCCGGCGCCCGCAGCCAGTGCCAAAATCATGGCAACAAAAATCACCCTTTGTAGCGGAGAGAGCACTGCAAGAACATCTGATCGCGGCATGGCCACCCGCAAGACGCCAAAGGTCTCGCCCGACTGGCCGGAATCTGCACTGGCAGACTGGCCTGCCCGCGATCCTATCGGCGCGGCGGCATAAATCATCTCGAACCCAAGCGCTCGACTCACGCGAATTGAGTACCCCGAAGCAGCCTTCAAAGCGTCCTGTACTTCCGGCTGGTCCGCCTGATTACCCATCATGAGGGGATCGACCTGCGAGTCCGCCACTACCATCCCATCAGCCAGCATGACCGTCACGCGCGCGTCCAGCTGAGCGCTCCACTCGTTCACAAGCCGAACCAGTTCAATGTCGCCCGCTTGCCAGCGCGACTCAGCCAGCCCCGCGCTCAATCCAATGTCGTTAGACAGCAACAGAGCGTCCGCCGTCAAGCGCTCACGCAGTTGCTCCAGATAATACTGTCTGAATTGTGAAAGGGAAAAGAAATAGAGGCCAGCCAGAATGGCTGCGGTCAGGATGGCCAACGGCACTGCGATTCGCCAGCGGATCGAGCGAAACTCAAGCATTTGTTGTGGTGGGTACGCCTTGGCACCCAGAGCTGTTCGAAAGGAAAAATTTCCAGAATCGGGACCGGTACCCTCACTCGTCAAAACGGTAACCGAATCCCCGTATTGTCAGAATACGTTTTGGATTGGCCGGATCAATTTCGATCTTTTCTCGCAGCCAGCGAATATGAACGTCTACTGTGCGGCTGCCGCCGGCAAAATCCCATCCCCACACCCGTTCAAGTATCAGGCTTCGCCCCAGGGCAACGCCCCTGTTTCGCGCCAGAAACAAGAGCAATTCAAACTCTTTTGGCTTTAACGCCAGTACTTCACTGTCGAGCCGAATCTCGCGTCGGCTTTCATCTATTACCAGATCGCCGAATGAAAAGACTGTGTCTTTTTCGCTCGCCGCCTGAACAGCCTGCCCCGCATTTTCCATCTCTTCACGCAACAATCGAACTCGGCGCAAGTGGGCCTTTACGCGCGCTAGGAGCTCCCGCATGCTGAAAGGTTTTGTCAGATAGTCGTCTGCGCCAACTTCAAGGCCAACAATCTTGTCTACTTCCTCATCCCTTGCCGTCAACATCAGAATCGGCACGCTCATCTCCTGCCTCAGAATTCGGCAGATTTCGAAGCCGTCCAGACCTGGTAACATCACGTCCAAAATGACCAGGTCCGGCTTTTCATCTCTCGCCGTCGGCAACGCTTGCACGCCATCCGTGGCAGTGACTACGTCATACCCTTGCCCACGCAAACTGTACTTCAAAGTGTCCAACAGCGTCGGCTCGTCCTCAACAATCAGCACCTTCGACTTGTCCAAGCGGTGGGCCTCTCATTTGTCTCTATGAATGTTGCCTTTGTGACTCCTGCGAATCTTTCCCACTTCCCTCTCAACAGGCCAGACCATCCTGCCGCCCTCTGCTCACCCGCAAAGATACTACTGCAGTACCACGGTCTCGTGCAAGGTTCCGGCGCGGTCACTGAGGATGTGCACTTGAATTTTGTCGCCTGGCGTGCCTCGTAAAATCCACTCCCTCCATGCTCGGTTGTCGGTCGGGCTCGCCGCGTACATCGTGCTGACCGCAAGCCTGTTGCTTCGCCCCTCCAGATGTCCAAACTCGGTCTTTGCCTTGCCGCTGACCACCTGTACGCCTTGCGGCAGGTCCAGCTCGGCGCGAACAGGGCGCGCCGCGTTGCGCGTACGCCCTTGCGCGCTCGTGTAAGTGGGCAGGAAACCGCTGTTCTCGACGACCAGCCGCAGGCGATAATCCCCTTCACCCGTGAGTCGCTCCGTTTCCAAGGTATGCAGCCTCAAACGAGGTAACATGTCCGCCAGCGTCAAGGCGTATGCCGTATTGAACGCCGCCTCTTCGCCCATGATGCTGCGCGGAGGATTGCGCCACGTGTACATCCGGTCGTAGCCGCCAATCTCTATCGGACCTAACTGCGGATGCTCAAATGGATACCACTCCACCAGCGGCGGTCCATCTCCATTCTGCTCCAGCCATTTAAGGATTTTCAAGTCATCCTCGTGCGGGTGTTTGCGAACCCACTCGATGAAATCCCTGTCCTTCACGCCAGCCCTGCCCGGCAGATCCCAAAGTTCAATCGTAAACGCAAACATGCCCAAATGATCGTAAACCCAGTCGTCAAATGCACCCGCCGTCACTTCCTTGGGGTGATAGCGAAAGTCATGAAAGACTGATATACAGGGATAGCCGGTAATGTCCTTTCCCCGCTCGCCCATAAGCTCAAACACCCAAAGGTCGTTCGTCTCCATCTTTTCGTCCGGCTTCGTGCTGAAGGGCCGCAGGATGACGCCGCCCTGCGTATGGTAGGTTAGCGCCACACTAATATTGTTGTGCCCACTGATAAAGGCGACCGCCGCGCGTATTTCCCTTTCCGACGCTGGATACGGCCCCGATCCCGCCTGCGAGGACTCCGGTTGCCATTCAAACGGGAAATTGCGGTTGAAGTCGAGCCCCTGCAACGGCCTGGCCAACTTGATTTCCACGCCGTCGAACTCTTCAAGTCTGCCCTCTGGCAATAACCTGTAAAACTCGCCTTCATGCTCGTCGGGCCCGCGTTTCTCCATCAGACGGTCGTCCAGCGAACTGACTTTCCAGTCACCATTTGGATCGCGTAAACGCATCTGCAACAAACGGCCGTCACCGTCGATGTCCTCGTCATGCAGTCCTGCCAACTTCTCGGCATAGGGATAAGGACGCGTGCCGGATCGGACATACTGCGGACTTTCGGCCAGCGCCAACGCCGCCCCGTCCGGATTCAATCGCGGCACAATGTAGAATGCAGCGTTGTCCAGCAGCCGCGTGCAACGCGAGTCGCTGCCATGTCCGGACAACAAAGTGTGGGCCGCGTGCAGCGCTACCGTCGTGCCTGCCACCTCCGTGGCATGAATATTTGCGTCTATCCAGATGGCCGGTTTGTCCTCGTCCGTGCCAGTATTCCTATTGGTCAAAGTAAGCAAGGGGATCGCCCTGCCCTCATGACTCTTGCCCAATTCCGTCACAGTAGCCAGCTGAGGAAACTCCTCCGCCCAGGCATTTAGTACGGAGGCGACTTCGTCGTTACTGAAATAGTGGTTAAAGTCCACAGTCTTCACGTCCATAACAAAGCTCGTATCTGCCGTCTCACCAGAGTAATCCCTTCATTGCCGAAGTAACGGCCCGATTCACGAATTTAGCTCCATCAGCAGAGCAGTTAAAAGCGCCGCTCGTTCGCCTATCTTGTCCACTTCAATATGTTCATGGTCCGCATGCGCCCCGTGCCCCGGGATTCCCAGGCCGTCCAGGGTAGGTACCCCCAAGGCTCCGGTCAGGTTGCCGTCACTGCCGCCCCCCGTCCCGGCTTCCTCTAATTCCAAGCCGAGCGTTCGCCCTACCTCCTGCGCCTGTTCGAATAGTGCGCCCGTGACCGTCCTCTCCAACGGCGGACGGTTCTCACCACCGGTCACCTCCAACGCAACGCCGTCTACCATCGGCTCAAGATCCATAATCGCCGCATTTACCCTCGCCATCTCTGCCGCAGTCCAAGCCCGCACATCTATCTTCGCCTCCGCCTGCGCCGCCACAACGTTGGAACGCGTCCCCGCCGCCACCACGCCCACATTGACCGTTGTTCCTACCTCCAGATCGGTCAAGCTGTGCAGAGCCAGGACCTGGTGCGCCAATTCCTGAATTGCGCTGATGCCCTTTTCCGGCTCGACACCTGCGTGCGCCGCCCGCCCGGTTATCTCCAAGGCAAAGTGTGCGCCGCCTTTGCGCGTTGTTTTCAGCTTTCCGCCAGGCAGCGGCGGCTCCAGCACCAGGACATAAGCGGCGCCGCGCGCCTCCTCTTCGATCAGCTTCCTCGAAGTCTGGCTGCCAACCTCCTCATCTGAAGTAACAAGAACTGTAACGGGGCGCGGCAGTCGAAGGTTCAGGCTCTGCACGCCGCGCAATACATACTCCACCAAGGCCAGGCTCGACTGCATATCGAAGATTCCGGGGCCATATGCCCATCCCTGGTCATCAACCCGATACGGGTGCGTGTCCAACGAACCAACCGGCCAGACTGTGTCATAATGGCACAGGATCAGCGCCGGCGCCGCGCCAGTGTTTTCGACATGTGCCGCTTGTTCGAAACGGGCGCGAATGTGATTGCCGCGTCCCTCGTTCGGAACAAGTTCCGTTTCCAGCCCCGCAGCGGCGTAGCGGTCGGAAAGTCGGGCAGCAAAACTGTCCAGGCGGCCCTTCTCGTCCGTTGGCGTCTCCTCTCTTACCAACGCGCCGATCGTTTCCAGTATCTGCTGCTGCTGTTCATCGTAGAAGGAAATCAAATTTCGGGGATACATTTCCAACTCCTGCAAGGCGATGGTTTCAATTCCTGATACGGCCCAAAATGAAAAAACGAGGTTGCCTGTCCTAACTCCCGAATCCAAATTCAATTGCACTGAAAAAGAGCGGGATCATGACCACAAAACCGGCCAAAATCGCGCCGATTTCCAGGTAGACCCAGCCTTGGGCAACCCGCAGAATGACTCGTCTGCCATCGGTTACGGCTCGCACTCTGGTACTGTATTCGTATCTGACGCTAGGCAACTCTTGAGGACGTACAGTCTCCCTGGGCAGCACATCCCAGCCAGCCTGCTGAAACATGCGCGGAAACGAAGTTACCAGGCGGTGAGCGCCATATCCAAAGGGAAACAGTATCAACAAACCGAAGGATAGTACACCCAAAACAAGCTCAATCGGTCTCGAATGGATCGGGCTTAAGATTCTGAACAAATCTACCCACAACCAGCCGGAAAAACCTATCCCTGGCGCCGACAAAATCCAGTGACCCCAGCCTCCGGCTCCGGGTGTGGCTTCGACAAGATCGGCCTTCACTTGTCGTCTCAGCTTTTTCTTCGTTTCGACATCGGATGTCACCGCTGCACTCCTTCTGCCTCGGTTGTGCTTTCACCGCCTATCCAGAGCAACTGCGGAAGTCAAGGAGCGGTACTTAACAGAAAGTGTCGTGAGTCGATATGCTGGACTGCGCTTACCGATTGCGGCGCTTTCCCTTCAATCGCTTCTGCAGAGCATTCTTGTGCTTTGTAAACGCAGCGCTGCCCTTCGATGAAGGTTTACGGTCCACACGAGCTGGTCGTTTGGCCGCCGGTTTTGGAGGGCCGAAGACGTGCATCCACTCAGATACCTCCTTATCGGACAGGCTCACGTGGCTCTCAGAGCCCTCCTCATCAATGTCGGCATCCGCTTCATCTGCCTTCGAAGCATCTCTTCCCACAGCTCTGGACCCGCCATGCAACCGGGAAGAGCCCTTACGAGAGCTCCCCATTCGCTGAACGAATTCGTCCGCCTGCCAAGTATCTACGTCATACAATTTTGCTTCCTGACGTAAAGCAAAATCGTTCGTAACTACAATCAGCCCTTGCGGTCGCCTTTCAATGCGCCGTCTGATCAAGTCGTCGGCTTCCTGTGGATTTCGGGCGAAAATGACTTCAACCCCTCCCCCGCTAAGCTCGCGTGAAGTCCCGCCAACGATGCCGCGATCAAATACCACCGTCATATTTCCGCGGTAGTTGCTCCGCCAAACCCGTAAGCGCGATACAAATCGCTCTTCATCATTTTCGTCCTCAAGACTTATGTTTTCGAGGACGCCTGAGCCAATGACATTGTGTCCGTCTATGAGTAAAGGCATTGCACCTCAATCCTTCGCCCCTCGGAAGACCAATGAACCTGCGTTTACCCGTCTCGCCAATGAACTTCTGCCCTGTGTAAATTGCGCCTACGCCAGACCAAGCCAATAGGGTAGCCTGCGATTTTCGCCGCGTCGCCCACCAGTCGAATCAACGGTACCAGAAAGATGGACTGCAGTCTATCCGTGAAGGGAGTTCCTTTACTCAGCAGCAACAGGCGCCGCCACGGTCGTGAGCAACTAACAATCCCCCCTAAAGCAAGTCCAAGCCAGCCCAACCACTGGGCCTCCTGGCCCCACAGCGCATGGCCCAGCAGCGCAGGAACCAGCAAGAGATAGGTAGCGTAGCGAATCGCATGCCGTTGCCGCCAAAGATCAGCCTTGCCGTCTCCTCTGGCATAGCGGAAATACTGCTGCCAGAAGGACTTCAGGCTGGTCCGTGGCCGGAAGAAAACCACTGCTTGCGGAGCCCACGCGAAAACTTTCTCCTTCTCTTTCGCCATCGCCCTTATTCGAAGATCAAAGACCAGGTCTTCGCAATAGTCGAGCCATTCCGGATAGCCGCCAACCCGTTGCCACACCTCCTTGAAGAAGGCCATCGACCGGCTGCTGGGCAGGAAACGAACGGGATCAATCTCCTCGGCCCGGGGCAGAACCGTCGCCCCCATCGCCAGCTGAAAAGGTCCCGATACATCCGCCTGGAAGAAACCGGCCACCGCCTCCACTTGGCCCATCTGGGAATCCTCGCCGGTCCCAAGCGGCGCTACAAGCCTTTCCAACCAGTGCCTGTCCAGCCGCACGCCGGCGTCGGTGGTTGCAATAATCGGTCCGCTTGCCTCTGAAATTGCTCTGTTCCGCCCCTGACTGATATTGGCGCCATCCTCGCAAAGAATCTGCAGCTCAGGCAACTTGCCCCTGTATTCCCGCAGAATCGCGACCGTGTCGTCTTGGCTGCCCCCGTCGCAAATGATGGTTTCGTCAGGCTGGCGGGTCTGTTCCAGAAGCGAATCCATTAAAGTACGGATGCTGTCGCCTTCATTATAGACAGTGGCCACAACAGAAACGCGCATCAGATCGAATTCATCCACAGATCAACGGATGTCCTGCAACTGCAAGGACGGGAAAAGAAAAGGCGCGCCCATCAGTGGCGCGCATCCCAAGAGCCGAATCTGGTAAGCGGGATATTCTCTTACAATGCGCGACACGCGCGCCTATTGTGCACCAGAACCATGCTGTCGGCCAATCCAGACGCTACTCCATCGGCGCCGGTTGGCTTGGGTTTACTGGCACTGCAAAAGGCAAGTATTCACTCCTCCCGCGGCCGGGAATTAGGCGATCAGTTGGAACGGGGTTGGAGAAGCCCGTAATTGCCGTCGCGCCGGCCATAAACGATGTTCAGGGAACTCGTGTCGACATTGAAGAAGACAAAAAAGTCGTGACCGAGGAGCTCCATCTGTTCGACCGCCTCCTCCGGGATCATTGGCTCTGCAACGAACTGTTTCGTGCGAACGATGTTCACTGTCTCTTCCGGCAGCTGTGTCGCTGATATCTCGACGGCTGCAGCCGCAGCGGCTGCATGACGCCTCTTATTCTTGAACCGACGTCCCTTATAGCGTTCAATCTGGCGATACATCTTGTCGACAATGGCATCCACCGAGGCAAACAAATCCTCGCTCGACTCTTCCGCTCGCAAAATCTGTCCGTCCGCCCAGATGGTCAACTGCGCTGTATATCGGTCCGCCGACGCACGCGTCTCGCTTCGGACAAGCTCCGCTCTCGCCTCACGTATCTGGGGTAGATATTTGTCCAGCCGGCTGACCTTTTTCTCAACATACTCCTGAACTCTGTCAGAAACTGCGACATTTCTTCCATGTACAGTCAGGTTCATACCATTTTCTCCCTTCAAATTGATTACAATTCAGCTGCATATATCCGCTAAGCGCTGGGATGGCGGACCACTTCGTGCAACGGCTCTGCGACAGACGCCAAGACCTATTGCAACAGTGCATTCGATCCCCGGCTCGGACCCGCCAGTGCTAGCCCAAATATTGCATCTGCGCCCGCGTCGCGCATGGCCTCCGCGCAAGCGCGCATGGTCGAACCCGTAGTGAACACATCGTCAACAAGCAGTAAGGACTTCCCTTCTACCAGCTCGGAAACTGCCCTGAACTTGCCCCGAACATTGTCTGCACGCTCATCCCGCGACAGACCTACCTGTGAACGAGTCGCATGGAGGCACAAGACTGCCTTTTCCAGGAATGGCCTCCCAGCACTTTCCGCAAAACAGGCCGCCAGCAGCCCGGCCTGATTGTATCTCCTTTCGCGCAACATTTCTTCGTGCATGGGCACCGGCACGATTCCATCCAGCGCTTTCAGGAGAGAAGGCCATGGCGTTTCAGCAGACACAGCGCGTAGGTAGCGGGCCAGGCTCGGTGCCAGCTCTTCTCGCCCTCGGTATTTGAGAGCGTGTATTGCTGACTGCATCGGGCCGGTGTGTAATGATGCAATCCTGAGCAGCCCAAGTGGCGCCTGGCAGCGAGGACATTCCGACCCAAGTCCTACCTCCACTTCCGGAATCTCACGGCCGCAATAAAGGCATTCCTGCCGCAGTTCAGCAGGCTCCACTAACTGCGCGCAGCTATCACAAATGGCCTGACCGTTTCGCTGGCAACTGACGCAACTGGGAGGAAAGACCAGGTCTAACAATAATGATCCGACGGTTTGACGCAATTTGCAAAGCAATTCTACTGAAAATGACGGCTTGCCACTGCCAGAACTTGATACACTTCACAACAAATTATACAGCAAGGGACGAAGAGCCTCATCCGTTGCCGGAAACCAGCGCTGGAGCACGTCGTTTATCAATGTCCGCAAGTCGTTACCCAAAATCAGTAGGATCGATAAGAGGACAATCGACACCAGGATCAATAGCAACGCGTACTCGACGAAACTCTGTCCTCCACGTCCTGGTGAAGATCTGAACATCGACATGGGTGCAACCCTCCTCTGGCGCTGCGATCAAATTCCGAATCACCGCTGCGCACTATTCTCACGACGCTCTTCTCGCTCGCTTATTCTTACGGATATTGGCAAGAAGCGCAATTCCTTCCCCGTACGAGAGGGCCGCCAGGACCAAAAGCAGGCTCCCGAAGTCTATGGCTGCTCTGCATCCCAAGACAGGGTCAGTCCGGCGTCTATCTTCCACTTGGAGCGCAGAAACTTTAGCCCCACACCCAAGTCGCGCTCCCAGAAAAAGCTGATAGCGCCAACGAGCAGGGCAGCTCCCCTCTAGTGATCATGCGTTTGGACGAGGAGCGGCCTGAATCGCTTCCAAAGCTGATAGCACTGGAGACGAATAGTGCCGAGTCCGTCGCAGGCACAGGAATCACGACCCCTGCATCTGCCCTTCCATGTCCTCCCTGAAAACAAATGGGATCAACCCGGAAACTCTGAATTGGTTTGAGGAATGTCCTTCGACCAGGTAAGGCTAAACGTCATTAGCCCTGAGATTAGAAAGTATTTCGTGACGTATCCCTGTGGTTCTTTTGCCACATTGGGCAAATGGATGATAGGATATGATGTGGGCGGAATCCCCCTTTCGCAAGAATGCATCTTCTTTAGGCGCTTCTCACGCCAACCGAAGTGGAACTGCCAAACGGCGAGTACGTTCGAATCGTCATTTTATTCACAGTCGCGCCCCCGGATTGATGCATCGTACGAGCCTGCAGATTATTGCAGACGGGATCTTCTCGGCTGTCGATATCTAGGCCAGGCTCTACCTGTTTCCAGTGCGAAACTGGTCAACATTTCGCACATGGTCGGCGCCGCAACTGAGAAAACTGTAACCGTTATGGGGAAAAATGTGAACGCTAAAGTTGCATTGCTAAAGATGCACGAAATCGATTCACTGTATGACAAAATCCGACGCCGGCTTCTTCTGTTAACTAAAGCAGCCGAGGGTTCGACAGAACTGGACGCGCTCCGCGAGGAAGTGGAGTCGATCGATCTGGAGCTGCAAAACACACGCACCGAACAGCAGGACCTGGAGCTTGAGTCGCGTTCACTCACCGACAGAATCCGTGAGTCCGAGAAAACACTGATGAGCGGCGAACTGCAAAATCCAAAGGAACTGGAAGCTCTGCAATCCAGTATTGACGCGATGAAAAGCCACCGCACGGACCTTGAAAACAGGAGCGTGGACCGCCTTGTCATGGTCGATTCGCTTCAAGTCTCTCTGGAAGAAAAGCAGGCAGCTTTTGCCAAGGTTGAAGAGGAGTGGACCAGCAGAAAAAATGCCTTCGAGATGGAAATCGATAAACGCAAGAAAGAATATGTCTATCTGAAAAAGGCACGCGAACACGTAGCTGAGATCCTCTCAACAGAGAATCTGGAACTGTACGAACATCTGCGGCGCCGCAAAAACGGCGTAGCAGTCGCCCAGCTCGAGGACGAAATGTGTGGAGCCTGCCACACGCAGGTCGCAATAGGTATCCTCAACAACATTCGCTATAGCGATGAACTACTCAGCTGCCCCTCCTGCGGTCGAATCTTGCTAACCCAAGCGTAATATGCGCATGTAGCGAGAACCGTGTAAAGCTCCAACCATACTTTCTTCGCCGGTAATTGGCGGGGTACGGTCCTGAAGTCGAATAGCCAGCCTCCCGCACGCCGTCCAAACAATCTTTCGCCAGGAGTTTACAAATGACTGAAAGAATTCTGGTGACCGGAATGAGCGGCCTCATCGGCGGCGCTGTCCGCGAGCAGTTGGAAGGTAGCTACGAGTTGACCGCTCTGAATCGCAGCAGCGTGCCCGGCGTCCCGACCTTTCAGGCCGATATTGCCGACTTCGACTCCATCCGGCCCGCCTTCGAAAACCAACAGACCGTCGTACATCTAGCCGCTTCAGCACGCGGAAATGATCCTTGGGAACGTGTACGCGACCCGAATCTTATCGGCGTATACAATGTCTTCGAAGCTGCCCGTCAAGCAGGCGCATCGAGGGTTATCTATGCCAGCAGTGGCTCGACAATCTCCGGCTGGGAGCAGGTGCAACCTTACCGGGCGCTGGTAAATGGTGACTATGACTGCGTCAATCACCCTTGGCCTTTGATAACGCACGAGACACCTGTGCGCCCCGCAGGCGTTTACGGAGCGACGAAAGTATGGGGTGAAGCGGTCGCAAGGCACTTCACCGACAGTTCCGATCTCTCCATAATCTGTCTGCGAATTGGGCTGGTAAACGCCGTCAATCGCCCGACCGACTCGCGGCAGTTTTCTGTCTGGTGCAGCCAAAGGGATATCAGTCAGATGGTCGAACGTTGCATTCAGGCGCCTCCAGAACTGCGATACGATATCTTCTACGCCGTCTCTGACAACAAGTGGGGCTACCGTGACGTTTCCCATGCCCACGACGTCGTTGGCTTCGAACCGCATGACGAGGCCGAAGCTTATCGCTGAGAACTTCTCCTACATTCTGCTGGACACCATGGAAAAGGCCTGCCGGTCTTCCCCGATTTCTGATACAAGCCTCTATATTGCCTCAGTTCCTGGCAATTCCAGTTTTCTAAGCGAATACTACGAAGCGCAAACACAAGGTAGAGAGACAGACAAATGGATACTCTCAGCGAATACCGCTATAACCGTCTGACCTGGGCCGAGATGAACGACGCCATAGCAGCCCAAAAAGTCGTGCTGTTGCCTGTTGCTTCCACCGAACAGCATGGCCGCCATCTTCCACTCGACGTTGATGTCTTTCTGTGCGAATCGGTCTGCCTGGAAGCGGGTCGCCGTGCGCCGGAATCTATTCTAGTCCTGCCTCCCATTTCCTATGGACTGAATCTCCACCATATAGATTTTCCCGGCACCATTCATATCGAGCCGGATGCATTTATTGCCTTCTGCCTCAATATCACCAAGAGTGTCGCTTACCACGGCTTCGAAAAGATTCTCCTCGTCAACGGGCACGGTTCAAACACGCCATTGATCGATCTTGTTGCCCGCAAAACCGTACTCGAAACTGACTCTCTTTGCGGCGCCCTGGGCTACTTTGGGCTGGCCATGGACGCATTCAATCAAGTCAAGGAGACGGAAGTGATGGCCCACGCGGACGAATTCGAGACCTCCCTCTATCTTCACCTTGCGCCCGAGCGCGTGCAGATGGACAAGGCCGCGGCTGATGATGACGTGCGCGGCCAGTACGTCAGCTCCGACAGCATCTACACCAATCCAGTAAGATTCAACGATTTCTGGGGCCGTTGGACCAATCTTGGCGTTCACGGAGATCCGACATGTGCCACGCCAGAAAAGGGGAAAGTCATTTTCGAGGCCGCAGTCGGAGGGTTAATCGCCGTCGTTGAGGAGTGGCGCACTTGGCCGATCACCGAACGCTCCGACCAACATACGGGGCCTGTTCAGAGCCACATTCGCTGGTGAAGGCCACAGTTCTTACTTTCTTCGCCTGAAGTCAGGATTCCGGGAAGTGCGCCGGTTGCTGCGGCAGCCGCAGCGCCATCACGTTGACTACGCCCCCATCCGCCCAGGCCACACCTCCGAATTGGCGATCCAGGTCGGCCGCTTGCCCTTCAAGACATCTACAATGTTATCAACTGTGCCTGCCTGCATGGCGGCCATGCCCGCCTCCGTGTTGGAGGCGATATGTGGCGTAAGGACGACATTCTTCATCTGCAAGAGAGGATTGTCGGCCAGCGGGGGTTCTGGGTCGAAAACGTCTAATCCAGCGCCCGCCAGATGACCTTCCTGCAGCGCCTTGATCAACGCTGCCTCGTCTACGACTCCCCCACGGGAAGCGTTTATCAGGTAGCTGCCCGGCTTCATCAGCCGCAATCGTCTTTCGTTGACCAAATGATGAGTCTCCGGCAGAAGCGGTGTGTGCAAGGTCACGAACTGATTCGCAGCAAAAATCGTATCGACATCTTCCGTCCTCGCAACACCGGCAGGTAGTGCAACATCGTCGGGAAGAAAGGGATCATATACCGTCACATGCATTCTGATCCCCAAGGCACACATTTCTGCAACCCGCCGGCCGATCCGGCCGTACCCGACGATTCCCAAGCTACTTCCAAACAGCTCAGTGCCCCGCATTTCATCACGCCCGAGATCCGACGCCCCGCGCAAATGCATATCCCCAACCATCACCCGTTTAGCGACCGCCATCAGCAGCGCGACCGCATGTTCAGCGGTAGATTCGGAAGGTGCGTCCGGCGTGTTGCAGACAAGAATTCCTCGCTCGGTCGCGGCGTCGAGGTCGATATTATCGACCCCAATGCCAGGCTTTGCAATCATTTTCAGGTTCGGTCCCACACGGTCCATGAATTCACCGTCGTAATAGCGACGAATGGCGGAAATGACTGTAGAACCGTGTAGTTTCGCCATGTCTCCGTCGCTGACGACCTCTGCCAATGCGGTAAGGCGTGTCGCAAGAGTTGGCGGCAGCGGCCATTCCATCCATACTTTCTTTGTCATCCTTAAGTTACCTCTTCAGAGAGTTCAATGCGGAATCAATTCCGCCAACAGTACAACAGTCGCTACTTTCACACAAGCCAAAGGTCGGATGAGGAGCAACGAGGAAAGGAAAAGGGCCGACACATGGCGGAAGATCGGCGTACTGCACCGGCGAATCCAGCGTAACCCAATTGCAACATGTGTTTGGCAACTCCTCCCCGCGCTACACTCAAATCGCTAAGGAGCACCACATGACCACACTAGCCTACATTTCCCTTTCCGGCGACAATCTCATTCGTGCCTACGAAATGGACGATGCCGGGATGCTTACCAACTGCCAGGATGTCCCCGTGCCCGGCGGCCCATCCGCGCTTGCAAGCGCACCAGACGGGAAGACACTTTTCTGCTCACTACGGGCCAGCCGCGAGCTCGCGGCTTTTCGCTTCGAGGAATCCGGCGGGTTGCGGCTGCTGGGCAAACAACAGCTTGACAGCGACACCTGTTACGTAGCTCCGGACAAGACCGGCCGCTATCTTCTGGCCGCCTATTACCGAGCAGGCAAAGTGACAGTACACAGTCTTGAATCCGATGGCACTATCGCCTCTGAAGTGTGTTCAGTTTCCACCGCGGACCGCGCCCATTGCGTTGAAACTGATGCGTCGAACCGCTACGCCTTCGTGCCGCACCCACTCGACGCCAACGGCGTATACCAGTTTCTCTTCGACGAAAGCACCGGCCTGCTGACACCCAACCCAACTTCCCCTTTCCGTGCCGCCGGCGATGGCGATGGTCCCCGTCACTTCGTCTTCTCTCTGGACCAGCGCTTCGTCTTCACATCCAATGAAGATGGATCCAGTGTCACTGCATACAACTTTGGCGGTCCGACCAACGCCCAAACGCAGGATCAATCGGAGAGCGGAACCCTGGAACCGATCCAAACGATTTCCACGCTGCCTGAAGATTTCACCGGTTCCAACACCTGTGCGCAAATCCATTTGCATCCTTCCGGCCGCACGCTTTACGTCTCCAATAGGGGACATGACAGTATCGCTATCTTCGCAATCGACACCGATTCAGGCGCGCTCACATGTCGCGGCTGGCAGCCAACCGAAGAGATTCCCAGAGTCTTCAACATTGACCCCAGTGGACGCTTTCTCGTCGGCGCCGGACAAGGTTCAGGCCGTGCAGCCACTTACGCGATCGATCAGGACAGTGGCTCATTGACGCCTCTGCACGTTTTTGAAGTGGGAGAAAGTCCAATGTGGGTGCTGTTCAGACAGGTCTGACGAAACGGAGGTTTCCAGGTAGCGGCTTGTTGGCCTCACGCTCTAACCGTTATCATACCTTACTCGTTGGCGCCGTCCTCTTCGAATCGCCTTCGCCTGTACCGGGTAACATAGACAAGCGCCCACTGGAAGAGGCCTGGAAGCAGTGTAGCAGCCAGGACCAGGAAACGGTCGAACAGCGTGATGTATACTTCTCGCTCTCCCCGCCGGATCGCCTTGACAGTGCGGCGGCCGACCTTCGCTGGCTCGACCCCCCGCCCGAGCGAATGTCGTTCTCCTTGCCTGTGTTCTGCACCGGGAACACTTATTCGGCTATTCTGCGAAAACTCGGTCTCGGTCAGTCCGGGGCAAACAAGTATAAGATCGATATTGTCCCGTTTTAACTCTGCGCGTGCCGCGCCGCTCGCCCCTTGAAGCGCGAACTTTGTCGCTGTGTAGCCGCCCCCTAGCGGTTGGGGAAACCTGCCAACGATACTGCTGACATTGACGATCGTTCCCCCTCCTTGGCGACGCATCAGCACAACAGCCTCCTGCAGCGCGGCCAGTGGACCGAAAAAGTTGACCTCAAAAACGTGGCGCAGGTCGTCCAGGTTCAACTCATCTATGGCCCCGTAGATGCCCATCCCGGCGTTGTTTATCAGGATGTCCACGCAGCCAAAGTGGGCCGCTGCCGTCTCGACAAGGTTCCGCGCCTGCCGTTCGTCACTGATATCCGTGGGTACGCTCAGAACCTCGACCCTATAGCGCGCCCGCAGTTCCTCAGCCATTTTTTCGAGTCGGTCGGCGCTGCGCGCGGCCAGGACCAACCGGCATCCCTCCGCGGCAAGCGATTCTGCAATCGCGGCGCCAATGCCCTTACTTGCGCCAGTGACCACTGCTACCCTGCCAATGAGGTTCTCGCCCATTGCGGCTTTTCGTGTTCGCGATCTTCTTTCTCTCATCTGGAAGGGTCCTCCCTCAAGCCAAGGGTGCCGGTGAGCATTATTCGGGATCGAATTATCGCAACCTGGTAAGCCTGCCCAAGTCTCAGGTGGCAAACTCAATGAACAACTGCCCCAACACCGCTGCTTCAGTACTTGCAAAATCTGAGGAGCCACCAGACCTGCAGAGCAGACACTCGGTCTGCTTACAGGAATTGAGGCTTCCATCCACGGCAACAGCTAGCTTACTCTGATTGTGTCCGGAGCGAAAGTGAGGCACGTCTCCTGCCCGAAAAATCTGTGACCGTTTTGTTAACGACGGGAATCAGTGCTATATTCCAATATCAGGGACTTTCTGCATGAAGGGCCGGCTTGCAAAAAAGTATTCGGTCTCTGTGCCTGCAGTTGGGCTGTCAGTGTCCTTGTCAATTGAGATTCCTTGTAGACATATAGCACACACTCATGAGCAGAAGTGTCAACAACCCACCGGCCAAAAAAGGGAACCGTCAGTCGGTCGTCATCTATGTTGCGGGCGGAGCAGTCTTGTTGGCAGGACTGATTGCCATTGTCCTAGCTGTGACTGCAGGTGACCGGCAGTCTTCAGAAGATTCGCCCGCATATTCCAGTGTTCCGGCCGAATGGCAAAATCGTAACATATTGGGCGATCCAGATGCACCAGTTACTGTCCAGGCGTGGGAAGATTTCCGATGTCCGGCATGCGCCGCGTTCAATCAACGCGTTAAACCTGGCCTGGTTGAGAACTATATCGCCACTGGTAAAGTGAAGCTGGAATTCCGTCACTTGCCTTTGCAACAGCACGAACCCGGCGCATCTCTCGCAGCCCAGGCCGCCGAATGCGCTGCCGATCAGGGCAGCTTCTGGAGTTACCACGATCGCATCTTCCAGGCCACGCCATCAGGCCAAAGCGCATTCATTATGGAGCGGTTGATCGACTACGCAATCGAGCTGAATCTCAACGAAGACTCGTTTGCTTCTTGTCTTACCAATCAAACGCACCTCGTGGCCGTTTCCGAAAGTTCACTAGCTGCACGATCGGCCGGACTCAACAGCACACCTTCCGTCCTTGTTGACGGCATTCCTGTCAACAACCCTTTAGACTACGAGGCAGTTTCGGCGGCGATTGACGACCGGCTGCAATCAGGTCAATGACGAAGCGAAACGCAATCCGATGAAAAGTTCATCTTCCTGGACCCGGTTCGGCCTTTATGGATCTCTGATTACTGCCTTGATTGCGACCATGGGCAGCCTCTACCTCAGCGAGGTGAGCGGCTTTACACCCTGTACGCTCTGTTGGTATCAGCGCATTCTGATGTATCCTCTCGCCGGCCTGCTTGCACTGGGAATAATGCGCCGGGACCATCATCTTCCTCATCTTGTTCTACCATTTTCTTTGCTGGGGCAAGGTGTAGCGGTGTATCACTTTCTGTTGCAGAAGACGCAGCTGTTTGGGGCGCCGTCCTCCTGTGGTGTTGGAGTAACCTGTACGACCGTATGGATAAACTGGTATGGGTTTATTACGATTCCACTTCTGGCGATGATAGGCTTCATGGCCATTACCACAGGGATGCTCATAGTCATTGCCGCAGATGCAGGAAATGCAAACAAGGTCTGGCAGTACCAGTGGCCGCGGTGGCCGGTACCCTTTATCGTCATGATTGCAATAGGCTTGTACATTACTGGCGCCGTCCGCGCCGGTAAAATGCAGGTATCGATACCGGAAGTTGCGATTCCAGTAGTTTCAGAACTGCCATTCCTTGAACGCCTGACGGACTCAACCGCGACGCCGGAGCCGACAGCAACGCCAACTAGCTTGGAAAATGGTGCCATACACTATGCCCTGTCTTGCGCCTCGTGCCACGGAGAGAACGGTCAGGGAATCGAAGGAGTGGGGAGCGCGCTGGCAGACGCACCTTACTTCTCAGGGCTGACTGAAAGTGAGCTGCTGAGCATTATAAAGGAAGGGCGGGCAGCCGATGCGGAAGAAAATCGCACTGGCATCGCAATGCCGCCCCTTGGCGGGCAGCCAAACCTGACCGACCAACAAGTGAGTGACATAATTCTTTACATCCAGACTTGGCAGTAGTACCTCCACCGCGGGGTTGATCGAGTCGCTGCAACAGGCAATGGGCGGCGGGCCTTTAGGTCCAAGAACCGTTTGTTAACGCCCAAAAAGGACCGTGTCATTGATGACCGAATTTCGCAACTATCTCATTATGGTTCAGAGGCTTCTATTAAGAACATTGGGTCCCGTGCATTTTCGTATTCTAATCCTGGTTCTGGTTGGGCTGGCTCAGATAGCTGGCACTTCATTAGTGGCGGTTGCCGACTATGGCGTTCAGGACGTCTTCGACCAAGAGCCGGACCTTCGACTGAACAAGATTCTGGCTCGAAACAACCAAACGGGCCAGTCGGGAATAACCTCACCGGCTCCTGGCAGCAGTGTAAGCGGTCCTGTTCCAATCATCGGATCGGCAACTGGGTCTCCTTTCGCGCGCTATGAGCTATACTATAAGCAAGAGCCCAGAGGAGACGAGGCCTACTCCTATTTCGGCGGCGAAACTCGTCAGGTGGTCGATAGCCAACTGGGTGTCTGGCATACCGACGTCCTGCCGCCCGGAACCTATACACTGCGCATGCGGGTTGTACGGCCGGACGGAAACTACGGCGAGTTTTTCGTGCCAAACATCAATGTAGGCCGGGACCCAGTTACGCCTACGCCCGACGCGCCCACCCCCACACCGATTCCCATCGACACGCCCACGCCTTACCCGCAACCCACTGTCGTTGACGTCCAGGTTGAGCAGCCCAACATCGAGGGCTCGACCGAAGAACCAACTGCAACTTCCGCTCCCATCGCCCAGGATAGCGGGAGTAACACTTCCGGCGGCCAGGCCTCTTCGGCAGACCAGGCATCGATCGTCCCGCAGCCTGGAATTCTGGGAGACCTGACTGAATCGTTGGCTATGGACAGGCTTAGAGCGCGATTCTTTACAGGAGTCCGCTGGAGTGCGGGTTTGTTCCTTCTGCTGGCAGCGGTATTCGCTGCCAAACGCCTTCTGGAATGGGCGTTAACCAAATCCGAATAATCTTGGATGCGGCTGCTCGCTCGACCCAAAAGAATGAACACGAAGTGGATAGTTTTCCCCACAGTCTCGCTGCCGGGTCAGTGCCCATGAGTCCCATTTCGGCAAAAAAAAGACTAAGGCGTAGGTGCCAAAATTGGGAGAGAAGTCGAAAGGAAGCACCCGCTTGTGGTGAGAGATTTCGTTCTACCCGTCACTCCCTTTGAACACTCGCCGGCTACTTCATACCGCCTGGTTGGCGATTCACTTCGATAGCAAATACCAAGTGATGCAAAACGAACTACCGAGAACAGCTCCTATCTCCTTCCGAAGTGTGTAGGCTTAACCAAGCGCTACCGCCGCCGAATACTACCATATGCCAATACGTAACAAGGGGAACACAGTTCATCTCGATCGTAGTCTGAAATGAGATCTAAGCCCATGTGGACCTCTTGTCTCAGTGCAGGGCACAATACTTAGGACGGCGTCGTTAGTCCAGCTAATGGCAGAACCAGTTCGGCTGGCCCGAAATCATAGGGAAGCACAGTTGAAGTCAGATTGGTTTCCCGTGGGAATATGAAACACCAATGCTCATTGCTAAGCACATCAGAATACTTCTCTTGGCCGCCACTGTTGCGACGCTGACTTCCCTCTTTCTCCCCTCCGTGAGTGTAACAGACGCGCAGACTGAGCCCGTGAAGCCGGTATGTGGGCAATGCGGAGAACCGGGCTGGGCGGATGTGTCACCGGCTACGGGGACATCTGATACTGAGCCTAACATTGCGAAAATGTCGAGGAAGTCAGAGGCCGGCACGGAAGTTTATGATCTCCTGCCGCGGAGAGGCGTCAATGGCCTTTGGCTGCATATTCCCAACGACCGCTTTGTAGTCCATGACTATGATTCCAGCCAAAATCCTGACAAGCCGGCATTGTATCCTCTTGATTTCACGATGGGCGCTGCCAGAATCCAAAGGGCAAAATCAGACCTGGCGACCAAAAGCATACCTGGTCTACCCTCCCAGACACTTACGCCTACACCCACACCGACTGTAGCCACCAGGCTTCCCGCTCCGACTCTTTCCTCAACCACTACGGGAGTGAACTCGGTTGTGATCAGTTGGACTGAGATCGTCGGTGCTGCCAAATACGACCTCAGGGTTTGGTGGAACAGCGATCCCGGCTGGCAGCCAATTGAAGAAACGAGCTTTTCAGGCAGGTCTTACACCGATAACGAAGTGGCTGCCGGAAGGCCCGACTATTATTACATTGTCGCCGCGGTCGACTCAAACGATGTAATCGGTGAGTGGTCGGAGCAAGTGCGAGTATCTGCAACTGAAAAACTTCCAGCACCGACGCTGACCCCGCAGATCAGTGGGGCAAACACGGTCGCTCTTAGTTGGACTAACGTTTCGGGGGCGATCAGGTACGTGCTCTATGCCTGGGACGAGATAAACCTCTGGCAGCAGATTGGAGGTGACAATCTGACCGGTACGTCTTATCTGCACGCAGACGTAAACCCAGGTACAACCTTCTTCTACACCGTTGCCGCCGTGGACACGCACTTGCAGTTGGGCGCGTATTCGGAATTCAGGTCCGTAACCGTACCAGTTTCCTCAGGGCCGCTGCCTGCGCCTTCCTTGAATGTGCGCACCACGGTGACGAATACCATCGAGATAAGTTGGTCAGAAGTGACCGGTGCAGACAGATACGATCTCTGGACCTGGTGGGACAACGACATCAAGTGGCAGCGCATCGATGACAGCTTGACCGGCACGACATACACACACACAGGTCTTACGCCCGGCACGACCTATTATTACGCGATTAAGGCTATTAGCGCCGATGGCGCAGAAGGTCAGTTTACTGATTTCCCATATCCCGCAGCGACCGTACCCGAATCCTCGGTGACGCCGGAGCCCAACATGGAAAGGGTGGCCTTGGTTGCCCTATATGAGGCTACCGACGGGGCGCACTGGACCATCAACAACAATTGGCTCACCGAATCCCCGATCTCGACCTGGTTTGGCGTCAATACAAACGAAAGCGGTCATGTCGTTGAACTCCTTTTGACAGGGAACGGACTCAAGGGATCACTTCCTGATCTCAGCGCCTTCACCCATTTGGAGCGACTGGATTTGAGTTACAATCAGTTGAACGGCTCTATCCCCGACTTAAGCACCCTGGCCAATCTGAAAGACCTGTACCTCTCTGATAACCAACTGACCGGCTCGATTCCGGATCTTAGCGCCCTCTCAAACTTGACGAGCCTTGACTTCGGCTTCAATCAGTTGACAGGTTCAATTCCCGATCTGAGTGCTCTCACCCAACTGACAAGTATGTCTCTCGGTTCCAACCAGTTGAGCGGAACACTCCCTGATCTGAGTTCTCTCACCGGCCTCACTGACCTGTACCTAACAGAAAACCAGCTAAGTGGTTCAATTCCTGATCTCAGCGACCTAACCAGTCTGCGTGAACTGTACCTTGGCTCTAACCTACTGACCGGCGCGGTTCCGGACCTGGGCACTCTTACAAACTTGAGATGGTTGGATCTCAGCCATAATGAGTTGACCGGATTACCCCAGAATATGGGAACACTTACCAACCTGACCTGGCTGTCCCTCAGCTTTAATCAGTTTACCGGGTCAATCCCGGCTCTGAACTCTCTCACAAACCTCACATGGCTGGACCTCGGTCACAATGGGTTTACCGGGCCAATCCCGAATCTAAGCGCCCTGAGCGGTCTGACGGACCTGTCTCTCGAATCCAACCAGTTGACTGGCTCAATCCCCGCATTGCACGCCCATACAAATCTTACTAGCCTGTCCCTCGCTTCCAACCAGTTGAGCGGGGCAATACCGGGTCTTGACGCACTTACGAACCTGACGAGTCTCTCTTTAGGATCCAACCAATTGAGTGGGTCTATTCCAGCGCTGGGCGCACTAACCAACCTTTCACACCTGGACCTTGGCTCCAACCAGCTGAACGGCCAGATTCCAGTCCTGAGTTCACTTACCGAACTTAGGATACTGACACTAGGCTCCAACCATCTGACAGGCCCTGTACCCGACATGAGCGCCCTAACCAAACTGACAGGCCTGGACCTCTCGGCCAATCAGATCTGCCTGCCTGCAAGCTACAGCTTCACCGGGCTGTCAGCGGCCGTAACCGCTCACCTTCAAGGCCTCAGTCTCCCAACCTGCGGCAACACTTAGTAAGCCATCCGGTCGCTAGTGTCCAACAGAGACTGTTTCCATCTTCCAAGTTTCACCGGGAAGGGATTCCCGGCGCTTCGCATCAGGCCCCGATATGCAGAGGATGCTGGCTTTCAAGAGTACAAGTACAGGAACTCTAATTTGAAAGAAAGAAACGACGCAGCCGCAACTGATCCGCAAATCTGAACGAGGGGAGAAAAGGTGTTCTCTCTTCCCTCATTCTTGTATTTTGGGCGGTCGGGCCTTCGGCCCTCCCTTGTGCAGGGGCTGCGCCCCCGCAACGCCCCGCTCCAGAACCAGGCCTCACCAACCGTGCGCCTTCTTCGCAATGTGTCGGCTGGCGAACATGACGGCGGCTGCACACCAGTTGGGTCACCAAGAGCCTGAATGGTTCCAAGGATGACAGGCTGGTCAAGTACTATGGTTTAGTAGCAACCAAAGAAATAGGTAGGCGTACAGCCCCTTTCACTGCGCACCCTTGAAAATCAGTGGTCCTTTGAGACCGCGACGCTTCGACCGCCATAGGCTTTCGTGACCTGGTTGACACTAGCGAAGCCGATTCTCTCTACACAGTCGTGTTCCGTCACTTCTGGGACCAGTGCGGACGCAACCCCGCTCAGGCGGACATGGCCCAAACGCATAAGAAGGGGCGGGGACTCCGCCAGGTGAAGAGGTCCTATATGGGCGTTCGGGCCTTCGCCCCTCCCATGTGCGGGGCGACAGTCCCCGCAGCGCCCCCCTGGAAACCCTGCCCGGCCACGGCCTCACTGAATTCCGCCCCATATTCTCTATCCACTGTAGTTATCTCTATGCGATCGGACTCCTCTCCGCAAAGCATTTTAGAAAGCGCGCTCGTCCCGGATGGCGCCCATGTGAAGGCAAGTGTGCGACGTTCTGGCAAAGTGGCTGCTGTAAGCCGAGGATGTATCCAGCTGACCAGGAGTTTGAGTTGGACGAATGGTTGGTATGGATTGGCAGGAGTAGCTATTAACAGACACAGCAAAATGCGAAAATGGTAGAGAGGCCGTACTGAATCATTCAATCCGTTTCTCCCCACTGGAACACACCACCAGTTTTCAATCACGAATCGGTTACCTTGAGAGGCCTCTAAGGAGAATCATCGGATCCCCGTCCGGATATGAATGAGCAACTGAGGTCGTCCAGAAAATGGACTGACTATACCTCCGCGACATTTGGCCGCCGAATTCAGTTGTAAGATAATAAACTGCCGAGGTGACTTCAATTCATTCGGCATTCATACCTGTTGTTTACAGCGGCCTTGTGCGACTTTTCTGACAGAGAGCACATTACTCTTTCTTGATCTGACAGGAGATTACTTCCTGAGTCAAACGCACTTCTAAAGGCGTAAGACAAGTAACCATTAAAGCAGTTAACCATGAAAATGATCGTGGGGCTGGGCAATCCCGGTCCCCAATATGCGCGCAATCGACACAATATCGGCTTTCAAGTGGTGGACCTTCTTGCCCGGCGCCATGGAATCCAACTCTCTCGAGCCAAATTCAACGCGCTCTTTGGAATGGGTACAATCAATCACTCCCAGGTAGTGGAAAGCAGGCGCCTGCCAAAGGAAAGTGCGGCGAGCCAAAGAACTCTTGTTGTGCGGCCTCTCACTTTCATGAATTTGAGCGGCCGTGCCGTCGCGCCTATCGCAAGGTTCCACAGAATTGAACCGAATGACATCTTTGCAATCTATGATGAACTCGACTTGCCCAGCGGTAAGTTGCGCTTGCGTCCCTTCGGCGGCAGCGGGGGGCACAACGGTATGAAGTCTCTCATCCAGCAGTTGGGAACCAATCAATTTCCCCGTGCTCGCGTGGGAATTGGCCGCCCCAGCACGCCTATGAGTTCTGCAGACTACGTTTTGCAAAACTTCAGTGTCGAAGAGGAAACTGTATTCGAAACTCTGCGCCCCCGCATTGCAGACGCCGTCGAGAGCTGGCTATTCTACGGTATCGACCTGGCCATGAACAGGTTTAACCCTGCTGCCGAGGCATCGGACTGAATCCACGCGAATAACCTAGAGGACGAATGGCCTCACCGTTCGCACCCTGATAGGCGTTGCGGCGTTTGCTATTCAGACAGGGATCTGACACAAAATATGAACCTTTCCGGCTTGGTGCCTCTACTAAGAAAACTACCACCCTTTCAAGACCTCTTGAAGGGGCACACGACGGCGCCCCAGAAACTCTACGCGGCCGCTCGCGCATACGTCATTGCTGGCCTTGCCGTTGAAAGAGAGGGCCCAATCCTGGTGGTGACCGGTACCGCCGAGCAGGCCCAGCGCTGGGTTGAGCGGCTCGAACTCTTCCTGCCTCCTGCAAACGGAGTGCCGCATGTCTCTCTATACGCGGAGCCCGACGCCTTGCCCTTTGAACGTATCCCCTGGGCAGGCCGTACTCGTCAACTCAGACTAACTGCCCTGGCAGCTCTGCAGCAGAAAAGCAGCCGACCAACTGTCGTTGTTTCCTCTGCCAATGCGATGATGCAAAAGACGCTGCCTGCGAGAGCGTTTCGCATGGCACTGCGTCCCTTGCGCGTGGGCAGTTTCGTCCAACTGGATGAATTGACCGGCCGATGGGTGCAAAGTGGCTATGAACCAGTTCAAGTCGTGGAGGAACCGGGAACTTTCGCCCGCCGCGGCGGCATTGTAGACATCTGGCCCCCCAACCTGTCCCACCCCGTCCGGATCGACCTGTTCGGCGACGAAGTGGAAACACTGCGCGCCTTTGATCCGGCAACGCAGCGTAGTGAACGCCAGCTGGAAAAAGTGCTGATCGGACCAGGAAGTGAAGCACTTGGCGGCGCACTTGCTGCTGCCGTCTCGCAACCAACTGCCGCAGGCAGTTCCTCCTCAAGCTTGGCACCCGACAGATTGGCCGGAATACGAATTGCGGAAAAAGCCAATGAGCGGGCATCAGGCAACGAGGAGGGGTCCGCAACGCCCCCGACCGACAAGAGCATCGTTGAAAGCCTGCGCGAAACTGTATTAGGTGAGCCCAACCTGGTTCTGGCTATCCGCGAAGAGATTACAAGGGAGTTGGAAGATCTGAGTGCCGGCCGCACTTTCCGCGGCATAGAGTGGTATCTTCCCTACTTCTACGGCAGGCCGGCTTCGCTCCTCGATCACCTGCCTGACAAGGGACTGCTGACAATTGATGATGGCGAACAAGTGGCCGCAGGATTGAAGGCCTCCGAAGAGGAGGCGGCCCGAACCTATCAGGAACTGTTGCGCGGTTATGAACTTCCCTCAAATTTCACCACCAGCTTCTTCAGCCCGGAAACGCTTCTGACGCAAATCGAGGATCGGAAGCCCCTGGTTTTGGGCTCAGGTGGTTTGCCAGGCGAACCCGTAGCAGGCGAAACTCCCTCCCTTGCACGCTTGTTTGTGCCCAGTCCACACTTTGCCGGTCAGATCAAGCGCATTCTGCAGGAGATGCGCAAGTTCGCCAACGCCTCGGAACGGGTCGTGCTTATCTCGCGGCAGACTGCCCGCCTGCAAGAAGAGCTGCGCGAGGCCCAGTTGCCATCGAATCTCATCACCGATCTGAACGATCCTCCGCAGAGCGGCATATCGCTGTTGCAGGGCGTTCTTTCGGAGGGTTTCGTCATGGGTGGCTCAGCAGTTTCGCAGAGAGGCGATAACGGTCTCCAGCCTGCGGGCCTGCGTATCTTCACCGACTCCGAGCTGTTCGGCTGGACCAGACAGTCCCGTCAACAGCGCCGTAGTACCCAGTCTACGGTGGCGCCCGAACTATTCTTTGCTGATGTCAGCCCCAACGACTATGTCGTTCATATGGAGCATGGCATTGGCCTGTATGAAGGCCTGGTCAGGCTTGAGATGGGCGGGGTAGAGCGTGAATATCTGCATGTGAGCTACGCCAGGGGTGACAAACTCTACATTCCTGTGCATCAGGCAGACCGCTTGAGCCGCTACGTGGGAGCAGGGGATGCCGGGATCCCGCCCTCCGTCACCCGCCTTGGTACCAGCGACTGGCAAACGGTAAAGGCGCGTGCCAAGAAGGCTGTGGAAGATATCGCCGAAGACCTGCTAAAACTCTATGCCGAACGGGAAGTCGTCCGCGGCTACGCCTTCAGCCCAGACGGTCCCTGGCAGGAAGAGATGGAAGCGGCCTTCCCCTTCCGCGAAACGGCAGACCAGAACGATGCAATCATCGACGTCAAACGCGATATGGAAACCGATCGCCCTATGGACCGAATCATCATTGGCGATGTCGGCTATGGTAAGACTGAAGTTGCCATCCGTGCCGCATTCAAGGCGGTGATGGACGGGAAACAGGCGGCAGTCCTTGTACCTACCACAGTTCTTGCGCAGCAGCATTTCCGCGTCTTCAGCGAGCGCCTGGACCATTTCCCCATCATGGTGGAGATGCTCTCTCGTTTTCGGACTCCGGCTCAGCAGGAGCGTGTACTGCAAAAGATGCGTGAAGGGACAGTTGACATCGTCATCGGCACACACCGTCTGCTCTCAAAAGATGTAGAATTCCAATCGCTGGGTCTGCTTGTAATCGACGAGGAGCAACGATTTGGCGTCAGCCACAAAGAGCGTCTCAAGCAGATGCGGACCGAAATGGATGTACTCACATTGAGCGCAACACCTATCCCTCGGACTCTTCACATGAGTCTTAGCGGCGTACGCGACATGAGCGCGATTAATACGCCCCCACGAGAGCGGCTGCCAGTGCGTACAATCCTGGCTGAAGTCGACAGCACACTCCTACGTCAGGCCGTTCAGAGGGAACTGGCGCGAGACGGGCAGGTGTTCTTCGTCCATAATCGAGTGCGGGGACTGCAAACGCTGGCATCTCGACTTCAGCGAGAGGTGCCTGAGGCCGTTGTTGCTATTGCCCACGGACAGATGGCTGAACGCGAATTGGAAGACACCATGATGCGTTTTGCAGATGGTGAAATCGATGTCCTTGTCTGTACAACCATTGTCGAGAATGGCCTCGATATTCGACGCGCCAATACGATCATCGTCAACCGTGCCGATCATTTTGGATTGGCCCAGTTGTACCAGCTACGCGGCCGCGTAGGCCGCGGGGCAGTCAGGGGCTACTGCTATCTTTTTCACGATCGTCACAGTACCCTGACTTTCGACGCCCGCCGCCGCCTGGAGGCGCTGCTTGAGAGCAGCGAAGAATTGGGCGCAGGCTTTCGTATCGCCATGCGCGACTTGGAAATAAGAGGCGCAGGGGAGCTGCTGGGAGCAAAGCAACACGGCCAGATTGTCAGCGTCGGCTTCGATCTGTACACCCGGCTCCTTACTCAATCGGTCAACGAGTTGAGGGAAAAACGGGAACGTTTCAACGAAGCACAAACAGGTGACCGCGACGCTGTGCAACCGGCAAACGCTAACGGGAATCTTGCGCCTCACCCATCATCGGTGCAGACAGAAGATTCGAGGCTATCCAGTGCCTGGGACGATCCACTAGCTCCCCCAGTCACGCTCGATCTGCCCCTGCGCGCCGAAATCCCGGCTACTTATGTCGAAGAAGAGGGACTGCGCCTTCAGCTCTACCGTCGCATTGCCGGTCTGAATTCACAGCAGGAACTGGAAGAAATGCAAAGGGAAGTTGAGGACCGTTTTGGAAAGGACTTGGAGACAAATTCGGTCCCAATAGAAATGCAGAATCTGTTCTACCAGATACGGGTAAAAATGGAGGCACTGAAAGCCGGAATTCTCAACATCGGCCGTAGGCGCGATCAGATCGCCATACGGATTCCGCAAGGCTATCCTTTACGCGTAATCGGCTCCGCCGAAGTAGTCAAAGGCGAGATTGATGTCGGAGCCAGGCGCAAGTTGCAATACTCCTTACGAATGGCACTTGGAAACACCAATGACGAAGGAGAATTTGTGCCCAATAACGCAATCCACGTTGGCCGAGAGGCCATCTATATTCCCATCGATGAAGATGGCAACTGGCGGACCATTCTGTTGCGCTCCCTTTCTGCGCTTTCTGCTGAAACCCTTAAGTAATGAGACTAACTGAGCAAGTGTCGTTGGTTGAGAAATCCGCGACCAGCTGAACGACCGGGCGGCGCAATACCCACGCTACTTTGTATTTCGACTAGCTCCGAAGCACCGCCCCGGGTCCTGCATCTATAGACTGAATGAAACTCCTCAACCGCAACTGATACGCAACCCTGAACGAGGCGAGAAAAGGTATTCTTTCTCCCCAGCATTGTTGTATTTTGGGCGGTCGGCCGCAAGCGGCCTCCCTTGTGCAGGGGCTGCGCCCCCGCAACGCCCCCCTACAAAACCATCCCTCACCGACCGTGTGCCTTCTTCGCAACGTGTCGGCTGGCGAGCATGACGGCGGCTGTACACCAGTTGCGTCATCAAGAGCCTGAATGGTTCCAAGGATGACTGGCTGGTCAACTACTGTGGCTTAGTAGTTACGACCGAATGTGTAACTAGAGATATCCAAATACACTACCTGTGCCGCAGGGACTGCGACTGGGCGCTCCAGTGAATCGCCTGCAAACGGACTCCTCAGTTGATAGCCAGTTTGCCCCGCAAACGCACATATTGCGCATAGTCTATTTCGATGCGGCGACTAAGGTAATCCCAAGTTCGGGGAGCGAGACTCTGTGCCCCAACAACACGCTCAGTTGTGCGCAACAGGAAGGCGTCCGAACCTGCTCCGCTGCCGTAACTGACAACGAGCACCAGCTGCCCCTGCGAGGCGGCGTCAAGTATAGCTGTCAGGCCGACAAGCGCGGAACCTGCGTACGTGTTGCCTATCTCTCCGACAAGCAGTCCGCTCTTCCACTGATCCTCCCTGAATCCCAGCGCACGCATCGCCCGTACCGGAAATTTCAGGTTCGGCTGGTGTACAACCACATGGTCGAATTCCGAAGCGGTCAGCCCCATCTCCTGCATCATCTGCTCGGCAGCAGGAATTACGTGCCCGAAGTAGCCGGGGTCCCCACTGAATCGTTCTGCATGACTGGGATATTGACTTCCGGGCCTTCGCCAGAAATCGGTTGTATCGGAGACGTAACTCAAACTCCGCTCTATGACGGCAAGAGATTCACTGGCGGCTCCGACCAGAATCGCCGCACCGCCCGCGCCGGCTGTGTATTCCAGCGCATCACCCGGCCGGCTCTGCGCAGTGTCCATTCCAACTGCCAGGCCATATGGGGCCATTTTGCTGCCTACAAGACCGATTGCCGCCTGCAGTGCCTCTGTCCCGGCCTTGCAAGCAAACTGCCAGTCCCCCGCCACTACTGAAGGAGTTGCGCCAATTGCCTCCGCCACTATGGTTCCTGTCGGCTTAACCGCATAAGGATGACTTTCGCTCCCCACCCACACGGCGCCAATGTCCTGGGGGTCGACCTGCGAGCGCTCAAGCGCGTTGCGGGCTGCCTCAATGCTCATGGTTGCAGTGTCTTCATCAAGCCCCGGCACTGCTTTTTCCTTCACTGGACTGCTATCCGTTCGCTGCGATGTAGCTTCGTCGTAATGACCTGACCCTGAGCCTGCCACGCCAATCTCGCCGCTCCAGATGCGGCTGATCTCTGCTCCCGGCAAGCGGTAGCGCGGGACGTAGGCTCCATATCCCACTATTCCTACTGGACTAACCGGCTGATTCAACATTGGTTTATTCCTCTGGAACACATAGTTCGGCCCTATGGGCCGGCAAGGCGGCCACTCTACTCTCGTAGCAACTCTTTGGCACGTTCTACCCTTATATTTCTTTCCGCCACCATCTGCCCGGCAATATGCTCGACCGCGTCCCCGACTGCTCCTGCGGACGCCGCCATCTGACGGGCATGAAGACGCATGTGCCCATGCTGAATGCCTGTGGTTACTAACGCCCGTAGCGCCGCCAGGTTCTGGGCCAAGCCAACTGCCGCGATAATCTCGCTCAGAGCCCTCGCCCCCCGCTGACGTTCCTCCGCGTCTTCGCTGGCTAGCGGCCTTCCCGTATCACTCTCGAGTGGAGCTTCCCCCTGCACGTCCAGTCCCAGGATTCTCAATGCCAATCTGGCTGATGGATGGCTCCGCGTCGCTCCACCCACGGTACCGACCGCAAGAGGTAGCTCTAGGCGACCATACAGAGACTCCGAATCTGCGCGGCCGCGCACATGCCAGTCTGTAAGCGCACGGTACTGTCCATCGCGTGCAGCCCAGGCATGTGCCCCGGCTTCCACCGCGCGCCAATCGTTTCCAGTGGCCAGAAGCACCGCGTCCACACCATTGAATATGCCTTTGTTGTGAGTCGCTGCTCGGTAAGGATCCGCACAAGCGAACGCGTTTGCCTCAGCGATGCCGTGGATAACCTCGCTGCCGGAAAAGGCATTGCGGTTGAATGCGTCGGCCGGTATCTCGACCTCCGCCCAAGCACGTCGTCTGTCACTGAGATTTGAGAGGATGCGTAGCCCTGCACGGCCTCCACTGAGCCGTTCCAGCAAAGGCGCAGCTGCTTCCGCGGCGGTGTTGGCGGCGTTGGCGCCCATCGCGTCCTGACAGTCAATCAGCAGATGAACAATAAGCATTGGCCCCGCCGGCGTGCCGGTCAGCCGACGCACCTCAATCTCTTTCGGGCCTCCACCCAAACGCGTTAAAGTTGGGCTGGTGTCGGCGGCAACCAATATCTGATCCTTTGCCGCCAATATTGCGCTCTCTGCCTTCGCTGCATCTGGCACGTCGAGCAATTGAACCTGGGCAATCATCACTGGATCTGTGCTGGAGGTCGAGAAGCCTCCCCCGGAACGAGCTAGTAGGGCGCCAGAACTGACGGCAGCCACGACAGAAGGTTCTTCTATCGCCATTGGAACGAGATAATCCTGCCCATTAATCCGAAAATTGGCACCTATTCCCAACGGCAGCGCAAACCGGCCAACGACGTTCTCAATCATCATGTCGGCCTGTTCTATGGCGATACTCTCAGACAGCAGGTCCCTCTTATCGCTGGTCAGATCCCCCCACTCGCCAATGAGGGCAACTCGAGCAGACAGACTTCGGTTGTAAAAGCCCTTGATTCTCGACGAACGAGCGTCCGAATTAAAGCAGATGACGAGTCTCCTTGCGTGAGTATTTCTTGCGCGACATAGCAAATCCACCGAACGCATAAGCATAGGCGCGTATGACGAGAAACGATCGTCCAGTCCCTGTACCCATCAGACTAGCAGGAGTGGACTATCATTCTCTATCAGATGTCGAATAGGGAGGTTCTGACAGTTTTTGGTCAGTCAAACGACAGCAACGTTCTGGAGATCGGTCCTTCGAAGAGCTGCGGCACGATAGCCATTCCCGTGACCAGAAGAATCGCTAACACAGAAAAGACCACCCCCAACGGCCGTTCACGGGGCACATGGGCATTTTCCAAACGGCCAAAGAAAATTCCAACCATGCGTACGAAACCGAAGATTACACTGCCACTGGCGATCAGCACGACCGCAGCAAAGCGCCAGTCGCCCTCTGCCAGTGCCTGTATTGCCGACCAGTGCCCGGAAAACCCCGCTGTCAAAGGGAAACCGGCCAATCCCAGGCTGCCCAGTAGAAAAGCCGCCGTACTCCATGGCAATCGAGCTCCCACACCCTGAAGCCTGTCAGGTTCCAGGCTGCCCGTCGCCTGCCGCAATTGCGCCAGTCCCGCGGCTGCGCTCATGGTGCTAAGAATACGCAAGGCAAACAGAGAGACCACCATCGGACGACTGCGGTCGTCAGAACCGGCGAGGAGCAGGAGGATTAGTCCCCAGTCATGTAGCATCGCATAGCCCAATAGTCGCCCTGGATGGCTGGCCGCCGCCGCCGCCACGCCTCCCCAGACCAGAGTGATCGCGGCTGTTGACGTCAACCACACGTTCAACGCGGTACTACCGAACAGCAATGGGAAACTCGATGTTGCCTGAAAGTAAAGAAAAAGTGCCAAAGTCTGGTAAAGCAGAATGGTCAGAGCCATCGCAACTGGCGGGGAAGATTCTCCCAATTGCGGTTGGGCACTATGGAGGGGAACTGGCGCTAGCAAAACAAGCAGACCTACTCCCAGCAGCTGCGCCCCGCCTGCAGCAAGGCGTATATCCTGCGGATTAAGGGGCACCTGTTCCATATTCCAAGCAGCGAGCAGAATAAACGGAGTCGCGAGAATCGGCGGAAGAATCGCTCTTAAGGAACCCAGCGCTTCACCGGTGAGGCCGGCCTGAATGGGAAACACGCTTACCGTCATTAAGATTGCAATAGAAACGGGGGCAAGAAAGACCGGCGAGATAGGGGCGTCGACCATTAGCGCTATCCCGATATAGCCAGCACCGATCAGTAGCATGGAGGGAGGAAAAACTATGCCTTGGCTCGCAACTGCCGTCAACAGCATCCCGGTCCCTAGCAATAGGAGAACAATAACCACTATAGGTTCATTGTTCTGTGTCAATTGGAAGCGGAAGCCGTATTCCCATATTCCTGCCCGCAGATCCAAAGTGACAGGAACAAATGGGATGGAAAACGAGAGTGTATCGGAGGGAAGCCGCCAAAGTAGAACCGCGACGAGATTCAGTATCCCGCCATTTATGAGCGAGACACCCCGTTCCCAGCGGCGAAAGATGTAGCTGGACAACACTTCCAGCAATAGGAGGCTGAACAAAAATGAGGGTAGGGCAAATTGGATCATGGAACGCAGCTGTTCAATTAATGGCCTTCACTTTGAGCATTCCTCGATCGTTCGCCTTGTTTGGCGACAGCCCAGAGAGGGCGCTCGCCAAAATATGCGGTTACCTCAGCATTTGCACGTAAAGCCTGGATACAACCATGGAAATTCCTGGCTGACACCAAGTTTCCTAACGAAGTCCGCAAAACAACTGAATACCTGTCAGACCTGACTTATCGGCCCTTATGATTCGCAATGCGTTTCCCCCCTAAATATGGCCCTCGAAACGAACGGCCATCTGAGGCTTCTTAACCATTGCGAACCACCGTCTTCTGGCGGCGGCCGACCAAGGAGAAGAACCAGTAGGCGCAGCCGTACCAGAGGACCTGTGCGCCAGCTGCAATACTCTGACGGCGTTGGATCCCTGGTTCCAGGTCGGGGTCAGTAGATGGCACTTCATATGATGTCAGTACGTCGTCCTCGGCCAATATCAGATAGCTACAGGCCAATGCCACCAGGAGCTGCAGAATTCCCAGCATCACTATAACGGCGGGCAGAGGAAACAATACGGACAGAAACGCTTGAACAGGAATCAACCACAACAAAAGACCGACACCTCCAAAGAGCGCTGTTTCTGTCATTCCGAGGGTAAGTAACGCCACAGCCGCCAACCAAAGAAACAGCATTTTGGAAGCATCGCTGAGAAGGGGCAATTCAATCCCGTCGCTGGCGTTCCAAACCATCAAAGCCGCTATTCCCAGTACAAGCAATCGAAAGAGCCTGGAACTGAACTCTCCAGATTGATGGACGTGGACATTGCTTGTTTGTAATATCGAAAGCAGGAGTATCAGAAAGGCTATGAACAGTACGCTCAAATGGACCGCCGGCCAAGGCACCGAAAGTCCATAGACTGCCCCAACCAACCCGCTAACTCCGATCTGGACGATTAGCAATCCGGGCAAGGCTATTCGCCAGTCCCACAAGATAACAGGGAGACCCGCGACAATTCCCAATATCACATGTGCCGGAACTGAAGCCCATAACTCAGCCATGATATCTGTTCTCTAATAAAACGAATAATTCTTTAACCATATTCTTCAACTGCAGTAGAGCGCTGACCATTCAACCAGTCCACTTGCCCCCTTGGAGTTTACGATATGGAAGGCACTCTTGCCGACCAGCGGAAGACTCCATGGGCTATGATGGCAGGGCTAACTCCACGTAAGCCAAATAAATTTGAGCAACTATCGCTTGAATCTGACCACTGCTGTTACAACAATGTCCTCAAAATGCGGAAACGACTACGTACTCAACAACAAATAGCCAATAATTCCAAAGACGACAACCCACCCCATATGTCCCGCCCCTTCGACAATCTCCAGGCCAACGTCCCACACATTTCCCATCCTGCTGGTGCCCCACCTGGTAACGCCCGATATCCAGTCCAGAGTCGCGAGTCTGGCAATTCGGCTGGACCACCTCCTGATTGACCCCAACGCGCCGGCTCTATTTCCATCTGTTCTCAATAGCTCTCTCACTTGTGAACGGGCGATGGCAAGACCAATCCCCAATGTGAGTGGACCGGCTAAGGTCAGCCAAACCTGCCAGCTCGCAACCGCACTAGGGGGGTTCCCGGCGCTGCTGGGAATAGCATCCGGCAGATTGGCGAGATTTGTTATCATATCGGGAAACACACCTGCAGTCGCCAGCGGAATCGCAAGAACAACCACATATACCAGCAATCTTCCAATGATCCAACCGTCCGGCCTCAATTCCGCCAAGGAATTACCATCAGACTCGTTGTCCCAGCTACGCAGGAGAGACGAGACATATATCATCTGAGTCACAATATAGGCCGCAAACAGGGGCCACATCAGAGCGCCTAATTTCCCACAAAGACCGGCATCGTCGGCGCAATTTCCCACCATAAGCAGCTGTGCGACCACAGATTGTGTCAGAAATCCAGGAGTGAATGGAACACCGACAAGTGCCAAAACACCTACACTGATTGGTATCTGCCAGTGCCATGCGCGCCAGATCCTTTCGCCGATCAGCCACAGGCCGCCTCCCAATGCGAACGTCGTCGTCGGCCATAGCACAGCTGCAGGCCCTCGGATCTCTGACAATATGCTCGTAAGTCCGGCGATTCCTACCGCGGTGACCAGTACGAAAGTCGTGTGCTCCTGCCTTGTCGTCGTTGTGAACGTAGCAATGGCCGAGCCCAGCAAACCAAACAAAGCCAGCGCCACGATTTCAGGCCGTGCAAGTAGCTCCTCGCCTGCAAGCCCGCTCGACCAGCCCAGAAGCCACAGCCCGCAAAGCGCAGGTGGTATCTGGTCGATTAATCGGTCCGGCATATAAAGGCGTTCCCCGCGCTGCGGCAACAGCCACAGGTGTAGAGGGTAGACGCCGGCCCGAATGACACCGGCAAGCAACATAAGAATTACTGTCTCTTGGGGCAGTTGGCCGCCAGCCAGAAGCACGGCAGGGCCACCCTGGCCTGCAGGAAGGAGCCCGATCAAAAGTAACAAGGCTCCCATCATGCTCAGTCCCTGAAACTGCCTGGTAGTGGAAGGGCCGGGGCCTTCAGGCACAACCGCACTTCGGGCAATGACAAAAAGATCCATCACTACCCACATCAACGTAACGGTAAGGAGATTTCCGCTGCTGACAAAAAATAATGCGCTGGCAATTGCATTGAGTGACAAGGCTAGTGTCATCGCTCTGCCGTGCCAGTTCTCGTCGGAAGTCAGATCGCGACTCTGGCCGGAAATGCCGCTGAACAGCAAACCGCCGCCCCCCAACAGAAGGATTAGGCATGAAACATACCAGTTCCATCCGTTGCTTACCCACAGAATATCGGCGCCCGTGGAAAAGAAAGGCTGCCAGGGTATGCTGAAAGTTGGAGCAACAGGCTGCACACGCAGGGCAACCGTCAGTGCTGCCGCCCCACCCCAGAAGAGCAAGGCTACCCCACTGAGGATTCCCGTCGCGCTCCCAACGAAGTGCAATCGCGCCATAGGACGGGAAAATCGGCCAAATACCCAGAGAACTATGCTGCCCAATGTCAGGACAAGAGGAGGGCCCACAGGGGCTATCAGAACAGCCAATGACAAAGCGAATTCGTTCATATCCGTCAATTCTAGCACAGCCAATCCCGCGCTGGAAACAGTCTGGGATTGGCTTTCATTCCACCTCTGTTCGCAACCCTCGTCTGTAAGAGGATATGCAGGTTAGAATGAATTCCAGGACTGCAGTAGCAAGCGACAGGCGCCAGCCGTGTCATCTCCAGCGCCGGCTTTGACCCGCCCGCGCCTCGCTTGACCTAATCTCTGAGTGTACCCATTTCAGGACATTTCACTGCTGACTTAACAATGAGTCCTTTTCGCGCATTTCCCTGAAATTCGCGAAGTGATTAAGGCTGAGAAGAAGCGACAAGACTTGCGATTCGCAGGACGGGGCGCGCCGACTTGAGAAGGCATATGCCATTCACATTCTGACAAGTGTGTTGGCTCTAGGGATTGGCTGACTGTTTCGCATTTAAGCCGCACTCTAAAAGGTTGATGGGAAGCGACTTAGCTTGCAGCGGCTGTGCCGTTACAAGCTTTCCAATTTCCAGCTTCCCTCACTGTAATGGCAGGTTAGCAAGTTAGACTGTGTCCGCTGTCTGAGAGGGTGAGCACAAAGCAAATTCCTGATCAGGATTCGAGCCGACCTGGTGAAACGTAATGCCGAAAGCCTCTTACGGGAAGCAAAGAAAAGGTGGTATGAAAGGCCATGTTACGTCTTGCTTATCGTGAAAATCCCTAAAGGAAAATGTCTCTAATGGTGCAGCCATGAGGTGGGGCCAAAAAGTGCCGCCAGCGTTGCCCATTCGAAAAAAATGAAGTAGAGTACTGCAAACAATGCTGCCCGGAGAAACCACATGCAAACCACTCGACACCTACCCACAGCGACCGCGAATTTCGAACAGGCCAAGTTGGATATTGAAGAATTTGGCTATTGCCTGATCGCCAACGCCTTAGAGCCTGATGACGTGGCGGCTGCACTAAAACGGCTCAAGGAGCAGGCGGTCGCCGAACTCGAGCTGGGCGCGGCCTTCGAGGATGGAGGCCCGAAGCAGCAGTGGGGTGCATTTACGGACAAAGAAGGCCGGCTCAAACAACAAGCCTACACCGCTACAGCCGGCGGAGTAAATCAACGGGTGTGGATGCTTGTCAACAAGGGCCGGATTTTCTGCCAAATCCTTTCCACACCAAGCGTGCGCGCCGTCGTCGATCACGTCATGGGTGATGACTATCTGCTGTCAAGCTATTCTGCCAACATTGCCAAGCCGGGCGGCGCCCCCATGAATCTGCATACCGATCAGTGGTGGATGCCTCACCCCATTGACCGCGGGCCTTCACCGATTCCTGTTGGTTCAATTTCCCGCGAAAGGCCCAATTTGGCCGGCGATGAAGAACCAGCAATGGTCGCACCATGCGTGTGCGTTAACGTCATGTGGATGCTCAACGATTTCAGCAGCGAGAACGGGGGCACTCGCTTTGTACCCGGTAGTCACCTACGAGGCCGACCTCCAAAAGCGAATAACGACAACGAGGATACGCTGGCCGCGGAAGGGTTGGCAGGCACGGCAATGATTTTCGACGGCAGGCTCTGGCACGGAACCGGTGCCAACATAAGTGACAGGAACCGCTACGGTTTGCTGACAACCTTCTGCGGCCCCCAGTTCCGACCCCAGGAAAATTTTGCGATTGGGGCCCGACCCGAAATGCTTAAAGAAGCGTCGCCAGAACTATTGGCACTGCTGGGCTTCAAGATCTGGAGCGGCTACGGACGAGTGGAAAGTCCAGTCGCCGAATTTTTCAGCCAGGACGAGCAATCCTTGGGCATACTGGGCGCCTGAAAAGCCCCAAAAGAATGTGTGAGGCAATTGCTCAGTGTTAAGCGCAGGAACCTGCAAACGCATGCCAATGGATCCCTTACATAGGCAATGCTTCATGGCCGGCAAGCTGGTCATTTTCGAACGCTACTTTCGCCCAATTACCCTGGCTTTCGCGAAGCCGCGGCCTCCATGTTATACTGCTGTCGCAGTGAAATCTGATCTTTGAGGAGATTCTGTGAGCGGAAACTGGACTCGAAACGCTTTTGTTTATCTGCTGATTTTGGTGGCCGCCGCCGCCCTCTTTCTTAATGTCTACGGCCCTAACGAGAGGCCGGAAAATGTCAGTCTGAGCGACGTTGCCAGACAGGTCGAGCGCGGCGATATCGCACGAATCGACGTACGCGGGGAAAGGTTGCAGATTTTCTCGCATGGCAGCGACCAACCGCTTTCCAGCCGCAAAGAGGAAGGGGTCGCTCTCACGCGAACACTTCAAGGCATGGGCGTCTCCGAGGTGAGCCTGGCCAAAGTTAAAATCAATGTCCAACCACCATCCAATTCGGGCAACTGGTTCGCCTTGGTCATTAACTTACTTCCCCTGATTCTGATCGCCGGTCTCTTTCTATTTCTGTTCCGCCAGAGCCAGAGCGGCAATAATCAAGCGCTCTCCTTCGGAAAGAGTAAAGCCCGGATGTTCGTTGGCGATAGACCCACTGTAACATTTGGCGACGTGGCCGGAGCCGATGAAGCAAAGCAAGAACTAGAGGAGATCGTAGAGTTTCTGAAGGAGCCGCAGAAGTTCGTCGCTCTGGGCGCACGCATCCCCAAAGGAGTACTGTTGGTCGGGCCGCCCGGCACCGGAAAAACACTCATGGCCAAGGCAGTTTCGGGTGAAGCCGGTGTTCCATTCTTCAGCATTAGCGGTTCTGAATTCGTCGAAATGTTTGTCGGCGTTGGCGCAAGCCGTGTGCGCGACCTGTTCGAGCAGGCGAAACGAAATAGCCCCTGCATTGTCTTCATTGACGAAATCGACGCGGTCGGGCGCTACCGGGGCACTGGTCTGGGAGGTTCCCACGACGAGCGCGAGCAGACCCTTAACCAGATCCTGGTGGAAATGGACGGTTTTGGCACCGATACCAATGTCATCCTGGTGGCCGCCACTAACCGTCCGGACATCCTCGACCCCGCCCTGCTTCGTCCCGGGCGATTTGACAGACGCGTAACCATGGACCGGCCCGACCTGTCGGGACGAAGGGCCATTCTCGATGTTCATGTAAAAGGCAAGCCCCTCGACCCCAATGTGGATCTGGATCTGATCGCTCGACAGACGCCCGGCTTTGTCGGTGCCGACTTGGAAAACCTGGTAAACGAAGCTGCAATTCTGGCCGCGCGTCGAAACACTCGCACGATTGCAATGAACGAGATGCAGGAATCGATTGAGCGAATCGCAATGGGAGGGCCGGAAAGACGCAGCCGGCTGATAACCGATAGTGAGCGGCGCGTTGTAGCCTACCACGAAGCCGGCCATGCAATCATTGCACATGTAGTTAAAGGCGCAGACCCATTACGCAAAGTTACAATTATCCCTCGCGGCATGACAGGCGGCGTCACGTTGACGGTTCCGGAGCGAGACCGCTATCTGCTGCCGCGATCATATTTTATTGACCGCATCGCCGTTGGGCTGGGTGGCCGCGTAGCCGAGGAACTTGTCTTTGCAGACATTTCCAACGGCGCCAGCAATGACATCCAGACAATCACCCGTTTGGCAAGAGCCATGGTGATGAAGTATGGGATGAGCAAAAGGATGGGGCCTCTTCAGATCGGAAGCCAGGAAGAAAACCCCTTCCTTGGCCGCGAGTTAACCGAGCAGCGTGATTACAGCGAAGAGGTGGCAGAAGCTCTTGACAGCGAAGTGCAGCTTATCGTGAGAGAGCAACACGATCGAGTTCGCAACATTCTCAGAATTCATCGGCTTAGATTGGACGCAGTGGCCGAAGCACTGCTAACACATGAAACGCTCGAAGAGCACGAGTTTGTCGATGTCTTCGAAGGGAAGGTCGACTCCGACGACCTGCCCGACCCGCTAGCGCTCCAGCCCGCCTGACCTGAACTATGTTAGATCTAGAATCAGGAGTATTCTGGCAGCGCGGTCGACCACCGTGGAGTCGCTAGCTGCCTCGCTATCATTTGCCTGTCAAGTCGTGATGTTGTTACCGAGGAGTTCTAGTAGAGCCGGCCCATATGCTCTTGCCTTCCAGCGCCCTACCGATGGAATCTCCTGCAGAGCGTCCACCGAAGTAGGTCGGTCAGCCGTTATCTGTATAAGCGTTTCGTTGCTGAACACGATGTCAGGATCGACGCCGCGCGCCGCCGCTGTCTTAGTCCTCCACTGGCGCAGGTGCTCATAGCGCTTCCTTCCTTCCGCAGTGAGGACAGTTTCCGCCCTCCTTAGGGGCGAAGGCCGTTTGGGCACAGGCTGCTCTTCTCCCAGACGAACCGCGGCCAACAACTCCTTTCCAAATCGCTCGACTTGCCGCACGCTTAAGCCGGGAATTTCCCCGAGCGCGTTCAGTGTTTGCGGTCGTCTCTGCGCAATTGCTACCATCGAGTCCTCGCCCAATACTTTGAACGGGGGCCGTTCCGCATGCTTGGAAAACTTTTCTCGCCAATCCCAGACTGCCTTAAGGACTCCCATGTCATTCGCCAGCACAGAGCGGATCTGCTTCATCTGCCAGACAGTGCGCGGCTCCGGCGGCCGGTACTCGACCAACTCCAACATCCGAAATGCAGCCTGGGCCTCTTCCCAGCGACCTGCCTTCTGTAGGAGCCCTGCCTGCCGGACTCGCAGGGCGGGCAGGTAATGCGTGTCTATCTGGGCGTATGTCATCTGCTGTTGGGTTAACGGACGCTGGCCCCAATTTGTACGCTGCATCCGTTTGTCGCTTTCAACGTTGAATTCATCCTGCAAGACCTTCGCCAGTCCAATGCCCTGACGCCCCAGAATGCGGGCGGCCAACTGCGTGTCAAAAAGCCTCCGGATCCGGAATTCGCAATCCCTCTGCAGGGTCAGGATATCGTTCTCGGCTGCGTGGAGAATGATCTCTGTCGTGTCATCTGCGAGAACTTTGCCCAAGTCGGACAGATCGAGCGATCGCAATGGATCGACCAGGAAGTCGACAACGGCTCCATTTTCAGCCGACCCCTTTGTGCTGCCTTCCTCGGCCGGAACCGTTACCTGAATCAGACAAACGCGCGGTGTATAGCGAAAAAGGCTGTCACTTTCGGTATCCAACGCCAACCATGGTTGACCGGATATATGCGCAAGAAATCGACGATATTCTCTGTCGGACTGCACGAGCGTAGGAGGGGCGATTGCTGTACGCCGTCGGTTCCCTGAATTTCTACTTCGGCGCCCGCGTTTGTGCACAGGACGGGTCATTGCTGCTGTATTCTCCCTGGAAAATTGAAGTGAGGTCCTCTTACGTAGCGGCTGCATGATACCCTATACCGGGCGCCTGGCCAACTCTTCCGGACCGTTTGCAGACGCGCTATTCACGGGATGCATGGCTACCGCCTTTGACTCCCCACTGTTGGCCGGCCAGCAAAACGACAATCTCCTGCTAGACGGACAATCGCTCCATCTCAATAATTCTGATCAAAACGTGGTATGAGCAAGTCTCAAAGGCTATCCGATCGGTTCTTTCAGTCTGCCATATTTTCTCGACTGTGATATTATCTGTGCCAACCTATGTTGCAAAACGGCGCCTTAGTCTTGGAGTGCCGAAAACTCATTGCTGCCGAATGTCCAGTTGGAATTGGCGCGCAACTGAGATGGCTGGACCGCCCCGTTTGGCGCAACATCTGTTGATTGGTGGCGACGTACTATGTCAGATTCGCTGTTCCTGCAAGCCTGAAGTTTGAGCGCAATTCATGGCCAAGTGGTACTGGTTCGACGAATACAAGAGCCTGACGGCATCTCCCTGCCATCCCCCGCGCAGCCGGCCCATTGCCGCCGCGGTGGAGTGGTTGCATCCGCCTATTATCTCGGATCTGCACCAGAATTTTGCCTGTTGGACCGCAGCGCAAATGTCGCCCGGCCCTGTAATCCCGCACCGACTGTGGATCGATCAAGCCGGCAAGACCTCGGTGCGATTCCCAGAGAAGGCGCCGGCTCCACAACCTGCTGTTGGCGCAGGAGAGAGTCTGGCCCAGTGGCTGGTGCTACTGTCGAAGTGGATGGAAATACATGTTGTTCTAGCGCGCGCCCGTTCAGTCTGGACCCTCGCCGAATTGGCTGGCGCCCTTCCGTTCACGTCGCAATCGCTGCTGCCACAGCAACTCGCCCAGTTTCCACCAAACAATTGGGAACAGGTGGCTCGTGGACTGGCCGCCATCGTTTCCGACGGCGCTATGCCTGACGAAAGGCAATGAAGCGTATCGCTTTTTAAGAAAGTTACCTGTGCGCTGGAAATCATGATTTAATATCACACACAACAACGCAGGCGATCTACACGGTCGAAATAGATGGGAAAAGTATCCGCCGGAAAATAGAAGATGATCGCTCCGCAACAAAGTTGGAATGCTATAAAGGTTGTTTCAGCGCCACATGGGGGAGGCTATTGTGATTTTCCTGATGGTCGCGGCGCCGCCGCCAGTGAAGTCTTGAGTAACTACACCGTTCGGCGCATCCACTCTGCCGGCGGTGTTGCTTATCGTCTGCAGCAGGCCGAGGCACTCGATTCAATTCAGGTGGCTCTCATCGCCACAGATAAAGAATGCCGTCGCTGGCAACTGCCTAAGGGACGGCTCTACCCGGCTGAGAAGCCTCTGACCGCGGCACTGCGCGAAGTAGAAGAGGAGACGGGGCTGGAGACCGAGTATAAGTCCTTTCTGAAGACTGTACACTATCAGTATCTTGATACATATGCCCGCACTGTTCCGGAGAAGGTATTCAAAAAAGTAGACTTTTTTCTCCTCCTAGTAGTGGGAGGGCAGCTCTCCGACGCCAGCATCGAGGTCCAAAAGGTCGAGTGGGCCACCGCAGGTGAGGCCCTGACGATGCTGGCATATGGCGGCGAAAGGGACTGTCTGCGAATCGCCATGGAACTGTTGAATGGTCACTGAAATTGGGAAAGCAAACTCTGGTCAGGTCCGCGAGGTTCTGAACCTGCTGGTCTCTGGTGTAACCAGCGATGTGAGTAGCATGGAAGCCATCGCCGGCAGTTGGTGGCGGCGTCTGCTATTCATGCACTGGTTCGGACCGCGTTTCCTTGGCAAGCAGATGGACACACTTGTGGCAACAAGAGGTGATCGCATCATCGGATTCGTCATTGTCCAGTACGATGGCGACGCCGCGGGTACGTTCGACTGGGCATTTGTCGAACCACTGGAAGTAGAGGAAAACCGCGATGATTTCGCCGATCTCATTGATTCGGCCCTGGACCATGTTGAAGAACAAGGGATTCACCCTTACTTCTACTTTGGATTTGCAACCGCCTCGCCAGCCACAGTTACACAAGTTCTCGACGAAATCGGTCTGCGCTCGGCGGACTACCAGAACACGCAGATGGTGGGCGACTTGCCACTGACAGAAACTCCTCCTCTGCCCGACGGTTACCGACTCTCCCCCCAGATTTCAGCCCGCTTCGGGGCCCGCATGTCCGAACTCCTGCCCGCCGCCTATCCCGATGCGGCGGCAGAAGAGACGGCAATGATTGCCTCCATCCACACCAGCACCGTGCGCTCTTCAAAAGTGTTCCTGGTGGTTGAAGAAGACACCGAAATCGGCTTTGTCCAACAGTTTCGCTGGAGGGACGAACTTCGACTGTTGCTTGCACTGCCACCCAGACTGTGGGGAACAGAGGTAGAACGTCAATTGACCGCCCACCTTGCACATAGCTTGCAAGGAAATACCCAACGGCTTCGGCTGCGTACCTTCAGCGAGGGCCATCTGGACAGAGCGCGACAATCTTTCGAGCGACTGGGCCTTCACTGGCAACAATCCCCCTGGCAACGCTGGGTAGTTGCCTTGGAAGCGGACGAAAACGGAGAGGAGCCCGCGGAGCCCGAAAAATGGAGGGGTGAGAACGATTCTGTCTGGCCTCCGCAAGCCACGCAAGAGGATGATAGCAGCGGCGCCGGCATGGAAAGTCAACCGGGAAAAGTCAAGAAACAAGAGAACGATGAAGGCGACAAAGAAGCGAAATTACCTCTCTGAGAAATCACCTGCCAATAATGGGACAGACCGCGTTTCAGGTGAAAACCTGAATTCCTCCCCTCCAGCCTTCGGTCAACAGAGCATTCAACTCTGTTCGCCAGTTGAAGAGTTTGCCCGGACTTCGTCTGTCCCGGCAGCGTTTCCTCCTGAGAAATTGCCCGCCCAATCAACCGGCTACCTGCGCAGCGAAAGCGGCCTCCCGATCTACTACAGCCGCTGGAGTCCATCTATTTCAAACCGCGGCGTTGTCCTCATCCTGCACGGGCTTGGCGAACATGGAGGGCGTTACCGCCACTTGGTGTCATCGCTACAGCAATCCGGTTACACTGTTTACGCACATGACCATCAGGGGTTCGGTCGCTCCGGTGGGGCTCGCTGCTATGTCCAGGGCTTTCATGACTACCTGAGCGACATCACGCAGGTTGTGTCCATGGCCCGACTGCGAAACCCCGGCCTCCCTTGCTGCCTCTATGGCCACTCCATGGGCGGGCTGCTAGGCCTCCTTCACCTGATGGAGGCGCCGGGCGCAATCGATTTGGCCATCATAGCCTCCCCATCGTTGCAATCGCACGATCTTTCTCCTGTCAATCGCATTCTGAAAGCGATGCTCATACTCCTGCACAAGATTCAGCCCACGCTCACTTTTCAGCAGCGCGGCAATCTGGACGTTATTTCACGTGACTGGGAAGAGGTTCAACTTGCCCTGCAGGACTCCTTGGGAGTGCCTAAACGCAGTGCCCGCTGGGTGGTGGAATTCTTTGAAACCATGCAGGAGGTCAGAGGTCGGGCCGGCGAAATTCGCCTGCCAATCCTGATGTTGCAGGGATTGGCCGACGCCGTGGTCATGCCAGCCGCTACGCAGGAATTCTTCTCTAACGTCAGTTCTGTCGACAAGAGCCTGCGACTTTATGAGGGTTACTATCACGAACTGCACAACGACCTGGGGCGCGAACGGCCCATCAGCGCGGTCCTCGACTGGCTGAACAGCCGCTGCCTCGAGACTGACCGATCCTCCTAAGACCGGCAACCACTCTCAGCAGATGATTCCCTTCTTGGCCTCGGGGCCATGGGCAATCGGGTCTTCACCAATCCAACGTTCGTCCACCGGTTCCGAGGCAAGCTGATAGCGCGTATCGGTCGATAGCCGCAGCCTGTTCGTGTGATTGTCCGTGCTTGCGTGCATTGTGTACATGCTGAAGACCAACAGGTCGCCGAGCTGATAGTCTGTCGTGAGCCAGCGGCTGCTTAACTCTGCTCGCAGCGCCACCGCATCCGCGGAAAAAGTGCCGAAACCACTCCCCTGCCAGCGTTTCTGCCCTTCCTCCGTCTCAGTTGCCTCTGGCTCATTCGTGCAATATTCATCAACGTCCATCTGGCCGTACGTGCCCTTAATCTCCTCCTGGCGGTGAGAGTTTTCCAGGACCATCAGGCCGCCCATCTGTCGGGGAATGTCTCCGAGTGGAGTCCAACTCGTATACAGATTCTTTGTGCCTCGCCCCATGAAAACGACGTCATAGTGAGGGTTGGTAGCCGTTTCCGCACCGGACGTCTTGACCCGGCACCAGGTAAAATCGAGAGGACGGACCGGCCCGCCCAGGAAGCGCTCATAGAAAGTTATCATCGGCCCAGCGAAGAGCGCCTGGCGTAGTGGATCATTGTTCTTTGACAGTCCAATCATATCTCTGGCGGAGACTGCCAGTTCACGCTTGGCTACGCCATCGCCAATCGGGTAATCCGTGTCAACAAAGTCCAGGCCGGCCAGCGCCTCCAACATTGTCCGCCGCGCCGCCGAAAGAGTGTCGCGATCGAGCAGTCCAGGCAAATAAAGGTAGCCATCCCTATCAAATCGGAAGTGAAGTTCATCTAAGTCTTCCAGCGCGTCCGCGGAAGAGCGGAGTTTGCCGAAACTCTCTGACCCCGTTTCGAGCCGTTTCCCATGGACTGTTAGCATCTCATTTGCGAACATTTAGTCACCCTTCGCCTATTTGCATTTTGGATCCGGAATCCCTGCTCCATGATGAGGCGCGACAGACCATCGTGTCGTCTTTGAATGAATCAGACACGCGCATACTTCCTCAACACACGCCAGTCCTTGGGCGTCGTCCCATCAGGATACGAGACCGCAACCTCGCCAACATACAAGTCTCCCCGCGAATCAAGAGCAATATTGTGCGGACTGAAATAGCGGTTTGACCCGTACGGATCCTCCATCCCCCATTGGCTTAGAATTTTGCCGCTCATATCGCGCACCGTAATGCGGGCCGGCGGATTGTCGAATTCAGGTTCCTTCGTCTCGCCCATGAAGATGCCGCCCACCTCGGCAACATACATATGTTTATTTGCGTCGATGCACATGTCGCAGGGCCACCAGATGTCGTCCCACTGGCCGATAAACTCGCCTACCGGGTCAAATAGCTGCATACGCCTGTTCTGCCGGTCGGCTACATAGACAGTGCCCTCGCCGTCTATGCAAACATTGTGCGGCGTAACGAACTGACCGACACTTTCTCCCGGCTCGCCCCAGGACAGCAGTAGATCTCCTTCAGAACTGAACTTGTGAACACGCGCGTTGCCGTAGCCATCCGACACGTACAGTTCCCCGTCCTCGTTCAGCGCAATCCCTGTAGGATAGTTGAAAGGCGGCCCCGCGCGCAGAACTTCCTTCTGAACATCCCAGATATAACCAGTGTCAGCCGGACTGTCAGCAGTCTCGATCGACATCAGCAGCTCGCCCTCGGTAGTAAATTTGTGAACCGCATGTCCCCAATCGTCGACACAATAAATCGAGTCGTCCGGGCCGACGATAATGTCGTGGGCGCGCTTTATCAGGCCCTCGCCCCAGGAGCGCACGAACTGCCCGTCACGGTCGAAGACAATAATCGGATGCTCGCTGCGGCAAAATACATATACCCTGTCCTGAGAGTCCACTGCCACCCCCGGTACCTCCACTATATTCCAATCGTCAGGAACATCACCCCAGCCATCGACCTCTTCATAGACGAACTGTCCACTGCCGAGTCGCATCGCCTCTTCCCCTCTCTATGATGGATTCTTACGCAATTGTACGCCGCTATGACCGCCCTTTGCCGCACGTTTCGTACTAGAATGCGCCGCCGCGGGGATCTGCACCATGAGTCCGCCTTACTTGCGCGGCTTGGGTGGAATCTCATCTCTCCCTGGCTCGTGCCACATGCCGGCCACCGGCGGCGGTATAGGGTCGCGCGCAATTCGCATATCAACAACGCAAGGCTTGCCGCAGTCCAGCGCAAAGTGCAATGCGTCAGCAATTTCGGCATAGCAGTTTACAGCCACACCTTCTGCCTTGAGCGCTTTTGCCAAGGAAGCGAAGTCCGTATTCTCGCTGAACTCCGTGCCGATCACTCGTCCCCCGTAACTGGCCTGCTGCCCTCCTCGGATCGCGCCCAGCGTCTGGTTGTTAAAGACGACCCACACCACCGGCAGCCCCCACTCCACAGCAGTGATTACCTCCTGACAGACCATGAGAAAACCACCGTCCCCAGTGACGCAGATGGCCGGCAACCCCGGCCGCGCCAGCTTGCCGCCGATAATGGAGGTGGGGCCGAAGCCCATTGGCGTCCAACCGCCTGGATATAGCAAACGACGCGGGGAATATATTGGAAAGAAGGCGCCAAAATAGTGGTTGTGGTCACCTGTATCCAGCGAGAAAAGGATTTCCCTGGGCAGAACGCGCCGTAGTTCTTCGACCACGCGCAGCGGCTCCATTCCATGCAGATCGCTTTCGTCGCCCGGAATCTCCAGTTGAAAACCGGCTTTGACCCGTGTTGCCAGCTCAAGGTTGGCCTTTCTTTGTTGAGGCTCTTCTTTCGCCGACAGCGCGGTCAGCGTTTCCTGCAAAGTGGCTTTGGCGTCTCCCAGCAATCCTATCTCAACCGGATAAGTGCGACCGATCTGGTTAGCGTCAATATCGAGCTGGATAATCCGATTCTGCTCGACAAAGGGCATGCCCTCTGTCCACCAGCAAGTCGAAAGATCGGAGAAGCTGAAGCCCACCGCCAGCACGACGTCGGCATATTGCCGGATCAGCTCGTGCGCGCTTGGATGGCCGAGCCAACCCAGGTTTCCAACACTCAGCGGGTGGTCCTCAGCCAAAATGCCCTTGGCGGCGTAGGAAGTCGCCACCGGCGCGCCCAGCATCTCTGCCAGCGCTAGAATCTCCGGCCCAGCATCAGCAAGTACAGCCCCGTAGCCAGCCGCGATAACTGGGTGGGCTGCCTGTTGTAAAGCATTTGCCGCATTCTCAATCGCCTGCGCTTCGGCCCGCACGCCGCCTGCATGGCCGAAGCGGCCCGGATCAGGGATTTCATCGAAGTCGTGGAATTCAGCTTGCAAATCCCAGGGGATTTCGATGGCGACGGGACCCGGGTTGCCCGCACGCGCCAGCGCGCAGGCCTTCCGTACGACCTCGGGGATCAGGTCTGGGTGTTGCACTTGCCAGACCTTCTTTACGACCGGCTGCAACACTTGCACAAAGCTCTGGTCCGGGAAGCCGTAAAACGGGCTTGTCTCCTGCAACTGGCCGCGCCCCACCCAACGCGATATAACGCCGCCGATTATTGCTACTACCGGGCTGGAGGCCGCCGCGGCCGAGGCCAGTCCCGTCACCATATTCGCCGGGCCAGGGCCAACCGAGGCGCAGCAGACGCCAATATCCCCGCTAATCCGGGCATACCCGTCTGCGATGTGCGCTGCCCCCTGTTCATGACGCGTCAGCATGAACTCGATCTGCGAGGAATCGTAAATCGCGTCGAGAATGTTCGTATTGCCATGCCCTGGATGGCCAAATACGTACCTGACCCCTTCCAGTTCCAGCGCTTTAACGAGCGCCTCAGCGCAGCGCATTCTTGCCATGTATGCTCACTCTAGCTGGCCTGCCCCACCCTGGTCTACATCTCCGCTCTAGGACAGCATCACTCTTTCAAGCCGGCGTTGGCGGCGCAATGCGTGCCCTAAAGTGAATCTGGAACTCCATACGGGCTTTCCATATATTTGCCGACATTGCGGTTCAGAGGCCAACCCTGGCCTCCCGCCAACGCAAACGAATCAGACTTGCCAAGCAGCCAGAAGAACATCTCGGCAGCATCGTTGCAGTCGCGGAACTGCTCCCGAAACGTCGGTTCATCCAGCTTGTAGTTTGCCGTCGCAATGTCAAAGTCAGGCTCCCGGATCCAGTCCCTGTGCGGAGACTCTGTGCGCCAGTAGTTGTACTTGAGCAGGTTGCGCAACCCCGTTCCGCTGGCCGTGGAACGCCGGTGCCAGATCGAATAGACTGTGAGAAAGATCGACCCCGCCGGCGCAACGGCACGATAGGAGCCGCGGATTCCGCCATAGTGCCCCATCTGTTTGGACAAAGTAAAGAGAAAATGGGACCCGGGCAGCAGTTCGGTCGGCCCAAGTTCGAGCGGACAGTCCTCCGGATAGTAGAAAACCTGAAGATAGTTAAGCGCCGGGCCATGTTTGGAGTTGCCGTCCCGGTGCCAGTTCTGTGCCGGCGAAGGGCAGTTGACGCGATGATTGCTCATAATGATCGGCAAGCCAAAATTCTGACCCAACAGACACCGGACCGCACCTGCCGCCCCATCGTTCAGAATCACATTGTCGACAAACCAGTCCTCCTGCAGAATCTCCGTCGGCTCATGCGAAGAGTATTGGTCCAGAAATTCGACCGTGCGCCGGTTTATTTCATCAGGCACGACCCCTTCCAACACCATGAAGCCCTGCTTACAAAAGTCCAATACCTGCGAATCTCTCAGCCCCGGCCGGCAAGAGTGCGTTCTCATAGTGAATTTTCTCCTTACCTAAGTACCGGTTGCATTCGTCTCGAACGTAAAATTGCATATGGGCGCAGATACCAAAAGGCAGCCTAGTCAGAACGACACCACTTTACACAATCTGCGCAACGCTTTCGCTTCTACCTCTGCTCGTATATCTCTTCACGCTCTTTCGCGACTCTGTTGCGCGTAAGTCCTTGCAGCTCTGGCGGCATGCGCTCGAACGTCTCGGGCCACACCGGCTGATGCCCTCCCTCCCGCGCCAGATTCCACCAAGGGGGATAGTAGGCAATGTTCAGCGCCATACGATGCTGGTTCAGTGTCGTATTGGCGCCGTTCGCATGCCAAACGCCGCCGTGCCACAGAAAGACCGAGCCCCGCCGTCCCGTTATCGGCAAGAGTCGTCGGTCGTCAGCCTTCATACCTCGTGGTGGCCGGCGACGCAAGCGGTGGCTGGTAGGCATTATGCGAGTCGCCCCGATCTCTTCGGTGAAGTCCGTGAGCATCCAGATTGAATTGATCATCCAGGGAGTGTCAGGCAGAAGGTCCGGCAAATCCCCCGCCGAGTCGGTGTGGACGCCGCCGGCGGGCGCGCCCGGCTTGACCCATTTGGAACAGGCTTCTGCCAAGCGTATGTCCTGGCCAAGAAAGTGCCTGGTAACTGCCAGTACATCGGGATGGGCGGCACAGGCCCAGCTTGCCTCATCCAGATTCAGTAGGCCGAACAGCGTCTGATACAGATCGTCGCTCGCATCCTGAAAGTAGGGTCGGCTCTTGGGGTCCTCGTGAAGCGCAAATAGCTGCTCTGCCAGGCGATCGGCCTGTTCTGCCGGAATCGCCTCCTCCAGCACGCAATAACCGAACAGATCCAGATGGTCGATTGCCTCTTGTATGCTCACTTTATTCTGCCCTTTCGCCACCGCGTTCAGCGTTTCATCTTTCGAGGATAAATTCACTTCCCAGGCCGTAGGTCCGAGTCTCATCCAGCAACAAGGCCTGGTTGGGAAACTGGACGACCCGCCACCCGTCGCGTATCGCCTCCAGCACAGTCTGATATGGCCACTCCTCCGGATCGGAAATCTCTTCGGCTATTTCGCCGTCCTGCATCAGCAGCATTCCATGAACTGGGCTGGTCAAAGAGGTGCTGACAGCTTGCAAATAGAGAAGGTCCTGGCACCTTTTGAAGCTGCTCTTGGCCGCCTCCAGTGCCTCGTTCAGCATCTTCTCGCTAAGATTCCCAGCCCTATAGGATTCGATACAAAGTTCAAGCTGGTGTCTGACTTTTTCTCCGGTCATTGCCATCCGTCCTCTCAAGTAAGATCCTTCAGTTTCCAGTATTCGATGGCACCCACCCAAAGAAAACACGTAAATGAAGACTGCTCAACATCCGTATACATGAATCGCGTTCTCCCCCAAAACCAGCGCCTGATCACGCGATGAGAGAAACGCTGTGTGAAGTCTCGCCAGCTCTACATACTGACGATAAGTAGCGTGCAACAAGGTCCCCGGCTGATCAGTCCCCCACATAACCTTGTGTGCGCCAATGCGTTCGACGCCCAACCGCAAATAGCGCGCCGCGCTGGGAAAGGGGTAACCTTCCTCGTTTACAAAAGCGACAAGCGAGGCACAGTCGAACCAAACGTTGGGCAGCAGGCCCAGGTCTACCTGCTCCTCCCACAACTTACAAAGTGCAGGTTCTGCTTCGGCTTCAGGCCTGGGCTGCCCCAGGTGTGCCACTACGACCTTCAGATTGGGATGCCGAACGGCGATCGTTCGGACTGCCTCTGTTTGATAGGAGCGGCTGCCGATGCCACCCAGGTCGAGCACCAGAATCAGCCCCCGCTTATCAAGTTCTTGCCACAGCCAGTCAAGATCTGGAGAGTCAAGCCGAGCCTCCGGGTGTATGCCGCACAGACCGGAAGGCACTGAGCACTCCAGCTTGACCGCGCAATAACCCGGCGCTGACAGAGTCGATTCGAAAGTCTGCCGGCTTCCTGCCATCCATGGGTCGAAGTAGGCAGCGCCCACCAACCTGTCGGGGTACTGCTCGAGGGCGTCAAGCACATAGGGGTTGCACTCGCCGTAGAAAGGGCCCTGCAACAGGACGGCCTTTTCCACGCCAGCCCAATCCAAATTGGCCAACACTTGCTCAGGCGAATGTGCCAAGCTATCACCTAAGGGCGGCGTAACCTGAACCTCAGCATCGCCGATCAATGCCCGACCAAAGCCCTTACCTCGCGTCGGTCCAGCAGCATTGAGGCCGTGGATACGAGGAAAAATGTGGCTATGGGCATCGACAATCATAGAGCCCCCTCAGGACCGCTGCAGGTTCGTTCTGAACGACCAGTAGCCGCGACGCCGGAATGTACAGAGCAACCAGTGACCTTCGCCATTCTGTTCACTGCATCAAGCCCCCTCTATGGCGCGCCTTCCAGCCGGCGTCAGTAGCACGATCCGACCCAGGACTTCCCCCGAGCGCAGCACTGCCAACGCCTCATTAGCGTTCTCCATCGGGAATGTCTGCGTGACGATAGAACGGATCTTTCCGGACGCCATCAAGCGAGAAACCTCGATCAAGTCCTGCTTTCGCCCCGCGCGTGTGCCAATAATCTCCAACTCATTCTGTGCCAGGTACTTCCCCTCAACCGGGTAGTGATCAGGTGTGTAACCAACAATCACCAGTCTTCCGCCATTGCGTAAAGATTCGACGCCCGCGCCCATCGTCTCAGTCTGGCCAACGATATCTATCACGCAGTCAACACCATTCCCTCCGGTCAAGTCCCGCACCGCTCTGGAAATGGCACCGTCCTCAGGACCGATAAGTTCATCAACACCGAGCTGACGCGCCCACTCCCGTTTTGCGTCGGAAAGTTCAACGGCCAGTACACGCGCGCCGGCTGCCTTGGCCAACTGAACTGCAATCGATCCGACGCCACCCACCCCGACTATGAGTACAGTCTCTCCCACCCGCAGACTGGCGCGATCGATAGCATGGAAGGCAGTCATGCCGGCGTCGCAACAGACCGCGCTGTCCGGCCAGGTAACCTGCTCCGGCGCATGCACCAGCTGGCGTCCTGGTATGGCCACAAACTCGGCATAACCGCCGTGCCTGTCTTTGGCGCCAAGCACGCCCCCCATGTTAACGCAGATCTGTTCGCGGTACGTCCGACAGGGAAGGCAGTCGCCGCAGGTGGTGAAATTGTAGGCAATCACCTGGTCGCCTTCTTCGAAGCCAGTCACACGGTAGCCGGCTTCGGTCACTACGCCGGCAACTTCATGCCCCATGATAAAGGGTAAATCAGGCGTATAACCGAAACCGTCCAGAAGTTTGAGGTCGGTGCCGTCGATTCCGCAGGCCATCACCTGCACAAGCACCTCATCCGGCTCCGGGCTGGGCGTACTAATTTCTTTCCATTCCAGCGGCTGCTTGAATTCCTGCAATATGGCCGCTTTCACGGGCGAGCCTCCTTTTGGATATGTTGAGCCATGAAGGGGCACTCACCGACAAGCAAATAGCTTCCTTCAGCTGCGTTCAAGTATTCCATCTACAAAGGCCTTGCCATCCGCCAGCACTTGCAGAGGTTCGTCGGGGTAGCCCCATGCCATCGCTTCATACTCTATCGAAATATAACCTGAGAAGCCGCCATTGACCATTGTTTTGATCAGGTTGGCGAAGTCGATCTCACCCTCGCCCAGCGGGGGAAAGCCGAAATTCTCACTGTTGCCGCGCGCGTCCTTCGCATGCATGTGCTTCACCCGATCGCCAAGCGCGTGGTAGGCGTCCAGCACCGAGTCTCCGCGCACATGATAGTGGGCCGGGTCAAAGAGCACGCCCAAGCCTTCAAGGCCATCAGTGTCCAAGAGCCGTTGCAGACGAGCCAGGTTATGAACGAGCGAGCCGTAAGGGCTGGCCGCTTCAATCAGGATCATCACCCCCAATCGCTCAGCGTCTGCCGTCAGTTCGCGCATCGCCTCGATGCACCACTCCCAGTAAGTACTCTCCCAGCCGTAAAACAGCTTGACGCCGCACCCGCTGATCACGTAAGGAACCTCCATGTCCGAGGCCAGCTGCAACCCGCCGCGGACAAACTCTGTGTTCTGCCTCCGAACTTCCGGGTCTCCGTGAATCACATTCGTATGTGCGTTCAATGCGCCGATGGCGATCCCAGCACTTCGCGCGTAGTCACGAACAGCGCGCCGACGCCCAGCGTCCGCGCTCGAATCCATATGCGGCTTGGGAGGCGGGATAAATGGCGGCGCGAGCTCCAGGCTGATGTCGATCGCCTGGTATCCCTGGTCCGCAAGAATATCGATCGACTCTTCGACACTGTATGTGTGTAGAAGACCGGAATTGCAGCTCAGCCCTTTCATTGCTCCTCCAACTGTGCAGTTTCACCTGTCTGGTCACTGGCCCTGCGTTAGCCCTGTGATCTCTCTCGCTTCCGTTGCCGAGGCAATGTCCCTGCCAATTTCGCGGGCGATGCGAACCGCCTTCTCCACGAGCTCACCGTTCGTCTTGGCGTACACGCCATCCTCGATGAACGGGCAGTCCTCCATGCCGATTCGGACATGGCCCCCTATCGCGATAGTATGGGCCACCATCGCCCAGTAGTTGGGCGGATCCATGCAACTCATGCTGAAGTTGGCCCGCGGCGGCAGATTGTCCACCATGTATTGGAGAGCCTTGGGCGTCGGCGGTGTCCATCCCTGTCCGGCCCAACCGAAGAACAGCGTCAGCCACAGCGGTTCCGGCAACAGGTCCTTTTCGAACTCGCGCACACCATCCTCGGTCCAAAAATCGCCGCCGCGAATCTTGCCTATCGCCCAGTATGCCCCGGTATTGAAACACTCAATCTCCTGCTTTACACCATGTTTCTTGGCCAGGCTCGAGTACATTCTCAATTCCGGAATCGGGTGAATCGAGTAGATTGGCGTCGGCGGGTGGTCGGCGTCCGGCTGGAAATACTCGTCGTGCGAATTGAAGTTGATCGAACTCATGTCGGGCCTGAGCTCCCTCCACAACTCCAATTTCTGTTCCAGGCGCATACTGGCCAGCCCGAACTGCACGATCGGCTCCCCCGCCGCTCGGACGCGGTCCGTGATGTCCCGCCATCCTTCAACGTTGGGAATCGATAACTGCTTGCCGTCTGGCTGGATAACCGGGTCGGACTTGTACTGGCCATGCGTGTGAACAATCGTCGCGCCCGCGTTCATCGCGCGAATATACTCTTCCGCGACCCCCTTTGTGTCGTCACAGTGCGTAAGATAGGGGTTGCGAGGATACGACCCCGCTGAATCAGTGGTCACGGTAATGACGAGTTTTTCCATGATTTTCCTCTCGTTGAAAAAATTAAGGACCTTCGTGTCGTCTTCAGGATTTTATTGAGGCAGAGTAGTCAATTCCTTGTAGCTGCAACTGATCGGCGAAATGACATGCAACGTGGCGGCCAGGTGTCAATTCGGTCAGCTCGGGCACTTCGGTCTGACATATGTCTTCCATGTATCGGCAGCGCGGGTGGAATACGCAACCGGGCGGCGCATTGGCCGGATCGGCCGGCTCGCCTTCCAGGCTCAAGCGCTGCATGGCGTGATGGGGATTGGGACGCGGCACTGCCGAGAGCAAAGTCTCGCTGTATGGATGCTTGGGGTTACGCAGCAACTCCTCGGACTCCGCCACTTCCACCAGCTTGCCGACGTACATCACCGCTATCCGGTTGCTCACCTGCCGGACGACACTCATATCGTGCGCGACGAACAAGTAAGTCAGATCCAATTCCGACTGAAGATCCTGCAGTAGGTTGACCACCTGGGACTGCACCGAAACATCCAGTGCCGAAACAGGTTCGTCACAGACGACAAGCTTAGGGCGCTGCACCAGCGCGCGCGCGATGCCGATGCGTTGGCGCTGGCCGCCGCTGAAGCTGTGTGGATAGCGCGGCAAATGTTCGACCTTCAGTCCCACCGCATTCACCATTTCCGCGACTCGGTCCTCCAATTCCTGGCCGCGGGCAATCCCATGCGCCAGAAGCGGTTCACCCACCAGCTCCAGAACCGTCATGCGCGGGTTCAATGACGAAAAAGGGTCCTGGAAAATCATCTGCATGTTTCTGCGAAATGCTTTCAGCTCCTGTCGTGCCAGCAGATTGAGATTGACCGCTTCACCCTCGTCATGGAATACAATTTCCCCTTCTGTCGGCTGGTATACGCGTACGATACAACGACCTGTCGTTGTCTTTCCGCAGCCGCTCTCACCGACCAGGCCCAGCGTCTCGCCCTTCTTGATCGAGAGGCTCACCCCGTCAACAGCCTTCACATAGCCTGTCGTCCGCCGCAAAAGACCTTTCTGGATCGGAAAATACATCTTCAGGTCATTGACTTCGAGCAGAAGATCGCTGTCATCAGCCATCGGCAACCTCGGTCACTATCTCCTCAGCCTCCGAATAGAGGAAGCAGCGGACGCGATGCTCAGGGCCCGTCGCGGCCAGGTCCGGCATAGCACTGTCGCACTTTCCCGGCATGAAGCTGGGACAACGGTCACTGAAAGCACAGCCGCTTGGGATATCATACGGATCGGGCACAACGCCCTCGATGGCACGCAAGCGCGTTAACTTCGCTTCGTCGATGTGGGGAATCGAATTCAGCAGCCCCTGCGTATAAGGATGTTGCGGATTGTCGAAAAGTTCATTTACGCCTGCCTGCTCCACGATTCGCCCCAGATACATGACCGCCACTTCATCCGCGACCTCGGCTATCACACCCAAATTGTGCGTAATGAAAATGACAGCCATACCGTACTCCTCCTGCAACACCGTCATGAGCTCCAGGATCTGCGCCTGAATCGTAACGTCCAGAGCAGTCGTCGGCTCGTCAGCGATCAGGAGACGGGGCGAGCAGGAGAGCGCCATCGCGATCATCGCCCGCTGCCTCATGCCGCCGCTCAACTGGTGGGGATAGGCGTCAACAATCTGTTCTGCCCGCGGTATTCCCACTCTTCGCAGATTCTCGATCGCCAGCTCCCTGGCCTCCGAACTGTCCAGGCCCTCTTGATGGAGCAGGATGCTCTCGATGATCTGGTTGCCGACCGTATGCATCGGTCCGAACGAAGTCATCGGTTCCTGAAAAACCATGCTGATCTCGGCGCCGCGGATCGCACGGATATCCGCACCGCGCGGATCCAACTGGGCCAAATCGACAAATCCGTCCTCGTTGCCATTCTCGCCCCGATGCAACAGGATCTCGCCGTTCACTATGTTGCCAGGCGGGGAAGGCACCAGCCGCAGAATCGAGTGCGCCGTCACCGATTTGCCGCAACCGCTCTCTCCAATGATGCCCAGTGTCTGGCCGCGTCGCACTTCGAACGACACGCCGTCGACCGCCCGCACAATTCCTTCATGCAGGTGGAAATGGGTCATCAGATTCTTGATTTCAAGCAGCGAGTCGTGGGCCATTCTGTCTCTTGAAGACTGGATGGATCTCTCCACCCTAGGGAGCCTGTCAGTTTATCGAATACGGATCAGCTGCGTCCCTCAATCCATCCCCCATGAAATTGAACATGAGCACAGTTACAATGACAAACAGTGCCGGAATAAGCAGCCAGGGATGAAGAGCGACATTCGCGATCATCTGCGAATCCTGCAGCAGCGTTCCCCAGCTGACCGCCGGCGGCTGAATTCCCAGCCCAATAAAGCTCAAACTAGTCTCGCCGATAATCATGCCGGGTACCGACAGCGTTATTGCAACGACGATATAGCTCGCGAAGAGTGGCAGCAGATGCTTTGTAATGATTCGCCATTCGCTCACGCCGGAAACGCGAGCAGCAACCGTGAAGTCCTCTTCGCGTAGCGACAGCAAGCGACCTCGCACCGTCCTCGCCAACCCGGCCCACCCTACGATCGAGAGTACCACCGTAATCGCAAAATATGTCTGAATCGAATCCCAGTCTCTGGGCACGGCTGCTGCCAACGCCATCCATAGCGGTAGCTGCGGGATTGACACCAGCAGGTCGATCAGCCGCTGTATGACTTCGTCGACAACGCCGCCGAAGTAGCCTGAAATACCCCCAATAATCAGGCCTAACACAAAACTGAGGAAGACGCCTACCAGCCCAATCGTCAGCGAAATACGGGTACCGTAAACTACGCGCGAAAACAGATCCCGGCCCAGGCGATCGGTCCCAAAGAGAAAAATCTGGCCTTCTTCACCCACGCCGAAAAGATGGAGGTCGGTTTCGAACAAACCCCAAAACTCGTAGGAATCGCCGCGTACAAAGAGGCGCACCGGGTACTGCTCCTCCTTTACTTCCTCGAAAATTCGTTGGTAGCTCTCATCGCGGCCGCCCTTTAGCCCGTACACAAAAGGTCCGACGAAGCCGTCTTCGTCAAACAAATGGATCTTGGCCGGGGGGGCATAGACGAATCCCTTGAAGTCGTGGCTGGTCTCGTAGGGGGCAATGAACTCTGCAAACGCTGCCAACACATACAGCAGAGCCAGCATGACGATCGAAACCTGCGCCAGACGGTGCCTTCTGAATCGGCGCCAGATCAGCTGCCGCTGCGAAGCCGTGTAAAGTTCCTGTTTCTCGCGGTCTGCAACGTCCGCAGGTTCTGCCGCCTCGACCGCTGGCCCAGCTTCATGCCGGACGCTCTCGGTCATCAAGCTACCCCTTCATAACGAATGCGCGGGTCCAGCCAGACCAGCAAAATGTCGGAAATTAGCGTGCCAATTACGGTCAGGACACTGAGGATAAATACGATGCTGCCCGCCAGAAACATGTCCTGATTCAAAAGCGCCTGTAGAAGAACGGGACCGGTTGTAGGGATATTCAATACCATCGAGACCAGCACTTCCCCGGATATTATGCCGGGCAACATCCAGCCTATCGTACTGAATACCGGATTCATGGAGGTTCGAACCGGATACTTCACCAGCAGCCGCGTCTCGGTCAGCCCCTTGGAACGCGCCGTAATCACATATTGCTTGTTCAGCTCGTCCAACATCATGCCCCGCATTGTCCGCATCATTCCCGCAGTGTGGGCCATGCCAATAATAACAATAGGGATCCAGATATGCTGGAGCATGTTTATGATTTTGGCCCAACTCCAGGGCGCGGACTCATACTCCTGAGAGAATAGGCCGATTGCGGATATGTCGAACATGACGAACGCCATCCAAAGGAAGACGAGCGCCAGTAAAAAGCCGGGCGTCGCCACGCCGATAAACGACACAAATGTCCAGAAGTAGTCGACCAAGGAGTACTGGTGGGTGGCAGAGTAGACGCCAATCGGCACCGCCATGATCCAGACAAAGACCGCTGTGAAGATCGACACTGCCGCCGTCAAAGGAACGCGCGCTGCCAGAATCTCGCTGACAGGTTTAACGTAGGTAAACGACGTTCCGAAATTACCCTCAAAAAGGATATTGGTAATCCACAGCCAGTACTGCTCCGGCAGCGACTTGTCCAGCCCGTACAACTGCCGCAGGGCTTCCACCTGCTCCTCGGAAACCTGCGTTCCGGCCGAGCGCAAACGCAGAACTTCCATATTCAGGATATCCCCCGGCGGCAACTGGATCAATACAAATGAGATTATGGAAATAATGAATAGTAACGGACCCAGCAACAGTAGCCGCCTGCCTATGTACTGTGTAAGCATGGACGCCGTTTCCTGTCAGAACGCAGTGGGGAGATGTCTTGATATGTGCTGCCTGCCGCTTCGACACTTGCACGTGGATCGAAGAAGAACGAGGAGCGAGTGGTGCGCGCCCCCCGTCCTTCAAATTCCTAACTCAGCGTCGGGTCTCATCCACCCAGTAGTAGAATTCAGCCTCATTGGCCGACTGGATATGGAAGCCCCTCTTGGCCACGTTGCCAAGTCCTTCATTCACAATCAGAGGATTCTTGAGCGGGTCAGCACCTGAAATCCAGTAGTAGTTATCGCGGAAAATCGCTATCATCTCCGCCCAGATCACTTCGTGCTCAGCCGCCTTCGAGGTCGCGAAGAGCTCGGCCTGCAATCTGCGCAGGTCCTTGTAGGCTTGCGGCGGCTCAACACCCACGATCAAGGGATCGGTCTCATCAGAATTGTCCGACGCCGCCTTGCCTCCGCCCAGATTCCACTCATACCACGCCATCCACAAGGGAGCGTAATGGCGCTGCCAGGCCTGGCCGATATAGTCGTTGGCCTCATGCCACGGCCAGCGGGGATAGTGTGCCCACCAGACCATTGCCTGCGTCTCATTGGCGCCGGCTTGGGTCAGGAAGAGGTTCTGCTCCAGCTGTTTGACGGTCGTGCAGATGCCAATGTCATTCCAGTTCTCCGCCACGATTTCTGCCGTCGGCAGAGATTCGCCCGTGAAAGGGGTGAAATTGAACTGGATCGTGATCGGCAGACCACTTGGCGTCAGACGGCAGCCGTCCGCGTCGCGCTGATCCAAACCCAGCGAATCAAGGATCGCCTCTGCCTGCTCTACGTCCGTGGTCGGGTCCATCGTCTGTGGCGGTTCTGCCAGACCGGAGTAAACTGCGTCAATTAGCGTGGCGCGGTCGACCGCAAAGGAGAGCGCCTTGCGGAACTCTATATCGTTCACGACCTCCTGCCACGCTTCGTCAGCGTAAGTCATATTCAGGTAGATTTCACCTGTTGACGCATGCATGTCCAGCACAACGACCTCATAACCCTTGTCTTCCGCATTCTGCACATAAAGAGCCATGTCGGCCGGGTTGACGCCGCGGCGCACCATATCTGCTTCGCCCGCAATGATCTTCAGCGTGGCGGCATTAACGTCCGGCACAATCGAGATCTGCAAGCGGTCGATATACGGCAGTTGCTGGCCCCACTCGTCCACCTTCCAGTAATAGGGATTTCGCTCCATCACTGCCTGCGTTTCCCCCATCTCCGTCAAGACGTAAGGACCAAGTGAAGGCAGGCCAGTCTCATGCTGCCGGTTGCCACTGTTGAATATGCCATACAGGCGGTTCCACTCACCGGCTTCGAAACCATGCTCGTCTAGCAACGCCGCCAGCTCATCCGCATCCGCGAAGTCGCCATGGAACTTCTTCAGGTAATCGCTGTCTGTAAAGCGGTGTGGTCCGCCTCCGTAAGTGAAGAGACCGGGCCAGCCGCCATAGGGCGCGTCGTACGTGATCCTGAAAGTGTACCGGTCGATCACCTCGAGCACCCCGACATTGCCGGTCGGTGTGTTGCCCGCACGCCAGGAGCTACCTATAATTGGCGTGAGAGTCTCGTTATGCAAGATATTGTCCCAGAAGAACTGAACGTCCTCGGTGTCAAAATCAGCGCCGTTCGAAAACTTCATGCCTTTGCGCATGTGGAAGGTGAATTCCGTATCGTCGTCACTGATCTCCAGGTCGAAGATATTGCCAGTCATCGTGGCAAAGTCATGCGCAATGTCCTCTGTCTCCACCCAGGGCTCGTTTGAAATCCAGCCGGCGTCATGGCCGATCGTGCCGGCGTCGAAGTCCAGCAGACGCAACGTGCCGCCGTACTCGCCCCGCTCCATTACCGCTTGCCAGTCCGGAATACGATTGTTTCCGACCACCGGATTGACAGGAAGACGCTCATCAACAGGAGGCAGCTCGCCCGCTGCAACTCGCTCCGCCAACATCGGCGCCTCGCAGAAATTCATCCCTGCGGCCTGCGACTCGAGACAGCTCTCATAGGAAGATGAGGCCATTGCCTCTTCCGATGTGTCCGCGGCTGCAGGCGCCTCCTCCATTGCTTCCTCGGCCGCCGGCTGCGGCGCACCACACGCGGCCAGCAACGCGATCGCAGCGATCGCAACGAGCAGATAAAACAGTGTTTTCCTCATCGGGTCACTCCTTTGGACTGATCGTGTGGAAGATAAACTCTTACGGACCTCACTCCAGAAAGGGTACGCATCGGCCTCCTTTGTTTTCTTTGGGCAGGTTGCTGGCCGATTTGAGCCAGGGGGCTCTCACCTATTCGCCAGTCACTACCCCGGAAAGCTGAGAGTTGAACGCGTGAATAATACGCGCATCATGTGTATAATGCTAACATGTTAAATCTTTCCCCCCTCGCTGTCAAACCGCCCAAAAAATGCCCTAATATTTATGATCTTCCGGTCCGGAATCCTGTAGTGACAAGCGTTTCGTGGTATAGTCATTGAGACTGGATTCAACCCTTGTCCATCCAAGGAAACTGAAGTGCCTTTACTGCTCGCCGTCATATTATTCGCCTGTGTAATCGGCATCGTCCTCGCGCTCATAACCCTCTCCCTCCAGAGAATCAGCGGCCGCGTTATTGAGCAGTACAAAGAGAGACTCGACGACGCCAATTCGATTATGGATCATGGGCTTCCACCGGGCTCTTGGGTCGAGCAGTTCCGCCCGCGAATCGAGGGAGCAGCAGATGATTCCCCGCCCGGCTCTTCGTCGCAAGGTATCCCTTCAATGACTTTGGGACGCGACCAGTCGGCCGAACAAATAGGAGAGCAGGCCAGGCGGCACTGCTTAAAGAGGCTAAAGACGCTGACGTCGTTTATGGAGAAGGGAAAGTTCTATGACGAAGACCAGACACGCGACACAGTGGTGAAGTCGCTGAGAAATGTGTATGACATGTGGGCTAGCTGCCACTGGTCAGACCTGTTCAAGAGCGACGAGGCCGAACAGAGTGACTAGCGAGCACACGGATTTCGCAGGCCTGCTCCTCCTGGACCGCCTCTAAGGCCTCAACCACGCTCAATTTCCACTGCGACGAAATCCTGGCGCCCCACGGCAAGGGGTACGTAGCACCACTCCATCGCATTCACTTCGAAGTTGCCGGCCGGTTCCCCTTCTACCCGCACCGCGTATCGTCCTGGCTCCATTCCATACAGCTTTAGAGTCGTCTGGTGCCGGTCACCGCTCCGGTTCTCCAGAGCAAACCTGATCTCCGGGCTCTGCCCTGCAGCTTCAACCGGACACGAAAAGATGTTACCCAAGACGACAGGCTGATTGGCGGCAAAGCCGTCCCGCTCCAGCAGCATGTGTAATCGCTGCTCTCGGCTGACAACATGTAATCGCTGCCGCAGCCCGTCCTGCGCAAACACTTCAAACACATCGTCGGCTACTCTGAGACGCCCGCCATAGGCAAACCAGCCGAAGAGTGGATCTTCAGCAACGATTGTAGCTGCAGTGCGCAGCCCGGCACCGTACCCCAGCTCTATCTCACCGTCGTAGGGCCAGCTGCCTCTACCGTTATCCTGCCTGATCCACATGCCGCTGTACTTCTCAGGCGTAATTGCCCAGCCCGACGCGCCGTCGTTCTCCTTGCCCGGAAACCAGTACCCGTAGTCAGAGTCGGCCGTGCCGCTATTCATCAGACACCATGAGCTGAGGTAAGAGGCATATCCTAATCGCAGGTATGGGAAAGGATCCTCTGCGAAATACAGCGCATAATCCACAATCGCCCAGCCGCCCAGTTGCGACATATAGCTAAGGCCGTAACGCGACGAGTCGCCGCCGCGATTGTCTCCCCCCAAAAGCGTGTATGACGGCTCCAGCCAGCCGCGCAGCGCGATATTTGCCTCAAGTTGCTTGACGAGAAACTCCTCAAAATCCCCCTGACTGACATCGGAATGCTCGTACCACTTTTCTCTGTATTTGTCATACCAAAGCCGCCTGTCCGGCTCGACCTGCCTCGTCAGACCGTACTTGGCGACCGCATGGGTGGTCTCAAAGGCTGTCGTGTCAAATGGATATTCAGAATCAAAAGGATAGGGATCGTCGTACACGAAATACTTGACCTTCTTCTCCCACTCGCCTCGCAGCCAGTCAGACCGCTCCTGCCATCCCTCGTCAGCCAGGGCATCGATCAAATCGATAATGAGCATCTCATTGTACAAGCCAAGTCGATAAGCCCAGTACCCTTGCCCGCCATGTGGGATATCTCCGATCCCGGCCAGCCGGAAGTGTGCCTCAGCAGTTCCGAACGCCCTCTCCAGATAGCCCGTACTGTCCAGGTAATTGGTCGAACCAGGGTATAGCTTGGCGATCTGGTACATGTGGAAATAGAGCATGACTATGTGAGGATAATCATAGCTGCGCCAAATGTGTTCCAGCCCTTCACCTTTGGACCCAAAGCCGTGTTCGCTGTGCCGGTTCTCATACCAGTTAGGGACGCCATAGATGAAGTAAGGGTATGGCTCCTCCTCGTCCGTGCGCTGCAGACCGCCCCATACAAACTCGTCGATATAGTACTCGACCGCATCAATCTCCTTCTGCTCAGGAAAGTGCACGTTCTTGGCAGCAATAAACGGTGCCTTCGGCAGAGCCGTGTCGTCGCAGGTCAACGTGTATCCATACCAGCCATCGAATCCGCCCGTATTTTCCGGGCCGCGCAGAACTGATTCGCGCATGTCCCACACCGAAAACAGCCCCTCGTACCACTTTCCCGTGCCCCGATGCTGCTGCTTGTCCACCAGGAACGCGGTCCGTTTCTTGATCAATGTCTCCAGCGGTTCGGTGACAAAAAACTCAAGATTCATATATCCGCCGTCGCCATAATTTACGGTCAACAGATTCTCGCCCAGACGGGCAAATTGGACCTGATAGCAACGCGAATCTTCTTCCGGTTTACCCACTTGCTCAATCCTGGTCTCGTCAGGATATTCTGCCTTAAGCGTGTAATCGTTATGAAGCGTTCGGATTGAGAAAGACGCGCTCAGGTCGATCGGCACTGTCATTCCCGGCACAACATGCACATCGAACAGTGCTCGCTCGTAGAGCGCTTCCCGCACACCGTCGTAGTCATCCGCCCACTGCAAGCGAAAACCATAGGCAGCCTTGTCACCCTCTGTGCCATGTGGCGCAAGCGTGACAGAGGTATGCGGCTGCCGCCACGTGCCCCGTGTTTCATTGCCGCCGCTGACGGCCGAATGAATATAGACCCTGTACGGAACGCTGGTCGTAGAAGGGTGAGGGTCTATTTCCTCATAGTATTCCAGCTTCGTTCCCTCCATCGGCGTCATCACAAGGTAGGGTCCCACGCCATTGGGACGCTGCCAGAAGAGAAACGACCCATGACCGGAAATGAAACTGTGGCGGGCAACAACCTGTGTGTAGTTGGCCAGATTGTCCCGCACAAAACGCTTGTTGAATGGCAGCGGCAGCCCGATGTCGCCTATCTCCACCGCCTGGTCCGTTTCGTTGCGAAACTCCAGCTGCCACACGAGACTGTCTCCCTCCAGACTGAACCGCTCAACCAGTCCCAGCCCGCGCAAACCGTGCAGCAACTGTCCCTCTCCGCTGTATACAAATGCGCGTGTTCCGCGCCCATCGTCCTCAACAGTGCGTATGTCGCCCGAGGCAAAAGTCGTCGTCGATCTCCAGTCTTCGCTGCCAATGCGAAGTCCGACCAAGACCTCGCCCAGCGTCTCGCCCGGCGTTATGTATTCAGTATCGTAGACATCGTCCTGCAGTTTGAGACTGCTGATACCGCCGCGGTTCCACTTCAATACGAACTTCCGCTCGGCTTGTCCGGAATTGGATCTCATGACTGCCTTATCTCGACTTTTCACTGCCTGTACACCTTAGTAAACCCATTCCCTACCGCCCACTTCCTGATATCCAAGCTCCTACGATTCAGTAGCCACCGGTGGTGTCGAAAGTTATCCTCAGCAGCCCCCTGTCCGGAATAATTGCAGCAACCCGGCTGTATTCAATTACGCCCCAAGCGCCGCAGCCGCGCCTCAATGCCCAATGCTTTAACGGCAACTATCCCCTTTGTGCTATACCTTGTCGAACATCATATGGGCGGTCGGGCCTTCGGCCCTCCCTTGTGCAGGGGCTGCGCCCCCGCAACGCCCCCTACAAAACCATCGCTCACCGACCGTGTGTCTTCATTTCAACGTGTCGGCTGGCGAGCATGGCGGCGGCTGTACTCCAGATACGTCACTATGCGCCTCAATGGTTTCAAGGATGACTGGCTGGTCAAGAACTGTGGCTAAGCAGTTTTAGTATTCTCAAATCACCTCAATCGTAATTCCCCCATGGGAGTCCGGGCGGACTTCTCTACGCAAGTCTCGACCCGAATTTCACTCTGCTTTTCACCACATCACCACGCCTCCGGAGTTGATGTCCTGGCCAGTCATATTGCCCGCCTCTTCCGATGCAAGAAAGACGGCAATCGTCGCCGCGTCCTCCGAACCGGCGCCTCTGTCGACATAGCCCTCATCCGCGCACCACCTTCCCGCCAGAATAGCGTTGGGACGCGGCTCCCTGTATACCCTTCGCACAGCCTCCTCATCGAAAGGCTCGCCGCGGTACTCGGCCCGACCCCTCGCCAGCTCGACGCCGCGCTCCTCATGGGAACCGGGGCATATCGCGTTGATCGTAATGTTGTACCTGCCGACATCGGCTGCCAACGTGCGCGTGAATCCAAGAATGCCCATCTTCGAAGTTGCATACGGTGCCCGGTGGGACAAAGGCTGTTTGCCCGTGCCGGAACTGAAGTTGATGACGCGGCCGTAACGCTTGCGGATCATCTCGGGCAGTACATACTTGCAGCCAAGAAACGCCGAGTCCAGATTGACTGCCAGTGTCTCCCGCCACTCAGCCAGGCTCATCTGCCAAACATCTTTCGTGGGACCGGCAATGCCCACAACATTGGCCAAAATGTCGATTGTGCCAAAGCGGTCAAGCGTCCGTTGCACCAACTGCCGGACCTGCTCTTCCTGCGAGACGTCGGTCTGGCAGCAGAGCGCCTCCCCGCCCTGCGCACGAATGCGGGCGCCTACACCATTATCCAATTCCTCTTCTGGAAGTATGTCACAGACCGCAACTTCGGCGCCCTCCTCGGCAAAACGTACCGCAACCGCCTCTCCATGCCCCCGACCCGCACCCGTGACCAGGGCAACCTTGCCCTCTAATCTTCCCATCGAAAATTGCTCCTTCTCGTTTCCTGCTCTATGACTGCCTCTTCACAACCGCCTCGTCCAATTCCACCCCCAACCCAGGCCCGCTCGGCGGGACGATGTATCCATTCTCAAATACAATCGGCTCCTTGAATAACTCCTGGTGTAGACCGCCACCGTTGTACTCCTGAATCAGGAAATTAGGTGAGCATGTGTCGAGCTGCACTGCCGCGGCCGCCGCAACCGGCCCACAATACATGTGGGGGGCAATCATGGCATAATGCGCCTCCGCAATTCCGGCGATCTTCTTCGATTCCAGAATGCCTCCACATTGCCCAACGTCCAACTGAATAATTTGCGCCGCTTGCTTCCTCAACAGTTCAGCAAACTCAAACTTCGTGACCAGCCTCTCGCCCGTCGCGATCGGAATGCTAGTATGCGCTGCAACGCGCGCCATCTCGTCAATGTTTTCCGGAGGCACCGGCTCCTCGAACCAGAACGGGTCGAACTCCTCCAGTATCTTGGCGACGCGGATTGCCCCGGCCGTGCTGAATTGCCCGTGCGTACCGATTCCTATCTCCAGTTCATCGCCCACCGCGTCCCGTATACACTGAAAGATCTTGGCGACATGCCGAATCATCTTCAAAGGATAGTCCTGCGGATTTGGGAAAATTGGCTGGAAGGGATCGAATTTGCACGCCGTGTTTCCCTCTTCAACCAGTTTTATGGCAATTTCGCCGGCCTTTTCCGGGTTCTCCCAGATTCCCTCGGTCGGCATATAGGCGTAGGCGCGCAGCTTCTCATGGAAGCGCCCTCCCAGCAGATTGTAAATCGGCTGCCCCAGAGCCTTGCCGATAATGTCCCAACAGGCCATTTCAATAGCGCTTATCGCCGGCGTCATATCCAACCCGGGATTTCGATAGTCGTGACGCGAGGCGAACATCGTCTGCCAAAGCTTTTCGACGTCAAAGGGGTTGCTTCCGACCACAAACTGTGCACCCAGATCCTCGATCAAACTGATCTGTGCATCCAGTTTCTTCGCATTTCCCGATGGCCTCTCCCCCAAACCGACAATGCCTTCATCTGTTTTCAGAAGCACGAACAGCCACAGACTCCCGCCGCGATAAGGGGGGGTGTTCCTCAACACAATGGTCTCTACTTCGACGATCTTCATTCCTCAGCTCCAATCGATTCTTTTATGCAACTGATCCGCCTGAACTCCAGCTTCCCACATTCCAACACAAATGCGGGGGACGCTCAATTGGTTCACTGTCGCGCCCCCCGCAGTCTCTCTATTTCTAACACGGTTCTCCCAATAGGAGAATCTCTACTAATCAGCGGTTATTTTCATTCAGTCCGCCGCCACCGCCTCCCCGGCTCGAATCACAGGATCATCCCGAACAGGCGTCCTGCTGATACCATTGGAATCCCACCCCTTGGGCCAACGGAAATACTCGTCCATCTCCCTGTGGAAATCCTGTCCTAGAATCGCCTCCAACGCTTCTTCCGCCTGCGCATATGAACGCGTGTCATTGGAGTCAAGCAGCTCCCACAGTAGCAGGGATCGATCACCAGTCTCAATCGCCAACAGCGTGCGCTCCAGCGATAAAACCAGTGGAAGGATCTGCGTGAGCATTATTTTCGGCGGCAACGGATCCACCTGGATGCGGTGTATCCCCTCCTTGTTCACCACTGCCGGAATCTCGACAACAATGTCGTCCGGAACACCGGGCAGAGCCCCCTGATTGGGCACATTCACCTGGAATTGGCCCTCTTTGTCATTGACCAGAGCATCGATAATTGGCACCTGCTGCTCGATCGTCTTGTTTCTGCCTAGATTTTCCACCAGGCTCGCCGCAGGGTCCTGGGCAAGGCGGGCAATCTGTGCCACTCTCCGCTCCTGGTTGTCTACATACATCGGCCAGGAAAGGTGCGAGCGCTGACCCCCCCAGGGCTCACCGAACCAGAATCGCTTTGCATCGAAATCCTTGTGGTACCACCATCCGATATACTTCATCCAGGTCGTGTCGCCTAGCGGCATCAGCCCATAAAGTCTGTACATATGCGCCGCGGCCCGCGACAGGTCGATTTCCCACGCCCGCGTCAACTCGCCCGACCAGCCCGTTTTCCCGGTAGGCAAACCTCTGCTGGCGGCAGTCTCTGCCCAATATTCCTCACCCTTCGACGCAATCCATTCATCGATCAGCGGATACGCGTCCTTGCCCTCATATTCAAACTGCGTCAGCCAGATATTGTGATTCAGCCCCGGCGCTTGCCATGTGACCTGTGTGTGGTCGATTTCGAGCATATTGCAAATGTCCCGGTAACCATAATAGCCATGGCACAGCCCGCAAACCTTTACATCCGTCTCACGCCCAATCGCTGTGCAACCGTCGTAGACAGGGTTTCCTGACTGGATCAGCCACGCGTCGGGGCAAACCTCTTCAATCTCCCTCGCCACCTCCAAAATGAAGGAGGAATTGTAAAAAGAATACTCAAGCGTACTTGGACCATCCCAATCGTAGCCGAATTTCTTGATAAGCTCCCGAGTCTCCAGCCCAGAACGGTATGTTACGACCGAAGCCGTGTTTATCACGAAGTCGGCGTCCTGCATTGCCTCGCGGCGGTCCAGGGTCTGGCTAAATGTTATATCCGCCCCCAACTCGTCGGCATACCGTTCGGCCAGTTTGTGAATCATTTGCAGCCGTTCGGCATCTACATCCATGAACGTCACATGGCTGCCGCTCAGGCTTTCCGTCAGGCACAAGTCCTTCACAAGCCCCAGTGAGAATGTGGCGCTCCCGGCGCCTATCACGCCAATTTTTGCTGCGGTTCCCATTGTTTACGCTCCTGTTCCGATAATTCGCATTGTGTGCGGCTGCTGGATTGGCTGTCGGGTGTCACCTAAACGTGTCGGGAGGTTCATGGTACAGGAAAGGGAAGAAGCGAATTCTTCATTCTACTCGGTGGCTATCCCTTGACAGCACCCAAGCGGATTCCGTGAATGAAATAGCGTTGCAAGAACGGGTAGACGATCAGAATCGGCACCGTGGCGACCACGATGTTGGCGGCCCGAATTGACCGGTCCGATAAATTGTAAATGTCTTCCATGTCGACTGTCAGGATCTGCAAATTCATGTCGACCACCACCGTTCTCAGGAAGGTCATAATCAGGTACTTTGCGTTGTCCATAATCTGGACCATGCCGTCAAACCTGGCGTCCCAGTGGAAAACTGCGGCGAAGAGAGTGAGCGTCGCCAGAGCCGGCACTGACAGAGGCAGAGAGACGTAGTAAAGCGTACCCCGATAGGATGCCCCATCGATGATCGCTGCCTCTTCCAACTCCTTCGGGATCCCGCGGAAAAAGTTCATCAGCAGGATCACGTTCCCGATCGGCAGCGCGCCTGGCTATACCAGCGCCCAAAGGCTGTTGAGCAGTCCCAGGTTTCGGATCACCATCCACCATGGGATCAGGCCCCCATTGAACAACATGGCGATCAGTACGAGCCACATAAAAGCTAAACGCCCTTTCAGCTCTTCCGACGATTCCTAAAGCGGATATGCGGCCAATATCGTCATCCCCATGTTGATTGACGTTCCCAGCACCGTCCGCGTGACCGAGACAAGAAACGCTTTGTAAACTGCCCCCGCCTCCAGGATCCCGATATAGTTCTGGAATGTCGCTCCCAGCGGCCACAGTGTATGGAACAGGGCTGCGAATGCGACTTGAAAGGCCGCAACGTCATCTTTTTCCAGTGCATTAAAGCGGGGCTTCAACCATACAAGATCATATTGGTGGTGTCAATCGCAGGAAAAACCAGGGACCTGCGCCTCTCAACTTTCGCCACCGCCGTTGGCTCTCTCCGCCGAATAGTGCCACCGCAAACGAAACATCCGCTGCCGACCTTTCCAGCCTCAATTCCTGAAATTCATGATACCGGAAAATGATGTAACCAGACCTTGGTGATGCAGCAAAATGGAGGCGGGGGCAAACGCTTTTCTTGGCTCCCCCTGTGAAGGGACTCCACGGCGCCCGTGGGCTCCAACTCGGCGAACGAAAGATAAGAAAAAGCGATCCTGTTCCCGACTCAGGTCGGGAACAGGATCGCTTGGGTTTTACAGTACCTTTTTCAGCTATCCGCGGGAAAAGCGATAGAAGAGATTTCTAGCAAACTGGCAACGCTAAGAGGGTCTGCTATAAGACTTTCTTCTCCCGCAAATCACCCATCACTCTTCTCCATCGCTTCCTCCATCGCCTCCTCCACCGGCAACTCCTCAAACGGCCCGGTGGTCGTAACGTAGGCAGCGGAAACCCAACCATAGCCGCTGGGAAGATCTGCGATGGCTACCTTTACCCAGTCGCCCGCTTCCGTCCGACCAATCCCGTTGAAGGTCACGCCGGCGACCGCTTTGGCAACAATGTCGTACGTGGTACCTGGGCCGCCGCGCACATTCAACCGTTGGCCGAAACTGTTGACAGTAACAACAACCTTCTCCGGTGGACCGGTAGGCGTAGGTGTGGGCGTTGGTGTCTCTTCCGCTTCAATGGGAATGATTTCTTCCCCTGGAATGGTGAACTCTTCGACAGTCAATGAATCGCCCATCACTACAAGAAGCTCTTCTGCCATCGCCCAGCCGTGAATATTGTTGTCGTCGTAAACGAAATACCAACTGCTGTCCTCAGTGCGATAAGCGGCGTTCAGGCGAGAGCCGGCCCTGAAATGAGCGACAAAGGCCCCGTCTTCGCCATCCCACAAGACTGCTCCGCCTATCCTGGCCAAGGTCAAAGCCGTCTGACCTTCCGGCGGCACAAAAGGTGTCGGAGTTGCTTCTGGCATCGCCTCTTCAGAAGGCTCCGGCGTTGACTGCTCCTGCATCGCCTCTTCCGTCGGCGCGGAAGTGGCCTCCGCCATGCTTGAGTCCGGCGTTCCCTCGGCTGCCGCCATTGGCGTGCTCTCTTCTTCCGGTACCGGCGTCGGCGTCCCAGTAACTTCCATCGACTCCTGTGCAGCTATAGCCGATGTTGGTGTTGGCGAAAGTGTTGGTGTGGGCGTAAGCGTCGGCGTCGGCGATAATGTCGGCGTTGGCGTCGGCACTTCGACCGGCAGACGACTTAGGCCCGCCGCCAACAGTGTCCCTACTTCGACCCACCCCTCAGTCTTATCTCGCGTCTCGACTAGCACCCATTGCAGGTCGGTTGAACGCAACCGGGCCGTTACCAGTGAACCCCCTACGAGCGTCCGCATCGGCTCGCCATCAGGTCGGTCGTGAAGTGTCGCCCCTTGGTTGCGGACGACGGCCAGGACGGTTGGAGTATTGCGCGTTGACTGCGCATGCACTTCTGCAAGTTCCCCGCCTTGAACTAAACCAGGCTGGACGGTGGCAATGAAAAATAGCAAAGCGAACCCCAATACGAGTCGAATCTTCATTGTTCTCTCCCGAACACTCGAATGTGGTTCGTCATTGCGCTCTCCTTTGGGTGCATAGGACGAAGTTTCAAAAGGAAAAAGGCACCGAGGCAATCAGGACGCCCCCATGCCGCCCTCCAGTACCGCCCGGGCCACGTAATAATTTCACCGCCGGACCCATTCCTGCTGTCTGCAAATGACCCGGGAATGTTTGACAACCACCGCTGCCAAGCGGGCACCAGCTGTCAAAGACCAAGAAAGACTACTCAAATGTTGCCGATACAAATATGCCAGGATTGAACTGCGCAGTTCCTTCCTCCGGCAAACGGATTGTCACCGGGAAAGTTGAGTTGCCCTTGCCCGGTACGCTGATTGGCGAAATCTTGGCAATCGTCGAAAGAACCGAGATGTCATCGCTACCGTATCGGGTGATCCGAACCGGGTCGCCGACTGACATTGTCAGCACCTGGTCCTGAGGAATCCCAACAATCAGTTCTAATGCCGAAGGGTCGCCAATGACCACCGCAGACGAAGTAGCCCCAATCACCTCTCCTTCTTCTGCGTTGAGAGCTAGCACGACTCCCGTAACCGGCGCCTGTACACTGGCTTTGTCTCGCATCTGTTGCGATTCTTCCAGGTTGAGCAAAGCCTGGCTCACCCTGAGCTCCGCCGACTTCTGGCTGTCTGTCAACTCCATGATCCGCTGGACGGTTGCTTCCGCAGCCGCGACCCTCGCTCTGCCCACCGCCAACTCCACTTCCGATACGCCCTTCTCCAACTCGTTAAGGGCGTGCTGAGCTCTATGTGCCGCGGCAAGCGCCGACTGTAATTCAGAAGCACGAGGCGGTTGCGTAGCTTCATTGTAGCTCGCCTGCGCCACATTGAGATCGATCGTGACGCGCTGTAAATTCGCAGCCTGCGGCGTGCGTCCAACGTCATCCCGCCACGAGATTTCGTTATAGGCCCTTTGCGCCAGCGTTACGGCCAGCTGGGCTCGCTCCACGTGGGCCCCCAGTTGCTGAAGGCGGGCCGCGGTGGGGCCGGCTTGCAATTCATTGTATCGAGCCCAAGCGGCAGTTGCGCTTGCACGCGTCGCTGCGATTTCGTCTTCGGTCGCACCGCCGCCTTCAAGCTTAGCCAGGTTGGTTTTCTCCAGTTCCAGACTCGCCAGTGCAACCGCAAGATCGCTTTCCGATGACTGCTCATTAATCTCCAGCAATGCGATCCGAGCCAGCTCCAAACCAATCTCGGCTCGCTGAACATTCCATTCCAATCGAGTCGAATCTACCTGGAAAAGCTCCTGCCCCTCCTCAACCAGGTCGCCCACCTCGACAAACACTTCCAAGACTTCTCCGCCCACCCCTGTCGTAACGGCGCGTGACTTCGTGACCTCCAAAGAACCGAAATAGGTTGGAATAGTCGCCTGGGCATCGACCGCCCCCGGCTGCGCCCAGGTTGTAGGCTCCGACCCATCGTTCGCCGCCAACTTGGCCGTGAGTTGCCCACTACGAAACAGTGCAACGCCACTTGCTATCAGGGCGATCAGGAGCAAAAAAGGCGCAACTCGACTAAAGATTCTTAACATCATGGCCTCCTCTGAAGAATCCAGATTCTCCGGAGCCTAACTTCATATTTACGGTGGGGGGAAGAACAGAACCGAATATTGCTTTCTGTTACGCCGGCCGCAACAATGCCGCTTCAGCCACTAAGGCCGGTTGCCGCTCCTCCGCGCAACCTTAACAGTATACCAATCCACCAAGATCAGCGCAAAGTTGCCTCTATCACCGCTAAATGCAACTCTCATTGTGGAATAGGAAAAACGTCGCTTGCCAGCAACACAATTTGCCCCTTTCCCCAGGAAACACGGGGCGTCTGTTGGCCGTCCGGCATTGCTCCTAAAGCATGCAAGTCTATATCACTCGTTCGTTGCCGCCGTCAATCGGAATCTGCGCACCTGTTGTCTTGAAAAATAACGGCCCCGCCAAAGCGCATGCCATTTCAGCAACATCAGCCGATGTAATCTCCACCCCCAGCAGGTTATTCGCCTTATACTCTTCGACACTGATCCCGTAGCTGGCAGCCCGTTCCTGCAACAGCTGCTCAGACCAAAGCGCAGTATCAAAGACCGCATTGGGATGTAGCACGTTTACCCGAATACCCGCTTCCGCCAACTCCAGGGCGGCGACACGGGCTAACTGTGTCAGTCCGGCCTTCGCGACCGAATAAGCCCCCGCTCCCGGCCCCGGCGCCGGCGCATTCTTCGAGCCGATGATGACAACTGCAGGGTTGCAGCCCAACTCGAGAAACGGCACACATGCCTGTAGAAGACGCTGTTGGCTGGTCAGGTTAACTCGGATACTCTTGTCCCAATGACCGGAATCCATCTCTGCCAGCGACTGGCTGGCTGGAAAAACGCCAGCGTTGCAGACGACTATATCCAACCCTCCCCAGTGCCGCACCAACGTTTCGACGGCCTCTCCCAGAGATTCGTCATCCGCGATGTCGCAACATATCCCAATCACGTTCTGCCCGTCGAACAGGTCAGAAACCGCAGGGTTGATATCCAAAGCTGCGACGACAGCGCCCAAACCTAGAAACGCTTCTACGCATGCCTTGCCAATCCCGCTGGCCCCGCCCGTAACCAGGGCAATCTTACCCTGAAGAGGCGGCGGTTCCCCCGCACTTTTCAGCTTCGCCTGTTCGAGCTCCCAGTACTCGATCGCGAAGATCTCCTCCTCGCCAAGCGGCTGCCAACCCCCCAGTGCCTCCGCCCATCCGATTGCCCTCAATGTATGCCGTTTAATGTCGTCGATAACGCCAATCTCTTTGGGGCTGGCTCCGAAAGCCACGCTTCCTTGACCTGGCCACAACGCCCAGCGCGGCGCGGCGTCGAGTCGTGCAAGGCTGCCATCTGTGTGCCGGGCAAAATAATCGCAATAGGCGCTGGCATAGTCAGCCGCGTCCTTCTCCGCTCCCTCTCCGGAAATGACCAGCGGGACCCGCTTGGTGCGAATCACATGATCGGGCGTAAGCAGACCGCGCGTCGCTAACTCGGTTGCCCCCGGCAACGCCGAGAATTCCCTCACCGGCGCGCTGTCGTCAAGCGAAGCCAGGGTGGCTTGTCCTCGGGCTTCTGAGACCGCCTTGCGCAACCGCGCCAACTCCTGCAGGCGAACGCTACCGTCAGAATGCCCGTCGCCTCCCTTCTCCATGTCCTCGAGTCTTGTCCCTATATAGCCCTCGGCTGTGGTGACGATCTCGATATGACGCTCGTAGCTCTTGCGAGCGTCGTCGTCGAAGGTAAAAACGCCGTGGTTGAGCAGTATCATGCCCGACAACGCATCCCAATCCGTGTCCAGCGTCATCTCGTAAATCTTGCGGGCGAGAATGAAACCAGGCATGACATAAGGTACGATCAGCATCTGTGGGCCATACAGGTCGCTGACAAGGGCTTCGCCGTCCGGCGTGTTGGTTAGAGCTACCACTGCATCTGCATGGGAATGATCAACGAAGCGAAACGGGATAATGGCATGCAGAATCGCCTCTACTGAAGGATTAGGCGCGTAGGGATCTGTCAAAGCAGCCCTTTGGGCCGTAACCATGGCGCTGTCGCTCAGGTCCTCCAACGTAGCCATGCGCCGCAGCGCATCCAGCCGCACCGGCGCGAAACCCGGCGCCTCTATCGTCGCCAGATCCCAGCCGCTCCCTTTGACGTACAGCACCTCTTCCTCGTCACCGAAAATGTCGGGCGCCGTTGCTTTCACCGAAGTGTTGCCCCCGCCATGCAAAACAAGCGAGGGATCACTGCCCAGCAGCCGCGACGTATACACGCGCAACTCTAACGGGTCGCCCGAATATCTAGCCGCCTCTGCTTCACTCCATCTACTGCGCATCGCCCTACTCTCCCCAGCTCTTCCCAGGCTCTAACCAGCAAGCCGCTCAAGCGATTCCTGAACCGTGGGACGTCCGCCCGCGGCGACATCCTCCCGCCGACGCTGATGGAACACCGTCAGAATCCCGTTGGACTTGGCAAGCCCACTGATCTCCTTACAATACCTGTCCAGCTTGTCTCCAGGGATCGCCCACAGCGCGACCTCATCAGAAAGCGCATCCAGGTAAGCCCTGGCGCCGCAACAACCAAGGCTCATCGCCGCCCGACTGCCGTTAACGACCTGCGGCACTACAGCGCAGGCCGGCCTGCCCATCGCAAGAGGGATCCCCTCGTCGACCCGCGCCACTGCTTCGGTCAGGATCAAACTCTGTTGCGCTTGGGCAAACAACAGAACAACATCGGCAGCCATCGGAAGTTCCGCCAGCGGACCGTAAATGGTGTGCTGAACTGAATCCGCCAGGACCGGAATTCCAGCCACCTCCTCCTCCCGCACATAGTCCAAACCCTGCATCGCCTCCAGAGCCGTCATCAGTTCCACCGGCTGCGACGCAGATGCGCCCGCAAGGTTGTGCGTGTGAACGCCAATAGCACACAGTTCATGATCCTTGGCGGAAGTTGAAAAGACCCGTTGCGCTGCCTCTTGCCAGAAGTAACATCCAGCCGGCGCGGCTTCATCATAGGGCCGAATTCCTGCCGGCACCTCATCTGCGAAGGCGAGCGCAACCGGCGGAAGTGAGAGTTGCAGCGATTCCTCAAGTTGCGCGGCCCATGTCTTGTTGTTACTCATTCTGATACTCTCTCCCGGACAAATCGAACCGATTTGTCCTTTCTGGTGACGAGAGCAAACTAGCCTCGCCAAATGGTTTGTTGGAACGTTCCCCGCGCCTACTAGGTGAAATTCCTTCGAAGGGCGCTGGATTTCCTGGCATCAAAATCCAATGTTGGTATCTATTGTCTTGCGAAGGCTCAGCCATGCCGGCCCAGGCTCAAATCCCAACGCTAGATTGAGTTTGAACATCACGCTCTTTTCCTCGTTCCTGGTCGAAATAGTCTCGGCCCCCGCGGCCTGAGCGTATCGGATTGTATGCATCTTCAATGCAGTGGCTATCTTTTTCCGCCGGAAACTTCGTTCTACACCGGTCAAACCCGCGTCCAGTCTCTTTCCAGTTGCATCGTTCCGCCAAACGTTGCTCATTCCTACAAAGGAACTGTCCTTAGCAAGCGCCACGAAAAACGCATCCTCAACCAGCGCCGGGTCTCGCAAGACCATCTCTTCAAACTGGGAAAGCGACGGCTTTGACGCAGGGTCAGGCGAAGGCGCATCGCAATGCAACGCGTATCGCAAGTCACGCAACTTTCGCTTCCAATCAGGTTCCAATTCCTTTAGTTGCCTCAAAGTTACAATCCGAATCCCTGCTAAGGCAACCTGTTCTGATACTGGCCCAAAGCCTCCTAAGTCAAGCTCGGAGACTGGCAGCTCCGAAGAAACCCAACCCATCACCTTCTCGTATCCTCTTGCCTTCAGAAACTGCACGCGGGCGCCGTCTTCCTCGCTTGTTCCGCATGCCAGGCACAAAACCTTCCCCTCTCTCCTCTTGAGAAATTCAATGATAGAAGTGTACAGGGCGGGCAGTATCTCCTCAGTCGAATGCTCCGGATTGATCTCAAAATGAAGATGTACTGTGCCAGCCTGGAACTCCCAATAGGCCTCGAAACAGACCCCTGCCGCAACGACCTCGCCATCTGTCTGAACGACAAATCGCTCAAAAAGCTTGTCGGCCGGCCACTTTGCTTCCTCCTCCATTAGCGCATCAACAGTCTCGCCCCTGCTGTCGGGAGATACGATTCTGTTCAAAGCCAGGATCGCTTCGTATTCCTCTCGGCTTCCCTGAAATTTCAGCACACTGTACATCTTTATCCGACCCGTCCTTGACCCTTACTTACTTTCAACCCTTCCCCGAATCCACTGCACTTCGCACTTTGACTAGAGCAAAGGCAGTGTGCAACTTACCTCTCTCACGCCTGCAAAGACCCCATCTCAACCGCGGCATTGCGCCGCTCGTGCATGTTGGCTTCCATCGACTTGGGATAGCGATCCGGCAGGTGAGACACCTCGTTAAGCCTCCTGAGTGCCTCCGCCGGCAGAGTCCAGCCGCCTGCCATAAAATTGTCTTGTGCATGCCCAAATGTACGCGCGCCAACGATAGCGCTGGTAATGACGGGCTGCTCCAATACCCAGCGTGTTGCCACTTGGGCTGGCGTTCGATCCAGCTCTGCAGCCACTTCCAGTAACGTCGCCAGCGTCTGATCTGCATTAGCCGCAAAATATGTTTGAGGGAAGGCCCAGCCCTCCTCCGAGCGCGTCCCGCCATGAGTGCGTTCGCCTGGCTTGTACTTGCCCGTCAGGAATCCCCCGCCCAACGGGCTCCACACAACCACGCCAATACCCTTCAATTCGCAAACAGGGATGATCTCCTGCTCGATATCGCGCACCACGAGGCTGTACTGGGGCTGGTAGGCGGCAAATCGCTCCCAGCCGTTATGGTCGCTGAGCCACACAGCCTCCATCAGACGCCAAGCCTCAAAGTTGCTGCAAGCGGTGTAGCGTACCTTTCCCTGCCGCACCAGGTCATCAAGCGCCCGCAATGTCTCATCCAGCGGCGTCTGCGTATCCACATGGTGGATATAGAGAACGTCAATGTAGTCAATCTGCAATCGGCGCAAACTGTCCTCAACCGTGTGCATAAGATGGAACCGGCTTGTACCGGAGCTATTGACATCAGTGCCCATCGGGTTGAAAAATTTGGTGGCCACGACTGCATTGCGTCGCCGTCCCTTTAGCACGTTGCCCAGGATCGTTTCTGAGGCGCTGTCAGCATAAGCGTTGGCCGTATCAAAGAAATTGACGCCAGCGTCAAACGCCAGGTCGACGATACGCTCAGCCTCCTGTTCCTCTGTCCCGTGACCAAAGGTCATCGTTCCAAGGCAGATTTCCGAGACCTTAAGCCCCGTCCGCCCGAGCTGTCGATATTCCATCCATCTCTCCAATCATGAACCCTGGTGAAATGCGTCTTCCTCGACCTTCTTCCCAAATACAAAACGCAGATGGCTGTCGTTGAGCAAGAAATCAGGCCTTAAGCAATCCAATGCAAGCCGCATGACCAAATGCTAAATCCGCACAATATCAAATCCCATCGCCTCGGCGAACGTCTCCAGTGCCTGGCTCTGATCGCCGTACCCCATCGCAATATGGTGGGACGGCCCTTCCTGGCACCAGTCCTCCATCACCTCATGCAGCGGACGGGCAAGCTTCACCCTGGCGTTGGGATTGCCGATATTGAGAATGGGCCCATCTACGATCTCGCCGACCGTATAGATCAACTTGAAAGTTTCCCCCGCATCGAACTGCGTCAGGTTCAACAAAGTTGTAGGTCCTTTTCTCAGGTCAAAGTCGATGCCCAGCCCATGCCCGGATTTCCCGTGGTGGGTGTCCAAATGCATCAGGCGCGGCTGGCCGTCCGCCATCCCAATGTTTGCAGGGCCGTCATGACCCATCAAGAAGGAGTTCTCTTCAAAGTCCATCGCGAAGAACTCGACGAACATTCCCCCTGCCCCCAACAGATCCAACAGCTTCATTGCCAGCGCCGTCTTGACGTCTCCCTCGGTGACACCTGGACACCCTTGCGCCGCCAGACGCGACACTGCCAGTCCCGATTGCGCCCGCAACTGCGTGATCAACGCCTTCTCGCCCCACCAATAGTAGCCGAAAGCGTCGATTTCGTGCCGACGAATTACTTCGTCGTAGGCAACAGCCAGTTGCGCCGAAAACCGCATGTGCTCGTTGGTCACCGTAGCATCAACCGCATATACGCGGCGCAGCTCTGTGTACATCTCAGCCAGCTGGTCCTCTGTTACTCGCAGGTAAGCCTCTTCAAATTCCTCGACTTCCGGTCGCGCCAGCATTCGCCCAGTCACACGCAGCAGCCGGTGTTCGTCAATAGGCATATCAGTCATGCCAGGGTATACCTGACCAATCAGACCAACATTCAAACAACGAAAACTGCGGGCCGCGCCCGCGCCCGCAAAGTCCGATCGCAACTCTTGCTGCAGACGCTCGTCGTCAAACGGCCCAGTACGCACCGCAAAACGGCGCCCTTGGCTCGTGAGCGCGCCGGCAAACTCAGGAATGCAGCAGACACCTTCATGATGGAGGTAGTCAGTAGTATCCGCCGCGGCGTAGTCATATGCGCTGTCCTCATGCGCGTTGAGAAGCCGGATCGGCACTTCCAATCCCTGTACCGCCGGCAACATATCCATGCTCGGCGTGTAACCAAATGGAAAGATCAGCAGCAGGTCGACCTCGGCGCGCCGAAACATTTCACCCGCCTCCGTCGCCTTCTGCGGAGTATCTACCAGTTCCGGTGCAATGATCTCTCCGAGCGGATCCAGCAGTTCTCTCAGCTTGCCGTACATGCCCAAGCCCATCGACTTGAGCCTGGGGTACTGCTCCCAATAGTAGTGGTGCCCGGTCGGCAACAGGCCTATTCTTGCTCGCGTTCGATCGGACTTCACAGGAATCTCCCGTAACTCCTAATCTGTCAGCTCGTCCTGCAACCGCCGCATCTTCCAAACAAAGGAATCTTCGTTCAGTTCTACGTCCCCGTAGCCAATGGCCTCGCCCTTGGCGACGCCCCGCTTAAGAACGGCACGTTCCGCAAGACCCAGCGGAAGTAACCCCTCACGTCTCGCGACGTGCGCCTTCTCGCACTGACCTACGACCGTATATCCCCCTCCCCCATCCAACACCTCGCCGGCTTGCAGAGCCCGCTTTGCCACCGTAATGCAATCCGCCGTCGCTGTCGGCGCGCACGAACCATTTGCCGCGCCGAAAAAGACCGCCCTGGCAATACTGAGAGGAGCCGGTACTGCCACCAGGTGATATGGGCGATAAAGCAGGAAATTCTTGCCCTCGCCTCCAACGTTAAGACCGTGATAGGCCAGGTCTTCTCTGGTAAATGGATGGTCCGACCGTACGACAGCAAACACGCCCATCTTGAGCGCGTTCGGCAGCATGGTTTTTCCGTCATCCGCAACCGAATTCGCCAGCTCCACCACGCCATGCCTGCTCAGCAGCCCGCCCTCTTCTTTCAAACTGAAGCGGACGGGAATCTCCTCCAGGTTCACCGATGGTTCGTGCATTCCCCGCACATCCGGTTCGAGACCGGCAGCATTGGCAAGAGCAGTCATCTCCACCTGCGCCTTCGTACCGTCGCGAAAGGAGTTGAACATCTTCAAGTTGATCGTACGCCGTTCTATATGCTCTTCAGTAAAACCAAACCGGACCGCCGCCGTCTCCGGCGTGCCCTCGAAATCGTCGGCATAGTAAATTGTTCCCCGCCCTGCCGCGACAATCTCCAGGCCCAGACTGCGCGCCCATTCAACGATATTCCAGGTAACCGCAGGCTGATCGCCGTCCACCATCGTGTAGACGACCTTGGCGGAATCAGCTGTGCGCCGCAGAAACGGGCCGACAGTCACATCCGCCTCTACATTTACCATCACAACGTGCTTGTGGTTGCTCAGAGCCTGGAATGCATGGCGAGCGCCCACCTCGGCCAGACCCGTCGACTCCACAATCACATCGATCGATTCACTGTCGGTCAGGGCGAGGCCATCCTCGACAATCACCGGCTTGCCAGCGCGGACGGCGTCTTCCAATTCACCGTCCGTCTCCGCAGTGCGAATCTCTTCCGACCCCGCCCCGCTTGACTCGTAGGCGTAGCGGGCATTGTGAGCATTGATGTCAGCGATGGCTGCGACTTCCATCCCCTCCATTTGCGAAATCTGAGCTACCAGGCTCGCGCCAAATTTGCCAGTGCCGATTATTCCGACTCTGATTGGGTTTGCCTCCGCCGCACGTTGTGCCAACAACTGACTTATCACGGACTTCTCCTACTTTCCTGTGTCCGAGTCAACGAACTTCGTCCTCGTCCGGTTCGGGCGCAAAGGCCAATTCCAGCGCCTTTGCCGACACTTCATAATAGATTCTCGAGAGCCTGTCGTATGTCTCAGGGCTGTCCTGATGGAAGGGGGGCGGCCCCAGCCGGCGCAAAAGTGCGAGCCGAATGAGAGGAGGCGCGATATTGTAATGCAATGCACGCAGATCGTGGCGTGTGCTGCCCGGTCCCAACTGGCGGCCTCCCCAGAATGAGTCGATCTGCGCGGTCAGAGCAGGACCCTCACTTCGTTGCTCTTCCGAATCCTCCAGCGCCCGCAAGCCATCGTAACCGGCCAAAACCGGGTCGGATATCAGGTTCGGCGAGGTTCCGTCGCCGTCCGGCTGCTCCTCACTCCCATCGCTGCGACGCAGACGCAAACCAGCAAGCACCTGCTGTCGGTCCCGTCCCCGCAGCATAAGAAGCTGCCAAGGGTCGTCGGTAATCATCTGCCCGAATCGATACAGCACCACCAGAGCGTGCTTACATGCCGAATGCTGGTTTTCGCACACATTACAGCGGGCGGTTAGCTCGCCAGCCTCAGATGTCGACGAAAGTAGCGAAACCTTGGCGTCAGTGAATACCGTATCCAGGACCGTCAGAAACACGTCCCATTCGTTTCCCCCAGCCAGCAACTGTGCCGCATAGAGTGCCTCGCCCGCCAACGCGTCGAGCACGGCCGACCATTCATCGTCGCGCAAGGGAAGAATTTCAATCTCTACCTGGCAGCCGCCGCGTTGGTCCTCGTCCACCTCCGCCATGATGCGGCCAAACTGGACTTCGATCGAACTAACCTGCATCCGACGCGCCAGCGCTCGACCCCTGTTCAGGTCGAACCCCTGCCCATTCAGGAATTCATACCATCGTCCTGCCCACGAACCCTTACTACCGTTAGCTTCAGTCATAGGTCAACTGACCCTCTGGGGACCTGAATATTCGACAGTTGACCTGGGACGCTGTCAAAGTCAGTGTAACCTGCCTTATCGATTGCAAGCCCGCGCAGGTGAGTCATATCTTGTCGCATTCCATGGATCTCTAAGCCTGATGCCGGCGCTCTCAGGCCCCGTTGCGCAGCGCAATTAACTGGCGCAGCCCCTCTGTATCTATATCAGCCAGCCAGTCTTCGCCGCTGTTAACGATCGATTCCGCCAGGTCCTGTTTGCTTTCGATCATCTTGTTGATCTGTTCTTCCAAAGTGCCGGCTACCACAAACTTATAAACCTGAACCGAACGCTGCTGGCCTATTCTGAACGCCCGATCTGTGGCTTGATTCTCGACCGCCGGGTTCCACCAGCGATCAAAATGAAAGACATGATTCGCCCTGGTCAGATTCACGCCAACGCCGCCTGCACGCAAACTGAGAACAAATATCGGCGCGCCGTTACTGTCTTCCTGGAATGATCGCACCATCTGCTCGCGTTTCGATGCCGGCGTTCCCCCGTGCAGAAATAGCGCCTCATGACCCAGGCTCTCCACCAGATGCCGGCGCAGCAGGTGGCCCATCTCTACAAATTGTGTGAACACCAGAGCGCGGTCGCCCACGGCAAGCGCCTCTTCAAGCATCTCTGTCAGCCTGCTGAGCTTGCCGCTCCGCCCTTCGAGGGGCTCCTTCTCGCCCAGGTAGTGGGCCGGATGGTTCGTCACCTGTTTCAGTTTGAGCAACAGACTCAGTACCAGCCCCCTCCGCTGCACGCCTTCGCTTCGTTCCACACGGGCCATAGTCTCGTCAATCACCCTGGTGTAGAGACTCTCCTGCTCCTTGGAAAGGGAGCAGTAAACAACCATTTCATTCTTCTCGGGCAAATCTGAAATGATTGTCGGATCCGTCTTCAGTCGGCGCAGCAGGAACGGTTGCACCATGCGCCGAAGATCGGCAGCCGCAAACTCGTCGTTATAGCGCTCTACCGGAAGGACAAACTGCTGCCGGAAATGCTCTCGCTTCCCCAAATAGCTCGGATTGAGAAACTCCATTATGCTCCACAATTCAAGGAGCCGGTTTTCTACTGGTGTGCCGGTCAGCGCCACGCGAAATGGTTGTGTGCGCGTACTATCGCTCGCGGCGCGAGACTGTCCGGTCAAACGTCGAATCGCCTGCGTCTGCTTGGCCGACGGATTCTTAATGTTCTGCGCCTCGTCCAATATCAGTTCACTCCACTCCTGGGCCTCCAACATGTCAATATCCCGGCGCGCGATCCCAAAGCTGGTAATCACCATGTCTTGCTCGGCGAGCGCGGAACTGAACGCCTCGCCGCTAAGCCTGCCGCTGCCGTGGTGAAGCAGTAGACGCAGACTCGGAGCAAACTTTTCGATTTCGTGCCGCCAATTTGCAACCACACTTGTAGGGCAGATGAGAAGCGCCGGCCTGAACGTCTCCAACCCCTGGCCACCAGCAAGTTTGCTCTGTTCTCGAGCCTTTTGGCGAGAGTGAAGCAGCAATGCAATTGCCTGAATCGTCTTACCTAATCCCATGTCGTCGGCCAGGCAAGCCCCCAGCCCCATCTGCCGCAAAAAGGACAGCCAACCTACCCCGCGGCGCTGATAGGGACGCAATGTACCCACGAAGCCTTCCGGCTCTCGAACATCCTCTATCGGTTCGGCGCCGCGCAAACGCTCCAGGGCCGCGCCGAGCCATCCGTCCGCGACTACCGCCTCCAAAGGGAGTTCGGACCCTTCCAGCCCTTCCTCCATGTCCCAGTCATCGGCTAGCCCGCTTGGCAGCGCAGACCTCGTCAATGGTGGTCCTACCAGACTATCAGGCGTGCCGTTTGGCTGGTGCCAGTCGAGTCGCGAGGGTGGCCATGGCTCCAGTTCTGGCTCAGCGCCTTCTCCCTCCGTGCGAGAAAAGGATTGTGCCAGTCCCACAGCCTGCAGAAGAGGCATGCTGCCGGCCGATTCGTTGCGGTCCATGAACCGCCTTGCCGCCTGAACTTGCTCCGGGTCCAACTCCAGCCACTCTTCACCTATTCGTACCAGCGGAGACCCCAAATTTGCAAGGCGCTCAAACTCCTCTCTGCTCAGCGTCTGCTCGCCAAGTGTCAGTTCCCAGCGGAAACGGATCAAGCCGCTCAAGTCCAGGGAGGTCCTACCGTCAAGTCCTTCCCCTACGCCCCCGCGCCGTACCCCGTCTTTCCCCCCGTTCCGAACATCACCTTCCCCCTCGGAATCGCCAGGGCTACCCAATCGCAGGCGCAGACCGAGGCGGGACCGGCTGCGCCCCATCCACCAGTCCGGCATGATCACACCAAAACCACTGCTCTGCAGGAGCGGGCCTATCTCCTTCAAAAAGAGATACGTCTCCTCTAGAGACAGAATGGCGCGTTCAGGCCGCGGGGCCCTTAAGCTTTCACGTATGGGCGCAAACAGGCGGCTCGCTACGCCCAACCCAGTAAGCAGACGCTCCTGCGGCTGGTCAAAACGCCGACCCTCTATGCGGATGCTTTGACCATTCTCGTTCCAGACCTTCTGCGCTGGTATCAGCAGATCCGGATCATCTTTGTCCTGCAAATAGAAGTGCAGGTGCCACGTGTTTAGCGTAACCGGAACGGGTGAGACTTCGTCATCGCCTGCCTCGGTCGTCGAAAATCCATGTTCATCCGGTTGCAGTTCAAGCGCGAATGCCACCTGAAAATTGGAATCCGCCACCGACGCGTGGAGCTGCTCCATCCACTCGATCCATCGTTTGTACAACTGATGGGCCGGCTGGGGAGGAAGTTGCAGTAACGGATCCTCGCCAGTGAGCCCGTCCATCCACATTGAGCCCGCAGATGGAACAGCGGGCCGCTGGCTGCTGGTCGGATTGTGTAACGAATCGGCAGGCAGGCCGCTACCGTTTTGGCCGGCGCCGCCCGGGGTCCACTCTCGGATGGCACGATTAATCAAGACACCAATGAAGTGTTCAAGTATCGCGCCCGGCGCCGGCGCTTCGTCCAGCGACTCCAACTCGTAAGCCCTGCATATCGGTGGCATCGCTGCCACAAGAAGCTCAAGGCGCTCCCGTAAACTGGCCTCAAGTAGAAATGGCTGCCAGGCGGCCCAGAATCGACCTCGCTTGTCCGGGATCAACCCTGGCAAAAAGTGCTGCCCGGCAAGAAGCTCCAGGACGAATTTGGCTGCATGGCTCCAAAACAACAGATCGTTGCCTAAACGAGCGTGGCGAAATAACGAAGTAGATGAGGGTACTTCGATCAGCCTCTGATTAGTAAACCGACTGAGAAATGCCAGCGTGTTAAAGGGGTCCAGCGTCAATCCAGTGACCTGCCAAGGTTCCAACCTGTATGGGGTTTGGTCCCCTGATAGAGCGTTGACGCCTTTCTGAAAAGAACCAAGTCGTGTCTGAGGAAGTCCATTCTGGCTTGGCAGCCACACACGGGCGGTAGCGGGACTTCCCATGAAGCTGGTCAGCTCACTAGCGGTCGCCAGCTGCTTCAGTATCTGGCGCAGACCTCCCACCGGCATCTGCGCCGGGTGAGACGGAATCTTGCCGCTGCCTCTTGCGCCTTGGGAACGGGCTTCTGTTCGGCCGTTAGGAGAAGGCGCCGGCTTCGCCGTCTCGGAGTCTGTTACCGCCTCGTCAACTGACGACCCTCCGTTTTCACCGGGGCCGCCGTTCTCCCAGACGCTGGGAGGATCATGGTTTTCTCCCCACAGGAACAGGCGCGGGCCCCCCTCAAGAGAGGTCGCACCTGTCGATTCAGGCTGAACAGGAGGTCTTTCTTGTCCCGCAACGTAGGGAACGCCTCTACCTTCGGCAAGGCTGGCGGACAATTGCCCCTGCGTGGCCGTCGAATCCGCCTGCCCAGGTGCAAGTGACATATGAGCCAGACCGTAGGCATCCTGCTCATTTTCATCTATTGATGGCTTCCCAGATGTGAGCCAAGCAGCGTGAAAGGTGAAAGGCATAACCTACATTGTACCCTGATTCGCCGTGATCAGTCCAAATTCGGCATCGAATTCCTTATAGCACAAAAAGCACACTCTTCTTTCTCGCATCCGTAATGGCAGGGCGCCCCCTACCACAAAGTAGTTTCGTAACCACTAAGCAACAAGAATCTCGCAACCTTGAAAGTGGCGAGCCAGCGCCCTTGCTTACACTTTTCTCTCTGTTTCTTGGCGGTCGGGCGCAAGCGCCCTCCCTTGTGCAGGGGCTGCGCCCCCGCAACGCCCCCCTCCAAAACCATCCCTCACCGACCGTGTGTGCGCATTCCAGCCGTGCGGCTCCAGCAACGTGGCTGCCGCCAACCGAATACGCAATCAGATTGCCTTAGTGGCGGCAGCGATAAAGGGCGGGTCAAGAAAAGCACAATATATGGCTTAGTAGTTACCATCGGGCTAAGAGGGACCGGCTTTCCTCCATTGCCCAGCAGTCCCCTAGACGGGCACTACATGGGCAATTCAACATCGAATCCTATATTCTGCCTGGAATTCATGCTGACCCAACGCATAAGACCTGCAACTGTTCCTGCTGCCTCACGGCCAAGCACAGAGGAGCAATTCGAAGCGACTGTGTAGTGTGGGAACTCCTCTCACTCACACTCTAGAACAGCCCAGTAACCTGTCCCGTTTCCAGATCTATGTCTACATTCTGGGCAGCAGGGGCGCTGCCAAGGCCCGGCATTGTTCGCATTTCTCCCAAGAGCGGATAGATAAAACCCGCCCCCACGCTGGCACGTACTTCGCGAACCGGCACGGTGAAACCTGTCGGCGCCCCCTTGAGCCTGGGATCATGGCTTAGGCTCAAGTGCGTCTTCGCCATGCAAATAGGCAGATCGCCGAATCCACTTTCTTCATATTGACGGATCTGCCTGTTGGCCAGCGCAGCGTACTCAACCCCGTCAGCGCCATAAATGGCAGTCGCAATCTTCTCTATTTTCGCCTTCAGCGGCTGTTCAAGGTCATAGAGGAAGCGGAAATCGCTCGGTTCCTCGGCCGCCTCGACCACAGCCTGCGCCAACTCTTGTGCGCCGCCTCCGCCTTCCGCCCAATGGGTGGAGACCGCCCACCGCGCCCCTTCCTCTTCGGCAACACGCCCTATCACATCGATTTCACTTTGAAAGTCGCTGGCAAAACAGTTGACGCACACAACCGGGCTGACGCCGTGCGCCCTCACGTTCTTTATCTGTCTGCGAAGATTCGCCGCGCCCTCACTCACATCATCGGGATTCTCCTGCAGCATCGCCTCAGGCAACGGTCTTCCTGGCACTACCCGATACCGACCGGTATGTGACTTCAACGCTCTTACAGTCGCTACCAGCACTGCCGCGTCAGGCCGCAAACCGCTATAACGGCACTTGATGTTAAAGAACTTCTCGGCGCCGATATCGGCCCCAAACCCCGCCTCTGTTATCAGGTAGTCACCCGTCTTGATCCCGATCAGATCGGCCAGCACTGAACTGTTGCCGTGCGCAATGTTGGCGAACGGCCCGGCATGGACCAACGCCGGCGTGTTCTCCAGCGTCTGGAAAATGTTCGGTTTGATCGCCTCCTTCATCAAGACCGTCATCGAGCCCGCTGCTTGAATCTGCTCCGCTGTAACCGGCTGGCGCTTCCGATCTCTGCCAACCGTCACACGTCCGAAGCGCGCCCGCATATCGGCCAGATCTGTTGTCAATGCCAGAATCGCCATCACTTCCGAAGCCGCAGTAATGTCAAAACCGGTCTGCCGCTGCGGCCCGTCCGACTTTAGGCCTAGTCCGCTCACAATATTGCGAAGTCCCCGGTCGTTCACATCCATCACCCGTCGCCACATAATGCTATAGGGGTCTATCTCCAGCGCGTTCCCCTGGTAGATGTGCGCGTCAATCATCGCTGCCAGCAGGTTGTTTGCAGCCGTCACCGCGTGCATGTCGCCGGTCATATGCAGATTGAACTGCTCCATCGGCACAACTTGACTGTACCCTCCACCGGCCGCCCCGCCCTTGATCCCGAAGGTCGGGCCCTGGCTCGGCTGGCGTATCGCCACCGTGGCCTTCTTGCCAATGTGGTGCATCCCCTGTCCAAGGCCGACCGTAGTTGTCGACTTGCCTTCGCCCAAAGGGGTTGGCGTAATCGCGGTAACCAATACGTAGCGTGCGTTCGGGCGATCAGCCAGTTTTTCAATCGCCTCCAGCCGCACTTTCGCCATATTGTCGCCATAAAGCTCAATGTCCGACCTGTCCAACCCCATCTTTTCCGCAATTTCCCAAATGGGTATCAGTTCCGCGGCCTGGGCAATATTGAGGTCGGATGGCACAGCACTTCTGCTCATATTCCTGCTCCTGTTAGTCTCAAATTCTGCGTACGTCGACCCGAGATCGATCCGCAGCCTTCTTGCTTGCAAAGGCTTACCAACCTACCGAGTCTCCAGGTCTTCGAACATCCGCCGCGTTACCGCGGCAATGTCGGTGACAGCGTTGTCAAATACCTTCTCATTGACCCTTGACGGCTTCCGATAGCCGCTCACTTTGCGAACAAATTGCAGAGCGGCATCGTTTAGCTCCTGCTCCGTCGGCAACCTCTCCGGCTGGCGAAGCTTCTTGATGTTACGACACACAATCCACTCCTCTTCGTCTGGTCCCCCAAAGTCTTGGTCGCCTGGCGCAAGTGGTGAACCCCGACTACCAGAGGCGATCCCCCGTCTAGCCTCCTGTTTCTCAAAATCCGCTCACCACCATTCGCTCGGCCCGCAACGAGATAATTGCCCCGATTGTGTCCTGAACAGTCTCATAATAGCGCTTGGCTTCCGCTTCGTCTGCGTAATAGTGCCTCACGATCTGCCAGCGCAGAGACTTCTGCCGCTCGCCGGGCTCGATCAATTCAGCCTCGCCGCTCAAAACCACATAGCGGGCGTCGCCCCGACCACCGTCGATACAGACAGATACTGTCGCGTCCCGCCGCAAATTCTTTACCTTAACGGTCTTAGTCTGCGCGCTCACATACAGTACACCATCCTCAAACACGTACCAGACAGGCGTCAACTGCGGGGAACCATTCCTTCCGTTTGTCGCCAGAATCGCGTGGCGGTCTGCCTGCAAAAACTCCAAGACTTTGGCTTCCATGGCAATTTTCTTTCGCAAGAGTTTGGTTTGAAAGAGCGGATATTCCACGCCAGGCTGGGATAAGCCTTCGCTCCGGATGGAGTCCGACTCTGAACGCGTTAACCGAAGATCATACCAGAAAGAGATTCCATTGTCGAAACCGCGTTTGAAATATCAGTAAACTTGGTATAGGGTAGCCTACTTGGAGGCGCGGGGTAACGAGCTCTCTGCCGCCACCAGGCTAAGACAAGGATGGGGAAAAATCGGTCCGCTGCCCACGGAACGGGCTGCGACTCCGGTAAGACCTTTCAACAGGTCCGATCAACATGACAGGAGCAAATAATGCCTGTAATGACCCAATCTCAGATTGACGAAATACTGCACAGCAACACGATTTGCCGACTGGCCTGCGTCGATGAAGAAGGCGCGCCCTACGTCGTGCCCTGCTGGTTCACCTATGCCGACGGCGGCTTCTACGTCGTGCCACGCGCCCGTGCAGCCTGGGCCCGCTATCTGAAAAACGACGGGCGTGTATTTCTCTGTATAGATGCCGAGGACGGGCGTCGCGTGCTGGTGAAGGGGAACGCAAAAGTGGTGGAAGAGCCGAATATTGGCGGAAAGTGGGTAGCCATCGGCCAGGAGATGGCCGAACGCTATGGGGGCGCAACCGGCCTGAAATATCTCGAAACAACCATGCAGGAGCCGCGCTGGCTGTTCTTTATTGAAGCTGCAGGCGAAATGATATCTTCAAGCGGCGGCTGGGCTGAGAAGTATAAACATTACGAATGGTAAAGAAGGAGAGCTGGCGGGTAATCTGTGGTTTACAAATGGACTTCTGACTCCACGAAAGCGCAAGACTCACTTAGCCAAAGAAGGGCGTGTTTCCCAGTGAGCTATTAGCTGCTACAGCACATTCGGAGATCGTGCCTTTGTCGCTCATGGCAAAAATAAAACTTTCGGACTAAGCGGTCTGACTCTCGTAAGATTGATTGGATTCCTCTGACTCTTTGAGTGCTCTTGCTACTCTTGCTGCCTCTACTTCTTCTAGGTCTTGGAAGTACAAAGCATCTGGGTCAGATTGGATTCCCGCTTCGATGGCGGCGTCAGTTCCTTCCTCTTTCTCGATTTCTTTGAAGGTTTTCCGCCGGGTCTCTGATGTAGGCATCGTAATACCTCCTTCTTCTTGAACCAAGTCTATGTAAGGTGATTACTCGGGCAATTTCCTGGTTTTCACCTCGCCATACGTATATGACGACATAGATATTGGAGTCAATATTTATGTATTGCCCTATTCTTGTTTCTCGTGCCCCTGTGTTCGGATCAATATGGTCAAAAAGAGTAATGTTTATTATAGGCGGATGCTCGAATTCTCGAATCCTTTCAAAACTGATTCCGTGTTTCTCTATGTTTGAACGATTTTTTTCCTCGTCCCATGTGATTCTGCCATCCCGAGCAGCGTTCCGCAAGGAAGCATGAGGATAGGGAAACATGAAATGCTGGTCCCAGGGATCTCTACTCTCCGCAGTTTCTTCCTCCGATGGACGATATTCAAACGATAGTTTCAGCAAAATGTTGTCGACATCTGTCCAATTCTTTTCGGTCATCAGTTGTCAAACCAACTCTATCTCCGATTCGCTCCCAAAAACGTTAATGTGCTTCCATTCATCACAACAGACTAAGCTTAGGCCATACTGTAGAGGTGGTCAAATGGGCCCACAATGGTCAAATGCCCTAAAGAACTGAAAATGTGACAAGATAAATGGCATGACTATTCAGCCGTCCCTTCATCCTCGTGCTGTAGTATCTCCTTGATCGCATTCTCCCCGAAACCGGCCATTCGGTAGGCCTCTTCATCCGAAATCCCTTCCATCCGCTCCTGGACTCGCGCACGAGCGCTACGCAGCAATCGAACTGCTTCTTCCCTTTTGCGGCATTCTTTTTCCTCCATCAGCTGTTCGTATTGCGAATACGAAACTATCACCGCCGTGGGCTCTCCTCGCACTTCTATGACAACTTCCTCGTTTTCTTCGCTCGCTAGATTCAGCAACTTACCTAAACTCTTTCGAGCCTCGCTGGAAGATACGCTAATGGTCATTCCGGCCTCCTCTTCCTTGGTCAATCGGAAATCGCTTTCTGGCATTGTAGGACGCGAGCGAACGTTCGTCAACACGCCTTGGTTTGCCAAAAATGATCGCGGGCCTGCCCAGTTTGCTGCCTATTACGGCGGCGGCCTCAGTCTGGTCGACCACTCTTACTCATACCGCAGCGCCTCTGCCGGATAAATGCGCGACGCCTGCCACGCCGGCAGAATCGTAGTTAGCAACGAGAAAAACCAGGCCGCAAACAGCATCGCCGCAATGGTCAACCATGGCGTCGGAAAACTCTGCTGCGTCGCCAAGTCATAAGCCTGTCCGATCGTCTTGTCACCCAAAATCAGACCGGTGATACCCCCAAGAAGTATTCCCGTCAGCGCGATGAAGTTTGCCTCCAACACAAACAGCAATGCAACGGTGCTCGACGGGTAGCCGATCGCCCGCAACACGCCGATCTGCTGCCGCCGTTCTACAACCGTCCGGCTGCTTATCACGCCAAGACCGGCTATACCCACAACCAGCCCCAAGGCCAGGAATCCCTGGAACAGACCCAGTATTCCCCGTAAAACGGCCTGGCCGGCCGCGAACAGTTCGGAAAGAGGAGCCGCATTCAAACCGCTGCTCAGCATCGACCGCTCTAGTGCCCGCGCAGTTTCTGCCAAGCTCTCGCCCTCCGCGACCTTGGCATAGAAGGCGCTTGGGCGGACAGGCTCGCCGTTGAGCTTGTCTAGAATGCGGCGGTTCATCTGAATACTGCCCTGTGCCAGTGTATCCTCGCTCGCCAACACGCCGATAATCTGAACCGTGTGCGTTATCTCCTCACCGCCTTCAAAGCCCGTAGGGCTGCTGGTTGAGACCTCGGCCTCAACACCTCCAAAAGAGAAACCCGCCCCCGTGGTAACGACTGCAACGGTATTGCTGAGCTCGACGAGCACGTGCGGCAGCATGCCGCCCTCCTCCAGATAGAATCCCTCTAACTGGAGGCCCCTTTGCCAGGGAGGCCCCCCATCCCGCCTGCCGCGATCGAAAGATGCCCCTGAACCTTCGGTATCCTCTTCAGGAGGCTCTTCAACCCACCATGAAGTGACTACCGCCACGTCATCCCGCTCAGCCAGCGCCTGCCAGACCTCCTCGTCGCTGCTGAAGCCCTCAGCCCGCATCTGGAACCCATAATGCTGCGCGGCTTGTTTCGTATAGCCCTCATCGATCCCAGTCATTTCGACCGTCACCGTGTTTTCGACACCCGACTCCGGTTGGAGTTGCCGCGCAGTTAACCCCAAACCGGCGACCGTGCCCAGGACCGCAAGCCTCTCGCTTGGAAAGTCAGCTCGTATGTCCGCCTCCTCGTGTATATCCGTAACCGGATCAAAGAAACTGAGCAGGCTCGGCGATATGACAATGTCGAATCCTGCCGTCCGCTCCTCGCTGGGCTCCGTGACGACCTCCGTCGCCCGAATGACCACGCTCATCACCGTCACAGTCGTGATCACCATCGCGAACAACAGAATCGCTGTTCCCGTTCGGAAGCGATTGCTGAGCGGGTAAGCTACCGCCGTCTTGAGCACAGGGGTCAGTGGCCCGATTCCACCCACAATCCGTACAAACAGGCCCGCAATACTGTCGGCGTTGAACATCACCACCATGATCGCGCCAATGATGATGAACGGTCCGCTCAACGCAAAGGAGAGCAGCGTGAACCCGGGATTCTGGTTGAACCAGGGCAGGTCTGTGTCGAAAACTGTGCTCCAGGGAACGCCCCACATAGCCAACAAGCCAAGCCCGATGACTGTATAAACCAGACGTTTATGTAGGTCAGACTGCCCTGGACTCCATCTGCGGCTCAAGAGCCCGCCCGTCCAGCCAAGCCCTGCCAGCAGCAACGTTCCCCCGATAAACGCAACCGTCTGTCCGCTCTCGCGGCCCAGCCAGACCAGATAACCCCCTCCGCCCAGCAAAACCATCAGACCCAGCCCGCGTAGCACGCGCCTCAGCCAACCCTGCTTCTTCCCGTTCGCTGTGTCAGGCAAATTGCGGATTGCGGCGATGATATTGAGGCGGCTTACGTTCCACGAAGCGACCGTCACGACCACGAATGTAAGTATGACGCCCAGGCAATAGGCGATAATCAGTGAAGATGGAGCCGCACTCCAATAGAACTGGATCGGCACTGTTGCGCCCTGCACCTGCTGCGCGATACTGTTCAACAGTCCGCTGATGAAACCGATCATGCCGTACGAGACCAGCAGTCCCAGGCCTAGTCCCACCAGCGCCGCGGCCAGGTCGTAAATCAGACCTTCAGTAACAAACATCTGCACCAGGTGGATACGTCTCATCCCCACCGCCCGCGCGATACCCAATTCACTGCGCCGTTCCGCAGCCAGCATCACAAAAATCAGAAAAATCAGCAGTACGCCCGCAAAGATCGAAAGAATTCCAAAGCTGGAGAAAACGGTTCCCAATGCGATGCCCCCAACTTCCGCTACATCCGTGACGAACTGTTTGCTCAGCGGCGCAAGTACCTCGAAGTCCCGTATATCGGCCAGGCCCCCCTCCAACGCCTGACGATCTTCGTTCCCCAGAGGCAAGTCTCTTAGCCAGTCCTGCACAGCCCCGCTGCTCAGCGCCGCCCGCAACGCCGTCGTGATTTCGGCGTCGGCTGGACCGTTTACGTAGTCAACCAAGACGTCGATGTCCGACTCGAAGCTCGTCGCCTGCGTCCACAGTCCGGCTATCTGCATAACGAATTCGGGCGCGTCGTTTTCCTCGAACAGCGGATTCTTCGGCGCCGCTCCCTCCCTCCGCACGACATCAGCGAACTCCGGTCTGCGCAAAACTGCCAGCAGCGCGGCCAATCGCGACTCGTTCAAGGACAGCGCCCGCAACTGGTCGCTAACCTCCGCCGTATGAACCATGCCGTCGACCTCGTCACCTGCGTTCGAGATCAATATGTTGTTGACCCTGCCCGGCATAAAGAGCAGTTTCTGCGCCTCATCCGTATGCATCATCACAACCGGCAGAACTGCCCCCAACGGGCCGGACTCGGCCACAACCGCCCGCACACGGTAAGGTACCGGAATCGGACCAATGAAGATCTCCAGCAAATCGCCCGCCCGCGCGTCGAGCTGCCGCGCCCCCACTTCGTTCAGATACACTTCTCCCTGACGGAGCTGCAGCCCAAAATCCCCAAGCCGCGCGTCTACATCCTGCCCCAACGTGTTCAGGTTGATCGAGCTGAGCGCCTCCGTCGCCGCTACAATCAGTTCCTGCTGGTTCGGCACATCAAGCCCTAGCATCGGCAGCGTTGGGACCATAATCGGCGCATCAGGATCCAAATTGAGCTCTGCCAGATCATCGTCGCTGATTCCCAGCCCCTCCAGGCTGATGACTTCTGCGTCTATCTCGTCAAGTACTGCGCCGGGAAATCCCAGGTTGCGAAGCGTCTCCACCGGAATCTCCAGCTGCCGCAGCGTGAAACTTGGGCCTTCCTCCTGCAACAACACCGCCCCAACCGCGCCGATTGCCAGAGCAGTTTCAACCAATCCCACCTCCTCCATCCCCAGCGCGGTCCCAATCACACCGACAGTCTCTCCCGACTGTTCCCACAGCCCGACCAGGTCGACAAAAACATCGCCTATCCCCGGCCGCAAATCAACCGTCCGCACCGGCTCGCCGTCAACGTCATGCAGTCCGAACCCGGTGTCATATCCTTCGTCCACCGCAAACAGGAATCCCAAGGGCTCGCCCTGCCCGGTATTCACGTTGCGTATTATGGTCGGAAAGAGAATCGAGCCTGCTATGCCGTCAATCAGAGGATACGCCGCCGCCTGCTCCTCCAACTGTGCTTGCCGCTCCTCGGTTATTCCTGGCAGCCCCTCGTCGAGGACTGCGATCAAAGAGGTAAGGTCCCCTTCGGTGAGCGCGTTTAACAGAGCCGCGCTCTGCGGACTACTCGCCTGCTCCGGGTCGATGATTCCTCCGTCTGCCAACTGCGTCAGGTCCATCAGAAAAGGCGGCGAAACCACCTGATCGATTTGCCCGTAAGCGTCGATCGTTTGCCGTCGCACCGTGTTGTCCAACGTATCGCCCAGGCTGAGCGCCGATACGATTATCATCGTGCTTAGCGTAAGTCCAAAGACGATCAACGCCGACTGCGTTGGCCGCCTGGGTATGTTTCGGACCCCCAGCTTCCCGATAATCGGATTGCGCAGCGATATAAGCGCTGCCCCGGCCAGGATCAACCCTAATGCAACAGCAAAATAGATGGCGACCGAATTGAGAAAGCTACCCATTCTCGACAATCTCCCCGTCTTTCATCTGCACGATGCGCTCGCACAGAGCAGCCACCTGCGGGTCATGAGTGACGATCACAAAGGTCTGCCCCTGCTCCTTGTTTAAGCGCTGCATCAATGCAAGGACATCGGTCGAGCTGCCAACATCCAGATTGCCGGTCGGCTCGTCAGCCCACACCAGCGCCGGCTGATTCACCAGCGCCCGTGCAATCGTCACCCTCTGAATCTGGCCGCCAGAGAGTTGCATCGGACGGTGGGAGGCCCGGTCCCCCAGGCCCACACTCTCCAGGCTCTCAAGCGCCTGCTTCCGGGCCTGCGCCGGGCGCACGCCGCTCACCAGCAGGGGCATCTCTACATTCTCAACCGCAGAAATCACCGGAAGCAGGTTGAATGACTGGAACACGAACCCCATGCGCCGCGCACGATAGTCCGTGCGTCTGCGGTCATTCATGTCGGCCAGCGATGTGCCCTCTATCGTTACCTCGCCGCCGTCAAAGCTGTCCAGGCCCGAAAGAGTGTTCAACAAGGTCGTCTTCCCGCAGCCGGACGGCCCCATGATTGCGACCATCTCGCCTGTCTCGATCCTCAGGTCCACCCCGCGCAGCGCGTGGACCTCGATTTCCCCATTGCGAAAAGTCTTGTGAATCTGCTCGGCGACCACAATCGGTGTCCGCTCTCCGTGCCCCTCGCCATCTGTCTGCCCGCTCTCTTCTACCTGTTCCTCGGGCTCGGCCGGCGATGTATGTGTCCAGGTCTGGCTCATTGCTTTCAGTCTCGATTCGTATGGCGCGGGCACGCAGGGCTGCTCGCTGGTATCTGGAACAAAACAATTGGCATGATATACTTGGCTATACGCTGCGCCTTTCGAACCGTTTCACCTTCTGCAGGACAACAACCATTAAGCCGCCTGTATCAGGCCTAGGAGTTGTAGAGAATGATACTTCTCAACGATTCCCAAATGCAGCAGTTCATCGTCAACGGCTACGTGACCCTGAAGGCCGACTTTCCAACCGCCTTCCACGAATCCGTTCGTGCCCAGGCCGAAGAAATCTTCTCAACCCGAGGCAATCCCGGCAACGACATCCTGCCCGCAATCCCGCAACTGAGCGAACTCTTCTCCCACCCGGCTGTAACAGGCGCGCTGACCAGCATCCTCGGCCCCGGCTACGCCATGCACCCGCACCGCCACTGCCATCTGACCCCGCCGCAGCAGTCCGCGCAGCGCCACCACCAGGACAGCTACGAAGCCGATCAAAACGTACGCCATCACCGCACTCGCTGGGCAATGGCATTCTACTACCCGCAGCACGTGACCACCGAGATGGGCCCAACATCTGTTCTTCCAGCCTCTCAATACTACACGAGCCCTATCCAGGCAGAAAGAAAGGACGAGGCCCTGCTGTGCGGAGAGGCCGGCACCGTCACAATCGTCCACTACGACCTCTGGCACCGCGCAACTACCAACCACAGCGACCGCAACCGCTATATGATGAAGTTTCTCTTCTGCCGCATGACAGAGCCGACAGCCCCCGCCTGGAACTGTTCCAATCCCTCGTGGCGCGATCCGGTAGCCGGCGGCGAACTGTCCCAGCTTTGGCAAAGCGTATGGAACTGGCATCTGGGAAGAGAAAGCTTATATGAGGCTGGGAATGGGTCACTGCCCTCAAACACCACTGTCCCCGGTCCACAAGGCTTGGCCCGCAAGGAAGTTGAAAGCCTTCCCGAAGCCGACCAGCTGAAAGAGGCCTACCGCCTATCAGGTCAAGGTGAAAATGGGTCAATCGCGCTGATGGCCAACCTGGCTGAAGAAGTAGCGACACTCCACCAAAAAAACCTCGCTGCTCCGCACACGAATCCGAGTCAACTCGTCTCTTGTTTCGGACTCACTGCGCAGGGAGCCGCAGCTGTCCCCCGTCTTGTCAGCGCGTTGTCTTCAGAGGACTGGCCGCTGCGCGCGGCGGCCGCCGACATCCTCGGCGATATCGGCCTCACCGCCCATACCGCTGTCCCCTCTCTGATAGACTGTCTTGAGGATGACTCCGAATGGGTGCGGCGCAACACAGTCGAGGCCCTCGGCAATATCGCCTCCCCTGAAGCAGTTCCCCGGCTCGCCCAACTATTGACAAACGACAGCTGCCACTTCGTTCGTCACAACGCAGCCCTATCACTGACCAAAATTGGGCCATACGCGAAAGCCGCGTCCGCTTCACTGCAAGCGGCGCTGGCAGACAGTGATCTGTACGTACGCGAAAATGCGCGCCTGGCTCTGGCGCGCATTCGTGCCCCTTAGGCCCATCGAAACTACTCAGCCACAACTAATCTGCAGTCCTGAATGAGTCGAGCAAAGGTGACTCACTCCTCATTTCTCTTCACACCAATCCTCAATCAATCGCCGCAGTCTCTGACCACTGATCACTGATCACTGACCACTGCAGTTCTGGGCGGTCGGGCCTGCGGCCCTCCCTTGTGCAGGGGCTGCGCCCCCGCAACGCCCCCCTACAAAAACATGCCTCACCGACCGTGTGCATTCTTCGCAACGTGTCTGCTGGCGAGCATGGCGGCGGCTGCACACCAGTTGCGTTAACAAGAGCCTGAATGGTACCAGGGACGACTGGCTGGTCAACTGCTGTGGCTTAGTAATTACGATTCTACCTTTGTTAACCGAAGGTTGCCGCATCCAGCCTCCGATTCTCCAGAAGTCCAGACGTGTGGCCAATGGATAACTGGCCCGCTCTCCCCGGCCGAGCCTGCCCTCAGAGAATTCAGTGCCCGGAAATACCGATGATTCGCTCTTGCTACCCCCCTTCCTGCTGCCTGTGCCCCTTTTCAACTCCTCAACCGGGAGTCACGGTGGCCGTCGCAGTGACCGTTGGGGTAGACGTAGGCGTGGGAGTAGCGCAGAACGCCAGCCCAGTCTCGTCCAGGTCGTTCGAGCGCACACTGCCGAGCGATGCCGGTATACAACCACTCAACTGATTCCCCGAAACAAACAGACCGAGCAGATTGGACAACGTCCCCAGCGAATCAGGGATCGGGCCGGTCAATCTGTTATTGTGCACATACAGAATCCTGAGGATTGTGAGCGCGCCAAGACTGGGAATCGACCCGCTCAACCGGTTATTGTGCAGCCGTATCCTTGCCAGATTGGTGAGGCCGCTAAGGCTTGGTATCTCCCCGCTCAAACGGTTGGCTGAGAGGTTCAATGTACTCAGCTCCGCAAGTGCGTCTAACTCTGGAATCGACCCATTCAACTGATTCTTGCGCAGATTCAGATACTGAAGTTCAGTGAGTGCACTAAGATCTGGAATTGCCCCATTCAGCTCGTTGGAATTCAGGTTTATCCTCGTAACCCGTCCCTCGCTATTGGTCGAAATACCGTACCAACTGGCAAGCGGTCCGCTATCGAGCCAGCTGGCGCTGTTCGTCCAGTTAGCGCCATCCGTCGCATTATAGAGCGCGATGAGCGCCGCCCTGTCACCTGCGGCAGACGCCGGTGTATTCGTAGCTGTGGGAGTGGCCGTAGGTGTAGCCGTCAATGTGGGTGTTTGAGTGGCCGTCGGTGTAGCCGTAAACGTTGCCGTAGGTGTCATCGAAGGCGTGACCGTGGCCTCCGGGGTTGGCGTGAAGGTAGGCGCGGAAGTGGCCGCCTCAGCCCCACCCTCTATTAGCAACGAACGTGACCCGACCGCGGCATCAGGCGTCGCCGTAACCGTCGGGGTTGGCTCATCGCAATAGAGCAGACCTAACCTGTCGAATTCCTGAAAGACCAAGTCCCGCAATGTTTCGGGAACGCAACCCGTCAGTTGATTTCCCGCCAGGTTCAGGAGAGTAAGGCCAGCAATGTCGCCAAGTTCGCTCGGAAACGGACCTGATAACTGGTTGTCGTTAAGAATTAGCCAGTTCAGGCTGGTAAGCGAACTTAGATCTGGAATTCGCCCGCTCAACCGGTTGTATTGGAGCTGCAATATCGTCACTTTCGTAAGGGCGCTCAAATCAGGAATCGACCCACTCAATTGGTTATCATCCAAAGTGAGGTTCCTCAGTTCTGTCAGAGCGTCCAGACTCGGAACAGTCCCACTAAGTCGGTTGTCATCGAGCCACAGTTCTTCCAATTCCGTTAGGGCGTCCAGGCTCGGGATCGGCCCGCTCAAGTCGTTTCCTCCTAGAGACAGAATCTTAAGTTTCGTGAGGGCGCTCAAACTGGGAACTGATCCGCTTAATTCATTGGAACTAAGTCCTAACTCAATCAGGTTCGTGAGGGCGCCCAAACTGGGAACTGTTCCGCTTAATTCATTGGAACTAAGTCCTAACTCAATCAGGTTTGTGAGGGCGCTCAGGCTGGGAATAGTGCCGCTCAAACGATTGTAATCCAGGTCGAAGTACTCTAGTTTGGTATTAGAGCTCAAACTAGGTATGGTACCGCTCAAATCGTTTGTGGCGACGTCGAAAAATTTCAGGTCCTTGAGACTGCTCAGGCTGGGAACGGGGCCGCTCAACTCGTTTCCCCCAAGATGGACTTTCTCCAGTTTCGTGTTGGCGTCCAGGCTGGGAATAGTGCCGCTAAGGTCGTTGGTGACAAGATTCACTTCTTTCAAGTTTGCTAGTGAAGATAGGCTGGGAATAGGGCCGTCCAAATTGTTATGGTTGATGAGCAATCTTTCCAGCTTTGTAAGCGCGCTCAGACTGGGAATCGCGCCGCTCAAATCGTTCGTGGACAGGTCTAGAGTTCTTATCTCCGTAAGCGCGCTCAGATCCGATATCGAACCGCTCATCCAGTTTCCTTTTAGCTGAAGCGCGGAAACTCGCCCGCTTTCGTCCGTTGTAACGCCGTACCAGTTTCCAAGAGGCTCCTCGCTAAGCCAGTTGTCGTTTCGTTTCCAATCTGCCCCGTCAGTTGCATTGTAAAGAGCCACAAGTGCTGCCCGGTTCGCTGAAGCAGATGCAGGCGTGCCGGTGGCAGTAGGCGTGGGCGTGTGTATCGGTGTGACTGTGGCCGTGGGCGTTGGCGTAGCTGTGGCAGTCGGCGTAGCTGTGGCTCCTGGGGGCAGCGTGGCAGTGACGGTCGGCGTTGGCGTTGCCGTCGATGTAGGTGTCACCGTAGGTGTCGCGCAATATGCCAGGCCCAGATCGTCTAAATCAGATTCCCGCAGGCTGAATAGAGATGATGGAATGCAACCGCTCCACTGATTTCCAGATACATAGAGACGATACAAGTTGGGAAGCGTACCTAGATAACTCGGGATCTCCCCGGTCAACTGGTTGTTTAAGAGGAACAACTGCCTAAGCTCAGCCTGTGCACTAAGGTCGGGAATCGATCCTGTCAACCAGTTACTATGCAAATAAAGTGCTTCGAGACTCGCCGGAAATTTATCTCCTGCAATAGGTCCACTCAAAAGATTAAACGCAAGATGTAGCCCCGTCAGTTTCGTGAGCGCGCTGACATCCGGAATGGCCCCGGTCAACGCATTTCCTCCCAGTCTGATTCCGTCCAATTCTGTTAGCGCGGACAGACTCGGGATCGACCCACTCAGCTCGTTCCCTGCTAAGTCTAGCTTTACCAACTTGGTCAGCGAGGACAGACTGGGAATCGACCCGCTCAGCTCGTTCCTTGAGAAGTCAAGTTTCTCCAACCTTGAAAGAGCGGCCAAACTTGGAATCGTACCACTCAGTGCATTTCCAGAGAGTGATATACTCTCCAGGTTAGTCAGGGCATCCAGTTCCGGGACTGAACCCTCTAGCTGATTAGTGTCAAGGTCCAAGAGTTCTAATTTTGTTAGCGAGCTAAGACCGGGAATCGATCCGCTAAGTTCGTTCCTACTTAATTCCAGCTGTACCAGTTCTGTCAATGTCTCCAAACTGGGAATCGATCCGCCCAGACTGTTAAATTTCAAGTCTAGCTCTCTAAGCTTTTTCTGGGCACTGAGACTGGGAATGGAGCCGCTCAGTTCGTTAAATGAAAGGTCTAGGTATAGCAGTTCTGTTAGTGTGCCCAGACTTGGAATCGCCCCACTCAACGCATTGGAGTGAAGGTCCAACTCTCCCAACTTTGAGAGGGCGCTCAGGTCCGGAATCGGCCCACTCAATGCATTTACTCTGAGGATCAGGCTCCTCAGGTCTGTGAGAGCGCTCAAACTTGGAATCTGACCGTTCAACCCATTCCAAGCCAGACTCAGGTGTTCAACACGTCCGTCAGAGTTCGTGGAAACGCCATACCAACTGCCTAATGGCAGTTCGCTTAGCCAGTTATCATTTAACTTCCAGTTGTCACCGTCAGTCGCATTGTAGAGCGCTACCAGGGCCGCCCTATCCGCCGTCGGATCCTCTCGTGTAGCCGTAGCGGTCGGCGTGGCGCTTGGAGTTGCTGAAGGCGTAATGGTGGCGGTAGAGGTAGCTGTCGGCTCGGCCGTGAAAGTAACGGTAGGAGTAGCAGTAGCCGTCGGCGCGGAAGTTGGAGTTGCTGAAGGCGCAATAGTGGCGGAAGGGGTAGCTGTCGCCTCTGCTGTAAAAGTGACGGTAGGAGTAGCAGTAACCGTCGGCGCGACAGTTGGAGTCGCTGAAGGCGTTATAGTAGCGGTAGGGGTAGCTGTCGCCTCGGCCGTGAGCGTGACGGTAGGGGTAGCTGTTGCAGTTAACGCACCGCAATTGGGCAGATTCAGGCGGTTCAAATCGTGGTTAGGTATGTCACGTACCGCCGCAGGTATGCACCCGCTCAGCCGATTGTCACTAAGGTACAAATGCGTCAACTCCGTTAAGTCGCCCAGTTCCGCTGGAATGCTTCCTGTCAATTCGTTCTGTTGGAGCTCCAGCCTTTCCAACTGTGTCAAAGCGCTAGGATCGGGAATGGTCCCGCTTAACTGGTTCCAACTCAGGTCCATCCTTTTCAGACTTCTGAGCGCGCTCAGGTCAGGAATCGAACCGGTGAGGCTGTTCTCTTCGAGGTAAAGGTGCGTAAGTTTCGTCAAGGCACTCAGACTAGGAATCGACCCGGTGAGACTGTTATTTTCGAGAAACAACCCCCCCAATTGGGAATTAGTGCTGAGGTCGGGAACAGTCCCGCTCAACTTGTTCCAACCCAGGTTCACCCGTTCCAATCTGGTGAGTGCGCTCAACTCTGGAATCGAACCGGTTAGCCTGTTATTGTTCAGGTACAAATCTAGCAATTTTGTCAGACTGCTCAAATCTGGAATCGAACCGGTCAACCCATTGCTACTCAGGTAGAGCTCTCTGAGCCTGGTCAATCCGCTTAGATCAGGAATCGTTCCTGTAAGCCTGTTGTTCATGAGGTAAAGCTTTTTGAGACGAGTCAATCCGCTCAAATCAGGAATTGACCCCGAAAAACTGTTATCATCGAGCTTCAGGGTTTCCAGGCCTGTCAGATCAGTTATACCCGAAATCGACCCGTTCAAACTGTTAGAACCCAGGTCCAATACCTTCAGACTCGTGAGAGCGCCAAGATCAGGGAGGGGACCGTTCAATCGGTTGTAGAAGAGGTCCAATTCTTCCAGGCTGGTGAGCGCGCTAAAGTCTGGAACCGACCCCCTCAGCTTGTTAGAGCCCAGCCTCAAGACTTTCAAACTTGTGAGGCCGCTCAAATCTGGAATCGACCCGCTAAGGTCGTTATGACTGAGGTTTATGTTCGTTAGGTATGTAAGTGCGCTCAGACTGGGAAGCGACCCATTGAGGTCATTGCCAGCGAGGATCAAAACTGTAACTCGTCCATCTTCGTCCGTGGTAACGCCATGCCAACTGCCGACAGGCAGCTCGCTTAGCCAGTTGTCATTACTCCTCCAGTTATCACCGTCCGTCGCATTATAGAGCGCGACCAGAGCAGACCTCTCCATCTCTAAGTCGGTCGCAGTGGCCGTGGGTGTCGGCGTTGCCGAGGCCGCCGCTATAGCTGTGGGCGTGGCAGATGGTGTTTGAGTCGCTGTTGGCGTCGCCGTAGGCGTGGGCGTGCCAGTAGGTGTATCAGTGGCCACAGGAGCAGGCGTGGGAGTAAACGTTGGCGTCGCCGTGGCCTCATCGCAATACGGCAGGCCCAGGCTATCCAGGTCATTCTCCTCCACGTCCCGCAAAGTCTCGGGAATACACCCGCTCAAACTGTTCCCCGCAAGAAAGAGCGACCCCAGGATGGGGATATCCCCAAGAGACGCCGGAATCGTCCCCGTCAAACTGTTGTTGCCAAGGTACAAACGCTGCAACTTCGTCAGGGCCCCCATATCAGGGATCGACCCGCTAATATCATTGGACGTGAGGTCCAGCGCACCCAGATTGGTGAGCGCACTCACATCTGGACAGGGCCCCGTCAACCCGTTCGCCCCCAGATCGAGCGTCAGCAGCCGCGTTAGCGCACTCAGGTCCGGGACAGTCCCGCTAAGATTATTGGTAGAAAGGCGCAATTCAGTCACGCGCCCATTTTCGTCGGTGGTGATACCATGCCATTCTGTTACCGGCCTATGACTCAGCCAATTGGCCCTTCCCGTCCAGCTGTCGCCGCCCGTCGCATTGTAGAGCGCGATCAGTGCCGCCCTCTCCACGTCAACAGGGTCCGGCGTCAGGGTGGGAGTCGAAGTCGACGTGGCAGTAGACGTGGCAGTAGATGTGACTGCCACCGTCAGGGTGGGAGTCGAAGTTGACGTGGCAGTAGATGTGACTATCACCGTCAGTGTGGGAGTCGAAGTCGCGGTGGCAGTAGACGTGACTATTGAAGTAAGTGTGGGAGTCAAAGTGGATGTGGCGGTTGAAGTCTCTACCGGCGATAGCGTGGCAGTAAGCGTAGGGGTTTCCGTTTCTGAAACACGCTCGGGCACAGCAACTGACACCGTCGCCACCCACGGACCCACTGCACCGTCGGCGGTCACAACACGTATCGAGTAGTAATAGGTCGTGCCGCCAGCTAGGCCGCTATGTGTGTATGACGTTCCCTTCAGCTCACCCCCTATCTGAACCCAGTCGCTAACGTCCGAATCCCAGAAGATCAGCTCGTAGGAGTCCGCATCTGTCACTTCATTCCAGGAGAGAGCAACCTGACCTTCGCTTGCCTCCGCCGTTAACGACGGCGCGGCTAGTCCTTCCGACGAATCGGTTTGCGCATACGTCTCACCGTAAATGAGAAAAATGAAGGTGGGAATAGCCGCAAGAATTGCAACCAGTAGAAGGGGCGACCGCGCCCGATGGGGCACAGTTCCAGGCAAGAATTTCATATCGGCACCAAATATGAAACTAAAATGCTCTAGTACAATGTTAAGTTGTAGCTGAATGTACTATTCTGTATAACTATTGTCAAGCGGAAAGATTGACCTGCCTGCTGCCCCAATATCAGTCAAGGGGATTGACCAATGGGAAGAGCGAATCGGCGAAAAGCCTTAGAGGTATCTAAGAAGGAGTTGAATTCACGAACAAACTAATGCGATGGCTAAGACTGATCCGGACGTGAGTCGTGCAACATGAAAATTGTCGTTCGAATGAGATTCTGTTGCCTGTTTCGAGGAGTTCACAGAGCAAGTCTGCCAGCTGAAAAAGCGGCAATGTTGTAGCCTTGCCGAAATAGCTGGTAGCCAAGGGATGATAGTGTTTGAGGGATTGCACAGGCCAAAGCGTGGATGGAAGTCTCAGGTACAAGAGAAGTAAACGATCACCTCAAATTTCGACCCGGTACCCCCAAAATGAACTGGAGAGATTGCAAATTGCCTTCGAAACTGAAGTCTTAAAGGCTCGTTGACGTCTGTCTGAACACCGACTTCCGGGTGCAAATTGCGGCTGATCGTTGGAGGGCGGCGCAGTCACGAAAAAAATCCGATACGCCTTTGGGGTTCTCCACGTCCTCCGCGGACAAAAAGGTTGTTCTTCGTGACCCTTCGCGTGACTTCGCGGAAAAAAGGGTGTTCTCCGCGTCGCTCCACGTCCTCCGCGGACAAAAAAGATGTTCTTCGCGACCCTTCGCGTGACTTCGCGGATCAAATGGTTTTTGTCTGTTTCAACATTCAAGCAAGAAACATCCCTGACGGGCCTGCAGGCTTTCCGCTCTTGTTGAATTCTGAACAGCCTCCCAAAATGTCAACGGATCCTGAAGATCACCTCCCTCCACGCAGCGACCCGCTTCAGACCTTTCCCTCACCCTCCAAATACGGCAGCGCCCGCGGCAGATTCTCCCTCCCGAACATCATATCCGAATATACGCCGTCCGGAATGTGGAGCGGGTCGGCCAGACGGCACTTCTCGACAACTTCTCCGTTCAACTCAATTCCCAGCCCCGGCGCGTCACCAAGAGCAATCTCACCGTCAACCACCTCCAGCGGCCGCCCCAACAGTTCATCCACAAACGGATTGTTCATCCGGTCGATCTCCACAGTCAAGCCGTTCGGCATCGCGCTGACAACGTGTGCGTTGGCCAAAATGGCGACTGCATCACTCCAGCTATGCGTCGCGAACCGAATCCCGTGCTCCGCCGCCAGCCTCCCCACCTTCCACACCTCGCTGATCCCTCCGCAGCGGCACGCGTCAGGCTGCACGATATCCACCGCCCTTGCCCGGACCAACTCCCGGAATCCCTGAAGGCCGAACTCATTCTCGCCGGCAGCTAAAGGAACGTCCACGGTCCCACGCAGCGATACAAAATCGTCAATATTCTCCGGCGCAAACGGTTCCTCGTACCAGAAGACCCCCTGTTCGGCCAGAAAATCTCCCATCCGCCGCGCCAAGTCCAGGTGATACCGCATTGACGCGTCAACGATGACGTCATTCTCCGCGCCAACTGCCCTCCGCACCGCCTCCACCGCGGCCTTGTCGTACGCTTCGCTGCGGGCCAGGCGCATCTTGACGCGGCGGAAACCAGCATCAATGTAGCCGCTGGCCTCGTCCGCCAACTCCTTCACGTCGTCCTTCCATAGCAGCCCGCTTGCATAGGCCGGGCAGCGATCGGTCTCCCCGCCCAGAAGGGCCCAAACCGGCTTGCCCTCCGCCTGCCCCCGCAGGTCCCAGAGGGCCGTGTCTACGCCCCCAATTGCCGAGAACGCGGCCCCTTTGCGCCCGTACCAGCGCGTCAACGCGTACATCTTCTCCCACAAAGCCTCGACCTCCGTCGGGTCCTCTCCAATCAGTACGGAAGCCAGCTGTTCCCGCACCACCAGATACACCAGGGCAGGGTACGAGTACACCGAACCGACACCGACCGCGCCGCATTCCGTATGCACCACGATCAGCGTCGTCAGTCGCGCGTCGCAGATTCCACCGCCATACTGAAATCGGTGCTCTTCTGGATAACGGTGAAGCAGATTGATCGCTTCTACATGCTCAATCCGCACCGTTGTAGCCCGCCTTCTCCTGCATCCACCCCCGCAGCGGCACGTCCTCCGGCTTCGGCGAAGTATACCCGTGCCCTCCCGTGGCCGACGCTCCCAGCAGTTGCTGCCGGATAGGATCAAGATCTCCGATAATGTGACCAACCGTCATATCGTCCCGTGGGCGCAGCCACCGGTAGCTATAACCGTAGAAGAGGGCTTTTCGAGTTACTTCGGACGTGTTTGGGCTGGACGCGTGCCAGATGCGGCGGTCGAAGAATACAGCGTCCCCCGGCTTGGCGAGGATTGCGATTCCACCCTTCGGCTTCTTGTCTTCATCTACCGGTAGCTTGTTCAATAAATGGCTGCCCGGAATCACATACAGGTTGGCCCGCCCCAGCTCCGAAGCGTCGCTCAGGAAAAACGCCACTTTCAGCGAAATGCGCGGCTGGGGATCTGTCTCCAGCTCGTTGTTGAGCCGGCCGCTATCTTTGTGCCAGTTCAACCCCTTCTGTCCCGGCCCTGAAACTGCATTCGGCGGCGTGATGATCATGTGCGAATGGTACAACTGTATGTTCCAGCCTAGAATTCCCCACACAAGGGGAAAGGTCGTCGGATAGTCGAGCAGCTCCAGGAAAACATCATCCTTGCCGACAAAGTCCAACATCAGAAGGCCATCAGAAGGTCCCAATCCTCGCTTTTCCTTCTCCTCCGCCGTAACCCGGTCCGCTACCTGTGTGGCCCGCTCCACCAATTCCTGGGGTATGGCGTTCTCGACAATCATATAGCCCTGTTCGGCGAAAGTACGTTCTTCCTCTTCGGTAATCAAGTGCTCAAGCCAGGCGTCATTCATCTCGTCTCTCCCTTTTCTGCAAATTGCGAATCTCTGCCAGAATCATAGAGCCCAACACCGATTTGTCAAACCTGCCCGCTCAAAGGGGTGCATCCCACAATGGAGGTGACCTCTCTTGTGCCTCAGGTGTCGACTAGACCGTGTCAACTCCTCACATCCATCCCGAAATATCGCCCATTCACTGACCACTGCAGTTCTGGGCGGTCGGGCCTTCGGCCCTCCCTTGTGCAGGGGCTGCGCCCCCGCAACGCCCCCCTAGGCTAGCCACCGTGTTCATTCTTCCCCAGCATCGTCTCTATCCAACAGTGGCTTCCTCCCCACGCGCTATCTCAGCCCCTTACCCCCGCAGTTCCCCGCAGTTCCCCTGCAGTTCCGCGCCCCCGCAACGCCCCCATAGGCTAGCCACCGTGTTCATTCTTCCCCAGCAGCATGTCTATCCAACAGTGGCTTCCTCCCCACCCGCTATCTCAGCCCCTTACCCCAGCAGTTTCCCGCAGTTCCCCAGCAGTACCCCCGCAGTCCCCCCGCAGTTCCGCGCCCCCGCAACGCCCCACCGTATCTAGCCGCGGTGATCATTCTTCCCCACCATCGTGTCTAGCCAACAATGTCTACTCCCCTACTCGCAATCCACTATCCACTATCCACTATCCACTATCCACTATCCACTAAAAGTGCCCATTCTCAGCGCATTTCTTGTGCTATAATTAAGCCAGAGGAGAGTTCCGTTTCCTCCGACCCTGACAATCCATGACTCCCGCCAAAAGACAATCTGAGGTCGAAGGAAGGCCGCTGCAACCGTAAGTCTGTGTGTTGCCCATACTTCATCTACCCATAGCCATCAGAGGCGGCGAGGAAACCTCTGCGAAATCAAGAAAAAGTCCCTAAAAAAAAGAAAACCCGTCGACCTGCGTCGACTTACGTCGACTTACGTCGACTTGGGTCGACTTGGATCGACCTGACCCAGGATAGTTGCATCGAAATTTCTCAATGCCCTGTGAGGCTCCCTGATTTGAAAAGGAACCTCTTTTTTGGCACCCTGCGTGGGCGATTCTTGCGTCAGAACTTGGATGCAATTGCCCTGAACTCAGTCGGCAATTCTAGAAATTCATCGTGGTATAATAGTGAGTACAGTTTGTCCCGTTAACCATCAAAGGCGAGTATACGATTCTCACAAGAGCAAGATGCGGGCGCAAAGTGCCAATCCCTGCAGCGCCGCGCAGCTTGGCTAAGAATATTCGATACACCTGGTTGTTAGTCGCGTCCCACCGCGTGACGTCACGGGTCGATCCGTAGCATCAATCCCAACATTCACGGGAGAAACATTCTTAGTCGGACTGCAGGCCTGCCGTTCTTGTTGAATCTCAAGCCGCCTCGCAAAAGTGTCTACAAAACCTGGTCAAACTGCCCAATGCCCTTGACGCAACGTCCCGTAACCAGGTCAAATGCGTCGAGGAAACGACTGACAAACTAAGCCTGCAGGCCCGAAAAAACTTGAAAACCGCGCGACATACGTATACTTCGCGCGACATTTGTAGACATAACGCGACATTTCGCGACCTGACACCAAAGCAACTTATCCGACTGCTACAAATCTTGGACAAGCCCAGACTATTATGTTGCCTGAATCGGGCAGATGCCCATTTACAGGTGCCTTTCCAAAGCAACTCTGCCGTCCGTATCTGGACGCCCATGCTCCTGTAAGGGTCGTTTTTCTACCCTTGACGGCATCCGCCCAGATGTTTAGAATGTCGGTGCCCCTCGACTTCCTCTGATTTAAATGAACCATGGCAAAAAGGAGAACCTTCCATGAAGAAACTGGAACCCCGATCCAACGACATCACCCGTAGGCGATTCCTCCAGTTGGGGGCAATGGGCACCGCAGGATTGGTCGCGGCCGCCTGCGCCGGAGGAGAAGCAGAACCCGCAGCAGATGATATGCCGGCAACAGCTGCCGATGCAGAGACCGAGGCGCCGGCGCCGGCCTCAGCTTCTCCGGGCGGATACAGAGAAGCGCCTATGCTGGCCGAAATGGTGGCAGCCGGAGATCTGCCTCCCATCGATGAACGACTCCCCGCCAACCCTCTCGTCCTCGAAGGCATGGAGGGCATCGGCAACTACGGTGGCGTAATGCGCCGCGGCTTCAAAGGCGTCTCCGATCGCTGGGGACCCACCAAGATCGCCCGACAGGGGTTGACCTGGTATACACCGGAACTTACCCTGCGCCCCAACATCGCCGAATCCTGGGAAAACAATGACGACGCCACCGTCTGGACCTTCCACCTGCGCGAAGGCCTGAAGTGGTCGGACGGCGCCGCCTTTGACTCTGACAACTTCGCCTGGTGGCAGGAAAATGTCATGCTCAACAAGGACCTCACGCCAGCTGTCGGTCGCAACTGGGTGACGGGCTCCGAACGAACGCCGATGACTATGGAGTTTCCCGACAAACACACCGTGGTCTTTAACTTTGCTCACCCGAATCCGATGTTCCTTGATCGGGTCGCCCCGCTGACGAGAGACCTTTTTGCACCCCATCACTACGTCTCCCAATTTCATATGGAGACGACCGACGACAAGGAAGCTCTGGAAGCAGCCGTAGATGACAGTGGCTTAGACTCCTGGACGGCCCTCTTCTCCGATCGCAACTGGTGGTACCTCAACCCCGAACTGCCTAGCCTCTACTCTTGGACCGCAGCGAATCCCCTGTCCGAGGAACTCTTCCTCATGGAGCGGAATCCCTATTTCTGGCAGGTGGACCCCGACGGGAACCAGATGCCCTATATCGACTCCATCAGGCACCGGCTCTTCGACACCAACGACGTCTTCGACCTGCGCATCATCAACGGTGAGGTCGACTATCAACAGCGCCACGTCACCGCCGCCAACTTCACGTTATACAAGGAAAGTGAGGACGAAGGCGGCTATCGGGTACAGCTCGGCGCAGGTGACCAGCACGTCTGCCTGACCCCGAACCAGACGGTACAGAAGCCCAGATTGCGCGAGTTCTTCCAAACCCGCGACGTGCGTATCGCCATGTCTCTCGCAGTGGACAGAGACACACTCAATGAACTCGCATTCGAGGGGCTCTACACCCCGCGCCAGTACAGCCCGCTTGAACAGTCGCCGCAGTCCTATCCAAAACAGGCCAACGCCTACCTCGAGTACGACCCGGACCGCGCCAATCAACTACTGGACGACGCCGGCTACGCCGAAAAGGACGACGACGGTTTCCGAGTCTATCCCGACGGCAGCGGCGAAACTATCAGCTTCGTTGTCGAAGGTACAGCACAGCCCGGCTCGCCCGATGAGGACGCTGTCCAAATCATCATCAACTACCTGGCAGATGTCGGCATCAAGGCAACATACAAGGGCATGGAGCGCTCTCTGTACACAGAGCACTGGGGCGCTAACGAAATTGACGCCGCCTTCTGGGGCAGCGGACGCTCACTCCTGCCGCTGGTCGACCCCGCCTTTTTCCTCGGTACCGGCCTCGACCGGCCTTGGGGCGAAGCCTGGGGCCGCTGGCGCCTTGATTCCTCCCACCCTGTCGCCGAAGAACCCCCGGAAGGCCACTGGATCCGCACAATGTGGAACCTGTGGGACGAAATCTTGGTCGAACCGGACGAGGCCAGGCGCAACGAGCTGTTTTTCCAGATCCTTGACGTTTGGGCAGAGGAGCTGCCGCAGATCGGCTACCTGGGCCAGATCCCCAATCCGCTAATCGTGCTCAACGGCCTGCGCGGCATCGACCCTGAATATGTGTATCCGCTCAGCAACCCGACATCCCACGGGGGCCTGGTGCAGGCGCATACTTTCTACTGGGACGATCCGGCGAGCCAGTCCTAGGCCGTCACCTGGCTTTTTCTGACGCGGGTAGGCAGTTCGCTGCCAATCGAATGTAGCCCGGAGCAGTGTAACCCGAAGCATTCGCGGGGCGTTCTCTCGTCAAGAGAGCGCCCCGCATAATCTACGCGGGAATACTCGTCCACCACTTAGGGTACCAATGTTGGCCCGTACCTCTGTCCCACCCAGTCTCGCATGGTCCGCAGCGAGCAACTCTTAAGGACCAATCCCATGAGCTCTTTCCACAGAAGCCAACCCGAACGCAGTACCTACGTCGACCAGCATACCGGCCGAACTATCGAACAGCTGACCAGCAGCCCAATGGCCGATGTCCACACCTACTACGATATTTCCCCCTGGTCGCCTGATGGCCGCTACATGGTCTTCTCCGCAGCCATTCCCACCGAAGTTACCACCGTCCACCGTGATACTTTCGCCACCGAGCAGGGACGGCTCTATCTCATGGACCTGGAAACGTATGAACTGCGTCTTCTGGCTGAAAACGCCTTCTACAACACGCACACCGGCGCCTTCCCTGTCTGGCATCCGACCAAGTGTGAGGTCTTCTTCTACACCGCACCCGAGGAAGTCGGCGTGGTTGACGCAGAGTGGTCGCGGCTTGGCAAGCACGGCGGTAAACTGTTGCGCAAAATGAAAGGCGGAATCCGTCAGGTCAGCCCCGATGGCGAGCTTCTGTCCTGGACAACAAACGACATCCGCACCGATTTGGCAAGAGGAGTCTATACCTTGCGTGCCGATACCGATTCGAGCCGTCAGGAGGACGCAGACCTGACACTCATCGCCTCCACTGAGGCTCTATACGATCTGACGCCCAACAACGACCTCTTTCACATCGATCAAATGACGGTTGGCAACACAAAGTGGACGCCGGACGCACAACATATGCTGGTCGCCATGTGGATCAAGGCCACACCGGACGATCTCTCGCCCTGGAAGAACCGCTTTCGCCGCAGCATCTATGTCGTCAGCCGCGACGGCAGCGAGTGCCGCTGGCTGACATTCTTCGGCCATCATCACAGCTGGACCGCCGAAGGCACGAAAGTTCTCTACTCCGGCTACCTGGTCCACACCGACGAGGGACGGCAGGAAGAGCCTCGACTTCACATGATCAATTTCGACGGCACCGGCAAGGAAGTCGTCATCGATCATCCCTTGGGTGGGCATCCCATTGCCAGTCCCGACGGCAGCAGAATTACCACCTGGGATAAGGAAGGCGTTATCCTGGCCGACCTGAAAACGCAGAAGGTCGACTATCTCGCCGCGTTCGGCCCCCACTGCGATCACAACTCCCATCGCGGCACCCACCCCCACTGCCTGTGGAGCCTGGACGGCAGCCAAATCCTTTACAACTCCGCCCAGTCTGGCCGTAGTCACCTTTACCGGGTTTCAGCCAAGTGAAACCTGGCCCTAAAGCGATTCGCTTTCACATCGCTGCCGTCCCTTTGGAGTGCACCCAATGAAGATTGAAAAAATCACGCCCTTTCTTGTAGACAAATTCCTGCTGGTCCGCGTCTACACCGACCAGGGCCTTGTCGGCAACGGCGAGGCCGGCCTCTGGGCGCATCACGGCATGGTCCACCGCGCCATCCTCGACCTGAGCGACTACTACATCGGCAAAGATGCCTCCCGCATCGAGCATCATTACCAGACCGTTAGCCGCGACGCCCACTTCATGGGCGCCGCCATTAGCGCCGCGCTCAGCGCCATCGACATCGCGCTCTGGGACTTGGCAGGCCAGGCCGTCGGCCAACCGGTTCATCAACTCTTGGGCGGACGTGTTCGCGACAAGATTAAAGTCTTCGCCAATGTGAACGGCGCCACCCTCGAGGAATGCGCTGCCAGCGCCCAGCAGCAAGTCGGGGCCGGTTATCTTTCCCTGCGCATGTCTCCATTCCTCCCAGGCTTTGAACGCAAGACGCCTTCCCAGGTGATCGGCGACGCAGTTGCCATGGTCGCAGCCGTGCGCGCTGCCGTCGGCTACAACATCGATCTCGGCCTGGAAATCCATCGCAACCTGCGCCCGGAGGAAGCCATCGTCCTCGCCCGCGAACTGCTGCCCTATCGCCTCCTCTACTACGAAGATCCGCTCGCCCCGGAAAGTCTTGAGGCGATGGAGTACATCGCCCAGACCGTACCCCTGCCGATGGCAACCGGCGAACGCTGCTATAATGTCTTCCAATTCAAAGACCTTATCGACCGAAAAGTCGTGAGTCTCATCCGGCCGGACCTTTCGCTTGCCGGCGGCTTTACCCAGGTCAAAAAGATTGCCGCCATCGCCGAATCGGCTTTTGTAGGCATCTTCCCGCACCTGATGGGCAGCCCGGTCAACATCGCCGCCTTCTGCCAGCTCGACGCAGCCATCCCCAACTACGTGCTGATGGAAAGCCATACCACCGCCGATGCCTACAACGAGATCGTCGACTACCCTGTCGAACGACAAGGAGGATACCTGGTCGTCTCCGACCGACCTGGTATTGGTCTGAAGATCGACGAAAGCAAACTGGATCGCTATCCCTATCAGCCCAAGAAAATCCTCGGCAGCTTCCACGCCGACGGTTCGGTAGCGCACTAGCGCGCGGCGAGGACTGCCTCTGATGAAGACAACCAAGACGGGCGGCGAGGCCCTGGTTCAAGGTCTGCTCTCCTATGGAATCGACACTATTTTCGGTCTGCCCGGTGTACAGAACGACCATTTCTATAACGCTGTATACGACACCGGTGACAGCATACGTCATATTCACGCCCGCCATGAACAGGGCGCAGCCTATATGGCCCTCGGTTACGCCCAGGCCTCCGGCAAAACTGGTGTCTACGTCGTCGTGCCCGGCCCCGGATTCCTCAATACCACCGCCGCGCTTTCAACAGCATACGCTCTCAACGCGCCTGTCCTTTGCCTCACCGGCCAGATCCATAGCGACCAGCTTGGCCGCGGTTTCGGCATGCTTCACGAAATCCCCGATCAACTTGGGATTCTCCGTTCCTTGACCAAGTGGGCCCGCCGTGTCGAAAGCCCTGCCGAACTGCCCGGCCTCCTGGCCATGGCCCTCAGTGAAATGCAATCGGACAGGCCCCGTCCTGCCGGGCTGGAAGTGCCCATGGACGTGCTTGCAGGCACAGCCGAAATAGACGACTGTCCACCGCCCCTGACCGTACGACGACCCGCCTTGGATGACGGCGCCATCGAAGAGGCTTCCAAACTCTTGGCCAAGGCGCGCAACCCCATTATTCTGCTCGGCGGCGGTGCAAAGCACGCCGGCGACGAAATCTGCGCCCTCGCCGAAGCCCTCCAGGCGCCGGTCCTCGCCAGCGGCAGCGGGCGCGGTATCCTTTCCGACCGCCACCCTCTAAGTCAAACCTTCGGACCAGGCATACGCCTCTGGGAGCAGGCCGACGTGGCCATAGCCATCGGCACACGTTTGACCAAACCCCTGATCGAATGGAAGAACCCAGACCATCTCAAACTAATACGCGTCGATATCGCGCCGCAAGATATGAGCCTGCTGACGCCTGCAGCCGTGACTATCGCCGCCGACTGCAAAGAGGCCCTCCAGGCGCTGCTGCCAATCCTGGCGCAGCATAACCCCCCACGGCCCTCCCGCACGGCCGAGATGTTGGAATTGCATGAAGAGTTGGAAGAGCTCTACGAACTGTTCCAACCGCAGCTGGACTTCATTCGAGCTATCCGCGACGCCCTTCCCGACGATGGCATATTTGTAGAAGAAATAACCCAAGTCGGATATACCAGCCGTGTGCTATTGCCTGTCTACCAACCCCGCACATTTATCGCTTCCGGCTATCAGGGGAGCTTGGGATGGGGCTTTCCCACCGCGCTGGGTGCAAAAGTCGCCTTTCCGGATAAAGCTGTCATCTCCATCACTGGAGACGGGGGATTCCTCTTCTGCGCAAACGAACTGGCCACCGCAGTCCAGTACGGCATCAACACGGTCACAGTGGTCTTCAACGATGGCGCATTTGGCAATGTCCGCCGCATGCAGAAGGAACTTTACGACGGGCGCATCATCTCAACCGAACTGGTCAACCCCGACTTTGTAGCCCTGGCCGAGTCCTATGGTGCCGCAGGATTAAGGGTCCACTCCGCCGACAGTCTTCGCGACGCTTTAACTGAATCCTTTGAGGCCGACGTGCCCGTTCTGATCGAAGTGCCGGTCGGGGAGATGCCCGGCCCCTGGCGCAGAATGTACCCAGCGGAGGTGCTCTTTCAGAAGTCGGACAATTAGGGGCGTGCTGGGTCAGTCTGAACAGTTGCGTTTCAAGCCTCGCTATAGCTTCGAACAGGCTCGCGCCTTCTTGTTGCCGGCGAAGCCACAGGATTTCCCTGCCGTTCCGGCCTAACGCCCGCGTCGACCCGGAGTACCGGATGCGCCAAGCATCCTGTGAAACTTTACCTAAGCTGGCTGCAGCCATTTCTACCAAGCCGTTTCATCTGACATGGGGACTGCAGGCATCAATCGGTCCTTACATCGCTGCCCTAGCAGAGAGTTCTCGATGAAAATTCAGAAGATCACTCCTTTTCTTGTAGACAGATTTCTGCTGGTGCGCGTCTACACCGACCAGGGCATCGTCGGCAACGGCGAGGCCGGACTCTGGGCGCATCACGGCATGGTCTACCGCGCCCTCCTCGATCTGAACGACTACTTCACTGGCAAGGACGCCTCCCGCATTGAACATCACTACCAGACCGTCAGCCGCGATACCCATTTCGCGGGCTCCGTCCTCAGTGCCGCTCTCAGCGCTATCGACGTCGCCCTATGGGACATCGCCGGCCAGGCCGTAGGCCAGCCGGTGCATCAGCTGCTGGGCGGCCGCGTGCGCGACAAGATAAGAGTTTACGGCAGCGTAAACGGCGCCTCAGTCGATGAGTGCGCTGCCGTCGCCCAAAAGCAAGTCGCGGCCGGCTTCATCTCTTTACGCCTGACTCCCTTCCTTCCCGGGTTTGAGCGCAAGACAGCTTCCCAGGTAATCGGCGAGGCCGTTGCCATGGTGGCCGCCGTACGCGCAGCCGTTGGCTACAATATCGATCTGGGCCTGGAAATCCATCGCAACCTTCGCCCCGAAGAGGCCATCGTCCTCGCCCGCGAACTTCTGCCATTCCGTATCCTCTACTACGAAGACCCGCTCGCCCCACAGAGCCTGGAGGCGATGGAATACCTCGCCGCGACCCTTCCTCTGCCTATCGCCACCGGCGAGCGCTTCTTCAGCATTTTCCAGTTCAAAGACCTGATCGACCGCAAAATCGTGAGCCTCATCCGGCCCGACCTCTCGCTTGCCGGCGGTTTTACCCAGGTCAAAAAGATTGCAGCCATTGCCGAATCCGCCTTTGTCGGCGTCTTCCCCCACCTGATGGGCAGCCCCGTCAACATCGCCGCCTACTGTCAACTCAATGCGGCCATCCCAAATTACGTGTTGATGGAAAGCAATCCCACCGCCGACGCTTTCAATGATATTGTCAACAACCCGGTCCAACGACAAGGAGGCTATCTGGTCGTACCGGATCGCCCCGGCATCGGACTTGAAATTGACGAAAGCAAGCTGGACCGCTTTCCCTATCAGCCCAAAGAGATCCTCGGCAACTTCCACGCCGACGGTTCGGTCGCGCACTAGCACACGCCAGGAGCCCACCCTATGACCACAACCCGAACCGGCGGCGAAGCCCTGGTCCACGGCCTTCTCTCCCATGGCATCGATACGATATTCGGTCTGCCCGGCGTGCAGAATGACTATTTCTATACCGCCGTCTACGACGCCCGCGACCGCATGCGGGTCATTCACACACGCCACGAACAAGGCGCCGCCTACATGGCACTTGGCTACGCGCTCGCCTCCGGCAAGACCGGCGTCTACGTTGTCGTGCCCGGCCCCGGCTTCCTCAATACAACCGCCGCCCTCTCGACAGCCTACGCCACCAACGCACCGGTCCTCTGCCTCACCGGCCAGATACGCACCGATCAGATCGGACGCGGCTACGGCATGCTCCACGAAATCCCAGATCAGCTGGGGATCCTCAGTTCGCTGACCAAGTGGGCGCGTCGCGTCGAAAGCCCACACGAAGTGCCGGGCATGCTTGCCGCGGCTCTCGGCGCTATGCACTCGAACCGGCCCCGGCCGGTTGGCCTGGAAGTGCCGTTGAATGTCCTTTCCGGCAAAGCCGAATCTGACGACAACCCCGTCGCTCTGGAATTGCACCGCCCTGAAGTCGACCTCAAGGCAGTCGAAAAAGCAGCCCGCCTGCTGGGCGAAGCGCAGAAGCCGGCTATATTCGTCGGCGGCGGCGCCCACGACGCGGCTGAAGAGATTCGCATGCTCGCCGAGACTCTCCAGGCGCCGGTCATCGCCAGCGCCAGCGGTCGCGGCATTCTATCCAGCCTTCATCCTTTCAGCCACTCCTACGGGCCCGGGCAGCGGCTATGGGATGAAGCCGACGCCGTAATCTCCGTCGGCACCCGCATGTCCACCCCCTTGATGCAGTGGGGCAAACCGGACAACCTGCCGCTCATCCGCATCGACCTGGACCCACAGGAAATCGACCGTTTCGGTTCACCCGACGTTGCCCTGGTGGCCGACTCTCGAGACGCATTGCAAGCGCTCTTACCCGCGCTGAAGCGTCATAGCCCTGCCCGGTCCTCCCGACGCATCGAGATGTTGGCCCTGCAAGACGAGATGGAAGCTGTCTATGAGTCCGTGCAGCCGCAAATGGGGTTCGTACGCGCCATCCGCGAGGCTCTGCCGGACGACGGCATCTATGTCGAAGAAATCACGCAAATTGGCTACGTCAGCCGCATTGCCATGCCCGTATACCATCCGCGAACCTATCTGACATCCAACTATCAGGGTACGTTGGGCTGGGGATTTCCCACCGCGCTCGGCGCCAAAGTAGCCGCCCCGGATCGCCCTGTCCTATGCGTCACTGGCGACGGCGGCTTCCTTTTCGCCGCTAATGAACTTGCGACCGCGGTCAAGCACGGCATCAACCTGGTTACTGTTGTCTTTAACGACGAGGCCTACGGCAATGTACGCCGCATGCAGAAGGAACGCTATGGAGGAAGAGTCATTGCCAGCGAACTGCGCAATCCCGATTTCGTCTCCTACGCAGAGTCCTTCGGCGCGCGCGGACTTCGAGTGCATACGCAAGTCGAGCTGCGAGAGGCCCTGGCCGGCGCATTTGCAGCCAACGCGCCTGTCCTGATCGAGGTTCCTGTCGGGGAGATGCCCGCGCCATGGACAAAAATGTCTGCGCCTACAGCCCAGAAAAAAAACGGCTGAATCCTTCCAGGCAGCCGCAAAACGACCGGCGCCCCATGGCGCTGTAAATTGGTACCACTGAACTCAAGTCTTAGGCGTGGGGGTCTACCTTCTCGGCGAGGATTCCTGTGCTGGTCTGAATGCAGCGTCTCGATCCCTCGTCTCCTGAGAAGTCGAAGCAGGCGAGGCAGCGTCTCGGTTTCTGGAGTTACTCTGACCATCAACAGCCGAAAGCTCCCCTTCGAGCTGGTCGGCGCCGCAACTAACGCAAATGCTCCATTCGTGCCGCATCCCTTTTCCGCAGTTTGAGCAGGCAAATCGCAACTGACTATGGCAATTCGAGCAGAAATTCCAGCTGTCCTGCACGGGAACGCCGCATCTGTGGCAGGAAAGAGTGGCCTCCAATTCTCTCAGCAGAGACTCCTCTTCCAAAGCGCGATCGAAAACATCGGCCAGCGTTTCCCTTGGGCGAATCATCATATAGAGGACCAGGCCAACAAGCGGAAAAACCAGCACCAACAGACTCGCAAGAACGATCGCAAGCCAGTCTCGTGTCCGGCTGCGAATGTCATTGAACGTCCAGATGCCCATCGCCACCCAAAAGGCAAAGAAGAATGCTCCCATCAGAGCAACAAATATACCGATAAGGGTTGCAATCGTATTGGACAATTCGGCCAGCATTCGGTTCTCCTGTCAGTCTGCGCGTGGGACCCCGGTCAGTGTTCTCAGCGGCGGCGCCTTCCGAAACTTCCCGGAATCGGACGTTCGCGGATTATAGCCCAACCGTCCTGTATGCCCAAAAGTAAGCAAGCTATTTTCCTGAATTTGAACGCCCCTCTTGGCTCCTCGGTCCCTTGTGAGATACCATCATATTCGTCACGGGAAGGCATGAGACGCTCTCGCATCCTCAATCAGAAAACGTCGCCTGCCCGCTTCGTGTTCCAGGCCATTTCCCGATCCTGCATGCTCATTCACCGCAGAAACTCGGAATCACTAGGCTCAGATCACATTTTGCAAACTCTGTTGTACCGAATTCAGTATTGTATTATACTTGATTGGTGGGCATGCTTTACAGTAAAACCTGAAGGCAATGCCGGTCGAACTGGGCGTGCAAAGGGCCCGCGGGCAACGCCGCTACGCTCGGCCGCACGCAGTCTCTCGGCTTGTCAACGATTGACGAGCCCCATAAAATTTTCCCATTCCACCATCCATTAAAGGGAGCGCAGTATGAAGAGCATGAGAAAATTGAACAAAGCTGGCATGATCCTGTCAATGGTAATTGGCATGATTATCGCAGCCTGCATGAGTCCTGCAGCAGGGCCCGAAGTCGTCGAGTCGGACGAAGCGGCAGCCCCAGCGATGCAGGAAACGCAGTCTACGCTCAGCATCGTACAGGAACGCGGCCACCTCGTCTGCATCGGCAACGCCCAACTTCCCGGATTCGGCTTCCTCGACTCCGAAGGCAACTTCTCCGGCTTTGATGTCGACTATTGCCGTGCCATCGCCGCCGCCATCTTCGGCGACGCCGACGCCCTCGAAGTGCGTCCCGCCTCTGCCAGAGAGCGCTTCACCATCCTCTCCAGCGGTGAAGGCGACGTGATCATCCGCAACACCACTTGGACGATGTCGCGCGACACAGACTTGGGCATGAACTTCGGCCCCACCACTTTCTACGATGGCCAGGGCCTGATGGTGCGCAAGGAGAGCGGAGTCTCCACCCTGCAGGACCTGCAAGGTGCATCCGTCTGTGTGGTTACCGGCACGACCACCGAGCTTAACCTCGCTGATCAGTTTGCCGCCGCCGGCGTTTCCTACGAGGCCGTCGTCTTCGAAGACTTCGACCAGTCCTTCAATGCCTACGACGAGGGACGCTGTGACGCAGTCACGACTGACAAGTCCAGTCTCGTTTCCCGCCAGACTACGCTAACCGCCCCCGCGGACCACGTGATTATTAACGTGACGCTTTCCAAGGAGCCCTTGGGTCCTGCCGTCCGCCATGGCGATGACCAGTGGTTCGACCTCGTCAACTGGGTCGTCTACGCCACCATGCTGGCTGAAGAGGCCGGAATCACTTCTCAGAACATCGATAGCTTCATGGATAGCAACGACCCCAATATCGGCAAACTGCTGGGCCTGGAAGGTGACTTCTGCGCCAAGGTCGGCCTCGCAAACGCTGGCTGCTTCGCCGACGTGATCAGGCTGTTGGGCAACTACGCCGAAATCTACGACCGCAACCTTGGCCCGGACACGGTCTTCGACCTGCCCCGCGGCCTGAACAGCCTCTACACCGATGGCGGAATCCTGTACGCCCCGCCGATCCGGTAATTTTCTTACTCGATCATGCGGCCAGCCACACGGCTGGCCGCATGACTGAATTTCCGTAAAGGTGCCATATGCAGGAAATTCACGCCAGTCAAATACGGCCTCCCTTCTATCGAGATGAGCGCGTGCTCGGCATCTTCACTCAGGTCCTGGTTGTCGTTGTCGTCGTAGGGCTCGGGCTCTTTTTCTACAACAATATGATTACGGGGTTGCGGGAAAAGCACACCGTCGCCATCAGCTTCAGCTTCCTGGGGCAGGTTGCCGGTTTCGACATTGGCGAAAGCATGATCGAATACTCCCGCGAAAGGACCTATGCGCGCGCCTTCGTCGTAGGCCTTTTGAATACCTTCCAAGTGGCCATCCTGGGCATTATCTTCGCCACCGCGCTTGGCATAGTCATAGGTGTGATGCGTCTATCCACCAATTTTCTGATCAGTCGTATCGCCCTCATATACATAGACATATTTCGAAACATTCCCCTTCTTGTGCTGTTAATCTTCTGGGCGCAAGCCGTTTTTCTGAAGCTGCCGCGCGTCGCCGAAGCCATTGTCTTGCCAGGTCCAATCTTTCTTAGCAACCGCGGCGTTGCCGTCCCCTGGGGCTTGCCCACCGAATCCTGGTCCACATACCAGATCATTCTCGCAGCCGGCCTCGTCCTCGGCGCCGCCGTCGCCTATTTCCTGCGCGAACAAGGCAAGCGTACTGGTCGCATGCCCCTCATCACACTCTGGTTCCTTGTCACCGTCGCCGCGGTCGGTCTCATTGGCTGGATTTTCCTTCCTCAGCCCCTGACTTTCGACCAGCCCGTACTCGAAGGGTTTAACACGCAAGGAGGGAAAATCCTCAGCCAGCAGTTCATGGCCCTGCTATCCGGACTCATCATTTATACTGCCGCTTTTATTGCGGAAGTTGTGCGCGCCGGCATCCAGTCTGTCTCCAAGGGTCAGCGCGAGGCCGCCACAGCCCTCGGCCTGAACCCCGCCCAGACCTTGCGCCTTATCATCTTTCCGCAGGCTCTGCGCGTTATCATCCCACCGCTTACCAGCGAGTATCTCAACCTGACCAAGAACTCCTCCCTGGCCATCGCTATCGGCTACCCTGACCTCTTCGCCGTAGCCGGAAACACGATACTTAACCAGACCGGCCGGGAGATCGAAATGTTTACCATGATCATGGGCACCTACTTGTCACTCAGCCTGCTGACTTCCTTCCTCATGAACATTTACAACCGTCGCATCCGCCTGGTCGAAAGATAATTGTGTCTACAGCAATCTTCTCCCTACTTCCGGTGCCTAGCGGACCCTTTCCCCGACCCACCGTTAACTTTCTTCTCGAACCTCAACTCGCAGGAGAATCTGAGCTATGACGACTGCGGCTGACGCGCCTTTGGACCGTTCAGTCATGCCACCGAGCGAACGCAGAACAGTTCTGGGTTGGATGCGCAGAAACCTCTTCAAAGACCTGCTCAACTCGGCCCTGACCGTGGTGGCGGCGGCAATTGTCATTTTTGTTGCCCTGCTCTTGCTGCGCTGGGCCCTCACCACCGCCCAGTGGGGCGTGATTCCAGCAAACTTCAATCTGATCATGCGCGGGCAGTACCCGGCCGAGGAGGCTTGGCGTCTTTGGCTCGCCCTCTATCTGCTCGGCGGCGTCATCGGGCTGATGTGGCGACTGATCAGCGGTAAATTCAGCACTGCTGCCCTTATCATTTTCCTTATCCCTCTCGCTCTCAGGGAGGTCCCTCTCTTCTCCTGGATGACGCGCTTCCACCTTCTCGTCGTGGCCGGCGCCGGTGCAGGCGCATTCTATTTGGGCGCCTTCCTGCCAATCCAGCGCAGCGTGCGCGCCGCCGTATACGTCCTGCTCGCCTACCTGGTTGTTATGCTGGTAATCTTACGCGGTTACAGCGGCGATGCTGGTCCGATGCCCACCGTAACCACGATCCTGTGGGGAGGCCTGCTGCTTTCTCTCCTGCTTGCCTTCTTCGGCATCACCCTCTCATTCCCGCTCGGCGTCGCCCTCGCTCTCGGCCGCCAGTCTAAGCTGCCAGCAATCCGCATTATCAGTGTGACTTACATTGAATTCATCCGCGGTGTCCCGCTGATCAGCCTGCTCTTCATGGGCCAGGTCATGCTGCAACTCTTTCTGCCCGACGGCTTCCCCCTGGTCGACCGCGTACTGCGCGCCCTCGTGGCAATCATTCTCTTTTCCGCCGCCTACACCGCCGAAAACGTGCGCGGCGGTCTGCAATCAATCTCTCGCGGTCAGTATGAGGCCGCCCAGGCCCTGGGCTTGAGCACATACAGGACGACGATGCACATCATCCTGCCGCAGGCTCTGCGCGCCGTCATCCCTGTCCTGGTAGGCCAGTTCATAAGTCTATTCAAAGACACGACGCTTGTCGCCCTGGTAGGTCTGTTCGACCTGCTCGGAATCGCCAGAACAATCACTGCAAATCCCGACTGGCTTGGTACCCAGCAGGAGGTCTTTGTCGTCGTCGCCCTCCTGTTCTGGATCTTCAGTTACACAATGAGCTACGCCAGCCGCCGCATTGAACAGCGCCTCGGTGTCGGCGAGCGCTGAGAAAAATCTCGAAACCAAAAAGAATTCGCAACTGTTTACGAAATTCGCAATACGAGGTACCCGCAATGTCCGAAAACGCCACATCAGAAGAAATCATCATCTGCCAGGACGTATGCAAATGGTTCGGCGAATTCCAGGCGCTTAAAGACTGTAGCCTGCGCGTTAAAGCCCAGGAAGTGGTCGTCATCATCGGCCCCTCCGGCTCCGGCAAATCTACCTTCATCCGCTGTATCAACCGTCTCGAGGAGCACCAGGCCGGCGACATCATCGTCGACGGAATCCCCCTCACGCGCGACGTGCGCAACATCGAGCAGATCCGCTCAGAGACCGGTATGGTTTTCCAGCAATTCAATCTCTTCCCCCATCTCACCGTACTGGAAAATATCACGCTGGCGCCGATCCAGGTGCGCAAGATGAATAAGGATGAAGCCCATGAGACCGCCATGGGCCTGCTCAATCGAGTTGGCATCCCTGAGCAGGCCGACAAATTTCCCGGCCAGCTCTCCGGTGGCCAGCAACAGCGCGTCGCCATAGCCCGCTCACTCGCCATGTCCCCGAAAATAATGCTCTTCGACGAACCCACCTCCGCCCTCGACCCGGAGATGATCAAAGAGGTCCTCGACGTCATGCAAGAGCTCGCCGAAACCGGCATGACCATGCTCGTCGTAACCCACGAAATGGGTTTCGCCCGCGAGGTCGCCGACCGTATCGTATTCATGGACGCCGGCGAAATCATGGAAGTTGGCACGCCGGAACACTTCTTCACTAACGCTCAGCACGAGCGCACCAAGCTATTCCTCAGCCAGATCCTCTAGGTACCGCATCAACGAACGGCAAGAGGTCTGGACAAGGCACATACTTTTCTGCCTTTGTGCCAGCAAGAATCGCATGGAGTCCCACCATGCGCCCGAAAGATCAATGAACCCGCCGCCGAAATTGGGTTCGCTCGGGCGTCGATTTCTTATCTGACTCGAAAGTGCCGCTTTCGAGTCGCACGCATCCAGCCGCAATTCAAACATTAGTGATTCAACGATCGGGAATGAGGATGAAAAAGAAACTGTTTGTAATGCTCATAGTGGTAACTCTCCTCGGCATTGCAGTGCCGATCTACGCCCAGGACGCCGGCCTGACTCTCGAAGGGCTGGCCGCCAAAGTTGAAGCCATGGTGGAACTGGTCACCTCTATGTCCGAGCGCATGGCTACATATGAGGAGCGGATAGCAATTCTGGAAGCGACAGCTACACCGACGGTGACGCTGACGCCGTCACCAACTTCGCCTCCTACACCGACGCCGACGCCAACCTCCGTTTCTCCAACGGCGAGGATTTCGCGCATTATGAACGTGCGGGCAGGCCCGGGCACCAACTACCCCATCCTTGGACAGACCGCAGTCGGCGACCAATACCCAATTTCCGGCAAGAATCCTTCTGGCGGCTGGTGGCAAATCATTTACCAAGGTCAGTATGCGTGGATTTACAGCCCATTGGTGACAGCAATCAATCCGGAGCTCGTGCAAGTGGCGTCTATCATTCCCACGCCGCCGCCGACCCCGATCCCAACGAGCACGCCGATCCCACCGGCCACGTCGATCCCACCGACACCCGTGCCTCCCACTGCGGCGCCCCCTCAGTCCGATCCCTGCGCAGGCATAGGCGGGGACGGCTGCAAATTCAGGTTGCGCAACACAGATTTACGGCATAACGGCGGAGGCGATCTGAAGCTCTATGTTGGCTTCGTCCATGAAGGACGTGGTGACGAGGTTCAAGGCATCGGCGGCAGCTATTATGTCGAACTGCACAAAGATGGCGTTCATGTAGCCGCGGTGAATAACTCTACGCGTGGTGGAAACTCGACCCATCAGGGGCCCCAGGGCAATAAGTACAACTACCTGAAAACTGTCCCTCTCAACCAGGTTCCGGGTGGAAACGTGGCGGGCAACTACACGATCTTTGTCAGAGACGGCAACGGAGAACGCGACAGCCAGAACTTCCACTTTTCCGTTTCAGGAGGGAATGGTGAAGTTTGGCTCATCTTTGCACAGAACAATTAAGTTTGGAGTTTGAAACTTGGCTGGGATGCAAGCGAAGCTACCATAGCGATATAATGGCAGAACAGAACTGCGTCGCACACCTGGTTGGCGCGTCGTATATCCCAGCCTGTTTCAGTCTTACTGAACACCAGGAACGAACCGGACCGCATTGACGCCGGCCATTTCCGGAGAAACTATTTCAAATAGTGTTGGCCCCGCCTACTTACAGTCTCCCACGAGTTGCGGGGCTCGAAAGGAGCGCAACTCCCATGACCAACCAATCGTCCATTAGCACTGCCCCGGAACTCGAGATCTCTCGCTGGTTCAATTCGGACGACAACCCCACCTTGGCCGATCTCACAGGCCAGGTTGTAGTAATCGAGGCATTCCAGATGCTCTGCCCAGGTTGCGTCTCCCATGGAATCCCTCAAGCCCAACGGATCCAGCAGAACTTCGGGGAGGACGTCACCCTGCTGGGGCTCCATACCGTCTTCGAACACCACGAGGCCATGACACCTGTGTCATTGGAAGCGTTCTTGCACGAGTACCGCATCACGTTCCCTGTCGGTGTTGACGCCCACACACCCGGCGATACAACGCCAATTACGATGGGCCGCTATCGGCTGCGCGGCACGCCGAGCCTTGTTGTCATCGACCGCGCCGGACGCATCCGCGTCAACGCCTTCGGCCACGTTGAAGACCTCGCCGTCGGCGCCGCCCTCGCCCGCCTCATCGACGAACCTCCCTCCAAGCCGTAGGCCGGCCGCGAACCTAAAACTGATCATGTACAAGACCCATGGAATTCGGCCCCTGGCCCGCGTCGGACCCGCCTTCCCGGCGTGAGTGACGTGCGGCTCAGAGGCCATTCTTGGACCCCTCCTCCTCGACTTTTCCCACGGGGCCGCAGTCTACATCCTCGACCCCAGTTTTTCCGTCCGGCGCCCAGAAAATATCGCTACGATGGTAAGGAACAACCTGTAATTCCGTTGCTCCACCACCCAATACTACACCAGCCCACCTTTCCCACCGCCCGTTCTGTAGTATAATGCCCTCACCTCACGACCGCAGGGGGATAACAACCACGACTATCACTTCAGAAAGCCTGATGACCGCCGACGATTCGATTTTGTAGTGAATGAATCCGTGGCGAATTCATTCGGGGGTGAATTTCGGAACGATACCTAGAGGACTAACACACGGCGACTATACAATGAATCTGGGTAGCGAGTTGAGAAGCTTCATAAGGCCCCGGCGGGTGGGTCGAGTGGCAGGTTCCGATCTCGGTGTCCTGATTGAACATGACCCGAACACGATCAGGGAACCTGATGTCGCCTTCATTTCTACGCAGAAGCTCCCTTTGGAATTCCAGTTACCTGGATCCTGGGAAGGTGTTCCTGACAATGTTGCTGAAATCGTTTCCCCCAGTGATAGTCCCCAGGAAGTTATCGATAGAGCCCGCATGTGGATCAGATCCTGGATGCCCCTGTTCTGGACTGTTGATTTCGAGACTCAAACTACTGAGTTCAATTGCCCAAATCAGCCGGTGCTGAAGCTCTCAGACAATGAAATGCAAGACGGGGGCCAGGTTCTTCCCAGCTTCAGTTGCCCCGTTCGCGATCTCTTTGAACTGTAAAGGAATCCCTATGAGACAAGTTGTAATCTATCCAGGGGAAGACGGCTTCTGGGTTGTTGAATGTCCCAGCCTCCCAGGTTGCATAAGCCAGGGGGAAACCAAACAGGCTGCTATCGCCAATATCAGAGAAGCTATCGAACTATACATTTCTACCCTTGAAGATGACGGATTACCAGTACCCGAGGATCAGTTCGAAACTCTCGTCATGGCGGTATGAGTCGCTTACCCACGGTATCCGGCCGACGGTGCGTACGGGCCCTAACAAGAATCGGGTTCTTTATCATTCGTCAAAGGGGTAGCCATATCATCTTACGAAGGGACCATCCCCACGCTCAGCTAGTGGTTCCGAACCATAATGAACTTGACAGGGAACCTTGCTGCGATTATTCGGCAGGCCAACCTTGGAGTACAAGAATTCATAGATCTCCTCTGACTCTCGTTGAATGTCCTATGTGAATGTAAGCCTGCCAAGTGAACGACAAGAAACCCTCTGACAGTCGCGTTTAGGCAACCATGAAATCAGGGCGGTATTTCCCTTTGTACTTGGCCGCACTTAACAAGCGAAAAACAGCCCCATAAAGGAACTAACCTGTGACCCCTCCAGAACTCTTCCGCACACCTGCAACCGAGCTCACCGCCGCCATTCGCGCCAAACAGCTTTCTCCCATTGAGCTGACAGAGGCCTTCCTGGCCCGCATCGAGTCTCTCAACCCTTCCATTAACGCCTTCCTGGACTTTGACGCCGACCTTGCCCTTGATAGTGCCCGCGCCGCCGAAGCCGCAGTCATGCGGAGCGAGGAGCTTGGCCCTCTCCACGGGCTGCCTGTTCCCATCAAAGACCTCGAACCCAGCGCAGGACTGCGCCACACCAGCGGCTCCATTCTCCAAAAGGACCAGTTCGCAGAATTCGACGGCGCCGTAACCGGCCGCGTCAAGGCTGCCGGCGGCATCATCATTGGCAAGACCAACACGCCCCACCTCGGCCACAAGGATATGTGCGACAATTTGCTCGGCGAACCGGGCCGCAACCCTTGGAACACCGACCGCACGCCCGGCGGCTCCAGCGGAGGCGCTGCCGCGGCCGTTGCCGCCGGCCTCTGCCCGCTTGCCCATGGCTCTGACGGCGCCGGCTCTATCCGGATACCCGCCGCCCTCTGCGGCGTTTTCGGCCATAAGCCGTCGTTCGGGCGCCTGCCCTACTGGCCCAACCTCGACATCTGGTCCGCCCGTTCCCACAACGGTCCCATCTCACGCACCGTCGCCGACGCCGCTCTTTTCACCCAGGCCACCGCCGGCCCCGACCCTCGCGACCCCACCGCCATCGCCAACCGACCGGACGACTACCTCGCCGCCGTCGCCGACCCTCTGCCCGCGTTGCAAGGTCTGCGCGTCGCCTGGAGCGCCGACTTCGGCTACGCTGCCGTCGACCCCGACGTCCGGCGCCTGGCAGGCGAGGCCGCAGAGCGCTTCTCCGACTTTGGCTGCAACGTCGAAGCAGTCGATCCAGACTGGGACAACCCCCGCCCCGGCGCCGAAGTCTGCTGGTTCGCCTCCATGGCATCCCGCGTCGGCCAGGCTTACGACGAGAATCCACAGGCCTTCGAACCGAGCCTTGTCGAGATGATACAGCAGGGCCGCCGTTACTCCGCCGAAGAACTGGGGCGCGCCGAGATTTCCCGCACCATCTTCTATCACCAGGCCCGCGAGTTCTTCGAAAACTACGACCTCCTGCTCACGCCGCAGATGCCCCTCACCGCCTGGGGCGTCGACGAGTGGCCCCCCGAAATAGAAGGAATACCTACGCCGTCGATCTTCGACCGCCTGCCCTTCACTTACCCGTTCAATCTCACCGGCCAGCCCGCTGCCAGCGTCCCCTGCGGCTTCGCCTCAGACGGCCTACCCGTTGCACTCCAGATCGTGGGCAGGCATCACGCCGACACGCTTGTCCTCCAAGCCGCAGCCGCATTCGAAAAAATTGCGCCTTGGACATCCGCTTGGCCTGACTTATCATAGGGCTTGTAGAGTCCCATGACGGGCACTACAACCAGTGCAACTGCGACACTCGTAGATTGCACACATGAAATTCCATAGCCCTTTGGGGCCCGTTAAGACAAGGAGGTCTTAACCATGTTAAACAGGCAACGGCGCCAAGAACTTGAAGGCTCCCCCCAAGCCGGCACGAATCCTGTCCGTGTCGGCTGTATTGAGTACCTCACCGCACGCCCTCTCTGGCAAGGTCTCGGCGATCACCCCCACCTCTTCTCACTCAAGTTTGCTGTACCCTCTGAAGTTTCCTCCTGGCTGCACAGCGGTGAAGTCGACCTTGCGCTCGTCTCCTCCATCGAGTACGGACCCGGTTACCGTATCGTGCCCGGGGTTGGGGTAACCTCGATGGGATCGGTTGCTTCAGTTGCGGCGTTCTCCAGCAAGCCACTGGCAGAAGCCAAGACCGTCGCCCTCGACACCAGTTCCCGGACCGCCGCCGCCCTCATGCGTATCCTCTGCTCAGACTGGTTCGACATTGAGCCGGAGTTCGTGTCCATGCGTCCGAACCTGTCGGCCATGCTCCAGCGCTGCGATGCCGCCCTTCTCATCGGCGACAACACCCTCTTCGTCGACCACGTCGGCATGGGCCTACACAAGTATGACCTTTGCGACGAATGGCGAGGCTTAACCGGCCTTCCCTTCGTATTCGGGTTCTGGGCCGGCCGGCCCGATGCCCTGACCCCAGAACATTTGCAGGCCTTGCGCGATTCAAGCCAAGCCGGGGTTACCGCACTCGACGACATAGCCTGCGCCCACTACCCCGAAAACGAGACCCTCGCCGCCTCCAGCGGCGAATACCTGCACAAGAACATCCAGTACCACTTTGACGACGACTGCCTCGCCAGCCTGCAGAGGTTCTACAAATCCTCTTCCAAGCTCGGAATCATTCAACAGGCCCCGACCGTCCTATTCTATGATTCTTGACCCACGAGAGTGAAGGAGTGCACCGACACAGTATGGTCTGGGGGCTAGAGGGGAACCCCAAATCCTGTCTCCCGGGCAACTTCTCAAAGTCGTTCGGGACAACGGTGGGATTCCCCCTACCCCTGATTCCGGTGGAATACCAACTAGGGAAAATCATGACTTAGAATATGTGTAACTACTCAGCCACAATTAATCTGCGAGCCTGAATGAGGCGAGTCAAGGTGTTTGCTCTCTCCTCATGGTTGTCATTTGGGCGGTCGGGCCTTCGGCCCTCCCTTGTGCAGGGGCTGCGCCCCCGCAACGCCCCCCTACAAAACCAGGCCTCACCGACCGTGTGCCTTCATCGCAACGTGTCGGCTGGCGAGCATGGCGGCGGCTGTACACCAGTTGCGTCACCAAGAGCCTGAATGATTCCAAGGATGAATGGCTGGTCAAGTACTGTGGCTTAGCAGTTACGAATATGTCAGCATCGCCCGCACCCGCTTCTACATCCAGGCTCTTGGGTTCTTCGAAGAATACGATCTTCTTTTGACACCTCAGATGCCTCTCACTGCCTGGGGTGTCGACGACTGGCCCGCGCAGAACGAATGCAATCCTACGCCATCCATCTTTGACCGCCTGCCCTTCACCTTCCCCTTCTATCCCGCCGGGCAGCATGCCGTCTCAGTTCCCTGCGGCTTCACCACCGGCGTCCTGCCTGTCGCCCTCCAGATAGTCGGCCGTCACCACGCCGACACGCTCGTCCTCCAGGCCGCGGCCGCGCTGGAGAAAATAGCGCCTTGCACGTCAGCCTGGCCTGATGTATCATAGCACTCGTACGTCCGCAGCCATGGACACTACGCCCGGTCCAACCTTGACATCTTCTGGTTGCACCCTCCAAAATCCATAGCCCTTAGGGGCCCGTTAAGACAAGGACGTCTTAATCATGTCAAATTGGCAACGCCGCCATGACGATGCACGCTCCCCCCAGGCCGACAAGAGAACTGTTCGCGTCGGCTGTGTTGAGTACCTCAACGCCCGTCCCCTCTGGCACGGTCTCAGCAATCGTACCGACCTGTTTTCCCTCCAATATGACGTGCCCTCCCGCTGCTCCGACTGGCTGCACAGCGGTGCAGTTGACCTCGCTCTTCTCTCCTCCATCGAATACACGCACCGCTACCGCGTCGTGCCCGGAGGCGCCGTCACCTCAACCGGACCGATCGCCTCTGTCGCTGCGTATTCCAGGAAGCCTCTGACAAGAGCTCGGTCCGTCGCCCTCGACTCCAGCTGCCGAACCTCCGCCACCCTAATGCGGATCCTCTGCGCCGAGTGGTTCGACATCGAACCGGAGTTCGTCACTATGGACCCGGACCTGCCCGCCATGCTCAACAGGTGCGATGCCGCCCTCGTCACAGGCGATAACGCCCTCTTCGTCGACCATGTCGCGCTCGGGCTACACATGCACGACCTATGCAACGAATGGCGCGGCATGACGAGACTCCCCTTCGTCTTCGCATTCTGGACCGGCCGCCCCGGCGTCCTCACCCCAACCCATCTGCAGGCAATTCGCGATTCACGCGAAGCCGGCGTCGCCTCACTTGACGACATCGCCTGCGCCCACTATCCCGGCGACGAGACCCTGGCCGCCACCGGCCGCGCCTATCTTCGCAAGAACATCCAATACCGGTTCGACGTGAGATGTGTCGCCAGCTTGCAGAGGTTCTACGCCTCCGCCTCCAAACTGGGTATCATTCAGCAGGCCCAGGCCGTCCAGTTTTATGACGCCTGACGCATCAGATAGTAACAGTGAACTTCAACCGTATCTGGCAAGGGTTTGGAATATGTCTCAAGCCTGTCTCTTCGCCAAGTTAATTGAGTGAGCCAGGCTTGCCATTGCAATTCAGCAAACTCCAGTTTACTGAAATTCGTCTGTTCCTTTGAGTCCTGATTCAAGCAACGGCTATGCCTCCCTTCTTCATAGCTTCTGCCACTGCTCCGTAATGCCGGGAGTAATCTGGTGGGCTTAACCTGCCCGATCCTACGAATCCCGACCCCAGCCGTTCCTCAAAACACATTGACAAAGCCCTAATTTCTGCGCTATAGTTGTCGTTGATGGGAAGGCCTGACTTTTTGTTGTCACTGGATACTAAGTGCTTGTCTTCCTTCAGTCCGCGACCTAGCTTCCGCCACCAGCCCAACAGGAGCACAAACTATGTCAAACTTGCACAACCTGTCGCGTCGCGATCTATTGCGCACAGCCGGACTTGGCACGGCCACTCTCGCTCTCGCCGCCTGTGCTGCCCCCGCAGTGCCGGCAGGAGAAGACTCGGCCGCCGACTCCGGTGCGGCGCCGTCCCAGGAGCCGGTCACTGTCACACTCATTTCATGGTGGAACCATCCCTTCCGCGACCTCATGCCCGCCTTTAACGATATCCATCCAGATATCCAAGTTGAGTTCACAGACTCCGGCACAGGCTACGGTGAGAAAGTGATGACCGCTATGGTCTCCGGCTCCGAATTGACCGATATCGTCGGCAGCCAGGACTACAACCTACCTCTTTGGGCGGCCACTGGCGGCATGGCCGACCTAACCGACCACATGGCGCCGCACCAGGACAGGATCGTCCCTTACAAGCTCAGCCTTGGTGTCTACGAAGGCAAGAATTACGGCGTTCCTTGGGATGGGTCTCCCTGCCTTCTCTACTACCGCCGCGATATCACTGAACAGTATGGCATCGATCCGACCGCTATCAGCAGTTACGAGGACTGGCAGGCCACGGGAGAAGAGCTGTCAGCTGCCTCCGACGGCGAAAGCCGGCTCTGGGGCATTACAAAGAACAACTATTTCCCCTGGCTCAGTTGGACTTGGCAACGAGGCGGCGGCATTTACGACTTACAACTCCAGAACGTAATTGTCGATCAACCAGAAGCGGTCCAATCACTGGCCTTTCTCAAGACTCTTTGGGATTCTGATGCAGTATTCCAGGACTTTTCGTGGGACATCGGGCTGGCCTCTTACAAAGACGGCTCCTCTGCAATCTTCCCTGGCGCCATCTGGTTGGCAGGCAGTATCGAAGCTAACGCGCCCGAAACTTCTGGTCAGTGGGCAGTTACCCAATTACCGGCGTGGATGGAAGGTGGCAGCCGCGCCTTTACCTGGGGCGGCTCCCAGCTGTGCATCCTCGAGACCAGCAAGAATAAAGCCGAAGCGTTCACTTTCCTTGAGTATTCCCAGCTGTCACAGGCCGGCCAGGAGGTTCTCTGGACGTCCGGGGCCCTCTTCCCCGTTCTCCACGAGGCGGTCGACTGGCCCATCATGAACGAGCCCGTCGAGTTCTACGGGGGACAGGTCGCTCTCAGAATGTACGCCGAAGTCAACTCCGCCGTGAAACCTTTCGTCTGGGGCGAAGGTTGGTCAGAATCGTGGGATGTTCTCGTTCAGGCGCAAAGCCAAGTCCTCGACGGCGACATGGGAGCTGAAGATGCTCTAGCCGCGGCCGCACAAGAAATCCGAGACCTGCAAGGCCTGGGCTAATCGAAATAGCAATGATACCGGTCCGACGCTCGCAAACTTATCAATCCCGCGCGCGTCGGCCGGTGCTTTGTACCACAGTCAAGCCGACTGTTTCGCGCTAGAGCGCCATGGCAGTCCCCTCTGTCGCCATGCTCTAAAGGAACACGAAAATGGGAGTGGCAACCACCCCCTCAACCCTTGGACCTGCATCGCCTCCCTCTAGGTCTCGCTATTTCATCTGGGAAAAAACCGCTCCATACGTTTTCATCTCGCCATTTTTTATCCTCTTTGGTATATTCGGCGCTTTTCCCATCCTCTTCGCCATCTGGATTAGCTTCCAGGACTGGAAGAGTGTTCGCGCCAATGAATTCGTGGGCTTCAAGAATTACGCACGCCTACTCACTGACAACAATTTCCATATTGCGCTCTCGAACACTGTCATCCTCGGTATTCTCGTCGTCCCATTGATGATCATTTTCAGCCTCAGCCTTGCCAACGTGCTCAATCGGCCTATTCGCGGTCGATCCATTTATCGCACAGCCTACTTCTTGCCCGTCGTTACTTCGCTAGTCGTTGTTGGCATACTCTTCGACTTCTTTCTCGGCTCAGTCTACAGCCCTCTTGGATCAGTGCTGCAGATCTTCGACATCGAGTATAAGGGACTTCTGAACCAACCAGTCTATGTCAAGCCCGCCATCCTCGTCATGATTCTCTGGCGCTGGGTCGGCTACAACATGATGATTATGCTTGCGGGCCTGCAAAGCATCCCTTTTGAGCTCTACGAAGCCGCCCGCATAGACGGCGCCAGCGGCCTGCAGGCATTCCTTCATATCACTGTACCGCTTATGCGCCGTGTCATCGCCTTTGCCGCCATCCTTTCTACAATTGGCATGTTCAACATCTTTGAAGAAGCCTACATGCTTGTAGGTGTAGGCGGCGGAGTCGACCGTGCCGGACTGCTTATGGGTCTCATCATTTACAGACAGGCTTTTGTCAGCTTCAAGTTCGGCTATGCTTCCGCTCTCGCTTACGCAAACGCAGTAATTATTATCTCCCTCTCATTCCTGCAGATCTTTGCCAGCGAACGCGCCGCTGCCGAATAAATAAAATTCCGAGGTAACTACTCAGCCGCAACTGATTCGTAATCCTGAACGAGGGGACCAAGAGTGTTTTTTCTCCCCTCAATGTTGTATTTTGGGCGGTCGGGCCTTCGGCCCTCCCTTGTGCAGGGGCTGCGCCCCCGCAACGCCCCCCTACAAAACCATCCCTCACCGACCGTGTGCATTCTTAGCAACGTGTCGGCTGGCGAGCATGGCGGCGGCTGTACACCGGTTGCGTCACCAAGAGCCTGAATGGTTCCAAGGATGACCGGCTGGTCAACCACTGTGGCTTAGTAGTTACGTTCCGAGGAAGAACTGTTCCAAATGGGCCCTAAAACCGAAGTCATCGCAGCCGGACCCGAAACCGGTCCCTCTATCCGTTGGAGATGGCCGTCACCGAGCCAATTCCTAACCCATTTCTGCCTTATCATCGCACTCTTGATCTTTATTTTTCCCTTCTACTGGATGGTCGCCTCCTCCCTTAAACCTCTGGCTGACATCTACGTTGTACCCGTGCAATTCTGGCCTACACGCCCCACCTTCAATAACTACCTGGAAATTGCAGGCCTGATTCAGTCGGACGAAATCGACTTCCGCGGCGGAATCTCCTTGTCCCGTACTTTCCTGAACAGCACATTCATCGCGGTAGTAAACACTGTCGGCAATGTCTTTCTCGCCTCACTAGCCGGCTATGCCTTCGCCAAGCTGCGCTTCAAAGGACGCAACGCCCTCTTTCTCTCCATGTTGGCCACCATGATGATCCCCAACAGTGTCGGCCTCGTCCCTAACTACTTGATCATGGCCTGGTTGAAGTGGATCAACACCTGGTATCCGCTCATCATTCCCGGCCTTGCCACGCCCTTCGCAGTTTTCTGGATGCGTCAGTACATGACCACCGTGCCCGATGAGATGATTGAGGCCGCCCGCATCGACGGCTGCGGTCCCTTCGCCACCTACTGGCGCGTTGTTGCGCCCGTCGTCCTTCCCGGCATGGCCGCCCTCGCCATCTTCTCCTTCATGGGCCATTGGAACGCCTTTATGGGCCCGTTGATCTACCTCAACAAGCCGGAGCTGTACACGCTACCGCTCTTTCTTGCCGTGCTGGATTCCGGCGTATCAGGCAGGCCCGTCCCACTCCATCTCATTTTCACGGCCTCCTTTGTTTCCATCCTACCGATCCTGCTCATTTTCCTGTTCGCCCAGCGCTACTTCATCGCCGGCCTGACCGCAGGCAGCATCAAATAAACCGTAATTCCAACATTGAAATTCGGAATCTGAACTATGAAACTAACAATGGGAAAACACGATCTCGAGATGGGAGGACGTTATCTCGATGAACTACGCGATTCGACCGCAGACAGGGAGGACTTGCCAGCTCTGCGCAGTCGCCTGCAGGATGAAGGCTATTTGCTCATTCGCGGTTTGCACGACCGACAGAAAGTTGAAGAGGCCCGTCGCGTCGTTCTCGAAAATCTGGACCAGGCCAAGCAACTCGCGCCCGGCGCATCCCTCATGGATGGCGTAATCGCCGAAGGCAAACGCGGCAAGTTCTACGGCGGCTCCAAAGCCGTCACCCACACGCCCGAATTCCTGGATGTCGTCGAAGCCCCTTCCCTGATGCAGTTCTTCGCCGAATACCTCGAAGGGCCCAGCCTTACCTACGACTTCAAATGGCTGCGCGTAGTCCCAACCGGCGCTTTCACCGGCGCCCACTACGACATTGTCTACATGGGCCGCGGCACACAGAACGTCTTCACCGTCTGGACTCCCCTCGGCGACCTGCCCTACGAAATGGGTCCACTTGCGCTACTTGTCGGCTCCCACCGCTTCGACCTCATCAGGCAGACCTATGGCAAGATGGACGTCGACCGCGACAAAGTCACCGGCTGGTTCTCCAACGATCCCGTAGAGCTCGTCGACACCTACGGCGGCCAGTGGCGCAGCGCCGAATTCGAAATGGGTGATGCCCTCATTTTCGGCATGTACACTATGCACGGCTCCCTCTCCAACACAACCGGCCGTTTCCGCCTTAGCTGCGACACCCGCTACCAGCGCGCCGACGAACCGGTCGACGAACGGTGGATCGGCGAAAACCCGATGGCGCACTATGCCTGGATGAAGGGAGAGACCGTGCCAATGGAAGAGGCGCGTCAACGCTGGGGCGTCTAAACACAAGAGCCGCCCAGGTCACTGTCTTTTGCCAGTGAACCCTAGGCGGCTCGCAAGGGATATTGTCAGCCGTCCACTTGTTAGGTTCGATATTCGGCGTTTATCGATACGTAGTCGTAGCTCAGGTCGCAAGTCCACACGGTTGCCGTGCCTTCGCCAAGCCCCAGCGGCACACGCACGCTGATCTCGCTTTCCGCAAAGATCGCCGACGCATCCGCCTCTTCATAGTTGGTCGGCGTGCCCGCATCCACAAGCTGCAATTCCGGGTTGCCCGCCTGCGGCTGCCCCGCTGCGATGAATAAATCCGCCCGCGTTGGATCAACCGTCGCGCCCGAATACCCAACCGCGCACAGGATTCGCCCCCAGTTGGCGTCATGCCCGAAAAAGGCCGTTTTGACCAACGGGCTCTTCGCAATTGAGTTTGCGACCTGATGCGCTTCGCCATCGCTGACCGCCCCCTCCACCTGTACCGTAACAAACTTGGTAACACCTTCGCCGTTACGCACTATAAGCTTCGCGAGCTCCATCGAAGCAGCACTCAGCGCTGCCACAAACGCGTCGTAGTCCGCCCCTTCCTCAGTAATCTCGGCGTTTCCGGCCGCGCCATTTGCAAGTACTAGAACGGTATCATTCGTGCTGGTATCTCCGTCAATGCTGATGCGGTTAAAGCTGTGACTGACCGCCTTCGACAAGGCCTTCTGCAACAACGGCTGCGCGATCGACGCGTCCGTCGCCAGCGTCGCAAGCATTGTCGCCATGTTAGGATGGATCATTCCCGCGCCTTTGCCGATCCCGGTGACGGTAACCGTCTTTCCGCCGACCTCCGCCTGGCCCGATGCCCACTTGGGAAACACGTCTGTCGTCATTATCGCCTCGGCCGCCTCTTCCCAGCCATCAGGTCGCAATTTGGTAGCTACTTCGGGTATCCCGGCCTCGATAACACCGATTGGCAACTGCACGCCGATGACTCCGGTGCTCATCACGAAGGCTGTATTGTCGGTGCTGCCCATGCTCTTCTCCGCCGCCTCGGCCATGCGACGGGCGTTAGCGTTGCCCTCCGCGCTCGTGCAGGCATTCGCATTGCCGCTGTTTATTACGACGCCGTGCGTCCCGTCCGGGTTCAACCGCACAAGGTCGCGGTCGTACAAAACCGGCGCCGCCGGAAAAGCATTCTGGGTAAACACCGCTGCCGCCCGGCAGGCTGTGGGGCTGGCAATCAGCGCCAGGTCCAACGCTCCCGTGGGCTTTATTCCGCAATGAATCCCCGCAGCATCGAAGCCCTTTACAGGTTTAGGAGGAGTTGAAGGTCCGGCAAAAGCATGTTCTGTCGATGACATGATTGTCTCCATGTTTCATGTTTATTGGGTGAAACAAGGGCAGCCAGGCGAGCAAACTGTCTTGGTCAACACAGCGGCCCATTCCTGCTCTAAATGACGCAATACCTATAGGGCTATGCCCCTAGTCCTAGTCCCTCTTGATCCAATTTCCATCCTTCGGCCCGGCGCCTTCTGCTGGAGGCGGCATTGCATCCGCAGGGTGCTCTTCCCGCAACAGCGCCTCTACTTTGAGAGGCAGGCCAAACAACCGGATAAAACCCTCGGCATCAGCCTGATTGTAAACGTCGTCCTCGTCAAATGTAACATAATCCTCGCGGTAAAGACTGTGCGGCGACCGTCGGCCAACTACCATCGCCGTTCCCTTGAACAGCTTCAGGCGTACAGTCCCGCTGATCGACTTTTCCGTCTCCTGCACAAATGCGTCCAGCGCTCTTCGCAAAGGGGTAAACCAGAGCCCGTTGTAGACTAGATCGGCATAGCGCAAGCCTACTTGTTGCTTCCAATGCAGTGTGTCCTTGTCCAGGCAAAGCTGCTCCAGCGCAGCATGTCCCTTGTACAGGACAGTGCCACCCGGCGTCTCGTAAACGCCGCGACTCTTCATACCCACCAGCCTGTTCTCAACCAGGTCCACACGGCCGATGCCGTGTTCGCAACCTATCTCGTTTAGTTGTTGCATCAGCTCTACCGGACCCATAGCCACACCGTTCAAGCGTTCAGGATAACCGCGTCGGAAGTAGAGCTCGACATAGCCGGGCTCGTCCGGCGCATTTTCCGGCGAACTGGTCCATTCGAACATATCGGCCGGCGGCTCTGTCCAAGGATCTTCCAGAGGCCCCCCCTCGTTGCTCAGGTGCCAGAGATTGCGGTCCTGGCTGTAGATTCGTTCAGCTGATGCCTTGACGGGAACATTGTGCTCCGCCGCATAGTCCAGCGCATCCGAGCGCCCGCGAATGTCCCACTCTCGCCACGGCGCGATGATTTTCAGCTTCGGATTGAGTGCCATAACAGTCAATTCAAAGCGCACTTGGTCGTTTCCCTTCCCAGTCGCGCCGTGCGAGACCGCGTCAGCGCCCTCCATTTGCGCGATCTCAACCAGCCGCTTAGCTATCAACGGACGTGCAAACGAGGTTCCCAGCAGATAGTCCCGTTCGTAGATCGCGCCGGCCTGCATTGTCGGGAAGACATAGTCGGTCAGGAATTCGGCCCGCAAATCCTCAACATAGCAGCGCGTCGCCCCGGAAACGACCGCCTTCTCTTCCAGCCCATCCAACTCCTCTTCCTGGCCCAGATTGGCGCAAAAGCAAACAACCTCGCATCCGTAATTGTTCCGCAGCCAAGGGACGATTACGCTGGTATCCAAGCCGCCGGAATAGGCGAGCACCGCCTTTCTTACAGATCCTGTGACAGCCATACACACTCCTTATAGTGGTGAAAGAGGCTCTATCGTTTTACCGTGAAGTTCCTTCAAGAATTCGCAGAGCAAGTGAGAATTCAATCTTCAATAGACAAGTAGAAAGTTCGTTTATTCCAACGCAAGTAGAGAGTTCTGTTGTTGCGTCTCTTTTTGCAACGCATAAGTAAATCTGACCGTGAAAACAAAAAACGCCACTTCGGACCATCCGAAGCGGCAAACGGGAAACGAGCGAAGAGGACTGCGCGATGCAACGGCGTTCCCTCAGGAAAGCTGCTGCCGAACACTGCGCCCGCTTCCCGCGGGCCTCCTCCTCACGATAGCAAGGCTCTTCAATTTCATTCTCGTTTAAGGACCTTATGGTACTGAAGTAGGACCGGTTCTAATCTGGTTGCAAGGCTATCGTAATTTACATCGAAAGTCAAGAATCGGCCACACCTGTTTCGAGCGCACGCACTTGCTCGCTTCCAGCCAATGCAGTAAGTGCCGGACGTTCAACATCTACTAGCAGGTCTTCTACACCTCTCAGCACGACTTGCTTTCTCTGCTGCGGTGCCGCCGCCAGTCGAATCGATGAAAACCGTCTCAGCAGACTGGTTATCGCAATTCTACCTTCCAACTTCGCCAGCGATGCGCCCAAACAGTAATGTATCCCGCGCCCGAATGATATGTGGCTCTTCTCCTGACGGCGAATATCAAGCCTGTCTGGATTTGAAAAAGCCGCTGGGTCACGATTGGCGGCTCCTACAACCCCGACAACCTGCTGTCCTGCACGCATCCGCTTTCCTCCCATCTCAACGTCCTCCAAGAGCGTTCGACCATCGAGTTGCACAGGGCTGTCGTATCTGAGCAACTCGTCGATCGCCGGGTCAATGAGCTCAGGCTGCTCTTTCAGCCGACTCATTTCCTCGGGATTTCGCAGCAGAGCCAACATGCCATTGCCGATCAAATTGCGTGTCGTCTCGTTGCCCGCTACCAGCAATAGCAGCAGGGTGGCCAGGAGTTCCCCGTGCGAAAGCCTGTCGCCTTCTTCCTCAGCGGCCAGCAGCGCGCTCACAAGATCGTCTTCCGGATTCTCTCGCCGAAGTGCAATAATTCCCTCGAAGTACTCGTATAGCTCCTGCTCCGAACGGCGGAACTGATCCCTCTGCTCCCTACTTAGAATAGGTTCCAACGAAATGACGATGTCATTCGACCACTCTTTGAACTGTTCCAGGTCCTGGGCCGGAACGCCCAGCATTTCGGCGATGACAATGACGGGAAGTGGAAAGGCGAAACTGTCTATCAAGTCAAATCGACCTTCCCCGTCAACGCCGTCCAACAAGCCTTCCACGATCTCTTCAATGCGGGGTTCCAGCGCAGCCACCGAGCGAGGGGTAAATGCTTTGGAAACAAGCGAACGCAATCGTGTGTGATCCGGCGGGTCCAGGTCAAGCATACTGCGGTCCCTCGTGTACTGTCTGTCGCCTGCCCCTGCCCCCCAATTCGAAAACCGTTGATGATCCAGCAACATCGCCTGTACGTCGTCGTACCGAGTCAGAACCCAGCCGTCTACCAGCCTCATTCGGTGGACTGGGTCCGTCTCTCGCAACTTCTGATACGTAGGATAGGGATTGGCCAGCATTTGACTGGAGGTCAGGTCAAACGCAACGCCTGATTCAAGCCTTTCCCAAGTTAGAAGGCCATTCTTGGCAATCTGCTTAACCACTTCCTTAACCGGTCTCGGAACAGAATTAAACATCGGTATCTTCCCACTCCCTTGTACGTGCCAGTCCGCATGTCTCTTGCCCAATGAAGCGCTGCAGTTGCCCCAGCTATTTGAACGCTCCCATCGTCATTCCCGAAGCAATCTGCCTCTGGAAAAGGAAGAACAAGATCAGAACGGGTATCGTAGCCAGTGCCATCGCCGCGTACTGCAGCCCCAGCACAGTCTCTACCGTCATTGGCGCCGGCTTATACAATGCGATCGCTAGCGGCAGCGTGCGAACGTCTGCCTTGTTCATGAGAATAAGCGAGAAGAAAAGCTCACTCCAAATCCAGTTGATGTTGATGATCGCCATGCCGGCGATCGGTCCCCTGCTGATCGGAACAACAATTCGCAGAAAGACGCCCAGCCGCCCGCAGCCATCTATGCGTGCCGCCTCTTCCAACTCCACCGGCAGATGCATGAAATAAGCTCGCATCAAGATGATGGTGAAAGGCGCCCCAATGGCGGCATAGACGAGCGTCAACCCAAAGAGGCTGTTTCGCAAGCCGAGGCTGCCCACAAAAAAGTAGAGTGGAATCGCAAGTGCGTGCGCCGGCACTGCCAGACTGAGCAACAGCACTTGGTGTAATGTGGCGTTCCCCGGAAACTGTCCGCGTGCCATCGCATAGCCGCAAAGACAGGAAATCGCCAGCATCAACACCAACGTAGCCGCAAGCACAATAACGCTGTTAAAGAAATACCTGCCGAAAAACATACCCGTGCGGTCACCGGTCCAAACGTCCACAAACGGAGCAAGCGAAAAGTTGGTCGGCAGACTGAACGGCGTGTTCAGTATCTGGGTGTCCGTCTTTAGCGTGTTCATCAACAGAAAGAATATCGGGTACACCTGAATAAGTGCTCCAACCACAAGCAGTCCATAGATGATTGGCCGCAAACTGCTCCCTGCCCACCATCCAGCAGTCTTGCCAACCTGTATGCTCCCTTCCGTCGGCCGTGATGTAACCCTGTCAACTGCCATCTATCTGACCCTTTCCCCCAATTTCACCTGTCCCTGTCACACAGTGAGACAAACATTCGCTCGCTCTTAATGCCTGATCTCTGGTTTGCACCACCACATCAATACTCAACACTCTCTATTCGTACGCCCCGTACATAACCGTATGCGACGGCGAAGACGACTACGAACATCACAACTGCAATTGCTGAACCGTAGCCGAAATTGCCCGAACGAAAGGCCGTCTCGAACAGGTAGTAGCCCAGTACTTGCGTACTGAACGCAGGCCCGCCCTTTGTCATCACGAGCACAAGATCGAACACCTTCATTGCACCAATGATCGAGAGCATTGTGATCGACGCCAGCACAGGTTTTATCAGCGGCACGATCAGACCCCAGATGCGTTGCCACTCGTTTACCCCGTCCATTGTCGCAGCATCGTGCATCTCTTGAGGAATCCCCTCTATCGCTGCCAGCAACACGATCATGGGAAATCCCACCGACTGCCAGATCGGTACAAGCATGACACTCATCAAGGCAACGTTGCGGTCACCTAACCAGTTCTGAGCCAGCCCATCGAGACCAATACCGCGCAGTACAGTATTGAACAGGCCGTGGTTGAATTCAAACATGTTTGCCCATAGCGTTGCGACCACCACGCCTGACATCATCACCGGAATGAAGAATGCGATGCGATAGACCTGCCAGCCCTTCATTCGGCGACTGATCGCAACACCCAGGAACAGACCAATCGACACCGTAAAGAAGGGAACTACGATCGCAAAGATAAAGCTGTTGCCGAGGGCACGCCAGAAGACCTCGTCGCCAAACAGCTTGGCAAAGTTTCGCATCCCGACGAATGTCTGCGGCCCAAGCCCGCCCCACTTGAAAAGCGAAAGCCGCAACGTATCAAAGAGAGGATAGGCCATCAGCGCAAGCAGCATTAGCGACGCCGGGGCGATAAACAGATACCAGGGAAGTGCATTCCTGACGGTGCGAATCAATTGACTGCGGCCAGATGTCGCCGCCGCTGCATCTTGCCGTGGATTCATTGCTGCCAACTCTACACCTCCATACGAAAACAGGGAGGTCCCCAGGAACCTCCCTGTACGCGATGCGCTTCCATTTCGATTGTGAGCGCTCCCTCTACCCTTTTCCGCCTAACTCTGCTCGGCGTGTATTTCCTCAGTCTTCTCCTGCAGCCACGCGCCTGCTTCTTCAGGCGTCAAACCGCCGGCCATCATCTGATCGACCGACTTGACCGTCGCCTGTTGATAAGGCTGATTGCTGGAAGCCTCATACAACGCCGGCGTCCCGTACTCTTTGTTGTCCTCCAGGAACTGCAACTGCATCTCACTGAGAATCTCGCTATACACCTCGCTGGGAATGTCCGCACGGCCATGGGGAATGCCGGCAGTCTGAGCATAGAGGGAAGCCTGCGGTAACCGGTACGTCCAGGCAAGAAACTCCAACGATGCCTCAATGTTCTGTCCCGACTTTGGAACGATCAGACCATCAGGAACCCAAGCCCCAACTTTCCCTGTCCTCTCCGGCCTGATCTCGGGATAGTAAAAGTAGCCAATTTCAAATTCGACATCGCGCGATAACCCTGCAGAGCCGCCGTCCCACGAGCCGGTCTGCCACATCGCCGCCTTGCCCGTCGTAAACAACGACCTACCGGTCTGGTATTCAGTCAGTCCGGTTACGCCGTCGACAAAAACGCCATGGTCTACCATCGCCTTGATGTATTCGAAGATGCGAATCGAGTCGGGATCGGTCCAGGTGTACTGGTCGCAGGATGCCGGCACGTCCGCACGCCACTTGATAGGCATGCAGTTATACTGGTCCCTGCTCCAGGAACGCAACTGCATCCCGTCACTGAAGTGGCTCTGGATCCCCATGTTGTAGTCAACGGTTAACGGTTGGTAGCCGGCGTCGCGCAGTTCGCTCGACATCTCATAGAGATCGTCCCAAGTCTCCGGAGGTGTGACGCTGACTTCCTCGAAGATCTCCTTGTTATAGTAGGTATACGGTGTCCATACCACCGAGCTTGTTGCCGAATAGTAGTGGCCGTCCGGCTGTCGTTGGAAGTCAACAATGCCCTCGGGATAGGCGTCGAACCAACCCTCCTGCTCGTACAGGTCGTCGAGCGGGACGAGGATCTGATTGGTCACCATGTCATTGAACCGATTTGCCGGCACGCACTGATACCAGGAGACATCTGGCGTGTCATCGCTGGAAAACAGCAGGAACGCCTGCTGGTACTGCTCATCAGCCAACACATCGATGGTCACCGAGACATTGGAATTCTCCTCCATGTACCGGTCCGCAAGTGCCTGCAAGCCTTCCGTCACAATCCCGGCAATCGCCCCCACCCTCAGTTCAATAGTCTCTTCCATCGGAGCAGCGGCGCTGTCACCTTCGGCTGCTGGCGCAGTCGGCGCGGCACATGCTGCCAGTAGGCCGCCCGCTGCAACGAAGCTGGTTCTGTGTAGAAACTCTCTACGCGTAAGTCTCGTCATATCGTTTTCTCCTTTTAGAGTGGAAGACGACGCCTACTGAAGAAAGGTTGGAAACGTATTCGCTGGTCGGGATCAGAATGAAAAGCCCACACCGACCGCCATCAATCCAATGCAGGAAACCCACAATTTTCGGAGAGTGTATCATGCGCAGAACACAACCGCAAAACGTCTGAAAAATCCCGATTCTTGGTCGGGTTTTTGGAAAGTGCGCCACTCTAAATGTAATCTGCACCGATCGCAGAGAAATTCACCTAAGCGTAGCCAACCCATCAGCCGCAGTGCCGAAAAGGTTCATGTTCTGCAACTCCCGACCTTTTCATTCCGTTCAATTCGAATTACAAACCATTCTTCCTCTTCCTCGAATTTGCAAATCAGACCACCGAAAATGTAGCCACTTTAGCATTGTCCTCATCTGTTGTATGATTCCAGCTATCTCTGAGTCAAACGGTCCCGCCACTACCAGTGGGGAAAGCCAGCCACCCGCACAATCGAAAGGACATACGTCACTATGTCAACCAACAACCAGCACGCCAAGAACACGCCTTACCTCTTCGCTCACAGTCTAGGACAACAACTGGACATGAGTGCCCAGGAGTTTCCCAGTGTTAACGCTGACGGCCTGCCCGTCGTCAATTTGACTCAGGAACAGAAATATCTCTTCGATACTCGCGGCTGGCTACTCATCCCTGGCGTCCTGTCAGAGGCCGAAGCTGCCGAGATGCGAGATTTCGGCCTGAGGCTCCAACATGACCCTGATTCGATCCCCGAACAAGAGCGCTCAACACTAGGCGGACCGCTACAAAAGCTCATCGATCATCCGGTTGTGGTTGGATTCATGAACGAATTTGTCGCCTTCCCTCCTCTTTCGCGTCAAAACTGCTACGGCTTCCGCATGGAGTCATCGCACCTTTTCTACCGCGAAGCAGGCGACGGCAAGTTTGGGCCGCACAACGGCAGTGGCTTCTTCCGCTTCCCTGGCGACACGCACTTTTATCACAGCGTTCCCGGCAAATCGCACGCCGGCCTCACACGCGTTGTCTGGGAGCTGAATCCGGTCTGCGAGGGCGACGGTACGCTCGTTGTAAGTGGAAGCCACAAAGCCGCCTATCCCGCCCCCGAATCAATCCATGACCAGAACTCGCCGGTCTGGGATGCCTATACCTGTCCCGCCGGCTCGGTACTTTTCTTTACCGAATCTCTTACACACAGTGCCCGTCCGTGGACCAACCGCGATGATCCACGCGTTGCGGTTTTCAGTTGCTACAACACGGTCGACAGCAAGTGGCACGACTGGGATCCGGACCCAGGTCTCGTAGCCTCGATGCCGCCGCTGCGCCAGACACTTTTCCGACCAGTGCGCGCCGCCAACAATCTCAGCGACGGTTCGCACTACGGAGTGTAGCCAAGCGCGTTAGTGTTCCTCGCGTGCGACGGGCAGTGTAACTGGTAACGATAATGGTTTGCTCTGCCCTGTCGCGCCCCGAACCTTGATGCAAGAATTCTTGTCTCAGACGACCGCGCCCCCACAACAAATGCAGCAGGAGATAGACCCATGGCAACTCTGCTATCAGCAAAGAAGGCCGCAACCTTTCAGATGGGCAAAGGCGATTCCCGCAACCTGGTCGGGCCCTCAACAGGTGCGCAGGATATCACGCTGAACTATTCCATTTTTCAACCCGGGGAGGAGTTCCCTCAGCACTTTCACGAAGGTTCCGCTGACATCTTCATTGTGCTTGAAGGGGGAGTCTCGGTGCGGCAGGGTGATACCTACACGCCCATTAACGCTGGAGAGTTTGCCTACGTGCCGTCGCCGGAAGTTCACGGTACCGTCAATACCAGCGGTTCTGAAGCAACTCTTATCAGCTTCCAGGCGCCGCCAGACTTTGCGCTGTACCGGGGAGAACGAGACCCCTCGCAAACGGGGACCACACCGCGCCCGCCTGATAATCACAAAACCACTGTCCGCATCGACAACCTTGCATCTGGGGAATCCTCAGAGAACCAGGATGCGCAAATATGGCAGCCCGCCTCTCCTTTGAATGGGACGCCGGAAATGCGGCTCGATTTCTATGAACTGGAGCAAGGTGGGCAGATCGAGGCGCCCGCATCCCAAGACAAGGAAGCAGTCTGGTTTGTCTGGGACGGGCTAGTTAGCATTGACGCAGGTGGCGACACTCTGCAGGCAGGCCGCCACGATGGTGCGTTCATACCGCCCGGCGAGGCCCAAACCGTACGCAACGACCAGCACGAATCGGCCCGCCTCATCCGCTGCCAGGCCGTCTGATCCTTCGTATCTCCTATCAAGAGACCTGTCTCAACTACAAAGGGCACGGAGTCTCATATGGATGATCCTTCGTGCCCTTTGAAATTGGTACTCTTCTATTCCGCTGTCAGATTGCCACCGCGGTCGAAACTGAGGCCTCCCTCACCTCCTCCGCGCTTACCTCCCTGCCCAACTGATTAGAGAGGTAAATGCCTTCAGAGATGAGCATACAATTCAACGCAATCTCCGCGGTAGGCAGCAGTTCTACCCTGCCCTCCACTGCAGCGATCCAGTGCTGCTGCGTGCCGTCGTAAACGTCTCCCAGCTCGCGTACGTTGTGCAGCCGAAAGTCGAACATCCGTAAGTCGCCCGAAGAATCCAAGTCCAGATCGCCGGCACTGTGGAAGTAGCCGAAGGGATCGAGCCGCACGCCTCCCTCGTCGCCGACGACATAAGATCCTTCAAATGCGTCCAAGTGGATCGCCCAAGCCTCGATAATGTCCAACGTGATATTGTCTGCCATCCGTACAAAGCCCAGCCCCAACTCCTCTACATTGTAGTTGCTGCTTTCACGCCGCGCCGCATCCATTGCTATTTCCTGGTAGGTCTTGCCAGATATTCGAAGCACGTCAGGATTGCCCAGCAAGAAGAGCACTGTGGAAATATGATAGACGCCCATGTCGTAGAGCGCGCCGCCGCTGGCGGTGTCTTTGTTCACGAACAGGGGCGAGCCGTAGCCGTCCACAAAGGGACGTCCACGCCGTCGATAACCTGTTGAGCGGGCATGATACAACTTGCCCAGATATCCGCCGTCAATCAGGGACTTGGCCGCTTTCGTCTCGTTGATGAAGTATTCGCGATTCTGTATGCTGAGCATCCGGCCGCACTCCCTCGAAGTCGTCAGCATTTTTTCAGCGTCAATATACGCGCCGGCCATCGGCTTCTCGCAGAATACATGCTTTCCCGCCTCAAGGGCCGCTACAGTCGCCGCCATGTGAAAGTTGTTGTGGAGGCAGACGTCAACCGCGACGATGTCGTCGCGTGCCAACAACTGCCGGAAATCCGTGTAAACGTCGGCAATGCCGTTTTCTGACGCCACCCTCTGGGCCTCGGCCTCGTTTATGTCGGAAATCGCCGCAATCTCAACGTGCGGCATACTCATATAAGTCTGAACGTGGCCCTTTCCTATCTGGCCAACGCCGATAATGCCGATTCGAGTCTTCTCTACTGTCATTGTCAGATTCTCTTCGCTAAGGAGATAGTTCTAAGATTGATAGAGTCCCCGCAGCTGGCCACCGCTGCGGTAGATTTCGGGGCCCAATATAATTACACTTAGTCGCCCAGCGCACGGCGTATCAGATCTCTTGTCTTGATCGCCGCGCCCTCCTCGTCTCCATCCACGGGCGTCGACTCGATGCCCCAGACCCCATCATAGCCGTTTAGCTGCAGGATCGCGATTGCCTTATGCAGGTCGACCGACGGATCGTTGCCTTGGCTGTCGAATGAAAACGTCTTGAAATGGGTGAGGCGAGCATAGCGGGCACACATCTCCCAAGCTCTTTCCTGTGTACCCTCGGCCCAATTGTTGGAATCAAACAGCAGCCCAAGTCCTTCTACCGCCTCAAGAAGGCGCACAGTATTTTCCGGATACTTGGTCGGCCCCCAATGGTTCTCCACCACGATCTCCACGCCCGCTCCCTTTGCTCTCGGGATCAGGTCGTTGTAGCCATCCACTATGATCTCGAAAACGTCGTCGGTCAAATCCTCCGGCCCGCCTGTATCAATTCGCAACTGCGATGCTCCCAGTGATTCAGCAACGTCGAGCCAGCGATAGGCCATGTCCCGGCGCTGTGCGCGCTCGGCCGCAGTCTCCTCATAAATGTGGCCGCCATCTACTGCAATGCAGCCATAGGGGAGTCCCGCGTCCTCGGCCATGCTCTTAGCGTCTGCCAGCCAACTCTTATCATCCAGTGCCGGCTCTATATGCTGCATCCATGGGTCCAGTTGGGAAAATCCGTGGCTCTGATTGAAAGCCACATAGCCGCGATAGTCCATCACGCCGCTCTCGAACGATCGGCGAAAGCTGTAAGAACAGATGCTGAGCTTCAGTGTCATACGTTTCAGCCTCCAAGAAATACATGAAATCGAGTTCCATTTGTAAGCGCAGAGCAATCTAAAAGAACCGTATAATTCAGCCTGTCGTTTGGCGGACGTGGCTGAGAGGCCGGCAACAGATGGTGCTTCTAAAGAGCAGACCGATAGCCCTGCGATAGGCGCTGCTCGATCTGTGCCTGAAATGCCGAGAATATAATGGTTATGATCCAATAGAAGACCGCCGCGATGAGCAGAGCTTCAAGGCTTCGAAAATTCGCCCGCCCTTGCTTCTGCGCCCTCCACAGCAGTTCCCATACAAAACCGGTGACCGAGATGAGCGACGTATCCTTCAGCATTGCGATGAACTGATTGCCAATCGGTGGGATGACCAGACGCAGAGCCTGCGGCAGGATGATTAACCGCATAATCTGAAACGGAGTCATGCCCATCGCCTGCGCTGCTTCCCTCTGCCCCACGTCAACCGACTGGATACCAGCCCGCATAATCTCCGTCATATAGGCGCCGTAATTCAACCCTAGCGCCAGGACTCCCGCGGACAGGCCGGACAAGCGAATACCCAATTGCGGCAGCGCAAGAAAGAAGAAGACAACCTGCAGGAGTAACGGCGTACCCCTGATAAGAGAAATGTAGAAAGTCGCCAATGCGTAGGCAGGCGGCGACTTGGATAAACGCCCTAAAGCGCCCAGCAGGGAGAGAACCGTCGCCAAAACTATCGACAGTGCCGACAACAAAATAGTGAGCCAGACACCGTTGAAGATGAAGAACCAGTGGCTGCGAATGAAGGCCCAGTCCAGAGTTATGGTCGTAAACTGCAGCCCCGCGACCGTAACGCGGGACCCGCTGAACGCATATACAAGCGCCAGCAGCAGAAGGGCGTACGAAACTCGTACGCCCATGGCAAAGCGGCGGGCGTCACGCCGTTGCGACGCAATAATCTGTTCGGCCTGAAATGCAAACCTGTCTTCCGCGGGCGCTGTCGACATTCCGATTCCCGTAAGGAACGACTGCGCCCTCCTCTTCGCTCCATGGAGGCTGTTTCGGCTGCGCAGTTCGAACTATATTGCCTGCTCCCGCTTACTTTGTCGGATCAGTTGTCAGGTCCTCACCAAACCACTCATTCGACAGGTCGCTTAGCGTGCCGTCAGCGTGCATGCCGGCGATGACTTCGCTAACCTTTGCAACCAAACTGGCAACGTCCTTGGAAGCGTTCTTATCAAAAGCTACGGCAAGGTTTTCAGAGAATACCGGCTTGCCCACTCTGTGGATTGCGACGCCTTCAGCAAGCGCCGCCTCGACCACAGTGTTCGAGGTCAGGAACGCCTGAAACTCCTGTCTTCCGGCCTGTATCTGCTGGACACAGTCGTTGTCGACAGTCAACGGGACTATTGATACATCGGCCGGCGGGGCGTCAATATAGAAGCTGGCAGGCGGCAGTCCCAAACTTTCCATATCGCCCATCAACCAACTTTCGTAAGTGGTGGACGCGCCTACACAGATAGTCGCACCGTTCAAATCATCCAGGGACTCGATCCCCGACCCATTTACCGCCGCAAACTGGGCCGGCGTATAGTAGTAGGAGGGAGAGGCGAAGTCGAGGATTTTCTGCCGCGCCGTGGTGACCGTCATCGAGCCGACGCTCATGTCCCACTGGTCTCCCCAATTGCCTGCAGTGATCAGATCCCAGTCCGGCGTAACAAACTCAACTTCGACGCCAATACGTCTTGCTATCTCTTGAGCTACGTCCACATCGAAGCCCTTGAAATTTCCGCTTTCGTCGAGAAAGCTCTGCGGCGCGTAGTTCGGGTCTGTGGAGATTCGGATTGTACCGCGCGCCATGATTTCCGCGAGCAGGTCGTCTGCCGCGGCCTTCGAGCCACTTTCATCGCCGGCGGCTGTATCCTGTGGGGCTACAGGTGTCACACACGCGCCAACCCAGAGGGCAGCAATCAGTAGGAATGGCAGTAGTCGTTTCATTGTGCATCCTCCAACCAGGTCAGATAGAATGACTGTACAGAAAAGCGAACGTGTACTGTACATATGATATTACAGGGTACAAAAAACAAGTAATACGTCCCTCCACCTACATAGGTGAACCCATGTCAACTACCCTCTCATCTGTCGTATCACAACATCCCTACCCCGATTTTCAAGAGTGGTGGCCTATAGGCGAACCTTTTCTGGCGATGATGACAGAGGCTGTAATGGCCCACTGGGGACCTCTGGCCTCGATCTCAGACGGTATCGCTTCGGTGCAGGCTATGGTCGACGAGTATATCTCGCTGGTTTACAAGCGAGTAGCCAGACCCCGACTTGCCGAGCGTTTCGCCGCATCAGAAGATCTCGACTCAGTTCAATCTGGCGAGTTTGACGCCCTTTCCTATGCCTTCTTCTGTTCGGCCTTTGGCTCGTTGGCGTCGCAGTACAGTGGCGACGACCTGGCAGCCGCACGCCGTAAGTTCTCAGAAAGAGTGGGTTCGCATTTCTTCGGCCAACTGTCAGACCGACTGGCACTGGAACTCCCAAGCGCTCTGCAGAACGAAAGCGACTTCGTAGCAGTTGGAGTCGCGATCGAACGGATTGGAAGATTCCTTCAAGAGCAGGGATATCTTCGCAGCCACTTTGCCTTCCGATTCGACGTTACCGCCATCCGCGGCGGAGAGACCATTGCTCAGAAACAGGTCGAATTTATGCAAAGGCTCGGTGACGGCGGAACAGCGTACGCGCTCTATGAAATGGGCCATCCAGTGATTCTGCCCTCCGCGGTCTATCTCTATCAGACTGTAGGTGAGGCACAACATCACTCCTCCCGGACTATTGAAGAGCTGTTTGCTCGTGTTGGGTGCAACGCTTGGGAGACCGCCGAATTTGACCCTAGCGGTTTCCCATCCGACTTGGTTGTGGAGCTCTGGCAAGTCAGTCGCCGCTAGATGAGCGACCGTTGAGAGGACTGATAACCGGGTGATTAGGTAAGGATCCTAGTGTCATCCGGTCACTACTTATGCGATTTCAAAGCGATCAAGAACTCCGCCAAATTTGACCTGTGAGGTTTCTCTCTGTTAAACTTTCCCTTGTGCTTTCGTCCAGCACGCCCCCATCGTCTAGAGGACTAGGACTCAGGCCTTTCAAGCCTGCAACAGGGGTTCGAATCCCCTTGGGGGTACAACTAAGCCGCCCTAAGAGGCGTAAGATCAAGCATCTGCTTGTTCAGAAGAGCCCTGTGTCATAAGGTGGTCCCTCCACAACTTGACATTGGGCCTTTTTGATTCAGAGGAGAGCTGTGGCGACCCTACGCATTGAAGTCACCACCCAAAGCGACGAAGGCGATCCCTGGATTGCGGGCTCTGCACGCAGGTTGGGCGTGGATTCGCTGCAAGCTTGCCGAAGGTCGCATCTCTATTTCATTTCCAGCCACAAAGGTGAATCGCCGAGCACAGAGCAGCTCGAAAAGCTCTGTGCTTTTCTTTTGGTCGATCCTGTGACAGAGACGGCCAAGTACTCCACATTGCAACGGATTGAAGCGGCCGGCGGCCCGGACCAACACCCCTCCGGTGAAGGTGTGTATGTGATTGAAGTGGCCTTGCGTCCAGGCGTAACAGACGTGGCGGCGCGTGAACTGGAGCGGGGCGCAGCGGAACTGGGCATTCGCGGCCTGGAGGCAGCAACCGCTACCCAATACCGCTTGACGGGAGATCTTTCCCGGGCCGACCTGCACACGCTGGCACGAGGACTCCTGTGCAATGATACAATTGAGCGCTACAGCCTCGGACCTATCGATCCGCTTTTCGGTCACGGCAGCGCAGCCCGCGATCGGGTAGATAGGGTCCACCTGGCAGGGCTGGATGAAGCCGAGCTGCTTCAATGTAGTAAGGAAAGAATGCTCTCGCTTGACGCACAGGAGATGAAGGAGATCCAGAGCTTCTACGATGAAATCGGCCGCGCCCCTACCGATGTCGAATTGGAAACGCTTGCTCAGACCTGGAGCGAGCACTGCGTCCATAAGACATTCAAGTCTACCATTGCCTTTACGCAGCAATCTCTTTCAGGGCACGCGCTTCAGGTTGAGGAGATTCAAGGCCTGTTGCAGACCTATATTCAGGCAGCGACCGAGCAAGTAAATCGTTCATGGGTCCGATCGGCCTTCGTCGACGATGCCGGCATTATTGAGTTCGATGATCAGTTTGACCTGGCATTCAAAGTTGAGACGCATAATCACCCATCAGCGCTCGAGCCCTTTGGCGGAGCAAATACCGGCATCGGCGGCGTCGTACGCGACATTATCGCGGTTTCGGCCAGGCCCATCGCCTGCACAGACGTACTTTGCTTCGGGCCTCAAGACCTGCCACAGGACGAATTGTCCGCAGGGGTTCTACATCCGGCCCGCGTCGCCGACGGTGTCGTGGCCGGAATTGGCGACTATGGCAACAAGCTCGGCCTGCCGACAGTCAACGGTGCAGTAATCTACGACGAGGGTTACCTGGGCAATCCGCTCGTCTTCTGCGGCGCCGTTGGATTGCTTCCCAAAGGGTCCCATCCGACCCAGCCCAGGGAGGGAGACCGCATCGTGGTTCTGGGCGGGCGCACGGGTCGCGACGGCATTCACGGCGCAACGTTTTCCTCTGCCGAGTTGACCCAGGCCACCCACATGGAGTCTGGCAGTGCCGTGCAAATCGGCGATCCAATCACAGAAAAAGGTTTGATTGAACTGGTAGAGGCAGCCAGAGATGGGCAGCTTTACAACGCGATTACCGACTGCGGTGCGGGCGGCCTCTCTTCAGCTGTCGGCGAGATGGGAGAAGAGTTAGGCGCCGATATAGAGTTGCAGGATGTTCCTCTCAAATATCCCGGACTTACGCCATGGGAAATCTGGTTGTCTGAGGCCCAGGAGCGTATGGTAATGGCCGTGCCCAACGCCAACCTGCCTCGCCTCCAAGAACTGGCAGACCTGTGGGATGTCGAAATGCGCGACTTGGGCCATTTCAGCGGTGATGGCTGGCTGCGCGTGCGCTACGGTGGCCGCGCAGTCGCTGAGCTGCCTATGTCTTTTTTGCACGACGGCATTCCTCTTCCCCGGCGCGCAGCCCACTATCTGGATCGTCAAGGGCAGGAGTCCTCCCTCCAAGTCCCACTGGAGCAGGCGATTGCGCAGACCGACGCGAAAGAGATTCTACTGCAGATGCTTAGCCATCCTTCGGTGGCTAGCAAGGAACGGATCGTGCGCACCTATGATCACGAGGTCCGCGGCGGCACCATCGGCCGTCCATTCGTCGGGCCGCACATGGACGGACCTGCCGACGCGGCTGTGCTCAAGCCAATGGGCACCTGGAGCCATGACCGCGCCTTCGCTCTCAGCGCTGGCGTGAATCCTCTGCTGGGCAAGCGGGACTGCTACGCGATGGCGGTAAGCGCGGTAGACGAAGCTTTTCGCAACGCCGTTGCCGTCGGGGCCGACCCCGATAGGATCGCGCTTCTAGACAACTTTTGCTGGGGCAACCCCACCTTGCCAGACCGGCTGGGCGCCCTTGTGCGCGCGTGCCAGGGTTGTTTCGACGCCGCCACTGCTTACAACGCCCCTTTTATATCCGGCAAAGACAGCCTTTACAATGAGTTTGACGGCCAGCCGATTCCGGGGACACTACTTATTTCGGCCATTGGCCTGGTTCCCGACATGCGTAAGGTATGTTCCTCCAATCTCAAACAACCTGGGAATTTAATCTACCTGCTGGGGGAGACGCGTGAAGAGTTGGGCGGCTCGCTTCTCTGCCACCTGCAGGAATTGGATGGAGGCGAGACTCCCTCCATGCCTTCTGAGCCGCTTAAGCTCTACCGTGCACTGCACTCTGCCATGCTCCTCGGGCTGATTCAGAGCTGTCACGATTTGAGTGAGGGCGGTCTGATGGTCGCCTTGGCTGAAATGTGTATCGGAGGGCGGCTCGGTGCGAGGGTGGATATTGGGCAAGTGCCAGGGAACAAAATGTCCCACGTCAATGTCTTACTTTTCAGCGAGAGCAATGGTCGACTACTTGTGGAAGTCGCACCCCGCGACGCGGACGGTTTTGAAGCGACTATGACTGGGCTGCCGATCTTCCAACTTGGAGCTGTCACGCCGACCGAAAATCTGGTCTGTTTGCATGACCGGCTGCAACTCCTCTCTCTTCCACTGAATGAGATAGTTTCAGCCTGGAAAGGGAATAGTGTCGAATGAATGGCTCTTTGGAGGAAGTAACCCTTAAACAGAGTGTGGGTGCGCGATAGTGATGACCTTGCCTGTCTTGATTCTCCACGTTTCCGGCGCCAACAGGGACGCCGAGGCCGCGCGTGCCTGTGAACTGGCAGGCGGAGCGCCGCACATTGTGCATATCAATCAGTTGCGGGCGGGTGCATTCTCGCTGTCAGACTATGGCATGCTGATTCTACCAGGCGGATTCTCCTACGGTGACGCTCTCGGCGCCGGCGTTCGCCAGGCTCTGGATCTGCACGCTTATGTCCACGATCAGCTTCACGAGTTCATCGCGTCTGGCAAGCCGGTTCTGGGCATCTGCAACGGTTTTCAGACCCTGGTAAAGGCGGGCCTATTGCCCGGTGACCCAGATGACGAGAACAGTCAGAAGCCTCACGGGAGTCCATTCGGGAAACGTCAAGTGACCCTGACTTATAATGACAGCGGTGGCTTCGAATGCCGTTGGGTCCATTTGGCCGTGGACCAGGGTACTCGGGCTGACTTTCTTGCCAAGGTGGACCAACCTATATTTTGCCCGGTGGCCCACGGCGAAGGTAACTTCCAAGTTTACAATCGCGAGGCACTCAATCGCTTGGAGCAGAATGGGTTGGTAGCATTCAGGTACATAGATGCCAGTGGAAGTCCTGCCGGAGGGCGCTATCCTCTCAACCCCAATGGATCGGTCGCCGACATCGCCGGAATCTGTAACGCCGCCGGTAACGTCTTGGGCCTTATGCCCCATCCAGAGGATCACGTCGACCCAATTCAGAATCCACTTGGGGGAGAAGGGCAGCTAGGACTATCGCTCTTTAGAGCGATGATTGACAGTGCTTCTGGTTAAGTCGAAGTAGCTATACGCGTGCTGCTGCGAGACGAATTAAGGAGTAGCTAGAGATGGACTCCCGAGTGCTGGAACAGACATTCGCTGGACTTGACTTGGACTTTCTGGGGGTCAAGCGAAGCGGCAAAGTACGCGATATCTTCGAGCGCAACGATCAGCTCATCCTAATCACAACTGACCGACTGTCCGCATTCGACCACATCCTTGGCTTGGTTCCGTTCAAAGGGCAGGTGCTGAATCAACTTGCGGCCTTCTGGTTTGATCAAACTCGAGATATTATTCCCAGTCACTTCGTTGAGTCTCCTGACCCAAATGTAACTGTTGGCCGAAAGTGCCGAACACTTCCCGTTGAGGTTGTCGTGCGGGGCTACATTTCTGGCGTAACTAAGACGAGCCTGTGGTATCGATACAGCCAGGGCGAGCGCCGGATTTACGGCATGGAATTCCCAGATGGATTGAGCAAGAATGATCCCCTCCTCCAGCCGATAATTACACCTACAACCAAGGCCGAAAAGGGAGGCCATGACGAACTCATTACCAGCAGAGAAATTGTTGACAAGGGGCTGGTAGAGGAGGGGTTGTGGGATCGAGTCTGCATTGTCGCGCTTGCGCTTTTTGCCCGAGGCCAGCAGATTGCAGCTCGGGGAGGGCTTCTGTTGGTTGATACCAAATACGAATTCGGACTGGCAGAAGACGGTGAGCTGCTCCTGATCGACGAGATCCACACGCCCGACTCAAGCCGGTTCTGGACTGCGGCTAGCTATGAAGAGGTCCGTAAGGCCCGCGAACAGAGGCTGGGCGACGGCCTGGCAATTCCGGAGCCTGAGAACTTTGACAAAGAGTTTGTCCGTCTGGCCTACGCGGCGCGAGGCTATCTGGGCGACGGAGCCCCGCCGTCGCTGACGGAAGATTTGGCGCTGCAAGCGAGCCAGCGCTATATCCGGAGTTACGAACTTCTGACGGGGCGCCGATTTGTTGTGGGCGAGCTGCCAGTTGCCGCAAGGGTGGAGAAGAATTTGCGGGCGCGTTTCGCGCCGCAATAGTCCTGGCGGTACAGTAAGGAGTTGCTGCAAGTGGATGCCAAAAAGCCATCACCCCTTGTAGGTGTAATCATGGGTAGTGTGTCCGACTGGGAGCGGTGCATGAAGTTTGCGGCTGAGACACTTGCCGACTTCAAACTCCCGCATGAATGCCGCGTAGTCTCGGCCCACCGAACACCCGAGTGGATGACCGAGTACGCTTCGACTGCCGCCGGTCGCGGCCTGGAAGCTATTATTGCCGGAGCCGGCGGCGCTGCCCACTTACCTGGAATGGTGGCCGGCCATACGCTCTTGCCCGTGATTGGTGTGCCCGTGCAGAGCCAGGCCCTAAATGGTATGGATTCGCTGCTATCCATCGTGCAGATGCCGGCGGGCGTACCCGTCGCCACCATGGCTATTGGCAAAGCCGGCGCCATCAATGCCGCGCTACTTGCGATTTCCATACTTGGAGCTACACGGCCCGAACTACATCTGCAATTGCAGGAATTCCGAAACTCACGCGCCCAGCAAGTACTCGGCGAGCGTCTTGGCGAAGGGGAGTAGCAAGGTGCCACAGAATGGTCAGGATCCATTGCCCCCCGGTTCCACAATCGGCGTTTTTGGCAGCGGGCAACTGGGGCGCATGCTGGCGATGGAGGCCCGCAGAATGGGCTATCGCTTGCATACCTTTTCACCGGAGGAAGACAGCCCTACGGGCCAGATCGCGGATCGCGAAGTCTGTGCAGACTACAACGACCGCGAAGCCGTGCGCGCATTCACGAAAGAAGTCGACGCACTGACTTTCGAGTTCGAAAACGTACCTTCGCTAGTGACTGAAATTGCTGAGACGGAAGGCGTACTCGTTCGCCCTACCGGCTCCATACTCCACGCCGCGCAGAATCGACTGCGGGAGAAGGCACTCTTCGGCAAGGCGGGACTGCCGGTTACACCATACCGCGCCGTATCCAATCTTGTTGAACTAAGAATCGCCACAGGAGAAATCGGTTTTCCTGCCATTCTCAAAACGGCGGCCTTCGGTTATGATGGTAAAGGACAGATTCGACTCGAATCCGAGGAACAGACTGAGGATGCTTGGCAAGCGCTTGGTGGGCAGGCATGCGTGCTGGAGGCCCAGGTGAATTTTGAAAGGGAAGTTTCGTTGGTGGCCGCGCGAGGGGCGGACGGCGACTTTGCAGCCTATCCTCTGGTCGAGAATCGCCACGTTAACCACATACTTGATGTCACGGTCGCGCCGGCAGAGGTAGAGCCGGCCGTCGCTGCCGAGGCGGAAAGGTTGGCCCGTCAGTTGTGCGAATTCATCTGCCTGGAAGGTGTGCTCTGCCTGGAGCTCTTTCTCTTGCCGCGGCGGCAAGTTCGTTGCGACACGGCGGACTCTGAGTTACGGGCAGGCGAACTCATTCTGGTCAACGAAATCGCTCCCAGGCCCCATAACTCCGGTCACTGGACGATCGAGGGCGCGGTAACCAACCAATTCGAGCAGCAGTTGAGATCGGTTTGCGGTCTGCCACTTGGATCGACAGAGTTGATTCGCCCGGCGGCCATGTTAAATCTGCTCGGGGATCTCTGGCATAATGGAGAACCGAACTGGCAGTCGCTGCTGGCATTTCAAGATGCAAAGCTGCACCTGTATGGTAAACGAAATGCGCGACCAGGCAGAAAGATGGGGCACCTGACTGTGACCGCCGATTCTACCGCGGCGGCATTGGAGACGGGCCTCGCCGCGCGCAAGGCATTGCAGCGAAACTGAGCAAGTTGTCGGAGAAGGCCTGACGTCATGCTCGGAGTAAAGTCGAGGAGTGCCGGCTGACCTCGTGATGACACTCTGTACTTCAAGGAGTTGCAGATATGTCTCTGTTAGACTCACCCCGCGAAGCATGCGGCGTATTCGGCATCAGTGCCCCTGGGATGGACATTGCCAGGCTGGCTTATTTTGCCATTTACGCCCTGCAGCATCGAGGCCAAGAGGCCGCCGGCATTGCAACCTGCGACGGCAAGACCGCCCATATCCACAAAGGGTTGGGGTTGGTTTCACAGGTCTTTAATGAAGACAATTTGCATCACTTGCAAGGACATTTGGGAATAGGCCACACACGTTATTCCACGACCGGATCGCCCCGGCTAAACAATACCCAGCCCTACATTTTGGAAACTCTCGACGGCCCTTTGGCTATTGGCCATAACGGCAATTTAGTTAACGCGCCCAAACTTCGCCGCGAGCTTCTGGAACGAGGGGTTGGCTTGTCCACATCGACCGACAGCGAGCTGATCATCCACCTCTTGGCCGGTGCCCGCGGTACGTGGTTGCAACGCATTCGCCAGATGATGACGATTGCCGAGGGCGCGTACGCACTGACGATTCTTACCCGCGATGCCATCTATGGGGTGAGGGACCCTTGGGGTTTGCGCCCGCTGGTGTTGGGAGAGCTTGAGAATGGCCTGGCTATTGCCTCTGAGAGTTGCGCCTTCGCAACAATTGGCGCTCGTGCCATACGGGAGATTGAACCGGGTGAAATTGTACGCATAGACCAGGACGGATACGAAATTGTTCAGGGTGTACCGGCAGAAAAGGCAGCGTTTTGCACGTTCGAGCAGATCTATTTCGCGCGCCCTGACAGCATTCTAGGCGGTCGCCTTGTACACCGAGTGCGCCAAGCACTGGGACGCCAACTGGCCCGCGAGGCCCCGGCTGAGGCCGATATCGTTGTTCCCGTACCTGACAGCGGCACTCCTCACGCCATCGGCTTTGCCCAGGAAAGCGGGATCGTCTACAGCGAAGGTCTCATAAAGAGCCGCTATATCGGACGCACCTTTATACAACCGACCGACCGCCAGCGGAAAGTCGGCGTAGCAATGAAATTCAACCCTCTGCCCGACAATCTAAAGGGTCAGCGGGTTGTCCTGGTGGACGACTCTATCGTGCGAGGAAATACGAGCGGCCCGCTTGTGCAGCTACTGCGGGACGCAGGCGCTTCCGAAGTCCATATGCGTGTTGCCTGTCCGCCAATTCGATTTCCCTGTTTTATGGGAGTCGACATGGCTAGCCAATCGGAGCTAATCGCCGCGCAGAAGAACCTGGAAGAAATCAGGGTCTACATAGGTGTCGAATCATTGTCCTTTCTCAGCGTGGACGGCATGATGAGCACGCTCCGTGCAGACGATGGCTACTGCAACGCCTGTTTCACCGGCAGTTACCCATTCGATACTCCCATGCTGGAATTGGAACTGGAACTAAAAGGAAAGGAACAATTCGCAGGCGTACTTGGCAGTTAACAGGACGTACAGCACTGTGACTTGAAAAGGCCTCCAACTCTCTTTTGCCACACTGGCGGAGAGGCATTACCCTCCCGCTTTGCCAACTTCTAATTCAAATATGAAAATTCTACTCATCGGCTCCGGCGCCAGGGAGCACGCACTCGCATGGAAACTTTCACAGTCGCGGCACACCGAGCGCCTCTTCGTAGCGCCGGGTAATGGCGGCACCGCTTCAATTTCAAACTGCAAAAACGTCCTGATTGCCGCCGATGACTTGGCTGCACTGCGCCGTTTCGCTAACGAGAACGAGGTTGACCTAACAGTAGTTGGACCGGAGGTCCCGTTAGTCGCAGGCGTTGTCGACGAGTTTGTTGCGGACGGGCTGCAGATATTCGGGCCAAGCAAAGCCGCGTCGCAACTGGAGGGCTCCAAGGCCTACTCAAAGGCGTTCATGAATAGGCACGGAATCCCAACCGGCTGGGCTGAGGTTTTCACCGACTTTGAATCGGCAGCCGACTTTGTCCATGATTTGGATGTACTCCCAGTCCTGAAAGCCAGTGGATTGGCCGCCGGCAAAGGCGTTCTCCTGCCAACAAGTCATTACGAGGCCGTCGAACAGCTGCGAGCGATGATGGTGGAACGTCGTTTTGGCGACGCCGGCACGACCGTCCTGGTTGAGGAACGCCTGCAGGGACCCGAACTATCAATACTCGCGTTCTGCGACGGCCATGACATCAGGCTCATGCCGGCAGCGCAGGACCACAAGCGACTGCTAGACGGGGACGGAGGGCCTAATACCGGCGGAATGGGCGCATTTGCCCCGTCACACCTAGCAACGCAGGAACTGTTGGAAGAAGCTGAACGCACTGTTCTGCGTCCTGCACTGGCCGGCTTGGCCTCTGAAAGTGCACCCTACAAAGGCGTTCTCTACGCTGGGCTCATGTTAACGGAACTGGGTCCCCGAGTACTGGAATTCAACTGTCGTTTTGGCGACCCCGAAGCCCAAGTCATACTGCCGCTGCTACAAAGTGACCTGGTCGAACTGATGCAGGCCTGCATACAAGGCACCCTGGCTCAGAATGAACCTGACTGGTCGCAGGATTCAGCTGTAAACGTAGTAATGGCCTCCGGTGGCTATCCCGAAGAATATGAGACTGGCAAGCGGATTTCAGGCCTCCCGAAAGCGTCTGTCAATGACAACGGCGCCTACGTCTTTCACGCCGGGACAAGGCTGGACGAGTCGAGTCCAGCTAGTGATAGTTCGAATGAGGAGGTATTTCTCACGGACGGCGGGCGCGTACTCTCAGTAACTGCCACTGGGACCAACTTCACGAAAGCGGCTAAAGAAGTCTATCGTGCTGTCGACCATATTGCATTTGAAGGCGCGGTATGGCGCACTGACATTGGGCTCAATGCTGCCCAACACTAATGGTAAGATTGCGGAAGGAATTGAGGGACCCTTGGCAAAATGGTTGCGGCGTCCATTGTAGCTCCTGCTCCAAAACCAACTCGGCCCAATTTCAACCTGATTTTCTTGTAACTACTAACCCACATAGGGCGTCCGACTTGACCTGCCCTTCAACCCAGAGAAATACAGGCTAACTGATAGCGTGTCCTGTAGGCAGCCGCAACGTTGATTGAGCGCAACGAGGGTATGACTACGTCGGACGCCGTGGCGTGGCTTTGGTAGAGGCGTTGCGGGCGATGTCCCCCCGTACAAGGGCGGGCCGAAGTCCCGACTGCCCCAAAACGGGAGCGAGGAGAGAGCGAATACCTTAGCTCTCATCAATCAAAATTGCCAGAAGAATACAGCTGAATAGTTACATTAACTCTGTTTTCAGAATTTTTCACGGAGAGACCCCATGGCACTGATTCCAACAATGTTGTTGAAGCGCCTTTACACATATGCCAGCCTGCAGAACACGGCGGAGGGCGTACAGTTTTCGATCAAGAATCGACTGAGCGATGCAAAGTTGACGGGATTTCATGGCATCAGCATTGACGGCCGTGAAATTCCCAATGACAATCTGTCTTTGGACTTCGGTGACGGACATGCAATTTCACCAGAGCAGGTCAACAGCGGCGGGCCTTTGGAATTTCCTTTACGCAAAGAAGTGATAATCACGGCACGGATATCACCCTTGGAAAAGGGACCTCACGCGATTCAGATCGGTGTCCAGACCTCCCCTTTTGGCCGGATTCAGTTCACGGTCGATGATGCCATTTCGGAGAAAGTTGACGCGCCGCGAATCCCACGCGACCGAGATGACGACTACAGCGACTCGGCAATTCGCGCCCGACAGACTTTCGTCGCTGACTACACTGGCCATTCGCTTGAACACGTATCTCAGTATTCTTTTGACCCCCACAACCTGCAGGGCAATATTGAGAATTTCACAGGCGTGGCCCAGGTGCCGATCGGCTTTGCCGGACCTCTAACGGTCTGCGGCGAGCATGCCAAAGGCGATTTCCTGATTCCACTTGCTACCACTGAGGGAACACTCGTCGCCTCTTATAACCGCGGCATGAAGCTGCTCAACCTGTCGGGCGGCGTCAAGTGCACTGTGGTTGCCGATGCAATGCAAAGGGCTCCGGTCTTTGTTTTTGAAGATGCCCGCGGGGCACGCGATTTTATGGAATGGGTTGGCGAAAACATGACGCCAATAAGAGAAGAGGCCGAGGCCACCTCAAGTGTGGCCAAACTGGACAACATTGACCCCTACCAGTCAAATAAGTTCGCCTTTTTGCGATTCAATTACCAGACCGGAGACGCGGGAGGCCAGAACATGGTGGGGCGGGCTACTTTTGCCGCCTGTTCGTGGATTCTGGACAATTACGATGGCCAGGAAATCAAACGCTTCTATCTGGAGTCGAACTTTGCCACAGACAAAAAAGCGTCGCAGGTGAATATTATGCGCACGCGCGGAAAGCGCGTAACGGCAGAGGCGATCATTCCGCGCGATGTGCTAATCCAGAATATGCGAGTAGCACCAGAGCAACTTTTCTATCATTACGGAGTTGCCAACATCGGCTCAATTCTGGCTGGTGTCAACAACAACGGACTCCACTCGGCAAACGCTATTACTGCCATATTTATTGCAACCGGCCAGGACGTGGCAAACGTCTCAGAATCCTCTGCCGGCCTGATATACGTTGAACTGACGGAGAAGGACGATCTCTACATCTCGATAACGATTCCATCGCTAATTGTCGCTACTTACGGTGGCGGCACGGGGTTGGCAACCCAACGTGAATGCCTGGAACTGCTGGGCTGTAGCGGCAAGGGCAAAGTATATAAGTTTGCGGAAATTGTAGCAGGAACTGTATTGGCGGGAGAACTCTCGCTGGCCGCTGCCATCAGCTCTCTGGACTGGGTCAGTAGCCATGAGGAGTACGGACGTAATCGGTAGGCCCAAATATTGGGCCAGCCGACCTCCGAGTAAGTACGCAGTCAGGCAGTGCCCCAATCCAAAAACCTGCAAAACAGCAAACGCCGCTTTCGCGTATTCCAGTAACGCTAGCGAAAGCGGCGCTAATTCTAGAGAATAATGTGTCAGTTACGGCCCCGGCTACTGACACAGATTAGATAGACTGGGGGACAGGGATTTGAACCCCGATCACCTGATCCAGAGTCAGGCGTTTTGCCGATTAAACTATCCCCCACCGAACCGACCAGTACGAACTATAGTAACATATCGGATGGTCGGGAACAAAAACTGCCAATCATCCAAACTAGATATGTGACAGTAGTTGCAGCGGGCCTTCAGTCAGCGGCCAGCCTGTGTACATCACAGAAACTATACGCCTTCCTCTATCGTTAGCCCTTCCAAAAAGGCTGTCGCACGTCCAATACGCTGCAATGTTTCGTGGCGGCCAAGAGCGACGATACTCTCAAACAGCGGCGGAGAAACCTTCTTTCCGCTAATTGCACCGCGAATGGGGCCAAATAAGTTGCCCGCTTTCACCCCAAGTTCGGATGCCCTTTCACGAAAAGCTTCCTGGATCGCGTCTGCATCGAAAAGTACCACTTCCTCCAACAAGGCGGCGCCGGCGCGCAACATCGCTATGCTCTGGGCTGCGTCCATCTTGCGTCCAATCAACAGCTTTGGATCAGAGTACGTTATCTCGTCCGAAGTCAGATACGCCCAGTCGACCCAATCTGCTCCTTCGTCAAGTCGTTTAAGGCGCTCCTGAATTACAGGGATCAGAACATCCAACTTTCGATCCGAATGCAACTCTGCTTCCGAAAGGCCCAGTTGCCGACTCAAATACGGTATAAGAGCTGCTTTGAGGGCCACGGGTGTCAGTCCACGAATGTAGAGTCCATTTAGCCAGTCCAGCTTCTCGTAGGGCAATGCCGCCGCAGACGGGTTGATTTCGTCTAAGCAAAAGCGCTCAATGGCTTCTTCGCGGCTGAAAACTTCCTCCTCAGGGTCGAAATTCCAACCCACGTTAGTGAGAAAATTGAACATGGCATCAGGCAAATATCCTGCATCCTGAAACTCGTGAACAAGCGCCAAAAACTCCTTACCTGCCACCAGCTTCTTTCGTTTGCTCATCTTGCCCTTGCCACTGGGGTCCAGAATGACTGGCAAGTGAACCAATACCGGCATTTCCCATCCAAAGGCATCAACGATGAGCTTGTGAATCGGCGCGGTAGCCAACCACTCTTCACCACGCAAGACGTGCGTAATCTTCATCAGGTTGTCATCTACCATTGCGGCCAAATGATAAGTCGGCAGCCCGTCGGCCTTCAGCAGTATTTCATCCTGCAAATGTCTGTTTTCGACTTGAATATCACCCCGCACCAAGTCGTGGTAGACTGTAACGCCGTCCAGAGGCACAGCGAAACGAATGACCGAAGATATTCCCTCAGCCTCGCGTTGGCTTCGTTCCGCGTCTGACAGCGTCCTGCAATGTCTATCATAGCCCGTTCGACGCCCGGCGCGCCTCTGTTCGTCTCGCAACGAAGCCAGGCGTTCTGGCGTGCAAAAGCATTTGTAGGCGTGGCCGCGGTCTATCAGTTCCTGTGCTTTCTCCTGGTAGATTTCCTGCCGCTGCGACTGAACGTAAGGCGCGAATGGCCCTCCGATGTCCGGACCTTCGTCCCAATCCAGGCCCAGCCATCGCAATCCTCGTATCAAACTGTCCATGCTTTCAGGGTCGAATCGTCTGCGATCCGTATCTTCAATGCGAAGAATAAACTGTCCGCCCGTTTTTCGCGCCCACAGCCAGTCAAATAGAGCTGTACGCAGGCCACCCAAATGCAGGTGACCGGTAGGGCTGGGGGCGAATCGAACACGGGCTGGACTGTCGCCATCTGTTTTCATAGTGGGGCCTCAATAGGTGGGTCACTCTCAATCTTCGTGAAACGCGCCCGGTAGACTAACACATGAGATCATACCCGTCAACGTGGGTGCTGTACGGAAGCTCACAGAAAGACCAAGCCAGCGAGGGTATCTCTTTCCGAGAAACATTCACAGAGGGCTTATTCTTGGCGTTTTTTTTCTTCTACTAAAGTGTGATAAGTTGTACATGAACTGGAATTGCGATGCCATCGCACGTCGGCTATACTGAGGATCAAATCTGCCGGCCGTCTCGAGCCCGCTTTGGGCGGCGGGGGAGATGAGACTCCTGGCGGAGACGGAAGTAGGCGCACAGCCGGCGCAGCCAGGCTCAAGGATTCATCTTGCCAGTGAACTACCATCCTGTAGGTTTTGATGTCGCTACAGGGGCAGTGGCAGCAGTCGCTGCCGCCCTGAATAACCGATTTCACCACCCGGCGGCAAATGCCAAGTTGGGACGACAGTTGTCGATTCTTCGACTCAGTTCGCATCTTCCCCGAAGTTGGGGGGCTGGTATGGCGGTTTGGGCTACTGAGAACAGGCCGCAAAACCGTTCTCTCTCCTTTAACCTGACCACGACTGACCTTGCTCAGTGGAACGTTAGCCAGTACGACAATCTTGATCCGGACAGGCGATTCGATACAATCGTGGTTGGCGTGCCTTCCGGGGCCACCGCCCACATTTGCGCCAGCCTAGGCGCCCCTCTGTTAGCCGACGGCTTTCCCATCACATTCTCCTCACGAGGTAAACCTGACGACATTTCCGGCTATCAGCAGCGCAGCGTCGATCTGCTGACGCCAATTCTGAACCACAATCCTGACTTGCTCGCTGTAAGCGTTTTCGATCCTATCCACGGGCGGCAGCAGATAAAGCGTGGTGTCAGCATCTATCTCAAGTTGGCAACCTTGCCGGACCACTACAAGAGGTTTATTCGCGAACGTCTAACGCCAGGCGGATCGCTGTTACTCTTAACCTGTTCCTCTAAGTGGAGCCAGTACGAGATAGGGGCTCGTCACCGATTGCAGATTGGTGGGTATGGAGGGTTTACTGATCAGGAGTTTATCCGTGGTACCCCTTGGCTGGACGACTGGCTGCATGAGGAAGGGGGTGTTCAACGGAGTGGCTGGCGGCTTTCCCGCCACTGGACATATCAGCCGGAGGCCCAGTGGGGCTCGATTTCCGGTTTCGCCACCTCCGTCCGTGACCACGCTGTTGACGAGGGCTTACCAATTCACACGCTTTCATTTTCGTCAATCGACGAAATCAGCCGGACGGCCTTTTATGCCTGGCAGTGGCTGTTCTATCTTTTGGGAATCCAGCCAGGCGCAATTCTGGTCGAAAGTGGTCCGCAGATGAATCCGGTGATTGGGCTGCGGAGTCCGGTAATCCCACTCTGGTTGCCGGCTACGTGCAGCCGAAGTCATCTCCTGTTACAAGGTATCTTGCCAGATTTTCCACCACGGATTCCGGTGTTGTTTCAGGCCTGGCCAACCGGAAACCTAACCCCAGACGTGATTCCTGCCAAGATTTGGAACACAACTCTCTCGGGTCGGCACGGCCGCTGGCTAGGAGGCGACCCTCTTCGCTTCCCCGGAGACTTTTCGACGATTACCCAAATGACGCCGGCTATCGAAGATTGGAGCAAACGCCACACGCACAAACTGCAACGCCATTTGCGGGGCAGCGAACTGAGTGAGCTACAAGGACTGTTGGCCAGCGGAGGTGATCAGGCCGAAGATCAGTTGCCAGCGGAAACAGAGCAGGCGGAATACTAACGAAATGTATTTGTCATGTTGTGTGTGGGCTTTGACCGCTTCTGCAGATAGTGTCATCGCGGACATGGAGGCTTTGGGCTTCCGCTGGCTCGATATCAGGCCAGGCTTCTTGGATGTAGCAAGAATGCAGGCCCTCTCAGAGGCCAAGTCGCTTAGAGTATCTTCAGTAGCCGCTTCATTCGGGTTGCCGGACAACGCCGAATTGGACAGCTCGGATCCGAAGGATCGGAAAAAGGGATTGGAACACGTTGAGCGGGTTGTAAAAGACTGTGCGGCGATGGGAGGCGGCGTGGTCTACTTTGTACCCGGTCGTAACGATAGCCATGAAGCCCTGTCTTGCTATGCCGACTCGCTTGCGACCGCTGCCGAGAGCGCGGCTTCTCGCGATGTCAGACTATGTATCGAGCACTTTCCTGGGACTGCTCTACCAACTGCTGCAGAAACGCTCGACTTCATCAAGGCGATCGATCATCCTAACCTTGGACTTCTGTTTGACATAGGCCATATCCAGATCAGCGGTGAGAATCCCGCTGGAGTCATCAGGCAGGCAGGCGACCGTCTCTTTTATGTCCATCTCGACGACAATGATGGTGCCGGCGACTTGCATTGGGCTCTGCTGGATGGCGTGCTGACAACAGAGACGCTTCGAGGAACGTTTGAAGCACTTCAGGACATTGGATATTCCAGTGCCGTCAGTCTTGAACTAAGCCCACAACTTGGAGATCCGTTTCAGGCGCTCAAGCGAAGCCGTAAGATAGCCATAGACTGTGGCGCTGATTATCTTCTTCAGTATTAGCAGGAGGCTTGCATGTCCTGGCAGTTTGAAGTGTTGCTGGAACCCATTGGCCTGACAGAAGGGCCGGTCTGGTACCGCAATTCACTCCTGTTCACCAACATTCCCAACAGTCGCATTATGCGTTACGACCCTGGCGACGGTCAGGTCAGCGTCTGGCGAGAGGGCACGAACCAGGCCAATGGCCTGATGCTGGACGCAAAAGGTGTTGTGAACGCATGTGAAGGCGGCGGTCGACGCATGGTGCAGTACGCTGAGGGTGTTGAAACTATAGTCGTGTGTGACGAATTCGAAGGGAAGCGTCTCAATAGCCCTAATGATCTTGCTATCGACAGCATGGGTCGAATCTGGTTTACAGATCCACGATATGGCGACTTCCGTGACGATATGGAATTGGATCACGAGTCGGTCTACCGATTGGACAAGCAAGTGGACGGAAGCTGGCAGCCCGTGCGTGTGACCTACGACACGACCGCACCCAATGGACTGCTGCTTTCCCCTGACGAAAAAACACTCTATGTTGCCCAGAGCAAACACGGTGAAGGCGAGTTGCGTGACCTGCGGGCTTATCCTGTGGTCGAAGGGGAATCGGGTACACCCGATCCAATCGTAGGGCCCTTTGAAATACTCCACAATTTCTACCCTCATCGAGGCGTGGACGGCATGTGCTTCGACAGTGAAGGAAATATAGTAGCCACTGCCGGTTGGGGGATCAGCGGCCCAGGTGGGATGATTTACGTTTTCGCGCCAAACGGAAGAGTGCTGGAGACCCATCCTCTGCCCTGCGACAGCCCGACCAACTGTACATTTGGCGGCCCCGAATTGCGCGATCTGTACGTTACAAGCATGGAAGGACACCTTCTTCGCGCCCATACAGATCGACAGGGGTTGGGCGCTGGTTAGTCTGCTGGCAGTACCGACGATTCTCCTGGCTTGAATGTGCGATCTCGCCGCAATGGTCAACTGCAGACTCCACGTCGATTCTTGGCAGTTGTCCTAGAGGGAGTTGCTTGGCCTCTGTTGCCTCTCGATGGTTCACTCGCCCTGGCAAGGATACTTTCCCTATTTTGACCGAACAGGGTTCCCCAATGCCACGCGCGTTCACGTTGTGGTATACTTGGCTTTTTGGCGATTATCTACAAGAGACAAATTAGGAAGGGATGTAGCGAGTGGCGATTACGCGCACGCGAGTTGCGGATGATACGTGGGTTTTCACAAGTGCGCTTTACGCAGAGGTAAACGCGGGGCTTGTCGTTTCGCCTGAAGGGGGCATTCTAATTGATACGCTGCCTTTCCCTTCAGAAACGAAACAGATTATAGATTTTGCAGCGCAGGTTTGTCCGGCGGGAGTCCGCTACCTGATAAACACAATCAGCCACGCGGATCATGTCTACGGCTCCTGCCTTTTTCCAGAAGCCGAACTCATAGCCCATGAATCCGCGCGGGATTTGCTCGTTCGCTATGGCCGTAAAGCTTTGGAGGAGGCGAGAGAGCATACGAACGAATTGCTGAGAGTCGAAATACGACTTCCCAAGATTATATTCAACGAAGGCTCAGTCATTCGGTTAGGGGACAAGACTGTCCATATCATGCATGCGCCGGGTCCAGGACCGGATGTATGTGTTGTGCATGTACGCGAGGAAAAAGTGTTGTTTGCAAGTGACCTGATGATGCCAGTGCCGGTAATTGCCTCCCCGCTTGCCGATATCGAAAAGTTTAAACAGTCTCTGCATAGCCTCCATGAGTTTAATCTGGAAACCATTGTACAGGGCCACGGGGACATTCTTCTGCGAGGCGAGGTTACTCCCAGCATCGAAGAGGGCATAAAATACCTGAACGAAATTGAAGAACTGGTCGATCGTCTGCTAACTGAAGGGGCTACCAGACGAGAGCTGTTGAGCAATGATATCGAGAAATTTGGCCGGAATCGCATACCACTAGGCGGGCTGGTGCAGAACTTCCACCAGGCAAATCTGGTCTATCTCTGGGAAAAAGCAAAGGCTGCCCGCAGAAGAGAGCCCCAGCCAGCTTAAAGACTATTCGGAGACCCAGCTGTATTCCTCCAAGAGCTGTACGCTCTCATCCCTGGGCACAGGAAATCCTGTAGACCACGGTGATGACGAGCGGATTTCAATCAGAAAGAGTCAGATGAATACAAGGTCTTCGTGACTAGAACATACAGCAGTCAGGGTTAGGTTAAGACCCAAGTGAATCGATCATTGGATAGACTCGTCAGCCAGATTGAAGAACTTTCGCCTGGGCAGCGAAGACTGCTTTGGCGGCAAGTGAAAGCAATGGGATTGCTGGAAACGGAAGAATTGCTGTCCGACAGAAATCCACTGCCAATTGCCTTGGCCGTACAGCCGATGAACCTGGTGAGACAAATGGAGGCACCCAACTCGGAGCTTGTCGAGCAGGCGCCCCCTCGGCCCGCCGAGCGAACGCAGCTTTCTCCCTATCGATCCCCTGTCAGTGGTCGTGCTGTCATGGGCTCGCCCAGGCAAGATAGTGAAGCACCATCGGAAATGGCACCCCTGCCAGGAAAGGCGCCGGCACAACCGATTCGAATCGTGTTTGACGGGGGCAGTCGCGGCAACCCAGGCCAAGGTTACGGTAGCTTTGCAATGGATTGGCCAGGACTGCCTCGGGAAGTTGTTCAACTGAAGTTCGGCGACCGCGTCACCAATAACGAAGCCGAATACGACACTTTAATCGCGGCTCTGGAGGCGGTTCGAGACCGTCTCGCCGAACAACAGATCGATTCCAAGACGACAGCGCTGGATATCTGGGGTGATTCGCTATTGGTCTGTAATCAGGTGAGAGGTAAATGGAAATGCAAAGAGCCTCGCCTGCAGGTCCGCCGGGACAAGGCCCTTAAGCTGCTCAGTAATTTTGATAGTCCTGAACTCAACCATCAGCCACGTGAAAAGAGTGTGGAAATCCTGGGCCACTGACGTCGCTCGCGTCACTTGCGTCACTTGGATATGACGAGACGACGATGCGCATCGAAGAGATTCTGCATCAGCATTACATTTGTAATGGGGCCTGTTCCGCCGGGAACGGGTGTTAGCATTCCAGCTACGGCCTCCACGCTTGCCCCTTCGCAATCTCCTTTCAAGCCCTCGTCCGTGTAAGTTGTGCCAAAGTCGACGACGACTGCTCCGGGCTTAATCCACTCGCCGGTAACCATTTCTGGCTGACCAACTGCTACACACAGAATGTCAGCGTTGCGGGCAACGGCAGGCAGGTCTTCTGTGCGGCTGTGGGCGATTGTCACAGTGCAGTGTCGATGCAGCAATAGTAGCGCCATGGGCTTTCCAACGATGTCGCTGCGCCCAATGACCACGGCATTCTTGCCCTTGAAGTCCACGCCGGCTTCTTCCAGTAGCAGAATGCCTCCTGCAGGCGTTGCAGGCACAAAGTAGGGTTGGCGTTGCGAGGCCAGCCGGCCGGCATTTTGCGGATGGACGCCGTCTACGTCCTTTGCCGGGTCAAGGAAATCGATCAGTACGGTGTCGTCAATATGATCGGGCAGAGGCTCCAGGACCATGATGCCATGTACCGAATCGTCGTTATTCAGAGCCTCCAGCGCTTCCTCGACTTCACGCTGGCTGCTGTCCTCTTTCATTTCAACCGGTCTCAACGCGGCTCCAACGCCCTGGCAGGCACGGCGGATGGAGCGTAGATAGCCCTTTGCGGCGGCATCTCCGCCGACCTGTAATGCAGCCAGCGTCGGCAGTACGCCGGCCTCGTCGGACAATTCGGAGAAACGCTGGTTCAGTTCCGTCTGCAACTGTTTGGCAAGTTGTCGGCCGTTCAGAAGTTTTGCGCTCATATCGTAATACCCAGCGTCTTGGAACACGCGGCGCGAGCCGCGATGTAGCTTTTCTCAGCGGCAACTGTCAGCGCATCCACTCTGCTCTTGCCTGCCTTAACATAATCCTCATCCTTAAGGAATTTCAGATTGATATTCACATTGACCAAGGCGCTGTGTAGAGCGGCGAAGGCCAGATGTGCTGCCGTTGCCGCATCACTGACAACATTCGGGTTGCCCTTTTCTGCGATGGGAGGCGTCAACTCCAAGAGCTCGGCGCAAAACGAGGCTATACTCAGCGGGACCTCAGCTGCTTCTCGCAAAGCGGACTGCATAGCTTCGGTGCGGGCTGCCTTCTCCTCCTGCGTCGTTCGGAGCATGGTGAAACAAGCCGCCACGGCGCCGAAGGCCTCGGCGTCTCTATCTGCCAGCTTCAAGAGATGAGTTCGCAAATCTTCGGTTCGACGCAAATGTCCCCGCAGCTCCTCTTCCACAGCCGCGTACTTCTTTCGTCCGACTGTGAAATTCAAGACCATACTAAGCAGGGCGGCGGCCTGACATGCAGAAAGAGCCGCGGCGGCACCTCCTCCTGGCGTCGACTCCCCTGAGGCCAGTTCATTCAGGAAAGTTTCGACGGGAATTCTTGCTGTTTCCAAATCTTTCACTATCAGTCCTTTCCACGGATAAGTTTCAAACCCTCAAGGGCGATGAGAACAGTTGTTGGTTCGTCATCGCACTGGATAAACGCAGGTGATGCCACCACTCATTATCACATTGGCTGCCTCACTATACGGACTTGAGGCACACATTCGCAAGATACCCATTCAGTAAAGCCCTTGCATTCGTAAATCAAATTATAGCATTCACTAAGGCAGACAGCTAGCCATCTGGGATGAATTATCGGACCTTACACCAGTGTAAGGCCAGGGATCTTCCTGGGGATGTCTGTTTTTTGGAAAAGGGTAACTACCAAGCCACAGTGGTTGACCAGCCAGTCATCCTTGGAACCATTCAGGCTCTTGGTGACTCAACTGGTGTGCAGCCGCCGCCATGCTCGCCAGCCGACAGGTTGCGAAGAATGCACACGGTCGGTGAGGGATGGTTTTGGAGGGGGGCGTTGCGGGGGCGCAGCCCCTGCACAAGGGAGGGCCGAAGGCCCGACCGCCCAAAATACAACAATGAGGGGAGAAAAAAACACTTTTGGTCCCCTCGTTCAGGATTACGAATCAGTTGCGGCTGAGTAGTTACGAAAAAGGATAAAGGGGCAGGCAGGGGCGCCTCATCTGCTGACAGCATGGTCGAGATTCTACTAAGCATTGACAGTTCGGGTCTCCTTTAGTACGCTGCCCTAATCTGGCGCCGGACAGAAGAGGATCATGGCGTCATTTCTACTGAGTTTGCCGGTGCGTGAAAGTCTGTAATGGTTGCACTTAATAGACGGCGTAATTTAGGGATGAATCCATTATGAAAAGTATTGCGCTTATCTGTAATGCGCAGCAGGATTTCTCGCTGCAGGAGTTCGATATCCCGGGGCTCGCCCCCACTGATTTGCTTGTACGCTGTATCTGGTCTGGTGTCAGCGTGGGCACAGAGTTTGCTGTAATTCGTCACAAGATTACCTATGGGCCCTTTCCCATTTGTACGGGTTACCAGGCAGTGGGGATTGTCGAAGACATAGGAGAAGACGTTTCAAGGTTCGAGGTCGGCGACAAGGTTTACTACCGCCGCAGCTTTCTGCCGATGGAGGTTGGCGGAGGGCCTGTTACGTCCTGTTCCGGCGCCCATTCCTCCTATGCCGTCATGCCGGAGGACGCGGAAGTCGAAATCTTGCCCGAAGGCGTAGATGAAGCGACCGGCGCCCTCTTTGTCATGCCGGCTGTAGGTTACAACGCCGTCGATATGGCCGGTGTTCAGATGGGCGATGTGGTTGCATTTCATGCTGTCGGACTCATCGGGCTAGGAGCACTGGCCGCGGCGAGACTGCGCGGGGCGGAGACCATCGCTATCGACCTCAATACAAGACGATTGGATATGGCAAAGGAGTTGGGTGCCGCGCATGTTATTGACGCGAGTGAACTGTCCGCCGACGAGGTTAGAGTTCGGGTAGAGGAAATCCAGCCAGGCGGAGCAGACGTAGTATTTGAAGGCAGCGGCATTCCATCCTGCCTTGACCTGGCCTTCCCGCTCGCTCGACTGAAAGGAAAGTTCGTCTTTCTTGGCCATTATGGTAAGGCGCCTGTCTCCTTCAACTATCTGGTGCCTCACGCCAAACAGTTGACAGCATTCTTTCCTTGCAACGACGGGCTGGCTCCTTGCCGCCAAGCCGTGCTACGAAATATCGCCACCGGTGCCATCCCATGGCACAGGACGATAACGCATCGCGTGGCAGCCTCCGAGGCCCCGGACTTGTACGCCAAGATAAATCGGAACGACCTGCCTGATTTGATGGGCGCGGTTATTCAGTGGTCCTAATCAAAGAGGTAACTACTAAGCCACAGCAGTTGACCAGCCAGTCGTCCCTGGAACCATTCAGGCTCTTGTTGACGCAACTGGTTTGCAGCTGCCGCCATGCTCGCCAGCAGACACGTTGCGAAGAATGCACACGGTCGGTGAGGGATGGTTTTGTAGGGGGGCGTTGCGGGGGCGCAGCCCCTGCACAAGGGAGGCCGCTTGCGGCCGACCGCCCATAAGAGAGTTGAGTGAGCACTCTTGCTCGCCTCATTCAGGATCGCAGATTAGTTGTGGTTGAGAAGTTTCTCAAAGAGGAAGAAGGGTAGGGAGAAATGAGCAAGATCCTCATCACCGGCACAAGCGGTTTTATCGGCAACGCGCTGGCTAAGACCATCATCGAAAACAGTAATCACGAACTCGTCTGCCTTTCCCGCAGCCCTACCGACCTGCCAGGCGCGACAAACATACAGGGCGACTTTTCCGATCCGAATGAACTGCGAAAGCTGGATCCTCACGAAGGGATCGATACCCTTGTTCATCTTGCAGCTGTGGTAGGAGGGAGCTCTGAAGAGGACGGCCTGAGAGTAAATGTGGCGGGCACTCACCACCTTCTACGACATCTAATTGAGCGGGGGTGCAAAAAGTTTGTCCTGGCTAGTTCTATTGCCGCGGTCGGGATGCAATCTGTAAAGTTTCGTCCACTCCAACTTCCCATGCCAGATGAACATCCTTGTCTGGATCGCGACGGTTACGGGTTTTCCAAGTACATGATGGAGGAGGTTACCCGTTACCTGTCGAGACAAAATGACTCTCTTGACTTTATCAATCTGCGGCTGGCAAGCATTGCGCCTGATGATCGCCAGCTGATCCCTTTAGAACCCGGCCCTGTACCTGTTTGGGGAATGGGAAGAATCTCGATCATGTTTCTGAGCGATACCGTGCGCTGCCTGGTAGCCGCGATCGAGGCCTCACCTAGTCCTGGTGTGCGAATCCTCAACGCGGTAGGCAGTCAGGCCTGCACGGCGGTCCCTGTGCCGGACCTGTTGCGCTCCTGGTACGGCAAGGAGGCAGACAAGATGGACTTTTCCTACTATGAACGGAAAGGCCATGAAAAGGATCCCGTGTACGACATTTCGGGAATCCGTGAAGCGTTGGGTTTTGTGCCTCAAATGCCTATTCTGGGAGATTGACACGATATGAAGATCACACGGATCCGCACAGACCACTACCGAATCCCCTTGCCGGTTGTTCTTTCGGACTCCACGCACGGTGACATTTCTCATTTCGGGCTGATCACAGCGCGAATCGAGACTGCCGTCGGGCTGGAGGGGATGGGCTATACGTATTGCGGCGGTGATATTGGCGGCTCTGCCATCCTGGCTCATATTCGCGATGACCTGGCTCCCATTTTGATCGGGGAAGACGCCGATCGTGTTGAACGCTTGTGGGAACGAATGTGGTGGCACGTGCACTTTGTCGGAAGGGGTGGGGCCGTTTCGTTTGCGATGGCGGCCCTTGATATTGCTCTGTGGGACCTGCGAGGCAAGTCCCAAGGCGAGCCTTGGTGGCGAATGCTGGGAGGCCATGATCCCGAGGTGCCGGTGTACGCCGGCGGCATAGACCTTCAGTTCTCGCTGGGTGAGCTATTGGCGCAGGCCGATGACTTTCAGGCGCAAGGTTTTCGCGCCATCAAGATGAAGGTTGGCCGAGACCGGCTCTCCGAAGACCTGGAGCGGGTGGCTGCCATGCGCAAACACCTGGGTCCGGACTTTCCGTTAATGGCAGATGCCAATATGCGCTGGCGAGTGGATGAGGCAATTCGGGCCGCCCGGGGGATGGCGCCATTTGAATTGCTGTGGCTGGAGGAGCCTACGATTCCTGACGACGTTGCCGGCCATGCTCGCATCGCCCGGGAAGGCGGTCTTCCGATTGCGACCGGTGAGAACTTTCATACAATGTATGAGTTTCAGCAGATGATCGCCCATGGGGGTATCTCGTTTCCTGAACCGGACGTGGCCACGTTGGGGGGCGTTACGCCTTGGCTGAAGGTCGCGCATCTGGCCGAGACGTGCAACCTGCCCATTACGACCCACGGAGTTCACGATCTTCAGGTGCATATGCTGGCGGCGATTCCAAATAGCTCTTATCTGGAAGCACATGGATTTGGGCTTGATAGGTTTATCAAGCATCCTCTTCACATTAGGGATGGGGTGGCCATTGCGCCAAATAGACCAGGGCATGGGGTTGAATTTGACTGGGATGCCCTCGAGGAACACAGGAGTTGAGCGGAGGGACTGTGCACAATGGAAAAGCGACTTGAAGGAAAGGTTATTGCAATACTCACTGCGCATGAGTTCGAAGATATCGAGGTAATGTACACTGTTCTGCAATTGAGCCAGGCCGGCGCGGAGGTCGTTGTCGGGACGTTGCCGCAAGATGCACTCGGACATTTTCATGGGCGTCCTGCCTGGCCCGAAAAGCCGATAACAGGAAGGTTCGGTCACGCGATTCCATTTGATGTCCTTGCTGAGGGCAATCGCTATACTGTGCAGAGCATATGGAAGATGAAGCCGGAGGAATTTGACGCGGCAGTTTTTCCCGGTGGGCTTGCGCCTGATTTTCTGCGGATTGATGACAAGACATTAGAATTTGCCGCGGCTATTCATCGGGCCGGCAAAGTGCTGGCAGCCATTTGTCATGGGCCGCAAGTGCAAATTTTCCTTGACCGGCAGAAGGGGACGGACAGTGTTGCCGGCCGCAATGTAACCGCCTACTGCGCGGTTACCGACGATCTGCTCAACGCCGGCGCGATATATCATGATGTGCCTGCGCTAACTGATGGTAATGTCGTGACGGGGCGCGTTCCGGACGACTTGCCTGAATTCTGCGATGCTATCGTCGATGCATTGTCACAGGCGTGACTCTAGCCTGCGTCCAGGGCCGAATGGACCTGCTTCCTAGCTAAAGGAAAAGTTTGACTGCGTGCGCCACCCTGAAGGCGTTCGTCTCACCAACAGTACGATTGGAGATACTATGGATACTTCTGAAATCAAAGCGATGACTTTCGATGTCTTCGGTACGGTGGTGGACTGGCGCGGCTCGATAATAGGCGAAGGGAAAGATGTCTGGACCGCCAAGGGCGTTGAAGTGGACTGGGACCAATTTGCAGACGAATGGCGAGGAGGATACGGACCGGCCATGAACCGCGTCCGTACTGGGGAGCTGCCGTGGATGAATATCGATGCGCTCCACCGCCTAATACTGGATGAACTCCTGGAGCGGTACCAGGTCTCAGGTCTATCTGAAGGCGATAAGCAGGAATTGAATAGAGTCTGGCACCGGCTGAATCCATGGCCCGATGTTTCGTCAGGCCTTGCACGTCTGCGTAAGCACGCCATCGTTGCGTCGTTGTCCAATGGCAACGTGGCCCTATTGGTCAACATGGCAAGGCACGGAGGGCTGTGCTGGGACTGTGTTCTTTCGGCAGAGCTGGCCAAGCATTACAAGCCGGACCCGGAGGTGTACCAGATTGCGGCGGCACTATTGGGGTTGGAGCCTCACCAGGTACTGATGGTCGCCGCTCACAACGGAGACTTGCAAGCCTCGAAGGCTGTTGGGTTCAAGACTGCATTTGTCCACCGGCCTCGGGAGCATGGCCCCGACCAGAAGTCTGATCTTGTCCCGGACCCCGCTGTCGACGTAGTGGCAGAAGATTTCAATGACCTAGCCGATTGTCTTGGAATCCAATGATAGTGTGTCCCCAGTTGTGCCAAGAAAGAGGCGTCCCCGCCAGAGCGGCCAAGGGCAAGGCCCCTTCTGAGGAATATTCTCAGGAAAGGGGAGTGGTCTCGGGTCCAGGCTCCGCTTTTTTCAAACGAGTGGCGCCGGAAGACGGGGCCTAAGCCGTCGGAATGTACGCCCCGAAATGATTCCCCGTACGTCTTTATGTTGCGGTTTGGCAGAGAAGCTGGGCTGAAACATCGATCACTTAACCGGCTCCATATGAAAGATAGATAGACTGATTCAGAAAATCCAGATGTTTGTATCCGGCGACAGCTTAGTCTGTCGAGTCAAGAAAGACAGGAAACTTCAGGACCGATTCGCCCCGCTGTTGCTGGCAATCTTTTCCGTATTAACCCTCTACCAACTGACCACAGTTTGGCCCTATGACGCCCATGATTCGGTAACCCATATGCGGCGAATCGAGTCACTGACAGAGGCGCTGCATGCGGGAGTGGTCTTTCCCCGCTGGTTTCCCGACCTCATGTTTGGGTATGGCAAACCGGTCTTCAACTATTACTCGCCGGGCTTCTATTACCCCGTTGCGCTGTTGCAATTTGCAGGGCTCGAGCTTGTTTCGAGCATGCGTATCGCACTCTCCCTGGGATTCGGGATGTCGGCATGGTGGATGTTTCGTTTCCTTCGCCTGTATGTGTCGCTGTGGCCGGCCATAGCCGGTGTCATCTGTTTTCAGTTTTTTCCCTATCGTATCTACGATCTCTTTGTCAGGGGTGCCTACCCTGAATTCAGCGCCTTTATTTGGCTGCCGCTTATCGCTCTCTACACCATGCAGGCTGCGACGGTCGACAGGAATGCTGCAACAAGCGGTTCCTTGTATCCCTTGCTGCTGGCGAAGGCCGGCCTGGCGTGGGCAGGGCTGATCCTCACACATAACCTGACCGCGCTTCTGGCAGTCCTCATGCTTGGTGCCGCGGTAACACTGTTCACTGCATTACAACTTAGAACGAAGACCAGTTTCCTTCAGGTCATTGGCAGCAGCGTTGCCCCTGTGGCCATTGCCATGTTCCTGACTGCCTGGTATGTTCTGCCCGCTTTGTGGGAAATAGATTGGGTCATGAATGGGCGAAGATTGTTTGCGGGAATCGGTATGAGCCACTTTCTGGAGTGGGGTGATCTATTTGATTTTGACCTCTTCTATTCTTACAACTCTCCGCAGGATCGACCAAGACTTCCCTTCTATGTCATTCCAATCATGCTGGCTTCCCTGGCAGCGGTTTTGGCAACGCGGTCGAGCAGAACCCGTCTCTTGACGCTTGTGGCCCTGCCTCTGACACTTGGGCTCTGCTGGATATTGACGGATACAAGCACGTGGCTGTGGACCACAGGGGAAATTTTCCTCGACCAAATTCTGTTCCCATGGCGGTGGCAGATCTTTGCGGCAATTGGGGCGGCGCTTCTCCTGGCAGCGTCGCTAGAGTCCCTACGTAAACCCGGCCGAACAAGGGCTATTGTCCTGCCGCTCTTGAGCATTGGTGCTTCGGTGTACCTTTTGGCATATGTAACAGTTGGACTCATCAATGAGAAGAAGCAAGTTGTTCCCGTGAGTGCTCACTGGTCGGACTCGATTGACGCCTGGCTAGCGCAAGCGAGAGTCAGCCCTTGGGGTTTACACCTTTTGCCGGGCTGGTCTGCGGCGCCAATGAAGGAGGCCGCCACAGCTGGGAGGAAGCCGTGGGAGCTTCAACCCGTTAGCAGTCCGATCAGGTCGACGGCCGTTACGCCAACAGGGGCAGGTCTACTTCAACAGGAATACCTTGTCACGACTGATCAGGCGTTTCGCCTACTCTTTCATCAGTTCTACTTCCCATCCTGGCGGGTTAATGTCGACGGTGTTCAAGCAGATGTTCAGCCGGCTACCGGGCTCGGCCTGGCAAGCGTTACCATTCCTCCTGGCGAACATCGCGTGGGGATTGCCTGGAGGGCGACGGCGGCGGTACGGTGGGGCAGAGTACTGACGGCTACAGGTTGGCTGGCAGTGTTTATTTTGCTGAGCCCAACAAAGGGGTTTCTTGCATCACTCCGCAGAGGGCGGAGAGTGAGTTTGCCGGCAGTGAGGCGATGGTGGCTCTCAGTTGCCTGGCTTGCAATCGGGGCGTTCATGGTACTGGTAGCTTCTAGCATCACAGTGCGCCACTGGGACTTTTCGGCGATAGGGGCCGACTATGGGTTTGTTCGGCTGGAAGGAGTGCGTTCGATTCCACCGCTGCGAGCGGGAGACGTAGCTCCCGTCCACCTGACATGGCTCGCCAAGGGCCCAGGGGAGCCGGTGAGCGCTTTCGTGCATCTGGTCGACCAAGCAGGAAATGTGCTGAGCCAGTATGACGGCCCTCCGGGTGGAAAACACACGCCCTACGATAGCTGGATGCCGGGCCTCATACTCTATTCAACACACAATATTGCAATTCCAGACTCCTTGCCGCCTGGCAGCTACCGGCTCGCAGCAGGCTTGTATAATCCTGACCTAGCCAATGAACCGCTTGTGCCTGTGAATGGAAACAGTTTCCGCCTGGAGATTGGTTCCCTAAAGGTGATACCCTGATTGAGAGGGCATGAGCATGCCTGCAGCTTCGAAGGCTTCTGTGGCATAGGACTTTTCGAATGCGTAGAGTTTGCGACGCGGGGAATGAATCTCAATCGAAACGGGCCCAGGGTCTTTGAGATTCTGCCTTACTTTGGGGGACTACCGCGGCTTTTTGCGTTCCAGTCAGCCTTGCTGATATCTGGGGTCAATAGCATCGCGCAGGCCGTCGCCAATGAAGTTGATGCTGAGAACTGTCAGCAGAATCATCACGGCAGGGGGCACCCATATCCAGGGGCCGTCCTGGAGCACGTCGAGGCTGCGGGCGGTTTCCAGCATGTTGCCCCAACTTGGCGTGGGCAGTGGGATACCGACCCCGAGGAAGCTCAGCCCGGCTTCGAGAAGAATCGCGCCATTAACCGCGAACGTTACTGAGGCGAGCAACGGTGCAATTACGTTGGGCAGCACGTGCGTGACGATGATGCGCCGGTTGCCTGCACCCAATGAGCGCGAGGCCAGCACAAACTGCTGTTCCCTCAGGGAGAGTACCTGGCCGCGCACGAGGCGAGTGATGCCTGGCCAACTGAAGATGCCGATCAGGAATATGACGCTGGCAATGCTCTGGCCTAGGTAGATGGCCGCGGTGAGGATAATCACCACGCGCGGGAAGGTCATCACGACATCTGTAAAGCGCATAATTGCCTGGTCGGCCTTGCCCCGATAGTAGCCGGAAACCGAGCCAAGAATAACGCCGATGACGGTTGAAATTGAAGCTGCGGCAAAGCCGACGGCCAATGAGACGCGGCCACCGAAGAGCGTGCGGCTCCAGATGTCACGGCCCACGCGGTCCGTGCCCAAAAAGTGCGCCATACTTGGCTCTTGAAACTTGTCCTGTAGATTTAGTGCAGCGTAGTCATAGCGAGTGAGCACAGGTGCGCCGATGCTCGCCAGCAGGACAACCGCGAACATTATCAGTCCCGCCAAGGCAAGCGGATGGCGGCGAAAACGCCACCAGGCCTGGGCAGTGGGGGACTGTGAACCAAATCGTCGAATTCCAATGTCTGTTGACATGTCAGTCCGCTGGCCAATCGTTCCTTGTAGAGCTATTCGGGGCCATCATGCCGGCAACTGAGTACACGTATACCGTTACCCTTTTTATTCGTAGCGAATTCTTGGATCGGCGACCGCGTAGGCGAGATCGGTGATCAGGTTGGCCGACAAAACAACCAGAGCGGTCACCAGCATTATTCCCATGACCATGGGATAGTCGCGCGCGGCAACTGCATCAACCAATAACGCCCCCATGCCCGGCCAACTGTAAATGGTTTCGGTGAAGAGCGCGCCGGCAACCAGGGTAGGCAAGCTTAAGCCCACGACTGTAACCACAGGGAGGAGGGCGTTTCGAAAAACGTGGCGCCACGTTACTGCGGGTGGCTTCAGCCCTTTGGCTTTGGCGGTGCGGACGTAGTCCTCCCCCCTTACTTCAAGCATGCTGAAACGGGTATAACGCATGAAGGTCGCCAAGTTGAAGATTGCGAGCGTACCTGCAGGCAGCACCAGGTGGTACATCAGATCAAATATAGACTCCGGCTTGCCAATAGTGCGCATTCCTCCGGACGGGAACCAACCTAACTTGACCGAAAAGATGTAGAGGCCAAAAATGCCGGCGATAAATGCCGGCATGGAAATTCCCACAAATGAGAGTCCGGTAAAGGTGAAATCCCAAACGGAGTATTGCCGCAGGCCGATAAAGATACCAAGCGATACGCCGACGGCGATACCAATTCCGAGGGCTGTACCCATGAGCAGGAACGTTCGGCGCAAACGCACGGCCAGCACTTCGGACACGTCGTCGCCGTTCTTGAAACGAAAGCCGAGATCGCCTTGAACGACCTGCCCCAGCCACTTTACGTAGCGAATGGGAAGCGGGTCGTCGAGACCATAGCGCTCGCGCACAAAGTCCAGGTCCTCTTTCGTGATACCGATTTCTTCGTTGACAAAGAAATCTACCGGATCGCCCGGAGCCAAGTTTATCAACAAGTAGATGACAATGGTGACCAGAAAGAGGACTGGAATGTTGATCAGAACGCGGCGCAGGAAGTATTGCATGTGTGTTGGGGGCGACTCCGAATAGGGCCCGGAAGTTTGAAGAGGCAGTGCAGATGGCCTAACCTGCCAGGCCAGCTGCACCGCCTCGAGGTGGTGCTATTTCATGTTCCAGTCTTGGGAGCGATCAACGTAGGGACCGCCACCAGGAGCAGGGAAGTAGTGGAAGTCTTCGATATCCACGGTAGCGATGCCGTATCGGGTGGAGACCCACCAGTAGGCAAAGGTGGCTTCATCGTTCTGATACTTGCAAAGGGCGGTGCGGGCTGCCCTGTAGTCTTCGGCAGTCTGGGAGGCGTCCATGGCATTGAAGAGGTCAACATAGTTGGGATCGTCGATTCCCCACTGGTTGTCTTCCACGTACCAGATCGAGCTGTAGGATGCCGGTCCGCCGCCAGCGCCGCGATAAGCGAGGTTCCAATCGGCAGCGTTGTCGTCCACGACTGTGCGCCAGGTGGGCACGTCAAGGAAGGTCGGATTCAAGTTGACGCCGATATCGGCCATGTTGGCCTGCATTACGGTCAGGATGTCTTTTGCCAATTGCGAAGTGTAGTAGGTGGGGATGTCAAGGTTGACACCGTCCAGCGTAACACCGTCGGCAGCGGCTTCGTCCAGAAGTTCACGGGCCTTTTCCGGATTGTACTCGTAATAGTTGGCGTCTGCCGGCCAGAAAGTGGGATAGGGATCCTGGCAAGGTGTGGCCTGCGCGGTACCGTTGAAGACGTCGTTGATAATTGATTGGCGGTCGATACCGTACATGAAGGCTTGGCGGATGCGCTTGTCCTTCCAAACATCGTTCAAATAGTTGTAGTTGAACATGTTTGTCACGAACGACGGGCCTGAGAAGATCTGGTAGTCGGGGTTGCCTTCAAAGCGGCTTGCCACATCGGCGCTGACGTAGGTGAAGTCAATGTCACCACTCTCCAGTGCCAGTACGGCGGCCGTCTCGTCAACGAAGTACCGGTTTACCAGCTGATCCAGCTCGGGTGTGCCATCCCAGTACAGTTCGTTCGGCTGGAGCGTCATGAACTGATCTTTCTCGAAGGAATGGAACTTGAACGGACCGGTGCCGACCGGGCTGCTGAACCACCAGTCGCTGCTGAATATCTCGGTCGGTTCGAAGTCGATGGCGTGCTCAGGAAGAGCGTAGTAGCCGCGCACTGAATCGTAGAATCGCGGATTCGGGTTGCTCAGCTCGATTTCAAGCGTCAGGTCGTCAACGACGCGGATACCGGTAATTTCATCGGCTTCGCCGTCGTTGTACTCGGTCCAGCCAACAATCTGCTGGGGCTGGCCAATGCCAAAGTGGGTCACCGCGGCCATCGGCGCAGCAACGAACTCAGCGGTCCATTTCAGATCTGAGGCGGTGAAGTCCTCACCATCATGCCATTTGACACCTTCTCGCAGATTGAAGGTCCAAACGGTGGCATCCTCATTAGGTGCCCAGCTGACAGCCAGCGCTGCTTCGTTGGTGTGATTTGAGAAGGTGGAGTCCATGATGATCAGCGGCGTAAATATCTTGACGAACCAGACATTGCCGGCGCCGTTGTTGTAGAGTACGCCCTGCGGGTCACCACCTGGACCGACGTCGAAGCCGCCGATGAGTACCTGCTCAACTTCCTCATCCATCGCGTCCGCCATGTCGGCGGAATCCTCTGCCTCTTCAGCAGCAGGTGCGGCGGCAGGCGCGGCGCATGCAGCCAGGAGCGCCATCACAAGGACGATGGCCAGGCTCAGAAATTTACTACGGTTCATTGGTGTCTCCTCATTAATGAATGTATGTATGGGTAGAAGAAAACTTTTGTACTGCTGTGGAAACAGAGAGATAATCGCACAGAAAGTAAGCGAGTGTCAAGTTTTTCGGATTACGACTCGACTTCATCCACGTTTTCGGCGACAGCAGAAAACGTATGCCTCCCAGGCAAGCGGTAAAGATACCAGATGGCAGCCTGTACAGTGTGCTGTGTTATACTGGCTCCTTGGCGTGAAGACCTCACGGACCCTGCAGAAAGGCAGAATCAAGGCAGAAAGCAAGGGCTGTATAGCCAAGTCCAGACGGCGCTTGGTCTTAAGCTGGCAAGTACTCTTTCCAAGAGTCAGGACCTCTTACTTGCGGTCTCAATTAAACCCAGTCTACATCTCGGCCTTCCCTATGTTGGAGCACACGGGGTCGGAATCCACCATTTCAGCTCAAATTTCTTTTCGGGGTGAATCCGAAGACAAGGAGGAGACCAATGTCCACGCGCAACTATGAGGTCCTATTTGTCGAGAATGGAGTCGCCGATGTGCGGGAGTGCGAAATGCCGGAAGCAGGGCCAGGCGAGCTACTGATCAAGGCGCTGGTTTCGCTGCTCAGCCCGGGTACGGAGAGGGCATTTCTGCTGGGTCTGGCGAATACACCAGCGAAATACCCGCAGAGCACCGGATACAGCCACATCGGTGAAGTGGTCGGGGTGGGAGCAGGCGTTGAGGGCTGGGAAGTAGGAGATCGAGTTGCGTCGCGGGCGAACCATGTCATGTATGCCAATGTGTCAGCTTCAGTATGCAACCATGTTCCAGACGGGTTGACCAACGAGCGGGCTGCCTTTTTCCGGCTTGGATCGATTGCGATGCAAGGTGTCCGCAAGGCCCGAATCGAGCTCGGAGAGCCTGTGGCAGTCATAGGCTGCGGTCCGATCGGGCTGACTGTGATGCAGTTGGCCCGGCTCAACGGCGGGCTCCCGGTGGTCTCTATCGACAAGGATGCTCGCCGGCTGGAGTTTGCCGAGGCGCTCAAAGTGGACGCCGCGCTGCAGGCGGATGACGCTCTTGGGCCCACCCTCCGAGAACAGTGCGGCGGTAACGATCCCTCCGTGGTCATCGAAGCGACAGGCCATCCGGAAGCCATCCCCGCTGCCTTCGCTCTGGCTCGATTTGGCGGGCGGGTCGTTTTGCTGGGCAGTACCAGGGGAGACACGGAAGCGGTGAATTTCTACCGCGACGTTCACAAAAAGGGTCTGACGGTGCTCGGCGCGCATGAGAGCACGCGGCCGAAGCAGGATTCGGCGCCGGGCTGGTGGACGCATCAGGCGGATGAGGACACTGCGCTCAGGCTTCTCGCCAAGGGGAGGCTGGTGGTCGATCCACTCACCACCCATCGTTTCGCGTGGAAGAATGCAGGTGCCGCCTACGATACGCTGGCACGATGGGAACCGGGTATGTTGGGCACAATCCTAGACTGGCAGGCCTCGTAGCAGACACTCCAAACTGAGCAGAAAATTTTCGTGCCGAATCTTTCCACTCAAGGCATACTCAAGACCTGGTGGCCGCTGGCGCTGAGCTGGTTCATGATTACCGTGGAACAGCCGTTACTGGCGGCGGTTGTGGCTCGAAGCGCTGATCCCAAGGAGCAGTTGGCGGCTTGGGGCTTAGCGTTTTCGTTTGTCCTCGTTCTCTCCGCACCTTCGATTTCGATGCTGGCGGCCTCGACGGCTTTGAGCAGAGACAGGGAGTCTTACCGGCGGGGCAGACGGTACATGATCTGGCTGTGCGTTGGCCTGACTTCCGTTCACGTTCTGCTCGCGTTTACACCTGTCTTTGATTTCGTTATGCTAGGGTTGATTTCAGCGCCGGCGGAGCTTGCCGAGCCAGTCCGCAGCGGTGTTCGAATCATGCTCCCCTTTATCCCGAGCCTTGCTCTGCGGCGCTTCCAATATGGGGTCCTGATTCGTTGCGACCAGACGCGGGCGGTATCGCTCGGTACAGTACTTCGGCTTGTGCTTGAGGTTGCGCTGGCTGTCGGACTATTCTGGATGTCTCCATGGAGCGGCCTGATTATCGCAAGTATCACGATTTCAGTAGGGGTAGTCTTCGAAGCCGTCTACGCCACTCTAAGAGTTAGACCAGTAGTGCGCAAGAACCTGCTGTCAGTAATTCCCGGCGCTCCGCCTCTGACCTTGCATCGGTTTTCTCGCTTCTACTTGCCACTGGTCTTGACGACATTCATGCAGATTCTGCTCCAGCCTCTCGTCAGCGCCAGCCTCAGCCGCATGCCAGATTCGCTAGGGTCGCTGGCCCTGTGGCCTGTTCTCTTTGGCGTGCTGCTAATGACCAACAGCGCGGCTTTTGCCTTCGTTGAATCGGTGATTGTGTTGCTGGATCGACCCGGCTCGATTGAGGTTCTGCGGCGATTCACCTGGAAACTGGGTCTGGCGCTGGCGGCGGTGCCTTTGGTGATGGCGGTCACACCATTTGGGGACTTCTGGTTCTTGCGGGTCGCCGCGCTGCCGCCGGAGTTGGTGGGGCAGGCGAAGGCGGCTCTCTGGCTGATCATTCCACTGCCGGCGCTGACGACACTTTCGAGCTTGTTCCAAGGGACCCTGATAAACAGTCAGCGGACGCGGAGCATCACAGAGGCGGATTCGCTTTCGCTAACCACGGTTACGACTCTCTTGGTCATTGGGGGGCTGTGGGCCGGGAGGCCCTGCCTTTCAGGGGGAGGCGCTTTGCTCTGCGGTGTTTCGGGCGTCTACGTCGCGGTGGCGGCATACAACTTCGGTTCGATAGTGCGAAATCTGTGGTTGTGGCGGCGCTCGCAGAAGGTTTACCTGTCGATTCGACTGCGGCACGCGCGGGCGTAAAAGTGGGCGGCCAGGGACCGCCCACTGTCAGACAGATGTGGTTGGGGTAGAGTTCGAAACTGTCTTCTAAGCGTCAGAGATTCTTCCTGTCAGCCGCAGGAGGGTCTCTTGCACGAGGAGTTCGTGTTCGGCAGAACGGTCAGGCGGCTGCTGGCCGCGCAAGGTCGCCACGAAGGCCACCAGTTCCTCTTCGTAGGTTTGCTGACGGCTCTGGGTCGGAACCGGTACAATTTGAGCTCCCACATCGAAGCCCTCGGCAGGCTCTTCCAGGCACAGGCGAATAGCGTGCGGCGGTTCGAAGGGGTCGAGCAGGATGGCACTGCCTTTGGTGCCGTAGACTTCGAAACGACGTGCCATCGGTTTGGGCTCCATCGCAGCGATATCGACGAAGGCAAGCCCTTTCTCGTATTCAAGAACGCCGAGCGTGTTGTCGGCGCAGCTTGGACCGGCTACGCCGTCGGTACGGAGAAAACTGGTTGTCTTTGTCGGTCTGCCCATCAGCCAGACAATCTGGTCGAGCATATGCCCGCCGAGATCGAAAAAGATGCCGCCTTGATGGACTTCGAGGGCACTGCGGGATTCGGGAGTGATGCTGGTAGACATGTGCGCCCGCGTGCAAAAGACGTCACCCAGCAAGCCGCTGTGCACCCACTCGGCGATCCGGCAAAAACCGTTCTGGTAGCGGAACATATAGCCCATCTGGATGAGCAGCCCTTTGTCCTGGGCTTTCCCCATGACTCGCTGCCAGCCTGGCCAATCTTCACCGGCCGGTTTGTCGTACCAGACATGCAAGCCGGCATCGACCAGGGCCTCGGTTTGGGGGAGGCTCTCGGCGTTCTTGCCTTCGGAGGATACGGCAACGATTGAGGTGTCCGAGAGCAGCTCGTGTTCCGAGTCAAACCAGCGAACGTTGCTGAAAGGGCCGGATTTTCCTTCCAATTCGGCGCGGCGTTCAGTGTCGGGCTCAAAGACGCCAACTACCTTCACGTCCGGCGAGTCCTGCATCGCCTCGAGTTTGCCGGCGGCGTGCCCGTGCTTGGTTCCGTACTGGGCCATTACCAGGGGAGACGCGTCGGTTCCAGTGGTCATTTCCTGACCCCTTAATCTGTGAATTCAATTGTAGATAGTTAGCGCCAGTCTGACGCCTTTGCCCTTGGGCTAGGCGCAGACCGGGTTGTCCTTGGTCCAACGATTGAATGCTCCGCCATCTTCAATCGTTGCCATGTAATCGCGAGTATCACGCCACAGTTTTTCCCAGGAGGCGGGTTCGCGCAGGACCGTTTCGGGATATTTGCGGCTGCGGGCGACGAAGCCTGGGAAGGCAGGTCGGCCAGTCGGCTGTCCGACGGGATTGTAGCGCAGATCGAAACTCCAACGGATTGAATCGCTGTTGTTGGAGTAGGAGGCGTGCAGCGTCTGTTTGTGCATCAGAAGCGCGTCGCCCTTTTTCATGATCATGGGTACAGCCTTGCCGTCGAGCAGTTTACCGGGAACTGCCAGCCCAATATTTGTGGGACAGTGGTCGATCAGACCCCGCTTGTGGCTGCCAGGCCAGACGCAGAGGCAGCCGTTCTCTACGTTCACGTCCATGAGCGAGAACCAGACGGTCAGCATCTGTGTTTCGTCAGCCTCTTCCCTGACTACGCCGTGGTCCTGGTGGACGGGAGTCTTGCCCAACATCACGCGCCCGGTCTCCTCGTTTACCGGTGTGAGGCGTTCCGGCGGTTTGAGGCGCACGTGCTGCACCGGATTGGAGTAGATTTCGCTGCCGAGGATCGACTCGACGGAATCCAGCAGGCTTTCATTCGTCAACATGCGGAAGACTGACGGGCCGGCCCAGAAGGGTGTGTCCGGCTGGACATTGCCCTGGGGCAGCGAGAAGTCGAAATACTGCGCGTGAACCTTGCCGCTTTCCTGGTAGATGGCGATCAGCCGTTCGGAAAAGGGTAGTTCCTCGTACAGTGAAGATATCTCCTCGGCCTCAAAGAGTTCGCGGGCCAAGTTGTCGAGAACGGTCTTGTACTCCTCGATAACAGGGTCGATATCCTCTTCAGAACTGAAGACGTCGCGGACAATCACGTAACCATATTCATCGAAATGCGCGAGTTGTTCGGCCGAGAGTTTCATGGTCATGCCCTCCTGAATGCATTCCCATTGGACAGAGACGGATGATTACAATTAGCTCTGCGAATAGTTCTTCGTATCGTCAAGCATATTTTCGTTTCGTAGCGCTGCAACGCGTATATCGTACTTGCCAGGGCGCTGGGGCGTCAAGTGGCCTGAATCCACCATCAGGTCCAGTGGATTAACTCGGGTCTGCAGCGGCATTTCGACCTTTTCGTGCATGCGCGCGGACTCGTAAACAGCATGGATCATTTGGAGCGCCTTGTATCCATTCTCGCCGCGGCCTCTGTGCGTTTCCGCCTTGCCTTCCACCCAGTCGGCGAGTTCATCGGCTTGCGCGGCTCCTCCTTCCTCCCATTCGAAGCGGCTGCCCAAATCCTCCACCGTGTAGAACTTGCCGTCGGGCACGTGCTCTTCCCAGCGGCCGCCGCTCTTAGCATTCAGAATTTGCAACGATTCGGTGGTAATGCTGATCATGCCGTCGCTTCCGAAAATCTGCGCGCCCTGGTAGTAGTTGGGCACGAGATCGCTGAGGATTATCGCACGGGGCCCGCTTGCGAATTGGAAGACTGCCATAGCGCGGTCCTCAATGCGGGTGGCGCGCTCATGCTGGTCGGTCTTGCGCTCGATATTGCCCATCACCCAGACGCACTCGTCGTCGGACAACAGGTAGCGGTACATGTCGGTCTGGTGGGAGCTGTAGTTGGGGAGCCCGGCGCCGCCCATGCTCTGGATGAGGTTGACTTCGCCGATAGCGTTACAGCCTATCAGCTCTTTTGCCAACGTGTAGGCGGGAAGAAAGCGGCGCTGGTGGCCGATCGCCAGTTTCACGTCGTTGCGGCGGCAGGCGATCATCATCTGCTCGGCGGCGCCGACGGTGTCGGCCATTGGTTTTTCGCAGAGGATCGCTTGCGGTTTGAAGGCGGCGGCGGCTGCGGTCCAGGGAGCGTGCCCCTTGTGCCAGGTGCAGATGGAGACGACATCGGGGCGCTCTTTTTCCATCATCTCGCGGCCGTCGGTGTAGTGCGCGGGAGCGATGTCGAACCGGTCGTTCTTTTCGGCCATTGCCTCCGCACTCAAGTCGGCCAAAGCGACGACTTCATAGCGACCGGAGGCCAGATAGCCCTGAATGTGATTGGCGGATATCCCGCCTGTGCCTATGACGGCAGCACGCAGCTTGTTGGGCATTGTCGAATCCGAATGGTTTAAGGTTTCGGAATGTCCTTTTCCGGTCCTCGGCGGCCAATGAAATCGAATACCAGTTGATACTTGCAGCGTGTGCAAGAATAAGGGCTTGTGCGAGTCAGACCGCGGTATAACCGCCGTCGACGACGAGAATCTGGCCTGTCACCATGCGGGCGGCATCAGAGGCCATGTAGATTACGGCGCCTGCGATTTCGTGCGGCTCGGCGATGCGGCCCATTGGGATCTTTTCAAGGTTCTTGGCGAAGTCGGGGTTCTTGATGGCCTGTTCCAGGAGCGGCGTGCGCGTAAAGGTTGGCGCGACGGCGTTGACGGTGATGTTATTGGGCGCCCATTCAACTGCCAGCGAGCGGGTCATCTGGCCGACCGCGCCCTTGGCTGAGGCGTAGATGGAGCGAAGCGGGCCGCCGACGACACCTACTTGCGAGCTGATGGCGATGATGCTGCCCTCGATGCCGGCATCGATCATGCGGCGGGCGCAAGCGGTGGACATGAAGAATGCGCCCTTGAAATTCACGTCGGAAATGAAGTCGAACTCATCTTCGGTGTAGTCGAGGGCCGGCTTGGGGCTGTTGTAGCCGGCGTTGTTGACGACGGAGTCGATGCGGCCGAACGCGTCCCACGTCTGGTTGACAAATCGGTCGATGCTTTCCAGGTCGGTTACGTCAAGATGCCAAGCCTTGGCCTGGACGCCGAGAGCGCGGCACTGTTCGGCGGTCTCTTCGCTCTCGCTGACCGTGCGGCTGCCGAGGGCCAAGGTTGCGCCGTAGCGGGCGGCGGTTTCAGCGATTGATTTGCCGATACCCTTGCCGGCGCCGGTGACGATCATAACTTTACCGTTCAGGTCGAAACTTACCTCATTTGACACAATTGTCTCCTCGTTCGTTTTCGCCGCAACGTAGTGATGAAACCTTCTACTTCAGGCCTGATTCGTTGGTGAAATGGTGGAATAAGTGTGCGCAGGTGAAATTGTTTTCCTCTATAGCCGCAGACGCGAAATGGTGGACTCTAAGACAGTCGGTTTAGCCCCGTTCGATTCCGGCGTCGGTGAAAGCCTTTGCCAAGACATCATAGGTCTGGGTCGCGACTTCCAGAGGGTAGTAGGGGGTCCGTTGCTGGACCATGTTGCTGATTTCGGCGGTGATGAATCCGGTGTAGCCGTGGCGCTGCATTGATTTCAGGTAGGTGACGTAATCGAATTCGCCTTCGCCTGGGATGAGGAACTCGAAGTCGGGCACGGTGCCGCGCTCGTCCTTGACATGGGTGTGGCGTGCGTGGGGAGCCATTGCAGATACCGACTCTTCGATGCCGATTCCCATGACATTGAAATGGCTGATGTCGAAATTGACGCCGACTGCGTCCGAACCGACGCGCTTGATGACCTCTAACATACGATCGGGCGTGTCGATGATCGAGCCTACGTGGGGTTCTATGGCAATGGTGACGCCCTGGCTTTGGCCGTAGTCCGCCGCCTCCTGGATGCGCTCGACAAGCATGTCCAGTTTGGTCTCCCAATCTTCAGGTTGACCGCCGGCTGTTGTGTCGATCACCGGAGGTCCGTCTGCGGAAGCCCAGTCCAGCGCCAAATCGATTGTGCGTTTGAGTCGCTCCAGGTTGGCGGCATGGCTGGCGTTGTCGTCGTCCATCAGGCTGACGTGGCCGGCGATGGCGGGTAACTGGAGATTGTGGTCAGCCAAAAGTTTGGGAATGCGGCGTCGTTCGTTGTCGTCCAGCTTTTCCAATGCGGTTGTGTGGTGGGACAGGACGGTAAGCTCAACGCCATCGAAACCCAGGCTGGAAAGATGGCGAACAATGGCGTCGATAGGAACGGTGGGCATGCCCCATGTGCTGAATCCCAATTGCATAGTGGTGTTTACCTGTTTGGTAGCTGGTACGCGGGGCAAGAGGCAGCGCGATATGATTTCTCGACGGACGATTTGTTAGTATCGGGATCATACGAAAGAGTGATGGAAAATGCAAACTCTCTCCGGTCGGTTCGTACAAATGTCGTCATGTGTAAGAAAAGGACAGATTCGGCGCTGCCAGGCAAACCTGGAGGTGCCGCGCAGCGCACACGGGCCAGATACGAGCGCGCCCCGGGAAACGTGAACCAGCGCTGCCGAGGCGGTGGCGGTCATGCCAAGTTTACGACTCCCTTTACGTAGGATTTGTCACCTTCCAGGATCTCTTCCATCAGGGAAGGGTACCCACCCAGCGAAGTCGTGTGGGTGACGAGGGGCCGCAGATCGAAGACGCCAGCGTCGATCAAACGAATTGCCGGAGGGAATGTGTTGCGGATTTTGGAGCCTGGCGCGGAATTGACGATTGTGAATCCGCCCAAGTGCCATTTCGTCGAGTCGAAGTAGGCCTTCTGTCCCTTGATCCAGCCGAAAAGGTTGATGCGGCCGCCTGTCTTTACGATGTCGGTTGCCAGGTCGAGAGCGGGCTGGCTGCCGGTTGCGTCCACGACGACATCGATGCCGCGGTCCTTCAGGGTAGCGGCGAGGTCGTCGCGTTCGTGCTGAGAGATGTCGATTGTCTCCTGTGCGCCCTGCTGGCGGGCCAGCTCTAGTCGGTCTTCGACGATGTCGATGGCGATCAGGTTTCCGACGGGCGAGTGCAAGAGGCCTTGGAGGAGGAGCTGGCCCATGAAGCCGCAGCCGATCAGGGCGATGGTATCGCCTGCTTTCAGGTTGGTCTGGTCGATACCGGTGACTGCGCAGGCGACCGGTTCTACGATCCAGTGTTCGTCACTGAGCTCGGAATTGGGGATGGGGTAGATGCGTTCGCTGGGGAGGTTGCGCACGGTGGAGAATCCGCCGCCGGCCACTCTGTCCCCTTCTTTGTAGCCGGTGACGCCGGGGCCTATCTTGGAGATATAGCCGACGCCCTCATGTCCTGGCGGGGCCATGGGGATCATTGCGGAGCCGAGCTTGGCGGTCACAACGTCCCAGGAACAGATGCCGCAGGCGCCGCCGGTCAGTTGGACTTCGCCTTCTGATGGGTCGCCGACTTCGGTTGTGTAGAGTTCGATGCTGCCGTCGTCAAGATAGCGCAGTGTCTTGCTTTCCATGCTGGTTTCCTTGCTGGCGAAAGTGGAGCGGTCAGGCCGTAGGATTGGCGGTCGGACTAGTGAGGCCGGGGGAGGCTTCACTCGAGGGCATCTTATCACAGTTTGGGGCAGGTTTGCAGGTTGCTGTATCAGGGTCTGCTTGATTTCCTGGGTTTTCATGATGGCTGGTTTGCCAGGGTCGCGTGTGGCCGAGAAGAGCGTTATTGGAGCGTTCACGAGAGATCGACGAGAGAATCGGGGGGTTTACTGCGTATCGGTAGGAAGAGGGGCGTTGGAGGCTTTGGGACCGGATGAGTGGTCTGTTTGAGACGGGCATGACGAGTGCGCGGTGTATTTCTTGGCGGAGTGGGAGCAGTTTCGGCGGAATTGGGGTCGGGTGGGAGCTGGTTGGGGTAGATGAGCGGTCTTCAGGGCGAGTGATGGGTAGGAGCGTACAGCTGCTGCCTGAGGGAGCAACGGTATATTTTATAATATTTATTTGATTGAGTCCTATTGCCAGTTCACATGCTTAAGCGGTTTGCCGTTTGGGTCCTTTTGGGCTTCGAGAAAGGCCGCCAGCTCTTCGTGGGCTGCCGTGGGGTGAAACTTGTTCCGATTTCGGTTGTAGTCTTCGTCTTCCATGAGGCCAATTACCTCTTCTGTCATTTCCTGTATCTGGCGGTGTTGCTCTTCCAGGAAATCTTCGGACAGTTCTTCGGTGTGGACGTAATGGGCGGACCGAGAACTGCCTTTCGCAGGGGGCGGGAGCTGGTGGAGGGCCTGACCGGTCAGTGGGTCAAGCGGGGGTGGGGAATCCGGCATGGCTGCGGGGTCGCCCTTGATTCTGGCCAGAGCATTTTCGGTGGCTTCACGAAACTCTTCCAGGAAAAGCAGCACTCCGGGGAGTTCCCACTGTTTGTAGGCAAATTGCCTGACTTCGTCCCTCTTTGCATGGAAGAGCAGCTGCAGGAATTCGGGGCGGGTTTGGTAGCCGTAACGGCGCCGCCCTTTGCCGTTCAGGACCACTTCGGGGGCTTCTTTGGGGTCGGACGGTTCTTCGAAGGTGGCGAAGCCCTGGTCGACGAGGGATTCGGCGCGGTACTGGTTCTGTTTGGCGACGATGGCGTCGGCGGCTTCGAGGATTTCGAGGTTGGCGTGTGCGCCGACGAACTCTGCTGCCGCGGCCTGTGTTTCTTCGGTGTGGATGCGTTCCATTTCCTCGTCGGCGCGGCGGTGGAGGTCGACAAGTGTTTTGGCGCTGCGGCAGATGGCGTTGCAGACGGCAGGGGAGAGTGTTCCTTCGGCTACGCGGTTCATGCTGTCTTGGACGAGGTCGATGGCCTGTTTGAGCCGTTCGGGTATGCGTTTGTCGAGGCGGGCGGCGGTGGCGGAGTTTTTGCCGCCGAGGGAGCGCCATTCATGGGCCTGATCGGGGGCGGGTCCGTGGGCGATGCAGAGGCCGTCGAATTGGTCGAGGCCGTTTCCCTGGCAGGGGCTGCCGTCTTTTCTGATTCCTTTGCATGGGGTTTTGGACATTGTTTATGGCACCTCATATGCGGGTTGTTCTGGTTGTGCGGCCTGGGGGCCGGCGATGGTGGTGGATATGTGATCGGCGCCGGGGTAGAACACCGGTGCTGAATAGGTATTATAACACGGAAATTGGGTGTTTTCGGGGCAATTTTGTTGGATTTTGGTTTTGGACTGTTGGCGGCGGGGATGGGGGGGAACATCTCTTTGAACCACGGAGGGGCAGGGAGAACTGCAACTGCAACACATTTATCCGCGAAGGGCCGCGAAGACACGCGAAGACACGCTAAGAACTGCGACGTCAATGTCTTTTTCCACGAAGGGCCACGAAGAACGGCAACGTCAACATCCTTATCCACGGAGGGCCACGGAGGGCCACGGAGAACTGCAACTGCAACACCTTTTTCCGCGAAGGGCCGCGAAGGGCCGCGAAGAACGGCAACTGCAAAATCTTTATCCACGGAGGGCCACGGAGGGCCACGGAGAACTGCAATTGCAACACCTTTGTCCGCGAAGGGTCGCGAAGACACGCGAAGAACTGCAACGTCAACATCTTTAACAGCGAAGGGCCAAAAAGAACGGCAACTGCAAAATCTTTATCCACGGAGGGCCACGGAGAAGACCTTCTCGCCACGACGTGTCACGATGGAGTGCTAGGGGATGCAGTTCGAGTACGGTGTGCGGCGGCGCCCAGGCACAAGGCCTGGCCTAACAGGAAAGTCTGGGGGGATGCTGCTGGCTAGACATTTTGCTGGGGAAGAATGAGCACGGTGGCGAGACAGGGCGGGGCGTTGCGGGGGCGCAGCCCCTGCACAAGGGAGGGCCGAAGGCCCGACCGCACAACTGCAGGGGTCAGTGGTCAGGGGTCAGTGATCAGTAATTTCTGCGGTTGGAGGTCGGTGGTCGGTGGGTTGAAGCGGCAAGTGGGGGAGTAGACTCCGTTCGCCAGACACGATGCTGGGGAAGAGTAAGAACGGTCGGTGAGGCATGTTTTTGTAGGGGGGCGTTGCGGGGGCGCAGCCCCTGCACAAGGGAGGGCCGAAGGCCCGACCGCCCAGAAGAGCAAGGTAAGAGGGGAGAGGAGTGGGGAGAGAGAAGGTGGCCGGTGAATGGGCGAACTGGAGGTAATTTGATCCGTTTAGCGAATTGGTCGCCGCTGTGCTAATATTTCGCTTGTGGACCCTCGGTTAGCATACCCCACTTCCAGGTTGAATCGAACTGTAGAAAAGGAGAATGCAAGATGAAGGACCAAGTTTCGAACACTGTATCGCGACGAGGATTTCTGCGTCTTTCCGCCCTCGGTGTTGGGGCATCGGCGCTGGCGGCATGTATGCCGGTTGCCGGACCTGCCGGCGGCGACTCCGGCGGAGACGCTGGAATGGCTGAGCCGACTGCGGTGTCGTTCCTGACGCAGGGAGGAGGCGAGATTTCTTTTCTGCGCTATGAGCCGCTTATAGAGGATTTCCAGGCGGCTAACACCGGTATTACGATTGATCCGATTTGGGAACCGGGCGGCGCGATTGAGATTCAGACGAAGCTGCTGACGCTGATTGCGGCGGGCGATGCACCGGACTCTTACTGGGCGCACAGTTATACGAACTCGGGGCAGGCGGTGCGAAACATCCAGCTGGATGTCAATCCTTTCCTCGATGCCGACGACGACATCAGCGGGGATGACTTCTTGCTGGCCGCGTTGAAGGATTTCCAGTATGAGGGTAGGCAGATTGGATTCCCGCGCGAGACGACCAGTACGGTGATCATCTACAACGCCGAGCTTTTCGACGCGGCGGGCGCGGCGCGGCCAGCGGACGGCTGGACGTGGGGCGACTTTGAAGAGGCCGCGGCGGCGATGACCCAGGGTGAAGGCACTGACCGTGTCTTCGGAACGGCGGACTGGCACCGGAATCGCAATACGTGGATAAAGATGTGGCAGAAGGGCGGCGACGTGCTGAGCGAGGACCGGACGCAGTTCACGATGAACCAGGAGCCGGGTCTGTCGCAGGTGGTCGAGATCCAGGACTGGCACCAGGACGGGGGCATTCATGTGCCGGCCACGGTTACAGAGGCGGGCGGATTCAGCACAGGTGACCTGTTCACGACGGGGCGCATCGGCATGTTCCCGCAGTTCTCAGTATTCTCGAATGTGATGAGTTCGGAGTTCGAGTGGGACATTGCGCACTTCCCGGTTGATGAGGGTGATACGCAAACCACGCGCGTCGCTTCAGCGGGGCACAGTCTTTACAGCGGCACCGAAAATCCGGACGAGGCGTGGCAGTGGATGAAGTTCCTCGGCGGCGAGAATGCCTTCCGCCACTGGGTGGAGGCTACAGGGTTGAATGTACCCTCGCTGAAGGTCGTGGCCGAGAGCCTGTTGGAGACGATGGCAGACGTACTGCCGGCGAGTGCGCAGATCATGTTGGACGCGTTCGAGTACGGCAGGCCGGAACCGGTCGCGGGCGACTGGATCGGCGTGCATCGCGAAGTGCAGCCGGCGCTGAACTCGATCTACGGTATCGAGAAGGCGGATGCACAGGGTACGCTTGATGCTATTGCCGGCCGGGTGGAGGAGCTGGCGGTATACGTGCCTGGTGTTTAGGGTTAGCTAAGCATGGTGCTGGCAGCTGTCCAAGGGCTGCCAGCACCCTAGATCACTCATCCATTTGATGGACAGCCCTGGAATCAACCCAGTCAAAGAGAAGAAAGGACGCGGCCTGCTCTGGTCTGAAACCAGGGACGGTTACCTGTTTATCCTGCCGTGGATATTTGGATTCCTCATATTCACGGCCGGGCCGATGCTGGCGTCGCTTTATATCTCCTTGACGCGCTGGGAGATCGTGACGCCTTCGGTTTGGGTGGGCGGGGCGCAGTATGTGAAGTTGTTCAATGACGACCGTTTCTGGCTAAGTTTATACAACACAAGTTACTACGTGTTTATCGGTGTGCCACTGCACTTGTTCATGGCGCTGCTGGCGGCACTGGCGGTGAACATGAACTTGCGGGGCATTCACTACTTCCGCACGGCATACTATGTGCCTTCGTTGACGCCGGTTGTGGCTAATTCGATCCTGTGGGTGTGGATATTCCACCCGTCGTGGGGGCTGGCCAACGCTTTTCTGGAGTGGATCGGTCTGGAGGGACTGTACTGGCTGCAGGATCCGCGGCTGGCGAAGCCGGCGTTGATCATTATGAGCTTCTGGTCGATTGGGGGCCAGATGGTGATTCTGCTGGCGGGGCTAAAGGGCATCCCGATACCGCTCTACGAGGCGGCGGCGATCGACGGAGCCAACTGGTGGGACCGCTTTTGGCGCATCACGCTGCCCCTGTTGACACCGGCACTGTTCTTCAACCTGATCATTGCCATCATCGGCGCGTTTCAGATATTTACGCAGGCGTACATCATGACCGAGGGCGGTCCGAACTACTCGACTCTCTTTTACCTACTCTATCTTTTCCGCGCCGCCTTCGAGAATTTCCGTATGGGCTACGCGTCGGCGATGGCCTGGGTTCTGTTTATAATCGTTCTGTTATTCACCATCATCCAGTTTATGCTGTCGGACCGGTGGGTCTTCTACGAAGGCGATCTGCGCCGCTAGAACTGAAAAGACTATATTCGGATGACATCAATAAGCGGCAGAGCTACGTTAGAGATTCTGAGGGCCGGATTCTGGTACGCAGTTCTGAGCTTCTTCGCTTTGACGCTGGCGCTACCCTTGGTCTGGCTGATTTCGACCTCGTTGAAGACTGGAGGGCAAACTTTTCTGATGCCTCCCAAATGGATACCGGATCCGTTTGTGTGGAGCAACTACGCGGAGGCGTTCAGGGCTGTTGCCTTTCACGAATATTTCTGGAACACGATTCGCATCGTCTTCTTTGCCACGACGGGCACGTTATTTACGGCGTCGCTGGCGGCCTATGCGTTTGCCCGTCTGCGATTTCCGTTGCGCGGGACGCTTTTTCTGCTGGTGCTGTCCACGATCATGCTGCCGTCAATCGTGACGCTGATCCCAACCTTTATTGTTTTTCGCACGCTGGGTTGGATTGATACTTTCTTACCTCTGATCGTGCCGCTGTGGTTTGGCGGGGGCGCGTTCAACATCTTTCTGTTCAGGCAGTTCTTTATGACGATACCACTTGAACTGGACGAGGCGGCTCGGATCGACGGGGCCAGCAATCTTCGCATCTATTGGGGCGTGATTCTGCCCCTTTCCAAGCCTGTGTTGGCGACGATTGCGGTCTTTGCCTTCATCCATAATTGGAACGATTTCTTTGAGCCCCTGATCTATCTGCAGAGCCCTGAGAACTGGACGATGGCGATAGGATTGCGGGGTTTTCGGGGGCTGTATTCTACCGAGTGGAACCTGATGATGGCGGCGTCGACGGCGATGATTCTGCCGCTGTTGATTCTCTTTTTCTTTGCTCAGCGCTACTTTGTCAGTGGCATTCAGATGAGCGGACTGGCGGGAAGATGACAAATAGAAATGGGAACCTGGTGGTCGACACGGACATTCATCCGGTCGTGAACGCCAAAAGCGTGCAGGCGCGTCTGCCAGAGCCTTGGCGTACTCGATACGCCGGGGGGAATCGCGGCCCGGGCAATTTGGGCTGGTGGAATCCGATGGGCGTGGAGAGGGCGGACGTGCGATTGGAGAACGGGCAGACGATTCAGAGCGATCCGAAACTGCTGGAAGAGCACTTTCTGGACAAGTATGGGATTGACTACGGGGTGCTGCTTCCGGGCGGCATTCTGCATACGGCGCAATCGCCAGAGCCTGACTATGCTGCGGCGGTGATCAGCGCGGTCAATGACGTCTATGTGGAGGAGTGGCTGGCGCAGAGCCCGCGGATGCTTTCATCGTTGGGGGTCTATCCGCATTTGCCGGAGATGGCGGTGGCGGAAATACACCGGTTGGGCGGGCATCCTCAGTTTGTGCAGGTGCAGCTACCGAGTGCGGCGCGCATTCCATGGGGCCAGCGGATTTTTCATCCAATATACGAGGCGGCCAGCGAGTATGGCTTGGCGATCGCGATTCATCCCGGGTCGGAGGGGGTGGGGTTGTCGGGACCGCCGAATGCGGCGGGTTATCCTACGAGCTATTTTGAGTGGCATACGACACTTGTGAACAGCTACATTGCGCATGTGACGAGTATGCTGGCGGAAGGTGTGTTCGCGAAGTTTCCCAAGCTCAAGTTCGTGCTGGTTGAAGGGGGAATTTCGTGGCTGCCGCCGATTCTGTGGCGCATGGACAAGAATTGGAAGGCGCTGCACTCGACGATTCCGTGGTTGAATGAGCTGCCGAGCGAAGTCGCGGCCAGGCACATCCGCCTGACAACGCAGCCGTTGGAGGAGCCGCCGAACACGGAGCATTTCCACGCGATGCTGGAGATGTTTCCGGCTGAGCAGATGCTGATGTTTTCGAGTGATTTTCCTCATTGGGATGGTGACGCGCCTGATTTTGCGGTACGGCAGTTTCCTGAGCACATGCGGACCCGAATTATGGGGCAGACGGCGGCTGAGCTTTATGGGTTGGAGGCTGGGTAGGCGTCTTTGGTATGTCCACTGAGGGATAGGAAGAACACCTTTGTCCACAGAGGGCCACGGAGAACTGCAACTGCAACACCTTTTCCGCGAAGGGCCGCGAAGAGACGCTAAGAACTGCAACGTCAACGTCTTTTTCCACGAAGGGCCGCGAAGGGCCGCGAAGAACTGCAACTTCAACACCTTTATCCGCGAAGGGCCGCGAAGAGACGCTAAGAACTGCAACGTCAACGTCTTTTTCCACGAAGGGCCGCGAAGGGCCACGAAGGGCCGCGAAGAACTGCAACTGCAACACCTTTATCCGCGAAGGGCCGCGAAGAGACGCTAAGAACTGCAACGTCAACGTCTTTTTCCACGAACGGCCGCGAAGGGCCACGAAGGGCCGCGAAGAACTGCAACTGCAACACCTTTTTCCGCGAAGGGCCGCGAAGAGACGCTAAGAACTGCAACGTCAACATCTTTATCCACGAAGGGCCGCGAAGGGCCACGAAGGGCCGCGAAGAACTGCAACTGCAACACCTTTTTCCACGGAGGGCCACGGAGAACACCTTTTCTTCTGCGATGGGCCACGAAGGGCTGCGAAGAAAACTCTTGCTTGCCCGGAGGGATGCGAAGGACCGGGACGAGATTATGCTGGTGTGAGGGGGAGTTGAGGATTCGTTTTGCAATCGGCAATAGAGAGGCTGGCGGGGCGGGTGGGTTATACGGTGCTGCGGGTCGAGGGTAGGGTGCTGCATGTTACGCTCAACCGGCCACAGGTGCTCAACGCATTGCATCCACCGGCCCACTTTGAGCTGGCACAGGTTTTTGACTCGTTCGCGGCCGATGCAGATCTGTGGATCGCGGTGGTCCGCGGGGCGGGGGGGCGCAGCTTCTGTACGGGGACGGACCTGAAGGTACGCGCTGAAGAGGGGTGGGACGAATATCCGGAAAGCGGCTTTGCAGGGCTAACGCGACGCTTCGACCTGGATAAGCCGGTTGTTGCCGCGGTCAATGGTCTGGCACTGGGAGGCGGTCTGGAGATCGCTTTGGCTTGCGACTTGATCATCGCGGTCGAGCAGGCGCGGTTTGGCTTTCCTGAACCGAGGGTTGGACTGGCTGCGATGGGCGGCGGGATCCACCGCCTGGTGCGGCAGTTGCCTGACAAGGTAGCAATGGGTCTGCTGCTCACTGGCCGGCAGTTCAGCGCGCAGGAGGCACTGGCCTATGGGCTGGTGAATGAGGTAGTGCCTGCGGGGAAGCTTGATTGTGCGGTTCAGGCCTGGGTGGAGGATATGCTGGCGTGTGCGCCGCTGGCACTGCGGGCAACGAAGCAGGTAGCACGTCGGAATCTTGACTTTCCGACTTTGGCGGAGGCATTGCGGGGCAACTATCCGGCGGCGACGGCAATGCTGGAAAGTGATGATGCGGTGGAAGGGCCGCGCGCTTTTGCAGAGAAGAGAGCACCGCACTGGCGGGGTATTTGAAGTGGGTGCGTAGACAGGTTGTCAATTTTTGGTCGGGACGGGACGTGAATTGTCACGCCCGTGGGACCGGCGTTGTAAGACAAAGTTCCTCAGGAAAATGACATGGATGAAGAGCCGTATCTACAGGCTGGCCGTCTGCTAGCGAAGGCTTGGCTGGAGGGGACGACGATCGACATGCCCGCTGACTTGCTGCCGGAGGACCGGCAGGCGGCCTATGCCACGCAGGATGAAATGGCCCAACAGCTGGCGATTGAACCGGCGAATACGGCAATTGGCTGGAAAGTTGGCGCGACCAGCCTGGGCGTTCAAAAGGCAGAAGGATATGACGGCCCGATTCCCGGCCGCATATTCGCCTCGTCGGTCTATGGGAACGGCGCGACTGTCTCGCATACTCGATGCCTTCCCGCCAAAGCTGAAGCGGAGATCGCTTTCAGGTTTGTTTCCGCCCCGTTTCAGCAAGACTATCCGTTCAACCAGGAGCGCCTGGCTGACATTGTCAATATTCTACCTGCTTTCGATATCACCGGCACACGCTACACGCCATCTTGCCGGGCCGGCTGGGACAGCAGGCAGAATATGCTGGCGGGCATCGCCGATAATGGGAACGGCGGTGTGATCGTGCTGGGCGCGGAGGCTACGTTGGGGAGAGGTATGGATCTGAAGCAGCTGGCGGTAGTGCTGCGGGTCAATGACGGCGAGCCTGCCCCCAACCTGTGGGACGACTCGCGAGGCGATCCGCTGGCGGCGCTGGCGTGGACGGTAAATCATGTCTACGAACGCGGATTCGTCATTAACGCAGGCGACGTCTTTCTGACCGGTTCGTTGACGGAGCCTCTTGCACTGGAGCCCGGGGATCTGGTGGAATGCAGCATGCCGGGCTTGGGGAACCTCAGTTGTCAGGTCAGCCGCGCGTAAACGTCTCCGCTGGGTTCGTGGGCGTCCATTACAATTAGTTTAGCGGTCATTTCGGCGGGAGAGAGCCAGCTTTGCTCTTGCAATCGCTGCAGTTCGCCGCGGCTCCAGTTGTATTCGTAGGCGCCAAGGCTTTCCAGACGGGCAACGCAGGCGACGGCGACGGAGGCGACTGCTGGAATGTACTCGATGGAGAGCAGGGGAAGTGGTCTGCTAAGGCCCTGTAAGACGGTCAGCTCCGATCCTTCGACGTCGATCTTGCACAGGTCGGGCGAGCCGAAGCGTTCGATGAGAGAATCCAGGGTCTCGACCTGGGTTGATACGGATTCATCCCAGGAGACGCCGGCAAAGGAGGGTGAGCGGCCGACCTGGTCCTTCCATTCGGACGACGTGGTGGAAACGGTAGGTGTGCGACGACTGATGTGGAGGGCGGTGGTACCCGGTGCGCTGCCGAGTGCGGACTCCACGAGGTTGAAGGCAGGATGGCGTTGATAGAGCGTCTGCAGGATTGCTGCAAAGGATGGTTGCGGTTCGACGGCAACACAGGTTGCCCCCATTCGCAGGAAGACGCCTACTCGATTGCCGACGTGGGCGCCGATGTCAAAGACGAGTGCGCCGCGGCCGATGAACTGGCTATAGAACTGGCGGTCTCGGCGGGCGCGGCCGGGTTTGCAGTAGTAGATAAGAAGTGAGCGCGCAATCCCCCAGAGGCTCCAGAATATGGCAACCGGTCTCACGCTTCAGATGCCCCACTGTGCTCATCTGCAGAAGGCGGCATCGGATCCTTGAAATGCTCGGGGGCGGGAGGCTGTAACTGCGTCAAGCGGGCGATCCATGGTGGCAGGGCGAAGAGAAAGTTGTGGCGCTTTCTGAGCATCTCGGCCCCCTTCATCAATTGGGCGTGGGGGCGCGGCGGTTGGTCGGTGGCAAAGAGCACTGAGGTGCTGCCGCGGCCGCGGCAGGTGTAAACAGTTTGGAACAGGTCATGGAGGGCGTTCACGACTTTCATGAAGGCAGGGTCGTGGTTACCGAGGTTCATTGCCAGCAGACCTCTTGCGCCGATGCGGGCGCGACACAGGGCGAGGAAATCCATTTCGGTGGCGTGGCTCGGGGTAACGCCGTGATCGCAGAAGACATCGAGATACATGATGTCGTATTCTGAACTGTCCTGCTCGAGGAAATCGCGGACGTCACTGACGACGAGAGACATTCGTTCATCCTCCTGGAAGCCGAAGAATCGGGATGCCGCGGTCGCGATGGGCGTTGCGATCTCGACGCAGACGAAGTCGGCCCAAATGAGGTGATGGTGGAGCGTGGTGGCAAGGCAACCGCCACCCAGTCCGCTAAGAAACAGTTTCTGTGGAAGCGGCTGCCAAAGCAGTGACAGAACCATTGCCTGGGTGTAGGAGCTCTGCAGGCGCAGCGGCTCGGCCAGGTCCATCGCACTTTGGATCCAGTCGGTATTGGCGACATCAGCGTCCAACATCCAGAGAATCAGGCGCGAGCCCTCGCGGGTTACCGCGACATAGTAGCCTTCCCACTCTTCGGTAAAAAGCGTTGTGTCGCGGCTTTGGACCCATTGTTGGGCGTTGCGGCGCAAGCGGTCTTCGTTGGCTTGCTGCCAGATGTCGACGGGTCTGTTTTCGGTAGGGCCCGGAGCGTTCATGGATTGGCGCGCTCGCCATGCGTTGGACTGAAAAGACAGGTAGACGGCGTTTCGTGTTTGTTTCACTCAGGTATTTCGTCTGGAAAACGGGACGCCGAATACGAGTTTGAACTTGCAGACGGCGGCTGCTGATCTTGCCGCCGATTGGAATGTGAACCTCAAGTCAAGCATAGTGAAGGCGAAAATGTCAAGCCTTGTGAAACCGGAAGGGCCAACATTTTATTTTATTGGTGTTACGACAGGTCAATCTTCTTCGCGGCGTGTTTTTCCTTTGTGGATGGAGGCTTTGGGCCGCGAGGAGGTGACGCTGGCCGGAATCGATTTGGAGATTCATGCGGAACCTGCGCGCTATCGACAGGTGGTATCGGCAATCAAGAAGGAGCCGCTGGCGCTGGGCGCGCTTGTCACAACGCATAAGATCGACCTGCTGGCGGCGGCGGGGGACCTGTTTGACGACTTAGGGCCCTATGCGAGGGCGACGCAGGAGGTGTCGAGCATCGCCAAAGACGGGGGCAAGTTTATAGGGCGGGCGACGGACCCGGTTGCGGGCGGGTTGAGCATGGATGCCATTCTTGGCGAGGATTACTTTGGGCGGACGGGAGGGGAAGTGCTGATGCTGGGTGCTGGGGGGTCTGCGGTGGCATTAGTTCTGCATCTGATGCAGAAGACCAAGGCGACGGATCGTCCAGGGCGGATTGTGGTTGTCAACCGATCGGCGCCACGGCTGGCGCGACTGAAAGAGATGGTGGAGCGGACCGGCGTCGAAGGGGGCCGGGAGATCCAGTTTGCGTTTATTCAGAACAATGTGGCGGCGCGCAACGACGAGATTATGGCGGAGCTGCCGCCGGGCAGTGTTGTGGTCAATGCGACGGGGATGGGGAAGGACACGCCTGGGTCACCTTTGACGGACAGCGCTCTTTTTCCGCGGGGTGGTGTTGCCTGGGAGCTTAATTATCGCGGTGAATTGGATTTCATGCGGCAGGCGGAGAGACAGATGGGCAGCCGCGGGCTGGCTGTTGCGGATGGATGGGCGTATTTTGTGCATGGCTGGTCGCAGGTGATTTCGCATGTGCTGCATGTGGAGATCGATGAGGTGATGTTTGAGCGGCTGTCGGGGTTGGCGGCGGGTGTGAGGTAGGTATGCAGTTATTGATTGTCAGCTATTGGGTTGCAAGTGAACAGGTGTGGTCGAACGGGGCCGATGAGGACAGGCAGAGAGTGGTTATTTCAATATGAGGAGAGTGGTGGTGAGCAACTTTTCTTGGGAACTACAGGTATGACGGCCCAAACTGTCGTTCTGTAATTCAACTCTGTCGAGGCCGAGAGGAACCGCAAAGAAAGTGAATCAGCGTGAAACTGTATGAACAGATCGAAATGACTGGGCCGAATATTGGGAAGGCAACCAACCGAATTTAAGGTTAAATTGAGGGACTGTCAGACGAGCTGAGCAGCAAGAGTGGTAGCTCCGCGGAACAAGCCCCACGCAATTCTTGCTAAGGAGGAGAGCGTGCATGAATGAAGTCATCCACTCTATGGTGTTTCCCAACTTTTCTTAAGTGTGCACGTTCCGCAACTTTTCTTACTGTATAACAGCCTTTCCGTCTTTGTTGATTTACACTGTTCCTGGCTTCTGATGTACTCAAGGTCTCACCGACCCTTGTAGAATTACTCCACAGTTCCTCTACCGGAAGTCCAATTGCGCATGTAAAACGCCGGCATCCTGGATGAGCTTCAGCGCCCCGCTTTCATCAGTCCGGGCGTTTCCTTCCCCGTCCTCGCCAAGTCACCCGCTAAGCTGATCCGCGGCGAATTCCCAATAAAGCCTGTCCCCAGACCAGCTGCCCGTGCTGCCTGCATGATACGCTTGGAAATGTGATTGGGGCGCAGCCCGGCAGGCTGTCAGAATCCGGCGCGCTGTTGTGCATGGCGTTGAGCGATTTCATTGTGTTGCAGGAAATGAAAGCGATTGCGCCTTCCCCTCATTCCCCTCAGGTTACATCTTCGAACGCCTGATCAACAGGCTTTCTGTGTCGTAACTACTAAGCCATCTACAGTGTCTGTCTTTACCAGCCCCTTATCGCTGCCGCCATTCAGGCAATCTGATTGCGTATTCGGTTTGCGGCCGCCACGTTGCTGGAGCGGCACGGCTGGAATGCGCACACAAGGTCGGTGAGCGATGGTTTTGTAGGGGGGCGCTGCGGGGGCGCAGCCCCTGCACAAGGGAGGCCGCTTGCGGCCGACCGCCCAAAATACAACAATTAGGAGAGAAATAACACCTTTGCTCGCCTCGTTCAGGGTTGAAAATCAGTTGCGGCTGAACAGTTACTCTGTGTCAAAGAATCAGACTTCGACAGCCTCCCACTTAACCGCCGAAGTTTCGGACTCCCGAAACTTTGCGTTCCCCATCAAGCTGATCAAATCAAATCCGCCTTTCCACTGCTGTTAGCGGCTCTACTGCCTTCCAAGGTGCCCCTCTGCCTCGACGAGAGGTTTGCAGGGGGTTGCTCGCAACTCCACCAACTGTACGATAGTGAGCGCTTCTGCTTGCCGCTGCAATTTAGCGGTCCTGCGGGCTGCGTCTTATTGCGCGCGCTTGACTTTGAGGAGGTGTATACCTTCATTCAGGCACGCTCTGACGGTGACCGCTGAGGAGACAGGCGGGCAAAACTGCGGCGGAGCGACCGTCACTTGGACTGTGTTCCAGTTGATAAAATTTCAATGTTTCCGTGCTAATACACTGTTGGAAGTGGAGCGTCATCCGGCCCCTATCTGGGAAAAAATACCGGTTATGGTTCAATCTCACAAAAAATCACAATCGTGATCGGAATTTTCTGATAACTATCTCATAAGAGCCTGCTATAGTAGTATCAGGAGCTACCTTTTCAGGGAAGTTCGTGTTCGATGTCTGCTCGGAATCATCGCAGATCAAAGAATCTCGCGCCGCTAGTCCTTCGGCCGATATTATCTGCGTTTCATTTGCGTTGCCATGCACATCCGGGGAGAGAGGCTGATGTTTCAGCAAGGGAACATTTCGCCAGTCCTGCGCGGCTCTCGTGTCTGTCTGGCAGTTGTCCTCTCAGTAGTCGTCGCCCTGCTGTCTTACATGAACCTTGCAATGGCGCAAGAGGCTTCGACGGAAGCCACGCTCTCTGCTCCTGCGCTGACCGCTGAGGCCGGCACGGGCGCAATCGGGTTGACCTGGACAGCGGTGACCGACGCCGAACGCTATGACCTTTGGGTCTGGACCAACGCCGATGGTTGGCAGCGGTTGGACGACGGTGCCCTGACGGACACGACCTACAGTCATGCCGGACTCACGGCAGGTACGACATACTACTACGCGGTGCGTGCGGTACTCGCCGGTGGCGTGAACGGCCCCTGGTCTGAGTATGCGTGGGTGACCTTCGAGCCGCCACTAGGCGCGCCGGCGCTGACCGCCGAGGCAGGCGAGGGAGCGGTCGAGTTAAGCTGGACAGAGGTAACCGGCGCGGAACGTTATGAGCTGTGGGTCTGGACCACCGCCGATGACTCGCGGCAGATCGGCGGGGATAACCTGACCGGCACAACCTACAGTCATGCCGGACTCACGGCGGGCACGACCTACCACTACGCCATCCGCGCAATCAACGCAGCCAACGAGACAGGCCCATGGTCTGAGAATGTGTCTGCGTCTCCGCGGCAGGTGGAGGTGCTGCAGAATCCGCAAAACACGCCTACGGCCACATCTTCGGCTACGCCGAGGATTCAGGTGCAGGTCGTACCGACAATCACATCTACATCCACGCCGACAGCCACGGCTACATCGATACCAGTGGACACAGCTACGCCTACGTCCACGCCGACTGACACGGCTACATCGATACCAGTGGACACAGCTACGCCTACGTCCACGCCGACTGACACGGCTACATCGATACCAGTGGACACAGCTACATCTACATCCACGTCTACTGCTACAGCCACGGCAACAGCAGTGGTGGCAACTGGTCCGCTGACCGGGTTCACGGTAGTGGACGCATCCATCCAGCCCCAGACGGTACTGGCAACGCTGACAGACGGTGAAACCTTGACTCTGGACGATCCGGCCAACGGCAGCTACGGTATTCAGGTCAACACCGATTCCGGAGTGGTGGTACGCAGCGTCCGGTTGCAACTCAGCGGAGCGAAATCGGTTGACAAGACCGAGGGTATCCCGCCCTACTCCCTCTACGGGGACAACGGAGTTGGAGCCCTGCACGGTCAAGCGCTCATGGTGGGAGACTACACTCTGACGGCCACGGCCTACTCGGAGGCGAACCGCGGCGGCAACTTGCTGGGGACGCTGGAGGTGTCCTTCACGGTGGCAGCAGCCAGCACTGCCGCCACAACCACGCCGACAGCTACTTCTACATCCACGCCTACTGCTACCTCCCTCCCTGTGGACACAGCAACGTATACGCCGATATCCACTGCTACGACTGTGCCGCCCACCACCACACCCACAGCGACTGCAGTAGTGGCAACTGGACCTCTGACCGGATTCACAGTGGTGGACGCATCCATCCAGCCACAGACGGTGCTGGCAACGCTGACCGACGGCGGAACCCTGACCCTGACCGATCCCGCCAACGGCAGCTACGGAATTCAGGTCAACACCGATTCCGGGGTGGTGGTTCGCAGCGTTCGGTTGCAACTCAGCGGAGCGAAGTCGGTTGACAAGACTGAGGGAATCCCTCCGTACTCGCTCTACGGGGACAACGGAGTTGGAGCCTTGCACGGTCAAGCGCTCCCGGTAGGAGACTACACTCTGACGGCCACGGCCTACTCGGAGGCGAACCGCGGCGGCAACTTGCTGGGGACGCTGGAGGTGTCCTTCACTGTGGCAGCAGCCAACACTGTCGCCACAAGCACGCCGACTGCCACAGCGACGCCGACAGCCACGGCGACAGCCACAGCTACGGCTACAGCTACTATTACACCGAACATTACGCCCACGCCCACTGTGACGGCAACTACTTCTTCATCGACGGACAGGGAGGTACTCGTCGCCCTCTACAATGGTACTGACGGAGCGAACTGGCGCTTCAGTACGAACTGGCTGAGCGAAGAGCCGGTCGGCACCTGGCATGGGGTGTCCACCGATGAGAATGGTCGTGTAACTGCGATAACTCTAATCGGCAACAGCCTGAGCGGAACCATCCCGTCACAACTGGGCAACCTCTACAAGCTCACGCGGCTGGAACTAGGTGGTAACGGACTGAGCGGAAACATTCCGTCACAACTGGGCAATCTCTCCAAACTAGAGTATCTGGATCTTGTGTCTAACCAATTGACTGGAACCATCCCATCCTGGCTGGGCAACCTCTCCCTACTAGAGTACCTGAGGCTTGACACAAACAAACTGACCGGGTCCGTCCCATCGCAACTGGGCAGCCTGTCCAAACTCGTACATCTATATATTGGCAACAACGATTTGAGCGGGGAAATCCCATCGCAATTGGGCAACCTCTCCAACTTGTATGGCCTGGCCCTTGATGGAAACGATTTGACTGGATCCATTCCATCGCAACTGGGCAGCCTGTCCAACCTTCAGCATCTGAAGCTTGATAACAGCGGGCTGAGCGGAACCATCCCTTCACAGCTGGGCAACCTCTCAAACCTGGGCACATTATGGCTCAACGACAATGATCTGAGTGGGACCATCCCGTCACAACTGGGCAATCTCTCCAACCTGGGCACTTTGCGACTCAACGACAATGATCTGAGCGGGACCATCCCATCTCAATTGGGTGATCTCACCAACCTGGTCACCCTGTACCTCGGCGGTACAAACCGATTCAATGGGTGCATACCTGCTGGGCTCGGAAATGTGGGAAACAATGATTTGGACAGCTTGTCTCTGTCGTTCTGCAACACGCCCACACCTACGGCCACGCCGACTGCCACGGCGACGGCGACGGCCACGGCCACGGCGGAAACTACACCTAACCTTCTGGGAGACAACACGAACACTATAGTCTTCCTGAACAACGCGTCAACGCCCACGCCGACAGCAACACTGGTATTCCTGGAGAGTTTGTCGGATACACCTACGCCAACAGCCACGTCAACAGCCACGACGACAACCAGTAGCTCAGCAGACGCCGCCTCGGACAAGGCCGCTCTGATCGCGCTCTACAACGCCACTGGAGGAGCGAACTGGTCCGTCAACAGCCACTGGCTCAGCACCGAACCAATCGGCACTTGGTACGGGGTCACTTGTGACACAGACGGTCGCGTCATCGAACTGGATCTTCAGTGGAACAATTTGACCGGATCTTTTCCATCGGAAATTGGCAACCTCACAAACTTGGTAGAACTGAATCTCTCATACAATTACGATATGAGCGGTTCGATTCCGGCACAACTAGGCAACCTCACCCAACTGAAACGGCTGCTCCTGGAAGACAACTACGACATGAGCGGTTCGATTCCGGCACAACTAGGCAGCCTCGTCAACCTGGTTGAACTGGACCTGGCGCGTATCGGCTTGACCGGTACGATCCCGGCTGAGTTGGGCAACCTCTCCAACCTGGAATCGCTGGACCTTGCCTCAAACCGTTTGAGCGGTACAGTGCCAACGCAGTTAGGCAATCTCAGCAACTTGAAAGAGTTGTTACTCAGCTACAACGATCTGACAGGCGCGATCCCGACCGAGTTGGGAAACCTCGCCAAACTGGAAACGCTGCACCTGTATCATAACGACTTGACAGGCGCCATCCCGACGCAGTTGGGCAACCTCACCAACCTGGAAACGGCAGACCTGCAACATAATGACTTGCGTGGTCCTATCCCGACGCAGTTGGGTAGTCTAGGCAACCTAAAGAAGCTGATACTAGGCAGCAACGTTCTGACCGGTACGATCCCGACCGAGTTGGGCAACCTCACCAAACTGGAAATGTTGCATGTCTCATTTAATCAGTTGAGTGGGTCGATTCCGACAGAATTGGGCAGCCTTGGCAATCTCACAAAGCTGCATCTCGGCAGAAACCAGTTGAGCGGATCGATCCCAACGCAGCTGGGGAGTCTCACCAAGTTAGAGGAACTGCACATCGCAAACAACCAATTGAGCGGGCGAATCCCAACTGAACTGGGCAACCTGACGAAAATGAAGAGGCTGTTTCTCTCAGACAATCTATTGACCGGATCGATCCCGTCAACCCTAAGCAACCTTACTGAACTGCAGGACCTGTTTCTCGAATACAATCAGCTATCCGGCTCAATACCAAGGGAACTAGGTAGCCTCGCCAATTTGCAGAGAGTAAGCCTGATAAACAACCAGTTGTCTGGTTGTGTCCCTGCAAGTTGGAGCTACATCACGACTCCCGGCTTCGGTGGTCTGCCGTTCTGCGAAGTGCTGACTGGCACACCCTCTCCACTGATCAGCACGTTTACACCCAGTGGATCGGGGACATGGTCCGATCCATTCATAATCAGCAACCCGATCAGTGTAACTGCGCATTCGATCCTCAGCTACGTATCCAGCCTGAGCGCGGGCGAGACGGTGAGGTTCCAGTGGAACGTCAACGAAAAGTCCGGGTCCTGGACAATTAGCATTGACTCTTCGCCGGACGGACACGATTTTGACCTTTATGTCAGGGATGACCGGACGAACAATTTGGACGACTCGTCTGTCGTCGAATCTACTGGAGACGAGAGCGTCACTGTCACTGTGCAGGCTGACGGGCACATTTACCTCATTGTAAGGAACACCGACGGTAGTGCGCCAACGGACCTGACTCTCACAATTACGCCACCTTCGTAGGCTGATTCCCCTACGCCTTCTGGGACACGCTCGACAGCGGTGACACTCACGACAATAAGCGGCGAGAGAATCAGGAATGTGCGTTCATTGGACGAAGACTTCATTCACGGAGACCGATGAAGGCACACGGTGGGTGAGGCATGTTTTTGTAGGGGGGCGTTGCGGGGGCGCAGCCCCTGCACAAGGGAGGGCCGAAGGCCCGACCGCCCAGAACTGCAGTGGTCAGTGATCAGTGGTTAGTGAAAATCGCTTTCGCTCGCCTGGTTCAGGTTGGCGAATCTGTTGCTGCTGAGTAGTTACGAAAATTCTGGGAACGCCTAATCACTGGTTTCAGTGCTGAAATCACATTCAAGGAAGCCCAATCAGGGAATCCCAATCTTATTGCCGACGGAGTTTTCACTCTTATGCGGCATCCAAACTGTGTAACTGGAAGGATTTACACCGATTCGACAGAAACAGGAATCCTAGATGTCGAGACAGATCCGGCTTTTATAGCCAATATAGCAGAGACGCTAGAGGCAGGCGAAGGGGCATACTTGCCCGAAAATTTGCCTGGATGTCATCCGGTCGGTCGTTGGGGGCGCTGGGTAGCTGAGTCCCGGTCGGATTGCGTCAGAGGTTCGATGGTGAACTGATCTTACATTGAGGTAGGGACAAATGATGCGACGACGGAAGGATCTGCCGTTTGCGGATGGACGGGGTCTTTGGCTGGCCGCGGCGTTCCTGGCTGCTGCCACAATCCTTTTGTTTACGAACCTGGCTTCTGCGCAACAGAGCTCTGCGGAAGGCAGGTTTGTCGCGCCTGCCCTGGCGGTTCCGGCAGGCGAGGGCCCATTCATGTTTAGCGGGGACACGGTTACATCTACGGCAACATTGGTTCCTGCGGACACAGCAACAGCAACGTCCACAGCAACAGCAACGTCCACAGCGACCGCAACTTCCACAGCGACCGCCACCGTTCAGCAGCAGGACGTGGACCCGGTGTACATCACTACTGTGGGGCCGCCGTCGGACGGAAATCAGCAGGCTATCGTAATGCCTTCCTCTGTCACGGTATCGGACGACGATCCCTGGTTTGGCCCGTTTTATACGGTGAACGATCCTGACCGGGTTGTCGGGGTTGACATCCTCAATGAACACGGCTTTGCAATCGCTATCACGCCGAGCGAGGGTCTATGTAGTTTGCCAGAATATATAGATAGTAGTTTTGCGATTGGCTACCAGACACTGGCGACCAAAGGTTTCTACGTCAGACGCTGTCCCGGGTTTGAACACTTGACAGAGATAAATCTGTCGGTGACCACGTATCCTGACGCGGAGAGTTATACTACGCACCGTATCAGGATCATCAGCGACAGCAGTGCTACAGCCACCAACACGCCCACTGCCGTTCCAGGAGACACGGTTACGTCTATAGCAACGGTGGTTCCAGCGGACACAGCAACGGCGACTTCCACAGCGACGGCTACCCTGGTTCCGGCGGACACAGCAACGGCAACTTCCGCAGCGACGGCAGTAGCAACGTTGGTTCCAGCGGACACAGCAACGGCAACTTCCACATCCACGGCAGTAGCAACGTTGGTTCCTGCGGACACAGCAACGGCGACTTCCACAGCGGCGGCCACCGTTGAGCAGAGGCAGGACGTGGACCCGGTGTATATCACTACTGTGGGGCCGCCTTCGGACGGCAGTCAGCAGGCTATCGCAGTACCCTCATCCGTCACGATCTCGGACGACGATCCCTGGATAGGCCCGTTTTATGCTGTGAACGATCCCAATCGGTCGGTCGGTATTGAAATTCTTCATGAGCGCGGTTTTCTTACCGTTTCCATATTTGGCAAGGCGTCTCCTCAAGATTTATGTAGTGTGCCAGGATACATAGACTCCAGCTTTACGATTACTTACCAGAGAGCGGCAGAGTCAGGCTTCTACATAAAACGTTGTCCCGGTTTTGAAAACTTGGCAGAGATAAATCTGTCGGTGACCACGTATCCTGACTCGGAGGGCTCTACTACCCACCGCATCACGATCATCAGCGACAGCAGTGCTACAGCCACCGACACGCCTACTGCCATTCCTGCAGATACGGCGACGTCCACATCCACGGGAATAGCAACGGTGGTTCCTGCGGACACAGCAACTGCAACGCCCACAGCAACGCCCACAGCAACGCTCACAGCAACGCCCACAGCGACTGCCACGGTAACCGCTACAATGACCGCTACAGTGGCAGCGGCGACTGGCCCGCTGGTCGGGTTCACAGTGGTGGATACATCCACCGGGCCGCAGGCGGTGCTGGCAACGCTGATCGACGGGGGAGTCCTGACCCTGGTGGATCCGACCAACGGTAGCTACGGTATCCGGGTCAATACGGAGCCTGGAGTGCAGATCGGCAGCGTCCGACTGCAACTGACCGGAGCGAAGTCGGTTGACCAGACCGAGGGAATTCCGCCGTACTCCCTCTACGGGGACAACGGGCATGGCGCACTGCATGGTCAGGCGCTGCCGGTTGGAGAGTACATTCTGACGGCTACGGCTTACTCGCAGGGGAATCGAGGCGGTGACATACTGGGGACGCTGGCTGTGTCCTTCACGGTGGCAGCAACCAGCTCTACGGCCACAGCGACGGCTACTTTGATACCTACGGACACGGCGACGCCCACATCCACTTCAACAGCTACCGTGGTTCCTACGGACACGGCAACGGCAACGTCAACAGCGACGGCCACAGTGGTCGCGACAGCGGCAGCGGCGACAGGTCCGCTGGTCGGGTTCACAGTGGTGGATGCATCCGCCCGGCCGCAGGCGGTGCTGGCAACGCTGAGCGACGGCAGAGTGCTGGCCCTGGACGATCCGACCAACGGCAGCTACGGTATCCGGGTCAATATCGAGCCCGTGGCGCAGATCGGTAGCGTCCGACTGCAACTGACCGGAGCGAAGTCGGTTGACCAGACCGAGGGCATCCCGCCGTACTCCCTTTACGGGGACAACGGACATGGCGCCCTGCATGGTCAAGCACTCCCGATCGGAGAGTACATTCTGACGGCTACGGCTTATTCGCAGGGGAACCGAGGCGGCGACATACTGGGGACGCTGGCTGTGTCCTTCACGGTGGAAACAGCCAGCGCTCCGGCCACAGAAACGGCTACCTTGGTTCCTACGGACACGGCGACGTCAACATCCACCAACACGCCCACGGCTGTTCCTGCGGACACGGCGACGTCCACTTCCACTCACACGCCCACGTCTATTCCGGAGGACACGGCGACTCCCACAGCAATCCCCACGCTTACGGGTACTATTACAGCAACGCCTACGCCCACAGTCACATCTCAGCCTTCGGCGACCGGTACGCCGACTCCCGACGGGTTCACAACGGGCGGTTCGGGAACACATTCCGATCCTTATATTATTGGCAACCCAACCAGCGTAACGGCTCATTCAATTCGCAGCTACGTTGCCAGTCTGTCACGCCTTCAGGTCGTTTATTTCCTCTGGTACGCAGAAGACCGCGCCGGTTCGTGGACGGTCCACGTCGACACTACACCGACCAGCCACGACTTCGACATCTTTGGCCAGGACGAGCAAGGTACAGCTTGGGACGACACAAGCAGGGGCTTAGACGGTGACGAGACTATCACCATCTCAGTGCAGTCAGGTGGACACATTCTTGTCGGGGTTCAGAATTTCCACGGGGGCGCGCCAACTGAGTTGGCCCTTACGATTGAGCCACCAGACTAAGACTGATACGCTTGCAGTTACACTGCCGTCCAGACTGTAATCGGAGGCTGATCTTGCTTCGTAATGCCAAGGAGCAGGTCAGCACTCTACAGCGCCCACAGACTTTGCGGGCGTCTCGTTAGCGACTGAGCAACAGGCGGTAAGGGGACGAGGCGTTAAGCCAGCTGAAGCCTGTTCGATACCTATGAACGGGAGGGAACCAAAGTTTCGACGAAGGATGGAGGCGATAACTCAGATCGGGCAGCGTATGTGACTGGCAATACCAACGCTGCCTTACGCGACTGACGCTGCGCCCGCGCGTCCCCTTAACCAGAGTGAACTCGGTCACACTCGATTGGAAGGCGCAGGCAGGGGCACTGTGCCGAGAAACAAACAGGGGAGGAACAAGGATGACCTGCAACGCAAAAAGGAGAGCAGCTCAATGCTCTCATAAGAGCAAGTCTTCTATGATTTCCTACAGCTTCACGCCAGGATTCTCAAGAACAGACAATAGATAGTACGGGCAGATCGCAGAGCTTCGGAAATCGCCGAAAAGCCAAGCTTGCTTGATGACTCCTTTGACACAGAACCCAGCAGAGATTTCCCAGATTCGCAGCCAGCCGCCGGCAGGGTGGCCGTCGCGGTTTCCTGACCATTATGCTGCCCCTATACAGGCTTAGGAGTATTTCCCTAGAACACACCTTTGCTCGTGGTCCAGTAATCGGGGCCAAGCTCAGTAGTCGACCACGTGAGTGCAGGGAGACGCGGGACCGGCAGTCCCGCAGTCTCCGCAATCGACTCATTCTTGGGCTGAGTTTCTGAGGCGGCTCCCCAGCTCTTCTCGTATTTCCGAACGCAGTCGACTCCGCCCTATCCCGTACATAAATGCAATCTGACCTCATTCACCTTCGCCAAGGGAAGGCAAGGGTAGGTGTGTTTGCGTAGCGGTCGGTTGCGATTTCAATGGTGGCGCCGCAACCGGGGGCGATTGAGACTTCGAATGTGTCGTCCGATACTTCTGCAGTCTGCCCGTTGACGGTGACCGAGCCGAACTGGTGCTCGGCGTAGGCACCGCCCTGGATGGTGACGCGGCGGGAGGATACCTGTCCGGTGTTGATGAGGGTTACGGTGACGGCGTCGGCTGTCATTTTTTCTACGAGCGCGGCCACGTCGGCTGGGACGCCTGCCCTTCGCTGGTCCGGGTCGAAGTAGCGTAGACGGCAGTGGAGGGGGCCGCCGGTTCGGCCTGTGGGCAGTCCGCCGAGCATGAGCCTGGTGAGGTTTTCGGTGACGGCCGGATTGATGTGGTTCATGTCGTCGGAGAGGCGGGTGTCGGGGGTGGCGGTGTCGGCGCGCATGACTTCGAGGTTGTGTCTGAGCTTGTCGAAGTCGGACAGGAACGCCTGCTCGGGGAAGTCGGGGTTGCTGCCTTCGAGGTATTGGATCCAGGGGTCGCCGGCGAGGAGGTCGCGGTGGTCTGGGTTCATGGACCAGAAGTAGACTTCGAGCGCGCCGGAGGTGAAGGGCTCGGGCTTGAATGCGTACCAGTCTTCCTCGCCAAAGTAGTCGCCATAGGCATCCGGATACATCAGTTGGCCATCGATTTTACGGGCGTTGCTGTTGACGTGGTCGATGACGCCGCGCCAGGAATCGGCGTAGCGTTGGTCGCCGGTCAGTATCATGGCGTTGCCGAAGCCGTGGATGGCGCGGGTGTGGAAGTAGGTGCGGTGGGCGAGCTCACCGGTCTGGGGAACGGTAACGGTGAAGCCCCAGCCGTAGACACCGCCGTACCAGCGGCCGCCGCATTCGCTGCCGATGACGTTGTCGAGGCCGACGTTGGTGGGGATGATGCCGCCGTTCTGCTCTGTACGCTCGACCCACTGGTCGACATAGTCGATGACCCACTGGCGGTACTTGTCTTCGTGACCGAGCATGAAGGCGTTCAGCGGCAGGATGGTGGCGGCCATGTTGATGGGGTGGTCGCCGACAACGTCGTTGTAGTCTTTGAAGTGGGCCACCATCTCGTCATAATTGCGCTCGCCGTGCCCGAGGCGGAATCTTCCTTCGATTTCGATGGGGTCGCCGGCCCAGTCGAGACCGGTGGCCTTGCGGAGGAGGGGGCCGCGGCTGCCGTTGAACATGCTGCGAATCAGCTTGTGTTGGGGGTCATAGTTCTTGGCAATGGGGTCTTCGTCCATGTAGAAACCGGCGAAACGGCGGCAACGGCGTTGAAAGTCAGGGTCGTCGGGGTCGGAGAGGCCCTGAAGGAAGAAGGCGGAGAAGCCTTCGGCGTTGTGGAACCAGTCGAACATGACCGGGAATTCTTTGAAGTACATGCCGTCGCGGGCCATGGGCACTTCGACTGTTTTGGCTTCGGTATACTGCAAGAGATGGCCTTCCCAGCCGAGTTTGTAAAGGTCGAGGATGTCGTCGTCGGCGCCGAGGGCGTGGAGCATGGTCCAGTTGAGGATGTTTTCGGCGGCGTCGTCGGGGCCGTCGTCGCCGCCCCAGCGGGGGACACAGAGGAGGTAGCCGCGGTCGTCGAAGTAGTGGTCGAAGAAGGCGCGGCAGCCTTCGGCTTGCTCGCGGAGGAGTCTTCTTTGGAGGAGGGCCCAGTGAGGCGGGGGCATTGGTGTTTTGATGTTGAGTGTGGTTGTCATTTTGGATGGTCCTTCTGGTTGGGATTCAAGGGTCGGCTTTGGTTGGAACTTGTTGGTGATTGGGGGCTGGGTTCTGATCTGCAGTGGTTAAGGGTGAATACCTTCTTTTGACCACGGAGGGCCACTGAGAACTGCAACGTCAATATCCTTATCCACGAAGGGCCACGAAGGGCCGCGAAGAACTGCAACATCAACATCCTTATCCACGAAGGGCCGCGAAGGGCCGCGAAGAACTGCAACGTCAACATCCTTATCCACGAAGGGCCGCGAAGGGCCGCGAAGAAAGGCAACTGCAACACCTTTGTTCCACGGAGGGCCACGGAGGGCCACGGAGAACGGCAACGTCAACATCTTTATCCACGAAGGGCCACGAAGGGCCGCGAAGAAAGGCAACTTCAACACCTTTGTTCCAAGGAGGGCCACGGAGGGCCACGGAGAACGGCAACGTCAACATCCTTATCCACGAAGGGCCGCGAAGAACACCTTTCTTGCTTCTTGCGGTCGTGACGGGCCGTTTTTTCTGGGTAGGTCAAATTGTGGTTATCTGTCAGGATTCTGATCTGTGGCTGTTCTTTCCACGCAAGATGATGGCGAGCGCTGCGAAGGCGGCCAGGAATCCTTGCACTGATACAGTGAGTCGAGGGCCGACGGATTCGGCCAGCGAGCCGGACACCAGCTCTCCGGGCAGGCCGGCTCCCTGGCTGAGGGCTACGGTGCTCATGGCACGGCCGCGCATTTCGTTGCTGGCTGTGGTAAGCAAAATGACGTTGCGCATGGTATAGAAACTTGCTTGGCCTACACCGGCCAGGAATAGCAGTAGGCAGGCCAAATTGAAGAGCGGCGAGAGCGCAAAGACAGCCCAGGCAAGACATTGGAGCAGGGATCCGGCGGCGAATATCCAGTAGAAGGAGAGACGGCGACGTAGGCGGTGGGTCAGGAACAGGCCGATGAAGCTGCCAAGGCCGAAGCTTCCGTTCAGCATGCCCAATCCGATGGCGCTTCTTTCGAAGACATCGCGGGCGAAGACTGGCAAAAGACTAAGGGCCGGAAATACCATTATGTTAATGAGAGCGGACACGAGGACGATGACCAGCATCTGGCGGTTGCTACGGACATAGGCTATGCCTTCGCCGATTGACTGCCATACGCTGCCTTCGGCCACCGGATTTGTTTGCGGCACCTGCTCCCGTCCCAGCCAGACAAGCAGGGCCAGATTGAGGCCGGTCAAGGCAATGAGCGCGCCAAGGCCGGCGGAGGTTCCGAAGTATTCGAGCAGCCAGCCTGCGAGGTAGCCGCCGGCGCCCAGGATAATGCTGTGAGTAAAGCTCTCCAACAGCATGGCATCGGCGGTGAGCCTGCCGCCAAGCAGGTCGGGCACCAGCGCGGAGCGCGCGGGTGCGTCGACTGTCCAGGCGGCGCCGATGACGAATGCGGCGAAGGTGATCTGCCAGGCGGACAGCCTGTTCTCTGCGAAAAGGAGGAGGAGTGCCAGGCAGGCGCCGAAGATAACGAACTGGCTCAGGGTAAGCGTGTTGCGCCGTCCCAGCCGGTCGCCGATAAAGCCGGCGAAGCCGCCGAATGAAAGCTGGGCAGCCCGTCGCCAGAAGGTGAGCAGGGCCACGGCGAGGGCTGAGTCGGTCATGTCCAGGACTACGACGCCGGCCACGATGACCCAGATCGAGTAGGTCTGCCACCAGAGAACGCTGCTGAGCAGGAGGCGGCGGTAGGTCGGCTGAGCCAGCGGCGCGAAAAGGCCGGCGCTGCTGTCCTGTGCGTGCGTCAGTCGGCGGCTCCGTTGGCGGCCCAGAGGGCACCTTGCCGCATCATTTGCTGGACTGCCGGTCGCTGGAAGGTCTCGGAGGTGTGGCCCAGCGCAGTGTAGAACACTCGACCGCCGCCATAGGGCTTTACCCAGGCCATGGGATGCGCTTTGTCGGACCAGTCTGCACTGGCCAGGACGTGGATGGCGGGGTCCCAGGCGGACATGTAGATTTCATCTTCTACTTCAAAGTCGTCAATGCCTTGCATGACCGGGTGGGCGTTGTCGTTGACGTTAACGGTGAAAGTCAGGCCCGGTGGATGCCAGTTAGCGTGACCGCCAAGAAGGTTGGCAGCCTTGCCGCCGATCCACCAGCCGGTGCCATGGACGCCGACGAAGCCTTTGCCGCCGCCGACAAATCCAAAGAGTCCCTCTTCCTGTTCGGCAGTCAGCTCGGCGTGGTAGGTGGCGGTGCCGTCTTCGTGCCGTTCGGAGCGGGTGAAGCCTGAGCCGAGTACACATACATCGTAGTCGGCCAGGTTGGACGATGTGAAGATGCTTTTGTCTTCGGTTGTCGTGACGTGGATGCCCGGGTCGCTGCCAAGGAATCCAGCGATGACTTCTGCGCTGGCGGCGAAGCCGTGGTTGGAACCGGAGAGTACGAGGACGTTGGTCATTTGTCTGCCTTTCTTTTGGCGGGTCGGGCTGGGTGACTATGATTTGGGGGTTGTGTGATCATAGCATAGGGGGGAGAGAGATTCAATTGTGGTTCTTGGCTGTTTGGGGGGAAGGGGGACTGGCGTTATGTCCACGGAGGGGCACGGAGAACGGCAACTGCAACACCTTTATCCGCGAAGGGCCGCGAAGGGCCACGAAGGGCCGCGAAGAACTGCAACTGCAACACCTTTATCCGCGAAGGGCCGCGAAGAGACGCTAAGAACTGCAACGTCAACGTCTTTATCCACGGAGGGCCACGAAGGGCCGCGAAGGGCCGCGAAGGGCCGCGAAGAACTGCGACTTCGACACACTTTTTTAGGACGGAGGGATTTGTGGGAAACGATTATTGATCTGCAAATTGGCACAAGTGTATGGCGGATAAGGTTTCTGTGTCATTTATGGGGGAAGCTGGTAGTTTATGGGTGAAGTTTCTTTTGGGGAAACTTCATTGCACTTCCAAGAAAGGATTGAAATGTCGAAACTGCTTCCAGGGGATGAGACTTTTACAGTGATAGGGGCGGCGATTGAGGTACGTCGTGCGCTTGGAACAGGGTTCTTTGCGTAGGTCTATCATGAGGCGATGCAGCTCGAATTGAGCGCCCGCGGAATCCCCTAGGGAGCGGAAAGGCTGGATGCGGACGGAGTTAGGTGGGGATGTTTTCAGGGGAATGCAGCTCTTGCCATTATGAAGGAGTGGGGGCAAGATGCTGTGAGCGGCCTAGACTAGAGTGGTGGCGAAGAGATAGGGGGAGACTGATGGCGACGAAGAAGATGGAGGGCGTGTATCCGATACTGGTTACGCCCTTTGACGAAAATTCGCAGATTGAAGAGGAGAGTTTGCGGCGGTTGATTGATTTTAATTTGGATGCTGGGGTGCATGGGTTGGGCGTGGCGTTGGGCAGCGAAGTCTACAAGTTGACGGAGGCCGAGCGGGCTCGAATGACCCGCATTGTTGTCGACCAGGTGGGCGGGCGTGTACCGGTAGTGATCAATACGGGGGCCAATGGGACGGACCTGGCGGTTAATTACAGCCGGATGGCACATGAGAACGGCGCGGATTCGTTGATGGTGCTGCCGCCTTCGTTTTTTCCTGCGGGACAGGATGAGACTGTGGCGTATTTCCGTGCGATTTCGGATGCAGTTCCCCTGCCGATATTCATTCAGGATGTGGCGACTTCGCCGATCGCGCCTGGGCTGGCAAAACGGCTGGCACAGGAATGCGAGTGGGTCCAGTACATTAAGGTGGAGAGTTTTCCGGTTGTGGCCAAGGTGGCGGCTATGGCTGAGGAGGCAGGAGATGTGCTGACGGTATTCGGCGGAGCGGGCGGCGGTTATTTCATCGAGGAGATGCGGAGAGGCTCGGTGGGGACGATGCCGTTCTGTACGCAGCCGGAAGCATTTGTGGATATCTGGAACAAGGTGAGATCGGGCGATGAGGCAGGGGCTTGGGAAACATTCAACCGCTATCTGGTGCCTGTCAGCCGGCTCTCGGCCCAGGGCGCGGGCCTGTTCCACGGTATTCATAAGGAGATCCTGCGTTATCGCGGCGTGATTCGTTCGGCAAGGGTGCGGGCGCCGGCGCCGCCGATTGACCCACTTACCCGTGATGAGCTGGCTGCACTGCTGAAGGAATTGTATCCTGAGGGCAGTTCTTAGTCGTTGGTTTTCCAGTACTACTGAACTACAGTGCTTGACCAGCCAGTAATCCTTGGAGCCATCCAGGCTTTAAGTGACGCGACTGGTGTACAGCCGCCGCCATGCTCGCCAGCCGACACGTTGGGAAGAAGGCACACGGTCGGTGAGGCATGGTTTTGTAGGGGGGCGTTGCGGGGGCGCAGCCCCTGCACAAGGGAGGGCCGAAGGCCCGACCGCACAACTGCAGTGGTCAGTGGTCAGTAACTTCTGCGGTTGGAGGTCGGTGGTCAGTGGGTTGAAGCGGCAGGTGGGGGAGTAGGCACCGTTCACCAGACACGATGCTGGGAAGAGTAAACACGGTCGGTGAGGCATGTTTTTGTAGGGGGGCGTTGCGGGGGCGCAGCCCCTGCACAAGGGAGGGCCGAAGGCCCGACCGCCCATAAATATCAGAAAAGAGAGAGAGAAGAATGACGTGAGAGAACGCCATCGCTTTTCTTGCGCAAGGTCGTAGTGGTAAGGGGCGAACAGTTTCAGATTTCACAATAGGGAGGGTAGTTAAACGATGAAAATCGTGGACTTGCAGGTAATTCCATTTCGGGTGCGGCGGGAGCAGTTTTATCAGGGCAGGTTCAGTTTTCCGCAGGAGGTGACGCAGACGCTGACGAAGGTGATCACCGATGAGGGTGCGGAGGGGTACTACTTTGGCGGGCACGGGCATGGCGACGCCGACGGGCTGACGCCGGAGGACAGAGCAGTGCTTGAGGGGCGGCTTAAGCAGATGGTTTTGGGGCAGGACCCTTATGACCGGGAGCGATTCTGGCACTGGATGTGGGTGGCGAACATTCCGGAGCATCTGCTGAGCGCGCTTGATTGCGCTTTGTGGGACTTGCAGGCAAGGGCGGTAGGGCTGCCGCTCTACAAGCTGCTTGGCGGCTGTCGCGACAAAGTGAAGGCATATGCCAGCACATTTCCGAATGTGGGGAGTGTGGAGGAGTATGCGGCGCACGCGGTCGCGTGTAAGGAGGAGGGGTATACGCACTACAAGATCCATCCCTACTATTTCTGGAACCCGGTGACGAAGGAGGCGGTACAGGGACGGCCATCGCACATCGAGAAGGACATCGAGGTGTGTCGGGCAGTGCGGGAAGCGGTGGGCGATGACATGGTGCTGAGCTACGACCCGTGGGGAACGTACCGCACGTATGAGGAGGCGTACAAGGTGGGGCGCGTGCTGGAGGAGCTGAACTACTACTGGTACGAGCACCCGATGAATGAGTACAGAGTGCAGCCCTATATCAAGCTGTGCCAGGAGCTGGACATTCCTATTCTGTCACCGGAGATTGCTTCGGGCAGCCTGTATACGCGGGCTGACTGGATTCTGCGCGGGGCGTCCGATATGACACGGATCGATGTGCTGCGCGGGGGAGTGACGGGCGTGCGCAAGATGATTGCGGTGGCTGAGGCGTTTGGCGTAAAGTGCGAAATTCACATGAGCGGGTTCGCCAATCTGCAGCTGCTGGGCTCATCTAGCGAGGACACTTGTGAATATTATGAGCGCGGGCTGCTGGCGCCGGGCATCGACTGCAATACGGCGCCGCCCTATCTGGAGGATATCGGCGACAGGATGGACAGCGAAGGTTACGTCCATCTGCCACAGGAGCCGGGAATGGGGTATCGGATCAACTGGGACTATATTGAGGATAACCTGCTCTGACGAGAGGTAGGCTGGGTCGGGGCTGGGAACATAATGTGAGGATTCGCTGCGGGGATTTGGTCCCCGCAGCGTTTTCTTTTGGTGCAGATTTTCAGAAGGCTACGCCCAACTTGACGTTTTCCTGGGGAGCGGTTGCGATTTTGGGGTAGTGTTCGAGCAGGTCGTCAAAGGGGACTACCGGCTGGACGACGGGCTCAGATCTGAGGCTACCGTCGCAAAGGAGCCGCCATACTACTGAGAACAGGCGAGTTTCATCCCAGTTGGGGTATTCGGGATTGGGTTCGCTGCAGGCGCGCGAGAAGACGATGGTGGGGCGGTTGAAGTGGGCTTCGGCGCCGAGGTCGAGGCCGGCTGGGTAGCTGCCGGGCCAGGCGCCGGCGACGACGGTGCCGAGATAGGCGACGCCGCGGATGGCCGCTTGCAGCGCGGTGTAATGGCCGCTGTAGTCTACACAAACGTCGGCGCCGCGTTTGGCTGTGGCGAGTTTGATTTCGAGGCCGGCGTCGCAGGCGGTGGGGTCCATGACGATGTCGGCGCCGCACTCGAGCGCAACGTCGCGGCGCAGGGGGATTGGGTCGACGGCGATGACGGGATAAGCGCCGGCCAGTTTGGCGAGCTGGAGGACGAAGAGGCCGATGGCGCCCATGCCGAAGACGGCGACGGCATCGCCGATGCGGATGTGACCGTCGCGGACGGCGCCAAGGGCGAAGTCGGCGGGGTCGAGACAGACGGCAGCCTGCCAGGGGACGCCGTCAGGGAGTTTGCGGGCGCGTTCGGCGGGCCATACGTGCTCCTGGCGGAAGGAGCCGTGGGAGAAGACAGTTTCGCCGAGGCGGAAGTCCTGGACGGCGGTTCCTACTTCGATTATTTCGCCGACGCACATATTGCCCAGGCCATTAGGGTATCTGACCATCTGGCTATCGTGGGTGAACAGGTGCAGTTCGCCGTCGTAGTTGCCGCGATGGCCGGCGTAGCCCTGGAACATGGCCATTTCGGAGCCGTGTTTGGCGGCGCCAAAGCGGCTGCGGACGCGAATCTGATCTGGTGCGAGGGGCTGGCTTTCGTAATCGCGGAAGGCGACTTCTTCGCGGGCGGGGGCGATCAGTTCTGTGGGCATGGGATTTCCTCCGGGAGGCGGTGCGTCTGCCTACTGTAGACTAAAGAGTATATTAACGTACGGATTGTACAACCTTCCTTCCTTGGCGGCAATTGTGTTGGCGAAACCACTGTGCTATTCTATCCCGGCTACAGACTAACCCTTTCCTATCCTATCCTCAGACACTATGCCACTCTGGCTAACTCGCAGCGACGTCGAATTTCTGTTGGACATGCCGGCCGCGATCGAAGCGGTGTCAGACGCCTTCCGACTGATCTATCAGGGAGAGGCGGAGCTGCCGGTGCGTGCGAACATACCGGTTGCGCGGCATGACGGGAGTTTGATGTCGATGCCGGCTTATCTGGGCGGGGAAATGGATGCGCTGGGAGCGAAGCTGATATCGTTCTACGGCACGAATCCGACGGTACGCGGTCTGCCGGCGATCCAGGGGAATGTAGTGCTTTTCGATGGCAAAGACGGTGCACTGTTGGCGCTGATGGATGCCGGATATTTGACGGCGATGCGGACGGGGGCCTCAGGTGGGGTGGCAGCCCGCCATTTGGCGAGAGAGGATGCGCGTACGTTGACGATTTTTGGCAGCGGCGTGCAGGCGCCGTACCAGGTGGAGGCGGTTCTGTGCGAGAGGGCAATTGAGCGGGTCTTTGTTCTTTCGCGGACGCCGGCGCATGCAATGGCCTTGGCCGACAAGCTCAGGGGGACCTTCGATGGGTCTGTCGAGGCGACAAACGATGTGGAAATGGCCGTGGGAGCGGCCGACGTAGTCGTCACCGCCACCAGTGCGCATGACCCGCTATTTGACGGAAGTCTGCTACGGCCCGGCGTCCATGTTACGGGCATCGGGTCGCATTTGCCTTATGCCAGTGAAGTGGATGCAACTGCGATACGGCGCTCCACAGTTGTGGTCGATCAGTTGAGCGCGTGCCTTGAGGAAGCGGGAGATTTGATCGAGCCGATCAATGCAGGGCTTTATGAGGCCAGCCAGATACACGCTGAAATTGGCGCGATCATCGCGGGTGACCAGCCCGGCCGCAGCAGCGGGGATGAGATTACGTTCTTCAAGTCGGTTGGATTGGCCGCACAGGATGTGGCGGTTGCCCGGGTTGTGTATCAGAGAGCGGTGGAGCTAGGCGTAGGCACCAGCTTGGAGGGTTAACAGGTTCAACAAATGGCGGAATCATCAACGGCGTCAGAAGTTGCGTTAACTGCATTTGACGTCAACGATCCCCAACACGTGCGGTGGGCTGTGGAAATTTGGAACGACGCTACCGGCAACGTACTCCCCACGACAGAGAGATTCCTGAAATACAACTTTACAGAGGATGCAGGCGTCGTACGTGCAGGGCGACTTGCTTTGGCGGCGGGACGCCCGGTGGGCTTTGTGGTGGGCAGCGCCCATCCGGGCGCGCCGCCTGCGATGCGCACTGATGTTGCCGGCTGGATCGAGGCGATTGCGGTTTCGTCCTCGTACCAGAGACAGGGGATAGGGAGGACGCTGCTGCGCTGGGCTGAGGGGTGGGTGGCTTCGAGGAAAAGCGGTGGGGATGAGCAACCTGCTTCTACAACCGTAGGCGGAGAGGAACCTGAACTTACTGAGGGTCTGGCCATGGGAGGTCGTATCCGGGTGGGCGGGGGACTTCGTCCCTTTGTGCCGGGCCCTTTGGCGGACGCGGCGGTTGAAGCGTTTTTCCAGGCGTGCGGTTATGGTTACGAAAGAGAGCTATACTCGTGGGATGTGGCTCGCTCTCTAAGCGACTACGAGCCGCCGCGGCTACGTGATGTGGAAGCGGCGGCGCGGCCGGGGCAGCCGGGCCAGGAAAAGTTACTGTTAGATTTTCTGGCCAGCGAGTTTCCTGAAAGGTGGCACTGGCAGGCAGAAAGGTTTCTGGAGGAAGGCGGGCGCATTTCTGACTTTATGTTGCTGTGGACGGAGGAAGGTGTGCAGGGGTCTTGCCACCTCACTTTTGAGGACTCTGGCAACCCGATTGATCGTTTCTACCCGTATGAGCTGCCGCGCCCATGGGCACAGCTTGGCTCGATCGGTGTCAGCGCGCATCTGCGGGGGCAGGGAATGGGGTTGTACTTGTTGGATGCAGGACTGAGGCGGCTGCACAACAGCGGCATCAATGGCTGCGTGATAGATTGGACGACGCTGCTCGACTTTTATGCCAAGTGTGGATTTCGGCCCTATCGAAAGTGGGCCATGTTCTGGCGGAGCTTGGGCGGCAAGGATTAGAGTGGCGGGCAGGTCTTCGAATACCCCACTGCAGGACCCAAATGGACGGCACCGGCGATGAAAGTCATTGGCCTGATGAGCGGCACTTCCGCCGACGGCATTGACGCGGTATTGGCCGAGATTTCAGGTTCGGTTGAGTCCCTGCGGATGCGGCAGATTGCTTTTGAGAGCGTTTCGTGGCCGTCGCGGGAGCGCGCGTTAATCGAGAGTTTGATCGCCGGGCGAGGTGATACGCGTATGCTGAGTCGGGCCGGTTTTGTGCTTGGTGAGCGCTTCGCCGAAGCTGCATTGCGCGTAGTCAACAGAAGTGGACTTGACACCGAGGATATTGACTTAATCGGTTCGCACGGGCAGACGGTCTGGCACGAGGTAGAGGAAAGCGGCGCGGTCCAGTCGACACTACAGATTGGGGAGGCTGCGGTTATTGCCGAGCGGATCGGGATCACGACGGTGGCGGACTTTCGTGTAGCCGACGTGGCGGCAGGCGGGCAGGGGGCGCCGCTGATTCCGATATTTGACCAGTTTTTCTTGCGTCCTTCAGCCGAGGCGCAAGGCTGCCGGGCGGTACAGAACATCGGCGGCATTGGCAACGTTACTTTCTTGCCGCCGGAGGGCTCGCCGGCGCCGGCGCTGGCTTTTGACACGGGGCCAGGCAATGTATTGATCGACTGGGCGGCTGTCCAGGCTACGGACGGCGGGCTGCTGTTCGACAAGGACGGCGAGTTGGCGCAGCGGGGCCGCGTTGCAGAAGCCCTTGTCGAACGCTGGCTCTCGCACCCCTATTTCCTGCAACAACCTCCCAAATCGACAGGCCGGGAGCTTTTCAGCCAGGCGCTGGCTGAACGGTTTTTTAAAGAGGCGGCCGAAACAGGGCTGTCGATACATGACTTTGCGGCGACTGTGACGGAGTTGACCGCGGCCTCGATTGCCGAGAGCTATGTGAGATTTGCGCCGCTGCCGGTGTCCGAGATGGTTGTATGCGGCGGGGGCGCGCGCAACCCGGTTTTGCTGGCGCGAATTGAGGCCCAGCTAGCGCGACGATGCGGGCGGGAAGTATCCGTTTTGCGATACGGGGAGGTTGCTGACGTGCCAGGTGATGAGGATTCCAAGGAGGCGCTTTGCTTTGCCCTGCTGGCGTGGCTGGCTATGCGAGGCGAGGGGGGAAACGTGCCCGAGTGCAGCGGCGCGAGGGGACCGCGTGTGCTGGGCAAGATTACACCGGGCCGCAGGTTCCGTCAGATGGTGATGAATCTGCCTGGACTCTCTTAATCACATCATTGATACCGGATCGATGTCTATGCGCCAGCCGAATGGGATGTCTATGCCCTGCAAGAAGGCGGACGGGTCGGTTGCGCGGATAATAATTTGCCAGCGGAAGTAGTTGCGAAAGCGGGCGTAGGGCGCTGGGGCGGGGCCGAGCAGATCGACCCCGTCGCCCCACACGCCTAACTGCTCGGCGCGCAGCTGCAGGTTTTGGGCCATCCTGTAGGTCTGTTCCTCGACGTTCTCCAGCTTTTTGTGCCAGTAGATGAGACGGGCCAACCTGCCGACGGGCGGGTAGAGTTGCTCGCGTCGAAAGAGCATTTCCCGTTCATAGAAGGCGTGATAGTCGTGTTCGGCAGCGGCCTGGAGCGCGTAGTGCTGGGGCGTGTAGCTCTGGAAGATGACGCGGCCGCCTCTGCTGCTGCGTCCGGCGCGGCCTGCGACTTGCGTCAGTAGCTGGAAAGTGCGTTCCGGCGCGCGAAAGTCGGGCATGTAAAGGCCTACGTCAGCGGCGACGACGCCGACAAGCGTTACGAGCGGCAGGTCCAGCCCTTTGGCGATCATCTGCGTGCCGATGAGAATGTCGGCCTCGTGGTTGGCGAAACTTTCCAGGATCTGTTCGTGGCTGCCTTTTTTTCCGGTGGTGTCGCGGTCCCAGCGCAGCAGGCGGGCACGGGGGGAAATCTGGCCTACGAGCTCTTCTATGCGCTGGGTGCCGGTGCCGAAGAAGCGGATGCGGCGGCTTTCGCAGGAGGGGCAGTGGTCGGGAATCGGATGGCGGTCGTTGCAGCGGTGGCAGATGAGCTGGGCGGCTCGTTCGTGGTAGGTGAGCGGGGTCTCGCAGCGTGTGCATTCTGCGACGAAGCCACAGTCGCGACACATCACGAATGAGTGGGTGCCGCGGCGGTTGAGAAAGAGAATGGCCTGCTCTCCGGCGTCGAGGACGGCGTGGAGCTCGGATTGGAGGCTGCGGCTGAAGATGCTGCGGTTGCCGGCGCGTAGCTCCTGGCGCATATCGACTATTTCGACTGGGGGGAGCGATGCGTAGACCGGGGGCGTGGGTGGGGTATCAGCAACATTTTTTGCGCCATTCTCGAGTTCGCCGTGCCCCATGACCCTGTCGGGCATTTCCAGCAACTTCAGCTTGCCGAGCTGTGCGGTGTGATAGGAGTCCAGTGATGGGGTAGCGCTGCCAAGAATCAGGGCGCTGCCAGAAACTGCCGCCAGTTTGGCGGCGACAGTGCGGGCATCGTAGAAGACGGTAAAGCTGCCCCATTCGTCTGTATCCTGCTTATAGGTAGATTCGTGCTCTTCATCGATGATGATAAGTCCCAGACGGGGCAGCGGCGCGAAGAGGGCGCTACGGGCGCCGACAATTACGTCGATTTTGCCGTCGCGGGCACTGCGCCAGACGTCATAGCGCTGGTTGCTGCTGAGGGCTGAGTGAATTACGGAGACGCGGTCAGGGAAGCGGCCGGCGAAGCGGGCGACGGTTTGTGGGGTGAGGGCGATCTCGGGCACGAGGACGATTGCCTGGCGGTTGCGGGCCAGGGTTTCGGCGATGGCGTGCAGGTAGATTTCGGTCTTGCCGCTGCCGGTGGCACCATGGAGCAGAAATCCTCTATTTCGTATAGTGAAAGGGGTATCATCGCCGGCTCCGGGCCCGGCCTGGTCAGTTCCAGGACACGGAGCCGGGAAGCAACTTGCCTTGATCTCATCCCAGACCTGTTGCTGCTGGTCGGTCAGGATGGGGGGATGGGTACGAGGGTATATGCGGCCGCCGAGTGGGTCGCGGAAACGAATTTTCTGTTCGATCTGGATAAGGCCGGCGGCTTGCAGTCTGCGTAGTTTTTCCAGACAGTTTCCAACCTGGGCATAGAGATCCGACTTCCAGACCGGTGCGGCGGCCTGGGCGAGGGCATGCAATATCGGTTCGAACCCTGATGCCCCGCGCAGTTGCAGGATCGCATCTTCGGTAGCAGCAGCAGACTGCGCCAGAGTGACTCCTTCTGCCGAAAATCTGACCAGCCCCTTTTTTTGCAGAGCGGAAACGGAAGTTTTTGGCGCGAAATCGCAGGCTTGTTTCAGTTCCGACATCGACATGGTGTGGCCCTGTGCGGCCAGAAGCGCTGCAAGGACGCGCACTGCGTTGGTGGTGCGTCCAAGGGTAAACAGCTTCTGGCGAACTTCGGCCGCTTCGACTATCAGCTCGATCTGTTCTTCCTGTTTGGCCCGGACCTTGGGAGGCTCTCCGCTCTTACTGAGCAAGCCGGGGGTGAGGAATAGCTTGACGGCCTCCGAGATGGGCGCCACGTAGTAATTGGCGAGCCAGAAGGCTACGTCCAATTGCGCCTGCGTGAGGACAGGCTGAGGTCGCGCCAAGCGGGCAATTGCCCTGGTTTGGACCGGCGAGGAATCGGCGGGACCGACGACGATGCCCTGCAATTCATGCGGACCAAAGGGGGCCCAAACCAGGTGGCCGGGCTCGACTTTGCCGACGAGAGCCGGTGGAAGGTGATAGTGGAATGTCTGAGATTGGGCGGCGGCGCCGGTACGCTGGTGTACTGACTCCGGTCCTCCGAGAGGAGGCAAGGCATCCAAATTGTCGTCGTCGTCAGGGCCGATGAAGTCGTCGTCGAGGGGTGGCCGTTCCTGCGCTCTGAAGGAGCGGCGAATCGGCAAATTGATTACTACTTCAACGAGGGCATTCCTCTCTGACAATGTTCGGTCCCTCTGGTCAGTTTGGCTCATATGTTCGGCGACGGGCAATTGGATTGTAACGCAATGGGGCCGGGTCGGGCAATGAAGCAGCCATGGTTTCCGGCAATCTGTTCAGGCTGCAGGGGGGTTCAAGCCGTTCCTCATTCGTACTATACAGACTGTACGCTGGACTTCGCAGCTGCAAATGCCTACCAGCGACGACGGCGTTGGAATGTAAGGAGTCTTGTGATGCGGAAAATCACTGCGTAGACGTATACCTGCCAGATGCCGATGGGAAGGGCCAGGGCTGCAGGCAAGTAGGAGGTTACGGGGTGGGCGGTGATTGGGGCGCCCAGGCCGTTTACGAGGCTGGCCAGGAGACCGTAGGTAATCAGGCCCAGCACCACCCCCATCAGCGGTTGGATTGTCGATCGCAGGATATACTGGCGGTCGAATTCCTCATGCACTCTCATGCGTTCAACCAGGAAGGAAATGGTGCCCAGGCAGCCGCCGATTCCACCGGTTGCTACCGCCCAGAGAATTGAGTAATAGTGGGTAGTATTCCATCCAGTGCTTGAGGCGACTATCGCAATCGTTTCGTTCACGGGGCGTGGATAGAGATACAGGGCGGCGGCAAGTCCGCCCAGCGCGCCTAGCCAGAGGATTAGCAGTCCGAATGTGCGAGCGGCAATGCCTCGCGATCGGCTGCGACTAAACCTGGCGCGGTCAATAATCTGCTTTGCCTGTTCGATATTGTAATGGGCCCTTGCGAGGCGTTGTGGTTCGGCTGAGATAATCTCGCGGGCCTCTCGCAGCAGTGAAAGGGCGTGCCCGGTGTTTTCTCGCCGTGTTTCGCGCACGCGATCGATGGCCTCATAGAGGCTGATAATCTCTTCCTCAATCAGCTGGGCATCGTCTGGTGGTCCGCCGGGCCCGGTTTCCTCTACGCGCCACATTGTCGGCGGTGCGATCGTAATGGGTGCATCCAAGAGTGACTTTTGATGGGCCGGGTGGTTCTGGATTGGGTAGTCTACGGGCTGGATTTCAGCTGGGGTTAAAGGTTCAAATTTGGACAGGTCGCTGGACAGAGACACTTCAGCTGGCGGGTCGACGGCTGGTTCGCGCTGACCAGAGTTGTCGGCGTGGTAAGAAGAATCGGGCGTGTGCAAGCCTTCCTGGTAAGAGGCTATTGGGGGCGCGGGAGGCGGATCAGGCTGCTGAAGCGACGGTTCCGACTCGGCTGTGCTCTGGGAGAATGATGCCGGAATCTCGGCTTCGTCTTGCGGAGGCGCGAAGGGCGGCATGCCTTTCGGTTCGAGACTGGAGTTCGGGAGGTGCTCAGGTTGCGCCGACGAATTGCCGCCTGTTGCGGGCGACTGATCCTCGGAATTTATGTTTTCTTTATCGCGGTCTAGTGCGGCTTCGCTGCCGACGGCCAACTGGTCCAGAAGGTATTCGGCACGTTGACGCAGCGCGGCAAGTTGCGCCGCCGATTCTTCCAGCATATGGAGGGGCGGTTGCTCTTCTTCGGGAGATTCTCTGGGTGTTGGGGCCGCCTGATTTGATTCCGACCGTTGATTGTTTTCGGCCGAAGATCGGGAGGCGTTTTCGGATTCTGATATCAAGATTAGCTTCAGGTCACTATGTGTCGCCGTTGATCAGGAGGCGACAGTGGAACTTTGAAATCGAATTCGCCCCGTAGCAAACAGACGGATTAATATTACTATAGCATACGCCTTTCTGGATAAGAAAAGGCCGCTTTCTGAATGGGCCCGGATGGAGGGTACTGGCAGAAAACCGCATGTTGAATCACAAGTCGACGCGACAAGATAAGGAAAAAACATTGTGTCCTCGGTGGGCCACGAAGAAAAACCTTTCCGTCCATGAACCGAAACGACGAGGCACTGGGACTGCCTTTATTTCCGCGAAGGGGGCAGTTCGAACAGGTAGCAATGAAATTGGCGGTGGATTTGACATTCTTGACTATTGCCACGTATAATTGACTATTGGTAGTCATTCTTCAATGATATTTGTTAAGGAGCGAGGATATGCCCAAACGAACCTGGCAACCGAAGGTTCGCAAGCGGCTGCGGACGCACGGCTTTCGAAAACGCATGAGAAAACCCGGCGGCCGCAACGTATTGAGGCGCCGCAGGCTTAAGCAGCGAACGAATCTGACGGTCCAACTGTCAACCCGCAAACGGACATTTTAGGTACGCGGCTACACTGGAAGTGTGGGCCGCGAACGGGAGAGCAGGCGTTGTCTGCAACTGCGAGCAAATGGAGGATTTTCAGAGCGAGCGAGAGAGGATGTTTCGATGAGAAGCCTCCAGGTCCGCCAGTGAATTGCGGCTGAAAGTTGACAAATTCCTGTGGAAACAGAGCGGCGTGAGACGACGCTTCAGAGTTCGTGACAACGCACGTTTTCAGCAGATCCGTCGAAAAGGCAAATCTTACAGCAGTCGGTTGGCCGTATTGTGTGTTTTGGAGAACAATCTTAGCTACAGCCGCTTTGGTTTTTCAGTGAGTCGACGCATTGGCAATGCGGTGGTGCGGAATCGTGTGAAGAGGCGCATGCGAGAGTCAGTGCGACTGCGCATGGGCCAGGTGGAACCGGGATGGGACTGCGTTGTGATCGCCCGAGCACCGATTCGGAAGGCAACATACGGGCAAATTGATGCTGCCTTCGACAGGCTTTTCCGTCGTGCCACACTTTCGGACACAAGTCCTGGCCAAAGATGAAGTCGGGACTTTAGTGGTTAGGTGATGCGAGCTCTCTTGCTGCTTCTGATTCGAGTCTATCAACGGGCACTTTCGCCGCTAATGGGCAGCAACTGTCGTTTTTACCCCTCGTGTTCTCATTATACGTTTGAGGCGGTGGAACGATACGGGGCAGCAAGAGGCGGTTGGATGGGACTGCGGCGCATCTGCCGGTGTCACCCCTGGAATCCAGGTGGCTTCGATCCTGTACCGTGAGAGGGCCGATGCGACGTGTACTGGCCTCTACGTGCCCGAACGAAATACTTGCCGAACCGGAATGCTCGACAAGCCTGAGGGCGCCTCGCTATTTGGCGGCGCCTATTGCCAGCAGCCAGGGAGAAGGTCCCGACCAGTTCCGGTGAACAAGCGGGACAGTTTGTGAAATCGGGGCATTTGACGCCGCGCTATCGTACCGGTAATCCGGCTCTGTCGGCGCCTCATTCGGGCCCGGCGATTAGGAGAGAAATTGTGAATCGCAGAAGGATTCTGTGGTTGTTGATGATTGTAGCGGCGGCGCTATTGCTTGGCGGGTGCGGCGTTCCTCGCGAAGGTGTGACGGACTGGGCCGTCGCCGAACCATCCGGTTGGTGGCAGGTAATTGTTGTATTTCCCCTGGCAAGGTCCCTCATTTGGTTAAACACGAGTCTGGTAAACTGGGATATCTCCTATAGCTGGGGCTATGCCATCATCATCTTTACCATAATCATCAAGCTGATTGCGTTCCCGCTGACGCTGATCCAGATAAGGAGTATGCAGGCGCAGAAGAATCTTCAGCCGAAACTGCAGGAGCTGCAGAAGAAATTTGGCAAGAACAAGGACAAGATGGCGCAGGAGCAGATGAAGCTGTATCGCGAGGCGGGCGTAAACCCGTTGAGCGGATGCCTGCCGATGGTCGTGCAGATGCCAGTTCTGTTTGGTTTGTATTCTGCTCTGGTGGCCTTGGGCCCGTCTCTGTCAGATGCCCGGTTCTTCTGGATTCCCGACCTTGGTTTTCCCGAGTTTACGCGCGGCCTGGCCTGGATTCCGGAAAAGTTCAATGAGGGCGAATACTTGCTTCTGGCGGCATACCTGGTTTTGCCGGCGCTGTTGATGGTCAGCCAGGTCTATATGCAGCGCATGACGACGGCGACTACGCCAACAGCGAGCGGGGGTCAAGCCGGGATGATGAAGCAGATGACAACGATGATGACGTTGATGTTTGGCTTCTTCACATTGCAAGTGCCAGCTGGCCTTTCGCTGTATTGGGTTACGAGCAATCTGCTTCAATTGGGACAGACTTACGCCGCAAACTATTTGGGCGGTGTAAACAAGGTAATTGCGCCGGCCGGGCCGCAAGCCGTACCCGCCACGGCGGCGGCTACACCGGCCGATGGTGGATCGGTAGTCACCTCTGCCCCGGAAACGGTAGAAAGCCAACCAAAGAGGACACCTCCTCGCCGGCGGAGCCGTCGCAATCGAAAGAGAAGATAAGATGAAGAATGGTCAGAGCAAAGAGTACACGGCAAAATCGGTGGAGGCCGCTGTCGAGGAGGGTTTGCGCGACATGGGGGTCTCCCGTGATCAGATTGAAGTCGAAGTGATCCAAGAGGGCAGCCGTGGCATTCTTGGAATCGGCGCGACCGACGCCCAAGTCCGACTGAAGCCAAAGGAAGAGAGCGCAGAGGCCGAAGTTCAGCAGCAAGAGGAATCCGGGTCGGCGGATGAGATAGAGGCCGATGAGGTTGTAGAGGCGGAAGAAGCGGCAGAGACTGAAGCGTCTATCGAGACTGGGGAGACGCTGGCGGCAGTTGAGGATTCCAGTGTTGCCGTCGACGAGCAGTTGTCGGTTCAGGAAGATGACGCGAGGACGGAATTCGAAGAAGAGGAAGAAGACGACGACGACGCTGAGCTCGAAGACCTTTCATTCGATCTGCTCAGCCAGATGTTGCAACACCTTGGCATTGAAGCGGAAATTGAATTGTCGTGGCTGGAGGATGAGGAGGACGGTGACCGCCCACTGTGCCTGAATGTTGTTGGTGATGATTTGGGCCTTCTGATCGGCCGCAACGGCGAGACTCTGTCAAGCATCCAGTATTTGATTCGCCTGATGGTCAATCAGGAGTTGCATCGCTGGAAGAACATCGTCATAGATGTCGACGGCTACAAGGAGAGAAGGGCGGAGCAACTGGAACAGCTGGCCCAACGAATGGCCGAACAAGTTGTCGCTTCCGGCAGGCCGGCCTCGTTGGAGCCTATGCCAGCCAATGAGCGTCGATTGGTCCACATAGCTTTGCGTAACCACGAGCACGTTTACACTTCAAGCACTGGAGAAGACAACCGGCGAAAAGTGCAGATTCTGCTCAGGCAATAAACAACAGGCTTGTTTTTCGCCATTTGTGCCTTTGCCCTGTTCGAAATTGGGCACGAAGTTCGGAGGCGAGCCGGAACTGAACTGAACAGGATTACTGAACGCCCAAAGCCTGCGAACAGTCCATGTCGATCGATTTTCTTGCTATTGGCACCGTTAGCCGCGACATTGCGACTGCGGATCCCGCCGCGACTGACTATGTGCTGGGAGGGACTGTCAGTTTTGCCGCGGTAACTGCTTCTCTCCTGGGACACAAGCCGGTGATTCTGACCCGCGCCGGTGATGATATCGATCTTTCAGTCCTGCGCGAACTGGCCGACGTGCGTGTGCTTCTTTCTTCAAATACTACGACATTTGCAAACCTGTATACAACGGAAGGACGAGTACAGTACTGCTACACGCCTTCGCCGCCAATAGCAGCCGTAGATATACCTCCCCCGCTGAGGGCTCCCCATATCGCGCTGCTGGGTCCCCTGGCGAATGAGGTACTGCCGGAGGTTGCCGCCATATTCGACTCTGAGACAATTGTGGCGGCCGTGCCGCAGGGCTGGATGCGACGCCTGGGCGAAGATGGAAGAGTTTTCCCAACCCCCTGGATCGATATGGCGCAAATCCTTCCCCATCTTGACGCGCTCATCCTGTCGATAGAGGATATCGACGGCGACCTGGCACAGGTGGATGCGTTCCTGGCGTACGTTTCACTTGTTGTGCTGACAGAATATCGGGACGGGAGCACGGTCTACAGGCGATTATCCGACGGAGAAATCGAGGTGGTGCCGATCCCTCCGCGACCGGCTAACGAAGTGGATCCGACTGGCGCCGGGGACATATTTGCCACCGCTTTTCTGTTACGGCTCGACGAAACGGGAGATCCTCTCGACGCGGCCAGGTATGCCAATGTCACGGCGTCTTTCGGCGTAGAGGGTCAGGGGGTGACCGGAATCCCCAAGCACGAGGATGTATTGAAATATATGGCTGATCATCCATGGCAGCACTGTGTTGCCGGACAAGGAAGGGGCTAGATGTACGGGCGGGTTCTTGTTTATGCAGTCAATAGCTCGAACTTGTGCGGCCTATGACGGCAAAGATATTCGCGATTGCCAATCAGAAAGGCGGCGTGGGCAAGACGACGACGGCTGTCAACCTGTGTGCCTATCTGGCCAATGCAGGGTGCCGCATACTGCTCGTCGACAGCGATCCGCAGGCGAACGCTACGACAAGCTTGGGGATCGATCCCAGGAAGCCTGGGACGAGCCTCTACGACGTCTTGATAGATAACCGTCCGGTTCAAGAGGCAATTACTGCGACGAGCCTGGATGGGCTTGACCTTCTACCTGCCAATCTTGATCTGGCCGGCGCTGAAGTCGAGATGGCTGCGAGAATGGCTCGCGAACAGCTGCTGTCGAAGGCGTTGCAGCCGCTTACTTGCGAATACGATTATGTGGTCATTGATGACCCGCCGAGCCTGGGTTTGATCACGATTAACGGCTTGACCGCCGCCGACGGGATCATAATCCCGGTCCAGTGCGAGTATCTGGCTCTGGAGGGATTGAGTCAACTGCTGGAGACGATTCAGCAGGTGCAACGGGTTCTGAACGGTCGCCTCAAGGTCGCGGGCGTGTTGCTTACCATGTCGGATGCGCGCACGAACCTCAGCACACAGGTGGTGGAGGATGTTCGCGAGCATTTCCCTTTGGAAACTTTCGAGACACTGATACCCCGTTCGGTTCGTCTGAGCGAGGCGCCCAGTCACGGTTTGGCTGTTCTGAACTATGCGCCTGAAAGCGCGGGCGCGCTCGCATATGAAGCGCTGGCGGCCGAGTTCATGGGCCGTTTTCCGATCGGCACTGAAGCGAATTCGGAGGGCCTGCCGGAGACTCCCGGCGCAGGTACGCCAAATTCTACAGTTTTCTAACTATGAGCAGAGAAACCGGAACTGATAATCCGAATGCTCGACGCAGGCATGGCTTGGGCCGTGGGCTAGGCGCGTTGCTCGGCAGAACCGCTCCTCATGATGAATCCGAAGAGGTGGAACAGGCCGCGCCGTCAGTAGAAGAGGGGACGCGGGAGATTGCCATCGGCGAAATTCAGCCGAATCCCCATCAGCCGCGGACCCGTTTTGACTCGGCAAGTCTTACTGAGCTGGAGACGTCGATCCGTGCACACGGCGTTATTCAACCGGTAATTGTGACGGAACGTCCGGACCAGCCGCAGCGCTACTGGCTGATTACCGGTGAGAGGCGCTGGCGAGCCGCGCGGCAAGCTGGTTTGACAACTGTTCCGGCCGTGGTGCGGGAGGCAACTTCCCAGCAACTCCTGGAGCTGGCACTGGTTGAGAATTTACAGCGTGACGATCTCAGCCCGTTGGAGGAAGCGGCCGCCTACAGTACATTGTTAGAACGGTTTGAACTGACGCAGGCCCAAGTGGCGTATCGGGTTGGTAAGAGCCGATCGGCGGTGGCCAACGCGGTTCGACTGCTGGGGCTGCCGGCTGAGGCGCAGGCTGCGCTAAACGAAGGGTTGATCAGCGCCGGCCACGCGCGTGCACTGCTGGGCTTGATTAACGATGAAGACCTTAAGAGGGCGCTTGACCAGATTGTTGCCAGTGAGCTAAACGTACGTCAGGCCGAGGAGCTGGTTCGGCGCTGGCAGGAGAGGCCGCCGGCGGAGGATCCGGTTGAAGAATCGCCCCATATGCAGGCGCAGATGCGATTCTGGGAGAAAGGCTTTCGTGACAGGCTCAGCACGAAAGTGAGCTTGGATCGTAGGGAGGACGGCAGCGGCAGGCTGGTAATTCACTTCTACAGTGATGACGATCTGGAGACGATATACCGAGAAATCGTCGGCGAAGCGTTGGATTGAGCCGGCGCTAACGCGGAGGCCTGAATCAATTGCAGCATGCGGGCAAGATACTCGAACCGGTTCCAGAACAGCGTATACAGGAAAGCCAATTGGGTGTACAGCTTGGCGAAACCCTCCAATCAGAACAGCAGCTTGTCGCCGCGACGCTGGACGAGGTGATTGCTGACCTGCCTGACGGGCTGTCACAGTTCGTTCGGAGCGAGCTGGCAGATAAACAGAATCTGGCTGGGGTGGTACTGGCTTCGGCTACGCCAGAGCATGATTCGGCTGAGGATGTGTCTCGCCGGGTGGCGCTGGCTGCAGCCCTGGAACTGTTGCAGATTGCCCTGAATATCCACAGACTCCTGCTCAAGCCCGAAAAGACTGACTCAATCGACAATATGCTGCTGGGCGGCACCATTCTGGCCGGGGACTACTGTTTCAGCAGGGCGGCCGTGCTGGCGGCGCGCACATGTCATCCCCAGGTGGTGACCGTCTTCGCGGAGTTGCTCAAGGATATAAGCCAAGCGAATTTGAGGCATGCTATTGTCAGCGACCGTGACGGCCAGAACACGGTAACTGCATCAGAACGTAAAGCGATGTTTCATAGCGGTGCGTCAGCCGGCGTTCTGCTGGCTGGACTATCTGATGAGGAACAGGTGGTGGTTGTGCGGTATGCTGAGTGGCTGAGTCGGCAGGAGTCTGTAGACGAGATCAGGTCACTTGATCCCGGCGCAGGCGAGAGTTTTGACAGCATGCCGCCGCGACAGAGAGAGCGCTGGCGAGAGCTTGTTTCCAGCCTCTGACAACTAGAGTGTAGTGGGCCCCAATAGGAAGGCAGCGTGTCCCCAAAACGAGTGCTGCTCCTCACTTCTCCAAATAGCTACCGAACCCAGGACTATGTTGACGCGGCCGGGCGTCTGGGAATCGAACCTGTCGTCGCTGTGGATTTGCCGCAACTGCTGGCGCAGGAATGGAACTATTCTCTTGGCGTTGACTTTGGGGATCCATGGAAAGCAGCCGAAGAGATTGTTAACACGCTGACCAAATCGGGCGACGGCGGCGAAAGCGAGATCAGGCTGGATGCAGTTCTTGCGCTGGATGACGGCGGCGCCCGCGTAGCGGCACTGGTCGCGGAACGGTTGGGCCTGGCTCACAATGACCAGATGGCGTCGGAAGCGGCGCGCAACAAGTTCCGAATGCGTACTTTGTTGTCGTCGTGCGGGGCGCCCGTGCCAGCTTTTTCCGAGTTTCGGACGGACGACAATATGAAGGAGATCATTGCCCGGGCGGAGGAAGAGATCGGGTATCCCTGTGTCGTCAAGCCAGAGGAGCTGAACGGAAGCAGGGGTGTCATTCGGGCGAACTTGCGATGTGAGCTGGCGGCCGCGGTGAGAAGGCTGACGGCGTTGATAGGAGAGGGCCAACCCTTTCTGATCGAAGGCTACATTCCTGGAGTAGAAGTCGCGCTAGAGGGGTTGATCGACAGGAACCAGTTGCATTGCCTGGCCCTGTTCGACAAGCCGGACCCGCTGGAGGGCCCGTTCTTCGAGGAGACGATTTACGTTACTCCTTCACGGCTGCCGCAGGATGTGCAGAGCGCCATCGTTGATGCGACAGAGAACGCGGCGCGGGGCCTGGGGTTGCAGACAGGGCCAATCCACGCGGAACTGCGGATAAATGAAAACGGACCCTGGATTGTCGAGGTGGCTGGGCGTTCGATTGGCGGTCTGTGTTCGCGGATTCTGCGGTTTGGTATGGAGGTCGGCAATGGCAGCTCGCTGGAGGAGTTGATTCTGCGGCAGGCAAGCGGATTGCCGCTGGAAAACCTCGAGAGGGAGTCGCAGGCGGGCGGCGTGATGATGATTCCGATTCCGGCTGCGGGGATACTGCGCAAGGTGAATGGGGTAGATGAGGCCAAAGGGGTGGCGGGAATCGAAGAGGTTCAGATTACCGTCCGGCTAGACCAGTCGCTTGTGCCCTTACCGGAGGGCGATGCGTATTTGGGCTTCATCTTCGCAAGGGGCGAGTCGCCGGCCCTGGTTGAGGAATCGCTGCGACAAGCGCACAGCTTCCTTCAGTTCGAGATTGCCCCTGAGTTTGCTCTCATTTCGTAGCGGCGAAACTTACTTTCGGGGTGCGCCTTTGCCGGCGGAAGCGCCTTTGGCCGCGCCAGGTGTGCCTTCCGGAGTCCAACCTTCCGGCATCTGTGCCCCCTCTCCGAAAAAGAACTCCTCCATCTGCTGCATCAGGAACTCACGTGACTGTTGGTCGCCCAGGCTCAGCCCATAGTGATTGATCAGCACGACTGAGTATTGCAGCCACATGTCCCAACCGTCTTGCGAGATGTTCTCGAATATACGTTGGCCAAAATCGCCGGGGTAAGGGGGCGATGGCAGGCCGGGCAACTCCTGTCCGATCTTTGCGCACTGTACCATCCGAGCCATTGGTTTGCTCCAAGCCTAGAGTAAGAAAAGCGGTGGCCCCTATTATACGGCCTGCGAACAGGTAGTGTCAACATATATGCGTACGCTTCTCGTGGGAATGGAGGGCCAATTCAGCTACATCGTGCTGGAGCGGCTTCTGGCGGCTGAGGTCTCGGTGGCCGGGGTCCTGCTAAATGGGCAACGGTTTCGCGAGCTGCGGCCGGCGGTTCAGGTAGGGGGCGATCCAAGTGTGCCGCTGGCAGAATCGCTCGAACTTCCTCTAACGAACGCAAAGGTCAATGTTGCACTGCCTGGAATGGATGACAGTAGCACAGGCGGGCAGAATGCGGCCGCCGAGCTCAGGCGAGCCGCAGTCCAAGTTGGGGCAAGTACTCTGCGCCTCGCCATGCGGGCGGGGATTCCTACATTCGAATGCAATGACATTGGCGATTCGTCAGTTGTGAAGTGGTTAACTGGCGGGTCTCTGGACATCGCTTGCGTGGCCTGTTGGAATCGAATCATACCGCCGCGTGTGCTGAGTATTCCCAGGCAGGGCTTCCTGAATGTCCATCCCTCGTTGTTGCCCGCGTACAGGGGTTCTTTTCCTCTCTTCTGGCAGTTTCGGGCTGGGGAATTATCGACCGGTGTAACGGTACATTGGATGGACGCGGGCCTTGATACAGGAGACATTGCCGGGCAACGAGCCGTGCAGTTCGGCGAAGGGATAGGCGGTCCGGAGGCGGAATCACTTTGTGCGTATGCCGGTGGTAAGTTGCTGGCGGAGGTGATAGCAGCGGCAGCGCGAGGGCGGGCAGTGCGGCGGCCCCAGCCTGAGGGGGGCAGCTATTTTCCGGCTCCGTCAGCAGAGGACTTTGCCCTCGATGCCAACTGGCATCCCCAGCGAGCATTCAATTTCATGCGGGGAACGGCGGAGTGGGGCGTCCCATTCCGGCTGGAGACTGAAGACAAGGTGCTCTGGTTGGACGAAGCGCTGGAGTGGCGGGAGGAGGCACCTATGGAGCAGCCCGCAAATGGGAAGGTTTGGGCTCCCTTCCGGGGGGGCGCGCTGCTTGCCACACTGTGTGACAATGCGGTCGCCTAACGAGAATCGATGCACCGGTTGTGTCAACTGATCGAGTTCAGCTACAATTACCCCGTTCAATTCTTTTCCTATCTACAAGACTGAATAAGGAGAATTGCGATGTCTCTGATGCCAGTACCGCCAGGAGTGAAGATAGCGGCACAAATGTCGCCGGAAGCGGATGAAAAGGAGTTGCAGTTGGTCAAGCAGATGGGGATTGACTGGGCAGTATGCTGGACGGACGGAGAACACGCCGGCTATGACTATTACGCCCGCGCGAACGATCGTTTCCAGAAAGCAGGTATTCAGATCTACGGCTTTGGAAACCGGGAGGTTCACAATCAGGACGCGATCGTTCTTGGGCTGGAAAACCGAGACGCCAAGATCGAGGAGTACGTAAATCACCTGCAAGCACTGGGCAAGGCGGGCATTCCTTACACGACGTACGCCCACATGGCGAACGGGATCTGGAGTACGGACCGCGAGGAGACGCGCGGCGGCGCGTCGGCGCGAGGATTTGATCTGGCAAAGGCAGAGGCGGGGCATTGGGCGGGGAAGCAATACTATTTGCCGCTCACGCACGGCCGGGTTTATTCCGAAGATGAAATCTGGGAGAATTTCCGCTATTTTGTCTCCCAGGCGGGGCCGGTGGCGGAGGAGGCAGGTGTTCGGATCGGCATTCATCCTGACGACCCGCCCGAGCCGGAACTTGGCGGTGTTCCGCGATGCATATTCAGCAGCTTCGACGGTTACCATCGCGCCATGAGCATAGCGGACAGCCCTAACGTGGGCATATGCTTCTGTATCGGATGCTGGTTGGAGGGCGGTGACCTGATGGGCAAGGGGGTTGAGGAGTCGCTGCTGGAGTTCGGACAGGCCAATAAGCTCTTCAAGATTCATTTTCGTAATGTAGACCAGCCGCTGCCGCACTTTGTCGAAACGTTCGTGGATGACGGCTACTTTGAGATGTATAAGGCGATGCGCGTGCTGGAGCAGACCGGCTTTGACGGCGTCGTTATCCCAGATCATATTCCGACGATGGGAGACGATCCTCGAATCGGCACGGCGTACACTATTGGTTATATGAAGGCGTTGCTGGCCCGGGCGCAATCAGAGGTTAGGGGGCAGGCGGGGCAATGAAAACGGTAGGAATTCTCAGCCCTGGTGATATGGGGCATACGGTGGGACAGCGGCTGAAGTCGAATGGCCTGCGGGTGGTGGCTCATCTGGCGGACCGCAGCGCGAGGACTCGAGGGTTGGCTGCCAAGGCCGGGATTGAAGAGGTAGATTCATATGATGCCCTGGTGGAGGAAGCCGACATAGTACTGTGCATTCTCGTTCCGGCGGAGGCAGGGGCGGCGGCGCAGAAGGTAGCGGACGCCCTTCTCCGTACGGGCGCCGATCTGCTGTATGCGGACTGCAATGCGATCGCGCCGCAGACGACAGTAGAGATCGGAGAGACGATCACCGAGGCAGGCGGCCGTTTTGCTGATGCCTCGATCATCGGGCCTCCACCCCGCGGGGAGGGGGCGACGCGTTTCTATGCTTCGGGCACGCATGCCAATGAGCTGGCTAAACTCAACGAATATGGGCTAGACGTGCCTGTAATCAGCGACCGGATTGGTGATGCGTCTGCCATCAAGATGTGCTATGCAGGGCTGACCAAGGGGTTGACGGCGCTGTGTGTAGAGTTGCTGGTGGCGGCAGAGGCTCTCGGCATTCGCGAGGCACTCTTTGCCGAGTACAATCTCAGCCAGGCAGCCATGCTTAAGCGGATGGAAGGTGGTTTACCAGGGATGCCGCCGAAGTCGCGGCGCTGGGTGGGTGAGATGGAGGAGATTTCGGCCACTATGGCCGGTGTCGGGATGACCGGGAAGTTTCATGACGGCGCGGCCGACATTTACCGTTTCGTTGGGGACTCAACTTTGGCGGACCGCACCCCGGAAGATCCTGACGCGCCGACGTTGGAGGAGATGCTGGAACTGTTGGTTCGCGGGTTGCCCGCTCGCTGAAAGGGACAGTAACAGCGGCCCTGTGTTCAGCCGCGGATGGCGAGTATAGATGCGGGAAGTTTTCCATTGGGCGACTGTGCCAGGAGGCTAGATCCACTCGAGAAAAGGATCTTCATTGATGTAGTCAAACTCTCTGCCGATGTAGGGGACAGGTGGCAGATCATGCCAGTCGCGGAGAATTTGATAGGCTACAGAGGTAAGCATCTGGCAGGCATCCACTGCCTCGCGCCATTCGGGGCGTCTAATCTCGTCGACGGTATCTTCGTAGGGTGGGATTCCGAAATCCCAGGCACCGCAAAGCCGCGCCAGAAAATCCACTTTGTCGGCCAATGTATCCAGAGAGTCGGGCGTCTCGATGTCGGGATAGAGGGCCCCGTCAATCCAATTCGAAATAAAGAAAGTCACTTTTAGCCACGTTCTGTGTATATGACAGCCTCTGGCGGCCACTCTCCAATTGCGTACTGGTTCCCTTTGAACGAATCCCCGTATCTACTAAGCCGTATACAGTGCCTGTCTTGACCAGCCCTTAATCCTTGCCGCCATTCAGGCTATCTGATTGCGTATTCGTTTGGCGGCAGCCATGTCGGTGGAGCGGCGCTGCTGGAATGAGCACACACGGTCGGTGAGCGATGGTTTTGTAGGGGGGCGTTGCGGGGGCGCAGCCCCTGCACAAGGGAGGGCCGAAGGCCCGACCGCCCAAATGACAGCAATTAGGGGAGTAAGAACACCTTTGCTTGCCTAGTTCAGGGTTGCGATTCAGTCGCGGCTTAGTAGCTACGAATCCCCGAAAAACGTTGGTCCCCTTGGGGAATACCACTGTCCCCGAATCCTTGAAGCACCAATAAGAAGCAGTCCCATTGAGGCTGGGGACTGCTATTTCGTTACCCTGGTTGCGGTAGGTCAGGCTCTTGCTCAGATCTTGAGGCCGCTGAGGACGACGCCCTGGATGAAGTAGCGCTGGGCGGCGGCGAAGAGTGCGATGACAGGGATCGTCATGACGGCGGCGGCGGCCATGAGCAGGTGGTCGCGTGGGTCGCTTGTTTCCATAGGTATGTTCTGGAAGAAACGAAGGCCAACGGCAGCGGTAAACAGATCGACCCTGTTGAGGTAGATGAAGGGGCCGAAGAATTCATTCCAATCGCCCAGGAACTGCAGGATCGCGACCGTTGTGAGGGCGGGCTTCATAAGTGGCAGGAGGACGCCCCAGAGGATGCGGATGGGGGACGCGCCGTCCATGAGCGCGGCTTCGTCCAAGTCTCTGGGAATTGACATGATGAACTGGCGCAGGAGGAAGATCATAAAGGCGCCGCCCCCGAGCCAGGAGCCGATTGTAAGGGGGACGTAAGTGTTGATCAGTTTCAGGTTGAAGAAGAGAACATATTGGGGAATAAGCGTTACCTGCGTGGGAATCATCATGGTTCCCAGCATCAGGACGAACCAAATCTCTTTACCTACGTAGTTGAAGCGGGCGAATGAGTAGGCGGTCAGGGAGCCGGTGATGATGACGCCGGGGATGGTGATTGCGGTGATCAGGAAGCTATTGCCCATCCAGCGGGCGAAGGGCACGGCTGAGAAGACCTTGACATAGTTGCCCCATTGGGGGATGGCGGGCAGGAGGTGGGGCTCGAAGGAACGCAGCTCTTTCCAGGTTTGCAGGGAGCTCGAGACCGTCCAGAAGAGCGGGAAGGCGAACATGAGCGCTGCGGCAGTGAGGAGAATGTAAGTGATGCCCATTTGGATGCGGTTGCGGCCGCGGCGGTAGACGTCGCCGCGGATGTCTGTGCTGGGCAGTCGTTCAATTGTTGCGGCCATCTTCTTCTAGCTCCCGTAGTAGAAAACCCAGCGGCGTGAGAGCCGCAGCTGCCAAATAGTGACTGACACGATGACGAAGGCGAAAAACCAAGCCAAAGTGGCAGCGTAGCCCATATTCCAGTAGTCGAAGGCGTGACGGTAAAGGTGCAGGCTGAAGAAGGTCGTTGCGAAGCCAGGGCCGCCCTCTGTTGCAACGAAAGCGGCGGTGAAGACCTGCAGTCCGCCGATGACTCCGAGCACCATGTTGAAGAAGATGGTCGGGGTCAAAAGGGGAAGCGTCACATGGCGCAGTTTGTGTAAGTTGTTGGCGCCGTCGATGGAGGCGGCCTCATAGAGGGATTCGGGGATTCCCTGCAGGCCGGCGAGGAAGATGATCATACGTGTGCCGCCCAGTCCCTGCCAGAGGCCCATGGCAATCAGAGAGGGAATGGCCCAGCGGCGGTCTCCGAACCAGCCTGGTGGGTCTGACCAGCCGAGGTCGATCAGCCACTGGTTGATGATACCGAAATCGGCGTGTAGCAGCCATTTCCAGAGGACAACTGAGGCAACGATAGGCACCAATGAGGGCATGAAGAAGAGCGTGCGGTAGGCGGCGAGGCCGCGCAGTTTGGCGTTGAGGAGGATTGCCAGAAACATGGATCCAATCACGCCGAGGGGCACGCCCACGCCGGCATAGTAGAAGGTGCGGCCCAGCGACGTGTAGAAGAGGGGGTCACCGGAAAACATCTTGATGTAGTTTTTGAGACCGATCCATTCAGGAGCGCTGAGGACATCGTACTTGGTGAAGCTCAAGTAGAGAGAGAAGAGCCCGGGGCCGAGGAAAAGGCCCAAGAAACCAATCAGCCAAGGCGTGAGGAATAGATATCCGTAGAAGTTTTCTCGCCTATGCCGCGATGTGTTGAGCATCTCTGAGAAGCTTGACAGTCTCAGGCGGTTGGCCAGCGTCGCCATAGGTTACTCCGAAAGTTGGGAGCGGCGGGCAGAATACGCTTTTCTGCCCGCCGCCCTGCATATGCCTGAAGAAGATCAGGCCGGTTCCAGATCCAGGACGGCCTGGATGTTGTCGTTCAGGTCCTGCAGACCTTGCTCGAATTCAACTGGCTGATTCGGGTCGAGCAGCAGGTCGGTCCACTGCGACACGGCGGAAGTATACTCGCGGCCGCGGGAGTTGGCGGGCGCGTGGGCGGGGATACCGTTTTCCAGACTGGAAATGAACCATTCGTGGATCGGGTCCTCGTCGATAAGCGACTGGACTACATCCGGGCGCACCATGGCGAAGTTGCGGGCGACGAGATTGAAGCTGAGGCTGCCATCGTGTCCTGCGATGTGGCGGAGGAACTGGAAGGCTACATCGGCGTGGTCCTGGTTAGTGCGGAGATTCCAGGTGCCGCCGCGCAGTTGCGACGGGTAGCGGCCATCCTCGCGAGCCGGGAAGAGAATCTGCGAAGCCTTGGCGACAGTTTCGTCTTCAATCTGGTTATTGAAGTTGCGAACACAGAGTGAGCCGCACCAGTTCATCGTCAGCAAGCCAGCGACAAGTGCGCCGCCGGCATTGTCGATGTCTCCAGGTGCAGGAAGGACCTTGTCGACGACGCCGAGGTCATACATCCAGCGCATGGCTTCGGTGGCATTGGGGTCGTCGAGAAGGAGGCACTGGGTTCCATCTTCGTTGATCAGTGAGCTGCCAAACAGCCGGCACAACACCACGACTGCTGCTTCACCGTGGGAGAAGTTCAGCCCGAACCGTTCGCCTTCCACATAGAAGGAGTGCGCCCATTCGTTGATTGTATCGATGGAGACGTCGCGAGCGGTTGGGTCTGGGACGTCCATGCCTGCTTCTTCGAGATGGAGTGCGTTGAGGACCAGGGTATCGAAACCGGCCCAGCCCCAGCTGGGGAAGCCGAACAACTGGCCCTGATAGTACTGGAGGCCCAGGAAGTGCTCGAACCATTCGCTGAGATCGGTGTCATCGGCAGCGACGAGTTCGTCGATCGGCATGATGATGTCTTTGTTGATCGCGCGCCAGAAGTGGTAGTGGGACGGGTCGAAGGCGACGACTTCGCCAAGGTCGCCTGCAGCCTGCGCGGCGTACATTTTGGCGTAATTGTCCTGCTGGCCGGAGCCGGCCAGGGGACGCAGTTCGATGGTGACGTCTGAGTGCATCTCGGTAAAGGTTTCGATGCGTTCTTCGTTCCAACCGCTGCCGATGCCGCGGAAGGTGTCCCAGCGCAGGTGGACGGGTTCCATGGCGGCGCCTTCGTCGGCCATGTCTGATTCGGGGGCGGCGGGGGCGACACATGCAGCAAGTGCGCCGGCAGAGACAGCCATTGCTCCCTGCAAGAATGATCGTCTGGATACGTGGTTCTTCATTCATTTACCTCCTGAAGAGTGGATAGAAAAGGAAATTCTCGGAGAAAGCTGCAGTTCAGACTCCCGCAGGATTCTGAACTGCAGCACGTATCACGGTAGGGACTAAATCAGGCCAGTGGGTCCTTTTCCAAAACCTCCTGGACGAGGAGATGGGCCTGATCGACACCCTCTTCGAACTCCACTGCCTGCGTCCAAATGGCCTGAAGGTTGTTGTTCATTGTATCGACGAACTCCGACGTGCGAGCATTGGCCGGGCGGTGCCACTTGCGCGGGCCTTCAGGATAGATTTGCTGGTGCTGGCGGAAGATCGGGTGGATGGAGTTGAGTTCATCGCTTTCCCAAACGTCCTTGCGGCCACCCGGGCTGCCGGCGCCGAAGAAGACATGCTCGATTCCGTCCTCCTTGGTGGAGTAGAAGTCCAGGACCTGGAAGGCCTCGGCGGGATTCTGGGAGTTGCCGGTGATGCCGAAGGCAGCGGCCGACACCTGTGATCCGCGCAGTCCTGTCGGTCCGACCGGTCCCACGACGGCATCCCAATCGAACTCGATATCGCCATCGTTCTTCATGTTGGAGAATCGACCGATGAGGCCTGTGGTTGTGTTGAAAGAGCCTATTAGACCAGCAACGAAGTTGTTGACCACCTCGTCGCCGCACTGGCATGGATCGACCTCATGGGTGTGTTGAAGGTCATACAGCCAGCGCAGGCCGGCAATGGATTCCTCCTGGTCGAGCAAGGATTTTGTGCCTTCTTCGTTGATGGCGTCACCGCCGAAGATGCGCAGGTAGGATGGGATGTGCTCCTGGCCGACACCCCACGTGCGGATACCCCAGACCTCGGGAGGGTCCGTAACCGCCTTCCCGATTGCGACGTATTCATCGGTAGTCCACTCTGAGTTGGGGAGCTCGCCGCCTGACTCTTCGATCAGGGTCTTGTTGTGATAGTAGGCGGTAGTGCCGTAGTGCCCGTGGTTGGGGATAGCGTGCAGTTCCCCGTCGAGGGTAACGGCTTCGAGCAAGGAATCCCAGAATTGTGACAGGTCGAAGTTCTTGGCGGCGACGATGTCGTCAAGAGGGATAAGTACGCCTTTTGCTTTGTGTTCAGGCGGATTGTTGAGATAGGTCCAGACCACGTCGCCGACGGTGCCGGAGGCAGACAGGGCGTAGATCTTTGGGTACATCTCATTGCCCGGCAACTCGTCGATTTCAAGCGTTATGTTTGGATTCTGTTCGTGGAACAGGTCCTGGCGGCTTATGTGCCAGTCAGCGTGGGTACCCAGGCGGGTATGGAAGAGGACAGTAACAGGTTCTGTCGACGGTTCCATCGAATCTCCGTCTTCAGCTGCGGGGGCGGCGGCGGGCACGCAGGCAGAAAGTGCGAGAGCTCCGGTGGCTGCCAACGAACCGACGAGGAAATTGCGGCGACTCACAGACTTCTCTAACATGGTTGGTTCCTCCTTAGGGATACCAGTAAGTACTGCAACGGCCAAGGGCTAACGAATTGCGTTATCCTTTTATGCCGGACATTACAATTCCCTGGACCAAGTACCGTTGCGCAAGGAAAAAAAGGATGATGATGGGTGCGGTCATCATGACACTAGCTGCCATGAGCAAGTGGTATTTGGGCTCAGTGTCATCGGCGAAGCCGGCGACGGCCTGGAAGTAGCGAATACCGATTGCCAGCGTATACTTCGTTTTTGTGTTCAGGTAAATGAAGGGGTAGAGGAATTCGTTCCACTGTGACATAAAGGTGAGAACGGCCGCGGTTGCCGTCACTGGGATGGAAAGAGGCATGAGAATCTGCCAGAAGATCCGCACATAACCGGCGCCGTCAATACGCGCGGCTTCGTCGAGATCTAGTGGAATGCTCAAAAAGAACTGGCGCATCAGGAAAATGAGAAAAGCGCTGCCCCCGAAAAATGATGGAATGATAAGCGGTTTGTAGGAGTCCAGCCATCCAATTTTGGCGAACATGAGGTAGAGAGGAATTAGAGTAACCTCTACAGGCAGCATCATGGTGCTGAGCGTGATGATGAAGAGCACGTCGCGCGCCGGGTACCGAAAGCGGGCGAAAGAGTAACCGACGAGGGCCGCGGTCAGGACTGCGCCGAAGGTTGAAACAACGGCCACCAAGGTAGAGTTCCAAGTCCAGGTGGCCCAGGTGACGATTTCAAAGACCTTTGGATAGTTTTGGAACTGTGGAACTTCCGGAAACCAGGTGGGCGGGAATCTGAACAATTCGCCTCCGGTTTTGAGGGAGGAAAGCACGGTCCAGACAAAGGGGAACATGAACAAGGCCGAACTGGAGATAGCAACCAGATATAGAATCGCGCGGCCGAGTGCGCGCTGAAAAGAGGCTGACTGGTAGAGGCCAGCCGGTATTAATCCGCCCCCGGTCTGTTTGCGTTGGGGGGCAATTACGTCACCTGTCATCAGTCCACCTCCCCGGCATAGTAGACCCATCGCCGCGACTGTCTGAATTGAACAAAGGTGAAGACGAACAAGACGAAGAAAAAGATCCAAGCCAAGGCCGAAGCATAACCCATTTCGAAATACTGGAACGCACGAGTGTAGATATGGAGCGCGTAGAACCAGGTAGAGTAGGCAGGCCCGCCCTGAGTGGCGACGTATGCGGCTGCAAATACTCTTAGTGCTCCAATGATTCCAAGAACCATATTGAAGAAGATCGTTGGCGTAAGCATCGGGAGGGTCACGTTGCGAAATTTGGCCCAAAGACCGGCGCCGTCCACGAGGGCGGCATCGTACAGTTCCTGGGGAACACCCTGGAGGCCGGCCAGGAAGATCAACATGGTGTTGCCGCCGATGGCGCCCCACATTGCCATTATGATCAGGCCGGTCATCGCCCAATCCGGGTCTCGGAACCAACCCGGGGCGTTGTCGCTGCCGGTGATGGTACGAATCCAGTGGTTGATCGGCCCCACGTCGGCGTTAAAAATCCAGCCCCAAAGGACGGCGGCGGCGACGATGGGAGTCAGGTGGGGCAGGAAGAAGAAGGTACGGAACCATGTCGTGCCCCGCAGTGCCTGGTTGAGGAGCATTGCCGCCGAGAGGGCGCCGACCAGGGAAAGTGGCACGACGATAAGCGCATAGCGAAAGGTCAGCATCATCGAGGGCCAGAAGAGCCGGTCTTTGGTGAAGATTTCGATGAAGTTATCCAGACCGACGAATTTGGGCGGATTGACGACGTCGTAGCGGGTAAAGCTGAGGAAGCCCGACGTCATCATGGGGCCAACAATGAATAGGATGATACCAAGCAGCCAAGGCGACAGGAATATGTAGCCGGCGATTGCCTCTTTGGCGCGGAGGCTTTTCGTCCACTGGGGAAGGGGAATGCGAGGGCTTGAAATCGCCTTGGTACTCATGGCGTCCTCTCTTTTACCATTTCATGTCCATGGTAGAGATCGCGCGCCACTGTGCCCTGGGCTTGCGCGGGGGGGTCTACGCCCAGGATGTGGCAGAAAGTGGGGACGACATCGACGGCGTGGATGTAGCCCAGGCGGTCGACGGGGCGTTGGTAGCCCTTCTTCAGCCCGGGCCCGTCGAGGAAGAAGGAGCCGAAGGTGGAGGAGAAACCGTTTTCGGTTGGGATGAAACCGCCATGGTGGGCGCCGTAGACGAGTGGTGCGCCGACATTTCCTCCGCCTTCGATTCCGAGCCACTGCACGTAGTAACCGCTTACATAGTTGTGATCCCAGGCGAAGATGACGTCGCCGCATTCGTCTCCCCACTGGCCGAGCAGGTAGGCGTCGCGTCTGGGAAGGGCGATAGCGACTACTGTGTTGCCGGTTTCTTCGTCGATCCAGGTGCGGAGGGCGGTAAGAAGCTCGCGCTCAATTTTGTCGAATTCCGGGCCTGGTTCGGCGTTGATCGTTATGTCGAAACCGCGCCGTGCGAGGAAGGCTTTGGTCCGGTCCCAGTCGATATTTTCGGGTGGGGGGTCAAGGTCCTGGGCGATCGCGTCCTCGCCGCCATTCTTCAGGACGAGGAAGCCCTTGTCGCACAGGAACTGGCGAAGGTTGGCGATGCGGACGTCCGGAACGGCGCCGTGATCGGAGATAATGCCGACATAGACTTCGCCGCCGTTGCGGTTGGCCTTGTCGGCCGCCTCGTACATGAGACCAAGGACGCGGTCGCCGACCAGGTAGGTGCGGCGGAAGTAGTCCAGATATTTTTCTTTGGTTTCCGGATTGAAACCAGGACAGGCCGAATCGACGTCGGCCAGGTGGATATGATTGAGATAGTCATACAGGTGCCAGTGGCAGGTGAAGTAGGCGCAGTCTTTTTCGTGGAGCATGTAGTTGGCGACGTTGGCGAACCAGAGGCCCTGGTATTCGCACTCTTCGAGGGCGGTATCGAAGTCGATCATGCCTGACGTGTAGGGGGTCATGGAGGCATGTTCCTGGTAGGGACCGAAGCGCTCGATCAGCTCGGCTTCGAGTGCGGCGTCCCCGTAGGTAAAGCCGTTGGTATAGGTAATCTGGGTACGGTAGAGCTTGAGGCCTGTGCCATCCGGGGCCAGCTCCATCAGCTTGAAGCGGACTGAGGCCTGTTGATCATTGCCATCGATGCCAAACTGTTCGATGGCCCAGCTGCTCCATTCGCCCAGGTTGGAGGCGGCGACGACGTCGTTGCCGTCGCGGGTGCGGCAGATCAGGACGCGGTCGTAGCCGGCGCCGCTGCTGTCAAGGGCAAGCAGATGGAATTCGTTTGCATCGCCACCGAGGCGGGCGGTGACTGTGAAGCCGGTTGCAAGCGGCGGCGAGGCACTGGATGGAAGGTTGGTCCAGTTGTCGGCGGCGGCCAAGGAGGGGATGGGCTCGACGCTGCGGGGACCGGAAATCGCGGAGCCGTCGTGAGCCATAGCAACATCGCTCGCCTTGGAGGCATCGGTCGTGTACGCCTGGGCGGCTGCTACTTCAAATTCAGTGTTGTTGTGCCCGGGAGACCCGAAACCGTCGACAACGTAGCCGATTTCCACGCCCGAGGGATGGGCCCCGGGGTAGTGAACGGCGACACCTTTGAGACCGGCGCGCTCCAGTGCGTTCCAAATGCGTTCGGCGTTGTTAGCGCGGCCGTCAAAGCTGCTGACGGACACGTCTTTCTCGTTGGCGTCGGACTTGCGCTCGATTACGGTCTGCCAGGTTGGGACGCTGTGCGTGCCGGTGTGGGCGCCGGTGGATAGGGTGGCCCAGTTGGTAGGCGTCCAGACGGGGAAGGAGGGATAGGTTTCGTTGACGGTTCCTTCGTTGAGGAGGCGACTAAAGTTCGGCAGACAACCTTCGGCGGCAAAGTACTTCATCATGGGGGTGACGAAACCGTCCATCCCATAGGCATAAATCTTTTTCGTCATAGGTGGCTGACTGCTCCCTGTTCACTGCGCGAACTTTAAGGTGGGCGCCCCCGTTTACCAAGACGAGGTTATTCGTTGATTCCCAGGTATTGCGAAGGCGCTGCAAAGCAGTACTTATGGTGACGCATGCATTCAGGAGAGGCTGTTGACCCAAATGTTATGCTTCGGCAGATGTGGTAGTGCCGAATGTGCTGCGAAACGCTGTCAGACTCAGACTTCAGGGTTGAGTCAATGTTCTTTAGAACGTTCGCATTTTAGAATTCTTCGGTCCGATCCTCCAACTTCCAGGATTGGAAGTGAAACCTGGTCTTAAGTGCAGTTGTCCGATACTTTGTTAGCGTCTGGCATGATAGCTAGTCGCAGGTGTCAAATTCACCACCACTTGTGCCGCAACCGACTCTCTTAATAGGTGCATTTCTAAGTGTTCTGGGCGGAAGAAAAAGCCTATATCAAGTCCAGACGGGCAGATTATAACAGGAGTATTCTCATAAATGCAAACCGCTTTTTCTTGGTGTGTGCAACCCAAATATGGGGTGGGAACAGTCGGCCGGGGAGAATGTGCCGGCAGCGGTGGGAATTGTTTGCAGGCTCTTGGAGAGACATGGGGCAGGGGCTACCGGACCGTTAGGGTGAAGCTGGCGGCGATAGTGGTTGAGGGGGGTTAGGGCAGGCACAAGGCCTGCCCCTACGGGAGCGTTCTGGGGGAGTGTTGGTGGCGATAGTAGTTGAAGGGCGGGAAGGGCAGGCACAAGGCCTGCCCCTACGGGAGCGTTTAGGGTGAGGCTGGCCGCGATAGTAGTTGAGAGGCGAGAAGGGCAGGCACAAGGCCTGCCCCTACGGGAGTGTTTCGGGTCAAGCTGGCGGCAAGTTTTCAGGCTTATGAAGCTGATGCGCGGGATTCGCTCTGCCACTTTCGCCAGAGGTAGACTGGGGCAGGGTAGGCCCCAGCCTGTTTAGATTAGCCAAATGGAGGGAATGCCAGATCGCGCCCTCAGACGAAGGAGGGCCTTAGCGGAGCTATCCCGCTACCATGCCAACCAGGGTCATGGCAACTGCGGCGAACAGAGTGAACACGATCATAGTCGCTACCCAGCTACCCAGAAGAAATCCGGCAAATGCAAGGGGATTGGGGCGGTCGTTCTGCTCGGATTCTGATTCAGTCTCAACCGGCGCTTTCGCTTCTACTGGTTCGACGGCCTCTGTTTGCAGTTCTGTTTCTTCGGCCATTTGAGATACTCCTTCTACTGTTTTGTCATTTCTGGGCGGCTGCCTTAAGTAGGGAGCAGCCACCATTTTCATGTCCGGCGACCGTGCGCAATGTAGTCAGAGAATCAGTGCCTCTGCATCGCCTCCGCCCACTCTGGGAGGAGGACAAACATGCGATCGGGGCCATTATAGCATGAGCGCGGGCAGTGCGCACGATTTCAGATGCCCGCCAAGGGGCGTTACAATTGGACCGCAATTACGACAAGCAGTTGCTACGGAAACGGGAGGATAGGATGGAATACAGGACTTTCGGACGTACGGGCTTGAAGGTCAGCGTCGCCGGCCTGGGAGCAGGAGGACCCAGCAGGTTGGGTGTCAGAGCGGGCAGCAGCGAGCGGGATTCGATCGAGGTTGTGCAGCGCGCGCTCGAACTCGGTATCAATTATATTGATACTGCTGAGGCCTATGGCACTGAAGAGATTGTAGGGAAGGCGATTCGTGACTTTGACAGGGACAGCCTGGTGATTTCGACTAAAAAGGGTGCAAACAATAAGGGCGAGCCGGTTTCGGCTGAGGGGTATGTTGCCGGCGTTGAAGCCAGCCTGAAGCGTCTAGGCGTGGAGACGATCGATGTCTTTCACTTTCATGGCCCGACTATGGAAGAATACAGGCATATGATGGATGAACTTGTGCCTGCGCTTCAGAATATGCAGAAAGAGGGGAAGATTCGACATCTGGCAGTGAGTGAAAGATTTGCCAGAGACCTTGAACACGATCTTCTGAAAAAGGCCATTGAAGACGATGTCTTTGATGTGGTAATGGTCGGCTTCAACATGCTCAATCAGACGGCCCGAGGGGCTGTGTTGGAGGCTACGCAGGAGAAGGGGATAGCCACAGAGTGCATGTTTGCGGTAAGGCGAGCTTTCAGTAATCCGGCGCGGTTGCGGGAGATCCTGGTCGATTTACGCCGCAGCGGTGAGATTGACGATGACGCTGTTGATCTTTTCGAGCCGCTTGACTGGATCTTGGAAGAGAGCGATGCAAAGACGCTGCCGGAGGCCGCTTACCGGTTCTGCCGTCATGAGCCGGGACTTGACATAATTCTCACGGGCACGGGCAATGTCCGGCACCTGGAGGAAAATGTGGCTTCGCTGTTAAGACCTCCTCTACCAGCCGAGATGACCTCCCGACTTAACCGGATATTTGGCCGGGTACGCTCGGCTAACGGCAGCTGAGATCAGTCCACGAACCGTCCCCTTCAGCTTAAATCCAGTAACTCAATCTTGCCGCTGCCGCCGTCGACACGCACTCTCTGGCCGGTCTGAAGTCGCTCGGTCGCACGGTCCACGCCGGCGACGGCAGGAATCCCGTATTCGCGGGCGACGACGGAACCGTGCGTCATCATGCCCCCCACTTCCATCACCAGCCCGCCGGCGGCGAGGAAAAGGGGCGTCCAGGAAGGATCTGTGCCAGGACAGACGAGGATGTCGCCGGGTTGAAGCGCGGCTTCCAGAGGGTCAAAGACAACGCGCACGGTTCCCTCTACAAAGCCCGGTGAAACGCCTGAGCCGACGAGGGTGTTTTCGTCTGCGCCTTCGCCTGGGGAAAGACCGGCGTAGAAGGCGGTCCCGTCACTGAGGAGGAGACGGGGGATGGGCTGGCGGCGCATTTCGTTTCGATAGGTTTCCCTCCTCGCCCGCACCAGGCTCTGCCAGTCACCGGGCGCGTTCATTGCCAACGTTTTCAGTTCCCTCATCGTCAAGAAGAAAAGGTCGTCGGCTTGTTCCAAAACACCGCTGTCGACGAGTTCTCTGCCGCATTCAAGGAGTAGGCTGCGCGCAATAGACGAGATGCGAATCATGCTAAATTTGGGGCTTTCGCGGAAGCCCGCGAGGACGCGGACCCGTTTCGAAAGCTGGCGGACGAGCCATCCAGCCAAGGGCTTGTTCGAAGTCTCTGCGGCAGCGTTTGCCAGGCGATCCTCTGCTTGCAATGCTGCCTGCTGCCCCTGCTGAAACACGGTGTCAGGCGCGGCGCTTTCGTCGGCAATGGAAAGGTAGCTTTGCAGTGCGCGAATGATTGGGAGCGGCTGTTCGCGCCAGCGCGGCCGGCCGAAGTCGAGTTCAGCGAGGCCGCGCATACCGTAACGGTTCAGGAATTCCGTCAGGGCTGCCTGGATGTGTACGGGCATCTCCTTCTTGTGGTATTCCAGGGCGAGTGCCTCCGGGTCGGCGGCGACAAATGCGGCGGAGGCGGCAGGGTCCTCACCGATCCGCCGGGCCACCTGCCACAGCTCAAGGTCCATTTCGGTGGTGACGTTATTGGGTAGACTTCGGGTGAAGTCAAGCGCCAATTGGGGCGAGATTTCTGATCGCAAAGGCGCCAAAAGGGCGGCGAGCCGACTGAGCATGCCGAGCGAAGCGTAGCCAACGATGATGGGCGGGATGAAAAGCGGCAGAAGGACCGGAAACAGAGCGTTATAGCAAAGCCATTCGCACAGATCGATGCGCTGGTCGAGTGTACGGGCTTTGCGGGCTCTACTGTTAACTGCGGCGATGTGTGCCTCGGCGGCATCATTGGTGGCCTGTGCGAACATTTCCGGATCGAGAAAAGCGCGAAAGGCTGACTTCAGCACTTTGGAGAGGAGGGGAGCGGCCCTGGCAAGGGAACGCGGGTTGAATGGGGACTGCTCCAATTTGGCGTCGGAGATCAGCTTGCGAATGCTCTGCGCCGCGCCGGGTTCAACCATAGGCAGGGCGCGCTGAAATATGAGGCGGCCGATTGGGTTGCGCAATGCGCCGGCGACCGCGATCCAGGGACGGTCGGCTGCGGAGTGCAAGATGGACTGCTCATAAAGTGTGGCCTTAAACGAGAAGATTTGGGCGATGCCGGCGAAGAGGCCGCGGAGCAGGTCCATGCCCAGGGGGGTGAACGGTCCCAGCACGCCTTGGATGGCGCCCAGGGAGATGAACACATTCAGGTCGGTGTCGTCAACCAGTTTCGGCAGAGGGAAGAGTGAGGTTATAGGGCGGGACTGCAGGAGAAGCAAGTCGCCATCTGCAATTGCCCACTCAATGTCCTGCGGCTCGGCGTACAGGTCAGCGACCCGCTTGCCCAATTCGGTCAGTCTGGCGATCTGTTCGTCTGAGAGCGCCTGCTCCGGGCGGCGCTCACCTTCCGTCTCTTCGATGCCGCCGCCTGCAAGCCCGCGGACTACGGTTGCCTTGGCGCCAAGCTGTTTCCGGAGGATCTTGCCAGAGTCTGTCTCGACAACGTAGTGGTCTGGCTCCACCTGCCCGCTTACGAGCGCTTCGCCCAGGCCGAAAGTCGCGTCGATAACGATTTCGTCACGGCGGCCGGTCAAAGGGTTGGCGGTGAAGAGGACGCCTGAAGTGTCGCTTTGAACCATTTCCTGGACGACAACTGCCAGCGAGACTGTTGCGTGGTCGATGTCATTGCGCGTTCGATAGGCAATGGCGCGGGCGGTCCACAGGCTGCTCCAGCATTCCACGACAGCGCGCAGCAAGGCTTCGTCTCCCACGACATTGAGGAAGGTGTCCTGCTGGCCTGCGAATGACATTCCGGGCAGGTCTTCGGCGGTGGCGGAAGAGCGGACTGCTACCGGTGGCCGGCCCAGCCCCGTATAGGCCGAACGAATCTGGGCGGCTACCTTTTCAGGGACGTCTTCGGCCCGCAGGCGGGCGCGCAGTCTGTCGGAGAGAGCTGACAATGCGACCGGATCGGCGGCATCGATCGCACTGGCTTCGGCCGCCATCCAGCCTGTCAGTCCGGCATCGTCAATGTGGTGATTGTACGCGTCTGTGATGATGATGAATCCATTGGGGACAGGGAATCCGGCGCAAGTCAGTCTGGCCAGATTCAGGGCTTTGCCACCTACCGTGGAAAGCGGAGGGTCAGGCGTGTTCAATGGTACACAGAAGGAACTGATTCCATATGGATGTGATATGGCGTTGGCAGTCATGTGATGGTCTGCGTTCTCTTGTCGCCGCCGCCCTGTCCAGATAAGATTCCCGGACTAGGACCGTCAGAGGCGTTCCATGCCCCGGTGCGTGTACGTTGGCAGGCTGCAGACGCAGTACATCGTGCAGGCGGCGTCTGAAAAGTGTTGGATCTACCAGAGAGCTCGCCGATATACTAATCTTTGCGTCTTGTATGGTCAAAATAGTGCGTGCGTTGGGTCTGTCTCGCATTTCCAACGGGCACGTTGTTTGAACAGTGACTAAAGAGAATTGGGACGATATTGAAAAGTTTCTGAATGTGGCTCTACCAGGGTGTACAGTGGTCTTCCTGCCAGAGACCGGGCAGAAAACAGTATTTCATCGGCGGGGGGGCGCAGTGATCCGCGGGAACTGCTTCGTACCGACGATCGTGCGTAAAGGCCCGAGACAGGCACTACGCAGGCGAGGCATGTTTTTGTAGGGGGGCGTTGCGGGGGCGCAGCCCCTGCACAAGGGAGGGCCGAAGGCCCGACCGTCCATATGCTAAAAGGAGTTGGGAGGCGCGGGGAGTCAGAGTAAGACCAGGAGGGAAGAGCGTGTGTGCGGGTGGCAGTATTGACGACTTTTCGTGATCTGGGTATGCTAAGGCAGTACCTCTTTCCTTTTCCCTTTCACACAAGGAGCGCTCCATGTCACGGGAGAATGAACGCGTGCAAAAACAGGTGGATGTGCAGGTTACCGGCGAGACCCTTCCTGCTTCGGAAAAGATCCTGACAGCTGAGGCGCTTGCCTTCATTGCAGAGTTGCACGAGGCGTTTGATGGTAGGCGCCAGGAGTTGCTGGCGGCGCGTGCGGCGCGACAGGCTCGAATTGACAAGGGTGAGACGCCAGGTTTCCTGTCAGAAACAGAGGGTGTGCGGAGCAGCGACTGGCAAGTGGCAGACACGCCGGATGACTTGCAAAAACGCTGGGCTGAAATCACCGGTCCGGTCGATCGCAAGATGGTGATCAATGCGCTCAATTCGGGCGCGGACGTCTTTATGGCGGATTTTGAGGATGCAAACTCTCCGACATGGGCGAACTGTGTGGAGGGGCAGCTGAATTTGTACGACGCGGTGCGGCGTGAGATACGGCTTGAGGATGAGGCCAGGGGGCGGGTCTACGAACTCAATGACGAGATCGCGGCGCTTTTGGTCAGGCCGCGCGGCTGGCACCTGGTGGAGAAGAATGTATTGGTGAATGGCGAGCCGGTCTCAGCCAGTCTATTCGATGTGGGGCTGTATGTTTTTCACAATGCGGCGGAGAGGCAGCGGCAAGGCAGCGCCTGCTACTTCTATCTTCCCAAGTTGGAGAGCCACCTTGAGGCGCGACTGTGGGCCGACGTGTTCGCACACGCAGAAGCGGCGCTGGGCATCGTTCACGGGTCCTTCCGGGCGACGGTACTGATAGAGACGATTCTGGCTGCGTTGGAGATGGAAGAGATTCTGTATGAGCTGCGAGAATATTCGGCAGGACTGAACGCGGGCAGGTGGGACTATATTTTCAGCGCGATCAAGAAGTTCCCCAACAATCCCAACACGCTCCTGCCGGAGCGGGCGCAGGTTACGATGACAACGCCGTTTATGCGAGCTTACACTGAACTCCTGGTGCGTACGTGTCATAAGAGGGGCGCGCATGCGATCGGCGGCATGGCCGCGTTCATACCCAGCCGGCGGGATCCTGAGATAAACGAGGAGGCTCTGGCAAAGGTGCGGGCGGATAAAGTGCGGGAATCGGGTGACGGCTGCGATGGCACATGGGTGGCACATCCCGATCTGGTGCCGCTTGCGCGCGGGATTTTCGAAGAGGCCACCGGCGGCGCGCCGCACCAGAAGCACAGGATGCGAGAGGATGTGGCAGTTACGGCGGCAGAGATCGTCGACGTAGGTGTAGCAGGGGGTACGATTACGGAGAGCGGCCTGCGGACGAATGTGGATGTCTCGCTGCAATATTTGAACGCGTGGCTGCTGGGAATCGGCGCGGCGGCCATCTACAACCTGATGGAAGACGCGGCTACGGCCGAGATTTCGCGCTCGCAGATCTGGCAGTGGATTCGCCATGGGGCCAAGCTGGAAGACGGGAGGACGATCACGCGCGAGCTTTACAAGCAGATCCGTGAAGAGGAGTTGAAGAAGCTTGGTGAACATGGCCCGGGCCGGTTGGAAGAGGCGGCTGAGATTCTGGACCAACTGATTCTGACCGACGAGTTTGTGGAGTTTCTCACACTAATTGCCTACGATTATCTGACGTAGTCCAGGTAGTGTTGATTTGAAGGCTGAAAATACTTTTTCAGTTCGGATCAAGTTGGCACTTCTGTTAGACTTATTCTGAGGAATTATGCGTTAAGGGAACGTTTCGAAGATGGCGGATGGTTCAGTGAAAAAAATTGCGGCCGCGTTGGAAAGGCGGATAGCAGAGGAGCCGTCGGCGACAGTTTTCCTGTTGCTGCATGCCAGTGACCTGGGGCAGGAGCAGAGGGCGGCAATTGATAGGGCTGGATTTGTCGTGCGCCATCAGACAACCATCATTCCTTGTTACGCTGTCAGTGGCCCCGGTGCAGGTCTGAGGGCGCTGATGAGAGAGCCGTGGCTCGTCCGGGTCGAGGAAGACGGAGAAGTTGAGACAATGTAGGACCTGGCGACGGAAAGTCAGGTCTTAGAAAGGTTGCCACAGCACTGGGGCAACCAGGACGCCCCCAGCGCAATCTGGCCGGAAACGGCGCCGATCTACCGGCTGCCTGGACGCATGATATGGCCTGTTCAGGACAAGAGTTTTCGGTATCAAGCGCGCTAGCTCACTGTGGGTCGACAGTTCGGAAACACCTGGACAGGAGTTCAGTTGGATAGGAGTGGTGTTGCGTGCCTGCAGCACCTCCGCGCCCATGGTCATTCGACGCCTCGGCCTGACTGTGCGGCTGCAGTTTGTGATTGAACGCTATCAGGAGGAGTTTGGACGATGTACTCGGAGAAATTCTCCGCCCAGGTTCGGGATGTCATTGAGCAAGCCCGATCGGCGAACGAAGATGTACAGGTTATTGTCAGGTTTCAATCCGCGGCCAGTCAACGGAGTATAGCAAGACTGGCTGTTGGGGCCGGCGCAATCAAGGTCAACCAGGATTTCAGGTTGATTCCGGCAACAGCAGTCACGCTGAAACCATCGGCGCTGGACGAATTGACAGACGCGGAGGACGTGGCGGAGATATGGCTTGATGAGGTCGTCCATATATTGCTGGATGTTTCGACACCACATATACGAGCACCCCAAGTATGGGAGCAGATGCACAATGACGGGGAAGGGGTAACGATCTGCGTCGTTGACACGGGAATAGACGCCACGCACCCGGACTTTGCGGGACGTGTCGGGCTGACAGCCGACTTCAGCGGGAAGGGTTCGGCCGCGGACGGAAACGGGCACGGCACGCATGTGGCCTCTACCGCGGCAGGGACGGGGGCTGCGAGCGGTGGAAAGTATGTTGGGGTAGCCCCTGGCGCGACAATCATGGCAGCCAAGGCGCTGGCAGACAACGGCAGCGGCCGGATGAGCAACGTTATGGCCGGGCTGGAGTGGGCTGCACAGAATGGCGCTGATGTCTTGAATCTGTCACTGGGCAGCCGGGGAAACAGTGACGGCTCGGATGCGCTAAGCTCGATGTGCAACGCGATCGTTGATATGGGCAAGATAATGGTTGTGGCTGCGGGGAACAGCGGACCGCGGCAGAGCACGATTGGCAGCCCCGGGGCCGCCGAAAAGGTCATTACGGTGGGGGCATCCAACGATCAGGACAGCGTTGCTCGATTCAGTAGTCGTGGACCGACCGCGGACGGACGCGTCAAGCCGGACCTTGTGGCGCCGGGCAGCAAGATTGTGGCCGCGCGTGCGTCGGGCACGTCGGTGGGCCAGGTGGTGGACGAATATTATACGACTGCCAGCGGTACCAGTATGGCCACCCCTCATGTAGCCGGCCTGGTTGCGCTGATGCTGAGGGCCGATTCGGGCCTTGGGCCAATGGACATCAAGAAGATGCTGATGGCCACGAGTGTTGACATCAACATCTCCGAGAATGAACAGACCGAAGGCGACAAATTCATTATGGGCGACGGACGCGTTGACGCGTTGACTGCGGTTCAGTACGCACAATCTGGTCAGCAGCCGCCACCGCATAAGCCGTCGTTACCGGTACCGGCTCCTCCCTCTCCCAGTCCCAGCCCGCCGATAGGCTGCATGGCGGCCCCGTTACGTTTCCTCAAGTTGGACAGGTTCCTCCAGATGGAGTAACGCCAGATTCGGCCGGACGGCGCGCTGTGCAGTGATTGAAACAGGGTCACTCCTGCGGCACAGGCGGCGCAGACTACAGGCTGAATGGTTGTGGTATGGGCAGATCAGACAGTTCTTCGAGCGCGATGGAGGAAAGGGCACGGCAACGCGAGGCGATAGGCCTGGCGCGGCAACGCCCTACGGCCAAAGCGGTCGTAAACAGTCCACCTGAACCCAAAAGCAGAATTCCCCTGAATGTGCCGGTGATCGTTGTCCTGGCCGCGGTTGCGGCAGGCTTGATTTTCTGGCGAGCCACTGGCATCAGGCAGTTGTCGATTGGCGAGCGAACACTGCCGGCGCCGACAGAGGAGAGTCTGATCGCGCGTGATGACTTTAGTGAGCCCCACTTTTCACTGCCTGTCCAGGAGAGTGCGGCGTTCGATCAGCGCTATGTTGGGGATCTCTATCAGATAAGCATTCTGCGTCCAGGCGAGCGAGCGTGGGCGACGCTGGGTCAGATGAGCCTGGGGGCCTACAGGTTCGAGGCTGACCTGCGGCTGGCACTGCAGGACGAGCTTGCGTGGGGATACGGCGGGCTCATCGTTCGGTTCCAGAACGCGGATAATTTCTATCTGTTTGCGGTAGACGGTCAGGGCGAGTACCAGATTCAGCTGGTTGAGAATGGCGCCTGGCGGACTATAGAAGCTTGGACGCCGACGCCGGCGCTGTCAACAGGGAGCCAAAACGTGCTCACAGTAGTGGACGACGGCGTCGAGCTCATCTTTTTCATCAACTCTACTCATGTAACTTCAGTGCCCGAGCCGCGTTTGCCCGTCGGCGACGTCGGCCTGCTGGTCGGCGCGCGCAGCCAAGGCCAGGCGCAAGGCCTTTTCGACTGGGTGGCACTCTACGAAAACCCGATCGCCAAGTAGCATATTGATACTGCCAGGAGAGGCAGGTTGGGAACGCCACTCCTGGGGCATATCTGGTCTTGTCTTTGTGGACGCGAATTAAGGTTGAGGAATTTCGCAGCCGACGACATCGTATGCTGTAAGCTGTGCGTCGGCGACGGGCGTCTTCGCTAGTCGGTCGCGGAAGAGGGACCAGATCATCGCATCGATCGGCGAACCGGTAACGTCCACGTTTCGCCGGCGCAGCAATGCTTCCTGCACGAAGCCCAACTTGCGCGGGACTGAGGCGCTGCGGACGTTTGCCGGATCGCAGTGAATTTCGACACGGTCAACTTTGTGGACAGAGAAGGCCACGCTGGTGAGGGCGGCCGAGATTTCGGTTGCCAACCCCTTGTTTATCATGTCGGCGCGAATCCAGTAGCCTATTTCGAGAGCGTCAGCGCCTATCCTTTTGTGCAACCCCGAACCACCCCAGACCTCTTTTTCGTCGGGCGAAAAGATCCCATAGACGTAGTCCTGGTCGAGATCAAACTCGGCCCGCCATCTTCGCAGCAGCGCTATCTTCTCGTCCAAGGTGGAGGGTTCGTGGGCCGCCCAGGGCATCCACGCTCGCAAATGGTTGATGCTTTGCGAAATTGCCTGCAGCAGGTATTCGGCATCGTCTGGCTGCCAGCAGCGCACGACCGTGCGCTCGGTCTCGACCCGATAGGCCGGGCACCGAGCGGTGACAGACCCTTCGGGAGCGTTTGTAGTCGTCATCTACGGTCTCAATCTAGTATTGCGTCAATCTTGGGAATCGCTTTGGTCGCGGTCGGAGTTGGCTTCGGCCTGTTTTCCCGGGGACCATTCGACTGGAATCGGCTCCGGATCTTTGCGGACGAAGGTCAGTTCGCCTTCGCCGTCGTCCTGCGCGGGGACAAAGTCGATCAGGATTTCGTCGCCGGTGCGATATTCTGCGCGCAGGAGACGTTTGCTGAGTTCATTCTCGATCCGCTTCTGGAGAAGGCGGCGCAGTGGGCGGGCGCCGTATTCGGCGTGGAAGCCGGTATCGGCAAGATGATCGCGGGCCGCCTCGGTCATATCGACACCGATTCCGATTTCGTCGAGGCGTAAAGCGATCTCCTCCATCAAGAGGCTGACGATGTCGCGGACGTTGTCCCTGGAAAGAGAATCGAAGATGATGGTTTCGTCGATGCGGTTGAGAAACTCCGGACGGAACAGCCGCTTCATCTGCTTGCTGTATTCGCCTTGGGCGAGAGCATTCTCGTCAAATTCGGGCGTGGCAAAGCCCAGGGGACCGCGCTTGATAGATTCTGCGCCGACGTTACTGGTCATGATGACGACAGTGTTTCGGAAATTCACTGTACGGCCCTGGCCGTCGGTCATGTGGCCGTCGTCCATGATTTGGAGCAGCGTGTTCCAGACCTCGGGGTGGGCCTTCTCGATCTCGTCGAAGAGCAGCACCTGGTATGGGCGCCGGCGCACTTGTTCGGTGAGTTGACCGCCCTGCTCGTAGCCGACATAACCGGGAGGGGCGCCGAAGAGTTTGCTGACGGTGTGGCCCTCGCGATATTCGCTCATATCGACACGCAGAAGTGCGTCTTCGCTGTCGAAGAGGAAGTTTGCCAGGACCTTGGCCAATTCAGTCTTGCCGATGCCGGTTGGCCCGAGGAAGAGGAAGGTGCCAATAGGGCGGCGAGGGTCTTTGAGGCCGCTGCGCGCCCTGCGGATTGCGTCGCTGACGGCTTCGATGGCCCTTTCCTGTCCGATAATGCGCTGCCGGAGATAGTCTTCCATGCGCAGCAATTTTTCCATCTCTTCTTCGAGCAGGTCCATCACAGGAATGCCCGTCCAGCTGTGAACGATGGCGGCGACGTCGGCGGTGTCCACCACGTCGTCGAGGTTGGTTTCCGCTTTCCAGTCCTTTAGCGCCGACTTGAACTCTTCCTTACGGCGGGCCAACTCGGCCTTTGTCTGGGCTGCTTTTTCATAGTCGCGCTCGGTCCAGGCGCTCTCTTCCAGGTCGTTAAGCTCCTGAATGGAGGCTTTGGCCTCTTTCAATTCATCGGGCATGGCGTGCATGGCAACCCGAAGGCGGGCGGCGGCTTCGTCGATGAGGTCGATAGCCTTGTCCGGCAGTTTACGGTCCGGAACATAGCGATGGCTGAGGCGAACTGCTTGCTCGAGAGCATCCTCCGTGTAGGTAATGGCGTGATGCTCTTCATAGCGGAGGCGAAGGCCGCGCAGTATTTCGATGGCATCGTCGATGTCGGGTTCGTCGACAAAGACAGGCGCGAAACGGCGCTCAAGGGCTGAGTCCTTCTCAATGTGCTGGCGGTATTCGTCGAGAGTGGTAGCGCCGATACACTGCAACTCACCGCGGGAAAGTGCGGGCTTGAGCATGTTGCTGGCGTCAAGCGCGCCGGCAGCGTTGCCGGCGCCGACGACAGTGTGCAACTCATCAACGAACAGAATGATCTCACCCTCGCTGCGGCGGATTTCGTCCATGGCTGCTTTCAATCTCTCTTCGAATTCGCCGCGGAAGCGTGTGCCGGCAATCATGGCCCCCAGGTCCAGTGAGACCACCCGCTTGCCGGCGAGAATGTCGGGAACGTCGTTGGCCATGATCTGTTGGGCCAAGCCCTCGATGATGGCGGTCTTGCCGACGCCGGCCTCGCCAATCAGGACAGGGTTGTTCTTCGAGCGCCGACAAAGTACCTGCATGACGCGTCTTATCTCATCTTCGCGGCCGACGACCGGATCCAGTTTGCCTTCGGCGGCGGCCTGTGTCAGATCGCGGCCATACTTTTCGAGCACCTGGTACTTGCTCTCGGCGTCCGGTTCACTTGCGCTCTGGCCTCCCCTGAGGTCTTCGATGGCGCCGTATAGGCGTTCCTTGGTGACGCCGGCGTCGCGCAATATGTTTGCGCTGTGTGTGTTCCTTTCGCTGGCGATCGCGAGCAGAATGTGTTCAGTGCTGATGTATTCGTCCTGGAGCTTGTTAGCTTCGTCGTTGGCGACGCCCATGACGCGATTGAGACGGGGGGTGATGAAAACCTGTACGGTCGGCATCCCGCTGTACGGCGTGTTACCACTCTTGGAGCCAGCGGCGAGGACCACTTCCAACTTACGCGCGATCACTTCGGCTGAAACGCCGAGGGAATCCAGGATTTGGGGCACGGTACCCTCTGGCTGCTCCACCAGCGCCAAGAAAAAGTGTTCGGTATCGATCTGTGAATGTTTGTACTTCTGAAGAATCTCGAGCGAGCGCGTGGCCGCATGCTGGGCCTTCTGGGTGAAACGGTCAAATGGCATCATGGGTGTATGTCCAGGTTACTCGTAGGAAGTTAGAAGCGTCTGCAATGCAGCGTTTTCGGCATTTGACGTCCAGAAGCAGGCGGGCTCTCGCGGCGGTATCCTCGAGCTCACAAGGCCATGGAAGGGTACACAGTTGGTCGAGTGAGAAGGTCGTTTCTGGTTACCTATATAGTAAACCACAACTTCATCAGCACGACCATTGAGAAACATTAGAATTGCGTTACCGTTGCCGCTTTCCGGTCGGGGACGACCAGGGAGGGTTCCTGCTTTCTTAGAACAATTCTAATTAACATTTGACAGGCGGGGTGAAAGGGGGTATGCTTGCGGAGAAGGTATTTAGATTGATTCTAATTTAGTTTGAGGAAAGCAAAAATGGCCGTTCAGTACATTGAGACACTTCGCCGGGCTGGCTTACGGGTAACGAGCCAGCGGGTCGCGGTGTGCGAATTCCTTGCCAACACGGATAGACATCCAACGACTTCGCAGGTTTACGAAGAGGTGCGAAAGACGCATCCGGAGATCAGCCAGGCCACGGTTTACAACACGCTCAACACGTTGCGCGACCTGGGAGCGATTGTCGAGATCAGTGCGGGCACTGACCATACACACTATGAAACAGATCCTTCGCCGCACATCAATATTATATGCCTGCGATGTCATCAGATTGCCGACCTGCAGGAAAGCCTGGCGCCCGACACGTTGATGGACAACATTTTTAGGAGTACGGGCTTTCGCGCCACGACGTTGCAGGTGCAGGTTTCTGGTTTCTGCCCGGCCTGCCAGCAGGCCAAGCGGGAGGAGATAGGCAGGAAGTTGCTGGGCTCGTCAGAACGGAGTGAGCAGCGGCATTCGGGAACAGCCGAGACGCACAATGCGTCCGATGGGGACTTATGAGCAGAAAGGTGGAACCAATGACCACCTGTTGTTCAATACAGGAAAACTTGCTGGATCAGGACGGTCGTCCTCTTTCGAGTGTCAGGAGTTATTCACCGTTCGAGCGTGAGTTCTGGCGCAATAACCCGGAAATCCTGCTGGCCTCGGTTACTCTTATCTCTTTAGTAGTTGGCTGGATAGGCGGTCCGGTCAGTGGTCTGCTGCCTGGTTGGGGGATTGCAGTTTTCGCCCTTACGGCCTATGCCGCCGGCGGTTATTCCGGCTTCAAAACTGCGCTGGCAGATGCTAAACAGGGCAATTTCAATATCGACTTTCTCATGATCGCGGCGGCGCTGGGCGCAGCGTTTATCGGGGAGTGGGAAGAGGGCGCTCTGCTGCTGTTTCTCTTTACGCTGAGCGGCGCCCTGGAATCGTTTGCGTCGGACCGCACGCGGCAGGCGATTATAAGGTTGGCGGAGTTGCGACCGGACACCGCCAGTGTTCGGCGCGACGGCGCGGTGATTGAAATGGGCGTTGAGGCGCTGGCGATAGGAGATGTGGTTGTGGTGAAGCCCGGCGAGCGGATGCCGGTTGACGGCACTGTGATTCAGGGCACAACTACGGTCGACCAGAGCCCGATAACAGGTGAAAGCATTCCGGTCTACAAAGGCGCGGGCGACACTGTGTTTTCAGGAACGATCAATGGCAGCGGCGCGCTCGAACTGAAGGTGACCAAACTGGATTCGGACAGCACGATTAGCAAGATAATCGGCCTGGTCCAAGAAGCCCAGAACAACGCGGCTCCGACCCAGCGGCTAATCGACAGATTCAGCCAGCCGTACACGCTGGCGGTAGTTGGCGTAACGGTTCTGGCGATAGTTGTCCCTCTGCTTTTTGCGGCGGAACCGTTTAGCAGGACGATCTACAGGGCGATGACGCTGCTGGTCGTGGCCAGTCCCTGCGCGCTCATCATCAGCACGCCGGCTTCGATTCTCAGCGCGATCGCGGCGGCGGCGCGCGAGGGTATCCTGTTCAAGGGCGGGGCCTACCTCGAAAAGGCTGCCAACCTCGACATGCTGGCGTTCGACAAGACAGGGACATTGACTTACGGCAAGCCGGTGCTGACCGACGTTGTGCCGCTGAATGGTTACAGCGAGGAGGATCTTATCGCGCGTGCCGCCGGCGCCGAGAGCCTTAGCGAGCACCCGATTGCACAGGCTATCGTTGAACGGGCACAGGAAATGGACCTGGCCTATACGTCGCCGGAGGACTTTCGCGGCATTGCCGGACATGGAGTCCAGGCGATCTATAGGAACGGCGTCAGCCAGGAGATGGTCTACATTGGCAATGACAAGCTGTTCATGAGCGAGGCAATGGACCTTTCGCCATCGACCCGCGAGCTGGGCAAACGCTTGCAAGAGGAGGGCAAGACGGCCATTCTTGTGGTTCGCCGCCGCATCGAATTGGAGGAAAGAGTCGCGGAGATTGCTGTAGGCGCAGCAGCCTCGTCCTACGGACCGGAAAACGCCGAGGTAGCTGGCCGCGATTGGGAGGCGGTTGGATTCCTGGCTGTAGCGGATACGGTGCGGTCCAATGCAACCGAAACAATAGCCGCTCTGAAGGGGTTGGGTATCACGCGCATGGCTATGGTTACGGGGGACAACCACGACGTGGCTGCGGCTGTCGCCGAGGAGGTCGGCCTGGAAGAGACTTACGCAGAACTGTTGCCTGAGGAGAAAGTCGGAATCGTAGGAGAACTTGCGGAGGCAGGTTCGGTTGCAATGATAGGGGACGGGGTGAATGATGCGCCGGCGATGGCAGCTTCCGACCTCGGAATTGCTATGGGGGGCGCTGGCACTGATGTCGCCCTGGAGACTGCCGATGTCGTACTCATGTCCGATGATCTCAGCAAGCTTTCCTTCATGCTTCGCCTCAGCCGGCAGGCAGGTGAGATTGTTCGGCAGAATCTGTATTTTTCGGTTGGCGTTATCCTGATGCTGGTTGTTCTGACCGTGATCGTGCCATTCATTGTGCCCGATTTTCGGCTGCCGCTACCGGTTGGTGTGCTTGGGCACGAGGGCAGCACGCTCATCGTTGTTATCAATGGTCTGAGGATGCTTGCGATGAAATCAGAACAGCAGTGATGTTGACGGCCGTTCCCCCGCAGTCGTCAGCTAACTGTAGTCGGGGTAGGCCGCCGGCAGAGATGTTCTAATCGCCAGCACGAGACACCAGAAGCAGTAGGCCGCAAAAGCGAACATCAGGGGGATTGATTCGGGAAGCAGCAGGGGTGAGGGGAGGGCGAGGATTCCGGCGACGGCGCCGGACGCCATCCATTTGCCTGGGAGCTTGCCGAGGATGGCCAAATCGACGCAAATCCAGGCTGTCAGGCCGCCTCCCATTGCCAGCCCGGCTTCCAATATCGTCATCCCGAACTGATCGATGAGGGCGCGCCAAATGGCGAGCGTTGCAGTTGGATCAATGCCGCCGTTTCCTATTTCTGCCAGCCCAAATCGATTCATGCTGACAAGAATGCCCAGGATCAAAAGTGTCGCCGAGACGGCGAGCAGACCTGACTGAATGATGCTGCTGATGCGGTGGACCGGCGAATAGCTGTGCATCAGGGCTGCCAGAAAGATCATCCACGCGAGAATGGCCAGTAGCCAGAGCCATCCACCAAGTCCCCACTGCAAGAGACTCTCTTTGGCAATCTGCTCTTGCTGCAGTTCCTCGACGGACCGCAAGTAGACAGGCCGTAAAACGAGTAACATGTAGATGCCGGCGGCGAGTGCGGTGACACCGGCGAATCTTGCCGCGCGAATCACCTTCATAGGATGGCCTTGTAGGACGAATCTGCAGGAGCGGGTGGATAGTCCTGGCCGTCAGCGGACGATTCGGTTGCGTTGGGCGCGGCGCCGTCATTTGTCCCATACGACTGCCGTAGCCGGAAGATGAAATCTGCGGATTTTAGCCGGCGTTCCAGCACGGTCACAAGGTAGCGTTGCAGAACACTTTCGACAGCCAGAGCGGTGGAGTGTCCCAAGCGGAGCTCGCGCAAAGACTCCCACTGCGTGCGTACAAGGTGACGCAGGACTTTGAGCGTCTGGGCCGTAATTGGCTCGGCGCCTTGCTGGGCGCGGCCGCAATCGGGACAGAAGACGCCGCCGGCATGCAGGTGCAGGAAGTTCAGCACCGGGCGCAGGTCTTCGCCGCAGCCCAGGCATGCGAACAGTTCGGGTTGGAAACCCATTTGAAAGAGGAGATGCAGTTCGAACCAGCGCAGGAGCAGGTCGTGTTGGGGAGCAGATTCCGGAAGGGCGTTCAGTTCTCTCAAACACAGCAGGAGCAGTTCCCACAAGGTTTCGTTTTCGTCGTCTTCGGCGGTGAATGCGTCGACAAGCTCGCATATATAGGCTGCGCGGCTGATGCCTTCGAGATTGGTGCGGAGGTTCAGGAAGCTCTCGACTGTGACGGTTTCGGTGACGATGTCCCATGTGCGGGCCTGGGCGACGAGGAGATTGGCGTGGCTGAAGAGCTCCAGGTGCCCTGCCTTGCGACTCGTCGTCTTGCGCGCACCCTTGGCGATGAGGACGCGCTTTCCAAGGCGCGGCGTAAAGACTGTCAGGATCCTGTCAGCGTCGCTGTAGCTCCTGCGCCGCAGAATCACGGCTCTTGTCCGGTAGGTATGACTACGATTTACCACTGAAGTATCCCGAGTGACATTGACATTCCTGGCGGCGGCGCTGGACCAGTTAGTGAGATCCCTCGGAGGGAGGGGCCGCTTTACTGTTGGAATGAGATAGAGTTACGGAAGGATGGCTTCAGAGACAGAAAGAAGGCTCCAGCAGTACAGTAGACTGGAGACGGGCAAATTGTCAACTCAGTTAGCCGAACCTGAAACTTGAAAGGGAGTTGGAGTTTCCTACCTTACTGCCTGTTTTCGGCTTCGGTGGCAAGTTGGTCGAGTTGCTCAGGTGTTCCCAGTGCAATCATTGTGTCGCCAGCCCGTAGCGCAAACTCTACGCCGGGATTGACGAAGATTTCGCCGTCAGGCCGTCGCACAGCCAGGATGTTGGCGCCCAGCCTTCTTCGAATCTCGGTGTCTTCGATGGTCACGTCTCGCAGCGAAGACCGCTCGCTGACGACGATGTCTTCGATCAGAATGTCGACTTCGCCGCGGTGCATTACTACGTCCATAAATTCCAGGATATTTGGATGAATTAGCTGTCGTGCCATGCGGCGGCCGCTGGTTACATAGGGATTGATGACATGGTCTACGCCTGCGATCTGAAGTTTGCGTTCACTCTCAAGGCTGTTTGCACGCGAAATGACGGTCAGGTTTGGGCTGAGGGCGCGGGCCGTTAACGCCACATAGACATTGTCCGAGTCGTTGGGCAAGCAGCAGCAGATGCCGGCGGCGTGTGTGATGCCGGCTTGAATCAGTGCGGCGTCATGGGTTGCGTTTCCTTCCACAGGTATCACGCCCACGTTTTCCAACTCAGGCCCAAGGTTTGCCAGGATTTCGACCACGACCAACTGAACGTTGTTGGCCAGAAGTTCGCTTACGACGTGCTCGCCGACTCGGCCGTACCCGCAGACGATGAAATGGCCTCTCAGTTTATCGATCCGTTTCTGCATGCGTCTTCTCCAAAAAAGGCTGCGGAATTCCCCTGCGACTATGATGTCGGCCAATGTGCTGAAAGCATAGGCGGTTGTGCTGACCCCCATTACTATCAAGGCCCCGGTGAAAACGCGGCCAATGGGGGAAAGTGGACGAATCTCGCCGAATCCGACCGTGCTGATTGTAATGACTGTCATGTAAATGCTGTCAGTCCACGACCAGCCCTCGATCAGAATATATCCCACACAGCCCAGCGCGAGCAGGATGATATAGAGCCCAGCAACGAAAATGATGTGACGGAAAAACTTTGGGCCTGTAATCGTCAAGACCGCGTTCCTCCAGGAACCGGGTTGTCCAGGGGCGTGACAGAAGGTGTAGCTTCCAAGCTAAAGTAATGCGGCTTGAAAGGCGCCCGTGCAAATACGTGGAATCTGGATTTCAGAGGAGGTCCAATTGTGAGAGTCCTCCTGGGCAATGTACTAAGCCTGGCACTGCGAAACTTCCTTGACGAGTACAGGGACAGCGCGGCCGCGCTTGCGAAACTTGAGCGATTCGTAAAGTTTTTGCGAAGGCCGGTTACTTTCCTGCGTGTTCAGAAAGACACGGTCAATCCCAAGTCGTTGCGCATAACAGAGGCTGGCAACCAACAACTGCCGGCCAATGCCAAGAGACTGTGCTTGCGGGTGCACTGCAAGCCTCACAAGTTGGGCTGAATCGTGACCGTTCTGAAAACCGTCTGAATTGAGGCGAAGGGCCGAGTAGCCAACTGTCTGCGTTGTCAGTTCCGCGATTTCGAATCGGCAGTCGCGTTGGAGCGTCTGCAGGTCGGCAGCTCCCATGTGCCACATGGGTTCAAAGGCGGCGGCATCCAGGCAAGCCAGCGGCGGCAGGTCGCTCGGTTGCGCCAGCCGTAAGGCGGCTGGTTGGAGTAAAGGTTGGATGGAGCGAGACCTACGTTCGTAGAATCGGACTGCGTCGCTCTGTTCGAAGCCGGCCTCTCTTAGGCTGGCCTGGAGCCAGCCTTGCTCGGTCATGGCGAAGAAGAGATAGCCGTGGGGATTTGCGGGCAGTTGCCGGCGTGCATACTCAAAGAGGGCCCTGAACTGTAAGCGAGCAGCGGCCCCTCCAGACGATAATGCAGCGGCACGCAACGACACTTTGGTCGGGGCAGAGAAAGGAAGGGCATCAGAGCGCGGCGCCGAATCCAGAGAGAGAAAACCTCTCAGTCTGTTGGATTCCTGATCCATCAAGACTGCGATCGTTCCCCTGAGCAGGTCAAGTTCTTCGGCGCTGCCCAGGTCGTCGTAAAAGTAACTGCGCAGGCTGCTGGAATGCAGGCGGTGCAGTTCCGGCAGGTCTTCCAGCCGGCCGGGGCGAATCGATGAGAGATTCATCTGGGCAAATCGAACGCTTTGCGATCTCCGTAGACGGTTTGGTAATAGTCCTGGAATTCTCCATCGCGAATTGGTTGCCACCACCAACTGTTGTCCCGGTACCAGCGGGCGGTAGCGCGAATCGCTTCCTCAGGCGTGTAGTCGGGCTCCCATCCCAATGCCATTATTTTGGCAACGTCCAGGCTGTATCGCCGGTCGTGGCCGAGGCGATCTTCGACATGCTGAATGAGGCTGCGGGGCCTCCCAAGCTCGTCCAGCAGGATTTCCACCATCGCCAGGTTCGTCATTTCGGAGCCGGTCCCGACATTGTAGGCTTCGCCAATGCGGCCGCGCCGCAGGATCAGGTGAATGGCAGCGCAGTGGTCGGTGACGTACTGATAGTCTCGCATCTGCTGTCCGTCGCCATAGACGGGCAGCTGCATGGAAGCGAGCGCGTTGGTGATGAACAGTGGAACGACTTTTTCGGGATACTGGTAGGGGCCTATGTTGTTGGCGCCGCGACTGATCGTTACAGGCAGGCCGTAAGTGATGTTATAGGCGTTGACAAATAGTTCGGCGCTGGCCTTGCTGGCGGAGTAGGGGCTGCGCGGGTCGAGGCCGTCTCCCTCCACCGAACGGCGTTGGCCTTCGATATGTCCGTACACCTCGTCAGTGCTGATCTGGTGGAAGCGCAGGTTTCCGAACTTGCGGGCCGCTTCCAGGAGTACATAGGTACCATAGACGTCGGTCTTTACGAAGGCGTCCGGATCGAGGATGGACCGGTCCACGTGCGTCTCAGCCGCGAAGTTGATAATTGTATCGGTATCAGATGCAGTTACCGTTTCCTCGACCTTGGCAGCGTCGCAGATGTCGCCCTGAATAAAGCTGTAGCGCCGGCCGTAGTTTTCCTTGAGGTTGGCCAGGTTTTCGAGACGACCGGCATAGGTCAGCTTATCGTAAACCGTAACCTGCACATCCGGTTCGTTCTTCAAGATGTAGCGGACAAAATTGCAGCCGATGAAGCCTGCGCCGCCCGTTACCAGAATGTTTTCCATAGGTGCCTTTCAGGATGGGACTATTGACGATGCCGCCGCCGCTGGCTTTCCCAGGTGCGTCGCAAACGCCTTACCCGGCCGGGCTGGCGGCTGGCCGGCAGAGGGAACTCTATGCCTAGCGTCAGGGTCGGGAGTTGGCGCAGTGTCGGTAGCAGGCAGTGGTCGATTCCGGGGGGCGGGGGATGGCGCCATGCCCACTGCCAGTGCGACTTTTCTTCGCCGCCGGCAGTGGCGGCCAGAAAACTGATATCATTCCAGAGGGCGCGTCGGGCCCCGTCGGTGACGGCCATCAACTTATCCCAGTAGGCGCGCATTTTGGGTTGTTCGAATTCAAGAAAGTGCGTGGTAAAGCTGGAACTGTCTTCGTTTGAGCTGGCAGGCGGCTGGGCGGTCTGGTAGGCGGGGAAAAACTCATGCGCCCAGTACTGTTCGGCGCGTTGAAAGGAAGGAAGCAGCAGGTCGGCGTAGAAGGTGACGTTGACGGTACTGACCCTCTCCTCCACGTGGACGAGTCGGGAGACATGCTCCGGCCACAGGTCGAAAAAAGCGGGGATGTCAAACTCCTTCCATTCACCGTAGGCTCTTGCCATACGCCGCAAGCGGTCGGCCACCTGGGCCACAGTGGTCACAGCAGTCTGGATTTCTTTGGCGCCGAGGTGATTCTGAACCGAATAGGCGGGTGACAGTGAACGGATGTTGAAGATCTGCGTGTAGGAGGCCGGAAGCGCGCATCTGTCGATCTGGCGCATCCTTGCTGCCAGGGCGGGCACGCTGCGGACAGCCACTTCACCGCTCGTGGTTTGATAACCATTGTGCCCTGCTAAGGCGACCGACCCGTCATTCATCAGGATAGCGACTCCGAGAACTCATCGTTCAAGAGCTGCAGAAGATACTGGCCATAGCGATTTGTGTGCAGGGCTTCGGCCAAACTACGGAACTGGTCGCGACTGATGTAGCCGCGTCTGAGAGCGATTTCCTCCGGGCAGGAGATCATCATGCCCTGTCTTTCCTGCAGCGCGTGCACAAAGTTGCCGGCCTGGAGCAAAGATTCATGGGTGCCGGCATCCAACCAGGCAAAACCTCGCCCCAGGACTTCAACTTGCATCTCTCCCCGCTCCAAATAGTCGTTGTTTATGTCTGTTATCTCGACTTCGCCTCTTGCCGAAGGCGTTAGATTGCGGGCCACGTCCAGGACGCGACTGTCATAGAAGTAGACACCGGGCACGGCAAAGTTGGAGCGGGGCGTCTGCGGTTTTTCTTCTATGCTCAGTGCCTTGCCCGAACTGTCGAACTCGACAACGCCGTATCGACGGGGGTCGGCGACTGGGTAGGCGAATACAAGGGCGCCGTGCTGCAAAGCAGCTGCACTCTGCAGGATTTCTGGCAAGCCGTGGCCGTAAAATATGTTGTCCCCCAGCGCCAGACATACCGGTGAATCGCCAACGAATTCACTGCCGACGACAAAGGCGTCAGCGATGCCGCGGGGCTGACTCTGTTCGGCGTAAGTGAACTCAATGCCCCACTGGCTGCCGTCGCGGAGCAGTTCCTGGTAGAGCGGCAGCGCGGTTGGCGTGCTGATGATGAGGATGTCCCGAATTCCCGCCAACATCAGCATTGACAGGGGGTAATAGATCATGGGTTTATCGTAAACTGGCAGAATCTGTTTGCTGAGACTGGTAGTAAGGGGATAGAGCCGTGTACCATGTCCGCCAGCCAGGAGGATGCCTTTCATCGCATTCATCCGGGAACTGGTTGGTAGGCTGGGAGGCTAATAGTTGGGTGTGTCACAGGTCACCCTCCGTGTTCCATTGCCGTAGCAGTTTATTGTCCATAGCCGCTGACAACCATCGCATCTTCCGCATCCAGGAGCACAGCGCCGACGATATTCGTCTGAACTTTTTCCAGCACGCCCTTGGCTCTCTCGGCCTGCTCTCGCTTGGTCTTACCGGCGGTGACGGCAAGGAGCGTGCCGTCGACCTGGCTGGCCCAAAGAGCGGCGTCGGTTACGGCCAGGACAGGCGGTGCGTCGACGAGCACATACTCTGCTTCGGCGGCCAGGACCTGGAGCAGCTCGGCCAGCCGCTTGGAACTGAGGAGGGCGACCGGGTTGGGTGGCAGCGGCCCGGCAGCCAGCAACCGCAAGTTGGGAATTTGAGTCTCGGTCAGCACCGGCTCTCCGCCGTTTCGCAACCAGTCTGTCAAGCCTACATCGCCATTCACCCTGAAGATTTCATGCTGAAGGGGCCGGCGTAGATCGCCATCGACAACAACGATGCGGTCGCCTGCGTCAGCCATAACAACGGCAAGATTAGCCAGCGCCTCGCTCTTCATTGTTTCGGTATCGGGGCAGGTGATGAGCAGCGAATGCAGGGCCTTATCCAGACTTGAAAACTCGATATTTGTGCGCAGGCTTTGGAATGCTTCCGCGGCGGGACTGCGGGGAGCGGTCAATGTAACCAGAGTTAGGGACATCTACGATTCCTTTGTAAATTACGGCGGGCAAGTGCCGAAGTCAGGCGATTCCATTCCGCTAGCCGCTGACTGCCGGCGACGGTACGCCCTTTCGAATCTCAATTTCAGAGTTTGAATCGGAATCCGATACGGGGATTGCGCCGAGAACTGTCAGGCCAAGCGTTCGTTCCACCGAATCCGGGGTTCGCAGAAAGCCGCTTTCGATCCAGATCAGGAGCAGGATCAATCCAACGCCGAACAAGAAACCGAGTACGCTACCCGCCAAGGCATTTATCACGGGCTGGGGTTGGTAGCGCGCGGCCTCGATTTCCCTGCTGACGATCTTGACTTCGATGCGATCACGCTTGTCCTGCTGAGCGTAGTAGGCGGTGCGCTCGTCGGCGAAATAGTCGGCAAGGGTTAAAGCCATGATTTCTGCAACAATCTTGTCACGGGAACGGGCTTCGATTTCGATCGTGAAGGTCGAGGAGTCTACGGCAACGTCGGTTAATCGCAGGAATCCGCTCGGATGCATGTCAAGTTGCGCACGGTCGATCACCTCCTGGGCTACCTCGAAGGTTCGCAGATTGAGCACGAAGTTGCGCATCAGCTCTTTAGCTGAATTGCCCAAACCCCAGTCCGGCCGGGCGGGAACAGTGCTGACGTGCACGGTCGCTCTATACATTTCCACCTGGAAGGAGCTGATTCCGTAGGAAAGTAAGCCGGCCAGCACGACTGCCGCAATGACGATCCAGCCGAATCGTTTCAATACTCCGCCATATTCCTGTATCACTGAATCCTCCAAGTTGCAGCGTTGATCGCCCAAGAGGCTGATGCAACGTTTCAATCCGTGGCAGAAGTGCCACCTTCATCACTTCATCTATCTGTTTCTGCGCGGCCTGGGAATTGCGACAAGGGTGGGAAGGCCCATCTCCTCCAATTCCTCTCGTCGACGTACGGTTTCGTCAAGGTATTCCAGCAGGAATGCTATGACAAGCCCGGCGGCCAGCGCCAGCAAGATTCTCAACGGCCATTCGACCCGGTCTCGAGTGCTCGGGCCCACGGGAAATACGGTTGGCGAATCCAGAACGTGGACGCCGGCGCCCTCTGTTCCCAACTGGGCAAAGTATGAGGCAGCGTTCTCCTCCAGCTCGGCAATTGCGGCATCAGCGATGGCCTGCAAGGCATCCCTATCGTGCCAGTTGAAAGAGAGCCGGATGATGCGGTGCTGCTTGCCAGTGTTCGCGCTTGCCCTGATCATTCCGGCTGGGATGGCTATTTCCTGCTCGGCAAGACGGGCGTTCACGGCTTTGGCGAACAGTTCGGCGGCGAGCACTTCGGTAAAGTCGTCAACGAGGTATTCGCTGGTCATCCAGGCATAGTAACGCGGGTCGTACTGGGCAGTATCGACGCCTTCCAGGGGCATGACGCCGACCAGGAGGCGCATGGTAACGCTGTACGAAGGGGCAGGGGGAACCCAAGGGCGCAACTGCACTGCACTAAGCAAGGCTACCAGGACGGGCAATAGAACGGGGGCCGCCCAGCGCCTCTTCAATATCGTCAAGTATTCACGCAGTTCCATGGCCGGTTGGCTACCCTTCTTCGTCGGTCATCAGATTGGCAACCGTGACGCCGTCGTCACCTTCGCCAAGTACGCCAGGGCGGAATTTGCTGACCAGAGGATGGCCTTTCAAGGCAGTGCGCACGGCATCTCGCATCGCCCCGGTTCCTTTGCCATGGATAATACGCACCCAGGGGAGATTCTCAAGGTAGGCGTCGTCGAGGTAGCCTTCAAGCCGCTGCAAGCCCGCGTCCACCCTTTCTCCTCTGAGATCCAGCTCTGTCTGCGAAGTCGACGCTGCCGCGCTTGACTTCGATTTTTTCTGCACGCGTACGACAGGTTGAGGTGTCTGCTCTGGCTCTGACTGGGCTTTGCTGCGTAGTTCCAGCCGTCTCAGGGGCAGTTTGAGTCGAAAATTGCCTACCTGAACTTCGGCCTCATTGGGGACGCCATTGCGGAAATCGATGCCGATCACCTCGCCTGTTGCCTGAAGATTGGGTACGAAGACCCTGTCTCCCTTCTCAATGGCTCCGGGAATCCGGGAACTCGCTGAACCTGGTGTTGTGACCTCCTGGTCGACCCGTCCATCGGTGTCCAATTCGCGGCGGCCGATGGTCTGCGTGGCATTCTGCATGAACTGTGAATGTACGTCTTGGGCGTCGATGCCACCTTTGGCCATGCGCCGCCGGAAACCTTCTATCTCGCGCCGGATTTCCGCCAGTTCATTCTGCATGGTTGTACGCGTTTCGGCCACGACTTTGCGGCGCGCTTCTTCGATGCTTGCCAGTTGGTAACGCAGGTCCTCCTCGATGACCTGGGCGCTGCGCTCCCTCTCCATGGCGTCACCGAGTACGCGCCTCGCCTCCTGGCGGGCGCGCCTCACATCCTCGAGCATGGCCTCGACTTCGAGGGACTCCGGCCGCGAGATTTTTTCGGCGTCATCAACGATGACCGGGTTCAGCCCGAGCCGGCGAGCGATGGTCAAGGCGTTGGAGCGGCCCGGCAGGCCGATACTGAGCTCGAAAGTAGGGCTGAGATTCTCGACATCGAATTCAACGGATGCATTGCGAACGCCGGCGGTGTTGTGGGCATACAGTTTCAGATCGCTGTAATGGGTCGTGGCGAGTGTGGTAATGCCTCGATCGCGCAGGTTTTCGAGCAGTGCCGCAGCAAGGGCCGAGCCTTCGTCGGGATCGGTTCCGGCGCCCAGTTCATCAAGCAGGACGAGGCTTTGGGGGTCGGCTTCTTCCAGGATGTTGATGATATTGGTCATGTGACTGGAGAAAGTGCTCAGGTTCTGTTCGATGGACTGTTCGTCGCCGATGTCGGCGTAGACGCCTTCGAATACTGAGAGTGTACTGCCCTCGTCAACAGGGATCATCATGCCCGACTGGGCCATCAGGGTTAGAAGGCCGACGGTCTTCAAGGTGACGGTTTTGCCGCCTGTGTTTGGCCCCGTAACCACGAGGATGTAACATTCGTCGTCGAAATAGACATCGATGGGAACGACTGAATCCGGTTCAAGTATGGGGTGGCGGGCCTGGCGGAAGTTCAGAACGGAGCCCGGATGCTGGATGGTGCGCTCTTCTTTCGTGTCTTCGTCGATACCCGCGAAAATTTCGGCCCGTTTTTGTTGAAAGGAGACGATATCGGGCGCGGTAGCCTCCATCTCAATCGCATACTTGGCCTTGGCAAAAGTGAAGTCGAGTTGGGACAGAATCTGTACGTTGCGGTTGATGTAGGGTCCCTCATCGGCGACAAGATCGGAGAGCTCGGAGAGGATGCGCCGGACCTCCTTCTCTTCCTCCAACTCCAATTCGCGGACTGCGTTGTTCTGTTCGACCACGGTTATGGGTTCGATAAAGAAGGTCGCGCCGCTGGCCGATTGGTCGTGCACGATGCCCTGCACCTGTCCTTTGTATTCCGAACGCACTGGAATAACGTAGCGGCCCTGGCGCTGGGTGACAATCGATTCCTGCAGGTAGGGGACGACATCGGTGCTTTGCACAAGCCGGTCCAAAGTGCTGAGGAGCCTGTCCTGGGCCACCCGTAACTGGGCACGGATTCGTCCCAATTCGTTGGAGGCGCTATCTACAACCTCGGCGCGGTCGTTAATGCAGCGGCTTACTTCGCCGATGACATGCTCACACGGTTCGATGGAAAATGCGATGTCTGCGAGGCGTGGAAACTGACGGTTGAGCCGGGTCAATGTGTTGCGAAGCGTGCGGGCGCGCATGAGCGTGGTACGAATTTCGACCAGTTCGGTCGGAATCAGAATGCTGCCGCGCTCGGACTTTGCGATAAAGGCGCGTACGTCGTAAACGCCCCCGAAGTAGATGTCAGTCTTCTGTTCGAGCAAGCGGCAGGCTTCGCTGGTCTGCTCCATCCAGTCACTGATAGTTCGCAGGTCGTCGCTGGGCAGCAGCGAGGTTGCCAACTCGGCGCCGCCGTCGAAGGCACAAAATGTGGCCAGCGTCTTCAGAATCTTGTCGTATTCCAGAATGCGAATCGTGTGCGGATTCATCGGCAACCTTTGTATTCAAGGTGGAACAATCTGCCGCGATCATATCACAGCGCGCGCAGGGAAACCAAAGGAAGGTCGAAAAGCCAATTGCAGTGGCTGCGACCGGCTGCGGAGGTCTAACCTTGTCGACGATTGCCAAGCGTCAGTATTGGTAGCCCAGGCGCCGCAGAAGATTCTCTTTGCGGCGCCACTTCTGCAGCACTTTTACCCACAGTTCCAGGTAGACGCGTGTACCGACCATTTCTTCGATTTCAGGTCGAGCCTCCTGCCCGATTTTCTTGATCATGGAGCCGCCGTTACCAAGCACGATGCCCTTCTGGCTGTGTCGTTCCACATATACGGTGGCGGCAATGTGCGTCATCTCCGGGCCGCGCTCGTTCCATTCGGTTACCACGACGGCCAGGCTGTGCGGAATCTCTTGCCGCAGGAGCCGGAGGGCCTTTTCGCGCACGATTTCTGCGGCTATGAAGCGCATTGATAGGTCGGTGACCTGCTCGCTTGGGTAGTAGAGAGGGCCTGGAGGCAGCAGCTCGGCAAGGGCGGCGAGAAGCGCGTCCACACCCTCGCCGGAGGTTGCGCTGAGAGGCAGAACAGGGATGGCATCCTGTCCGCTTTTTGCGCTGGTGAGCCAGTCGAGAAGCGCCCCGTACTCGATCTGCCTGTTGAAGAGATCTGCGCCCTGCAATGCGTCGACCTTGTTTGCGGCCATCATCAGGAATGGCAGCCCGCCGGCCGCTGCGTGCAGTTCAGCAAGACGCTCCGATATATAGATGTCGTCGTCGGTGGGCGGCGTCGTGACGTCCACCAGCCAGAGGATAACATCAGCGTCGCTGGTGATCGCCTGCTCGGCCACGTTTACCATATGTTTGCCGAGCTTGTTGCGGGGCTGGTGGATGCCTGGCGTGTCGAGGAAGATAAACTGAGCATCTTCATCGGTGCGGATTCCCATGATCTGGTCGCGGGTTGTCTGCGGCTTGTCGCTCGTGATTGCGATCTTTTGCCCTAGCACCAGATTGAGCAGGGTCGACTTACCTACATTGGGCCGGCCAATAACGGCGACGAAACCGCTGTGAACCGGCTCGGAGAGAATGTCAATCTCGACTTGAGATTCCGCTTCGGGCATGCTGGCTGTTCTCCTTGTCGCGCTTCGGAAATTGTGGTTGCAAGTCAGGGCCCGTCAGTTGCGGGCGAATAATAGCACATGGGTTTGGGCGCGGAACAGAAATCGTGACGCGATGGCAGGATTGTGCGCCAGTGAGTAGGCCTTGCTCTTCGCAGCTATTCGGCCGGCGCCCATGAGCAAGAAGACTGCGGCGAGAGTTTCCTGTCTGGAAATGAAAGAGGCGAGGAAAGCCCAGAAGTCGGGCACTGGACATGCGAGTGGAGAAGAGAAGTAGTGTGTGGATCGGACAGGACTCGAACCTGTAACCCAGGAGTTATGAGCTCCTTGCTCTGCCATTGAGCTACCGATCCAACCTTGGCAGGGATGCCTGAGAGCGGGTAGCGGGGATCGAACCCGCATCGTCGGCTTGGAAGGCCGGCGCTCTACCATTGAGCTATACCCGCAAGTCGGGGAGAGAGGATTTGAACCTCCGACCCCAGCGTCCCAAACGCTGTGCGCTGCCAGGCTGCGCTACTCCCCGTATTTGCACCGTACAATTATAGCCTTAAGCGGCCATTTGGACAATTCTGGCAGAGTGTAGGGTTCAGTGAGAAAAACAAGGCGAGCGCAAGAAGGGTCCAGGACCCGCTGTTCCAACGGATTGAGAGGAATGAACCGGATGGGCCATGAGGCGGTGCGGTAGCCTTTCTCTCGAGAAGGACCTAACCACCGTTCGCGTTACGACACAGGGCGGCCAACTCATCACGTCTACCTCGCAGCTCGAGCCAGTCAAGTACGGCAATGGCGCTGGTAAATTCGGAGGCGGCTGCACACCACTCTTCTTCGCTGGCGAGACTTTCACCTTTTTGGACGTGCGCCCTCTGCAGCAGGAAACGCACGTCGCGGTATTCCGGATCAATCTGGTAGAGATCTTCCAGAAGGAGGATCACTTGCGCCCAATCGGCGCCCCAATAGGTTTTGACATCCACGTACTGGGCCGTCATGTGGCGCTCCTGCTGAATCAGCGGTTCGTTGGCGTTCATTTCGAGCGCTTTGTCGAACAGCTGCACCGCCTCCTCCAGGCTCCCTTCAGCTGTTACGGCTCTGGCCAGCTCAACGTAGGAGATAAACAGATTCTGTTTCATCTCATCGCTTCTGTAATCGGCTTGCATGGACTGCACTAGCGAGAATGCCTGAATTGCCTCTTGCCAACGGCCGGCGTCATACAGTTTGAGCGCCTTAGCCCACTCGAGGTCGACCACGCTTGGCGCGGTTTCCTCGACGGGAACGGGTTCAACGGTTGAAATTGCCTCAACGGCAGGGATGGCGTTACGGGCAGCCTCGTTTTCCGGGTCGACCTGAAGAATCAACCTGTAGGCAGCCAGAGCTTCCTGAGGCTGGCCGTTTTCCAGCATGTCGGACGCACGTTGCAGCAAGATTGCGACCTGTTGGCGTTTTTGGGCTTCGCCGCGCTGAATGCCGTCGCGATATCCAAGTACGACCAATACGAGGATCAGAATCAAAGCCAGCCCCGAGGCGCTGGCAACGATGTACCAGAATATCGACGGCAATTCTTTCAATGACAGAAGGGCAGTGCCGCTCTGTTCTTGAGTCTCCATAGAGTTCAGTTTATTCAGCCCGCGGTTTGCCGCAGGAGATCCGCCTTGTCAGTATTTTCCCAGGGCAGGTCGATGTCGTCCCGCCCAAAGTGTCCGTAAGTCGCGGTCTGGCGGTAGATGGGGCGGCGTAGATCCAGGTCGCGGATAATGGCACCCGGACGCAGGTCGAAGTGTGCATCGATTAGTTCTTCGATTTTTGCGTCGCTGGTCTTGCCGGTGCCGAAGGTTTCGACATTCACGCTGAGAGGCTGGGCGATGCCGATGGCGTAGGCGAGTTGGATTTCACACCGGTCTGCCAAGCCCGCCGCGACGATGTTTTTTGCTACCCAGCGGGCGGCGTAGGCACCGCTGCGGTCGACTTTTGTGCAGTCTTTACCGCTGAATGCGCCGCCACCGTGTCGACCCATACCGCCGTAGGTATCGACGATGATTTTGCGCCCGGTCAGGCCGGCATCGCCCATCGGCCCACCGACAACGAAGCGGCCGGTTGGATTTACGTAGATGAGCAGGTCGTCGTCCACCATTTCGGCGGGAAGCGTAGGACTGATGCAATGTTCGATAATCTGCCGCCTGATATCGTCGGCGCAGATTTCGGCCGAGTGCTGCGTGCTTATCAGGACCGTGTGGATGCGTTTGGGCTTGCCGCGGCTGTATTCCACCGTGACTTGCGACTTGCCGTCCGGGCCCAGCCAGGGAAGTGTACCTGACTTGCGAAGTTCGGCAAGACGTCGACTGAGTTTGTGGGCCAGATAGATCGGCAGAGGCATCAGAGAGTCGGTTTCATTGCAGGCAAAGCCGAACATCATACCCTGGTCGCCGGCGCCGACCGATTCAATCTCGTCCTCTTCGCTGTCCATGGCGTCGGATTTGAATTCCTGCGCTTTGTCGACGCCGAGGGCAATATCGGGCGACTGCGAAGCGATGGCGACCTGTACGCCGCAAGTCTCGCCGTCAAACCCTTTGTCACTGCTATCGAAACCGATATCCTTGACGACGGACCGGACCAGTTCATCATAGTTCAGGGATGCAGAGGTCGTAATTTCACCGAGGAGAATTACAAAGCCAGTCTTTACGGCCGTCTCACAAGCAATGCGGGCATGGGGATCCTGTTCCATAATGGCATCCACCACGGCGTCGCTGATCTGGTCGCACATCTTGTCGGGGTGCCCCTCCGTTACCGATTCGCTGGTAAATAGGAGTGAAGGCGCGGTCATAAAGGTACTGCTCATTGGCATTTCTCCTGTCTGCCGCCCTCCTGGCGGCGAGAGCTGATACTATTCGGCTGTCCCGAGAGTCCATTCGTTCAGGTAGGCTTCCTGTTCAGGCGTCAGTTTGTCGATCTCGATTTCCATGGCTTTGAGTTTGAGGGCCGCGATCTCCCGATCGAGTGCTTCAGGCATATCGTAGACGTTGCCGCTCATTTCGTCGCTGTGCTTGAGCAGATACTCGGCAGCCAAGGCCTGATTTGCGAAACTCATGTCCATGACAGCGCTGGGATGCCCTTCGGCCGCGGCCAGGTTGACGAGGCGGCCCTCGCCGGCAACATAGAGGCGGCGGCCGTCTTCCAGTGTGTATTCGTCGAGGAAATCGCGGACGCGGGTTATCTTGGTAGACATTGCCTCCAGCGCATTGAGATTGATCTCGACGTCAAAGTGCCCGCTATTGGCGAGGATGGCGCCGTCTCGCATCTGCTCCATGTGGTGGCCGTCAATAACGTGTATGTCGCCGGTGGCCGAGCAGAAGATCTGGCCCGTCCTGGCAGCCTGGGCCATCGGCATCACCTGGAAACCGTCCATAACCGCTTCAAGGGCCCGCAAGGGGTCGACCTCGGTGACGACGACGTTGGCCCCCATGCCTTTGGCGCGCATGGCGATGCCCTTGCTGCACCAGCCGTAGCCGCCAACAACGAAGGATTTACCGGCAATGAGTACGTTCGTGGCGCGAATGATGCCGTCCAAGGTGCTCTGGCCGGTGCCGTAGCGGTTATCAAAGAAGTGCTTGGTCATGGCGTCGTTGACAGCGATTACGGGGAAGGCCAATTTGCCGTCGGCGGCCATGGCTTTGAGGCGGATGACGCCGGTGGTGGTTTCTTCGGTGCCGCCCACGACATTTTCGAGCAGATTGCCGCGTTGCGTGTGGAGCATAGCGACCAGGTCCATGCCGTCGTCCATGGTCAGATGCGGTTTCGTATCAAGGACGGCATTTATGTGCTCGTTATACTGCCTATTTGTTTCGCCCTTGATTGCGTAGACGGGCATCTCGTAGTAGGTGACGAGCGCGGCGGCGATATCGTCCTGCGTACTCAGTGGATTGCTGGCGCAGAGCGCTACTTCGGCGCCGCCGGCGATGAGGATGCGCATCAGGTTGGCGGTCTCGCTGGTGACATGCATGGCCGCGGCCATGCGGACGCCGGCGAAGGGGCGTTCGCGCAAGTAGCGTTCTTCCAGCAGGTCGAGCACGGGCATCTCTTTTGCGGCCCACTGCATGCGGAAGCGGCCGCGTTCGGCTAGGGTGATGTCGGCTATGTCGTAGTTTTTCTGTTGAACAGCGGTGGTCATCTGTTGGGAAACTCCTCAAGGAATTGGAAGATGTAAGTCTAGTGAAACTGGGGTTCTTGGTAAAGAAAGCTTGCCTCACCCCTATGCACGTCAACCTTTCAATGCTTTGTTCAAGGGCGAGCCACACCGAACAAGCTTGATCGGCGTTGGCACATTTCGGAAAACAACTTGATTTGAGCGTTTCAGAAAGTTTCGAACCTCAATGCGCCTGAGTTCTCCTCCATAGGCTGCAACAGGGCGAAATCTAACTGGGATATTATGCGGAATGAGACGGCTCGCAATTTCAGCGCCGGCGCGTAACTGGGGTAGGAATTTGCTGACTCTGGCGGAGCTCGCGGTCAATTCTATTGGCGCAACCCACTCGCCATTTCCTATGTTGCCGCCGACGAACAGGTAGTCAGATCGCGGTGCATTTCGTTCAACCGGCGAAGCTGCGTGTTCTAAACTGATTAAAGCAAATGGCGCCGGGGCTTCATCCAGTAAGAGCGTGCAACGTCCGTCCCGACATGTTTTGGAGTGGCATTTCGGGTCAGTTCCTCTCCTGACTGCTTCAATTGCTGACAAAGACGCTAGTTCTCCTGAATGCGAGTGGAGATCTCCACCCATCGGTTGTAAAGATTTTCGGTGACAAGCCCGAAGCCAGCTGGGAACGTGGCCGATTCCTCATCTAGAGAGATTTCACGTACTACTGAACCGCCAGATTCCTCATTGGGTTCAAAAAACCATGCGCCCAGTTGGTCTGGTCTGAGGGAGATATCGGGATCCTCAATACCTTCGCGCTGGTCAGGGGGCAGTTCTGACAGTTTGACTAGATTGGCTAGTTCCTCAAGAATCCATTCGCTGTGGGTAGTAATGAGAATTCTAACTCCAGATTGAATGGCGGAAACGAGGTGGCGGGTAAACTTTGCCTGCATTTCGGGGTGCAGGTGCGCTTCGGGTTCTTCTATTATCAGCAAGTTTCCCGGTTGCACGACATGACGCAGGTATAGCACGACCGGCGCCAATTCCGATACCATTGACGAAGTATTCATCAGAGGTAGGTCTCGATCCCAACCATCTGGCCGGTAGGAAAAAGTGGGATAATTGACTTGATTCGGCCCTCCTACATTGACCTTCCCTTGAAGAAGAGAGTGTTCCAATCGCCTTGAAATAGTATCGTAATCTTCATGTGCCCGAAGAGACACACTGGACAAGGCCACAAGCTGGTCAAGAAAGTCACCAAGAACGCCCGAAAGCACGGGTAATGGAGAATCAGGGCGCAAGGCGGCGCGCGATGCACTGGCAATGAGAGACCGTACAACTACCTGATGCGAGTGCATAACACCTGCGCGGTCGGCTGGAAGATAGAAAGGGGTTTGGTTTAAGGGAGAGACGATGTCAGAAGTAAAACAATCTGCAAGTAGGTCCAACAGCTTAAAGGCGCCGGCGACTCTCAAGTCTTCTTCAACTGTCCATTCCGCGTTCAAAAGCCAGTGAGACTTCAAATGCTTTTCGAATAAGCTACGTTCTATGTAAAGACGCGCCGTATCTGGAATCGAAGAGCTAAGAGCTACTCCTTGATCTTGCAATTTGACTTCGTAGGAATAAGCGTGACTCTTACCCATTTCAGTCAACAGTGCACCCTTTATATGAATTTCTGTGTTGTAGGGGCTAAGAAAGTTGCGCAAATGCCGAGTCTGATCGACGCCAAAGCACCTTGCAAATTCGCTATCCAAAGGTCTGTTTAAGACGGCGACATCGCTGAGAATCGGCCTCACTAGAGTGGCAACAGTCTCCGGCAGTTCGATAAGGCTCCGGCCGGGGTTGTCGTCGAACGTCATTAGTTGCGAAATCGTTTCGGTGAACCAGCTTACAAGATTGGGAACATCGGATTTAGACAACGTCCCTCTACGTATCCAGTGTGTACGTGTCGACTCAGGCCAAAATTCGTCAGGCAAAGTAGGGTTACTGTCAGTGCCTCCAAAACGGCTGCTGAAAAATCTTTGTAGCGTATAGATCAGCGAGGCGAAATAGGACTTGCCGGAGTTGCTTGGCCCCACTAATACCGTCATTGGGCGCAACTCGATTTTTCCATCGGCAATCGGTCCGAAGTTGGTGACATTCAGTTCAAGCGGTTTGACGCTGGACATGTCCGTCATGTTACGGCTATTTTTTTCGCCCGGGCAATAAGGTCGACTGGCTCCACTTTCCTACTCCTGCTAGCGCAGCCCTCGACAAAGTGACAATGCGAAACAAATCCTAGCTTCTCATATATGGATTGGGCAACCAAATTTTGCTTGCTTACGTTCAATACAATGAATTTGTAACCGTCGGCTTGCAGTGCTTGCGTGATTCGTGCGGTTACTGCCGTGCCGAATCCGCGGCCGCGGCAGTCGGGTCTGGTGTAGATGTTGCCGATGGCGGCGACACCTTGAGAAAGGATGCAGTCAATCGAGCCGGATTTCTGACGATGGCTCTTCTGTAGGTCTGGCGATGTCGCGTTATTCCGACGGTAGGCGATATGCGTGCCTCCGGCGGCAGCCAAGTGACCGCGTCTGTCTTCAATGCCGAAGAAAAAGCCGTCGCGCAGCTGGCTGGTGGTGAATGCATCGGGCGCAAATTCACCGCCGTGCTGGTACAAGGATTGCAGCCTGAGCTCGTCAGCAGTTGAAAGGGGGACGGTTGGTACTGTTGGTTCAGGCACTTGCTGACCCGGCGCAAGGGCCATGCGCAGCATGTCGTGCTGTTTGACGTGCGCATAGTGTTGTTGTATTGCTGGAATGTGCGACTCTCGGACGCTGAGAAATATCTCCTCAGGCAACGCGGCATCGTTCAGGGCGGCTGCCACTCCTTCCGAGGTTCCGGCGGTAAGCAGAATCGGCGGCTCAAGGCCGGTGAAGAGGAGCGCAAGTCCGCTGGCATCAGGCGCGACGGTCCATCTGCAGAAGCGTGCCAGGTCGGGACGCAGGTCGGCGATAGCGTAGGCAGCCCAGTAGGGATCCTGTGCCAGGATGCCTTTCACCGCCCGGTCGATGTCGTTGCTGTTCCGCATTTCAGGCCGGTTCTCCCCAGAGAAGCTCCTCATCGAAGGTCTGCTGATAGCGGAGCGCAAACTCCCCCATTGTAAAGCTGTGGTTAGTCGTCCCGATCTGTTCCAGGACATAGGTGGCACACATGGCGCCGACGCGGCCGCATACGTCGACCGGCAGTCCGGCGCAGTGGGCGGCAAAGAAGGCGCCGCGGTAGGCGTCGCCAACGCCAGTGGGCTCGGCCACCTTGTGGGGCGGGGCTACAGGAATGTGGAACTCTTCGCCGTCGTGGTAGATTAGACTCCCTGCCCGGCCTTCTGTAACGATAAGTGTTTCGACTTCCTGGAGAATCGTCTGCCGGGCCCAGCCAGTTTTTTCTTCGATCACGGCCATTTCGTAGTCGTTGACCATCAGCCACTTGGCGCCGGGAATGCTATGGCGAAGGTCTTCGCCGCTGAGGCGGGCTGTTTGCTGACTGGGGTCGTAGGCAAAGGGGATGCCAAGGTCTCGGCATTCAGCTGTATAGTTGAGCATGGCCTGGGGATCGTTGGGGCTGATGATTATGACGTCGGCGTCGGTCAGCCCTTGATCGGCAAGTGAGATCGTACGGCTGTCGCTCATGGCGCCGGGATAGAAGTTGGCGATCTGGTTCTGCTCATCGTCGGTGCTGACGAAAAAGCTGGCTGTGAATTTGTGGGGAATTTCGACGACGTGATCAGTGCGGATATCGTGTTCCTGCAGCCAGGCTGCATAGTCGCCGAAATCCTGGCCGACTGTGCCGAAGAGTATCGGGTCGCCACCCAGGAGTTTGAGCGAGTAGGCAATGTTGGCGGCGGTGCCTCCGCGCTGGCGGACCATTTCGTCGACAAGAAAGCTGACGCTGAGGCGGGTCAGTTTTTCGGGGATGATCTGATCGGTGAACCGGCCGGGGAAGGTCATCAGGTAGTCATAAGCGATGGAGCCGGAAACGACGATTTTCATTTAGAATCCGTTCGTATGTCTGTTTCGATGTGTTAGTTGGCGCCGCTGGCGGTCAGGCCAACCATTGTTGAAGCATCCAACGCTGTTTCGGAAACGCCGGATGCCCCGCGTTCGACCCGATAGGCGGTGGCGCCGGCGCTGGAAGAAATTACGCGACGGAGTTCGGTGCCTATGAAATGAAGGCCGGCGTTGTCGTCGATCCCATAGCCGGGCGCTATTTCGTTTTTCTCGATCAGGCGATGAAAACTGGGGCGTCGATCTGTCTCACCGTCGTAATGCGGCGCGCAACTGCCTGGCAGGAAACCCAGGCAGTCGAGGGACGTCAGGTTGCCGGGTATTGAATCGGTGAGGCCTTGCTCAAACCAGCAGATCGCGCCGGCGCTGACGCCCGAGAGGACAGTGCCCTGCTCCCAAGCTTGGCGCAGAATCCGGTCCACGCCCCATTCTCGCCACACAGCGAGCATCGACTTTGTATTGCCACCACCCACATAGATCACATTCTGCTCCAAGAGAAAATCTGCAATGTCGGCAGTGTGGGGCTTGAATAGAGAAAGGTCAGACGGCTGAACGTCAAATTCCAGAAAGTGGCGATAGAAGTTCGCAATATAGAGATCGTCTTCGCTGCTCCCTTGCGACAGAAAGCAGATTTTGGCACGCTCGGCGGCAGCCTGGTCCAAGATATAGCGGCTTAGCGCCGAATTGTCATCGCCGCCGGTAATGTTGTGGCCCCCGAGGGCAACGATTTGGCCAGGTCTGCTCTTTTTGGCTGACAATTTCTTATTTTTTCGTAACTTCCCAGCCGCAACTGATTCGCAACCCTGAACGAGGGGAGCAAAGGTGTTCTTTCTCCCCACATTGTTGTATTTTGGGCGGTCGGGCGCAAGCGCCCTCCCTTGTGCAGGGGCTGCGCCCCCGCAACGCCCCCCTACAAAACCATCTCTCACCGACCGTGTGCATTCTTCGCAACGTGTCGGCTGGCGAGCATGGCGGCGGCTGTACACCAGTTACGTCACCAAGAGCCTGAATGGTTCCAAGGATGACTGGCTGGTCAAGTACTGTGGCTTAGTAGTTACATTTTTTCTTTAGTGTAGATGGTGGCAGGGTATTACGTCCGCCAGTACAAGAAAATCGCCGGCGCTTAGAAGATTCGTTATGCCTGTTCCGAAGTGATCCACTGGACCGAGCTGCTTGGCGACTCGTGATTGAGCAAGCCGTCGATCAGGGCCGAAGGTTCCTCTTCGATGACAAGCAACTGGTGATAGCGGAAGGGGATAAACCCCTGATCAATCTGATGTTCGAGCATCTGACGCAAGGGATCATAGAAGCCATTAACATTGAGAAGGCCCATCGGTTTGCTGTGAATGCCCAGCTGGATCCAGGAGATAGTCTCGAACAATTCTTCCAGTGTGCCAAAGCCGCCGGGCAAGGTAATGAAAGCGTCGGCCAACTCTGCCATCCGAGCCTTGCGCTGATGCATCGTTTCGACGACTTCGATGTTGCCTATTGTTTCGCCAGCTATCTCTTTTGCGGCAAGTGGACCGGGAATGATGCCGTAGACTGTAGCGCCGCCTGAATGGGCTGCCCTACTGACCGCCCCCATCAGGCCAAGGTTGCCGCCGCCATAGACGAGGCCATAGCCTCGACGTGCAATCTCTGTTCCCAGAGCAGCTGCTTTCCGGGAATATTCGGCTTCAACGCCGGCGCTGGATCCGCAGTAAACGCAAATGTTATCAAATCTGTGGATATCGTTCATTGCCAGTTATTCTCTTTCTGCGCGCTCCGCCTCGATTGCGGCGCGGCCCTTTTCTACTGCCGTGCGCAAACTCTGTTTGAACGGGGGGTAGCAGATGCCCTCTTCAGTAACGATTCCGGTCACATAACGGTTGGGGGTGATGTCAAAGGCCGGGTTGTAAACTGGAACGTTTGCAGGCGCGATCGAACGTGCGCCGATTTCAACCACCTCTTCATCGCCCCGTTCTTCGATAGGGATGTGGTCTCCGTCGGGAAGGTCCAGGTCAACAGTACTGGTTGGGGCTACGCAATAGACGGGAATTCCGTTCTCCCGCGCGACTACCGCGATTTTATAGGTGCCAATCTTGTTAGCGACATCGCCATTGGCGGCGACGCGGTCGGCTCCGAATACGACGACATCAACCTGGCCGGTGCGCATCAGGTGCCCGGCGGCATTGTCGGCGATTAGATGCATGGGCACTTCGGCTCGCATCAGCTCCCAAGCGGTCAGGCGAGCGCCCTGGAGGCGAGGGCGGGTCTCGTCGACCCAGACATGGATCTGTTTGCCCTGTTCGTGGCAGGCATAGATGACGCCCAAAGCGGTGCCGAAGTCTACGGTAGCGAGCGAACCGGTGTTGCAGTGATGGAGCAGATTTGCGCCGTCAGGCACGACGGCGGCACCGTTGTAACCCATGCGCCGGTTTATTGTGATGTCTTCGTCGGCCAGCGCCTCGGCCTCGGCCAGAAGCGCGCTTCGCAGGTCGGCGACACTGCCCTCCGAGGATGGTTTATTGGCAGCTATTTCTTCGGCCAAAGACAGGAGGCGACGGGTGGCCCAACTCAGATTTACTGCGGTGGGACGAGCTGCGTCGAGTGTATCTTTGGCCAGGCGAAGGTCGTTGAGCAGGTCGCCACTGTCGGTGGCGTCACTGACGTTCGCGGCCAGGGCCATACCGTAGGCGGCGGTGGCGCCAATGGCGGGCGCGCCCCTGACATACATTTCGCTGATGCTGCGCGCGACTTCGGCGACGGTTGCAAATTCGGCAATTACCTCTTCGCCGGGCAACAACCGTTGATCGATCATTTTTACTTTTCCGTCCTGCCAGTAGACGGTGCGCATCATGGATCTCCCTTCTGCAAAAAGAAATCCCTCCGAGAGAATCCAGAGGGGTGTTCAAATTCAGTTCGATCTCATCTTTCGGGCCCTTTTGGGCTCGTCGGAATTGGCACCTGCTGAGCACGGCTAACGGGACTGACTGAATAGGCAAGGCCGGGCGCTGAACAGGGACGCGATTTTCGCATCGTGCCAGACGGACAGGCATACCGTCATACAGTCAGCAACCGAGAACCGGGGCTCCGGCGGGTTGCCGGGGGATCATAGGGCCGTTCCCTCCCCCCTCTCTGGATAAGAGATTTCTGTTCGTAAAGTGCGTTGGGGGAAGGTTAGCATAGGCGGCTCTGGTATGTCAAGAGGTGTGAAAGAAAGGGGGCATCCCATAATTGGGGCGAAAGAGTCAGGTATGGGATGCGCGGCGACGGTGGGTGGTAATGTTTTCCGGCTCTTAGAGGGGCACGGGGGGGTACGGTGTGGCTGCGTAGGCTGTCAGAAACTTTCGTAGAGGTAGTGCGTACTGCATTACGATGGATCCAGGTACATTTGTCAGTGGGTCTTGCGCAAGTGATGCAGCCAGAATCAGGCGCATCGTTCTGGCAGAGTCAATTCAGGAACCGTGACCACTGGCAAATAAGAGGACACTATGGCTTCGATATTCAAGCTGTGCTAATGATACTGTCGATTGAAATGCCTGCATTTACGATGCCATGCAATATGGTCGTGCTATGACTGCTCCTGCCCTCTCAGTGCGGGGCCTCTCCAAAAGTTACGGCAGCTTTACCGCGGTCGATGATGTTACGTTCGACGTCTATCCCGGCGAGATTTTCGGGCTGCTGGGCCCTAACGGCGCGGGCAAGACCAGCACGATTCGCATCATGATGGATATATTCAAAGCTGACGCGGGAGAGGTTGAACTGCTGGGCAGCCCGCCAGGTGAGACTAGGGAGCGGGTCGGCTATCTGCCGGAGGAGCGAGGGCTCTACAGGGACCAGAAGGTGATGGAAGTGCTGGTCTATCTGGCCCGGCTCAAAGGCATGGAGGCGGTTACGGCACGAGGCCGGGCGGAGGAGTGGCTGGAAAGGGTTGAACTGCAGGAGTGGGGGGGAAAGCGGATCAAAGAGTTGAGTCGAGGGATGCAGCAGAAGGCGCAGTTCATTGCCTGCCTGATCCACGACCCGGCGTTTCTGATTCTGGATGAGCCGTTTCAGGGGTTGGATCCGGTCAACGTCGAACTGCTCAAGGGGCTGATGCGAGAGCTGGCAGGGGAAGGAAAGACGATCGTGTTGAGCGCGCACCAGATGAATCTGGTCGAAGAGCTGTGTGACAGGATCCTGCTCATAAACGAGGGGAAGCCGCTGCTGTACGGCTCGCTGCAGCAGATCAAGCGGGACTTTGCGCCCAATTCGGTTCGTGTTCGCGCCGAGAACATTCCACATGACCTTCCAGGCGTCATTCGCAGTGAGCGGAATGGCGACTTTACGATTCTCACTCTTGAAGGGGCATCGTCGCAGGAGCTCCTGGCCGCGCTTGTGGCGCGAGATGTGCAGGTGGAGAGTTTCGAACGGGCCAGCGTTCCTCTGAATGACATTTTTGTGTCGATGGTGCAGGGCAGCACCGATACCGGGTGAGGGCGGCCGGGAGCTGAAAGCATTGACAATGGGCGTTTGACTTCAGTCGATGGTAACTATTAGGCCACATACAGTGCGTGTCTTGACCAGCCCCCTATCCCTGCTGCCATTCAGGCAATCTGATTGCATATTCGGTTGGCGGCAGCCAGGTTGCTGGAGCGGCACTGCTGGAATGAGCGGACACGGTCGGTGAGGGATGGTTTTGGAGGGGGGCGTTGCGGGGGCGCAGCCCCTGCACAAGGGAGGGCCGAAGGCCCGACCGCCCATAAGAAAGTAGAGAGTCGAGAGAACACCTTTGCTCGCCTCATGCGGGATCGCAAATTAGTTGTGGCTGCGTAGTTTCAGTCGATGCAGGTATCGCGATATGGTTAACGGACAACGGCGCGTAACCGAGTTGGGCCAAGTTCGACATCTCATTGACCAATCTTTTCAAGAGCCGTAATGAACAGAATTCTTACAATTGCCTGGCATGAATACAAGGTGAATGTCCGGCGTCCTGACTTCATCATATTTACATCACTGGTGCCGCTGCTGGGTGTCGTCGCGCTGCTTGTCAGCGTCTTCTTTGGTCGTCAAGCCGGGGGTGCCTTGGTACGCATGTTTGACGACGGTCCGGACGTTACTGCGGTCGTTGACCTGTCCGGCAGGTTCACTCCTATCATGCCCCGGTTCGGACCAGATTATGTCCAGTATAGCGATGAGGCGGGCGCCCGCACAGCCCTGGAAGACGAAGTCGTGACAAGGGTGGTTGTGGTGCCGGAAAGCTATCCTCAACAAGAGGACGTGAAGGTTGTTACTGCCGAGAGCAGGTTTTCGGGACCCGGGACGAGCGGGTTGCGTGCTTTCTTCATGGCGCATCTGGTTCAGGAAATTGACGATGGTACGCTGCGGGCGCGACTGATCGATCCCTTCGATGCACAGATCGAGTATGTCAGCGAACAAGGTCAGGCTTCAGGGGGAGTTGCCGGCCAGGTTCTGAGCTTAATCACTCCCTTCGTGTTCGGCATCCTGCTGGCGGTCACCATTTTCGTTTCGGCCGGTTATCTCGTGCGCAGCGTTGCTGAGGAGAAGTCGAGCAGGATAATCGAGATTGTCCTTTCATCAGTTACACCGCAACAGCTGCTGGCAGGAAAGGTAATTGGGCTTGGGGCACTGGGGCTGACGCAGATTGCCGTCTGGATTGCGTCAGCATCCGGTCTTGGCGGTGGGCTGGCTCTGCTGGCGGGGATAATCCTGCCGTTTTTCACGCGGGTGGAGGTATTTGGGCTGGCGTTTATTTACTACATTCTGGGATTCACAGTGTATGCGGTGCTGATTGGAGCGATAGGTACGTTGGGGTCCAGTTTCCAGGAGAGCCAGCAGATAACCGGCATGGTTATTTTTGTCGCTGCGATTCCCATGATGTTGGCTGGCGTAATCATGACGAATCCGGATGCGATGGTTGTACGTGTGCTTTCGTGGTTCCCGCTGACGGCGCCGACGACAATGATGTTACGCCTTCCTCTGGCTGAGCTGCCTTGGGTCGACGTGGCAATCAGCATCGCAGTCCTGTTGGCAACGATTCCGCTTGTTTTGTGGCTGGGAGGGAAGGTTTTCCGGCTGGGGATGTTGATGTACGGCAAGCGGCCCGGCATAGTCGAGATCGTGCGCCTGCTGCGGCACGCCTAGGGCGAGGGAACGGCGCAAGGGCCGGCGAGGAAAGCGCATGGAAGGGCAGGGAATTGACAAGCTAGAATTTCAGCTGGCCGACGCCGCCTTCTGCAAGGCAAGGATCAGCTTTTCGAGATCAGCGGGGCTATTGTAAGCCTGGACGGAAATGCGAACACCAGGCTGGCCGCGATGTTGGCCTACCGGTATAACGATGCGATCTTCCTCCCAAAGCCGCTGGTAGGATTCGACCTTGCCGGGAAGAAGCACGAGACGCATCTGAGACCACATTGACGAAGGGCTGATAGGCGGCAGTCCGGACATTGCCAGAATGCGTTCTTCGGTCTCCTTGAGAAGCTCCTTGCAAGCAAGACGTACGCTGCCCCAGTCGTTCTGCTGGTGAAAGTCGATGGCTGCTGGGACGCTCAAGTAGGCGGCAGGGTCGATCGTTCCCACCCATGTGAAGTAGTCCTGAAACTGTGATGGGCCGGGTTCTTCACGATCCCAGCCGTGGCTGACCACCAGGGGTTCCAACAGAGACTGCCGCTCCGGCCGCGCGTGGAGAAAACCTGCGCCGCGAGCGCTGCTCAGCCATTTGTGACAGTTGCCGCAGTAGAAGTCGGCGCCGATTTCCTCCATGTCCACGTCCAACTGACCTGGTGCATGGGCACCGTCGATGACGGTAATTATCCCCGCCTCTCTGGCACGCCGGCAGATCTCTTCCACTGGCAAAATCAAAGCGCTTGGCGACGTTATGTGACTCAGCGAGAGTACTTTTGTGTTCTCGTTCACGCCTGCCCAAATCTGCTCGACTACTTTGGCGGGGTCTGCGACCGGAACTGAGATCGGCTGATTCACAAGCTGGGCTCCGCTCTTTTCACAGTTGAAACGCCAGGTGCGATCGATTGCTCCGTATTCATGATCGGTCGTGAGGACTACGTCGCCTTCCTTCAGGTTTAGAGAGCGGGCAACGATGTTCAGCCCATAGGTAACATTGGGAACGAATGTCAGATCATCTGCGGATGCATTGATGAAGCCGCCGAGTTTTTCTCTGGCCGCGGCCAGCAGTTCGGGGGCCCGTCTTCCCACAAAGTGGCTGGGATTGGCATCCAATTCTCTCTGCCAGTGCTGATAACTATCGAAGACAGGGCGCGGCACGGCGCCAAAGCTGCCGTGATTGAGGTAGACGACATCCGGGTCGAGAAGGTACTGTTCGGCGAGATGTGGAAGGGGTAAGGAGAGCGACATTCGCAAGCCTTTCTATTGCCTCAAGTCTGCCACTGCCGCACGCAGCTTTTGGGCGTAGGGCAAGCGCTGAGATGGTGTTGTACGGAATCGCTCGGCTGTGCGGGCGTACAGTTCGTCGCCAGAGTACCGGGGGAAAACGTGCTGGTGAAAATGCCACACGTCCTGCATTCCTGCCGGCTCGTTGTGCTGGCGGGTTGAGATTCCGTCGCAGCTGTAAGCTGCCTTCATCGCTAGTGCCATGAGGCGACTGGCACTTAAGAGTTCAGTTCCATATTTCTGCGGCAGATCGTAGAGGTTTTCGTAGTGGTCGCGGGGAATCAGGATGACATGCCCCGGATTACGAGGCCACCAGTGCGAAGAAATGAAGCCCACAAGGTCATTGGTACGCAGTACAATGTCGCTGGCGACGGTGTAAGTGAATTCGTTCTCCTGACCGGCGGCTACTGAGCAGAATGGGCAGCGATAGTCACTGGGGGCGTGGTTGAACATGTCAGGAAGTTTCCAGCCGGGAAAGACCGTCGTCAATGATGGGAGCGAGGTCGCTCATCTGCGCCAGGGCAGCGGCCACCTGCTTGCCGAAGCCCGACTTGGTGAAGCGAACCGGAAGACTCAGCCGCTCTGACAGGTTCGTGCGAGAGAAGCGAACATCCTCCGTGCCCCATCCATTTACGACCTCCTCCATTCGTTCAACAGTGATAGCGTTGAACTGTACCCGGTCAAACAGATTCTTATGTCCGACGTGCAGATCGATCGATAGTGTCCTGGTGTCAAGGGATTCCTGAGTGAGCCCAAACTCGAAGTGAATGCCGTCCAGACCGTGGTTGAACCAGTTCCCTTTGGCGACCTGCATGTAGATGCCGGCATGATATGGGCCAATAAAGGATGACCAGCCACCAGCGGCGTACCAGTCCATGTTGCTTAGCTGGCGCATAACCTTCATGCACTGGGGATGCTGTTCGACGAACAGCTGCATGCTTGGCGAAACCGTTGTCGTCATGTTCGTGTCCTTGCAGGTCAAAGATGATTTGGAAAGTGTGGTCGATTGCTCTAGAAGTGTTAATAGAGTCGGGGCGTGGATTCCGGTTTACAAATCAGTATACATCTGGCCCGTATGCGCGACCGATACTTGCCACAGGTCGCGGGCCGTGTTTTCGTCAAGAGCCGTCTCTTTAGCCGTCACCTTGCGGGGGTGCCCGCGCATTTCCATCCAGCCATCAGGGCCGATATAGTCGCCTCCGCTGACGTCCGGCGCGGTGGCGGCGTATAGTTGCGGCAAGGCGCCCTGCTCGGCGCTCTGGGCCAGAAGGCTGTTCAAGGTCCGCATTACATACAACTCAATGGTTGATCCTGTTTCGCTCGGCGCCGCGTATTGCAGACGTGTTGCAGCCCAGCCCGGGTGGGCAGCGACACTGATGGTGTCGGCGCCTATGCGCTGCAGACGGCGATGCAGCTCAATTGTGAAGAGCAGATTGGCGAGTTTGCTCTGAGAATAGGCGCCGAATCGGCTGTACTTGCGTGTGCCGTGCAGGTCACTGAAATCGATGCGGCCGCTGCGATGGGCCAGGCTGCTGACGTTAACAATCCGGCTGCCGGGCGTACTTAGAAGGAGGGGAAGCAGTGCGCCTGTCAAGGCAAAGTGGCCCAGGTGATTGACACCGAACTGGCGCTCAAAGTTCTGGGCCGTTACCTGACGCGGGATTGCCATGACGCCGGCGTTATTGATCAGCAGGTCCAGCCGATCCAAGCTGCTGCGAAGCATTTCTGCAGCGGGGCGAAGGGACTCCAGATCCGCCAGGTCGAGATCGATGACTTCCAACTGCGCGTGCGGCAGGGCCTTGAGGATGTCTTCTTTGGCCTGGTTGCCCCGTTGTAGTGAGCGGCAGGCCATTAGTATGCGTGCACCTTTTGCAGCCAACATCAGGGAGGTATGGAAGCCCAAGCCGCTGTTTGCGCCAGTAACAATCACGACACGGCCTGACTGGTCGGGGATGTCGGAGGCGCTCCATTTTGCGTTCATGTGTTATCTCGAAATTCAACTCGAAGTTCAGGAAAGCCAGCAACGTCTTGGCAGAAGGCAGAGTCGCGATTCAGGTGGGGCGATTGCTCCCCGGTTGGCGGCGGAACTCTGTGAAGCAATTTCATCTTAACTGCCGTTCCTTCCATGTCCAATTTGCAAGGCAAGTCTCGCGCCGTTCACAGCCTTCAGGAAACTGGAGAGGCTTTTTTGAATCGGTTAGCTGTGGTAAATTGAATCTGCTGAATTGACATCTCCGGCGGGCTAGAAATTAGCCATTTGTCTGCACAAATTACTCCCTGCGAGCCTTGAGTTTGGAAGGACAAAAAGGGGAGTTCATCAACCTTGCCATTGTGGACGGGGCACTGGAATGCCAGTGAAAGACGTTACCTATGTTGGTGAAGCAGGCCAAGAAGGTTGCAGAAGCGTGGGTGCATCAAGAAGGAAGCAAGTTGCCAAACTTGCAAGGTGTTTACCTTGTCGGTTCGGTGACCGCCTTGGCGGACGATGACCACATGCCCGAATATTCGGACGTGGATATTACTTTCGTGATGAAAGGTCCCCCTGAACGGAAACTTGGCAAGTTCATATACCAGGGCGTCCTGCTCGAAGTGTCATTCGAAGAATGGGAAACGATACAGTCGCCAGAAACAGTTCTTGGGCATCCCCATCTGGCCGGCGGGATTCGATCAATGCACATTGTTGCCGATCCCACCGGTCATCTCAGCCGGCTGCAGGAGGAAGTAGCAAGCGGGTACGCTTGCCGGAGGTGGGTGCGAGAGCGGTACCGGGAGGCGACCAGCAAGGCTGCGGGGATGCTAAAGTCAGTGGAAAGAAAGGCGCCGCTGCACGACCTGGTTACTGGGTGGTTGTTTGGAACAAGCCTGACTACGCTCATTCTCCTGCTGGCAGGACTTCGCGCGCCGACGGTCAGACGGAGATATGTCGAGGTTCGGAAACTACTGCTTGAACAGGGAAGGCCGGAATTTTACGAAGCGTTGCTGACGCTACTTGGTTGCTGCAACTGGACCCGGCGCCAGACGGAGGAGCATTTGGATGCGGTCGCGGCCGCCTTTGACCGGGCCAAATGCATGCCCAAGGGGGAGTTCCCGTATGCGGCAGATATCAGCGACGCCGCGCGGCCAGTCGCGATTGACGGCAGCCGAGCCCTGATTGAGCAGGGGCGCCACAGGGAGGCCGTCTACTGGATGGTTGCCACTTATTGCCGCTGCTGCTGGATTTTCCATTTCAACGGCTTCAATGACCCAGGAGATCTGTACCATCAAGGCTACCGGTCGATGCTGGGCGATCTTGGAATCGTTTCGGTCGCCGATCTCAGGGCTCGCAGCCGGGATGTGCTAGCATTTCTGCCGCGAGTCTCTGAATTGGCGGAGGCTATTGCAACTGGGACTCCTGAGATAGAGTAACGGACACAAGTGGGACGCAAACAATTTCAGTTTACATAGGAAGGGAGGGCAACTGCTGATGCCGCTACGCAACTGGTCGGAAAATGTGCAATTCTCGTCTGCCCCGGTTCACGCGCCAGAGACCATCGAGGAACTGCAGGAGATTGTAGGCGCCAGCCAAAAGGTTAGGGTACTGGGCGCACGCCACTCATTCAACGACGTAGCCGCGATTGATGCGCAGGTCGATGACGCATCTGACGTTAAGGGACTGGCGGAGGATTCTTCGTGGGCATACATCTCATTGGAGCAGTTGAACGCGCCGGTGGAATACAGTTCCGAGCGTGGGACCGTAACCTGCAGCGGGGGAATCACATACGGCGAACTGTGCGAGCATATGCACCGTCATGGCGTTGCCTTACATAATACGGCCTCGCTTCCGCACATTACGGTGGCAGGCGCATGCGCGACCGGAACGCACGGTTCGGGCGACGGCAACGGCAACCTTTCGACAGCCGTAGTCGGGTTGGAGCTGGTGACGGCAGACGGCGAATTGCGGTCGATCACGCTTGAAGAGAATCGCGAGACGTTTGAGGGCGCGGTCGTGGCGTTAGGCGGGCTGGGGGTGGTGACGCGGGTCACTTTGGCGACGGAACCGGCTTTCGCGATGCAGCAGTATGTTTACGAAGATATGGCATCGTCCGTTCTCCATGAACATTTCGACGAGGTTATGTCCAGCGCATATAGTGTCAGTCTGTTTCCCGACTGGCAGGATGGTACTTGCAATCAGGTATGGCTCAAGCATCGAACCGGCCTGTGGGGAGAGACGGCGACTTCAGAGACACCTTCGCCTGAATCAACACCAGCCAAAGATACTACAATGGGCCAGAAGGAATTCTACGGTGCGAAGGCAGCGCGAACAGACTTGCATCCGGTTACCAATCTATCCCCTGAGGGACTTACACCGCAGATGGGCGTTCCCGGTCCTTGGCAGGACAGGCTTCCTCACTTCAGCGTAGACAGCACGCCGGCCAGCGGCGATGAGTTGCAGACCGAGTACTTCGTGCCGCGCGCGCACGCAGTTCCTGCGTTGAAGGCGGTGGAGGGCCTTCGGGATCTATTCAAATCGAGACTTTGGATCTCAGAAGTACGTTCTGTGGCGGCCGACAGGCTGTGGCTGAGCCAGAGCTATGGCACGCCTACTATCGGCATTCACTTTTCCTGGAGGAAGAACTGGCCAGTTTTGCAGGAGATACTGCCTAGGGTAGAAGAGGCTCTCTCGCCCTACGAAGTCCGTCCCCACTGGGGAAAGCTATTCACTATCCCGCCGGCACAGGCGCAGGCGGCTTATCCGAAAATGGGAGCGTTCAGGGACCTGCTCCAATCGTATGATCCTGATGGAAAGTTTCGCAATGGGTACCTGGACCGCTACATATTTGGGTAGTCGACCTGGGGAGAGCGTAACTACTAAGCCGTATACAGTGCCTGTCTTGCCCAGCCCTCTATTCTTTCCGCCATACAGGCTATCTGATTGCGTATTCGATTGGCGGCGGCCACGTAGGAGGGGCAGCACTGCTGGAATGCGCACACAAGGTCGGTGAGCGATGGTTTTGTAGGGGGGCGTTGCGGGGGCGCAGCCCCTGCACAAGGGAGGGCCGAAGGCCCGACCGCCCCTAAAAGAGCAGAGAGTTGACAGAGTACCTTTGCTGGCCTCATGCAGGATCGCGAGTTAGTCATGGCTGCGTAGTTTCGGGGGAGCAGAGAATCTGTGCCGTTTTGTCGGGAGCCATTCAATCCCTTTCCGAATTACGCTGCGCCGAGGAATCGCAGTTCGCAGCATAGAGGCTGGAAAGTTTCTGCCGCCAGTCACCATAGTGGACGAAGCAATTGCAGCCGCGACTCCCTGGCCAGTGTAACGGTAGTGGACAAGATGCAAGCAAGCAAATGCGACCAACGAGGGGCAAGAGACTGCTGATGCCGCTATGCAACTGGTCGGAAAACGTGCAGTTCTCGTCTGCACAGATTTACGCGCCCGAGACCATCGAGGAAGTGCAGGAGATTGTCCGCGCCAGCCGTAAGGTAAGGGTTCTGGGCGCGCGTCACTCATTCAACGATGTAGCCTCGATCGATTCACAGGTCGAAGACGCAACGGCGAGCCAGGGACGGGCAGAGAATTCCTCGTGGGCATACATCTCTTTGGAAAATTTGAACGTGCCGACGGAATTCGATTCCGGGCGCGGTACTGTAACCTGCAATGCCGGGATCACCTACGGCGAGTTGTGTCGACGCATGCACGAAGAAGGGGCGGCGCTACACAATATGGCCTCGCTCCCGCACGTAACAGTGGCAGGCGCGTGTGCGACCGGAACGCACGGTTCAGGCGACGGGAACGGCAATCTTGCGACAGCGGTGGTCGGGTTGGAGCTGGTGACGGCAGACGGAGAGTTGCGCACACTTTCACTTGAGGAGGATGGAGAGACGTTTGAGGGCGCTGTTGTCGCTTTGGGAGGGCTGGGCGTCGTGACGAGAATTACGCTGGCGACGGAACCGGCATACACGATGCAGCAGTACGTTTACGAAGATATGCCAGCGGCGGCCTTGTACGAACATTTCGATGACGTGATGTCGAGCGCTTATAGCGTAAGTCTGTTTCCCGACTGGCAGGATGGGAAGGTCAACCAGGTTTGGCTCAAGCACCGGACGGGTCTTTGGGAAGAGACGCCGGCTACAGCGGCAGGGTCGAATGCAAGCGATGCGACAGCACAAACAGTTCCGGGCCGGAAGGAACTATTCGGTGCGACCGCATGTCGGAAAGAAATAAATCACGTTGCCAATCTACCCCCGGACGGACTTACGCCGCAGTTGGGCGTTCCCGGCCCCTGGCATGAGAGGCTGCCCCATTTTCGCATAGACAGCGCACCTGCCAGCGTCCTAGAGCTGGAGACGGAGTATTTTGTGCCGCGTGCCCATGCGGTTCCGGCTTTGCAGGCGGTGGAGGGCTTGCGGGACCTGTTCAAACCACTGCTGTTGATCTCAGAAGTCCGTTCTGTCGCCGCCGACCGGCTGTGGCTGAGCCAGAGCTATGGCACGCCTACTATCGGCATTCACTTTTCCTGGAAAATGAATTGGAAGGGCGTGCATGAAGTCATGCCGGTGGTAGAAGAGGCTCTGTTACCCTTCGAAGTCCGTCCCCACTGGGGCAAGCTGTTCACGCTCGCGCCGGCCCAGGTGCAGGCTGCCTATCCAATGATGGACCAGTTTAGAAGTCTGCTGCAATCGTTCGATCCCGAAGGAAAGTTTCGCAACGGGTACTTGGATCGGTACATTTTCGGGTAACTCAAACTTAGCGAGAGGCTAACCAGCAGCGTTCGATCAGGAGCCTTTCAGCCCCTTTAGGAAGCGAGGCGCGAGTAGGAATCGCAGCTCGCAGCCACCCCAATGCAACTGACGCCAGCGCGCGATGTCCACTTCAAAGTGGGCCAACCCCGCGGTCGGAAAGCGCACATTCATCCGTCCGTCCGTGCCGGCGCACAAGCCGGAGACCAGTTGGGCAACGCCCGGATTGTGGCCGATCAGGAGGATATGATGGGCGGTATCGTGGGTTTCCTGCAGGATATTCAAAAGGGTGTAGGGCGCGGCCGCGTAGATGCGGTCATTCCAGCCGAAGTTGCGAGAATAGCCGATCAGTTCGGCGACCTTCTCAGCTGTCTGGCGTGTACGCAAAGCGGGTGATGAGACGATCCAGTCCGGCGCTTCTTTCACCGTTGCCAGGGGTCGGCTAATGCGCTGCAACTGTTTGAACCCGCTTTTCGCAAGCGGACGGTCGATATCGCCGCCGGAGGCGCTTGTCTGCTTTGCTTTGGCGTGCCGCAGAATCGTCAGGTATCGAATGTTCATGGCCTTGAAGTCCCCGTACCAAGGGCAAAGGCACAAACAGGTGCCGTTGCAGGGGGACGCTTATTGTAGACGTAAATGCTGAAGGTCGTCAAGGAGATGTCAGCGATCACTGTTTGCCTGCCGGTTGGGAATCGCTATACTATTTGCAGTCAAACTTTTTTCCCCCTTACTCAGTTAAAAGGAGTCATAAATGGGGGACTGGAAACCAAAAATTGCGGTGGTAGGCGCCGGCGCGATGGGATGCCTGTTTGGGGGACTGGCGGCTGAAGGCGGGCTTGACGTAACCCTGGTCGACGTGTGGCAGGAGCACGTGGACCGGATCACCCGTGACGGACTGCGCATTGTCGGCCACGGGGGCGACCGGCACATCCCCATTGGCGCGACAACCGATCCCAGCGGGCTGGCAGAGGTCGACGTTCTTTTTGTCCAATGCAAGGCTCCCTACACCAAGGAGGCCGTGAAGCGCGTGCTTCATTTGCTGCGCGATGACAGCGTTGCCATCAGCTTTCAGAACGGGCTCGGCAATGAAGAGAACATCGGCGAAGTAGTTGGCATGGAGCGCGTTTTGGGCGGTGTGACGGCCCAGGGCGCCGCGGTGGAAGGGCCGGGGGCGGTGCGGAATTTTGGTGACTTGCCCACGCATATTGGTGAGATGGGCGGTGGTCTGAGCGAGAGGGCGGAGCGCATTGCGGCGGCGCTTGACAGGGCAGGACTGCAGACATCGGCCTCACCGGACATTCGCCAGGCCATTTGGAAGAAGCTGCTGGCCAACATCGCGATAAGCCCCACGTCAGCGATTGCGAACATGACTATCAAGCAGGTGTTCGCGGTCCCTGAACTGAGAGAAACGGCGTATGACGCGCTGGACGAAGCGGTCGAGGTGGCAAGAGCCGAAGGTATTGATCTGAACCTGGCCGAGACCCGCGAAGTAATCGATCAGATTGCCGGCCCGACTGGAACGGGCGACAACAAATCCAGCCTCTGTGTCGATATTCTGAACCGCCGGCCCTGCGAGGTCGATGTGATCAGCGGGGCGGTGGTGCGGTTGGGACGGTTGCACGGGATTCCCACTCCTGTCAACAAGACGCTGGTTGCCGCAGTGAAGGCGCTGGAAAGCCACTACCTGGATTAACCCACTTTGAGAGACAAGGTTGTTGATGGCCAGGCGGCCGCGGCGATGGTGGCTGACGGCGCGGCCGTGGGCATTTTAGGCGGCGGCGGCGGACTGGTGGAGCCCGAAGCGCTGCTTGCAGCAATAGAGGAGCGGTTTTTCGCAACGGGAACGCCGGTCGGTCTGCGCGTCATACACGCGCTGGGGCTCGGCGACCGCGACCGGCGCGGTCTCAACCGGCTTGCCTACGAGGGGTTGGTTAGCAAGGTGATCGGCGGTCACTGGATCTGGTCACCGCGAATGCAGGACCTGGCTCGAGAGGAGAAGATTGAGGCCTATGTACTTCCCTCCGGCGTCACCACGCAACTGTTGCGGGAGATCGGCGCTGGCAGGCCCGGGCTGATTACGCATGTCGGCCTGGGTACTTTCGTCGACCCCCGCCAGGACGGCGGCCGTATGAATCGTTCGGCCCAGGATTCTCTGGTGGAGTTGATCGAGATCGATGGCCGGACGTTGCTGCGATACAAGCCGTTTCCGGTAGATGTAGCCTTGCTGCGCGGCAGCTATGCGGACTCCGACGGAAACATCAGCATGGAAGAAGAGCCGGCCAACCTGGAAGCGTTTGCCCTGGCACTGGCCGCGCATAACAGCGGCGGTAAGGTGATCGTCCAGGTGCGGGGCCTGGTGGAAAAGGGCCAGTTCCCGGCGCGGCAGGTGCGGATCCCGGGTGCGCTTGTGGACGCAGTGGTTGTCGTTCCCGACCAGCCGCAGTGCCACGCGTTCTTCTATGATCCAGCTATCTCCGGCCAGCGGCAGGGGAAGACTGCAATTGGAGAGAGTGAAGCTGATCGGGTGCAGGAGGGCGAGACTTCTGGTCCCCGGGCTGTTATCGCGCACAGGGCCGTCCAGGAGCTCTACGAGAACGCGGTGATAAATTTTGGATTCGGCATTCCTGACGGCGTTGCCAAGCTGGTGGCGGCGCGCGGAGAGACCGAACGTTACTATCAGACGATTGAGCATGGAACGTATGGCGGGGAGCTTCTCGACGGCGTGCTGTTCGGCTTTGCCCGCAACGCCAGCTGCATGATCGATTCACCTTCACAGTTCGACCTGTACAGCGGCGGCGGCCTGGACATTGCTTTTCTTGGCTTCGGAGAGATGGACCGATCAGGCAATGTCAATGTCTCGAGATTGGGCGGGACAACTGTTGGGCCAGGCGGTTTCATGGACATCGCTCAAAATGCGAGAAAGGTTGTCTTCTGCGGCACTTTCGAAGCCAAGGGCGCGGCCTATGAAATCAGTGACACGAGCATTTCGATAAGTCGCTATGGTCAAGTAAAAAAATTGGTGGAAGAGGTCGATCAGATCACTTTCAGTGGAAGTCAAGCGATGGCAAACGGGCAGAAGGTGTTCTGCATAACGGAGAGGGCCGTCTTTGAACTGACTCCGGCAGGCATGTGCTTGCGGGAAGTTGCGCCCGGAATCGATCTTCAGACAGATGTCCTGGACCGTATGGGATTCACGCCAGTTGCCCCTGCCGAAGCTGTGACAATGCCATTCATGGTCGGCGCGTGAGAGTCCCTTCACCGGCAGAAACAGCAGTTCCCAAAAACATCAACAAACACTACAAGTGAGGTCTCATGCAGCCTAATTCGAACGTTTCAGGCAAGACTGACAGTGCCAAAGATGAAGTTCCGGAACTGCCAGCGCCGCCCAGCTTTGCCGACGTACTTTCGGCGCAAACTGTTCTGCGTCGTTACCTGGCCCCGACGCCGCTGCACAACTACCCGGTTCTGGACGCTGCTACGGGCGCGGAGGTGTGGGTAAAGCACGAAAACTATCTCCCGATCGGTGCGTTCAAGCTACGCGGCGGCATCAATTTTATGGCGCAGATGCCGGCCGAGCAGCGCAAACAGGGCGTAGTAACGGCGTCGACCGGCAATCATGGGCAGTCGGTTGCCTACGCAGCGCGCATGTTTGGCGTGAAGGCGGTAATCTCGGTGCCGGAAAATGCCAATCCGGTTAAGCTGGAGGCGATGCGGGCCAACGGCGCGGATGTCAGGTTGTATGGAGCGGACTTCGAGCAGGCTAAGAAGCACGGCGAACAGGTTGCGGAAGAGGAGGGTCTGAAGTTTCTTTCTTCGGGCGACGAACCGGCCCTGATCGCGGGTGTTGCGACCCACACGTTGGAGATCATGCAGGAGAAGCCCGATATCGAGGCAATCATCGTGCCGGTAGGTGGAGGCAGCGGCGCGTCCGGCGCTTCAATCGTTGCGAAAAGAGTCAATCCCGATATCCGGACGGTGGCTGTGTGCGCGGAGGCCTCGCCTGCGGCCTATCTTGCCTGGCGGGACCGGGCATGGCGCGAGGCGCCCAATCGAACGGCTGCAGAAGGGCTGGCCACGGGCGCCCCGTACATGCTGCCGCAGTCGATCCTGTGGGATCTACTGGACGATTTTGTCATGGTGTCCGAGCAGGAGATGTTCGCGGCGGTGCGTATGTATCTGGCGAATGCGAAAACGCTTGCCGAACCGGCGGGTGCTTCGGCGCTGGCGGCATTGCTGCGATTGCGGGACGAATTAGCCGGCAAGAAGGTGGCGCTGATCCTTAGCGGGGGCAACATTTCGCCTGAGCAGTTGGGGGCGGTATTGGATTCTACAGGTTGAGAAGGTGATCAGCAGGTAGGAACTGCTATGCCATATGCGGTATTTGTTTCGACAGGCCATCTTTTCCCGCCGCGATTCAGGCAATCCGAATGCGCATGGGGTAGGCAGCCGACTGCATAGTTGGGACGCACTGCTGGATATAGGGCACACGGTGGGTGAGGCATGTTCTTGGAGGGGGGCGTTGCGGGGGCGCAGCCCCTGCACAAGGGAGGGCCGAAGGCGCGGAACTGCAGTGGTCAGTGGTCAGGGGTCAGTGATCAGTAACTTCTGCGGTTGGAGGCCGATGGTCGGTGGGTTGAAGCGGCAAGTGGGGGAGTAGACTCCGTTCGCCAGACACGATGCTGGGGAAGAGTGAACAAGGTGGCTAGCCAGGGCGGGGCGTTGCGGGGGCGCAGCCCCTGCACAAGGGAGGCCGCTTGCGGCCGACCGCCCAAAAAAGTGTGAGGAGAGAGACACTAATAGGTTCGGTTCTCGTGCGAGCAGGTAGTGAGTGTGACTAGTTCGTTATCGCGGGTCTAGGATTCCGTCGACTGGGAATCGAGCTCCTCTGACCCTTTGTCGCCGTCGTCGAATGCCAGCAACAACTGGCGAAGGGCGGAAATGTCCTGTTCTTCGATGAACTGGTGCAGCGCGGGGCTGTCCTGCATCAGCGTCTGCCCAAACTGACTCTGGGCAAACATTCGCAGGTCTTCTTCCAGCGGGTCGGTAATGTGGTGATCAGAGACGATATCGCCATCCTGCATGCGCAAAATGCGTTGTGTGGCCTGGGCGACACGGCGGTCGTGGGTCACGACAACGATTGAGGTCCCCTGGCTGCGGTTCAGCTCGCCAAGCTGCGCCATGATCTCTTCGCTGCTGTGGCTATCGAGCGAGCCACTGGGTTCATCGGCTAAAATCAGCGCTGGACTGTTGGCAAGTGAACGTGCAATCGCCACGCGCTGGCGCTGTCCTCCCGACAACTGACCGGGCAGATGGTCGAGGCGGTCGCCCAGGCCAACCAGTTCCAAAAGGTGGGCGGATCGGGCCCTGCGTTCCTTGCGGCTGTTTACCTGGCCCTGAAGCGGCACTTCCACATTTTCCTGCGCCGTCATCGTCGGTAACAGGTTGTGCAACTGAAAAACGAAGCCGACGGTCTGGGCACGGAACCTGTCCACATCCTTCAGTTCGGAAAGGTCTTCGCCTGCGACCCAGACTTTCCCTTCGGACGGCTGGTCGAGCGCGCCCAGCATGTTCAGCAATGTGCTCTTGCCGCAACCGCTCGGCCCCATGACGGCTACAAACTCACCCCGCTGGACTTCCACTGAGAGCCCGTCAAGGGCGCGTACAGCCGTATCGCCGCTGCCGTATACCTTTGTTACATTTTCTACGCGGATGATCGGTTCGCCCGCTGTTTGGTTTTCCATTTCCCTTGACTGCACATATGCCGCAAATCGAGTACACGACTGCGTACCAGCGGCGCGAAAAGTGAGGCCTTGTAGTTCCGACCGGGATCTATTGACCGGGCGGAGCCTGAATATTTACGAAGGCGGTCATACCCCAGCGCAAGTTTTCGTCGAGCTGTGGGACTTCGACGTGAACCGTGAAGTTTGTGCTGCCCCTGTCGGTGGTGCTGACGGGGGCGATGTGCGTGATTATGCCTTCGAATATCTGGTCCGGCAGCGAGTCAAAGGTGACTTCCACGTCCTGGCCGCTCTGCAAGCGGACCACGTCAGTTTCGCGCAGATCGGTCGTTTCCACGTGCATCGTGCCGGTATCACCAAGGAGGATGAGCACTTGCCCTGCTGAGACCAGTTCGCCGCTGCGAGTAAGAACTGCGCCAATCTGACCGGCGTACGGGGCTACAATCTGCGTTTGGGCGACCTGGGCTTCGGCGCTGGCCATCTGGGCCTTGGCAGTGCTGATTCGAGCCTGGGAGACGGCGATATCTTCCGGCGACGCGCCTTCCCTGATTTTTCGTAGGTTCGCCTGCGCGCTGGCCAGCGCGGCTTGCGCGGACTGCACGCCTGCTTCGGCGGCTGGCGTCTGGCTCTCGGCCATGGCGACGCGTGATTCAGCCTCTTGAATTCGTGACTGGGCGACAGCCAACTGCTGTTCAGTAGCCCCCTGGGTGGCAACGGCAAACTCGGCCTGGGCGGCCTGCAGCGACTTGGTGGCCTGTTCCAACAGCAGCGCTTCCAGACGCGTGCTGCCTATGCTGGGGTCGCCCCGCACCGCGTTGTAGGCAGCTTGGGCATGGTCCAGGGCGGCCTGGGCTACTTCGACGCGTGCGGCTGCGGCTGCACGTTCTACTTCGGTCGGACCGCTGGCAAGCTCGTTGTAAAGTTCGGTTGCGATCAGAACTTCTACCTGGTAAAACTCGACGGTCTTTACTGTTTCCAGCAACCTGCCTGCGGCAAGTGACACCTGCGCTTCTGCGGTTGCCACACCGGCTTGCGCGGCAGCGATGTCAGCCTCACTTGCGCCTGCCAGAAGCTTCGTGTGTGCTGCTTCGGTTTCGGCGACGGTTGCCGCGGCGACAGCGACCTGGCTTTGTGCTGCCGGGCTATCAAGCTGCACTAGCAAGTCTTCTGCCTCAACCCAGTCGCCCTCGGTTACGAGCAGGGATTGTACAATGCCGCCTTGCAGAGGGGCCAGATTGGCCCAGGAAGTAGGAAGCAGTTTGCCTGAGGCCCAGATTACCGAATCCAGAGCCTCGCCAACCTCCTCTGAGGCATCGGCCTGCGCGGTCTCGCTGGAAGAGCTTGCGTTCTGGGGAATGAGAGACGGGTCGACGAAAGTTACGTAGGCCCAGCCGCCGGCGACCAGCAGGACGACCAACCCCAGGATGATCCATACGCGTTTCATATTTCCTCTGACAATAAAGTATGGGCGTCCGCCAAAACAGGAAAACGTCCGATGGTTTTTCTATTCGTAACGCAGCGCTTCGACCGGCTGCAGATTGCTAGCTCGCCAGGCAGGGTAGAAGCCGCCCAGCAGGCCGAGGACAAGAGCAAGTCCTATGGCAATCACGAAGGTATCTGGCTCCCAGGCAGGGCGAAGCATGGCGCCGCCGGGCATGGGAATCGAAGAAAGACCGCTGAGAAGAAGCACCGCGCCGACGCTGCCCAGCCCTGCCGACAACAGGCATAGCAGCAAGCTCTCCTGCATGATCTGCGAGAGGATGCGCTTGCCGGGCCAACCCAGGGCGCGCAATGTGCCGATTTCACGGGTGCGCTCGTAAATCGACATGATCATGGTGTTTGCAACAACGATCCCGCCCACAATCAGGGCCAGCATCCCGATGGCGCCTGCCGCGGCCTGCATGGAGGCGATGTCATCCGTATTTTGGGCAAATTCGCTGCTGATGCTGGCTCTCACCTTGGGAAACCGCTGGTTGATGGCGTCCTGGACCGGCTCTGCCATCGCGGGATCTTTGACGTTAACAAACAGGAAGCTGACATTGCGAGGACGGTTGAGAATTCGCTGGGATTCCCGCAAAGCCAGGATGCCGCCCCCTTCCTCCCAGGCAACACCCGTCTCATAGATGCCGACGACCTTGTAGCGCGTGTTGTATAGGGTCAGTGTATCGCCCAGTTCGAGCTTGTAGGATTCGGCGGCGTTGCTGCCGATGATTATTTCGGAAGGCCGTTGTACGCGCCTGCCCGCGACCAGCTTGTAGTGGTCCATTGCCTCGCTGTTGGGATCGAGCCCGTGGAGGATGAACAGTGGCAGTTCCGGGGTCAGGACGACGCCCAGTACCATAGGGCTGACCGATTCGACCTGGGGCATGGCCTGAATCTGACGCACGACATTCTCATCGACGCTGCTCAGGGACATGTCAGGCACGTCTCGCTGCATGACGGTGATGTTGCCTGGGCTGCCGCTGCCGGCCAGATTGTTCATCTGACCGATAAGGCCGGCGGTAATTCCACCCAGCATCACCAAAGTGCCAACACCGATACCGATGCCGGCGGCGGCGAGCAAGGTACGGTTACGGCGGCGCCAGAGATTGCGGAAGCTCTGGTTGCCGAAGCGGCTTAGTGCGCCACCTTTGAAGTCGGATGCGGCGCCGCCTTCGTAGGAAAGGGCTTCGACCGGCCGCAAACCGGCGGCCCGCCAAGCAGGATAGACGCCACCCACCAGACCCAGAACAAGCGCCGTCGCCATGCCCTGTATGAAGATGTCAGGGGTGAACACACCGGTAAGCAGCGCGCCCGCGCCAGGAATTGTGCCCGCCAGTTTGGCCAGGCCGAATCCCAACACGATGCCGACCACGCCGCCGAGTGCGCTCAACGCCACCGATTCACCAAGAATGATGCGCAGGACTCGCCAACGACTCCAGCCCAGGGCGCGCAATGTGCCGATTTCGCGGGTGCGTTCCAGCACGCTCATTACCATCGAGTTCATCATACCAAGGCCGCCGATGAAGATGGCGATTGCGGCGATGCCCCAGGCAAAGCCCTGGAGCATCTGTTCATACTGCTGATTGGTTTCGCGCTCGCTGGTCTTGCTTATCTTCAGGTCCAAGTCAAGGGATTCAATTCGGCTTATCGTTGCATCGGCGTCGTCGCCGCGGCGCAATCCTATCTCGTAGAGACTTACTTTCCGTTCGTACTGGGCGGCGGTCTGGGCGTCTTCGAGCACGAGGACGCCACCGGACTCTTCGATGCCTTGGCCGGTCTCATAGATGCCAACCACACGAAAAGGCGTTCCGTAGATGCGCAGATTTTCTCCGATGGCGACATCGATCGATTCAGTGGCACGATGTCCAATAACCATCTGCCCAGGGCCGCTAAGGGGTTTGCCCTCGACGATGCGATAGTGATCCATGGCGGCACTGCCTATCTCATAGCCGAAGAGGAGAAAGAATGGAAGTTCCGGCGTTGAAACCCAGGTGTAGACTCCAGGCTCCACCCGGTCGACGCCAGGAACAGTTCGTAAGCGCTCGCCGACGGTGTCGTCCAAGCTGCTGAGCGCGGGATCGATAGCCTCGGCCTGGGTAATCAGCAGGTCGTTGCTGCCACCGCCGACAGCCACGGCGAAATTCGAAGTCAGCCCTTCGGCGATCGCGCCGAGCGCGACGACTGCGGCGACGCCGATAGCGATGCCGAGGAGAGTCAAGCCGCTTCGGACCGACCGCCGCATCAGGTTTTTGAAAATCATGGGCAGTTCTTCGAGCAGTTTTCGCTAACGCGCCGACCACAGTTGTTCGGCGATGCAAAACCAGAGGGAGGATCAAGCATCAGTCAAGTCACGCAAGTCAAAGTTCAGGTATATGTCTTGAAGCATTCTGTGCAACATGGCAGCAGTTCGTACCGACACCATCATCGCATGGCCTGCTGCTAAATGACTGACATTCCCATGTCGAAACCCTGACAGAATACTTAGTCGGCTGACGCGGGGACTACCTGCAGCAGCGCCGCCATTTCGATAGCCAAGGCGTGTTCCTCGCCGGCAACTTCCACGAGCAGAGGACCGTCGAAGGGGGCCTGTTCGCGCAGGTACATTTCCACGTTCAGGTTTAGTCCAAGCCCTCCAAGATAGGCGAGACGTTCCCTTTCCTGGCTCAAGACACGCACAAGTCTGTATGTGCGACCGGCTTCGGCCTGTGAGAGTGGGTGACCTGGCGTGTGGCTGATTTCGCCATTTTTGGAAGGAATGGGATCGCCGTGGGGATCTACTTTCGGGTAGCCCAGCGAAGCGGCAATGGCATCCTCCAGTGCTTCGCTGATCACGTGTTCGAGGCGTTCGGCCTCTTCATGCACACTGTCCCACGGGATATCCAAAGTCTTGTGCAGGAAGAGCTCCAGCAAGCGGTGATGGCGCAGAATCTCAAGAGCAACCCGTCTGCCGGTGGGAGAGAGGGCCACGGCTTGATGGGGACTGTAGATAACCAAATCCATCTGGGCCAGCTTTTTCACCATGTTGGTGGCGGAGGCGGGGGTAAAGCCAATGTATTCTGACAGGACGGAGTTTGTTACCTGCTCCCCGCGTGACTCCAGTATATAGATGGCTTTCAGATAGTCCTCGTGACTGGAGGAAAGGGGGCTGCTGATTTCGGAGGAATAGTTTTTAGTCATGGCTAAATTGTACGTGTAAATTCAGTTCTTGTCAAGTCGTACAGTAGGGAAGGGTAAGGGAGAATTGTGTATAGAATGGAGACGAATAGCCAGTGAAGCGCGCACCTATTCCCAGGAGGATGGAGTAGAGGAGCGAATTCTGAGAGCTGGTAAACTGAGTGATCAGGGGCTCAGATTTGCCCCAGGCTGTATTGCGTCCAGTCCATCAGCGCCTGCTGGCAGCCGAATTTGCGGGCAGCGTATTCGAGGCCGTCCTGGAGGCGGGTCGCGGGTGTTTCCAGGGTTTCCGGGGAGCCAGGCTGTTCACCTTCAAGCTGGCCGTCTTCGCGACCGTTCGGCGACTTCTGGTCCACACGTCTGTGATACAAGCCATCGCTCTGAAGTGTCCAGGACTGCTGCCTGTCTTCCAAACAACAGTCGAGAATGCGCTGAAGCTGCTCCTGAAGCGCTGGCTCTTCTACCGGTACGATCGCTTCGACGCGGTCGATGAGGTTGCGCGACATCCAGTCGGCACTCCCAATGTAGTAGACCGATTGTCCATTGTTTACAAAGGAGTAAATACGGTGGTGCTCGAGAAAGCGGCCGATTACGCTGATCACTTCAATGTTGTCGCTGATACCCTCGATACCGGGCTGGATACGGCAGTTGCCCCGCACAATGAGGCGGATCGGAACACCGGCCTGGCTGGCACGATACAGGGCCTGAACGATTACGACGTCGTCCAGCCCGTTCATCTTGGCAATGATGCCGGAGGGGCGGCCGGCAAGGGCATTGGCGGCCTCGGTATCGATCAGTTCCACGAACCGGTCGCGCATATTGACGGGTGCGACCAGCAGCCTTCGGAAGTGACGCTGGCGGCTGTAACCTGTTAGAAAATTGAAGAGGTCCATCAGGTCGGCGCCGATTTCAGGACGGGCGGTCAGGAGACCCAGGTCAGTGTAGAGGCCGGCAGTCTTTGGATTATAGTTGCCGGTTCCGATGTGGGCATAGACCTGAATGCCATCCTCTTCTTCGCGCACTACAAGCGTTGTCTTGGTATGCGTTTTCAGTCCTACCAGACCGTAGGCCACGTGCACACCGGCATCTTCCAGCGTTTGCGCCCACTCGATGTTGCGCTCCTCGTCGAATCGGGCCTTCAATTCAACCAGGACCGCCACCTGTTTGCCCCGCTCTGCGGCCTGGATCAGTGCTCGACCCACCGGTGAATCTGCGCTGGTGCGGTACAGAGTCTGTTTGATTGCTAGGACCTGGGGATCTCTGGCTGCCGCTTCGATGAAGGCCTGCGTGCTGGTGGCAAAACTGTGGTATGGATGATGGACAAGCACATCACCTTTTCTGATGATGGAAAAGATGTCGGCGGGCCGGGTCTGGCTGCCGACGCCGGAGAAGGCGGGATGGGTCTGCGGAGTCCACGGCTGGTTCTTCAGATGCGGCAAGTTGACATCGGTAAGCGGAAGCAGGTCGGCAACGCCCAAAGGGCCTTCGTGGTCATAGACGTCGGTGTGGTGGAGCTCCATCTCCCGCGTCAATATCGCGCGAATGTCATCGGGCATGGACTCGGCGACTTCCAGGCGGACGATTGGGGCGAAGCGGCGTTCGCGCAACTCCTCGCTAATCATTTGGAGCAGGTCGTCGGCCTCCTCTTCGCTGCGGGCGATGTCGGCGTTTCTGGTCACGCGGAAGGGATAGGTGGCGATCAGCTCCATGCCAGGGAAAAGAAGATCCAGGTTGTGTGTGATCACCTGTTCGAGAGGAACGAAGTCAAGCGAGTCATTGACAGTTACCCAACGGGCCCGGTTGGAAGGAACTTTGACCCTGGCGAACCGGATTTCGCGGTTTACGGGATCTCTCATTTCAACTGCAAGGCTGAGGCTCAGGTTGCTGATAAATGGAAAAGGGTGGCCTGGATCGACAGCAAGAGGGGTCAGAATCGGGTAGATTTCTTTGCGGAAGAAGGCGGACAGTTCCTCTTGCTGGATGGCAGGAAGTTCGTCATAGGTGACGATACGCATCCCCTCTGCACGCAGTCCCGGCAGGATTTCGTTCAGGAGCGCATGCGTTTGACACTGAACCATGGCGCGCGCGTGGCGGGCGATGAGTCGCATCTGAAGATCGGGTGTCCAGCCGTGCAGGGTCAGATTGGCGACGCCGGCGGCCTGCTGTCGTTTCAACCCCCCGACCCTTTTAAGGAAGAACTCATCCAGATTGCTACTGGTGATTGCAACGAACTTGAGTCTCTCGAGCAGCGGGTTGCGGTCGTCGAGCGCTTCATACAGGACACGCCAGTTGAAATCCAACCAGCTCAGTTCGCGGTTGTAAATGGCCGGTGATTCCGCCAACTCATCGAGCGAGAAATTGGTAAGTGGTGTCGGAGAGGGGGGGTACGCGGAGACGGGCGGCATCGTCGTTTGGGAAGAAGGATATGCCCTCCAGTCGACAACCGTACCAGTTTCTGGTTCGGCGCCGGTCACCAATTTTTCGACAGGAGGAGGGCTATCGGACTCTTCGTCAAATCGATAGGTGTAACTGTTCATCAAACGGGTCTCCGGCTGACAATTCGAAGGGCAAAGGGCTCGACACTTCGCGAAAGTTTGTCCTATTTTAGAGAAATCCTGTCCAAATGTAAAGCGCGCAGGTTGAACATAACGTGTGAGCGCCTCGCGCTGTGGTCTCCTTTCCACAGGTTTCCTTTCAGTCTTAGCCTTGGACACGGTCACATGCAATGAGGTTGAGCACAATCCGAGGATGAGGGCGGGGCGTTACGGTTCTTATGCGCGTTGTATGGTACGCTTGCTAATAGCCAAGAGACGTTTCCTTAAGAGAATAGACTGTGCAGGCGCCTGAAACGGTCAGGTCATTGGGAGCCGCATGTTCTAGAGACTTGATAAGAAACCTCTTAGATTATAGCCTTACATGTAGATTGAATCGAATCAGGTCTCATCTAAGGACCAGTCCAAGCCACAACTTTCGCGCACTGGTGACTGTAATATGAGAAGGAGTGAATTCTGATATGGGCGAGAGTATACTTACGGTCCTGCTTTTCGCGCCACTGTTCCTGATAGTCCTTTTGGCCAACCTTGCAGACAAACACAGGTTGGAAGGAGGCACTGCAAAGACGATAGCCGGACTGACTTACGCATTTCATCTGTTCATTTTCGGAATAATGGCGATGGTCGGCGCGACATTGCACGTCATCGCCATTCTCATGAAGACAAACGACAATTTGCAGCAGAACTTTCTCGATCTGCTGTCAGGGGGTGGGACCGAGGCGACAGAAGGGATCCTGCCTGTTTTGGACAGACTAGATGTATTGGGCCTGGGCCTGTGGGCGCCGGCGGCGGCTGCGCCGCTCTTCCTGCTGCCTGCGGTTCGCAAGCAGCTGGCAAGACTTATACAGATAGACTTTCGCAGCAGCGTTCATGCGATCGCAGTTTCGTTCGTCATGTTGGTCGTGATAAACCTGACATTCACGCTCGCCATAGGACTGGATACTTTGGCGGACCTGTCAGAGGCTTCGGAACCAAGTATCGGTTCACTTCTGTTTTCGCTCTGGGTGCAGCAGATCCTGTTTGCAGTCTGGGCGATGGTTGGCATTGGCTGGCTGACGCGCCGCAAGTGGGGCCAAGCGCTTGAACGGCTGGGGCTGGTCGTACCGAGCCCAGCCGCGATCGCAGTTGGCATCGGGACCGGGCTGCTATCCGTCGGCGTCATCATTGTCCTGGAAATCGTAGCACAGGCAGTCGGTTGGGGGTTGAACGAGGACGTTGAGCGGCTATCGGAATCTCTCATCGGGCCGCTGCTTGGGTCGATTCCGGGTATTCTCACGCTGGGTCTGGCTGCCGGAATCGGCGAAGAGACTCTTTTTCGCGGGGCGTTGCAGCCACGCTTCGGCCTACTGTTTACGAGCCTTCTGTTTGCGGTTGTGCACAGTCAATACGGAATCACCCTATCGACGCTTGCTGTGTTCATCGTGGGACTGATCCTTGGTCTGTTGCGGATGCGATTCAACACGTCAACGTGTGTTATTGCGCACGCCTCCTATAACATTACCCTGGGGATGATCGCTTACCTGTTTCCGCAGGCTTTTTGAGCGAGGACCGGCACAGTCGAAGGTTCAGGGGAAATGCTGATTCGATTGTGCTGTTTGTCCGAACAGTCGAAATATGGTAGCATCTGGGTCAATCCACTTTAGCGGTTTACAAAAGCGATTTAGAGACAGTAGAACTATTATCTGTCTTTGATAGGCGTCGAGATTGAAAATGGCCGAGTGGCGGCGCAATCTTTATTTGCTGTTCGCAATACAGGTTTTGTCGGTAGCGGGCTTCAGCCTGGTCTTTCCGTTTCTGCCCCTCTATGTGGAGGAGCTAGGCGTTTCCACGAGAGGGTCCGTCGCGTTCTGGTCGGGCATGGTCTTTTCCTCGCAGGCCGTAACGATGATGCTGTCGTCACCGATTTGGGGCGCGGTCGCCGACCGTTATGGCAGAAAACCGATGCTCGTGCGCGCCACTTTGGGCGGTGCGGTGATGATAGTGATGATGGGTTATGCCCAGAGCGCAGAGCAGTTGGTCCTGATTCGGGTGGTGCAAGGACTTTTCACTGGCGTTGTCTCGGCCACCAGTGCGCTTGTTGCAGCAACTGTCCCAAAGGAAAAGTCGGGCGAGTCGCTTGGCTTGATTCAGACAGGGATCTGGGTGGGTGTTGCTGTTGGGCCCCTGATTGGCGGGCTTGTAAGCGAAGCGCTGGGCTACCGCGCCAGTTTCTGGGTTACCGGGGCGGCACTAACTCTAGCTGCGGTTGCGGTAATTGTCTTCGTGCGGGAGGACTTTAAGCCACCGCCTCCGAAGGAGCGAGTCAAATTCTGGGAGGGCTACAAAAAGCTTTTGCGGGCGCCGGATATGGGGTCGCTCTATTTTGCGACTTTTCTGCAGAGTTTAGGGCGCTCCGTTACGATGCCTCTGATGGCATTCTTCTTCGTCGACTTGCTAGCAACGAGCAGGGGCGCGGTTGCAATCACTGGGCTGAGTATGGGAGCCAAGGCTGCAATTGGCTCCGTAGGTGCGGTTTATTTGGGAAAGATTGGTGACAGACTCGGCCATGAGAAGGTGTTGACGGCCGGTGCTCTCAGCGCGGTACTGGTTTACATGGCCCAGATCTTTGTGACAGAAGCGTGGCAGCTGTTAGTTCTGCAGGCCCTGGTCGGCATCAGCGCAGGGGCGATCATGCCTGCCACGAGTGCGCTGCTCAACCTGCGTACTCCTCACGGTGCGCATGGTACAACATTCGGACTGAATAACAGTGTCACCTCGGGGGGTCGACTGCTGGCGCCAATACTGGGTGCAGCGGTATTTCCTCTGATTGGAATGCCAGGTGTGTTCGCCCTCAACACAGTGGTTTACGTGGTGTTAGCGCTGGCTGCGCTATACATTTGGCGCAAGAGCGCTGCCGCTGTCACTTTGGGCGTGGCTACCAAGGCAGCGGGAGACTGAGTGAACGCCCTCTGATTTGAGAGCGGGATGAGAAGGGCGACCTGTTAGCGATCACCCTCCCCGTCGCAGTGCTCCTGTTCAGTCCCCCGTTACGAATTACATCCTCGACAGACAACCTTCAAATCTCTCACGAAAGACCAATAACCCGGTCGTAGAGATCTTCTTGGCGGCGCAATGCTTGCGCGTAGAACGCGCCTGCGTCTTTATCGGGCATGGAGGTGTGAACTGTGGGGGGGTCGGGCGGCAACGGTAGATTCAGCGCTTGCAAGGCAAGAATGGCCGCGCCGCGGCTGGTTGCTTCATCGACATTGACGAGATGAACCGGTGTCTGCAGGACATCGGCCAGAATTTGCCGCCAAAGACCGTTGTCCTGAAGCGCCCCGCCGCTGGCGACGATCTCGCTGTTTGCAGCCAGTAGGGGTTGGAGCCGGTCGAAGATGAGGCGGAAACGCAGAGCGACAGCCTCGAAGGAGGCGCGGACGATATGTGCCGGCGTGGTGGCAGGGGACATGCCACTGATGGTGAGCGCGGCCTCGGTTGCCCAACCCGGGGCGCGTTCGCCGCGCAGGAAGGGGAGAATAGTCAGCCCGTGTGCGTCAGGCGCCAGTTCGGCGGCCGCGGCGAGCAGTGTCTCGCCATCCTGACTTGCCAGGGTATCGAGCAGCCAGGAATAGAGGGATCCTCCATCGGTCAACGATCCTCCGACCAGCCAACGATTGCTGTCTATTGGGTAGCTCCACAGGCCGGCGGGAGTCTGCTGCAGGGAAGGCTCTGTGCGGCCAGACCCGTCTGAAGCACTACTCGCTGGGATGACTACTCGCATTGCGCCGGTGGTGCCAATGGTCAATGCGATGCGGCGGTTGTCAGTGCAGCCGCTGCCAAGATTAGCGCCGACGCCATCTCCCACTGCCAGGAAAAACGGCGTATGTACAAGCTCCGGCCAGATGGAGGCCCAAGGTTCGGTCAAACCAACGGCTGAATTCGTGTAGTCAAGAACAACTGGTAACTGATCGGAATCGATGCCAGTTCGCTGAATCAGCTGCTCATCCCAATCTACGGAGTGACGATTGAGCAAGCCGGTCCAGCCGACCTCGCTATTGCTGATGGGCGCCGAGGCCAGGCCCCGCCAGCGCGAAAACAGGTAGGAGGCCAGGGTCCGCCAGCCTGCGACGCTCGCCGTCAACGCAGGTTCTTCTGCGGCAAGGCGGAGCAGTTGCGCGGGTGCGTACGCGGTATGGACAGGTGTTCCAGTGCGCTGCCATGTGTCCTGGAGGCCGTCTTGGCGGGCGAGTTCGCTACGAAGCATGTCGGCATAGGGCCCGCTGCGGGCGTCAGCGTAGGTGTAGACGGGTGTAACCGGGTTGCCGGCGGCGTCCAGGCCGAGCCAGCTCATGGCGAAGCTCGTCCAGGCGGAGGCAATGAATTGGAAGTCGCTACCCAAGCTTCGCACGCGTTTGAGGCAGCCGGTAATGACGTCTTCGGTCAGAGCCGCAAGGATCTGCGGATCGAAGGTGCCGTCGTTGGACTGTTCGGTGAGGTGAAACTCGGTCGTGCCCTCAAGCCTCAATCCGTTGGTCTGATATGCGGAGGCTCGCACCGAGGAGCTGCCCAGATCGACCGCCAGGATAAGTTGCCGCGGAGATTCAGCTGACTGAGGGCTTATTCTGCCCTGCATCTCGTGCGAATTCGAATTGGCCATAGTTGTGCCCTTCCTACGCAGGCGGTTCGTCTGTGGTTCCTGGGCTTTCCAGGTCTTTAGATCCGGCGGCGGCTGAAAGCGCGGCAAGATCGTCGTGTGCAAGCACAAACTGGTCGGAAGGGCTGGTGCGATATGCTGCCCGGGCCATGGTGGTTGTAGCAATGGGGGCTGTCACAAAGAAGAGGATGATAAGAGCGATCATTCGAAACATTTGCCCGTCGGCAAGGAAATGAATGCCGGTGGCCAGCAGCAGGCAGGTGATGCCGAGGGTCGCGGCGATGCCGGCGGCGTGCATTCGTGTCAGTACGTCCGGAAGCCGCAGGATGCCCAATGCGCTGACGAGCAGGAAGAGTGTACCGACGGAGGCAAGTATGACTACGATCAGGTTTCTGGTCAAAGGGTCCATGATTGAGTCTCTTCGAACTGCTGAAGTGTTGGCATCTATTCCTCTTCGCTGGGCTGGCGTTCCAACCACCTGGCATGGGGGAAGCGTTCCAAGGCGCGGGCGAACATCATGGTACCCAGGAAGCCCAGCACGGCGGTTATGATGGCGCCTTCCAAGAGGACATAAGAGTGACTGTTCACTGCGAACAGGACAAAAATGCCGACGGCGTGAATTGATATCAGGTCGAAAGCCACGGTTCGATTGGGAAGGTTTGGTCCGCGCAGGAGCCTGCCGAAGCATAGTAACAGCGAAAACGTCACGAGTGTCATCAGGACGCCCAGGCTTAGTTCAAAAAGTTCGTTGCTCAACTGTGTTCTCCTGCACTAGGAATCGGCAGCATCCATTTCAACGATCAGGCGGCGAAGCTCCAGGAGCGGGTTCTCGAAGCTACTCTTGATTTCTTCCCGAAAAGCCACTGGGTCAGAGACATCAATGACGTGGACAAGCAGGGCAGCTTCTCCTCTGTGTCGAGGCTCACTACTTTGCTCAGGCAATGGCGAATAGTGCACCTGCGACTGTGCCCATGGCTCCTCGTAGTCGGCCTTAAGACCGATCGCGTCCTCTTCGGGTTGGCTGTACGGCTGGAGCTGTCCCGATACATCTTCCCCGAGGTCAACGCTCAATGTGCCTGGCGTCAGTGTGATAACGGTGGCCAAAACAGTGATGTCAAATGGATTGGTCAGGGTAAGTGGAACGGCGACGATACCTGGTCGCAGCGGGGTCGGTACACCCAAGGTTTTGGCAAGCACTTTGCCGGCCAACTGCAGATTGCTTTTTAGAATGGCGTAGAGTACATAAACGGTGAACCAGGCCGCGCGCACGGTATAGTTGCCATACCTTCGCTGCACGAGCGACAACAGTATGAAGCCAAGGACGAAACCGATCAGAAGCGATCGCAACGTGAGTTCGTTGTTGAGGATCGGCCACAGCAGTGATATGAACAGATTCAGCACAAGGAGTCGCTGCATTGGATAACTTTACTTCCTGTCGAGCAGGCCCTTCGGTCGCGTTTAGCTAGGAAGAGCCAAGAGAACCGCCGCTCTACATGTCAAGGCGACGGCACGAAAGTACTTCTCGCCAGATCGGCTGCATCTTCGGTGAATAACGACGGAACAGTTGCCGTTGTAGGGACGAAATGACTGGGAGGCTGTATTGAGAAAGTTGCGGCCGGCGAAACGGCATCGATGTATGCCTGACGATCGAGGGCCTGTTGCGCCACTCGCATTGACAGCCGGAAAGCCGGCCCACCAAGAATTCCAAGGCCCAGACTAAGTAGGACCAGAACTGCGATCGGCGTCAGCATCAGCCGTTGACGAAGACTGCTTTGCAAAATGCGGGACGGTACGCGGCTGGGCCGCTTGTAGTCTCCCCAGAAGGACTCGCGCCAGAGCCGCATCATGTTCAACATAGTCAACAGGCTGGCGAATATGCTTACACCAGAAACCAGCCAGTGGCGCGTATCGAGCGTGATCTGCAGAAGGCTGAGTTTGCTCACGAAGCCGCTGAAAGGCGGGACTCCTGCAAGAGAAATCGCGGCCATGAAGAAAAGAAATGCCAGGAAGGGATGTCGTGTGACCAGCCCACCGATGGAGGCAAGCCGGTCGCTACCCATATGCAGTTCGACTGCTCCACCCGCCATGATGAGCGCGGTCTTGATGATCATGTGGTGGCAGAGATAGAGGACGGCTGCGCCAAGCCCGAATCCGATGGCCAGCTTGTTTCCGCTGAGGGCGACGGCCAGTCCCATCAGCATGAACCCTACGTGGCTGATGATATGAAAGCTGAGCAGGCGGCGGATTCCCGGCTGGGCTAAAGCACCGAGCGCGCCTACCAGCATTGTTGCGCCGGCAATGGTAAGCAGGGTGGGCTGCCAGCTGATCAGCAGTTCAGGAAAGAAAAGTGTAAAGCTGCGGAAAAGTGTGTAGACGCCAACTTTGGTCAAGAGCCCGCCAAACAGGGCTGTCACTGCAGGAGGAGGTGTGTGATAGCTGGCCGGCAGCCAGAAAAACAGTGGGAAAATGGCGGCTTTGCTGCCGAAGCCAACCAAGAGCAGGCCGGCGAATAACGTGCGCACTGCCGGAGAAGCCAACGGCAACCTTTCCGCAATCTGAGCCATGTTGAGCGTGCCGAGCGTGCCGTAGGCGATTCCGGCCGCCACCAGGAATACGGTTGACGCCAGTAGATTGAGAACAACATAGCGGATGCCGCTGTTGGTCTGGGCCGGCTGCGCGCCTACTGTCAGCAGAACAAAGCTGGCCATCAGGAGCACTTCAAAGAATACGTAGAGATTGAAGAGGTCTCCGGACAGGAAAGCGCCATTGACACCCATGAGAAGGAAGAGATAGAGGGGATGGAACCCCATTCGCGCCCTGTGGTAATCGATTGTCGCAACGGCAAATGGATAGACGGCCAAGGCGACCAGCGCCGTCAGAAGCAGGAGAGTCGCAGACAGCCCGTCACCGTAAACGGTGATACCGTAGGGAGCGGACCATGCCCCCATCTGCAGAACAAGTCGTTCCCCCTGCCCGGCAGTAGCCTGAAAGATAAGCAGGGCGACAGCAAAGTTGAAACACAGGGCCAGCGCAGTCAGGGCGATCTGATGCCGGATTAGCCTTCTTCCGCCCCAGCGGGCCAGTAACAGGATGAGAGCGGCTATCAGGAGAGGCGCGGCGACGGGCGCGGCCAGCAAATTGGCGCTTACGGCCATTGGTAGTTGTCCTCTTCCATGGCGGCTGATTCGTCGTGTTCAGACGGTGGGCGAGGCGGCATGCCGGACAGTGGTTCGTCACTGTCGTAAACCTCATCCACCTCGTAGGCAAGCCAGTCATACTGGTCAATCTCGGATGGCTCGGAGAAATCGAAAGGATCTCCTTCCTTGAGGAGCGGGACAAACTCGCCGTGCACATAGTCTGTTGCGGTGATGGTATGGCGCCGGTTCACCAACACGATGACGAAGGCTGTAATGCCGAAGCTGATGACAATCGCTGTCAGGATCAGGGCCTGAGGTAAAGGGTCTGCAGGCAGTGACCAGGCAATGGTTTCGGCGTAGCTGTCCTTGTGGAGAAAGATGGGGGGGCGGCCCTCTGCGAGTCGGCCGGAACCGAAAAGAAGAAGGTTGACGCCATGGCTCAGCAACCCCAGGCCTAGGATCAACTTGATTTGTCCACGCCGCATGATCATATAGGCGCCGCAGGCAAAGAGGCTGCCGACAGCGAAGGCCAGGAGTATAGAGATCATGACTCAACCTCACGATTTGTTTCCGTTGCTATTTCCATTGGGTCGAACGCAGGGTCATCGGCTAGATCCGGCGAGACTGAGCCCCCGTCAGTGATCACAGCGCCTTCTGAAACACGGCTCAGGCCGAGCAGAAATGAAGTAGCCACGCTCACAACGACGAGGAATACACCCAGATCAAAGATCACCGGCGTACCGAGTTCGAGATAACCAAGCAGAGGCAGGTTCAGTTTGAACCACAATCCTTTGAAGAATGTCCCTTCGAAGAGCCCAGCTACACCAGCGCAGATGGCGACGGCGAGACCGAGACCTATGCCGCTGTTCAGGTAGGGACCGATGGTGGTGCGAACCCTGTCATGGCCGCGGCTCAGGATCTGCAGCTGAAAGGCGGCGGCCGCCATCAGACCGGCGATGAATCCGCCTCCAGGCAGGTTGTGTCCCCGCAGCAAGAGGTATAAGGCCAGCAGAAGGAGAACAGGTGTCAGAATGCGGTTAAGAAGTCGAAGATATAGTTCGGGCATTTTTGCAATGTTGTGTCTACATGAAAACGGCTTGACAAAGAAAAAGTGTGTGCTTCCAAATGTGACCTGTTCTTAACAGTTTGTTGCGTGTTGCAGGTCGCCTGGATGCGGGCGAAGAACGTACATTGTCATTCGGCAAACCGCGGGAAAAGCCCTGGCTTCAAAGGAAGCCTTACTCTGTTTCCTTTTGAGGTTCGCCCTCCGAGGTTTCAGACTCGGTCTCCGATACTGTCTTATCCCGTTCGGGGGCCAAATTCGACTCTGGTCGTGCGGACCTCGCCGACGGCAAATTGACCCGGGGGGCGTTCAGGAGTGCGTACCCGCCCAGAGCAGCCAGGGCCAAAACAGTAATCTCGCCCATTGTATCGAAGCCGCGGAAGTCGACCAGAATGACGTTTACGACATTGGCGCCGTGGCCGCTAGGGACTGAATTATTGAGAAAGTATCCGCTTATTGACTGGGCTGCCTGAAATGCGCCGCTTCTGTTAAACAGGACAAGGAAAAAACCGAAGGCGCCGGCAGCCAAAGCCACCAATACATTTCGAGTTTGCTTCAGCCTTTGCATCGGCGGACGCGTATCGGGGGGGAGTTTCGTGAATACAAGAACGAGAAGCACGACTGTCAGTACCTCGATGAGCAGCTGGGTAAGAGCCAGATCCGGCGCGCTGAAGAAGACATAGAACAAAGTGACCGAGACACCAACAACACCTAAGCTAACGATCGCCCCCAGTCTGGATCGCACTCGAATGGTGACGTATGCGGATACGACTGTCATAAGAATCAGAATCGTTTCCGGTGCGCCTGGTAGGACGTCTGCCGTTGGTATCAGGTTGTTGAGCTGTATCTGGCGCAAGGCAAATACCACCGGCAAGAAGGCCGCCAGCAACACGATCGCCGACTGCGAAGCCAGAGTGTAGCCCTGGGAGAAGCGGGCAGTGACCTGGGCCAACGCATACATTCCGTCGAGGACGCCTTGGAAGATTACGACGCCGCGCAGTCGTTCGGGCAACCGGGCAAGAGACCGGCGGAGAAGTGACCTATTGAGGAACAGCCAGGCGCCGGCGGCAATTGCGAGCAGACTGGTCAGAAGGACAGGGGTAAAACCGTGCCAAAGCGCGGCGTGCTTGTGAACGGTTTCCCCGTAAATGGATGAGGCTGCCGCCTCGAAAAAGAAGGAAAGAGGTTGCAAGGCAAACGGCGCAACCGTGCCACAAGCTACAAGGATGAGCGGCGCGGCCACAAACGGAGCGGCCGGGGCGTGATGGACTGGCGTCGGGCCAACGGGACTTGCACCTTCCGGAGCCGCAGAAACGGTTGCATCTTTCGAACCCGGTCGCCAAAAAGCCTCCCAAAGCAGGGTCAAACTAAAGGTGACAAAGAAGGCCCCCGCGATGGTAGCTGCACCAAACGCGATCCAGCCAGCCACGGCTCCGTGTTCAGCCGACTCGAAAAAGGTCTCAAGCAGGGCTTCTTTTGCCACGAAACCAAAGAGCGGCGGGAGTCCGGCCATGGAAAGGGCTGCAATAATCGCCACGGCGGAGGTCACCGGCAGAGACTGTCTCAAGCCGGCAAGTTTTCTCAAGTCTCGGGAACCGGTGGCGTGGTCGACGATGCCTGCCACCAGAAAAAGGGGCCCTTTGTAGAGCGCGTGGGCCAGGATTCCAACGACGACGGCCAGCAGCGCGGCCTCGCTGCGGAAGGCCAGAAGTGTGGTGAGGACACCCAGCTGGCTGACGGTTGCATAGGCCAACAGCGCCTTCATGTCCCAGTGCCGGACGGCGGTTATCGCGCCAATCAGCATGGTGATGCCCCCAAAAATCAGGAGCGACCATAGCCACATTGGATGCTCGCTAAGGGCCGGGTGCAGGCGGGCCAGCAGATAGATACCAGCCTTCACCATGGTGGCAGAATGCAGGTAGGCGCTTGCTGGCGTAGGGGCGGCCATTGCTCCCGGTAACCACCAGTGAAATGGGAATTGGGCCGACTTGGTAAATGCGCCCAGCAGAATCAGGACCAGGATGGCGGGATACAGTTCAAGCTCGGTCAAGCCGGGGCGAGTGACGATCTCACTGATCGTGTAGCTACCGCTTTCCTGTCCCAATAGGATCAAGCCGGCCAGCAGGGCGAGGCCGCCTGCCGCTGTGACAATGAAGGCATTGCGGGCGCCGCCGCGGGCGATAGCAGAACGGTGTGTATAGCCGATGAGCAGATAGCTTGTGACGCTCGTCCCTTCCCAGAATACGAAGAGGGTTAGCAGATTGTCGGCCCAGACCAAACCCAGCATCGAGGCCATGAAGGCAAAGAGCGCAAGGTAAAAGTATCCCTGGCGTTCATCGTCTTCGAGATAGTAGTGCGTGTAGAGGGCGACTGCGGCGCCTACTCCTGAAATGATAACGCCAAACAGCGAAGAGAGACCGTCCAGCCGGAAATGGAGAGCCAGGCCCAGGGCTTCAATCCACTGGTATTGCTCGGCGTGAAATGCATCGTACAGTTCGCCAGATAGCGTCCCCGACGATGCCGCGGAGACCTGCCATACTGTGACTGCCAGGGGGGGCACAGCAGCTAACCAGCCAGCCCAAGCGACCCTTTCAGGGCGGATCAGGTAGAGTACTATCCCACTAATGAGTATGAGAGAGATGGATGCTGCTAACATGGCCGCTTCAGTGGGCTCGCTGGAGGATTGCCATACTGGCGCTCGATACAGATTTCACGAGACGAACTTCATGCCCAGCCAGAAACCGGGTCGAAGCGGACGCACTGGAGAACTTGGCTTTCAGGGGGAGATTCCTGGCTACGTTCGCACCGTCGATAGCGGTATTTCTAAGCAACTGGCTGTCAATCGAACACGACTTCATCCAGTTTCGAGCGAGACCTGCCGACGTCCTGAGGACGCACTGGCTGGAGGCCTGGATGCTCGTATGCCAGCGAGAGCGTTCAAACGGTCTGAGGCATTCAACAGAAGAAAAAGGCATGGGTGTGAACAGATAAGACGTTCCTGAACGGTCTGAAATCAATGCGTTCCGCGTCCAATAAAAGAGTATGTTTCGGGACAATTTTGCCACAGTTAGGCAGGCTTCCCTAACTTTGGCTTACGGTGTGGTTGGTCCCCTCAATCCTGATTCGGTGGGGTGAAGTGAGATCTTTGCTTTGGGGTTTGCAAATATGGGAATCGAGATCGCCGAGTCCAGCGGATCCGAACTAGCCGTCAGATGGGACACTGTTTGCGGCAGAAAGTGGCCGTTCGACACGACTGGATGCGAGGGATAGCCCTTGAACCACAAATGGCGAGGAAAAATGTCAGGGCGGGTCGCAAGTGGTCAGCTCAGGACGTTACGGGAGTCACGCAGGAGACGCCCCAACGCCTTCCACCTGGCTGAAATACTGGGGAATGGAATCTATTCTCAACTGAATGGCCGCGCGGCGACTCTGTTTCCGGGGCCTAAATCAGAGACCGTCCGAAGGGAAACAGTGAGAGGGGAATTAGCTTGATATGCTGTTTGGCAAAGGGGATGCCAAGTACAGTGATAGTAAGAATCAGTGCCGACAAGAGATGGGCCAGGGCAATCTCCCAGCCGAACAGTATCAGCCACACCAGGTTGAAGAGAATCCTGAGAGTGCTGTTCGCCTCCTTCATTTCAACAACCTCTTTACCGAAGGGGGCAAGGGTGGCAAAGCCAATTTTCATCGATTGCATGCCGAAGGGTATGCCGATTACGGTAAGGCAGAGCACCAGACCGCCTATGATGTACCCCAAGGCGGCAATCAGCCCTCCGAAAATCAGCCAAATGACATTTCCAAATAAGCTCATGTAAACCACCTATTCCTTTAGATCAAAGTCTGCTTGCGGTTTCTGGCCTCGATTCAGCTCTCTATATCTCACTACGTAGGCCAAGGGGGAAAGGTTCTTGGTCTGTGAATCAGGATTCAGCACTAATTTGAGGGGATTACCTGCAAAGTGTCAAACCGGGACAGCAATTCCCGCCAATGACTGGGACTCAAATGGTAGCTGCCAGGTCAGAAAGTCTGTCCGTCCCAGCCCTTCATTGACGCCTCCAACTATTCTAGGTGAGAGGTATAAGGCTGGAAGCCTTCTGGTTGGTAGAGGCGCACTGCCGGTATGACTACAAAAGCCTGGAAAGGCGTCGGTTTGGGGTGGGATGCAAGGCGTGCCCCACGCAGAAGGGATGGCCAGCCTGGAGAGCTGAAATGCCCTTACATCCAGAGTATTTGTCTGAAACCGTGTTACTGACCTCGCTTTGACGCTTCAAGAGTTCCTCGCCCTCTATGACGAAAACGGCGGCAGTTTCGATTACTCCCAGTATGGCAAAGTCTGCTGATGGGCAGGAAGATGCATTCTTGGAAGGCATTCGGGATTCATATTTTATGGCGACGAAACTGCAACGCCCCATGGTTGCGCTGTAAGATTGTATCTCAAAGCAGTCAAATCAGCTCAAATACGGTGGAAAATCACCAAAAAAATGGTTGACGGGGCGTGATAATCTGCTATACTCGAATCTATCGAAATCTGAGTGAGGGCGTTGGCATTTGGGCAAGATCCGTCATGCTTCGCCCAAGACCCCGCTGAATAGGAGGACTCCTGATGAGCCGGGTGCGGTGCCCGCAGAAGCGCTGTAGTTTCTGGGTAAATGGCTGGTGCGACGCAGATGAGATCGAACTTGATTTGAAAACGCTTTCGTGCATGACATTTGACGAAATGGAACTTCCTGACGACGCATCAGGCGGAGGGGAAGCGAACGACAACGGGGAAATGGAGCTGGAATGGTTGGATGAAGAGTCGATATTCGAGGAGGAAATGGACGAGAGTCTTTACTCCCTGGATGACGGCGACCCGGAACTTGAGGACGAAGAAAAGGACGATATGCTGGAAGAGGAGGACACGTGGCCGCTGTGAGTGACCTTCGGCCATAGAAAACTTGCGACGAGGCAGGCGCGCCGTGTAGCAGTGGCAGGCGGTGGAAGCCATTTGCTGGTCCACAGTGGTAAGAAAGGGCCAAAACAGGGGAATCTCGTTGCTAACCAGTTGTTACGCCTCTAAGATTAGCGCGTATGTTTCCAATTTGCGTGGATTTCGCGGCTATGTTAGCATATTGGGGTATGGACAAGTGGCTCAAAATGATGTACAATAGTTAGTAGATAGACGGATTTGGTGGGCCACCAGAGAATGAGGAGAGCAGCAATGACTTTCCAAGCAGTTGTACCACGTTACACACCCAGTAAGAGAAGGTCCCGTTCTGGGTCGCTGGTGCCAGTGAGGTCCAGGCTGATGTTGCCGGTCAAGTGGCAGCCGGTAAGGCGCCTCAGGCAGAAGTACAGCCAGAAGTTTTTCCTCGCAATGGCCTTGAGCGTTATCAGTTCAATCAGCTTTCTTTGGGTGCTTCTCCTGGTCATCGCCGGCTAAAGCCCGGGCAGGCGGTTGGATTCCAAGACTGAACGCCCAGCGGCCAACTGGCGTAGCCTGACTAAGGCGAAGAGTATCAGACTTTAAGGAGTTTGACAGAACGGCCAAGAACTAATTCTCATTATTTTCGAGCCCCTGACTTGAATGTTCAAGTCAGGGGTTTTCTTGTGCAAAGGGTCTGGTACGTCTGCGGCTACTCTTCAGTTCTCAGGGAGAGAAGGTAGGAAACGATAGCGTCAATTTCTTCTTCGCTTAGCAGATCACCGTAGTTTTCGGGCATTACCTGGAGGCACTGGCCCAGAGGACATTCCTCTACAAGGAAAACACTTGGTTCGAGGATCGACTCGCGCAGGTATTCTTCGCCTGTGTAGCCTTCGCGGCGGGTTGCTGCGATGGCGCCCAAGTTCGTTTGGTCCGGACCTAGCATGGCGGAGTCTACCTCGGGCAACCCGGTTGTGATATGGCAGCTGTTGCACCCGGTCGTCGTCATGGCTGCGATGGCAAGGTCTATCGTTTCCTGTGACAACTGTTGAGAAGAGGAATCTTCGCCTGCGCTGGCCTGGCTCTCGCCGTTGACCACAATATCAATCTGATCACGGTATTCGTCGCCCTCGAGGGCTATGTGCGCCCCGTCCGCGAACTGCAGCCGCAGGGTGTATTCACCTGGTTCTAGCTCGAGCGAGATCTCTGTCTGGCCCTGGCCGTAATGGAGATGCCGCTCGTCGGTGGGGATGACCTGGCCGGCCGGTATGAAGTCGGTATCGACGAGGATATGAAAGTGTCCGGCGCCCTCGTTGATGTCGCCTGAAGGCTCAACTACGAGACCAGTGGCTGTCATCACTACGTCAAATGGTGACGAGACAGTTGCGCCGTCGGCGGGCAGCTCAAAGGCTACCGACCGGGATACTGTTCCGGCTTCGACGACGACTGTGATGGTGTCGCGATACTGTTCGCCTTCAAGCGCAATGTGGGCGCCGTCGGCGAACTGCAGGCGCAGCGTGTGCTCGCCTGGTTCAAGTTCGAGCGAGATCTCTGTCTGGCCCTGGCCGTAGTGGAGATGCTGTTCGTCGGTGGGGATGACCTCGCCGGCCGGGATGAAGTCGGTATCGACCAGAATGTGGAAGTGTCCTGCCCCTTCGTTAATCTCGCCAGAGGGTTCGACAACGAGGCCAACGGCAGTCATCATGACGTCAAACGGTGACGAAACGGTTGCGCCGTCACCTGGAAGCTCAAAGCCAACCGACGGCGTTATGGGACCATCTTCAACGACGACTGTGATAGTGTCGCGGTACTGGTCGCCTTCCAATGCAATGTGGGCGCCATCGGCAAACTGCAGGTGCAGCGTGTGCTCGCCTGGTTCAAGTTCAAGGTAGACTGCTGTCTGGCCCTGGCCGTAGTGGAGATGCTGCTCGTCGGTAGGGGTAACCTGGCCGGTCGGGATGAATTCGGTATTGACGAGGACATGGAAGTGGCCGGCGCCTTCGTTTATCTCGCCGGATGGCTCGACTACGAGACCGGTGGCCGCCATTTCGACCTTGAATGTGGTGGAAACGGTTGCGCCGTCGGCGGGCAGTTCAAAGCCTACTGACGGAGAGACCGCGCCGTCTTCGACAATGACGGTGATGGTATCGCGGTACTGTTCGCCTTCGAGGGCAATTTGGGCGCCGTCGGCGAACTGCAGGCGCAGGGTGTGCTCACCCGGTTCAAGCTCGAGCGCGATCTCTGTTTGGCCTCTGCCGTAGTGGAGATGCTGCTCGTCGGTGGGGATGACCTGGCCGGCCGGGATGAAGTCGGTATCGACGAGGATATGGAAGTGGCCGGCGCCATCGTTTATCACGCCGGAGGGCTCTACTACAAGACCGGTAGCTGCCATCACTACCTCGAAGGGCGTTGAGACGGTTGCGCCGTCTGCCGGCAGCGCAAAGCCCACGGCAGGAGAAACGATGTCAGCATCGACGACGACGGTGATGGTGTCGCGGTACTGGTCGCCTTCCAATGCAATGTGGGCGCCGTCGGCGAACTGCAGGCGCAGCGTGTGTTCGCCAGGTTCAAGTTCGAGCGCGATCGCAGTCTGGCCCTTGCCATAATGGAGATGCTGGTCGTCGGTGGGAATGACCTCTCCCGCGGGGATGAAGTCAGTATCGACGAGTATGTGGAAGTGTCCTGCCCCTTCGTTTATCTCGCCAGAGGGCTCGATAACGAGACCGGTGGCCGCCATCTCAACCACAAAAGGTGAGCCGACAGTTGCGCCATCGGCAGGTCTATCAAAGCCGACCGTCGGGGAGACGATGTCAGCGTCTACGACCACTGTAATGGTATCGCGGTATTGGTCGCCTTCGAGAGCAATGTGGGCGCCGTCGGCGAACTGAAGGCGGAGCGTGTGCTCGCCCGGTTCGAGTTCGAGCGCGATCGCGGTTTGTCCTTTGCCGTAGTGGAGATGCTGCTCGTCTGTGGGAATGACCTGTCCGGCAGGTATGAATTCGGTATCGACGAGGATGTGAAAATGTCCTGCGCCTTCGTTAATTTCACCGGAGGGCTCGACTACGAGTCCGGTGGCCGCCATTGATACTACGAAAGGTGATCCTACGGTGGCGCCGTCGGCTGGTTTCTCAAAGCCGACTGAAGGGGCTACAGCAGGGGCTTGGACGACGACGGTGATGGTGTCGCGGTAAGTGTCGCCTTCCAATGCGGTGTGGGCGCCGTCGGCGAATTGCAGGCGCAGCGTGTGCTCGCCCGGCTCAAGTTCAAGCGCAATCGCGGTTTGGCCCTTGCCGTAGTGGAGATGCTTTTCGTCGGTGGGGATGATTTCGCCGGCTTGTATGAAGTCGGTATCGACGAGGATATGGAAGTGACCGGCGCCTTCGTTAATATCGCCTGAGGGCTCGACTACAAGACCGGTGGCCGCCATAACAACGTCAAAAGGTGACGCGACGGTTGCGCCATCGAGCGGGTCGAAAAAGGCGACCGACTGCTCGGCAGCGTCAGTCTCGACAAATACGACGATAGTATCGCGATACTGATCGCCTTCGAGGGCCCTATGCTCCCCGTCGGCGAACTGCAAATGCAGTGTGTGTTCGCCAGGCGAAAGGGTCAGCTCTGCCTCAAGAGACGCATCCCCGAAATGAAGGTGCTGTTCGTCGGTGGGGATAACCTCGCCGGCGGGAATGAATTCGGTGTCAACAAGGATGTGCATATGCCCTGATGCGTCGACGACCTCGCCCGAGGGTTCAACTTCTACGCCGGCAGCGCCCATTTTCACTGTGAAAATGGGCGGCACAATTGCATTTGAGGTCGGTTGGCGGAAGAACACACTCGCGGACGGAGCCTCCTCTTGGGCGTCTCCGGTCTCGGCCTCGGCCTGAGCCGGGACTTCGGGCGTTTCAGCTTCTTCAGCTTCTTGTTCCTGGGCGGCATCGGACGCAGCCAGCGTGGCTTCCCTCTCCGCATCTCTGACTGATTTCAGATCTGCACGAAATGTATCTACGGCGAAGTTGATGACGTACATCAGTATCAAGACGCCCAAAATTGGGCCGCCAACTCGGATCAAGGGGTGAATCTTATTCATTGAGACGCTCCGTCAAGGTAGATTCCACGGTACATTCCTTTTCGATCAGAATGTTCGAAGCAGCTTATCAAAAAGCAATATGCATACACGGGGAATTATACTGTTTCCGTCATGGCTGGCAAGTGGGAGGGTATATGCAGTGCGCACTGCCCGCAGCAAATCAGGCCGCGCGAGACAGTCCCTTTGAGGGAGAAGTCGCCGGCTGGCCCCGGACCTCCCAGCTGATATGAGGCTAAGGGAACATTAGGCTTAGAGTAACTACTCAGCCGCAACTGATTCGTAATCCTGAAGGAGGGGACCAAAAGTGTTTTTTTCTCTCCTCGCTGTTGTATTTTGGGCGGTCGGCCGCAAGCGGCCTCCCTTGTGCAGGGGCTGCGCCCCCGCAACGCCCCCCTCCAAAACCATCCCTCACCGACCGTGTGCATTCTTCGCAACGTGTCGGCTGGCGAGCATGGCGGCGGCTGTACACCGGTTGCGTCACCAAGAGCCTGAATGGTTCCAGGAATGACTGGCTGGTCAACCACTGTGGCTTGGTAGTTACGGCTTAGAAAGCAATTGCCTCCGCAGGCTCAACTTCCTCGTCCTCAACGACAGTGAGCTCATCGCTTTCCAACCGCAGGCTGATAACCCGGCTAACGCCGTCATCACCCATCGTAATCCCATAAATGCTGTTGGCCATTTCAAGGGTCCGGCGGTTATGCGTGATTACGATGAACTGTGTCTGGCGGCTGAGCAGCTCCATGGCGGCTCGAAGACGGTCTACGTTCGCCTCGTCAAGGGTAGCATCTACTTCATCGAGAACGCAGAACGGGGTTGGGCTAACGCGGAGGATAGCAAAAACCAGTGCGCAAGCTGTCAATGAGCGCTCGCCGCCGGAGAGCAGGTCCAGGCTTTGGGGACGCTTGCCAGGTGGACGGGCAAGGATTTCGACACCTGTATTCAGAATGTCGTGTGGATCGGTTACTGAAAGCTTTGCGGTGCCGCCCCGGAGAAGCAGTTTGAAAAATTCGACAAATTCGACGGCAACTGCGTCGAAGGTGCGACGCAAATCGCCCTCCATGCGGTGGTCCAATTCGCGGATGACCTGTTGAAGGTCACTGGCAGCGTTTTCAAGGTCATCGGACTGGTTCTGGAGAAAGTGATGGCGGCTGGCAGCTTCCTGATACTCCTGGGGCGCCTCCGGATTGACATTGCTCAGTCGCCGCAGGCGGGCACGTGTTTCCCTGACATCATCTTTCAAGCCGGCCGGCAGTTCTCTGATGACCGGCAATTGTGCGACGAGGGTCTGCAGCGGCAGCGGTGGCTGGTAGGCCAGACCGTCGGCTTCTTCCATTTCCGCAAGCCCGAAATCCTGTCTAATCTCGCGGCGCAGGATAGATAACCTGTCTTCAGTCCGCTGCAAGGCAAGCCGAGACGCGTTCCAGTCCGATTCGTCCTGCAGCAGGAGCTGCTGCCCGGCCCGCTCTTCGGCCTCGGCCTGCATCCGTTCCTCTTCCAACTGCTTGAGTTCGGTTTCCAAGGCGGCGATCTTAAGCGAGTGTTCGGTCCCTTCTGATTGCAATTCGCGCTCTTCAGAGTCGATCCGACTGATCTCAATACGCAGTTGCTCTGCCTCCTGAAGCAGTCCATCGCGGCGATCTGTCTTTGACCGAAGCTGGCTTTCAACCTGCGCGAATGCTCGTTTCTGCTGTGCCAGGAGGGTACGCTGGCTGTTCAGATTCTCTTGCGCCGCGGCTGCTTGCGCGCGCCGGTCGGCCAGTTCACTGAGCATCTCATCAGGACTGGCCTGCGCGGCCGTCTCGGCTAAGTCGGCGCGTTGCCGGGTGCCTTCCAGGGAATCGGTCGCCTCTCTCAAAGCCTGCACCAACAGCTCTTCCTGGGAATCCAGGTCCGCCAGATCCCGATTGGTCTGATCGAATGCCTCTTGCTTCCAGGCGGCCTCCTGCCTGGTCTGCGCGGCGAGAAGCCGGGCTTGCTCCAGCTCTGCCCGCCGCCGCTGCACTTCGTGATTGAGCGTCTGCAACTGTAACTCGAGTTCAGTGCTGGTTTTTCTTTGCTCGTCGATCTGATGGCGGGCTGCCTGCGTTCTATCTGCTACCTGCTGTTCCCGGGCCTTGGCCCGCCTTAGTTCGGCAGGCAGTTCGCGGGCCTCCCTTTCCCACGCCAATACGGAACTCCGCTGACGCCGACCGTCGTTGCCGCCAGTAACAGCACCGCCGGGGCGAATGATTTCTCCGTCCAATGTGACCACTGTAGGCAGAGGGGAATTGTTGCCGGCGCGGTGAGGCTGGCGGCGGCCACTGCTGGCGGCGCCTGAATGCGCGTCGAGAGCATGGCGTGCCGCTGCCAGATCGTCGGCGATCCAGACTCGTTGCAGGAGCTGCTGGATTGCAGGCGCAACTTCAGAGTCGTACTCGACGGATCTGGCGGCGTTGCCGACAATGCCGTCGATTTCCGGCGCCGCGATGGGGCCGCCTGAACGAAGTCGATTCAGAGGGAGAAATGTGGCACGGCCTGAACCGGAGTTCTTGAGGAATTCGATGGCGAGCTGGGCGTCCTTCCATGTCCTGACGATGACATTCTGCAGTGCCGCACCCAGCGCAACTTCAATAGCCCTTTCAAGTCGGGCCGGAACGTCGATTTGCGATGCGACCGTGCCCAGGACACCTTTCAGTCTGTTCTGTTGCGATGCCTGTAAAACGGAACGAACGCCGCTGGCGTACCCATTGCCTTCTCCTCGCATTCTCTGCAGGAGGTCGAGCCGGGTCTGTAAGCGTTCGATTTCACGAAGGACACTGTTCCGCGACTGTTCCTCGGCACCCAGCGCGATATTGTCGGCGGCAATCGCATCACTAATGGCGGCGATACGTGCCTGGGCAGATTCGAGCTCGGCGCCGCGTTCGGTGCTGGCCGCTTCCATGGTTGTCAGAGTCGCTGCTGCGTGATCGGCGGCCAAAGTGCGCTGCCGCATCTCAGCCTTAAGGTCGTCACGCCGTCCCTGCAGGGAGGTGCGTCTTTCGGCGAGATGCTTTAAGCGGCTGCGCAGCTCGGCAATCTGATTCTCCTTTGTTCGCAGAGCTGCCTGTGCCTCGCGCCATTGCAACAGGGAGGCGCTGTGCTGCCTTTGCCGTTCGGCCAGTTGGTTCTGCAGCCGATCGACGGCGCTTTGGCAGGTGCTGTGCCGGACCTGGACCTCTTCCAATTGCGCCTGAAGTGTCTGCAGCCGGGCCCGGGCCGAGCTCCTGCTTTCCAGCAGCTCGCTGCATTCGTCTTTCAACTCCTGGTGGCGGGAAACGGTATGATGAAGGCGTTCTTTGGTTACGGCGAGGCTGCGCACCACTTCAGCCATCTGACGCTGGCGGGCGTCGCTGATCGAACTCTGTTCGCTCTGCATGTCGCGCAGCCTGTTCTGGCGGGCGCGAATGTCATCGAGGCTGGCGCGAATCGCATCCATTCGTTGGCGGCGCACTTGGGATGCGTGCTGGTCGCGCTCTGCCCTCTGCCGGGCTTCTCGCAGGCTGGTGAGGGAGCGGTGCCACTCGTAGCCGTACCACACCCGGAGAAGGTCCTCCAGATCAGATTCTATCTGACGCCTTTCGAGGGTGCGTTCGGCCTGTCTTTTGAGAGTGCCGAGCCTGGGCGAAAGCTCGCTCAAAATATCTCGAACTCGGTCGAGATTCAGCTGCGTCGCCTCCAGACGGCGCAGCGCAGTGGAACGCTTCTGCTGATAGCCGGTGATGCCGGCGGCTTCTTCAAAGAGCGCTCGTCGCTCCTCTGGCCGCAGGCTGAGCACTCGATCGATCAGCCCCTGACCAATCACGGCATAGGCGCGCTTACCCAATCCACTGGGCGCGAGGAGTTGGGTGATGTCCTGCAGTCGAACCCGCTGCCCGTTAATGAGATACTCATTTTCGCCGTCGCGGTAGGCCCGGCGCGTGATTTCCACTTCGCTGAAATCGATGCCAAGTTGGCCGCCTTCATTGTCCAGGACGAGGCTCACCGCAGCCATGCCCTGCCTTGCTCTGCGGTCGCTTCCCGAAAATATGACGTCAACCGTTTTCTTGGAGCGCAGCAGGCCAAAGCTCTGCTCGCCAAGACACCAGCGTATCGCATCGGCAACATTGCTTTTGCCGCAGCCGTTTGGCCCTACGATAGCCGTAACGCCAGCGCCGAACGTAAACTCAGTCTGCTGGGCAAAGGTTTTGAACCCTTTTATGCTAACCCGCTTTATGCGTAGCATCAGGATAGGAAACTAGGGAGAGGCAATGCCGCGCGATCCGACTCGCTTCCAACTATAACGCGCATAGCTGGCGCTCGTGAGCCGAACTGTTGGTGAGGCCTCGCACTGCGTTGGTCAATGGGCAGAAGGACAATACTAGCTAGCATGGCGGTGAAGCGTGGTGCGGTACGAATTCCACTGGAAATATTGACGGCTCTGCGGCCGGTATTCTGGAAACTGACACAGCTATGCCTTTCAAAGACAGTTCAGCTGGCGGCTCAGAGCGGCCAGATTTTGCGCCAGACACCAGGCAGCGTCACTTCGAGCAGAAGGCCAAGGGCTATGAGAGCAATGGAAACAGTGATCAGGCGGCGCTGCCTCGTAATGTAAAAAGCAGGATTCCAGGCGTTGTTCAAGAGAGGCTGGGCAAGCAGGACGATAAAGCCGGCATATCCTGCAATTGTCGACAACCTCCATGGCATCAGCCCAAGGAGCAGTCCGGGCGGCCCTTCCATGGACAGACGCCCGACCGCATAGCCAAACTGATTGACAGCGCGCATGAGGAACCAGAGACCCACCAGACCTGCAGAAAACAAGCTGCCAAGCAGGACGCCAAAAAGCTCAACGAGTCGAGTGCCAGGGGAGTTCATTAGCCAGCCCGGCAGGTCCTGTCCGGTAACAGACCATTCCAACAGCGATCGGTGGTAGGAAAAACCGTCGTGAATTGCACGTTCGAAAAGTACTGGCAGAAGCGCAGTTCCCACGATCATAATAAGGGTCTGTAGCAGCAGCCAAGCGGAGAGCACAAGGATGCTTCTGCCTACCAGACCTCTGCGAAGAGGCACGGCCAGAAAGAGAGTGATAGCAACTGTCTGCGCGATCGGCAGGAAATTGGGTTGTCCCAAGGCGGCGGGCAGAGCGGTTGTGAGCAGAGCGAAAAATCCGAAAGTGATATAGTAGATCGGATCCTTCGTCAAGTCGTAGCGACGTCTCTCAGGCGATCCATTTGGCGTAGTTTTTACCGAATCCTGCATATAAAGATTATAGCACTCTATGCGGATGATGGGCGAAATCCTGGATTGTAACCCGCGAGCGCATCTTCGAAGATAGACTTGCTCGAACGACCCCAGGTCCGAAATGGCGAGGCATGGCAATCCGTAAAGTGATGCTGTGAATGACAGCAGCTTGTACTGCTAACTACGTTCCGTTGACATTTTGGGAAGGTTTCTGAGATGTCAACATGAACTGAAAGCCTGCAGGCCTGTTAGGGATGTTTCTCGCTTGACCGTTGAAAAAGACAGAACCAATTGATCCGCGAAGTCACGCGAAGTCACGCGAAGGGTCGCGAAGAACACCTTTTTGTCGGCGGAGGTCGCGGAGGGACGCGGAGAACACCAAGAGCGCAGCGGATTTTCTTTGCGCAGCTGGGCCGCCCTTCGACGATCAGGCGTAATTTGCACCCTGAAGTCGTTGTTCAGACAAACGTCAACGAGCCCTGATGATCACTAATGCAGATTCGGGCTGCCGCAGGAGATACAGAATGGCGAAACCTTCCTGTGCGCGCTCGTCTGGCCCGGAGCTCCAGTCGACGGCAGCGGAAGGTTCGGTTTTTCCGCAGGGCGAGGCCAGCCGATTCCTGGCTTACCTGTGGTATACTGGGCAAATTGACGGGGGCACTTGACAGGTGCCGAACAGGTTGCATGATTTGATTTCGAAGCCAGGTTCAGCTGGAGAATTAGTCGAGAGCGCCTCGCCCTCTTTCGTTCCCGCCCGGGGCGCCGGCCGCCCCTATTGAGACTGCAATGGTGACGCAATCAAGAGTTGTGGCGGCAGTAATTGCCGCTGCCGGGTTCAGTCGCAGAATGGGCCGATTCAAGCCGTTATTGCCCTGGCGGAACGGGACTGTAATCGAGGCAGTTGCTGCTGGGCTCATAGCCGGCGGCGCGTCGCCGGTCCAGGTTGTAACCGGTCATCGCGGCGCCGAAATCGCCCAATGTCTGGCGGGTGGACCCGCCAGGGTTGTTGTCAATCCCGACTATGGGCGCAATGAAATGCTGCGGTCTTACCAGGTGGGAATAGGCGCGTTGCGAGAAGCCTGTTTGCCAATGCAGGGCGCGCTGCTGGCTTTGGGAGATCAGCCGCACATTCCGGCAGAGGTGATCAGGAAGATTGTGGAGCGGGCACGGTCCGAGCCAGACGCTGTCGTGATTCCCAGCCACAACCGGCGCCGGGGCCATCCCGTTTACATTCCTGAATGGTCCTTTGCGGAACTTATGGGACTTGCGCCTGGCCAAACGCTGCGAGATATGCTGTCGGGTTACAATGACGAAATCGTATACGTGGAGGTGGACAGCGACTGCGTGCGCAAAGATATGGACGTGCCTGCCGAGTATGAGTCGCTGCGGGAGGAGTATGAGCAGGTAAGCTGAAGCAAGCGGACCGGAGGCCTGGCTTTATCGCAGGCGGGCGCGGACGCGCGGATGTAGGCTGGCAAAGCCGCACCGTTGGAACAAGGGCGTACGGTCGGTGAGCGATGGTTTTGGAGGGGGGCGTTGCGGGGGCGCAGCCCCTGCACAAGGGAGGGCCGAAGGCCCGACCGCCCATATAATAAAATAGAGAAGAGAACATATACCGGGGCATGCCTCGTTCAAGGTTTAAGAGAGGCTGCGCCTGGGAAATCACAAAGTGAAAAGGTAGGGAGCCACCTTGACAGCGACACTATATCACCATCTGCAGGAGTTGCTGGCCGACGAGCAGGAAGTCGCCGTTGCCACGATTGTCGACGCCAAAGGTTCAGTGCCCAGGGAGGTTGGCGCCAAGATGCTGATTCATCCGCAAGGCCGGCACGTGGGAACCGTAGGGGGTGGCTGTGGAGAGGCGGATGTGATTCGAGCCGGGTTGGACGTCATCCATGATGGGATTCCGCGTACTGTCCACGTGGACCTGACCGAAGATATTTCGATGGACAGCCTAGGTGTCTGCGGCGGCGTTATGGATGTATTCGTCGAGCGCTGGGGCGGGGAATCCTCGCCAGACAAAGAGGGGTCGGCGGACTGACCGGCGCGGCAGGCGAGGATGCGGTATGCCACGCTAAACCGTACTCTAGGATTCCTCGTCCGGCTGCTCGGATGGTATGCGGCTGTGCAAGTGAACGGGTTGCGATTTTTCGCGCACCCGCAGGTTTATCATTTCGACGGCGAGAGAAAAGGCCATGGCAAAATAGGCATAGTTTTTCAAGTGCAGTTCCTCGACAGCTTCGTGGAGCCAACCTTCCAGCACGAGCAGGAATCCAATTAGAATCAGAAAAGCCAGCGCCAGGATTTTCATCGTCGGATGGCGTTCGACGTAGGAGGCGATCGATCCGGCAAAGAAGAGCATGACCGCGGCCGCAACCAGGACGGCCGGGACCATTACCCAGAGATTGCCTGAGATTCCTACCGCGGTGACAACCGAGTCCAGTGAAAAGACTAAATCGATGAGGATAATCTGAGCGATGACGGATGCGAATGTTGCCGTCGCTTTGGCTTTGCCGCTATGTTGCCCTGATTCCAGCTTTTCGTGGATTTCGTAAGTACTCTTGCCAATGAGAAACAGGCCTCCGACCAGGAGAATCAGATCACGGCCGGAGAGACCATGGTCGAAGACGGTGAAGAGAGGATGGGTCAGCCGCATGATCCAGGTAATACTGAATAGAAGAGCGATGCGGGCAAATACTGCCAGCCCGATACCGGTTGAACGGGCTTTCGCCTGCTGATGGGCGGGTAGCTTTCCGCTCAAGATGGCAATGAAGATTACGTTGTCAATGCCAAGGACAACTTCGAGCAGAACGAGAGTCAGCAGGGCAACCAGGCTTTCGGGTTGGAACAGTTCGGTCATGCGGTTGCGGGCTCCTTGAAAGGTTGGAAATCGGCATGCAACTGCAAAGCAAAAGCAGACGCAAGTCCGATTCAGAGCATATGACGGATTCTAGCATCAGGTTTGGCGCGTGTCTAGCTCAAGTTCTAGCGCGTTGCCAATTGCCAATGTTTCGCCGAAGAAGAGGGACGGCGGGCGCATAAGAAAGATACGTGAGAAATGCAGAAAGAGTTGCTCAGCACTCTGATAAATGCGATTGAAAATAGAGAGGCTGTTGCGCTGGTTACTGTCACAACGGGTGACGGAATGTATGCCGGGGCGGTCGGTCGCAATGCAGTTGTCTGGCCCCAATCGGACCGACGCCCTGCCGGTGCATTGGGGCTGGGAGCAAAGTGCAACGCTGTACTTCACGACGCCCGGACCGCGATTGAGCGCAAGAAACACATGCAGTTCAGCTATGTGGAAGATGACGGCAGTTTTTCTGTGTTTGTCGAGGTACAGGCACGGCCCCCGCATCTGATAATCGCCGGCGCCGGACATATCGCCGTACCGCTGGCTTCGATTGCAGAGACGTGCGACTTTCTGGTAACTGTAATTGACGATCGGCCTCAATTTGCCCATGTTGCCCGTTTCCCAACCGCCGATCGGGTGGTGGCAGGGCCTTTTCGACCTACATTGGTCGATCTGCGGCAGGGCAAAGATGTCTTTGACAGCGACACGTATCTCGTGCTGGTGACGCGGGGCCACCAGTATGACATCGACTGTCTATTGGAGGTGCTGGACGATCCGGTTGCCTATTTGGGAATGATCGGAAGCAGCCGGCGCATCCGCGCGGTCTTCGAACTGCTCGAGAGGGAGCAGAGCATACCAGCCTCGAAATTTGACCGCGTCCGAGCGCCGATCGGCATTGATATTGGGGCGATTACGCCCGCGGAGATAGCGGTCTGTATTATGGCGGAGATTATTTGCGTTTTGCGAGATGGCACGCTTCCCGGCATGAGCGAGCAGATCCAGCAGGAGCGGACGCAACGCAGAATGCGCGCGGCGGAGAGTGCGAGAACTGGATGAAAGATGCTGTCACTGACAGGGCCAGTAAAGAAAAGCAGGACAGGGAGAGTCTAAGTAGAGAGAATTTTGTCGTTGATGCAGCGGGTTTATGCTCTCTGCAAGTGTAATTCGCTTTCTTGTAAACTGTGTATCCGGCTCTGGGTGTGGTATTTCTCTGAGCACCGAGAAGCTCTCCCCGTTCTCGATCTCGCCAACCCAAAACGACGATGGATTTCACAAGGGAATAAGCCCCAATGAACTCCTCTCAAAGGGAAAGGAAGAGGGCAGAAGTGAAGTTAACTCCGTTTCTCTATTCCGGATATTGATATACCCAGACCACATTCTCGAGTTGATGGTAAAACGACTCTTTAGTAAAAGTATCCCCTTCTGTAAATGTTTTCTCCACTCTAAATCTCCCTTGCGTTCGATACAAGCCAGTTTTCTGACACGAAGATCCTGACATTCCGTGAGGAGGTGGCGGGGGCCTCAATTCTTTCAGCATCTGGTCTATTCTTGTGTCCAACCTTTCCGCCAGTTTTTCGTCCAATCTGTCCAACAACTTGTCTTCCAATCTACCGATAAGTGCGTCTTCCCGTCTTGCCCTAATCTTCCCAATCATCCTTTTTATCTGTCGTCTGTAAAGAAACCCTAGTACAGCTGTTACACCTGTCCCAGCCAGTTCTGTCGCATAATCCCAAAACCACGCTATGAACTCCTCTATCATGCCGGCAGACCTCCCCCGCAATCACGCGGACGAAAGAGCGCTTGAAGGTTGCAGGCCGGTGCAAGCGCTCGCTTCTTTCTTACTCTCATTGTTTCAAATCGTCTTTTCCAGTTCACAAGCTCCTTGTAGGCGAACCGCGTCTCTATAGACTTTCGGGCGTGGTGTTTGATTATTATCATAATGGGGAGGCCAACGTTACCCTCGACAAGCCGAAAAGCAATTTCATCGTAGTAGCGGTGGCCGTCTTTCCTGCTCCGCTCGTGGTATACACCAGAGTGGGAGCGCTTGACTATGGCCCAGACACTTTCGATGATGTAAATGGTCACCTCCTCACTGACATACTCGCCATTACTAAGCTTAAAGACGCCGTGCTCGTACCAGTCCCCCAAACCGCCGAAACTCATTAGCTCGTCGATGAAGGTAGTTGATCCTTTCTCTCCCTGAAAGAGAATGTAATCTTCCAGTGTATACTCTTGGATGTCGTGAACGGGAAGAAGCACGAACCGACCGCCGCGTTCGCGCATGCTTAAGACGGCCTGCTTGCCGCCAGTTCTCTCTCTGACTCGGAGCCTTTTCTTGCTGTGTATATTCTTCTCCAGATCGCCGAAGTAGGTTCCGTCGATCTCGACCTCATCTTTCAGCTTCTCGTCACCAAGATCCATCGCCTCAAGAAGGCGGTCTAACATGAACCATGCGGACCGCAGGCTGATACCCAGTTCTTTCTTTTGCTGGACGCTGCTGATACCCTTGGGGGCATTCTGCATGAGGTACCTGACATAGAGCCACTAGTGGAGAGGGATGTGCGACCGCTCGAAGATGCTTCATGGTCGCACAGCGAACTGCGTCCGGCAGCCATTGCATTGGTGCCGGTGGGAAGTACTGTTCTTCCTTTTGCGGTCGGAGTCGCAGCGCGCGCAGCTTACGCCGTCTGGCCAGCGTTAGGCTGCGAGAAAGTCGATGGCGGCCTACTCGTTGGGGAACTGTTCAAAGAACTCAAAAGCACCAATTGTGCCGCTGTTTTCGTCGGCCATGATCGGGGGGAATAGTGAAATGGGCCCCAAAAACTGGACCACAAGCTAAGGTGTATAATGGAGCAATTCACCGAGCCTGTGGAGGGGCAGAACGATGGTCAAGAAACGGCGGCGACACGCGGCGGCCTTCAAGTTTCGGGTTGCGCTGGAAGCGCTCGAAGGCAGTAAGACGATTAGCCAGTTATCGAGTGAGCACGAGATTCATGCCAATCAGATAAGGGCCTGGAAACGGCAACTGCTGGAAGACGGGCCCAGCGTCTTCGCTACGAACGGCGAGCGCAAGCAACGGGAGCAGGAGGCGCAGGAAGCAGAACTCTATGAACAGATCGGGCGGCTCAAGATGGAACTTGAGTGGTTGAAAAAAAAAGTTGCCCGCTTCGGTCCGTGAGAGACGGTGTATGGTCGATGTAGCAGACCCGACTCTGAGTGTACGGCGCCAGGGCAAATTGCTCGGGCTCAGCCGTTCCTCCATCTACTATCAGGCGGTTCCCGAGTCAGCGCTGAACCTGCATCTGATGCGCCTGATTGACGAGCAGTACTTGCGCACGCCCTTCTATGGCTGGCGCAAGATGGTTGCTTATCTGCGCCGACTGGGCTATGCGATCAATGGCAAACGGGTCAGACGGTTGATGTGTCTGATGGGCATTCAGGCGATCTACCCCAGGAGAAGCAGTAGTTCTCCGGGCCAGGGGCATAAACGCTATCCCTATCTCTTGCGCAATCTGCCGATTACGCATGTCAACCAGGTCTGGAGCGCTGACATCACCTATGTGCCGATGCTGCGCGGCTTCATGTACCTGGCCGCTGTCATCGACTGGCACAGCCGCTATGTACTCGCCTGGCAGCTTTCCAACACCCTGGACGGCATCTTCTGTCTTGATGCTCTGCGCCAGGCGCTCAGCAAAGGTCGGCCCAAAATCTTCAATACCGACCAGGGCGCACAGTTCACGGCCGATGCCTTCACATCCTGCCTGCTCGCAGCCAACATTCAGGTCAGCATGGATGGCCGCGGCCGCGCCCTCGACAACGTCTTCTGCGAACGTCTATGGCGCAGCGTCAAATATGAGAACATCTATCTCAACCAGTATGACACGGTGCGTGAGCTGCAAACCGGCTTATGCGTATATTTCGACTTCTACAACCATGAGAGACCACATCAAAGTCTCAACTATCGCACGCCGGCGGAAGAGCACTTCGTGCTCTGATGGCGGCAGACCGCATCCGTCCGGATGCACCTTATTTTTCCCGTTTCGTGGTCCAAGGATTGGGGCTCACCATATAGTTCGATTTTACTCTGGTAGCACTCGTAATATAGCACAAAAATTCGTTTCCCACCACTCTAGATTGCACTCTGAAAGGACCAGAAGACAAGGGCGCAAGACATCGCTTACTTGGCTTCTATCCCTTGGTTTTTAGCCTAGGGATCCTACTCAAGCAGGTTGCAAATTCGAAACTGATGCGGTACACCTAAAGTCAGCCTGTTGAATTTAACGAAAAAATTCCTTAAACAGACCATTCTCGTTTCCGAATCCCGCTGGCAGGCGAGCAACATGGATGGAAGTGTGGACGTTTCAACCTATAATCGTTATGCTTGGGACAAGGCTGTAGAGCGCAAGAGCAGATGGACGGTCCCCGTCAGCGCGGAGATCATAGCGGCGGCAAGGCGCGGCGACTGGCAGATTGTGCTTACGCCGACAAAAGAGGTGCCGAGAGCGTGGTTTCCCGACTTCAGTGACGCGGAGATCCTTTGTTTAGCCTCGGGCGGCGGCCAACAAGGGCCGATACTGGCCGCGGCCGGCGAGAGTGTCAACGCACGTGTGACAGTCTTCGACAACTCGCCCCGCCAGCTTGCCCAAGACCGCGCTGTGGCGGAACGCGAAGGCCTGAAGTTGTTGACTGTCGAAGGAGACATGAGTGAGCTGCTGGCCTTTGAAGACCAGTGTTTCGATCTGATAGTCCACCCTTGTTCCAACCTGTTTATCCCTGAGGTGCCCCCCGTATGGAGGGAGTGCGCACGCGTGCTGAAACCAGGAGGGGTCCTGCTGGCAGGTTTTGTCAACCCTGTTATGTACCTCTTTGATCAGCGCAAGATTGATGAAGGTATACTGGAGGTCCGTCATAAGCTTCCCTATTCAGATCTCACCAGCATTTCAAGTGCGGAGCGGAAGGCGTTCATGCGAGCGGGCGAAGCTCTTGAATTTGGGCACACGCTCACGGACCAGATTGGGGGTCAGCTCGACGCCGGTCTTGTCTTGACCGCGTTTTATGAAGATCGGTGGGAGGGACAGCCGCCGGCGGATTATACCGACACCTACATTGCATCTCGCGCAGTAAGGCTTAACTGTTCAGATTAGAAAACGGTTGCGTTTTTTGTATTTTTGGAAAGCTGGATTACAATTGAGGTAACTGTCTGCAGGACAGTTCGCCCAAATCGCAGGAAGGCATCTGCAGTCGTGCAGCCAAGCCTAAGCGAATGGGAAATGGATAGTTGCCAACATTCAGTTGCAAAGGAGCATCAAGAAATGGCGTATGCGCATACTAATTCCAAGGGCAGGACATATATTCTGCATTCAAGGGAAACCACACTGCGAAACGGACGGCAACAGACTCTCTATTTCTTCGCCAAAGAAGAAAAGGAGGGTTCGTTGGATGCCGTACCTGAAGGCTACGAAGTTTCCGAAAGCAAGAATGGCCTACCAGTTTTGAAACGATCAAAATGACAAAATTAAAGCCTCTAACGTTGGGGTAATTCAGGTTTAAGCGTTGGTTCTACTAAATGGATTTCCACCTCACCGTTGAAGAAAAGATTGATCGGACTCCACCGCCGCTGCGCGAGATTATTGAAGATTTCCGCAGTATGGAACCGCGCGAGCGGCTGGAGTCTCTTCTCGATTTTGCGATGGGTATGCCGGACCTTCCCGGCTTTCTTCACGACGCCCGTGATCAGATGGAGCAGGTCCACGAATGTCAAACGCCGATATTTGTGTTCACAGACATTGAAGACGCCGGTGTGCATGTATATATCGACGTGCCGAAAGAGTCACCTACCGTCCGGGGCTACGCCGCGATAGTACAGGAAGGGTTGGAGAGTGCGTCCCCGGATACGGTTTTGCAGACGCCGGATGACATTCATTACCTGCTTGGTCTGCATGAAGCAATATCCCCGCAACGACTGCGCGGCCTGCACGTCCTCATGGCCTATCTGAAGAGGCAAGTTACAGCAAGAATGGGAAAGAGTGAATAGCGCGCTGACCGACGTGCATGGCATTTTGGTCGGCCACTGGTCGGATCCGGACAACGGAACCGGCTGTACGGTCGTGCTTACGCCTTCCGGGAGCTGCTGCGGTGTGGATGTGCGCGGGTCGGCGCCGGGCACGCGTGAGACCGAGCTGCTGAATCCCGTGAACAGAGTTGACCAGGTCCATGGCGTCCTGCTCAGCGGGGGCTCAGCCTACGGGTTGGGGGCCGCGCACGGGGTGGTCGATTGGTTGGCTCAGCGAGGACATGGCTGGTATACGCCGGCCGCGCCGGTGCCGATTGTGCCGGCAGCAATTCTTTACGACCTGGGTTTTGGCGGCTCGACTGTCTACCCTACCCAGCGCGACGCATACGCTGCCTGCGACACAGCGACCGGGGAGGATGTGGGGCGCGGTTCAATCGGCGCGGGCGTCGGTTGCACAGTAGGCAAACTGTTGGGGATGGATAGAGCTACTCGGGGTGGATTGGGACAGGCGTCTGCTGTCTTGCCGGGCGGGGTGGTGGTGTCGGCCCTGATGGCGGTCAACGCGGTTGGCGATATTGTCGACCCGATGCGGGCTGAACTGGTGGCCGGGGCCCGTGACCCTGAGGGCGGAGGTCTGGTGGACAGTTTGACAGTGGCTGCCAGCCGCATCGACTCCTTCTTGTTTGGTCGGCCGCAAGAGCTTCCGGATCAGCCCTCCGAATCGCAATCCGAATCTCCGGACCAAGCCATTCACCCAGTCCAGAGCAACACGACGATCGGCGTGGTCGCAACCAATCTCGGCCTGGGCAAAACCGAGGTAACCAAGTTGGCACAGATGGCGCAGACCGGTGTCAGCCGCACGACGCGGCCTGCGCATACTCTCTATGATGGCGATTGTCTGTTCGCGCTGGCAACCGGCGCGCTCGATGCGCAAGTGGAGCTGAGCTTGCTGGGAGCAGTCGCCGCCGAAGTCGTTGCAACCGCAGTTCTTGACGGCGTTCTCAACGCCGTGTCCGCTTACGGTGTGCCGGCCGCCTCTGATTTGAGGCCCCGCAAGTTAATTTCCTAGCCATAGCTACTAAGCCATATACGTGCCTGTCTTGACCAGCCCTTTATCGCTGCCGTCATTCAGGCAATCTGATGGCGTGCTCGGTTGGCGGCCGCCAGGCTGGCGGAGCGGTACTGCTGGAATGGGCAGACACGGTCGGAACTGCAGTTTTTGGTAGTCAGTTACTAGCTTTCAGTGGAACTTCAATCGTCCGTGGAACACCGGTGATTACTGTTCGGTGGGTGGTGGGTTGAGTCGGTAAGTGGGGCAGGAGACACTGTTGGCTAGACACGTTGCTGGAGCGGCACTGCTGGAATGAGCACACACGGTCGATGAGCGATGGTTTTGTAGGGGGCCGTTGCGGGGGCGCAGCCCCTGCACAAGGGAGGGCCGAAAGCGCGGAACTGCAGGGGTCAGTGATCAGTAACTTCTGCGGTTGGAGGTCGGTGGTCGGTGGGTTGAGGCGGCAAGCGGGGGAGGAGACACTGTTGGCCAGACACGACGCTGGGAAGAGTACACACGGTCGGTGAGGCATGTTTTTGTAGGGGGGCGTTGCGGGGGCGCAGCCCCTGCACAAGGGAGGCCGCTTGCGGCCGACCGCCCATATGCAAAGATAAAGTATAGAAGAGTGAGGAGAGAGAAAAAAGCTCCGTTGTCCTCATTCAGGTCTGCGAATCAGTTGCGGCTGAATTGTTCCTCCAAGCCTTAGTACTGATCCGAGCGGAGCCTTTCGCGGCCGCTCTGCTGCAGGACGGGACCGTCCAGGCAAAGCACACTGCCGTCAAGTTCGCATGAACCGCAAATTCCTACGGCACAGCGCATATATGCCTCCCACGACAGCTGGCGCTGGACGCATTGATCTTCGCCCAGGCGGTCGATGGCCGAGAGCATGCCGTGGGGACCACAAGCGCAAAGCAGATCGAATTCGCCTGCGGAAAGCGGGGTTGCCAGCAGGTCGGTTACCAACCCGGTCGCCCCGGCGCTGCCGTCCTCAGTGCAGGTGAGCAGTTCCAGAGCAGCGCATTCTTCTTCTGCAGCGGCTGCCAGGTTGGCGAAACGCCCGGCATAGAGCAGGTCTTTGGCCGTGGCGGCGCCGATATAGACGGTAAGGGCCGAGAGTTGTTGCCGCCAGGCGCGGGCCAGCCAAAGCAGGGGCGCTACTCCATACCCACCACCAATGAAAGCTGCGCGTGTGCCGGCCGGAGGCAGTTGAAAGCCGTTGCCGAACGGACCGCGAATCCAAAGCGGATCGCCCGGCTCCAGTTCATGCAGGATCCTGGTAAATGGACCGACCGCGGTGACCATCAGCGTTACCGGGTCGGAATCGACCAATGAGAAGGGCTTCTCATCAAAGCGAGGCAGCCAGGCCATGACAAACTGTCCTGGCGTCGCGTCGAGGCTGACGTCGAGCGTGATCGTTCTGGTGCGATAGTTGTCGGTTTCGACTGAACGTAACGGGAAAGGGGAAGGGAGGCGTAGAGAGCCGGCACGAACGGAGCCGACCGAAACCGGGCTCTTGTTCGCACCGGGGAGGCGCGGCGTCATATTCCTACTGCTCACGCTCGTTTGAGAACGACCACCGGAATTTCGCGCGCGGTCTTGGCCTGGTAGTCGTTGTATGCCGGCCAGATGTCGGCCATCAAAGTCCAGAGAGCGGGCTTTTCCTCCGCTGTAGCAGTGTGGGCTGTGGCGTCGAAGCAATCGGTGCCGACTCGCAACTGCACGGCCGGGGTCTCGACCAGATTGAGATACCAGGAAGGGTGATGTGTGGCGCCGCCGCGAGAGGCGACGATTACATATTTTTCCTCGCCCTCAACCTTGCCGTAGATGAGCGGGGTGGTGCGTGACTTGCCGGTGCGTCTCCCGGTTGTGGTCAGCAGCAGCGTGGGGACGCCGTTCCAGATATGGCCGTCCTCACCGTTGGAGTCGAGATAGCGGCCAATGTGTTCCTGCACCCAGCCTGGTACTTGGCGTTCTGTCATGTCGGGTCTCTCCTCGCTGTGAGCTGTCAATTCTACATTCAGTTGATACTGCAGGCAGTCTACCACAATGTAAGAGGCGGTGCACGACACAGGCACTTTTTTTCTGCTTGCAATTGCTGCGTACTGGCGTTATCCTCATCTACTGACAGTTCCATTTTCGCTATGGAGGGTATCATGATCCTTTCCCCGACTCAAGTGGAAGCATATAAGCGAAACGGATTCCTTGGAACCCTTGACGTGATCGATGAGCCGCAGGTCACCCAGTACCGGCGGGCCTTTGACGATCTGGAGGCCCGAGTTGACAAGGAAACCGCCCAAATCGGGCTCATTGACCACCATTATGAGGAAAAGTTCATCTGGGAGCTTGCCACACATCCCACTATCCTCGATGCCATCGAAAAGCTGATCGGGCCAAATATATTCCTGCTCGCAACCCACTTCTTCAACAAATATGGAGAAGGTGATCAAGCGGAGGCATTTGTCGCCTGGCATCAGGACGTGACCTTCTGGGGGCTGGAGCCGCCTTTGGCCGTCACGGCATGGTATGCAGTTGACGACAGCGACGTGGAAAACGGCTGTATGCAGGTCATTCCGGGAACGCATGTGGCCGGGGTGGTGGAGCACGGCAAGGCGGAGCAGGAGGGTAATCTGCTCAGCATTAACCAGGAAGTCCACGTTACGCCTGAGAAAGCTGCGACCGCCGTCGATCTGCCGCTGCAGGCAGGTCAGATATCGATCCACGACGGCACTCTCATCCACGGCAGTCTGCCGAACCGCTCGAACAGGCGGCGCTGCGGGCTTACGCTACGCTACGTGCCCACTTATGTGCGGCAGGCCGAGGACAACTCTTTGGACGGCCGCTGGAAGCCTGTGCTGGTTCGGGGGCAAGACGCGGAACAGAATTTCGGCGAATGGAAAACCCCCTGGCAGTAAGGACCCCAGTGTAACCATGGAGCGGCCCAACGTCGTATTTGTGCTCACCGACGACCAGGGGTACGGCGACCTCTCCTGCCATGGAAATCCTATCCTAAAGACGCCTCACATTGACGCGCTGCATTCGGTCAGCGTGCGTCTGACAGATTACCACGTAGGGCCAACCTGCGCGCCGACGCGCGCCGGTCTTCTGACGGGACACTACGCCAACAGTACCGGCGTTTGGCGGACGAGCGGCGGGCGGTCGTTGTTGCGAGCTGATGAAGTCAGTATGGCCGATTTTTTTCGGAGGAGCGGCTACGCCACTGGGATTTTCGGCAAGTGGCATCTGGGCGACAACTTCCCATACCGCCCGCAGGACCGAGGCTTTGAAACGGTGGTCGTGCATGGCGGGGGAGGCGTCAGTCAGACGCCAGACTATTGGGGCAACAGTTACTTTGACGATAGCTATTGGGATGGGGCGCAGTTCAAACGGTACGAAGGATATTGCACTGATGTCTGGTTTCAACAGGGGTTGAAGTTCATCGAGCGCAATAGGCAAAGACCCTTTTTCTGCTACATTCCTACAAATGCGCCCCACGCGCCCCATCTGGTCGAGCCCGGCTACAGTGACCCATATCTGCCGTTGACGCCCCACGAGAGCCGGGCCAAGTTCTATGGAATGGTTGCCAAGATTGACGAGAATGTAGGCGAATTGCGGCGCCGGTTAAGGCAGATGGGGCTGGAAGATAACACGATACTCATTTTCATGACTGACAACGGTTCCTCGGGCGGTCTGGATGTGAATGAGAGTCACTTTGTCGTTAACGGATTCAATGCGGGCATGCGCGGGAAGAAGGCCTCAGAGTATGACGGCGGCCACAGGGTGCCTTTCTTTATGCACTGGCCGGCTGGGGGCTTGAACACAGGCCGCGACGTCGACCGGATGACAGCCAACATTGACATTCTGCCTACCTTCATCGAGTTATGCGGTCTGGAAGGTGCGGACCAAAGCAGTTTCGATGGCCGTAGCCTGGTCCCGTTGCTGCGAAATAATGGGAGCAGGGATCGGGCAGCATCTGCTCATGCAGTGGACAATGAAGCAGCCGGCGTACAGGAGGAATCCACCTGGCCGGAGCGGGTGATCGTCACCGATACGCAGCGTCTGCCGCGACCAATCAAGTGGCGCAGAAGCGCAGTGATGACAGATCGTTGGCGGCTTGTTAACGGTGAGGAGTTGTACGCTATCAAGGAGGACCCTGAACAGCGGCGCGACTTGGCGGGGGAGAATCCAGACGTGGTTGCGGAACTGCGTACGGCCTACGGGGCGTGGTGGAAGAAGGTTTCGCGTCAGTTTGCCAAAGAGATTCCGATCGCGATAGGCGGGCCGGGAGCCTCCAGACTTCGACTCAACACGTACGACTGGCGCAATTACCACAATGAAGAATGGGAAGGCGCGTGGAATCAGTGCTTGGTCCGGCAGGGATTGATTTGTAACGGCTATTGGGAAGTGGACGTCGTCGAGGCAGGTCTCTACCGCATCAGCCTGCGCCGCTGGCCGGTGGAAGAGGACGCGCCGATTGCCGCCGGTCTGGCAGGAGATGGACCTTTTTCGTGGACGGAACTTCGTATAGACCCTGACGCGGAGGCCTATGCCGGTGCGTCGTGGAAAGAGCGGATCCGATGGGGCGGCGGGGTTGCCTTGCCGGTCCACCGGGCGGGAATCTCTATTGCTGGAAAAGAGGCATGGAAGTCAGTTGGGCCCGACGACAGGGGCGCGGACTTTGCGCTGGAGCTTCCAGCTGGCGCGACCCATTTGCAGACCTGGTTTGAACTGAAGGACGGCGGGGAGTTGGGGGCGTACTATGTTTACGTCGAGAAGCTGAGCAAAGGCCAGCACCTGTGATCGTCTTGCAGTTCATTCAAGCCAAGGCCTGAGCGTTCCGGCCATTTCCCCTGCAGTCTTTGATTCTGCCCGATACAAGGGCAGTAAGTTCAGCCGAAGAATTGAGCGGAAGAGCAAGTAGCCAGTCTTATTTCGTATAGGAATTGTGTCATGGCGACCGACCGACCCAACGTTGTCTTTGTTCTAACCGATGATCAGGGATACGGCGATCTCTCGTGTCACGGCAATCCCGTGGTCAAGACACCTCATATCGACGCTCTGTACGACGAAAGCGTGCGTCTTAAAGATTACCACGTAGGACCGACATGCGCGCCGACTCGTGCCGGGCTGTTGACTGGCCACTACGCCAACAGCACTGGCGTTTGGCACACGATAGGTGGGCGTTCGCTGTTGCGGACCGACGAAATAAGCATGGCAGACTATTTTCGAGAGAGCGGCTATGTAACGGGGATTTTCGGCAAATGGCACCTGGGTGACAACGCCCCGTACCGCCCGCAGGACAGGGGCTTCGACACTGTGGTTGTTCATGGCGGCGGCGGCGTCGGGCAGACGCCGGACTACTGGGGCAATAACTATTTCGATGACAGTTACTGGGACGGAGAAGGCCACTCTCGTTATGAGGGATACTGCACTGACATATGGTTTCAAGAGGCGCTGAAGTTTATTGAGCGCAACCGGCAGAAGCCCTTCTTTTGTTACATTCCTACCAATGCGCCGCACGGGCCCTTCCTGGTTGATCCGGTCTACAGCGATCCCTACGTGCCAGTCACACCCCACCAGAAGCGTGCAAACTTCTATGGGATGCTTGCCAACATTGATGAAAACGTCGGCGGTTTGCGGCGGCGCTTGGCAGAGATGGGGTTGGCTGAAAACACGATCTTCATTTTCATGACTGACAACGGTTCCGGAGGCGGCTTGGATGTGGATGACGACCATTTCGTCATCAGCGGTTTCAACGCGGGAATGCGCGGGCAGAAGGGATCGGAGTACGATGGCGGGCATAGGGTACCTTTCTTTCTCCACTGGCCTGAGGGTGGAATCGACGGAGGTCAGGACGTGGAGGAAGTGACGGCCAATGTCGACATTTTGCCGACGCTGATCGAATTGTGCGGACTGGAAGGTTCGGAAGGCAACAGTTTCGACGGTCGCAGCCTGGCACAGTTCATGCGACCTGAAGTGGGTAAACGGGTGGATTGGCCTGACCGTGCGCTGGTCACAGATTCGCAGAGACTGACGTACCCGGTCAAATGGCGCAAGAGCGCAGTGATGACCGACGGCTGGCGTCTTGTGAACGGGCGCGAGCTGTATTCGATCAAGAATGACCCGGAGCAGCGCAGCAACGTTGCCGACTCCAACCCTGACATTGTATCTGAGTTGCGTCTCGCCTACGAAGAGTGGTGGAGGAAGGTCTCCCGTCAGTTTGCTGAAGATATACCCATCGCTATTGGCGGGCCGGGGGCAACGAGACTGCGATTGAACACGCATGACTGGCGCAACGAAGACTGCGAATGCGCCTGGAATCAGAGTCTTGTCCGCCAGGGCCTGATCTGCAACGGGCATTGGGAGGTAGAGGTTGTCGAGGCAGGGACCTACCGCTTCGAACTGCGGCGCTGGCCGGTGGAGGAGGACGCTCCGATTGCTGCGGGACTGGCTGGAGGTGAGCCGACACCCTTTGGCATGATCTCCATTCGCGCGGCAGAGGAAGTCAGCGTAGAGCAGACGGGCGCCGACTCCGAACCGTCGCTTAAGGAGCGCGTGGTATGGGGCGGGGGTGCTGCTCTGCCGATACGCCGCGCACGCATTGCAATCGGGGACGAGGAGGCGGAGACGGGTATCGATGCCGAAGACGAAGCCGCCAGGTTCACGTTGACTTTGCCAGCGGGCGGAACCCATTTACAGACTTGGTTTGAGATGGAAGATGGCAAGGATTTGGGTGCGTATTACGTCTATGTGGAGCAACTGACCCCGACCGAAATTCAGCACCAATAGTTGATGCGTCCGTGTCGTTTCAACTCTCATAAAACCAACCACAGAAACACTCTTGCGATAGTCTCGCTCATGAAAACCTATCGGAGCGCTGGAATACGCAGTAGTTTGTTACGGATTTTTCCAATTTACGCCTCAAGGTCTACCATCTGCCTCCCGCAGTTGACCTGAGCCGTCATCCAAAACACTGTTCAGGGAGATGACATATGACGCAAGTGCATAGTCAGAAGTTGGCAATTCATGGAGGCACGCCGGCCAAACAGAAACCTGATCCGCCGATGTATCCGGGCGGCATGGCGATTGCGGAGGAGGAAGAGGCGGGCGTGCTGGAAGTGTTGCGAGCGAAACGTCTATTTCGGTACTACGGTCCCGGCGAGGAGGAGTCCAAGGCCACCCAGTTGGAAACGGCGTTCGCCGAAAAGGTGGGCTCCAAATATTCGGTGGCAGTCACGTCGGGGACGGCGTCGCTGGTCTGCGGGCTGCATGGTATTGGCATCGGGCCGGGCGATGAGGTGATCGTGCCGGCGTACACTTGGATCGCATCTGCGTCCGCGGTGGTGGCGGCCGGCGGGATTCCGGTGGTCGCTGAGGTCGACGAGACGCTCCTGCTGGACCCGGAGGACGTTGAGCGGAAGATAACGCCTTACACGAAGGCGATCATGCCGGTGCATATGCGCGGGGCGCCCTGCCCGATGGATGAGATGATGGCCGTGGCGAACAAGCATGGGCTCAGAGTCATTGAGGACGTTGCGCAGGCGAACGGCGGCAGCTACAAGGGGCAGGCGCTCGGGACGTTTGGCGATGTCGGCTGTTACAGTCTTCAGTTCAACAAGATTATCACATCCGGCGAGGGCGGGATGGTGGTTACGGACGACGAATCGGTGTGGAAACGCGCCAACATGTTCCACGACGTGATTGGCGCGCTACAGCTCAAGTTCAATGTGGAAGAGTTGCTCTGCGGAGTCAACTTTCGGATGCCCGAGCTTCTGGCGGCGGTGGCACTGCCGCAGCTGGCGAGGCTGGACGGTTTGATCGATGATATGCGGCATCGCAAGCGGATGATCAAGGCAGGTATTGAGGGCGTTATGGAGCGGAAAGGAATCAGCTTTCGCGAGATGGCGGACCCGGATGGGGATATTGCGATCGCCACCGTATTCTTCATGGACAGCTCGGAAAAAGCTTTGTCGGTGTCGGAGGCGCTGCGGGCTGAAAACATCGGCGCCGGGACACTGTATTCCCCCGATGGAATCGACTACCATGTATATGCGCACTGGGTTCCGATCATGAACCAGCGCACATGGACAGATGCGGGCGGGCCGTGGCGATGGGCTCAACGGGAGATTGAATATGACAAGGACATGTGTCCTCGCAGCCTGGACCTGCTGGGCCGCGCCGTGCATTTGAATGTCAGTCCGTTGCTGACCAACGAGGATATAGAGGAGACTGTAGAAGGGTTGAATAAGGTGCTGGAAGAACTGGGGTAAGGAAGCAAATTACCAACCTGACAAGCCAATCTTTCCCTTTTTGAACCGACGAGGCGTCGCATCTGCGTCTGCCTCACAGCAAGCCAAGGAGGAATCCACCATGGCTACCGGTACAAAGTTGTCCAGACGTAGTTTTCTGGCTCGTTCCGCCACAGTGGCAGGTGTTGCCACATTGGGCGCAGGCCTGTCCGCCTGTGCACCGGCCGTGCCTGCCGCCGGCGACGAAGGCGGGGCCGCGCCAGCGATGGAAGTGGTCACGCTGACGATGTGGAAGGGCCCGCATAAGGCTGCTGGCGACGAGACAAAGCTCTGCGCCCAACCTACGCTGGATGTGCTCGAAGAAATGCTTCCTGGGATCAGCGTCGACTTCAGCGAGGTTCCCTGGGGGCAGTACAACGAGAAGTTCGTCGCCGCGTTTGCCGCCGACCAAGGCCCGGACGTGAGTTATCAGACGGAGTCTTTCCCCCGCTTTGTAAACACCGGCCATATCATGCCGTTGGACGACATGATTGAGGCGACCAATTTCGACCGTTCGTATTTCTACGAGCGCGCTTGGGGGCCGGGAACATACGACGGCACAACCTACTCATTCCCCTGGATCATTGGCGGGTCCAATTTGTTCTGGAACAAGGACCTCTTTGAACAGGCCGGACACGATCCGGATACGCCGCCCGATACGGTTGAGGATTTCCTAAGCATCTCCCAGGACATCACAGCACTGGGGGAAGACATCTACGGGTTTGGCGGCCATCCCGCGAGCTGGCATGAGAATGGGCAGTGGCCGCGCCGCTTTGGCGGGCACTGGTTTAACGATGACTTGACCGAATGTATCGTCAACTCGGAAGAAGCGTACGATGGCTGGAATTTCCTCAACGCTATCTATCACGAATACGAAATTGCGATGCCCGGCGCCATCTCCGGCCAGGAACCGGGCGCGGGAGGCTATTTCCGCGACGGCAAGATTGCCATGATCACGGCCCAAAACGTTTTTGCCAACTCGGTCCGCAGTGAGAAGCCGGAATTCAGACTGGGGGCGTCTCGCATGGCCACAGGGCCGGCTGAAGGGCCGCGTGGACGGGCCTGCTACGGCGGCGTCGGCATGCTGGCGATAGCCGCCAAGACCGAGCATCCCCAGGAGTCATGGGATGTAATCGAGACGCTGGTCACTCCTGATCTGCTCACCTCCTGGATCGGCTGTCTAGGGTTCATGAGCGTGTCACCCCATGTCAACTTCTATCCTGATGACGAGGTGTTGACAACGGCGCAGACCACCCTGGAATATACCTTCTTCTGGCCGTACCGCGGCTGGATCTTCAAGTTCTGGGATATCGAGAGCACGTCGATCGAATCCTTCATTCTGGGCCAGCGCACCGTTGAAGAGGCAGTGGAAGACATGGTCGTTCAGGTAAACGACATGCTGAGAGAAGAAGAAGCTTAAAGCTTGATTCGAGTCAGGGCTGCAGTTGCACTGGTTCAACTGCAGCCCTGACCGGACCTTCAACGAGCATGCTTCGCCGCCAGGGCCAAGAGCGGTGAATACCACAGCAGAAGTTCGATTAACAATAGGGCGCGTACTGGAGAATCATTCCAATATGGGGCAGAACCTATGACTTCAGCCACATCATCTTCAGTGCAGAGCCGCACGGCCATTGTATCGTTCTGGAAACGGTCCGCTGTCAGGCGCAATGTAGGCGCCTATCTCTTCATCCTTCCGTTTATGATTTTGTTCGCTGTCTTCAATGTCGGTCCCTTCTTCTGGGCGCTTTGGCTGTCGCTAATTCGAGGTGATCTGGTCCAACCCGTCAAGCCTTTTGTCGGACTGCAAAACTACGTCAGCTTAACGACTGACAATATCACCCTTACCGTTTTCAAAAACTCCTTGCAGTATACAGTGTCGGTAGTGCCGATAGCGGTCATTACTGCGCTGGCCCTGGCATTCCTCATTGGCAACAAGCTTGTCCGCTTCAAAGACTTTTACCGGTCGGTTGTTTTCTTTCCATTGCTTGCCTCAGCCGCAGCCACGGCCCAGATCTGGAGTTATATTCTGGCTCCCCGTTATGGTGTGATGACGTATCTGCTGAGTTTTGTGGGCGTTCCTGAGATTTACTGGCTGTCCGACCCTAACTTTGCACTGTACGGGATCCTCCTGGTTGAGTGGTGGCGAGGGATAGGCTTTCACATAATTCTGTTCCTGGCTGCCATGTTAGGCGTACCGGAAGAGTTGCATGAGGCTGCCCGCATTGACGGGGCCAATTCCTGGCAGGTTGCCATTCGAGTGACGATTCCATTGATGCGTCCCGTGATCCTCTTCTCGGTCGTGATGGGGACGATCTGGGCGTTTCAGCTTTTCGATACCGTCTTTGTGCTCACGAATGGCGGACCGGTGCACTCCACTGCCACGATCGTCTGGTACATCTACAACCATGCCTTCCGATACGGCCAGGTCGGAATGGCCGCGGCCATGGGCGTTGTGCTCTTGCTGATCATTATGCCGATTTCCTTTGTGCAGATGCGAGTGCTGGGCGAAAGGTAGCTTGCCCCGCCTCTATCGCAACTTGCGCCACGCCGGTTTAAGGGGAAGAATCTGTGGCCCAGACCATTCTCAATCGCAAAACACAAAAGCTCATCAGGATTTTGCCTCAGGCAGTTGTGGTCTACGTACTTTTGGCTGCGTTGGTCATAACTATGCTGGGGCCCTATCTCTACATTTTCTCGTCTTCCTTTAAGGAGACATATACCCTCATTTCGATCCCCCCGCGGTTGTTTCCAGAACAGTTCGTCTGGGACAACTACACCTACATTCTGAGAGAACTGCCTTTCAGCCTCTGGTTTTTCAACACCATACTTGTCGCCGTGCTCGTCACGGTGGGAACAGTGTTAATCGACGCTCTCGCCGCGTACGCTTTCGCGAAGAAACAGTTCTGGGCTCGCGATTTTCTCTTCGGACTGATGCTGGCAACGATCATGATTCCAGGCGCGCTGCTCCTGATCCCGGCTTTCCTCATTACCAATAAGCTGGGTCTGCTGAATTCATACGGCGGCCTGATCATACCTGCACTGGCGAACGTACTTGGCGTTTTTCTACTGCGGCAGTTCATGCAGACCATTCCAGAGGAGCTTGAGCACGCGGCACGCATCGACGGCTGTTCCGATTTTGGTGTGTTCTGGCGCATCATTTTGCCGCTGTCGGCACCTGCCCTCGCGACTTTGTCCATAGTCGTTTTCACGTCTCAGTGGAATAACCTGGTTTGGCCTCTGGTCGTGCTCAACGATAAGGACCTGTACACGCTTCCACTAGGGCTCGCTCTGCTCCGCAGCGAGTTCCAGGTAAACTACGGTATTACGTCGGCGGCCGCGTTTCTGAGTGTGGTCCCGTTGATCATCGTCTTCATTTTTCTGCAACGTTATTTCCTGGAAGGGCTTACAGTTGGGGCAGTAAAAGGGTAATCGAGTCGGCAAAGCCTGGTGTTTGACCAGATGGGCGGGCAACTTCAACCGGAGAGGGAGACTAATGACCGTTTATTCATGGAGTATTGACGACGCAGGTTCTGGCGGTAGCGCGATGGTTGAGTCCCTGAGGCGCTCGACGGAGTTTTTCAGCTCTCGCGGTCTTGGATCAACCTGGTTCACAGTGCCCAAGGGCGGCGGCAAGCCGATGACATCGGAATGGAAGGATGCGTTGATTGCTGCACGCGACGCAGGACATGATATTCAACTACATGGTCTGACCCATGCGGACTGTTACGAGTTCGGACCTCCTGCGTGGCCGGCGACCTCAATCCTGTCCACTCTGCAGTCGGAGTTTGATGAGCGCAGCGAGGAGCTGATGCCCCGCTATACGGTGGATAACCTGCGCGAACGAATTGAAGAAGGGATGGAAGTCTTTGCGATGGACCTGGGGGTTGAGCCGACAGTGTTCCGCGCGCCGTGCGGGGCCATCTCCAAGCCAATGTTCAGCGCGCTGCGGGAGGTCGGCATCGGGTATCACACTTGCATGTATATCAGTGGCAGCGGTTACGCGCATCTTCCGCATAACAGCGGGGACCTTTTGCAGGACTGGGTCGACAACATTCCGTACCATCCTTTTCGATGGTATGACGATGTCATTGAAGTGCCCATCCTGAACGAATATACGTGGCGAGGGTCCGGTGAGCGCAGCGAGGAGTTCATCGAGTTGGCGCGGCGGGACCTGGACCGGATCAGCGAGCACAGCCCGATTGTCATTATGCTGATGCATACGCACGGTATCGCCGACGACTACGAGCACACGTTCCGCATGATCGACGCAGTTTCGGAGCATGTGGGCCGCAAGCCGGGCGCGTCCTTTGCGACGATGGGCGAGATGGCCGCGTCAGGTGCACTGGAGGAGGCGGCCACGGTTGAAGGACCGGACATTCTGGCAGTATAACGTTGGCGAATCGAGGGACAGTTCAGATGAATATCATTGTAATAATTTCCGATACGTTCCGCTACGACAATTTGTTTGACCGTGCAGCGGCGATGCCGGTGCGTACACCGCATCTTGACCGCTTTTCGGAGCGGTGCGTGAGCCTGTCCAGGTTGTACACGGGCAGCTTCCCTACGATTCCCCATCGAACGGACTTCACGACCGGGCGCGTGGGCTGGCCATGGTACCCGTGGCAGGACCGGCGACGGAGCAGCCCAAATCATTTGCCGCAGATCCTTGGTGAGGCGGGCTACGTCAGCCAGCTGTTGGGGGACTGCCCACACCTCGTGCGGGCAGCGTTTTTCGAGGGGTTCGATGGCGCACATACGCTGCCCGGCCAAGAGGGCAATACCTATTTCATCGGGATGAATCACCCGATCGAAGAAGCGATGGCCGACGAAAAGACAAGAAATATCGGGAACCACTTTCAAGGGCGCAATCTGATCGACCTCCATGCATGGATTAACCGCCGCTGGTACCGGGAGATCGACCGGTTTGCGCCGCGTACGGCTGAGCTGGCGGTGGAGTGGCTGGAGGAGAACGACCAGCACAGTCCCTTTTTCCTCTGGGTGGACTTCTTCGATCCACACGAGCCCTGGGACCCGCCTGAGTACATGGTGCGCCGCTATGATCCCGACTATGACGGCCCGCCGATGCTGCATCCCAATTATGGGAAAGCGAGCGACTACACCGAAGCGGAGCTGCGCAATCTGCGAGCCCACTATTGCGCGGAGGCGGAGCTGGTGGACAGGTGGGTCGGGCGCATACTGACCAAGATTGACGACCTGGATCTGTGGCGCAACTCGATCGTAGTGTTTATGTCCGATCACGGATTTAGTCTGGGCGAACACAACCGCACCGGGAAGTCGAACATCAGCAAGTTCGATGACCGCTTCTGGCCGCTGTATCCGGAGATAGTCCATATTCCATTCCTGGTGGCGGCACCGGGCCTCGAGGGAGGCCGCACAGTTGATGCCCTGCTACGGCCAGCGGACATAGCGCCGACGCTTATGGATCTGGCAGGCGTGCAGGTGGAGACGCCGGAGCCGATGCATGGACGTTCTTTTGCGCCGCTGCTGCGGGGGGATAGTGGAGCTTCTCCTCACGACTGTGTCGTGTCGGCAACTTTCACGCGATTGGAAGAAGGCGAGCTTGCGCCAAACCGGGTTACGCCGATGTTGTACACAGATCGTTGGGCCTACGCGCCGGTTGGCTCTTCCGGCGAACGGGAGCTCTATGATCTGGCCGCAGACCCGCGGACGGAGACGAATCTGGCCGAAGATCAGGGGGAAATGGCGGACGACCTGCATGAGGCGTTTATGCAAGAGCTTCGCAGCCTGGACGCGCCCAACGAAGCCATTGAGGTCTGGCAACGGTAGGTGAGTTGGGACGGCTCGTGCGCAATGATCATTTCCGGTATGTCTGCAACCGGGTTCCGAAGTAGGTAACGCGATACACAGCCCTAAGAATTTGGACATGACAGTAGATAAAGGTTATTATCCTTGCGTCAGCGCAGGAACCCCCTAAACGCGCGCCCGTATTGAAGAACCGTCGAAGGAAGGACCTAAACTGGGAAGGCCATTGGTTCTTGGCCTAATCTATTGTCGTGCCGTGATTGGCTCTTGCGAAGAGGACCAGTGGTCTGGCCTCAGAGCCGTCGAAAGGGTCAATTGAACTGTCATATAGTTCGGAGAGGTTGGGCTAAACGCTCTACGCCACTCCATCCGTTTCAACCCATTTTCACAATTTCTAACATGGAGGATTGAATGGACACACAGAAGATGCTTTCGCGTCGTCGCTTCCTGCAGGTTTCGGGCTTGGCAACAAGCGCGGCCCTGCTTGCTGCGTGCCCTGCGCCCGCGGCTGCCCCGGCCGACACCGGCGGAGATGGCGATGCAATGATGGAAACCAAGAAGCTCGAAGCCTGGTCACGTATGACCGACTTGGCGCAGGAGTCGATAAAGGAAATCATCGACATCTACAACGAGCAGAACACGATGAATGTTGAGTTAGAGTTTGTCTACATCGCCCGTACGGCCGGCAGCCAGGCAGACGAGAAGCTGCTCACGGCAGTTGCAGGCGGTACGCCCCCGGCGCTCCACTATGCTGACCGCTTCACGGTGCCGCAGTTCGCCCACGAAGGCTTCTTTACCGACATCACCGACTTCGCCGAAGCCGCCGGTGTCACTAAAGAGCTTTACTTCGACTTCGCGTGGGACGAGACTGTTTACAAGGGCGGCATTTACGCGCTCTCGTTCGACACTGACACGCGCGCCCTTTGGTACAACATGGATATCATGGAAGAGGCCGGTGTCGATTCCTCTTCGCCGCCTTCCAACCTGGATGAGCTGATGGCAGTCACCGAAGCCCTGACCGTTCGCGACAACACGGGCGCGGTCACTCGCTACGGCTTCAATCCGATCTATGACCAGGCGTGGCTCTACACGTGGGGCTTCGGCTTCGGCGGCTTGTTCCAGGACGATGATCGCCGCATCACTTTTGCGGATCCCAAGAATATTGAGTCAATGCAGTTCGTCAAGTCCTTTGTCGACGAAATCGGCATAGAGGACGTTGATGCCATGCTCGCGGCCTGCGCCGGTGGCAACTGCCGCGGCGAGAACGACTACTTCTGGACCGGTCAGAGCGCGATGACCTGCAGCGGCAACTGGAAGGTTGCACAGCATCATCGCTACAAGCCGGACACCAACTACGGTGTCGTGCCGATGCCGGGTCCGGACGGCCCCGCCCCGGGAGCAAGCTGGGCCGGCGGCTGGAGTTGGGCAGTTCCCTTCGGCTATGACGATGTGGAGTCGGCGTTTGATGCCTGCTTCTACCTCTGCGGCCCCGAAGGCCAGCTCAAGTACAACAAAGACACGTTCCACATTCCGACGATCAAGTCGGCTGCCGAAGATCCATTCTTCCGCGAAGATCCCCTGCACGAGGTCTTCATGGACCTGTTGCCGGTATCCCATGCCCGCCCGCCGATTCCGTTGGGCTCGAAGTTGTGGGACCTGCAGGTCAAGGCCTTCCGCGATGAGATCCCTCACGGACTCAAGACGCCGGAAGAGGCACTCGTGGATATTGACGAAGAGATCAACGCCGGTCTTGATGAAATCGGGTTCTTCAGCTAGTCGGGCAGGATCGAATCGTTCGCCCTGGCTGAATGAAGATCGACCTTTGGCACAACCGATATTCGTAGACGTCAACTGATCTGGAGCGGTTCTGGCCCGAGGGCAATTGACACTTCTACTTGAGCGGCAATTGCAGCAAGGCAGAATCCGTTGACGGAAAACGACAAGAAACTGTAGAGAAGGGTAGCGGCTCAATTGGGCCGCTACCTGACTTCTACCATTAGAATGCCGACAGCCCAGCGCGGCACTTACAATACCATTATGGCAACTGCCCTTTCTTCAACCAGCCTGCCCCGCCGCCGTCTTTCCCAAGGAACCCGCCATACAATCAACGGGCTGCTATTTGCCTCGCCCTGGATTTTCGGCCTCCTTGCTTTTTGGATCTATCCAACCGTGGCGTCGGCGTACTATAGTTTTACCAAGTATAATGGCGTAAAAAATGCCATATGGGTCGGGTTCGCCAATTACATTGAGCTTTTTACGAAGGACGGGGACTTCGTTGCGGCGGTTAATAATACAGTATATTTCGCGGCAGTTTCAATCCCCTTGGCCATTGTCCTAGCTTTTGGATTGGCACTGATGCTGAATGCCAAAATCCGGGGACAGGTTGTTTATCGGACTATCTACTTTCTTCCCACCCTTGTTCCAGAAGTGGCGTTGGCGTTGGTTTGGATATTCATTTTTACACCGCACAATGGTCTAATAGCGGCCCCGTTCAGAGCCTTCGGTTCCCGTGGGCCATGTTGGCTCACGTGCGCTGCATGGGCAAAGCCGACACTTGTACTACTCGCGCTATGGATCATCGGTCAGCAGATCATCTTGTATCTCGCTGGCCTGCAGGATGTTCCCCAGGATCTGTACGACGCCGCTGACGTTGATGGCGCCAACTTCCTGTCCAAGTTCAGGAACGTGACCTTACCTATCCTTACCCCAGTAATCTTCTTCCATCTGATAACCTCGGTGATTGGGGCGCTGAACTTTTTCGCCATCCCCTACATTATGACGGGGGGAACTGGTTTTCCTGCAAACACGACTCTGTTTTATTCGATCTATCTTTACAAGACTGGGTTCCAATATTTGGAAATGGGCTATGCTTCGGCGATGGCTTGGCTTCTCTTCATGTTTACCCTTGTCGTAACCCTGATCATTTTCCGTTCGGCGCGGCTGTGGGTCTTTTATGCAGGAGGCGAAGACTGACATGGTCGCAGACAGCCAGCAAGTACAACCACAGTTTGCCGACGATCACGCCAGACGCATGTTTGCAAAGCGCATGCGCGGGTTTGTCCGCAGCATTCTTATCCATGCAAGTCTGATTCCAGCAGCCATCATATTTACTTTGCCCTTCCTGTGGATGCTGTCGACCTCGCTGAAGCCTGACGTTCAGTTTTACGCCTACCCACCAGTCATATTTCCCTCCCCGCTTCAGTGGTCCAACTACCCTGACGCTGTTACATTCATTACTTTTTTCCTCTATCTTCGCAACACGCTCACTATAGCGGTGCTGTCCACGGTAGGCGTATTGCTCTCTTCTTCCCTGGTAGCCTATAGCCTCGCTCGCATTCCCTGGGCAGGCAGAAACTTCTTGTTTATTCTGACGGTAGCGACACTGATGCTACCATTTCAAGTCACGCTGATTCCACTATTTATTGTATTCACGAAACTTGGCTGGGTAAACTCCTGGATGCCACTTATCGTGCCACACTGGTTTGGCGGTGCGTTGTATATCTTTCTTTTGCGGCAGTTCTTCATGACCATTCCGATGGAGTTGTCGGAAGCAGCCCGCATCGACGGCGCAAGCGAGTTGAAGATTTACTATTCGATTCTCCTACCTCTTTCCAAGCCAGCCCTAGCTACGGTTGCAATTTTTGAATTCATTGCCCGCTGGCGCGACTATATCGGGCCTCTTATCTATCTGAGCGATCAGGAACTGTACACACTGTCGCTAGGAATCTACGAGTATCAGACCCAGTACGGCGCTGAGTGGGGCTTGCTGATGGCCGCTTCGGTGATGATCACGTTACCGATCATTCTGCTCTTCTTCTTCTTGCAAAAGACTTTCGTGCAAGGTATTGCATTGACCGGCATCAAAGGCTGACCCGATTCCCCTGCTGGCTGAAAATCTCATAGCCTCTCAATCCTTTTTGCAGTGTATGCAAGCAGTAGCCATCCCCTAGACGATGTGCTGCCCCCTCAACCAACCCGATGGCAGAGAATCACACATTCTTGAGGATATCTGTATGCCCATACGATTGGCTCTAATCGGCTGTGGCAGAATTTCGCGACGCCACGTGCTGGCGATGAAGGATCTACAGGAACGCGGTCGCGGCGACTTTGTGGTTAGTGCGGTCTGTGACGCCAACGGTCAAGCAGCGTCTGAGCGCGCCGACATGTTTGAGGAGCTATTGGGGGAACGCCCTGTCGTCTACGGCACGCATCAGGAACTTCTCGCAGAAGCACAGGTAGACGCTGCGGACCTGTGCTTACCGCATGGGCTGCATCACAGCATTGCGGTGGACTGCATGGAGGCCGGTTTGCATGTGTTGTGCGAGAAACCGCTTGGAATTACCATAAAGGCATGCCGCCTGATGATTGAGACTGCAGAGAGGACTGGCAGGGTCCTTTCGACCGCCGCGCCCCACCGCCGTCAGCCTGGTCAGCGGACGGTAAAATGGGTGTTCGATGCGTCCGGCCTGATCGGTACACCACTGAGTTTCTTTCATCAGTATCGTTCCTCGGCAGTGCTCCCCGGGGGACCTGGGCAGGCCAGCAGCCAGCCAAATCCTGCCCAACTGTGGGGACAGCAGGCAGGAGCGTCGGATGAACCGCTTCCAAGTCACAAACGCTGGCGGCGGGACAAACTGATGTCAGGCGGAGGGCCGGTGCTGGACAGCGGCTTTCACTACTGTGATTCAATGCGCTACTTCTTTGGGGAAGTCGATAGTGTCTATGCTGTCGTACGGTCGGTAAAGACGGGAGAGCCCCAATCGTTTGCGGAGGCGCCGGAGGATACCGTTTTCGTTACTTTGACCTTCGAGAATGGGGTCGCGGGCACATGGTCGTGGAGTCTGGCCGCCCCTGGCGAAGATGCCTATGATGTGACCTTCTATGGCAGCCAGGGTTCGCTGCGCGATACAACCGCCGCGCCTTTCTCGATTTTTCATCTGTTTCAACGCACGCCCCAGAAAGATGAAACGGCCCGGCTGGAATGTTCCGATGGAACAGTCTATAGTATGCAGGAACTGGAGAAGATGCACCGCGCCTCCCTGTCACAGGAGGAAGAGGAGGAGTTCTATCCGGGAGGGGCGACCGACGGCTTCTCTATCGAGATCTGGGAGTTCCTGGAAATTTTGCGAGGCAACAGGTCGGCGCCGGAGATCGACGGTTGGGAGGGTATGCGCTCGCTGGCGCTGGGGGACGCAATCTACGAATCGGGTTTGACCGGTGAAGTAGTGAAGGTAGAAGATGTCCTCAATGGGACGCGTTCGGCTTTCCAGGATCCCATTGACGAGCATTGGGACTTGACGTGATAAAGACGTAAGGCAGAAAAGCCAGGAGGGAAACCATGTCTTTAGCCATGACCCCGCAGCAGAGGACAGATTTCGATGAACAGGGGTTTATCATTCTCGAGGATTTTCTGACCCCGGCGGAGTTGGAAAGGCTGCTGGCGGCCATTGACGACGTTGCCGAGGAGGTCCGGACCGTCCAAGGGCTTGGTCCGAACGACCCTTTTGCTGTGCGCAATGCCCTGTCCCATCATGACGCCTTTCTCGATCTAATCGACCATCCGCGCATGTTGCCGCTGGTGGTGGACGCCATTGGCTGGAATATCCAGATTCGCACAACGCATCTGGACTACCGTCCTCCTTACCCGGAGGGCCTCGAGCCCGGTGCACTTGGCGTGGGGGACGGTGGGGACCAGGAGGTCGGCTACCGCAACCTGTCGTGGCACCCTGATCTGGCCAGCGATTCGCTTTTCATGGCCCCCTCGCTGGACGGGCGGCTGCCTTTCATGGAGATCAAGGTTTTCTACGTGCTTTCGGATCTGAGCGAATCGCAGAGCGGCAACTTGTGGCTGGTGCCGGGAAGCCATCTGCGCGCGCCGAGTGAACTGCGCGAAATGGGCCGGCAGGTCGATCCGAGCGAAGCGATGGAATTGCGGCTGAAACCGGGCGCGGCGGTCCTGTGGAGGACGGCTGTATGGCATTGCGTCGGCCCCAATCTTTCCAATCGTACTCGCAAGATCATGCACGTCGGCTACAATTACCGTTGGCTGCGTCCCACTGACTATATCACGCAAGATCAGGCACTGGTTGACCGCAGCTCGCCTATTCGCAAGCAGCTGCTGGGCGCGTTGGCCAGTGGCGGTGATCCGCTGGGGAACGATTCGACCTTCCATCCTTCCTCGCAATACTGGCTAACGAAGAGTGAGGAGGATGTACCGTTGCGGTCGTGGGCCGAGGCCCGCGTCGAGACCGAGGAAGAGATTCCCGTTCACATTTGAAGGCAACGGGGAAGTGTATGACAGAAGACAGGAAGATAGGCATGTCCGAATTCGAAGCGGTGAAGGATCGGGTCTTTGCCGATCTGGGACTCTATCGGCAGGTTTCCGGATTGTACGATGGACAGTGGCTGGCGGGAGAGGGCCGGCGCCGCCTCGCGGTGCATTCGCCAATCAACGGCGAGTGGGTGGCAGATGTTGCCGTCGCCGGGAATGATGACTACGATCGGCTGATGGAGAGGGCCTGGATTGCCTATCAGGAATGGTCACTGGTACCGGCGCCAAAGCGGGGGGAAGTAGTGCGGGCTATCGGCGACCGCCTGCGCGAGTACGTGGAGAGCCTTGGCCTTCTGGTTACGCTCGAGGTGGGGAAGACCCCTGTAGAAGGCAAAGGCGAAGTGCAGGAGATGATCGACATCAGCGACTTTGCTGTCGGCCTCTCCCGCCAGTTGTACGGCGTGACGATGGCCAGTGAGCGGCCCGACCACCGACTGTATGAACAGTGGCATCCCTATGGCATTGTCGGCGTAATCACGGCTTTTAATTTCCCCTGTGCCCCCTGGTCCTGGAATGCGTTCATCGCTTCGGTTATCGGCAATGTCGTCGTTTGGAAGCCCTCACCGGACGCGGCACTCACTGCGATTGCTACGACCAATATCGTTAACGCAGTGCTTGACGATTTCGGGCTGCCCTCAATATTTTTCCTGGCAATAGACGAGGCCGGTGAGTTCGGACAGCGCATGAGCACGGATCGGCGGTTGCCCTTGCTGTCTTTTACCGGCTCTGTTCAGACCGGGCGCGGCGTGGCTGCGCGAGTAGGGGAACGCATAGGCCGCACAATTCTGGAGATGGGCGGCAACAATGCAGCCATTGTTACGCCGGATGCCGACCCGGAGATTGCGCTGCGAGGGGTTGCATTCGGCGCGCTGGCGACTGCGGGCCAGCGCTGTACCACCACCAGGCGCGTCATCCTTCACGGGAGCCTCTTTGACAGCTTTCTTCCCCGGCTGGTTGCGGCCTACGAGACGGCAAAGGTTGGCAGTCCACTCGAACCGGGCGTGCTGGTGGGGCCGCTGATCAACCAGGGAGCGGTCAATTCCTATCGTGTGGCAATCGAGAGGGCACAAGCTGCCGGCGGGCGCGTTCTGTTCGGAAACTCCGTCCTGACTGTACCAGGACTCGAAGGGGGGAACTACGTTGCCCCGACTCTGATTGAAGGCGTCTCGCCGGATTCTGAGATCGTCGGCGAGGAAACATTTGCGCCGATAATGTACGTGCTAAGGTATGAGAATCTCGAAGATGCGTTTGCCATTCACAACTGTGTGTCCCAGGGTCTTTCTTCCGCCATATTCAGCAATAATCTTCGCGAAGTCGAGGCGTTTCTAAGTGTAACCGGTAGCGATTGCGGGCTTGCCAGTGTTAACACCGGCACGGCCGGCGCAGAGATCGGAGGAGCTTTCGGGGGCGAGAAGGACACTGGCGGCGGTCGCGAAAGCGGTTCGGACGCCTAGAAGGCATATGCCCGTCGTCAGACAGTGACGATCAACTACGGGAGTGAACTACCCCTGGCCCAAGGGGTTAGATTTGACGTGAATTAGGCCAGGCGGACTTTAGTTTCCGGCCGGATATCTTCGACCTTGTGCAGCCGCGTGGATCCGTTCCACCGGCCCGCCAAACGGAACGAGGATGGCGGTAAAGGTTGTAGCTCCACCTGCGGCGACAACATTGTGATCGGGCGCGATTCTGCGGGTTGCAATCACGCGGTCAAGTGGATCGTAAGCAGTCAGGATTACCTGCACCTCAAGAGCTTCCTCCTGGCCAATATTTCGCACGGTTCCTCTTACTGTGTATGCAGAGTAGCTTTCTCCATCGGAAGTCAGTTCATCCACGGCCAGGTCCCGGTAGTAACCACCTTCATATGCTGGAACTCCACTTACAGGAAAAATAAGGTAGCTCGCGAACTCTTTCGGAGCCTCTTCAAAAAGGATTGCAAAAGGCGCGACTCCTCCTGGCTCAACCAGATTCAGCAGCACCATGCCGTTATCTTCCGCCAAGATCTGCCGCTGTGCGTCCAGGAGCTTGACTCCGACGCGAACCTGTTCGAGCATAAAGGCGCTCGTGTTTTCGACTTCGCCAAGGACCCACAGGCCTCCAAGCGGCGTAAAGCTGAAATGCACTCTCTGATGGGAAAAAGCAATAGGAGTTGGAGTTGGCCTGACACCTGCCGGACCGCCTTCAGCTGACACAGGCGACGGAATCACCAGTTGCTGGCCGGGTTGGAGCGTGCGGGGGTCCGAGATGTTGTTTCGTTCCTGTATCGAATCGACAGACACTCCGAATAGAGTGGCAATGCGACCGAGGTTATCCCCTGGCACAACAGTGTAAATGGTTGGAGAAGGCGTCTCGGTGGGAGTTGGGGTCGGCGGAGGGGTATAAGGAGCGGGTGTGGCCGTTGGAATGGCAGTCGGGCCTGAGGGTGGCACCAAAGTGGCGACAGCCTCCGGCATCGGTGTCGTGGTCGGAATGAGAGTGATGACCTGCCCGCACCCAGAGAGGGCAAAGAGTGCAGCCATTGCTGCTATGGCAGTCACTGCCACCTTACTTGCTATCGTAGAAAGCCAGTTCATTTGGATCAGTGCCTGTGTTTACAACGGACCTGCAAGGCTGGGTATGTCGCTGCGTTGGGGCAGCCTCTCAACGCGATCCTGGAAAAAGCCCCCATCGACTTGCAGTACTGCGCTGGGAATTTTCGGGACAGGGAGGAATGTTTTCTCCGTTTACAATTATGCAGAAATATACCAAAAGAGCAAGTAATTCGCCTGAGCGTACTAAATTTCGGCCATAACTGTATACAGCCCGTGTCGGGCGCTATGATTCAAGCTTGCATTTGCATGAGAGGACAAGACCGAAGCCAGATATTCGACGGAAAACTATGGATGAGAATCACGGCATATTGGCTAGAAGGCGCGTTGAGGCGTGCCTTACATTATATCACGACGTGCCTTACATTATATCACATCGTCTCTCCATTGCCGTCTTGAATCGGGTCAGATATACTACACGAGCCCCACCTGTTTCGCGGGCCCAGGGTCGCAAATGGGAGAAAATGCATGAAAATTGCCATCCTTTCCGATAGCCATGATAATATCTGGAACCTTGAGAAAGCGCTTGCCGCGGTAGCTGAAGAGGGCTGCGAGGCGCTGCTGCACTGCGGCGACCTGATTGCCCCATTTATTGTCGCGCAGATGGCGCAGGCATTTGGCGGACCAATTCATATCGTGGAGGGCAACAACGACGGCGACGGGCGGTTGCAGCAGCAGATTGCCGCCGGTTTCTCGCACGTTACGTTGCATGGCCCCTACGCCGAGCTGGAACTCGGGGGAAGGCAGGTCGCGCTAATTCACTATCCGGAGCCGGCGCGGCGGATTGCGCAAAGCGGCGCATTCGACCTTGTCTGCTACGGCCACGACCACATACGACATTGGGAACAATTAGGCGACTGCCTGCTTGTCAATCCGGGAGAAGTAATGGGTCGTTTGGGCGCGCCAAGCTGGGGCGTTTATGACTGCGTGCGTCATCGGTACTCACAGCGGGTTCTAGATAACTAGGATGATGATCTGATCTTCTTCAACGATTTCCTCGACTCAAAGTCGCTGCCCAATACAATTTCAGAGAGAAAATACATTGTTTGAGCTGGTATTTCTTGGGACTTCAGCCTCTGCGCCCTCTGTTCACCGGGGCCTTTCAGCTGCGTTGGTGATGGCACAGGAGCATCGTTTCCTGATCGACTGCGGCGAAGGTACACAACGTCAAATTTTGCGCAGCGGCCTCGGGTTTCGCCGACTTGACAAGATCCTACTCACGCACGGACATCTCGACCATATATTGGGGCTGGGAGGGCTGGCGAGCACACTGGGGCACTGGGAGACCCTGGATACCTTGGAGATTCACGGCGGTGAGCAGGCGCTGGCCCGAGTCCATCGACTGATGGAGGTCGTTTTCGGCGTCGGGAATGTTACGCAGGCCGGCGTCAGCCTAAATGTGATGGAAGCAGGAACTCTGTTTGAAGGTAAGGGATTTTCGCTTACCGCGTTCTCGGTACCGCATCGCGGCTCTGGCTGCTTCGGTTTTACCTTCGAGGAGGAGACTCGTTCACCATTCGACAATGCGAAGGCCGAAGCGCTTGGCGTTCCGGCAGGTCCGGAACGCAGGGAGTTGGTTGCGGGCCGGTCGGTTGAGTTGGCAAATGGGCGCACAGTTCAGCCGCAAGACGTGCTGGGCGAATCGCAGAAGGGGGCAAAATTCTGCTTTGTAGGCGACGTGGGCCGGACCGGTCCGTTGCACAAGATTGTTGCTGATGCGGACTTACTGGCTATTGAGGCGACATACCTGGACGAGGAGCAAGAATTGGCGCGGAATCATGGGCACATTACGGCCCGTGCGGCGGCTCGGCTGGCCCAAAAGTCAGGCGTGAAGCATCTGGTGCTTCACCATATAAGCCGCCGCTATCACGCAAAGGAAATTCTGGCGGAAGCTCGCGCTGTCTTCCCCAACACGGATGTCGCGGGCGACCTTGACCTCTATCGCATACGGCGAGGAAAGCCCGTGGAACTGAATTCAGGGCCAAAGTACATTGTCCGTTGACGAGCCAGACACTGCAGTTGCTTTGGCGTGACGCGTACCAGGCAAGATGCAAGCCGCCTCATTCGCTAAAGTCACTACGACTGAACTGTCAAAGAAACTAACGCCTACCTGTATCGTGAAACAAGGCCCCCCGGACACGCTTAAGGGTCGGCATCAGCGGTCAAGCGCGCAGCTTTCCTCCGGTGGCCCTTTCGACGGTGCGGATGATACGCTGCCGCAGACGGTTGACCTCTTTTTCCTTCAAGCTGTGGGCCATGCTCTGGTAGGTAACGCGATAGGCCAGTGATTTGTGGCCGACCGGCAAAGGGTCGCCGCGATAAATGTCGAACAGCTCCACCGCTGTCAGCATTGAATCTCTGTTACGCCCTCCTCCATCTACAATCGCATCGAGCAACCGGCGTTGGGTCACATCCTCCGGCACGACGAACGCGAGGTCTTCCACCACCGGCGGATAGACGCTTATTGGCGTCATCTGCGAGATTTGCCAACTGGGCCGTACCAGAGGCGCCAGGTTCAATTCGGCCAAAACCACGCGTTCGTTGCCCAAGCCAAAAGCGTTGCGTACACTAGGATGCAGTTCGCCGACGACGCCCAGATGTTGGTCATGGAGCGAGATAAGTGCGCATCGGGGACCGAACTGGGCATCGGTACGATCGTCGTTCGGTCCGCTATCAGGAAAGGCGAGGAATTGGGAATTTTCCTGTGGGAAGCCAAGTCTTTCCAGAAGCGTTTCGATGATGCCCTTCAGATCAAAGAAGTCGAACAGGTCTGAATCGGTGTTGGAAAGCCCGGTGGCAGGGTAGGACTGCTGCTGATTGCGGGCACCCCGCAGGGCGATGCACAGCCTGCGGTCCTCTTCTGGCAGCGGACTGTTCAGCTCCTCAACAGAAGAAGGTGCGCTGGAATTGGGCTGCGGCCGATAGACGCGTCCGATTTCGAAAACGGCCAGTCGATCGGAATAGCGCTGATTAAAGGCCAGGTTTTCCAAGGCACTCACGACCAGTGTGCGGCGCATCACCCTCCGCTCCGGGGAGAGGGGGTTTGTCAATGCGATGAAGGATGGAGAATCGTGGGGTTCGCCCCCACTTTCAAGGTCACCGTTTGCCCTCGCCTGGGATGCCGCGACAAACAGCTTGGCGTGGTTTTCCGGGGTGGTAAGCGTGTGATTGACGGTGTCCTGCAGCCCACAACCGATGAGAATATCGCGGATGTTTTCCTCGGTTTCCAGCTGAATGTTGCGGCGCTGGGGAGGAAGAACTGTATCGAGTAGGGTTTCTCCAATAAGGTCGTAGCCAACGACGCGCGCTACCTCCTCTGTCAGGTCGGCGGGCACAGTTACGTCCAGTCGATGCCAGGGGACAGTGGCAGCGATCACAGGCTCTCCGTGCGCGCGCGCCAGCCCGAAAGTTGCTCGTTCCGGCGCGTCTGCCGGCATATCGGACAGCTCTTCAACGTCGAAATCCAATCTCTGAAGAGCGACGCCAATCTCTGAGAGCGAAAGTTCCATCCCCAACAGGCGTTTCACGTCGCTGCTGGATGTGAAAACTCTCAATTCTGGCTGGGGTACAGGGTAGGTATCCACGATTCCGGGAACGACACGCCCGCCGGCATGCTGCTGCATCAGACTCGCGGCTCTGCGAGCTGCCAGGTCGTTCAATGTGGCTGGAACGCCGCGGGTGAAGCGGTGGCTGGCTTCGCTGTGCAGGCGCAAGGACTGGGAAGTCCGGCGGTTGTTGATGCCGTCAAAGGTAGCAGCCTCGAGCAAGATATTGCGCGTTTTTTCGTGTACCTCCGTCTCGGCGCCACCCATCACGCCGGCAATTGCAACCGCGCCGGCCTTGTCGGCGATAACCAGCATCGATTCCTGGAGTTTGCGTTCCTGACCGTCCAGGGTCTGAAGGACCTCGTTAACATGGGCGGTACGCACGATAATTGTTGGCTTTGATTCACCGATTCCGGTTGCTCTGTCGACGAGCAAATCATAGTCAAATGCGTGAAGGGGCTGGCCCGTTTCCAGCATTACAAAGTTCGTTATGTCTACGATGTTATTGATGGGGCGCATGCCCGCGCTCGCCAGCCGGTCCTGCATCCATTTTGGAGAAGGGCCAACCTCGATATCGCGAATGATGGTACCTGTAAATCGCTGACACAGGCTCGGATCGTCGATTTGGGCCATCAGGTAGGCGGAGGCATGGTCGTCGCCGCGGGAGGCGTCTTCGTCTTCCGGCAGGTGAATGGCGCCTTCTGTCAGAGCATGTACTTCTCTTGCTATGCCCCACATGGACAGGCAGCGAGCCATGTCGGGCGTTAAGTCGATTTCCAGAATTTCGTCGCCCAGGTATTCGCGTAAAGGTAATCCCACAGGCGCGTCTTCAGGCAAAATGATAATCCCTTCGTGCTCCTCGCTGAGTCCGAGTTCCAATTCCGAGCAAACCATACCACGCGATTCGACGCCGCGGATTTTCGCTTTTTTCAGCTTCTTGCGCGGACGCGGCTGTTTGTCACTGTAGGCGTCGATCAGTTGCGCGCCCTCGCGGGCAAACGCAACTTTGAGAACCGGAAGATCGCCTGTGGAGATGGAGCTGTCCTTGAACTGAAACAGATTGGGCGCCCCGGTAACGACTCTCTGGGGGGCACTGTGCGCAGGATCAGGGCCGGACTCGTGGGCCACGTCAACGAGGACCAACCGGTCGGCATCGGGATGGGGCGTGACCGCCACGACCTGACCGACAACTATTCTGTCGGCTTCCCACCATTTGCCAACGCGAGTGAGGCTCGCCTCCTCCAGGCCGGCGAGCGTCAGACGTTCGGCCAGTTTCGTTGTGGGAAGTGGGATATCCACATATTCTTGGAGCCAGGACAAAGGGACAAGCATAGAACACTCCCAACCGGTCTATTTGCTACCTGCCTGAGCCAAAAGCTCGCAACTGTTTCAGCTATAGCAGTGAAACTGCGTGATTGTGTAGTAAGGCTAGGTCTGCCCGCCGCAATCCAAGGCACGGTGGACTATGTCGTGTGCCAACGAGCGCCAGTATCCCCAGGTGCGCCGCTTGGACTGAAGATTGCGCAACGAGTGGGCAACAGCGCCAAGTTCCTGAGGGGGCACAGTACGAAAACCGGCGATTTCTTCAGTGTCGGTAGGACGCAATTCCTTGCTCAAACTTTCAAGATAGAAGATGTAGCTAACGAAAGGAACGCTAGTGCCTTGATTGAGAAAATGACAGTCCAACATGCCCAGGAAACGTCGCAACTCAACCTTCTGTCCGGTCTCTTCAGCGACTTCGCGGTAGAGGGCATCTTCGACAGATTCTCCGCGCTCGATGCGGCCGGTCGGCAAGCGATAAATTGGCGTTTCGTAGCGGTGTTTAGTGTGCAGCAGGATCTCGCCGTTGTGTTGACGGATTGCGAAAACGACTTCGCCTCGTCGATCCGGATCCGATTGCCCTCGATATGCGCGCAAATAGGCATCCGTTTCTATGAAGTGACGGCGCCATATCGGTTGCCCGTATCGGCCTGCCAGGGCATCCACTTCCGAACTGTCGATTTGGGGCGCTACTTGGGAAAGTGCGAGCATCGCGGCGCTGTAAGAGTCGGAGAGAGGTATATCCCAATTAACAACTGTTTCGCGTTCCAACCAGATAACATTAGTTTTGGGTCGTCAGTTTCTGCTGTCCTCAAGTTCATCAGCTATGAGCGATTGGGCCTCAGCGGGATCGAGAATTACGCCACCTCCCTCGGCGCCGCCGGATACGCCTACGCCTCTTTCGCTTAACTGAGGCGGCGTGGACAATCTTTCGAGGCCCTGCCGCAACTTCTGTCTGCTCTGCTGCAAGCCTTCAACTTCCATCATCTGCAACCCATAGCGGTTCTCAGGATGGAGTAGTGTGTCGACGAGGTCCAGTCCAATCTGCTGTCCCAGTTGCCGGCTACTATTAAATGGCTTCCACGGCGCATGGGCGATGCGGAGAAACTCGCGACCGGCCTGCGTGCGCATCCCCTGCAACTTGAAGGGGACTATAGTCCGCTCCAGGCGGATAGCGAGCTGCCATTCAGCACCAAATGGGGCCGTGATGTCGCGGCCCAAGAGAAAATAGATTCTGTCTACGTTGCTTATCAGTTCGAACAGGGTATCGTAATCTACGCCGGTGGCAGGGGTGCGGCGAATTTCGGCGCCAACCTGCACAGGCAACTCAGCCAAGATGTGGCCGACAACCGCTCTTTCCTGTTCCAAGTCTTTGGTTGCACTTACAAAAATGCGAAGTTTTTCTGCCATGCTGGACTTGATGTTACCTGAGAGGGACCGAAAGTGCTTGTGTGCCGGACAATGAAACATTGCAGGCTATCAACATGGGTATTGTCGCTGATATGACACTGAAACGCCAAAATCCAAGCTGCCTGGGGACGGAATCTCAGGTGACTCGTGAAGCTGTGTTGCGTTTGAGGTATGCAATCTCGTCCGCGGCTTTCAGGAAGAGGTAGCAGCGTCTCGTTTCAGCTGCCGCTCCCAATATTCGAGATCGGCGTCAACCATGAGGCGTACCAGCTCTCCAAACGAGGCGGTCGGTTCCCATCCAAGTTCGCGGCCGGCTTTGGATGCGTCGCCGACGAGAAGATCCACCTCAGCTGGGCGGTAGAAGTTTTCGTCCTGGACCACGAACTCCTGCCAGTCGAGATCGACATGGCTGAAGGCCTCCCCCAGGAACTCGCGCACGCTGTGCGTTTCGCCGGTTGCTACGACGTAGTCATCCGGACTGTCCTGCTGGAGCATCAGCCACATCGCTCGTACGTAGTCAGGCGCAAAGCCCCAGTCGCGGCGGGAATCCAGATTACCCAACCGCAGTTCGTCGCTGAGGCCGAGTTTGATACGGGCGACGCCGTTTGTGATCTTGTGGGTCACGAATTCCAGGCCGCGGCGCGGGCTCTCGTGGTTGAAGAGGATGCCGGAACAGGCGTAGATTCCGTAGCTCTCACGGTAGTTGACGGTAATCCAATGGCCGTAGACTTTGGCGACACCATAAGGGCTGCGGGGATAGAATGGCGTGCTTTCGCTCTGAGGAACCTCGCGGACTCTACCGAACATTTCGCTGCTGCTGGCCTGGTAGAAACGGACCGTTGGATCGACGATACGAATGGCATCCAAAATGCGGGTGACGCCCAAAGCGGTGAACTCGCCGGTCAGAACCGGTTGGGTGAAGCTGGTGGGGACAAAGCTCTGGGCAGCTAGATTGTAGACTTCCTGCGGCCGGTATTCCTGCAAAATGCTGATCAGGCTCATCTGATCGAGCAGGTCACCCTGGACGATCTCGATCTCGTTCTGAATGTGTCTGATGCGATCAAAATTTATTGTGCTGGTGCGGCGCACCATACCGATGACTTTGTAACCCTGTTTTAGCAGAAGCTCGGCGAGATAGCTTCCATCCTGTCCGGTTACGCCTGTTATCAGGGCTGTCGGCATTGAAAGATTCTCCTCTGGCGGACTGCGCCGCGACCATTTTGGGTAGCGGCGGCGCTGAATCTGACTCGTGAAATTCGATCCAATATAGAGCGGTTTCTGGCCCTGGCCGCCGACACGTGAGATCCTCTACAGGTCATGGCCTGCCATCTGCTGGCAGGTTATCCTGCCGGGCTCCGGCGTAATTCCGCCAATATTGAAGCACGTCTGCCAAACTCTGGCGCAGAGTTATGCTGGGGCGCCAGCCGGTCGCTCGGAACAGTTCGGCCGGATCGCATACTGTGCGGGCGACGTCGCTTGGCCGCAACCGTTGCGGATCCTGTTCCACCTCGATGTCGACAACGCTCAACTGGAGAAGGATCTCCAATAGCTCCTGTACAGAGTGAGAAGATCCGCTGCCTACATTATAGACGCCGCCGGATTCTCCGTGCTCAAGTGCAAGCCAGTAAGCGCGGACCATATCTCTAACGTCCGTGTAGTCGCGTTCGGCCTCCAGGTTGCCTACTCGGAGGACAGGTTCCTGATGTCCAGCCTCAATATCGGCGATCTGGCGGGCAAATGCGCTGGCGACGAAACTGTCCGACTGGCCCGGCCCGATATGATTGAAGCTGCGCACGCGCACAGTCGGCAATGAAAAGTTGAACCAATACTGCTGGGCCATCAGGTCCTGGGCGACCTTGCTTATACCGTATGGCGAATTGGGGCGCAACGGGGTATTTTCGTCGAGCGGCAGGTCCTCCGTCTTGATAAGACCGTAGACCTCAGATGATGCCACAACAAGCACGCGGGCACAGGGGACGTGGCGCCGAATGGCTTCGAGTAGATTCAGTTGAGCCCCTATGTTGAGTTCATAGGCGGCCCATGGTTGGTCCCAACTGCCCCGAACGTCACTCCAGGCGGCCAGGTGAAAGACGAGATCCGGCTTGACGGCTTCTAAGACCTGATCGATCCAGGACGGGTTGCGCAGATCCCCTTTGTGCAGGTGCAGCCGGTCCCGCAGGGACTGAATTCGGCTGTCGGCGCGATGAATCGTTCCGTGGATTTCCAATGACCGACCGAAACTGTCGGACATGAGGTATTCCGCGAGAATTGCTCCTACGAAGCCTGAGATTCCAGTGATTAGGACACGCACAAAGGCAACCTTTCCTTAAGGAGCAATTATAGCAGAATGCGATTGAGGGTCGCGAACTGTTGCAGTGCGCGGGTGCGCCCGACGAGCCGGAAATATAGGATGCGTTGCTTGAGGTGTCCTCTGCACAGGAGAGGGCCGAAGGCCCGCCCGCCAAGAAGGGAACCCGCCCCAAGCTGCTCCTCAGACCTGGTGAATAGGGAGTAAGTGAAGCCCAAGGTTCCCAGCAACAACTGTAATTCCGGGTCGACAGAAGGCGAAGCTGGGTAGTAACTATTATTCGTGAAAGTAACTACTCAGCCGCAACTGATTCGTAATCCTGAACGAGGGGACCAAAAGTGTTTTTTTCTCCCCTCAATGTTGTATTTTGGGCGGTCGGCCGCAAGCGGCCTCCCTTGTGCAGGGGCTGCGCCCCCGCAACGCCCCCCTCAAAAACCATCCCTCACCGACCGTGTGCATTCTTCGCAACGTGTCGGCTGGCGAGCATGGCGGCGGCTGTACACCGGTTGCGTCACCAAGAGCCTGAATGGTTCCAAGGATGACTGGCTGGTCAACCACTGTGGGTTAGGAGTTACTCGTGAAATTCATATGTCGCCTTTCAAAGTGCTATACTTCGATTCCAGGAGTGAAAGCCAAGAATCAAGGAGAGGAATGTGTTATGCGATATCCTCAGCAGTGCCTGGAAGCCCGAATCTACGGGCCAACTATCGCAGGGGGCTTGGCCAAGCTGGCGTTTGGCATGCTTCTTCTCTTCCTGGCTGTCGCGCTTACCGCTTGTACCCGAGAAGAGATGCTGTACGACCACCTGGACGAAAATCGACCTGCTCTATATGTTCCGACGTCGGACAGTGATCGGGTGATCGCCTTCGAGATTGCGTTAGGGACACCGGCACGCGTAATTTCAGAGCAGTTGGCGCTGGCAGGGCTGATTCACGACGCCGAGCTCTTTGAAGCATATGTGCGTTCGACAGGCCAGGCACAGGAGTTGAAAGCCGGTACATTTCGATTACGGGCGAACATGACGCCACTCGAAATTGCAGAAGCTCTGCTCGATGAACAGGCTGCAGGGATTGCGGTAACAATTCGGGAAGGTTGGCGGTTGGAGCAGGTCGCCGATGCACTGGAGCAAGAGGGGATAGTTTCAGGCCAGGAGTATCGCCAGCTTGCGCAGTCGACAGACGTGGGCGCCCTGCAGCAGTTGGCATCTTCCCAGTCAGTTGCGGTCCAACAGGATGATCAGCAGTCCTGCTGCGCAGGCGAAAATAGTCGCTGGCCTTTCCTGGAGGAACGGCCCCAAGCCGCGAGTTTGGAGGGTTTCCTCTTTCCGGCGACTTATCAGTTACCGGCAGTCGAGCCAGCCGCCGGCGAACTCATAGTACGCCAGCTGGACGCGTTCGCCGATCGGATGGTGCCGATATACCAGCAGGCCGTAACTGATGGAATGAATCCACCTGATCTGTACGACGTGTTGATCTTGGCCAGTATAGTCGAGCGGGAAGCGGTGGCGGCCGAGGACAGGCCGATAATTGCCGGCGTCTTGTTTAATCGGCTGGCGCAAGGCATGTTGCTTGAGATTGATGCGACTGTCCAATACGCGATGGGTTACCAGGAAGGTAGCGGTCAGTGGTGGAAGACGCCTGTATTTCTTGAAGAGTACCAGGGCGTTATCAGCCCCTATAACACCTATCTGAACGCGGGGATCCCACCAGGCCCAATCGCCAGCCCGGGCGAGGATTCCTTTCGCGCGGTGCTGTATCCAGAGAGCCACGGTTACTTTTACTACGTCGCGGCCGCTGATGGCAGCGGTGGGCATGTGTTTGCAGAAACCTACTCTGAGCATCTGGAAAATGTAAGGCGCTACCTCAACCAGTGAACCGCCAGCTATAGCACTGAAGTCCTATGATTGCTGGACCGCAGATGCACCAGAGCGGCACTAATTTGAGGTATAGTAGTAGTCACGGTTTCTGAACATGTTCCACTAAGATCTCAAGCAAGGATTCACGGCCAATCTCTGTCGTGTGTGTGCCCAAAAACGGTACTTAACCATATGGCGGTGTGCATCCCAGATTTGGGGTGGAAACAGTCGGGCGGGGAGATTGCGCCGGCGGCGGCTGGACCAGTTTGCTGACTCCTGGAGAGACGCCGGGCAGTCACAAGGCCTGCCCTACTGGACCGTTGGGGGTAGATGGCGACGATGATGGGTGAGGCGCGCGTGGGCAGGCACAAGGCCGGCCCCTACCGGACAGTCTGGGGGGAATTCTGTTGGCTAGACACGTTGCTGGGGAAGCGTAAACACGGTCGGTGAGGGATGGTTTTGTAGGGGGGCGTTGCGGGGGCGCAGCCCCTGCACAAGGGAGGGCCGAAGGCCCGACCGCCCATATAAAGATCAGGAGAAAGCAGCCACGCAAATTGCCTGAGACTGGGTCTACGAGCTGGACATGGCTTAGTCGTTACCTGAGGTATGCGAAAGTTCGCCCGCACTTTGAGATGCACTTATGTGGCGCTTCGAATTGACACGACTGTGACGATTTTCTACAATGACATGCCGGGTCGGTGGCGGAATGGCAGACGCAGCGGACTTAAAATCCGCCGGGTTAAAACCCATGTGGGTTCGAATCCCACCCGACCTACCTCCTCTTTAGAGAAACTCTCTGGCACGGTGACATTCTCGAATCGCAGTTAACTCTGAGGCGCCTCTGGTTCGCCCTTTCGTCGAATGCTGGTCTTGAAGGGGTGAAATCAGGCGGATTGGCCGCGGTTTTCAATGCGCCACAAGCCGAAGCGGTGATTAGGACCGGAACCAGCAACCAGTGCCCAGCCCGGTTCCCAGCCAGGCAGGGCAATAATGATCTGACTCAGTTGCAAAACGAAGGTTCTCCATATTTGACAACGTCACTCCTTATGTGGAAACTATGCCCACCTTAATTACAGCCTAAATCAGATTGAACTTACATCCACATAAAGGTAGGCGGCGGTCCGCTACCAGTTTCCGGTCGCCCTCTTCTACCAGTTCCCATCGTTTTTTTCCACATCCCTAAAGGAGGGAATCTCAATGAAGCAATTCAGGTTAGTCGCGAGTCTCTTTATCGTTCTTGGCCTTGTGCTTGCCGGTTGCGGCGGCGCACAGCCGGAAGCCGAAATGGCCGAGGAACCGGCTATGGAGGAAGAGGCCGCGTCTGAAGACGATTCAATGGCCGATGAAGGCATGATGGGCGACTTCACCGGGCAGGTGGTGCAGTACAACACCATCGCCGATTATGAAGCGGCCACAGGCAATGAAATCTCCACGTTCCAGCAGTCTCCGGTACTTGATGCGATGGTGGCCGATGGTTCGCTGCCGCCGGTTGAAGAGCGCTTGCCGGATGAGCCGCTGGTGATGCAGCCGGCCGACCAGATCGGCGAGTATGGCGGCACGATGCGGAATACGCACGAGGGCAACTTCGACTTCCTCGAGGATCTGCTGCGTGAATTCCCGCACGTGTACGGCTCGAACATGCAGGGCGTGCTGCCCAACGTGTTCATGAATGCCGAGACGAGCGCGGACGGCCTCTCGACGACGTTTACGATTCGCCCAGGCATCAAGTGGTCTGACGGCCATCCGTTTGGCGCCGACGACTTCGTATTCTGGTACGAGGCGATTGCGGCGAACGAAGAGCTGAACCCGAATGGCGTCAACAATATGAAGGTTGGCGGCGAGATGGGTACGGTCACCAAGGTTAACGAGAACACCATTGTGATGGAGTTCAAGGCACCTTACGGTGTGCTGCTCGAACGCCTCAACCGCTGGCGCCCGATGCCGTATGCTCCTGCGCATTATCTGAAGCAGTTCCATCCCGACTATACCGATGCGGCCGATGTTGACGCGATAGCCGAAGAGAGAGGTTTCTCGAACTGGGTAGAGCTGTTCCAGGCCGAGCATGACTGGTACGGCAACCCCGACGTTCCGACCATCTTCGCCTGGAAAGCCGTAACCCGCGGCGCCAGTGTTCCTGTGCAGGAGTTGGAGCGCAACCCTTACTACTGGAAGATAGACACTGCTGGCAACCAGTTGCCCTATGTAGACCACATCAACCGACCCAACCTGGGTGACCGCGAAGCGATTCTGCTGGACGTGATCGCTGGCCAGACTGACTACATGAACCCGTATACGCTGGGTTACCTGACCAACTATCCGGTCCTCAAGCAGAACGAAGAGAGCGGCGGTTACAGAGTGCTGCCTCAGTTTGGCTGGTCGGACGTGCTGGGCGTGGTAACGTTCAACATGTCGACCGAGGATGACGTGTTGCGCGAGCTGTTCCGCAACAAGGAATTCCGCGTTGCGCTGTCGATCGGTTACGACCGCGACAGGATCAACGAAGTAGTCTTCAACGGTCTGTACAAGCCTTCGCAGGTTGCGCCGCCGGACGCATCGGTCTATAACGGCGCCGACCCGGGCTTCAAGCTGCACACTGAGCACGACGTGGATCGCGCCAACGAGATCCTTGACGGCCTGGGCCTGACCTGGAATGAGGATCAGAGCCAGCGTCTGCTGCCCGATGGCCGCCCCTTTGAGCTTTCGGCTCAGGTACATACCGGCTGGGTACAGCAGGTTCCCATCGCCGAGCTGATCGCGCAGGGCTGGGAAGACATTGGCCTGAAGACAACGATTGTTCCGTTGGATGGTCGACTGCATACTGAGCGTCGACTGGCCGGCGACTATGAGCTGCAGGTTCGCCCTGTCAACTGGGCTGGCCAGGCTCCGATCATCGGCGCCATGCGCGGCGAGCCGATGCCAATCAGCAACAGCTGGCTGGTGAACCCGCCGTGGGCGCAGTATGTCATGTCGGGCGGCGAAGAGGGCGAAGAACCGCCGGACGACGTCAAGCGACTCTACGAGATCTTCGAAGAGTTCATCGCCGAGCCGGATGGCCAGAAGCGCTTCGAACTTGAGTCCGAGATGTACAAAATTCACCAGGACAACTTGTGGGTCATTGGCTCGATCAAGCAGCCTGGCGACCTTGAAGCGGTCTGGTACGCAGTATTCTCGGGCCGCATGTACAACATCCCCAACCCGGTGGCTCCCGAGTGGTACTATGCCGCTCCCGAAACCTGGGCCTACCGGTCCGAGTAAACGGCTTCAGCAGTTCTTCTGAAACTAAGGGAGGCCACCTCGGTGGCCTCCCGACTCTGAGTTAAGACAGATGCTGATATACATCTTGAGAAGACTGATCGTCATGATTCCGGTGACGATCCTGATAAGTATCATTGGATTCATCATTATCCAGGCGCCGCCCGGCGACTTTGTGAGTTCCTACATTGCCGGGTTGGAGGCACAGGGTGACATCATCGAGCCTGAACTGATCGATTCGCTCAGGGCGCGCTACGGGCTTGGTGAACCGATCTATGTGCAGTACTTCAAGTGGGTCTCCAGCTTTATTGAGGGCGATCTGGGCTACTCGATGATATACAGGGAACCGGTTGTTGATATCATTGCCCAGCGGCTGCCTTCCAGCTTTACGATCTCGCTGCTCTCATTGATTCTGGTCTTTGTGATCGGAATCCCCATCGGCATTCTTTCGGCTACCAAACAGTATTCGCTGGCGGACTATTCGTTTACGGTTGTCGGGTTTTTGGGCGTTGCTACGCCCAATTTTCTGCTGGCCCTGGTCGGGCTTTGGCTGCTGTTCAAATGGACGGGAACAGTTGCGATTGGTCTCTACTCGCCGGAGATGCAGAATGCCCCCTTTGGTTTGGCGAAGTTCATTGATCTGGTCGGCCATATCTGGTTGCCGGCTCTGATTGTAGGCACTGCTGGAACTGCAGAACTGGTCAGGACGATGCGCGCCAACCTTCTGGACGAGTTGCCCAAGCAGTATGTCACAGTCGCGCGCGCACGGGGGGTCAAGCCGACGAAACTGCTCTACAAGTATCCGTTGCGCATCGCGATCAATCCTGTGATAAGCACGGTTGGCTGGCTGTTGCCGGTGCTGGTCGAGGGCGAGGTCCTGGTTTCACTGGTTTTGGGGCTGCCAACGATTGCGCCGGTGCTACTGGACTCGCTAATGCAGCAGGATATGTTCCTGGCGACGAGCATAATCATGATCCTGGGAATCCTTACGCTCGTTGGCACGCTTCTTTCGGATATTCTGCTGGCTATCGTCGATCCGCGTATTCGGGGCGCCGTATGACCGAGATTCAATCTGGCGGAACCGCAATTGATGAAATGGCTCCATCAACCGAGGGAATGAACGGGTCGCTGCTATCGGTGCGTGATTTGCAGACCCATTTTTTCTCGCGCGAAGGGGTGGTCAAGGCTGTCGACGGCGTGAGTTTCGATATTAAACCGGGCGAGATTCTCGGCATCGCCGGGGAGAGCGGTTGCGGTAAGAGCGTGACCAGCCAGTCGATCCTGCGTATCCTTCCCAAAAACGGCAAGATTGTGGGAGGGGAGATTCTCTTCCAAAACGAGGACCAGCTCATTGATCTGGCAACTGAAGATGCCGATGGCCGGGTTCTCAGGGATATCCGGGGCAAAGATATAGCAATGATTTTCCAGGAGCCGATGTCAGCATTCAGCCCTGTGCATACCGTCGGCGACCAGATCATCGAGACAATTCGCATCCACCAGGAGGTAAGCAAAGAGGAGGCACATGACCAGGCCATTGAAATGCTGCGGCGGGTCGGTATGCCAAATCCAGCGCGGAACATAGACGAGTACACGTTTAATCTGAGCGGTGGAATGCGACAAAGGGCGATGGTTGCGCTTTCGCTCTCTTGCAGACCCAAACTATTGATCGCGGATGAGCCGACCACGGCAGTGGACGTAACGATTCAGGCGCAGATGCTCGAACTGCTGAGGGATATCCAGGCCGATCTGGGCATGGCGATCATTATGATCACGCACGATTTGGGTGTGATTGCCGAACTGACTGACCGGGTCATGATCATGTACCTGGGCAAGGAGGTTGAGCACGGAACGGTAGAGGATGTCTTTCACCGGCCGCAGCATCCTTACACGCGGGGCTTGCTGGCGTCGATTCCGAAGATGGAACCGGGCAGAGTGGAAATCGAACCGATCGAGGGCGTTGTGCCCAATCCCTACGCGATGCCAAGCGGCTGCAAGTTTCATACGCGGTGCCCTGACTTTATCGAAGGCGTGTGCGAAAGACACGAACCCCCGCTCACGGCAGTTGGAAGAGGTCACGAAGTGAGTTGCTTCCTGTACGGAGGTAGGGAGGCGCTCGAGTGACGGAAACCACGCGCGAGACGGGCATGAACGAGCGCACAATCATTTCGGTCCGCAACCTCGTAAAGTATTTCCCGATTGAAGCAGGCTTCCTACGCCGGCAGGTTGGCGTTGTGAAGGCAGTCGATGACGTGAATTTCGACCTGAATGAGGGCGAGACGCTGGCCCTGGTCGGGGAGAGCGGTTGCGGAAAGACGACAACCAGCCACTGCATTATCCAGGCGCAACGACCTACTGCAGGCCAGGTTCTGTTTCGAATCGGTGACGCGGAGCCGATGGATCTCACGCGGATGGAGAAAGAGGAGCTAAAGGAAGCTCGTCGTAACATCCGCATGATTTATCAGGATCCCTATTCTTCGTTGAACCCGCGAATGACACTGCTCCAGATCATCGGCGAGCCGCTCGTCATACATCGCATGGTCGAAAGCCAGGATGAACTGCAGGAACGGGTTGCGGAGCTGCTGCGTCTCGTGCGACTCGATCCTTCAACGCTGAACAGGTACCCGCACGCATTCAGCGGAGGCCAGCGCCAGCGTATCGCAATTGCACGCGCCCTGTCTCTCTCGCCCAAGGTTGTTATTGCAGACGAGGCGGTGTCGGCTCTGGACGTTTCAGTGCAGGCGCAGATTCTGAATCTGATGAAGGAGCTCCAGACTCAGCTTGGGCTCACATACCTCTTTGTTGCCCATAACCTGGCCGTCGTAAAGTATGAGGCCGACCGAGTGGCGGTGATGTACGCGGGCAAGATCGTGGAGATCGGCGAAACAGAGGAACTGTACACGAATCCCAGGCATCCCTACACCGAGGCGTTGATCTCGGCGGCGCCGAATCCCGATCCCGACACGAAGTATCGAGAACGGATCGTGCTTGCCGGCGAAGTGGCCGATCCCGGCAACCTGCCCGGCGGCTGCGCTTTTCATCCTCGTTGCCGCTATGCAGAGGACCTGTGCAGGCAGGAGACGCCGGCGCTGATAGACATCAGCGAAAAGGAGGGTCAATCACATCTGGCGGCCTGTCATTTCGCGGAAAAACTGGAATTGACGGGGATCGCAGGCGCTATTCAGCGTGAGGAGAGAGAAAGCGCATGACGCAGGCAGCGGGCGCGGCGCCAATTGAAGGCATCGCCGCAGGAGACCAGGCGGACCAACGCGTATTGGTCGCTTCACAGTGGCAATTGATCCGCTGGCGCTTTCTGCAGCACAAGCTGGCGGTGATTTCGCTGGTTGTACTGGGGTTATTCTACTTTGTCGCGGTTTTCGCAGAGTTTGTGGCACCGTACGATCCGTATATCTTCAGAGCAGAACTGACGCTGGCGCCCCCGCACACGATCCGCTTCATCGATCCTGAAGGGAACTTTCACCTGCGGCCCTTTGTGCATCCTTTCAAGAAGACGCTGGACCCTGAAACGTACGCCGCGGTATTCGTCGAGGACGAGACGATAATGCAGCCGCTGGGGTTGTTCGTGCGCGGCGACCCGTACGAACTTTGGGGGCTGTTCGAGAGCGAGATCCATCTATTTGGCTTGCAGGATCAGGAGGCGCGTCTTTCGCTGCTTGGCCAGGATACGGTGGGGCGCGATCTGTTTACCCGCATCGTCTATGGTGCACGCATCTCGCTCACGATCGGTCTGGTGGGCGTTGCCATGAGTTTTTTCCTGGGCATATTGATTGGCGGACTGTCCGGCTACCTTGGCGGGACAGTGGACATGGTGATCCAGCGCGTGATTGAATCGTTACGCGCCTTGCCGACGCTACCGCTGTGGATGGCTTTGAGCATCGCGCTGCCCTCGGACTGGCCGGTGGTAAGAACCTATTTCGCCATTGTATTAATCTTGTCGATTGTGGGCTGGACGAGCATTGCGCGCGTCGTTCGCGGACGTTTCTTCGCCCTTCGGGAGGAGGACTTCGTCGGCGCGGCGGAGTTGGACGGCGCAAGCAACCTACGCATAATCTTTCGCTATTTGCTGCCGTCGTTTCTGAGTTACATTATCGCCCGGTTGACACTGGCGATTCCGCAGATGATTCTGGGGGAAACGGCTCTCAGCTTTATCGGTTTGGGCTTGCAGGCGCCGGCCATCAGCTGGGGGGTATTGCTGAAGGAAGCGCAGGCGATTCGCGTTCTGGCGCTGTCGCCCTGGCTTCTATTGCCGACTGTATTCATCGTGGTCAGTATTCTGGCGTTCAATTTTGTCGGCGACGGTCTGCGCGACGCCTCGGACCCCTATACCCACGTTTAGCACGGTTTGAGCAGCAGCCTATCGGCCCACTACTTTTCCGGCGTAACTGCCTGGAATACAGGAGAACATGACGATGAATCCTTTTGTCGACTCCAGCGATATCACGGAAGACGGAAAGGCCCTTTGCCAACGTGCTGATCGTGACGGCTATCTCTATATTCGCGACTTCGTAGATAAAGAGGCCGTCTTACAGGCACGCCATGACATTGCCAATGTCTTGCAGGAGGTCGGTTGGATCGATGCCGGCACCGACCCAAATGAGACGATAACCAGCCATCCTCCTCATGTATCCGGAGAGCCGGAGTTTTCACCGGTATACGACAAAGTGCAGATGCTGGAGTCTTTCCACACGCTTGCCCACGACAAGGCGATCATGCGCGTCATTGGGAATCTTTTGGGTGGTGACGTACTGCTCCAGCCCAGCAACATCGCCCGCTTTATCTTCCCGACCAATCTGGAACAGACCACGCCGGCCCACCAGGATTTCGTTCACATTCAGGGCACGCCTGATGTTTGGACCGCGTGGCTGCCGTTGGGTGATTGCCCTCACAGGATGGGCGGGTTAAGCGTGCTGACCGGTTCGCATAAGAAGGGGATTTTGCCGGTTTCCCGGGCGCTCGGCGCCGGCGGACTGCGCGCCCATTTTGAAAAGATTGGGGGAGAATGGGTTTCGAGCCCCTTTGAAAATGGGGACGTGCTTTTCTTCCACAGTCACACAGTGCATAGGGGATTGCCCAACTTGTCCGGAAACCGAATTCGTCTATCGGTGGACTACCGCTACCAGAGGGCCTCAGACCCGGTCATGGACAAGGTCTTGGGTCCGCACCAAGGCCGCCTCAGCTGGGACGAGATCTACAAGGGGTGGAAGTCGACCGAATTTCAGTATCACTGGGAGAGGTACGAGCTCACTCCAGTGGAAAAGGTACCGGTTCAGCCGGTAGAAGAGGCGACCGGCTAAGAGAAGTCAGACAGTTCGCGTTTGGAATATCAGTTTCATAGTCGAGGGCAATTGCGGAGAAGGAGTTCATCTACCGTAAGTGCCCTCTGTTTGATCTGTCGGTTGTGCCTACCCGCGCAGGCTCCTCCTAGCACACCTCGGCGACAAGCGAATTCCTTCGCTTCTGAGAAACTTGCTCAAGAATCGTTCTCACAGTTTTGAGATGGGCTTTGCGTTAGCGGTTTAGGCTGGCGACCCGGAGATGAATTGTAGCGGCAGCGAGCCAACTGCAGCTGGCCTACGGCCTATCGTAGGAAAAGACGCAACTCACAGGGACTTCGCGTCTGTGAGGTCTTTGGCATCCCAGTTAAGCTCAGCTTCGAGAGGGATGAAACTCGATCAACTGGCTTTCCTGGATAGTGCGCATGTTCATCTCATACTGGAGCGGGGAGTCGAACTCGAAGGCCAGGCGGCCGCGGGATTTTGCCAGGTAGGTGGCGAAGAGCTGGCCTGGAACGCAATATACGAGCGGAGAAAGCGCTTCCGAAACGGCGCCGGCGACAGGAAGTGTCACGTCGGCCGCTTCGGTCAACCGCGTGTTGCCCTGGTCGGTTACTACGACGCCAGTTGCTCCCATGGTCCTCGTGGTTTGTAGAAGTTCCCGGACCCGCGTTTCGCTGCGTCCCTGGGGAGCGATAAAAAGGACTTGCGTCCCTGGCCCGGTCAGGAAAAACTGTTCGTGGGCCCACTCTTCCAATTCCTGCGAAACACCGTAAACACGCGGGAGTTCGTAGGTTTTGGCGGCATAGAAGAGGCTGGTGGCGAGGCTGGGGCCAGAGCCAAGAATCGTATAAGTGTCGATTTCTTTGACCTGCTCGGCATAGGCTTGTGCCGCAGGTGTGCATACGTCGACGGTCTCCGCGATCAGGTCAGCGGTGGACCGCAGCTCGGCCCGCAACGCGTTGGCCTCATTTTCGGAGAGACGGCCGCGAGCCACACCGGTTTGAAAGGCAATCAAATATAGCGTGGTCAGACTGGCCAGGTAGTTTACCAGGCCAAAAGATCCGCGGCGAGGCTTGCTGTCATCAGGGTTGGTATCCAAATTGCTGGGCATGCCGATCAGTTCGCCTGCAAGCCGGACACTCTGATCGAGGATTGTGTCGGCTTCCTGCGCCAGCCAGCCGTCCGGATTGCCGGTGATCGCGACAGTGTGCGCGCCTCCTAGACGGGCGTTCACGAGCGCTTCGACGGAGCGCGTCGCCTTGCCGGAGTTGGAGATGCCGAACACAAGCGAATCCGGCGGAACGAATTCTGCGGCGTACCTTCCAAACTCGAGCGCCTCCTGTGCGTCGGTGGGCAGGCCGGCATAGCGGGCAAAGGCATAGCGCGCGGCCAGACCTGCGAAGTAGGAGTCTCCGCAACCGGTAATGTATATGTGTGCATTGGACGTAAAGAGAGCAGGATCCAGGGCTTCGAGCTGCGGTTGGACTGAATCCATTACCGCCGGTATGGCGGGCCCCTGATTGCTGATCTCGCTCAGCATATCGTCGATCGTTACAGGGATCGGCTCGCCAAATTCAGCCTTGCGGATTGGGCGCGCTACCATCGCTTCTTTCTTCATATTTTCCTCTCGCCAGGTGCGTTCCGGAAAGGCGGTTGCCTCGTCCGCGCAGTTGTCCAGCCTGCAAAGCTTCTACATGACCAGCTTAACCTGCCCGTCCTCGACCACCACCTCATAGGTGCGAAGTTTAAGGTTGTAGCCAAATGCCTTGCCAGTCCGGACGTGGTATTCCATGCCATGGCCGGGGCAGACCAGCACTTCGCCCTCGTGTGCCCATTCAGTCTTCCAGCCGGTGTCGGCATTGCAGATAACAGTGCCTTGAAGACGGCCGCGGCTTAAAGGCGCGGACTGGTGCGGGCAGCGGCCGTACAGGGCGTAATAGTCGCCGCCTACGTTGAAGACCGCGATCACGGCGCTGCCGACCTGAACTTCCATGCGGGCGCCAGGCGGAAAACTGTCTACAGCCGCAACGGTAATCTTGCGCCGCGACGCGCCTGTGCGAGCAGGCTCTTTTTCGCGGGTCATGGTCTTGGCTTCAACCCGAAGAACTGGAGCGCGTTCTCGCCTAAGATCTTACGGCGAAGAACGTCGTCCATGTCGTAGCGCATGAATCCTGCGATCAGGTCGCGTTCCAGGTGCGGCCAGTCTGAGGCCCACATGGTCGTGTCGCGTCCCTGGTACAGGTCGATCAGCTTGACGAGATCGCCCCGTCTAGGCAGTGCTTCCAGCTCGTGGGTGCCGATGTACCACTCGCGGATGTATTCGCTGGGTTTCTTCTCGAGAGCAGGCAGCTCGGTGCGGTAGCGCAGATAGGCGGCGTCGAGCCGGTACATGATAAAGGGCATCCATGTCAGGCCGGCTTCAAGTATGGCAAACTTCAGGTTGGGAAAGCGGACAGGGATTCCGGCGCATACGACGGACATGATTTGCAACATTGAGGTAAACGGAAAGCCCATGCTGTTGACCTGCATGAGCGTGTGAAAGTGGGCCACCCGCAGCGGGTAGTTATCGTGGATGAGGGCCTCAATGCCATGAAAGCTGATTGGGAGGTCATGCCTGGCCGCGGCGGCAAAGATAGGCCAGTATTTCTCGTCCCCAATCGGCGGATTGACGCCTACGTCGGGAATACAGACGCTCACGACATCAGGATGGGCGGCGTGGCGGTCGATCTCTGCGGCGGCGCGGTCCGGGTGTTGGGGCGCGACAACGATGGCGATCTTAACGCCGTCCAGATTCTGGTAGGCGTCGACCATATATTGGTTGTAGGCCGTGGCGAGGGCAGCCGCCCATTCCGCTTCCGGCAGATAGCCGACGGGCAGGAGTTCGCTGGGAAAGAGAATGCTGTAGTCGATGATTCCCTTCTCCATTCTGGCGAGAAGGTCCTTCTGGGTCGCCAGCTTTGCGCGCGGCGGCTTGTCATAGGATGAGCCGAGCCAGGCGATATGCGCGATCATGTTTCGCAAGGAGTTTCCCGGCTCTCCTTTGAAGTCCGCCTGCAAGACTGTTTCCATCCGCTTGCGGAAATGGCCCTCCATGTAGTCGAGCATGAACATGAGCGTGTCATCGACATGCACGTCGACGTCGACGATGGTGAGTTCCGAGAGTTCGTCGCTGTATTGGTCGAGGTCTTCATCCTGGACGGGGTTGAAGGAAGGTTCAACGCTTTGCACTCGGACGCTCTGCTTATCACTTGCCATCGGATGTAATCCAGTCGGAGTCGAGTAGGGAGGTGGGAGTCGTATTCTGAGAGGATGCCGGAAAGGCGCGAATGTATTATCGAGTTTAGCAGACTCGTACGCGCGCATCCAAATCAGTCTGCTGATCGCCGGTTGCGCTCTCCTCTTGCCGACCGCGGGTTAGTCACGTCGATAAGGCCATCGCCGACCAGGTTGACGCAGAGCACGAGCAGGGTCAATACCAGGCCGGGGAAGCCGGGGTACCACGGCGCAACGGTAATGTAGCCGCGGCCGTCGCTGATGATTGAGCCCAGGCTGGGTGTCGGCGGTTGGATGCCGAAGCCGAAAAAGCTCAATCCGGCCTCATACATGATCGCGCCGGGAATCCCCATTGAGAAGGCGACGATAATGGGCCCCATGCAGTTGGGCAACACGTGGCGAAGGAGGAGGCGCCAGTTGCCGGCGCCTACGCTGCGCGCCGCTTCCACGTAGGTCTGATCTTTGATGGCGAGCACTTGACCCCGCACCAGGCGGGCGACGTCAGGCCAGGCGACGAGAGCCAAAGCCAGGCAAACCGTGACGAGACCGGGGCCAAGAACTGCCGTGACCGTCATCGCCAGAAGTATGACGGGAAAGGCGAGCATTATATCGGTGACGCGCATGATTATGTCATCGACGATTCGGGGAAAGAATCCTGAGATGAGCCCCAGCAGGGTACCTGCCACCATCGACAGGCCGCGCACCAGTATGCCGACGATGAGCGAAGTGCGCAGACCATAAACAACGCGTGCGAAGATGTCTCTTCCCAGCTGATCGGTGCCGAAGAGGTTGTGCTGACTTGGCGGATAGGGGGGCATGACCGTCTCTCCGTTCACTTCTCGGCGCATTTCGATCTGGGTTGGATCGCTTACGATGAAAGGAGCCAATGCGGCCAGCAGCATGAGAAAGAGGATCACGCCGACGCCAACCATGGGCAAACGAGCCTGCCCAAAACGGCGCCAGTCAAACGTAGCGAATGCGCGGATTGATAAACGCATACAGGAGGTCCACTACCAGGTTAACCAGGGATACGGAAATGGCCAGAATGATGACGGAAGCCTGCAGGGCGGGCAGATCGCGAAAGACGAGCGCGTCATAGGCGTACTTGCCGATTCCGGGCCAGGAGAAAATCACTTCAATAATGGGGATTCCGCCGAGCAGGCGTACAAAGTCGGTGCCGATGGTCGTCACTATAGGGATGAGGGCGTTTGGCAGGATATGGCGGCGCGTGATCAGTGTGGCCTTGAGGCCTTTGGCGCGTGCGGTGCGGATGTAGTCCTCGCCCATGACTTCGAGCAGGGCGGCGCGGGTGATGCGGGCCAAGAGCCCCAGGGAAGGTAGTGCCAGGGTGAAGGCGGGCAAGATTATGAAGCGGTCGAAACCGGCGCCATAACCCGACGGAGGCAGCATGCGCAGAAAGACGGCGAAGACGATCTGCAGCATGAGGGCCAGCCAGAAGAGCGGAAAGGAGAGATTCAGCGCCGCCACCGCCATGATCAGCCGGTCGGCCCAGCCATTGCGCCGGGTTGCGGCGATGACGCCCAGCCAGATTCCGATGAAGGCGCTCGTTACCTCGGCGGCCAGGGCAAGCTGGAAAGTCTTAGGAAAGACCTCGAGCATGTCCTTGAGAATGGGGCGGCGCGATTGGTAGGAACGGCCGAACTCTCCCCGCGCCAAATTCCAGATGTTATCCAAGTATTGGACCAGGAGCGGGCGGTCGAAACCCATCTCCTGCCGGATCGTCTCGACTACATCGGGGTTGGCGAAAGGGCCAGCCATCATGCGGGCAGGGTCGCCGGGCAGAATGTTCAGCAAAGCGAACAGCACGGTGACCAGCCCGATGAGGATAGGGATAAACTGGAGGAGGCGGCGAACGACGTAAACGATCATGCTGGGGCGGCGCCGGTTTTACCAGGTTCGAATGGCACTCGCCCTCTAATCCTCGCAATCTGTGCGGGACCACTGAAGTTCCAATGTGGCGACTGATTCCAGTTCAGAGGCTCAGGTCCTTCAGATTGTAATTTCTGAGGAGACTTACGCGAGTATCATCGTTCCAGCGATTGGCGTCCTCCTGCCCGGCCAGAGGTTTGTAAACGTAACGAGTTTCGTTGGGAAAGCGCTGTTGGCGGGCGTCAATTGCGAGGGCGATGATGCGTGAACGCTCACGGACGCGTTCGGCGTCGTAAACAACCTCGGTGCCTCCGTGTTTCGTGCGCGTGTTGAGAACGGCTTGCAGGCGGTGAAAGCCGAAGTTGATGGTGATCCGCTTCTGCGGGGAAGTGTTGGCGAATGAGGCGTGCAACGCCTGGCGGTTGGACATGCAAACGTCGCCCGGTTCGCAAATCATCGGCGCCGCGCCGGGCAGCCGGTCCGAACCGTTCTCTTCCACCATTGCTTTGATGTCCATCTTACCCAGCTTGTGAGAGCCGGGCAGCAGCCAGACGCCATTCTCGGCGGTGCTGCCATATAGTTGCGCCATGAAATTGAAACCGTGCGTTCCCTCGTCCCAGTCCGGGCTATCCCAGTGCGTTGTGCCATCATGATGCCAGGCTACCGATGGCCCCAACCCGGCACGTTTTACAATTACCGATTCAGTAAATGGAACAAAATCGGGTCCGTTGATTGCTGCGGCGATCGCCAGAAGTTGAGGATGTCCGTAAAGCCGCAGGCAGGAGTCCATAATCTGGAGAGGGCTGCCGATGCTGTTGATGACGAAGTCAGGAGCGTCTTCGGGCGGCGCCGGCTCGTTCATTTTGGCTGGATGGCGGCCGCTAACCAACTCTGTGCCGCCGTAAGGGTCGCTCAACGGCTTTGCAAAGCGAAACGATGGCCGTTCTAAATCGACGCCAAGCGCGGGGCGGCCCTGTGCGTCAACCGTTGCATCTTTGGTATAGGGCGCGCGTTCCAAGCCGCTTTCCATATCGACGCGCAGGTCGTTGAGTTCCTCATCCGCGAGTGCGCCTTCCAACACGTAGAAACCGCAGCGCCAGTAGGCGTCTATAATCTCCTGGTGGAGCGTGCCGTCAGCATTGAGTCGGATTGGGCCGCGATTGCCCAACTCGTTGGCCATGCGCTTTCCCTCGCGGACGTAACTCTCCATAGTTGAAGCACTCTTGTTCACTCTTGCCTCCTTAAGGAAAAGTACGTCGCACACTTCAGATCATCTCTTCGGCGTGCGACGTACATATTGGTCATAACTCGAATTCAGTCATTTTCATGCTTCTGCCGGGCAGCAACCAGAGTTGCTTCTATAGAACAATCCATTGCTTCTGAGGTGCTTGCTTTCGCCTTTACTATTCCTCCACCCAAACACGGTGGAACATATGCGTATCCATCGGCGAAGGAACATAGTTCTGCACACGCGGCGTTGAGACGTCCACGTAGATGTTGTGCGTCAGCGGAATGTAGGGCAGATCTGCGGCGAATTGGGCGTCTACGGCCTGGTACAACGTGGTGCGTTCAGCATCGTCGACGGTGGCGCGGGCCGCGGCGATATTGGCGTCTACATCGGCGTTGGCGTAGCGGGCGTAGTTGCCCCCTGCGCCGAGGTTGTCGGAGTGCATAAGCGGGAAGTAGAAGCCGTCCGGGTCAGCATAATCGGTCACACGGTACATCCAGGCCAGGTCGTAGCTGCCTGTTTCCAGGGCCTCCATGTAAGGCCCGAACTCAGTCGGTTTGATTTCGATGTTGATGCCGATCTCTTTGAGGTTTGCCTGATAGATTTCCAACATCTTGATCAGGTTGCCCCATGGCGGCAGAATGACATCAAACGTGCCGGGCACGCCGTCGGCAAAGCCGGCCTCGGCCATCAATGCTTTGGCCGCATCCAGGTTTGTCGGATAGTTCAATATCATGCCCTCATCGAAGCCGAGCAGTCCTGGCGGCAGGAGACCCTGGGCAACCGTGGCCCGACCCTGCAAGCTGGCGATGATTGCATCCAGATCCAGAGCATAGCGGACGGCCTGGCGCAGCTTGGAATTCGTGCCGAATGGTTCGTTGTCCAGGTTTACTGCTATGAAGTCAGTGTGGAAGGTCTCAGCCCAGCCCAGCTTTTCCTTGTAGACCGGGTCGGTGCTGAAGCGGTCCCAGTGGGCTGGCGGAACCCAGGCCATATCCAGCCGCCCGGCATCCAGTTCAACGATGCGGGTGTTCTCGTCACCGATAAAGCGAAACATGACCGCATCCAGGTAAGGTCGTCCGTTCCAATAGTCCTCGAAGGCGTTCAGGGTGACATCCTGGTTCAGATTCCACTCACCAAGCGAGAATGGTCCGGCGGAGACGACGTTCTGACCGAAGTCCTCGCCCCACTTTTCCACCTCTTCTTGCGGTACGACGGCCAGGTTAATGCTGGCGAGCATCGACTTGAATGGCGCCAACGGCTCGGCCAACTCGATTTCCAGGGTCTGCGCATCCACGACTCTGATGCCGCTGACTTCATCGGCGGCCCCATCCTGGAAATCCTGGGCACCGACGACAATCGAAAGCATCCAAGCCTTGGGGCTTCTGGTCTCCGGGTTCAGCACGCGTTCGAAACTGTACTTGAAGTCATCGGCAGTGATATCACGGCCGTTGTGGAACTTCGCGCCAGTGCGCAGGTTGAAGGTCCAGGTCTTGCCGTCGTCCGATACTTCGAAGCTTTCGGCGACTGCCGGTTCGATTTCGCGACCGTCCGGCGACAGTCTGAAGAGGCCTTCAAGCAGATTGGGAGCAATTACGCCCTGGTCCCATCCTGCAATCGCGGCCGGGTCAAAGTTCTTGGGATCGGAGGAGACAAAGCCAGTCACGACTCCTCCCATTTTCGGTCCTTCGCTCTCTGACGATTCCGCTGCCATGGCGTCGTCGGCCGAGGCAGAGTCGGTGGTAGCCGCCGGCGCGACGCAGGCGATCAGGAGGGCCGCCACCAGTGCCAGCAATAACGCCAGCCTCAACACACGTTGTGTAGATTTCATGTCAATCTCCTCAAATTGTGTGGATTAGGACAGTTCGAAGGGGCATGTATGCAGCTGTTGCGGTAAGTGGAAGGCGTCGCGAAAGACTGTTCGGGTTGACTTAGAGCGCTGCGCCAAAGGTAACAAATCGGTATTACGTTGTCAAGCGTCCGATTCCTGACGGGAAACCTGCAGCTGCTGCAACCTTGAATGGGCCTGTTCCGGTTCCACGTTCAGTGCATGCAGCACGCCGAAATCCTCAATAATGAAGGAGGCCGAAACCGCGCCGTAGAGTGCCGCCTGCACGGGACTGCCTGTTTGCGCCAGACCGACCAGAAACCCACCGCAGAACGCGTCACCGGCCCCGGTGGGATCGACCGCCTTGGTGGGGAAGGGCGGAACCTGACGCCAGTCACCTTGGCCCTGCAACAGCAAGCGCATGCCGCGCGCGCCCATTTTCACGCCGATTCCCTGCGGACCGAGCGCCAGCAACTGCTTAGCAGCTTCAAAGATGTGACCCTTTTGCCTTTCGCTCCTGTTGTCCACTCCGAACACGGCGTTGGCATGGATGGCTAGCTCTTCAATACTTGGCAGCAGGAAATCTATATTTCTGAGCAAATTGGCGTCGATTTGGGCCTCTCGGTCCCAATCCCACCAAGGCCAGTCGAAGCTGATGACGACGTCATCGCCACGCAGCCGCTTTAGGAAGGCTGCGTTGGCGCGGCTGCATGGAAGCGGCCCGGGGGCAAGATGGGCGTGGCAGGCATGTTTCGCCAATTCTGCCCACTGGGAGAGGTCGGGGCAGAAGGACGGCCAGATGCGGCGGTGCAACGGGCTGCCGGTGTCGGCGTATTCGCTTTCGAGATCGATGATTTCGCCGGCATGGGCTGGCAGCATCGATCGCGCTTCGTCGATGCGATCGGTGCGGCTGCCGTCAGGAAAATAGAATGCGCGCGAGCGCAGCAGGTGCGGGTCCTCAATTCTGGCAACGGCTGAAAGGTCAATACCGGCTTCTGCCAACCGTTCAAGCCATTCGTTGGAATAGTCGGCGCCGACCACGCTCACTATGCTGACGTCCACGCCCCACAGGCGCATGCCGACGGCAGCGTATACGGCATTGCCGCCAAGCTGCCGCGGGGAAATCCGTCCGTCCGGGGTAACGACATCATCCAGCGTGCAGTTTCCAACCGCCAGAAATGGACTCGCCCGAGACGCAGAGGTTGGTTCGCCTTTCTTCGCTCTACAGGAGTCTTCCAAATCGGTACTTGAATCCTAATCGGTCTCTTGTACTGCGCGGTGGGCTCAGACCCGCATCCGCAGCATGGGTTTGCTGAAAGAAACCTGGAATGACTCTTGTGTCTGCGCAGACCTGGTGCCAGGCGTCATGTAGTGAACGGCAAGCGCCCGGCGCTGACGGTCGGTGGTATTCGGCGCGGTACGATGCAGGGTCTGGCAATGGTGTAGGGTGATGCCGCCGGCCGGCAGATCGCCCACGACCGCCTTGCTGTCGTCAACCAACTTGCCCATGTCGAGGAGGACATCGCTGCCTTGGGCCTGGTCATGGATCATGGGGCGCAAGTGCGAGCCGGGGATGAACTGCATGGCGCCGTTGTGATAGTCGACGTCATCGAGAGTGAGCCAGACGCTGACCAGATTGGCAGGCACACATTTCCAGTACGCGTTGTCCTGGTGCCAAAAGATCGGGCCGCCATGGTGGGGTGGCTTGTAGAGAGCCTGGTTGTGGTACAGCTGGATATTGGGACCGATCAGGTCTTCAATGACGTCGAGGATGACATCATGATAGATCAGTTGGTGAAATCGAAGATTGTACTCGGAGATCCCCATGAACTGGAGCATCTCCTGCTGGTCTTCTTCGTCATGATCGTGATGTTCTTCGCCAACAGCCAGGTTGCGAACAGGCCGTTGGCCGCTGCGGGCCAGGTCGAACTCGGAGTCATACTCGCAGCGCATCTCTTCGATGAGCTTGTCTTCGAGTACTTTGCCGACAACCAGGAACCCTTCTTCCCAGAAGCTGGCAACCTGTGTCTGTGTAAGGGCTTTATAGCCGCTCTCATTTTCAGCAGTCTTAGCTGTTTGCATCTGAATGCTCCCCTATTCGTGGTTTTCTGCCGAGTGTGGCAATCGGCTGCGTTCTGGCAATCAGGCTGTCCGAAAGCCGCGGTGGAAGTACTGGTCCTTCCCTGCTGGCCAGGAATTCAGCCTTTTATGCCCGTGATGACGATTCCCTGTATGAAGTATCGCTGAGTGAGGAAGAAAATGGCAATTGGTATGAGCGTCGAGACGATTGTCATTGCCATCAAGAACTGGATGTCGATTTCGGTTCGGCCGATGAAGCGGTGCAGGCCCAAAGTAATTGGGAACAGTTTTGGCGAATTCAGGTAGATAAGAGGCGTGAAGAATTCGTTCCAGGCCCAGGTGAAATTGAATATTGCCACAACGGCCAGTGCCGGCCGCGTGAGAGGCAGGAGAATACGAAAGAGGACGCCTAAGCGGCGGCAACCATCGATGAGGGCGGCGTCATCCAACTCCCTTGAGATGGTCAGGAAAAACTGACGCAACAGGAAGATACTGAAAGCATCCCCGAAAAAGAGCGGGACGATCAGAGGTTTGAAAGAGTTTATCCACCCAAACTCGCTGAAGATCATATAGAGCGGTATCAGTGTTACTTGCCTTGGCAGCATCATGGTGCTTAGGACGATGATGAAGAGAATGTCGCGGCCGGGAAAGCGAATCCTGGCGAAGGCGTATGCTGCCAGAACGCTAGAGATCAAGACGCCGATGACGTTCATGCCGCTGATGTAGAACGTATTGAGATAGTAGATGGTGAAATCGCCCTGCAGCCAGGCTTTGATAAAGTTTTCCCATTGATAGACAGGCGGAATCCACACCGGAGGCGTTTTCCAAATGAGGGCTGTTTCCTTACCCGCGGTCGAGAGCATCCACAGCCAGGGAATCAGAAACAGACTCGCCCCGGGAAGGATGAGAACGAGGAGCCCTAACTGTCGCAAGACCGGTTGCCAGGCTCGACCAGAATTCTTCAACAAAGTAGCTTCAAGCGATGTTCGCATCTCAAGTATGCCAATTGCCGCCAGCGGTTTGAAGCATTACTATGACTTCTCCTCCTCGCCAGCATAGTAAACCCAGAGACTTGAAGAGCGGATGAACAGAAGCGTAAAACCGATAATTATGGCGAAAAGCACCCACGCCACCGCAGACGCGTAGCCAAAGCGAGTCTGCTGAAATGCTTTGCGGTATAGGAACAGTACCATGCTCAGGGTCGAGTTGTTTGGCCCGCCGTTAGTCATGATAAAGGACTGGGTGAAGAACTGGAACGCAGCAATCAAACTTATCACGACATTGAAAAAGATTGTGGGGGAAAGCATGGGGATCGTCACGTGCCAGAAGCGCCGCAAGACACTAGCGCCGTCGATCTTGGCGGCTTCGTACAGATAGGTGGGGATTCCCTGCAATCCGGCAAGGTAAAGCAGCATGTTGGCGCCGACGGCCCACAGACTCATGATGATCAATGAGGGGAGCGCCCAATCCGAATCAAAGATCCAGCTGGGGCCGTCGATACCCACCAGCCTCAGGGCGTTGTTTATCAACCCCATTCTTGGGTTGAAAATCTGCATCCACAGGACAGCGACAGCTACGCCTGATATGACCGAGGGAAGGTAGTAGACCGTTCGCCACACGCCGAGGCCTACAACCTTCTGGTTAAGGAGGAGAGCGACTGCCAGGGCCGTTGCCGCGCCTAAAGGGACGGAGACGAAGGCATAGACAGCGGTTATACGGAGGCTCTTAAGGAACAGAGGATCCCGCACGAGTTCCTGGTAGTTTTCCAGACCGATGAAGACGTTGCGGGTAAAGAGGTCGGCGCGGAAGAAGCTCAACACGAATGAGAAGACCAGAGGACCTAATGTGAAGACCAGGAAGCCTATAATCCAGGGAAGCAGACAGAGGTAGGCGGTAAGGACGTCCTCAGTCCTCTGCGAGATTCGCCGCTTGGCGAAACCGGGCAAACTTAGCTGGGTTGCCACGGGTCAGGTACCCCTCATAGGGTGTTGGGCAAACCGTTCCTGAATGCTGAGAATCATAGACGGCTTGATTCGAGATTGGTGGAAGACGCGAACGTTCAGCGCGCAAAGACTGCGGATGGTCGGGTAAGGGGGTAGGGAAAGCACCCTACCCCCAGTCACCGGTCTTGAAACTTGGCGAAAACCGTTGGCTGATTTGCGTTTGGAGAACGGCCTCGATCGCCGATTCCCGTCTATCCAGCCGCGCGTTCCAGCTCCACCTGCTGCGCTTCGGTTACTTGAGGGCCGATGTCCTCGAATATAGAAACCGGCGCCTTACCTTCGATGAAGACCTGATCGACGGCAGGATTGATCAGCTCCTCTGCAATCTGCTGATATCGGAAGGTGGGTCCACGCCGCGGGTAACCCATCTGCAGCTGCTCGACAACCGTTTCCAGTCGAACATTCTCCAGTCTCGGGTCCGTCTGGCGCAGCGTGCCGGCCCAGGAATCTGCCATGGCCAGGAGCCCTGGAATGCGGCCGGAGACGGTGGCAATCTTATCCTGGTACCATTCGCCTGTCAGCCACTTCATCATCTCCCAGACCTCGTCGTGATTGCCTCTTTCTACAACACCTTTGTAGACCACCCATTCGTCGGGCAGGCCCATGCAGGCACGGTCTTTGGGGCCGGTCGGGATGTGGGCAATATCCCACTCAAACTCAGTGATGCTTTCGGCGAGCGCAAAGAACTGGTCGGCGCTGCGCTCTGCCATGGCAACGACTTCGGCCGGTAGCAATCCTGTCCACATATTGGGAATACCTGTTGCCGTCATCTGGTTGTTCTGGGCAAAGATGTTGAGATCCCACATTGAGCGGCGCACCCATTCCAGCCCTTCCTGCGCCTCGGGTTCGCCCAAACCGCAAATCATGCGGGTCTCCTCGTCTCGTACTTCGCCGCCATGGGTTTCCACATGGTAGGAATAGCTGAGCCAGAAGCCGGGTCGCAACTGCCCGCCCCAGCGCGTTATTTCGCCGCTGTCATCGCGAACGGTCAGGGTTTCGGCAGCGACCAGATATTCGTCTTCGGTCCAGTCGACCGTCGGCAAGGGCAGGCCTTCTTCTTCGAAGGCGGTCTTGTTGTAGTAGATGCTGGTGATATCGAGATCGGACAACATGCCCATACGGATATTGTTGAATGGGTCCCACATCTGATCCCAGGCGAAGCCGATATAGATGTCATCGGCGTCGGGAATGTCCACGTCGATCAAGGGCTGCAGGTCGAGGAGCTGGTGTTTTTCCGCCCAGGTGTCGATGTGGGGAGACCAGGTCGAAATGATGTCGGGCGCGGTGCCGGCGGCCATCTGGGTGAGGATCTTGTCAGGCCAGCCGCTGCCAAGCGGTTCCCACTCCAGCTTGGTTCCGGGGTTGGCCTCCTCGAAAATCGGGAATGCTTCGGTCTGATTCCACTCATCCCAGCGAACGCCAGGCGTATTGGCGTACCAGTCCCACATGGCAAAACGGATCAGAATCTCTTCGGTAGCGGGCATTTCGTCCCCGGATCCGCCGGAATCCTCTGCAGCCTGGGGCGCGGGGGCGCATGCCGTCAGAAAGGCGGCGCCAACGGCAACTGCGCTCCCTTTCAGAAAATCGCGTCTGGTTCGTTGCTTGCTCTCCATCGATCTGCCTCCTTGGATTTGGACCATTGGTTGCCGAGGGGGAACCATTCTTCAAGGACTACTTTCGGTCGGTCACATGGATTGAACGACCACAACTGCTCTTCGCAATCGACTTGCCCAGATTGGGCAAAACGGAGGTTTCCAACTATAGCAAGAATCGCGGTCTCAGTAAGAAACGTATCGACAGCAAGAATCGGCTTCGAGAATGGCTGCGTCTGGCGACGTTTCAGATCTTGAGACGGCGCCAGTCACCAGGTGTTGGATCTGCTGGCCCTCTACGACATGGGGCAAGCATGTGCGAGCCGGTCGGTGAAGACCGGGCGTAACCAAGCACTGGGAGTGCAATCGGTTTGAATATGGCAAATTTAGTGAAGGAGTAGCTCGCCATTGCGCCGGCCGCGGAGGGCAGGATGACGCGCGGGCGGCAAGCGCTGTCATGAAGGGGAGTGTTGCAGGCAACGTCATGAATCGAGTCTGCCAGCTTATGCACAAACATGTTTCCTCCCTGATTCACTTTGCGCCAGAACTTTATAATTCAGGCGGAAAAACCTGGAGGAGTTGCGCCACATTTTACTACGGCGCTATTGGCTGGACAAACGCGATTCAAAAGCCATGCGCGGCTCGAAAACTCAGACTATGGCAAACCCTGTCCTTCTTAGCCTGGTGGTAACTACTAAGCCACAGTAGTTGACCAGCCAGTCATCCTTGGAACCATTCAGGCTCTTGTTGACGCAACTGGTGTACAGGCGCCGTCGTGCCCGCCAGCCGACACGCTGCGAAGAAGGCACACGGTCGGTGAGGCATGGTTTTGTAGGGGGGCGTTGCGGGGGCGCAGCCCCTGCACAAGGGAGGCCGCTTGCGGCCGACCGCCCAAAATACAACACTGAGGGGAGAAAGAACACCTTTGCTCCCCTCGTTCAGGGTTGCGAATCAGTTGCGGCTGAGTAGTTACGCCTGGTGGAAGGTAGAGCATGCAGCTGGGGAATGCAATCTTCTGTGGATACTTGAGCGCTTTCCTCTATTGAAATGTCGTCAGGCAGGAGCCGCTTCAAGGCGAAGGCGAAGGTGGAAGATCGATAGAAGTCGAGAAGGCTTCCAGTACATTCCTGGTTATCCGGGAGACGTTATTGTCATAGCCGTTGTGCGACAGACTGGCGCACCAGCACATCGATCCCACCGAAAAGACGGCTCCGTTGTTTGGCGTCTCGAAGTAGACCATGTCGGCGTGCACATTGTCTGTCTTACGGTCTAGCAGAACGGGGGTTATCTGAAGGAAATCCTCTATAACCGGATAAATGGAACGTCCATGGTCCTCAGAAGAAGCCAGCAAGAGCGTGTGGTGGGGCGTCCCCAGGCCGTAGTCGATGCGGTCCAGCTCGTCGCCGGAGGCACCCCCAAAAACCAGGCCGAAGTCGCCAATCGTCTCGGTTGCGGAGACCCCGTCAAAAATGAATGCCGCCCGTTCATCGAAGCTGCCCGGCTGTCTGACGTAGCCGGGGGCGGGATCCCGCCAACCCTGGGCCGTGAATCCGATGCCCGCGATCTGGTTAGGCGGTTTGCCGCGGTGCCGCCACAGCCCGCCCAACTCGCCGGTTGTACTGTGATAGCACTCGCCGGGAGCGGAGTCCCATGCACGCGTGCCAGCCTGGCCGCGACGGACTTCAACGACATGGGGGCGTTCCGGGTCGACGCTTGTAACCCAAAAGAAGCCGTTTCCCCCCAGGTACATGAGCCGCCCCCCTCCTGCCAGGAATCCTTCCAGGGCCTCCAACATTGACGCAGTCCAGTATTCCGGATGTGTACCGGTCACAATCACCTTGTAGTTGGCGAGCAGGTCCTGGCGCTCGTTGTGCAAATCGCCATCTGTTGCAACATCATAGGAGAAGTCTTTCTGTTCGAGCCAATCGATCAAGTAGAGGTCGGCGCTGAAATGCCGTGGTCCCCTGGTCAGGACATGGCGGTATTTGGGACGCATGTTTACGATCGGACGCAAACTGGATGAGTAACAACAGCCGCTATCATCAGTGTGTCGGTCGTAAAGGGACATAGCGAATTCGGGCCGCTCTTCAAGGTAGAGGTCGCGTGGGTCCAGACAGAACTCGCCGGGCGGCAGGTCGGCGAAGAGTTCCTTGGCAGCATCCATCCGGTCATTGGCGTAGGCAAGATAGGTGAATGTCGGTACGAGGAAGAGTATGGAGGCCTGGGCAGTGCCGCGGGGTGGCCGAACAATGAAAGGAATATGATCTTCCTGCCCGTCACCTTTCAGCCGCGCGGCATAGACGCCACTGCGCAGCCCCTCGGGAACGGCAAGTTCGAAGTCCGGGTCCCAGCCGGCATCCTCCAGGTCGTCCTCGTGGAAGTGGATGGCGCCGTACTGGTGAGGGGCGTGTCTATAATCGACTTCGGATGCTTCCCAGTTGTGGCCGGTTGCGGCGCGCACCGGCATGTTGACGGCAGTGCCGTGCAGCTTGCGGGGACCTATGTCGGTCACATGGCTTGACGCAGGATTCAGTGACAGATCCCAGGAGGCGACCAGGTCCGCCCAGGCTACTTTTGCGGGAGGAACTCCTTGCTGCAGGCGTTCGATTTCATCGGATTCGAGGGCCCGTCTGAAGAGGCGCGGGCTGTCAATCTTGCCATTGAAAAGTCCCTGGGCCTTAAACCGGGCGGAATGAGCTGGTTCAAGGCTGGATGCTGCTAGGAGCAGGGGGCAGCCGTTGAGCAAAGTTGGTCTGGTTTGGACGACATGGTTCACGGAAACGGCCGAGCCGTCGGAAGGCCAACTGGATTTCGGCACCTGGGAGAGTCGCACCTGCCCTGTCCCGCTGTCGAAGGTAGCGGCGACGAAAATCCATTCCCGAGCCCGCAGCGCTCGGCCCGTGCTGACGCGCTTGGAGGTTTCGCCGTCACCAAACCACAGCTCAAGCCCGCCCTGTTTTCCTATGGCAAGGCAGATCCCCGCGCCGTCGGCAGACCACTTGCTGAGCAAACCCTGTTCTTGGCCGCTGAGCGGCGTAGTTGGCCAGATCCAGGCCTGGATAGTGAAGCTGGATAACTGGCCCAGGATATCACTGTCGGGTACAACGACATAGGAGCCTGCCAAAGCGAACTGTTTGCGTCCGGCGCGTGTGCCGTCAATGGCCGATTCCACCTGCTCTTCTTTGAAGCCGGGCCCAACTGGATTCTCATCGCCATGAATCAGACGGACCAGCGAAGCGTCGTAGCTCGGCAGGTCAGTGCTGACCATGAACTGAATCGACTCACCAGGGGCGACGCTCAGCCTGTCGGTATATCCTATCAACTCGGTTGTCATTCTCTGCTCCTATAACAGGAAGGGTAGCTACTGAGCCACACATAGTGCCTGTCTTGACGGTCCCTTTATCGGTGCCGCCTTACAGCCAATTTGACTGCGTATGCGGTTGGCGGCAGCCGCGTTGCTGGAGCGGCACCGCTGGAATGCGCAGACAAGGTCGGTGAGCGATGGTTTTGTAGGGGGGCGTTGCGGGGGCGCAGCCCCTGCACAAGGGAGGCCGCTTGCGGCCGACCGCCCATATAAGAGTAGAGAGCTGATAGAGCACGCGCGCTCCCCTCTTTCAGGTTCGCAAATGCGTTGTGGCTGAGTAGTTTCCAGGAAGGAAACTTTCGTCGCGACGGTTGTGTCGCTGCCCCTGCTGGCGCCTGTGTTTCTGATTAAGTTGTCATCCCCGCCCCGACCCATCGAGATTGAGCTCATGCGGCAAATTGACCATTACCCAAGCGCGACTGCAGAGTGACTATCAGGTCAGAGAAATGAACAATGTCCGCACAGGGGGAGTGAAATTCGGACATTCATTGTAAGGCGGGTTGTTCAATGGTGTCGGGCAACCGGCTAGAGGGTGGCCACTGCGGGGAATGTAGCACAGACGTTTACACTTATCAAGTGTGAATCTGGAGCCAAACGCCGGTGTAGCAGCGGACAGTTCTGAGCACTCTAGAAATATGGAAACACTCAGGTTCGAGTGGGGTGAATGTGGATGGCCCGGAACGCGAAAGTGAGGGCAAAAGAGCAGATGATCTCACTTGAGAACGCGAAGTCGGACTATCGCACATGAAAGTAGGCATGGGCAGACAAGAAATTCAGCAAGCCCCAGGCTTAATCCCTAGCTAATGCGGAATTACAGACCCCCACTTAGCCGTAAATGGTTTTCCCAAATAGGCTTATGCATGATACATTTACAAAAGGTTCAATTTGTCCAACTTCAGGGCAAGGCCAGCAGGGAAGTAAGAGTTTCGCAAGCAAAAAAGGCGTGGGGAACTGCCAATTCGAGGAACCGAAGACCTTGTCGCAAGGGGAGGTACCCCGGCCAGGAGACGGGCAACGGTTGCCCCGGCAAAATGCGTGTCTGGAAGTGAAGCAGGCAAGCCATTGCGATCAGGCTGACTGACTGTGTAAAACATGCTATGCTATTGTGCATACTGAGAAACAATGGCGTTTCCCTTTTATTATGGCGAAGCCAAGAGCAAACCGGTACTTGAAAGGTACGCATAACTGCACATGAACGAGACTCTACAACGCACCGTTCCGGTTATCGGGATGACCTGCATGGGTTGCGCGGCGGCCGTGGAAACCAGCAGCAAACAGGCCGACGCAGTTGACGAAGCAACGGTCAACTTCGCCAGTGAGCGACTCACTTTGACCATCGATTCTGCCCAGAAACCAGCCAACGAAGTGCTGGCAGACGTGCGCCGCCAGGTAACTCGGGCCGGCTACAAGATCCCAACCCTCACACTGACCCTTCCGATTATAGGCATGTCCTGCACTGCTTGTGTGAGTGCTGTTGAGCAGGCACTGCGCGAGGTTGATGGTGTCGTATATGCCAGTGTCAACTTTGCTTCAGAGCAGGCGCATGTCGAATACGTAAGCGGGCTGGGGGCACGCGCCCCGCTTGTAGAGGCCGTGCGCAAGGCCGGCTACGATACGGTCGCTGCCTCCCCCCAGCCTGAAACACCACCGACAGTCGAGGCCGTTGCAACCGGAGGACAGCTACCCTCAGTCAGGTCGAAGGTAGTGGAAGTTGAGCCTGTCGAAGATGCTGAGGCCGAAGCGCGCGCCGCCGCGGTCCGGCATGAGTTCACGCGACTGCTGGTAGGCGTGCTATTTTCGCTGCCGCTGCTGATTGTCAGCATGGGGCGGGACTTTGGCCTTCTCGGCGCATGGGCCCAAGGCGGATGGGTAAACTGGATGCTGTTTGGGCTGGCAACGCCAGTGCAGTTCTACGTGGGTTGGGACTACTACGTTGGCGCACTCAAAAGCTTGCGCAATCGCAGCGCTAATATGGACGTACTGGTGGCAATGGGCACAACGGTTGCCTACGTTTTCAGCCTGGCAGTCCTGTTTGCACAGACCGGCGGCAGCGATTTGCTTGGCAACCACGTATATTTTGAAACTTCAGCGGTAATTATTACTCTGATCGTTTTGGGCAAACTGTTGGAAGCCCGGGCCAAGGGCCGGACCAGCGCGGCGATCAAGGAGTTGATCGGTTTGCAAAGCAGGACGGCTCGAATTCTGCGCGCGGGAGAAGAAGTAGATATCCCTGTCGAAGAGGTCGTGGTCGGCGATATCGTGGTGGTTCGCCCGGGAGAGAAGATTCCCGTCGACGGCGTTGTAATTTCAGGTGGGTCTGCAGTTGACGAGAGCATGTTTACCGGCGAGAGCATGCCGGTTGGTAAGGCGATAGGGAGCGAAGTGTTCGGGGCAACCCTTAACAAACTTGGGCTGCTGGGAATCGAGGCGACGAAGGTTGGACGCGAGACGGCACTGTCGCAGATCATCAGGTTGGTAGAGGAAGCCCAAGGGAGCAAAGCCCCGATACAGCGTGTAGTAGACCAAGTCGCGGCCTATTTTGTGCCGGCGGTCATCGGGCTGTCGGGTGTGACATTTGTTGTATGGATGCTTGCGGGCGCCGGTTTTGTGCCTGCTCTGCTGCGCGTTGTCGCGGTTCTGGTCATCGCCTGTCCATGCGCAATGGGTTTGGCGACACCTACCTCAATCATGGTGGGCATAGGTAAGGGAGCGGGTTTGGGCATACTGTTCAAAAACAGCATTGCTTTGGAACAGACGCACAAGCTTACGGCCGTCCTGCTCGACAAGACAGGGACGATTACGCAAGGGGAGCCGGTAGTTACAGACCTGGTTGTAAGCCAGGACCTGATGGGCAAAGGAATTGCAGGACCTTCCGGCAGTTTGACGGTAAAGGGGGAAGAGTCTAACCTGCTGCGGCTGGCAGCTTCGGCTGAAAGAGGGTCGGAACACCCGCTGGGCGAGGCGATTGTGCGAGCCGCTCAGGTGAACGGACTGGACCTGGCCGCTCCCTCCCAATTTGAGGCGATCGAAGGCCATGGGATTTCAGCACAGATTGAGGAACAGCGAATCTTACTGGGCAATCTGAGGCTGATGGAGAAGGAAGATATCGACTTGAACGGGCTTGGGCCCCGGTTCGCCGAACTGCAAGCCGAAGCAAAGTCTACAATGTGGCTGGCCGTAGACGGCCAGGCCGCGGCGTTGATAGCAGTGGCCGACACGGTAAAGGAAGGGTCGAGAGAGGCTGTCTCTGCGCTGCGGAAGAAGGGCCTGACGGTTGCAATGCTCACGGGGGACAACCAAGCTACCGCTGACGCAATTGCACGAGAAGTTGGAATTAACCGGGTTATTGCCGAACTGTTGCCAGGCGAAAAGGTCGACCAGGTGAAAGCATTGCAGGCAGAAGGCTTCCGAGTAGCAATGTTAGGTGATGGAATCAACGACGCGCCGGCACTGGCCCAGGCCGATGTAGGCATCGCGATTGGCGCGGGCACGGACGTGGCGATGGAGGCTGCCGACGTGACGCTCATCCGAGGCGACCTGCGCAGCGTTCCCCATGCAATCGAGTTGTCGCAGGCGACGATGCGAAATATCAGACAGAATCTTAGCTGGGCATTTGGCTACAACGTCGCCCTGATACCGATTGCCGCTGGAGTCCTGGCTCCCTTTGCGTGGGCGCCGCCTTTTCTACAGCAGCTTCACCCTATTCTGGCGGCGGTCGCAATGGCACTGTCGAGCGTCAGTGTGGTCACCAACGCCCTGCGTTTGCGGCGGCAGAGATTCGAACAAAGATGATATTCGATTTCGGGTATTTGGCGCTAGTGCTGTCCCTGGTCCTGTGCGCCTTTGGAATGGCTGCTGGGTTTTGGGGCGGTCAGTTGGAGTCGAGGGCGTTTTATCCTGGGAGTGCGGCTCGCAAGTTGGGACCGGATACCGCAAAGCATTTTAGTGCCCCATGGAGCGAACGGCTGACCGACAGCAGCTTTCACTCGGTCTATGCCGTCTGCGGGCTCGTAAGTGTTGCAGCCGTGATTCTCTGGTACGGTCTGCTTACCGACCAGTTTCAACTCAGTTATATTTGGAACAGTTCGGAGAGAAGTTTACCAACCTTCTACAAGTTTGCCGCGATCTGGGGCGGACAGGCGGGCAGTCTGCTCTTCTGGACCCTCTTGCTCAGCCTGTTCAGTACAGCGGCAGCCCTCACCTTTCGAAACAAGCATCGCTACCTGATGCCCTTTGTCAACGCGACATTGTTGGCCACGCTGCTGTTTTTCCTCACTCTACTCGTCTTCAGCGCCAACCCTTTTGAACAGATCGGCATCGTCCCGAGCGACGGTCGCGGGTTGAACCCCTTGCTCCAGAACTACTGGATGGTGATCCACCCGGTCATGCTCTACCTGGGGTGGGTGGGGTTGACCGTGCCCTTCGCATTCGCGGTCGCCGCGCTGTTGAGCAAGCGATTGGACAGGCGCTGGGTGCGGACGGTAAGGCGCTGGACGCTAATCCCGTGGATGTTTCTTTCGGCCGGCATCATCATGGGCAGCCAGTGGGCGTACATGGAGTTGGGCTGGGGAGGATACTGGGCATGGGACCCGGTCGAGAACGCCAGTTTTCTGCCCTGGCTGACCGCGACCGCCTTCCTGCACAGCGTCATCATTCAGGAGCAGCGCGGCATCCTCAAAGTGTGGAACGTTACTTTGATCTGGCTAACGTTTACCCTGGTCATCCTGGGAACGTTTACCACAAGAAGCGGCATTCTGAGCAGCGTCCACAGCTTCGCGCAAAGCCCGGTTGGCCCCTATTTCCTCGTTTTCCTCGCACTGACTACAGTTGGGTTCCTGCTATTGCTGTATCAGCGCATTCCCTATCTCCAGGGCGAGAACGAAATTGATTCGATTTCCAGCCGCGAGGGCGCCTTCCTGGCCAATAACTGGTTGTTCGCGGGTATTGCATTTGTTGTGTTGTGGGGTACGTTTTATCCCATGTTCAGCGAGATCCTGACCGGCGAACGCATAGCGGTTGCCGCCCCCTGGTTCAATCGTGTGGCTGGTCCACTCTTCCTGCTGTTGTTCGTGCTGATGGGCGTTGGGCCGCTTCTTGGCTGGCGCCGCACCGGTGCAAAGGCGTTGCGCCGCCAGTTCACCTGGCCGGTGGCTGCCGCTCTTGTCAGCGTGCCGTTCTTGCTCTTGACCAGCCGCAATGTCTTCCCGGTTGTAGGTTTCAGCACTTGCATATTTGTGGCCGCGACGATTGTGCAGGAGTTTGTGCGAGGCACAAATGCCCGGCGCAAGAGCAGAGGCGAACCGTTGCCCGCGGCGTTGTGGGGACTGATGCGTCGTAACGGGCGCCGCTATGGCGGCTATGTCATCCACTTTGGCATCGTGCTGATCGGCGTCGCCATAATCGGCAATGAGTTCTACCAGTCCACAACCCATGTCACGCTGGCAAGCGGCGCGTCGGTCGACCTGGCAGGCTATACTTTGACCTATACGGATCTTGAATCAGAGCGCAGAAGTAACCATACTGAAATAAGAGCCAATATTAGCGTGAAAGATTCCGCCACCGGCAGGTATCTGACGGAGATAGTCCCGCGCCGCAACATTTATGATAAGGCACCGGACCAGCCAACCAGCGAGGTTGGGCTGCGCATGACTCCTGCCGAAGACGTTTATGTAATTCTGAACGGCTGGGAAGGTGACGGCAGCAGCGCCACGTTTACCGTCTACATCAACCCGCTGACAATGTGGATGTGGGTGGGCGGGCTTCTTGTGGTCCTGGGAACAGCCGTCAGCGTTTGGCCGCATCCGCGCCCTGCACGAGCCCCGCGCGCCGTGAATTCCCCATTCCGGGAATCGGCCACCGCCGGCCAGGCGTCAGCCTGAACCGGGGAAGTACCAAAAACGCCACCACGAATCCAAGTCCGCATTCCTCTCTTCCAGGTTGACAAGAAGGAGGGCGGTGCTATTCTCGCGATGGCCGTAGCCATAAGGCATTGACTAAGAATGTTGTGGTTAGCACTCGTCCTGATTGGCATAGTTGGTGTCGTCGCAGTTGGATATGTCATTTGGCCTCTGTTTCGGAGTGCGCCTCCGATGAGCCGGCCAGAAGGAGAAGAGATCGCCGAACTGCTCACGCGCAGAGAGGTGGCGTTGGAGGCGATCAGGGAGCTGGAGTTCGATCACAGTGTCGGCAAGATTGACAGTGCCGACTTCGAGCGCTTTAACCGGATCCTGCGAACCCGAGCTTCGACACTGATTGAACAAGTCGATGGCTTGCCCGACGGCTCTGAGACGTTAGAAGCCAGCAGGGTGGGTCTGGACGACCAATTGGAAAACGAGATAGTTGGTCGTCGCCGGGTAGAGGATGTGCCGCCAGATGAAGGCAGCAGTAGTCTACGAGAAGAATAATATTCGCATAGCCGAGGTGCCGCGTCCGCAAGCCGGGCCCGGTGAGGTTGTTGTGCGGGTGATGGCGTCCGGTATCTGTGCAACCGACGTCAAGATTCTGGGCGGCGCCGGGATTCCGGCCGAACTTCCGGCTATCCTCGGGCATGAAGTTGCGGGAACGATCGTAGAGCTGGGGGAAGGGACCTGGGAAAGCGGCTTACAGGCAGGTCAGAGGGTCGCTGTTTACCCGATTGCAGCCTGCGGCGATTGTTTCTACTGCCGGCAGGGACGTAACAGCCTTTGTCTGCATGAGCACGGCCTTGGCCACGGTGACGACGGCGGATTCGCCGAGTACGTCCGTGTGCCGGCCGAAATTGTACGGCTGGGCGGCGTTATTGATATTGGAGAAATGCAGTTCGATTTGGCCGCGATGATTGAGCCGACTTCCTGTTGCATTGCGGCCGCCGAACAGTGCAAGACAAAGGCCGGAGACACGGTTGTCGTGGTTGGGGCGGGTCCGCTTGGGCTGTTGCACACTATTGTATCCAGGGCCCGGGGCGCTGATGTAGTCTGTGTTGACGTCAACGAGGCCCGCCTGGTTACGGCGCAAAGGGTAGGCGCGCTGCGGGTCGTCAACCCTGAAAGAGAAGATACTCTGGAAGCCGTGCGCGAGCTCTCCGGGCTTGGTGCTGATGTAGTGATTGCAGCCGTCGGTGTGCCGAGAGTGATGGAGAACTACCTGCCTCTCGTGCGCAATGGCGGTGTCTTCAACATCTTTGGCGGCACGCCGCGTGGCGAAAAGATGACGGTAGATCCTCGCTGGATACATTACGGCGAGATAGTGTTGACAGGTACTTTTGCCTCGTCAGTGCAACAGTTCCATAGAGCATTTGACTTTGTCAGGGACCACGCCGACGATATCGAAGCAGTGATTTCCACGCGTTGCGGTCTGGACGACATTCTGGGTGCCGTGCAGCGAGTACAGGCCGGGGAAGGCACGAAGTCCATACTGATGTTCTCAGGGTAAGTTGGCTGCGACAGAGGCGAGCAAGAGGTATCAAATGAGAGTCAAGTGGTATGCACATGCATGTCTGCGGATAGAAGGCGATGGCGTCAGCATCATTACTGACCCATACACGCCGCACAAGTCTGGATTCGCCGCGGTGACCGAAACGGCTGACATCGTCGTTCGCAGTTCGGACGACGACTCAGCCCATGCCAACGCTGCCATGATTCCGGGAGCGCCGGAGATAGTTACGGCTACGCACATTCTGCCCTATGATGGCGAGAAAGGTTCCGGCGCCAGCGAGAGTCAGAATGGCCCGTCTGCGCAAGCCGCGGTCCTGACGCGGGCCGGCATACAGTTCACCGCTATCCCGGCGATGGAGTCGATGCTTGTCAAGTTGGAACCGCGCGATAATGCCATGTACAGCTTTGTCGTCGAAGGAATCCGTATTGTTCATTTCGGCGACGTGGGTAACCGCCTTGAGGCCTGGCAGCTGGCGCAGATGGGTGAAGTGGACCTGGCAATTGTGCCCACGGGCGGCCCGCCCACGATTGCGTTGTCTGATCTGCACGATGCCTTGGCGGTCTTGCGGCCAGCCGTGACCATCCCGATGCACTATGCGTTGCCCGGATGCAAGTTTCCAAGGATGGCGGATGTAAGCGAATTCACTCGACGTTATCCGCCGGAGCACGTCAAACGGGCTAATAGGCCTGAAGTCATTCTTGAGAAAGCCAAACTGCCTGAGGAACCGGAGGTTTGGGTTCTGCAGGCGACCACGGCAGGGTAAATCCGTTGCAGCTACTCAGCCACAACTAGTTTGCGATCCTTAGTGAGGCGAGCTGAGCTGTTTACTCACTCCTCCCTACTCCCTACTCCCTACTCCCTCTTTGCATATGGGCGGTCGGGCCTTCGGCCCTCCCTTGTGCAGGGGCTGCGCCCCCGCAACGCCCCCCTCCAAAACCATCCCTCACCGACCATTTGTGCTCATTCCAGCGGTGCCCCTCCACCAACGTGGCTGCCGCCTACCGAATACGCAATCTGATTGCCTGAATGGCGGCAACGATAAAGGGCTGGTCAAGACAGCCTCGTATATGGCTTTGTAGTGACAATCCGTTGGAGAATGCAACCGAAGACGCGGCCGCGCCTAATTTGGTCAGCATTTGGCGGCCCGGGGGGGCCGGGTTCTTGGCTACGCCGAGAGCTCCCGCTTCCCTGACAAGAGCGGGGCGGTCAAAGCGCCGGCAATGCTGACAAGCGCAGCTGTGAGGTATAGCCAGGTCAGTCCGACTGCGCTAAGAACAAGCCCAAGCAGCCAACTCCCCAGCCCAATTCCAAGGTCGAAAGCCAAATAGAAGCTGGCCGTAGCGCGACCGCGCCGCGTGTCTGGCATGCGATCGACGCAGATTGCGATCAAGGCGGGGTGCGTGATTCCTGATCCGACGCCCATCAACACGGCGCTTGCGAGCAAGAGCGGCATAGTGGATGCCGCGGCAAGCCCTGCCAAGCCGCCGGCGTTTACCAGCAAAGCAGGGAACAGGACCTGGCTGCGGTCGCGGCGGTCCAACAGGCGGCCGGTTATCACACGGGTGGCGATGATTGAGACACCGTAAACACCGTAGGCGGCTCCTCCCGACGCCAACTCCCTTCGCTCTGCCAATAGAGGCAAAAAGGCAAAGAGGGCTCCGAAACTCACGCCAAAGAGCGCGGTCGTGAGCATAGGCCCTCGCAAGGGCGGAGGCACCGCGATCAGATGCGAAAGCCTGAAATCGCCGCCCGCGGGGTCGTGCTCGCGCGGGATGACGCGCCAGACAAGCACGCCAGCCAGCAAGGACAGCCCAGCGCTCAGGATGAAAGCGCTGTGACCGATGCCGCGGCCCCACATGGGGCACATGCTGGTGCTCACCTCAGCGTCCAGTGCATTGGTCGCTGAGGTACACCACATAGGACAAGGGGAGGTAGGGCAGCCGAACTGTTGGGTGAGAAACTCCAGGCCCGTGCTGACCGTTGCCGGCGTCAAAGTGATGGCGACGTTGGCTGCTACGCCGAACAGTGCAAGGGCTGCGCCGCGGCGTGCCGCCGGCGCCAGCTCGGCAACGAGCGCGGTCGCGGCCGTCGTAAATGTGACGTACCCAGCCGCCTGCAGGACGCGTAGGACGAAGAGAATTGTGGGGCTGGTTGTAAGGCTCATCAAGGCCGCGCCTACAGCCAGAGCGGCCGTGCCGAACAGAATGACCGGCCGGCTGCCCAGACTGTCATTGAAGGCGCCTGCCAGCGGGCGTCCAATAAGCGATGCAACGCCAAAGGCCCCCAGGACGAAGCCTATCTGCCAGTCAGGCAGGCCTACGGCCTCCAGGTACAGTGGAATCGGTACCAGGAGGGCGTAGAACGCGCCAAAGAAGAGCAGCGTTGCCGACCAGACAGTCCAGTACCTGCTCACTTTTGGGGCTTGCGCGCCTCGATGCTACTGCTTGTAAAGCGTTGGAGCAGGTTCTGCAGCACCTGCGGCTGTAGGTCGGTGAGGGCAGATGGAAGGTCGCCGTTGAAGTCGGCGGCGGTGTACCTCTGCTCAACCGTTATATCGATTTCCTCGAAGCCGGCTTCTTGCAGAAGGCTGGTGAGTTCTGCGACGGTCAGAGCTCCGGCTATGCAGCCGGCCCAACTCAGACCGGCCCGAATCTGTTCTTCACTCACAGGAAGGCCGCCAAGATCACCATCGACCACTATATCCGAAATTGCCAAACGGCCGCCGGCCTTAAGCACGCGGAAGGCCTCGCGCAGCACTATGCCCTTATCCGGCGTGAGGTTCACTACGCAGTTGGAAATAATCACATCGACAGCGCAGGCTTCCAGTGGCAGGTCTTCCAGGTTGCCTTTGCGAAACTCCACGTTTGCCGCTCCGACTTTGGCCGCGTTGCCGCGCGCCAGCTCCAGCATTCTGTCTGTCATGTCGACGCCGTAGACGTAGCCTTTCTCTCCCACCTGGCGGGCCGCAAGCAGTACGTCCAAACCGCCGCCGGAGCCTAGATCGAGGACGAATTCCCCGGGCCGCAAGGAGGCGATGGCATGAGGATTGCCGCAGCCGCGGCTGCTGTTGACGGCTGCTGCCGGCAGTTGACCGAGGTCTTCGGCCTCGTAGAGATCGCTGCCGCAACAGTCAGACTGGTCGCTCCCGGTCAGTTGCATGTCGGCTACATCGCCGTAATAGCTTTGGACTTCCTCCCTGATCGCCTCTGCGTCCTTGCCGGCGGCTGGCGGCAGTGCACACATACCGCCGGCGCAAGCGCCCGCCTGTTGTTCACCTGGTTTCTGCAAGATTTCAATTCTGGCTGACATATCCTGAATCTCCTGAGTGGTTGGTGAGCGAGCGCAAAAATGAAGAAATAGGCCCGATGCCTTCCTCGCTCACTGAGTAGTAAATCCAAGTGCCTCTCCGTTCGCTCGCAACCAACCCCGCTTTGCGCAACACACGCAGGTGGTGCGAAATAGTGGGTTGTGAAAGCGAAAACCTGGATTCGATATCGCAGGCGCAAACGGGGTCTGACCGCAGTGCAAGCAACTCCAGGATCTGCAGACGTACCGGGTGGCCGACGGCCTTGAATGCGGCCGCAAGCGGGCCTGCGCTGGCACTGCTGATGAATTCGTCCGCGTCAGTGGAGTGGCAAGAATCTGGCATTCGAGAATTCTCGATCAGTTTTGCTCTGCGACCTTGGCCGTCACTGTTTGGCGACCTGTTCACAACTTTCGATATGTTTTCCATAGTCTGTCACAGTTCCTTCTGCTGGATACCTTTGCAAATACTCCGGCAAAGTCGGTGAAGGAGTCACGTTCTGATTTCACTCTCCAGCAGTCTAATCGTTATATCGACAATTGTCAATATAATGAAGGGTCGACTCCTTGTTAGGCATCTGCGAAATCCCTCGCTGCTTGCCTCCGGTTCTAAGCCTGCTAAGGTGTTATCCTGGGCCCGCCCATGAGATCTTGGTCGAGATCCATCGAGTTCAGGTTGGCTTCTCAATGATAATGGACAGCGTGTGTGGTAGAATTCCTTGTTATGAATCCAGTCACAATTACCCAGCTGACTGCCCGCATCTCTTCGCTATTCGAGGAAGATGAAACGCTCCGTGATGTGTGGGTGTTGTCTGAAGTCAGCAGTTGGAACCGGGCGGCCAGCGGGCATATTTACTTCAGTATGAAGGACGGCAGCGCGGTAATCTCATCGGTCATGTGGCGGGGGAGCGCCTACCGCCACACCTGGCTCCCGAATGTGGGCGATCAGATACTCGCCCACGGGTATGTCGGCGTGTACCCCGAGCGCGGCGTCTACCAATTTTATGCAGACGAGATTCGGCCGGCCGGCCGCGGGCAACTGTACGCGCAGTTTGAGGCGCTCAAGGAGCGGTTGGCTGCTGAAGGCCTGTTCGAGGCGACGCGCAAGCGGCCGATTCCCTCAGCTCCGCGCAGGTTGGGCATTGTGACCAGCCTGGGCGCAGCCGCGCTCCAGGATGTGTTGCGCGTCCTGGGCCAGCGCTGGCCACTGGCGGAGGCCGTTCTTTTCCCGACGCAAGTCCAGGGAACGGAGGCGCCAGGTCAGATCTCAGCTGCACTGGCTGCCGCCAACAGATTCTCAGGCAGAAATGGCTCGTCAGGCCGTCATTCTGATTCCGGACAGACCGATCTGCCCCTGCTTTCCTTCTCCTTTGAGAGTGAGTCGTCAGATATGGAGCCGGGTCGAGAAGCTGTCATCGGGGAAAGCCTTGATACAATTCTGCTGGTACGAGGAGGCGGTTCGATAGAGGATTTGTGGGCCTTTAACGAGGAGCAAGTCGCATACGCGATTGCAGATAGTAATATACCGATCGTGACCGGGGTTGGACACGAGACCGATTTCACCATTGCCGATTTCGTCGCCGATCTGCGGGCGCCTACGCCGACCGCGGCGGCCGTTGCGGCAACTCCTGATCGTTGGGAGATGCTTGATGGAGTCCGACAGACGCAAGCCTGGTTGCTTCGTAGCGGCGAGGACGATGTCGCCGAGCGTTTGGCGAGGTGGCAGGAGTTGCGCCGCCGGCTGGAACGAGTCGCGCCGCTGCGGCAGATCGACCTGGCTCGTCAACGCCTGGATGATGCCGCGGACCGCATCAGTCGGGCCATTACAGGCGACCTGGATCGCCGGCAAGAGCAGCTGAATGCAGGCCAGGCGAGGCTGGGTGATCTCAATCCGTCCAGCGTGTTGTCCCGCGGCTATAGTATAGTACAAACGACTGAGGGTAACGTGGTCAGCGCGCCAGACCAGGCTGCGGTCGGCGAGCGGCTGCTTGTTCGCTCTGCGGGGGGAGAGTACCCTGTCCTGCGCGAGAGCGACTGACACGTTTTCTACACCATGCACTTGCCACTAGGAAACTTTCTGGCAAGACGACAAAAACCCAGCGGCTAAATACCCAAATCGAACGAGTCTGGAACTACGTGGCTAGGGAAGCCGTCCGCGGATTTCGGCGATTGCCGGATCGATTTCCTCGATCAGGCCGTATTCCTCATCCCAGAATACCTGGCTGGCCATGCCGTCGACGAACTTGTCGCTGTAGCCGAAACGGGTCCACAAGTCACGTTTCATTGCCTGAAGCCGGTCATGTTGGCTGGGCTGATTCAGATCGATAATCTCTCCCAGTGAGGCGCCAAGGAATACCGACTTGGCCCAGGCCTCCAGCGTGTCCAGGTCAGGTTGGCCGCCGAAGCGCTGGGAGAGTTCTGCGCTGACCGAAGGATAGCGGTCGTAGCTGTCGGTGGCTATGGTGACCACGTTGTCCTGCGGGCCCAATTCAAGATATTTGGCCGTCTTGATGGCGCCGACAATGTTGCATATACAGCTGGGGCCAAATTTCCCACGCAGAGCCAGCGCATCCTCACTGCCCACGCCGAGCCGTTCGATCAGTGCCTCGGCGCCCGATTGGACGACTTCCATCCCCTGCACCGTCTCCTCATCGTTGATAAGCATCAACAGATCGGTGTTGTAGACGTTGTGTATCAAGGTAACCATCTTGTCGCCAATGCCTTCAATGCGGTGCTGGCCCTGACCACCGTCGAAAAGCGTCGAGCACTGTCGCGGCTCCAGCGCTACAATGCGCGCATCGGCGTAGACTGACTTGATGTGGTCGCCTGCTGCGAGCGTGCCGGCACTTCCTGGAGCGCTGACAAAGGCAGCCACTTGACCATTCCCTACACCGGCGGCCGCTTTCTCAACAGCATCGCCGGTGACGTAGCGGTGAAAACGGTAGTTGGGCATCAGTTCGAACTGCGCAAGGACAAAGTACTGATCAGGCTTGCTTACGTATTCGTTGTGCGTGCGTTCCAGAGTCAGGATCACGTCTGATTCGGTGCCGGGCGTGAGGTCCAATGCACCACCGTATTTGCGGATACGCTCGTACCGTTCATGGCTCATTGTGTCGGGCATCACTACAACCGCCTGATAGCCCTTCAACGCGCTCACGTAAGCCGTTCCTATTCCGAAATTACCAGTGCTGGGGCCAATGATGCTGCGGTCGCCCGGCCGTAATTCGTCTAGCGTTTCGGCCTCGGCCAGCGTAGTGTAGGCGGGCCCAACTTTCATGGACCCGCTCGGGAAATTGCGGCCGCTGAGGACAATGATATTGGCCTGCACGCCGGTCAATTCTTTCGGCAGGACGATGCTCTCTACCTCAGTGCCGGTGTTTTTCCAGTTTATGTTGAAGAGATTGCGTGGGGCCAGCTCGTCAGAAGTCAAGGAAGCTGTCGCCGCGGCCCGCAGGCCATCAGGCAAGCAGGTAGGATCGCGCATTTCCGCGTAAGTAGGGCCGGGTACGATTGGTCTGGTCACTGCTAACTCTCCCCGTGTAAATTATATGGCGCATCGACCCTATTGAGAGCCGTGCGGACAGAGTTTCAATCGTAACAGATAGGCGTGTCTCTGGCGAACCAGGATCGGCTGAGCGCGTCAATTGCCGCACAAAAGCGTTGAGAGTCGGCAGTAGCGGGAAGGCAAAGTTGTGCTCACCCGCGGCCAGCGTAACTTCAGCCTTCACGCCAGTCCATTTTACGATCGACCATCCAAAAACTTGCGAGGATGCAGGCAGTCAGAACAGTAGCGTCCAACAGGAGACGTGTGGTGAGGGGGCCCAATAGAACCTGCCGCAACGCAGAAGCGGCGTAAGTAGCAGGGCTCAGGAAACCGAGCCAAACCAGCCAGTGGGGGAGGCGGTCAGGCGGAATCAGTACAGGTCCGATCGTCAGCATCAGAATCGTCAGCAACCGGCCCACTGCCGAGGCTTCTTCCGGCGTTCGAAAACTGACGCCGATCAGAGCCCCAATTCCTGCCAGCGGCAGGGCGCAAAGCGGAATGACGACGAGAGCCAGGGGATGAAGATGAAGTTCCAGCTGCAGAATCCAGGCTCCTCCAGCAAGGACGACGACCAAAGAGGGCAGAAAGAGGATGAAGAAAGCGGAAGAGGCTGCAAGTATCAAAACTGCCTTTCGAATCGGCAAGGTGGCGAAATAGTCGAGACTGCCGGCCATCTTCATGTAAGCGAAATGGCTGATCAGCTTTCCCATGTGTTCAAAGAGCAGCGCCATGACCAGATTTCCGACTAGGACGAAGGCAAGCGCATTGGCGCCCAACTCACGAGCAAATGAGCCGAGCAGGATGATCCCGAACATTGGCAGGACTGTTCCCGTCAAGGCAAGATTCCGCCAACCCCAGCGCCAGTTGCTCAACTCAATGAGAAAAAGATCCCAGAACTGTAGATGTAGCGGTAAGGGCAATCGAGTATTCATCAGGTGTAATGCAGATACAGGTCTTCCAGCGTGGCGGAGTGAAGCTGGAAGTCGTCGATTCGCGAGAGGTCTATCGCAGACAGAGCGGCCTCGACCTGGTGTTGATCAAGTCGAACCAGCCAGTGATCTTCCGCAAGCTTCTGCGTCCGTAAACCATCGGGAAGATCAGGCGGCGATTCCGGTTGGAAACGCAGCTCCAGTCGAAGTTGCTGTTCCAACTGCTTCTTCAGCGTTGAGGGTTTACCGATAGCCACCAGCCGGCCGCTGTGCATGATGCCTACCTGCTGAATGATCTTTTCGGCCTCTATCGCGTCGTGCGTGATGAAAATGATCGTCGTGCCCCTTTGCCTATTTTCAGCGCGCAAGGTCTCCCAGACATGCCGGCGCCTTTGCGGGGCCAATTCATTTGTCGGTTCATCCAGGATGAGAATCGGCGGCTGCCCGGCCATGGCCGCGGCCAGCTGCAGCAGGCGCTGTTGTCCGCCGGAAAGGCGTGAACACAACTTAGACCGCATCTCATGCAGGTCCCACAGTTGAATGAGCCGCTCCCGTTCGCTTTTCGCTTCCTCGCGACTGCAGCCGCGCAGGTGTGAGGTGAAGTACAAGGCCTCGCTCACGGTAAGGGAGTTGAGGGCGCGACCGGTCTGGGGCATGTAGCCTACGTACCTGGGAACGAGCAGAGGATCCTCGTGCACAGGCTGACCGTGGAGTTTGACGACACCACTTGTAGGGCGCAAGAGGTTCGCCATCTGCTTGACCAGAGTGCTCTTACCCGCGCCGTTGTCGCCCAACAGTCCAAAGATTTCGCCCTGTTCCACGTCGAAGCTGACCGCGTCATTGGCTGCTGTGGTCGTTCCTGGGTATATCTTGGTGAGACTAGAGACTCTATAGACGGGGTTGGACGGATTCATTGTGGCACTTGAGATGGTTAGGAAAGGGGGCTGCAACCACAGCAGATAGCAGGTCGTGCGCTGTCTTTCGCCAAAAGGAGTTCACGCGAGTGCAGGCTCAAGTCCCCAGACTCTCTTCCACAGCGCGCAATTTGGGAGGAATAACGATAGGCTCCCCAACAACGCGCATGGCCGCGGGTACGTCCTTCAGGCCGCTGCCAGTGTTGATAATGACAACGGTTTCGTCTTGCTGGATGCGTCCTTGGCGTCGGGCCGCCTGCAGGCCGGCTAGGGCGGTTGCGCCGGCCGGCTCGCCGAAAACTCCACCAAGTCGCGCCAGGGGAAGGATCGCCTGAAGTATTGCTTCGTCCTCGACCAGAACAAAGGCCCCTCCGCTTTCCCTCACAGCCCGCAAGGCTTTGACAGCGTCGCGCGGACTGTTGACACTGATCGAGTCGGCGGCAGTCGTTGCCTCAACTGGCAGGGGCAAGTCCAGGCCGTCGCGCCAGGCATTATGAATTGCGGCACTGGCAGTAGACTGTACGCCGAAGATTCGCGGGATGCTGTCTATCCACCCTAGTTGCAGCAGCTCCCGGAAGCCTTTGTAGACGCCGCCGATAATCGAACCGTCGCCGACCGAGACGAAAACGGAGTCCGGGGAGTCAAAGTGTTGGCCTTGGCTTTCAGGGTCAATACCTCCGCCGACACTCCTGGACTCGGAAAGCTGTGCGGCGATCTCGAAACTGACCGTCTTTTTGCCCTCCGTCGTGAAGGGGTTGTATCCGGTATTTCGATTGTACCAGCCGAACTTTTCGCAAGCCCGCACACAGAGATCAAAGGCGTCGTCATACGAGCCGTTGACGGCCAGTACCCGGCTTCCATATACCAGGAGCTGGGCGATTTTGGCCTGCGGCGCCGAACGGGGAACGAAGATGACAGTCGAGTGCGCCGCAGCCGCCCCCATAGCTGCCAGCGCGGCCGCGGCATTGCCTGTGCTTGCCGTGGCGACGACCTCCCGCCCCGTCTCACGGGCACGCGCTACTGCGATAGCAGATGCCCGATCTTTTAGGGATCCGGACGGATTGCGGGCATCGTCCTTTATGTAAAGACTGTTCACCTCGATCGCTTCAGCGAGCCGATCTGCGCGTAGTAACGGCGTGTCTCCTACGGGAAGAGGCGGCAGAGATTCTGGTCGAACCGGTAGCAGCGGCCACCAACGCTCAATTGAACGGGTAGCGGTAGCTGACCAAGGGGCATCGGCGCGCCCGCGCGTATCTGTCTGATCCAACTCGGCGCGATGGACGTCGCCCTCGCCTTCGTTTCGCATAGAAACAATCGCATCATAATCGTAGACAACATCCAGGTGGCCCAAATCACTGCCTTGATTCGGACGGCAAGGGCAGACATATTCGACCGAGCCTGGCAGGAAGAACCGTCCACACCGAAGGCATTCCAATCCGGACAGAAACGTCTGTGAGAGTGGTGGCGCCATGACCCCATTTCCTTTCGTATGGCTGAGACTGCTTCGCATTGTGGTATAGTAGAAGTCCTGGATTCGTTTGGCAAGTCCTGGCTGGCTCTCGCATGAGAAGATTCGCGGTCCACATATTGGAGGCTGCGGGGAACCTAGCCAAAGTCGCAACTACCGGCCGAGTCGGGGATCAGATTTCAGAGAGCAGACTCCTGATATGAATGGTAGTACCAGCGTGCGCCCAGCCGATAGCAAAGTGTCGACGAGGATCCTCATTGCGATTGACGTGCTCGCAATCCTGACTTTCGCTGTTGTTGGGGGCATTTCCCACAGCGCGGAAGGGCCGGTGAGCTGGCTGATGAGTGCGCCTCGTATCGCGGCTCCGTTTCTGGTGGGATGGGGGATCGCGGCGATGGTTTTTGGCGCTTACCCGCGGACAGGGCAAATTCGGGTGCGCCGCTTTGCCACTAATTCAATCCTGGCTCTGCTTGTTGGAGACCTGATCGCTTTCGGCTTACGGGCGACTGTCTTTGCAGATACAGTCCACTGGTCGTTTGCTCTTGTGGCTCTGGCCTCTACGACGATTATCGTTGTTGGCCCGCGTTTGCTTTACTTCTGGGCTATGACACACAGGCCATTGAGAGACGCACAAGCGTGACGTAAAGATTATGTTTGCAACCTGATCAAATCTTGAACTACTTTAGCCACAGTAGTTGACCGTCCAGTCATCCTTGGAACCATTCAGGCTCTCGGTGACGCAACTGGTGTACAGCGGCCGCCATGCTCACCAGCCGACGGGTTGCGAAGAATGCACACGGTCGGTGAGGGATGGTTTTGTAGGGGGCGTTGCGGGGGCGCAGCCCCTGCACAAGGGAGGCCGCTTGCGGCCGACCGCCCAAAATACAACAGCGAGGAGAGAATGAACACCTCTGCTCGCCTCGATCAGGGTTGCGAATCAGTTGCGGCTGAGAAGTTACTAAATCTTTAGGTGACGCAAGTCAGGAACCAGGGCTTTCGAAGGTGGGTAGAGCGGCAAATAACGGCGGAGCAGCAACGATTTTGATTCCGATACGTAAATAGAGATAAGTGAAGGTCCGGTAGATGACTGCCATTGGAAGATTCCACCTCCGTCAGAAATCGGCCGGTTTAGCTCTGATTGGAAACTGCCGGCAGTTGAAATTGTCTGGCTGTACAGAGATGAGAAGGTAAGAAACTCTATGCGAATTGCCCTCTTTAGCGACATTTACAAGCCCCACATCAATGGCGTCGTCAATCACGTGGGCTTGCTGAAGGAGCATTTCGACCGTTGGGGCGAACAGGTCTATCTCTTTGTTCCCGAACAGGACAAGGAGACTAAGGACGAGAGAAATGTTATCCGTCTGCCCAGCATACCAATCGCTGACACCGGCTATCATCTGACGGTACGTGTTGATTCCCGCTGCCGTGATATCCTCAAGCGGATGGATGTCATTCATGTCCATCACCCGTTTATCAGCGGCAGTTTTGGCCTCACCTTTTCGCGACGCTATGAAATCCCTTTAGTCTTTACCAGTCATACTCGTTACGATCTCTATGTCCAGCAGTATCTCCCACTCCTGCCGGAGACGCTTTCCGACACCGCGCTGCAGGCATTCTTCCAACGCTTCAGCCAGCGTTGCAGCGCCATAATCGCCCCCAGCAAGAGCGCGGCCACCGTGATGCAGACTTGGGGCATTCAAGGGCGGGTCGCGGTCATCCCCAACGGAATTGAGCTGGGGCGGTTTCACAGGCCCGAGCAGGAGGCGACTAGGCAGGAATTCGGCATCCCCCAGGAAGCAGTTGTGGGGGTCTATGTTGGACGGATCAGCCAGGAAAAGGCTGTAGACCGTCTTCTCAGGATTGCCGCTGCCTTGAAGGATGAAGTCCCTCGCCTCCATCTCCTGCTGGTAGGGGGTGGTCCATCCCTGGAAGAATGCCGAAAGTTGGCCTACGAATCAGGTCTTAAGGGCAGGGTAACCTTTACAGGGCCCATCTCTTACGAGCGTATCGGCGCCGTTCTCGGTCTGGCCGATTTCTTCGTTTCCGCGAGTGTTAGCGAGGTTCATCCACTGACATTTATCGAAGCCGCGGCCGCGGGGCTGCCAGCTATCGGTATTGACTCCCCTGGTGTCGCAGACATGATAGCGGATGAGGAGACCGGGTTCCTGACGGAAAACAATGATCTCAGTTTTGGTCTACGAATTATGCGTATAGCGCGCGACGCGGAAATGCGTATGAAGATGGGGCAGGCTGCCCGCCAGTACAGCCAGCGTTTTTCGGCTCACCACAATGCTCGTGAAGTCCTGGCCCTGTACCAAACAGTGCAGGAAGAGTGACCAGGGAAGGTCAAATCCCTTCAGAGCGTCTCCAGCAGCCAGTTTCTTCTTTTGACCAGCCCATTGAAGCGCACGATTCGGCCTTCAAAAGCAAGATCGCGAAGTCCGCATTGCGCTCTAAGTACAGATGCTGTATTATGAATTCATTGTCTGTTTTTCCTATTGGTAATGGTGGAGGGCTGGAATATGCGGTGGGCGTTGCTATTGAGGGTGCTGGTCACCTTCGTCTTTGTCCTGCTGGGCTGGGAACTGGGCAGGCAGATTGCGGGTGTCGATGCCCTTCAGAGTTTGACGCTCACGTCAGCGCGTCTCATCATTCCAATCGTCCTGATTAGTGGTGTTGTAGGCTTGGTTGGCGCGCCGTGGTTAACTGTTAAGCCAGCCAACGCACTTCGCTCCAGTCTGCGACAAATCCCCACAGTTCAGCTCATGGCCGCGACCGTGGGACTGGCAATTGGTCTTGCTATCGCCGCGTTGCTGGCCTATCCCCTGTCACTTCTACCAAAGCCATTCGGCACAATCCTGCCTTTTGTCGGCGTCATTGTGATGGGTTATCTCGGCGTGACAATGATGGTGCTGCGGCATCGCGAGGTCCTCAACTTTTTCCAATTTCCCTACGGGGGCGAAAGCAATCCGGATCTGCCGAAGCTGCCTCTCTTAGACAAGAGCGGCCGCAGGCAGTACTCGGATATGATGCTCTTGGATACAAGTGTAATCATTGATGGCCGCATCGCAGATGTGGCAGAGACCGGTTTTCTTTGGGCGATACTGGCAGTTCCGCGATTTATCCTCAATGAGCTTCAATACATTGCGGATTCAGCAGAAGTGTTGCGGAGAAACCGCGGCAGGCGAGGACTTGAGATTCTGGACCGGCTTCAACAGATCGATGAAGTCGAGATTGTCTTTCTGGACCAGGACCCGGCGGAGGCCCAACAGGTAGATGAAAAACTGGTTTACCTTGGCAGGGAAATGAGCGCCGCCATTGTAACCAATGATTACAATCTGAACCGTGTGGCCAAGCTTCAAGGCGTTCGCGTCTTGAACATAAACGAGCTGGCCAACGCGGTGAAATCCGTGGTTCTCCCCGGCGAAGAAATGATGATCCATGTGATCCAGGAAGGTAAGGAAATGAATCAGGGGGTCGGCTATCTCGATGACGGCACAATGGTGGTTGTCGAGCAAGGAAGGCGCCACATGGGGGCGCGCATTTCCGTGCGTGTCACCAAAGTGTTGCAGACGAACGCCGGGCGACTGATATTTGCCGTACCCGAAGAGGTACAGGAGCGCCGAAGAGCCTACGAATCTGCCCGTCAGTAGGGCGGCAGCAAACCTGACAAACTAGCGAGCCAACGATAAGGAAACCGATGACGCTCAACATCTACAATACGCTGACTCGCCGGCGGGAACCATTCGAATCAGTAGAAGAGGGGCGTGTGCGCATGTACGTCTGCGGCCCGACTGTTTACGCAGACGCACACATCGGTCATGCGATGAGCGCGATCGTCTTTGATATGATCCGCCGATACCTAGAATATGTTGGCTACGAAGTAACTTACGTAACGAATTTCACCGACGTTGATGACAAGATAATTGTGCGTGCCCAGGAAACTGGCCAGGACCCCTTTGAACTGGCACAGTTTTACACGGACAAGTATTTGAAGCATTTGAGCGATCTCAACATCAAGCCGGCCGATTCTTACCCGCGCGTGACCAATGAGATCTCGAATATCATCCGCACCATTGGGGATCTAGGTGAAGCCGAATACGCCTACGAAATGGATGGCAGTGTCTACTTTCGGGTCGAAAACGACGACGACTACGGAAAACTCAGCCGGCGGCGTCAAGAGGAGGCTGTAGCCGGAACCCGAGTCGAATCCGATGAACGGAAGGAAAATGTCGCCGATTTTGCACTGTGGAAGGGAGCAAAAGAAGGCGAGCCCTATTGGGATAGCCCGTGGGGTCCGGGGCGGCCCGGTTGGCACATCGAGTGCTCGGTCATGTGCCTGCACCATCTTGGCGAAACAATCGACATTCACGGCGGCGGCAACGATCTGATTTTTCCGCATCACGAGAATGAGATAGCGCAGAGCGAGAGTCTTACTGGAAAACCTTTCTCCCGCTACTGGGTTCACAATGGGATGTTGCAGCTCTCAGGCGAAAAGATGAGCAAGTCTGTGGGCAATCTCGTTACAGTCGACAATTTCTTGCAGCAGTACTCTGCAGACGCGTTGCGAATGCTGATCTTCTCGGGACACTATCGCAAACCGGTGGCGTATACCGACGAGTCGATAGCTGCATCTGTTCGCAGCACCGCCCGCCTGAGAGGGGGACTGCGTCCGGCCACAGGAACAATCGCGGTCGGCGAGGATGTCAACACGTTGCGAGAAGTAACCGAGGCCGTTCGCAGCGGATTTCGCCAGGTGATGGACGATGACTTCAACACGAGCGCAGCCCTGGCGCATCTATTTGAGCTGGTGAGAGCCATCAACACGGCTCGGACCGCCGGCATCTCCGGCCCGTTCTTCCAGGCTGCACAGGATACCCTGCGTGAACTTGCCGGAATCCTGGGACTTTCGCTGGCAGATCCCGAAAGCTTCGAAGGCGACGCCCTTGCTGCCAAGCCATTTATAGACCTGCTGGTGTCAGTGCGGACCGAACTGCGTCAGGAAAAGCAGTGGGCCATGGCCGACAAGGTGAGGGATGGACTGGCGGCGCTGTCCGTTCAGTTGGAGGACTCTCAGAACGGAACTGACTGGCGGATTGAGGACGCTACGTGAGCGAGCTTCTCGTCGGCCGCCACGCCGTCTTTGAATCTTTGCGTGCTAACAGGCGCCACTTTTACCGGCTGTGGCTGGAGGGCGAAGCCGGCGACGCACCTACGGGTAGCCTTGGGGAAATCGTACAGCTGGCCCAAAAGGTGAAAGTTCCAATGCGGCACGTAGAGGGCGGAATTTTTGACCGCTTGAAACGCGCACAGCTGAATCCACAAGGGGTCGCCCTCGAGACCGGACCCTATCCCTATTCCGAAATCGACTATCTGCTCGAAATCGCCGGCCGCAAGCCGGATCCACTCCTGCTGGTGTTGGACCATCTGGAGGATCCGCGTAACCTGGGAACCTTGTTTCGCAGCAGCGAGGCATTCGGTGTGGATGGAGTCGTTCTCCCGGAGCGGCGGGCAGCTGGCATTACTCCTGCCGTCAGTAACGCTTCGTCAGGCGCAGTTGAACACATCCCGGTTGCGCAAGTGGGTAACGTCAACAGGACGATCGATCTCCTCAAAAAGTCCAACATATGGACCGTCGGGCTCGACCTCGGGCCAGGCGCCCTCTCGCTCACCGACGCCGATCTGAGCGGTCCGCTGGCGGTCGTGGTCGGCAATGAAGGCAAGGGTCTTAGCAGGCTGGCACGCGAGAAGTGCGACTTTTGCGTTACTATCCCAATGTCAGGTTCAGTGGACAGTCTAAACGCGGCGATCGCGGGCAGCATTGTTCTTTTCCAGGCCTTTCAGGCGCGAACACTCGAAAAAGCGGCTGGTTGAGAGAAGCCGTGTGTGTTTGTGTGTCGCGAAATGTTGCCTTCTCGAAGAACGCAGGCAACGGCCCCCAGATAGGTGTCTTCCCCGCTAAGCTCAAGAAGTCGTCATTACGTTAACCATTCTTTGGGCCGCCTTCTTGGCGTTCCCTCGTCACTGCGCGGCCAGAGGACAGTCTCCTCGATTTTCTGTGCAAGCTCGAAGTCCTTCTGCGTCAGACCGCCTGCATCATGTGTCGTCAGGAATATTTCGACTGAACGATAGTTGAGAATCAGCCTTGGGTGGTGGTAGGCGGCTTCGGCCAGAAATCCGATTGCGTTTGCTATCATCAGTGTTACGCGCCAGTTGGCTGTGTCGTAGCGCCTGTATAGCTGATCTTCCTGTACGGCCCAGTTCTGCAGGTTCTCGTCGAGTAGGCGGCGGACTTCCTCAATGCTTTTTGTCTGAACCATGACTTCCTCCTGGTAATCTGTCTGCCTTCTGTCTGGACTGAAGACTGTTGTCCGGTGTGCGTCTTCAGGGCATGACACACTGCAACAATTGTAACTTGTGAATTTTGTTTCTAGCGCGTTTCAATTGCGGTATTTTGCGGGGTTCTGGTATATAATAGCGCTTGAGTTACCTGACATTCCAATTCACTGATGCGAAAGCAGTGCTTCAACTCTTGGTGGAGACGGGGAATGGTACGTCGTAAGTCATATCTCTATGCTGTAATTGTTTTTCTATTTGCGCTTGTGGTGGTCAGCGCCTGTGCGCCGAACCCGCGTTTGCAGTTGATCTCGCCCAGTATGGTGGTGATTGCTGAGGGCGAGGTCTTTGTGCCGCCCACACCAACGCCGCGGCCGCGCATCGCCGAACTCAGCGATGAGGAAGTCCTTGCGGGACTGCCGGAAGCTATCGTTGCACTGATTCCGGGCGACGCGCAAAGAGGCTTGGATCTGACGGTTCCGCAAAACTGCATCGGATGTCATACGACCGATAACAGCCTTGAAGATGTAGCGCCTGTCTGGACTGAAATTGCAGATACCGCTGTCGGGCGGGCGAAGCAACTGGGTCTTGCCGGACCGGCCATGTATCTTTACACCAGCATAACCAATCCCAACGATTATATCGTCGAAGGCTACAATTCCGATGTAATGCCCGAGACCTATTCCGAAGATCTGAGTGACCAGGATATTGCTGATCTTTTGACTTACCTATTGTCGCTCAGAGCGGAATAGGGAGGCTGACGGATAGTCGGCTTCTCAACGAAGCTGGCTCGCTTAAGGGATTTCTGACCACCAGGAACTTTCCAAAATAGTTGCACGGTCGTGGGCCATTGTCCTCAAGGCGGATCGAACGGGGAATAGGTTCTGTAGATCGTGCCGAGGCTGGACATAAACACCAAGGGAGCCGCTCTTTTGAAGAGGATAGGCTCCCTTTTCTATTGCTCTAATCGACCGGCAGTCCTATGCGTACTGTGCCGCAGCAGTCGCGAACGCAGTGATCGTATGTCGTCTGGCGAAGTGCGGCAACAGCCGCCGACAAGACGAGCGCCGGCGGTTTTCCAAGACGCAGCCAAAGTAACGAACTGGTATTCCTCTCGGCAGGATACCCAAGCGCGGGATGAAGCGTCCCATTCCTCCCCGCTGTTTGGATAGCAGACCAGCGGCTTGCAGGTACTTTCGGTTGCGCTGAGCAAGAGCTGCCTGGCGAAGCGGGGCGCAGTACAGTTCAACCCGACAGCGACCACGTTTGGCACGCTGCTAGCCACTGCAACACAGGCGTCAAATGGCTCTCCGCTGCCCACGTTATTCCCATCGCGACAGCTGAAACTCAGCCATGCCGAGGTATCCCGGTACTCGGCCAACAGCTCAACGAGGACTTTCCCTTCCTGCAGGCAGGGGACTGTTTCGCATGCCAGCAGATCGGGCTCTGCGGCGATCAACGCCTCCAATCGCGGGCGGTGCCACTCCCTCAGTTTCTCGTCTGAGAGGCCGTAGGCGCCCCGGTACTCGGAACCGTCAGCAAGGTATGCGCCATAGCTGCCGACCGACGCGGCCACCAGTGGGCGGATACGATCAGCCTTCGAATCTGCATACGCCCCTTCATCCCAGAACTGATCGCGTGCTTCCTGTGCGAGGCGCACGCTGCGCTGCATCAGCATTGCGCTCTGGTCTCTGCTCAGACCGCGGCGGGCGAAGCCCTCGAAGCTGGCCTGATAGCTGGCGCTGATGGCAACGTCCGCGCCAGCCCTGAAGTAGTCGAGATGGAGCTGGCGAACCGCTTGCGGATCCTCGACCAGCAACCTGGCAGACCAGAGTTCATCCCGCAAATCCGCGCCTCTGCTCTCCAATTCGGTAGCCAGCCCACCGTCGAGGATGACGACGCCCTGATCATCCAGGAATGGCTGCAGAGGGTCGGCGGTGGTCATGCCAACACTGACGGTGTGTAGCGGCCCTGCCGCATGATTTCAAGCTCGCCGCCGTCGCTGAGGAGGCCGGTTACGTCAAGCGTCGCCGTACCGATCATCACGTCCTGATGCAGATCGGAACTATTCACGCCGGCTTCGAAAAGCTCTTCTGCCGATAGTTCTGCACCACCTTCCAGGCCAATCGGATATGCCTGGCCAAACGCTACGTGGCAGGCGGCGTTTTCGTCAAAGAGCGTGTTGTAATATGTAAGACCGCTCTGGAAAATCGGCGATGACACGTCGACAAGAGCGACTTCCCCCAGGTAGCGGGTGCCTTCGACCGCGAAGAACTGCTCGTACACGTCCTGACCCTCGCCTGCCGAGAAATCGACGACGCAGCCGTCTTCGAATCGGAATGTAACTTCGGCGACTTCGCGGCGGAACGGGAAGCTGGGGCGTGAGGTACGCATCCAGCCGTTTACACGAAGGCGATGCGGGGTAGTGAATAGCTCTTCCGTGGGAATGTTGGGGAGAAAGACTGGCGTCTCTGTGGCTCCGCCCTCCTGTTCTCCTGTCGCGTCCTCATCCCCCTCTGTTCCCAGTCCACTGTTGCCGCCGGCCCAATGGGGCCGGTCAGTCAGACCGATGGTCAAGTCGGTGGAGGGCTTGCCGTCGGGGCCGGGCTCGGGGTCAAAGAAATGCAGCGCCTGCACATGTTTGGATTGTAACGTCGAGCGCGCGGCCGCCAGATTGCCCAGATGCTCCTGCCATGCCGCAAGCGGGTCGTCGGCGTCAAGGCGAATGATGCGCCGTATCTCCTCCCAGAAGCGTGGCAGCGCTTCCCCAGCCTCAAGCTCGGGGAAAACCTTCTGCGCCCATGCCGGCGTGGGCAGGGCGGCCACGTTCCACTGCTGTTTCATTTCCATCATCGAAGACCGCCAAGGCATCATGGCGCGGTACTCTGCTGTCTGGAGAATTCGAAGTTTATTGGGGTCAAGCTGGGCGGGCAGAGAGGGATCTTCTTCCCCGACGAGACTGATAGCGGCCCAGCTGTCATCCTTGCGCTCCTGCGCCATCGCCCCGAAGTAGGAGGGAAGCCACTCCAGCTCCTGCTCTGAGCTCTTGCGAACACGTAGGCTCTGCAGGCGCATGTCGCTGTACTCAAATGAGACGAATTTTGCACCGGCATCATAGGCGGCCGAAGCAAGCACCAGGGCGAAGTCTCGATGGATCGGCTCAGTTCGAATGGCGAGAGACTGGCCTGGTTGCAGGTTAACGCCGAGCCTGATCAGGAGTTCGGCGTACTGTTCGAGGTCCTTGTCGGAATAGGGCATGGGAAAATTCGATCCTGTAGATGCTAAATCGGGTTTGGGTGAAGAGAATTAGAGTGCCCTGAACTTGACAACTCTAAACTGGATACCTACAATATTTCCTGCTTAACGGCCCACTAGCTCAACTGGCAGAGCAGCGGACTCTTAATCCGCGGGTTCGGGGTTCGAATCCCTGGTGGGTCATTCTGAAGCCGAAGGCTCCTCCGAGTCTTCTGCTTTTTTTTGTATAGGCCGGCTCGTTTTTCCATGAAGCAGGAGTGCCAGCGACCGCCCTCTGATTAACTGCAAAAACCAGAAACCCGCTGCTAAACAACTAACTGGCAGCGGGTTTCTATATGTTTACTGTTCGGTGACCCACAGATATTTCACGACCTTCAACTGCCGCACACTGCGGGTCGCGCCTATGGTTACGTTACCTTGTTTCCCGGTAAACGACATGCTTGCGCAAGACTGGATCGTACTTCTTGAGCTCAAGCCGCTTGTCGTTGTTGCGCCGGTTTTTTGTCGTCAGATAAAGGTGATGGCTCTCGGTGCTGCGCATCCTCACTAGCTGACGTGGACCCCTCTTGGCCATTTTCGCCTCCGATTCTCTTGCAACCTCTGTTGCTCGTGTTGCCCTTTCCATAAAAAAGGGCCGAACCATTCAAGTTCAGATTCAGATCGCCTTCCAAGTGAGGATGGGACTGAAAAACAGGTCGGCGAGGGCCTACAATCTTTCTCCCCCACCTATCACCGCGAAAAATTATAGACGTTTCGGACTACTATGGCAAATCGTAACTACTCAGCCGCAACTGATTCGCAAATCTGAACGAGGGGAGCAAAGGTGTTTTTCTCCCCTCATTGTTGTATTTTGGGCGGTCGGGCCTTCGGCCCTCCCTTGTGCAGGGGCTGCGCCCCCGCAACGCCCCCCTACAAAACCATCTCTCACCGACCGTGTGCATTCTTCGCAACGTGTCGGCTGGCGAGCATTGCGGCGGCTGTACATCAGTTGCGTCACCAAGAGCCTGAACAGTTCCAAGGATGACTGGCTGGTCAACTGCTGTGGCTTAGTAGTTACGGCAAATCTACGCCGTCACGCGAATGACGCGCGGAGCGCGGCCGTTCCAGCGTTGCCCACTGACCGTTTTCCGTTACAATGGAAAGCGAACGGGAGTCTCCGTCCCTCTGCTGTTGCCCCGCAGTCACTGGGACAAAGACCGTGAGAGCGGAATCCCCGTTCATGAGGGTGGACAAAAGACAAAGGAGCCAAGATGACGAGACCTGTACGCGTCGCTCTGATGGGTCTGGGGCAGCGGGGCCTGCAACACTTGAAAGCGCTGTGGAGGTTACAGGAGCGAGGCGAGGTCAGGTTGACAACCTTAGCCGATGCATTTGCTTCAAACCTGGATCAAAGCAAAATACGAAAGTATGTGGAAGGTTTTCGGCCCGACGGCATAGTGCTCACAACCGATTTTCACGAGCTGCTTGCCCAGGAACAGGACGCTCTCTACATCTGCATTCCGCCCAATCTCCACGCAGGCGAGGTTCTGCGCGCGGCCAGAGCCGGGTTGCATCTGTTTGTCGAGAAACCGATGAGTCTTTTCCTGGAAGAGGCGCTGGAGATGGAGACCGTAATCCGGGAAACAGGTGTGATTTCAACTGTAGGATTCCAGCAGCGTTTCGACGGCCGCCACGAAGCGATCTTCAACCTGTTGCGGGAAGGCAAGAGGCCGCTGATGGCCTGCTACACGTTTCACGGTCCGTTGGAAGGGCACAATGTAAAGCACCATCAGACCGAACTTCACGGCGGCCCGCGCAACAGGATTTGGACTGCAAACCGGGCCTGGAGCGGCATGACGGTGGTCGAAGGCGGCATCCATCTTCTTGACCTCTGGCGCTACTGGTTTGGCGACGTCGAGTGGGTGCAGGCCCACTATCAGCACCGGCCGCATGATGACATCTACGACGACGCCGATAACCCTTACACTTACAGTGTGCACTTTGGGTTTGCCGGCGGCGCCATCGGCTCGCTGACGCTTTCGCGCTTGCGCAAGGTCTATGCAAGCCATATGGACCACCAGGTTCTCTGGACTGAGGGACGGGCGGAGATTAGGGACGACGGAGTCATTATGTACCAGTATGATGGGCCCTACCCGCCGTCGCAGCCGCCTGCGCAAGATGCTGTTAGGAAGCTGCTCTTCGAAGGCCGGGGCGGAGACGACACTTTTGCCATCAGTGAACTTTTCATTCAGGCGATAACCGAGGGCCGCCCCGAACTGATCCGCTCTCCTTTCGGCGATGCCATGAACAGTCTCGCCGCCGTGATCGGCGCGAATGTTTCTGACGAACTGGGCGGTGCGCGTGTAAACGTGGATGAGCTGTTATACTCAACCCGCTTTGCTGTCCACAGACGTAAACCACAATAGATAAAGAGGTGCGAGTCAGATGAACTTTCTCATATACCCGCCGCTTACGCCCGACGAACTTGCTCAAGTGCAGGCGGTTTCACCGGAGTTGGAAATCGTCAACGCGCTGACAGAGGAGGACGCCCTGGCCGCGATTCCGCAGGCTGTGGGTATGTACGGCAACCTCACGCCGGCCCTGCTGGCGCGGGCCGAGAACCTGCAATGGCTGCAAACGCCGATCGCCGGTCTGGAACATTACATGTTTCCGGAACTGGTCGAAAGCGATATTGTTGTCAGCAACATGTCCAAAATCTACGGTGACATGATTGCAGATCATGCATTCTGTTTCATTCTGATGTTCGCCCGCGGCATTCATCTGTATATGCGGCGCCAGGTCCAGGGTGAGTGGCGAAAGGGCACGCCCGTCCACCATTTGGGCGACTGCACACTGGGAGTTATCGGGTTGGGGGGCATAGGTTCGGAGCTGGCGCGACGAGGTAAGGCGCACGACATGCGCGTGATTGCGGTTGATGCACGGCCCGACGAGGCGTTGGGCGGCAGCCTGGGTTTGGACGCGTTGTGGCCGCAAGACCGCCTTCACGATCTGATGAGAGACTCAGATTTTGTAGTGAGCTGCGTTCCTCAGACGCCGGAAACAGTCGGCTTGATCGGCGCCGAGGAATTGGGGCAAATGAAGCCGTCAGCCTATCTCATAAACATCAGCCGCGGGGTCGTCGTCAAATTGGACGCGCTGGTCGATGCACTGAATTCGGGCCGCATCGCCGGCGCCGCGCTGGATGTGTATGAAACTGAGCCGCTGCCGGCTGCGCATCCACTGTGGCAAATGGAAAACGTAATCATGACGCCGCACGTAGCCGCCGACAATCCACATGTGCCTCAACGGCGAATTGATACGCTGCGTGACAACCTGCACCGCTATCTGCAGGGTGAGACGCTCCGCAACATCGTGGACAAACGCCGGTTGTTCTAGAGTGAAGTGACGGGGAGCGCGCCGCGAGACAGATCTGATCGCATCGTCTCGTCAGATGCCGAGATATGCCTCCGCTACCTGCGGATTGGCCAGCAAATCCCCGGCTTTGCCGCTCAGCACGATGGTGCCGGTTTCGAGGACGTAGCCGCGGTGGGCAACCTGAAGGGCGGCCTGGGCGTTCTGTTCCACCAGCAGGATGGTCATGCCCTGGGCGTTAATCTCGCGGATAATCTGGAAGATCTGCTGTACCAGCAGCGGCGCCAGGCCCATCGAGGGCTCGTCGAGGAGCAGGATTCGGGGCCGACTCATGAGCGAGCGTCCAATGGCCAGCATCTGTTGTTCACCACCGGAAAGTGTGCCGCCGGGCTGCTTGAGCCGCTCCTGAAGCCGCGGGAAGAGTTCAAGCACCCTGGTCAAGTCCTCGCTGATGCCCTTGCTGTCAGTACGAGCGAATGCGCCCATGGCCAGGTTCTCCTGTACGGACAAACGGGCGAAAATTTTCCTCCCTTCTGGCGACTGGGAGACGCCCAATCTGGCGACGTCGTGCGCTGGCAGCTGGTCCAGGCGTATTCCCTGGTCGGGACTGCGGGATGCGTGACCTGGCAAAGAACCGTTTGGTTCCTGGAAGTAGATGGCGCCGGCGCGGGCGGACAATACGCCGCTGATCGTGTTGAGCGTAGTCGATTTCCCGGCGCCATTCGAGCCAATGAGCGAGACAACTTCGCCTTCATTCACGGTCAAAGAAATACCTTTGAGCGCGTGAATGTGGCCATAAAAAGTGTGGACCGATTCCAGGATCAACATGGATCACTTTCCCACAGCTTCTGCTGATCCCTGCACGGCAACCTCCGGGCCGAGATAGGCCTCAATTACTCTGGCGTCCGAGCGTACTTCCATTGGTGTGCCCTCGGCGATCTTCTTGCCGTAATCCAGGACCGACACACTTTCCGAAATGCTCATCACAACCTTCATGTCGTGTTCTATCAGGAACACGGTTACGTCTCTTTCGTCGCGCAGCCTGTGGACCAGCTCCATCATGCGGTCAGTCTCTCTCGGGTTCATGCCGGCGGCAGGTTCGTCCAGGAGCAACAGGCGGGGTCGACTTCCCAGCGCACGTGCGACTTCCAGCAGCCTCTGGTCACCATAGGGCAGGTTTGTTGAGACGACATTCTCCTGCCCCTCGAGCCCAACAAATTCGAGCAGCTCACGGCCCGATTCACGGGCGGCGTGTTCCTCAGCCCGCTGGCCCGCCGTTCGCAAAATCGCGCTCCAGTGCGATGACTTCAGTCGCAGATGCTGCCCGACCAGAACATTTTCGAGCGCCGTCATCCTTCCAAAGAGGCGGATGTTCTGATAGGTACGGGCGATGCCGCGTTCGGTGATTTCGTCGGGACGCAGTCCGACCAGCGAGCGGCCGTCAAAGACTATTTCGCCGTTCTCGGGCCTGTGAAGGCCGGTCAGACAGTTGAAAAGGGTCGTCTTGCCGGCGCCATTCGGACCAATGAGAGAGGAGATTGAAAGCTCTGCGATCTCCAGATCGACGTTATCAACGGCAGTCAGCCCGCCGAACACTTTCGTAACTCCTTGAATGCTCAACAGGGCCGTCATTGCGCCTCATCCTTTTCAGGCCCGTTCAATGGGGCAGCTTTCTCTGCCAACGGCTCTCTGAAATCCTCTTCCCCTCCATCTGACAGTTCTGACAGGCCCTGTTCTTCGGGCGCTGTCAACTGGACCCGGCGGCGCGGCGAGGGCAGAATGCCGGCAGGCCGCACGATCATCATGATGACCAGAAGGGCAGCAAATGCAACGATTCGGTACTCATCGACTCCGCGCAACACCTCCGGCAAACCCTTGAGCGCCAGCGCGCCCAAAACGATGCCGGCAGGACTGCCGATACCGCCAACAATTATCAAAGCCAGCGCGTCAATCGAGACAAAGAGCGAGAAATTCTCGGGGAAGATGTTGATCTGACGGGCGGCATATAGTTGACCTGCCATGCCGGCAAACGTGGCGCCAATTGCAAAGGCGAGCAGCTTAGTTCGCACGAGGTGGACACCGGTAGCCTCGGCCACGTCCTCGTCTTCCTGCATGGCAAACCAAGCTCTTCCCAGCCGCGAACTGTTCAATCGAATGGCAACAATGGCGATCAGCGCCGAGCTGATCAGTGCCAGCAGGAAAGTCCAACCCTGTGAACTGAGAAGGCCGAAGAAGGCTTCGGGCGCAAAGCCAAACAGGCTGGGCTGGGAAATTTCCAAGATGCCGCGCGGTCCATTTGTCAATTCACCCATGTTCAACATGAAGAGGCGGATTATCTCGCCAAAGCCCAGCGTAACGATAGCGAGATAGTCTCCCCGCAGGCGGAGGACCGGTATGCCAAGCAGGATCCCGCCGATTGCAGCTGTGAGCATCGCCACTGGCAGCGCCATCCAATAACCGAGCAATGGGCTATCGGGTGAAATGTTCAGCAGAAGGAGCAGATTGGAAATGTAGGGCGAGGAAAAAGGTGCCGAAAGAAAGGCATAGGTGTATGCGCCGATGGCGAAAAAGGCCACATAGCCCAGGTCCAGCAAGCCCGCGTAGCCAACTACAATGTTAAGACCAAGCCCCATCATCACATAGATGAAGACGAGGCCCATTACCGAGTTTTGAAACTGATCGAGGACAAACGGCATCATCAAGACGCCAAGCCCGAGTAACGCGGTCACAATTCTGCGTTCTCTACCCGGTCTGGACAGCCTGTGGGCAAAAAGTCCACTACCGGTCGCGACCAGTGTAAGAAGAAGGCGCACCGTGCCCTCGTTGGAACCAAATGCCCTGACACCCGGCAGCCCGAGCAAAACGATAAAGGCCAGCAGAACGAAGGGAATCGCGAGGCCCGCAAGTCGGCCGGCCGCCAGAATCTTCGGGGCGGACAGATTTACGGGTAACCGGTCAGAGCGGGCAGCATCCGTTAACTTCGCTCCCCCTGCGGTTACCGCCAGCGCGGCGAGTATTCCGGCGCCGGCAAAATAGACTGTCTGCAGAAGGTAGCGAAAGGGAGAAACCTGGGCCTGTGCGATCTGTCCAGGACTAACGCCAACCAGCGCGGCAACGTTCAAGGGGACCATCTTGTCAAAGACCGGCTGAATTGATACGCCGTTGCCAATCGCCGCAACGATGATAGCGCTACAGACTGCAATTAGCAGCCCCGTAGTCGCACCCGCGGCCAGACCAAGGTGAAGGTTAAGGCCGCCGAGCCCAGCCGGTTGGATTGAATCTGCTTCGTTCGAGGTCGGCCCATTGTCTTTGCCGATATGCCAACCCGGCTTGCCTTCTGCGCCGGTTGAACCCCGTCCTGGTTCTGAAGCAGTTCGGAAATCCTCGTTGCGGCGAAAATTGAACCAAAAAACCAGGGCGGCGATTAGCGCAAGCGAGGGCAGGGCGGCCCCGCCAATGCGCCCTGGGATACCGACAAGGATCAGATAGCTCAGGCAGGCGAAGGCGACCAGTCCGGTCTTCACTGATCTGGTTACAGTATCGTGTCTCATCAGGCCTTCTTCTCGCTAAGAACCTCGCCGAAAAGGCCCGACGGCCGGAAGATAAGAATCAGTACGAGAAGTGTAAAGGCGATGACATCTTTGTATTCGGTGGGAATGCCCAGGGCGCTAGGGCCCATAGACTCAATCAGGCCGAGAACGAGCGCGCCGAACATTGCGCCGGGTATGTTGCCAATGCCGCCCAGAACCGCGGCGGTAAAGGCCTTCAAGCCGGGTACGAAGCCACTGTTAAACTTGACGACGGTGTTGTGAAAGCCGAGCATAACGCCTGCGGCGCCTGCCAGGGCCGAACCCAACACGAAGGTGACCACAATCACGGCGTTGACATCGACACCCATGAGCGACGCGGTGGATCGATCTTCGGCTACCGCTCGCATCGCCCGTCCCAATTTTGTGCGCTGAATGATGAAGAAGAGGGCGAGCATCAACAGTACCGAAGTTACAAAGATTATGGCGCCCGTGTAGGAAATGAATACGTCGCCAAGCCGCAGGCCGCCGGAGATTAACTCCGGTTTGCGATAACTGTGTGGGCTGACGCCGAAGATCAAGAGGACCGAGTATTGGAGAAAGAGCGATGCGCCTATCGCGCTTATCAGCGGTACCAGGCGGGGCGCCTGGCGTAAAGGCCGGTATGCCAGCCTTTCCAAGGCCACGCCAATTACGACCGAGGCGGCCATGCCTACCAGCATGATGAATAGCAGGGCGGCGACCACAACGAGCCATGGGCCCTCCATCCAGCCGCGGGCAAGCGCAAACTGGAGTGTGAAAAAGCCGGCGATGCCGCCGATCATCATGACCTCGCCGTGGGCGAAATTGATCATGAAGAGGATGCCGTAGACCAGTGTGTAGCCCAAGGCCACCAGCGCGTAAACGCCTCCCAGAACCAGGCCGTTAAGAGCCTGGGAAATCCAGAAGGAGGTCGGGTAGCCTTCTGCCAGCCCAACGGTTATCACCCGCCATGCTACGAGGAGGAAAATAGCAGCGCCCAGAGCCCGTATCAAGTATTTCTGAGCGGTCTGACCATCTATTTTAGCCGCCTGCACAATGAGCGGGCTCTTCGCCATAGTTGTATTCGAGGCATCATAGGGGGAAGCAGGAGAGAGAACAGTTGCATTCTCTCTCCTGCTGACTACAAGGAGTTACTCCATCCCAAAACCCTTAACCTGACTGAAGGCGCCGTCCATAACTTCGAAGATCTGGACGCCGCCGGCGCCGCACTCGCCAATGCTATCGCATTTGATCGTGCCAGTCAGACCATCGAAGGCATCGACTGTGCGAATGGCGGAGATCAACGCTTCCCTGTCAACCACAAGGTTGCCGCTGTCGTCAACGGTGGCAACCTCGGCAAGGGCGGCCGCGATCAGCTTCACTGAGTCGTAGCTCTGCGCGTGGAAGGGGCCAAGCTCGTCAGCGGCCACGCCGTATTTCTCGAGATACTTGGCGTCGAAATCGGCGTTCATTTCCTCAGAGTCATCGCCGGCCAGAAACGCTACGTAGGTGCCTTCGCCAGCTGACCCGGCTGCATCGAGGTACTGCTGCGTATAGGCGCCATCGTCGCTCATGAATATCGCGTCTTCAAGGCCGGGTGTTTCTGACATCTGCTGGGCGATCAGGCCGGCTTCGGTGGAGTACCCGCCGAAGTAGATGCCCGCTGGCCCATCGGCGCCAACTTTGGCCAACAATGCGCGGAAGTCTGTGTCGGCAACCTGGACACCTTCAAAGCTGGTGACTTCGCCTCCCAATGCCAGAATATGGTTCTGGAATATCTCTGCCAGTCCCTTGCCATAGTCTGAGTTGTCGTGAATGACAGCAACTTTGGTGATGCCGAGGTCTTCGACGACGAAATCAGCAGAGAAGACGCCCTGCAGTGAGTCGCTCAGAGCGACACGGTTGCAGACATCACAATCCGCAGTGGTGATATCCGGGTTCGTTGCGCTGGGGCTTACGAACGGAATCCGCGCCTCCAGCAGGATTGGCAACAGACCGAAAGTCTCACCGGAACAGGTGCCTCCGGTCACAGCGACGATAGTCTCGTCGGCTGCAAATTTGTTGCCTACGTTCGTCCCTTGGGTGCCGTCGCAAGCACCGTCTTCCGCGACTAGCTCAAACATGAAGCCTTCAAGGCCGCCGGCAGCGTTAAGGTCGTCAATCGCAATTTCAGCGCCATGACGAATGTTAAGGCCGGGGTCGGGAATTGGTCCGGTCAACGCAAATGAGCCACCTATGCGGATAGTCGCGCCCGAAGCGATAACGACCTTCCCGCTCATGTCGGCGGGGGCTTCTTCCATGGGCGCTTCTTCTGCAGGGGCTTCAGCAGCCGGCGCCGCTCCAACACATGCGGCCAGCATCAGCGCCGCGACTAAGATCAAGCTTAGTAGTGCGAATTGCTTTGGCATTTGAACCTCCTTGGTCAAATAAATGTCAAAGTAGTTAACAAATATGAACTGAATGGCATAGTTTCAGTACATACTTCAAAAAAAGAACCTGTGGCCGGATTAGCCATACAAAAATTATAAATGATTGATTGGAAATAGGGCAAAGCCCTCTTCTGTGGCAGATGGTTCGTAAAGATGAGGCCAGATTCTGCGTTTTTCGAGAATGCCAAGCCATTTACAAAGTCTGTCGTGACCAGCCCTTTAGTCCTGCCGCCATTCAGGCAATCTGATTGCGTATTCGGTTGGTGGCAGCCAGGTTGGTGGGGCGGCACCGCTGGAATGAGCGCACAAGGTCGGTGAGCGATGGTTTTGGAGGGGGGCGTTGCGGGGGCGCAGCCCCTGCACAAGGGAGGGCGCTTGCGCCCGACCGCCCAGAACTGCAGTGGTCAGTGGTTGGTGGTCAGTGGTTAGTGAAAATCGCTTTCGCTCGCCTCGTTCATGGTTGCGAGATTAACCCCTTTGCGCTTCTACAACTGGTCTCCTGCTTTCAGATATGGGAGCCGCCCTCCAGCCCATTTCTAGCGGACCCTGCACCTTCCAGGGAGAAGCCTTCATTCTTACAGCTGACCATGGCAGAAGGATTTACACCAGTGCATGCTATCGCAGTTCTCCCAAAAATGTGGTACACTCTGAATACTTTGCCAAACTGCAGCCCGTTCTAATCGGCTCGTGTAAAGGGAATTAGAATGCGGAGACGGTTTGGCGTTTCTGTGTGTCAATATACTGCGGCCCGACCCATCGTATGAGTCTCCTCGTTGCCAATCACATTTCCAAGAATTACGGCGACCTCGACGTGCTCGAGAACGTTAGCGTCCGGATCGAGTTTGGGGACCGGATCGGCCTCGTAGGTCCAAACGGGGCCGGCAAGACCAGCCTTCTCAAAGCGCTTGGCCGTATCGACACCAGTTTCAGCGGTGAGCTCTTCGTCGCCCAGGAAACTCGAATCGGCTACCTCTCGCAGGACCCACCGCCCGCCGGCAATCGAACGCTCTACGAGGACCTGAAGGACGTTTTCACCGAACTGCTGGCAGAAGGGGAGCAGCTGAGGCGCCTGGAAGCACGCATGACCGACCCGGCACAAAGCGATAAGGAGCTGGAAGGCCTGCTTACGCGCTACGGGCAACAGCAGGAAGCGTTTGAGCGGGCTGGCGGCTATGCCATCGACCAGCGAGTACGTTTCGTCCTGACCGGTCTCGGCCTTCAGGAGTCCCTGTGGCATGCGCCGCTCGCTCACCTCAGTGGGGGTCAGCGTACCCGCGCCTGCCTGGGCCGCCTGCTGTTGGAGGAGCCCGACCTGCTATTCCTGGATGAGCCGACCAATCACCTTGACGTGCGTTCGATGTCCTGGCTGGAAGGCGTGCTGATGGACTGGAAAGGCGCGCTCATCGTTGTATCGCACGATAGGTACTTTCTGGATACAGTCGCGACCCGGATATGGGATCTTGCGCATCGTCGGGTGGAAACCTACCGCGGCAACTACAGCCATTACCGGCGGCAGCGGGAAGATCGGCACGCCCGCTGGCGCAAGGAATATGAACGCCAGCAGGAGTTTATCAGCGAGACCCAGGAATTCATTCGTCGCTACAAGGCAGGACAGCGAACCAAAGAGGCGCAGGGTAGAGAGACCCGACTTAACCGTTTCCTGGAGGAAGAGGCGCTGCCGCCGCCCCCGACCAGCCAGTTTATCCGTCTGCCACTGCGAACGGACCTGCGCAGCGGCGACCTTGTCCTGCGCACACGCAAGCTGGTAGCCGGCTATAGCGAGCCTGCAACCGGTGCGAGTCCCCACATTGCCGGTACATTGCAGGACGAGTTGAAGGGCGGCGGAGTTGACGGCAGCAGTTCCACCGCAAATGAGGCCGTTTCGAATTTTCTGTCAGCCAAAGGTCGTCATGGTGTCGAAATCGGCCGGCAGGGGCGCTTGCGACCCATGCGCAGCCTGTCGCCTGAAGACGTTCCAATTCTGGAAGCGCCAGACCTGGACCTGTATCGCGGACAGGTTGCCGCTCTGATTGGTCCAAACGGGGCCGGAAAAACGACTTTTGTGCGCACGATTCTTGAAGAGCTGGAACCGCTCACCGGAAGGGTAGAACTGGGCGCGTCGGTCGAGGTAGGCTACCTGGCGCAACGGCATGTAGGCAGCGGTTACGGTCTGATGAGCGGCGGTCAGACTGTACTGGACGCCTTGCTGGAGGTCAAGCGCCTTCCCACTGTGCGTGCACGAACGTATCTGGGGCAGTTTCTCTTCAAGGGCGATGATGTTTTCCAGAGTATCGAGAGCCTCTCAGGGGGGCAACGCAGCCGTATCGCGCTGGCGCGCTTGACATTGCAGGGCGCCAATTTTCTGCTCCTGGACGAGCCGACTAACCACCTGGACCTTGACAGCCAGGAGATCCTGCAAGACGCGCTGCGACAGTTCGACGGTACCATTTTGCTTGTTACCCACGATCGAGCGTTAATAGATGCACTGGCGACGCAGATATGGCAGGTGACGCCAGCGTCGAATGGCACGCCCGGCAGCCTGGAAGTCTTCAAAGGAACGTGGAAGCAGTGGCAGACGGAACGACTGCGATCGGAGAGGGAGGACTCCCCAGCGAAAGCAGTGGCTGCACCGACCGCATCCGAAGAGGAATGGCAGCGGCAACGGGAAGCCAGAAGGCAAAGGCGGCAGGCGCAAAAGCATGAGGAGGCCGTCGCCGAGACCGAGGAAAGAATTGATCGGCTGGAGAGCAGGCTTGTCGAGATCGAAGAACATATGGCCCGCGCGAGCGCGGCACAGGATCTGGAGAGGCTGCGCACGCTGCAGGACCAACATCGGGGCGTCTCGCAACGTTTGGAAAAGCTGATGGAAGAATGGGCCGTCATGGCTGCATGACAGGCTTGTCAGCAGGCCAGACTTTCGGCTAAAATAGGGCAGCACTGGGTCCACCAACGCAAAAGGTTTAATCGAAAATGGGGCGCAAATCGCTGGTGATCGGACTGACTGGAAATATCGCTACAGGCAAGAGCACGATTCTCAACTATCTGATGGAGAAATGTGCTTTTATCATTGATGCTGACAAACTTGGCCATCGTGTGATCGAGCCAGGTGGTCCAGCTTACGATGCGGTAGTGCGCACTTTCGGCAAAGAGATACTGAAAGAAGACGGCACAATCGATCGCAAGAAACTCGGCAAGATTGTTTTCACAAATCCCCTGGACTTGGGCCGGTTGGAAAAAATCGTCCATCCAAAGATCTTTGATCTGGGAAAGCAGGAGATAGCCGATAACGAATCAACCGTTATCGTGTTGGAAGCAATCAAACTGCTTGAGGCCGGGCTGATGTCCACCTTGTGCGATGAAATCTGGGTCGTCACTTCCAGCCTGACCACCCAATTTCGGCGGCTTCTCGAGACACGAAAGATGGACGAAGTCGAGGCCAAACGCATGATCGATTTGCAGCCGCCGCAGGCTGCCAAGGTGAACCAGGCCGACCGCGTTATCGAGAATGACGGCAGCCTTGCCGAATTGCACGCACAGCTGGACGCAATCTGGGAGGACCTTAAGCGACGCTATCCTCGTAGAATGACGACGTTGGTACGTTAAAGGAGTCCGACCTGACATGGACTTTCTGCGGCGATTCTGGGCTGAGCACACGACTTTGTCCAACTGGGCGGTACTCGCCATCGGTTTCGTGGTGATACTTCTCTTCAGCGCCCGCGGCGTTGGATTCGAGGGCGCGCAGTGGGCAGCACTCATTGGCGTAACTGTCGGCCTGGCCGGCCTGTGCGCTTGGATCATAAGTTGGGAATAACTTTATGAGCGAAAAGCGCGACTACTACGAAGTGCTTGGCATTGAACGCGGCGCCGACGAAGCGGCGCTTAAACGGGCCTTTCGTAAATTGGCACAGCAATATCACCCGGATGTGAATCCTGAGGCCGATGCCGAGAGCAGGTTCAAAGAAATTAACGAAGCCTACCAGGTATTGAGCGATCCGCAGAAGCGCGCCGTTTATGATCGCTTCGGGCACTCAGGGCTGGCAGGGGCAGGCGGTTTCAGCGACTTCAGCCAAGGTTTTGGAGACCTGGGCAGTATCTTCGAGGAGGTCTTCGGGTTTGGAGGCATGGGGCGCGGCAACAGGCGTGCGCCTCGACGCGGCGCCGACCTGCGCGTGGACATTGGTCTGAGTTTTGAAGACGCTGCCTTCGGCGCACAACAGGAAATCGAAGTGCCGCGCATGGAGGATTGTGACAACTGTCAGGGCAGCGGCGCCGAGCCTGGCACCACGCCGGAGCGATGTTCTACGTGCGGCGGCAGCGGCGAAGTGCAACGCCGTCAGCAGAGCCCTCTATTTGGCACCATCGTTACCGCGACAACTTGCCCCACTTGCCACGGTGAAGGCGAAGTTGTGTCCTCGGCCTGCAGCAAGTGCAGCGGCCGCAAGCGCAGACAGGTCTCCCGCAAGATCAAAGTCAATGTGCCCGCCGGCGTCGACAACGGAACCCGCATCCGGTTGGCCGGCGAGGGCGAGGCCGGCATGTTGGGCGGGCCCCGCGGCAACCTTTACGTTGTCATAGGTGTCGAAGAACATCCCGTCTTTACACGCGATGAGTTTGACATTCATCTGGAGCTGCCCGTCAGTGTTGTCCAGGCCACTCTGGGCTCCAGTGTGGAAATCCCGACCCTGGAAGGCGAGACGATAAGTCTCGACATTCCAGAAGGCACACAGACTGGAAGGCGGTTTCGCAAAGCGGGAATGGGCATCCCGCGCCTGCAGCGCAGCGGCCGGGGCGACATGATAGTGACTGTGCGGATTGTTACGCCGACCGACCTGACCGAGGAGCAGGAGGTGCTTTTCCGTCAGCTGGCGGAAAGCATGGGCGATGACGTGCATGAGCCGCGACGCGGATTCCTGGACAGAATTCTGCGGCCAGAATGAAGTGTCAGATGCACTTACCTTCAAACCCCTCCGTAGATCCCCAAAGATCAATCAGGTTTAACTGCCGCGAATGCCGGTCAAAGCCAGGAGTTTTGGCCAGGACTGAAAGAGAATTCCCGCGATAATCAGGATCAGGCCTGATACTGCCGAGGGGTGAATTGGTTCATCGAGAAACAGTAGTACGAACAGCAGCGAGATCGCTGGAGTGAGATAGAGCAGGTTTGAGACGATAAACGTGTCGCCGTGTTCAAGCGCTTTGAACCAGAACACATAACTAAGTCCATTGACCAGCAGGCCATTATAGATTATCCAGCCCCAGACGGTGGCAGAGGGCAATGGCAAGCCTCCGCTTAGAGCGATGGCGGCTGCGGAACAGATCAAGGCGGCGCAGAAATACACGAAGGCGGCGACAGTCAAGTCGTTGCTGGCTCGCTTGCCCTGAACTGAGAAGAGCGCAAAGATCAGGGCGCCGCCCAGGGCCAGCAGATTTCCCGAAAGGTTCTCCACGCGCAACGCCATCATTCGCCCCTGAGTGACAATTGCAATTACGCCGCTGAAGCTGATCAGGATCGCAAGCAGGCGGGCGGGCGTGAATCTTTCGCCGAGTAACGGGACCGCCAACAGACTGATCAGGATCGGCCAGGTGTAGGCAAGGATAAATCCCTCTGCTGCCGATGTGCGGGCGAACGCCCCGTATAGAAGCACGTAGTAGAGAAACGCCCCCAGGAATCCCAGCCAACACATGCCAGCGAAGTCCCGAAAAGTGTAGTCCCTCAAGCTGGCAATCTTGCGTTGCCAAAGGACCAGTGCCCCAAGCGCGAACACTGAAAAGATTGTGCTGTAGAAAAGCATCTGCAGATTGGAGAGTTCTGCCAGTATCTTCTTCGAGGCAACGGGAATCGAGGCCCACAGCAGGATACACAAGGCCAGATTGAGATAGGGTTTTGCGCGCGCGGTCATGACTTATACGGGAAGTGTGGAAAGGGCAAGTGAGCGGGCGTAGTAATTCGTGTTGTGCCTCCACCTACAATGACACTGAAGTATAGCGCAAACCCATCTGCACCGGGAATCGCCAAAGGCAAAACATTGTCCATGAACGCAGATGAGCTTGTCGAGATAGCTGTTGAAGTCGATGGTGAGGCGGCCGAGGCGGTTGCTGAACTGTTCAACCGCTTCAACGGCGGCGACTGGGTTGAAGACAGCGCGGCGGGCGAGGCCTCGGGCGGCGGAGCTGTCTTGGAGTCCACTGGCTATGACGACTTTGGCAACCCTTTGGACGGCGAATTCAGGCTGGTTGTCAAAACCTACCTGAAGCCCGGACCACGCGGGCGAACAATCCAAAGGCAGATCGAAGAGGGGTTGTGGCACCTGCGCCTCTTGTACCCAATGCCGGAGCCGGTGGCAAGACCTGTCCGAGAGGAAGATTGGGCCCACGCTTGGAAACGGCACTACAAACCGCTGCGCATTGGGAAACGTGTTCTGCTTGCCCCGGCGTGGGAGGAGCCGAATGCACTGCCTGATGACGTAGTCGTCCGACTTGAGCCGGGGATGGCCTTTGGGACAGGCTTGCATCCGACCACGCGGCTCTGCGTGGCGGCACTGGAAAAGTGGGTCCGGCCGGGCGATTCCGTACTTGACATAGGTACCGGCAGCGGTGTTCTTTCGATTGTAGCGGCCAAGCTGGGCGCCCAGCCGGTCTGGGCGACGGATATTGATCCACTGGCAATCAGAGTAGCCAGAGAAAACGCTGAGCTGAACGGTCTTTCTCTTGGTTTAGACCAGCTCTATGTAACACATGGGTCAGTGCCGGACGGTCAAGAGGGGCGGTTTTCTTTGATCGTCTCCAATATTCTGGCCGAAGTCCTGATTGGACTGTTCGACGCGGCCTATGGCAATGTCCCACTGGCGGCGCCGCTTGCGCCTGGAGGCCGCATGATCCTGTCCGGAATTCTGGAGGAGAAGGCCGGGACTGTGGTCGCGGCTGCGGTCCGCCACGGACTGGCGGAAGTTGAGCGCCTGCAAGAAGGAGATTGGGTGGCAATAACAGTGCAGAGCGAAAGAGAAGCGTGAGAGAAGTGAGCGACAAAGAGTCCAAGGCCAGAGATTCCCACCGTTTCTTCCTGCCTGAAGTCTTGCCCGGTCCGCAATGTTCCGTAGACCTTGCCCCGCTTGCGCACCAGCTTCGCAATGTGCTGCGGCTGGGGCCTGGAAGTCTGATCACTCTGCTCGATGGCAGCGGCACGTCGTTCCTGACGCAAATTGTGGACCTTGACGAAGCGAGGGCGACAGGCCGAGTGGTGGCGCAGGAAACTGTCCAGAGTGAGCCTGGCGTTGCCTTGACACTCTACCAATGTGCTCTGAAGAGAGATCGGTTTGAGTGGGTATTGCAGAAGGGAACAGAGTTGGGCGTGAACCGGTTTGTGCCTGTGATCAGCAGCCGAACTGTGGTCCGTCCGGCTGCGAAACTGTTGCCCAAATATGACCGTTGGAACGCCATCATTCGTGAGGCGGCCGAACAGAGCCGCCGAGGCCGCCTGCCGGTCCTGGACCAGCCGCTGCGATGGGAGGAAGCCCTGGATCATGGCGACGGCCAGCGCCTGCTGGCGTGGGAGGAGGCAGAAGGCGCCGATAGGGGCCTGGCCACTGTCCTGACCAATTCTGACACGATTTCACTTCTGATCGGGCCTGAAGGTGGAATCACTGGCGAGGAGGCCGCGGCTGCGATCAGTCGAGGTTGGCGGTGCGTTTCGCTGGGCCCTCGCGTTCTGCGTGCGGAAACAGCTGCGGTCGCAGCCGCGGCGGTCGTAATGCATCTCTCTGGCTCGCTTGGATAAGCGGCCGCGGCAACGCGCCGTAAGTGTCACTGCAAGAATGCCCGCAGCCTGATTGAACCTTGTTACCATTTCGCAATTCACAGAAGTCCGACATAGTGGATTTCTTGACGATCGGTGGATCAAGGTTCTAGGAAACAGGAATGCAATTGCAAGGATATCTTGCACCAGGTACACGCTGCATTTCTGGAAGTGTGCTGCCCCTTGCGCTCTTGTCCTTGATTCGACGTCGACATAACCCACCCTTCACGACTGCCACAGATCCCGCTTTCTAACCTTTGCTTTCTTGGTTTGCAGTCTTCACCAGGCGTTTCGAGGACGCTCTCCGCGCAACGGAAGGCCGCAGGTCCGACCGCCCAGCATGGCACTCGCCTTGGCGGCTCCGAAAAGTGCGCCGTGCGCTATCCCGGCGGCAAGCCAGGAGCCTCCTTTGAGGGCCGAAGCCGCCCGCCGTGGTCGCCGGTTTGCAGGTGTTCAATTCTTGACAGACGGCTTGCATTGAGAGTAGAATGACGCTGGCTCAGACGCCGGATACCCGGTCTGAATGAATAGGCGACACCTCAGTCTACTGAGCAACCGCCTTTTCCAGGAAGACAGTGGTCCAATCGGACCATTTTTCGGGAATTCATAGGGTTCTCCGCCATCCTCCTGCAAACCACATTAACGGCCTTTCGAATGCGTGTACCTCTATTCCAGACATCAGTAGAGAGGATCTCACGCACAAGGACACCATCTGTGCGAAGCCTTTGCGCACAAGAGACGTTAAACCTGTAGTCGTAAACACGTCCAGAGACCTTCGAACCGCAGATGCCCATGTAAAGAGAGCCAATCTGAAGAGCGCCGTTGGCCAGACACGTCTTGTCGCGAGCGTTTCTTTAGTCAATAGCAAGAAGAAGAATCCACCGGGCTTCCGAAACTCTCCATGTAGTTAGAAACTTTCCATCAACAGTAATTCCCTTGCAGGATTGTGCAGTTACAACTTTCCATTCTAAGAATGCACAGGAGAGAAATGATGAAGAGCAAGCGGTACCTATTGGCAGCCTTGGTCCTGGCACTAGCGGTTCTGACCTTGGCGGCCTGCGAAACCCAGACTGTTGAAGTTCAAGTGACAAGAGTCATCGACGTCACGGCGACGCCAAGGGCCATGACCTTCCACGATGCGGGAGCGATTGAAGCCGAAACCGCGCCCCATCAGTGTCAGCCTTTGGCTTCACTTCCGACAGAATTCTCCCAGCCCTGGCGATTGGGATTCATTAACCCCAACCTTGCCCATCCATTCTTTGGCGAATGGTCTGGGGCAATGAAGTCTGCTGCCGAGTTCTACGGCGTGGAATTCTTCGAATCCGACGCGGCCGGAGACTATGCCACCGAACCTGACCTGTTGGAGACGCTGCTCCTGAACGACCTGAGCATCGTCGGCGCCCACGGCCCCAACGTCTATGAAGGACTGGCTTTGCGCGCCCTGGATGAAGGCATTCAGTTCATCGGAATTGACAACGGACCCAGCGAATACACGCCTATCGTTTACGGTATCCCCGACGGGATTGCCGGCATGCGCGGGGCAGAGCTCCTGGTTGAGGGTGTAAGAAAGCGGCAGGCCGAAGATTGGGCCGGACGCGAGCTGTTCTTCATCGAGTTGACGCATGGTGGCATCCCGGCCTGCGTCACCCGCACCGGCTCCGCGGCTTCCACCTTCAAGGAAGCATTTGAATTGGACGACGACCACGTCTTGATGGCCGACCTGACCACGGGCCGTTCCGCAGAAGACATGGTCAACGATACGATGACAGCGCATCCTGATGGCGTCTTCGCGATGATTCCCTGTTGGGACGGCCTCGGTATCGGCCCCTACAATGCCGTAACCGAAGCAGGCAACGAAGCCGACGTGATGTTGGTGACGTTGGGTGGCGACGAGCCGCCGGCCAAGTTCCTGAAGACCAGGCCGATGGGCTACTACGGATTCATCGAATTCCAGCCCTATTGTGAGGGTTGGGGTTGGGTCGAAGTCGCGCTGGCAACTCTGGAAGGGCTTCCCTTCGAGACCTACCAGGTTCGCAAGGCGATTACCCAGGAAACTGTAGACCAGCGCTATGCAGAACTGTACGAAACGGAGTAATGCGGTTGCTGCTCTGACGATTTAACGAGGGTGGGGCCAGTCCAGCCCCACCCTTTCTACATTGGGAACGCATAATTCTCACCTGCTTCAAGGTAGCAAAAAGGCCTGGAACCAAGAAGGCCGATTCAGCAGCCGGAGTCACAGTTGGCCACTAGCATACGCAGCATTCAGCGCAAGCAGGTAGTCCAGTTTCTGCTTGATAACGGGTTGTTTATCGCCTTTGTTCTGGAAGTAGCGCTGTTTGCAATTGCAGTTCCGGAAATGTTTCTGAGGTCGAGGACGATAGAGGCGATCCTGCGCCTGAGCGGACCCGCAGGCATCGTGTTGGCCTCCTACACCATAACGCTGATCTCAGGTCAAATCGATCTCTCCACAGCCCAGGTCGGCGGCATGGCATCGCTGATGTTTGCCGCTGTATTTCAGCTGCTTGAGTGGCCGCTCGGCGTTGCCCTGGCTCTCACAGTCGTCCTAACGATAGCGGTCGGTCTGCTGAGCAGCTATCTGATCCAACAGGGCATCCCGTCTTTTGTGTCCACGTTGGCCGTCGGTGTCGTCAGTGGGGGAATAGGCTTTCTCATTATCAACCTGGCCAAGCAGCCGGGCATGATTCGGCTGGTACGGCCGCCGTTGCGTGACATCGCCAATTTTGAAGTCGCCGGTGTCCCCTTTGTCATTCCCCTGATGTTTGTCGCCTATGCGATTGGTTGGGTGGTACTGAACCAGACCAAGTTTGGCGCACACATTTATGCACTGGGCGGGAATCCTGCCGCGGCGGCCCTGAACGGCATCAACGCAGTTCGAATTGCGCGGATTGTGCTGGTAACCAATGCAGTGATCACCGGCATGGCCGGTATTCTGATCGCCGGCCGCCAACTGGCTGCGCAACCGGGCGTCGAGGGCCTGGGTCAGTCGCTTACAGCGGCGCTTTTTGCGGGGGTAGCCCTTTCGGGCGGCAGCGGCAAAATTGAGCGTACTTTGATCGGGCTTCTCTTCTTGTCCACGCTTACCATCGGTTTGGGCATCCTCAATGTTTCAGCACCCATGCGGCAACTGATCAACGGTCTTGCGTTTGTCTTCGCCATCCTGCTGGACAGTATCCGCCAACAGATGGCAACGCGATAAGGAGCAGGTACGTGATAGGTCGGTTAGTGCAAGGTGAGAAATTAATATCAGGACGCCGGCGAGACCACTTGCTGTTCTTGATGGACAACGGGATCTATGTCGTAACCGTTGTGCTCTTCATCATATTTGTTTTCTTTGCTCCCTTCTTTTTTACACAGCGCAATCTGGTTAACATTCTGATCAGTGCATCATTGGCCGGTATCGTGACGGCTGGTTACACGGTCGCGATTCTGGCCGGGCAGATCGACACCTCCACGCAGGGCGTTCTCGCGGTCGCCACGGTGACAACAGCGCTTCTGTTTGAGGAGGCCGGGTTTTCGCTTCCCCTGACCGTAATATTCGCGCTGGCTGCTGGAATCGCAGCCGGCCTCTTTAACGGTCTTATCGTTGTAAATGGCAAGATCGTCGCCTTTGTGGCGACATTGGCAACGCAGGGCGTTATGATTGCTATCGCACTGTTTCTCAGCGGGGGCCAAACTATAACGATCGCACGTGAGGGGCTGCAGGAAACCGTTTTCATACGCGTATTCGGCATCCCTTCTTCGGTCTGGATCATGTTTCTCTGCTACATCGTCGGCTGGGTCATGCTGACGCAGACTAAACTTGGCGCCCACATTTACGCCACCGGTGCAGATTATCGCGCCGCGCTCCTGAGCGGCGTACCGGTCGACAGAGTGATCCGCGTTGCCTTGGTCATTTCAGCACTGACAGCGGCGTTGACTGCCATTCTCGTGACTGCAAGGGCAAAACAGTCTGCCTTGTTTGGGCTTGCGATCGCAGGCAGTGTCGATTTCGTTACCGCGCTCACCGCTGTTCTGTTGGGAGGATTCAGTCTTTTCGGCGGGGTCGGCCGCATTGAGCGCAATCTCGTGGCGGTGCTCTTCCTGACCATTCTTGGCAATGGTCTTCAATTGATGGATGTGCCGACCGGCATCATTCTGGTGGTCCGGGGTTTCGCCCTGGTATTTGCTGTCATACTAAGTGTGTTGCGGGCGCGTATGTCTTAGATTCTTATAGACAAGGAAAATGGAGCAGGTCATGGCGAGTGACGAGGTCATTCTCGAAACAACAGATGTAGATAAATCGTTTGGCGCCGTCCATGCGGTGCGGTCGGTCAGCTGGAAGGTCTATCGAGGCCGCGTCAACGCTCTTGTCGGTGACAATGGCGCCGGCAAGTCCACGTTAATCAAGTTGATCAGCGGCGCATTGCAGCCCAACGACGGGGGATTCCGCGTACACGGCGAGGAAACCAGGATTGGCGGGCCTGCCGGCGCCTTCAACCTGGGAATTGCCGCGGTCTATCAGGACCTGGCGCTGGTAGAAAATCGTGACGTGGTTATGAACATGTTCCTCGGCAGCGAGTTGACACGCGGGCCAGGCGCGATATTCCTTGACCACAAGGGAATGCTGCAGCAGGCGCACAACGTGCTCGATGACATCCACGCCCGCATACCCAACGTGCGTGAAATGGTTCGTAATCTCTCCGGCGGGCAGCGCCAGGCGGTGGCGGTCGGCCGTGCGCTGATTCGCGGCGGTGAGATTATTATCATGGACGAGCCAACCGCGGCGTTGGGTGTAGAACAGACGCAGGAGGTTTTGCAACTGATCGACACCTTGCGGGGCCAGGGCAAGACGATCATACTTATCAGTCACAATATTCAACAGGTATTCGAGATTGCCGACTATATTTCGGTCATGTTTCATGGTGAAATGTTGGGTACGCGATCGAAGGATGAGGCAACGGAGGCCGAAGTGGTCGCCATGATTATGGGCAAGCGCTCGCCCTAGAATGGCAATGTTGAGGCGGATACGGGCACAGTTTTCCAAACGAATCGGCCCGGCGTTCAGCCCCGTATTGCTTGCGGTCAAGCGTTTGAAAGTTGAGGCTTGGCTGGCAATTGCAATAGCCCTGGGGCTGCTGGCGGCGGTCGCCTTCACAACCAGCATTCCCACCTACAGCAACGCCGTCTACGTCCGTCTGTTGCGCAAGGAGCTGCACGAAAAGACCAAGAATTACCCTCCCTTTGCATTCATGTTTCATTTTCTGGGAGCCAAACATGGATACGCCGAGTGGGAGGACGTCAGTTCGGTCGACACCTTTCTGACAAAGCAGGCCGCCGGCGACCTCGGGCTGCCCCGCATAATCGATGTCCGCTACTTTCAGACTGTTCCATTCCCCATATTTCCTCAGGATACAGACGCACAGGCGACCGGCCGCAACGCCCCGGTTGAACTGAGCTTTGCATTCCAAAGCGACCTCGAGCAACACATCACAATTTTGGAAGGGCGATTCCCTGCCAGCACGGGTCTGTTTTCGGACAGATCCGCTCCGGTCGAGGTGATCATAAACGGAACGCTGGCCCAACAGATGGGTTGGCAGGTCGGGGAGACCTTCATTGCGCTCTCTGAAGAGGACGCCGATTCCAACAAATTGCAGAGCCAGATCCCTTTCGTGGTAGTTGGGGTCTGGCAGATGACGAACCGCCAGGAAGAATACTGGTTCTACAATCCATTCTCTCTGATCAGGAAACAGCTGCTGGTCTCCGAAGCGGGATTCAGCCGGCAGATCGGCACTGCACTGCAGGGAGAGATCGCGGTCGGCGCATGGTACATGGTTCTGGATGGCGAATCGTTCGAGGTCAGGCAAGCGAACGCATTTCTGGAACGGCTTCAAAGGGTCGATCAGAGGTCCGGCGCCTTGCTGCCGGGCACATCGCTGCTGGTGGCTCCGAGCGACTCGGGGCTCAGAAGGTACCAGCGCTCCGCCCAGGCGCTGACGCAGTCGCTCTTTGTGATCGCGTTGCCGATTTTCGGCTCTATCGTTGCCTATCTTTGGCTCGTCGCCGGCGTTTACGTCGAAAGACGCCGGGCCGAAATCTCCCTGTTGCGCAGTCGAGGGGCGTCTGTCGCCCAGATTGCTTCCATGGTGGTGATAGAAGGGGCGGTAATGGGAAGCGCCGCCTGGGCCGGGGGTTTGCCGGTGGGCAGCAGTATAGCTCGGATCATTGACAGGACGCAGGGATTTCTCGAATTCAGTGGTTCAGAGTCACTGACGATGACGATCACCGAATCGGTGGAACGCATTGCGCTGCTGACGGTCGGGCTGGCTCTGCTCCTTATTATGTTGCCCACACTGGCGGCGACGCGCCACACACTGGCATCCTACCGCAGAGAGCGCGCCCGCGGGCACGCCAGCTGGCTACATGGAATCGGCATCGACATTCTTGTACTTCTGGCAGCCGTGTACGGAATGTTCAGACTGCAAAGCCAGGGCAGCATCGTTTCCTTGGGGGCTGGCAGCGACCTCACAGATGTTCCCGTGCTCGACCCTTTACTCTTCATTACTCCCGTTCTTTGGCTTCTCGGCTTCGCGCTTTTGAGCGTGCGCGTCCTCACTCCTTTGATGTATGCGACTTCCTGGGGGGCCAGGCAGTTGAATGCACTTGGACTATTGCTAGCAATGCGCCGGCTTGCACGTTCATCAGCAACATATCGGATCCCCTTGCTGCTACTGATATTGACGCTCAGCATGGCTGTGTTTACGGCTTCGCTGGCCCAAACAATGAGTCAACAGATCGCAGAACAGGTGCGTTACCGATTTGGGGCCGATATGCGTCTGACCGAAGTGGGAGAAAGCATCGAAGTCGATCCCTTGGGGATTTCGCCTGCTGGCAGGACGGAAGGAGCAGACACTGAGTCCATCCAGCAGATGTCGTCTTCCTCGGAAGGCTATACGACGTGGTCCTTTCTGCCAGTCAGCGAACACAGGCACGCAACCGGTGTGCAGGCTGTGGCAAGGGTGGGTAGATACAAGGCACTTGCAGAGGTCGCCCAATGGAAAACCGGCGGACAGTTCATCGGCATCGACCGGATCGACTTTCCCGAAGTTGGCTTTTGGCGGCGCGACTTCGCAAGTAGCAGCCTCGGATCCTTGATGAACGCCCTGGCCGTGACCCCAAATGGCGTACTCGTTCCTAACAGTTTCTTGCGGCAAATGGTCCTGAAACAAGGGGATGACCTTCGAGTGATAGTGTCGATTCCTGAGCAACGCAAGGAACTTACCTGGTTGGAGGCGCCAATCGATTTTCAGATCGTAGGCAGCTTCAACCGTTTCCCCACCTGGCAACCTGAAGAAGGACCGGTTATCGTTGGCAACCTGGATTATGTTTTCGAGCGCGCCGGCGGTCAGTTCCCTTTCGATGTGTGGCTGAGGACCGAATCTAACCCGGACTATAACAGGATCGAGAATGAGTTAAGCGAAAGAGGTTTTCGCATTTTGGGCTGGGAGGCGCCCGGGCCCTGGGTAGCCCAAGCGCTGCGCCGTCCGGAGTTCCAGGGGATAGTTGGACTGCTTTCGATCGGATTCATAGCCTGCACGCTACTGACGATTCTGGGGTTCATCCTTTACACTGTTTCCTCGTATCGAGATCGGGCAATTGAGACAGGCGTGCTGCGCGCCTTGGGGTTCACGCAGCGCGAGGTCATCTCTTTTATGGGATGGGAGCTGGTCGTTTTACTATTCTTTGGGCTGGCTGTTGGCACAGGAGTCGGCATCTGGACCAGCGGCGCGTTCATCCCCTATCTGCAGCATGGAATCGACCCGATGCCGACGCTACTGCCACTGGCGCCGCAAATCGCATGGCCGCGGGTCTACCAGGTCTATGTCATCCTAAGTTTGCTTTACGTTGGCTCGACGGCCCTGATGACCATATCGTTGATGCGTTCGCAGGTGACACAGGCCATAAAAATGGGTGAGACTATCTGACCGCGCCGCGGACAAATGTCGGCGTTGACCTGTTTCACGGAACGGGAGAAACTACTAAGCCACAGCAGTTGACCAGCCAGCCGTCGCTGGAACCATTCAGGCTCTTGGTGACGTAACTGGTGTACAGCCGTCGCCATGCTCGCTAGCCGACACGTTGCGAAGAAGGCACACGGTCGGTGAGGCATGGTTTTGTAGGGGGGCGTTGCGGGGGCGCAGCCCCTGCACAAGGGAGGCCGCTTGCGGCCGACCGCCCAAAATACAACAATGTGGGGAGAAAGAACGCCTTTGCTCGCCTCGTTCAGGGTTGCGAATCAGTTGCGGCTGAGTAGTTACGAACGGGAAATGGTTAGTTCTTGCCCCTGAAGTGAGAAGGATTTGCGGGAAAGGTTACTATTGAGTATTGATGCCAAAGTGAATGAGATTGTAATTCAGACGCCTGCCAGGCTTCACTTCGGGCTACTCGATCTGCATGGGGGCCTGGGTCGAATAGATGGTGGGATCGGTCTGGCGCTCGAGCAGCCAAGCACCCGAATTGGCGCCAGGCCTGGCCATACCTGCGAAACCTCCTGTCCGATGGAGCCAGGCTTTGAACCGCGCTTGAACGCAGCTGTCGCCGCTGTCTGCAGCAAGTTCGAATTGCCAGGGGCAACAATAGCCGTTCAGGAGAGGGCCAGGCCGCATTCGGGCCTCGGCAGCGCATCTCAAACATTGGTAGGTGCGGGAATAGCTGTGAGCGCGCTCTACGGTTTGGCGCCCAGCGCTCGGGAGATCGCTGCAGTAGTGGGCCGGGGGGGAACCTCAGGTATTGGAATAGGGGCAATCCAACACGGCGGTTTCATTTTGGATGGCGGCCATCGGTTTCGGCAGGGGGAGGGGAGCAAGAGCGGTTACTCGCCCTCATCAGCCTCTGTAGGCGTCCCGCCTCCGCCAATTCTACTGCACTATGATTTCCCTGCCTGGGACGTCCTAGTCGTCATTCCGCAGGGTGAGGGCGCCAGCGGTGACCGTGAACGCGACCTCTTCGAGGAAGCCTGTCCGGTGCCCGCTCGTGACGTGGAAAAGATGTGCCGTATCCTCCTTGCGCAGATGCTGCCTGCAGTTCTGGAGGAGGATCTCTCGACTTTCGGCGCGGCCATGGACGCGTTCCAGAGCTACGGATTCAAGGTTTTCGAAGCGGAGACGCAAGGACCCCTGATCGCAGAGTGTGCCAGATTTCTTCGTGACAACGGGGGCATAGGCGTGGGTATGAGCAGCTGGGGACCGACGCTATTCGCTTTCGGTCACGACCTCAAGGCGCTGCGCGATAAGGCAGAAAGCTGGCTGGCCTCAAACGGCGGCGGGGAAGCCTTCCTTACCACCGCGAACAATGTTGGATTCAGACAGATCGCGCCTGTTCCCGACTGAGTAGAAATCGAGTCTTGTGCTGTCCGAGACTACCACGGCAGGAATGTAATGGCGTCAAAGCACTAACGAAGAGCAAGCCAGGAGCGGAGCGAGGGAGATGACAGTTCTCAAGTTGTGCGGGACAACGAGTGCCGGCGATGCCCGTCTGGCGAGGCGCGCAGACTTCTGCGGCATTCTGATTGACGTGGACTGGACAGAGCGTAGCCTGAGTTTGGAAGAGGCCAAGGAAGTAGCAGAGGCTTCCGAAGTGAGGAACGTCATCTTGCTGTGTAACCCAAGCGCGTCGTTTGCGCAAGAGGTCGCCCATACCCTTCGCCCTCACGCGCTCCAGCTTCTCTGCCATGAACCGCCGGCGCTGGTATCAGAATTGAAGAGTTCTCTTTCGTGCGAAATCTGGAAAACAGTTCATCTTCCGATCGTGGACGGGCAGGCTACGCCGGCAGAGTACGCTGATGCCGGTGCAGACGCGCTGCTGGTTGATTCGGTTGATGCAAGTGAAGGAAAAGTGAGATTGGGCGGCACAGGAAAAGTTGGGAATTGGGCCGCGATCGCTGCGCTAAAGCAACAGACGGAGGTCCCAATCTTCCTTGCCGGCGGAATCGATCCCGACAACATCGCTGACGCCATTCACACCGTGAAGCCCTATGGGATAGACCTTTGCAGTGGTGTTGAGTCCCAGCGCGGAATAAGGGATCCTGATAAGGTGAAACTGTTACTGCGAAGATTTCATGAGGCGGTCGGACAGAATCCTGTTTCGTCCGGCGCCGAGGAGCACTAATTTACTGCTGTACCGATCGTTGAGAATCAGCGCTGTCCTTGAAGCTCAAGGCCCTCGCCCGTCGCTCGACTGTCAAACGCTGGTGGACTCTCATTTTCAGAGGAAGCGAACGCCGGCATGTTCTTGCTACCGGTAAGCAACTGTTCTGCGATGGCACTGATTCCGCGCGGGCTTGTTATTAACCCCTGGTGCTGCAAGGACCAAACCAGCAGGTTTTCTCCTATGGGCATGCGGGAGCTGAGAGAAGGCAGGATCATCAAGTCGAAAGGGCTCCAAATTGAAGTGAACTGAACGCCGGCCAAACTTTCAGCATCGGCATTCAAGTCGAGAAGGAAATCGCTGTTGGGGCGTAACTGAATCGCGGCCGGCAGGTTGCTGGCGTAGGCGAGCCAGGTGCCGTGATGCGGGGCTGCCACCGTCAGAAAGCGATTTGTGCGAGCCAGGCCTCCCATCCGTTGAAGGTAGTATCGGGTAACTATGCCCCCCAGGCTGAACCCAACAAAGTCCAGTTCTTGCCGGCTGAGAAAATTTCTTTCAATGAACGTTTCCAACTGTTGAGCGAGCGTCTCCAAGGGGACGCTGCAGTCACTGGGCGCGAGCGATACCGCGTACGACTTCAGGCCCAGCTCGGTCAGATAAGAAGCAAGTGGTTCGAAGACCGAGGCGTCATCCTTGTAGCCATGCACTAATATTGTCCGCGTTCCTCTCAGCTGCTCCAAGTCGACGGCTGGAGGCAACGGCACCACTTCCCCTGTAGCGGGGGGGCCCGGAGGTAGTTCCCTCACCGACTGCGATGCTCTAAGGTACTGCTGCCACAAACGGTTACGAATCTCTGACATGGCCTTTTCTGCTCCTCTGAACGCGTTCAAATTCACTCTACATTCTTACTGTAGCACAGTTCAGAAAAGATGCTGAATTGGTTTTTGGGGCTCCTGCTTTGGTGGGACAGGGTCTTTAGCAATTTCACTCTTTCGGTTAGAATAATCAATAGTCTGAATCCAATCGACGCTACCTCCTGTAGTGGACAATGGAGGATTCTCTGTACTTCACAGTTGCAATCCAAGTACAGGGGAGTAGAAAGACAACTCAAGGCACAGCCAATTGGAGGAAAAATGAGAACCGAACTGGAAACGGGCACGCCCGCCCCGACTTTCGAGGCCAAAACGGATAGCGGTGAAACCGTCAATCTTGCCGACTTTCGTGGACAGAAGGTCGTCCTGTACTTTTACCCTAAGGACGACACGCCCGGTTGTACGACGCAGTCCTGCGGATTTCGTGATATCCATCCGGAGATAACTGAGAAGAACGCTGTCGTCTTCGGCATTAGCCCCGATGGACAGGAAAGCCATGAGAAATTCCGCACAAAGTTCGATCTGCCCTTCACGTTACTGGTCGATGAAGATCATTCGATAGCTGAAGCCTACGGCGTATGGGGCGAACGGACTATGTACGGGCGTACCTTTATGGGAATCCACCGCAGTCATTTCGTTATCGACGAGGATGGAAATCTGTTGGAGACGAGCTACGACGTTGCTCCTGCCGACAGTCCAGCAGGTGCACTTGCCGCTTTGGGGTAGGTTGAGAAGGTGGGGCGGTTCGTCAACAATTGCCTGTGCTTACTGGATCCTCGACGCAGGCGTGATTGGGCAGGCGAGGCGGCCTCTCTTAGTGGAGGAATTCCGAAAAGCAAATGCTACGGAATTCCTCCGCTTACATAGGCCCTCCAGAGGCCGAACACGAAATAGGCGGCTACGACAATCACCAGCAGCGTCAAAATAGTATTCCACTGTCCTCGAATGCGCTTGAACTCCGACCAGACCGTTTTGGGCTTCATCAAGATGATCAGGACAAGAACGAGGAGTACCAGCAGTATGCGTCGGAATGTCACGGGAGTAGTGTTTTTTCAGTAAAATTAAATGGTTGGCACATGGCTATTGGAACAACTGACAGCCTCTCCAATGCGTGCGGGCCTGTGGCTTGCGCTGAGCTTCCTGTTGGCAGGCATCGCTACCGTCGTTACGCGAAGGATTGCGCCGGACCTTGAGCGTTTGGTAAGAGTCGTACGATGGGTTCAAGTCCCATACATCGGCCTGCTATTGGGTGATTTGTCTCCCCGCCTGATGGGGTTGTCGGAGATTGACTGGTCGTCGGGGTTTAGTGTAGGCGTGGTGGCGCTGGCAGGCCTGCTCGTCCTGCTGTTTTTTGTTCGCGTCTGGTTACAAATGAGTGCAGATGCGCCAAACCCCAACGCGCCAATTGGAAGCTTCTCAAGTCTCTCACTGATTGAAAACAGCGCCCAGGAATTTCACTGGTGCTTTCTGCGGGGGGCTGTATGGGATCTCCTGATCTCGTTCGCGTCTCCTCCACAATCTCCCCAGTACTGGGCGGTCTGGATAGGAGCTGCGATTGCCTTGCCCGGCATCTACATTGCATCGAAGTCGCACTCTGATCGACTGATGTCAACGCTTGTCCTGGTTACAACCTCCAGCGTATTCCTCTTCACGCGCAGTTTCTGGCTCTGCTGTCTCCTTCACCTCGGACTAAGGGTCATCCTCCTCTGGCGCCAACAGCCAACCCGGCAACGCGCAACGTAATCGGATGCGCCAGCAAACCTCAAGCTAAATACGGCCCTCAAAGGAAAAGGCCTATGATTAGCATTAGTGCAAAGAGGCCCACCGAAACGATCAAGAGCTGCTTCAGATCACGGAAAACACGACTGTATTCCACGTTCCAGTCGGCTCGATCTTTTCCCGAGGGGCTCGGCGCCGGCTGGGGCGCTTGCTCTTCCTTTGCGGGCTCAGGTCGAGTCTGGGCCTGTGCATTCGATTCAGTGCCCCTCTCCCAACTTTGCGTCCTTAATTCACCGTAACTGCGCGGGTTTGCCTTGCTGGGGCTGTGGCGGCGTCTGCGGCTACGTCGTGCCATATCTTCCCGTCCTTCTACGTGTCCATTCTCAAGTCGTACACCGTTTTCAAATCGTAATTATACTTTACTCTGGGTGACTTAACCCAACCGCGCAACAGTTCTGAGGCATATCACAATTGACTACATCCTGATGCTCACTCGGAAACGGTCTTCCATTTCCCCACGAGGGAACTGCCAGAGGCTGCGCAGTCAATGTACTCGAATTCCCCTATTGTCCTGTGAGTCGCCAAAGTGCCGACCCACCCATCAGGCAGAATCAGGTCGTGAAGCCTGGTATCCTGCAACCGAGGAAAGGATGCAGACCCGGTGGCGGGCGGCGAGTGCCCTTCCGAGTCGCGCAGCAAGAACGGGGCAGCAATCGGACCCAGGCCGCCTCCTTCGGCCTTTGAAATGGCTTCGCGGCGGGTCCACGAACGAAAAATGACGACGTCACGCGTTGAAATGTCAGACTTAAGGAACTGTTCAAGCTCCGGCGCGGTGAGGCGGCTTTCCGCCAGGGCAAGGAGATCAGGGCGGGGACGCAGCTGCTCAATGTCGATGCCCAAAGGGTGCCCGGATCCCACCGCCAGCGCGACCAGTGGGCCCGAGTCTGACAAGTTGAACTGAAGCGGCGTCGAACAGTTTGCTGCAAGCAGCGGTTTGCCGTGGTCGTTATAGAAAAATTCGACTTGACGCGGCAGCAGCTTGAGATAAAGACCAAGAATTCTTCGCAGCATGCCGCGGCGAACAATGAACCGGCGAGCAACCCGGTTTGAAGCGTAGCGCCTGACTCGCCGCCATTCATCCTGAGACAGTTCAGGTTCCAATCGGGACAGGGCGTCCCGATCCACTTCCTGATTCCACGTCCATATGTGAACACTTTCATCGGTCAGCAGAGGCAACCGGTCAGTTGACACGATGCGGTGCTTCCCGTCACTTTGCGTCAGGGTATTGCGCGCCGACCTTTCCACAGAGGTCCTCCGAAACGCCAGTGCCACCACAGCGACTGGGCGGCGATACAAGTCATCAGCACAACCGAAACCGGCAGCAGCAGCCCATCGGCCACCCGCTGCCCGGTGCGCAGTGCTGTCAGGGAGCGGACTGAGATGCCGGCTGTAACGAGCAGCAGTGCCCACAAGGGATGGCCGGGAATCTCAAGACCTGCGAAACCAAGGCCAAGCAGTGCCCAGGGAACAAGAAATATCAGCCAGTGAAAAACGGTCCCAGCAATCAGTCCGGCGGAGCCGCCGAATCCAGCGAGGATGTTTTTGGCATAGCCGTCTCGCACTGTTCGCCAGTCACAGTACATTCGGCAACTGATAAGTCCGTCGGCCTCGACCATTCGCAAGCGCAGACCCATGCCTTTGGCGCGGCGGGCCAGTCCAACATCTTCCACGATATGATCCCGCACTACCTTATGGCCGCCCAAGCGTTTGTAGGCCGCTCGCGTGAATGCCATGCACTGGCCATTGGCAGCAGCCAGCAGGCGGAATGGAATACGGTGAACCGCAACTACGGGCAAATAGGCGTGGATCGCCAGCGCCATCAGTGGAACGCAGAGGCGTTCGGCCCAGGAGTCGGTCCTCTGTGTTGGCATGACTGCAAGCATATCCGCGCCGCTGCGTTCAAATTCGTCCAGCAGGGCAGCCAGAGCGCCGGAGCTCCAGCTGACATCGGCGTCAGAAAAGACGAGAACCTCTCCAGTCGCCTGTGCGGCCAACTGTTGGCAAGCCCAGCTCTTTGCCAGCCACCCCGGCGGAATCGCCCTACCTTCCAGTACTGTCAGACGGGGGTCCCCTTCGGCAGCCGCTTTCGCTACAACGCAAGTTCCATCATCGGAGTGGTCGTCCAAAATGAGAATCTCGAAGTCGGTGTAAGTCTGACGCAACAGTCCTTCTATGGTTGCTCCTATGACGCCAGCTTCATTTCGGGCCGGAATCAACAGAGAAGCATTGACTTCTCCAACCGAAGCGGTCGAATCTTTCAGACGTGGAAAAGCCCACCAATTTGACAGCAAAATCAGGGCCATCCCTGCCAGTGCAATGGAGATGACGATCAGAAGCGGGGTTGTCATCAGCGGTTGAATGTGCGGACGCGAGGACGCTTTGCCAGATCGTAACGGTGTTTCCAGGCGACAATCAGGACGTTGCCCAGCCAAACGGTTAGAACGGCGAGCGGCGAACCAGTAACGACAAGATAGACCAATAGGCCACACAGAGCGACGATTACAGCCCAGCCATCGACCGAGAGTACCAGGTAGGCCACAATCAGCAAGGCGCCAAGAACGAAGAGTGTGCTCCAACCGGTAAGTCCTGCCCAGATGCCGAAAGTAACCGCGACCGCCTTGCCCCCCTGGAACCGGAGAAAAATTGAGAAGGCGTGGCCGGCTACCGCGGCCAGGGCCACTGCGCCCAAAGACCAGCCACCCAGGTCGCCCAGCGTGTGGGCGGCGTATAGCGGCAGAAGTCCCTTCAGTCCATCGAGAAAAATAACAGCGAGGCCAAGTACCTTTCCCCCAGCCCGAATAACGTTAGTGCCGCCCGGGTTGCCGTCACCGTACCTGCGAATCTCCTTACCTAGCAGGAAGCGGCCCAGACAGACGGCAAAAGGCATGCTACCGCAAAGGTAACCAATTGCAGTCCACAGCAAAACACTCATGTCGAACCGGCCAGGACTTTCCTCCAGGCCAAGGCCGCAAATATGCCCATACCTGCAAAGCCGGCTGCAGCAGGGCCGGGCAAGCCGAAGAACAGGCCCAGGCCCACCGACTCCAGCAGCCAGGCCGTAGAGTAGACCAGGAGAAGTGCTTCAATTGGCAGGGCGTCAGTTTCGATGACGAAGGATGCGCCAAAAGTTAGCGCGGCAGCTACCAATGTCCAGCCCAGAAAGTTTATCAGTGGGATGCCAAAATAGTGGCCGGGCGTTTCCCAGCTCCAGAGCTGCCAGGCCACCATCTGCGGATCAAGGAAGAGGTCCCAAGCGGAAAACGCCAAACCTGATGTCGCGGCAAAGGCTGCCCTGTCCAACCACGAACGAGGCCTGCTGGCCTGACCGCGTCGATAGATAAGACTGGCGCCAACCGCCCAGGCCGCCGGCAGCATCATCAGCCACGCAGCGGGAACTTGAACCGGAACGCCTGCGATCTGGGGTTGGAGAGCCTCTGTGTAAGTATAGCTGCCAAAAGGGAGGCCAGTGTGAACGCCGACGACCTCACTAAGCCACGCCGCGAGAATTACGGAAATGCCGACTTTGAGAACTGCCTGGGCTCCAAAGGCTGGCGAGAGAATCGCGAGCACCAGAGAAATCTGTACCGCGATAGCCAGAGACAGCGCCAATACCAGCATAGGCTGGTCGCCCAGACTCCTTATATGTGGAATCAGGATCATCAGCAGGAGCCATATACTGAAGAGTACTCGACCGCCTACGCCTATCTGGTGGCGCAGCCGGTCTAGAATCGCCGATGCCCCATGTATCTTTGTCCGGTCATTCCAGCCAGATACTTGCGTTGAGTCATTCACTGGCAAATGTCATTCATGCCGAATAAAGTTGCAAGAAGGCGCATGAACCACGAACAGTTACCTTCAGAAGATTCGGAATCTGTTGATTCCGGGGAGGAATCAGCAGGCTCCAAGGTGGCTTCGGCAGCAATACCCTGCGCAACGTCTTCGCCTTCCCTTTCGCCTGGAGACAGTACTACCGGTGTCCAAAACTCCCTTAGCTTTCGAGCGAAGCCTGGATCACCACCCAAGACCTCTCGTTGGCCCACGACCAGAGTATATCGTCCCAGCTCCTGTTGCGGATGCCAGACCACAACATGGACTTCGCCGTCGGCAGCAAACGTGATTCTCTGGCGTTGCCGCTGCCAGTAGGCGGTACGGCTGAAAGGTTCGAAGAATATCTGTGCCTTTACCGGCCCTATAAGTGTTGCCCCTCTATCACCGGTAAGAAGAGGCGCCGCATCCTCTGGTAGCCACTGGTCAGTGACCTTGTCCATGCCGCTTGCAATGACAGCAATCGACGGGGCGAACTGCTCCTGCCCTTCGATCTGAGGGATCGACATTCCGATCTCTATCGTCTGGTCCGCCGATACCGAGAAGGAGAAGAAGTCTACGTCGTCGGGCCGGTCCAAAGTAGAGTACAGAGCTGTCGAGATTTCGGGGTCCCTGACGGACATTGGCGCCGCTGCCGTCGAATCCGGCTCCTCGAAGAAAGGTTGGTGCGCCATTGCGGAACTCGCCATAAAAACAGCAAGTAGCAGAGTGAGCGTCAGGATAAAAAAGCGAGGCGAAGAAATTTTGTTCATGTCGAACTCCGCAACTTTGCAGGGATCCACCCCGCCCGATCGTGACTCTGCCTGGCGATCACTAGTATCACGCCAAAGACAACCATGGCTGTTGTCAAGAAAAAGAATACGAATTCCTCGAGAGGCAGGATTCCACCAAGTGTAATGCCGAGAGACTGTTCGGGACTGATTGTCCAGGTGCCGGACTTGATGGCGAGGGCGTCGGCCAGAGATAAGTAAGCAGTCGCCGGCAGAAGCGTCCAGAAGACGGGCCGTCTGTAATGCCAGATAATATCAGCGCCAAATCCTAACTGAACCGTTAACGGAATCATTCCCCATGCCAGCTCAAGCCCGAGATAGGTTCCAGAGACGTCGCCAAAGCCAAGCAAGAATACGCCGTAAATCCAGATAGAAGTAGCCAGGAAAGTTGACCAGAGCCGCAGACGAATTCGAGGAAGAAATGGGCGGTCTAACGGAGGCGCGAGGCGGGCAGCTGTAAGAAGTGCGATGCCAACCAGAAATGTCTGCCCGATGAAGAACAGGTACTCTTCGACTGGCACATAACCGAAGGTGGTTCCCATTACGAGGGCTGGGTCGTACCACCAAACTCTGTTTGCGACCAGATAGTTGTCCCACGGCGTCGTATATAGGACTGCCAGGAGAATGTGACCGCCGACTACCGCGTGCGAAGGCCATGCCCGCAATGAACAAGGCAGCGTCCTGCCCTTGCCTTTCAAAGTATGATTGAGAGTCGTGAAAAAAAGAGCTGGGAAACCGATGAAACCAGTGAGGAATTGGAAGTATGCCATGCTTGCCCGTTAGCAAGGACCAATTGAACGCCATCGCCAAAAATCCAAACGGTCGGATAGGCTGATTCTGCTCTGATTCACATTCTCAAGCACTCTTGTAGAAACGCCGCTGAACATCTTTCAATAGTGTTTCCAACATTTCTAGTACAGGTCCGCTGTCAGTTCCAAGAACAGATTGGACTACTGTGAGACCGAGGAGCAGGTACTCTTCTGCCACGCTGACGGAGATGCTGCGAGACTTAAGAAAAGTGCATAGCCAGTCTGCTTCCAAAGAGAGTAGTGAAGGGTCGCCGAACCGCAATGCCGAGAGGATTGAGCTAGTCAAACTGAATGTAGGCCGCACCAGCGTCGCCCAATCAGGAGTCTTTCCCTGCGTCGCAATCGAGATTTCTGCTAACATCCGAGGCAGATTCGCCTGGTAAGTGGCCAGGAGTTCTTCGTACTGGTTGTTCCTAGTAGGCGGTTCTGTTAGCAAGTGACTGGGCTTGGATAGCACGAATTCCGCGTTTTGCCCTGCTTGAAGCAGGTCGGTACCCAAAAAACTGCCAGGAACTCGGCGGCGGATGGTATCCGAAATATTGAAAATCCTGCCCCCGAAGGCAACCGGAACACCTTGTCGAACAAACAGTTCACTCAAGTTCAGCAAGTTGCCGGCCGAGCGCAATTGCTGTGACACGAGGACGACAAGGTCGGGCTGAATATTGTCCAACGTTGCGACCATCTCTCTTGTAGGCAGATTCCCGCCCAAGTAGACAGTCCCAAATCCTCTTCGTCTCAAGAGAAGTTGCAGGAGCGCCAATCCGAAAGTGTGCTCCTCTCCGGAAGGGCAGGCCATCAGGATCTGAATAGGGCGAGTTGGTTGCGGAGAGGCAGCCAACAGCGACTTGATGCGCTGCATGGCCTGGTCGGCGGCAAAGGCTACTTGCTGGGAAGTGACATCGTCATTGAGCCAGTCTTCGCCCAGCTGCCGTAAACCATCGCACAGCACGTGAAGACAGACCGTCTCGACTGGGAAGAGAGCAAAAGCCTGGGATAGAACACGTTGCGCAGCTGATTCATCGAAAGAGACACAAGCTGCCATCCACTCAGTACAAGCCGTACTGACCTGGATATCCACCTCTTCGTTCTCGCCGAATTCGAAGGGAGAGGTGTCAGTTCCGCGTTCACCTAAGTATAAGTGGTCTATTGCGAAACCAGGCTCCTGCAGAGGGTCTCGCCCCTCACCCTCAATTGACTGCCAGCGCTCCGCTGCCCGGCTGATACTGAGCCCTTCTTTTCGTCTCCGAATTAGCCAGTGCAGCGTGTCAATGTCGCGGCGGGAGTATATCCTGTGTCCACCCGCACTGCGGGCCGGTCGCGGGATTCCGTACCTGCGTTCCCATGCACGCAACGTCTCGGCCTTGATGCCCGTCTCGAGGACAACTGCTTTCAAATTGAATGAAGGAGTTCTCATACTCATTTGTACATGTACTCCTTTGTACTTGTACCGTGCACCATCGTAGTACATGTGTCCAACAAATAAACTATGATATGTTACGTGCAAACTTCTTTAACGACAAATCCCGAAAACGGCTTCGTGAAGATCACAGTAATGTATTGCGTCAAGCTGAAGCAAATCGATCGCTTTCCTTCCTCTATAGACATCCACAAACCAGACGATCTGGGCTCCGAAACTGATGTTGAGCCAATGTCTCGCCCCTGCGAAAACCTTTCAGGTATAATCAGAGCTATACAAATATTATACAAATTATATACCTATTGTCAACATGTGTTGCAATTCCACGTGTGCATGCGCTAGAATCATATGGAAGTATTGAAGTGAGAGGACCTGCCGGAATACAAAGCAGGGTGAACACCTGCCTAAACTGACTTCCAACCCTGTGTCGGTAGATGAAGGAACCGCGAAGTCAATGTCGAATGCCCGCCGCAGCAGCTGCTGATGAGGCCACAGTTCTGGCCGGAGGAGAGAATTGGCAAGCAATTGTGAGGAATGTTAGATAGATTGGATGAGAGGCGAGCCTTCCGGACCTATCGTAAATTGGTGCTGCGGATGAGGTGCGTGACCCGACGGTGTCGGGCAGAGGCATCACCAATCATACGGTGGGAGTGGGACGGAACGTCCTGGCGGCTGCCATACCCTGCATACACTGGCCCCAACTCGCTTGGTAAATGACGCAGCAGGCCCGCAACGACATGCAGAGGTGCAAGAAATGGTTGCTCAATCTCCCAGTTCAGGAAGATTCCTTGACGAACGGCGCCATTTGCAGTATTGTAAGTGTGTAGGTGCCGCGATTAGCGGAATACTCGAAAAAGGGGATAGGAAATGAGCAAAGGCGCTCTGATGACCCTGAGAATACGCGATTGGGAACGTCCCTTACTTTCCCTGGCGTATGAGGCCGGAAAGGCCTGTGGTCCGCTCCCTCGTCCCAGTAACAAGGACAAAAGAGAGTTGGCCTCGGCGTATGACTTCTGTGAAGCAGTAACAGCGGTAAATAGCCGTTCCTTCTTTGCCGCTTCTCGATTCCTCCCACATGATAAGCGACGATCAGTGCGTGCCCTCTACGCATTTTGTCGCAAGAGCGATGACATTGTCGATAAGCCTTCTCCCGGTCAGCACGACACTGAGGCGGTGCGTGACGCCCTCGATACCTGGAAGTTGCGTTCCCTTGCCCAGAAAACTGATGAGCGCGATCCAGTTGCCCTGGCGTGGTCGGACGTTCGCCGGCATTACGGTATCCCGCTCCGATATGCGGAACAGCTCCTCCACGGGGTTGCACGCGACATCACCGACAGTCGTTACGAGACTTTCGAAGATGTAACTTCCTACTGTTACGAAGTTGCGTCCACAGTCGGCTTGATGAGCATGTACATCATTGGCTTTTCCGGGGCACAGGCCATTCCCTACGCCCTGAAATTGGGAGTCGCACTGCAGCTGACAAACATTCTGAGAGATGTGGGCGAGGACTGGAAGGCCGGACGCCTATATCTGCCGCAGGAGGACTTGCGCAGATTTGGCCTCAGTGAGAACGACATTGGGGCCGGAATCGTCGATGATCGTTGGCGGGCGTTTATGCGTTTTCAAATTGCACGCACTCGTCAACTCTACGATGAAGCCTGGCCGGGAATCGCGTTGCTTCATGCCGACGGCCGCTTCGCGACTGGCGCCGCCGCCGAACTCTACAGAGCAATTCTCGCTGACATCGAGGCCCACGACTACGATGTTTTCAATCGACGCGCCCATGTCAGCAGGTGGGGCAAACTCAGGCGACTTCCCGCCGTTTGGTGGCGCAGCAAGAGTCTCAGGGAACCCTCTGTGCATGCAACACGATTGAATGGCATGTAAGCACAATCGAGCCGGACTGGAACTCACACGGCTCCGGCTCTGATTTTTCCTTCCTGACAGCCAAATCGGTCCCGCAGACAGTTACAAAAACCTCTGTCTATCTCTTGCATACAGCAGGAGTCAGCAAGCGCCAACGGACTCGGAAATTAGGAATGTCTTCCCCCGATTTCTGTGCTAGGCACACCAGTGTCGGTCTTTGTTACGGCACCCGTGGCCAGGGCCAACACACTGCCGTACCCCTTATCGTTGGCTCCCATCCTGTTCTTGAATTTCCGCGTCGACAGAGGGCTAACCTTGGTCCACCGAGGGGTCGTCTTCTCCACATTCAGAACAGAAAAAGCCCCTCCATCGCAATAGCATCTCTACATATTCTCTAGCAATCTCGCGTGCGGCGCTCGTCAACTACTCAACCAGCGGCTGCCCCGCGTTGCTGTCAACCGGTCCTGGATCCTGCAAACTACTTGGTAACCTTACCCGTCAGGCCATTCAAACGGCCGAAGGTGCGCCCTCTGCGTGTCGTGCCCAATTATGGAACTACTCAGCCGCAACTGATTCGCAACCACGAACGAGGCGGGCGAAAGCGATTTTCACTAACCACTGACCACCAACCACTGACCACTGCAGTTCTGGGCGGTCGGGCGCAAGCGCCCTCCCTTGTGCAGGGGCTGCGCCCCCGCAACGCCCCCCTCCAAAACCTCCGCTCACCGACCGTGTGTGTTCATTCCAGCCGTACCCCTCCATCAGCACGGCTGTCTCCAACCGGACACGCAATCAGATAGCCTGCACTGCGGCAGCGACAAGGGGCTGGTCTGGCTTGGAAATGTATACCGCTTAGTAGTGACCCCATTTTTTCAATCGAGCTACCCCGCGAATTGACATCCTCGCCTTGAATGGCTACAATTTCCCCGCTCCCGGCCCAATCACGCGGTTACCAGCATTTGAGCGGCCCGCAAACTTGAAGAACTTTGGTCAGATGGCAAAGACTACCCCCTTTTTGTCACTGTGAAGGCCGGGCTTGCCTCACTAGCGTTTCAAACTCATCGATTTCCCACAGCTTTACGAGCCCGTGGGCAAGAGTAAGACTATGACCTTGAGTCGGCAGGCGCCGTCGCGTTCAGCAGCGAAAGAGAATAACGACCAGGAAGACGTAATCCTTGAGTTGCGAGGTCTCAAGACCTACTTCTTCCTTGAACGGGGCGTTGTCAAAGCAGTTGACGGCGTCAATGCCTCGATCGGGCGCAAAAAGACCTTGGGCGTCGTGGGCGAGAGCGGCTGCGGAAAGAGCGTCACATTTCGCTCCGTGATGCGGCTTATCCAGTCTCCTCCTGGCAGGATCGTGGAAGGCGAGATATTACTCCACCGCAAGGACGGCGATACCGTTGATATTGTCAAGCTGGACCCGCGCAGCCGTCAGTTGCGCGACATTCGCGGCGCCGAGATCGCCATGATCTTTCAGGAGCCGATGACCTCGCTCAATCCGCTCCATCCGGTCGGCCGCCAAATCTCGGAATCAGTTCTTCTGCACCAGAACCTGTCGCGCCGTGCCTCGCTGGAGCGAGCCGAGGAGATGCTGAACAGAGTTCACATCGCTGATGCCGGCCGGCGCATCGGCGAGTATCCGCATCAACTGAGCGGAGGAATGCGGCAGCGAGTCATGATTGCCTTGGCTTTGAGTTGCAATCCCTCCGTCCTTATCGCCGATGAGCCGACCACCGCGCTGGATGTGACGGTGCAGGCGCAGATTCTGGACTTGATGCGGGAACTGCAGGAGGAATTTGATTCCGCCATCGTACTGATCACGCACAACCTGGGCGTGGTTTCCCAGATGGCCGATCATGTTGCGGTTATGTACATGGGGCGCGTGGTGGAGTACGCGCCGGTCTACGAAATCTTCCATAATCCCAAGCATCCGTACACGGTCGGGCTTCTAAACTCAGTGCCAGTGCTGGGACGGAAAGATGATAAGAAGCTTGTTCCAATCACCGGTATGGTGCCAAGCCCGATGGAAGAGATTTCCGGCTGCGCTTTCGCCGAGCGCTGTCCCGAGGCAATGGAAATCTGCTGGCAGCAGTCGCCCGAATTCAAAGAGCACGAGCCGGGCCATTCCGCGGCCTGCTGGTTACATGATTGAAGCGGGGTTTGCCTTCGGATGGTGGTGATTGTCGCCCATTCCAGAAGAGAAGGCTAAAGCCTCTTCATATACAACTGTTTAGTATCTTCTTTCAATTGCCGCGGCGCGTCATCACAGGCGCGACCACAGCATTTCTTCAAACCACCTTTTCAAGGAGGCACATGGATGTCAAGTAAACGCAGGAGAACGACTTTCCTATTACTTTCGCTGCTGATCGTAGCAGCGATGGTTGTCAACGCCTGTGGCGGCGGCGACACCGAGCCGGAAGCTGCTGAAGCTCCTCAGGAAGAGGCGGCGCCGGCTGCCGCAGAAGCAGAGACGACGGACGAGGACAGTAAAGAAGCAATGATGGACGTGGACCTGTCCCCCACCGAGTATCCTGAGCCGCAGCTGATCGTGGGTAGCCGCGAAGTGCAGAAGCTGCCCCTGGACCAGATCCTGACTTACAAGGCGCTGGATTCCTACAGTGAGCCCGACTGGGTGAGCGAGCTTGTTGCCGAAGGCGCACTGCCTCCGGTTGAAGAGCGCCTGCCGGTTGAGCCTCGGGTTATCCTCGAGAGTGGTATGGCGGACGGCATCGGTGTCTACGGCGGTGTCTGGCGAGACTTCTCCGCCTGCCCAACCGAGGGCTACAATCGCGGCGCCGGTCAGAGCGCCGGCTGGTTTGGCATCGAGGCTGCTGCATTTGCGTCGCTGCTGAAATCCGGCCCGATCTATCGCCGTTCCGATTCGCTTGAGCCTCTGCCCTACCTGGCCAAGAGCTGGGAATGGAGTGAGGACGGCTTTGAGCTGACCATGAACCTGATCGAGGGCGCCAAGTGGTCCGACGGCCATCCCTTCACGACCGAAGATGTTCTGTTTACGTGGGAAGACATGATTGTCGACTCCAACGTTCAGTCTCCGAAGGGCGCTTCCGCCTGGGTCTTTGACGGCGAAATGACGCAACTTGAAGTAATAGACGATTACACCTTTAAGTTCGTCTACCCGGTCGCTTTCCCGGTCCAGTCCCTATTCCAGATGGATGAGGGCGACTTCCACCTTTCGCCGGCGCATATCCTCAAACCACTCCATCCCAAGTACAACAGTGAGATGGACTATGTCGACTTTGAAGCAGCAATGCCCCCGGACCAGACGCCTGTCGTTCTGGGCGAGTTTGTCCCGGTCGAGTACATCACCGACGAGCTGATGATCCTTCGCCGCAACCCCTACTACTGGGGTGTTGACGAGGCCGGCAACCAGCTTCCCTATCTGGATGAGGTTGTCTTTGAAAAAGGCCCGTCAGGCGTAGGCCGGACACTCAGTACGCTGGCCGGCTCGGCTGATCATTCCAACCTGGAGAACCCCAGCACGTTCATCGAGACGCTGAAGCGGGCCGAAGAAGACGACGCCCACTTCTACGTTGAATGGGGTCCCGAGACATTGGGTTTCAGCATCAAGCTCAATCTGTCGACTTCTTTGGGCGTGAAGGATGACCGCGACACGGCCATTCGACAGCTGTTCCGTGACGTCCGCTTCCGCAAGGCCCTCAGCTTTGCCCTGGATCGCGACGGCATCTCGCAGTCGATCCTGCGCGGGCCATTCCTGCGCGGCTGGGCCGGCGGACTCTTCCCCGGTTCCTCCTACTTCGATCGCAGTACGGTGGCCTACCACAACAACAACCCGGAGGCCGCCGCAGCTCTGCTGGCCGACCTGGGTTTCGAGGACACTGACGGCGATGGCATTCTGAACTGGCCGGCCGATCGACTTGCCAGTGGTGAAAATCTGGTACTGGCGCTCGTAACCAGCGAAGATGCGGAAGAAACGCAAACGGTCGGCGATGCCGCCGTGACTTTGCTTGGCGATCTGGGTGTACAGATCAACGTCCGGCCGCTCAACAGCGCGGCCCGCCGTGAAATGAATGAAGCCGGTGAGTGGGAACTGCGCGTTGACCGCGACAGCCAGACCTTTGCTGTGCCGTTTACTCGCTGCCGCGAACTGGCCCCAATCGAACGAGAGTTCAGCTTCCATCGCGAAGGTTCAGAACCGCGCGAGCTGCTTGACTTCGAGCAGGAGCTTGTTGACATCGCGCTTGCGTTCTGCGTCGAGCCGGATACAGACGTTCGCCGAGACCTGATGGCCGAATACAACCGTATCTCGACAGAGAATGTCCACTTTGTTGGCGTCTTCGTCGGCCGGTACGGCCTGGCTGCAGCCAAGCGCTTCAAGAACGTCCCCGCCGGCATGCCCGTGTTCATGTACAACTGGACGTGGGAAAACGTTATGCCTGAGCAGGTATGGGTTGACCCCGCAGAGCAGATCGATCAGCTCCGACCGGGCGTGATTCCAACCTACGAGAGTGAATAGCATTCAATAAAGAGAAGAGAGAGGCGAGCGCTCACATGAGTGCCTCGACCTCTCTCTTCCTTTCCAAGTTCCTCTCCAAGCAGGGTTCCCAATGATTGGTTTTATCGTTCGCCGCTTTTCTGTTTCAGTAGCAGTGGTCCTGGGCATCGCGCTGGTCAGCTTCATCGTAATCCAGTTGCCTCCCGGCGACTATGCCGACGGCTACAAATCGTTCCTGATAGAACAGGGAGGCGCAACCGAGTCTGAAGCGGAAGCCCAGGCCGAGCTGTTCAGACAGCGTTACGGCCTCGATAAGCCGCTGCCCTTGCAGTTCTATGTCTGGATTCGCGACATGGTGACAAAAGGGAGCTTCGGCTTCTCATTTGCCTACAAGCGTGACGTGGGCGAACTTATTAGAGAGCGGCTTCCACGTACATTGCTTCTGGCGGTCCTGGCCCATTTGACCTCAACTGCCGTAGGCATTATTGCGGGCATTTTTGTCGCGCCGCGGCAGTATTCGATAGCGGATAACGTGGCGGCTTTTATTGCATTTATTCTGTCAGCGCTGCCGCGCTTCTGGATAGCGCTGGCGATCATGTTCTTTCTCGTGTTCACGCTCGAACAGGAGCACGTAACCGCGTTCCACTCCCCGAAGTACGTCGTCGTCCCCTGGGCCTTCGGCAGCCTTGAAGAACTCGGGCAGACTTGGGCAAAACTACTGGACCTGCTCCAGCACATTTGGCCCGTTGTCGTGATTGCCGGACTAGGCGGCGTGGCCCGCAACATGCGCGTAATGCGCGGCAACATGCTGGACGAGTTGAATGCGCAATATGTAACTACCGCCCGCTCAAAGGGACTGACGGAAGGGCAGGTCATGCGCCGCCATGCCGTGCCGAACGCACTGCATCCGATCATCATGTACCAGGGAACTGTGCTGCCGTACATGTTGCAGGGTGAATTGCAGGCCTCGATCGTCTTGGGCCTGCCGACGATCGGCACACTGCTGTTGACCTCTCTGCGCAACGAGGACATCTATATCGCCGCCAGCTGTCTGTTAATCTATGGCGTGTTGCTGGTGGCCGGTAACCTGATAGCCGATATTTCTCTAGCCGTTTTGGATCCGCGCGTGCGGTTCTCTTAGCCGCTAGTCTCCTGACAATTGTCACTATGAGGACTGAATAGAATGTCCACGCTGTCAATCTGGAGATTGGGAATCAGGTCCCGGATTCTATGTCTGATGATCGTCTTATCCTTGATCATTAGCACTGGTATAGTCGCTGACGCACATTACGGCAGAGAGGAAGTCACACCTGACGAGTGCCCCGAATCTATCTGGTTGAAGGGGAAAGAACTGCTTGCTCAGGTTCCCGAAATTGCTGGTCAGTTTCCAGGGGAGAGTCCGACTAACACCGGAGGTTCAGAGGAAGGCTGGTTTTCACCCAAGTTTCCAGAATGGATGGAATTGCCAAGTTGGAGCTGGCCATCACTGAGATCTGATTCCATTGAGGCTGCCGGGGACTCAGCCGCAAGAGCCTCCACTAAAGGAGAGACGAAAGACGGGGCAGGTCAAACGCAGGAAAGTCTTAGCCCGTGGGTAGAAAAGGCAGAGACTCTTCTGAAGTCACAAGGCTTCGAAGACACGGATGGCGATGGTGAATTGAATTGGCCTGAAGGAAGTCCACTAGTCGGTGGCCAAAACCTTGACATTGTCGTCATAGCAACGCAGTCTTCTGGAGTAGTCGTTGGTTTCATCCCAATCGCGGGCGATGCTGTAGACGTAGTCGCCATCGTCATTGCAAAGGATCCTATAACGGGAGAGTGCCTGTCAAGGACTGATCAACTCTTGTTCGCTCTAAGCCTGTTGATTGTCATTCCTCTTTCGGCGAAGACCTTGAAGTTTGTTGGTGGGCTTATCGCCGGTACTGAAATAGATATGCCAGTCGTTTGGAGATCTCTTGAGAGAACTCTAGACAAGCTCGACTTCGAAACGCACACTTGGTTCAAAAAAGTTGAAGAAGGGTTTTCGTTTACATTTAGAAATACCAGAAACGTTAACAGGTTTAATCGTGTCTCCTTTAAGTACTGGAGATATCGCTCAATTGTAGGAAGGGGTCTAACCACTTCAGACGAATTAGCTCGTAAACTAGGATACGAAGAGTTTACCGAGTCGAACTATCGCGAAGCGTTGATAAAGTTCACGGGAAGAAACAAAGACGAAGTCGCAGGTCTGGAGGCCCACCACATTTTACCTCAGGGTCTGGAAGAGAACTTTCTAAATGGTGGATTCGAAACTATTCACGACCCAAGGCTACTGGTTTGGGTTGACCCAAATGAGCATCGCAGGTGGAGTAATGAGTACGGTCTTGCCTGGAAGACCTTTTTCGAACATAAACCAAATGCTTCCAAACTGGAAATCCTTGAGGAAGCACGTCAGCTTGCTGACGATTATGGATACAATGTGCTTTTCAGGACTTCTAGCTGGAACCCTCTTAGGCAATTAAGTTGGCCGTTTAGCTTTTAGGGAAACGATTGAAGATCATGTCAACTTCAAGAGGACTCGTCTGGCTATCGACCTACGAGCTAGCTGATCCAATGGCCGTTGAGCCGTTTCGACTAAGAAGTCGGCTCCCTTCGGATGCCAAAGCTGCTGGCGTGGATTTCGAACTGCTTTCGCGAGGCAGATTGAAAACAATGACGCCAATACAATTTGACGCTGCACAAGGGGTTGAATTCGCTGATTTTCTGTGGACTCAATTGGTCACCCCTGTTTGCGTTTCGGAGAAGGTCATACAACTCTTGAGAGACAACCAAATTACAGGTTGGTCAACTTATCCAGTCGAGGTTTACGATCAGGACGGCAATCTTTATTCTCACTATCACGGTCTTGCAGTAACCGGACCGGTCTGCGAAGCCGACTACAGCCACAGCACTGTAGTTACCAAACCACCTCCAACGCCTAATGGTAGAAGCTATGATGTATATAGGGGACTACATTTCGAAGAGAATGAATGGGACGGCAGTGACATGTTCTGGGTGGGAGGGGTGCGCGTTGTAGTTGACAGGGTCAGAACAGTTTTTGAGCAATGCAAAGCAAGTAACGTGAGGTTTACCTCGCTTACCGAGCGTGAAGTACGTGTAAGGTATGTACAGAGAAACTGAATTCACCATTGGGTTAGGAATGGAACAGACTTGAAATCTATGGAAACTCAGGGCGGCAATGGTTCACCTCAGGTCATTTCGGAAGACATTGAGCTAGGCGAAGAACAGCACGAGTCCTACTTCCAGTTGGTCTGGCAGAGATTCAGGAAGAGCCGGCCGGCCATTGCCGGCGGCCTTATGGTGCTTTCTCTCATCATCCTGGCAATCTTTGCTGAATTTTTCGCTCCAGTCGATCCAACCGATGCAATCTTGCAGGACAGCTTCATTCCTCCAACACGTATCCGCGTGATAGACGACGAAGGCAGATTTCATATTCGCCCATTCGTCTACAACCTGTCCGTGACCATCGACCCCAAGACTTTCGAACCACTGTGGGAGGAGGACCCGGCCCAGCGATATGAGATCAAGTTCTTCGTTAAGAGTTGGGAATGGAAAGTACTCGGGCTTTTCCCTACCCGCTACCACCTGTTCGGAGTCGATGAAGGGGGCAAAATCCACCTGCTGGGCACTGAAAAGCAGGGCAGAGACCTTTGGGGCCGGGCCTGCACTGCCGGACGCATCTCCCTCTCGCTCAGCCTGTTCGCCACAATCGTGAGCATCGTCGTTGGCGCGGTTGTCGGAATCGTTTCCGGCTACTATGGGGGTTTGATCGACAACGTCATCCAGCGATTCGTCGAATTCGTCGCTTCTTTTCCGCAGCTTCCACTTTGGTTGGCTCTGGCCGCAATCATTCCCCGGACGTGGGATTCTCTGCAGGTGTTCATCGTCATGGTGATCATCTTTTCCTTGCTTTCGTGGACGCTATTGGCGCGCGAAGTGCGGGGCAAAGTACTGGCTTTTCGCGAAACGGACTTCATTCTGGCGGCCAAGGAAATGGGCGCGTCCGACGCCAGGATCATCTTCCTGCATCTCTTCCCCAATTCGATCAGCCACATAATCGTTGTACTGACTCTGACAATCCCCCAAATCATTCTCGCTGAGGCATTTCTCAGTTTCCTTGGGATTGGCATTCAGGAACCGCTGGTCAGCTGGGGATTCTTGATGCGAGACGCGCAAAACCTGCAGACATTGGGTACACATACGTGGATCATGACACCGGTCATCTTCATCATCGTGGCCGTGCTGGGTTTCAACTTCCTGGGAGACGGCCTTCGCGATGCGGCCGACCCCTATTCGATCGTCTGAGATAGTAACGGAGCGCGGAGGTGGGTGAGCGCAATTCATCGCCGGGCGGCAAGGCCGCGCTTGGCGGCAAAATGAGGGCTCTGGCGCGCCCTCTTATACTGCTCCTGCTTCTGGCTTCTCTATTTGCGATTGGCACTCTAGTTGCAGTCTTTGCCTGGCCCCAACCCGCCACCGCGTCCGTAAGCGGTACGGTGACCGATACTGACGGTCCGGTTGCCGGCGCCTTGGTGCGGGTTCAAACAACTGCCAATCACACCTATACTGCCGATGACGGTGGATTCACGATAGACGGCCTGCCAGTCGAAGAAGGTGTGACCCTGGTGGCGTGGGCCGAAGGCTATATCTTTGGCTGGACCGAGGCGCGCGGCGGCGAAGATGGGGTCAGCATAGAATTGCATCCCCATAATCGAGTCGACAACTCCGTTTACGATTGGGAGCCATCGGCCAATTGCGGCGAATGCCATCCATCCTATGCAGAATGGCAACGCGACGCGCACAGCCAGTCAGCCGTCAACGTTCGCTTTCTCACCATGTATAACGGGACCGACGTTGAAGGAAATCGCAGTCGTAACACAAACTACTATACCGGCTTGCCCAGGACCCGCGACCCTGACGACCCGTACTATGGTCCCGGCTTCAAATTGGATTTTCCAAAAAGGGATGGAAACTGCGCCGCCTGCCATACGCCGATGGCGTCAAAACTGGATGCCGACAACAGCTGCGGCTGGAACGGCTGCCACATGCAGGAAACCAGCGAGGCCAGCGATGAACTGCCTGCCGGTGTCAGCCCTAATGAGGCGATCGGCGTCGCAGCCGAAGGGATCTCATGTGATTTCTGCCACAAGATCGGCGCCGTGAATTTCTATACAAATACTGTGTTGCCTGACCCTGCGATGCCAGGGATTCTTTCGCTTACACTTTACCGGCCCAAGACAGGCGAAGACCTGCTGATGGGAACTGTCGATGACGTTGCCCGCCCCAAAGACAGCTTCAATCAGTTGCATGGGGAGAGCGCATTCTGCTCGTCGTGCCACTACGGTGTCAACGACACAACCGAAATCTATAACTCCTACGGGGAATGGCTGGAGAGCCCGTACAGCAGTCCCGATACCGGCCAAACGTGTCAGGACTGCCACATGCCTGTGGCGCCGCGGCTAGCCTCCAGCATGGAAACCGTCGTCCAGACCGCGGCCTGGTTGGAGAACGCCAGTGGCCGTGCACTGCCGGCCGGCTTGGGTAAATTGGCTTCAAGGGCCGAGCGCAGCTACTTTGTTTTTCCGGAAAAGGGCGGCCTTTTCCGCGAGCTGGACCAGATCCACCTGCACCAGATGCCGGGATCAACCGACGAGCAGTTTCTGAAGAGCGCCATTGCGCTGGAAGTAAGAGCCGAGATCGAGGGAGCCGAACTGGTCGTTGACACACAAGTCAGCAACACAGGCGCAGGCCACCACTATCCCACCGGCTCGCCGCTGCGCCACGTGCTCCTGGTCGTACGGGCGACCGACTCCAGTGGCAACGCACTGCTGTTGACCGAGGGTGGAACGCTGCCAGCCTGGGCGGGGGACGTTTCCGGGGAGGCCGGAGAGGGCTTCGCTAAGATCCTGCGTGATACGCTCACCGGCGAAGAGCCCACTTTTTCACACTGGCGAATGGTGGAGTTGGTTGAGGACACACGCATTCCCGCACAGACCGGTAAGAACAGTACATACAGGTTTGAGGCCCAAGAGAATGAAACGCAAGCAGGCCAGACAATCAACATCGAAGTGCTACTCATCTATCGCAGGGCATTTCAGCAACTGCAGGAGTGGAAAGGCTGGACCGATCCGGATATAATTCTGGCTTCGGAAGAAATACAGCTTGACTCCGGGCGCACAGTGGACCGCTAATGCAAACGACATTGAACGAGTATCTGCTGGAAGTCAATGACCTGAAACAGTGGTTTCCCATTCGCCAGGGATTCCTGCAGCGAATTGTTGGCCATGTCAAAGCCGTAGATGGCGTAAGCTTTGCCATCCGCCGGAACGAAGCCCTGGGTCTGGTAGGAGAGAGCGGCTCTGGCAAGACGACTGTCGGAAGATCTGTTCTGAGGCTTTACGACCCGACCGCGGGCGAAATCTGGTACACTGCTGACGACGGTACTCGCATCGATATCGCCACCATCGACCAGACTGCAATGAAGCCTCTGCGCAAAGAGATGCGCATGATCTTCCAGGACCCCTTCAGTTCTCTCAACCCGCGCCTGACCGTGAAGGACCTGATCGGCGAGCCGCTGATTATTCACAAGGAGGCCTCAGGCAGGGCGCTGGAAGATAGAGTTTCCAATTTGATGACGGCGGTCGGGCTCGACCCGAACTACATGCGGCGCTATCCCCATGAATTCTCCGGCGGCCAGCGGCAGCGCATAGGCCTTGCGCGCACGCTGGCACTCCGGCCGCGACTGATAATCGCCGATGAACCCGTCTCAGCGCTGGACGTGTCGATTCAGGCCCAAGTGCTCAATCTGTTGCAGGAGTTGAAGGATGATCTGGGTTTGACCTATCTCTTCATAGCCCACGATCTGTCGGTCGTTGAGCATATGTGCGACCGGATCGCGGTAATGTATGTGGGTCGGCTGGTTGAAATTGCCGACTCCGACAAACTGCTGCAGCGGCCGCTTCATCCCTATACCGAGGCATTGGTCTCCGCAATCCCGCCGGCCGACCCGGAGATAAAACTGAACCGGATCATCCTCGAGGGCGACATTCCAAGTCCAGCCAATCCGCCGCCAGGTTGCGTGTTCCATCCCCGTTGCCTTTACGCGCAGGAGCAATGCAAGCAGGAAGAGCCGCATCTTGAAGAGATCGAGCCCGGTCACTTTGCCAGCTGTCATTTCGCCCAGGAGTTGACACTACAGGGAATCGGAGAAGCCGAATGACCGAGGACCTTGAAACCAATGGGAAACTCAACGTGGACGCGGCGCTGCTTGCCTATCTGCTACCGGTGATAGGTCCTGCCTACATTCTGGCCCTGAGGAAAGACGACTCCTTCTCCCGCTACCATGCAATCCAGTCGCTGACGATTGTAATGGCACTGATTCTGGCGCCTGCAGTCTGGTTCCTGTTCGCATGGTTGGTCTCGCTTCTGCCATTTGGCGGCGTGGTTGCAGCATACATTTTCGCCCTTGTGGTCGCTGTCTATCTGGCCGTGGTCGTGGCCTGGATCGCGGGAATCATCAATGCGCTGCGCGCCCGCCGAGCCCGCGTGCCTTTTTTTGGACGCATGTTGGGAACGTGAATCGGCTAACTATTGGGGCTATGTCGCAACCAGGTGCTATGATCCTCGCATGGAGCCGATCCGGCGGTTCAGGCAATTGGCCGCCAATTCGCTTCATATTGGCCGCACTTAAACGTAGGGGTACGAATCGCAGGGCGGCGTTTCCGTTCCCGATAATTATCTAAAGGTGGTACAAAAATGACGAAAGTTACATTCATCGGCGCAGGCAGCTTTGGATTCACCCGCAAGCTCGTCAAAGATGTGCTGACTTTCCCTCTGCTTGAGGATGCTACGATCTGTCTGATGGACATTGACCCCCTGAAGCTCAACTATATCGAGCAAGCGGTAAAGCGCATCGTGCGCGAAGGGGGCTATCCTGCCAGCGTCGAGTCCACGCTCAGCCGCGATGAAGCCCTCGACGGCGCAGACTACGTCATCGTCACAATCCTTGTCGGCCAGACCCAGGTGTGGCGCAGCGACATTGAGATTCCCAAGCAGTACGGTGTCGATACCAATATCGGCGACACACGCGGGCCTTCTGGTATCTTCCGCTCCATGCGCACCACGCCGGTGATGGTGGATATTGCCAGGGACATGGAGCGCCTCTGTCCGGAAGCCGTGATGCTCAACTACACCAATCCGATGGTGACCAACTGCAGGGCCATCCAGAAAGAGACAAGTATTGTAGCAACCGGGCTCTGTCACAGCGTGCAGGGCACTGCCAATATGCTCGCCCGTTGGATCGGCGCCCCAACCGACGAAATCACCTACACCTGCGCCGGCATCAATCACATGGCCTGGTACCTGAAATACGAGTGGAACGGCGAAGACGCCTACCCGCTTATTCGCGAAGCCATCTCAGAACGGGCGGAAGTATACAATGAGGAGCAGGTGCGAAATGAAATGTACCTGCACCTGGACTACTACCCAACCGAGTCGAGCGGACACCACTCCGAATACAATCCCTGGTTCCGCAAACGACCTGACCTGATCGAGAAATATTGCACCCACGGGACAGGCTGGAATCCTGGTGAATATGCCTACGTTCTGACGCACTACTCAGAACGGGAAGAGACCTGGCACGAGCAGATCATAGAGTGGCTCGACAATTCTGCCCCCCTTGATCTGTCGCGGGGATATGAGTATGCCGCCTATATCATCAACGCTTTGGAAGGGGGCGAACCGTTCCAGTTCAACGGCAATATGCCAAACGGCAGCGGCGCGACGCCTCTGGTCGATAATCTGCCGGTCGGAGCCTGCGTTGAGATCCCGGTCTGGGCCAGTAGCAAAGGCCTCGAAAGCGTTCGGGTTGGCCCTCTGCCTTCGTCTGTGGCAATGCTGACAGGCCTGAGTGCGCAGATTGAAGAGCTGGCGGTGGAGGGTATCCTGGAAGGTGATCCGCGCAAGATTTTCCAGGCGATATTGCACGACCCATTGACGTCTTCAGTGCTGTCTATGGCAGAGATTCGAGAGATGGTAAACCAGATGTTCGCTGCCAATGTAGAGCACCTGCCAACTTTTTCCAGCTACGAAGTCGAAGGCGACCGGCCAATGCGTCTCTTGGCCGAACCGCAATTGGAGCCGATCCCAGCCGACTGAATAGTAAGAATTCACGTAACTCCTAAGCCATTTACAGTGCCTGTCTTGACCGACCCTTTATCGCTGCCGCCATTCAGGCTATCTGATTGCGTATTCGGTTGGCGGCAGCCAGGTGGCTGGAGCGGCACTGCTGGAATGCGCACACACGGTCGGTGAGCGATGGTTTTGTAGGGGGGCGTTGCGGGGGCGCAGCCCCTGCACAAGGGAGGGCCGAAGGCCCGACCGCCCAAATGCAAAAAGAGATTATAGAGGAGTGAGGAGAAAGTAAACAGCTCCGATCGCCTCATTCAGGTTCGCGAATTAGTAGTGGCTGAGTAGTTTCGAATTCACAATAAATAGGGAGAAAACCCAATGTTGTACGAGTACCGCATTTACGAGTGTCACCCTGGCAAACGCGACGACTGGGTTCAGTACATGGAGAGTGTGATCATCCCCTTCCAGGTTTCAAAGGGAATGGTCGTAGCCGGTTCATTTGTCGACGAGGAAGACGATAACTGCTACGTGTGGATGCGTCGCTTCCGGGATGAGGCCGACCGCGAGGCGCTGTATGAGGCCGTATACCAATCCGATGGATGGGTCAACGAGATCGCGCCGAATATCCCGGAAATGCTTAACCGCGAAACTATCAAAGTCATGCGTCTTGTGCCAACCGCAAAGTCGGTCATGAACTAAGTGTAAATCGAACTGAAACGGGTCGGTTCTGCTGATCCGTGCGTGGCCGTTCTGGAAGGCGGGCCGGCAGTGTTCTTTTCGCTGCCGGCCTTTTTCTCTGTCCTCACTGTTACTGCTGCTGCTCCTGATCTCGTCTCTGCTGCGAACTGCTCACTTCCTCGATCTGCTCCCTCGTTGACCAGTGTCCATTGTCCAGCAGGTCAGGGGGAATCGATTCGTCCTCAGTCTCAGAAATGTGTACCCCTACCGTGAGCTCGCTGCTCGATCCTCCCTTGTAGGTTCCCCTGGTAGGAGGCACGTCCGCATAATCTCTGCCAATGGCGATACGAATGTGCCTGTCGCCTACTTGTGAATTGTTGGTTGGGTCCAGCCCTATCCAACCTGTGGCAGGTAGGAATGCCTCCACCCACGCGTGTGAGGCTCCGGAGAGGTCCGTCTCCTCCTCCTTCTGCGGATCCTGTTGAACATACCCGCTGATGTAACGCGCAGGGATACCTGCCCGACGCAGCAAAGCAATCATAATGTGTGTGAAATCCTGACAGACGCCGCGTCGATTCTCCAGAGCGATATCAATTGGCGAATCAACGGCTGTACTCAGTGGCATATACTCCAGTGCAACATGTATGCGGTCATTTAGCCGGAAGAGCGCGCTGAGAGGATCAATCTCGCGATTGAATTCGACCTCTGCTGCAAAGTCACCTAGCAGCGAAGTAGGACGGGCAAACTTGCTCGGTGACAGCCAGTCCCAGTGGACGCCTGTAGCCGCAGCCTCCTCCAAAGCGGCCCATTCAGTCGAATCAATTCCCTCGGGCAACGGTTGCCCTTCCTGGACCAGGACAAGACTTTGGGCGCGTAAGAGCAGCTCGGAATGACGTCTGGGAATGTCGAAATAGTGAATCGCATTCTGGACACAGTCGCTGGCTGTAAGTACCTGGGCGTGCGGCCAGACTTCAAGCTGAAAGTTCAGACAGCGTTGCTGACGGTCCGTACGCGGTTGCATGCGCACTTCCATCGTACTCTCGCTGACTTCCGAACTGTATCGATACCTGGTGTGATGGTGAATTGTGTAGTATTTCATTTGTCAGTAGGTAGGAATGGATTCTCAGGAAACGGCCTCATCGATCGGGTAGCTGAAATAGGCGTCAGACAGTGCATCGTGTATCTCGTCGCAGCTCTGCATTACGTCCACAACGTATGACTGCGCCCCAAATTCAACAACGTCATCGATCTGGCTGTACTGCAATCGGGCTTGTAGCTTTCCAGCCATTCTATTCAGGTCTCCTGCGCGGCGGGACTCGGTTGCACCGGCAAGTTGCTCAAGCAATACAGCTATCTGGCTGACATTGAATCGTACAGAATTCGGCAGGTATGCATTGAGCAACAGGAAGTTCGTCACGTAACTCGTTTCCGGCCGCGGGTCATATACCCTGCAGTACGATTCAAATGAGTTGCAGGCGCGCAAAACACCAATGCCATTGAGGGGATCAACCGTTTCCAGCCTTTCCCCACCATCAATTCCAAAATGGCGAAAATGTGCTGTCAATAAGCTGCACACCGAAAATACGCGCTCCAGATGCCCGCCAATTTGAATGAAGAGCCACCCTTCATCATGCAACAGCGACGAAAATGCCAGACCCTGAAAAAGTGAGACGCTGCTTTCAAGTTCTCTGAAGAAGTTGTCACGTTCGTCATGCCAATTCTCGTGACCTTGCCATGAATACAGCCGCAAATAGAGCCGGTTTATATGTTCCCAGAGTTGGCTGCTCAGTTGAGAGCGCACCGAGCGAGCGTTCGTTCTGGCCAGGTTAATGCAGCCTGAAATTGAATGCTGATTCTCGGTATTGAAGGTGAGATCGTGCGCCATCTGCAGGGCTACCTCACTGTCGACGACGCCGTTCTTCATGAGAGGAGGGGGTTGGCGCAATGCGGAGAAGAACTGCTGCCAGCCGCGATCGTTGCCATGCTGGGCCGTCTGGCCGACCATGAAATTCAGGCGCACTCGAAGCAGCCGGATCGTGTTTTCCGCTCGCTCCATGTAGCGACCGAGCCAGTACATATTGTCTGCAGATCTGGAGAGCATGTCGCGTCACCTATTTTGGTACTAACTGTGTTGCAACACCCACGTGTCCTTGCTGCCGCCACCCTGGGATGAGTTGACCACAAGCGAGCCTTCACGCAGGGCTACGCGCGTTAGGCCACCAGGAACGATGACCGTGTTCTCTGTCTCACCTCCGTAGAGTATAAAGGGCCGCAGGTCGACATGGCGAGAAACGACATTGCCATTGATATAGCAAGGCGCGCGGGACAGGCTTAGCGTGGGCTGCGCAATGTAATTGCGCGGGTCAGCTTGTATCTGCTCACGGAAGCTTTCCTGTTGCTTACGCGTGCTGTGCGGGCCAATCAGCATGCCGTATCCCCCCGACTCCCCGACTGCCTTGACAACCAACTTGTCGAGATTCTCGAGCACGTAGGCACATTCGTCTTCGCGCATGCAGAGATAAGTCTCGACGTTTTGCAAAATCGGGTCCTCGCCCAGATAGTACCTGATCATTTCGGGTACAAATGAGTAGACTGCCTTGTCATCAGCAATCCCTGTTCCAATCGTGTTGGCAAGCGTTACGTTGCCGGCGCGGTAGGCGTTGAACAGACCGGGAACACCCAGGGCCGAGTCAGGGTGAAAGTGTAATGGGTCGATGAATTCGTCGTCAATGCGGCGATAGATTACGTCAACACGCTGCAACCCACCGGTTGTTCGCATGTAAACGAAGCCATCGTGGACGAGCATGTCAGCGCCCTCGACAAGCTCGATCCCCATAACCCGCGCCAGAAACGTGTGCTCGAAATAAGCGGAATTGAAGATCCCTGGAGTGAGCAAAACGATCGTAGCGTCGCGCCCTTTGGGCGACAGAGCCTGCAGTTGTTCGAGAAGAGCCTGCCCGTAGTGTCCGATTGGCTGAATGCCATACCCGCCAAACATGCCAGGGAACACTTGCGTCATGACCTCTCGATTCGCCAGCATATAGGAAACGCCGCTTGGAACCCGCAGATTGTCCTCCAATACGGCAAACGCACCGCTGGGAAGACGGACGAGGTCGGTACCGACTATCGAAGTGTAGACGTCGTTGGCGACCTTGACACCCCTCATCTCCCGCTGATAGTTCTGGCAACTGTAGATGAGTTCGAATGGCACCTTCCCTTCCTGCAATATCCGTCCCTCGTGGTAGACGTCTCGCAGGAAGAGATTGATGGCGTGTATGCGCTGGCGCAAGCCACTCTCGATCGTATGCCATTCTTGCTCGCTGATAATGCGGGGTAGAATGTCGTAAGGGAATATGCGTTCTATCGTGGAATCTTCGCCATATACGGTGAAAGTGATGCCTCGATTCAGAAACGTCAGGTCGGCCGCTTGCTGGCGCTGCGTCAGTTCGCTTGCCTGCACTTCCAAAATACTTTGAAGCAGCTTCTGGTAGGGTCCTCTGGGACGGCCGTCCCCCTGAAACATCTCATCGAAAGTGTTCCCGTCCAGAGCATAGCTCTTGAACAGATTGAGTGCGCTTTCGCTTCCGTTTTCGCTTTGATTCGGCACGTTAATACCCCGCCATTGCTTCAGTGCGATGGACTCTGTTAGGCCGGCACAGGGGAGACTTGCTGAGATTTCTTGCCAGTTCTGGAAGCGCCAGAGTGTGCAGATCTCTTTTCTGCGCCATGCAGCCTTTGTCTATGTCAGTTCAGTCTAACACCTTCGACAAGGCCCCCGTTAGAGTCAGGGGAACAGATCGTTACAGTATAAAGTTGGTATTCGCCGCGGTTCGAATGTAGGGAAACTCCTCGGAATACAAGCCCATTTAGTAGAATTTGCGTATTATGCCCAAAGTTGGTCACTTTATGCAAGCCGTAATAATGCTCTCGCGAAAGCGAGCTGGAAACATGTCCGGACCACTATGAAGGATGGTGACTTCGCAGCCGGTACTGATCCGCAACTTTGAAGGCGGCAAGCAAGGGTTTTCTCTCACCTTTCGTCACTACTCAGCCACAATCAGCTTGCGACCCTGAACGAGGCGAGCAAAGGTGTCATTTATCCCCTCAATGTTGTATTCTGGGCGGTCGGGCCTTCGGCCCTCCCTTGTGCAGGGGCTGCGCCCCCGCAACGCCCCCCTACAAAACCATCCCTCACCGACCGTGTGCGCTCATTCCAGCAGTACCGCTCCAACAACCTGGCCGCCGCCAACCGCATACGCAACCAGATAACCTGAATCGCAGCAGCGACAAAGAGCTGGTCAAGACAGGCACCGTATATGGCTTAGTAGTTACCTCCTCTCAAAGATGTACTTTTGGGCGGTCGGCCGCAAGCGGCCTCCCTTGTGCAGGGGCTGCGCCCCCGCAACGCCCCGCCCTCCGGCTTACCAACCGTGCTTGTTCTTCCCCAGTGCTGTCTCTTCCCAGCACTGTCTCCGTTGCGCCCACCACCACATTAAGTCAGTTTGCGCGCACCACAGACACCCTCCCTCACCTTCCCCCTCGAAGGTCCTGTAGGGGCAGGCCTTGTGCCTGCACTGTGTCCCTCCAAAGGCCGGAACTTAATCTCACCTACCGTCGCCGCGCATTTCACCCCTGACCCTTTTGCGCCAAAACTGGGATGCACTCATAGCGGGCCCATTTGACAATGGCGACCCGCAGGTCGTAACATGTAGAAGATTATATTTCCTTACCAGCTGTCATCTGAGCCATCAGAAGAAGAGGGACCAAAGTATGTCTGAACTCTCACTTGGAGGCGTCTTTGCGCCTACCCTGACGCCCGTCCGCGCCGACCTGTCCATCGACCTGCCAGCATATATTGAGTTCTGCAAACGCCTGCTGGAAGGAGGCTGTCACGGACTGGTGCTATTCGGCACCAACAGTGAGGCAACATCGTTTGCCGCGACCGAGCGCATGGCCGCGGTCGATGCAGTGATCGAGGCCGGCATTCCGGCCAGTAAACTGGTCGTGGGCAGCGGGGCAGCCTCGATCTTCGAAGCCGCCGACCTGACCCGGCACGCGGTTCAATCCGGTTGCCGCGGCGCCCTGACCCTGCCTCCCTTTTACTATCCGGGCGTTTCCGAAGAAGGCCTTTTTCGCTCGTTTGCGGCAGTCTTCGATCGCGTCAACGACGAGCGGCTACGGATGTACTTCTACCACATCCCCCAAGTGAGCGGAATTCCTCTTAGCCCGTCTCTGCTTACCAGGCTGGCGCAAGCGTATCCTGGCCAGGCTGCCGGCGTGAAGGACAGCTCCGGCGACGAAGGCAACCTGCGGGGACTGCATGAAGTGGCGCGAAACTTTCCCGGCTTTGCAGTATTCTGCGGCACCGAGGCCCTGCTTCTGAAGAATATGCAGGGCGGCGGCGGCGGCTGTATCTCCGGCATGGCAAATGTATTGCCCCACGTCATTCGCGACCTCTACGACAACTGGCAGGCGGCCGACGCCGAGGAGCGCCAGAACCGAACCAATTGGGTTCGTGACGCCATTCTCGATTCCGGCTACAACATGATCGCGTCACTAAAGGTGATCGTCGCCGACCAGACCGGCAGAAAAGGCTGGAGCCGTGTTCGCCCGCCTCTGGTCGATCTGACCAAGGCCGAACAAGAGCAATTGCTGGCCCGCCTGTCGCCACCGGTGCCAGCTTAGAATTCCCTTCATAGTTCAGTGCCCTGAGGCAGAGCCTGGAAGACTGGCCAGGTCCCTCTAAACCCTACCGGATTGCCCGCAAGAGTCCGCGGGCGCCAGATGCCAGGGCCCGCGCCCTTCAGATGAAAGGAGCCATCCCATGTCGCCGCAAATGCGAATTGGCTTAGGCCAGTTCAACGAGTTGACCGACGAAAAACTGGCGTTCATCAAGCAGTTGGGAGCCGATGATTTCCTGATGAACACGCCCCGCCTCCCCGGCGAAAAGCGGTGGGAATACGAAGACCTGAAGGAGGCCGCGGATCGCGCTGAAGCTGCTGGCCTGCGGTTGATCTGCCTGGAAAATGTGCCCGTCAGTTTCTATGACAAGGCGATGCTGGGCCTGCCGGGACGTGACGAGCAGATAGCCCACATGCAGACGACAGTCCGCAATATGGGAAGAGCCGGGATTCCGATCCTCGGATATCACTGGATGCCTAACTCGGTCTGGCGCACGCCGGAGCCGGCGGTGCTGCGAGGAGGGGCTCGCGGCACACGGTTCAATTTGGCGGAGCATGACCCCAATGAACTAACGCACGAACGTGTCTTCGACGCAGATGAAATGTGGGCCAACTATGAATACTACCTGGAGCGGCTTCTGCCGGTTGCCGAAGAGGCAGGCGTCACCCTTGCTCTCCATCCAGATGACCCACCGGTGGAGTCGTTGGGCGGCGTTGCCCGCATCTTCCGCAATTTCGAAGGATTCAAGCGGGCCATAGACCGCTTCGACAGCCCCAATCATGGCCTCGATTTCTGTATGGGCTGCTGGTCCGAGATGAACGGCCATGACTATGTCCTCGAGGCGATCCGCCATTTTGGCGGCCGCGACCGCATTATCTACGTTCACTTTCGCGATGTCCAAGGCACCGTGCCCAACTTCCATGAGTGCTTCATCAATGAGGGAAATGTAAATCCCTTTGAGGTAATGAAGACCTTGAACGAAGTGGGATTCACCGGATTCATGATCACCGATCACGTGCCAGCCATGGTTGACGACACGCAATGGGGGCACCGCGGCCGCGCCTATGCTATTGGATATATGACAGCCATGCTGGAAATGGTAAACCGGCTCGCAGCTTAGGATTAGTTGGAAAGCACCGCCGCAGCCGATTCGGAACCGGAAACAGCAGATACAACCTTGGACTTTTACTCTATGCGTTTTCCACCTCTCAATTCTCAGCTCCTGCGAGACCGCCTTAGACACCACTCCAGGCCGGTGCGGATAGTCCTGGACACAGATACGTACAACGAAATCGACGATCAGTTTGCCGTCGTTTATGCGCTGTTGTCGCCCGAGGCGATGACCGTGGAAGCACTCCATGCCGCGCCTTTCCACAACAAACGTTCCTCCAGCCCGGCTGACGGCATGGAAAAGAGCTTTGAGGAGATTCACCGTCTCCTGGCGCGTCTCCCGTCGGTCGCCACGCCCGGCGATGGATTCGTAATGCGGGGAGCAACAAAATGGATGAAGGAAGGAGAGCCGCCGGTTGAGAGTGAGGCAACTGCCGACCTCATCGAACGGGCTCTGGCCTCTCCTCATGATGATCCCCTCTATGTTGTCGCCATCGGCGCCATCACCAATGTTGCCTCCGCTCTACTGCTGGAGCCGGCAATTCGGGAGCGCATCGTCTTGCTCTGGCTGGGCGGACATGCACGCCACTGGCCCGATTCGAATGAGTTCAACCTGCGCCAGGACCCGGTTGCAAGCCGCATCGTTCTGGACTGCGGTGTTCCCTTGGTGCGCTTCCCTTGCATGGGGGTCGTCTCCCACCTGCATACAACGCTGCCCGAGATTGCCGCACACGTGCAAGGAAAGGGTGCGATCGGCGACTATCTCTACCAGATCTACAACGACTACCACGCCGACCAGTTCGCCTACTCCAAACAGATTTGGGATTTGGCGCCGTTGGCGTGGCTGGTGAATCAGGAGTGGGCCCAAATGGAACTGGTCAGCTCGCCGCGCCTGACCGATGCGATTACATGGGACTTAGACGAAAGCCGTCATACTATTTCCTGTGCCAGATACGTGGACCGCGATGGTGTCTTCCGCGACCTATTTGCGAAACTGGAGGATGCCGCATCATAATCCTGAACTTCCCGTTGGCCATGCTCTCCAGGCATAATCCCCGATGATTTTTGCGCTCATACCAAACGAAGCTCCGTCCGATTCGCTGCGACGAATCGTTCTCGACCAGATCGACGGGGCTATCCTTCAATTGGCTCGCGAAGATAACCTGAATGATGGGATACACGAGGCGCGCAAGCGCTTCAAGCGCGTAAGAGCAGTGTTAAGGCTGTCGCGCGGCGCGCTGCCAGCACCAACATATCGAGCCGAGAACGAGTTCTTCCGCGACCAGGGCCGTATCCTCTCCCCTGTTCGGGACAGCGCCGTCGAAATCGAAACAATTGATATGCTGCGGCGGCGGTATGGCCAGCAGCTGAATGACGCTTCCTTCTGGCGTCTGCGGCGATCGCTGGTTGAGAAGCACGGTGCCGTCCTCAAGGCAGTCGCCGGCGACGAACAGTTGCTCCCCACAGTGATCGAAAGGCTAAGAGAAGCGCGGCATAGGGCGGAGGACTTGCAGTTCCGCAATTCCGAATTTTCACTTATTGCCTCCGGGCTTCGCAGGACCTATCGACGCGGCCTGAAAGAAAAATGTAGCGCTTACTCCCAACCGACAACCGAGAATTTCCACTGCTGGCGCAAACGGGTCAAATATCTTTGGCACCAATTCCAGATCTTGAAGCCACTCTGGCCGGCGATGATGAAAGTTCTGGCGGAGGACTGCGACCGGTTGGCCGACAGACTGGGCGAAGAGCACGATCTGGCTGTACTGCAAGAGGCGCCGCTTGTTCAGGAGATGGGAATTACCGACAAGAGAAATGCTGACCTGCTCTCTGCGATCACCGCTCGAGAACGGAGCCGCCTGCGCCTTGCCGCTGCCCCTCTTGCCGAGCGCATCTATGTAGAGAGTGCAAACCAGTTCATATGTCGCATCGAAGGCTACTGGCAGGCATACCGCCCGCACAGGCTCTGCGATTCAACACAGAAGGCGCGGCCCGCATCAACATGAATAGTAAACGACTGGCACAACAGTTGCAGTTCATTCTCGAAATCGACAGGCTGAAAGGCGTACTGCGCCGTTCACTCCTCCTGGAAAACCATCGACGTGAGAATTCCGCCGAACACTCCTGGCATCTGGCGATAATGGCACTGGTGTTAGCGGAGCACGCCGACGAACCTGCCAACCTGCTACACACTCTCAAACTGGTTCTGATTCACGATATCGTGGAGATCGACGCCGGCGATACCTATGCTTATGACGCCGAAGGCCATGACGGAAAGGCAGAACGCGAGCGCACGGCAGCCAATCGCATATTCGGCCTGCTGCCGGCTGACCAGGCCGCCGAAATGATCGAACTCTGGGAGGAGTTTGAAAGCCAGCAGACGCCCGAGGCCCGTTTCGCATTGGCGCTGGACCGGCTCATGCCTCTGCTGCACAACTATCATTCCGGGGGCATTACCTGGCAAGAGAACCAGGTCACAGTTGCCCAAGTGAAAGAGCGCATGTCACCAGTGTCGCTCTGCTCCGAAGCGCTCGGGCAAGCCGTCGCCGCCGTTGTCGAGCAGGCAATCGCATCCGGCCTTCTACCCCATGCTTGGTCAGAGCAGTAACATTTTTCAGAGCACTTATGCGCAGAACTGATCGCGCCGAGAGGACCCGGATTCCTGCGAAAAGCGTAGGAAAGGCGCGTTCTGGTTCCTTACCCTTTTGGTCCCGCCTCGCTGGTTCGGATCGAGGTCCCCGCAAGCGTACCCACGTCGACCTGGCCTTTTGGGCCACCTTCTTCACACTCCATGCGTTGCTATATCTTCCGGTCGTCTTGATGGACCGTGAGGATGGGTCCGTGCTGCCTACCTTCCAACTCGCCGGGATTCCCCTAGATCAGGTCTGGAACCAGATTTTCGTCTGGCGCAGGGAACCTGATCTGCTGCGGTTCAACTCCGAAATCGTGCTCTTTGTCACATTCTGGGCGTTTTGGCCCCGGCTGCGTAAACGCGGAATACGTTTCGCCTTTGTTCTCGCATACGTACTTTTCTTCCTCTACTACCTCTATGAAGGCGCGACCTTCACTTTCTTCAGTCTCGAGCCTGTCTTTTACACCCAGTTGCGGATGGCGACGGAAGGGTTCAGCTTCTTCCTCGAAAACGCCCGCGTTACAACTGCCTTTGTAGCTGGAACAGTTCTGCTCATCATTGGCGGCGCAGCCCTGGTCGCGCGGCTGTCCCGGTTTACATTGCCCGATGTAGGCCCAAGTCTATTCTCGCGCGCCCTTCTGGGCATGCTGGCCGGCATCGTGGTCATCCAGTCGATCTTCATTCCAGACAGGATATTCCGTCCGGAAATGGTATTCAGCAGCATGGCCGCCAAACTGATCCGAAACGTCTCCGAATCCCGGCGCATGTATGAGAGTGTCAAGCAGACTGAGAGCCTCAACCTTCGTCATGCCTACGACTACAGTCAATACAGTCTGGCAAAGCAACCTCCCATCTATATCATTTTCAGTGAGTCGTACGGAACAGTGCTCTACAAGAGAACTGACTGGTGGGTGGCCTACAAGGCGCTTACCCAGCGGCTGGACGCAGAGCTCGCCGCCGCCGGCTGGCATGTGGCTTCGGCCCGCAGCCTCGCGCCCACCTGGGGAGGCGGTTCCTGGATGTCATACACAAGCGCTCTCTTCGGCCTGCGCGTCAGCTCGGACCCCCAATACTATGCCCTGTTGGACAGATATCAGAACGAGGAATACCCGGACCTGGGCAGGTTCCTGAAGGACCAGGGCTATCGCTACTACCGCCTTACTGCGCTATCGATGGGACTGCCGCAATCCCAGTGGGAGAAATATGTCTCATTCTACGGGGTAGACCGCTGGCTGCAGTATGAAGATCTGAACTTCGTCGGTCCCGAATATGGTTGGGGTCCGGCGCCGCCAGACCAGTACGCACTGAATTTCGCCCGCGAGACCATGCGCCAAGAGACGGATGGACCATACCTGTTCTTCACAATTACGCAGAACTCCCACTACCCCTGGACTCCGCAACCCGAGCTGGTTCAGTCCTGGCGGCAGCTTAACCGGCCGGGACCTGCGCCGCCGCCTTCGACAGAACTGATAGAACACAGCGAACGCCGACTCAACTACTGGAACGCCATCGAGTATCAACTTGAGATGCTCACCGACTTCATCCTCACCGAACCTGACGACGATGCAATCTTCGTGATCGTAGGCGACCACCAGCCGCCCCGAGTATCGCGGCGAGAGGATGGCTGGGACACGCCCATGCACATCATTGCCAAGAACGGCCCTTTTGTTGCATCATTTGAGGAGTTCGGCTTCAAGGGCGGTCTGGCAGTCTGGGAATCCGAACCGTCTTTCCGCCACGAAGGCTTCTATTCCTTATTTGTCCGCCAGCTCCTGGCAGCATTCGGAGAAGGCGAAGAGCTGCCTCCCTATCTGTCCGGTGGCGTACCCATTTACGAGCAACCACGGGGGCCGGAAGCTCCCCCACATTGAAACATTCGACCGCATCCGACGAGCCCGGCCCGAGAATGAACTTAAGCCACTGATGGTACCTATTACATGAGAGCGAACACGCTAACCTACTTTCTGCTACTGACCATACTGGTAGCTTCCGGCTGCTTTAATCGCGGTTCCGAGCCCGCGCCGATTCAATCGACGCCCTCTTCTTCACCGCAAGAGGAGGAACCTTCGGATGGAGCGACTGTATCGACCGAAGCCGCGACAGCGTTCGCTGCGTTGAAACCGGTCGCTTTCAGCGAAGAGGAGGCATGGAGAACGTTTCGTATAGTCCCGGACGAATCGAAGGCCGCCTATGTCGTCGACGAGGAGCTCTTTGCCGGCGCCGCCAGTAAGTACGGTCTCGAAATCGGCAAAACCAAAGTAATCGGGGAATCGCAGGACCTAGACGGTCTCTTTCAGATCGATCTGACCAACTCCGCAATCGGGCCTAACCGTTTCGCGGTCTATCTGCCGACCTTGCGCACCGACCAGGTCCTGCGCGATGGTTGGATTCGGGAGAATGCACTGGAGTCAGACCGGTTCCCGCTGGCCGTATTCATCGCCACAAAGGTCATTCAAGGGCCCGCCAGCTATCTGGAGGGTGAAGAAACCAGTTTCCAATTGGAAGGAGACCTGACACTGCGAGGCATCACCCTGTCTGCCACTTGGGATGTTTCGGCCAGCCTTGATGGAAGCACAATCAGTGGCACAATGCAGACCGGACTGCGAATGACTGAACTGGGTTTTGATCCCCCCAACTTCGCTAACACCCTTACCGTAAGCGACGAGTTCATTATTCTGATTGAGTTTGTTGCCAAAGAGATTTAACCACCTCAGATGACTCGAAACATGCGAGACGGGAATCAGCCTTTCACTGCGCACCCCTATGCGACAGCCAGTTCAGACACACACCTGCCTGCGTTTGCGGAGCCAGTAGACGACGAAGGTGTCGACCGCGCCAGAACCCTGGCTGCCGGACTGAAGAGCCGCCTCAGAACCGCCCAAAAGCCAGCACCTGTCGTTGAAGCCTCTTACCTCTTGGAGGAGAGCCAGAGCCGGGAATGCCCCCTTTTGGAGAGACTCCGGATACTGGGTTTGCTTGCCTCTGTTCTGGATCACTACTTCGTTGTACAGGCGCCCACACTTGAAGACGCCGAACAGGAAACGATTGCCGCGGAGCTTGATCCACTCTTGCAGCAGGCCTTTGCGGATCTCAACCAATCACTGTTTCCGGCACTAATGGAAGAATTTCGCATAGGCATACGGAGACCCAATGAATTGGATAGGCAGCAGCATGAATACCTGCGCCTCTTCTTTCGCCAGCAACTGTACCCACTATTAACGCCGCTGGCCGTTGACCCCGGACACCCCTTCCCTTTCATCAGTTCCCACAGCATCAACCTCCTGGTGCATCTCAGCAGCCCTGACATCGGCATGGGGCCACTCTCTTACGCCCGCATAAAAGTTCCCCGGCTCATGTCCCGTTTCGTTTCGGTGCCCTCGTCATCAGAATTGCGCCTGTTTATCTGGAGTGAAGATGCCGTGGCGGGTTTTCTGGATGAACTCTTTCCTGGAATGCAGATCGAAAGCGTTTTTCTTTTCCGCGTCCTGCGCGCATCAAGCGGCGCTGGAAATGGTGACGAGTTGGAGGCGCAGAGCAGGGGTCTGCGCCATCAGCAACTGGCTCTACCTGTCGCCCGACTGGAAGTGGAGACGGCGATGCCCGATTCCGTTGTCGATTGGTTGGCATCGCAACTGCCGGTGTCGCTGCAACGCTGCTTTCGCAGTGACGGCCCATTGGCGCTGATCCAGTTGGTCGACCTCGCCAATCTTGCACTGCCATCGAATCGGTGACCGCCTTCTCACTACCGCGGCCGCCTCGACGAAAATTGACACAGATTAATGGCTTGTGATACGCTGCGCTCACTAGGATGAAATATTGCTGTGACTGGGGAAATGGACCGCTCGCTCGACCTTTCAGAGAGTTGCCGGCCGCTGCGAGGCAACAGGACACGGACGGTATAGCGCCCCAAGAGCATCCGGCACCAAAATGCCGGACGGTACCGTCCCGTTAACGGCGCAATGAGGCAGACAGTTTAGTCTGCGAACTCAGGTGGCACCACGGGTCCTCTCGTCCTGAACCGGCGAGAGGATTTTCTATTTTTGCGGGTGACGGCCATTCGTCGCAGAACAACTACTTCGCAGGAGCTTGAAATGCTGGATATTCGATGGATGCGTGAGAACCAACCTGCCCTGGCTGAGGCGATGGTAAAACTGAATGACGTAGATGCACCCTGGCAGTTGGCACTGCAGTTGGACGGCGAGCGCCGAAACCTGTTACAGCAAGGGGAGAAGCTGCGTGAAGAGCGCAACACCGGATCCAAACAGATCGGCGCCCTCTTCCGCGAAAAGAAAGCCGCAGAGGCTAACGCGCTTAAACAGCGAATGAGCCAGATAGGTGATGAAATTTCGCAGATTGATGAAGAGCTGCGTCGCGTAGACGGCGCCCTCCACGACGCCATGATGCGCATCCCCAATCTGCCCGATCCCGACGTTCCCGTTGCGCCTGACGAAGAGGGGAATGTCGTCCTTTCCCAATGGGGCGATATGCCCAAGTTCGACTTTACCCCTCTGCCTCACTGGGACTTGGGTACACAGTTGGACATAATCGACTTCGAACGCGGCATCGCCGCAGCCGGCAGCCGGGCCTACTTCCTCAAAGGGGCCGGCGCCCGCCTGCAACGCGTTCTGTCAAACTGGTTTCTTGAGGTACACATAAACGAGCACGGCTTTACCGAAGTGTACCCGCCCATGATGGTGCGCGGACATGCGATGGAGGGCACCGGCAACCTGCCCAAATTCGGCGACAACCTTTACCGCGATGCTGAAGAGGACTACTGGTTCATCCCCACCGCCGAGGTATCGGTAACCAACCTGCACCGTGACGAGATTCTGGAACCGGGCACGCTGCCGCTCAATTACGTTGCCAGCACGCCCTGCTTCCGCCGTGAGAAAATGTCGGCTGGCAAGGATGTGCGCGGCATTAAACGTGTGCACCAGTTCCAGAAGGTCGAGATGGTAAAATTCGTCGAGCCGGCAGCGGGTAGAGACGAGCTGGAAAAGCTCACCCGCGCCGCCGAGGTACTGTTGGAGCGGCTTGACCTGCCATACCGGCGGGTCGCCATCGCCACCGGAGACCTCTCGTTCGTTGCCTCGATCAAGTATGACCTCGAAGTTTGGGCCGCGGGCTGCCAGGAGTGGCTGGAAGTCAGCTCCTGTTCGCTCTTCCGCGATTTTCAGGCGCGGCGCGCAAACATTCGCTATCGTCCGCGCGAAGGGGCGAGACCGGAATTTGTCTATACACTAAACGGTTCGGGACTGGCCCTGCCTCGAGTGATCATCGCGCTCATGGAGAACTACCAGCGGGCAGATGGCAGCATCAAACTGCCGGCAGTACTGGACAGCTATCTGGGCGGCGAATTGGAAATAAGATGAGCCGCAGGGCAAGGTCTCAGGCCATGCCGTTCCTCCCATAGACACGGGGTGGAATCCTGTTGAAGTCTGCAACGCGCCTTGGCCTGCGGTCGTTGACCGCAACAAATTTTCTGCCTGGAGCTGGCCCACATTATTTGACACGCTGATTGCATCGCGTATATACTGATCCGGTCAATGGCTGGCGTGTCCTGGCCCGGAGGGATGGCCGAGAGGACGAAGGCGGTTGTCTTGAAAACAACTGTGGCAGTAATGTCACCGGGGGTTCGAATCCCTCTCCCTCCGCCTGGTACAGCCAACATTTACAGAATGGGGAGGTCGCATAGCCTGGTCGAGTGCGCCCGCCTGCTAAGTGGGTAGGGGCAGCAATGTCCCTCGAGGGTTCAAATCCCTCCCTCCCCGCCTTATGCGCCAGTAGCTCAGTGGATTAGAGCGTCGCCCTGCGGAGGCGAAGGTCGCAGGTTCGAGTCCTGCCTGGCGCGCACAGTTCGTTCGCAAGAACCTCCGTCAGGAGGTTCTCTGCTTTTTTCACATCTTCACGCTGCAAAATATCCGGCCTCATTTCCCTCGGCAATCCAAGTAATTCCAGACGGTACACCCCATTCCCGGGAGGAATTTCACATGGCAGTCAACTCCACAGAACTGCTGAAACGACTTGGCGCGGGCGAATCCATAGCCGCCCTCTGTAATGCAAACGGATTGTCGAGTGCGGAGTTCGACCAGTGGTGGAAGGCAGAAACCAGGCGTCGGTGCCCCGATCCGAATCTGGTTCATCGGACCAGGGTGAACGCCAAAACCCGCATCGCCCGCAACCGTTGGGGCGTCCCGCACATTCTTGCCGAAAATGACGAGGATCTCTTCTTCGGCTTTGGATATGCCATGGCCCAGGACCGGCTATTTCAGCTGGACTATCTGAGGCGCAGAGGCCACGGTCGCCTGGCAGAAATACTGGGCCAGGACGGTGTGCAGCTGGACACGGTTGCGCGCACTATCGGGCTCAACCGCATCGCCGCCTCTGAATGGAAATCCACACCGGCTGAGACGCGCACTCTGCTGCAAAAGTATTCCGATGGCGTCAACGCTCTGATCGAACAATCGAGCGGGAACCTGCCGGTCGAGTTCGCGCTGCTGGACTATGAGCCGGAAGAGTGGCTGCCAGTCGACTGCCTCGCGATCGCCGCCGAATTCAGATACTATCTGACGGTCCGCTTCCCCGTGATCGTCGGGCCTGAAATGGCCAGCTGGGCACTTGATGACGATAACCTGTATCAAGCCTTTCTCACAGGCGAGGCCGAAGCAGAAAGCATCTTGCCAGCCGGCTCCTACCCGGCCGCAGAGAGCGGCACAGCCGCCGTCGGCGCAAGTGTGGGCGACCCGCAGGAGGGCCAAGGCAGCAACAACTGGGTGGTGGGCGGCGCCCGCACGCAGTCCGGGCTGCCGATGGTCGCCAGCGATCCACATATCGCCTTTGCCGCAGTCTCCTGCTGGTACGAGGTGCAGCTGACAGGAGGCTCTTTTGACGTAGCCGGAATGGCCTACGCCGGCATGCCCGCGGTCATGTTCGGGCGCAACCAGCGCGTCGCCTGGGGCATAACGAACAACATCTGTTCGCAACGCGACCTTTACGAGGAGCGAACAAATCACCTAAAGCCCGGTTGCTTCCTTTACGACGGCGAGTGGGAACCGGAGCGCTCGCTAGAGGAAACGATCCAGGTTCGGGGCGAACGCTCGATCCGCAAAACAGTCCGTTTTTCTCGCAACGGCCCCATCGTCGACGAGATCCTGCCTCCCGAAGCATCAGCAACCGGCCCAGTCTCTTTGCGCTGGCTGGGCCATTCTGACTGCGGTTGGCTCACCTCACTATTGGGAATCGATCGCGCCGGTTCTGTCGAGGAACTGCGCGCGGCAACGCGTACTTGGCGCGTGCCCACCTGGAGCTTAGTCGTTGCCGACACCAGTGGACATTTCGGCTATCAGGCCGTCGGCGGCATTCCCGTTAGAAGAGTCTGGGAACGGGGCTACCGGCCGGGTTGGGATCCTGCCCACCAGTGGCAGGGCGCAATCCCTTTCGAACAGATGCCTCGTCTTCAAGACCCAGACCGGGGCTGGGTAGCCACTGCCAATAACCGAGTTGCTCCCAACGACTTCCCCTACCATCTGTCCGGAACATGGGCGAGCGGACACAGGGCGCGTCGGATCCGCCAAATGATCGAAGCGCACGACGGATTTTCCATGGAAACTTTCGCGGAGATGCAACAGGACACGCGCACACTACGAGCCGATGAAGCCTTGCCTGGGCTGGTGCCCGTCCTGCAGAAAAGCAGCGAGTCCCGTGTCCTCGAAGCGGCAGGCCTGCTGCACGCCTGGGATCACAACATGGCGCCCGACTCGGCCGCTGCTCTGATATTCGAAGTCTTTTTCAACAACTGGTGCAGAAACGTCGCCGCCGAGAGGTTCGAGGAAGAACTGGCGGCAGCGCTCTCCGGCACTTGCGGTGGCCTGGCGGGGGCCCTGATATACGAGAACGTCGCAGACTGGTTTGGTAGCGACACAGTTCGAGAAATGTCTATGGTCGCCGCGCTAACAGATGCTTTGGCAGAGATCGAGAGCCGGTTGGGGCCAGACATGTCAGAATGGGCATGGGGGAAACTGCACAAAGTTCAACTGCGCCACGTCCTGTCGGGTCGGGGCGAGCTGGGCACCCTGCTCGATCGCGGCGGCCTGCCGGTGGGCGGCAACGGTGTGACCGTCTGCAATACTGGGTTCGATCCAAACTGGGGGGCTCCGACGGGGGCAAACTACCGGCTCATCAGCGACCTGGGTGAAGACGGGATGTGGGCTGTCGAATCACAGGGCCAGTCCGGCCATCCCGGCTCAGATCATTACTGCGACCAACTGGAGGAATGGCTGGAAGGCCGTTACCACTTTCTTGCCCTGGGCGCCGAGAACGCGCTTGACAATGCCCAATCGGTCGCCGTGTTCGAACCTGCGGTCTAGGGCCGTCTATAGCTACAACTGAATTTACTGCCCTTTTTCTTGCGCGGCCCGGACATGATCATGTATCTGGTCGCTGAATCGGTACTCGCTGTTGTCCTCCGGCTCGTATCCGATCACCTTGCGCGCGTTCACGATACTCCAGAAAGCCTGGGAATTACCGCTGATTCCATAGAACACCTGAAACGGGACGTCCTGTTCGTCGCCAATCTCCTCAACTTCTATGCTCTTGATGAACAGCTGCTGCAGGTCGCGCTGGCTTATGTAAACGCCCAGGCCCCTGATCATCCGCCGCAGGTCGCCGGGCTCGATTCGGTCCAAATCGTCTTCCCTGGGACCGCCGATTCGGACCTGCACGTTTTCGAGAGAATGGTTCGAACTTTCCTCGACGTCTACCCCGCGAAACTGCAGCCGCCCCACCGCGTAGACAAATCCAAGATGTTCATACGCCTCTTTGGCCCAGCCATAGAAGTTATCGGAAAACGGTCTCATTTCCGGCGTTACAATGTCCCACTTCTTATCAAGAATCAGTGGCTCGTAGTAGTCCGCAGCATGGTTGGAGCTGGCCACGACTACACGCCGCACGCCCTCTTCCAGGGCCGTCTGGTAAACGTGGAATGCCATTTCCACATTGGACAATTCAGCGTAAAAGTCCTGGACTGAATCAGACTTGTCAGCCGCTCGCGTAAACCCCAAGTGGACGATTGCATCGGCGCCGCTGAAGTGATGGCGGTAGCTGTCCCGATCGCGTTGCATCAGGTCGGCGATCTGCACCCCTTCCACCTCGTTTCCGTCGCGGTCAGCGGTCTTCACGTCCAACAAGGTGAGGTCGTACCGCTCGCGAAATTCGGGCAACAACAGACTTGCGATGTAACCCGATGCGCCTGTAACGACAACCTTCCTCTTCGCGTTCATGTCTTGCTCCACAAATCGGTGATGGTTTTTCTGTGCTCGGCATAGTGCCCGTATGTGTTGCCGGCAATCAGCCACAAAATAGGTATGTGGCCGTCAGGACGCCTGTCCTGGGGTTGGTAGTCGTCAAAGGGGCGCAACAGATCTTCGTCGGACAATTCAGAGATGGCACTTAGGGCATCCAGGTGCGCGGCCTCAAGCTCGGCCAGTACCTCATTCAACGGCCGGTCTCGATTCCGCTCGAAAATCCTCTGATTAATATTCTCGATTCCGACCTTGTTTGGGGCGGCGTCCTCCGGCAGGCCCATCGGCGGATAGCGCCTTTGCTTTCTCACCAAGGCCGCCAGTCCCCTCGCCCATGCTGCCACATGCGCAAGCTCGTCCTTGACCGACCATCCCTCAGCGCCGGCGACGGTCATCTGGCTGTCGTCCAAATCCGAGAATGATGCCTGCAACGCGGTCCATTCTCTTTCAGTACTCTCCAGGACATCCTGAACTGTTGGCGGTGGGGAGGATTGATCCTCAGTCATTTTCTGCTTGCCTCGAATTGGTTGAGGTTCACTCAAGGTCGGTTTCTGTCTTGGTACCAGGACAAAATACGCTCAAAAAATCTACCACGGACACTTCAGTGAGATCGCGGCCTGCAAAATCAATTCGTTTCGAAAAAAACGACCCAGTCTTTTCTCAGGCCTGTTGCCAGGCGAGTCTCAGCGTGTCCGATGCTCCGCCCCAATACCGCTTCGTGACGCTCGCTGTAGGTGGCGCTGGCATCTATTCCAGCAGGACTACAGTCAACCCAGGACTAGTGCAAGGTCAAACTGTAGCCGGCTTGAATTTGCAGTTATTCCCTTCGCGATAATCACGTCAACCACTCTGGTCAATCGCAATACAGTCACGCAACTTAGAACCAAGAGTTAGGTCAATGTATGCACCCGACACCAGCTAGTCCCTATGCTAACCCGAATTCCCCTCAGGAGCCGGCGTCGGCGTAGGCAAGGGCAGAGGCGTGGGCGTCGGATCAGGTGAAATACCACTCACCTCTACCATCCGTTCCAGGACCCTCTGCAGCGATTCCAGTTCAGCGCCGTAAGCAGCCCAGTCGCCTTCCAGCAAGGCGTCTTGCGCCCGACTGTAACTGCTATTCGCCTCCAGAATCAGCTCCTGGAGCGTCGACCCCAACAAGTCGACGGCGCCGGCTTCTTCCGACTCTGTAGAGACTGCAGCCGGAAGCTCACCGTTCCCCGTAAGCGCCAGTTCCGCAAGTTTCGCCTCCGCAAGAATGTCCTGCCCGAACTGTTCCGCCAGCGCCAATCCAAGGTTTTCAGCCATGACGACGCGTTCTGACGTAGCGAGAATCACGCGCTTGAGCTCCGGAATCTTACCGGTCGCAGCCTGAATATAGAGAGGTTCGACATAAAGAAGGCTCTCCCCGATTGGAATTACCAGCAAGTTTCCTCTGATAACCTGGCTACCCTGTTGATTCCAAAGACTGAGCTGCGAACTGATCACCGGATCCTGGTCAATTCGAGCCTCAATCTGTTTGGGGCCGAAAACGAGCGAGTCCTTGCCAAAGCGGTAAACGAGCATTTCACCATATTTATCCGGATCGTTCTGCGCAGCCAGCCAGGCGATCATGTTCTCACGATTGGCCGGTGTGAAGGGAAGTATCTGGATAAAGTCCAGCTCGTCGTTGCCGGGCAGTTCCATCAGCACGTAGTACGGCTCCATCGGTCGCGACTGGTTATCGAAAATCTCTTCCGGCCACGCCCAAACGTCTTCGCGATTGTAAAAGTCGGTCGGTTCGGTCATCTGGTAGGTACGAAAAACGCTGGCCTGGATGCTGAACAGATCATTGGGGTAGCGGATGTGCGCATTCAGGTCCTCGGGCATCTCCTCGAATGGAGTGAAGAGATCTGGGAAGATGCGGGCATACGCGGCCGCGATCGGCTCATCAGGCTCTACCAGGTAGAAATCCATCTTGCCCGTGTAGGCGTCGATTATGATCTTGACCGGATTGCGAATGTAGTTGAATCCTGCCGGAACCGTCCTCGTCCCATACTGGCTTGGCTCGCTATAAGGGAATCTACCGCTGACTGTATAGGCATCAAGGAACCAGTAGAGGTGACCGTCGCCGCCAACCACAATGTACGGGTCGGAATCGAAGCGCAAGAAAGGAGCTACCTCCCGCGTGCGCTGCAGTATATTACGCCGCCACAGAATCTGGCTCTCGGAAGTAAGCTCCTGGCTGATAAACAGGTTCACATCGGCGAACTGAATCGCAAAGGCCAGACGGGGAAGGAATCCGCCGATAGGGATCCCGGAATCTCCGTCGAAAGTCGTAAAGACGTTGCCGCCTTCGCCGCGAGGATAATCGAATTCCTCAGTCGCCGTTTTGACGATTACGTACTCATTGGTGCGTTCGCCAAAGTAAATCTGCGGCCGTGTAACCTCCAGAATACCTTGGACCGGAAGGTCCTGCAGCACAAACGTCGGCAATCCGTCAGGTGTAATCTCGGCGACAGGCGACGCAGCTACACCGTAGCCATGCGTATAGACCAGCTTGCGGTTGACCCAGGTCTGTGCAGGCTGCTCCAACTGTTCCGGAATCAGTTCCCGCGCCGAAAGCATAAGCTGACGCCGCTCGCCTTCGATTTCATAGCGGTCAATGTCGATGTCGGTAAACTGGTACTGCTGGCGCAGAGCCTGGACCTGGTTATAGGTCTGAAGCAGTGGCCGGTAATCCCACAGCCGAATGTTCCGAATCGTGTCTGGCTGGTTCAGCAGTTCCTCAGCGGTCAACTCACTTTCGGCGTCGAAATTCTCGTTTACGATAATGTCCAAACCGAATGCAGCGCGTGTAAATTCGATATTGTGTCCAATGTATTCTCGCTCGCGCGTGAACTCATTCGGGTTGACTTGAAATCGTTGGACCAAATTGGGGTAAATGTTGCCTGCCAGGGCGGAAATCGCTATCCAGCCGACGATCACGACAACAATCGCTCGCCAGGCCTGCTGCAAGAAGACGTTGATCAGCAAGAGCAACGCCGCGAATATTGTTACGAAGACCAGGATGTTAAGCGCCGGCAGCTGGGCATGAACATCGGTGTATCCCGCGCCGAAGACCGCGCCACGGTGGCTATAGACAAGCCCCAACGCGTCCAGCCGGTACTGCCAGGCAATCAATAGCAGCACTAACGCCCCCAAAAAGCTCAAATGCGCGCGCACCGGAGCGGGAGCGCTCCAGCCCTTCCAGCCGATCCCGCTCGCCAGCCCTGTTCCGATCAGTGTGATAACAAATGCCGTCATCAGCCAGCCGCGCAGAAACTGCCAGATTGGCAATGTGAACAGGAAAAAGCTGACATCACGGTCGAAAATGGGGTCGGTCATGCCAAACGGCTGCTGGTTAAAGTAGAGGAGCAGCTCTTCCCACGCCGAGGATGCCCCCGTTCCCATGAAAAAGGCGAAAAATGCGCCCGCCAACAGAATGATCGGCGTGAGTCGGACGCCGACAGCCTGCATTGCCTCCATCAGTGGCGTGTCAGCCAGTCCCTGGGGGTTCAAGCGTCGGACCAGCAAAACATTGAACACAAATATCAGCCAGAAGGCAACCGCGCCGGCAGCGAACAGTCCCAGCGACGCACCAATCCGTGTCAAGAAAACGGAGGTCAGTACAAGACTGTCATACCACAACCAGTCAGTGTAAAACCCAAGAACTGTGTTGAACAGAATCAGCACAAGAAATGGCACAAGCATCCACCACAGCAGGCGCCCTCCACCTCCACCTTGCCCGCCGTTGCCGCCTCCCTGCCGCGGCGTTCCCGGCTCGCTCGGGCCATTGTCATCGTGAAGCAGTTCTTCTTCTATCTGCTCCCAATCATCTTCATCCAGATCTTCCAACAGTTCATTGAACGGGTTGCGCTCTGCCATGTGAATTCCTTGTAGATGATGAGGGACTAATATCGTGCCTACCTGTGAAAGGCGTACGAAGTGGCGCTGGTCGATTGCCCAACGCGTACCGACGTCCCTGTTCTTCCTCTGGTCATTATAACAGAAGATCGCTCATTCATCGCGGCACACCTGAAAGAAGTGAGCCAACCCGAGCACGGTCATTCCTGGCAGCAAGCGAAGATCACCATAGGCGCCGATCTTGCAACCGTAGCCTTCCACAACACTCCGGTCGCCCTCAGCTGGTCAACTCCGACAAGATCTGCTACCTGGCCGACGATCAGTGGACACTTTCACTACCTGAATGGGCACAGAAAAGTCCCCCAACTGCACCATCCACTCTGGCCGCGACCTGTGCAACCTGTCGCCATCGATATCACTTCAAAGGGAGCTACTTTGCCGCAACTGGCTCGCGGCCCTCACCCTTCGCCACTGAACTCTAACCACTGACTACTGCACTATGGGCGGTTGGGCCTTCGGCCCTCCCTTGTGCAGGGGCTGCGCCCCCGCAACGCCCCGCCCTGTCTACCCACCGCATTTGCTCTTCCCCACCATCGTGGCATGCCAACAGTGCCCCCCAACCAATCTGGAGGCTGCCGACCGAATACGTAATCAGAGAGCCGGACTGGCGGGGAAGACAAAGGGTTGGTCAAGACAGATACTGTATGCGACCCAGTGGCCACCATCAAGTCATTGCCAAGAGTCGCATGTTCGAACTGCGTTCAAAGGCTATGCTATACTCGCTCTATAATCGACACGCAAGCATTGCAGGTTACCATGCTCTCTGAATCCGAACTGTCGCCCGTCACCGACCTGCCGCGGCAACTGGCTATTCTTCAGACTCTCGTTCCCGATCTTGCGGCCCTGGAACCGATCGAAGCCATCTGGCTAACGGGTTCCCTGGCACGCGGCGACGCCGACCGCTGGAGCAGCGTAGACCTCGGCCTGCTGTGGAACAGTTCTGCTCAAAACTCAGCAAATATGTTAGGCCCTTTTAGTGTTCTGCGGGATTTTCTGGACAATGCCCTGGGGGCCAGCGCTGGGTATTTCGCGCAGTACCACGAATCAGAAACCGGGGGGATCCTCAATGGCATCTGCCTGGGGGTGCCCGGCTCAGACAATCTGGCGGACCCGCGACGGGTAGCAGGCGTTGCGTTCGAAGTCAAATGGGTCGTATCTTCCAATGCAGGGGAGATGGCAAACTGGAACGAGCCAGTCCAATATCTATATATTGCTGAACACCTGTCCGATGATATGCGCAGGAAATTCCCAGCCAGAAAATCCGGTCTGAATCCTCCTGATTCGAGCACGATGGACAGACAACTGGGACAGTTCTGGCAGCAGTTGGCCCGGCTGCCAGCCGTCTTGAACCGGCAGGAAACTCTGGCAGCGCACACCCTTATAACCGAACTGCGCACTATCCTGATTGACCTGGTAGTCTGTTTGAATGGCGCGAGCCGTCCCCATGCAAGAGCTCGGATTAATCAGTTCCTGGGGGAGGCACAGCGGGAAGCGTTCGAGAGAAGTTTGGGAAACTCGCAGCCAGCCCTGCCTCCCGCATCGGAAGGCAGTACAAACTGGATCGGTCAGGCGGTTGCGCTGGTCGTGCTCTATCGCTGGTATGCGCCCCAATTAGCGGAGCAACATGATCTTTCCTATCCCCAACCTCTGGAAGACACGGTGCTAGCGCTATTGCATGAAGAGATTGAGGGCTGGCCAGCCTATATTTCTACCGGCTGAGAGACCGGGATCAGCGCCGGCCGCTTTCCATTCCAAAAGTTTGGGGCAAGGAATCGCCCAAGACGGGTAACCAAACGACTCCTCTACTGCGTCGTCGCCTCGGCGGCCTCCACGTAAATCGGATTGCTGAAAATCCAGCCCCGCAGTTTGCCCCAACGATGTTTCCAGACTTCCACCCTGTACACGCCCGGGTCCTGGACTCGATATGAGAGAGCATCGGCTCGGCCCTGGGTTACTAACCTCCCATTTCGCAACAGGCGGATTTCTGCCGCCTCTGGCGTCTGCACACTCAATGTCAGGACCTGGCCTGCCGCCAGGCGCACCGAGTCGCCCATAACAGCGGTTTGCGCATCATCTGTTGCCTGCTGCGACGCTTGAGCACCATTGCCGGGACCGGCAACAACAGCAGCTCCATCGGCCCAGAAGCGGAAGCCCTCGGTAGGGCCTGCCAGGTCATAACCCAGCCAGCAATGTCCTCGCCGCAGCGCCCCCAGAACAATACCGCGGTCGTGCACTGTGTTCGCGTTGCGATAATCGAAACTGCCGTTCTCCGGATGACCCAATAGCGGAGAATCAGTCAGGATATGCGTATTCAACGCCTTGGCACACTCTTCATAGGTCAAGAAGCGGCGGGTGATCGGTCCCAGGCTGTACTTAACCGAATGGACATCTGTGCCGCCCAGCGCAACAACCTTTCCGCTCTGGGTCAATTCGTCCCACTTTTCCAGCATTGCCGGTAAGGGCCCTATCGTGAAATACTTCGGGAAGAACGCAACCAGAATTGTGCGTAAATAGCCTGTCGTGAAACTTCGAAAACCTGACAAGTAGTTCCACAGCTCCACACCATGGTAGCCGGTTACATCCCAATTGCGCCACGGATAATACTTGGGGAAAAGATCCGTTTTTTCTTCTATCGGGTGGGCCAGAAATGCCAAAGCGTTCTGCTCGTTCACTGCATCAATCAGCCGCTGCTGGTCTTTGGCCTGGTCGCTGACATCAGTTTCCACTCCCAGACACAGCAGATGGTTTCCAGAAACCTCCTGTTCCGTGTCGTGCACCTCCTGACCGACCAGCGTTAGGACACCTTGGCGGTAACCTTCCTCCTCTTCGCGAACCAGGACATTGTGATCTGTGACAAAGACAAAATCCAGGCCGCCTCTAACCGCCCCGTCTACGAGGTCGTCGAACGAGCCGAAGCCATCGCTATGCGTTGTATGCATATGAATATTGCCAAAATACTCAAAAAAACGTCCGGCAAGTTCTGTTTGGTTCATTACAGCTTCTTCCCCTGGCTCGTAGCCACTATTCGCATCCAAGTAGTCTGAATTCAGTCTCGGGATTGTTCCAGATTTCTGCCCTGGTGAAGACCGATGTTCAGGGCAGCTTAGGGCGGATGCTTCCCTGTTCGGGCAACTGCGCAGCGCGCCTGGACTCCTCTTCTTCGATGCGCTCGGACAGTTTCTTCCGGGCCTCGTAGCGCTTGCGCCCTTCCGAAAGCCAGCGGCCCGGCTCCTGTGGATCTACGATGGGACGGGCCGAGGTCACGAAAACAGTGTGGCCGACCATCGAGTCATCAGGACGAAGTCGATCAGGAACAGGTTTGTAGTTGCGAACAAGAATTTCCTCAACACAGATGTCAGCGAAACCAGTGTCTTCCAGTCCCTGCAAGAGTTCGCTGACCTGGTTCGTCGTCGGCACAAGGGCCGCAAAGAAGCCCCCGGGCCGTAGCGCCTTGTGGGCATGTTCAAGGAAGATCCAGGGAGTACGCAAATCCAGAACAAGAGCATCTACATTCGATTGACCAAACCCGTCCAGAATCGACTCGTTGTGAAGCTCCACGTACGGCAACAATCCCATCTTCTCCAAATTGCCCCGTGCCACTTCTACATGTTCATCCCGTACCTCGTATGAAAAAACGCGCCCGCTCGGGGCGACAGCCCAGGCCAACGCGATCGTAAGTCCGCCGCTTCCCGTACCGGCTTCTATCACGCGACTTCCAGCCTGCAAACTCAGCCGGCGTACGATCATGGCTGCATCTTTGGGATAGATAATCTGTGTGTTTCGCTTAATGCGGGTCATGCGATCGTCAAGTGAAGGCTCCAACAACAGGAAGGCGTGCCCCAAATGACTATAAACGGTATAACCATAGGGAAGGTCAAGCAGTTCATCGTGCAAAACTTTGCCCAGATTCGAGTGGAACTTCCTCCCTGGTTGCAGACGCAGCAGATGGCGTTTACCTCCTCCGGTCACGAGCAGTACGAGGTCGTCGACCTTGGTAAGAGACCGATCAATGTCGTCCTTGCTTGCCGTACAAACTGACGGAGAGAGCGGCTCCTGCGAGAAGCCTTGGTCTGAGTGTTTTGCAGTGCCGGCTTTCAGTCCCGTCTCATCACTTATCGTCACTTATTTCGCCTTTCTTCTTCGAAAAATAACCGCTCAGAGCCGGTAGTAGAGGTAGGAAACTCGCTGCCCGCAGCGAGTCCTGTCGAGAGCATCCAGGCTGATTATAGTCAACCGGCGTTCATTTGGGAAAGGTAAGGCCGGTTAGAGCAGATTGAGTGAGCAAACCCAGTGGCAACGCCAGCCTAGTATTTCAGCAGCCTTCCACTATGCAGACAGTTAGCAGAAGCCGCGCGCAATTAGTATATTAAAGGCCACTCCTTCTCTACGGATATCATGGAATAGAGCCTCTGAAATCGAAATTGACATGCACTGCAAGCGGTTGTAAAATATCAAACGGCCGAGGCGGTCATCGCCTAAGTCCGGTTCTGTCGCGGTTAGCAAAGGTCTCCCAACTGCCACGCACAGAAATTGGAATCCAGTTCAAGAGCCGTGCTTTCTGGCCAGCCGATCTGTCGGTTCGACCGAAGCTGGCCACCTCGTCTCCACTCGATTTCTCGGCGGCACACATATGCCTGGCCCAAGAAGGCCGAAGGACGACGGCGTCAATATGTTCATTTTATCAACGGAAAATCTTTACCACGGAATTATTTCAGTTACCAGGAGGCCTCGAATGCAGAAGCGCGTCACTTTATGGGCTGTGCTCTTGCTTGCCGTCGCGTTAGTTTTCTCAGGTTGCACCTCCAGAGTCGAGTCTGGAGCAGTGATGGAACGAGATGCAGATGATTTCTTCATCGACCTGCCAGCCATCGTAATTGATTACGCTGCAGATGGCACTGCTTCGATCGGCGGGTTGTCACAAGGATCGTCTGACAGCGTTTACGAACCGGACCCGGCAGTCAGCGAGGGCCTTGCCTCGATTTTGGGCGGGATGTCCCTGCAACCGCTTTGGGTAGAGCACTTCACCGCCTCCAATCTCCAACACTTTAGAGTCACAAACGGCGACGAAGGCATTTTGCTCCTGGTCAACGGACAGCGGATTCCTTCGCTCATTTGGAAGGAAGAGTCTTTATCGGCAACCGCCGACGCCGTTTCCGCGCTGGGCCTTGGCGTTCCGGCTCTGAATAAAGTTCTCCCCTTGGTGCGAAATTTTGGCCTTGGCGTCGTGCTTCGCTTCCCCGTTGAGGAAGGGACCGAAATTATTCCACTCAGCGGCGTCGAGGAGAGTGAAGCCGTCACAATGGCCCGGCTGATGCAGGAGCAGGTCCTGCAGACATTCGGTGGTGTATTGCCAACTATCGACATTCCCATTCTTTACCATGCCGACGGCAGTTGGACACTGGGCGAACTTTCCGATGTCGATTGGACGGTACTGACCAGCACCCCATTCTACGCGCTGCGCCTGCCCCCCTCACTGATCGAAGGACTCACAAGTTCCGGCATCCATGAAGTTACGCTGAAGACCGATCCTGACGGGATCCACATTGCATTGAACGGAATAGGGCTGCCATACATTTCCTGGGGCAACGGTGAAGTACAGAATGTTCTTGCAATCTCAAAACAGTTGGGCGTGCTCGACACCGTTTCGGCGCTGCTGCCCGGCGCTGACCTGGACTCGGTGTTCTCGCTGATAGAGAACCTGCTCCCGATCATCCAGGCCACCAACGCCAACATAACGATTTTCCTGCCCGGTTCCGAAATGGGCAACTAGGTATGGCTGCTTTCCCTTTGAATTTCCGTTGAGGGGGCAGAGTAAGAGCAATTCACTCGAATCTAAAGAGCAGGTGTAGATCTTCTACGCCTGCTCTGTTCATATCTTAAGCGTAGCTACGTAGCCGCAGCTGATTCGCAGTCGGACTGAGGCGAGCAAGGGCGCTTTTTCTCCCCCCTGCTCTGTTTTCTGGGCGGTCGGGCCTTCGGCCCTCCCTTGTGCAGGGGCTGCGCCCCCGCAACGCCCCCCTCCAAAAACATGCCTCACCGACGATGTGCCTCCTACCCAGCAGTGCGGCACGACAAATGTGGCGGCTGCAGGCGAAGACGACATTAATTGACCCGTATGGCAGCGAGGACGAAGGGCTGCGCAAGGCAGACAAGGAATGTGGCCCAACAATTCCCTTTGGGAGAGGTTGGGATTCGAACTGGCGTGGCGTCCTGAGTGACTCTAGCTGACTGAGCACACGCCTCAATATGCCCTGCAGGCCTAAAGAGTCTCGGTTACCTTTTGCAGGCCGCGCGGCCTATCCGGGTCGAAGTCTCGTGCCGCTGCCAGAAACAAGGCGAACAACTGACCAGGAATTATCGCCAGCAGCGGGGACAACCATTCGGGAACAGGTGGAAATGGGAACTTTGTGCGGCCCAACTGCAGTAGAGAATCGTCGTTGCTGACACAGAGAAGCTCGGCATCCATGTCGCGCAACTGCCTGACGAACGGCTCCAACTCAGGTGTCAACACGCCTGTCGGCGCAACCACGATTACAGGAAAGGCGGGTTCCACAAGACTGACAGGACCATGGAGAAAATCGGCGCTGCTATAGGGTTCGGCGAGAGTATAGGTGAGCTCTTTCAGCTTCAGAGCGATTTCAAATGCGGTTGAGTAGTTGAAACCCCGTCCAACGACCACGCAATTTCGAACGTAACGGTAGCGCTCCGCGAGTCGTTCGACTTCGCTGTTGATTGAAAGTGTCTGCCGGATCAGTTCGGGCGCCCTTCTCAGCGCAGCGATGCTCTCAGGATCATCCGCCAAATGGGCAGAAAGCAGGGCGACGGCGAAGAGTTGGGCGGTGTATGTCTTCGTTGCCGCTATCGATCGTTCTTCACCTGCGCCCAGCGCCACAAAGTGATCGGCCTGCGCCGCCAGTGGCGAGTCTCCAAAGTTTGAGATTGCCGCAGTTACGCAGCCCTGCCGCCTTCCTTCTGCCAGTACGCTAACGATGTCTGGGCTTCTTCCACTCTGGCTGATGCCTAGTACAAGAGTGTTCGGGGCGAAAAGCGGTGGCTTCTGGTAGAGAGTGAAAAGGCTGGGAGTGGTAAGCATTACCGGAAGTCGATTGTTTGCCCCGAGCAGATACTGAGCATAGCGGGCGGCATTGTCACTGGTACCCCTGGCCGCTACAACGACCTGTCGAATGTCAGCACTTCGCATATGCGATGCAAGGCTTCTTACCATGTCCTGCCCCGCCTGTGCGAACAGCTCAATGACGTCCGGCTGCTGGTGAATTTCCTCATACAGGATGGAATCGGTACCCATTTAGAACCCTTTCGGCAAGCTGATTGTGTATTTTCGTAAGAGTATAACATTCACGGCGGCAGATCACCCCGCCCGCGAACCTATTTGCATAAGGACAACATTCGATGTACGAACTTCCTGAAGATGTCAAAATGTTACAAGAGATGGCCATGGACTTCACGCAGCGAGAAATCATGCCCCGTGCCGCCTACTACGACGATTGCGAAGAATGGCCATGGGAGATCTTTCACAAGGCGCGTGAAGTTGGCCTGGTCAACCTGAATATTCCTGAAGAGTATGGAGGTATGGGTGCGACGGCGCTGGAAGAATGCGTGATTGCCGAGTCGTTGGCCTATGGCTGCTCCGGCATTCAAACCGCCTTGATGCTGAATCAGCTGGCGACTCTCCCTCTCTTGATCGCAGGTTCAGAAGAGCAGAAACGGCGCTACCTGCCATGGATTATCGATGACGGGAAAGTCGCCGCGTATTGCATGACAGAACCTGATGCCGGCTCAGATGTCGCCGGAATCAAGTCGACCGCCATTCGTAAACAGGACACTTACATTCTGAATGGCTCCAAATCGTGGATCACTGACGGCCCTGTCGCAAGTTTCTTCGCAGTGTTCGCCAAAACGGACCCTGAAGCCGGACACAACGGCATTTCCTGCTTTCTCGTCGAGCGGGATTGGCAGGGCGTAGGCACGAGTCAGCCGCTGGAGAAGATGGGCCAGCACGCAGCGCAGGCCTGCCAGGTATTCTTCGAAAATGTCGAAATTCCCGCCGAAAATCGCCTGGGTGAAGAAGGCGAAGGCTTCACGATAGCAATGAAGACTTTCGACAAGAGCAGGCCGGGCGTGGCTACCGCCGCGATTGGCGTTGCACGACGCGCCCTTGACGAGGCGGTTGCCTATGCCGGCGAGCGCACCGCCTTTGGTAAGCCTATCTCTCATTTCCAGGGCGTCGGTTTCATGCTGGCTGATATGGCAATCCGGGTCGAAGCAGGCAGGCATCTGGCCTACAAGGCGGCCTGCGACGTCGATAATGGCGGTCGCAATACGATGTCGGCCGCCATTGCCAAGGCTTTCTGCGCCGAGGCAGCCATGAAAAACGCAACCGACGCTGTCCAGGTTTTTGGCGGAAACGGCTACAGCCGCGAGTTTCCCGTCGAAAAACTGATGCGAGACGCCAAAATCTATCAGATCTACGAGGGTACAACCCAGATTCAGCAGATGATCATTCTGCGTGAACTGTATCGGAAAGGCTAAACCTCAACGTCAACAATCCAAGGGGCCAAGCGTCTGGACTCGCCCTCGCATCAAACCTTGCGATAGACCGTCAGTCAATTGAAGCCTCGCGATATAGGCAGTCTGTGCGCGTAGGCAGTCCAAATTCATTGACAATTCAGAGAAAAAAAAGTACAATGTCATCCGTCTGCCTGCCGGTGTCGGGATAGTTCGAAGGGACAGATCTTCGAACAGAAATTGGTTGGCGCGAACTGAAATAGTCACACTTAAGATTCCATAAATTCTAGTTTCCACATAGGCAATACAGAAAGTTGCGAGGAGGATTCATGGCCGATTTTTCTACTGACATGATTCGCAATGTCACGATTCTTGGACACGGCAGCTCCGGTAAGACTTCCCTTGTCGAGGCGCTGCTATCCAATGCCGGCGGGAGCAATCGCGTCGGCCGTGTGGAGGATGGTACCACCGTCTCCGACTGGGATGCCGAGGAGCAGCGACGCGGAATTTCGATCAATCTTTCCGTTGTGCCTGTCGATTTTGATGGGACAAAGCTGAATCTGGTAGACACGCCCGGTTATCTGGACTTCGTAGGCGAAGTCATTAGCGGTCTGGCCGTGACAGAGGCGGGCCTGGTGCTGCTCGACTCCGTGGCCGGCGTTGAAGTCGGCACGGAATTGGCGTGGGAACAGTTGGACGCCGTCGACAAACCTCGCCTGATTTTTGTCAACAAGATGGACCGGGAAAACGCCAATTTTGATAACGCGCTGGCAAGCGTGCACGAGGTCTTCTCCGGCACCATCCTGCCTTTCCAATTGCCTATCGGCAGCGGGGAAGACTTTGAGGGCCTTGTAAACCTTGTTGATATGAAGGCCTACATGGGCACCGACGCAACCGTCGCCGACATTCCAGCCAGCATGGAAGATGCGGTCGCGGAAGCCCGCCAAAACCTGGTCGACGCCGCGGCTGAGACAGACGACGAACTGATCATGAAGTATCTTGAGGGCGAAGAGCTGACCGAAGAGGAGGTAAGACAAGGCCTGCAACAGGGCGTACGCGACGGCCAGATTATCCCCGTTTTCTGTGGCAGCGCCATCGAAAACATAGGTCTCTACAGCTTGGCGCGCGCCTTGCGGAGCTATGTTCCGTCTCCGGATAACGTTTCTGTTTCAGCGCGTGATGGCGACGGCGAAGAGATCGAATTGGCCGCCGGCGGAGACGGACAAGCCGCTGCCTACGTATTCAAGACAATAGTCGACCGCTATGTTGGACGCATGAGCTACATCCGCGTCTTCTCCGGGTCCGTTGCCGTCGACAATGAGGCGGTCATTCAGCGCTCAGGCGAGAAGGCGAAGCTGCAGAACCTGTTCCATGTGCTCGGCAAGGAGTTGGAGCCCGCTACCGCAATCGTAGCCGGAGACATCGGTGTATTGACAAAGATGGACGGCTTGAAGACCGCCGATACGCTGAGCGAACAGCAGACAGTCATCCCGCCTCCTGAGTATCCCAAACCGCTTTATTCAGTCGCAGTGATGCCGGCAACAAAAGCAGACAGCGCCAAAATGGGCCAGGGCTTGCAAGCTCTGGCGGAAGAGAACCCTACGCTTAAGGTCGAGTACGTCATCGCAACCAAGCAAAACATCTTGCAGGGCATGGGCGACACCCACGTTGACGTTGCGATTCGCAGCCTGGACAGCAAATTTGGCGTTAAGGTCGATACTGCGATGCCCAGGGTGCCGTACCAGGAGACCGTGACTCGGTCCGCCAGCGCCCACTATCGCCACAAGAAACAGACGGGCGGCGCCGGCCAATTTGCCGATGTTGAGTTGCGCGTCGAGCCGCGGGATAGGGGCGACGGCTTCGAATACGATAGCGAGGTATTCGGCGGCACGATTCCCAGCGTTTTCATCCCCTCGATCGAAAAGGGAATCCGGCAGATCCTGGACCAAGGCGTGATCGCAGGCTTCCCAATCGTAGATGTTAAGGCCATCGTCTTCGACGGCAAGCACCATCCGGTTGACTCCAAGGATATCGCCTTCCAGACGGCTGGCCGCGAAGTCTTCAAGATCGCAATGCAGGAGGCGCGTCCCGTACTCCTGGAGCCGATCTACACCATGCGGATAACAGTGCCGGACGAATTCATGGGCGACGTTATGGGCGATCTCAACAACCGCCGCGGCCGCGTCCTCGGCATGGAAAATCGCAACAATCGCGCCATCATAAACGCAGAGATTCCTCTGGCAGAGATTCTGCGCTACGGTACTGATCTTCGTTCAATGACCCAGGGTCGGGGCATCTATACAATCGAGTTCGGCCGCTACGAGCCGGTCCCCAGTCACCTGGCCGATCAGGTCATTATGCAAAGCAAGGAGGCGGAGGCTGAGCAGGAGTAGGTAAGGGAGGCGTAGCATCGAGAAAGGTGCGTTTAGTGTATGACTCGGAGTTGGGTAGGCTGCTAAAGGTTGCCGAAAGGGAGAAGTGGCGAGACGAAGAGAAAGATTTCTCTCCTTGGCTTGAAGAAAACTTGGATCAGTTGTCCTCCGTATTGGACATTGAGTTGGACTTTGTGGGAAGGGAGGTTCGTGCCGGCCCATATGAGGCCGATGTTTTGGCCCAAAATGCTCGAAACGGCGACCTCATCGTAATTGAGAATCAACTTACTCGTGCAGATCCTAGACATCTGGGTCAACTTCTTACATACGTCGCCCGGTTAAAGGCACGCTGTGGAGTTTGGATTGCCCCCGACTATTGGTATACCAACCTTACCGCCATCCGTCTGTTAAACAATATAGGTGAGAGGTCACCAAACTTCTATGCTGTTAAGTTGAGTCTCTTTGGGAATGGCAACGGTTCTCGCCAGGTTGTCTTGAATGTCATTGAACATCCCAAGAAGTGGCAAGATCCCTTGGCACAGAAATTCTGGAAGTATTTTGCCTCTCACTTGCCGAATGCGCCCGTGCCTAGATTCAATCCTGGTTCCAATCTTAGAAGGGGGCGACATTTCGTTAGTGGCGCCGATCTCTGTGTCGTACAATACTTCGAGGCTAATTTTGTCAGAGTCTATTTGACCGGTAACGGGAAGGAACCCGACAACCAAGTATATGAGCGCATAAGACCTTATCGGCGTTCTCTGTTCAACGCCCTAGAAACAGAAGACTTCCTGCCAGGAGATAATCCCCGTTGTACTACCGAACTAAGAATCAGTACACATGAGAGACACAATTGGAAACTAATGTAAGTTCAATTTGATATCAAGAGTTTCTCGTAATCTGGGTCGAGTTCAAATTTAGGCCATAGACGAGTTACTACCTGGTGGGGATGGGCATTGATACAGTCGATGAAAGCTTTGCAAGCATCGAAGAGGTGACGCATGGATTGATGGCAGTGGTTGTGCGTGACCTCTTCTCGCATCCAGCGCCAGAGATTCTCAATCGGATTGAGGTCGGGACTATAGGCAGGCAGCGGGATGAGAGTGAGACAGAGTTTGGCGGCAGCAGCCTGAACGGACTTGGCCCGATGCCAGGGGGCGCCGTCCCAAATGAGCACGACTACGCCCGGTTCATCCGCCAACCATTCAGCCATGCGCTGCAAGAACTGAATCGTGTGTTCTTGGTTACAGTTGCCCTCGTTCCAGATGAAACACTGCCCCGCGCCAAAATCGTAGGCGCCATACCAGTTAATGCGATCGGAGAGCGGAGCAGAGTCACTCATACGCCAAGCAATCTTGTTCTTTGCGGTCCAGGTGTAGCCCAAGTCCATATCGCGGTGGATGTGGGCTTCATCAATATAGACCAAACGGATCTGCTGGCGACAGAGTTGCTCATACAACCTTTGGAAGCGTTCCATAAAGGCCGCACGTTTCTGTGGGTCGGCTTTCTTGAGCACTTTTTGGCACTTTTTCCAGCGCAAGCGCGCTGCTTGCAGAACCCGGTGCAGCGTGCTGCGAGCGAGGTCGCAATCCATGACTTGCTTGAGCCAGCGCCGCAGCTTTTTCAACGTCCAACCATGACCGGGCAGGCCATGCTCTACAGGTTCCGTCTCACAGATTACGCTGACGAGCTGCTTGACCCGCTCCGGGCTAAAAAAGGGCGACGACCACCCGTATGACGATAGAACACGGCCTTGGGCCCAAACTGATTGTAGCGATGTACCCAATTCAAGACTGTCTCTTTGGTGCGTCCGATTTCCCGCGCCCAAGCACAGGCATTCGTTTGCCTATCTGCGATCATATACAACGCCAGAAAACGTTCCCGGCTGCGGGCATCTTTGGCTTCCACCGACAACACCCGCAAGTCAGCCAGCGTCTGTCCCCATTTTTCCATATCCGGTCGAACCATCTTTGCTTCCTTTCCTTACATAAAGCGAGTCTGTCAGATGGTTCTACCACAACTTACGTACCCTTGACCAATACTCTTGATCTCATTTGGGATCTACATTAATGGCCAACTGGTTGGACAAAAAGCGCCTGGATTACGAAATGGTGCTCCGAGATAGGCGCAATTGAACAACTTAGGTGAGACCTGTTGACCATTGGCTCATCCAATTTAGAGATGAGGCGGAGCCTGAACTGTAACAAAAAGCTCGCAAGAAGGATAAGGCGCACAATATTTGCCCAGTGCAACCCTGTCGAATTGGTAGTCCCCCGCAGAGACATGCTTGGGATCTATGTCCTAGGAGAGTTGAGTTTGGAGCGAACCAAAGAATTCCTAAATATCCCTTGGGCATTTTCTAGGCCAATTTTTGTCTGACTCGAAGGTTCCAAAGTCGAGTGTCTTGGAAACTTTAGGGCATTCCTCAATCTGAACTATAATCCTATGGTGTCGAAAAAAGCCGACGGTGACCGTCGGCATTTTCGTGTGTAGCCTCGGAAATGCGTACTATGGAACAGAACGTTTAGCTTGAAATATGACTCTCTGGTTTCGGACCATAGTGATTTTGACACGGACGAAATGTAGTCATCAGAGTCACCAGCCGGTCAGGAAAAGGGTCAAAGTGGAGCGCCTAAATTGCCGCATACTCTGCTACTGATAGGCATGCAAGTCCTTTATATGATCGGCGCGCTGGGCCTGGCCGCCTACGGAATGCAGGCCCTGCTCTTGACGATCGTGAAGATCCGCGCCGACAGAATCTCCAACGATTCGGCGTCCCCGGCATTCGCGGCGACGGCACTCAGTTCGCCGCGCGACTGTTCCGCCTGGCCGGCCGTTACCGTGCAACTTCCGGTCTACAACGAAGTTCATGTCGTCGGTCGCCTCATCGACGCCTGCGCCAAATTGCACTATCCCCCAAGCCGCTTGCAGATTCAAGTGCTGGACGACTCCACTGACGGCACAACTGCTCTCGCAGAGAGCAGGGCTGTATTCTGGCAAAGGCGAGGCGTCGATGTACGAGTGCTGCACCGCAGCGACCGCACCGGTTTCAAAGCAGGTGCCCTCAAGCAAGGATTGTCCGCGGCCTCAGGCGAATTCATCGCAGTTTTTGACGCAGATTTTGCACCTCTTCCTGATTTCTTGCAGCGCACTATCCCTACATTTCTGAACGAAAATGGCAATGATATCGGTTTCGTTCAGACTCGCTGGACACACCTGAATGACGGCTTTTCGCCACTGACAAGAGCCCAGGCGCTGGCCCTCGACGGCCACTTTGTCGTCGAGCAGGCCGCGCGCCATTCCATTGCTATGCCGTTCGGGTTTAACGGCTCCGCCGGTGTATGGCGGCGCGCCTGCATCGAAGATGATGCTGTCGGCGGTTGGCAGGACGACACGCTCTGCGAGGACCTGGACTTAAGCTACCGCGCCCAATTGGCCGGTTGGCGCGGCGTATACCTCGATGAAGTTGAGGCCCCTGCCGAGTTGCCTCCTCAACTCCTGGCCTTCAAGCGGCAGCAGTTCCGCTGGGCCAAAGGCAGCGTAGCCACCCTTCGCAAGCTGGGCGCTTCCGTCTGGAATGGCGGTTGGTCCATGCCAAAGAGAACAGCTGCCTATCTTCACCTCGGCGGCTACCTCATTCACCCTTTACTCCTGCTGCTGCTGCTCGTAACACCACTGCTCATGCTCTATGGCGGTCAGCCTTACTGGCCGTTAGCCTATCTGAGCCTGGTTTCAATCGGTCCTCCCGCCCTGTATGCGTTGGCGCAACGGCGCCTTCATCCCCAGGGCTGGCTGCGGCGCTGGGCCTATCTGCCGCTTCTGATGCTGCTTGGAATGGGTCTGTCGCTAAGCAATTCCGTGGCAGCAGTGCAAGCCCTTCTCGGACGCACTGGAACATTTCTGCGAACGCCAAAGTTCCGCGTCGAAGGGCAATCAGGTGCCTGGCGCCATAGCGGCTATGCCCTCGCCTTGGAACCTCTTGTAGTAGCTGAGATTTTCCTTGCGCTCTACGCCGGGGTCAGCTGTTACATCGCTGCAGTCAATAGCCTTTGGTGGAATCTCCCATTCCTTGCCTTTTACTTCTGCGGATATGCGCTCGTCGCAGGTGTTGGACTGCACGAGGCCAGGATAGGCCGGCCCGCCCGTTCGCAGTCAGAAAAGCCCCATGCCCGGCTATTTCGCGCCAAGAACCTTGTCAAATTCCAATAGCGGCTGTACAATTGTTGTAAGTCTTGAGAACATTTGAAAGCGCCGAATCGTCATACTATTGGCAGGCGGTTCACGCCAACCTGTTTGCCGTCCCTGGACCCTGTTCCTGCCAAAAGGAAGGTTGCCGTGGCAAAACGAAGTTATGATGACATTAGCTGGCTCAAGGACAAAAAGGAAGTGATCGTCCTCGCCAATAAGAGCGACAGAAATTACATTCTGGAACTTCCCACCGGCGTATACAGGCTGGATGCGGGACGCAAAATGCGCACGCTTCGTTCGATTCTGAAAATCGGAAAAATACAGGAGTTGGTGACGCAAGGCCAACTGGAAATCGAAGAGTAGCCGCATAACGATGTATTAGCGTGCAACCTCGGCACGCACCTCTTCCCGGCTGCAATTGCAAAGCCTCTTTTTCAGGCCAGCATTTTCAGAAAGGCGGGAATAGCGCAAAAAGGTGAACGACAGTGTCGACTTACCTCCTAATCGATGGTCACTCACAGGCCTACCGGGCCTTTTTCGGAGTTAAGACTCCCTTGACCACTGCACGCGGAGAGCCAACGACTGCCGTGTTTGGCTTCTTTCGCAAGCTCTTCAGCGTGCTGCGGGAGTACGATCCTGAAGGCGTTGCCGTCGCATTCGATAAAGGCGATACCTGGCGCCACGAAGAATTCAGCGATTACAAGGCGACCAGGGACTCCATGCCCGATGACATGCGCTCCCAGATGGATCGCATCGAGCAGGTGCTGAACGCGCTGCGCATCCCCATCGTCGCGCTCGAAAATTTCGAGGCGGACGATGTTCTTGGCGCGCTCGCCCGCCAGGCCGCCGCTGAGGGACACGATGTGTTGATTCTGTCCGGCGACCGCGACATGTTCCAATTGGTCGCCGATCGCGTCAAGATCCTCTATACATCCGGCGGTCCTTCGCCGGCTACCATCCCCTATGGAGTGACCGAAGTTGCCGAACGATACGGAGGCATGGACCCCGATCAGTTCCTGGAAATGAAAGCACTGGTCGGTGACAATTCCGACAATATTCCCGGTGTACCCGGTGTAGGTGAAAAGACTGCCATACGCTTCCTGAAAAAGTATGGTTCTCTTGACAATTTGTACGCCCACATCGATGAAATAAAAGGGCCCAAGACCCAGCAGAACCTCCGCGAAGCCGAACAGGATGTCCGCCGCAACAAGCGGCTGATGACCATTGTCTGTGACCTCGATGTCACTTTCGACGCCGACGCGTACCGCCTGAAAGAGTATGACAGTGGTGAGGTGCGCCGCATATTCGAAGAACTGGATTTCCGAAGCCTCCAACGCGAACTCGACCAGTTGAGCGAGTCAGGGTCAGAGGGCGGTCTGGATGGGGCGGCCTCAAATGGGAGCGGCCGACAAGGTGGTCTCTTCCCAAATCTGGATTCTGCCGCGGAAGCCCAGGGACTGCGCCCATCAGCGCATACGGACGAATCCCACGCCTATCAGTGCGTCCAGAGCCAGTCACAACTAGCCCGGATTTGCGAGAGCCTGGAGAATGCGTCCATCCTCTCATTTGACGTCGAAACCACCGGTCGGGACCCAATGAGCGTCGATCTGGTCGGCTTGGGTATTGCCTGGGCAAAAGGTGAAGCCTGCTACATACCTGTCGGCCACGATGAAGGCGGGCAACTCCCATGGGAACAGGTGCGAGAGGCACTGCAGCCCTACTTTGCCAACCCCAGTCTCCCGAAAGTTGCGCACAACGCTAAGTATGACCTGGTGGTATGCCGGCGTCACGGCCTGAACGTGGAAGGCCCTATTCACGATACCATGACAGCAGCCTGGCTGTTGGATCCCGCCAGCCGCTCCCTCGGTCTCAAAAGCCAGGCCGAAGTGGAGCTCGGATGGACGATGACCGATATCTCGGCCTTAATCGGGACCGGGCGCAACCAGATTTCGATTGCAAAAGTCGATGTCGAGGCCGTGACCGCCTACTGCGGCGCTGACGTCGATGCAACCATTCAGTTGTGGGAACTCCTGGCGCCGCGATTGAAAGAGGCTGGCGCCAAAATGTGGCAGCTTTACGAGGAGATTGAACTTCCTCTGCTGCCCGTGCTGGCCAACATGGAAATGGCTGGCATCCGCCTCAACACCGACTTCCTTGACGACCTTTCACTGAAGTTGGCGGCACGCCTGCAAGAGATTAACACGACTCTCAAGAACATCGTAGGCCACGAGTTTAACCTCCGAAGTACCCAGCAGCTAAGTTCGGTCATGTTCAAGGAGATGGGCTTCCCGGACAAAGGTCTCAAGAAGACCAAATCCGGTTTTGTCAGCACAGCCGCAGGCGAGTTGGAAAAACTGAAAGCCTCCTCTGAAGACCTGACTCCCGAACAGAACACCTTTCTGGACCTCTTATTCGAGCAACGCCAGTCGGAAAAGTTGCGCGGGACCTACGTGGACGCGCTGGGAGAGTTGGTCAACGATTCAACCGGCCGCCTCCATACCAGCTACAACCAGACAGGATCCTCCACCGGCCGCCTGAGCAGCAGCAACCCGAATCTGCAAAATATTCCCATTCGCACGGAACAAGGCCGAGAGATACGCAAGGCCTTTGAAGCCGCCGAGGGCAGCGTCTTGCTGGCCGCCGATTACAGCCAGGTCGAACTGCGCATCCTGGCCCATATCGTCAGAGAAGAACCATTGCTCGACGCCTTCCGCCAAGGGCAGGACATCCATGCCGTAACGGCTTCGAGGCTTTTCGACGTCCCCTTGGACCAGGTCTCGTACGAGCAGCGCGGGCTGGGCAAGACGATCAATTTCGCCACCATCTACGGCGTCAGCGCCTTCGGTCTCAGCAGCCGCACAACCATGGGGCCGGTCGAAGCGCAGGAGTTCCTGGAACAATACTTCTCGACCTATCCGAAGGTGCGTCAATATATCGACGACACCATTCGTTCCGCTGGCGAACTGGGGTATGTTGAGACTCTCGCCGGCCGCCGGCGCAACTTTGACGAATTAAAACAACGTCTGCCTTTCAATCAGAGGCAAGCGCTGGAACGACAGGCGATAAACGCCCCCATCCAGGGAACGGCCGCCGATATCACTAAGTTGGCCATGAGCAACCTTTACAATCGCCTGCAAAGCATGGGACTGCGTGCAAAAATGCTCCTGCAGGTTCATGATGAGCTGGTGTTGGAAGTTCCACACGAAGAACTGGAAACGGTTGCAGTTCTTGTGCGTGAGGTTATGGAGTCGGCCTTCGAACTGGACGTCCCATTGTTGGTCGACATCGAAGCGGGACCGAACTGGTACGATTTGGAGCAATTGCCCCGACCTCAGCCGGTGGCTCACTGAGCCAGTTGCCTGGGTAGGGTAGACTTACAAAAGGCGCCTGGGCCTGTATCAAGAGGCTGCAGGCAAAAGCCCAGGGATTCTGACAATGATTCGAGACCAGATTCGGCAAATCGTCACAGATGCAGTTGCAGCGGCTCAAGAGTCCGGCAACCTGCCCACGACCGACATCCCCCTTGTGGAAATTCAGCGCCCTAACCAACCTGAGCACGGCGAGTACAGTTCGAACGTCGCAATGCTTGTTGCCTCCGCGGTTAGAAAGGCCACAGGCCAAAAGACCAATCCCAGGCAACTCGCCCAATCCATTGTCGATGAAATCCCTGTCGGAGAGCTTATCGGCAGCGTCGAACTGGCCGGTCCGGGATTCATTAACATTCGCCTCGATGAACGCTGGCTACAGGACAAGGTCGTGGAAATTATCGCCCAAGGGTCGGCCTTTGGCGCTATTGACAGGGGGGCCGGGCAGCGCTGGCAGGTGGAATATGTCAGCGCCAATCCCACCGGCCCGCTCCATTACGGCGGCGGCCGCAATGCCGTACTTGGCGACACACTCGCAAACCTGTTGGAGGCGGCCGGTTACGAAGTTCAGCGAGAGTTCTACGTCAATGACAGCGGCACACAGTTTCAGCTCTTCATCGAAAGCCTGTATGCCACTTACCTTCAGCTTTGCGAAGAGTCGGGCGGCGAGCCAGGTCGAAACGTGGAAATCCCCGAAGGGGGTTACCAGGGCGCTTATCTGAAAGACTACGCCAGGCTCGTCAGAGATATGGAAAACGGAAGTCTTTTCCATATGGAGCAGAGCACGGCCAAAGACGAACTGAGAAAGATTGGCCGTAAGATTGTCATGCAGGATATCCAGGAGGAGCTGGCGGCGCTGGGCGTAACCTTCGACCGCTGGTTTAGCGAAAAAAGCCTCTATGACGAAGGCCTCGTAGACAAGCTGCTTGAGCAGCTTACCGACGAGGGCGAAATCATAGAAAAGGACGGCGCCCGCTGGTTCCTGGCCAGCAAATATCCCGGCAACGAAAAGGATGAGGTTGTCGTCCGATCAAATGGTGCGCCAACCTACTTCGCCAGCGATATCGCCTATCATTACGACAAATTTGTTCGCCGCAAGTTTGATAAGGTCATCAATGTCTGGGCAGTGGATCACCAGGGCCATATTCCCCGTATGGGCGCGGTGATGGAGGCCTTGGGCGTTGAGCCGGACCGGTTGGTCATTCTGCTCTACAATCTGGTCAAGCTGATTCGCGACGGGCAGGAAGTGAAAATGAGCAAGCGTTCGGGCGATTTCCTGACCGTACGCGAGGTCGTCGAAGAAGTCGGGCCCGATGCCGTAAGATTCATGCTGCTTACCACCAGCCCGGAACGCAGTGTCGAGTTCGATATGAGCCTGGCTGTCCAGCGGAAAAACGAAAACCGCGTGTTTTATGTCCAGTACGGGCACGCTCGTATCTGCTCACTCATCCAAAGGGCGGCTGAAAATGGGATGGTTGATCCGGAGGTAATTCCCGATGACGCCAGCGAAATCGTGTCCCTTCTCACCCATCCAGCAGAGTTGACCCTCATCCGCAGAATGTTGGAGATGGAGGAACAGATCGAGCTGGCAGTTGAGCGGCTTTCGCCCCACAACCTGACATATTACGCTGAAGACCTGACCAAAGCGTTCAGCGCATTCTATGAAAACTGCCAGGTGCTGCATTCAGACGTGTCGCCGCCTCTGGCGCGAGCCAGGCTGCTCCTATGCCTGGCGGCCAGGACGGCCCTGTCACGAGTGCTGAATCTGATGGGTATGACCGCCCCTGAGGCAATGTGATTTAGTCGAAGCCAAGTTGTCGAGAGTCCCGCATGTCTGAGTTTTCCCACGGGAGGGGCCAGTCCTTGCTCCCTTTGGCGGCGACAACCTGGCCAAAAAAGGATACAAAATACGTAACTACTAAGCCACAGTATCTGACCAGCCAGTCATCCTTGGAACCATGCAGGCTCTTGGTGACGCGACTGGTGTGCAGGCGCCGCCATGCTCGCCAGCCGACAGGTTGCGAAGAATGCACACGGTCGGTGAGGGATGGTTTTGGAGGGGGGCGTTGCGGGGGCGCAGCCCCTGCACAAGGGAGGGCCGAAGGCCCGACCGCCCAAAATACAACATTGAGGGGAGAAAGAACACCTTTGCTCGCCTCGTTCAGGGTTTCGGATCAGTTGCGGCTGAGTAGTTACCAAAATACAATCAAAGAAAAAAGTGGTAATGACTGAGAAATTCCGGGTTTTAGTAAGCGATAAACTCTCGCGCAGTGGATTACAACCACTCTTGGACGCCGATGACATAGCAGTCGAAATGCACACGGATCTGTCTCCGGCGGAACTGAGGTCCTTGATCCCTGGCTATCACGCTCTCCTTGTGCGCAGCAGTACACAGGTTACGGCAGACCTGATTCAGGCCGGGCGAAGTCTTCAGGCCATAGGTCGGGCCGGTACAGGCGTAGACAATATTGATGTGGACGCGGCGACGCGGGCTGGTGTAACGGTTGTAAACACACCCACCGGCAATACCGTCGCCGCCGCCGAACACACGATTGCCATGTTAATGGCTCTGGCTCGCAATATACCACAAGCGGATCAAAATGTACGCGCGCAACTGTGGAATCGCAGCGCGTTCGTAGGGACCGAAGTTCGGGGCAAAGCGCTGGGCGTCGTGGGCCTGGGTCGTATCGCCCAGGAGGTGGTCCAATTCGCCCTCAGCATGGGCATGTGTGTATACGCAAGCGACCCTTTCGTCAGCCAGGAGTACGCAACGCAAAGAGGGGTTACACTGCTTTCCCTCGACGAAATGCTCCCGCTAGTCGATTTCCTGACCGTGCACGTACCGCTGACCGAAGCAACCCATAACCTTATTGACGCCTGCCGACTGAAACAAATGAAACAAGGCGCCCGCGTGATCAATGTCGCCCGCGGCGGAATCGTCGACGAGGAGGCGCTGGCCGCTGCAGTTTCGAGCGGCCATATTGCCGGCGCGGCCCTCGATGTATTCGAGAACGAGCCGCTGCCCGAGGACAGCCCTCTGCGCTGCAATGACAGGATCATCCTCACCCCCCATCTTGGCGCGAGTACGGTCGAAGCGATGGAGCGAGTGGCCGAGGAGGTCGCAGTCCAGGTTGCCGACATTCTGCACGGCAGGCCCGCCCGCCACGCCGTCAACGCACCGATACTGCCTCCCACCGCCTTGAATACGATCATCCCCTACATTGATCTGGCTGAACGCATGGGACGGTTCCTGCGCCAGATCGATGAAGAGGGTATAAGAAGGCTCGAGATTACAGGACACGGGCCCATCACGGCGTTCGACATGGCGTATGTTGTCGCCTCCGCAATCCGCGGAGTGATGTCCGAAATAGTGGAAGAACGGGTCAACCTGGTAAATGCCGAGCTCTTGGCCCGCAACAGAGGAATCGAAATCATTCAGCGCAAGTTGCCGAAGCACGAACGCTATGAGAGCATGGTCACACTGCGGCTGACGAGCGCCAGCGGGACAAACACGGTTCTGGGAACTGTGCTACTGGACGAACCGACCATCGTCGCCCTGAACGACCTTTGGGTGGAGTTTCCAGCCACAGGCAACCTGCTTTTGGCTTCGCACACGGACCGACCCGGAATGATCGGCAAAGTAGGCACACTGCTGGGGCGGTCCGACGTTAATATCAGCTTTATGCACGTGGGGCGCCGGGCCCCGCGCGGAGAATCTATCATGGTGTTGGGCACCGACGAGCGGACACCAGCCCAAGTCCTGAAGAATCTGGCCGATATTCAGGACATTCGCTGGCTTAAGGCGGTCGAGTTACGCGAATCGTAATGAGCAGAGATCCAGTTTCGGAGAGTCGCTCAGGCAATAAAACAGGTCACACCTGCAAAAAGAGGGGAAACAATGCCCTAGGCCGCTTCCAAAAGGCAGTTTCTTCGGCTGCGGCTTGGAACAACGAGGCAGCCGGCGCGCCGGCCGGCGCCATTCAGTATCGAAGAGCGCCTTCTCATAAAATTCCCCTGGGCCTTCTGGCAATAGCACTTGTATGGATAGGCCCTATCCTCGCATGCGGCAGCTTTCAGCCCCGCCCGACACCCACCAGGCAGCTTCCCGCAGCAGTTGAGTCCAGCAATACACCCGCGCCGGACCAGCCTGTTGCCACGCCAGTGCCCACCGCCCCACCGGCGGCAACCGCGACCGTACCCCCGCCTCCAACGCCTACACTCGTTGTACCAAACCCTCTGACCATTGGCGAACAGGCGCGCATCGTCATCCCCGGTGGCCTTAACATTCGCGAGCAGCCATCAATTGGAGCGCCGATTCTCACCTTGCTTGCCCAGGGAAAGCGAGTCCTGGTCCTGGAGGGCCCGAGAGGGTCCGAGGGATATATCTGGTGGAGGGTCGACGACCAACAGGGCAATGTCGGCTGGGCAGCCGGAGGACAGGGCGACCAGGTCTGGATTTCGCCGCAGGTCGGCGACTTGCGGCCCGTTGACCGCCCCCCAGTAATTGGCGACCTGGTCGTTGTCACGCTGCAGGGAGAGTTGTCCGTACGGTCTCTGCCCGGTGTGACCTCGGCTATTAAGTCACGCGCAAGGACAGATCAGAGGTTCACCGTCGTGGCCGGACCCCAAGCAGATGGCGGATATTTTTGGTACCAGATACGTTCGGAGGACGGCCAGGTGGAAGGTTGGGCCGCCGATGGCAGCGGGGGCGAACGTTGGCTCAGCCCGCTCGAATAGGCGTGACCAAGCGCTTGCGGATGGCTGGACAGCTATAACATTGTGGGACAGGGGCTGCCTGTGAATCAACCCCCGCGCCTCAGAACCGCCAGCTAAACTAAACGCCGTAGTGCAGCCTCGAGAATCAAGACAGCCTGCCAGTACTCATCCAGACTGATGTGTTCGTTGGGTGTATGGTCCAGGTTGCTGTCTCCGGGGCCATACGCCACGATTGGGCATTGCCAGGCAGGCCCGACAACATTCATATCGCTGGTGCCGCTCTTGCTGACGAAGCGAGGCCGTTCATCGCTGTTTTCGCGGATCGCCGCGAGAAAGCCGCGAACGAGTGGGCTGTTGCGGCTGCTTCTCCATGCTGGCTCGTACCCGTGGACGCAGAACTCCAACTCCAGCTCCTCATCGCCAAAGTGGAACTCCTGCGGAGCGGCGTCTTTTCCTTCAACATAGGGTGGGCTGGGCGCCGGCCCGTTTGCATCCACCCGTTCTCGTGCCCACTGCCACAACTCCGTTAAGAAACTGTCGGCCGAAAAATCCAGCGGCAGGCGGATTCCGATCTTGGTCCAGACGCGATCGCGCATGGCCTCATCGGTCCACGTCCGCAGTTCCCGCAGGCTGGGCAGCAGTTGGTCGAACGTCTTTACCGTGTCGCGATTAAACTGGTCACAGTACGCGCAGATCCAATTCCACAGATCAACTGCCGCGGTTGCCACACCCGGGTCAGGACCGGCTGAGTGCATCATGGGCTGCGCCGCATTCATCTCCAACAGCAGCCGTCCCTTGTAAAAGAGCGTTACCCGGGTTGTCCCGCTGGGTTCACCAATTACACAGAAATCGGGCGTCGGCTCGTCGCGGCCATTGAAGCGGTCGCGGATGAAGCGGGCCCCCTTGCTTGTCGCCGCCTCTTCCTCCACCGCGCCCACGACTACAATGCGGACGTCATTGCGATTCGCCCACTCTGATCCCAGGCGGGCGGCTGCAGTTGTGAAAGTCGCCAGAGGACCCTTGGCATCGACACTGCCCCGCCCGAAAAGCACCGGCCCGTCCGCCTGCTTCTCGACCCTTACGGGGATGTCTCCGTAAACTGTGTCGATGTGACCCAGCAACACAACTGTCCGCGCGGCGTCTTTGGCGCCCAACTCACCGACCGCGTTCCCGGCAGCGTCAACTTCATACCTGTCATATCCCAGCGAACGCATCGCCGCGACCAGATAGTTGCTCGCCTCAAGCTCGTCGCCGCTGAAGGAAGGGATTTCTACCAACCGTGCCAGCAGACTTTCGGCATCCGATCGTGAGACCTCAGCAGGCTTCACCGCAGCACTGGTCGAAAGTTCCGACCGCATCAGCCCTCCAGATCATCCAGTAGATCACCCAGCTCCCGCTCCCAGACGTCATCCAGCGGCATAAAGGGGTTCTCAGTAAACTCTTCATCCAGCTTCTGCATATATGCATGAACGTCGAGTTGCGGAGCCTGGCTGGCAAGTTCCTCCATCTGTTCTTCCATTGAGGTCATCAACTCGTCGCTCTGTATTCGTAGCTCGGATAGATCGATTCCCAGATGGAACATAAAGTCTGCCCGCCGCATAATGTCGTACCAGGCTTTGACATCGTCCTCGATGCGCACACTTTGGGCCGGCAGCATTACCTGTCCAAAGTCGTAAGCCGGGACAAAACCGTGGAAGCAGATATACTCCTGGTTTCGCTGTCCGGCGTGGTAGGCCAGATAGGAGCCAATCGTCGTGCCGCCTTCGTAATTGGAGAAACGGACCGCATACTCTTCCATTTCTTTGCGCATCTCCTCCATGCTGAACACGCAGGAAATATCCCGGTCCTTGTTGTAAGGCATGGCGCCATAAACGCCCCCTACCGCGACCACGCGTTTTACGCCCAGCTTCTCTACAATGTCAAAAAAGGCTTCGGCGTACTCCTCCTCGTTGACATGCGGCTCTTCCCCAAGGAATATCAGTAGACCCTTGTCGCCAAGTTCAGTGTAGTAAAGCTCGGTCTTGATCAGTCGCATCTCCTGCACAACACCGTCCTTCGTGTGCACCTCCGGTCTCAGCAGATGGTGCGCGCCCGGCATCTGAAAAAGAAAGAACCGCTCACGGCTGATTTCGCCAATCTTTCGCGTCTCTAGCTTCTCGATCAAGTAGGCTGGCAGGCCCGACGAGATCGAACCGGCGTCGGCCCACTGGTGCCAACCGGCAATCATGACCATCTCGCTGGCGGTCGGAGTTTCCCACAAATAAACTCGCTCGTCCATGTCTTTACCTCAATTTCGTTAAATTAGAATTGCGGCGGCGGTGGGTCAGGATTTCTTCATGCGGAAGACTATTACCGGTGGAATCTCGCTGAAATTCGGGCCCCAACTGATTTCCCGCCTCCCCGGCGGATGCGTAGCAGGGAACGCTCTCTCTTCAATGCCGCTCAAAACAAAACCCGCCCGCAGTCCAACGTTCAGAAGGGCATCAAGAGGGCGGTGGAAGTATGGCTGCGGCAAAGGCTGATCGCGCAGCGCCAGCCCACGGCGCATGTAAGGCGTCATGTATGCGACAGTCCGGACACCGTAGGTCGAGACTTCCACGCCGTCCTGTTCTTCTCTCTCGCCGAATAGTGTAGTCAGCACCTGATTGAAGCACGGGTGCATCATTGAGAAGACAAAATGGCCGCCCGGCTTGAGCAGGCTGTACAAGCTGCGAAAAAGAGGCTCTATCTCTGCCATATCGAACAACGCCATGTTGGAGAGCGCGCAATCAAACTTCTCGTTGCTGAGCCCGCGCATGCCCTCTTCGTCATTGGCGTCGAGCACCAAGTAGCGGATGTCGCCATCCTCAGGCATGCTGCGTTTCCTGGCATACTCGACCATCTCTTGTGCGATGTCGAAGGCAACTACTCGTGCACCCAGGCGGCCTAACCTTCTGCTGGCCAGCCCGTTGCCGCAGGCAATATCCAATACCAACTGTCCCGGTTGGATTGACAACAACTCTTCAATCGCGGGCCAGCAAAGGACTTCGACAAAGTCGTTGCCTTCGCCCATGTAGTCATCCCAGTGGGCCGAGTTATGGTTCCAGATTCGCTCGACCTCTTGCCTGTACTCGGGAAAGGCAGTATCAGAATGCGCTTGGGCTTCTCCAGGAGAAGCGTGCGCAAGAGCCTCGACGGGTCCCTTCAATTGGGCCATATATTCACTCCAGTGCCGTTGCGGCTCAAATGCGCAACCGCGTCAGACCGGTATTCTGTCGCAGGAAATAACATCGCCCATTGTACCACACACGTAGAACCGCAGAATACAGGCTGGAACAATCTAGTGCCACCGGAAGGGGCATCCCGATAGCCTGAGGCGCGTTTACGGTTCTGCGCTTTGCTGCCGCGCTCGATTTCACCCTGCCCTGCGCCGCCGCGCCTGCTGATGCCCTGCTAGTGAACTGGCGTTGTCAAGAGAGAGGAGAGCCTGCAACTGAGAGCCTGGCACACAGCCTGAGAAGAACTGTCGTGCTGGTGGGAACAATTACACAACAGCAATCAGCCCTCAGCCCTCAGCTATGTCGACCAGGACTTGCCTGAGTCCCCTGTGTCAAATCGCAATTTCAGTTAGATCAAATACGGGGCCATGAACACAAGCGCGTGTGAAGCCTCCGCCGGCTACAGGAATAACACAGACAAGGCAGGCCCCGACTCCGCAGAGCATCTCAGTTCTGACCAGGATCTGGGCGAAGTTCCTGTCAACACGAAAACGCGCATCTCTCACAATTCTTAGGAGTTCCCCATACTCGGCAGAGCTGACCCCCGCGCAAACCTGGTCTGCCCAGCCCAGCGTGTTCTGAATCTGATCCAGCCACTGTCTCTTGTTGACTGCTGCGCGGACTTCCACCTGTATCGGCAAACTTGGAACCAGGCCTGCGGTCGTTTCATCGTTTTCGGCCCGCATCAGGATCGTCACCCGCCCGCCCCGGTCTAACGCCTGCTCGCACAAGGGGAACAACTGCCAGAACCAGGCAGGGTCGTGCCTTACGTCGACCAGCAACAGGAGATTGTGAGGGTTGGGCTGCAGGGAGAACCCGTTGCCGAAGGGCCCATCCAGGTTGAGGTGTTCGCCCTGAATGCGCTGCCCCAGCCAGGCAAAGCCTTCATCGCCACCAAAAGGATTCGAGGCGGAATCGACTTGCGGGCGGGCACCTACGTCCTCTCTGCAGTTTGGAAGATACAACTGCCAGCAGTCCTCATGCTCCCGCACTTTGCGGCCGCAAACGAAGAGTGTGCGGCGCAGAAATATGGACCAGTCGGCATCGCGTTCTATTCCGACGTTACTACTACAACGTACTTGGAAGTAGCGGCCGGCGATTGTATCTGACGGTGGTATCGCACCTGGCGGGAAACTAACGGAGAAAGGCAGGCCTGGCCGTATCGGGCTGTCAATCCGGCCCACCATGGCGTGCAGTGGCTCACCAGAAACATATGTCATCGATCAGGTAACGCTGCCAGAAGCGATCTAGGTTGGATTGTGGTCGTCCTCTTTCTGGTAGGCGGAAATATCACGACCCTCTTTCACCGAAGTCATGCCCGGTTCAGCCCTCCTCGCCTCTTCAGAATCCGACCGTTGCGATCTTCGCTTGCGGGCAAAAGGACGCTTCTTCACCAGGGGACCCGGCTCAATTATCGCCAGTATCAAGACAAGAACGATCCCCCCAATTGCCAGAGTCGCTAATACCTGCCACATCGAAGAAAACAACTCCGCCGCGGCTCCGCTGGGAACAACGTGGCCTTGAATGGAATCTGCAAGTTCTGTCAGCATGAATTGAGAGCGCCAGCGGACCGGCGACCAAAAGCAAGGCCTGATCGCAGGCCGTCTCTATCCTGGAGGCGTCATCACTCTGTGGTACAATCTGGTCAGTTCCGTCCTGGTGGCCGAACCAGGCAACAACAGCGCGGGGCATAATGCCTAACCCCATTTTCAGACTGTCTGTGTCGGCCCCCTCGAATTGAGGTACTTCCACAAACGCCATTATTGTCAATTCTGACACAGCATTCGGCGAACAGCCAATCCCTGACGTGGTCACTGAAACCTCCCGAAACTCGAGCCTATCCTCCATTTTGAACCTACGCCAATATCCCCAACGGGCGCTCGACCGCTTCTTGAATCGCAACATGCCCGCGGGATGGCGCATCGAGTTGCGCAGCAGTTGGCCCTCCCTTTTCGTTCCGCTCCTCCTGTTCATGCAGCTCCTGGGGCCTAGCCCCATCTGGATAGCTCTCCTTGTTTCCCTGATTGGGCTATATGCAATCAGCTACGCATGGGTTCGCAATCAGATCGGCCAAGTCCAATTTGAGAGGCGCCGGGAGGGGGCTATGTTGGTCGTAGGAGACGCTCTGCAAGAGCGTTTTATCGTGCAGAATACGAGTTCGCTACCCTTGCACTGGCTTGAGTTTGCCGACAGTTCGCGGTTGCCCGGCTACAACCCAAGACAGGTGGTCAGTTGCGGCGGAGGCAGCAGCTACCAGTGGCGGGCGGAAGCAAACTGCACGCAGAGAGGTGTTTTCCGGTTGGGGCCCCACACATTGCGCACTGCCGACCCATTCGGTCTCTTCAGCCTTGAAATCAGTGACTCCCGGTCGGAATCCCTTCTCGTCTATCCCCGGGTTGCCCATATCCCCCCTCTCGAACTACCTAGAGGAAACCTGTCTGGCCAGGATCGCCGCCGCCGCGCCTACAGCGGATCGGAGCGCTCGCAGGCTGTGCGGGCATATCGTCCTGGGGACAGCCTGCGTCATGTGCACTGGCCAATAAGTGCAAGGCAAGGCGAACTGATAGTCACCGACATCGAAACTGAACCAAGCGGGGATCTCTGGATCGTACTGGATGTCAACCGCGCCGTTCAGTCTGGCAAAGCCGAGTCAAATACGCTCGAGACGGGCGTCGTTCTCGCGGCCAGCGCGGCGGCCGAATTTCTGGGCGGCGGCGAGCGCCGCTCCGTCGGCCTGCTGGCTGCGTCCGCTGCAGACCCCTTCCCCGAACATGCTTCGAACGAAAATTCAGGCGACATCCAGGAAATGCTTGAGCCGGGCCTCAATGGCAGTGGCAGCGGGGCACAGTACGAGCTCGGCAAGCAGGACAGCGTAAGTTCTCGGTCCACTCACTTAGTAGATGTGCCGCCGCAACCTGGCAAGGGGCAGGTCTGGCGCATTCTGGCCGCGCTCGCGCCCGTTCAGGCCGGTGACCTGTCTTTGGCACAGCTTCTGCGCCGCAGTAGGGGTCTGTTCAGCGCCGGCCAGACAGTTCTGGTGATAACCTCAGACATTGGCGAAGGCGTCCAGGACTGGACGGCTGAGTTGCTGCATCTTCGTAGCGGCGGCGTTTCAGGCAGTGTTCTCGCGGTAACGCCAGCTGCTTCGGAAGAATCGAACGACGGCCAAGCCAACGAACCCAAAGCCGGCACCGAATCCCGCGAAGTCCCGACAGAGATCCAGCCTCAAGAGCACCATACAGACCAGGCGATATCGAGACCTGTCAGCAGCACAGAGGAAGCACAAGCAAACTTGATCGACGTGCTTACAAGGCACGAAATCCCGATCCAATTCCTGCAAGCAGGGACGACATTGGCGCCGGCCCTGACCTATCGCCGCACTCGCACGATATTGCGCACGACCCCCAGCGGCGGCGTCGTAGCCCAAGAGGTTGAGGAAGTTGTCGGTTGAATACCGAACAGGTTGTTGACGAACGGCACATAACCGTACGGATTCTCACATCAGTGGCAGAACGCTATCGTCCGCCCTTGGGTTGGATGGTCTTGGCTCTGGGGCTCCTGCTGGCTTTGCTGCCGGCCATCGCCATACGGGAAGCCAAATGGATAGATCTGGGCCGCGTTCGAGTTAATCTGGAATGGCTCGTTTTCTTCAGTCTGATGAGCGGCTGGTGGTTTGTAAGTCGCCTGCAAAACTGGTTGACGCGACTCCGTAACCGACCAACCAGGCCGGAACAGGAGACAAGTGACTCCGAATTTCCCCCCGTGCGCAGCCGCCTCTTGGATTTCGCATTCTGGGCTGCCTGCGGACTGGGATTCCTGCTATGGGTCGGCATCGGCACAGTTACCTTGTCGCAGGTGCTTGTTCACTGGATTCCCGGCCCAATCGATCTGTGGCGAGCAATAAATACCAACAATCTGCTCGAACTGGCGACAGGCGTGGTGACCGACTTGGACGGCCTGTTGTGGCGTTACACCGATTGGGCCGAGGGCGTACAGGCCGGAGGCGCCTACCAGGATGACTTTGTATTCCTTTCTCTATTTGGCGTTGTCCTGTGGCTTCTGGGCGGAACCACCGCATTGCTCGCGCTCTCGACCCGCAACGGGTTGATCGTAGGCACACCGGCCCTTTGGGTCCTGGCGATGTTCCTCTTCTATGGCCGCCAGGGCCGCCTACTCATTTTGGTAGGCTTTTGCGCAACCCTCCTGCTGCATGTCTTGCTGGATCAGCAAAGGCTGGAAAGGATCTGGGTCAGACACCGCTCAGACTTCAGCCCCATGCTGCTGATGGATCGAATGCTCTCCGTCGGTGCGGCCGGTACGCTCTTGGTGCTGCTGGCAGGATTCATGCCCAACGTGGTGATTCGCCCGATAGCGTATAGGGTCTACCAGACCATGACACCTGTCTACGATTCGGTCGACTCAGTCACGGAAAGGATGTTTCCCGACTTGAAGGGAGGGAGAAGGGGCATGGGCCGCCTCGGCAGTGGTCTGCCCAACCGCTTCCTGCTTGAAGGCGGCGTAGAACTGGGGCGCTATGAAGTGATGCGCGTCTCTACCAACTACCCCTTTGGCGCCGTAACTGAAATGGGGGACATGCCGCCCCGGCTCTATATGCGGCGAGGCACCTTCGTCAACTATGATGGGCGCGGCTGGAATAACAGCGGCCACGACAGAGATGCGGCATTTGCTGCCAGTCGTGCCTGGCGCAACGAAGAGGACTGGTATGGTCGCGTGCCAATGACCCAGCGTGTGCGCCTGACAGCGCCAACCGCCGTACTGCCGGCCGCTGGCGAGCCGGCCGAATTCCGAGTGGACTACGAACTGGAACGACGTTCTTTCGACGACCTGGTTTCAGTCTGGTCAGACGAAGGGCCTGTGGATCGATTTGAAGTCGTGTCCTTCGTGCCGGCAATGTCGATCGAAAGCTTGCGCTCGCTGCCGGCGTGGGGCGATGGCGCGACCGAACTGCCGGAGGGGCTAGCACCCCACCTGAGGCTGCCCGAAACTATTACCCCTAGAATTCGGGATTTAGCTGACCGTCTCGCCGCCGACGAGCCCGGGCCATTTGCCATCGCCGAGTCGATCGAGTCCTATCTGCGCGGGATCGAATACAATCTCGAAGTACCGGCGCCGCCGCCCGGCGCCGATGTGGCCGACTTCTTCATTTTCGATTTGCGGCAGGGGTACTGCGACTACTACACGACCGCCTTCGCGGTCCTTGCCCGTCTGAATGGCCTCCCGACCCGTTTCGCCACCGGCCATATAGGCGGCTATTGGGACCTGGAGGCGGGTGAATGGACAATTACCGAGGCGGAAGCCCACTCTTGGCCGGAGGTCTACCTACCGGAAATCGGTTGGGTACCGTTCGAGCCGACTGCAGGCAGGCCTTCACTTCAGCGGCAGGCCGCGATGCGGTCGATACCGGACAGTTTCACCAGCCGGCCTCAGGGAGAGACGGTGGAAGAACCTACTGAAGACACCTGGTCCTGGAACTGGCAGATGCTTTTCTGGCTACTTCCCCTGGCCGGGCTGTTGTATGTATTCAGAAACTGGCTCGAGCTCAGACCTCAGGACCCTTGGCTGGGTCTCCTGGCTTGGGGGCGGCGCATCGGCTGGCCCCACCAGCCGAATCAGACCGAATTGGAATACGGCCGCGAGCTCTCGGCCCATCTGGCCGACCACGAGACCGAACCGGAGCGGCGCCGTAGACTTACGCGCAACGTAATCGGTCTGACCGCGGCTGTCAGCCTGGAAAGATATGGCACCGACACCGTTCGTTCCGAAGCGCTCACCCGCGCCGTGGAACTCTGGCGGGCTATGAAAAAGGACATCCGGCGACTGCCCTGGTAACACAGGCCCCAGGTCGCATCGCTTCATACCTTTTTTACACTAACTCGCCGTCGTCCTCATCCTCTAACCCGTCATCCTCCTCAACTTCGTCAAGTAACGACAGATCCGCAGCCAGGTCGTCCGGGTCAGGCGCGGCATAGCGCTCCCACAGCTCTTCGGCCAACCGATTGTGATCCACCTGGAGTCCGAAGCGCCGGAAGTACTGGCATACCCGCAAAACATCCCTGTTCAGCACGGCTCTTGCACTCTGGTTTGACTGCGTGTCAATCACCTGTGGAAAGTCGATCAGCTTGATCTCCCCCTGCCAGTACAGGATGTTGTAGGCCGACAAGTCACCGTGCACGAAGCCTTGTTGCAACATGGAGGCAATGCTCTGCCGCGTGATCTCAAAAAGCGGAAGAACTTCATCTTCGTCAATCCTGACCTCATGCAGGGTTGGCGCAGCCATCCCTTCGTCACCAATGTACTCCATCAGAATCGCGTTTTCTCCCACGCCGTAAGGCATCGGTACAGGCACGCCGGCCTTTTGAAGCTCCTGCAATGTGGAAAACTCGTACATCAGCCAGGAGGTATGGCGTACTTTCGCCCCAAAGGCCGTATTCTTTTTGACGGCTCTCGCAGTCCGTTCATCGCGCGCCTTGACCGCCTGGGGCCGCCCGTCTTCAGCTGTAAGAAAGTTGCGGCCCTCCCTGTATAGTGCATCGTTGCGCAGGTTCCGGAACTGGCGTGGCCGGTAAACTTTGGCGGCTATCCATTCCACACCCACTGAATAGTGGGCCTTGCACAGATACACACTTGCCTCCTTTCCTCCTTTGACCAGCGCCATGATGTCTACTATCTGGTCCTGCTCGAAGAATGGTTGCAGAGAGTCTTTCAGGAAGATGCCTTCATAGCGTGCAGGCGTATAAGTCGTCTCCCAAACGTTATCCAGATCAGCCACTTCGGCCACCTTCTGAATCTCGGCGCGATGTGCCTCGAATTTCTGCCTTTCGTTTCTGGGATCTCGAGGAGCTCGATAAGTGCGATGGCTGAGGCGGAACCTTTTTCGGTAGAACTCCAGGTCCTCCTGCTCCTCCTCCCACTGGCTGTCCGCATCTTCCGTATTCTCTTCATGCTGCTGTTCGTATTGTTGCCAAGCTTCCATGTTCTCGTGTTCTTGGTTTTCCAAGGTTTGACCGTCCATGTTTTTTGTGCACAGAGAATCGCGTCTGTGCTTCTTTTGACCCTTGCTTACTAACAGAAAATAGTCAACGCAAGTCCGGCGACCGGGTCGAGTGCAATTGTCGGTTTGAGCGGCCCGTGACCCCGCTATGCAGTTTGCCTTCGAAACGAACCTGCTTGCACTGAAGGGAAATTCGTCAGTGGGGATCAAAAAAGGCCGCGGGCGGGGTAGCGCCTACAGCCTCGAATTCGAGGAACAGGTGGATCGGTAGCTTTCCAGAAACCTGGTGAAGGGGCTCGCGAAGCAGAAGCTTTCCAAACGAGCGCCTCAGGAACTCTAGCTAGTTACGCTCCATATGCAGGTAGATACCCGTGACACTCTTTACGTTATTCACCTCACTCATATGGAGCCTCCTTTCGCTAAGACTTCTTGAAGAAAAACCGAGTGATTCTCCGACTGTCCTGCCAGCAGAGATCGAGAAAAGTCTAGCACAATTCTGGCTGAGTCCAAAAGTGCGGACTATTAAGGAAGACTGTTTCAAGTCGTGGTCCGTTGTGGTCAAAACGATGTGCCCAAGGGGCATCTGCGGGGATAGCGCAACGGACCGACAGTATCGCAAGTGCGACTGGAGAAGTTGGTAAATACTTCTGAATGTCTGTTGCACGCACGCAGCGAAAGTGTCGACAGCTTCCAGCAAGAGGCTGTGCTGTGTTCCGCAATAGAGCAGTTATTTTTCCTGGACTTCGACGAGGCGGCCATCCGGATCGCGGGTATAGGCGGACCGACCCCAAGGGTAGGTTGAAGGTGCAATCGCGCCCGCCGCGTCGCCAACGCTGCCGTCGGCCCATACACTGTCCAGGTTATTCACTGCAATCGCGAAATGATCTTCGTCAGGGGGCCCGCCTGGCCCAACTTCATAGTCAGGACGCGCAGGGCTCTTGTGGTGAATCAGGATATGGAGACCATCCAACTGAAAAATGGCCATCTGCTCGGACTGGAAGGCGGGCGCCCCTCCGAGAAGCTCTTCGTAGAATTCAACCAGCGAAGAGACATCGTGCGTGAACAGGGCGAGTTCTACAAGTGGGCGCATAGCAGCGAACTCCCTCATTTTGAAGACGTGTCAGCCGACGCAAGTTCAGCGTAGTTGATGTAGAATCTTATTCTGGTTGGGAAAACGGGCCAGCAGCGAGGCAAACTCTTCTTCGTCCGGCAGGGAGAAGTCCTCATCGCTATAGGCTGGCGCAAGTGAGCAGCCCATCAGCGCCCACTTGCCGCCGGTACGCAGTCGGGCGCCAAACCAACTGTGTGCTGGGACGAGCGCCTGAACGTTCTGACCTTCAAGCAACCCGTGTCCCAAATTAAACTTCGTATAGTCATAATCAGACCCAAACACAGACAACTCAACAACATCTCCCACATAAAAATGCCAGACTTCATCAAGTTCCAGACGATGGAGGCGGGACTTTGTGTCTGCAGTAAGCAAATAGAAGATGAGTGAAGAAGCTGGCCTATCCGACCTGACTGAAGGGGGCAAAACCTCTTTGGGCAGTTGCAAATCGCCGAGGTAGGTCTGGCGGTAATAGCCGCCCTCAACCGGCAGAGGTTTCAAATCGAAGATGCGGATGATGTCAGCGGCAGCAAGATCAGAATTTCGCATAGTATTTCAAAATGCCGGCACAACCTGAATTCCGCCATCAACAGTGAGTGTTGCGCCGGTAATCCAACGAGCCAGAGGAGAGGCTAGAAAGATGCAAGCGTCCGCTATGTCCTCATCTGTTCCCAAACGCGCCAGTGGAACACGTTCCTGCCAGCTCCGCACTCCCTCCGGCCATGCTTCTGCCAGCCCAGGTCGATCGATAAGGCCGGGCGCAACCGCATTGACACGGACTCCATGCCCTGCCAGCTCCAAGGCTGCGCTGCGCGTGTAATGCTCCACCCCTGCCTTGGCCGCCGAGTAATGGCTGTGGGCCATTCCTGTCGACGTACCTTCGATCGATGAAATGTTTACTATCGAACCGCTGCCCTGGTAACCTTCCCGCTTCCCCGAGAGTTCCACCATTGCCCGGGCCGCACGCTGAGTGCAGAAATGCGTACCGGTCAGATTGGCGGCCAGTACCTGCTCCCATTCGGCATCACTCACTTTCAGCAACTCGGAGACCGGGTAGATGCCAGCGTTGTTGACCAGCACATCCAGTCGCCCGTGCTGTTCCATGGTTTGGTTGATCATCCTGTCAACGTCAGCCGATCGTGTCACGTCGGCCTGAATGGCCTGCGCCTGTCCACCTGCCGCGTGAATCTGCGCTACAACTTCTTGCGCGGCCTTCTCTCCCCGAAAATAGCTCACCACGACTGACGCGCCGGCTTCGGCGAAGCGGCGGGCAATACCCGCGCCGATTCCCCGGCTGCCGCCGGTTACGAGACATAACTTGCCCGAAAAGTCGAGTGCGCTGGTCAAGCTGGGCGTGGAATTCAAGTGGATCACACTCCTTCAAGATGCTTCATCGTTAAGCTTATTCCCTGAATCAATGGTATTACAGGACCTCAGCCGATTCAAATCTGGCCTTCACCTGCGCTTCATCAAACTTGGTGGGGCCAAGCCACTACACCATCCGGATTACACGGGACCACAACAATACGAGGAATTCCCCCAAATTACGATTTCCCTTCGTTGCGCCCTTCCTCCACCTGAAAAGAGCAGTTTCCACCTGACGGCCAATTGCAGTTCGTGACTTCTGATATCTCCGTGTTCAGTTTCAGCAGAACCTCTGCGGCCTGCTACGGCGTGAAATCGAGCAAGTGCAGCCATCCACCGTTCCCCTCGCGGGCTCTCAGGCTTCCGGCCTTCGTTCAGTCCCGCAGGTCCCGATTCAGACAACGACGCCACCTGCAATCTGCGATTCCTCCCAGGCCAGGAAGGCAGAGCAGTTGACGTAACATTCCAGATTGTGTACCATTTTCCAGGAATCTGCCCATACACTTGAATAGGGAGACAACAATGCTTTCACTTGCCCAGAAGCGCCAGTTTCACGATGAAGGTTTAATCAAAATTCCCGGCGTTGTACCCAAAGTGCTGCTCGACGAAGCGCTGCGCGCCGTAAATAACTCCATAGGCGATGTCGGCCTCGGTGGTGAAGATATGGAGAACAATCGGTCAGCATTCCACTGCGCCGAACTGTTACGAGCGCCGGTCATTTTGGACCTGTTCTACAAGTCCCCGGTCATAGAAATCGCAGAGGAGTTAATGGGGAAGGGCAACGTCATGCCTCTCAAACAGGCAAAGCCATACCCCCGTTTTCCGCTTCCGCTAGGCGAAGACGCCCCGGAGCCGCGCGGACATATTGACGGCATCGGCAGCGGCACCAATGGCATGCCCAAAGGCTACTACGGTCGCGGGTTTACCGCCTTCGCCGTCGTCTACCTGGTCGATTTGTTGGAGGAGAATGCCGGCAACTTTACGGTCTGGCCAAAATCTCATCGCGCCTTTGAAGCGTATTTCCAGAAGAATGGCCATGAAGTGTTGGCCAATGGAAGGCCCGACATCCCTCTTCCGGAAGGGCCGGTAATGGTTACCGGAAGGGCCGGCGACCTGATTCTCGCCCACCACCTGATGTTCCACACCGGGGGCCCGAACAGCTCTCCCAACGTGCGCCACGCTGTAATCTCCCGTCTTCGTCACAAAGAGGTGGATGGCAACGAATATGCCGCCTACACCGATATTTGGCGTGAATGGCCCGGTATAACCGAAGCCATGAACGGTTCGAAGGAAGAGGCCCTCGCTAGCTGAATAGAGGGTTGAACTCGCGTCGGAAGAAAGTGCCCGGATTCGCGAGCGAGGGGCCTAGTTCGGAAACTCTCCGTTTTGAATTGTATTCTGGCGGCCTTCTTCCAAAATCCGTTGAATCTCAGAGACCTCCAGAGGGGTGCTCGTAATAAGAAAGAGCCGCCTCAACACTGAATTAAAACTTGCCCGCATGCTATCTGGCAACGCCAGAAACAAAGGAGGGCTGACTTCGTCTGCGCCGCTCACGATCTGGTCACCCTTCTCCGAAGCCGCCGAGAGAAGATCACGATCAATCTCTCGATGCACCGGCGCGTAGCCGATATCGGTATCATCTTCGCCAATGCCTTTGAGCTGCAACTCATGCGCTTCTGCGGAGCCCATGAAGCCTATGAACGCCCCCGCTTCGGCCTTATTTAACGCATCGGCGGGAACTATGTAGCCGAAAACGAGGGAGACCTCTCCCATGGGCAGGTTAGGGTCCATTTGAGGAAACTGGAAAAAGTCCAGTTCATCCGCAAACAGAGGTGGCAGGTCAGCCAGGCTGAAATTGGGCGCCAGCGCCATCACTGTCTTTTCCCACGAAAGCGGTGTATCGCCGTCCCCGCGAATAAGGGAGGTCATGCTGTTCATCTCAGAAGTGCTGCCGGGCCTTTCATTGAAATAGCCGCGATCCAACAGCGATTTCCACATCTCCCACACGCGCGCAACTCGCACGTCGTTGAAGTCTACTCGACCTGCAATCAAGTCGCGATGAAATTCCGGGCCGTTCAGCCGCAGGTTCAAGTAGTCAAACCAGAGTATGCTGACAAAAGGATTCTGACCTGCCAGCGACATCGGCGTGATGCCGTTGGCCAGGAGCGTGTCACAGATCCGAATGAACTCCTCCCAGGTGGCCGGAGGGCTCAGCCCATAGCGTTCGAAAATCTCCCGGTTGTAATATATACCTGACCAACTAAAGGCTGCCGGAACGAAGCGCAACGTCCCCTCAAAACGACTGATATCCCTGAACCGCCTGCCGTAAGCCTCGTCAAAATTTCCCTCGGTCCAGATATCCGAAAGGTCGGACAGCAGCCCCAGCGCACCCGCGCTGCGCAGGTCATAACTGTCCCAGACCAGCATAACATCTGGGGGCGGCGTCTCCAGCAAATAGTTGGAGGGGTTGAATCCATAGTTCTGGCGGTCGATCTCAATGCTCGGCGCCAGTTCCTGAAATCGATTGATCGCTGCCTGCTCAGGCTCATCAAAAAAAGACGCATTGGGCCCCACATAGGTGAGCGTGACCGGCGGACTGTCCGGCGCGAACAGAAACTCGTCCTCCGCCTCGCGGCCGCATGCCCCCAAGAGCAGGCAAAAAGCTGGCAAAAGGAGCGCAAAGGAAAAGCGTCGGACGATCTGGGCTGGCAGCCGATAATTAGGCATTGTTGTTTTCCTGGATATACAAGTGCGCAGACACAAAAAGGGAATCTGGAGTTGCCTTACATTTGGCGCAGCAGGCCCGGCCCGACTTCCCCCACTGCTACGCGGCAAGACTCTGCAATCGCTTTGCCAAGGCTTCGATATGAGGCACCCCGATGCCGCAACAACCGCCTACCAGCCGGACACCCTGTCCAACCCATGACATGGCCCGGTCCGCGAAGACCTCGGGCCCGATTATGTCGATAAACTGCCAGTGGGGCATCTCAAAATAGCCGCTCTCGGGATAAGCGCCGGTGGGCCCGTCCCAAACGGCCTGAACTGCACGCAGTGCCTCACCGGTTATGTCCACGTCGCTGTGCATTATAGCTGCCAGCGACCCGCCCTCCGCCATCACCGCGGCCACGCCCTCAGCCAGGGGTACCTCTTCGTGGATGGTCGGGGCCAGCTTTATGCCGCCGGGCTCCATGCGCGTACAGCTAAACCCCACCCAAACAGGCAAGCCTGTCGCCGCAGCGGCCTCGAGAGCAGCGCAGCTGTACTCAACGTCTCGCATCATTTCCAACAGCAGGAAGTCGACGCCGGACTCGGCCAGAATCTCAGCCTGCTCCGCAAAGAGGCCCCGCATCTCCTGTACAGAAGGTCGACCCTCATCGCCAAGGCCCCCAGCAAACGGCGAGATCGACCCGGCAACCCAGACTGAACTGGGCGCGGCGTCCCATTTACCCTGGCTATTATTGCTCTTGGCCTCGCCAGCTTCTTCTCTTGCTTGAACCGCCAGCAAGCCAGCCTGCCGGTTTATCTCCCTGGTTCGACTCTCGACGCCCGCGGCCCGTAACATATGCCGACCGCTGGCGAAGGTGTTGGTAATTATGACTTCCGCACCGACACGAATGTAGTCGAGGTGCACCTCCCTCACAACATCGGGATGCGTGGCGACAGCCAATCCGCTCCAGGCGACGCTGTTCATCGGCACGCCCCGGCTCTGCAATTCGGTCCCTGTCGCGCCGTCCAGCAGAATTGGCCGGCTGTCTTTGAGTCGTTCGCTGATGGTTGTCATCGGCAAGCAAGCTCCCTACTCTATATATTGGAAAAGCGGTAACTACTCAGCCGCAACTGATTCGCAACCCTGAACGAGGCGAGCAAAGGTATTTTTCTCCCCTCATTGTTGTATTTCTGGCGGTCGGGCCTTCGGCCCTCCCTTGTGCAGGGGCTGCGCCCCCGCAACGCCCCCCTACAAAAACATGCCTCACCGACCGTGTGCCTTCTTCGCAACGTGTCGGCTAGCGAGCATGACGGCGGCTGCACACCAGTGGCGTCACCTGGAGCCTGAATGGTTCCAAGGATGACTGGCTGGTCAGGTACTGTGGCTTAGTAGTTACGAAAAACGAAAGCAGGCGGGACTATCGTCCCAACCGGAACCAGACAAGCTGCGCCGCAGCTTAGGACGAGCGACTTTCGGGCTATTCTACCAGCCTCGCATGAAAATGCGAACTGTTCCCAAGTGCCGCGACCGTCGGAAACACTGTCTGCGGCCCCCCAAGCACCTCTGAGCGCGTCTCCTGCCCTCGAATCGAGAGCGCGAAAGGAAGGATGTAACTCCAGCCACAATACACTCTTGCCGTTACGGACCGCTTAGGATAGGCTTGTGGCGAAAACAATCGCAAATCGGCGCGAATCCGGCGCCCGAGCCAGAAGCGGGGAGGGCTGACCGGTGGGCTCCTGCCATTGCGCCGCGAACGATTAGCTACTGTCAGTGCGACCATATTCCACCCAGGAAGAATAACAACGCGATGTCAACTCCCATATATGAGCGACCGACCGACCTCCTGCGGACTCTGATCCGCTTTGACACCACCAATCCGCCCGGCGACGAAGCTGAGTGCATCGGCTACCTGAACGGTCTGCTGCAGGAGGCAGGTCTCGCAACAACCCTGCTTGCCAAAGACCCGAACAGACCCAATCTGGTCGCCCGCTTACCCGGCCGCGGCGAAGCCCCTGGCCTGGTCTTGCAGGGCCACGTTGACGTGGTAACGACCGCGAATCAGACGTGGCAACATGATCCCTTCGGTGCCGACCTGATCAACGGCCAAGTCTGGGGTCGCGGCAGCCTGGACATGAAAAGCGGCGTCACGATGATGACCTGCGCCGTGCTGCGTGCGTTGGCCGAGGGCCGCACGCCCGCCGGCGACATAGTGCTGACCATCATGAGCGATGAAGAGGCCGGCAGCGACTACGGCGCCCGCTTCCTGACAGAAGAGCATCCGGAACAGTTTGAAGGCGCCAAGTTCGCTATCGGTGAAGGGGGAGGCAGCGCCCAATACCTGGGCGACCAGCGCTTCTATCCGCTAATGGTCGCAGAAAAGCAGGTCTGTTGGCTGCGTACTCGTCTCACTGGGCCCGGCGGTCACGGTTCGACCCCCTTTCGCGACGGTGCAATGGCACGGTTGGGCAAGCTGTTGACGACGCTCAACAGTAACAGGCTCCCTGTCCATGTCACGCCGGTGATGGAACAGATGCTGCCTGCCCTGGCCGAGCAGGCACAGGGACCACTGGCCGAAGCCGCCATGGCACTGCTGGACCCGGAACGCACCGACGCCACCCTCGATCAGATGGCGGCCGATGGCGTACCTCAAGCCCGGTCCTTCGACGCACTGCTACATAATACTGTCAATGCTACCGTCGTGGGCGGAGGCATCAAGACCAATGTAATCCCCAGCGAGATCGTGTTGGAACTTGATGGCCGCGTCCTGCCAGGCTACACCGCCGACAACATAATTTCCGAACTGCATGACCTGCTGGGCGATGACCTCTCCTTTGAGATCATCCGCCACGATCCAGGGAATGCTGACGTAGACATGACCCTGTTCCCGCTGCTCAAATCGATCGTGGAAGAGCTCGACCCGGCTGGCGTAGTCATTCCTTCAATGGTGGGCGGCTTCACCGATGGACGCATGTTCTCCCGCCTCGGCATCCAGAACTACGGTTTCTTGCCCATGAAGCTGCCGGCCGGCACCAATTTTGGCTCTACAGTCCATGCAGCCGATGAGCGCGTGCCCGTGGAAGCATTGGAGTTCGGACTGCAGGCGATTTCAACCGTTCTTGAGCGCTACGGCGAGGACGGCGCGCTCTGACATCTTATTCACTATACAAGAATGGCTAGAGACAGCGACCTGAAAGGCGCCGTTCAGGAACAGTTTGGACCTGTAGCGGCCAACTATCTTACAAGCGCAGTCCACGCGCAGGGCGAGGACCTGCCGGTGATGGTGCAAGCCGCCAATCTGCGCGGAGATGAGCGTGTTCTGGATGCAGGATGCGGTGCAGGGCACACTGCTGCCAGCTTTGCTCCACATGTAGCAGAGGTGGTAGCCCTCGATTTCACCGACGCCATGCTTCGCCAGGTCGAAGTACTGGCCAGCGAACGAGGACTGTCAAACGTCAGCACGCGCCTGGGTGACGTGGAGTCGCTTCCCTTTACAGATGCAGTCTTTGGGCTTGTTGTCTCTCGCTACAGCTCCCATCACTGGGCCAGGCCGGAACAGGCCTTGCGTGAATTCCGCCGTGTACTGCGAGGCGATGGCTCGTTTGTTCTCAGTGACGTGTTGGGTTTCGGCGACTATGTCAGCGACACCTACCTTAACGCTATAGAGGTATTGCGGGATCCCTCCCATGTACGGGACTTTACGCTTGCAGAGTGGAATACTTTCTTCGCCAGCGCCGGTTTCGAAATGGAAGTCATTTTCCCATACCGCATATTTCTTGACTTTGAGGAATGGACCGAGCGCATGGCCACACCAGAGGCCAGCCGCGTATCCATTCGCGCTCTCTACGATGCCGCGCCTGCCGAGGTGAAGAAGGCGATGCGCATCGTTGAAGCGGGCCATTCATTCCAGTGCGCAGTCTTGCGAGGAACAATCGCGTAGCGATGATCAACGCGGACGTACATGTCCATCAGCGGTCGCTTTCAGGAGGATATTAGAGTGCCCGAAACAGCAGCAACAGCTCGCCAGTGGTCTCTGATTCGGCGCTGGTTGGCTGAGTTGAAACAGATTCCCACGCTCGATCTCGTTTGGCTGGAGGGTAGTCTCGCCGACGGTCGCGGCACTCCTTACTCCGATATCGATATTCGGTTTGCGATTGCAGACGAAGATTATGAGCGGCTCTGGCAAGCGCCCACAGCCCAGGAATACGATGCATCGGAACCCCAGAATATCACTGGACCGTCCAGGTTACTGGAGGGGTTGGGAGACCACCTGCTGCTGGAGACAACCTTTGTGCGCGCTTTGACTTCAGAGGGGCTGCTGGTGGAGGCAGGAGCAATTCCAACCAGTCAGGCCCAAGGGCTGGTGCTGTATGAGTGGGAAATACTCTTTTCACGTCTACCGGCCGGCGCGCCCGCATTCCGCCAGGCCCCAATACTGCCGCCCGACCAGGTCTGGCCCGACACCGACCCGCTGACCCCGGCCTCAGTCTGGCAGCGGGCAAAGTTCCTGCTCCTGATGATGCTGCACACGCCGGCCGTCTTTCACAACCAGGAGCTGCATTCGGTTCAGATTACACTCGACCTCGCACGAAGCGATCTGCTCAAACTGATGTGGCGGCGAGCGGGACTGTCTTACGGAAAACGGGCCAAACACATGTCGCAGATCTTCCCCGCAAGTTGGCTGACGTCTTTGAACGACACCTATCCAACCGACCCGACGGTTATGTCGACCCTGGCCGCTCCTTTGCTGCGCATCTATGCGTTGCAGGCAGTACACTTTAAGGAGCTGGCCGCAGCGGCCGGAGGAGGTTTCCCGCTCCCTTGGTTCGAGCGCCAATTTGCCTGGCTAACGCGCGAGCTTGGCGCCATTCTTGGCCAGGACAGCGGCGATTTTCAGCAGTGGCAGCCAGAATTAGCGCTGGGGTAAAATAGAGTTGGTTTTCCACCCAGATGCTGCCGCGGCTCGCTACTCTTGGAGCAACCTTTCCAGCGGCATCGCCGTCGTCTTGGGCTGCAACGTATCTACGTCCACATCGTGGAAACGCTTACTAATGTAGATCCCAAATGAGATCAAGAGTATTGGTCAAGGGTGCGTATGTTGTGGTAGAACCATCTGACAGACTCGCTTTATGTAAGGAAAGGAAGCAAAGATGGTTCGACCGGATATGGAAAAATGGGGACAGACGCTGGCTGACTTGCGGGTGTTGTCGGTGGAAGCCAAAGATGCCCGCAGCCGGGAACGTTTTCTGGCGTTGTATATGATCGCAAATAAGCAAACGAGTGCCTGTGCTTGGGCGCGGGAAATCGGACGCACCAAAGAGACAGTCTTGAATTGGGTACATCGCTACAATCAGTTTGGGCCCAAGGCCGTGTTCTATCGTCATACGGGTGGACGTCGCCCTTTTTTAGCCCGGAGCAGGTCAAGCAACTCGTCAGCGTAATCTGTGAGACGGAACCTGTAGAGCATGGCCTGCCCGGTCATGGTTGGACGTTGAAAAAGCTGCGGCGCTGGCTCAAGCAAGTCATGGATTGCAACCCCGCTCGCAGCACGCTGCACCGGATTGTGCAAGCAGCGCAGTTGCGCTGGAAAAAGTGCCAAAAAGTGCTCAAGAAAGCCGACCCACAGAAACGTGCGGCCTTTATGGAACGCTTTCAAAGGTTGTATGAGCAACTCTGTCGCCAGGAACGCCGTTTGATCTATATTGATGAAGCCCACATCCACCGCGATATGGATTTGGGCTACACCTGGACCGCAAAGAACAAGATTGCTTGGCGTATGAGTGACTCTGCTCCGCTCTCTGATCGCATTAACTGGTATGGCGCCTACGATTTCGGCGCCGGACAGTGTTTCATCTGGAACGAGGGCAACTGTAACAAAGAACACACGATTCAGTTCTTGCAGCGCATGGTTGAATGGCTGGCGGATGAACCGGGCGCAGTCGTCATCATCTGGGACGGCGCCACCTGGCATCGAGCAAAGTCCGTTCAGGCTGCTGCCGCCAAACTCGGTCTCACTCTCATCCCGCTGCCTGCCTATAGTCCCGACCTCAATCCGATCGAAAATCTCTGGCGCTGGATGCGAGAAGAAGTCACGCACAACCACTGCCATCAATCCATGCGTCAACTATTCGATGCCTGCAAAGCCTTCATCGACCGTATCAATGCCCATCCATTCCAGGTCGTAACGCGTCTATGGCCTAAATTTGAACTCAACCCAGAGTACGAAAAACTCTTGATATCAAATTGAACTTACATTAGAATACGAATACAATAAAGACAACATTCAATATAACGAGGAGGTACTTAAATGACAGCAAAGCCTATCATCTACACCGGCACCATCGGGCAGAGTGTATGGCGTAGCCTCGACGGCGGTGAATCCTGGGAGCGTGCCTCGAAAGGCATGTTCATGGAGGCCGACATCAGAGCGATTGCTATCGACCCCGATAACGCAAAAGTGCTCTACGCGGGAACCGAAGCCGGCCTCTACCGCACTCGCGATGGCGCCGACTCCTGGGAGCTCGTAGATTCACCCATGAATGACCTTGAGATCTGGGCGCTCGCAATCGACCCCTCAGATGCCAACACCATCTTTGCCGGGACCTGTCCTTCCGCCCTGTACCGCTCTCGTGACGGTGGCAGTAGCTGGCAAATGCTGGATGTCGACCTCGCCGAGGAGTGCGAAGGAATCCCTCTAACCCCCCGTGTGACCAGCATCATTTTCGATCCGGAAGACCCAAATACGGTCTACGCCGGCATCGAAATCGACGGCATGCGCATAAGCCATGACGGCGGCGATACCTGGCGAGAGGGCAGCGAGGGCCTGTCCAGCCTCGACATTCACGGCCTTGCAGTTGTGCCCGGCTCGCCCAAGACGTTGGTCGCAGCCACAAATAACGACGTCTGTGTGACAACCGACATGCAGAACTGGACGCCCCTTGAAGTCAGGGACCACTATCCCTGGCCCTACTGCCGCGGCGTTATCCATCTGTCAAATGGGGACAGCCGCATCTGGGTCGGAGCCGGCAACGGTCCGCCCGGAGACGAAGGCGGCCTGTTCCACAGCACTGACCTGGGCAAAACGTGGCAGCGAGCCGACCTGGGAGGCGTAGCCAACAGCACAATCTGGGCGGTCTCCCACAACCCGGCCTTGCCTGACTGGATCGTAGCCTACAGCGTTGCCGGGCAGCTCTATTGCAGCACGGATCGAGGGCACACCTGGACGAAGCTGGAGCGGGAATTCGGCGAAGTTCGGGCAGTGGCTTTGGCGGTTTAGTATCACCCTTCGGAACGGCGCGCTCTGCCGGACAAATATTCAAGTCCGGCAGAGCCTTTTATGCACGCGACACAGTCAGCCAAGATCTATCTGCCTGAATGCCTCAATGCCCGGTCTAATTGAGTCGGTCAATAGCTTATAGTCCGGGCCGTAGCTCAGAAAAGTGAAGCCCTGTTGCGCACGGGTGTGCAGCTCCTCGGGGTTGCCAACCCCTGTGCCGACGGCCACGCCGCAAGCGCGGCCAACAGCCAGCGCGTGCTCCATGACCGCGTCAATCTCCGGCAAAGGCATGTGGAACGGGTTCAAACCCATGGCCAGGCAAAGGTCGAAGGCGCCGATAAACAGGACGTCAATGCCGGGCACCTTCGCGATTTCCTCCAGATTTTCGACCGCCTCCGTCGTTTCGATTATCAGCATGACCAGGATGTTGTCATTCGCCTGATCGAAGTAGTCTTCGTAATTGATAGTGTAATTTGACGCCCTGAGCGGCCCGAAACTACGCCTGCCCTCCGGGGGATAGCGCGTTGCGCGCACAATCGCCTCAGCCTCGGCAACTGTCTTGACCATGGGCACTGCAATCCCCATGCCGCCGATGTCCAATGACCTCTGGATAAAGACCGGATCGGCCGACGGAATGCGCACCAGGGGAATGGTATCAGCCCCGTTCATGGCCATGAGGATGTGCTCCACCTCTGCCATATCGAGCCCATTATGCTCCATCTCGATCAGCAGCCACTCGCAGCCGGCATGTGCCAGCAGCTCAGCCACTGTCGGGCTTCCCATCCCCAGGAAACAGCCGAAAGTGGATTGCCCGCCAACTGCTTTTTCTCGCACGAAATTAGTTCGCATTCGGATCTTTCCTCCCAAATTGGTCACTGTGGCTTCAACATAAACAAGCTCTTTCGCTCTTCCTTCCAAATAGCGAAATCCCTGCCCCGAATGCAGATAACGCAGCCGCCTTACTTGCTACACTAAGCCGCCAACAGCTGCCTTGCCCCGCCCCTGACAGGCGAAAGCTGCCCCAGATTCCCACTTGGCAGGACAGAACGAAGAACGGTCCCGGCGATTCGGGTTCGATGAACGAAAGCTCTGATCTTCGCTCATCTTTCTTTTGGAATGGGCATGGGTGACGGCGGATGAAGTTGCCGCGTGCGCGCCCGGAACTGCATTCCCTTCTCCGCCAGTGCCGCCAGTTCATCAGCGTCTCCCGGAAACCACTCCTTCAACTGCCGGCGAGCGATCTGAACGTGCTCCACTTCGTCGGCCCAATCGAAATCCTGGAGAGTGGTCATCAGCGGATGACGGGCAATGTCACGGCAAAACTCATACTCGGCGCGTTTGCCCGGCGGATACTTCATCAGGGCCGCCTCAACGCCGATCCCAAGCATCACGTAAAGCTCCAACGGCGTCATTTCAAACAAGTATTCGATTTCAAAATCTCGCAAAGGCAAGGCAGAACGGTCGCCGTAAACATGCTCCGCCGCGGCCTCACCAAACAGGGAATGCCGCATCTCATCCCACATATGACGAGAAATGGCAACGTAGAATGACCAGGGTTGCTCATCCACCTCCAAGAGAACGATGGCCAGCGCCTCCGCAATAGTGATTTCACCCAAGCGCGTGGCAATCATCTGCGCGAGCCGCTCCGGCACTCGGTCCTCATCTACGTGGTTTACATCCCATACGCTTGAGAACGAACTGTCACGCTCTGGTCTCTTTGCAACCTTGAAAGGCCCGCCACTGCGGACGGCACGAACGCTGCCGTCCAACTTCTCGCCCACGCCGGCAATGCCTCCGACAGCCTTCAACATCGCTTCAAGTATTCCCGCCCAGCCCAACGCCAGTTTCTCATCCTCACCCGTTTTCACAACATCATCATAGGCTGCTTCCAGCAGTTCCAGTGCCTGCTCTTCCTCTGCGATAATATTGCGCATCAGGCGCGCAGTTTCATAGTCGGCCAGGCCATTAGTCTGACCTACATAGTTCCGATAGGCTTCAAGCATCGCCGGTTTGAACACCTTTGCCAAGGCGGCCAGAAGCTCAACGCTTCCATCAGAATGCATCGCCTCATCCAGAACGGTCTTCAGATCATCATCGGGAACGCTAAAGCTTTTCGCCCTGGATACCCGTAGTTCCATAAGCCTGTTCTTAAGCAGATCCGAATGCAGTCCATCTTCGTATTGGAGGCGCGACAGCAGCCCCTTCAGGTCCCGCTGCGGCGTCGCTACAATGTGCGCTGCCTGCAGGAACATCAACCGCTCTTCGACATATGACAGCCTGTGAATCCGATGCGCGCACTCTTCCACGCTCAGACCGGGCTCTTTCGCCCTCTGCAGGCCGGCGAACTGGTAGCTGGCGTTCATCAGTTTGCCTTTCGAAGTCTTGCAAGTCACTGAAGCCAGGATGGAATCTGGAAAACTGTCTGGTCCATTCCGTCGGCATCAGTATAGGAGATAGTCAACGAATCATCAACCACTTCTCAGCCAGCCAATACCCGTTGATAATATGGCGTAATGATGTTAAAGTCCTGATTACTCTGATCCCTCTGCCGTGAAAACGCAGGACAGTTGGCCGCTTCAAGAATCCAACGCGCACCGCCGCCGTCGCGAAGGAAGATCAATGCCTGATATTGTTGTGATCGGCAGCTACGTAGTCAGCCTGACCGTGCGCGTCCCACGAAAGCCGGTCATTGGAGAAGCACTGATCGGCGACCTGTTTGATATGGGGCCAGGAGGAAAGGGAACAAATCAGGCTATCGCCGCCGCCCGGCTAGGAGCGCGAGTGAATCTTGTTGCCTGCCTTGGCGATGACTCTTTTGCCGACGAGGCCGAGCAGCTCTTCGAGTGCGAAGGCATCGCGACGGAACACATTCACCGCATCAGAGATGTCAATACCGGTGTGGGCATGGTTACGCTCTTGCCTTCGGGCGACAACATGATCGTAGGGCACCTTGGGGCAAATCTGCTGATGCGGCCCCACCATGTGGAAGCGGCGGAGCAACTGATCGCCCAATGTGACGTCCTGATGGCGCCGCTGGAAGCGCCGCTTGAAACCGTGGCCCGTGCCTTCGAATTGGGGCGAAAACATGGGGCCCTGACCATCCTCAATCCCGCGCCGGGCCAGCCCCTGGATCCCAACATACTGGCGAATGTCGACCTGTTAACCCCCAACGAGAGCGAGACCCGTATTCTTCTCGGGCTCGCGCCCGATGATCCCACGCCAACGCTCGATCTCACTGCCAGGCTGCTGGACCTGGGCGTCGGGACGATTATTGTGACGCGCGGCGAAAAAGGTGCCGTCATCGTAACCGCCGCCGGCACCGAGGAGATTCCGGCTGTTCCGGTACAGGCGCTGGACGTCACCGGCGCCGGCGACAGCTTCAACGCCGCCCTGGCCGTTGCTCTCGGCAAAGGCGAGGACATAGGGTCAGCCGTCGAGCAGGCCAACCGCGCCGGCGCCTACACAACCACACACCTGGGCGTAATCGACGGTCTGCCGACCACACCGGAGTTGGAGAACTTTACAGGCTGAACCACACAGAACTGTTTCGAGATTGCCCTAAGATAAGACTTTTTTTGACGAAGTACAGCACAATGTCTGCATTCTACTGAGGGGGACAAAATGACGACTATAGACATTCAGAGCTGCGTTAACCAGATCCTGACGGATGGCTACTGCCTTCTACGCGGCCACTTTCCCGTCGACGCGGTCGAGGCGTGTCGGCAGGCCTTCAACCCCATCGCCGACGCCTACCTGGCCGACCACGCCGACAATCCGAATCGAGGACCTCATCGCCACTACATCCCGCTGCCGTTTCGTCCTCCCCTCTACAATCCCGCCTTTTTCAATGACGACACAATTCTCGCCATCGCTTCCGGAATCCTGGGGGAAGATTTGGTCTTAAACAATTTTGCCTCCGACACGCCATTCATAGGTTCTGTCCATCAGGATATTCACACAGACCTGCCATTGTTGTACCCGGAGCAGCCCGACCTCATCCTGCCGCCGCATTTCCTGGCAGTGAACTGGCCCTTCGTCGATGTCACACCAGAACGGGGCCCTTTTCAGATTGCTGAGGGGACGCACCTGCTGCCCAAAGCCAAGGGGCTAGCCCGCACTGAAGCCGGAGAGTTCCCACTGAAATCGCTCTTGATGGAAGTCGGCGACGTAATGATTCGCGATCCAAGGTGTCTGCACCGCGGTTCGCCAAACCTGACGAGTACCCCGCGCGTCCTGGCCGGTTTCGGCCTTGTACGCTCCTGGTTTTACCGTCCCCATACGGACAGACACCCGATCGCGCGCTCATTCTGGGAAACGCTCTCCGAAAGGGAGCATCACCTGTTGCAGAGATTAACTATAGACGAAGGGCAGTAGAGCCTGTTATCCTACATTCAGCATAAAGGAGTGCGTCTGCGAAAGGGCTGGCCGGGGTAGGAAAAGTGTATACTACGGGATGGATAGTCGAGACGCAGCTACCATAGCTTCTCTAACCTCTCAGTCGATGTGAAAGACCTCATGCAGATCTGTCGAAACGGGGCTGTTATCGGCATTTGAAGGCATGACGTCTCCCATGTACTGCCACCACTTCTGACAAATCGCTTCGTCGGCGATGCTGTTCCACTGCGCCTCATCCTCTATTTCAGCGTAAGCAAACAGCTGATTGGTTTCCGCGTGCAGAAAAATCGAATAATTGTTGACGCCGTGTGCCTTGAGGGCCGCCTCCAGTTCGGGCCAAATAGGCGAATGGCGCCTCTCATACTCCTCGTGCTTATCGGGATTCACCGACATGACAAATGCTTTCCGAATCATTATTTCTCCCTCTTTCTGGTTGTCAACAATCAGGCAATATTCGACCAACAAATCGCCAACATTGGAAGAGATCCCAGTTCTTTGCGGCACTTCTAAACTGTGACTACACAGCCACAGTCAGTTCGAGACGCTGAACGAGGCGAACGGAGTCTACTCCCCCACTTGCCGCTTCAACCCACCACCCACCGACCTCCAACCGCAGAAGTTACTGATCCCTGACCCCTGACGCCTGACCACTGCAGTTGTGCGGTCGGGCCTTCGGCCCTCCCTTGTGCAGGGGCTGCGCCCCCGCAACGCCCCCCTACAAAAACATGCCTCACCGACCGTGTTTACTCTTCCCCAGCATCGTGCCTGGCGAACGGAGTCTACTCCCCCACTTGCCGCTTCAACCCACCGACCACCGACCTCCAACCGCAGAAGTTACTGATCACTGACCACTGCAGTTGTGCGGTCGGGCCTTCGGCCCTCCCTTGTGCAGGGGCTGCGCCCCTGCAACGCCCCCCTCCAGAACCATCGCTCATCGACCGTGTGTGCTCATTCCAGCAGTGTCGCTCTACAAACGTGGCGGTGGCCAACGAGTACACGATGAGATAGCCCTGATGGCGGCGCGACCGAAGGTCTGGTCCACACAGCCACTGTGTATGGCTTGGTAGTTACTTTTCAAATAGTAATTGGCAACCGCCATATTTTAGACTCACCAGACTCCGACTCCAGAGCGCAGCCCAACTGGTTGGTTCACGCCGCCTTGGCTGAAATTGGACAGGTAGGGTAAGCAGCAACAGGAAAGCAGAGGTCCCTTTCTGCGTGGCATTGCAGTTGTTCACGCCAGGTCTCAAGCCCATCATGCACTTGTGAGAAGGGCGAGAAGCTAGCCAGTAGACAGGAAAAGAACCGTGCCCCATTACTTTGAACGTATTACTTCTAGACGTACCAACCGTCCCGATGAATACCAACCTTGATGCAGCTTAGGGCACACGTTCCAAACTGGCAAGTCAGGGTCTGCAATTGGATTTGACTAAGCAGTGAAAACGAAGTGTCGGGCTGGATTGAAGCAGGGATAAGGGGATTGACAGCCGCCGGAACTTGTTAACTGCAAACATGCAGTTCTTCCTGTACGAATCCTTCAAACTCAGCTAGACTAACGCCACTGAGCAAGAAAGTCCACTACATCCCTAGAACCTACAGAAGTGCCAGATCGTGCAATGTGGGAATGCATCGTTAGTACTGTCTCTAACTTGAAGTAGCCTCCGAGCCCAGTCGTTATGCCGGCAAACTCCTTAGAAGGAGAAGTCAAAATGAAACGCCCCCGAAAATCCCTTCTGATTGCAATGCTCTTAGCGCTCTTTTCTATGGCCGCGTGCCAGTCAATTCCGCCAAGTCCGACCCAGTCCGAGGCCGAGTCTTCAGCTGCACCTACCCACACCGAATCGTTCGACGCCTCCAAGTATGAAAATGTCTGGGTCCTGGCGATCGAAGAAAGAGATAACGAGGAACGGTCGCTTCTCCGAGTCTCCTATCCCGTAACGGAACAAGATGCGATCAACGCCCGTATGGAAGCAGTAACGCAGGAATTCATCGCCGAATACCGGACGTCCGCAGCCGAGATCGAGGCGGCCTATCAGGAATACAAGAAGGAAACAGGGAAAGAGGCAGCAACTTTCATCACCCACTACCGGCAACACTTTGACGTTTCCGTCGCAAACGATAACCTGATTTTCTTCGATCTTGTGCGATCCATCCATACAGGTGGCACGGGCAACAGTTACGTCGTCGGTTACATATTCAATCGGCGTAGCGGCGCTGAATTGACCATTCCTGATCTATTTGTAGATGACAGCTACCTGAATCGTCTTTCGGATCTGACAAGGGAGACACTGGCAGAGCGCATTAGCAAGGAGGAGCTGGCGAGCGACCTGCAATGGGTAGAGAATGGTACTGCTCCAACGGCCGAAAACTTCGATAATATCTTCATTCGAGGAGACGGGACAATATTGGTCATGTTTGACAAGTATCAGGTTGCCGCTGGCGTAGCGGGAGTGGTCGAGGCTGTATTGCCACTTGCTTCCCTTGCAGATCTGATCAGACCGGAAATACGCCAAATGCTGGGTATCGAAGTTGAAGCCGCAGCCGCAGCGCCGGCAGGCCCGTCTGTCGATACCGTTGAATTCGAAGAGATTGAAAACGATGAACGATCGCAGCTCTACGTCTCCTATCCTGTTACTGGACAGGAAGCAATCAATGCACGAATAGAAGAGATTACCCAAGAGTTCATCGAGGAGTACCGGACGACTGCCGCTGAGATTGAGAAAGAATATCAAGATTATAAGAAGGACACCGGACAAGAGGCAGCCTCCTTTGTAACCCATTACCGCCAGGACCATGAAGTGACATTCGCCAACGAACAGTTAATGTTCTTCGCCTTGACCCGGTCAATATATACCGGTGGCACAGGCAATACATTGGTTTCCAGTTACATCTTTGATCTTGGCGGCGGCGCCGAGATAACCATCCCCGATCTTTTTGTTGATGACAGCTACCTGCATCGCCTCTCCGAACTGTCCAGGGAAGCGCTGGCAGAACGTCTCCGCAGGCAAATTGCCGAGCGCGAGCCTGACGCTGACGACGATCGCAAGAAGGCCCTGTTTGAGAGCTATTCCTGGCCGATCGAAGGAGGCACCGAACCAACGACCGAAAACTTTGACTACATCGTGTTTCAGGACGAAGGCACGTTTCTGATCCGGTTCGACAAGTATCAGGTCGCACCTGGCGTAGATGGTCCGGTCGAAATTATGCTGGCAGTTGCCGAAATTGCCGATCTGCTCAAACCCGAAGTTCGCGTTCTCTTGGGTATCGAAGCAGACAATACCTCGTTGGGATTCAAAATTGCTAACGTAGCAAAACGCTCGGCAGCGTTCGCCTTTGCGCCGGCGGCGGCAGCGACAATTTTCAACCTGCCTGATTTCCGCAATTCCCCTGAACTCTCTATTCTGAATTTCAGGGCGTCGGCACTGCCAGTGGCTACGGCCCAGGATGAGATCAACTGCCATGAAGTCGCGTGCGTGGCCCTCACATTCGACGACGGCCCCTCCTTCTACACAGAAGGCCTGCTGGACACTCTCAAAGAGCACAATGTCAAAGCTACCTTCTTCGTCCTGGGGACCCAAGTCCGCATTCAATCCGAAACTGTTCAGCGCATGTTTCAGGAAGGCCATCAAATCGGGAATCATACCTGGGATCATCCAAACTTGACGCAGATGGGGGATGCGCAAATCAGGGAACAGTTGCAGCTGACCGACGACCTTATCACGCAAATCGTCGGCGTGCCGACACCATTTCTACGTCCTCCCTATGGCGCCTACAATGACCGTGTGTTGGCGGCATCCGGCTTGCCCATCATATTCTGGAGCGTTGATCCGCTCGACTGGAAGGATCGCGACGCTGAAACTGTCGCCTCCCGGATAGTCGATGCGCCCGTTGGCGCAATAATCCTGGCCCATGACATTCACAAGTCCACCGTCGCCGCAGTGCCTGCGATTATCGCAGCCTTGAAAAGCCGGGGAATCCACTTCGTTACAGTCTCGAAATTGTACGAGCCGCACACACTTCTACCGGAAAATGTCTACAAGAACCAGGCCGATTCCCCTTCCCAGTAGCCTGTCGTCCGAACTGGCTGTGAGAGTCCGCGATAGAGAGGTCGTAGCTACTAAGCCATATAAAATGCCTATCTTGGCAAGCCCTTTATCCTTGCCGCCATTCAGGCAATCTGATTGCGTATTCGGTTGGCGGCAGCCACGTTGCTGGAGCGGCACCGCTGGAATACGCACACACGGTCGGTGAGCGATGGTTTTGGAGGGGGGCGTTGCGGGGGCGCAGCCCCTGCACAAGGGAGGCCGCTTGCGGCCGACCGCCCATAAGAAAGTAGAGAGTCGAGAGAGCACCTTTGCTCGCCTCAGTCAGGAACGCAAATTGGTTGAGGCTGAGTAGTTACGAGAGGTCTCTACAAGCAACTTACTGCGCCAGAAAGGAAAAGGCAAGGAAAGGTCAGACGGTATCCGATCATGGAAAGCAAACCCAATGTAATCGTATGTATCTGCGACCAATTGCGTGCATTCGAAGTCGGCTGCTACGGCAATCAGGTAATCCGTACACCCAACATCGACCAACTGGCTGCAGGAGGATTGCGTTTCCAGCATGCCGTGTCGACAAATCCGGTATGCATGCCGGCCCGGTCTTCACTGATCTCAGGCCAGTACTCTCGTACCTGCATGGGCTCGCTCAATAACGCCACCGAGCCCGATGAACAAGGCAGGCCCATAGTTGCCTCCTGGCCGCTCCAGCAACGAGTCCACCTGCCCGATCCGACGGTCGCAGAGCAGTTCAAAGCCGCCGGTTACGATACCGCGCTGATCGGCAAGTGGCATATTCATACCGCCCCCGAACAGGTCGGATTCGACTACACGCTTCACCCGCGCGTAAATCACCGCCACACCGGCCAGGATTTCGTTGAGAACGGCGGCCCCCCGCAGTTGGTGGACGGTTTCAGCGTGGATTACGAGAACGAAAAGGTCCTCTCCTACCTGGCCGCCGACCGCGAAAACCCGTTCTTTCTCTACTACAGTATCTCTCCTCCCCACATGCCGCTGGCCGACGCGCCATCTGAATATTTGACCATGTACGACCCGGATGAAGTACCGCTCAGGCCCAACGTGTTCCTGGACGGTGAAATGGCGTATGACGAGAACTGGTTCAAGGTCTACCTCTGGGATTTTCTCTACTATTCCCTGAAACTATCCCATACGCTGGAACTCTCAAAGGGTTTCGACCTGCGTACAATGACCGCGCTGTACTATGGCCTGACAACCTGGGTCGACGACATGGTGGGGCGCATGATGGAGGGGCTGCGTGCAAACGGCCTGCTCGACAACACAATCGTCGTCTTCACCTCCGATCACGGCGACAACCTGGGCAGCCATCACCGTTTCAACAAAGGCCTCCTCATCGAAGAATCGATTCGCATTCCGATGATTTTCCACGCACCCTGGCTGTGGGGGGCGGGTGTCAACAGTTCGCAGGTGGCGCAGCTCATTGACATCATGCCAACTGTGCTGGAGGCCAGCGACTGCACCGTACCCTCTCAAGTCCAGGGGCGCGACCTTACGCCGATTCTGACAGGGGAGCGCAACCAGTTGACAGAAACCTGGGGCTTCATCGAGACCAGTGGAGGCGAAATCGGGGTCAGGACGCCCACACACCTCCTTGGGCGGCGAGCTGTCCATACTGAGGCGAATTCAGAGCGGGAACCTACCTCATTCTACGATTTGCGAGACGATCCCTTCGAGATGAACAACCTCGCAAGGACTGGCCAGCAGACCAAGGCCGAGGCCGAACTCGACGACCTGCTAACTATGTGGGACAGGAGCACCCCTTGGATGAATCAGACTTAATGGCTAGTCCAATCATCTGATTGAGAAAGATCAGGCTTTGGGAACGTAGAATTCACAACGATCCCGCGAAACACAGGCCGTTGCCTGGAGTTCAATGGCCTGACGCCAAGCTTACTGTATCAGATCGGATTCACACCTCTAGTGAGGCGAAAAAAGCTAATGGATCGAGACCGCTCACAGCTCCTAGTCTATGTTAAAGCAGACCCTCAGATCCCGCTCGGCATTGACTCGAATTTCCTCATGTAAAGTAATCGTCAATCGATCAGCCTGCCCCGCTGTCGTGGCCAGAACAAGCTCGCCACCTAGTTCAATTTTGACGCTTTCAACCACTGCACCCGGCGGCGGCGCGTATGCCATCTCCTGTACGGTCAACTCACCCCCCAGCACTTCCCAGCACACGTTCTGTTCGCTTTCGCCCTTGCTCTGTTGAACCGTGCCCCAGCCGGAACCCGCGGTCCAGATGCACCTGAATGCCTGCGGGCGCCAGCGCGGCGCCAGTTCGAGCCGCTTTGAGACGGCCGAGTAGCGAAATCCGCTCAGCGCCGGGATCGCCGCCCAACTTGCGAGCGCGCGCGCGTAGTGATGACCGGCCTCATGTTCGTTCCACGGGTCTCGCCGCTGGCCGTCGAACCGCCGCCGGATGGCGTCGATCACTTCCAGCCCCTCATCGATCATCCCTTCGAAAATCATATGCACAGCAGCCTGATATTCGAAACCCGTCATTATTTCGCCCCAATAGGGAAAAGGCACGTTCGGCCTGTCACCGTGGGGCCAGCTCGCCATCAGCATTCCTGCCTCGTCGCCCAGAGCATAGGTACGCATATTGTTCCAGTGGCTGCGAAGGTCGCGGCGAAAGTTGTATCGGTACAATGACTGTAGCGCACACCCGACATTCTCCCGCGACAGAAGGTAGCCGAGTCCCGTCACGTGGGCCACATATTGACCCACCAGTTGGTCAATGAGGCAGCCGTCGCCCATCTGAAAGTCCGGATCGGCCAGATTCGTTTCTCCCATACCTGCGCGCAGTTCGGGCAGCGTATCCTCCAGGCTGGCGGGCGTCCTGATCTGCTGGACGTAGTACTCGCCGTTGAAAAGATTGGCGTCCGTCCAGGCCGAGCCGCGCTGAAAAAGAGAACGGCACACTTCGGAAAACTCGATGTCGCCCACCGCCTCAGCCATCTCCGCGGCCGCCCGCAGCGCGCCCAGGTACCAGATGCCGGATAGCGGATTGGGACCGAAAAATTCGATGTCGAAAGTGTTATGCTGCACGCCCTCCATTACACCGTCCCGGTCCGCGTCCCACCCTCCGGGCAGCCAGGCGTAGCGGACGAGCGAACGGATAGTCGGCCACTGCCGGGCCAGCCATTCACTGTCACCCGAGAGCTGCCACTCGCGGTAACACTTCATCACGACTCCCATCTGACCGTCGGCGGCTGCGTACTTCCACGGCTCACCGCCCATGGGCAAGTGCAGACGAAAGCAGTTCATGCCGTTGGGCAGCGTCCCCTCCTCCAGCTCCGAATCGCGCATGGAGCGGGCCAGGGCGGGAAAGACGTAGGCCGTAGCCTGCTCATAGTTCCAGACGTGGGTACAGGACCCGAAGCAGCTTCCTCGGCTGTCCTCGGTACCCTCAAAGGCGAAGAAACGGCCGTCGGCCGTACGGAAACAGGTCTGGCTCCGCAGGGTGGAAAGGTTGTTAAGCGCGGCCTCCTTCACTGTCTGTGGCAGACTGGCGTCAACCACAGCGCGCGCGAAGGTCAAAGAGTCCGCCTCCAGCGATTCGAGTTGCGGCGCGACCTGTACTGCGACGTCCCACGCGTCCGCATAATGTGTTGCGTAGTAGTTGCCTACCCAGCCCCCTTCCGGATCAAGCGTATCCCAGCCGCATCCGGCCGCGGTCCGATGTGGAAAGTGCCAGCAGATTAGGAAAGTGAGGGCCGTGCTGCCGAGAGACGGTACGGTCGTGCCAACGGCGAGCGAGCCAACCTGACCCTGGCCTTCCGGACTGGGCCCAGAGACCGACAAATCTTCGAGGAGGCCATCTTCACCAAAATCGTCCCAGAAGCTGAGAATACTCCGGTTCCAGTGGTTTGAACCCCAGCCGCGCCGCCAGGTCGCCTCTCCGCTGAGAGCAACAAGGGCCATCGTCCCGTCTTGGGGCGTACGTGGCGCTACTCTTTCCGAGCGCATGAGCAAACCTTGCAGCGGCACTCTGTCATTCGTGGCCTGGCGAAGCACGTTGACATTGCCGCCCAGAAGTTGGCCAGGCTCCGCCGGCTTGCTACTCCATTGCCCTCTACGCTTGCTGGAATCGCAGCCGATAAAGTTGTACAGGCTGCCCGCTACCGAGGCCTGAACCGGCTCGTCGGTCCGATTCACGAGACGATAGCGCATTATAGCGACGGGCAGCCCTGAGCGATCGATATCCAGGGGAATCAGGGGGTTGAAAGCCTCCAGATGAACGGTCAACGGAACGTCCGCATCGCTGAGTGTGTAGCGGGCGAAGGGATAACAGGCGTCAAGTGCCGCGTTGCGCATGCGCGGCAAGCCAGCCAGCGGGACGCCGGCCCCAAATCCGCCGCCGCGGAATGGTGGCTGGAGCGCGCCCTCCAGGATGCGCGTCACGGCGGGCTCTCCAGGCGACTGTGTCCGCAAGGCAAAAAAGGTGAAGGGCGGGTTGCAGCCTTTGTCAGGGCAGTTGAAAAGTTCAAAATCGCGGAATTCGCCGCGGCCGCCCAGACAGAGACTGCCGGTGCCGATGCCGCCAAGAGGAAAGGCGATCTCTTGCAGATGCGGCCCTTCGTAACGAGTCAGGGAGGGCCAGCTGGACGATTCGTTTTGCATTGTGGTGGTCAGGGACGCAAGAGATCGCGGAAATTGGTGAGGCGGTGGAAGGTGATGCGGTTGGCATCATGGTAGTCGGCCGCGCCGCCGTACGCTGTGCGAAGCACGTAGATGATGTCATCGCCATCGAACTGCCAGTCAGGGTACTGGAAGGCTACCTGCTCAACTGAGTCCTCCCACGGAAGCCCCGAATCATCTTCGATGAGTGTCTTGCACAATTCCCACTTAATCAGATCGACCGAGGAGAAGAGCGACAGCACATTTCGTTGGTTCGGATAGCGGGGATTGGTATTGTTATTGCACAGCATGCAGTAGAGGCCTGACTCTGGATCGCGACGGATGGCGAACTTGGTCATCCCGCCGGGCAAGTCGATAAAGTCGCTGGCCGGGTCGAACGAAACACGGCGGCCTTCGTCGTGGATGTGGATGATGGCGGCCTTGTCCACGACCGGATCCGTGTTGAAGCGGATGATGTTCCAGAGCGCACCGGCGGGCGTCTCCATCACGTTGCCCTCCAGCCAGCCCGGTTTGATGGGGGGATTCTCCCAGCCGCTGGAATAAGCTTCATCGTAGGGTAGCTTGTTGCTTATGCGCCAGCTGGCGGGGTCTAGCAGGTCGGAGTCGGCGGGCGCTGAGATCACAAACGCCTGCATTCTTCTTATCGAGGAATCGGCGTGGATGCCAGCCCAGTCCTTTGGCGCACAATCCTCGAAGGACCGGTAGATCCTGCCGCCGCTCTCCAGAACCGGCATAACGGAACTGTGGTAATTGGGCGGATCCTCGCCGGGCCCGCCCTGAAACAACCGTCCCGCGCATATTCGCTGGGCCGAAGTTCTCAGCGCAGCCTCGGCCGAACCCACAATCCTGGCAGGATCGGTCCCTTCTGGCGCCAGGCGTGACCAGGTGTTGCCACCGTCGTCGCTGCGGCGAATGCAGATCGAGCCGAAGCGACGGTCCATGCCGAGCAGATAGACTGCGCCTCGGTGCGTGAAGAGATTGGCCGCGAAACAATGGTTGACATGGGTCAGGATCGCCCAGCTCTCGCCCTGATCGCACGAGCGGTAGATGCTTGTCAGACACTCCTGGTCCTCGATGCTGCGGGCAGATCCGGGCCCGTGATAGTTGAGCGAGACCAGCAAGTCGCCACTTTCGAGACGCAGGATACTGGGGTCGTGCAAGTATACATTGGTGGCAGGGTCCTGAAACGCGATCTGTGTAAGCTGCATCCAATCACTCTCCCTGTGACCCCGCTCGACCGGCGGCTATACGCGGGTTAAGCGCGTCGTTGAGCCCGTCGCCAATGTAGTTGACGGCGAGAGCCGAAATGGCAAGGGCAATCGCGGGCATCGCCAGCAGCCAAGGTTCGTAACGCCAATCCATCAGGCTGTCGTTGATCATCGCGCCCCAGCTGGCGGCCGGCGGTTGGATGCCGATCCCAAGGTAGCTGAGAGATGCCTCCATTACCATCGCGCCGGAAAAGCCGAAGGTCGCTGCCACGATCAACGGACCCAGAGCATTGGGAACGAGATGGCGAAAGAGGATTCGCGCGAAGGGCACACCGCTGGAGCGTGCGGCAGTGACATATTCTCGCCGACGCAGCGAGAGGATCTGCCCGCGAATCAGGCGCGCATAACGGGGGAAGGAGACGATGGCCAGGGCGCCCAAGACAATCAGGTAGTCGAGAAACGTTGTACTCCTGAAAAAGGCCCACTCCGTCTGTTCGTAGATATTCTCGAACCAGATGGCTACGGGCTTCTTGATGGCCGTGTTGACCAGTAACGCGAGCATGATCGATGGCACCGACATGACGACGTCTGTAAGGCGCATGATGAGCCAGTCGGCCATGCCGCCGGCGAAGGCCGCCACGCCGCCGAGAACGACGCCAACGACCAGGCTGATGGTAGTGACGAAGATGGCGACCGTTGTTGCCGTGCGCGCCCCCCACAGGATGCGGCTCAGCACATCGCGCCCCAACTGGTCCGTACCCAGCCAATGGTCGGCGCTAGGCGGTTCGCTGATTAGCTTGAGATTCTGTTCCATGAACGGGTAGGGCGCGATGGCTGGGCCGAAAATCGCCAATGCGAACAGGATCGCCAATACGAAAATGCCGACCAGTGAAAGGCGGTTGCGCACAAGGCGGCGGCCGGCATCGCGCCACAATCCTCGGCTTGTTGCAATCTGATCAAGGGCATCGCCCTGCCCTTGCGCGCTATGGCTGAGGTCGAGTTTCCGATTCCGGCTCATCAGTCCCCTTCCCTTTCCGTGTAGGTCACGCGGGGATCCAGGAAGGGATAGATCAGATCGACCACCAGATTGGCGACTATCACGAGTAAAGCACTAAACACGGTGGTGCCGAGGATGACGGGGAAATCCAGGCGCTGAATGCCGCTGACGACCAGATTGCCGAAGCCGGGTATGTTGAAAATACGGTCAAGATACACAGAACCATGGATGAGTCCGTTGACGATCAGCCCGAGTGAGGTAACGACCGGAATGAGGGCGTTGCGCAAGACATGGCGGGTGATGATCAACAATGTAGGAAGTCCTTTGGAGCGGGCGGTACGCACATAGTCTTCCTGCAAGACTTCCAGTACCCCTGTTCGAGTCTGGCGGATGACATCGGCCAACGGGTAGGCTGCCAGCAACATGACCGGCAGGACAACTGCGGGCGTGGCGATGCCTCTCCAGCCGGCGGGAACGTCCATTATTTTGAGCTGAAGGACTAGCAGAATCAGCAGAAGAGGCGCCAGCACAAAAACAGGCACCGAGCGCACGACGAGGGCCAGACTGACGATCAGATAGTCCAACCAGGTGTTGTGGCGAAGGGCAGCGAGGACGCCCAGAGGAATGCCCAGCAAGGCCAGGAGCACCCCGGCCACGAGCCCCAGTTGCAGCGAGATTGGCAGCGAGCTGGCGAGCAGGCGGTTGACCGGAACCTTCGACGCTATCGAGCGGCCGAGGTCGCCGCGAACGGTGCGGCCCATGTAGTCCAGATATTGCTCCCAGTAGGGCCGGTCGAGGCCCAGGTTGCGTCTCATGCGGGCCAGGTCCTCCGGCCTGAGACGGTAGAGGTCCTCGCCATAAATGATCAGGATAGGATCGCCCGGCGCGTAGTATCCCAGGGTGAAGGTGATCAGCAGCACCACCAGCACAACCGGTATCACGACCGCGAAACGCGAAACAAGGTAGCGGACCATTATGCTTTCCGACTCCTGAGCCAGGAAGTTGAGCGATGCGGAGTACTGCGCTTCTACTCAAGTCGCGCAGGTCAGGGCAGACGGGCAATCTGCCCTGACCGGACGATCAGTCGTCACTTCTCGATAGTCATCTTCGGTTCGACCCAAGGGAGAAAGTAGTAAGCAGGCCCTATGAAGACGTTCTTCGCCCAGGGTTGCGCCACGGCGAGTTCGCGTGCCAGCTCGACAGGACGGTGGTTGGTATAGAGGGGAATGAGCATGGCATCATCCAGGAATAGATCCTCGGCTTCGCGAATCGTTGTACAGAACTCGGGGTCGTCACGGCTCATGGCCAGAGCCTTCTCGATAAGCTCGTCCACTCGTTCGTTCTTGTAGCCGCCCATGAAATGCGAGGCCGCGGGGCTATTCGAGTGGAACGTGTTCCTGGCCAACACGGCGGCATCAGCGGGACTCGCGCCGGTGCTCTGGCGTTCGATAGCGATCAGTCTCTCGTCATCACCATAGCCCGAAGGCTGTTCCTTGATCTCCACGTCGGTGATGCCCAAATGAACCCGCCATGCTTCCTGCATGATCTGCAAACTCTTGATGTTAACAGGGTCGGTGCCGTTGGGCGTCATGCGAATCTTGGGGACTTGGTCCCCGGTCCCGTACCTGGACTTGGCCAGATACTCCTTGGCCAGATCGACATTGAACTCGGTGTAGCTGGCCGTGGCCGGGTCATGACACTGGAAGCCCTCTACGAGACCCGGTGCAGGCCAGACCCATTTCGTCCCCTGTCCGGCCACTTCGACCATGGTCTCAAAGTCGATGGCGTGGAGTAGGGCTTTGCGCAGGTTAACGTCATCTACCGGTTCCACGTCTGCCTTGAATGAGGCGTAGGCAAAACTCGTCGTACGCACCGTGACCGTGTATCCTCCGATTCTCTCCATCGTTTCCTTGGCCACCTTGCGGTCGCCAAACCAACCTACGTCAATCTGCCCGTTCTCCATAGCAATGCCCATCGCCATCTGGTCCTGGAACGCTTGCATGACAATCTTGGTGATCACGGGCTCGTCACCCCACCAATTGGGGTTTGGAGAAAACACGGCCTGCAGACCAGTGGGATGCACCTCGGTAAGCTGGTAGGGGCCGTTGACAAGCGGGTTCGCTTTCAAGAAATAGTCGGGATCCCCTTCGGCATCCTCGACGTTGAAGACCCCGCAATACAGCTGACTCAGGGAAAAGGGGAGCAGGCGATCGGTGGCCGCAAGATGAATTTCCAAGGTACTCTCGTCGGTCACAACCAGACCCTCAATCTCGTCGACCTCGCCATCGGCCGCTGCATCAAATCCCACGACCCCGTTAAGGAAAATACTGGCGAGCCCCCCTTCGACCCATGCGTTTTCCGGATCAGTCTGCCACTCCCAAGCTGCCTTGATCTGGCTGGCAGTCACAGGCGAGCCATCGGACCAGACGGCACGGGGGTCGATATGCAAGGTGTAGAGCGTGGCGTCGTCATTGGTTTCGTAGCTCGAGACGAGGTAGGGGGCCACAGAACCGTCCGGGAGTGCCTTGAAGGGCATGGCGTACTGAAGCGCTCCAGTTACGACCCCAAACCCGACATCCATGGGGCCAAAATGCCGCGCGGCGCCTGAACCGGTCATTGCCAGATACAAGGTCTGCTCGTCTGGTTCGGAAGCAGCGTCCTGCATGACCGGCTGTGGGACACAGGCGGCGACTGCCACGCCGGCCGCGCCCGCGGCCAAACCGCTGAGAAAAGTACGTCGTGAAAACCTGTTCATTTTGAGTCCTCCTGTGGACAAAGCTCTTATCAAGGTACCTGTCAACCATCAAACATGGAGAAGGCCGTTTGCTCACAGCTCTAAAGATTTTCCTACCGACTCAAAATATCGAGCGAACGCATCTTGACTTACAGGTCCTGATTTCCTCCTTTCTCTTGGCGGGACGCATCTTATGCCGTGCGAATCACCTGATTCTGTGTGTCAAGACGGACGAATTTGGAATAGTGATAGACCTCGATGCCTTCCCCCACTGATTTCGGCACGCGCACGACAAACTCGGCCCAGTCAGGGCAATTGAAGGCGATATAAGCCATCTCCAAACCAACGATCAGGTCGTCCGGCTGACGTGAGAAATCTGGCATAAGGACTGGCCCGGTGTCGGTCTGGTAGATGAAGTCCCGCTCACTGGCGTTCATCGTCTTGACAGGAAACTCCAGCACTGCTGTATACCGACCCTCATTGATTACAGTTCTCCCCACCAGGGGCGGCCCGCTCGGATCGAGCGTCGCCTCGACAATCTGCGCCGGCGTATCCAGAATCTCACCTTCGACACGCCGAACATCCAAGCGGAGGTTGTCGTAAGCGTCAGCCACATATCCTGTCTGTCGTTCCGGCTGCATACCGCGTGAAGGAGGGAAAAACGGAACGCTCATATCGGCAACTTCGTAGGTCTTGACGATCAGATAGCGGTCCTGGGAAAGAATGGGAACGAAATCTGCATTTGGCTCGATCCAAATGTCTCGCTCAACACCTACCCGTTCAGTCTTGCAGCTTGCGCCCATAACGAAAGTTTGTGCAGAGCCTGTCTCGTTGTCGACAATCTCGCACACACATTCGAGAAGGATGCGCGCACTGTTCAGCGAAGAAGGCGGTTCGTGTGAGGAGGTTTCGGCCGGCCTTTTTTGGTAGTCAATTCGAAAGGTGAGAGAAGAACGAGCGAAATCAACTGTCTGCATTGAAGTCTCCGGCCATAAACTGTTGTCAGGACTGAAAGGCAGTATCAGGACAAGCTGAACTGCGCTTCGATTATATATAATATAATACATTCAAATGCGCTGTCAAGGAGGTTTTTTCTCTGTGTTCAACGATCAGTGCCCGTGCTATAATGGCGAAATCCATGAGAAGCCTGCAGTTTAACGGAGCCATCTGCTGAATGGGCTCCCTCGAAAGGAATGCGCAAAATGACTTTGCGAGCCGGTATCGTCGGATGCGGTGGAATAAGTCGTGCCCACGCTTCAGCATACGCCAACCTGGATGGCGTCACGCTCAGCGCACTGTGCGATATTAACGCCGATGCGCTCAATGCCCGCGCCGATGAGCATGGCGTTTCAGCCCGCTATTCCGACTACGAAGAGATGTTCGAGAAGGAAGAGCTGGACGTGGTCAGCGTCTGCACGCACGCCCCCCTGCACGGGCCGGTCGCCATCGCTGCCGCCAGCCACGGCGTCAATGTCCTGAGCGAGAAGCCGCTGTCCGTCGATCTGGAGACCGCCGACAAGATGCTCGCCGCATGCAATGAAGCCGGCGTGCGACTGGCAGTCAGCCACCAGTTCCGCTTTACCCCTCTCTTCCAGGAGGCAAAGGCATGGATTGACGCGGGACGAATCGGAGAATTCCGATCGATTCGTGAAGTGGGAAAGGGGCGTCCTGCTGGCTTTGAACTGATGGAAATGGGCGTACACTACTTCGACGGCATGGAACTGTTCCTCGACGGAATCGAGTGGATTCACGCCCAGATAACCTACGATGGCCACGAAGTCGGCGTCCAAGATATTATGACCAGCAGGGAGCTTTGCAAGACTGACAAAAGAGACAACGGCATCGTAGCCGGCGATACGATGCTTATACACATTAAAGGAACTAACGGCGGGTACGGTGTAATGGAACTGTATCCCCGCAAACAGACGCAGGGCTGGATGATGGGACCCCATATTTTGGGCTCGGAGGGACAGTTGATGATCAGGCCGAACCCAGACACCTTTGTCGATGAACTGTGGCATTGTCCCTTTGATGTCTCCTTTCCCACGCATACGCCGCAGTGGGAAAAAGTGCCGATTGACCCGGAACGGCTCAGAATCGGAGACGGTCTATGGGGAAGACGCCAGTCGATCTGGAGCGTACGCGACATGGTCACTTCGATAAAGGAGGGCCGCCAACCACAGCTGGGCGGCTCAGCCGCGCTGACCTCGCTCGAATGTGTATTCGCCGTCTACGAGTCACACTTTACAGGAACTCGGGCGACATTGCCTCTGAAAGAACGCCGCCATCCCCTGGTAAATCGACTCCGGAACACCTCAGGAAATCGTGAGTCTTGAACATCTGTCTTACCCGCCGTTTCTCCCCCCAACGCGGATGATCGGTTGACTCCTCGCTTCTTCTACGGCTGGTGGATCGTCGCGGCCGCGGTCCTCCTCCAGTTCACATTTCTCAGCGTTAGCCAGTCCACAGTCAGCGTATTTCTGCGTCCTGTCGTCGCAGAGATGGGATGGCAGGTCTGGCAGTTCACCCTGGGTTCGTCTCTGTCCGTGTTGGCGGGCGCCCTCTCCGGCGTAGTGGTTGGCCGCATCGTAGACCAGCGCGGCCCCCGCATCCTCGTGCTCGGCGGCGCCGTCGTAGCGGCCTTCTGTCTCTTCGGTCTGGGCAGACAGGCCAACCTCTGGCTCTTCTGGATACTGCACATGAGCGCCGGCTTCATCGGCTGGACGCTCTTCGGGCCTCTGGTCGTTAACACGACTATCAACAAATGGTTCGTGCGACGCAGGGGTTGGGCGCTCGCCATTGGTTCCAGCGGTATTTCCCTGGGGGGACTGATTGCCCCGGTGGCGATGACCGTTGTCGTCGACACACTGGGCTGGCGCACCGGTTACTATGTGCAGTCTCTGTTCGTACTTGCCATCGTCGCGCCTGTCGCCCTGCTTATGCGCAGGACACCGGAAGACACCGGCCTGCGCCCGGACGGCGGGCCTCTGCCAGGTGAGGGCGGCGTTACTTCTCCGGACGAAAGTGAACCACGTTCTCTTACCAGCCGGCTGGCCCTGCGAACACCTGGCTTCTGGCTGCTCCTCCTCGGCTACAGTATGCATCAGGCCGCCCTCGCCTCCGTGCTTACACACGCTGTTCCTTTTGCCACCGATGCCTCCTTTTCCCGCAGGACGGCCTCACTGGCTCTGGCAGTGAACGGCTTGGGAAATCTGCTGTCCAAGGCCGTGTGGGGATACTGCCTCCAACGGTTTCCACCCCGCTGGCTCGCCGTAGCCGCATTTACCTCGGGGGGCGGCGGTGTCGCTCTCATGCTTCTGGCCGCATCCACAGGGAAACTGGCGCTGCTCTTCGCTGGATTCTTTTTCTACGGATTCGGTTTCGGGGGTACGATTCCAATCAGCGAGTCCCTCTGGGTGAGTTACTTTGGCCGTGCTCACATCGGCGCTGTCCGCGGCGTCGCCCAGCCGCTGACCGTGATCGGCCCCACCATTGCTCCCGTTCTTGTCGGCGCGGCCTACGATCTGCAGGGGAGCTATCATCTGGCGTTTCTTGGCATCATCGGTGTCTATATGCTTGCAGGACTTCTGGTGGCGGTCTCCCGCCCGCCTGGAGTCCAGTCGACCCAATAGTTCGGCCAAGGAGTCACTCGCCTTCTTACCCGCTGTCGTTCACCTTCTCCATTCTGTCTCTTTGTCCGTTTTTCGGCTATGATTAGCCAATATCCGGGCCCGGACGCGCCGCGTGCATTTCGCGTTCTCGTTCCCAAGCCCAGCGAGTGCATCTGTTGTCCTATATGCCGAAAAGTCGCTATCCAGGGTTTACGCCAAGTTTGCAGCTTTCTCATTAGGACAAGCAAGAACGAAAATGCCTGACGATCAGAGCGGTCTTTTACTCCGCATATCGGAGAACGACAATGTATACGTGCTCCTGCAAAGCTTGTCCGCAGGGACCCGCCTGCGACTCGGCGAAAAGATAGTTGTCATTGAAGTTTCGCTCGGACTAGGCCACAAGATTGCGGCTCGCAACATAGTCTCAGGCGAAAAGATCGTCAAGTACGGCGCGCCGATAGGATCGGCGACGCGCGACATACGCATGGGAGAGCACGTCCACGTGCACAACATCAAGAGCGATTACATTCCCACCTACACTCTGGATTCAAAGACAGTTTGAGCTGGTTGAGGAGCGAGCCGATGTCTGCGAAAACCGAATTCACAGGATTCCTGCGCCAGGACGGCCGTAAGGGCATCCGCAACACGATCCTGGTCGTCTATCTGGTCGAATGCGCCCACCACGTTTCCCGGGAAATCGTCTATCCCTTTCGCAAGCAGGGTGTTCACCTGATCGGTTTCAGCGGCTGCTATCCCAACCAGTACGCGTTCGACATGATGGCCCGGCTCTGCTGTCATCCGAACACGGGCGGTGTCCTGCTCGTATCCCTGGGTTGCGAAAGTTTTGACCGGCGCGGCTTGGCCCAGCATGTCAAGGAAAGCGGCCGACCCGTCGAGACGCTTGTGATCCAGGAAAGGGGAGGCACTCTTTCAACTATCGATCAGGGCCAGCAGTGGCTTGAAAAGACCATTGTTGAACTTGAAGAGACTACGCCGCAAGTCACAATGTCGGTAGATGAACTGGTCGTTGGCGCGATCTGCGGCGGCTCCGACGCCACCAGCGGTATCACCGCTAACCCTGCGATTGGGCGCTGCTTCGATCTCCTGGTGGAGAATGAAGCCAGCGCCATCTTCGAGGAAGGCGGCGAGTTGATCGGCTGCGAGCAGATCATGGCCGAACGCGCGGTAACGCCCGAACTGGCGCACGAAATCCTCGGCACAATGGAAAAGACCGCGCGCTATTACACGACAATGGGGCACGGCAGTTTCGCCGTGGGCAATGCCGATGGCGGCCTGACGACGGTCGAAGAGAAGTCAATGGGCGCCTACGCCAAGAGCGGCTCCTCGCCCATAAGAGGGCTGATCAAGCCCGGCGATGTGCCGCCCGCCGGCGGACTTTACCTGCTCGACATCGTACCCGACGGCGGCGCCCGCTTCGGCTTCCCCAACATCAACGACACCGCCGAAATCGCCGAACTCATCGCATGCGGCGCCCATCTCACACTCTTTTCAACGGGACGAGGCTCGGTCGTGGGGTCCGCGATCTCACCTGTCGTAAAAGTGTGTGCCAACCCGGAAACCTTCCGGCGGATGGCCGGCGACATGGATGTGGACGCAGGCCGAATTCTGGAAGGTCAGGCGACACTGAACGATGTCGGGCAAGAGATTTTCGAGCAAGTCCTGTCAGTCGCCGGCGGGGCTCCGACCAAGTCGGAAAGCCTGGGCCACCAGGAGTTCGTGCTGACCTACAAGACGTTCGATCCCATAGGACCAGCCTGCCTGCCCGTATAGTGTCGGATAAGACTCGCCAATCCCCTAGTGGAACGAACGTACCAGCACTGCTATCCCCGACACACGTAGTGGCATGGGGAAAATTGAACAATGACCTCAAATAATGCGAGGCAAATGAAAGAGCCCTCTATTGTTGGAGGGCCTACTGGAATAGGTGAACCTGATTATCCAATGCAGAAGCGAGAAACCCACTTCCCCATAATCTTGAAATGACCACAGATTCCCAAGTATCGCCGCACACGACCGACGCCGTCGAACAGCCCGAGTCCTCGCCAACGCAGCACTTCACTCCCAACCGCACGAAAACCGAATATGTCGGGCTGGCCGCGCGCGGTTTCGTGATGGGATGCGCCGATATCGTTCCCGGCGTCTCCGGCGGCACCATGGCCTTCATCCTCGGCATCTATGAAGAGCTGGTAATGAGCATTCGCGCCGGTGCTCGCAGGCCATTCTGGCAGGCACTGCTGCGTTTCGATATTCTGGCCGCGCTGGAAGCGGTGAACGCCCGCTTTCTGGCCGCCGTCCTCGCAGGTATCGTAGTTGCCGTCTTCACTCTCGCCTCGTGGCTGGAGTGGATTCTGAAGTCCCACCCAGTCCTGATCTGGAGCTTCTTCTTCGGGCTGGTGTTCGCCTCAATCGTCACAGTACGCAAGCGCATTAACCGTTGGACCGCAACACTGTACGCAGCGCTTGCCGTCGGCGCGGTGGGCGCCTTCTTCATAGTCGGCGCGGTCCCGGTTCAGACACCGGAGTCGGCCTGGTTCCTGTTCCTCAGCGGCATGCTGGCAATCTGTGCCATGATCCTGCCCGGTATCTCCGGCTCGTTCATTCTGGTGCTCTTGGGAAAATACCAGTTCGTGCTCGCTGCCGTAAACCAGCGCGACTTCGTAAGCATTGCCATAGTAGGCGCCGGCGCGGTCGTCGGAATCGTCACCTTCGCCCAGATCCTCGCCTGGCTCTTCAAGCGATATCATGACATCACCATCGCCGTGCTGATCGGTCTGATGGCCGGCAGCCTGCGCAAGATTTGGCCGTGGAAGCTGACAGTCGAATCCATCATCGATCGCCACGGCGAGGTCCTGCCGACGGTTCAACAGAACTTCCTGCCCGCCGCCTGGACAGGTGAGGTCCTCCTGGCCCTGGGGCTGGCCGTGGCAGGTTTTGTCATCGTGTTGGTTCTGGATCGTTTGAGTACGTCGAAGTGAGCCTGTCGCAAGTGCAATAGAAAGTCGGCTAAAGAGCGGCAATCACGTTGCAGTCGACGCAGATTCCCCTTCCTCCACTCTGCGAGGCGTTGTCCAGCGCGGCTCTCTGACCCAGAACACCATCAGAACAAAAGCGGCGCTCCCGACCACAAGCGCAACACTGAACATGGCGGCATAGCCCAACGCGCCGGCCAGCCATCCGCCCAGAATCGGCGCGCCAATAAGCACCGGCGCAAGAATCGTGTTTGTCAGGCCGACGTAAGTAGGCCGATCCTCAGGCGCGCAAAACTCCAGAATTATGCTGAGCGAGGAAGTGTGATCCGCCGCCAGATAGGTCCCGAGGCAGAGGAATGTTAACAGAAGACCGTACGGTACTGTGCCCCAGACATTGAGTAAGGCTGAGGTCCCGCCTTGCATGCCCCAGGAATTGACGTCGGTGGCTGACAGGGGATTCAAGCTCGCCCCGCCGCCGAGCAAGAGCGCGCTGAGCGGAGCCAGAATCACGAAAAAAGCCCCCGCAGCCAGCACTGCCTTATGGCCGACGCGATCGGCAAACAGTCCCCATAACGGGTTGAGCACCGCCTGCGACCCGACGAGCACTGCCGTCAGCAGGCCAACGCCGCGGCCGTCGAGCGAAAACAGCTCCGTGCCGTAAACTGCGAAGAATCCGGAGCTCATCCCTCCCAAATTTACTAAAGATTTACTTAGCAGATATCGACGGTAGTTGCGGTCCCGCTTCAGAACGGTTGAGAGTCGCCCCAGGTAGAGGGAGAGGGGAGCCACTTTCTTGATAGACTCGCTGGCTGGCTCACGCGTGAGTGCCAATCCTGCCCAGGAAATGATCGTGAATCCAAAGCCAAGAAAGAAGAGGAGTGCGTAGTTGTTGGGGAAGGCATGGTTGACCAGTATTCGCCCAACGAAATAGGCGCCTACCACACCCATCAGCTGGCCCAGTCCAAAGCCAAGTCCGAACCAGATGCCGCGCCGGCGAACCGGGATCACCTTGGCGATCATGTCCAACCAGGCAGGTGTTGCAACGCCTGCCCCGGAAGACGCAACCCCGACGCCTATGAGGACCGCGACCAAAGCGATAGTCGGCGCAGAAAGTGCAAAGGCAAGGACTAGCAGGCCTATCAGAAGATATGGCAGCCTCTCAAAAGCAAAGCCGACGATCATGACGAACGGCTTCTTGTAGGCCATGCTTTCGGCCCAGTTGGCCGTCAGAAGTTGGGGCAGATAGAAGCCTATACCCCATAGCGCCGGCACAAGGCCAATCGCCAATTTGGAATCGGTCAGTTGGCTCACCAACACTGGGATCACGGTCTCTCTGGAAATGAAACTGATCCCCAGCGTTATGAAAGCGATGTCCCACAGATTTACGGAGAAATTCCAATTTGTTGCGTTGCTACCGCGACCCATCGGCGCCGACCCCGTCCGCTTCTGAGAAAGGCCGGAATCCCCGCACCATCAGTCCTTGAGGCTCATTTTCACGGCGCGCATTCTCTGCCTGTTTCTCAGCCTCGACGCGGTTGGAGGTAGTGGTTGCCCTGATGATCGCGAAATCGTCGGGCCTGCGGTAGCGGTTGATAAAGACGGGGCGGGGCGTTTGCGAGTGGTTTTGCTTCGAGCCGTGGATCGTCCTGACGTGGAATAAGATCGCGTCGCCTGCCTGCCCAACGATTGGCAAAGACGCCTCCCAGGGCCATTCGTCCTCATCCAGACCCAGGTGCGAGAAGGTGTCGACGTGCTGCAACTGCCCCTGCTTGTGGGAGCCGGGCACGACGTGTAATGCGCCGTTGACCAAGTCGGTGTCCACCACGTAGGAGAGGATGCCAACGGGGCCTTCGTACCGATGTTCAAAGTAGGCAGAGTCCTGGTGCAGATGCTTGGGATGGCCGCCTACAGGCTCCTTGACAAGTGACTGACCGTTGCCAAACAGCTCAATATTAGGGCCAAGAACTGCCTCGAGTATGTCGAGCGCAGTCGGGTCAACCGCCGCGCGCAGAAACGCAGCACTGGTAAAGTAACTTATGCCGACCGTCATGATCTGCTTGTCCCGCCTGTAGCCCTCAGGTGCGGGAATGAAAAGAGAGCCGTTGGGAGATACCCAGCCCTCAGGCTTTCTCTCCGCCTTGTCGAGCAACGCAATCGACTGGCGCACCGTGGCCTCAATGTCGGCGGCCATGTCCGCGATATACGGCTTCATCAACCCCCGCACGACAAGACATCCGTGCTGCATATAAATCGCCGCGGCCTCGGCAACATTCAGCGCTTCAACCGGCACCGATATATCATCAGCCGAGACTTCCGGTTCCTTCACTTTCTGCATCATCAGAACAGATTCTCCGGTGTCGTCGTCGGGCACCAGCGATGGGCGCTCAAGTAGTCCAATGCCATGTTGAGTGCTTCACTCGTACCCACGCGGCGCATCGCATCAACAGCATAGGCGCGCACGTAACGGTTCTCGTCCCGCAGGGCCCCCTGCAACGCCGGCAAGGCCGCCTCCGCCTTGGATCCCAGCCGCTGCAATGACTGCGCCGCCGTGAAACGCACCTGTCCGTCGGCGTCCTTCAGACCGCTTTCCAGTGCCGGGAGAGTCACGTCAACCGGCTCTTTTATCAAGCCCAGCGCTTCAACCGCCGAACGACGTACCATCACCGAAGGGTCTGCAACCGCATTGGCCACCGCCTCGACAATGTCTGTGTCCGCCGGTCCCAGCTCACCCAGGGCAAACGTCGCATGCATACGCGCTTGCTCGCTGTCGTGCTCGAGTGCGTCCAGCAGAACGCCTTGGACATCCTTCCCGATTGCGCTCAACCCGTAGCCTCCATTGCGAGACGCGGTTGCGTCTCCGCTTGTCAGGGCCTCCGCAAGCGCGGGAACCGCCCCGTCCGCATGGGATGCCAAACGGTAGGCGGCATCCACGCCCTTCGGTTCATAGCGCGAGGCCAAATTGCCTATCAGGTCCGACATGGCGCCATTCTCAATCCCGTGGCCGCTTGAATCCGAATTCCTTCCTCCGGAGCCGTTCCATTGAGCGCCCGTTTCCCCTCTGTGCCAGCGCCACTGACTCGCCCAAAGCTCGTTGTGGTCAACCGGAGTCTCTTCAACCCGTGCCCAGTCTTCCTGGCGATTGTTCCATGCCGGGCCTGCGGGTGCCTCCATGCGTACAAACTGAAATTTCACCATCGCCCGCGTCTTCTCAGAGAGGTTGGCGCCTCCTCTGTGCCACAGGTCGTAGTGGATGAGCCCGAAAGTGCCTTCAGGCCCTTCCATGTAGACGGGCTGTTCGGTCTCGTCTCCAGCTCGTTTCGTATAGTATTGTGTCCCCGGAAGCAAGCCGGAAGGCCCCATCTCCTCATCCACCGCCTGCGGGTAGTAGAAGATCATCGCCCACCAGTTATGGTGGTTGCGCACTTTCTGATGGCCCCAGTAGCTGTCTTTGTGCCAGCCCTGAACTTTCCGCCCCGGATAAGTGAAGTGACAGTGACGGTGGGGGTGAATCGTGTAGTCAACCCCCAACACACTCGTCAACGCGCCGCGAACAACTGGGCTCTGAACGATGTCGTTGAACTCACTCAGACGCGGCAGAATGTTATTGCCGGGGTTGCCCTCCTTCTCCATCACCTCATTCAGCTTGCCGTTCAGCGACTCATGAAACTCTTTCGGAAAGTCGGTCTTCAGAACCAGGTAACCGTGGGAGATAAACTGGCGCATCTGATCGTCAGTCAGAAGATGGTTCGAAAGGTTCATTTTTGGTTCCCTTCCTCGGAGACTGCAGGAGTGAGACAATTCCCTTGCTCTCCTGCAAAAGAACGAAGCTCGGCCCGGCTGCTCAAACGTTAGGTTCGAACTGCTCTAAACCTGCGGGCGGCAAAGTTGGCCCTCTTCCAATATCGGAACTGCCTGCCCCCAGAGCCCCGTTCCCTCGCGATTCATGATCGGCTCTGCCGAATACTGCGCCAGATAGCAGCGCCGGACTCCCGATGTCGTATTGGGCCCGCTGCGGTGAAATGTACGGCTGCTGAAGACTACTATACTGCCTGCAGGGACAAGCGCCGGCACACCCGGGTGGTCCCCCTGGTAGCCTATTTTATCATTGCTGCCGCTCTCGATTTCGTGGTCGTAAAGGTCGTCCGGCGTCATTCCTATAGCCGAATAGGGCAAAACGGAAACAGTTCCATTCTCAATCGACATGTCGTCCAACGCGCACCAGCACGACAGATAAGGCCTGTGGTAGTGGCCGACATAACCGGAGTCCTGGTGCCATCCGAACTTAGTGCCCACTTCGGCGAATTTCACGACATACTGTTCGTGGAACAGAAAAGCATCTTCGCCAAGCGTCGCGCTACAAATGTCACCCATCAGATCACTGAAGAGAAAATCAGTGATGGTAGGGCTTTCAAGGCCCCGCCGGCTGATGAAATAGCGTTTCTTGTAATGGTTGATTCCCTGCACCGTCACCCCTTTGGCCTCCATCTCCGCATCATAACGGTCGATGTAGCGCTGGCACTCTTCACGCAGGCCCTCTACCTGCGCCGGCGGGATGACGTTTTCCAGGAAAAAATAACCTTCGTTGCGGAAACTCAGCCGGTGTTCTTCAGTAATGTGCATTGTAATCCCCGGTTACGCTGTCTTTCGTTCATTAACGAGCAGTGCTTACTCTTCCAAACTATGCACGGAGTCTACAGTAGCAGCCAGAGGCACACGATCCCAGCAACCTCCGTTTCGATGCCGCCCTTACTGCCGTATCAATGCCTGATATCAGCATGAAAATTGGGGCAAGCTACTCCTGCCAGACCACTTTTCTTATACCCTAGCGCCTAACGAAAGTCAAACCGAATTCCCATCTGCGTTTCGACCGATACATCCGGGCCTCAAAATGCCCTGTCTCGACATTTAGCCGGCAATCTGCGCCTGCACTTCCCGAACTTCCGATACAAAAGGGCGCCGCAATGCCCCTTCGCTACCCTCTGCGTAAGGGCAACATTCCGGTGTATCCCAAAAAGGTGGTGAACTCTCCTATCCCTCTTTCCGCAACCATGCCGCGTTCAGCCCCCGTTCCAATCTCCAGCAGACCAGTCAGTGTCATACTCTGCCTGCGTATGGGCGGTCGGGCCTTCGGCCCTCCCTTGTGCAGGGGCTGCGCCCCCGCAACGCCCCCCTACAAAACCATCTCTCACCGACCGTGTGCATTCTTCGCAACGTGTCGGCTGGCGAGCATGGTGGCGGCTGTACACCAGTTGCGTCACCAAGAGCCTGAAAAGTTCCAAGGATGACTGGCTGGTCAACTACTGTGGCTTAGTAGTTACTATATGTTTGAGAAAAGGGCTATGTATTTGCAGGGTCTAACCCGCTGTGGAAACAGGACTCGCCGCTCACTATTCGTAACTTCCAGGCATTCGCAAACCGCGGGTAACAGGCGGCCCTTTCGGCCTGCATCTGTGCAGGGCCGGACAGCTTTTCGCCACCTGTCTGGAAGCCTTACACAGACGCCGCCAACGACCCTCCGTGTGCAGCGAGACCCCTGCAACAAGCACCGGCAAATGCTCCTTTTCTCTCGTGATCTCTTGTACAACGCTCGTAAACGCTTGTACAACGCTCGTAAACGCTTGTACAAGCGCACTTGCGCCATCTAAGTCTCACGCATCCCGAAAATCCAAGAATGCTGCGAATCCTGATTCAGACAGCCGGCTCGCGCCTATCCAATGCTCCCCCATCCTTCTCAGTCGCATCCACAGAAAATGCCGCCATTTCCCAAATGCAGAGTGCGAAAACCCGTTCCATCCGGTACCCGCGACAACCCCTCTGAAATCCAAGGGCCAGACCCAATTCTGTAGGGACTTGCGCGTCCCTATTGACTGAGGTAAAATTTCGAAACCGCTTTAGCTAGCAACATTTCAGAATTTCCAATGGTTCAGGGCTCGACTCGCCCACAGCATTCTGCCAATGAGTGGACTTGCCAGAGTAATTCGCTACGTAGGACCCTATAAGTGGATGGCCGTACTGGGGCTGGTCACGACAATTCTACCGGTTCTGATGGAGCTGGTGACGCCCCGCATGGTCCAGTACATTATCGACCAGGGCATTCGCGCCGGGAACATGGTTGTCGTCTGGCAAGGCAGCGGCGTAATGTTGTTGGCTGCAGTCTTGGGCGCCGCCACAACCATCGGCCAGGGAATCGCCCGCGCGCAGATTTCGCAAGGAATCGCCTTCGACCTGCGCAACGACCTGTTTCGCCACATCCAGCGCTTCTCCTTCGCCAATCTGGACCGCATGCAGACTGGTCAGCTGATGACGCGTGTGTCCAGCGATGTCGATGTTGCCCGCATGTTTTTGAGCGCAGGCCTGGCGCTCCTGCTGAGAACTGCACTGATGGTGGTCGGCAGCCTCGCCATGATGCTCGTAATCGACTGGCGGCTAAGCCTGGTTATGGTCGGCATGCTGGTGATTTCTGGCGCCGTGATTTCCTGGCTCCTCCGCGTCGTTGGCCCTCTGTTTACAATCGTCCAGGAAAAGCTTGGCAAACTGAATACACAGGTACAGGAAAACCTGGCCGGCGTGCATGTTGTCAAGGCCTTTGTGCGCGAACAACACGAGGTCGATCTGTTCAACGTGCAGAATCAGGAATACATGGATCAGAACATTAAGGTTGGCAGGTACCTGGCACTGGTGATGCCTGTGCTGCTTGTTGTGACGAACCTGGGCGCCACCTTGGCCATCTGGCGAGGCGGCCTCGACGTCATCGGTGGACGCCTGACAATCGGCGAATTAGTTGCCTTCAGCAACTACATGCTGATCGGAATGTCGCCCCTTCTGCTGCTCAGCAATATCCTGGCAATGATCTCCCGTGCTGAGGCCTCGTCAAAAAGAATCGTGGAAGTACAGGACACGGTGCCCGCCATTCAACCGCCGTCCACGCCGGGAGTCCGCAAAGAACCCGAAGGCGAAATCACGTTTGAAAACGTTTCTTTCCGCTATTCTGGCTCAAGATTGCGACCCGCACCCGGCTCTTCCACCAATGGCGACGAGAACGCTTTGACGCGCAGCACCTCTGCGGACCGCGCCTGGGAAGATGAACAGAGGACGGTGCAGTTGGTCAACGGCGTCAGGCGGCCGGTCGGCGAAGAGGTGTTGGACGGAATCCATCTGCAGGCCTCGCCCGGCCAGAAAGTTGCCCTCATGGGTGCCACCGGCGCCGGCAAAAGTACGCTCGTCAATCTCATTCCCCGCTTCTACGATGCCGTCAGTGGCGAGATCCGGCTGGACGGCATCGACATACGTGATTGGGAGCCGACTGAATTGCGCCGGCACATCGGCGTCGTCCTGCAGCAGACGACCCTGTTCGCAGGAACGGTGCGTGAAAATATCGCCTACGGGCGTCCCGAGGCGTCGATGGAGGAAGTGGTCAACGCCGCAGAAGCGGCCCAGGCCCATAGTTTTATCATGCAAATGCCGGAAGGCTACGAAAGCATGGTCGAGGCACGCGGCGCCAATCTTTCAGGAGGGCAGAAACAACGAATTGCCATTGCACGCGCCTTGCTGACCAAGCCGGCCGTCCTCATTCTCGACGACAGCACTAGTGCTGTCGACCTCGATACCGAGGTGCGGCTACAAGAAGCGCTCAAGGAGAAACTGGACGGAACAACCACCTTCCTCGTCGCCCAGCGCATCAGCAGTGTGGTTGACGCCGACCTGATACTCGTTCTGGACAACGGCAAAATAGCAGCCCAAGGTACGCACGAGGAGCTCCTGGGTTCCAGTGAAATATACCAGGAGATCTACTACTCTCAATTTGAAGAGGCATAAGCCCGAATACTCCCGCGCGCATCCACAATCCTGTACGCGCTCCCTATGATCCTATGACTGTAAACAGAACACCACAACGACAGCCGATGCGCCTTGGATTTGGCGGCGGCGGCATGATGACAGGGGAAGCCGCCGCCAACACGCGCCAAACTCTCAAGAGAATGGCGTCCTATCTGCGGCCTTACCGCATGCATTTGCTGGTTGTCGCCCTCTTCGTAACATTCAGCACGATATTGCGCCTCTATGGCCCTGTCCTGCTTGGCCGCGCAATAGATGAGTTCATCGCACCGGGCGATACAGTCGGTCTGCGAAACCTGGTAGTGCAGATCGCCTTCGTTTATGTCGTCGCTGCAGCCGCCTCGACAGTCCAGGGTCTGATCATGGTTATGCTCGGCCAGCGCTTCGTATCCGATATCCGCGGCGGCCTCTTCAGCCACGTCCAGGAAATGTCGATGGTGTTCCACGACCGCAACCAGGTGGGCGACCTGATGAGCCGGATCACGAATGACTCGGAAGCCATCAACCGCACACTGTCCAACGGTCTGATCGAGTTCACCTCGAACGTGCTGCTCCTGGGCGGAACCTTTGTCGCAATGTTTCTGCTCAATTGGCAGCTGGCGCTGGCCATGCTCGTACTGATGCCGCTGATGCTATACATAACCGGTGAAGTGACCCGCCGCAGCCGCGCCGCGTTTCGGACCGTGCAGCGCAACCTCGGCGCCCTCAACGCCGTCATGGAGGAGAACATCGCCGGGGCACGCGTTGTACAGGCCTTCGCCCGCGAAAAGGAGGTATATGAAGACTTCCTCGAAGTCAATACCACCTACCGCAAGGCCGGGATGACCGCCGATATCATCACCGCCGCCCTGGGGCCGATGTTCACCACCATGATGACCATCACGATAGCCGCGGCCGCGCTTCTCGGCGGTTGGCTGTCGATTCAGGGAATCCTGGAAGTCGGCGTACTGGCAACCTTCATCATCTACATAATGAACTTCTTCAGGCCAATGCGCGGCATTGCCATGCTCTATAACCAGCTGCAATCGGCCCTTGCTGGCGCAGAGCGCATTTTTCAGACCCTGGACGTGGAGCCCGTCGTTACCGACCGCCCCGATGCGCCGCCCCTGGAGGAAATTGAGGGCGACGTACAGTTCGAAAATGTGAGCTTCAGCTACGAAGACGAACCCCAGGCCCCTCAGGACCGCGCGCCAATGGCCAGGGGTAATGGTCAGAGATCGCCCTCACAGAACGAGCTGGAAAGTAGACCCCCAGACGAACCGGTACTGCAGAATATCAGTCTCCACGCCAAGCCCGGCGCCACCATTGCGTTGGTGGGCCCGACCGGCGCCGGTAAGACGACCATAATCAGTTTGCTGAGCCGATTCTATGACGTAGATGAGGGCAGCATTCGTATCGACGGCCATGACATTCGCGACGTGCAACAGGCTTCTCTGCGGAAACAGCTCGGGATCGTTCTGCAGGATACCTTCCTCTTTTCCGGCACGGTGCGCGAAAACATTCGCTATGGCCGTCTCGAAGCGACCGACGACGAGGTCGAGGACGCGGCCAAATTGGCCAATGCCGACAGCTTCATCAGGTTACTTCCGGGAGGATACAACTCGCAGGTCTCGGAGCAGGGCAACAATTTTAGCGAAGGGCAGCGTCAGTTGCTGGCGATTGCGCGGGCCGTGTTGGCCGACCCTCGCATCCTCATCCTCGATGAAGCCACCAGCAGCGTCGACACGCGTACCGAAGTGCATCTCCAACAGGCGTTACTACGGCTGCTCGAAGGTCGCACCGCTTTTGTAATTGCCCACCGACTCAGTACAATTCGCAACGCCGATGAGGTTTTGGTCGTCAATGACCATCGCATTATCGAGCGCGGCAGCCATGATGAGTTATTGGACCTGAAGGGCTTCTACCACGACCTGTACACGAGCCAGTACATGCGGGTAAAGAGGAAAGAGGCGGACTTGGAGGAACTGCGCGTAAACTGAACTGCTGTTCAGTCTGTCCGCGCCCCGCTCTTGGCATCAAAGAGGTGAAAATCCGTCTGATCGAAATGCGCTTCAACCTGCTCGCCCTGAGCAATGCGATCGCGAACACTCGCCTGCCCTACCAGGAAGTGGTCGCCGCAGCGGAAACCGATCATCTGCAACTGCCTGCCGTAATCCGATTCCACCGACTCCACAGTCCCCCGCCAGACATTGGCCGCCCGGATCCCAACCTCACCACTTTCCGGCGTCCGCTCCCCTTCGGCGACTCGAACCTGAACTGATTCAGGCCTGATCCCGATCGTCAGGCTGTCCCCAACGCTAAGCGTGCCCATTTGAGAAGGCTCAGGAGAGATAGCTTGCTCTTGCCCCAGCCTGATGCCTCCCTCGCTCACCACCCCCCCGTACAGAACGTTCATAGGAGGCACACCAAGGAAGCCGGCCACGAAGGTGTTCGCGGGCCGTCGCCGCACCTCCCCGAACGGGCCCACCTGCTCGATCTGACCGGCCCGCATTACCGCCACCTGATCCCCCAGCGCCATCGCCTCGGTCTGGTCATGTGTCACATAGAGAGCAGTTATAGCAAAACGGCGCAAAAGGCGCTTGATTTCGACACGTGTCTGCGAGCGCAGCTTCGCATCCAGATTGGAGAGCGGCTCATCAAAGAGGAAGACTTGCGGCCTGCGCACGATGGCGCGCGCGATGGCAACCCGTTGCTGTTGCCCGCCCGACAGCGTGCCCGGTTTGCGCTGGAGCAGCGAGCGAAAGCCGATGCCCATTATTTCAGAGGTTATGCGGATTCGCTCTTCGATCTCTTCGTCCGGCGCCTTGCGCATCCGGAAAAAGAAGGAAAGATTGCCATGGCCCTCAAAGTGGGGGTATAGAGCGTAATTCTGGAATACCATGCCTATGTAGCGGTCTCTGGGCGCCACGTCCAGCATATTGCGGTCGTCATAGAATAGGTCGCCGGCGTAATCCGATTCCAGACCGGAAACGACACGCAACAGTGTACTTTTCCCGCATCCCGACGGCCCCAGCACCGCCATCGTTTGTCCGTCAGGGACCGTGAGATCGACATGGTCGAGCGCATGCACACGGTCAGGCGCCTCGTCTTCTCCCTCGCGCGCGCTGGGCCCTGACGTTCGCATCCACGGTATCGCCGCCCCCCGGCCGGATCCACCGGGTGTGCCAAACTCTTTGCAAACTTTGCTCAGTCGAATTGTAGCCAATCTTCTGTCCACCTTGTGTTCTCAAGAAAGAACGAAACTACTCGCCCTCAACTGATTCGCAATCCTGAATGAGGCGAGCAAAGGTGCTCTTTAATCTTTCTACTTCTTCTATGGGCGGTCGGCCGCAAGCGGCCTCCCTTGTGCAGGGGCTGCGCCCCCGCAACGCCCCGCCCTGGCTAGCGACCGCGCTCAATCTTCCCAAGCATCGTGTCTAGCGAACGGTGTCTACTCTCTCACCTGCCGCCTCAACCCACCGACCACCGACCGCTAATCACCGGCGTTCCACTGACGACTGGTGTTCCACTGACCACTAACCACTGATCACTGACCACTGCAGTTCCGGGCGGTCGGCCGCAAGCGGCCTCCCTTGTGCAGGGGCTGCGCCCCCGCAACGCCTCCCTCCAAAACCATCCCTCACCGACCGTGTCTGCGCATTCCAGAAGTGCTGCTCCACTAACCTGGCTGCCACCAACCGAATATGCCCTCCGAGAACCCGACCGGCGGCGCAGATGAGGAGTTTGTCAAAACAGACAATGTATGCGGCTTTCCAGTATCGGATAAACTACAAAAGGCGGTCCCTTGCAGGTGCTGAACCACCGGGCGCGAAAGGCAAGACCCTTGCCGTACGCAATCTACATTCTACTAATGTTATACCAAGAATGCGAACCTGGACTCCGTATCATTAGGCCTCCAAATCACTTCATCTCTCCAGCTGACAGCCCTCAACCTTCAGCCTGCTTCGAATGCCGTCACTACAATTCGATGCCCCTGAATGGTCGAATGAAAATGTTTCATAGAATCAAATTGGCGAAACTGATTCGCGACGAAAGATAGGCGCTGGCACAGCCTCTGAACGGCTGCGGAAATCCCCTGCAGCGTGCCGCGGGAAAGAAGTCTCCATATGATGTCTCAATTTACTGTCGCGCCCATCTTGGTGATCGGGCTCTTGGCCTTCCCTTGCGCGGGAGGACATGGCCCCCCTCCAAAAACATCGACCGTCAGCGCCGCACTAATCTCACTCCGCAATTCACTCTCCACTGCTCCATTCACTACTATTCCCTAAGTCCCATACCCTGATATGCTGGCAAGGGATTGAGGCTGAACTGCAGTAATCCCAATAATCCTTGAATCCAGTAAATCCTGATTCAGAGAGCGGCTGACCCTATCCGGCCCTGACACTGTCACCGCAAGAACGTGATAGCAGTCATTTCTGGAGATAGGCACATAGGATAGCGAACCAAGTCCCATTTCGTGAGCAACCATTCTGCTGTACTATATACCTCATTTGCGTTGATCCAGATGATCAGTGTAACCTAAAAGTCTAAGCGAAACAGGAATCATAGCAGACATTCTGAGGACAGAAATAGTGGTCGATAGCACGAAACGACCCCAACTAAGTAACAAGCAAGTGTCAGCCCTGTTCAAGTCAACGGCCGACTTGCTGCAAATCCTGGGAGAGAGCCGTTTTGTTGTTATGGCTTACCAGAATGCAGCCCGGACAATCGATTCCCTCGAGGAAGACATAAACACGGTTGCTTCCGCCGGCGCGTTGCAGGATCTTCCCAAGGTTGGTAAGGCCATTGCCGAAAAAATCGAAACACTACTTGATACTGGCTCCCTACCCTATTACGACGAGCTCGCCGCCCAAGTCCCGGAAGGCGTTGTGGCGATGATGCAGGTTCCGGACGTCGGCCCGAAAACTGTCCAGCGATTCTGGAAAGAACTGAACATAACCAGTGTTGAAACTCTGGAGAAATACGCGCAGGAAGGCAAATTACGCGGGCTGAAAGGATTTGGCGCTAAGACGGAAGAGCGGATTCTCAAGAGCATCGACCTGCTCCGCCGACGCTCGGATGACCGCACGCCAATCGGCAGTTCCCGTCCGCTGGCGCTCAAAATAATGCAGGAGCTGGGCGAGAGTTCCGCAGCCGGCACCTTCGAGCGCATTGCCATCGCCGGCAGCCTGCGCCGCTGGCGAGAGACGACTGGCTCAATCAGTCTTCTGGCTGTAAGCAATTCACCTGAAGAGGCCTTAGAGCGCTTCAGAGGTTTGCCGCAAGTGGCGGAAGTCGTCGAAAACGGGCCAGGAGGAGCGACTGTCGCGCTCGTCGACGGACTGCAGGCCTCTCTTCGATTGACTGAAAGAAAACGTTGGGGCGCCGCACTTTGCCTTGCTACCGGAAGTGAAAGTTATATTGCAGCCCTCAGCGCGCATGCGCTGGACCGGGGTTGGCGTCTTGAAGAGGACGGTGTGTCCGCTCTTTCTTCAGCGTCAGCGATAGGAAACAGGAAGTCACCCCAGCCCGTCCTTGAAGGCGAAAAACGCCACTTTGAAAGCGAAGAGTCGCTCTACGAGTTTATCGGACTGCAGTGGGTGCCCCCGGAACTTCGGGAAGGCGCCGCCGTGGTCGACGTCGCGCTGGATCGTGACCTACCGAGGCTTATTTCGGCTAGCGGGCTAAGAGGCGAGCTGCACGGCCACACAACCTGGAGCGACGGGAAGTCCACCGTCGCCGAAATGGCCGAAGCTGCCCGCAACAAGGGTTATCGCTATTGGGCTGTAACCGACCACAGCATTGGCCTCGGCGTTACTCGCGGCGTTGACGCCAAGGCACTCCTCGACCAGCGTAAAGAGATCGATGCCACCAACGAGCGCTACGCGGCCGAGGGCATCGACTTTCGGCTGATTCAAGGCACCGAGGTGGAAGTGCTCGGCGACGGCGAGTTGGGTTTGCCAGACGATGTCTTAGCCTCCCTGGACATTGTCGTGGCCAGTATACATAGCGGTTTACGCCAGGATCGTGAACGAATCACAGAACGCTGCCTGAAGGCGATTGACAACCCGAATGTGGACATCCTGGGCCACCCTACTGGCAGGCTTCTTGGCAGACGGCCGCCATCGGAAATCGATTTGGAGCAGGTCATGCGGGCCTGCGCCAGTAACGGGACCGCGGTCGAGATGAATGCCAATCCCGAGCGGCTGGACCTTTCAGCTGAACATGCCCGCCAAGCCGTCGAACTGGGCTGCACAATCGTCATCAACAGCGACGCGCACAGCATCAGCCAGCTTGACCTGATGCCTTTTGGAGTCCACACTGCCCGCCGGGCCGGGCTGCGTGCCGAAAGCATTCTCAACGCCAAACCACTGGCTGACCTGCTTGCACTGTTGAAGCGAAATAGATCCGGGAGGTACGTAAAGTGATTGATGAGACCCGGCGTCCTGACAGCGAAACTGATTTCGAAGAGCCGGTCTTTGCGTCGGAAGAACAGCTGTCAAACGAGAAGGAACCAGAGCCAACCGCGGACTTTGGGCAAGAAGTGCCAGATGTGACCGAACCGGATTTCCCATCGGGGACGGAACAGTTTTCGCCGACCGACTCCGAACCGCTTTTGGGCGAAGTTGAACCTGTATTTCCTGGGGATAACGAAGCCGACGAAACACTTGACGCATCATTTCGACAGCTGGATTCAGCTGCCCCATCGGAACCCCCTGAAAACGAATACACTTTCGGCAGCAGTCTGGACACCGACTCGACTCCGGCAGAGCCGGCCGTTGAAGACTATGTCGAACAGGAATTCGACCCGCAGCCAGCTGAATCCCCTGGTACAGGCTGGGTAAACATCGCTCCTGACTCGGAGGAATCTGCCGATCCCCAAAGTGAAAGAGAATATAGTTACTTTGAAGAAACACCTGCTGCCGAAGTAGCGGCCCAACTCCCCCCCAGCCGCAAACTCGGTCGTACCGGTCCAGTTTGGGCCATTGGCGGCGTCGTGCTCGTACTTATCGCTGGACTGGTGTGGCTGGGAATCTCTCGATTGACTGGCTCGCCGGAAATATCTTCCGAGCCGGTCAGCGAACCAGCTGTCCAGCAGGTTGTTTCTGAAACGCCGACGATTCAGCCGCCGACAGCCACGCCCGGTCCAACAGCTACACCCGCTCCGGTCCAGTTGCCCATCAACGCCAACGTCATCGTGGGCGATACTGAAGGATTGGGCGTAAAAATGAGAGAAGATCCTGGAATAGAGGGGCTGCTTGTCCAGATTATTGAAGAAGGAACAACGATGGTTGTGCTGGATGCCGGTCTGGATTCAGAATACGAGCAATACCCTGTCGCAAGGGACGGATATCTGTGGTACCGAATGCGAGTGCCTGGCATGCTCGACGATGCCGGCAACCCATTGATAGGCTGGAGCGCTTCCGACTTTTTCGTTGTGGAGAACCAATGATCGTCGGAACGAGAATCAACATCATGTTGCCTCAGCCAGAGTTGCGTGCTCCAAACTCTGCCGCAAAACTATCACGCCCTGAAGACGCCGCTTGCGGCTACGAGCAAAGCTCGGACTTGAGAATCACTTGACATCGGTGCCCCCGGAACATGGACCATCCCAAAGAACAGGTTGAAAACCTGCGAAAAACTGTTTCTCATCACCAGTACCGTTATTACGTCCTCGACGACCCGGAGATCAGCGACGCCGAATTTGATTCCCTGTTTAGCCGGTTACAATCTCTGGAAGAACAGTACCCAGACCTCAAAGACGAAAATAGCCCCACCGTACGCGTGGGCGGCGGGGTCGCCGCGCGCTTTGAAAAGGTAAATCATCAAGTACCAGTTCTTAGCTTGGCTAACGCCTTCGGTGAGGAGGACCTCCACAGATGGCGGGACCGCCTGTTGCGGTTATTGCCCGAGGAGGAACATGCCGGTCTCAGTTATGTGGTTGAACCGAAGTTTGACGGCCTGACAGTCGTCCTTCAGTTCGAGAATGGCCGCTTCAGCCTCGGCGCAACTCGAGGAGACGGCGAGGTTGGCGAAAACATCACGCCCAACTTGAGGACAGTTCACCAGCTGCCTCTCCAAATCCCGGTTTCCCACAACGGAAGTCTCCCTGAGGAGCAACCGCCCGGGCGTTTAGTCGTGCGCGGGGAGGTCTATGTAGAGGAAGAGGACTTTCAACAGTTCAATCAGGCGCAGGTCGAGAAAGGTGAGCGCACCTATGCCAATCCCCGCAATTTCGCTGCCGGCTCACTCCGCCTGCTTGACAGCGGCATAAGCGCCGAACGCCCGCTCAAGCTGTGGACCTACCACATCCTGGCGCAAGAGGAAGTCGAAGACCCTTCGATTTCGCACTGGGACGCTTTGACTCAGCTGAAGACCTGGGGCTTTCCGGTCTGCGAAGAGTCGCGACGCTTCAACGACAACGAGTGGGAAGAGTTAATCAAGTTTGTCAGCAGCTGGCACGAACTGCGGGCGCGCCTGCCTTACGATCTGGACGGGATGGTCGTAAAAGTGGACCTGCTTGCCCAGCAAGACCAATTAGGCTTTACCGGCAAGGACCCGCGCTGGGCCGTGGCCTTCAAAACAGGAGGCGAAGAGGCTACTACCAAACTGCTGGACATTGGAGTGAAGGTGGGACGAACCGGCGCCATTACGCCCAATGCGACGCTGGCTCCTGTACCCATCGGCGGCGTAACAGTTCAGGCTGCCACGCTCCACAACGCCGACTACATCGAGGAGCTGGACATTCGTATCGGTGACGTTGTCCTGGTCAAACGCGCCGGCGACGTCATTCCCAAAGTGTTGCGTCCCCTGAAAGAGTTGCGCGACGGCAGCGAACTTCCCTATCGGATGCCGACCCACTGCCCTTCCTGCTCTGAGCTTCTTGTTCGCCCGCCGGAAGAGGTCGCCACCTACTGTGTCAACAACGCCTGCCCGGACCAGCTCGTTCGCAAGGTCGAACACTTTGTCTCGAAAGGTGCCATGGATATCGTCGGGCTGGGAACAAAACAGGCGGAGTTGTTCGTTGACGAAGGCTATGTCCACACGCTGGCCGACATCTACAAACTGCCGTGGGATCGTATTGAAGCAACTGAAGGCTATGGCGAAAAAAGAGTCGAGAATCTGCGGCGAGCGGTCGAGGAAAGCAAAACGCAAGGGCCTACGCGACTGCTGACCGCGCTGGGGATCCGATTTGTCGGCTCGGTCGTTGCAGAGTTGGTAATGGATTACTTTGACTCACTCAAAAGCCTCATGGACGCCGACCTGGAAACACTCAGCGACATAGAAGGAGTTGGCCCTAAAATAGCTGAGGCGATCGTCTCCTACTTCGCGTTGGAACCCAATCGGGCGCTGGTACAGGCCTTTGCCGACCAGGGTGTCGAACTGGCAATGCCAAAAACGGAACGAGAGGAAGGCGCAGCCACCTTGCTCTTCTCAGGAAAGACGTTTGTGATCACAGGCACGCTCCCTACGTTGAGCCGGGCAGAAGCAAGAACGCATATTGAGTCCATGGGAGGAAAGGTCACCGGCAGTGTCAGCTCCCGGACCGACTTCCTGTTGGCAGGCGAAAAGGCAGGCAGCAAGTTAACCAAAGCCCAGCAGCTGGGAGTGCAAGTCCTTTCCGAGCAGGAACTGCTGCAGGGCGACGCTGTATTGGGGTGATTGCATCGGCCCGCCAGATTTCCATACTTTAAGGCACTCGCGCTGAAACGGAATAGCCTTATTTCGAATGATTAGATAAAATTCAGAAGGTTGACGATCAATACACGGACAGATGGCATTATGTTGCCGCCCGCGGGCAGCGAAGAACTTTCCTTACAGCCTTCAGAGGCCGTGTCTCGCCTGTTGGACGAGGGCGCGGCATTCCTGGCACAGGGTGAGAATGGGCCCGCAGCGGCAAGGCTGACCGCAGCCGCCAACGAGGCAGCTGCAGTCGAAGACTACGCCGGTTATGGACGGGCCATGGCACAAAGGGCCGCACTGGAGGAGTCCACTGGCAATATCAAGAAGGCATTCGCCCACAATCAGTTGGCCCAGGAGACATTCCTCGCAATCGGAGACGGCGCCGGGTTGGTGCAAACTTTCCGGGTAGACGGATTCCTGCATCTGCGAACTGATGCGTGGACAGCCGCAGCCCACTGTTTTGGCAAGGCACTGGGATTGGCGCTGCAGCTGGATGGCAGACTGGTGCTGACGACGCTCAATCAGGTCGTTCCCGCTGCCAACTACCTGATAGAATCTGACAACATCCGGGGCTTGCTCCCACTTGGCGTAGCTCTGGCTCAGGCAGCGGAGCGCGCCGACGGCGAGCAGTTGCCAGAACTGCGCGACTTCGCCGAGTTGGCGGAAACGGTCGCCGGCGTATTTACTCTGCTGGGTGTGATGGCCGATGAACCGGGATTGACTGCAACAAAGCGGCGCCAGTTGGCCGCGCGATCCACACACCAGGCCTGGTTGGTGGACGCTTTGACAAAACGGCGCTGGGGTTTGGCCGCACTGGTCAAAGAAACGCTCCAGACAAAAATGAGCTTTCATGAGGAATTGGACTGACAACCATGAGTGAAATCTGGACCCCAGACAGCCCGTCTCCATCGCAATCGTCCGGTGGAATCGAACTCCCCAAAGGTTTTTCGTCGTCAAGGCGTAGTGAAGATAATCAGCCGGAAAGCAGCGCCGAAGAAACACCTCCAAGCGAGCAACCCTCGACACCTGAGGAGGAAGCGACCTCCCCCCAGCAACCGGGCGACTCGCAAGACGACGCCCGTCAACAACCCGAACTTGACCTGCTCTTCCCCCCAACCGGCGCACAGGTCACCTGTCCCAACTGCCGCACGACCTACACTGCCGCCGTCTTTTCGATCATAGATCTGGGCGTCAATCCCGAATTGAAAGGCATGTTATTGGGTGGACAGATCAACACCGCCGTCTGCAATTCCTGCGGCGCCGGTGGTCCGCTCAGCGTACCTCTGATGGTCCACGAACCGGAACATGAGTTTCTTGGCGTCATTGTCCCCGGTCAGGTGCAGCTTGACGACATGCAAACCCAAAAAGTGATTGGCGAGATGAGCCAAACGCTGATGGCGCGGATACCGTCCGACCAGCGCCGTGGGTATATGTTTCAGGCGCAACAGTTTTTCGAGTGGGATTCACTGATAGAGAAACTATGGGGCTTTGAGGGCGTTACACCTGAAATGTTGCGCCGCCGCCGGGAACAATCAGAGCTTATCGGCAGCCTCGTGCGCCTCGGAAGCGATCAGAGCGCCATGCAACTGGTCATAGATCGAAATAAAGCCCTGATCGATTCGAGCTTCTTTGTGCTCCTTGGCCAGGTAATCAATGCCGTCGCCGCTGAAGGTGAGCCGGAACAGCACCAAGCTCTCGTTAATCTGCGCGCCGCTCTGCTCGACTCCACCGAAGCCGGCCAGGAGCTTAAAGCCTTGGAAGAACGCGTACAGGAAGCGCTGTCCAGCATCGGGCCGCAAACCACGCGCGAGGAGTTGCTCTCGAAGTTGGTCGACTACTGGCTGGAGGGTGAGAACGGCGAGGCCATCGCAACCGCCGTCCTCAACGCGACGGCCGGCTTTACCGACTACCAATTCCTGCTCGGCCTCGCCGACCGTTTGGAGCACTCTACCGACCCCGAAGAGCGCTCAGCACTGATCGCCATCCGGGAAAGAATTGTCGAAATAGGTGAACAACGCAGTCAGAGCCAGCAGGCGGCCGCACAGCAAGTTCAGGCTGTTCTGCAGGAGGTCTTGCAAGCGCCCGATACCGATGCCGCACTCAGGGAAAACGCCGATCGGATTGATGAAATGTTCCTCGCAGTGCTGGCTTCCAACATCAAACAGGCCGAGGAGAGCAAGGCAGCATTTGCAGTGCAGAGGCTGCGTACCATCTACGAGAAGGCAGTTGCAATTTTGGAAGAACGCATGCCGCCGGAAATGAAGCTGCTCAACCAGCTGTTGTCCGCCCCCGATGAGGGTACAATGCGCCGTCTGCTGCAGGACAACCGCTCGAACCTTTCGCAGGAATTCGTGACGGCACTGAAAGGGCTGGAAGAACGCTTCAGCGCCGAAGGCAATACCGCTCTGGCAGGTCGTGTCCGCAGCATCCGCGGCCAGGCGGCCCTACTACTCTAGATCCGAACATCTGCGTGGGCAGCTAGGCAAAGTAACCTGACGGACTCGATTATGTACGACCACAAGAACTGAAAGCGATCATGACAGAAGCCAAGACTGTTTCCGCTGAACTGGTCACGTCGGGTACTGAAATTCTACTCGGTGACATCGTTGATACGAACGCCGCCTGGATTGCCCAGCAGCTCAGGGAGATAGGGGTCAATCTGTACTATAAGACCACCGTCGGCGATAACGAGCCTCGGCTGCGCGGCGTGTTGGAGACCGCCCTGGCACGTAGCGACGTCGTTCTTATTACAGGAGGCCTGGGACCCACCGCCGACGACATCACGCGCGACGCCATCGCAAATGCCACCGGTTGTCCGTTGGAAAGACACCCGGACATCGAAGACAACCTGCGCGAGCGATTCTCCCGCTGGGGCTATCAGCGCATGAGCGAAAACAATCTTCGGCAAGCACAGATTCCGGAATCAGCGACCATACTCGAAAACCCGGTTGGCACTGCTCCCGGATTCATCGGCTATGATCGTAGGCACGGGCGAGACGGAAAAGTCATCGCAATGCCGGGCGTTCCGCGTGAGATGAAGCGAATGATGGCCGACCTTGTGCTGCCATTCCTGCAAGAGTTGACAGGTGGCGTCGGCATCATTCGGCGACGAATTTTGCGAACTGTGGGCATTGGCGAAAGCAGTCTCGACGCCGAGCTGGGCCACCTTATGGACAGCGCCAACCCAACTATGGGCTTGGCCGCCCACCTGGGTCAAGCCGATGTTCGAATCGCAGCCAGGGCTGCCAGCGCCGAAGAAGCCGAAGAGCTTCTCGACACAATGGAAGAGAAAGTTCGCGCCGTTATCGGCAGTTACATCTATAGCACAACGCCGGATGAAGCGGTCGAATCCGTGCTGGCGCGGCTGCTGCACGAGGCTGATGCAAGCGTAGCTCTGTTGGAAACGGTCACCGGCGGAGCGATTGCCGACCGTTTGAATAAGGGCGTCAACCCTGAAAATCCCGTTCGAATTTTGCATGCCGATGCAGAGGCATCGGCCTTGCGGACACTACTTGACAAGCCTCCAGCGGGCGAAGTTGCACACGAGCTTGCGCTGCAGCTTCGGAGGGAATGCAATGTTTCACACGGGCTGGCCGTAATCACAAGCGGCAAACCGGACGAAACCTTCCATTCCAACCAGGGAGGCGAAACTTGGATTGGCTGCGCTGGCCCGGACCGCACCGAAGTGGCGCGCTTCCCTTTCGGGGGCGCCGACCGTCTTACAAGTGCCTGGGTCGGCAATCGCGCGATGGACCTGCTCCGTCGTATTCTGCTGGACCTTGAAATCTAACAGATGGGCTGTTCCTCTGAGGAGGAAAGAGAAAGGAGGAGAACGAACACGACCCGATTTCCCATCCTCACTTCTCGAAGTTTTCTCGTCCCGCACATATTGCAACCAGGAATGGGGCTAGGCGCTAGCGGTCCGTCCAGACCCACCGACGAACTTTCCGGCTATGAGCCTGAGGCGTAACCTCCCAGTTCCCCTAAGACATTCACGACCTACGCTGAAGCGCGGTCTTCCCGCGTTCGTACGGCCGTACCTGCTACTCATTCTTGCCAGCGCCATACTGCTCAGCTTTGTTTTTTCCGGTAATGACAAGGAGTCAACAACCGGCGACCAGGTCGATGGCTCCCATTCCCAGAATGCCCAAACCGATGCGCCCCCTGCTGGCAGCAGCACAGATGAAGAGTTCCCAGCTCTCGCGCCAACCAAGCAACAGGACCAGGCGGCTGCCATCGAGGCCTCGCCTACGCCCACACCCAGTTCGACACCCCTTCCCACAGCTACACCAACCCCCAGCCCGCCGCCAACTCCCACTGTGGAGCCCCTGAACACGACAACAAACATACTGATCTTGGGAAGCGACCAGAGGCCTGATCAGCCCAACTGGCGCACTGACGTCATCATCCTTCTGATGATGAACCCCGATTTAGGCGAGGCAGCTATAGTCTCCTTTCCTCGCGATATGTATATCGATCATATTCCAGGGCACTTGCCAAATCGGATAAATGTAATCGACTATCTGGGCGAGATGGACGCGCCAGGGGGTGGGGGCCCCAGGTTACTGATCTCAATCCTGGAGGACCGGCTTGGGATCTCGATCGACAACTACATTCGATTCCGCTTTGAAGGATTCAAGAACGTGATCGATGCCTTGGGAGGCCTCAAGATTCACGTAGACTGCTATCTGTATGAAGTCTATCCGGAAGAGGGCATCTATCTGAACCTGCCGCCAGGAGAACATCTTTTGGACGGCGAACAGGCGCTCAGCTACGTGCGCAGCCGCAGAGCAGGCGGCGGCGACTTGGAACGTGCGCGCCGGCAGCAGCGCGTCGTCTGGGCCCTGCGCCGACAACTTTCCGAACAGAATCTACTGCCGCGCGCGCTCGGCCTGTACGACGCACTGCGCTACTCTGTAGACACCGATGTGGGCAAATGGGACACTCTGAAATTCGGCCGGTTTGGGCTCTCACTGAATGAATCGAGCATCAAGGGACTGGTGCTGGCTCCCCCGGATGCGATGAAGCCTGGTTGGCGGGAGGGCATGTCGGTTTTCGTGGTGGACTGGGACTACATCGCTGACGAACTCCAGCGCGTCTTCGACAGGCCGCCGCTGATAGAAACAAATACGTCAATCAGCCCCAATAACCCCCAACCTGACGACGGAGGAGGGTCAGCGCCCGTTGAGCGACCGGAATGTCCCGGCCAGAATGGGCACGGCGTGAATGGATTAACCTTCTTCGACTACTAACCTTCGATCGCCGCGCATCGGCATTCTCAGGAACCCTTTCGGAGAAGAAACCAGCGTGAAGGTCGTGAGGCCCGTGTTGACGAGATACCTATTTCTTCTGCTACAACTACCATTTGGCTGCCAAAAAGCGAAGCTACCTCTCCTTCGTACATCCCCTTGGCACCCGGACTGTCAGTTGGATCCCGGTCAAACACGTACAGATGGTAGTAGCCCCCTTCCCGCAACGCACGGCAGACTCCGTCGGCGTAGGCCGCACGGCGCGCGTCAGGCAGGCTGTGAAGGCAGCCTATATCCAAGGCGTAAGCGGCCCGCGGTCGATCTACTGGCAGCCTGCTAACATCTGCCTGCACGAAAGATGCTGTCCCGCCCGTCGGGAAGGTCGCTTCCCGTGAATGCGCATCCAGGCGGCGTTTGGCATGCTGCAGCGCCTGCCCTGAAAGATCGATTCCTACTGCACGCAAGCCCTGCCTCGCAAGGAAGAGGGTGTTGAGCCCTGTGCCGCAGCCAATATCTAAGGAGAAGCCGCCAGTAGCAAGCTCAGTATGATCCTGCCAAAATTTCTGCACCTCCGGCGGAGTGATGCCGGTATCCCACGGCGTCTGGCCGCTGCGATAACGCCCATCCCAATGGGCCCGCAGCTCATGCTCGCTCTCGTTAGTCATTGAATGGCCCCTTGTTCTGCAGGGTCTGGAGAGGATGAGCCAGCCGCCGGCATGTCGCCGATAATCCCATTACAAGTCATCTGAATCTCCGTTGCTTTCGCTGGCATAGTCCCTTGCCTCCTCAAAGCTCTCGAAATCCTCGGTAATGAACTCAATAATTCTTTCCGCCAGCACAACAGGCGACTCGATCATGGGACTGTGACCGACACCTCTGAGGATCTCGAGGTTGGACGCCCCAGGAATCGCAAGCAGCGAACGCGTGGCGGCTTCTCTTTCGACAACAACGTCTTCAGTTCCAAGCAGCAGCAGCGTCGGCAAAGTCAGTCTGTGCCCCTCGTCCATCCGATTCCAGCGCCCCAAGGCCTCGGCCACGCCGGTGAATGCCGTGGGCGCCATACCAGAAGCGTCTTCGACTAACAATTCGAAAAATGCCTCAAATTCAGCTCCTGTCATTGTAGGAGGCGGGACGGCGGGCATCAGCGCTGAAAGGGCTTGGCGCAGAAGGGATCGATCTTCCCGCATTTGCGAAAGGAGCTGCAGCCCCTGAAGCGGCGTGAAAGCCCCCTCAATCGGCACACTGTCAATCAGAATCAGACTGTGTAACCGTTGGCGGTGACGCAGGGCGTACTCAATGGCGATTGCGCCGCCACTACCGTGTCCTGCCAGGTCGAAATCCGCCAAGTCGAGACTCTCAACAAGCCCGGCAATATCTGCGGCCTGCTCCTCAATCCCATATCCGTCGTGAGAGTGGCTACTCTGACCACAGCCGCGTAAATCGGGCGCAATCGCATAGATGGAGTCTGGCAGTATCGCGAAAAATGGTTCCCACCACCGGCTGGAAGCGTGCGAGCCGTGTAGCAGAAGCAGGGGAACGCCGTCAGCGCTGCCCGACGTTCGAACACAATAGGTAAGATGTTCAGTTTCGATAAAATTCAAAGTCTTATTTCGCATAGTCAATATAAGAATCTACAACTACACACACAACAATCCTCTACATTATTCCCGCCTCTTCATCTCTCTGCTCGCTTCATCATCCTCGGGCACGAAGATCAACAGCAGAGCCGCCGCGGCCGCTTGCAAGTAGGGCCCTTCAACGCGGCCGACTTCCTCCTCTGCGAATATCAATCCGCTTCGAATCACGGTTCCATCCTCCTCCAGCCATCCCAAGCTGCCCCCTTCGAAAAGGCCATGGCTGTGAATTACGCCGTCGGCGGTAATCCCTCCCAGCTCCTTTTCGTCGAAGCGCGTTGAGCGAAAGATACGCCAGCCGCCTTCCTCGCGTTGGCAGCGGCCAATCGTCAATCCCTTCCCCCATCGCAAGCGACAAATCTCGTCGTCGCTGACATAGCCAACTGCATCTTCACCGCTGCTGCGAAATCGAAAGATTGTAGTGCGTGTAGAAACTTCTTCCAGTGAGGATTCCATGATTGAATTCTATCACTTTGATCAGCCCGCCCCAATGATTTGGGTCAGGCCGGTGGCCGCGCCGACGAAAGCGGGAGAGATTTTGGTGCCGTTCAAAGCCCGGTGAAGTGCGGTTTGCGGCTCAGGTCATGGAGGAGAACAGCAGCAGCATTTCTGCCGGCTGCGCCCATGATGCCTCCGCCCGGATGCGTGCTGGCGCCGGTGAGATAGAGACCTTTCGCAGGGCCGCGATAGTTGCTCATCCCAAGCGCCGGCCGCATTGTGAACATCTGATTGACCGACATTTCAAGATGCATGACATTGCCCCGCAGCAGTCCCAACTCTCTTTCCAGCCAGAGCGGAGTCTGCACAAGCCTGCCAACCACGGCCCCTGCAACGTTCGGCGCGTATTCAGCCAACTTGGCAAGCATGCGGTCCGCAATCTCGTCGCCAATATCGTCCCAGCTACCGCCGGAAGCCAGTTCATAGGGAAAGTACTGTCCCCACAAAAACAGAATGTGTTTACCTGGCGGCGCCAAGGTCGGATCCACCGCCGAAAAGGTCATTGCAATCAGGGCCGGATCCACAGAAGGCCGTCCGCCCAGAAAGTCGCCGTAGGCGCGATCGAGATAGTCGAGATCAGGGCAAATGAACTGTAGTGCACGGTGTTCCGGGCGAGACGCGCCATCGGCAGACGTACTGCCAGCGGCGTAGTCGGGCAACGCATTCATAGCAAACCGCACCATCATTCCAAACCCATTGCCAACCCGCGATCTCCGCGCCAGGGCGACACGCGCAGAGGGGACCTGTTCGGCCAGGAGCTTCAGTGTAGTGTGAATATGCGCGCCGGATACGACGGCACTCTTGGCGGTGAACAGGTCGCCCACTTCAGTGCGAACGCCAACTGCTCTCCCGCTCTCTACCAATATCCGTTCGACGCGACTGCTCGTAGCGATCGAGCCGCCATGCGCTCTGATCATGCGCGCCAGCGCCTCTGTCAGCATACCCGAGCCGCCTCGCGGTCTCTTCACGCCGGAGCGGTGATACATCGGGTGCCAGAGCGCGAACGGGCCGCTCAGTCGCTCAGTAGGCGGTGGTCCCGACTGGGCTGCCATCCAGCCAATGACAGCCTGGACTTGAGGTGAAACGAATGACTTCCGCAGAAGTTTTCCATACCCGCCGAGAATAGCCGACAGCCGGCGCAGATCCTTCCGCAAGCCGCTCTGGAAACCCAAGGTCTTTACCACGTTGAGTGGCGTGGGCGCGAGCATGAAGGACTCGACCATAGCCTCAGCCAGCGGACTCCAATCGTTGACATACTGGTAATAGTTAGCGGCATCCTCCTGGGATAAGGCGGCAATGCTTTCGCAGGTGCGGTCGAGATCCCTCCAGACAAATAGCCTTGTGCCATCAGGGAATGGCGCAAAAAAGAGAGGGTCCAGTTCAATGTAACTGAGGCCGTATTCCTCCAGGCAGAGATCACGAACAATCGGCGTGTGGTGAATAAGGATGTGCGCGCTGCCTCCCAGATCAAAGCGATATCCGGGGATTACCTCCTGCGTCACGACCGCGCCCCCCACAGTGGATCTGCCCTCAAGCATTCCGACATGGTAGCCGGCCTGGGCCAGATATCCTGCACAGACAAGGGCGTTGTGACCGGTTCCAACGAAGAGGACGTCGAAATCTGGCATCGTCAGAGAACTATGCCGAGCGACAACAGCAGACTGAATTGGAGGGAAAGTTGGGCTGTCGCCGCCAACACTCCATTTAGCTCAGTGCCCACTGCCGAGTAGACGGACAGGACTCTCCTGGCGGCAAGCGGCAGACTGAGGAAAGGAAGCAGTACTGCCGTTCCGAATCCGAATCCCTGCCACAGTATAAGAGGTGCAATATAGGCCAGAACGAGCAGAACCACGTACTGGCGCCGCGTATTCTTGTTCCCGATAAGCACTGCCAGCGTCCGCTTGCCGGCACGGGCATCGGTGACGATATCGCGCAGATTGTTCACCACAAGTATGGCAGTAATGAGCATGCCTACCGGTGCTGCCGCAAGCAGAATTTCCGCCGAAATCCCGCCCGCCTGAACAAAGTAAGTGCCGCATACGGCGACAAGCCCAAAGAAGACGAATACGAAGAGGTCCCCCAGCCCATGGTAGCCAAAGGGGAACGGTCCACCGGTGTATAACAGGGCGGCAAACAGCGACGCAGCGCCCACCGCCAGTATGGGCCACCCGCCAACTACGATCAGATAGATACCCACCAGAACGGCCAGGCCTGCAGCTGCGGCCATGCCCACGCCCATGTCTCGCGCGGAAAGGAGCCCCGCCGCCATTACACGCGTAGGGCCCAGGCGGTCTCGCGTATCAGCACCTTTCTTATTGTCAAAATAATCGTTGGCGAAATTGGAAAGAATCTGCAACAACAGCGCGCCGGCAGCGGCAGCAAGCGCCGGCGCAGGAGAGAACAAGCCGTCAGACCAGGCCAGAGCGGTCCCAACCAGGACAGGGGAAATGGCGGCCGGCAAGGTTCTGGGCCGGGAGGCAAGCAGCCATATCTGCCACTTCTTCGGTAAAGCCGCAGGGCCGCCGGACCCCGTCTCACCATCTGAGTCACTTTGGTCGGCAGCTACCAGGTCCGGCCTTGGATTGTCCATGTCGTTTGCTGCCAAAGAGAGGAACTCCACCGCACTACGCGAGTCTTAACCGTTTGACCGACCGCGCGATCCAAAGACCGAGCCAGAAGAGCCCGGCCAAGACGAAAACGGAAGCGTACTCGATGATCGGAATACGCACTACCTCGTTGAGTCTGTACCAACCCATGTTGCTGTACACAAAGAGCGCGGAGCCTACGAACACACCGAGAATGAGCAGCCGAATTGGCAGCGACAGACCCAATCCATACATCTGTGTTACCACCAGGATTCCAGCAAAACCGAATAGGAACATTGGCCAGAGGCCATTGCCCTGCATAACGGCGACCAGTGTTCCGTGGATCAGAACGGTCACTTCCAGGCCAAAGGTCCACCAGCGGTTTGTATGGACGCGAGTGAAAAAGAGGCTGCCCTGCAACAGCAGCAGAAACATGTAGAAGAATCCGATGAGGTGACCGGACGTAGAAACCATGGGGTGAAACCAGAAGGTGTAAATGATCGCCCACGCGAAAAAGTAGCCGTGGTAGGTGCGGGCGAAGCGGACAACCTCCTTGGAGAATGGCACGGGCCGGCCGAAGAATTGGCCCCTCCGGTTATTTTCCATCAGGAGGACCCATACCAGCAGGACAATTACTGCGCCCTGGCTGCTGAAGATCGGGGTGTCCTGGGCAAGACCGTCATACCATATGTGAGTCTGAACTAAATGCAGGAAGATGAAAAAGGCATTGGCAGCCAAGGCCCAGATGTTAACCTTATGCAACCCCTTCGTATAGCGATGTTTGCGGTAACTCTGCGCATAATAAATGATGCCCCAAAGAGCCAACTGGTGTGCCAGGTAGAATCCCCAGGAGGTAGCGCGGGTCCAAAAAGTCGGGGCCGGGAGCTTCCAGTAGTACCAGCTGGCGCCGGTGTCCGGCAGAAGCTCAATGCTTGCCAGTCGAGAGTCCAGGGCCCAGATGAGGAGTGTGAACAGGGCGCTGAATGCTACACCGGCCCACAGAACGAAAGAGGAGGGAGGCCATGCATTGCTCCCTGATTCTGCCGACGTCGCAGATCCACTTTGGGGGCCGGCTACCTGCAGTGGCACGTCAGCTTGTTGTCTTGTCATACCGGGTCATCTCACCTTAAAGTCTCGTGCAGCGTCGGACGAACTTTTCGGCAATTCGTATAGAAATTATTGTAACAGCAAAAGAATTCCCTTTTCTGTCTCCCATCTTACACCAGATCGCGCAGCGCGGCAACGGTTTCCGGAAAAATGAACGCATAGCCATCTTCTTGCAGACGGGCCGGGACCGCACGCTGCCCATCCAATAGCACCGTCGACATTTCGCCAAAGAGGGCTTGCAGCGCAAAAGATGGCGTCGGCAAAAGGGATGGTCTGCCCATCGCTCTCCCGAGGTCGCGCACGAACTCTCTGTTCTGCGGCGGATTGGGGGCCGCGAGGTTGTATGGGCCGGATGCTCTTTCATTCTCCATCAGAAATCGAATGGCGGCCACCTCGTCGGCAATATGGATCCAGGGAAAGTACTGTTTGCCGCTCCCCAGAGGTCCACCGGCAAATAGCCGGAAAGGAAGCGTCATTCTCGGCAGGGCGCCCCCATCCGAACTGAGAACGACGCCTGTACGTATGACGACGCGCCGCACGCCCATCGCTTCGACCTCTGCAGTAGAGGCTTCCCATTCAGAGCAGACATTGGCCAGAAAGTCCTCCCCGGGCGAGGTCTGTTCGGTCATGATCTCATCGGCGCCCGGCCCATAGTACCCCACGGCTGAAGACTGAATCAACGTCTTGGGTACGCTTTCGGCATCGCCAATCGCCGACACGAGCGCGTTGCCAGCCCGAACCCGGCTCTCTCTAATCCTCTCTTTGCGCGCCGTGGACCAGCGTCCGTCGGCGATTCCTTCACCTGCAAGATTGACCACCGCATCCACTTGAGACACAAGATGGCCCCATCCTTCAGCGGTTTCGCCGTCCCACCTTACCAGGCGCACGCCGCTCTGCATCAGTCCCTGATGTCGGTCAGGAGACCTGGTCAGGACTGTAATTTCACTGTTGCTATCGCGAAGGCTTCTTATCAAGGCCGACCCAATCAGCCCCGTTCCTCCAGTTATCAACACTCTCATAGTATCCTCCCCGCTCAGTGTATCTCCATTGATCACCGGTGGTAGGCGGTCGTTTTCTCATCTCCGCCCGCCAACTAAGCCCAGGCACTCAGTCCCATTTCCAGAGGATGAATGAGACCCGGGTGATGGGGTCGCACACGCACGCCGTAACTGTGTTTTCCTGTCTCTTCCGGCATCAGGACGCCGCGAAAACAGATTCCGTCATCGTGGTGGTGATGGTGCTCATGATTGTGCGGCTCGTGAAAGGCTGCAAGCATGGGTGTTGTAACTGAGGCGACCTGATGCAGTTGATCGGGTTCCGGCCTGGTCGCTTCCTCCCCTTCGTTTGCGGCCATAGTTACCAACTCGACTGCCAAGTCATCCACGGACAGCCTTCCCGGCCAGACCTGGGCCTTCACCTCAACTGCGTCGCCAATCATTGCCTGGGAAGCAGGAATTTCAGGAACTGCCACATGAACGGAGTGCCACTCGTTGCGCACATGTTGCTTCCAATGCGCTACTTGTCGCCCCGTATCACCATAGTTTTCGCGATAGGAACGATTGCTCTCCATCGCTGGAATATAAAGGGATCTTGCGTATTCAGACAGCATCCGGCGCATACTGAAGTGAGGCCCACAAGTGGCAATTGCTCTGCGCATACGCCCCATCCAGTCAGCCCGACGGTCGTAGTACTCCGTCACGACCTCCTCTTCCAATATGCTGTACAGGCTGAGCGCGTCGGCCTCATCCTGCGTGTCGACATCCTTATACTCCCGCTCCTCGCCAATGGCCCAGCCATTGTCTGAATCGTAGCCTTCTCGCCACCACCCGTCGAGAATACTAAAATTCGGCGCTCCATTTATGGACGCCTTCTGACCGCTGGTGCCGCTTGCCTCCAATGGCCGGCGCGGCGTATTTAGCCAGACATCCACGCCGCTGACCAGATGACGAGCGACATTGATGTCGTAGTTCTCAATGAAGGCAATCTTGCCGAAGAAGTCCCGCTCCTGGCTCAGAAGATAGATACGTTCGATCAGCGCCTTGCCGTACTCGTCGGCCGGATGGGCCTTGCCGGCAAAGACGATTTGGACAGGCCGTTCAGGATTGTTCAGAAGCCTCTTAAGCCGGTCCCTATCATGGAAGATTAGCGTGGCCCGCTTGTAGGTTGCAAAGCGGCGGGCAAATCCCAGTGTCAGCGCCTTTGGATCGAACACTTTATCGATTTCCGCGAGTTTCCAGTGACCTTCTCCATGACGCAGCTGCTGCTTTTTCAGGCGTGCGCGCAGGAACCCAACCAATTTCTGCTTGCAGGCGTAATGGGCCTCCCACAAATCCTCGTCGGGAACCGATTCAATCGTCTGCCAGATGTCCGGGCAGTCCAAATCTGCCAGCCAGGACCGGCTGAAATAGCGATCATAAAGAGCCCGCATCTCCGGAGCCAGCCACGACTCAGTGTGCACGCCGTTGGTGATGTGTCTTATGGGCACCTGGTCTTCCGGCGTGCCGGGCCACAGATGCTCCCACATACGCCTCGATACCTGCCCGTGCAATGCGCTCACTCCATTATGGTAGGCGCTCAGGCGAAACGCGAGAACAGTCATACTGAACTCGGCGCCCCACTCATGGTCATGGCGGGCAAGTCCCAGAAATCGTTCGCGGTCGATGCCCATCTGACCCCAGTACTGCCAAAAGAATTTATCGACCAGCTCAAACGGAAATGCGTCATGGCCCGCGGCCACAGGTGTATGGGTTGTGAAGACATTGCCCGCCCGCACGACTTCGACAGCCGTTTCGAACTCCATCCCATCCTGTACCATCTCTCGAATGCGTTCCAGGCTGAGAAATGCGCTATGGCCCTCATTCATGTGCCAGACGGTCGGTTCATAGCCGAGCGCTCTCAGAGTACGCACGCCGGCAATGCCCAATACGTACTCCTGGCTGATCCGCATCTCATGATCCCCGCCGTAGAGCCTGGCGCTGAGTTCCCGGTCCTGATGGGCGTTCTGCTCTACGTCCGTGTCCATCAGGTAGAGGATTATCCGTCCCACGCGAATCTTCCAAACCTTGGCGTAGACTGTTCGCCCTGGAAGATCGACATGGACGACAACCGGGACACCCTCGGCATCCAGAGCTTGGGTAGCTGGCACCTCGGAAAAGTCTATCTTCTCATAAATCGCCTCCTGACGGCCCTCGGCGCTGATCTGTTGCGTGAAGTAACCTTGAGGATACAGAAACCCGATACCGACCAAAGGCAGCCCCATGTCGCTCGCCTCTTTGCAGTGATCGCCGCTAAGGATTCCAAGCCCCCCACTGTAAATCGGCAGAGCTTCGTGCAGGCCGAACTCGGCGCTGAAGTAGGCAATCAACTCGTGCTGGCGCTCAGGGAAATGGCGCTTAATCCAGGTGTGGGCATCTTCGGCCATATAATCGTCAAACCGCTTGAGAACTGAGCGGTACCGCCGCAAATACTCGTGGTCGCTGGAGGCAGCTTGCAATCGCTGCAGCGACACCGTACGCAGAAACCTGATCGGATTCTCGCTCACCTTCTCCCACAGTTCTTTGTCAATTGACCCGTAGAGGTTCTGCGCGTCCGGGTTCCAGGTCCACCAGAGATTGTATGCCATTTCTTGCAAACGATGGATGGCCTGAGGCAGAGGAGGTCGTACGGAGATGTTTCCAACTATTTTCACAGCTTTAGGCTCCTTAAGGAATTGTGCTCGAATTTACTGCCTGATATTCTGCGCGGCATCAGCATCGACAAGCCATCTGAGCTGGCCTGACCTTGGGTGTACGCCTTGCACAGGGAATTTCCAGGGCTGGGGCGGGCCCTGCAGAACACTGTGTAACGTGTCAGCCTTGGATGCCCCGCTGACCAGTATAAGAACATGACGCCCGGCATTGATAAGCGGATAGGTCAAGGTCAGGCGAAATGCGTCGACTTTGCGAACGTAGTCTGCCGCGACCAGGCGATCCGTGATCTGAAGAGATTCTGAACCTGGAAATAGGCTGGCCGTGTGGCCGTCGTCACCCAAACCCAATAGGACCAGGTCAAACCTTGGAATGCCGGACTCTTGGGCAGGTAGAATTTCGCGAATAACCTGCTCGTAGGAGCGCGCCGCCTTCTCCGGTGGCAATTCGCCTTCCATGCGGGCCACCAGTGCCGGAGCGTGCGGCAGTCGATCAAGAAGTGTCTCGCGGACCAGGCGGTAGTTGCTTTCCGCATGGTCGGGCGGTACACAGCGTTCGTCGCTCCAGAAAATGTTGCACCGACTCCAGTCTATCTCGCTGTCGGCAGCCAGGAGTTCGTACACCGGGCCTGGCGTGGAGCCGCCGGCGAGAGCAAGGTTGAAGGCGCCCCTCTGATCAATGCTGATAAGCGAGGCGGCGGCGATCATCCCGGCAGCGGCCTGGACCAGCTCTACCCGATTGGGCTGGACGATAAGGTTGTTCTTGGCCAAATCTCTATTGCGGCCGGCTTCATCGTGCCCGATAACGCTCTCCTGTGCAGTCATTTCCATCTCTTCACATCTGTATTTGCGGTAAAGTCAACTTCCAGCAGCTTGCTATGTTGCCGGTGACTTCGTATACTTTTCCTATGACGAACCGGATCCCCCTTGGCCTCTTTGTCGTATTCTTCATCGGACTCTTGACAATCCTTGTCGCCGGTCCGCTATGGCAAATGGACGGGATGCCGGTCACCACCGGCGACGTACAAGTCCATCTTCACCGCAGCGCTGCCATAGAGCGGGCTTTTGAGCAGGGCATCTATTGGCCCCGTTGGTTTCCCGAGGTCTACAATGATCTCGGTGCCCCTGTCTTCCATCATTATAGCCCAGGATTCCACTGGCTGGTAGCTGCAGCACATAGAATTGGCGTCAGCCTGGATGACGCTCTCAAGCTGGTCATGACTGTCGCGCTGGCGCTGTCCGGCTTCTCTGTATACGGTTGGCTGCGCCATGTCTTCAGCCCAGTGGCTTCCTTAGCTGCGACCTCAACGTATATCCTCCACCCGGTTTTTCTGACTCGAACGGTCTTCTTTTCAGGCGACTATCCCCAGGTCCTGGCTTTGCTGATTTTGCCAATCTGCCTTTGGGCCTTTACTGCCCTCCACGCCGAAAAGTCTGCGCGAAATTGGGTTGCCGCCGTCCTCTCTCTAGCCTCACTGGTCGTCTGCCACAATCTGATTGCCATGGCCGGGGGAGTCATATTATTCCTGTTTTGGCTCCTCCTGGCAGTTGGCTATCGCAGACCGGATGGTCTGCTCCGTTGCGCAGTTGCAGCCATTGCTGCCGCACTGTTGACGGCTGGCTTCTGGCTGCCGGCCGTGGCCGATCTACCGCACGTCGCGATCGAGAGTGCGCAAAGAAGACTCTCACATTCCAGCGAATTCTTCCTGCAGTGGTTTCAGTTGGCCGGCTTCCAGTCCCCAATCCTTGACAGCCGTGCCGGTAATCCGCTTAAACCGATCTACTCATTCGGCGCGGCTTCATGGCTGGGGTTGGCGGCAGGGCTGGCAGGCCTACTGCTTATTCGCCAGAGAGAACGTCGAGTCTGGGCCAGTGCCGGCGGCTTGTTGGCCCTCCTGATGCTGGCAATGGCTTTGCCGGTCTCAGAGCCTCTCTGGGAAGGGTTTGCGGGACTGACAACATTTCAGTATCCCTTCCGCTTTCTCCTCCTGGCCCCCCTTGGCGCCTTGCCGGCTGCTGCTGCTGCGGTTGATCTCTTCGGAAGAAAACGCAACTGGCTGCCTGCGCTAGTTCTGGTGATCGCCTCTCTTCTAGTCCTCTTCCCCTACGCTTTCCCCAGCCATTTGCCGATGTTTTCTTCTTTCAGCAAGGTAGAGGATTTGAGTGTCGCCGAGACTCGTTCGTTTGAGGCCAGGCAGAATGCTTGGGGGATGTCAAGTCACAATGAATTCCTGGTTCGGGGAGGGGATTTGGATGTAATTAAAGGAGAGTCTGAAGAACCGCACGCGACGCGGTTGACTTGGCGCTCACCACATGAGGCTGTCGCCGACCTGTCCGAGCAAGAAGAACCGATATTGCTGCGCCTGCACTTCCATCCGGGCTGGAGCGCCGGGAAGCTGGCAGAATTGTCGAGAGGGCCCGCAGGCTGGACGCTTGTAACGGGGCTGCGCGAAGCAACGCAACCGTTGGCAATCAGCTGGAAGGGAACTGCCTGGCAACGCTGGGGGGAGCGGCTAAGCCTGATCGGGCTGCTTGCAACCCTTGCTGGACTCTGTATTCTGGCAATCCGCAGACGAGGTGAAGAAGAACATGCCGCGGCCGGCCCAGGCGCTACAACCCGCTCGGTCGCGGCGCTGGTGGGCTTCCTGTTTGTTGTAACTGTGCTGCGCTATGCGGTCGACTGGTCTGCAAACGGGCCGTTTCTGCGACACTCGCTTCCGGGACAACTGGCCTTCGCGGTGGACGGGAAACCTGCCAACTTGGGCGGCGCTGAGACCGACCAGTTAACACTCCTCGGTTGGGAGTTGCTGAGCGGAGAGACGCCGAGGCCTGGTGGGACCGTTAGTGTACGCCTGTACTGGCAGGCGCAAGACATTGTATCCGATGACTATCATACGTTTCTTCATCTGTACGCACCGTCACTACAGCGATCATGGGCCGTCAAGAATCAGGGTGTGCTGCGCCCTCCAACGAGAGTCTGGAATCCAGACAAGTACTATGAGGAAACCATGCGGCTCTCTCTCCCCGCCGACCTGCCGCCAGTCCCGTACACGCTTGTAGCTGGCCTTGTTTCATCCTCCGGTCAGAGACTGAACATACCCGGCTCGGCGGATGATCTGGTCAACTTGAGGAAAATGGAGGTCGCACCGTTGCGTCCAGGTCTTTTTCAGACAGTTCGACCTGCCGCCGCGACGCCGGCTGACACCGATGACGGCCTGCATCTGCAAGGCTACGACCTGTTGGAAGAGTCCGCTGGCCGCTCCCTCCGCCTCTTCTGGGAAACCGGCGAAGGCGTCGCCAGCGATTGGATTACATACATACATATGACCGACCAACAGGGAGAACTCGTTGCCCAGTTCGACGGTCCCCCACTGGCCGGACTGCTACCTACCAGCCAGTGGAAACCAGACAGCCTGTACATCGACAGCCGCAACCTCGAACTGCCGGCCGGGTTGGCTCCAGGGGACTATCTGCTTCGGATCGGCCTATACAGCTTCGAAAGCGGGGAGAGGCTGCCGTTCATACCCGACGACAGCGGACAGAAGTACTTCGAGAGCGGTCAACTTGTGGCCCAGATTAGAGTGCAGGATGCGGACTCGTGTTACATTTGTAGCGGGGATCAGTAGCAGGGGATTGGAGTGACTCTGGCCTCCTAACGAACTACAGGGGCGTTTACTCAGCAATCCAATGTTGGCCTTCTTTTTCCAGCAGCCCGTCGGCCTCTTTAGGGCCCCAGGTGCCTGCCGGATATTTCGGAAGTCGAAACGGCTGGCTGCCATTGGATGACTGCTCTTCCTGCACCTGCCAGCCATCCAACACCTGCGTAATCCGCTGCCAGGCCAACTCCACTTCATCTCTTCTGGTAAAAAGCGTGGAATCCCCCAGCACTACATCCAGCAGAAGCCGCTGATACGCATCCGGCGGATCGCCAAAACTGTGGCCATAGGTGAATTCCAGGTTGACAGGCGTCAGATTTACCGACGGACCGGGCCGCTTGGCCAGCGTCTTGAGCGTAATCCCTTCATCCGGTTGAATGCGCATGGTCAGAACGTTGCGGCTCAAGCTATCTTCGATCAGCCGCTCCCTCTGGATTGCCGCCTGTAGTCCTGTTTCGCCCTGACCCGACGCGCCATCGAAACCTTCGGTGGAGTCAAAAAGCAGGTGTGGCGCCCGACGAAAAGTAACCGATATCTCGGATGCCTTTCGCGGCAAGGCCTTGCCTGTACGCAGATAGAATGGAACGCCCTGCCAGCGCCAGTTGTCAATCTCGAGGCGCCATGCCACATATGTCTCAGTTGTGGAATCTGATGCAACGCCGTTTTCTTCAAGATAGGCAGGGACCGGTCGCGTGTCGGCTGTGCCTGCGTTGTACTGAGCGCGCACGACATAATCTGGCACTTCGTCCAGGCTCAACGGGCGAATGGCCTGAAGCAAGTTGACCTTCTGATCGCGCACGGCTTTGGCATCGAATGCAATCGGCGGCTCCATTGCAGTAAGTGAAACAAGCTGCATAAGATGGTTCTGCATCATGTCTCGCAACGCGCCCGATCTCTCATAGTAACCGCCCCTGCCCTCGACGCCTATGCTTTCCGCGACCGTGATCTGCACATTGTCCACGTAATTGCGATTCCAAATCGGCTCGAATATCCCATTGGCGAAACGGAACACTAGTACATTCTGGACAGTCTCTTTACCCAGGTAATGGTCGATTCGATAGACCTGATCTTCGTCAAAAACAGAAAGGACGTGGTCGTTGAGTTTGTGAGCGCTCTGTAAGTCGCTGCCGAACGGCTTTTCGATGACAACGCGTGTCCAATTATGTCCGCCTGCAGGCTTCACGAGGTCGGCATTTCCCAGGCAGGTGATGATCGGTTCGTAGACGGACGGCGGCGTCGATAGGTAAAATAGGCGATTACCGCCGATATTCCACTGCTCTTCCAACGTGCTGATGCGTTCCTGCAGCCTTTCAAAGCCTTTGTCGTCGTCATATTCGCCGGAGATGTAAAAGAGACGCGGAGCAAAAGCGTCCCACGCCGCACTCTGGAATTCGACTTCAGAATTCCCAACCATGCTGGTGCGGGCGCGATGTCGAAACTCATCATCGCTCAAAGGAGAACGCGCGTAACCCAGTATTACAAAGTTGGGCGGCAACAGCCGCTGCTGCGAAAGCTTGTAGATTGCGGGCAGCAACTTTCGGTTCGCCAGGTCGCCGGAGGCACCGAATATCACCATCATCGCTGGTGACGAAACCTGAAACTGGGCGTGTATATCCGGCGCTTCCTCTAAAATGATTCCTTCACTCATTCTTGGCTACCTCTTTCCCAGGTGCTTGTTGCCTCATCACGAGGGCCGCCTCAAATACTTCCGCCGTCGTCGTTTGTGCGTGGATATGCGATCACAGGGGAGTTCACTGCAATTTGCAACGGTAAATCCGTTACATAACCTTCTGAGGGCCCCAGTCGCGCGGTAAGATGCGTGCCCGTTGGAAGTTGGACGGTAACCAGCTGGTCGTGGCCGAAAAAAAGAGAGTTTCGTACCCGCGACGCCGGCAGGCCGGGCTGTGCCGCCAACAGCTCGATGTTTTCCGGCCGCAGCAATATATCCACCGGACCACGAATGGGCTTGCGCGCCGCCAGTATCCCTAACTCACACTCAATCGAATCTCCATGTCCTACGCCCGGCAGGAAATTCGCGTCGCCGATAAACTCGGCCACCGCTCGCGTGGCAGGGTTGATGTATAGTTCATGGGGAGAGGCTACCTGCTTTACGTTGCCATCCAGCATGACCGCAACTCGGTCCACAAGGCTCAGCGCCTCCTCCTGATCATGCGTTACAAAAATAGCAGTCGTATTGGCCGCATGTAGAATCTCGCGCACCTCGGCGCGTACACGTGCGCGCAGGCTGGCGTCCAGGTTGCTGAAGGGTTCGTCCAAAAGAATCAAGGCTGGTTCAGGAGCCAGGGCCCTTGCCAGAGCAACTCTCTGCTGCTGGCCTCCGCTCAATTCATGCGGCATCCGTTCTTCGAGCCCCATCAACCCCGTCAATGCCAGCGTCTCTTTGGTGCGGGCCTCTCTGTCGACTGAAGCCATGCGGCGCAGCCCAAACTCAATGTTAGCCCGGACACTGACATGGGGGAACAGGGCATATTCCTGGAACACCATGCCCACGCGTCGCCTCTCCGGTTGTACGTGGACAGACTTGCTGGCCACCACCGCGCCATCAATTTCGATGGTGCCGCCATCCACTCTTTCAAACCCGGCTATGAGGCGTAGCGTCGTAGTCTTTCCGCACCCGGAAGGGCCCAATAGCGCCAGCAGTTCGCCGCTGTCTGCTACCAAGTTAACATCACTTGCAGCAATGACAGGAGCGTCCCTGGTACCAAAAACTTTGGATACGGCCTGCAAGCGTAGGCCAGGTGGCCTCTGTTCCGTTCGACGCATGGCGGTAGTGGTCGATGTTCGACGACCAAGGCGAATTCCTAGCCGCCGCCCACTTCCCTTTCCTCCTGCATTAGCACAAAAAATATGCTGAAGGCCGACATCGCCAGAAGCATAAGCGCCGGCGCGGCCGCCCGCGCAAAAAAGGCCTCGTCAGTAGCCGACCAGATTTGCGTTGCCAACGTGGAAAAACCTGTCGGACTCAAAAGCAGAGTTGCAGGCAACTCCTTGACCGTCGTAAGAAAGACAAGCGCCATCCCCGCCAGCACACCCGGCCGCACTATCGGGGCTGTAATGCGCCTGAACACGGCCCTGTTCCCAAGGCCCAGGCTGCGACCGGCTTCCTCAAGCCGGGGATTCATCTGCAACAAGCTAATCTGCATTGCACCCATGGCCTGCGGCAAGAAACGGACGACGTAGGCAAACACCAGCATCCACAACGTCTGATACAGGCGCGGAGCAAAATTTGCGCCGAAGAATACCAGGCTGAGCGCAATTACGATGCCCGGCAGCCCGTAGCCTATATATACTGCCCGCGCCGAGAGACTCATCAGTCGTCCCCCCATCCGTATCGCCGCATAAGCGACCGGCAGCCCCAATGCTATCGCAGCTATGGCCGCCAGGGCGCCCGCACGAAAGCTATTGAGAGTTGCCGTCCATACTGGAGCCAACGATTCGCCCGAACCCAAGCCCCGCAACAGCCAGAACAGAATCACCCCAACAGGTAGCACTAAGGCCGCCGTGACTACCGTCCCGCAAAAAAGGAGTGCAGGCCATTTCCTGCCGGCGAGCTCTATCCGCTTGCGCGGAGCAGCTACCCCCGCGCTGCTGCGGTAATAACGGGGACGGCCGCGACCTCTGCTGTTTCTCTCCATCACCAGTAGTATAATCGTAAAAACTATCAACGCCAATGACAGGAGAGAGGCAACATTCCGATCAAAACTGCTCAAGTATTGAACATAGATGGCACGAGTGAAACTGTTGAAACGCAACAGCGAAACCGCGCCAAAATCACTGAGTGTGTAGAGCGCAACCAGTAGCCCGCCTGCCGTTATGGCGGGCCGCAAATTGGGTAATGTGACCTTCAGAAAAGTCTGCCACCCGTTATACCCAAGTGAACGCGCTGCCTCCTCAACCGAGGGATCAAACCTGTGCAACGCGGCGCGAATGCTCATGAAAATATAGGGATAGGTAAAAAGCGTCAGGGCCCAGAGTGCGCCGGTAAATCCGTAGATTGAAGGCAGACGGTCTACGCCAAGGGGGGACAACAGCTCTTGCAGGGCGCCGCGAGGACCGAACATGGCGATCAATGTGAATCCGCCAACATAGCTTGGGATGACCAAAGGCATCATCGCCAACACCGTCCAGATTCGCCCGCCCGGCAGGTCAGTCCTTTCCGTCAACCATGCAAAGGGCAGTGCCAGCGCGAGTGACAGCGTAGTGACCCCACATACGAGGATCAGGCTATTCCACATGACCCGTACGGTGCGCATGCGAAACAGCAGGTCAATCCCCTCGGCCCATCCCACGCCGGCAGCCCGGTACACAAGATATGCCAGCGGCAACAACATTACAAGCGCGATAAGAACGACAATCGCCTTGAAAAAGAATCCGAAGTATCTGCGAACCGACAAGTCAGGAGTGTGGTCGGCAAAGCTGAGCGGGCCGGAGGTATAGGCTTTGCGCAACACTTGATAGGCGATGCTCGTCCGAGAGGGCGCCGCCGGCCTGCTCTTTTTGCTCATCTACCTCTCGATCCCAATTTCAACCGAGTTTCTCGCCCGCGATCCTGTCCAACTCCCAGGCCATACTGTCTTCTGATCGAAGGCCAGAATAGCCAGACAAGGCCAATCACCGGCTGAAAGAGAGGGAAAAAACCGTAGTCAGCACCGAAATTTCGCCAAACAGTACGCCCTATGGTTGCGGGGATAATCAGACTCAGAGTGCCAACCACCAGGGTGAGCACGGTCTCAAAGGCCAGGACCCCCACAGAAAGACGCCAGCCCCAACGTACACGGCGGGCGAATCCAATCGTCGCAGTCAAGTAACAGAGCGAAGCCACCAGACTAAGTGACGGCGCAAGATAGTTAACCACGTCCTCCTTCAAGAAGAGCTGAAACAGAGCTCGGACGCCGGTGGAAAGCGCAAGCAGAGGATAGGAAACCGTCAGAATATAGCCAAGGACGGTCACAAACTCGGTTGAGCCGGTACTCTCTTCAGCATCGCCTGAACCGGACCGATAACTGGTCATATATCCTGTAATCGAGGAACGCACAAGAGTGGAGTCTCTAGCTTCTACCCTTCATCCGCCAACCACTCCTCGATAAGTTCCTTAGCCTCACCATAGTTGCGAACCACAGGCAGGTCGGGATGATCGGCGACGACGTTGTCAGGTGGATCGAAAAGCAGCCCTGTGTCAGCCCTTTCGAGCATCGCGATGTCGTTATAGGAATCACCCATAGCCATGGTCTGGAAATGGAGTTCACGAAATGCCAGAATCGCTTTACGTTTGGACTGGTCCAGACGCATGCGATAGCCGGTGATGGTCCCGTCGCCCTCAACCTCCAACGAGTGACAGAAAATCGTTGGGTAGCCGAGTTTGGCCATCAACGGCTTGGCAAACTCGTAGAAGGTGTCGGAAAGTATGACAAACTGCGAGCGGGCGCGAATCCAGTCGACAAAACTCCCTGCCCCCGGCAGCGGCGAGATGGTTGCTATTACTTCCTGAATATCCTGCAGACGCAGATTCCGTTCCTTCAGGATTTTCAGCCTCATTTGCATCAGCTGATCGTAATCCGATATGTCGCGTGTCGTCAGTCGCAACTGCTCAATGCCGGTCTTTTCAGCAAAAGCGATCCAGATTTCAGGGACTAGAACACCCTCCAGGTCGCTCGCAAAAAGCCGGGGTCGTAAATCAGGCAATATGTACTCCTCTCAATAGGTCAAGTTGATGCCGGCCAGATGGTCAGTCCGGTTCGTATAGCGAACTATGACAAACATACCGCTGTCGGACATCGAAGACAAGAAGTCTACTCGAGTAATGCCGGTATTGTGATGGTTGAAGTAAATCTCGTTGCCAGGCAGCCGGCCAAGAAGTGCTTTGAGAAGGCTGTCCATAAAAGTGCCGTGGCTGACGGCGGCGATTCCTTCATCTTCCTCTGATTCTTTGGCCATCTTGTGCAATGCTTCGGCAACCCGCACCGCGCGCGCATGGCAGGCGGCCCGGTCCTCCTCTGCACCTTGCCACCACCCGGTTTCGCCCACACCGTCCAGACGGTATCCGGGGAATTTCGCACTCATTTCGGCCCGGCTGAGACCGGGAAAGCCGACAGCCTCGGCGCTGGCGTCAGGCCTGAGAAAGATGCCGCCATGTTCGTGCAGGTCCAGCCAAACCGACGGACTGGTGCCCAAAGCGTCGGCCACGGGTTGCATCGTCTGCATAGTGCGCAACATGGGGCTACAATAGAGCCGAGAGATCGCTACGTCGCCCATATATGTGCCAAGAAGGCTCGCCTGCTCCTCGCCCATTGCTGTCAGGGTGGGTTCGGCTACCCGCTCTTTCGCATAGGACGACCAGGAGACCTCGTCTTCCCGCTCCTTCAACTGTTCAGCAACCAGATTGTTGGTTGACTGTCCGTGCCGAATCAGATACAGGATCATGGATGCCATCTCCAGACTGAAAAGAAGGTGATTCAATAATTTCAGTTGACACAATACTGCGATTTTCGACTGTTGAGAGTACATGAACACAGGCAAAAAGGCAAGAAATAGAGGTTACAAAAGAGGGGGGAGTGGCGAAACTGCTTTATTCCGTATAATAAGTTTTATACAAAGTAAAATACAGGGGGAGGGGGGCCGGCTTGGCCGACGTGCTCGCCTTCCACGGGACCGACCACGGATGTTGCTGTACAGGAGTTCCCTGGCTGTTCTCCCTTCGAAGTCGCTCGCTTCTGAGGAATTCTCAGGTAGTTTCGTGCCCCCAGCATGTTCACCCGAATGCAAGCACTCCTTTTTGGAAGGAATCTGGCTCGCGTGTACATTACCATTTAGCTAACTCGCAGAGCCTGTTAACACCTGGTCAGGCGAGGACCGAATGGCATCTGCCTCATTGCGTGGATAATGAAAAACGAAGCCGAAGAGCCGAGAACCGGAAACACACTCCACACCGAAAGTAACGATTCCGGCGAAATCCTGCTTAAGCTCGAACCGGAGCCCCATCAGGCGCCGCCCGCAAACCGGCCAGGGCAGCCCCGCAATGCCGCCGAAGACCACCGACTGGCAAGAGCGCAAGCGCCGCGCCTGCTAATTTTAGGCTTTGCCGGCATTGTCTTTCTGGGAACGCTGTTGCTGAAACTGCCAGCCGCCACGACGCCGGGCGTGTCGATCTCATGGATCGAGGCTCTTTTTACATCGACGAGCGCAGTTACCGTCACGGGCCTGGCCGTTCGAACCACCTCCACAGATTTCAGTCGTTTTGGACAGATTGTGATCCTGATCCTGCTACAGGTGGGCGGCGTAGGCTTTATCGCCTTCAGCGTGCTGCTTTTCCGTTTGGTAGGAAGGCAGGTTACTCTGAATGAACGTTTTGTAATCCAGCAATCGCTCGGCGCCGACAGGCAGTTCACCATTACGCGCAACTGGGGGCGGCTCGGCAGCGTTGCCAATCTTGCGCTGTATGTCCTCATCATAACAGTTTCGATCGAAGCGGTTGGTACCCTGCTGTTGTGGCTGCGCTGGCGGACCGAATTCCCCGCGGGCGAGGCGCTGTGGCTGGCGCTATTCCACGCCGTAAGCAGCTACTGCAATGCAGGTTTCGACCTCTTCGCCGGCAGCGGCCATGCGCCGGTGTTCGGGTTCGGCGCCGACTATTTTACGCTCGCTGTGATGTCCGCCTTGATCATCCTGGGCGGCGTTGGCGTTGCCGTTCTGTACGATGTAGTCAGCTACTTCAGGAATCGTTTGCTCGCCCTGAACACCCGCATCACATTGGGACTGACCGCGGTTCTCCTTATGGTTGGCCTGGCCGTGATGTTACTTGATCGCCCTCTCTATGAAGCCACCTTGGCCGCCCACTCCCTCGGCGAGCAACTGGCAATCAGTGTCTTCACAGTGATTTCCGCGCGTACCGCCGGGTTGACTATCCTGCCCATCGATCAGCTTAGTCAAAGTACGCAGCTCATGCTTCTGTTTTGGATGTTCATCGGCGGCGCCCCGGCAAGTATGGCCGGCGGTGTAACCAGCAGCACTGTCGGCGTGTTGCTCATCTCCGCCCTGGCTACGGCCAAGGGGGGAGACAACCAGGCCGTGGCGTTTGGCCGGTCCGTGCCCAGAGAAACGCTGAACAAAGCCGTTGCAATTATGACGGTCAGCACGCTTCTGGTTGGGGCCGTCACAATCGTCTTGTCTCTGTTGAACCAGGGCGACATCTTTGAGCTTGGCTTCGAAGTGGTAAGCGCTTTTGCGAATGCCGGCTACTCCCTTGGCTTCACGCACAAGCTCAACGCATGGGGACAGGCTCTGATTGCGTTTACCATGTTTTGGGGCCGGCTGGGGCCATTAACCATCGTCATTGCTCTGGCGCAGCGCGAGCGCCCTTCCTTGCTCCAATACCCCGAAGAGCCGGTTATACTGGGTTAATGGTATCCTCTACAGGAAACTACTCAGCCATCGCCAATTCGCATCGATGTTCTCATTCTACTCACTCCTCTATACTCTCTCTTTGCATATGGGCGGTCGGGCCTTCGGCCCTCCCTTGTGCAGGGGCTGCGCCCCCGCAACGCCCCCCTACAAAACCATCGCTCACCGACCTTGTGTGCTCATTCCAGCGGTGCGGCTCCAGCAACCTGGCTGCCGCCAACCGAATACGCGATCAGATAGCCTGAATGGCGACAGGGATAAAGGGCTGGTCAAGACAGGCACTGTATATGGCTTAGTAGTTTTACCTCTGCAGTTTGAACTCTCGTTGAATATGAATTTGCCATCCAGCTATTCACAGTCCAGGAGAAATGTAACCCTATGAGTGAATCCGAAACTTACACACTTGCAGATATGCAGGCTGGCGCCGAGGCCGCGGTGAGAACCTGCATGGCTGTGCAGCCGGGCGAACGCGTCCTCATTCTGGGCGACGAAGGCTCGTCGCTTATCAGCCAGGCTCTGGCCGATGCTGCAAGTCCCATCGCCGCCGACGTAGAGACGCTCACTCTGGAGTCGCTCGGCGCCCGCCCAATAACGGAGATGCCCGAAAATCTCCAGTCTGCGCTGGCGAGTTTCCAGCCGAATGTCAGCTTTTATACGGCCAGCAGCCGGCCTGGTGAACTGAAATTTCGCATGGCCTACATGCCCGCGGTAATGCAGGCCAATCCTGCCGGCGCCCGCCACGGCCATATGATCAACATCACACCCCCTCTGATGATGCAGGGCATGCGGGTCGACTATCAACGTATTTTCGATGTAACCATGCGAGTCCACGAGCTTGTCTCTCGTGCCGCTTCGATCCGGGTTACCAACCCGAAGGGGACCGACTTTACCGCCGCGCTCAATCCGGAATTCAACTGGATACCCTGCCATGGGCTGTACCACGAGCCTGGCCAATGGGGGAATCTGCCTGAAGGAGAGACCTTCACCTCCCCAGGAAACGCAAATGGAACGCTGGTAGTTGACGAACTAGGCGACTATTTCAGCGAACGATACGGGATCCTCGAAACGCCTGTCACCTTCGAGGTTGAAAACGGACGTGTACGCGCAGTGCAAAGCGAGGACAGTGCATTGGAAGAGGACGTCAGGTCCTACATTTTCGGCGTCGAAAATGCCGACCGTGTCGGGGAGTTCGCAATCGGTACCAACATCGCGCTAACCGGTCTGGTCGGAAACCTGCTGCAGGACGAGAAATTCCCCGGTGTGCATGTGGCCTTTGGTGACCCTTACGGCAAACAGACCGGCGCCGACTGGAAGTCCGAACACCACGTCGACGTCATTCCAACGCAATGCACTATCGAAGTGGACGGCGAACAGATCATGTCCGACGGCAAGTTTACAGCTGAAATTCTTGCGGAATAGGTACTGCAGAGATCGGGTTTGCCTGCCTTGCAGGTCAGAGGAAAAACGCCGCCCATACTGCACTGTCGAGTCAGGACACAGTATGGGCGGTGACTTTAGTAAGTTATGTCGAGATCCGGCGAACCCGGAACACTACTTCTGCAACCTTAGTTGCCGGCACCGAAAGTCGTAATGCGCGGCCGGAATGCTCGATCGAAAGCTTCCAGTTTTTCTTTAAACCAGGAATGCTGCTCAGACCATTGACCCCGATTGGTCGGATCGGCATTGTATCTCCGTAACATTACCTGCCCTTGCTTGTGTTCTGGCAGCTCGCGCCACTCCAGCGCATCGCCGATCTCCGCTCCGATCTCTCCGCGCTGCTGGTAAAGCGTATTGTATGAGACCTCGGCATCGCCCTCTCGGATTACCAATTGCACCCCGATTCCGCCTTCCCGCATGTTGTTGAACGCCGTCATGCGCAGCCGCCAGTGGCCGACGTCAAAGTTCATCCAATTCTGCGATCGCGGCGTCCCCGGGCGAATGAAACTGCCGCTGTCCTCTAGATGCTTCCGCAGCGCCTGCCAATACTCCATCTGCAGCTCATTTTCTACCAGCTGATATTCCAGTTGCAACTCATTTTCAACCTGTTGCAACTGGTCCTCCAGCGTTGATTCGTCTGGCTCCGGCGAAGGCGAAGGGGTCGGAGGAGGTGTACTGTTGACAGTGCTCCGACTGGGTGGTTCCGACCTTCCACTCGAGCTGCTTGGCTTGCTTACAAGATGAAACTTGGGAGCAAGGGGCGATTCGCCAATTCTCCACAATTCTACTTCCAGTCCGTAAAAACCTATGTTGTCGCTCGAAATTTCATTTAGCCAGTTGAGCGTATTTTGGTCTTCCTGAGTAAATTCCGCCGCCACCCACACCATGGTCACGGCCTTCAACTCTGCAGCAAAGGTGAGGAGTTGACCAAGATGACTCTGATCGGTATGTTCCAGCTGATTCTGTATGACCACATAGCCGCCACCGCCGCGCGTACGGCAGACCACTCCCCGAGGATAGGGCGAGACCCAGCCTTCCATGTCCTCCAACTCCAAGTCGAGGCCGATCGCTTCCCCTAGCAGTGCCAAGCTGTCGCCTCGGGTCAGCCACGAGGCAAAGTCGCTGTCTTCACTTACCCATACGGTTCGCAGTTCTACTTGTTCCAGGCGGCCAAAGTCAAACTGTATCATCCGATTGTTCCCTCCTCTAAAGAACTGCTGTAATTTGAGTCAAATATAAGCCACACCCGGAACTTTTCTTATCGAAAGATCAAAGTTTGGTTTTTGAAGTATGAAGGGGGCTTTCACTATCCGAAAGCGTAGCACTCCACACTTTAAGTTTTACACGATTTGAATATTATACGCAAGCGCCGCTTTCACATACTTGACAGCACTCGAGGGCATTTGTATTATAGTTACGAACCTTCAATTGTCCCACATTCAACTATCCTATTTTGAAGGCTGCTCATTCTGCGGGCGTAGTTCAGTGGTAGAACGTCAGCTTCCCAAGCTGAATGTCGACGGTTCGAGTCCGTTCGCCCGCTCTCTTTTTCGGCTCCCCAACGACTTTGCCTACGACCCTGATCCAAACCGCTGGTTTCAGACCTCTTTCCTGACCTCGCCATTCCCCACAATCTCTGAAAATACGCCGCGCAGTTGCCGACTTCAACTGTCGAAAAGGTCGGACTCGACTACGCGCAACCGCAGATCCCCCTGACCGGTCATGATCCAGAGCTGACCCGGCCTCGGCTCGAATACGTAAGGGTAGGATATCCACGCATCCTTCTCGCGGGCAACCACACGCGGCGCCGACCAGCTGCGACCCTCGTCATCGGAAACGGCGACCGATAGCTCCTCCCGGTGCCAACTGGCGGCATCCTCCGAGAGCTGGCCGCTGCGTCGAAGGTAACTGTCGGCCCCTTCCGGATAGAGACGGTTCCAGGCCAACAGAAGACGGCCGCTCTGCAAACGGGCAAGATAGCCAGGAGAACTGCTGGCCTCAATCGAACTGGGCCGGATTATACGCCACGACAGTCCATCGTCCTCGGAGATGGCCTCCCAGAATCGATCCCAGTTGGTGCGAATCAACATCCATAGCGAACCATCACGCCGTTGAGTAAAGGTCGGCTCGAACGCGCCGTCGTGGTGACCGTGGCCCCCAAGATCAATGATATTGCTGCCGCGCCAGCTCTTTCCCGCATCAGCCGACGAGTAGACGCGGACTACATTCCTGCCAGGGTGGCGCAGGTAGTACTGATTGGTCACGACAATCCTGCCGTTGAACGTCTCAATCATATTGATCGGGGGATGACCGCATACGCCGTGAAAGAGACGCTGGCGGTCAACCCAGGTCGCGCCGCCGTCCAAGCTGCGAATCGACCACAGATCCCCGCGGGCGTCTGCCCCAGGTTCGCCACTCTCATCGTCCCAGTTCAACACCCGAACATCAATCCAGACGAAGATAAGGACCCCGTCGCGAGTCGCCAGCAACTGGCCCCGATTTTGCGGTATGCCTGGCCCGGGAGCGGGAAGGTCGGAACCCTCGCCGCGGTAGATTGGCCGCGGCGCTTCCCAACTACCTCCGTCATCCCTGCTGACGATCGTGGCGTTCCCGTCAATGGCCATGAGTCCGCCGTCGGGCAATCTTACATATGGCTTGCGAGCGTCGATCGAAAGAGGCCGGCAGATCGGGTCAATCCACCGCTCATGGCGAGCATCACCTTTGCTGTTTTTGCTCATGTCTCAGTCCTCATGAAAACGCTCCTTTGTGACTCTCCGTCGCTGCATAGCGCACTGCAGTGATTACACGAACAGTATCATGAGGCGATGTCCCCGTCAACCCAAATATTGCACTGCGACAAGAAAAATATTTTGCGAAAAATGCCCTCTTTCGACACTTTCGCGCTTGACTGCACACAGTCAAGACAGTATCCTGATTATTGCAGCGCTCTGCAGTCTGGCATACGCATATGCTCGTTTCATCTGTATTTCTATGCGAATGTTGGGCTGTAGGATGGAAAGGCGTTACAGTAGATGAAACCCACTGTGGCTTAGCCTTCTGCGCTTCCCGGGCAGTTGTCTAGCCCCGCATCTACCCTTATAGCGACTCACACCTACCATCGTTGAGGGTATTCGACCCCTGCTCACCTGAGCAGTCTATCCATGACAACAGAAATGCTCATCCTTGTCGTCATTCTTTTCGTGGCGACCTATCTCTATCTGACAGACTGGTTAGCGACCGAGACGACCTCGGCCCTGGCCATCGCCGCGCTTGCCCTGACCGGCATCCTCAATACAGGTGAGGCGCTCTCCGGATTCGCCAGCACGGCAACACTTACAGTCGGCGCAATGTTTGTGATCAGCGGCGGCCTGCTACGCACCGGCGCGCTGGAAATCGTCACGGTCGGTCTTGCCCGCTTTTCCGGCGGAAGTCCCCGCCGTCTCCTGATCCTGTTGGGTGGCGTCATCCCTCTTGCCAGCGCTATCATGAACAACACGCCAGTCGTCGTCATGATGGCTCCTGTCGTCCTTTCCCTCAGCCAGCGATTCCGGATTCAGCCTTCCAAACTGATGATTCCGTTAAGCTATTTCGCAGTGCTAGGGGGAACAATTACACTCCTGGGTACCAGCACCAACATCCTGGTCGATGATCTCTATCGCGCCGCCGGAGGACCGGGTTTCAATTTTCTGACCTTCACCCCGCTTGGCCTGATCTTCACCTTGGCCGGCGGCACTTTTGTTGTCTTCACTAGCCAGAAACTCTTGCCGGACCGCGCGCCAGCTGGCGGGCTGGGCGAGGGCCGCCACCAGCACACGCCTTTTGTCGCCGAACTCCTGGTAGAAAAGGTGAGTCCACTGCTCGGCAAAAACGTTGGCGAACTGTTCAACGAGGCCGCCGGTATTCAGTTCTCCCGTCTCAGATCAGAGCGCCACCACCGGCGCCTGACCCACTTGCACAAAGCAATCCACAGCAACGGCGATTCAGCCCAGGAACGGATCGAACTGCTCGAACTCCTGCGTGACGGCAAACCTCATCGCGCGCGGCGTCCCAATCCCTCTCGTTTCGGCCTAGTCAGACGGTTCGAGTCGGAGGAGGCAGAGTCGCTTAGAATTCAGGAAGGCGACGTCCTCGTCGTATGCGGCGCACCGCCCCTAATTTCCCGCTTTATTGAAACATATTCTGTCTCCGCTTCGGAGCCGGGGCAGTCAGTGCCGCCCCCTTCCGAGAGGTCAGCCGGTGTCTCTCCCGCAATACGAACTGTCGAGGCAGTCATTTTGCCAGACTCGGTGGCCATCGGTCGGCAGCTGGCCCAGCTGGATTTTGAAGACAGTCACCAGGTTCATGTGCTGGGTTTACAACGGCGGGGCGGTCAGCGCAGAGTCGGCCCGCGACGGGCGCGTCTGCACAGCGGCGATGTCCTCCTTCTCCAGGGAACACGCAACGGCCTGCACACAGTGAGCGAGCTGTTCAAACTCCTGCTGGTAGAGGGCGTCGAGTCGGCTATCGTAAGGCACGCCAAGAATCGCCTCGCCCTGATCATCATGGGGGCAGTCATCCTGTTGGCAAGCCTGACCGAAATCCCAATCGTCGTCCTGGCGCTGGGAGGCGCCGCACTCATGGTAGCAACTCGCTGCCTGCGCGCCGACGAGGCAATGTCATCGCTGGACGGCGCAACCCTCCTCCTGCTGGCCGGCACCATTCCTATGGGCATCGCGATGCAGAAAACCGGGCTTGCTCAGTTGCTCGTAGATCAGTTGATTTCGCTTGCAGGGCACGTCAGCCCCGTCGTAATGCTCTCTCTGTTCTATCTCTTCACCAGCCTGCTTACACAGCTGATCAGCAACAATGCCGTTGCCGTACTCCTTACCCCCATCGCGCTCTCGCTGGCTGCAACACTGCAAATTAACCCGCAGCCTCTGCTGATGACCATTGCCTTTGGCGCCTCGGCCAGCTTCATGACGCCGATGGGGTATCAGACCAACGCAATTGTCAGAGGCGCCGGCGGTTATACTTTCGCCGATTACCTGCGCATTGGAGTTCCGCTGACGATCATCATGTGGGCGCTGGCTACGGTATTGATCCCGATTTTCTGGCCATTGTGAATCTGGGCAGCGAGGCGGCAGGTCTGCGATAATGTCCGGCAGCAACAGTAACCTTACCCATCGCTAACAAAGAAGGAGAAAGTTACATGTCCACGCCATCACTGGCAGAGCGCGACTGGAGCGGGGGAACTGTTCGTTACCCCGACCCGGCGGTCGAGGTGCTTGACGAACGCTTCAGCAAATACAGAATCGGCAACGCCGTTGTCGAACGTCTCTTCACCGGCTGCCGCTGGGCCGAAGGACCGGTATGGTTCGGAGACGCCCGCTGCCTGATCTGGAGCGACATTCCCAACAATCGGATGCTGCGTTGGAACGAGGAAAGCGGCGAAGTCAGCGTTTATCGCAGCCCCGCACATCACACCAACGGGAATACGCGCGATCGTCAGGGGCGGCTTGTTTCTTGCGAACACACCGGCCGCCGCGTCACCCGCACCGAACATGACGGCTCGATAACCGTTCTGATGGACAGCTTCGAAGGCAAGCGTCTCAGCTCGCCCAATGACGTCGTGGTCCATTCCGACGGCAGCGTCTGGTTCACCGACCCCGGCTACGGCATCATGCTCAACTACGAAGGCCAGGTCGCCGAAGCCGAACTGCCCAATCGCGTCTATCGCCTTGACCCCGATTCGGGCGAGGCTGCCATCGTTGCCGACGACTTCCTGCGCCCCAATGGCCTCTGCTTTTCGCCCGACGAGGAGCTCCTGTACATCGTCGATACCGGACGCTCCCACGACCCCGACGGCCCCTCCCACATCCGCGTATTCGAAGTAACCGCCGACAATCGGCTTGAAAACGGACGCGTCTTTGTCGATATGAATCCGGGCATGGCCGACGGCATCCGCTGCGACGAAGACGGTAACCTCTGGGCCGCGGCCGGTTGGGCCGGTCCCGGCTTCGACGGCGCCCATTGCTACGCGCCTGACGGGACTCGAATCGGGCAAATTCACCTGCCTGAAATCTGCGCCAATCTCTGTTTCGGCGGCGCGGGCAAAAACCGGCTCTTCATGGCAAGCAGCCAGTCAATCTACGCCGTCTATGTGGAAACAGTAGGCGCGCAACAACCCTAATCCCGTTCCAAAATGGAGAAGAGTATACCAATGTCCTACAGCATCCACTCTACGTTGCAAGATCTGCTGAGTAACGAGGGGGCCAAGGCAATCCTGGAGAAGCACCTGCCCGGCGCCTCAACCCATCCCGACCTACCCATGGCCATGCACATGACCTTGCAGCAGATCTCCTACTACCCGGAGGCGGTGCAGGCGGGCGTCACGCAGGAAACATTGCAGGCTATCGATGCCGAATTGAAGAGCCTCGGTTAAGAACGAAGTGCAGGACGTCGGCGCCGGGCGCGCTTAAAAGTTGCCGCGCCGGCGCGCCATCTCAAAGGCGTCATCCTGGGGCGCGTAGTTGAGAATCGCCTTGGTGTCGGTCATATCCAGCCGCTTAAAGCGATTGTCCGAGATGCCATGGAAGTTGCCAAAGTCCACGTGGTCGCCGGCATCGACCGCGGCCGCGATCAGGCTGGCATTGTCCTCCAAGGTCTGGATAATCTCGACATACTCGTGATCCCAATGGATCCATTCCGTGTCTCGGTCCTGTACAGCCCCGAAACGCAGACAGAGGCAGGAGAGGCCGTGCGCGGCCGAGTAGTACCGTGCCAGCGCTTCGCCCCAACACTTCGTCGCGCCGTACAAGTTAATTGGGTACACCGGTTGGCTGGTATGAACCTGCTGATCGCGCGGATAGCCCAACACTGCATTGATGCTGCTGGCGTAGACGACCCGCCGGCAACCGGCCTGCCTGGCCGACTCAAACACATTGTACGTGGCGACAACATTGTTGGGCAGCAAGCTCTCCCATGGTGCTTCCATGCTCGGGTCCGCACCCAGATGCACCACCGTGTCGATGCCGTCACATAGTGGACGAACTGCATCAAAGTCGCTCAGGTCGGCCTGCGTAAAGGGCGCCCCTTTCGTCTCTTTCGGCTCTACAATGTCGGTAAGAACGAATTCATAAGCATCAACATAGGCGTCTTGGAAGAAGCTTCCGATCTTACCTGCCGCGCCCGTTAATAGGATTCTGCGAGTCATTGATTAACCTCATGTGCGAAATGGTAAGCCGGTGGTCAACCCTTTGTTGCCGGCCTATCCCTCTTTCTCGATCACCCCAATATACTGCCCGCCAGTGTTGCCGATGAATTCATCAACGCGCCAGCCGGTATCTTCAACAATCTCCAGCATCTCTGCCTGCGAGACCATCAAATAGTCAAACCAGTCGCCGATCACTTCCCTGTAGCGGACCCGCAGGCGAATCTCCCCGGCCATCCGGCCCCGCCTGCGATTGCGATCATGATAGGCAAGATGCTCCGGCTTGTCGGTGCCGTAAACGTCGAGCGACTCGGCCACAATACGAGAATTCGGACCGGTAAGTCTCTTGAGACGCCGCAGCATCCACTTCGCCCGGCGTGGGTTGGCAAACAACCCGAAATTGTTGCCCATCATCAATACTGTATCGAAGCTGCCCAGCGAAGCGTCAACCCTGTGGAAAGGCAGCTGCCGCACATCCCGTACACCTCGTTGGCGGCAGATTTCCAGCGCGCCCTGCGAAACATCGATGCCGACTACATCGTGCCCTTGTTCCTGCAGGTAAAGAGCAAAACGACCGGCGCCAACGCCCACATCCAGCACACGCCCGCGCACATATCGCATCGCCTGCTGGAAACGGGGAGGCCATTCGTCGAACATTGCGAAGTAGGCGGCCAGGTTGTCGGTAGCAACCAGGTAGCCGTCATCGCGTTCAATAAACTCACTACAGGTCTCACCCGCGAAATGGTCGGTCAACAACAGACCAAATGCGTCCCGTCGTTGCAAATTCTGCATCTCTTGGATTCCGGATGACTATAGGAAATGCCTCGGCCCGGTGGTTGTCCATCTTACCCGCCCGTGCTATAAAGAGCAAGCAAAAGAGCAAAAGAATATAAGCCAATTTGAGAGCCTTTCTCCGCAAAGGAAATGACAATGGCCGCCAAGAATTCCAGCAACATCCCCGTAGACAACGACGACAGCAGTCTATTCAACGTCCAGACAAACGCCGACGGCCCCACCGGATCTTTGCCGCTGGACGAAGAGTTCCTGCGCAACGCCCCCAGTGGTGACATCTTCGGCCTCACGCAGGACGCCGGCATGGGCTGGAGCCCGCGCCGCCTGCGCAATCCCGAGTTCCTCATCCTCAGCACACAGGGCGGTATCCGCGCGCCCGACGGCTCGCCCATCGCGCTCGGCTACCATACCGGCCACTGGGAGGTCGGCCTGCTGATGGAGGCCGCGGCAGCAAGGCTCAAAGAGCTCGGCATGGTCCCGTTCGCCGGCTTTGTCACCGACCCCTGTGATGGCCGTACACAGGGCACGACCGGCATGATGGACTCATTGCCCTATCGAAACGACGCCGCCATCGTTCTACGCCGCCTTATCCGTTCGTTGCCTACACGAAAGGGTGTGATGGGAGTCGCCACCTGTGACAAAGGCCTGCCCGCGATGATGGTCGCCCTGGCCGCGCAGCGCGAACTGCCTGTTGTCATCGTGCCCGGCGGCGTGACCCTCCCCCCCAGCAGCGGCGAAGACGCCGGCAAAGTGCAGACCATCGGCGCCCGCTTCTCCCACGGCGAAATCACCATGGAAGAGGCGGCCGAACTTGGCTGCCGCGCCTGCGCTTCGCCCGGCGGCGGCTGCCAGTTCCTCGGCACGGCCGCGACCGCCCAAGTCGTGGCAGAAGCGCTGGGCCTCACTCTCATGCATGCTGCGCTGGCGCCCTCTGGTCAGCCTATTTGGAAGGACACAGCCGACCGTTCAGCACGAGCCTTAGTGTCACTACACGAAAATGAGATCGCCTGCGCCGATATCCTCACCGAAAAAGCGCTCCACAATGCTTTGGTCGTCCACGCCGCCTTTGGCGGGTCGACAAATCTGCTGCTCCACATTCCCGCTGTCGCCCACGCCGCCGGTCTGCCCCGCCCAACCGTCGCCGACTGGCAGCGCGTCAACGCCGAAGTGCCGCGGCTCGTAGATGTTCTCCCCAACGGGCCCACCGGTCATCCCACCGTGCAAGTCTTCCTCGCCGGTGGCGTGCCCGAAGTGATGCTCCACCTGCGCAACCTGGACCTCCTGCACCTCGACGCCCTGACCGTCCACGGCCGCGCCCTCGACGAGCTGCTCGACGAATGGCAGGACAGCGAACGCCGCCAGCGCCTGCGTGAGCGTCTCTACTCTGAAGACGGCATCGACCCTGATAACGTCATCATGGACCCGCAAACCGCAGCCCAGCGCGGCCTGACCAGTACAGTCACCTTCCCCACCGGCAACCTGGCTCCCGAAGGATCGGTCATTAAGAGCACTGCAATCGACCCTTCAGTGGTTGACGACGATGGCGTCTACCGCAATACCGGCCCCGCAAGGGTCTTTATCAGCGAGCGCGAAGCGATCGCCGCCATCAAAGGAAACCATGAGAAGCCGGTCCAGGCCGGTGACATTATCGTATTGATTGGCCGCGGCCCGATGGGTAGCGGTATGGAGGAGACCTACCAGTTGACTTCGGCGCTGCGCTATCTGCCCTTCGGCAAGCAGGTAGCGTTGATTACCGATGCGCGTTTTTCCGGAGTCAGCACCGGCGCCTGCATCGGCCACATCGGCCCCGAGGCTCTGGCCGGCGGCGCAATCGGCCGCGTGCGTGAAGGAGATACGATTCAGATTGAAGTGGACACAGTCAACCTGCGCGGCAGCCTGAACTTGGTAACGCCGCCCGGAAGAAATGGAAGTGGGAGCAATGGAAACGGGGTTGACGGGTCTGACCAGCAGGTGGCTGGTACGGAGCTATTGGCCGGCCGCTCTCTTCATCCTGACCTGGCTGCCGACCCGCGCCTTCCCGATGATACCCGTCTCTGGGCGGCGCTTCAGGCGGTCAGCGGCGGCACATGGGCCGGTTGTGTCTACGACACCGACCGCATCCTGGAGGTACTCGCCGCCGGCGAGAAAGCCCTCGCTCAGTAGCAAAAGGGCTGGAAATCTGCCAGCAGGCAAGCGCCCTGCTGGCTCATCTAACACACAGAGTACGGGCCCCTAAGGGTCGCTGCAGTCGCGCGTAAATCCGCACTGGCTGCAGATGATCTTGCAGTGGCGCTTACTCACCGCGCCGCCGCACAGCCAGCAGTACGTGTCATCAACCGCCTCGTAAACAGGCACGAAATCAGGCTTTACTTCCTCCGCCTGGTGCCGGTAGCTCTCACGGTCGATGCGTCCGCCGGGGCTGTAAAAGGTGGCCTCGTAGCCCTGAAAGTCGCCGTCCTGATAGAGGAACTTCGCCGAGAAGTAGCGCTCCTCGAACATCCATGGGATGAACATCCTGTCGCCCGGCCACAGGTTCAGGTCCAGCAGCCTCTCGTTGTCGATCCAGGCCAGTCTGCCTTCTTCCGAGTCGATCAGTTGCCCGGTCCAGTCTTTCGCGACGAAGAGCCACACATACCAGTCGGCCTCGCCGTCGAAGTTGGGAAAGGTGATCTGTCCGCGCAGCGCCGGGTCGATGCACTGCAGCCCGCTCTCCTCATAAACCTCACGCACGACACACTCTTCCGGCGATTCCCCCTGCTCGAACTTGCCTCCCAGTCCGTTCCACTTGCCCTCATGGTAGTCGTTGGCCCGCTTGACCCGGTGAAGCATCAGGGTCTGGCCGGGCCGCTGCACATAGCAGAGCGTGGCCAGTTTCAGGCTGCTGTTGGCCATGTTCAAAATGCCGCCAGTTCTTTCGCCAGCGCGTAAATTTTGTCGGCGCTCGGGCGATAAGCATCCTCCAGCGTCGGGCTGAAAGGCACGGGAATATCCAGCCCGGTCAGCCGCTGAATCGGCGCATCGAGCCATTCAAACGCCTCCTGCGCAATCAGCGCCGCCACTTCCGCGCCTACGCCTGTGTTGCCGGTGGCGCTGTGAACGATCAACACCTTGCCCGTCTTGCGGGCGCTATCCAGGATCGCCTCCGTGTCCAGCGGTTTGAGCGTCCGCAGATCCAGTATTTCGGCCTCGATCCCCTCCTCTGCCAGGCGTCCAGCCGCCTCCTTCGCCTCCCGCACCTGTGCTCCGTAAGTGATCATCGACACGTCCGACCCTTCCCGAACGGTACAGGCCTCTCCGATAGGAACCACATATTCGCCCTCAGGCACAGGGCCGCGCTCCGTACGGTAGAGGATCTTACTCTCCATGTAAATGACAGGATTGTTGTCCCGGATCGCGGCGATCAGCAGGCCCTTGGCATCGGCTGGCGTCGCTGGCGCCACCACTTTGAGGCCCGGAGAATGTGTAAACCAGGCCTCCGGGTTCTGGCTATGAAAGGGGCCGGATCGCAGCCCGCCATCGCAAGGCGCACGAATCACCCATGGTACCGGCGCCCCCCAGCGATAATGATTGGTGGCCGCAAATTGAACGATGCTGTCAAAGCCGCTCGAAATAAAGTCAGCGAACTGCATCTCGATCACCGGCCGCATCCCCATCAGCGCCATTCCCGTGCCCATACTGATGAACGCGTTCTCGCACATCGGCGTGTTAAAGATGCGCTCCGGCGGGTACTTTTCGGTCAGCGGTTTCGTAACCTTGAAGGCGCCGCCAAACGGCCCTGCCACGTCCTCCCCAAAGATGATCACCTCGGGGTCGCGCGCCATCTCCACGTCCATCGCATCGGTGATGGCCGCGATGTAGGTCAATTCCTGCGTGCTGCTCATCTCAACTGTCCTCCAGGATTCCGCTCACGTGCCCCTCCGTTGACCGTGGGTGGACTGTTTGGCGCGTATTTTACCATACAGTGGCGGAGAATACTCCGTTAACGGAATCATCTGCATGCTTGGCGAATCAGAACATATGTCGTACTATGGTGGAGTTCAGTTCAAAATAGCCAGTGTCCTCATAAGTAACTCGGAATTTGACCCAAGTAAGCAGGCTCACTTAACACGCAATAAAGGAAGGAAACCTAGCTCTCGATGTCGTCAATTCTGCGATCTGGACGCTTACATTCATGACACATCAGTATTAAGCCTGTTCTGGCTGTGGCCGGTTGCAGGAGCCGTCACTCAGATTGAGTCGAGCTTCTCATACCATTGGGCAAATGTCGGCGGCAGATGGTGCCTTGTCTTACGATCGTGGACTTCGATGAATTGCAATCGCAGATTCATTCGAAGCAATCCTCCAGGGGAACTGCTGATGAAACCATCCGAAATCATTTTTGAAGTAACTGAAGCGGTCGAGGGCGGATATGACGCCAAGGCTTTAGGTTACAGTATCTTCACTCAAGGGGAGAACTGGGCCGACCTGAAGGAAATGGTGAAGGACGCTGTACGTTGCCATTTTGACGATAACAGTGTGCAAGGTGCCTGCAGGTACACCCTATGGAAGCGATGCGCCGAGGCGAGAGCATCGACCTGACGTTCCCTGGCCATTGAATCGCGCTCCAACCCAGGCTAAGCTGTGCGCCCCGTCCTTGCGAAGAGAGTTAAACAGGCCCCGTCCTTGCGAAGAGAGTTAAACAGATGGAGAAGATCTGATGCCGCTAAGGCAAAGGCATAATTTTGAGACGAGACAAGTGTCATACTCTGCGGGGCTATCGATATGACAATCTCTAGAATTAGAATCGCCAATTTCAAGAGTTTCGCCGACCAGACGGTAGAACTGAATGACTTCAACCTGCTGGTCGGCGCGAACGCTTCTGGCAAATCCAACTTTGTTCAGGCATTCAATTTTCTGCGAGACATTGCTACGCATGGGTTAGAAGACGCCATCTCGCTGCAAGGCGGAGTGGAGTACTTGCGCAATATCAAGATTGGAAACGTGCAGCCGCTCCGTTTTCACCTGGTTGTTAAAGACGACTCCCTGTTGACCCATAAAGGTGGCTGGCCTCTCATCATCCACTCGTTTGAGTATGAGTTTTCCTTGCGATTGAATAGCCAAGGTGTTGGATTCAGCATAGAACGCGACAGATTGACCCTGCGCTGTTCGCGCGAGGAGGTCGTCAACGCGGAAGAGCGCGAGTCGCAGATGGCCCTGGCTGAGGAAAAGGCAGACTATGCATCGCAGTCCACGGTCGAAATCTTCAATTCTGCCGGTGAAGTGAGGATGCAATTGGCATCCTCCGAATCCGGCCCACTACTTTCGCCCGCCGAAAATGACCTGTTGAATTCATTCAGTATTCCGCCGCTCTCTGACAAGACTCTATTATTGGAGTCCCCTTTCGTTCGTCTCTTCGCCGAAACGGTTTGCAACTGGTTTCGAGCAATCGGCCTCTATAATTTTGATCCGGATAAGGCCAAGAGCCCAGTTCCGGTCGCCGGCCCCTCAGAGCTGGAAACGGATGGCAGCAATCTGGCCGTTGTACTCAAGAAGCTGCTCAGCGACGAAGACACTAGTCGGAGCATCCGCAATCTGTGTCAGTACAACCTTCCCTATCTCAAGGACATGGGGGTTGAACAACTGGCAGACAGGTTCATAACCATAAAGGTGCAGGAATCTTTCGCTGAAGGCAAGGAACTGCCAGCATTCCTGACATCTGACGGAACGGCTAGAATAATCGCTTTAGTCGTCGCGCTCTATTTTCAGAAACAGAAACGGTTCGCCATTTTCGAAGAGCCAGAGAGGCATCTGCACCCCAAGGTGCTTTCAGGACTGATGGAACTGTTCAAGGAGGTGTCAGAAAGGAGACAGATCCTTATGACCACCCACAGCCAACAGTTAGTTAGACACGCTGGACTGGATAATATCCTTGTCATAAGCAGAGACGACGACGGATTCTCGCAGATCACAAAGCCCACTGACAGAAAGCATGTCAGAGTCTTGTTGGAGCATGAAGTTTTCAGCATTGACGAACTTTTCGTTCGCGATTTCTAAGGTGACGGACATTGGCATTTCGAATGATTCTGATACTCGTTGAGGGGACGGACGACGAGATGTTCTTCAATTATGTTGTCAGGCCTAAGTTGGCGCAGACGTATGATTACATTCAGATTGAGCGATACAGCGAGGCCACCAAAGGGGAAGTAAACAGCATTCTTTACGATTACTTTGCAATGAATACGACAGTGGAGGTACAGGCCGATGCCATTTTGGTGGCAGACCTGAACGCGTCTCCTTGCGTGACCGACAGAAAAGAACGCATACGAAGAGGGTATCGGAGTTTATCTGGCGATACCGGTATTGCTCTTGGCCCTCACCTTTCGACTCGAATCTTTATCGTTTGCAGGGAGATAGAGAGTTGGTACCTCGCCGGCCTAAGTGACACTGAGTGCAAGAGGATGGGAATCGCCACTGGATTGCAAAACACCGACCATCTCACGAAAGAGCAGTTTCTCGGGCTGATACCAAATAAATTCAATTCAAGAGCAGAGTTCATGCTCGAAATCTTGAGTGCGTTCGATCATGAGACGGCACGCACGAAGAATTCGTCTTTCAGCTACTTTATGCAGAAATATGGCACGGACTCTTAATAGAATCTATTGTCTTCTCCTCATCACTACCAAATCAGCACTCCCGGAGGACACAAAATGAACGTAGAAATTCGCGACCAAAGGTTCAGATCCATCGTCGGCGACAACCTCGAAATCGAAGAGATCGGCAGCGGCTTCGAATTCACCGAAGGTCCCATCTGGAACCACGTCGAGAAGCACCTGATCTTCAGCGACATTCCCGGCAACCTCATGCGGCGCTGGCGTCCTGACGGCAGCATCGAGACCTGGCGCCAGCCCAGCAACATGGCCAACGGCAACGCCTACGACGCCGACGGCCGCGTCGTCACCTGCGAACACGCCACCAGTCGCGTTACCCGTACCGAGAGCGAAGGTTCGGTCACCGTTCTCGCTACCCATTTCGGCGACAAGGAGCTCAACAGCCCTAACGACATCGTCGTCAAGCGCGACGGCTCCATCTACTTCACCGATCCGGGCTTTGGCCGTGGCGAGTACTACGGCCGGCCCCGCCCCCAGCAACTCGACTTCCAGGGCGTATACCGGCTCGATCCCGACACTCGCGAACTTACCTTGCTGGTCGACGATTTCGACCAGCCCAACGGGCTCTGCTTCTCTCTCGACGAATCGCAGCTGTTCGTCAACGACACCATGCGGGCGCACGTTCGCGTATTCGACGTGAATGCGAGCGGCACCCTGGAAAACGGCCGCGTCTGGGCCGAAGTCACCGACGAGCGCGACGGCGCCCCCGACGGCGCCCCCGACGGCATGAAGGTCGACAGCGCAGGCAACCTCTTCGTAACAGGACCGGGCGGCATCCACGTCTTCGCGCCTGACGCCACCTGCCTGGGCGTAATCTACACGCCCCAGGGCTGCGCAAACTTCTGTTGGGGCGACGACGATTTGAAGAGCCTCTTCCTCACCGCCAGCACATCTCTCTATCGAGTGCGCGTCAAAGTTGCCGGAAACCGCTCTTTCTAGCACCATTAGGCGGGCGTCTTCCCCAAATAACAGAATTTCGTGCCTATATTGCGGTTGGGTCGAAGGACGTTGCGCCCGGATCGAGGGAGCGCGAATCAGTGGCCGCAAGCGCTGTCATAGTCCCATCCCACATACACCGGAAGCGACCATTCCAGGAGAACCAAAGTAATGATCTCACTTGATGTCTATTTCAACGCAAAAGACGGCAATGACGCCGAGCTGGAAAAAGTAATTGTTGATGTATGGATGGAGGCGATGCGTCAGCAGCCGGGCTTTATCAGCGCCAGCCTGATGACACCCTTCCCTCAGGAAGAGCTCGACGCAATGGGCGCGGTCAGACCCCCGTTTTCGCACGAGGTGATCTCGTACTGGGAGAGCGAAGAATTGCGTCAGGAGTGGGTTGCCCGCGATATCCACCAGGAAGTCTGGCCTCAGGTGGAAGCCGCGGCCGAAGTTGCCATGTATACCGTGTCCAACTGCGATCAGAACTGGAACCTATAGACTTCAGGGGTGGGAATCGTCGCAAGCGCAACGCTCTCTTCATTTCCCACTCTTGACCCCTTCCTCCTGGAACTGGGCATCCACCACCGCCAAAATGGCGACGTTCACAATATCCACCACCTCCGCGCCCGTCTCCAGCACATGGATCGGCTTGCCCATCCCCACCAGAATCGGTCCAATGGCTTCGGCGCCGCCCAAGCGGTGCAGTAGCTTATAGGCCGTATTGGCCGATGCCAGCTCAGGGAACACGAGCACGTTAGCGTCCTCGATCGCACTGAAAGGATAGTGGCGGCGCATCAGATCCGGCACAACCGCCACGTCGGCTTGCATCTCGCCATCGATCTGCAGGTCCGGCTGCTGCGCCTTGACCAGTTCGGTCGCTTGTTGAACCTTGTCAACCTGCGGATGACGCGTGCTGCCAAAGTTGGAGAAACTCAGCATAGCCACCCGCGGCTCGACATCAAACTGACGTGCAACGTCGGCCGCGTTGATCGCGATCGCGGCCAAAGTCTCTGCATCGGGGTCAATGTTCACAGTCGCGTCACTGAAAAAATAAATGCGATCGCGCACGATCATCAGGTAGACACCACTGAGTACGCCCCGCTCTGGCGCAGTGCCTACGATCTGCAGCGCCGGACGCAACACATCAGGATAGTTGTACGTCAGACCGGAGATGAACGCGCCCGCGTCGCCGTTTAAAACCATCGTCGGCCCAAAAAAGTTGGCTTGGCGCATCAACTCGTTGGCCCGGGCCAGTGTCACGCCTTTGCGCTGCCGTTCCTGGTAGAAAGCAGTAGCGTACTCTCGATACTTGGGGTCCTGGTGGGGATTGATAACTGTCGGGCGGTAGTCGAGGCCCAACTCTTCACAGCGAATACGGATAATATCCGGGTTACCCAGCAGCACCGGCGTACCAATGCCCTCCGACTCGACCGCATAGGCCGCCCTTATGATCTTCGGGTTCTCGCCCTCGCCAAACACCACACGCTTCGGACTCTGCCTGGCCTTGCTCTGCTGCGTACGCATCACCTGCACGCCCTTGCCGATACGCAGCGCCAGCTCGTCGAGATAGTTGTCCAGATCGATTGTACGACGTGCCACGCCCGTCTCCATCGCCGCCTTTGCCACTGCCGGCGCGACCCACATCAGCACACGGCTGTCCAACGGCTTGGGAATGATATATTCTGGCCCAAATTGCAGCGTGTCGAGCCCGTATGCCTTCATAACGCCGTCCGGCACATCCTCCTTGGCAAGATCCGCCAGCGCGCGCGCCGCGGCCAGCTTCATCTCCATATTTATCGCCTTCGCCCGCACGTCCAGCGCGCCGCGGAATATAAACGGGAAGCCGAGTACATTGTTGACCTGATTGGGAAAATCGCTGCGTCCTGTTCCCATGATGACCGTATCGCTGCGCGCGGCAACGGCATCGGGATAAGGAATTTCCGGATCCGGATTTGCCATGGCAAAAACGATCGGGTTTTCCGCCATCGAGCGCACCATCCCTGACGAGACAGCGCCCGCAACCGAAAGGCCTATCAGCACATCGGCCCCGGCCATAGCCTCTCCCAAAGTGCGGGCCTCCGTTTCGCTGGCGTAATCCTCTTTCCACTCGTTCATGTTCTCCATGCGGCCCTCGTAAATCACGCCGCGGCTGTCGCACATGACAATGTTGCTCTTTTCCGCGCCCAACGCCACGTATATATCGGCGCAGGCAATGGCCGAAGCGCCGGCGCCGTTGATGACGATCCGGGCCTCATCGAGCGGCTTGCCCGCAATCTCCAAGGCGTTCAACAGTCCCGCCCCCGAGATAATGGCCGTACCATGCTGGTCGTCGTGGAAGACAGGAATGTCGAGCCGCGCCTGCAGCGTCTGCTCAATTAGAAAGCACTCCGGCGCCTTAATGTCTTCAAGGTTGATGCCGCCGAAGGTCGGCGCGATCAGTTCGCAGAAGCGCACCATCTCCGCCGCATCCTCCGTGTCCACCTCGATGTCGAACACATCCACATCGGCGAACCGTTTGAAAAGCACCGCCTTCCCCTCCATCACCGGCTTCGAAGCCAACGCGCCCCGATTTCCCAGCCCGAGGATCGCCGTGCCATTGCTAATGACCGCGACCAGGTTGCCCCGAGCCGTATACTCAAAGGCGTCCTCCGGCCTCATTGCGATTTCCAACACGGGGTGCGCCACGCCGGGAGAGTAGGCCAGCGAAAGGTCCAGCTGTGTCTCCATCGGCTTGGTCGGCGTAATCTTCAACTTGCCGGGCCGGCCATCGGCGTGATAGTCGAGTGCATCCTGTTTTGTCAGCGTCATTGGGCTTCTCCGCACATTGATGTTCGTTTCGGCTGCGTTCATTGTATGCGATGTAGGTTGGATACGCACACCGCAGAGGCTGACGGTGCCAGTTTCTCACTTGGCAATAGCTGCTAAGCCATCGCCAATGCGCGGCCATGCAGCCCAGCCTCACCCTGGCATCCACAGCGCCTCCAGCCACTTCCCGCTAACAACAGTCCCTTGCTATTCGCTGGCGGTCGCCCCAGCACATTGATCACCAGGCAGGCGCCGCCAGAGGCCTTCGTCCAATTTGTAGCTGTCCCCTTTTGTTTATATGGGCGGTCGGCCGCAAGCGGCCTCCCTTGTGCAGGGGCTGCGCCCCCGCAACGCCCCCCTACAAAACCATACCTCACCCACCATGTGCCTCCATCCCAGCGTGCCGGCTGGCGAGCATTGCGGCGGCTGTCCGCCAGCTACGTCGCCAGGAGCCAAAATGGTTCCAGGGATGGCTGGCTGGTCAAGCACAGTAGTTCAATTGTTACGCTTGATATTTCAAATGGCGCCGCGACATTGCCGGTGAGCACTCTACGATCCTGGCCATTGTTCGTCGCCTTTTAGACTGCACAGACACTGCACAGATATTTGCATCGCCCATTGGATATGCTATACTCACGCCCGTAGCGGACCGCCGCATCCTTCAACCTTGGAGGCTGGCCCAGGAGCCACCAGTGCATTTTGCGGGCTTGCTGCTCCCTTCCGGCCGGTCGCTTTCCCGATTTTGGTGCCAATCTTAAAGACAGGAATATACTATGGCGACAGCGGCTGACGTAGCAAACGTCAGTTCAAGGCGCACCACCAGCTTTCATTCCATTGTCAGCGCAATTTGGGGCTCCTACTTCTTCCGCAAGTTTCTGCGCGCGCTGGCAACTATTTTCATTGTTACAACGATTATCTTCTTCCTGGTACGCCTCCTGCCCGGCAACCCCATAGAAATCTACGTAAATCAACTGGTCGTCACCTACGGAATGCCGGTTCACGAGGCAAAGGATCAGGCTGCAGCCCTCTTCGCAATCGACCTGGAACAGCCGGTCATGCTCCAATACTTCTCCTATCTGCAGAATCTCGCGCGGGGCAACTTCGGCCAGTCGGTTCTCTCCCCTGGAACAACCGTAACCGAAGTTATCCTGCGATTCCTGCCATGGACCCTTTTCAGCGTGGGTACCGGACTCTTGATCAGCTTTTCGGTAGGCGTCCTGTTGGGCGTCATCATGGCCTACCGCCGCGACAGCTTCCTCGATCACGGCTTTACTGTCGTGAGTTCCATAGTCAGTTCCGTTCCAGATTTTCTCATCGGTCTTCTGATCGTCGTTTGGCTGGGCGTACAGTGGAAGATCCTGCCGATCGCGGCCATGCGCGGCGCCTATTCCTCCGGCATGGTGCCAGGGCTGAATTTCGAATTCTTTCTCGATGCCTTCTTCCACGGTGCTCTGCCAATCTCCACCTATGTATTAACCAGCATTGGCTTCTGGATGCTGAGTATGAAGAGCAACACGATCAGCACCCTGGGCGAAGACTATGTGACGATTGCCAAAGCGCGCGGGTTAAAGGAATGGCGAATCACAACCGCCTATGTGGGCCGCAATGCAATACTGCCCCTCTTTACGATTCTGACCATCCGCATCGGCTTCGTTGTCGGCGGCTCGTTGCTGGTAGAGCAGATCTTCGAGTACGGAGGCATCGGCCGCATGCTGGGCCAGGCCATTAACCAGCGCGACTATACCATTATGCAGGGAATCTTTTTGATAATCACCTTCTCGGTGATCTTCGCCAACTTCTTTGCAGATGTACTCTACGGTTGGCTAGACCCCCGCATCAAGTTGCAAGATAACGAAGGCTGACCGCAGAATGCCCGACTACACGATACGCATTGCAGAAAAAGCACGCCCAAAGAAGCCCGGGAGCAGATAAATGGCAGCGCAGGTGATGGAAGGCGAACAGACTGACAGCATCCTGGTCAGCGCATGGAAGGGATTTCGTACCGGCGTGCGCCTACTTGCCTACAATCGGGTCGGTTTTATCGGGTTCCTTGTAGTAATTTTCATGGTCCTGCTCTCTTACGTTGGGCCGCTGATCATTGAACTGGATACAAAAACGAAAATCGACAAGATCTATATTACGCCGACGGTCGAACATCCTCTGGGGACCGATCATCAGGGACGCGACATCTGGTCCCAGATTGTCAACGGCGGCAGAGACGTAATCTATGTGGCGTTTCTGGCAGCGCTGATATCGACGGTGATCGCAGTCGTTTTTGGAACAATGAGCGGCTTCATCGGCGGATGGATCGATAGCGCCATCATGTCGGTCACCGATATCATCCTCACGATCCCTCAATTCCCACTATTGGCCGTGCTGGCTGCCTTCATTTCACTCAACAGCCTAACATTTCTGGGGATACTGATGGGGCTGCTGAACTGGCCAACCCTCCTGCGCGCCTTGCGCGCCCAGGCCCTTTCCCTGAAACAACGCGACTTTATCGAAGCAGCCAGGGCGCTCGACCTCGGGGTATGGCATATCGTCCTGCGGGAGATGGTGCCCAACATGATGCCTTATATCGTGGTCAGCTTCGCGTTGGGAATGACATTCGCCGTCTACCAGCAGGCCGGCCTCGTCTTCTTGGGCCTCGTACCAATCAGCGCCGGCAACTGGAGTGTGATGATCCAGCTGGCGTGGGTTCGAGGGGCGATCTTCTATAAGGACAGCGTCTGGTACATCATGGCGCCAATTGTTGCAATCGCCATTCTCCAACTGTCGATCATTTCCATGACCCGCTCGCTGGAGTTAGTGTTCAATCCGCGACTGCGAGCCAGCGAGTAAGGGACAGGTTCCAAGACAATAATGAGCCAAACCACCGACCTTTCCTGGCACCAGAACGTTGAAGAAAACGGCAGGCAGCCACCTTTGAGCCTGCAAGACGTTCATGTCAGCTATCGCACCCGCAAAGGCAGCGTCCAGGCTGTTCGCGGTGTCACGCTCGACTTGCATGCCGGCGAAAGCCTGGCCCTCATCGGCGAAAGCGGCTCGGGCAAGACGACATTGGGGCTGGGAATCGTGCGCCTGCTGGTCGACACCGCAGAGGTCAGCCCCGGCAAGATCATCTATCGCCGCGACGGCCGCGAAGTGGACGTGCTTTCCCTGGCCGATGGCCCCATGCGCGAGTTCCGCTGGCGCGACTGTGCCATGGTCTTCCAATCGGCCCTCAACGCCTTCAACCCTGTGCTTAAAGTGTGGGATCAGGTGTGGGATACCGCCAAAGCCCACCGCTGGAACAACCGTGAAGAGGTCCGCGAGCGCTTCCTCGACCTTCTCCGCTTTGTCCAATTGGATCCGAGTCGGGTAATCGACGCCTACGCCCACGAACTGAGCGGGGGCATGCGCCAGCGCACTCTCCTGGCGATCTCACTACTGCTCGACCCGCAAATTCTAATCCTCGACGAACCAACGACGGCCCTCGATATCCTCACCCAGCGCACCATTATCGATCTGTTGCGAAAGTTGAAGGAAGACCTGCACTTTACCATGCTCTTCATTTCGCACGACCTTGCCATCGCGGCTGAGTTGGCGGACAGAGTGGCGACTATGTACGCCGGGCAGGTCGTTGAGCTCGGTCCTGTCGAAGACATTTTCTATCGCCCGCGCCATCCCTACTCTTTGGGGCTGATTCGGGCGGTGCCGACGGTGACCGGCGGCTTCGAGGAACTTTCTTCTATCCCCGGCTCTCCGCCTGATCTGATCAATCTGCCGACCGGCTGCAAATTTCATCCCCGCTGCCCGTATGCGAGTGAACGCTGCAGCAGTGAAGAGCCGAAATTGGAACGCGTCGGCGATAACCACTTCGCCGCCTGCTGGCATACCGATGCCGTGCAGGACGACATTGAACACAACGGGCTGCGCGGCAAGAAGAGATCATGACCGAAACGACGAATTGGGCGGATATAACGCACAAACACATCGCGGCCGCTGGAGGCCGCATTAGATGACACCAATTCTCGAACTACGAAATGTAACCAGATACTTTGGCAGCGGCCGCGATCAGGTTACTGCGGTCGACTCGATTTCGCTTGACATCGAACCCGGGGAAATCGTCTGCCTGGTAGGCGAGAGCGGCTGCGGTAAGAGCACGACCGGCCGCATGATCGTCGGTCTGTTGCCGCCGTCTGACGGGCAAATCCTCTATCAGGGCCAGGACATCGCATCGATGGACAAGGCCGACTACCAGCAGTATCGCCGCGCCGTCCAAATCATCCATCAGGACCCATACGCCTCACTCAATCCCACCCAGACCGTGCGCCAGATGATCATGACCCCGCTCCTGCGCCACCAGTCACAGAGGTCGGCGCAGAATGGTAGCGGTGGCGGCAGAAGATCACGGCGCCGCGACGCCGAGCGTCGGGCAGCCGAACTGCTGGAAATCGTCGATCTTACACCTGTAGCGGAATTCCTCGACAAGTATCCTCACCAGTTGAGTGGAGGACAGCGCCAGCGAGTATCGGTAGCCAGGGCGCTAACTGTGGAGCCGAAATTTATCGTCGCTGACGAAGCCGTTTCAATGGTAGATGTTTCGATTCGGGTAAGCCTGCTGAACATGCTCTCCCGGCTGAAGGAAGAGTTCGACGTCACCTTCCTCTTCATCACCCACGACTTGGCGCTGGCGAAGTACTTCGCCTGGGAGGGGCGTATTACTGTCATGTACTTGGGAAGAATCGTGGAAGAGGGGCCGACGCCCCGGCTGATAACCGACTCTCGTCACCCGTACACACAGGCGTTATTGGGAGCTGTACCCGAAGCCGACCCGGAACTGGTAAAGAAAAAGACGCACATTGAACTTCGGAGCGCCGAAATTCCTAGCCTCCTTAATCTGCCGGCAGGCTGTACTTTTCATCCGCGCTGCCCTTACATCGCCGAGGGCGAGTGCGACACTGTGGTGCCACCGTTGGAACGAATCTCCGAAGGGGGCAGCGTAGCCTGTCCCGTCCGCATGTCGGAGCCAACCCAAATAATTTGAAGCTATTGGACGCAGACCGCTTTCCCTCTTCGGATACGGTTTGGGTCCCGATATAGTGAGTCCGAATTAAGATGGACCCCTTTCTTGGTAGAGCGGCTTTTCACCTTGGGTTCTACATCGCGTTTGTCGCCGGCGCCCTCCTGCTTTTTCTGGATAAAGGGACCGCCGAATATGTGATAACCCAGTTTACTCTCGGTATTGGGCTAATCTATCTACTCTTGGTTGTGATTCTTGTACAGTGGGGGAAACGAAGGGAACGGTGATCCAAGCCCGCTGGCGCGCCATGCGCGTTACCGGGCGCGGCCCCGCCCCTTATCCCCTAACCCTACACTTTCTCAAATATCCTAAGGAGGATAAAGAATGAACCGAAAAATCTTACTCGCACTTGCCTTGATCGCGGCGCTTATCATCAGCGCATGCGGCGCGCCCGCGGCCGACACCGGCGGCGGCGAAGCGGCTCCGGCAGCGCAGGAAGAGGCTGCGCCGGCCGATGCAGAAGGTAGCGGCGTCGCCGAGTTCCATCCGGCATGGCCCTACTCGCCCCCGCCCACCGGCCACTTCAACACCTGGGTCACCAATGGCATGACCCTCGGCATCTACCGCGCCCTGATGGAACCGCCTCTGTTCATGTTCCGGTGGGCCGACGGCAGCTGGATGTCGGTAGCCGGTGAGTCCTGGGAATGGGTCGATGACGTCACCTTGCGCGTCGGCCTGATCCAAGGCGCGAACTGGAGTGACGGCAGCGCCTTCACCTCGCAGGATGTCGTCGATACCTTCACCATCTCCCGCCTGCTGAGCCAGACCGTCTGGCGCTTCCTTGACGACGTGCAGGCAGTCGATGATCACACGGTCGACTTCGTTCTCAGCGGGCCGTCGACGACCGTGCCCCGCCGCGTTCTGCGAGAGGTGCATATCACTGCCTCTTCAGTCTATGGCGACTTTGCCCAGCGCACCCGCGATCTGGCCGAGGCCGGCATGACTAACGAGGACGACGATTGGAAGCAGCTGCTGCAGGAGTTCAATGAACTGCGACCTGATGAGATGGTCGTTCTGGGGCCGTACGCGATCGACCCGGCCAGCATCACCGAATCCCAGATGATCCTCAACAAAGTTGAGACCTCCTTCTGGGCCGACACGGTGCGCTTCGACCGGATGGTCAACTACAACGGTGAGACGCCGGTCGTAACGCCGCTCGTCCTCTCCGGCGATGTCGACTATGCCACGCACGGCTTCCCGCCAGCCACAGAGCGCGAGTTCATGTCTCTGGGTTACCGCATCATTCGAGCCCCGATTTACAGCGGCCCGGCCCTCTACTTCAACCACACCATCTATCCCTTCAATGTGAAAGAGGTGCGGCAAGCCCTGGCCTATGCCATCAACTTTGAAGAGAACGCCTTCATCTCGCTGGCCGAATCGGGCATAGCCCAAGAATGCATGTGTGGATTCTCCGACAACATTGCGCCTCTGTGGCTAAGTGATGATACGCGCGCCAACCTGAATCCGTATACGCAGGATCTGGAAAAGGCCGAGCAGATGTTGCTCGACATCGGCTTCAGCCGTGATGACGACGGTGTCTGGGTCGACGACACTGGCGCACGCATGGAATGGAATCTGACCGCGCCGGCCGAGTACTCCGACTGGTCTGCCGCAGCTGAGAACGCGGCCGAACAGCTGACTGCCTTCGGCTTCCAGACCAGCTTCCGCGGCGTGAACTTCCAGCAGCATCCGATCGACATCAATGAAGGCAAATTCGAGTTGGCGATTCGCGGTTGGGGCGCAGGCAACCCCCACCCGTCCTTCTCCTACGAGAATGACTTCAGCACCCACAACGCGGCCGCGACCGGCGTAGGCGCATCGGGCGCAGGCAGCATTGAGCTTCCCGGCATGTCCTTCGACCTCAACGTCAGCACCGACAGCGTTGGCGACGTCGACCTGTGGGCTCTGACCAAAGATGCCGGCTCCGGTGGTGACGCCGCCATGCAGATCGCTGCGCTGGATCAGATCGCCATGGCCTACAACGAACTGCTGCCGCAGATTCCTCTGTGGGAGCGCTATGGCAACAACCCGGTACCCAGCCGCTTTGCCAGCGGATGGCTGCCGGAGGGCGACCCGATCTACGTAAACAGCCCCTATGCCGATTCCTTTGTTGTGATTCAAATCCTGACTGGCCAGCTTGGCCCGGCAGAATAGACGAAACGGCGAAGCTAGCCGCATCGTGAATTGACAGCAGGAAGGGCCGGCACACCTGTGTCGGCCCTTCTCTTTTTTCCCCGGCGAATTCAATAGCCGGTCCAGAAGACAGGCGGGCACGAAGCCTGCGCCACCAGTGAGGGCAGCATGAACACAAATTTGACCCAGGAACAGATCGACTTCTATCAGGAAAATGGATTCGTCGTCCAGCACGAATTCCTCACTCCGGACGAACTGGAATCCTGGCGGGAGGCCGTGGATGGGGCAGTGCGCCAGCGCGGAAAGCAAAGAATGTACAACCAGGAAGTAGACGAAGACCGTGAAGAAACCTACTACGACTATGTCTTTGTCCAGCGAGTGAATCTGTGGCAGGACAATTCAGACGTGCAGCGGCTGCTTCTGGACCCGCGCCTGGGCAAGATGGCCGCAGATCTGGCCGGCGTCGACGGCGTCCGCCTCTGGCATGACCAGGCGTTGATAAAGCAGCCTTGGGCCAACCCCACCGGCTGGCATCTCGACAATCCCTACTGGTCCTACTCCTCCCGCGAAACGCTCAGCCTCTGGGTAGCGCTCGACGACGCCACCCTCCAAAACGGCTGTCTCTACTTCCTGCCCGGCAGTCACAAGACGGCCACTTTCGAAAACTCCAGTATCGGCGAAAACATCAGCGACATCTTTCGCATTTATCCCCAATGGAAGAACACGATGGCGGTGCCCGCAGAGATGAAGGCCGGCTCCTGTTCCTTCCACAACGGCCTGATAGCCCACGGCGCCGGCGCCAACATGACGCCCGGCTGGCGGCGCGCCATGACCTGCGGCTTCATGCCCGATGGCTGCACCTTTAATGGTAAGCAGAACATACTCACCGATGAACAGTTTGCCAGCTACGAAATCGGGGATGTTTTGGACGACGACCGCCAGAACCCGCTCATCTTCCACCGTGCCAAGCCCTACGAGGAAAAACTGGCAGAACAGTTCGCCCAATCATAGCAGAAAGGAAGATTCCTGTCGCGGCTTCGGCTCGGCGTCAATTGGCCTGTTTGCCGCGCCGGCGTCCCATGCCAACATCTATAGTGATGACATTTCCAGGATTATTAGTAGCAATTTTTTTGGCAGCTTGGCCGAGAGAACAACGTCATGGCGAACCCGCTCCTCTCGCCAGTAGAAAATCTGAAGGCCAAATAAGACTGTTGAGTGTTTGAAACTCGCCCATTTTAGTCTTCCCCTGGTCTAACTGATTTGGCCAGCCATCGTTAGAAAAGTGCAGAATAGGTGCCTCTCAGAAAAAAAAATATACGCGACATTTGTAGACTTTTGTAGACTTAGCGCGACATTTGTAGACCTAACGCGACCTGTCGCCGCCTGTTCCCGGACACACGTATCGCTTTGGTTCATAGCATCGCGTTGCTACTTGAAAGAGGTAAAAGCGCCCCTTGTAGGCAATTTTGGAGCCTTGGTATTGGTAGCCCTAATCTGGATGCCTGCACAACCCTGATTGACAGTTTTTTTCTGCTATGCTAGGATTCCCAACATTCTTGATTTCCCTCCCGCAGCCCGTAGACTATACGAATCCGCTCCACATTGAGGAGGATGCTTCGTGCTGAACGTAGCGATAATTGGATTGGGAAACATAGGCAAAACGCACGCCGGCGTCTACCAGGCCAGCGAACGTGCACAGTTGTTAGCAGTCTGTGATATGGACAAGAGCATTGCCGACGCGGCCGCAGAGCGCTTTGGCGTTCCAGCCTATTACAGCGTACCGGAACTGCTCGACGCGGTTGATCTGGATGCAGTCAGTGTCACCACCGCCGGCCCCGAAAACGGCGGTCATCACTACGAACCGGTGATGGAATGCTTCCATGCAGGGCTGCATGTATTATGCGAAAAACCGATTTCCAACAACATCGAACATGCCCGCGAAATGGCGGCCAAGGCCGACGAGACCGGCCTCTATTTCGGCATCAACCTCAACCACCGCTTCGTGCCGCCGGCTGCCAAAGCCAAGCAGTGGGTGGATGAGGGCAAGCTGGGCGATCTGCTGCTTATGAACATGACGATGTGGATCGGCAACCCTAACGACACGTCGCCCTGGTTCCATATTCGCGCTCTCCACCCCCACAGCCTCGACATCATGCGCTACTTCTGTGGCGACGTGAAGCGCGTCCACGCCTTCTTCAACCAGGCGCCGGGACGTGTCTGCTACTCTAACGCTCAGGTAAACATGGAGTTTGCCAACGGTGTCGTTGGTCATCTGACGGGTAGTTACGATACAAACCCCCGGCACAACCTGGAACGCTGCGAAGTGATGGGGACTGCCGGCCGCTTCGTGCTCGACAACCTGTACCAGGAGTTGACACTATACCCCCGCCAGAGCGACGAACTGACCGTCGTGCGCAACAGCATTATGGGCGGCCTCAGCGGCTTCGACGCCACCTTCACCAACCGCATCAACCGCTGGATTGAGCAGGTGGACGACGGCGCGCCGCGTGATGAAATCGAGGCCTCCGGCCGCGAAGGGCTGGCCGTACAGGAGATTATCGAGGCCGCCATCCGCTCTCACCATAGCGGAAAAGCAGAAGATGTGCCTGCCGTCTGACGATTCGTTGCGAGGATGAACAATGGACCAGCACTCTCCAGAAATCCAGGTGCAACTCGATCAGTTGAACCGCGATGGTTTCATCTTAATTCCCAACGCGCTGCCCCCTGAGCGGGTGGAACAGTGGAAGACCGTGCTGTACGCTCTCTACGATCGCGGCGCCTACGAAATCAGCAACGGCGTAGGCAATGTTGCGTTCGAGAAGCTGCTCGCCCTCGAGCCCCAGTTGTCAGGCGAGCTGATTGGACACGAAAGCGTTGCCCCCTACCTGCACGCCGTTATGGGAAAGCAGTGCCAGCTGCGCAGTTTGCGCGCCCACGTCAACCCGGCGGAGTACCTGCAGGAATGGCACATGGATTTCTCCGACTATTACTACCAGGTGGAAAAATCCGAATCGCAGAATCCAACCCGTGGCCTTTGTCTGAACTCCACTTTCTATTTGACCGACAACACACCCGACCGAGCGCGACTGACCTTCGTCAAGAACTACTTCGACCGGCCCGTACCTGAGGACCTGATCCCCTTCCTGCGCTATACCGAGGATCGTAACGATCCCTTCCAGAGCTGGTGCGACCAGCAAGATTTGGCTCATTTGTATCCGATGGCGGGTGACGCGGTCGTATTCTACAGCCATATTCCTCACCAGGGCGCAAAGATGGGACCGGATCCGGAAGGCGAGATTCGCGCCAACATCGTCCTTCACTACCAGCAGAATCCGATGTTTCCCGGCATCAAGTTTGTCAGCAACCCGCAGTTCACATTGGACACGCTCGGTTACGAAGGTACCTTTCCTTTTGCGGAGGATTGATCACAAACATTCCACTGGCCTGTTTCGGCCTCTTGCGACATAGAGCGCAAAGCACGAAATCGTAATCATTGCAGTCACAACGAAAGGAAAAAGTCAATGAAACTTTACCGAACCGGTCTCGGCCTGCTCCTGCTGTTGGCGCTGGTCATCCTCGCGGCTTGCGGCGCGCCTGCAGACGGCGGCATGGCCGGAGAAGCGCCCGCCGCCGAAGAAGCGGCGCCCGCTGATGAAGAGGTCGTCGAGATCGAAGAATCCGAAGAAGAAGCGATGGAGATGAGCGGCGAAGTCGTCATCAGCATCGCTTCGAACGACGTGCAGACCTACCAGGCGATTGCCGATGCCTACATGGAGATGCACCCGGATGTCGACGTCCTGGTCGAGCTTAAGCCGCCGGCCGTGGACGCCTATCTCCAGTGGATTCGCTCCCAATTCACGTCGGAGGTGCCGCGCGTTTCGCTGATCGAGTCGCCCCACTTGCGGGAATTCGCCCAGGAAGGCCGCCTGGTCGACTGGGGACAGTACCTCAACAAAGTGAATCCGTATACGGGTGACAAATGGGTGGATAGCTTCCAAGAGTGGGGTTTGAACCTGGTACGCGATCCCAACACCGGCCAGATGTTCACCATGCCTTACCAATCGGTCCAGACCTTCTGGATCTACAACAAGGATCACTTTGAACAGGCCGGCATTACCGATGTTCCGCCGCGCCCCACCTGGGATCAGTTTGTCGAGTGGAACGAGAAGCTGCGCGACGCCGGCCTCATCCCAATCGCCATTGAAGGTACAACTGAGCAGATTTGGGGCGGCGGCCGCATGCCTTGGCTGATGCGCTCCGCCATGGACCAGTACCACCGCGACGACCTGCAGATCATCCAGTGCCAGGATGGCGACTGGTGCTTCCGCGAGGGGATCGACGACACGTGGACATACGATCCCACCGACGTCCGCAATGACGACCCCGACCGTGTCTCAGTCAACATCGCCCGTCACCTCCAGGCATTGCGTGAAGGCGATATCAACTTCAACAACGAATGCACCGTCGAAATGATGACCCAGGTCGGGCGCATCTTCAAAACGGCGAACGGCTTCGTGCCCGAAGGTTGGACCGGCATGACCGATGCTTACCCGCTCTTCCTGACCCAGAGAGCTTCCATGCGCATGGTGCACGGCGGTATCTACACCAGCTTGCCCAAGGACATCCGCTCGCTGGCCCAGGGTGAGTACGGTGGTCAGGCTGAAGTAACCGAAGAGGATTCGGCCGCAGCTGTCGAGTTCGAATACGGGCGCTTTGCCTTCCCGACAATCGAAGGAGAGTGCGTGCAGGGCACTGCGCGCGCCAATGAGTTGACCTCAGGTTACCTGGCCTTGCCGCTCAAAGACCGCGCCCAGAATGACCTCGAAGTCGACTTTGTCATGTTCTGGACCAGCCCCCAAGGGATGCAGATCTTCCTCGAGAACAAACTGGATACCGAGAACCTCCAGGGTGGCATCGCTGGTCCGCCCCTGATCAAGAACGTTTCGCTGCCGGGGAAATGGGAGGATATTTTCGCCCAGAGCGTCTTCATCGGCAACTATGAAAAGCCCGGCGCGCCAGGCGACGCTGTCGCCCGCGGTTTCTTCAAGTATGAAGAAACCAAACGCGAATGGTCGATCATGGTTCAGGAGTTCTTTGAAGGCAAGCTGACGGCCGAAGAGTTCGCCGCCGACTATCAGTCTCTGCTCGAAGACAACTTTGATGGTCTGTTGGAATTCCTCAACCTGACGCACGAAGACCTGGACAGCCCTGAAAAACGACCGCCGGGTTGGGTCGCTGCTGGACCGTACTAACAGACAGAGTCCGCCGTCCTTCTCGGACGACGGATAGATGTCCAGCTTACGCTAACGACTAACTATGGCGTCTTCCTTGTATCGCGTACGGGCGAAAGCTCGTTCACAATATGGTTCACCAGACATGCCGCTCCTGCACAGGAGCGGCATGTCGTGTTGGCGTTCAGCCAGTAGCGCCATCCGCCTCAGACCGGCAGTATGCAGCATAGCCCTCGCCGTTGCCCTCTTGTTGGGCCTGGCTCTGCCTCTTGCCGCACAGTCCCCTGATGGTCAGCTATGGGGTCAAGACACTGCAAACCGCATACAGGCGCTTGCTCTCACGGCAGACGGCGGCCGCGTGGTAATCGGCAGCCGTGATAATACGCTGCGAGTGCTCGACAATGTAGGAGAATTAATCTGGCCATTCGAAGCCGAAAATAGTATTTCCGGGGTGGACATCTCACCAGACGGGCAGTGGCTGGCGGTGGCATCAGAGGATCGCTTCGTCTACCTGCTCGACGGGGACGGCAATACACTATGGAAGCACAAGGCTTCCCGGCCGATGAACAATGCGGCAGTCGCCAGTGACGGCTCACTCGTCGCCGCAACATCCGATGATCTGACCGTCTATGTCCTTGACGGTGAGGGAAACATCGTCTGGCAGGAAGTGTTGGGCATTGGTGTAGAGGCAGTTGACATTTACGGCAGTGGCGAACAGGCCCGCGTCGTAGTTGGCTCCAGTGACGGGCTGATCACCATCTACAGCCGCACAGGCAAGGCGCTGCTACAGGCCGGTCTGGACTACAGCGTCCTGTCCGTTTCGGTCACGCCGAACGGCGCCCGCATTCTGGCGGGTACGGAAGACGGCACTGCAATCCTTCTGAATGGCGCCAATGGAAATGAAATCTGGCGCTTTGAGGCCGAGGATACAATAGTCGGCGTCGCGCTTGCCGCCGACGGCTCCACCGCCCTTGTCGGCTCGGAGGACGGCAGCGCCTATCTGCTTGCCGGCGATGGCGCACTCACCCACCGCTTCAGGCAAGATGATGATGTGTTGAGCGTCGCACTGGCTGGAGATGGCAGCCGTTTGGCCATCGGAACCATCGCCGGCGCGGCCCGCTATTACGACCGGGCCGCGGCCGTGACTGGAGCCGCCCGGTCGACAGCCCAACGGCAGAGACTCATTATCATTCTGGTAGGCGTATTCGCGCTGCTGATCCTGCTGGCCACATGGGCCGCCCGCAACACCGCCTCAGGCCAGTTGATCTACCAACGCAGCGCGGCTGGACCCATCGGCCTCCTGCAAACCATGTGGAGGGCGCGGCTTTCCTACCTGCTAATCCTGCCGACATTGCTCCTTCTGCTGACCTTTAACTACTATCCTGCCTTCTCCGGCCTCTATCATGCATTCACCAAATGGAGTCCCGGTGTCAGCACGGAATGGGTGGGGATTGCCAATTTTCAATCCCTATTGGAAGATCATTTCTTCCTCTCCGGCTTCCGCAACGCCGGCATCCTGGTCGTTGTCTCGATCATAAAGACAATGACTTTTCCGCTGTTGGTAGCAGAATTAATCTTCAATGTGCGTAACAAATTCTCACAGTATTGGTTCCGAACCCTCTTCGTCGTGCCCATCGTTCTGCCGGCAGTGGTCGAGATCCTCGTCTGGAACAACATCTACGATCCCGCCATCGGCCTCCTCAACGAAAGCCTTAAACTCTTCGGCTTGGAAAACCTGACACGCGTCTGGTACGGAGATGCCAGCGTATCTCTGGGCGCCATTATCTTTATCGGCGTTCCCTGGGTAAACGCATTCGCTCTGCTCATATTTTATGGCGGCCTCATCTCGATCTCCAACGAAATCATCGACGCCAGTCTCGTCGACGGAGCCAGCACCTGGCGCCGCTTCTGGACTATCGACCTGCCCCTGCTCATGGGCCAGATCAAGCTGCTCCTGATTCTCAATTTCATCAATGCCGTTCAGACCTTCGAGCTTGTCTTCCTGACAACAGGCGGCGGCCCTGGCGCAGCCACCTACACACCTGCGCTGGAACTCTACTACCAGGCAATGCGCATGGACCGCATGGGAGTAGCTTCGGCCATCGGCATGATTCTCTTCTTGATAATTCTTGCGGGCACGATCATTAATATGCGATACGTCCGTTCCTCCACCGAATATGAGGCCTGAAATGGTATCGGCACAGGGACAAAAAGAGTCGGAACAGCCTCTTCCGGTCACCGGGGACAACCAGAGCGGCGAAACCGAAGGGGGGAGCATGTACGCGTCGACCTCCCTCTTCAAAGCCCCCAAGTTTAACGGCGGGCAGATAATCCTGTATGCCATATTGATCATACTGCTTTTTATCACGTTCATCCCTATTCTCTACCTGATTGTGCTCGCTCTTAAGGACAACGGCCAGATCTACGGGCGATTCTGGTCCCTGCCCAATCCATATCGCTGGGTGAACTTCACTCTTGGTTCACTCGCGATCTGGCGGTCAATCCTCAATTCCATTCTGACTTCCGGCACTTCCACCACGGCAACAGTTGTGCTCGCCAGCCTGAGCGGCTACGTTTTCGCCCGCCACCGTTTTCCTGGCAAGGAGATGCTCTATACAGGTATCCTTGCCCTGCTGATGATTCCTCCCATTCTGACGCTCATCCCCGCCTATGTGCTTATCCTCAATATGGGGTTGGAGAACACCTACTGGGCACTGATTCTGCCGTGGACGTCAGGCGGGCAGGTGTTTGCCCTGCTACTCTGCCGCAGCTTTTTCGCTACCCTGCCGGAGGAGTTTTTCGACGCCGCCCGCATCGACGGCGCAAGCGAACTACAGAGTTTTATAAGGATCGCAGTTCCCTTGTCCGCGCCCATCCTGGTGACAGTCGCGGTCGTCAGGCTTGTGACGACATACAACCAGTTCATGTGGCCCTTGGTCGTCATCTCAAGCCCGAAACGCCAGGTCGTGGCAGTAGCCCTGACCCAGTTTACCTCCGAAATCGGCGTCACCGACCTCGGCCCGCAGATGGCCGGCTACATCCTGGCCGCCATTCCCCTGATCGTTCTGTTTTCATTCGGCATGAGACACTATGTGCGCGGCCTGACCGCCGGCGGCTTGAAAGCCTGACCTCTCTCAGTCCCGTCACCCACTAAACTCCGAGGAAATCCCATGGATAAGGTACGTATCGGCGTGTTAAGCCACGCCCACGGTCACAGCAACGCCTACTGCCGCGTGATGCAGGACTTCGACGACGTCGCACTGGTTGCTTGTTGGGACGACAACGAGCAGCGAGGACGCGAAGCTGCCGCCGCCTTCGGCATGGAGTTCCGCGCCGACGCCGACGCCGTCTGCGACGACCCCAATATCGACGCCGTCATCGTTGCAACCGAGACAAATCGTCATGCCCAGTATGTCGAACTGGCCGCCGCGGCCGGCAAGGCGATCCTCTGTCAGAAGCCGCTGGCAACAACGCTCGACGACTGCGATCGTATCATCGAAACCGTTCGCCGCACCGGCGTAAAGTTCGGCGTCGCCTTCCAAATGCGGCAGGACCCTGTCAATCGCAAGATCAAAGAGCTGGTTGACGCGAATGCAGTTGGCGAAATTGCTGTTGTGCGGCGACGGCACTGTATCAACGTACTCAACAACGAGGCCTTTATCACCGGCCCCTCCCGTTGGCACGTCGATCCCGTTTCTAACGTCGGCATGTTCTTCGACGACGCCATTCACGCGGCCGACTGGTTCTACTGGACTTTTGGCCCAGCCAAGCGGGTCATGGCCGAAATAGACAACATCGTTTCGAATGTTGCTCCTGACGACAACGGGATCGCTCTGTTCCGTTTCGAGAGCGGCGCTCTAGGTACCTTGTTCAATGGCTCCACCACGGTTGCCGGCGTCAACACAACCGAAATCTACGGCGCAGAAGGCACTATCATTCAGGACTACGGCGACGCCGTGTCCACTTCACCGCCGCGCCCGCCAGGAGTCGCTCCCTTGCGCATGATCCGACAAGGCGACAGCGACTGGGAAGAGTTTCATCTGCCGATCCCAGCCAGCCAGGGCGAACGCATCGCGGGCGTACCGCGGCCATTTATCAACTACGTGAGAGGCTTGAGCGATGAGCACGTCAGCGCCGAGGAAGGGCGCAAGTCGGTGGAAATGATTCTAGGGGCGTATCAATCAGCGCGAGAGGGCAGGAGGATTTCGCTATAGAAACGCTTGTTCTTGGTAGTGCAAATAAACGGTCAGAAACAGCGAACCGGTCTTAGTAACCTTTACCAATCTTTTCTGCACTCTCAATTTTGTAGCGGCCGGAAATGGTTTAGACAGGCCGATTGAGGAGAACTGAGGTAGCAAGAACCTGCTCGAGTCGTGTCCCGGTTTCCCCCCGTGCCTTAGGGCCTTTGCACGAATCGCTTCGATCAGGTTGAGCCATAGCAGATTTTTTGGGGAGAATATGCTCTATGGGATTGCCAAGCCAAGTACCAGCTTGTTCTACTTTCAGTAGAACTCTTCGATACTTGGTTAAGTAGAATTTCACTCTAACTGTATATGAATCCAGTTAGGAATTCTGACCAGAAGAGTACTCCCTCTGGTGTTCGCTTTCGATCTCCAACCACTCGTCTACTATTCTACGAAGTTGCCGATATACCTCGGCTTCGTCATCACCATGACAACAGGGACCAATTGTGCCGGGCCAATACCCAATGAAACATTGGTCTTCTTCCGACCATTCGACTACGCCGCCATTGTTTGCGTCACCGGTCATTTTTCAGCCTCCTCAATGTTTCTTCGGACTTCCCTTTCCTGGTAAGGCTTGGCATCATCATTGGGACTCCCAGAAACCGTTACCCTCATCCCCTTTGGATCCCAGAAATTCCTGTGGCTGCCTTGTTCTCCCCTACTCGATTAGTAAATCCAGCCCTCTACAGAACCCTGATCAACGCTCGAAACTCTCGGCGCATTTCTTTGCGATCACGACTTCATTTTACTGCTCTTGGCTACATGAACCCTATACTGATGCTTAGCGGCAATGGACTCGTCCGAACCTGTGCAAGTTGTAGCGGGAACATGCTTCTCTACCTGATCGCATATTGGTAAATTGGCCCTTCTCTAGAGACGATACCCGTCAGACACTTTCATAACTTAAATGTAACTACTCAGCCCCAACTGATTCGCAACCCTGAACGAGAGGAGCAAAGGTGTTCTTTCTCCCCTCATTGTTGTATTTTGGGCGGTCGGGCCTTCGGCCCTCCCTTGTGCAGGGGCTGCGCCCCCGCAACGCCCCCCTCCAAAACCAGGCCTCACCGACCGTGTGCCTTCATCGCAACCTGTCGGCTGGCGAGCATGGCCGCGGCTGTACACCAGTTGCGTCACCAAGAGCCTGAATGGTTCCAAGGATGACTGGCTGGTCAACTGCTGTGGCTAAGTAGTTACACTTAGATCAGCGGTAGCAAGGTATTGGCCGTTTCCTCCACCAACCAGCTGTAGAACTCCTCCGACAGCACGCCGCTGCCGTGGTCCTGGATGAATTGCAGCTGTTCTGGTGTCAGTTCCTGCTCCGCGGCCGCAACTGCATTCCGGTATGGATTTGCCGGCGTTCTATCCAGCGGCGCGACAAACTCCACCGTCACCGCGCCGTCGTAACCAATCTCCTTCAAGGTACTGATGATCAGCGGCCAGTCCAGCGCGCCCATACCGCAGGCCATCCGGTTGTTATCAGCCACATGAAAATCAACCAGGCGCTCCTTCGAACTCCTGATCGCCTCGATCATGTCGGCCTCTTCAATGTTCAGGTGGAACGTGTCGATGCAGACGCCGCAGTCCGGCCCTACCTCCTCAGCCAGCAGCATGGCCTGATCGGCGCGGTTCAGGAAATTGGTCTCGAAACGGTTGAGCGGCTCCAGCGCCATGCGTATTCCTTCCTTCTGCGCATGTATATGTACCTCCTTCAAACTCTCAACCGCCCATGCCCACTCCTGCTCCGGCGTGTCCATCGCCGCCACCTTGCCCACCTGCGACGGCACAATAGTCATTTCGTAGCCGTCCAACTCCTTCACCATCGTGATGCAGTCATTGAGATACTTGATTGAAGTTGCGCGCACAGCCTCGTCCGCGTGGATCAGGTCCCGACCTTCGAACATCAGCGAGACCGCTCCCCAACAGGCGATTCCGTTATCAGCCAGTTGCTTGCGCAGTTCCTTCGTATCGAAGACATCTGGCTCACCGCTGATTTCTATGCTCTTGTAACCGTAGTGGGCCAACCGCCTGATCGTTACGTCTATCGGTTCGGCGCGCATCCAGTTGTGCATTGACAGGTGCATGGGTGCTCTCCTGTGGGTACTGTCCGGTAACTTAATCCTGCCCTGACAACCGCCTTGGTCAACCTAACCTGACGTCGGCTCAGGCCCCTTACCAACCCAATTGATTTCGAGACCTGCCTGGGTTAGCAATACTGTGCTCAGGTCGCCCACATGCTGCTGCAAATGACGGATGTTGTAAATCTGAAGTTCCATTTTGTCGAAGGGCAGCCAGTTGAAGCCCGATGATGCAGTCAGATCGATCGTCGGTACCGTGCGATCCACATGCGATCGCAAATAGTCGATATAGGCCAGAATCTCCGCACGATTATAAGGCTGATCTGCTGTGGGCTGCGGCGTATGAGGCGGCACCGGCAAGGGCCCAAGAAACTGATACCCTTCGCGCGCATCCTTCCACAGCGTCAACTCGTCCTCAGACCGCTGCAGATAGAGATCCACGAAAAAGAGTGCATGATATGCCACCCGCCAGAACGGGTTCGCCTGGCCAGGGACATCCCAAAGATCGTCAGGGCATGTACGTACCGTCTGCTCCATCATTGACAGGGCGGCGTGGAACTGGGAGGCGACCGTCTTATGTACATCCATATCTTTTTATCCTTTCAAAACCTACTGTGTTATTGCGTGAATCGAAGGCTGCCTGGACCAAGTGGACTTTCTGGAGCGGCCCTCGTCGAGGACTACTGACATTGTAAATAGAGGCCATTTCTCTGTCAATGATACGGGTGCGAACGTGTGCATCCCAAGACGGTGGTGAACTAACGCATGCCTTAGGAGACGACTAAGCCACTTCCAACCTGCATATCCAGTCTCAGGCAATTTGCGTGGCAGCTTTATCCTGAACTTCTTATGGGCGGTCGGCCGCAAGCGGCCTCCCTTGTGCAGGGGCTGCGCCCCCGCAACGCCCCGCCCTGGCTAGCGACCGTGCTCATTCTTCCCCAGCATGATGCCTAGATCAAAGTGTCTAGCCAACACTTTTTCCCCCTACCTGTCCGGTAGAGGCAGGCCCCGTTCCTGCACTGTGCCCCCCTCATCGATGGCCCCCCGGAATGGCCAGGCATTCTGCATGCCCTGTGTCTCCCCAAGCGTCGGTAGTCAATTCCAGCCACCGCCCCCATAATCTCCATGCCAAACTGTCCCTACCCCAAAACCTGGAATGCACACGTGGGAAAGCATCATCTCAGATTGCCGCACTTTGCCGCTGGGATACCCCTTTTCTGACACCGACTCCATCTCCTCTTGGCGCACCGCCATCCGACAGTTTCTGCTTTAGCACTGCCTTGTTCGGACCCCGCCTATTGCCCGTATGACCCCTGCCCCGGCACGACGATTTCTGGACAAGAATCGGTAACACTGCTACGCTACAGGGAAAATCCCTTCGAGCTTTTTCACCATGCCAGAGGAGAGGGATGGAGGAAACCAGCCAGGCGGCGCTGATTCCAAAAGCAGTCTACCGCTTTGCCCGCACGCCCAACATTCGTTACTACCGGGCAGAGCGTACGCGCTCAGGTATCGACTTCCTCTACCCAATCAGCGTCAACGGATCTCGCATTGTTGACACCAGCAACGGCGGCCGCGATTACGTCATCCTCTACCTGCTGACGAAGTGGGGCAAACTGGCCGCAGGCGGCTACTGGCTCAATCCAAGAAAAATCTTCGAGAAGGCCTACGTCACCGACGCTACGCTTGCCGACCTGGTGCTTGTAGCCGAGAAAATCGAAGACCTGCCGGACGCCCATCTCATCCTGGATGATGTACTCAATAGGGCGGAGGTAGAGGTAGACATGGATGTGTGGGGCAGCGCATTGGATTGAGTAAGCGCCAAGTACACGACAACAAGAATAGAAGAGAATCCGCATGAAAAGTACCGAAAAGACAGTTACCTCCTTGCCCTCCCAGTTGGAGGAAGGATCAGCCTTGACCCTCGATTTCGCCAAGCTACAAGACATTGGCAAAGGAGAGGCTGCCGTCATCCCTGTGGCAGTACAGGACTTCGACACCAAGGAAGTACTCATTGTCGCGTACGCCAATCAGGAGGCCCTGTCCTACTCGTTGACGCACGGCGTTGCCGCCTTCTGGAGTACATCTCGAAACGAACTGTGGGTGAAAGGCGCGACCTCCGGCGATACGCTCGAACTCGTCGACGTGCGCGTCAACTGCGAGCAGAACTCGCTGCTCTATCTGGTGCGCCCACTGGGAGCAGGAGCCTGCCACACACAGGGCCCTGATGGCAAGGCGCGTGCCGGCTGCTACTATCGACGCATCGACAATGTTGCCGATTCCGCCAATGAACAAAGTGTGCCCTCCGAATTCACGGCGCATTTGAAGTTCGTTTAACCCAGGAACTGTCGTTTTGATTGGCTGCTGTCGTTGGCCGTCGGCACACTGCATTTGGACACTAGAAACAAACTACACATAGATAGAGGAACGAAATGAGTCGCCTTATTCTCGGAGTCCCGAAAGGAAGCCTGCAGGAATCCACCATCGCGCTTTTCGCCAAGGCCGGCTACCAGGTCTACGTAAGGGGTCGCTCCTACGCTCCCTATATCGATGACCCTGAAATCGGCTGTCTGATGTTCCGGGCCCAGGAAATCGCCCGGTACGTGGAACGTGGTGTGCTGGACGTTGGCCTTACAGGCAAGGACTGGGTACAGGAAAATGAGGCCGATGTGCGAGAGGTCGAAGACCTGGTGTACAGCAAGGCAACTAACCAGGCCTATCGCTGGGTACTGGCGGTTCCGGACGATTCCGATATTCACAGTCCGAAAGACCTGGAAGGCAAGCGAATCGCCACCGAGCTTGTGCAGGTCACACGCCGTTACCTGGAACGGCACGATGTGCGGGCCGAAGTTGAGTACTCTTGGGGCGCGACCGAAGTCAAAGCGCCCTTGCTGGTCGATGCCGTCGTCGAGGGAACAGAGACCGGCTCCTCCCTGCGGGCCAACCGGCTGCGTATCGTCGACACAGTCGCCGAATCCACGACCAAGCTGATAGCCAATCACGACGCCTGGGCCGACCCGTGGAAGCGGCAAAAGATCAAGAATCTGGCGATGCTCCTGAAGGGGGCGCTCCAGGCCGGCGCCAAAGTCGGCCTTAAAATGAATCTGCCCAGAACTTCCCTCAAGGATATCACGGCACAGCTTCCGGCGCTTCACACGCCTTCAATCACCAATCAGACCGACCCGGAGTGGGTCGCGCTGGAGGTGATCATCGACGAGAAGATCGTTCGCGACCTGATCCCCCATCTGAAGCAGGCCGGCGCCACCGGCATCATAGAGTACCCATTGAACAAAGTGATTTACTAGCTCTCGGATTAAGAGGGACTTCAGGGACGAAGAGGAGCAAGAGCGGTAAAGGAGGGTGGCGATGCTTGAAGAGCTCTGGATACGAAACTATCGCATCTTCAATGAACTCAGGATTGACCAGTTTGGCCGCATAAATCTAATTGCCGGCAACAACAACTCTGGAAAGACGAGCCTGCTGGAGGCAATTTTTCTGCTGGCTGGTGGGCGGGCTGAGATGGCCCTCAACGGGCATATTTCACGTGTTGAACTAGAACCTGGTGCCCGGCTAATAGGTGACAATTTTTGGAAACCATTCTTTTCCGACCTCGACATGGAGAAATCTATCCTAGTCGAAGGGTTGCATACGTCTCATGGCCAATTGTCCTTAGAAATCACTTCGGGGCGACAGCAATTTACGGATATTCTGCTAGATTCCACTGAGGGAACAATCGCGACAAATTCGCCCAACGAACACACCCTTTTTTTCAAATATACCTTCCCTTCAGGCGAAACGGTAAAGAGCCACATACAGGAGATAGGGACAAGAATCACGGGAGAACAGCCAGATATAGATATTCCCTTTAAGGCAGCGATAGTTCTGTCGCGTTTCCCAGATAGTCAAGAGGATGCAAGACGACTGTCGAACTTGAGAAAGCAGAAACGCGAGCACTTTCTTTTGGAAGCCCTCAGAGTCATTGAACCGAAGCTGCAAAGTATCGAAGAGAATTCCGCCAGCGGTACACCTATGATTTGGGGCGACATCGGCCTGCCGGAGTTGATTCCCTTGGCAATAATGGGTGAAGGCATGAGCCGCATTGCTCGGCTGGTTCTTGCTGTTTCCGCCGTTGGAGACGGTATTGTAATGGTGGATGAGCTGGAAAATGGCCTTCACCACTCCGTTTTGCCGAGAGTTTGGCTTGTCCTTAATGAGGCGGCCAAACAATTCAATACACAGATTTTCGCGACGACCCATAGTTTTGAATGCGTCAGGGCGGCGCATAATTCTCTTGCCGGTGAGGACTTCCGGTTACACAGGTTAGAAGAGAGCGATGATGGAAACCGATGTATCACTTACGATCCTGAAACTATAGCTGCCGCGCTGGAATTCAACTTAGAGGTTCGGTAGGTATGAATCGACCGGAAAAGATAGAGTCGAAAACCCAGTTATTGGTTGAGGGCAATGATCAGAGGAATTTCTTCAGGGCATTCATCGGCCACCTCGCGATCGAAGATATCCAGATTCATAATTTCGGAGGAGTACCTGACCTCAAGAGGTTCTTGCGCGCCTTTGCCAATGGTCCAGGATTCCGGGAATCAGTTCAAAGTATCGGAATCGTCCGGGACGCCGAAAAATCTGCCGCAAGCGCGTTTCAAAGTGTTCAATCTTCGCTGGAACAGGCTGGGCTGTCTGTTCCCGGACACCCGGAAACGCCCAGCGCCGGCAAACCATCGGTTAACGTTTTGATTCTTCCCGGTGGCGGTGAGTCAGGCATGCTTGAGACTCTACTCTGCGAGACATTCGCGGGTTCTCCGGAAGCCGACTGCATCAGTAGCTTTTTTGACTGTCTCGCCGAAAACGGAGTAGGAGACATAAGACGACCTTACAAGGCTCGTGCTTGGGCGTACTTGACAACTAAGCCTGACCCGCATCATTCTGTTGGATACGCGACAACAAAGGGATACTGGGGAAACCTTGATCAGCCCGTGTTTAGAATCGTTCGAGACTTCCTGACTTCATTAGAACAGAGCGACGTACCAAGCAAATAAGAGCACTGAGTTCAAAGGAGTGATGCTTTGCCCATCAAACAGTCGGTCTGCATCCCAATCCTGCCTCAGGACGCCTTGCCCAGGGAAAAGCTTCTCGCCGAAATCGCATCCATCGGCTACCCCGCGATCGAGATTTGGGGCTGGGACGACGATTTTTCCGGCCTGTGCGAGGCCGCCGCACGTAATGGCCTGCGCATGGTAAGCATCAGCGGTCACGGTACGGGCACGGACGGCCTCAACAATCCGGCAAACCACGACCGCATTGAAACCGAGCTTCGCGACTCCATTGACGTTGCCGCCGCCCACGGCGTGGCCGGGCTGATCTGTTTCAGCGGCAACCGCATCCAAGGCATGGACGAAGAAGCTGCGATCGCCAACACGGCCGCCGGACTACGCCGCGCCGCCCTTTATGCCGAGGCCAACGGCATCACTCTCAACCTCGAGTTGCTCAACTCCAAAGTCGACCATCCAGGCTACCAGTGCGACCATACCGCCTGGGGGCTTGCCGTGCTTCAGCAAGTGAACAGTCCCAACGTCAAGCTCCTCTACGACATCTACCACATGCAGATCATGGAAGGCGACGTAATACGGACAATGACCGCAAACCTGGACGCCATCGGCCACATCCATACTGCCGGCAACCCGGGACGAAACGAACTGGATGACACTCAGGAGCTGAACTACCGCGGGATCTGCCGCGCCCTCAGCAGTGCCGGATACGAAGGCTACGTGGGCCACGAATTTCGACCCCAGGGCGATGTAGTCGCATCTCTTCGCCAGGCATTCGAACTGTGTAACGTCTGATAGCCAGCCCTCGTCTCTTCTTTCAGCTTTAGCAATAGCAGCGAACGCTCTCAACACAACTTTCTATTGCCGCCTGCCAAGGAGCCGACATGCCCCGTCAACCTCACGTAATCTACATCCTTTCCGACGAGCATTTTGGCGGAGCAACCAGTCATATGGGCGACGCCAACGTGCGTACGCCCAACATCGACCGCATGGCCGCCGAAGGGATCAGCTTGGACCGCGCCTACGCCAACTGCCCGATCTGCACACCTTCAAGAGGAACGATCTTCTCAGGGCGGCACGCGCATTCCGGGCCCGTGCAGTATTTCTTCGATGTGTTCAAGGCCAGCGCCCCCAGCACAGCCACCGCTCTACGCGAAGCCGGCTACCACACAGCCTACTTCGGCAAATGGCACTGCGGCGTCGTTCACGATCAGGAGCCGCCTGCCGTGCGCGCAGAAAGGGAAGAGTACACCCGCTGGCCCCATCGTACCCCCGAATATCATCGCGCCGGATTCCAGGACTGGTACGGCTTCGAGATCAACAATGCCCCTTTCAAAGGCTTCTACTATCACGAAGATGAGGCCAATCCCCGCAAGATGGATGGCTACCAGACCGACGTTCTGACAGATCTGGCCATCGACTATCTGCAGGCCTACGATCGAGATGAGCCTCTGTTTCTCGTTCTCAGCGTGGAACCGCCCCACTTCCCCCTCGAAGCCCCGGAAGCGTTCGAAAGATTTGACCCGGCCGCGCTGGAGACACCGCCCAGCTTCGCCGATTCGCCGGAGATGCGCACACAGCTGGCCACCTACTACGCCATGGTCGAAAACCTGGACTGGAATATCGGCCGCCTCCGTGACGCCCTTGACAGCCTGCCGGAATTCGAAAACGACCGTCTGACCGTCTATTTCTCCGACCATGGCGACTACATGGGCACACACGGGGCCATCAACCGCAAAGAGAACCCTCACGAAAACTCCGTCCGCATTCCCGCCGTCTTCCACTGGCCAGAACAGATCCCGGCACAGGGCCGTCGAGATGGTCTTCTGTTCAGCCTCGTCGATCTTTTTCCAACCACGATGGGGCTGCTGGGGCTGGATGTTCCTACCCACTGCCAAGGCCTTGACTTCAGCGACGCGCTGCAGGGACAGAATGATTTCGTCGGACCTGAAGCCGTCCTGATAGAAATGTCGGGCAATCCCCGCTGGAACCTGGACTTTCTGGACTGGCGCGGCCTTGTCACCTCTCGTTGGAAGTACACGTTCTACGAGACAGGGCACCAACTGCTCTTTGACCTTGAGAACGACCCCTTTGAAATGAACAATCTGGCCGACATCGACTCGCAGACCTGCAGCGAAATGCGCGCCAAGCTTTTGGACCTCCTGGCAGAAAGTCGCGAACCCTATTTTGATGTGCTGATCGAACATGGGGTGCCCGTGGAGGGGCCTGCGCTCGACGTGGGAGAAAGCCATACCAAGGGCAAGCTGGCGCCGATCTGGCCGGACCTCGTGCGCAGTCTTGATCAGTGAGCGACGCAATGCCGGAACTGCCGCCCGATCTCCCCGCCTGCCTTGAGGCATGGAAGACAGGCGCAACAGTAGCCTTCGCCCTGCTGGGCAGTTACGCCCGCGGCGACGCCGGACCATTCAGCGACGTGGATGTCGTACGCTTCGTGAACGACGACAAGCAAGAAGAGGAAGCCCGGAGCTTTCTGATTGGCGGCGAAGAGGACGTTGGCGCAGGTGAGGACCGCCAGCAGGGTCGGAACATTCCCCGTCATTGGTTGATAGTGCGCAGCACGATCACTCCCAGCCAGGTTGAAAGCTGGTTTACCGAACCAGGCCAGGCTCTCGGTATCATCGATGGCCTGCGTCGCGGCGAGTCACTATGGGATCCGGCCCAGGTTTTCGCATCCATCCAGCAGCGGGCACACCGATTTGAATGGACCCCTGAGCATCAGGAGAAAGCCGACCAACTGGCTGGCAAGGAGCTGGTCGGTTGGATCGAAGAAGCCCACAAAGGGTTGGAGGGCCTGCGGCGCAACGACACCGGCCGCCTGCTGAACGCCCGCTTCGGACTGTCCTGGGGCCTGTCATGGGTGATGCGCCTACACAGGGGGGTTCTCACGACTAGCGACAATACATTTTACGACGATGTTATCAATGCAGTCGGCCCTGAGAGCAGGTGGGCTTGGCTTCTGCGCCGCGCCTTTGGCACAGTGAACCAGAGTGACGGAGGCTCACTATCACTACGCGAAGTGGTGCAGGCTGGCCTGCTACTTTACTGCGAAACATTCGAAATCCTTAAGGAGTCTCTTCCTCGACAGGACTACGCCCTCATTTCAGCCACGGTTCGCCTCATTCAAACCGAACTCGAAAGCAATGACTGGGCCGGCTGCGTTGATGCTTAGATCCTGCCTTTCCCTGGATGAATCCCACGACCGCGGTTGCATCATTCCCCCAACTTTCGGTACACTGTGCGAGAAGAAGCTATCCGGACTGGCTATGCCACCAAAGTACTGTTGAAGGGCACTTTGCCCCAATCTAATCGTCGACATGGACGGCGGCGGTTTTTATGCCTGCCAGAGCCCAAACCTCCGACCTCGCGGCCACTGCAATCACAAACTGTGAATTCCAGTAAGGAATGAACCCCAAGCACAAACTTACAGGAGATGACCCAATGCTGACTCAGCAACAGATCAACTTCTATCACGAGCACGGCTACCTCCGCATTCCCGAGGTGTTTACACCGGAAGAAACACAAGAACTCTCGAACGAGATGGACCGCCTTGTCGAAGACTGGGCGTTCACCAGCCCTGGCTGGACCGGCCCCTGGCGCTTGGCCTATATGGACCCGGACACCGAAAAGAAAGCCAAACTAACAGCCATGCACGACCTGCACTTCTACTCGGTGGCTTGGATGCGGGCTGCTACCAATCCCGGACTTGCCGAAGCGCTCAGCCAGCTGCTGGGCAGCAGCGTTGAGTTGCACCACACGACTTTGCATATCAAGCCACCTCAGACCGGACAACCGTTCCCGATGCACCAGGACAACCCATTTTACGGTCATCAGGACGGCCGCTTCATCGATGTGCTGGTGCACCTGGATGACACCTGCCATGAGAACGGGGAAATCCGCTTTCTGGACGGTTCACATAAGATGGGGCACCTTGAACACATAACAGAGACCGAAGACGGTCCTTGCTCTCCCCATCTGCCGACGGATAAGTTCCACATAAAGGATACAGTGGCGGTTCCTGCCAAGGCGGGAGACGTCGTGCTATTCTGCATCGACACGGTCCACGGGTCGTACATCAACCAGACGAAGAATCCCCGCCGCCTGGTACGCATGGGGTACCGGGACCCTTTGAACCGCCAGGAGTACGGCCAAAGTATGGGCCGGCCCGGCGTTATCGTCAGCGGATACCGGGAGCGTCAAGAGGGTGACGAGTTGCTCCCGATTGCATGACGCACGACTGAGTCGATCTGCTCCCGCCCCTGGATGGCGGGCGCTGCCTCCATGGCCAGCTTACGAATGAACAAATCACTGGGGCCGCTTGGAATCTGAGAGAGCGGCATACCATCTCACTGACAGGAGAGGACCCAATGCTTACACAGCAACAGATCAGCTTCTATCACGAACATGGCTTTTTGCGCATCCCTCGCGTGTTTACGCCCGAGCAGACCCAGGAACTATCCGACGAGTTGGACCGGCTCGTAGAAGACTGGGCGTTCACCAACCCAGGCTGGACCGGCCCATGGCGCCAGGCCTACATGGACCCGGAAACAGAAAAAAAGTCCAAGTTGACCGCGATGCAAGACCTGCACTATTACTCGGTTGCCTGGATGCGGGCGGCTACCAATCCCAGGCTCGCCAAGGCCCTCAGCGATCTGCTGGGCCCCAATGTCGAGCTGCATCATACCACGCTCCATATCAAGCCGCCGCAGACCGGCCATCCCTTCCCACTGCACCAGGACAACCCGTTTTACCCCCACCAGGACGGGCGTTTCATCGATGTGCTCGTCCACCTCGACGATACCCGCCACGAAAATGGCGAAATCCGCTTCCTTGATGGATCGCACAAAATGGGCCACCTCGATCATATCCTTGAGACCGAAGACGGCCCTTGCTCACCCCATCTTCCCACCGATAAGTTCCACCTCGAAGACACTGTAGCTGTTCCCGCCAATGCGGGCGACGTCGTTGTTTTCTGCATTGACACCGTCCATGGCTCCTACATTAACCAGACTAAGAATCCGCGCCGGCTGGTGCGCATGGGCTACCGCGACCCGCAGAATCGCGAGGTAGCCGGGAAAAGGACAGAACGGGCCGGCATGATCGTCAGCGGCTATCGCGAACGCAAAGAGGGCGATGAGTTGCTGCCGACCCAGCCTGCAAATGCCTAATCCCAAGAGGCCGCTATGCGGGGAGGAATTGCTGCTTGATCTATGACACGCTGATTGTAGGCGCCGGTTCGGCAGGAAACATCCTCGCCTCCCGCTTGACCGAAGACGAAGCCCGCCAGGTGCTCCTGCTGGAAGCCGGTCCTGACTATCCGAAGATCGACAACCTGCCTGCAGAGATCCGATTGGGTTACGGTACGTCCTCCGGAATCATCGCAAAAGGCCACGACTGGGGATACACTTCCCAGGCGACGCCGCAGCGTGAAGACATGGGTGTGCCGCGCGGCAAGGTCGTGGGCGGCTCCAGTGCCGTGAACGCGCAAATCCTTCTGCGCGGACTTCCTGAAGACTTCGCGGCCTGGGAGGCAATGGGCAACGACAACTGGAGCTGGGAGCAAGTGTTGCCCTACTACTGCAAGCTCGAGAACGACCACGACTACGGCGACGCAGACTATCATGGCGACGCCGGCCCCATCGGCGTACGCCGCTACCCCGAGGATGAATGGGGCCCGGATCAGCAGGCCTGGGCTGAGGCCTGCCGGCAGGCCGGCTTCCCCGAATGCCCCGACGCCAACCTGCCTGGGTCAACCGGCTTCGGCCCTTACCCCATCAATAATATTGCGGGGATTCGCCAAAGTACAGCTGTGACATACTTGGCGCAAGCCCGAAACCGCCCGAATCTTCAAATTTTGGCGGAATGCACTACCCGCCGAATCCTGTTGGAAGATGGCCGAGCCGTCGGTGTGGAAGCGGTTCGCGGAGGTAAAGTAGAGCAGTTCTACGCCGCCGAAACCGTACTATGCGCCGGCGCGATAGGCACGCCGCAGATCATGATGCTGTCCGGTATCGGCCCGGAGTCCCGTCTGCGAGAAGTAGGCGTACAAGTCAGCCAACACCTGCCCGGAGTTGGAAGCAACCTGCGTGACCACCCGACGGTCAACCTGGACTGGGAGTTGTTATTTAATCCCTCGAACCGCTACCACTGGCACCAGGCCGGCCTTCGCTACACGGCCGACGGTTCGCACCTGGTCAACGACATGATCGTCTACCTCGCTGCTGTTCCCGACGGCGCCATCGAATCCGGCAAAGTCCTCTTTGTGCGTCCGACGGTCAACCTTGCCGTCGGGCAGGGAGAGCTGTTTTTGCGCAGCGCCGACATACAGGACCAACCTTTACTCAATTACCGCTACTACGAAGAATCGTTTGATCGCGAGCGGCAAAGGGAAGCAGTCCGTCTCTGTACCGAACTGGTCGAAGAGCACCCAGCATTCCGCACAATTAGCGGGAGAGTGCTGCAGGGCCCAGGAAACGCGCTGCATAATAACGCGGCCCTTGACCAATGGATTCTAGCCCATGCCGATACGGGGCATCATTCTTCCAGTACTTGCAAGATGGGCCCGCCGTCGGACCCCTTGGCTGTTGCCGACCAATCCGGCCGTGTACACGGCATAGACGGGCTGCGCATCGTCGATGCCTCACTCATGCCGGACAGTGTACGCGCCAACATCAACGCCACAGTTATGATGATGGCAGAAAAAATCGCCGCGGAAATGGCAGGAGAGAATTGAAGCCCGTTGCGGAATTCTCGAAAAACCGGAAAAGTAGCCGCAAGGAGGGTGGAACGGGCCGGCATGATCGAGAGCGCAAAGAGGACGATGAGCCGCTGCCGACGAAGCCCGCCAATGCGCAATCCGTGGGGCTTGCAATCAGGGGAGTGGTTGCCGCGTGATCTATGACACCTTGATCGTGGGCGCCGGCTCGGCCGGAAACATTCTCGCCGCGCGCCTGACCGAAGACGCATCCCGTCAGGTGCTCTTGCTGGAAGCAGGCCCGGACTACCCAACGATGGCTAGCCTGCCCGCAGACATCCGGTTGGGTTACGGCACGCCATCCGGCATGGTCGCCAGGGGCCACGACTAGGGATACACGGCGCAAGCGACTCCGCAGCGCGACAATATGCAGGTGCCTCGTGGTAGAGTGGTGGGCGGCTCCAGTGCGGTGAATGCGCAGATCTTTCTGCGCGGCGTCCCCGATGATTTCGCCGCCTGGGTCGCGCTGGGCAACGAAGAGTGGAGCTTCGAGAGTGTGTTGCCATACTATTGCAAGCTGGAAAATGACCACGACTTTGGCGCCGAAGACTATCATGGAAATGACGGGCCCATCGGCGTGCGCCGCTACCCTGAGAAAGAATGGGCCCCGGATCAACTTGCCTGGGCAGAGGCATGTCGCCATGCCGGCTTCCCGGATTGTCCCGACGCCAATCTTCCGCTGTCAACCGGCATTGGCCCTTATCCTCTCAATAATATCGGGGGAATCCGCCAGAGTACGGTAGTGACCTACTTGGCCCAGGCCCGAAATCGCCCCAATCTCCATATCCTGGCGCAAGGCACAACACGCCGGATCCTGTTGGAAAACGGAAGCGCAGTCGGTGTAGAAGTGGTACGTAACGGTAAGATGGAGCAGTATTGTGCCGACGAAACCATACTCTGCTCCGGCGCGATTGGCACACCGCAGATCATGATGCTTTCCGGCATCGGCCCGGCGCCGCATCTGCGAGAAATCGGAGTGAACGTAAGCCACCACCTTCCCGGAGTAGGAAGCAACCTGCGCGATCATCCGGCCGTAAACCTGAAATGGCAACTGTCGTTCAAGCCATCAAACCGCTTCCACTGGCATCAAGCCTGCCTGCGCTACACAGCCGACGGGTCGGACCTTACCAATGACATGACCATTTACATAGCGGCGGTACCTGACTCTAGCGGCGACACTGGCGATTTCCTGTTCGTGCGTCCGACGCTCAACCTTGCTGTCGGGCAGGGTGATTTACGTCTGCGAAGCACCGACATTCAGGACCAACCTGCACTCAATTACCACTATTACGAAGAATCTTTCGATCGTGAGCGGGAGAGGCAAGCTATTCGGCTTTGTACCGAACTGATCGAAGAGCACCCAGCCTTTCGCACTATAAGCGGGGAAGCTTTGCTGGGACCTGGAAAAACGCTGCATGACAATGCGGCCCTTGACCAATGGATTCTTGTCAATGCCGATACAGGGCATCATACTTCCAGCACTTGCAAGATGGGCCTGCCATCGGACCCGTTAGCTGTCGCCGACCAGTCCGGCCGCGTACACGGCATCGACAGACTGCGAATTGTCGATGCCTCACTCATGCCGGACAATGTCCGCGCCAACATCAACGCCACTGTAATGATGATGGCAGAAAAAATCGCCGCCGAGATGGCCGGCGAGAGTTGAATGCCGTAACGGAATTCTCGAATAATCGGAAAAAGCAGGCCGCTGCCAAACCTGTGCCCGGCCTGACATCCCTCTCAGAATCAAGAATGGAGTCGCAGAAATGACCCGCCGAATTCTTATTACCGATATAGCCTGGCCCGATCTCGAAATTGAAAAGGAGGTGCTGGCGGCAGTTGATGGCGAGGTCATGCTGGCCGGCGATGGTACACCAGACGAGATCATTGCCCTGGCCCCCCAGGCGGACGCGATCCTGACCTGCTGGAAGGATGTACCGGCGGAGGCACTTGATATTGCACCCAACTGCCAAATGGTAAGTCGCTACGGCATCGGGCTGGACAACATTCCCATCGGCCGCGCCACCGAGCTGGGCATGCTCGTCACCAACGTTCCGGATTTCTGTTTGGAGGAGGTGTCGGACCACGTCATGGCCCTGCTGCTCGCAACCGCTCGTCAACTCTTCCCTCTCGCGCGCACCCCAGGGCGCAGCGGCTGGACCAGGGAAACGCCCCGCCCGATTCCCCGCGTAAAAGGGCAGACGCTCGGCCTGATCGGGTTCGGCAACATCGCTCGCGCCCTTGTTCCCAAGGCCCTGGGATTCGGACTGCGCGTGATCGCCTACACGCCGCGACTGCGGCCGCAGGACGCGCCGCAAGGCGTTGAAGTAACAAACGACCTCTCTGAAATGCTTGCCGCGTCCGATTACGTATCGATCCACTGCCCGCTAACCGAGGAAACGGCCCATCTCATCGACGATGCCGCGCTCGCACAGATGAAATCCGATGCATTGTTGATAAATACAAGCCGCGGCGGCGTTATTGACGAAGAGGCGCTGACCAGGGCACTTAGAGAGGGACGCATCGGAGGCGCTGCCCTGGATGTGACCGACCCGGAACCGCCTTCTGCAGATAATCCACTATTGACGTTGGAAAATGTGATTGTGACGCCGCATGCTGCCTTCTACTCGGTCGCCGCCACAGCCGAGTTGGCGCGCAAAGCTGCTGAAAACGTGGTAACTGTGCTTCGAGGGGAGGTGCCCAAAACAGTAGTAAATGCGGAGGTGCTGGACCAGGAGAACTGCCGGTTGGTCAGGTAGAGGAACCGTCTTCCAAACTTCTCAAGCGGGGCTGGCCTCGACTCTTTGCTCCAGCCCGAGAGTCTCCAGTTCCGGAAACTGCAAAACGGCCAGGAAAGAATCGTTGAAGTCCCCTCGGCCCGAAAGTTCATGATACTCCACGATCTGGGGCAGCGACCGGGCCACCATTCGCTCCCGGAACGAGAGCAACGCTATCTTGGCGCCCTCGCCGGCGGCATTGCCAACCGCCTTGATCCGCTCAACCGGCACGGGCGGCACCAGTCCGATGATGCGTGCGCTCTGCGGGTTGATGTAGCTGCCAAATGAACCGGCCAGGTATATCTCGACAAGCGCATCCGCCCCGACCCCCAATTCCTGCATGACCACGTCTATACCTCCTGCTATCGAGCCTTTGGCAAACTGAAGCTCGCGCACATCGCGCTGGGTCAGTACTATCGGTTTGTCGCCGCCGGCTTCTTCCGGCCACGCCAAGACAAAGGAACGCCTGCCCTCGTCACCCGTGATGATGCGCCTTGCCAGGTCTGGTACAACCAATTGGGTCGCATCCTCCGCCTTCACGAACCGTCCTGACGGAAGTAACAGCCCGCTCAAACGCAGTTGGGCCACCGCGTCCAGCAAGCCGGACCCGCACAGTCCAATCGGTGGAACATCCCCAATCACCTGGAGCTCTACGCCATCCCGGGTGATGGTCACAGCCTCAATCGCTCCTTCGCTGGCACGCATACCGTCCTGGATCTGCGCGCCTTCAAAGGCAGGCCCGGCCGGCGCTGCCGTAGCTACGGTGCGCGCCGCAGACCCCAGAATGATCTCGCCGTTCGTGCCGACATCAACCAGCAGCCGAACACCCTCGTTTTGTGCCAGCCCAGTGGCCAACAACCCCGCCACCAGGTCGGCACCGACATAGGCGCCTAGATAGGGCAGACAGTGTACCTGTGCCTGAGGATGTATGTTGAGGCCAACCTCGTGCGCCGAAGCCTGCACCATGTCTTCGACCGCCGGGATGAACGGTTCAAGCCCGATCGGTTCCGGGTCAACCCCCAGGAACAGGTGCTGCATCGTGGCGTTGCCGGCGGTAACAACCTCATACACCTCGTGCGCCGCCACCTGCCCTTCTTCCAAGAGTCGAGCGATAAGCCCGTTCAGCGTGCGCAGAATAACCGTATTCAGTTCGGCCAGCCCGTCCTCATTGAGCATCGTATAGCTGATTCTGGAAATTACGTCGGCGCCCTGTACCGCCTGCCCGTTGAGAGCGGATAGGACTGCCACCGGCGCCCCGCTGTTCAGATCGATCAACATGCCCACAACCGTTGTTGTGCCAATATCGAAGGCCAGACCAAACGAGCGGCTGCTGGTGTCTCCCTCCTCGACACTGACCAACTCGTGTCCGACAATCACAGCGGTAACCTGCCAGTTGCTGCGCCGCAGCACGCCCGGCAACTGGCGCAACAGGTTCAGCGAGGCCTCAATCGCATACCCTTCAGGCTCCAATGCGTCTCGTATCCGGCTGAAATCGCTGCGCTGGTCTTCCAGCGAGGGCGGTGTCAGCGTCAAGGGGATCTTATAGACGTTAGCATTCAGAATGACGTGGCGGTCGAATCCCATCAACGCCGCTTTGGGGTTACCCATCAGCCGCGGCACGTGGCAGACGACGTCCGAATTGGCTTCGCTGCGGCAGGAGAGCCGCCAGCCATCGGCAATCTCCTCTTCAGAGAAAATCCGCCGGTCAGCCGCTGTTGCCCCGTTTTGCCCGCGCAGAATACGAACCTTGCACTTACCGCAGGTTCCTTTAGCGCCGCAAGTGCTGTCAATCGGCAGACCTATCCAATTGGCGGCGTTGAAAATCGTCATTCCGGGCGGAACGCGGGTTACCTTATCGTGAGGTCGGAACTCAATGGAGACTTTGGTCGTTCCGGCTGGAACAGTATTTGTCATTGAAGCGAACGCATATGCGTTTCCGTTTGGAACGGAACAAAAGCTAATTCGACTCTTGCTGGCGCTTTCGTTCCGATCGGAATGCCTGAATCAGGTTTCCCGCATAGGCGTCGTGCCCCATGAGCAGGTCGGCGGCGTAGATTGTGTGGCGAATCTCAGTCTCTAGGGGATTTGTAATGGCCGAGGTCAGACCAGCCGCGATCGCCATGGCAAGGAACGCAGCGTTTACAGTCGGCCTCCATGGAAGTCCAAAGGAAATATTGCTGGCCCCGCACGTCATGTTGACGCCCAAATTCTCGCGGATGAGGCGGATGGTCTCCAATGTGATCAGAGCTGCATTGTCATCCGCGCTGACTGTCAGAGCCAGTGGGTCAATCACCACGTCCTCGGCCGGTATCCCGTGGTCTGCGGCGCGCTCGACAATCATAGTCGCGATGCGAAGCCGTTCCTCCGGTTCGTTGGAAATGCCGGTATCGTCGTTGGCAACGCCCACGACCGCCGCGCCGTATTTCTTGACCAGCGGCAGGACCGTATCCAGCCGCTCATCTTCATAGGTGACTGAATTGACGAGGGCTTTGCCCTCATAGGCGGCGAGGCCCGCCTCCAGCGCTTCGACGACCGATGAATCGATTGAGATTGGCACGTCTACGGTCTGCTGCACGGCCTGAATCGCTTGTCGAAGAATCTCAGGCTCTACGCCGTCGACAGGTACGCCGGCGTTGACATCGAGCACATGCGCGTGCGCCTCCACCTGCCGCCGGGCGTCGCGACAGACCATGCTCATGTTGCGATCAATCATCTGCTTGGTCAGGATTTTGCGGCCGGTGGGGTTGATACGTTCGCCAATGATAACAAAGGGGTGATCGGGACCGATAGTGACGGTCTTCTTCGCGGAGGAAATCACAGTATTCATGTCAGGCTACTCGTCATGTTGTCCGGCTTGGACCATGAGATCTTCGACGGCTTGCACAGCGCTTGCCAGAGCAGAAGTGCCTTCGCCTTCACCGCCGCCACCCATACTGACGTCGTAACCCATTTCGACCATTAGGTGCTTGGCCAGGCGCACGGCCGCGCTGGCATCGGGCGCGAATCCGTCCGCGCCAACACTGTCGGCGTATTCCTGCGTGACCGGCGCGCCGCCAACCATCACTCTGACAGAGTCTCGCAACCCTGCCTCCGTCAATGCTGCCAGATTCGACTTGAAAAAGGGCATGGTCGTGGTCAAAAATGCAGAAAAGCCCAACAATTGAGGCTCGTGTTCCTGGACTGCCGCGACCACCTCTTCCGGCTTGACATTGACCCCCAAGTCAACGATGTCGAAGCCCTCGCCCTCCAACATGATGTTGCACAGATTCTTGCCGATATCGTGAACATCGCCCTTAACCGTCAACATCACCACCTTGCCGATTGGCTCCGCCCCTTTGTCGACCAGCAGTGGCCGCAGCAGAGCCATCGCCCCTTGCATGGCGCGCGCCGCAACCAGCATTTCGGGAACAAAGTATTCGCCAATCTCAAATAGACGGCCCACTTCCTGCAAAGATGGAATAAGCGCGCCGAATAAAATATCCAGCGGATCCATCCCCAGGTCGATACCCTCTTGCGTAAGCGCCACCACTTCCGGCGCCTCGCCGACTAGTGTGTGCTCGTACAGCCCTTTCTTGATTTCTTCTTCGCGGCTCATAGTAAGGGGCTCCTATTGGTGGCGATTGTCTTTGCAGGTTTCCACGATCGCCTGTAGGTTTTCGACGGGTGCCTGAAGAGGAACGGCGCATTCTGGCGCAATAATGTCCACACCTGCGTCAATGGCGGCCTGCGCTTCAGCGCGCGCCTCGGCAGGGCCGCGTGCGTACAAGGTTATAGGATTGTTTACATTGCCGGTCAGCTTCATCTTGCCGGCAGCCTTCTCGACCATCAGATCCGGCGCGTTGGCCGACTCGAAATGATAACAGGCAAAGCCTGCCTCGCTAAAGTACTCGACCCGGTCCAGCGTCCGGCCGCAACAGTGCAGAATAACGGGCGCGTCCACTTGTGGCACAAGCTCCTGATGGTGCGGCAACAGGAAGTCCCGGTACATGGTATTTCGAACCAGGTCCCCGGTGGCGTGGTCGGCCCAGACGATGGCGTCGGCGCCGGCCTCTATTTGGGCCTGCGCAAACAAGAGCGGCACCGGCGCCAGCGTTTCCAACGATTTGCGAACACGGTCCGGGTCCATAATGGTATCGAACAGAAACTCCTGCGTGTTATAGCAGTGGTAGGAGAGCGTCCACGGCCCCATGACCTTGCCCAGAACCATGACCTCGTCGCCGAAATGCTGCTTGAGCAGGCGGATCGCATCTATAGCGCACTTGACGTATTTGTCTTCAAGGAACGCATCAGGAAAGCCATCAGGCAGCTTGATTTCGACATCGCGATCCGCCCAGGGCGAGTCGGTCGGATTGGGCATCATGTCGGTGTCGGACCAATCCACTTCACAGCCGAGCGCCATCGCCTCCTGGGCAATACTGAAGATCGGCATGACGCTGTCGAATCCCATCACCTCATGCGCGCCGGCAGCGAGTGTGGCCATCGGCTCCGGCTCGATATTTGCATGCGGGAAGTGCGCGCCGGTAATGTCCATCAATTCGTAGGTGATTACGGACACTATGCTCGCTGCGGGTGGTCTGTCCACCGGGTCGCCGTTCAGCCCAGCCAAGAACCGTTGTTTTGGTGTCATCTGTTCCATTGCTTGCTCCCTGTGGCGCTGGTTTCAGATCGGTTCATGCGGCCGCGTTAGGGCCGCGAGCCCTGCGCGAACTCTACCAACTGTCTGGATCGAGCCCCAGAAGTCGTCCTTCCTGGCAAATGTGCTCCCAGGTGGTCCCGTCGATTTCGATACCATCGCCCTCTTTGCGCTGTGCGCTGCGAAACTCCGGCTCTCCTGGCGCGAGAATCTCATCGAATCCGGGCGCGAGGCGGCTGGACTTGACGTGACGGAGGAGCGCCTCTACCTCTTCATAATAGGTAGAAAGCTCGGTAAAATGTTCAATATTGTAAACCGTGAAGAGGACGCCGTTGCTCCTCATCGTCCGGGAACCGTCGGCACAGCCCTCGCCGCTTAGCGTGCCTCCCAGCAATTCTACCACAAGGCCCAGGGCATAGCCTTTGTGGGCTACGACACCGCCCATCGGCAAGATCGCTCCGGGCGGTTCGGCTCTGAAATCGTTTGGGTCGGTCGTCGGGTTGCCCTCGGCGTCAATGAGCCAGCCCTCGGGCACATGCTTGCCCTGATTGATCGCGACGCGCACCTTGCCTTCGGCCACAACTGAAGTCGTCATGTCCACCAGAATCGGATCGGTGTCGGGCCGGGGCGCCGAGAATGCAATCGGGTTGGTACTGAGTCTGCCCTCCAGCCCGCCGAAGGGGGCAATCTGATAGCCAAGATTCCCGGCATTTACGAACGCCAGCGCGATCAGGTTCCCTTGACGCGCCGCCATCAGCGGATACGCGCCGGCGCGGCCCACGTGGCTCGTGTTGCGTAATGTAACAGTGGCCAGACCGTGCTGGCGGGCCTTTTCAATCGCCAGATTCATGGCAAGAGTTGCGCCGACCTGGCCAAGTGCCCCGCCCGCGTCCACGACTGCGGTGCTGGGATAGTCGCGAACAATTGTGGGTTTCGCCCGCGGCTGAAATCGACCTTCACGGATGGCTCGCGTGTACTCGTAGTAACGAATCGCGCCATGCGAATCGTGTCCGAAAAGATTCGACTCCACCAAGTGGTCGACCACGGCGTGGGCGTCCTCGACAGTGCAGCCCGAGGCTTCGAACAGTTGATAACCGACTTCGCGCAAAGCAGCAGGTTGGATATTGGGCATAGTGCTCCTATTTTACTCTATTTTTCGACTATTTGACGAAAAGTGACCTGGCAGAATTCTGTTGCCATTTAGCTATGGCATAGTAGGGTCACTGGCAGGCGGCTGGGTCGCGGCAACAGTCTTGTCATTGTCCACATCGCTTCCCTTATCCAGAGCAATGTGCGCACCCAACTGGCTCCTCGCTGCCCCCATATCTGCGCTCTCCAGATAGCTCTGCACTTCGCTAAGTGTGTAGGATTGCACGTCTTCAGGAATAGGGAGGGCCGGCTGCAACGGATCCGGAATTACTGGCAGAATGCGGGTCACCAGAGGCTGCTTTCCTGTGCTTTCGACATCTGTGGGAGGCGCCAAATGAGCAAAGAGAACATGGGAAAGAATGTCCGGGTTGCCCATAAACGCGGGCGAATGCGTGTTGCATATAACTTGACGCAGTCGCAGTCCTATCTGGTCGGGATTTGAGAAATCTGTAGCCAGGTCTTGCAGGATCCGCGTCATGTCATTCAAACGCGAAGGATGAACGCTATTCTCCGGGTCTTCAAAGCAGAGGAGGCCGCCGTGTTCAGGATCGTTCCTCATAGTGACCAGCGCCAGCGCCCGCAGCGCGCCATCGGAAAGCACACGCGACGAGAATCGCCTCCCGTCTTCCGCCTTCGCCCAGATTGCGATGCGCCCGGTTTCGCTATCCTCTTCCACCTCGACCTGCATGGCGCCAGGAACATGTTCGGCAAGATCTTCCGATATGGCGGCTAACAACGACGGATCGACGGCCTTCATGCGCGCCAGCACGTTGGCCAGATTCCGGCCGTCCGCAACCAGCCTGGCCGGCGCCGTCATGGGGCTGGGCTGGCGCAGTATCTCTGGATTCAGATGTAGAAATCGCCAGGAACGCATCTCCTCAGCAGCCGCGAATACATGCGGAAACTCAGTGTTTCCGGCCCCGCTCAACAGCGTCCGCTCGGCCTTACCCGCCTCAATGTCACGCCGGCCGCTGTTGCCGTCCTGGTGCAGGACCAGAGTCGTTCCTTTACTGTTCTTCTGCGAGGAGATGAAGGGAGAAGAGCGTCCGCCGGTCATCACCGGAATCCAGGGGCTGCCGGTCTTCAGCTTATTGGACTTTGTCCATCTGTCCTTATGGCGAGGGATTGGGGCCAGAAGTTCATGTGCGACGGCGAGACTTTCCGGGCCTTGAGCTTCTCGAACAAGGGCAACTTCCAACTCGTAGCGCATACGTGGGAACTTGATGTCCTGTTTGACGCCCCAGTCGTCACGCACACTCAGGTCGACCAGAATCTCAACCGCCAGACTGATGCGGCCTGCTGATCCCCCGTCTGGGCGGACCGCAAAGAGCTCGCCCACCTCTCCCCGCATCTCCTGAAACGCCGTGCGCAGCGTCGATTCGGACAGACGTCCCAGCAGTTGCAGGGCGTCGAAGAGATTGCTCTTGCCCACCCCATTTGCGCCTACGATGACCTGCAATGGCGACAGATCCAGCGCAAATTCCTGGAACGTCTTGAAGCCATCGAGTTCGATTCGGGTAATCATTGCATCGCTCACACCACTGGTTGGCGGTTCCCATTATACCACAAATTTTCCAGTTTAAGGCTGTTGGTATTGTTGAGGGCACATGTCACGAATTGGGGCCTGCTACAGGTCCCGATGGCCCAGTCGTGTCTCGACAGGGGACGGGCAGCAGTCTCGGGCGCAGTTAAGCCGCAGACAGCAAGCTACGGGTTCAGGCAGGCAAGCCCATTACCAAAGCCCTGCCGAAAATCGTGACCAGAGCAAGCATTGGAATTCTACAGATCGTTCTCAGCAGAGTCGACAATGGCGTGCCAATGAAAACAGGCGCTATAGCAGTCACCGTGGATCTAGTCAGGGCACAAAGAATCACCGCGCCCGGCGGTCCTCGAAATATAGGGGGCGATACTTCACAGGAACGTGGGCAAGAATCAGGCGTGGTCCCTGGAGCGGCTCGTGGGGGGCGTGGATAGAGTCGCTATACGTTTTGGAGGGCGATTATGCTATCATCAGGCGGCGAGATGGTCGAGAAATCCTGGTTCTGGTCATTTCAGTACTGAACCGTTCTCGAGGAAACCGTGTCTCATTGTGTCGAGTGAAGAGTATTTGACTGAAGGGGAGTAAGGCGGACTGCCCATTTAGAGTTGAAATATCCGGCGAAGGACCCTTTCAGTAGAGCAGTGGGATAGAGAAACCATTTCTGCAGAAATGCAAAGGAACACTATATCCTATGGTCGCCATAAACCGGCCAAATAGAGACGCCCTTGCTAAAGCTATTGACATCTTCAGGGATGAAATGCGGCCATTTCTCATTGAAAGCCTCAACCGAACACCGGGACTCGAGGCAGAGGAAGCAATGAGGCAGTCGCTACAGCTTGAGCATCAGACAATTGACTTTGATCGGAATCTGAAGCAGAACAGCGACCTGGAGTCGGCTATCGATGTAAATCAGTTCCCGCTTCTAGTCGAACGTCATTGGCAGGACGTTTTCTCGTCCCGTTTCAAGGGCGACCAAACGATTGTAGGAGAACTTCGGATCATCAGGGAAGCACGGAACAAAGTGTATCATCCTTCTACAAGTGATTTGGAATTGAAGTACGCCCTGAAGCGCCTCTCTCACATAGCCTATGTGCTTGGAAAGGCCGATTCTCATGAAGGCAAGAAATCTGTTGAAAGGATCAGATCTGCTCTGAACCGCCAGTCAGTTCCCAGGAGCTATGTCGGAAGTGAAGGCAGTCTGAATCTGGAGCGACCCAGATACAAAGATTCGTCAGGCGTAAATGAGATATCCAAGAGACCCAGCACCAGGCATAGAGCCAGAGCCCAGGCCAAATCCAAGATAGAAGCCAGAATGAAGAAGGAATCCGAAGTCGGGAAGAGCGAGAATGCAAAGAAAATCGTGATTTTTGCAGCGTTGAGTGCGGCTTTAGGATTTGTCTCATATCTGGGACGGAAGGCCCGCTCCGGCGATTCTGACCAGCATTGACGGTAGTCAAAGTCAGCCACAGTATGACCGGCGCGCTGTCGAATGAATCCCGACTGCCCTGATTGTCAACGTCATACTCTACACAGAACAGGCCAGGATTGTCTTTACCGCACCCACCCTTCTCCTTAATGTTACCTATAGCGAGTTTGTAGTAGAATCTTACGCTATGGCGCAGGAACTGTTCACAACGAGTCCGCACCAACCATGAAAAACCCTAAATTCGCCGCGCCCCGCCAGGGCCTGACCGGCGCCGTCTTTATGATCGGTCTCGCCATCCTCTTCGCCACCGACTGGATTTGGCCGGGAATACTCGTCTTAGTCGGCATCACCAGCCTCCTCGGGGCATACCTTGGACGCACCGAGCCCGATCCTGACGATATCCCTCTACGAGTGGAGCGGCCGCTAGGCGATGAATCCCCGCAAACAGTGCGCTATGAACCGCAGTGCGCATCGTGCGGCGCGGCGACTCCGCCGGATCTTGTAGAAGGCGCCTCCATCGAGAAGACCGCGGTATGCGACTTCTGCGGCACCCCACTCGTTCAGGAACCATGAATCGCACGCGTGTCCTTATTGTCGCGGTCCTGTCGGCAGCCGCTCTGCTGGTCGTCGCGATATTGGTGTGGCGCACGATCGGCGGGGAATCCGTCAACCCTGGCTTTGCTGCCGGACCCCCGCAGGTAGTACGAATTCGGGTGATCACAGCCCCGCCGTTGGAGCCGTGGGTCCGGGCCGCGGCGGAAGAGTTCATAGCGTTTGACCCCGGAACGGGAAGCGCGCCGGTTGAAGTCGAAGTAATCGCCATGGACGGCCTGGACGCGCTGGGAAGATGGGAACGGAACGAGTTCGGCGCGTTGCCGGCAGACATTCTCCCTCATGACCTACCCCCAGATGACCGCGCTGCCCTGGACGCCTTCCCCACAGCCTGGATAGCCGAAAGCCGCTACCTCGTCGAAATGGCCAACACCGCCAACAGGGATCGACTGGGGCGGGACCTGTTTCTGAGCGACGGGCAATACCGCGTTCGCTCCGTGGCAGAAACGCTTCTCACCTGGGGCCTGTTTCGAAGCCGCGGCGTCGCCCTCCTCGAAAACCTCGGCCCAGTCTCATGGTCCACAGTTCACAAGGCCGCCATCGCGCCGACAGGCTGGAAAGAGCTGGGCGGCGATCCCGCCTGGGGCAACTTCAAATTGGCGCTTGCCGCGCCTGGCAGGACCGTGGCCGGCCTGGCTGCCATCATCACCGCCGCCGGCGAATATTACGATCGAAATGACCTGTCTCTCGAAGACGTATCCGACCCGGAATTCCTTATCTGGCTTGATGAGGCAATGGGTGCGGCGAACATCTCGAACGGGAACAGAGCAAGCGCGGCCGAAAATGTGGCACTGTTCGGCTTCACTGCAGGAGATGGCGGACAGTTCCTGGAAAGCGAGCTCCTGCGCAACATGGAAGGTATCCAAACGCGCTGGCAGGAGCCGATGATCGTCCACTATCCCGAAGTGACCGCCCGGTTCGACTTTCCATTCGCTATCTGGGTAGGCCCGGAGACGTCGGCAGTGCAGAAGAACGCCGCATTAGCGTTTCAACGTTTTCTGCGCAGCGAAGCGCAACAGCGCAAAGCCCTTGCTTTTGGCCTGCGTCCCATTGACCCCGGCCTGGCTGTAGACGCCGCCGACGACAGCCTCTTTGTGCGCTGGCAGAAGTTAGGCGTAAGAAGCGACATCCAGCCTGCAATCACAATGCAACCTCCCAATCGAGACCTCCTGCCCAGTCTCTGGAGTTGGCAGGACACGAACGAAGCACAATGAGCCTACCGCAGGAAGAGACAAGTCGAGACCCTACAGAGCCGTCTGAACCAGGACGCCAACGCCTTTTGCCCGGCCAGCGCCTCGCCGCCCTGGCATTAGCAGCCTGCTTCCTGCTATGCGCCTGTGCATTGACGACGGTGCGCGTGGGCGCTTGGATCTCGGACAACCTGAACGGCGGCGGCATTGCCGCGACCGCCGGTGACGCCGCCCCCGTAGCAGACTGGCCCGCCAATAGCGCCCAGTTGACAGTGGCTGTCTCGCAACCCATCGCGGGACCACTGAAGGAGAGAGCCGACAGTTTCAACGACCTGAAACTCCGCACAGTCGACGGCGAGTTGATGCGGGTCGAACTCGTGAGGCTGTCGCCCCTGGAAATGGTGCAGCAGTCGCTGCGGCAACCCGGCTTTCAGGCCGTTGCGCCCGACAGTTCGCTCTGGCTGGGTTTGATCGAACGAAGCTGGGCCGAACTCTTTCCAATCGCGCCAGGCAGCTTACCGGCCAGCCGGGTCGGTCCGACAACGCGTTTCGCTGTCAGCCCAATCGTCATAGCCGCCCATGCAGAAGCGGCCCGGATTCTTGGCTGGCCCCAGCAGGCTGTCGGCTGGACCGAAGTCCAGGCCCGCGCGACTGCCTCTTTCACTGAGTTCACATGGGGTCACCCCAGCGTAAACAGTGCCGCGGGTGTGCTGGCGGTTTTGTCGGAGTTTTACACCGGCGCCGGTGTAACTCGCGGTTTGACCCAAGAGGTCGCCGGACGGCCCGAAGTCATTGATTACGTTCGCAGCGTGGAAACCGCGGCGCATGTCCTCCCGGACGGCAATCAGTTGGGCGACGAAGGACGCCTGCTCCCCGCCGGGAATGCAGACAACGTCGTCCTGGATGCATTCGTCACCCAAGAGCAGACCGTCATCGCCTGGAACCACTCCTCCGCCCGCAATCGCCCGCGATTGCTAGGCTTGGACAACGACGACCGGCGCCTGCCTGAGGGTGAACTTGTGGCCATCTACCCGAAGGAGGGTACGCTTTGGGCTGACTATCCTCTGGCGTTGCTGGAATTGGACGGCCGCACCGGTCCTGCCCTTACCCGGAACCAGCGCCGCACCTACCGTGCTTTCGCCAGTTTTCTGCTGGAGGAGGAGAGTCAGTTTGCCTTTCTGCAGGCCGGTTTCCGACCTGTCGACCTGTCCATCGACCTGACGGCCGCGCCGAGCCCATTCGCCGGCAGCAGTGCAGTGAACTCTCTTCTCCCGCAGACCCTTTTGCCTCTGCCGCCTGCGCAGGTAATGGAAATGGTGTTGGATATTTGGCGCTATACAAAGCGGCCTGCCAATATCGTCTTGATCGTGGACACCAGCGAGTCGATGGAAGGCACAAAACTTGACAGTTCGAAAGCCGCCCTGTACGGCTTCATCGACGAAATTCAGGGGGACCGCGACAGAGTCGGGCTGGTCGAGTTTGGCTCCGGGATCAAGCAGCACGGTTCTCTGCAGCAGCTGGATGCAAACGGCCGCAACTACCTGTCACAGCTGATCGAAAACATGCAGGCGAGCGGATACACCGACCTGATCGATGCCGTATGGGCAGCACATAGTGATCTGCAAAATGTGGGCGACACCGAAGCCATCAATGCCATAGTGGTGATGACCGACGGCCGCGATAACGACAGCGACTCCCGCTTGCAAGACTTGCAGCAGGCAGTGCAACAGGCGCAGTTGCCGGTGGCAATCCACACCATCGCGTTCGGCCGCGATGCAGACGCATCACTATTGCGAAACCTTGCTCGCATCGGCGGAGGCAGGTTCCACCGCGCCGATGAGACCAACTTGGAAGAGCTGTATCGCCACATTTCAACCTACTTTCAGCCAACGCATTAGAAGAATTCACAGCCTCATCCTGCGGGTCCAACGCAGGTTCCGGCCGATATATATGAATCTTTCCATACGCCTTCGCCAAATGGCAGAAAATGTGCGACCACGCTCTAACAGCTACATCGCACTGTTCGCAGTCTGCCTCATCGCCGCACTGACATCCGCCTGCAACGCCGCCAGCGCGCAACCCCCTGCCGGCGAGACAATAGTTTACGTCGCGGTGCCGCTAAGCGGCTTCCGTGCCGATGCAGGACAGTCTGCGCTTGGCGGTGTGCGCCTGGCAGCCGCGGAGATTAACAGTAACGGCGGGCTGTTGGGCCGCCGCATTGTCGTTCGCGCCCTCAATGACAGATCGGAAAACAACGCGGCTCTCGAAAATGCAGAACGAATCAGACTGGCTCTTGAAAGCGGTGAACACATTGCAGGCCTGATCGGCCACCTTGACAGCGGCCCCACCTCCTCTGCCCTGCCCCTCTATGAAGAAATGGAGATCGTTCAGATCACCCCTGCGGCCGGAATGCGCGCACTGACCCACCGCGGGCACACCATGTTTTTTCGCGTAAATGCCAACGACAGCACGCAGGCCGAAGCAGCCGCCCGTTTCCTGGTACATACGATGACCGCACAGCGCGTTGCCGTTGTCCATTCAGAGACGGATTACGGCAGCAGCCTGGCCGCGTCACTCGTCGAAAACCTGCAGGCGCTCGGCGCGACGACAGCAATCCAGTTGGCAGTAGCGGAAGGGCAACCCGACTTTTCGGTAACGGCGCAGCAGATTCAAAGTGCAGAAGCTGACTCTGTTTTCTTCGCCGGCGACGCAAGCGCGGCCCACGACCTCCGCGCCAGCCTGTTGGAGGCGAAGCTGAACCTGCCGTTGCTAGCCGGTGACGGGGCATTCCTGGCAGCTGACGTCGACCAAGCGGACCCCGCGGCCAGCGCGATGTACGTCAGCGCGCTCGCGCCCAGCCCGTTCCTTGTAACCGGCGCCGGCTGGATCGAGGCCTACCGCGATACCGAATACCGCGATCCTGGCCCATTCTCAGTCAATGGATACATAGCGATGCAGGTGCTGGCGGCAGGGGTACGCGCGGCCGACTCGTTCCATGGACATGAGATCGCGCAAGCAATACGCGAGAACGAATCTGAGACGCTCCTGGGGCCGCTGCGCTTCAAAGCCAACGGCGATTTAGTTGATGCCAGCGTCTGGTTTTACAAAGTAGAGGATGGCGAGTTTCGCCCGATCGAATAGAAGGTTTGAGGTAACTACTAAGCCACAGCACTTGACCAGCCGGTCATCCTTGGAACCATTCAGGCTCTTGGTGACGTAACTGGTGTGCAGCCGCCGCCATGCTCGCCAGCCGACACGTTGCGAAGAATGCACACGGTCGGTGAGAGATGGTTTTGTAGGGGGGCGTTGCGGGGGCGCAGCCCCTGCACAAGGGAGGGCGCTTGCGCCCGACCGCCCAAAATACAACAATGAGGGGAGAAAAAACACCATTGCTCGCCTCATTCAGCATCGTAGATTAGTTGTGGCTGAGTTGTATCGGCTTGAGAAGTAAGTACACTTCGAGCCCAGTCTCCGGACCCCGCATCAACACACCCCATTACCTTCCGATATCAGGTAAATCCCTATAATGTAGCCAACATAGATTGTCAGCATCAGGGCCCCCTTCCAGCGATTGGCAATGTGCGGCGAAGGTAGCACAAGGAGAAACGGCAGAACTGCCACCACCAGCATGACCGGGAAGTCAACGCAGCGCATACTCAGAGGGGCGGGCAAGGGTCGGACGCTGGCGGTAATGCCAACAACGGCCATCATATTGAAGAGATTGCTGCCGACGAGGTTTCCCAGGGCGATGTCCCCGCGCTTATACAGAATCGCCACAACCGACGCCGCAAGTTCAGGCAGGCTCGTGCCGAGGGCAACGAGACTCAGGCCAATCACAAGCTCGCTCACACCAAAGTAGGTCGCGATGAAGGTGGCCGAATCAACGAGCCAGTCGGCGCCCAGAACAAGAACCGAAATGCCCAGAACCACCATGCCAATGTCGCGCAGCAGCAGGGACCTGAACAGACCCGAAATAGCAGCTGGCAAGAGTGGATTCCTGGCAGCGCGCGCGATTCGCTCCTGAGATTGGGCCAGCGTGTCAGCGGAGCCAGCCTCAACCTCTTCCTGGTCATCCAAGCCCTCTGCCTGGATAGAACTTTCTGCAGCCTCCCCACCAATGTACTCAAGCGCCTCACTTTCCTTTTCTTCGGCCAGCGAGCGGCTGGCTGCGTAGCTCCAATAGACAAAACCGAGTAGCCCCAAAAAGAGTAGCACACCCTCCCATTGGGCTATCTGTCCATCCCAGGCCATCCAGGTAAAAACCAGCGAGATACCGATCATCAGCGGGTATTCGCGTTGCAGAACCTGCCGCTCAACCATGAGCGGGCGCAGCACCGCCACAACGCCCAGGATCAGGGCAAGGTTTGCAATATTGCTGCCGACCACGTTGCCGATTGCCAGCTCGGCCCTGCTGCCGCCCTGGAGGTTTGCAATCAGGCTGACGACCAGTTCCGGCAGGCTTGTGCCAAACGCCACCACGGTCAGCCCGATCACAACCAGCGGCACATTGAGGCGCACAGCCAAACGGCTTGCCCCGCGCACAAGAAAATCGGCTCCGCCGGTAAGGAGAACAAAGCCGACCAGAAAGAGAAGAATATTGAGTAATAGTGGATTCATAGGGGAGACAGTCGATCGGGTCGCAGCCCGCTTGAAGGTTTCATCTCAGCCCGCGCGCAGCGCCTGCCCTTCCGTGCGCTCAGGCCTCGACCGGGGATCTTTCTTGCACGTAACGGCCCTGCATACTCCAGGGACCTGTCCACGTGATCTGTGCTTCGACTAGGCGTCCGCGCAGATCGCCTGCCCGGTCCTCAGGATTGACAAACACCAGCTTGTTCTGCCTCGTGCGGCCGCGCCACTTGCCCTTGTGTTGCCCTTCGATCAGCAGTTCGACCGTCTCGCCCAGCAGCCGCGCATTGATTTCGCCGCAGACCTGCTCCTGCAGCTGCTCGAGCGCCTTGTGGCGGCGGACCTTTTCGGCTTCCGGCACATCATCCGCCATCCGCCGCTCGCTGACCGTGCCCGGCCGTGGACTGTAGCGCGCCAGGTGGGCCTTGTCCAACTTCAGGTCGGCCAGCAACTGGTAGGTCTCGTCGAACTGCGCGTCCGTCTCTCCGCAGAAACCGACAATAATGTCGGTATTGATGGCAACTTCGGGCACCGTCGTCCGAATGTGGTCGACTAGCTCGCGATACTGAGCCTGGGTATAACCCCGTTTCATTCGCGCCAGCACCTCGTCATTCCCGGCCTGCGTCGGAACCTCGATATGCTCACAAACCTTGGGCAGGTCCCGCACCGCTTCAAGAATTCTGTCCGACATGTAGTTGGGGTGGCTTGTCAGAAAACGAATGCGCCACAGCCCCTCAACCTCGTGGACAGCGTGCAGCAGGTCGGCCAGATCAGGCTGCCTACCCGGTAACGAGCCGTTCTCGGTTCCATTGCGCCAGTCGTGGCCATAACGGTCGACAATCTGACCCAGAAGCGTCACCTCACGCACACCCTGGGCAACCAGACCGCGCACTTCGCTCACAATCTCGTCAACAGGGCGGCTGCGCTCTATGCCGCGCCGGAAGGGAATAATGCAGAATGTGCAGGCGTGGCTACAGCCGTAGACCACCGGCACATGAGCAGTCACCGCCGCTTCACCGTTGACAGCCAAGTGTCGAATCGACTGGCCGGCGCCGGCCGGTTGTACGATATCTTGCATCGCGTGGCGATGGGCTATCTGCTCAGTCTCAAACAGGGCGGACTCAGCTGCAATCTGATCCTGCTGCAGGTGGGTGATCAACGGTCCCGGCTCGCTGGGAGGCATGAACACGTCCACATGAGGAAAACGAGCGCGCAGCTGCGGGCTGGGCTTGACGCCCACCATACAGCCCATCAACGCCAAGGTACGGTTCGACCGGTCCCGCTTCCACGGCTTGAGGTTGCTGGCCTTCCCGATGCCCTTGTCTTCCGCGCTCTGCCGCACCACGCACGTGTTGAGTACAACGATATCAGCCTCGTCCATTGCCTCGGTTGGTCGATAGCCGATCCTCTCCAGTTCCGCGGCCACATGGTTGGAGTCGGCAACATTCATCTGACAGCCGATGGTCCAGATGTGATAGGCGCCTCTGTCTGCGCTCGCCGGCAAAGTGTCCTGCACGGCGTCATGCCGCGGAACGCCCCCCTGTTGCAGGACAATCGTATCCGCCTCCGCATCCGGTTTACGGGTCGTTGTCAGCTCAAAGATTTCGGGATCTGGATTGGGATTGCGCTTCGTCATGGGCACACCTTTGCCGCACGGTATCAGCGGCAGACCGCCGCCAGCCAGTCCAAAAGCGATTCTACCTCAGCGTCAAACAATAGCCATCAACACAGCATTCTAGCTAGGAAAGGCCGGTTGGTCAAGAACTGGGGTCAGTCCTTTGGGTTGAGAGAGAACTCAGCAGCCTCTCCTGCAGTGCCCACAACTGCTCGCTGACAGACACATGATACAGTTGTGGATTGATCAGCCGGCGTACGCCATTATCCAGCCTGGCCACGTCCTCTCGGCGGCAAGCTCGGCTCTGCTCAATAGTGGGCCTATCGCACACCACCCGGCCGTCAGTCATAACATTCATAAGTAACGGTTCGATGTGGGAGATGCTCTCTACCGGCAGAGTCCGGCGGTTGGCACGTACACGCGGATCGCAAAGTGTCAGGGCCAGCTTGTCTTGATCACTCTTGTCATGATCACCGTTAAAGCCGTTTTGAGACCGGGCATCTTGCCATCTCTGCTCCGGGTCTTCCTCTTCAAGTGTCAACAGGTCGGCCGTAGCCCGGCCGCGCATGTCGTATATGCGCCAGGCCCGCTTACTCCCGGGAATCGCCGTCTTGCCAGGATCCTCGGAGACCTTGATCGCCGGCTGCCAGCCCGGGTCGCCCTGCAAACCGACCAGCTTATAGACGCCCCCAAGGGAACTGTCGCCGGCAGATGTAATCAGCCGCGTGCCCACTCCGTACACAAGGCGGCCGATAATGCTGTCCGCATCCAACCCGTAGTGCGCCGCCTCCTGGGCGATCTGTGACTTGATCTCCCGAATTATCAACTCGTCCAGCTCATTCGACAGCACGATCGACGCGTCGGGAAACCCGGCATCGTCCAGCATCTGCGCAACATGCGTACTCAAAAATGCCAGGTCGCCGGAATCCAAACGCACGCCCACAGGTGCATACCCCTTCTTCCGCAGCCTCTCAAAGACGCGTATCGCATTGGGCACGCCGCTCGACAGCGTATCGATCGTATCCACCAGGAGCAGACATTCGTCGGGATAGATGTCTGCATATGCCTGGAACGCGTCCAACTCCGTCATACCCTGGGCCAGGAAGGCCTGTACCATCGAATGCGCGTGCGTTCCCTTCGGTGGGTAGCCCAGCAGGTGCGAGATTCCGGCATTGGAGGAGAAGTCCGCGCCGCCAATCAGTGCCGCCCGTGTACCCGCATTGCCGCCGCGGTCGTGGGCGCGACGCGCGCCGAACTCAAGCACCATCGCCTCGCCCGCGCTCTCACGCAGACGGGCCGCTTTGGTGGCGATGAGAGTCTGGTAGTTGAGAATGTTCAGCAGCGGCGTTTCCAGAATCTGGGCCATGGCAAAAGGGCCCCGCACCACCGTCAGCGGCACCCGTGCGTGCACCACCCTCCCTTCAGGAATCGCTTGCAGGGAAATGCCGCAGAAGTCGCCGTTCGCCCCCAGCCAGGACAGGAAATCGTCAGCAAACAACCTGCGCCCCGTGCGGGATGTCATCCCCCGCATCATTTCGAGCTCCTTCTCGCCAAAATGGGCGGACTCCATCCAGTCGAGGAGCCAGTCCAGCCCTGCATTTACACAAAATCCGGCCTGGTGCGCGCCGTAATCAGGGTAGTGGCGAAAGAAGTGGTCAAACTGGGCCTGTTTCTCATGCATCCCCAGACGAAAGTACAATTGCGCCATCGTCAGCTGATACTGATCGGTGAACAGAATGCCTTCAGCCGTGGTTCGTTGATTCATGCGCTCAGCTCAGCCGGCCAACTGGTCGGCAGTGGGCTCCGCTCAGCAAAACCAATGCTCGGTAAGGCGCGGCGGCCGGGGAAGATACGAAGAGGGATTAACTAGCTCAGGCAATTGACTGCCTGCAGATTGGTAGGCGGCCTGCTCAATTCGATGAAAAACGGCAAGTGGATTGCTGGCTGCTTGGGAAGGCGATGGCATGTTCCCGCCACTTGCGCCAGAAGAGGATTCAGCTTCGGTCTGGCCTGCTAGTTCCGCAATCCGGGCTACCTGCCGTTGAAGCGAGTCCATACGGGGATCCGGATGCAGCCAGCGATAAGTAAAATTGGCTGCGTCGAGCGTACCCTGCCATTCATGGGCGTCATCGTCGCCAAGCAGGGCGCTCCCCGGCGGGACCAACATCCGAATCGAAAGTTGCACAGCCGGCACGTGCGGTATCAGTCCCTGCTCCCGGATCCAGTGCAGCATCAGGAGGTAGTCGTCCAGGCTTGTCCAGGGCGTGAATGGCATCCAGGTCGGCTGGATTGAGATGCCGGCCTCGTTGACGACAGCAACCGCATCCTCCATCTGCTGACGTGTATGGCCCTTCTGCAGGCGGGTAAGCACACGGTCACTGGTTGATTCAAAGGCCGAGACAACGAATGAGGCCCCGCACTCGGCGAGTTCCGGCAAGAGCAGCCGGTGTTCCAGCAAATGCTCCACCTTTGCCGTAAAGTCGAAGCTGACATGAGGGAAGGCGTCATGCAGTGCCCTTGCCACCTTGCGTGCATGGCCCGGCCCATTGAGGAAATCGGGGTCCCCAAATGTGATGTGCCGGGCGCCCTTCTCCACCTGTTGGGCGATATCGGCCAGTACCGTCTTGACCGGCACAACGAAGAATCGCCCATTGTAGACCGGTACAACCGGACAATGCCGGCATGTGTGCAGACAGCCGCGGCTGGCCTCTACATACCCGGCCGGATAGGCGACCGGCTCTTCCGGCGCCCCGTGGTCTTCGCCTGCGTGGTCGCCCGGCGGCAGGTCAGACCCCGGTACGTAATGGGCGTACCTGTCCAGCGAAGGCAGGGTCGTTCGGTCGGGCAGCGGCAGCGTGAGCCGGGCCAGACTCGGCGCAGACGCACTCTTCAGCGTGGTAAGACCTGGCACATCCGACGCAGCCTTGCCTGCCCCAAGGGCCTGCGCCAGCCCCACAAGCACCGACTCCGCTTCACCCGCCGCAACCGAATCGGCAACTGCCCCCTCGCCGTTCCTGTCCTGCAGCAAATAGCCGCGGTTAAGCCAGGCGTACAGTCCGAAAAAGCATATGTGTGCTGTCGAATTTACGGCCCGCGCCTGCCGGGCGGCATCTACGCCGATACGCAGCGCCGTATGCATCGGCACCGAAATGGCAACCAGATCGGCGCCGGAAGAGCGTTGCGCGGGAAAGTCTTCCACCGCCAGGTCCGCGGTTGAGGCGTCAAATCCGGCCGCGCGCAGAGCCGCCAGCGGCCATGCCAAGCTGAGTGGCTGATGACCGAGTTCATAGCAGGAAAGCAACAGAATTGAGGTTTTCATCGGCGCCATGTCAATTGCGGTCAGCGGGGACCGCGACCAGGGACAACAATGTCAGGTTCGCCTTTCGGTTCGACCGCGCTTGGATTATATCCTACAGTCACCGGTTCGCACTAGAGTTATACCCCGTCACCCGCTATCGCGCGGCCAGGACCCGTTATTCCCGCTAAACGCAGCCGCGCCTAAGCAGCCATTTCGCGACGCTGAACGCGTGACAGATACTGGATTCTCGCTCCTCTATAACTTTCCTTCTGCTTATGGGCGGTCGGCCGCAAGCGGCCTCCCTTGTGCAGGGGCTGCGCCCCCGCAACGCCCCCCTACAAAACCATCGCTCACCGACCGTGTTTACTCTTCCCCAGCATCGTGTCTGGCGAACGGAGTCTACTCCCCCACTTGCCGCTTCAACCCACCGACCTCCAACCGCAGAAGTTACTGATCACTGACCCCTGACCCCTGACCACTGCAGTTCCGCGCCTTCGGACCTCCCTCGTGCAGGGGCTGCGCCCCCGCAACGCCCCGCCCTGGCTAGCCACCTTGTTCATTCTTTCCCAGCAACGTGTCTAGCCAACAATGTCTCCTACCTCACTTGCGTTCTCAGTCCTCTGACCACTAACCACTGACCACTAACCACTGACCACTGACCACTGCAGCTCTGGCCGGTCAAAAAACAATGTGTGTGGCTTGGAAGTCACCGGGAAACGAACGCAGTACGCAGTGGCGGCGTAACTCTCCTGGAGCCAGAAGAGCCTGAACAACCGAAGAGACGCAATCTCACTGGCCCTTTCTTTACACTTTCGCCATGCTTTCTGATATTCTTATGCACGCTGCCGCCGGCGCACTAGACCGGCGGCACCCTTCTACATGCATATCATTAAAGGGCAGTGCCCGAACCCGGGCATTGCATCAGTGTAAAGAATTTTCCCAGAAAGGAAACCAAGAATGGCAGAGTCAACACAAACCAGTAGCCCTGAGACGAACAACGGCGAGCCGTTGCGCATCGGCATCAGCGGCTTGGGCCGAAGCGGCTGGGGCATCCACGCCAACGTATTGGCCCAGATAGGTGAAAATTTCAACGTCACCGCCGTATGTGATCCCGACCCCGCCCGCCAGGAGGAAGCAATTGACCGCTTCGACTGCCTGGCATATTCCACCATCGACGAGATTATCGCCGACAAAGCGGTTGAGCTGCTCGTCGTTGCAACGCCAAGCCAGCTGCACGTGAGCGACGTGTCCGCGGCCTTGCGGGCCGGCAAGCATGTCATCGTCGAGAAGCCGATGGCCCCAACCCTGGAAGGTGTCGACGAGATGATCGCCGTCGCCGAAGAGACCGGCATGCTTCTCACAGTCAATCAGAACTATCGCTACCATGCAGATTTCCTCAAGGTGAAAGAGGTTGTCGATTCGGGCGTTTTGGGCCGAATAGTTCAGATGCGCATCACCGGCAACGGCTTTCGCAGACGCTGGGACTGGCAGACACTAAAGAAGTACGGCGGCGGCGACCTGAACAACAAAGGCGCCCATTCCATCGATTGGGCCATTCACTTCTTCGACGATCCCAATCCTGAAATCTTCTGCCAGATGGAAACAACGCCCCTGTTTGCAGGTGACGCCGAAAGCCACGTCAAGCTGGTCATCAAACCCAACGACGGTCCCGTCATCGACGTTGAAATGTCGAACTGTTGCGCCTTTCCCCAGGACGCCTGGCTTGTCATGGGCACCCAGGGAACGCTCGTCAGCGCCGACCGCCGCGAAATTCGCTGGAAGTACTTCGACCCGGATGAAGCGCCGCCGCTGGTATTGGATACCAAGCCGACGCCCGATCGCAGCTACAACCGTGAAACATTGCCGTGGAAAGAGGAGTCTTTCACACCAGAGTTCAACTTCTTCACCGGGATGTTCACTCTCTACGAAGACATTTACAATACCGTCCGCGCAGGAACACCGGCCGCGATTTCAGCGGCAAGCGTGCGGCGGCAGGTGGAGATTCTGGAGCGCTGCCGCGAAATCAGTCCAGTCTGAGCTCGGCAAGGTCAGCTGCCAAACGCGGCCATGTAGGTCCTGGTACGCTGATTCAGAACACCGTAAAAGGCCCGCGTTTCCGCGTCCGCATGGTCTCGCCACAACGGGGCGGGGATACCGGAATCGTTAGAGAGCGGCGCGCGGTCCCTGTGCCCGTAATAGATCTGTACCGTCTTACGCTCGGACGCGGTGGGCCGGGTTGTTGCCGTATGCAGAGCAGCCACATTGAAGAGTGCGCAAGTCCCGGCCGGTCCGTGCAGGTCATAGATGCCGCCGCGGGCCAGTTGGGACTGCTTATCCGCCAGAATCGGCTGGTCGATCGACTCGGGCGAAAACGAGATGCAGTGGGTGCTCTCATCCACATCGGTCAGATAGACCATCAGCTGCATGTAGTCCATCCGCAGCGGATGCTCCGGCCAGTGCGGCTTGTCCCGGTGCCATTGCCGGTGAAGCTGGCCGTCATAGGGCCCCATGTAGCGTAGGCCGATCTCCCCGAAACAGACCGGCCCCCCCATCAGCTCTTCAATTACAGGCAAGATGCGCGGATGGCGTATCAGCTCGTCAAAACGCGGGCTGGTAATCAACGCATCGTAGTTCGCCTGCTGATGGTGACCGTAAGCGTGCCAGAAATAACGGTGGTTGGCCCGATCCGCGTCGAACAAGCTTCGCAGCTCCTCCAACTCCTCTCCTTGAATGACCTGACCCAGATTGAGAACCGCTGTTTCCGCAAGCTGCTCTCGCCACTCTTGACTCATTATCCCCTCCGATTCGCTAGCTGTTTGCCACCCATTTGAGGATATGTTGCGCCACGGCAACAAGCGTCCCGGACTGACTGGTAACGCGTATGTCTGCAACCGAGCGCCTGCGCTGTTCGTCGATGCTGACAATCTCGTACTGAACCGTGATAGTGTCCCCGAGGAAGACCGGCGCCAGAAATCGAATGCGGTCGTAACCCAGCGAGACAGGCGTCTCCCCAGCGCTGCTGCGCGAGTCGGCAATCGCCATCGATGATGCAGTCGACATGTAGCCGATCAGCAACGCGCCGTGGGCTATGCGGCTGCCGTAGCTGGAACGCTTCATATACTCTTCATCGACATGGTTTGGCGCAAGGTCGCCGGTGATGCCGGCAAAGAGATAAACGTCGCTCTCACCGACAGTCTTGCTGAACGATACACTGTCACCAATATCCACGTGGAAACTACCCATTTCGTTAGTCCTCCATTGACAACCACCCATCCGCTGTCATTTTGCCATCCTGTCTGAGGCAAGCGAAAGCGTTTCTCACTAACCACTGACCACTGCAGTTCTGGGCGGTCGGGCCTTCGGCCCTCCCTTGTGCAGGGGCTGCGCCCCCGCAACGCCCCCCTACAAAAACATGCCTCACCGACCGTACGCCCTCATTCCGGCGTTGCGGCTCATCCAAGTTGGCCGCCGCCAGATAAGACACGGTGAATTAGCCCGAATGGCAGCGGGATTGACTGGCTTGGCAAGACAGACTCTGTCTTTGGCGTAACAGTTACATCCATCGAACCAACTTCTAGGGCTCGTTGACGTTTGTCTGAACAATGACTTCCGGGTGCAATTTCCGCCTGATCTTCGAAGGGCGGCGCAGCTGCGCAAAGAAAATTCGATACGCCTCTGGTGTTCTCCGCGTCCTCCGCCGAAAAAAAGGTGTTCTTCGCGACCCTTCGCGTGACTTCGCGGATCAATTGGTTTTGTCTATTTCAACAGTCAAGCGAGAAACATCCCTAACAGGCCTGCAGGCTTTCAGTTCATGTTGACATCTGAACAGCCTTCCCAAAATGTCAACGGATCCTGGCAAGTGGAACCCGCCGCCCCACCTGAAGGAAAATATCGCTCCATATCACCGGTCAAGGTGTCGGCCTGATAGTCCCAGAGCTCTACAGCTCATACCGCAGGCAAATCAACCGGCCTTCCCTCGCGACCGGAGGTCAGCACGGCCTGCGTTGCCGCCAGCGTTCGCAGGCCCTCAACGCCGCTGACCAAGGGCGCCTCCTCCCCCTCGATTACACGGCAGAAATGGGCAATTTGCGCCGCCAGCGGGTCAACATCCTCAGGCGCATACATGTCCAGCTCGAGCGGATGCTCCCAGCCCGCGCTGCCGGCCGCCGGATAGCGCCACAGCTCCATCTTCGGGAAGGCAAGCGAACCCTCCCTGCCAAAGAAGAAAGCACAGTTCTCGGCCACATGCGCGTACGATGGATTCTCGAACATCGTTAGCTCGTAGGACCATGGCGAAGGTGTCGCGTCGGAGAGAAAGATCGAGCCGACAACGCCTCCTGCAAAAGTAAGCGTAATCGCCGCCGTGTCCTCAACCTCGAATCCTCGCGTCGCCGAGCTGCTGGCCGCGTACACGCTCGTAATCTCGCCGCAGATGTAGCGCAATGTATCAAGTTCATGAATAAGGTTGATGAGCACCGGCCCCCCGCCCGCACGCGTACGCCAGACAATGTCGTAGTATCCGTCCGGCTTCTTGACCGCCCACAAAAGTGAGACTCCTATCAGCGGCCCAATCGCTCCACCCTGTACCAGCTCCCATAGCCGTCTTATTCGGGGATGATAGCGCCTGTGGTGTCCCACCAGGATCGGCACGCCGGCCGCAGTGGCCTCATCCACCAGCCTGTGCCCTTCATCGAGTTCGCCCGTGATCGGCTTCTCCACCAGCGGCGCGACCCCGCGGCGGATACATGCCATCGCCAGCTCCTCGTGCAGCTGCGTAGGCGCGGCAATAACCGCGCCGTCCGGCGCGGCCAGGTCCAGGGCCTCGATCGCGTCATGAAAGAACGGCACGCCATTCTCAGCCGCCAGTACTGCCGCCCCAGCATCGGGATCGCATACCGCGGCCAGTTCACAGGCCTCGCTGGCGCCGATGTATTCAATGTGCCGGCGACCCATCGTACCGGCCCCAATTACAACTATGCGAATTTGACCCATCTATCAGCTCCGGTGCTGCGGCTCAGTCTGGCAGCATTTTAGCTGATTCACCTCGGTTCTGACCAACCCGTTTTGAATGGCAGTACATCCGCAGTATCGACCGCTTCTGTAGCGCTTTCCCCCGAATTGAGGTATAAGTGAACAGTCACTGTACCGACAGGATACATAGCTGTACGATCTCGGCGGCGCCGCCCTGGCTGCCTCCGCAATATGAACACAGATACCGGGCCACCCAAGGACCAGTCAGATGATCCAATATGATTTCAACGGTCGCACAGCAGTTGTCACAGGAGGGGCCAAAGGAATCGGCCTGGGAATCGCCCAGCAGCTGGCCGGCGCCGGCGCGGCTGTGGCGGTGTGGGACCTGAACCCGGACAGCCTGCGCGGCAGCGAGGCCGGCCAGGCCTTCGATGCCATTTTTGCCGTCGATGTGACCGAACCGGCCAGCGTAGAACAGGCCGTACAGGACACGCTGGCCCAACTGGGCGTAATCGACATCCTGGTCAACAACGCCGGCATCGCCGGCCCGACCTTTCCGACCTGGGAATACCCCCTGCAGGATTGGGACCGGGTCATCGCCACCGACCTGACCGCGGTCTATCTCTGTTGTCGGGCAGTCATTCCTTTCATGCTGGAGCAGGGTGGGGGCCGGATCGTCAACGTGGCGTCGGTGGCTGGAAAAGAGGGCAACGCCAACGCCAGCGCCTACTCGGCAGCCAAGGGAGGCGTCATCGCCCTCACCAAGTCGCTGGGCAAAGAGCTGGCCCAGCGCGGAATCATCGTCAACTGCGTCGCGCCGGCGATGGTCCAAACCGACCTCCTCGACGAGATGACGGCCGAGTACATCGCAACCGTGACAGCCAAAATCCCAATGGGACGCTTCGGAACGATCGAGGAAAACGCCGACATGGTCGCCTGGCTGTGCAGCGACGCCTGCAGCTTCGCCACCGGCGCCGTTTTCGACGTATCCGGCGGACGGGCAACATACTGACCCCGTCAGCAGGTTCACCTGATTGGCCGCGCCACGGTAAAGGCAGGCGCCGATGAGCGACTTCAGCAATCTAGCCATCAACCAATTTACCACCCTGCACCAGTGGTCCTTGCCCCAGGCGATCGAAGGCTACGCCCGCCACGGCGTCCATGCAATTGGCATCGTGCGCGACAAACTGCACGAGGTTGGCGTGGCCGCCGCCCGGCAGTCCCTCCGCGATCACCAAATGAACGTCACCAGTCTCTGCGTCGGCGGTCTGCTGACCGACTCGGACCCACAACGATTCCAGGCCAACCTGCAGGATACAAGGCGGGCCATCGACGAGGCCGCAGAGCTCGGAGCAGAGTGCCTCGTCTTCGTCGCCGGTGGGCTTCCCGAAGGCTCAAAAGACCTGCCCGCGGCCCGCGCGCGCTGCCTGGAGGGCCTGGCCGAGGTCCTGCCCTACGCCGCGCAGGCAGGCGTAGCCCTTGCTCTGGAACCCTTGCACCCGATGATATGCGCCTTCCGTTCCTGCCTCTCCACCTTGAGCCAGGCCAACGACTGGATTGAAGAACTGGATGCCGGCCCGGAGCTGGGCATCGTCGTCGACGTGTACCATGTCTGGTGGGACCCCAATTTGGAGCATGAACTCCAGCGCGCAGCCGGCCGCATCGTCTCCTTCCACGTATGCGACTGGTTGATGAACACGACCGACCTGCGCCTGGACCGCGGCATGATGGGCGACGGCGTCATCGACATCGGCCGCATTCGCCGCCTGGTCGAAGCGACCGGCTACGACGGCTATCGCGAAGTGGAGATTTTCTCCGAGCGCAACTGGTGGCAGCGCGATCCGGATGAAGTTGTAAGCATTACCAAGGCCCGCTATCTGTCGGACGTGCTCGGGCAGCCATGATCCCAGCAGCGCTTAGAATGTCAGTAGGACCGTAAAGATAACCGCCTCTCTGCCCCAATTGCCACTCGACTCTCAGCGGCCGCAACGACCAACGGAGACCCGACTGCATTGACAGTACATACCGAGCTCCCGCCCAAAGGGGACAGGCTGGCTGGCAAGACCGCCATTGTCACCGGCGCCGGATCGCGCGAGCGTTCACAACCGGGGATCGGCTATGCCACCGCGGTTCTTTTTGCCCGCCAGGGCGCTCGCGTCGTGGTGGCCGATCTGAGCGAGGAAAGGGCCGCAACCACGGTTCAAGTGATCGAAGAAGGTGGAGGAGAAGCTTCCGTCGTACTTGTGGACATAACACGCGAGGATGAATGCCGGGATTTGGCCGCAGAGTGCGTTAACCGCTACGGCAGCCTCGACATCGTTGTCAATAACGCCGGCACGGCCGGCAGCGGCGATGTGACACAATTCGAAGAGGATATATGGAACGTGGCCTTGGACGTGAATCTGAAAGGCGCGGTGCTGGTATGTAAGTACGCGGTGCCCCATATGGCCGCCAGCGGCGGCGGCTCAGTCATCAACATTTCGTCAATCGACGGGCTTCTCGCCGGCGCCTACATAAACGTACCCTATTCCGTCGCCAAGGGCGGCCTCGCTACTCTCACAAAACTGATGGCCGTTCACCACGGCCGCCAAAACATCCGCGCCAACTGTATCGCCCCCGGCCATGTTCACGCCTCCTTCACCGCCGGCTTCTCCCATGAGGAACGGGAGAGGCGCCGCAAAATCGGTCCCCTCGGCACTGAGGGCACGGCCTGGGATGTAGCCTACGCCGCCCTCTACTTCGCCAGCGACGAGTCCCGCTGGATTTCCGGCGTAATCATGCCGGTGGATGGGGGTCTGCTGGCCGCCACGCCATTGGCGGTGATGGGGAACTTGGATGAGTAAGTCGGGGTGAATGCAACTGGCGACAGAGGAGTCGAACAGATCGATCGAAGAAGGTGCTAATCGAGATTGTGAAGCTTCGCGACACGACGGAGGCAGGGTTGATTTTCGACTAACTCAGCCTTGGCCAAAGATAATGTCACGCAGAAGCCACAAGCGGAGAATCGAAATCGAATCTTCGAAAGGGGTGCCTAGCCGGGCTCGAACCGGCAACCTTCTGATCCACAATACTGGTCATCCGTCCTGCTGAAACACTGTGTTAGCGTCAATAGTTGCTGTCGCCTTTTTAGAATTCTCTGCATCATCATTCACTACTGTTGCGGATGGCGTCTTCGTATTGACGAACAGCTACTGCAATTGTCTCGTCAATCGCATCAACGGGGACCACAACGGCAAGACCTGAATTCTCCACGTATGACAGAATGGGATGTCCTGTCTGATCACTCCGTGCAATGTCGCGGTATGGTAGGTATCCAGTTACTACCCCTATCAGCATGGCGGTAGTGATAGTAGCCCCATAGGTGTGTAGAGTTGGCTTAGCGAGTACAGGTCCACCACTATTCCCCGGGAATATGGAAGCGTCTATCAAGAAACACTTGGCAGCGTCGTCAAACCAATCTTGGATTCGAGCAATAATCCCTTGTCTCGCAATGACGTAATTCTTATCGCCTCCAACCATTGCCAATGGAAATCCCAAGACGAAAACCTCGTTGCCTTCACGGAATTCCATATCGATGAGGCGGGCGCGCACCAAGGTATTTGTTTCGTCATGAAACATGTACTGGCCGAAGCTGATCCCACTTGGATTTGGAATGCTGACTGAAAGTATTGGGAGCACCGCAATATCGACGTCAGAGTCTGGGTGAACGACCCAGTCTTCTTCGAGCGATTCCGAGACGATATGAACACCGGAAGGGTGGCTTTGCCGGGAAAATAAATTTCCAGCTCCCTCAATCACATGACGGTTTGTCACCAAAAAGGTTCGGGCCAACCTATTTCCCTCTTCATCTAGTCCAGCAAAGGCACTGTAAACGAAACCGGTGGCTGTATACTGGATCGAGGAATCTGGCTGCCGACGACCTATCGCAACGACAGAATCCAGGAATTGTGAAGGAATTAGAGACATTGTGGGTACCTTAGAGTTCAACTATCGTCTTTGGCAAGTGTTACGGATTCGCTAACTGCTCTTCGGTGAAGGGGCCTAGTTCGATGGACTGATTGACCACTATCGAGGGACCTGACTTATCGACAGCGACTTCAAAAGTGAATTGCCGACCCGCAACGAGTGCCGGTAGCACTTCCGTGACTAAGTAACCTGAATTCGGAGTAAGTGAGCACCTAACCAAGCTGGTAGAATAGTAGCTCTGCAACCAAAATTCTCCAGCATAGAAAGGTGCTCAGTGATGAGTATACTCAAACTGTTCTGTCATGTCGATGATTTCTGTCAGTGGTTGACGAGATGGGAGAATGCCAAGCTGTTGGGCATGACTCGCAAGCGAGGGCCGGCGCCTCGTATGAGCATGAGTGAAGTGATGACGATTCTGATTCATTTTCACCAGTCGCATTATCGGGATTTCAAAGCCTACTATAGGCAACAGGTATGTAAGCATATGCGCAGTGAATTTCCAGCGCTGGTCAGTTACACGCGCTTTGTGGAGTTAGTTCCATCAACCCTGCCCGCCATGTCTCTCTATCTGCGAGTGCGCTTTGGCCAGAGGACAGGGGTGGCATTCATTGATTCAACCACGCTGTCTGTCTGCCACAACAAGCGCATTGGCCGCCATCGGGTCTTTGCCGAAGTGGCCAGACGCGGCAAGAGCAGCATGGGATGGTTCTATGGCTTCAAACTCCATCTGATTGTCAATGACCAGGGTGAATTGCTGGCAGTTCAGCTCACGCCTGGCAACATCGATGACCGCAAACCGGTCCCACAAATGACCAAAAAATTGTGGGGAAAGCTGGTCGGCGACCGCGGCTATCTCTCCCAAACGCTCATTGAACAACTCTTCGCACGGGGACTGCAATTGATCACGCCCCTTCGCAAAAACATGCAGAATCAACTCGTCGTTCTCGAAGACAAGCTCCTAACGCGTAAGCTCTTCGTCATTGAGACCATCGTTGACCAACTCAAAATCATCTCGCAGATTGAACACACCCGTCATCGCAGCACAACCAACTTTATCGTCAATCTCATCGCCGGTCTGATTGCCTACACTTGGCAAGCCAAGAAGCCTTCTCTCCATCTCTCTGACAGAGATATGGCTCTCTTGCCGGCCCTTGTTTAACTCCGAATTCAGGTTAATAATGTAATTCCTGAATTTTTCTCTCGTTATTGAACGCGAACATAAGGAATTACAGAATGAAATAGGCGACCATTTGCGGCCATGCTCAGAGTAATGCACTCTCAATTGGAGCCGTCATGGGTTGAGTTCACGTGTCTGAAAGGTCTATAGCGGGTAGCAGCCCGTCAACTATGATCGTCGTCTTTGCGCTCACATTCACCAGGCGTTTGAAGTGAGTTACAATCTCGGCGGGGTCCTCGGTGAACCAGGAGTTGGGGACATAGACGTGAGACTCTACTCCAGCTAAGGTTGAGAGAATGCGAATGGGGTTTCACAGGAGGTACACACTGGCTTATCCAACGTCATTGGCCGCTTGAAACGCTGTTTCCCACAAGATGGGCACTTGAATAACTCTCGGAAGTACTTGAACTCCTCCCATCGGGCCCTATCATCCCCAACCGAACTGCTCTTGTAAGGGTTGTCCGAAAAATGGCTCGACAAATTCTCTACCACACCTCTCTGCAAACTCATAAGGAAACTGTTGGAGGTATTCGTCGATTGGGGAATTTCTATATTGGCGCTCTTAAGGAAGCCAGCCAAAGAATCCGCCAACTCGGCGCGGTCATATTGATGTGCTCTCTCTGCCGTGCGAATGGTGACTTTGGCGCCAAATCCCCGGCAGATTCGTAGCAGCCATTCTTCCTCGGCTTGCCTTATGATTGCACCGGCACTCTCACCCGCGTCCAACTTTGCCTGGATGTCTTCGTCCGAAGTTAGGTGGTCATCAAGAACAGGACCGAAGCCCTCTCGAATCTCTTTTATCCGCTTGAAAACCCAGCGACCTTGGGGCAACTGGTCTTTAAGTAGGTTAAAAAACTGTTCATCATGAGTAACTAAGACGATTTGAAACGCGGAAAAATACTTGGCTAGTGTGCCTACAATGGTCTTACGATGATCGGCATCGTAGGAAGTCACCACGTCGTCCAGTACCAGGACAGGCGCCTCAGAGTTAAACATTCGAATAGCGGCCAGGCGGAGAGCCAACGCCAAAGTGTGCACCTGTGAATCGCTCAGATAGCCACTCGGGACGACACTCTGCCGGTTGACTGAATAGTCTATCACTAGTTGGGCCTTCTGTTGGTCTACCCCAGAATGGCCAGGAAGTTCAATCCGTATCGGAGGGGTCTTCTCTCCAGGGCCCTGAATGTCCTGATAGATGGACTTAACATCGCTTTCTAGCTTGCCTATGAGGCTCTGGACGTAGTCCACAATGGCTTTGTCGATTTCCAGAACCTGACGGTCTAGCTCGACTTGAAGTGAACACAACTCAGCCTTGGTACGTGCGATTCTCTGCAAGTCAGCTTGAATGCTAAGTAGCTTGTTCACGGTGTCGACAGCTTTGCCGTAGGTATGTTCTCCCTGCCTATCTTCGATCTGTGTAATCTGGTCCGCGATGGAAGTGTGAACTCTTGACAGAGCACCAACCACTTCCAGACTCGTAGGAATTTCTTCATCGCTACTCCACTGGACTATCGACTGGGAGTAATCCTCCACCTCTGTAAAGGCATGAAATGTGTCGTCGAGCGCGAGACGTACAACCTTCAAGCCGTGCTTTAGGGAGTCAATGGACTGTCGCACCTGTTTCTCTGAAGTTTTCAGCTCCTCCTCTGACCTTCGATAATCCGCCAGATCCGAAAGTTTCTTGGCGATGCTATTCCGGACTCCTCGGTGAGACCCGTGAGGTCCGGTAGCCAAATCAGCGTCGCAGATTGGGCAGATGTCAAGCAAGTCACCGTTATCAAATAATTTCTTCGCCTCCGTCCAAACTTGGTTGAATACAGCAGCACTTGCATTCAAACGTTCTTTTTCCTCAAGAACCTTTGCTTGATTTAGTCGTAACACCGCCCTCTCGAACTCTGGAATCTTACCTGTCAGTTCCCTATTTGTTCGTTCCAAGGGAAATGCGAGGTCCTCCAACAAGCTGGTGAATTTTTGTAATTGTGTCAGCCCCAGTTTCTCTTCTTCGGCTTTCAATCGGGAGGTAAGTACGGCAACAGCGGGATCCTTTCCAGAAAACTCAGCAAACTTGATGGAACTGTCTAAGCTGGCGAGGATTCCGTTATTCAGCCAATCGCATACCACTTGGTCATTCCACTCAACGACCTCGCCGTCAGTCTCGCTCAGCAAGTCTCGAGACCTTTCGTCTGCTTCCGAGGTCGATTCTGACTTTTCTTTTACCCTTCTTCTCAGGGTTCGGAGGTTTTGCTGGATACTCAAGAGTGGTTCAAGGCCGAACCAGTTTACCAGCTCTTTATACTGTTCTCCTGGAGTGGTGTTTTCGACAAAGCTCCTGAGCTCGTAGCCCCGGATCACAAAAGGAATCTTGGTAGTCGAGAGGATTCGCTCTGCTGCCTCAGGGATCAAGGAATCGGCAGAACGCGCTGCATCGAACTTTTCCCCATTTCGGTTGAACCAAAAGTGAACTGAGGTTTCAATTCCCGCACTTTGAGCGTCTACATGCGCTATGGCCGTCGGACCGGCATACGTCTGAAACGTCCTTTTGCCAAGCCTCTCCAGTGTGGCGTCTTTAGACCAATAGAATTCAAAGGAATCCACTAGGCTCGACTTGCCTTTGGCATTTGGGCCAAAAATAGCCAGACTAAGAGGCCTCTTTTTGGAGGCTAATTTGAAGGTCTGTGGTTGCAGGTATGCCCGGAACCCTTGCAGTTCAATTTTTTCAATCGTGACGTATGGTCTTGTCAACTTGCCCCACCTCTCTCGTTCGCAAGGGTCTCGATGTCCCTCAACGCCTGATCAATGGCGTCTGCTGCTGGCGACAAGGTGACCACGTGCTTGGAAATTATCTCCAGTAGGGAGATGTCCGTTTCCTCGTTTTGTCCAAGGGATTCGATAATGTTAGCCAAAAACCCTTCTGAGTTTTCACCAAACTCCTCAGTTCCAGACTGTGCCATTCTCTTACCTCACAATTGATTCTTTCTAGTAGATTTTTTCGCCTCTCGTTGTCTACTATCGCTAGAGGACAAGGCCCCACGCGACTAGTCCACAAAGCAACGGGTGGCGATTTATGGCATTTGCACTCTTTGACTGACCAATGACTCAGTTCATGTTTCAACTTGCGGACACCGCATCCGATAGGGGGGCGAATATGATAATCTTTTCGCAGATTCAGTTCACCCGACAGCAGACGGAGCAGCTCGAAGAATAAGGGCGGCAGACACGCGCAACACACACCAGTCTGGTCCGCCGTGCGGTCTACTACTACTTCCGCGGAATTCGGGAGCATGGCGTCCAACAGGGCTTGCTTCCGTCACCTACTAGCAACACTTGAGAGGCTCGTTAGAGACAACGTGCCGGTCTGTCCATAGCTTTCCCGAACCGAAAGAGGCAGAAATAACAGAGGCCGTGCCTCTCACCCACCAAGATGAGAGACACAGCCCAAGTCCTGGGCGCCTAGCGGGGCTCGAACCCGCAACCTTCTGATCCACAATCAGACGCTCTGCCTTTGAGCTATAGGCGCCATATTCAATTCACCAACAACAAACCACTTCCCAAATTCACTCAATCCGAGATGAGCATGCCCCTCCCCGAAAAAGGCTGGGGGACAGGGATTCGAACCCCGATTGACGGTTCCAAAGACCGTAGTCCTGCCATTAGACGATCCCCCATCTCATGCCGAATCGGGACCTGTAAATTCTGCTCCCCGGCCGATCAAACCCCTCCACCAGGCACACCACAACACCGCCAAACAAAAAAAGCCAGAACCAAGAGCTCCCTTCAGGTGCCGAGGCCCAGACTTGAACTGGGGACACATGGATTTTCAGTCCATTGCTCTACCAACTGAGCTACCTCGGCAAAAGGACCGACACATAAGGCGACTGAGCCGCAGCAACCTGCACGCCAGCCGACAACGGCTCCACCCCCTTAAGGGCCGGTCCTCTAAGAGCGGGCGATGAGATTCGAACTCACGACCTTCTCCTTGGCAAGGAGATGTTCTACCACTGAACTACGCCCGCAAATCAATTGTTAATACTTCCACCACCACTGTGAACCCGGCAGGACATCTAGTGGACCCGGTCGGATTCGAACCGACGATCTCCTGCTTGCAAAGCAGGCGCCTTCCCGCTTGGCCACGGGCCCGGACGCTGTTTTCCAGTGCCGACGAGAGGACTCGAACCTCCACACCCTTTCGGGCAATAGATCCTAAGTCTATCGCGTCTGCCAATTCCGCCACGTCGGCTTCCATACCGGCAAGCTATCCGGCGCCAATTGTGCAGAGCAGCCTCGCAAGCCATCTGAGATTGTCGAAGGTTTCTTCCCCTACTCAGGCCAACCTTCGAAAGGCAGGTGTACCCCCGATTCTGTCATCAGAATGTCCAAAAGGACAAAATCCGATGGTCATCATCTGTCTCGGACATCTCTGCCCGGCGGTTCGTAACTTGCTGGGTGTTACCCAACTTCATTCGCGCCGCTGCGACGAGATCTTACACCATCTTCGCAGACTGTGCAAAACCCACTCGCCTTGCTCTCCGTTGCACGCTCGCCCAGCCGGTTTCGTCGCCAAAACCGCTGGTGGGCTCTTACCCCACCGTTTCACCCCTAACCATACGGTCGCCCGCCTGGCAGGTCTGCTTTCTGTTGCGGTTGTAGTCACATAGCCGTTACCGACCATGCGCCCCCACTTACGGTTTCATGGGGCAACATCCCAACGACGCTGCATGACAGACATCGCGGGTGAGAGTCGGGAAGTTCCTCTGCCGGCATACCGCCGACAGCGATGACTGCTCCTGCCTCCGAACCTCAACACCGAAAATCTCAGAACATACGGCCTTTCCTACACAAACCTGGCCGGATTCACAACCACCTATTTTAGCATGAGGAAGGCCAGCTGCCAAAAATTTGCCGCCTACGCGTGGTTCTCAAGACAACCCTTCGCCAGCCAAAACCACGGAGCTCAAGTGCGTCTACCCGGTTGCAGCCACATGCTGCCCAAATCGCTGCCGCCTGTGAAGCCGGCCAGTTGCCCCGTTTTCAAATGCCGTCAGGTCTGGCAGCCTCTCCCCTGGGCCGAAACAAGCGAATTGCGCTGAATTTCCGTCTCCATGAAGGTCAGGCTTGACGGCCGCCGCCAGCGCTACAAACCTGCTGACTCAGTCGAACTGGACCTTCCAATTACCTGCGGAAGGCTCGACCCTATCCCGGCAGACCATCCGGCGTGCCAACATCCAACTCAGGCTGCCGCGGCCCTTCAACCCAAACCTCACCGTCCCGCCAGTTCTCCTGCTTCCAAATCGGCACAATCTCCTTGAGACGCTCAATCGCGTAGCGGCAGGCCTCAAAGCAGCCGTCATCACGGTGAGGGGTTGCGACTGCTATCAAAACAGTCGGCTCTTCCACGTCGCAGCGACCAATCCGATGCAGTATGCTGACGCCCTTGACCAGGGGCCAGCGCTCCTGAATCTCGTCACCGATGCGCGCCATCATCTTTTCGGCCATGGGCACATACGCCTCATATACCAGGAAGTCGGTCTCACGCGCGCCGCCATCCGTGGCCGTCGAGCCCCGCACCGTTCCCGCAAATGTAACCACGCCCCCGCAGTCAAAGCGGCTGACCCGGCGCAAAATATCATCCTGCGAAAGCGGCTGTTTCGTGATTTCAAAAAGTTTGGCGGACATAACCTCTACCAACCGTTTCAGCTCAAGTTAAAATCGAAGACCGCGGCGCCGCGGAAAAACCCGCCTCCGGAAACAGGCGGCAGCAGCGCGACCTCATCGCCGTCCCGCAGGATCGTGTCTCGCTGCGCAAACTCCTCGTTTACCGCAACGTAGAAAGTCCGATCAAGGAAACCTGGCAGGCGGCTCTCGAGCAGCTCGCCAACTGTGGCAGCTTCTGGTAAGCAGACAGTTTCCCGCTTGAAGCCGGCCGCCTGACGCAGTCCGGCAAAAAGTATCAGCCGTACATTCACGTCTTGCCGTCTCCATCGGCAGCGGCCGCCGCCGACCGCTGCCAGTCGCCGGACTTGCCGCCCCTCTTCTCCAGTAATCTTACGTCGCCAATCGTCATCCTCTTTTCCAGCGCCTTGGCCATGTCGTAGATTGTCAGCGCGGCCACGCTGACAGCCGTAAGCGCCTCCATCTCGACACCGGTCCGGCCATTGCAGCGGACCGTCGCGACGATGACGACGCGGCTCTCCTGCTCGTCTATCTCAAACTCGACAGAGATCTTGGTCAGTGGCAGAGGATGACAAAGGGGAATCAAATCAGGCGTGCGCTTCGCCGCCATAATGCCGGCGATTCGAGCCGAAGAAAGTACGTCCCCCTTTGGCACGGCCCCATCCCGAATCGCCGCCAGGGTCGTCGGCGCCATCGTAACGCTGCCCTCGGCTACCGCCTCGCGGCTGGTTGTATCCTTGTGGCCAACGTCCACCATCGATGCGCGGCCGTCCTCGTCAAGATGGGTCAGTTCAGACATGGTTTGAACCGAGAGCTCCTCAGATTTCCCCGATCAGCAGCGCTTCGACACACTCACCCGCGGCCAACACACCCTCCCTTTGAGGCAGCGCCAGCAGCGCGTTCGCCGTGCGCATGCTCAGAAGCCGGCTGCTTGCCTGGATTCCGGTGCTGCTGGCCACGAAGCAGGCCTGGCCATCATCCCAGCGCAGCGTGGCGCGGTGATACTCAGGCCGGTACGCGTCCAAAGGCAAGGGCTGTGCCAGCCGCGCCTGTACCTTGCGCAGGCCCGGCTCCCTCCAGCCGGCCATCTTTCGCAACGCCGGCACGACAAACAGATAAAACGTCACCAGACTGCTGACCGGATTGCCCGGCAGCCCGAACACCAGCCGCCGCCCCCCTTCCACATCAGCCGTGGCAAAGGTCACCGGCTTGCCCGGCTTCATCCGCACGCGCCCAAAATGCACGGTGCCGGCATGTTCGAGCAAGGGCTTGACCAGATCGAGCTCTCCCATCGAAACGCCGCCCGATGTCAGCAAGATATCGGCCCGCGCCAAACCGTCCTGTACACGTGCCTCGAGCGCCTCCTGCGTGTCACCTGAAATACCCAGGTCAATCGGCTCCCCTCCCGCCGCGTAGATGGCAGCCACCAACATCGCCCGGTTGCTGTCCCGGATCTGACCCGGTCCCAGCGGTTCCCCCGGCTCGACCAGTTCGTCGCCTGTCGACAGAACCGCAACCTTGGGACGGGGGAAGACCGGTATATCTACGAAACCCGCCGTGGCTAGCAGCCCGACTTCGGCAGCGTCCAGTCGCTCTCCGGCCGCCAGCACGGTCTGGCCGGCTTGCACATCAATTCCTATCGGACGGACATTCGTACCAGCCTGCGACTGCTCCTTTATGCGGACGAGAGGAGCATTGGCGCCCATCTCCAACCGTTCCGTCTCTTCGACCATCACAACCGCGTCGGCCCCCGCGGGCAAGGCCGCACCGGTCGTGATATAAGCGACCGTGCCGGGTTCAACGCTGAATTCAGCCAGCGCCCCTGCACTCACCTCACCAACCAGAGGATAGTCGCCCGGGCCATCGGCGGCCACGACCGCGTAGCCGTCCATTGTAGAGGCGGGAAACGGCGGCAGCGGCTCCTGCGCGGCAATGTCAGCCGCCAGTATTGCCCCTCGAACCATCGCAAGCGAGCGCTGCTCCGGCGCCAGTGGCTTTGTCTGCGCCAGCGTAACTTCCAAGGCCTCTTCGACCGACAACATGGAATAGGATGATCTCGTCATAGTTCCTCTGCGCGTCCCCTTTTGGAAGCCAGCCGCCTACAGTTGGCAGATCAGTTCGACCTCGTTTCCGTCCGGGTCGTCAATATAAATTGTCCGACTGGCAAGCACCGGATGCGTACCGCCCCGCGGCTCGTAGCCGGCCGCCCGCAGCGCCTGCTCCTGCGCGTCAAAACTGTCAGCCGGCAACTCGAATGCCAGGTGATGCAGCTGGTGACCGGGCGGCTTCTCCGCAATCTCCGGCGGCATTGGCACAATTACGATCATCTGGGGAATACCTGCCGCGCCTTCGCCCGCTTTGAGGAAAACATTGGGCAGCTCGGGCGCAGAAATCACCTCCAGCCCCAGCAGGTCCTTGTAGAACGCAACCGCTTTCTGCTTATCACGTGCCCACAGAACGATTTCGGCGATTCCGGTAATCATTGACATTGTATTTCCTTCTCCGGTTGTCCCGGATTGTGAATGCCGGAACTGCTGCTGCGCCCGGTCTCTATGCCAGAACGGGCATGCGCGCCCCCTTCTGACGCAGGGCTTGGACGCAGATTGCTGACCACGCACATTCCTGTGCAGTATACCGAAATCAGGGACATCCTGCTAGTTACACCAGAACTACGAACGGACGTCCTTCTCAAGAAGCCGCCCGTGACACTGACTCTACCACGTACTGGCAGGCTTTGATGGCCCACAGTACCGTTTGAAGCCGGACGAATGCAGATGTCAGACAAGAAAAAACATATGGCGATCGGTAGAACAACTGTTACAATAGGGCCAGGCCGGCGTTGTTGCCCGCCCTGCGAAAAATTCAGGCTGGGAAAGAGGCGCACTAAGCCAGACAGGAGAGTTAATCGTGCAAGAGTGGATCCAAAAAGAGGCCGACGAACTGCTTCCCAAACTCGTTGAATGGCGCCGAGATTTCCATCGTCACCCGGAGCTGGGCTTCCAGGAAGTGCGCACGGCTAGCGTAGTCGCCGCGCATCTGCAGGAACTGGGGCTGGAGGTGAGCACCGGTGTCGGCAAAACCGGCGTAATCGCCATGGTTGAACCGGACGATCCGCAGGCCGGCAGCGAGACCGTCATGTTGCGCTTTGATATGGACGCACTCCCCATTCACGAGGAGACCGGACTCCCCTACGCCTCTGAAAACGCCGGCGTGATGCACGCCTGCGGACATGATGGCCACACCGCCATCGGCATGGGTGTCGCGCAGCTGTTGACGCGCCACCGCAACGAGCTGCCGGGACGGGTCAAGCTCGTTTTCCAGCCCGCCGAGGAAGGCCTGGGCGGCGCGCTCGCCATGATTGAGGACGGCGCGCTCGACGAGCCCCAACCGGCTGCCGCCTACGGGCTGCATCTGTGGAGCCGGCTTCCCTACAATCAGGTTGTCGTCCAAGCCGGCCCGCTGTGGGCAGCGGCCGATATGTTCACCCTTACAGTTCATGGAAAGGGCGGCCACGGAGCTACCCCCCATGACACCATCGACGCAACCTTTGTCGCCTGTCAGCTGGTGACCGCGCTGCAAAGCATCGTGGCCCGCAACGTCAATCCGTCCGATACCGCGGTCGTTTCCATAGGCTCGTTCCAGAGCGGAAATGCAGCCAATGTCATCTCGGAACGGGCCGAACTTGCAGGTACGATCCGCAGCTTCGAGCAGGATGTGCGCAACCTGCTCATCCAGCGCATCGACGAAATCTGCGCCGGTGTCTGCCAGGCCCTCGGCGCTACCTACGAGTTCAATATTCAGAACTGCGTGCCGCCGACTTCCAATTCTGAAGCCGGCGCCCAGCTGATGGATGGCGTTGCCAACGACGTTGTCGGCGCACAGAATGTCACCCAGATTCCCCCGATGATGGTGGGCGAGGACATGGCCGAATTCCTGAACCGGGCCCCTGGCTGCTTCGTCCTGGTAGGCGCGGCCAACCCTGAAAAAGGGTTCTACAGTCCGCACCACAGCCCCACTTTCGATTTCGAAGAAAGTGTAATGCCCACCGGCGTCGCGCTGCTTGCCGAAGCCGCCTTTTCTCAACTCGCGCGCAAGCAGAAAGACGGGGAAGGAGCGGACCGCTAAGCGCCCTGCCCCACGGCGTAAGGGTCAAGCCGGACAGGACAACGACCCCGGCCCAACGACTACAATTCGCCCGATCTTCATATTGACATTTCGTGCACAATACAGTACGATCAGCCTGTTTGATAGTATTGATATAATTAATCCAATGATTTCCTTGTCCAAGGCAAAGTTTGTAGCGGGTCCCGCGTCAACATGATCAAGCAACTGCACGGCAACTCCGAGCTTCTGCACTACATCGTGAATAGCGGTTTCGTACCCGGCGCCAGGCTGCCATCGTTGAATGAACTCAGCGATGAATTGGGTGTCAGCATTGGCAAACTGCGCGAACAGTTGGAGGGTGCCCGCGTTCTCGGATTAGTGGCTGCCCGCCCCCGCCGCGGCATCGAATGCAACAGCTACAGCTTCACCCCTGCTGCCCGCGCCAGCCTGATGTTCGGTCTCGCTACCAACGAACGTCTCTTCCGCGAATTCAGTGAGCTGCGTAACGGCATCGAAAGCGCATTCTGGCAGCCGGCCGTTCTCGCCCTGACAGCTGCCGACAAGCAGGACCTCAAGCAGTACGTCTCGCTTGCATGGCACAAGCTTCAACAGAGCCGCATCCAGATACCTCACCAGGAACACCGTGCATTTCACTTGACGATCTTTCGAAGGCTGGACAATCTGTTCGCGACCGGACTGCTGGAAGCCTACTGGGACGCATACGAGGCCGTCGAACTGAATTTGTACGCAGACTACGACTACCTGACAGAGGTCTGGAGCTATCACGAACGAATCGCGGGTGCCATTGAAAAGGGCCTGGTCGACGAGGCCAGGGCATTGAATGAGGAGCACTTGCTGCTGCTACGGATCCGGGGCGTCTCTCGCAACAACTTACCCCAGGATTCTGAAGCAGTGCTGACCACTAACGTAAGGAGTAAAGCATGAGTGTTGCAGTTCGGGAAGCGCTGATTGCAAAGCCGGACGCGCCGGCGGCCGTCAATGATTTCGCTATTAATGTCGCGACTGCGAACGGTTCCGGAAGCCAGACCAGCAACGGTGTCCTACTGCGCGCCCTTTTCAAAATGGGGATCCCCATCAACGGCAAGAACCTGTTCCCCAGCAACATACAGGGCCTGCCCACCTGGTACATCATTCGCCTGAGTAAGGACGGCTTCCTGGCTCGCAGGGAAATGACCGACATCCAGGTCTGTATGAACGGCCGCACTGTGGCCGAGGATATGGATAGGGTCGTCCCCGGCGGCATAGTCTTCTATGACGATACTTTGCCAATAGCCAACCATCGTAAAGACGTCACCTACTATCCAATGCCGGTCAAGGACCTGGTCAAAGAGGCCGGCCTGCCCCATGCACTGCGCGACTATGTGGCCAATATGGTCTATGTAGGCGTCCTCGCAGAGCTTCTGGGCATCGAACCGGCCGAAATCGAGGCCGCGCTTCTTCACCACTTCGAGGGCAAAGAGAAGGCGGCCGGCCTCAACATGAAAATGGTCGAAAGCGCCATCGATTGGGCCTCCGAACATGTTTTGGCGCACGACGGCTATCGCGTTGAGCGCATGACGGGCTTCAATGAAGGCAAGATCCTTGTGGATGGCAATACCGCCGGCGCCTTGGGCGCCCTGGCTGGTGGCCTTTCCCTTGCCTCATGGTATCCAATCACGCCGTCATCGAGCCTGGCGGAGTCGATCGAAAAGTACGCGCCCGCCCTACGCACCGACCCGGACACGGGCAAGTCGACAGTTGCCGTCATTCAGGCTGAAGATGAGTTGGCGGCCATGGGTATGGTTGTCGGCGCGGGCTGGACCGGGGCCAGGGCGATGACCTGCACGAGCGGGCCCGGTATCAGCCTGATGGCTGAGTTCGCCGGACTTTCCTACTTTGCCGAAGTGCCGGCCGTTATCTGGGACATTCAGAGAATGGGGCCAAGCACCGGCCTGCCAACCCGCACTTCGCAGGGCGACATCCACGCCGCCTACTACATGAGCCATGGAGACACACGGCACGTTGTTCTCTTCCCCGCCAATCCGGCCGAGTGCTTTGAGTTCGGCCGCGTGGCCTTCGATCTGGCCGAGGAACTGCAGACGCTCGTCCTCGTACTGAGCGACCTGGACCTCGGCATGAATTCGCACATTTCAGAACCGTTCGAGTATTCTGACGCCCCCTTCAAGCGCGGCAAAGTTCTCAGCGCCGAGGACCTGGAGGAAAGACAGGGCTCGTGGGCGCGCTACATGGATGTCGACGGTGACGGCGTCACCTACCGCACGCTGCCCGGTACAAAGCACAACATGGCCGCCTACTTCACGCGCGGCACCGGACACAACGAGTACGGCTACTACAGCGAGCGCCCCGATGACTGGGAACAGAATCTTGAACGGTTGAAAAGGAAGTTCGAGACTGCCCGTACCATGGTGCCCAAACCAGTTCTGGATGAGGACGACGAGGCCCGGATTGGTATCATCAGCCTGGGCAGCAACCATGACGGCGTCGAAGAAGGCCGCGCTCGCCTTGCCGCCGTCGACGTGGCCACCAGCTATCTGCGCCTGCGGGCGCTGCCCATCGATGCCACCGTCCGCAGCTTCATTGACAGAAATGAAACAGTATTCGTGATTGAGGCCAACAGTGACGGGCAACTCCACTCGATATTGACCACCGAGGAGCCGGCGCAGGCTTTGAAAATGAAATCGATCGCAAAGTGCGACGGTCTCCCCCTGAGCGCCCGCTTTATCGTCGAACAGGTTCAGCAGGCTTTACAGGAGCAACCGCTATGAGTACCAGAACCACCGCCGCAAAGGCGCCGCGCCGCGCCGCACGTCCCGCCAAAACCAATCCCCTGGGCTTAGAGAAAACTGCCTACCGTGGACGCCCGTCTACACTTTGCAAAGGCTGCGGCCACGACAGCATCAGCCAGCGTATTGTAAACGCGGCCTGGGAAATGGGCCTGGACCAGACGCAGGTCGTAAAGCTCAGCGGAATCGGCTGCAGCAGCAAGACGCCAGCCTACTATCTGGGCTGGAGCCACGGCTTCAACAGCCTGCATGGGCGTATGCCCTCTGTCGCCACCGGGGCCATCATCGCCAACACCAACCTGCAGGTGATCGGCGTCAGCGGCGACGGCGACTCCGCCTCAATCGGTATTGGCCAGTTCAAGCACGCCGTGCGCCGCAACCTGCCTATGGTATATATCGTCGAGAATAATGGCGTGTATGGCCTCACAAAAGGCCAGTTCAGCGCAACCGCCGACGAGGGGCAGTTTCTCAAGTATCAAGGTGTAAACGATCTACCCCCGCTCGACATCTGTATGGAAGCGTTAACAGCCAATGCGACGTTTATAGCCCGTAGCTTTGCTGGAGATCCCAAGCAGTCCGAAACTCTGCTCAAAGCCGCCATGAATCACCGCGGCATCGCCGTCCTTGATATCATCAGCCCCTGCGTAACCTTCAACAACCACGACACCTCCACCAAGAGTTACGGATTCGGCAGGGCCAATGAGGTCCGGCTGCACGACCTGAGCTTCGTGCCCGAATTTGAAGAGATTGAAATAGAGGACTACGAGGACGAGATCGAGGTGGAACTGCATGACGGCGGCAGCATAGTCCTCAAGAAGATCGATCCGGACCATGATCCAAAAGATCGCACAGCCGCCTACAGCGCAATTCAACGCTCGCTGGATGAGAAGAAACTGATCACCGGGCTCCTGTATATCAGCGAAGAAGAGCCCACTTTCACCGAGCTTCTGAACCTGACAGACACGCCCCTGACACAGCTGTCGCAAGACAAGCTTCTGCCAAGCAGAGAAGCGCTGGAAGGGGTGATGGCCTCCCTGGCCTGAGCGGACCCGAACGATTTGGCTGTCTGGTGTTTGAATTCTCAAAACTGATCGAGGCAGCAATCAGCTGGCGAAGGTATCTTTTTGCCTTCGCCAGCGCGCTATTGGCTGGCGCCGGCTACATCGCCTGACTGTGGAGGAATATTTTCCGGGGACGAGGCCATTGGCTCACCGTATCGGCCGCGCAGCTCTGATGGCATCATACGCGCAATCGCCATCATCACCTCAGTAGTGTACTCCGGCACCTTCTCCATCTCTCTCGCCGCGAAGCGCATTGGTTGTCCGAATTGAACCGATACGTGGGTGCGATTAAAGGGGTTGCGCCAGTACCTGTGCAGATGGGGAATCCCCATTACTGCTACCGGCACGATCGGCACATCGGCTTCGAGCGCAACCCGCACCACGCCGCTCCTTCCCCGTCGCATAGGCAACCCGCGGTTGCGCGTTCCTTCAGGAAACATGCCCAGCACACGCCCTTCCAGCAAGAGTTTCACACTGTGCTCGATTGCGGCCGTATCGCGCGCGCCCCTGTTGATAGGAAACGCGCCAATCCCATGGAGAAACCGGGTCACCAGGGGATGGACGTTGAACAACTCCCTCTTGGCCATATAATACACTTGGCGCGGCGACGCATAGCCCAGCACAAAGCTGTCCAGCCCGCCAGGATGATTGCAGGCCAACACGACGCCGCCTTCCCGCGGCACATGCTCCACCCCCGCCACCTGCAAGGAACAGAACAATGGTCGAAGCGTGTGAATCGCCTGATAGCTGTACTTCCAGGTGGGCGTAGAGCCGGCTGGATATCCCATTCTCACTCTAATTCAGTCTTCTGATGCCTTCCCGGATCTGTTTCAGCACAAACAAGACGCGCTGGTCTTCCTGGGAAGGCTTTTGCTCAGCCTCCGGCAGCCAGCCCCCCAACGCCACACCACTGAACGCCAGTTCGGACTCGCCGGTAAAAAGGTGCAGCCGGTTCCGATTGAGAAAGTAGCGCCGCAGGTCGTTTTCTGCCGCAAGCATGTTTTGCAGCCCATAGTGGAGCAACCCGCGATCCCGCCACAAGTTCGCTCCCTCCGGGTCTACAATCACCATGTAGTCCAAAATCGAAAGTGCATCGTCCAGGCGGTGTTGCGAGATATAAACCGTGCGCAGATTATTCAGAATGCGCAGAATCCAGTTATTGGTATCGGTAAAGTACTGCTCCAGCGAGACCGAAATCCGAATCGACTGGTGAAACAGCTGCGACAGATAGTGGGAGAGCTCTTCAGGAGCCAACACCTTGCCATGAAAGGGGTCCAGTATCCACACGCCGTTCACATCCCTGAATTCCAGCATGAAATGTCCGGGCAGTCCTAACCCGCGCAGCCTTATTCCCAGCCGGCGGCCTACCGCCGTGTAGAGGAGGCACAACGTAATCGGTAGACCCATCCGGGTATCCAATACACGATGCAGAAAGCTGTTCGAGGGCTCGTAATAATTATCGACGTTGCCGAAGAACGCATACTCACCATGTAGCGCGGCAATCAGTGCCTCAGCCTGGGCGCGGCCCAGAGCGCCCACCGGCAGACGCTGCTCAACTTGATCCGCCAGCTCATTCAGCCGCCTGACATAGCTATCCACATCCAGCGCCGGATCGATCAATTGACCGATCAACAGTGCCAGGTGCTCCGGTCGATCGCTGTCTGCGCGCAATGCTGAAGAGAATGCTGCAAGATGGTCCACCGAAACTCCTTTCTGCCCCCAAAGCCGCGCCAAAGAGAAATAGCGAACCTCCCTCCCCTTGCGTCTTGGCCCTCGTGAGAAGCAGAATTACAGTACCAAAAGCAAGCGAATCTTGCAAGTGAACGGACCCATTTCCAGGGCTTTACTCGACCCGCTCCTGGCGATCCGCAGCGGTCCAACCGCCTTGATCGCGGCAGGAATGTCCTGACCTTAGTCACGACCCGATTCAACTATGGTGCTTGTTGGCTAAGACACAATCGCGAGGATGATTGAGTTCAGAACCGCTAACGCGATCGGCCCGATCAGCGCACTGAAGCAGCCGCGGCGCAGTTCAAATCCCTTGACCAGGCCCGCCGCCAGCCAGAAAACAACAGCATTAATGAAAACACTGAAGAGGCCGAATGTCAGAAACAGTAAGGGGAATGAGAGGAATGTGAGGACAGGCTTCAGGACGGCATTGAGCAGACCAAGCACGACTGCCACCATGAGCGCAGTCCCGAAGTCCTCAATGCCGATGCCAAACAGCCCGATGCGGGATATAACCAGGAGGCTGATCGATGTGACCAGCCATATTACCAACAGTTCCATTGTTCGCCTCCGGCCGAATGTCGATACAAGCCTACGTTCTTCTCTACGCTGCCGGCGTCTGAAGGTTGCACGGTCCTGGCCATCCCACCGCGTTCCTGTCGTCGCTCAACAAAAGACTGAACATGTTTACCTCTGCTGCCCTCGGACAGTGCCGCGAAAAATAAGGTCAATGCAGCCTCCAGTTTCCCCCTGCCAGCCCCGGTCGCCCTGAGTGTCTGTGCCTGAAGTATCAACCCAGCCCGGGATCGCCGCTGCCGCTCGCCCCTATCCGGACCTGGATCGCATCGCAATCAACTCGCCCCCGTCAACGCGCACCACCTCGCCCGTTACATAGTTGGACTCAGCCAGGAACCGGACCGCCTTGGCCGCGTCTTCCGGCTCGCCCCAGCGCTTCATCAACGTGCGTTCGCTACTGCGCCGCAGGCGCTCCTCGGAGTAGTGCGGCATGGGCATAACAGGTCCAGGCGCCACCGCATTCACCCGCACGGTGGGAGCCAGTTCAAGCGCCATCTGTCGTGTGAGAGCGAGCAGGCCGGATTTCGCCACCGCGTGGGCCGTGAAACCAGGCCAGGCATGCCAGACCGATATGTCCACAATATTGACAATCGCCGCCTGCGGCTGTTCCAGCAGGAGCGGCGCCAGCTCGTTGCAGACGTAAAAACTCCCGTGAACGGTAATGTCCAGCACCCTGCGCCAGGTCTCGTAGTCCTCCGTCGGAAAAGCATCCTGCGCGAACCAGTCGGCCGAATTGACGAGCACGCTCAGCCGGCCGGACTGGGCCCGCACATCCTTCGCCATCTGCTGAACTGCCTTCAGGTCGGCGACATCACATTGCACAATCTTCGCGGCAACGCCGAGGGCTTCTGCTTCCCGTGCCGTCTCAACCGCGGCCTCCCCGGAACTATTGTAAAGGACGATAACATCGGCGCCGGCCCGGGCCAGCTCCAGGGTGATTGCCTTACCCACGCGATGCGCCCCGCCTGTCACCAGTGCCACTCCGCCTCGAAGTTCCATTGTGCCTTTCGCCCCCCTTGCCGCAACCGATTCGCTGCCCTGACCGGGGCAAGCGCAGGTTTTCTCTTTCCTCGATTCGTAGCTACTCAGCCACCACTCATATCCTCAATCAATCGCCGCAGTCTCAGATCACTGACCACTGATCACTGACCACTGCAGTTCCGGGCGGTCGGGCCTTCGGCCCTCCCTTGTGCAGGGGCTGCGCCCACGCAACGCCCCTCTACAAAAACATGCCTCAGCGACCGCCGCGCCTTCATACCAGCTGTCCGGCTCAGCTAACCTGACGGCTGCCAACCCAATCCGCAGTCGGATTGCCGCGGTCGCGCCCTGCATAACGGGCTGGCAGAGGAACACACGATATGTGGCCAAATACCTACCTGGAAACTAAGCTGCCAATCAAAAAAAGCGACGGAATATAAACATTTCCGTCGCCTGTATTGAACGAGAACCAGTTCGGTCAACTACTCTCGCATCGTATCCAAAGTGCGCTGAATAATCTCGGCCTGTACCGAGCGAGCCCGGTGTTGACGACTCCGGCGCCGCCGTGCAGGTTTGGGCAAAGGAACCTCCTCGCCGCCGGCTTCCATGGCGCGCTTGAAGGCCAGCTCCATCGGCGAAAGAACCTCGACATCTTCAAACTTGTCAACAACATTCGAGTCGGAATCTTCGCCCGCAGCCGCCTCTCCATCCCCAAATCCAGCTTCTTCACTCTCCGGCTCTTCACGGAGACCCTTAATGCTGACATCTATATGACGCCGGCGCCGGTTGAGAGTGATGACTCGAACCTCAAGCCTCTCATCAATTTCCACAATATCTTCGGGCTTTTCGACATAGTTGTTCCCCATCTCACGCACGTGGAGGAGCGCATCCGTGCCCACGCCTATGTCGATAAACGCACCATATGGAACCATTCTCGTAACCACACCCTCGACGAGTTCGCCCTCTTGCAGGTCACGAATCGTCCTCGTGTCCGGCGAAATCATCGTCAGACTGATGCGATTGCGCTCCCGGTTCAAGCGCTTGATCCACACGGTGACGCTTTGACCCTCTTCAACAATGTCCTTGACATTGCTAACACGGCCAACCGAAAGTTCCGATATGTGGACCAGCCCGTCTCGGCCAGCGCCGATGTCGACAAAAGCGCCAAAATCGGTAACTTGCTTGACTGTGCCGGATATTTCCTGGCCGACGCTAAGACGAACAACCGTTTTGCTGGTTTCAGTTTCGCCTTCAGTGCCGCCTTCGTTTTCGACCGCGGTCACGCCAGCTTCTTCTGTCTCGACTGTTAGGGTTTCTTCGGTCATCTTCCGCTCCTCTTTGAAATCAGCGTTGTCCCTGCGCAACACCGTTACGAAGTATACCTTTTTCCGCCCTTCAAGACAAAAGCCGGTAGGTGCGAAATCTCTTAAGGTATTTACCTAAACAGTAACTACTCAGCCGCAACTGATACGCAACCCTGAACGAGGCGTACAAAAGTGTTTTTTTCTCCCCTCAATGTTGTATTTTGGGCGGTCGGGCCTTCGGCCCTCCCTTGTGCAGGGGCTGCGCCCCCGCAACGCCCCCCTCCAAAACCATCCCTCACCGACCGTGTGCCTTCTTCGCAGCGTGTCGGCTGGCGAGCACGGCGGCGCCTGTATACCAGTTGCGTCAACAAGAACCTGAATGGTTCCAGGGACGGCTGGCTGGTCAACTACTGTGGCTTAGTAGTTACCCTAAACATTAAATCGAATGTTCAGGATATCTCCGTCCTGAACTACGTATTCTTTGCCTTCCAGCCGCAGCAACCCGCGGCTGCGCGCAGCCGCCATACTCCCCGCTTCCATCAGGCTATCAAAATGTATGGTCTCAGCGCGGATGAAACCCTGCTGCATATCCGTATGTATAACACCTGCGGCCTCAGGCGCCTTGGCCCCCGCCTCGACTGCCCAGGCGCGAACCTCTTTATCTCCGATAGTGAAGAAGCTGATCAGACCCAGCACGCCATAGCAACGGCGAATCGCCCGGTTAAGGCCCTGCTCCGCTATCCCGAACTCTTCCAGAAAGTCGGCAGCCTCCTCCGGCGCCATCAAGGCGATTTCGGCCTCCAACCGGCCGCGGAGCAAAAAAGTCTCGTCACCAATGAGATCCGGATACATCCCCTCTTCATCGTCGTCTCCGCCGTTGACCACCCGCAGCAGCGGCTTCAGACTCAGGAAGCCAAAACCTCCCAGCATCTTCAGCTCGTCGACGCCCAGCTCCACCTGCCGCAGGTGTTTCCCCTCTTCCAGCAATGGGTAGAGCCGTGTCAGCAGCGCTTCCTCGCGCGCCATGCGCTGCCGCTCCTCCAGTTGACCCCGTGACTTCTGGGCCGCGATCCTCTCCAGCCGACCCTCAACCGTTACCATATCGTTCAGCAGGAATTCAGTCTCCATTGCTGCCAAATCCGCGGCCGGATCAATACGGTCATTGGGATGGAGCACATTGGGATCCTGAAATGCGCGCGCGACCAACAGCAAGGCATCGTTGCCGGCAATTGCGTTCAAAAGCGGCCCGCGGATGCTGCCATCCCTGCCGATCTCCCTCGTCAACCCAGCAATGTCATTGTAAGTAACTTGGGCATGAACCGCCTTGCGAGGGAAAAACATCTGCGCCAGACGGTCGAGTCGTGAATCGGGTACATCCACAACCGCTGTATGCACCTCCAGTTGGCCGCTGGAATACGCTGTCGCTGCCGTAGCGCTGCGGGTCAACGCATTGAAGATCGTCGTCTTCCCGCTATTTGGCGCGCCTACAATTCCGATTCTCATTCGCTTTTCTCAAGTCCAATCGCGTTCTCTATTCAGCCCCGACTGAGCGCAGAACGAGAACCAATTCGGAAAAAAGGGCGAGCCGCCCAATGGCGCGAAAAGAGTCCAATTGGAAACGCCTTGAGTTCAGTGATAGAGTAGAATTCAATCTGACCTGATCGTCCCAAATGCCAAGAAGAGTTAGCCCTGTTCGGCACCTGTCAATTGAAGAAGCTACCCGGAATTTCTGCGCCCCCAAGACACACTCTGACAAGAATGAGCGCGCTTCCGCCGGCTTGCAAATCTCGCGCCTACTTGCCACTGCATGCGGATTCAATTTGACTGCACTTGACATATATGCGGTGCCATCATACCTCAAATCTTGGCCCCACGCACGGTCTGAACGCGTTGGAAACGGCGCTTGTTGCCTGAATCAGTAAGGTGTACAATAAAAATTCGACTCTAAACAAGCGGCGCTCGCGGGTTCCAAGCCAACGTGCTGCCCTTTGAGCCCATCTACCCAAACAGGGTCAATTTGAGCGGCCCCAGGACACCTCCGCAATACTGAACAACTATGGCAAGCACAGCTTCTTCGATACAACCAAATGTCCATTCAGCCCAGCTGATTGACCACCGTAACCCGCGGGCCTCTCACCTGGAGATTATAGAACCCGGATGGGGCGACGACCGCGCCGCCAGGGGCAATCTGTATATTCTCATCGAACTGATTGGCGGCAGCCCCGTCAGCAGTCACGCCGTGCGCGAAATGCAGGCGGCCGTTGAATACACATACTACGCCGCCGGCGGCCCGGTCAGTGAGGTACTGAAGCAGGCCATCAGCAGCGCACACGAAAACCTGCGCAACTTGAACCGGCGCAGCCCCGATATCGACCTGCAGGCAGGCATCATTTGCGCCGCAGTCGTCCAGGGCCACCTCGTTATCGCTTCATCAGGACCGACTGTGGCACTCGTCGCCACTGAACAGCGGCTTGACCAATTCCCTCTTGACCAGGAACGCTACACAGGTCCTATCGGCGGTGAGCAGCAACCAAACATACACACATACAGGCATATACTCCACAACGGCGACGCGCTATTCCTGGGAGAAAGTGAGTGGATCCTGCAGTCCGACGTCAGAACGATTGGCGGAGCGGTCGTCAATACTTCTGTCAGCAACATGCAGGAAATGGTTAATCATCTGCGGCAGCAGGGCGAAAATGTGCCGCTGCTTGGCCTGTTGTTGGTTTACTCAGAGGAGGAACAAGGCCCCGAAGAAGAAAAAGGAGCACGCCTCCCCACTGCCGTTGGCGCCGCGCCTCCCGTTCGCAACATGCCCGGCGAAGGGAGTACCGATAGCGTTCTCTCGCGCCAGAATCGAACCGGAGAACCATCCCTGAATCTCCCCAGCGCACCCACCATGCAGCACCAGTTGGCGGTCCCATTCCGCCCGCTCAAAAAACTTAAAGGTCCGTGGCACCGGCGTGCCCTCCACTTTTTTTCAAAACCGCAAAGCTGGTTTTCCGGTCTTCTGCAAGGTCTCTTGCCAGAAAAGCCGGCCCGGCAGGGCGGGCATCCCTTGCAGCCTGAAATTGAGGATCCTTCCTCAGAACCTCCGCCTCCTCCACAAGAAGCCGCACAGCCGCCTGAACAACCTCCCTTTCAGCCGCCTTCACAGCCGGCTGACCAGCCGGCCGACCAGCCGCAGGCAGAGGAGCGTATCCAACTGCCCGCGCTGCCGGGCTACGCGCCGCCGGCACCCTCGAAAGGCAATCGGCGCAGACTGATCATTACGATCGCGATCCTTATACCGCTACTTACTTCAGCTGTAGTGGGCGCCGCCTTCTTGCGCGAAGGCAGCCTCAATCAGGAAGAAGGGCTGCAGCTCGTTCAATTGGCCGACAGCAAATTGCTGCAGGTCCAGCAGGCGCTCGAAGTTGACGACAAAGCGACCGCACGCGCCTCCCTGAGCGAGGCGCAACGATATCTGGATGAAGCAGTCGTTCTCATCGGTGTTACCGAGCAAATCCAGGAGCTTTCCGAGGTCATTGCAACCGAACTCCAGGACTTGCTGCAGGTCCGCGCACTGTACTCCCTCGATGTTCCGCTGCTACAGTACCCTGCCGACGCCGAGCCGCAGCGAATCGTCGTTTCCGATCAGGACATTTACGTCTTCGACAGCGGCCAACAGTCCATAGCCCACTATCGCACCAATCCCGAACGCTCGCTGCTCGAAGAAAATAACGGCGCCATCCTGAATGAAGGCGATGTCGTCTCTGGCGTTACTGTAGGCAGGTTGGTGGATATCGCCTGGCAACCCCGCATTGCCGGCTTTGCCGACAAAGCTAGCCTCCTGGTCTTGGACCGTAACAACAATGTCTTCCGCTACAATCGCCTTGATGGCGCGACCCACTTGGTACTCAGAGAACAGAACTCTCTCGGAAGCGTGGGGCAGATAGCAATCTACAACGGCCGCCTCTACCTGGCTGACGAACGGTCAAATCAGATCTATCGCTATGCGCCGGCCGGTCTGGCTTATGATGACCCACCGTCCGCATGGTTCGATGAGCAGATTCAGGGCGACCTCGCCGGTCTGATCGCAATGGGTATTGACGGCGACATCTGGATGCTCAGTGAGGATGGCACATTGCTCCGCTTCCGTGAAGGGCAGCAACTGCCATTCAGTCTTGAGCGAATTCCGGGGTTGGGTGGCTTGCTCGTCGATTTTGCGCTGGCCGAACAGTCCGACGGCCTTCTCTATGTGGCCGACGCCACTGAAGAGCGTATCCTGGTATACGACAAAGAAGGGCGCTACATTCAACAATATGTCGACGCCGAAGACATGGCCCTGGTTGGCCTGAGAGGGCTCTTCCTGGATGAAGTGACAGACATTCTCTATATCCTGACCAAGACTGGACTGTATGCCCATCCGCTCCCGCGTTGACAGAGTGCGTAGTCACCAAAATAGCCATCTGGAGAACCTGCTCTCGTTTCGCCGCTGTTGCACATAATACTGTTTGGCGGCGTAGTGTTGCATCCTGAAAATCAGCAGTATAAATTGTACTTAGCGCCAACTGTCGTGCTATAATCTCAGAATTATGTCGGAATTCGGCCACTCCACCGTCGGGACAGAGTTGCCTGACGATCAGAATCGGGTCGGTCCCCGCCCCTGGAACAGAACTCTAGTCATCTCTTTGGCTGGCGTGTTCGCTGTTCTTATCCTCGTCATCTCAATCCTCATCGGCAGCCTACTCGGCGATATTGCCAGAGATTTCGCGCAACGCAATACTTTGCCGGACATGTCAGTTGAACTCCACGTCCCACAGAGTCCTGATACGGAGCCGGTAACTTCAGGCGCGCAACAGACTTCCCCTCCCCAGAACGCCCAAACGCCCGCTATGACCGCGGAGGCCCAAACTCCCGAGAAGCCGATCAACATTCTCCTGTTGGGATCAGATGAACGTATCGACGGCGTCGAGCCCCCTCGCACCGATACGATGTTGTTGCTTACGCTGGACCTGCACAGACAGACCGCCGGTATGATCTCCCTTCCTAGAGACCTGTGGGTGCCGATCCCTGGCTACAATCTGACTTCGAAGATAAACACCGCCTATGCCATTGGGGAACAGCGCGGCTATCCCCTCGGTGGCCCGCAGTTGGCCAAGGACACCGTCAGCAGCTTTATCGGCCAGGAGGTTCAATTCTACGTTCAGGCTGACTTCAACGGGTTTGTCCGCTTCGTCGACGAGATCGACGGCATCACAATCAATGTACCTCAGACCATCCATGATCCGGAGTATCCAACACTCGATTACGGTTTTCAGACTTTTTACCTTGAGGCTGGAATACATACCCTGGACGGCCAGACTGCCCTGAAGTATGCCCGCACGCGCAACATGGACAGCGACTATGGGCGTGCCGCGCGGCAACAGCAGCTCATCCAGGCCATTGTGGAGAAAGTGTTCTCTGCTAACATGCTGCCAACGCTGATTGCCAAGGCGCCGCAACTGGTAAATACAGCGTGGGGAAGTGTCAGGACCGATATGCCGCTGTCAACGGCTGCCGAAATCGCCAACTATGTGCGTTCTAACCCTCCCAAATTGCGCACCTTGGTAATAGACGACCGTTTTGGCGTGGAAACCTATAGCCATCATGGAGCCTGGATTCTGCTTCCAAATCGGGATCTTATTCGTCCTGAGCTCAAGGCTTTCTTTGATCCGGTACCAGTTCCGATAGCCGGCGTTGACAAACCGACCGATCCACTTCCCCAAATTCAGCCGCTTGCTCTTGCAGACGCTGAAATCTCGTCCACAGACCTCCCATCGACCGATCTGAAAGCCAATTTACGCGTGATGACCGTGCGCGAGGCTCGCTTGGAAATCCTGAACGGAACAAGCTGCGCCGGTGTCGCGGCCCGGGTGCGCCGCGAGCTTGAAGCTAACGGCTGGCAGGTCGTGTCCATCGGCGATGCCGACCGTACTGACTATCTGCACACGCTGCTCGTCAACTACAATACACACGAGTCACTTTTGCAAGAGTTGAGCCGCCAACTCAATCTGATAACATCCCTCTACACGCTTCCAGGACTACTCATTCCCGATTCGACCGATCTGCGCATTATCATCGGCGAAGACTATCTGGCAAACCCTTGCTCGTAACGACCGGTTGTGCTTGTTCCCCGCCTAAGTCGCTCCCCGCGTCCTTCTGACGCCGCCGCGCCATGGGCCTAGTCTACTTTGGTGACCACCTCCATGACGCCGGGCTCATAGTCTTCGACAAGGATGGAACCCTCTTTGACTTCAATGCCAGTTGGCGCCCCATATTCCTGATGGCAGTGGACCAATTACTGTCACAGATTCCGCATCAGGCCGGGTTACACACTGCACTCTGTAGCGCTCTTGGCTATGACACAGTCGCAGGCGCCTTTAACGAGAATGGCCCATTCGCCACGGCAACCAGCGAAGTCACAGTTCACGCCGCGTCGACAGTGCTCTTCCAATACGCAGATCCGCAGATTCCCTGGTCTGCCTGCGTACAGTTGGTTCGGCAGGAGTTTGCACCACTTCTCGCTAACTCTGTCGACCTCACGCCGGTGACAGACTTAGCTACATTCTTGGCCTTACTACACGAAGATGGTGTGAGAATCGCCCTCATTACCAGCGACGACAGCGGCCCAACAGAGGCCGTCCTCGAACACTTCGGCCTGACCCGCTTCTTCGACTTCATCGCCTGCGGCGACAGTTCATATCGCGCAAAACCGGCGCCCGACGCGTTGCAGGCGGCGTCGGCCCAGCTTGGAGTTCCTTTGAGTCAGACTGCTGTGGTCGGGGATTCAGTGACCGATCTTCAAATGGCCCACGCAGCCGGCGCAGCCCTGGCAGTGGGTGTCCTGACCGGCGTCGGCAACCTTAATTCCTTGTCAGCTGCTGCTGACCTGATCCTGGAATCGATTGCCCAAATTCAGGTGCTCCCTATTCAGAGGAGTGAACAGACAGGTGCCCCTGCCCGTTCGTCAGATCTGCCAGACGAACGCTGAACTGCTCCACGTGCTTGGTGGGCATACGGAGCACGTAATGCACAATATCGGTATATGTCGGCGTCAGGATTTCGGCTTCGAACTCCGGCAACATGCGTTGAAACAGCGTAACCTCGCTGTAGCCGATAACAACCTCCAACTCTGACCTGGGCATCTTCTCAACACGAGGCAGGGCCTCCAAAGCGGACTTGACGCCCCCGCTATAGGCTCTGACCAGCCCCCCCTTGCCCAGCTTCACTCCCCCCCAGAAGCGGGTTACCACCGCGACAATATCGCCCAGCTCGCTGTGGAGTAGCACGGTTAGCATCGGCCGGCCTGCCGTTCCATGCGGCTCGCCGTCATCGCTCATGCCGGCATGGCCGCTTGAACCCGGTGGGCCAACCACGTAGGCCCAACAGTTGTGGTTGGCCGTTTCAAACTCGGCGCGCACCTCCTTTATGAATGCTCGTGCATCCTCGACAGAGGCGGCCGGCCCAACTGTAGTGATGAAATGGCTGCGCCGGATCTTTTCATCCACTCGATGGATCGCGGCGGGGACAGGATACTGCTGTTTCATATCTACTCTGAGTCTGGTCTGGGCTGGCTCACCCCGGTAGAAACACGAAAATACGCCAGGTCAGGGCACTGAAACCGCTTCCGGTTGGGCGACAGGCAGTGGGTCTCCTTCGACTTCGGCGGTCCAGTCCGTTACTTCTCGTTTGAAGCGTCTCCACAGCACAACAGCCATTATAGGAGAGGTGATTAGAAAAACGCCCCATACTTGGGCGATTCCGCCATTGAAATAGGTGACTGCCACCCAGGCTATTAACATGGTTGACCAGAGGCCGCTAGTATTGGCCCGCAAAGGAAAGCCGGTGTTGCCCAGCCCTCTCAAGGCCCCCGACTGAACGAACAGTACAGCCCAGAATGGCTGCGCCAGCGCCACCACCTGAACGGCCGCGACTCCTTCACGAATCACCGCAGGATCCTGACTGAACAAGCGTATGATTGGCTCAGCCAGAATGAAAGAAACAACTCCCATTACACCCATCCACGTCGCCGACCAGCGCGTGGCAATGGCAGCTGCCTCTGACCCTTCCCCTGGTTCACGCGCGCCAACTGACTGGCCAACCAGGGCGGTAGCAGCGATGCCGAAGCCAAAACCAGGCAAAAAGGAGAGCGAAAGAACATTGAAGGCAATGCGGTGGGACGCCAGGGCTGCTGTTCCCAGTCCCGCGACGATAACCGTCATCATGGTAAACGCCGCCGCAGTAAGCAACTGCTCCAATGCTGCCGGTACACCAATCCGCAGGATTGAAGATGCCACTTTTACTTCCGGCAACCAGTTGTTTCGCCCGGCAATAGCAACGCCCTGACGACCGCGCCACATGACGACCAAGAGTAGAGTCGCGGCCAGCAAACGGGAAAGAAATGTGCCCCACGCGCTCCCCACTGCCCCAAGAGCGGGCAATCCGGCCACGCCGAAAATCAGCCCGTATGTCAGAAAGATATTGACCACGTTTGCCAGCGCCGTTACCCGCATTGGCGTCTGCGAATCCCCCAACCCCCTCAGCGCACCGCCCCCGATCATCAGCACAACCAGAACGACAACGGTCGCCATCGTCACCTGCAGATACTCCTCGCCAATCCGTGCCACGTCCGCCTCGGTGCCGAACAGACCAATGATCGGCCCCGCCAGAAAGTAGCCCGTCACAGCCAGAGGAACAGAGATGAGTATGCTCCAAACGATCGACTGGCGCGCCAGACGCGCGGCTTCGGCCAGCTTGCGCGCGCCAAAAGCCTGGGCAACCAGTACACTGCTACCCACGCCCAGAGCGCTGAGCGCTGCGATAATGAAGAACATCACCTGCACCGATGCGCCCACGCCTGCGATCGCGGCAGTGCTCAGTTGAGCCACCATCCAGGTGTCGACGACCATCAACATCGTCTCTAGAAAACTCTCACCAATGACCGGCCACGCCAGATCAAAGACGCGCTTTTTTGGCGTCGGACGCGTCGGCGCTATTGTCGCGTCGGCTGTGCCGCCGTCCGCTGATTCATTCTGCATTGTGTTTCCTTGCGTATCCCGTTGCAGTCGCCACTGCACCCATTAATATCAGTGTATCAGACTGCCGATTTGACTGCATTTTCCCGAGCTCCTGATCCTCATTCCTCATCGGTCTCGCCCGCTGCCCAGAAGAACTCCTCCTCTTGATAACCTGTTTCGAATCCCAGTCCTTGGTAGAACTGCACGGCGTCGGCAGTCTGCAGGCCGGCATGAGAAAACCCCTTTGCCCGCGCATATTTGAGAAGCTGGCATGTTAATGCCTTGCCATAGCCTCGGCCGCGAAACGCCGGCGGCGTCGAAACGTCGTAAATCCCTGCGATGCCGCCGGCCAGGACCAGCGTGGCCGATGTTACCGTCATCTGGTCCGCTTGTCCGACAAAATTGATGGCGTAGGCATTCCGGCCGAAACTGTGGCGTCGGTAGGCGTCGTACCATGGTTGCGCGGCGCGCTGGGTCGTTCCGAACCCAAGCGCCGAGGCCTTCCACCAGGCGCGCAGCCCTACCAGGTCCTTCACGGGACTGATACAGCAAGGCGAAAGCTGCGTGGGCAACCGATCAAGTGGGCGAAACATCCAATGGTCGCCCATTCCCGTTGACAGGCCCCTCCGCCTTAGTCTGTCGCGAAGATCGAGAGGCCGGTCTGCAGGGAAGAGCAGCCAGCGAATGCCCCCTGTCCTTCTGCCTATCGTGCCAAGCAACTCGTCGATCCCTTCGTCAACGCGGCCCGCGGGCAACGTAGCTCGCAGAATATGATTTCCTGGCGGCCCGTTGGCGATAATCCACGCGACATCCTGGTCTACGTGAACACATATTCCATGTTGGCCGTGAAACAGTTGAAAATAGGCGATATAGTTCTGTCGTAACGCCTCAATAAGCTCGAGATTGGTCATATTGTTCGCTAGCCAGGTTTCGACAATGTAGTCAACTGCTGCGGTGGCGGCTTACTTCCGCGGAGAGCGCTCCGCCCTCTGACCAGGATGGCCTGGCACTATGGCCCAAAGATGGTTCAAGATAACACTCGCTTAGCCGAGCGGCAAGATCCCGAAGGACCGATTGCCTGTCGAATTTGACTTCTACAGACCCGCCTGTTTTTCCTGCCCCAAACCTGCGCTTGCTTCCTGTCTCTGAATGCGGCGCGAGGGTGCCGCGCCGCGCCGTCCAATTGACACCCTTGGGCTGAAATGCCCTCCCGCAGTTACATGATGTACAATGGGCATGTGACTCCCCCAGACCAAGCTGCGCCAAAATCCACAAAAAAGATTCTCATCATTGCCGGCCCGAACGGTGCAGGCAAAACTACCTTCGCCCGCGAATTCCTCGTTAGAGAGGCAAACTGCCCCAGATTTGTAAATGCCGATCTGCTGGCGGCCGGCCTCAATCCATTCCAACCGGAAAAGGCCGGGATTCAGGCTGGTCGCTTGATGCTTGTCATGATCCGTGATATAGTCAGCGCAGGCGGAAGTTTCGCCTTTGAGACGACACTCAGCGCGCGAATCTTTGCACGCATGATCCCGGTTTGGAGGGCACAGGGATATGTCGTCCGACTCCTCTTTTTCCGACTTACCAATCCGGAGAGAGCAATAGAACGGGTAGCGCAACGAGTGCGTGAGGGCGGTCACAACGTGCCGGAAGACGTCATTCGTCGTCGGATGGAGAAGGGATGGCGTAACTTTCAGGAGATCTATCGGCAGATTGTCGATGAGTGGGTACTCTACGATAGCACGGAGACCACACCAGTGGTTATGGAGCGCGGAAGCAATCCCAGACCTCCAGGAGAAACGAAAATGACTGTCAAGGACCCAAGTCTGATCTATGCAACTGAGGAGCAAATGAAGACCCTCAGTTTCGCCGAACTCGGGTTGATTGCTTTGAAGCGGGCTGCGATCAAGGCAAGACGCCGCGCCATCGCCACCCAAGGCTATGTCGCCACTTGGCGCAATGGCAAGATGTACCGAGACACGAAGGTCTAGGGTTTGGGAAAGGTTTCTTTGGACCCGACCAGTGCGTTCCCGAACGCTTCGTGAACACGATTCGTCGGCGCAAGCGCTGGAAAAGTCCAGGAAATACAGGATAGAAATCAGACTTTCAATGCCGCGGATTGCTGGAAAAACCAAGCAGAGAGTCTGCCCGTCCACGGTCTGAACTTGACATTTCACAATCGATAAAGAATCCTTGGAGTTAAAGAGCCAAACAATCCCTACACGCGACCCACAAGAGCAAGCACCATCTACTGCCAAACGCACGATCGAAGCGTTCATTGGCCACCAGTGAATTGGAGCGAAAACCGACTTCCAATTCCGATGAGATTTTGGCATCATTTTGGCTGATCGAAGGAGTATACAATGCCCCTTCCTCCACTGCGGCGCCTGTTCTTTCTAACACTTGTGCTGACGCTTCTTCTCGGCGGCTGCACGCAACCTTCTGTGTGGCCCGTTCCGTCTACCCAAACGACTACGTCAAGAACGACCTCTTCGCCGGACCTGACGGAACTGGCAGACCTGCTGGCCACCGAATATGGCCTGAATCAGGACCGGGGCCGTCTCGTAACCGCACAACCAATCTCGGGCGTCAATGAAGAGCCCCTGTTCGTTGCTCACACGCATGGCTTTCCCCCGAACAACATTTCCTTCAGGCAAAAAGTCTCGATCCACGCCACCACAGCCGGCGGCTGGACAGAGTTGGGCCGCGTGGAACTGGAATGCGCCGAACACTTGAATGAATCCTCGCTTGAACAGGTAACCATTGAACCGGCAAACGTTTGGCTGAAAGTCGAGGGCGGCGTTGGGGCGCACAGCGGTTGCCTCGAACTGCTCCGCTGGGATGGCGAAGAACTGACCGTCGTAATCCGCGGATTCAGTAGCAGTCCGGATGCCGGCTCGCTCGTCGATTTGAACGGCGACGAACAACTCGACCTGCTACTCAACAACAGCGACCCCTACATTTTCTGCTATGCCTGCGGCGTAAGACAGTATTGGGCACAGCTATACTATTGGGATGGTCAGACGTTGATGGAAGTGACGCCTGCTCCCCTTGACGACGATAGCCCCCCCGAACTGCGCGCGCTAAATGACCGCGCGGCAGAGCTTGCCGCCGCCAATCTATTTGCCGACGCACTGGATCAGATCGAGCAGGCCGAGGCTATTGCTCCCGAAAACGCCATCGTCGCCTGGAACGCAATCTGGATCCGACACCACCTTGAGGCCAATCGGCAGGAGGCCTCTGCCAGCCCCTACCCGCTGCTGAATCACGTGTTCGCAGGCGACTGGGAAGTGGCGTTTGACTCGCTTTGGGAGGTCGGCCTGTCGACCTTGGCCAGCAGCGAACCAATTCCCAGCGAGTCGGCGGCTGCGGGATTCGAGCACGTCGTGGGTCTCCTGCTCGCCCAATGTTCCGATACTGCGCTGGCCTTGCAGCCGGAACGAGCGGCCGCCCACGCGCTTGGCGCCTGGGGACGTTTTCTCATCGACCCTAGCAACCCTGCGGTTCAGGCTGGCCTGCAACGCGCGGCTGAACTTGCGCCGGAGGACCGCCGATTTGCAGAGCTTGCAGATGCTTTTGAAGGCGGGATCGACACCGCGCCGGTGGCGGAAACGGCCGGTCCTCAACCGCGTGATAAAACGCTGGCAGACCTGCTTGCCACCGAGTATGACATGGTGCAGGACCCGTCGCGCAGCGTGGCAGTGCAGCAAATCGATACGGAAGATGGGCCTCCCCTGTACGTCGCCTTTACCTATGGACTTCCCCCGCAAACCTCGTCCGCCAAACACTCTGTGTCGATCCACGAAGCACAGGCCGGCGGCTGGATAGAGCTGGACCGAGCGGAATTGGATTGCGTCAACTACCTCGACGAATTCTCCCTCGAACAGGTAGGTTTGGAAACTGACGCCTTGTGGCTGACCGTCCAGGGAGGGGCCGGCGCGCATGGAGGCTGCCTCGAACTTCTGCGCTGGGACGGAATTGACCTGTCCCTCATCATCAGCAGCTTCAACAGTATCCCCGACGTGGGATCCGTAACCGATCTGAATGGCGACGGCCAAGTGGACCTGCTGTTGAACAACAGCGACCCGTACATATTCTGCTATGCCTGCGGCCTGCAACTCTACATGGCGCGGTTCTTCCGGTGGGACGGTCAGGACCTGGTCGAGGCCGCCCCCAGGTCGCTGCCAGACGATCAGTCTGCTGAACTGCGCGCATGGAACAGCCGCGCTCTCGCCTTAGCCGAAGCTGGCCTTTACGCCAATGCGCTCATTGAAATTGAGCAGGCGGAGATCCTTTCCCCGTCTAACGAAACAGTCCGCTGGAACGCCGTATGGATTCGCCATCACCTGGACGTGAGCCGCCAACTCGCTCTCGCCAGCCCGTTCCCATTGCTGAGCCATGTATTTGCCGGAGACTGGGAAGCATCTTTCGATGCCTTATGGTCAATGGGCCCGGAATGGCTGTTTGGCAATGAGCCGATTCCTGCCGGTTCGGCGGCTTTTGGATATGAACACATGGTTGGCGAGCTCCTGAACCAGTATGGACATCACGCGTTGACCCTTCAACCGGATCGGGCGGCCATTCTTGCAGTGGACGCCTGGGGCCATTTCCTACACGACCGCGACGATCCGGCCGTCCTTTCAAAGCTGTTGAAGGCAGTAGAACTCGCGCCGGAGGATTCCCGCTTTGCCGAATTGGCCGCCGCTCTTGTCGAGCAGCAGGCAGAGAATTGAGTAACGGAAAAACTGAAGTGGGAGGCGTATTCGAACTCGCATTCCCATTCGGCACAACTTTCCCCTAAGGAGGACAAGAACTTTGCGAACTATCGATGTCCAGGAGGTGAGACAATCGGTCGGTGAACTCTTGCGCCACTCTGCCCATAGTCTGCCCGATGACTACCTCGATGCTATGCGCACCGCGCGCCGCGATGAGCAGTCGCCAACCGGCCAGGAGGTAATTGAACTCCTGCTCGAGAACGCCGCCTATGCCGAGGCCGAGACCATCCCCACCTGCCAGGATACAGGAATGGCGATTCTGTTCGTCGAAGTCGGCCAGGACGTGCACTTCAGCGGCGGCGAAATTGACACGGCGCTGCAGGATGCAACCCGAGATGCCTATGCCGACCTGCGCAAGTCTGTCGTGAGTGACCCGCTCCTGCGCGTCAACTCCGGTGACAACACACCGGCCCTGATTCACTGGCAAATCGTCGCCGGAGACTGTCTGCGCATCAGCACGCTGCAGAAGGGGTTCGGGGCCGAACTAATGAGCCGACTCCAGATGTTTCCCCCAGCCATTGGCGAAGAAGGTGTGCGCAGATTCGTCCTGGAAACCGTCGAGTTGGCCGGGCCGAATGCCTGCCCGCCTCTAATCGTCGGCGTCGGAATCGGAGGAACTCTTGACACCGTCGGTATTGCAGCGAAGAAAGCGTTGCTGCGCCCAATTGGCAGCGTCAATCCTGTCCCGCACTTGGCCACATTGGAGAACGAACTGCTGGACGCTATCAATCGACTCGGAATCGGCCCGCAGGGCCTGGGCGGCGTTGTCACCGCGCTGGCCGTACATGTCGAAACTATAGCAACACATATCGCCGCGCTGCCCTTGGCAGTGAACCTCAACTGCTCGGCGCCGCGCCGGGCAACTTTGGAGTTGTGATGGCTATAGCAGTTGAAGCGCCACTCAGCCACGACGCGGTGCAGGCTTTACGGGCAGGCGACCAAGTCGCCCTGACAGGCAGAATTTACACCGCAAGAGACGCAGCGCATAAGCGGCTGGTCGAAGCGATGCAACGCGGCGAAGAATTGCCGCTGCCATTGGCAGGGCAGGTAATCTACTATGTTGGGCCCGCCCCGGCCAAACCAGGCGCTGTTATCGGACCGGCCGGCCCCACCACCAGCGTCCGAATGGACCCCTATACATTACCTCTCTTGGAAAGAGGGGTGACCGGCTTTATCGGCAAAGGGAGCCGTTCAGAGGAAGTCAAGAATGCTCTCGTCCGCCATAACGCAGTCTATTTTGGCGCAATCGGCGGCGCATCCGCTCTTCTTGCCCGTCAGATCCGCAGCAGCCGAATTCTCGCCTATCATGATCTGATGAGCGAAGCGATTCGCGAGCTGGAGGTGGAAGAGTTTCCGCTGACTGTGATCAACGACTGCCACGGAGGCGACGCCTACTTGGCCGCCAGAGAGGACTATCGACGAGACCGCGCAGAGTCTCAGCGGTCCAAATAGTGAATTTCGCTCTGGCTTCGCAGCCGCTGTGCGGCCTGTTCCGCGGTGAGATCCCGCTGCGGTGTAGCCAGCATTTCATAACCCACCATGAACTTCTTGACGTCAGCAGAGCGCAACAGCGGCGGGTAAAAGTGTGCGTGGAGTTGCCAGTGGGAGTGGTCGCCATCACTTGTCGGCTGTCCGTGCCAGCCCATCGAATAGGGAAAACTCGTCTCGAAAAGATTGTCATAGCGGATCAACAGCCGCTTAAAGAGGTCGGCCAGCGAATCCCGCTCTGCTGGAAATAGCCCCGCCATGTCACGGCAGTGACGCTTGGGCAGGACAATCGTTTCGAAAGGCCAGACTGCCCAGTAAGGAACCACCACCGCCCAGTCTTCGTTTTCCAACACCACCCTCTCGCCTGCCGCAAGTTCCGCCACCAGATAATCCACCAACAGCGGCGCGCCCACCTTCTCAAAGTAGGCTCGCTGCTCCTGATCTTCTTTGGCCGGCTCGGTCGGCAGCCGCCGGGTCGCCCAGACTTGCCCATGTGGATGAGGATTTGAACTGCCCATCATCGCGCCCCGGTTCTCAAAGACCTGAACATAGCCGATGTGCGGTTGTTCGCCCAGCTCTTCCACCTGTTCCACCCAAAGATCCACGACCCGTCGAATGTCCGTCAGATCCATGCGCGCCAACGTCAGGTCATGACGAGGGCTGAAACAGATGACGCGACAGACCCCCGTCTCTGCCTGCGCCTGAAAGAACCGGCCGCTCTGCGCCTCGCCGCCTGGCGTATCTGTGCGCAACGCGGCAAAGTCGTTGTCAAACACAAAGGTGTGCGTATAGTTGGGATTAACGAACCCTTCGGCCCGTTCGTTGCCGGGACATAGATAGCAGGTAGGGTCATAGGCGGGCAGCGGCGGCGGCGGCGGTGTCTCCGTTTGCCCTTGCCACGGCCGCTTCATGCGGTGTGGAGAGACGAGTATCCACTCTCCGGTGAGCAAATTGCGGCGCCGGTGCGGATGCTCGGTGGGGTTAAAGGGGGTGGTCATACGGCCCGGGGAGTTGCGTTCGTTCGTCTCGAAGGTATAACAACAGGTCAGGCATCTTGGAGCGCCCGCTGAGCCAGGGCTATCGCGCCCAGCACACCGGAGCGGCCTCCCAGCGCCGGCGGCACCATATAGCTTTCTATCTTTTCCAATATAGCAGGACTTTGAATGTAGCCATTCAGTTGCGACTGTACTTCCCGGTGGACAAGAGGGAAAAGATGCGCCTGCTCCATTACGCCGCCGCCCAAAACAACCATTTGCGGCGACAGGATCATCATGATACTGGTGACACCCAGCGCAACATAGTGCGCTTCCAGCGACCACGCTTCATGTCCCTCCGGCAGCGATTCACCCGCCTGGCCCCAGCGCTCTTCAAGCGCCGGCCCGTTGGCCAGCCCTTCCCAGCAGTCGCCGTGAAATGGGCATGTGCCGGCGAAGGGATCCCTTTCCCAATTGTGGGGAATCGCAATGTGACCCATCTCCGGATGAATCAGGCCGTGCAACAGGTTTCCGTCCACCATGCCGCCGCCGCCGATGCCTGTACCTATCGTCAGGTACACGAACGTATCCACCTCTTGCGCCGCGCCCCAACTGTGCTCGCCAAGCGCTGCCACATTGACATCGGTGTCGAAGCCGATGGGCACGTCAAACGCATCCCGTAGAATCGGCGCCACCGGCGTATTTGCCCAGCCCGGCTTTGGCGTGTTCGTAATGTGTCCAAAGGTCCGCGAGTCGGGGTCCGGGTCTACGGGACCGAAGGAGGCCACGCCAATGGCAGCAATGTCATGCTGCTCCTGTTGGCCGCGGAAAAAGTCGATAACCCGACCCATGGTAACTTCAGACGACTCTGTGGGCAGACGAATCTCCGCTCGGATATCATCTGGCCCGGTGCCGACGGCACAAACGAATTTGGTGCCTCCTGCCTCGATTCCTCCAAATGCTTTCTTCATCTCGTTAACCTCACCGTCAGGGTACAAGAACGCCGTCAGCGCAAACTGCCCGTTACCTGGCGAGCCTGGCGCGTGAATCCCTCTTGTGACCAGCCCGCCCGTGTCCCTATCCGTTCCTCCAGCCAGTCGTAGAGGGACAGGGCAGCCTCCTGTGAGCGCCAGTCCTCCCAACCCAACCGCGCAAAGAGCGCCGGGATGTCGGTTCGAGCCGTCCGCTTGCCCGCGCAGCCATCGCCGGAAATGAAACTGTCTACTATCACCCTGTCACTAACTTCAAGGAGCAGTTTTCCGAAAGTCTCCACACTGGAATAGGGCAGGCATGGGCTAACTGTCAACTGGGTCGGAATGCCTTGCTCCCGAGCCTTTCGCGCTGCATCAAGTCGCTGTTCAATGGATGGACAATGTGGCGTCACGGACCGGCGCACATCTTCTCGATCGGTCTCAACTGTCATGTTGAGCAGGCATCGCTCTCCCAACGCCGCCATAATGTCGAAGTCCCTTGCCGCCAGCGGCGCGCGCGTCTGAATGACCAGCAGGCCGGGCGGCAATCGTTCCATCACGGTCAGGCACTGGCGCGTCAAATGGTAGGACCGTTCCGCGGGTTGGTACGGATCCGTTGAGGAAGACATGAAGAACGCCGAATGCTCCAGCGCATCTCGCCTCTGCAGTCCCGCCAACTCCTTTTCCAGCCTGTCGGCGATCCCCACGCGCGGATATACGTAGGTTCCCCACTCCTGTCCGCCGCCGTGAAAACGATGGACGTTGGACTGGCGTACATAGCAGTAGCTGCATCCGAAGCGACAACCGATGTACGGCTGCAGCGTATGGCTGAATCCGGTCAGAAAACCACCTGTCCGGGTCAACGCGGCTCGTGCGGGACGCTCTTGCAGCACGGTCTTAGTCTTGTTCATGTCAGGTTTTTCTGCTGGAAAGCAGCGCTTCACAAGTATACCACTTCCATATTCCTGGTGCTATACTTGTAGAAATGAACAGCAAGTTCCGCTACTGCCCTTATTGCGCCGGTCCCATGTCGGAAGTGGTGCGCTTCAACGCCCTGCGCCCTGTCTGTTCGGGCTGTGGATTCGTCCAATTTCACGATCCAAAAGTGGCTGTAATAGCCTTCGTTTTGCATCAGGACAAGGTCCTCCTGATTCAGCGAGCGGTGGACCCAGCAAAAGGCAAATGGTCTCTGCCCGGCGGCTATATGGATGCCGATGAAATGCCCAAGGAAGCGCTACAGCGGGAGCTGAAGGAAGAAGTCGGCTTGCGCTCGAAAATCGGCGGACTGATCGACATCTTCCCGATGGAAAACGACGAAGGCCAGCGCCTCGGAATAGTGCTTGCCTTCAATGCGGTGCCGGCCTGTTCTCCGGAAATTCCCTACGTGGCCGATGATGCGCAGGATGCCGGCTGGTTTCGTGCGCACGAAATCCCTGCCGACCTGGCCTTTGAGTCCACCGCTTCGCTCTTGAAAAACTGGATAGCGTCTACTTAGCGCTTCCACAGCAGTGGAGACCAGCGACCAGGTGGTGACACCACCTAACCACGAAACCACAAATGCCGATGCGTCCATCCCAACCCTTGGAATATTCAGCCGCCACCAATGTTCACGGTCCCAGCACCGAGAGCAGACAAACAGGAGAAGAGTCTGGCAGCCAGCGAGCCCTGAAGACCTGCCTGGTTACGGGCGGTGCCGGCTTCCTCGGCATCAACCTCGTGCGCTACTTGCGTGCCAGAGGGATTCAAGTTGTGTCGCTCGACATTGCCCCCTTCGACTATCCTGAGCGGGACTCTATCAAGGTTGTGGAGGGCGACATACGCGACATGGCCGCTGTCCGCTCCGCGATGGAAAACGTGGATTTTGTCATCCACGCCGCGGCAGCACTGCCTCTATACAGCCCGGAAGAGATCTTTTCCACAGATATTGACGGTATCCAGAATGTCCTGGAGGCTGCCTTTGAAGCGGGCGTGGACAGATTGGTCCACATCTCTTCTACCGCCGTCTATGGCATCCCCGACCACCATCCTTTGCACGAAAATGATAGGCTGCAGGGGGTGGGCCCGTATGGAGAGGCCAAAATAAGAGCCGAGGAGATCTGCCAGAAATTCAGGCAGGAGGGAATGTGTGTACCGATCATACGGCCCAAATCATTTGTAGGACCAGAGCGGCTAGGCGTCTTTGCACTCTTCTACGACTGGGCCAAGGACGGCAAAAACTTTCCCATGCTGGGCAGTGGCAAGAATCGTTATCAACTCCTGGACGTAGAGGACCTGTGCTCAGCGATTTTCCTGGCTGCCACGCTTCCCCGCGCACAGGTCAACGACACCTTCAATATAGGTGCGACCGAGTTCGCGACCATGAAGGAAGACTACCAGGCCGTGCTCGACTTTGCAGGCCACGGCAAGCGCATAATTCCTCTGCCCGCGGCGCCGGCCATATGGACATTGCGTCTTCTGGAAAAACTCGGACTCTCACCCCTATACAAATGGGTATATGAGACTGCAGCGAAAGACTCATTTGTAGCGGTCGCCAAAGCCCAACAGGCTCTTGGCTGGGACCCGAAATTCAGCAACCAGGACGCCTTGGTACGAAACTACGTATGGTACATGGATAACCTGTCAACCTTCGAGGGAAGCAGCGGAGTTTCACACCGTGTACCCTGGAGTCAAGGAATCCTGAAGATCGCCAAACTGTTCTTCTCCTTTCCCTGACTTCGCTCCTTGTGACCGCAGCGGACCGACTCTCCCCTTCCCTTACGCCTCCTCCTCGTCTTTCTCGTCGTCTCCTGATTCCACAGGAATGTCCTGCCCGGAGTCTGACCCTTCCTGTTGCTCTTCGAGGCTGTCGGCAAACTTTTGCACCTCGTTAGCCGCCGTCTTCAGGCCACCGGTGAGCCCGTCCTTCAACTCGGCAGCCAGGGCGCTCTCCCGCACACGGTCTGCCACTTTGCTCGCCTGCTCCTGGAACTCCTGCCCCTGCTCGCTCCGGCTGAATCGGTCGAGAGCTTCCTCCAGGTTCCCCACCAGCGAACCCAATCCGCGACGCAGATCCTCCTCCAGTTGGATACGCTGCTCACTGCTCCAGACATTTCGGGCCGCCCGCGCCATCGCTTCGACAAGCCGTTGAATCTCCTCGGCTATGTCATCACTCTCGCCGAAGCTCCCTGCCTCTTCTGTCCCGCTCTGCTCTGTACTATCTTCCCTGCGTTCCTCTTCCATCATGCCCTCCATATTGACGATGCTTATGCTTACTCTACGCCAATCAGGCGCTACAGTTTCAACCCGCCATGGAGATCTTTTTGCCATTCCTTGAACTCCTCTTCAAGCGCCAGGGCCAAGGCAAACACGATGTCCTCCCGCCAGGGATGGGAAACAATCTGCACAGCAACAGGGAGGCCGTCTACATCTACCGTGACCGGAACGACCGCGGCCGGATAGCCTGTCAGACTGAATGGGACAGTGTAGTCGAAGCGCTGATTGTCGCGCGCGCCAATAGAGGGCGCACTATGGTGAACCGCGGGACAGAGAATCGCGTCGTAATAGCGGATGTACTGGAGCAGATTAGTGCGGAACTGGTCCCAGGCATAGAGCAATTCCACCACATCCTGGCCGCGTGTGGCCGCCATCTGCCGCCAACCGCGGTCCAGATCGCGGGCGCCGCCAACCAGGTCAAGCGGGCGATTTTCCACAACCTGGGCGCCGGCGCGTGCCAGGGCTTGCCCCGACGCGCCCACCGCATTCGCCACCGCAGAGGTTACCAGGGAAGAAGGATCATAGGGGAAAGTAGCGATTGTCAGATCACGCAGAGGCAGCTGGTCGGGGTCGTACAATGGCTTGGATACAACCCCGCCATCGAAGTAATCCGGTCCGGCAATAATTCGCAATGCCAGCAGTAGGTCTTCGACGCTGCGGCCCGCCGGCCCAATCTGCGTACGTTGATCCGTGAACCCGCCCGGCTGATTATAGACGCCCGTGTTTGGAACGCGGCCTTGGGTTGGCTTGAGCGCGCTAATGCCGCAGAAGGCTGCCGGAACGCGCAAACCGCCGCCCGTGTCGCTGCCAAGCCCTAAAGGAGATCCACCTGCCCCGATAAGCGCAGCTTCGCCGCCGCTGCTGCCTCCTGGAGAACAGCCGGCGTTGTGCGGATTGCGCGTCTGTCCAATTACCGCATTTTCCGTATCGGCGCCACTGCCCGCCGGCGGGCAATTGGTTTTGGCCAACAGGATTGCCCCGGCCTGTTTCATCCTGGCAACGACTGTCGCGTCTGTCCTCGAAACCTGTCTCTGCCGGATTCGAATGTCCAGCGGGCTCTGCAGGCCAGCCGTTTCAAAAGTATCCTTGACAGTAAAAGGAAGACCATGCAGGGGGCCGAGTTCCTCGCCCTGAGCCTGTTTCTGGTCCGCCAGCCCTGCCTGCTCAAGCGCGTCTGGTGCAACGACGGTCACGGCGTTCAGCCGCGAATTGACCTCCTCGAGCCGCTCCTGGTAGGCCGCCACCACCTCCTGCGAAGACAGTTCGCGGTTCTGTATAGCCCTAACTATTTGCGTGGCCGAGGCAAAACAGATTTCCTCCATCTCCACTATCCTACCCCAGTAAGGTTCCCGCATCAACCGGACACGACCTCTTGGCGTGCATCCCATAATGGGAGTGAACTCTCTTATATCTCTTATTGCAACCATGCCGCGGTCAGTTCCCGTTCTAATCTCCAGCGTAACTACTCAGCCGCAACTGATTCGCAAATCTGAACGAGGGGAGCAAAGGTGTTTTTCTCCCCTCAATGTTGTTTTTTGGGCGGTCGGGCCTTCTGCCCTCCCTTGTGCAGGGGCTGCGCCCCCGCAACGCCCCCTACAAAACCATCTCTCACCGACCGTGTGCATTCTTCGCAACGTGTCGGCTTGCGAGCATGGCGGCGGCTGTACACCAGTTGCGTCACCAAGAGCCTGAATGATTCCAAGGATGACTGGCTGGTCAACTGCTGTGGCTTAGTAGTTACTCTCCAGCAGACAAGGAAGTGTCACTCTCTGCTTGCATTTGGGCGGTCGGGCCTTCTGCCCTCCCTTGTGCAGGGGCTGCGCCCCCGCAACGCCCTGCCCTCTAGCTTACCCATCCTGTCTATTCTTCCCCAGCACTATCTCTACCCAGCACTGTCTCTACCCAACGGTGTCACCCTTCCGCCCACCACATAATTGAATCAGATTTCACGCGTCTCAGACTCCCCTCCCCGCACTTCCCCGCACTTCCCCGCCCCATCCCACACCTGACTCTTCCGCCCCACAACTGGGATGTACCCAACTCTTGGCCTGCCCCTGTTAAGACGCTCCAAACTGCCCAAAACCATTGGCCCCAGCGCACCGGAAAAGTTTACTTGCGCGCAACGGCCCCCTAGTCGTATTCTTTAGATAGACTCTAACCGCTCATTCTCACCATGGATTCCAACCATGACGCGTCCAAATATCCTCTTTCTCTTCTCTGACGAGCACAGTTACCGTTGCCTGAGCCTACTTGACAGCCAGACTGGCGAGCCCGTGCATACACCAGTTTTGGACGGGTTGGCGGAGCAAGGAGCCAATTTCAGCAACGCTTACTGCCAGTCGCCGCTATGTACGCCATCGCGTATCTGCCTGCTGACAGGGCGATCTCCTATGACCAGCGGCGGTTGGGCCAACGAGTCCTACCTGAAACCCGAAATTCCCACAATCCCCTCCGTTTTCACTGACGCCGGCTACACCACTTGCCTGGTGGGAAAGATGCACCTGGGCGGCACAAACCAGATGGCCGGCTTTCAACATAGACCTTACGGCGATCTCACAGGACGGACCGGGCATCAGCGAGACCCGCTCTCAAAACGCGAGGGCGGTCACGAAATTCGCAGTCGCACCGTCGACGCCGGCCTCACAGAAATACCGGAGAGCGCTCTTCAGGAGCAGGTGATCATCCGCGAGACCGTAGCATTTCTCCGCGAACATACCGCCGCCCAGCCTACCACACCCTGGTTTCTCTGCGCGTCCTTCAGCCGACCCCACTTTCCGCTGACCGCGCCGGCAAGATTCTTCAATCGCTACTGGCCTGAGCAGGTCACTCGGCCCAAGGTGGGTCGCACCGGAGATACCGCTTTCCATCCCATGACGGTCGGCATGGCAAAAGGTTTCCGCACAGAGGAGGTCTCCGAACAGGAAATGTTGCGGGCGCGAGCGGCATACTTCGCTTGCGTCGACTATCTCGACGAAATGCTCGGCGATTTGCTCCATCTGATGGACCGGAGCGGCCTGCTGGATAACACTGTCATCGTCTATACTTCCGATCATGGAGAGATGGCCGGCGAGCATGGTATGTGGTGGAAGAACTCCTGGCACGAAGCCGCGGCACGCGTGCCGCTGATCATCCAAACGCCGTCACAGCGCCGGGGAGAAAGCTCTGGCGCACGAGTGGATACTCCTGTTAGTTTGGCTGACCTGTTCCCAACGCTTTGCGCACTCGCAGGCATCGCGCCGCCGGATGGCCTGGAGGGGCGTGACCTTTCGAACGCACTCTCTACTGGAGAAGAGTTGCTCGCCGCGCCCGTTTTCGTCGACAACCCGCTTCCACGCTGGGGAGAAGGAAGCGAACACCGCGTGGTGCGCAGGGGGCAGTACAAATATGTACGTTTCCGCGGGATCGGTCCGGACCTGCTCTTCGACCTGGAGGCCGATCCCCTGGAGCAGCGCAACCTTCTCGAAGGCGGGACCGAAGCACAACGAACCGTCGGCAGGCAGCTGAAAGCGCTAATCGATGACTCGTGGGACTTCGACGCCGCCGAGGCGCAGCGCCGTCAGGATGAGAAGTTGCTCCAGAACAATGCACTGCCGGAAGCCGCGCGCAAATGGGGAAATCTGTATCGAATGCCCGATGACCGCATAGTCGCCGCGGATACGCCGCTCTATGAACCACGCGTCGTCTCGAGCTGATCGCCAGGCTAGCCCGCCTATTTCTGTGCCTCGGAATACGCGGCGGAAATGCCAGCCTTTTGTGATTGCAGGTCACCTAGATAAGGGAGGCAACAAGCATGACGGTCGTTACAATTTCCCGTGAATTGGGATCGCGAGGGACCCGTATCGCCGAAGCTGTAGGCCATGAACTGGGCTCATCTTGCTTTGACAAAGAAGTGCTGGCCGAGATGGCCCGGCAGGCCGGCGTAGAGGTCGAGGTAATCGTAGAGGCGGAAGAAAAGCTGATGTCGCGCGCCGGTGTTGTCAGCCAGGAAATGCGTTCGCTATTCTCGGCCGACCCGAACCGTCGAGACCGCCCAATGAATCAAGCGACGTATCTGGATGGGATGTCAAATGCAATTCGCCTGCTGGCTGAAAAGGGAAACGTGGTCATCATCGGCAGGGGATCCCAGCTCATTCTTGAAGACCATCCGACGGCCCTGCACGTGCATCTTTTCGCGGCGCCTCAAGTTCGAGCCAGCCGTATTCAGCGCCGTCGCGGCATGGCCGAAATCGACACTGCCAAGCGCATCATCGGCTTGGCCGACGAGCAGCGCCGCAACTGGTATCAACGATTCTTTACCAGCGCCGACTGGAAAAACAGCCGTCACTACCATCTCATGTTAGATACGGGCCGCATCCCGGAGGCTACGGCGGTGGCGCTCATTGTACACGCGGCAAAAACTGCCCGGCCCGATTGAGAGGTGCAATTATGCGTCACCAGCGACTACGAAGCCGTCCGTCCGCGGCGTTTCGCCTGATGAAAATGGGAGTGACAAAATTGGCAGGCTTCCGCCGTACGACAGCCTCTATTCTTGGCGTCCTTGTAGTGGCGATGACCTTTCTCAGCGCATGCAACCGCGAAGGCAGCCAAGACCCTACGCCCGATGCAATGCCGACGAATACAGCCATTCCCCTCCCCGCGACGGCTACAAGTACGACTCTGCCGCCGGTGCCAACAATTACAGCAACCGTAAGAGCGACGGAAACAACCTTGCCCACTTCAACGCCTGCCGTCGAAGCAACCGGTACTCTCACTGCCACTGTCGCGACGGCAACGCCCGAGGCGCCGTCAGCCAGCAACGCAATTTTGACCGTCCACGGCGATATGAATGTACGCAGCGGACCAGGCACCGAACAGGAAAGGATCGGCGGCGCAACCGAAGGACAGCAATTTACCATTACCGGCAAAAACCAGGAAGGCGACTGGTGGCAGATCGACTTTGACGGACAGTCCGGGTGGATTTACGCGCCCTTTGTGACCGCCGCCAATGAAGAGAACGTGCCAATTGTCAGCAGCGCACTGGCACAAGATCCCGCACCGCCTGCGGATACGCCAACACTTGAAGAAGCTACCGTGATCCTACTCGGTGAAATGAACATTCGAAGCGGCGCAGGCACTGAGTTTGACCTGGTCGGCACTGCTATCGCCGGACAGGAATTTGGAATCACCGGTAAGAATCAGGAGGAAGACTGGTGGCAAATCGACTTTGACGGCCAGACAGGTTGGATCTACGCGCCCTTTGTCGTGGCCTCAAATACAGATAATGTACCAGTAGTCGCTACCGTCCCAACGCCACCAGAGGACACTACTCCTCCTGCAGAAACAACCGAACCGGAGCCCGCCGCGCCGCTCGCTACAGCCAACGGTCTGATAAATGTGCGCACCGGCCCAGGCACAAACTATCCGACCCTCGGCGAGGCCTCGACCGGGCAACAGTTCGCCATTCTGGGAAAAACGCAGGATGATGAGTGGTGGCAAATTGACTACGAGGGAGAGACCGGTTGGATCTTCGCCCCCAATGTGACTGCGACAGATGCAGAAAACGTGCAGGTAGCTGCCGTCATCCCTGCGCCGCCTGAGGAGGCATCGCCGCCCAGCGATCAACCCGAATCCGAAATCGAGGGACCGTCACTTAGAGTCAACGGGCTCATTAACGTACGCAGCGGCCCAGGCACCGACTACGAGATCATCGGCGGGGCCACGCCAGGACTGTTTTTTGCCGTCTCTGGCAAGAATTCAGACGAAGAATGGTGGCAGATCGACTTCAACGGCGAGAATGGCTGGGTTTACTGGCAGTTTGTGACCGCGAGCGACGCCGAAAACGTGCCTGTCGTCACCGACATTCCTCCTCCTCCGACCGAGGGATGACGATGCAGCCACGTTTTCCAGAATAGCAGGCGCCGAAAAACCTACTGCTTGAATCGCAAGGCCCGACCTGGCAAAACCGGCCCAATCGCCTCGACCGCCGCGCCCTCGCGAATGATCGGCGCGCCGTTGACCAAGACATCCCCGATACCGCTGGCCAACTGATGCGGTTCGGAATAAGTGGCGTTGTCCTGGACAACCTCGGCATCAAAGACAACCAGATCAGCAAAGCATCCTTCCTCCACCCTGCCCCGATCTTTTAGTCCGAAGCGTGCAGCCGGCGCTCCGCTCAGTTTCCACACCGCGTCTTCCAGCGAAAACAGCCCCTTGCGCACACACGGCCCCAGCAGGCGGGCAGCGGACCCGTACTGCCGCGGATGAATGACGCCTCCCTCGTGGTAGACACCGTCAGTTCCCATCATGTAGCTGTCGTGGGCTAGAAATGGCTCGACGAAACTGTCGTCGCCCTGGAAGAAAACGAGCAACACGGCCAGGTTCTCCTCTATGAGAAGATCACACAGCGCGTCTACCGGAGACTTTCCCACTGCGTCAACATACTCGGCCAGGGTCTTGCCAAGGTATTGGCTGTTCTCGTTGCCCGGCAGCCAGGCTATTCTGATGGTTTCGAGATTGGATGCATAGATTTCCAGGCCGAGGCCGACTAGCGCGCGCATCGAGGGCTGACGCAGTTTGGGTAACGCGGCCAGGGGGCCTTCGTGCCAGATTTCATAGGGCAAGAGGTAGTTAAGCAGAGTCGACCCGGGCAGATAGGGATAGACGTCGAAGGAGAAGTCGACTTCGTGGACCGCGACCTGATCGACGTACGAAAGTATGGCCTCGGTATCGGCTTCGCTGGCGGCCTTGAGATGGGAGATGTGGACGGGGACCCCTGCACGCCGCCCGATCTCGACGGCTTCCTTCAGCGCGGCCAGTGTCCCAATTTTGTAGCGCATATGGGTGACGTACGGGGCCTGGGCCTCGGCCATGGGCAGGCAGGCCGCTGCCAGCTCGGCAGTCGAGGAGAAGCATTGCGCCGCGTAGTCAAGGCCGGTCGAAAGACCGCAAGCGCCCTCCTCCATTCCCTGTTCAACCTGCAACTGGATCAGTTTCAACTGCAGATCATCGGCCGGCGCCGGACCCCAGCCGCAGATGAGCGTGCGCACGTTTGCGTATGGTATCTGGGTGATCACGTTCTGGACGTTGCGGCGGTCGAGGAGAGCCATGTAGTCGCCCAGAGTTTCCCAGCCGGTGTAATCTTCTAACTGCAGAGCATTGAGCCCGCGCATGTAGTAGAGCCACTCATGGGCGGTGTGGCGATTGACCGGCGCGTAGGAGATGCCGTCGGCCATGATGACCTCGGTAGTGAAGCCCTGGGTGGTCTTGCTTACCTGGTGTTGCTTTCTGAGCATCCAGCCGTCGGAGTGGTTATGCGTATCTACGAAGCCGGGCGCCACGATTCTGCCGGCCGCGTCAAGGACTTGAGCCGCGTCCACTCCGCCGAGGTCGCCAATAGCAGCAATCCGATCGCCACTGATCCCAACATCCGCGCGCCGGCGGGCGCGGCGGGACCCATCGATGACCGTTCCGTTCGCAACCACAATATCGTACACGTCAGCAACCTCCAGGTATCTGTTGAGTCAACGGTCAGTCTGGAATTGACGGAGCGAGCAACTGGCGTCAGACTTTTTTTGAAGCAGCTTAACGACTCAGCCGCAACTGATACGCACTTCTGAACGAAGCGAGCGAAGCTGTCTACCCTTTCTTCACTTCTCTTTCCTCTCGTGTTGCATTATGGCGGTCGGGCCTTCGGCCCTCCCTTGTGCAGGGGCTGCGCCCCCGCAACGCCCCCCTACAAAACCATCTCTCACCGACCGTGTGTGCGTATTCCAGCCGTGCGGCTCCAGCAACCTGGCTGCCGCCAACCGAATACGCTACGAGTTTCCTTGTATGGCCGCATGGATGAAGATCTGGTCAAGCCAGTCCCTTATGTGGCCCAAAAGGTACAAAGCAGCTTGACTGTCGGCGATCAGCCTTCTGGACCTAGGCGCTGACGGGACTGCCAACTCTTTCCAGTGTTCTCTGATAACGGCGCTCCATCTCTGGCGTTTGCGCCGCAAGGTAGTCCTGCTCGGCCTGTCGGGCAGCTTCCGCGCCTGGCGCAACCGGAATGTCGACGACGCCGTGCGTAATCTGATCGTTGCCCCACTGATACGCGCAGATTTCGCCCTTGCTTATTATCAGATTCATACCGACATTCGCTTCGACGATCGGAACGCCGTTCTCCCTCGCCCTGGCCAGAACAGCTTGATTCTGCTCTTTGGTCTTGCTGCCGTAGGAGGGGATCAGGATGATGCGGGCGCCGTCGAGAACGAGGGCGCGAACGATGTCGGGATTCCAGCGGTCGTTGCAGATGACAAAGCCGGCGCGTCCGATGGGCGTGTCGAAGGCGCGCAGTTTTTGGCCGATGCGATTGAAGTTCCAGGAGGAATGGGTGCCCTCCGCCAGCTGGACCTTGTGATAGCGGCCGCAGATTTCGCCGTCCTGGTCGAGGAAGAGCGCGCAGTTGAAGGATTCATCGCCGATTCGTTCTGCGAATCCGAAGGCGAGGCAGGTCTTGAGTGTGCGGGCGAGTTTCTGGAAGCGACGGATATAGGGGCCGTCGATCGGCTCGGCCACTTCAATCAAGTCTTCAGCGCTGGCGCGGCCTTCGACGACTTCCATGACTACATAGCCTTCGAGCGCGCCCTCAGTAATCAGTATCATACGCGGTTTCTCCCGCGCGGCTTCGACGAACAGCTCTTCCATTCTGTCGGCGTTGGCTGCTCTGTCCCACTTGGCGGGTCGAAACGAGATTGCGGCTACTTTCACGCTTTCGTACATGGCTCTTTCCCTTCAAACCTGAACAATCGCTTGCAGTATTGTCCTGCGGTGCGTCTGAATCAATCAGGCGAATCCTGGTTCGCCCGCCGCTACGTTGCCAGGGCGGTCTGTACTGTTTCAGTTTCCTGCTGCCGTCACGTAGGCGGCATACAGCTTGAGGTCTTCCACCCGGACCCCGGAAAAGTTGATACGCACGCGGATGGGGCCGAGGTCGGGCGGCAACGCGTCCTGCCTCAGCCATGCAACCGGCTCCGACAAACCGGACGTATTCGGCGCAATACATTCTGCGGCCGTAAAGCCTGGTATCGGCTCCAGCCGTTGGCTCAGAATTTCAACGGTCAATGCGCTGTAATCTCCAAGGCCGTCAATATTCAAGGCGAGTCTCGCCCCCTTGCCGTCCAGGTCGATAGGTGCGGAGACCACGTGCGATCCCTGTCCCGGCCGCATTCGTCCGGCAGGAAAGGGCCGCAGAAAACCAAGCCGGTCGCGCGGCCAGCTTGCGACGCGCACACCGTCGCTGCTCTGCTCCGGCCAGGGCGCGTACCAGTACAGCGTCTCCTCGCCGACCTGTTCGAAACCCTGCCCTTGGATGAGCGCCGGGTAGTTGACCAAGGTATTGCCGTGCGGCAACTCCTCCCAGCCATCCTCCGCCGCTGAAACAATAGGGTAGTCGGGGATAGGCTCGCGGTAGTGGAGGGCGTCGTTGCTGACCGCGAGGCCGAGGTCCATCGTGACCAGGCGGCGGTCGTTGGACGGGTGGCCGTTCCACATGCCGTAGAAGCCGACAATGACATTGCCGCGATTCCAGAGGCTGGCGCCGAGATGAATTTGCTCACCGGCGCTGCTGCCGGCGACGGGGGAGCGAGGCGTGACGTTTGAGCGCCGCATGCCCATGCAGGAGGCCTGCGACCAGTTCTCGAAGTCGTAGGAAATGTGCGTGACCAGCTGACGAACGCCGCCGGCGTGGGAGCCGCCCTGGCCGCAGACGACGTAGCAGCCGTTGTGGCGCGCTCCCCCTGCCATTTCCAGCCACGATCCGACCGGGTTGTGCGCCGATTCGTGCCAGGTCAGGCCGTCAGCGCTGAATGCCGCCGCGAAGCTGTTGGCGTACTTGCGCGATTGGAAGAGCATCTTGAACCGGCGATCCGAGTTGGGATCGTCTGGATCGTAGTAGACGACACAGCTCTGGACGTGATGCATACCCTGGTTCAGATCGACGAGGTTGTTGTCGCGGCTGCCTTTGTACTCGACCAGACCCAGATTGGGCTTGTGCCAGTTGTAGCCGTCGGTGCTGGTGGCGAAGCAGACGCGCTCGAACCAGCCGGCGTCCTGGCCCTGGCCGAGATACCACATCCAGAGCTCGTCGCCGACGCGGTGGACGGTGCCGTAGTAGACGACGCGTTCACTGTCGGGCGCGTCGCCGTCGCCCATTTCTACGGCTATGCGGGTCTGCCCGCAGGGCGTCATGTGGCCTTCGAGGTGGAGCTCCACGCCGCATTGGAGAGGAAGGCTGTGGTCGTCAAAGGGAAACAGGACGATCTCTTCCAGCCGTTGCCGGGGACCGCCGTTGTGAATTTGCATCCAGGGCTCCTGAACAGACTCTTGAGTGGCTGACAGACAAGGAGGGGGAGCAAGAGCCTCTCCCCTAAACAGGAAATCCAAGCGTATCGGCAGGCAGGCTAAGGGTCAACGGGCCTTCGACACAGTTGGTTGTTCAGACCATTTCCGGTTGCAGCGCGCCTTCTCCAAAGATGACAGTGAAAGACTCCCCGTTTTCCGCCTTAGTCACCGCGTCCATGTAGCAGGCGCTGAAGGCCCGCCTGGGAATGTCGGTGTTGTTAATTTCGGAACTGTGGGGCAGATGGTTGTGCAGCAGGACGCATTCGCCCGCCTCCAACTCCAGGAAAACGGTTTCAGCGTCGCGCGTCAGCTCTTCGGCCTGCTCCGGGGTCAGAAAGCCCGATCCGCTGGACGGGTTTATCAGCGTATGGTGGGCGCCGGGTACAATTTGAACGCAGCCGTTTGCAATGGTGGCGGGGTCGAGGGCAGTCCAGATGGTGATCAAGGGGTCGCGATCCAGGTATCGCCAGCGATCCTGGTGCCAAATCAGCGGCGTGCCCTCGCGGGCCGGTTTGTTCATGAACATGGCGCGGTAACAGGCGACGGTCGTCTCCTCGCCGTACACGCGCGCGCAGATGTGGCGGAAGAGAGGCTTTTGCATGTAGGCGAGGAACAACGGGTCGTATTCGAGGTCTTGTATCTTGCGGTAGCTGAGCGTTGCGCCTTTGTGGCCTTTTGTTTGGGGACCGGGTTTGCCTGTGCCGGGTTCGCGGTCGAGCTGCATTGCCAGGCGGTCAAAGTCGAGCGGCGCCGTCCCCAACATGATTTCGTCCATACGCCGTTGGAGGGCGTCCAATTCGGCGTCGGGCATCACTTTACCTAACCGCAAATATCCTTGTGTCTGGTACTGGCGCCACTGTTCGTTCGTGAGTGAATCGGACATGCTGTTCTCCTGATTGGGTCTAGCATCCATTTGCAAAATGCCCGGATTTTTCTACTTTGTATCGGGTTCTCGGGCCGGCCCGGCAAGCCGTCACTTCGTGTTTCGCCGTATCAGGTAGTCCAAACGGCTGGCCTAGTCGATGCGGGTTCTGAGTCTGACTTGCCACTCTGTCACTTCGGGCGGGTCGACGGTGAGGGAGTACAGTTTCGTTCCAGGCGACACGTAGAAGCGCAGTTTGACATAGAATTCCGCATGGTTCAGCTGAGGATAGCTGGCAATGCGGTCGTCGCCGACACCTGGCCAGCCCGGTTTGCCGTTCCAGGACAGCGGGCTGTCGAGGGTGTCCTCGCGAATCGGATCGCAGTCGTGGATCGTGTATCCCGGTATCGGTTGGCCGGTATCTTCGAGGAGCTCGTAACGGAGCTCGCCGGCGCCGGCGTCAACATTGACTCTGATCTGGCCGCCCTGCTCCTGGCGGAAGCGATGGGTTGTGAGGATGCCGGGCGCGTAGGACTCTGCCTCGACGCTGACGTAGCCGTCGGGCCGCAGCACGGCGACGCCTTTACCGCGGCGGTTTGGCGTTGAGTAGGGGCCCTTCCAGGGCTGGGCGCTGTAGCCGTTATGGGTCAGGTTTCCGGCCATGTAGAAGAACCAGAGCTGGTCGTCGTGAAGGATGGGGCCGTCGGCGTAGACCATGCCGTAGTCCCATGCTCCCGGTCCGCCGCGGGCGATGAAAGGCTCGCGCCAGCGCGTCCAGGCGACGGTGTCACGGCTGACCGCCAGTTGGGATTCCACGAATCCGTCAACGCGGGCGGCCAAGACGTTCCCACCCTTCTCCTCGCCCCAATAGCTGGCGGCGTCGGCGATTTCGTAGGGTTCGGCTAGGTCGGTCTGAAAGGCCTGGAGCATGATGATGTGCAGGCCGCCGTTTGTGCAGGCGACAGGGTCGAAGCCGGCGGAGTAGAATTCGGTTCCCGGCGGATCCTGCAGGTCTTGCTCGATCACGGTGCGCAGACCGGACCAATTGAGGAAGTCCTGGCTGTCGCGGCGGCTGAGGACGCGCGTGCGGCGATTCGAGCCGCGCTGGGAATAGTAGACATAGGGCGCGTCCGGGTTGATCACGCCGCCGAAGGTCTCATGGGGGGAGCCGAAGTTGAACAGCATCTTCTGCTGGCTGTGCCGGTCTTCCGGGTAGAGATGCCAGTCGTAGCCATCCGCCGAGTAGCGGGCCACCCAGCGGGGATCTCCCGATTCGCTCATGCCGCTGGGTTTGTTGTCGATTTGCTTCCAGCGGCGGGTTTCGTCCGGCTCGTGCGGGTCCAGGATGGTTATGAGATGGTCGGCGCTGGCGGTGGTGATGTTGTTGCGGGTCGAACCGTCGAATTCGACCAGCTCCAGGACGGGCCGCTCCCAGTTCAGCCCGTCGTCAGATTCGAGCGCGCAGAAAAAGGTCTGATCTCCGGTCCAGGCGCGGTAGTACATGCGAAAGCGGCCTGTGCTTTCGTCGTAGATAACGCGGCCGGGCTGTGCGTAGTTTGCGTCCCAAGGCTGGTCGAAGGGGATGGACAGAGGCTCGTCCAGGGTGAGTTTGCGGGGCCGGTTGAGGACACGGCGGGCGCCGGACAGAGACTCGATGAAATAGTCGTCGATGAAGAGCTGCTTGCCGGGTGAGCGTTCCATGTTGCATTTCCTAGAGGGCTGGTGACCCAAAACGTTGGAGCAGGTATGCCTGCGTCAAAAGGGTCTACAGGCGCGCTGGACGGACCCGGCCGCCTTCTGCGGTCTAAGCCTTTATCCCCGTCAATGCAATACCTTGGATGAAATGCTTTTGCGCCAGGAAGAAGACGATCAGAATCGGCGCGATCATCATCGTCGACGCCGCCATCAGCGGTCCCCACATCGTACGTCGTTCGAACATGAAGGCCTGGAGCCCGAGGGAGAGGGTGAACTTTTCGCGGGTATTGAGGAAGATCAGCGGGCCGGTGAAGTCGTTCCACGCGAACATGAAGCTGAAGATGGCGACCGTGGCCAACGCCGGCTTGGCCAGTGGCATAACTATGCTCCACCAGATTCTCAAGCGGCCGGCGCCGTCGATGATGGCCGCCTCCTCAAGCTCCATGGGGATGGTCAGGAAGAACTGGCGCAACATGAAAATGTAGAAGGGCGTGCCGAGGAAGGCGGGCACGGTCAGTGGATAGAAGGTGTCGACCCAATTGATCTTGGCGAAGAGTAGATAGAGGGGCACCAGTGTGACGATGTAAGGGACCATCATCTGGCTGACCATGACCATGAAGATTATATCGCGCCCGGGCGCGCGCAGCCGCGAGAAGGCGTAAGCCGCCAGCGAGCATGTGAAGATTGCGCCTAAGACGTGAGCGAGCGCGATCGTCAGCGTGTTGAAGAAGTAGAGGTGCATCGGGGCATAGATAAAAACGGCGGAAAAATTGCCCCAGATGAAGGGATCGGGCACCCAGATTGGTGGAAAAGCGAAGATCTGGCGGTCGGCCTTTAGCGAGGTGCTGACCATCCAGACGAATGGAAGCGCGAAAACCAGTGACCCCAGCACAAGCGTGAGTTGGACACTCCCGCGTCCGAGCAGGCGGCGAAGAGGCCGCCCTCTGGCGCTGGGATGGATTTCGCGGCTGGGTAGGGCTTCAATCGCCGGTTCGCGTATCATGGCGTTAACTCTGCTCCGCTTCGTAGTAGACCCAACGGCTTGCCAGCTTAAAATTGACCAGGGTGAGCGCGAGAACGGCTACAAAAAGGATCCAGGCCATGCTGGCGGCGTATCCCATATCCAGAAGGACGAAGGCCCGGCGGTAAAGATACAGCATGTAGAAAAGGGTCGACTCAGCCGGGCCGCCGCCGGTCATGACGTAGGCGGTGGTGAAGACCTGGAAGGAGGCGATGACGCTGAGAACGAGAATGAAGAATAAGGTCGGGCTGAGCATGGGGATTGTCACGTGCTGGAAGCGCTGCCAGGGGTTGGCGCCGTCGATCTCGGCGGCCTCGTAGAGATGCTGCGGCACGCCCTGCAGGCCGGCGAGCACGATAATCATGGCCGCGCCGGAGCCCCAGAGCGCCATCAGGATCAGCGCCGGTTTGGACCAGGTGAGCGACGCCAGCCAGAGCGGGCCTTCGATACCGACGCTGCGCAGTGTCGAGTTGATCAGTCCCCATTCCGGCTGCAGAATCCAGACCCAGAGGATGGCGCCTGCGACAATGGGCACGATTGATGGCACATAGAAGAGTGTTCGGTAAACGGCGATTCCGCGCGCCTTCTGATTGAGCAGGAGAGCCAGCAGCAAGGCGACGACGATATGGAGCGGAACGAAAACGAGAACATAGTAGAGAGTGTTGCCCATCGACATACCGAAGCGAGCGTCGTCGGTAAAGAGATCAATATAATTCGCCAGACCGACCCAGCGGGCGGGCGTTACGATCTCATAGTCCATGAAGCCCAACACGAAGGAAGCGGCGACCGGACCGATGACAAAGGCGAGGAATCCGATCCCCCAGGGGAGGAGGAAGAGATAGCAGGTCAGGGCCTCTCTTGCGGCGTTGGTGAGCCTGGGCTTGGGTTGGGCGTTGGTCATGGCGACTGTCCTGATTCTTGGCGCGGAAAGGGGAATAGTCAGAACCGGACGGCATCCTGTCGTTCCGGTTCCGACTATTCTCTATAGCGCCTTTTAAGCCTCGAGATTCTCCCAAGCGGCGTCGAGCGCCTTCTGGACGTCGGCATGGGAGGCTTCAAGCGCCTCTCGCGGCGTCAGCTTCTTGGTGAGAGCGGATTCCCAGGCGTTCTTGAAACCAATCCACAGTTCTGCGGCGGCGAGGCCGGCGATCTGGCCGCAGCCCACCGAGAAGGTCTCGGATTCGAGGTATCTCTCCATCATGATCTTCTGGCGTTCGGGCAGAACGGAGTAGTACTCGTCCAGCATGAACTGCATGGCCGGCTGGTAGACGGGCGGGGTGGGGGCGAAGATCGGCTCGCCGGGCAGTTGCTGGCGCGCCCACTCTTCCTTCTCCAATGCGAGGCCGACGGTGCCGGCGGCGCGAACGTACTTCTCGCTGATCACCCATTTCAAGAATTCCCAACCCTCTTCAACGAGTTCGGTATTGGGGTCGATGACGAAGGTCCAGCCGCAGGACCAGTTGACCTGGGCGCCTTCCTGCGAGGCCGAGACCGGCATGAGGCCTGTGCCGTCATAGTCGAGGTCGGGGAATTTTGCGTAGCGACCGATCATCCAGTTGCCGTAGGAGCACATGGAGACCTGGCCCTGGGCAAAGGGATCGACGGGCTGGCCGGCGAAGCCTTCCATGAAGGAGGAGGCCGCAGCATTGCCGCCGCCGAACTCGTCGATCATATTGACGCACCATTCAAGGGCTTCGACCCAGGGCTCCGTGTTTAACATGTTGGTGCGGCCGTCTTCCGACTGGCTGACGCCGCCGTTCTCCATCGCGTAGATGAGCAACTGATCGGAGAGGCCGGGCGGGAAGTGGGGCAGGAAGCCGTAGCGTACGATCCGATCTCCCTCAGTTTTGTTCAGCTGCGGCGCCATCTCCATAATGTCGTCCCAGGTCTCGGGACCTACGTCCGGATCGAGGCCTGCTTCTTCGAAATGGGTACGATTCCAGAAGAAGTAGCGCGTCCCAGCAGTATGGGGCAATCCGTAAAGGGTACCTTGCCAGGTGAGGTCGGCAATGGGGCCGGCCATGAAGTTGCCCTTGTCGAGGTTGTCCCGCTCCAGCAAATCTTCGATCGGCCGGTACAGGTTACGGGAGGCGAACTGGCGGAAGGTGTGGCGATTCTGGTAGGAGACGTCGGGACCCTTGCCTGCGGCCACGGCCGTGACGTATTTGGGCGTTCCGTAGACAGCTTCACCGAGATCGCCGAGCGAAACAGTGATGTCTGGATGCTGTTCCTGGAAAACCTGAATAACGCCTTCGGTGGTGGGGTTGATTCGCCACCAAATCTGAATGTCCACAGGCTCCTGCGACGGGGCTGCCATACCACTGTCGCCCGCCGCCTCCGGTCCAGCCGGGACGCAGGCGCTGGCAGCGAGGGCGAGTCCGGTAACTGCAACTGTACTCTTCAAGAAACTGCGCCGGCTGACGCCGTCGTGCGTGACCGATTTTTCGTCGGAAGTGAATCTAGCCATTTTTAGCGTACTCTCCTTTTCGATGCAGATGGTTGGTTACTGCTGATCTCTTGAGAATCTTTTCATTTCCGATCAAGCCATAGATCCTCCTGTGGCTGGTGGGGATGCTCAATCAGGATTTCGCAAGCATTCAGGCGGATTCTTTGCCCCTGGAATGGCGGCAGGCGCCGTTCGTGAACAGGCGGGTATTGTCCTGTCGCTGGCGACAGCAACCGCGAAACGTCTACCAAAGAGTTGGATGAAGAGTTATCATTTAGCCGGGCACAGTTGTGGAAGCGTTCAGGGTCTTTGTCTTTGGTCCGCTCGGCAGCCCTTGGGAGTCGGCTCCCGGCATCGCAATACCCTCAGCGGGTGTAATTCTATCGGATGAAGCAGGGAAAGGCAACCTCTTGCCAGGGCGAAGGTATCTGATGACCGTTCACTTCGAAAAGGCGTGTTTTGCGTATTGGGTAATGCGAAGCTGCGCGGCTCTTCGCGGAAGAGCACTCTGCTCAAGTGACAAGGGCCAACGAGCCCTGTTCATTACTCGGTACATTGGCCCAGGTTCAGTTCACGTTATGTCTACAAATGTCGCGTTATGTATACAAATGTATACGTATGTCGCGCCAAATTCCTCTTTTTGGGACGCTATTCTGCGGCTTGGCTCACAGTCCCGCGCCGTCTCTAACGGATACCGAGAGGACAATTTTCTGTTTTCGGGCCCTCTTTTTGGGGCTTATATCGCAAAGTAACATTGGGGTTTTTGCACCCCACTAAGCGCCTGAATCCCCTTGCTCTTAGGGAACTCGGTTGATCGCTCTCCCCACGGTGCGCGGGAAACGTTTTCTGGTGTGCCTTCTATTCTAGGGAACTTTTCAGGCCATCCGCAACGACACGACATAGATTGTCAATCAAAAACCCACAGCATCAGCGCCAGGCCCAAGGCAACCCCAGCGATTCCAGATGTTGCCATTAAGGTGGCGTAACCCAAAACTCCTCCCTTTCGTTTCCATGTTGCTATTCCGAGATAAAGGCTTAGAGGCGCACATAGCGGTATGAGAACCGCAACAATGGTGTATTGCAGAACAGCTATTGCGGGAACCGCGTAAAGCGCAATGCCCGTGAAGAGTCCCGCAAAGCCCGCAATGATTGCAGTAAGGACTATCCATTCTTTCATGGCTACAACCCGTCAAAACCAGAAGGGAGTCAACCCTCGAATGTTACGTTGGTATATGATCCCCCTTTTTTTTGCGATGCGCTTAATTGCGTCGGTCGACTCTTCATTTGGGTTCAATTCTCGGTTCCGGCAACTTCTCTACGACTATTGTTGACGCCAGACAGAGACATTTTCGCCTTCTCAGGCATACCGTCGGTATTCGAGTGGAGTTTGGGTGGGCGGCCTGTGGTGTGTTGCAGGTGTATTTTCAGCGGCTCGTTCGAGTCTTCCCTGGTAACTGAAGGTTCTCGCGATGTATTCATTCTTGTGCAGTTCACTTCACTGTCATTATACCACAGGAAATTGCACCTCTTGGGACATTTCCCGCCAGATTTTTCGTTCTGAGTCTCAGATTCTTTGGGGAGGCATTGAGGTTTGTCTGAACTGAAATTGGCAGATTCGTAATGTGGTCAGTCGACGGGGGACGCGAATAGCGAGGAGAGGGTAGCGAGGAGTGAGGAACGCCTGTGCTTCCTTTGCCTACGTTGTGGAAACTGACTGTGGCTGAAGTCGTAACGCCGCTGGCAGGTAGACACTTGGTACTGGGTGCTGTGCGGTTGGGTGTGCATCCCGGATTTGAGGTGGGAAAAGTCTGGCGGGGAGACTATGCCCTAGGGGGCTTGAAATGTTCGCTGGCTCTTGGAGAGGCGCAGGTCAGGCGCCAAGCTTGGCTTTTTCAGGGGGTCCGTTGATTAGGAGGGCACAAGTCAGGCACAGGGTTTGCCCCTACCGGGGCGTTTGGGGTGATTGCGAAAGCAATGGGGGTGGCGAAGGAGGGCAGGTACAAGGCCTCCCCTTACAGGACCGTTTAGGGGGAATTCTGTTGGATAGACACGTTGCTGGAGAAGAATAAACACGGTGGCGAGCCTAGGGGGGCGTTGCGGGGGCGCAGCCCCTGCACAAGGGAGGCCGCTTGCGGCCGACCGCCCAAATGCAAGAAGGGAGGAGAGAGTGACACCGATTGGTCTGCCGGAGTTTGGAACTGAAACTGAGCTCGGCTTGTTTGCAACAGGAGGTGTACGAGAGTTCATCCCCATTTTGGAGTGCACGCCGCGGTTGCGCCCCTGTCTACTTTTGTGTTCTGGAGTGATATAATGAGCCTCGCCGACCAATGGCCCTGGGTCGATTCACCTGCTACTGCACTTACTGCGGCCATTCGCCGATAAATTAGCGACCCCTACTGAACAGAAGAGGAACATGCGATGCCGCTGGAAAAGACTCTTGAGGAGCAACTCCTGCGTCTGAAACTGGACGGCTGGTGCGTTGTCGATAACGTTATTCCTGCCGAGGAAGTCACTGCGGTGCGCAGGAGTGTGGCGACGGCGACGCTGCGACACCAGCGGCCGGACGCGCCGGCAAACATCGGCCATCGTACGGGGTTGATCAACTACGATCAGTCGTTCGCGCCCTATCTGGTTACGCCCCATTTCATCGGCCTGATCAGGGCGGCACTTGGCCCGAACGTGCGCGTTTCCTTCACGTCGGCGATGATCAACTATCCGGACAACGCACGGGGAACGCTGCACGCGGACTGGCCGTTCAACCAGCACAATGCGGGGCATATCCCGGCACCTTATCCAGATATGGTCGCCCATTTCACGACGCTGTGGATGCTGTCTCCGTTTAGCGTTGAGAACGGCGGAACCATCATCGTGCCCGGCAGCCACCGCATGGAGACAAACCCCAGCGCAGAATCCTGCAGCCACGACGAAAACACGCCCTATCCCACCGAAATTCAGGCCACCGGCGACGCCGGCAGCGTACTGGTGATGGACAGCCGCATGTGGCACGCGGCCGGTGCCAACCGTACCGACGCGGCACGCGTGGCAATGGCGATTCGCTTCGCGCCCTGGTGGCTCAATCTCAACGGGCTCAGGCCTGGGTCCAGCGAGAGGGCCAGGCAGATGGAGGCAACAGGCCTCAAGGAAAACGAGGTCGATGCCGTGAAGAACGAGGTATATGAAGGATTGCCGCCCGCGGTCCAGCCACTGTTCGAACATTGGGTGGAGAATTAAGTGAACACAGAACGCCTTGCGGCGACCCTTGCCGAGCAGGTTGATCCGCAGCGGATTACGCAGCTTACTCTGGACATGGTCCGCATCCCCAGCCCGCCAGGTGAGGAACGCTCCGTTTCCGAGCTTTACGCGGATGTCCTGCGTGATGCAGGCCTGGAGGTGGAGCTGGACTACGAGTTTCCCAGCAGCCCCAGCGTCGTAGCATGGCTGCGGGGCAGTGGCAGAGGGCCCACGCTTCAGTTGGACGGTCATACCGATACCGTTGACTTGCCGGGACCGGAGCCGCGCTTTGAGAATGGATTTATCCACGGGCGAGGATCCGAGGATATGAAAGCGTCACTGGCGGCAATGGCGGAAGCCGCCCGCATCGTTCGCGCTGCCGGCGTCAAACTGAAAGGCGACTTGCTCCTGACCGCACACGGCCGCCACGAAAGCGCCACAAATGAGACGCTGATTTCTCTTATCGAGAAAGGCGTTTACGGCGACGCGGTGATTGTTACCGAGCTGGGCGGCAAGGACCTGCCCGTTAAAGGCATGGGCCTCGCTTTCTGGGAGCTGAGGATAGCGGGCGACGAAGAGGGCATACACGAGACAGTGGCCGAGGCGGGAGCTCCCCACGCGGTGATGGCTGGGTACCGGGCTGTGCAGTTATTGCAGGAGAAAGCGGCGGAACTCGCCGACATTCGGCATCCCTATTTGGGAGCGGAATCGATTTTCATCGGTCGTTTTCAAGGCGGCGACTACTTTAATCGAATGCCGGCCTCGTGCGTTATCGCGGGGACGCGCCGGTTTGGCCCGGGGTGCAGTCTGGATGCGATCCGCGAGGAGTTTTCGAGCCTGGCGGCCCGTGTGCATGAGGAGAGCGGTGCAGAAGTCGAGGTCTGGCTGGATGGGATAGAGGGTTACAGCGTCGACGAAAACGAGCGCCTGGCAGAGGTATTGCTGCACAGTCATCAGCAGGTGACCGGTGAGAAGCTCCCTCTGGCGGGTACCAGGGCTGCGGCCAACGTTCCCCACTTTGTGCATCTGGCGCATGTCCCTGCGCTGTACTACGGCGCCAGCTATCTGACGGCACATTCGGAACTCGAGCGAGTTGAATTGGCCCAGGTCGTGCGCGCCACCAAGGTATACATTCACGCCATCCTCGCCTATCTGGGCGTTGCGGAGTAACGCATATGAGCGAAACGCGAACTGTAGTGATCACCTCCAATGTCTTCCCTGGTTTAGAGGTTGAACAGGATATCCTGACCCCGCTGAATGTCGAGATCGTCAAACGCCCGTGCCAGACCCGGAAACAGTTGATCGCCGCCGGCAAGGACGCCGCGGCGCTGATAGTTGGAAACGTATGGATCGACGCAGAGGTCCTGTCGCACTGGCCCAATTGCCTGGCCATCGTCAAGCCCGCGGTCGGTGTGGACAACATCGACCTGGAGGCCGCGACTGCGGCCGGCGTCTGTGTTGCCAACGTGCCCGACTATGGTACCGACGAGGTGGCTACGCACGCGATGGCGCTGCTGCTGAACGCGATTCGCTATGTTGACGCTGAAGCGACCGCAGTGCGCGGGGGCCGCTGGCAGCCCAAGCCCCCTTACCCGATCCAGCGCAGCGCGGGGCGTACGCTGGGAATCATTGGATTCGGCCGCATCGGCCAGTCCGTCGCCAGAAAGGCGGCCGGTTTTGACTGGCGCCTGCTGGCATGGGACCCCTATTTGGACGACGACGAAATACGCCGCGGAAACGCCGAACCCGCTGACTTTGATACCCTCCTGGCGCAGTCGGACTTTGTCAGCTTGCACCTGCCTCTGACGGAAGAGACGCAGGGAATGATCGGTGCGAGCGTTTTGGCGAAGATGAAGCCGACCTCTTTCCTCGTGAATACGGCCCGCGGCCCTATTGTCGACTCCGGCGCACTGCTTGAGGCGGTCGAGTCGGGTCAGATCGCGGGCGCGGCGCTGGATGTAATTGATGAGGAGCCGCCGCCGCCGGACCACCCATTGCACCGTACCGACAGGATACTGGTGACGGCGCACGTCGCGTGGTATTCGGAGCAGGCTTTCCGTGACGTGCGCGTGAAGGCGGTGCAGGAAGTGGCGCGTGTTTTGGGCGGCCAGTTGCCGCTCAACCTGGTCAATCCGGGCGTAAAGCCGCGCTTTGATGCGCGCGGCGTGTAGTGGCGTTCTGCTCTGGAGCCGATTGAGATGGCGGGAGTTCGCGGTCGGGAGGGAGATTCTGCAAGGTAGGAGGGCGCACTGACGTTGACTACACGAAGGGTTCATTCGTTTGTCATTCGCTGCGCTTCGTGTTCCTCCAGGAAAGTCCTATTCTGATATCGGTCTTTTTCGTTCTGACAAACTGTGTTAAGTTACCCCGGATGCAGGTCCGGGTGTAGGACCACCGGACGAAGACTGTTGCAAGAAGAAGAGCAGGATCCCTCCAACCAAGACCGAGTCGTTTCCGCCAGCCGCCGACCCCGCGGGGACACGGCCAGGAGCTACCATTCATGGCCCGCCAAATCGAAATTTTTTTCGCCAAGCGCAACGTCCGAGGGGTTGCGACCCTACTTGACGATGAGGCGCCCCTTACCTGCGACGCGGTTTGGAACGCGCTGCCTTTGGAGGGGGACGCCTATCACGCACGCTGGGCAGGCCGCGAAGTGTACACCCTGGTCCCGCCCCTCGAATCCGACCCGGGCAAGGAAAACGCCACAATCATGCCCATTGCCGGCGACCTCCTCTACTTCGAGGTTCCGGCTGCCTCAATCGACATCCCGCCCGAAAGACGGACCGGCCAGCCGTTCATCGACATCGCCCTGTTCTATGGCCGCAATAATTTCCTGCTCGGTCCCGAAGGCTACATGCCAGGCAATCTGTTCGCCACCATTACCGAGAACCTTGAAGGGCTGGCCGCGGCCTGCGAGAGCATCTGGAGTGAAGGCTTTGTGGGCGAACGCATGGTGATCAGCCGCGTCGACAGCGCCAGCGACCAATGAAGTCTGACTAGCGGGCAGCCGGCGTCCAAGCGGTCCGGAGACGACAGACCACAGAATTCGTGAAACCAGCAACTGCCGCACAGGAGAATCAGAATGCAACGCTATTCGTCGAAGCCACATCTGCAAGCTCTTGAGGACGGCACGGCCCTGCCCTCGATCGTTGCAACCCCGCCCGGACCGCAGTCTCTGCAGTTGACCGAACGCCTGGGCAAAGTCGAACCTCCCACCAGCTCAGTCATTCCACGCGGCCAGACGCCGGTTTTCTGGGAACGCACGCGCGGCGCCAACATCGTCGATGTCGACGGCAATGTATACGTCGATCTGACGGCCGCCTTCTGCGTGGCGACAGCGGGCCATAGCAACCCACGTATCGTTCAGGCGATAGCCAAGCAGTCGGGGACCATGATGCACAGTCAGGGCGGGCTCAACCCCAACCGGCACCGGGTCGAGCTGGCTGAAAAGCTGTCGGAACGCGCGCCGGGCGACCTGTCGGTCTCGCACATCGCCAACACGGGCGCCGAAGCGGTGGAAACAGCGCTCAAGACTGCCCGCATCTTCACGGGCCGCCACAAGATCATCGCCTTCCAGGGCGGCTTCCATGGCAAGACGACCGGTGCGTTGTCGGTCTCATCGCAGAACTATTACCGAAGTCCCTTCCAGAACATGCTGGCCGATACCACACACGTGCCCTACGCCTATCCCTATCGCTGCCCAACCCATTCCGACAACGACGACTGTTACTTCTGCGATGGCGGCTATCTGGAGCATGTTCTGACCATGCCGGACTCCGGTGTGGCCGACGTAGCCGCCATCATCATGGAGCCAATCCAGGGACACGGCGGCTGGATTGTGCCGCCGCGGAAGTTCGTGCAGAAGGTGCGGCAACTTTGTGACGAGCACGGCATCCTATTAATCGCCGACGAGATCATCACCGGGTTCGGCCGCACCGGCCACTGGTTCGGCATGGACTACTACGATGTAGTGCCCGATATCATGGTCGTAGGAAAGGGTCTGGCCAGCGGTTTCCCAATTTCGGCCACGATTATGTCCGAAGAGGTCGCGGCGGCCTGGGGCCCGATGATGCATACCAGTACCTTCCTGGGTAACCCGGTTGGCTGCGCGGCGGCCTTGGCATCGCTGGCGGAAATCGAAGAAAAGAACCTGGTGCAACGCGGCGCCGAACTCGGTGACTACTTCAAGTCACGGTTGGAGGAACTCCAGCAAGAGCACCACCTGATTGGCGAAGTGCGCGGCGTCGGCATGATGGTAGGCGTCGAGTTTGTCAAAGATCGAGCGACCCGCGAACCGGCCACCGAAGAAGGCGCGCGCGTCGTTGACGGCCTCTTGCAGCGGGGTGTCATCGCCACCAACTACGGCGGCTCCTACCACAACGTCCTCAAAATGTCGCCCCCGCTTGTCATCACCAAAGAACAGCTTGACTGCGCCATCGAAGCGCTCAACGAAAGTCTATCCACGGTCGAAGCTGCGCTATAAGCGAGCAACGCACGGCTGGCCGGCTGCGACGGCCGCTGCCATTTGCAACTGGAACCTGCAATGCTACGCATCGGCATTCTCTATCCATTGCACTCAGCCGAGGACGATTATCCCTCGATGGCGAAGAGGCTGGAGCCGGCGGTAGAGGTTGCCGTCGCGCACACTGATGCTGTCGACCTGCACACTGTCGAGGACTGCCGGCGCACGGGGGACTGGGACCATCTGGAGCCCGGCGCGGCGGAGCTGCGGCCGCTCGGCGTGGATGTGTGCATGTGGGCTTGTACCAGCGGCAGCTTTGTTTACGGCATGGCCGGGGCTGAAGAACAGGCGCGTCAGATCGGCAACTACCTGGGGGTCCCTGCCTCCAGCACATCACTCTCCTTTTCAAAAGCCTTACAGACGTTGGGAATCACACGGGTAGCGGTTGCCGCCACCTATCCAGAGGATCTGGCGGCCGAATTTGTCGGATTTCTGGGCGAGGGCGGAATCCAGGTGGTGCAACTGAATAGCCTGGGCATCTGGACCGCGGTCGAGGTCGGCGACGTCGGCCAGGAGCAGGTGATCGAATTTGTACGGGCCAACAACCCCGCCGACGCTGAAGCCATACTTATTCCCGATACAGCCTTGCATACGACGGCATTTCTGCCTGCATTGGATGCTGCCGCGGGAAAGCCTGTGCTGACGGCAAACCAGGTTACGATGTGGGAAGCCCTGCGGCTTGGTGGACGAGTCTTGAGGCAAAGCGATTTCGGCCATCTGTTTGCATTTGCCGAGGACCCGGTAGGAGAACAGGAGTGAAGGGCCGCTCTCGAGAGTACGGCGACCGCGACCCGCCAGCCCTGGGCGGCCTCTTCGCCCAAGCCGACACGCTTGACGGAGGTTCCCGGCCCAGGGAGCAATAGCTATCCGACATGCAGCGACGGCGCAGCTGGGTCTCGAATAAAGATTCATAGGACAGTTCACCACAGGATTCCGGAGGCTTGTATCCATGAGAATCGCCCTGTTTGCACATGATGACCACAACCACGTTGGCATTGTAACCGACTTTGGGATACTGGATTTTTCGCGCGCGTACCAGGCGCTACAGTTGATCCAGCACGGCGACGAAAGCCCGCAACTGATCACTGACATGGTTGCATTGATGAAGGCGGGCCTGTTCAACGCAGAGACATTTCATTCGACGATGATGTTCGTCTTTGAGCATCATCTGAACGCCGCCTTCACTGTCACGGATCCCATGCTGCGCACGCCGATTCCCCAGCCGGGCAAGCTGATCGCGCTGGGGGGAAACTATTCCCATCCCGGTGAGGAAGACCCGGATGAGCCGCCGCTCTTCTTCAAGCCGACCTCTTCCATCATCGGGCCCGGCGAGCCAATAGTCTTCAGGCGCGGACTTAACGTGGTGGAGCCGGAGATCGAGTTGACCGTCATCATTGGAAAGGAGGGCAGCCACATTTCGCGGGCGGATGCGAACGAGTACGTTGCCGGCTACACGCTGCTCAATGACGTGACGGCACGTGACCTGCAAAATGTTGCCTACGAGGTGCAGCGTCCTTGGTCATACACGAAGGGCGTCGACACCTTTACCCCGATCGGGCCGCATGTCGTGCTGCCAGGCGCGGTCAGCGACCCACACAATCTGGCGATGACGATGCGTGTCAATGGCGAGGAGATCGAGCACGCCAATACGAACACGATGCTGTTTCAGATACCCGTACTGATCGAGTATATCAGCCAGTACATGCGGTTGGAGCCGGGCGACATGATCGCCACGGGGACGCCGGTGCATCCGCCGGGCCTCAAGCCGGGAGACACGGTTGAGTTGGAAATTGAGGAGATCGGGGTCTTGAGCAATCCGGTCGTGGCGGACAACTGAGATGGGACAACGACGACTGCTGAGCCTTGACGCGGCAGCTGCTGCCGGCGAGGAGCCGACGGAAGAGGCATAGCTGAGCGCGGTGAAGGAGGAAACGCAAATGGCACAGAATCATCAGACGTTGGGGGCGATCTATCCGGATGATATGTGGCTGGATTACGACATCGCCCGGATGCTCGATGAGTTCCGCAAGTATCTGCCAGAGCAAATACCGATGGTGTCGGCACGGACGCATGTGCCGATGTTTCCGGTGGGGGCGGATGAGCCGGCCGATGGCAGCAGCGTGGAACTGGGCATCTGGCTGGCGGAAAATGGGGACATAGAAGCCGCCGCCGCCAGATTGATGCGGCTGCAGCCGAGCGTGTTTGCCTACTACTGTACGACGGCCAGCTTTGTGCAGGGCGTTGCCGGCGACGAGGCGCTCAAGAAAAGGGTCGAGGATGCCACCGGGCTGCCCTGCACAACCGCCAGCACCGCCATCGTCAAGGCGCTCCACGCCCTTGAAGCGCGGAAAGTCGCGACTGCCTCGCCGTACATGGAAGACGTGAACCAGGCGCTCATCAGTTTTCTGGCCGATTGCGACATTGAGGTGGTGAACAGCAATCCCCTGCACTATCTGCAGGACCACAGCATCGTGCCGCCGGAAACGATCCGCGAGGCCGCGCGGCGGTCAGACGTGCCGGAGGCTGACGCGGTGCTGATCAGCTGCACGGGACAGAAGACCGCCGACTTTATCTCCGGGCTGGAAGAGGAGATCGGTAAGCCGGTGGTTACGTCGAATCAGGCGACCGGCTGGCAGGCGCTGAAGATGATGGGGGTCGAACCGCGTTTGACCGGACGCGGCGCACTGTTCGGGAACTGAAGTCGTTCCCAGATGTGACCGAGCCGCCGCGGTCAATCTAGTCCGCAGTTTGTTCCTCAAGACGATCTTCTACTTTGGGCCAGGGGGTGTGTCTGTAGAGGTCTTCCTCTTTGAGCGGAAAGGGCTCTGGCGGGAACTGCGCACATAACTCTCCGCTTTTCATCACCCACAGGCATTTGCGAGCAGACCATTTGGGGTACGAGGCTATGAGGCTCGGACTCGAGTAAACGCCGGCGATGGCAATGCGGCCGCGTTCGCTGGGATTGGGCGGGCTGTAGTGCCACATGCTGCTGTGCCAGCAGACGATGTCACCCGGTTCCACCTCGATGTGATGCACGCGATCCTGGATGCCGCTGGCCAAGTGGCGGGGCAATTCGCCGTGAATGCTGTCCGGGTATAGGACATGAGGGACGATCTCGCCCTTGTGGCTGCCGGGCATCATTTGGAGACAGCCGTTGGCCCTGGTTGCCGGGTCGAGGGCCATCCAGAAGTTGAAAGCTTTGGTATCATCGTCGCGCCATAGGCCGTTGTCCTGGTGCCAGGGCGTTGCGCTGCCGGTGCGGGCCGGTTTGAGAAAGCAGCTGTTGAACTTGAGGACGAGGTCGTCGCCGAGGAAGTAGCGTGCGATGCGCGCTATGGCGGGGCCGCCGTGGACGTTGAGCCAGATGAGAGGGGCGCGGTAGCAGTAGTTGCTCAGCTTGCGGAAGCGCGATTCCCTCGCCTTGGCGGAGTCGCCCATCGGATCCATGGGATCGGCGTCGGCCATCACGTCGGGCTCCGGCATCAGGACCGTGTTCTTGATCACGCCGCGCAGTTCAGCGGCGGTTTCCTTTGGGATGACGTTGCGTACGATGAAGTAACCGTCGTTCTCGTACTGTTTGGCCTGCGCGGCCGTGAGAGACCATTTCTCCATACGCGTATCCTCTCTTGGAGCGGGTTGTGTCTATCCCTTGACGCCGGTGAAGCCTATGCCTTCGACAAAGGTGCGCTGCGCAAAGAAGACGACGACGATCATGGGCAAGGTGAAGAGCGTTGACGCCGCCATCAGCAGACCCCACTCGGCGCCGTGCTGGGTGAAATAGAGGCGCAGTCCGACTGAGAGGGCTTATGGGTCGGCGCGCCGCATAACGATTACTTCATAGAGCTAGGCGGAAAAATCCTGGATGACTGCCGCCTCTGATGGTCCCGGCATTCGATCGACAACCGCTGTGACGTGACTCATCGTGCCCTCCTCCTGGTATCAGGATTTCGTTACGTTCAGGCAGCCGAAAGTTGTCACTGAAAACTCGTTCTACTGTTTGTTATAGTATATTGGAATCCAGGTCAGGGCAATCGCTCTGGAATTGGATGCAATTCTGCCCTGAGATTCGCCAGAATGAAAGCAAATGAATGGGGTATACTATCTGCCAGGCGCCTGTGCCTTGGCGCGCACGATCGGAAGCGCCAAGGAGACAGTCCTCAAATGGGTGCACGACAACAACCGATTGGGTGCGGCGGTCGTGATCCATCGTCTTTATGGTAGACGTCGCCCTTTTTTGGCCCGGACCAGGTTAGGCAATTCGTGCCCATCCCTACCAGGTCGTAACTCGTCTGTGGCCCTAATTTGAACTCGACCCGGAGTACGAATAACTCTTGGTTTCAAATTGAACACTAAATCATCTGTAACTTAGCCACAATTAATTTGCGAATCTGAATGAGGCGAGTCAAGGAGTTCTTTCTCCCCTCACTGGTGTATTTTGGGCGGTCGGGCCTTCGGCCCTCCCTTGTGCAGGGGCTGCGCCCCCGCAACGCCCCCCTACAAAAACATGCCTCACCGACCGTGTGCCTTCTTCGCAACCTGTCGGCTGGCGAGCATGGCGGCGGCTGTACACCAGTTGCGTCACCAAGAGCCTGAACAGTTCCAAGGATGCCTGGCTGGTCAAGTACTGTGGCTTAGTAGTTACAATCATCTTCTAATCAACATGCCTCGCGAGCGCAAAAGGACGGAGTCCTATGACACGTAGAATCAAAATCTCACTCGAGAAACATAACGTTTCGGCAGTGGCCGAACTGCTCGATGACGCCGCCCCACTGACCGCCGAGGCCTTCTGGAACGCATTACCCCTGTCCGGCGACGCCTACCACGCAAAATGGGCTAACAACGAAGTCTATATCCTCACGCCCCCGTTTGCAGCAAAAGATCCCGAAAAGGAGAACGCCACGGTCTTCCCGATTCCCGGCGACATTCTTTACCTGCCGGTGCCCCCTGGCAGCAAAGTCCCGCCCGACATGGCGGCGCAGTGCCGAGAGACTGGGCTGATCGATCTTGCGATTTTCTACGGACGGGACAACTACCTGTTGGGGCCGGACGGACATATGCCCGGGAATCTGTTCGCCACCATTACAGAGGGCCTAACTGAGCTGGCGGAAGCTTGCCAGGATCTGTGGCGCAACGGCGCCGGCGATGAACGCATGACATTCAGCCGCCTCGATGAATGAGCAGACGCCTGAGAGGGCGGCGGGCAGCCTTCTCAGTCTTTGTACTTCTCCTTGGACATGCGATGGCGCGAGGTGAATGACTCGCCATCCGACAGCGGCATCAACCCCCCAATCATTTCGCTGCGCCGGCCCATGTGTGCTGACTGCGGCTCCGTAATTCGTTCCAACTCGGCATCGGTGATCGGGAGTGTATAGCGGACCTGCGGCTGGAAGCGCTGGAACTGCTCGGCGTAGGCGACCAGCGCGCTGTTTCCATCTGCTCCGTCAGAGGTTTCGGCGCGCTTGCGCGCGTAAGGACCGCCATAGTACTGGCTGGCGATCTGGTCCAATGCTCGCACCTTTTTTTCTATCACATCGGTTATATCAATATAGAGATCCGCCCGCGCGGTGCCGGCGTATTCAAGGCTGTTGTTGCCCACATAAGCGGTCGGGTTCATAAAGTAGATGCAGGGGACGGGATGGCGCTCCTGGCGTCCGCGGCCCGATCCACTCGCCAGTTGCCAGGCGTAGAGCGTACACTGGCCCACGGTTCCGTGCATCTTGAAACCGCCGCTCTCGTATGGGTGATGCGTAATCAGAAGATCCGGTTTCACCGCACGAATCACATCGGCGATTGCCTCGATTTTGTCCTGCGTCACCAGGATATCGTCGTCCTCAAAGCCCAGGTCGCGCACGTCGTCAAAGCCGAGGATGCGGCAGGCGCGGCGTACCTCTTCCAGCTTCTCTTCGACCGCCTGCGCCACAAATTGTTCCACATCCAACTCAGCACCGGCCTGGCGCCTCTGCTCGCCAAGTTCCCAGTGGTGCGAGCGCACGCCTGTGGTCAGGACAGCCGCGGTCACCTGGTCTCCCTGGTCTACATGGTGGGCCAGCGTACCACCGGCCATGTCGAAACTGTCGGCAGGGTGGGCGGCGACCAGCAGGATATGAATCGGTCTACTTGCCATGATCAGCTTCCTTTTTTCTGGAATCCTGTTGCCGTTTCAGGGTAGTCGTCCGGCACAACAGTTAGCGGTGTCTTCACTCCTCAAGCGCTGGAAAAAACGTGAGCTCGGCGCCGAAGTTGGACATGGCGGCAACCGAATCGCCCCGAAGTTTCACCTTGATCTCACGAGTGCGGTGGCTGAGAACGATGTCCCGTTCGGCCAACTCGAATTGGATGGTTATCCAGCTGTTCATCGGCGGACGGCTGACGACCAGATAGCCGTTGTGGCAGAGGGGGATTTCATTCGAACCGTCTAAGCTGACTTCGTCCTCTGCGACCCAGCTGGGAAGGCGCACAAAGAGAGGACCCGGCCGCTTGGCGCGCACGCGCAGGTAGCGATGCGTATAGGGCGACTCTACCGTAACGGCATCGGTTTCGTGGTCGAAATGCAGATTCACATAGTGGCCCGCTTCGGTCGTTTCCACGGCTTGCCTGTAGACTTCACACAGCGATCCAACCGAGCCGCCGACAATGTCCATGTTGAAGCTGATGCTCTGCGCGTCAAGAGTTTTGTGGCCGTATGGCGCGGGGAAGCCGAATCCGCCCAAATGCCTGTCGGCTACATTGCGCTTTCCGTCCTCGTTGTCGGGGTTGTCCGGTTCGCGAATGAAGGAAATGTCGCGCAGCTGCGAGGGAAGCATGTGGCAGCGGAGGATGCGCTCGGCGTCTTCGTAGTACTGTGGATAGCCCCATTTCCCCAGCAGAAGCGCGGTTTCGACGATGTCGCCGGTGTTGTTGACCTCGCCGCGGTCGGGGTCCACACTGTCGCCGCTGCTTTCGATGACCCAGCCCAATGCATCGCGTATGTCGTTCAGCCCGTTGTCATAGAAGGCGCGCACCCGCTCCATCAAATCCGCGTTGCGGGTCAGGTCGGCCAACTGGGCGAGCGACGACATGACGCAGGTGGTGGAGTGCGTGTGCCCGCCGAATGTCTCTCGATCGTAGGCGCCGGACGGAAGGAAGAACTCGTCAGTGGCTTTGTCGGCGAGCGCCAGCGCCAGTTCGAGCGCGCCGGCGCAGCCGGTATGCCGGTGCATCTTCACCAGCGGACCGATCGCCCGCGCCAAGCCCATGATGAAGGGCGTGGGGTGGAAATTCACTTTGTCGCCTAGGAGATCGGTGTCCCAGCTTTTGCGGGGGTGCCATAACTCCTGAATCGTAGATATGCTACGCTCTGCCAGCTCAATAGCCCGCCCGCTGTTGCGGAACCGGGCCAGGGCGTAGAGGGCGTGGAATCCCTCACGGACGTTATGGGGGTAGAAATTGACCAGTGGGCCGCCAATGCGATCTCTGTTTAGCGGTAGAGGAAATTCGCCGGCATAGGATAGGAAGGCGGCGCAGGCGTGGCGGTCGATGCAACCATCATCCACTTTGAAGCCCAAGACGTCTTCGGCGTTGAGGAGAGCGTTCAGATGGCGGCCGGGTACATGCGCCTCCGACGCCGACGTACTGAAGCTGAGATATGCCTCCGGCCACACCCGCGATCCGAAGAAGGGAACGTCGTCGTCATCGGCATTGAAGACCGAACACATCGTCCGGCATCCCAGCCGGATCGCCGCCGCAATATCGGTCGTGTTGACATCGGCAAGCATAGGCTTAGCGTCCCCCGTTACTGATATCGGACTGGTAATGAAACTGGAAACCGTAGAGGCTGCTCTCCAGCAAAGAGAAGCAGATGCGCACGGGCTTGTTCCACAAGGGTCGCAGATCTGGACTGTCTTTCCAGGTCGCCGAGTGCCATATCTGCTCTGAGGGCGCGTGAATCGGAACAGAGTCTTCCAGGCTGAAGCCTGGGAAAGGCTTGAGTTCTGAATCGAGGAGGGCGACCCGGATCAGGCCGTAGGCGCAGTCGGCGTTGACGCGCAGGGCATTGCCCTCGAACACAAACTGCTTGGTGATGACCTGGCCGGCCTCGTATTTGGGGCGGAGCGCGGCCCAGCCGTCTTCCCGCAGGACGAGGGCGCCGATTCCCCGCTGCAAGGGCAGGTCGGGGCGCACGTGATCCATCATGGGGCTGCCGAACCCGTGGCGGGTCAGCTCGTCGATGTGCCGGCGGGAGGCTGCGGCGGAAGACGGCGGCGCGTGATTTGAAACGCCGGCGGGTCTTGTGTCGCGCTGTTTGTGGGGGAAGGCCGAACAGGGGATGACCATCTGCCCCTGGTGAAGGAGGTAGCCGGCTACTGTGTGACAGAAGTAGCCGTAGTACTGGCTGCCGGGCGGGCCGTTGTCGGCCCATGGACGGTATCCGTCAGCGCGGAAGAACTGGATTCCGTCCCTGCTCGCATACAGCGCGGCCTTAGTATGGAACTGATCGCGCTGGTTGCTGCCGTCGCGGTTGACGAGCCACTGATGCTCCCCGTGCGCCTCCTCGACGATGCCGATGTAGAGGCCGCCCTCCTTGCGCACGGACATTGTGTGAAACTCGACATTGGGGCCCACGTTTGGGTCCCAGTCGCTCGATAGGATGATCTGTTTGGGCGACCAGTTGATGAAGTCTTCACTCTCCTGGCGGCCGATTGTGCGGACATGGAGATGGCTGGCGAAGGCGTGGGAAGCCTGGGAGTAGCCCACCCACTTTTTGTAGGCGTCGTCCCAGATGACGCGCATCTGGTGGTGGTGACGAAACGGGGAATTGTCGCTGATCACGTGCCAGTTGATGCCGTCCGGCGAGGCGGCCACGCGTGACATGACGCGTTCGCCGCGACTGTTGGCCTGCATAGAGGGATTGTAGACGGCCAGAAACTTTCTTTGCGGGTCAGAGCGATCGGGATTGAGGACGATGGTGCCGTTGTCGAAGTCGCGCACGACGATATTGGTCTTCTTGCTGTCTTCGAAGGGCTGGCAGTCTTCCCTAAGGGGTTTGCGCCAGTACAAGGCATCATCGGACTCGGCGTAGCATAGAACGACCTCGGTGCCTTGCGACGTGTTCGTGTTTCCGCTCACAAGCGTCTTGTACCACAATTTGAAGAGCTGGTCATCGGGATCGTAGAGAGCGGCTGCGGGAACACTGGTGAAGTGGTAGCGCTCCCAGGGCAGGTTTTCGAACTCGATCAGGGGAGGCTCGGCCTTCAGGGGAGGCGGGACGGTTCGTTCGGCGTCGATCAGCTCGTCGAGGATGTAGTTGTCGAGGAAGAGCTGCTTCTGCAGACCGATGTGCTTGAATGGCAGCCGGTAGTCCGGGTTGAAATAGGGATAGGTGCGGGGGTCGACCGGTCTCTCGCCAGTCCAGGTCTCGTCCATCCTGCGCTGCACGTCGACCATTTCGGTGTCGAATCTTGCTTCCGGGGTCTCGAACTGAGTTTGTTCAGTCATTTTTGCCTGAAATCGATTGTGACTATAGGTGGCTAGGGTCTTCTTTGCCGCGCCAGATGCGGTCGGACTTTTGGCGGATGTTCAACTGTTCGAGCGGGTTCGTTTTCTCAGGGGCTGCTGTCATGGGTTGGCCCGAACGGGTTCGTGAATCCGGGTACGGTAGAATGAAGGTTGCAGATAGGCCCGCGTCACGAATACTTTGCCGGTCCGCATCGAAAGGTCCGGCCTTCTCTGCGGGGAATTGCAGATCAACGGGGGCTCCTCAGACTTTCCTTTTCCTCGTCCAGGTTTTTTTTCCGTTGACTTGGAACCTGGGAAGCCGTGAGGCCGTTTTACGGGTGGGCCTATCCCATCGGGGCCCCCCGAATCGCTTCTCTCAAGGAAATTGAAATGAGGTTTTCACTGGATTTCAGGCAAGTTGCTTCGAACCTCTTTGAAAGGAGCCGGCTTTTCAAGCAGGTGAGCCTGGCACTTGCGGTCTTACTGCTTGTCCTGTTGTTGTCCGCGGTTTTCTTTGTCTCCCGGGCCTACCTTGAGGGCCAGGAGATCCGGAAGTACGTTGGCGGCCCATTCAGTGCACAGTTGCTCTATTTGCAAGGGTGCGCGACCGGTACCGCAGACGGTGGAGGACAGATAAGCAGTGCGGCAACCTTGGAGGAGCAGTTTGACACATGCCGGCGTTCGTTTGGCGGGCGTCCCGGCTACTACATTTACGACTTCAACATCAAGAGGTCGGTGGCTCTTACAAAGGGAGACATGGAGAGCTTGAGGAAATACGAGATCTTTCGTTTCCCAGACTCTATTCTGGGCAGAGTGGAGAAGAGTCAGACCAACCCGTTCAACACCATTATCCCTCTCGAGGATTTTTCGGGATTCAACTACGATTGTGCTTTCGAAGAGGATGGGGATGAAGCCAGTTGCAGTCTCGCTCCTCTAAAGTGTGATGTGAGCAGTGACGCAGTTCAGTGCAACGTGTTCAACCCCAACACGGGCAGATTCGAAAACCACGCCATCAAGAGGGACCAGGCTCTCGATATTCTCATTCCCCAGGGCTTAATCAACGGACCTGACCTTTTCAAGTTGTTGAAACCGCGCTTCTTCCCATCACTCGATTGACCGTAGTTTGGCTGAGTCTCGAACATTCGCTGGGATGCACATGTCTACATATAGTGCTGCTGAAACGGTTCTCCGATCAGGAGCGGCTCGTTCTTGACCCGCCGGTGTTCGTAGAGCTCCTGCACGCCTTCCGGAAAGGCATCAAAAATGTGGGCGGGCACGAAGGCGCAGTTGCGTTTGCCATAGTCGACGCTGAGCCACCAGGGCGAGTATCGGGCCACGACCGAGGTCCTGATCTCGTCGGTCGAATTGGCGCCGGCGGAGTGCCAGATGCGGCTGTCGATGAGGATAACGTCGCCGGCGTCGCCGCAGATCTGCTGCTCATAGGGAATCGAACGCATGCCGTCGATCCCGTCACCTTCGCCGCGTGGATTGCGGGGGTCGCGGTGGGTGCGGGGCACGACCCACGTAGCGCCATTCTCGGGCGTAAACGGGTAGAGCATCCAGATCGAGGTGATACTCATTATGGCATCGGGGAAAGGTTGATTGACCAGGCCGCAGTAGGACCTGTCTGTCAAATCGTGGGGCCAGTCGGTATGGAAGTTCCGCCATTCAGGCGGGTTTCTGAAAGGAGGCACGCTCTTGAATTCGGTCTGCGAGATCCGCACTTTGGCATGGTTGAACGCGGTGCGGGCAACTTTGAGGAGACGCGGGTCGGCGAAATAGGGCGCCAGGGACAACATGTGCGTGACAGCCGACCAGTCATGCTCATTGTATGCCTCCAGACCGGCTTTCATTTCATTGTCTATGTCAAGACGAATTTGGTTAACGTCGTCAGGAGGAATAACGCCTTTCAGGAGGCAGTAGCCCTCCAATCGCAACTGAACTGATTCTTCCATTTCGAAGGCTCCTTCTGAGCGGACCGGCGCTATAAGTGACTGCAGACAAGCAGAGCAGCGCGGCCAGGGGGCCGGGCCGCACGAAGACTGACATCTCTGCGGGCAAGGCGGAGGAGAGTCGACATCATTCTCCCTCCGCCATGCCCGAGTACTCTCTAGGTTAACCGCACTTCCAACTGCTCAACGCCACTCGTCAACCGAGGCCGTTCCCGCATAGTTGCAGCCCATAATGCGCCAGTAGCCGTTGGTCTCCCCGCCGACGACGACGACATGGATTTCGTCTTCCTTGTAAATTGGAATCAGTTCATCGCTGGCGGCTTTGAGCTTGGTGGCGTAAGGCTCGACACCGTTGAGCGCGTGGGGATAGACGTAGTTCTCGATCAACTGGTAGTCCCAGTAAACCCCTGCCGGCATGGTGGCGTTCTCATGCACCCACTGGATCAGCTTCTCTTTGGTATCGAAGCCGCCGCGATCGATGAACTGCTGCGCGGTGATGGGATCGAGCACGAAGGTCGGCGGGCAGTGCGGGTTGAGACCGCGCAGCATGTTGCGAACGTGGTCCTGCCAGTGATTGGCACGCAGTCCCAGGTTAAAGGCTGTCGAACGGCAGCCGCCAAAGACGCTGACCGCGCTCTGGTCGGCCTCGAATCCTTGCTGCACATGGAAGGGCACCCACGGGCTGCGCTCCTCGTTCTCGGCGAAGGTGACGCTGTTGTAGGCGTAGTTGTTGCCCTGTGAGCCGAGGTAGGTCTCTGTGGGTACCGAGCCGCCCTGCAGGTTCTGCGAGAGCAGGCCGAAGGCGCGGCCGATGGTGGCATTGGCGTGGTTGTAGGGGCCCATTGCGCCGATGCCGCTGTTCATCTCGATTTCCTGGCGGACGGGACCGTTGACAACTGCCATAGACGCGGCCGAGCTTGTCGTGCTGGCGCGGGCGGAGGCGCCTGTCGCTGCCAGCGCGAGGATGACAGGGAAATACTCAGGCTTGGCCCCGGCCATGACGGCGTTGACCGCGACCTTTTCGACAGTGTATTCCCACGCTTCACGCGTGGCCGTCGGGCGCATGGTGCCTACAACCGTATCCGGGCTGCGGCTGGTGCCCTCGAGCATTGCGGCTACCCGTTCCTCGGTTGGCAGGATGATCGGCAGCATGTCGGTCCAGAGGTTTTCGACAAAGAGCTGGTTGAGATTCTCCTCGGTGTCTTCCTCGACGAAGCGGGGCGTGGAGCGATCGAAGTCGTGGGCGCGAGTCTCATCATCTGACCGCGGACGGGTGAGCGCGGCGATCACTTCGGTCATGAAGGGACGGCCGGTGATGTCGTCGGGGCCGTCGACGTAGGCCCGCAGCTGGTCCGGGGAGCGGCCCATGACGGGTTGTGGCACATAGGCGTGACGCAGGTAAGGAATCCCCTGCTGCAGAGTGGAGGCCTTTACCAGAGGCTCAAAGATTCCGGTCTGAATCGAGGCCGTAGGGACGTTGTACTCAGTTTCCAGGATAATGCATTGGTCGGCGACCGCCGGCGCGCAAGTACTTCAATGCCCGACGGCCATGACGGCCCCTGCTCCTTTCTGCTGAATCTCATTGTAGAGAGTTTCGTCCCGCTCGGTATAGACGCCCGACTTGCGCCGCACTTCTACCTTGATGTCGGGCCGGTTGTCGCTAAACCAGTTGGCCATCTGCTCGACCAGAATATCCCCGTCATCGAACCGGCAGTCCACCAGATAGACCGTCTTGCCGGCCAGGTCGTTGACCCGCGGCGCCAGATGCTTCTGGTCAATTTGGGGCGGATAGCCCATCGGGTTGTGTACCTTCAGCTTTGTACCCATGCTTGTCTCCTTTTCATTTCCAAACGATGACTGCTCAGCTACAATCAAATTGCGACCCCGTACAAGGCGAGCAAATATGTCTTCTCTCTCCTCATTTCTCTTCACACCAATCCTCAATCAATCGCCGCAGTCTCTGATAACCGACCACTGACCACTGATCACTGCTGTTATGGGCGGTCGGGCCTTCGGCCCTCCCTTGTGCAGGGGCTGCGCCCCCGCAACGCCCCCCTACAAAAACATGCCTCACCGACCGTGTTTACTCTTCCCCAGCATCGTGTCTGGCGAACGGAGTCTACTCCCCCACTTGCCGCTTCAACCCACCGCCCACCGACCTCCAACCGCAGAAGTTACTAGGGCTCGTTGACGTTTGTCTGAACAACGACTTCCGGGCGCAAATTACGCCTGATCGGCGAAGGGCGGCGCAGTCACGCATAGAAAATCTGATCCACCTTTGGTGTTCTCCGCGTCCTCCGCCGACAAAAAGGTGTTCTTCGCGACCCTTCGCGTGACTTCGCGTGACTTCGCGGATCAATTGGTTTTCTCTATTGCAACATTCAAGCGAGAAACATCCATGACAGGCCTGCAGGCCTTCAGTTCTTGTTGACATCTGAACAGCCTTCCCAAAATGTCAACGGAACCTAATCACTGACCACCGACCCCTGACCACTGCAGTTCCGCGCCCCCGCAACGCTCCCCTACAAAAACATGCCTCATCGACCGTGCGGCCTGATTCCATCTGTGCGGCTCATCAAAGATGACTGCTGCCAACAAATTCACGATGAGATAGTCTGAAAGGCGGCGGGCATGCAGTGCTGGTCCAGTCAGGCGCCGTCAATGTCTTTATGGCCACTGTATAAGCGATAACGCCTGCCTGCGCTCATTCTGTCATGGATTCGAAAAACTGAAAAGCGTAGATGCTGGCTTCGTGCAGGGTAAAGCGGATGCGCACCGGCTTATTCCACAGCGTGCGCAGGTCGCTCTTTCCCTGCCAGTTGATGGTGTGCCAGATTTGGCCGGGCGCGCCGGTTACCGGGTCACATAGCTCAGCCGAAAATCCCTCGTATGGCGTGAACGTTGGGTCGAGGAGTTCGACCTGCAGATACCCATAATGGCAGTCGGTGTTTACGCGCAGAGCATCGCCTTCAAATACGAACTGCTTCGTGTAAACCTGGCCGGTTTCGTACTCGGGCAGGAGCCTGGCCCAGCCGTCCTCGCGCAGTATCAGGCCGCCAACCGCCCTCTTTGTTCGCGGATCGCCCTGCAGCGCCTGGCGGGCGCGCCACGCTTTCTGGCGCCGCTCGAACGCATCCTGCGGATACATTGGGCGGGGGGGCGTCCCACCCAGCCAGCTCTGCTTCTGGGGATTTGCGCAGTAGGGGACCACTAGCTTCCCGTCATGGACCAGCTCGCCTGCCGGGGTAAAGCAGGCGAAGCCATAATCTTGATCGCCCGGCGAACCGGTGTCGACCCAGGATTCAGGGCCGCCGACCCGGTGCCAGCGCTTGCTGTCGCGGCTCGTGTACAGTCCGAGGCGGCAAAAAGCCTGATCGCGCCAGTTGTGGCCTTCGCGCTCCTGCCAGAAAGGCTCGGCCAGGAACTCACCGGCAATGCCGATGTAGAGCCCACCAACCTTGCGCACCGACATATCGTGCATCTCCAGATCGGGCGGCAGGTTCGGGTCCCAGTCGGCGGTCAGGACTACCTCTTTGGGCGACCAGTTGATGAAATCTGGACTCTCCTGGCGGCCTATTTGGCGCTTGCGGTAGAGGAAGTCCTGGTGGTGGGAGTACTGGCTGTAGCCTATATAGCGCTGGATGCTTTCGTCCCAGATAATCTTTTGCTCATGGTGATGGGGAAAACGACTTGACTCGCTGATCGTGTGCCAGTGGATGCCGTCGGGCGAGGCGTCGACGCTGGAGAGGCGGGGGCTGCCGGGCGGCCTCTTGGCGGCAGTCTCGGGGGGCCAGTTCACGAGCAGGTATTTTCGCTCGCTGTCTGCGCGGTCATGGTTCAGGGCCAGGCCGGACTGGGACACGTCGGGATGAACGATGTTGGTTGCGGTGTGGCCCTGGAAGGGTAGGCAGTCGTCGCGCAGCGGTTTCTCCCAGTGGAGGGCGTCTTTCGACTCGGCGTAACAGAGGACCTGGCCCGTGTTGAAAGGGTCGTTGGCTAACCCTTGCCAGTACCACATCTTGAACAAACCGTCGTCCGGGTCGTGAACGACGCCGGCCGTGCCCGGGTTGAACTGCACCTGCTCCCATGGGAGGTCCGACCAGGACAGCAGCGGCTCGGGGCTCTTGGTTGGGGCGCATATCTCCCTGCGCACGCCGTCCAGGTGGTCGAGAATGTAGTTGTCCAGGAAGAGCTGTCTGTCTGTGCCGATGTGAGGAAAGGGGACCTTATAGTCGGGAGGAATATAGGGATAATCCCTTTCGACGGGGTGGCTGCCACTTAAGATGGCCTCAGTCTTCTGTTGAATGTCGAGTGGTTCGGTGGGGCTCTTCGGCTCAGGATGCGACATAGCAGTTTGGGATCCCCATGGTGTGCGTTGCTGTTGTTGCTGCCGGCGGGCTCAGATTCCCCACTTTTCCCGCATTTCGGCCATCGTCTTGCGATTCTCGGCCTTGGGAATCTGGTCGGGCTGCGGCCCCATATGGCGTTCATCGACCGGCTCGGAGGCGAGCTGATAGCGGTTGTCGGTGCTGAGGCGGTAGCGGTCCGAGACGTTGTCGAGCGAGCCGTGCAGGAAGTACATGCCGAAGATAATGACATCACCGGCGCGAAACGGGGTGGATGACCACTTGACGTCCAAAATGTCGATCAGTTCAAGCGGGTTGCGGCTAAGATGGCCCTCGGTCATATCATTGTGCGCGTCAGCCGCGCCATACGTACGCCGCAAGGCATCCAGCTTGTTCGAGCCGGGGCAAAAGGCCAGCGTGCCCATCTCCAGCGAGAGGTCGTCCAACGGCGTCCAGACCGTGTAGAGTTCCTTGGTCCCGGCGCCCATAAAGACGACGTCGTAGTGCGCACCCGTACTTTGTCCCCGCCGGACTGCACGCGGCCATTTGTGGTCCAGTGTCAGGGCCGGGCCGCCCAGGAACTGTTCGAAAAAAGCCATAATACGCTCGGAGTTGACTACGCGCAAATAGGCCTGCATGTTGACGACAACCTCGTTGCGCAGGACCGCGCCTTCATTTTCGGGACCTATCACGCCCTTATCAGGCGGGGAGTCAGGATCCAGCAAGCCCTCTGCAGACAGGTAGGAAAGTATATCGGCGCGGGCGGCCATAATCGCATCGCGATCGTAGAAATCGCGAATCAACAGGTAGCCGTCCTCCTCGATTCTGGCATGGAGGGCGGGCATGTCGTCGGCAATGTCATTGGCGTCGCGCGGCGTGAAAATGTTCTGGCCGAAGACTAGCTCGTGACCGGCCATGGTGACTCTGGTTCCGTCTGCTACGGTCATGGATTGCATGGTTGTTCGTTCCCTTACTTTTTCACAATAGCGCAAATCGGACTGTGTCAATCGATGTCAATCTTACCTGCGAAGACCGTCCCGAATGTGTTGCTGCGTATCTTGTCGCGCGTCTCGTTGCCGACGAGAAATACTCGATCTTTCCAGACGGCAACCCGGTGAGACGCGATACCGTAGGGCAATGGATCGAGAGCCAGCCAGCTTCCTTCCTGCGTGTCATAGGCCCAGACCTCGTGCGAAAGACAGATCAGGTCCAACTCTGGCACATGACCCATGATGAGGACTGAAGACCCGTCAGGATTGACAACCCAGCTCTGGCCGCCGGTCAGCACGATCCACCGATCCGCCACCGTGAAGGCGTCGGCAACAAAGGCCCGTGGCGGACGCGGCAACTCTCGCCATTCCCCTGTTGCCAGGTCACATTCCCAGTTTTCACGAAAGGTGACATGGCTGATCTTGCCGCCGTGCGCTGCAGGGTCCGCAAACAGGCGGAAGGCGTTGTGAGGCTTGGGCTCAACGACACCGCCGACGGGGATGTCATGGCCGCCGACGACGTAGAGCTTGCCGCTGCAAATGCCCATTCCGCACATCCAGCGCGGCTCGCCGGGAAAGCGGGCCACGACCGCCCATGTACCATTGCCGCGAACGTCCATCCGGTAGATGTTGGGGTCGCCGGTAGCATGTTCGTGCGGGTGCCAGTCAGTGCCGAAGGCGGTGTAGAGCTGGTCGTCGTGGGCAAAGGTGGTCGCCACCATCGCAGTAGTGGGGCGGTCCGGCAGCTTCACCCAATCTGTTGCCCCGGCCTGAACGTCGAGGAACCAGACATCGGCGGTTGCCCGATTGCCGACCGCGCGGCGTCTTCCTCCCACAACAGCCAGGCCGCCGGCAACAGCCGTTCCGGATGTCCAGCCCGGACCTATCGGGATGGGAGGCAGAGGATACCACTCGCCGATCGGTGGTGCTCCATCCTGCGCGTCGTCGACGTCATCAATGATCGGCGCGCCGAAACCGTACTCTGCTTCACGCCAGGGGTAGGCCATGCCGCCGGCGACAAGGAGGCTGCCGTCGACAATGCCGACAGAGGGGCCTTTGATTAGTGCGGGATAGACAGGAGCTTCCTGCCATGTTATTTGCAGAGTCATGTTCCAGGTTCGCTGTGATCCTACGGAAGTGTATACAATCTGAGATAAGGGGTCAAGCATGCCGCTCGGGCACCTGGAAACGCACTGGCACCCGTGCCTCGCCCTACTTAGATCATACAGAACTTGCAGCTACCAAGCCATATACAGTGCCTATGTGGACCAGACCTTCAGTCTCGCCGCCAATTGGGCTATCTCATCGTGTGCTCGTTGGCCGCCACGATTGACGAGACGCCCAGCTGGAAACAGTACGTACGGTCGATGAGGCATGTTTTTGTAGGGGGGCGTTGCGGGGGCGCAGCCCCTGCACAAGGGAGGGCCGAAGGCCCGACCGCCCATAAGACAGAGAAGGAGGAGAGAGTAAACACCTTCACTCGCCTCCTTCAGGTTCGCAAATCAGTTATGGCTGGGTAGTAACCAGAACTTCAAGAACGACACCTGGAATCCCGCTGAGACGATACTCGGTTTGTTCTTGGCGTCGCCAGTCGATTCAGAATCGAATGGCGTACAGGTCTGCCTTGTAGAGGTCAAATCTGAGGCGGACCGTCTGACCCCGCAGATGGCTCAGATCAGCGCTGCCGTTCCAGGTGAGAGGCGTGTCAATGTGATCCCCGACAAGCGGCTGGCAGTCGTCAAGCGTGAAGCCCTCCATATCGCGGATGAATCGCGTGTCGCTGCCCACGTCGCCGGGGCTGGAGGACAGAATCTGGCAGCGCAGGAATCCCGAGTATAGGGTATGCGCATTGATGCTGATTGAATCCGAGTTCAGCTCGAAGGGAACCGTCCAGAAGCCGCCGCGTCCGCGGCTGGAAACTGAGACAAACCCGTCCTCGCGTACCGCGGCCCGTACCAGCCCCGACACGCCTAGCTCGCTCGTTTTGCGGTCGACCGGCTCGTTGTGCAGCAGTCGGTTGACGCCAACATAGGTGGACCACTCCCCATTGCCCGTAGAAACAACCCCTGCGCAAGCGTAGACGGTATTGTATTTCCCCGTGGCAGATGGTACGGTCTCGATCCAGGCATTTTGACCCAGCGGCCTATGCCAGACCATGCCGTCGCGGCTGGTGGCCAGATGTACATTCATCGTATCGGGCGTGCGCTCGTACATCGACAGCCGCATCAGATGCGCGTCGGTCGCGCCGGGCCAGGGGGAATAGCCATTGCAATAGATATCCAGGTCGGGCGCATCGAGAGGATTGTTCTCCATGACCGGCTCGGAGTCGGGAAAGTGCCGAAAACTGTCCGATACAGACCGGTTGATACCGCGGCGGTTCGACACCCCATCCATTTGGCGCGTGTAGAGTACATACTTGCCCTGAGTCGCATCATAAAGGGCGATGTTCTGGGTGTCAGCATGCTGGTGCTCCATCAGAGGCCGGGGCAGAGGAGTCCAGTGGAGGCCGTCCGCGGAAACCGCGCCTAGAACTTTGCGTTCGGTCTCCGTCCAGTGACAGCTGACCATTTTGTACCTTTCGGATTCGACGGCCACTGGATCGATGAAGATTCCGTGGCCATGACGGTTGATGTCGATCAGGTTGTTATCGGTCGATCCATTCCACTCTTGAAGGCCCAGATTGGGTTTCTGCCAGGTGACGCCGTCGTGCGACTCGGCATAGCCGATTCCGCCGCCGTTTTCATACCAGCAGCGCAGCGTCCCGCCATCCTCGAGGAACGTCGAATACGCTGATATGTAGCCCTGCTCCCAAGGCTGATCGGCAGCGATCACCAATGTAGGGTCTACTGTGGGCTCGTGCACTTTGAGCGTAATTCCCTGCGGAACGCACCAGCCCTCGGTAACGGCGCCACCCCATTGCGTTCCATAGCCTGGTTCTATGCCCATCCAATCGACAAACACCCACTTTCCCTGGCCAAGCCCCCAGTTTCTCACGATTCATCTCCTGTTTGGACCGAAAATGGCAATCGAAAAGGTCAATACCTCATGATAGACGAGATGCGGATCTCGCCGATTTGGCCGAAAAAGTGGCCCTCGCCCAGAAAGTCAAACGCGCCCCCGTACCGAGCGTATCCCTTCAGGCGCGTGGAGACGCTGAATTGGGCACTGTGCCTGCGGTTGTTGACCAGTCTGCGGCCGTCGGGGCTGTGCATCTGCCAGATCAGGAACCCGTCCAGAAACAGCTGGTGAAGATCCTCGCCGGCCCCGTACTGCCACGCCACATGGTGCCATTCAGTATCGCTGATGCCCGCATCATCCGTGCCCGCCACAAGCCCGCCGGGACGCGTCCACGGATGCAGATCCATCAGTTCCTGCCCCGGCTCGGCCCCCAGAAAATGAGCGCCGGGCGCCATGCTCCCGTCGGGCGAATTGCGGGAGGAGAGATAGAGCTCCCAGACCCCCTGTTCCGTCTTGTCGTATGTACCGCAGATGTGCCCGAACGTGAAGGGCTGGTGGTGATAGTCGGCCTTCTCTCCATGTGCCTGCAGGGGGCCGCCCCGTCTGACCCAGGCTTCCACCGTCCAGGCCTCTTTGCAGGTTCGCAGATCCAGCTTTTCGTTGCCCTGGGGTCCCACAAAGCCGTGCTCGCCGTGGCCGGTATCCTGGGGAAAGCGGCCCCTGCGACCGGGCCAGGAGACGCGCCTGTCGCCGCCTATGTTGGTCCACGTCAAGGTCAGCTCCTCGTCACCCATGACATCGGGGATGAGCCGGCCATTCGGCCCCTGCCAGTCATAGAGGACAACCGTATCTTCGTCCGGCCCGATGACAAGAAGCTCCGCCGGCAGAACTTTCAGTGCGATCTCCTCCTGCCGGCTTTGGCCGATAGCATCGACCGCCCTGACCTGGAAGCGGCTGGCGCCGGCTTTGGATGGCGTGCCTGCCAGTTCGCCCGTTTCGCTGTCGAGTTGCAGTCCATCGGGTAGGGCGCCGCTCGCAATCGTCCACGAGATTGGCGCGACCATATGGCAAGTTCCAATTTGTGCACGATACGAGCTTCCAACGAAGGCAGGGGGCACAGAATCCGTGCTGAGTTGCCCGCAGCGAACGCTCAAGTGGAAGCGATGCCGATGAGTACGCCCGCTTGCGTCGGCGGCAAGCAGATCGAGGGGCTGGTGTTCTACCGCCACAGTTGGTTTGCCACCGATGGCCCCTGACTTGCTGTCCAGGGTCAGCCCTGTGGGCAACCGTCCTTCAGCCAGCTCCCATTGGACGGCGCCACTGGCTGCGTCGGTCGACATCTGAACCGAGTATGGAGCATTGAACGTAGCCGCGGGCAGTTCCCGCCGAACGATAGACAGCCGCTCCGCCACCGGATAGCGCATGATGCTGGAGATACGGATCTCATCGATTTCACCATCGAAATTGCCGAACCCCAAGAGTTTTGGCGGATCCTGGGAGTGGAGGAAGCCGCCGACCACAAAGGGAACGCCGACATTCTCTGTATCATTGACAACCCGTCCCTGTGTGTCGTTGGGCAGGGGAAGCTGGACGCGGCGGATGAGTTGACCGTCCAGAAAGAAGAAGTGCGTCTGATCAAGGTAACGAAACTGCCAGGCGACATGGTGCCACTCGTTATCTCTGATCCTGGGTGGGTCGGCGCTGGTCCAGCCGCCGGCTTTGGCGTTTTGTAAGAGAAGACCGCTCGTGTCGTGATTTGGATCTCGACCGCGCGGGGAACCCATAAAGCGGGCGCCGGGGAAGAGCCCATCCTGCAGCGTGCCGGGGCGTGTAAAGCAGTGAAGGGAGAAATTCCAGCCCCCGCGCATACCAATTGGGAGGCCCAGACCTTCGTCTTCCGTCCCACAGATGTTCACATAGGTGTTCCCCTGATCGAGGCCGCCTGCGCCCGCGTAACGCACCCAGGCTTCTACCGTCCACGCCGATGTACAGGGCCGGAGGTGGAGTTTGTCATTGTTTGTCGGTCCAACCAACAGGTCTGCGTCATCCTCGCGGCGGCAGAACTGCGCGCTGGCGCCGAAGCCCGCATGAGAACCCCACTGCGACCGGCGGTGCGCGCGCAATGTCAGTTGGTGGTCGCCGCAGGCGTCGCTGGTCTCGTTGCCTTTGCCCTCGTCGAAGTGATAAAGGACAACTGTATGGTCATCAGGTTCAAACGGAGCACATGGAGGTGTACTCAAAGGAGATTCTCCTGGCAGCAAGGGAAGTGACACCAGCCTGAAAATGGCAAAACAGGGAACGCCTTAGACATGTCGAGGCGCCGTGTCATTCTTCAGCACTTCAACCGAGACTCGTGTGGGGATCGAGCGCGTCGCGAAGAGCATCGCCGATGAAGTTGACTGACAGCGTGGTGACAGCGATCGCAATCGCGGAGGGCAGCCATAGCCACGGCATCGTTTGCAGGATGGGCAGCGACATGGCGTCCTGCAGCATGCTTCCCCAGCTGGACATAGGCGGCTGGACGCCCAGGCCCAGAAAACTCAAGCCGGACTCGGTTATGATCGCCCCTGCCAAGCCCATTGTCGCCGCCACCACCACCGGGGCGATGGCGTTGGGGAGAATGTGGCGGAAGACGATACGTCCGCTGCCCACTCCTACACATTGTGCAGCAAGCACAAAATCCTGCTCTCGCAGCGAAAGAAACTGAGCGCGTACATAGCGCATTATTCCGGTCCAGCCAAAAAGCCCGATGATTACCATCACATTGAAGATGTTGGGGGGCAGGATCACGGCGACGGTGACGATGAGCATGAAGGAGGGGAAGCACATCATCATATCGGTAAAGCGACTCAGAACCATGTCAACGCGGCCGCCGAAGTAGCCTGCGAGTCCTCCCAGGACGACGCCGATGGTGACATAGATACTGACGGCGACGAGGCCGACCGCGAGCGAGACCCTGGTGCCGTATACAAGGCGCGTCCAGACATCGCGTCCCAGGGGATCGGTGCCGAGGATGTGAGCAGTAGAGGGGGCTTGCCGCATAACTGTCAAGTCGATGCCGTTGGGATCGTGAAATGTTACAAGGGGAGCCAGAATCGCGAGCAGCGCAAAGAGTACCAGCGCCGAAACTCCGATGACAGCCAAGGTGTGCCGCCGGAAACGGCGAAGAAATCGATTCTCGGGCTCGGGCAGGGCATGCCACGCGCCTGACCTAAGTTGCGCGTCGGTTGATTGCGGCGCTTCACCTTCGCTGTCCGCAGAGGTGGCAGTCGTACGTGCCATGACGCTTACCTCATTCGTAGCGGATCCTGGGATCGGCCCAGGCATAGGTGATGTCGGCCAGGAGATTGGCGAAAAGAACCATCGAAGAACCGATCAGGTTCATCGCCATGATCATCGGCTGGTTGCGCATGAAGACCGACTCCATGCCCAGCTTGCCCATGCCCGGCCAGACGAAGATTGTCTCGATTATGAACGAGCCGCCGATAATGCCCGGCAGTGAGAGGCCGATGTGGGTGACTACCGGCAGCAGGGAGTTGCGAAAAGCGTGGCCCAGATAGACGGATCGTTCAGGCAGGCCCTTTGCCCGAGCGGTGCGGACGTAGTCGGCGCCGAGTGCCTCCAACAGGCTGGCGCGGGCATAGCGCATATGGCCGGCCAGCCCTTCGAAGCCGAGGACAAGCGCCGGCAAGGCCAGATAGTGGAGACGGACGAAAATATTGTCGGGACCGTCGAGCGGCGCCCTGCCGCCGGTTGGGAAGAGAGGGAGCTTGAGTGAGAACAGGTAGAGAGCAATGATGGCAAATACAAAACCGGGCGTCGATATCCAGACAAAAGCCTGCAAAGTGAGAAGATGATCGAGCACGGAATACTGCTTGATGGCTGAAATGATACCCAGGGATGTACCGACAACGAGGGAAAAGAGAATAGTAACGACGGAGAGTTGCAACGTTGCAGGCAAGACTTGGGCCATCTCCTGCAGAGCCGGTTGCCCGGTGAGAAATGAATAGCCGAGGTTGCCGTGCAAAAGGAGTTCACGCAGCCAGATGCCATAGCGTACGATGACCGGTCTATCCAGCCCGTAGGACTCGCGCAGTCGCTGGAGCTGCGCCTCATCTACGCCCATCTCCAGCCGAAGATTGGGCGGAACAAGCGCATCAACGTAGTCGCCAGGCATGATCTCGCTAATTATGAATGTGATTGTGATAATGCCCCATAAGACGGGAACGGCGATCAAGAGGCGGCGAATTATGTATCGGGTCATCGAGGATTCTCAGATGGTTGCGGAATAACCCGCCTGCCCTGGCCGTTCAGCGCGCGCAGCATCGTAGGCAGGCGGTAGCGAGGGTCGGGGTCCATCCCACTCCGCCGCAAAACAGAAGCAGAGTGGGATGGTGTACCGGAATTACTCTTCCATCTTGTACCACAAATGGGCGTTGAGTTTCGACCACTGGTAGTCGTGCATCCCGCCCAATGCATAGGTGTCCATTCCGCCGACATTCTTGCTGATCGCATAACCCATATGGTATCGGTGGAGCGGGATATATCCGATCACGTTCTCGGCGATGATCTGCTGTATCTCGTCGTAGAGGGCCTTGCGTTGATCCGTATCGCCCGTTTCCTTGGCCTCGACGAACAGCGCATCTATCTGAGCGCATACGGCGTCGAGTGAGCCGTCAGTCGGCCAGACCACGTCTCTCTGGTTGGGAGGATTGTCACAGCGGTAGGTTCGATAGTAGCCGTGGAGATCGACCGGGTTCCCCCAGCCGGCATGGGAGAAGGAGTGCTTGTTTTCGGCTACTCGATCGTTCCAGGCCTCGTTTGGCACATGAATGACCTTTACGTTGATCCCTGCCTCACTGAGGTACTTCTGCATCAGAAGCATGAAGTTCTTCGCCTCTGTGCCACTATGGTAGTAGATCAGTTCGTGCTCTTTTTCGGCGTCCCATACGCCGTCAGCGGCAGCCTCTGCCAGCAGGGCCATCGCCTTTTCCGGATCGTAAGAATAGGTAGGCACCTCGTCATTGGTCCAGCCATCAACGAAGGAGAAGGTGTGCCAAGGTTCGCGCAGCCCGAAGTAGACGGCGTCCCCGATCTCCTGGCGGTTTATGGCGTGGCTTATGGCCATGCGCACCCGTTTGTCCCAGAAGGCCGGCTGACTGAGGTTGCCGACAAAAACGCTGATATAGTTCAGTCGCTGCGTCTGAACGTCGATATCAGGCAAGTCTTTGGCCTGTTGATAGAAGTTGCCTTCCACCTTCATCAGGTCCAGTTCACCCTTTTGCAGGGCGATAAACTGCGTGTCGGGCGGGCCCATGTTCTGGAACAGGACGCCGTCGAGGCAAGGCGACCCTTCCCAATAGTCGTCATTGCGCGCCAGGCGGAAGTACTCATCCTTTTTCCCGTCCACAAACTTGAAGGGACCGGTGCCGATCTGTGTCTCGGTGGTGAACCAGAGCGGATTGCCAGAGTCCTTCAGGTCGGGCACACGCCACTGGCTGTAGATGTGCTCGGGCAGGATATTGATGCTGCCTATGAAGCGGGAAAAGTAACTTACGTCCGGTTCGGCGAGAATGAGGCGCACAGTGTTATCGTCAATCACTTGGATTCCCTCGATCTCATCGGTCTTACCATCGAGGTAGTCCAGCGAACCCTTCAGCGCTATCCAGTTGCCGGGCTGGGCAGGGTTCACCCATGGGCTGTCAAGGTCGTTGTGCCACGTCCAGGTGAAGGCCACGTCATCGGCGGTGAAATCCTCGCCGTCATGCCACTTTACGCCCTGACGCAAGTGGAAAGTGAACTCTGTGGCGTCATCGCTGATCTCCCAGCTTTCTGCCAGGTCGGGGTGGGGAACGTTGTCGGTGCCGGTGCGGATCAGCTTGCCGAAAACAAGCTTCTGCTGCTCGTAGCCCCAACCCCAGATAGGTACCACTAGAGCCCTTGAACTGAAATCCAGGACCAGTGTACCGCCGCGCGCGGGGCAGACATCGTCCCCGGTTGAAGCGCTTTCTGCCGGGGCCTCAGCCATGGTTTCCGCTGGCTGGTCGGCGGCCGGCTCAACCGTCGCCGGGGTACAGGCGACCACAATCAGGGCCAGGACGAGAAGAAATGCGACGTACTTGTGCGAAGACATTCTCTACCTCCTTTTGATTGTACCTTCAATAGACGCTACTGAGACGCTTTTGGCTGCAATGGGAATGGAAGCGTGGAATTTACATAAAATAATATATCAACGACGGGGATGGCTTGTCAAGCATGCAAAAAAGGCCGGGCATGGCCGACTACGGGACAGCAGTTGGCCCTGACAGGGCTCAGAATCGACATGGAATTGCATTTGTGGGCGGAAGGGCACACTTCGCGGCGAATGACTCTTGCCCACAGAATAGGGTGATTTTGGAGGCGTCAGGGATTCCCCGCCTGTTGGAAACAGGAAGAACAAAGCCTATTGCAGTTCGGCGGGTGTGTTGGCGAAGGCAGACAGCAGGAAGGCCGGTTCTTGCCTACCTGGCAGCCTACGAATTGGGGTTAAGAAAAACAGAAAGGTCAGCGGGGCTAACGCCAGCGCCGCAACTGCAGGCGTGTGCTAATCTCCCCGCTTTGCTATGGCAATGCTCGCTCAGCCGAAAGTACGCCCTGTGTGCTTCCGGCCGGCGATTGCTGCCGCCTCGTCTCCGGCGGGAAAGGTTATGCCTTCGTCGATTTTGGCGGCCACGTTGTCGGCGTCAACGCCGTCGAGGAAGCCGATTTTGGCCGCGTTGCAGGCGGCGAAGACGCGGTTGCGGGCTGCTTTGAGGTCGCCTTCTTCGGTATTCTCAGGCGTGCGCACCGTGTCGTAGCCAAAGGTCATACGCATATCAGACGGCCCCCACTCAGCAAATGCGATACCCGGCACGCTCGTGCTGGCCTCGGCATTAGCGAGCGCGCGAATGTTCTCAATCTTGATTCCCAGGATCAGTTCACCGCCCGGGTTGAGCGGCCACACGTCCGCCTTGCGTAGGTACTCCTGCGTCGGAACGCCCCAGACATATGCGGCGTTGTCCTGACCGCCCGAACCGCGCCGGCCCATATCGAGCCCTTCGCCGACACCGGGCGTGTGGAAAGGGAAACGCACCCACTCGACGAACTCCTTGACCGCGCCGGGCGATTCGACATGGCATAGCAAAATGCCGTGAATGCCCGTCGCCAGGACCTGCTTGATCATCCAGGCGTTATTGCGCACGACATACTCATCGACGCCGTCAAAGGGCAGCGTGACCAGCACCGGCGGGGTGCGATGACCGGTCCGGGTCGGCCCGCCTGCCACCAGCCCCCGCATGAATGCGTTCAGCCCCGCCACGTCAAATGGCTGATGCTCAATGCCGATTACAAGCCAGTCCGCGTGGGTCTGTGCCGACTGCACGCCGCCTTCAAAAGTCAATGTGCGGCCGCCGTCCCAATAGACCGGTTGACCTGCTTCCAGAAGCTCGATAATCTGATTGATTCGTTTCATTGTGCCTTTTCCGTTGAGGTGGAACTTGTCGGATTCTGTCTACCAGTATTTGAACGGCAATACCCCGAAAGGGTCGCACTGTGCGAGACGCGCAGGCCGCGCAACTCAGACCCAGTCTCGCAGTGGGTGTTCACGATCTGCCAGAGGAAAGGTCGTCCGCCCATGCCGATGTGCGGTGTAGACGCCAAGAATCATCTCCAGCGACCAGCGGGCGTCGCGTCCGCTTGAGATGGGCTCGCGGCCTTCCTCGAACGCGGCGATCAGATCGCGCACCATGTAGGCATTTAACGTGTCGAAGCCGGGATTATCCGGTTTCAGTACAACCTTCCAGGCCGGCTCGACCATGGCAGGGTTGAAGTTAGGATGGGGGCAGTGCAACAGGTATCCGTCCCAGTTGAGCAGAATGCCCTCAGTTCCGTGGATTTGCAGTCCGCCCGGGCGGGGGCCGGGACGGACTTCACGGCGGTGCGAGTGGAAGGTGGCCATAATGCCGTTATCGAAAGCGTAAGTGGCTTCAAGGTGATTGCCGAGGATGGGGCCGATCTCTTCATCGCCCTGACGTGCATGTTCCGGTCCGGCGTCCTCTCCGTCCTGGAGGACATAGGCCTGTACCCAGCGAGGATGGCCGAAAAGAAAACAGAGCATGTCGAGTGAGTGTGTGCCGAGGACCATCAGGTCCTGGCCGCCGCCGCGATGGTCCTGTTTGCCGGCGCTGTAGACTTCCTTGACTTCGCCTATGGCTCCGGCCGCAATCATTTCCTTTATTTTGTGCGAATACTGACTGACGCGGCCCTGGTGGGAGACCGCGACTTTGACGCCGGCGCGGTCGCAGGCCTCGATCATTGCGTCCGCTTTCGCCAGCGTTTGCGTGAAAGGCTTTTCGCAGAAGATACCGCGCACCCCGGCCTCGGCTGCAGCGATGACCATGTCATGCTTCTGGTCAATCCAGCGAGGGGCGACACTGACGATGTCCAACTCCTCCTGTTCCAACATCTGCCGGTAATCAGCGTAGAGGTTTTCGCTGCCGACGCCCAGCCGGTCGCCCGCGGCCGCTCTGCCATCGTCGTCGGCATCGGCGACGGCGACCAGGTCGATCTCTTCCATTCCCAGGTATACGGTGTCCAGGCTGTGGCCGTAGTTGCCGCGACCGGTATGGCCGATGACACCGGCTCGGTATCTTGTCATGTCAACTCCTCTTCACTGACGATGTATGCCTTGATTATCGGCTGTGCGGCCGACGTCCAGTTGGCGTCTCTGAACTGATCGTTTGTGTAGTCTGCGATGATGACCGTGCCATCCTCCATCTGATCCCAGTTGCTATAGCCGGAGTCGGCAGTAGCGTCGAGGCGGACCATGCGCTCGCGCCGGAACTGATCGGGATAGGTCCCGGAGTCCGCCCGCCAGGACCAGTCGACGCTATGACTGCCTGGATTCTCGACCGAGGCGCTCACCGATCGCCAGAGCGAGACGCCTGGCAGATTGCTGCCGAAGCGGACGAGCCGGGCCCCGGATATGTTTGCCGCTTCTTGCACAAGGAGGCGACCGTCGACGTAAACAGCAATCTCGCCTTCCGAACGCACGATCTTGTATCTGTGCCACTGCGTCCCATCCAACGGAATGCGGTAGGCCGGCATCGAGGGTGAATCGTTTCCATTCCCCGGCGAGCCTGTCGTGCTGTGGAATGCAGCTTCTTCCTGGCTACTTTGGGTTACGCAGATTTCCTGAGGCGTAATGCGAACGCGACAGCCTGCATAGAGTTCGCAGCCCCCGCTGGATTGATCGGCAAGACGGAGTTCCGCCTCCATTTCCACGCGTGCGCCGCTTGTAAGCGCTGGATACAACGAAAAGAAAACCTGATCTTCCGGAGGGCAGTCGGTTGCCAGCGTAAGGTGACCACTGTCAAGAAAACAGCGAGATTCGTCCCAGATGAACGATGCCGGCTCATAGCCAAGCTTTTCAGCCGGATCCCAGAGGAAGGCATAGCTGGCAAACGTTCCCCAGCGATTGCGGTAAGTGACCAACAGTTTGCCGGACCTCAGTTTGTGTACAGCGGTACGCTGGCCGTAGAAAGGAGCGAGTATGGGCTCCTCCCATGTTCTGCCATTGTCATAGCTGTGAATGAAGCGGCTGGGCTGGCCAAAGCAACCGTTGCCGAATCCGATTCTGGTGACGGCGAGCAGATGGCCCGGCTCCAGTTCGACAATGCCGACTTCCGAGTCACCGTGGTAGGGGTCGTCCGCGACCGTGGCGGTACGACGCCAGGACTTGCCTCCATCATCGGAAAACACAGCTGTGTTGCGGTAGTAAAGGCTGTAGCCTGGAGGGGGCGGACTCTCGAAGACATCGGTTTCAATCGGCTCAGTTCGGGTATACACAAGCGTCCCGTCGGAAAGATCAACGACATACCCCGGTTCACCACCAACCTCGTCGCACTGAACCGGCTCGCTCCAGGTGCGGCCGTGGTCGTCGCTCCAGAGCAGGTAGTTGGCCATACCTCTGGGGGGCCGCTGCCAGAACGCCAGGCGCGGCCAGTCGTCCCCCGACGTGCGATGGCCCAGATCACAAATGATGACGAGCCGTCCATCACGCAGGCGGCTCAACTGCGGCGCAACCCAGACACTCTGGTGCTCCCAGACGTTGCGCTGCGAAATGGAGCGGTGACCACACCAGGTCCGTCCTCCGTCACTGGAGTAGGCAACCATGATATGTGTGCTGACGGCAGAATGGGAGTCGGAGAGCCGGTAGACCGCTACCAATCCTGCCGGCGTCGCCACTACATTGGCAACAGAGTGGTACCAGCCGCGCGGGTTCGGGCAGACCAGATTGGCCTGGTAGCAGTTTTGGTCGGCGATGACGAACTTTCGGTCGTCAGGTACAGCTCGCATCGACCTCAATGTCCCGGAGGCAGCGGCAGGTCGACTCGCACATTGCCGCGCGCGTGGGATTGAAGGAATCCGACCAGAATCTCTACCGTCTTCTTGGCCTCTCTCGCCGGGCTCAGCAGGTCGCTCCCGTTTTCGATCGCGTCGATCAGATCGGCAACGCAGGCCGGAATCCTGGTATACAGGTGGGCTTCGAAGGGAAGGAATTCGGAGTTATTCCTGTCGCGGCGGATGACCCGGCTGTTGTGGACGTCGAGCATGCCGGTTTCGCCATAGACCTGGAAGGTGAAGCTGGCTGCAAACTGCGACTTGTTGGCGTTGACAAAGGCGCGCACCCCGTTTCGGAAATGGACGTAGCCGGAGACTGCCGGGTCGGTTGCCGGATCTCTGCCGCCGTCCCCGAGATACCTGTCATAGTGATCGTAGCCAGGCTCCAGTTCGGCGAAAACCCATTCCGGCTCCGAATCGGCAAAGAAGCAGACGCCGTCGACAAGATGTGTGCCGTTGCGGAACATCATGGCGCGCGGTCCGCCCAGCGTGGCGACAATGCGCTGCACTTCCCCTATTGAGCCGCTGCGAATCGCCTCCCTGGCCACGTCATAGTGGGGTCCCCAACGATTTGTGTGGTCCACGACAAGAAGGGTTCCGCTCGCCTCGCAGGCTTCGATCATGCGCGTGCATTCGTCCACTGTTGTAGCAAACGGCTTCTCGCAGATGATTCCCTTTGCGCCGGCGTTGGCAGCTTCCACAACGATATCGGTGTGGCGGTGGTCTGAAGTGACGACACTGACGATATCGAGATTCTCGCGTTCGATCATGGCGCGGTAGTCAGTGTAGGTTTCCAACTCGCCGAACTCCTGCCCCCAGGTATCTGCTACCTTTTCGAACAGCTCCGTCTTCAGTTCACAGACTGCAACCACGTCGGTTTGGGGGATAAGATGGTAGGCCCCGAGATGAGAGCTGGGGCTGGGCGTCTTCAAGATGTTGCCCGGTTCGGCGGCCGGGCGGTTGGCCGCGATTCCCGACAGACCGACAACGCCTACGCGATATTTCTCTGGCATCTGACTGCTCCTCCTATCCTTCTTCGGTTAGTGATACGTTCAGCTTGTCGGCCCATGCTTCGATCTTTTCAAATGTCTCCGCCGGCACGTCAATCCCCTCGGCCAGGCGCTGCACCCGTGACCTGTGCTCGAAATCGCCCGGAACCAGAACCTCGTCGAATCCTGGCGCCGGCGGTATCGACTTCATGGCATCCAGGACCGCGCGCACATTGCCCTGATAGCCCTCCAACGGCGTGAACGCGGCTACGTCATAGACCTGCATGAACAGACCGGCCATCGACGTCAGCTCCGAATTGAAGTCCCCGGCCAACCCGCCCATCAGACTGAAAAACAGCGAAAGCGCATAACCTTTGTGGCCCCCAAACGGCAGCAGAAAGCCGCCGTCAGCGAAATCCTGCGGCTGCGTGCTGGGATGGCCATCTTTATCAACGATCGCGCCCTCCGGCAGATCAACCCCTTTGCTGCGCGCCACCAATATCTTCCCGCCTGCAATCACGCTCGTGGCAAAGTCAATGACGAAAGGCGAGTCGTCTCCCGTGGGAATGCCGACTGCAATCGGATTTGTGCCCAAGGCGCCGCGCGCGCCGCCAAAGGGAACCACTTGTGAACCCGCTGCCGACGCGCCGCCCAACGTTATCAGCGTGATACAGCCGGCCCGTGCAGCCTGCTCAGCGTACTCGCCAACACGGCCAATATGGGTCGTATTCTGGAAGGTGACGCAGCAGACCGCCGACTTCCTTGCCCTATCTATTGCCCACTCCATCGCCCGGCGACTCATATTGTGGCCAAATCCACTGTGCCCGTCAACGTGCATCGTGTTGGCGCTCTCACGGACGATTTCAGGGTAGGCGTCGCCGACAATGTGCCCGTCCTCAATGCGGTCCAGGTACATCGGCACAAACTGCACGCCGTGGGAATCGTGGCCGGCGAGATTGGCATTGACCAGGATTTCCGCAACCGTCGCGGCGATGTCATCGGGGGCTCCCGATGCCGCGAAAAGTCTCCGGCTGACTCCTCGCAGATATTCGGCTGTGTAGCGTTTCGAAGTTGTCATCAGACTCCCCTGAATTTGAAGCGGATTCGCAACAGTTTTTGTTTCAAGTACAGTTCGAACTCTTGCAGTGTGGCTTTTTGTAACCTGAACTCTTATTTCGACTGCAGTCGGGCCGTTGTGCCCTGCGTGTGTTCTCAATCGCGAGCCAGCGGCATCTCAACGACCCGCCCTTCGGCGGCGGACTTATAGCCTGCGAGCAGGATTTCGGTAAGCAAGGCAGCCTGGCGCGCGTTCATTTCGCTCTCGCGCTCTTCGACGATGCAGTCGACAAAGTAGCTGGCATCGGTGCGACTATCCAATGCTGAGGAAAGGGATGCGATCGTGCGTTTGGGTTGGGCGTTGACCTCTTCCTGGGTTGTACGCCAAAAACCCATCGGATCGCGGGGATTGATTTCCGGTGGCGTCCAGGGTTGGTCATTTGCAAAGACTTCCAACCGCGGTCGATTGGCATCGAGAAACATTGAGCCTTCGGTTCCAATCAGGTGGATCTGGTTGGCGCCTCCGGCCGGATGACTCGCCCATCCGATACGCCCGCCGGTAATTGTGGCGGTTGCCCCGCCCTCCAGCGTCATTGAAAGGAAGCCGAAATCTTCCATATTCCGGTCCTGGTGTTCGGCAAAAAAGTAGTTGGCTGTGCTGCCGAAGACGGTCTCGACTGCGCGTCCGGATATCATGCAGACCATCCCGAGCGCGTAGACGCCGATGGCATACAGTTCGGCCTTTGCATCAACGTAATTGGAGATGACGGGCGGGTAGACTGCCTGTCGCGGCGCGCCCAACCTGGCGGTACCGGTGGGTCCCTTTGAGAATAGGTTATCGACGTGAATGGCTGTCAATTCCCCCAGAATACCTGACTCGACGACTCGGCGGGCCTCCTGCACCCAGCCCTGGAGGTTGGAACTGAACATCTGGCTGCGCACGCCCGCCCGTTCGACCGCGGCAACGGCCGCGTCGGCATGCGACAGGTAGGGCGTCATGGGTTTGTCGACATAGACGTGCTTGCCGGCGTCGGCGCAGCGGGCAGCGATGCGTCCGCGGCGTTCAGGGTCGGCGCAGACGGAGACGAGGTGCACGTCATCGCGGGCCAGGGCATCATCCAGATTGGGCCAGTAGGGGATGTCCAGGTCCTCTGCGAACTGTTTGTTCAGTTGGGCGCGTTCGGGGGGAACGTCGACTTCGTCGCTCAGGCCAACGAGTCTGCAGCGGGGATCGGCCCGCAGGTTCAGCGCGTAGTTTTCCTGGTGCGTCAGCCTGCCCGAAATCAGTAGGACGCCCAGTTGCTGGCTGCTCATGTCTGGTCTCCTTCGAGAGACAGAGATACCGGTTTTTTGGCGAGGAGTGACCTATCGATGGCTGCCACCATGTTTGAGGTGGACAAGGCTGTGGAATGCTGCATTCTTTCGTCCTTGCCACTGGCAGAGTCCTCTGTTGGCGCGGGTGCTTGGGCATCTGTGTGAAAGATCGAGCCGCGTGCGCCAAGGATGGCCAGGTTCATCGAGGGGTGATCGTGGGCCAGGGTTATTGCCAGAACGGCCGACTCCCCGTTCTCGTATTCCAGTGCGACTGAGAGATGGCCTTTGTCAGCTGAGCCTGTTGCATAGATCCGGCACGGGTTGGCCGACAGCCAGATTTCGGCGTAGGCACTCATTTCGGCCAGCAGCGGTTTGAGATCTGCAGTGTGTTGTGCTGCAGCCGCGGTCCAGCGGACAAATAGGGGCGCGCCTACACGGCCGCCGGCAATTGTCTCGCTCACGGTCTGATTCAACACAGTCCAATCGTACATGAGTAACTCCTTAAATTCTGCAGCCTTGCTCAACTTTGGACTGTGGATATTTGAAGTGGGAATTCCAAGGGCAGGGGGTTAAGAATCTGCTTGGCGCGGGTTGAGAGCGTCATTGAGCCCGTCGCCCAGGAAGTTTATGCCGACAGAGACGATGGCAAGCGTCAGGCCAGGGACAGCGACGAGCCAGGGTCGGTAGCGCCAGCTCAGCGAGTTGTCGCTGATCATTGCTCCCCAACTGGCCTGGGGTGGCTGAACGCCCACGCCGAGAAAACTCAAGCCGGACTCGGCGACGATAGCGCCCCCAAAACTGAAGGTTAGGAGCACTATCAGTGGGCCGAGCGCGTTAGGAATCAAATGCCTAAGCAAAATCTTTCTCTGGCTGACTCCGATTGCGCGCGCAGCCTCGACAAACTCCCTTTCGCGCAACGTAAGTAACTGACCTCGGATCAAGCGCGCGTAGCCGGGCCACTGGATAAAAGAGAGTGCCCCGAATACAACGATCAGGTCGACGTAGGTAGGCGTAGAGAAGAATTCCAGGCCCGTCGCCTCATACATTGAATCGACCCAGTCGGCAACCGGCTTGCGGAACGTCGCAGCAATCAGCGAAGCGAAAAGGAGCTGGGGAATCGACATTGTTACATCAACGGCGCGGCCTACCAACCAGTCCGCCCAGCCGCCGGAATAGGCGGCTACCGCCCCCAGTAATGTCCCCAGAATAAGGCTGAAAAACGTAGAAATAATGGCGACAATGCCAGCCGTGCGCGCGCCCCACATGATCCGGCTCAGCATGTCTCGTCCGAGATCGTCAGTCCCCAGAAGATACTCACCACTTGGGCCTTCGGCGATCCGGTCCAGGTTTTGAAGCATGTAGGGGTAGGGGGCCAATAGGGGTCCTAAGATTGCTGTGAAGAAAAGGAGTAGAAATATGAAAAAGCCGGCCATCGACAGCCTGTTTCGAACCAAGCGCTTAAAGGCATCGCTCCACAGGCCGCGGGACTTCATTTCCTGCGATTCCAGTTCAATCGACAGGTCCGCTACATTTGCGGAATCCGTCTGAGCCATCCTGTTTTCCTCTGTGCTGCTCCCGCCAGTCTTCTGAAGCTGCCGCATCGTGCATTCTTTCCTCTCCTGGACAAACTCCGCTCAAGGCGTCTTAGTCGTAGGCGACGCGGGGATCCAGGATAGGATAGATCAGGTCGACGATGAGATTCAGTGCCATCGTCACACCGGCCGTGAAGAGCACCACTCCGTTGATCATGTTAAAGTCCCTGCCCGCCAGCCCTTGCTGAAAAAGACGGCCCAAACCGGGCAGGTTGAACGCTAACTCGAGAAACACCGCCCCCCACATGAAGTCATCCACCAATAGCCCGAGCGAGGTGACTACAGGAACGAGCGCGTTGCGGGCCACGTGGCGCGCCATGACCTTGACTTCGGTCAGGCCTTTGGCGCGCGCCGTCCGCACATAGTCATTTTGCATCACTTCCAGAATGCCGCCGCGAGTCTGGCGAATAACGTTTGCAAGTGAACGCGACGAAATAATAGCCGCGGCTACAAAATAGGATGGATGCCAGACGCCCTTCCAACCACGGGGAACGTTCATGATGTCCAGCCAGAGAACCGCGACGATCAGAATAACAGGCACAAGGACATAGGGAGGAATGGACCAAAAGAACAGGCTACCGCTAACGATAGAATAGTCCAGCCAGGTATTGTGAAACCGGGCTGCGATCACACCTAAGGGGATGCCGATAAACGCCATGATCGCTAACACGCCCAGCGCCAGTTGGCCGGAAACGGGCAGTGCACGTTTGATACGCGGCCAGATCGGCGCGGCGTCCAGGAACGAATAACCGAACTTGCCCTGAAGCAGGTTGCCCATGTAAGTGCCGAACTGCTCGTGGAAAGGTCTGTCCAGACCGTACTGACTGCGCAGCTCCGCCACTTCCTCTTCATTCAGATACACACCCTGTGCTGCCCACTGTGAACGCAGAATCGTGACCGGATCGATCGGCCCCAAATAGCCCAGCAGGAACACAATCAGCAGCGTTGCTAACAGAGTTGGGGCTATGATCAAAACGCGCATCGAGAGGTAGCGGGTCACGTGTCAATCCCCTGTGGCAGGTCGTGCTAGGAGAATTAGAAAAAGAAGGCGGTCAGCGGTCGGCGCCACAAAAGCAGCCGACCACTGACCACTGTTCTTCACAAATTAACGTTCTTTAAGGTAGGTCTCGGTCATCGTGTGCCAGAAGCTGATGCGGCTCTGGCCGTAACCGCCGACCCAGGGCTGAATCTGGAACCAGCCGCGGATGTAACCGGTCGGGATCACGAGCGCAGCGTCGGTGAACTTCTTCAGCATGGCGTTCGAGCGTTCACAGTATTCGGAGCTGTTGGGATCCATTGAGAGAAGTGCATCGATCTCCTCGTCCCATCCCTCTTCGGTATAGTTCGTCCAGGACTGGTAGGAGCCGCCGCGGGTGTGGGCGATCCCTTCCAGCAGATAGCCCGGACGCGGGAGGAAGGAGCCGCCGCTGGTGACCCGGAGCGCAACCAGCCCCTCACCGTCGACAAACTCGGCCTCGGCGTTCTTGATTTCGACATCCTCGATGCCGAGGTTAACGCGCCACATTTCCTGGATGATCTGGGCGGCGCGGATACGGGGCGGGTCGCTCCCACCGGTCAGGATACGAATCTTGGGAACAGTTTCCGCGGTGGGGCCATACTTGGACTCCGCCAAGAACTCCATGGCCCGTTCCGGGTTGAAGGGATAGGGCTGGAAGTCGGCGTCAAAGCACTGATAGGACGGAGCCATCGGGCTGCCAGCGTTGCTGGGCGACTGTTCTCCTTCCCACGCGATCTCGGCAACTTTCTCCCACTCGATTGAAGACATCAGTGCGCGGCGCAGGTTGACGTCGTCGGCCGGCTCCTGGTCGGTAATGAAATACATTGCCCAGAATGCGGAGATGGGGATTTCACGGAATGCTTCCGGTTGGTTTTGGCGCAACAGCACAGACGACGGACCGGCAAGCTGCAGAGCCAGGTCTATCTCGTCGTTCTCGAACATGAGAAGAATCGTCTGGAAGTCGCGGATGGTGGTGGCTTCGATGCCGTCCAACAGAGTGGGCTTACCCCACCAGTTCGGATTGCGTTCGAAACGGTAGATTGCGTCCGGCTCAGGCGACAGATGCACGGGCTTGAAGGGGCCGCTAACGATCAGATCGGCCGCGTTCTCACCTTGGAAGAAGCGTTCGGACATCGCGCCGCGCCATTCTGTGGCGTCATTGAATTCGTCAGCTCTTTCCAACAGATCGGCGTACTGGGAGAAGCGGGCCGGAGCTGCCTCACGGAAACCCCACAGCTGCGGCAGCGAGCCCTCAGGTCGCCAAAGCTCGACCTTAAGCGTTTTGTCGTCCAGAGCGGTCAGGCCGGCAATCGTCTCAGTCTCGCCGTCGGCGAACTCATCGATGCCCACTACCGCGCCCATCACGAAGTTGCGGGGCCATGAGTTGCGGTCGGAGTGGAAGATGTAGTTCCACCAGTCGATCGCATCCTGGGCAGTGATCGACTTGCCGTCGGACCATACCGCCTCTTCCTGGATATGGAAGATATACTCGGTGAGGTCTTCGTTCACTTCCCAGTCGGTGGTGAAGAGGCCGGGCATCACGGTGCCGTCAATGTCCACCAGGAAGGGAGGCATGAACATGTGGCCGAAGTTACAGGGGCTGCCGTAGTCGATGCCGGGGAAAGGACCGGACCCGCAGCCGCCTTCGTGCACGACATTAAGAATCTGGTCTTCGGCCGCATCGTCGGGCAACATCACTTCCGGCATCATGGCATCCGAGTCGCCTGAATCTGCCATGCCGTCTCCTGCCGGTGCGGCCGGTGCGACACATGCAGTCAGGGAGATGCCAAGGACCAGAATGAGGCCCACCATCATTTGCCATCGAAATCTCGACATGCTTTTCACTCCTTGCTTTATGGTTGCGCCCCAGAACGGCGCGCAGTGAAATCCTGCCTGATTCTGATGAATTGGCGGCGTCAAACTGAAGCCGCCGCAACAAGAACAGTTCTTTCGTCTCCTTCCCATCACCTCCTTTCACCTTAAGACTTTCGCCAACACAACTATAGCTAGGGGTAACTACGCAGCTGCAACTAATTTGCAACCCTGAACGAGGCAAGCAAACCTGTTCTCGATCTCCTCACCCCTCGCCTCTTGCCCTTGTATTTTGGGCGGTCGGGCCTGCGGCCCTCCCTTGTGCAGGGGCTGCGCCCCCGCAACGCCCCCCTAGACTCGCCACCTTGTCTATTCTTCTCCAGCAACGTGTCTAGCCAACAATGTCTCCTACCCCACCTGCAGTCTCAGCCCACTAACCACTAACCACTAACCACTAACCACTGATCACTGCAGTTCTGGGCGGTCGGGCCTGCGGCCCTCCCTTGTGCAGGGGCTGCGCCCCCGCAACGCCCCCCTCCAAAACCACGCCTCACCGGCCGTGCGTCCTCACTCCAGCCATGCGGCTCCATCAACCTGGCGGCCGCCAACCTGATACGCAACCAGATCGGCTGAATGCCTGCGGCGATTAAGCGCTGGTCACTACAGACACTTCAGTTGAGACAGACAATGTAATTGGCCTGGCGGTTACGGCTAGCGAATGTAAGCCTGTCCAACTGCCCCGGTCAGAACTCTGGCTTTCGCGCACAAAAACCGTCCAACCATTTCGCGGGAGCGCTAAGGCATTGCCCGGCAAAAAGAGAAACTGTTTGGCCTGATGTCCAATCCCATTCCAGGCAACTCTAAGGGCAACGTCTCAAGAATGGAATCTACCACTGGCAAATTCGTTGATACGGTTGTTCAGAAACTTGGGAGCTGATTGTCTCGAGCCGAACGATAGATCAACTGGAGAGCAGTACAGGTGAGCGCGGCTATTTCGCATATGAAATCCGGCCGGGGAATTGACGTCATAATGCAAATCTGCACCTTTTCGTCAGTCAGCAGCTATGATACTGGATCTGATACACCGTGTCAAAGACCTGAAATTTACCAGAAAATGCACAGATCCCAACGCCATTGGTCGAGACGCTCGCGCCAACGCCAGAGTTGTCAGTAGTCTTTGCTATGCGAAAATGGACCCTGCCACAGGCTTTGTACAAAATTTGGAGTAAGCATTGCCCAATATGAACGAAATGCTTCCACCTCCGCAAAGTGCGCTTCGATTTTCACGTACCGGCTGATCAGACAAAGACCGTTCTCTTATGGCATAATTGCTGCCATAGGAGCATTCTAACTACATTCTTTAACTTCCATTTCCCAAAGGAGGTCGGCGTGCAACCTGAGACTTATAAACACTATTGGGAGAAGGGCTGGGCAGTCGAGGAGGACGTATTCAGCCGCGAAGAAGCCGACCGCATCGCCCAGGTCGCGCTCGAGATTAGCCAGGAAGAGCTGAGCAAAGACAACGACGATTACGTCGTCGACAAGTCGAATGATGGTGAGATTGCACCCCGGAAGATCGACCGCCCCTTTCTCAAGAGCCGCGAATTCCAGTCCTTCGTAATGGATAAACGATTGACCAAATTGGTGGAGGAGCTACTTGGCGTGCAGCCCTTGTTGTCGGGCGATCAGATCTTCATGAAGCCGCCACAGTTCGGCTCGGCCAAACCCTACCACCAGGACAACTTCTATTTCCAATGCGACCCCGGCGACCATGTAATCACCGCCTGGATCGCTCTTGATGACGTCGCCGAAGAAAATGGCTGCCTGCGCTACATCGACGGCTCGCACAAAGGGCCAATCCTGCCGCACGAAGCCATACCCGGCGAACCCTACAACCTCGTGCCACCGCCCGAACTGATCGATCTGCAAAAGGAATCGCTCGCCCTCGTCAAAAAGGGCGGCGTCGTCTTCCACCACAGCCAGGCCCTGCATACCTCCCACCGCAACGAATCTGACCGCTGGCGCCGCGGCTACGCTACACATTGGGTTACCGCCGACGTAACCTCAACAAAAGGAACGCTCGACAGAGCCTATTTCCGCCGCGAAGACTATCCCGCCTGATTCCAATGCGTCGGTCGGCTTCCGGCCCCCAATTGTCCTCACTTTCCGATAACGATGTCGTTACATAACATTTGGTCGTTACATAACAATCAATCGAGCTTGTAGCCCCATCTAAAGGAGACGTAGTACATGAACCGTTCCAAATTGTCCATCCTATTATTTGTCGTCCTTGCCCTCATGCTGAGCGCTTGTGTGGCGCAAGCTCCCGCCCCTGCAGCCGCAGAAGAACCGATGGCCGCTGAAGAAGAGCCGATGGCGGAAGAGGCTGCCTCCGACAGCGATGCCGATTTTGAACGCCTTCTGGCTTGCGTCGAGGAAAACTTCCCGGCGGAGAGCTACTTTACCAATGAACTGCTGCCTGCTGCCGATGCAACCTGGGAAGCGATGGACTGCACCAGCGTCGATTCCATCAAGGTCGGCATGCCTTGGGTGCTCAACGACGAGGAAGCGCCCTGGTACAACGCCATCGAGTTGGGTTACTTCGCCGACGTTTGCCTGGAAGTTGAGCTGGTAGCCGGTGGGCCTGGCGTCGACCATCTGCAGACGCTCGCCGGCGGCGCCGTCGACATCGCCGTCGTAGCCGGTGGCAGCCGCGTACCCTCCATCGTATCCAGCCCCACCCCTGCTGACGTTGTGGCTGTCGGTACCTTCCTCAAGCACAGTCCCTATATTTGGTTGGGTCTCGATCCCGACACGCCCCAGGATCAACGCTCCGACAAAGTAATAACGCCACAAGACTTTATCGGCAAAAAGGTCGGAATCCAGGGCAATGACGACTATCTGTTCAACTTCATGTCGAACAAGCACGGAATCCCGGCCGACCAAGTTGAGCTGATGGAAGCCGGCTTCACGCCGGATCCAGTGCTTATGGGCGCGATGGACTACATCGGCGCCTGGATCGTCAACCAGCCCCGTCTCCTGGAAGAAAAAGGCTTCATGAATTGGGTCGCATTCCGCTTCAGTGATTGGGGTTGGGACGGCTACGGTGACGTCACCGTTGTGCGCCGGGAAACTTTCGAAGAGAACCCCGACCTCGTGCGCCGTTTCCTGGTCGCCCAAACCCGGGGCCTGAACTACCTGCTCGAAAATCCCGACGAGTCCGCTGAAATCGCAGTCGTGTACGGCGTCGATGCCCAGCTGACAAAGGAACAGGCCCTCCGTCGCTTCGAGCTGCAGGAAGCCCTGGTCCTCGGTAGCGACGACCTGCCCGTTTCTCACATGTCGGCCGAGCGTTGGAATACGCAGGTTGCATCCATGATCCAGTATGACCAACTGGAACTGGACGCCTGCCAGTAGTCAGTGCGGCAGGCGGTGTTCCTTGCGACGCGCAGGGGCGTGGAAACACGCAACGGTCTCGCTTCCGCAGGGCACGCCGCCATGAGCCTTGCCTACCATAACCCGCCAAGGACAAGAGCTGACGCTCTTGTCCTTGGCCTGCTTTCGCGTCGAAGTCAAGGCAATATGTAACTACTCAGCCACAGTAGTTGACCAGCCAGTCATCCTTGGAACCATTCAGGCTCTTAATGACGCAACTGGTGTACAGCCGCGGCCATGCTCGCCAGCCGACACGTTGCTAAGAATGCACACGGTCGGTGAGGGATGGTTTTGTAGGGGGACGTTGCCGGGGCGCAGCCCCTGCACAAGGGAGGGCCGAAGGCCCGACCGCCCAAAATACAACAATGCGGGGAGAAAGAACACCTTTGCTCCCCTCGTTCAGGGTTGCGAATCAGTTGCGGCTGAGAAGTTTCGGCAAAATAGTAAAGAATTTCCTTAACCCTGTTGAATGATAATCGCACCAATTCCTGAAGACCATAGTTTGAATCATTTCAGGAGGAACTGGACAATGAACAGTCCCCTACTTCCCGTTTGGATGCTGGCCGGCCTGACCCTCTTGTTCACCGCCTGCGTAGCGCCTGTCGCCATCCCCGCCATTGAAAGTGAGAAAGGCGCGGCCGCGGCGGAGGCCAATGATAGTGACACCGAATTCCAAAGCATCCTTGCCTGTGTCGAGGAAAACTTCCCAGCCGAAAACTACTTCACCAACCAACTATTGCCCGACCCCGATGCTGACTGGGCTCCCATGGATTGCGAAAGCATGGATCATGTCAAAGTCGGCATGTCCTGGATACTTAACGACGGTGGCGCACCTTGGTACAACGCAGTTGAGTTGGGATTCTTCAGCGATCTTTGTCTCGAAGTCGAGCTGGTGCGAGGATTGACGGGCATGGGCCACTTGCCAACATTGGTTGAAGGCGGCGTGGACTTCGCTGTCAGCGCCGGTGGCAGCATTGTACCTGCCTTTATTACCAGCCCTGATGGAGGAGACATCGTAGCAGTTGGCTCCCTGATCAAGCATAGCCCATACATCTGGCTGGGTCTGGATCCCGACACGCCTACGGACCAGCGCTCCCAAAAGGAACTAACACCGCAGGACTTCATCGGCAAGACAGTCGGCATCCATGCAGGCGAGGACTACTACTTCGACTTCATAACCACCAAGTACGGAATCTCCCCCGACGATGTGGACCTTGTCGAAACCGGCTTCACGCCGGATCCTGTCCTGGCAGGCGAGATGGACTACACGGGTGCCTGGCTCATCAACGAAACCCGCCTGATGGAGGAGCAGGGCTACATGAACTGGGTCGCTTTTCAGTTCAGCGAGTGGGGTTGGGACGACTATTCGGAAGTCATTACCGTGCGCCGGTCCACGCTGGAGGATAGCCCCGACCTTGTGCGTCGCTATCTGGCCGCAGTCATTCGGGGCCTCATGCATGTTCGGCAATACCCGGAAGAATCAGCCGAGATCGCCGTAAGGTATGCGGTAGACGCAGAATTGACCAAGGATCTAGCAGCACGCCGCTTCCAGCTCCAGGAAACACTCATCGCCGACGCTGACGGACTTCCCATCGGTCACATGTCCAGCGGTCGCTGGAATGAACAGGTTGCTTCGATGCTACAGTATGATCAGATGGATCTGCCTGCGTGCGAATAGGCGCCCAAGGGGGACGGAAACAAATTGACAATTGAGTTTTCGCATATCAGCAAACAGTTTGGCGACGTTGAAGCGTTAGAGGATGTCAGCCTTTCCATACAGGACGGTGAGTTCGTCACCCTGATTGGCCCGTCCGGCTGCGGCAAAACAACGATGCTGCGCATTGCCGCCGGCCTGGAGGAACCAACCGGTGGCAAGATAATGGTTAATGGCGACACGCCCAGGAATGCTTGCCGCCAGCACCAGATTGGTGTAGCGTTCCAGCGCCCGGCCCTGCTGGCATCCCGATCCGCTCTGAGCAATGTGCGCATGACGCTGGAGATTACCGGTCAGGCAGGCGCTCTATCACCGGATGATCTGCTGACCGACTTTGGCCTGGGCGAGTTCCACCATCACTACCCCCACCAGCTTTCGGGCGGGATGCAACAGCGAGTCAACATTGCCGCCGCACTCGTTCACAATCCACCAATTCTGATGCTGGACGAACCATTCGGCGCCTTGGACGAGCTGACCCGCGAATCAATGGGCGAGTGGCTTGGCGATGTCCTGAATCATACCGCTAAAACCGTGATCTTTGTGACGCACAGCGTGGAGGAGGCGACAATCCTCTCGGACAGGGTGGTCGTTCTCTCAGCCCGCCCCGGCCGCATTGCCGAAATCATCGACATCGAGTTGCCCCGTCCCCGTTCCAGGGCCTTTCGCACCGACGAGAACTTCCTGCGCGAAGTGGCGCGCGTGCGCTCAGCGCTCTACCATGCCGTTGAGTTGAGCAACTGACTCTACCTATTGGGTATAGCAAAATTCCAGACGAGATTGACGAGATGCCCTTGCCTGATCCGCGCACAAAGCCCTTGTGCTAACGCGATTAGAGTTAGACTCTGTAAAGCATTTTCTTGTTCGTAAATCCAAGTCGGGGAAAACCTATGAACGAACGACTTGCCTACTTAATCATGATCGTTTCCGTGCCCATTCTATGGGTTCTGACGATTCGAGTAACCGGCTTTCCGTCCTTCCTGATGCCGCCGCCTGACATGGTGGCGGACATACTGTGGACCGAACGGGAGATACTTCTCTTCCATACGCGGATTACGATCATCGAAGCGCTATCGGGCTACGCAGTTGCCAACGTCATCGCCATCGCCCTGTCCGTCTCCTTTCTCTATCTGCCCTGGTTCGAAGCACTGGCTATTCCGTGGACAGTTATTATAAAGAACGTGCCGTTTGTCACCATAGCCAGCATCCTGATCATCATCCTGGGTGACACGCCACTGCCCAAAATAATCATTGTCATTTTGATTACGTTTTTCCCCATTCTTGCCAATGTTACCAAGGGGCTGAAGTCGGCCGATTCCGTCTTGCTGGATCGGATGCAGACCTTGGACTCCAGCCAGTGGGAAATCTTCACCAAAGTCCGCTGGCCGAGCGCACTGCCCTACTATATTGCTGCGCACGAGATCGCTTTCACCGGCAGCATAATTGGCGCCGTCGTGGCCGAATGGCTTTTTGCCCGCCAGGGCCTTGGCTATCTGATCGTTCAATCAATGTCGCAGTACCGGGCCGATAGGGTGTGGGCGGTTACGATTGTGGCCAGCGCCCTCGCGGTTGGCGCCTACTTGCTGGTCCGGTTAATCGAAAGATACCTTTTCCGCTGGCAAGTCGAGGACCTGACCTGACCTGACCTGTTCTTGGCGAGCCGCCATTACTGAATTCACTAGCAAAATGTCCCTCAACATCGATACCTCAGTCAAATACGATGGCCCCAAGGCCGAATTTGCCTCGTTCACCGGCAGCCCTCTCTGGGGCTACGGCGTCGACGGCGTCATAGAACGGGCGCAAGACCAGGGCTGGCAGGTTGCCCGCCGTGAACGTCTGAACACACCATACGGTCTCTCGCCGCTGGTGGTACATTTCGTCACCGCCACCGGACGCGACGTACTCTGGATCCCCTCCTACGGCGAAGTCGTAGGCGAGGACTCGCTCTATCACCTGAACTTTGAAAAGAGCTTCTGGGTCCTCTGGCAAGCAGGCGTCAAGGTCATGCTGGTCGGAGGCACCTCAGGCATCGCCGACTGGCGGCCCGGCGAAGAAGCCATTCGCCCGGGCGACGTCGTCCTGCCCTGGAGTTTCTTTACCCGTCCGGTCCACCGCGGCCTGCCCGGCACCCAGTTCGAGAGCATGTGGTCAAAGTCCCACTTCCTGCTGGGACAGCCCTTCTGCCCGCAGTTGCAGGGCATCATGGAATCCAAGCTCGCGCCCTTCGTCGAGAGCGGCCAGATTCGCGGCGTACGCCCCCCTGCCGACACACGCGTTGCCCTGGTCGTGCCCGAATCGATCACCTTCGAGACCGACTTCGATATTCTGCACTGGCTTGCAGTCTCCAAGAACGCATCCGAACTGCAGCCGGATCGTCCGACCATCGCCACGCTGCACGGCGACTGCCTCAACCCGCTTCTGGCCCGCTATCTCGGCATCCATGTGCTCTACTACCACATGGTCAGCAACTACGCCCAGGGATTGGAGCCGGAGCACAACATCCGCGGCACGATCCACCACCTCTATACCAAGGTTTTCCCGGAGATCTCCTTGACGCTGGAACTGAACCTGCTGTCGACGCTGGACATTCCTGACGGCGAAAACTGTGTCTGCACATCCAGCCTTACCGAGGCGCCTCCCGTTTTCAGTCAGTCCCTGACCCAGCCTGAATGACCGCCCCAAACCGCCGGCGCTCTGCAAGAGCCTGGCGCAAAACGGCGCAGGGCCTGGCCATCCTAAACCCTTCACAGGAAAGGACCTATGACGACAATCCCATCCGCACGCTATGCACTCATTGGCGGCTCCGGCACCTGGGGGGCGCGGTTCCCCGAAGACCTGGACTTGCCAAACGTAGAACTAACCGACTACTTTGAGGGCTTCGACACGCCCTACGGCCGCACCGCCCCATTCAAGCTCCTGCGCATTGGCGGCCAGCCCGTCTGGCGGGTTGCCATGCACGGCATGTGGGACCACGGCGGTGGCCAGGGCTCCAGGCCGCGCACGCCCTGGCTGGCCGCCAAACAGGTGGGCTGGGTACTGGAACAGGCCGGCGTCCAGTGGGCCATGGTTGAGGCATCGGTAGGCGGCATCCAGAGGCCGGACAAGCCCGGCGAGCCGCTGCCCCCCTGGAGCGTCACCATCAACTCCGACTACATGATGTTCTTCCGGCCAGAGGAAGACCAACCCTTTTTCGGCGGGCGCAAACGCTCTGCCCGCTTAAAGGACCCCTTCTGCCCCATAATGAGCAAGCTCCTCTCTGATTCAGCCAGAAAGGAGCCAAAGTTCATCGGCGTATACGACAACGCCATCTATGTCTGCACAGCATGGGGACGCTTCGAAACTGCCAAGGAGATCCAGGTTTACGCTGCCATGGGCGCCCACGTTGTGGGTCACACGCTCGCACACGAATTGCCCGTGTTCCGCAAGGCCGGCGTACGTCTTGCTTCGGTTGGCATCATCTCCAACCATGCCGAGGGCAGAGAGGAATGGGTAGGTGACAATCCCGATGCCATGGCCGACTTCTACTTCAGTTGCCCCCACTATTTGGGGCCCGTAATGGCCAACGCCATGCAGGAGCTGATCGAGAGCGGCGCGACGCCACCCGAAGAAGACGACACTATCTTACAAGGGCTGGGACAGTTCCCCGTTGAAGGGGCGTAACCAGACTGAGAAGGCACGATGCTTTGTGGTTTGTGATGTGCCGGTCTACTCTTGGACAGACGACTCAGTCGTAACAACCACAGGCGAGCCGACTATCCAGAGTGACCGCGCCGTGTCGACCTGATCGCAGGCCTCCATCGCCAGCCCCCGCCGCAGATGGCTTGGGCCTCCTGTCGGTTCGCCGGCAGCTGACGCCACGGTCAGACACAGTCCTTCAACCGAACCATGCGCCAGCCGAATCTGGCCGATGTCAAGATACCGAAACTGCTGCAGGCGTGATGACGAACATCCGGCCAGATGGAGCGTACTTCCTGCCTCTGGCCCATCTGCTTCCATACACAGATCGTAGGCGGGCATCAAGAGTTGCCCTGATGAGGGCGAATCCATGCGAAACATCTCATCTTCCGCACCGGGCTTGCAAGTGTGGGCGGTGAGAGCCCCTTGCAGATTCAGAGAAGCGCCGACTCCAGGCACATCAACGCAGTAGAATTCCGGCTCATCCAGCGGGTCCCGCAATTGGATCAGGCCAGTCAGAATTAGATTCTGTTCCTCTACCTCTTCCGACGTCGACTCTTCTGGTTCTGTTGCCTCGGCTTCTTCAGCGGCTGGGGCTGGCTTTGGAGTTTCAGGCGGCGAGATCGCAACTTGGCAGGCGCCAAGCAGGATAGCGACCCCTACCAGAATGATGCCCGTGGCAATGTATAGAATCCTTGCGAAAAGTCGAAAGATGGGGATGTTCAACATTAGTACAATTTCCTCCGAACCGGACATGCAAAACGGAAGGCAAGCGAATACGGCGGCATCGTGACGGGCGAATTATACATCGTTTCGGCCCAACGCTGAACTCGAATTGGCACTCTTGACAGACCGGACTGGAGTCTCCTCCATACGATGACGCATCCACCCAACATCCTGCTCTTCCTCACCGACGACCACGGCCAGTGGGCGTGCGGCCCTTACGGCAATCGCGAGGTGAGCACGCCCAACCTGGACCGCCTGGCCGCCTCCGGTGTCGTCATGGAGAACGCCTTCACGCCGACACCGGTCTGCTCCCCGGCCCGCGCTTCGCTGCTGACAGGACTAACCCCCTCACAACACGGAATCCACGACTACATCGCCATGGCGTTTGACCGCAGCTCCTGGCTGGCGGCGGAGCAGACCCTTCCTCAGCTCTTGCAGAAGGCTGGCTACCGCACCGGCCTCGCCGGCAAGTGGCACATTGGCAACGAAGACGCGCCGGCAACTGGTTTTGATTCCTGGTTCAGTGTAGGCAGCGCCTACCCGCTTTACCACAAAGGGACGCGGGAATACTGCAATCAAGGACGGATGGAAAGCATAAGCGGATACACCGACGACATCATCGCTGAGCAGGCCTCCAGATTTGTAAGTGTTGCTGATGACCGCCCGTTCTTCCTGCTGGTCAGCTTGACCGCCACACACGGCCCCTGGCAAGGACATCTGGAAAGACTGGTCTCGCTGTATCGCGCAGACCCCCTCTTCGGCATCCCCACGGGTGAATCCTATCCGTTTGGGGAACAGGCTCTGGAATCTTTGAGCGTGGACCGGCGTCATGAACGTGAGGCGCAGGCACAATACTATGCCGCCGTCAGCCACATTGATGAGATCGTCGGACGACTCCTGAAGGCTGTTGAAGAAACCGGCAAATCGAACAGTACACTCGTCGTTTACACTTCAGACCACGGGCTCAATTGCGGCCACCACGGCATCTGGGGCAAAGGAAATGCAACGCTCCCCCTTAACATGCTGGAAGAATCAATTCGCGTTCCATTGCTGCTAAGTTGGCCGGGCGTGGTGAAAGCGAAGACGCGCAGAGGCGAAATGGTTAATCACCTGGATCTCTTTCAGACCCTGGCAGAAGCCGGGGAAGCAAGGCTCCCTACCTACACCGACTTCGCTGGCAAAAGCTTGTTGCCTCTGTTGCTCGAACAAGGGGAAGACAGGCCGTGGCGCAATGTTCAGTTTGGCGAGTACGGAACGGTGCGCATGGCCCGCTCGCAAAGATACAAGCTGGTTCGCCGCCATCCGAACGGGCCCGACGAGCTCTTCGACCTGGACGCTGACCCGCGCGAGAGCCGGAATTTCATCGACAGCTACACGCATGTGCCCGCGGCCGGGCAGCTCTCCCGTCTGATGGATAACTATTTCCATCGCTATTCCAGACCGGGCAAGAGCGGCATGCTGGGAGCCGCCCTGCCGCAACACAACATGACCGAGGCCTGGCGCGTATAACCTTCAAGCCCGCTGTTCATGCCTCGCCTCGAAAGACCTGAGCAAGGCCGCCCCGACAACTACCTTGAAAGCAAGAAACTGCAGTAGAAAAACGCGGAGATTCCACTTCGGTAGGATTACAACTTTCGACGGAGCTATAAGCTGCCTAACGCGTCTATCAAGTGGCCGGTATACCGAATTGTCCGCATGTAATCCTCGACATAGATATTCTCATTGGGCGCGTGGAGATTCCCATTGGGGTTGCCCGCACCCCCGCCGGCAATACCGGGAATGCCGAACGTCCCGCACAACTGGTACATCGGGCCGCCGCCGGCCGAAGATGGGTATACCACCGGTTCCGCGCCAAAAATGTCACGCGCCACAGCAATGCTCGCATTTACCCAGGGGTGTTCGACTGGTGACCGGTAGGGCCAAAGTTGCGCCAGAAGCTCGACGTTGACATCCGTAAATCCCCGCCGGTCCAGGTGCTCCCGCACCAGTCGCAGCACGAGCTCAGGGTTCAGTTCGGGGACCAGGCGGAAGTCCACCTTGGCCGATGCCTCGTTGGGAAGGACCGTCTTTGGCCCCGGCCCTGTGTACCCGGTCAGGATGCCACAGACGGTGCAAGTCGGATCGTACAGAAGCTGTTTGACTACGTCCGTCCCGGTCGCGCCCTTCAAAAACGACGTGATTCCAAAGTCCCGCTTGGACTCTTCCTCATCAAAGGGGATGCGCCGGATAAACGCCAACTCCTCCTCCGTCGGTTCGGCGACGTAGTCCATCAGCCCATCTACAGTAATATTGTCGTTTTCGTCCTTCAGGCTGGCCAGTGCCCAGATGAGGCGCCATGCCGGATTACCCACAATCGCCCCATTCATCGAGTGCAAGTCGCTGCCGGCTCCGCTGACCGAGAGGCCCAGGTAGGCGATTCCCTTCATTCCGAGCGAGATGAACGGTCTGCCGGCTCCATCCCTCCCCCCGCCTTCCCACAAGCAGGCGTCCGCGCCCTCCAACAATTCGCGATTCTCCTCGACGAAGCGTCCCAGGTTGGGGCTGCCGATCTCTTCCTCGCCCTCAACGACCCACTTGATTCGGATCGGAAGTTCCCCCACCGCCTGCTGATACGCTTCGATGGCCTGCACACGCGCCATCAGAGGGCCTTTGTTGTCCGACACGCCGCGTGCCCACACGCGTCCCGCCCTGATCTCCGCATCGAATGGGCCGGAATCCCACAGTTCCAGCGGCTCGGGCGGCTGCACGTCATAATGGTTGTACATCATGAGCGTTTTGTCGCCGCTTCCAATTTCGCCGTAAACGACCGGCGCTCCGCCTTCCACCGCAACTACCTTGGACTCGAATCCAGCCCTCCGCAGCCGGTCACAGACCCACTCCGCAGTCTCTTCAATGCCAATACCCTGCGCGATTATGCTCGGCTTGCGACAGAACTCCTGAAGCTCGCCCAGAAAGCGCTCCTGATTGGCTTGAACGTTAGATTCGAATCGCTTCATGCGGAACTCCTCAGATTCAGGACAGGGTGTAAACTACGCAGCCGCAACTGCTTTGCAACTCTGAACGAGGCGAGCAAAGGTGATCTCTCAACTCTCTACTCTTATATGGGCGGTCGGCCGCAAGCGGCCTCCCTTGTGCAGGGGCTGCGCCCCCGCAACGCCCCCCTACAAAACCATCCCTCACCGACCGTGTTTACTCTTCCCCAGCATCGTGTCTGGCGAACGGAGTCTACTCACCCACTTGCCGCTTCAACCCACCGACCTCCAACCGCAGAAGTTACTGATCACTGACCACTGCAGTTCCGCGCCCCCGCAACGCCCCCCTACAAAACCATCGCTCACCGACCGTGTCTGCGCGTTCCGACAGAGCCGCTCCACCGACGTGGCTGCCGCCAACCAATAACGCAATCAGATTGCTTGAATGACGGCAGGGATAAGGGGCGGATCAAGACTGGCGCCGTATATGGCTTAGCAGTTACCTGAACTCTTATATAGCAATCACCACGATATGTGTCGTCAAACATGGCCAAGCCTGGCCATGAACCGTTGCCTGAACTCCGGCAGCAAGAACGAAGCCAGGCCTGTCCCTACAGCCAGACCGGCAAGGGTATACATGCTAACGTCCAGACCGAACACATCACCCAACATGCCTATCGGCGTAACAAATAGCGACCCGATCCCCCACACCATCCCCATCATTACCCCTGATGCCATCGCCATCCGGTCCGGCGCGAGACTTTGGGCCAGTACCGTGGCAACCGGTTGGCTTGCAAACAGAGACATGCCTGCCGCGATCAGAAACAACAAACTGAGGATCCCGTCTGTACTGACAAAAGCAAAGATCGCCGCCCCAGAAACCAGTAGGGAGATCGCGATGACCCATGAACCGGAAAAGCGGTCGGAAAGATGCCCCCCTAACAGTCCCCCCAGCGCGCCAAACAGAGCAAGCGCCGATAGACCAAACCCGCCCATCAGAAGAGAGACCGCCCGATTGTCAACCAGAAATATCGGAAGAAACGTGGTGAAGCCGCCCATAATGGCAGCGCGAAAAGTCATCAGGACAGCGAGCAGAATTAACGGCCCCACAAGCGTATGGGCCCCGTCAGAGAGTCCCGTCCCGCTGCTCTCCACCGCATCAGACACCGACGACTCCTTGGGAACGTCGACGCCGACGAAGTGATAGATCGCAGCCGCCGCCACAAACCCGAACGGTATCAACAAATAGGTGGATTCCAGCCCGAATAGAGTGACGACGCCAACGCTCAGAAGAGGACCCACTGCTATGCCAATATTGCCGGCAAAGGTGAAAATCGACATAGCCGTGCCATGCCGCCCGCCAGATGTCGCCCGCACCATCATGGCCGCGTGCGGATGAAACATGGCATTGCAGAACCTGCCAAATACCACACATACCATTAACAGAGAATAGGTCGGCGCCAAGCCGATGAAGCTCATGCCAAGCGCGGCGCCGATAAGACCCAGAATCATGAACCAGGCCCGCGGAAAGCGATCCACCAGCCAGCCGATAAAGGGCTGGACCGGCATCAGCATGAAACTCGTCAGCGAGGTAAAGAATCCCACATCAGTAAGCGTCAGTGACATTCTGTCGATCAGTAGCGGCCACAATGGAATCAGTGTGGCATAGTACATATCCCCCACCAGGTGACCAAAAGAAACCACGCCGAGTCGGAAAATATCAAGTTTGACAGATGGCGCGGCCTGCGCTTTCGGAATCGCGGTCACCTTAACCTCGGAACCCAAATCTTCCTATCCCTTCCCAAGCCGATTCGACCTGAACGGCCAGCCGGCCCGCTGCCCACTGTTGCAGAAACCGCGGGGCCGGCCTCGCAGCATCCGCTGCATCCTCCGTCAGACCCAGCAGTATACCGGTCATCACATCGCGGCCGCTGTAAAGAAAAGCACCCCGCACAACACGGTCATCGGATTCGGCAGATGAAACATGAAGCGCAACCGCCAGAGGTGGAGCATAACCATGCACGACTGACGGTTGGCCCCCTGATCACTCCTCAAGGTCGCGATAAAGATGCCAGTAGCGCGTGCGCGTGTCCGGGAAGGAAACATAACCTGCAATATCGGATCCGATGGCCAGATTGAAGTAGCGGGCCCCAAGCCAGATCCATGACGCGTTATCGATATGCAGCCGCTGCGCCTCGCTGTACAGTCGGAACCGCTCGTCCTCGTCGACCGTCGTGCCCGCCTGCCTGATCAGCTCGTCGGCCTCCTCCAGGCAAACGCCGCTGTAGCGATTACCGTAGGACGCGCAACCCAACAAAATGTCCATGAAATAGCCTGGTTCGGCCACCCAGGGGAATAACGTGTCGAGCGCTGAAGTATGTGTCCCGTTATTCTTGCCTTCCTGGTAGGCAGCCCGGGGCATGGGGTTGATCGTCACCGAGATGCCCGCCTTGGCCAGCTCGCCCTGAATGATCTTGGCCATGCTCTCCTGTTCGGGCGTGCCCAGATCAATATTCAGATCAAACGCCAGGCCCTCCGCATAACCGGCTTCCGCCAGCAGCTGCTTCGCCTTGGCGAGTGCCTCTTCTTCAGGCAGATCGTATGGCCAGTAACTGTGGTCATAGCCGGGCACCATCGAAGGCACAGGCCCATAACTGCGCTCCGCGCTGTCGTACCATACCTTCCCTACAATGTCGTCATAGGGAATGAGATACGCCAGGGCCTGACGCACACGTTTATCGTTGAACGGTTCCGTGTTGTGGTTGATCGGCATCACGATCATGTCGCCGATGCGTACCTGCTTTATCTGCACGTTTGCGTCGCCGCGAAGATCGTTAATCTCCTTTGCCGAAAGGTCCTGCGCCATGTCCACCTCGCCGGCCTTGAGCAGCAGCACACGGTCAGCCGACTCGGGCACGACAGCAAAAAGGATACGGTTGAAAAACGGCTCCTTACCCTGCCAGTTCGGATTGGTGCGGAACTCCATCAGCTCATTCGGGATGCGATTATGAATATAGTAGGGTCCGCTGCTCGGCATGTTGGTCTTGGCGAAATCCTGGCCCCACCTGTCGCCGTCCGCTTCGCCTGCCTCCATGTACGCCTTGCTGTCAATAATGTAGCCAAACTGGCAGCAACTCATAAAGGGCCGCAAAATGGGAGTCCAGTCAGATGCGTTGAAGCGGAACGTGTAATCGTCGAGCACCTCAAAACCCTTCAGCGGCTCCTCCTCCGTAGCCAGACGCACCAGCCGGTCTAGTGACGGCGGCACGCTCATGTTGCCGCGGCGGTCCTTATAGTACAGGTAATCGCGCGCCGTGATCTCGTTGCCGGAAGGATAGTGCTTCATGCCGCTTGGCAATCTGAAGGACCACTGTGTCCCATCTAACGAGATCACCATCCTCTCAGCCAACATCGGCTCGAAATTCAGTGCATCACCGGTCATGCTCCCATCCTCGTGCTCGATAATGGCCGGCTGCGCCCAGCTGCCCAGGACATTCACCTGTGTTTCGGTCATCCGCGGGAAGGCGCCGGATGCATCCCAGTCCAGCGTAGCAAGATCCTGACTGACCGCGACAATGAGCGTCCGGTCTTCCTCAGAAGCACCGGCCATTGCAGCTTCTCCGCCGGACTGAGCGGACGTTTCAGCTGCCGCCTCGCCCGCGTCTGACTGTGACGAGCTGTCTCTGTTGCCCCCAATTAACGCGCAGCCTGCCAACACCGTCGCGGCAAGAAGGCTGACAACTGTCACCATCATGGCGCGGTGTGGCATCTTTTTTCTTAGCATGTCTGCAAACTCCTTTCGGAAAGATTGCTGTTATTAGCGCCAGCTCGCTGTCGGCATTGTCTGTCGGACGATCTATTGAGCCCTGACAGCTGGATCAGGAAACTGCTATTGTGCGGCGCGCATGCACCGCTAACTGTTCGACCTCACGTCTGTGGAGGACGTTGCGCTGCTACATACGAATGGTCTCCTGAGCAGGCGGCGATAGCGCAGCAGCGACATTTCCTCCGCCAAGTCGAAGTCTGTCGTCGACCAGTATGCAGGCTGCCCTGTGCGTATCGGCCACCTGCAAGAGCGGCGGTCCGGGTTCCAGGCAGGCGTCTCGCCGGTATGGACAGCGTGAATACAACCGGCACCCCGGCGGGAGGTCGATTGGGCTGGGTACTTCACCTGGCAGCCTCAAACGCTCCTTGCCCCGCTGCCCTGGGTCGGGAATCGGGACTGCCGAGAGCAAAGCCTGGGTATAGGGATGAACAGGGGAGTCAAATATCTCCTCCGTGCTGCCTGTCTCTACAATGCGTCCCAGGTACATCACCGCCACTTGACTGCATGTATGCTTTATGACGCTCAGGTCGTGCGAAATAAACAAGTAGGTCAGGCCCATTTCCTCCTGCAACTGGGTAAGCAGACGCAGAATCTGACCCCGAACTGACACGTCCAGCGCGGAAGTAGGTTCGTCCAGCACGATGAAATCGGGGTGCGTGGCTATCGCGCGGGCCACGCCGATTCGCTGCTGCTGGCCCCCGCTGAACTGATGTGGATACCGCGACAGATGGTCGGGCTGCAGGCCGACTTGGAAAAGAAGCTGACGAACGCGCTGGTCCTTTTCGTGTGCGTTCAGATTCGTGTGCAGGTCCAACGGTTCTCGCAGGATAGCGCCGATCGTCATGCGAGGCGTTAACGCCCCGCCCGGGTCCTGAAAGACCATCTGCATCCGTCCCCGAATCTGCGCGACCTGATCCCGTTTCAGACTGGTGAGGTCGTGCTCCCCCATCCGTATTTCACCGGAGGTGGGCTCGATCAGCCGCAGGAGACAGCGGCCGGCCGTCGTTTTGCCGCAGCCGCTCTCCCCAACCAGTCCCATCGTTGCGCCCTTGGGGATGTCGAATGAAATGTCGTCAACTGCGCGCAGACGGACATGGGAAAACATGCCGGCGCGAATCGGGAAATCTTTGCGAAGATTCCGGATCTGCACGAATGATTCGTCGTTTACATTACTCAATGCCGACCTCTGGGTCAGTAGGGACCCCCTGGACAGACTGGAGAGGAGAGTCGGTTCCGTCGGCCTGTGCCACCTCCAGCTCCCAGGCATCTTCGCGCATCTCCCCTTCAATGCGCCCGGAGACTATGTGGCAGCGTGCTCTATGCTGCATTCCAGCTGCGACCATACTGGGTTCTTCCTGTTCGCAGAGCTCCTCCGCAAAGGGGCATCGCGGATGGAATGTGCATCCGCTTGGCAAGAGTACGGCATCCGGCACCGTGCCTGGTATCGTGGAAATCGGCTTATTGATGTCCACGCGCAATGTGGACGCGATCAGCCCCTGCGTATATGGATGGCGGGGATTGGAGAAAATCTCAGCCACCGGGCCCTGTTCAACAACGCGGCCGGCGTACATGACAATCACCCGTTCGCACAGCTCGGCGACGACGCCCAGATCGTGTGTAATGAACAGACATGCGGAGCCGGCCGACTTCACCCGCAGCCGGATCAAGTCAAGTACCTGGGCTTGCACGGTAACGTCAAGCCCTGTGGTCGGCTCATCTGCAATCAGAAGCAGCGGATTCGCGCTCAGCGCAATCGCAACCATAACTCGCTGACACATACCGCCGGAGAGCTCATGCGGATAAGCGCCGGCCCGCCGTTCCGGATCAGCGATTTCAACCGCGCGCATCACTTCAATGGCGAGGCCCTCGGCTGCCTTGCGTGAACAGCCTTCTCGCAGCTGAATAACGCGGCCAATCTGGTCACCGACAGTGAAAAGGGGATTGAGTGCAGCCCTCGGTTCCTGAAAAATCGTTGAGATCATGCGGCCGCGAACTGATTGCATTTCATGTTCGCTGCATGACATCAGGTCCTGCCCGTCCAGCCAGACCTCGCCCTCAACGATTTTGCCAGGGGCTTTCACTAGCCGAACAATCGACTGTGCGGTAACGGATTTTCCAGAGCCGCTCTCCCCAACCAGTCCTGTAATCTCTCCTCGATTCAGCACAAAGGATACGCTGTTAACAGCCTTGACCACACCCTCATACGTATAAAAGTAAGTATGCAGCCCTCTTACTTCGAGTAGTGATTCCAGCCTCCGTTCGGTAAGCATCTCTCAGGATTCCATTCGTTTGGGATCGAAAATGTCTCTCAATCCCTCAGACAGGAGATTGAAGCCGAGCACGGCGAGCATAGCAGTGAGTCCGGGGAAAAAGGAGATCCACCATTCGCCGCTGACAATCCCGCCAACGCCATCGTTGATCATCGAGCCCCACTCAGGTGTCGGAATAGGCACACCCAGTCCAATAAAGCTCAGGCTGGCAGCAACCAGGATTGCCCATCCGGCGTTGAGCGGAGCCTGGGCAAGAACGGGATCAAGACAGTTGGGGAGGAGATGTCGAAATATGAGACGGTAGGAAGGATTGCCAACCGACCGCGCAGCTTCGGCGTAAAAGCTCTCCTTCTTGCTCTTCATTTCAGCGCGAACCACACGCAGGTAGGAGGGGAAGTATAAGAAAGCAATCACCGCGATAACGAGCCAGATGCTTCTCCCCAGAGCGGCAATCACTGCCATGGCCAGAATGAGGGGCGGGAACGCCTGGAAGGCGTCGAGAATGCGCATCATAATGTCGTCGAATCGACCGCTGAAATAACCGGTCAGCCCTCCCAGCGGTACGCCGACAGCTATTGCCGTCAGCACCGATGCCATCGCGATGAAAAAGTTGACGCGCGTCGCGTAGATGACCCGAGAGTAAATATCCCAACCTACCTCGTCAGTACCGAAGAAGTGCCGCAGGCTGGGTGGCTGGAACTGCTCATCCAGGTTGGTCGCGACCGGGTCGTGCGTCGCCAGCAAAGGCGCGAAGATTGCAACTAGGATGAAGAAAAGGATAATGCCTATCCCAAACAGCGTCGACCAATTGCGCCGCAATTGATAGAGAAAACGCTGCAGCCCCGGCGGCATTTCCGTATTCAGCCCCAGTTGAAAGGACGTGGCCCTGGTCCTCATTTCTCAGTCCCTGCTCTTCCAGGTCAGTTCCGCTTGTGCGGACCGCCGCAGTCTGGCGGCGATTTGGCCGCCATAAACGCGATCAGCAGAAACGCTAAGCGGTAATTCTCGGATCGATGACAAAGTAAAGTATATCCACAATCAGAAATACAAGGACGTAGAGAACGGCCGCCATCAAGACAAAGCCTTGCACCGCGTTATAGTCCTTAACGACGATCGATTCAAGCGCGTATCGCCCTATCCCGGGCCAGGAAAATATCCTCTCGATAACCACACTGCCGCCCAGCAGATTGCCGTAGACCAGCGCCACGAACGTCAGCGGCGCCAGCAGCGCATTGCGCAGAGCATCGCGGAAGTAAATCTGGCGTTCCGGCACACCATTCGCCCGCGCAGCCTGAATATACTCCGACCCCAGAACCTCGAGCATCGACGACCGCATCAGACGTGTAATCGGCGCCAGCGCAACCAGCGCCTCCGTCATCACGGGCAGCGCCAGGTGTTGCGCACTCGAACTGAAGGCCTTCCAGTTTCCGGTCAATATACTGTCTACAAGATAGAGCCCCGTGATTCGGTCCGGCGGCGAAACCAGCAGCCCGATGCGGCCGCTAGGCGGCGGAAAAATCCGCAAAAGATAAAACAAGACGTAAATAAGTATGAGGCCCAGCCAGAACGATGGCACCGAAACGCCCACAAGCGTGATGCCGCGACTGAAATTGTCGATCCAACTGTTTCTGTATACCGCCGACAGGACGCCCAGCGGAACGCCAATCGCGATAGCCAGAACAAGGGCCGCAGTTGTCAATTCAAAGGTGGCAGGAAAACGCCTGATCAGATCCCGGGCGACGGGTTCAGACGTGAACCAGGACTCCCCCAAGTCCCCGCGCAGCACGTTCCCCAGCCAAATGAAGTACTGCTCATGCAGCGGCTTGTCCAGGCCAAGACGCTTCGTGATTTCCTCGATCTGCTCAGGCGTTGTTTCAAGCCCGACAAAAACATAAACGGGATTGCCGGGCAGGACATGCGAAATGGTGAAGATGATGATGGAGACCCCTAAGAGAACCGGGATCAGTTGGAGCAGCCGCTTCGCTACGTATTGCAGCAGTCTCATTACTTGAGGTTCTCCGGAACGATAATGCCGTTCTCCACCATGACCTGACTATCTACACACCTGTCGCGATTGAGGCAACCGAAGTCCCAGTCCGACATGGCATCACTGTCTCTGCCATCCAGCCAAAAGACGTTGCAGCCGCTGGAATCCATGACCGTGTCCTACAGACTCCCATAATCCATGCCGACCACGTTCAAGAGTGATCCGCGATCTCTTACCGACTCGGCGTGAACAAAGCGGATGGCCTCCACCTCTTCGAAGAAATGTAACAACTCGGCCGCAACCAGTTCGCTACCCTGTACGAGGCGGGCAAAAATGTGCTTTCTCCCAGCTTTGCGTTATGGGCGGTCGGCCGCAAGCGGCCTCCCTTGTGCAGGGGCTGCGCCCCCGCAACGCCCCCCCGGGCTACCCACCGTACTGGCGCTTCCCCACCATCGTGGCATGGCGGCAGTGCTCCCCAACCAACCCGGCGGCTGCCAACCGTAAACGCCGTCCTTAGCCCGATGGGCGGCGAAGACAAAGAGCTGGTCAAGACACACACTGTATGCGGCTTGGCAGTTACAAAGAAACGCAGACAGTCTCGCGAAAGCTGTACGTCGAGACAGCCCTCGATGCTGATGACCAGGCCGTCCTCAAGCGTCAAACGATTGTCCCAGGCGGGGAGGCCTCTCCGCCTGGTAGACCGATCTTTGGGACCCGATTCTAGGTTCGAAACCTGCGTCAGTGTCGTAGCCGTTCGACTACTGCCATAGGAGAATTTCGGCAATTCGTACAAGACACTGTGACGTCACTCTTGGCACTACGCGAGCGGAGGCCAGCCCGTCTGAAAATATGCCTGTGGAGACAAAGTCTAGACGTCCTTTGCCGCGAGTGCCGCCGCCGCAGATCCCTTGTGGGGACTCTAGATGACACGTCCTTCACACTGCAAATTCAGCAGGGCTTCACGAACCCGCATACCGCTGACACCGTAATCCAAAGCCGGATCTTCCTGATTCAGCCGCACCCCAGGAAGGTGATAGCCGGCCATCATGGTCAGCTGCAAGCTGTCTGCTAGGAGTTCGTGTACTGGGCGCCGGTTGGAGAGTAAGGGTGTCTCAGGCTTTGCCAGGCGGCCAAAACCAGGTGTCTGCTCAGCCTCGGACGGGCTGCTTGGGAAAGACATTGCCTGAGTCATGGGTATATTTTGGATATTGGGTTCGATTCTAGCCAAGGGACTAAGGTCTGTCAAATTTCGCCCGTTCAATTCCAGGCCGTGGTTTGTGATTCGCCGCACTGCCTTCGCCCGTTCGCATCTCTCCCGCCCGCCTGGTAGCAACCCTCCCGGCTGTCATTTCTCCACCATGAGGCTCCCACAGCCTTCACTGTGTTATCATGCGGCCGGAGATTCTTTTTCTAACCGCCTGAATGGTCCTCCGGTATCACCGAGAGTGCAGCCACAGTACTCTTGGCAAGACGCAACCGAATACATATTACACATCGTTCAGACAAGGGGCTCCCAATGACAAGCAAACCCACCGTGCTGGTGGATCCCTCCTTCAGAAAGATGGACGAAATATTCTCGGACGAGGACCTGCGCCGCCTGCCCGAAACTGCCAATGTCATTTGGGGCAAGTCGGAGCCAATGCCCATCGAGGATGCAGCCGAGGCATTGAAGGTTGCAGACGCCGTAGTCTGCTCCAGCTGGCGCTACGGCGATGTCCTGTACCAGGCCCAGAATCTGCGCGCCATCCTGTCGGTCTCGGGAGCATTCCCCACCGACCTGGACTACGACCACTGCTTCGCCGACAACATCCGCGTCCTTTCGGCTGCGCCCGCCTTCGGCCGCCAGGTGGCCGAGATGGCGCTGGGCATGGCGATCGCTTGCGCCCGTGGGCTAGTGGAAGGTCACCAGGCTATGCAGCGCAATTCCGAAAAATATCTGCACGCCGGCAACGCCGGGGCTTTCAATCTCTATGGCAAGAGAGTCGGGCTGATCGGGTACGGAGGGTTGGCCCGCAATCTGCATCCATTGCTCAAGCCGTTTGGCTGCCGCATCTCGGCCTACGATGCCTGGCTGGGCGAACGCTACTTGCGCGGCCAGGGCGTCACACCACTACCCCTGGAAGAGTTGATGTCGACGTCGCAGTTCATTTTCGTGTTGGCGGTTCCATCAGATGAGAATCGCGCCCTGCTCGACCGCGCCTTGCTGGAACGCATCCGGCCGGACGCCGTGCTTATCCTGATTAGCCGCGCCCACCTCGTCGATTTCGACGCCCTGACAGACCTCCTGCACGCCGGCCGCTTCCGCGCCGCAATCGACGTCTTCCCACAGGAGCCGCTCGACCCCGCGCATCCAATCCGCAGCGCGCCCAATGTCATCCTCTCCGCGCACCGCGCCGGCAGCGTCAGAGAGGCCCTCTGGGAGATCGGCGAGATGGTATTGGACGATCTGGAAGCCATCGGCAAAGGCCTGCCGCCGCGGCGGATGCAACGCGCCGAGCCCGAACTGGCCCCCAGATATGCCAGCACTCGCGTTAAGGGGCACAGTCGCCGCTAACGTCTTTACCTGCCTGGGTACAGTTTGAAAGGTCGAAATTAGCCCGCCAGCGCTTGGCGCAGTGCGTCGATCAGGCCGGGTTGCAGTTCACTCGCCAAAGTCTCCTCGCGCCGGTGGAGCCCGCTCATATACGCTTTCAGCAGGATGTGAAAGTCGAGCAGGGCGGCGTCGAGATTGAGGGGATGAAGTTTACTGTCATCTTCGAGCCAGTCGAATGCCGCTTCGGTCATTGCCGCCTGGCCCAGAATGTCCTCGTCCGGATAGTTGTGGCTGCCCTTTGCATGCTGGCCGCGAATAGAAGTTTCCCAGCCCCACATACTCCAGTGTACGAAACCTTCAGTGCCGTAAACGGTAACCTGCTTGTGCACATTTGTACGCGCATCGCCGGCCAGCACATAGGGCGCGTTGGTGCCGCAGCGCAGCAGCCCGCTGGCACCGTCCTTGTAGCGAATGGTGACCATGGTTGCGTCGGGCGCATAGTGCTGCTTGCGGCCTTCCTTCAGGGCCTCGCCGCCTGAAACCTGAGCAAAGATACTCTCTGGCTCCCCTTGCGGATAGAACCCGGCCATCGATTGCAGGACATGTGTGCCCTGGTAGGCCATATTCATACGCGCGCTGGCATCCACGAGCCGGACGGCGCCGATAGCGCCTTCGTGGACCAGCGTCTGCAGCTGCCGGCGCCGTGGATGAAACTGAAGCTGGTGATTGATCGCCACCTTCACCTTGGCGCCGCTTGCAAATTCCCGTATCGCCGCATAGTCCTCAGCCTGAATGGCCAGCGGCTTCTCAATAATCAGCGCGCCGACACCGGCGGCATCGGCGGCTTGCATTATTTTGAGGCGTACGTCGGGCGGCGTGTTTACGTGGACGAGGTCCGGTTTTTCGCGTTCGAACATCTCGCGGTAGTCGGTGTAGCGGGTTTTAATGTTCCAGCGGTCGCCGAAGGCGTCCAGGTTGGCGCGGGTGCGGGTGGCGATGCAGGCGAGTTGGCCGCGGGGGATGTGGGCGTAGGCGTCGGCGTGGCCGTTGGCGCGTCCGCCGCTCACGCCAACGATTCCGCATTTGTAGGTCATGGTTGTTCAGGTCTCCGGTATCCAAATAGAGTTGCTATCCCCCAGCAGGAGTGTCCGACCCTTTGGCCAGCTGGTCCAAATAGAGCCACACCAGCCTGATCTCACCGTAAGTGTAGTCGTCCCCGAGTATAGCTTTGACAGGTGAAAGCCGAGTTCCTCCGCTTTCCACGAATGCCGCCCTGATCGTGTCGAAACGCTCCTGCGGAGGCAAGTATGAGTTGAGATCCAGCTGTTCCCCAGCTTGAATCAGACGCCCGATGTGGCCCGCAATCGTGCTCTTAGCCAGGCCGCGCTGTTGCGCTACCTCCTCAACCGTCATGCCTTGTTGCAGCAACTGTTTAGTCTGGTCGTAGGTGGAACCAGCCGCTCTCCCTCGACTGCTTCCCTTTTTGCGTCGGACTGGGACTTCCTTCTCCCCCAGGTTGTTCGAGCGTGCATAATCCACTATGACCGACAAAAACGCATCGCCTAAATCTTCCAATTTCCTTGCACCTACCCCAGAAATTCTCAAAAGACTCTCTCGGCTCTGAGGCACGTAATGCGCCATCTGCTGCAACGTCGCATCGCCAAATATCACATAGGGCGGAACACTCCTTTCCGCGGCCAACCGGCTGCGCAGCTCGCGCAGTGCGCCGAATAAACCCCTGTCATAATCCAACACCTTTCGGCTGGCGGAGGACGCCTGCTCCTCCTCACGCTTGGGCTTGGACAGGGTCAACGACGCGCGATTGCTGAGGAAGCTTCTCCCCGCCCCGGATAACCTAAATGTAGGATACTCGCCGCTATTCTTGACGAGCAGACCTTCGGCAACCAGAAGTCCCGCGATCTCCTTGATCTCCCCGTCAGAAAACTCTTTTGCAATACCATACACACTAAGTTTGGCGTGGTCCCGCTGCCTGATAGCTTTCGTATTCGCCCCCCTCAACACTTCGCTGACATAACCAATGCCAAATCTCTGATCGGTACGATATACCGCCGACAGTATCTTCTGTGCGATGATGGTGGCGTCAAACTCCTCCCTCGGCGTCAGACAGATATCGCAGCCGCCGCAGTTTTCACCAGGCCACTCCTCTCCAAAATAACGCAAGATGTACTTGCGCCGGCACGTATGAAGCTGGCAGAATTCAACAACCTGCGCCAACTTTTCGCGGGCGCTACGCAGCTCCGCTTCATCCTCAATCTCGTCGAAAAAGTACTCCTGCTTGGCCGCGTCGCCATAGGTGTAAAATAGAACGCAGTCACTGGGCAGACCGTCGCGTCCGGCGCGGCCAGTCTCCTGGTAGTAGCCCTCTAGCGACTTGGGCATCGAGTAGTGGACGAGAAGACGGATATTGGGCTTGTCGATGCCCATGCCAAAAGCGATGGTGGCCACGATAATGGAGACCTGGTCTCGGATGAATCGCTCCTGGGTTTGCCGCCGAACATCGTCATCCAGCCCGGCATGGTAGGGCTGAGCGTCAAATCCCTTCCCGCGCAGGCGCGCGGCCATGCTTTCGGTCTCCTTGCGGGAGGTGCAATAGATGATCGCCGATTCACCCTTGTGCTTCTGCAGCAACTCCACAAGAATGTCAAAGCTATCCCTTCTCTTGGGCACTATGCTGTAGTTGAGATTGGCGCGATTGAAACTGGCAATATACTCCTGCGGCTGGCTCAGATGCAGTTGGCCGACAATGTCGCCTCGCACCCGTTCCGTGGCCGTGGCAGTCAGTGCCAGAAAGGGCACACCCGGCAGGCTCTGGCGCAGCTCGCCCAGCCTGCGGTAGTCGGGGCGAAAGTCATGCCCCCAGACTGAAATGCAGTGCGCCTCGTCTACTGCCACCAGGCTGACCTTGAGCCTGGCAAGAAAGCCCTGGAAGGCCGAATTCGATAGCCTCTCCGGGGCCACATACAGTATCTTGAGAACGCCTTGCTGCGCCTGCTCCTGAACGCGACGCATCTCCGCGTATGTGAGCGAACTGTTCAGAAACGCCGCCGGGATGCCGTTGGACTTCAGCCCGTCTACCTGGTCTTTCATCAGCGCTATCAGCGGGGAAACAACCAGCGTCAGCCCGTCAAGCCGCAACGCCGGCAGCTGATAGCAGAGCGACTTGCCTCCACCTGTCGGCATCAGGACCAGCCCATCTCTGGCGTCCAGCGTGCTTGAGATGATCTCTTCCTGAAGCGGCAAAAAGTCGTCATAACCAAAGTACTGCTTTAGAAGGTCTCGCATGGGGGAGTGTTCGTCCTTTGAATGGTGGCCCGCAAAGGGCCTATGAAGTTGTCCTACTGTAAACGGTCACTGCGGTCGACGGCCCCTTGTACCGGCGGCGCGGTCAACACTTTGCGAACATTTCAGCGCCGTCAATTACCGTGTCCTACGCCCACGGCTTTAACACCACCTTCGCGCACTGCCCGCTGGCCTGCAGGTCCCAGGCCTCTTCCACGCGCTCCAGGGGAAAGCTATGGGAAATGAGCTTGTCGAGCTTGTCAAGGTTGACGCGTTTTCGAGTGGCAAGGAACGTCAGTCGGTCGCAAAAAACGAGGGGTGTGTCGTGGCGATTGGCGCCCCTGCCCCCTTTCGCCGATGAAGGCGCATTTGTAGATCATTTTAGTGGACACCCCGAGAATTGCATCTCACCGCATATCATGCTCCAAGAAAAAAAGGCTTCAAATGACCTCAGCTACTAATTCAGACAGTGAAGTCGGAAAAGTCGTTTTCCCTGATGCTCCGCCATGTGTCGGGAACGGTTCCACTCAGATCATTTTCGCCGATAGATACGGCTTCCAAGTTCGTAAGACTGCCTAACTCTGGCGGTATCCTCCCGCTCAGCTTGTTGTCGTTGAGATGCAACGTATTGAGTTTGGTAAGTTTGCCTAACTCTGCCGGTATCCTACCACTCAGCTTGTTGTCGTTGAGATACAACGTATTGAGTCTGGTAAGTTTGCCTAACTCTGACGGTATCCTCCCACTTAGCTTGTTGTCGTTGAGATACAGTGCTTCCAGATTGGCGAGATAGCCTAACTCCGAGGGAATCAGTCCGCTCAGTTTGTTATCTTCTAGGAATAGAGCTTCGAGGTTCGTGACGTTACCTAACTCTGAAGGTATCTGCCCTTTCAGTTTATTGTTTCCGAGAGATAATACACTCAGGTTCGTAAGATTACCCAACTCTGGCGGGATCGGTCCTCTCAAATTATTTTTTTCAAGAAACAGCGCGTCCAACTCTCCGAGGTTTCCGAGTTCAGGAGGAATCGTCCCCACCAGATTGTTGTCATATAAGTTTAGTCCATTCAGCTTCCCTAGGCTTCCGAGTTCAGGTGGGATTGACCCACTCAACTCATTCTCCTCAAGGCTAAGCGACTTCAAGTTGGCCAGTTTTCCCAACTCTGCAGGGATTGGCCCTTCTAGCATGTTTTCCTCTAGGCTCAACACTTCCAGCTTGGCTAGTCGACCAAACTCCGCTGGTATTGGTCCTGTTAATCCCCTGTACTCAAGGCGAATTGCGGTCACTCGAGGTGGATGAATTGAGCCGTTTGTTGTGATGCCTTCCCACTCCTCTACCGCTACACTTCCGCTCCAATTTAACGATCCGTCAGCTGCGAGGACACTCTTGATCTCCATCAGTATTTCGAAATCACCGGACAAGCCAGTGAGTACTGTAGGGACCTGCATCCTAGGAGATTGCCGCAATTTTCTGAGACAGTTATCGCAAGAGCCACAATTTTCCTCGTTCCACGGCTCATCAAAGTAATGGAGCAAATAATTTCGCCGACACTCCCGGAGTTCACAGAACTCAAGAACTTGCTCTAACTTTCTTGAGGCATTTCGACGCTGCGACGCGTCTTTCATTTGACTTATGAGATAGTCTGGAGTTTTTCTGTCACTGCGGGAATAGAAGAGCACGCAGTCGGCGACACTGCCGTCCCGTCCGGCCCGGCCCGTTTCCTGATAGTAGCCTTCCAACGACATGGGAAAGTCGTAATGGACTATCATGCGGATGTCAGGCTTGTCTATACCCATGCCGAAAGCATTGGTGGCCACTATTACAGGAACGCTTCCAGAGAGGAACGAACGCTGAGTGGTACTGCGCTTTATCCAATCAAGACCGCCGTGGTATGGAAGCGCTTCGAAACCATCCTGGCTCAAGCGCCAGGCAAGTCTTTCTACCGATCTTTGCGTAGAGCGATAAATGATCGCAGCCTCGCCCCTGAATCTCTGAAGAATTTCTTTGAGCCTAGCGAAGTCGTTACGCTCATCTCTCTTTGGTAACACCCTATACTTGAGGTTTGGGCGGTTGAAGCTATCTATGAACCGCCTAGGGTTGGTTAGCTGAAGCTCATTGATGATGTCGCTTCGCACGTGCTCGGTGGCTGTTGCTGTCAGGGCGAGAAACGGGACACCTGGCAGCTCGCGCCTCAGAGTGCCCAACCTGCGGTATTCCTTGCGGAAATCGTGGCCCCAGATCGAGATGCAGTGGGCCTCGTCCACTGCAACAAGACTGATCTCGAGTCTGTTGAGAAACCGTCGGAAACTCGTCTTAACCAATCTTTCAGGTGTGACGTATAGAATGTTGAGGTCGTCTTCGAGCGCCCTCGTCTGAACGCTTTGTGACTCAGCATGGCTGAGCGAACTGTTGACGAAAGCGGCAGAGACGCCCTTGCTCCGGAGAGACTCGACCTGATCCTGCATTAGAGCCATCAGTGGCGAGACCACTAGCGTCAGCCCACTGAACCGCAGGGCGGGCAATTGATAGCACAGAGACTTTCCCCCTCCTGTCGGCATGACGACCAGAGCGTCCTCACCGTCCAAAACGGTAGAGATAATTTCCTCCTGCATTGGAAGAAAGTTGTCATGCCCAAAATAGTTTCTTAGCAGATCCCTCATAGGCCAGACACAGTATTTTTGGAGACGCGTAAGTAAACGCTTTGCTGAATCACTAAGTCCCATGCATCGAGCGGGTCCACTGAAAACAGGTAATGGCGCAATAGGTACAGAAATTCGGACTCAGACGCTAGCCCTGAGACCATTCGACTACGCCCAGGGCTTTAACACCACTTTCGCGCATTGCCCGCTGGCCTGCAGGTCCCAGGCCTCTTCCACGCGCTCCAGGGGAAAGCTATGGGAAATGAGCCTATCGAGCTTGTCGCCATTGGCCGCAATCACGCGCAGAATCTGCGGCGTATCCGCCATATTGTAATGCCACGAGCCGTGCAGGCTCAACCCCTTGCGCAGCATATCAGTGCTGATTCGGATCGGCGTCTCATCCTGCCCGCTCTCGCCCACAAAACTGACCGAACCTTTGCGCCGCGTGGCGTCGATGCAGAAACGATGGGCCGCCACCACGCCCGAACAGTCTATGCTGTGATCGACGCCGCGTCCGTCGCGTGTCAACGCCAGCGTTTTCTCCAGCGCGTCGGGGTCGGTCGGGTCGATCACCGCAATCGCGCCCAACTCGAGCGCCTTCGCGGCTCGGTACTGATTGATATCGACGCCAATCACGTTAGCCCCGCGATGCGTACCATTGATGACGCCGCCCAGCCCCACCGGCCCCAGCCCTGTGATCATCAGCGTGTCATCCGGGCCTAGCTTGGCACGCTGCACCGCGCCGAAAGTCGGCCCCAGCCCGCAGCAGGCCATCGACGCGTGATCGTATGAAATCCCATCGGGAATCGGCACCAGCATCCAGTCCTGTTTGAGCATGAATTGGGACATGGTCGCCCTGCCTTCGCCGCCCTCAGGCTGCGGGGGCGGCGTCTCCGAATCCAGGCAGTGGATGTACTCGCCGTCAAGACACAGTTCGCACTGCCCGCAAGGTGTCTGCGGCATCACCACGACCCGATCACCCACCTCTACGCGGCACGGCTGCGCGACTTCCACGACTTCGCCCGCCGCTTCGTGGCCCAGGTAGGGAGCCTCATTTCCGCCTACGTAAGTCTTGAACTCCGTACACATGGGAGCCGTATGAATCTTGACAACGACCCAGTTTTCCCCGGCCTTTGGGTTCGGCGCGTCCACCACGCCGCCCTGCTTTTCTCCGAATACCGCTGCAGTCTTCATGGATTCCATCCCTTCTCGATTGCCCGACTTCCCAGTCGTTTCTTCCTGGCCTGATCCCTTGCCGTGTCGTCAAGTACAGTGCGTTCCTCTACTACCAGTTGGTAAACGAGCCATCCAGGCGCCGCAACTGTGGCAGCTCCCGCTTCTGAGACGGATGGCGGGCCGCCGCCTCTCTATCAAACTCAATCCCTAACCCGGGCAGATCCGTCGGCAGCATATAACCATCCTCCCAGTGGTGATGGACCGGCACGACCTCAGGCAGCGTTTCTCCCGGTTTGCGCGGCTGCTCCTGCACACCAAAGTTGGATGTCGCCAGATTCATCTGCAGACAGGCCGCCGACGAAACCGGACCCAGCGGGTTGTGTACAACCAGTTTGATATAGTGCGTTTCACACCACCCTGCAATCTTGCGTGCTTCCGTGAAACCTCCTGCAATGCACATATCAACGCGCGCATAGTCGATCCACTCCTCCTCTATCAACTGCCGAAACTCCCATTTCGACGAGAACTGTTCCCCCGCCGCAATGGGCACATGCGTACGCGGCCGCAACGTCTTGAAAGAGTCTGGGTTCTCACAGCGCAGCGGATCCTCGATAAAGAATGGCGCATACTGCTCCACCTCGCGGCACAGCCAGACGACGTCGGGAAGATCCAGCCGCGTGTGCACATCGAAACAGATATCGATCTCGTCGCCGACCGCCTCCCGCACCGCCTCAAACTGGCGTATAGCCGTTCGCACCGCATCGCGCGGTTCCAGAATGTCGCCGTCCTGCGGCAATCCCCAGCGCACAAACTTCCAGCCCGCTTCCTTAGTCTCCAGACAGCTTTCGACCAGCGGCTCCACCTCCATCGCATGGCTGTGATTGTGAGGATAGCATACGACCTTGTCGCGCACACGTCCGCCCAGCAGCTCATAGATGGGCACGCCCAACGCCTTGCCCTTGATATCCCACAGCGCAATATCAATCGCAGAGATGGCCGAGCTCAGCACGCGCTGCGCAGGAAAAAAGCCGCCGCGAAATAATACCTGCCAGATGTGCTCGATGCGAAACGGGTCCTGACCCACCAGCACTTCCTTGAAATCATTGAACGCGCCTATCACCGCCTGCTCGCGGCTCGTCAAACCGGCCTCGCCCACGCCGTAAATTCCTTCATCGGTATCGACGACGACGAAAAGAAAGTTGCGATGGCCGGCCCAAACCGGATACGCGGTAATGTCAGTGATCTTCATTTGGTGCTCCTAAAAGAGGTTGAAGAATACGATTTCCCCGCTGACCCGGGAGGACCGGCTTGGAACTCGCAGACTTGGTTCGAAGAACTGATTGCCCATCGACATCAGGATCGCAAGGGGAAAGATGAACTGCTGGCGTGTAGAAAGGGTTTGCCTGCCGTCACCATATCCTGAAAAGCCTACACGCGACTCGCGATCTTCGCAAGCTGATCGCCCCCGCGGAATGCTGTTCCCAAGAGAATGTTCAATGCCCGCCTCGCTGTGCGCTGAAGAGGCGCGTCATATTGCAGATCATGCCAGCTTTCCGTATGATGGGGCTAAACACCTACGCAGGACATTTGTGGAGGAGTACTATGCAAGCGCTTGTCTGGACCGCCCCGGAAAAGATGGAAATACAGGAGCAGCCGGATCCCTCGCCCACGGCCGATGAAGTGGTGATCCGCGTCGCCTTTGCCGGCATCTGCGGCTCGGAGTTGAGCGGGTTCCTCGGACACAACGCCCTGCGTACGCCGCCGCTGGTAATGGGGCATGAGTTTGCCGGCGAGATCGTGGAAGTGGGACGCGACGTGACCAATTTCAGTGTCGGCGACGCTGTGACGGTCAACCCCCTTACCTACTGCGAACAGTGCCGCACCTGCCGCATGGGGCTTACCCAACTCTGTCCGGAAAGGCGGCTGGTCGGTGCACACAGGCCCGGTGCCTTCGCCGAATACGTCAGCACTCCGGCCTTCGTAACCCACAAACTGCCCGACGGCATGTCACTACGCAGCGGCGCGCTGACCGAACCGGTTGGGGTCGGCGTCCGCATCGGCAGGCTGGCCGGCGACGTCGCTGGCGAGTCCGCCCTTATCATCGGCGCCGGGCCCATCGGTCTGCTGGCCTTGCAGGCACTCCAGCTAGCCGGCGCCGAGCGCATTTTCATCGCCGACCTCGATCCCGAAAGGCTGGCAATGGGCGGCGAGCTCGGCGGCATCATGATTTCGCCCTCAGCGGCAGGCCCTGGCGCGACCGATCAGGGCGCCGACGTGGTCGAGGTCGTGAAGGACGCCACTGCCGGCGACGGTGTCGCGGTCTCAATTGACGCCGTCGGGACCGGCGGTACCCGCACCCAGTGCGTAGCCGCCACCCGCAACGCCGGAATCCTGATCCTCTCCGGCCTGCACGAGGAGACCAGCCCCATGCCCGCCGCGGCGATTATCCGCCAGGAATTGACCGTACGCGGCAGCTTTGCCTACGGCGCCGCCGACTTTGCCGACGGTCTGGAAGAATTGCACGCCGGCCACTACCGCCTCGATCCCTGGATTGTGGAGGCGCCCCTCGGCGAAGGCGGAGACTGGTTCCAACGCCTGATCCGCAACCCCGGTAACGTTTCCAAAGTACTGCTGGTACCTGACAGAGTATGACGGACAAGCCTTTAAACTACACAGCCGAACCTGAAAATACTGACCCCAACGAATTGGCCGCTATATCCTTCAATGAAAACGGCGTGCCAACTATTGCCGAAGCCAACTTCAAAGTTCAACAGATTGCTCTGGACTATTTGCAGTTCGGCGATGACGTCGCTGAAATTCAGAGGCAGCATCCAATGTTGACGAAGGACCAGATTCAAGCGGCGATTTCGTATTACCTGGCTCACAAAGAATCGTTTGACACAAAAATAGAAGAAAGCCTTAGAGAGTACGAAAAACTACATCGTGATTCGGCCGACTCACTGATCCGAAGGAGAATCCGCGCCTGGCGCCAACTGCGTTGACCTTAGATTTGAACATTGGCCCACTCGGATCAGTTCTTGATTGAACTCCTTCTTCCTAACCGAACCAGTTTTTTTTCGGCAGATTCTTCTCCATCGCCATCTGGCCTCAGACACTTTACACACCAGCCTTCCGGAGTCTTCCAATGACCACGCCCCGCCCCGAATACCCGCGCCCGCAGTTTGCCCGCAACGACTGGCTCTGCCTCAACGGCCCATGGCAGTTCGAAATCGACCAGGGCGACAGCGGCCTGGAAAGAGGACTCCTGACGCGCCCTCTCACAAGCCAGATTACCGTCCCCTTCTGCCCGGAATCGAAACTGTCCGGCGTCGAAAACCACGACTTCCTCGAGGCCGTCTGGTACCGCCGCGAGGTGGATATTCCCAGCCAGTGGCAGGGCCGCCGCGTCCTTCTCCACTTCCAGGCAGTAGACTATGACGCCACAGTGTGGGTCAATGGGCAGGAGGTCGGCCGTCACAGAGGCGGATTCAGCCCCTTCACATGCGATTTGAGCGACGCCGCCCAGCCGGGCGAGCGCGTGACCATCGTCGTGCGCGCCCGCGACAATCACCGCGATCCCCAGCCGCGCGGTAAACAGGCCCAGACTTTCGGACCCCGCGGAGCGATCTACGTTCGCACAACCGGCATCTGGCAGAGCGTTTGGCTGGAACCTGTCCCGGAGATCCATCTGGGCCGCCCCCGCCTCACTCCCGATGTCGCCAACAGCGTGATCCGGCTTGAGCAACCGCTCGTGCATCGTCCGTCAGCAGCGGATCATTCTCAAGCTGCAGAGCGAAAGGGACTGCGCTTGCAGGCCCAACTTCTCGACGAGAAAGGCGTCGTCGCCGCGGCCGAGTGCTCCGCCGACCTGGACCTCTGCCCGCAGCTGGAGCTGAGTATTCCCGAAGAGCGCCGCCGGCTCTGGTCGATCGAAGACCCCCATCTCTACGACGTCACTCTGCGTCTGACAGATGATCAAGGCACTGTGGTCGACGAAGCCCGCAGCTATACTGGCCTGCGCAGCGTTGCCATCAACGGAAAAGCGATCACTATGAACGGCCAGCCGGTCTTCCAAAGGCTGGTCCTTGATCAGGGCTACTACCCGGACGGCATCATGACCGCGCCCAGCGACGAAGCCCTGCGCCGCGACATCGAACTGAGCATCGAGGCCGGTTTCAACGGCGCACGCTTGCACCAGAAAGTCTTCGAGGAGCGCTTCCTCTACCATGCCGACCGTCTCGGCTATCTTGTCTGGGGTGAATTCGGCGACTGGGGCTGCCGCGGCTACGGCCCGGTCGAGGACCATCAACAGCCGTCTTCTTCATACATCACCGAATGGCTCGAAATCCTGGAGAGGGACTACTCCCATCCTTCGATCATCGGCTGGTGCCCCCTGAACGAGACCTGGCAGCCGCTGCACGATCGCATTACAACACTTGACGCCGTGACGCGCGGGCTGTTCCTGGCAACAAAAGCAATGGACCGGACGCGGCCGGTGCTCGATACCTCCGGCTACGCCCATCGCGTACCCGAAGCCGACGTCTATGATAGTCATGACTACACGCAGGATGTCGAAATCTTCGCCGCGCGCCACGCCCATATTGCCGCCGGCAACCCCTACTGCAACAGTCGCGATGGACAAACCTGGTCGATCCCCTACCGAGGACAACCGTTCTTCGTCAGCGAGTTCGGGGGCATCTGGTGGAACCCGGAGGTAAAGGCCGGGGAAGATTCCTGGGGATACGGCGAGAGGCCGCAGTCTATCGAAGAGTTTTACGCGCGCTTCACCCGCCTATGTGAAATCCTGCTTGACGACCCAGCCCATTTCGGCTATTGCTACACGCAACTAACCGATATCTACCAGGAACAGAACGGAATCTACGGCTTCGACCGCTCGTTGAAATTCGACATGGAGCGGATTCGGTCGGCACAGAAGAGGCCGGCAGCAATTGAATCAAGCAGCTGAGGAATGACTCTACTCTAACCTTAACTGCTCTACGTAAACGCAAAAAGGAGGCGATTTCCAATAGAAATCGCCTCCTTCTTCTTGCTCCGGCCCCCGGTCCACGACTTTGACAGGACCAAAGTTAAATTTCGCCAGGTCAACTTCACCCGCGGCCCGAAATCGCAGTGACTATGTTGTCCCCCTCCGTCGGTCGTTGCGGTTGCTCCGACAGCCCGGCCTTGGCCGCCATAACCGGGTAAGCGTCCAGCGCAGGCAAACTATCCACATTCGGCAACACAGCAACCTGCTGCATCGCCCGTTCAATCGCCGGCGCCAGGCGTGCCGCCTTCTGCTGTTGCCGCGCCTCGTGCCGCTCTTTGAAAGCAGGCATCACCTGCTCGGCAAACAGCTCCAGCGACTCACAGATGTGCTCGTGCCGGTTGTTGCCGGCCTGCTGCACAAACACGACCTGGTCCACACCCGCCTCCTCCAGCGCCTCCAGGTTCTGTGCCACCTGCGACGGGCTGCCGATTCCGGCAGCCGGTTCATATTTGTCCGGCATATTGCGCTGAAAGTCCTTCCACAGGTCAAATTGGCCGGGCAAATGGCTGCCCGTAATATAGAAGTGGCTCAACGCATAGCCGAAGAACTGGAAATTGCGCGCCCCCCGCCGTTCCGCCTCGTCGCCATCCTCATGAAGCATAAACCCGGCCACGACCGCAAGGTTTGGATTGACCGCCCTGCCGATCGGATTGCACTCCTTCTCAAACGTCTCGTAGTACTCCTCCACCCAATGAGAAGCGCTGCCAGGATCGATGAAAGCAAAGGTCAGCGCGCCCATACCATAGCGCGCCGCAATCTTGATCGTCTCCCGGCTCGAACAGGCCAGCCACAGAGGCGGATGAGGCTTCTGCAGCGGCTTCGGCACAACATTGCGCGCCGGCATCGCAAAGCTTTGGCCCTCGAAGCCGCCATACGGCTCCATCACCATCATCTTCGCCGCCTCCCGCACCGATTCCTCCCACATCACATGCTTCTGCGCCGGGTCGATGCCAAACCCCTCCAGCTCGCTGCGGCTGCTGGATGCGCCGGTCCCCCACTCCACCCGTCCATCGCTGATCAGGTCCAGGGTCGCAATTCGCTCGGCCACCCTCGCCGGATGATTGAAGGCGCTCGGCATAAGTACGATGCCATGCCCCAACCGGATCTGCCGCGTCCGCTGGCTGCACGCGGCCAGAAATACCTCCGGCGCCGATGAGTGGGAGTACTCCTCCAGGAAATGATGCTCGACCTCCCAGGCGTAGTCGATCCCAAGCCGGTCCGCCAGCTCCACCTGGTCCAGCGCCTCTTTCAAAAGGCGGTGCTCGCTATCCTCTTCCCAAGGCCGCGGCAGTTGGTGTTCGTAAAAAATGCCGAATTGCAAGAGCTGCTCCTTAGGTAATGACTACGGGCCAAACTTCAGACAGACCGGCATCGGCGCCCAGACCATGTCGCCAACCGGCGTCAACTGACCGCTATCGGCATCGCGGCTGAATACACTGATGTCGTCCGTGTCCTGGTTCGCGGCCAGCAGCCACGCGCCGCTCGGGTCGAGCGTAAAGTTTCGGGGCGTCTCTCCCCGCGTCGAAGCATGGCCTGCCGCCGTCAGGAGTCCGCTCTCCTGGTCAACCGCGAATATCGCAATTGTATGATGACCGCGGTTCGACCCGTAGACGAAGCGGCCATCCGCCGAAACATGTATGTCCGCGCAACTGAAACCGCTGCGGTCGTCCACACCTTCGGGCAGCGTTGAAATCGTCTGTTTCGGGTTCAGCGCACCCGTGTCGGCATCAAACGCGCATACCGTCACCGTCAAATCCAGTTCGTTGATAATGTAGGCGAACCGCCCGTTGGGATGGAAGTCAAAATGACGCGGCCCGGCTCCGCCTTGCACGCCAACGCTGTCCGGTTGGTTGGCTACCAGCCGCCCATCCACTAGGCGATAAATCATCACCTTGTCCATCCCCAGGTCGGCAACATAGACGCGGCTGCCATCGGGGCTCATCGTTGCGGAGTGCGCGTGGGCCGCTTCCTGCCGCTCCTGGTTGGGGCCGCTGCCGTGGTGCTGTATGTTCTGCACAGGATCACCAATAGTGCCGTCCGCATTCAGAGGATAGACCGCAACATTGCCGCTGTAGTAGTTGGCCACCACCAGCGTGCCGGCGCCGGGTTCAACAACCAGGTGGCAGGGCGCAGTGCCGTGTGTGGGCTGTGTGTTCAGGTGGGTCAGTCCGCCCGTATCAGGGTCAATGGCGAAGCTGCTGACCTGCCCGGCATCAACATCCTCGTTGACGGCGTAAAGAATGTGGCCCTCTGGGTGAAACGTCAGAAAGGAGGGATTCTCGTGTCCGGCGACGACGGCTTGCTGGCGCAAAGCGCCGGTCTCCGTATTGAAGCGATAAATGTAGATGCCTTCGCTGTCTTTCTGTGTGTATGTTCCTGCATATAACGTGCGTTCCGACATTACAGGTCTCCTGGTGAGTTCGGGTTGGTCAGGTCTAAGTCAGTGCCATTATGGAACACGTTTTGCCGCAGCGATATATAAACGCTCGGCAAGCGCGGCGGATGGTGATTGCGGGGCTGCCCAGGCACTCAAACCGGCGCCGGCGTGGGCAACTCTGGAACATGCTGATAGGCCGGGTCGGACTTCTGCTTACGCATGATCCCGATGATCTCAATCCACGCCGGCAGCAGTCCCCGTTTGCATTCCGGCATCTGATACTCGATCAACCGGTGCAGCTTAGGCAGATTGTAGCAGGGAACACCGGCATACATATGATGTTCGGTATGATAGTTCATCTGCCAGTAAAGAAAGCTGGTGAAGGGATTGAGGTAGACCGTGCGGCAGCAGAGCCGGAAATCCGGCACATTATCCTGCAGGCCCGCGTGCTGAAGGTTGTTGCACAGGTAGCGCAGCCACCCGCCGTAGAAGGGAGCCAGGGATATCAGAACCGGCAATAGCCACCAGCCAAAATAGAGTGACACGGCCAGAATCAGCCCGTGGCCAGCCAGCAGTAGGCGCGCCCAGGCAAAGAGCTGCCGCCGCTTTTGCGTCGCCTCCGGCGGGAAAAGAGAGTGCTCCCATTCACCCTCCAAGCGGCCAAGGCTGAGCCGGATAGTCTCCTGGAGGGCGTCATAGAGATTCCATGGCATCACAACCGCGTTCTTCAGGAATCCTGACACGGTCAACTCCATCGGTAGCTCCACTTCCAAATCGTCGGGCGGATGGAGCGTGTACTTGTGATGCTCAACATGGCTAGTGGAAAACATCAGGTGGTTTCGCCAGACAAGGAAGCTGAATATGCGTGTGAACAGAACATTCAGCCTCTTTGTCTTGAAAACAGTATTGTGGATGAGCTCATGCGAGCCGTTGTAGAGAAAGACGTAAATGGTGCCGTGCAGAAACAGGACCAAAAGCAGCGCAAACAACGGCAAGTAGGCGGCCGCATACCACGCTGCCAGGCCGGTGATTACGATCAAGCCCAGATGGCCGGCCACCTGTAACGTACCCTTCCAGTCATCCCTCTGATTGAGCGCGTTGAGCTCAGCGCGCGCCACGGGAACTCGATACCAGGCGATCTTCAAAGGATCTCGATCCTTCCGCGTCCGTTCGGCAGCAGGCATTTTGTTCCTCCTTCAACGTCGCAGGACGATGTCCATCCGTCATCCGTTCATTCGTCAGCTACATCAGTCTGGCGATCCGGCGTAGAAAAGAGGATCGACATTATCGCAGGGTCGTCGCCGTCATTGCTGGCGTTGTGGACGACATTGGCCGGAATCACAATCGTGTCCCCAGGCCCCATCGGGAATAGTTCGTCTCCAAGCGAGTGAACAATTCGCCCGCTGAGGACATGCAGAATCTCTTCACAGTTAGGATGAGAATGGCGGAAGTTTTCGTGCCCGGCTTTGAGCACTGCACGCCCCAAAGTCATCGTGGCGCTGTTGCCCAACTTGCCGCTGGCATACCAGACCAGCTCACCCCAATCAAACTCCTGGACGGTTGCGTCGGCGGCGTTGAGGACGGTCTTTTCGTTCATTGTCAGGTCTCGCTTTGTCGTGTGGTTTCAAAAATGCCCCGGGCGGGGCGGTTGATCGATTCGGCCAGGCGGCGTTGGAGATTGAGCGAAATCTAAGGTTGGATTCACTCCTGTCCGGAATGATACCATAGACAGTACGAAACTACTCAGCAACAACTAATTTGCGAACCTGAATGAGGCGAGCGAGAGTAATTGCTTTCTCCTCACTCCTCTAAGCTCTCTCTTTGCATTTGGGCGGTCGGGCCTTCGGCCCTCCCTTGTGCAGGGGCTGCGCCCCCGCAACGCCCCCCTACAAAAACATCCCTCACCGACCGTGTGCCTTCTTCGCAGCGTGTCGGCTGGCGAGCACGGCGGCGGCTGCACACCAGTTGCGTCAACAAGAGCCTGAATGGTTCCAGGGACGACTGGCTGGTCAACTGCTGTGGCTTAGTAGTTACCTCAAAACTAAGAACTGACTACCTAAAACCGCAGTTCCGCGCCCCCGCAACGCCCCGCCCTGGCTAGCCACTTTGTTCACTCTTCCCCAGCAACGTGTCTAGACAACAGTATTCCCCCCAAACGCTCCGGTAGGGGCAGGCCTTGTGCCTGCCCTGTGCCCCCCAATAAGCCGGAACACAATATCACCCACCGTCGCCGCGCATTCCACGCCTGACTCTTTCGCCTCAAATCTGGGATGCACCCGGCATAGACGTCGCCCCTGTTCCCCCTACAGCAATCCCAACCTCGCTGAAATCAGCCAAACCTAAATCGCATCCTCCATCAGAATCACCGAAGTCAGTCCGCCATCGACCACCACGTGGCTCCCCGTCATATAGCTGGACATGTCAGAGGCAAGAAAAAGCACGGCTTGCGCGATCTCCTCAGGGCGTCCATTTCGGCCCAAGGGACACGGCAGTGCGGCTTTGGCGCCAACATCATTGCTGCGAAAGGGACCGATGCCGGTGTCAATCGCGCCTGGCAGAACCGTGTTCACTCTGATTTCAGGCGCATAGTCCGCCGCCAGGGCACGCGTCAGTGCCAGCAGGCCGCCCTTGGCTGCCTGGTAAGCCGTATGATCGGCGAATCCTCGCTGAGCGTGGACCGAGCCGGTGATCACCATCGCGCCCGCGCCCTGCTCCATCATGTGCGGAAAGGCACTGCGGGCCAGCATCCAGGTCGCCTTCAGACAGACACTGAGCGTGCGATCCCAGTCCTCCTCGCTGATCGCTGTTGCCGGGCCCACGGCAAAGGCGGCCGCATTGCTGAAGACGATGTCCAACCGGCCATAACGATCAACTGCAGCCTGAACCATCGCGTCCACGTCGCCAAGTGAGCCCACGTCGCCTCGGATGAAAACCGCCTCGCCCGCAGCCTCTTGAATGGTCCTGACAGTCTCGCGGCCGCCCTGCTCATTGACATCGACGACAACGACCCTGGCCCCCTCCCTGGCAAAGAGCTCGGCCGTCGCCCGACCAATGCCGGAAGCCGCTCCAGTCATCAGGGCCACTTTGTTCTTCAAGAGCATGGATCAGCCTCCTCCTCTTGGTCCAGTTCCGGATGGCCACCGCCGCATGGTGTGTCAGTCCCTACTTCAAGGCCCCGCTTCCGCCTATGGATTCAATGACCGCACCAACTCGTCGTGTATGCTGCCGCCGCTGGCGATGACACCATTGCCATACAGAGGATCGCCCCCCTGCCAGTCGGTGATGCGCCCGCCCGCGCCCTCAATGATCGGAACAAGCGCAGCCCGGTCCCAGAAATTCATAACCGGATCTGTCATCACATCAGCGCCGCCGACCGCCACCAGATAGTAGCCGTGGCAATCGCCCCACGTGTGGTAGCGCGCCGCCCGCTGCGCCACCTCTTCAAACGCCGGCCCATTCTGAAAATTCGCCACATTGTAATGGCTGGTCGTCAGAAAGACCGCGTCCTCCACAGACGCGCAATCCCTCACCCTTACAGGCTCTCCGTTCAGCCACGCTGTGTCGCCGTCGCCGACAAGCAGGTCCTGTACAATCGGCTGATGGATCGCGCCCAACAGAGCCTGCTCCTCGTGCACCAGCGCTATCAGTGTACCGAACAGGTAGCCATGGCTGATAAAATTCTTGGTGCCGTCGATCGGGTCCAGCACCCATTGGAAAGGGGCATCCGGCTGATGGTGGCCGTATTCTTCACCCAGAATGCCGTGCGAGGGGTAGCGCTCGATGATCAACGCCCGCATTCGCTCCTCCGCCTCCCGGTCGGCAACCGTTACCGGCGTTTCGTCCGTCTTGCTGTCTACAACATATCCGCCGCGAAAATACCGACGGATAATCGCCCCGCTCTCATCCGCCAGAAGGCGAATGAAATCCAATAGGGCGCTTTTGTCCGCTGAGGACAAGGCTGCTTTGGGCATGGAAGTACACCTGCTGGTAGTGTATAGTGGCTTGTGGAAAGCGCGTGCCGCTTGACACGCCCGCACTCTGAAGGAACTGAAATCGTAACTACCTGGCCCCATTCATGCGGCAACCCTGGACGAGGCAAGCGAAATCGTTATCTCTCCCCGCATTCCTTTCATATGGGCGGTCGGGCCTTCGGCCCTCCCTTGTGCAGGGGCTGCGCCCCCGCAACGCCCCCCTCAAAAACCAGGCCTCATCGACCGGGCGCCCTCATTCCGGCGATTCGGCTCACCCAGCGCGCCGGCTGGCAACCGCATACGCAATTAGATTGCCCGAATGGCAGCAGACATGAAAAGATGGTCAAGAAAGACACTGTATGAGGCTTAGTAGTTATCCGTAACCTATGATAGCTTCTTTCTGGCGGATTGTGAAAAGTAAGCTGCAGGAGCCACACCTCTATAGACTACCGGAGAATACCCATGTCCGTTCTCGACAAATTCAAACTTACCAACCGAACTGCTCTCGTCACCGGCGGCAACCGCGGGCTGGGCAAGCAGATGGCTCTGGCACTGGCAGAGGCCGGCGCCTCGGTCGCCCTGACCAGTAGAGATCAAGGCCGCGCCGACCAGGCCGCAGAGGAGATCACCCAGTCGCTCGTCGACGCACGCGCCGCAAACGCAGCCAGTGGCATTCCCACGCAAGAGCCTCTTGCCAAAGTACGCGGCTACACCTGCGAAGTAAGCGACTACGCGCAGGCAGCCCAGGTTGTCCAGCAGGTCATTGAAGACTTCGGTGGCCTTCACATCGTGGTCAACAATGCCGGCATCAACATTCGCGGCCCCATCGATGAACTGGAGCCCGAGGAGTTTCAGCAAGTAATCGACACAAACGTCAATGGAGTCTGGAATTTTTGCCGGGCCGCAGCCGGTCACTTGAAAGCGCAGAAATACGGGCGTGTCATCAACGTCGGCTCCACCCTATCCATCATCGCCCTGCCGGAGCGAACGCCCTACGCATCCAGCAAGGGTGCAGTATGGCAGATGACCAAGGTGTTGGCCCTGGAATGGGCGCAGCATGGCATTACAGTCAACGCAATGCTGCCCGGCCCCTTTTCCACCGAGATGAACCTCGCTCTCGAGGAGGACCCGGAGAAATACCGGGAGTTCATCGCCCGGATCCCCCTTGGTCGCTGGGGAGACCTCGACGAAATAGGCGGATTGGCCGTTTTCCTGGCCAGCGACGCCTCCAGCTTTGTTACCGGCGCCGGTATCACCGTCGACGGAGGATGGACCGCACACTGATTCTCGCGCAGCGACCCAACCACCAGAAATCTCGTGTTTCACTGGCTGAGAGAATATAGCCGCCCGCTGCGATTCCAACCACATACTTCGGTCAACGGTCAGTTAGTGAGTCCGGTTCGTGATAGCCGTGTCTAAATCCACTCTCCTCTTCACTCTCTGCTCATTTTTGGGCGGTCGGGCCTTCGGCCCTCCCTTGTGCAGGGGCTGCGCCCCCGCAACGCCCCGCTCCGGCTAGCAGAGGTGCTCAATCTTCCCCAGCAACGTCTCTAGCCAACAGTATTCCTCCTCATTCGGTCCGGTAGGGGCAGGCCTTGTGCCTGCCCCGTGCCCACCTAATCTGCGGACCGTCCGGCATGGCCAGGCCCTTTGTATGCCCCGCGTCTCTCCAATAGACGGTAACTGATTCCTGCCACCGCCGGCAAAATCTCCCCACCAGACTGTTCCTACTCCAAATCTAGTATGAACCCTGTATAAGGCTCCTGACTTTAGTCTTAACTCGCAGTTTCGCCTCTGTCGCAGCAGTCGCTCACAGGGCCCGTTCCGGCGCGAACTTTCACCACACGGTGCCAGATCTACCATTTCCGGTACTTCACCCTCTCCTCGCTTCACCTTCCCCGCCCAGCACTCCACGCGCGCAGGACTACCTCACGCCGGAACAGCTGTCCGACCTGTTAGTGGCGTCAACTGAACAGCTGGTCGTTCCGTCAGTTCCTCTATTGTCAAAGCTTGACAGCCCTGCCATACCTTGCAATATTAGAGCAAGACCTGAATGGTAAGTGTGTGCAATGCGTGCACAACTGATAGGTTTTCAGCCAGGCTTCGTCTGAGGCCTGTTTCCGACAAGTGAGATTACACGCCGTTTGGTTGTGAAACCTGCCTTTGCTGGACTTGGCCTGAATCGACACCTTCAGAGAGATTCCCAACGCTTTCTTAAGACAGGGGTCACCTCTATCCAAGTCTCCTTATATCGTCTGGAAGTGTGCCGTAAGACGAACAGTTGACCCTCTTCAGAAAGCTTCTCATCAAGGGAGTACGATCCGTGAAGATTGAGTCGATTTCCACTCTCGTTGTCCACGTCAATCACCGCGGCGACTGGCTGCACGTTGTCGTCGCAACCGACGCCGGCATCACAGGCGTCGGCGAGGCCAGCCACAACGGCAACGACGCCCTCTGCGTCGCCGCAATAGAGCAGTTCGACCAGACGCTGGCAGGCGAAGACCCCCGCCATATCGTTCGCATTCGGCAGATGCTGCGCCGCAAAGACGGCGGCCGCGTCTACAACACGGCCTTGAGCGGTCTGGAGCAGGCGCTGTGGGATGTCCTGGCGCAATCTTTGAACGTGCCGCTGCATGTCCTCTTCGGCGGCGCCGTCCGCGACCGCCTGCGGCTTTACGCCAACATCAACCGCCACGTCACCGATCGCTCGCCCGCCGGCTTTGCTCTGGCCGCCAGCCAGGCCGTCGACGAAGGCTTCACCGCCATCAAAATGGCGCCTTTCGACGAGTTACGCCATCCCTATCGCTACCGAACCGGCCCCCTGGCAGACTGGCGCCCCGGCGTCGAGCGCGTTCGAGCCGTGCGCAAGGCGATCGGAGACTCCGTCGAGTTGGCGGTCGACTGTCACAGCCGTATGGAGGTTTCGGAAGCGGTAACCGTCGGGCAGGAGCTGGCAAACGTAAACCTGTTCTGGTACGAGGAGCCTGTCGCGCATACCGATACAGCTGGCTTGGCTGCCGTCGCTGCTCGCGTCCCCCAACCGATCGCCTCGGCCGAGAGTGTCTTCGGCATCGAAGGCTTTCGCCCATTCACAGCCCAGCGCTGCGTCGACGTCATAATGCCGGACGTGAAACATTGCGGCGGCATCCTGGAGCTGAACGAAATCGCCGCAGCCGCCCGTATGAACCAAGTCCTGGTCGCCCCACACAACCCCGCCGGCCCGCTCTCGACCGCCTTCACCGCCCAGGCCGCCGCCGCTTGGCCCAACTTCTACATCCTCGAATATGCCTGGGGCGAGGTCGACTGGCGCGCGGATCTGTTGTCACCACCGGAGCGAATAGAAGAAGGACACCTTGTATTGTCACAGGAGCCGGGATCGGGACATCGACTCAACCCCGAAATTGTAGAAAAGCACCGCCTGACTGGCGCCAGTAGTGCCGACTCATCAAAGGTGAGGTTCGGCTAGCTGCCCAGAAGACCTGGCCGTAGATGTCAAACTTCGGTTGCCGCCTGAACAAGCCTGCTCATTCCATGCCTGCTCCGCTTTCAGCCGCCAGCCAGTCGATCTCCAACCATTGGGCCTCGTCCTTCCCCACCAGTCCCCAGCGGAATAACCCCCAGGGTGCCACCTGCAGGAACTGGTTGTCCAGCCAAATGACAAGCCCAAGCGGACCGGCCGGCGCATGCGACGCTTCCAGCAGCAAACGCCCATCCAGAAAAAAGCGCACCCTGTCCTGCCCCCAGTCAATGGAGTAGACGTGCCAGTCCTGCATCGCCGCCGGGACCAGCCGTTCGGCAATGCCTGCCGCCCTTTGTCCCGATCGCCACAGCCAGCGATACAGCAGCGGCACCCGCATCAGCGGCGCTGTCGCAGCCAGAAAAGGCGCCTCCGCCAGAAAACGGCGCCTGCGCGTATCGATAACAGAGGCCTTCCATCCCCAGCCCGGCTCGTCCAGCGCAAGACGCATGTCGGCATCCGGGCCCGCATAGAAAAACCACAGGGCCTGCGGCAACGCCAGCCGCCGAAATCCGCGCATGCGTAGAGGGTCGTTCCAGAAGCCAAAGCCGGCTGTGCCGGTAAGTTGCCCGCTGTTGTGGGAAAATCGAGCGCGTACAGTCAGGCGTAAAGGAGCCCGCCACAGAAAGTCTGCGCGGGGTAAGCCCTGATAGTCGTCAATCTGCGCGTTTGTATAGACCTGGTCAGTTGCCCCGCTGTTTCCCAAAAGGAGGCTGGAACTGCCGTGGCCCACGACCCCGGCCCCGCTCGTCGTTTGGAGCCAGTGAGGGGACAACCCACCGGAAAATCGATCATGGACCGAAGGCAGGCTCATTGGCCGCCCTGCGCTTCCACCACGATCACTACCGGTCGAACCGCTCCCTGCCCGACAACATGCTCCTCAATAGCCAGCCCGGACCTCTGTACACCATGCCCAAGCTTTTCAAAGGCGCCTTCAGTTGCCGGAAAGACCATATGGAACAGCATCCTCAGCAGCGGACCCGCATCTGCCAGGATCACCTCAACAATCAGAATCCGCCCTCCCGGTCGCAGACAGCGTGCAAATTCCTGGTGTGTACTTGAATCGAGGATATAGGGCGAGGGAAACGCACAGACGATCGTATCGAAGGCTTTGTCGCAAAAGGGCAGCTTCTGCGAAATCCCTTGTACACAGGGAACTGTCGCACCCCGGCGGCGGCGTTTTTGCCGGGCGATGCGCTGCATCGCCGCCGACGGTTCGATGCCAATTACGCCGCACCGCCCTCTCTGCAAAACCGGCAGCAACGCCCCCGTGCCAAACCCGACCTCAAGCACCCGCTCCCCGCGCACAAAAGGCAGAGCTGCCCGCCGCCAGGCATCCCACCGCCCGAGGCTGACAGCCCAACTCACCGCATCATAGGTCCAGGCCAGCTCATTGTAGAGCAGCCGGTAAAGTAACAGGTAGATCGAACGCATCGAATCGCCGCGCCGGTCGACGTCTGCAGAGCTTCGACCGCTTGGCTATGCGAACAGTGGCGTCATACTCTGTTCTGCCACCATCGCCGCCATCTCTTCGTCGCTCGGGCCCTCGCCCTTGAATCGGCTTGCCGCGTCAAGAACCTTGGGTAGCAGCTTTATGTCGCCCGCCGTATTCAGAAACAGATCTCCTTGCGCCAGCATCCAGTGGATGGCGCGATCGATGTCAGCCTGCTCATCCAGGGGCTGGTACCAGGTGGTACGATTCTTAGGCGTCGTGCCCCAAGGCCCGCGCACCAGCGACTTTATCGCCTGCACCGCCAGGCCCCGCTCGCGCGCCAAACCGACAACTCTTTCAAAGTCAGTCGCGTACTGGCTGTTCTGCTTCAGCTGAATGTTCCAGGGTAGCAGAATTGAATCGAAATCGAACGCCTGCAAACTCCGATAATGAAACGCCGCAATTTTGAGGCCGTGGCCGGTAACGCCGATATGTTTCACCAGCCCCTCGTCACGAGCCTCCTTAGCCGCTTCGAGCGCGCCGTTCTCGCCCATCGCCATATCCCATTCATCGGGATGTCCAAGATTGTGGAATTGGATCAGGTCGATCTGGTCCACCCGCATCCGCTCCAACGAACTGCGGATCTGGGCCTTGGCGCCTGCATAGTCACGTTCATTCGTCTTGGTCGCCAGAAAGAATCGGTCGCGGTATTTCTCAAGCCATGGGCCGAGCAGTAGCTCAGCATCGCCGTAGCTGGCTGCCGTGTCAATGTGATTGACGCCGTAATCGAGCAGCAGCTCCACCGTGCGGTCGGCGTCCGCCTGTGAAACACGTCCTATCGCGGCTGCACCAAAGAGGGTAACCGTGCTACTGTGGCCTGTGCGGCCGAAAAGTCGTTGCGGAATCATTGCGAAATCTCCTCGTAAATCAAACTTAGGCAGTTTAGATACTTGCTTTGTCTTCCTGAAACAGACCGCGGACCAACTTCAAGGCCCTATGAAAGTCTGGGTGCCAGCTGTCATCAGCCGGCCTGTCAAGTTCGTGCCAGAAAAATGCAAACAGATGGCCCCCATCATCTTGAGTGAAAAAAGACCACTGGTCCGGTAGATCACCCGGCACTTTACACAAAAACAGACGCCAGTGCTGCGCTATTCCCCGATGGGTTAACTCGCCAAGAGGCCGTACTATCAAAGCGTTCTCGATGCCGGACTCCTCCGCCAGTTCACGCAGCGTGGCATCTTCCACATTTTCACCAGCCTCCAGTGTTCCTTTGACCAGCTGTGTTCCGGCTTGCGGATGACGAAAGGCCAGGATTTCCAGCCGTTCACGCCGGCGCAGAACGATGGGAACGACCTTATGCACCATCTTCGCCATCCGGCCCTTCCTCGCTTTCTTCCACCGGCATCTGAAATTGCGATGGCGCACTGACCAGGGGCGCTGCGGCTGCCAGCGCCGCCGCGTAAACCGCCGGCAACGGCGAACCGGTGGCTTCGGCCAGGGCTTGACAGTCCTCGAACTCCGGCTTTGCCCCTACAGCCTGCCCGTCCAACCGCTTCACCTTTACCCGCACCGGCCCATAGGACGTATCGAGCGTTTCGACGTTTCGCTCGGCGACGTGGCGGCGAACCGCGCTTACCCGCACGCCCAGCGTGGTCGTTTCGCGCAGAATCAGCGCGGCCAGCTTGGACTCATCAGCAGCTGCAGCCAGGACCCGGAGCAGCGTGCCCGGCCGCGCCTTCTTCATCCCGATTGCCGTCGTCCAAACGTCAAGCGCTCCAGCCTCAAACAGATGGCTCTGCACCGGTTCGTACAATTCCGGATTCATGTCATCAATGTTTGTCTCGATCACCACCAATGACTCAGAGGGACCGCTAGCCGGCCCTCCTGGCGCCTCATCTACCTCGTCACCCAGCCACAGCCGGGCCACATTGGGCCAGTCAAATACCTTCTGGCCGGCGCCGTAGCCAATCCTGCGCAGTCGCATCGACGGCTGACGAAACTGCGCCAGCTCTGCCAGCAACGCCGCGCCGGTCGGCGTAACCAGTTCTCCCGGTCCCGGCGCGGCCGCAGTCGGCGCGCCCACCCCAGCCAGCAACTCGAGCGTCGCCGGCGCCGGCAGCGGTATCCGCCCGTGCATCGAACTGCTCCACCCCGGGCCGAGCGGCAGTGCCGACGCGCACAGCGTATCGATCGCCAGTTCATGCAGCCCGGCACAAACACCCACGATATCGACAATCGCATCCAGCGCGCCCACCTCATGAAAGTGGACAGCCTCTGGCGTCGTGCCGTGAATACGCGCCTCTGCCTCCGCCAAGCGCACGAAAACGGCACACGCGCGCCGCTTGACTTCCGCCGCCAGGTTGGCCGCCTCTATAATCTCCTGCACGTCCGCCAGATGACGCTCGGTCCTGTCCTCGCGTACTTCCACATCGAGGCGCGTCGCACGCAGCCCCCCTTGCATCACGGTCTCAGCCGCGATGCGCCAACTGCCGTCCGGCAAGTTCAGGCTGGCCGCAGTGTCTTGCAGTGATGCCAACGGCCAGCCTGCATCCACCAGGCAGCCAAGAAAAATATCACCGGAAATTCCGGAAGGAGTGTCGAGATAGGCGAGAGGCATGGTTGTGGTTGCTACAGGCCAGGGCTGGTGCCGCTATCCTGGCCGGCGCCGGTCACTGACCGAACGACATCAACTCTTCCATCGAGACAAGCGCGCCGTCGGCCGCGCCGTTCGCAGAAGCATTGAGGCCGCCGCTGCGGAATCCAGCCAGGTCGAGGGTGACGAAGCGGTAACCGGCAGCCTTTATGCCGTCAACTATCTCCTGATAGTGGGCGATGATCGTCGGAAACTCTTCCGGCGGCAGTTCAAGTCGGGCGATCTCATCGTGGTGGCGCACACGGAACTGGCGCAGACCCAGCCCAACCAGAACGTCCTCCGCCGCCTCGATTTGCCGCAACAACTCCGGACTGATCGCCGTACCATGGGGCACGCGTGAAGAAAGACAGGCCATCGCCGGCTTGTCCCAAACCGGCAGACCCAGATGCCTGGCAATGGCGCGCACCTCAGGTTTCGTGATGCCCGCCTCCAGCAAGGGCGATCGCACGCCCCGCTCACGCGCCGCCGTCACACCCGGCCGGTCATCGCCCATGTCGCTGGCATTGGTCCCGTCGCAGACTATCCCCCAATCCTCCTGCTGCAGAATCTCGTGCAGCCGGTTGTGCAACTCCGACTTACAGAAGTAGCAGCGGTTGTTGGGATTCGCAGCGTAATTGGGATCCAGATACTCCTCGGTCTCCACCAGCCGATAGGGCACTCCAATCTCTTCGGCGAGCGCGACCGCGTCCCGCATCTCGCGCGCCGGGTAGCTGGGCGAAACGCCAATGCAGGCCAGCGCGCCTTGCCCTTCCGCTGCCGTCGCCGACCTGCCGCCCAACGCATCGTAGGCGACCGCCATTACAACGGCACTGTCCACGCCGCCGGAGTAGGCCACGATGACCGAGCCGAAGGATTGCAGAGTCGCGCGCATTCCATCCAGCTTGGCGGCGGTTTCCACTGTGAGCGCCGATGGCGGCGCTTGGGTCTCAGATTCTCTCATTTTCACACCGTTGCCCTGCCTGTGAACCGGCAATTGATTGCGACGCATAGCTGGGATGGGTATTGCCATTGCTCGAACCGCTGGAGCTGCCCTCAATCTTGTTGTTTATCATAGCCGCCATGTGACCCGCGCCAAAGCCGTTGTCGATGTTCACCACCGCCAGGCCGGACGCGCAGCTGTTGAGCATGGCAAGCAAAGCCGCAATTCCACCAAGACTGGCGCCGTATCCGACGCTGGTCGGCACCGCGATCACCGGCGCCTGCGTCAGACCGGCTGCGACCGAAGCTAGCGCCCCTTCCATGCCGGCGATTACGATCACCACATTCGCCTCCTGCAGCGTCGGAATGTGGGGAAGGAGCCGGTGCAGACCTGCAACGCCCACGTCAGTAACCTGACGCGGTTCATGCCCCATCAAGCGCAACGTCAAGGCCGCCTCTTCCAGCACAGGTAGATCACTTGTCCCGGCGCAAACTACCACAACGCCCTGCTTCAAGTTCGTCGCCGGTTCCCGGTCCATCCACAGACACCGCGCCAGCGCATGCCACTCCAATTCGGGCACTCGTTGCCGGGCCGCTCTGAACTGTTCCTCAGTCGCCCTCGTCCCCAGAACACGGCCCGACCGCGCTGCCAGCCGTTCCGCGATCAATCCCACCTGTTCCGCCGTCTTCCCTTCGCAATAGATCACTTCCGGGAAGCCGGTCCGCAGCGGCCGGTGATGGTCCAGCGTCGCCACACCTTCCAGCGTCTCAAATGGCAGTGTCCGCAGCCGGGTCAAAGCTGAATCTATCGACAGCGTACCTCCAGCCACATCAGTCAATAGGGCAGCCAACTGTGTTTCATTCATCTGGGAACATGTTTGTCAATAACCGTGAATTGACCCCATGCCAATTCGAAGGAGTATGGCCTGTTTCCTCCTGCAAGCCCCGCTCTTCCCGTCTGGCAGACGATCTGCGGCAGCAGCTTAACTCCGCACATGGCCTATACAAAGCTGCGATGGAGATTGGGACCGAAGTCGGCCTCGTAGAACGGGCTGACCATGCGCCCCGGCGGCACCAGTGCATCGACTTGCTGCCGGTCCGCATCGGTGACAGCTACCTCAAATGCACCGAGATTGTCCTCCAGCTGCTCCATCGTACGCGGCCCAATGATTGGGCTCGTAATTCCAGGCTGGTGCATGCTCCAGGCCAGCGCCAGTTGAGACAGCGTGCAGCCCTTCCCGTCAGCCAGAGGCTGCAGGCCCTCAGTCACCCCATAAAAATTGCCAGATTTGCGGCGGGCCAACCGCGGCTCATTCTCAGCGTTGGCGTAGCGCGCTCCCGCTGGCGATGGCTCTTCACGCGTATACTTGCCTGTCAGCAGCCCTCCTGCCAGCGGACTCCAGGGGATCAGGCCGATGCCAAAAGTGCGGGCCATCGGAATCAGCTCACGTTCGATCCGCCGGTCCAGAATATTATAGGGAGGCTGCTCAGAGACAAAACGGTTCAGCCCCAACTCTTTCGCCACCCACAGCGACTCCACTACCTGCCATGCCGCAAATGTACTGGTGCCGAGATAACGCACTTTGCCCGACCTCACCAGGTCGTCGAGCGCCCGCAATGTCTCGTCGATCGCGATTTCCGGTCGCGGCCTGTGCATCTGATAGATATCGATGTAATCGGTCTGCAGGCGCTTGAGGCTGGCTTCACATTGCTCAATAATATGGCGGCGGCTGCTCCCGGCAGCATTGGGATCATCGTCATCCATCCTGCCGTGGACCTTCGTCGCCAATACAACCTGGCTGCGCTTGCCGTTGCGCTTCAACGCCTCTCCCGTGATCTCCTCGCTGCCGCCGCGGTCGTAGACGTTGGCGGTATCCAGAAAGTTAATGCCGGCATCCAGCGCACTGTCTATGATTGGATAAGATTCTTCCGGCGTCGTCCGCCGCCCAAAATTCATACAGCCCAGACAGAGCGGGCTCACCTTCATGCCGGTTCTTCCGAAATCGCGGTATTCCATTCAGATATCCTTATATGTTTTGCCAGCGTCCGTTCCCGAACGCCGATTGAGTGTCCTTCAGACCAGTTCTTGCCACCCACGCCGATCAGACAAACGCACGATGGCGACTCGGTCCGAAATCGGCCTCGTAGAACGGGCTGACCATCCGCCCCGGCGGGACCAGCTCGTCGATTCGCCGGCGGTCCTCATCCGTAACAGTTACATCAAGTGCGCCGAGATTGTCCTCCAACTGCCCGACGGTGCGAGGGCCAAGTATAGGACTGGTGATCCCCGGCTGCTGAGCACACCAGGCCAGCGCCAGTTGAGAAATCGTACATCCCTTTGCCTCGGCCAGGGGCAGCAGACCCTCATTCACCCTATAAACGCTGTCGTTCAGACGGCGTGACTCGCGCGGCTCATCTTCCGGTCGGGCGAATCGCGCCCCTTCCGGCGCCGCTTGCCCACGCTTGTACTTGCCCGTCAGCAGACCACCGGCCAGCGGGCTCCACGGGATCAGACCGATGCCGAATGTCAGGGCCATCGGCACCAACCCCCGCTCAATGCGCCGGTCCAGGATATGATAAGGGGGCTGCTCCGAAACAAAGCGGTTCAGGCCCAGCTCCTTCGCAACCCAGAGCGACTCCACAACCTGCCACGCCGCGAATGTGCTGGTGCCGAGATAGCGAACTTTTCCCGCCCGCACCAGGTCGTCGAGCGCTCGCAAGGTTTCGTCAATCGCCACCTCCGGACGGGGCCTGTGAATCTGATAGATGTCAATGTAATCCGTCTGCAATCTCCGCAGACTGGCCTCACACTGCTCAATTATATGGCGGCGACTGCTGCCGGCGGCGTTTGGGTCGTCGTCATTCATCCTGCCATGAAACTTTGTCGCCAGAACAATGCGGCTGCGGCTTCCGTTACGCTTCAAAGCCTCGCCAGTTATCTCCTCGCTGCGGCCGCGACCATACACGTTTGCCGTATCCACAAAATTGATGCCGACGTCCAGCGCCCTGTCTACAATTGCATATGAGTCTTGCGGTGTTGTACGCTCTCCAAAGTTCCAACAGCCCAGGCAAAGCGGGCTGACCTTCATACCGGTTCGACCGAAATCTCGGTACTCCATCTACGAATCCTTTTCAGATTGGGGAACTGTTTTTGACGCGTTGGTTCGTGATTACCTGCGAAATCCGAGTTGGCCTACAGTGTACAAGTGTTTTTAAGCGATGTAAAATCCTTTGCCAATGAGGGAATTGTCAGAAACGTAACGCACCAAGGCTAATGGGAAGATGCGCAAAGTGTCCTACCGGCTAGGCGCTGAATGCACCATGCACGCGTTGCATACATCCTCTTACAGAAGGCATACCGGGTCTGCCGACAGCGTTGCCCGCTCCGGCTGCCAGGCAAGCAGGTTGGGAACTATGTCCGACATCACGACATTCGAAGCATTGCGCCATACCCTCCTCCGCATCGACGGCAAGGGCTACAAGGCCTACAAAGACATAGTCGGCTCCTATAAATTCAGCGGATTCACCCTCGCCATCGACCATGTGCAACCGGACCCATTTGCCGCGCCCAGCCGCCTGCGTGTTCGCGTCCAGCCCTCAATTGCCGAGCTGCCCGAACGGCTGTATGCCAACGAGAGCCGCAGCACTGGCGTCAGCTGCTATCTTGCCAGAGAGTTCGCTCACCATGCGTCTAATCTCTCCTCGCGGCGCGGCAGCGGCAAAAGCGGCGAAATCCGTATCGAAGCCCCGGGCCAGCAGGTGCTGGCAAACACAGCCGTGCAGATCCATACCGACGGCACGGTCGAAGCGCGATTTACAGCTGGCCTGCCTGCCCAAGGCCGAAGAGTTCTCGGCCGCCAGGCGTGCAACCTGCTCCTGGAAGATCTGCCCAGAATCATCACCAACAGTCTCTACGCCCGCAGCCATGCCGCCGACGATCTTTGGCGCCACGCCGCCGTGAACGAGGACGCTGACGCATTGCGTTCCCTGCTGGCCGAACGCGGGCTGATCGCCTTTGTCGCCAACGGCGCGATCTTGCCCCGCTCCAGCGGCGTCGACGACCGCCCTTTGAGCGACGACGCCGTCGTTCCCTTCAACGCGCCCCCAAGCCTGAGCGTCTCCTTTGCCCTGCCCTACGCGGGGACAGTGCACGGCATGGGCATCCCTGCCGGCGTAACCCTCATCGTCGGCGGCGGCTATCATGGAAAATCGACCCTGCTGCGCGCAATTGAACGCGGCGTCTACAACCACCGGCCCGGCGATGGCCGTGAACAGGTCGTCAGCACAGCCAATCTGGCCAAAGTTCGGGCCGAGGACGGGCGCTCGGTCAGTGGCGTCGACATCTCCCCTTTCATCGGAGACCTGCCGCTGGGACAGTCCACCCGTAGCTTCTCTACCGGCAATGCCAGCGGCTCCACCAGCCAGGCTGCCGCCATCGTCGAAGCCCTCGAATCGGGCGCCGACGGTCTGCTCATCGACGAAGACACCGCCGCCACCAATTTCCTGATCCGCGATGCCCGGATGCAAGCGCTGGTGCCAAAGCAACACGAGCCGATTACACCCTTTATCGACCGCGTCACCCGCCTGCACACCCAATGCGGCGTCAGCACTGTTCTCGTCGTCGGCGGCAGCGGCGACTACCTGGATGTAGCCGGCACCGTAGTCGCGATGGAGACCTTCCGACCGCACGACCTTACCGCCCGCGCAAAAGCGGTCGCTGCGGCCCATCCCACCGGCCGCATCAGCGAAGAGAGCGGCCCCCTCACCCTCAATTCCCAACGCCGGCCCCGTCCCGGATCTGTCAACCCCGCCAAAGGGCGCCGCGAATCAAGTATCAAGACCAGAGACCTGCAGACAGTTCAGTTCGGTACCGAAACGATTGACCTGTCCGCGGTGGAACAGATCGTCCACCGGGCCCAGACACGCGCCATCAGCGCCGCGCTCGACCATGCCCGCCGCCGCTATATCGATGGCAATCGTACCCTGTCGGAGATTCTGGACCTCACAATGTCCGATATCGAACAGGAAGGGCTGGACGTGCTCGACCGCCGCCGCTCCGGCGACTTCGCCCGCTTCCGCCGCCACGAACTGGCCGCAGCCTTCAACCGCCTGCGCGCACTCAGAACGTAAGGAAAGCTAACCATGACGCAACAACAGCCCGTTCCTGCCGTCGCTACCGGCGCCGAATACGCCGAAAAACTCCGCCGCAGTTATCTCAATTTTCGCTGGCCTCTCTTCCTGCTCGAACCCGATGAGCACACCAGGCCCTGCCTCGAAAACGGCTGGACTCCCATTGCCTCCGTAGCCCATATCGCCTTCTGGGACCGCTTCCAGCTGCAACGCATGCAAGCTGCGCTTGGCCACCGCCCGAACCCACCAGTCGTCCAGTCGGTAGCAACAAATGACGAAATGGCGGCCAACGAGAATCGCAGTTGGGACACAGTAGTGAACGAAGCTGACGAGGCGCGCCAGGACCTGATTGATTTCGCGCTGTCACTTACATCGGAGCAAATAGAGGCCGAATACACCGACCGCGGCAATCGCGCCCCCATAGTGAAAAACCTGCTGCAGCGAATGCCCGAACATGTGAATGAGCATGCGGAGGACGTGCACAGCTACTGCTTCTCTCTTGATCGCTGGGGCCGCGATCGCCTGTTCACCTTCTACCGCCGCCACTTCAACAGTCTGCTGGATGCCATCACCGGCCTCACCGAAACAAGCTGCACCGCCGTCCCCGTTTGCGGTGACTGGACCGTCCGCGACCTTCTCGCCCACATCCTCGCCTGGGATGAGTACGTGTTGGAGCTCGTCAAGCGCTGGCCCGATATCTCCTTGCCCGCCCGCCAGTCCCCAGCAGCGGCAAGCCCGGAAAGCGCCAGCGCCGACCCCCTCGCCCTATGGATCAGCGGAGACGATGAAACAAGAAATGCACGTCTCCACGATGCCAGGGCCGGCTTATCGATGATCGAAGTGTTGGACAACTTGGCAACCTGTCACCGACGGATTGTCAGCCGTTGCCAGAGGTTCAGCGAAGATAAGTTGCGTTCAGAAGTGGAATACGACTGGGGCGAGCGCGGAAACCTCGTCAATCTGCTCGCTTCAATGTCTGCCCACACCGCCGACCATGCAGCGGAGATCTACGCGGCCCGCGCCGAAGGGCGTCTGGTACCCCTCAGTTGGAAATCCTAACCGGAATGGGCGTAACGCTTGCTTGACTCCTGGTTGCTCAAGTGAGAAATTTCTGACCGCTGCACAACCTGCCAACCGCTGCCGTTCCTTTGCAGTGTAAAAATGCAGCACAGCGGCACGGTGAGCCGGTCCGGAACGCCAGTCAGCCCGCGCACGATGCCGACCACCGGCGCGCCGTGCGTTACCATCAGCAGATTCTTGTCAGGATAGCGTTCGGTCAGTGCCCGCGCCGCTGCCGCCGCCCGCTCATGGCCCGCATCCGAGCTCTCCGGATAGGCGAGGCCCCTGACAGCGCAATATGAACTATCGATGCGGGGAAACCGCTGCCTGCGTTCCTCCTCAGTTATCATAGCCGGCATACTCTTTACGTCCGGCAGAATTTCACCGATTCCTGGCTCCAAACAGACCGGCGCGTCCAGCGCATCCGCAATGTGCGAGGCCGTCTGAATTGTACGCAGAAACGGCGATGCGAAAACGCAGTCAACTGGCTCGTCCCGCAAGCTGCCCCCCACCTCCTTCGCCTGCGTTTCACCATCCGCCGAGAGCGCCGGGTCATACGGCCGCTGCGCAGTCTTGGCCCATCCGGGGTTCTGGAAATCCTCCCGATTGCCGTGCCTGACAATCCATATTTTCTGGCTCACAGTTCGACCCCCTATTGCTGCCCACTCCCCTTGGCTACACGAATTTCCACCTGCGCTCCAGCGCCCGCCGGTCCGCTATCTACCAGCACACCGGTTCCGGCACAAACAAACCGTAACAGTGTATCATAGCGGAAAGGGCGTAGGCGAAAATGGATGCGCCGTATAGACAGCGACCCAAACTTGGCCAGCGACTGTCGTACCTCTCTTACGCCTGACAGGCTTGACAGCCTTTGTTATACTGCCCAAGCATTCTCTTTCCGAAGCCCGGTCCGGGCGCCGCCCCTCGTCGGCCGCGCCCCAACCCGCGCAGCAAAGAAAGCGCTCTTCCCGCGATGGCTTACACCTTTACCGACCACTACCGCGCCGCCCGTCTCTGTCTTCGGATAAACGCGGTCCTCATCGGCCTCGGATTGGGGTTGCTGCTCCTCATCTATCCCAGCGATCTCTTCACGACAGCCGGCATCACCCTCGGCTCCGCCTGGACCGCCCGCATCGGCGGCAGCGCCTTGATTGGCCTGGGCATTGGCCAGTGGTCCGCCGCCGCATCAGCCGATTTGCCCCCGGCGCCGCTATTCGCCACGGTAATATGCAACGGCGCCATCGCCGTCAGTCTCTTAATCGCCTACTTCGAAGGCGAAATGGCCGCGCTGCATCCCCTGGGCATTGCCGGCCTGCTCATCATTTTCGTCGTCTGCCTGCTGACAGCCGTCCTGTCCGCCCCTCACATCCGCCGCAAAGCCGGTCAGTACTAATCGTCCTCAGGTTGCAGAGTTGACAGCCCATCACAAGACAGCGTCTACTCAGCCGCAACTTATTCGCCGCCCTCGCCACTGACCACTAACCACTGAACACTGCAGTTTGGGCGGTCGGGCCTTCGGCCCTCCCTTGTGCAGGGGCTGCGCCCCCGCAACGCCCCCCTACAAAAACATGCCTCACCGACCGTACGCCCTCATTCCGGCAGCGCGGCTTTACTATCCTGACTGCAGCCGACCGCAGAACGCGTCAGCTAGCCTGAATCTGACACAGCCAACCCGCGTGGGCGCCCGCCGCCCCCTTTTCCAACGCACAACTGCAGACGCGTTTGCCCTGTCTGCGCCTTCCTGAATTCTTGGAACGGGCTGTATCCTATGATAGAATGTACTGTCACGTCTGAATTTGGTAGACCCTTGGGGAGCAACATTTCGAACACCGGGTCGAACTTGCGTTGCCGGCCCAGGCACGGCAGCCCGCCCAGAGGAACCACTACTATGAGCTACGATGGACGTTTCTATCGGGTAACAATTGGCCAATGTGAACGCGAGCTTCCAATATTCCAGGTGGCTCCCGGCATAAAAATCGCCATCTTCAACATGTTGGGCGACACCGAAATCGTCGAAACCGCCGCCCAGATGTTGGCTCAAAGCGTGCCCTCGAACGCGGACGTCATCCTTGCGCCCGAAGTGAAGGCTGTACCCCTGGGACACGCCTTGTCCGTCGCCACCGGTCTACCCCTTGTGATCGTGCGCAAAATCCGCAAGCCTTACATGGTAGACTGCCTGCAAGCCGAAGTAGTCAGCATCACTTCCGGTCAGCCGCAGACCCTATTCATTGACGGCAAAGACCTGGCCCTGATCAAAGCGAAGCAGGCACTACTGATAGATGACGTTGTCAGCACCGGCAGTACATTGAAGGGCCTCCGTTCATTGGTCCAAACTGGCGGCGGAACCATTGCAGGCGAAATGGCCGTCTTTACCGAAGGCGATCCCGGCGCTTGGGAACAAATTACTGCCCTCGGAAATCTGCCCATTTTCACCGATTGACCCGTTACTGCAATCCTGCGGCTAGCAGCCAAACACTGACCTATGATTCTGACTGAACAGCTGTCTCGAGTCGAAGAGCGTTTCGAAGAGTTGGACCAACTGATGGCCGACCCCGACGTGCTGTCCGACTACACGCGCGTGCAGGAGCTGGCACAGGAGCGCAGCGGTCTGGAAGAGCTGGTCGGCGCATTCCGGACCTACCAGGACCTCCAAGGTCAGCTGGACGACAACCGCGAACTGCTGGCGGAAAACGACGACCCCGAGCTGGCCGAACTGGCCGAGTTGGAAATCGCCGAACTGGCCGAGCAAATTGCCGCCCTCGAAGACGATCTGCGCCGCATGCTCCTGCCTAAAGACCGCCACGACGACAAAAATGTGATCGTCGAAATTCGCGCCGGCGCCGGCGGCGATGAGGCCGGGATATTTGCAGCCGACCTCATGCGCATGTATACACGCTGGGCTAACGACCACAAATTCAAGGCCGAGATAATGAGCGTCAGCGAAACCGGCGTCGGCGGCATTAAGGAAGCAATCCTCGAAGTGCGCGGCAAAGGCGCCTACAGCCGGTTGAAATACGAGTCCGGTGTTCACCGCGTGCAACGCGTGCCCACCACCGAAAGCCAGGGCCGCGTCCATACCAGTGCCGCCACCGTAGCCGTCCTGCCCGAGGCCGAAGACGTCGAAATCGAAATCAATGCCAATGAAATGAAGGTCGACGTCTTCCGCAGCAGCGGCCCCGGCGGCCAGAGCGTCAATACCACCGACTCAGCCGTCCGAGTTACCCATCTCCCTACCGGCATGGTCATAACCTGCCAGGACGAAAAGAGCCAGCTCCAGAACCGGCTGAAGGCCGTTCGCATCCTCAGGACCAAGCTCTACGACATCGAAATGCAGAAGCAAATGGACGACTTGGGCGCGGCCCGGCGCAGCCAGGTCGGCTCGGGTGATCGCAGCGAAAAAATCCGCACCTACAACTTCCCGCAAGGACGCGTGACCGATCACCGCATCAACAAGACCCTATTCCGCTTGGAACAGGTCCTGGACGGCGATATCGATGAATTAATCGTTGATCTGGCCGCTTTTGACCAGACCCAACAGTTGCAGGCCATGGCCGAGGAAGCCTGAAGCATGTTAGAGCACAATGACAGGCTCCCAAAAAGAGGCCTGCCCTCACCCTATGTCGCCTCAAACCACCCGGACGGAACATCAGACGCCGCGGGCAAAAGTAATGGACTCCCAACTGACGATAACCCGCCAGCGGACGATTCACCTCCCCATAGCCATGCCCCCAACGACCCCTTCCACTGGAGTCTTACCCAAGGCACGCCCGTCGGCCGCGCCCTGATTTCGGCCGCGCAGCGGCTGAGCGACTCCGGCAGCGACTCGGCCCGGCTGGATTCCCAGGTTCTGCTGGCACACGTGCTAAAACAAAATCGCAGCTGGCTCTTCGCCCATCACGAACATGAACTCAGCGACCGCGACTGCCGCCGTTATGCAGACCTGATCACGCGGCGCCGGCGGCGCGAACCCGTGGCCTATCTGCTCGGCCGCAAGGAGTTCTACGGGCTCGAATTTGCCGTCGACCGCCGCGTTTTGATTCCCCGCCCCGAAACTGAGCTGCTCATAGACCTGGTGCTGGCACAGATCGGCGACCGGACCGGTCGGCCCGTCGTGGTGGCCGATGTCGGCACCGGTAGCGGCGCCATCGCAATTACCGTTGCCGTACATGCACCCGAAGTTAAGGTATATGGAACAGACGTCAGTCGCGACGCGCTCGACGTTGCCGAAGAGAACAAAAGGCGTCTCACACCGGATGGCGGGCCTCTGTTTCTGGAAGGGGACCTGTTGAGCCCCCTGCCTGAACCAGCCGATATAATCGTGGCCAACCTTCCCTACATAGCCGATGAAGAGTATTCCGGCTTGCAATCGGACGTGCGCGATTACGAGCCGCGCCTTGCCTTGAAAGCAGGCGCAGAAGGCCTGGACCTGATCGAACGCCTTCTGCAGCAGCTCTCGTCCAAAGTGCAGTCAGGCGGCGCCGTCCTGCTGGAAATCTCCCCCCGCCAGGGAGAGGTCGTACAGGAGATGGCGCAACAGCTGCGCCCCAAACCTTCCTACGTCGGGCTGCGCCGCGACTACAGCGGCCTTGTGAGAATGGTAACCTTGGAATTCTGACCTTGCTTAAGGCCAGGTTCCCGAGCAGGCAGATCGCGCCGCCGGCTTCAGAACGGTGCGCATTGCCCGCTGATATCCTTTGCCCGCACGGCCATAGTGAGCATCTCCCGACATACCCTTAATACTCATATCTTTCGATCTGCATTAACGACGCGCCTTCTGCGCTGACGAAACTGACATGCAACCCAAAATCGAGTTGGTCGTCCTCGATATGGACGGCACCATTTATGGACAATTCGCAGGTGGATTCTCGCCGCGCGTGCGCAAGGCGATTGCCGCCGTACAAACTGCGGGAACGCCGGTAACAATCGCCACCGGCCGCATTTTCGACTTTGTGCGCGCAGTCGCGCCCGGCTTGGGCATTACCCTGCCTGTGATAACGGCCCAAGGCGCCGTGATTGGCGATCCCGTAAGCGGTGAAGTGCTATACGAAGCGTTGATACCGGAAGAGGCCGCACGCCGCGTGGCAGCCTGGGCTGACCTTGAAAAACGCACGACGGTCTTCTATCTCAACAGATCCGGAGGACAAACGCGGCTGGTGCAACGCGCGCCGAGCGCACCCAACCAGAACAGCGGCTGGGAGGGTTGGGAAAGCACAATCTATGACCACTGGTTCGGCAGTCCCAGAGAACTGCGTGAAAGCATTTCGGACATTGTTTGCGCCCCCGGCGCCCGTCCCCTCAAATTTATCACCGTCAACGACCATTCGCTGGAACCCGATCAAACAGCCGCGCTTCAGCAACAATTTGGCAACAGCGTGACCATCTGCCGCTCCCACCCCCTACTGGTGGAGGGCACTGCTCCGACGGCTAACAAAGGCCACGGTCTTCTGTTCCTGGCGGAACGGCTCGGTATAAATCCAGACCGCGTGATGGCCGTCGGCGACAACGAGAACGACATCCCCATGCTCAGGGAAGCAGGCCTCGCAGTGTGCATGGGGCAGGCTACACCAATCGTACAGGCGGAGGCCGACTGGGTCGCGCCAACGCTTGAAGAGGACGGCGCGGCCGTGGCCATGGAACGGTTTTTGCTGTCTTAGGAAGCACTGTCAGACCCCTCCTCCTGCTTGCGGGCAGTTGCAGGAATCCCCGGCGGGAAACATCTATTGTTAGAATTTGGGATATTACTGCGTTCTTTGCTATACTCTTGGCAAATTTGCACCAAGAAGGCAGACCAAGTGATTTCCCCCTCGCATGTACAGCGGCTGCCGTCGAGCGAATTGGGCGGTTCTCCCCGCCAAAGTCACCTCTTCAGACACGAGTAGCGTGAGTGCGCTCGACCAAATCTAGTCAGAGACCCTGCGGCCTAGGGGCAATTTCCGTAACCGGCAACCGGCCGCCGCAGTTGAATTTATCTTTAGTCGTAGACACCATTCACTCAAGACGCATAAGGAGAATGCACACCATGCAAAAGAGGCAAAACGTAACCCGACGCCAGTTCTTGCGACTGACTTCTGGTGTAGGCGCCACCGCATTTCTGGCGGCCTGTGCCGCGCCCGCCGCGCCGGCCGCTTCAGACGGCGGAGACGGCGAGGCCATGGCTGAAATGATCTCGCTGCGCTATCAGTCACGCGAACCGGAGCGCGCCGCCGGCATTGCAGAACTGTGGAAAGAGTTCTATCCACAGTTCCAGGAAGCCAATCCCAATGTCGAGGTTGAATTCCTGCCCGACCCCGGCGGTGCCAACCGTCGCGAAGGCGCTCTGAGCGCCATGGTCGCCGGCAACGCCCCCGATCTGACCGAGTGGTGCTGCTCCAGCTCCACCTTCTTCATGCAGAAGGGCGAGACGCTCAGCTTGCAGCCCTACATCGACCGCGATGCCGAGGAAGTAGACCTTGACGACTACTACGAGGCCCAGTTCGATCCGTGGACTCTGGATGGAGATATTCACTTGATGCCCCGCTTCACTGGCACGCAGGTGATCTACTTCAACAAGGACATGTTCGACGAAAAAGGCATTGACTACCCGTCCCAGGAGTGGGGCGCCTGGAACTGGGAGGACTACACCAACCTCCTGCGCCAGTTTGCCGATGCCGATGCCCAGCCGCAGCTCTGGGGCACCTCCAACTATGGTTTGAACGCCAACTGGCTGTCCCAGTACTGGATTCGCGGCTTCGGCGCCAACATGGTCAATCCCGATGACAACACGCATTGCGGTTTGGACTCACCCGAGGCCTACGATGCCCTCGAGTGGATGCGCAGCATCATCCACGATGAACCTCTGTTTGCCTACGGCGCCGACATTGGTATGGGTGTCGTTGAACTCTTCCTTGGCCAGCGCGTCGCCCTGATGGAAATTGGCCCCTGGAACCTAGGTGTACAGGCCGACGGCGCCACCTTCCGCTGGGACGTAGCTCCCATGCCAGACGGCCCTGCCGGCCCCACAACCCACCAGTCCGTCGATGGCACAATGGTCTGGAAGGGAACCGAATATCCGGACCAATCCTGGGATCTGATGAAGTGGCTGACCAGCCCTCTGTACGGTCGCCTCTACATCACCTGGGCGCAGAAGCAGCCTTCACGCAAGAGCCTGCTGCCTGAATACGCTTCCATCATGCGCGCCGCCAATGAGAAGTTTGAAGACATCAACCTCGATGTGTTCACCGACTCAGTGGGACAGGACATTGGCGGGCCCGAAGAAATGTTCGCCGAGGATCTGGTCTGTAAACAACAGATCCTGACGCCGGCCTTCGACCAGGTTATGTTGCTCGGAGAAAAGCCGGTTGACCTCATCGTTCAGCACGGTGAAGTGGCTACCCGCTTCAATCGCGGCGAAATCAACATCGAAGATCTCGGCGCAGAACTGGACAAGCTCAGCTAATCCGTCAATCACAAAGGCGTGGGAGTATCTCCTCCCACGCCTTTGTCCGACGGACCAGAAAAGAACTGCATTCGCAAGCAAACAGTGACCGCCGGCCGGCGTAGAGTCCCGCCGACGGCAGCGACCAAAGTTAGGCAGGGGTACAGATGGCCAGCATAACCGAAAGCCAGGCACAACGGGGTCCTTTCTCTTGGCTAAGGCGGGACGGCAAACCAATGAAACCGTCCACACGCGAGGCGTGGTACGGCTATCTGCTCGCGTCCCCGTGGATCATCGGATTCATCGTCTTTACCTTTGGACCGATGCTGGCATCACTTATCATCGGCCTGTTTCGCACCGACTTTCTGACTGAGATGACATTCGTCGGCCTGAGGTGGTATCAGAATGTCCTGAGCGACAGCCTCGTGCGCAAGGCCCTGTTCAACACTGCCATCTTCTGCTTTACCGTGGTGCCGATCAACACTGCGCTCGCGCTGCTGATCGCCGTGATGCTCAATCAGGGCATCCGCTTGCAAAGCTTCTGGCGTACCCTATACTACCTCCCCTCCGTCGTGTCCGGCGTCGCAGTTTCGCTGCTGTGGAAGTGGCTCTACCAGCCCGACATCGGTCTGCTCAATTCGATCCTCGGTCCCTTGTTGCGTCCCCTCGGCATCGACCCGCCCCGCTGGATTTTCAGCACCGAGTGGGCGCTGCCGTCACTCATCATCATGGCCTTCTGGGGCGCTGGCGGCGCTATGCTGATCTATCTGGCCGGACTGCGGGGGATTCCGACCTCTCTATACGAAGCTGCCGAGATCGACGGCGCCAACTCTTTCCGCCGCTTCTTCGCGGTCACGCTGCCGCTGCTCACGCCAACAATCTTCTTCAACGTTGTCCTTAATATCATCGGGTCCTGGCAGGTCTTTACCCAGGCAATGGTCATGACGCGCGGCGGCCCCAATAACGCCACCCTCACCATGGTCTTGCACATCTACAATACCGGCTTTCAAAACTTCTATTTCGGCTACGCCTCTGCCCAGGCCTGGTTACTTTTTATCATCGTTCTTGGCTTCGTCATTCTCGCCTTGCGCAGCGCGTCTTCCTGGGTGCATTACGACCGGGTCTAGGTAGCGAACACAGTTTTCTAAGCGGCAGGAGCACATTGTATGGCAACCACGGTCCAAACGGGCGCTGCTGTTCACCAAGCCGGGCAGCACGGCAACAGCAAAGTCTCCGAAACGCTCTATCGCCTTCTCCTCTACGGCGCAGTCATTCTGGGCGGCGTAATCTTCGCTATCCCCTTCTATTGGATGTTGCGCACGTCGGTCATGCCGACAACGCAGGTCTACCTGTTCCCGCCCGAATGGTGGCCTGACAAGTTCGAGTGGCACCACTTCAAGACACCGTTTGCCGTCTTCCCTTTCGCCAGATTCTTCCTCAATAGCACTTTTATCGCTGCCGGCAGCGCAATCGGTACAGCCCTCTCGTCCTCCGTAGTCGGCTTCAGTTTTGCCCGCCTTCGTTTTCCCTTTCGCGATAAAATTTTCGTCATCGTCCTCGCGACCATGATGTTGCCCGAGCATGTCCGTCTCGTACCCACCTACCTTCTCTTTGTGGAGCTGGACTGGATCGGCACCTATCGCCCTCTCATCATCCCCAACTGGTTTGCGCCCGCCTTCTATGTCTTTCTCATGCGCCAGTTCTTTATGACCATCCCCAGAGAACTGGATGACTCCGCCATGATCGACGGCTGCAACCCCATCGGCCTGTTCTGGCGCATCCATCTACCGTTGAGCCTGCCCGCGCTCGGCGTCGTCCTTATCTTCATGGTCACCGCCCAGTGGAACGACTTCCTCCACCCGCTCATCTACATCCAGGGCGTGCCCAACTATACGGTCGCCCTCGGCCTTCGCCTGTTTGAAGGCCATATGACCAACAATATGCAGGCGCTCATGGCAGCTTCCATTCTCGGTGTCCTCCCGACGATTATTCTCTTCTTCTTTGCCCAGCGCTACTTTGTCCAGGGGATCGTCGTCTCAGGCGTCAAAGGGTAATATTCAGCCTTAGCCGCTGGCCGCCGCTGCCCTGTCCGGCCACCCATATCTGGCCCCTGCCAGAACGAGAGGTATAGCACATTGCGTTCCCAAGAAGAGCTAAAGCAACTCGACTACCTGTTCGACCTGCAAGGTTATCTCGTCCTCAAAGACGCCATCTCCAAAGATGACCTCGATGAAATGAACAGTTGGGTGGACGACAATTGGGCGCACGTCGAAAACCCGCCGATTCTGGGCGAAGCACAGCTCGGTGTCAACCCGGACCCGGAATACTGGATCGGCAATGTCGAGATCCACAGCTACGGCCAGGACGATGGCGTAAACTTTCAGAACATCGTCGAAGGCGGCGATGTCTTCGAGCGGCTTATCGACCACCCCTCCTGGTACCCACTCGCAGCCCGCTACATAAATGAAGTCAACGGCGTCTCGATTCACGAGAACCTGCTCAATATTCGCGGCCCCGGCGGCTTCCTCTATATCCACTGCGGAGGACACACACCCCTCTTTTACCTGACATTCCGCCAGCACAATACCGGCGCATGGATGGTGGGCCAGATCAACGTCCTGATGGCCCTCGAAGACATCGGCCCCGGTGACGGACCTACCGTCCTCGTGCCCGGCAGCCACAAAGCGACCGAGGTCCATCCCCGCCTGGAATTGGATGGCAAAGGCATCGTTGCCGCCCACTTTGAGCGCGAGGCCGCCGGCACCGCCCTCGGCATGAAGGAAATCTACCTGGAGGCCGGCGACGTCGTCTTCTTCACCGACGCCATCACCCACGGCTCAGCCGAGCGCACCAACCCGGGATTCCGCCGCTCGGTCATCTACCGCTATTCTCCGCGCTACCTGCGCACCCGCTTCAACTACCAGTTGTCACCTGAGTTCGCCGCCCGCCTGACACCGGAGCGCCGCGAGATTCTCGAACCGGTGGCGCCGCGCGGCAGGAAGCTGGCTCCGGTTGGCGTTGGTTAGAGGCTGTTGTGCTGCTAACCGCAGTTCACAACAGTTCCCATAATGGATATCCTCTACATTCACCCCGCCAAACAGGAAGTCGAAGCCCGCTATGACAAATTCCGTTCCTGTCCACCCTACCCTTTCATCCCGGTGGGCGTCATCGGATTCGTCAACATGCTGCGCGCCGAAGGCTATAACGTCCGCGGCCTCAACCTGCCGGTCGAACTGCTGCAGCGCCCTACTTTCAGCCTGCGCCAGTGGCTCCGCAGCCAGCGCATCCAGCCCAAACTCGTTCTGATCGATCTCCACTGGTATGAACACTCTTTTGGCGCCCTCGCCGTCGCCCAAGCCGTCAAAGAAACGCTGGTCGACGCCACCGTCGTCATCGGCGGCCTGACAACCTCCTACTACGGCGAGGAAATCCTGGCCGACTTTCCCTACGTCGACTACGCCGTCCGCGGCGACGCCGAAGAACCCTTGCGTCAAATCGCGGCCCAGGTCGTTGGCAAAGGTTTGTCACAGCTCGACGATGTACCCAATCTGATTCGCCGCCCCGGCAACGGTCAAAAGCCGGAGCAGAATCTCGGCTTCTATTTCGCCAACGCCACCGAACTGGACAACCTCGACTTCGTATCAATGGACTGGCTCTCCAACCAGCGCGCCTATGCCGCGCTCCAATACTCCGGCGCCGGCCTGGTCTCGCTGCAAAAGCCGAATCTGGCCAGCCACTGGCTCACCGTGGGCCGCGGCTGCGTCTTCGACTGCATCTACTGCGGCGGCGGCAAAGAGTCCCACAGCGAGCTCGCCGGCCGCAACGGCTATGTGATGCGCTCACCCGAGGCAGTGGTCGAAGACGTTGCCCGCCTGGCCAGAGAAGGCTTCCAACAGGTCAATCTCTCCCTCGACATCGCCACCTATCCCGCCAAATGGTGGCGCGCCTTCTTCCACCAGCTCCGCCAGGATGAGATTCGCATCGGCATCTACAACGAGTTTTTCCAGCTTCCCTCCAACGACTTTATCGACCAGATGTGTATCACCGCCGACCTCTCCCACACCGAAGTCGCAATCTCGCCCCTCTCCGGCGACGAGGAAGTAAGGCGCCAAAACGGCAAGTTCTATACAAATGAACGATTCCTGCGCATGCTGGAAACGCTCAAGAAATATGAAGTGCCAATCTTTATCTACTTCAGCCTGAATCTGCCCGGCGAAACACCGCAGACCTTCAAAAAGACGCTCCACCTGGCCGACCAGATCGGCAAGACCTATCCCCATCACCTGCTGCGCATGCTCAATCCCTGCCACACGCTCGACCCCATGTCGCCCATGAGCCGCCAGCCCGACAGCTTCGGTATGAGTGTGCAATTCACCCGCTTCCAGGACTACTACGACTACTGCAAAGGCACCGGTTGGGAGCCTCGCAACGTGGTACGCGGTCAGCACCGCGGCTTCGAAATGGCAAGCCGCCCCACCCGCATCGTCGAAAAAATGGCCCAGATCTGGGATGTATTCGCCCAGGCCCAGCAGTTCCGCTGCTTCCCCGTTCCCCGCGGCTGGTGAATTCCCTGTCCAGAAATTGAGCTGAAGCCGCGCTCCCGCCCGTGACCACCTGACTTACCACCAGCACAACCCAGCTATTCGCTCTGACCCGCAACGCATACTGCCAGAGTTGCGCTGGCCTGCCATTTCGAGGAAAATAGTGACACGTTTTTTTCGCCGGCTTTTCGACTGACCAGTCGGTTTAACCATTCACGAAATGTGAATTCAATGCCCGATACACCAAACCGCAGTCCCGAAACAACCAGAGAACGCATTCTGGATGCCGCCTTGAGCGTCTTCAGCAACAAGGGCTACCACGATACGCGCCTTGACGAAATCGTCGCCGAATCCGAAACATCCAAGGGCTCAATCTATTTCCACTTTCCCAACAAGGAACGCCTCTTCCTCGCGCTCGTCGAAAAATTCGCAGACCTGGTTGAACGCCGCGTCACCGAAGCGATCGAGCAGCACACCAGCCCGATGGCCAAGGTCGAGGCCGCGCTCGAGGCCTGCCTGGAAGCCTTTAGCCGCTACCGCCGTCCCGCAAAAGTCATGCTCGTCCAAGCCACAGGCTTAGGGACCGTCTTCGAAGAAAAACGGCTCGAAATCAACGAGCGCTTCGCCAGGCTTATCCGTATCTACCTGGATGAGGCCGTCGCCGCCGGCGAGATCGAAGCCGTTGACACCGACGTAATCGCCTATGCCTGGATGGGAAGCATCTACCACCTGACGATTCGCTGGGTATACAGCGGAGAACCTGAGCCTGCCCGAATTGTCAGCACGCTGGTGCCAATGCTGTTGCGCAGCGTGAACTACAAGAAGGACTGAACAGTTCCAGTTGCGCAGCCGGCTTGACGTGATCTGACAGAAAACGACAGGATGTTGTTTGGTTGACATAAAATGAAATTGCAAGAACGCGCAGAAAGCGCCTTTGGCGAGAGCAGTCCAGATGCTGCCGAGGATGCTCGCTGGCTGGAGGACGATGAAAGGGGCGGCGGCGACGAGTACAGCGTCGAGCGCCACGGCCGCCTGGTGAGCGCCAGCCGTCCCGTGGCCGGCCTGCCATTTGAGCACTTTCTGCGGGCGGCTATCGGGCAGGAGCGCTTCTTTTGGCGCGACGGGAGAGAGGGCATCACCTTCGCAGGGACTGGGGTGGCTGCCCATCTCATCGGCTACGGCCGCAGCCGGATTGCCGCCATAAAGCGACAGGCGAAAGAGATTTTCTCCCTCGCCGAAAGTCATCTCTCTCCTCGCCACCGAAACGCGCCCAGATCGGAGCTGGCGCTGCCGCGTCTGTTCGGCGGGTTCGCATTTCGAGAGGACTTTGTGCCGGACTTGACCTGGACGGGCTTCCATCCCGGCCACTTCATCCTGCCCCATTACCAGTTTGTGTCGCAGGACGGCCGCGCCTGGCTCACAATCAACGCCTTGTTGCCCCCCGAAGAAGACGCGACCGCAGTTTTCCCTCTGTTGGAGGAGGCCCTGGATGCACGGGCTGAACTGTTGACGAGAAATGAGCACAGCCGCGAAAGCCAGAAAGTCGAAGCGCCTTTTCGGAACGGTGAAGAAGAGAAGCCAGGACTGGAAATCGACTACCCGCTGCAGTACGACGATTGGGCTAAGCTGATCGAAAATGCCCAGCGTACTTTCGACGCGACGCCGCTGCAAAAGGTAGTGCTTTCCCGGATAGCGCAATTGCGGGCACGACAGCCTATTCGCATCAGTCAGATGTTGACGCATCTATGCGCAGACTATCCGGACTGCTTCGGTTTCTTGTTTGAACCGCAGGCAGGACACGCTTTTCTTGGGGCTACCCCTGAACTCCTGGTGCGTGTTCAGGGAGAGAGGCTGCAAACGATGGCGCTGGCGGGATCGATCCAACGGGGCATGACCGCGGCCGAAGATGCTGAACTGGCCAAGGCGCTGCTGGCCTCGGCAAAGGACCGTCATGAGCACAAACTGGTCGTGAACGTGCTGAGAGATATCCTGCAGCCAGTGTGCAGCGAGCTAACCATTGCCGCTGAACCGACGGTGCTTTCGTTCAACAACATTCAGCATCTATACACGCCGGTTGAGGCCAGACTGAAAACGGAAGAGGGAGTGCTGCCGCTGGTGGATGCACTGCACCCGACACCAGCAATGGGGGGAACGCCGCGCGAGCTGGGGCTGGAGTTTATCCAGGCGAATGAGCCAACGCTGCGGGGCTGGTACGCCGCCCCTGTCGGCTGGATCGATAGCAACATGGAGGGCGCATTTGCCGTTGCCATCCGCTCCGCCATCGTGCAGAAAGAGCGCGCCTGGGCCTACGCCGGCGCCGGCATCGTTCCCGGCTCTGTCCCGAAAAAGGAGTGGGAAGAAACAGGATGGAAGTTTCAGCCGATAATCAATTCAGTTGCTGAAGGTCAGCCGGTATGACCGCGGATATGGCCGAGCCTAACCCCAATCTACTCTTTTCCGAAACACTGGTCGCCGCCTTGGCCGTTGCCGGCCTGCAAGCTGTCTGCATCGCGCCCGGCTCTCGCTCGACACCGCTGGCGCTTGCCTTTGACGCCCATCCCGAAATCGAGACCTTCCTCCATCTCGACGAACGCTGCGCCAGCTTCTTTGCGCTCGGGCTGGCCCAGGCCGCCGGCCGCCCAGTCGCCCTCGTCTGCACCTCCGGCACCGCAGCCCTGGAGTTCCACGCCGCTGTCGTCGAGGCCCACATGGCCGGCGTGCCCCTGCTCCTGCTTACGGCAGACCGCCCCCCGGAACTGCGTCACAGCGGCGCCAACCAGACCATCGACCAGGTCAAAATGTACGGCGACCACCTCCTGTGGGCCGTGGATGCCGCACTGCCCGAGGAGGACCCGTCCGCAGTCGCACTGCGAAATCTGCGCACCCTTGCGGCCAGATCCTATGCCATCGCCGACGGCCTGCGCAAAGGACCGGTCCATATCAACCTTCCCTTCCGCAAGCCCCTCGAGCCGCCAGCCCCCTACCGACCCTGCTTCGAAAGTAAACACGGAACCTCCATCCAGCACGGCACGATTGTCCCAACCGAAGCCCAGCTCGCAGAAATGGCCGCCCTCATTTCTGCCCACGAACGCGGCTGGATCGTCTGCGGACCTTGGGCCGGTCGCCCCCCATCCAGTATGGTTGAGGCCGTGGCCGAACTGAGTCGCCGCACCGCCTACCCAATTTTCGCCGACCCGCTTTCAGGGTTGCGTTTCGGTCCCCATACAGAGTCGGCGCCAGTCGTCGGCAGTTACGAGAGCTTCCTTCAGCATCCGACCGACTTCGACGCCCCCCAGGTAATTATCCGTTTCGGCGCCGTCCCAACCTCAAAATACCTCAACGACTACCTGGAGCGCACCGCGCCGCCCTATCAGATTCACGTGCGCAGCAGCGGCGTCTGGGCCGACGACAGCCACCGCGTCAGCCACTTTCTTCAGGTGGACGAGACCGCCTTCTGTCACCAGATGGCAGAGCAATGCCGGCGCCCCCCTGACAGATGGGCCGCCGCAGTCATGGCCGCCGACCAGCGCAGCAGTCGCGTCCAGACAGATTTTCTGCGGGAGGCCTGGTTCGACGCAGCCGCCGTATCTACCGTCGTTGATGCGCTTCCCCCTGGCGCAAACCTGTTCCTCGGCAATAGCCTGCCCGTCCGCCACGTCGACCAGTTCGCCCGGCCCGATCACAAACAGCTCCACGTCTACGGCAACCGCGGCGCGAGCGGCATCGATGGCCTCGCTTCCAGCGCGCTCGGCGTAGCTGCCGCCGACCCTGACGCGCCGGTGGTTTTGCTCATCGGCGATATCAGCTTTTACCATGATATGAACGGCCTGCTGGCCGTGCGCAAACACAGGCTGGACAACGTCACAATCGTGCTGCTCAATAACAATGGCGGCGGCGTATTCCGCCGTCTGCCCATCGCCCAGGATAATGCCCGGTTCGAGGACCTGTTCCTCACACCCCCCGGCCTCGACTTCGCGCCCGCGGCCGCGATGTACGGCCTTGACTTTGTGCGCATTCTCGACAACGACAGGGCGGGCCTGGCCCAAGCGCTGTGCACATCACTCCACAGCCGCCGACCCGCTATCATTGAAGTGCCCACCGACGGCGCACGCGACGAACGCCTGCGCAGAAAACTGAACAAGACCCTAATCGAAAGTAAGGAGGATTTTTCGTGACGATCCCTGATAGCGCCGACTGGCAAGCAGTCGCCGAGTACGGCGACATCACCTATCACAAGGCGGATGGCATGGCGCGCATCGCCTTCAACCGCCCGCAGAAACGCAACGCCTTCCGCCCCCAAACCATCGACGAGATGATCGAAGCCTTCAAGGATGCCTGGGCCGATGACCAGATCGGCGTCGTTCTCCTGACCGGCAACGGACCTTCGCCCAAGGACGGCGTCCACGCCTTCAGCGCCGGCGGCGACCAGAACATTCGCGGCCACGCCGGCTACATGGATGACAAGGGCGTTGCCCGGCTCAACGTGCTCGAGCTCCAACGCATAATGCGTACCATGCCCAAGCCCGTCATCGCCCTTGTAAACGGCTACGCAATCGGCGGCGGTCACGTGCTCCACGTCATCTGCGACCTCTCCCTCGCCTCCGAAAACGCCGTCTTCGGCCAGACCGGACCGATAGTCGGCAGTTTCGACGGCGGTCTGGGCGCCTCCTACCTGGCCTCAATCGTCGGCCAGAAAAAAGCGCGCGAAATCTGGTATCTGTGCCGCCAGTATTCCGCCCAGGAGGCCCTCGAGATGGGTCTGGTAAACAAAGTGCTGCCCACCGTAGCGGCTTTGGAAGAGGAAGGCGTGGACTGGGCCCAGGAGATTCTGCGCAAATCACCGATCGCGATTCGCTTCCTCAAAGCCGGCTTCAATGCCGACCTGGATGGTCAGACCGGTCTGCAGGTTCTGGCTGGCGACGCCACCATGCTCTTCTACATGTCGGAAGAGGGCAAAGAGGGCCGCGACGCCTTCAACGAAAAGCGCAAACCGGACTTCCGCCAGTTTCCCTGGAGGCCTTGAGAAAACGTAACTACTCAGCCACATCTGGTTTGCGATCCTGGAGGAGGGGAGCGAAGGCGTTTACTCTCACTTCACTCTCTGTTATTTGGGCGGTCGGCCGCAAGCGGCCTCCCTTGTGCAGGGGCTGCGCCCCCGCAACGCCCCCCTACAAAAACATGCCTCACCGACCGTGTGCATTCTTCGCAACGTGTCGGCTGGCGAGCATGGCGGCGACGGCCAACGATTACACGATGAGTCAGCCCGAATGGCGGCCTGAATGAAAGTCTGATCCACACAGGCACTGGACATGGCTTAGTAGGTACAGGAGAAGAATGAGTCGAGGAACAGCTACCCCCTCGCTTGAAATATGAACTGGCTATGTTCCCAATGAGACAAGACTGGTTACGCTGGCGCGCCCTGGCGACGCCCCGCAGATTGGCCGTGCTCTTTGAGGCGCGGTCGCTGAGTTACGCCGAATTGGATCGCTTAGCCGACGGACTGGCCACCGCGCTCGCGGCTTGCCAACTTAAACCTGGCGACAGAGTCGCGACACATCTGCACAGTAGTATCGAAGCGATCGCTCTCATCCACGCAGTTGCACGCGTCGGCGCAGTCCTCGTTCCCCTCAACATCCGGCTGACCGCGTCAGAACGAGCGCGGCAGTTGAGCCTGGTCGAGCCGCAACTGCTCATCAATGACAACGAAACTGTTTCCACAAACAGTGACAGCAAGCCGCAAGAGACACGCACCTTGGCCGATCTGGTTTATCACGAACCACAGTGCGGCCTGGAACCCCAAGCACTGCGCCCGTCTCCACCCCAACCGGGGGAGCCGCAGGTACAGTCCATCATCTTCACCTCCGGCACAACCGGCACGCCCAAAGGCGTTCAACTCAGCTTTGACAACCACTTCTGGAGCGCCACTGCCTCCGCCTACCACCTTGGGGTACACACGAACGACCGCTGGCTCAGCTGCCTCCCTCTCTATCACGTAGGCGGCCTGGCCGTCGTCTTTCGCTCCTGCCTCTACGGCACCGCCATCGTCCTCCAACGCAGCTTCGACTTGGAACAGTTCCAGCGCAGCCTGCGTCAGGACGAAGTAACCCTTACCTCGCTCGTGCCGACGATGCTCCACAGGCTTCTGCACAGTTCCCCCGCAACCGTCTGGCCGCAAAGCCTGCGCATGGTCCTGCTGGGGGGCGCTGCTGCACCCGCCGATCTCCTGGCCGCCGCCAAAGAAGCCGACGTGCCCGTCGCCGCCACCTACGGCCTCACCGAAACCGCTTCCCAGGTGGCAACCGCATTGCCAGCCGATGTCCAGCGCAAACCCGATAGCGTCGGCCGGCCTCTGCTCTTCACCGAGACGCGCATCGCCGACGCCGATGGCAACACGCTTCCCCATGGCCAGATAGGCGAAATTCTGGTGCGCGGACCGCAGGTGATGGCAGCCTACTTCCGCAACCCCGCCGCCACCGATTCAGCCCTGCGCGATGGCTGGCTATATACTGGCGACATGGGCCGGCTCGACGCCGACGGCGACCTCTACGTCCTGCAGCGGCGCACCGACATGATCGTCAGCGGCGGCGAAAACATCTATCCGGCCGAAGTGGAAGCCGCCCTGCGCGAACATCCCGCCGTCGCCGACGTCTGCGTAGTAGGACTGCCCGACTCCGAGTGGGGACAGCGCTGCGCAGCAGCCGTCCAACTCCGCGCCGGTGAGACGCTGAGCCACGACGCCCTCCTGTCCTTCAGCCGCACGCGACTGGCCGGATACAAGCAGCCCGCCGCCAACCTGATCCGTTTCGTCGATGCACTCCCCCTAACAGCTTCCGGGAAAATCGCGCGACAGGAGGTGGAGAGACAACTGCGTGGCTGGGCAGACTCTCATCAGCCAAAAATCAAATAGGCATTCGCATTGAGCTTCCTTTCAGCCGAACAGGGAAAGCGTGCAGGAGATCCCAAACTGAATCGCCCTTCTGTTGGACAAAGAGGCGTTTGCCGATATTATGAAGGAAATGGATGAGACGTATGAATGGGATGAAAACAAGCGCCGCGCCAACCTGGACAAACATGGGATTGATTTCAACGCAGTCTACGATTTTGACTGGTCTACTGCGTTTTTCTTGCCCGATGACCGAAGTGGTGAAGACCGCACTAAAGCATATGGGCTGATCGAAAGTCGTCTCCATCTGGTGGTGTATACTGTTCGCGGAAACAGCAAGCGTATCATCAGTGTACGCAAAGCCAATTCGCGGGAGGTGAACCGATATGAATGAGAACAAGGGTAACGGAAGGACGTTTGAAGAAATTGCTGCCCTAGAAGGCGAAGAAGCAGCGATCCAGGCAGGAATAGAGGCGGACCCTGACGCCTCTGAGTCGGATGCCGAATGGTTTCGCCATGCGATCCCCGCGCGGGAGTTCATGCCATACACTAGAGCATCATACTCGTGGCTCTCTTCTGACGATCGCACCAATTTCAGACTGTTTGTCGATAAAATGTTAATCGCCAAAGGGCAAGTATCGGAAGATCGCGGACTGTTCACTTTGAATTCTGTTCTTGACCATACAGTGCATTCTTTTCCAACAATGCGGGACACGAAGAACTGGGCTGTTGAACACTTCGATAGTCACTACGCCTTGGCTGATGTTCTCAGCACGTCTGCTTCCAGGGCGTCCTATTCATGGGCCTCTTCCGACGACCGCACCTACTTCCATTTATTTGTCGATGAGACGCTCGTTGCCGATGGAAAAGTCTCCGAAAGGCGGGACTTGTTTTCGCTTGTCTCTAATTTGGATGAGACGACTCGATCTTTTCGTACGATGCAGGCCGCCAAAAATTGGGCAATATCCCACTTCGACTCCAAAAACCTGCCCGTAACCGCTCCAAGCTCTTCAAATCTCAGAGCATCCTTTTCCTGGTTGTCCTCTGACGACCGCGATAACTTTCGTCTCTTTGTAGACGATATGCTGGTTGCAGAGGGGAAAATCCTGAGAGATCGAAGACAATACTTAATGCACTCCCGAATGGACGGAACACGTCGCACGTTTCGCTCGCTGGTGGCTGCCAGGAAATGGGTCATAGAACACTACAGCTCTTTCCAAGAGGCTCTAACTGACAACTACGCTTATCACACGCCCTGAGGAATACCTACCATGATCACCCAACAACAGATCGACTACTTCGCCGATAACGGCTACCTGCGCTACGGCCCCGTCCTCGACACCGCCGAAGTCGAAGAGCTGCGCACCGCCCTCGACAATGTCATCGCCATCGAATCTGCCGGCGGCGACGACTCCGAAGTGGAGTTCCAGTTCGGACACCGCCGAGGGGCGCCGATGGACACTACAGCACAGGAAGAACGCCCGCGCGTCCTCACCCAGTACGTCAATATGTTCAAGCGGGAGCCTTCCTACGAGCAGCTGCTCCATCACCCTGTCATTTCCGGCGTCGCCTGCGCCCTCCTGAACTCCCCCCGCGTCCGCCTGTGGCATGATCAGGTCATCTCCAAGCCGCCGGGCGACAATGGCCACTTCCGCTATCACCAGGACTTCTACCTGTGGCCCCTCGATGAGCCTCGCATCGTAACCTGCTGGCTCGCGCTCGATGATGTAACCCCGGAGAACGGCTGCATGCACGTCGTCCCCGGCAGTCACAAGGACCCCCGTTTCGGCCTCGAGTCTTATGCCGCCGAACTGGCCGCGCGCGCGGCCGCCGAGGCCGAAGGCCGCGAAGCGGAGGAAACTGTTCGCCAAAAAATGGCCTATGAACCGGCTGAGATCGGGAAACCTGTCGAACTGAAAGCAGGCGAGTGCATGTTCCACCACTGCCTCAACTTCCACGCCACCCCCGCCAATGTGACCAACCGGCAGCGCCGCGCCCATGTCATCATCTTCATGGCCGACGGCGTCAAAGTGAAGATCGACCAGGCTCCGAACCATCCCCTGATCCCTAACTTCACTGTGAACGACGGTGAAAAACTGATGGGCGAAGGGTTTCCACTTTCAATGCCGAAGAACGGTCGCTGAAAGTTGACGATGCAAGAATCGGTGGCGGCGCGGTCGGTGCCATCCGCTGTGCCGCTACCCGCTGGAAAACTGGCCGCGCCCTGTGACAGGGCAGCGGCGCTTCCAACGACTTCAGAATGACCTTGCGTCTGCGCCAATGACCCCAACTCTCACCTACAACATACACAGTTGGGGCAGCCAATCCGCGCCGCCCGTCCTGCTCCTCCACGGGTTCACCGGACACGGCGGCAGCTGGGCCGAGGCCGCCCCGTCCTTCGCCGCCGCCGGCTTTCATGCCCTCGCGCCCGACCTGCTCGGCCATGGCCGCTCGCCCGCTCCCTCAAGTCCGGAACGCTACCACATGGCCCGCGCCGCCGCTGATCTGGCCTCCCTGCTGGATCAATCAACCCAAGGCGACGCCCACATTCTGGGCTACTCAATGGGCGGCCGGCTTGCGCTCTACTTTGCCCTTACCTACCCCGACCGCCTGCGCTCCCTGACACTGGTCAGCGCCTCACCGGGCGTCGCCTCGGCAACCGAACGGGCCGAACGCCGCCGCCGCGACAACGCCTTGGCCGACCGCATCGAACAGGACGGCATCGCCCCATTCGTCGACCACTGGGAGTCCCTGCCGATGTGGAAAAGCCAGCAACGCAACCTTGCCCCGGAGCAGCGCCGCCAGCTGCGAAAGCAGCGCCTGCAGAACAACCCTGTCGGTCTTGCCAACAGCCTGCGTGGAATGGGTACTGGCGCCCAGCCCGCTCTCCACTCCGATCTGCCCACCATGTCCGCGCCTGCCCTTCTCATCGTTGGCGCAGACGACGCAAAATTCGTCACAGTCAACCGCCGCATGGCGCAGATGATGGCACAGTCGCACCTGGTCGAATTCCCGGAAACCGGTCACGCCGTCCATCTGGAAAGGCCGCAAGCGTTCTCGCAGGCAGTCCTCGACTTCTGGCGCGAGACTGGCAACTCTCGCCCGGGCGCACCGTAAAGCTGGCAGAACCTCTGCTCAACTCTCGTGGTTCAGTACCCTGGAATTAAGCAATCCTGCATCCCAGTACTATAATGTCTGCATACAGTGAGCCGGAAAGTCTAGGTTCATCTGCGCCGCTCTCTTCGACGGAAAGAATATGGACCGAAAACGGCTGGGAATCCAGCTTCTCTGGTCACTGCTGCTGGCCCTGTTGGTATACATAGCACTGATACTATATGGAGATTGGCGCCAGCTGACCACCCTGCTGGCAGGCTTCCCTTGGATCTGGCTCCCTCCTGTGCTGGGGCTCACACTTGTAAACTTTGGCGTCCGGCTGCTCAAATGGCACTGGTATCTGCGCTTGATTCGTACGCCCATCAGCTTCGGCCAAAGCGCCCGCATCTACGGCATCAGCTTCCTGATGATGATGACACCGGGAAAAGTGGGCGAATTCGTGCGCGCCTTCATGGTACGCAATGTCAGCGGCGCACCCGTCTCCGTCGTCGCATCCGTCGTGCTGGCCGAGCGCATGACCGACGGCCTGGCCATGATCCTGCTGGCCGGCATCGGGCTGCTGGCAATCGACGACGAGACAATCCGGCTGGCAGCAGTGGCCGCCCTGCTGGTAATTGCCGCCATCATCGTTGCCATCCAAATACGACCGCTCGCCCATTGGTTCCTTGCCCTGGGACACCGCATACCGTTTGTCAACCGCTTCGCCGACAAACTGGCCGCCTTCTACGAAAGCAGCTACTTTCTCCTCCAACCCAAATATCTGATCGCCTCGGTCCTGATCGGCTTGGTCAGTTGGGCCAGCCAGGGTTTTGCCTTCTACCTCGTAATGCTGGGTTTCGGAGTCGCCCCCGGTTTCGATACCATGCTGACCTCTGTTTCCGCCTTCAATATGTCCTCCGTAGTCGGCGCCGTGGTCGCCACCCCGGGCGGTCTGGGCGGTGTCGAGAGTTCGCTGGCCGCGCTCAGTATCCAGCTGTTGGGTCTGTCCCGGCCCGCCGCCGCCGCCGCCGCGCTGTTGATCCGCTTTGCCACCCTCTGGTTCGGTGTCGCCATCGGCCTTCTCTGTCTGGCTCTCTGGCCCCATCTGCTGACAACCCAGAAAAACCCCAATGTCGAGGAGCAGGTAGTGTGAGAGTAACCAGGCGCGTCCGCAAATCTCTTTCCAAATCCAATCTCAGTTTCAGGAATCCTTGACGCCATGTGGAAAGTCGACCTGCATTCACACACCATCTACAGCAAGGATTGCCTGACAAGGCCCGAGGCAGCAATTGCTCGTGCCCGCAGTCTCGGCCTTGACAAACTGGCGATCACCGAACACGACAATCTGGCTGGCGCATTAAGAGCCAAAGAGCTTGCCCCAGATCTGATCATCGTCGGCGAAGAGATCATGACGACCCACGGCGAACTGATCGCCTATTTCGTCAAGGAGGAAGTGCCGCGCGGCCTGTCGCCGCAGGAAACGATTCGCCGCCTGCGCGACCAAGGTGCCGTTATCTCCATACCCCATCCGCTGGACTCGTTGCGAAACTCGGCAATGGGTATGGCGAACGTGCTCGAGGTGATCGATCAGGTAGACGCGCTCGAAGTGCGCAACGCCCGCTGCGTCCGGCCGCAGGACAATCTCGCCGCCCTGGCGCTGGCCCAGGAACGCGGCCTGCTGATCACCGCCGGCAGCGACGCACACATTCCGTTCGAATTGGGGCACTGCTACATGGAGATGCCGGAATTTGAAGACGATCCGGAGTCGTTCATCGACGCCCTGCAGGTTGCCAGACCCATGGGCGCCGAAAGCCCTTTCTGGCCCCATCTTATGAGTACCTGGGCGAAGTGGCGCAAGCGAATCAGGCCGGTTCCCTACGGAGGTGTGCTACACGCGTACCGAAATCGAGGGTGAAGGCTATCCTGCAACTAGGGCTCGTTGACGTTTGTCTGAACAACGACTTCCGGGTGCAAATTACGCCTGATCGTCGAAGGGCGGCGCAGCTGCGCAAAGAAAATTCGATACGCCTCTGTTGTTCTCCGCGTCCTCTGCGGACAAAAAGGTGTTCTTCGCGACCCTTCGCGTGACTTCGCGGATCAAATGGTTTTGTCCATTTCAACATTCAAGCGAGAAACATCCCTAACAGGCCTGCAGGCTTTCAGTTCTTGTTTACATCTGAACAGCCTTCCCAAAATGTCAACGGAACCTAGGTACTTACCGCCGGTGCGAAAAAGAGGAATTCGCGTCGGCATCTTGCTCGCTACGCTTCTCGCGGCCCGCTTTCCTCAGTCTTAGGTCTGTGGAAGTACGTCTCGACCTCGGCAAAATCCTCCGCCGGCAGCAGATCACGGAAAAAATACCAGTTGAAGACGGAAAGTTTATTGTCCTGAAGCGACGCCCGCAGCTGCTCGACCGCATGACGCAGGTTGCGGTGCAGGTGTTCCCTGTAGCCGTTCATTCCCCATCCCAGCGCCGCCAGTCCCAATACGAGCGGGTCCCGTCGGGTTTCCTGCTGCCCCAGCAGGTTCAGAGCGACTTGCAACCCTTGACTGACATTTTGTGAAAGCTTGTTGCCGCTCTGGTCCTCGCCGTTGTCAGAGCTTTCTGCGTCCGCAACTGCCGCCGTTTCCTCTTCGCCTGCTGACGTATCCTGCGCAGCTTCAATATAGTAGTGGGCCAGAATCCAGTCACCGACTGACGCCAGCGTAACTTTCTCAAGCGGAATCTGGGCCACCCGCCGCCATTCCGTCAAAGCCCCCTGCCGGTCGCCCGCGTAGTAACCGGATAGACCCCGCCAGAACCCCTGCGAAGCCGGCGACTCTTCGCGATTGAGCGCCCGCTGCGCCAGGCGGCCCTGATTGTTGAGTACAAGCGGCCGGTATAACAGATGCCAGCGCTCGCTATAGGCCTCCGACACTTTGGTAGCCTTGCCGAACGCATCAACCGCCTCCTGCCAGCGCCGGCGCTCCAACTCTACATTGGCGCGCAGAAAATGCATCAGCCCGAACTGGAGCGACACCTGGTTATTCTCGCCCTCCCCTGCCAGCCGCTCCTTTACCTTCATCTGGACGTCCACATCTTCGACCAGGGCCTCCGCCAAACCTTGCGAGCTGAACAGTTTCTGCAACTCGCTGACCAGAGTACCCCGCACCCCTTCGGCCTCATCCAATTTACCGTCATCGATGAGGATCGAGAAAAGTAGCCATCGCAAGTCCACGTCAAAGGGAAGCTTATCCCCTTCAGCCCGCACGATCGAAGCTGCCTCCGCGTGGCGGCCTTGCCACCAGTAAGCGCGCGCCTGATTCTCCCGCCACAGTGACAAGGCGTCCTCGCTCAGTTTCTCCAAAACGCTGTCGTCGGCCGTCGCCATCTCGTCCAGACGGTTGCGCCTGGCATAGTGCGACTGCAGGCCGAGCATACTCTGATCAAGAATAACTTGCAGCCTCTGATCCTTGGCCATCCGACGCGCCTCAGGCAGCCCGGCCAGCCGTTCCACCAGTAAACCGTACTTGCCCAGCGCCTCGTCATTCCCCTGCCGTGAAAGAGCCACAGCCTCTGCGTGCAGCGCCTCCCAGGAACCTTTCAGAGCGGCCGCGTTGCCTTGCCCGCGTGTGTCAGTAGTCATCCAGCGTTTCTCGCTATGCGAATTTATTGCCTGTTGACAGTTGATGGCTTGTCAACAGATTCTTTCCGGTGACTTGGCGGCTGGCGTCCGTGAATTCAACCTCCACCTACCCGCCAATCTCCCGCTTAACCGTGTTCAGCAGCGTGTCCGCCCGCAGATCCGGCAAATTATAACAAACGCCGCCCATCTGCTCGGCCAGTGCCTGCGCCAGCCCGCGATCAAACGCCATGTGCTCCATATTGATGACGATGGTGCGCACTTCCTCAATCGCAAACAGCGAAGCCATCTTCATCGCCTCTTCCTGGGCCGGCATGCCCGTCATGCTTACGTTGCCGGCGCCGTCCGTCAAGAGCATCACCAGCGGACGCAGTTCAGGATCGCGCCGCCGAGCATTCTCTACCACCTGCCAGGTCGCCAACAGGCCGCTGCTGAGCGGGGTCTTGCCCCCCACGGGAAGATCTTGCAGCGCCTTCTCCGCCAGTTCGACACTGTTGGTCGGCGGCAGCACTATCCGCGCCTTGTCGCGCTGAAATACCACCAGTCCCACCTGGTCGCGGCGTTGATATGCTTCTACCAGCAGACTGAAAATCGCGCCCTTCGTGGCTTCCATCCGTTCGCTGGCCGCCATCGACCAACTGGCGTCCACCACAAAGAGAATGAGGTTGCCTGTTCGCCGCACCCGGATCTTACGCTGCAGGTCGGACATCCGCAACTGCAACGCCAGATCGCTCTCCCCGCTCTCGTGCCGTTCCTTCTGATAGGGCGCGGCGCCTCGCAGCGTGGCGTCGAAGGCAATATCGTCGAGCTTGTCGTGTGCCGGCCGCGCCTGGATATAGCGGCCCCGCTTTCGATCTGTACGGCTGTAGGAGCGCTTGCCCGACTTCTCGCGCGTCATCTTGTCGAGCGGCGTATCCAGTTTGCGTGCCTCGAACATCTCGCCGACGTCGACCGGCTTGCGAGCCCCTTTTTCGTCTCCGGGTGATGAACTCTGTTGGGGAGCGGCATCCGGCTGTGCTACGCCGCCTTCTCCGCTCTCCGGCGAGGAATCTAGCTCCTCTGAGTCATCACCCTCGTCACTTTTTTTTCCGTTGATGCCGCATCGCCGTCCGCCTCTTCCATCGACTCTTCATTTTCCTCGGCCTCGGCGCGCGCCTGGCGCATATTCGCCTCAAGCTGCTCCGGCTGTAGGGCCGTGTCCTGGAAGGGCTGCTTCTTCATGCGGTGTGGAAGCGCCAGTTCCGCCGACAGTAGTATGTCCCTGTCAGTAATCGAGTCACGTCCATCAAATGCGGCCTGTGCACGCGCAGTATTGAGTATAACAAGGTCCGCCCGGTGACCGTCCACATTGAAACTGCTCGTCAGCGCGGCGATTGTATATAGGTCTTTGTCCGTGTAACCCACATTGTTATAGTGGCGCCGGGCCTGTATGATCCGTTCCCCCAGGCTCGTTGCTTCCTCGGAAAAATCGTCCCGGAAGCGGTCCGCGTCCGCTTCGAAACGCGTCCGCCGCCGCAGTATCTCCACCCGCGCCCGCGGCTCGTCGATGCCGACAACATCCACCGCGTGGGCAAAACGGTCCAGCAGCTGCGGTCGCAGGTCACCCTCTTCAGGATTCATGGAACCGACCAGCACAAATCGAGCGGGGTGCTGAACACTTATACCTTCACGCTCAACAACATTTACGCCCATCGCCGCACTGTCCAGCAGCAGATCCACTACGTGGTCGTCAAGCAGGTTGACCTCGTCCACATACAGGATTCCCCGGTTGGCCGCCGCCAGAATACCCGGCTCAAAGTGCCGCTCTCCCTGGCGAATCGCCTTCTCAATGTCGAGCGTGCCAACCACCCGGTCTTCGGTTGCGCTCACCGGCAAATCAATGAATGGCGTGATCCGCTGGCCGCCCGTTAACTCGCCGTTGCGCGCGCCTGCTTCGCAAACGTGGCACAGGCCCAGCGTGTTATCCGGGTAGCAGGCAAAGGGGCATCCATCCACCGCATCTATCGCCGGCAACAGGGCTGCCAGACCCCGGGCGGCAGTCGACTTGGCCGTGCCGCGTTCACCCCTGATCAGTACTCCGCCAATCAGCGGATGAACTGCGTTCAGAATGAGCGCTCTCTTCATGCGCTCCTGGCCCACAATCGCGGTGAATGGATAAATAACTTGCATCGTAGTCCGTTCCTTTCAAGGTTTCAGCCGGCAGACGAGATGACTTCGTGCTTGTCCCCGACCGACATCCCGCTCGCCATCTGAAATCCCGGCTGAATTGCCGATTCTGTGGCACTGCAGCCCTTGCCTTCGCCAACCGTTGGGCAGCACACCTGCCAGAGGCAGAATCTAGCCAGGCAGGAATTGGTCAGCCTCCGGTCAGGACAATGGCAGGTAGCAGCGCCGGTAATCCGATACATTATATACCCAGACCAATTGGCACGACAAACCAAAGCCCCGCGAAACTTTACACAGCATAGTGCGTAGTAGACAATAAGCGTGCAAAGGTACTGACGAATGAATGAACAGGAACAAGACTGGTTGGATCGCGCCAGAGCCGGTGAACAAGCCGCTTTTGGCCTCCTGATAGAAACCTATCAAAGACCGGTCTTTGCCTTAACCTATCGTATGCTCGGCGACGCAACTGAGGCCGAAGACGCCGCTCAGGAAACCTTCCTGCGCGCCTATTCCCGGCTGGAACAGTACGATCCCAAACGCAAGTTCAGTACCTGGCTTTTTTCAATCGCCAACTACCACTGTATCGACAGGCTGCGCAAACGCCGCGTCCAGTTTGTCGGGCTCGACGAATCGCCCGTCGTCTTCACTCTCCAGAGCGATGCCGCCGGGCCCGAGCAGGAGACACTGGCAGCTGAACAGGCAGAAGAGATGCAGGCCCTGGTCAGTCAGCTCGAGCCCGACTATCGCACACCCTTGGTCCTGCGCTATTGGAATGATTGCACCTACCAGGAAATCGCAGACGTAATGGATATCTCCGTGCCGGCCGTCAAAAGCCGGCTATTCCGTGCCCGCAAGAAACTCGCATCAATATACGAGGCCGCCCAACAACCGCATCCAGCGGAAACAAACTCGGCTTCTGCCCAACTTACAGCGCAAGCCACCACAAGAAGCAACGACAGACCAGACCAGCCGGCCGCAAAGTTCGATTCGTCGGCAAAGACTGCAGACCACGAGGATAGATGGACGGCGCAAGCCATTCCCTTGCACTGGGCCCTCACCAGTGGCGCCGGATCGTAGCAGTTCAGGAGGAAATGATGGCGGACAAACTTACCAAAGTACCTTCGTCACCTTTCGAGTCCCCGGACCACAGCGACTATCTGATGTTGATCTCGCTGAAATTGGATGGGATGTTGGACCAACAGGAAAAGGTGCGGCTCGATAGGCATCTGGAACAGTGTAACCAGTGCCGCACACAGTCGCTGCTGTGGCAGGCTATCGATCAGAGGCTGCATGCCGCGCCTGTGCCGGAGTTGGCGCCGAACTTCTCCCATCAGGTGGCCGCGCGGATTGCCCGCCAGGAACGACAGCGTAACTTACAGGTCGGCTTGGTGCTGACCGTGCTGACCGTGCTCGTCTGGGCACTTGGCCTGGTTGGTGCATGCTCGCTGGTCGGCGCCTTAATCTATACCAATTTGGGCAGCTTCGCGGCAACAGGCCAGTTCCTGGCCGAAGCATGGGCAGTTGCAGGCGTGGTGGGGCAGTCGCTATGGGAGGTCATCCTGGAATCTGCGTCTACCTCAACAACCTTGGGCATAGCCTCTGTCTACTTGGTCATCGTTGTTGGGGCCTTGGCTGTATGGTGCATCTTCATCCAGCGCAGCACCCAACCGGTCCGGTCTCGGTTGTAAGGGAATCTGGAGGAAGAGGGCGTCGTGAGGATCTCCAATTGTCAGCAATGTCGAACCACCAGCACCCTGTCGAGTCGCTTGCCCATGAATATTGATTCAGTCCAAAAACAGGATCGTGCAAGCATTGGCTGGAAAACTGCTGTATCTCTTGAGGCCGAGAGGACTATCAGATGAGGTCTGTGCGCAAGACAGGATGCTGGACAGTCTTCGCTTTCGTCATTGCCATAATAGCCCTGATCTACCTTTTCACGCCATTCAGACAGGGAAAAACCGCCTCCAGTAGCAGGCAAATCCGCGCTAATATCGCCATCCTCGGCGGAGACGTACAGATTGAGCAGGACGAATACGTCAGCGGAAATCTGCTTGTCGTAGGCGACGATCTGACTTTGGAAGGGCGGATCGGCGGCAATCTTGTTGTTATAGGCGGAGACGCTGTCCTGACAGGGCACGCTCAGGTCGGCGGCGATGTCAGTGTAGTCGGCGGCGATGCGGATGTAGAGGATTCCTCGGAGATCGGGGGCAATGTTGCTGTCATAGGCGGCGACGTTGATTTGGCCGGACACGCACGCGTCGGCGGAAATGTCAGAGTTGTCGGCGGGCGGATAGAGCAAGATCCGGACGCGCACGTAGCCGGCGGCACAAGCTGGCGCATCTACACGAACGGCGTGGCGCAACCTGATCTCTATTCAGCGGCGCCAGCACCACTCGCCTTCACCGACCCACCCAAGCAGCCCGATCCACCGGTCCCCCCTGTCGTCGATGCAGGCGGGCTGGGCGAGCGGGTTCGGGCCAGCTCCAGACGGCATCAAAGTGCAGTGGCGGAGCTGGCAGAAGTGGCGGAGGAGCTGGCAGAAGCAGCTGAGGAGGCAGCAGAGGAGGCGGCAGAAGCCGCAGAGGACGCAGCAGAAGCAGCGGAAGAAGCAGCGGAAGAGGCGGCAGAAGCCGCAGAGGACGCGGCGGAGGAGCTGGCAGAAGCGGCAGAGGACGCGGCAGAAGCAGCAGAGGAAGCGGCGGAGGAGCTGGCAGAAGCGGCGCGCGAGCAGGCCGAGCTACAACGCGAAACGGCGCTTGAAGCAGCAGCCGCAGCGCGTGCCCGTGCGGCTTCCACTCGGACACCCTGGTTCCTTGTCTTCCTCGGAAAGCTGGTTCAGGCCTTCCTGTGGACCCTACTGATCACCGGGCTTGTCCTGCTCTTCGGCTGGTTGCTGCCCAAACAGGTGAGAGCAGTCTCAAAGACCGCCGAAAAAGAGCCCGCTCTCAGTTTCGCCACCGGCGCGATCGCGGTCATGGGATCAGCAATTCTCGTTGCCATCCTGACCATTACCATCTGCTTTGCTCTGCTGGCATTGCCTATCTTGGCCCTGCTCGCCCTCGTGCTCCTATGCGGGTGGACTGCCACCTGCTACTTTCTGGGTCGTCGCCTGGATGAGCTTCTGGCCGGGCAGGACCGCCTCTCTTGGAATCCGCTCGTTTCAGTCGGGCTCAGTTCGCTGGTCATCACCGGCGTAACAACATTCGCTTGGGCGATCTTCCCCTGTCTGGGCTTTTTTGTAGCCCTGCTCGTCGGCTCGACCGGCACCGGCGCTGTGATTGTGCACGTGGCCCGCCGTTCCGGCCGCCTTTCAAATGGCGTACCTACAGGAGGCTCGGACGCCCCCGAGCCACAAGGTGATTTCACTGCCCCTGACAGCGATGAAGCATCCGACACCGCCTCCGACGCGCCCATCGAAGACATGCCCGGTCCTGCTGGATCACCGGCAGAGTCGGGCGAGTCCCCTGACGAAGACGCTACGGTTAGTGAGGAAGGGCCAGGGCCGCCCACAACCCCGGCGCAGGAGGATATCGATTCTCTGCCCGCGGATGCCACCTCTCAGGATCCGCCCGACGATCTCACCCGCATCGTGGGCATCGGTTCTGTCTTCTCCGAACGGTTACAGGAAGCCGGAATTACTACCTTCTCGCAACTGGCCGCGCTCGACGCGCAGCAGATCGCCCAGACTCTCGGCTGCCCCGCGTCGCGTGTGCAGAGAGAACGCCTGCGGGAGCAAGCGCAAGAGTTGGCAGGCCAGCTATAGCGCCGCCTCTCACGCGCGGCTCAGCTTCCGATAGGTGATTCGATGCGGCCGCGCCGCCGCCGCGCCCAGACGAGACTGCCTGTCCTCTTCATATTCGCTGTAATTGCCAGGAAACCAGAAAACGTTGCTGTCCCCTTCAAAGGCCAGAATATGCGTGGCAACGCGGTCCAGAAACCAGCGATCATGCGATATAACCATCGCCGTCCCCGCGAAAGTTTCCAACGCATCCTCCAACGCCCGCAGCGTGTTAACGTCAAGGTCGTTGCTCGGCTCATCCAGCAAAATAACGTTGGCGCCGCTCTTGAGCAGCTTGGCCAGATGGACGCGATTGCGCTCCCCACCCGATAGCGCGCCCACCTTCTTCTGTTGATCCTGCCCGCTGAAAGTGAATCGGGCCACATAAGCGCGACTATTTACATTCTGCTCGCCCAACCTCAGCAGCTCATTCCCGTCGCTAATCTCCTCCCAAACACTCTTCTCCGCATCAAGACTCTCTCTGCTCTGGCCTACATAGGCCAGCGACACCGTCCCGCCCAGCTCCACATCGCCGCTATCCGCCCTTTCCTCCCCCGTAATGAGCCGGAAGAATGTAGTCTTGCCCGCGCCGTTGGCCCCAATGATGCCCACGATCGCGCCCGGCGGAATGTCGAGCGTCAGATCCTCGAACAGCAGATTCTCGCCAAATCCCTTTGCCAGCGCCTCCGTCCTGATCACCACCTCCCCCAGGCGTGGCCCGGGCGGGATGTAAATCTCCCTTTCCTCCCGCGCTCTCTCAAACTCCTGGCTGAGCAGATCGTTATACGCGTTAACGCGGGCTTTGCGTTTTGTCTGCTGCGCCTTGGGCGACATGTGCAGCCACTCCAGCTCCCTTTGCAGCGTCTTCTGGCGGGCCCCTTCCTGCTTCTCCTCCTGCGCCAGCCGCTGTTGCTTCTGCTCCAGCCAGCCCGAATAATTGCCCCGCCACGGAATGCCGTGACCCCGATCCAGCTCCAGGATCCAGCCCGCCACGTTGTCAAGAAAATACCGGTCATGTGTCACCGCAATCACTGTACCCTCGTACTCCTGCAGGTGCCGCTCAAGCCACGCAACCGACTGCGCGTCCAGGTGATTTGTCGGCTCATCCAGCAGCAGAATGTCCGGCTTTTTCAGCAGCAGCCGCGTCAGAGCCACCCGCCGCAGCTCGCCGCCGGACAGGACCGCCACCGGCGTGTCACTCGGCGGGCACCGCAGCGCGTCCATCGCCAGTTCCAGCCTGCTGTCAAGGTCCCACGCATCCAGCGCATCCAGCCTGTCCTGTACCACCCCCTGCCGCTCGATCAACTCGTCCATCTCTTCCGCCGAAAGGTCCTCATTGAACCGCGCATTGATGGCGTCAAACTCGGCCAACGCGTCCACCGCTTCCTGCGCACCCTCTTCGACTATGTCACGCACCGTCTTGGACGCATCGAGTACCGGTTCCTGCGGCAAAAACCCCCGCGTGTATCCCTCCGCCAGGATAGTCTCGCCGTCATATTGACTCTCTTCGCCAGCCATTATGCGCAGCAGCGTGGACTTACCCGCCCCGTTCAGACCCAGCACGCCTATCTTGGCCCCCAGGAAAAACCCCAGACTGATGTCTCGCAACACCCGCATGTTCGGAGCATAACTCCTGCCGACGCCAACCATTGAATAGATAACTTTGTCACTCATTTGAACTCTGTTCCTGACTTTCGTTTGTAGACCAGCGCCTTTGAGGCTATCATTGGACTTCGCAGGACCCTTTTGGCCCTGGCCGGCACCGTATCACGTCGCCCAGCCTCTATATGACCCCACACTATATAACCCCAACTGGAAGGGCGCAACCATCATGACCGACCTAACCTTTGTGCACCTGTCCGACTTGCATATCTTGCCGGAGCCAGATGACCTTCTCAAAGACCAGCGACCGGGTGAAAAGCTGCGCAACGTAATCAGAATAATCCGCAACATGACCATCAACCCAGACTTTTTCGTCCTCAGTGGCGATCTGGCTAACGACGGCGACGACGCGGAGTATAAAAGACTGAACACACTTCTGGACGAGCTGCGAGATTTCGACGTGCCCCTCATTCTTGGATTAGGCAACCACGATCGGCGCCTCCCATTCCGACGCGTCGTCCTCGGGGAAGAAGCCACTGAAGAATCCCAGCGCTACTACCATAGTGCCATGATTGCCGGACTACGCGTGATAATGTTGGACAGCAAAGTGCCGGATGCCGTCTATGGCGACCTTGATGCGGCCCAATTGGCTTGGCTCGCCGAAGAACTGCGGCAGCCCGCCCCTCTTGGCAACCTCATCGCCGTCCATCATCCGCCCGTTTTCAGCACTGTCGAGCCGCTCAACGAACACTGTCTCCGCAACCCCGATGCGTTGGCGCAAACAATCGCCGGCCATCATGTCCACGCCATTCTGAGCGGCCACATCCATTACCCGCACCTCACCTCCTTTCACGAAACAATCTCGATCACATCGCCTGCCGTCGCCTACATGATCGACCCGGGCTCCCAACACGAGATCAATGCCAAAGACGGCTGGGGCTTCACGCTCTGTTCCCTGCGCGGCGGCCAACTCTACGCCAATCCAATAACCGTGCATAGCTACGACAACCTGTCCTGATCCCGCTCCAAACCAGCCTGTATCTTTCCTCTTTCCAGGTGCATTTTGGCGGTCGGGCCTTCGGCCCTCCCTTGTGCAGGGGCTGCGCCCCCGCAACGCCCCCCTACAAAAACATCTCTCGCCACCGTCTCACTCTGTTCCCGACACTGTCCTCCATCCACCGCAGTGCCCCCCCCGCCCCCGTAGGGGCAGGCCTTGTGCCTGCCCTCGTCCCTCCTGGCATGAAATCCCCACCTTAATCTCCCCACTCCCACTCACAGCCAATCCCTGTAATCCCATCAATCCCCGTCCAGACAATCCCCCAATTCTCCCTCGAACGCTGGCCGCGCGACTATCACAGCCCATCAAGAAAATCTCCCCAAATCACAGTTCAGACAATCCCCGTCCCAAATTCGTCCAAATCCGCCCAAAAACCGTGTTATAATAACGAATCCGTACAGGTGTTCTCTCCCTGCACGGCCCAACCAACCACTCACCATCGCCGGCCCTCCAGCCGCACAACCAGATACACCCGTATCCCAGGAGTAACCCACAATGTCCAAAACCCCCTGTAAAGGAATCAGAAAAGACGGCAGCCCCTGTCAGGGAATCGGCCTCAAGAAATACGACGGCCTCTGCATCGCCCACGGTCCCGCCCCCGACCAGGTCCACACATGGCGCGCCCGCGGCGGCAAAAACTCCGCCACCGCCGCCCGCCTCGACAAATGCCTCCCCGAACGCCTCAAACAAGCCATCGACCTCGTTCACGACAGCATGAAGCGAGTACTGGAAGGAACAATCTCGCCCGCCGCCTGCAACGCCGCCTGTCGCAGCGCCAAAACCCTGGTCGACCTCTACCACCGCGCCGACGAGGAAATGGAGCGCATCCGCACCGAAGAAACCCAGGCCGCCGCCGCCGAGTTCACCGGCGCACCCGCCAACCTCGACTTTCTCGCAGCCGTCGACAACATCACCGCCCAACAGGACCAGTACCGCGCCGAATCCTTCGTCGCCCAGGGCTTCGCCGACTACAATGAGCCCTCCAACCCCGACCAACCCCCCGAAGTGGTCCTCAACGACAAAGGCCGACACCGCTTCGGCTACCGGAACCTCGACCTCACACAACAGTTAATCGAAGAAATGCAGAACCAGTTCGACGAATATGACCCTGCAAAGTCCAGCCTTCCCGATGTTCACGAGATCACCGACCTGTTGGAAACCATGGACAAAGATGTCTTAGAGACCCAGGCCCGTTTAGCCAGCGACCCCTCAGCCCCGTTCGACCCCCTGACCGGCAAACCCTTCACCAAGCTTCCCGCCTGCGTGAAAGTCAAAGTCAGCACCTCCCGTTTCAGCCGCAACGACGAAACGCCGCAGGAAGTCATGGCAGACCAGCGCAACAAAATCAAGGACCTGATGCTTCAAGCCAGGGAACTCTCTGAAGACGAAGCCTACAAACGAAAAAGGGCAAGGATAGAGAAACACAACGAGAAATTGGACGAGCTTGGAGACTTTCTCGAAGCCCAAGAGAACACCGGTCCACCCCTAACCACCGCCCCCGCAGTTGCAGTAGGGGCATAACAAACAAATAACATATACCCACCAATACTGTTCCCCCTGGGCAGCAGCCGTATTCCCCTACCCATCACAAACCCCAAAGAGCCCCCATCTCCCCGCAACCTTCTCCACAACCCCCCCACAACTCCCTCCCGCCCCCCAAAACCCGCCAAACCCCCCAATTCCGCCCCCTCCCCGCCGCAGTCCATCACAGCCCATCAATAAAATCCCCCAAAATCACAGTTCTGACAACCCCCCCAGATTTCTCCCCCAATCTCTAGCCGATCTCTTGTAAACTCTCGTGCAACACGAACAAAACGCCCCCAAAAGCGTTCCTCCCCCCTCCCCACCGCGCCAGCAATCAAACCCCATCCCCCCTCACTCCCGGGTACGCGCGCAAATCACAGCCCATCAAAAAGATCCCCCCAAATCCCCGTTCAGACCCCGGCCCCTATCCCCCCTCCCCCTCCGTCCGCGCGCAAATCACAGCCCATCAAAAAAATCCCCCCAAATCCCCGTTCAGACAACGCCCGTCCAGACCCCGGCCCCAACCCCCCCCCCCCGTCCCCCTCCATACGCACGAAAATCACAGCCCATCAGAAAAATCCCCCCAAATCACAGTTCAGACACTCCCCCTCCCCGCCTACCAGCCCTTCCTTGCCAACCACTTGGAGGCCATGTATACTACAAACCCACGCAGGTTTAGTCCTCCAATTCCAGATGCCCAGGAAAATCTCGACCCATGATGGCCAAGCATGTTCGTCCACTGCTCATGTCCAGCGTCACCGCCTTTGCGCGTTGGCTGCAGAGCATCGGCGTCACCCCGAACATGATATCGTTCACCGGCTTCGCCTTGACCATCGGCTCTGCCGCCCTACTGGCGACCGGCTACCTCCTCATCGGCGGCTTCATCCTCTGGGCAGCCGCGATGCTGGACATGGTCGACGGCACCCTGGCCCGCCTCAGTGAGTCTGAAACCAAATTTGGCGCCTTCTTGGATAGCACCCTCGATCGCTACTCGGAGAGCATCACCTTTCTGGGCCTGGCCGTCTACTACGCCAACCAGAACAACGCCCAGACACCACTCCTCCTGATCTTCCTTACCCTGGTAGGCTCTTGGGCCGTCAGCTATACACGCGCACGAGCCGAAGGCCTCGATATCGAATGCAATGTAGGATTTCTCCAGCGGCCCGAACGCCTTGTCCTGCTGATAGCCTCCCTGATCCTGGGCCTGGTGCTGCCTGTCCTCTGGCTTCTGGCCATAATGACCAACGTCACTGCCGTCCAGCGCATCCACGAAGTCTACGTTCGCACCTCGACATCCCAGGAGCAGGAAAACCAGCCCGTCGCCGACTAGAAAGAATGGTCGCCGCACTCGCGCGCCCCTCCCCCCCAATCTTTCACCGACCCCTCTTTCGCCTCTACTTTGCCCATATCACTATTAGCAGAATTACCCATTTGAGTATAGACTTTGTGGGTACGGACGCGCCTCAATAAACCGTGGCTGCCGTCAGCAACCCGCAATTTTGCTGACACACCCGTTCTAACGTATAATACGGTTTCGGTATAATAGAAGTACAGTTGCCGCCAGAAGCAAGCAGGGTAGATTCCGTGTTCGAAAGTTTGTCCGACAAACTGCAGGGCGTATTTGACAACTTGGCCACCCGCGGCAAGCTCTCAGAGCGCGACGTCAACGCGGCCCTGCGCGAAGTCCGCCTGGCTCTGCTCGAGGCAGATGTCAACTACAAGGTTGTCAGAGAGTTCGTCGGGCGCGTCAAAGAGCGCGCCATCGGCATCGAGGTGATGGAAAGCCTCACCCCGGCACAGCAAGTCGTCAAAATCGTCAACGAGGAGCTCGTCAAGCTCCTGGGAGAACCGGCTCCCCTAAACCTTTCCGGCCCGCCGCCTAATGTGCTCATGCTCGTGGGTCTGCAGGGCGCCGGCAAAACCACCATGGCCGCCAAACTCGCTCTGCGCCTCCGCAAGCAGGGCCAGCGCCCCCTTTTGGTTGCAGCCGACATTTACCGCCCCGCCGCTATCGCCCAACTGGAAACGCTTGGCCGCCAGATCGACATTCCGGTGCATAGCGAAGGCACCGACGTCGCTCCCAGCAGCATCGTCAAGAACGCCCTGCGAACTGCCAGAGAAAAAGCCTATACGGCCCTAATCCTCGACACCGCCGGCCGTCTGCAGATCGATGAATCGATGATGCAGGAATTGGAGCAGATTCGCCTGATCGCCCGTCCGGCCGACGTCCTCCTCGTGGTCGACGCCATGACCGGCCAGGAAGCAGTCACGGTTGCCGAGGGCTTCCACGAACGTGTGCCTGTCACCGGGCTGGTTATGACAAAAATCGACGGCGACGCCCGCGGCGGCGCCGCGCTCAGCATCCGCCACGTAACCGGCGTCCCGATCAAATTCCTCGGCACCAGCGAAAAAATGGACGGCCTCGAACCCTTCCATTCGGACCGGCTCGCCGGGCGCATTCTCGGCATGGGCGATGTAATGACACTCATCGAACGCGCCTCGGATGGCATCAGCGAAGAAGATGCCGTCGCCATGGAAGCAAGGCTCGCCGAAGGCCAGTTCGACTTTGAAGATTTCCGCGACCAGTTGCAAAAGCTTCAACGCCTCGGCTCCATTCAGGATCTCTTGAAAATGGTGCCCGGCATGGGCCAAATGGCTAAGCAGCTCGACGCCCAGGAAGTCAACTCCGACCTCAAGCAGATCGAAGCCATCATCAACAGCATGACGTCGCAGGAAAGGCGCCTGCCCAACCTGCTCAATGCAAGCCGGCGTCGCCGCATCGCCGGCGGCAGCGGCACAACCGTCGAGGACGTCAACCAGCTCATCAAACGTTTTCGCGATATGCAGAAAATGATGAAGCAGGCCGGCATGCTCGGCGACCAGGGCGGAAAAAAGAAGAAGCGGCGCAGGCGTCGCCATCGCGAACCAAATTCCGAAGGGCTTCTCGCTTCGTTGCGCCAGGGCCGCATGTCATAAACGCATCGACAACGTCGCCAAACATCGTAAACGCTCGCCGATTTCGTTACCGGCGTCACTTTCATCGGATTGATATTCTGTCAGTAACCAAGGAGCCGTAATCAGTGGTCCGCATCCGTCTGCGCCGCATGGGCGCAAAAAAGAAACCGTTCTACCGCATCGTCATCGCCGACCAGCGCAGCCCGCGCGACGGCCGCTTCATCGAAAACATTGGTACCTATGACCCAATGACCGATCCCCCCACCGTCAACATCAAAAGCGAACGCGCCAGCCACTGGTTGGCTGTCGGCGCCCAACCCAGCGAAGCCGTCGCCCGCCTGTTGAAAAAAACCGGGATCACCGATGAAAACGGCAAGTTGAAGGCTGTTGATTCCGACGAAACTGAGTCGGCTCCGACCGAGATGGAAGCCGCCTGATAAAGAGAGCATCCTATGAAAGAACTTGTTGAATTCATGGCGAAAGCTCTTGTGGAGGCGCCCGATGATGTGCACGTCTCCGAGCGCGCCTACCGGGAACGAGTGGTTCTGCGGCTTCAGGTTGCGCCGGAGGATGCCGGGCGAGTGATCGGCAAGAATGGCAGAGTGGCCAACGCCATGCGTTCCGTCCTGAAAGTGGCGTCGGTCCGCCAGTCGCGTGATGTAATCCTGAAGATTATGTAACCGCCCCGACAGGCCACTTCCTCCACAGATGGCAGACCCCTTGCGCCTGCCCCTTTTTATGACCGCATAAAGGTCCGCCGTTTCCCCGTTTTCGCAGGATGCGGCGGACCCATGATAGGGTAGTGATGGGCGGGGGCAGCTCTCCGAAAATTCGATTTGCGTCCCATTCCCGTACCTGTTGCATTTGCAGGTACCGGCAGTTGGGCAGCGAGAGGACCCTGCAGATGCAGGACCAGTCAGGATGAAAACACGATCCCAGCGCAAGCAACGTCGATCCGGCAAGGCTGGCTCGTCACGCGCCAACCGCTTTCACCGGCGCTCAGCCTTTATTCCTGACGGCTACCTCGCTGTCGGTCGCATCCTCGGCGCGCACGGCCTGCAGGGAGAGGTGAAAGTCGAGTCCCACACCGACTTTGACACACGCTTCACCCCCGGCCAGCAACTCTTCATTGGAGAAAAGTTGGCCCAGGCTGAGATCGAAACGTCCCGGCCTCATAAGGGCGTCTTTCTGATCCGCTTCTCTGACATCTCGGACAGATTTGAGGCCGAAGACCTGTACAGCGAGTGGCTGTACATTCCCGAAGAAGAAGCTATGGAGTTGGATGAAGACGTCTTCTGGGTCCATGACATTGTCGGTCTCACCGTGCAGACTGAAACCCAAAAGCGCCTGGGCAAAGTGGCGGACGTACTGTTTACCGGCGCCAACGAAGTGTACATCATCCAACCCGAACCGGGCGTTAATCGCGACCGCGATCTGCTGATTCCTGCCCTCGCAGATGTGGTCCGATCCGTCGACGTCGAGGCCGGAATCCTGACCGTCCGCCTCCAGCCAGGGCTGCTCGAAGATGAAGTGCCATAACCCGTTTCCCCTTCCCGCATGCACCTGCCGCATCATTCTGAGCGCTGTCAATTGACCATGGACGACCGAGCCTACTGGATTGCCTTCAACCGCGTGCCCGGCATCGGCCCTGCACGGCTGACCGCCCTCTTGAAAACTTGCGGCACCATCGCCGCGGCTTGGAAAGCGCCAACCAAAACGTTGCAAGCAGCAGGCCTCGACCGTCGCAGCATCGGGAATCTGGTGACTGCCCGGAAGCAATTGGACCCGTCGGCGGAGCTGGAAAAGGTCCTCCGCCGCGGATACCAGGTTTTCAGCCGGGAGGATGACGGTTATCCCGCCAATCTGCTTCAGATTCCTCAGCCCCCTCCGCTCCTGTACATGCGCGGCCAGCTTGAACAAAATGACCAACTTGCAGTCGCCGTTGTCGGCACGCGGCGCGTCTCACCCTATGGACGCGAAGTGGCCGCCGAATTGGGGGCCAACCTCGCCCGCCACGGCGTGACCGTCGTCAGCGGGCTGGCGCTCGGCGTAGACGCGATCGCCCATCAGTCCGCCCTTGACGCCGGCGGCCGCACACTCGCTGTCCTCGGCAGCAGCGTCGACCAGATCTATCCCGCCCGCAATCGAAGGCTGGCCATGCAGATCATCGAACAGGGCGCGCTGATCAGTGAATACGCCCTCGGCACTCGCCCCGAAGCCAGCAATTTTCCGCCCCGCAACCGCATCATCAGCGGATTGAGCTTGGCGGTGATCGTCGTCGAAGCGGCAAAGCGCAGCGGCGCGCTCATCACCGCCGACTTTGCCGCCGAACAGTCCCGCGATGTATTTGCCGTGCCCGGCTCGATCCTGAGCCCCGGCAGCGATGGCTGCAACCGGCTGATTCAGGACGGCGCCATTCCTATCACCTCGGTTGACGATCTGCTGGAGCGTCTCCAACTGCCCACGGCAGTCGCCCATCGAGAGGCCCGCGGCACAGTGCCAGCTTCGCCAGATGAAGCGTTGATTCTACAACATATCTCTACCGAACCGCAGCACATGAACGACATCGTGCGGGCGGCCCCTCTGGACACCTCACAGGTCAGCAGTCTGCTGGCCGTGATGGAACTCAAGGGCCTTGTGCGTCAGGTTGGCCTGATGCAGTATGTCCGCGCCAACTGAACCTTAAAGACAATGTACGCAGTTATCCTTGCCGGTGGTGTTGGGACACGTCTGTGGCCCCGCAGCCGGAAAAACGCACCTAAACAGTTCACCGATATCACCGGCAGCGGCCAGACTATGATCCAGTCTACCGTCGCCAGGTTGGAAGGGTTGGTGGCCACCGGTGACATATATGTCATCACCGGCAGCCGCTACGCCAGCTTGTGTACCGACCAGTTGGACGGCTTGCCCCCCGAAAATATCCTGGTCGAGCCCGACGGACGCAATACTGCCCCGGCCATTGCCCTCGCCTGCGCCCACCTGCAGCTGCGCGACCCGGACGAAGTGGTCGCCGTTCTCCCCGCCGATCATCTCATCCAGGACTCTGACGGCTTTCAGAACGCCCTGCGGCAGGCGGAGCGTTGCGCCCGCCGCGGCTACCTGTCCGTGCTGGGCATCGAGCCAACCAAAGCGCACACCGGCTATGGCTACATCCAGCGCGAAGGACGGCCCCTTCCCGTGGCTGGCGACCTCCCCGCCTTCCCCGTGAAACGCTTCCTGGAAAAGCCCGATGAAGCCACCGCAGAACAGTTCTTGGCCGACGGTGCCTACTATTGGAATGGCGGCATCTTCGTCAGCCGCGTAAAGCGGTTACTGGCCGAGTATGAAAGACAGATGCCCGCACTGTTCGCCGCCATCGACCGCATCGCCTCTGCCCTCGCCGCCAACGAGCACGACAGCGTGCTGGCTGAAGTCTGGCCGACCATGCCCGACATTTCAATCGACTATGGCCTGATGGAGGGCGCGCAAGAGGTGGCGGTAGTGCCGATGCAGGTCGGCTGGAACGACATGGGAAGTTGGGATGCGCTTGAAACCGTGATTCCCCACGACGAGGATGGCAACATTCCGGTCGAAGGGGAAATCCTTCAACTGAATAGCCGGGGCAACATCGTTGCTGCGCAAAAGCAGCTTGTAGCCCTGATCGATGTTGACGACCTTATTGTGATCGATGCCGGCGACGCCCTGTTAATTGCAAAGAAAGGCAGTATTCAGCAGGTCAAACAGGTCGTCGCCAAACTGCAGGCCGCCAAACGCAGCGAACTCCTGTAACTGCGCGTTGGATGCGCCGTTAGACATAGGCTGGAAAATGATCGACCGTCACAAGTCACTTGTCCACATCCTGATGTCGGGGTTGGTAGGGCTGACCCTGGGCCTGTTTATCGGTTGGTGGGTCTGGCCAGTGCAGTGGACAGAGCAGCCCGCGGCGCAGCCCGCCGCGTCCGCCCCAGCCCAGACTGTCGAAGCCCCTGCCGGCGCTGGCGCGGCAACAGACTCAAGCTATTCCGCCGTCCTGGATTGGCTAAATCAAGGACTGCTGTACGTGGCCGCCGCGCTCCTGCTGGCCGGCGCCGTCGTCATCGGTTACCAGCTTTTGCGCCAGTCTCAAGGTAACGATCCCTCCCAGCAACCGTTTCCCCTGCCATTCAGCAGAAGGCGCTCCAAACAAGCCGCTGCGCCGAAAGAGTCGCGCGCCAAGCCGCCCCCTCTCGCCGGTAGACAGGTCAGACAGCGCCCTACCCTCAGTTGGCTGCACCGAGAGCGCGAAACCGAAGAGCCGGCCAGCCCTGAAGAGCCAGTCTTCCGGGAGCAGGCGGTCGCCGCGCCCCGCTCTTTCGAACCGCCGCCGCCCTCCCCCCATTTCCAAGCCGACACCGAACCCCATGTCGAAACTGGCGAGGAACCTGACCAGGCGACGATTCCATACGATGAAATCCCGGAACCAGAGGAGTGGGGCAGCCAGGTGTCGGTTAGCGAGGAATCGCCAGCCCTGTCGGTCGACGAAGAGCCCGATCCAATCAGTACGTCGCAGTATGCCCCCCCGGAAACCGCCGCTCCGGCGCTTCAGGAAGACGAAACCGAGCAGATTGGCGAATTCCGTGATGCTTTGCAGGATGAGTGGTCCGCGGACGAGTCGGCTGAAGACAAGAATGCCGCCGCATGGGAAGACGAGCGTCATCCCGATGTCGCGCCTCCAACCGCAGAAAGCGCAGAATCCGTCGAAGACCTTGCGAGCGGCGACACGGGTCTCCGCGTAGACGACTGGCCAACGGTTTCAGCCGAGCCACCAATTCCGGAACGCGTCGACACGCCGGAAGCTGATCCAGGCGGCCCGATCGAAGGAATAACAATCGAGGAGCCTGACGCCGCGCCCGTAAGTCCCGCAGAACAGCAGGAAACGAGTCTGGAATCTGACCATGCCCCAAGGTTGGACCCCGCTATCGTAGACACGGGTCGCAGCCATACTGACCAAGAGCCAGCAGACCAGACCTCACGCCAGATTGTAGGCCAATTTGAGGCGAACTACGCCTTCGGCGTCCAGTCCTACGATGAGAGCTTCACCATCAACACGGCCGACGGTGAGCTTCTGGGCGCCTGTGGCATGGGAATCAACGAATCTGTCGATCGCGCCGCCGCCGAAATGGACCAGGTGCGGCTGCTCGATATCTGGCTGTATGACCGCTCCGCCGTACAGAGCTTCAGCCAGCCCCTCGTCTCGCCCGGTGTAGACCTTACCGGCTTGGACGGCCTCGCCGATGTCGGCGGCGCTGTCACATCCACACCTCTTGAAGTCGTTCCAGGCCTGACCTGTACTATCAGCTCTGACAGCATCCTGCTGGAATGCACGATCAAGAGTGTAACTTTCCTCGAAAGCGAGCGGACACCGCAGCCTTTCCGCTCGCTGAGCGCCACTCTCGTTGTATATATTCTTGACTGAGTTGGGGACAAACAAAACGCGGCGAGGCGGTCAAACTCCTTCTTCCGGGTCAAACAGGCGACGGTATTCTGCGATAGCATAGCGGTCCGTCATCCCCGCAATGTAATCACAGACCACACGATGCAGATCGCCGCCATTTGCCGTTTCAGATTCCTGCGCTTCCGGAGGTAGTTGAGCCGGCTCCTCGACAAATGTCGAAAATAGCGAACGAATGGTACGGTCCGCTTTTGCCGCCATCCGCGCCACCCGGTAATGACGATAGAACCGATCAAAGAGAAACCGCTTCAGTTCCCTGTTCTCTTCCGCAATTGCCGCGGAATAGGCCGCCATATTCTTTCCGCGCGTCCGTAGATCAGCCAGACTCTGCACGCCAGCGGCTTGCAGGTTAGCGGCCGTCGCCTGAATCGCGTCGCTTACTTCAATTCCCACCAGCCGCCGGATAAACCGGTAGCGGTCCAGCGGCTGCGTCAAGTCGATCGATGTCGCCGATTCACCCAGCGAATCGAGCACGCGCCGGCTGATCGCCAGGTCAAGAAAAGCGCTGGGGCTCAATATTCCGGCCCGCAGACCGTCATCTGAATCGCTCGTGTTATAAGCAATCTCGTCAGCCAGATTGCTTAGCTGACATTCCAGCGTGCCCATCTCATCCGGGTTGTAATCTCGAGCATCAACAATGTCATAGTCGGTGTCGTGCTTGACCACGCCTTCCCGCACCTCGTATGTCAGATTCAACCCCGGATGGTCCGGGTAGCGCAACGCCAATTTGGTGATGACGCGATAGGTCTGCTTCTGATGATCATAGCCGCCGTGCCCTTCCATCAGTTCATTGAGCGTAGTTTCACCAGTATGGCCGAACGGCGGATGACCCAGATCGTGGGCCAGGCAGATCGCTTCGACCAGATCTTCATTGCAAGAGAGCGCGCGCGCCAGCGTGCGGCCAATCTGAGCCACCTCAATCGTGTGCGTAAGCCGGTTGCGGTAGTGGTCGCCTTCACTGTAAACGAATACCTGGGTCTTGAACTGAAGCCGGCGGAACGCGGTCGTGTGGATGATACGGTCGCGGTCCCTCTGGTAAGCAGTGCGATACGGATGCTCGGTCGCCGGAAAAACCCGCCCGCGGCTCTGGCAGCTGCGCATCGCATAGACGGCCAGTTCCCGTTCTTCTCTCTGCTCCAACTCTTCTCTCGACACCAGCATTTGCAACCTTTCTGAAAGGGATCGAGGCTTGACACGGCCTCCGATCTAGCCGTCACCTCCAGGGATCCTGAACCCCTTGGCTTCAGTATACAGTCAGACAACCGGAACAAGCCAACACGCCCTTCGCGGCCCTATATCAGTCACAGAACATTTCGAAACTACAGAGGCGCCGCCAGTATGCGCCCCGTAGCAAAGCAAACATAGGTGTTCTCCCACTCCTCTTCCTTCACTCTCAGTATTTTGGCGGTCGGGCCTTCGGCCCTCCCTTGTGCAGGGGCTGCGCCCCCGCAACGCCCCTCTCCAAAACCACACCTCACCCACCTAACGCCTTCAGCGCAGCCGTGCCGCTCACCCTGAATGGCGCCTGCCAACCAAAATCGTACCCGCAAAGATCCCCTCTGTGGGTACCTTCCTCCCTTGCTTGCGTCGCCTCCCATCTAACCGTAGGAGCACCCTTTGTGGGCGCCCCTGCACATAAGTCTAGAGTTTCTCCCACGGCTGCTCGACGGGTCTAAGAGTAGCCAACCTACTCTTGTTGCATATCTGTCAATACGCAAGAGATGTCATCGAGCAATAATGTAGATCCCATTTGATATCACGAGTCTTCCCGCCTATAACGTTAAGTAATCCCGCCTATCTTGAATGCCATAACGCAATAAGCATGACGCAGAACACCCCGTCTTAGAATTGAACGCCGATGAGCGCCGACGCGAAAGGCGGACTCTGTTCTCTCTTTGGTTCTGCCGCGTGCTATAATTGCCGATAACCGCGCAACAAGCTCATTTCACGGAGAGAATTACGTGCTCAGGCGCTTGTTTGGCCGCCAGGAAGATAAATCGGCCGACGACGAAAAAATAGAAGAAAGCCTGCAAAAAACCCGTTCAGGCATATTCAGTCAGATCGGATCGCTCTTTCAGGAGAACGAAGTCAGCGATGAACTGTGGGAGGAGTTGGAAGAGGCGCTGATCGTTGCTGATGTCGGCATGGACACCACCGTCGAGCTCGTCGAATCCACCCGCGACCGGGTTCAACAGGAAGGCGTCAAACGCAGCCAGGATGCATACCTTATCCTCAAGCAGGAGATGGTCAAGCTCCTGCAAGCTGACGAACCGCTGCTGATTGAAGAACCGCGCATCCTCACCGTTGTTCTTGTCGTTGGTGTTAACGGCTCAGGCAAGACCACGACCATAGGCAAGCTGGCGTTGCGCTACAAAGAGCGAGGCAAAAGGGTTGTTCTGGCCGCCGGAGACACTTTCCGGGCAGCTGCCATCGACCAGCTCCAGATTTGGGGCGAACGGGCCGGCGTGGAAGTCATCGCCCAAGCCCCCGGTTCCGACCCGGCCGCCGTGCTCTTCGACGCCATGCGTGCCAGCCAGGAGAGCCGCAAGGCCGACCTCCTCATCACAGATACCGCAGGCCGTTTGCAGAACAAATTCAATCTCATGCAGGAATTGGAAAAGATGCGCAGGGTGGCTGCAAAACAAGTGCACCGGGCCCCGCACGAAATATTGCTAGTGCTGGACGCATCCACCGGCCAAAACGCCATCCTGCAGGCAAAAGGTTTTAAAGAAGCCTCCGGCGTAACCGGTATCATTTTGACCAAACTGGACAGCACTGCCAAGGGCGGCGCCGTTCTCAATATTAAGAAGCAACTGGGTATCCCTGTGCGCTTCGTCGGTACAGGGGAAAAACTACATGATCTGGCAGAGTTCGATCCGGTGGCATTCGTAGAAGGTCTGTTGGGTGAGTAACCGGACCGACCCTCATATGGGGGCCGCCTGCAAGGGTCCAACCTCTAGCATCCGGCGGCTCCGGAATGTTAACCATCATTCATCAAAGGAGATAATGACAAATGGGCGAATTGACTGACCGTCTGCATCTGCTCGCCGAGCGAGTCAACACGATCCGGAGGCGGCTTTGACCTGCCCAACAAAGTTGAGCAGACACAAGCACTGGAAGAAGAGTCGATAGCCCCCGACTTCTGGGACAATCAAAGGGCCGCACAGAAGAAGATGCAGGAGTTGAACGCCCTGCAGGAACAAATAAGAGTCTGGGATGGATTGGAACAACGTACCCAAGACGCCCTTGATCTTGCCGAAATGGCCGAAGATGACGCCGAAATGCTGGCAGAATTGGAGGCAGAGGCCAACGCGCTCGATGCAGAGCTGGAAAAACGGGAGTTCACACTGGCTCTCAATGGCAAATACGACTCAGGCAGCGCCATCATCAGCATCCATGCAGGTGCAGGCGGCACCGAGGCGCAGGACTGGGCGGCAATGTTACAGCGCATGTACTTGCGCTGGGCCGAAAAGAAAGGCTACGCCACCGAAATCACCGACATGACCCAAGGTGAAGAGGCCGGAATCAAGAGTGTCACCATCACCGTCGATGGGTCATACGCCTACGGCTATCTTCAGGCGGAACACGGTACGCACCGCCTCGTACGGCTCAGCCCCTACGACGCTGGTAACCGCCGCCATACTTCCTTCGCCAAGCTGGAAGTCATGCCCAATATCGACGAAGACATCGAAATCGAAATCGCCCCAAATGACCTTAAGATGGATGTCTTCCTGTCCAGTGGGGCCGGGGGCCAGAGCGTGCAGAAAAACGCTACCGCAGTCCGCCTCCATCACCTGCCGACCGGTATTGTCGTATCCTGCCAGAACGAACGCAGCCAAACGCAGAACCGGGAAATTGCATTGAGAATTCTACGGGGAAAGCTCTACGCAATCGAGCAGGAAAAAATAGCCGCCGAAAAGGCCCGTCTAAAGGGAGAAAATGTCCAGGCCGACTTCGGAAGTCAGATCCGCTCCTATGTCCTGCACCCTTATCAGATGGTGAAGGACTTGCGCACGAATGTAGAGACCGCCTCGCCTCAGCCCGTCTTGGACGGCGAACTGGACCCGTTTATCGAGGCGTGGTTGAAAACACAGGTTGGCACATAAACGAATCTTAGCCAGGGAGGTCCCAATGTTTCAACTCGCGCCAGTGCGGCAGTCCGTCTCCGAACAGCAAGTTGACAATGTATCGGCCGCAGTATGGAACGGCCTCAACGCAGTCGCACTGTCCGAACGCGTTCGGCCGGGGATGCGGGTGGCTGTGGCCGTAGGCAGCCGCGGAATCTCCTGCTACAGGGAAGTGGTACAGGCGGTCGTCGAGTCCTTGCAAGCAATTGGCGCCGAGCCGTTCCTCGTCCCGGCAATGGGTAGTCACGGCGGCGGCACTGCCGAAGGCCAGCATGCCGTCCTCGTCGGCTACGGAATGGCCGATCTTGGCGTTCCTATTCACAGCAGCCTGGAAGTCAAGCAGATCGGCGAAACTGACGGAATGCCGGTCTACTGGGATCGTCACGCAGCCGAGGCCGATGCCGTCATCCCTGTAAATCGCGTCAAGGCCCACACCGCATTTCGCGCCGACCACGAAAGCGGCCTCTGCAAGATCATGACCATCGGCCTGGGCAAAAAGCGAGGCGCGGCCACGCTCCACGCTCACGATGCCGTCACCGCAATTCCACAGGCCGCGCAGGTCGTTCTGAAGACAATGCCGGTCGTAGCCGGTGTCGCCATCGTCGAGAACGGCCGCCACGCGCCGGCCGAAATTTCAGTCTTGCCCGGCGAAAAAATCTTCCAAGAGGAGCCGCCGCTACTACGACAGGCCAAGGCACTCCAGCCTTCCATCCCCTTCAACGACCTGGATATGCTGGTCGTGCAGGAGATGGGCAAGAATATCAGCGGCACCGGCATGGATACCAACATCATCGGGATGTGGCGACGCAACGGCGGCCCCAGGGAACCCAACTTTCGCGTCCTGGCCGTCCTTGATCTGACGCCTGGCAGCCACGGCAATGCCTCCGGCGTAGGCCTGGCCGATCTCATCCCTGAACGACTACGGGCCAAGATCGACTGGCACGCCACCTATACGAACTGTCTCACTGCCGGCAACTTCGCCGCCGCCAAACAGCCCGTCACTCTACCGACCGACCGGGAAATCATCGAGACAGGCCTGATGGGCAAAGATGCCGCCGCTGCCCGCGTTGTCTGGATCCAAAACACGCTCGAGCTGGAGACACTCTGGCTTTCGCCCGCGCTCCTGGAAGAGGCCGCCGAAAAGCCGTCTCTCACCAGAGTTGGCCCGGCACAGGACGTTCAGTTCAGTTCCGACGGCGCCCTGCTCCCTCCAATAGCCGAAACTCTGACCTCTTGAGACGCCAAGGGAAAACTCATGGCCCCGACTGACACTGCCCAAGCCCTCACATTCGATCTCTTCGGCACTATCCTGGACTTGGGAGGCAGCCTCAAACCCGCAATAACCGAGCTCCTCAATAGAGAGGCGCCGGCCACATCGCCAGAAACATTCTGGGACCAGTGGCGTGTGCGTCAGCGGCTGGAGCAGTACCAGGACACGATCATGATGGTGGGCCACGCTGGCTATCTCGAAACAGTGCGACGAGCCCTTCACTACGTGTTCCGACTGAACGAGATTTCGCCAACAGAGAATCGCGTGCAGGAGCTGATGGCCGCCTGGCAAGGTCTCACCCCTTTCCCGGAAGTAGTCCCCGCGCTGGAACGGCTCCACAGCCGGTACCGGCTGGTCGTGCTCTCCAACGGAGACCCCCACTACCTGGATCATCTGGTTCAAAATCGCGTGCATTTCCCGTTTGACGACGTCATCTCCGCCACGGGCAACGGCGCCTTCAAGCCCCATCCTGGTGTCTACCGCCGGGCGGCCCATCTGCTCACTCTGGAAGTCCAGGAATGCATGATGGTTTCAGCCAACGCCTTCGACTGCGTCGGTGCCCGCGCCTGCGGATTCCAAGCAGCCTATGTGAACCGTTACCAACTGCCGGTCGAGGACTCGCCCTTCCTGCCCGCGCTTACCGTAACCAACTTCACCGAGTTGGCCGACGCCCTGCTTTAGGAGATGGCCGGTCGTCCTGGCGAAGGCTTGCGAAACACTCGCTGTCCGCGCTCAACCCGGTCGCGCCAGTATTGAAGATACATTCCGACAATTCGTCGAAGAATTGTACAGTGATTACTGTGTGTGCTAGTATCTCTCGTGCCGGGCCGGCTCGGCACGAACACTTTCTGGAGAGGTCGCATAGTCTGGCCGAGTGCGCGCGTCTCGAAAACGCGTAGGGTTTACGCCCTCGAGGGTTCGAATCCCTCCCTCTCCGCCTCACTTCCCGGGCATAGTGTGTCCGGGAATTTTCTTTGATCAGATATTCTCTTTGGTCATACAGTGATCCTTGCCCGGCTATCTAGTTAGCTGTCGGAATGTCATGCAAGACAAAGACAGGAGGGGGACGCAGGTATGATGTGGGGTCGGACCGCGCGGCTACCACTTAAAGGCGGCGGATCAGCCATTCCGCCAGTTCCGCCCTACATTGCCGCCAGAAATGTGCGCATTTCGGCAGCGCTTCTGGCGCTTCTAGGCTTAGCATGGCTGCTGGCCGAAATGCCGTTGCTCGTGTCGGCCGCGGCAATTGCCGCTGTCAGCGCGACCCTGCTCCTATTGCGTTTCCCGCATCTGACCTGGCTGGGGCTTGCTGTCGTTCTGCCATTCGCCAGCGGATTCAAGATCGGTCCAATAAGCATTGCAGACTGCATCTTGGGGGCTGCCGTCCTTCTGTGGTTCGCAAATGGCGTGCGAACGAACCGGCTGCGACTGAACACAGGTCTTCTGCCTTTGCTCTTTATCATCTATCTCTTGGCGCTCCTGCTTTCCTTCCGCAATGCGATTGATGTACGAGAAGCGTCTGAAGGTGTAATCAAGTGGCTGCAGATGCTGATAGCGATTCTGTTAATTCAGGAGGCGCTGACGCCGCGTCAAGTGCGTTGGCTGGTTTGGGGCCTCTTGGCCGGCGCCCTGCTGCAGGCCGCACTCGGAATGTACCAGTTTGTCTTCAGGATCGGACCGCCCAATTTCCTGCTGCTGGGCCGCTTTATGCGGGCGGCGGGCACCTTCGGCCAGCCCAATCCCTTTGCCGGCTATCTGGGGCTTACACTGCCTGTCGCAGTTGCGCTTTTCATGTTGAATCTCACTTCATTCGTGAAGCTTTCGGGCACCGGCCTCAAACAGAGCCTCACCGGTACCGTCCTTTACGGGGGAGCGGCAGCTATCATCGGCATGGGTCTGCTGGCCAGTTGGAGCAGAGGGGCCTGGCTGGGTACCGCCGTCAGCATGACAGTTGTCATACTCATCTATGGCGGACGGCTGATCAAAGTAGCCGCCCTCGCTGGGACCGCCGCCCTGCTGCTGCTTGGCCCCGCCATGACTCGCTACATTCCAGGTTCGCTGACCGATCGTCTGTCTGACCTGCCTGCCTACCTGGGCATGGGTATGTGGGAAGTAGTCCAGCAACCTGTCACTGATGAAAACTTCTCCGTGATCGAACGACTGGCCCACTGGATTGCCGCCCTGCGCATGTGGGAGCTGTCACCGTGGCTGGGCGTGGGCCCTGGCAACTACGCAGCCGTCTATCCACAAGTACGATTGCCCCGCTGGGAAGAGCCCTTGGGCCACGCCCACAACATCTATCTCAACGTACTGGCAGAGAATGGACTGCTTGGGATGTTTGCCTATTTGGCGCTCTGGACAGGTGTGGTCTTTTGGCTGATCAGCACGCGCCGGCGCATCCTCCACACAGAGAACGAGAAATTCGTCCGCCGGGGAATTGTACAACCACCGCCCTGGACTGCCATACCGTCCTCAGCGTGGACAGCAGCACTATTCCTCGGTGTCATAGGCGTTGTCGCCCATCTCTCGGTCCACCATCTGTTCGATAACCTGTACGTGCAAGGCATGTATCTGCACGTTGCGCTGTGGCTTGGGGCCGCAGTTGCCCTGGCAAAAAACAGACTGACAGTTACCGGATCGGCCTCCGCTTCTGAACCTCTTCTAGGGACATGCCAGGCGGCTTCAGCGCCGACACCAATTTAAGTACAATGATCGATAAAGACTTGAGACAGGTTCAGTATAATTGTGCTGACACAACAGTAGAATGGATTACCAATTGAGCGGGGCCAAACTTCTGCCTCCGGGAAGCAGAAGACGCAAAGAGACGAAACGGTTCGTCAAGTTCGCATTCGTCGGCGCGCTTGGAGCGGTAACCGACGTTACCATCCTGAATCTGTTGATCGTTTTCGCCGGCTTCCCATCCAATCTCGCTAACGGCACCGGTTTCTGTGCGGCAGTCCTCCAAAATTTCCTTCTCAACCGTTGGTGGACTTACCCTGAGAGTCGAATCCACAATAGCCGCTTGCAAATGGCGAAATTCGCCCTGGTAAGCGTCGTGGGTCTGGGAATCAACCAGCTGGTCTTTAGCTTTTCTGATGAACTCCTGCGCCCTTATTGGATTGACTGGCTGTCAAGTGCCGAAATGGGCTTCACGATGAGTTACAATTCCGCCAAACTCTTCGCCATCGGCGTTGTAATGTTCTGGAACTTCGCCGCAAACAGGCTTTGGACGTTCAAAGAGCTGTGAAGCTTGTAATCGATTACACACCAGCGGTGCGCCAGTCCGCCGGCATAGGCCGCATCATTCGCGGGCAGATTGACGCACTGGTTCAGCATAATCCCGGCTACGACCTCGCCCTTTTCGTTGCCGGCGCCGTTACTGCAAGTCAGCGCACCACAGCCCCGCTCCCTCTGCACACTTTTCCCTCCATTTCGGAGCGAAACCTTACCCGCATCTGGCACCGCCTGAAGATCCCGTTTCCCCGCGTCGAATGGCTGACCGGGGGCGCAATCGATCTGTTTCACGCTACCGACTTCGTCTTGGCGCCGGTCAGCGCTAAGACAAAGATGCTAACCGTGCACGACCTCGCCTTCATGCGCTATCCCGAAGCGGCAATGCCCTCCCTGCACCACTACTTGAACATAGTCGTTCCCCGAAGCATCGGCCGCGCCGACCACGTCATAGCCGACAGCGGCCACACCGCCCACGATTTGGAAGAGCTGTGGCCGCAACTCGCAGGACGGATCAGCGTCGTACAAGGTGCTGTCGACCACAGTTTCTTTCGCCGCGTGACCGACCAGAACGCGCTGCAGGCGACACGGCGAAAGTATGGCTTCGACGACCGCCCCTTCATTCTCGGTTTGAGCACGCTCCAACCCCGCAAAAACTTTGCCCGCCTGATTCGCGCCTTTCACGCGGCCCGGCAGGAAGCGGCACTCCCGCACCAACTCGTCATCGGCGGCAAAAAAGGTTGGCTCTTCGACGAAATCTTCAGCACAGTGCGGGAGTTGAAACTGGAAGAAGATGTTCACTTCCCCGGATTCGTTGCCGACTCTGACCTGCCGGCCCTCTATTCCGCCGCCGAATTCTTTGCCTACCCTTCTCTATACGAAGGTTTCGGGCTTCCTGTCATCGAAGCTCTGGCCTGCGGGACGCCGGTGCTCACCGCCGACAACTCCTGCTTACCCGAAGCTGGCGGCGATGGCGCACTCTATGTCGATGCCGAGTCTGTAGCTAGCATTGCCGGCGGCATTACCCGCCTTGCTACCCAACCAGAGCTGCGCGCCCGGTTGGCTGCTGCTGGCCAGGCCCATGCACGCGCCTTTACCTGGCAGCGAAGTCTGCGCCATCTTCTCGATGCCTACGAACGGGCCCTGGCCTGACAATATGGTACAATTCACTGCAAGCATCCAGGAACTACGAGCGCATGAATTCTAACCGCAGAACTGTTGCCGATTCGGCAACCCGTATTAGTCAGATAATGAATCCCGAACACGCCAACTTGCTGGGCAACGTTCACGGTGGTGTGATTCTGAAACTGTGCGATGAATGCGGAGGCATCACAGCCGCGCGCCATGCCCGGCGCCTTGCCGTTACCGTTGCCGTCGACAGCATGGCTTTTCACGAGCCGGTGCGGGTGGGCCAGTTGCTAAGACTGCGTGGGCGCATCACCTATATTGGCCGCAGTTCGATGGAAGTCGAGGTAATTGTCGAAGCCGAAGACCTGCTCACCGGTGGAATAACGCACACAAACAGTGCCTATTACATATTTGTGGCCTTGGACGACAACGGCCTGCCAACCGAGGTCCCGCGTCTCGAATTGACAAACGAACAGGAACGACGCCGTTTTGATGAGGGTCGGGAACGGCAACGCCAGAGGCTTGAACGCGCAGGAAGACAGAAGGAGGAAGCGCAGTAGTTCCTGCTGCGCTCATTGGATGCGCCTCTTTGAACGCCTCTCCGGCCGACCGTTGAAGCTCGTCAATAAATGGCTGCTGCCTGCCGGTGCGTTGCTTACCAGCGCAGGCTACCTTCGACCATGGATCTCGCATAAAGCGGCAGGGCTGGCAGTTTTGGGGCTGGATTTGGGGGAAATCGTAAAGTTTCTGCACCCCGTACAACAAGGCGATATCCGTCTCTGGCGCGAAGGTTTCTACTTGCCGCTTGTCGCGGTCAGTGTCAGCCTCAGCCTGAACGCATTTCGCCGCGACTTGGCGGATCCCCCTGCAGATTCCGAGCCGAACCATAGTGCAGGCATCGGAGGAAGCCAACCTACCTACGGTTGGCCAGTGCGCATCGGCCTCCTCCTGCTCTCGTTTTTCGCCGCGTTGAATCTGTTGCCGCCTGCCTGGACACCGCACCTACTGCTCGCGCCTGAGTACCGCTTGCAGACCGCGGCCTTGCTTTCTTGTCTGGCTCTTGTCGCGCTCAGCCCTTTGGCCGCGCTCCTGCTGACGCCGGGTACGCTCCTGGCTTCCATAGGCAACAGCCCAGAAAACGCGAATCGCCGCGGCTGCCTTGGTCGAATCGTTTGGCCAATCGCCCTTGGGCGCGGCCTTCTCGCAGTAGGACTCACCGGCGCCGCAATCTATTTTCCATTAGCCCAGTTTCGATGGATCCTGCCGACGCTGGCCGACCTGTACGGAAAAATGCCCGACATCGGATACGGACCGGTACTGATGACTTTGGGACTTGCAGGTCTGCTTTTGCACGGCCTAAGCGATATTTCCATTCTATTGAGAAAATAATGGCAGAGTTTCAGGCAAACGTCAGAACCTATCAAATACCATTCCGGACCCTCTGGTTGCGCCGTAAGGATGTGATCGACCTGCGCATTTCCGGGCGCACACCGGAAGTGGACAACTGGACGACCGCAGATCTTGTAGCCCACATCGCCGCCTATCGTTTGGTTGGCGTTAGCATGCAGGATCACAAAAGGCTGGGTCTTGGTCGTTGGCTGCGCGCGACCGGAATCGAAATCCCTTTTGAGGAAGGTGAGCCGCTGCCCGCAGGCACGGTTTGCTACGACGAAGCTGGCCAGATCGCGTACTTCTCTGTCTGGCCATTGCTCTCAGACGATGTGGAGCAACATAACTATGAGCGCAAAGGCAAAGTGTTCCTGCTGCAGGACGGAGGCGTCGCTCGTATCCGCTTCCCCGTGCTGAACAAACGCGGCCGCGCCGGAGTCCTCGGCACAGCCGCGGGACTGTTGGCAACCAGGTGAGCGCTAGCCGCTGTCATTCCACTTTTGGAGTATCTACGCAGCCGCAACTGATTCGCAACCCTGAACGAGGGGAGCAAAGGCGTTCTTTCTCCCCCCAATGTTGTCATTTTGGCGGTCGGGCGCAAGCGCCCTCCCTTGTGTAGGGGCTGCGCCCCCGCAACGCCCCCCTACAAAACCATGCCTCACCGACCGTGTGCCTTCTTAGCAACGTGTCGGCTGGCGAGCATGGCGGCGACTGCACACCAGTTGCGTCACCAAGAGCCTGAATGGTTCCAAGGATGACTGGCTGGTCAAGTACTGTGGCTTAGTAGTTACCTTTTGGAAAGAAATAAACAGTGCCAGTGCTGGAGTCCTAAGTCTCTACAATGGCAGGCACAAGCCCATTTTTCATCTTTCAACGGAGTTCAATTCATGCCAGAACCAATTCGCTTCGGCGTTATAGGCGGTAGCGGCGTCTACCAAATGGAGTCGTTGTCAGACGTCGAAGAAGTCGAACTCGATACGCCATTTGGCAAACCTTCAGATGCCTACATTGTTGGCACTCTGCACGGCCAGCGAGTCGCCTTCCTCGCCCGCCACGGCCGTGGACATCGCATCAGCCCGACGCGTTTAAACCAGCGCGCCAACATCTATGGCTTCAAAATGCTGGGCGTCGAGTATCTTATCGCCGTCAGTGCCTGTGGAAGCCTGCAGGAAAGGCTCCGTCCCGGCGATATCGTCATCCCCGATCAGATATTCGATCGCACGAGACTGCGGGCGCTCAGCTTTTTCGATGACCCGGATGTTGGCACCGGCGGCCTGGTGGTTCACGTGAACGTCGCCAACCCTTTCTGCGACTACCTCAGCGCCGTCTGCTCCCAGGCAGTTGAACAGGCCGGCGCAACAGTTCACATGGGTGGCAATTTCGTCACAATAGAAGGGCCCCGTTTCAGCACACGCGCCGAGAGTTTAGTCTTCCGACAGCTGGGTATGGATATTATCGGCATGACCACGACCCCTGAGGCCTTCCTCACCAGAGAGGCCGAAATGAGCTATGCCTGCATGGCCCACGTGACCGACTACGATGTCTGGCACGAAACCGAAGAGGTCGTTACAGTCGAAGCAGTAATCAGGGTACTTTTGCGCAACGCAGAGGTGGCTGTCGATGCAGTTGCCAACGCTATAAAATTGCTGGCCGGCAGCGGGCCTTCCCCCCATGCCAGTGCACTGCAGGACGCCCTGATCACCAACAAGACTGCTGTTCCGCCTGAAGTCATAGACCGCTTGGAACTCCTCGTCGGCAAATACTTTGGTCGCTAGCTAAGGACACCCTCCTCCCCATGTCCACTGTCGCCGCAACAATCGCCCAGTCCCTCTATGATGCCGGCGTCCGCCTCGTCTTCGGCATGCCCGGCGGCGAAGTCGTATCAGTCCTTGAGGCATTGCAAAGACTCGGCATCCGCTTTGAACTGATGCACCATGAGGAAAGCGCAGTCTTTGCCGCCGATGCCCACGCGCGTGCCACTGGTACACCAGGCTGCGTCCTCACCACACTGGGCCCGGGCGCGCTGAACGCAGTGCCCGGCATTGGCCACGCTTGGCTGGACCGCGCGCCTATCGTCCTGATCACCGCGCAGAAGCCGGACGCGCTGCTGCCCGCCTACACACACCAGGTGGTGGACTTGCAAGCCGTCTTCGGGCCGATCACTAAGCGCACCCTCAAAGTTACCCCGCAGAATGCAGCTGCCGAGGTGCCGCCAACAGTTGCCATGACCATGCAAGGCCGACCCGGACCAGTGCATCTGCAAGTGAGCAATGAGGAGGCTGAACTGCCGGCAAAAGCCGCGCCGGCAGGCGTGCCGTCGCACGGCAGGGAAGATTCAAATGTCGCGATTGCCCTGCCTGACCCGAAAGAGGTTGCCCGTGCTCGAGATCTTCTTTCGAGCGCCTCCCGTCCACTAATCTTGGCCGGGCTGGGCCTGGAGCCGGAGGGCCCCTACATCGCGCTGAGAATTCTGGCCGAGGCGGCCAACGCACCGGTCATCGTCTCTCCCAAAGGCAAAGGCGCGCTGCCCGATGATCACCCCCTCAGCGCAGGCACAATCGGCCTGACCCGCAGCGACCCCGTTTACCAACTGCTCGACGAAGCGGACTGTGTCCTCGCAGTAGGTTTCGACGTCGTAGAGTTGGTCAAGCCATTCTCCCTCCCGCAGTCAGGTGCAGCTGGAATCGAAGGAGAAGCAGAAAACGCTCCGCTGATATGGATGGCCAATTGGCCCAATCAGGATCCAACGCTGCCTGCGGCCGCGGAGATTGTTGGACCGATGGCCGCGGCCCTGTTGCAACTGGCTGACAGCGGCTTCTCCACCGACCCCCAATGGGGCCGGCAGAGAGTGAGTGCATTCCGCACGCAACTAGCGGCCGTAACCGTGCCCAATCCTCGGCCCGGACTGCTGCTTCCTCAGCAGCTATTGGCGGGTATGCGTCGTCACATGCCGGAAGACGCCTTACTGGCCGTGGACGTAGGAAGCCACAAAATTTTTGGCAGCTTGGAGTGGCCGACCCTGAGCCCCAACAGCTTTGCGCTATCCAACGGTCTGTCATGTATGGGCTTCGGTTTGCCGGCCGCAATCGGTACAGCATTGGCCCAACCGGACCGGCCGGCCGCCTGCCTGATCGGGGACGGCGGGCTGCTCATGTGTCTGGGAGAACTGAGCGTCCTAGCCAGGCTAAACCTGCCGGTGACCGTTGTCGTGGCGGTTGACAACGCCATCGATCTGATCCGCTCGCATCAGCTGCGCCAGGGCAAGCAGCCCTACGGTACCGAGTTTCCCTCCCCCGATTTCTGTACCATCGCTGCCGGTTACGGCATCGCCTCCGCCCGCGTCTCTTCCCCGGACGAATGCGACGCGGCCATGGCAAGTGCCATAGCCGCGCAAAAGCCTTTCCTGATTGAAGCCCACATCGATCCCGTGGGCTATCCCACCACCCCGCGCTAACCGCTTCGCCCAGAGTCAGAACGTAACTACCTCGCGTTGCGAAATCTTGGAATCATCCAGGTCCATGCCAATGCCCGGCGCGCTAGGTACGCTTACACTGCCATTGACCGGCTTAAGCGGATTCTTAAGAAAGAACTGGTGGACTTCGTTCCACTTGATCAGGTATTCCAGCATTGGCGTAGTCGGCTCGGGCCAGGCCGCGATGACGTGTATACTGGCCGGCGTTGAGTGTCCATGAGGGATCACCGGCACATCGTAGGCAGATGCCAGGGCCAGAATCTTCTGTATCTCCGAAATGCCGCCGCACCAGTAGATGTCAGGCTGGTAGACGTCGCACGCACCCGCGTCCATCAGTTGTTTCAGTCCCCAGCGTGTGTATTCGTGCTCGCCTCCGCTAATGGGAATATTCACCGCAGCGCGGATCTGGGCGTACTGTTCGATTTTATCGGGCAGTACCGGCTCCTCGATCCAGCGAGGGGCGTACTCTTCCAGGCGACGGGCCATCTGCACCGTGTAGGGAACATCCCAACTCATCCAGCAATCCAACATAATGTCTACGTCCGGTCCAACACTTTCGCGCAGCGTACGTGCCAGCCGCAAATTGCGCTCCATGCCCATCTTCCCGTCAGTGGGGCCGTCGCGGAAGAACCACTTCGTCGCCCTGAAGCCTTCCTCCACGAACTGCTTTGCCCGCTCCTGCACCAGTTCCGGATCCAGCGAATAGCCCAAGGCGCTGGCGTAGGCAGGTACTTCAGTCCTGGTCGGTCCCCCCAGCAATTGACAGACCGGAGCGTCGAACCACTTGCCCTTCAAGTCCCAAAGCGCGCAGTCCACCGAGCTGAGCGCCATCATCTCAGTGCCCTTGCGGCCATGCACCTGGGCTCGGTACATTCGGTCCCACAGTCTTTCAGTCGCCAGCGCGTCGTGACCGATCAGAAGCGGCGCCAGTTGCGTCTGAATGACGAAAGCCTGGTCAAAGGGCAGGGGTCCGCCGATACCGGACACCCCTTCGTCGGTCTCGATTTCGACAAAATACGCAGTGATATTATAGCGGCCTTCGCCGACGACAAACATTTCGTGCGGGCCTTCAGACTTATGTTCAGGGTAAATGTCGAGAGGGCGCACCAGCCGCTCCTCCCAGAACTCCCCGTCATAGTCCAGAACACCTTGCAGCCGGGATACCGTTACAGCAGTGATTTTCATGGTCTTTTCGCTCGCTTATTAATTGAGTGGTTACCCACATGTAGTATACTAAGCAGGAGTCTCAGGGCAATATCCTGGTGCTTTTGTTGATCCGGAACACGCTGCCGATTTTGGTCAGCTGAACGCTCTGGGCGATACTCGCCCACCCCCCGAAGGTCCGCAAATCGCGCATGCGCTTATGGCAACAACAGTTAACCTTTTTTCACCTATGGCGAAGTCGGCCGGTCAGAAAACAGTTACAGAGCCGGAGCATATCTGATGAGCAAGATTTGGCGCGGCATCTATGCAATTGTCGTCACCCCGTTTACCGATAACCTGGAATTGGATGAAGCCGCACTGCGCCGGCAAGTCGATTTCTGCATTCAGGCCGGCGCCGCCGGTCTCGTCGGCCCTGCCAACGCCGGCGAGTTCGCCGCTATGTCCGACGAAGAGCGCCAACGCTGGATCCGAATCGTCGTAGAAGAAGCCGACGGACAAGTGCCGGTCGTCGCCGCCACAACCCATGGCCACACGGTTCCGGCCGTTGCCCTCGGCCGTTACGCCCAGGATGTAGGCGCCGACGGCATCATGGCCATGCCGCCCCACATTTTACATCCGGATGCAAGCGGCTGCTACGACTACTATCAGGCTCTCGACGAAGCCCTGAACATCCCGATCTGTATTCAGAACTTTATGGGTCCAATCGGCACCCCAATGTCATCAGACCTGCTGGCTCGCATGTGTCGGGAGCTGGAGCGCGTTCAGTATCTGAAAGAAGAAACATTACCGGAGCCGCGCGCCATTTCGCGCACGCTCGCCGCGGCCGGCGACGCATGCAATGGGGTCTTTGGCGGGCAGGGCGGTATCTACATGATCGAAGAATGGCGGCGGGGGGCGTGCGGCAACATGCCGGCCAGCCAGTCTGTGGACATCCACACCAGGATCTGGCAACTGTTGGAGGCAAATGACGAGCCCGCCGCCCGGGCCCTGTTCAACCGACTGCTGCCTCTCCTGAACTTCGAGCGCATGCACGGTGTCGCCGTGTACAAACAGGTTTTCAAACGCCGAGGCATCTTCACTTCCACTGCCAGCCGCATTCCCGGCGCCTACCTGGACCAGCAGGACTTGCAAGAATTTGACGCGATTTGGCAGGACATAGAGCCGCTCTTGTCCTCTTAACCAGAGCCAGAAAGACCAGTCTCGCCAAGTCGAGGGCCGTAAGTCTCAATCCCAAACGATAAGTCCCCCCATCCTATGAATACAACAGTTGCATCAATCGAACTGTATCCTCTTCTTATTCCACGCGACTTACCCTACCTGGGCCCGCTGGAGGACGACAACCTCCCCAACCCAAAGGGCTACATCGTCCGACCGGGCAACCGCACTGTCTACCCAGTCCACGACCAGACTCTTCTCGTGAAGGCAGTTGCCAGCGACGGTACAGTCGGTTGGGGCGAATGTTTCGGGGTTGTGGCGCCGCAGGTGGCGCAGACAATTCTTGAGGAGTTGTTGATCCCCTTCGTCACTGGCCGCTGCCCCCACGACGTGGAACGCATCTATGAGGATCTGTACGACTTGCAGCGTGTACGTGGCCATTTTGGCGGCTACGCCCTCGACGCCATCGCCGGACTCGACATCGCCCTCTGGGACCTGCGTGCCAAGCTATTGGGGCAGCCTGTTTGGCAGCTGTTGGGAGGCCTGCGCCATGAGCAACTGCCTGTATACGTCTCCGGGCTGCCCGGCGCGACTAAGGCGGAGCGGGCCGCACTGGGCAGGGAATGGATTGACCGCGGCTTCTCCGCATTGAAATACGCCGCTGTCGTCGCTGACGAAGGCGAGGTCGCCGAGATAAAAGCCATCCGCCAAAAGGTTGGCCCCGCGCCGAAGATTCTAGTTGATCTCCACTGGCGCTACACCGCGCTGGAAGCAATCCAACTCATTGATAGGCTATGCGAATTTGACCTGTATTTGGCCGAAGCGCCGGTCGCGCCCGAAGATCAGGCCGGGCAGGCCCGCGTAGCCCGCGCAGCACGCACCCGGATCGGGCTGGGAGAGGAGTGGCGCACAGTCCATGAATACCTTCCGCGCCTGCAAGCTGGCTGCATGGACGTCATTCAGCCGGAAATGGCCCATACCGGAATTACCGGGTACCGGCGCATCTGCGAACTGGCGCAGCCATTTAACTGCCAGGTGATGCCCCACGCCACTATCAACATTGGTATCGCCCAGGCCGCCAGCCTTCACGTAGCCGCCACGCTAGCCAACTTTGCAATGCATGAGTACCAGCACTCAATTTTCGACCGTAACAAACGCTTCATTCGCAGCGCCATGGACTGCAAAGCCGGCTACTTCACGCTTCCCCAGGGGCCGGGACTGGGCACGGAACCCACCGAAGAAGCGCTCAGCTTTGCAGTCAACCAAGTCTAGAGCGACAAGGAGTCCTCGGAATGACAAAAAGAGAGTTTGACATCGTCGATACCCACTGTCATATCGGCCTGCATAAGTACGAGCCGGTCGAAGTCCTTCTCTATCATATGGAGAGAGCAGGCGTCGATCAGGCCGTGTTGATCCAATACATGGGAAACAGCGACAACCGCTACCTCGTAGATGCCATCGAAGCAAACCCGAACCGCTTGGCCGCCGCCATGATCGTGGCCGAAGACGACGATGGCAGCGCCGTCCGCGCCTGGGCGGAACAGGGGATCGCCGGCATCCGCTTGCTGGCAGACTTTCGCGGGCGCGGCAGCGATCCGCTTGCCCCCTGGCGGGCTGCAGCCGAGTTGGATCTGGTGGTCAGTGTTTTCAGCCGGCCCGCCATTTTGCAGAGCGCTGAGTTTGCCGAAGTTCTGCGCCTGTTCCCCAATCTCTCGATGGTTATAGAGCATCTTGGCGGAGTCAAACCTGGTGTTGATTTGGACGAATTCGCTGCCATAACCGCTCTTGCCCAGCACGAGAATCTGACAATCAAGTTGCCTGGCTTTGGAGAATTCTGCCATCTCCCGTGTCCCTTTGCCGATGTCCCGCCCCTGGCCGAACTGACGTTGGAGGCATTCGGCGCCCAGAGAATCATGTGGGGCAGCGATTGGCCGCCTGTAAGCACCCGTGAGGGATTCGACAACTCGCTGGAATTTCCACTTACCTATCTTGACAACATAAGCGCCGAAGAGCGCGCCTGGATCTTCGGAAAAACAGCTCAGCAGGTTTGGAAGCTTGAAGGCTAAGCCACTATAATTCGCGGCCCGCGGATTACACCTGAGTCAAATGTTGGCTGCAGAACACTTCACCGCCTACCAAGGAACGCACTAATGCCCAAAGTCATCTTATTCACCAGTCTTGTAACCGAACTAGCCCAACAAATAGTTGCTCCGGCCCCCGCAGACTGGGATGTTGCCGTCCTACCCCACGATCTGCCAGAAGCAAAAAAGGCGCGCCAGGCCGCCGACGCCGATTTCCTGATCCTCTTTCCCAGCACCCTGGAAGAATCGGTATTGCGAGCAGCGCAGGGGCTGAAACTGGTTCAGCTTGTCAGCGCCGGTTTCGAACACATGCCCCTGGACCTGCTTTCTGAGCTGGGGATACCGCTTGCCAACAACGGCGGCACAAATTCAATTGACGTGGCCGAGCACACCTTCGCCCTAATTTTGAGCGTGTACCGCCGCCTGGCAGAGATGGACCGCAATGTGCGCAACCAGGGTTGGAAAGATATCGACAGCGGCATGACGACCTTCACGATTCACGGCAAGACCGTAGGCATCGTCGGCCTCGGCCACATTGGCAAAGAAGTGGCCAAGCGGCTGGTCCCCTTCCAAGCCGAAGTCCTCTATTTTGACCCATTTCCAGTGACCGCTGAGGAGGAACACCGTCTACAAGTCGAGCGGGTAACTTTAGAGGAGTTGCTGGAGCGTTCGGACATCGTCACCCTCCACGTACCCCTGAATGCGCATACCCGAGATCTCATCGGGCCGGCTGAACTGGCGCGCATGAAGTCAAGCGCGATTCTCGTCAATACCTGCCGCGGCCCGGTAGTAGACGAGGGCGCACTCACCGAAGCCTTGAACAACTGCACTATTCGCGCCGCAGGGCTGGATGTTTTGCATGACGAACCGACCGACCCTGATAACCCTATTCTAAGTCTTGACAATGTCATCTTTTCGCCGCATATCGCCGGAGTCACCTACGACACCTGGCAGCGAAGAGGCGAATTCATTTTCGAAAACCTGCAGGGCGTGTGGGCAGGGGAAGAACCGCTTTCAAGAATTCGACATTAGTCAGCCCTTTCCTCTTGGTGATCAGGTGTTGAACGTGCCCAACTCGATGCTCAGAGAGCCCAATTCTGAACACCGCTCTCCTTTGCCGTTCGGTCTGCGCACTGTTATACTCCCCCCAAAGCATGCTCATCTGACCGCTGCCAAAAATGACTACGGGGCCCACCATAACTAGCGTGCTCCAGCGGCCATTCTGGCCGAATTTTGTGTTGTTGGTCCGGCGGCAGAATCGCATCAGTCTTTCCCCTGACTGCACCGGGACAGGCTAAAGTTGACGTGGTGCAGTCAGTTCAGGAGCAGTCATGTCAGACATCGCATTTGTACAGGACCTGGCCCGACGGCTGCGCGAAAACGTCGCCCAGGTCATCGTGGGTAAAGACGAGACAGTCGATCAACTGTTGGTCGCCCTTTTTTGCGAAGGTCATGTACTGTTGGAAGATGTCCCCGGCATTGGTAAGACGATGATGGCCAGGACCCTCGCCGCCTCCGTGGGAATCAGCTTTCAACGCATCCAGTTCACGCCCGATCTCCTCCCGTCGGATATCGTCGGCGTCAGCGTCTATAACCGCAAGACAGACGATTTTGAATTCCGCCCCGGTCCCATTCTGGCCGGTGTAGTCCTGGCCGACGAAATCAACCGCGCTGGCCCGCGTACCCAGAGCGCCATGCTGGAAGCCATGGAAGAACGCAATGTCACCGTCGACGGTATCAGCCATGCGCTCCCCTACCCTTTCTTTCTTATGGCGACCCAGAACCCGGTCGAGTTGGCAGGTACATTCCCTCTACCTGAAGCGCAGATGGACCGCTTCCTGATCCAGGTGGCGATGGGCTATCCCCAACGCGAAGAGGAACGCCAGATTCTGCACCGCTTTCGCGCCGACAACCCGCTGGACCGAATCCAGCCTATAGTCAACGCCGAAGACATCCGCCGTGCCGTAACTATCTGTCGCGATGTACACGTCCATCCTGTCTTAGAGGATTATCTTCTCGATCTCGTTGAGGCCACCCGCGTCGAGAGCGCTCTGGACCTGGGTGTAAGCCCGCGCGGCAGCCTCGCATTTTACCGCACCACTCAGGCCTTCGCCGCCATTCAGGGAAGGACGTATGTCACGCCGGACGACATCCAACAGCTTGCCTTTCCTGTCCTGCGCCACAGGCTGATTCCCGGGCCGGATACCCGTTTGCATGGCACCTCCGTCGCCAGCGTGTTGGAGGGCATTGTTTCCAATGTGCCCGTCCCTGTAGAGGAAAACTGGCAGGATAGCCCGACCGAGTCAGAATCGCCGCCTTCGGGTGAGCCGCTCGACCCAAGCCAGGACGAGGGGCTGAACATGGACATCTCCTCCGAAACTGCAGACGCAGTTACCGCTGTCGACGGGCGCTCGACCGTCTCAAGCTAATGGGGCGCACAGGCTGGATGGCTGCAGTAGTCATATTGGTGTTGGCGCTTTTTACGCGCAACAGCCTGATCTTTACAATGGCCCTAATTCTCGGTCTGCTGGGGCTGGTGGTTTGGCTTTGGAGTCGCTACAGCCTTTCCGAGGTGACCTACCATCGAAGGTTCAGCGTAGAACGCCTCTTTTTCGGCGAAGAAACGGACCTGCGGCTGGAAGTAACCAACGCAAAACCGTTGCCCCTCGCTTGGCTGCGCTGCGAGGACGATATCCCCACTGCGCTCGACTTGAAACCCGATGAACGAGCCCGGCACTTTCTTCCCAGCCGGCGCGTCCTGGTTAACCTGTTCTCCCTCGGTCTCTACCAGCGGGTCATCCGCCGCTATACGGTCACCGGCACACAGCGCGGCGCCTGGAGATTCGGGCCAGTCCAACTCGTCTGTGGCGACATTTTTGGATTCCGCAGCCAGTTCAAAGACTTTTCGGATACCACGCTGCTTCTGGTCTATCCCCGTCTGTATACACTGCCTGAATTGGGGTTGGACGCCCGCCACCCTTTTGGAGACTACCAGAGCCGCAATCGGCTGATCGACGACCCTCTGCGCGTGAGCGGCGTTCGCGAGTATCTTCCCGGCGATAACTTTCGCCACATTCACTGGAAGGCCACAGCTCGCCGCCAGGAACTGCAGACCAAGCAGTTCGAGCCGTCCGCCTCACGCCCACTGGCAATCTTCATCAACATCCGCACCTTCAATCACCGATTTGAAGGGATCGACCCGGCGTTGCGCGAATTCGCCATCAGCGCCGGCGCTTCCCTTGCCCGCTGGGCGCAGCTGCGCGGCGATGCTTTCGGAGTCTTCGCAAATAGCATGATGTACGCGGGCCAGCGCGTGCGAATTCTGCCCGGCGCGCACCCAAGGCAACTCACACGCGTCCTGGAAGCGCTTGCCTACTGCGTGGGCGTGCCCCATACAACGATAGAGAGAGTTCTGCTACAGGAGGCCGACCACCTTCGCAACGGCACATCGATCGTTTTGATCAGCGCGACCCTCTCCGACAATCTGCGCCGGGTTTTGGCTGATCTGCATCGTCGAGGGTTTGCGGTCACTCTGCTGGGCATCGGTGGGTTGACTCTTGAGAGAGCTATCCCAGGCGTAACCTTTCAGCAGCTGTCGGAGCAGGCCCTGTCCGAGCAGGCCCTGTCAGACTTGTCCTTCGAAGCGGAGCAGGAGATGCCCGAAGTGGAGGCGCCCGTCCCGGCCGGGTAAATGCCTGGCGTCAGCTAGCCGCGACCCCAGGGGTTGCACTACAAGGGCTCCTTCTTTACGCTTCCTTTCTTGATAGCACTTTACATAATTCTTAGAGATGACTTCATCAGTTGCAGTGCCGTGGAGGCACGTAGAGTGGAATAACGTTGAGGGCCTGCTTTTGCCAGTCCTGGTGGGTTTCATGCGCCTGTGTTGGCTCTGGCCCTGGATGCTACTCCTGCAGGGCTTCCTGTCCCCCTCCGTCGCCGGCCCTTTGATGTCACCGTGGATGATTGTCGTCCTGCAGGTGTTCAGCTTTTCACTTGCCCGCTGGACAATGCCGACTATGGCTGAACGCAGGAACTTTCGTCGGGCCAACCAGGTGCGGCGGCACATTGCCACCTTTGGATTTGCGGCACTACTAATTCTGTTGTGGCTGCGCTTCCTTCAACCCGAATTTGGCGTCTGGGATCTTCGCTGGCTACTTGCCGCGGGCTACGACCTGATCTACTGGCCAGACAATCCAATTGAAGTTCCCGGAGCGGCGCTTTTCCTGCTCATGGGCATCTTCCTCTGGCTGAGGGGCGCGCTGGATGGTCATGGTCAGTATCGACACGAAGAGATCTGGCGGGCATTTCTTACAGGCGGCGCCGCGCTCGCACTGTTTGCCTGGATCATACCCTCAGGTTTCCAAGGCGGCCAGCCTGGGGCGGCTGTCAACCCGTTTGCCGCAGCCGAAGGCCAGCTGTCTAATCCCGTAGGGCTGCTTCTTTTCTTTGCTGGTGCTGGTCTCGCGGGGTTGGGTGTTGCCAACCTTGGAAAGTCGGGCGGGTGGCGCCGCCGCGCCCGCGTGGGCAGATTGCGCCCCAACCGCGGCTGGATGGTTGGCATTGGTTTAACGATCTTATTGATGCTGGGCGTTGCCCTGTTGATTGGGCTGATTATCCAGCCAGAGGATGCAGCCATACTTTGGACTGCGCTCGGGCTGATTTGGCGCGGAATCAGCACCGTTCTGTTGTGGATAATCACAGTTGTCGCCTACCCGATATTCATCTTGATCGAGTATCTGATTCGCTTCCTGCGTAGCTTGTTCGGTGACCGTTCACAGGAAAATGAATCGGCCGGCAGACCTCAGCCCCCTACACCTGAACCATTCCCGGAACAGCCGGAAAGGGTTGTCGAAGCAGTGCCGGAGCCTTACCGCTGGGTTGCCCTCCTGGTTGTCGCAATCGGCGTATTCATCATCTTCATGCTGGTTCTACGCCAGCTGCGAAGCCGACAGGATAAGGAGACTGACGAGGTGCGCGAATCGGTCCTGACTACAAGTCTGCTTCAGGCACAACTGGCTAATCTGTGGGCGCGATTGCGTTCTCGATTCGGTCCTGCTCCGGAGGAACCTGACCCTTTCTTGTCTCTAGAGGGGGAGAGCGACACACGTCGACTGATTCGCGCAATCTACCAAAGGTTGCTTCTCTTCGCGCATTTCCGCAACGTCCTGAGATCGCAAGCGGAAACACCATCTCGCTTTGCCGGCCGCCTGACCGACATTCCCGGCTTTGACGGCCCGCTGGTGCAGACTATCACCTCGGCCTACAGCGAAGCCCGCTATGGCGACGAGCCGCCCTCCCAACAGACAGCCGCGGCCGCGGAGAAGGCCTGGCAGGAAATCGAGTCTGCCTTAGAGACTGACGAGTCGGAAGAATCCACTTAATATGAATCCCAGCTGAATTCACTCCCATTCTCGCCCTGTACGGAGTTCTGCCCATGAACGGCGCTCAATCTCTCATTCGCACACTGTACGACGGCGGCGTGGACACATGTTTCATGAACCCCGGTACGTCGGAGATGCACTTTGTTGCTGCACTGGACTTCGTGCCGCAGATGCACTCGGTCCTGTGCCTGTTTGAGGGCGTCGCCACCGGTTGCGCGGACGGCTTCGCCCGCATGACCGGCAAGCCGGCAGCGACGCTTCTGCACACGGGGCCAGGATTGGGCAACGGCATATCCAATCTGCATAATGGGCGCAAGGCCCACTCGCCAATAGTTAACATTGTCGGCGATCATGCCACCTATCACCTCAAATACGATGCCCCTCTGACGTGCGATATTGAGGGCCTGGCCCGGCCGGTTTCTGGTTGGGTACGCACTTCGCCAAATGCCCTCGCGGTCGCCAGCGATGGTGCCGCAGCCATCGTCGCCGCCCTTACTCCACCAGGTCAGGTCGCCACTCTGATACTGCCGGGGGATACTGCTTGGGACGCGGCGGAGGGCCCGGCTCCCCCCCAAGACCCGCCGCCGATGGCACAAGTGCCGGAGGAGCGCATAGCCGCCATTGCGCAGCTGCTGCGCCGGGGCGAAGAGACAGTAATTCTCGTTGGCGATCAAGTGATGTGTAACGAAGGTGTCAGCGGCTTGGCGCACCGCATCGCCGCGGCAGCCAATGCCAGGGTGGTCGGCAATCGCGCCGCGGCGCGCGTTTCCAGGGGAGCCGGCCGTCCTGTCGTGGCTCGCCTTCCCTATCCGGTAGATCAGGCGGTTTCTCTGCTGGCGGGCGCACGACATATTGTATTGGTCGGTGCCAAGGACCCCGTGGGGTTTTTCGCTTACCCGGACAGCCCCAGCCGGCTGGCGCCGCCGGACGCCCAGATTCATTTGCTTGCCGCCGAACACGAAGACGTTCCGGCCGCGCTCGACGCCTTGAGCGAAGAGCTGGCCGCGCCTTCCGACCCTCCGCCATTAGCGCCATTAGAGCGGCCGCCGCTGCCGACCGGGTCGCTGACGCTGGAGGGGGCTTGGACAGCCCTTTGTGCGCTGATGCCTGAAAACGCAATCGTTTCCGATGAATCCGTTACCAGTGGCCGCCAGGCCTACCCGCTCACCCAAACCGCGCCGCCCCATGATTGGCTTCATGTGACCGGAGGCTCTATCGGCCAGGGCCTGCCTGCCGCCACCGGCGCCGCCGTGGCCTGCCCTGATCGCCAGGTGTTTGCCATGGAAGGCGACGGTTCTGGCATGTATACCTTGCAGGCCCTGTGGACGCAGGCGCGCGAATCCCTGAATGTTGTCAACGTCATCTTCGCCAACCACAGTTACCGCATCCTGCAGGGCGAACTGCAAAATGTCGGCGGCGACGCAGAAGCAGGGCCTCATGCCCAGGCCATGATGCGCCTCGACTCTCCAACTCTGGATTGGGTTTCCATTTCTAATGGAATGGGCGTGCCGGCTGTCCGCGCCGCGAGCGCCGACGAGTTTGTGGCGGCTTTGCGCCGGGGAATTGAAGAACCGGGACCTCTCCTGATCGAGGCGTTGATCTGAGAGTAGGTTGACTACGGAAGGGGCAAGAAACACGCTGTGACGGGTCCTTTCACTTTCGGCAATGCTTCCAAATACTCCCTACCTGAACCCACCTGACGCCATACAACAGGTGCTAGACGCATTCATGGCAGAGCGGGCGCCGATTTACATCGTCGGCGGCGCGGTGCGGGATCACCTCCTGGGCATATCTTGCATTCCAGGCTGGTCTCACCCAATCACTGCCAACATAAACCGGGATGCCGGCCGCGCGTCTGACCCCCTCTCCCAAAACCCAGGCGCCGCGACAACAGACCTGGACCTGGTTTTGAGTGGCCCCGTCTTGCCAGTCGCGCGAAGAGTGGCGGACAGACTCGGCTGGGCTTTCTATCCCCTGGATGAAGCCCGAGATGTCGCCCGCCTTATAGGGGACGGTGCCGACGGCCGCAGGATAGAATGTGACGCCGCGGCCCTGCGAGGCGACTTGCAGTCCGACCTGCTGGCGCGTGATTTTAGCGCCAATGCGCTCGCACTGGAACTCCCCATCGACAGTTCGCCTCGGCTTTTCGATGTTTGCGGCGGCATGCGCGATGTCGCGGCAAGACGGCTGCGCCGTGTAACGCCCGAAAGCCTGCCTAATGATCCGCTCCGCCTCCTGCGGGCCGTGCGCCTTGCCGCCCAGCTGGGATTCACAGTCGAGATTGAAACGCGAAAACAGATTCTCGCGAGCGCCGAAACGATTCTTTCCGTCAGCGCCGAACGAGTGCGGCATGAGTTGTGGAAGCTTCTGGACTGCGCTCGCCCCGACGTTGGCATCAGCGACTTGCACGAGCTCGGCCTTCTGTCCCAGCTGTTTCCGGAGGTCGAGGCCTTGCAAGGTGTGACCCAGTCTTCACGTCACCATCTCGACGCCTACGAGCACACCCTTCTAGCCGTTCGTTACGCCGCCGAATTGCGAGATTGGCTGCGAGGAGGCCCGTCCCCGGGAGACAGTAGCCTGAGTCAGACTCTAGACCCATGGGCAGAGGAGCTGCGCACCCACTTCAGCGCCGACATCGCGGCCGGCCGCGACCGCGCCGGATGGCTCACTTGGCATGCGCTATTCCACGACACTGGCAAGCCAGGCAGCTACTCAACTGTGATCGAGAACGGAATCGAGCGGCCGCGCTTCGCCGGCCACCACCAATTGAGTGCTCAGATAGCCGCCCATCGGATCGCTAACCTCCGATTCAGCAGGCGAGAAGTGTTATTGGCTGAGCGAGTCGCGGCGCTGCATGGTAATCCACGCGATTTGTTCGAGGCGCTCTCCCCTGCGGACCCCCGCATCGACCCGGTTGCGGCTTACCGCTTCTTTCGCGACGCCGGCAGCGTCGTCGCCGGCCACCAGTTTGCACAGGTCTCAGGTATACATTCGGGCAGGGGGCAACAGCCATTCGATGGGCTGGATGTGACGCTCCAGGCGATTTCCGATAGGCAAGCGACCGGGCACGAGCGCGGGGATGAGTGGGGCCGCTTCCTCGTCTCAATGGAAGGCTTGATTTCCTATGCATTCTCGCAAGCGGCCGAACATCTGACCGAGCCGCTCGTAGACGGCCACAGTTTGATGAAGCATCTGGGGTTGACGCCTGGCCCAAAAGTGGGAGACATCATGCGTGAACTGGCAGAGGCACAAGCAGCGGGCAAAATCACCTCTGAGAATGAGGCATTGGCGCTGGCAGAACTGCTCGCAGAAAAACTTAACCCCTCAGCCGCAGTCAACTCGCAACCCTGAACGTTGCCAGCAAAGGTGTTGACCCTCAATTTGGTTCACTCTGCTCTCCAATAGCATTTGGGCGGTCGGGCCTTCGGCCCTCTCTTGTGGAGGCACACCTCCCGTAACGCCCTCCTCCAAAAGCATGCCTCACCGACGTTACGTCTTCTTCCCGACAGCGCTGCTCAACAGACGTCGCGGCTTCTTACCGAATACCCAATCGGATCGCCTGTCTGGCGCCGAGAATAAAGGGACGGTCAGGACAAAACAGTATGTGACTTATTTCTGTTGCAAAAGAAGGGAGAAATGGGAAAGGGGAAAGTGAGGTAGCGGTTCGCGCCGTTCAACAACCGTCTTCGGAAACTTGGATCCTTGGGCCCTTCACGTCGCCTTCGCTCGTTCCAGGCGGGCCTGCGCGGCGCCAGTGACAAGGATATTGCGGGCCCGGTCAATGCCGTCGGCAACACTCTGGGCCAGATCGAAGAGATGAAGAATGACTCCAACCGTCAGACAAACCTGCTCGGTCGCCTCACAACGGGACGAGGCGATAACAGCCGCGTTGAGCGCGGCATGGCCTGCGGCGTCAGCCGGCGCGGGCACGCGCACGCGCTCTGTGTGGCCAAGGGAAGCAGGATCCAGGATTAAATCGTTGGCCGCGTCTTCGGCAAATACATGTGATTTGCGCCCGACCGCCATTTCAACCGATCCCTCCTCCCCCTGAACGATAAAGCTGCGCTTGGTTCCCGTCTGTACGTCCCGCAGGCGCTCGATGTAGTTCCCATGAAAGAAACCGCTTACCTGATAGGGTGCATTGGCGGGGTTAAGCAACTTTTCCACACTATTGAGAACAGTTCGAAGGCCAAACTGACGTCTCAAAGGTAGCAGTGCGTGCCACTGAGGGGCAAAACGGGCAGCCGCCAAGTAGCCGACGCCGACCGATTCAATCATGCGCTGCACATCTTTCGGATCAAGGTCGTCGGCCACACCCATTGCACGCAGAACCGGCCCCGGCCCGATACCGGCCTTGGTAGGTACGTCTTCGTCGCCATGCAGCACTACCGGCATCCCGGCCTCTGCAAGAACGATGGCAACGGCTGGCGCCAGCTGCGCGCTCTTGACCTTGCCGTCGTAGGGCACGGCTAGGTCGAGCAACCCCTCCACGCTCGGATGGATTTGGGTGATCGTTTCCGTCCGCAGCAGTGCGGTAAATCCCCGGATCTCATCAACGGCCTCTCCCTTCACCCGCTGGGTAATCAGGAATGCGCCAGCTTGTGCCGGTGAGCAGGTCTGCTCAACGATCTGGCGCAGAGCTTCTACCGACTCCTCATAGGTGAGGTCACGCTTCAGTTTCTCCCCGCGGCCGACCGCCTTTATGAAAGGGATAAAGGCGTCCGGATCCCGGTCCGTTTCATAGATGGAACGGGATTCAGCAGTTGTGGCCAGCATCCGGATTTGTCCTTACTGCCCTGTGAGAGATGGGAAGAGGAGAACGCTGCTCAGTTCACACTTTCCAGTTGGCTAAGAAGAGTGTCCACGTTTGGAGCGGATGGCGCGCTCAGTTCGAAAGTCAAAGGCTCGCGTTCGTCGTTAGCCACTCGAGTGACGGTGGCATCACTCCCAAATAGCGCGGTCAGGTTTTCTGCGAGTTGGGCCTGGGCAGCATCGGCGGCGGAACTGGCGCCGTCGCCATTGGAGGAGGCGTTGGGGTAGCTTAGTCTGTCTAAGAGAACAATGGTGGCGCCGTCGGTTCGCAGCTTCAATTTGCCAGCCAGTTCCACATCGTTTTCTGCCAGTTTTACCCCGTTCAACGCCTGAGTCAGCGTCGTGCCCAGAGCATCTGACAAGCTGGAACCAGCGTCACGTTTGCGGACATACAGGAGGCCGGGTCTGCCGTCGGTAAAGTCAATAACATAGTCAGCCTCGTGACCGATGAGAAATATCGCCGGCCCGTCCGGGATATGTTTGTAGTCGGCCACGTCGAGCAGCATCTCGTTCGACACGACATCTTCCCGTATCCAGCGGTGAAAGACAGGAATGAAAGTATCGACGTCGACCGAAAGCTCTTCAAAATAAAACTTTACGCACAGGCGTTGGGGTGCAATCATCTTATGCTCCAGCGGCAGTGAATTATAGCTCGTTGACAGTCGCTGGCACTAAAGCGACTGTCAACAGGCCGGGCTTAAATCTCAATCAGGACATTGCCGCCGACTTTGGATTCGCAGACATGAGTGGCCTCGATGAACAGCAGGGCCTCCTCGATCAGCCTGTGGGCGGAATCGTTGTCGGGGTTCGGATTGGGGTTATTGTGCCGGTCCAACAGGTACTGGCCGAATTTTCCCTTCGCATACTGATCGAAGAAGAGTTCAGTGTCGAAAAAGCGGCTCTTGAACTCCTCTACAATACGATCAGGACTGTCGCCCACGTCAAGGAACTGGGTCCGCACCAACGCTCTGGCTGCCTTGACCATCGACGAATAGGCCATCGCGTCCGCCCGCGCCGGGTCGTTCTCATCCAGCGCGACCTGTGCCTCGAAGGCTTCCGATTCTGCCGGCGAGATCTCCATTGAAAACAGTGAGACAACCTCGCCGGCGCATTCGCCGATGCCTATATCGCCGAGGCTGAATACGCGGGGATCGCCCCAATCCGAGAAGAATTCCGGCTGCTGCTCAAAGTCAGGCAGTTTCATGAAGGGCTGAATCATACTGCGGGCTTCCTTCTTGCCAATACGGCCGATCCACTCCTGGAAAGTTTCCCCTTTGGACCTTTCCTCCACATAACGGTTAGTGATTACATCGACTACCTCGGGAACGGTCTTGGAGGGGACCGCGCCCACAGCCAGTCCGTAACTGCCGGCATTCTCACGCCACATGCCTCCCAGGACTACCTGGAAGTGAGGCATCTTGAAATTGCCGGAGCGGCGGCTGTTGCCAAAGAACCCTATGTCGGACACGTGATGCTGGCCGCACGAGTTGAAGCAGCCGCTGATCTTGATCTTCAGGTCCTTGATTGCGTCAGGCAAAGAGGCGCTCTTGACGGTCAATCGTGTGCGGAGTTCACCGGCAAGCCCCCGCGAAGAGGCAATGCCCAGTTTGCAGGTATCGGTACCGGGGCAGGCCGTAATGTCGACAATAGTGCCGGCGCCGGAGTCGCCCAGGCCGATTGCTTTCAATTCTTCGTACAGGTTGGGCAGGTCAGAGTCGGAGACCCAACGAAGGACGATGTTTTGCTCCACGGTGGATCGAACATTGTCGCCGACGTATTTACGGGCGACGTCGGCCAGTTCCCACGTCTGCTTCGAAGTCAGATCACCCAAGGGCAGGTTTACGGTCACAACGCTATACCCGTCTTGGCGCTGGCTATAGACATTTGTCGCAAACCACTGGTTGAACTCGGAAGAGCCCACCTGGCCGTTCAGGAAAGTCGGCGGCCTCGACGGCTTCTCTTCGTAATGGGGAAGCGTATCGAGATAGGCTGTCCAGCGGTCATCGTGAGGCAGCGTCTTACGCTCCTCTTCAACAAGGCGGCGGAACTCTTCGATGCCAACCTTAGCCACGAGAAACTTGATGCGGGCGCGGTTTCGGTTCCGCTTTTCGCCCAGCCGAGCGAAAACGCGCGACACTGCCTGTGCCTGCGGCAGAATCTCCTCTTCCGTCGTGAATTCGCTCAGCACTTTGGCCTGGTGGGGTACCGTTCCCAAGCCGCCACCCACATAGACCTTGAAGCCGCGTCTCGGCTTGCCGTCCACCTCTTGGATCTGGGCGAGGTAGCCAAGGTCGTGCATCATCACCAGGCCGCAAGCCTCGCTTTCGCAGCCCGAAAAGGCCGGTTTGAACTTGCGCCCGAAATCCTGCACATCGTCATGGCCGAGCAGGAAATCGGCAAAGGCGTTGGAGTAGGGTGTGGCGTCAAAGACCTCTGTACGGCAAACGCCGGCAAGATGACAGCAGGTCACGTTGCGGACAGAATTGCCGCAGGCTTCTCGAGTGGTAATGCCAACCGAGGCCAATCGGCGCATCATGTCCGGCGTATCCTCGATATGCACGAAATGCAGCTGAATATCCTGGCGGGTGGTGATGTGCAAAATGCCGTCGGAATATTCGTCGGCGACCTGGGCTAGCACATCAAGCTGTTTCGGTGTCAGTCCGCCGCTAGGCACTTTGATGCGCTGCATCCCAGGTGCATGCCAAAGCGTATCGGGCCCCTTGATGCGCTCCAATTCCTCAAATGCAAGCTCCCGGCTCTCGAAACCGTCGTGCCGCTGGCCATTGTCGTATCGTTGGCCGTACACGCCGCGACGCAGACGCGTTTCGGCAAAAACCTTTTCGTCAAGTTTCCCCTGGCCCATCAGCTCCATCTGGCCCTCAAAAATATCGATCTCGTGGGCCAGTTCAACGGGCATATCTTCCGAAAGAACGTCTTTCCATCCGATGTTCGACACAGTCGTCTCCTTGCCTATTTGCGGGTTCGCCGCCGGTGTGACGGCTTGGATGAAGCCGGTAATCCAAAGCAGCGGTCTGAGCCCAATCAATGACTAACCTATCCGCTGCTACAAGGGGGCGGCCAGGAGAGGAAACGAAGGAACACTCCAGTCCTGCCCTTTTGACTTCCAACTGGTTTCTAGTTGCTCGTCATTGTATGGCAGACGAGCTTGAATTGTCAAGCTGCTTCTGTCTGGTTGTCCTTAGAAGGAAGTGCTTTTCAGGTATCCCCAGACTCCCATATTCTGAGACCGCGTTCCGCGAGCGTCATTACATACGGAGCCGGTCTACAATTACTTAGCACCATTCAAAGTTCAGCATTGGGTTCGATAGACACATGGCTTACAGATTCCGTTCGTGAAACTTGATCTTAGTGGGCAAAAGTGATTCGAAGTCCCGCATTGGACTACATTCTCAGGCTCGTTCCTATTCACCACCTTGAAGATCCTACTTTTTGCAGTACCGTCGCTCCCCAGTGGCCCGGCCTTTTTGGATGTGTCGCCTGAAACGAATAGGGGAAGACCTCTTTTTTTCCCTAGTTTTTTGGGATTGGTCTGCAGATCACGTATACTTTTTTGGGTCAAACATTCAATTTGCGTCGCCTCGCCCCGTGTAACCTTGCCGACGCCACCATTAACCCGGTGCCAAAGTTCGTTGGCGAATCATTAGGATCAGATTGAAGGTTTCCCTGCTGTCTCTCGGGCCGTTCAGATGTCATTGAGGAGAAATCCACACGCCAATGTAACCCAGAAAAAACCTGCCAGGTCCAGATAAGTGACTTACAGCATTTGCAGGGTAACGGCCTGTCGGTGGCTCCGGCCGTTAGTAGCGCAAAGAGATGTCTGGTGTTACTCCCCTTGATTAAGGTACCTAAGGCAAAAGGCAACAGGATCTTCACATTCAAATGTTACACTGGTAAGCGGCGGTAGGTTTAATTCCAACGTGAGAGAACCTAAGGAGTCTATAATGAAGAAAGACGCGACAATATCGGCAGTGGAGTCCTCCTCCAGGCAGAAGGACAGAACGACAACCAGACGCAAGTTGAATAACGTAAAGCTTCTTGCTGGCCTTCTTGTCCTTTTGGCATTGCTGGCAAGCGGTTGCGAAGGGATCGATTCTTCCTCCCCGAGTTCGTCGGCAGCGACAGAGTCCAGCGCGGAACAGGCGCAGTCGCCGACACCGGCGGCAGTAGAACAGGAACAGGCGCAAGCATTTCTGGATCTCGACAGCGATACGCTTGACATGAATGCGCCCATTGCCATGGATCCTGCTATTCGCAAAGCGAAACTGGACAACGGCCTGACCTATTACATCCGCCATAATACAGAGCCTGCCAATCGCGCCACACTGATGCTGGTGGTAAATGCAGGCTCAGTGCAGGAAGATGACGACCAGTTGGGTCTAGCACACTTTCTTGAACACATGATGTTCAACGGAACCGAACGCTTCCCTAAACAGGCGCTCATAGATTACTTCGAAAGCGTCGGCATGTCCTTTGGGCCGGACGTAAACGCCTACACCTCTTTTGACGAAACGGTCTATTTTCTAGAATTCCCGACTGACGACGAAGACATAATTGGGACGACGTTCCAGGTTGCGGAGGATTGGGCTAGCCGGGCGACTATTTCCGATGAAGAAGTGGAAAGTGAACGCGGTGTCATCCTGGAAGAGGAACGCTTAAGAGACCAAAATGCCAGCGGCAGGTTGAACAAACAACTGTTCCCGCTTCTGCTGGGCGAATCCCGCTACACCGACCGCATGCCGATTGGTGACATGGAAATTGTCCAAAACACGCCGGCAGATACTTTGCGCAGATTTTACCAGGACTGGTACCGGCCTGATCTTATGGCTGTGATCGTGGTGGGCGATATCGACGTTGACGCCATCGAATCCAAGATTACTGAGCATTTCGGCGGGTTGACCGCTCCGGAAACCGTCCGGCCCAGGGTTTCCTATTCTCTGCCCGACTACGAAGACACAGGCTATCTGATCCTCACCGATCCGGAATTCCCAGTTACACTTGCCCAGATCATCTACAGACAGGCCGCCGCTGACCTGAACAATGCCGGAGTTTTTCGCGATAGATTGATCGGCAATCTGTTCTATACCATGCTCAATTTCCGGCTCGACGATATCACCAGAGAGGCTGAATCGCCGTTTCTGGGGGCTTTTGTCAATGAGGGGCAATTGATACGGGGTGTCAACTATCAGGTAGTTGGCGTGCAGGTGCGCCAAGGCGAAGTCCTCTCAAGCCTGGATGCTGCCCTGACCGAAGTGGAAAGGGTGCGCCGTCACGGATTTACAGCCGCCGAAGTTGAACGAGCCAAGTCGGACATATATAACACATATGAACGGCTTTTCAATGACCGTGAAAACCTGCGCAATCATTCACTGGCCAGCGAATATAGCCGCAACTACCTTGAGAACGAAACCGTGCCAGGCATTGCCGTGGAATTTGCTTTGGTTGAACGATTGCTTGAAGGTATCAGCCGCGACGATGTGAACCAAAGGGCGGAACAGTATGTAGGTGGCAGCAACCGCTCTGTGTTCGTAGTCGGCCCGGAGCGGGATGCCGACAGCCTGCCCACCCAGGAAGAACTTGCAACTGTTTTCGAAGAAGTTCGAATCAAGCAGGTTGACGCCTACCAGGACATTGAGGCCGTCTCGGCCTTGTTGACCGTGATACCGGAGCCGGTTGAGGTTCTTTCGCGGCAGACGGATGAGACCTACAACATCACCGAACTCACACTCGCAAACGGTGCCAGAGTACTGCTTAGACCGACCTCCTTTAAGGAGGAAGAAATCCTGTTCAGCGCTTTCAGTCCCGGCGGTTCCTCACTGGTCACCGATGAAGACTATCCTGAGGCGGATTTCATTGACAGCATAGTCAGCCAGAGCGCCGTCGGCGACGTGAGTTATGCATCGTTGCAGCGGCTACTGGCTGACAAGTCGGTTTCAGTCGCCCCTTACATCAGCGAACTTGAAGAAGGATTCCACGGCTATTCCGGTAAGGAATATATCGAGACGCTGTTCCAGCTTATATACCTGTACGGCACTGCTGCCAACGCTGATGACGACGCCTTTGCCACGCTGAAGGACCAGTACACAGAGTCGTTGCGGAATCGCGAACTCGACCCACGCAGCGCCTTAACTGATGCCTTCATCGAAGCCCGCTACGGCGATTCGGTACGACGCAATGTTCCTACGCTGGACATAATCGATTCGCTGGATCTTGAGCGTGCATTCGCCATCTATCAGGAACGATTCGCCGATTTCAGTGACTTCACCTTTGTCTTCGTCGGAAATTTCGACGTCGAGCAGATGGTCGATTGGTCGCAGCGATACATTGGCAACCTGCCGTCACTCGACCGGACTGAGACTTGGCGCGACGTAGCCCCGGACCCGCCCGTTGGAGTGGTGGAGGTTCCGGTTTATCGCGGACAGGATGAGCAGAGCTTGACGACTATCCTTTTCACTGGACCCGGCGAAGACTCATTGGATAATCGGTTGCATCTGCGCATGTTGGAAACAATCCTCGATATCCTGATGCGGGAAGAGTTGCGAGAGGCTCTTGGCGGAGTCTATGCCTATGGTGCTTCCGCCTCGATGGTACCCGACCCGGACAGTCTCTACGAAATCTCCCTCTACTTTGGCAGCGATCCTGGCAGAGTTCAGGAATTGGTGGATGCGCTATTCGCGCTGATTGCCGAAGTACAGGTAGACGGGCCCCGAGACGATCTGCTGGAGAAGGCTAGAGCGCAAATCGTGCGCCAGCGCGAAGAACAGCTGGAACAGAACAATTACTGGCTGAGCGTTTTGGAATACTTCGCCGCGGAAGAAAATGTAAATCTGGAGAACTTCCTAAACCTGGAAACTGTGCAAAGCCGTGTCGAGGCGGTTACAGCAGCAGAGGTTCAGGAGTTGGCGGTAGCATTCCTGCCGCTGGACAGTTACATTTTGGCTTCGCTGTATCCCGAGGATTTTGAACAGTAGTGTTACGTCGTAGGTCAAAAGGGCAGCGAGCAGAAAACTATCCACTGCTCGCTGCCCTTTCCACGCAGGTCAAAGGAGATTCGCGCTTCAGTGCCCGTAGAAATGCTCGGTCGGATCGATAACCGAGTCCTGCCAGTCGAGAAAGCGGGCCGCCGCCTCCAAAGAATCTGCCTTGCCGTCATCGACCAGTTGCTGCAGCGTGCCTTTCTGCATTTCAGTCAGCGCCCCGGCCTGCAATGCTAACAGCCAGCTGCTAAACTCTTCTTTTTCATCAATTCTCGCCATCAATCTATCTCCTCGCCAATCAGCGTCTGCGCAAAGTCAGATCGTGAATGCGACATCGCTGCCATCTTCAAAATAGAGCTGCAGATGGAGGGCGTTTAGTCGGAAGTGGCTCATTGCGACACAGGCGCGATCCGCCTGTGTCCTTTCCGCAGAAGCCTGCGCCCAGCGGCTATCTCGGCCCCTGTGTTCAAACTGCAAGTAGCTCCCATCTTCAAAAAAAAGTACGGCCTGGTTGAACTCAGAATTAGCCACGTAGCGAACAGCATGAGCGGCCGCGCTCTGCGCCTGAGAAAAGGAATTCAGTTCTATTTGAAAGGGATCGTCGGCGCCGGTTATTTGTTTTTCCATGCGACATCCTCTGCGCCAAGTTGAAGAAAGACTTTCGGCCGCTGAAACAAGAAAGGGACAGGGAAATCTTAGTCTCCCATGCTATCGCTATTTTGAAGACTATACCGTAAAGGCCTCGATGGTGCAAAGAGTCGGGCTAAATTCTGGCGCCTCCCAGCAAAGGGTGTTGGTTCTTTGCGCTCAATGTCGCCGACCCGATAAAGTCCCAGCCTCCCAACTACTCACGACTCGCTTCTATGACTACTTCGACTTCCGTTCTCTTTCACCCCACTCATCTACACCCTTTCCTTGCTCTTGGGCGGTCGGGCCTTCGGCCCTTACTTATTCGGAGGAATCCTCAGGCAAGGCCCCCCTAAAAACCATCTTTCGCCACCCCCGCGTCGTCTTCGCAGCAGTGCCTCTATCCAGTAGTGTACTCGCCGCCAACCTACGACGTCTCGACAGTATCCCCGCTGGTGCAAGCACTGAAGGGCTGGGCAAGGAAAATGCTGAAGGGAGGCTGATGAACGAAAACAAAATTCTCACCACTCCAGAATTAGACAGTAACTGTCCAATTTTTCGAAAGGAACCAGTCTATCTGAGACAGGTAGAACCTGCCAACCAGGCGTAGAAACTGATAACCTTGGTGACAGCAGTCCCACCCAATGGCTAATGTTTAAGTGCATGCCGTTGGATTTTCTTGACGGCTTTGGGTGTGCTACGATTGCAGGACTTAGGATGGCCCGGTCCAGAAACGATCGATGGAGGCCCGCAATGAAAAAACTGTTCAAGTTTCTCTTCTTCGTCGGCTTTGCCGCCGGCGTGGTGTATGTAATAAAGCAGGCCATTGGAGGCGGACAGCCAGAAGGCGCTGGCAGCGGCGTGTTGCCGGAGACGCCGGTTACCCCCCTGGAGGACGCGCCCTTGGGCGGCGAAGTCAGCCCGCAGCTCCTGGACATTCTGGTCGATCCGGAAGATAAAGGAGAGCTGCAACTGATGGACGACAGTAAGTTCCTGCTCAATCCCCGCAATGGCTACCGCTATCCCATCCGCAACGGGATCCCTGTGATGCTGATAGAAGAAGGGAAGAAGTACCAGGATACGAACCTCATTCAGAACGGTCAAGAGCAGACCTAAGTCGAATCGACATAGGGGAGTCCTGGCAGGCACTTGACGCTGCGGTGCGGTTGACGCTCTGGCTGGCAACGAGAAGTGCGTGCCTCGTGGAAACGACTATTCAGTAAAGCAAGTCGGAAAAGTGAAGGAAAGTAGGCCTGGCGTGTAACCCTCCGCCAGGCCTTGTGTTTACTCTATTAATACAGACGTGACCAGCACTCTTGGCCCTTTGGGGCATGCCTCGCCACCCAATACTCTGCTTCAACCGGGAAGACCGTGTGTGGAGCCCTCCTCCCTGGCTTGTGACGGAGTAGTCGGAAGGACCATTGTAAAGGTTGCACCCTCCCCGTCTTCCAAGCGTACGCGGCCACCATGCGCCTCCACCGCGCTCTTGACTATAGCCAGCCCCAGTCCTGCTCCGGGAAGGTGTTCACTGCCTCCGCCGCGGTAGAAACGTTCGAAGATGCGTTCCTGGTCGGCCGGCAGAATGCCCGGTCCGCTGTCATGGACGGTTAGCAAGGTTGTTTGCCCTTCCTCTGAGGCAGTTACCTCCACCACGCCGCCGGAAGGAGTATATTTGAGGGCATTGTCCAAGAGGTTGGCCAGGGCCATGCCCAGACTTGCCCTGTCACAGCAGATCAGCTCAAGGCCTTCGGGCACAGACACCCGCAGTTCGATCTGTTTGGATTCAGCCAGAGATCGAAACGGCGAGAGCGCTTCCTCCAATAGACTGGTCAGATCGTGGTGGGCAATATCCAGCGATGCCACGCCGCCATCGAGGCGCGAGAGGTCTAGCAGATGGCCGGTAATCCATTGCAAGCGTTCCAATTGACGTTGACTTTCCCCCAGGAACTCGGAGCGGGTCCCAGGGTCACCACCTGCCTGTCCTTGCAAGATCTCAACGAACTGTCTCAATGCGGTTAGCGGCGTCCGCAGTTCATGGGAGGCATCGGCGATGAAACGGCGCAGAGCATCCCTCTCGGAGGCCAGGTCGGCGAATGTTGCCTGCAACCTCGCGGCCATGCGATTGAAACGACGCGAAACATCGCCGATTTCACCAACGGTTTCAGGCGCCCGGACTGCCAGATCGCCCCCTTCCATCTGCTGGGTGGCGCTCTCCAGCGCCATCAGCGGAGCTGTCAACGTCCTGCTCATCAGAAACCCAAGTAGAACAGCGACCAGGACAGCACCCAGTCCGGCCACCATCAGGGAACGACGAATCGCGAGAAGCGGCTCGGCGAACAGCGGGTATCGGTTTGTCATTTGGACGTACCCAACTACATCCTCGTCCTGGTAGACCGGAAAGGTAACTTGGGGCCCTCCGGCGGCGGCTTGCACAGGTGCGCCGGCGGTGCCAAAGACCACCCCCCAGAGTCTCCTGGATGGCCGGAAGCTCCGCGTCGCCACCGGCGTAGCCGCCGTGTTCCAGACGGACGCTGATTCGGCGGCGGGATCCACGAAAACTAGCCGATCCCCTAGAATACCCGGTCGCCTTTCCAATGACAGGGCGGTTGTCTGGTTGGTCTGAAGGTTGCCATCATCATCATTTTCGAGCGCAAACATCCCCCGCGGATGACCGGGGCCCGATACGACAATTACATGGCTGATAGGACCGTCTTGCAGTGTAGCTCTAGCGCTTGGTGATAGTTCACGCAACAGCCTCATAAAGGCGGGCATATAATCAAGTTGGGTGGGACTCATCTGTGAGTAAGCGACAACCTGCCGGTCTCCGCCGAGGATCTTCACGTCAGTATTTGTGAGAAACCCGGACGAAATTGCAAGTTGCTGCAGTCGAGAATGCTGGTTCCCGCGTACGAGGAGAGGACGCGCCATGCGAGCCACTGCCTCAGCGTTGTGGGTCAAGGTCTCCTGTTCGCGGTCGGCCATATAACGCCTGACCAGACTGAGAGCGACAATGCCAATCAGCAGGATTGTAAGAATAGTTAGTGCAGTATAACTGATGATCAGACGCCAGCGGATAGAATGTAGCATTTGCGCCCCTCTACGCCAGAAAGGGACTCATCGAGAACTCTCGACGCATCCCTGGTGGCAGCAGTCTGGCTTGACAAATCCCGCTCTCCGGTTCAGCAGACAGCCGAAGAGCGGGGTGTTAATGTGACGGCGCCAGCTTCTGTGACCGAAGCACTCCTTCGTGCTTCTCAGACCTTACTCGAGCTGGTCGCCCTGGGCAGAAACTGTCGGTCTAAGAATCGCTCCCCGATGCGTGCTGGCGCTGAGACTTCTCATCGGCTTGCTCACTGTTTTCCTGCATTCGCATTCGGAACCTTTCCAGGGGCATTATTGACACTCCCAGATAGGCTTTCGAGTCGTCGTCGGGATGGGCGCCAAGTGTCACGCTTGTCGTTATGGCTTCGCCATCGCGGTCAACAGTCAGAGTCACTTCATCTCCTGGGCTGTAGTCGGCAAGCGCCGCCACCAGGTCTTCGTAACTGCTGATTGTTGTTTCGTCCAGAGCGGTGATCATATCGCGGCCTTGCAATTCCGCCTGAGCCGCGGGGCCTTCCTCCTGCACGGCCATAACAAGGGCACCTTCAGGCATCTCGCCGAAGAAGAAGCGGCCGCGCGAGAATGGGAAACTGAAGCGGTTGCCATCGGGCTGCCGGCGACCGAAATCGCTTTGGTCTCTGTTGGGCTGGAAGCGGTCTCCAAGAGAGATTCGAACGCCGAAGAAGGCTCTTCCCTCGTCATCGGGGTGGGCGCCGAGGGTCACGTTCAACTTGACACTTTCTCCGTCACGATCTACGGTCAACTCGACTTCGTCGCCGGGGTTGAAAGCCGCTACTGCCTCGACCAGGTCTTTCATTCCGGTTATTTCAGTTTCGTCCACGGCGGTGATGACATCGTCGGCCATCAGACCTGCAGTTGCAGCTGGGCTATTCTCCTGCACTTCCATTACCGTGGCGCCATCGCCTCCGCCAAAACGGAAGTCCTTCATGGCTCGGTTCCCATCCCTGCCATAAGAGGGTCCAAAGCCGCGCATTCCGCTGGAACGCCAACGAGAGCTACGCATTCGGACATCACCTGCAACGTTGGAGGCCACACCAAGCAACGGGTAGCCGTCATTGTCGGCCAGGGTGACTGTCAGCGTCAGCTCCTCGTCGCCGCGCTTCACCGTCAGTTCGAGTGTGTCGCCGGGATCGCGCATCAGGATGACGTGTCTCAGCTCGGCAGCCGTGTTGACCATATCACCGTCAATAGCCAGCAGGATGTCGCCGCGTTGCAGGCCAACCTCGGAGGCTGGGGTCTCATCTCCAACGGCTACTATCAAGACACCTGGTTCCGGCTTGACTCGCTCCGCTAAACTCGCGGCCGAAACTGTCCCGCCCCAGGCCAGAAGAGCCAGCATAGCCACCGACAATAGGATCCAGACTTTTCTGTGGACCTTGGCGCGAAGTGGTTTTTCGCCGGTCATTCGACTAAGTTGCTTCATAGCATTCCTCCTATATCATGCTACACATTGAATGAAGTTTGCTGCCCTGCATTCCATTGTAGCGACCTTTTTTGAACTGCCGGTTGCTTTTGGATTAAGGTTTCATAATATAGGATGGGAATTTCTGCCGGCCTCCATGGGTCCTTATTCTTGCGAATAAGGATGAGCCTTTATTTGGAGGAAGGGGAATCTGCCGTTAGCCCCAAACGGCATTGTCGTCTGTTTTTGTCTTTTCGCCGGTCGCCCTCCTTAGCTCGCGCCATTGCGTAATCTATTGTCCCTGGAATTTGTACCCGATCCCGCGTACCGTAACGATTCGCGTCGGTTTGGCCGGATCTGATTCAATCTTCTGACGAAGATGCCGGATGTGGACATCAACCGTGCGGTCACTGTTGACGTCGCTCTCGTAACCCCACACCGCTTCGACAAGGCTGCTGCGGCTGACCGGTACATTCTGCCGTGCCGAAAGGTAGCGCAGCAGCCGGAATTCGGTGGGTGTCAGGTCAATCGCGGCCCCGTCCAGCCTGACTTCCAACCTAGTCAGGTCAATTTCAAGACCCTCGAAGCGCTGGATTTCATCATCGGACGGGGCTGCCAAGTCGCCGTAGGCGCGGCGTAACAGAGCCCGAATCCGCGATACCAGCTCGCGCAACCCGTAGGGCTTGACCATATAGTCGTCCGCTCCCAACTCCAGGCCGAGCACCTTGTCCAGCTCCTCGTCTTTGGCAGTCAACATCAAGATCGGTTGGCGCTGGTTCTGCGAGCGCAGTGCCCGGCAAACGTCATAGCCGCTCAGATCTGGCAGACGAATGTCCAGCGTAATCAGATCAGGTTGTTCGCGGCGCGTCAGCTCGAGGGCCTCTGCGCCCGACTTGGCCCAAAAAACTGTAACTACTAAGCCTATGTAAAGAAAAAGAGCTAATGTACGTATGCTCTTGGCTGATGTAGAGTAAGAGACATGAGCAAAATGGACCAGTTGGACCGAGAGCAGCTAGAGCGAATAGACCGAGAGAGCCTGATCGAGCTGATTCTGGTTCTGCAGCAGCAATATGGTGCGCAACAGGAGTTGGTGCAGCAATTGCAGCAGCAGGTGGCAGTGCAGCAGGAGTTGATCCAGAAGTTGCAGGATCAACTGGCGAAAGACAGTCACAACAGCGGCAAGCCGCCGAGCAGCGATGGTCCGAAGAAAGGCAGGCGCAAGAGTCTGCGCCGCTCTGGCCAGCGGCTGCGTGGTGGGCAACGCGGGCACAAAGGGCGCACCTTGATGCAGGTGGCGGAGCCGGACCATGTCATCGTCCATGCGCTGGCGGATTGCCCGCACTGCCAGACAGATCTGAGAGCGGAAGCAGTCACGCGGCAAGAGAAACGGCAGGTGTTCGACGTTCCGCCGGCCCGCATCGAAGTGACGGAACATCAGGCGGAAGTAAAGCAGTGTCCTGGCTGTGGTGCGAGCGTAAAGGGAGAGTTTCCCTCTCACGTTACGCAGCCGACCCAGTATGGTCTGCGTCTGAAGGCGTTTGCCTGCTACCTCTACAGCCAACAGTTCATCCCTTTCGCCCGCATCAGAGAGTTGCTGACTGCGCTCTACGGGGATGCGCCTTCGGAGCCGGTGATACTCGCCTCTGTTTACCGACTTGCCAAGCGCACACAGAGGAGTCTGGCCCAGATTCGCCAACAACTGATCGCTGCTCCTGTCGTCCATTTCGATGAGAGCGGCATGCGTGTCGTCGAGCGGTTGCAGTGGTTGCACGTGGCCAGCACAGAAAAACTGACCCAGTACCACGTCCATGCCAAACGCGGGCATATCGGCATGCGAGCCGGAGGCGTCCTGCCCCATTTCAAAGGCGTTGCTCTGCATGATTACTGGCGCTCCTACTTCAAGTTTAGCGACTGTCAGCATAGCCTCTGCAACGTCCATCACCTGCGCGACCTCAACTTCATCATCGAACAGTACGACCAGGCATGGGCCAAGAAGATGAAGCGCTTGTTGTGCGACATCAAAGACGAAGTCGCATCAACCTCAACACGGCATACGACCTTGCCGCCAGACCGTCTGGCCTACTACGAGGCCGAGTACGATGCGCTCATTGCCGAGGGTTTTGCCGACAACCCTGCCCCGCCAAAGCCAAAACGCAAACCGATCGGCCGACCCAAACAGTCGCCGCCCAAAAACCTGCTTGACCGTTTGCACAAACACAAGGCTGGCGTCTTAGCCTTCATGTTTGACTTCCGCATCCCTTTTGACAACAACCTGGTCGAACGAGATGTACGCATGATCAAGGTCCAACAGAAGATATCCGGCTGCTTTCGCACTGAAGACGGGGCACACATCTTCTGTGCTCTGCGTTCCTATATCTCTACTGCTCGTAAACATGGCTTCAACGCAATTGATGCCATCTACAACGCCTTTCTTGGCCAACCCTTTATCCCTGACAACATCCAGGCTTAGTAGTTACGAAAAACTTTGTATCCTTCCGCCTTCAGCGCGTACTCCAATCCTCTGGCCACGGCCGGTTCGTCTTCCACTATCAGAATTCGTTCCCGTTGCATTGTCGGACCTCCAGGAATTGTCGGCGGTTCTTTCTCTCTGGGAGCGCGCAGACGACTTGAAGCCAGTCCTAACCTCAGGTTCCTGCGTACCGGGACAGGGGCCTAGTTGATCACTTGAAATCCGTCTCAGCAGGAATGTCGTTAGCCTCGAAATTTGCCGCTTACCCGCAACAAGTGTAGAATAAGTGGTTGTAGTATACCTATCAAATGCATGCTTTGCTACAGGGGAAATGTCAGGATTTCGTCTTGCACCCGAGTTGCCGTCGTAGTTAGGCGTAGCAGGGAAGCAGGCGCTTGGTATCCTGTTCCTAGCAAGAGGGAAGCATATTCTACCTGGGCAGCCGCCTGAGAAGAGAAGGAAGTTTATACGATGGCTCGCATGAAAGTATTGTTGACAGAAGACATTCCCAGCCTTGGCCTCGCCGGCGAAGTCCATAGTGTTGCCAGAGGCTATGCCCGTAACTACTTGCTCCCGCGCAGAGAGGCGATTCTGGCGACAAAAGGAGCCCTCAAGCAGGCGGAAGAAATACGCCAGACCGCGGTACGCAAGCGGGCACAGGAACGGTCAAACGCCGATGCCCAGGCGCAAGTCCTTAGCGGCCAACAACTGCTCTTTGCCGTGCGGGCAGGCGAAAATGACCGATTATACGGCTCGATTACCATTGCCGACATCGCTGAACAGCTAGCCGATGCTGTCGACTTCGAGGTGGATCGAAGGCGGATTCTGTTGAACGCGCCAATTCGTGACCTGGGCCTGTATGATGTGACGATTCGGCTGATGCCTGAAGTCGAGGCCACTTTTGCTGTAGCCGTTGTCCGCGAAGGCGAGAATTGGTCTGACGCTGAACAGCGGGAACAGGACCGGGAAGCGGCTGCCCTGGCAGAAGCTGAAAAAGAGGCTGTCGCTGAATTAGTTGATGACGCCTCTGAGGCCGAAGAAGAAGAGGCTGACACCGATTGAGCGGATCGTCAAGACCAAGAAAATATCTCGATGTGAAGCGGCGGGCGGGGTCTGTACCCTGTCCGTCTTTCTTTTTGTGTTGGAGCGCAGGCCTGGGCTGGATATAGGACAAAACGCAACTGTGCGTGATTTCAATTTGTACGCCCGGCAGTTGTGTTTGCCATTGTGGCCAGACCCGATTCGCTAGCTAAAATCGGTTAGATCGGGTATAATTGATAATGAAATGCGGCTGGATTTGCTGGGCTGAAATAGCTCGCTCAAGGCTCCTTGGCGAGTGCCGGCGGCTGACACAAAAGGTCCATTTGACGTTACGTTTACCACTGCGAGAAGTGCTTGATCGAGACACTATTTCTAAGTGTCAGAGGAGGCTGTGACATGGAACGCGAAAACGGCGGGAGAAAGTGAATGAGTGAGCCAAACGGCACCGAGGGCGCAACCCCCAGGGGCGATCTGCCCTCCGACCAACCGCCGCGAAACGGGGCAAATGGCAATGGCATGTTTGCCCAGAGCATAGAGGAAGTCTCCATCGAAGATGAGATGCGTACCGCATTTCTTGACTATGCGGTAAGCGTCATCGTCGCGCGGGCACTTCCTGACGCACGTGACGGATTGAAACCGGTTCACCGTCGCATCCTCTACGCCATGCACGACATGGGGCTGCGGGCCAACTCATCATATAAGAAATCGGCCCGTATAGTCGGTGAAGTGTTGGGCAAGTATCATCCTCACAACGACCAGGCGGTCTACGATGCGCTCGCGCGCATGGCGCAGGAGTTCAGCCTTCGCTATCCGTTGGTAGACGGACAAGGAAATTTCGGTTCAATTGACGGCGATAGCCCGGCAGCCATGCGTTACACGGAGGCCAAGCTGGCACAGTTGACCGAGATGCTGCTCCAGGATATCGATATGGACACGGTCGACTGGGGTCTGAATTTCGATGACAGCCTGGAAGAGCCTTTGGTGCTGCCTGGGAAGCTTCCCAACATGCTGGTTAATGGGTCAAGCGGCATCGCTGTGGGCATGGCCACTAATATCCCACCGCATAACCTGAGTGAAATCTGCGATGCCGTAGTTCACGTCATCGACAATTGGGAGCGGCGGGAGCGGATCGGAATTGACGAGATGATGGAGATGGTGAAAGGCCCTGATTTTCCGACAGGAGGAGAGATCCTCGGGACAGAAGGGATTCGCCACGCTTTCGCTACGGGCCGCGGTCGCCTGCTGGTACGCGCCCGCACCCAGATCGAGGAGACAGACAACGGGCGCTTCCGCATAATCGTCACCGAGGTCCCGTATCAGATCAATAAGACCACATTGCTGGAGCGGATTGCAGAGTTGGTTCGCTCGGGCCGCCTGGATGGCATCAGCGATCTGCGGGATGAGAGCGACCGGAGCGGAATGCGCATCGTAATCGAACTGAAACGGGGCGCGTCGCCAAAGAAGGAACAGAATCGCCTCTTCAAGTTCACACCGCTTCAGTCATCTTTCAGCGTCAATGCCCTCTCGCTGCTGAACGGAAGGCCGGTAACATTGGGATTGCGGCGGGCGCTGCTGATTCATATTGATCACCGCTTTGAGGTAATCACGCGTCGCACTGAGTTCGACCTGAACAAACAGCGCGAACGCGCCCATATCCTCGAAGGATTGCGCATCGCCCTGCAGTTCCTTGACAGAATTATCAAGACGATCCGTAATGCCGCCAGCGCGGAAGAGGCCCGCACGCATCTGGTGGAACAGTTCAATCTGAGTTTGGTTCAGGCCCAGGCGATCCTGGATCTGCAGTTGCGACGGCTGGCCGCGTTGGAGCGTCAGAGGATTGAGGATGAGTACCAGGAAGTGATGGAGCGAATCGCCTATCTGGAAGACCTGCTGGCCAACCCACACAAGATTCGCGGCCTGATTCGCGACGACATTGTCGAGATGAAGGAAAAGTATGGCGATGAGCGCCGCACTGGGATTGTACACCATGCCAGCGGCGACTTCAGCGATGAAGATTTAATCCCGCAAGAGAATGTGCTTATCAGTTTCAGCGCCAACGCCTACATCAAGAGGATGGGTGCCGATACATTCCGTGCGCAAGGGCGGGGCGGCCGCGGCGTGAAAGGAATGACGACGCGCGGCGAGGATGAAGTGATGGATTTGCGCTTCGCCCGGACGCTGGACCACATTCTCTTCTTTACAAACCAGGGCCGCGTGTATAGTAGCCGCGTATACGAGTTGCCCGAAGGGGGCCGCACAGCCAAAGGCGCCCACATTGCCAACCTACTCACGCTGCAACACAATGAACAGGTCACCACAATGTTGACCTTGGGTGACTTTGAGCAGGCCGCTTATATTACGCTTCTCACCCGCAAAGCCCGCATAAAGCGGGTAAAATCGTCCGCTTTTGCCAATGTTCGCGCCAGCGGCGTAATCGCCATGAATCTGGGTGAGAACGACTCGCTGGAATGGGCGCAATTGACGAAGGGGGACGAGGAATTCATCATCGTCAGTAACAGAGGAAGAGCGCTGCGGATGCGCGAGGGTCATGTGCGAGCTATGGGGCGTACCGCGGCCGGCGTCTGGGCGATGCGCTTGCAAGGTGATGACTTAGTGACCGGTTTCGACGTAGTGCGTCCCGGTGCTGATCTGTTCGTACTGCATGAGTTTGGGTGTGGCAAGCGTGTGCGATTGGAGGAGTACGCCACAAAGGGCCGTTACATCCAAGGAGTATGGACGACGGACCACTCCCGAATAGAGGAACTTGGCCCCATTGTGGCAGCCCGAGTCGTAGACGCGAAGGATCAGATTACTATCATTACGGGTAACGGCATTATGCTGCGAACTCCTGTCTCCGGTATCAGTCAAATTGGACGTCTGACCCGGGGCGTGCGCATCGTAAACCTCGACGAGGGAGATACTGTGGCGGCACTGGCTGTACTTCGATATGAAGACCTTATTCGCAAGGTTGAAGGCGCCGAAGAGAACGGGGACCAGACGATTGAAGCCGTTGCTGGGATGACCCCCATGACTTCGAGCGAATAGACAGTTGGGAGAAGTCTGACAATGTCCGACCTGCGTATGTTGTTGGGCCAGGGGCCTGGTCCACGGCACGCTTTTTTGCCCAGTCTCAATCCGGATTCTCTAGCCGAGACACTCGTCGCCTTCGCCAATGGTGAAGGCGGTACTGTCGTGTTGGGAGTTGACCCAAGCGGAACCCAGGGCGAGCGGCTGGTGGATGAAGAGGTTGAAGGAGCATTGCGGGCAGCCTTGGCACAGTGCCGCCCTCCCATGCGGACCCAGTGGCAACAGGAAGAGACCCACAGCGGTCCGGTAGTCCTTCTAAGGGTTGACCGCAGCAGCGAGTTGCATATTCTAGCCGATGGGCGGGCTCTGGTGCGCCAAGGCGGCGAGAACCGACCGCTGAACCCCGCCGAATTGGAAATGCTGGTAGGTAACCGGTCAATTGGAGAGTTCGAGTCCGAGGAGCTTACCGGTTCCTCAAGAGACGACTTGGAAGAAGACGTAATCGACGAATACTTGGAGAAAAGACAGCAGCGCAATCCCCACGGTTCACTCTTGCCCAAGAACAGACTGTTGCAGCAGATCGGAGCCATCAGCGCATCCGGGACGCCCACGATTAGCGGCATGCTGCTCTTCGGCAAGGAGCCACAGTTATTTCTGCCCCACAGTCGGGCCGTGTTCGTGAAGTTTGACGACAACCAAACCGCGTTCAGGAAGGGGGAGAGGACCAAGATCGCCGAGGCTGACAGCTCGGTAGAGTTCCTATTGCCCGGGGCAGAGCCTGGCTCCTTCGGATATGGCCGTCGCGAAGAGATCAACGGCCCGCTGGCTCGAATTGTCGAACGGGGCTGGCGCGTCATCTGGGAAGAGATGGACAAGAAGGCGGTGGTAAAAGGGCTGCAGCGCGAAGACCAGACGGAATATCCCCCATTTGCAGTCCGTGAAGCACTTGTCAACGCAGTTTGCCACCGGGACTATCGCCTGCGAGGCAGCAGCATCGAAATACATATGCGGCCGGACAGTCTTGAAATCATCAGTCCCGGCGGCCTGCCCGCATACATCACGATCGACAACATTGTTGACGAGCATTACAGTCGCAACCCTCGTCTCGTCAACGGCCTTTATCAGTGGGGCTACATCGAAGAACTGGGGCTGGGCGTTGACCGCATGATCGAAGACATGGTGGCAGCCGGCCATCCTCCTCCTCTATTCGATGCGAAAAGCCATCGATTTTCTGTCACACTGCAGAACCGTAAAGACTTGGAAAAGATCATTCCCGAATGGGAACAGCACATGAACGAGCGCCAGTTGAAAGCAATGCAGTATGTGCAGGCGCACGGCAGCATCTCAAATCGAGATTACCGACAGTTATGCTCTCATGTTGGCGCAGAGACGTTGCGTCTGGATCTGGTCGATCTTGTGAACAAGAAGCTGCTTCTGAAAATTGGAGACAAAAGAGGGACGCGGTACATACTGCGATAAGGTACTAAATTGGGATAATTGGGTTATTCATTTGGGATAAATGGGGCACACCGAGGGGACAGGACATGAATATCTCAGGTGAAGTGAGACAGGGCGACTGAAATGAAGCTTGTGTTTATGCCAGAACCCCCTGTTTTCCCAATGGTTGTTCAGGTACTTTGCAGCTTCCATCACCAAAGTGTTAGGGCCTCACACTCCTGTCCCGATTCCCGCTTCAGGCCTCGCTTGTTACGCTTTTGTGACGAGTGATATAATCTGATCAGTTTCTTGCTCTATAATTGTGCGTCTACGCCACGAAACCGGACTCAAGCCATTGCGCCACGAAAAGAGGAACCCTTACGCGCTGGAGACCGATCCCGACATGTCGGCCCCAAGCGATTCCAGCGCGGCTTCGTACCCTGAGGGCGACTTGGAGTCCCCGGACCCATTGCCATCTCGGCCCAAAATCGACCTAGGACCAGAAGCGCCGATACGCGGCCCCAAAGCCATGGCGACTGCGGTCCCGACCGGAGGGGCCGTGCCCATAGGCGATAGTCAAACCGTGCTTACAGAAGAGCAGCGCGAAGAAGACGGTCCCGGGCTCAAATCGCTGCTGCGGGAGACGTTGGAGACGGTGATTCTAGCCGTCCTCATTTTCCTGGTTATCCGCAGTCTTGTGCAAAACTATCGTATCGAAGGACAGTCGATGGAGCCAAACTTTCACCACGGGCAGTACCTGCTCGTGAACAAATTGGCCTATCGCCTTGGGGACTATAGACGCGGCGACGTCATCGTCTTCCATTATCCCAATAACCCTTCCCAGGATTACATAAAGCGGGTAATTGGATTGCCGGGTGACACGATAGAGTTTCGAGACGGTGTCCTGTTCGTCAATGGCCTGAATGTTGTTGAGCCCTACGCCCAAGTACCGATTGCGAGGGATATACCGGCACAGACAGTTGCTCCCGGGTTCCTATATGTGCTTGGTGACAACCGCCCGGCATCGTCTGATACCAGGACATGGGGACAGCTGTCAAATGACTTTGTTATCGGTAAAGCCTGGCTTGCTATCTGGCCTGTTGACAATGCGGGATTGGTGGAGCACCCAGTTTTGGAAGTGGGGCCGGCAATGGAGCTTGGACCATAGTTCTTTCGACCCCAGGCCGGACTTCGCAGTTAGACGCCGTTTCGCGCGGAAATGCATTTGCAGCTGGGAATTACCTCGTTTTCGCTACGGCAGGACAAACAGGAAGGTCGAAGGAACAACCGGGAGAATTTGAATGGCAAACGCCAGGGTCAGAGATTTCTTAATCTTGATTGGCCATACGTGGATCTGTTTGGACTGTCGCAGTAAGCTCCTGGAAGACACGGAAGCGACCCTAATTGGCCACAAACTAACTGAATTTGAACGAGAACGGTTAATGGAATTAACCGAAGACTCCTTCCGCACGATGATGGATCTGGAGGCTGCTACCGGACTTACTGCTGACGAAGTTACGCTCGCTATCGATCATCCTCGCTCGCGCCTGCGTCATCTGGGCACTCGCATGCGGGGATAATGTTGCGGCTGTGTGTCCTTCAGTGTTCACTGTAAAGGTGACGAGGTAGGCCCACCGCGATGAACTGTCCCCAAGGTGGATTGCTGTGGACATATCAGCACTATTTGACCGATACGAGTGGGGATATGAAACGGTCGAAAGTGGCATTTGGCGCAGCAGCTTCGCAGATGAACAGGACGAGGAATTTGACCTCTATGTTGCCGCAGGAGAGGACTGGCTGCACTTTGCCGTTACCCCCCTTACCCCATCTCCTGCACTCGAATGCAGAGAGAAGCTGACTTTGTTGCTGCTGCGTCTCAACCAGACAGTGCGCCTGGTTCGCTTCGCAATTGACGACGACGGCGACGTAATGCTCCTGGCCGATGTGCCGATTGCCGACCTCTCCTTCACTCTTTTTGCCGCGACTCTAGATGCCCTGATCCACTATACGCGAGAGCTGGGTAGCGTGCTGGCCCGGACCGCGACTGACCCCCGTTTTGAATTCTCAGTTTCATAACCCAATTTGGTTGAAGTGGAGGAGACTGGTATGGCTTTAACGCCCGTTGCACGCTGGGTGCCGATTCTAGATGCGCTGGGTGTGGAACGACCAGGAGAAGTTGGCTGGGTCCACGGCGCAAACTCCAGACAGAAGCTCCTGGGCGCCCTGTCTGACCCCGCGGTTCATTTCATTGAAGGGGACATTTCCGAGGTCGATGGCAAGATCATCATGGCCCATCCCCCGGTTTCAGAGAGCGACCTGGATTTTGAGAGATGGTTGGACCTGACAATCTCCTCGGGGAAAGGAGCGAAACTTGATTTCAAATCGCGGCAGGCAGTTGCCCATTGCCTCACCTATGCGGAACGCAATGCGGCCGGCGAGATACCATTGTGTGCAAACGCAGACCTTTTGCCCGGGCCGGGAGCGGGTCCACCATGCTTCAATCCAGAAGAGTTTTTGCGTCTGTGCAAGGAGCTGCTTCCCCAGGCTTTTCTCTCGCCGGGATGGACCGTTGAGGCTGGAGGTTCAGGTTATTCGAACGAGATGGTGGCATCGATGCTGGAATTGCTGGCCGATGTGGAGGCAGCAGTGACTATCTGCTTCTACGCCGGCTATTTGCGTAATGACTGGCCGCGCTTGAAAGGCATTTTGGAAGAGACCGACTTCACTTTTACCATCTGGGGCAAGACAGAAGACCCGACGCTTGTTTCGTGGATACGTGCCAACACACCGCCGGAACGCTGCTTTTATGACCTTCAGAGAGGGGACGGTACGCAGATACACCTAACTTCGCCTTAAGCCGTTCGAAGCAATCCGCAAATGGATCCAAACGCTTTCATTGTCGTAAGGGCCAGGGCAGCACCCCTACCCGGTTGGCCCAGGCGTGATAGAGTCCGGCGAACTCCTCTACTTTGGGACGATTCCTTGCGCTCAAATCATTCAGTTCCGTCCGGTCTTCCTGCATGTCGTAGAGTTCCCACTGGCCTCCGTGTTTACTGACCAGCTTCCATTGACCTAATCGGACTGCTCGGTTGCCTTCGTGTTCCCAGAAAATGTGGTCCTGCCGGCTCCAGTTTTCGCCTTGCAGCAGCGGCAGGAAGCTTTCTCCCTCCAGGGGCAACACAGGCTGCTCATTGTACTCTGTCGGGTGAGAAATACCTGCGGCCTCAAGAAAAGTGGGCATGATATCGATAATGTGACATACCTGATGGGTGATTTGATTGGGTTGAACTGATGCCGGCCAGTAGGCGATTAGGGGTGTGGAGATGCCGCCCTCGTGTACCCAGTGTTTGTACAGCCGGAACGGTGCGTTTGAAGCATTGGCCCAGGGAAGATCGTAGCTCATAAAGGTATGCGGACCGCCCGGGAGAAGAGACGGATCGTTTCCGGTATGCATCGGCCTGCCGTCCGGCGTCCAGTCTCCATAGCGGTCAACCCAGCCGTTCTCCGCCAGGAATTCAGCGCAGCCGCCGTTGTCTGAAAGGAAAAGAATGAGCGTATCTTCGGCGCACTGCGACGATTCCAGTGCAGCCAGAATGCGGCCAATCCCCTTGTCCATTCGGTCTACCTGCGCGGCATAGACGGCCATGCGCATGTCTTCCCAGTCCTTGTTGCGTGCAGCCTCCCAAGGCGGCGCGACCTCGTCGCGGGGAGAAATGGGCCAGCGGCTGTCCAACAGCCCGTTCCCTTTCAGTTCCTCATGCCGGGCTGTCCGCAGCGCGTCCCATCCACCCTTACGATAGATCCCTTCGTACTTGGCGATATCTTGAGGCAAGGCGTGAAGCGGCCAGTGAGGCGCAGTATAGGCCACGTACAGGAAGAAGGGATCGTCGGCGTCGGCGCCCTCGCTAATCATCTTCACCGCGTGTTCGCTGATGGCGTCGGTGTAGTAGTAGGTGTCTGAAGAGTCAGATTGCTCTCCCTGCCGCCGCCTATGACTCTCAGTTTCCTCTTCGACCTGGACAAAGGAGTCGTCCTTCATCAGTGAGTAGGGAGCGAAAAAGCTGCCGGCGCCGTCCAGAGTTCCGTAGTAACGGTCGAATCCTCGTTGGCGAGGGGTTGGGTGCCCCTTTTCGCCAGGGCGCCAACTTTCCGGCCGGGTTGGGTCATAGGCGCCGCCCACATGCCATTTTCCCGACATGAAAGTGCGATAGCCGCCACTCTTCAGCGCCTCTGCGATTGTAACCACGTCGTCACGCAGATAACCCTGGTAGGAGGGCGAGCCCGTGTTCTCCATCATATGGCCGATGCCGGCCTGATGGGGATAGGCCCCAGTGAGCATGCAGGCACGCGTCGGGCAGCAGCGGGCATAGTTGTACATTTGCGAGAACCGCATCCCGCCGCGGGCCATCCTGTCCAGGTTGGGAGTCTGGATCTCCGACCCATAGCAGCCGATGTCTGAGAATCCCATGTCATCTACGAGAATGAGGACAATATTGGGGCGTTTATTCTTTGAATGCGCCATCACGATCTCCTTGCAGCAATTCACTGAGGCATATGGAAGTTGGTACGCCAACGCCCAGGCAGTTCCCAGACCATGGGCCGGCGGATATGGCAAGGCTTTCGAATCCGGGTGATTCTCAGTCCAGCATCAAGTGAGGAGTCTGCTCCTCGACGTAAGACTTGACCACCTCCAGGCTTTGGCTCATCACGGCGACGGCCGTGTCGATTTCCTTTTCGGTCATTGGTGTCGAGATGGCGTACTGGCATCTGGGGGCGCTGAAAATGCCTCTGTTCATCATCTCCAGATGTAGTAATTTGGGCAGGTCCAGCGCATTCTCCTGCGCAGCTACAGCATCGCGGGCAGTTCTGATCGTTCCATCGCTCCAATGAATGCGGATTATCGATCCAGTGCCAACAGCGCGTATTCCAAAGCCGGCTGCCTCAAATGCCTCGTTTAGTCCTCTTCTGAGCCGCTGCCCCAATTGATTGACTCTTGCCACCTGTTCGGCGCCGAACTCCTTCATCGTTGCCAGTCCCGCGGCCATGGTGATGTTGTTGGCGTTGAATGTACCATTGTGTGGGATCGTTTGGGGATGTGACGGGGAGAAAGGCGCCATAATCTCTTGCCGTCCTCCAAACGCTGCCAGAGGTAGGCCGCCGCCGATAAATTTCGCTACCGAGGTCAGGTCAGGCGTCACGCCAATGACGGACTGAAACCCGCCCACATCCTGACGAAAAGTCATGATCTCGTCGAAGATCAGCAGGACGCCGAACGTGTCGGCCAGCGTTCTGACGCCTTCCAGATATCCTGGGTCAGGTTCGACGCCGCCGCCGGCGCCGAGGGCAGGTTCCAGAATTATTCCGGCGATGTCGTCGCTGTGCTCCCGTAAGAGGTCGCGCAGGGCATCCAGATCATTGAAGGGCGCCACCAACATACCTTCCAACACTGCCGCGGGCACTCCTCTGGTGGTAAGCCGCCTGCGAGGGAGTCCTTCTTCCTTAGTGTCAGGTTGGACGTTTACCTGCACGTAGTCGTGGGAGCCATGATAGCCGCCGTCCATTTTTATGATGATGTCCTTGCCTGTGAAAGCACGTGCAGCGCGCATTGCAAGGTGGGTTGCTTCAGTGCCGGAATTACAGTAGCGAATGCTCTCAAAACTGGGAACGCGGCCGCATAGCATTTCGGCGTGTTCGACAGTTACTTCAGCGGCGGAACCGAGGACAGTGCCCCGCGCCGCCTGTTCCTGAATGGCGCTGACAGTTGGAGAATGGGCATGTCCATGGATTAGAGAGGTGTAATTGTTGAGAAAATCGAGATACTCATTCTCGTCGTGGTCGTAAAGATGACACCCGTCGCCGTGCGCCATGTAGGCAGGATACGGAGAATAGTAGGAAGCCGCCCTTGTGTCCCCTCCTGGCATCGACTTTTTGGCGCGTTCGTTCAACTCTCGTGAACCCCGAGTACGGTGTTCGAAAGTCTCGACTATTTGTTTGGCAGCATCCTCTTTTGCTCTGGAATTCACGGCAGTCCTCCACTGAAGCGCCATAGTGGCAATGGTTATGATTTTGCAGGTTTAGGTCGGGTAGCAAAGCCGTCGTTCGCTAATTTGGGAAGCGGGCAGAGGGTTCAGGGAACAGAATGGGCAGACGACTTCCTGGAAATCAGTGCACCACAGCTGCATTTGTCGAATTGTAGCATACAGTTTAGGCGGCATCAATGGATATGATTTCAGAAAAGCGGTGCTTATACACGTGGTGTCAGTTCATGAATGCGGCATGTTTCCTGGAATCTCTGGAACGGAAGACTACTTTCCAGAATCGGCCGCTTTACAGCAGGCTAGAACGCGGTCGATCCACCTCCACATCGATGGCCAGAGCGGCGTCTTCAACCGTATGCACCGTGTAAATTGATTGCTGGATGTTTTTCAGCTATATTAGTGCTGTTTTTGACAGAAAAAGTGAAGTCCAACCTGAGTGGAGGGAACATAGAGTCAAAGTATGTCGTCATAGGTTGTGGTTGGAATGCATGAAGGAATCGACCAACCGAAGCAGGAGTGTCAATTTGTATTTCACGCATACCATCACAACACATGAGGTGGAAAATGGGACGGCGATTTGCACCCTATGTCCGAGGGACCTTGGCCTTTTTATTAGCATTCGTCTTAGTCATCACGAGTATCCAGAGCGCGACCGCCAACGAAGTCCACATCGTTGAACCCGGTGAAACGCTAAGCCAAATTGCGTCGCGCTATGGGACCACTGTAGCGAATTTACGGCAGCTCAACAACTTGCCCAACGTCAATTTTGTCTGGTATGGACAGCGCCTACTAATCGATTCAGGCGGTGCTCCCACCAACGTTACCCAGGGCGTCGGGAGTTTGGGGACTTATCAAGTCCGACCTGGAGACTCTCTATCTGCAGTTGCCCAGCGCCACGGTCTCAGCGTGACGAAATTGGCCCAACTGAACGGGATTTCGCCCTTGCGCTGGCTATACAACGGGCAGGTCTTGCGTGTGCCTGGTTCGACTTCGCCGGTTCAGGCCGCGGCCGCGGCGGCACCGGTTTCGCAGTTCGGCGCGGGGAGTCAGTCCGTCGAAGGCTCTACACGGTACACGGTTCAGCCCGGCGACTCGATCACGCGTCTTGCCAAGCGTCATGGCATCAGTGCTGCCAGGCTCATGTCCATGAACGGGCTGACATCGGCACGGTGGCTCTATGTGGGACAGTCACTGCTTCTGCCCTCTGCGCCGGCGCCGGCGCCGGTACCTGCTCCTCAACCTGCTCTCCCTGTTCCTGCTTTGCGACCCGTGCCGGTAGAAGCGGTGATCCAGCCTGTACGGAGCGGGACGACTGTTCACACAATTCAAGAAGGGGATTCCTTCGATAAGCTTGCCGAACAGTACGGCGTCAGCCCGCCGGCTATAATCCGGCTGAATGGATTGACTAACGGTAGCGTTCTTGATGTTGGCCAGACTTTGCGCATTCCGTCGGAAGATGCGCTCGAACTGCTCGAAAACCTGCCCAATAGGCTAAGCCCGGCGCAATATCCCACGACCACTGAACGGTGGGTGGAAGTTGACCTGAACGAACAGTTAGCAGTTGCCTATGAAGGGACGAATCCGGTCAAGGCATTTGTCATCTCTTCGGGCGTTGGAAACACGCCCACTGTCACTGGAACTTTCCGGATCTGGGCCAAGATCGCCATGCAGGATATGAGCGGCGGCAGTCGTGCAGCAGGCAACTATTATCACTTGAAAGATGTTCCGGACGTCCAGTTTTTTCACAGGGGATATGGGTTCCATGGCACGTACTGGCACAACAACTTCGGCACGCCTATGAGCCGCGGTTGCGTCAATATGACTAAAGAGGATGCCAAGTGGTTGTTCGATTGGACATCGCCCGCCGTATTCGGTGATGACTATCTGTTCAGCACAAACGCCAACCCAGGCACCTTGGTGATGGTCCACCAGTAAAAACCGGTTCTCTTATTCTGAAACGGGAGTCTGACCACAATGACCAGAACAAGGATTAAATCACAAGTGCTGGTCCTGCTCTGTGGATTCGTTCTATTCGCATGGAGCGAGACTCACACAGCAGAGGCTGCTGGACCGCTTGAACCGCTGCCCCAGTTGCCGACAGCCGAGGGAAAGCAGGCTGGCCTTGACCTGCTGCCGCCTCTTCCCTTCTCGGGCGCAACGATGGACCTGCCCCTTATCCGGCAGGAACGGGAAACATTGCTAGCCTCGGTGGAACTGCCCCAACCTGTAGAGGAGATAGATTATGCGGTCTCCTTCAACGGAGCAACCGACCTCCATCTGGATGTCAGCCAGGCTCGCCATGAGGGCGAGAGGTGGATTGAAGTGAACTTGAGCGAGCAGAAACTGTACGCCTGGGTTGGCGACCAGATGGTAAATGAATTCCTGGTTTCTTCGGGTATCAGTATCTATCCGACAGTTACCGGCGTATTTCGCATGTGGGCGCGGACGCCTACGCAGACGATGTCGGGCGGTGATCTGGCTTCCGGAACCTATTACAATTTGCCAAATGTACAGTGGGTGCAATATTTTTATGCTGAATACGCGTTTCACGGTACGTATTGGCACAACAATTTCGGTACTCCGATGAGCCACGGCTGTGTTAACCTGACGATTGAAGATGCCGAATGGCTATTCAACTGGGCATTTCCTGAGTGGGATGGCACATTGGGATGGCTACGAACGGATGAGAATGACGCTACACTAGTGTGGGTCCACCAATAATGGCAACAAAGACCAGATCAAGAAAGAGATCTCGGCCCAAGAGTGGTCGTCACTCGCAGAGGGATACACGCGGTCCGCTGGCTCGCCCTTCCCGCCAGGAGTTGAAAGAGATTGCTGCCAGCAGGAGGCGCAGGCAGAATCTCTATCTCTTCGGCGGCGTGGCCGCGCTTGTTGCCATCGTGGCGCTGGTTATCTATGTCAACATTCGAAATTCAATACCAGCCGGCGAAGAAGAAGCTTGGCCAACCCAGGGAAACACGCACATTCAACAGGGCAGTGCATCGCCGATCGAATACAACACGGTTCCGCCTACTTCAGGTCCTCATTACCCAGGTTTGGCCCCTTGGGACATATATGACGAACCGGTACGATATGAGCAGGTCGTACATAATATGGAGGATGGCGGCGTCATTGTCTACTATCAGTGTGAAGATACGTGTCCTGAACTGGCGGAGCAACTGGCAGATGTGGTTCGGCCCTATATCGATAGCGGACGACACGTGGTGATGATGCCTAATGATCCCGATTGGACCGAGTTTGGATCGCAATCGGCGCACAAGGATATGGGAGCGCGAATAGCTTTGACGGCCTGGCAGCGGCTCGACAAGTTCGACGAGTTTGACGCCGGCAGAATTCGCGCCTTCATTGAACGTTACGAGGGTATAGACCACCATGTGAGGTAGATTGCAACGCCTGTATCTCCCTGCTTTTCTGACAAAGAAGCCCCGCAGCTAATTGCTGCGGGGCTTTGTTTTTGCCACTTTGGGCCGACGCCTTAATCTTGAGAAATCACTTCCTCCATTGGTACCAACTCCACCTCGCCGTCCTCTTGCTCGACCACTTTGTACACCTGCTCTGCCCTGTCGATCATGAGTACGCCGCTGAGATGATCTATTTCATGCTGGAAAATGCGCGCCAGCCAGTCGTAAACCTTGATTCGCTGGGTCTTTCCATATCGGTCCTGAGCCTTGACGAGAACGTAGGTGGCCCGCTCCACATCTGCGGCCAGCCCAGGTAGGCTCAAGCATCCCTCCTGGCCGATTTCCGATCCCTTGGCCTTGACGATTTCCGGGTTGATCATCTCATACTGCTGCATCGTCTCTTCGGGTCGTTCGGTATCTTCCGGATATTCAATGACGAAGATGCGTAGATCCAGTCCAACCTGAGGCGCGGCCAGTCCGACGCCCTGGCCTTCACGCATCGTTTCAATCAAGTTTTCCAGAAGTTCGTGTAACCGTGTATCAAAGGTCCGCACGCGTTTCGCAGGCTGTCGCAGTACGTCTCCTTCTTCCTCCCAGACTGTCAAGATTCTTAGCTTCGTCATCACTCTAATATCGTTACGCTATTTTATGCCGTGGAAATTGTGGGACGGTGAAAATTGAATGAAGTCCGAGAGTGCCCGAGCTGCTGGAAGTTCTCTTCTTACCTTGGAGGCTGCTACCGTAAACCAAGTAAAGGAGAACGGCTTCTAAGTCGCTCCCTTTCCGGACCGCTGGACAGTCATCGTTGAACAATCATCATTGTCAGCCGACTGATATTGACCAGACGCCCTTGCTCATCCTCGATGCGAATCTCCCAGACGTGCGTTCGGCGCCCAATGTGGATCGGCCGCACAGTACCGATAACGAATCCTTCCTGAACCGTGCGTAGATGGTTTCCATTTATGTCCAGCCCTACTGCGGCCTGGGCACTCAGGTCTATCAGAGCAGTTGACGCTACACTGCCCATCGTTTCGGCCAGCGCGATCGAGGCACCACCATGCAGGAGGCCAAATGGTTGCAGAGTCCGGCTGTCCACCGGCATTCGGGCACACATAAAGTCAGCGCCAACCTCGGTGAACTCGATACCGAGGTTGGCGGCTAGTGTCCGCTCGCCCATCTTATTGATGGCCGAGGCGGTCATTTCCGGATTGAACATCGTTTTGAGTCAAATGCTCCTATTTATTTCGCCATATTCCGCAAGGCATGAAAGACAGGCAAGGGGCTCCAGTCGTTGCGGACAATGCCCCACTGGGCCTTCTCGGTGCCGTCGGCCACCACGCGGAAGTTCAGGTTCCACAGGAATGCGGGTCCAGCCCAGCCCCAGTTGCGCATCATCTGGAAGGCTTCGACTGTCCAGCGGGCCTGCTCGTCGAAGTCGTTGTCGTTGGCGTAGCCGTAACGGGGGTCAAAGGCGCCGCCCGCCGCCCAACCAAACTCGGTCGGCCAGATTGGGATATTTCCGGCTCCATAGCGCAGCGCCAGGTTTCGGTAGCCCTCCATCGTGCTGCGGAAGCTCCACGAGTGATGGGGGTTGTCGCATGCGCCATTGAAGTTCTGGTTACCGGTCTGCTGGATGGCATCGCACGCGCTCTGCCAGACGGCACTGGGGGGCACGTTGTATCCACTTGGGTGGGCGCCGAAGCCGTCCACGTAGTTGGCCAGCCCTTGCTGCAACATGGCCTCGAAGTAGCGGAAGTCATCCATAGCCAGGGAGCCGTTGTCGCCGGCGGGAGTCAGTGCGCCGCTAATCACATACATAGACGGGCAAGCGGCCTTGATCGCGCCGTAGGAGGGACGTAACAACGCCATGTACTCACTGGGATTGATTGGTCGGTTGCCCCATTCGTAGTGGAGATTCTGCTCGTTCCAGACCTCTATAGCCTTTACGGACGAGCCGCAGTATTCTCCTGCAAGCCGGCCCAGGAAACTGGCAAAGGTCTGCGGGTCGGCCGGAGGCCCGCCCACCGTACCGTCGTAGCCTGCTTCGCGAGACCAATTTGGCGCGTTTACAACGCTGAACAGCAGATTGAGTCCGCGAGCGTTGGCGGCGTTTACGAGCGGCCAGATATCGCCAAAGCCGTACTGGCCCTGGTTGGACTCAAAGACCTTCCATTCGATCTGCTGCTTCACCCAACCGAAGCCCAGTTCGCGGGTCTTGTCCATGGCGATGCCTTCCTGGCCATTGTGGATCATGTGCGCCTGCACACCATAGCCGAAGCCGATGCCTGGCAGTCTGGTTGCTGGCGCGGAGGGAGCAGGCGCGGCAGCTGGTGGAGCGGGAGCCGCTTCGGGCCGCGCCGGGATTTCCGACTCGGTGAAGCGTTTCACGCCATCGAGAGATCCGACCACTTGGGTCAATTCGCGATAGATCCAGGCCGGCTCGCTAACTCCCGACACTTCGACCTGCAACCACTCTTCCCTGGGGCCGAGACCAGTGATATTTACCTGGGTGCCGGATGTCAGAACGCTGAGTACCGGATATTCGGTGCCTGGCCCGCCGCGAACGTTGAGGTGCGTCGGCTGGCTGATTGCATAGGGAGCTCCGGTAGACGGTGCTGGTGTTGGCTGCGGCTGAGAGGTTACGGTTCCACTCCCTGACGGCGGCGCGCTTCCTCCTGCCTCAGGAATCCAAATCCGAGTGCCCCAGAAGAGAGTGTTGGCATCGGCCATGTTGTTGGCCTGCATAATGGCGGACATGGTGGTGCCGTTATTAAAGGCGATGCGGCTGAGCGTATCGCCAAGCTGCACTTCGTACCAGAAGCCGCCTGTCCCGGTGGCGCTGCCACCGCTGCTGGTGTCGCCGCTGGTGCCGCCGCCACTTGTGCCTGAAGAGGGGATGCACAGGCTCTGACCGATATAGACGTACGAAGTTACAGATGTATTGTTCGCCTGGGCCAGGCTTTGGATAGTTACTGAGTAGTTCACTGCGATGCCCGAAAGCGTTTCACCAGCTACGACAGTGTGCGTGCGGGCACATGCGCTGGGCTGCTGTGCGGGAGCAGGCTGCTGACCGGTTGTGGGAATCCTGAGCCGCTGGCCTACGAATATTTGGTTCGCGTTCGCAATGTTATTGGCTGTTACCAGAGCCTGGACCGAAACACCATACCTTACAGCGATACGGGAGAGGCTCTCGCCGGCCTGCACGACGTGCGTCGTGTAGCCTGTGGTTTGCGGGCTGACATTTACCTGCGGTGAAGCCGCGGCTACCGTCTGTGGCAACAACGAAAACAGCAGGACCGCCGCGATGGATATCAGCCAGATACGTCGGATGGCACTAAACTGTGGAATACCTGCGCGCATATGTAACTCCTTATTAAGTCTCTCCAGAGTCAAGAAGCAAAATTTCTCTACATCAGACTAATTATTCTGCACCGTTTTCAAGTTGAAGTCAAGACGAAACCAACTCTTCCATCAACGCAATACCAACGCGAATGCCACGATAGAAGTTCGGTAAGTGTAGTTTTTCGTTCGGCGCGTGCAGATTATCGTCCGGCAAACCGAAACCCATGAAGAGAATGGGAATGCCAAGTGCTTCCTGAACAACTGTGGCAATGGGAATAGAGCCGCCTTCGCGGCTGAAGACCGGCTCTGCCCCAAAGACTCTGGCATAGGCTCTGGCGGCGGAATTCATTTCGGGAACATCGAGCGGAACGACCGTGGCGGGGGCGTGTTGGAGAGTGTTCACAGTTACTTCCACTGTTGGCGGCGCAATTTGCCGGAGGAACTGTTCGATCAATGGCCCGACGGCTGACGATTGCTGATCGGGCACAAGACGGCAACTCACTTTGGCGTGGGATTCGGCGGGGATGACGGTCTTGAACCCATCGCCGATGAAGCCGCCCCAAATTCCATTGATCTCTAACGTAGGCCGCGCCCCGATCCTTTCGGTTACCGAAAAGCCGTCTTCTCCCCAAGCCGCAGGAACGCCGCTTTCCTCTATCAGTTTTTCCTCATTGTAGGGAACTTGTGCCAACGCCGCCCGTTCTTCTGCGGACAAGGCTTGAACGTCGTCGTAGAATCCGGGAACGGTGATTCTACCGGTGGAGTCGTGAAGCTGCGCAAGCAACGCGCAGAGGGCTTGATTGGGGTTGTGGACGGCGCCGCCAAACATGCCGCTGTGCAGGTCTTGGGAAGGACCCCGGACTATAATCTCGCCGGCCCACATACCGCGCAGCCCATAGATGATCAGCGGCAGGTCGGGGGCCAGGATGTGCGTATCGGAGATGAGACAGACATCGGCCGCGAGCTTTTCAGTTTCTGACGGCAGATATGCCGTCAGTGCCCGGCTGCCTACCTCTTCTTCGCCCTCAACCAGGAACTTAACGTTTACTGGCAACTCCCCATACGTTGACAGAAGCGCCTCGACCGCGGCAACGTGGGCAAACAGTTGCCCTTTGTCGTCAGACGCCCCACGGGCGAACAGGTCTTCGCCCCGCACGGACGGCTCGAAGGGCGGCGAAGTCCACAGCTCGAGCGGGTCGACGGGCTGGACATCGTAGTGGCCGTAGATCAGGACAGTCGGGGCGTCTGCGTCGGCGTGCAGCCAGTCACCATAGACGATTGGATGGCCGCCGGCTTGGATGACTTCTACGTTTTGCAGGCCAATGGCAGCCATCTTCTGTGCCAACCAGTTTGCAGCTCTCTCTACATCTTCCTTGTGTTGCGACAGGGTACTAACGCTGGGAATACGCAGCCATTCACTCAATTCTGCGAGCTGCCGCGACTGGGCGTTTTGCAGGAAGGTTTCGAGCTTCAAGTCAAAGGCGGCATTTTCAGAATGGTTCATGAGGAGGGATCTCCCATAGCTATAGAATAGCTGTTTTGACTCTCTATAAGTTGTCGTACTTTGGTCACTACGCGTGGTAGGGAAGCGAATCCAGTGCTCTTGTCAGCCCGGCAGTTCGACGACGACGTACTCTTGGTCGACAGAGACTTCGAACGTTTCCGCGGTGTAGGGGCCCGGTTGGTAAGTGGAAGGGAGAGTGTCTGCAGATGCGACTTCTACTTCGTAGCTTCGAGTGCGCACGGAGGTGGGGTCCACCCAGGATTGGCCGGTCGTTACGTCATATTCCCAGCCATGCCATGGGCAGCGTATAATCTCGCCCCGCCTCTCGTACCTGTATTCACCTCCGGGCTTGTCGGCCATTACAAAGCCGGTGAGCCGACCTTGACAGAGGGGCCCCCCCTGGTGGGGACAGATATTACGCAGGGCATAGAATTCGCCCTTTATGTTGAAGACACCGATGGAGCGTCCACCGATTTCGACGATTTTGCGTTCTCCCTGCGGGATCTCGTCAACTGTGGCAACGATGTGTTTGGCCATTACTGATCTCTAGAGATTGTACAGTGTGCGGGCATTTTCCGCCATGAATTTCCGCCGGCGCTCTTTGTCCAACGGAATAGGAAAGGCGCGATCCGGGGAGTCAAAGTCCCAGTGTGGGTAGTCGGTGGCGAAGAGCAGGTTATCGTCCAAGTCGAGGTGACCCAGCAGTTGGCGGAACTGCTCCGGTTGGAAGGGCTCTTCCATCGGTTGTGTGCTGACCCAGAAATGGCGTCGGAAAAGATCCGAAGGCGGTTCGGTAACGTGGGGCACTTCGCTGCCCAGTTTGCGCCAGGCGCTGTCCATACGCCATAGCATCGGCGGAATCCAGGCAAATCCCCCTTCGATCAGCACAAATTTGAGTGTGGGAAACTGATGAAAGACGCCTTCGAAAATGAGGCTGATCACCTGCGCCTGGAAGGTCTGCGGCATGCCGCCATGATCTTCAATGTAGTGGTTGGGGAATCCCGAACCGGTAATAGGCGCGCCGCCGGCGCCGCCGAAATGTATGGCTATGGGCACGTCGTGGCGGCAGGCGGCCTCATACATGGGCCAGTATTTGCGGCGTCCAAGAGGCTCTTTTGTGCGGGCGATAAGCAGTGCGTGGACGAATCCAGGATGACTGCCCCACCTATCGATTTCTGCGGCAGAAAGCTCTCCATCTTCCCAAGGAACGATGATCGAGGCACGCAAGCGGGGGTCCGGTTCCAGCCATTCGGCCAATTGCCATTCATTGGTGGCCCTTGCGAAGGCGGCGCCAAAGGCAAGATTGCGCTGCTCGCCCGCGCCGACAAGCGGGTTGAGGACGCCGATTTCGATTTTCCATTCGTTCAGAAGCTGTTTCTGCAGCAGAGGCAGATTTGAACCTGGCGGCGTTCCGTCGCCCGGCCAGGCGTCATGGCGGGCCGCATTGGGCATCGCTCGTGGATAGTGGGAGCCGTCATAGCCACGCGGTCCGAAGGTCTGATGATACTCCTGCCAGTGCGGTTCCAAATAGGAACGCAGTACGTCCTGTGTCGGGAAGTAGATATGAATATCGGTGTCGATTATGGCCGTGTCCAGAGGCGCACGGTATGGGGCATCCGGTTGAACTGAGGCATCGGGATCGGCCCCGTCATGACCATTAGTACGATCTTTCGTTACGGCGCCGCGTTCCGCAATGGCAGTCGAATCGAATTGAGCAGTCATGTCTGTCCTCCCATTGTGTCAGTTGGGGCGAGAATCCAGTTGTGAGAGTAGTTCACTGTCTCGCCTCCGTGAGCGTCTATCTACAACCGATAAAACGTGCGCGCGTTTGCGGAGTCGATCTTTTCTCGCTGATCGGCCGTCAACAGGTCCAGAAGAAAGTCCTGACTGTCGTGGCTATGGGGATAATCACTGGCGAACAGGAGAAGGTCTTCGGCCCCGCACTGTTCGAGAATTTGCGCCAGATGCAGCGGATTCGGCGGCGCGTCCAAGGGTTGAATGGTGAAGCGCAGATGTGTGCGCATATATTCGGACGGCCGCCGCCTGACATAGGGCGTATTGTGGCGCAACCCTTTCCACTCTTTGTCGATCCGCCACATCAGCGACGGCAGCCAGGTGAATCCCCCTTCGATAAGCGCGACCCGCAATGAGGGAAAACGTTCAAAAGCGCCTTCACAGACCAGACTGATCACCTGGGATTGAAAGACCTGCGCCATGCCAGCGTAGTCCTCAATGAAATAGGACGGCCAGCCAGTGGGCGTTGGGGGATGTCCGGGGGCGCCGCCGTAATTGATGCCAAGCGCGAGGTCGTGCCTGATTGCAGCCTCGTAAATGGGGTCAAAGCGGCGATTTCCATAGGGAGCTTCGGCACGTACCGGCAGAATTACCTGTACGAAGCCGGGGTGATCGCCCCATCTGTCGACTTCCCTTGCGGCCAGCGGAGGGTTGTGGCTTGGCACAACGATGGATGCCCGCAAGCGAGGCTCTTTTTCAAGCCAGTGCTCCACTTGCCACTGGTTAACCGCGGTAGCCAATGAGGCGGCCAGGTCCTCGTTGCGAACACTCTGGACGCGATAGGCGCAGTTCAAAATGCCAATTTCGACATCATCCAGAGCGCGAGCTTGCACTTCAGCCAGGTCGGGTTTCGGGCTGCTGCCGTCGCGAGCAGTTGTAGGTACACTTTCAGGGTAGTCGGCCGCGTCCGGGCCATTGAATGCCGACTCGCGGCAATAGGCGAGCCAGTGGTCCGGCAGGTAGGGATACAGAGTCTCCAAGTCCGGAACTTCATTGTGAATATCGCAGTCGATACGAGTATGTTCAGACATGACCAAGGGTTGCAAAGGGCGATTTCGGGAACTCGGCTGGCTGCTAGTCAACTGGACAGTTACCAGAGGCTACTTTCCTTTCACCGGGATTATGTTAATCGAACTTCGAGCCGCGGGCAATTCGTTGATCGATCTTGCCAGCAGACTGTTGCTGAGGTCAGGAATTCAGTTAACCGACTGGCAGTCCCCAATCGGCTCGCGCCTTCTCCATGGGGACAAGCTCTTTGATTCCGTGCACAGTATGCCCAGGGCCGCCCTCCACCCAGCGTTTGTCGGCTGGTTCACTGGCCGGCTGGAAACGCACATCGCAACTGAGACGGAAGCGATTGGTCAGGTTGGTAGTGGAAGCGTGCATTGTGTGCATTCCAAAAAGGATGACATCGCCCATAAAAAAATCGCTGGTGAGCCACTCACCGCCGAAATTTTCGACGATTTCCATTGGATCTTTTGTGAACCAGCCGTCTATGCCGTCGCGGTCCACGTCCATGCGCCCGTAGGTGTCGCGGATGCGGGCAAAGCTGGGCAGGTTGTGAGATCCCCGGCAAATTGCGAGCGTGCCATGGTCGACAGTCGCGTCTCCCAGAGGTATCCAGATAGTGTGAAGACGAGGTGAGCCGCGGCCCATATACACGAAGTCATAATGCGCGCCGGTGTACTGCTCGTTGCCGACGGCTCGCAGCCACTTGTATTGGAAGGTCAGGGCAGGTTCGCCGAAGTAGGATGCAAAAAAGTTGAAAAGCTCAGTTGCCTGGAGGACGGCGAGAACGTCCTCGCTATAGGCGATGCGCCTCATTTTGGCGCCGCGGCCACCCTTTGGCATAACGCCCTCGAGTACAGGCGCATCCGGGGTCAATACGTTCTGCTCGTGCATGTAGTGCAAAATTGTCGCCCGCGCTTTTTGCACCTTTTCGCGGTCGATGAGTCCCCGCAGAAGCAGATAGCCGTCCTCGGCCATTTGGGCGTGCAGAGCGGGTATGTCCGCCAGCAGATGTTGACTGTCTCTTAGTGTGCCCAAGGTTTCGCTGGGGTAGTGCATATCCCGATAGCCAAAGCGGATGTTCATGATCACTCCATTCAGGGTCACTTGGGTGGGAATCGCGTCTGGAAAGCTGAATTCCCGTCACTGCAGGTAGCTAAAGTCGACGTCTGCGGATTTGCAGGAGGGCCGGCCCACGCACCAGTCCCCAAACGCTCATCGCTAGCGCCAGTCCAACCATCGCCATCGCGACGAATGAGACATCCCGCAAGGCCGATGTCTGCGCGACAGCAACTGCCTCAGTCACGTCGCCCGCGAAATCGGGCCCAGCATAAACCAGAACCCGGCTTGCCCACAACGCTCCCAAGGCGGCCACTCCTGACGTGTTTCCCAGCGTGCGCCCAATCACGTTGACGCCGCTAACCACGCCGAGCCTTTCTCTGGGCACTGAGCCCATGACGGCGCTGTTGTTGGGAGACTGAAAGATGCCCATTCCCAAGCCCAACGGTGAGACTCTCAGAACATATCCTATGATCGAAGTCTCAGCAGTGAGAGTACTGACAGTGTAGCAGCCGAATGCAAACATTACCAACCCCGCGGTGGCGATGAGCCGATACCCGAAGCGGTCTGAAAGGATTCCGGATATTGGTGAGGCCAGGCCGAAGAAAACCATTGTAGCGGTGAGCAGCAGGCCGATGACGGAAGGTTCCAGTTTCAGTAGGTTGCTTAGATAGAAGGGGAAGAGCAGCGTGATGCCGCCAGTAACGATAAAACTGATCAGGCGCATTGACAGGTTGAGACTGAAGAGAGTGTTGCGGAAAAGAGTCAGGTCGAGAAGCGGCTCCGCCACGCGCAACTCCGTACGAATGAAGAGCGTGAGTGAAAGCAGTGAGAAAGCCAGGAGGCCTAGCATTGCTGGCGATCGAAAGCCAGTGCGCTGGCCGACGGTCAGGAAAAGCATGAGCGCAAGCAGAAAGGCGAAGAAAGTGGAAAAGCCGACCCAGTCAAAGCGCTGCCGTCCCCCGGGTTTGGCGCCGGGCAGGTAGCGCAAGGCCAGAAGAAAACTGACACAGCCGACAGGAGGGGAAACGAAGAAGATCCAGCGCCAGGAGAAGTATTCGAGGAGAGCGCCGCCCAGAATCGGCCCGGCGATGCCACCGACCGAAACGGTGGCGCTGAAGAGGCCGAGCGCCTTTCCGCGCTCTGAAGCTGGGAATGTCTCGGTTACGATGCCCATACTCAGTGCAGTGGCAAATGCGCCGCCGATGGCCTGAAGCACGCGAAAAAAGAGGAGGAGCTCGATATTGGGCGCAAGGCCTGCGAGGACGGAACTGATGGCGAATGCGATCGTGCCGCTGAGGAAGATCGGCTTCTTGCCCACCATATCGCCTAGCCTGCCCACGCCCAGCATGATTGCTGTCTGGGTGAGCGAGAAGGAGAGTACGACCCACTGTACAAGCGCGAAGTCGACGTTGAATTCGGTTACGAGCGTGGGGAGCGCCACTCTGACGACGCCGCCGTCGAAAGAGGCAAGAAAGATACCTGAACCTAAAGCAGCGAAGATATGCCACTTGCGCTCGATAGAGGGTTGAACAGTCGGCTTAGCCATTGCGGGCGGAGACTTACACCTTATTGGGTAGGATTAGTAGAACGGTCCGATGACCAGGGGCCGCTTCGTGGACGATTAGAGGGAACCCACGGCCGTTTGTATGCTATGCGGCTGCAGGCGCCGGTAGCTAATAACATCACGAAAGGATCCGGCCAGCCGATCGCGAAGGCGTGGATCCTGGACCAGTCGGTAAGGCCGCAGTCTTGGCGGTGCAAGAGCAGTTCAAGTTCCACCCTGTACCCTTCGGAGCGGCGCCCGGGCCTCCAGAATTCCCCACGCACTCAGAATCAGGGCGACGGCGATAATTGCGAGCGCAGTGTAGGAGACCTCACGCAGTGCGGCGATCTGGGCTACTGCAGCAGCTTCGGTAACACTGCCAATATAGTCCGGTCCGGAATGCGCCATCACACGGCTTGCCCAGAGGGCCCCCAAGGCAGCGATTCCAGAAGTACGTCCAAGAGTGCGGCCGATGACGTTGACGCCGCTAACGACACCAAGACGTTCGCGGGGAACAGAGCCCATGACAGCACTGTTATTCGGGGATTGAAATAGTCCCATGCCAAGACCCAAGGTGGCCACACGCAAGACGTAGCCACAAATCGACGTTTCGAGGCTGAGCGTGCTCACTGTGTAACAGCCGAACGCCATTAAAATCAGTCCGGCGCCGGCGATGCGACGGTAACCAAAGCGGTCGGACAGCGTGCCTGCGAACGGGGAGGCAACACCAAAGGAGATCCAGGTTGTTGTCAAGAGCAGGCCCACGACCACGGGTTCCAGTTGGAGCAGGTTCGTCAGGTAGAAGGGCAGCAGAAGGTAAACGCCTCCGATTACAATGAAGCCGACGAAGCGCATCGAGAGGTTAAGGCTGAACTGTGCGTTTCTGAAAATCGACAGATCGAGGAGCGGATCCTTCAGGCGACGTTCGGTGTTAATAAACAGAGCCAGGGCGAGCAGTGAGACGCCGAACAGGCCCAACATGGCGGTAGAGCGGTATCCGAAACGGGGTCCGAAGGTCAGGAAAAGTATGAACGTCAGAAGAAAGGAAGCCAGAAGAAGCGATCCGGTCCAATCGAAGCGTTGTCTGCCGCCGGGGCTGGCGCCTGGCATGAAGCGCCAAGCAAGAAAGAAACTGACGATACTGAAGGGAAAGCCGACAAAGAATATCCAGCGCCAAGACAGGAATTCCAGCAGCATCCCGCCCAAGAAAGGTCCGGCGATGCCGCCTAATGAGACGGCGGCGCTGAACAGGCCGAGGGCCTTGCCTCGTTCGGAAGCAGGAAAGATTTCGGTCACAATGCCCATGCTGAGGGCGGTGGCAAAGGTTCCGCCTATTGCCTGGATGACGCGAAACAGGAGGAGAAGCTCGATATTTGGCGCCAGACCGGAGAGGATTGAACCGATCAAGAAGGCCACAGTGCCGGCAAGGAAAACAGGCCTCTTGCCAACCATATCGCCCAGTCTTCCCACGCTCAGGATAATGGCTGTTTTTGTCAGTGTAAAGGAGAGAACGACCCACTGAACAAGTGTGAAGTCGACCTGAAGCTCGTTTACCAGGGCTGGCAGTATGACAACAACAATGCTGCCCTCTTGCGAGTCCAGGAAGATGCCGCTGCAGATGGCGGCAAAGATGAGCCATCTTTGCCTTGTTGACAGGACATCAGAGAGATGGGTCATGGATTAGGAAAACGATATTGGCGCCGCACGAGACGGAGGAGGCAGATTGGCCTCAAGAGTGCCAAGGATCATAGGAAGGTCCTCGAGATATGGTCAAACAGCAGTCTGATGGGACACAATTGCCAACGGTGACAGAAAGTGACCTGTCCGGCCAGCAGATTTCCGGAAGGTGGATTCTGCTTCCCTCAGATAGGCAGTAATGTTGACCCTCGCTGCGGCGGTACCGTGCCGGCTACGAAGAAACCGGTTCCGGCCGCGCGGCCGAACGCGAGTGGAGAGTTTCCCAGGCAATCAACGCCAGGGTGAAGGCGACCAGGGCCATGGCCGCGTAGGCAACATCTTGCAGTGCCGCGATCTGGGGCGCGGCTGCTGCCTCCGTCACTGCGCCGCTGAGTTCGGGCCCGGCATAGGCGTTGACGCGGCTGGCCCACACGGCGCCCAGTGCGGCCACGCCTGCGGTACGTCCTAAGAAGCGCCCGATCGTGTTGGTCCCGCTTGCGATGCCCAGTCTTGCGCGGGGGACAGAACTCATGACTGCGCTGTTTGTAGGCGAATGTGAGATCCCAAAGCCCAGGGCAACCGGCGCGACCCGCAAAACGAAATCCGCAGCTGAACTGGCGGCGCTGAGTGTGCTGACGGTATAGCAGCCGAAGGCCAGGATTGCCAAGCCCACGCCTGTGATCAGTCGAACGCCGAACCGATCGGACAGGGTACCAGAAACCAACACGGCCACACCGAACCAGATCCAGAAAGTTGTCAGGAGCATGCCGGCAAGCAAAGGCTCAATCTGCAAGATATTGCCCAGATAGAATGGAAACAAGAACCACAGACCACCCATTGCAACATTTGTAATGATCCGAATGGCCAAGTTGACGCTGAACTGAGCGTTCCGGAACAGCGAAAGGTCGACAAGCGGATCCTGCACGCGTGCCTCATTGCGCACAAACTGCCAGATCGAGAGTATAGAGACGGCGAACAGCCCCAGCATGACGGGAGCACGGAATCCAATTCGGTCGCCAAAAGTCAGGTACAGCATAAGTGCCAGAAGCCCCGCAAAAAGGAAGAAGGAGCCGGTCCAGTCGAAACTCTCCCGGCCGGCGGGGCGAGTCTTAGGCAGATAGCGCCAGGCCAAAACCAGGCTGATCGCGCTCAAAGGCTGGCCTACAAAGAAGATCCAACGCCACGATAGTGTTTCCAAGAGGGCTCCGGCGAGCATAGGTCCGACGATGCTTCCAGCCGCAAATATCGCGCCGAAGGCGCCGAGTGCTTTGCCGCGCTCGGAAGAAGGAAAATTTTCGATGACAATGCCGTAGTTCAGGGTGATGGCGAACGCCGCGCTCACGGCTTGCAGCACGCGAAAGAAAAGCAGCAGCTCGATGGTGGGCGCGAGTCCGGGGAGGATTGACGTGACCATGAAGGCGATAGTGCCGCCCAGGAATACGGGTCGCTTGCCGACCATATCTCCCAGCCGCCCCACCATGGGCATGATCGATGTCTGGGCAAGGGTGTAGGAAAGGAGCACCCACTGACCGACGTCAAAATCAATATTGAATTCGCGCACGATGGCGGGCAAGACGACGGCGGCAGAGCTGAAGACAAGCGAAGCCATCAGGATGACGCCTGCCAAGGCAGCCAGAATCTGCCATTTGTGCTCGTAAGAAGGATTGTTCAGGGATTGGTCCATTACGTTGGGGAAAGGTGAAGGTCGTAGACCGCTCAGGTTGGACCGGCGTCGCTTGGGGCGGTTGGCTCGGTTTCAGCTGTGCGGCGGGTGATTGTCAGTAGGCTGTTCGGTTGAAGCAGTTGCACGTCTATCAGCGTGACGACGCGGTCCGGCCAGCGCACTTCCAAGGCGATGATACTACTTTCAGGTGGCATTCCAAAGTGCTGACGGGCGCTGCGGCCTGACAGGTAGCCGCCCGCTGCTTGCACGGTGCGGCGGAGGATGCCACTTGACGTGTGGAGAAGCAACTCGGCGCCCAGGGCGCGTGTGTTGCCGCTGCCGGGATGGCGCAGATCGACCAGGAGGGACTTGCCGCTGCACAACTGGTTCTCGAACATTTGGGACGGGGAGCGCAGGTTGTTGATGAGCACGTCAAGGTCGCCGTCGCCGTCAAAGTCGGCCATGCTCATGCCGCGGCCGCCGGCGGTGCTGTTCAGTTTCCACTCAGGGGCGGGAGCGAACCGATTGGCTCCGTCGTTGCGGTAGACCTGGTTTTCCTCGACGAGCTCATCGCCAGGCAGATGGCGGAAGATCTCCATGGCGGTCATGCCGTTGACGACGTAGAGGTCGAGCAGGCCGTCCTGATCCAGGTCGCCGAATTGGGCGGACCAGCTCCAGCCGCTGTAGGGGATGCGCCAGTTTTCGGCCTGGTCCGACCATGCGTCGCCTTGTCGTTCCTGGAGGACGTTTGCCATTACCTGGGGGCCGTCTTCAGGGCTGGGCGGAGGCATGGTCTCCATAACGGGCAGCCACTGGCTCATGATCTCGGGCTCTTCGGAGTACGGGTGCATATCGGCGGCGAACAGCTCCCAGCGGCCGTCGTTGTCGAGGTCGCCGCTGTCGAAGCTCATGGTGCTGAAGGTGGTTGTGGCGAAGGGTTCGGTCGCGAGCCAGCCGCCATTGCGCTGGCCGAGGAAGGCGATATCGCGCACGTCGAAGTCGTTGCCAACGAGAATGTCGGGGCGGCGGTCGCCGTTCAGATCCTGGAGGTGGAGCGCCAGCCCCTGCGCGCGTGAAGCGAGGCGGGTGGGCGCGAAGCTTCCGTTGTTGTTTTTGTAGACAAATACACCGTTCTGGTCTGTTGCATCCAGGGCGCGACGGCCTATCTGTTTTTCGAGTGAGGCGTCATAGGATGCGGTGACAAGGTCGAGGTCGCCGTCAGCGTCCAGGTCGCCCCACTGCTGCGAGTAAGCGAAGCCGTTGACACCCTGTAGGCGTCCCGGCTCCTGTTCGCTGGTGAAGGGCGTTGTACTGTCCTCGCCGCCTGTGTTGCGCCAGTAAAGGAAGATGCCTGAGCGGCTGGTGGCGGTAATGTCGAGCCAACCGTCTCCGTCTACATCGACAAGCGCGAGCCCGCGCAGGCTGCCGTCGAGCAGGAGCTGCGGGCGGAACTGCCAGTTGCCCTCGTTCCAGAAAACCTGGTTGGGACCGAGCAGGTTGGCGAGGACGAAGTCTTCGTCGCCGTCGTTGTCGAGGTCGCCGACGGCGAGGCCGGCGCCGTTGCTGGCGAAGTAGGTGACGCGTTCGAAGGCCGTGCCGGTTATGTGAGGGAGTTCGTGTTCGACGAAGCTGCCGGTGCAGGGTCGTGATTGCGCGCCGGTCTGGGCGCGGCCGGCAGGGCTGGAAATCAAGGGATGTGCGTCGATTTGGAGCCGGACAGGACTCTGAAACGGGGGAGACGAGCCGGGCAGGCCTTCGTAGGCGAGGCCTGCCGAACAGCTGGATAGGAGTAGTGCCCCGATGAGAAGGGTGGGGAAGAAAGTGCGCATTATCGGCCGCTCTTGCTTCCTAACCCTTCAGCCCTGTTACTGAGATACCTTCGATAAAGGTTCGCTGGGCGAAAAAGAAAGTTACGATGATTGGGAGTGCGACGAGCGTGCTAACGGCCATCAGGTAGGGGATGCCATTGCTGAAATTGCCTATGTCGTTGGCCCGACGTGAAAGCTGCTCGATTCCGAGGGCGAGCGGGTAGCGATTCTCGTCTCGGAGGTAGATAAGGGGACCGAGATAGTCGTTCCAGGCCCAAAGGAATCGGAAGAGCGCGACCACGGCCAGGGCAGGCTTGGTCAACGGCAGGATGATGCGGAAGAGGATGCCAAACTCGCTGGCTCCGTCGATGCGGGCGGCGTCAGAGAGTTCTTCTGGAAGGGTCATGAAGAACTGGCGAAGCAGGAATACGATGTAGGGATGGCTGAAGAGTGCGGGCACGACGAGCGGGCGGTAGGTGTCGAGCCATCCGAGCCACTTGAAGGTGATGAAGAGCGGCACCATGGTAACGGCCCAGGGCAGCATCATTGTCATTACGACCAGCCAAAACATAGTATCTCGTCCCGGCCAGCGAAGGCGGGAGAATCCGTAGGCAACGATTGTCGAGGATAGGACCGTAAACACGACTGCGGGGACCGTATAGAATACAACCGAGTTGACGGCGTAGCGCGTAAAAGGCAGGATTTGCCAGCCTTTTACAAAGTTCTCGGGGTGAATTGGGTAGGGCAGCAGGATGGGCGGCACGGTAAAGACTTGGGAGTCCACCTTGAGCGCGGAACTGATCATCCAGTAGAGAGGGAAGGCAAAGCTAATTGTAAGCGGAATGAGAATAGCGTACTTGGCGAATTCGAGCAGAAAGGTCTGCCACCTTCTGCCGGTGTCATAGTGATATTTGGGCGCGGGTGCGGTTCTGCTTTCGGAGGCGATTGAGGTCATTTGTCACCTCCGTAGTAGACCCACCTGGCAGAGGACCTGAAAATGACGACTGTAAAGGAAACGATGATCAGGAAGAGAATCCAGGCCAGTGCCGAAGCCTTCCCCATCCTCAAGTATTCGAATGCATTGCGATAGAGGTGAACAAGGTAGAACTCGGTAGAGTTCATGGGGCCGCCCTCGGTAAGCAGCCAGGGAACGGTAAATTCCTGGAAGGCGACGATCAGGCCCATTATCAGATTGAAGAGAATGATTGGGGACGTCAGGGGAACGGTGACGTTGCGGAATCTATGCCACAGATTTGCGCCGTCAACTGTTGCGGCCTCGTATAGGGAGCGAGGGACATCCTGCAGCGCAGCAAGAAATATGACTACGGCGGCCCCCTGTGCCCAAATGGCGACCAGAATCAGCGACGGTTTGGCCCAGCCCGGATTAGAGAGAAATGGGATGATGGGCAGGCCAAAGTAGCGGAGTATACCGTTGATGGCGCCATACTGAACATTCATCAGGAACTGCCACACCATGGCCGATGCCACTGCGGGAACGATGGACGGGACGTAGATCACGCCGCGGAAGAACGAACGGCCCACGACATCGGAGTTCAACAGATTGGCGATCAAGAAGGCCACGGCGACGCCGAATGGGACACTCACCCCAACATAGTAGAGCGTGTTATACATCACGTTCCAGAAATGGGGATCATCGAAGAAGAGGGTGGCGTAGTTCTTAACGCCCAAGAAGACCGGCGGGCGCAGCAGGTCGTAACGGGTCAGACTGTAGTAGAGCGAAGACAAGAGGGGATAGATAGTAAAGATGAGAAAGCCCAGGGCCCAAGGCGAGACGAAGATCAGTCCAAGGCGAAGATTGCGCCATTCCTGAGGCGTGTAGCGGCTGACCTTTTGTGTGCTTGCAGCCATAGGAGATCCTTCACTTTCCAGAATGTCCAGCGGCCAGGCCGTGAGACACTGGCCGCTGGATAGTAGTCGCTAGAGCCCTTGGGCTTCCCACTCGTCTTCAGCACGCTTCTGCAGTTCCGCGACGGCCTCTTCAGGCGTGATCAGGTCGCGGTAGACCTGCTCGCGCAGGTCCCAGAGCTGCGTATTGACGAACCAGTGAATCGGGGAGCGGCGGCCAACGATCCAGTCGGTGACCTCTTCGATGTTGTCGATGTAGAAGCGCAAACCGGGGAATGTATCAGGGTCGATGGTGGGGAGCCAGGTCTCGATACCCATTATCCAGCCAACTTCATTGAAAATAATGTCGAGGGGCTCATTGGTGTGCAGGAACTCGGCGACCTTGAATATGCCGTCTGGGTTTTTCCCGTCCCTGTAGATCTGGACCATGTGGGGGCCGGTGGCCATGACCTTGGCGCCCTCGCGGAAGGAGGGGACCGGCGCCCAGGTAGCGCGGTTATGGACAGCCACTTCGGGCTTCTGGATTGTGGTTTCGCCAGCGTGCCAGTAGCCTTCGATGATCATCGACTGTACTTCGGCGTTAAAGGCTGCGCCCCAGGTGCCCTGTCCTTCGACCGATCGCAGCCCGGCGAAGTTGTCCGGTCCGATGAAGCGGTAGAACTCGGACTGCGTCTGGATACCCTGGGCCATAAGCTCGTGATTCAGGTGGAAGGTCTGCTCTTCGTCGTTCCACCAGGTGTGGCCGTAGGAGGTGGCGATGAAGTCCGGTTCGCCGGCCATGGCGTCGATCGGGTCAAGGCCAATGCGGAGGACATTGCCGCCGTCGTCGAATTGGGAGAGTTCCTGGTGCCATTCGAGGACGCCTTCCCAGGTCAGCGGCGGGTTGTCCGGGTCGAGGCCGGCTTCTTCAACATGCTGGGCATTATAGTTCAGACCATACCAGAGGAAGGACTCGATCGAGGGAACGCCGATCAGATCGGCGCCGTAGTACCCGCCTTGCCAGACGGCATCGACCACGTTGCCGGGATCGATGATTTCGCTGGAGTCGACCATGTCATTGACGGCCAGACAAACGCCGCGGGCCCAGAGGCCGGGATAGTCCATATTTGAACCGCCGTCGGGCGGGTCGCCGGCCGCCAGTGCGGTCAGAACGGCTTCGTTGTTGGTGCTGCCGCGATAGTCGAGAGTCGTGTTTTCGCCAACGTGCGCCTGGAAGCTTTCGAGCTGCGAGATTGACTCTACGGCCGGATCCAGATTGCCCCAAGCGTACCACCAGGAGATGGTCTGCGGTTCTGTTGCAGCGGAGTCGTCCCCGTCAGCAGCAGGCGCGGCCGCGGGCGCGGCGCAGGCGGCCAACGCCACTGAGCCGGCAACTACGCCTGTCGTTTGTAGAAAGTCACGTCGGCTGGGAGTTCGTCTTGTCATGAAGTCTTCCTCCTTTGGGTGAATGGATACTTTTTGAACCTTAGTCTCTTATATGGAAAACCGGATTCTGCTTGGCAGCAGGGCCCGGCAGTTAGCAACAGGCAGAGATTCTTCTACGACTTTAGAATGTAGTTCTTGGCGTAAAAAGTTAAACTGCAGAGCAAGAGCCACGCTCTGGTGCAGTTCAACTGATCTTTGCGGGGGAAACGCAGCAATCAGCGAAAATGGGCCAAGCCCACACTGCAAAAGGAACTGCTCGGCAGTCCGCATCACAGCAAGCTGACATGAATAAGCGTTGCCCTCATTGGTCTGGTGAGCAACGCCTGCTGGATACCGAGTGTAACAGTGTTAAGGTCTGCATGCAAAAAATACAGGGTAGCGGAAGCGTAAGACTCACGCCGAAATAGCCCACGAAGAGCGCTCAAAAGGGAAGTCCCTTCCGAATCAGGCGGCAACACGATTCAGACAGCTGAATGAGGCTTTGTTCAGAGGCAGCACATTCGTCTTGGGTTGGAACGGTTTATGTCTACAAATGTCGCGCCAAATTAAATTCTCAGTTACTCTGCCAGGCTTCGAATACAGTTCCTCGCCGTCTTTGAACGACTATGGGCAGTTTCGTTCTCGGAAACTCTCTGATCTTCAGCGGGCCTCGTTCACCTTAAGGTAATCCCCGGGCTAGAGTCATGACTTGCCAGGGCCAGGGCGTCTGAATTTCGGTCGCTATTTTATCACACGCAGGGCACCGAAATGGGGCACTCCTGCGTTGAGTACTGGGCATACACATCTTGTTGGGGAAAACTTTCAGGTGACAGTCAGTAATCCGACCGGCTCGTTTACATCTGGCAGGAATGCCGGTCCTGGCGCTCTTCCCTTTGCGAAAGGGTTTGAGAGCCAAGCGGAGCAAGATGGTCAAGTTGTGCTGCGCCTGGCCTTGACTGGTGCGACTGTCGTCCTCATACAAGACCCAGTGGACTGAGTTATTGAAGCTCCAGTGGTAGCGTGTGGAAGTCAAGAGCAAACCAGCATCGGAGAGCAAGTCGGAATTCACGGTAGATGCGAGAGTCTTGGGGGCTGATGCGGGCATTTCATTCATCGTGGATCGTTTGCGTCAGATTCATCTTGTTGGTGGGACGCAGGCATTCTCATGTGTCTGTTGGACGAGAGTTTACGAGAGATCATGAGCGTTTACGAGCGTTTATAAGCGATGTCGAGTTGTCTGAACTGCAGTTCTTGAGATTTGTATGATGGGTTGTGACCGGTGCCTTGCCGATGCTGGCATTCTCATGTGTGTGTTGGACGAGAGTTTACGAGAGATCATGAGCGTTTACGAGCGTCTATAAGCGATGTCGAGTTGTCTGAACTGCAGTTCTTGAGATTTGTATGATGGGTTGTGACCGGTGCCTTGCCGATGCTGGCATTCTCATGTGTGTGTTGGACGAGAGTTTACGAGAGATCATGAGCGTTTACGAGCGTTTATAAGCGATGTCGAGTTGTCTGAACTGCAGTTCTTGAGATTTGTATGATGGGTTGTGACCGGTGCCTTGCCGATGCTGGCATTCTCATGTGTGTGTTGGACGAGAGTTTACGAGAGATCATGAGCGTTTACGAGCGTTTTCGGGTTGTCTGAGTTGCAGTTCATGGGATTTGTCTGATGGGCTGTGGCTGGGGCCCTATCGATGCAGGATGTCTCGTATGCGCGTTGGACGAGAGTTAATGCCAGGGATTTTCCTCGCTTGCGTGTTGCAGTAGACAGAACCAATCGATCGTCGAAGTCATGCGAAGGGCCGCGAAGAACACCGAAGGTGTAACGGATTTTCTATGCGCGGTCCTTTGGCAGAAGAGCACTTTGCTCCCGCATATCGCTTTGGTGACAAACGTTAACGGGCACTCGTCGTTACTGGATTCACTTGCCCGGGTTCTGGCCGTGAAATGTCTACAAATGTCGCGTAATGTATACAAATGTATACGTATGTCGCGCCAATTTCATTTTTTTGGGACGCTTTTTTTGCGTCTTACCGAACAGTTCCTCGCCGTCCCTGAAGGATACTGGGAGGACGTTTTGGGGGCATTTCGCAGCGTTTCAGCTGACCGCTTTCACTTGCAAGTTTTCTTTGGGCGAGAGCAGTGGCTTCTCAGTTCGTGCGCCTAGAATGTCCACAAAGCTGGCCCTCCTTGTGGGCCCACAAGGGGTACCTATTCGATTCGGGTAGCCTAACGAGGCCTTGTCCCATTTCGATGCAATTATCCTGGTTTAGGTCGATCTTAGTCGACCCAAGTCGACCCAAGTCGACCCAAGTCGACGTAAGTCGACGGAATTTCTTTTTTTTGGGTTTTTTTCTTGATTTCGCAGACGGTTCCTCCAGCCGATTCAGGCAGCCTAACGAGGCCTTGTCCCATTTCGATGCAATTATCCTGGTTTAGGTCGACGCAAGTCGACGCAAGTCGACAGGATTTCCTTTTTTTTGGACTTTCTTTGATTGCGCAGACGGTTCCTTTAGCCGATCCAGGCGGCCTAACGAGGCCTTGTCCCATTTCGATGCAATTATCCTGGTTTGGTCGATCTAAGTCGATCCAGGTCGATCCAGGTCGACGGGATTTATTTTTTTGGACTTACTTCTTGATTTCGCAGACGGTTCCTCCAGCCGATTCAGGCAGCCTCACGAGGTTTGTTCCAATTCGTTGCGATTGCCTTGGGTTCGGTCGGGTTGCGACGGATTATGACGGCGTGTTTCCTCTTTTTCGGCCCTTACATGCTTGCGTTCGCAGATGTTTCCTCGCCGTCTTCTATAGGTATCGGGAGATGAAGTGTGGGCAACTCACAGACTTACAGCGGCCCTCCTTCGGCTTCAGATATTCTTTTGGCGGGAGTCGTGGCTTCTCAGGGACAGAGGAAACGCAACTCAATTCGAACACTATTATAACACACGATTTGGGCCCACAAGGGGAACTTCTACCCGAATCTCAGGGCAATCGCATCTTATTGGGAGAGAACTTTCAGGAGAAAGCCAGTTATCCAACCCGCTCGTTTACGTCTGGCAGCGATACCGATTTTGGCGCTTTTCTCTCTGCGAAGTAACTACTGAGCCACAGTAGTTGACCGGCCAGTCATCCTTGGAACCATTCAGGCTCTTGGTGACACAACCGGTGTACAGCCGCCGCCATGCTCGCCAGCCGACACGTTGCGAAGAATGCACACCGTCGGTGAGGCATGTTTTTGTAGGGGGGCGTTGCGGGGGCGCGGAACTGCAGTGGTCAGTGGTCAGTGGTCAGTGATCAGTGATCAGTAACTTCTGCGGTTGGAGGTCGGTGGTCGGTGGGTTGAAGCGGCAAGCGGGGGAGTAGACTCCGTTCGCCAGACACGATGCTGGGGAAGTGTAAACACGGTCGGTGAGGCAAGTTTTTGTAGGGGGGCGTTGCGGGGGCGCAGCCCCTGCACAAGGGAGGGCCGAAGGCCCGACCGCCCATATGCAAGGAGAGATTGACATCACTTAGTCTGCCGGAGATTGGAACTGGAACTGACCGCGGCATGGTTGCAGAAAGAGGTATAGGAGAGCTCACCCCCATTTTGGGATGCACTCTGAGAGGCAAGGCTGTTTCACTGGGGTAGAGATCGGCTATAAAATAATGAACTGAGATTGACAGAGTGTGATTTTTTGGGCCGGAACCGATTTCGAGCCAGCTGTCAGACCGGCTCGATTCTTCCAGGGGGTAGCAAAACCATGTTTACTGTTATTGGCACCGTGACCGTTGATCTTTTCGTGTCCGATCTGGCGGCGATGCCCCGCAGTGAGGGGGACGAGTTCACCGTCGACAGTCTCGTGTTCCACGATGAGCCGCTGAGGACTTCGCTGGGCGGGAACGGGGCCAATTCGGCATATGCTCTTGCGCGGCTGGGCTCGCCTGTAGAACTGGTCGGCGGCTTGGGCGAGGATCATCTGGGCGAGTGGATGGCGGCGCAGCTGGCTGATGTGGGCGTGGGCATGGGAGGCGTCAGGCGTTATCCGGGAATGGGCACTGCTACGACGCTCATCCTCAGCGACCTGCAACAGAATCGGCTGGCATTTCATCACGAAGGCGCCAATAGACGCGTGGACGACAGTTCGATCGACCTTTCTGTGGTAGGGCGCTCGGACATGCTGTTGTTGACGAGCTACTCGATCATGCCGGGTCTGCGGCCTCACGGCGCGGTCGCTCTGTTTCGAAACGCCCGCAAGGTCGGCACGCGTACAGCGGTAGACATTGGCCCGGCGATCGGCGAGCCGGCCCGGCTGGAAGAACTGCGGCCTCTGTTGGCACAAACTGATTTTTTCATCTGTAACGAGCACGAGTTATCGGTCTGTACTGGTGGAAGAGAGTTGGCCGCGGGGATGGCTGCGATCCTGGAGGGCGGCGCGGGTTGTGTAGTCGTAAAACGGGGGGCGGCAGGCGCAGTAGTTCTGGAACGGAATGGCGCTTCTGCGGACACGACGAGCGGGCCGACTTATGTGCCCGGATTCTCCGTTGACGTTCAGACAACTGTAGGCGCGGGCGATTCATTCAATGCCGGATTCCTGCTGGCGGTCCAGGACGGGGCTTCCCTAGAGCAAGCAGCGCGCTTTGCCAACGCGGTCGCAGCCACTGTGGTCTCTACTCCGGACAGACCCTTGGATGCTCTGTCACGAGAGGCCGTCAGTCGCCTGATCGAGTCATCATAGCGCCGATGGCCGACTTTTGGACCGTGCAGCGCTCTCCTGCCCGCAGCACGCTTACCGGCTGCTCCAACGCGGCCGCGGCGGCGATAAAGGCGTCCGGCGGCGCGGTGTTGAAGGTGAACATCTCGTAGTGACATGGGATAGCCAGTTTTGCGTTGATCGCGCACGCGAGCGCGGCGGCTTCGCTTCCACTTAAATTGCCGGCAACTCTCCTCTCCGGCCTGCTGCCGTTGATCGGCAGGATGGCCACATCCACGTTGAATTGCGTCAGCCGTTCCACCAACCCGCTGTAGTGGACCGTGTCACCACTGTGATAGACGGTCCATGGGCCGAAGCGCACCACATAGCCGAGAAACTTGCACCTGCCTTCTTTGTCCCTTTCCAATTCTTCATGGGCGGCGGCGATTCCGTGAAAGCGGAAGGCGCCTACCTCTCTGTAGTCTCCGTCATCCAGGCCCACTGGCCAGGATGGGTCGCAAGCAAGCCGCCCGGCTACGAAAGCACGATTGGCTTCTGGTATGACGAAATGCAGGTCCGGATTCGCCTTCATCAGAGGACGGAGGGTCTCGCCATCGAGATGGTCGGTGTGGTTGTGGCTTGACGTGACTATGTCGAGGAAGTTGAGGCGGTCGGGCGCGACAACACGTTCGGTCATTCGAATGTGGGGTTTGTCGGAGGCGGCGTACTTGGTGGTGAGGGAATCGGAGAGGTAAGGATCGAAGAGAAGGACGCGGCTCTGCCATTTGAGGAGAAAGCCGCTTTGGCCAAGCCACCAGATGTGCAGGACGCGTTCGTCGCCGGTTGCATCCTGCACATCCTGGAGGAAGGCTTCTTCCTGGAGGAAAGGTCTGATCAGTGACATTGGCAGGGACTAAGCGTTCTCGATGATTTCCTGGCTGAGCTCACCTGTCTCTTCATTCTTCATGATGACCTTGACCTGGCCGCCCGGCATCCGTTCTGTTTTCAGGATTGTCAGACCGGCCGCGGCGGCGAGCGCTTTGGCCGCGTCGGGTTCAGTTGCGGCGGCCGCCTCCTGCCCGCGACTGTCACGGATGAGGGGGACGTTTTCGCGGCCACGCCAGACTTCCAGCTCCACGGGTTCCCACTGGCGCGAGGATGCGGAGCGGTAGCAGGCATCGATGACGGCGTTTACGACATAGCCATCGTAGAAGTTTTCTCTGGGTTGGGTGCCCTGGTCGATTGCGTTGAACATGTCGTCAAACATGTCGCTATAGCCCAATTCGACCACTTCATCGCCAACCGGGAAGAGCCAGCCGCTCTCCGATTCGGCCTTTTCGGCGACGTAGCCGGCGCCGGCGCCGCTGGTGTACATTTCATAACCGGTGCGCAGGAAATGATTGAGCCAGATGGTGCCTTCGGTGCCGGCTACTTCGTCGCGCAGGTCCATGCCGCCGCGGAAAGTCCAGCTGACTTCGAACTGGCCGATGGCGCCGTTTTCAAAGCGGATGAGGGCGATGCCATTGTCTTCGGCGTCGATGGGGTGGACGAGGGTGTCGGCCCAGCACATGACTTCGACGGGCCGGATGTCCTTGCCGATGAAGCTGCGGACGATTTCGATGCAGTGGCAGCCGAGGTCGACGATGGCGCCGCCGCCGGCTTGTTCAAGGTCCCAGAACCAGTCGCTGTGGGGGCCGGGGTGCGTTTCGCGCGAGCAGGCCCAGGTTACATCACCGAGGGCGCCGTTTTCGACGGTGGCGATGGCCTTCAGGGTCTTGGGCGTGTAGCAGAGGTCTTCGAGATAGCCGCCAAAGGCTCCGGTCGCCTCGACTTTGTCCATCATACGTTTGGCTTCTGCAGCGGTGCGGCCGAGGGGCTTCGTGCAGAGAATCGCCTTGCCGGCGTCGGCGGCCAGGTTGACGCATTCTTCGTGAATGTGGTTGGGCAGCCCGATGACAACCGTATCGATGTCATTGGAGGTACAGGCTTCGGTCAGATCGGTGGTCCAGGCGGGGATGCCCCATTCCTCAGCGAATGCCTTGGCCCGTTCTGCCGAGCGGGAGTAAACGAGTTGCACACGATCTTTCCCTCGGCCGCCGTTGAGGGCCATGGTGTAGAACATGCCGATCAGGCCGGTGCCAAGCATAGAGATTTTGTGTTCCTGCACGTCTAGCGCTCCTTCCTAAGTGGATGAAAGATGGTCTTTTTTTCAGAAATGATAGTCAGTCCGGAACTACACGTCAATCCTGGCGATATTACAGACGGAGAGCGTCTCAGTGGCTCTTCGCCTCGTCTCAACGGTTTCTTGTTATTTCCAGGGCAGCGTGGGCAGCTGCGGGGATACGCGGACCGAAGGCTGCGAAGCGCTCATCCTGTGTCTGGCCGCGCACGTAGCGGACATAGATCTGGGCGATGATAACGGTTACTCGAAACAGGCTGAGCGCATGATAGAAGTGAATAGCGGTTAGGTCGCGCCCACTATGTTGGGCGTAGTGGGCGACAAGCTCCTCACGCCGCAGGAAACGGTCGTCAAGCGGCATCATGGCCATCGCCCGAAAGTGCGGGGGATCGTCGGGCAGGCACCACCAAGCAAGCAATGCACCTACGTCGGAAAGGGGATCACCGAGCGTACACATATCCCAGTCAAAGACGGCGACGATACGTCCTGGCTCCGCTGGATCCAGCATGACATTATCCAACTTATAGTCGTTGTGGACCAAGGCTGGTGCGGCCTCCGGTGGTTCGTTGCTTCTCAGCCAGTCATAGACCGCGTCCATTGCAGGCAGCTCCTCCAGTTTCGCCGCCTGCCAGCGCCGCCACCAGCCATCGATCTGGCGCCTGATGAAACCGGCCGGTCGACCTAAATCCCCTAGACCTATAGCGTCGAAATCAACCGCGTGGAGATCTGAGAGGGTCTCGACGAGCGTTCTGCTCATGCGCGCTGGAGCATCTTTCCAAGCATCGTAGACGGCAGGAATCGAACTGCGAACGACGATGCCGTGACGTCGCTCCATCACGAAGAAAGGTGCGCCGACTATCGACTCGTCATCGGAAAACAGGTAAGCGCGGGGGGCGAGCGGGAAGGCATTCCAGAGACGCAACAGCACCTTGGACTCTCTGGCCATGTCATGGGCGGAAGGCGCGACAGGGCCGAGCGGTGGGCGGCGCAACACGTACTCATGGCTGCCATAGTCGAGGAGGTAGGTGAGGTTGGCCGCGCCGCCGCCGAATTGGCGAACGGTCAAGGGACTCTCCGAGCCCGGCAGTTTGCCGAGGAGGAATTCCGCGACGAGGTGTTCGTCAAGCCGCTCGTCGGGGCGCACTCTAATGGTATCACCAAGGTGTTGTGAAGACATAGAGATCGGGTAGTTTGGTCGGGCCATTTGGGCTGCGCGTATACCGTCGAGAACCGGTCGGTTCCGGGCGATTATATCGCAGTTTGGCGATTCTGTCCCTTATATGAGGACCGACTTCATTATTTTCATGGGCCCCCCGCTTGCGGCACAACTTCGCTTTGACAACAGCCCTGAAATCAAGTACCGTTTAGGCGCGGATAGGCACTGCGTCGTTTACCCCGGTCGTCAGGTTGGGGCAGAGGCAATGGAATCCGACGGCGGATTGCTGACCATTGTGAATTGGTCATGTCTCCGTGGAATACAATGGCGGTTCGAGCCATATTTTCCCCCAATCATGGCAACGAATAAAGCGCGCGTGCAGTACCATCGGATTCTTGGCTCAGGCATGCAGTTGAACTTGGCTACGGTCAAAGTAACTGTCGCGACGGAGTCGAGCATCCTTAGCGAATCCCCCAGAGTAGACATTTTGCTCCTGAGGCGAGAGGGTGCGGCCTGGAACGAAGCACAACGTGCGCGATTGCCGGACGGTATATGTGATAGTACGGCGGCCCACATCCTGGTTGAGTTCAAGTACACCGAATCTGTGACCGAGGACGGGATACTGCAAGCTGCCGCTTACGATCTCTTCTACCGTCAAGTGCAGAAACTGCCAAAGGAACAGACGCTGCCGGTTGTATTGAGCGCAAAAACGCCTCAGCGGAGCCGGTTGGCCAGGTGGGGATATGAAGAGTCGCAGAGAGGGGTCTTTCGAACCAAGCTCCCCTTTGTTGGTCGTGTGACGCTTCTGGCACTAAATCGTTTGCCTCCAAGTGCAAATAACGCCTTTGTAAAGCTGTTTGCCAGCCGCAAGCAGGAAAGAGAATCGGGTTTTGCTGCGCTGGCCAGATCAGGTATCGCAGAGTCGACGGATTTTCACGCCTATATTCTCGGTTTGACCCAAACCCTCGATGTGAAAGGAGATACGGGCATGGCGGAAGTGTTGACCCCGGAGAAGGTGTTGGCTTACGGAAAGAGAATGCGAGAACTCGTTTTCGAAACGGGAACGCCAGAGGAGAGGCTGGCGGGACTCGGGCCGGAGGAGAGGCTGGCTGGCCTTAGCCCGGACGAAATTCTGGCAGTTCTCAATTCGGAAGAGCGGCACAAATTGCTTCAGCTGCTACAAGAGGAGATGGATGCCAGCGCCGATGACAGAACCGGCACGAATTAATTTTATTGAAAGCCTCCTGACTCATTGGGCTGTCTCACTGCAGAGAAAGGGTCAGGACTCAACCCAAGAAAATCCCTTCGTTTGTACTTTGAACACGAACAGAGACTGAATGCCATGAAAATCACAGAAATTCAGGCCGTGCGCGTCAACTTCCCCACTTCTTCGGAGAGGACAGAGCCCCGGCGCAAGGGCTGGGCAGAGACCGCGGAAGTCGCTAATCCCATGTCCTGGTATCCCAAGGTCAAGCGGCACCGGAGCCTTTGGACACCGAAACACTGGGGGCCGGTATGGTGCAAGGTAACGCTTGAGGACGGCACCTGGGGCCTGGGACTGACCGACAATGGACGGGTGGCTGCGGCAATCATAGACGATCACATTGCCCCCAATCTTATTGGCGAGGACGGGCTGGCTATTCAGCGGCTGGCAGACATGATGTTTCGCATGACGAAACCTTACGGTTCGGTGGGTCTGGCTGCCTACGCGGTGAGCGCGGTGGACCTGGCGCTCTGGGATGCGAAAGGCAAGGTGCTGGGCCGGCCGGTTTACAGTCTGATCGGCGGCCCGCAGAAGGACAAGCAGTTCTGTTATTCGACGGGTAACGATCTGGACTGGTACAAGGAGCTGGGTTTTCGTGCGTTCAAACTGGCCTGCCCCTATGGCCCGGCAGACGGACTGGACGGCTTACGCAAGAACGAGCAGATGGTGGCCGAGGCCAGAGAACTTGTGGGCGACGATGCCGAACTGATGCTGGACTGCTGGATGGCATTCGACATCGAATACACGGTACGCCTGGCAGAGACGCTGCGCCCATACCGGCTCAAGTGGATGGAGGAGTGTCTCCTTTCGGAAGACCTCGACGGCCACGTTGAGGTGCGGGAGCGCATTCCCTGGCAGACGCTGACCACCGGCGAACACTGGTATACGCACATGCCCTTCCAATGGGCGTTGCGGCACAACGTCGTTGACATTCTGCAGCCTGACATCAATTGGGTGGGCGGGCTGAGCACATGTCTGAAGATCGCGTCAGCCGCCGACGCTGCCGGCAAGAAAGTGATATTGCACGGTGGGGGGCGTAATCCTTTCGGCCAGCATTTTACGCATGCCGTTGCCTGCGTTCCCTGGCTGGAGTACTTCATCGGTTCCGCGCCTGGCGTGCCCTTGCAGGAGTCGGCGGGCATCCCCGGCCAAGCTGTCGCAGAAGACGGTTGGCTGGTCCCCTCCGATGCGCCGGGCTTCGGGCTTGAAATCCTGGAAGAGTGGATCGAACCATATTTTTGAGGCACACTTTAGCGACTGAAGAAATCATAGCGCGGCTCGCCCAATCTATCCACAAGGAGCATCCACATGCTTTCCCGAAAACAGATTGACTTCTATCACGAAAACGGCTACCTGGGCGTGGAAGGCGTCCTTTCGGCTGACGAGGTGGCGGAATTGCGCAGGGTAACCGACGGATTTGTGCAGCTCAGCGCCAGCGTCACCGACCATACCGATGTCTTTGATCTTGAGCCAGGTCACACGCCGGAGTCGCCCAAATTGCGCCGGCTCAAGGATCCGGTGATGCAGCATGAGGTATACAAGAAGTGTCTCCAGCACCCTCGCATTCTAGATATTGCCGAGCAGCTCGTCGGACCTGGTGTGCGCACGAACGGCAACAAGCTGAATATGAAGTCACCGGAATACGGCAGTCCTGTAGAGTGGCATCAGGACTGGGCTTTCTATCCCCACACCAACGACGATTTGCTGGCGGTCGGCGTAAGTATGGACGACATGCGGTATGAAAACGGCTGCCTGCTTGTGATTCCCGGCTCACACAAGGGCCCGATTTATTCGCATCACCAGGACGGGCATTTTGCCGGGGCAGTCACTGTTGAGGTGCCGGACGCGGATAAAGCAGTTCCTATTGAACTGGAGGCCGGGGGCATTTCGATCCACCATGTGCGGACGCTGCATGCATCCGCCAAGAACGTCTCCTCCCGTCCCCGAAGATTGCTTCTGTATCAGTACTGCTCCGTGGACTCCTGGTATCTGCAGGGATACCCGAATTGGGAGGCATATGCGGACAGCGTGTTGCGCGGCGAACCTTGCAACCGCCCGCGGCTGGCCGATGTGCCGGTGTTGATGCCACTCCCAGAGGCCCTGCGCGGTGGTTCCATTTACGAGACACAGACGATTCTCGAGAAACCTGTTTTCGCAGTCGCGGAATGATGTACCTATGATAATCGACAGCCACTGCCACGCGTGGGAGCGCTGGCCTTACGAACCGCCCGTGCCGGACTTTCACGGCAAGGGCCGGTTCGAGCAGCTACTGAACGAAATGGACGTGAACGGCGTGGACCAGGCATTCCTGGTCTGTGCCGGGATCGAACATAATCCACATAATAATGACTACATCGCCCGGATGAGCCACCTCTATTCCGGGCGCATTCGCCAGGTGGCGGACGTAGATTGCAGCTGGTCGGAAACATACCACACGCCGGGTGCGGCAGAGCGGCTCCGCCAGGCTGCGGAGCGCTGGTCGTTGTCGGCATTCACTCACTATATGAAGGCCGAGGACGACGGTGGCTGGCTATACGGTGAGGAGGGGTTGGCGTTTTTCGGAACGGCGGCTGAGATGGGGCTAATCGCCAGCATCGCGTGCTCGCCCCATCACCACGCCGCGCTGCACAGAGTCGCGGAGCGTTTCCCACAGCTGCCCATTTTTATCCACCATATGGGACACCCCCGGGTCGGTGAGAAAGAGAGACTGGAACAGGTACTTGCCTCGGCGCGCTATCCCAATATCGGTGTCAAAGTATCCGGCTTTTATTATTCTACAAAGCAGGGTTTCTGGGATTTTCCCTATGCAGATTCGATAAGTGAAATCGTATTGCCGCTATACGAAACCTTTGGTCCCGAGCGGCTGTACTGGGGTTCCGACTATCCGGTTTGCCTGCGAAACATGACCTATAGGCAGGCCATCGAGTGCTTCCGCAGCCACTGTGGTTTCATCACTGAGGCGGATCAGGCCTTGATCATGGGGGAGAATCTTCGCCGGCTGCTCGACTCAGGCGGTGACGGGTAGAGGACGGTCGGAGGCGTTCCACGCCAGTTGCTGCTCAACAGCCGGCTCCTCTTCATTCAGTCGAGATTGTACAAGATTGAGATGGCGATAGATGCCATCCACTGCCATTAGTTCGTCATGGCTGCCCTGTTCGGCGATACCTTCGTCCTGCAGTACTACGATCTGGTCGGCATTGCGTATTGTGGAGAGCCGATGGGCGATCATCAAGGTTGTTCGACCTTCCATCAACCGTTCCAGCGCCTGCTGGATCAGTAATTCTGTCTCCGTATCCACTGAAGAAGTCGCCTCGTCGAGGATCAGAATTGGTGCATCCTTGAGCACGGCGCGGGCAATGGCCAGACGCTGTTTCTGGCCGCCCGAGAGTTTTACACCCCGCTCGCCGATAACGGTATCATAGCCATCCGGCAGTTTGTCGATGAATTCGACGGCGTTGGCCACACGCGCGGCCTCTTTCATCTCTTCGTCCGCGGCGCCCGGCCTTCCGAATAGGATGTTATCGCGCACGGTGCCGTGAAAAAGGAAGACATCCTGCAGAACGATACTGATCTGCCGGCGCAGACTCTCGATAGTCAATTCGCGGATGTCTTGCCCGTCGAGCGAAATTCGCCCTTTGTTCACATCATAGAATCGGGGAACCAGGCTGGCCAGCGTCGACTTGCCAACACCGGTTGGACCGACCAGGGCGACTACGGAAGCGGCGGGAATCTTCAAGTTGATGTTGCGCAGGACAGGTTGGTCGGTCAGGTAGGAAAAACTGACATTGTCGAAGATAATTTTGCCTCGCGCCCGTCCGGGGTACTCGATGGCGTCGGGCTGGTCGACAATATCTGGCTCTTCGCTCAGAAGCTCACTCACGCGCTCTGCTCCAGCCAGCGCCTCCTGGATCGCCTCCCAGGCATGGCTCAGATGGCGCACAGGCTGGTAAAACAGCTCCAGGTAGAGAAAGAAGGCCACAAGGTCTTCGATCGGCAGTTCATTGCCCAGTGCCAGTCTACCACCAAAGTAGATAACGACGACGACACCCAGCGCGGATGCAAAGTGGACAAACGGCTCGAAAGTTGCCAGTAGCCTTAGCGCGTGCAGAAGAGAGCGCTTATAGTTTTCGATCCGGACGCCGATTCGTTCCGATTCCGTCCGTTCGCGGGTGAAGGTCTTGATTTCGCGAATACCGGAGAGATTATCCTGCAATATGGCGTTGAGTTCACCCAATTCAGCCTGGCGCTCGCGGAAGGCCGGGCGGACGTACTTGGCAAAGCCTCGCATTGCCAGGATGATGAGAGGTATGGGAACCAGGGTAAGTAGCGTCAGCTGCGCGTTCATCGTCAGCAGCATGGTGCTTACGCCCACCAAGGTCAGGACATTCACCAACACGTCGGGCACGGCGTGGGCAATCAACTTCTCCAGCAGATCGGAGTCATTGACAACGCGTGACATCAGCTGGCCGGTTTGCTTGTCTTCATAGTAGTGCAGCGACATCCGCTGGAGGTGCCGATAGAGGGCGACACGCACGTCAGCGACCACGCCCCAACCGGCAACATGGGCCATGTAGCTGCGTAAGAATTCCAGCCCGGCCCTTGCTGCATAAATAGCCAGGGCTAAAAGGGCGAGGCGCGTTACGAGACCGGAGGAGAGGGCGTCAGAGCTTCCTGTCCTTACGGTCGCGATCAGCTCACGAATGAACCAGGGTGCAAAGAGCTGGACGCCGACAAGCAGGATCATACTGACTACGGTTACCAGCAGGGGCTTGCGATATGGAAGGGTATACTTGAAAAGTGATTTGAAGAAATCCATCTGGACCTTCGGTATGTCAAGGGCGCATAAGGACCTCGCCGGACTTTTCTTTCCTCTACTTGCAGAGAAAAGACCAAATGCAGGCGAGGCAGCAACGCTTAGAGATTTACCTGCCGAGAATCAGTCAGCACCAGGAAATAGAGCCTCAAGTGAATGGAACGGACGGCAATAGTTCGTGGCCAACCTTTCATTCAAGTCAAAGGCTACTCTACTGCAGAGTGCGGAGTTCGACAAAAGTCGTTTCACCGTCTCGCACAGTAATGTCTTCTCTGACTTCCTCGCCGTTCACATAGCCTGAAATGAGGTAGTTGCCAGCGGGGATGTGGCTTAAGGCTCCGTTCTCGCCCCAAGATGGGTCCGGCCCGATGCTCTCCTGTTCGGGATAGGTTTCAACAACGCGGTACCAGCGGACGCCTGTCTCCTCATACCGGTAAAGGGAGAGCTGAACGCCGGGCCAGGTGCGACCTGCTGCGGAAAGTAGCCGGACAGCAACCGAACCGGTGTAGGCTGCGGGGCTCATCCACAGTGCAGGGTTTACAGTGTGCAGATAGCTGTTCTGGCCGATCCGGACTTCCATGTGCAGGTGAGGTCCAATCGCAATGCCTGTCATGCCAACGCCGCCCAGAAAGTCACCGGCCCCCACCCATTGGCCTTCCTGAACCTCCACACTGGAAAGGTGGCCATATAAAACAAATACATCCTGCTCTCCGCGCGTGGTAGTCAGCGTTCGGTCAAGGCGAATTACAACTGAATTGCCGTAGAAATCGTTATAGGGTCCGAGAAGCTCGGGATTGTCGGGCCCGGCATGAATGACTTCGCCGGAAGCGGTTGCGAGCACAGGAGTGCCGACGGGATTGCCAATGTCGACACCGTGGTGGATTCGGTAGCGCCCGCCGCCTGTGCTGCCGAATTGGTAACCGGGGCTGTAGAGTTGATTGAACCCACCGGGGAACGGCGATTCAAGCCAGAAGTGTTCGCCGCTGGTTGGATTTGGCGGTTCGAAAGTCGGCCACATGCTGCCTGGTCCGCTCGGTGAACGCGGCGCCAAGCCCGTTTCGGCGCCTTCATCGACTTGAACCGACAGGGAATCACGCGCCTTGTCGATTTCCTCGCGCAGGAGATTCAATGCTCCCATTGGGGGCCTGGAGGAAAATCGCGGTTCGTAGCTCAAGGGCGGTACTGGAGTGCTAAAGGCCGATGGCTGCTTCGTGCCTTGCCCGAACATGGGCGGACGGGAGACGAACTCGTCGCTGATAGTAGGGTTGAGCTGGTCTCTATATGGCTCTGGCAGCGGTACGCCTTCAACATCGGATTGTATGAGGTCTTCGGGATTGGGGAGATAGATGGGATCGATGTAGGCAGGGCTGTCAGGAGATGTAGATGCATTGGCGAGTGGAGCGCGATGGGTTGAATCGTCATTTTCGACCGCTTGTTCGGCAGCCTCTTCACTTTGTACGAGCATCGGAGCCAGCGGAGCCAATTCTACTGTAGGGCGATCCATCGCCTGCGAAAGTGAAGCTGGTATCAGTTCGGCGACGCGGGTTGAACTTGCCGTCGAGGCAAATTGAGCGTCTTGCTTCTGCGATTCAGTGACGTGAAGCACGACGGCAGAGGATGGCGCGGGTACAGGCACGGGAACTGGCCTCAGCCCTTGCGAGGCAACTGGGGCCGCCAGGCGGCGGGGCAGGTATAGAAATCCGACAAGAATGACTGTCAGGACAATTGCGAACCTGGTCCGGAATGGGGAACGTTGCCAGCGCTTGCTTTCCTGCGGCGTGTCGGCTTCCGCGGACTCGGCTGACTCCAAATCGCGCGGCTGTGCTACAATGAGGGAGCGAATTCGAATTAGCAACCGCTTCCAAAGGTTCGGCCCCGAGAGATGGAAACTGCCATCCACCATAGAGTCTGCCAGCCGCCGAAAGTAGGCCATTCCCAGTGCTGTCAAAAGAAAGTCATGGCCCAGAGTAACGTGCTGAAGCACCGAACGGAAGACGAGCCCGAAAAAGCCTGTGTTCAAGAGGAGGCTCCTCGCACCATCCACTTCGATGTATTTACTCTATTCCCACAAATGATTGCAGGCGCTCTTTCAGAGAGCATACTGGCCCGAGCACAGAACAATGGCATTCTACAAGTAGTGCTCCACAATATCCGCGACTACGCAACCGATCGTCATCAAACCTGTGACGGTTACCCTTACGGCGGCGGCGGCGGAATGGTCATGCGTCCCGAGCCGGTAGTACGCGCTGTCGAATCGGTTTTGAGCCGTCCCCACGGTTGGCAATTGCCGCAGGGGGAGGCTAAAGCTGAACTACCCCCTTGGAATCCGGTCGAGGCGCCTGCAGTTCCGCCGGCCACGCCGATCATTCTTCTGTCGCCTCAAGGCCGTTCCTTTAATCAGGTGGTTGCAGGGGAACTCAGCTCTCATGATCGTTTGGCGCTTATATGCGGGAGATATGAAGGTGTCGACGAACGGATTCGTACCCAATTGATCACGGATGAGCTCAGTATTGGCGACTTTGTTCTTAGTGGAGGGGAAATCGCTGCCCTGGCGGTTATAGACGCTGTGACCAGGACGCTGCCTGGCGTGCTAGGTCATGCGTCGGGCGCCCAAAATGACAGTTTTTCGGACGGTATGTCCGGCCTCCTGGAAGGGCCACAGTATACGCGACCTGCAAGATTTCGAGGGGAAGACACACCGGAAGTGTTGACCAGTGGCCACCACGCAAACGTTGAACGCTGGCGACGTCAACATTCCCTCCTGCGCACGCTCGAGAGACGTCCTGATCTGTTGGTGCGCGCTACTGCGACTGGGCGCCTTACTCAGGAAGACCTCGAATTCTTATCGAGCCGCGGTTGGCAGGCCCCAAGCGATTCTGCTGGTACCGACCCCTCTTGAACTGACCAGGAACTTCGGCGGCGCTCAATTTCCGAGGATTTTCCAACCCTGTATTGCAAAGTGATACAGGACAGATGCCTGTCAATTCCCTGTTCTTGGACGCGGAAAACGGTCAACTCCATCTGACGGCAGCGCTATTTTACCATCGCAGATCTGCCAATTCCAAATGCATATGGCAGGCATCATTTCGACAGGTTGACTACGAAGGCGACTCAAGGGCTACGGAACGCGGGCGAATTGTCGACTTGGAGGAATTTGCCTGCATTTCAGGAGGTAGACAGATCGGATCAAAAGAGGCATACTAGGGGCCATCGGATACAACATACCACTGAAAAGCGCCACTGTCGTAGATCGAAAACGAAGGATTGATTTCGTGGAGAGGAACGAAACGGTGGACTGAGTCAAATAGCCCCCTAAAATCTCCAGACTTCAAAATGTCCGGGACGGTTACGCGGTACGCGGTAGGGTGGAGCAGCAGTCGGGGAGCCAAACAAATGACCAAGCGTATTTACGTGGGCAACTTGCCTTACTCGGCGACTGAAGAGGAAGTCCGGGGTCTGTTTTCCCCTCACGGTGAAATTGTAAGCGTCGCCATGATCACCGACCGGGAAACAGGTAGATTTCGCGGATTCTGTTTCGTAGAGATGGAGGACGACGCGGCCGATGCCGCGATCGCAGCCCTGAATGACATGGATATGGGTGGGCGTTCATTGAGAGTGAACGAAGCGCGCCCGCGAGAGGATCGTGGTGGCCAGGGGGGAGGCTACCGAGACCGCGGCGGCGGTCGCTGGTAGAAGGCAGCCCTTTGCCGTAACTCCATAGCCGCCATTTAGGCCGCCTCTCTTCGGCGCGTAGAGGCGGCTGCTTATTTCAGTAGCAGGCGGGGGCCATGGTTCGCCCTGGCAGAAAGAAACGCGAGCATGAACCCAAACCTTCGACTTGCGAGGCCCCAAGACGCCGCAGGTATAAGCAACATTTACGCCCCAATCGTGCGCGATACGCCTATTTCTTTTGAACTTGCAGCGCCCTCCGAAGAGGAAATTGCCGCCCGCCTGACCAAGACTTTGACGCGCTATCCATGGCTCGTATGCACTGCGCAGGGGGGCCTATTGGGCTATGCCTATGCAGGCGCACACAGTGAGAGGGCCGCATACCAGTGGGCGGTGAATGTGTCGGTATATGTTCATGATCAGGCCAGACGTCTGGGCGTGGGAAAGGCGTTGTACGACACTCTTTTTTCGATATTGCGCTTACAGGGATTTCACCGAGCCTATGCCGGGATCACTTTGCCAAACACGGCCAGCGTCGGCCTTCACGAATCCTTCGGCTTTACGTCAGTCGGAACGTATGAACGGGTGGGCTACAAACATGGGGCGTGGCACGACGTAGGCTACTGGCAACTAACTCTTCAAGCCAGTGACGGCGCACCGGCGCTGCCGCGGCCGTTGCCAGATCTGCTGGAAAGTAGAGAACTGCAGGCGGCGTTAGAGGCCGGTTCGGAGCAGCTGACTTACTCCATGCAGGAGGTTGATGGGGCGCTCGACGTCTGACACTTCGCCGGGAAGCATGGGCAGAGCGGCGGTCGATTTTGTCGAATGCACTGCCAACTTTGGTTCATGCCATGGTTGACTGGTAGAATTCGCCAGGAATCCTCTGGTTCCCGCAAAGAATGGCCTCCTTTCAAATGAAGAGACACCACACCTGCCGACCCAGTGCATTGGAGTGCAACTGTGGATGACCCTTTGGCCGCGTACGCCAGTGCCGGTGCCCCGGCAACTCTGGCCGAAATACGAGCAGGCTCCTATTACGATTCCGTAATCCTAATGCAACTTCAGCGCGCCTTGGCGGCGTTGCCAGGCGTTTTGGACGCCGGCGTGGTCATGGGAACGCCGGCCAACAAAGAGTTACTAGTCCAGAACGCTCTCTTAACAGAGGAAGTTGAACGCGCCGCGCCTGAAGACCTCATTTTGATTGTCAGGGCGGAGTCGGCGCAGGCCGGCAGGGAGGCCCTGGCGCGCGTAGACGATCTTCTGTCCGCCCGCAGGTCACAGCATTCGGATGCCTATCGACCTAAGAGCCTTTCGAGCGCGACGCGCATGATCCCAGAGGCTGAGTGGGTACTTGTTTCATTGCCAGGCAGGTATGCAGCCGGGGTAGCTCGTGATGCACTCAACTTGGGCAAAAGCGTTTTTCTCTACAGCGACAATGTCAGTATTGAAGACGAAATTTCTCTTAAGGAGTCGGCTGGTTCCAAAGGTCTGATGGTGATGGGGCCGGACTGCGGCACGGCACGTGTGAACGGTGTTGGACTCGGCTTCGCAAACAGGGTACGCCAGGGCAAGATCGGAATCGTCGCTGCTTCCGGTACCGGGTTACAGGCGATTATGGTCGGCATCCACCGTTTGGGAGGTGGCATTTCACAGGCCTTCGGCACGGGAGGTCGCGACGTGTCGGCAGAGGTCCAGGCCAGATCGGCGAGACAGGCTCTGGCTATTCTCAATGACGATCCGCTGACCGAGCAGATTGTCATCGTTTCCAAGCCTCCTTCAGCGTCTGTCGCGCAGAGGTTGTTGGCTGATGCGGGCGCCTGTAACAAACCGGTGGTTGTGAATTTCATCGGAAGGCGGCCAACTAAAGGGCAGCAAGAGGGTGAGTCCTGCATCCGATTTGCAAGGACACTCGACGAAACGGCAGAGATGGTTGTCGGACTGACCTGTTCCGCAGAATCGGCGCTCGATTCAGGGCCCGGATCACGTGCTCCACAAGCAACAGGCGCGCCTTCCCAATCTGTTCTGATACCAGGCCCGCATTTATTCCTGCGCGCGCTTTATTCGGGAGGGACACTGGCATACGAAGCGCTCTACCTCTTACAGGATTCGCTGCCGTCGGTTCGGTCCAATGGATTGCTGGCGGACGGCCCGACATTGGATAACCCCCACCGCAGCCAGGGCCATACGGTCGTAGATTTGGGCGGTGACGACTTTACCGTTGGGCGGCTGCACCCGATGCTCGACAACGATTTACGGATCCGTCGACTGTTACAGGAGGCAGGGGACCCTGGGACAGGTCTCATACTGCTGGACGTCGTGCTGGGAGACGGCGCGCACCCGGATCCGGCCAGTGAACTGGCCCCAGCCGTCGAGAAGGCCATTGCCCTCGCAGCTGAAGACGGTCGGTCCTTGCCGGTTGTGACAGTCGTCATTGGCACTGAAGTAGACCCACAGGGGCTGGGCAGACAGATTGAACAGCTGGAGGCAGCGGGCGCGTCCGTCTTTACCAGACATGACGAGGCAGTAAGAGCTGTGCGCGATGCTTTTGTTGGAAGAGAGGACGGATGGAAAAGCGGGCGGTCTGGGCCGGCCTCGAGCGTTGAACCGGGGGCCGAAGATTCCGGCTCCAGTTCTGGTTTCGCGGCCATAAACGTGGGCCTCGAGTCATTCACGGACAGCCTGCGGGCTCAAGGGGCCGAGGTAGTTCATGTTGATTGGCGTCCTCCTGCAGGAGGGGACGACCGTTTGGCCAGTTTGCTGTCACGGCTTCGGTAAGGACATCCGGTCAAGTGCGGCGATGCGGGGAGCGACTTCCTAATGAATTGCAAAATGATGAACTCTACCAGTCGAAAAATGCCGCCCGGAGGGGCTTCATGGCAATCAACATAGACAACGCCAATGCCGCTGCAGTGGAACGAATAGTTGAGGCCCGGCCCGTCCTGACAGGGCTGGGCAGAGCCCTCGACCTGGTTCCAGGCATGCACGAAAATCTGCTGCTTCACGCCGGCCCTCCGATTGCATGGGAGCAGGCTTCAGGGCCGCTGCGAGGCGCCTTGATTGGAGCGCTGATCTTTGAGGGGAGAGCAGCGGATGAGGACGAGGCCGTGCGGATGATTGCAGGCGGCGAAATCAGTCTTGCGCCTTGCCATCACCACAGCGCGGTCGGCCCAATGGCGGGGGTCATCTCACCCTCGATGGCGGTGTATGTGGTTGAGAACCAGACGCACGGCAACCGGGCCTATTCGAACCTCAATGAAGGCTATGGCAAAGTATTGCGCTACGGCGCGTACAGTGACGAGGTGCAGGAACGGCTGCACTGGATGCACGATGTAATGGCTCCGGTACTCGCCGCAGCAATTGAATCCTGTTCCGGACTGGATATTCGCGCCCTGCTGGCCGAAGCGTTGCATATGGGTGATGAGGGCCACAATCGCAACAAAGCAGGCTCTATTCTCTACACCAAGCAGTTGGCTCCTCACATCGCCAAGGGGGCGCCGGACCCGGCCACAGCGGCAGAAGTGCTTGAGGCGCTCGGAGACAATGCGCTGAGTGTCCTCAATCCAGTGATGGCCGCCTGCAAAGCCATGGCCGACGCCGGTCATGAGGTCGAGGGGAGCACCGTCGTTACGACGATGGCGCGCAATGGTACCGAATTCGGCATTCGCGTCAGCGGGTTGGGCGGGCGCTGGTTCACCTCGCCATGTCCCCAGCCTGTCGGACTCTACTTTCCTGGCTTTAGTGCGGAGGACGGCAACCCGGATATTGGCGACAGCACCATCACGGAGACGGCCGGCATTGGCGCATTTGCGATGGCGGCGGCGCCGGCTATCGTCACTTTCGTAAGCGGCACGCCCCAGGACGCGCTCAACGCTACGATGGAGATGTACGAAATCACTGCAGCCGAGCACACAGCATTTACAATTCCGCAGCTCGACTTCCGCGGCACGCCGGTGGGCATCGACTTGCGCGCGGTCGTTGAGACCGGCATCACGCCAAGAGTTAACACCGGCATTGCCCACAAGGAAGCCGGCGTCGGCCAGATTGGCGCTGGTCTCGTGCGCCCTCCCATTGAACTCTTCACTGAGGCACTCATCGCCTTTGCTGAGGAGTACGGATTCTAGCAAGAACAGCCGACTCTACTACCGACCACAGGATGATTCTCAGGAGAACAGTGCAATGATCCCTTACGATCTTTCACAACCCTTGAACGCGGACTGCTCATTCTGGCCTTTCTATCCACCGTTCGAGGTGAAGTACTTCAAACGCAAGTCTGAGCACGGCGTGAATGCCCAGTATATTCAAACTTCGAATCACATGGGCACGCACCTTGATGCGCCGCGCCATTTTGTCACGAATGGCAGGACGATTGATCAAGTGCCTCTGGACTGGCTATACGGTGACGGCGTGATCGTTGATTTGAGCGACATGCTGGACGAGTTGGACATTTTCGGCCCAGAGGACATTGAAAAGCGCGTGGAGGTACGGAAAGGGGACATTCTCTTCATCAACACAGGCTGGCATCGCTACTCCTTCCTGGCTGAGGAGGGCGACGAGGAGAAGTACATACTCCGCCATCCGGGACCCCATCACAGCATTTGCCAGTGGCTGTTGGACAAAGAGATTCATATCTGGGGTGTGGATATGATTTCGACCGATCATCCTATGAATTTACCGATCGGGCGATTCCTGGGCAGAGGCGCTCTGGACCAGTGGGAGCGCGTGCGCAAGCAGTGTGAAGAAAAGTTTGGCGGTTCCGATGCTGTTGACGAGTTGTTTCCAGAGGAGGCCTACCAGCTAACTCACAACGCTCTCTTCCCTCACGACTGCATGCATGTGGAGAATATGGGTGGACAGATCGGCGCGCCGGAGTTGCAGAACAGGCGGCTGACCGTTGGTGTCTTCCCTTGGTTGTTCAAGGGTGGGGAGGCGGCTTTCTGTCGCGCGGTAGCTTTTCTGGACGAGTAAAGTCTAGTGATTCCCGGACTACGCATGCCAACAATAGCTGGCATTTCCGGCATTTGTCGAGAGTGGGCAGGATGAAACCGGCGGCTTTTGAGTATCACGCGCCTCGTACAGTAGAAGAAACTTTGGCCCTGCTTTGGAACTATGGCGAAGACTGCAAGCTCCTGGCCGGTGGGCAGAGCTTGGTGCCGACAATGAATTTCCGTTTGACCCAGCCTACTGCGCTGATAGATCTTAACGGGATTGAGGGGTTGTTCTTTCTTCGAGAAGACAGCGACGAGCTACGATGTGGGGCGATGACACGCCAGCGCGCCGTCGAACGCAGCGCTCTGGTGAAACGGATTGTACCCTTGATCCACGAAACCATGCCCCACATCGCGCATGCTCAGATTCGCAATCGAGGGACTATAGGAGGAAGCCTGGCACACGCCGACCCTACGGCAGAACTGCCAGCCATAGCAATTGCTCTGGATGCGAGCATGTATGTACGCAGCTTTACAGAAGCGCGGTGGATTGCGGCGCGAGACTACTATGTAGGGCTGTTCACCACTTCGATGCAGCCAGAAGAGATGCTACTAGAGGTGGCTTTTCCAGGATTGCCGGCTGGCAGTGGCTGGGCGTTCGAGGAGGTTGCCCGCCAAAAGGGCAATTACGCGATGTGCGGCGCTGCGGCTGTTGTTGATTTGTCCGATGGAGGCTCAATAGGAAACGTGTCGCTCGTTTTTCTTGGGGTAGGGGAAGCTCCGGTGGAGGCGCAACAGGCGGCATCCTTGCTGGTCGGTGAAAAACCGACTGCAGCGGCTATTCGGGCTGCGTGCGATGCTGCCGCAAAACTGGATATTGACCCTGTTGGAGACATTCATGCCGGGCCGGCGTTCCGCCGTCATTTGGCGAGAGTCCTTGCAGAACGCGTACTGACCAAGGCCTGCGCGAGGGCAGCCGGGCACGAAAGGCAGTAAAGGAACAGGACTGAGTTTTGGAACAGACGATCTCCGTTTCGGTGAATGGCCGCCAGTATGAACGTTCGGTCGAGCCGCGGTTGTTGCTGAGCGATTTTCTGCGGCATGACATTGGGTTGTCAGGCACCCACGTAGGATGCGAACATGGCGTCTGCGGCGCATGTACTGTGCTCGTGGACAGTGTGGCGGTGCGCTCCTGTCTCATGTTCGCGGTACAGGCGAATGGACGCGAAGTTACCACAGTTGAAGGTTTGGACGGAGGCCAGGAGGAATTACATCCGATACAACATGGCTTCTGGGAGAAGCATGGGCTCCAGTGCGGCTTCTGCACGCCTGGAATCCTGATGACGCTGGTGCCATTCCTGGAAGAGAATCCCGATCCGTCGGAGGATGAGATTCGCGAAATACTTTCGGGCAACATCTGCCGTTGCACGGGTTACCAGAAGATCGTGGAGGCCGTGCAGCTAAGCGCTAGATTGTTACAGGAGAAACCCGCGTGAAGACACTATTTCTGCAGGGCCTCGTTTTTTCTGGTGTGACAATTGGAATTTTGGCATTTCTGGCATGGTGGCTCTATCTCTCGCCTATGAAGCATTCGGGGCGTGGGGGCCGATCGGACTCCGCGCAAGGTAGGAGTGCCATCGCCATTTCTGCCCGCTTTTCGAGTGCTCTGGCCATAATGGTAGGCATTGGCGCCGTTCTGATCAGCTTCGGGGCGTACTGGGACCTCAGTGAGCACATTGTAACGGGCATCGTTCCGGGCGGAGAGGACTTTTTGTGGCCGCCGCACTTGATGGTATACGCCGGTTTTTTGCTTACATTTCTGGTGGCAGTGGGCGGACTGCTGTCGCTTGCAATTCCGAACTTCAGAGCGGGAGTCCATGATCCTCGCAGTTGGGTCAGGGGCAATCCTTACGTCGGCGGACTCGTGCTCGTGGCGGGATACGGTCTTCTCTCCATTCCGGGAGACGCCATATGGCACGAACTTTATGGGATTGATCTGACCGCTTGGAGTCCACCTCACGTCTTTTTAGCCGTGTCAGCTGCATGTCTCCTCATTTTCGCGGCGAGTCTTCTGGGTGAAGGGGGGAATGAAGTCACTCTAGACAAAATGGGGGGTAGGAAAGACGGTCAGAAAGATGCCAGCATTGCGCGGCTTGGAGAAAGAAAGGGCTTAAGGAACTGGCGTTTGACCGGAGGGTCTGTTTCTACACTGGACTGGCGCAGTCTGGTCAGACTGCTGTTCCTCGCCTTAGCTTTGAGCGAACTTCTCGTTATCGGTGCGGTCGAATGGGAAATCAGTATTGTTGACGGCCTTGTGGCTCAGCGCCCAGTCTGGCTCTATCCAACAATAATAGGCTTTGCCGCATTCTTCCTGTCGGTCGTTGCGCGGCGGCTTGTCCCCGGCCCCTGGACTGCGACAACCTTTGCACTCTTCTACTTCGGGATTCGATTGGCGTCGTCTGCATTTGCCGACGTCTTGAGTGGAGAGCCTCCGAGGCTAACATTGGTTTTTCTGCTTGGGGCGGTTCTGCTGGACCTGACTTACCAGTGGATGACTCGGTTGGGGTTTAAGCCGAGAGACTGGCAGTTCAGACTGGCCGCGGCGGGCGGCTTTATGGTTGGCTTCTCGATCGTTGCGCAACCCACGATCGCGTTCTATCTGCTTCCGTTCTTGCCGCCGTTTACGATCCCGGACCACCTGATTACCGCCCTATTCATTTTCGTGCTAAATGCAGCTTTTTACCCTGTCGCGTTGGGCTTGGGGAACTGGTTGCGGAACTCTGGAAACGAGAGTGAAGGTGCTCTGCAAGAGGAGTTGGATGCCGGAACGGTTCCCGTAAAGGGCTGAGGCGGCGGTTGAGCAGGCATCGCCGCGCGCATCAGTGAAGACGCGAAGGCAGGTTGTGCTGTTTATGAAAGCGAAGGTTGACTGGCAAGATTGTCATCCTTCCTTCGCCTTGTGTACAGGCCACCTCATTTTCACCGATTCTTGAAACTTATGTCCACACGACAATTTGGTCAACCGATCAAGCGCAATGAAGATCCGCGCTTGCTTACCGGCCGTGCGCTATTTACTGATGATGTGCAGTTGGCCGGTATGCTGCACGTGGCGTTCCTTCGCAGTGATCTGGCCCACGCGCGCATCCGGTCAATTGATGTGGCCGGCGCCCGTCAGAGCCCTGGCGTGGCCGCGGTCTACACCGCCGATGATCTGGGAGATTACTGGCAGCCTGGTCCCCTATTGGTGCCGCCACTTCCGGTAGAACAGATCGAGTTTTACCAGCGTACGCAAGTTCCCCTTGCCAAAGAAAAAGTCTGCCACGCGGGCGAAGCGGTCGCGATGGTTGTCGCTGAGAGCCGCTACCTTGCTGAGGATGCGCTCGACGAGATCTTTGTTGATTATGAGCCTTTGGACGCGGTCGTCGATCTGGAGTCGGCACTGGCCGAGGATGCACCCCTGGTCCACGATGATCTGGGGCATAATATCAACGCGCGGGTGACCCAGGCCAAAGGAAACTGGGTGCAGGCGGAGGCCGATGCCGACCTGATCGTCCGGCGCCGTTTCAGTTACGACCGAGGCACGGCGGCGGCAATGGAAAACCGGGGCATCGTCGCCAACTGGGAGGAAAAGAGTCAGCATATGACGATCTGGGACACGACCCAGGCGCCCATCGCCATCCGCAATGGGCTGGCGGCAATGCTGGGGCTGTCCGAGCACCAGGTTAGGGTTATTGCCCCGTTCATCGGCGGGGGCTTCGGTCCCAAGATCATGATGTTTTATCCGGAGGAGGTCCTGCTGGCCTGGGCCACGATGCAGTTGGGCCGCCCGCTGAAGTGGATCGAGGACCGGGAAGAGAATTTCTATGCCACGACGCAGGAACGGGGGCAGGTGCACGATGCCACAATCGCTCTCAAGGAGGACGGCACGGTACTTGGCGTGAAGGATGTATTTCTGCACGACGCCGGCGCCTACGCGCCCTATGGCCTAACCGTTCCCGTGAGCAGCCAATGTACCCTTCTGGGCCCTTATGTTGTGCCCAACTATCATTCCGAGTTCACAAGTATTTTCACCAACAAACCGATCGTAACGCCCTACCGGGGCGCCGGTCGTCAACACGGCGTTTTTGTGATGGAGCGGCTGTTGGACATTGCCGCCAAAGAGCTGGCGATTGACCCGATGGAGATTCGTCGCAAGAACTACATCCAACCCGAGCAGTTTCCCTACGCAAACGACATCGTATTTCAGGATTTTACGCAGCTGATCTACGACAGCGGCAACTATGAGCCGGCCCTGGACCGTGCCCTTGACCTGGTCGGGTACGAGGCGTTCGTGCGGGAGGAACAGCCGAAGCGGAGAGCCGCGGGCGAGCGGGTCGGCATTGGCGTCGTCAGCTACGTTGAGGGCACGGGAATCGGGCCGTACGAGGGCGCGAGGGTGACGGTCGAATCGAGCGGCAAAATAAGCGTAGCAACGGGCATTGGGACGCAGGGCCAGGGCCATTACACCAGCTTTGCCCAGGTTATTGCCGACCAGATCGGCGTGAAAGTCTCTGACATACACATCGTGACCGGCGACACGGACCTCTTTTACTGGGGGGCGGGCACGTTTGCCAGCCGCGGTGCGGTGGTGGCCGGCAACGCAATGCACGCGGCCGCCTCCAAGGTTCGAGAGAAGATATTGAAGGTGGCGGGAGAAAAACTGGAGGCCGCAGAAGAGGACCTGGAGTTGATTGAAGGGCGGGTCCAGGTCAAGGGTGTGCCGCAGACCTCGATCTCACTCGGTCAACTGGCAGTTGAGGCAAACCCCATGCGCGGCGGAGTCAAGCCCGGGACGGAACCGGGGCTGGAGGCCACAGAGTATTTTGGACCGGAACGGGGCGCGACTGCTTCCGGCGTCCACGCAGTGATCCTGAGAGTGGACCCAGATACATTCAATCTTGAGATCGAGAAATATGTAGTCGTGCATGATTGCGGCAAGGTGATCAATCCTCTGATTCTGGACGGCCAGATCCAGGGCGGTGTGGCGCAGGGGATCGGCAATGCTTTCTATGAGCAGTTGCATTTTGACGAAAACGGCGCGCTGCTCAACGCGTCTTTGATGGACTACCTACTTCCCACAGCACTTGATGTACCGAACATTGTGAGCGATCACGTAGTGACGCCTTCGCCGTTGAATCCTCTGGGGGTGAAGGGGGCAGGCGAGGCCGGCGCGATTCCGGTAGGCGCGCTCTTTGCCCAGGCGATCGACAGTGCCTTCGGCGACATCGGACTGGAAGTGCGCGAAATTCCGCTCAGCCCCAACCGGCTCTTCGAGCTGGTGACGGAGGCTTCAGCAAGAGAAATGGTATGACGACGGCGCAGGACTGTTTCATTGACGCGCTCGCCGCCAAAGTCGAAGCCGATTCCCGTGTTCGCGCTGCGTGGCTGGGCGGCAGTTTCGGAAAAGAGATGGCTGACCGGTGGAGCGACGTGGATGCCCATCTGCTGATCGATGACAACGCGCTCGACGAGTTTCGCGGGGAGGTCGATAGTTGGCTGGGTCAGATCCGTCCGCTGGTCTTCATACGCCTGATGTTCGACGGCCGGATGGTCAATGCCATGACCGACGAAGCCATGCGTTTGGATGTTTGGCTGCACAGTGGTGCGTACGCCGAAGTGACTGAGGGCGAGACGCGTGTTCTCTACAGAGAGGAAAATTCACTGGTGTGGCAGCCGAATCCTGGGTGTGCTCTCACTCGGGAAGGGGCCGAGGAGCTATTGCGCAGAGAGATTCCAGAATTCTGGCGTTGTGTTGCTATGCTGCCCGTTGTCGTGGGCCGCAACGAAAAACTGGTCGCCGCGGCGGGCAACTCGATTATCCTTCTGCATCTCACAAACGTACTCTGCGCGGCAAGCGGACGGCGGAAGGACCGGGGCGTTAAGGCTCTGAACAGTTTTCTTCTACCTGACCACCGTAGGCGTGTGGAAGAGGCCGTGACACTGACCAATCTGCCGCTTGAAGAGGCGGCTCGATTTCCGTTGCGTCTGGCCAGAAATATGCGCGATTACGGCCCGGCTATCTGCGAGCAGTGGAATGTGGGCTACCCGCGCGCGATGGAAGAGAGCGTCCTCCACTACGTGACTCAGGAGTTGCGTACGATGGGGTTTGCCCACATGCTCGAGGAACTTGACTAGAGATTCGGTTGAGGTAAGTCTACGCGACCAGTGCCTGCAGACCCCGACAGGGCCCAAACCGGATTTAAGCGCTTCTGACTTTTGCAAATCACTTTCTTGCCAGAGTGACAGGAGGACCTCCAATGTCCCGCATCATCCGCGGTGCGCTGCTTCAGGCTTCGTGGAGCGGCGACCAGGAGTCTATGATCCAGAAGCACGAGATGTACGCCCGCCAGGCCGCAGAACAGGGCGTGCAGATTTTCTGCTTCCAGGAGCTCTTTCACGGTCCATATTTCTGCCAGGTGCAGGACCCACAGTGGTACGGTCTGGCCGAACGCATTCCTGGCGGCCCGATCACAGAACGGATGCAGAACCTGGCTGCTGAAACGAAAATGGTGCTGATCGTCCCTCTATATGAAGAGGACCAGCCAGGCCTCTACTACAACACCGCGGCCGTTATCGATGCCGACGGCAGCTACCTGGGCAAATACCGCAAGACGCACTTGCCTCATTTGCCAGGCTTTTGGGAGAAGTTCTACTTCCGCCCGGGGAATCTCGGCTACCCTGTTTTTGACACGGCCGTGGGCAAGGTTGGGGTATACATATGCTACGACCGTCATTTCCCGGAAGGCGCGCGCATGTTAGGTCTTAATGGCGCGGAAATTGTATTCATACCGTCCGCCACCTCACGCGGTCTTTCGCAGCACCTGTGGCGCATCGAGCAGACCAGTCACGCTATCGCCAATGGCTATTTCGTCGGCACCATCAACCGTGTCGGCGTTGAAGCAGAGTTGGGGGAAAACGACTTTTACGGCCAGAGCTATTTCTGCACGCCGCGGGGCGAGTTCGTGACGACGCTGGGCGAACGCGAAGATCTTCCGGGCCAGGCAGATCCCTACGCGGAGGAGTTGGTCATCCGCGATCTGGACTTGGATCTGATTAAGGAGGTGCGGGACACTTGGCAGTTCCTGCGCGACCGGCGGCCGGACATGTACGACAAGATCGTAGCAGCATGATTGCAACGGAGAGAGCGTGGCTCGCATTTGACTAATGATGAACCCAGCTTGGGCTGGTTGGTCGCGGAGGAGCTTGATATGCCAACAGTGATTAAGAACGGAACTATCGTCACAGCCGCTGACAGCGTGCAGGCCGACCTACTGATCGAGGACGAAAAGATAGCGCTGATCGGGCTAGAGTTGCCCACTGAGGGCGCAGAGGTGATCGACGCCACAGGAAAGCTCCTCCTGCCCGGCGGCATCGACGTGCATACACATCTGGAGCTGCCATTCGGCGGCACTGTCTCCTCGGACGACTTTTTTACAGGCCATCGCGCCGCGGCCTTTGGCGCAACCACTACCCACATTGACTTTGTCATCCAGCCGGTGGGCGGCTCGCTCAAGGAGGGGATAGAAACCTGGCACGCCAAGGCGGAAGGGAAAGCTGCGATAGATTACGGATTTCACGTTGCGATCACTGACCTGCGCGATGATGTGATGGCGGAGATCCCATCTGTTGTCGATGAGGGTATTACCAGTCTCAAGCTGTTCATGGCGTATAAGGGGCTATTCCAAGTCGACGACACGACTCTGTTTCGCGCGATGCAGGTTGCGGCTGAGCATGGTCTGCTGGTCATGGTCCACGCGGAGAATGGAGATGTGATTGCCGACTTGACGACGCGGCTTCTGAACGAAGGCAAGACGGCACCTAAGTACCATGCTACGGCCCATCCCGCAATGGCTGAAGCCGAGGCGACTGGACGGGCGGTTGCCCTGGCTGGCATCAGCGGCGCTTCTCTATATGTCGTCCACGTAACCTGCGAAGAGGCGGTCGAGCAACTTGCGCTGGGCAGGGCCAAAGGCTTCGACGTGATGGGTGAAACCTGTACGCAGTATCTGTTTGTCTTCGAAGAGGACCTTGCCAAGCCCGGTTACGAGGGCGCCAAATACGTCTGCTCGCCGCCGGTACGGCAGCCCAAGGATGCAGCCATTCTCTGGAAGGAGCTGGCGAACGATGGGCTGCAGGCAATCTCCACCGATCACTGCCCATTCTGGTATGAGGGCGGTGTTGACGGTCGCATTGCCGGTAAAGAGTTGGGCCGGGAAGGCTTTCACCAGATCCCCAACGGCATGCCCGGCATCGAGGATCGAATGCCGGTGATGTGGCATGCTGGCGTGGGCGGCGGCCACTACAACGCCAACCGGTTTGTCGAGATTACAAGCACCAACCCGGCCAAAATCTTCGGACTATATCCCCGTAAAGGCACAATCGCGGTTGGCTCCGACGCTGACATCGTCGTCTGGGATGCAGACAAGGAACACACGATCTCGGCGACAACGCACCACATGCGTACCGACTACAACGTTTACGAGGGCATGCACGTGCGGGGCTGGGCCGATAAGGTCCTTCTGCGCGGTCAGGTAATTGTCGACGGTGACAGCTGGTTGGGCGCCGCTGGCAGCGGGCGCTTCTTGCGGCGCAAGCCGTTCGCGGAGGTATTGTGAAGCCGGCCGGAGTTCCGAAACTCAACGCGATCGGCTATTTCATAGTCATCATTCTGCTGCTGGGGTTGTTTTGGGAAGCATATAAGCTGCTCGGCGCACCAGGGGGCGCTTTCCTGCGGGGGACAGTACCTGTAGTGGCAGAAGTTGACAAGCCGATGGGCGTGCTGTGCGGGTCAGTCGGTCTGTGCGAGGTGAAGTTGCCGGTGCGCGCTGACGACCGTGCCATGCCCCACTTGTGGGACATCCTGGCGACGATTTTCCAGCCGCCGCGGCGGGGCAGTGACACAATCCTGCTGACAATTTTATTGCGGGCCTCGCTCTTTACTCTGCAGGAGGCCGTGGCTGGGTTCCTTATCGGCGGGGGCCTCGGCTTTGCCCTTGGCGTTGCCTTCGCGCACTCGGGGCTGCTGGAGCGGGGAATGCTGCCCTATGTGGTGGCATCGCAGACCGTTCCCCTGCTGGCAATTGCGCCAATGGTTGTCATATGGTTAGGCGGCAGTTGGTTCTCCGTGGCGGTTATCGCCGCTTATCTGACCTTTTTCCCAGTGACGATCAACACGCTACAGGGGTTGAGGTCACCGGAGCCCACCGCAGTCGAGCTGATGCACTCGTACGCGGCATCGTCATGGGACATACTGTGGAAGCTGCGTGTTCCCGCAGCCTTGCCCTACATTTTCACCGCCCTCAAAGTATCGGCTACGGCAAGCGTAGTAGGCGCCATCATTGGCGAATTGCCCAGCGGAATTGCCGACGGCCTGGGCCGGGTGATCCTCAACTTCAACCAGTACTACGCCACTGGGCCGGAGAAATTGTGGGCCTCGATTCTGTTTGCCTCACTCACAGGCATGGTCTTTTTCCTCGTCATCTCGTTGTTGGAACGTCTTGTCGTGCAGAGGCAGGTCTCAGAATCGTAACGCCGAAACCACAAGTCAACCTCATTGCCGCCTGTCCGGTTCATGCGGCACTACATCGCTGGTCTCCATAAACCACTGCAACATACGCTCCTTTAGCGACGCCAGCACTTCGGCGTAAGCAGCGTCATCGATGAGATTGCGCGTCTCGCGTGGGTCTGTTTGCAGGTCGTAGAGTTCGTCCTGCTCGTAGAATCGTCGTACATATTTGTGATTCTGCGTACGGCACATTACTGCTTTGGTGTGTTCAGGCCCTTCGGCCACCTGCAGGCGCAACCGCGGCCAATAGAGAAACTCGGGGCTGGCATTGCTCTCCAGTTCCATGCACTGACGCTCACCGCGCCTACGTCCGCCCTCGCAGAATACGGCATCGCGGTGCGTCTCGGTTTCTCCTGCGAGCAAGGGAAGCAGTGAGTGGCCGAAGTGGTCGTACCCTGCCTCGATTCCGGTCAGTGCATACACCGTTGCAGGAAAATCTATCAATTCCACCATTGCATTGGAAACATGGGGCGTAACCGGCGTTCCCGAAGGTGGTTTGACCAGCAACGGAACGCGGGTCAGACAGTCTTGAAAGGTGTTCTGGGTCTTCTCGACCAGACCATAATCTCCGGTGAAGTCACCATGATCCGAAAAAAAGAATACCAGCGTGTCATCGTACATGCCGGCATTCTTCAGCGCCTCCAGGACCAAGCCGAACTGGTGATCCACCCGCGCGCACATGCCGTAGTATGTGCGCCGCAGCTCCCGCAGACGTTCTTCCGACCAGCCCTGCATCTGCTGGCCTTCGTAAATGCCCTTCATCAGGCTGGGTAAGCCGGCCCATCCGCCGTTTGCTTCGTTTGGCGTCGGTGTGCGCTCTGGAATGCGGGCCGGGTCGATCTGGCTGTACCAGGGGTCCTCGACCGCGTAGGGTGGGTGCGGGTAGGACAGGGGCAGGTAAATGCAGAGCGGCTGGTCCGGGGGCGTATTTGCGATCTGCTCGATGGCGCCTTCTACCATCGCCCAGTCGGAATCGTAGGCAACCGTTTCACCCGCGGGAATCTCACTACGGCCAACGTAGAAGGAATAGAAGTTGTCGCCGTCAGGGTCGCCTCTCCACTCTGTCAACCTGTGCGGATTCGGCATGAGGCGCTCCGGCTGCGGCGGTGCAAACTTCACATCACAGTAGTCGGCGTAACCGTTTTGCCCCGGCACGACATCGTTCTTGCCGCCCCACCAAACGTGATAACCATTCTGTCGCAAGGTCCGTAGGAGCATGGGTTCGTCAGGACGCAACATGTGGAACATTGTGCGATGGCCACGCACGTGCGGATACCAGCCGGTCATGAACGAGCAGCGGCTGGGCGTGCAGACCGGATTCTGGCAGAAGGCGTTGGTGAAGGAAACGCCCTCGGTTTGCGCAAATTGGTCGAGAACAGGCGTCTTTGCGGCGGGGTTGCCAGCATGTCCCAGGACGTCTCCCCGCCACTGATCCGGGTTGAAAATCAGAATGTGTGGCAATCTGTCGGGCATTGCGGTATCTCTCCCTTGCAAAGGTGGGGCGAAAGTTTCCAGGTGTAAGTAACCATTGTCGGGTCGACAGGGCGTAGGATCCGTCCAGCCCAGTGTTCCCGGATCATAACACACAGTCGAAGAGGATAGTATCTCAGCGAAAAGACACTGTTGTCCATACAAAAGAGTGGCGCGTCTGGGCGCGGCCAGTTCAGACCGCGCCTGCCCGGCTATGGACCACACCAGTATTATGAGAGACTCGCTTTCCTCGGCAGAGAAAAGCGGTGTTGACAGGTCTATAGCTTCCCATTGGGATTGTAGACCGGGTTACGACAGTCGCACGGACTTTGGCTGTTCAGGCTGAAAGTTTGAGAGCCAAGATAGGGGGGCGACAGGAATTTGAGGCCGCCCTTGACGCGCGCTCCGTGGCCGGGAAGCATACGCTCGAATTCGCACTGGCGTCGGACTGTCTGATAGCGTCTTTCTGCTTGTCTCTCATTGCCGTCGTGTGCTAGAATCGACACCACGGCTGGGCTCGACGCCGCCTCTGGCCTTTACTGTATTCGCACGTTCCAGCCGCTCCTTCCACGGAAAGGTCTGACATGACCGGACCCGTCGTTATTCTCGACAATGTCGAAAAGATCTTTGGAGAAGGCGCATCTGACCAGGTGCACGCGCTTAAAGAGATCAATCTGCAGATTGAGAAGAACGAATTCATCTCGCTTATCGGGCCGTCGGGCTGCGGAAAGTCGACGCTGCTGCGCGTTGTAGGCGATCTGATTCAACCCTCATTCGGAGTCGCCACCGTCAACGGGAAGAGCGCCAGCCAGGCCAGGCTCGATCAGGACTACGGCATTGTCTTCCAGGCCGCGACACTTTACGACTGGCGCACCGTTGCCAAGAATGTACAGTTGCCGCTGGAGTTGATGCAGTACAGCCGCTCGGAAAAAGAGTTGCGCACGCAGGCTATGTTGGAGCTGGTGGAGCTTACCGACTTTGCTTCACACTACCCCTGGCAGCTCTCGGGGGGGATGCAACAACGAGTGGCCATCGCCCGTGCGCTCTCATTCGAACCTTCGATTCTACTGATGGACGAGCCATTCGGCGCGCTGGACGAGATGACGCGCGAGCGGCTGAATCTGGAGCTTCTCAGCATTTGGCGCAAGACCGATACTACCGTGCTTTTCGTCACACACAGCATCACCGAAGCTGTCTTCCTTTCGACGCGGGTGATCGTCATGTCCGCCCGGCCCGGCCGCATAACCGCCGATATCGCCATTGACCTGCCTCAGCCTCGCAATGCGGATACGCGCAGCAGCGTGCGCTTCTTCGAGCTGGAAACGCAAGTGCGAGAGGAGCTTCGCATCAGCGAAGGGGGCCAGGAGCCGGAAAGGAAGCCGGCATGAGCGAGCGCAGGCAACGCATCTGGGCGCCGATTCTCATTCTGGTTGCGCTTGTCATCCTGTGGGAAGGGCTGGTGACAGCCTTCAACATCCAGCAGTTTCTTTTGCCAAAGCCAACGGCCATAGTTGGAAATCTTGCTCAGGTTGTCGTCGTCGGGTCCGCGACCTCAGGCGATGCAGAAGAGGAAGCCTCTCTGGATAACCGGTTTCTTGTTGTCCTGCCTGGTGGACTGACGCCTGAACGGCAGGCGGTCCTGGAGGCAGCACGATGGCTGAATTTCCCCCTCGGCAGCCGCAACGTCTTCATAGTGCGGGGCAGCAACCTCATGCCAATCCTGGCGGCAAGTTGGTTCACGTTGAAAGAAGCGCTGGGAGGGATGGCGATGGGAACAGTGGCAGGCATCGCGGTAGCGCTTGCTACAACACGCTGGACCGCATCGCGTGAGGCTTTGCTGCCCTTTGCCATCGCCGCCAACTCTATGCCGATCATCGCGTTTGCGCCGATCATGAACAACTGGTTCGGCATCGACAACCCATTTTCCAAAATGGCGATTGTAACGATAATGATCTTCTTTCCGATCATGATCAATACAGTGCGCGGGCTGACTTCGGTCGACAACCGTTCGTTGGAACTGATGCACTCGTATGCGGCCAGCGATTCCGAAATTCTGATGAAACTGCGGATTCCCAACGCACTTCCATCACTGTTCAGCGGCCTGAAAGTGGCGGGAGCGCTGGCGATGATCGGAGCGATTGTGGGCGAATACTTCGGCGGTCCACGCATTGCTTTGGGAGTTTTCATCACCCAAGAGGCGGCGTTATTCCGATTTGCGACGGCATGGGCCGCGATACTCGTAGCATGTTTACTTGGCATCGCCATCTATCTGGTTATTTTGTTGGCAGAACGGTTGGCTTTACCGTGGCATCAGACTTTTCGGGCGTAATTTTACGGTAGCTACTAAGCCATTTACAGTGCCTGTCCTGACCAGCCCTTTATCCTTGCCGCCATTCAGGCTATCTGATTCGTATTCAGTTGGCGGCAGCCAGGTTGGAGGAGCGGCATTGCTGGAATGAGCACACACGGTCGGTGAGCGATGGTTTTGGAGGGGGGCGTTGCGGGGGCGCAGCCCCTGCACAAGGGAGGCCGCTTGCGGCCGACCGCCCATAATACAATGCGGGGGGAAAGAACATCTTTGCTCACTCATTCAGGTTTGCGAAGCAGTTGCGGCTGAGTAGAACCATTTTACGACTCTTTTTTCAATCACAGTTCCTCAGGAGGATCTCATGAGAAATCGAAATGCACGGTTGCTGACGGGTTTCACGCTGCTCATCCTGATGCTGGGGGCATGCGTCGCTCCGGCAGCTCCGGCGATGGACTCCGGCGGTGACGAGGCCATGGCTGAAGACGGATGCGCCGAACTCACTCCGGTCAGTTTGCAGCTCCAGTGGGTGACCCAGTCCCAGTTTGCAGGCTACTTTGCCGCCGTTGATCAAGGCTTTTACGAAGAGCAGTGCTTGGATGTGACCATCCTTGAAGGCGCGGTCGACATTGTGCCGCAGCAGGTGGTCGCCTCCGGCCAAGCCGAGTTCGGCCTGGCTTGGGTACCCAAAGTGTTGGCCTCGCGTGCGGAAGGCGCCGACCTGGTCAATATTGCGCAGGTATTCCAGCGCAGCGGAACGTTGGAGGTCTCCTGGGCCGACGCGCCGGTTGCAACCATTGCCGACATGGCGGGCAAGAAAGTCGGAACCTGGGGTTTCGGCAATGAGCATGAGCTGTTCGTAGCCATGCGTGCTGAGGGCATTGACCCGAACAACCCTGACGATGTCACTGTCATTCAGCAGAGTTTCGATATGCTGGCCCTGCTCAACCGGGAACTCGACGCCGCGCAGGCGATGATCTACAACGAGTACGCCCAGGTTCTGGAGGCGGTCAACTCCGAGACCGGCGAACTTTATCAGCCGTCTGACCTTGTGGTCATCGACTTCAACGACGTGGGCACGGCCATGCTACAGGATCATGTTTTCGCGCGGGAATCCTGGTTGGCGGAGGAGGGCAATGAGGACATCGCAGTGCGCTTCCTGGCAGCTAGCTTCAAGGGCTGGCAGTTCTGCCGCGACAGCTTTGACGCTTGCGTCCAGGTCGTTCTCGACAACGGTCCCACACTTGGCCTAAGCCATATGAGCTGGCAGTTGAATGAGATCAATAAGCTGATCTGGCCTTCCCCGGCAGGAATCGGCGTGATGGACCAGACTCTTTGGGATCAGACCGTGCAGGTTTCCGTAGACGGCGGCGTAATAGCTGAGGCGCCCAGTGACGGTGCCTTCCGCTCAGACTTGGCGGAGGCGGCTCTCGGACTGTTGGATGGCGACACGATGGGAGATAGCTACACACCCATTGAAGTAGAACTGGTTGAGGGAGGCGAATAGACAATCGTATCGCCAGATTGCGACGAGTCAGCAGTGGCTGGTAATCGGTAAGGTTACCAGCCACTGAATGTGCGCCCACGGGTTTGGAAAAGGAGGGGCATAGTGCGCCGAGTTCAGGAGTCAATGACAGCCACATATGCCTCGCAGACTGAGCAGCTTCCGGCGCAGGGGGAGTGGACGTATGACGACTATGCCCTTCTCCCAGAAGATGGCAAGCGCTACGAAGTAATTCGGGGAGAACTCTATAAGTCAGCGGCGCCGCGACCCTTGCACCAGCGAGTTATCACCCGCCTTGCGTTTTTTCTGGAAGGATATCTCCAAGAGTCGAAACTGGGCACAGCCTTCGCCGCTCCCATTGATGTAATTCTCCCCGATAAATTGGGAGATCCCGTCCAGCCTGACATTGTGGTAATCCGTCGAGAGAGTCTCCCCGTCGTTGGCGAACTAAACATCCAGGGCGCGCCTGACTTGGTGATGGAAGTGTTGTCGCCATCCAATCCGTCCCATGACGTCAGACTGAAGTACGAGATTTACGCAGAGGCGGGCGTGCCCGAGTACTGGATTATCGATCCCCGGGAGCGGACGGCTGAGATTCATGTTCTGCGAGATGGATCCTACCGTTTGCTTGGAAGCTTCGGCGAAGATGAAATTGCAAGATCAGAAGTGTTGGCGGGCTTTGCTGTCCTCGTGAATGAGATTTTTTCCGCATGATTCTGGTTACCGGGGCCGCAGGCAAGACCGGCCATGCGGTCACTGATGCGCTGGCCCAGACCGGCCGGCCGGTGCGCGCTTGGTTACGACGCCATGAACAGGCCCAGAATCTCAAAGTTACCGATACCGTTGTCGGTGATCTGGAGGATGCCGGCCTGTGGCGGGAAGCGTGCGTTGGAGTCGATGCAATTTATCTCATCTGCCCCAACATGTATACACGCGAAATCGAAGTCGGAAGGTTGGCCTTGCAGGCCGCGGAGCGGGCCGGTATAGGACGCTTCGTCTACCACTCGGTTCTCCACCCGCAGACGGAAGAGATGCCCCACCACTGGCAAAAGCTGCGTGTCGAAGAGGAGATCTTCCGCAGCGGCCTGCCTTTCACTGTTCTGCAGCCATGCGCGTACATGCAAAACGTGCTTGCCTACCGGGAACAGATAGCCACAACCGGCCAGTATACTGTACCTTACAATATCCAGGCTCGCTTTGCATTGGTCGATCTGGCTGATGTTGCCTGGACCGCAGCAAAGGTTCTCACAGAATCATGCCATGCCGGGGCGATCTACGAGTTGGCTGGACCGGAGAATTTGTCTTCGGAGGAGATAGCACATGCCCTAGCGAACCAATTGCGGCGACCTGTTAATGCCGTTCAAGTGCCTCTCGAGAGTTGGGAGAAGTCTGCAAGTGCCAGCGGGATGCCCGGTGAAACAATAGAGGCACTAGCTGCGATGTTTCGCTACTATGACCGCCACGGCCTGGTCGGAAACGGCAACGTCCTGGGCTGGTTGCTGGGCCGCCGTCCGACATCACTTTCACAGTTCGCGGCGCGCGCGTTTCCAGGCTGACGCTGGAGCGGCACCTGTTCAATTGCCTTCTTCGATGGCGCAGCCGCAGGCTACGTTTGTCCAGAGAATTTGCCATGCGTTTCATCTTTTCCACTGGTTCACTTTACAACTACAGTATCGACCGCGTCTTTGCGCTGGCGGCCGAAGCCGGCTTTGAAGGTATCGAAATGATGGTAGATCACCGCTGGGACACGCGCCAGCTCGACTATTTGCGCTACCTGATGGACAGCCACGCGCTCACGATCCCGGCTCTCCATAGTCCGTTCAGCCGCAACTGCCAAGGCTGGGGCGAGACCGAGGTCGGCGCCATCGCCCGCACCGCCGAACTGGCAGTTGAACTGGACGCGCAGGTAGTCGTTCACCACCTACCCACACGTTACGGAGCTGCCTTTCTGCAGACTGCTAGTCGCAGCCTGTTGCTGCCCAACCCATTTGATACCTTAAACCGCCAGTACGCAGATTGGCTCACCGAGAGCTATGCTGAGCTCCAGGCCAGAACCGATGTCCTCTTGTGCATTGAAAACTTGCCGGCCCAGCGGTTTATGGGCGTGCGCGTCAACCCCGCGCGCTGGAACCCGCACAGCCAGGCGACGCTCGGCGATATTACCCGATTTCCGCACATCACTTTGGATACAACACACCTGGGCACATGGGGGCTGGACCCTGTCGAGGCCTACAACTTCTGGGGGCAGCGGGTAAAGCATGTCCACCTTAGCAACTTCGACGGTAGCGAACACCGACGGCCCGAGGACGGCAATTTGAGACTGGACGCGTTGCTGGCCAGGATGGCCGCGGACGGTTACGGTCACTCCATTTCGTTAGAACTGCAACCGGATGCACTGGAGGCAGGTGCTCCGGACAGCAGGGTTGTCGAATTATTGCGGGGTAGCCTGCATTATTGTCTGCAGGCGGTTAGGCAAGAAGAAAGTAGTGCCTAGTGTAATCTTCTCTTGAAGGGTGTAACTACTAAGCCACAGTACTTGACCAGCCAGTCTTCCCTGGAACCCTTCAGTGGCTTGGTGACACAACCGGTGTACAGCCGCCGTCATGCTCGCCAGCCGACACGTTGCGATGAAGGCACACGGTCGGTGAGGCATGGTTTTGTAGGGGGGCGTTGCGGGGGCGCAGCCCCTGCACAAGGGAGGGCCGAAGGCCCGACCGCCCAAAAAACAGAGAATGAGGAGAGAGTAAGTACCTTCACTCGCCTCGTTCAGGGTTGCGAATCAGTTGCGGCTGCGTAGTTACTGAAGGGTATTCCTGATCCGGCTTCGCACTTACTCCATTGGATAACGTAGACCCCACTCCTGCCGCAAGCCATCCATCAGGCGCATGATCGCCAGTGACTCGTCAAGGGGCATCAGGTCGTGTTCAGTCAGTCCTTCCCTGAGGCAGCGGCCGCATTCTACGGCCTGGTAGTTCCAGCCATTGCCGATGATGTCAGGGCGCACTGTCTCCGGTTCGCGGCCGTCACGGGTTATCGTGAAACCGGATGGCTTCCACCAGCGGTCGTGTGCGCGTATCTCTCCCTCAGTCCCACTAATGAGTAGCGAATCGGGCGAGTTGGCTCGGACAGCAGTGGACATTACAGCCAAAGCGCCGCTCTGGTACTTGAAGAGCATGCCCGCAATCTCGTCCACGCCGGTCACACCCAGATGCGCCAGCGACGCGACGTGGGCAGGTTCACCCAGCAAATGATGGGCCAGCGAAATCGGGTATACGCCCACATCCAGCAACGCGCCGCCGCCAAGGGCCGGGTTAAATGTGCGACGTTCTGGATTCAGCGGTGCGCGATAGCAGAAATCTGCCTGAAACAGACGGATGTCGCCTATTTGTCCTTCTTCGATGCGACGGACCATTTCACGAATATGAGGCAGAAAACGCGTCCACATCGCCTCCATCAGGTAAACGCCTTTGGCGCGTGCGCAGTCGATCATCTCCTGGGCCTCGGCGCTATTGATCGCGAACGGTTTCTCACATAGCACGGCCTTGCCGGCGCGCAGGCAACTGATCGTATTCTCTTTGTGCAGTGGGTGAGGGGTGGCGATGTAGATGATATCCACCATGGGGTCGGCCGCAAGCGCGTCGTAGGTGGGATGCCGGTTTGGAATGCCGAAGCGATCGGCGAACCTGTCGGCAGTTTCCTGAGAGCGGGAGCCGACGGCGACGACTTCTGCGTCTTCCTCTGCGGCCAGACCGGTGGCAAAGTCACCGGCGATGCGCCCCGTTCCCAGAATACCCCAGCGAGTCTTGTCCATATTTTCAGCTCCCATATTTTGCGTATACTGTCGATACAGTTGGGGAAGTAAAACACGACTCCTGCAGACTGTCAACAGTTTGGCGCTATGTTATACTGATCGCGGTTGCTGGAGGCCAAGGGCGAAAGTGTAACAGGGGATCGACTTCTTGACTTCCAAAGACTATTTCACCGCGCTTTCTGTCCCCAATTGGAGGACTATCCATGTCAACATCTGCTGCTCCATTACTGGCCATAGACGGAGGAACACCCGCTCGCGAGCGGATGGAGCCGTACATGGCAGCGGGCGGACAAGCCCTCGACGACGCTGAGGAGCAGGCCGTACTCGACGTGCTGCGCGCCAAACAGCTTTTCCGCTTTTTCAGCAGTGAGGAAGGCGAATCGCGTGCAGATAAGTTGGAGGAGGAGTTTGCACAGTCGGTCGGTTCGGCCCATGCCTTGGCGGTCACGTCGGGCACGGCGGCACTGATATGCGGTCTGCAGGGCATCGGCATCGGCCCTGGCGATGAGGTAATCGTGCCTGCCTTCACGTGGATGGCATCGGCCACTTCAGTAATGGCGGTCGGCGGCATACCCATTATTGCCGAGATAGACGAGTCGCTGACACTGGATCCGGACGATGTTGAGCGCAAGATCAGCCCGCACACTAAGGCGATCATGCCGGTCCACATGCGAGGCGCGCCGGCACGGATGGATGCCATTCAGGACATTGCCGGCCGTCACGGGTTGCGCATAATCGAAGACTGCGCCCAGGGCAATGGGGCCAGCTTCCAGGGACGCAGGCTCGGCTCTATTGGCGACGTCGGCTGCTTCAGCTTGCAGTTCAGCAAGATAATTACGACCGGCGAAGGCGGCATGGTCACGACGAGCGACCGTCAGGTTTGGCAACGAGCGTTCATGTTTCACGACGTGGCCGCTTCGAATCGGTTGGATCTGCCCGAAGAAGAGGTGCTGTGGGGAGCGAACTTCAGGATGGCGGAGATTCCTGCGGCCATCGGACTGGTGCAGTTGGGAAGGTTGCAGGGCATCGTAGCCGCCGCGCGGGCCAGGAAAGAGATGCTTATGGCCGGCATCGAACCGACCGCGGCAGGCAAAGGTGTAACCTTTCGAGAGATTCCGGACCCGGAAGGCGATAGCGCCATCTCCCTCGCCATGTTCCTTGAGACACCCGCGAGGGCCCAGGCGGTCGCGCACGGTCTGAACGCGGAGAACATTTCCGCCGGAGTCCTTTACCGGCCAGAGCAGCGCGATTTCCACGTGTATGCTCACTGGTTTCCGGTGCTGTCGCGGCGCGCCTGGACGGACGGCGGCGGTCCTTGGCGCTGGGCCAAGAGGGAACTGGCCTATTCTCCGGATATGTGCCCGCGTTCACTCGATCTGCTGGGCCGGGCGGTTACGATACATGTCAGCCCGGCCATGCGCAATGCCGATGTGGAGGAGACTATTGACGGCGTGACCAAAGTGCTGGAAGCACTTGCATAACCCGGCTTTTTTGGCACCCTTTCTTTTGTTGCTATGAACAAGAATGCACTATACATCACACTCTTGGCACTGCTTTTGTCCGGCTGTGGACGGCTAAATTTTAATCTCGGGCCGCTTCTACGCGATGTAACGGTGGCGCCGGATCAGATTTCGCCCAATGCCGACGGCGATACCGATGTGACCGAGATCCGCTACAATCTTAGCCGCTCTGCCTATGTAAGTATCTTTTTCGAGAACGACGAAGGCGATCGGTTCTACTTTCGCAAGGACCGCCGCCGCTCTCCAGGCAGCTATAGAGTGCAGTGGGGCGGCGTGATGGACGAGCCGGAGGTCGAGGAGTTTGAAGGGGGCACTAACGAAATTCTCAGCAGGGTGTTGGCGGACGGACAATATAACTGGGTTGTGCAGGCCACCGACGACAATGCCAGCACCGAAACTGTTAAAGGCACAATTACCCTGGAGAACGGTGACACTGAATTACCGCGCCTGGATGGTTTTGCCGTCGTGCCGACAGTCTTTCGCCCCAATCTGGACGGTATGCGGGACGACTGGGTGAGCATTTCCTATAATCTGTCTAAAGAGGTCCACAACATTCAGGTTTTTCTTCTTGACCCGGAGAGACCTGGGGTCAAGGTGCATATCGCCGAAGGCGCAAATACAATTGAACCTGAAGAACCAGGCAACCACACGTACAAATATTTCGGCGGCGTTGACCTGAACGCGGAGCCGCCTCCCGACGGCGAGTACCTGGTCGTCGGTGAGGCCAACGACCTTGCCGGTAATCGTGTGCGGGTGACCCGCGCTCTGACAATAGAGATGGGGGGCAGGCCGCGCGCCGATGTTGTGCAGGGAGAAATCGACTGGGCCCTGGAGATAAATCGGGTGGTGAGCGTGCCTCTGGGCCAGAAGCTATGTTTCTCTGCAATCGTGAAGAATGAAGGTGAAGTCCCGATTCGCACAAATGGCCCCTGGCCAGGTCAAGAGTATCTTTTCGCCGAAGACCGCACCTATCAAAACTTCAACTATGTAGCGGACCTGCCGGAAAATCGTGACAAATACTGGTTTGAGCAGGCAGGTGTGTTTCGATTCGGCATCAACTTTGGCACGGCCGGTATAAACTTCCCCTTTCGATGGGCGATTGGCCGTCAGGAGGACCTGGAGTGGCTTGAATTTGAAGAAGAGGCGGCGTGGTACTTGATGCCAGGCGACGCCGGCTTGGTTAACGGCTGCATTCGATTTGATGCACCTCCTCCAGGAACCAACATTCTCTGGTGGGGCGGGTTGATTCACGAGGCTTACGGCCACCACAACGATTTGATTGACCGCATCACAGTCAATGTCGGCGCAGAATAATAGCAGTTGCGTCCTATTACCGTTCATTCATTGCCGTTCACTCATTTCTTGAACTAATGCGCGTAGAAGTTATTGTCGTCTCCTACAACGTGCGCGATCTTCTGCGCCGCTGCCTGCAAAGCGTCTATGCCTCTGCCCGGCAGAGCGAAGACTGGTTGGCCGTGAATGTCTCTGTCGTCGACAACGCCAGTCATGACGGCAGCGCGCAGATGGTAGCAGAAGCGTTCCCGCAGGCACATCTCATAGCCTCGACCGAAAACCTTGGTTTTACGCGTGCCAATAATCTGGCACTAAGAGAGTTGGGATTCGGTTCGGCGATTGAGGAGCGCACGGCCTCTGCCCCTGATCTTGTGCTTCTCCTCAATCCGGACACAGAGGTTGTGGATGACGCGTTGGGGAAGATGGCCGCGTTTATGCGGGACAATCCAACGGCAGGAGCATGCGGTCCCCGTCTCCACTACGAAGACGGCAGCCTGCAGCATGCCGGTTTCGCCTTTCCGGATCTGGCGCAGGTCGCCCTCGATCTTTACCCGGTGGCGGAGCTGCCCGGCTTTAGTCGTCTGTTCAATCTATTGCTACAGAGCCGCTTCAACGGACGTTATCCTCGCAGCCAGTGGCTTGGGGTCATGCCGTTTGCGGTTGACTTCGTGCTTGGTGCTGCGTTGATGGCACGCGGCGAAGGCATCAGAGCGGCCGGACTGCTGGATGAAGGCTACTTCATGTATTGCGAGGAAATGGACTGGTGTCTGCGCATGAAGGAGGCTGGCTTGCCCACCTATGCCGTGCCCACCGCGCAGATAATTCATTATGAAGGCCGCAGCAGCCGCCAGAACCGCTGGCAATCGTTTGAGCGGCTTTGGGCCAGCCGCTTCCGCTTCTTTGGACTGCATTCCCAACTCTATTCAAGGCGTTTCAGAATCTACCTGCGTCTGCTTGTGCGCCTCGGCGTGGCCTGGAACGGGTTAGTCGCCAGACGCCGTTTTGCCCGTGGCCACCAGTCGGGCGATCGACTGAAGGAACAGCTGGACGCATATGCAAAGGTCCTGGACTTGGGTAGATAGCGGAAGTTGGCTCGGATGCAAATCGAGCGCACATTCAGTTGTTCTTGCCATTCGTCAACGGTGATTGCTGCAATGCCATTGCGCCTGACTGCGGTTGTCCTCACAAAAAATGAAGCCGACCAGATTGGGGACTGCGTTGCCGCGCTAAGGGGCTGGACCGACGCGGTTGTCGTGTGGGATTCGTGCAGTCAAGATGATACTTGCCGCATAGCGCAGGAGGCCGGCGCGCGCGTGATCGCGCGTCCCTTTGACGACTACGGGCGCCAACGGCAGGCTGTTCTCGACAGCATTGACAGTGAGTGGATTCTTTTCATTGACGCCGACGAACGGGCTACACCCGCGCTGGCGCAGGAGGTCTTGCGCGCAAGTCAGGACACCAGTTGCGACGGCTTCTGGATCCCCCGCCGCAACTTTATCGTGGGCCATGAGATGCGGGCGGGAGGCTTTTCACCTGACTATCAGTTGCGCCTTTTGCGGCGGCTCGCAGCCCGCTACGATTTGCGGCGCGAAGTCCACGAGATCGTCATACTGGAGGGTGAGGAGGGCAGAATTAAAGAGCCCCTGCTGCACTACAATTACGGAGACTGGCAGCAGTTTCATCAAAAACAGCGGATTTACGCCCATTACGAGGCCAGGATCCTGGCCGAGCAGGGGATTCGACCACGGCCGCACAACCTTGTCCTTCAGCCTCTACGCGAGTTTCGCCGCCGTCTGGTCAAATTGCAGGGTTGGCGCGATGGCATCCACGGCTTGCGCATCGCCCTGTTACTCGCCTGGTATTACGGATTCGTACCCTATTGGCTGCTCATGTCGCGACGACATACTGACAGCCCGGACGCGTAAAGCCATTGGGCGTTTGCCGCGAGCCGCGCTTCAATGCTTACTTCGACTCGAAGGCGTCCCGATGCGCGTTTCGTACCGCGTTGTCTTCCAGCTTGGCGTAAATGCGGGTCGTGTTGGGACTTGCGTGTCCCAACGCAGTCTGGGTGACTGCCAGGTCGTGCGTGGTCTGGTAGATGCGGGTGGCGAAGTAGTGACGTAAGGCGTGGGGCGTGATGCCCTTTGCGCCAAGCCCGGCGCGCTCGGCCAGGCGGCGAATCGTATTCTGAACTGTCTGCGTTGTTAAGGGTAACACTTTGGAGCCGGCTCTCCTGTCATGGCGGGAAAAGACCGGTAGTTCGGACAGAGGACGACGGGTGGCCCCGTCGAGCGGCTGTCTTGCTTGCAGATAGCGGTGAATCGCGTCCCAGGCCCTGTCATCGAAGTAGACCCGGCGGATTTTGTTGCGTTTGCCGACGACCCATACCGCCCTATCCTGGTCTTCCAACTGCTTCCGCGTAATGGTAACCAGTTCACCCACACGCAGACCTGAACAACGCAGCGCCTCCACGATTGCGACATCCCGCAGTTTGGCAAGTTGTTCGCGCAGGTCGCCAGGACGCCGCAGCACAGTCTCGTGCGCGGCAGTGACCAGCAACTCCAATTCTTCGGGGCGCGGGGGGTAAGGCAGGAGTTCCGGAGGACGCTGATTTCTGCGTATCCGCTTGATCCCATCTCGCAAACGAGCAAGTTCCTGGGCGTTGAAAGGAAGCCAGCCCCTCACCTGCAGATATGTCACCCAGGAAACCAAGGCAGCCAGATAAGTATAGAGAGTTCGCTGGCCTATATTAGCCTCCTCCAGAAGCCAGGTGGCGAAGGCCAGCAGCCGATCTACGTCCAGGTCCTCCGGTTCGCTGGCATCCGGCGGGACCTCCTTCTCCACCAGATACTTCTGAAAGAGATTCATGGCCGTGCGGTAAGTTCGGCGCGTATTGGCTGTGCCAGTATCGGCGGCTTCCAGATATCTCTCGATTGTGTCAGAAATATACATTAGGCAGTAGCTCAAAATCCAACGACAACTGATCCCTGTTGACAAGGGCGTCGCTAAACGAAGTTAGACGCGCCGCCCGGTGCCTGTGACGATGCGGCCAGGCGTCGCGCCTGTATGTGCGCCGTCCTTCCAGACCCGTTCGCCGTTGACCCAGACGTCGCGTACGCCGACGGAAAGCTGGTGGGGGTCGGCAAAGGTGGCCTTGTCCCCTACAGTCTCAGGGTCGAAAATGACCACGTCTGCGAAGAAGCCCTCGCGCAGCTGGCCTCTGTCTCGCAGACCGAGCCTGTCGCACAGCGCCGAGGACATCTTTCTCACCGCGTCTTCCAACGGAATGACCTTCTCTGCGCGCACATATTTGCTCAACACGCGGCTGTAGGTGCCGTAAGCGCGAGGATGATAGGGGCCGGTTGGAGCGGCCCAGTCCGGGTCCATGCCACCGGCATCGGTGGAGATGGTAATCCAAGGCTGTTGCAACTGCTTCCGCAGATTCTCTTCGCTCATCACGAAATAGAAGGTGCTGATGCGCTGGCCCTCGGAAGCGAGAAGGTCCATTGCCGCGTCCGGCCAGTCTACGCCCATATCAGCTGCAATCTCCGAAAGTCGCTTTCCCACATACTGCTGGTTTTCCGGTTTCAGAAAGCCCACCGGCATAACACCGTGTGGACCAACCAGATCGGCCATGGCCTCCCAGTCGCCGGTTGGATGCAGGGCCGCCTCCTTGATTTTGGCCCGCATGGACGCGTCGCGCACATTCTCATAGAGCTTGTCCCCGGCCGCAGCCCAAGGCGGCAGCACGGACGTAAGGCCGGTGCCAGCGGCGGGGTAGGTGTACATGTCGGCGGTGACATCGATTCCCTGGGACCGAGCCTCGGTAATGCGCTCCATTGCAGATGCGAGTTTGTGCCAGTTGCGGCTTCCAGCCGCTTTCAGATGGTAGATCTCGACCGGGACGTCGGCCTCACGTCCGATCAAGAGTGCCTCCTCCAGCCCTTCCAGAAAGGCGTCCGCTTCCGAACGCAGATGGGTGATGTAGATGCCATTGAAGGGACGGAAGGATTTGGCAAGCTCCACTACCTCGTCGGTATTGGCGTAGCTTGAGGGCGGGTAGATTAGTGCGAAGGATACGCCGAACGCGCCGTCCTCCATGGCCTCGGCGATGACCCGCTTCATTGCCGCCATTTCGTCGGCAGTGGGCGCGCGCATATCCATGCCCATGGCATACTGTCGCAGAGTTCCGCCGCCGAGGAAGGATCCAATATTTGGCGATACGCCGTGTGTGGTCATTGCCTCCAGCCAGTCTCGGAAGCGTTTCCAGCTGGTCATGCGTTCGGCCCAGGCGGGATCCAGCAGCTGTGTAAACTGATGAATAGGCAGATCGTCGTTGATCCTGCCGCCAAAGGGAGCAGGAGTCCATCCCTCACCCATAACCTCCGTCGTTACGCCCTGGGAGATTTTGGAAACGCTGCGCCCGTCCACCATCAGCGACAGGATCGAGTGACTGAGAATGTCGATGAATCCGGGGCAGACTACAAGGCCGCTGGCGTCCACGATCTCGTCACAGTTCTCGGTTGGAATGGCGCCGGGTGGAGCAATTGCGGCGATACGATCCCCTGTCAGGGTGACATCGCCGTTGCGCCAAGGCGAGCCTGTGCCGTCGACAATGCGTGCATTTCGAATTAGAACGGTTTTGTCAGTCATAGTAGTAGTAGTAGATGCTGAAAGTGGAATGGTCGATCTTCCTGGTGCACCGAGAAAGATGTGGAGAACCCATGAAAATAGTACTCGACTCTTATGAACACGTCAATGTGGCGCGGCTTGCTTTCATTCGGAGATGTCCGTTTCCGACTTGAGCGATAGCCGTTCAAGCGTCGCCTCCGGATTGCAGTTGCATTTCCAAGAAAGAGACCCAGCGCATGCGAAAGTGGTCTGCACGGCTAGATTGACGCTGTCCTAAGGCTAATTTGAAGCCTGGGTAATAGGCAGGGGTCGGGCAGGGAGAGTGCCCCTGCTCAGGTGTGTTGGAGAATCATTTTCATCCTATGATATAATCGGTCTGGCCTGTGGAACATCGCTGGAGCGTTCAGAGCTTGTCCGAGGCAAGAGCTTAGCGCTCGCATCGTTTAACAGTCTGATTGTCATTGTATTGGCGCGTCAATTCGGCGATTCCATGGTCACCACTTTCCGCATTAATTCAGCTTTCATCTGCCTCAGCATCTTTCTCCTGCAGTTTCTGTTAGTTTCCTGTTCAGAGGTCCCGCAGTCTCCCCACTTGATTGGCCGAAAAGATCCCTACGTAACCGGACGCATCCTGATCAAGTTTCGTCCTGGTGCGTCGGCGGTTTCGATGACCGACAAGGCGGAAGAGTTCGATCTGAAGCCGGCTCTGGTAACTTGCGGCTCGGTCCATGTTCATACTGTCAGACCCGGCACCGAATTGGAGGCAGCAGAAACGTTTATGCTGGATCCTGCGGTCGAGTACGCCGAACCCGACTTTCGGATTTTTGCGGCAACTGATGGGTTGGCAGCAGTGACAGAGGACCAGCGCCTCCATAGTCGGGAGTCTATGCCTGAATTCCGGTCGATTCCAGTTACTTCAATGGACGAGACGGACGCGCCTAACGACCCTCTGTTCGACCAGCAGTGGGCGCTTACCAAAATCGAGGCCACAGGCGCCTGGAAGGTTTCATCGGGAGATAGAGTGACCATCGCGGTGATTGATTCCGGCATCGATTTGGACCATCCGGAGTTCGCCTCGCGCATCTTGGACGGATACAATTTCGTCGGTGATGACACTGCTGTAGACGACGACTACGGTCATGGAACGCAGGTGGCCGGTGTCGCTGCGGCTGCTACCAACAACGATACGGGTATTGCCGGCCTTGCCTGGGCTGCCAACATCCTGCCCGTGAAAGTATTGGACGGCCGGGGTCAGGGCGTTAGCAGCGATCTTACATGTGCCCTCTATTGGGTAGCCGAGAAGGGCGCCGACATCGTCAATATCAGCATAATAAGCTTTGGGCCTTCATTGGGTATGCAGAGCGCGGTCAATTACGCGGCTAACGAAGGAGTTCTGATCTTTGCAGCGGCTGGCAATCTGTTTGAGGAGGGGAATCCGGTCACGTACCCTGCCGCTCATAACGGGGTCATCGCTGTCGCAGCCTCGGACCGAGAAGACGACCATGCCTGGTTTTCCAGCGCGGGCAGTTTTATAGACATCGCCGCGCCGGGGGTCAGCATTTACAGCCCCTTCCCCCCGTCACATGACGAGTACAGGGCCGTATATGGAACCAGCCTGGCGACACCCCACGGTGCAGGACTGGCAGCGCTGGTGCTGTCGGCCGCTCCTAGTCTGTCATCTGCACAGGTGGAGGAGATAATCAAGCAGAGCGCGGTCGACCTGGGTGACGCCGGTCAGGATGACAAATTTGGACATGGCCGAATTGACGCCACGGCTGCGATGTTACTCACGATGTCTTCACTGCCTTCACACCTATTCATGCCGAGTGTGCGTGCTCCCGAACCAACCGCCACGCCGACCGCCACGCCCTCTCCCACTTCAGATCCCGCTTCAAGTCCAACGCCGACGCCGAGTCCGACCTCGACGCCGACCCCTGCCAGCAGCTAGCATGTCTGACCTCTTCCCCGACGGCACGGAGTGCATTGTGGTCCGTGCTCGCTGAGCTGACATCATTCTTCCGTCATTGCTATACGCCGTAACGCCGCACGAAACGATACATCCGCTCCAGAGCAAGCTCCAGTTTCGACATTTCGACCGGATATGCGCAGCGCACATGTCCCTCTCCGCCGGCGCCGAAGCCGCTGCCTGGAATCACAGCCACGCGTTCTTCGCGAAGCAGTCTGTCTGCAAACTCATACTCGTCCATGCCTGTGCGGCGGACGCTTGGGAAGGCGTAGAAGGCGCCTTTGGGTTCGAAGCAGTCCAGCCCGATCTCATTGAGGCCGTCGACGAGAAATCGGCGGCGTTCGCCGTAACTAGCCACCATTTCCTGCACGGCCTCTTCTGCCGAGGGGTCTATCAGGGCACGCAGCGCCGCGGCCTGGCCACCTGAGGGCGCCGACATGATCAGGTATTGGTGGATTCGACGCATAGCGCCGAGCAGTTCGGCAGGACCTGTGGCATATCCGATACGCCAACCCGTCATGGCGTAATCCTTGCTCATTCCTCCAAGATGAATCGTCCGCTCCGCCATACCCGGCAGGGCGGCGAACATCACGTGCTCATGGCCATCATAGACCAGGCGATCGTAGATTTCGTCGGAGATGACGATTAGGTCGTGCTTTTGAGCGACCTGGGCAATTGCTGACAGCTCTTCACGATTCATCACGGCGCCAGTCGGATTGCAAGGATAGCCGATTAGCAGTACTTTCGTCCTGGGCGTGATTGCATCTTCGAGTTGCGCAGGGGTCAGAACAAAATTGTTGGCAGCGTAGGTTGGGATGTCGACAACCGTTCCGCCGGCAAGAATCACGTCGGCAGTATAGGACACAAAGCAGGGTTGCGGGACGAGCACTTCGTCTCCCGGGTCGAGCAACGCCTGCATCGCTATGTACATTGCTTCGCTTACGCCGACTGTGATGAGCGCTTCGGTTGCAGCATCATAGGCCGGCGCGCCATAGCGTTCCGACAGCATATTGGCCACGGCTTCACGCAGTTCCAACATTCCAGCATTGGACGTGTAGGAAGTATTGCCCTGCAGAAGGCTGTCTGTACCGGCACTGAGGACGGATGGCGGCGTTACATAGTCCGGCTCGCCAATGCCCAAGCTAATCACGTCGTCCATCGTGGTAGTCAGATCGAAGTAGCGTCGAATGGGAGAGGGTGGAACCCGCTGCACACGGCTACTCAGACGGCTCTCCAAGGAACGCCGCAAACCCGTGGTTTCGACAGGGTTTTCTTGAGGCTCAGACGGGCCAATGGCGGTTGGGGCTTCAGGTGATCTCATAAGAATTGTATTCATTTCTAAAGTGTCGTTTCCGGCTGGCACCGGTGTATGCAATTAATGGAAAAGGTCCGGGGAGTATTCAAACTTCCTGTAAGAGGGAAGAAGTCTTTGCTGCCGATTCCACAACGGTCAGCGACTTAACTGAACCGTTGCCGGCAGGATGCATAGGCTGCGCCGCGACCTGCATCGAAGTCCGTTGGCCGCGTGTGGTTCTCGCCAGCCGTCACGGAAGTCGGATTTTCCCTGCTCAGTTCGCAGATGTCCGTCACAGTTCCGGCCTCCGCAGACGCCATTCCGTGCTCTGTTCGTAGGCGTAGGCAGCCTGCAATATTTTCTCTTCGCCCAAGGAAGGGCCTAGCAGTTGCAGACCAATGGGAAGTCCGCCGGCATCGAAGCCGCAAGGGATACTGATCCCGCAGAGACCGGCCAGATTGGCGCTGGTTGTGAAAATGTCGGTCAGAATCATCGCCAGAGGATCGTCAACTTTTTCGCCGATCCGGAAGGCAGTGGTCGGCGACGTGGGCGAGACAATTACATCAACCTCGGCAAATGCACTGTCGAAGTCCTGCTTGATCAGAGTACGCACTTGTTGCGCTTTCAGATAGTAGGCGTCGTAGTAACCGGTGCTCAACGCATAGGTTCCCAGCATGATGCGCCGTTTTACCTCCGGGCCAAAACCGGCGCCGCGTGTTTGACGGAAGTGGTCAAATATCGTTTCGCCATCGACGCTTAGGCCGAAGCGAATGCCATCGAAGCGGGCGAGGTTGGCGCTGGCCTCTGCCGTGACGACCAGATAATAGACAGGTAGGGCCAACTCCGTGTTGGGCAGGTGGATTGGGACGATTTCCGCCCCCAGGTCAGCCAGCTGCTCGATGGCCGAACGTACCGATTCCTCGACCTCCGCCTGGATTCCTTCGACGAAATATTCGTGAGGGATTCCTACACGCAGCCCTGCGATGTCGCGGTTTAGCGCTGCAGAGAAATTTGGCACGTCTACAGGCATGGTTGTGCTGTCGCGGTGGTCGGCGCCGGCCATCACTTCCAGCAGCAGCGCGGCATCTGCAACCGTCTTGGTAATTGGCCCGATCTGGTCCAGGCTGCTGCCGTAGGCGATTAGGCCATAGCGGCTAACGCGGCCGTAGGAGGGCTTCAAACCGACTACGCCGCACAACGCAGCGGGCTGTCGTACACTGCCGCCGGTATCGGTTCCCAGAGCAGCCGGCGCTTCATCTGCGGCCACTGCCGCCGCGGAGCCGCCACTGCTGCCGCCCGGCACACGCTCGAGGTCCCAGGGATTCCGGGTCGGGCCATAGCCGCTGTTCTCAGTGCTGGACCCCATTGCAAACTCATCGGTGTTGGTCTTGCCCAGTAGAATCGCGCCGGCCGCTTCCAGTTTTTCTACAGCGGTCGCGGAATAGGGCGGGACAAAGCCCTCCAGAATGCGGCTGCCGGCGGTCGTCTCGACACCCTTGGTCATCAGCACGTCTTTTATTGCAAGCGGAACGCCCAACAAGGGTCGACTGTCCCCGTCAGCACGTGCGCGATCGGCCTCCGCGGCCGCGGCCAGCGCAGTGGTAGGGGTTGTTCGCAGAAAGGCATGAAGCGAACCATCCACGCGCTCGATCCGTTGCAGAAATGCCTGCGTCAGGTCGACGGAGGTAAATTGACCTGCCACCAAACCTGCGCGCGCGTCGGCCACTCCCATCGAAGTCAACTGTTTCGTCGCATCGCGGCAGCCTATCACGCTTTTGGGCCTCCTCGCCCGAGGTAGTAAAGCGCCTGGTCAGCCATCATCCTGTTACCCTTTAGGCTCCGTTGTCGTCAAACACGGCGATTACCCGAAAATAGCCTTCATCAGCATCGGGGGCGTTGTCGACAGCCTGTGCGGCCGAAAGGCAAGTCTGCGACATGTCATCCGCCAGCACATTGCTGAGTGGAAGAATGTGTGGCGTTGGAGGAACGGCGCTGGTATCCACAGACTGGACCTGTTGAGCATATGTCAGAATCTGCCCGAGTTGACCGGCATATTCGTCAAGTTCGGCGTCGCTAAGTTGCAGTTTTGCCAGTTCAGCAACGTGCCGAACCTCATCTCTCGTCAATTTCACAATTATCTCGCGGCGTGGAAAAGAAGTTGGGACAGTCCACAAAAAAACGCCGTGGGAAAAGTCCACGACGCATCCGAGCGTTCCCCCCAGCGCCGTGACTTTTTGTCGGTGCCTACGGCGCAGTGTAACCAGCGTTACTTGCTACCGCAGCACGCGCGGTGCTGCGCCTGCTGCATCGTTCGCTACAATTTGAGATTGCTTCACCTGGCTGGGCGTATCAATATGCATGGCAAGAGTATAGTTGGAGTCGTTGTTGGTGTCAAATACCAGTATACATGACAACAGAATGCCATTGACAGAAGCGAATCGGTGGGATACAACATACGGGAAGCCGATAACCAGAATGGCTGGAAGGAGTGCCCCTGATGCGGAAGGTTCAGACGCGGGAAGAGATAGCTGCGGCATTGCGAGCGCTGGGTCTGCCGGCCGGCGCGAACGTCATGGTGCACAGTTCGATGAGCAGCATAGGATTTGTAGAAGGCGGGGCCGATTCCCTCGTTGATGCCGCTTTGGACGTGCTCGGTCCAGCAGGAACTCTCATTGTGCCAACCTTCACATTTACTCATGGAAGGAACGCCAATCCCGTTTTCGACCCAGCCCATGACCCCTCGGAGATGGGCCGCCTTACCGAGGTAACCCGGAGAAGGCCGGGTGCGCGTCGAAGTTGCCACTTGCTCCATTCCGTCGCTGCCCTGGGAGCGCAGGCAGAGGAGTTTACCGCCTGTCACGGGCCATCGGCATGGGCGGCAGACGGTCCGTTCTGGAAGCTCTATGAGTTGGATGCCCACATTCTTCTTGTGGGCGTGCCCTACCTGCGCTGTACCTTCTTTCACTTGGTGGAACAGTTGGTCCAGGTCCCTTATCGACGCTGGCGCGAAGTAGAGGCAAGGGTGCAGGACCGGGACGGCTCACGGCGTCCGCTTCCCACATTTGTATATGGTCCGAAGCCTGGTTTTGGGGGCAATGACCTCAACAAGCTTGGGGCGTTGCTGGAGGAACGAGGACTGGTCCGGGTGGGGAGTTTGGGGAATGCCGTTGTCCGACTCTTCCGCGCCCGGGATGCGCTCGAAGTTGGCCTGGCACAGTACAGGGTTGATCCTCTGCTCTTCGTTTTGACTGACTCAAAGTGCACACCGCTGCAGGATGGCGTTTTGACCGAAGAACTGGATAACGAGAAGTCAGTGTTGGACCCGGCGCACGTTTATCGAAGCCCGTAACGTCAGTGTGCTATTAGCTATAGATAGTCACGCACTTCACTTCGGCCAAGTAGCCACCTCAGTTGCATTCGTTTCAGGTGCGTCTCTGCACACTGGGCAGTCCTTTTCCTCGACCTCCTGTGGATCCACCTACCCTGCAAACCAAGGCCATTCTTCAACTACTTACAAGTCCAGGTCAGACCCCCCATAGCCCAAGTGGATTGTCCACGACCCACCCCGGTGCTATACTGAAAATGCCATTCCCCATATTCAGAAGCAAGATTCTGTGCGGCTGTTCACGTCAGGAGAGAGTTGTTGGCGCATCTCCCAAATTTCGATCTTGAGGGCAAGGTCGCGGTGATTACCGGCGCCTCCAGGGGCATTGGCGCGGCGATTGGCCGCTGCTATGCGGCGATGGGGGCCGCGGTCGTGCTGAGCAGCCGCAAGCAGGCGGCGCTGGACGAAGTGGCCGACTCGATTCGGGCTGAAGGCGGTCGCGCCCTGGCAGTTGCAGCGCATACGGGCGACGTGCAGGCAGTTGATTCGCTGGTGCGAGAGGCGGTGCGCGCCTTTGGTGGCGTCGACATATTGGTTAACAACGCGGCCACCAATCCCCATTTTGGGCCGATCCTTTCGGCGGAGGAGAGCCACTGGCACAAGATCCTCGATGTGAACGTGATCGGCTACTTTCGTATGGCCAAGGCATGCAGTGCTGAGATGATGAAACGAAGCGGCGGCAGGATTATCAATCTTGCTTCAATTGCCGGCAGGCGTCCGCAGCCGGGAATGGGCGTGTACTGCGTCAGCAAGGCCGGCGTCCTGATGCTCACAGAGGTTTTGGCCGCGGAGCTGGCCGACGAAGGCATCCAGGTCAACGCGATCGCGCCAGGCTTCGTCAGGACGGACTTCAGTCGCGCGATCTGGGACAACCCCGAACTTAAAAAGACCGTGCTAAAGGCTATACCGCAGAAGAGGATTGCCGAAACCAGCGAATTGACCGGAATTGCCCTCTACCTGGCGTCGGAAGCCAGCAGTTTTACGACCGGAGCCACTTTTCTGGTAGACGGCGGCCAGTGGATAGATGCTGGTTTGGGTGAATGAAGGACGTGACCTATTGTGCAGCCTCTTTCCAAGGCCGGGACCCTCAGACGCGCCAGTTTCTGACCGTGAATAAGGTTGAATCATGACGACCGATATACTTCCCAATATTCTTCTTCGGGTCCGCCGTTTCATTGACGAAGAGGTTGTACCGCTGGAGAAGCTGCTGATCAGCCGTCCTTGGGCCGAGGTTGAGCCTTTGCTTGACCAGAAAAGGGAGGTCGCTAAAGAGGCCGGGCTGTGGGGGCTAGCCCTGCCGGTTGAGTACGGCGGCCAGGGGTTGACGCTGGCCGAGTTCGGACGAGTTAGCGAGGTTTTGGGGCGTACACCCGGCGGACACTACGTCTTTGGCTGCCAAGCACCTGATATGGGCAATATGGAGTTGCTCATTCACGCCGGGACCCCGGCGCAAAAAGACCGATACCTGCAACCTCTCACCCGCGGAGAAATCCGTTCCTGCTTTGCCATGACCGAACCGGAGCATGCCGGGTCCAATCCAACATGGATGAGTTCGACCGCAGTGCGCGACGGCGACGAGTTCGTCATCAACGGACACAAGTGGTTCACGACCGCAGCAGACGGGGCGTCATTTGCGATTCTGATGGCTGTGACCAATCCGGATGCGACCAGCCGCCACCAGCGCGCCAGCCAGATAATAGTGCCGCTGGATACCGCAGGCTTTCATATTGAACGAAATATCTCGGTGATGGGAGAGGCCCACGGCGGCTGGAACAGCCACTCGGAAATCTGGTTCGAAGACGTGCGGGTGCCGGTGGAAAACCTCATCGGTGAAGAGGGCAAGGGTTTTGCTCTGGCCCAGCTGCGCTTGGGACCGGGCCGAATCCACCATTGCATGCGCTGGATCGGGATCTGCGAACGCGCCTTCGATATCATGTGTAGCCGTGCAGCGCAGCGAGAGGTTGCCCCAGGGCGGCTGTTGGGCTCGCAAGGGATGGTACAGGCATGGGTAGCCGAGAGCCGTGCTGAGATTAACGCAGCCCGGCTGATGGTGTTGGACACTGCCCACAAGATCGACACGGAAGGGGTTTACGCGGCCCGAGAAGAGATTTCGTTGATCAAGTTTTACGTAGCGGGAGTGCTGATGCGGGTACTGGACCGCGCGCTACAAGCTCTGGGCGGTCTGGGAATGAGCGACGACACACCTGTTGCTTTCTGGTACCGCCACGAAAGAGCTTCCCGCATTTACGACGGCCCGGACGAAGTCCACAAAATGAGCGTCGCCCGGCGAATCCTGCAGAAATATCAGTAGCGGGTGCTTGCAAGGGTTCGAAAATCCTTGAATCAGCCATTGGCGGGCGTCGAATGTTCCACGGCAAATTCCTCTTCAGGCCAGTGGACCAACTTCTTGCGCCCATTCAGACAGAAGCATAGCAGTCCTGCGGCAATCCAGACTGTGCAGCCATGGACGCCCGGCCGGTAGTCGGGGTTAAGAAGGGGAACAAAAAGCGTGATCAGTGCGATCACGGCTGCTGGAGTTGCACCGGCATTTCCCAGAGGGCTGACGCACGGTCGCTTTGTCGGCGGGAAGCAGTGCCGTAGTCGGACGAACGCGGTCATCAGCGTGATGTATTCATTGACCGCGCCAAATGCCGCCATATTCAGCAGTACAGCTCCCACCGTCGCCTCTTTGCCGAGCCACCCTTCGCCAAACCAGGTCAGCAGCGCAACACAGTATCCAATCACCGCGCCACCATCCTGGGCCACACTAGGTGTCTTGCGATCTGGCAGAGTCAGCGAGAGCAATTGCGGAAGATAGCCGGAGCGAGAGAGAAAATATATTTTGCGGCCGTAAGCGAAGATGATTGTGTGGAAGCTGGCGGCCAGACCGGCAGCCGCTACCAGTGCCAGGACTTATGCACCGATGCCCTGGCCGAATTTTGTGGAAAAGGCGTAGCTACCGAGCCATATACTGTGCCTGGCTTGACCAGCCGTCTATCGCTGCCGCCATTCAGGCTATCTGATTGCGTATTCGGTTGGGGCAGCCACGTTGGTGGAGCGGTGCCGCTTGAATGAGCACACACGGTCGGTAAGCGATGGTTTTGGAGGGGGGCGTTGCGGGGGCGCAGCCCCTGCACAAGGGAGGGCGCTGGCGCCCGACCGCCCATAAACAGGGAGTGCGGATAGAGCAAACTCCTTTGTTCGCCTCATTCAGGTTTGCGAATCAGTTGCGGCTGCGTAGCTCCAAAAAGGCTAAGAACGGTGGCTCATCCGACGTTCCAACCGCAGCAGCCACCTGAGTACGCGGCATCAGTGACTTTAACATGGTCCAGGCCGCGGCTGCGTAGTTTGGGCCGTGCGGCATTGGCGGTCTTAACGTTTGTCGGGACATTCAACAGATCAGTTCATGCCGGCTTCACTGCCTCAATAAGATAGTTCCCAGCTTCGAACGCAAGTTGACCCTTTTCGTCCAGCTGTTCCTGCAGGGCCAGCAACTCGCGGGCATGCGATTCGACGGAAAAGCCCGGCACATGCCATGGAACGGCCTTGAGATAGTAGACGACCGCCCCGACATCGATGAAGGCCAACTTTCCAGACCATTCCCGGACGTCGACAACGTCGAATCCTGCGGATTGCAGCCACGGCACGTACTTTTGCGGCGTTGCATCCGGCCACTGCGGCTGCACGCCAAAGGCGGCGAGCAGATCGTGCGCCCACATCCCGTGCACTTGTCTGGTCAGAAGGCGGCTACCGGCAGCAAGGATGCGCGCGATCTCATCGACGTAAAGGGCCCCATGACGATTCAATACCAGCGTAAACTCACCATCCTCAAATGGCATTGGGCTATACTCGTCATTTTCGGCTTCGACGACGCGTACGCCCAGCGGATCCAGCCGGTCCGTGGCTAATTTCACGTTTGGGGGATAGCCCTCTGTCACCACTACTGTTTCGGGCCAGTCGTCCCGCATGGAAAGAAGACGCTCCCCACCACCTGTGGCGATGTCCAGCACGGACGTCGCGCCTCTCATCAATTCTCGTGCGCGCTCTGTGTAGGACCAAGCAGGTTCCCCCAACACCATCCGTCCATCGAGATAAGAAAAGTCCCACCCTATGATTTGCTTCTCTTCCTCGGCTTTCCATTCTTTAAGCAGTTGTGCAGAGTCCATTGACGAAATGCTCACAGTTTAGCGATTCAGAAGATTCAGCAGAAGAGTCAGGACGAGGCTAACGAGTAACATGGACGTGATAGGAACAAAGAGTTTCAATGACCCTGTCTCGACACGGATATCGCCCGGCAGCTTTCCAAACCAGCCCAAGAGCCAGGGCGCAAACTGCAGAATCGCCCCAATGAAAAGGAGTATGGCACCCAGTAAGATGAACCACTTCGCCATTGGCCAATAACTCCAGGTTTGGCTGGATTCAGACTCGTCCCGCTTTGGGATATCGCCATTATAGCATAAGGGCGGGAGCCATCAGCGAGAAGGCCATTCGAAGGCGGCATCTCGTTTCGTAGTCGGATCGTAGGCATCTTACCCAGTTTGCTGTCCAAGCCAGTTATTGGGCCTTCAGATGGGCAGTTTCCCAAACTCCAGTGTAATGTTCTGGATTACTGTCTGGAGCGGGGCTGATAGAGATAGGCACGAGTGGGGCATATTCTCTTGACTTCCAACCCAAAACGTTGCAGAATTTTAGATATCAAGTTGTACATGCTTTCGTTCACTGACGACAGCCCATATCCATACGGGACTGAAAAATGCACTCATTTACCTTAGCCAAAGTCTGGTTCAGGCCGGCGCGTTGCTCTGTGGTGTTGGCGGCACTGCTTATTGCTTTGCTGTCGCAGGTCGCTGCAGCGGGCACGATTGAGAGCCCTCAGCACGCCTCAGACGGTTCGGATTGCGCAAGCACGCATACGGTCGCGGCCGGAGAAACACTCACCAGTATTGCCGAAGGCGCTGGCGTCTCGCTCTCTGCCCTGGCCCAAATTAACCATCTCAGCACTACCGATCAAGTGTTGATCGACCAAGAGCTGTGTATCCCTCACACCACAAGCGCGGCTTCAACGTTGCCGCCCCCCTCGCCAACTACAGTACAGCCGCCTTCCTCGCCAACCGCAGCACAAACGGCAGGTACTGCCGCCAGTTGGACTGGTTCCTATTACAACACGCAAGACTTAAGCGGCGATGCGGTCTTGACGAGACAGGACGCGGCCATCGACTTTGACTGGGAGTCGGGCAGCCCGGACACCACCATATCCAGCGACAGTTTCAGCGCCTCCTGGACTGCCACCAGTACGTTTGAAGCCGGTACCTACCGGTTCACTGCAGTTGCCGATGACGGCGTCAGGATTTACGTTGATGATGTGGTCGTGCTGGAAGACTGGAATGTTCACCCAGCCACCACGACTGTACGCGACACGGAGCTCACGGAAGGCAGCCATACGATAAAAGTCGAGTACTTCGAAGGCACCGGAATGGCATCAATTACTGTTTCGTGGGAGAAGGTAGTTGTAGAAACGCCCGATTGTGAGATTCAACCCCACGAAAGCCTGAATTCGTTTTGGGAACATTCTGCGCTCGGATGCGCGAGTGCGGCAGCGCAGACCGTGTGGGCGGCGTGGCAGCCATTCGAAACCGGCCACATGATCTGGCGGCAGGACAGTGATAACTTATTCGTATTTGCGGACGATGGGGACTGGGCCCAGCACAGCGACGATTGGGACGACCAGGATCTCAGCAATAATCGGGGCGACCCGCCAACAGGTTTACAGTCTCCCGTGCGGGGATTCGGCCATCTGTGGGAAACAAATGACGATGTCTTCGGCGACCTCGGTTGGGCAGAGGCCGCGGAGAAGGGATTTTGCCTCCGGACCCAGCAGTTCGAGAAAGGCGTCCTGCTGATTGGCGACCTTGTAGAATCATGCCAAGAGAATTCGCATAATTTTGCGTCAGAGACTTTGTTCGCAGAAAACGCGCTGCAGGCTCTCACTGGCGGGACCTGGAATATGGTCTGCAAGAATGAGACCCACGGAAGATTGCAGTCACTCTGGGATTCGGACGCGCTCGGGTGCCCGGTTGCTGCAGGGTCAACCCTCTGGACTGCCTGGCAGCCGTTCCAAAAGGGATATATGCTCTGGCGGCAGGACGATGATGCCGTATTTACGTTCACGGATGAAGGGGAGTGGACTCGTTTTTCGGATGATTGGAACAGCCAAGTCTATACAGGGACCCGGGGCACGGAGCCGGAAGGCATGCACACACCGGTGCGCGGCTTTGGCTATCTCTGGGAGACGAATGACGAAGTCTATACGGACCTGGGCTGGGCAACAGATGTGGAGAAGGGCGTTTGTGCCTTGATCCAGAACTTCGAAGACGGCTCCTTACACACCGGCGACCCTGTCGCTTCCTGTTACGACGATACAGTGAACCTGGTTTCAGAGACTCTGTTCGCTTCAGACACGATTGAGGCACTGGATGACGGCACGTGGGAGATTGCCTGTGAATTTCAGGTTCACGAAAGGCTGAGTCATCTCTGGGACCATGCGCAGTTCGGCTGCCCATCCGCGACTGGTGGAACCTTGTGGTCATCCTGGCAGCCGTTCCAGAGAGGGCACATGATCTGGCGGCAGGACGATGATGCGGTGTTCGTGTTTGTCACTGCAGGAGATTGGGATCGATTTGCGGATGATTGGGACGATCAGGATTTCACCAGTGAACGGGGCACACCACCGGAAGGTCTCCAGGCCCCCGTGCGCGGATTCGGCTATCTGTGGGAAGAGGAAGACGATGTCTATACCGACATTGGCTGGGCGACGGCTGAGGAAAGGGGTTTCTGCGCCGTGTTCCAGCAGTACGAAAAAGGCTTCCTGCTTCTTAGTGACCCTGTACCCTCATGTTTGGATGGACACGCAAACGAGGCTACGAAGATTGATTTCGCTCTCCACTCACTGCGTGCGCTGGATGACGGTACGTGGAATCTCAGATAAGCGGAGTTGACAAAGTGGGAAGGGGACCGAGGAACGGGTCCCCTCCCAAGCCTCAACGGCCTGGTTGCTGGTTGCCGATGACCCGGTAAGACGTTTCATGTCGCGCGCGCCGCATCTGGTTCGCTCCTCCTTCCTCGTCTTCTTCATTTTCGGGCTGGACAAGATTACCGGCTTTGTCAAGTTGCTGCTGACAACCAGGCTGTTCGGCACCGGCCCGGAAGTAGATGCCTTTGCGACGGCCAATCAGCTGCCTGAGCTTCTACTGGCTCTACTGGCAGCAGGCGCGCTCTCCGCTGCATTTATCCCCGTCTACTCGGGCTACCTGACCCAATCCCGACGCCGCGAAGCTGAATCCCTTGCCAGTACGGTCCTGACTCTGACTGTAATCGTCGTGGGCACGGCCTGTCTTCTGGCCATTGCGGCTGCGCCATGGCTTATCCGCGTGGCGCTGGCTCCTCATTTCCCCGCGGAAACGCAGCTGCTCACTATGCGGATGATGCGCATCTTCCTGCTGGCCGCGGCGTTGATCAGTGTGTCCGGCGTGTTGGGTAGTGTGCTCCATTCCCACCAACACTTTCTGGCTCCTGCGCTGGGGCGAGTTTTGATCGACCTGGGACAGATCGTGGGCTTGGTCGCGCTTGTCCCGATTTGGGGCGTTTATGGCATGGCGTGGGGGAGCGTTATTGGCGCGACGTTGACCATTATCGTGCAACTGCCCGCGCTGGCACGACAGCGTATCCGCCTGCGGTTACAGATCAGCCTGAAGCTGGAAGGTGTGCGGGAAGTAGCCCGGCTGATGGGGCCGCGCATCGTGACCCTCGGCGCCTTCCAAGCAGTGGACCTGGTCTTCATACGACTGGCTTCACCTCTACAGGGGGGCAGCATTGCAGCATTCTATTACGCGATGCTGGTCATGTTGTCGATGCCGAAGTCGCTGTTCGGCGCGGCTATTTCCCAAGTCATCTTTCCGACGATGGCCGAACATCACAACACAGGGTCGGGCCAGCGGCTTCGCCAGACCGTTACGCAGGGGTTGCGCGCCACGTGGCTGCTACTGATTCCATCGGCGGTGGGTCTGCTGGTGCTGGGGAGGCCGGCGGTAGCCTTTCTGCTTGAAAGGGGAGAGTTCGGTCCGGAATCGACCGCCGTGGTATACACGCTGATGGCGATCTTTTCGCTGCGCCTGCTGGGAGAGGCTTCCTACGACGTACTTACATTGACCTTTTTCGCCCAGCACAACACGCATGTGCCCATGTGGGCTACGCTGGGCTGGATGGTATTGAATGCAGGGCTGAGCGTGGTCCTGGTGGGGCCGTACGGAATCGCCGGATTGGCGTGGGCCACTTCGATTGCGGCGCTGGCCCTTGCCGGGGCGCTGTTTGCGCTGAATCTTCGGGTCGACGGCGTGGACGTACGGTTGCTGGGGGTGACGCTAGGACGCGCGCTGGTGGGTAGCCTGGGGTTGTGCGCGGTTGTGCTGCTGCTTCACCAACTGCGAATGCCGCCGGCGCTCTTCATTCTGGCAAGCGCAAGTGGGGGTGGTTTTGCATTTTTCGGCTTATACATACTGCTCGGTGGTTCGGAGGTCCTCACTGTGCTGAGACACCTGCGGCGCGGGCTGCGGCGCGGGCTCCAGAGCAGCGTTGAGACGTAGTCTTATCTGAAGACGCAGCCGGGCTGGCAAGTGTAAAGCCGTGCCGACCTACACACCCAGTACGACCTTCTGCGCTTCGCTAAGCCGCGCAGCCGTTTCCGGTCGCAGGAGGCCCTGCTGATCCGTCTGAGGGGGGAGGCCGCGCCTTACGAAATAGCAGTGGAGCGCTCGCCGGGGGGTGTCCGAGCGGTTGACAGTTCCGCCGTGCCAAGTAAAAGCGTTGAAGACGAAGACCGTTCCGGCTTTGCCCAGCACCAGAATCTCATCCGGGTGTGGCTCTCGGGGGTCATCCATGTCTTGGCTGGGCTCCAGGCCAGACCTGTGAGACCCAGGTACAAGCCGCGTGGCCCCGTTCTCAGGCGTGAAGTCGCTCAACAGCCAGATCGAGTTGCATGCGTAATAGCGCCGGTCGCCTTCCTCCGATGACATCGCGAAGCCCTTGAGGCTCAGTGAGCCATCGCAATGCAGCGCCTGCAGTCCATGTCCGGGCAGGGAAGCGCGCGCGTTGAGGGAGGACAGTTTGAGGTCACCTTCCAGCACATGGGACATGGCCGCCAACACTTTCTGGTTGGTCCAGATGAGATCGAAGATCGGGTCTTTGTTCGCCAGATTCGCAAGGCGGGCGGTTCCGGCCTCCTGATGCACCTCCTTGCCGGCGTCCTCGCCCTCATCCTCTTCCAGTTCCTGTAAGCGCGTTCGTAACGCTTGGACCTGGGCCGGCGTCAGAGTGCCAGGCAGAGGCAAGTAGCCGTTTTCATCGAGCGCATTTTTCTCGGCGGCAGTCAGAGTGTCATCGCGCACGCCGAGAGCAAGCAAGGCAGATTGAATATCCATTGTCCTATCCCCTCTCTCGATCCTAGCCCAGTTGCCAGGCAACTGTGTCGACTTGTTCGAGCCGGCCGCTGTCGGCGGAGCGCACGCCGGCATCAAGTATCGCCATCACTTCCAGATTAAAGTCCAGATCCAGGGTTTGATGTAGAGAGTCGCCTGTCTGCAGCCGGTGGATGAACTCCTGAGCGATGTCGGACCGGTCGGCCGGCAGCGGGTCGCAGTTATGTAACTCGGTTCGACCTGCGCCCCTCTCGATCCGTACATTGGGGGTTTCGCCGGGTTTCTCCTTATCGATCACCAGGGTACCTTCCGTCCCGTAGACGATAGGCCCGGGGGAAACACCGTGGTCAAGCGTCGTCCATGACGCTTCACAGAGTGCCATTGCGTGTGGGAAGCGGACAATCATGGCGGCATTGTCTTCGGCATCGCCCCACTGGCTATTCAGGTTGGCCCGCATTGCTATCACGCCGGTTGCAGGTTCACCCACCAGCCAGCGGGCCACCAGTGAGCCGTAACAGCAGTAGTCGAGCATGACCCCGCCGCCGGCCGCGCTCTGATGCCACCAAGTTGCGCCTCTTTCAACGCCGGAGAGCTTGCGCGGCCGGGCCTGGTTGTCCTCGTCGCCGCCGGGATGGGAGACGCCCGCCCCCAGTGGACCCAGGTGGCCGCCCCGAAATTTGACCGTCAGCACTCGCCCGATTGCGCCACTGTCGATCAGTTCCTTCGCTTTGTGGGAAGCCGGTTGCCACGTGGTGGGCCAGTTGACTATCAGTTCGATGCCGGCGGCCCGTGCAGCCCGGGCCATGCATAGGCCGTCCCGAAGAGAGGCGGCCATCGGCTTCTCGACTATGACATGCACACCATGCTGCGCGCAGGCCTCCACCACGGCTGGATGTTGCGCGTTTTCGGAGCAGCAGATGACGATATCGATATTCTCCTGCTCCAGCATCTCCTGGTAGTCGTCATACGCCTTTGGGAAACCCAAGTCGTCGAGTGCATGGCGCAGATTCCAGGCGCGGGTGTAGTGGACGGATCGCAGTTCCGGGACCAGTGCGGGCGTGTCCGCGCAGGCCGCCAGTTCGGCCTGGGGGTGGGCGGCGAAGCGCTCGACCAGATGATTAATGTGCATATGGGCAAAGCCAATGACGCCGATGCGAAACGATTTTGACATAAACTGTTCTCCAGAGAGAAACCTATGAATTGGAGCTCATTTCGATCACTGTCATGCCAAAATGCTCAGCAAAGTGGTCGAAATCCCGATGGTTATGTAAGAGAGAGTGGCCGTTTTCTATTACGAAAGTGGCGAGCAAACAATCGACAGTTTTGCGGACTGTAATACCTTGACGGCGCAGGCTGCGGTAGTAATCAGCAGCTTTGATTGCGATCTCCACACCGCCAATTGGGAAAACAGAAAAGCGCAAAAGGGCCTCCCTAGCACTTTCAAACTCTGACTGTGCACGAAAGCCCTGCAATACTTCGCACAGATTTATGTCACCCAGACCAATTTCCTGCCGCCCGATGACTTGTGACAGGAGGTCGGTCTGAGGTGTCGACTTACCGTTGAAGAAATCGATCCAGACCGAAGAATCAACTATCCACAATAGACGATTCCATTTCGGTCATATTGAGTCTCATAGCCTCCAAGTCGCCTTCCCAGTGTAGTTTTCCGCGCAAGTTCAGCACTTCTTCCTGCGACTTCAGGCGCACGAGTAAGCGCAGGGCTTCTTCAATGACGGCCCTCTTCGTGGTCAGTCCTGTATAACTCATTGCCTTCTCCATCAATTCGTCGTTAAGTACTACATTGGTGCGCATGCCAACTGCTCCTTATACACATTGAAATCCGATTCTATGTGTATAATAACACACTTCAGGGCATTTTGCTCGGACAAATTACGCTGGAGGGACATTGCGGCCACGCTGGTCCGAAAGGTTCCGAGTCGTATTTTGGACAATACTGTGGTAGGAAGGCTGCGCTGACTCCATAGCTAGAAAGTCGTCCGCAAGGCCTGGGCGGTACCCGACTGCGCCGATCGGTAGGCACCATCAAATATTTCGATGACGTGACGGGCGTGCTCTGGGGTCGATGTGGTAGGGGTGTCATCCCGGATCCAATCGACGAGCTGCATCACGTCCTCGTAGACGTGGGCCTCCTCAAGGCCGCGGTGGTCGCCCACCACGTGCGGCAGCGATGCGTTCAGGTCGATCGCTTCTTCCAGCTCTCGGCCCGGATAGTCAAACGGTTGGCCATTCAGCATGCCGCCGTTGATGACACCTTCAGTGCCGAAAATCAGCGGCCGGCCCATATTGGGGAGACCGCCTGCGGCCACACCGTAGACGAAGGCAAACAGGCTGTCGCCAAAGTCGAGGACCATCAGTGTATTGTCATCCATGTCGGTCGGCAGCATCTCGCCGTAAAACTCCCGCTCTTTCACACGTACGCCTGAAAAGGCGGTTACGCCTTTGGCGGGTCCAAGGATTCCCGTCATGGCGTGGAGGCCGTAGACCGTCATGTCGTAGAGCGGCCCGCCGCCGGGCTTGCGGAAGTACCAGGCGGGGTTGACGTTGGTCAACGGATCGTCGCCCCCGCGTACTCGCTCATTTTCGTGGTAGCGGCCGAAGGCAGCGCCAGTAACCGCCCAGGTCAGCATTCCCAGGGCACCCTCCCCAATCATCTCTTTGACACGTTGATGGGCCGGCCGCAGCATTTCGCCAGGACAGGAGACGACCTTGACTCCTTTGGCTGCGGCCGCGGCGATAAGCTGATCGGCTTCGTCCACGGTGGTGGTCATCGACTTGTTGAAATGGATGTGGAGGCCGGCATCGACGCACTGCATTCCCTGCTCAAAGTGGAGGCCGATGGGCGTGGCGATCGACACTGCGTCCACGGTGCCGGAGTCCAGTAGTTCTTCGGCGCTGGCATAGAAGTTTGGCACGCCAAACCTATTGGCGGCGGCCTCGGCCCTGTCCACGACTGGGTCGCACACGGCGGTGACGTTGACCCGGTCCTGCACATCATCCATGGTCAGGTGGGGCAACAGCCCGCGAATAGAGATGCTGCCGGTTCCGATGATTCCCAAACGTACTGTGTCGGTCATTGTAGTGTTCTCGTCATGGTGTGTAAGGACGTTAAGTTGTCGGACAGAGCTGCAAAACAATCAGAAAAGGGCTACGGCTGTCGCCATGACGTACAATGGCGCCAACCTACCGCCCGCTTGAGTTTGTCGCAATTCAAGAATGACTGGTGGCCCTCCAACTCCGCGGCCAGAGGCGCCAGAGGTGGGTTGAACTGTTCCACCAGTTCTCTTGTCGATTCGAGAGCGGTCGTATCGTCGGCATTCAGGAAATAAACGTCATGGACGGGCAGGTCAGACGCGGCTTCCATCAGGAGGCGATGCGCGCTGGCGACATCCTCGCTCCCTACCCAGCAGTAGAGCCATGGATTCCAGCCGCTGGCCGGCTTGGCTCCAGCTGCCATCTGTTGGCGGCGTTCCGGCGGACAGACACCAGCGATTCTGGTTACATAAGTACGAATGCCATAGGCCCGGCTGAATGACGCCAGAAGATCTTCCCCTGCCCGCTTTGAGAAGCTGTAGGAGTCTTCGGGATAGGTGGGATGTGTCTCGTCGATGGGTAGGAAGTCGATTGGAAATGGATTTTCGCTGATGCGGAATCCGTGACCCAGGGCACAGTTGCTTCCGGCCATCACAACGGTCTTCACGCCAGCCTCTACCGCAGCTTGCATCAGGTAGTAGGTGCCCAGCATGTTGCTCCTGAAGGTAGAGTCAAAGGGCACATTCGCCTCTTTCACCCGCTCCTGCATTGAAGGATGATCGGTCGGCCAGGGCTGGGCGCCGATGTGCTGGATGGCATCTATGCCGACCACCGCCCGCCGGCAGTCCTCCCAAACGCTCAGATCGCCTTCGATCCAGGGAAATTGTGCAAACTCGGACGCGGGGCGACTGCGAGACATCAGCGCCAGTTCATACTTCTCCGCAAGTTGGCGGATTACGTACGCCCCCAACTTACCGCTGGCGCCGGTGATCAGTACTCTCATTTGTCTTCTTTCGCTGCCATTTACGGACGAAGAAATTGTATCATGGCTGCAGAGGGGCTACAAAGCGGTTGGCCAAGTGGGCCTGTCTCGGATTTCGAAAGCATAGACAGAGATAGTCACTTGGGACAGAGTGCTGCTCACGGCCGTTTTGCGCGACTAGAACGAAACAGGTCGGAAAGCTGCCTTGGTGTAGCCTCCATTCAGCGGTTGGGTGAGGCGGGCATTCGAGAGCTGAATACGTCTCTTCCAGGTACTGAACCAGCCCGAAGGCTGACTTTCGTTGAATGACAGTTGCGTAAACAGCAGTACGGTCATGTCAATTGGAATTAAGCGTGGAAAGAGCGGGGAAGGAGGAAGTCGGAGGCCAGACATGTCATAGCATGCTGACCACCGGCCCCTTGTAGCCAGTTTCTCAGGACAGCCCCATATTGACCAGATTACGGTAGCTTATCGCCAGGCTCTCGAATGGGTCGCCGGGGCAAATATCCTGCTCCACAGCATACCACTCTACATTTGCTTCACGGCAAGCGTTGAGGATTGCCGGCCAGTTCAGATTTCCTTCCCCTACTTCCTTCATCAAATGATCCCGCCAGCCAGCCATCGCCATGTCTTTGAAGTGGATAACTGGCATGCGGTCCTTGAGCCGCAAGATCCAGTCGCACACGTCGCCGCCCCCAAACTGTATCCAGTACGTGTCGAGCTCGGCCTGCACATAGCGCGGGTCGGTCTCGTCAAAAAGAATCTCCAGCCCGCACTTATCGCCGTAGCGCATGAATTCAAAGCTATGATTGTGGTAGCTGAAAGTCAGCCCAGCCTCGTGCAGTGTGCGCCCCACCTCGGTCGCTTCCTTGATGAACTGATGTAGCCCCTCTTCACCGGATTCGATAAAATGGAACGGCATACTGCCTACTGCCACGTGCTTGCACTGCCAAAGGTGATGCTCTTCAATCACGGCGGAAATATCCTCCTGAAGGCGCTGCCAGGGGATGTGTGTGTTCACAATCGTAATACCGTGATCGTCGCAGATCTTCTTGACGTCAGCCGGTGGGACCGGGCCTATTGCCGATATTTGCGCCGCGGTGTAACCGATTTCGCCGACCTTGGCGATCGAGTCTATGAATCCTTCAGTGGTTTTTGTAAAATCTCGCACGGTATACATCTGTGCAGCAAGCACATTTTGACTCATTTGAGTTCTCCTCATATGCGATCATTGCCTGGATTTTGTCTTGTTACAAGGTTCAAGTAAACAATGGATTCCCGTACAAACGCAAGTTCGGGGGACACTGGGGAGGCAAAGCCTGGTCTGGCCCGCAATTGTCTCTGTGGTACAATTCTGCGCATATTTCCATGTAGCTGTCACTCTTTCCGGAGACCGGGAGGGACTATATATTTCATGAACAACGAGACTGTTGACGAGGTTCTTTTCGAAATTCGTCAGCGGAGGATGGTTCTACCGGCGATTCTCTTTCTGGCTGGGCACCGTCCTCTGGCATTCGCATTCGGACAGATGCTCTTGACAATACAGCCGCTGGCCGCGCTTCTTGGCGCGGACGGACTTGGTGCATGGGGCAAGCTTCTCTCCCACCCGGGCGGGCCTTCTGCGCTGACGGAAAGGTTGGAGGACCTGTTGAAGAATGAATGCTGCCCAACTCGCGAGCAGGAAACTGAACTGTGAACCATTTTCCGGATCCCGAACAGTTGTCCTCGGCATGGCGACAGCTTGCTGACACCGCAAACGAGAACGGCGAAACACCCCTCTTCGCGCTTGGCCAGGACTCGCTATATCGGAATAGCTGGCTTAATCTGCTCGCTCTGAATCGCATCGCCGGCCAGAATCTGGGGCCGCAGCACCCGACAATCGTTGCCGGGGGCGAGGGTTGGCTCTGGCTGGTTGCCATGCATGTTTGGCTGCCGGGAGCTGCCGCTTATGGACACGTGGTTGTAGCCGACTCGGACTCTGGTGTAGCGGGCGGTCCAGAAGGCCCTACGGAAGGTTTCGATGATGCCGAGCGTACCGTCCTTTTTGCGGGCGCAGACGGCGCTCTCTACACCGCTGCGCTAAACCTCGCAGGGCACCAGCGTGATCACAGCGCACTGCCGCCGGGCCTGGATTGGTCTACATCTTTGTCGGCATCACCCGGCTTAGAAGGCGCGGATTTCGAGTTGCTTCCTGCCTTGGTCACAGAGGAGATCATGCCCGAACCCGCGGCACCGGGGGAGAAGACCTGGTTGCAGAAGGGAGAGCTTTGGGCTAGCGGGCTGCTGGCGCTCGCGCTTCTGATCGCCGCATTCTTCGGATAACTGCAAGTGTTCTCTCCTCGCCCAGGCTGGACAAATCGAATCGGCCTTCTGGTTGCTCTTGCGTGCGCATTGTTGGTTATATCCGCCCGCTTCGGTTTGGCGATCACGCCGCTTGCCGCTGCGACCACGCTCTATGGCTGGGCAATGCTGCTGGGTGCGTTCGCGCTGCTACTGGGCATTGCCAACGCTCTCTGGTATCACCTGGTCAGGGTCCAACGCGGAAAGGGAGAGTGGCTGCTCAGTCTGCTGCTCCTGGTCGTTTTCGCGCTCGTTTTTGGGGCCGGCGTCTCATCGCCAGAAGGGTCTATCGGCCCGCTCACAGAGTGGGTCTTTGACGCAGTGTTGGCTCCGGGACAGGCAACGCTGTACGCGCTGACGGGTTTCTTTCTACTGAGCGCGGCCTACCTCTATCTTCGCATAAATCGGCCTGGCGGCCTGTGGATTCTGGCCGGCGCCCTGCTGATGCTCCTGGTGCAGACACCCTTTTTCTTCCAGTTTATGCCGGATGCACTGGTCGATCTGGTCGACTGGCTGCTCTCCTGGCCAGTGATGGCCGCGATGCGGGGCGTTCTGATAGGCGGTGCGCTGGCCGTACTGTTCATCAGCATCCGCCTGATCGTGAATAGCGTGAAATAGGATTCAATAGGGGAACCCGGCAAGGCACACTTTGGGATATCTTCGACTCTCGATCGTAGCAGACTGACTTGGAGAACGCAGCGCCAATGGCGAAGTCCGACTGTCCACACTGCGGACTCAGCAACCCAATCGATGCTCAGTTTTGTGTCCATTGCGGCACAAATCTGGCGCGCGCGCAGTTGCCGTCCGCGCCCGCGGGCGAGACGACAGATGAGGCAGGCGCCGGCGCTGCAGACCAGGAAGAAGCGCCTCCCCCGGCAGACGTGGAAGAAACCGGGAACCACCCAGACGCCCGGACTTCGGACCCTACTTACGCTCGCACGTGGCCGCATTCGAGCGGTGAAGAAGAGGATGGCGGCGAAGTTTCCGGCGAGGGGGAGTCGCAGACTGCTGCGTCACAGACTGATCCCCTCTTAACGGACCTTGGGGGGCTGCTCGAACCCGCGGATCCGATGGCATTCGCGAGCTCTGGCTCCAGGGAGTCCGATCCCTCGCGCAGCCTCTCACAGTCGTTGACCAGTGGACTGAACGTAAGTGAAGAAGAGCGCCGACAGTTGCGCCAGCTATATGCCGAGGATCTGCCAACGGCAGTTGGTGCGAACCCGGATATGGGTCCCACCGCGGCTGAGCCAGCAGTTGGCGGAAGCGGACTGCAAAGGCAGCCCTGGCTGGAATGGATCCTGCTTCTCGGATTGACCGGCGCGCTACTGTGGGGAGCGCAAACGCCCACTGGCGGCACCGGACCCCACACTTTTCCCGGACTGGAGCAGGCGCATCAACATATAGATTCTTTGACTCCGAACAGCCCCGTATTGGTGTACTGGGCATACGACGCCGCGACCGCTGGCGAAATGGACCTTGTGGCTCGGCCAGTGATTGAGCATCTGCTCCACAAAAGGACGACGCTGATTGTCGTCAGCCAGTTGCCCGGAGGGCCGGCAGTGGCGCGACGTGTAATCGCCAAGGCTGAGGAATCAGTCCGACGGCCGGCCCGCGCGCAGGTTACTGCCAACCAGATCATTGAGGGAGGCTTTATTCCCGGGGGCGCGGCCTCTCTGCCTCTTCTCGGCGTTGCCCCTTCTCGAACCTTGCCTGTCGACCCGGGCTGGGTTGAACTCAGAGAACGGTTCAGTCTCGCCGGGCTTACCGAAACGGGGCCGGTGCTAACCCTGGTGATCGCCGCCCACGCCGAGGACGCACGGCGTTGGCTTGAGCAGGTGCAGCCTATAAACGACGGTACAGTTATCGCGGTAACCAGCGCGGTTGCCGACCCTGCGCTGCGTCCCTATTTGCACAGCGGGCAACTGGTGGGGCTGGTGAGTGGCTGGGACGGAGGCAGCGCTTATTTTCGCCGATTGGAGCGCACGCGCAGCATCGCCGAGCAGGCCCGCACTTCTAGACTGACCAACGGCCAGAACTGGGGAATCGGTATTCTGCTTTTCGTCATCGTGCTCGGAAATGTGGCCGGGCTGACTGAGCGGAGGATGACGTGAGCCCATTCAGCAGCGGCCTGCCCGCCGCCCTGCAAGATGCCGGCTTGGTTTTGGGCCTATTCATTTCTCTGACCATCGCCAGTTATTTGATCAGGGACAATTTTCTGGCGCGCCTGGGCCAGTACATTCTGGTAGGCGCCGGGTTGGGATACATAGCGGTGCTGGCTTGGCGCAATGTTCTCTGGCCGAGGCTGTTCGCGCCTGTAATCAACGATCCCGTGTCCTGGCTTACCGCGCCGGAGGCGACCCTGCTGAAGAGTTGGCTGCCCCTGATACTGGGGCTGCTCATGTGGGCAGGGGGTGTGGAGCTGCTTCGTCGTCGGCCCCAAGGGCCGGGCGGAAGCCGGGTTCTGCGCCTGCTGGCGGTAGTACCGGCAGCCGTTCTTGTCGGCGTCGGTTTGGGGGTTGGCGTAAGCGGCGCAGTTCAGGGAACGCTCTGGCCCCAACTCGCTGCGGCGTTACAGACCCCGCTAGCAGCTGTGGCGACTGCCGGCGACGCTCGTCCCGCAGCTGAAGAGGCGTCGTGGCTGGTCAGATTCATTACGTTGCTGATTACCGGCGGCGTCCTGATCCACCTGCAGCTTGGCCGCGCCTCAGGCGCGAGTGGGCGCCCCCCTGCACCGCGTCGGCCTTCCGGATTGAAGGATTCCCAGACCGCCGCCCAGAAACAGGACATTCCGTACAAAACGCTGACACTGAAGGTAATGCACGTGTGGGGAGGCATTGGTCGCCGGGCTTTGTGGCTGGCCGCTGGCTTTGTCTTTGCTCGACTTGCTGCAGCTCGTTTTTCGCTGGCGCTGGCTCGTCTGGACTACTTCCTGTTTGAAGTTCCCCGCAGCGAACTGTGGCAGATGCTGTGGGCGGCAGTACGCGGAGCCGGTTCATGAGCGTAACACCGGTTTCCCCGTCCCCCGTTTCAGGTAGGGGACCTTCGGCGGCATCGCTGGCGGACTTCGCGCCCAAAAGCATTCTGGCACTAGCTGCGGAGCCGCAGCGCGCAGTGGCCGTTTTGATTGAACCTGTGGAAGGGATCAACCGAATGGTTGGGTGGCAGACTGTTGATCTGCCCGCGCAGACCAGTCCCGACGAATGCGTTGGAGCCCTCGTCCAGGCAGTCAACCGTTTGGAAAAGCAGTTCAGCATCTCGCTTTGGGATGCTGAACAGGATCGCCCTCGTCTGCACTCGTCCGGTCCTGCATTTGTGGAAGGTGTCGGCCAGGCATTCGCGGTCGCGGACTTGATGCCACTACTGCGGGTGTGGATGGCCGGACTGTCCGGAGGCGGGAGTCTTGCTGCAGGTGAGGCGGCGCTCGCCGGGGCTCTTTGCAGGCCGATTGCCACCTATTTGCCCGGTCCCCACCAAAGCACGGGTGCACTGGCAAGGGAACTTAGGGCGCTTCGTCCTGACGTAGTTCTGATCGTGGGCGGCTACGAACAGATCGGCTTCCGCAGCCAGGAACAGGTGCTGGCCCTGAGCCGCCGCGTGATAGAAGCCGCGGTCCAGCTGCCTGACGATGACAGACCGCTGTTCTGTTATGCGGGCAATAGCCAATCTGGCAGTGCTGCACTGGCACGATGGCAGGAACGGACGGACGGGGGCGCGGCCGTGGTGGCCGATAATGTGCTCTCCGCCGCAGGTAGCAACAGTGAAACAGCTCTGCGAAATGTGCTGGAGCGGTATCACTGGCAGCAGTCCTTGCGCATGCCTGCTATGAGAAGAATCGGCGGATGGGTTGACAGTTCGACTGCACTGCCAAGTACGCAGTGGGCTTTTGCCCAAGCCGTTCGACTTTGGATGCGGCGCCATCAGCTGCCGGAACTTCATGGGCTCTATGCGGGCGCGGACCGTTGGCTGCACGTGCGGGCCTGGGAGACAGCCGGGGAGGAATACACAGGGCTGCGGATAAATTGTGTACAACCCGGAGAACGACCGGAGGTTCTGGCTGAATGGCCACCCCTCCGATTGGTCAGCGGAGACTGGCCGGCGCAGTGGCCGCGCCCTTCGCAGCCGCCTGCCACCGCCGGAACGGATCGGACCGCGGCTGGGCCAGCATACTGGTGGGACCCGCTGGGCCTTGTCCCTGCAGTATCCGGGATTGGCCAGACCTCCCCGGAAGCGGCGCTGCAGGTGTTGTCGGCCGATATTCTCTTTGAGGGTGGAAGCGGTTTTGCCATCGCTTGACGCAGGATACCAAGTTGGCGACAATGGTCAATACATTTCACCGCAAAGGAAATTGGGCCGGGGAAGGCTCTCAACTGGAGGTCCTATGACAACTACGTTGCGTCTGTCCGATGGGAGCTATATGCGGCAGACCGACATCGAGCCAATAGTTGGGCTGCTCAATAGTTCCCGCTGCGTAGAGGTAACGGGTTTCAGCAATGTGGGCAAATCTTCGCTGATGCGGTTGCTGGCTCACGCAGACGTTTGGCTGCACCAGTTGGGTGAGGAGGGCAGCGAATACCTGCCGGTCTATATTGACTGCAACCGGATGTTGGAGATGACGGAGCAGGGATTCTATGAGTTGGTGCTGCGCTGCTTGCAGGAGAGCAGCCAAGTACTGGCCAAAAACCAAGAGCTACAGAGCGCCTACGAGGCCCTGGTCGCGCCCGCCAACGTTTTTCAAGTGCCCCTCAGTTTCAGCAATGGATTGACCGCCGCGCTTCAGGAAAGCCAGTACAAGCTGATTCTGCTGTTCGACGAGTTCGACGAACCATTCCAGCGGATAGACACGAGAGTGTTCCTCAACCTGCGGGCCAAGAAGGATCGCTACGGCAACCGGCTCGTTTTTGTGACCGCGACCGTTTGGCCTTTGGCGGAGCTGCGGCCTGGCGAACACAGCAGCGAGTTCGGAGAACTGTTCTCCCACCAGCCCTGGCACCTGGCGCCTCTCCCAAGCCATGATGTGGAACGCTACATGAGAAGCTTCGCCGCGCGCCACAGTTTGGATCTGACCGCAGAAGACATCGCCTTCGTGTACCAGTGGACCGGAGGTCACCCTGGCTATTTGGAAGGGGTCAGCCGCATTTTGGGTGATGCGGTGGCGGCGATGGATCAGGGCAGCAAAGGCAAGGCAGATCGATTTGTATTCCATCGCGGCCTGATTGAACAGTTACGCCAGGACCCAACCTTGAATATGGAGAGCGAGAAAATCTGGGACAGCTGCACGTCAGAACAACAGGAGACCTTAAGGTTCCTGTTTTCCGGCCTGGAGGCTGACCCAGCCAGCCTGTCGCAGCTGATGAAATATCACGTCCTGGTTCAGAAGAAAGAGGACCTGCGCGCCTTCTGCCGTCTTTTCGCCGAGTATGTTATGGCGCAACAGACCGATACCGTCGGCGGCGATGGCGTTGACGTGGATAGCGAGAGCGGCGAGGTATCGATAAATGGCCGCCAAATCGACCTCACTGCCCTGGAATATCAGCTGATTAGACTGCTTTTTCAGAACAGCAACAGAATTGTTGACAAGTACCAGATAGTCCAGGAAGTGTGGGGCGACGACGGACTGCGGGAAGTAGACGATGCCCGCATTGAAAAGCTGGTGAGCCGATTGCGCCAGAAAGTAGAACCGGACCCCTCCAATCCCGTTTACATCGTTACGGTCAGGGGACGGGGATACCGACTGGTTTCAGACTGAACGGGCGCTTCGAGTTATCCGGTTGGGGTGGCCAAACCAGGACGGGATCCGCTAATGGGTTCCCAGGAGGTTGGCAAATTTTGGTCGCTTTGGCCTTCCGTCTATACTACAAACATTCGCTCGGTCGCGGCCAGACAGGTGGTCGCGGTCCGCTCCCTTCTCGCTGAGAGGGAGCACATACAACAGCAACATTGAACAAGGCAGAATTGCTATATGGCTGAATCTCTTCAGGCAGACGAAGTCCGGGAATCGATCACATTTAGAGGCAGACCAAAGTCGATGGTGTCGGCAGCCGCCCTGCTGATAGCCGGAGTTCTAACTTTCACAATGGGAATTAACCGGATCTTTTTCGTAGAGGCTATGGCCTACACATTTCTGATCTGGGGCGCACTGCTCCTCTACGGCCATATCATCGACCTTGGGACTGTCTACGAGGTTTCGGAAGACGGTCTGGCCATCAACAGTCCCTTGCGCTTCTGGGCGATTTCTCGCAAGTGGGATTGGGGGCACATAACGCGCCTGGACGTGATTGTGGGCAGGAGGGAAGCAAGCGAGGGCGACGTGGACTTGCACGTTCACTACACGCCTGAAGACTCGACAGTCCTATTCCGCGAGGATCTGCCCTATCTTCCCGGGCTGGCCGAGGAGATTGCCGACCGCACCGGTCTGAAGCCGGAGAGGGGCCAGGCGATGCAGAGCTTCAGTTCGATTCCCCAGGACGAAAAAGGTACCTACACCTGGAAGTAGCTCCCCGAACCCATATCCGCGCGCGGGCAGCATTTCGCTCGGGCGCGCTCCGTTATGATGCCTGATAGGCGGAAATGTCCATCAGGTGGATCTGCCGACCGTTGCCGCCATGAGCTGAATCGATGGTGATCAGGCTGCCATCCGGGCTGGACCGCGGGTGCAGATCGCAGCGCCATTCGCCTGTATACTCGGCTGCGGCGCCAAATTCGCCCAGTTCGCGGCGCCGGCCACTCTCCACGCTATAGAGATACAACTCCTGGACTTTCCCGTCGTCCCTTGGGACGGGGTAGGTATCGTTCAAAATCCAGTTTGTGTCGGCAAGATAGGTGCAGTGCCCGTTCAACGTCATCACCCCTTTGCCGATCACCTCCACCTCCTGTGTACCGTCCCGATAGATATAGAAGGCGTCTGCGTGTGAAGGGTGCCTGGCCCATGCCAGGATGTGTTCCGGGTCGCGCCAGATGAAGTGGGATGTGTGCCCGTATTGATCCACTCCGTAAATGTCAGTTCCGTCTGCCGCGGCGGTCATCATTCGTGTATGGAAACCCGCGTCGCCGAACCGCCAGCGGTGCAGGAATATGAAGCGCGAGCCGTCGGTATTGAAGAGAAGGTGGTTGAAATAGTGTTTAGCCGCGCTGATGTCACCGTGAGGATATGGAATAGCTGCCACCTGCTCGATCGAGATCACTAGTGATGCCTCGCAGGTCTTCAGGTCCACTCTGTGGATGCCGACATCATCGGGCGCCAGTGTATCGAAGTTCGAATCGGGGATGCCGGCGTAGCCGTAGCCGGGCCGCATATGGTTGATGCGGCGGAAGTCGGCGCCGATGGCAGTGCGTCCGTCCGGAGAGAGCGTATAGATCGGGTACCCCAATGTACGCTTCTTGCCCGTATGGATATCCAGAACATGGCAGACGAAGCGATCGTCCTCGCGGTCATTCCAGATGACCTCGCTGTCGGATCCGGGAATCCACTGTAGCATACAGCCCTGCTGCCAGCACCACGCCCGCGTCTCGCCCAGCTCAATCCAGCGGTCGCCGTCAGCCAGGTCGATCATCCCGACCCTGATTACGTCCCCTGGGGTTGGCGAGCGATGCTCGAAATCGACCTCCATTCCCAACACATAACGGTTGGAGGGATCGAACTGCAGTTTATCGTAGTATCCGAACCAGTGATGCTTCGGCCCGGAAGTTATGGGGCGCATGCTCATCCTCGCTCTCTCCTCAGTTGTGTGCTATTGGGTTCATGTCGTGCCGGCGCCTGCCAGGTCCAACTCGTCGGCAAAGTGACAAGCGACGTAGCGATTTTCGGCGGCGCTTCGAAGTTCGGGCGTCTCCTGCTGGCAGCGCTCCTGGGCGTAGCGGCAGCGGGGATGAAAGTAACAGCCGGATGGCGGGTTGGAGGGATCGGCTACTTCGCCTTCCAGGACGATGCGTTCGCTCTGGCTATGCGCAGGGCCGGCTACATGCACTGCGGAAAGCAGTGCCTCGGTGTAGGGATGCAGAGGCTTGCGGTAGAGATCATCGGCCTCGGCGAGCTCGACAAGCTTGCCCACATACATAACCGCTACACGGTCGCTGATATGCTTGACGACGCCAAGGTCGTGGGCGATGAACAGGTAGGTCAGGTCCAATTCCCGCTGGAGAAACTTGAGGAGGTTAAGGATTTGCGCCTGCACTGAGACGTCGAGCGCGGAGACTGGCTCGTCAGCGATGACAAGGGTGGGGTTGAGGATGAGGGCGCGGGCGATGCCAATGCGCTGACGCTGTCCGCCGCTGAAGGCGTGGGGGTAACGGGTGATGTACTCCGGCCGCAGCCCGACCAGGCGAAGCATCTCTACCACCCGATCCTCCAGTTCGGACCCCCTGCTCATGCCGTTGAGTCGCAGCGGCTCGCCGATGATGTCCAGAATCGTTTTGCGCGGGTTCAACGACGTGTACGGGTCCTGGAAGATCATCTGCAAGTGCGTCCGCACGGGACGCAGCGCCTTGTTGTCGAGGGTCGCCAGGTCATATTGTGCACCTTCCTCACCGTGGGGACGGAAATTGATGTCGCCCGCGGTAGGCGCGTACAGACGCATGATCAGGCGGCCAACGGTCGTTTTGCCGCAGCCGCTCTCGCCGACCAGACCCAGGGTCTCGCCCTTTTGCAGCGTGAAGTCGACGCCGTCCACAGCTTTGATGTGGCTGACGACTTTGGAGAAGAGCCCGGCGGAGATTGGAAAGTGCTTCTTCAGCCCATTGACTTCCAGCAGTGGATAGCTGTCTGCGTTGCTATTGATGGCTGGTTTCCTCTGCGAGTTGGGGGCTTTCCTGGGTGGCATGTTCGGTATACAAAAGGCAGCGCACCTCGCGCCCATCTTCCAGGGAGATGGGCTGGGGCACAATCTCATCGCAAACGCCAGGCATAGAGTCGGCACAGCGCGGATGAAAGGGGCAGCCGTTGAGCGTGCTGTATGGGTCCGGCACAACGCCCCGGATTGTCTGTAGCCAGTCCCGCTTCTGGTCCATGCGCGGCAGCGACTCCAGCAGGGCGATCGTGTAGGGGTGCTTAGGATCGCGGAAGATATCGGCGGCCGCGCCGCGTTCGACGATTTTGCCAAGGTACATCACGGCCACTTCGTCGGCCATATCGGCGACGACGCCCAGGTCGTGGGTGATGAACATTATAGCCATGTCCAACTCGGCCTGCAGTCCTTGCATAAGTTCAAGAATCTGGGCTTCGGTGGTGACGTCCAGTGCGGTGGTCGGTTCATCGGCGATGAGGAGGTTGGGGTGGCAAGAAAGCGCCATCGCGATCATCACTCTTTGGCACATGCCGCCGCTCAACTGGTGAGCAAAGGCGCCCATGCGCTGTTCAGCCAAAGGAATGTGCACCTGCTGCAGCATATCGATGGCAATTAGTTCTGCCTCGGACGGAGTTACGGGTTGGTGCAGGAGAATATTCTCTGTGATCTGGTCGCCGATCCGATGGACAGGGCTGAGCGAGGCGCGCGGCTCCTGGAAGATCATCGAGATCTCTCCGCCGCGGATCGAGCGCATCTCTGCGCCGGTGGCGGGAAGTTGCAGCAGATCGACGGAGGTAGTCTGGCCAGTTTCGGCCGCCCTGGAGTAGAGGATTTCTCCGTCGACGGTGTGACCGGGTGGCCGCACCATGCGCATGATGGAGCGGGCAGTGACGCTTTTGCCGCAGCCGCTTTCGCCGACCACGCCCAAGACCTTCCCGCGGCCGATTGAAAAAGTGGTGCTGTCGACCGCCTTTGCGACCCCCTCGGCCATAAAGAAGTGTGTTTGCAGGTCTTTTACTTCGAGCAGCGTATCGTTCGGTTGCACTGTCATTTGATTGCGGTCGCTATGAACTGCTGTCGGGGCCGGTTTGGGAGCGAAATCTCTTACAGGTCGGCATACGGGTCGGCGGCGTCGCGCAGGCCATCGCCAATGAAGTTCAGGGCCAGCACGGTGACGACAACGAACATCGCCGGCCACAGAATCCATGGATGGATGGCAATTTCAACAATTTGCTGCGCGTCCTTAAGCATTACGCCCCAGCTAACCGTCGGCGACACCAGCCCCAACCCCAGGAAGCTGAGCGCGGTCTCGCCAATGATCATGCCGGGAACGGCGAGCGTTGCGTCCACCAACACATAACTCATGAAGGAGGGGACCAGATGCTGCCAGATCAGGTACCACTGGTTGGCGCCGGCCGACTGGGCGGCCAGAACGAAATCTTCATCTCGCAGGGATAGAAATTTGCCTCGCACAACCCGCGCCAGCGAAGTCCAACTGATAAACGAGAGGATAATCGTAATGCCAAGGTAAATGCGAATCTGCGGCCAGTCACCTGGAAGGGCGGCGGCCAGCCCCATCCAAAGCGGAATCGTTGGGATGGAGCGGATAAACTCGATCAGGCGCTGGATAAGGTTGTCGATGACGCCGCCGTACAGGCCGGAAAGGCCTCCCAGAAGGAGACCGATAAACAGGCTGATCGAGACGCCAACCAGGCCTATCGTCAACGAAATTCGACCACCAAAAAGCACGCGGCCAAAGATATCGCGGCCAAACTTGTCGCCGCCCAAGAGATATATCGGTCCAATTTCCTCGGCGTTCTCGACCCCATACAGATGCCAGTCCATTTTCCAGAGGCCCCAGAGCTTGTAAGGGTCTCCTTTGACGAAGAACTGGATCGGAAACTGTTGCGTGCGATCTTCGACGAAGTCGCGCGTGAATGTCTCCTTATTGGTCTCGATCTTTACTGCGTATACGAACGGACGCTGCCAGGTACCGTCATCACCGCGGATGTGAATTTCCCTGGGCGGGAGATAGAGATGCTTGGTAAAGCGATGCGCTCTGTCGTAGGGCGCGATCATCGGCGCAAAGAGCACGGAAAAGTAGAGGAGGGCAAGAGCCCACATAGAGACAACCGCCATCCGGTTGCGGCGGAAGCGGATCAACATCAGTTGGCGCGGCGTGAGAAACTGGGTTCTGGCTTCGCCGACCGTTCCTTCGGCCTCGAGAAGATCTGACAGGTTGCCGCTTTCGTAGGCAGTGGAAACCGCATCGGACCCGGCCCCCGTGCCTGGGTTGATTGCCCCGGTCATGTCGTTCCCCGTTCCCCGTAACGAATTCGCGGATCCACCCATGCCAGAAGAATATCCGAGATCAGAGTCCCGACCAGCGTGAGTGAGCTCAAGATCAAGATCATGCTGGCGGCGAGGTAGAGGTCCTGGGACATCAAGGCGCGCCAAAGGAGCGGCCCCGTCGTGGGCAGGTTCAGCACCAGCGCCACGAGGACGGTCCCGGAGACGATTTGAGGAAGTTGCCAGCCAATTGTGCTCAAGATTGGGTTGAGCGCCACGCGGACGGGATATTTCATCGTCATTGGGCCTTCGCGCAGACCCTTGGCGCGGGCCGTCTCCACATAGGGGCGCCCCAATTCATCCAGTGTCGTGGCCCGCATCACCCGTATCGTGCCGGCCGTGCCCGACGTGCCAACGATTACAACCGGCAGCCACATGTGTTTCAACATATCCCAGACCTTGGCCACGCTCCAGGGTGCGTCAAGATACTCTACGGAGAACAGGCCGCCGGCATCGGCGTCGAAAAACTCGATGCCGATGTACATGAATATCAGAGCAAGCAGAAAATTGGGGGTCGCCAACCCGATGAAGCCTATGAAGGTAAAGGTGTAGTCAGTGGGGCTATACTGTCGGACGGCAGAATAGATGCCAATGGGTATGGCCATGGCATAGACAAAGAGCAGCGTGAAGAATGACATGATCATCGTCAGCATCAGCCGCTCGCCAATCAGCCTGTTGACGGGCCGGTCCCAGTAGAAGGACAGCCCCATATCCCCCTGGACAAAGTTTGTGATCCACTTTATGTATTGAATGTAACCGGGCTGGTTCAGCCCATAGTGCTCCTCCAACGCCTCGATTTCCGCTTCGCTCACTTCCTCGCCGGCCGCGGCCAGGTTTGCCACGTAGGTGGTCACGTAGTCACCCGGCGGGAGCTGGATGATGGTAAAGCTGACTATGGAAATGAGGAAGAGCGTTGGGATCAACTGCAGGACGCGCTGCAGGACGTATTCTCGCATGACATTGGTAAGTAGTGGGCAGCGGGCGGGAACTGGTGACCGGCGACAGTACCGGCCACCAGCCCTGCGACGCTTGCTGTTATTAGCTCTGCTTGTAGAAGAACTGCTCCGGATGGACAGGCACTGCGCGAATTACGGAGTAGCCCCACACACCGTCGTCGGGGAAGTTGGTCAGGTTCTTCTTCATAACGACCGGCTTGGGGATGCCTACCGTGCCGAAGCCGGGCAGATAGTCGTAGAACCAGTCCCACAACTCGCGGGCGATGGCAATGTGCTCCTCTTCGGTTACGGCATCGATCATTTCCTGCCAGCGGTGGAAGACCCAGGCAACCTCATCGGGCGGCTCCACGGCGATCTCGTTTTCGGTATCGCCCTTCAGCCAGACGTCATAGCCTTTGCCCCAAGGTGTATTACATTGTCCGGGGTGGTTCAGTCGTCCGCACCAGACCCAGGTAATGTCGGAGATGTCGCCTTCCCAGCCGGACATTCCGAAATCGTTAGCCGCTACCAGTTCGTTCAGATGGGATCTGTTAATAGGCCGGATCGACGGATCCAGACCGACCTCGCGCCATTGCTCGACAACCAGTTCAAAGACGTCAAGGACATCGGCTTGCTCGGTGTCGAGCTGGATGATCCAGCTTACGCGCGAGCCGTCAGGGAAGAGGCGGTAGCCGTCGGAGTCTTTCTCCGAATAACCAGCTTGATCAAGCATCTCCGTGGCCATGTCGGGATCGAACTGCGCCCAGTGGTCTCCGTCGCCCTCCTCATAGTACTTGGATTCCGGCCAGGCCGCCCATTGGCGCGGCTCGCCCAATCCGAAATAGACGACATCATTGATCTCTTCGCGGTCGATGGCGACCGACATGGCGCGGCGCACGTCCTTGTTAGTAAAGAATTCCCGCACCTGTGGATCTTTGTGCGTGTGGTTGGGCACAATGATGGTGCGGCCGGGGAAGGTCGACTTCCACAGTTTGATCTTCAGGTCGGCCGACTCCAGGTTGGCCGTGTACAGTTCCATATTGGCCAGGTCGGCCTGGCGGCCGGAGAATTCCAACTCGCCGGCGATCAGCTTGGCGTTGGCAACTTCACGGTTGTCGATAACGAATACGATAGTGTTGTCGATGTAGGGCAGTTGGTTGCCGGCGGTGTCGACTTTCCAGTAGTAGGGATTGCGCTGGTAGGTGTGATGGTCCGGCGCGTCGTCGACACGAATGAAGGCCGTCATGCCTGGCAACCCGACCTGGGCGGGAATTGTCGAACCCACGCGTCCCTTATCACGCAGAAGCTGGTGCCAATCTTCGAAGCCTGCTTCTTCGGTCATCGCGGCTATTTCGTCGGCATCGCCGAAGTCGGGATGGAACTGTTTCAGATAGTGAGCAGGCTGCCACAGGCCGCCCTGGGATCCGGCATAGAACGTCTCGTGGAGAACGATCAAGGGATATGGCTTTGAGAAGGTGAGTTTGATGGTGTAATCGTCGATTTTCTCCATCGTCAAGGGGTCGCCTGCAGACGATGCGCCTGCCTTCCACTGACTTGGCGGGCCGCCGGGCGCGTACTCCTCGTTGAGCCAGAGGTCGTGCCAGGCGAAGATGAAATCGTCGGCGCTGAAGGGTTCGCCGTCTGACCACATCAGGCCTTCGCGCAGGTGCAGGACCTGCTCGGTGGCGTCGTCGTTGAATTCCCAGCTTTCGGCCAAGCCGCTGGTGATTGAGGAGAAGTCCGACGCGATGCGCAGGATCAACTCGGTGCCCATCACAGCCTGCGGGTCGCCGAAGAGGTGGTTGGGATTGCCGATGGCGACGCGGGTGGTACCGCCGTACTGGCCGATCTCTTCCAGCGGCTCGATGACCACAGGATTGGCGGGCAGGCGCTCGTCAACTGGGGGTAAATCGCCAGCTGCGACCCGCTCTGCCAGGAGGGGCGATTCGTTGTACTTGGATGGCGGTCCGGCTTCAGCGGCCGGCTCTTCGGCCGCGGGCGCTTCGTCGGCTGCTTGTGGTTCGGCGTCTGCGTCAGGCGAGCCACAAGCTGCGACTACTGCGGCCGCGGCTGAGAGACCGCTCATCCGGAGGAAGGTCCTACGATCCATTCCGTTCGTCATTGTGATGAAATCCTTTCGCTGGGGTTGTGTCTGAGAGTTGCTATTCGCAATTGTGTGCTGATTATTGTGTGCCGATTGAAGATGCAGAGGCTGGTGGATGCCGCTGCGGCAAATTCTGATGAATGTCTGACATGACCGTCGGATCGCCCGAGCTTTGGCACTGTGGCAAAAGCGTGTGCGACCTAATCGCTCATATCAACTGATGTATTGAGTACGGTCAACATGACCCACTCCATCATGCCTCGCCAGTACTCATATCGTTCTTCTGTGGCTCCTTGGACTACGACCGAGTACAGAAAGGGGCCTGCGCAGAAGAGTCGCGCCCGGCGTTGGCGGGTTGTCCCATCCTGCACGAAGGTGCAGACCCACTCCTGACCCCAGTCGCCTACGTCGACCAATTCTTCGAGTTTCTCGACGACACACTTGTCGAGTTGCTTCAGCCCTTCTTCGATACCCTCTGCCAGCAGCGAACTTTCCTCAGGCGCCAGTGGCTGGCCCATGTCCTGGACCGTGATCGAGATAAACGTGGCTTCGTCGGAGGGGTCCGGGTAGAGGCTGGCCGCAGGATGGGGCGTATCGGTCTCCTGTAGTTGCCATTCTGGCGGATACCAGAAGGTGGGATGGCCCTCCGCGTGTTTGTACGATTTAACCGAGGTGAATCGCGGTTTGGCTGGCTGCTTTGTTGAAGACATAGAGTAAGCTGGTCTCAATAGGTGGGGCGTGTGATTTGCATGTTCTTGCGCAAGGTTCTATGTGGGAGGGCGACGCAGCAGTTTCTGATTCATACGGGCCCCGTTGCGCCGTCCCAATTTCTCCTCTTCATGCCGAACTGACGCTTGCAGAGGCAGTTTTTGTTTCGCCTCTGCAAGCAGCGCGAACGGCAACATGGTCTACATGTGGTTCTCAGGATCTTCCCAGAAGAGCAGCTGCGGATTGAGGAAGTGTTCGTCTTCCAACCCATCGTTGACCGGTTGGCCGGAGATGTAGTTGTGCATCTTGTTCTTCATGATGATCAGCGCCGGTGACTGTCCCAGGTAGCCGACGATCGGGATTTCCTCGGCCCAGATGTCCAGGATCTGGTAGAACTGCTCGTCGCGTACGGCGGGATCCGGTTCGGAGCTGACCTGGTCCCAGATTTCCCAGATTTTCCAAAGGAAGTGGCCGTCCGGCGGCGGTTCGCCGTTGGCGTCGTTTTCGTCGACTTTCCAGCGTCCGTAGGCGCCGGCCCAAGGTCGGTCCAGCTCAGTGCCGATCCAGGGTGAAGGCGTGAGAATGGGTAACAGGTCGCGGTATCCGCCCCAGTAGACGGCATCCTGGGTATTGGCCGACCAGTGTTCGGTATACAGTGAGCGCTCCATGCCCTTGTAGGTGGCCTTGAGGCCGATTTCGGCATAGTACTTGATGATGGTAAGGACCGAGTCTTCCTCCGGCGTACCGGCCTGGGAGGTTCCTTCGATGATGAAACTCAGGGTCTCGCCGCTGCCGTCCTTCCACAGCCTGAAGCCATCGGCGTCGCGCTCGGAATAGCCGGCGTCGTCGAGAAGCTGATTGGCTCGATCCGGGTCGTATTCGGCGTAGGCATCGGTCAGTTTCTGATAGAATTGCGGCGATTGCTCCAGGGGGCTGTACTGACGCTCGGTCAGCAGGCCGTCCCACACCAGTTCGTTCAGTGCCTCGCGATCCACGGCCAAGGACATAGCAATGCGTACGTCCCGGTTCGCGAACAGTTCGCGGACGCGCGGATCCTGCGCGCCCTGGTTGGGGGTTACCACTTCGTGGCGGGTGGAGGTGCCGATAACGACACTGTATTCGCCGGCTTCTTCATTTTCCTTGTAGAGCGTGAAGTTGCCTGTCTGGATATGCCGTGCCTGGAAGTCGACTTCGCCGTTGATGACGCGCAGATTGAAGACGTCGTTGGTGTCGAAGAGGCGGTGCGTCACTTTGTCGATGTAGGGCAGTTGCTTGCCTTCCTCATCCACCTGCCAGAAGTAGGGGTTGCGCTCCATCAGGAAGAGTTCGGAGGACAGCTCGTTCTTCGACAGCCACGGGCCGATGTTGGGCCGATCCGGGTTCAGGTACCACCAGTTGCGGTCGACATAGTACTGGTCCCAGGAGTCGACGCCGGCCTCGTCGATCTGCGCTTCCAGCGCTTCCTGGTCATCGGTCAGTTCAATATGAAACTGCTTCATATAATGACCAGGCGAAAAACAGTGCGAGCGGGCCACGTCGAAGGAGAAGAGCGGCTTGGGATGTTCAAACGTCATCATCACCGTGTTATTGTCGGGAGCCGACACTACCATCGGCACGCGCGGCGTGCCCGTTCCCCAGCGAATCGAGATGGCCGGGGTCAGGTCCTCGTTGGAGAAATGGTTCTCGTACCACCATGTGAAGCTGTCGCTGTCGAACGGGGTGCCGTCGGACCACTTCAATCCTTCGCGCAGATGGAAAGTCCACTCGGTGGCGTCAGCGTTGGTTTCCCAGGATTCGACCATGTTGGGGCGCAGCGTCAGGTCCATGTTGTACCAGGTGAGGGACTCATTCTGCATCTTGGTGGGGCCCCAGCGGTCGGAGACGCCCTTGAATCCGCGGCGAATTGTGCCGCCGTACTGGCCAACCTGCTCGACGGCTTGCAAGACTGCGGGACTTGCGGGCAACCGTTCATCTACGGGAGGAAGGTCTCCTGCGGCCACCATTTCGGCCAGCATGGGGGCTTCGCTATACATGCTGGCGGGCGTCGCCGGGGCAGCTTCCTCAGCGGGGGCCTCGTCAGCAGCAGACTCGGCGGCCATTTCTTCCTCTGGTTCGCCGCCGGCGCCGCATGCGACCGCCACCAATCCGGCGGTCGTGACGCCCGAGATGCGCATGAACTCGCGACGTGAAATCCATTTACTGCTGTTTTTCAGGCTCTTCATTCGTTTTCTCCTTGATTGAGCGTTCTTGCGAGAATTACAAGTGCTGACCGTCGAATACGAGATACAAAGCCTTCAACACGTGTCTGCTAATCCTGCACCCAATGCCACAGGCGCGTTCTGTTGTAACCAAGCAGTTCCAGTTTGCCGTCGCCGTTGGTATCGGCGATCTCGAAAAGTGCGCGCACGCCGGTGTCGCCGTCGTCGAAGCGGTCTTCGGCGTAGGTATGCAGCGGCATATCCAGCTCCTGGATGATCTTGCCGTGCCCGTCGATGAGTGTAGGCTTCTTACCCTGGCACTCGGCAAAGATAACGTCTGCCTCGCTGCCTGCCAACCGCAGAGTTCTGCCGTAGCCGGCCTTTTCCATGCGCCAGATTTCGTTTCCTTTGCAGTCCACGAGATAGCCGCGAAATCCGATGTGGGCTTGATCGCCGTGAAGACGGCGCTCGGTGACAAACAGCTGCTGTCCTTCCATGTCGGGCAGGAATTTGCCCACGGCGCAGGTCTGGATGTGGGTGCCTTCGAAGATGAATCTGTCTTCGCCGGTGGCGGCGTCAAGGACGACCAGATCTTTGCCGGCGACCATCAGCAGTTCAGGCCTGCCGTCGTCGTCGATGTCGTGTACGTGCAGGTGATCGACATGGGGGGCGCGTGTCATCTCCTCAAGGTGGGGCTCCAGATCGGGACGCCACCAGACTTTGAGCCCGTCGGCGCGCACGCAGCAGTAGCCGATGAAGGCCTCCTCCTTGCCGTCGCCGTCGATGTCGTGGAAGTCGTGTGAATGTCCGGCGCCGCCGTAGAAGTGGCAGTTCCAGAGGCAAGTGAGGTCGTCGGCATAGATGTAGATGGGATTGACGAAGGTGGAAACGAGAATGTCGCGCCTGGCGCCGAGACCGCGGATGTCACACAGCTGCAGGACACAGTTGGGGCCGGTCTCGACTTCTTTGCGGAAGTAGCCGCGGTCGCCTTCGAGGATGCGCAGATAGCTGCGGCCATCGCGTTCGGTTACATAGACTATCTCTTGTTTGCCGTCGCCGTCGATATCGCTGACGGCGGCGCCGACTTCGTGCATGGCCCAGTGGCCGGTGCCGAGGGGAGCGCCTTCCTGCCACATGACGTCGCCGTCGAGCTTCATGGCGGTGACGCAGTGGACCTGTTTTTCGTGCCGGTAGCCGCCGGCTGACATGCGGGGAATGTGGCAGTCGCGGGCCTGGAAGAAGACGGCTTCCAACTCGCCGTCGCCGTCAAGGTCCCCCAAGCGCATTCCGGTGTCGCCGAACCCGGTTGTATCAACTTCATTGGCAAGACGAAAAGGACCTGTCACGGGCACCTCATTTTTTTGTTCCGGTGGGAATTGTCGCCATTGCCTTCACGAATCTGGAAAATCAGACGCAACCGTAGGAGTGCTAACCTCGTTTTTTATCGAAATTGCGGGAATGGTTGCTGCGTAGTCTGGGTCATTTTAAAGGGAAAAAGCTTGCTCGTCAATGTCGAAAAAACTGCAGGAGTTCAGCGGTACAGGTGCGCTCGTACGAGCGATTGTCTGAACTGCAGGTTATGGGATTCTGTGGATGGGCTGTGATTTTCAGGATGGCGGGGCCTGACTGGCTCAGTCGCGCTTGTACGGGCGTTGGGCGAGAGAATGCAAGAGTTTTACGAGAGATCATGAGAGTTTACGAGCGTGTATGCGTGTCAGGCGGACCGTCTGAATCAGGATTTGCGGGATTTGGGGATTTTCAGGATGGCGGGAGAACTGCTGGCTCAGGTGCACTTGTTCGGGCTTTGACATCCTGTAGCGCGGTCACGGCCAGTTGCGAAGCGCCTCTTTGACGTCCTCGTTTGTTATTGTTCGGGCATTTGGGGCGACGCGGAAGAAGGGGATGCAGTCGTCGAATTCCAGATTATCCATATCCGTGAATCCTCGCCGCGCCAGCTCTGATATTGCGCTGCCCAGGCTGGTTCCGTTGCGCTCGGCCAGGGCTCGAGCGACGGCGAGCACGTCGTCGTCTATGTTCAGTGTTGTTCGCATAATGACGTCATCTCATCGTTCTGTCAGGGATTGAGGCTATTGGCTGCAGGGCCGACGCATCCGGAGTTGGGCGTATGGGTAGCCTTCGAGAGCCACGTTACCCAGTTGCGGCAGCCTGGCGATGCTGTGTCCCCATTTGCAGCAATTGCACAGTTTTATGTCGACCTAAGTCGACTCAAGTCGTCGTGTTTCTTTTTTTCCGGGATTGAGCGTCAGGGTTTTGCAAAGGTTTCCTTGCCGGGTCTGATCGGTTACGGGGAGTTGCGATACGGGCCATTTACAAGTTTACAACAGCCTTCCTTCAGCTTGAGATTTTCTTCTGGTAAGCGTAAAGGCCTTGCTGGGCCAGAACATTTGCGTCATTGTTCCAGCGCTATTATAGCATACGAATCGCGCCCATAAGGGGCTACCCTACGTGATCCAGTCAGAGTCGCGAAGATTCGGCTCGATTCGATGCGGTTGCCCCGCTACTGGCGACACGTTTACGCGCTGAACAGGTCTCCCACTTCAAAGAGATACATCTGGCGGCCGTTGCCGCCGTGGGCCGAATCGATGACGATTTTGCTGCCGTCGGGGCTGGAACGGGGGTGGAGGTCGCAGCGCAGGGTATCCGTGTAAGGGGGCGGAGAGTGGAGCTGACCCAGGTCGACGCGGCGGTCGGTGGGAACGTGGTACAGGTAAAGGTCTTGCAGGCGTTTGTCCCCTTGGGGATAGGTGTCATTCAGGATCCAGTCGTTGTCGGACAGGTAGGTGCAGTGCCCGTTCAGCGGCATTTTCGTTTTTCCGACAGTTTTATCAGGGCCGCGGGCACCGTCATTGGCATTGGGGAATAGGTAGTAGGCGCCTCCATGTGAAGGGCGCCGGGACCAGACGAGGATGTGCTCGTCGTCGCGCCAGATCAGGTGGGAGGTGTGGCCGGAGTGATCGACTACCTTCAGGTCGGAGCCGTCTGCTTGTGCGGTAAGCATGCGGGTGTGGAAGGGTCCATCGTCGAGGCGCCAACGGTGGAGGAAGAGAAAGTGGGTGCCGGCGGGATTGTAGATGAGGACGTTGAAGTAGTGTTTGGCCGGTCGAATGTCGCCGTGGGGATAGGGGATCGCGGCGACCTCAGCCAAGCTGACGATCAGCTTGCTTTCGCCTGTTTGAAGGTCGACCGTGTGTATGCCGGTCTCCTGCGGCGCCATCACGTCGTACCAGGGATCGGGGATGCCCATGTAGCCGTAGCCGGGACGCATATCTTCGAGGCGGTGGAAGTCGATGGACAGCGCGTCGTGGCCATTGGGGCTGAGGGTGAAAACGGGGTGAGGAAGCGTGCGCTTCTGGCCCGTTTCGATGTTCAGGATGTAACTTACGAAACGGTCCTCTACCCTGTCATTCCAGATGATTTCGTGCGGCGATTGGGGCAGCCACTGGAGCATACAGCCGGCCTGCCAGCCCCAGGCCCGGCTTTCACCCAATGCGATCCAGCGGTCGCGGTCCGACAGGTCGACCATGCCGACCTGGATCACATCCTGCGGCGTCGGCGCGCGATGTTCGAAGTCCACCTCCATCCCCAAAGCGTAGCGGGCAGAGGGATCGAACTGGAATTTGTCGTAGTAGCCGAACCAGTGATGTTTCGGCCCCGATGTGATGGCGCGGGATGGTAGCATTGGTTTCTCTTTTGGGGTTGAGTTGCGAGCAAATTGAACCTAGGGTCAGACTTTGGTGGATGACGCTGCGGGCGCGACTCGATTGGCTGCGCTTAGGTGCCGACAACCTCTGAGACGTCTATCACGTAGACCTGCCGACTGCCTTCATGGATGGCGTCGAAGCTGATCATGCGCTCGTCCCGGCTCCAGCGGGGATGCAGATCACAACGGATCTCGCCGCGGAACGGCAGCGGCGAATGGTAGCTTCCCAGGTCGACGCGGTACTCTTCTGCCATATGCCACAGGAACAGCGGCTGGCGGCTGTTTTCGTCGGGGTACTCATCAGTCAACATCCAGGTCCCATCGTGTGTGAAGTTGCAGTGGCCGTTCCTGGTCAGGACATCGGGCCGCACAACTTCGTATTCGCAGGTTGTGTCGTTCATCAGGTAGTAGGCCGGACCCTCTTTCATCGTTACCCAGCCGAAAATCAACTCCTCGGTGAGCCAGTCGCAGTGTGACGCGCCGAGGTCGGTCATTGCGCGCAGCTCTCCGCCCTCCATGCTGGCCGACAGCATTGTGGTCTGGCCGATCTCCTTGGTTTCATCGAAGACCCGCACAACGAAGGAGACGCGGGTATCGTTGCGATTGATGAAGGGATGGTTGAACCAGATTTTGCCCCCTTGCAACTCTTGATTGTGGCTGAGGAAATCGCGTACTTCTGCGTAGGAAACGAGGACGCGGGCCTCGCCGGTCGCGGTGTCGGTGATGTAGAGGCCGTCCTCGGTGGGATGATTCTGGTGGGCGTAGGGATCGGGCAGCCCGGCATAACCGACAACCGGCCGCATCGACTTCAGTCGGGCATAGTTCAGGCCGAGCGCGTAGCGCCCGTTACGGGTGATGGCGGCGATTGGGTGGGGCAGGATCCGTTTCTGGCCAGAGTGGATGTCCTGCACAATCGCGACGAAACGGTCGTCAGCGCGGGCGTTGTAGGTGATCAGCCGGTCGGGGGCGGTTGCCAGCCAGTGCAACATGCTGCCCTGCTGCAGGTTCCAGGCCTGGGTTTCGGCCACGCCCTCGAAGTTGCCTGTCTCCATGTCGACCAGGCCGACCACGGCGGTGTCGCCGTCAGCGGGCGGGCGATCGTGGAAGTCCGACTGCAGGCAGAGGTGGTAGCGGCCGGATGCATCCCAGGGGCAGATGCCATAGTAGCCGAAGAAGTGGTGCTTCGGGCCCTGCGTGATGGCTGTGGCGGTCGAGCTGACTTTTGTATTGCTCATGTTGCCTCCCGGATAGTGGGGCAGAGTTGGGCGGCCCTGTTGTCCGCTCGGCTGATCTTACGCCGTATGCGACTACTTAGCCATATTTACTGGCCGGCCCGTCCTCGCTGGCGCCTTTCAGGCCTTGATGACGCAGCTGGTTGACCGCCGCCAGGTTAGTTGAGCCGCACTGCTGGTAAGAAGGCGTACGGTCGGTGAGCGATGGTTTTGTAGGGGGGCGTTGCGGGGGCGCAGCCCCTGCACAAGGGAGGGCCGAAGGCCCGACCGCCCAGATACAAGAAGAGAGTATAGAGAAGTGAGGAGAGAGAAACAATTTCGCTATCTCACTGATGACGGCGAATTGCATTTGGCTTAGCTGTTGCCGCAATCTGCGATCGTTGCACGCCTTAGCGTCCCACGATTTCGGCCACGTCGACAACGTAGATCTGGCGGCTGCCTTCGTGGATGGAGTCGAAGCTGACCTGGCGTTCGTCGCGGCTCCAGCGGGGGTGGAGGTCGCAGCGGATCTGGTCCTGGAAGAATGGGGGAGACAGGAAGCGCCCCAGGACGACCTGGCGCTCTTCGGCCATGTTCCACAGGAACAGGGCGCGGAGGTTATTTTCGTCCGGGTATTCGTCGTTCAGCTGCCAGGCGCCATCGCGGGTGAAGCTGCAGTGGCCGTCGCGGGAGAGGATGTCGGGACGCACGGATTGGTATTCGCCGGTGACGTCGTTGACCAGGTAAAAGTTTACCCCCTCTTTCGTCGTAAACCAGCCGAAGATGACGTCTTTTGTGCGCCAGTCGCAGTGCGAGGTGCCGAGGTCGTTCAGAATGCGAATGTCCCCGCCTTCCAGATTCATCGTCAGGCATACGGTTTTCCTGGCGCCGGCGTCATCCCAGTAGACTACGACGAAGGCAACGCGGGAGTCGTCGCGGTTGATGAACGGGTGGTTGAACCAGAGCTTGTGTTTCTGAATCTCGGGATAGCTGCTGAGGTAGTCGCGGGCGTCTTCATATGAGAAGAGCAGTTTGCCCTCGCCCGAGTCGGTATCCATGATATAGAGGCCGTCGTCGGCAGGATGTTTCTGGTCTGCGTTGGGGTCGGTGAGCCCAGGGTAGCCGACCACGGGGCGCATATCCCAGAGCCGGGCGTAGTTCAGCCCCAGCGCCTTGCGCCCGTCGCGGGTGATGGCGGCGATCGGGTAGGGCAGGAGGCGCTTGTGCCCGCTGTGGATGTCGTGGATAACGCTGACAAAGCGGTCGTTATCGCGGGCATTGTAGGTGATGAGGCGATCGGGCGCGGTGGCGAGCCAGTGCATCATGCTGCCCTGCTGCAGGTTCCAGGCCTGGGTTTCGGCCACGCCTTCGAAGTTGCCGGTCTCCATATCGATGAGGCCGACTAAGGCGGTGTCGCCGTCGACGGGCGGGCGATCGTGGAAGTCCGACTGCAGGCAGAGGTGGTATTTGCCGGTTACATCCCAGGGATAGATGGCATAGTAGCCGAAGAAATGGTGCTTCGGTCCTTGCGTGATCGCTCTTGCGACCGTGCTGCCTTGTGTATTGTTCATGTGGCCTCCCACATAGTTGGGCGGTGTCGGACGGCTCCTCTGTCCCCTCACTAATTGTCAAGCTCTATACGAAATGAGAGAGCATCAACGTTCTACAACATCTGCAACGTCCACAACGTAGATTTGGCGGCTGCCGCCGTGTATTGAGTCAAAACTGACCTGGCGCTCGTCGCGGCTCCAGCGGGGATGCATGTCGCAGCGGATCTCGCCGCGGAACGGCTCGGGTGAATGGAAACGCCCCAGGACGACCAGCCGCTCCTCGGCCATGTGCCAGAGCAGCAGGGCCTGGAGGCTGTTCTCGTCCGGGTATTCGTCGGTCAGCAGCCAGGCGCCGTCGCGAGTAAAGCTGCAGTGGCCGTTTTTGGTCAGGATATCGGGCCGCACGCCCTCATATTCTCCGGTCCTGTCGTTGACCAGGTAATACTTCTGACCCTCTTTCATCGTCACCCAGCCAAAGATCAGCTCCTCGGTCAGCCAGTCGAAGTGGGACGCGCCGAGGTCTGTCACTACGCGCAAATCGCCTCCTTCCATGCTGGCAGAGAGGAGGATCGTGTGCTTGATCTCTCTGGTTTCGTCTCTGTAGCGTACGACGAAGGCGACGCGGGTGTCGTCGCGGTTGATGATGGTGTGGTTGAACCAGATCTTGCGTGCTTGCACCTCTTCGTAGTCGCTGAGAAATTCGCGAGCTTCTTCGTAGGACACGAGGACGCGGGCTTCACCTGTTTCTGTGTCCATCGTATAGACGCCGTCCTCGGTGGGATGGTTCTGATGGGCGAAGCGATCGGGCAGGCCGGCGTAGCCGACCACGGGCCGCAGCGATTTGAGGCGGGCATAGTTCAGGCCGAGGGCCTGGCGGCCGTTGCGGCTCATGGCGCTGATGGGGTAGGGGAGAACGCGTTTTTGCCCGCTGTGAATATCCTGGATGACGCCGACGAAGCGGTCGTCCTCACGGGCGTTGTAGGTGATCAGGCGGTCGGGGGCTGTCGGCAGCCAGTGCAACATAGAGCCTTGCTGCAGGTTCCAGGCCTGGGTCTCGGCCACGCCTTCGAACTTGCCCGACTCCATATCCACGAGACCGACCACGGCGGTATCGCCGGCGGCGGGCGGACGGTCATGGAAGTCCGATTGCAGGCAGAGGTGATAGCGGCCGGTTGAATTCCAGGGACAGATGCCGTAGTATCCAAAGAAATGGTGCTTGGGCCCCTGGGTGATGGCTCTGGCGACAAAGTTATCTTGTGATTTGCTCATGACTACTCCTGGCACAGATCCTGAGGGCCCACTACCAGATCACCTCATGGACGCGCCGCTTCTTTCCTATTCGTTGCCGAGGGCGGAGAACGGGAACATGCCCGCCAATTATCTTCGACGCGCCGAGCTTACGCGTCGCCGCGGGCGCTGCCGTTTTCGACAGGCCCGCGGCCACTATCAGCGCAAATTATCCTGGACGGGGTTCAGCCGGTTTGGGAACTGAACATTGCCAGACTCAGTCACGAGCGACATAAGCAGCGTATTGACGGCGCCGCACCAACTCCTTTGCGCAACTACAGCTGGACGTTGGAGGCACGCCGGCCGGCCGCTGGCCGGTTTATTCGTCCTGTCCTGCGCGAATGAAGTACTGCTCCATCGCCGTATTCGAAGGCGAACGCGGCTGGTCATCGAACATGCCGTCTTCGGGCACGTTGCGGAAGTAGTTCTTGACGATTACCGGCTGCGGCGGTGCGGTGGTGACGCCGATCTGCCACAGGTTTTCCATGTTGAGCTCGAGGATTTCTCGGAACAGGGCGCGCTGTCCCTCCTCATCGACGGTCGTCTTAATCTCTTCCCAGAGCTCTATGGCCTTCAGGATGTCACCGGTGGGCTCAAATCCTTCTTTGCCGCCGCTATTGTAGTAGAAGGCGTAATGCCGCAAAGCATAGTTGTTTACAATCGGCACGAAGGAGCGCGGTTCGATGAAGGGGTTCCACTCGCCGCTACTATGCCATACGCCGAGGTCTATCTCATTGGCATTGAGGCGTTGCCCGAAGAGACTGCGGTCGATTTCGGTACTTATCAACTCCAGCCCGATATCCTTCCATTGGGCGGTCAACAGTTCGGCAATGTCGCCCCAGGCGGCAAAGATTGCCACATACTCAAAGACGAGGCTGAGCCGCTCTCCGTCAGGGCGCAACCTGTAGCCCTCATCGTCCCGCTCGGTGAGACCCATTTCATCCAGGTAGGCATTGGCCTGATCGGGGTCGTGCTCGGTCATGCTGATGGCCTGGGGTTCCCAGTAGACGGGCGAGTTCTTGGTCGGGGATACCTGGGTGGGTTCGGTCTGACCGAGATAGACGGCTTCGTTGATGTCGGCGCGATTCATGCCCAGTGAGAGGGCGTAGCGGAAGCGCTTGTCCTGGACGATTTCTCGCAGGACGGGGTCTTTGTTGGTGTGATTGAGATGCAGAACGGTATCGGTGACCTGCCCTCTCTGCCACAGCATGACGCGGTAGTTGCCCCTCTCCATGTTCTCCATGAACAGAGGCACGTTGTCGAAGGTGATGTGGCGCAACTGCATGTCGACTTCGCCCTGGATCGCGCGCAGGTTGAGCTGGTCTTTGCCGTCCACAAGGCTCCAGTGGAGGGCGTCGATGTAGGGCAGCTGATTGCCATCGGGATCGACCTTCCAGTAATAGGCGTTGCGATCGGCGACCAACGGGTCACTGTGCGAAGGCGTGCTCAGATTCCAGGGAAGATAGCTGGGCGTGTCCGGGTTGCGCCGGGTATCGGGTTTGGTGCCGAAAACCTGGTACCAGTGCTCGACGCCGGCATCCTCGATCATCTTGTCGAGCTCTTCCTTGTCGGCATACTTGATGTGAAACTGTTTCAGGTAATGGGCACAGTATCTGGCGAATGCGTCGCCCCACAGTGAGCCAAGCACATTGATGAACAGCGCATAGGGAACCGTAAACTTGAATTCGAGCGTATAGTCATCCAGTTTTGAGATCACCACCGGCTCGCCGCCGACAATGAGCCAGTTGGGGAACGAGGGGCTCAGATCCTCATTGAGGAGCACATCCTCGTAGTAGAAAAGGATGTCATCGGCCGTGTACGGTTCGCCATCAGACCATTTCATACCAGGGCGCAGGTGGAAAGTGAAGGTTGAGCCGTCGGACGACACTTCCCAGCTCTCGAAGACGTTTGGGTTGATCTGGGTGCCGTCTTTGTTGTAGCGCACGAGATGCTCACCGCCGACCTTGCCGCCCAACTGGTTGTCGCTGGCCGAGGTCGCGAGACGGTTCCAAATGCCACCGTAGTCGCCGATCTCCTCTTCAGGTGTGATGACCAGCGGTTCCAGCGGCAGCCGCTCATCGACCGGCGGCAAGTCGCCGTTGGCGACCATTTCCGCCAGCATTGGCGCTTCGTTGTACTTGGACGGCGCTGCTGCCGACTCCGGCGCGGCCTCCTCGGCGGCCGGGGCCTCGTCTTGCGCGGGTGGCCCGCCGTCAGCGCCGCAGGCTACGACAACTACGCCGGCGGCTGTAAGCGCTGAGACGCGCATGAACTCGCGCCGCGAAATCCTTTGGTGAACTCGCTTCCGCATAATTTACCTCCATGAACTGTGATTAAGGTTTCCAGCTTGGGCTTTTCAGGGAGAATTCCAAGTCTGCAGGCGAGAGGCCCGCGTCCGAGGAGCGAAGAGTGTTGTGCGTTGGAGATTAGCGGATCTGGCTGCCGCCTGCCTACCCCCTAAGGGTGAAGGCGGCAGCCAAATTGCCATCCACCGCGCAATGCGTTCCGCGCCGGAGGCGCATTCTGCAATCGGATGGATCCCAATCCCTCACGGTCGATCGTATCACAACCCAGAGGTCGGTACAAGCGTCGAAAAAGTGCGGCCTGGTCCGATCTAACTCTCCCAGCTGCGGCCCGAGGGATCGGAGCAGTGCACGACGAGAGCCGGCCCCAGCTGCTCAATCTGGAGGCGAATCGAGTCTCCGTCCTGCACCGGTTCGAGGCCGAAATGATGGGTGCCGGTCGCTACGACGTCGCCGGGCTGGAGGGTCAGCACGTTGGTTACCTCCGCCAGCAGCTCGGGGATGTGGCGGTCCATGTCACGCGTATTGATGTCGTGACGCTGCTCGTCGTTTACCCAGAGGCGGACGCCGAGGTCGTTGGCGTTGGGGATTTCGTCGCGGGTCACCAGCAGCGGGCCCAACGGGGCAAAGGTATGCCATGATTTGCCGAGGAAGAAGCCGCCCGGCAGACCTCTGGCCGAGACATCGATGAACTGTGTGTAACCAAAGACATGATCCATCGCGTCCTCGGCGGCAAGGTAGCTGGCCTTTTTGCCGATAACAATCGCCAGCTCGGGTTCAAAGTGGAAGACGCTGGCCTCGGCGCCTGGCAGGACGACGGTGCCACCGTGGCCGAGGGCGGCGTTGGGCGATTTGAGGAAGGCGTTGAACAGGCCGCGTTCCGGTTTGGCGGGTTCCAGGTAGTTGCCGGCCAGGCAGACAAGCTGGCCGGGCCTGGGAAGGGGAGAGCAGCAGGTTACATCTTCCAAGGCGACGCCGGTGGCAGCGTCGGCCGCGGCCTGGATGCGGGGTTGGACGTTGTCCCAGTCGTTGATCAACATCTCCATCATTTCCTGGGGAGAGTGATGGTCGCTGTCGGCGAAGGCGGCCGAGGCGTCGAACACCTGGTCGCCGTTCCAGACGCCGAGCTTAAAGTCATCGAATAGCAAGAGTCGCATTGTGTTTTCCTTTTTGTGTTGGTGAGGGTGATTTCGGTGGCGAACCGGCTCGGGGACGAGGACAGGATTACGCCGACAGAATGAAAGGGCCGGTTGGTGGATTGCCAGAGATAGTGATGGTTCCTGCAAAAGAAGTGCCATGTAGAGCAGGGCATATTGTACCAGACCGGGCTTATGAGGAGAATTGCTTTTTGCGGTGGGCAGAAAAAGGCGCGGATAAACAGTGTGAAAGCAGGGAGACAGTTGTCAAGATGCGGCCGCGCATAGCCCTGGCCCAGGCGGGAAGAAGCTGGCCCTGGGAGCTGCTCGTTTTTGTTACGTGCCGTGTTTCCTGCCGGCAAGTGCAGCGAAAGGGCGGGCGGTGCAGAGAAATTGGCGGGAGAGTTGGGGCAGAGTGTGCGCCATTCGAGGGAGGATGGCGCACACTCCGGACACACCGCCCGGACCCGGCCGTCACACCGGAGATGCAACGGTGGTTGGGCGGTAAGAGATGGGAGAAGCTGAGCCAGAGAATCATGTCGGGGGAACTTGAAGCTCTGCGGGTCTGCCAACTGTCCCATTACATCTGTAGGGATTGTATCAGATCATATGTTCTAGTGTCAAATGGGGAAATTGGGGGGTGTCCCATATTATGGGAAAACGTTGTCTGAGTCAGAATTTTCAGGACTTGGAGATTTTGGGGATTGAGAGCGAGCGTCTAATGGCTGTAGTGAGGATTATTGTTCGTCAGTCGAAGGGGCGGATTGCGGAGGGACAATGCGTAGGAATGCAACCATGTGGAGGAGGGGTGTCCAGGGTTTTCGGGGCGCAAGTCGCCTGAACAGTTGTTAGCGCGGCGCTGACCTTTCAGGTTGCCGTCAAGTGTCCGAGATTCTTGAGTCAGAAGCGGCAAAGTATATGGCTATGGGATAGGCTGTGACTTTTGGGGAAAGGCTGTGGACAGGGGCGCGGGCACAATCCGCGAGCATTTCGGAATGCACGAGGGCTTATGTAAATCCCAATCGAGACCAGGGGCACTGGTAACTGGTGAGAGCAACCAAGAGAACAGCGCTTCCTGTGTGCAGTCTATGCGAGGGCCTTGGTGTCAATCTGGATCTACATTTGCGGACTCATGTAAGGTAGCAGAGGCGTCAGGATGCGCCGGGTCCAAATGACACCGGGCCTCGAACCAGATCTCATGATTGCGACAGGGTACGGCGTGACGCGTTTGTCCTAGTGTCGTTTCTGTTTGCCAACTTCTTACGCTCAGACCATCGAGAGGCGAGGCAGCATGATACCCCTTCTGCCTTAGCTCTGTCCTGCTAAGACTGCGCCTACTCGCTCCGCCACAATGCGTTCTTCGCCAGGGAGTAACGTGTGCGGGGCGATTACAATCCCATCTCGGGATGTTGCTACGTAAATCCCGGGTTCACCTTCCAGCAGCGCGGCGGCAGCCTCTTCCTTCGTCACGGGGATAGCGTTGTTGTCCCATGTCACCACAGATACTGGAACAATCCCTGGGTTGGTTTCTACGCCGGCAAAGTCACTGGGGAATCCGGATTCAACGGTCACATGCGATAAATCGGACAAGGTTTCCACGATGTAACCTGTCCGCAAGTGCCAGCCTTCCAACTCCTTACGCTCATACTCTGGGTCCGAGAACAGTTCTATCGCCGTCACCAGTCCGACGATCTCTTCTTTACCGACCTTGCAAGGTCTCCCGACCCCATGATAGGGACTCCCATTCATCGCACAGGCTTCGATCAGATCCCTGCGCCCCAGGATTAGTCCTGACGATTGCGGCCCTCGGATGCCTTTGCCGCCACTGAATATGACCAGATCCGCTCCCATGTCAATGTAATGTCTCAGGATGGAAAAGGTAGGAAACTCTGCTGCCGCATCCACGACCACTGGCACATCTCGCTTATGCGCGATCTTGATCACGTCTTCCAGTGGTAGATCCTGGGGTGGGCTATAGGCCACAAAGTGAATGATGGCCGCTGTCTGCTCGTTGAGGGCGGCCTCCAGGTGCCAGGAATTGGTCGTATTGGCCAGCCCGATTTCGACGAGTTTTGCGCCGGCCTCTCTGACCATGAGCTCGTAGTAATTCCTCTGCATCACCTGCATAACGACTTCGTTCTTCATCCCCTTGGTGTCAGGCAACTGATGAACCTTGGCCCAATCTTTGCCCGTCATGCAGGCTGCAGTCGATATGAGCACACCACCCGCAGCACCCGACGTAATATAGCAGGCCTCAACGCCGACTACATCTGCGATATACTGGCCGGCTTTGGCCAACAGTTCGTTCAGATTAATGAAGTTTTGGCCGGCTTCCTGCATTGCCGCAATCACTTCGGGAGCCATTATCGATCCCCCAATAGCGGTACCGTTGCCGACGGCGTTGATCTTCGTCTTTACGCCCAGCTTTTGATAGACTCCCATAGTTTGCATCTCCCTGTTTTGGTCGCCACTTCGATTGGAGTGACGGCGCAATTGTTATGCATTGTGATACTGATCTCTGTTTCAACACCAGCTCTCATGCTGTTGCCGGCGGACAGAGATAGATAGCTGTCAAGATCTACCAGACTACACAGCATCAAGCAGAGCTGACCTACTAGCTGATTTCGCAGAGTGGACGAAGGAGGAGTTGCGAAATCTGCGTTCTCATTCATTTTGCCGCGTTAACCCTGCCTACTACCAGTGTATGCGCCACTTGAGTATGTGGTGACCGGCCTGAAAGTAGATGAGGCTCTCATCGGCTTTGCTCACGGCGACGGCATGGTGCCTTCCTCCGCCGTGTACATAGAGCCCGCCGGCATCTTCGTTTGTGATTTTGAGCAGCAGGGCGCCATCCTTGTCCAGGACCCAGAGCATGCGATGTTCTGGCTTTACGGGTGGAACGGTTATGCCGGCCAGGCCTGGGGCCATATGATAGTCGGCGACGTAAATGTTCTCCTGGCTGTCCAAACTGATTCCCTTAGGTGACCAGATGATGCCTTCACCGATCGATCGAATGAAGTGTCCCTCCCGATCAAAGATTTGAATCCGCCCATTATCAGAGTCGGAAATGTAAAGATGCCCGCTGTTCTTACCAATGGCAATACCGTAGGGCCCTTCGGGGATTGTGCTTCCGATGTGATCGTGGCCAAAACGCCCGCGCAGGGGTATTGCGCCCGCGAACTGGCCTGGTCCTGTGCCATGTTCTCCCCAGGCCTTGATAAAATGACCCCGAGAATCAAATTTCTGCACGCGATTATTTCCGCCGAGAAGAGTGTGTGTATCAGAGACGTAGATAAAGCCTTCTTCATCCACGGCCACACCGTTGGGTCCTGACAAGCCTCCAAACTGTCCCGGCCCATTGCCCTGGCTGCCAAAGAGCATCAGAAAGTTCCCGTGGGCATCGAATTTCTGAACACGGCAGTTCTGACTGTCCCCCACAAAGAGATTATCTTCATGATCGACATGTACAGGCCGATGCATCTGAAACTCCCCAGGCGCTGTGCCGGGCCGAGGCCGCGCCTCATGAGCGCCCGCGCTGGTCACACCGCCCACACCGCCAATTTTGAGGATTAGATTGCCGTCAGGGTCTATCTTTTGTACACGATGGTTTGCTTCATCGGCGACATAGATATTTCCCTTGCTATCTGAAGCCAGTCCTTCTGGGTTATCGAATTCTACATCTCCCCAACCGGTCTCATATGGACCCCAGACAGCCAACAACTCTTTTCTTGGTTCGTTCATGGTTTAGGCGCCCCTTTTCACCACGTCACCCGGTATTTGAAGATCAGGTTATCGCCCTGGATATATACGATGCTGTCGTCGGCTTTGCTTACGGACAGACCATACCCGTGGCAATGCAGCCCCGCTCCATAATGATGTGCCATCTGGTCATGTGCGTCCGCCGTCCCGATCTGTCCGATCAGTTGTTTTGATCCGACGTCGAATACCCACACCCACCGGCCTTCGGGGACGACGCGCCATTTCAGGGGGTCTGTCAGATCGGAAGTCTCCATCGGTGGTTCATGCTTATGCACGCCGCTTACATACAGGCGGCCGCTGCCATCCAAGGACAATTGTCGGGGCCGGAACACGATTCCGTCGCCGAAACTCCCATCACACAGACCGATTCCCTTGAAGATCTGGAGGCGGTCGTTGTCACAGTCTGCAACGAGGATGTCTGCGCCCCAATTGTTCTTGTCGCTGATGTGTTGCGCGCCTAGATTGACCACGATGCCAGTAGGTCCGATTGGGCCTGGCCCGATGCCTGGACCAAAGTCGAGTCCATACTCACGGATGGGCGCGGCACCGCCAAACTGCCCCAACCCCGTTCCGTAGCTGCCAAACTGTGTCACGAAGTGTCCATCCTGATCCAGTTTCTGAATCCGGTGGTTGCCCCCAATGCTGGTATGGGTGTCGCTCACCAGCATATAGCCATTCTCATCTATGGTGATTCCCAGTGGTCCTTGACCGCCAAACTGACCATAGCCCAGCCCCTGGGTGCCGAAGATCAGCAGCTGGTTGCCATCGGCGTCAAACTTTTGCACGCGGCAGTTGAGCGTGTCGCAGACGTAGACATTATTCTCATTGTCAGTGCAGACGGCTCGCGGGCTGCTGAATTCTGCCATAGCCGTACCGGCCCAGGGTTGCCCTTCGTTGTCGATCCCTCCGATCTTCCAGATCAGGTTCCCGTTAGGATCCAGTTTGAGGATGCGATGATTACCTGTGTCGGCCACAATGAGGTTGCCCTCGCTGTCGGTTGCCAGCGCCTCCGGTTGGCGGAAGGCGTTGTCGCCGCTCCCTCCTTCAGCGATTCCCAATGTGGCTAAGAGTTCTACATGTGGTTGGTTCATGAACTCCCCCTTTGCACTATTTTTCGCGGCTCAACTTGGGCTTGCGGCGGATTTCCAACTTTCGCCAAATGGAGTTGCAGTTTAGTTTAGCGGGTCAAGACGTGGGCCACTCGGGCCGCCACGATGCGATCTTCACCCGGTTGCAAGGTGTGCGGGGCAAGTATTATGCCATTTTGTGAAAGCGCTGCGATGATGGCGGGGCTGCCTTCCGCCAGTTCCTGGCGAACTTCCTCATTCGATTTTGGTATAGTGGCCTCCTGCCACTCCACTTGCGCAACAGGCACGCCCTCAGGCGCGGCGCCGCTCAGGTCCGAGAGAAAAGAAGGCGGGGCGGTGTCACGGGACGCCACAACACCGGGGGTATGGGACAGCGCTTCTACGATGAAGGCAGTCCGTTCTTCATAGCTTTCGAGTTCTGCCTGCGCGAATTCTTCGCTTGCGAACAGCTCTACGGCTGTTACTAAGCCGATGACTTCTTCCTTTCCTACCTTCATGGGGCGCCCCACACCATGATTGGGACTTGCGTGTTCAGCGCAAGCTTCCACGAGGTCTTTGCGTCCCAAGATGAGGCCGGATGATTGGGGTCCACGCAGCCCTTTGCCGCCACTGAAGATTGTCAGATCGGCGCCCATGTCGGCATAACGTCTGAGATTGGAGAATGGTGGCAATTCGGCAGCAGCATCGACGATTACTGGCAGACCGTGCTTGTGGGCGATTTCAATTACTGATTCGACTGGCAGGTCTTGAGATGGAGAATACGCTACAAAATGAACGATCGCTGCGGTCTGTTCATTTATGGCTGACTCGACGTGCCAGGGATAGGAGTGGTTAGCCAGACCAACTTCTATAAGCTTGGCGCCAGCAAGCCTAATCATCAGCTCATAGTAGTTGCGCTGCATGACCTGGATAATCACCTCATCCTTCAAGCCATCTGTATTTGGCAGTTGGTGGACTTTGGCATCGTCGCTACCGGCCATGCAGGCTGCCACCGCGATGGTCACGCCGGCTGCTGCCCCGGACGTGATATAGGCTGCTTCAACCCCGGCCAGTTCTGCGACTCGTCGCCCCGCGTTGTCCAGCAACTCAGGCAATCTCACAAATGAGCGACTGGCTTCCTCCATAGCGGCAAACACCTCTGGCCTCATGATGGAGCCACCGATGGCGGTACCGTTGCCGACAGCATTGATTATTGTATTAACGCCTAGTTTCTCGTAGATTCCCATGTTATTGCTCACTGGCTTTCTGGCTCTGCCGCCCTCGCCTTTCAACGTGCAAGCCGACGCAACATTGGATCCAAGGCGTCTCGCAGACCATCACCAAACGTATTGAGCCCAAAGACAAATAGGGCGATAGCCAAACCGGGGAATACAACGACGTGGGGGGCGATTGTGGTGTAAGTGCGACCTCGGCTGAGCATTGCGCCCCATTCGGGTGCGGGCGCTTGTACGCCGAGTCCCAGGAACCCCAGGGTGGCGGCATGAATAATCGCGCCGCCGGTAGACAGGGTCGCTTGAACCACAAGCGGGCTCATGGCATTGGGCAAGAGATGCTTAAGCAGTATCAGCCGGTCAGAAACACCTACACAACGAGCGGCGAGTACATAGTCGAATTCTTTGGTTGCCAGAATGCTACCACGGGCGAGACGCGCAAGAGTAGGGAGGCGGGTAACGCTCACAGCCACGATGAGACTGGTTACACCGGGCTCAAGGACACTGATAAGCGCGATGGCCAGGATGAGGCTTGGAAAGGCCAGCAACACATCCACCAAGCGCATGGCGATCATGTCCCATCTACCGCCAAAGTAACCCGCGGTTGCTCCCAGGGCCACGCCAAACAGGACAGCCAGTGCAACACTCAATAGGGCCACACCGGTGGATATACGCGCGCCATGCAGCAGGCGGCTGGCAACATCGCGTCCCATTTCGTCCGTTCCCAGGATATGTTGGGCTGATGGGCCCTGCAGCCGATCACGCAGTTCTACAATGGTCGGATCGAAAGGTGCTATTGCAGGACCAAAGACGGCCAAAACAAAAAACAGCAGAGTGATGGATGCACCGATGGAGGTCAGCTTGTTGCCTCGAAAGATTGCATAGTACTCTGCCAGCCTCGCTCTGAGTCTGGACTCAGACTCTGGCTTTCTGATTTCGAGGCCCCCAAGTTGAGGTTCAGGAATATTATTCATAACGCACGCGCGGGTCGAGATAGGAGTATCCGATATCGACGGCCAGCGTAACAAACATAAAGACGACGGAATAGAATAGTACGACTCCCTGTACAACCGGGTAGTCGCGCTGGCTTATTCCACTGAAGAGTAACCAACCAATGCCTGGCCAACTGAAGATGGTTTCGACGACGACTGTTCCGCCCAGCAGGCTACCAAGCTGCAGGCCTAGAACTGTCACGACAGGTATCAGTGCATTGCGAAGCGCATGACGGGAGATAACGGCCCGTTCCGCCAGACCTTTGGCCCGCGCCGTGCGGACGTAATCCGAATTGATAACCTCCAGCATGCCCGCGCGTGTCAACCGGGCAATAATGGCGATCAGTGGCGCTGACAAGGCCAGAGTCGGCAGAATCACGTATTTCAGGTCCAGGGCTTGTCTTCCGATTGAGGGCAGCCAGCGGAGATTGACTGAGAAGACAAGGATAAGCAGAAGAGCCAGCCAAAAGTTGGGTGTGCAGTAACCGATGACGGCCGCGGTCAGAGTCAGATAGTCGTAAACAGTGTTACGCCGAACTGCGGAGATGACGCCGGCTGTGACCCCGATAATGGTGCTAAGCAACATGGCCATAAAGGTCAGCTGCAGGGTGACAGGGAGCCTGGACAGGATCAGGCCTGCTACGGGTTCATGGGTAATGAAGGAGGTCCCTAAGTCTCCTGTCACCATTCGGGCCAGAAAACGCACATATTGGATAAAGAGGGGATCGTCAAGGCCCAACTGGGCCCGGGCACGTTCGATATCCTCGGAAGTTGCGACTTGGCCCAGTCCTATTCGAGCCGGGTCACCTGGGGCAAGGTGGAGGATCAGAAAGACAAGAGTCACGACAGCCAAAGCAGTAGGGAAAACAATTATCGACCGGCGTAATATGTACTTGTCCATTTGCACCAACTTGAACAGGGAAGATGGGCAAGGAAGATAGGCTGGGGAGCCATATCTTCCCTGCGTATCATATGTCTAATGTGTGATCGGGACGCTCATTCCTCTTTCCAGGCTTCGCTGAGGTGGAGGAAGGACATCGGGTATACATCTACTCCGTGGACATTCTCTCGCACGCCGACCAGGAGGTCCGACATATAGAGCCATAGCCAAGGCGCATCGTGCCAAATCACTTCCTGGATTTCTCCAAGTTTTTCGGCGCGCTTATCCTGGTCTACTTCCTTCCAGGCTTCTGCAAAGAGTGCATCCAGTTCAGGGTTGCTGTACCAACCAGCGTTGCCCTCGTAGGGTAACCCTGTTGACTCCGGATTTGAACGGAAGTCAAAGGTGAGGTAACGGGTCGAGCTGCCGGCTGATGGGTTGAACTTCCACAACCACATGCCGAGTGGGTTTTCTCCGCGCTCTGGTAAGATGGACGCCCCCCAAGCTGCGAGCTCGATGGCCTTTATTTCAAGGTCTACTCCCACCTTTTTCAAATCGCTCTGCAAGACCTGTGCCACTTCAGCGGATCTGAGAAACTCTTCATAGTAGGCATAGGTGGTCCTGAACGGCTCTCCGTCCTTGTCGACGATTCCGTCTCCATCGGTGTCTTCCCAGCCGGCTTCTTTGAGCAGGGCTTTTGCCTTCTCCGGGTCATAGTCATATGTGCCAATGCTCTTGTACCCTATCATTCCCGGAGCCAGCGGTGAGTCCATGATAGTAGCCGCGCCACCAAAGACGGTGTCAACCAAGGTGACCTTGTCTATGGCGTAGTTGAAGGCATGCCGCACTCTGATATCATCGAAGGGAGGGTGGTCGAAATTGAAGCTGGCGCCAACGTGGTTGAGGGACTTCTGCCTTATCACCCTGATGTTGGGATCGGCTTCCAGATCTGCCATTTCTTCAACGGGAATGTCTTCAGCCACGTCTACTTCACCAGTACGGAGAAGATTGGCGCGCGCGCTTGCCTCCGGAACAGGGATGACGACAATCCTATCCAGTGCCGGACGACCGCCATGATAATCTTCGTTACGTTCCAGGGTGAGACTAACATTTGGCTTAAATTCGACGACTTTGTAGGGACCCGCGCCGACCGGATGCATTCCTACTTCTTTGGCGTCGTACTGCTCGTATGAAGCCGGACTCATGGTGACCCTCATAAAGGCAGTCATGTAGTTCAAGAACGGACCAAAGGGTTCATCTGTTCGCAGGATCACCGTGTAGTCATCGGGGGTTTCGATGGATGTAATCTGATCGAAGCGCGTTGACGATGTAGCAGCGACCTCTGGATTTCGTGCATGCTCGAAGTGCGCTCTCACCGATTCGGAATTGAACGGTGTTCCATCATGAAAGGTGACATCGTCTCGCAGTTTGAAGGTCCATGCACGCCCATCTTCTGAAGATTCCCAGGACTCTGCCAAGTCCGGATACAGTTTGAGATCGGTGCCTACACGTACAAGCTTGTTGGAGATGAGATACAGGATTGCCGGGCCGGATGGGTAGCCAACTATCTTTGCGGGATCGAGCCCGCCAATTGGGCTGCGTACTGCGACAGTGAGCGTACCGCCCTCGGCCGGCTCAGCTGGAGCGGGCGCGGCTGCGGGGGCCGGCGGGGCTGCGGGGGCGCATGCCGCTAACACCATCCCTCCTGTAGCGACTCCGACTGCCTTCACGAACGTTCGACGTGAGATCTTTCGGTTAGCCATGGATTTCTCCTCCTGGTCGAATGTAGGAACTCATGTTACCCAGTCGATGCTGCAAGACGCACGGGATCTAGCTGACACAAAGAATCGAGGTCTGTTGGAGGGCAGACAGATACAAGTGGGTCTTGAGCGCGTAGTGGATCTTCCTGGTGCATAATTCTTTCGACTCTTGCGCGGTAAAGGATCCTGGGGCCGGCTTCTAAGCAGTTGATTGCGGGTCGGTCGTTGGCCAACAGCGGTGCGTTCAGGTGGGTGAGGGGAAAAACGCACTTTACTCGCAACCGTCTGCGATACACTGTGTCGCTTGCGTCTGTGCCGAATTGACAGAGGAGATAGAGGGGAAATGATGCCTGTTCCAGAAAGATGCACGCCGCCTTCTCGTCTGGAAAGTCGAGTTGGTCGAGCCTGTGACAGCGACCGTGCAGAATGTCTTCGAGGGGGAGAGTGCGAGCGCGACTGACTTGGGTATGGTTTATGACCTTGTCATTCTGCGCCGACCTGCCTGTCATTTTCGTGGCCTCAAATGAACTCAGCAGATAGTTGAATGCAGGCCAAGGGACGCAGATACCCTAATTTGTATCCTGGCCTCATTCCACTCACTCCGTCGAAGACGACATAATATATAATATAATACAGTCATTTCAGATAGTCAAGTACGGTTTTTTCAGGACAGTTGCATCTGATTCCTGGCGGCAAAACCGGCATCTGTGGCTTAAGAGGCAGACAGGAGCCGATGAAGAGTGTCGGCGGCCGGTTGATCAACGAAGGGCATTGGCGGTAGCGACCGTCAACGTCTGCTGGAGGTTTTTGAATCCTTCGGCTACACGCCACCAAATGCATCATTTTGGCGGGAATTCTTCGATTTTTCCGGGCAAGGCAGCCTCAGATAATATTTGGTGCGGTAAGATGCAGCCGCCCTGGTAGTTTTTTTGGCTGCACAACGGTCAGAGTGACTCGCCCCCCATTTTGGGATGCGGTACGCGCGGCCCTAGTAGTGGCATTCATCGGGAAAACGCAGTACAATTTGGTGTGTCTGCGCGCCGCCCATCTGCCGGTTGCAGCGGCAGGCGCAGAAGACATTTTCTGGACCAGATGTGGCCGGTATTGCGGTCGCAGCATGTACAGGATGCAGCTGGGTAAATCTCGCTCAGCTTCCATGCAATTTTCTCGTCTGCGGAGGGTCTCTATGCAGATCACCGATCTCAATTGCGCAATACTGGGCGGGAGCCCGGTTGTTCGGATCACGACTGATGCCGGCATCGAGGGCTACGGGCAGGCCGAACATTTCAAGTCTTACCTCAAGCCTCACGTACTTTTCTATCGCAAGTATATTTTGGGAGAGGACCCAACCGACGTCGAGCGAGTGATGTTGCGCATCCGCCGTCTGGGCAGCTTCAAGCCGTGGGGAAGCGCGGTCAGCGCGATTGAGATGGCGCTGTGGGATATCGCGGGGCAGGCGGCGAACGTGCCGGTTTACAAACTGCTGGGCGGGAAGGTACGGGACAAGGTGCTGGTCTACAACGGCGCGTTGCGATTTCCGTTGGCCGGCCAGGAACCGGAGCACTACGCCGAGAATATGGCCCGGATGGCGGAGGCGCGCGAAGGGTTCACTATAATTAAGCAGGGCATTGGCTACCACAGCAACATGCCGGACGAACTGGACGACTTCTCTTACGGCGAGCGGCTGGGGGTGGACCACCAGACCGAGCGCGGGCTGCTGACAGAGAGGGGGTTTAACCATGTGGTTGCATGCATTGAGGCGATGAAGGAGGTAACCGGCGACAGGATCGGCCTGGCGCTCGACTGCGGGCCCGGTTGGACGGTTCCGGACGCCATCCGCCTGGCCAAGGCGGTGGAGGGAATGCATTTGATGTGGCTGGAAGATACGATTACCGGCGACTACACTCCCTACGTGCTGGCCGAACTGTACCGCGAGTTGACTCGCAGCAGTTCCACGCCAATTCACACCGGCGAACAGATCTATCTGCGGCAGAATTTCAAAGAGTTGTTCGAGAAGCAGGCGGTCAACATCGTTGGGCCGGACCCGGCCGACATTGGCGGCATTGCCGAACTGAAATGGGTGGCGGAATACGCGGACCTTCACGGGATATTGATGGCTCCGCACGGGACCGGTGACGGTCTGATCGGCCTGGCCGCGCTGGTGCAGGTGGCGGCGGCGCTGCCGCGCAACTATATCGCATTCGAGTATCCGGTCGGCCGGCCGGAATGGTGGTATGATATTGTGGACGGCTTGCCCGACCCAATTGTCGAGAACAGCTACATCACTGTCTGGGATCGACCTGGTCTGGGTGTCAGCTTTAACAAGACCGCTGCCAGCAAATACCTGGCGACGGAAGACAAGGATTTCTTCAACTGAGCCAAGGAGGCGCGCGCAATGTCCAGTTCTGACATCTATGAGACTCTAGGAATCAAGCCGATTATCAACGCCGGCGGCCACATGACGATCCTGGGTGGTTCGGTACTTTCGCCGGAAGTGCGAGCGGCGATGGAGTCGGCCAACACGGCTTACACGCGGATGGATGATGTGTTCGACGGCGCGGGAAAGGCGATCGGCGACATGCTGGGAACGGGCGGCGGGTTGGTGACGTCCGGATGCTACGCCGCGCTCGTTCAGGGGGCGGCCGCTATTCTGGCCGGCGACGATGCGGAGCGCATCCGCCAGTTGCCCGATACGACCGGCATGAAGGACGACTTCCTGATCCAGAAGCCAACCCGATACCGGTATGACCGCAGCGTTACTGTGCCGGGCGGGAAGCTGGTGGAGGTCGGCGACGATGACAGCTGCACGCCGCAGCAGTTGCGGGATGCCATCGGACCCAATACGGCAGGCATTCTTTACTTCGCGGCTGGTGAGCGTTTCCCCAATACGGTCTCGTTGCCGGAGGCGATTGACATTGCCCATTCTGCCGGAATCCAGATTCTGGTTGATGCTGCCGCGGAGATTTACCCGTTGGAGCGCATGCGCCGCGTCGCAACCAGCGGCGCGGACCTGGTCTGCTTTGGCGGCAAGTATCTGGGTTCGGGCAACTCGACAGGGATTCTTTGCGGTAACGCCGAGTTTGTCGCAAAGGCGCGTCTCAACGGGTTTACCGGCTTCGAAACGGGCAACAACAGCATAGGCCGAGGCTACAAGGTTGATCGTCAGGAAGTAATCGGCACGACGATCGCGCTGCGCCACTGGCTGGATACAGATCATGAGCAGCGGCTGCAACTCCAGTCTGAGCGCATTGCCCAGATCGCTGATGGACTGGCCGGCATCCCGCACGTAAATGCGAGCAATATGTGGGAGCAGGACGGGCAAGGCCCGTGGATGCGTCTGAGTGTCAACTGGGACGAGCAGGCGAAAGGTCGAACAGCGGGGGAGGTTTCTGAGGCGCTACAAAACGGCTCGCCGGCGATCTTCTGCCGTTCAGAGGCGGGCGACCTGCACATCGCCGTCCATACTCTAAATGAGGGTGAGACCGAAATCGTATTGCGCCGACTCCAGGAGGAGTTGGGCTAACTTTAGCGTTTACCAGGACATTTGACATGACAAGATCCCGACCCGGCCGCCATTTTCTGCAGATTCCCGGCCCCACCAACCTGCCCGGGCGCGTGGCGCGCGCGCTCTCCCGCCCGACGATTGACCACCGGGGACCGGAATGCGCAAGCCTAACTTTCAGCATTCTGGAACGGTTGCAACAGGTCTTCCAGACAAGCGGGCCCGTGATTATCTATCCTTCGTCGGGCAACGGGGGTTGGGAGGCGGCGTTGGTGAATACGCTTTCGCCGGGAGATCGGGTGCTATTCTGCGCCAACGGCCAGTTTGCGGCCGGCTGGACGAAGGTGGCTAATGGACTGGGTCTGAAGGTAGAGGAGTTGCAGGGGGACTGGCGCTGTCCCGTTGATCCGGCGGCGCTTGAAGAGCGTCTGGCGGCGGATGGCGGGCGCGAGATTCGCGCGCTGGCGATGGTGCATAATGAGACATCTACAGGGGTTGTCAACGACGTGGCGGGCGCGCGGGCGGCGCTGGACCGCACCGGTCACGACGCGTTGTTGATGGTGGATGTCGTCTCCTCAATAGGCGCGATGGATTATCGGCATGACGATTGGGGCGTGGATGTAACCGTTGCCGGGTCGCAGAAGGGGCTGATGATACCACCCGGACTGGGATTCAACGCGGTCAGTTCCAAGGCGCTGGCGGCGGCGGAGACGGCGCGGCTGCCGCGTGCCTATTGGAATTGGGGGCCGATCCTGGAGTTCAATGCGCGGGGATTCTATCCCTATACTCCGTCGACGAATCTGCTTTTCGGCCTGGATGAGGCGCTGTCGATGCTGCTGGAGGAAGGGCTGCCGCAGGTCTTCGCACGCCACAACCGTCTGGCGGAGGCGACGCGGCGGGCTGTGCGCGGCTGGGGGCTGGAGGTTTTATGCCGGGACCCGCATGCTTATTCCTCTGCGCTGACGGCGGTGGTAATGCCTGAGGGCTACGATGCCGACGACCTGCGCCAGGTCATCCTCGAGCGGTTCGATATGTCGTTGGGTACAGGATTGGGGCAGGTGAAGGGCAAGGTTTTTCGCATTGGCCATCTCGGCGATCTCAATGAACTGACGTTGGCCGGCACGCTCTGCGGCGTCGAGATGGGTTTGGCTGTTTGCGGCGTTCCCCACGTAAGAGAAGGGGTCAGCCAGACGTTGGCGTTCCTGGCGAAGGGCCAATGACGCAGCTTCGGTAGGACCATTCCCCGTCAGGAGAAAACCATCGAAAGCCAGGTAGATGTGCAGAGGCTTGCAGGTGAACTGCGGGCTGCGCTCGCCGGCGAGGTCCATTTTGACAGCGCCAGCCGGGCGATGCACGCGACCGATGCAAGTGTCTACCAGATTATACCTGTGGGCGTGGTGACACCGCGCAGCCGGGAGGATATTGTAGAGGTTGTGCGGATTTGCCGGCAACACGGTGTTTCGATTACTGCACGCGGGGGAGGGACGTCTCAGGCCGGGCAGGCGATTGGCGCCGGCATCTCGCTGGATTTCTCCCGGTATATGAACCGGGTGCTGGACCTGGACATTGAGGCCGCGACTGTCACGGTCGAACCGGGAATCGTTCTCGACGAGTTGAATGAACTGCTGAAGCCCCATGGCCTGCAGCTGCCGCTGGACCTCTCCACTTCCAACCGGGCCACAGTTGGCGGGATGATTGCCAACAACTCCGCGGGCACACGCTCGATCATCTACGGCAAGACAATTGATTATGTAGAGTCGCTGGAGGTTGTCTTAGCTGACGGCAGCGGCGCGCGGGTAGGCGCGCTTTCGCCGGCATCGCTCCGGGCCAAGTTGGGTCAACAGGACCTGGAGGGCGCGGCCTATCGCACAGTGATAGGGCTCGGGAGCGAGCTGGAAGCCGAAATTCGTCAGCGATACCCGCGGATTATGCGTCGGGTAGGAGGCTACAACCTGGACGAGTTCCTGCCAGAGGACGACGACACCCGCTCTTCGAGACCGTTCAACCTGGCGCGCATTCTGGTCGGCTCCGAAGGTACGCTCGGACTGACGGTGGCGGCGACGATGCGGCTGGTGCCCTTACCGCCCCGCAGGATCCTGTGCAGCGTGCAGTTCGGCGACCTGCTGGAGGCGATGCGCGCGACGCCGGTGATCCTGGAGCACGGACCGTCGGCGGTAGAGTTGATTGACCGTTTCATGCTGGACAAGACGCGCGGCCGAATCGAATATGCACCGCTGCGCGGCTTTATTCACGGTGATCCGGGCGCGGTGCTGTTGGTGGAGTTTTTTGGTGAGACGGACGAGGAACTGAGCGGCAAGATCGAGCGCCTGGAGCAGAACCTGGAGGCGCAGGGGTTGGGCAACTATCTATACCGTGCGCTAGAGGCGGAGGAGCAAGGCCGGATCTGGGAGTTGCGCCGCGCCGCGCTGGGGTTGACGATGGCGGCGACCGGCGACGCAAAGGCGATTTCGTTTGTCGAAGATACGGCGGTGCCGCCGGAGCGCCTGCGGGATTACATTGAAAACTTCCAAGAGATTCTGGCGAAATATGACACGCAGGCCGGCTTTTACGCGCACGCGTCTGTCGGGCTGCTGCACATTCGCCCGGTAGTCAATCTGAAGAGTGTGCAGGGTGTTCAGCGTTTCGAGGCGATCGCGACGGAGGTGGCGGACCTGGTACTGGAATACGGGGGCGCGCTTTCGGGGGAACACGGCGACGGGTTGGTGCGGGCGCCCTTTCAGGAAAAGATTTTCGGAACGGCACTGTACAATGCGTTTTGTGCGGTGAAAGCCGCCTTCGATCCGACCAACATGCTCAATCCCGGCAAGATTGTGCACGCGCCAGCCTTGACCTCCAATCTTCGCTACGAACAGACCGATAAGCAGACGACTTTAAAGGAGAGGCAACCCCTTGAGGCGGCAGGGGAACTGGCCACGGTTCCTGTTAATGGGGGACGTCCGGCAGGAGACGTTGCAGGGTCGGAAACTGACAATGAGGAACCGGAACACGCCACCGGATTCGATTTTTCCGATTTTGGCGGGTTGCTGCGGGCAACCGAGCAGTGCAGCGGCGTGGGGGCGTGCCGCAAGACGCTCACAGGCACGATGTGCCCGTCGTATATGGCTACGCGCAATGAAATCGACAGTACGCGCGGGCGCGCCAACGCACTGCGGGTGGCACTATCGGGCGGTCTGGAGGCGACCGGCTTTGGCGACGAGGAGCTGCTGCCGGTCCTCGATCTGTGTTTGGAATGCAAGGCCTGCAAACGGGAGTGCCCGACCGGGGTGGATATGGCCCGTCTCAAGAGCGAGTTTCTGCACCAGTATCATGTGCGACACCGGGCGCCGTTCAAGGACCGCGTGCTGTCGCAGGCGGATCGGATTGCGCGGTGGGGTAGCCGCCTGGCGCCGCTCTCGAACTGGCTGGCCGCGGCCGGCCCGGTTCGACGGCTGAACGAGAGGTTATTCGGTCTGGACCGGCGGCGTCCTTTGCCGGCATTCAGCGCGCGACCGTTTACGCGGAGTCGGCGCACTGCCAGGCATTCCGGCGATTCTGAGAAGATGCGCGTGGCGCTGTTCTCTGACACGTTCAACAACTATTATGAGCCGGCGCAACTTGCCGACGCGGTTACTGTGTTGGAATCCTGCGGCGCGGAGGTGACGGTTGCACCGCAGGTCTGCTGTGGGCGGCCGCTGATTTCGAAGGGCTTTTTGGATGCCGCCGCGCGTCAGGCAAGCGCGACGACGGCCGCGCTGCTTCCTCTGGCCGAGGCAGGAGTGCCGATTCTGTTCTGCGAACCGAGCTGCTACTCGGCTGTGCAGGACGATCACCCGCGGCTGCTGCGAGGGGAAGCGCAAGCGGAGGCACGCAAGGTGGCTGCGGCCTGCCAGCTGGTCGAAGAGTGGGCCGGTCCTCGCATGGCGCCGACGAAGCCAGGTCCCGCCAGAGTGCTAGTTCATGGACACTGCCACCAGAAGGCGCTGGTGGGAATGCAGGCTTTGCAGCAGCTTCTTTCCGCCATACCTGATTGCGAAGTGACCGTGCTGGACAGCGGCTGCTGCGGGCTGGCGGGGATGTTCGGATATGAGCACTATGATGTCTCGCGCCTGATCGGCGAACGCCGTTTGTTGCCGGCAGCGCGCGCCTTGGAGGAGAACGAAACATTGGTTAGTCCTGGCTTTTCTTGCCGCCAGCAGGTCAAGCATTTTAGCGGCGTAGAGTCCCATTCACCTTTATCTCTGCTCGCTTCTTTGTTATGAATGAAGGAATTGAGACTGTTAAGTAGCCGACGTTTTGGGCTGGGCAAATGGCGGCAGGCCATCAGAATCCTCGAGCCAGGGGTGCTGACTCTGCTTTTCCTCCTCTCGACCCACATCGCCAATCAGGCCGGCGGTTCCCCAATTGACAGGAGTGATTGGACCAGTGCGGTTGGATCATAGTGGATTGGCGTGCGTGTAGTATACTAACCGCAGTTTGCGCATAAACCTTTCAGAATTCCTTTTACAATCCCAACACCAGCATCTTGAACAGAAGGAATCCCTTGGAACTCAGGTCATTTCTCAATCTGACGACTCGGCGCGACGCCCGTCCGGGAGCGAGCGCGGCAGGTGGGAGGCAGGGCCGGTTGGGCTTTTTGCGCTTTTCGGAGGCGGGCGCTCGGCTTCGCGTTAGCGGCTTAGCTCTCTTGATACTGTTGGTGTTATCGGGCTGCGCAGGGGCAGACGGGCCGGAAACGCCGACACCGACCAAGACCCAGGAAGCAGCAGCAGTTGAGCCGGCGGCCGATACGGCGACGCCGCCCCCTGCCAATACCGCCGCAGACTCCAGCACGGCTACGGAAAGTGTAGCAACAGCAACGCCTGCGCCGGGCAGCGTCGCGCACTATACCGGGCTGCCGCTGGTAGATCCCACATTGCTGCAAGAGACGCCGATCTTTGTGTGCCTCAATAATGATATTGTAAGCCGTTCGGCCCACTACGGCCTTAATGAGGCGGACGTGACCTACGAGTATATCGTGGACGGTTACCACCTCACCCGCATCACGAGCATGTTCCAGAGCATCCCGGCCAAAGAAATCGGTCCGGTACGCAGCGCGCGCTGGCCCAATATTCATACAACATATATGTTCGATGGGCTGCTGGTCTGCTCCGGCGGGAGTGACGGCATCCGCTATCTCTTGAAGAACGAGGTGGGTTTCCCGTATCTGGACGCTGATACGGAAGACCCGGAGAGCGTTACCTATTTTTACAGTGTTGGCGACAACTATCGCACGCGCTTGCGGACGAGCGTCGACAGGGTGCGCCGGTGGATGATCGACATGGCGAAGACCTGCGAGGTTTCGCCGCTGCTACCCTATTGCCTGGAGATATTCACTCCCTGGTTGGAAGGGCAGAAGAATAGTCCACGGCCGTATGAGCGGGCGAGCTTTAGTTTCAGTGACGCGCCGAAGGAGTTCTGGGCCGGGGAGGCGACGACCATCCGTGTTCCTTACCCGGAAAATAACGGTGTCGAATGGCGATACGATCCGGCCAGCGGCCAGTATGTACGATTCCAGAGCGGCGCGGCGCACATGGACCAGGCTACGGGCCGGCAGATAAGCAGCGACAATGTGATTGTAGTCTTTGCTGAACATGAACTGACGAATATTGTGGAAGACAGCTTGGGAACTCTGAGCGTGAAGATCCATTTGTATGGATTTGGTGATCTGCGCGTTTTCCGCGATGGAAAGGTATATGAAGGTACCTGGCGCGCCAACGACCAGAGCCCGCCGCGCTGGTTTGGTCCTGGCGAGCAGCCGATAACGTTGAAACCGGGCCGTACCTGGATTCAGGTCGTGCGCACTAACGACAGAATAAATTATTAGGTTCCGTTGACATTTTGGGAAGGCTGTTCAGATGTCAACAAGAACGGAAAGCCTGCAGGCCTGTTAGGGATGTTTCTCGCTTGACTGTTGAAGTGAACAAAATCAATTGATCCGCGAAGTCACGCGAAGGGTCGCGAAGAACACCTTTTTGTCCGCGGAGGACGCGGAGAACACCAAAGGCGTATCGGACTTTCTTTGCGCAGCCGCGCCGTCCTTCGACAAGCCGGCGTAATTTGCACCCTGAAGTCGTTGTTCAGACAAACGTCAACGAGCCCTAGTGAAGTATGGTGATTTTTGATTCACAGTAAGCACTAAGCCACTGTGCTTGACCAGCCAGTTATCCTTGGAACCATTTCAGGCTCTTGGTGACGCACAACTGGTGTAGAGCCGCCGCCGTGCTCGCCAGCCGACAGGTTGCGAAGAATGCACACTGTCGGTGAGGGATGGTTTTGTAGGGGGGCGTTGCGGGGGCGCAGCCCCTGCACAAGGGAGGGCCGAAGGCCCGACCGCCCATAACAGCAGTTTTCAGTAGTCAGTTCTTAGTTTGCAGATGACGGCGGGCGCAAGTTGCAGCCCGCTTCGCTTGGACGGAATGTGCTCAGGGAAGGCTCTCTTGGGAAACCTGGCCATCTGTAACTGACCAAGAGCCACTGGAGTTCGCGAATGTTGCGGGTTAAAGTTGTCTGTACAATTGGGCCGACCAGTACCGATCCCGATATCCTCGCCCAGATGATTGACGCGGGCATGAATGTTGCACGCATCAATATGAGCCATGGCGATCATGATTTTCACGCCCGCAACATTCACACGATTCGTGAGATTGCTCAGGAGCGCAACCGACCGGTAGCTATTCTGGTTGATTTGCAAGGACCGAAACTGCGGGTGGGCCAGATGCAATCGGGGGGCGTGCCGCTCGTATCGGGCGAAGAGTTGATTCTCACGACCGAGGAGATCATCGGCGAGCCGGGACGTGTACCGATCCAGAATAAGGAGGTGCCGGCCAGCATCGAGGCCGGCCGGGGGGCGTCAAAGTCGAATGCGTCCGGCGAGTTACATGAGCGAATCTTGCTGGATGACGGGCTGCTGGAATTGGAAGTGCTCGATGCGACCGAGACGACCGTACGGACGCGGGTAGTTGTCGGCGGCATCCTGGAAGATCGCAAAGGAATGAACCTTCCGCAGACAAAGCTGACCGTTCCTTCGATGACAGAGAAGGATCGCGTTGATGTCGATTTTGCGCTGGAACATCAGGCCGACTGGATTGCCCTCAGCTTTGTTCGGACGGCAGACGATGTCCATGCGTTGCGAAAGGTTGTGCAGAGCCGTTCGCCGCTGGGCAGGGCAACGCCGATAATTTCCAAAATCGAGAAACCGGAGGCGGTTGATAACATCGAGGAGATCATCCAGGCATCGGACGGCCTGATGGTTGCGCGCGGGGACCTGGGCATTGAGACAAGTCCGGAAGCGGTGCCGATGATCCAGAAGATGATTATCGCCCGTTGTATTGACACCGATAAACCGGTTATCACGGCGACGCAGATGCTGGACTCGATGATTCGAAATCCGCGGCCTACGCGCGCGGAGGCAAGCGACGTTGCCAATGCAGTGCTGGATGGCAGCGACGCCATCATGCTCTCCGGCGAGACGGCTGCGGGTATGTACCCGGTAGAGTCGGTGCAGACAATGGTGAATATTTCCAAAGAGGCGGAGCGAGTGCGCCGTGTCACGCAGCCACACTACCGACCTTCTCAACAGGCGGTGGATGGCTTTTTCGGCACTGAGGCGGCCGATTCCGAACAGGAACAGGAGCCAGGCTTCGGTGACGCGCCGACGGTCGCGGAAGCAGTCAGTCAGGCCACGGTGGAGACCGCGCAGAACGTAGGAGCCGCGGCCATCATTGCTCCAACTGCGAGAGGGGCGACTGCCAAGAAACTGGCCCGCTTCCGGCCGTCCGTCCCAATCATCGCGGTCACGCCCAGCCACCTTGTATATCGACAGCTAGCCCTTTTCTGGGGTGTCTATCCCTTGATGGGCCAGCGCATGAATACGATTGACGAAATGTTGGAGGATGCGGTGCGGATTGCTTTGCGGGCCGGCTTCGTCCAGCAGGGCGATGTGACAGTCGTGACCGGCGGGGTGGTGGGAGGCGTGCCGGGGGCAACAAATCTGATGACGGTTCGCCGTATCGCCAAGGTGTTGATGAACGGCCAAGGCGTAGGCAACCGCCGTATGAGCGGCCGCGTTGTGCGCTTGAAGCCGGGGCAGGATCCCCGTGATCAGCAACTGCAGCACCGGATGATGACTACGCAGGACATTCTGGTTGCTGAGGAGTTGGACAGGGTCAGTACGGAGTTGGTTTACCATGCCGGGGGTTTGATCACGGCTGAGTCGGCGCCCGACAGTATTGCGGCACTGGCGGCGGTGGAGTTGGGCATTCCCGCGATTCTGCAGGCGACCGGCGACTGGGACGAGTTGGAGGACGGACAGACGATTGTCATCGATGCCAGAACCGGCAATGTCTACGAGTGGGATCTGTAAGAGATTGACATTGGAGCAGCTCAAATGACGGCAGGGGGCTCGTTGCCCGATTCAGCAATAGCGCGACGCACGTCCACGCGTAGAAGCAGAACTATCCCAACGACAAAAAAGAGAATGATGGAAACGATTGCCGGGCGCAGGCTACCGGTGAACTGGTTGACGAGGCCGAAAGCGAGCGGGCCGAGCCAGGAGGTTCCGCGCTCGCTGACTTCGTAGATGGAGAAGAATTCAGACTCCTTGCCCGGCGGAATCATGTTTGCAAAGAGGCCGCGGCTGACTGCCTGCGTGCCACCCATCACCAGGGCAATAAATCCTCCCAGTATCCAGAACTCCAGAAAGCGGCTCTCCCCTCTCAGGCCCAGGTAAGCGTAGATCACGACCAGAGTCCAGACGATCAGGCCGGCGGTAATCGCTTTTTTGGCGCCGATGCGCATCGCGATTTTGCCAAAAAGGAGCGCGCCTCCATAGGCAACGAACTGAATCATCAGAATTACCTGGGTGAGCATGCCCTGCTCGAACTCCAGACCTCCGCGGACGAGCGGGGCGGTGGCAAAGATAGACGCGGCGGCGAAAACTGTTTGGATTCCATCGTTATAGAGCAGGTAAGCGATCAGGAAACGGATGGTATGGGGGTAGCGCGCGGCTTCGCTGAACGTTTCGATCAGCTGCTTGATGCCGGCCGACAGATAGTTCTGCCCGGGAGGAAGCGCGCTGGCGATGGTTCGCGAACGCAACAGCTTCCAGGTGACGAATGACCAGCCAAACCACCAAAGCCCGCCGGAGAACAGATTGATTCGCACTGCCAGATTGGAGTCGATGCCGATTGTGTCGCGCATCAGATAGAGAGCCAGATTGAGGGTCAACAGAATGCCGCCCCCCAAGTAGCCCAGCGCGTAGCCCACCGACGAAACGCGGTCGCGTTCGTCCGGGTCGGCTATGTCCGGTAGAAAGGCATTGTAAAAGACGGCGGCAGCGCCAAAACAGAAATTAGCGACGATGAATAGCAGCGCGCCCAGCCACCAGGTCGGGGCAGTAATGAAGAACATGAACATGGTGGCGATGGAGCCGGAGACGGCGAAAACCTGCATCAGCTTCTTGCGCAGGTTGGAATAGTCGGCGATGGCGCCAAGAATTGGCAGGAACAGCACCTGCAGGACGACTGAAATCGTGATGCAATAGGAGAACAGGGAATACGGGGCGACGGGGATGCCCAGGAAGCGGGCCAGCCCATCGGGACCGGCCGCCTGTACTGTCAGGTTCGAAACGTATGGTCCGAGAAAGACGGAGCCAACTGTTACCGAAAAGGCGGAATTTGCCCAGTCATAGAAGTACCAGCCGACTTGCTCGCGGCGTTTGTCCTGTTTTGTTGCGCGCGCGGAAGTCTGCTTCGGGTCATTTGACGATACAGTGGGCATCAGGTGCTCCTAAGTGACTGGGGCGGCCGACAGTGTGCCCACGGTCGGGGAGGCCTTTAGCAAGAATCTGGCCCTGTTCCCCGCGTCTGTTGCCAGTATCGCGGTAACGGCGAACCACCAGAAATGCCGGAGTCCAGCCATTAGTGGGTGCGTCTGTCCAATGATGAGCCAGGGGATGAACGCAATCGACGAAATGTTGGAAGAGGCAGTGCGCATCGGGTTAGGCGCCATGTTTGACGAGAGACGAGATGCCACGGTCGTTACCAGCGGCGTGAGCGGGTTGGCGCAGAGTGGACCATATCTTATGACCGTTAGCCACATCGACAAGGTGTTGATTTACGGACAGGGCTTGGGCACATCCGCCGTAAGAGAGGCCGCGTCATGGGTCTGCAGCCAGGGGGGGATGCCATTGAACAACTGTTGCAGCCCTCCATGATGACCACACAAGACATTCTGGAGGCAGGAGAGTTGACCACTGCCAGCACAGAGCCGGTTTACCATGCTGGAGTACTGGGCATGGCTGGGTTGATGCTAGACAGCATTGCGCTCACGGCGGGCTGCGGCATTGGGCATCCAGCTTTCCTGCAAGCCACCGGAGACTGGGTCCAACCGGTCGACGTCCGGACTACCGTCAACGAAGCCAGAGCCGGCACTATCTTCGAATGAAATCGGTAGATAGGGCGTCAGTTTGTAAGGCTCAGATGACTGCCGGCGGCTTGTTGCCGGATTCTTCTATTGCCCGACGCACGTCCACGCGCAGAAGCAGGAGAAGCCCAACGACAAAGAAGAGAATAATCGATAATATGGCAGGACGCAGGCTACCTGAAAACTGGTTAACCAGGCCGAATGCCAGCGGGCCGAGCCAGGAAGTCCCGCGCTCGCTGACTTCGTAGATGGAAAAGAATTCTGCCTCCTTGCCCTGCGGTATCATGTTGGCAAAGAGGCTGCGGCTGACCGCCTGCGTGCCTCCCATCACCAGGGCAATAAATGCTCCAAGAATCCAGAACTCCAGGATTCGGTTCTCCCCTCGCAGGCCCAGGTAGGCATAGATAACCACCACGGTCCAGATCACCAGGCCGATGACAAGCGCCCGTTTGGCGCCGATTCGTATCGCGATCCTGCCGAACAGGAGCGCGCCGCCGAAGGCAACGAACTGTATCATCAGAATGATCTGCGTGAGCATGCCCTGCTCGATGCCCAGCCCTCCCTGGATGAGGGGAGCAGCAGCAAAGATCGCGGCAGACGCAAACACTGTCTGGATTCCATCGTTATACAGTAGGTAGGCGAGCAGAAAACGGATGGTATGGGGGTATTTCGCGGTTTCTTTGAAGGTAGTCCAAAGCTGTTTGAGACCGGTCGACAGATAGGTCTCGCCGGGAGGAAGCGCTTTGGCGATGTCTCGCGATTGCAACAATCTCCAGGTAACGAACGACCAGCCGAACCACCACAACCCGGCGGAGAAGAGATTGATGCGCACAGCCATACCAGAATCGATGCCGATGGTGTCGCGCATCAGGAAGAGAATCAGATTGAGGGTCAGTAGAATGCCGCCCCCCAAGTAGCCCAGCGCCCAGCCGACTGACGACACGCGGTCGCGTTCGTCGGGTTCGGCGATATCGGGAAGAAAGGCATTATAAAATACGATGGCGGCGCCAAAGCAAAGATTTGCGACGATAAATAGAAGACACCCAAGCCACCAGGTTTGGTCGGTAACGAAAAACATGAACATCGTAACGACGGAACCGGCGACGGCGAAAATCTGCAAGAGCCTTTTGCGCAGGCTGGAGTAGTCGGCAATGGCACCAAGAATCGGCAGAAACAACACCTGGAGGATGACTGAAATCGTAATGCAGTATGAGACCAGGGAATACGGGGCGATGGGGATGCCGAGAAGACGGACGAGGCCATCAGGGCCGGCCGCCTGTTCGGTCAGGCTGGATACGTATGGGCCGAGAAAGACGGCGCCCACGGTTGTAGAGAAGGCGGAATTTGCCCAATCATAGAAATACCAGCCGAACTGCTCACGGCGGTTGCCCGGCTGCGGTGCGGGCGCAGGCGTCTGCTTTGGGTCGACTGACGATTCAGTGGCCATCAGGTGCTCCTCGATGACTGACGCGGCCAATGGGAAAGCCGCGTTCAGTGCCGCAAGACGCCTGTAAGACGGGGCCTAGGGCAACTGGGGTACGCCGTACAGGGTTTCGCCGTGGAGTTCATCCAGGCGGACGGGGGTGATTTTGTTGCTGAGGTCGAGGCCCGCGGGAGCCTGGGCCATAACGCGCAGGTAGTTGTCTGTCAAGCCGTTCAATAGAACTGTGTCGGCCTGGTCTGTCAGTTGCTGACCGCTGCCCTCCCACAGGACGGGCCGTGTTGTGCCGACGTTTCTCATTCGCTCCAGCTGGCCGGTGCGCGCCGCGACCTGGTGCATGCGGCGGGAGCGCTCCTGCTTGCGCGCTTTCGGTACCTGGCCGTCAAAATTGGCCGCGGCGGTGCCGGCGCGGGGGCTGAAAGGGAAAATATGTGCGTGGGCGAAACGCATTTCTTCGACGAAACGCAGCCCCTCTTCAAAGTCGGCGTCGGTTTCCCGGGGGAAACCGACGATCAGATCGGTTGTAATGATCAGATCGGGGATGGCTGTGCGGGCGTCGGCGACCAGTTTGCGGAAACTGGCGACGGTGCAGCGCCGGGCCATGCGGCGCAGTTGGGCGTCGGCGCCGGCCTGCAGAGGCAGATGCAAGTGCGGGCACAGCCGTCCGGGCCAGCGCTGCCACAGGTCAAAGAAGCCGTCGGCCAACTCCCATGGCTCGAGGCTGCTGAGGCGCAGGCGGGCGATGTCGGTGTCGGTGAGGATGGCTGCGGTCAACTCCTTGAGATCGGTACTGGAGCTGCCTGGGAGGTCTCTCCCGTAGGCGCCCAGGTGGACGCCGGTGATAACGGCTTCGCGGTAGCCGTTTTCGACAAGCTCCTGAACTTCGCGCACGACATCTGCGGTCGGGCGGCTGCGGCTGTCGCCGCGCAGTGCGGTTACGATGCAGAATGTGCAGCGGTTCTGGCAGCCGTCTTGGACTTTGACAAAGGCGCGTGTACGGCCACCATCTTCGCCAGCGGGTGCGGGCGAGAAGGGTGTTCCGTGCGGCTGAATGCGGGCAAGGTCGTCTGGATCGGAGAATTGCGCGCTCCAGGGTTCCAAGAGCGTGTGCAGCATCTCCTTGGCCTGGTTGTCGGCGACGAGCTCTACGCCGGGCAACTGGGCGCTCTCCTGGGGGGCCAGTGTTACGTAGCAGCCGGTTAATGCGATACGGGCATTGGGGTTGCGCTTGTGCAGGTGACGCGAGGCTTGGCGGCTTTTGCGTGCGGCCTGGGCCGTGACTGCGCAGGTGTTGAGCACAATCACGTGCGCATCTTCGGGACGGCCGACGATGCGGTGACCGGCCGCGCTGAGGCGGCCTGCCAGTGAACTGTTTTCGCTGAAGTTGAGCCGGCAGCCCAGTTGGTCAAAAAAAACGCGCATGGTTTGCAGCTAATGGCTGGTTGGCAGCGGCTGCTCTTGGTCTGTGAAAAATGCCACTGATGATAACAGGATAACATAGAACTATTCTTATCATTTAATGCTGAATCAGTTATACTTCTAAGTATGAAAATGTCACTTTCGGTGCGGGTCGCGGAGAGCTTCAGCAACAAGCGGGTGAGCACGATCCCGTTAGGAGACTTGGCGCGCATCGCGGCCGACGCAGGGTACGACGCCCTCTGTATGCGGGCGTCGGTTGTGGGTGTCCACAGCGCGGCCGGCACAGCCGCGCGCGTGAGGCGAACGGTGGCGGAGCAGGGTCTGAGCATATCGATGATCACGGCCGATTTCCCGGTCCCTGAAAACAGCGAGGAAGGGCCGCTCAGTTTGCGTCGGATCACCCCTTCTCTCGATCTGGCCGAGGCGCTGGGGGCGGACTTGATTCGCATCTGCATGAAGCAGGAAGAGGACATAGTTCACGCACAGCGGGCCGCCGACGAGGCGCGCGAGCGGGATATCCGCCTGGCTCATCAGAGCCACACTCGCAGCCTGTTCGAAACGGTCGATGGGTCGGTGGAGGCGCTGAAGGCTGTGGGGCGGCCAAACTTCGGCATCATCTATGAGCCGGCCAATCTGGCGCTGTGCGGCCAGGTGTACGGTGAGGAAACTTTACGCGCATTTCTGCCCTGGCTGTTCAACGTTTATGTGCAGAACCACACGCCGGAGCCGGACGGTCTGCAGCCGATGGAGACGTGGACGCGGGGAACGGTGATGTCCACGATGCGGCCGCTGGACGCGCCCGGCGGCATCGACTTTTCCTCTATCTTCGACGGGTTGCGGGCAATCGGCTACGATGGCTCCGTGACCATGCACCAGGCTTTCGGCGGGGACATGACGCCGGAAGAGGCGACCCGGCGCACGGCAGCATTTTTGGGAGGGCTGATGGGGTAGAGACCCGGCTCAAACCTCCCAGTGTTCGAGCCATGTGCAGGGAATTCTGGTTTTCTGAGCGATCCAAGCGTCAGACGACTGTGTCTGAACCTATAACAGAATAGGAGTTTTTCAATGACGAAAAAACAGGCCAACGCGAATTCTTCGGCGCAGGAAGCTAGCAGTTCTAATGAACAGTCCCAGTCTCGCTCCACAGCAGACGAGCCAGTCGCAAACACCCCTTCGCTTGCAATTGTCGACTCTGTTTCTCCGCCCATAACCCGTACTACTGAGCAGCATCTGCCTTCGAACTCCCATCCAACAGAAATAGAATCAGAGCCAGCGCAGCCGCATGCTGTCCAGCGCGCGAGCGCGTACTCGGTGGCCCAGGAGCAACTGACGCGCGTCGCCAATGCAATGAATCTTGACGACGATATGCTCGAATACCTGTGTGTGCCCCGCCGGGAATTGATCGTTCACTTTCCGGTGGTGATGGATGACGACACGATTCGCATGTTCACTGGTTTCCGGGTGCATCACAACACGGCGTTGGGGCCGACAAAAGGGGGGATCCGTTACCATCCGGATGTGTCCCTGGACGAATCACGGGCACTGGCCATGTGGATGACGTGGAAATGCGCGTTGATGAATCTGCCCTATGGCGGCGCCAAGGGCGGTGTCATTGTCAACCCCAAGGACCTCTCGGAAAAGGAATTACAGGCGATGACCCGGCGCTACACCACCGAAATCAGTCTCTTCATCGGGCCGGAGATTGACATTCCCGCGCCGGACGTGGGTACGGATTCGAAAGTGATGGCCTGGATCATGGACACGTATTCCATGAATAGAGGCTATTCCGTGCCTGCCGTTACGACCGGCAAGCCCCTGGCCGTGGGCGGCTCTGCCGGCCGGGAATACGCCACTGGCCTGGGCATCACATACGTAACCAGGGCGATGCTGCGCCGCCGCCTGGGTCTCAATTTGGAAGATACAACTGTTGCTATTCAGGGGTTCGGCAATGTTGGCAGTTGGACCGCGCGCGCCATGCATGAACGGGGCGCGAAGGTCATAGCCGTCAGTGATGTCAGCGGCGCGGTGTATGACGAGCGGGGCCTGGACCCACGCCATCTAAAGCATTACGCTGAGGAGACAGGGACGGTCGTCGGCTATCCGCGCGCGGACGCTTTGACAAAAGAGGAGTTGCTGGAGCTGAAGGTGGATGTGCTGGTTCCGGCGGCATTGGAGGGGCAGATCACCAAGGAGAACGCGGACAAAATCAATGCCCGGGTCATCGCCGAGGGCGCAAACGGGCCGAGCACGCCGGAGGCTGACCGCATTCTGGAAGAAAAGGGGGTCCTGATCATCCCGGACATTCTGTGCAATGCTGGCGGTGTTGTGGTCAGTTACTTTGAATGGGTACAGGATTTGCAGGCCTTCTCCTGGGATGAGAGCGAGATCCGGCATCAGATGAAGCGGAAGCTGCTGGAGAATCTCGACGACGTACTGGCGATCACGGTTCAGACCGGACAGGACTTGAGGACGGCAGCCTATACAATTGCCATCCAGCGAATAGTGGATGCGGTCAAGTATCGGGGCATCTATCCGTAGGGGGTGGTGCTACACGGCAGCATGTAAATTATCGGGACGAAACTGATGGGTTGGAGGGGCTCGATAAGCTGGTCGCTTACGCGTTGGAGGCGGTGAACAAAATAGAATTCGGCAATTGTGACGTAGCCGACGCGGAAAGCGACTGTTTTGTGGTCACGGCACTCGATGCCTGCGTTGAAAGAGGCGGGCAAGACTATGCGAAATTGAGCAGTGGCATTGCTATTCAGACGGGCAATGGCATCTTTGGCTACCCTGGACTCTCCAAGACACTGGTTTCATACAGGATAGAGAAGTCAACGGCGTGCTGAATCTACCCGCTTACCGCTCGGCCACCAGGACTATATAGTCGTGCATGATTTCGCGGTGGAAAGTCTCCGGCAGGCGCGCCCAATCGCGTGCCTCTACTATGAAAGGGATGGTTGACTCGCGCAGGGCTTCCTCCAGGTCGACGAGCTTGCTGATTGGGATCTGCTCCAATTCCGGACCGCGCAGAACCAGATCCAGATCGCTGCCGCCGTGACTGTGGCCGCTGACACGGCTGCCGTAAGCCCACACTTCGACGTCAGGCAGATGTGCACGCAGAATGTCCTCGAGCAACTGTCGATGCCTTGGCTTCAAATGCAGCCGGTCATTCATCCTGCACTTCCTCGATCATCGCGACCAACGCATCTGCGTCAGCAATGAACTGGGGCAGAAGTTCGAGAGTCCTTTCTGCAAAATGCTCGCCATATTCGTGCGCCGTTTCATTACGGTTGGCGCGGTATTCGAGCCAGCGCTCACAGGCGTCCTCGCTGATCAGACAGTGCTTGGCAGCATAGCGGAAGATATCGTTAAAGGAGAGCTGATCCGCCTGCCGGTTACTTGCAAAGTAAGGACGGAGGCGCCTTTTCAGCAATCTGCCGCTCTGATCGAGCACAAGTTCAAACTCTTTGACGCAGGCGGCCCGGAAAATTTCGTTCAGGACCTCACTGGGTTCATACCCATGCAGACCTTCCCATGCGCTCTTGAGCGTATGAATGCAACGTCTGACGCACTTCGTGCTTATAGTGATGGGTAGCTCCTGACTCCAAACTACTCCTCTGCGGACGCTTCGCGTCACTTACTTTCACTTCAGATTACAAGCTCCGACAAGGTGAGAACGCTCGGACACTTACGTTCTCACCTAGGACCCGTGCTACAGACCGGTTCCGTGTTGAGCGTCCAGATAGCTGCGCAGTATCACCGCCGCGGCGACCGCATCCTGGCCGGCCGCGTGGGACCCTGCTTTGGCGATCCACTCGTCGGCGGCGAAGCTGCTTAGACGTTCATCCCAGAGGACGAGGGGGACCTCCTCGCCGCGGATGGCGCGGATGGCGCGTGTGAAACGAGCCGCCCAATTGCGCATCTTCTGCGCTTGGGGACCTTCGCTGCCGTCCATGTTGTAGGGCAGCCCGCAGACGACGAGCACGGCCTCCTCTTCAGCGTAAATCCGGGCAAGGGCTTCGAAGTCACGGCGGCGGCTGTGACGGCGTAAAGTATGCAGCGGGCGCACGGTCAGACGCAGGGGATCGCAGGTGGCGACGCCGATGCGGGCATCGCCCACGTCCAGCGCGATGATCTTGCCGGGTGGTTGTGCTGGGTTGGCGTGGGATTGCGGGGTCATCGTTTGCCAGGGGCTACTGGCCGCTGCGGGCAGCCTCGCTCAGCTCGACGCGCACCTGGATGCGGCTGGCAATCTGGGGGAGGGTGCCGAACCAGGCGGGGTCGAGATAGAAGTCCGGCTCCCTGGCAAGCAGCCATTCATCCTGCAACCGGAGGGCCGCTTCTTCGACATTCAGGCCGGTCACGGTGCGGCTGACGTCCCTTACGTCGATGGGGATGACGTAGTTTCCGCGTGCGGTCACGGAGTAGCGAAGTGTGCGCCCGCTGACGACTGTGTGCGGTTCGACCGTAAAGCCGATCGATTCCGCGACCAGCTGGCCGCGTTCGGGGACTGCTTTGCGCAACATCACCATGGCGGCCTCTTCTGATGCGCTGCGGTTGATCGCGCTTCCCTGGATTAGCACGCGCAAGGTGAGGTTCAGTTCTTCGGCCGGTTCATCGTTGAAATGGTCAAAGAATTGGGCGGTGATGTAGGTCTGGATCAGGTCTTCGGGCATCCACTCGTCGGCGCCCAGTTCCGGCGCCAAATTCTCATAGGCCACGTCGCGGATGGCAGTGTATACCTGGTCAAGCAGCCTATCCTTGTCCGCTTGCGTGACAAAACGCACGCGGGCGTTTTCGCCCCCTGCAGTGGGCTCAGGGTTGGTTACGCGCACGCGAGAACGCAAGGCGCCGGCCACTGTAGTAATCCGGTTGCTGGGTACATTGCCAAGAAGCCCCGGTTCGGTCGCCTCGATTTCAACTTCGGCCCGCGTGCCAATGGGGCCGTCAATCTCGAGGTCCTCGAGGATGCTGAAATCAACATCTTCGCCGGTGCTGGTAGAGACAATCGTGCCTGCGGGGATACGAACCGTACGGTTGGTCTGGTTGGTAAAGACAACCTTTCCCTCTGCCGTCTCCACTTCGGACCAGCCGCTGCCCGTGGTAGCCACTGATCCAGTTGCTTCCACGGTTGTTTCCAGCAGGCGCGCTGACAGCAGTCCCTGCTCCAGATCGGCGACTTCCACTAGGGGGTCGGCGGTCAATACTACTGCAGTTTCCAGGGCGCGCTGGCCGGGCACAAGTGTGACCGTGGCAGCGGGGAGGACGTAGTAGACGAATCCCCCCAAAAAAGTGATCAGAAAGAGCCCAACGAACAGGTATCCGATTAGCTGCAGCCAGAGGGGGGTTGCGCGGTTATAGCGGCGAGCGGCGCGGACACGCCGGCTGCGGCTGCGTTCAATGCTTGGAAGCTTGCCCACTTTTGGATCGATCGCGCCTTGTTTCTTGCGCCAGTGGGGTGGGTCGGGTAACTCGACGCCGGGATGGTTGGATTCGATGTGGGGAGCGGCGCCGCCAGGGCGCCAGCGCCGCCAGCGCAGGGCGGCTTCACTTCCAAACACAGGGATTCCCAAGCGTTTGGCGTTTCGGCGGATGGTGGAATCACGAGTCACGAACGCCAGAGTCTGGCCCCTGGTCTGGGCCTGACGTTGGAGCAACCGCAGCCGCGTCAGGCTTTCCAGTGGAGCACAGCCTTCGGGCAGGATTATGGCCACAGGGCCGCTGCCCATGCGCGCGAGTTGCTGGCGCAGGGCCTCGACCCGAACTTCGCCTTCAACATGTATGAGTTCTACCACTGGATTGACCTGTCCTCAGAGTCTGACCGAAGCCTGAAATCTGGCGCTGGACTCGCGCTGTCTAAGCAAGCTTATCTTCGATCCATCCGGCCACTTGCCCGAGAGCCTCGGGTAGTTTATCGGCGTGACGGCCGCCGGCCTGGGCCATGTTGGGGCGTCCACCGCCGCCGCCGCCAACGATTTTTGCGGCGTCGCGCACCAGGTTGCCGGCATGGATGCCCTTTTCGATGGCGTCGTCGGTGGCGGCGGCCACCAGCATCGGCTTCTCGTTGATAACGGAACCGAGGACAACGACGCTGCTGCCCAACTTGTCGCGGAACCAGTCGGTCATCTGGCGCAGGGCGTCCACGTCATTTGCTTCCACCTGCTGGGCGAGGACGGCGAGCCCGTTCAGCCGCACGGCGTGGTCGAGGAGTGTCTCGCTCTGCTGGCGACTGAGCTTGGCGCGCGTCTGCTCCAGTTCGCGTTCAAGCTGCCGGTTCTGTTCCTGGAGGCGCTGTACCGCTTCGACGGTCTGCTCCGGTTGCACGCGCAGGCCAGCCGCGACGGTGTCGAGCGCGGCGAGGCGATTCGCCAGGACCGCGTGCGCGGAACGTCCTGTCAGCGCTTCGACGCGGCGCACGCCGGCGGCGCTGCTGCCTTCGCTTGTAATGAGAAACGGGCCGATCTCGCCGGTGGTTCCCACATGCGTGCCGCCGCACAGCTCCTGTGAAATGTCTTGGCTTCCGTCGCCGATTGAAATTACGCGTACCGTGTCGTCATATTTCTCTTCGAAGAAGGCGAGCGCGCCTTCGGCGACGGCACGGTCAAAGCCTGTCAGGCGATCTTTGACGGGATAGTTGGCGAGCACGGCCTGATTGGCCGCCTGCTCGATGGCGCGCAGCTGCTCCGCGCTGACGGGTTGAGTGTGGGAAAAGTCGAATCGCAGCCTGTCCGGGGCCACAAGTGAGCCGCGCTGCCGGACGTGTTCTCCCAACTGGACGCGCAGCTCGGCGTGCAGCAGGTGGGTGGCGGTGTGGTTGCGCATGATGTCCCAGCGCCGCACGGTGTCAATGAAGGCAAAGGCCGGGTCACCAACCTGGACTGTGCCGCTGGTGACTTCGCCTACATGGACAATCAGTCCCGGAATCGGCCGGCGCATCGATGTTACCCGCACCGACCAGACCGGTTTCTGCATGTCTTCGGGGAAGTACTCGATCTCACCGGTGTCGCTGACCTGGCCGCCGCTCTCGACATAGAACGGCGTTTCAGGCAGGATTAGCTCGACCTCGTCGCCGGCATGGGCCTGGTTGACCGCCTGGCCGTCTTTCACCAGGCCGATGACGGTTGTATCGGCATCCTCGGCGTCTTCGTAGATCAGGTGACGGACGCCGTCGGCGTCGAGCTGGCCGCGGCTTCGCAGCTCCTCCAACAGGGTTACGTAGACAGAATTATCGGCTGCCACTCCCTGTTGGTCGCTGCCGGATTGCTGGCGCTGCTGCTCGAGCGCGGCCTGGTAGCCGTCCTCGTCAACGGTGAAGCCGTTTTCCTGGGCCACGTCGCGGGTGATGTCCAGTGGGAAGCCGTAGGTATCCCAGAGGCGGAAGGCATCCTCGCCGGGAATCACGCGGGCGCCGCCGGCCCGCAGACGTTCCATCAGGCCGTCCAGGAGAGAGAGCCCGGTGTTCAAGGCGCGCTGGAACCGCTCTTCCTCGGCGGTGACGGTCTGCACGATGAAATCTTCGTCCGACTTCAAAACCGTATAGTGGGCGCCGAACTCGGCGATGACGACGCGGCAGATTTCGGCCAGGAAAGGCTCCTCGAAGCCGATCATTTTGCCGAAGCGGGCCGCGCGGCGCAGAATCATGCGCACGACATAGTCGCGGCCCTCGTTGCCGGGCATCACGCCGTCGCTGATCAGGAAGGTTACGGCCCGACCGTGGTCGGCGATGACACGGTAGCCGACCAGGTGCTGTTGGCGCTGCGCGTCAGTGTGCACCAGTAGCTCCTGGATGCGATCCATGATCGGGGTGAAGGCGTCGGTATCGTAGTTGTTGTCTTTGCCCTGCAGAATCGAGGCCAGCCGCTCCAGGCCGGCGCCGGTATCGACGCTGGGCTTAGGCAGAGGGATCAGTTCGCCGCCGGGCTCGCGCTGCTCGAACTGCATGAAGACCAGATTCCAGATTTCCAGATATTCGTCGTCCACATTTACGCCTGCGGCGACTTGGTCTTCAAGATCGCCCCAGTAGTAGTGGATTTCGGTGCAGGGCCCGCACGGACCCACTTCGCCCATGTCCCACCAGTTGTCTTTCTTGCCGAATCGCAGGATACGTTCGGGGGGCGCACCAACCTCTTTCCACAGCTCGATGGCCTCGTCGTCGTCGGTGTATACGGAGAACCAGAGGCGGTCGAGCGAGAGGCCCAACTCGTTTACGAGCAGGTCCCAGGCGAACTGAATCGCGTCGCGCTTGAAATAGTCGCCGAAGGAGAAGTTGCCCAGCATCTCGAAAAAGGTGTGGTGGCGGGGGCTGGGGCCAACGTTTTCGAGATCGTTGTGTTTTCCGCTTACGCGCAGGCACTTCTGGGAGGTTGTGGCGCGGATGTAGTCCCGCTTCTCCAGGCCCAGCAAGAGGTCTTTGAACTGCACCATGCCGGCGTTGACGAAAAGCAACGTCGGATCGTCTGCGGGCACGAGATTGCCACTGTCGACGTTCTGGTGGTTCCGTTCCTGGAAGTACTCAAGGAACCGTTTGCGAATTTCGAAAGTTGAAAGACTTTTCATCGGACGCCTCGCTGGAATACTGACTACCGTTTACGCAGCGACGAGGGCAGCTGTCATCCTCGTCACGCGGATCACACGGACTGCTGCCGAATTTTAGCAAATTCGGGGCCTTATTGGGAAACTTCAGGGCCCTTCGCTGGCGGTTCACAACTCCTTTTTCTTGGTGTTGATCCCCAACCGCGCTGATAATGGCTCAACGAAATGCCGTTTAGGTGGTGGTGCAACTTTGCCAGTCAGTTTGCTACGTTTGCGGTGTACAGATTTTCCTGGATCAGGATTCTCGTTTATGACGGCCATTACTGTACGGAATCTGCGAAAGACTTTTCAGATGAAGCGCAAGGCCGCGGGTCTGCGGGGCAGCCTGCGCGCGCTGTGGCGGCCGGCGTACCAGTCGATCGAGGCGGTGCGCGGACTTTCCTTCACGATGGAGGAAGGGGAGCTGTTGGGCTTCATCGGCCCCAACGGCGCGGGCAAGTCGACCACGATCAAGATTCTGACCGGGATCCTCCATCCAAGCTCGGGCGAGGCTACTGTGCTTGGCCATGTGCCGTGGCAGCAGCGGCAGGACCTTGCCTTTCAGATTGGCTCCGTCTTCGGCCAGCGCCCTCAGCTTTGGTATCACTTGCCGGCAGCGGATACGTTTTATCTTTTTGGCAAGATCTATGAACTTGAAGACGCCGACCTGCATCGTCGCATCGCCTTTCTGGCGGAGGCTTTCGAGATTGAAGAGTTGCTGGAAACGCCGGTGCGCAAGCTGTCCCTGGGTCAGCGTATGCGCTGCGAAGTGGCGGCCTCGCTGCTGCACAAGCCGCGCGTTCTGCTGTTGGACGAGCCTTCGATCGGTCTCGATGTGGTCGCCAAGCAGCGCCTGCGCATGACGATTCAGCGGATGAGCGAGCTGGAGGGTGTGGGGGTACTGCTGACAAGCCATGACGCCGGCGACATAGAAGCGCTGTGCAGACGGGTAATCATTGTCAACCACGGCGAAATCGTCTATCAAGACAAGGTATCCGCGCTCAAGCGGCGTTATCTGACGGTCAAGACTGTCGACGTGCGCTACAACGAGCAGCTGCCGGCGGACTTCGGCCTGCCGGGCGTGGAGACGCTCAAGGTGGGGCGATACGGCGCAAAATTGCGCTTCGACACACGCGAGACCCCGGTTGAGCCGGTGATCAGCGGGTTGGCGGCAGCGGGCAGCCTGGCCGACGTAACCGTTTCGGAACCATCGCTGGAGGACGTGATAAGCGCGATCTACGAGCGCACGGAGACCGAAAGTGGCTAGCAGAGAGGTGCAATTCATCTCAGATGAGGGGTGCGTGCGAACGTCTTCGGCAACTGCGGTGGCGGGCAAGTACTGGGCGATCTTTCGGACGCAGTTGTTGAATAGTCTCGCTTACCCGGTGGATCTGCTGGGTCGGAGCCTGCTGATCGTTCTCTTCATGTGGATATTCATGAACTTGTGGCGGGTGACATACGGTGCAACAGGTACGCGCTCGATCGCGGGGCTTACTCTGGCGGACACAATGTGGTATCTGATGATGGCCGAAGCAGTCATGCTGAGCAAGCGGGACCTGTCGGAGACAGTTTCTGAGCAGGTAAAGGACGGCAGTATCGCTTATCTGCTCAATAAGCCGTTCAACTTCATCCTTTACCACTTCGCCGCCGGTTTAGGCGACAGCGCCCTGGCCTTTGGAGGAAACCTTGTTGTCGGCAGCGCGATTGTGTGGGTGATGGTAGGGCCGCCACCGGGTATCGCAGGGTGGATTTTCGCCTGCATGGCTGTGGTACTCGCCTTGTTGCTGGACTTCTGTTTTTCGGCGCTGATCGGCCTGAGCGCGTTTGTCGTTGAAGAGACGGCTGCTTTTCGCTGGATCTACCAGAAGTTCCTGCTGCTGCTGGGCGGGGTGCTGATCCCGCTGGATTTCTTCCCGGGATGGTTGCAGACCATCTCGCTCAACCTGCCGTTTGCGTGGATCATATATGGTCCGGCGCGGCTCTTTGTGGACCCGAGCCTGGCGCGCCTGGGCCAGGTATTCTTGCAGCAGGGCATCTGGCTGGCGGTTGTCGGCGGCGCGCTCTGGGTATTTTACCGGCGGGCGGCGGTGCGACTGGCGATCAACGGGGGCTGAGCCATGTTTCGTCACCTTTCCTTTTTGCTGGCGTTGTGGAAGACGAATCTTCTCAGCGCGATGGAATATCGCGTCTCTTTTTTGACGCAGATGGTGGGAATGATGCTCAATAACGCCATCTATTTCGTGTTCTGGGTCATTTTCTTCGCCCGCTTCGAAGAGATCAACGGTTGGGATCTGGTGGACATGTTTTTCCTTTTCGGCGTGGTCGCTACCGGCTTTGGTGCAGGGACATATCTGTTCGGCAACGCGATCCGGCTGTCTTCGTTGATCGCGAACGGTCAGATGGATTACTATTTGTCGCTGCCGCGTCCTGTCTTGCTGCACGCGCTGGCCAGCCGCAGTAATGCGTCGTCTGCGGGAGATTTCATTTATGGCCTGTTCAGCTTTGGCGCGGCTGTGTTCTTCACCGGAACGTTCGGCGGAATGATGGTGCTGCGCTTTGCGCTGGGCTGTCTGGCGGCGATCGCAGTGCTCATCTCCTTTTTGGTTCTGGTACAGAGCCTTACTTTCTGGATCGGCAATACGGAGCTGCTGACGAGAATCGCGTTCAACGCGATTGTCACCTTTTCCCTTTATCCAATCACACTTTTCGACGGCACTGCCAAGTTGCTGCTGTTTACGCTGATCCCGGCGACATTCATTGGCGCGTTGCCGGCCGAGTTTGTGCGGCGTTTTGATCTGATGCAGTTGATCCAGATTTGCGCGGGCAGCGCGGTGTTTCTCTTTCTGGCTGTCTTCGTGTTCTACCGCGGCCTGCGGCGTTACGAGAGCGGCAGCGCTATTCAAGTGCGCACCTAGGCTGGCCCGGATGAAGAACCCTCGCCATAACAGGAATCTACTGTTTACCGCCGATACTGTCCGTCCATCGTCCCCGATGATGCAGTTTAAGAGGACGCTCAAGCTCTAGACCGACCTGAGCACTTTCGCGGGAGTGCATCCAGTTCTTGGGGCGAAAAGGTCGGGTGTGGAATGGGCGGCGACGGTGGGTGATGTTTTGTTCCGGCTCTTGGAGGAGCACAGGGCAGGCACAAGGCCTGCCCCTACAGGACCTTTGCGGGAGGGGTGTGCAAACTGATTCAGTTGGGTGGTGGGCGGAAAGGGAGACACCCTTGGGTAGAGACTGTGCTGGGGAAGATTGAGAAGGGTCGCTAGCCAGGGCGGTGCGTTGCGGGGGCGCGGAGAACTGCGGGGGAACTGCGGGGAACGACAGTGGTCAGTGGCATGAGACGGCAAGTTGGGGAGGAGACACTGTTGGCCAGACACGTTGCTGGGGAAGAGTGAACAAGGTGGCTAGCCTAGGGGGGCGTTGCGGGGGCGCAGCCCCTGCACAAGGGAGGCCGCTTGCGGCCGACCGCCCATATGCTAGCAGAGAGATTACCTCCATTTTGGGATGCATGCTTTCGCGGTAACCGTTTGCCCGCGCCTTTTTTCTGTGATAGCATGATGCCCGCCATTGTCAACCATTCTGACATGGGGAAGACGTATGTCCGATTGCACCAACTGCGGTACCTGGAATCCCGACGACAAGGATGTTTGCTGGCGCTGCCAGACAGTTTTGCCGCGGCCGGTAGAGAAGAAGCCTAAGCGGCGCATGATGTTATTGGGCATGCCGGTTTGGGTGTGGATCGTGGTCGGGTTAATCTTCGTTGTACCTCTCTTTGGCCAGTGCGCGCAGCTCGGGGTCCCTGGCGGATAGTGACTAGCGACAGCCTTCCCTCGGAAACAGACGTCTTCTCTCTGTTGAAAGAGTTGAGCGAGACTCCCGGCGTCAGCGGCCAAGAAGAACGGGTTCGCGCCTGCATCAGCGACCATCTGGCTCCGCTCGTTGACGAACTGCGTACTGACACCCTCGGCAATCATACAGGCTATAAGCGCGGCGCGGATGTCCCGGCCGGACGAATAATGCTGGCCGCCCATATGGATGAAATCGGCCTGATCGTCACCCGGCTGGAGCAAGGTTTTCTGCGGTTCGCGCCGGTTGGCGGCGTCGATTTGGGGGCGCTGCCTGCGCAGGAGGTAACGGTTCACGGCCGCGACGACCTGCCAGGGCTGATCGCCAGCCGGCCGCCGCATGTGCTTTCAGTAGAGGAGCGCGGGAAGCCGTTTACTCAGGCGGAACTTTTTATCGACGTTGGCTTGCCGGCCGACGCGCTGGCCAGATCGGTGTCGGTAGGAGATTTCATCTCGGTCCGCCAAAGCGCCAGCAGGTTGGGGAATGGGCAGGCTACAGGCAAAGCGCTGGACAACCGCGTTTCGGTGGTGGTGCTGTTGGAAGCGCTGCGCATGCTGCAGCGCCGCAGCCACGCATGGGACATCTACGCAGTGGTTACGGTTCAGGAGGAGATCGGCTTGCGCGGGGCTAAGACAGCCACTTTCGAGGTCGCGCCGGACGTTGGCATTGCCCTGGACGTTGCCTATGCTGAACAGCCGGGTGCGGCCGCGGATGAGGCGCTGCCGATGGGCAGCGGTCCGGCAATTGGCTTGGGGCCGAATATTCACCCTGTACTGAAAGGATTGCTGGTCAGCACAGCCGAACGCAACGAAATTCCCCATACAGTTGAGGCGCTGCCAGGAAACTCGGGTACAGATGCGTGGGCGATGCAGATTTCACAGTCCGGCATTCCGACTGCCTTGATTTCGGTACCGATACGCAACATGCACACGCCCGTCGAATCGGTCGTCCTCAAGGACATTGAACGGAGCGCGCGACTGCTGGCCGAGGCAATATGCGACCTGCCTGACGACCTGTCCGCGCTGGCGCTCGACAACCAGGGCTGATACTGGCCGCCCCGGGATTCCCGCGCATTTGATCACATTTCGAAGACTATTGCCATGGATGAACTGCTGGAGAAACTATCCAACGCCCGCGGGGTCGCGGGGCAGGAGGGAGAGGTACGGGCCATCCTGCGAGAGGAGCTGGCCTCGCATGTGGAGGATATCACGGTCGACTCAATCGGCAATCTGATTGCCCGCAAGAGAGGTTCGAACGAGGAAGGGCAGCAGCGGGTGATGCTCGCCGCGCACATGGACGAAGTGGGCGGGATGGTGATGCGCTGCAATTCGGACGGCACAGTGAATTTCCGGAGTGTGGGCGGTCTGGACCCGCGCATATTGCCCGGCAAAAGGGTGACGATCGGGGCGTCAGCGGTGCCGGGCGTGATCATGCGGGCGCCGCATGCGGCTCGGACGAGTAAGCGGGTGATGCCGATCACCGAGCTCCTCATCGACACCGGCGGCGCGGGCGGCATCGTTCCGGGCGACATGGTCACATTTGAGAGCAGCTACGAGCAGTACGGGCAACTGTTGAAGGGCAAGTCCTTTGACGATCGAGTAGGTTGCTACATCCTTGCCGAACTGTTGAAAAGCGAGTTCGCTTGCGAACTGGTGGGCGTCTTTACCGTCCAGGAAGAGATTGGCCTGCGGGGGGCGGGGGTGGCGGCATACGCGGTGCAGCCTGATGTGGCGGTGGCGCTGGAAGGGACGGTCGCCGATGATCTGCCGCGCCAGGAAGACATAAGCCCGACGACCGAGCTGGGAAAGGGTCCGGCCATTTCAGTGATGGACCGCAGTGCTCATGCCGACCGCCGGCTTGTGCGCATTCTGACTGAGACTGCGGACGCGCACGACATTCCGTGGCAGTTCAAACAGCCCGGGGTCGGCGGTACCGACGTGGGCAGCATCCATCTGGCCCGCGGCGGTGTGCCGGCTGTGGCGGTGGCAGTGCCGTGCCGATATATCCACACGCCGGCGGCGCTGATGGACCCGGCCGATGTGCGGGATACGATTCAGTTGATGAGTAAGGCATTGGCCGGCCCGTTGGGGCGGCCGTTGGGGGCCGAGCGGAGCTAAGAATGAAAGAACTGATAGAAGAGCTGTGCAGCGTATACGGCCCCAGTGGGCAAGAGGAGCGGATCAGCGAAGCCATCGTTCCTCATTTGGACGGCCTGGTCGATGAAGTTCGAAGCGACAGGCTGGGCAACCTGATTGCGGTGAAACGCCCGACGGACGGCGGCGGCAACGGCAAGCGCATCATGCTGGCAGCGCACATGGATGAGATCGGGGTGATGGTGACGCATGTGGATGCACAGGGCTTTTGCCGATTTACGACAATTGGGGGCGTACTGACCAGCTCTCTCATCGGTAATCGCGTTGAATTTGCCAACGGCGTTGAAGGCGCGTTTGGTCTGGAGGGCTCAGCAATTGCGCGCGAGCGGCCTACGCTGCAGAAGTTATTTCTGGACGTGGGCGCCACGGGCAAGGAAGATGCGCAGGTGCAGGTTGGCGATACGGCTGTCTTCCGCAGCAGCTTCGGCGCGGTGGGCGACCGGTTGTTCGCTGCCAACCTCGATGATCGGATTGGATGCGCGGTGCTGATCCAGGCGCTGCGCGAGCTGGAAAATTCCCCGCACGAGATTTTGGCTGTTTTTACGGTACAGGAAGAGGTGGGCACGCGCGGCGCCACTACGGCCGGATACGGGTTGGAACCGGAGATCATGCTGGCCATCGACGTGACGGCCACCGGCGACTTTCCGCAGGCGACGCCGATGGAGGTGGCGCTGGGCAAGGGACCGGCGATCAAGATCATGGACAGGCGCATGATTGCCCATCCCATGGTGCGCGGCTGGCTTGAAAGCGCGGCGCAGACCCACAACATTCCTTACCAGCTGGAAGTCTTGGAGTACGGCACGACCGACGCAGCCGCTGTGCAGGTCAGCCGCGCAGGTGTCCCCGCCGGTACGGTTTCGATCCCCTGCCGCTATGTCCACACTCCCTCACAGGTGGCAGACTGTAATGACGCGCGCAATGCGGTACGCCTCTTGGTAAACGCGCTCAGTAGCGAACTCCCCTAGCGGCCTTGCGTAGCGGGCGGCAATTGAAGTGGATAGCCGGGAAAGCCCAACACTGACCACTGGTCACTGCAGGTATGTTTCGTGATATCGCCGACAACCTGACCGCTTGGCATGCACGGCAACAGCGGGAACTGCCCTGGCGCGGCGAACCGGCCGGCGTACGCGACGCGTATGCTGTGTGGGTGAGCGAAGTTATGGCGCAGCAGACGCAGCTGACTGTTGTGGTCGATTATTTCAACCGCTGGATGGAACGGTTTCCGACGGTCGAGGATCTTGCAGGTGCGGACCAGCAGGAGGTCCTGAAGCTGTGGGAGGGTCTGGGGTACTACAGCCGCGCCAGGAATCTACATAGAGCCGCGCAGATCGTCGCCGACGAGTTCGGGGGTCAGTTGCCTCGCACACGGCGAGAGCTTCTGCTGTTGCCCGGCATCGGTGAATATACGGCAGGCGCGATCCTCAGTTTGGCCTTTGGGCAGGCGGAACCAATTCTGGACGCGAATGCAAAACGGGTTTTCAGCCGCGTTTGGGACATTGACGAGCCGATAGAACTAAGTTCCACCGAGAAGCGGTTGTGGCAACTCTCCCGCCAGCTGGTAGAGGCGGCGCGGGATCCAGGCACTGTGAACGAAGGGTTGATGGAGTTGGGCGCTCTTCTGTGCCGGCCCCGCAATCCGCAGTGCCAGGATTGTCCACTGCGGTCACATTGTTCGGCTCGCAGGCAGGGCGTTCAGAACCGGCGGCCTGTACGCCGTCCTCGCGAGGTTGTCCCACATATTGAGGTGGCAGCCGCTGTGATTTGGGAAGGCGCGCCGGGCGTCTCCCGTCTGCTGATCAGTCAGCGTCCTGAGAAGGGACTTCTCGGTGGATTGTGGTCGTTTCCAAATGGCGCCATGGACGCGGCCGACAAAGACCTACCGGCCTGCTTGGAGCGCGCCATCCGGCAAGTATTGGGCGTGCCGATTGACGTGGGGGAGCAGGTAGCGAGCGTGGAGCACGGTTTTACCCACTTTCGCATGACACTGTCCGCCTTCCACGCCCGGATCAGTGCGGGTAAGCCCAGGGCGGTCGGCGTAAGCGACTGGCGCTGGACCACGCTGGAAGAAATAGAACAGTTCCCCTGTCCTGTACCTGATCGCAAGATCATCACGGCCCTGCGCAACCTGTTGGAGGAGGTTTAGACGTCCACGCATGCCTTTGCGACTGGTTGGATTCCGCTGCCTGAGCAGGACTGTCTTGTTGCTAACGACCTGCTTTACGTTGGTCAGTTGTACCCCGTTGGAGTTGACCCCTTCTCCATTCCAGGCGACGCCCGGAGTCTTCGCTACTCGAGAGTCGGCGGCCCCCCTGCCGGCACAGATGCAGGACATTGACGAGCGTGGGCTGGACATTGCTGAACAGCGCCTGGTTGACCTGTACAAGCGAGTCGCGCCGGCGGTTGTGACGGTGACAACACACGTGCAGCGCCGCGGCTTCTTCGCTGAACTGGTTCCGAGAGAAGGATTCGGCTCCGGTTTCGTGATCGACGACGATGGACACATTCTTACGAATTTCCATGTGATAGAAGGCGCGCAGCATATTGAGGTCGAATTTGAGGAGGGCGTTACTTTTGCGGCGGAGGTGGTCGGCCATGACAGCCGCTTCGACCTGGCTTTACTCAAGATAGACGCGCCGCCCGAGCTGTTGCAGGCGGTCGAATTCGGCAGTTCAGCGGCCTTGCAGGTGGGGCAACGGGCGGTTGCGATCGGTAACCCGTTCGGTAAATACCGCCGCTCTCTCACTACGGGCGTGATCAGCGGTTTGGAGCGCACGCTGGAGGCAGGCGGGGACAGGTACGTAGGGGGCATTATCCAGATCGATGCGGCAATTAACCAGGGAAACTCCGGCGGTCCGCTGTTGGACAGCTCGGGTCGAGTTATCGGCATGATTACTGCCCTTTTCAGCCGCAGCGGCGCCAACACGGGCGTCAGTTTTGCTTTGCCTGTCGAAAAAATCGTGCGGGCGCTGCCTGAACTCAAATCGCTTGGCCGTTACCGACACCCTGACCTGGGCATCCGCTTTGGCTATCAGATCACGCCGCAGGTGGCGGCGGCTCTCGATCTGTCGGTGGAGGAAGGACTGCTGCTTGTACAGTTGGAGCGCGGCAGCCCGTTGGACAAGGTAGGCGTACGGGGAGCGCAGGAGCGGATTGTTCTGTGGAACCGGCAGGTATACGTGGGCGGCGACATACTGACCGCGATCGATGGCCAGCCGGTGGGGAGCCAGAAGGCCTTGCAGCTGCGATTGGAGGCGTTGCAGGTGGGCGACGCAGTGACCGTTTCTCTCTTGCGCGGCGATACGTCATACGAAACGCGGGTGAATCTGACAGAAGATTCGGAATAGCGGTCAGGCTGCTGCGTCCAGCTCCTGCTCATTATTGAGGCGAACTTGCTGGCCCTGTCGGCCAAAGAGGCGGGGCATGGCGCCGTCCTCAAACACATCGCGGCGGACAAGGCAGCGGACGACTTCGTCACGGCCGGGTATTTCGTACATTACGTCCAACAGCCCCTCTTCGACAATCGAACGCAGGCCCCTTGCTCCGGTGCGGCGCATATATGCTTCCGTTGCGGCCGCGGAGAGCGAATCGGGCTCGAACTCCAGCAGGACATCATCCATTGCAAAGAGCTGTTCAAACTGGCGCACGATGCTGTTTTTAGGCCGGGTGAGGATTTCGACAAGCGTGTCGCGGTCGAGCGCATCCAGACTGACGACAACCGGTACGCGCCCGACAAATTCCGGTATCAGTCCGTAGTGGAGCAGGTCGTCCGGCATCACCTGCTGGAGGAGGCGGCTCTCGTCCCGCCCTTCCTTTTCGAGGCGACGGAGCTTCAGTTCACGCTGGCGCTCGGTCAGGCCATCGGGAAGGGGCAAATCGTCGACACCGTCCTCTTCTGCAACCCTTGCCATGGGTTCCAGCTCCGATTCGTCGTCCACGAAGCCCAAGCCGGCGCGACGCCGAAGTCTTCTGCGGACCATGTCGGCCATTCCCACAAACGCCCCTCCCACAATGAAGAGCACGTTACGAGTGTCAAGCGGTATGAATTCCTGCTGGGGATGTTTGCGCCCTGTGCTGGGAGGCACGTTGACGGTCGTGCCCTCGATGATCTTCAGCAGGGCCTGCTGGACACCCTCTCCGCTCACGTCGCGAGTGATGCTGGGGTTGTCGCCGGCTTTGCGGGAGATCTTGTCGATCTCATCAATGTAGACGATGCCGCAAGCGGCCCTGTCGGCATCCCAGTCGGCGGCCTGCAAAAGCCCAACCAACAAGCTCTCGACATCTTCGCCCACGTACCCTGCCTCTGTCAGGCTGGTAGCATCTGCGATTGTAAAGGGGACATCGAGGAGCCTGGCAAGCATTTGGGCCATGAGCGTCTTGCCGCTTCCGGTGGGGCCTATGAGAAGCACATTGCTCTTGGCAAGCTCTACCTGCTCCTCCTCGGCGATCTGATCATCCTGGCCCTGGAGTGCCTGTTCTTCGCTGCGGGGAGCGGAGTCGCCGGCCTCTTCGCCGCTGTCGAGCTGGTTTTCTCGCCAGCGTTGCGCGGCCGCGCCGCTGCCCCCGAAGATTCGCTTATAGTGATTGTAGACCGCGACCGACAGCACTTTTTTTGCACGGTCCTGGCCGATCACATACTGATTCAGGCTGCGGACGATTTCGCGTGGGCTGGGCACACGTTTGGCGGTGACCTGTGCGACTTTGGCCGAGGCACCGATCTGCCCCACCCCTTCTTCGTCCAGGATTTCGGCGCCGAGGCGGATACATTCGTCACAGATATGGACATCGTCGTCGCCAGCGATAAGGCGCTTGGCCTCCGATTCCTCTCTGCCGCAGAAGGAGCAAACGTTCATGGCGTATCCAGGTTAAGATTAATTCACGTTTCAGGGCATAGATTCGGCAACAAGAAGGGCGGCGAGCCCACACAGTGTACATCGCCTGCACCCTTGCTTGCCGATCACAAGGCCTTGCTTGCGGCCTGGCTGCCTATTCCGGCTGGTCTTGCTACTCTTCGTCGGCCGCGGCCTCTTCTTCGGCAGCGGTTTCTGTGCCATTCGCGCTGGGCACATTGAGCTGGCCGTCTACGACAGAGACGATATCGCTGCTGTCGCCGAGCACTTCGTCAACGAGGCCAAAGTCACGCGCTTCGATCGCGTTCATCCAGCGGTCGCGCTGGAATATCTCTTCGATCTCCTGCCAGACGTGACCTGTCTGTTGCGCGACGATATGGAACAGCTGGGTCTGGAGCCGCTCCTGCTCGCGTAGGGCGATGCGCACGTCTTCGGTATAGCCCTGGGCGCCGCCGCCGGCCGGGTGCATGTGGATAGTTGCATGGGGAAGGGCGTAGCGCTTGCCTTTGGTGCCGGAGCAGAGCAGGACGGTACCCATGCTGGCGGTCACGCCGACGGCGAAAGTATGTATCGGCGTGTTGATCATTTTCATGGTGTCATAGATGGCCAAGCCGGCGTAGATGAGGCCGCCCGGGCTATGTATGAACATCTGGATCGGTTGGTTCGGGTCTTCAGAATTCAGGTAGAGCAGTTGGGCCACAATCAGATTGGCCACCTGGTCGGAAAGGGGCATACCGAGGAAGATGATGCGTTCCTTCAGCAGGAGGCTGTATATGTCATAGGCGCGCTCACCGCGGCCGGTGCTCTCGATCACCATCGGCACAATATTCGAAGGCGTCAGGCCGCTCGTCCAGCCGGGTATTTCAGTATTTTGCGGCGATTCAGGCGGCTGGCCCGCATGCGGTTCGTTGAACGGATGAAACATCTGGATCTCCCTTTTTCGGATGATAATCTGGTTGTGAACTGGCCCCGAAATCAGCCAGTGGTACGGCAGTTCGACTGTTCGGAGCAGGCTTCAATGTATCCGATGCACCTGCCGAGAAATGTAGGGGCCGCTCTATTCTGCGTTAGTGTTGTGTTAGCGTCCGATTCAGGATTCTGCGATCTCTTCGTTGGCCTCATCTGCGGCGGCGCCTTCTGCAGCTGGCTCGGATTCGGCTGGTTGCGCCGGCTGATCGGAGTCGTCTGCATCGGGCTGGTCGGCATCGTCTGCCGCGTCGGCTTCGGCCACCGGCTCGGGGATCTCTTCGCCGCGGGAGATTGCCAGCAGCAACTTAATTGATTTGTCTTTGAGGATTTCACTTTCGACATGTGGACGGCTGTGTTCGGCGCGCATCATATCGAGCATGTCGATACGCGCCTTGGTCGTTTCCTCATCTGCATCCTCGGGCAGGGGGCCGGCCATATCGCCGATGTGTGCTTCAAATTCTTCGTCGCTGACGGTCAGCTTCTCGTTCTGGGCGAACTCTACAAGCGCAAGCTCAATCTGCAGTGACTGTTCGGCGTTTTCGCGCATTGATTCGCGATACTCTTCGATAGTCTGGTTGGACATCTCCAGATACTGTTCCATTCCTTGCAGACCCATTTGCCGAATCTGCATATCGAAGTTACGCACCATCCGGTCGATCTCAAGGTCAACGGCCACGGGTGGATAGACAACGTCGCTCATGTCGACCAGTTCCTGGAGAACTGATTGGATATGTTCGTTTTCCGCCTGTTGTTGCGCCTCTTGCTGTGCGTTCTCGCGAATGTCATCAAGCAGGTCGGCGGCGGTTTCAAAATCGGGGCCGAAGTTCTGGGCGATCTCATCGGTCAATTCGGCCGGCGTCTCGAAGGACTTTGTTTTGTGGACTTTCACGGCAAAGCGGACAGTATTGCCGGCATACATGCTGGGGCTGTCATCGGGCCAGGCGATTGCGAAGTTTTTTTCTTCACCGGGGGACAGTCCCACAAGTGATTCATCCAGACCGGCAGGCTCCATTGGGTTTTCCTGGTCCGGCGTTACGTCCCAATCTTCCTCATCGAAGACGACGGTTTCGGTCTCATTGCCCTGATCGTCCAAAACCACGCCTTTGACGTCGATGGTCATCAGATCCCCGTACTGGCTGGGGCGGTCTGCTTCAACGTAGTCGGCATTTTGTTCGAGGATGGACTGTATGCGCTGCTGGATCTGTTCTTCGTCGACTTCGGCTTCCTCTTCTTCGACGCGCAAGTCGCGGTAGCTGCCCAGTTTGACCTCTGGCGGAAGCGGTATCGTCAGGTGGAAGCGGACGGACTCTTCCGTGTCGACGTTATCAAGGCTTCCCATGAAAAAGGGCTCCAAACCCTCCTGGTCGAGCGCTTCCTTGTAAACTTCCTGGCCCAGCTCGTCCACAAACTCGCTGATGATTGCTTCGCGGCCGACGAATTGAAGCAGAATATGAAAAGGCACCTTCCCTTTGCGGAAACCGGGAATGCGTACTTGCCCGGCGAGTTTGCGGGCGGCTTTACGCATCTCCTGATCGATGCGCTCGTCGGCAACTTCGATTGTCATGGAGAGTTGTCGTCTGTCCATTGGTTCTGTGGTAACGGTCAAGGTCATCGTACTTTGCCTCTCATTGTATTTCTTGGTAGCGAGAGCCTAGAGAGCTTCGCCCCCCAGGGTAAGAATTGTCAGAAGCGGTCCGGCGGCGAAATGCTCTTTTTTCGCCAGAATGCCGTGGAGATACAGTACGGCAAGTGCAGTGACGTAGGCGAAAATGCCTGCCGGGCCGAGAGCAGGGATGATGGATACTGAAACGATTACACACACGAACAGGCTGACGAACAGCCAGACAGTCGATAAGTTTCTTGTAATTCGTCCCAATTTTGGCACGTCTATCAGCGCGAACCCGCGCCATTTCCCGGGAAAGAGATCGAAGGCCAGGTGCAGTGCAACGCCAGCAGAAAAGCCGGCGGTGAACCAGTCTGCCCATTGGAGCCGCGTAAAAGCGCCGCCTATTAGAAAAAGGCCGGGTAACAAAAAGCTGTGTGTTACACCAGACCTGTGGCGCAGGCGGAAGATCCGAAATCTGTCAATGTCCGGAAACTGGCTTCCCAGCCACGCGCCGATAGCGAAGCAGGTAATGCCAACTATTGTTGCCAGCAGTTCCGGGTTGTCGAATTCAATCACGCCGGCTGTCCTGAATCGTAATTGGGGGCTCGGAGTCCAATTGCGCGGCGTGATGCCGGTACGCCGTAAGGGCATCTGCCAGCTTTTCGAGCACCATCTTTTAGTATAGCACACCAGAGTTTACTCTCCCCAAAACGAATGGGTTTTTGTGGGTAGGAACAAAGGTGTGCGAGAGATGTGCGGGCGGGCTGCTAATGGGGGTGGCGACGTGGACTGGCATTTGGGTGAGGGGGTGCATTTCCTGCCATGTGATCGCTGTTGTACGGTCGGATGGGAGATAAGGAAACGTGCCTTCATCGTCGCAAGCGCTTGACTTACGGTATCGTTATTGATATTATACGTGAAATGGAGAACACAAGGGAGGTTCGCCAGAGACCTGGCTGGAGGCGGAAGGGTGTTTGGCGCGCTGACCTAGCGTAGATTTGCGACAGGTACTTCGGGGAATCTCGTCAAAAGGGGAGCGGCCATCGGACTTATCGGACGCCAAGGGCAGGCGATCCTAGAGTGAATATCCAAAACAGCAAGGCGCAAGCAAAGGCATATCAGGTACGCCAGGTAATGAGAGCTATCGTAACTGCTAAGCCATATACAGTGTCTGTCTTGACCAGTCCCTTATCGCTGCCGCAATTCAGGCAATCTGATTGCGTATTCGGTTGGCGGCGGCCACGTTGCTGGAGCCGCACGGCTGGAATGCGCACACACGGTCGGTGAGCGATGGTTTTGTAGGGGGGCGTTGCGGGGGCGCAGCCCCTGCACAAGGGAGGGCCGAAGGCCCGACCGCCCAGATGCAAAAAGAGAGTATAAAGGAGTGAGGAGAGAGCAACCACCTTCGCTCGCCTCATTCGGGATCGCAATTTAGTTGTGGCTTAGTAGTTTCGAGCTATCGAGAAACTAAAGGGGATGCAATGAAGGACCAATACACATATCGCGTTACCTGGTCACGCGAAGATGGCGAATATGTCGGTCTGTGCGCCGAGTTTCCTTCGCTGAGTTGGTTGGCGCAGACGCCAGAAGAGGCCTTTTCCGGAATTCGCCGTCTGGTTTCTGATTGTATCAGCGACATGCGAGATGAGGGCGAGATTGCGCCGAAGCCAATTGCCGACCGAACATACAGCGGGAAGTTCCTGGTGCGTGTGCCGCCGGAAACGCACGCGGCGCTGGTTCTGCGCGCGGCAGAACAGGGCGTTAGCCTGAACAGACTGGTAAGCGCACGTCTGGCGAATGACAGCGGTTGAACTGCGCTACGTCCGTTTGAAGGCTCGCTCCAGTTCGCCGGCGCTCAGTTGCAGCATTGTGGGGCGTCCGTGGGGGCAGGTACGCGGGGCTTGGCACTGCTCCAACTGGCGCACCAGCTCCTTCATTTCGATGTCGCTGAGAATCTGGCCGGCCTTGATCGACGCCCGCTTGCAGACCATCTTCACCAAACGGGCTTCCAACTCCTCGCCGACAATGTCTCGATTTTCGGCCAAGCCCTGCACGATCTCATCGAGCGCACGTTCAGAGTCCTGATCGGATAGGAGGCTGGGGACGGCGCGTACGAGGAAGGTGTCGCCGCCGAAGTGTTCGACGCCAAAGCCAACGGCGTTCAACTCGTTGAGGTGCTGAGCAACGAGACCGGCGCGGGCGTCGCCCACATGCAGTGAAATTGGTGCAAGCAGCCCCTGGCGGGCGATTCCTTGACCTTCGCCGCTTGCGCGCTGGGCCATGAACTTCTCGTACAGGATCCGTTCGTGGGCGGCGTGCTGGTCTATCAGGTACAACCCCTCCGGCCCTTCGGCAACCACATACATTGCGCCTGCCTGCCCAACTACCCGAAGTGGGGGTAGGGACTGATCGGCGTCGAAGGGAGGCGCGTCTTGCTTGCTGGCAGGCGTTGCCGGCGGCGCCGACGCGTCCGGCAGAGATTTCGGTGCGTCCAGCAGCGGATCTGATTCGGGCTGGTCGGCGGGCGGCATTTCGAATGGTATTACGGGCTGCTGTTCGACACCGGCGCTGAGAATCGCGTGGCGGCGGGCAGACCATCCGCTCTGATGTGGTTGGTGGGCTGTTTGTGGGTCGAAGCCTTCAGCCCGCGGTTCCCCCGACGACTGGGTATGGATTGGGCCAGGTCGCGCGTCTTCGCCGCCCAGCTGCATTTCAGGCACGCCGGCGTTATCGACAATCGCCTGGCGAACGGTGCTTTGGACAGCCCTGAAGACCTTGTTGGCGTCGACAAAACGCACTTCGGTCTTGCGCGGATGCACGTTGACGTCCACCTCGGCCGGGTCCAATTCGACAAAGAGGACAGCCAGTGGATAGCGGCCAACCGGCAACAGAGTGTGATATGCCTGTACAACCGCGTGGGTCAGGCTTCGATCTTCGACGTAGCGGCGGTTAACGAACAGGTTGATCTGAGTGCGAGTGGGGCGGGTGAGGGATAGCGAACTGACGTATCCGCTGACGTGCACTCCTGCCGGTGGTGCGGTAGATGGCGCCGCCGGACTTTCGTCGGCGTCGGACATGAAGCTGACTTCGTCCTCCTGTGGCTGGGAGGTTTCGTTTGCCGGTGCTGCATTGGCACTGGCTGCGGCGCGTTCGCGCGATCGACCCACGGGAAACATCTGGCTGGCGTTCTCGCGCCCGTAGATTTTCGACAGAACGTCGTCAACGCGACCGGTGCCTTCAGTGAAGAATGAGAGTTTGCCTTCGCTGACATATTGGAAGCGGCAGGCCGGATAGGCCAGGGCATAGCGCTGGACTATGGCGGCGATGTGGCTGGCCTCCGTTGCCGGGCGCCGCAAAAACTTACGCCGCGCGGGCGTATTGAAGAAGATATTTTCGACAGAGACGACTGTGCCCACGGGTAAACCGGCGGGCTGATTGCGTATGACTTTTCCACCTTCGATATGCAGTTCGGCGCCGGATTCGGATTCGGCGTGGCGGCTTCTCAGCGCCATGCGGCTGACGGCAGCGATGCTATAGAGGGCCTCGCCGCGAAAGCCGAATGAGGTGATGCAGTCCAGATCGGCGGCGGTATGCAGTTTGCTAGTCGCGTGGCGCTGGGCTGCCAGCGGCACTTCGGCAGCGGGGATTCCATACCCGTCGTCGGTCACCTGCAGGAGGCGCCGGCCTCCTTCTCTGATCTCGACCTGCACCTCGGTCGCGCCGGCATCGAGGCTGTTCTCGATCAGTTCTTTGGCGACGTTTGCCGGGCGTTCCACAACTTCACCGGCGGCAATTTTGGCGGCTACGTCCTGAGAAAGAAGCTGAATGGCCATAGTGGATAAAGTATACCATTTCTGCGCGTGATTGTTCTCGCGGCAGGTTTCGCGATGGTCGTTTCCTCAGTTTTTGCAATGTTGCAGAAGCCTAGCTGAGCGAGGGTCAGGTGCGGGCAGACCGCCCGAAGCATTACAATTTGCGATACACGATTGTAGCTGGCTGGCACTTGCCTTTGGTTGGCTATGCGAAAAAGCCCAACCGTTCAGACCTTCGAAATCATTTTGGCGGCATATCGGGCATCTCCGGTCGTTCGAAAGTCTTAGGTTGGCATTGGGGGGAACTCTGGCGGATATCTGCTTTAGACGGGGATTTGTCAGATTTCGCCCCGCGAAGAAGCTCCCGTTACCGAGTTGGGTCCACTAAGAGATGCTCCTCTCCGGCTACGTCGACTATCAGAATGGCGACAGTCCGATGCGGAGCGCGGTCACGATCCTGTTTGCCTGGGTCAACGGGCAGCTGGCAGGAATAGTCTCCAGCGACGAGAGCGCTCTTGCCCGCGGGCGCGTCCACTAACGCCGGCCGCAGGGTCTTGCCGTCAAAGTCCGGATCGATCAGGACAGCTCGGACTTGCAGGCGCCAGTCTGGCGGCAGATTGAAATTCGCTTTGGCGGCCAGATGATCCAGTTGCGGACTAAGAAACTGCTCGATCCGAATGTTTAAACTGTCGCCATCCTGATCGAGCCTAATCTCCGCTGCGGGGCTGTCGTGCAGCTCTTGCAAATGTTGGCTGCTGTAAACGGAACTGCCGTTGCCAAGTCGCAGAATTCGGTATCCGTACTCAATTCGAGAGCAGTTCCTACCGCCCCCTTGCTCCTGATCGGAGCAGCTGCCCCTCTCGGAATCGGATGAATCTGCGGGAGGCAGTTGGCGGCTGAGACGGCCCGCGGCCGTGCGAACCGCGCGCCAGGAACTGTCGCAGCCCAACCAGTCACGACCCAACTCTTGCGCCACGGTGAGCGTTGTGCCGGACCCGACAAATGGGTCGAGGACGAGATCTCCGGGATTACTGGCTGTTTCCAGGATCCGCTGCAGCAGCCGTTCGGTTTTTTGCGTAGGGTAGTTCTCGTCTTCGCCGGGCACAGTCCCCAGACCGGGGATGTCGTCCCACAGATTGTCCACTGGTCTGATGAGGACGTAGTGGTTGCGACCGCGTTGGGTGAGGTGGTACTTCACGCCGATGTTTCCGCCATTGGAGGCGTATACGCGTTGCGCGTCCTCATCTACGATCACGTTGCCGCCGTAAGGGGCATAGAGCCGTCCCTCTGCAAACAGGGCGGCCAGTCGCTCGAAGCTGTATGTGCCGGGATCCGAGGTGCGGAAAAAGCCGCGTTCGTCGCGCATGTACTGTGCGGCGGCGGCTTCCTCGGTGAGTACGATCTCGCGTTTGGGGGCATTCCAGACAGGCCGGCCCTGTGGTGTCCTGCGAAAGATGTGGATTGCCTGGGCGCTGTGGGGAAAGTAGCGGGCATGGACCTTGGCGCCGCGCATTGTCTGGCTGCGCCAGAACACGGTGTTGAGATGCGAATCGGGGCCGAAGATCTCTGCCAGCAGCAGGAGCAGCTGGGCTTGCATGCGATGATCGCAGTGCAGCCAGAGCGTTCCGTCAGGGTGCAGCAGGTCGCGCAGGAGGAGGAGCCGGTCGGCCAGGAATTGGAGGTAGGCGCCGGGCTGCCAGATATCGTCGTACGCGGCCATTTCGCCCAGTGTGGGCTGCCTCTTACCGCGCAGACGAATGCGGCTGGTGTAGGTGCGGTTTGAGTTGTATGGCGGATCCAGGTAGACCAGGCGGACGCTGCCGCGATAGCCGTTGGCCAGCAGCCAGGAGAGCGAATCGAAGTTATCGCCGGAGAGCAGCAGACCGCTGCGGGCTGCATCGGAGTATTGGGGTGGGTAGCGTTCCACCTGCTGGACAGAAGGTCGGGACGGCTCTACTTGCAGCCGTTTACGGGGCCATTGGAGGGTGATCTTTTCTTCTGTGCTTGTGGGCCTCGAGTTCCGAGCCGGCATGGATTTCAGGTCCGTTCAACGTGCGGACATGCTTTTGCACGTAATGCGTAATGCGTGATGCGTAATGCTCATTGCGTATGGGCAGGATAGGTGGCCGAGTCTCCGTTGCGTAACTCGCGCGAAGAATCGTGCTTTCAGATGGGAATCAGGATGTTCGGTTCCGGGTTACAGTGCTGCGTGCCGGACTAAGGCACGCCACCACTGGCTTCGATTGGAATCAACACATCCATTCGCGCCTGAACCGGCTAGGATGCCAATCGAAAGACCCGGCAGCGTTGCTACATGCTGCCGGGTCCTGAACTCTGCATTCGCTATTGAGGAACTCGGAGCCCGCTGACAGGCCAACGTTACCGGCTCTTGCGGCGGGCAGAGAAAAAAGCGCAAATTTCCATTCGTATCGCGGCAATTGCGCATTGCCGGATTGCCGCGCGCGCAGTTCAAACTCGAACCGAGTTGCCGCCGGTCATTGCAGGGACGAAATGTACTTCGCTGTCCGGCCCTACGGCGGCGCGCAGGCCGCGATTTTGCACAGCGCCATCGACCGCGACGGTCCAGCCGGGCCGAATGCGTCCTTCATCTATGATGCGGTCGGCGACACCCGGGAAGCGTTCCTCAAGGGCGGCGACAAGCTCTCGCACCGATTCCCCTTCTGCTTCGACGATCTGCTGGCCGTCGGTGAGTGAGCGCATCAGGGGTGGAATCCAGACTGTGGCCACGCTCAATCGTCTCCTGGAACCAGTTCAGCACTTTCGGCCTCTTTGGCCCACATGGCTTCGAGCAGGTTGGCCGGGGAGATGGGCAGCTTGTCCATGCGGATGCCGGTCGCCTGGTAGACGGCATTGGCGACTGCGCCGGCAGGCGGCACGATATTGACCTCACCGACACCGCGCACACCGTAGGGGTGAGCCGGATGGGGAACCTCGACCAGAATCGTTTCGATCATGGGCAGGTCCAGCGCGGTGGGCATACGGTAGTCCAGAAGGCTGGCGTTGAGCAGATGGCCTTCGTCGTCATAAATGTATTCTTCGTTGATGGCCCAGCCGATGCCCTGGGCGACACCGCCTTGCAACTGCCCTTCGACGTAGGAAGGATGGATGGCCTTGCCCACGTCCTGGGCAATGGTGTAGCGAAGGATCGTGATCTTGCCGGTCTCCGCATCGACTTCAATGTCGACGCATTGGGTGGAGAACCCAGGGCCGAAGTCCTGCGGGTGCACGGTGGAACTGGCCATCAGGGGCTCATCGCGCTGGACGATGCCAGCGGCATCAACGAAGGGCAGGCTCTCGCCGCCGGCACTGAATACGCCGTCTTCGTAGCATACATCGCCGGGGGCGACATCCCAGTGTTCGGCCAAACGACGCTTCATCTCTTTTTTGAGCTGCTGGCCGAGGTTGTATGCGGCCAGGCCGGTGGCGAACGTGGTACGGCTGCCGCCGGTCACGTCATTATATGAGACGGTATCGGTATCGACGACACGGGCCTTGACCTGTTCGTACTCGATATCCATGGCCTCGGCCAACTGCATGGCGATAGAGGCTCTTGTACCGCCGATATCGGTGGAGGCCTCGTTAAGATTTACGGTGCCGTCAGGGTTGAGCACGGCGGTGGCGCTGGACTGGCCGCCCCAGTTGTTCCAGTAGCCAGATGCAATGCCGCGGCCGCGATATTTGCCTTCGAGCGGCGACTGATAGTGCTCGGAATCCCGAATCGCCTCGACGGTTTCGATATGACCGATGCGGGCGTACTGCAGGCCATCCGGGCGCCGGTCGTTCTCTTTTGCCCCGTTGAGGACACGGAATTCGGCCGGGTCCATGCCCAGCTTTTCGGCGAGTTCATCGACGACGCTTTCGACGGCAAAGGCTACATTGGTGCCGCCGGGCGCGCGGTAGGCAGCGCTGCGGGGCCGGTTGACGATTATGTCATAGCCATCTACCTGCAGGTTGTCGATGGCGTAGGGGGCAAGGCTCACGTTGGCGGCGGCCCCGACCGGTGAGCCGGGATAGGCGCCGGCCTCGTAGTAGAGTTCGGCCAAGGCGGCGGAGATCTTACCATCAGCATCGACGCCGATTTTGACGCGGATATTTGAGCCGGAGGTGGGCCCGGTTGCAGCCAGAACGTCGGCGCGGCTCATAACAATTTTGACTGGTTCATGGCCGGCTTTTTCGGACAGGACCACAGCGACCGGTTCAACGTAGACGTTGATTTTGCCGCCGAAGCCGCCGCCGATTTCAGTCGGCACGACTTTGAGGCGGGAGACGGGAATCTTCAGGATTTCGCAGACCTGGCCGCGTACGGCGAACGAACCTTGGGTGCTTGTCCAGATCGTGATTTGGCCGTCAGCGCTATGCAGGGCAGTTGCGGCATGGGGTTCAATGTAGCCCTGGTGGACGGTTTCGGTGCGGAAGGTGCGATCCACGACCAGGTGGGCGCCGGCAAAGCCAGCGTCGAGGTCGCCGCGCTGGTGGCGGAAGAAGGAGGCCAGGTTTGACGGCTCGGTGCCGATTTCGCCCATCTTATCTGTGCGCAGTGTATCCAGCAGGATGGGCGCATCTTCAGCGAGGGCATCGTCCACGGTCATAACTGGGGGAAGCACCTCGTAATCGACTTCGATCAACTCGGCGGCTTCGCGGGCGATATGCGGGTTGACGGCGGCGACGCCTGCCACGGCGTGGCCGTGGTACAGCGCCTTTTCCTGGGCCAGAACATTGTCGCTCAGGTATTTTAGATTGATGGCGCCTTCGCCCAGGTCTTCGATTTTGTCCTCGGCCACAGGCAGGTCGTCAGCGGTGACGACCGCGCGCACGCCCGGTAGGGCTTCGGCCTTGCTGGTGTCGATGGAACGAATGCGGGCGTGGGCGTGGGGGCTGCGCAGGACGAATCCATGCAACAGCCCGGTCATCTGCACATCGGCGGCATAGACGGCGCGGCCGGTTACTTTGTCAACACCGTCCGGCCGGACAGGACGCGTGCCGATAACCTTGTAACCGTTCTGGCCGTTAGCGGCCGGTTGACCAGTTCCATTCTGTTTCGTATCGGCCATTGTATTTTCTCCTCGGCGTTAGGCGTCACCTTCGGCCACGTCCAACACTGCCCGCACGATCTTGTCATAGCCTGTGCAACGGCAGAGGTTTCCTGCCAGCCAGAGGCGTACATCGTGCTCGCTGGGGCTAGGGTTATCGTCCAAAAGCGCTTTGGACGAGACGATGAATCCCGGTGTGCAGATGCCGCATTGCAGAGAGGCATGCTCCAGGAATTTCTGCTGGAGGGGGTGCAGCTGGCCGTCTTCGGCGATGCCTTCGATCGTCACGACCGAGCGGCCTTCAATCTCCGGCGCCAGCACAAGGCAGGAGTTGACGAGAACGCCGTCCAGGAGCACGTTGCAGGCGCCACAGTTGCCATTGCCGCAGCCTTCTTTGCTTCCGATCAGTCCCAGATTGTCCCTAAGCGCCTCGAGCAGAGTCTGGCGAGGTTCGCAAAGGAAGACAGTTTCTTCACCATTCAGAGTTGTTTCTACAGCGATCTTTTTAGCCATGTCCGTTCAGTCTCCCCAATTCGTCAACAGTTTTGGTACCACGTGCCCGGTCGATAGCGATTCGCAAAGCGCGTTGTGTCAGGATAGCTGACAGGTGTTTGCGCTGAGGGATCGTTCCCCGCATGTCGCTGATCGGTCGCGCCGCGTCTTTGGCCAGTTCGGCGGCCCTGGCCAGGGTCTCTTCCGAGACGGGTTGACCGGCCAGCGCGTCGCCTGCCTCCTGCACGAGCAGGGGAGTTGGGGCGACAGCGCCCAGAGAGACGCGTCCAGACTGGATTGTATTCTTGTCATCGCTCAGGACAACAGAGGCGCCGGCGCCGACTACTGCAATGTCCATTTCGTTGCGAGGAATGAAACGCAGGTAGGCTGCGCCGAAGTTCGCGGGCGGCGTGGGGAATTCCAACGCGACCAGGAACTCACCGTTTTCCAGTACATTGCGGCCCGGCGCGGTGCAGAAGTCCTCAACTGCGACTGAGCGGCGGCCGCTGGGGCCGGCAATATGACAAGTGACGTTATGGGCGATCAGATTAGGAATCGAATCGGCAGCCGGAGAAGAGTTACACAGGTTGCCGCCTAGGCTGGCGCGCCCTTGAATTTGCGTGCCGCCGATCAGGTGGGTTGAATCGATCAGAGCTGGATAGGCATCGCGAACGGACTGGTTGGCGTTGATCGTATGGCAGGATACGGAAGCGCCGATGGTCAGGCTATCGCTGCTGACCGAGATCGCCATCAGTTCAGGAATCCGCTTAAGGTCAACGATTGTGTCAAGTCCAAGGCGTCCTTCCTGGAGCTGAGCGATCAGGTCGGTGCCGCCGCTCAGCGGTCGGGCCCTCTCGCCACCGTCAGCTAGTGCCGAGATTGCCTCGTCCACATTGTTGGGTGCTACATAGTCTAATGCTTGCAAAGAACTACCTCCTCGATTGGTTCGCGTGATGGAAACTATATGGGCAAATTTTATATTGAAATCCGCGTTGTGCTACGAAGGTAATGCGCAAATTGCAAGGAGCCTTTATCGGTTCAGTTATACCATAAGATCAGACGAGAGGAAAAACTGCTGCACAGATTTTCTCGTTACGCGCCGGTTTCGAAAATTGGGTTCTGCGGGGAGCGCTTTTGCAATAACGAAGTTTATTTCGACTTAGAGTATGATAGCACCGGCTGTACTGTTGGCCGCTTTAGACTATTCTGCCTCTCACGTCTGCCCGATCGGATGAAACTACTTCACCTTGCCATTACCTATCTTGGGGGCGTAACCGCCGGTCATTTTCTGTGGCAACAGGGTTGGTTTGGCTGTGGAATCAGCGCCCTTTATTGGATTACTGCGCTGGCTCTGACTGCCTTATTTCTGTGGATGGACGCAAAGGTCAAAGTCAGAGTCTCGGCGCCTCTGCGATGGCCGGCTGCGGCCGGTTTTGATCCGCCGCGGGGGACCCCCTCCGGCTGGCTGATTGGAGGGATAGCGCTGGCGGGAATGTGCGGCATTCTGCGCCTGGGTTCGCAGCCGCCCCAACCCTGTCTTGGGCCATCCGACCTGGCCTATTACAACGGCGACGCCGGGGGCAGGGAGAACTCATGGGCAGTTTTGGACGGCTATGTTGCGAGTTATCCAATCCTGAAAGACGGCCAGTGGCGTCTGGATGTTGAGGTGGACTCTCTGGAGCTTGACGGCGAGAGAAAGAAGGTAAGTGGGCGATTGCGGCTTCATACAGTGGACGGCAATCGCTATCGCTTCGGCGAAAGTGTGCGGGTCAGCGGCGAGCTGAGGGAGCCGCCGGTCTTTGAAGGCTTTGACTACCGGGCCTATCTGGCGCGCAAGCAGATTCACAGCCTTATACAGCGGGCGCGCGTCGAGCCGCAGCCGGGTATGGTGCAGGGAGGGTTCCTGCTGCAGCACGTCTACGAACTGCGGGAGCGCGGCGAAAGGCTGCTCAACCGCCTCCTGCCTGAACCGTATGCGGCGCTGGCAAACGGAATGCTGTTGGGCATTGAAGCCGGCATTCCCGATACGTTGTACGAACAGTTCAACCTCACCGGCACCAGCCATGTGATAGTGATCAGCGGCAGCAACGTAGCGCTGGTGGCCGGCGTGTTGATGGCGCTGGGTATCAGGTTGTTTGGAAGGCGCGGCGCGCTGTGGCCGACACTGGCCGGCCTAGGATTTTATGCAGTCCTGGTGGGTGGTGACGCCGCGGTATTGCGGGCATCATTGATGGGCGGCCTGTTTGTAGTGGCTTCGGTTTTGGGAAGGCAGAGCACGGCGCTGGCAAGCCTGGCCGCGGCCTGCTGGGGGATTACGTTGTGGAATCCTCACATGCTCTGGGATGTCGGGTTTCAGCTAAGCAGCGCTGCCACGGTCGGACTGGTCCTGATCAGTCCGGCTCTAACGGACATTTCTACTTCGATTTGGCACCAGATGAAGAAGGGTTTAGGGCATGGGGGAACTGAGCCGGATAATCCCCGAGGGTACTTTCTCATTCCCTGGTCAGTCGGACACTGGCTGCGGGATAGCCTGCTGTTGACGATCGCGGCCAGCGCAACTACCTTACCACTTATTGTTCTTTACTTTGGACGTCTCAGCCTGACCAGTCTGCTTGCAAACGTGCTAATCGCGCCAGTGCAACCACTCATAATGATTGTTGGGGGCCTGGGGTTGGTTGTTGGAATTGTCGGGCTGGAACAGGTTGCGCAGTACCTAATGGTGATACCTTACGCCAGTTTATGGTGGACGACGATGATCGTGAAATGGATGGCGTCTTTCAAGGGCGGCAGCGTTGAAGTCTACGCGTATGGGGGAGGTCTTACGGCTCTAACCTATGCCGCTATTCTGGGTTTGTACTGGCGAAGGCCGTTGGCGAAAGCTCTGACCCGTCTTGGGCACAGGGCCGTCCGGTTTTCGATGGCGAAACATGGTGAGACAGCTGCACGCCGGCCGTTGGCGCAGCTAGCGGGGGCAGTACCCGGCTGGATGTTTGGTATCGCGGGGATGGTCGCCGGTCTGATGTGGTGGCTGGCTCTCACACAGCCGGACGGCCAACTTCATATCTATTTCCTGGACGTTGGCCAGGGGGACGGCATTTTTATCCAGACGCCGAGCGGGCGGCAGGTGCTGATTGATGGCGGCGATGACCGCCAGCAGCTGTTCGCTGAACTGGGCGCGGTGATGCCATTCTGGGACAGGCAGATCGATCAGGCGATCGTGACCCACCCCGACTGGGACCACATTGGGGGCCAAGTCGAACTGCCCGGACGATTCAGGGTTGGCCAGGCTGTCATCAGTGAAAATGTGCGCGCGCACGAGGATTCGCGGGAGTGGCTGGCTGCTTTGGCTGCGGAGAAAGTGCCGGTAGTGGGTCTGCAGCAAGGCGGCTGGTTGGATCTTGGTGACGGGGTAGCGCTGTGGGCGCTATGGCCGCCGCGTGAAGAGGAGTTGCAAGGACTGGACGAGAATGACAAGAACGAGCGTTCATTGGTGCTGAAGCTGGTCTACGGCAGTTTTTCAGTGTTGTTGACAGGGGATGCCGGGCTACCAAGCGAGGAGCGGCTGCTGCGCGAGAGGCAACCGATAGCGGCGCAGGTGCTCAAGGTCGGGCACCACGGCAGCGGACACAGCAGCAGCCTGACGTTTGTCGAGGCGGTCAACCCGAATGTTGCGGTCATTCAGGTGGGCGCCAAGAACAGGTACGGGCACCCGGACACGGAGGTGTTGGAGATATTGGACGGACGGCTGGTACTGCGCAATGACAGGGAAGGACGCGTCCACATACGCAGTGACGGGCAGCTGATGTGGATTGGGACAGAGAAGGGAGTTGCACCTGGGTTACCGGGTAGGAACGGGGAGGCCGGTTCCCTGCGTGTAATTGGGAAATGAGAGTATCAGTGGAAGCAGGAGGTTGTTTAGAGGCAGGGGCTCGCTGCAGCCCTTCTCCAATTTTTTGGTCAGGACTGCTGGGGTTCGTCAGGAAGAGCGAGGTAGAGAAGTACGATTCCGAAAATGACGACGAGGCGGAAAGCGGCCTGCCGTCCATCCCACACGTCCGATTGCCACATCAGGAACCACTCTCCGCCGATGGAGATAAATCCTGTAAACCACAGGACCATTCCCAGTGTCAAGCCTGCAATTGTGACGCCTTTGGCCTTATTGAACGGTTCTATCTCGTTTCTGGTTTTGAATAGTCGAACTCCTCCCCACCAACAGAGAATCGCGATCGCCGTTTCAGTAAGAATAATGATCCAGTAGAAAATGTGATGCAGTGCAGAAACGTCGATAGCTCGCCACATCCCCAGGTTATCGGGGAAGGTCGTATCCATTTTGAGGACGTGGACGACGAACCAGTAGTTTGAGTCATAGTCGGAGAGGTTGTTGAAGACAACGATCGAGGAATGAAGAGCGATTGCCCAGACAAGGAAAACCTTCGAGTATCTGATGTACATTCTTCTTCTTCTTTGAAGCTCGTTCGAGAGAGCTGGATTCCCCTATAATAAGGCGTTTGGCTTAGTTATCTACTATACGAGGGGAGCGTCTTCTTATTTAGACCCTCCTGGGGGGAAGTGTTTCGAATTCGCCGCCGAGGCTTCACGACCAGAGCTTTGCCATGACCTGGGGGCGATTCAGGTAGGCTGACAGGTCTGTCGGCAGGTCCAGAATCAGGTCTGCACTACTGAAGTTTTGGGTAGCTCCCATGCCGCACAAGAGACCCACCTGCACCGCGCCGACTGCTTCTCCAACGCGCAGTTGCAGTTCGGTATCGCCGACCACCAGACAAGCTTCGGCTGGCAGATTCAGAATCTCGAGCACATTCATCAGCCCCTCGCTGTTAGGAGAGGGCTTGCGCAGGTCGTCGCGGGTGACGATGGCGTCGAACAGGTCAGAGGGCAGGTCGGCGCGCTGGAAAAAGGAATCGAGTTCCTGTCGTGAGCGTGTCGTGATCAGAGCCACCTTGTACTGCTGCCGCAGCTCGATTAGCAGATCAGGCACGCCTTCACGCAGCTGTTGGGTCTCGGTGGAGGGGAAGGCACGTACACGCTGGAGCCGGCGGGTAAGGCGGCGAGCATCCTCGTGGAGCCTGAGCCAGGAAAGCAGGCTGATGACGGCGAGGGACGGGCCCTCCATTGACGCCATAAAGCGGCGGAAAAACAGTTCACGCTTTTCCAGGGGCCAGATTCGCTCCAGCCTGCCAAAGCGTTGGGCCAAGTCGCTTGCCAGGGACCAGTCCAGGTGGGTCAGCGTCCCATCCAGATCAAAGACAACGCCTTCGATCCAGTGGCCGCCGATAAGACCAGGGATCTGTATCTCGTTTTGCCGTTGCGTGGATTCGAAAGGCTCCAGGTCCCGCAGCTTTCGAAAGACATAAATGAGAAGTACGCGGACACTGGCGATTGTCGGTGTGATGAGGAGGACGCCCAGCACGCCGAAAACAAGTGCGGCGCTGATAATGCCGGTGAAGGTGACGGCGGGATGCAGGCGCACGCGGCGCCCGACAAGACGCGGGATGAGGTAAACGCTTTCGACCTGTGTAATGAAGACGTAGAAGATCAGGACGATGATAGCGAAAGGAAAATGGCCGATGGGTAGCCAGGTCGAGCCCTGCAAAAGTGCTACGAAGGTGCCAATTGCGCCGCTGATGCCGGGGCCGACGGTTGGTAGAAACTCGAGCACGCCGGCGAGCAGGGCCAGAGCGGCCGCATTGGGCAGGCCGACGATTGACATGATGATCCAGGTGATAGAGCCGATGACGAGGCCCAAGACCAGCTGACCGCGCAGGAAGGCCATCCAGATGGCGCCCAACTCCTGGGAAAGTCGCTGGACATCATCCCGATAATCGGATGGCAGAGCGTTCATCACCATGCGCTGCAGCTTGATTATGTCTTTCAGCAGCCAGAAGCCCAGAACAAGCACATAAAGGGTCGCCAACACGCCGGTTGTGAATGTGGCGGCCAAGCCCAGGGCGCCGGCGCCGGCCTGCGACAATACGCTTTGGATGACGGTACCCAATTGTTGCAGAAGACTGTTGACGCTCAGGCTTGTGCCGAAGATGGGAAGGAGCGGGCCCGGAGCGGCCGACTGAAGGTCGTTTACCAGCGTTTCCAGCAGAATCACCAGTGACTCGAAGGATGAGACAACGCGCGGCACAAAGATTGCGACCATTACGATCAGGATGCTAATCACCAGCAGATAGACCGCAACGATCGAGGTAGCCCGGCTCCAACCGGTGCGCTGTTGCACCCAACTGACCGGTTGATAGAGGACAAAGGTGAGCAGCAGCGCGATGATGGTCGGCTGAATCATGACCCGGAACGCGTAGAGGAGCAGCACTGCCAGGAGGCCGAGGCTGGCCGACACAACTATTTTAGTGGTTGTACTCCAACTCTTGGTACTCATAGTGGTAAGGGAAGCGAGAGGGGACACCCTCCGATCCGCCTATGTCTCCGAACGGGGCGGTAAATCACCCAGGTCGCGGCACAGATTATCTGAAAATTGTAAATTTGGTCAACGGCCAGTATCGCACCCAGATCCGACCCTTGATCATGTCGCGGTGGACCGGGCCAAAAGTGCGGCTGTCATTGCTATTGTCGCGGTTATCGCCCAGAACGAAAAACAGATCGTCTGCCAAAGTAATGGGGGCGAGACTGGTTGCATCGTCGCCGTAGCCAGAGGGCGTCTTTGCGTCGATTGCGCCTGCGAGGGCGCGACGGCGAGACGAGCCGGCATATGAGGAAGAGATTTCACGGCCGTCAATAAGGATTTGGCCCTGCAGAATTTCGACTGTTTGGCCAGGTAGTCCAACGACGCGCTTGATAATCAGCGCAGAAGACTCGGGCAGGTCCAACACAACTATTTCGTTGTGGCGGGGATCATGGAAGTAATAGCTTACTTTTTCCATAATCAGCCTTTCCGCGGGCTGCAGATTAGGCTGCATACTCTGTCCTCGCACAATGGTCGCCTGTGCCAGGAAGAGATGGATCAATGCCGCCAGGAAAAGGGCCGGAAGGATGATCTGAACAACTTCTTTGAAAGCCGAAATGACGGAGGCTGTCGTGGACAGGCCGTTTGATTCGGGGGCCACATGGCCAACAGCCGGGCTGTCGGCGCCGGTTGGCGCGAACAGCCCGGCAGTGTTTGGTCGGCTCGAATTCTCCGCAGGGATGACCTCGGACTGCGCGTCATCGGTAGGCGGCAACTCGTGAGGACTGGCCTGCTCCTCCTGTTTTCGAGTCGACATCATCATCGATCGTTTGGGCCTGCTATGTGACGCAATACAGGGTCACGGCATTCTATCGACGGGGGCGGCCGTTTCGACCACCTCTGTCGCGCTCGCGACCACCGCTACGTCCGCCGCTGCGTTCGCGTTCGCGACCGCCGCCACCGCCGCGCCGTCCGCCGCGGTCGCGCTCACGTGCTTCCTCGGCGCTCCAGCCTTCCAAGACGGCCTGGCGGCTGAGGCGAATTTTGCCGGCTGGGTCGATGTCGATCACCATGGTCGTGAGTTCATCGCCGACGTTGGCGATCTCCTCGACATTGTTGACGCGGTAGTCAGCCAACTGGCTGATATGCACAAGTCCGTCCACCCCGGGCAGCAGGTTGACGAAGGCGCCGTAGGCCTCGACTCTTACAACCTGGCCGGTGTAGATTTTGCCTACTTCGACCTCTTCGGTCAGGGATTCGATTTCGCGGCGGGCCTCTTCGGCAGCGAGACCATTTTGGCCCGAGATAAAGACAGAGCCATCGTCGTCGATATCGATCTTGACTTCGTAACGTTCCTGCAGTGCACGAACCGTCTTGCCGCCCGGGCCGATTATCTTGCCGATCTTTTCCGGGTCCACGTTTACCGTGAGAATGCGCGGTGCGTAGGCGCTGAGTTCCTCGCGGGCTTCGGGGAGCACTTCCAGCATCTTTTCCATGATGTGCATGCGCCCTTGCCGGGCCTGCTCCAGCGCGATTCGCAGAATTTCGAAGTCCAGCCCTTTAACTTTGAGGTCCATCTGCAGGGCAGTGATGCCATGTCCGCTGCCTGCGACTTTGAAGTCCATGTCGCCGAGGTGGTCTTCGACGCCCTGGATATCGGACAGAACCACATAATCACCGGTTTCCTGATCCTGCACGAGGCCCATGGCGATGCCTGAAACGGGGGCATCGATGGGGACGCCGGCGTCCATCAGCGCCAAAGTACTGCCACAGACGGAGGCCATACTGGTGGAGCCGTTGCTGCTGACAGCCTCGCTCACCAGGCGCAAGGTGTAGGGGAACTCGTCGGGAATTACAGTCTGGAGTGCCCGCTCTGCCAAGGCGCCGTGGCCGATTTCGCGACGTTTCGGTCCCCGCATGGGGTAGGCTTCACCGGTGGAATAGGGCGGGAAGTTATAGTGATGGATATAGCGTTTATCGTCTTCAGGCTGCAAGGTATACATGCGTTGCGCGTCGCCGGGCGTGCCCAACGTGGCAATGGTCAGGACGTGCGTTTCGCCGCGCATAAACAGCCCGCTGCCGTGGACGCGGGGCAGGTTGCCAACCTGAACCTGGATGGGGCGGACGGTTTCGGGGTCGCGGCCGTCGGGGCGAACTTTATCATCGAGGATACGGCGCCGCACAGCATCTTTATGGAGGCTGTCGAGCGTATCATCCACATCGCCGGCGTCGACTTCTGCGGCGTTGATCGGTTCGGCCAGGGCTTCCAGCGTTTCGGTGCGTACTTCGGCGAGACGTGCTTTGCGGTCGCTACGGTCGGTGGTTTCACTCACGGCCGCGTATACCTTGTCGCGCGCCAGCTGGTCGACCTTTTCGACGGTGTGCTCGGCGGGAGCAAAGACGGGGAAATCGGTGTACTTTTCCTTGCCGATGTCAGCTTCCATCTGCTGAATCGTCTGGATTGCGGGCTGCATGGACTCATAGGCCAGGCGCAGCCCGTCGAGCATGATCTCTTCCGGCAGTTCGCTGGCGCCTGCTTCCACCATCAGGATATTGTCGGCGGTGCCAGCAACCTGAAGACCGAGCGTACTCAACTCCATGTCGGAGGCAGTCGGGTTGACGACGAGTTCGCCGTCTACATAAGCAACTGAGGCAGCGCCGACGGGCCCGCTCCAGGAGATATCGCTGATTGAGAGGGCGGCTGAAGCGGCGATGATGGCCAGCGTGTCGATGAGATGCTCGCCATCCGAGCTTAGAGCGGTGAGGACGACCTGAACTTCGTTGCGCATGCCCTTGGGGAAGAGGGGGCGAAGCGGGCGGTCCACCAGGCGGCAGAGGAGAATCCCTTGTTCGCTGGGCCGGCCTTCGCGGCGGAAGAGGTTGCCTGGGATCCGTCCAGCGGCGTAGAGTTTTTCTTCAAAGTCGACGGTCAGGGGAAAGAAGTTGATTCCCGGCCGCACTCCTCTATCCATCGTGGCGGTGGCAAGGATAACGGAGTCACCGCAACGGACGGTGACGGCGCCGCCGGCCTGTTGGGCAAGGACTCCGGTCTCAATGCTTAGTTCTTTGTCACCCAAAGTCGTGTTATAGACCTGGGCGCCTTCAAATAATCTGAGTTGATCCATCTTTGTTCACCTCGAATTGAACTTTGCGCAACTCCCCTTAGGGGCAGAGCGCATGGGCGGCGCCACCGGTTCGTGCAGATACCAATGCCGACAACGCATCCGGCGTTGCGGCCACCGGCGGGCAAGAATGTTGGGTCTTACGATCGGAGCTGCTGCATAGGCAGCTTCATCCCAACAATCTTTGAGCGCAATGTTTCGAGGTGCGGAACTGGAGAACGGATCGAAACGCTTGTTCAAGAGCGCACACGTTCTTCTTAACGGTGGCTTCGGTCCATTCTCCAATGCCGGACCTCGGTGGCAGAACTCTGCCTGATACATTACACTGTGCGCCGGGTGTATCTACGAGCGGAGGGCGCCAATTTTTCGTGTGTTTCCGTCGCGCCATGTGGCGCTATCAGGAATGTTGTCTGCCTGGAGCGGACCTCTTTGTGAGAGAACGACAACTATGCACGTCCGGCAGAAGAACATTCAAAACAAAAAAGGGGGCGGACATTCGTCAACTCCGCCCCTTCCAAACCATTTATCTCCGCAGACCCAGCCTTCCGATCAGCTGGCGGTAGCGGTTTACATCTTTTCTAGCCAGGTATGCCAAATGGCGGCGACGCTGGCCGACCAGCTTCAGCAGCCCCCTGCGGGACCCTTCATCATGCTTATGGGCTCTGAGGTGGTCAGTCAATGCATTAATGCGAGTCGTCAGCAGCGCGACCTGAACCTCCGGCGATCCTGTATCCTGCTCGAATGTCCGGTACTCCTCAATAATCTTGGTCTTTTCTTCGGGCGATATGCTCATGTGGTACTCCTGGACTCCTTTCCTCATGTACCGGGGAAATTCAGTGGGAACATCTGAGTGCATACTTTCCCTAGCAGGCGGTTACAACCCTTTAAGAGCCGAATCATCGCTGGAATACCGAGGCGAGTGATCCAGCCTGCACTGAATCAGTTTAGCACAGGATCGGTGGACGACCAAACTTCCCGGGTCACTTCACTATACGTAATATCTTTCTGTACGTTTCCGCTCCGGGACACGAACTGGTAATTGACCAGGAGAAACTCGCCAGTCAGTGGACTCCCTGGTCAAGGATTCTGGTGCGAATGTAGCCGTGCTGGCGCCCATTCTTAAGGCGACTTCGGAGACGGGAAGCATTTGGATACGTGCGGTAGTACGAGGATGCTCCCTGGCCCAACGATGTCTTGATGCTCTGATCGGCTACGATTATAATGGGCCTGTCCCGCGGCACGCTTACTGTGTCTATCATGAAGGTTCAGTTGAATCTGTCCTCTCAACAGGAAATGCAAAGGGAGAAGAGTGAACGCGCAGAACTATTTGGAAGCGGGGGTCGGCGCTGGCCCGCAGATTCGGCTTGCACAACGTACAGATAGCACGGACAGCGGTACATTCTGAGCCAGATACAGTGACTGTCTTTAGCAGCCCTAAGTCTGCGCCGCCCTCTATACTTTCAGGCTGGGTATTCGGTTGGCAGCCGCCGCGTTGGCTGAGAAGCACTGCTGGTAGGACGACGTATGGTCGCTGAGGCATGGTTTTGGAGGGGGGCGTTGCGGGGGCGCAGCCCCTGCACAAGGGAGGGCCGAAGGCCCGACCGCCCATAAAAAAGAAGCGAGTTGAGAGAGCACCTTTGCTCGCATCATTCAGGGCTGCAAATCAGTTGTAGCTGCGTAGTTCCGAACAGCGCAGTGAAGAAGCGCCAGCCTTCTTACAGGACAACCGTGTGTCGGACCGTTCTTTGGCCATGTCGATAAAGAAAGAAGCAGGTCGTCTTGGTTTCGACTTCTGCCGAATTGTCAGGGTAGAGGAAGCGGAACACGGAGACTTTTTTGCACGCTGGCTGGAATTGGGGCGGGCGGGGGAGATGGATTACCTGGCGCGCAACCTGGAGAAGAGGCGAAATCCAGCCCTGCTAGCCGAGACTGGCGAACCCTATCGCTCGTTGATCGTGGTCGGAGTTGATTATCACCGTTTCGACTTGACGCCGGAACTTCTGGCCGACCCGGCGCGCGGGATAATCGCCCGCTATGCCTGGGGGGATGACTACCACGAGATCATACGTCCACTGCTTTATGAGCTGGACGGCTGGCTGCGCGCCGAGACCGGCCGGACGACTTTGGGGAAAGGGCTGGTGGACACGGGACCAGTTCTGGAGCGTGACTGGGCGCACCGGGCCGGCGTTGGCTTCACGGGCAAGAACTGCTGCACGATTCACCCGCAGCGGGGTAGCTGGCTCTTCCTGGCGACACTACTGGTACCTGAGCTATTGGCCTGCGACACACCTGGGTTCGCTGTGCAGTCCAAGGCAGTTGAATTGGAGGCGACGCTGGCAGGATTGCCTGCAGGCGGGGACTATGGTGCGTGGCAGTTGCAGGGCGATGCGCGAACACAGGAACTGGGGCGGCAGGGCGCGGTAACAGACGGCAACGGGGGGCCGCTTGAAACACAGTTGGCCACGTGCGGCCAGTGCACGCGCTGTTTGGATGCTTGCCCGACCGGCGCGTTTGTGGGTCCCTTTCATCTGGACCCGCAGCGCTGCATTTCCTACTGGACGATAGAGTCACGGCAGGCGATTCCAAGGCGATTGCGGAGCCTGTTCGGGAACAGGATTTTCGGCTGCGACATTTGTCAGGAGGTCTGCCCCTGGAATCAGCGGTTGGCGGAGCGGAGGCCGCTGTTGAAGGGGCTGGAAGCGCAGGAGGAGCGCGTCGCGCCGCGGCTGCTGGAGGGGTTTGAGCGGCAGATGCCCTACTGGCTAGAGCCCCAAGCTTTTGCAGAACGCTGGCGGCGGTCGCCATTGAAACGTGCAAAACGGATTGGGATGCTGCGCAACGTTTGCGTTGCGCTCGGGAACTGGGCCGACCCAGCAGTTTTTCCCGGATTGGACGCGGCCGCTGACGACGAGGCGGCATTGGTGCGCGGACACGCGGCCTGGGCGTTGGGGGAACTGCTGCGCAACCACAACGATGAACGGGCCGCGGCCCGGCTGCGGTCTCTCCTCGACGAGGAGACGGACCCGTGGGTGCGGGAAGAGATCGGACTGGCGCTAGGGGCGGGGACATGAAACTTTAAACGTAAGCAGTCGTAGAGTTGTTTATAGCCATATCGCCGGACGCTGGACTGCCGGGCATGGCCATGTTTACGACAAAGGAGAGTTTTTATGGATATCGGAAGAGCGTTGACATACTTTTCAGATGACGATCGTTGGGTCGAGAAGACGGCCATTGGCACTGGGTTGATCCTTATCAGTTCTTTGCTGCTGGTGGCGCTGGTCGGTATTCTGGGCTACTTTATCCTGTTCGGTTACCTGGTAAGGCTGATCCAAAACGTGCGGGATGATGCACATCCTGTGTTGCCGGAATGGGATCAGTGGGGAGACGATCTAGTACGCGGGGTGAAGCTGGCAGGCGTATATCTGGTGTGGGCGCTGCCAATCATATTGGTTTCGGTTCCGCTGTTCATAATTGGCGTGGTCGTCTCCGAAAACATGCCATACGGGGACAACGATATTGGGGCGGTTTTTGGTATTTGTGCCCTTTGCCTGCAATTTCTTTTTGGCATCGCATATGCAGTCTTTCAACCTGGGTTTACGGTCGCATATGCCAGGAATGAGAACATAAGCGACGGCCTCCAGGTTTCCGAAATCTGGGACTGGACCCGAGATAATATCGGAAATGTTGTTATTGTCGCGATACTCACAGTTATAGCCAGCCTGATTATCATGACCGTAGGTAGCATTGTAGGACTGATCTTGTGTATAATAGGTACAGTTGTGACTGTGCCGTTGTCTCAGTTGATTGTTTACTACTTCCAGGGTCACCTTTACGGTCAACTGGCGCGCATTGCCGGGGAGGGCGCGACATCAGGTTCGTTTGGCGCAGATCCGGCAGCATCTCCAGAGGATAGCACTTGGGTGGAAGCTGATTCGGCGACGGATCCTGCTCCGCCGGCCGAAGTTGTGCCGCCTGAGATTTTTGAGCCACAGGAAGAGCCTGAGCCGCCGGTGGAGCCCGAACTACCGGTGGAGCCTGAGCCGCCAGTGGAGCCTGAGCCGCCAGTGGAGCCCGAACTACCGGTGGAACCTGAGTCTCCGGCAGGGTCAGAGGGGTCTGAAGGGTCCGAAGCGGATGAACCGCCGGAGGAGCCAAAGAGCCAGTAGCCGGGCAGGCCCCCAATAGAGGCAAGTGCCTCATAAAAGAAGGCCGTGTAAAACAATGGCGTTTCACACGGCCTTCTTCTTTTTGGACTTACCTTTCCATACTGCTGGCCCGGATGCGGTTAGAGGGTTACCGAGTTGGATCGTCGGTGTGCAAAACCACGACTCAGGAGACCTTCGTCAGCTACAGCACGCTGCTCGCAAGGAGTTCACGCTCTTGTGACTGCCCGGCTCTCCTCAGTTCGAAGGCGCCATGTAATCCTGTACCATTTGTACGAAAAAGCGGTGCCAGCGCGGATCGTCGGTCAGCTCAGGGTGGAAGGCCGTCGCCAGGATCGGGCCATTGCGGACGGCGGCGATCACGGCTTCATCGTCATTTTGGATCGCGGCAACGGTTGCCAGTGTCTCCACGTCTTCGGCGACGGCGGTAATGGCAGGGGCGCGGATGAAGACCGCGTGGAAGGGCGCCTCGCCCAGGGCCGGCACTTCGAGCTCGGCTTCGAAGCTATCGACCTGACGACCAAAATAGTTGCGGTTGACGGTTACATCCAGGCCGCCTATAAGGGCCTGCCCGCCCAGTTTTTGTCCGGTAGCGCGTTCAGCCAGCAGGATCATTCCGGCGCAGGTACCCCAGGTAGGGCGTCCGCCATGCACCCATTGCCGGAGCGGTTCGACTAGACCCCAGCGCTCGGCGACCAGCCCCATACTTGTGCTCTCTCCGCCGGGAATAATCAGGCCGTCCAGATCGTCCAACTGTGCAGCCAGACGAACTTCGGCGGCTTCGACGTCGAGGCGTTTCAGCATGGCGATATGTTCGCGAAAAGCGCCCTGGAGGGCGAGAACTCCCAGACGAACTGCAGTCATGGCGTGCTTCCAACAGAATTCATTCGAGAAGTCCTTTGGGACGTTCTTGGCAAATTGAGGCGTTGGCGGGACTTGGGATCGGGTCTTCAGAGTAAGAAGGTGAAGAAACCGGAGATCTTAAGTGTTGGGCTTGCCTGGCCAGGTTAAGTATGAAATGCGGTGGCAAGAGATTCAGAACCTCCTGCCACCGCATCAAACAGTGCGACGTATGGTGAGCAACGGGTCTACTACCAACCCCTCTCTGCCATTTTTTCGTCTTCTGAGAGATCGGTCACATTGATGCCGACCATTGGCGCGCCGAGGTTTTCGCTAACCTCGGCCAGGATGTGCGGATCGTTGAAGTGCGTGACGGCTTGCACAATGGCATGGGCGCGCTTGGCTGGGTCGTCGCTCTTGAAGATGCCGGAGCCGACAAAGACGCCGTCCACACCCAGTTGCATCATCAGCGCCGCGTCGGCTGGAGTTGCGACGCCGCCGGCGGCAAAGTTTACGACCGGCAACCGATTCAGCTCGGCGGTCTCCTTTACCAAATCGTAGGGGGCTTGAATTTCCTTTGCGAAGGTGAATAGCTCGTCGGCATCCATTCTGTTGATGCGGCGGATGGCGCCGTTAACATTGCGCGCGTGACGCACGGCCTCGACGACATCGCCGGTGCCGGCCTCGCCCTTGGTGCGAATCATAGCGGCGCCTTCGGCAATGCGGCGCAGAGCCTCGCCCAGATTTCGGCAGCCGCACACGAACGGGATGGCAAAACTGTGCTTGTTGATGTGATGACTCTCGTCGGCCGGAGTCAGGACTTCACTTTCGTCAATATAGTCTACGCCAAGCGCCTCCAAGATCTGTGCTTCGACAAAGTGGCCGATCCGCACTTTGGCCATCACTGGAATTGTGACTGAAGCCATGATCTCTTTTATGAGGCGCGGGTCACTCATGCGCGCTACGCCACCGTCTTGGCGAATGTCAGCGGGAACACGTTCGAGGGCCATCACAGCGCAGGCGCCGGCTTCCTCGGCGATACGGGCCTGGTCTGCGGTGACCACATCCATGATGACGCCGCCCTTCAGCATCTGCGCCAACCCGGCCTTGACGGCAAACGTTCCTCGTTCCACCTGACCATCGTTTTGCTGACCGTTCTTTGTACTCATAGGTCTGTGCCTCCTTGGTTGACACAACGGGACAAAATTGCTTCCTGCTGCGCAGTTAGGGATAAACACTGGACCCAGCCCTGAATAATCCCTTTGCGCTCGATACTGATTTCTGTTATTGTAGTCAAAAGCCCCCTGATTTTCCAACTTCGCAAAACCCACAAATTCATGCAGAATATTCTGTATGGCCGTTCCATGACTTGGTTTGGGCAAGGAGTAGTTATTTTGGGCAATATTTACAATAGGGACTGACTTTCTATTGTGCAGACTGCCCATAGGTTTTTGGGCTTTAGTTCGGGGATTATTAGTCGGGTGGCCGAAGGCGTTTTCCGCTGAGTGTCACTTCACCACAATTACCCCACAAGAGCTTTTCGGACAGCAGGTTCTGCCTGCAAGAGGAGGAACTGTGTAAATGGATGGCATCAACTCAGGAGATACTGCCTGGATCATCGTCGCCACCGCATTGGTACTGATGATGACGCCGGCGTTAGGATTTTTCTATGGCGGTATGGTACGCCGTAAGAACATTCTCTCCACCCTCAACTTGAGTTTCATCACGATTGGCCTCATCAGCATTCAGTGGGTCATTATTGGCTACAGCCTGGCATTTGGCGATAGCGTGGCCGGGCTGGTTGGCGGCCTCAATTACATTGGGCTGTCGAATGTCGGTGTGGAGGCGCTGGAAGGGCTGTCCATTCCCCACCTGCTCTTTGTCGCATTCCAGATGACGTTCGCCATAATCACGCCCGCGCTGATTTCCGGCACATTTGTGGAACGTATTCGTTTCAAGGTGTACCTGGTCTTTGCGGTTGTGTGGGCCACACTCGTTTACGATCCGGTCTGCCACTGGGCTTGGGGCGGCGGCATCTTTGCACGCTGGGGCGCATTGGACTTTGCCGGCGGGACGGTTGTACACATCACGGCCGGTTTCTCGGCGCTTGCCTTTGCTATGGCGATTCGCAAGCGCAAAGGATTCGGTCAGATTGCAATTGAGCCGCACAATATCGCCTTCACGGTATTGGGTGCAGGTCTGCTGTGGGTCGGCTGGTTTGGCTTTAACGGCGGCAGCGCCTTGGCAGCCAACGGTCAGGCTGTGCAGGCGCTGATGAACACAAACACGGCGGCAGCTGCAGCGGCCGTAGTTTGGATGTTCTTGTCTTGGCGTGACAACAAGCCTAGCGTGCTGGGGATCGTAACCGGAGCGGTTGTGGGCCTGGTGGCCATCACACCGGCGGCCGGCTTTGTCACCCCGATGGCCGCGCTTCTAATCGGCGCGGTTGCAGCGCCCGTCAGCTATTACAGCATCGACTTTCGTGAAAAGAAGGGTCTGGACGAGAGCCTGGACGTATGGGCCTGTCACGGTATGGCCGGTACATGGGGAGCTCTGGCAACCGGGCTCTTTGCGACGGCGTCTGTCGGCGGGACCGATGGCCTGTTCTATGGCAACCCCACGCAGTTCGGCATTCAATTGGCGACGGTGGTGGTGACTATCGCCTACTCGTTCATAATTACCTATCTGCTGACCAAAATCCTGGACGCGGTTTGGGGCCTGGCGGTTACCGAGCAGGAAGAGGAGATTGGGCTGGACATTAGTGAGCATGGCGAGCGGGCTTACGCGTGACTAGCGAGGCAAGGCGGAGAAAGTTTTGTGAGTGAAAGCGAATCTCATGCAGGTGAAGGTAGTGTAGGTGAGAGTGGCGTAGGTGAAGGTAGTGAAGCTGAAGGTAGTGAAGCTGAAAGTAGTGAAAGCGAAGAGTCATAACATCCTTCTTGCGTCAGGGTCGTGCGGCGCATCGCACGACCCTGAAAATAGCCGCGGAAGACTCCTCTTTCGATGTAGAGGAGAGGAGCGATGTTCAAGAAGGTTGAAGCCTACGTTCGACTCGAAAAACTGACTGAAGTCAGGGCGGCACTTGTGGAGATTGGTGTCCCTGCCATAGATACTGTTGAGGTGCAGGGGCACGGTAGACAGACCGGCATCAGGTTGGCCGGGCGGCATAGCAGCTACACTGTGGATACACTGCCCCGCATTCGTTTGGTCGCGGTGGTGGACGAAGAAGACGTCGAACAGGTCGCAGCGGCGATCCGGGAGGCGGCCGCGACAGGGACGCAGGGCGACGGTGCCATCTATATTTGCCCCATGGAGAATCTGGTTCGCATCAGCACAGGTGAAGAAGGCGACGAAGTGCTGGTCTATGAAGGAGACATCGACATACAGGGAATCATTTCGCCTCCCCCTGATCTCAGCGACCTCTTTGCGTTCTACCTGGAAAGAAAGTACCGGATAGATGAATGAGAGAAATCATTCCCTGACATGTTCGAGAGAGCTACTTTCGACACACAGGAGAATAGGCGGTGTTAAAAAAGATCGAAGCGTACATCCGAACTGAGAAACTGGACGGTGTCAGGCTGGCTCTGCTTGAAATCGGTATCCCCGCTATCGATACTGTTGAAGTGCAGGGTCACGGTCGCCAGAGCGGAATCAAACTGGCCGGGCGGCACAGCACCTATATCGTTGACACTTTGCCCCGTATCCAGGTGAATTTCGTGGTAGGTGAAGAGGACGTTCAGCAGGCTGTTGACGCCATCCAGAGGACGGCTGCCACAGGCAACCAAGGTGATGGCGCCATCTTCATCTCCCCCGTGGAGAATCTTATCCGTATCAGCACGGGCGAAGAAGGTGACGAGGCGCTGACATACGAAGGCGAGATCGATATCGCCGAACACCAGGTAAGACGAGATGACTGAATCCCTGTTGCGCAGGTGCGCTTGACCGCTCACTGCAGACGGGGAATCACCTCATTGCACATAATTGCGTTCATCCTCAGCAGGTCAGGCTGGCAGTGTCCCGCGCCGCCGACTGTTACCCATGGCTAAGTGGGTTTCGTTTTTCCCAATAGCGCACCACCAACGATAGGCCGATTGTCATCACCAGATAGAGGAAGGCAACGACATTGTACGTTTCGAAGAAGCGAAACGTGCTGGTGGCGTACAGTCTACCCAATTGCGTGATGTCCTGCACGCCAAGAACAGAGACCAGCGCCGAGTCTTTGAGCATGGCGATGAAGTCGTTGCCAAGCGGGGGCAAGACGCGCCGCACTGCCTGCGGCAAAATTACATGGCGCATGGCCTGAGCCCTGCTCATGCCCAGGCTGAGGGCGGCTTCCATCTGCCCCGTTTCCACGCTTTCGATGCCCGCCCGGAAGATTTCGGCAATGAACGCGCTATAGCCGATCACCAGCGCCAGAATGGCCCGGCTTGTAAACGTGAGTTGGCGGATGCTGAACTCTGCCAGCGGCCTTCCCACAGCGCCGAGACCCAGCCTCTGTAGTTCCTCTCCTGCCATATTGAACAGTTCTACCAGCCCCGGGGCGCCGACAAACGCGATGTAGAAAAGTATCACAAGCATGGGCACGCCGCGGACAATCTCCACGTAGAACGAAGCCGCCTCGTATAACAATCGTTTGCGCGACACGCGGGCAAGACCGAAAGCCAGCCCGACCAGCAGCGAAAAGCCAAACGCGACGAGGCAGACGTACATGGTAACGCCGACGCCCTTGGAAACGGCGCTGAAGATCAGATTGTAATCTGCATCGGCCAAAAGACTCCAGAGGAGTAGCACGCCCAGAAGCAACGCGGCCAAAAGCCAATAGGGCAGGCGCGCGAAGTAGTCGGCGGGCGAATGCCGGCGAGAATGTTGGGGGGAGTCAGTTGCGGACACGTGTGGGGAGCATGTTGAGTCCTAGCGCGCGGGGAGCTGGAGGCTTTGTAAACAACTCCCCGCGCGCTCGAAGCTGAATCAGTTCGGATCGTACTGGAAGAACCACTTTACGTTCAGATATTCGTCATAGCCGTCGTCCTGCATGGTGCTGATGGCGGCGTTGAAAGGCGCGGTCCAGGTGCTGCCGGGCGTGAAGATGAAGCCGAAATCTTCGGTGGCGAGCGCCCCGCCGACGATCTTGAGTTTCTCCGGGTTGGCGCCGATGTAGCCGCGCCCAGAGGCGGCGTCGACAAGCACCATGTCGACATCGCCGGTGATCAGCGCCTGCACCGATGCGCCGAAGCTGTCGAGCAGTTGGATGCGCGGGTTGGCCTCGCCACCGTCAAGAATGTCGTAGACGGCGGTGTAGAATCCGGTCGTACCCGCCTGCGCGCCGATCAGCAGGGACGCGTCGGCGGCTAAGGCCTCGGGCGTGTCGAAACGCTCTTCGTCGGCGCGCACCAGCATGAACTGCTGGCTGGTCATGTAGGCGTCGGAGAAGTCCACAACTTCGGCGCGTTCGGCGGTTATAGTGATGCCGTCCATGCCCACGTCGAACTGGCCTTCGGCGACAGCCTGGATCATCGCCTCCCAGGATGTGACTTGCCAGTTGACGACACAGTTGAGGCGGCGGCATATTTCGTTGACTGCGTCGTATTCCCAGCCGACAGCCTCGCCGCTGGCCGGGTCGATGAAGTTGAGGGGGATGTAGTCGTTGCCCGTCACCGCCACCACTTCCGCGCCTCCCATGTCCGGGAGGCTATCGTAAATATCCGGAGCGTTGGGATCCGTCAGGAAAAACCAGCGGGTATTCAGGTAATCCAGATAGCCGTCGGCCTTCATGGTGCTGATGGCGGCGTTGAAAGGTGCGGTCCAGGTGCTGCCGGGCGTGAAGATGAAGCCGAACTCTTCGGTGGCGAGCGCTCCGCCGACGATCTTGAGTTTCTCCGGGTTGGCGCCGATATAGCCGCGCCCAGAGGCGGCGTCGACCAGCACCATGTCGACATCGCCGGTGATCAGCGCCTGCACCGATGCGCCGAAGTTGTCAAGCAGTTGGATGCGGGGGTTGGCCTCGTCACCGTCAAGAATGTCGTAGACGGCGGTGTAGAAACCGGTCGTACCCGCCTGCGCGCCGATCAGCAGGGACGCGTCGGCGGCTAAGGCCTCTGGCGTGTCGAAACGCTCTTCGTCGGCGCGCACCAGCATGAACTGCTGACTGGTCATGTAGGCGTCGGAGAAGTCCACAACTTCGGCGCGTTCGGCGGTAATTGTGATGCCGTCCATGCCTACGTCGAACTGGCCTTCGGCCACAGCCTGGATCATGGCCTCCCAGGATGTGACTTGCCAGTTGACGACGCAGTTGAGGCGGCGGCAGATTTCATTGACAGCGTCGTATTCCCAGCCGACGGCCTCGCCGCTGGCGGGGTCGATAAAATTGAGGGGCGTGTAATCGTTGCCGGTTACCGCCACCACTTCCGCGCCGCCCATGTCGGGCAGGTCGTAGACGACGTTGTGCATGCCGGCCGCAGGTGGTGAATCGGAACCGCCGCCGCCAGATTGCGCGCCTGAGGCGCCGGAATCCGGTGCAGGCGCGGCTGGGACGCAGGCGCTCAGTGCCAGCGCCAGCAACAGGAAGGCAACCACAGTTCGGAAGATCGCTTGGTTTTCCCTTTTCATACTTTCTCCATTCTTGTGTCGTCAATTTCTTGACTCGGGTGGGGCAGTCTTTCTCGCCGGCTCGCTTGAGGGCATCAGGCTGGCATTTGACGCTTGGTATGGGCGCGGCCGATGCGGGCGGTTTCGGGGTCGTGGCCGCCGATGACGCGCACGCCGGCGTCGATTCTTTCCGTGATATTTTCGGCGGTGGCGGGTTGCAGAAAGGCGACGCCGTTGGCCTGACATGCCGCTTTAACGCGTTCGCTTGCTTCCTGCATTTCCGGCGGCATCGGTTGCGGACGCCGCCGATAGCCCAGTGAAATGCTGAGGTCGCCCGGCCCCATCTCCGCAAATCCGATACCAGGGACAGCGAAGATCTCTTCGATGCGGGGCAGTGCGGCAACCGACTCAATCTTCAGACCCAGCAACAGTTCGCCTTCGGGGTTGAGGGGCCAGGGGTCAGCCGTATCAAGGTAGGTTTCATAGTCAACGCCCCAAATGGCGGCAGCAGACGGTTCGGAGCCAACGCCGCGCCGACCCTGCTGCAGACCTTCGCCGACGCCGATCTGATTGATCGGATAGCGACAGGCTTCGACAAAGGCGGCGACCGCTTCGGGCGTTTCCGCCTGGCAGAGCAGAATACCATGTACGCCCCGCGCCAAAATCTGACGGAACTGCCAGGCATTGTACCGTACTATTTCAGCAGATGTGCCTTCGACCGGCGCTTCGACGATTACTGTGGGGGTGCGGTGTCCACTGGCGGTCGGGCCGCCTTCCACCATCCCTTGCATATAACGTTCGAGACCGCCCAAATCGAAGGAGCCATGCTCCATTCCTACATTAATGTAGTCGGACCAGATGGCGGCGTCTTTTGAGCCCTGTTGGTGAGTCAGAACATGGCCGGTATGGGCGCCGCTGTAGTAGATTGGCTGGCCCTGATCCAGCAGCTCGATTGCACGGTTAACACGGTTGGCCATTCGTTTTCTCCTAAGTGCGTTGGAATGTCGGAGGTGCCTGTCTAGCTGCCTTCATATTCGCGGCAGTCCACATTGAGCCATCCGGAGCGAAAGGGGTGCGCGGAGTCGGTGTCCGGATCGTAGCGGTGGCGCCAGATGCAGCCATTGTCGTTGCCCAGCAGATGGAGTGAGACTGATGTACCTGGACTGGTCGTGCGGACACGGTGAATGTCATTTTGCGGCAGCAACTCGTAGAGGTCGCCTGGCCGCAGCATCTGGCGCACAGACATAGTCAGCTCGGCATGGGATTCGTTGCTGCCGTCGTCCTGGCGGGTGAAGACCTCTTCCTCCTGCTCGCCTTTGTACAGACCTACAAGCCCCCAGGCCAGATGATCATGCACGGGCGTCTGTGCGTCTGGAGGTACGACCAGGGCCGAAAATGCCAAACCGCCATCGCCTGCACGATAGAGCAGCCACATGCCGATGCCGCCCCCCATGCCACTCTCCTCGGAAGGTTCCTGGAATTTCTGCGGCAGCCAGGCCGGGTTGGCCAGCAGGTCGACGAAATCAGGCCGGATTTTGGCTACGATCTTGCGGGGGTCCGATTCACCTGTGCGAGTGTCGTTTACTGCGCCGATGAAACGCCGCATAGGGGGATTGTCAAGCAGCCACTCGTCTTCGAGGTGCGCGGGTGGGGGGGTAATTGTCGTCATGCAGAATTCTCCTCGGACGGCGGCTTGACAGCGAATTGGGCGAAGTAGAAAAACTCGGTCGGCACTATGTCGGTGCGGTCGCCGAGGTAGCGGCGGCCCTGCTCATCGGGCGGCATCATCTCTACCTCAGAGTAGCCGTGCCTGGCCATCATATCGCTCAGCGACTGCGGGGTAAAGTCCGTCAGCATCGGTTCTCCTCGGCGGGCTACGAATCCCTCCATCTTTTCGGCGAGAGTTGCCCACTCCGGGGACATCATGTGCTTAGCGATTTTGAAGTCAAATACGATACGGCTACCCGACGCAGACAGTTCCGCAACCCTATCAAGCGTTTCCCGGATAGCATCTTGCGTGAGGTAGTAGGTTACGCCAAGCCAGGAGTAGAAGGCTGGCGCCTGAGAGTCGAAGCCTGCTTTCACCAGCTCTTCGTCCATTTTGTCGTGTTCGAAGTCCACCGGTACAAAGGTGAGGTTTGAGGGGATGCTCCCGTTTGCCTTCATGACCCGCTGCCGCTTTACTTCCTGGGTAGCCGGGTGATCCACTTCAAAGACGCGCACTTTGTCAGCCAGATCTTTGCGCCGCAGCGCGAACGTATCGTGTCCGGCGCCGAGAATCACATACTGGCTGGTGCCGGACTCGACCGCCTCTTCCAGTTGGTCTTCGGTATAGCGCGACCGCAGGACGACTGCCGGATAAACGGGGCGGTAGACGCCCAGAATCACGTCGCCGACAAGCCACTTGAGGAGCCTGTACTTTGCTACCCCGTGCCAGAATGGCGTCAGCATCTGCAAAGCATAGGTGTCTTCAAAAACGTGCGGGGGGTTGTGCCAGCGCAGATGTACGGCGCGGATAGTCGCGACCAAGACGGCTGTTTTGCTTGTATCTTTTGTATGTGTTCGTGGTGGATTTTGGGTGGTTGTCATAATTTCAGATCTCCGTGGGTTAACAGACTCCGCAGTGACACATGTAAATTATTTTTGGAGGGAGCAGTTCAGATTTCCATCCCGTTGCCTGGAATGGTATCAGGAGATAGTTTCATAGTAACATACAGATAACGCAGATTTCAAACCATAGCTGGAATTGGAGCGCGGCTCCCAGACGGTCATACTGTGCCCGCGGGGCGATGGGGCTGTGCTGGCTGCGTGCGTTTTTTCAAGGGACATAACACTTCATATTGAAAGCATTTTCGCCGGGAGAGCGATCGATGAAAAACATACCGCAGAGGGAGATTGGCCGAACGGGGACTTTGGTTTCCGAGTTCGGTCTGGGGACTGCCCCGTTGGGTGATCTATTCGATGTGCTCGTTGAGGAAAGGGCACAGGGCGTATTGCAGGCAGCTTGGGATGTGGGCGTGCGGCTCTATGACACGTCTCCCTTCTATGGCAACGGCAAAAGCGAGCACCGCGTCGGCCACTTCCTGCGCCAGCAGCAGCGAGAGGACTATGTGCTTTCGACCAAAGTCGGACGAGTCTTCCGCCCGGTACATGACCTGGCATCGTTTGATCCTGGTCCCTTTGTGGGCGCGCTGCCGTTCGAGTTCACGGTTGACTACAGTTATGATGGCATCATGCGCTCATTCGAGGACAGCCTGCAGCGGCTCAGCCTGCCTTCTATCGATCTGCTGGTCATACACGACTTGGATTTCTACTTTCACGAGACGGAGGCCCGCGTAAGCGCCTATCTGACACAGCTGTTTACCAGCGGCTGGCGCGCGCTCGACGAACTGCGCCGTCACGGGCTCGTGAAGGGTGTTGGTGCAGGTATCAACGAATTGGGGATGATACCGCGTTTCCTCGATCTGGTGGATCTGGACTTCTTTTTGGTCGCCTACGGGTATAACCTGCTGACGCAGGAGATGCAGGAAGAGGAGTTTGGGCTGTGCGGGGAAAACAACATTAGTATCATCGTCGGCGCGGTCTTTGCATCTGGCATTCTGGCAACTGGTGCAGTGCCCGGGGCCCATTACTTTTATGCACCGGCGTCGCCGGAGATAATGGAGAAAACGAACCGTATCGAACGGATTTGTCAACGCTACGAGACGCCTTTGCCGTGCGCGGCGCTGCAGTTCCTGTTGGCCAACCCGATTGTGGCGGCCATCATTCCCGGCGCGATCGAAGTGATGCATGTGCAGTCAAACTTCGACCTGCTCCAACGGCCTGTCCCGGCGGAACTTTGGAGTGCGCTAAAATCGGAGGGGCTGCTGCGCGAGGACGTGCCTACGCCCTGACTGCCTATGGGACAACCGACAGCAGTTGGACGGAGGCGTTGCTGACCCAGTCGAGCACGGCGCTGGGATAGACGCCGATCCAGACGGTGGCGACGGTGCAGATCAGGAGGCTGGTCTGCAGGGCCATTGGTACGTCCAGAACCTCGCATTCACCTTCCTGGGTGAAGAACATTTCCCGGACCACGCGCAGATAGTAGAAGGCGGCCAGCCCTGCATTGATCATGCCAATGCCTGCCAGCCAGAAGTACTGGCGCTGTATGGCGGCGCCGAAGACGTAGAATTTGCCGAAGAAGCCGCCTGTTAGCGGGATGCCGGTCAGGCTGAGCAGGAAGACGGTAAACATAACCGCCAGCCAGGGCGCCCGCTTTATCAGACCTCGGTAGGCGCTGATATGCGTGCTGTTGACCGTCTCTTCCAGCGCCATGACCACGAGGAAGGCGCCGACGTTGGTGAACAGATAGGCGAAAAGATAGAGCAGCACGCCGTTGAGACCGTCCATCGCGCTCGGCGAATTCGACGTAACAGCCACCAAACCCATCAGAATATAGCCGGCCTGGGCCACGGAGCTGTAGGCCAGCATGCGTTTGACGCTATTTTGCCGCAGCGCTGCAAGGTTGCCCATCGTCATGGTGATAATGCTAAAGGCGGCCAGAACGGGCACCCAGTTGACCTGAAATGAGGCCATGGCCACGATGAAGAATCGGGCCAGCACGGCAAACGCCGCGGCCTTGGAGGCCGTTGACAGATAGGTTGCTACTGGGGTAGGCGAGCCGTCGTAGGTGTCCGGCGCCCACTGGTAGAAGGGTGCCAGGCTTGCCTTGAATCCCAGTCCCGCCAGAATCAGGAGCATCGCCGGCAGGCCGGCAAAGGCCAAGCCGCTAATCTCAGTGGACTCGCCAATAATCTCGGAAAAAGCAGCGGCGATGTCGTGAAGGTAGAGTGATCCGGTGGCGCCATAGAGAAGACTGATGCCATACAACATGACGGCCGATGCGATCGACCCGTAGAGGAAGTACTTCAGCCCGGCCTCGTTGCTGCGGCGATTCTCGCGCAGGAAGCCCGCCAGCATATAGCTGGTTATCGACAGGAATTCAATTGCAAGGTAGACCAGGACCAGGTTGTTGGCGCTGGCGGCAATGCTCATCGCCAGGCTGACCATGAGGAAGAAGGTCCAGAACTCGCCCTGGTTGCCGGAGCGGCGGTTCATGTAGCGCCCGCCGGCAATGGTGGTCAGGATCATGCCGGAGAAGATGGTGACCTTGATGAAGCTGCCGAAGTTGTCGATGGTCATCATCGAAAAGGCCACCTTCGGCCCTGCTTCCGGATCGGAGATGTTCAGTTGCAGCACAGCGGCTACGAGGGCTGCGGTCAGAAAGAGCGCCGACAGCGCCATGTAACTCAGACCCGACTTATTGCCTACGCCGGGGTCATAAGCCAAGTCCAGGCAGAAGATGAACAGGCCGCCGATGAGTAATATGATTTCGGGTGCGAGATATCCTATGTCGCCCACGTATTGTTCTCCATTCAGAAGCACCTGTTGGCAGATGCCGGTTGCCGGTAGTTCGAGTTTGCGGTGGCAGCCGGCACTTGGTCAATACGATGATTAACTGTGATCAGATGAGATTCTGCACAAAGGCTAAGAGTTCCCGCGCTGACTGATTGAAGTATTTCACCAGCGGCGTTGGATAGATACCGATCAGGAACATTGCTGCGATCAGCGGCCACATAGTCACCTTTTCGAAGCCGACCATGTCGGTTGGGCCGTCGGCGTGTTCCCCTTGCGCAGTTGTCCAGTGGGTGAGCTTACTCGGGTCATACTCGCCCAGGAAGACGTTCTGGATGATGCGATAGAGAATGTAGACTGCAGTGATGACGATGCCGATCGTGCCGAAAGCGGCCCAGTAGGGCATGATGGCGAAGGCGCCGCGGAAGGTGAAAAGCTCTGCCCAGAAACCGGCCAGACCGGGAAGGCCCAGGCTGGCGAAGGCGGCGACCAGCATCAGGCCGTAGAAGTGCGGTGTCTTTGTCGCCAGCCCACCGAACCGCGCCAGATCACGGGTATGGGCGCGTTCGTAGATGATGCCGACAAGGAAGAACAGCGCGCCGGTGATGATGCCATGGTTGAACATCTGCAGGGCTGCGCCGTTGAGGGCCATGGCCGCGCTGTCCTGGATGGCCTCTGCGCTCAGGCCGAAGCGGTTGACCGCGCTCGCCAAGGCGTCGGGCGTCATCACTGCGGCAGCAGCGCCGATGCCCAGCATGACGTAGCCCATATGACTGACTGAGCTGTAAGCGATCAAGCGCTTCAGATCGGTCTGGGCAACGCAAACGAATGCTCCGTAGACAATGGCGATTGCTCCCAGTCCCACCAGCCAGGTAGCCCAATAGACGGATGCCTCGGGAAAACTGGGCAACATGATGCGCAACATGCCGTAGGCGCCCAATTTCAGGAGAACGCCAGCCAGAATGACCGAACCGGCGGTAGGCGCCTCAGTATGGGCATCGGGCAGCCAGGTGTGGAAGGGGAAGCTGGGCACTTTGAAGGCGAATCCGAAGAAGAAGCCCCAGAAGGCAAGGCTGGCCAGAGTCAGGTTGCCGGCAAAAGGCTGTGCCGCGGCCGCCTCGACAATATCGAATGTGCCGGTTGCGAAGTAGACGCCGAGAATGGCGAGCAGCATCGCGACAGAGCCGACCAGGGTGTAGATGAAGAATTTGGTGGCGGCATATCCGCGATTGGCTCCACCCCAGATACCGATGAGAAAGTACATCGGCACCAGGCTGATCTCCCAGAAGACATAGAAGAGGACATAGTCCAGGGCCAGGAAGACGCCCAACATGCTGAACTCCAACAGGTGCATCAAGAAGAAGTATTCCTTGACGCGCTCGTTGATGACACCGGCACTGTAGTAAATGCTCAGTGTGCTGAGCAGCGCGGTGAGAAAGATCAGAGGAATGCTCAGCCCGTCGGCGCCGATGTGGTAGCCGGCGTTGAGTTGGGGAATCCACTCGGCGAACTGTTCAAACTGCAAACCCCCGGTGTTGGAGTCGTAGGCAAACAGCAGATAGATGCTGAGGCCAAGGGGGAGCAGGCTTGCCCAGATCGAACCTTTCTTGATCAGGCTGTCGCTGCGGCCCAGCAGGATGACCAGAAGTGCCGCCACCAGCGGCCAGAAGAGCAGGATAGTCAGGACAATTGAATCAGGTGATTCCATGAAGCCGTCTCCAGGCAGAGTTTAGGTAAGTCAGAAATTGCGTATAAGATGCGCCACCGTTTGAAAACGTGAACACGGGATGGCGCAAACCCTTACACCAATGTAAGTATCATGGGTAGTACGTTCAGGAACAGCCATACAGCCAGAATCAACATACCGAAAAGCAGATATGTTTGCACGCGGCCGTCCTGCAGCATGCGGGCGATGTGGCCGGCCTGGTCGGAGATCCATCCGACACCGTCAACGAATCCGTCAACAACGAATTTGTCGAAGTCTGAGGTGAGATCGCCGAGCCGAAAGGCGAGCCGACCGATTCCGTTCACTATCCAGTCGACGATCCAATCGCGATCAAACAGCGCCAGGAAGCGGCTCAGCCACATTGTAAACAGAACAATCGTGCCGTGATAGAGTTCATCGATCCAATATTTGCGGTGCCACATCCACCAGATCGGACCGAGAATTCGAGCGACCGGGTCAGTCTGGCCTTCCTTCAACCCCTGACCATAGACCAGATAACCTGCGCCAAGACCGCCCAGCGCAACCAGCAGTGAGACTGCCAGCGGCATGATATGGAATGATGGGTGGTGCGGATGCAGGTGCATGTACTCCATATAAGGTTCGAGGAAATGCTCGATCCAGTTGGGAACAATTCCGCCCAGAACAGGGAATGAAGCCGGGATGCCGACCCAACCGGCCGCGATTGCAAAGAAGCTGATCAGGATGAGCGGCGTTGTCATGCTGGCAACACTTTCGGGAGCGTGGGAGGCTCCTTCCGTGCGCGGCCGGCCCAAGAACGTCAGGCCGATCTGGCGCATGGTGTAGAAAGCGGTCAGGAAGGCGGCCAGGGCAAGCGTCCAGAAAACCCACTGGTGGCTGCCGTCCCAGGCGAACGCGAGAATCTCATCCTTGGACCAGAATCCGGCGGTGACCAGGGGGAAGCCTGATAAAGCGAGCCCGCCAATGATAAATGTCCATCCCGTACGAGGCATCCGCGTCAGCAGGCCGCCCATGTTACGCATGTCCTGAGCGTCTTCGGTGTCGAGAACACCATCGGCGCGGCGCACGATATGTTCACCGTGGCTCTCTTCGTGGTCGTCGTGCGCGTGCTCGTGGGCATGATGGTAGCCATGTTCAACGCCGTGTATCACGCTGCCGGAGCCGAGGAAGAGGAGAGCCTTGAAAAAGGCATGTGTCAGCAGATGGAAGAGTGCGGCCACGTATGCTCCCATGCCGATGGCGGCAACCATATACCCGAGTTGGGAGATGGTGGAGTATGCCAGCACCCGTTTAATATCCCACTGGGCGACGGCGATCGTAGCCGCAAACAGGGCGGTAAATGCGCCGATAAAGGCGACGAATTGCAGGGTTCCGCTGGAGACTTCACCGGAGAACTCGTAAATCGGGAACATGCGCACCAGCAGGAAGACGCCTGCGGAAACCATCGTCGCGGCGTGGATCATGGCGCTGACTGGCGTTGGCCCTTCCATCGCATCAGGCAACCATATGTGCAGCGGGAACTGGGCGCTCTTGCCGATGGCCCCGCAGAAGATGAGCACACCGATAAGTGAAATCCAATGGACCTCGCCGAACAGTGGCAGCTCAACCAGCGAATGGGCTAACTGGTCCAGATTCTCTCCGGTGAAAAGCTCGCTGAAGCGCAGGCTGCTCGGCTCGCTGCGTACGTACAGCAGGATCAGGCCGATCATGAGGAGAGCGTCGCCGATGCGGGTGGTAATGAACGCCTTCACCGCGGCAGCCCTGGCAGAAGCCTTCTCGTACCAGAAGCCGATGAGCAGATAGCTGCACAGCCCCATCACCTCCCAGAATACGAAAAACTGGAGCAGATTGTTGGCAACGACCAGCCCAAGCATGCCGGTGGCGAACAGACAGATGTAGGCCATAAAGCGGCTGTAGCGGGGATCTTTGCCCTGCGCGTAGGCGGTCGGGTACTGGGCGGCCTGCAGATGGTGAGGGAAGGACATGTAGCCGCTGGAGTAGATGAATATCATCAACACCAGGAAGGGCACCATAAAGAGCATCAAGGCGTTGGCCGGATCTACAGCATAGCCGATGACGAACTCGGTAGCGCCGGTAGGAATCGAGTATATCGCCTCGTCAATCGGGTGTTCGCCGAAGTGGCTACTGAAGAAAGAGGCGAAGGCGATGCCCCAACCCAACAGTAAACTGAGAACGGCGGAGCCAATCGCTACTAGTGCGCTGCCCCGTTTGTTCTTGTTCAGAAAGAGCACTATCGCCAGGAATGCTAGGAAGGGCGGAATCGGCACAACCCAGGTGACGCTGAATAGTCCTTCCATGAAAAAGCCTCAAAGTTAAATGGAAATCGAACGGTTTTCCGTCGTCAATTCAGATAGCAGGCGAACTGCTAAGACGTTACCGGCCTTCTAACCAGATTGGAAAATCCATACCCTATCAGCAGACCGACAATTCCCAAGGCGAGCAACCCCAAATCGTTTCGCAGCCCGGCGGTCGAGCCGATGCCGATGAAGAGGATCGCGCCGCCTAGAGAGACAAACAGGCGGAAAAGTTGCTCTTTCTTGTGCTGGCGGGCGTTCTCCAGCATCTGTGCTGCGTCTGCGTAATTCGGCTGGTACTTTATTATCTCTTTGAGCACATACACCGCGCCGGTGTAGTTGCCGCTGGCCATCTTCTCCTGCGCGAGCTCGTACAGAAAACTGCACTGTTCATCAAGTGTCCCTGTCAACTGCTTCTTGGCCACTTTTGTGTCTTAACTCCGCTCCCGCCGTTCAGAGAGATGCCACAATAGTTTTAGCGCCGGTTCAGCCTGAAAGAATGTCCAGCTCGTCAACATCGATAGTGCGCCGTTCGCGGTAGACGGCGATAATTAACGCGAGGCCCACGGCAGCTTCGGCTGCGGCCAGGCCGATTATGAGTACAGCAAAAGCCTGACCGGTCAGGTCTTCCATCGGGCCGACACCGTGCCGCCAGAATGCCACCAGGTTGATATTGGCTGCGTTGAGCATCAGCTCGATTCCCATGAGCATGGCGATGGCATTGCGCCTTGCAAGCGCGCCGTACAAGCCGCACGAAAACAGGAAGGCGGCGAGCATAAGATACCAACTTAGCGGAACCATAAGATCAACCTCAAAAAGATGCGGCGGCCGGCGTTGGGCGGCCTTTCAATTGCATTTTCCAAATGCGACCGGCGACCGGAATTATCGGTCGCGGGCCAACATGACTGCGCCGACCAAAGCCAGTAGGAGCAGCAGCCCAAGAACTTCAAATGCGACAACGTAGGTCGTTACGAATTCTCTGCCCAGCTGGGCAATAAGCGCCTCGTCGGCGACGACCGGCTCCCCTGCGGACGGCCAAGGCGTTGCGCGTGCAAAGGCTAACAGCCCCATAAAAAAGAGGAGGGCGAATAGTGATGATTTGCCCCACTGGTTATTGAGCGGTGAAGTGCGCCCGTACATCATGCTGCGGGTGAGCATAATAGCAAAAGCGATCAGCATGGCGATCGCGCCGACGTACACCAGGACCTGACTGACCGCCAGGAACTCGGCCTCGAGAAATACATAGATCCCGGCCACGCCGAAAAAGGTCAGGGTCAGGGCCAGAGCGCTGTGAAAGAGGTTGCGGCTCATCACCACGGCCAGGGCGGCAACTGCCGTAAGCAAGGCCACTTGGATGAACACGAACTGTTCGAATGTCGGGATCGGTACCTCTACGCCCAGCGGTAACTGCATGAGATCTCCTGCCTTTTGTGTTGGCGACTAAATCTGCCTTCACCAATACACGGAATTACAACAAGGCCTGTTCCGGTCCAGGTACCGCAGGTCCTAACCTAGTACATGGTGCCTTCGTCAGAAACCTGCATCGCTCCAATTAAGGACTTTGGTTCGAATGATCGCTTTGTTCGGATCTGTTCTTCACGGAAATACTTCTGCAGGACGTAGGCAACAACGGCCATCACACCGATATTAGCGATAAAGATCAGCACATATTGAATGGCGACTGGTGTCGGCAGCTTCTGGATAATTGCCTGGATAAGAATCAGGCCGATCATCAGTGGGACAAGGACCTTCCAGGCAAAGGCCATCATTTGATCGATACGGATGCGGGGGAAGGTTCCGCGGATCCACTGCTGCAGGACGTATATGCCGTACACTTTTATCATGAAGTATCCGAGACCCAGCAGCGGACCGATGACCGGCAAGCCAACGCCGGGGCCCTGCCAGCCGCCGAGGAAAAGCGTGACACCAACGGCAGCCAGAATCCAGGCGTTCAGGAACTGGGCCAGGAAGAACATGGCGAACTTCATGCCCGAATACTCGATATGGAAACCGGCGATTAGTTCTGATTCCGCTTCCAGAAGGTCGAAAGGCGTAAGTTCGGCCTCAGCCAGCGAACTGATGAAAAATACGATCAGCGCACCCGGCATAACGATGCCTAGCCAGCCCAGGCCGAGGTTAAAGCCAGCCACGTGCAGCGACTGGATTTCGACGATATTGCCGAAGCGCATCGAACCGGTGAGAAGAACGACGGTCAGGATTGCCAACACCAGAGGAATTTCATAGCTCAGCAGTTGCGCCACCACGCGAAAGCCGGCCAGCAGGGCATACTTGTTGTTGCTGCCCCATCCGGCCATCAACGCGGCCATGATGCCAATCGAGCCGAGCGCAACAATATAGAGGGCGGCGATATTCAGGTCCACGCCGCTCAGTCCAGGCGCAAAGGGGACCACTGCCAGCAACATCAGTACGCCGGAAACAGCCAGAACCGGCGAAAGATTGTACGCGATCTTGTCGGCTTGGTAGGGGGTGATGTCCTCTTTGGAGAGCAGCTTGGCCGCGTCAGCGACGGTCTGGAGTAGTCCGTATTTGCCGACTCGATTGGGGCCGATGCGGTCCTGCATGCGGCTGATTGCTTTGCGAGTGATCCAGATCAACAGTAGCACAGACAACATGCCGTAGTTGATTAGAATGAAGGAGCCGACGCCGTATACTATGGCGATGGCCGCCCAGCCTGGCAATCCCATTCCCATAAGCCAGCCAGAAAGCACATCGCTCCATTGGGTAATCTGCATTACAGTGCCTCCAAACAGAGGGCTGTGGATTTGCGGTCAAATGGGACCGCGCTGCAATTCGACATGTGCTGCGTTGATGCCAGGTCTACTGCCACTCCAGGGCGCCCTTGCGCCAGTCGTACATCAGCCCGATCACAAGCAGCAGGACGAAGAAGATTGTTGCAAACACGGCGAACATTTCCAGCTGCTGGTATGCGACGGCGATTGGAAAGAGAAACAGCGCTTCGACATCAAACACGACAAAAACCAGGCCAATCAGATAGTATTGCGCGCGAAATTGCACCCACGTCTCGCCAATTGTTTCGACACCGCTTTCATAGATGTCGTTCTTGATCTCATCGGGCCGCCGGGGGCCAAGGAAGTGGCCCATGACGATGGCGGCAACAGGCAACACGACCGCCAGACCGGACATAACGAGAATGAAGAAATATTGACTGAGCATAGCCGAAAATCCGTTTGTGTGGAATTTAACAAACTCCCGCGAAAGTATAGCATAGCGATTTCTGATAGGAAAAGTCTGCACCCTTTGCAAACGCGTTTTCTCGCGCGGTTGCATATCGATTGTTTCATAGATTCGCAGCGGCTTGGCCATGTTCGGCAATTCGCCACATCCAGTGTTTTGTCATATAAAGTTGTCGATCGCCGAAGAGAGTATATACAACGCCTTGTATCAAAGCGCGGCCAGTAGATTGTGGCAGGAGAATCGCGCGGCGTTGGCGGGGGGGCTGTCGGAGAGGGCTTTGCAGGGAGTGTCATTCTTAAGAGGACAGTGGTAGGAGACTACTGCAGCGGTGGTGAAGCATGGTTTTGGAGGAGTGGGGCGTTGCGGGGGCTGTTCCCCGGCACAAGGGAGGGCCGAAGACCCGACCGCCTTAACTACAGGCCTGGGGGCTCGGGGATAGGGGATAGGGGGAGGCGAGCGGCTGTCGAAAGGAATTCGGGATATGCCTCCCAACAAGAGGATGACGAAGTTGCATAAGGGAGTTGAAAATCGAGGAATGAGGGGAGTTGAGTGAGGATTGAGAAGCACCACTGTTTGCCTCGCGCGGTGGAGCGAAATGAGAGTGGCTGAGTGGTTTCCTTTCAACCAAATAATTGGCGTCTATGGGCTTTGACAGCCATTTTCAGTTCGTGCTAGAATAAATGCGTTCGTGGAAAAATGCACGAACAGTTCCCCAAGCTGGTCAGGAGCGCTGAAAAGGAAAATCGGGATGGCAAGCGACTATCTGCCCCTGCTCATATTGATCCTACTGGCGGCCGGATTTGGCGCAATCGCCATCGGGTTGCCCACCCTGCTTGGTCCACGAGAGCGCAATAGTCAGAAACTGGAGCCATATGAGTCGGGCATCATCCCCTTTGCCGACGCCCGGCGGCGCTTCCCGGTAAAGTACTATTTGGTTGCGATGCTCTTCCTGATTTTCGACATCGAAGTGATCTTCCTCTTCCCGTGGGCGGCGGTCCTGCGAGATCTGCGCGTGTTTGCGCTGGTGGCAATGGTTCCCTTTTTCATTGTCCTCGTGGTAGGTTTCCTCTATGAATGGAAGAAGGGCGCTCTCGACTGGGACTAGCGGTTGAAGGAACTTGCGACCGCCCACGGAAATTCTCGGGAAATTGACAACTGCCAGCCGCAGACACCTGATAGGAAAGCCTTGAGAGCTGTAAGCGTGACGCCGCGATCCGGTGTTGCTTCCTCCTGCCTGGGCTCAGAAGAGCACATACAGGGCAGCAAATAAGAGGGAACGAAAATGGGTCTAGAAGAAAAGGTTCCTGAAGGCATACTGACAACTTCGCTTGACAGCGTGATCAACTGGGGCAGAGCCAATAGCACTTGGCCGCTGCTCTTTGGGTTGGCATGTTGCGCGATGGAGATGATCGCTACCGGTACGGCCCGTCATGACATCGCGCGATACGGGTCGGAACTGTTCCGGGCGAGCCCGCGGCAGGCCGATCTAATGATTGTGTCCGGTCGCGTAAGCAACAAAATGGCGCCGGTAATTAAGAGGATCTACGATCAGATGTTGGCGCCCAAGTGGGTGATCGCGATGGGGATCTGTGCTAGCGCAGGTGGGCCATTTAACAACTATGCCATCATTCAAGGGGTGGACAAGATAATCCCCGTCGATGTGTACGTTCCCGGCTGCCCGCCTCGACCCGAGTCGTTGCTCTATGCAATGGATATGTTGCGCGCCAAACAGAAGCGTGAATCTGTTGGGGCGGGCCGCAAGGTCGACGAACCGGTAACCGTTGATGAGATCATGCCCTTGGGCGTTTAACAGTGCTGGCGCGGCTGCGTAGAAAGCCGCGGTAGGCGGACCGAGAATTCTGGCCGTATAATCTCCTTCCCGTGTTCTTCCGGGCAGTAGGAGCATAAAGAGAGCGAGTTAAGAAATGCCTCTTGATGTTGCACCGATTTTTCGCTCATACGAATCCCAACGCACGCTGAATCCACCGGGCATCCCTGCACTGGCGCCTCTGCCGAGCGGGGAGACCGACGATACGCGGCGCATTTGCGAGCAGTTTGGGGAGGATATTGTCGCGGCCGGCTTGCACCATGGCAATCAGCTCGTGCAAGTGGATGCCGGACGGCTGAAGGCGCTCGCAACATTTCTGCGTGATGATCCCGAACTCCGATATGAAACGCTGATCGACGTGACCAGCTTGGACAAGTCGCGGCTGCCTCAGAACGGGGATGCACGTTTTCAAACGGTCTACCAGTTTCGTTCCTACGCCCGCAACCAGCACCTGACCGTGGTCGCTGACTGCGAAGCAGGGGATGGCGACAATGGCGCAGTGCCGCATATTGACAGCCTGACCGGCGTGTTCCGAGGAGCGGAGTGGCCTGAGCGGGAGGTGTACGACCTGATGGGGATCAGGTTCGACGGGCATCCGGATTTGCGCCGGATATTGATGCCTAAGAATTGGCACAACCATCCTCTGCAGAAGCAGGCCCCTCTTGGCGGCGAAGAGGTTCCCTTCACTTTTACGTGGGACGACCCGGAGTTTGATACGCTGGGCACGCAGATTTTGCCTTCGGAGAGCGTTGCGCCGGACCTTCCGCCGGGTATGAGCCGCCAGAACATGGTGATCAACATGGGGCCGCATCATCCCAGCACGCATGGCGTGCTGCGCCTGGTGGTGGAACTGGACGGCGAGCGCGTCGTGAGCATCGACCCGGACCTGGGTTTTCTTCATTCTGGATTTGAAAAAACAGGGGAAAACAAGCGCTATAAGGATTTCGTCTACTATACCGACCGGATGGACTATCTGTCCTCGATGTCGAACAATCTGGGTTACTGCTTGACGATCGAGCAGATGCTTGGGCTGGACATTCCGGAACGGGCGCAGGTAATTCGGGTGATAATGGCGGAGATGCAGCGAATCGCCTCTCATCTGTTCTGGCTGGCGACCCACGTGCTGGATGTATCGGGCACCGGCATGAGCCTGTTGATGTATGCCACCCGCGAACGGGAGCGGATTCTGGATCTGTTCGAAATGGTCTGCGGCGCGCGGCTGACGGTCAGTTATATTCGCATCGGCGGCGTTTGGCAGGATCTGCCCGATGCCTTTGTGGCCGAGTTGAAGGATTTCCTGAAACTGATGCCCGGCAAGATCAGCGAGTATGAGGCCATGTTGACCGAGGCGCCGTTGTGGCAAGAGCGTTTGACCGACGTGGGTCATATCAGCGGCGCGGATGCGCTGGCGATGGGATTGACGGGGCCGATGCTGCGGGGCAGCGGCGTCGATTGGGACTTGCGCCGCGACCGGCCGTACTGCGGTTATGAGGCGTATGAATTCGAGGTGCCAACCAGCGACCGCGGCGACTGTTATGGACGTTTCAGTATCCGGTTGGAGGAGATGCGTCAGAGCGTGCGAATTTTGGAGCAGGCGGTTGATAATCTGCCCAGCGGCCTTTTCAAGTCGAACGATCGCAAAGTGACCGCGCCGCCGCGCGCCGAGTTGGACGTGAGCATGGAGGCGTTGATTCACCACTTCAAGCTGATGACCGAAGGCTTCCATGTGCCGCCCGGTTTTTTCTACAACGGCATCGAAAGCAGCAAAGGTGAGCTGGGATTTTACGTCTATAGCGACGGTTCGGCTAAGCCGTACAGGTTGCACGTTCATGGCCCCAGCTTCAACAATCTGTACGCCATCGACCATATAAGTCGCGGCGAAATGCTGTCCGACGTCGTAACGAATATCGGGTCAATTGACATTGTGCTGGGCGAGGTGGACCGATAACACCGGCGGCCAGCAGGCAGTACCGGGAACGGCTGACTGTCTGCTGATCACCGCAATTGGGGTATGCAATGATCACGGAACTGATGCGGCAGGAGATCGACGAGATTCTGGCACGCTATCCGGCCGGACGCCAGCGTTCGGGGATTCTGCCGGCGTTGTATGTAATCCAGCACGAGTTTGGCTACTGCCCAGTGGAGGCGCAGGACGAACTGGCCGAAATTCTGGGCATCGCGCCGGCAGAGGTTGGCGCAGTCGTCGGCTTTTACAACATGCTGCATGCAGAGCCGAAGGGCGAATTTCATATCGAAGTATGTACCAACGTACCCTGCATGTTACGGGGGGGGAACCAGTGTCTTCACAACTTTGAGAGCACACTGGGCATCCACCACGGCGAGAAAACCGAAGACGGTCAGTTTGGGCTTGATCATATGGAATGTCTTGGCTCATGCGTCACGGCGCCGATGGCGATCGTTACCGACCAGAAGACCGGTCAAATCCGCTATTTCGAGGACCTGGACTCTGCTGAGGATGTGGAGAAGGCGATTGAGGTGCTCAAGGCCGGAAAGGGCTTTCGCAGCCTGGCACGCTGGACGCCGGAGGCCGACCCGAACGGCGAGGGCGAGGCGGATGTTCCCTATCGCAACGACGGCATGGAGCCGCGTTATCTGATGGCGCGGTTGAACGAGCCGGACAGCCACAAGATTGAGCCGTACGAGGCCGACGGTGGGTATTCTACAGCACGCCGCGTGTTGAGCGAGATCGAGCCGGCCGACATGGTGGAGCAGATCAAGGCCAGCGGCATCCGCGGCCGCGGCGGGGCGGGCTTTCCTACGGGAATCAAGTGGGGCTTTCTGCCGCCGGGCGTGGGTCCCCGCTACATGGTTGTAAACGCCGACGAATCGGAGCCGGGCACATTCAAAGATCGCATTTTGATGGAGTACGATCCGCACCAGCTCATTGAAGGCATCATATTGAGCTGCCACGCGATCGAGTCGGAAAAGGCCTTCATTTATATACGCGGCGAATACTACTTTGCTTACGTACGTATGCAGGATGCACTGGCGGAGGCCGAAGCCAAAGGTTATCTGGGCGATAATATTTTCGACAGCGGCAAAAGCCTTGACATTGTGCTGCACCGCGGCGCGGGCGCATACGAGTGCGGCGAGGAAACGGCGCAGTTGACGAGTTTGGAAGGCTATCGCGGGCAGCCGCGACTGAAGCCCCCTTTCCCCGCGGTAGAAGGGTTGTATGCCAAGCCGACGATTGTAAATAACGTCGAGTCGATTTGTAACGTCACGCACGTCATGCGCCACGGCGTCGACTGGTACAAGGAGTACGGAACCGAGCGCAGCCCCGGCATGCGCATCTTCTGCCTGAGCGGAAACGTAAAACGGCCGGGACTGTACGAGCTGCCCCACGCGACGCCGTTGAGTGAACTAGTGAATAAGTATGGCGGTGGGCCGGAAGATGAGAACCATCCCATAAAGGCTATCGTGCCCGGCGGCCTGTCGATGAAGCTGCTGACACCTGATCAGTTTGATACGCCGTTGGACTACGAGAGCGTGGCTGAGGCCGGTTCGCTGCTTGGCTCGGCCGGTGTGATTGCGATCGACGATCGCACATCCATGGTTGAGGTGGCGAGACGCACGCTGGGCTTCTATCGCGATGAGAGCTGCGGAAAGTGCACACCGTGCCGGGAGGGTACTGCCTGGTTGGAGAAGATCCTGATACGCATCGAGGAAGGGCAGGGGCTGGGCAAAGACGTGGAACTGATGGAGTTTATTGCCGACAATATTGCCGGTAAGAGTTTCTGCCCCTTTGGCGAGGCGTCGGTGTGGGGCTTACAGAGCAATCTGCTCAAGTTCCGCAGCGAGTTTACGTCGCAGATTGAGAGCACCAATCCGGAGAATGTCGGACCGGTATTGCCGATTCGGCCCGACTACCGCCCGAATACGCACGAGGAAAGTGGGCTGCGCGATAGCACGTTTGCGCCGGCTGGTGGGAACATCGTGCTGCACGATGACCTGGTTCCCGGGGACGACTGAGGAAGAGTCTGATGGTAACAGTAGCGCCGCCTGTCGCGTCAGACACCAGCGCACAGGTCAGGAAAGAGAGTAGCAAGATTCGGGAAACTGTCTTGCCTACTGTTCCGTTGGAGGGCCTGTCGCTGCGAAGGTTTACGCTGGATGAGTATCATCACTTAATTGACATCGGCTTCTTCGATGAGGACGAACGGGTCGAACTTCTCGAAGGAGTCTTGGTGTACAAGAGTCCAAATAATCCCCCCCACAATCGGACAGTCTTGAGACTATTTCGTTTTTTGGTCTCCCAGATTACGCAGGAGGATATAGAAGTGCGGGCGCAGGGACCAATCTCGATTCCCGAATTGATGACTGAGCCCGAACCGGACCTGGTTATATCGAAGGAATCGGGCGGTAGCCTCGACGAGCGACATCCCTTCCCGGCTGACATTTTGTTGCTGATGGAGGTCTCGGATTCGAGTCTGGCCTATGACCGCACACGTAAGGCAGAAATTTACGCGCAGGCGGGCATACCTGATTATTGGATTTGGAATCTGGTCGACAATTCGCTGGAAGTTTACCGCGATCCTCACGCGCCCGCTATAGGCGACGCGCTCTATCAGACGAAATTGACCTTTCACAGCGGCGAGTCGATTGCGCCGCTGGCATTTCCTGATTTTGAGGTTGCGGTGGTCGATATCATGCCGCCAGCCGTCAGCGAAAGTTGAAGCAGACAAAACCTGAATTGTTTCTCCTCTTAACCGGAGACGTAATCGTCTATGGCTGATAACGTAACGTTTACCATCAACGAAAAAGAAGTGTCGGTCCCGGCAAGGACGCTTTTGGTCGATGCCGCGCGCATGGCGGGCGTCGAGATTCCTGTCTTCTGCTCGCATCCCAAGCTGGACCCGGTCGGTTGCTGCCGCATGTGCCTGGTCGAAGTGGACGGCCCGCGCGGCACGGCGATGATGGCCTCCTGCACGATGCCGGTGGGCGATGGCATGGTCGTGCGCACCGATACCGAGCAGGTGCGTACTGTGCAGGAAGCAAATCTCGCTTTCATCCTGCTCAATCATCCGCTGGACTGCCCGATTTGCGACAAGGGCGGCGAATGCCCATTGCAGGACCAGACGATGCGCTTCGGGCCGGGAATCAGCCAGTTGATCGAACCGAAGCGGCTGGCCAAGAAGCATTACGATATTTCCGACACGATCGTGCTGGACCAGGAGCGCTGCGTACTCTGCTGGCGTTGCATCCGCTATTTGGAAGAGTGGGAGGACAAGCCGCAGCTGGGCCTGTTCGAGCGCGGCAACGAGACGATCGTCGACATTCAGGAAGGCCGCCCCGTAGATGCCAAGACCGGCGGCAACATTATCGACCTCTGCCCGGTGGGCGCATTGACGAACCGAGTCTCCCGCTTCGCCTACCGCCCTTGGGAGATTGAGCGCACGCCCAGCATCTGCATGCACTGTTCGGTGGGCTGCAATGTGCGCCTGGACAGCCGCACGCATCAGTTGCGACGCATCGTCGGCCGCGAAAACATGCAGGTCAACGACCAGTGGATATGCGATAAGGGCCGTTTTGCCCACGCCTGGGTCAACGACCAGAACCGGCTTGCCGCACCGATGGTACGCAAGAACGGCAAACTGACGGCGGTGCAATGGAGCGAGGCGCTGGCATACATCGCCGCGAAGTTGACCGACATAAAGGAAAAGTTCGGCGCAGATAGCATTGGCGCCATCGGCAGCGGCAAGATCAGCAACGAGAGCAACTACGCGCTGCAACGTTTTATGCGAGGGGTCATTGGTACGAACAATATTGACCACCGCGATGGCGGCGATGTCGCGGCTCTGCCCACCGGTCTGCCGGCACTGACCGAGTTGATGAAGCCGCAGTACGGGCCGGACCCGCAGGTGGACACGGTTTTGCTCTTCGGCGTTGACCCGAGTGAAGAGTTGCCGGTGCTGGATCTGCACCTGAAACGGGCTGTCCTGCGAGGCGGGGCCAAACTGATAATCGCGCACCCCCGCAAGGTCGAGTTGACGCGCTATGACGGGCCTTACCTGGCCTACCAGCCTGGTGGGGAGGTCGCCCTGCTTGCCCGTCTGCAGCAGGCTGTCGAGAGTTCCGGAACTTCCGAGAATGGATCGGCGATTGGGGCGGCGGCAAAACTGTTGACTGAAAGTGAACGGACGCTGATCATTTATGGGCCGATGGCTGCTCGCGGCAAGGATGGCCCCGCCGTCCGCGATGCTCTCGCTGGGCTCGCCCAAGCCGCGGGCGAGGGCGCGCGGCTAGCCTACGTCGGGTTGGATGGCAATGCCCAAGGCTGCCGCGATATGGGTGTGCTGCCCGATCAGTTGCCGGGCCAGTTCCCATTGGAAGACGATGAAGCCAGGTCGCGGCTGGAAAAGCTGTGGGGATGCACGCTTTCAACTTTCGCCGGCTATACCTACAAACAGATGCTGGACAGCCAGGAGATGAGAGCCCTGTTTGTGAACGGCGCCAACCCCGCTGACGAATCGCCGGACTGGGCCGCCAGTCTGGACAATCTGGACCTGCTTGTCGTCACCGATCTGCTGTCCACCGAGACGGCGCAGAAGGCGGACGTCGTGTTGCCTGCTTTGGGTTGGTCCGAGAGCGACGGCACGTACACTAACCTGGAGCGCCGCGTTCAGAGGGCGCCTAAGGCAGTCACTAATCCCAAGTCGCGTGCCGCGCCGGATTGGATGATGTTGATGCATCTGGCCAAGCAAATGGGAGTAGAGTGGTCGTTTTCGGACGCTCGCAGCGTCACTGCAGAAATAGCCACGGCCGTGCCCGCGTATAGCGGCCTGACCTGGGAGGCCCTGGGTGATCAGGGTAGCCAGTGGGATGCCGACGCCGCGCCGGCGGCGGCCGAGCAGGGCTCAACAAGGGGAGCAGCAGCGGACGGACCCGACAATTCCGAGTATCCTCTCAGCCTCGTTACCGGGACAGTACTCTACGACGGCGGCACGCTCTTTGGCCTGACCGAGGAGATGCATGGGATAGCGCATGGCGCGAAAGTAACTCTCAACCCGGCCGACGCGGAAGCTATCGGCGTTGACGCGGGTAGTAAGGTCTCGGTCCATAGTGAACAGGGCAGCCTGGAGTTGGAGGCGGCGGTCGACGCGCAGGTACAGACGGGCACAGCCTGGATCCCGGAGAGTTTGCCAGGTGCACCGGTTGGCGCGTTGCTCAACGGCAGTAATACGCAGCAGATCAGAGTGGAAAGGCGTTAAATGGACTGGTTACAGCTCTTGGTCTTCCCGGCCATCCGCGCGCTGATACTGATTTTCGTTCTGCTGACCGGTTTCGCTTACCTCACCTGGTATGAGCGCAAATTACTGGCCCGCTTCCAGATTCGATACGGCCCAAATCGGGCGGGCAAATTTGGCCTATTGCAACCGGCCGCCGACGCCGTTAAGGCGTTCTTCAAAGAAGAGATAATTCCCAATCACGTTGATAAGCCGGTCTATCTGCTGGCGCCGGCCCTGGCGCTCGTGCCGGCGCTGATCATCTGGGCGGTCATACCCATAGCCAAAGGGACGCCTGCCATCGCCGACGTTAATATTGGCTTTCTCTGGATTCTGGCGGTTGCGGGAATCGAAAGCTACGGCATCATTCTGGCGGGCTGGAGCAGCAACAACAACTATTCGCTGCTCGGCGCGTTACGATCGTCTGCGCAGATGGTGTCCTATGAGCTGCCGCTGGGCCTCTTTCTGGTCAGCATTCTGATTCTGGCCGGCAGTTTCAGCCTGGTCGAACTGGTCGAGGGCTTCCGCCCCTGGTGGGAGTGGATCTGGTTGTGGCTGGCCTTTCCGTTCTTCTTTATCTGTATTCTGGCCGAGACCAATCGCAGCCCATTTGACCTGCCGGAAACGGAGAACGAGTTGGTAGCCGGCTTTCAGACGGAGTACGGCGGCATGAAATTCGCGCTGTTCTTCATCGCCGAATATGTCAACATGATATCCACCAGCGCGATTATGGCGACCCTCTTCTTTGGCGGTTGGAAAGGGCCGTTCGCCGAGCAGTATATCTGGTTGGGGCCCATCTATCTGTTGATAAAGGTGGTCATTCTGCTGTTTCTTTTCATCTGGGTACGGGCCAGCATTGGCCGGCCGCGCTACGACCAACTGATGAAGTTCTGCTGGCAGTTCATGTTGCCGCTGGGCCTGGTGTACGTGAGTATTTCGGCAGTGCTGGCCGTTTTCCTGAAGTAGGGACCGCATCGAAAAGAGGATTTCAATGGAGTTGGGTAATTTTCTGAAGGGCGCGACTGAAATCGGCAAGGCGATGGGCGTGACGTTGAAACACCTGCGCCATAGGCCGGTAACGGTGGAGTTCCCCCACGAGGATATTCCGATTTACCCACGCTTCCGCGGCCGACATGAGTTGCGACGCTATGCCAATGGCCTGGAGCGCTGCATTGGCTGCAGTCTGTGCGAGGCGGCTTGCCCTACCGAAGCGATCTACGTGGAGGCGGCTGAGAACGACCCGAATGCACCGCTGTCGCCGGGGGAGCGTCACGCCAAAGTGTACGAATTAAATCTGTTGCGATGTGTCTTTTGCGGCGATTGTGAAGAGGCCTGCCCCACCGAGGCTATTGTTCTTGGCCACGACTTCGCAATGGCAAATTACGAGCGCAAAGACTTTGTGCTGACTAAAGAGGAACTGCTCAATCCCGGTATGCCCAAGGTCATCATTCGACCGGAGTAATATTTCATGAGTTTGTCGCTACTCTTTTTCCTGCTCGTGGGCGCAGTCAGCCTGGCCGCAGCGTTGGGCGTGGTCACAAGCCGCCAACCTGTTCACAGCGCCCTGTTTCTTTTGACCAACTTCGCCACGCTGGCTGTGCTGTATATCACTCTCGATGCACAGTTTCTGGCGGCGGCGCAGGTGATTGTCTACGCCGGGGGCATAGTCATTCTGATACTCTTTGTGATAATGCTCATTGGCGGAGACACCAACGACTTCAGCGCGGCGCATCGGGCGTGGAGTCGTACCGCTGGCCTTGCGTTGGGCGTTGTTCTGCTGCTGGTAATCTCATATAGCGCGCTCTCGAGAATGATGGCTCCGACTGAGGATGGCGCCGCGCTTTTGCAGGGGGGCACACCGAAGGCCGTTGGTATCGCCCTCTTTACCGATTACGTACTTCCATTTGAACTGGTTGCTCTTCTGTTGCTTGTAGCGCTGATCGGCGCCCTGGTGCTGGGACGCCAGCCCGAGGGCGCGGGCGAAGGCATCCCGTCTGTCAAGGCGAACGAATAATGTTAGAAACAAGCTATTACCTTGTCCTGGCAGCCATGATCTTTACCGTCGGCGCCACCGGCGTTTTGCTGCGCCGCAATGCCCTGATCATATTCATGTGTATCGAGATGATGCTCAACAGCGTGAACCTGACCTTGATCGCGCTTGCCCGCCAGTGGGGCAATCTCGAAGGGCAGATTTTCGTCTTCATGATCATGGCCGTTGCCGCTGCTGAAGTGGCAGTCGGTTTGGCAATTCTGATTGCCAATGTCCGCCATCAGAAGAGCCTGAATATCGATGAAATCAATCTGCTGAAGTGGTAGACATCAGTTTCTAGTTTTCAGTTTTCAGTTCTTGGTGGACCCGGTATTTCCCGGATTAGCCAAGGGTCTAGAACTTACGAGTAAGTGCTGCTATTGAGGGAGTTATGCTGGAATTAGCCTGGCTTATCCTTGTTTTCCCTGCCTTGGGCGCGTTGGTAAACCTGTTTGTCGGCGACAAACTGGGCGAGCGGGGCATCCATCTGGCTGCGTCCTTCGCGGTGGTCCTCTCCTTTGTGGTCAGTCTGGGTCTTTTCTTTGGTCTGTCGGGCTTGGATGAACATCACAGGACTGTGACTGTTCATCTGTGGGACTGGATCACTATCGGCAGCTTCTCCGCGCCGGCGGCACTTTTGATTGACCCGCTGAGCGTGACGATGGCGCTGGTTGTAACCGGCGTTGGCGCGCTGATCCACGTCTATGCCGGCGGCTACATGCACGGCGAACAGAACTATCAGCGCTTTTTTGTTTACCTGAACTTTTTCATCCTGGCGATGCTGGTGCTGATTCTCAGCAACAATTTTGTTGGGATGTTTGTAGGTTGGGAGGGCGTGGGGCTGGCGTCGTACCTGCTGATTGGATTCTATTTTGACCGCCATGACGAGTCCTACGGGCACTACGCCGATGCCGGCAAGAAGGCCTTTCTGGTCAACCGAATCGGCGACTTTGGCATGATGCTGGCCGTTTTCCTGCTATGGACGGGAGTCGGCTCAGTTGTATTTGAGGAGGTTTTCGCAGGGGCAGAAGTATTGACCACCGGCGCGGCGACAGCAATCTGTCTGTTACTTTTGCTGGCCGCGACCGGCAAGAGCGCGCAGCTGCCCTTGTTCGTCTGGCTGCCGGACGCTATGGCAGGCCCGACGCCGGTATCGGCGCTCATCCATGCAGCGACGATGGTAACAGCAGGCATCTACATGATCGCGCGGACGCACGTCTTGTGGGAGCTGGCGCCGGCGGCCGGAAGTCTCGCGGCTTGGGTGGGTGGTCTGACCGCACTGCTGGCGGCTTCGATCGCGCTGACACAGGTGGATCTGAAAAAGATTCTCGCCTACTCGACAATTTCTCAACTGGGCTTCATGATGCTGGGCGTCGGCGTCGGTGCATACGCTTTTGCCATCTTTCATCTGGTGACGCATGCATTCTTCAAGGCGCTGCTCTTTCTGGCCGCGGGCAACGTTATGCATGGCCTGCCTGACGGCGAGTTGGACATTCGCAAGATGGGAAACCTGCGCGCCAAGATGCCGACGACGTACATACTTTTCCTGATTGGGGCATCGGCCCTGGCCGGACTGCCGCTGCTGTCCGGGTTCTTTTCCAAAGATGGCATCCTGCTGCACGTTGCCAATCACAACATACTTCTCTATCTGATTGGTCTGTTCACAGCTCTGCTGACCGCGTTTTACAGCTTCAGGGCGGTCTTCATGGCCTTCTGGGGCGAGGCGCGCGATCAGCACATCCACGAACACGCGCATGAAAGCCCGACGATAATGACCAGGCCTCTCTGGGTATTGGCGGTGCTGGCGGTAGTCGGCGGAATCTTGAATCTGCCATTCTGGCTGATGATGGAGCATTATCTGGAACCGGCCGTTGGCGCGCCGGCGTTCCATGCGAGTGTTCCGATGGAGTTGGTGCTCTTGGTGGTGAGCGCGCTTGTGGCAATCGCCGGCGTCGGTCTGGCCTATGGGCGTTATGTCAAGGGTCCTGCCACCGGCGCGGGGAAGTTTTCCTCAGACATTACGAAGCTGCTCAGTCCTTTAGAGCCAATTGCCCGCAACAAGTGGTATGTGGACGAGATATACGCGACTTGGGTAGTGAATCCGCTGCTTGAGCTCGCCAAATGGTTCTCCCAAGTGGTAGACCATGGAGTAGTTGACGGTGCGGTCAATCTTGTAGGTCAGGCAAACCTGGCGGTGGGCGGCGCTTTGCGCAAAGTCCACAACGGGTTGGTGCCCACGTACGCGCTGAGTCTGTTCTTCGGGGTAGTGGCACTTCTACTGTGGTTAGTAATCGGCGGCTAGGGGACAACAATCGTTCCGGCCGCACATAGGCCGCTGTAAGCTAGCGACCATTCACCGGTGTTTATTCTATGCTATCGATTCTGACATTCTTGCCCCTGGTCGGCGCGATCATCGTCCTGCTGGCGCCGAGCGATAGCCTCAAGAAGGGGCTGGCTTTCGGCGCGACTGTCGTGACCTTCGTGGTCAGCCTCCTGCTGCTGCCCGGCTGGCAGGAGATCCCGGACATGCAGTTCGTGGAGCGTTACGCCTGGATGCCGGACTTGAACATCTATTACCATCTAGGTGTAGACGGGATCAGCCTGTGGCTGGTGCTGCTGACGACGCTGCTGATGCCGATTGCGGTAGCGTTCAGCAATCAGCACGTCAAGCAGAATATTGGCGGCTATCTGGCGCTTATGCTGCTGATGGAGACCGCTGTGCTGGGCGTCTTTCTTGCCTTGGATCTGGTGCTGTTCTACGTTTTCTGGGAGTTCAGCCTGATCCCGATGGCCTTCCTGATTGGCAAGTGGGGCAGTGAGAATCGTATATACGCCGCGATCAAGTTTTTCCTGTACACACTGGCTGGATCAGCGCTGATGCTGGTGGCAATTCTGGCCCTCTACTTCCAAGCCGGCACATTTAACCTGCTGGAGCTGCAGAGCGCTGGTCTGCCCCCGGGAATTCAGCAGCTGGCCTTTCTTGCGTTTGCGCTGGCTTTCGCGATTAAGGTTCCGCTATTTCCCTTTCATACATGGTTACCCGATGCGCACGTAGAGGCCCCGACCGCCGGATCGGTCATACTGGCAGGTGTGCTCCTGAAATTGGGGACGTACGGATTCCTGCGCTTTGCTCTGCCGCTGTTCCCGGCTGCCGTCGCCAACTATTCCTCTCTCATATCGGTTCTGGCAATTGTTGGCATCCTTTATGGCGCGCTGGTTGCGCTGGCCCAGCGGGACTTGAAGTCGCTTGTGGCCTACTCTTCGGTTGCGCACATGGGTTTTGTCGTGCTGGGCATTTTCGCGTTGAACGAACAAGCAATCAGCGGCGCGGTGCTGCAGATGGTCAGTCACGGCCTCAGCACAGGGGCACTGTTCCTGATGGTAGGGATGCTCTACGAGCGGCGCCATACAAGGCTGATGAAGGATTATGGAGGTCTTTGGGCCAGCGTCCCGGTTTTTACCTTCTTTTTCCTGGTGGTAGTGATGAGCAGCGCCGGGCTTCCGGGACTGAACGGCTTTGTCGGCGAGTTTACGATTTTGCTGGGCACATACGCGAGCTCTCCGATATTCGCCGTCCTCGGTGCAGCAGGAGTCATCCTGGCCGCATGGTATTTGCTGCATGCGTTCAGGCAAGTGGCGCAGGGAGCGCTGACGAATCCCGCCAATTTCAAGGAAAACCTGCCTGACCTGAATTGGAAGGAGATCGGTCAGCTGGTTCCTTTCGTGCTGCTGTTCTTTGCTATCGGACTGGCGCCTAATTTCTTCCTGGACAAGATCAATCCCTCTGTTGCGGCGCTGGAAGTTGTCCAGTCTCCAGCAGTTGGTGACGAGTGGCTTGTGGATAGCAGTTTCCAGCCGCTACATGATTTCGACAACAACCCATTGACCACAATCCACTAACCGCTATGGACACCGCCCTACTCTTTGATAATGCTATAGTTTTGCTGCCGGAGCTCGTGCTGGCGGTTGGCGTGATGGTCCTGATGATTGTTGACATCGGGCGCCGTGGAGAAAACGGAGCGCCGTTGCTGGCAGGTCTTTCCGTTGCAATCCTGCTATTGGGCATCGGCGCGTCGCTGCTGATTTGGGGCAGGCCGCCGGCCGAATATTTGGACGGCGCCGTTTCGGACGGTTTTGCGCTGAGCGTGCGGCTGGTAATTTTGATCGCCGGCGTCTTTGGCGTCTTGCTGAGCCGCAACTATCTGCCGGATATTGAGCGCCAAGGGGGGGCCTTTTACTCTCTGCAACTGCTGGCGATAATTGGCATGATGTTGATGGGTACGGCTACGAATCTGATTGTCCTTTTCATTGCCCTGGAGATTTTCTCGCTGGCGCTCTACATTCTATGCGGATTCTACCGCGAAAGCCCTCGTAGCATAGAAGCTGCCATGAAATACTTTTTGCTGGGGGCGTTTGCCAGCACCTTCTTCGTCTACGGCTCGGCGCTGCTTTTCGGCGCCGGCGGCAGCACGCATTACGCTCGCATCCACGAGACGCTCGCAGCAGGCGGCGGCAACCCTTCACTGGTCCTTCCTGGCATCGCGCTCTTGCTGGTAGGCTTTGGCTTCAAGGTGAGCCTGGTCCCCTTCCATATGTGGACGCCGGACGTATACCAGGGCGCGCCGACGCCGGTGACTGCCTTTATGAGCGTCGGCACCAAGGCCGCGGCGTTTGCCGGCTTCTTCCGGCTGATGATGACTGCGCTCCCTTCCTTCCATGACCAGTGGGCCGCGCCTCTGGCGATCCTGGCCGTTCTGACCATGACGGTAGGCAACCTGACGGCGTTGCGCCAGAGCAGCGTGAAGCGAATGCTGGCCTATTCCGGCATCGCCCACGCCGGCAACATCCTGATCGCGCTCGTGGCAGGGACCGGCGCCGCTTCGTCGGCGGCTGCGTTCTATCTCTTTACCTATGCGTTCATGAACGCGGGCGCGTTCGCGGTAGTTATTGCCTTGGAGAAGAAGGATGGTGGTGAAAATGACGTGGAGCAGAGCAGCTTAGCCGGCATCGCGGAACAGTTCCCGGCTCTGGCCGCGGCGATGGCAATTTTCATGCTCAGTCTGAGCGGAATCCCACCGCTGGCCGGCTTTTTCGGGAAGTTTCTGGTCTTCAAGGCGGCCGTGGAGGCTGGCTGGGCCTGGCTGGTGGTGATCGGAGTGTTAAACAGCGCCATCAGCGCCTACTACTATCTGCGGATCGTGGTGGCCATGTATTTCCAACCTCTGGCAGAGGGTGGGGAAGAGAAAGAACGCCTCTCCATTCTCGCCTCACGTTCCTCGCTCTTCGTAGTTACGGTCGCAGCTATTGCCGTGGTTGTGATCGGCCTGCAGCCGGGACTGTGGACCGGCGTGTTGAGAGGTTTGGGCCAATAATCGTTGGGCCCCCTGGCCAACCGGTTGCGGCCAACTCACCGTTTCAGCTACGAGAAATCCATTTTACGATGGCGCATGACAACGCTCTGCGCCAACCCCACCGCTACCATCATCGATACCAGACTGCTGCCGCCGTAGCTTAGAAATGGCAATGTCATGCCGGTGACCGGCAGGATTGCCAGATTCATGCCGACGTTGACGAAGGTCTGGAAAAAGATCAACGAGGCTACACCCAGGGTAATCAGTCTGCCAAACTGGTCCTGGGCGAGGTCAGCAATGCGTACCAGGCGCCAGATAACAAAAAACAGTAGCAGCAGAACCATGACAGTGCCAACAAAGCCCAGCTCTTCGGCGATGACACTGAAGATGAAGTCTGTATGGCGGACACGCAAGAAGTGCAGTTGATTCTGTGATCCCTCGCCCCATCCCATTCCAATCCACCCACCGTTGCCGATGCTGATCAGCGCTTGCTGTACGTTGAAAGCTGCATCAGCATTTGAGCTTGGATCGAGGAAGATTTCAATGCGCTCGATCATATAGTCCTGAAGGGTCCCCTGCAGGATCGGCCATGCAGCCCCAGCTGCCACAACGCCGAGCAGAACATGGGTCAACCGTACGCCGTTGATAAGTATTAACGTTCCGCTGAGGAACGCCAGCGTAACGGTCATTCCCAGGTCGGGTTGGATATATACAAGGCCCAGAGGAATGAGCAGAAGGACAACTACACCCAACAGATATGCGATTCTGCGGATACGATCCTGAAAACGGCTCAGGTACCAGGCGAGAAAGACGATCAGCAGGAATTTCCCGGCTTCGGTGGGTTGGACATCGGTGATGCCCAGACTCAGCCAGCGCTGAGCGCCGCTCTTGACCTCGCCGACCAGGTAGACGGCCACCAACGAGGCCAACAGGAAGACATAGCTAGGCTGGGCCAGCAGTTCCAGATGCCTGTAGTCAAATAGCGCAGCAGTGACGAGCGCGATTGCGCCCAGGATCGTGAAGAGAAGCTGTCTCTGCCAGTAGTCGGCCAGATCGATAGTCGTGATAGTGGCGCTGTAGGTCATGGCAATGCCGATACCACAGAGGAGTAGCACGGCAAAGAATAAGGGCTTGTCGAAATGTCTGAACATCGGATATTCCAGTGACCGCCAGCTAGAGACCTATGAGACGCCTGAGCCGCTCCGGCCAACTGATCTCCTGGAAGTGGATCAAGGGGACATTGTAGCCCAGGAGGCGCTGGGCGATGTTGTGGTAGGCGCGGCTGACGTATTTCTTTCGTTCAAGAGCCACGGGCCAACCTTTGTTTGCCGAAACAATAATCTGATCGTCCTCGGGCACAATACCCAACAGATCAATGCTCAATATGTCCAGAATACTGTTACGGGTGATCATCTCTTTTCGCCGCACGAGCCGTGGGTTGTACCGATTGATGATGAGTCGCGCCTGAATGTTCATGTCTCGCTCAAGCAGGTAGATGACTTTGTCGGCGTCCCGTAGAGCGCTGACTTCCGGCGTGGTGACAATGATCACTTCCGAAGCTGCGGCGATCGCATTCTGAAAACCCAATTCTATGCCAGCGGGGGAGTCCACCAGGACGAAGTCAGCGATAGAACGCAGTTCATCGCAGAGGGTCATCATCTGATCGGGCGCAATCGCCGTCTTATCGCGAGTCTGGGAGCTCGGCAAAAGGTACATTTCGCCGACGCGCTTGTCTCGTACCAGCGCCTCATGCAGCGAACAGCGCCCCTCGATCACATCAACCAGATTGTAAACAACCCGGCTTTCCAACCCCATCACAATATCCAAGTTTCTCAAGCCGATGTCGGCATCTACAACGATCACGCGTTGACCCGCTATTGCCAGGGCAGTACCAACGTTTGCGGTGGTTGTCGTCTTGCCTACGCCTCCTTTACCGGAAGTCAAGGTCAGGACGAGGCCGCCGTCCGCATCAGACTCGCGGCGGGCGGCGGGCGGGTGGGCGTCGGGCGAGAAGTTGCCCGACAAGGTTTCACTTGGTTGCATCCCAGGGATCCACGACGATCTGATTATTGATGACTCGGGCCACTTCGGGCTTGCCGCTGCTGTCTCGCTTCCAGAACCAGTAGCCGGGGTTGTTGGATGCACTTTTTGGGGTCATGGCGATGTGTTGGGCGATTCGCATCTGCACCGGTTCAAAATCCAGTGCAGTAACGATGGCCCGCGCGTTCCCCATGGCGCCTGCGTGGACAGTTCCCCGCAGACGGCCCCATACCAATACATCGCCGCCACTAACGACTTGGGCGCCAGGATTCACGTCTCCAAGAACGACGACAGTACCCGCGTGTCGAACGGACTGCCCGGAACGCAAGGTGCCGCGATAGACATACGGCGGAGACACCGACTCTGTAGCGTGTTCGTCTGCCCAGGGCGTGAGCGCTGCATGTTCCTCTGCACTTTCGCTCACGAGCTGCTCTTCCGTCAACGCGGAATGTGGGGCCGGCCGGAAATCGCTGCCAGGCCGCAAGCTTTCCTCGTCCAGATTGGGCGGCGTGTTCAGGCCGCGAGATGTAGCTGCAAGGAACCTGTTGCCGTTCCTTGCCTCCTTACGTTCCGCCTTGACCACTGGCTGCGGCTTGTCTGACTCCCAGACGACGTCGAGGCCTAGTTGGCTGGCGACTTGAAAAGAGTCGCTATTGGCAGTATGCAGAGACACCAGAACAATGTTTTGATCTTCCAGCACTTCGTGAACGGCCTGAAGATGCTCAGCAGTGACCAACCTGTCGCCAATTGCCAAAGACAGGCGCTCATCTCTGAAAAAGCCGTCGGCCTGCGAGATATGACGGGCAAGGTAGTCAACTACGTCCGACCAATCGCCCTTGTCGTCCGCTACGTCGACGACGGTAAACCCACCGCGACCCTTGATGCGAACATCCGGCCGGCCGGACAACCTGCCCCGCGAAGGGGAAAAGCTGTAAGTGCTCATTCGTTCCTTATAACCATTACTTGATAGATCGTCGCGGGGGACAATATAGACCAAGAGCCCTGGACCGAAAACTGAAGCCGGAAGCCGCTGGCGGGGGCAATCCCGCGAATTCCGCAGGTAGCGCTATGGACGTAGTTCATGGAACCAGGCGTGGAGAATCTCCTGGGCGACGGGGAGGGCAACTGCCGACCCTTCACCTCCAGAATAGACAAATACGGTCACGACGATTTCCGGATCCTCGTAAGGAGCATAGGCCGTGTACCAGGCGTGGAAAGGAAGATTGCCTTCATGGTCTCTATCTGTGCAGTCCTGGATCTCCGGATCGTAAGCACAGAACTCCGCCGTACCCGTCTTGCCGGCGACGGTAACACCTTCGACACGACTGTAGTAGGCGGTGCCCGCGTGTCCATTGACGGCATACCACATCCCTCTCTGGACATAACCTAACAGGCCTGGATCCACAGGTAGTCGTTCTTGCAATACCGGTTCATATTGCCACTGAACGTGGCCTTGTGTATCGACCATTTGCTGAACGAACTGGGGCTTTACCACATAGCCGCCATTAGCTACTGCGGCTGTGCTAACCATGACCTGCATAGGCGTACCCAGTACATCTCCCTGGCCGATGGCCATATTGTAGCTGTCACCGGTTGTCCAGGATTCGGCTTTAGTCAGCCTTTTCCACTGTTCGTCAGGAACGAATGCGAGAACTTCTCCGGGCAGGTCAACTCCTGTAAGTTCTCCATATCCGTATAGCCGCATCCACTTGGCCATTCGTTCGCTCCCCAAGCCATCCATGAAGTTTGGGAACCCACCGCCAAGGTAATAGAAGAAAATGTCGTTGGAGAGGCCGATCCCCTCGATAATGGTCATGGGGCCGTGCAAAATGTTCAGCTTGTGGTTCCAGCTTACAAACTCCTGGGACTGTTCGGGATCGTCGGGAAAGAAGAAATTGGGGAGGTAGATTGGTCCTCGATCAACCAGCGTCGTGGCAGGTGTGATGACATGCTCCGCCAAAGCGGCCGTGGCCGAGACCAGCTTGAAAGTTGAGCCGGGCGGATAGAGTCCGCCGATGGCATAATTGTAAAGAGGTCGCTGCGTGTCGTCCTCCACTTCCAGGGCTTTATACTCTTCACCCAAACCTTCGGAGAAGATATTGTTATCGTAGCTGGGCAAACTTACCATTCCCAGCATGGCCCCGCTACGAGGGTCCATTGCCAGCGCGACACCGTGCGGCGCGCCCGTCTCTTCCAATTGGCGGACGAGGGCATCTTGCATGACTTGCTGCAAATGGATGTCCAGACTCAGATTGAGGTTCAGCCCAGACCCCGGTTCGCGGACGACGTTGACAGTGCGGCTCTCCCGACCCAGAATATCCACTTCAACGAGTCGTTTGCCCGGCAGGCCGCGCAGAGAATCCTGGTAGGTGTACTCCAACCCGTTCAGGCCCACCGGTTCGTTCGGGTCTTCATATCCGCGATTCTTGTATTTGTCTGCGGCCAATTTTGGAATCGGTCCCAAAAAGCCCAACACATGGCCCGCCAGGTCCCGGTAGGGATATTCGCGCACGGGTTGCTGGAGCACATGGACGCCGCGCAGCTGGTAAGTCTCCTCTGCCACTTGGAACGCTTGCTCGCGGTCCACCAGATCCAGGACCGAGATTGGTCTGTATGAACTTCCCTGTGTCCCGATCGCCACAGCCCGTTCCAGTAAGGCGAGCAGTCCACCGACGGGAAGCGGTATAGAGAGGTCCGGAATCAGTGTAGGTACTTCCTCCAGAATCTCGCGTCCATCCTCATCCTGTTTCAGGATTTCGAGATTAACTTGCCTGAAGGAAAGGTCAATCCCTGCGGATTCGACAGTATTCTTGAAGTCTTCGCGCCCCAGGTGCAGAAACATTACTTCGGCAATACGTATCGCCATCTCCTGCTCTGAATCCGCCTCCAGGACTGCCAGCAGCCGTTCAAGCGCAATGCGCTGTTCATCGATCTCGGTAGCAATGTCATCGGGAGGCAGGTCGGCTGGAACAACGGCGATGACGAAACTTGGACGATTGCGGGCCAGGATTTCGCCGTTCCGATCGTAAATTACACCGCGCGGCGCGTAAGTATCGATCTCTCTCAAGCGGTTGACAGCGGCCTGTTCCTGATAGGAGTCACCGCTCACGATCTGCAGCGAGTACAGGCGCATGCAGAAAACCAGAAAGGTTGCCGCCAATGTCAGGCGGACAATTATAGATGTGGAGGTAGCTGTCCGTGCTGCCCGTTCGTTCATTGTTTTCTTCAGTAATCAGTTCTACTTCTACAAGGGCCTGCCGGCCTCTAACACGAAGTGATTATGGAAATCTCGCTTGCTCGGGCAAACGATTCAGTATCGGTGTAGCCAGGAACATAACAGCACCATTGTAAAGAATGACCGGCACAACCAGATTTGCCACCAACGGGCCAGGGAGGAACCGGTGGCCGACTCCTGTCAGGATGGCCACGTAGATCAACGAGAAGACCAGACTGCCTGACAGAGCCGCGATGGATGGCACAAAAAAATTGCGGCGGAAAATCGCGTTATGACCAATTCCAGTCAACAGAGCGGTTGCCATCAAGGCCAAACTGGATGCGCCCATCGCGCCGCCGCTGAGGACGTCCATCCACAGTCCGCCGACAAATCCCCACATGACCGCGCTGCGCCCGCCCGAGACCAACGATCTGGCAATTACCAGCAACACAATGAGATCCGGGTAGACGCCTCGCACTGCCAACTTAGGGACGACAACCACCTGAACAATGGCTGCCGCGCCCAGGATTGGAAGCATCAGCCAGGTAGCGCCCCAGCCGCGGGTGCCGAATGACGAGGAGAAAGGGAGCCCGGCGCCCTCCTCACCTGTAGCGGAAGACTTTGAGAATGTGGCTCTATTCCCCGTCTCTTGGGAGAATCCCCTTGGTCCCAGTCGACTTCCTTCACTCGTCAAAGGTCTCTCCTGGCTCGGCCGGCAGTGTATCCAGGAGCGGCACAAACTCAGTGGGGTCGAAGTTGGTGATGACCATCACGAACTCGAGCCGGCCAAAATTTACAGTCGGGCGCACGACGGCCTCTTGAAAGACGTTGACGTCCCGTTGCCAAACCTCAACTACCTGCCCAATTGGGATCCCTTTCGGGAATCTGCCGCCCATTCCGGAGGTAAGCACCACTTCCCCGACCCCTATTTCCGTACCTTGGGGAATGAAACCAATCACCGGGTGCGAGCCGGGCGTGCCGTTGATGACGCCTGTCAGGCGGCTAGCCTGCAAGATGCCGTTGACTGTGCTGGATGAGTCTGTGATGAGCAGAACTTTGGAGGTTGTGGGCGTTACGTAGTTGATTCGCCCCACCAGCCCTTGCTCATTCACCACCGGCATCCCAACTCTGATACCGTGCCGAAAACCGAGATCGATCATGGCAAAACTCAGGAAGTTGGTGGAGTTTTGACCGATAACGCGGGCGATGATCTGCCCACCCTGCAGTTCGAAGCTGGGTCTGGTTTCGGCGAATGCCAAGAGTTCGCGCAGGCGTTGATTTTCCCGCTCCACTTCCTGAAGCCGCAGGTTTTCAACACTCAGGCTCTGGGTTATACGTTCTAATTCGGTTACCCGCCGCTGGAGGGAGCGATAGTTTCGCAGGTTGGTCAGGGACCTGGATAGACGATTGGTCAGGGTGGTCAACCCGGACTGGCCCGGTGCTGTCACCAGAGTAACCAGTCCTTCCACGGTCCCCAAGCGGCCAGTCTGTTGGAGCGCCAACAAAAGGAAAGCCGTCAGGGCAAGGATGACAAGTTTGAGCCCGAAGTTGACACCGCCCCAGCCGCGTTGATCACTGTTACGCATAGGCGTCTCATCACTAGAGAATCAGGGGCCACACGGGATGGGCCTGCCCGAGCCAGAAACTATCGAATGGTGCTCTTTCGTTGCATAGTTGTCAGGGTTTCAGCGTAGTGCTCCGGTTTTTCCAGGATCATGCCCGTACCGAGCACGACCGAAGAGAGAGGATTATCGGCAACATAAACGTGCATACGATTTTCGTCCTGAATACGCTGGGCCAACCCTTGCAGAAGCGCGCCCCCTCCGGCCAGCACGATGCCGTGTTCCATCAAGTCTGCTACGAGCTCGGGCGGCGTTTCGTCCAAGGTATCTTTGACCGCATCGACAATTACTTCCACGGAGCCGGTAAGCGCCTCTCTGATTTCTACTGAGCTGATTTCAATTGCCTCAGGCAGGCCGGTAATCAGATTCCGTCCTCGGATGATCATTGTCCGCTCATGTTCAAGCGGGTACGCGGAGCCAATCTCAATTTTGACACGCTCAGCCATGCGTTCGCCAATCAGCAAATTGTACTTCTGCCGACTGTAGTTGATTATGTCTTCATTCATCTCGTCACCGGCAACCCTGATTGAACGAGATACGACAATCCCACCCATGGAGATCACCGCTACTTCGGTCGTTCCACCGCCGATGTCAACGATCATCGAGCCGACCGACTCTGTCACCGGTAGCCCCGCGCCGATAGCAGCTGCCATTGGCTCTTCGACCAGGCCGGCCTCACGCGCGCCCGCGCTGACGGTTGCATCGCGTACAGCACGTTTTTCCACTTCGGTCACACCGGAAGGGATGCCGATCACGACTCTTGGGCGGGCAGTGCCAAAGGCCCGGTTGCCGTGAACCTTGCCGATAAAGGCATGGATCATCTCTTCCGTCATCTTGAAATCCGAGATTACGCCGTCCTGCAGAGGGCGCACGGCCACGATATGGGATGGCGTCCGTCCCACCATCTCCTTGGCCTCCTGCCCGATTGCCTTGACCGAATTGCGCCGTTTCGACGACTTATCGATGGCAACTACCGACGGTTCGTCAATGATGACCCCTCGGCCCTTCACATGAACCAGGGTATTCGCTGTGCCCAGGTCAATGCCAATATCGAGTGAAAAAAGCCCCAACAACCAGTCTAACGGGTTCGCCACTCTGGGGACATCTCCATTTCCTGCCCTAATTGATCGACTGCGGGCGGCCGGCCCACCCACTGCTAATTTGAAGAACCTTTAACGATATCAGTATACCATAGCCCCAAAGGACACAAAATAAGAATGGCTGGACTTTGTTGCCATTTCGTTGATCCATCTTGCGTAAGATCGCCGCCCTCCGCTATGCTTATGCTGCGTTCGCGACTGCAGTCGCTATGGTGATTATTCAGAGTCGACTGTTAGGAATACACAGGAAACTGAGCCGGCAAATGTCGAGACAGAGATCGGACTATCCTGTCCAGTCACCGCCACAAAGCGAGACTTTGAAGGACGGAGGGCGCTTCGCTGGCGGCCAAAGCCGGTGCGCCGGAAACTCGCCATCGGAAAATGATCAGCGTTTGTTCGACCTTCTAGGTCAAGCGCGGGCGCGCGACGGTTTCTTCCCCGCCCCGTTGCGGGCCAGCGTCTCACCCGCAACGGTAATTGTTGCGGTAAGCGGCGGCGCCGACAGTATCGCCCTTCTGCATCTGCTTACGCGCATGCGCGCCGCCTGGTCTCTGAAGTTGGTGGTCGCCCATCTTGATCACAATCTTCGCCCTTCGTCGGCCGCAGACGCCGCCTTTGTGGCTGAAATGGCAGAAAACTGGGGCCTGCCCATGGAGACCGACAGATTGCCGCCAGAGACGCTTACCCAAGAGGGCAACGTGGAGGCAAACGCCCGCCATTGGCGTTACCGATTTCTGGCGCGGGTTGCGGTCGACTGTCAGGTTGATGGCAACCCGGTGGATGTTGCTGTGGCCCACACTGCCAATGACCAGGCTGAGACCGTGCTGATGAACCTGATTCGAGGCAGTGGCCTGCAAGGACTGGCTGGGATGCAGGCGGCGCGGCCGCTGACCGTGCACGACCGGGTTGTTCCCAGTGTGAGGGTCGTCCGGCCACTTCTGAACGTCTCTCGTTCTGAGGTTATGCAATACCTCACGGAGCACAATATCCCTTTTCGTGAAGACCCTACTAACCAGGACCGGACTTTTGTGCGCAATCGAGTGCGGCACGAGATAATTCCCCTTCTGAGGGAGATCAACCCGCAGATTGTCGCGTCTCTTTGCCGGACCGCTGAAGTACTGAACGCCGAGGTGAAACGGACTGACCACTTCACTCGGCAGACGGTGGATTCGACACAAAAGGATAGCGAGAGGGAGGCAATGGACCAACTTTCTCAACTGCCGCCACCGACGTCTGAAGTCCGTTTATCTGCTGAATCGGAGCGGCAGGTCTTCGACCTGTTCGCCTTTCGCCGGCTTGACGTGGCCGACCAGCGGATGGTGTTGCGCGCGGCCCTGCCGGCCCTGGGACGCCCTCTAACCGACCTCGGCTTCGACAACGTAGAACGCCTGCGACGGACACTCTGTGAAGATGACCGCGCGGGCGGCCCGTTCAGCTGGGTGGCTGACGTGATGTTGACAAGGACGCACGACTCATTCAGTCTGCATCAAAGGGACGCGGCGCCGCTTCTTCCGGACCACCCTTTTCTGGACGGCAGGTGGCGCGCCCGCTATCCGACCCGTGAGCTTCCGGTACCTGGAGAGATCGCCGTTGACGGCTGGACTTTGCGGAGCGAGGCATTGGATATAAGCGAACTGCCGCACGACTGGGCAGCCAAAACCAGAGAGTCGCCGGTGCCGAGACATCGGACCGACAGACGCCAGCCCTCTGCCTGGGAGGTTTACATCGACGCAGAAAGTGTAACGCGACTCCAACTGAGCGCGCCTTGCGCCGGCCAGCGCTTTGAGCCCCTTGGGATGCGTGGACATGGCAAAGCCCTGGCTGATTTTTTCACTGATCGCAAAGTGCCCCGCTTCCTACGCCGCGGCTGGCCACTCCTCCTCGACAGGGAATGTGTTGTTTGGGTAGGAGGCCACCAGATCGCTCACAGCGTGCGCATTACACGCGGCACACGCAGGGTTAATCACCTTTTCTGGGAGGAGACTCGCCGATGAGCGTACGTCCGCTTGTGTTGTGGGTAACTCGCCAGCAGGAAACTGTGATGCGCTTTACCCGGCGCGATCAAGAGCTGGCCACCGGTGTATTGACAGATCCGAACGGCACGGTCCCTTTTACCTTCGACCGCAGCGCCCGGCGGTTGCACCTGCGTGACCGCGACATCTATTTGGACGAGTATGGTTGGGAAGTTGATGAGCAAGGGAAAATTGTCTTCCAGTCGCGCCGCACTGACTGAATCACCTGCTGGCCGCGAGCCACAAGGGACACGGCCGTTTTGAGCGCATCTCTACAGCAGTTTTTCGAATGTCTGCAGGAGAATCTAGCCGAGCCGCTCCCTGGCCGTCCGGCGCAAGCGCTGATGGCGCCGCTGCCCCGCCCAGGCTGGCACCCCAACGACAGAGCGGAGGAGCCGGCCCGCCGAAGCGGTGTATTGGTCCTCCTGTACAGCATTCATGAGCAGCTGCATGTGCCGCTAATCCTGCGCCCCACCTATGACGGCGCGCACAGCGGCCAGGTCGCTTTTCCCGGCGGCGGCAGCGAAGAGGGTGATGCGGATTTGACGGAGACTGCGCTGCGCGAGGCCCACGAGGAGTTGGGAATTGCGCCAGAAAATGTTCAGGTTCTCGGCGCGCTCACCCACCTTTACATTCAACCAAGCAACTATGATGTCTACCCAACCGTAGGGCGGCTGACGACCAGGACCGCTTTCCGGCCCGACCCCCACGAAGTTGCTCAACTGCTTGAGGTGCCGTTGGCGACACTGCTCGATCCTGCCCATCGCAGACAGGAACAGTGGCAACTCGGTGATCGAACTGCGTTGGTGCCATTTTTCGCCATTCAGGAACAGACCATCTGGGGTGCGACTGCGATGATCCTAAGCGAACTGCTCGCCGTTATTCGCAAATGCCCGCCGAGCGGCTGAGGATTTGGGTAGCAATTGAGGCAAATGATACGATCCAATCCCATTCGGAGCGAACGGCCCCGCTTCTGTGGGTATCGACACAAGCTCCGAAGATGCCATTCGTCCATCGCTGAGACAGCAATACAGGAGAAGGTGCCGTGACAGAGGAGAATGCCGTGCCGAGCTTGGAGGGGCCATTTAGTCAAGATGTGGAAAGTGTACTGATCTCGGCAGATGAGATTCAGGACCGAGTCCGAGGCTTGGGCCGCAGAATTGATGAACATTTCGCAGGCAAGGATCTTCTGCTGATCGCTGTCCTCAAGGGCAGCGTTGTTTTTCTGGCGGACCTTATGCGTGCGATTTCGATTCCGCACGAAGTCGATTTTCTTGCTACCAGCAGTTACGGCGCCTCTACGAGAAGCAGCGGTATTGTTCGAATCCTCAAGGACCTGAATGAACCGATCGAGGGCCGCCATGTCCTCCTTGTCGAGGACATTATCGACAGCGGGCATACGCTCGCCTATCTGTCCCGCTTGTTTCGGGCGCGTAATCCTGCCAGCCTCGAAATCGTTACACTTCTCGACAAACCCTCGCGGCGAGAGGTCGATATCGAAGTCTTCTGGACGGGCTTTTCGGTGCCAAACGAGTTTGTCATAGGCTACGGGCTGGACTTCAATCAGAGATACCGCAACCTCCCTTTCATCGGCGTGCTCAAGCCCGAAGTCTACGAGTCCAGTTCCTGATCCGGTGTCCATTCAGAAATACGTTTAACCGCCAGGTCTGCCGCATTCTTCATATGTAAGATTCCGGTGCCCGGGTAATTCAAGTTGGCATTCATATCGGCATTCCATTTCGGAGCCGAGAGAAGGCCTTCAGAGTGAGTGCGCCGCAAACATGGTCCTGGCGAAATATTGAGATGCGACAGCGGATATGTTTTTGCAGTTTCTGAAGTCGACGAAACCAGAATTTCTTAATCGGTTGCCGCGGCAGAGAGTATTTTGCAGCCTGTTGCTGGCCTGTCTCATGTGGCTGGCTCCGCAGGTTGTTATGCAGACACAGCAGGTTGCCGCGCAGTCACCGGGCGATACATATGTCGTTAAGACAGGTGACACGTTGGCGTCGATCGCCGCCAATCTTGACATCCCACTGGAGGTGTTGGTTACCACCAATCAACTCTCTGATGTGGATGCGCTTAAAGTGGGGCAGGTGCTCCAACTGCCCCGCGGCGCGACCCGCAGTGCCGTGATCGCAAGGCCAGGCGACACAATTCAAGCTATTGCACTGCGCGAGGGCCTGTCGGTGCCCCGGTTGGCGATCCTCAATCGCACGACGCCAAGCGCTCGCCTCTTCCCGGGACAACAGATACGGCTCTTACCCAACACGCCAGCCGCGCCGACCCGCTTTGGCTCGGTGAAGGTGATCAGTGTTCCTTTAGTTGTGGTCCAGGGACAGGCAGGTTGGGTTGAAGCTGTAGTGGACCGTCCCCTTTCCCTTGTAGCAGGTTGGAACGGCGCGCCATTGGGCATCCGGCCGCTGGCAATCCTGAATGAAGGGGAGGCAGGCAAGGAGGTTACAGTGTGGGGTGGATATGTCCCGACTGCGGCGTCAATGGAACCGGGTGTATACCCCGTTAGCCTGAGCTATCGGGCCGCGAACGGGGTAATGGTCACCCGTTCTTTTCCCGTTTTCGTGCAGGAACAGGGCTTTCCCGTTCAGGAGATCACTCTGCCACCGGACAAGAACGCGCTTATAGAGCAGGAGGTTTCACAGGAAGAGCTTGACTACCTTGCACCGGTGTGGACGCGAACTGCCACACCGATTCAGTGGCGTGGGCCCTTCAATCTTCCGCTATCGGTGACCGCTCCTACAACGAGTGCATATGGCGTCAGGCGCAATTACAATTCCTCGCAATACTTTTCTTTTCACACTGGGCAGGATTTTGCTGCGCCGGGAGGCAGCCCAGTCCATGCGCCTGCGGACGGAATTGTCGCACTTGCCGAACCGTTGACAGTGCGCGGCATCAGCGTCATCCTCGACCACGGTGCGGGTTTGTTCACAGGGTACTGGCACTTGCAAGAGGCGCTCGTGACGCCCGGGGAGACGGTGCGAGCTGGGGATCCGATCGGGCTGGTCGGGACCACCGGTCGTAGTACAGGCGAGCATCTCCACTGGGAACTACGCATCTACGGGATTGCGGTGGATCCGATGCCCTTTCTGACGCAGCCGCTGCTGGCAGTCCCATCTTCTGCTGAACAGGTTGGCGGCCAGGACACACGCACGGGCCAGTAAACCAGGGATAGCCTTAGCCGCAGGGGACCCAAGCGCTATCCGTCTGAGGCAGCCGCAGAGACGGTGTCCGCGATTACGTTTTGACGTCGTCCTGCCGCCAGAAATACAAAAGAAAAAGCGCCGACTGTACGGTCGGCGCTCTCGTAGGCTCGTCAGGAAAAAATCTACTCTTCTTCTTCCTCTTCGTCTCGTCCTCTGCCAATGACCTCGGGCTCGACGTCGGTATCCAACAACTCGTCTTCTTCCAACTCCTCCTCCTCACTGATCGCGGCACGGGAGAGAATCAGGCTGCAGATCGGCTCATCGGTATCGGATATGTAGGAGACGCCAGCGATAATTGGCAGGTCTGCGACCGTGATCGGCGGGCTTTCGGGAGTCTCCAGACGAGATACATCGATTTCAATTTGAGCGGGAATGTCGGCGGGCAGTGCTTCGATTTCAACACTATCCATCGACTGTACCATCACAAGGTCGGCATCGACGACGATGGCACCCACCATCAACAGCGGCACGCTTACCTGCTGCGTTTCCGACATGTTGACGGTATAAAAGTCGGCATGCAGCAGATTGTGACGAACCGGATGACGTTGGACTTCACGCACGAGGATATTGTAGTCCTCGCCTTCCAGATCGAGTCTTACGAGCTGGGAATTGCCGCCTTCGCGCAGCACCTTTTCAAACTCGGAGCCATCGACCTGGGCGTTTTGCGGTGTGGCCCCACCGCCGTATACCACAACCGGAACAATTCCTTCCGGACGAAGCCGCTTCACTCTGCGGCCGGTAATACTGCGGGACTTTGCATTCAATGTAAGTGTTGACATCTTGTTTTGACTCTCTTCTCTTTAAGTCTTTGAAGGCTTTTCGCCAACCTGTTGGGCTTGGGTTTCCACGATCGGTAGAACGACTTCAGCGGCCAATCTCAGTCGTTGGCGTTCGTAAAAGAAAGCGGCAGCGGCCGCCAAATTCAATTTTCAAGACTGTTCATGTTCTCGTCGGCCTCGACTGCGCGTGGCCAGCCTGCGCAATACTATCACGACCAAGCCAAATCCTGCTCCCATCGCCAGTGCGGATAACGGCGACAGAAGAGTCTTGACGTCTCCCTCCACTTTGCCGGCCACCACCAGCCAGGTGCACAGTTCCTTTGCTTTGACCCGACCAGACACCAGAATACCGACGTCGCCTGAGTGGATTGTAGCTTCCTCGCTGACAGCGAAACCGATGGGGGCATCACGCATTTCGAGCGATTTTGTCTGCACGAACCCTGCCGCAGATTCGGTCATGTTCACTGCCTGTGCATCGACCGAGCGGGCCGCGGATTCGGACATGGATACATGCCCTCCCTGCACCGAGGAGACGGCGGAGTCTTTCACGTCTACGCGCTCCCCCTCCAGATCGGCACTCAGATCGGCCGCTGCTTCTTCCAAAGGGTTGGCGTCCGGCTTCTCTTCAGCCATGTCAGTCTCCATTTTCGGCATCATTCCAAGGAAAAGCGCACAGAGCCCCTATTATAGCCAGCGCAAAAATTTCTGTCAACAATCGGGCTGTGCTGGGTTCATTCAGAAGCGGGGAGAGCCCCTGGCGGCTCTGATGAAATTCGGCTTCGAACGGTAAGTTCCACGCCTGAAAAACTGAAGATGCCGGGCTGTGCAGTTTGAACCAGCATCGATGAAAAGACTTCGCGGGACCTGGCGGCATCGTTCTCCATTGGCTTGAAGAAACGATGCGCCTTCGGTCCCGCCTTGGATCGTCGTCGAGGGCAAGTTGCTGGACTCTTCTGCTCGCCTTATCGAAGTTCGTAGGTTATCTGCAACTGCATCGTCAGATTCAGTTCGCCTGGGCTGACAGGACCTGCGCCGCCACCCATCTCGGCCATCGCCATCCTCGAGAAATTGCCGCCGAAAAAGCCTCCACCCTGGCCGATAATCTCGCTGATTCCCGTCACTTCACCAACGCTTACACCAATAATTCCCGCCAACTCTTCAGCCTTGCCATAAGCGTCGGCGACTGCATCCGCTCGTGCCTCGGACTCAACCGAAGCTGGGTCTGCCAAACTGAAATCGACACCATAGATATTGTTTGCACCGGCGTCAATTGCCGCGTCCAGGACATCGCCGATGCTCTCCAGATCCCGAATCGTGATGAAGACCGTATTGCTCACACGGTAGCGGACGTCGTCGTCAGCCAGCAGGCCGCCAGGGCCAAAACGTTCTGCGAAGATGCTGTAGTGCTGGGTTTGAATGTCCAACTCATTGATGCTCTGCGACAACAACGCCGCCTGGACTTCATCCATAATGGATTGGGCGGCAACGCTCGCTTCTCTTACCGTTGGCCGCACTACCTCGACGCCGATCGACGCGGTGGCGATGTCAGGTTCAATAGTGACAATGCCTTCTCCTACCACTGTCACCGAATGCGAACTCGTCGCGGTGAGCCTCTCCTCGCGGGCCATTGCCGCCGGCGTTGGCGAGGCTGTATTTGCTATGAAAACAGCGAACAGGAGCAATGAAATCGTCGCGACCAAGCCAATAGTCGTATTTGCCGAAAATTTGCTTTTCATCTGGGCGGTTCTCCCTTGCTAAATCAGTGACCTGTGACACCATAGGCGCTCCCTCTGCGGATAGTATGACGACACTGCCCCCGAAAGAGTTGCATTCTTGCTGAAACGGACCTCTCACTTGTGTTCTCAGGATTCTCTGCACGTGTGTTAGGATCATCGGAATCATGCCTCCGCGACTGTTCAAGTCTCCCCGCATCCTGGTGCTGTTGGCCCTACTTTTCTTGTTGGGGGCAGCGGCATGGCTGGCTTCGTCCGGCGACGAGGCCGGGCCCCCGACCCCGCCAACCGTCGTCGAAAGCCTCGCCGGCCAAGCAGTCGCCTCGATGGACAGCCCCGTCTTTGCCTTTGAACCGGGCTGGCAGATCTCTTCCAGCGGCGCCGACACGACTGAGCCGGACCAACCGTGGACGCAACCGTCCGGGCGCATGGCCTTTCAATACCGCGGTAGCGAACTCGCGCTGCAGTTGGCGTTGGGCGACTATTGGGGATACATATTCGTAACAGTGGACGGGCGCCCCGCCAACCGTTTACCGGTCTTGCCCGGCAATCACGACAGCCTTGGCCAACCCAGTGGATACAAGCCTCTATTTGCTCCCGAAAAACAGGGCGCGGCGGGCTCCGCATCCGAGTGGATAGTAGTCCATCGCGCCGCGAGCGCAGGCCCGCACGAAGTCACGGTCGAAGTTTGGCGCGGTTGGGGCCAGACTGTCTTACGGGCTGTGGCAGTGGACGCGCTGCCCGCGGGCCCTCGTCCGCTGTGGCCCGCAGTCCTACTGGCCTTGATTGGCGTTTGGTTGGCTGCAGCCGCCTTGGTGACGGTCCTTGGGGCTACTTCAACGTCGAAATACCGGCCTGTTGATCCCTCCTCCCCGGCCGCGCCCACACGATCGGGAAGGCAGGCTTTCCAGTTCCTGGATGTATGGGCGCGCCTTTTTCCCACTCGCTTGCAGACGCTGCCATGGCCTCACGCTGTCGGCCTTGCCATCGCCGGCGCCGCGATGGTTGGGACTGGGACACTTGCCAATAGCTGGCTGCTCACCGACGTCGGTTTGGTCCTGCTCGGCCTCGCCGGTCTGCAACGGCCCGTTCTTTGGACCGGCGCCCTTCTGTTTGCACTGCCTCTCTATCTCTATCCGCTGCCTGTCCTGCCGGGAAGGGCGCTCAATCTGATCGAAATCGGGGTTTACGGCGGCTTGGCGCTCGTCGCGGCGCGAAGAGTTCTGCTGCAGCGCCTGCCGCGTGCAACAGAATCAAAACAAGAGGCGACAGACTCTCGCCACCTCCTTCTTTTCCTCCTTGTCTCCGTTGCCCTTGTCGCCGCCTTCGCAGCCGAGCAACGCGGCGTAGCGCTGCGTGAATGGCGCACGGTCTTCCTCAGCGCCGCCTTTTTTGCACTGTTGTTGCACGAAACTTTGCGCATGGCTGCCGACCGCAAGGCTGCCCGTACAGTTCTCGCTCTCGCCTGGCTGGCCGGCGGCGCGTTCGTAGCCTGTACCGGACTCTGGCAGTATGTCACAGAGCAGAACGTCATTCAGGCCGAAGGCGTAAATCGGGTGCGGGCCTTTTTCGGCTCACCTAACAATCTTGGCCTCTACCTGGAACGCACCGCGGCGGTGGGTGTGGCGCTGGCTGTTTTTGGCGGCAGATGGGGTGTGAGGGAGGGTATCGGTAGAGCCGGGGAGGGACAAACGAGGTTTCCTTTCTTCGCTTCCTGGCAGAGAGCCCCGTTGGCCGCCCGCTGCGCACTGCTTCTTACAATCCCCCAACTGATAGCGCTCCTGCTGACTTTCAGCAAGGGGGCACTCTTTCTCGGCCTGCCGGCAATGTTGGTTGCTCTTGCAGTGGCTGGGCGGCTCCTGCTCGCCGCGCCGGGTAGTCGGTTGCCAGCTCGGTGGGGTTGGTGGTTAGCGGCAGTTGCGGCAGCCATGGTTTTGGGCCTGACACCATTTCTGGGCACAGAACGTTTCCGCAGTCTCCTGGACTTGCGGCCGGAGGGCACTGCTGGCATTCGCCTCAGTCTTTGGCGCAGTAGCGTGCAGATGGCCCTTGATCATCTTTGGCTGGGCGTTGGTCCGGACAACTTCCTGTACAGCTATCGCAGCGGCTATATCCTGCCAGCGGCCTGGCGCGATCCCAGCCTCAACCATCCTCACAACTTCGTTTTGGACTGGTGGACGCGTCTCGGCCTGCCGGGTCTTGCTTTGGCGGCAGCCTGGCTGGCAATGGGGCTCCGCTCCCTGTGGCGGGCTGCTACCGCTGATCCACTCGCCGTCGGCGCGCTGGGCGCAGTCGCCGCCGCTCTGGGACACGGCCTGATAGACGCCTCCTACGCATTGCCGGACTTGATGCTAATATGGGTCTTTCTGTTACATCTGTTTGCGCTGCCGACCGCAAAGAAGTGAATGGCCGGTCCCGGTCACTCCGATAGATATGCAAAGTGGTTGCATGTGCCAGCCAAGTGGGTGGGCCGGGGCAGTTTCACAGCCCACGCAGACGGTGCAGGCACCAGTGATATGTGTGGTTGTCCGAGACTTTACAGTCGCTGAACCGCAGGCTGTAGAAAGTGTAGTAGAGGTCAATGTGTTGCCAGCTCTGGGCACCGTATCTCCGTTCGACCTCCTTTCGCAGGAAACTGAAATCCGCCTCCGAGACGAAATCATATATGCGGCAGAAGTAGTACGCGCCCGCCAGATCTATTAGCGGGTCGCCGATCAGCGTCAACGGGCTGAAATCGACCACCGCTGTCAGGATTCCGCGCTCGTCACTAAGAACGTTACCCAAAAAGTAGTCCCCATGCACCAGGCATTTGGGCGGCAGGGCGGGCAGTTCTCCGAGCTGGCAATAGAACGCATCTACGATCCGGTCCACTTCTGGCAGGTCTTCTTGCAGATCGGCGTAGGAGTGCGCCAGGGTTGCTTCAATTCGCGCCCGCAGGTATCCCGGCCATGTATCGGCGGTGATCTCCTCCCACACGTTTAGAGGTTCGCCATAGGGGTACTGAGGAAGCTGGACCGCATGCAACTGAGGAAGCGCATCCAGGAGGGAAGACAACGCGCTGCGCCGCTCGCGGCTTGTCAGGCGAGGAAAGACCTGCGCCATATCCTGTCCTGGTAGCCGTCGCTCGACATGAAAATGCACACCGTCGACAGCGTCGTATTCATAAATGAGAGGGACTGCAAAGGGGAAGGCGTGTCGTTGCAGCCGCTCCGAAAATCGTTGCAGACGCGGGAGATAGCCTTGTTCCTGCGGGCCGTTGTGGATTTTCAGAACGCGTCCGCCGCCAATGTCATAGAGGGAGGAGGTCATTCCCCGGCCCACCAGATCGGCGCTTTCGATTTTCAGATGGCGCAAGACTACCGCCAACCGCTCCCACGCGCCCGTCATGGCAGAATCTCAGCGACATGCTCTGCCAGGATGACGCTGTTCATTTCGCCGGACCAGACGCCGCGGATGATGCCTTCAGCATCGATAAAATAGGTTAGCGGCAGCGATTGGACATTGTAGCGCAGCCCCACCTGCTGGGACGTGTCCAGGACTATCGCGAAGTCGGACGCGCCAGCCCGCCCCGTTGTCGAGTCTGCATGTCCCGCCGACTCGACCCCGACTTCGTCCAGAAAGCGCTCGACATCGTCCGCAAGTTCCCCTTGATTCACGCCGATGAACAGAACACATTCAGCGTCAGAGCCAGCCGCGCTCCCATTGTTCCCGCCCGCTTCGGTCATCCCGCCCTGTGCCATGCACGCGCCATGGCGCGCCGCGGCAGCCTGCAGTGCGGGGAATTCCCGTCGGCAAGGGCCGCACCAGGTCGCCCAGAAGTTCAGCACAACCGCTTTCCCTCTCGCGGCCGAAAGCGTAAAGGATTCATCTGTTTCCCCGCCCGCATTGAGGAGCGGCAACGTGAAATCCGGGGCCGGGTGGTACAACGCCGGCCGCGGCGTATCAAATGTCGATTGCTCGATGGAGGGCCGGCTAATCCACATCCACCCTGCGCCGAACAGAAGTATCAAGGGTATTGCCGCGTGCCAGCGGTTAACCAACGGTCGTCTTACTCCCATTCACTGTGAAAGATGCCCTCTCGGTCCGTGCGTTCGTAGGTGTGGGCACCGAAAAAGTCGCGCTGTGCTTGGATCAGATTGGCCGGCAAACGCGCGCTGCGATAGCTGTCATAGTAGGCCAGGCTGGCGCTGAACGCCGGCGTAGGGATGCCGCGCGCCACTGCCAACTGGATGACCTTACGCCACGAAGGCAGCCTCTGCGTTACAGCTGCCCGAAACTGGTCGTCGAGCAGAAGGTTTGTCAGGCCGGGATTGCGTGCGTATGCATCAGTTATCCGGTTAAGGAAGCGGGCTCTGATTATGCAGCCGGAGCGCCATAGCGCTGCAATCTCTCCCAAATTCAGACCGTAACCGTAATCTTCGCTTGCCTGCCGCAACAGCGCCATTCCCTGCGCATATGCGCTGATTTTGCTGGCGTACAACGCGTCGCGGGTGGCATCGATAAGCTCCTGGCGGTCGCCGTCATAGGGTTGCGGATCCGGGCCGGGCAGTTGCGCAGAAGCCGCTACCCTCTCCTCTTTCAGCGCCGAAATGATGCGGCCGGTTACCGCGCTGTTGATCGTCGGAATTGGTGCGCCTACATCCATCGCGTTCTGGCTGGTCCATTTGCCGGTGCCCTTCTGTTGCGCTTTGTCCAACACCATGTTCACCAGCGCGCTGCCGCTCTCATCATCCATCCTGCGGAAAATCCTGCTCGTGATTTCAATCAGGAAGCTGTCCAGCTCGCCCTCGTTCCACTCGGCAAACACATCGGCCAACTCACTGGCGTCGAGCCCCAGAACCTGTTGCAAAATGTCGTACGCTTCGGCAATGAGCTGCATGTCGCCGTATTCGATTCCGTTGTGCACCATTTTCACATAGTGGCCCGCGCCGCCGCTTCCAATGTAACTGACACAGGGCTCGCCGTCCTCTTCGGCCTTGGCCGAGATTGCCCGCAGCATCGGCCCGACCGCTTCCCAGCCCTCTGCAGCGCCGCCGGGCATTATTGACGGACCCCAGAGCGCGCCTTCCTCTCCCCCGCTGACGCCGACCCCCATATAAACCAGCCCCTTTGCGGTTAGTGCCTGGCTGCGGCGTTCGGTGTCAGGAAAGTAACTGTTACCGCCGTCCATCACGATATCGCCTTCGTCCAGCAGAGGGACAAGAGCGTCCAGCACGGCATCGACCGGTCTACCCGCCTGCACCATCAACAGCACGCGCCGCGGCCGCGCCAGATTTGCCACCATTTCCTCCAGCGTCACCGCGGGGATCAGATTCTTGCCGCCATGTTCGGCCACGAAATCGGTCATTTTTGATGTGGTGCGATTGTGAACAACGACATTGTAGCCGTTGCGTTCAAGGTTGAGCACCAGATTCTGACCCATCACGGCCAGGCCGGAAACGGCAATATCCCCGCGTGGGGCTGTGGCATCACCCATAATTTCCCTCCTTTTGACGGTACGCTCTTTTTCTATGCAAATTCTTGCATAGTATAGCAGACCGCAGCCGAATCCGAGCATTTTTTCGTCACGCCAAAGGATTGTTTTCCGTGGTCTCGGACCCACGATAGACGGCCCGGAAACAACAGAAATTCGCCAATGCCGGTGCGGCGTCCGCGGCTGATGATCTTTGCTTTGGCCTTTCCTCTGTGATAGCATACAGTCCTGATAGAGAAGGGCTCCTTGACTGGCGAGCAGAAGGGTTTACTTGGCTGGGAAACTGGCCGACCGGGAAACACTTCGCATGGGTGGAGAGATACCACGGGGAAGAGGAGCCGCCGGGGAATAACCTCCCCTTGTGCACAGTCGATCGCCTGGGCTGGGGCAGTTGGGTCTTCTTCCGACTGCCTTTTTTGTTTCCCAAATACGTTTGCGTCCCAACAGGAGCCACTCCATGCCAAGCCAGCGCGCACTGTTCTCCGTTTCCGACAAGATCGGCCTCGTCTCTTTTGCGAAGAAGCTTTACGAGGCCGGCACCGAATTGGTCGCCAGCGGTGGTACCGCCGCCCAACTTGCCGACGCGGGTCTGCCCGTCGTGCCTGTGGAGGTTCTTACCGGCTTCCCGGAGCTCCTCGGCGGCCGCGTAAAGACACTGCATCCAGCAGTTCACGGCGGAATTCTTGCCCGCCGTACCAAGGATCATCTCGAGGAACTGGCAGAGCACGGCCTACTGCCGATCGACCTGGTCGTAGTCAATCTCTACCCATTTGAAGAGACTGTTGCCGAACAAGGCGTGTCCTTGGCCGACGCGGTCGAGCAGATCGATATCGGAGGGGTAGCCCTCTTGCGCGCCGCGGCCAAGAATTTCGAATCGGTGGCGGTCATTTGCGAGCCGGACGACTATGACAGCGTTGCCCAGGCCGTAGCCAGTGGCGGGCTGGAAGTCGAAACGCGCCAGTCGCTGGCGCTGAAGGCTTTCCGCCATACGGCCGCCTACGATGCAGCCATCTCCAGCTTCCTTGCCGTCCGGCAGCCGGAAAAGGACGACGACTCGCAGGACACTGCCACATTGCCCGCACAGCTACGATTGGACCTGGAGCGCGTGCAGGTGATGCGCTACGGCGAGAACCCCCACCAACAAGGCGCCTTATATCGCTACAGCAACGCCTCAGCCGCCTTTGAGCAGCTACACGGCCAGGAGATGAGTTATAACAACTGGCTCGATTTGGACGGCAGCTGGCAGGCGGCGCAGGACTTCGACGCGCCAACCGTCGCCATAATCAAGCACAGTAATCCCTGCGGCCTGGCCTCCGCCGAAACATTGGCGAATGCCTATGAAAATGCCCTCGCTTCCGACCCGGTAAGCGCGTTCGGCAGCATCATCTCCGTCAACCGGAGACTGGACGGGGCGACCGCGCAACGGATGGCAAAGCTGTTTATTGAAATCGTCGCCGCGCCTTCCTACGACGATGAAGCGCTCGCGATTCTCCAGCGCAAGAAAAATCTACGCATTTTGCGCGCGGCCGGCACTGTGCCCAGCCAGCTCAGCATCCGCACCGTCTACGGCGGCGCCCTGGTACAGGAGCCGGACAACAGTCGCGATGACCTGGAGCCGGCCAACTGGCAGATCGTCACACGGAATCGCCCGGACGCGTCGCAGCTGGAGGATCTGGCCTTCGCCTGGCGCGTCTGCCGCCATGTCAAGAGCAACGCCATCGTATACGCAAAAGACCGGGCCACTGTTGGCGTTGGCGCCGGCCAGATGAGCCGCGTCGATTCTGTCATGCTCGCCGGTCATAAAGCGGGCGACAGAGCCCGAGGCGCGGTCATGGCATCGGACGCATTCTTTCCCTTCGCCGACGGCATTGAAGCCGCTGCCGCACACGGAGTTGCCGCTGTCGTTCAGCCCGGAGGCTCAATCCGGGATGAAGAAGTGATTGAGAGCTGCGATAGCTTGGGCCTGGTAATGGCCTTTACCGGAACGCGGCACTTCCGACACTGATGCGACGGCTAGAGCCGGTGCCTGGATCTGGCGGCCAGAGGGCTGCATATTCTGGCCGCCGGTCATGCGTTGATGTCTACCTGAGCTTAGAGAAGCCTATGCACATTCTGATTACCGGTGGAGCCGGATTCATCGGCAGCCACCTTGCCGACGCCCTGCTCAGGCGGGGCGACTCCGTCTCCGTTCTCGACAATCTCAGCACAGGCGCGGTCGATAATATCCGACGCTTGCAGGAACATCCAGGATTCTCCTTCACGCACGGAGGGGTCACCGACGGTCCTGCGATGGACCGGCTTGCCAGCCAAGCCGATGCGATTGTGCATCTGGCGGCCGCTGTCGGCGTGCAACTGGTCCTGGAGCGTCCCACCGAGACAATCGAAACTAACGTTTTGGGCACGCACGCACTCCTGGGCGCGGCCAGGCGCTACGGTTGCCATACGCTTATCGCCAGCACCAGCGAAGTCTACGGCAAGAGCGAAGCTCTGCCCTTTTCCGAGGACGGCGACCTGGTCCTTGGCCCGCCCGACCGGACCCGCTGGGTCTACGCCGCGACAAAACTGCTCGACGAATTCCTCGCCCTCGCTGCCCACAAGGAATCCGGGCTGCCGCTCACCATCATGCGTCTGTTCAATGTGGTTGGGCCGCGCCAGACCGGTCGTTTCGGAATGGTCCTGCCCCGCTTTGTAAATCAGGCCCTGCGCGGCCAACCCCTCACTGTCTACGGTGACGGCTCGCAGACCCGCTGTTTTTGCCATGTTTCCGATGTCGTGCGGGCGATGGTCGCACTACTGGATCAGACCACCAAGAGTGGACAAATTTACAACATCGGCAGCAACCATGAGGTAACGATACGCGAACTGGCCGAGTTTATCATTGACCGCGCCGATTCTACATCGTCGATCCGCTTCCTTCCCTATGACGAGGCCTATTTGGCAGGATTCGAAGACTTGCGCCGACGTGTCCCGGACATATCAAAGATCGGCGCTGAGATAGGATGGACGCCTACCTATTTGTTACCGAAAATTCTCGATGATATGATTGCTTATGAGAGGGAGAGTGCGACCTGATGTTGCTGATGCAGGAATGGAATGCAGCCTTTGGGTTTGGCAGTATTTGCGTGCCACCGAAGATGTTCGCGGTCCATGTACGGCGGCGAGGCGTGTTTTTTGAAGAGGGCGTTGCGGGGGAGAGTTCCCCCGTACCAGGTTTGGCAGAAGACCCTATCACCCGAAAACCAGGTGTGAGGGGAGAGGAGTGAGAAACACCTTCGCGCGCCTGGGCTCGGGGTCGCGAAGGGCGGTCGCAGACAGGAACCCACAATCCACTTGTATCACTTTTGTGAAGAGTCGTGGTATCAAAAGGACCGACATAAGAATCAATGCCAAGTTTGCCGGCTCAACACTCGCCGGATCAAGGAATCAGTTCCAAGGAGAGAGTAATGAAAGAACGTTTAGTCAAAGGATTCTACGTACTACTCATCATATCAGTTCTGGGAGCGCTGTCAGCAACCGCTGTTCTGGCGCAGGAAAGCAGTGACCCCCCTCCGGATGCCTCTATTGTGAATGACGAGGGCGGCGCAGTCAGAATATCGGGAAGCGTCTCTTATACCTCGCCCTATTTCACGCTCGGTGTAGCGCAGCCGTTGGTGATTCTCGAAGACCAGGCAGGATTCGTAGATCGCAACGAACATTTTCTTATGCCGGTCGAATCCCAGACAATCGGCCAGATAACCTCAGATTTCTTTACATCTCCCTTTAAGTATTCGGTCGCCCTGCCGATTGAACCACAGGGCAGTTACCGCGACGTCGACAATGATGACGATGAAGACCAGGGCGTGCAGGTCTTTGCCATCGCGTACTGGGACAATACCTTTGGCGATCCCTTCCTGGAGGAACGGGATCTGTATGGTGGAGGTTGGTCGACGGCCTACGCTTCGACTCGCATCAGCGATGAAATCGAGACGGAAAGGGAGATCGTCGGCGGCGTCTTCCTCGTCTACGCGCCAGATGACGAGCAGGGCTTCCCCTCCGGATTCGGCGAAGACGGGTTGCTATTTACCGATGATGATCCGATCGTGACCCTGCCTGAGGGGTACACGATAGTCAGCATGGACGCCGAGCCTTTCAGTTTTGACCGCTCCCGCAACCCGGTGGTTGACCTGATCGAACCGGAAGGCATTGCGCTGGTTGACTATTCCGAACAGACCTACACAGAGGCGTTCAACTCTCTGGTCGATCTGCTGAAAAAAGAGTATGCGTTTACGGAGTATAAAGGTATCGACTGGGAGGCGAAGCGGACAGAGTTCCTGCCCCGCATTGAAGCTGCCACCACCGATGAGGATATTCGAGACTACCAGCGGGCGTTACGCGACTTCGGTTGGTCGATCCCTGACGGTCATGTTAGCGGGCCTTTTGTTCGCGAGGATTTCCAGTCGGACATTGCCGGGGGTCTGGGTATAGCAATTCGAGAGACGAACGAAGGACCCGTGATTGTCAATTTTGTCGGCGAAGGCAGCCCAGCCGAGACTGCCGGCATCACGCTTGGCACCGAGATCGTATCGATAGACGGAGTTGCAATCGCGGAAGTCATCAGCAACGCCGTTGCCCATTCAGCGCCATTCAGCACCGATCACTTCAAGCGCTTGCAGCAGATGCGGTATGCCGTCCGCTTCCCGATCGAAACCGAGGTAGAGCTGACCTGGAAAAACGCGGAAGGTGAGGAAGTAACGGAGACGATGAAGGTCATCAGCGAATTCGACAGCTTCAGTTTTTCCTCTTTTGCCAGAGGAACAACCGGGTTCGAAATACCGGTAGCCTATGAGCTGCTTGAAGCTGACGAGTACGGCGAAAACGACTACGGATATGTAAAGATTGACAGCTTCTCTGACAACAGCGTGTTGACGATCCAGTTGTGGGAGCGGATGATTCGCACATTGAAACGCTACGCGGTCAACGGTCTCATCATTGACATGCGACAGAATGGCGGCGGCAGCGGTTTTCTCGCCGATCAGATGGCCGCTTACTTCTTCCACGAAGAGCATACCCTCGGCAATTCCGGCTTCTACGACGAGGACCGCGGCGAATTCTACTTTAACCCGGATGGGGAAGACCGTTACTACCTGCCGGCCGAAGATCTTCGCTATGATGGCGAAGTGGTTGTAATCGTTGGCCCCTTCTGCCTCAGCGCCTGCGAGTTCTTCACTTATGACATGACTATCGATGACCGCGCTCACGTCATCGGCCACTACCCAACCGGCGGGCTGGGCGGCAGCATCAAGAGCATTAAGATGCCCGAAGATGAGTACTTCACTTTCACCATCGGGCGCGCAGTCGATTCCGATGGCGAAATTCACATCGAAGGCAAAGGCGTGCCGCCGACGGTTCTGGTGCCGATAACGGAGGAGATTCTGCTGGCGGATGAGGAAGAGGCCGATCGCGTCTTAGTCGATGCCGCGGTTGCGCACCTCGACTCGTTGCTGGCGGTAGAAACAATCGATGGCGGCGAGATCGCGGTAGGCGACGTCATTACGGCAACACTTGCTGCTCAAACGGTAGTGCATTACACGCTCCCGCTTTCGGAAGGGGACGTTATCAGCATCTTCGCACGCAGCGAGGATTTCGATACCTATCTGGCCCTCTATCTCAACGGTGATTCGCCAATCATGACTGATGACGATTCATATGATACGGACGCCGCGCTGGAAGAGCTGGAGGTTCCCAGCGACCTTGAGCTGGTCGTTGAAGTCAGCTCGGCAGTGGGTGATGAAGAGGGAACGTATACGCTGGAAGTGGTTGACGTGTCGGAGGAAGATGAGGAAAGCTCTGACGACAGTTAGCAGGCAAGAATTAAGCTAGAGAGAATTGAGGAGAGAGGGGCGAGAAGGTAACTCGCTCCTCTCTCTTTCTTTTCCTCTCATCGTTATCTCTTCATCGGAACGACGAGATCGTACGGATAATCGGTTAACCAGATGAGTTCGCCCGCTTCGTTATAGGCGACGGCGTCCTCGACGCGCACGCCGAATCCGCGACTTGGATAGTACAGACCCGGCTCTATGGTCACGACGTGTCCCGGCAGCAGGACGGTATTTTCACCCTGTGCATGGCTGAAACGCGGCTCCTCGTGAATCTCGAGACCGATGCCGTGGCCGAGGCCGTGTACATAACCTTCTTCGGTACCGGGATGGCTGCGCAACGTCTTGTGACCCTTGCTTTCGTAGTAGTCGCAGGTCATAATCTGATATTCCCGCGTCGGACGACCCAACGCCAACTCTGCCATTACGCGGTCAAAGATCTCCTTGGTCTGGTCGTATGCTTCCTGCACTTCGTCGGTTGCATAGCCTAGGCTCCAGGTGCGGGTCAGGTCGTGGAAGTAGCCCTCTTCCGTTGTCGGAAAAATGTCGAAGATGATGGAGCGGCCCAGTTGCAGGGGCATCGCCGGATCGCCGGCATTGTGGGGCACGCCGGCATCGCGACCCTGCGAAAAGATGGTGCCGTGGTCCTCCTTCAAGCCGTTGGCATGTAGACGCCCGCGCATGAAAGCCTTTACATCGCCGATAGTCAGCGGCTCGCCGTCGGTCTTCAGCAGAGTCTCATCCCTCCCTACCTTGTGCTCCTGGATGAACGCCTGAACGTCTCCCACTACTGCGCAAGTGAGCCGCCCGGCCCGCTGCAGAATCTCCATTTCGGCGTCGTCCTTGGTGACGAATGCCTGGCTGAAGAGCGTCTCGCCGTATTCACCGACGATCTCGATGCCCTCGATCTGCTCCTTCACCTTTTCGATTAGCGCCAGCGACGCGCCGGCATCCTGCTGGCCATAGACGCCAACCCGCCCCCGCAGCCCGACCATCTCCATGGCGCGGGCGAGGTAGGCGGCGTTCGCGGCCAACCGATCGCCGCCGAATTCCTTGAGCAGCTCATAACCGTTAAAGTGTTCCTCTCTGTTAATGGTACGAAGACCCGTGTCCGCTGCCGTGTCCCGCTCCATCATGCCGTGGACGAGCGTAACCTCCTCGCCGCGTGACTTGAGAAGAAGGGCACCCTCAAAGTACCCGCCGCTGGTGAGGTATCGCATGACCGGGCCATGCCCTTCGCCCAGAACCAGAAAACCGTCCAGGTTGCGTTCCGCCATCAGTCGATCCAGATCTCTCTTCATCCCAATCCTCTCTATCTTTCTTGGGACCGCCTTGTCGGCAGTCCCTTGGTTGGCCGACTCTTATCTGTGAAGGCTAACACCGGGCATTTGAGAATCCAAAAAAAGTTACCTACTCAGCCGCAACTGATTCGCAACCCTGAACGAGGCGAGCGAAGGAGTTCTTTCTCCCCTCATTGCTGTATTTTGGGCGGTCGGGCGCAAGCGCCCTCCCTTGTGCAGGGGCTGCGCCCCCGCAACGCCCCCCTACAAAAACATGCCTCACCGACCGTGTGCATTCTTAGCGACGTGTCGGCTGGCGAGCATGGCGGCGACTGCACACCAGTTGCGTCACCAAGAGCCTGAATGGTTCCAAGGATGACTGGCTGGTCAACTACTGTGGCTTAATAGTTACAAAAAAAGAGTGCCGAAACGCTGAGTTTTCGACAGGACGGTCAGCTTTCCGCACACATTGGCATTGTTGCCACAGATATTTTCTGCCCCGATACCCTACACTGATAGAATAGGCTGAAAGGACAGATCAATGGCGATTAAATTAGTCCGCAGTGTGAGCGAGCGATGAACAAGACAGCGATTGCAGACCAGCCGGCGCCGGGAATGCCGCCGACGCTCGTACGCCTGGACGCCCTGGGCAAGTCCTACTACGAGGCGGGACAAGAGAAGCGTGTTCTGGAAACTGTAGATTGTTCTTTTGGGACCGGGCAGTTCATCTGTCTGTTGGGGAAATCGGGCAGTGGCAAGAGTACACTCCTGAACCTCATCTCCGGCATCGACCGTCCAACCGGGGGACGGGTCTTAATTCGCGAGCGAGGCCGCGAAGTCGAGTTGACCGCCTTGCACGAACACCAGCGCACGCTCTTCCGCCGCCGCAACATCGGCATCATCTTCCAGTTCTTCAATCTGATCCCCACACTCACAGTCCTGGAAAACGTCGCTCTGCCGATCGAGCTGGCGGGCCAGGACCGAAGAGGCCACCGCCGCGCCGAAAGTCTGCTCGATCGGGTCGGTCTTGGAGACCGGCTGGACTCTTTCCCCGACCGGCTCAGCGGGGGCGAGCAGCAGCGCGTCGCCATCGCCCGCGCCATCATCCATGACCCAATCCTATTGCTGGCCGATGAGCCTACCGGCAACCTGGATGAAGGAACGGGCGAGGCCATTCTGCGACTGTTGCTGGAGTTGAGCCGCGATGCCGGGAAGACCCTGATTATGGCGACCCACGATCAAGACATTGCAGACCTCGCCGATGCAGTCTATTTCCTGGAACGGGGGCAACTCGTTTCCCACCTCAGCGCGGCGCAGAGTCAACTGCACGAGTCGGACGCTATCCAAAGGCAGTTTAGCGACCTGGACTCTGCGAAGCCGAGATGACCCGAACTCTTTGGCGACATCCACTATTGCGATTGGCGTGGCGTCACAGCTGGCGGCGGCCTCTGCAGTCGATCTTTCTGGTCGTCGGCGTGGCGATTGGCGTCGCCATGATCGTCGCGATCGACCTGGCCAACGGGTCGGCTAACCGGGCTTTTGCACTCGGGACCGAACAGATTACGGGCCGCGCAACGCACCAGGTAGTCGGCGGGCCAGACGGTGTGGATGCCGCCCTCTACGCCCGTTTGCGCAGAGATTTGGCGTTTCGCCTCAGCGCCCCGGTCGTCGAAAGCTACGTCAGTGTGCCCCAGCTTGACGCCCAACCCATGCGCCTGCTCGGCATCGATCCTTTCGCCGAGCCGCCTTTTCGCAGCTATTTGGGCGGCCAATCGGTTGATGCGGCGGCGGTTGACGGCTTCGGCAGCTATCTCACGCCCTTCCTTGTGGAGCCCAATACCGTTCTGATCGGTCAGTCGGTGGCTGCCCGCTATGGCCTGCAGCCAGGTCAGTCTTTACCTGTCCGCATCGGCGCGCGCCGGGAGATTTTGGAAATTGTCGGGCTGCTGGTCCCATCGGACGAATTGAGCCGGCGTGCATTGGACGGCCTGCTTATCGTCGACATCAGTACGGCGCAGGAGCTGTTGGACAGAGTCGGCCGGCTTGACCGCATCGATCTGATCGTGCCGGCAGGCCCTGCGGGCGATGCGAAGCTGGACGAAATCAGGGAGATTCTGCCGGTCGGAGCGCGCGTTGTTCGTCCCTCTGCCCGCACAGGTACTGTGGAAGAGATGACGGCCGCGTTCCGGCTGAATCTGACCGCGCTCAGCCTACTCGCCCTGGTTGTAGGCATGTTCCTGATTTACAACACGGTTTCCTTCAGCGTCGTCCAGCGCCGGCCCGTTCTTGGCATCTTACGTGCGCTCGGTATGACCAGGCGGGAACTGTTTGTCATGATCCTGATTGAGGCGGCCTTTCTGGGCATCATTGGCACCGTGCTGGGGTTGGGACTGGGCGTGCTTATGGGCCGGGGCGCGGTACAAGCCGTTACCCAGACCATCAACGACCTCTTTTTCGTGGTGGCGGTACGCAGCGCCGACGTGCCTGTCTGGACGTTAGCCAAGGGCGCGCTCAGCGGCATCGGCGCCGCTCTGCTTGCGGCACTCTTGCCGGCCTTCGAGGCGACGAGCGTGCCTCCGGCAGGGGCCATCCAACGCTCCAGCATTGAGAGTAAGGCACGCCAAGCGCTGCCGCGGCTGACCGCAGCCGGCCTCATCCTGGGCCTGGTGGGCGCAGCCATGCTGATCCCTGAATGGAATCTCGTCATTGCCTTTGGCGGCCTGTTCGCGGTCATCCTCGGCGCCGCGCTGGTCACACCTGCACTCACGCTGCTGCTGATGGAAGGCTTGCACCGGTTGCTCAGCCGCCGCCTGGGCATCCTCACCCGTATGGCGCCCCGCAACATCCTGCGCTCACTCTCGCGCACGTCGGCCGCGATCGCCGCTCTTATGGTTGCCGTCAGTGTGATCATCGGCGTGGGCGTGATGATCGTCTCCTTCCGACTGACGGTCGAGCAATGGCTGGACGAGATCCTCCAGGCAGATATTTTCATCTCCGCGCCCGCGCTGGGGCCAAATCGCAACAACGCCGTGTTGGAGCCGTCTTTGCTGGCGGAGCTGCGCTCCTTTCCCGCCATCGCCGGCTACTCGACCAGCCGCGAAGTGGAAGCAGCTGCCACTCTACCGGACGGGACTGAGGCCACGGTACAGTTGGCGGCAGTACTGCAGGACCTGGCAGGCGACGACCGCCGCTACCGTGAATCGATCGGTGACACGATGGCTACCTGGACTGCCGTCGAGGCCGGCGGCGTTGTCGTCAACGAAACGATGGCGAACCGTTTCGAGCTGCGACTGGGAGATACGCTGCGACTCCTGGCAGATGCCGGAGAGCGTAGTTTCCCCATCGTCGGCGTTACCTACGACTTCGACGTCCAGCCCACCCTGCTGATGGACGACGGCAACTACCGGCGATACTGGAATGATGACGCGCTGTCGGCGGTAGCGCTCTTTGTCGAGCCGGGCGTCGACGTGGATGAGACGGTCAACGCGCTGCGGCGGGCCTTCGCCGGCAGGGCGGAACTGCTGATTAGCTCCAATCGAGGCGTCCGGCGCAATGCGCTGGAGGTGTTCGATCGCACGTTCGCCATTACGGTCGCGCTGCGTCTGCTGGCAACTTTGGTCGCCTTTGTGGGCATCCTGAGCACGCTGATGAGTCTGCAGCTGGAGCGCGCCAGGGAGATTGGCGTTCTGCGCGCGAGTGGGATGACGCGGCGTCAGTTGTGGGGGGTCACGCTGCTGGAGACAGGTTTGCTTGGAACCAGCGCCGGGTTGGTGGCGATGCCGACCGGCTTCATATTGGCGCTGATCCTCATCTACATCATCAACCTGCGCTCTTTCGGCTGGACTCTGACGATGCAGCTCCAGGTAGGAGAGTTTGCGCAGGCATTCCTGGTTGCTTTGACTGCCGCGTTGCTGGCAGGTCTCTATCCGGCCTGGCGTATGAGCAGAACCGACCCGGCTGAAGCGCTGCGTATGGAGTGAGGGGAGAAGGTTGGCAAGCGGTGATGTGTGGAAGCTGTCGTTAGCCTGTGGGCTTCAGTCGAAGAGACCCAGACTCACATATTTGCTGCCGTCGTCGGGAAGGAGGGTGACGACGACCCCATCGGAACTCTCAGGCAGTTCTTTCGCTACTTGCACTGCGGCAGCGACGGCAGCGCCGCTGCTGAAACCGACAAACAGTCCTGCCGCACGCGCCAGCGCCTGGGTTACGTCCCAGGCAGTCTCGGCAGCAACGGTCATGTGACGGTCGACCAGTGAAGGCTCATAGATTCCCGGTGTTATGGCCGTTGGCAGATACTTCAACCCTTCGATTACGAATAGCTCATCTTCGGGTTGAACGGCGACAAGCTGCGCTGCTGCGTACTGTTCCCGCAAGAAACGACCGGCGCCAACAAATGTACCGGTTGTCCCCAGCCCGGCAACGAAATGCGTTAGTCGTCCCTGAGTCTGGTGCCAGATCTCCGGGCCGGTGCCCTCGTAGTGGGCGCGCCAGTTGGCATCATTGTTATACTGATCGGCGTAGAAGTAACGTTGCGGTTCGGCGGCGACGATCTCCCGCACCAGGCGAATGGCCCCATCCGAACCTTCAAGCGGATCCGATTCAATGAGGGTGGCGCCGTAGGCCTTTACCAGCGCTTTTCGTTCGCGGCTGACATTTTTGGGCATTACGAGATGGACGGGGAACCCCTTGACAGCGCCGACCAGCGCGTAGGCGATCGCGGTATTGCCGGAGCTGCTGTCAATAAGCGTCTTACCGGCGCCCAACCTGCCGTCAGCTTCGGCCTCCTCCACGATCTTCAGGGCTGCGCGCGCCTTCACCGACCCACCGGGATTTGCCCATTCCGCTTTGGCGTACAGCTGTACGTCTTCCGGCGCGCCGTGACTATGCGCGAAGTCGGTCAGGTCGAGTAAAGGGGTGTTGCCGACATCTTCAAGCACGGAGATCGCGCTCTCTGACGAGAGGCTCTCGGTCGAAATCGGCGTAAGGGTCTGGATTATCATGGGCGACTCAAGTTACAGTGGATGGTGCAGGACACCATCCACTGTTCATGTTCGGTTCTAAGCCTTAACAAGCTCCTGCTCGCCGGCGCCATTGGATGCGACCGTCTCCGCAAAGGCCGCAGCTACATTTTCTGTTGCATGCTCGTCGAAGCTGGGCATGCCGCAGAACTGCTCATAGTCGATCAACTCAATCACGGACGGGTCGTCTCCGCAGACAGGGCAGTCTACGTCACGGTTCACTGTAAGGGTACGAAAAGTCATGTCGAGCGTGTCGATCATGAGCAGCCGACCGGAGAGTGGCTCGCCAATGCCAACGATCAGTTTGATCGCCTCAATCGCCTGGACCGAGCCTACAATGCCGGGCAGCACACCCAGCACACCCGCCTCGGCGCAGCTGGGGACTTCGCCGGGAGGAGGCGGGTCCGGGTAGAGGCAGCGGTAGCAGGGGCTGTCGGCGTCGGCCTGCTCGGGCAGGTAGACTGTTACCTGGCCCTCAAACATGAAAATGCTGGCGTCCACGAGCGGAATGCCGAGCATCTGGCAGGCGTCGTTGACCAGATAGCGGGTCGGAAAGTTGTCCGAGCCGTTGATGACGACATCGTAACCCTGCATAATCTCGAAAGCATTATGGCTCGTGATCGGTTCGCGATAGCCCACCACGTTGACGTCGGGATTGATTTCGGCGATACGGTCGCGGGCCGATTCGACCTTGGGACGACCGACATCGCTCTCCCCGTGGAGCACCTGGCGTTGCAGGTTGGACACGTCTACCACGTCAAAGTCGATGATACCGAGCTGGCCCACACCGGCCGCGGCCAGGTAGATGGCGGCCGGACTGCCCAGCCCGCCGGCGCCAATCATAAGCACTTTGCTGTCGAGGAGTTTGATCTGCCCCTCTTCGCCAATTTCGTCCAGGATCGTGTGACGGCTGTAGCGAATGCCCTGCGCATCGGTCAACACCGTGGGCACTTTGAAGGGCAGTCCTGCGTTCTTCCAGCCGCCGAACCCGCCGTTAAGCGAGTAGACATCGGTATAGCCCATTTCCTGCACATTGCGTGCGGCCAGCAACGAGCGTACGCCGCCGGCACAGTAGATCACCACGGGCTGCGAGCGGTCAGGCTGATGCTGCTCAATCTGCAGCTCCAGGTGACCGCGCGGCAAGAATGACGCGTCGGGAATATGTCCCTGAACCCATTCATCGCGCTCACGAATGTCGATAAGTGTCATCTCATCGCCGCCGTCGACCCGGTTCTTCATCTCGTTGACCGTGATCTCCTGGACTTCGCTCCGTGCCAACTGCAGCAGTTGATCTCGGTTGAGTCGCGCCATAGTTCACCTGCTCCCGCCGGCCATCGCCGGCACAATTGAGATCTTGTCGCTTTCGCCGACACTGGTCGCCAGCCCGTCCAGGGTGCGGATCTCGTCGTCGTTACGGAAGACATTGATAAAGCGTTTCACGTTGCCGTTTTCGTCTAAAAGCCTCTCACCGATGCCCGGGTAGCTGCCTTCCAACTGACCGATGACTTCGCCAACAGTCGACCCGGCCGCTTCCACCTTCGACTGTCCGGCGGTGAAGCGGCGCAAGGCGGTCGGCACAAACACAGTTGCCATTCTTCGGCTCTCCTTTTCGAAAATTCAATGCAGATGGGTCATGTCCCGCGTCGGCCCTGCATAAAAAAAGCCGGAGCCATCAGTGCGATGAGTCCGGCGTTCGATTTCTAGCTTGGCACTGCGTCGCGGTTCCGCGCGCTTGCCGGAAAATATTGGCTCCAACTGCGATAGCCTGGTGCCACTCCGGCCGTGGAAACGTCCGTCGAGTGCGGGTTCAAAGTCAAGCGAACGCCCTCATCGCTCCTGTTCTGGACAGCGGGAAACCACCAGCCTCGTGCTGGCGGCGCCCGCTAAGGACACGAGCAAGTTTTCAGGTAAGCTGCCTGTCTCTGATTAAGCATAATGATAGCGTTGCTTAGATATTGCCTGTTTGCAACCGTCACTATAGTTCTTGTAGCGACAGATGTCAAACTGGGCGCAGACGGGCGTGCATTCCAGTGACACTGAGGGTGCTGACGACACTAGTAACAGCACTGTGTCCAAGCTGGATACCCAGCTCTCTCAAATTTTCTTTCAGAGCAGCGTGTGCCCCTGGACGAACGCGGCCTCGGTCGGTTGCAGAGAGCGTTAAAGGTTTTCCAGCACCTGCACTGGGAATTCTCGCACGTTGACTACCCGAAAATCGTCGATTGCACCTGATTCATCCACGTCAAAAACGATATAGAGAGGCAGTTCCATAGCTGCCAGCAGATCATCCATCGCCTCTGGCACAGGGGCGTCAGTCGCCATGTAGAAGCCAAAAAGGCCGGGCCGCACCTCATCGAATGGGACAGCTTTTCGCACGGCTTCGCTGTCGGCATCAGGCCAGTGCGGCTCCATGCGGAAGGCGCGCAGCGCAGGAGCCTGGTCGAACTCCAGCGAACAGATGAGGTAGTAGGTCTCAGGGTAATGGGCGTTCCACGCGTCGGTGGCGGAAGGGTAGGCGACCGAGACAGGATGTGAATGATAGATAGCTACCATCTCGTCGCCTGCCTCCTCAAACTCGAACTGTTTCAGCAGCGTTTGCGGGTCGACATCATAGTTGTCGATCTTGTCTGCTGCCAGATTGCGGGCGCGGTAGAGCTGTGTCGCCTTCCCGGCGCGGCCACGAAGAATCCCGCAGATCTCCTCCGGTTTCCCTTCGCGGGCGTGGGCGACAATGCCGTCGTAAACTGTGCGGGCCAGATGTAGGACGCTCATTTCATGCTCCTGGGAGAAATCGCCGGGTTCGACGGTCATTGACACTCGCGGCGCCCCGAAATTGTACAATCAACCCCGGCAAAACCGCCAAACACAAGGGGCTTGCCTGGACTACGACGCGAGCTGATTCGACGTTCAGACGCACGGAAGTACTGCCGAATATCTGAGGAGGAATTGAAAATCCCTGGCCGCTATGATAGGATCGTGCCCACCCCCTAGCGCGGCTTTTGTTCGCATCAAGGTGCAGGCTCACTATTCTGCCATTACGAAAGGGCACCGATGGAAGGAGTAGAAGGGAGACGACAGGAGTTTTCCTCGCGAAGCTGGGACGATCGCCAGCTCCTGAACATGATGGATTCGGTCCTGCGGCGGTTCTTTCGCAGCTACTGGGACCTGGACACACGGACGCGCAGCCAGTTGGACCGCCTGCGGATGGCGGCTGCAGAGGCCGCGGGTAACAGCGGCATCAGCGCGCTGGAACGACGCGCCATCCTGACCGGCTTCCTTGACGACGTCGCGTCAATTGACGCGGTGCTGCCAATCGTCGAAGAAGCAATAGGCGGCGGCATTGCAGGTGATAGCCCCGGCTATGCTACGGCGAAAGGCATTAACTACCTGCAGGCGCTAAATCTGCTGAGGCTGATGCGGGACGATCCGGCCCACTATGTGCCGCGCGCATTCCAGACGCCGCCTTCTGCTTCCCCGCGGAATACGCAGACCCCTTTCCCAGGTGCAAGCGGACAGCCGTACTCTGGCGGTCCGGCGAGGCGCATATGGGATCCCGTCCCGGACTCGGCGGCCGCGCCTGCAGCGGGTGTGGTCAGAGGCGGCGCGATGGTCCAGTTTTACACCTACGTCGACTTTCCGCCGACCATCTCGAGTCGCAATGACGTCAAATATCCGCTGGTAGTGCAGTTGGTACGCGACCGGCCCAGAGAGAGCCGCAGCGAAGGCGAAGTCGGAATCGCGTTTCAGGACGAAGTCGAGTATGTGGACGTGGTGGTGCGCGCGCCCGGCTTCGAAGAGGTCAGCGGATACGGTGCCGGCGCGCGCGACGGCCCTGCTTTGCGGCGCACTATCGCTGTGCCCAATGACAGCGATTCGCAGCCGGCCGTTTTTCTCCTGCAACTGGTTGACGAACGCTCCGGCCCCCACTGGGTTACGGTCGACTTTTATCACCGCGGCAGGAATGCCGGTTCGCTGACATTGGAAGTGGCGGTCAGGGGCTTCCAATTCCTGCGCGGCGGTACGCGGCGGGCCGCCGCCGTCAGCGGCGAGGAAGGCGCCGCGGCGCCCACTTTCGGGACGGCCTCAGTTGTGCGTGCGGTTGACGGTATAACGATTCCACAGGGGACGCCGCTCCCGGCTGCCGACGTCGAGTTGCGCATCACCCGCGACGCCGACGGGCGCACGCTCCATTTTCATCTCCATTCGAAGAAACTACCTACGCTGGATGGGCGCAGCGTTGGATCGATCGTCTTCAACGATCTGTCCAGACCCGACCAGTTCTTCGAGCGGCTGGTCGAGCGGCTCAGCGGCTTCGCCGCCCGGGCAGGCGCCGATCTGCCCGACGAAGAGGCCGTGCGGATGGAGGATGAAGTTGCCGATCTCGGGGTCGAGCTATATGAGCAGCTGTTCCCGGCGCCGTTACGGCAGGTGTATTGGGAGCTCAAGGCGCGGCGCGACGACGGAGAGCTGAATAATCTGCTAATCGTCAGCGACGAACCCTGGATCCCCTGGGAGCTGGTCAAGCCCTACGACGTCGTGGATGGTCGCGATGTGGAAGACGACCACCTGGCTGGCGCCTGGTGCATGAGCCGCTGGCTGGCGGGCGCGGCGGTGCCGTCCGACCTGAATATCCAATCCGCGCGGCTGGTGGCGCCAATGATGGATCTGGATTTTGTGGTAAAGGAGATCCAATATTTTGACAGCCTGGCCGAGCGACAGATCGAGATTGCGCCACCGATTACTACGCGCGCACAGTTCCTGGATTTGGCGGAGCAGGGCGGCGCCCAGCTTTTCCATTTCGCTTCGCACGGCAACTACAACCAGGCCTTCGTTGACGAGTCGCCGATCGTTTTGGAAGGGGAACCACTCTTCCCCAGCGACCTGACCCGTCGCCGGGCGAGGGGGCTGCGCCGCGAAAGACCTCTCATTTTCCTCAATACCTGTCATGGGGCCCGCGTCGGCTTCAACCTTACCGGTCTGGGCGGCTGGGCACAGCGGTTGGTCGATCAGTTGGGCGTGACCGCCTTCGTCGGCGCGCTGTGGGAGGTCCACGACGAATTGGCCTCGCAGTTCGCACAACTCTTTTACGAGGAGTTGTGGGCCGGCAAGACGCTGGGCGAGGCATTCTTTTCGGCGCGGCGGCAACTGCGCACCGTGCAGAGCGCAAATCCCACCTGGCTCGCCTATACACTCTACGGGGATCCCAACAGCCGTGTGTTTTGGAGAAATGAGGGCGCCAGGGCCGCGGGTAACGCTCCAAGACCGGAACTTTGAGAGCCAACTACCAAGAGTTAGCAATGACGACGCCGATGCGCCGGCAGTACCTGCAACTAAAGAGCCAGCACCCGGACTGCATTCTGCTTTTCCGCTTGGGCGACTTCTATGAAGCCTTTGACAGCGATGCTGAAACTGTGGCCAAAGTGTGCGATGTGGCGCTGACAAGCCGCCCGGTCGGAAACAACCAGCGCGCGCCACTGGCGGGCGTTCCTTACCACAGCGTGGAAGGCTACTTGGCACAACTTGTAGAGGCCGGCCACAAAGTGGCGATCGCCGAGCAGGTCAGCGAACCTGGCTCTGGACTGGTGGAGCGGGAGATTCAGCAGGTCATTACCAGGGGCACGGTCGCCGAGCCGTCGATGCTGGCCGATGACCGCAACAACTATCTGGTGTCCGTTGTGTCTAACGCGCAAGGCACGGCGGCCGGCATTGCCTACTGCGATATCACCACGGGCGAATTTGCCGCGACGCAGATCGACAGTCGCGACGCGTCAGAGACCGAGCGGCGGCTGGGAGAGGAGTTGGGCCGCCTTCAGCCCAGCGAACTGATCACGTCCGATTGGAAAGTGGCAGAGAGCGGCTTGGCGGCACTGGTCGGCAGGTTACAGGCGGTCGTCGCGCAGGTTGAGCCGTGGCAGGTAGAGTTGGACACAGCTCGCAGCACTTTGCAGCGGCATCTGGGCGTTCGCAGCCTGGATGGTTTCGGCCTGCAAGACAAGCCTCAGGCTGTGCGAGCCGCGGCTGCAGTTCTAGCCTATTTGCAGGAGATGCAGCCCAGCGTGCTATCGCAGCTGGTGCGATTGCACAGCTACACCCTGAGCGAATTCATGGCGCTCGACGAGTCGACGCGGCGCAATCTCGAATTGACGGAAACGATGCGGGGGGGCGAGGTCCAAGGGAGCGTTCTGGGCGTGCTTGACGAGACGCTTACGTCGATGGGCGGGCGGCTGCTGCGGCGCTGGCTGGGTCGTCCTCTGCTGGAGATCGACCGCATTAACGAGAGACTCGACGCGGTCGAAACGCTGGTAAACGAGGCAGATCTGAGAGGGCAGATTCGCGACACGCTGCGGGGGATGGGCGACCTGGAGCGTTGGATCAACCGCGTCACACAGAGCAAGGCGCTGCCGCGCGATCTGTTGGGCGTGCGCGAGATCCTGCGCCGCGGGCCTGGACTGCGTGCGCTGGTTCTTGGCGCCAAGCCGGCCCCGGCATTGGAACCGAAGGAGCAGGCCGCGCCGGCGACAGCGGCCGAGGCCTTCTATAGGCAGATGCTGGACAAGCTGCCGGACTGCACGACTTCACTGGAGTTGCTGGAGCGGGCGATCGACGATGAGCCGTCAGCGACACTTGGCACGCCGGGCATCATCCGGCCCGGCTACAGCGAAGAGCTGGATGCAATCGTCCACAACAGCCGTCACGCCAAGGAGTGGGTGGCGGCGCTGGAGGACGCCGAGCGTACGCGCCTCAACATCCAGAGCCTGAAGGTCGGCTACAACAAGGTGTTCGGCTACTACATCGAAGTCCGGAACACGCATGCGGAAAAAGTGCCGCAGGAGTATATCCGCAAGCAGACTTTGACGAGTGCTGAGCGGTACATCACGCCCGAACTGAAGGAGTATGAGTCGCTGATTCTCAATGCGGACGAAAGGCGGCTGGCACTGGAGCAGCAGCTCTTCCGGCGCGTGTGTGAAGATCTCACCGCGTACGCGGATGAGGTCCGTTGCCTGGCAGAAGGCTTGGCCCTGTTGGACGTGTACGCGTCACTGGCGGAGGTCGCGCTCAAACGCCGCTACTGCCGGCCCCAGATTGATGACGGCTCTTCGATCACGATCACTGCGGGGCGCCATCCAGCGGTGGAGCAGACGACTGACGAGCCGTTTGTGCCTAACGACGCCCATCTCTCACCTGGCGAGCTGATTCATATTCTGACCGGGCCGAACATGTCCGGCAAGTCTACGTATTTGCGGCAGACCGCCCTGATCACGCTGTTGGCGCAGCTCGGTTCCTTTGTGCCTGCCGCCGCAGCCCGCATCGGCATAGTCGATCGCATATTCACGCGAATCGGCGCCAGCGACGAACTCCATCGCGGGCAGTCCACATTCATGGTGGAGATGATCGAGACGGCCAACATTCTCATCCACGCGACCGACCGCAGCCTTCTGATTCTTGACGAGATCGGCCGCGGCACGAGCACGTACGACGGGCTGGCAATCGCATGGGCGGTGGTCGAGCATATTCATAACTACCCGTCGCTGCGCGCCAAGACGCTGTTTGCAACGCACTACCATGAACTGACTGACCTGGCTGAGCGGCTACCGCAGGTCGTCAACTATAGCGTGGCTGTCGACGACAGCGGCGACGACGTTGTCTTTCTGCGGCGGATCCTGCCGGGCAGGGCCGACCGCTCCTATGGCGTGCACGTGGCACAGATGGCCGGCTTGCCGCGCGGTGTCGTGCGGCGGGCTGGAGAGATTTTGCTCGAACTGGAGGCTTCCGGCGCTGCCGGGCCGTCGACTTTGCTGGATCAGACACCGGGCCGCAAGCAGAAGGATGCGATGCAGGTGGGACTCTTTGCGACCGAGCACCCGGCGGTGGAGTCGCTGCGGGCGCTGGACGTGGACGCGCTGTCGCCGCTGGATGCGCTAAACCGGCTGTATGAGTTGCGACAGCTGGCGGAGAGTAGTTAAGGAACGATTGTCCTCAGTTTGCCCCTAAGGATTGAGGTAACTACTCAGCCGCAACTGATTCGCAACCCTGATCGAGCCGAGCAAAGGTGTTCTTTCTCCCCTCACTGTTGTATTTTGGGCGGTCGGCCGCAAGCGGCCTCCCTTGTGCAGGGGCTGCGCCCCCGCAACGCCCCCCTACAAAAACATGCCTCACCGACCGTGTGCCTTCTTCGCAACCTGTCGGCTGGCGAGCATGGCGTCGGCTGTACACCAGTTGCGTCACCAAGAGCCTGAATGGTTCCAAGGATGACTGGCTGGTCAACCACTGTGGTTTAGTAGTTACGGATTGAGAAAGAATAGGTGTGTTTTTTGGGAGCACTGCAGACTTCAGGAGTGGAGGGCTGCTGAGTTCTGAGCGTTTGCCCGCGCGGGAAGACTGCCCGCTTCAAGGTCCCATAGCAGCCCCAGAAATTTTGGGCGAAGTAGCTCGCAGTGCAGGGAAGTTTCTCATTCCCCACACCACGCATGGTTGAACTGAAGGGCCTGCTATGCGAAGCTTGCCCGATCCCGTGAAGGCGACTACGCCTCCTGCTGAGCCGTCTGGTTCGGATGAATCGTCGTGCCCGGCCACATGGTGGTGACTTCGCTGACGTCGATGGTGATGCCGTCGGGATCCTCGACTTTGAAGGCGGGCTGCTCCAGGTTGTCGGGATCGAGGGGCGTCTTGCCGCCCAAGCCATCGGAATAGATCGTGTAGCCCATGTCGCGCAGACGGCGGGCCGCGGCGGATACATCGGGGACACCGACGCCGATATGCAGATAGTCGAGCATGCCGGAAACGTGTTCGGGACGGTCGTCGCCCTGGTGCTGGAAGACGGCGAAGTTGTGGTAACCGTCGGTCAGGTCGTAGCGGATGCCCCTCTCGCCGGCAACGCGTAGCCCTAGACCGTCGCGCCAGAAGCGAATCGACTTGGATAGATCGGACGCTCTTACGCCTACGTGGATCAAGACACTCATTCGTTTTTCTCCTTAATTTTTCAAAGCAAGAATTGAAATTGCCCTCACGGGCGGCGATCAGCGGTCCCAGCGGGACCGGCGGGCTTCAAGGTTGGAATGGACATCGATTAGAACGGTCTGCCCTCCGGCGTTGAGCCGTTGGGCGCGCTGCAGGGCCGGAACCATCTCGGCGGTCTTGGTAACGGTGATGCCGACTGCGCCGAGCCCCTCTGCGATTTTGGCATAATCGCCGACCATGTGACTAACGCCATAACGTTCGCGCGCGGTGACAAAATTGCCCGGCGGATATGTCGCCATACCGCCATTGTTGAGCAGTACAGTCGTGATCGGCGCGGGCGCGCGCACGGCCGTCTCCAGGTCCAACCCCGACATGCCGAATGCTCCGTCGCCCATGAAGTTTAGGCAGAACTTGTCGGGATGGGCCAGTTTGGCGCCAATCATGACCGGTAGGCCGAAGCCGAGGTGGGTCGTCTTGCCCCAGCCGATGTAGCTGTTCGGAACGGTGGCGGTATAGAAAGGCACAATCGAATCGCGGGGCGCGCCGGCGTCGTGGGTGACGATGCTGTTCTCCCAGTCGAGTGTGCAGTTGATGTCGTGGATAACCCGGTAGGTGTTGAGCGGCTCTTCATCCGAGGTCAGCAAGGGCGTCCACTCGTCGAGCCAGGGCTTCATGCAGGCGGCGATCTCGGCGGCGGTCTGGCGGCTGCGGGTGTCGCGGGCATCCTCTGCCTGGCTTTTGGCCGATTCGAGCATCGCCTGCAGGGTCAGACGGGCATCACCGACAAGGCCGATGTCGACCGATTCATCCTTGTTTATATCTTCCTGGTTGATGGTGTTGTGAATGATGACCTTGCCCGGCAGAATAATCTGACAATAGGGGCCGCGGGTGAGGCTGGTGCCGATGGCGAGCAGAAGGTCGCACTCCTGCAGCCAGCGGTGCGCCGGCAGGGTCGTTGCACGGCTACCCGCGCCGAGAGCGAGAGGGTGGCGCTCATCGAAAGATGACTTGCCCGGCATCGTGCAGAAGACGGGGATGCCGGTATACTCGGCGAGCTCGCGCAGCACGTCGCTGGCGCCGGCGAGCAGGACGCCGCCGCCCGCCCAGATGACAGGCTTCTCGGCCTGCAGCAGCAACTTTACCGCCTCGTCAATATCGCCCTCGGCTGGAAGCTGGCGCATCGTTTGCGGCGGCCGGTAGTCGAGCGCTTCGGCAGGTACCTCCTGATCGCAGACATCTGTCAGCATCTCAACGACGACCGGTCCCGGCGGCCCGTTGCGCAGCGCGTGGAAGGCGCGCCGCATTACGGCGGCGACTTGATTGGGACGGTAGATCGCTTCTACCTGCTTGACAATGCCCTGGTAGTTGCTCGCGGCGGAGAAGTTGGGCCGCACCGACAGTTGGTCGAGCTGAACGCCGCCCGGCAAGACCAGGACAGGGATGTTGTCAGCGTAGGCCTGGGCGATTCCGCCCATCGCGTTTTCGGCCCCGGCCTGAGACTGGACGGCGACGACACCGAAGCGCTTGCGGCCGCTAGTGCGGCTGAAGCCGTCGGCGGCCATGACCGCGCCGCGTTCATGGCGAAAATGTATGGGCCTGATGCCGACCTGGGCGGCTGCCTCGATCAGCGGATTGGATGGATAACAGGCCAGCCATTCGACCCCTTCCTCTTTCAGGATTGCTGCAATAGCTTCGATGCCGTTCATCAGCGGTTCTCCAGTTGCCGCACTGCCAGATAGCTTTGTTTGCAGGAAGTCTGCTCTCGCCAGGCTCCGACTACTGCGAGAGAGGTGCGGGCAGCACGGACAGGTCCACCTTCTGCGGTTGACCGGATTGGATTGAGGTTGTAATCGCTTCGACCAGAAGAGTGGAGAGAATGCCCGCCTGCGGAGGCACGTACGGTTCGGTGTCGTTTTGAATCGCTTCGACCAGAAACGACAGACGTTCGATCGGGGGCGGAGTCAGCGTCTCGCTCTTCTGGCCTTCCTCCGGGTCGTCCGTTGAGAAGGTGACCTTGCGGAAGTGTTCATAGAGTACAGCCGAGCTTTGACCGTCGAAGAACTCGAAGAACCATTTGGAGATTACGGAATTGCTGCCGGCGTCGCTCATGAGGAAGGTTGCGACGGAGTCATTGGCGAAGCGGATGGTTGCGGCAGCGGTGTCTATCATGTCGGGACTGCCCAGTTCCCCGGGGTGGGTGACCTGGCCGCCGGTTGCGCTAATCTCCACCGGCGCGCTGTCGTGGATCCAGCAGAGATAATCCACCATGTGAACGCCGACGTCCCAGAGCGGGCCGCCGCCCTCCACGGGATGCCAGCGCCAGCGATTGAGGTCGGCGGGGCTCATCATGCACTGGCTGTGGCTGACTTTGGGTGTAGCCAGGCGCTGGCGGATGGCGCGGGCGGCGCCTGAGAAGCGGATAGAAAAGTTGAGCATCAGCTTGGTGCCGGCGGTCTGCATGGCTTCGTGAATGCGCAGGCAGTCGGCGGTGGTCATGGCCATCGGCTTTTCGAGGAAGAGATGTTTGCCGGCCTGCAAAGCGGCGACGGCCAGCTCGGCATGGGAGCTGTGGGAGGTGGCGATCGAAACGATATCCACATATGGGTCAGCGAAGACCCGCTCCGGATCGGTGGTGGCGTAGTGGACACCGTACTGTGCTTGCAGCTGTTGCGCGGCGCCTTCATGGATGTCACAGAATCCGCGTATGGCTACGCCCTCGGTTTCTGCGGCCCAGCCAGCATGTGCGCGTCCCGCGCCGCCGCAGCCGATGAGGGCATATCCAAGAGTTTGGGCTGACTTTCCGTTGTTTGCCATCATGGATTCACTTTCGAGTCATTTGATTCTGACTCTTGTTGTCAGTCGCCTGGCAAAAAATATCCTGATGAGGGTCTGAATAGCAGCGGCCAAGCCAATCCAGTTAAGGCAGTTCGTGAGCTGAAATGACGCCCGCTAGCTTGCTGTCGTTGTATTGTACACGAAAGCACGATTTGTCTGAATTGCATTTCTTGCGACTCGGTCATTTCTCAACGCTTTTGGATGCGCTGCGGCAGACCGGAATTATTGAACGTGGACACAGTGTAGGCACAGTACGGGCTCCCTTCTTTGGCCAAGCCTGTTGAAATCCTAAGAGTAGCGTCGCACATTGCTTTGGCATATACTGTTTCCAAGTATATTCCACTTTTCGTATGCATGCGCTCCGGCATCGCCAAATGCGCGCGTGATTCACAGGAGGACGACATGGCAGGCAAAATGGCAGCCAGTGAACAGCAGGCTGGCAGCAGCGCGTTGCAGGCCGAAGGGCTGACAACGGAGCAGATCCGGGAGTTCGAGGAAGAGGGCTTCCTGATCTTGCGCCAGATGCTGCCCGGTGAAGCGCTGCAGCCTCTGATCGACGAGTTGACGCAGAAAGTAGACGGGGCGATCACAGAGGCGATCCAGCAGGGTCAGCTTGACGCTAAAGACACGTTTGATGACGCTCCCTTCGCAAGCCGGCTGGCGCTGGCGTCTGAAGCTTGCAGGGACCGGAACTGGCTGTGGGAGAACTATTTTTCACGGGGCAAGCCGATTTCGGCGGGTATGTTCACGCTGCGCACTTCGCCGGTTTTGCTGGACGCGACGGAGTCCTTAATCGGGCCTGAAATTCTGGCCCATCCCCAATTTGCACTGCGGCCGAAAATGCCGGACCTGGACCTGATGGATATTCCCTGGCACCAGGACCTGGCCTATCTGATTCCTGCGGAGGCGGGCGAAACGTTGGTGGTCAACTTCTGGATCCCGCTCGTAGAGGCGACCGAGCAGAACGGCTGCATGCAGGTGATTCCGGGCTCCCATCGCGAGGGTCTGATTCCGCACGATCTGTGGCTCGAGACGCCGGGGCATAAGGGGGCGAGAGGGATTGCCGACGCGGACCTGCCTGCCAGCAGTATCGTCACCTGCGAGGTTGATGCGGGGGATGTGCTGTTGACAATGGAACGGCTCGTGCATCGCTCGATTCCCAACCGGTCGCAGACTGTGCGCTGGAGCGTCGACACGCGTTACAACCGGATTGGCCTGCCGACGGGCCGGTCCAAGGTGCCCGGCTTTGTGGCGCGCAGCCGGAAAAACCCCGACCGCGTCGCGCGCTCGCACCACGATTGGATTCAAAATCTGGCGGAGGCGGGCCTGGACCGCTGGCTGCAGCCGCTGCAGAACTGACAGCAAGAGAGGCCGAGAAATGACCGAGCACAAATTCAAATTGGGAATGTATCTGCCGGAGTTGGGCCTGCCTTTCGACGATTCTCTGGCAAAGGCCAGGGAGATTGGGGCGGACTATGTCTGGTTCAACACGCTTGGCGCTGACGGCCCGTCATTGCGGGAGCTGGACGACGCCGCGGTGGACCGCCTTGGCGAGCAGGTTGCTGGACATGGGCTCGAGATCTTTCTGATCAATGTTGGCAACCCGTTCAAGCAGATCCATCTGACCGATCTCGACGCGGCCGAGATGGAGGAACATCCGGAGTTTCGGCAGGACATGGCGGACATGGTGCGCTCGATGCAGATTGCGGCGCGCCTGGGGGTTAGCGCTGTTGGCGTGTTCACCTATGCGTGGCCGGGGGAGTATTCGGCCGCCAAGCCGACGTGGCCGATGCGCTGGTTGACGCGGGGCGGCTATATCGCCGACGCTGAAATGGAGAAGTTGGTGCGGGCCTTCTCACTGGCGTTGGAGGAGGCTGAAAAGTACGACGTCGACCTGGCGCTCTCGATGATGCCCTGGAACTATACAAATACAACGGGGAATTTCCGCCGGCTGGCCGAGGCGCTCAACTCACCGCGCATTAAGGTGATGTGGGGACCTGCTGACAACCTGAACAGCGGCGAAGCGGACGTAGCGACGGCAGGATTTCTCAATATTCATCCCTATCTTCTCGGCCTGCACCTTAAGGACCTGACCGTTAAGGACGGCCTGCAGCTGGACTTCTCATACTGTCCGCTGGGTGAAGGCGACGTCGACTATCCCTCTATCCTGCGCAGCCTGCGAGACCGCGGCAGCGACGTTGTGTTGTCGGTGGCGACGCATTTTCTGCCGCCGAGCGATTCGCGCGAAGAAGCGATGCGAATCAACTACGCGAACTTGAAGCGGCTGATCGCAGAGATCTGACGACGCTGCACACAGGTTTCTTCTCTCCGGTAGTTTAGCAACTACAAGCCGCGCTTGACGCCAAATGTGTTTGCAAGGTCAACACAGTTGGCGCTTAGAGGCGACCAATGGCTCGCTCCAACTCAAACGCTGTTTGCAAGTAAGAGTTAGGCAACTACTTAGCCACTGTACTTGACCACTGTACTTGACCAGCCAGTCACCCTTGGAACCATTTAGGCTCTTGGTGCCGCAACCGGTGTGCAGGCGCCGCCATGCTCGCCAGCCGACACGTTGCTAAGAATGCACACGGTCGGTGAGGGATGGTTTTGGAGGGGGGCGTTGCGGGGGCGCAGCCCCTGCACAAGGGAGGCCGCTTGCGGCCGACCGCCCAGAATACAATAATGAGGGGAAAAAAACACCTTTGCTCGCCTTGTTCAGGGTTGCGAATCAGTTGCGGCTGATTAGTTACAGGGTTAGTCTGATCTGCCAAGTAAGTGCACAAAGGCGGCACCCCGGGCCGGATCTCCCATGTCCGGCCGTGGTTCGCGCGCATACCACTTCGAATTTTTGCAATTCCCACGCAGTTATGTAAGATTGCCCCCAAGCTTCCCGCCCTCCCCGAAACTAGGAAGCCGGTCTCAGTCCTTCCCAATACATCGTAAAGAACTGTTACGTGACCAGAAATCTTGCTCGCACGGACCAGCCTACCAGCCCTTTAAGCCTTTGGCGCGGCATGAGCCCGCGGGCCCGTCGCGAGGCGGTTGAGGGCTACATTTGCATTTCTCCCTGGCTCGTTGGATTCGTCATGTTCGTCGCCGGCCCGATTCTGGCGTCGCTCGTTCTCAGCATGACGTATTGGGATATAGGCAGTCCCCCCCGCTGGGTGGGATTTCAGAACTATGTTGAGATTTTCACCGATGACAAGGACTTTGTTCAGGCACTCAAGGTTACTCTGACCTATGCCGTGGTCACGCTGCCATTGCACCTGGTGCTGGGGCTGGCGCTCTCGCTGCTGCTGAATTTGCGCCTGCGCGGCATGAACTTCTATCGTACACTTTTTTACATCCCAGCGGTGCTGCCGATAGTGGCGGTAACGATGCTCTGGATCTGGATATTCAATCCCGAGTTCGGCGTCATCAACCATCTTCTTTCGCTGGTCGGGATTGAGGGGCCGACCTGGTTTCACAGTCCACGCTGGGCATTGCCTGGTCTGATGCTGCTTGGTCTGTGGGGGGTAGGCGGGGGCGCAGTCATCTACCTTGCCGGTCTGCAGAACATTCCCCCCCACCTCTATGAGGCGGCGGAGATTGACGGCGCGAATGTCTGGCGCCGTTTCTGGCGCATCACGCTGCCACTGTTGACGCCGACACTTTTCTTCCAGTTGGTTCTCAATCTGATCGCGACATTTCAGGTTTTTACCCAGTCTTACATTGCGACTCAGGGCGGGCCGCTCCAATCAACGTTCTTTTATATGTTGTACATTTACAACAAAGCATTCGGCACCTTGCGAATGGGCTATGGGTCGGCATTGGCCTGGATACTTACACTGATAATCCTGGGCGTTACGCTGCTGGTTTTCCGCAGTTCACCGCATTGGGTCTACTACGAAGCCGAACGGCGCAAGGAAGATGCATGACGCCAGGAGCAATGGACGTTCCATGAATATACCTTCGTCCACGACATACAGGGGCGGCTGGCTCGGTCAGTTGCGTTGGAATCGCCGTGTGCGCGACCGGCTTGTCAGTGTCGCGGCCCATTTCTTCATGATCCTGTTTTCGCTCGTCTTCTTGATCCCGATGTTGTGGATGCTCTCGACTTCGCTCAAGAGCCGTGCCCAGACCTGGCTGTTTCCTCCCGAGTGGATTCCGAATCCTGTTGTCTGGGAACACTTTCCCCGCATTTTTGAAATAGCGCCAGTGCTGCTCTTTTTCCAGAACACAATGATTATCGTCTTCTGGAATGTATTAGGGCAGGTGTTTTCGACCAGTCTGGTTGCCTTCGGCTTTGCGCGCCTGCGCTTCCCAGGACGTGATGTGCTATTCATCCTGTTGATTGCCACGCTCATGATTCCCTACCAGGTGACCCTGATTCCCACCTTTATTCTATTCAAACTCTTTGGTTGGTTAAACACCTTTCTGCCGCTCACGGTGCCGGCCTTCACTGGCAGCGCATTCTTCATCTTTCTAATGCGCCAATACCTGATGTCGATCCCGTTTGACCTGGACGACGCCGCGCGTATGGACGGCTGCAATACATTTCAAGTACTGTTTTTCATTCTTCTGCCTCTGTGTATTCCGCCCTTGGTGATCGTTCTCGTATTCACATTCATTGGGGTATGGAACGACTTCCTGGGGCCGTTAATCTATCTGAACGAGAATTCGAAGTATACAATCGCGCTGGGTCTGAACCTGCTGCGCGGGCGAAATCGCACAGACTATAACGTGCTGATGGCGGCTTCAATGCTGGCGGTCCTACCCACTCTAATCGTCTATTTCCTTGCCCAGAACAAGCTGATCGGCGGCATCGCCTCGGTTGGCTTGAAGGGTTGAATCTTTCCGAAACATTGGGTCGTTACTCACACATTCCACACAGGGAGGGAAGTATGAAAGTAAGCGCGCAACAGAGTCGTCGAGATTTTCTGCGATTGGGAGCGCTGGCTGGGGCGGGCAGCCTGCTGGCAGCCTGCGCGACCGTTGCACCAGGCGCGGCGGGAGACGAGGAAGCTCCGGATGCTGCCGCCACGACCATCTCGTGGTGGAACCCGGATGTTCTCGACTGGCAGCCGGCCTACATCGATATGGCGGCCGCTTTCATGGAACAGAATCCTGACATTCAAGTCGAAGTACAGGATGTACCGGAGGGGGGCTTCGCTGAAAAGATTTTGTCCATGATCGCCGGTGACACGGGGCCGGACGTCTGGGTCTTCTATTACGCCACCGACTTCGCCCGCCGCGGGTTTACGGAAGACATCACGCCGATGCTCGAAGGCGACGCAATCCAGGCGGAGGAGATGTGGTTCCCGATCTGCATTGAGCGGGCGACCTATGAGGGACGCATGTACAGTACGCCGCGTGACGGCGTCTGGGGAATGGTTGGCTACAATGCCAGTCTCTTCGACGAGATGGGGGTGCCGCTACCAGAGGAGGGTTGGACGATAGACGACTACCTGGCCGCCTGCATCGCCCTCACCGATGAAGAGTTAGGAACCTGGGGTACGCTCATTTCCGGTCCTGGCACACTCTTGTGGGACCAGGCGTTCTGTTGGAATATGGGATTTGAGATTGTGAGCGAGAATGGGCGACAGGTGCAAGGTCTGCTGGACACGCCAACGTCGATCGAGGCCATCCAGTGGGTTCTGGATTTGCAGGTGGAGCATCAAGTTGCGCCGTCCGGGGCCCAGTCGGAAGCGCTTGGCCCATTTGCCTTTGGTTCTGGCAAGGTAGGCATGTTCCAGGCCTCAGGTTGGAATCTGGTGGACTTGAAAGAGGTCCCATTCGATTGGGACATGGTATCCGTTCCTATTCGCGAAGGCGGCGAGTCATTCGCGTGGGGGGACTCGGTACAGTACTACATGTGGACCGGTTCACAGGAAAAAGAGGCCAGTTGGGAGTTGATGAAATACATCAGCGGTGTGGAAGGCAGCCAGATAGCCGCCGAAGTGGGGGCCTGGACGCCGCCGACTCCGCAGACCTGGCTGAATCTGGGATGGGACCAGGATCCTGTCCTGAGCAAATTCTGGGAGCAGGCCCAGCTGCCCACCGCTGTGCCCAACTACCTGCGCACGGAATTCCACTGGGACTGTGTCCACCCGCAGTTTGAGGGCATCTGGACCCGTTACATCGAGAACGAAGAACGCCCCCTGGAGGCTCTGGTTCAGGAGGCTGCGGCCGAGGCCCAGGCCTGCCTCGACAAATCCTACGCAGCCAGCTAGGCGCCTGACGCACTTCAGTTAATATGATAGCAGTCCGAAGGTGCGGCTTTTTGCCGCACCTTCCTTTATCCCATTCTGTCCAACCCCTTTTGCGAAAGGAGAAACGTCGTGGCCAGCCGCATCAGCTTTGGGGGCTATACTTTTTTGTTCCAGGTCCTGACGACCAGCAACGCCTACACTGCCGAGTTCTCCGACCCTGTGCGAGAAGGAGAGCGCCTCATCTACCGTGCGCAGGAGGTAAGTTACGGAGATGACAGCGGGCGCGTCCCTGCTCAGTTTGAGGTCTCATTCTCGGGGAGTTCGCAGAGCGTCAGCTGGCAGGCTCATGCTAAACACTCGGAATTAATTAAGGGAATAAAGGTGTTTGTCGAGTCTCTTCCTTACGGTAAGGTCGTCACGCCTCCGGGCTTGAGATGGGAGATCGGCGAATCGGCGGGGCAGTGTTTCATATTTCCGCACGGCGCCTACCCGGTGCGGGGACGCGGCGGAGAAACCGGCATCGTCTTTCCGGTCGGCCCCATTCCTGGCATGGCCGCGCAGTTCATTCTGATTGAGGGCGACGAAAATACCGTCTGTATACGATCGAATGAACATCCTCCCCGCTTCAAGCGGTTCTGGGCATACCGCTTCGAAGACAGCCTCGAAGTCCATCTCATGTCGGAAGAGAACGCTTTCGAACTCAGTAACGAGCACAGCTCGCCAACCTGGCACATCGATCGCGTTGAGTCTTGGGAGGATGCCGTCGATCCTTACATCGAGTGGATGGAGAAGGCCTACGACTTGACGCCTTTCGACCGAAGGCCCGATGTGCCCGAATGGCTGCGCCGGGTCGCCTTCATGGCCATTCTGCACGGGGTAACTTCGGACGGCAAAATGTGCCATAACTTTGCTGAGATGGAGGCGCGGCTGCATGAACTGGCTAAGTTATTCCCGCCGGAACGCACCCTGATCAAAATACTCGGCCATGAAGGACGCGTCGACTACCATGTGCCCGACAACCTCCCTGGCGAGGAGCTGGGGGGAGCTGAGGGATTCGCCCGCTTTATGAAGTCGGCCCACGACCTCGGATTCAAGGTGCTGGCACACATGAACGTTTGGGGAATGGCGTTGGACCACCCTCTCTATCCTCAATTCAAGCAGCACCAGATTCATGATCTCTTCGGAAGGCCGGTCTCCTGGGAGGTCGACTACGATAAGGATGAAAACATCGAGCCGACCTTTGCCTATATCTCGCCAGATGCGCCGGAGTTCAGACAGCTGATGATCGACTGTATTGGCCGTCTTGTAAATGACTATGCGATAGACGCCTTCCACCTGGATCAGTCGGCATTCCCCATCAACGATCTCCACCACGATCACATGCGCGGCGTCGGTCTCCTTTTCGAAGAACTGCAGGCCGCGTTTCCCGGTGTACTCTTCACCGGCGAAGGAACATCTGAATGGGTAGCCGGGATGTACGCGCTCTCGTCAGGACAGGGCGAGATACTTTGGATCGATCTGGATTTGGGACACGACGGCAGCATGCTGGACGAACTGGTCAACGCCGAAATGTACCGCCGTCTCCTCGGCAATTACATGCTCAGTTACGGCGCATCCGGCTCGATCCCTCCCGAGCCCAGGCGCGGCGTCTGGACATTCCCCGACCAGCGCCTCTGGTGGTCGGAAAGTAAGTTTCGCGCCTGGCAGGACTTCTTTGAGAGGCTCGATGTCATCCCAACCCTTGTGCTCACCGACAAGCACGTTAGGACGGACAGCGCCCTCGCGCAGATTGTTCTTGACAGAGCCGTACAGTGGCTGGAAAGAACGTCCTGACATTCAGCCCTCGCCCATTTTCTTGACCCGGACACAATTCCCGCACGACCAGAAGGCCTCACCTTCCCCTCGCATGCTAGCCTTCATGTCCAATCCCGGGTGCCGCGGTTCGAAGGCACCGAGGTGGGCACCGGCTGCGGCGGCCGCAATCCAGAACGACTTCTGAATTTTGGTTCAAGCCATACCTATCTTGCTCGACGGTTCATCCCTTCCACCCTTTCAGGCTATTGTGTTACGTCGGCAGCTGAAAGCACTGTTTGGCCGCCGCTTGGCCGCGGTAAAGGCCTATAGATGGAGCGCGCGTTTTCAGGGGGGCGTTGCAAGGGGACTCCCCCGCACAAGGGAGGGCCGAAGGTCAGACCGCCCACGAGCCGCGAGAGATGGGCGAGGAGTCTGTGACAGCGTGAGTGCCTCACTTTGGAAGGCACTCTGAAACTGGCGGCGTTGCTACGATGCAAGTTGGGTTTGAGATTTGTGCCGGAAGAAAATGGTACTTTTTTGCAGTTTTTCGCAAGGAGTCAGTTGTGATAGGATGGGCACATCCTGGTCGGAACGCCTGAATGCGCTGACCATGCTCCACACACGCTGATGTAACCCATCAAATATGGCCCAATTTCTATACATAGCAGGCCTTTCAAGCGTATCATTCACTTCACATAATCGGTTACGTTTACCCCAATACCAGGAGGGAGTACCATGTCAACGATGTTGAATGACACGACGCAACCAAGCAGACGCGCCTTTCTGAAAGGCATGACAGTGGCAACCGGCGGCGCGCTGCTGGCAGCCTGCGCCGCGCCCGGCGCGCCCGCGGCAGAGGGAGAGTCGATGGCTGATGACTCTGCCATGGAGGAGGCCGTAACCCTCCGATTTATGGCCTGGGGCGACATATTCGGTGATGTCCTCGATCTATACAACGGTGCGAATGAAACCCAGGTCGAGATGGCGGTCAGCCCTTGGTCAGGGTACGCCGAGAAGATGTTGACCCAATTTGCAGGCGGCACCGCCCCGGAAATTCTGTGGGTGCAGGCGCCTTTCTTCCCCTTGCTTGTGCAGCGTTCGGTCTTCACCCAAGTTGATGATTTGATCGAAAGGGACGGTGTCGATGTGGACGGGCTTGTCGGCAGCCCGTGGGTGTGGGCCGGCTACCAGGGCAACGCCTACGGCGTGCCGTCGCACGGCGCGGTGCCGCGCGGCCTTGCCTACAACATCAAACTGTTTGAGGAGGCCGGCGTCGAGTTGCCGCGCTATGACGACTGGACTATGGACGAGATGGACGCCGCGGTCAAGGCCATCGCCAGCCCGCCCGACATCTGGGGCGCAGCTGTGCCGCCAAATATGATCTATCTGGACCTGATTATGTCAAACGGTGGCTCGCTGTTCAACGAAGACGAGACCCAATGTCTGTTGAATTCGGATGAGGCACGCGAGGCCTTTACCTATTCGGTCGATTGGCTGTTGGAATCGGGCGTCTCGCCCACACCGAGCGAGCAGCAGCTGCTGGGCGAGCGAATCTTCGCCAGCGACAAGATTGGGATGGTAGCAGCCGTCCTCTCAGACTGGGACTCGTGGGGCGCGAATACCCAGGACTACGCCCTGAATGCGACGATGGCACTGTGGCCGATGATGCCTGGCGGCAGTCGGGTGAGCACGGGGCAGTCCCACCCATTTTCGATCCCATCCAACACGCCCTATGTTGACCAGGCCTGGGATTTCATCTCCTTCTATGTATGGGACGAAGACGCTATCACGGCGATGATCAAGAAAATCCCCATTCCTTACAAGTTCGCTGAAAATGCGGCCAAATTCGTGGATGATCCAGTCCAGCTTGAATTCATGACCAAACCGTTCACATTTGGCGACACCTTTGTGCCGGAACACTGGGGCTCGAAGCCGACCGAAGTGCAGCGCGCCTTCACTTCAGAACTGGAACTGATGCTCCTGGGCGACAGCACAATCGAACAGGCCACCGACAACATGGTGGAGCAGATCAACGCCATTCAGGCCGAGGAATAAAGTCTACCGGTAGCGAAGAAGGTTGATTAAGCAGGGGAGGCTCCTTGCCTCCCCTTTTTTCGTCATAGACATTTTCCTCGACTGCCAAGCAAGCGGGGAGGAACCAGGACACCCACTCACGGAGGAGGAATAGAGTGAGCAGCATAACGATCGATCACATTGCCATTATGGTCAGTGATCTGGAGAAATCCCTGCACTTCTATCGGGACATTCTCGGCATGGAGGTCGTCTCGCCGGAAGAGCACGATGGCGGCCCGATCGATGAGATGACCGCAATGTCGAATGTACACATGCGCGAGTATCGTCTGCGCCCGCCCGGCGGCGTCAACGGCCACACGCGCACTTCGGAACAGGGCTTTACGTTCGACCTGATCCAATGGATAAACCCGGAAAGCCCAACCGGTCGGGTGCCGATACACCATGTGCCCAGCGCGCACTTCTGTTTTGGCGTCGAAGATGTGCCGGCCACTTATGAACGGCTGAAGGCAGCCGGCGTAGAGATCGTCTCGCCGCCGGTGCGATTCACCGGCGAAGGCGATTGGCACGTCCTCTTCTTCTACGACCCGGATGGCAACCTCCTCGAACTGAACGAAACTGGCACCGGCGCACAGGTGCCGCACGACTTCAATTGGAGCGCTGCCTGATCAGTAGCAAAGTCTTGCCGAAGGAGGGCTGGCATTCGAGACAACCCTTTGAAGCGGCATAGTCATTTGCCGCACGGCGCAATCAGCAAAAGGATTGGATATGCGAGATGTAGCTTATTGGCCCAAGACATTTCTGGACGAGATTGAAGGGAAAACGGTTGACGACGGCATCCTCTTCTGGGCGTTAGGGGGGCCGAGCTTTGTCTACCGAACGCCGGAAACGATGATCTGGATTGATCCCTACTCTTACGGAACGCCGGACGACGCGGTGCCGGATGCCTACAGGGCAACGGCGATTCCGATCAAACCTGACGAAGTGCGGGTTGCCGACATCCTGATCTCAACCCACGATCATGTGGACCACTGTCATGACGGCACGCTGGTGCCCATCATAGACAATACGGACGCCTTCTGTGTGGCGCCCAGCTCCTCGGCAAAGCTCATGCGCGAGTTCGGCATCGACAGCGACCGCATCCGCGAGGTAGCCCCAGGCGACTCGATCCAGTTCCGCGACGTTGAGATGCAGGTCTATCCTTCCTACGATCCGAACGAGCCGCACGCGGCGACTTTCGTCTTTTCGTCGGGCGGGACGAAGCTCTTTGTCTCGGGCGACACCTGGGACGGCCCGGCCATCGCCGAGATCGGGGCGGAGCACGACCTTGACCTGGCTCTGCTGGCCTTTGGCCGCACATGGTACATGGAGGTGGAGGAGCTGATAGAGGTAGCGAAGAAGCTCGGCCCGAAGACTCTTCTACCCTTTCATTGGGAGTTTTGGCGCAATCACACCGGCGATATCGGTAAGCTGTTTGAACTTTACCACCAGCAACAACCGGAGTTTGACATCCGCATATTGCTGGTAGGCGACTCTGTGCACGTTCCCGCCAGGAACGGCAGTTAGCCCTGAGAGCTAGACGATCCCACGCCGGGAGGTACAGACGAATGGGTCGATTGCAAGACAAAGTCGCGATTGTCACCGGCGCCGGCCAGGGGCTGGGACGGTCGACGGCGCAGCGGTTCGCGACCGAGGGCGCCAGGGTCGTCATTGCCGACATGAACGGGAAAACCGCCCACGACACCGCCGAGGAAATCGTGGCAGGGGGCGGCGAGGCGCTGGCGGTTGTCGTCGACGTGAGCAGCGCGGAGGAAGCGGAACGGATGGTGGCGGCCACGCTGGCCGAATATGGCCGCGTTGACATCCTGGTGAACAATGCCGCCACGTTCGGCAGCGGCAAACATATAGCCGATATAGATGCAGAGGAGTGGGACCGGGTAATGGGCGTGAATCTGCGGGGCCCGTTCCTTTGCTCGAAGTACGTGATTCCGCCGATGCGCCGGCAGGGCGGGGGCAGCGTCGTCTTTGTATCTTCAATGTCCGGTGTGGTGGGGAACGAACTGCAGGCCGACTATAACACTTCAAAGCACGGCCTGATCGGCTTGGCCCGCTGCCTGGCGCAGGACTGCGGCGAAGAAGGCATTCGCGCCAACGTCGTCTGCCCAACGGGGATGAACACGCCGATGATGGCGCGCACGCCGGCCGAAAACGTCGCGCCCTACGCCGCCATGACAATGTTCTCCCGTTTCGTCGAGCCGGAAGAGGTGGCGAATGCAATCCTGTTCCTGGCCAGCGATGAGGCTTCCTATATCACCGCGACGGTGCTGATGGTGGATGGCGGGGCAACCGCGATCCAGCCTTCCGGCAGGCAGCTAAGGGAAGGTGCGGCCAGGTATTTGCGGCGCGTCGGCGGGAATGCCGAATGACACGCCAGGATCGCCCAAGTACAGCAATCACAGTCTGAATACTCTGGAGATGGGTTATTCGCCGGCAACGTCTACAAGGAGAATACAGCCATGAAAGTCAAGGCATTCGATCATGTTGCAATTACGGTCAGCGACACCGAGGGGGCCTTGGAGTTTTATGTCGGGAAATTGGGACTGCGGCAAGTTGAGCAGCACCAGTTGGAAGGGGAAAAGTGCGACATGGCCGGGGGAATGCAGGGTTCCCGGGCGCAGTCAACCCGGCTGGCCGCCGCGGACACGCCCCAAATATTGATCGACTTGCTCGAATTCTTTGCGCCGGAGGGGAACAAGCACGTTACCCCTATGGGTTCGGTGGGATCCTGTCACTTCGCTCTGACCGTTGAGGACCTGCCGGAAACGGTGGCCTTTTTGAGGAACGCAGGCGTCGATTTCATCTCGGGACCGGTAAACTTTGAACTGACCGAGGGCTCCGTCAGCGTCTGCTTCTGCTATGACCCGGACGGCAATCTGGTCGAACTGATGGAGGAGTACGAGCACTAGATCGCAAGTCGAGTAAGGGGCGAGGGGAAAGCGGTCGCCGTTCGGAGCGCGCGCCAGCTTTTTCATATGGGGAAAGGCGCCGGTTGCCGTGCCATCGCTGCAGCATTCGGTAGCGAAACTTATGCTTGACCAGCCGCGAATTGGAATGCTATACTCCAGCGAGCTTAGGCAGCTTGACCTCAATCGCACCTGCGGGCAATTCTTGACCTTTCGGGAAGCCCAAAAAGACAGTGGCCGGCGCGACTCCGACTCCTTCTCTTTACACCTGTTCAGCAAGGCGGATACGACCACTTCCTCACCAAAAGAGCTGGCATGAAACTATCAAAACAGCAGTTAAACCTGTTCCACGATTTCGGATTCCTGGTATTCCGCCAGTTGCTTTCTGCGGAGGAGATGGCGTTGTACAGGCGTGAGTTCAATGCTGGACTGGACTCCTGGATTGAAGGGGGCAAACACGACGGCAAAAGCCGCCATTACGCCTCGCTGATGGAGGAGCAGTCCCCTTTCATCGCCGGGTTGGCCCATGATCATCGCTTTGCCCCTGTGGCCGAACAGTTGCTGGGCAAGGATGTGCTGGCAATAGCGGTGGACGGAAACTACCACGTCGATGACACCCGCTGGCACCCCGATACCGGGTCGCTGGACTACACGGCTGTAAAGTTTTGCATCTATCCGGATCCGCTGGACGGGAACACCGGCGCCCTGCGCGTCATTCCTGGCTCCCACCGCGATCCATTCCACAGCCAGATCAGCCTGGATCCTGAGACGGCATATAACATTGCCCAGGCGGACGTGCCATCCTACACATTTGAATCGGAGCCGGGTGATGTCCTGGTATTCAATGTCGCCCTCTGGCACGCGGCTTTTGGTGGAGACAACCACCGCCGCCAGGGTGTCATTGTCTACTATGAAGACCCGGATACGCCGGCGGCCGCGGCCGCCATCCAGGAACAGATGCGGGGTAACCACAGAGCCTTTGCGCAGACCGGCCGCACTATGTACGGTCCACACTGGCGCTCGATCGACGACGCCCGCCACCAACGCTGGATTCAACGGCTGGCGGAATTGGAAGTACTGGATACACACTGAAACCGGAGGAAGCGAACTGTGATCAGCTCAATAAACGTGTTGGATCATATATCGGTTACCGTCAGCGACATGGAGCGTTCGCTGGCGTTTTACCGTGACCTGCTGGGGATGGAGCAGATCGAAACGCACCGGCTGGAAGGTGAGACGATCTCGAAAATGGCAGGTAAAGATGATGTAGTCATGCAGGTTGTGCGGCTGCAGGCGCCGGAAACGCCGGGGATGCTGCTCGACTTGCAGGAGTACGTGCAGCCGCAGGGCAAGGTATCGAATGGCAAGCTGGGAGATGTGGGGCACTCTCATATCTGTTTCGGCGTTCCGGACATGGCACAGGCCTATCAGGAACTGAAGGCGGAAGGCGTTACCTTCGTGTCTGAGCCGGTCAGTTTCGATCTCGGTTGGGCTGTTGTCCACGTTGTCTTCTTTGAGGACCCGGACGGCTACATTCTGGAACTTATGCAGGTACCGTACGAGACAAAAGATGGCGAGCATTGAGGCGGATGGTGTTAGGAAAACACTGCTGGAGGTAGCCCATGCCGCGCTATAATCTTGAAGGGCAGGTTGCGATTGTCACCGGGGCCGGTCGAGGCATCGGGCGGGCCATAGCCCTGCGTTTGGCGCGGGAAGGCTGCCTGGTGACGGTTGCCGACTTGGATGGCGAAACGGCCGCGCAGGTGGCTGCCGAAGTTCGGGAGCTGGGCGGCCAGGCGCTGGCACACCAAGTGGACGTGACCTGCAAGGAAGAAGTGCAGCGGATGGTGGGCAAAACCTGCGAGCAGTTGGGGAACCTGCGTATCCTTGTGAACAACGCCGGCATCGGTGCGGTTGCGCCTTTGCTGGAGACGGACGAGGAGACGTGGGATGCCCTGATGAACGTAAACGCCAAGAGCGTGCTATTGTGCTCGCAAGCCGGGGCGTACCAGATGATTGAGCAAGGCGGCGGCGGGCGTATCATCAACAACGCATCGGGGGCGGGCAAAATCGCGCCGGGCAAAGATATCCCTTTGGGGGCCTACGCCGCCAGCAAACATGCCGTTGTTGCGCTGACCAAGCAGATGGGGTTGGAGCTTTCCGAACACGGTATCCTTGTGAACTGCGTTTGCGCCGGCATCGTCGATACGCCTATGTGGGATCTGATCGACCGCGAAACCGCCGCGCGCCGCGGTGTGGAGGTCGGTTCAGTCAAAGCGGAAGCTGTCGCCGGCATCCCTGTCGGCCGCATTCAGCAGCCGGAAGACGTCGCCAACGTGGTTGCTTTCCTGGCCTCGGACGACGCCAGCTACATGACCGGCCAGACGTACAACGTGAGCGGCGGCCTTCTGCCGTATTGACCAAGGTGCAATCCGGATGACAGATCGTCTGCGGGGCAAGGTAGCTGCGATCACAGGCGCGGGCATGGGCCTGGGACAGGCGGTCGCTATGTTGTTCGCGACGGAGGGCGCCAGGGTCGTGGTCGGGGAGATCAACCGAGAGAAGGGCCAGGAAACGGTCGACCTGATCCAGGCGAAAGGCGGCGAGGCATTGCTTGTTGAAATGGATGTGCGTCTGCGGCAGGATGCGGAGCGCCTGACTCTCGCCGCGGTTGAGACATTCGGTCGGCTGGATGTGCTGGTCAACAACGTGGGTGTACAGATAAACAAGGATGTGGTCGATACCAGTGAAGATGAATGGGATTTCGTCGTCGACACCAACCTGAAGAGCATGTTTCTCTGTTCGAAATACGCAGTTTCGCAGATGCGGCAACAGGGCGGCGGCAACATTATTTGCATCTCATCGCTTTCTGGCCTGGTGGGCAACGGCCTGCAGGCATCATACAACGCCAGCAAGCATGGAGTCATCGGCCTTGTGCGCTCGATGGCCGTTGACCACGCAGCCGACAATATCCGCGTCAATGCCGTCTGTCCCGGCTCGATGAATACGCCGCTGACTGAGACGATACCCGAAGAAAAACTGGCCCCTTACCGGGAGGCCAATTTGTTGAAACGTTTCGCCGCGCCCAGCGAAATCGCCCCGGCTGCGCTATTTCTGGCCAGCGATGAAGCCTCTTTTGTAACCGGCTCGGTGCTTGTGGCAGACGGCGGCTTTACGACTCTTTGATACACAGACCAGATAGAATCCAGTCAAAGCAAGCCCTACGGCCTGCCTCCATAACCAGGTGACCCTATGACGAAGCGATTGAACGTTCTCTTTCTGCCCCATCCGGTCAAAGTCTCGATGTTCAATCCATGGGGGATGGACGTGGTAAAGACTGTCAGCCGTAACCACAACATAGAAGTATTGGATTACGATAAACCGCTGGCGCCCCAGTTCAAAGGAATGGACGCGGTCATCGACCATGGCGGCTCGGCCGGCACGCGCGAAATGGTGGACGCTGCCACTGACGCACGCCTGTGGCAGATCCTGGGTACGGGCTTCGATCACTTCGACCTGGAATACTGGAAATCCAAGGGCATTCCCGTGGCCAACTGTCCTGGCGCCTTCAGCGCGGTGGCCCTGGCCGAGACCGCGATGATGTTCATTCTGATGCTGACCCGCCGCTATCCGGAGGCGAGGGCGCGGCTGGACGAGGGCGAACTATACGAGCCAATGGGGTATGAATTGGAGGAGCTGCAACTGGGCATCATCGGTTTCGGGGCAAGCGGCATCGAGCTGGCGCGCCGCGCCCAGCCGTTCGGCATGAAAATCGCGGCCATCGACATACGGGAGGTCAGCGCGGCGGAACGGCAGGAGTTCGGCCTCTCTTTTGTGGGCACGCCCGATGACCTCGAAAAGGTCGTTGCCGAATCGGACATCCTTTCTCTTCACCTGCACCTCAACAGTGACACCCGCCACATTATCGACGCGCGCATGTTGGGCCTGATGAAACCGACCGCTTACATCATTAACGTCGCCCGCGGCGCATTGATCGATGAGGAAGCGCTGACGCAGGCGCTGCTTGCAGGCAATTTGGGAGGCGCCGGCATTGATGCCTACAGCCAGGAGCCGCCGGATATCAGCTCACCTTTCTTCAGCCTGCCAAACGTCATCGCAACCCCCCATACGGCCGGTGTTACTGACGGAACATCGCGCAAGCGCGCCCAGTGCGCGTCAGACAACGTAGACAGGATTGCAGCCGGATTAGAGCCGCTGTACCGTATCGACCTTGATTGACGTCGGGACTGTTCTGTCAGCAGCGACAGGCCGGCTAGGTGATTGCGACCCGTTAACGACGGTGTGAAAGAAGGGTCCGACAAATGAATACTATCAGCGTGGAAAGTCAAGTAGGCGCAGTCTCTACGAAACGCGTCCGCATGGGCCGCTTGGCGCGCCGTGAAGCGTTGGCCGGTTATCTGACGATCGCGCCGTGGCTGCTGGGTTTTCTGCTTTTCGAGTTTGGGCCTCTCCTCACCTCCTTTTACCTCAGCTTTACCAAATTTGATGTGCTTACCACGCCCCAGTGGGTGGGATTCAAAAACTGGGACAAGATGCTGTTCAATGATCCTCTTGTTTGGCACAGCGTGAAGGTCACGGCGATCTACTCAGTGGGCGCCGTCAGTTTGGGGCTCGTCCTGGGTCTTGGGCTGGCCCTGTTTCTCAACCAGGATGTACGCGGCCTCTCCTTTTACCGCACTGTATTCTACACTCCAGCAGTCGTATCCGGGGCGGCGGTGGCGATGATGTGGCTACTGCTCCTCAATCCCGAGGCCGGCGTCATCAACCGCATTTTGGCATTGGTTGGGATCCCAGGACCGGCTTGGTTGTTCGATCGCCAGTGGGCGCTGCCGGCCTTTATCATCATGAGCGTCTGGGGCGTTGGCGGCGGCATGGTACTCTATCTGGCCGCTCTACAGGGCGTGCCTTCTGAACTTTACGACGCCGCCATGATCGACGGCGCCGGTGCATTGCCCAAACTCTGGTTCGTCACCCTGCCAATGATTTCACCGGTAATCTTCTTCAATCTGATCATGGGCATAATCGGTTCGTTTCAGGTCTTTACCAGCGCTTTCATCATGACACAGGGCGGCCCGGCCAACGCCACCTATTTCTTTGTGCTTGGCATCTATCTGAACGCATTTCAATTCCTGAAAATGGGATACGCGTCCGCATTGGCCTGGATGTTGGCCGTGATAATTCTGCTGCTGACTCTGGTCGCCTTCCGAAGTTCGGGCCGTTGGGTCCACTATGAGGGTCAGATCAGATAGTGAGGAGACCGGCACGATGACCGAGTCGACTTTAGACCGACCTGCGCCCGCTCTCGCTGACGCGCGGCGTCAGAACACGATCGCAAAAAGGGTGCGCGCCACCTCCAAGCTGCTGATTCACCTGACGCTCATTCTTGGCGGATTCGCGGTATTGATTCCTTTTTTCTGGATGGTCTCCGCCTCGCTCAAGCCCGATTGGGAGATTTTCCTGATGCCGCCAACGTGGATTCCAGAAGAGCCGCTTTGGCAGAACTATGCCATCGTCTTGACCGGTAATCGTGAAGCAACGGAGGGGTCACGCGCCGGACAGGGATGGAGTTTCCTTGGCTTTGTATGGAACACCGTTTATGTCACGGCGTGGGTGATGGTCGGAAGGCTGCTGACGGCGTCGCTGGCGGCCTACGGCTTCGCACGCTTGCGCTTTCCGGGACGCAACTATTTGTTCGTCATCATGCTTGCGACAATGATGGTTCCAGGCCACGTAACCATGATTCCTCTTTACTTCATCTTCAAGTGGCTCAATACACTTGATACCTACTGGCCTCTGGTCCTTCCAGTGTGGTTCGGTGGCGGCGCATTCTTTATCTTCCTGCTGCGTCAGTTCATCAACAGCATCCCCCCGGACTACGACGATGCCGCCCGCATCGACGGTTGCAGCTGGATGGGCGTTTACTGGCGCATCATTCTGCCGATGATCAAACCGGCCCTTGGCGCCGTGGCCATCTTCTCGTTCATGGCGAGCTGGAACGATTTCATGGGGCCGCTTATTTATATCAGCTCGATGGACAAGTACACCGTCGCCATTGGCCTGCATTTCTTCAGGAACAACGCCAGCGCCTCGGCCCGGCCGCTTTGGAACCTGATGATGGCTGCTTCGGTCGTGGCCATGATTCCGCCCCTACTGCTGTTCTTCGTGGCGCAACGCTATTACATTCAGGGAATTGTCGTTTCCGGCATAAAAGGATAGCACCCCGAAGGCAGTCGTCCGCTAGAATTTACATCGCAAGAAACTACTCAGCCACAATTAATTTGCGAACCTGAATGAGGCGAGTCAAGGTGTTTACTCTCTCCTCATTGTTGTATTTTGGGCGGTCGGGCCTTCGGCCCTCCCTTGTGCAGGGGCTGCGCCCCCGCAACGCCCCCCTACAAAAACATGCCTCACCGACCGTGTGCCTTCTTCGCAACGTGTCGGCTGGCGAGCATGGCGGCGGCTGTACACCAGTGGCGTCACCAAGAGCCTGAACAGTTCCAAGGATGACTGGCTGGTCAAGTACTTTGGCTTAGGAGTTACCATCGCAAGCTATGTCGAAACTCACGTTAACCAGGCGCCGGTTCCTGCAATGGGCCGGCGCCGCGGCTGTGACCGGCGCCGCCGGTTTCGGATACGGATTGCTGGAGCCGTCATTGGTGGAAGTGGAGGAGGTTACGCTCCAACTGCCGGGGCTGGCCGAACGGCTTGCGGGCCAGCGCATCGCCCAGATTTCCGATATTCATCTGAGCCGCTTCACCTCCGCCAGCGAACTGCTGGCCGCAGTCCGGCGCGTCAACAATTTGCAGCCGGACCTGGTGACTCTTACCGGCGACTTCGTCGGCCACGAAGCCCGCTATGCTGCCGGCTTGATCGAGCCGCTGCGACTGCTGGAGCCGCCCGCATATGCGGTGTATGGCAACCACGATCTGTGGACCGATCGCGAGGCGGTGGGCGCGGCGCTGGCGGAGACGCCGGTAGTCCTACTGGTCAATCAGAACATCGAAGCGGCGCCGGGACTCATTATCGCCGGGGTAGATGACGCCTGGTCCGGCGACCCCCGCCCGCGGCTTGCGCTGGCCGGTGCGCCGTCCGGCTATACGAACGTGTTGCTCTGTCACGAACCTGACTACATTAACACCATCCAGAGGGAGAAAGCGCCGGTTGCACTGCAACTGAGCGGACATAGCCACGGCGGGCAGGTTCGGCTGCCAACGACGCGGCCTGATGGCGTTGGGCTGGCGACGCACGCCCCTCTTCTGCCGCACATGGCAACCCAATACCCGATCGGCCATTATCATGTTGGGAGCTACCAGCTCTATACGAACCGCGGCCTTGGCGTCTGGCCTCTGCCTTTTCGTTTGAATTGCCGACCGGAAATCACGCTCTTCACGCTCCAGCCTGCCTGAGAGGTGGAAGCGGCATTACTGCCCAACCGACGCTGCTGCTCTAGAATCGACATACTACATGGTTGCGCAATCTTGCGGGCGAAAGAGGCAAAGCCGGTTTACGCATCCATTTGACGCTGTGTTTTCCTTATGCTAAGATTTCAGCGGGAAGCGAAGGGTCCAGTTTTCTGGAGCAGACTCAGAAATTCGCTCGCGACGACCGTTCCTACCCCCGTCGAACTCAAGAGGACCTATGGACTCCAAACGAATTCGCAACGGCATGATCTACTTCCTTCTGGTCGTAGCTCTCGGCGCGTTTCTCTATATCGTCCTGAGCAATCAGGGCAACGGCATCTCTGCGACCGTATCGATCGCTGAAGTCGCTTCTCTCGTCCGCAGCGGTAATGTGCAGGAACTACATGTGGACGGCGACGAGGTGCTCGCCTATTCCGGTGGCAGTGCAATTGGTTCCCGCAAAGAGACCGGCGTCGGCCTGATCGAGACGCTTGAGAATCTCGGTGTAACCGAAGACCAACTGTCTGCCGTCAATATAGAGATCGAAGCGCCAAGTGGGTGGGAGGTGTACGGCAGCATATTGCTGGCCTTGTTGCCGATTCTTCTGATCGCAGTCTTTTTCATATTCATTTTGCGTCAAGCCCAGGGCGCGGGCAACCAGGCCTTCAGCTTCAGCAAGAGCAAGGCGCGTATGTTCACCGGCGATAAACCGACGGTCAACTTCAGCGACGTGGCCGGCAATGAAGAGGCCCGACAGGACTTGGAAGAGGTGGTTGAATTCCTGAAAGAGCCGCAGAAGTTCGCTTCGTTGGGCGCACGCATCCCCAAAGGCGTCCTGCTGGTGGGGCCGCCAGGAACAGGCAAGACATTGATGGCGAAGGCGGTTTCCGGTGAAGCGGGTGTGCCTTTCTTCAATATCAGCGGTTCCGAGTTTGTAGAAATGTTTGTTGGTGTCGGGGCCAGCCGTGTGCGAGACCTGTTCGAACAGGCCAAGAAGAACTCCCCGTGCATTATTTTCATCGACGAGATCGACGCGGTCGGCCGCCATCGCGGCGCGGGACTGGGCGGCTCTCACGATGAACGCGAGCAGACTCTCAATCAGATTCTGGTCGAAATGGACGGCTTCGACACGGATGTCAATATCATCATCATCGCTGCGACCAACAGGCCGGACATCCTGGACCCCGCGCTGCTGCGGCCCGGCCGTTTCGACCGTCGGGTGATGATGGATTCGCCGGATGTTAAGGGTCGGCGCCAGATACTGGATGTCCATGTGAAGGGCAAACCGCTGGCGACCGACATCGATCTGGAAGTCGTTGCCAAACAGACGCCCGGTTTCGTCGGCGCTGATATAGAGAACCTGGTAAATGAGGCTGCGATTCTGGCGGCCCGCCGCAATCGACGCTCGATCGGCCTCGCCGAGTTCCAGGAAGCCATCGAGCGGGTCATTGCCGGCCCAGAACGCCGCAGCCGCGTCATGTCTCCTAAGGAAAAGGAGATTATCGCCTATCATGAAGCGGGTCACGCAGTGGCGATGCACGTCCTGCCCATGCACGACCCGGTGCATAAGGTCACCATCGTTCCGCGGGGCATGGCCGGCGGCTACACGATGCCTCTACCGGAAGAAGAATCGAACCTGAGCACAAGAGACAAGTTTCGTGATGAACTGGCAGCACTTTTGGGCGGTCGAGTAGCAGAGGAAATCCGCTTTGAAGATATTACCACCGGGGCCAGCAACGATCTGGAGCGAGTGACAAACATGGCCCGGATGATGATTACCCAGTGGGGTATGAGCGACGCGCTGGGCCCCGTCCAATACGGGGAACGCGAGGAGATGGTTTTCCTCGGCCGGGGCATCGCTGAAACGCGCAATTACAGCGACCGGGTGGCGCAGGAGATCGACCAAGAGGTGCGCATGCTGGTAGACGAGGCCCATCGCCGCTGCCATGAGATTCTGACGTCCTATGAGGACCGCCTCGACGCCGTGGCGGCGGCTCTGCTGGAGCATGAGACGTTGCATGCCTCGGAGTTCCAGGCGATTATGCGGGGCGAAGATCCGTTCCAGTCGGTAGACGGTGTGGAAGAGAGACAGACCAGCGGCACACCTACCTCGAAACAGGACGGCAGCGAGCGCCCTCGTGAGGAAGATAGCCGCGACCAGGGGTTGGACTTGAGCGGGGGAACTTTGCCGGCCCCTGCCTGAGAGGCGCATCATGCCCGCGACTATGAAATCAGATCGATGAATTTGCCTGGCCCCGCCCCGCAGGGCGGGGTCTTCTCACAATATCCACTGGCCCTTTCCAACTGACCGCAGGCCCTGACCGAACCGTGTCCCGCCTTATCTATCACCTCGACCGCATGATGCTGGCCGGTGCGCCGATTGTCCGCTGGATAGACGGCCTGATTCTGGTTGTCGGCGCTTTGGGCGCAATCGGGCTGATTCCAGGCCGCTTCTTTACGGCAGGACTTTGCCTTGCTCTCCTTATAGCCTTCATCTGGCTGCGACGCCACTGGCACAGCCGGGACTATGTACAGTTTCTCGAGGCGCCGACGCCGGCGGTCACGCCGCAGCCAATGGAGCCGTCGGACAGCGTTCCCATCCACGCCAGCGGCTATTTCACTGTCGAGGAAAAGAGCGAACGATTTACCTGGTTACAGGGATACTTCCGCACATTCGCGACCCGGGAGCATGCTGTTATCTGTCTGGTGCAACCCAAACGTTTTCTGATGGCAGAGTGGCCGGAAAAGGATGTTGGGATGTGGTATGTCTTCTTCTTCCCGAAAGCGGTCCGCAATATTCGCTATGGAACTGTCAGATTCGGGCGCACGACACAGACTTGCCTGGCAGTCGAACACGAAATTCACATTCCCAAGCGCGGGCGATTCAGCCGCGAACGCACGATTCAAGAGACGGTAATACTGGCTTCGCCTACGGAAGAAGATACACACCGCATTCTGGCGGACCTTCTACATGACAGGCAGGCCAAAAAGGAAGAGCCGCCCCGGAACCAGCAACCGCAGCCGGCCCAGCCTCTCCAGTCTCCTCCCAGTCCGGCCCCCAATGGACACGTTAATATCCCCATGGGAACGACCCGCCGCCTGGATTGATTGGGCACAGGGCTAAAGAGTACAACGCCGCGCATGACCTCACCGCAATCGACTCGCCCATCCTGGGATGAATATTTCCTTCAAATCGCCTTCACAGTGGCAGCGCGCAGTACCTGCGATCGAGCACATGTTGGCGCGGTAATCGTCCGCGACAAGCGCATTCTGACGACCGGCTATAACGGCGCCCCCACCGGTCTGCCCCACTGCGATGACGTCGGGCATCTGATCATAGACGGCCACTGCTTACGTCCTCTGCACGCTGAGCAAAACGCCATCATTCAAGCAGCTTTGCACGGCGTTGGTACAGCCGGCAGCGAGATCTATGTAACGCACCAACCATGCATCACTTGCGCCAAGATGATCATCAATGCTGGAATCGAGCGGGTGGTTTACGCCGGTCCATATCCGGACGAAAACAGTCGACGCTTTCTGCGTGAGGCGGGCGTTTCGCTGGTCCAGATGCCGGCGCCCCGACCGTCAGAGCGGACGCGTGTCGGTCCGGGTCATCCGGATGACGACGCGAACTGATTCTGGCGCACGCCGGCCCACCTGGTCGCCAGATGGTATGGGAAGCGGAGGTTGAGTTGCTCCAGATCGAAGCGCAGCGTATGCTCTTCAATCACTACGATTCCCCTAATTTCTTCCGCATCGCCATACTGGGCCGACTTGACCCCTTTGAACGAACCAATCACTTCTTGCAGTCTCTCTTGCAGGGATCTGCTATTGGTTTGGTGATGTATTTGTACCAGTCAGCGACCACTGCGCCGAGATAGGCGTGCCACCGGACCAGATGGCATCTTCAACAAGCGTGACCGTTTGGCTGGTGTGATTCTTGTTGCCCTCGAAACTTTGGCGGTAGCCGGGCATCAGGCCGAGATCTTCGTTCAGGTTGAAGCAGAGTTGGTAAAGCACATGGGTCCAGGTCTCGTGCTCACCGCCGGCATTTAGCGGGGAAGACGGCGGCCATTTGCGCGTCCATGTGGTGGTAAGGTCCTGGACGGCCGATGCATCCGCCTATTCCTTCACTAGTCCTGGCGCAGGCGTTTCGATATTCTCGACTTCCTTGACGGCCTCATTCTATTCGACGACCTTGACCTCACGGGGTGCTGCGGCGACTTGTGGTGTGGTGGCACAGTCTGACCGCGCCGTGGTGATTGGGGTCAGGATCGCTGCGACATTTGTCGAATATCGATGAGTGGCCTTTGCGATACACATTGACCTTCCTCCTCACCGAGTATCAGAACCAGAATATGCCTTGCCTATGGGCTACACTGTCTATCGTTTTTCTTTCTCTGTCCGTAACTACCAAGCCATATACAGTGCCTGTCTTGACCAACCCTTTATCCCCACTGCCATTCAGGCTATATGATTGCGTATTCGGTTGGCGGCAGCCACGTTAGTGGAGCGGCACTGCTGGAATGAGCACACACGGTCGGTGAGCGATGGTTTTGGAGGGGGGCGTTGCGGGGGCGCAGCCCCTGCACAAGGGAGGCCGCTTGCGGCCGACCGCCCAAAATACAACAATGAGGGGAGAAAAACACCTTTGCTCGCCTCGTCCAGGGTTGCGAATCAGTTGCGGCTGAGTAGTTACCTCCGTCTTACTCACCTCCTCTATTCATCCCATGGAACGCTCGGCTACACGACAGGCTGGGAACGGATCGGCAACCAGACGCGGAAGGGGGCCGGCTTCAGATGCGCTGCGCCAATACCGGTCTGATCGTAGTCAGGGTCCTCCAATTCATTGCTCATCGCCGGCAGAGGCTCCATTTGGACCGTCCTGTCCTGACCGGCACGATCATAGACCACAGCCTGCACACTGCCGTCGGCAAGCGATTGGATTGCTGGCCCATCGCGGTCGAAATAGACGTCCCGCAGTGCCGCACTTCCCCCGCCCTCCTCGATAGCGCGATCCAAAAAGGTGATGTTGCCGTCGCTGGTAATAATGCGCACATCGCGCCAGCGCCCCAACGCCAGCGGAACGTCGCTGCCAGGCGCCCGAATCTCCAACGCAACCGTCCTGGCACCGTTTAACGGAACTTCGATAAAGTTACTAAAGCTCATTGCCTTGTACGTTCCGCTCTCGTAAACCAGTTCTTCATCCACGAAGATCTGGAAAGCAAGTCCAGCAGACCCAGGTGACAGGGCAGCGTTGGAGTGGACGGCGATCAGTCTGTCCGCGTTGGCAGGCAGGCTCAGTAAGGTACGAGCCGCGCCGTCCGCCTGCCCACCGTCCACCCCCACCGACACGGGACGAAGCCCGAAATCGCCCAGGCTCTCGTCGCGCAGCCCATACACCCAGGGACCCGAGCGGACTGCGCCCACAGGATTGCCCAGGGAGCCGATGGTGATGCCGGCGCCGCGGCTGCGAATGTCCAGGCCGCGACGCGATTTGAACTGTACGTGTACCGCCATGCCTGGCTGCCAACGGCGGTCTATCTTCATGCTGCCATCGTCTTGCAGCTGCCCAGACTCGACCGCGATCTCCTCGCTCCAGGGCGGGCAACGGAGACACAGGGCGAATTCGCCCTCGGTTGCCGGACCGCAGGTGATCAGTGCCGCGCTCATGTCGGATGCCGGTTCGATAATCAGGTGGGCCGTGCCGTCGGAAGTGCTGACTTGCGTTTCCAGCGGCACATACAGATTCACCGTTGCCGTGTTGTCCTCAGCTGTCAGCGCATAACGGAGCGCATCCACCAGGCAGCGCGGGCCGTGATGCGAACAGCAGAAGTCCCACACACAACCAGCGTCGCCCCACAAACTGCGATGGCCACACCAGCCGCCGTTGGCGGCGAAGTCGAACAGCTGGTGGTTGAAAAAGATGTGCTCTGCCATATCCAGGTAGCCACTCTCGCCGGTCGCCCGGTACAATTCAAAGCTGAGCATCATCCAGTCCGAGACGGTGCATGTTTCGTCGATCTTGTCTCGCCCTTCCTTCTCGCCGCTGAAGAACAGTTCGTCTCGGTCCTCCGTGGATGGCTGGCCGAACCGTTCGCCGGCAATGAGCCACTCTTGCACGCCGCCGGAGACGTGCGCTTTGGTGTCACGGATCCACTGCCAGAACGAGATCGCTTTTTGCAGGATGTCGTCATCGCCTGTGCATTCCCACAGCGCCAACAAGCCGCGATAGACGTGGATCAGAACGTGGAAGTTGCCTGTGATGCCGGCGAAGTCGTCGCACGGCCTCAAAACCTCAACCTGCTCAAAGACTGCCCGCGCATAGTCTAACGCGCGTTGGTCTTCTGTCATGTGATAGTAGCGGGGAAAGACATCCAGTGAGAAGAACCAGCGGTAGCCCTGGTTCATGGGTACCAAGGTATCGGGGCGTGTCCGGGAACGGCCCAGTTCGGGGGGAATATAGGTCGTGTCCGGCTTGGGACGAGCTTCAGCTCCGTGGACCGGGGAGACATGGGTCATAAAGAATTCCACGGCTCGCGTCGCGGCCTTTAAAGCGGATTCATTGCCAAGGGTGCGGTAAGTTTGCAGAAGCGCATTCGCGATTTGCAACGTGCCGGTGTACTCGGCCTGAATGTAGTTCCGGCCGAAGAAACCGTTTGAAGATTGGAAGTCGATCAACCGTTCGACCACTTCCATTATCCCACTGTCCAACCCCCTGAATTGAGGCATGCGATGATAGTGCGCCATCCCGTCAAGCCAGCGGCCCACGAAGTCGCCGCCATAAGCCCACCCATCCGTATCGACATGAAAATCGCGGAATAACCTATCCTGGGGCATCCTCACTAAGTGATCTACCGAGCGCGTCAGGATGTCCTTCAACTCCTTGCGCGGCGAAATCTGTCGGTATCGAGCTAAAATCATCGGTACACCTCTCCTTACTCGACACCCAGCAGGCGGGCGAGGTTGCCGCCAAGTACCAGGCCTTCGGCCTCCTCGCCAAGGTTGAGCCGACGAATCGACTCCACGGCGAAATCCATCGGAACCCCAGGGCCATTCGAAGCAAAACAGACCCGTTCTGCGCCAATTTCCTGAACTGCTTGTTGGATCATCAAAGGTTCAGCAACCGTGTTCGTGCCGAGATGGACGTTGGGAAAAACTTTGGCCACCTCTATGGCCTCACCCACCCCGTCACGGTACCCCATGTGTTCCATGATGATGGACAGATCCGGATAGCGGGCAGCCACCAGTCCAACCTGAGCCGGCGTGCTGAGGCGGGCGCCGGAATGGATGTTCACGAGAAGCCCGAGTTCCCGTGCTTTGTCCAACACTGGCAGCGGCTCCTGCCCATAGATCGGATAGTTGCAGGCAACCGACATGAGTTTCAGGATGGGCATGTCCCACTGGGTGGCCGCCGTTTCCAACTCGTCTACCGCAGCCTGACCATACAGTGGGTTGATTTGACAGCAGCCGATGAGACGCGGCTCACTTTTCACAAATTCGGCCAGTCCGCTATTGTTGGGCCGTTCGATAGGGCCGGCTATCAGCACGACCAGGTCAATGCCCCCCAGATCGGCGTCCTCCAAAATCTCCTTGACGCCATAGATTTGACCGTTTACCGGTTGCTGCTCTGTCCAGTAGTATTCAAAGTCGATTCGTTTCATGGCACACACCTCCTTGCTTTTGTATTACGGTCGCCGAATATAGAGTCGTCGCGCGATTCAGTTTAGTGGCTGCCTGCATGGCTAAGGCTTGCGGGCAAGAATGACTTTGAGGGCCGGCGGATGTCCGTAAGGTGGAGCCGCCAGCCAACGAAGAGTTTGCGTCCGCATTGGAAGTAGGTATATTTTTCGTAGCAAGACCTTCCCTTGAAACGTGGATAACCCTGCTTTTCTCCTGCTTTCGCACAGCAAAAGAAAGCAAGAAGCGCCAGATCATTGTGGACGCAATTTTTCTGCAACAGTTGCGCGTGAAGGACTGCCAAGCCAGTCTTGTTGCCATCCACCAAGGAAGTATCTTGACTGTGTCATTGTAAGACGGCAGCACAGAATTCCGTTCGAATGCAGTCCTACCCACTGCGAGAGTCCGAAAATAGACCCATCGGCAGAGCTCGGGCGGTTCGTTCATCTTCCTGCGTTTGGGACTGTTTGGAGAGGGACGAAACTCGCGCGTCTCTCACATCATACAGTTGTGCCGCCTATTCTATGCAGGAACAGTTTGCATTCCGACCTGAAGATCACTTACTTCGCGTTTCGCCGCTATTGTACCCTGATGCTTTGGCTTAAGGATATGTGGGCTTGTCTTGACCTTCTCCTATGACATTGGTTGGATTCCAAATCTGGGGCCACTCAGACCCGCAGCTTGCTGAATGCATTGCCTTTATACCACTGGTCGATTCTCCAACAATCAAGAAGTTGTGGCAGGAAGGAACACTTTTCAACTCCGTGCACCCTCTGAATGCAAATGTTGTCACAGACATTGGAACAGATTGACAGAAATATATCATTAATTCTACAGCTGTTCGGGAGGGTGTCAAGGGAACGAAAAGTCAGGGCGCATCCCATAAATTCGGCGTAGCTACTAAGCCGCAACTGATTCGCAACCCTGAATGAGGCGAGCAAAGGTGTTCTTTCTCCCCTCACTGGTGTATTTTGGGCGGTCGGGCCTTCGGCCCTCCCTTGTGCAGGGGCTGCGCCCCCGCAACGCCCCCCTACAAAACCATCTCTCACCGACCGTGTGCATTCTTCGCAACGTGTCGGCTGGCGAGCATGGCGGCGGCTGCACACCAGTTGCGTCACCAAGAGCCTGAATGGTTCCAAGGATGACTGGCTGGTCAGGTACTGTGGCTTAGTAGTTACAATTCGGCGCATTTCTCAACATATCCGGTATCTTATGCCAGGAGCGGGCGAGGCGGGTTGAAATCCTGATAATCCCCATATACAGAAAATCCTGATTCAGACATTAGCGCACGGTCAAGGAGTTGCACCATCATCGCCCTGAATTTTGGGCCACACCAGGAATTAGCCAGTATGCAGATTGACAGATTGGCGCAGGCGGCGTATACTGCTCGGTGACAAATGAACACGAACGACTGTGAACCGGAATAGTAGCGCTCAGAGCGAGTTCCAGAGAGTCCCGGACTGGTGGAAACGGGACAACAGCGCAGAGTGTGAATGGGCCGGGGAGTCGGACGGCGAACAGTGGGAACTTTACCACCTGTGGCGATCAGCCCAGATGCATTACCACTAACTAGCTGGTCCCGGAGACGCCACCGTTATCAGGGCGCCGCGGCTCAGGCAGATCCGTTATGATGCGAGATCATCTGGTCGCGATGAGTGAGACTGGTGCAGGCATCCCTTGCGTTTCATGCAAGGGATTTTTTGTTGCCTTCTATGAGCCGGTCTAAACAGGGTGGCACCGCGGGCGTCTTTACAGGCCTCGTCCCCAAGAGCAGAGAGCGATCTTTGCCATTGGAGACGGGGCTTTTTTGTTAGCCGGGCAGATAGGTCAGGATAAGGGAGAACAGGAGATAGACCATGGCAACTTACAGTCCTTCACAGGAGGAAGTACAGGAGTATGCGGCTAGGGGGAATACGATTCCGGTATTCAGGGAATTGCCGGCCGACCTGGAAACACCGGTCTCGGTCTATCTGAAGTTGCGGAACGGCGGCCCCTCCTTTCTGCTGGAATCGGTTGAGAAAGGGGAGCAGGTAGGCCGGTACAGCTTCCTTGGTGTGCGTCCGCCATTGACCTTGTGTGCTCAGGGTGACCAGATGGTGATTGGCGGAGCCGACGGCGCCGAGTTGGAACGCAGGGAAGGCGACCCTTTCGAAGCGGTGCGCGACCTATTGGCGGACCGCTGTCCGGTGGAGGTGCCGGGCCTGCCGCGCTTTTCCGGCGGCGCGGTCGGCTATTTCGGTTACGATACGGTACGCTTCATCGAGCGCCTGCCTACCACGGCACAAAGGAAACTGGGCATCCCGGACATGCTTCTGCTCTTCAGCGACAACCTTGTGGTCTTCGACCATGTTCAGCACAAGCTGCTGGTCATCGCCAACATGCGAATCGATGGGCAGGGCTCGCCTTCGGTCGAACAGGTTCAAGAAGCCTACACTGACGCCGTCGCTCGCATCGACGCGATTGTCAGCGACCTTCGCCGGCCGCTCACGCCGCCGATGAGTCCTCGAGTTGACGGCGATGCAGAGTGGAGCAGCAACTTCACTAAAGAGGAATACGAGGATGTTGTGCGCAGAGCAAAAGAGTATATCGCTGCCGGCGACATATTTCAGGTTGTGCCCAGCCAGCGGCTGAGCCGGTCGACAGACGCGGAGCCTTTCACGATCTACCGCGCGCTGCGCATGTTGAACCCGTCTCCTTATATGTACTTTCTGGAATTTAACGGAGTCGCCGGCCTGGAGGAGAAGTCCGAAAGCGATGAGCCGTTGTGGATTATCGGATCGAGCCCGGAAATGCACGTCATGCTCGAAGACGGCCGCGCGTTCCTGCACCCGATCGCTGGCACCCGCTGGCGCGGTCAGACTGCAGCCGAGGACGACACCCTGGCGGAAGGACTGTTGAACGACCCCAAAGAGCGGGCAGAACACGTGATGCTGGTCGATCTTGGGCGCAACGATTTGGGACGGGTATGCGATTATGGCACCGTCAAAGTGCCGGAAATGATGGTCATCGAACGCTACAGCCATGTCATGCATATCGTCAGCGATGTACAGGGCGAACTGGCGCCCGGCCACGACGCCATCAGCTTGCTGAAAGCGACCTTCCCTGCCGGGACCGTAAGCGGCGCGCCTAAAGTGCGGGCGATGGAGATCATTGAAGAATTGGAGGGGCGGCGGCGCGGGCTGTATGCCGGCGCAGTCGGCTACATCGACTACGACGGCGCGATGGACACCTGCATCGCTATCCGGACGATCGTAATGCAGGGCAAGACCTGCTACCTGCAAGCGGGAGGCGGCGTCGTCGCCGACAGCGACCCCACCTATGAATGGGAAGAAACACTGAACAAGGCCAGGGCCCTCTCCGCTGCTGTCAAGCGGGCCGAAGAGGGATTAGATGACTAAGACTTTGCGAAAGCCGAAATATTCACTTCCTTCATGCGAATCCTGGAGCGAAAAATGACACAGAAGAAACGAATTCTTACCGGCGACCGTCCGACTGGGAAACTACACCTGGGCCACTATGTGGGCAGCTTACAGTACCGGCTGGCGTTCCAAGAGGAGTATGAATGCTTCTTCATCATCGCCGACCTCCATATGCTGACGACTAAGCCGACCAAAGAGGACATCGCGCAGATCGGCGAAAATGCCCGCGAAATCGTTCTCGATCACCTGGCGATTGGTATCGATCCGGAAAAGACATCGTTCTATTTGCAGTCAGCCGTGCATGAGATCTACGAAATGCAGCTGATCCTCAGCGGCATGGTGACGGTTGAACGTTTGCAGCAGCTGCCCACGATCAAGGATATGGCTGCCGCGGCTGAGATGGAGCAGATGCCCTATAACCTGCTCGGTTACCCTGTGTTGCAGGCCGCCGACATCCTGATGCCGCGTGCGCATCTGGTGCCGGTGGGCAAGGATAACGAATCACACATTGAAATCAGCCGTCAGATTGCCCGCCGTTTCAATAACGCCTATGACGAAGTCTTCCCCCTGCCGGACGCCTACATCGTCGGCGGCACGCTCGTCGGCACCGACGGGCAGGCCAAGATGAGCAAGAGCCTGGGCAACGCGATCCTTCTCAGCGACGACTCGGCCGCGGTCAAAAAACGGGTTATGAGCATGTACACTGACCCAAATCGCATTCGGGCCGACATCCCAGGCACGGTCGAGGGCAACCCGGTCTTCAGCTATCACGACACTTTCAACCCTGACAAAGAGGAAGTGGAAGATCTTAAGACCCGATACCGGCAAGGCGCTGTCGGCGATGTCGAGGTGAAGACGAAGCTTTACAACGCACTGGAGAACTTTCTTGAACCGATCCGTGAACGGCGGGCATACTACGCCGAACAGACCGGATTCACCGACCAGTTGATATACGAGGGAACGCAGCGGGCACAAGAAGAGGCGAGGTCTACGCTGATGGAGATGAAGAAGGCGATGGGGTTGACCGGTGTCTGGAACCGCATACGTCGTTCGAATGAGCGCCGCCAGAAAAGGCTGGCCAAAGCTTAAGCCGGAGTCAATAAAAAGGAGCGGGGCCATGATCGCCGTCATCGACAATTACGATAGTTTCACGTACAATCTGGTACAGTTTTTGGGTGAAATCGTCAACGAGACTCCCTTGTCCGGCGAGGAGGAGGCCAACCGCATACAGGTATGGCGCAACGATGCCATCGACGTCGAGGAGCTGGTCGATAGGAGGCCGAGCCACGTTATCATCAGCCCCGGCCCGGGCACGCCGCAGCAGGACAGCGGTGTCAGCAATGACGTAATCCGCCATATGGGAGACCGGACGCCCATCCTGGGTGTGTGTCTCGGCCAACAGTGCATTGGGCACGTTCACGGCGGCAACATCGAGCGGGCGCCGCGGCTGATGCACGGCAAGGTCAGCCCGATTCATCATAAGGGGACGACCCTCTTCCAGGGGATTCCAAGCCCATTTACCGCCACACGCTACCACAGTCTGATTGTCGAGGAGCCTCTGCCATCGGATTTGGAGGCAACTGCCCATACTGTCGAGGGCGAGCTTATGGGCGTGCAGCACCGCTCCAAGCCCATATTTGGCGTACAGTTTCATCCTGAGAGCATCCTGACGCAATACGGGCACGATCTGTTGCGTAACTTCCTGAATGTGTGACTGGCGGAAACGGCATGAGCCAATGGACCCAGGCCGTACACGGCTATCTTACCGGCGCCCCCTCCAGCCGCTTTCTCGGTCAGGAAGTAACGGTAATGGATCACTGGCAGGGGCGCGACAATTTGCTTTGGCGAGTGCGCGGCGGCGACGGCACGGACGCCGTGGTGAAGATGTTTACCGATGCCGGCCAGGCGCGCAGCCGCCGCCAGTACCGCGGCCAGGACCAGTTTGCCGCGGCCGGCCTGGCGCCGGAGCCGCTCTGGTATGACCGCTATCCCCACGGACTGCCCAGCCAGATACTCGTCTACCGTTGGGCGGAGGGCGGAGAGCTGTCGCTTGCGGACGGCATCCACCGAATTGCGCTCGCCGAGGCCGTGGCCCAGGTCCACCGCACTGAAGGTGATGCAGTGCAGCGCTTCAGCCCGCATCCCTTCAATCTGCTCACATTTTGGCAGGTATGGCAAGCGGGGGAGGCTCCGCTACGCGAGTGGGTATCGGCTGCCCCGGCGCCGCTGCTGAACGAGCTTCTTTCCATGCTGTGGACGGCAACGCACCGCCTGATGAATGGGGCGCTGCCTCTGCTGGGAGAGACGCCGGCGGCGCCAATCCACGGAGATCTGACTGCGGAAAACGCCCTGTTTGACAGAGGGCGGGCCTTGCTCGTCGACTGGGAGTTCTTCGGGCTGGGAGACCCGGCCCAGGAAATCGCCCGCTTTCTCTTTTACGGAGGAGACGACTGGTCAGAGGACGACAGAGCCGGATGGTGTGAGTTGTATCTTGCCGCCAACGCCGCACCCGATCTGCCGGAACGGGTTGAACTATACCTGCGGCTATTCAACTTTCAGGCGGTGACTTATCTTCTGCAAGGAATCAGACAGGGGACGGCGCCAGCCCTGTCAGGCGCGGATTCTGCGTCGCATAGTCTAACGGAGTACGGCACCTTTCTCACTGAGGCATTGAAGGTCGCTGTGCGGCGCTCGCTGACAATTTGGGGGCTGACGCCCCTTAGCGAGACAGATGGGCTGCTGCTGGCCGATGAAATTGAATACTTGATGACCTTTCAGTTGCCCGCGCGGCATGCATAAGCAACGACAGATATTTGAGTTGTCTCATAACTACTAGGCAATATACAGTGCCTGTCTTGACCAGCCCTTTGTCCCTGCCGCCATTCAGGTAATCTGATTGCGTATTCGGTTGGCGGCAGCCACGTTGCTGGGCCGCACTGCTGGAATGCGCACACACGGTCGGTGAGCGATGGTTTTGGAGGGGGGCGTTGCGGGGGCGCAGCCCCTGCACAAGGGAGGGCCGAAGGCCCGACCGCCCATAAAAAAGTTGAGAGTTGAGAGAGCACCTTCGCTCGCCTCATTCAGGGTTGCGAATCAGTTGTGGCTGAGTAGTTTCGTTGTCTCTTTCTGCCGCAGGGCCACTGGAACCGTTCGACATTAAAGGAGAATGACGCATGGCATCACATATACATGAAGCTCTGGAAACAGTTTTCGCCGGGCAGGATCTGAGTGCCGATGCGGCCGACGCGGCGATGACACAGATCATGGGCGGAGAGGCGACCGATGCACAGATTGGCGCGTTCCTGGCGGCGCTACGCCAGAAGGGCGAGAGCGTCGCAGAAATTACCGGCTGCGCGCGGGCGATGAAACGCGCCGCCGTACAGGTGCGGCCCAATCTGAACGGCCAGCGTTTGCTGGACACCTGCGGAACGGGAGGCGACCAGACGGGCACTTTCAACATCAGCACGACCGTAGCTTTCGTTGCGGCTGGAGCGGGCGAAAAGGTCGCCAAGCATGGCAACCGGTCCGCCAGCAGCCAGTGCGGCAGCGCAGATGTTCTGGAGGAGTTGGGCGTCAAGCTGGATCTGGGACCGGAGCAGGTGGCCGAGTGCATCGAGGAAGTGGGCATCGGCTTCCTGTTCGCGCCGCTTTACCACCCGGCGATGCGATATGCTATCGGCCCGCGCAGGGAGCTGGCGACGCGTACGGTCTTCAATGTTCTTGGCCCGCTGACAAACCCGGCCAATGCCACACATCAGGTGATCGGCGTGCCCAGCTACGATCTGACATCGCAGATGGCGGACGTGCTGGAGCAATTGGGAAGTACTGCCGCATTTGTCGTTCACGGAACTACAGAGGACGGGCGCGGTGTGGATGAACTCACGACTACCGGAGATAATTGGATCAGCCATTTGCGTAACGGCGAGGTCTGGATTAGCAGGTTTTCGGCGACCGATCTTGGCCTGCCGCCCGCCTCACTAGAGGACCTGGTGGGCGGAGACGCAACAGTGAACGCCGCTATCACGCGGGGAATCCTCAGTGGTGATCTGCGCGGCCCCAAGCGGGATGTGGTACTATTGAATGCGGCGGCCGCGCTCGCCACCGAGAATGGCGACTGGGAATCAGGGCTGGTTGCAGCGGCGCAGGCGATAGACAGCGGCGCGGCGCAGAATGCGCTGGACAGATTTATCGAGAAAACACAGAGTTACAGCGGTGAGTAGCAGGACAATGGCAAAATTCTCGCAGTTGGACATCAGCAAACACAAGGGACAGGTTCTTGACAAGATCATGTCCTGGAAGCGCCAGGAGGTGGCGCGCCAGATGGAGGAAGTGCCCCTGGAGCAACTCAAGGCGTTTGCATCGGTGGCCGAGCCGCCAATGGATTTTGCTAAGGCCCTTACAGCAGAAGGCGGGGCCAGCCTCATCGCCGAAGTCAAGCGGGCCAGCCCCTCCAAGGGCTTGATCGCCAAGGACTGGTCGCCGACAGCCATCGCCGAAACCTATGCCGCCAGCGGCGCGGCGGCGATTTCCTGCCTGACCGATGCCCGTTTTTTCCAAGGGAAACTTGCCTACCTGGCTGAAATTGGTGAACATTTGCAGGCAAAAAACCTGTCGATACCGCTGCTGCGCAAGGAGTTTATCTATCATCCCTATCAGGTGTACGAGGCTCGAGCTGCCGGGGCGGATGCGTTGCTTCTGATTGTTGGCGTACTGGGGAGCGCCGAACTGCGGGAACTGCTGCTCCTGACGAATCGACTGGGGATGGGCGCGCTGGTGGAAGTTCATGACGAAGCGGAGTTGGAGCAAGCACTGGCGGCAGGGGCGCAAATTATCGGCGTCAACAACCGCAATCTGAAGACCTTCGTCGTCGACATCGAAACCACAGCGCGGCTGCGAGAACAGATTCCTACCGACAGAATCGTGGTCGGTGAGAGTGGAATCCGCAACGCGGCCGATGTGAAGCGCATGGCCGAAATGGGCTGCGATGCCATCCTGGTGGGCGAAAGCTTCTGTAAACTACGCCAAGCGGAGCGGGGCGCGCAGGTAAGCGAATTCGTGCGGGCGGGAAAGCAGTGAGCCAGAGCCTCTTGAGAAAGGAACTACCCAAGCCCGGATCGCATCGTAAATGACCGGTACAGTTCTCAACATCATCGCCGTCCTGATCGGTGGCTCGGTGGGAACGATATTGGGCAATCGACTGCCGGCGAAAGTGCAGGAAACGGTCATGCACGGGCTGGGACTGATGGTTCTGGTTATCGGCGTGGTCATGGCCAGCGGGACCGGGAATGTTCTGATCCCTCTGTTCAGCGTGGTGACCGGGGGCATAGCCGGCGAGTTGATCCGCATTGAGGACGGCTTGAACTGGCTGGGCAAGCAGGCTGAAGCCCGCTGGGGCGAAACTCTGGGCAAGGGCAGAGTGGCAGGTTGGAGCGTGACGCGGGCTTTTGTTACCTCCAGCTTGATCTTCTGCGTCGGGCCGATGACAATCCTTGGCAGCATTCAGGACGGTCTGGTAGGCGACTATGAGTTGCTGGCGATCAAGAGCGCCTTGGACGGTTTTGCCGCCATCCCTTTTGCGGCCACTCTGGGGCCGGGCGTGTTGCTCAGTGTCGGGACAGTGGCGTTCGTACAAGGCGGGCTGTCTGCGCTGGCAATGGGAATCGGCGGCGGACTAGGCGACATTAGCCGGGAAACGCCGTGGGTTGTCGAACTGACTGCCACCGGAGGCGTCATTATTCTAGGGATCGGTCTTTCTCTGCTGGAGTTGAAGAAGATCAGGGTCGCCAATCTCCTGCCAGGTATCGCGATTGCACCACTGATGGTATGGCTGCTTCGCGTTGCCGAAATTGGATTCTGACAGAGGAACTGTTTCGACTTCTTTCGGGCACTTCTGCCCATTCTTACAGGACAGACGATGACGCGCGTTAAAATCTGTGGCATTACCAACTTCGAAGATGCCCTGTGCGCGGCCAATGCCGGCGCCGACTATTTGGGCTTCATCTTCTTCAAGAAGTCTCCCCGCTACGTGACGCCGGAGGCGGCAGGAAAGATCACCGCCAGATTGACGGAGCATCTCCTGGCATCTGCGGCTGGTTCGGCTACCGGTTCAGAAACGGGGACGCGACCCCGTTTCATTGGCGTCTTCGTGAATGAGACTTCGGATGTGGTTGAAGAGACGATCCGGCAGGCCGGTCTGGATTACGCCCAGATTCACGGCGACGAGCCGCCGGCGATGCTTGAGGCGCTTCACGGGCGCGGGTTCAAGGCGCTGCGGCCCACTAGCGCCGCCGAAGCCGGTATCGAAGCCGAATGGTATGCAGATTTGGGCCCGGCTGACGGCCCACAACTCCTGATCGACGCTTACGACCCTGATGAATACGGGGGTACCGGCAAGAGAGCCGACTGGAACGCGGCTGCCGATGTGAGGCAAACTTGCCCGCGCCTGGTATTGGCGGGCGGCCTCACGCCGCAGAATGTTGCGGCCGCGGTGGAGTCAGTGCAGCCATGGGGGGTTGATGTTAGTAGCGGCGTAGAATCTGAACCGGGCTGCAAAGACCCGGACAAAGTGCGCGCATTCATTGACTCTGCCAAAGGCCGGGTGCGTCGGCCACATGGTTCGACCGCCGAATGAGAGAGTGAAGCATGGAGATATTGGGCGGGCCACTGTTTGCAGTCGCCGGCGCCGGTGAATCCCACGGGCCTGGCGTAACCACCATTGTTTTCGGCTGCCCGGCGGGGCTGCGCATTCGTAGAGAAGAGGTACAGCAGTACCTCGATCGCCGCCGCCCCGGCAGCAACCGTCACGGCACGCCCCGGCAAGAGGCGGACAGGGTTGTTCTGCTCTCCGGCCTGTACTCTGAAGGCGAAATTGACCGTTTGCTTTCGGGGCCGGCGGTCGCCGTCGGGGGCGAGTCTGGTTCCACGACAGAGAGTTATGAGGAGGGATACTCCACAGGCGAGCCCATCGCGGCACTCGTACTCTCCACCTCGCAGCGCTCGCGTCACTACGATCAGTTCGCCGGACCCAAAGGTGAGGTGCGGCCGGGACACACCGACCTGGTAAAGTATCACAAATCTCAGGGATTCGTAGATATTCGCGGCGGCGGCCGCTCCAGTTACCGCTCCACTATTTCGGATGTGATTGGCGGGGCCATCGCCCGTATTTTCCTGCAAGAAAATTTCGGCACTGTGCTCCTGTCTTCGATCTCGCAGGTCGGCCCGCTGCGAACAAACCTGAGCCTGGCCCAGCATTTCGGGAACGTTGCCACGCGGCAGCAGGATTCACAGACGATTACGCGGGAACAGATTGCTGCGGTCGAGGCCAGGCTCGACGAGGCCGAAATCCACTCGCTCGATGCCGAGTTTGCGCAGGAGGCTGGTGAACTGATCAAACGCACGCGCATTGAAGGCGATTCTCTGGGCGCGGCGGTAGAGGTAGTGGCGGTAAACCCGCCGGCGCTTGCCGGCGAGCCACTCTATCAAAGTCTTAAAGTACGGCTGATGGGCGCACTGGGCGGCCTGAACGCAGTGCAGTCCTGTGAAGTGGGCGATGGTGTGCAGGTCATCTCCCGCAGGGGCAGTGAGAACAACGACCCTATTCGCCGCAGTGGCTACCAGGCCAACAGCCACGGCGGGCTCATCGGCGGCATGACGACAGGTTCGCCCCTGGTTTGCCGGGTCGGTTTCAAGCCGACGTCAACGATTCTCAAGACGCAGCAGTCGGTTCGCAAGAACCTGGAGGAAATCGACTTTGCACTAGGGAAGGGGCGCCACGACCCATGCGTCGGTGTGCGGGCCGGTGTAACGCTGGAATCCCGCTTGGCCATAGAGTTGATGAATGCCGTGCTGATGCACCAGTCCGGCCGATTAGACACGACGAACTTCAAACTGTTCTGATTCGGAGTAGATAGATTGGACGACTCACAGGCATCGGCAGCTATGCAAACGTTCGAAAATCCTTTAGCCGAGGGCTGCAATCTGACAGTTACCGGCTTCATGGGCACGGGCAAGTCGACGGTTGCCAGTATCCTGGCAGGGCGCCTGGGCCGACAGCTCGTCGATATGGATGAGCGAATCGAAGCCGAATTTGGGAAGACAATCGCGCAGGTTTTTGCCGAAGACGGCGAGGAGATTTTCCGGCAGGCAGAAGCGCGGCTCTGCCAGACTCTCGCCCGCGAGTCCGGCCTGGTGATCGCGACCGGTGGCGGCACGCTGGTGAGCGATGAGAACTGGCAGGTGCTGGAAGGCTGCGGTCCCGTGGTCTGCCTGACCGCCGGCGCTGACACGGTCCTTGAGCGAGTCGAGACTTTCGAAGATCGGCCTCTGCTGCCTGGTGACAGGGAAGAGAAGAAGCGGAACATCGAGAGTCTTCTGCTGAGCCGCCGCCACGCCTATGGCAGGATTCCGCTGCGCGTGCCCACCGACGGCGTCACCCCCGATACTGTTGTGGAACGAGTCCTCGACACGCTGGCAGGCAACCATGAAATAGCTGAAATGAATCGCATCACCGTGCCTACGCCGGAAGGGCATTATCATATCTGTATCGGTGAAGGCATATTGGCCCAGGCAGGTCGTCTGTTGTCTAATCGTGCGGTGGCCAAGGGACAGGCGGCAATCGTCACCAACGCAGACATTGGCGCACATTACGCTGACATCGTGAGCGAGAGCCTGCAACAGGAGGGGTACACGCCTCTCGTGTGTCTGGTCCCCGAGGGGGAAGCGCACAAAACTCTGGCGACAATTCAAAATTTGTACGATCAGTTCGTGACTGCAGGCCTGGACAGGAGCAGCCCGATAATAGGGCTGGGCGGCGGCGTTATCGGTGACATGGCCGGTTTTGCGGCAGCGACCTATCTGCGGGGCGCGCCGTTCGTACAGATCCCAACCTCGCTTCTGTCGATGGTCGATGCCTCGGTCGGCGGCAAAACAGGAGTCGATCTTCCCCAGGGGAAGAACCTTGTGGGGGCGTTCAAACAGCCAGCTGTGGTGATTATCGATCCTGAGGTTCTGGCTGAGCTGCCGGCGGAGGAGTTTCGGTCCGGGCTGGCAGAGATTGTAAAGCACGGTATATTGGGCGCGCCGGATCTTTTCCGCCAAATGGAAGATGAAGGGCCAACCAACCTCACACAGATGATTTCTGATGCTGTGCGGGTGAAAGTCGACGTGGTGATAGAGGACCCGTTCGAACGCGGGCGGAGGGCGACGCTCAACCTGGGACACACATTCGGCCATGCAATTGAACAGGTCAGCGGCTATCGTTTGCGGCACGGGGAGGCGGTCGCCGTCGGTACCGTCGCCGCCGCTCGCATGGCTGTAGCGCTTGGCCGCTGCGACGCCGAAACCGCGAACCGTATCGAGAGTTGCCTGGACCGGTTAGGCCTGCCCATATCGGCCACCGGCCTCGAACTGGACGAAGTCTACGCTATGATGTTCCAGGACAAGAAACGAAGAGGCAGGACGCTGCGATTTATCATTCCTCAGGCGATTGGCGATGTGATTATCATCGACGACCCGGGAGAACAGTTTGTGCGCGCAGCGCTGGCGTCCGTGCTGGTCGAGAAAGAATGACGACGAAATAGCCGCCGCAAGAACGCCAGCGCACCGCGGCGGTGAGATCTCTGCACATACGACAAGATATCTGCTCATGACCAAAATTCTGGTGCTTCACGGCCCAAACTTGAATCTGCTGGGAACGCGCGAACGATCGATCTACGGGCACGTCACTCTGGAAACCATCGACCAGGAACTGCGTGCCGCGGCCGGCGCCGACAATGAGGTTCGGACAGTTCAGAGTAATCATGAGGGTATCCTAATCGATGAGATTCACAGTGCGCGATCATGGGCTGATGGCCTGCTGATGAATCCCGGCGCTTTCACACACTATTCCTACGCCATTCGGGATGCGGTGGCCGGCGTTGCCCTGCCAACGGTCGAAATTCACTTGAGCAACGTCCACAGCCGCGAGGAGTTTCGCCACCGTTCCGTAATTGCTCCTGTCTGCGTTGGCCAGATCAGCGGTTTCGGCTGGCGTAGTTATCTGCTGGGATTGCAAGGCCTGCTGGCCTATATATCTGAAAATCGCACCGACTGAGTTTCGCGACCTGTTCCTGCGGTATGCAACCGATGCCGTCGGGACGATTCGCAAGATGTTCCTGACCGTTCTCACGCAACGATAACGCAACCAACCTCTTCCACCACAGATGTCCCTATTTCGTTGGCGCCTGTTCTGGACACTCACAATTCTGTTCGTGCTGACTTTGATGGCCGTTCTGGTCATGGCAGCCAGGCAACCTGCAGTCACTTCAGCCCTGCCCTCTCCACTGATTCATCCAGGCCTTGATCCGGTGGTTGAGACAGTGCCGGCAACGCAACCGACCATTGTTTCCTCAGCGGAAACTTCAGTCGATTCGCAGACTCCCGCGGCCGCAGTTGCGGGCACAGTTGAATTGTGGCACAGCTGGTCCGGCAAAAACGGTGATGCTCTGGCAGCCATCCTGGACAGTTTCCGCCAGTCTAGACCCAACATCCAGGTTGAAACGCTGTTCGTGGACTACGGCGACCTGGCCCAAGTATATGCCGATGCCGTTATGGCGGGCGAGGGACCGGATCTCATCATGGGACCCAACTGGTGGCTGCGAGAGTTGGCGGCCTCTGATGTTGTCCTGCCGCTGGACGCTCGGATTGAGGTGCAGGAACGATCGCAGTTCATCCAGGCAGCGCTCGGAAACCTTGTTTGGGAAGGCGTCCTTTATGGACTGCCAACCGACTACGAGCTTGTGGCCCTATATTTCAACAGGCGACTGCTGGATGAAAGCAACCTCCCGCTCACTATGGAAGGTCTGATCGATCTGGCCCAGGATTCCCCTACACAAGGGGCCGGTATCTACACGAATTTCTATCACCTGTTCTGGGGCATCGCCGCCTTTGGAGGCGAACTCTTCGACGAAGAGGGCCGTGTGGTTTTCGAACAGACGCCAGCGACGGCGAAATTTCTCAGCTGGCTGCAGCGGGCTGAAAACACGCCTGGTATCTTTGCCGCTCTCGACTATGGAATGCTGATGGATCGCTTCAAAAAGGAAGAATACGCCCTGTTCATCGACGGGCCGTGGAGCATCGGCGAGTTGCGAGAACGGTTCGGGTCTGACCTGGGCGTGGCGCCACTGCCGGCGGGACCAAGCGGGCCGGCGCGCCCGTGGCTGAGCGCAGACGGCGTCTTTCTGAACCCGACCACCTCTGCCGACCAACAGGAGTTGGCGTTGACAGTTGCCCGCTATCTCACGAACGCGGAGAGCGCGTCGACTGTTGCCCGCATCGCTGGCCGGCTGCCCGCGCACAGGGAGGCAGATCTAAGTGAAGATCCGCTGCTGGCCGGTTTTGCAATGCAGGCCGAGAATGCAATTCCTCAGCCCAACTACGCAGAGTTGGACGAGGTGTGGGGCTATGCGGCTGACATGATTACGCAGGTTCTGCGCGATTCGAAGACACCGGAAGAGGCAGTCCTCGAAGCCTCGACGCTCATAAACGAAGCGAACCGAAAGTAAACTGTCCCGGGAGGCGCGCGGCGAGCTTACTGATTCCCACAGTACGAAGAAACCGAGACGTTAAGGACGGTTCCCGCATGATTTCATCGGGCCCTTGCAGCTACGCTTGTTATGGCCACAGAATTGAACGCGGCGGAAGGAAACTATGCTCATCAGCCCGAAGTAACTCGACCGTCGCTCCAATCGGAAATATACCGCTGCAAACACCCTTGGATCACCAAAGGGCAGACAGGAAGAACTGACTTTGCCGACACAACTCAAATTGGAGACCCGCCCGCAGGGCATTGTGGCTGGACTCTACGACCGGCTTCCCTTTCCCAACATTGGTCCAGTGCAGGAAATCGCCTTTGATCTGGGAATCACCGCTCACGGTGGCGATGTGAAGTTGCAGGGTCTGGTGATACAGGGCTATTGTGGGCACCAGATGCTGTTTGAGCAGAGGTGGTCGGCGCGCATAATCCGTCAACGCACGGGTGAAGAAGACCTGACGATTACAGCCAACACAGGGCTGGCCGTCCGCAGCCTCCAATTCTTGCTTCATGGATATGAACGCCTCTCCCACATCGACATTACTGCTGTCGGCAGAATAGGGGAGAGTGGCGTGGGTGCTGACGATCGGCAGAGCATTCAGGCACACTGCCAAGCGCAGGTATCCTACCACGAGCAACAGACAGACTATTACTTCCCGCTGGCTGGAGCATGGTGGGCAGTGCAGGCAGGAGACTGGAGCGACTTTCACAAAACCGAGGTGTATAGCCAGCCATTCGCGGTGGATTTCGTGAAGCTGGGGCCAGAAGGAAAAACGCATCGGGGCGACGGACGCGCATTATCTGACCACTACAGTTGGCATCAGCCGGTTTATGCCGCGGCCGGGGGCAAGGTGGCGTACGCCTGTTTCGACATGCCGGACATGGCGCCCGGCGCCATCCCTGACCAGGCGATCATGCGTGGCGATATGCGGCGGCTGTTGGGAAATGCGGTGGCGATCAGCCACGCAAATGGCGAGTTTAGCTACTATGCGCATTTGCAACAGGCCAGCTTGCAGGTCAATGAGGGCGAGATGATCCGGCGCGGCACCCAGTTGGGAAACATCGGCAACAGCGGCAATTCGCCGGGGCCGCACCTGCATTTTCATGTGATGAACGGACCCAACCTGTTCATCGATCAAGGGCTGCCGGTCCAGTTCAGCCATTTTGAGGCCGGCGGCCAGTATTTCGCCGAACCGATTACAGTCCCGACACGCATGATCGTCATCGGGCCGGAAAGGGTATAGCGCGACGGGCGAACAGGGAAAATCGCATTTGCGTTCGTCACGTTAAGGATACAAGTAAACGAGAGCAAAATGACTGAACATTCGATCAGTAGCAACGGGGCCGGAGAAGCCGCTCTCCACTACCGGTTGGACGACGAGCTGTACCAGGCGCTGGTAGACACTGTCGCCGGCGAGAGAGTAATGGGACTGGCTCTGTGGGAAGAATCGATCAGCGACGTAAGCGGCGAGCCACCTTCCGCAGAAGCGCGCGTCCTGTTTGACCTCGATCTGTATCTGGAAAACAATCTGCTGCTGGCACTGTACGGAACGTCTGTGTTTCCTGATCCCGAAAGCGATCCCTTGCGTGGTTGGCAACAGACTGGTAAAATAGTGCAAGCTTTGATCGGCGAAGGAATCTGGCTGGACGAAATCGCAGCCACTGAAGAGGAAGAGTTGGTTTTAGTCCTGAGCCGTAAGCACAGACCACACCTGTATTTGAATGTGGGTGGCTGGACAATCGAGGAGTGGAAGACTCTGCCCGGCGAGCAGTAACAACGCCGGATCAGACTGACTTCAACGCTACTAATTTCAGCTCCGCTATTGGCGGTACGGGGCGACTGCCGCAGCTATCGGCGCCCCTCCCTTTGACAGGTGGAGAGGATCATAGAGAATCAGCTGTTACGAACCGACCGGGGAGGTTCAAGATGACAATTCTGACTGCCACGAGCGTTGCTCAGACAAACACTGAACGTTGGAAGGCTTCACTGTACGCGGCGCTGGCTGCAGCGGTAGTATCGCTACTGATGGTTCTGCTTAGGGGCGTGCCCGTACTTGGGGCCCTGCTGGGGATCGTGATCGGCGCGGCTCCTATTGTAGGATACGATTTCGCCCGCGGCGCCCTCGGGGAAAATTGGCGACCCGTCATTGGCGGGCTGATCGGCGCAGTAGCCTTTGTCATTGGCATTGCCCTGCCAGGGGTCTTTACGGACGACTTTGGCTTCGTTGTGGCAGGCCTGCCAATCAGTATTCTTACCGTGATTATATGGCCGATTGTCGTCGGCGCGATGAGCCCGAACCAGTCGATCTTAAAACTCCTCCTTGCCAGCATTATCGGTCTGATTCTTGCCTGGATCGTAGCGTTCCTCGCCGCCGGTCAGGATCCGACCAGTTGGCCCGGCATCGCCGCGATTCTGTTTTGGGCCGTTTGGGGCGGCACGGTGGGCGCGGCTCTGAGCGCTTGGAGCAAGTAGAAAGTATTTCGCGGTACATGATGTACCGCGCTTCCAACAAACGATAGATTCGGGTCAGCGGGCGGTTTATAGCGCCCGCTGATTCAATTTAGCAGGTACCGGCTTCGGCAGCATGTTCCTGCTGTGAAATTGAAATCAACCTCAAACGTTCAGGCTGGCTTGGCTCATGTATCGGGACGCGACTTCGCTTGAAGATATCTACCGGCTGGCTTTGCCGCAAGGATCGAGTGTATTGTGCGGCGAGGAATTTCTGGACCGGCCGGTAAGTTGGGCCTGCAGTTTGCGCCCCAGCCCACCCGCCTTTCCCAACCTTGAAGGCGAAGAACTGGCTCTGATCGACATAGAAGACCTGCGCCGGCTCGACCCGCAGCTGCGTCTGGACCGTGTCATCAACAGCCTTCACCAGGCGAGCATCTCCGCAATCGGCGTGTTGGGTAACGTGCCGGAAGACGCCATATCTGTCGCCGAAGAGAATCAAATCCCGTTAATCGTCCTGCCCAACTCCGAACCGCTTTTGTCCGTCGAACGGACGGTGATTCGCTTGATCGTGGATCGGGGCGGCTACTTAGCCGCCAAGGCGGCCGATTTGCAGCGGGAACTAACGCAGATCGAGCTGGACGGCGGCGGAATGGATATGATGGCCCAACTTCTGGCTGGCTTCTCTGAACAGCCGGTTCTCTTTGTAAAAGATGGTGGCACACCGATTGCATTCGCCGGCCTCGAAGAGTTGACCGAACAACACAAGCGGCGCGTATTGACATCTCTTCCCAGCCGCACGACATTGCGAAGTTGGCTGGTCGCCGAATTCGGCACCGAGCCATCCGAGAATACTGAACTAACCGGCATCCTCCCATTGGACGGAAAACTGCGTTTTCGCGAGATGGTGGTCAGTCCCGTGATCGTCGCCGAGCGAGTCGAAGGCTACTGCCTCCTGTTGCGTTCAAATTCCATTACTTCGGACGAGATTTCAACAATAGAGAGGCTGGCTGTACTGCAAGGGGCAGGCGCGGCAGCCCTGGCCTGGAGCCGCGAGCAGGCGGTCGGTGCAGTCGAAGAGAAGATGCGCGCTGTCTTTCTGGATGAGCTGCTGGCAACCGAGATTGCCGACGAGGAGGCGTGGATTCAGCGCGGACGCTCGATCGGGTTCGATCTTGCAAGGCCCCACACTGCTTGGCTAATCCAGGCCGACGGCATCCAGGACTGGCCCAATGCCCTGCAGCAGTATCTGACCGGAATGCAGGAGCCGATCCTGCTCTCTGTCCGCGCCGAAGCGGCGTTGCTGTTCTGGCCGTGCGACAACCCCAAGAGCGGACGAGAATTCAAGACGATCGCGAACCGGTTAGTAGAGCACTTCACGTCGTCTTTCCAAAAAGCATCGCTTGTTGTCGGAATCGGTCGCCCGGCTGCCTCTGTGCGCGAGTGGCTGCGGAGTTTGGAACAGGCTCGGGAAAGCAGCCGGATGGGAAATTCCTGGCAGGCTTCGCCGGTGACGTACTTCGGAGACTTGGGGCTCTATCAACTTCTGACCGGGCTGGGTGGAAGCGGAGAAGCGAGCCGATTCTTCCGCAAGACGGTAGAACCCCTTATCACGCATGACGAAGAACATAACGCTGAACTGGTCGAGACGCTGGAAGCCTTTTTTTCTTGCCATGGCAACCTCAGCCAGACTGCGACCTCATTGCACATCCACCGCAATACACTGACCTACCGCCTGCAGCGCATCTCCGGCATCACCCGCATGGACCTTAACGATGCCGATGCACGTTTCTCTCTCCAGCTCGGTCTCAAGCTGCGGCCGGTCCTACATAACCGGGTACTGTAGACGTCAGTTGACCGCGCCTGGTCAAGGTCTTACACAACCTTCCCATTGTGGCTGCCGACTGCAAGCTGCTCTGCCAGGGCACGAACTGCTTCAACGCCCGCGTCCGAGCCGGCGGCCTTCACCAGTGCCGAACCAACGATGACCCCTTCGACAATTTCAGCCACCTTGGCAGCCTGGGGGCCAGTGCTAATACCGAAGCCGACCGCCAGGGGCAGTTCGGTATGGCGGCGAACGCGTTCGACAAATGCCGGCAGACCCGGCGGTAGTTCGTCGCGCGCGCCGGTGATGCCGGTTACACTGACGAGATAGATGAATCCGGTGGCATGCCGTGCCACTGATCTGATGCGTTCTTCAGTGCTGGTTGGGGCTAGCATATAGATTGTAGCCAGCCCGGCCTCGCGGCAAACGGGCTCCAGCAGTTCCGACTCTCCCGGCGGCAGATCGGGGACGATCAGGCCGTCAACACCAGCACTGGCCGCAGCTGCCACAAAGCTCTCTTCGCCGTAGGCCAGAATGGGATTGTAGTAACTCATGGCGCAGAAGGGCGTGTCTACACCTTTTTCACGCAACTCGCGCACCATTTGCAGGCAGTCAACCACGGTCGTTCCGCCGACCAGCGCGGCGTAGGTGGCCGTCTGAATCGTTGGCCCGTCGGCCAGCGGATCACTGTGAGGGATACCGATTTCGACGAGGTCTGCGCCGGCCTCCGCCAGAGTAGTAATCACGTCCATAGATTGCTGCCGGCTAGGGTAACCCATGGCATGATAGGGCATAAACGCCGCGCTGCCAGCCTTGTTCAGTTTACGAAAAACCTGCTCAATACGTTCGACTCCGCTCATTTTTCACCTCGCACCCTGAGTTGGCGCATTTATCTGTCTCCGCCAATTGCCTGCATGACTGTGCCCAAGTCCTTGTCGCCCCGCCCACTGAGATTGACCAGAATCACCTGATCCTTTGCCATCTGCGGCGCCAGCTCCAGAACATATCCTATCGCATGAGCGCTCTCCAACGCGGGGATTATGCCCTCAAGTTCGCACAGCGCATTGAATCCGTTCAGGGTCTGCACATCTGTGCAGTAGGTATACTCAGAGCGGCCAACATCACGCAGCCAGGCATGTTCCGGTCCTACACTGGCATAGTCCAGGCCGGCGGAGATCGAATGGGTGATGGCAATCTGTCCGTCACCATCCTGAAGGACGTAGCTCTTGGTGCCCTGCAGAACGCCGAGCCGTCCCCGCTGCGGATCAGCGAAACGGGCGGCGTGGGCGCCGTCTTCTATGCCGTGGCCGCCTGCCTCGACGCCGATGAGACGCACACTTTCTTCCTCAAGGAAGGGATGGAAGATGCCGATAGCGTTGCTGCCGCCGCCGACGCAGGCAACAATAACGTCGGGCAGCCGTCCAGGGCCGCCTTCGGCTGGGTCCTGCATCTGACTGTGGGCTTCTAGGCCGATAATCGATTGGAAATCCCGCACCATCGCAGGATAGGGATGGGGGCCAAGCGCGCTGCCCAACAGGTAGTGGGTCGTTTCTACGTTCGTAACCCAATCGCGAATGGCTTCGTTAATGGCGTCCTTGAGGGTCTGCGAACCGCTATCGACCGCCCGCACTTCGGTCCCGAGCAGCTGCATACGGAAAACGTTCGGCTTCTGCCGCTCCATGTCGACCGTACCCATATAGACAATGCATTCAATCCCCAGCAGCGCGGCTGCCGTGGCGGTGGCGACGCCGTGCTGACCGGCGCCCGTTTCAGCCACGATGCGCGTCTTGCCCATCTTGCGCTTCATCAGCAGCGCCTGGCCCAAGGCATTATTGATCTTGTGGGCGCCGGAGTGCGCAAGGTCCTCTCTCTTCAGATAGATTTGGGCGCCGCCCAGCTCTTCGCTGAGGCGGCGGGCATAGGAAAGGGGGGTCGGGCGGCCGACGTAAGTATGCTGAAGGTGCGCCAGTTCCGCCATGAACTCTTTGTCGCCGCGGGCGTTCAAGTATGCTTCTTCCAGTTCGTCCAGCGCCGGCATAAGTGTCTCTGGCACATATTTGCCCCCATAGGGACCGAAACGCCCGGTCTCGTCCGGCACGGCGCCGAAGTTGACAGGTTGTGATGTATCGGAGAGAGTCATCGGTTCCTCGCAATAGTTTGGGCGACGGCTGCGCAACTGTCCGTCATCTGCGCTCGAAAATGATATTCGTGGCCTGTTGCATTACAGCCACCGGCGCGGCTTCGCCAGTCCACTTTTCCCAGGCGATTGCGCCCTGATAGACGAGCATTCCCAGGCCGCCGATAGCTGTAGCCCCATCGGTGGAGGCCAGCTGAAGCAACCGGGTCATGGCCGGATTGTAGACCAGGTCATAAACGATCTGATCTTCACGAAACTCAACGTCTTCCTCCCAGGGCAGCCCTTCGACCCGCGGCTCCATGCCCAGCGACGTGCAGTTCACAATCAGATCGGCGTCCTCTGCACTGCCGGTTACGTCATCAGGGAAGGCAGCGCTGCCGATGCTGATCTCCGGGAAGTAAGACTGCATGGTTGCGGCCAGATCGTCGGCCTTAGCCACGGTGCGGTTGAGGATTCTGATATTCCGGACCCCGGCCTCCGCCAACCCGTAGACGACCGCTCTTGCGGAACCGCCTGCGCCAATCACCAGCGCCCTTTGGCCGGCAGGCTCAACCGCGTGCGCTTGTAGATCGGCGATGAATCCGGCGCCGTCGGTGTTGTCGCCGGTGAGCTGTCCGTCCTCGTCGACGATGATCGTATTAACCGCGCCGATTGCTTCGGCCGCGGCCGTCCACTGATGCAAATGGGGCATGACGGCCTGCTTGTGAGGCACCGTCACATTGACCCCTCTCAGGCCCAGGGCAGGTAGCGCGGCGACGGCATCCTGCACTCGATCCGGCGGCACCGAGAACGCCAGGTACCGCCAGTTCATCTGGCGAGCGACGAACGCTGCGTTGTGCATCTGTGGGCTGATCGAATGTGTGACCGGCCAACCGAACAGACCTACAATTGTCGTTTTAGCGTTAATGTCAGTTCGGAACAGCTCCGGATCAGCAATGACTGAACCCGGTGTGACAGCTTCAGTCTGCGGTTGTTCACTCATTTTCGCTTGCCCAGTCCAACTCTTGAACTTCCACATTTAGCGCCCGCAAAGTCGTTTCAAAGTCGGGAAAACTGTCGGCAGTTACGTGCGCGTTGTAGATTGTGGTTTCGCCTTCGGCAATCAACCCAGCCACGGCAAGAGCCATGGCAACCCGGTGATCGCCGTGGCTATCTACGTCGGCGCCGTTGAGCGGCGTTGGTCCGTCCACAATGAATCCATCAGGCGTTTCTTGAATCTGCGCACCCATCTTTTTGAGCTCCGAGACTGTCGTGGCAATGCGATCCGTCTCTTTGACGCGCAGTTCCTGGGCATCGCGCACGACAGTACGGCCCTCGGCTTGTGTGGCTGCCACCGCTAGGACCGGCAACTCGTCGATCATGGTGACAAGCTGTTCGCCCCCGAAATCCAAGCCCCGCAACCCGCCGCCGCTGACGATGAGATCCGCCACCGGCTCACCACCCTGATTAGGCCGCGACCGCCGCCGTATGTCGGCGCCCATCTCTGAAAGTGCATCGACGATTCCCGTGCGGGTGGCGTTGACGCCCACGTCGACGATTGTCAGCTGGCTGTCAGGCATGGCGGAGGCTGCAACCAGCAGGAATGCAGCCGAAGAGATATCGCCGGGGATGATAATGTTCAGGGGGTTCAGCGGGTCCTGAGGGCGCTCGCTGTGTGTCGTATTGCCAAGTGCTGTAACCGGTGCGCCCATCGAACTGAGCATGCGCTCGGTATGATCCCGGGCGGGCCCCGGCTGGTGAACAACGGTCAGGCCATGGGCAAAAAGGCCCGCCAGCAGGAGACAGCTCTTGACTTGGGCGCTTGCGACCGGCATATTGTACTCAATGGCGGACAGCCGGCTAGGCACCATGGTCAGAGGCGCGTAACGGCCATTCTGACGCCCATGTATCTGCGCGCCCATCGTGCGCAGGGGATCAACAATGCGAGCCATAGGACGGCCGCGGATTTGGGCAGTTCCGTTGAGAACGCTAACGAACTCCTGTCCGGCCAGCAGTCCTGCCAACAGTCGCATCGTTGTGCCGCTGTTGTCGCAGTTTAGCACGTCATTCGGCTCCCGCAAGCCGTCCAGGCCGACGCCGTGAACCTCCAGTTGCGTGCTGCTTATTTCGTCAATGCGCACGCCCATTGCCCGCATAATATTCACGGTGGCGCGGCAATCATGGCCATCAAGAAAATTGCGAATACGTGAGGAGCCTTCGGCGATCGAACTGAAGATCACTGCCCGGTGGCTAATGGACTTATCGCCGGGAACACCACACCGACCGATCAGCGGACCGCTATTGCTGATTTTGAGAATGTCTGCCATAGGAGATCCTGGAAGTATTTGGATGGGTGGGCAAAACAGTTTTCGTTGTGTAGTCCTGCGATTCTCTAGAATCCGCCTCGAATCGTGTCGTCTTGCTGTGAAGACTGGCCGCGATCTTTCTTGGTCATTCGGCCTGCGACGCGAGCAGACCTTGCTTCGGTTTCCAGGCGGCTCGCGTAGTTTGGGAGCACGAAAGCTTGGTACGCAAGGACTCCTCATCGCTGTCTGCGAGCAGCGTTCGCAATTCCTGGAGATGCCCGCTCATAGTGTCCATTTGGGCCAGAACCGCGTCGCGATTGGTCATCAGTATATCCAGGAACATCTGCGTATCGCTTGCCGCTACCCGGCTGGTGTCGCGAAAACCGCCTGCCGCCAGGTCCCAGACCGCGGCATCGTTGGCGCCGCTGTCCTTGACTGTGTGAACCAGGCCGCTCGCCAGAAGATAGGGCAGATGGCTGATGGCGGCCACCAGCCGATCATGGCGTACAGCTTCCATCGTAATGGGGAAAGCGCCGATGGAAGTCGCCAGTTCCGAAGCGAGCGACACTGTTTCCGTCGTCGTGCGCGGCAGGGGCGTGAGAACCCACGGCGCGCCCTCGTACAGTCCGCTCTCGGCGGCGGCATAGCCGGCGGTCTCCTTGCCGGTCATTGGATGCCCCCCAATGGGCTGAACTCTGGGCGGAAGCCGGTCCATGGCCGCGCAGATTTCAGCCTTGGTACTTCCCATATCCATCACTACCGTGCCCGGCCACAATATCGGTCCCAGCGTCTCCAACATGGTGACCACCGCCCGCACAGGCGTGGAAAGGATCACGACGTCAGCGCCGGCAACACCGGAGCTGAGGTCGGTTGTCGCCAAGTCGACCGCATCTTCGTGAAACGCGCGCAAAATCGTGCTGAAGTTGCGCGTGACGCCGCGCACTTCGCGACAGAGGTTACGCCGTTTCAAGTCCATGCACAGGCTAGCACCCATCAGGCCCAGCCCGATGACTGCAACTCTGCATTCAGAGAGAGGTTTCATGAATCGTATTCGTTACCGGTTTTCAGTTCCCGATTTGCCCTGAGGCTAGATTCCCAGAAATCTGAATCTTCGAGCCCGAAACTTGGTATCAGAGTTGGCGTCCGACCGCGCTGGCAATTGTCCGCAACTCATCCATCAGCGTGCCGAATCGCTTGAAAGTCAGACTTTGGGCGCCGTCGCTCCAGGCCTTTGACGGATTGGGATGCACTTCGATCATCAGGGCATCTGCCCCCGCGGCAACCGAGGCCTTCGCAATCGGGCCAACAAATTCCCATTGGCCTGTTCCGTGGGCCGGATCGGCCACAACCGGCAAGTGGGTCAGCTGCTTCAAGACCGGGATGGCATTGATATCGAAGGTGTTGCGGGTGGCGGTCTCATAGGTTCGAATCCCGCGCTCGCATACCATGACCTGCATGTTGCCGTTGCTCAAGATGTATTCGGCCCCCATCAGCAACTCCTGAATCGTGCCGCTGATTCCGCGTTTGAGGAAGACAGGTTTGCTCGTCTTGCCGACCGCCTTCAGCAGCGGGTAGTTCTGGTTGTTACGCGCGCCAATCTGAAAGATATCGGTGTAATCGCCAACAAGCTCGATGTCCTCGGAGCTCATTACCTCAGTAATGATCGGGAGGCCTGTCTGCTCCCTGGCTTCAGCCAGAAACTTGAGACCATCTTCGCCCAATCCCTGGAAACTGTATGGGCTGCTGCGCGGCTTGAAAGCGCCGCCCCGCAGCACCGTGCCACCGGCCTCTTTAACTGCATGAGCCGTCTCCAGGATCTGCTCGCGGCTTTCGACACTGCACGGCCCGGCCATGACCACAATCTTTTCGCCGCCGATGCTAATACCATTCACTGGAATCGAGGTTGACGACTGGGTGAAGTCGCGGCTGGCGTACTTGTACGGCTGCATTATGCGAACCGTTTTTTCGACACCATCGAGTACTTCGAAGGTGTCCTGCTGGATCAGGTAGTCGTCGGCGCCGATGATCCCGATGATGGTCCGCGCTTCACCGCGGCTCAGATGGACCTTGTATCCGAGCTCTTCGACCCGTTGTACGACAGCCTCAACCTGCTCCGCTGACGAATGCTGTTTCATAACGACAATCATTGATAGATCCTTTCCTGTCTCAGATGCATTGCTGAAATATCAATGTCCGATGAGTTACATATTGAAGCCGGCAACTGTGCGCTTTTTGGTTCCTGCGCACTTTTCAGACCGGCACTGCTTCCTGCTCAATTTCATTGGCAAACAGGTTTTCTCTGCTCTCAGCCGCAGTTGAGTCTTGCGGGTCACCAGGTGTTGCTATCGAACGGCCAACGGCCTCGGCGACTTTGTGCAGACTGCACATCAGATCCGCGAACCGTGCCGGCTTGAGACTCTGGTCGCCGTCGCTCATGGCCGCCTCAGGGTCCGGGTGGACTTCCAGGATAAGGGCATCGGCGCCGGCAGCGACCGCAGCCAGAGACATCGGCGAAACCAATTCCCAGTCGCCTGTGCCGTGGGCGGGATCGGCCACAACAGGTAGATGGGAGGCCCGCTTCAGTACCGGAATCGCGTTGAGATCGAAAGTGTTGCGGGTGGCGGTCTCATAGGTGCGGATGCCGCGCTCGCACAACATCACCTGCATGTTACCATTGCTGAGGATGTACTCGGCGCACATCAGCAGTTCCTGGATTTCGCCGCTGATGCCCCGTTTGAGCATTACCGGCCGGTTCGTTTTGCCGACCGCCTGGAGCAGGCCGTAGTTCTGCATATTGCGTGCCCCGATCTGCAGGATGTCAACATATTCAGCCACCAGGTCGATGGCCTCAATAGTCATGACTTCGGAGATGACCGGCAGTCCGGTGATCTCCCTGGCCTCTACCAGATACTTCAGCCCCTCTTCACCAAGCCCTTGAAAACTGTACGGGCTGGTACGCGGCTTGAAGGCGCCGCCCCGCAGTACGCTGGCACCGGCCTCTTTGACAGCTATAGCGGTTTCAATAATCTGATCCCGGCTCTCGACGCTGCACGGCCCGGCCATAACCACAACCTGGTCGCCTCCAAAGCGGACACCGCCGATATCGATGACCGTCCCTTCGGGATTTGTGGTTCTGCTGGCCAGCTTGTAGGGATCCTGAATGCGGACGGTTTTCTGCACACCCGCCATCGCATCGAACGTATTCCGCTGTACTTGGGTCAGGTCGCCGACAAGAGCGATTACGGTGTGGTTGTCGCCGTAGATCGGTTGGGTTTGGGCACCCATGGACTCGGCGCGCTGGATGACGTTTTCAATCTCGGTTGGGGTTGCCTGTTCTTTCATTACGACGACCATTTGAATCTCCTGTATTTAAATTTGCAGCATTGTTTTCTGCGTGTATCGATCTTCACCCGGCTGAATCGCGGCGGGATAACTACCCAACATTTTTACAAACGCCGCGCGGTTGACCAGGCCCAGAATGGCAGCGCCGCAGGCTGCTTCCCGCCAGTGGCCCTCGAAGTCCACGTAAAATACATACTGCCAAGGGTAGTTGCGGCGCGGGCGGCTGACCAGCCTTATCAGTTTGATATTTCGATCGGCCAGTTCCCCTAAACAGGAGGATAATCCGTCCGGGCTGTGCGGCGTGGCAAAAACGATGGAGGTTTTGGCGTTTTGCGTCTGTTCCGTTTCGCCCTTGCCGATGATAAGGAAGCGAGTATAGTTGTAGCTCTCGTCTTCGATATTCCTCTGGACGATTTCCAGGCCGTAAGTCTTGGCGGCCAGGGCACTCGCGATCACCGCCACATTCGGTTCCGGCGACTCCGCCAGATCCTTGGCGCTGCCAGCAGTGTTATACCAGGGAACGGCCTCGTAACCGTTGTTGTTGAGAAATTGCTCGCACTGTGCCAGAGCCTGCGTATGGCTTCGCACCTCTTTGATTATGTCGCCATTGTCTGGCAACTTCAGCAGGTTGTGCCGCACGCGCAAGATGATTTCACCTTGAATTCGCAAATCATGATGCAACAGCAGATCGCTGGCCTTATTGATGCTGCCGGCGGCAGAGTTCTCAACCGGTACGACCCCCACGGTGGCACGATCATCGTCCAAGCTTGAAAAGAGGTCCTCAATTGTGTGGCACGAGACTGTATTGACCTCGGGCCCATAATGCTGATGGCAGGCTTCTTCGGAAAAAGCGCCGTGCTCACCTTGAAATGCGACAATTGTCACCGGACAATTCCTTTCCAACCATATGGCACACCAGATACTCCTCTACACGCAAGCCATTGCCCCAACACATCCGCTTCAATTGTGGATCTTTGCTTCGGCATCGCCTGTGCCAGTTCGTCAGATGCTATTCAAGCCCAAATTCTAGCGCCTACCACTAATTATATCTGGAGCATTGCTTCCTGCGCGTGGCGCTCGTTGCCAGGTTGCTCTGCCGCGGGATAGCTACCCAACATCTTGACAAACGCCGCGCGGTTGAGCAGCCCGAGAACAGCGGCGCTGCAGTCCGGCTCCTGCCAGTGGCCTTCAAAGTCCAAATAAAATACGTATTGCCAGGGCCGGTTGCGGCGCGGACGGCTCTCCAGCTTGACGAGATTGATGTTGCGCTCGGCGAACTCGCCCAGACATGAATACAGAGCGCCGGGGCTGTGCGGCGTCGCAAAGACGAGTGAGGTCTTGGCATCCGGCGTTTGCTGCGCATCGCCTTTGCCTATGATAAAGAAACGGGTAAAGTTGTGGTCCAAATCTTCAATTCCCTGTTGAACGATTTCCAAGTTATAAATCTCCGCCGCTAGCGCACTGGCGATCACGCCTACATTGGGCTCCGGGCGCTCGGCCAGCTCTTTGGCGCTGCCGGCAGTGTCATACCAGGGAATGGCTGTGTAACTGTTGCGATTGAGAAAGCCTTCGCACTGCGCCAGAGCCTGGGGATGGCTGCGCACCTGTTCAATCTTGTCGCCATTGCCCGGCATTGTCAGCAGGTTGTGCTGCACCCGCAATAGGACCTCCCCCTGCACTCTCATGTCATGATCCAACAGAAGATCGTAGGCTTTGTTTATGCTGCCGGCCAGAGAGTTTTCCACCGGCACTGCACCTGCTGTGGCGCGTCCTTCGTCCAGCGAGTCGAAAATTTCTTCAAAGGTCCGGCAGGGAAGTGTTTCGACCTCGGCACCAAACCGTTGCCGAATGGCCTCTTCGGAGTATGCGCCCGGCTCCCCTTGAAATGCGACAACTGTCATCGGATTGCTCCATTTATGCATACGGCGGGTAACGAAACCTTCTCTCAGCGCCAGGTTCCCAGACCGGGTTCAGTCCTTTAGATTTTCTAGCTGCTCATCGATCCAGCGGTTGAGCTCGTCCACATCAATTTCGGATGCCAGACTTTGGTCTGGACGCAGGACTTGGGCCCCGTTCAGGTATACATGTTGAATGTCCGCCTGCGGCGTATCGGTATTCCAGTGAATCAGCACGCGAATACAACGAGGAAGACCGCCCGGCAAGTCCATCTCATGTCCGCAGAGTAGCGGCACGTCCATCCATCCCAATTGGCGGGCCGCCAGCGCAGGGTATTGGCTGACAACATCGAATGTAGTGGTAAAGATAGCGCTTCCCACGTCAACGGAATCGATATTATTGAGACGAATCATAAAGGCCAGTAGTTCACGGGTCGCTCGCAATATAGCCTCGGGCGTGTCCTCTTCGACCGTAGTTGCGCCGCGTATTCCTCGACAGATCACGACTTTCTCCCCTTTATGTTACCAGTGGTTTCTCCGGGTGGAAGATGCAGTCCCTGGCGAATTCGTCTCTTATTCGTCCTGGTTGCGCCCGCCTAGACAAGCCTCGGGGGCTGGCAGAACGGTTTCGATGCCAACAAAAAAGGCGTGGAGTTTGTCTCCACGCCTTGAGTTTCTTTACGTCGACTGCCGTTACACAGCCCAACGCTCCTCAACAAGCGGAGACGGTTGGTTTACACCAAAATAATAACCAAACCAAAAGTTGCCAAAAGAAAACCCACGCCACTCGTGGCGCAGGTTGCTGGACAACAGGATCTCCGCTGCAGACGGACCGTCCAACAGATTGATAGGAAGAAGAGAATCATCCTCGCCGCGAATCAGATCGGCGATTGTCACTGGCGCTTCGATTCTTTCGGTAGTCACTCTGTCGAATCGTCCTCGTTATGGGGCGGTTATGCATCTGTTTCGCACATTGCGAGCAAAGATATCACATCAAGAATCGGTTGTCAATTCTTTCACAACGAAATTCAGCAGTATGCAGGTGCATTCGCCATGTACTTTGGCATTGGAGTCATTTGTGAGCGGTTGGTTGCATTACCAAGACATCATAGGGACCATACAGACTGTCCTGAATGACAAATGCTCTGAATTCGCCATCTGGTGAAATCGAGTCCTCGACGACTCGGGAAACTGCAAGTCCGCCGTCTCCCATGGGACGAAAATTCCGTGAACGGGTCACTTCTGTCAAAGATCCAGATTCGAAAGGGAAGCTTTGGATCCGGCGCGGCGTCTTGTCGACTTGAGGATCAAACACCCACAGGTCCTTCCTGCATTTCGACCCAAAGTAGAGACGACTGTCAGGGCCCCAGCCATGCAAGAGATATTTACACCCAAAGACGTCGTGTTCGCGTTGCGCACTCTTGAACGCGCTGGCAAAGTTGCCCTTTGGCTCCGTTAGCCAGCTGAGTTCATACTCTCTATGAACCCTGACAGTTCTGAGGCTGTAGGGACCGTACATAAACAAAACTGCAAATGGAGCGGCAATTATTGAGGCCAGTATGGCAGCAGAAACGGCCCTTATCTTCCATCCACCCCGACCCAGCACCCAGAACAAGGCACAAATAGCCACTCCACAGATGCAGAACATAAAGAACCAGAACCGATCAAAGAACACCGGATTGAGCAAATCGGTCAGCAGAATGAATGGGCCAAAGACCCACCAGGCAGGGCGCAGCGGCTCTGGCGTTGCGTCAACAAGCCACCTGCCGTAGACCGAGAGCAGAAGGAGGATCAGAAAGGTCCAGAGGACTCCGCGATGCAGCCTGCCGCCGGTCAACAGTTGTTTGCTCATCAGTATCGCGCAAATCATGAATACCATTCTCCTTAGAGAGTATCTCGGCATGTAGCTCTTTCGACACTAACCACTGTTAATTGTCCTTAGAGAGCATCTCGAAACTCTAACATTCTTCCCCGGGAATCACCAGTCATCGTTATTTTAATTGCGCGAGACGGAACCTCTGCGCCGCCAGAGTACTTTGCTACTGAATCTCATAGGAACACAGAATGACTGGGGGTCAGACCCAGTCCTTGTCTTGCATATCCTTTTCTGTTCCCCGACAATAGTAGCTTGAGCGACACATAGAGAATCAGATCGATATGCAGGCATTCTAATGGCCGCGCGGCACGCGCGCCATCTCGACTTGCAGGTCAAAACCACATCCAGGAGGATTTGCATGCAGATTTCATTTTCGCTGCAGGATAAGGTGGCATTGGTCACAGGCGCCAACGGGGGCATCGGGCGCTCAATTGCGCTGGGATACAAAGCATTGGGCGCGACAGTGATTGCCACCGGACGCAACCCGCAGAAGAACGCGGCGATTGCGGAAGAGTTGGGCGACAGCCACGAGGTCATTTCGCTGGATGTACGCGACGAAGAGGCGGTCAATCAGGCTGTGGCGGCTATCATCGAAAGGCACGGCAAACTGGACATCCTGGTTAACAACGCCGGCATCGCCCGCCGCATCAACGTGCTGGACATGGATACGGCGGACTGGCATGACGTCATCGACACACATCTGAACGGTGGCTTCTACTGTGCCAAGGCCGCGGCCAAGGCGATGGTCAACGCCGGTAACGGCGGCAAGATCATCAACATCGGGTCGATGTATTCGCTGCTCGGGCCGCCTAACGTCACCAACTATGCAGCGGCCAAAACCGGAATCCTCGGCCTTACGCGCGGGCTGGCAGTCGAGTTGGCGGTTCACAATATTCAGGTGAACGCGCTGCTGCCCGGCTGGCACAAGACCGACCTCAACCGCGACCTGCTGGACGGCCCCCTGGGCGAGGAGATCCGCCACAAGACCCCGGCGCGGCGTCTGGGGACGGCAGACGACCTCGCAGGGGCGGCGATATTCCTGGCCTCAGACGCGGCCGAGTTCGTCACCGGCACCACCCTGGTTGTGGATGGCGGCTACTCGATAATGGACCGCCAGTGGGCAGATTGAAACCGGACATTTGGATCGGGTATAATGCGGATAGCCCGGAGCTCTGGTGAATAGGAACGGAGGACTGCAATGGCTGTGACGACAGTCGAACGCTCGACGACAACTCCTGCAACGGAAACTGAGACGCCAGTTCCGCCTTTGAACAACGGCGACCGGCTTACGCGCGCCGAGTTCGAGCGCATCTACGCGTCCCATCCTGAAATTAAGAAGGCGGAACTCATTGAAGGAGTCGTCTATATGCCATCCCCGGCACGCCATCGCGAACACGGCAAACCACATTTCCACTCAATTAGCTGGCTCGGTACCTATAGCGCAGCAACGCCCGGCATCGAAGGCAGTGACAACGCAACGCTGCGCCTTGACTTCGAGAACGAACCCCAGCCTGACGCCCTCTTATTTTTGCCGCCGGAATACGGCGGATCAGCCTGGGTGGGGGAGGATGGCTATTTGGAAGGGACACCGGAACTGATTCTTGAAGTTTCGGCTAGCAGCGCCAGCTATGATCTGAATCAGAAGAAACGGGCCTATGCCCGCAACGGCGTGCCGGAGTACATCGTATATCTGGCCTATGAGCAACGCGTAATATGGCATGTTCTCCGTGAAGGCGTCTATGAGGAGCAGCGGCCAGACGAAGATGGCGTACTTAAAAGCGAACAGTTCCCTGGCCTGTGGTTGCTGCCGGATGCGCTTCTGTCCGGCGATCTTTCCGGCGTCCTGGAAACGCTGCAACAGGGGATTGCGTCATCCGAACACAAGACATTCTGCGCCGAGCTAACGCGGCGCCTCAAGGAGGCCAAATGAATCTCACTACCCCGGAAAACCTGGCTGTAGTCGACCACCTGCTGACAACCACGCGCTCGGTGCGGAAGCGGCTGGACCTGAAGCGTCCCGTAGAGCGGGAGGTCATCGAAGCGTGCCTGGAGATCGCGTCCCAGGCCCCCAGCGGCAGCAACCGGCAGGGCTGGCACTTTGTCGTGGTAACCGATGCCGAAAAGAAACTGTTCATCGCCGAACGGTATAGGAAGGCTTGGTACGGATACAACGCCACGCGCAATGTGGGTGGAGGGCCGGACCTGACCGCAGCGGAGAAACAGATGCTGCGTGTGATCAGCTCCGCCCAGTATCTGGCCGACAACATGCAGGATGTGCCTGTGCTGGTGATTCCTTGCATCGAAGGCCGCCCGGAGGATGCCGCGCCGGCTTCGCAGGCCGGTGTTTACGGCTCGATTCTACCGGCCGCCTGGTCGCTGATGTTGGCACTGCGCGCCAGGGGACTGGGTTCTGCCTGGACCACGCTGCACCTGCAGAGTGAGAGCGAGATCGCCGAGAAGCTGGGCATCCCCGCGGGAATTTCCCAGGCCGCGCTGCTGCCAGTCGCATACTTCAAAGGCGACGACTTCCGTCCGGCCAAGCGCAAGCCAATGCGCGACAGAACGTATTGGGACGGCTGGCAGTCCTGATGAAGCTAGTCGCCGACATTCATCTGCACTCCCATTTTTCACGCGCCACGAGCAAGAACCTGACCCTTGAGCACCTGTGGAAGTGGGCGCAGCTCAAAGGCGTGCAGGTGGTAGCCACGGGCGATATCGCCCATCCAGGCTGGCTGGCCGAGCTGCAAACGAGGCTGGAACCGGCTGAGGATGGGTTGTTTAAGCTCAAGCCGGAATTCGCGGCCACTGTCGCCGACGAGGTGCCCCCTTCTTGCAGCAATACCGTACGATTCCTGATCGGCGGCGAAATCAGCAACATCTACAAGAAATATGACCGCACGCGCAAAGTACACAACATTGTCTTCGCCCCTTCGATCGAGGCGACAGCGGATCTGCAGGCCGAGTTGGAGAAGATTGGCAACATTCGTTCGGACGGACGTCCGATCCTGGGTCTGGACAGCCGCGACCTGTTGGAGATCGTGCTGGAGGTGGACGACCGCTGCCATCTGATTCCCGCGCACATCTGGACTCCCTGGTTCTCGATTCTCGGTTCCAAATCCGGTTTCGATTCGCTGCAGGAGTGCTTCACCGATCTGTCGCCCCACATCTTCGCAGTCGAGACCGGCCTCTCGTCCGATCCGCCGATGAACTGGCGCGTGTCGTGGCTGGATGACTACACGCTCATCTCCAATTCAGACGCGCACTCCCCGCCGAAGCTGGCACGCGAGGCAACCCTCTTCGACACCGAGTTGAGCTATGACGCGCTGTTTGGCGCGCTGCAGAGCGGTGATCCCGCCCAGTTCCTGGGCACTATCGAGTTCTTTCCGGAAGAGGGCAAATATCATCTGGATGGCCATCGCAAGTGCGGGGTCTGCTGGAAGCCGGTCACAACGATTGCCAACGAGGGTCTCTGCACACAGTGCGGCAAGCCTGTGACTGTCGGCGTTTACCACCGGATAGAGGAGTTGGCCGACCGCGCGCCCGGCGCACGCTCCCCTTCGGCCGCGCCATTTACCAGTCTCATTCCGCTGCCGGAGGCGCTGAGCGAGATTCTCAGCGTCGGCCCCAACTCCAAGCGTGTGCAGACCGAGTACATGCGCCTGCTGGGGCGTTTGGGGCCGGAGCTGAAGATATTGCGGGAGTTGCCTCTTGAGGATATCGCCGCGGCCGGCGGCCCTCAACTGGCCGAGGGAATCCGCCGAATGCGCGCTGGTGAGGTCGTTGCGCAGAGCGGCTACGACGGCGAATACGGTGTGATCCGCATGTTCGATGGTGAGGCGGACCAGCTTTCATCATTCCAGATCGGAATGTTCGCGAACGAGCCGGCCACTGCCGAGAAGATGGAGATCGCACCGGCAGCAGAGGAGAAAAAGGACGGAGTAGCCGATCGGAAGATTCCGGTAGAGAAGCTGGAACCTCCTCTTGAAGAGGTAGTGAAGGATAGGGCAAAGGAGTCCAATTTGCCGCTGGAATCTGCGCCGCTGGAACTCTTTCCCGCTGATTCTCAGGCGAGCGAGGACGCAGACGGCGGCAAGCAGACGGCATGGTTCGAGCAGCTCAATCCGGCGCAGCAAGCCGCGGCCGCCCATACCGAGACACCGCTGGCGATTGTAGCCGGCCCTGGAACCGGCAAGACCCGTACCCTGACCGTGCGCATTGCCTATCTTATCGAGAAACTGGCAGTGTCGCCGTCGACGATTCTGGCGGTAACTTTCACGAACAGGGCCGCAGAAGAGATGCTGGAGCGCCTGGCCGATCTGCTGGGCGCGGAGAGATCAGGGCGTATCACTGTCTGTACATTCCATCAGCTGGGGGCCAGTTTGCTGCAGGAGTTCGGCGAAGCGATCGGCGTAAACCAGACTTTCACAATTCTCGCGGATGCGGATAGGCAGCTGCTTCTGAAGAGGGCCTGCCCCGAACTTTCGACTAGGGAGTTGCGGTCAGCCTTGGAGGCGATCTCGGCGCGCAAGAATGGCTTGACCACGGACGTGTCTGAGAACAACGCTGAGAGCGGCGATGACATCTGGAAGCGCTATCACGAAGCCCTCACAGAGGCCAACGCCCTCGATTTTGATGATCTGATCCTGCGCGCCGTCCAGTTACTCCAGACCAGTGCGGCCACTCTGCGAAAAATCCAGGCTCGGTTTGCCTGGATCTCGGTGGACGAATACCAGGATGTGAATGGTGCGCAGCACCGGCTCTTGCGCCTGCTGACCGCCGGGGGGGCGAACTTATGTGTGATCGGCGACCCGGACCAGGCAATATACGGCTTCCGCGGCGCCGACCATCGCTATTTTCTCTCCTTTGAGAATGACTTCCCTGGTGGACAGCGCCTCTTTCTGGAGCGCAACTATCGCTCCGCCCAGTCGATTCTGGACGCGGCAATGCAGGTGATTTCCCGCAATCCAGATCACCAGGCGACCGCGCTCATCGCCGACTTTGCCGAGCAGGTTAAACTGGACGTCTATCGCGCCCCAACCGATAAAGCCGAAGCAGAATATGTTGTCCACCAGGTGGAGCAGATGCTGGGTGGCGTCAGCTACTTCTCGCTGGATTCAGGGCGGGTTGACGAAGACGGCCTGCCAGAGGAATATACTTTCGGAGACTTCGCCGTTCTCTATCGCCTTAATGCTCAGGCCAGACTGCTGGAGGAAGCATTCGACCGCTCGGGCATTCCTTTCGAGACTGTCGGGGGGACGGATCTGTCAGACCAGAAGCCTGTGCGGGAGGTCCTGGCGCTCCTGCGTTTGACGCTGGCGCCGGACAGTACGGTCCACTGGGAGCGGATCCTGTCGGAGGGCAAAGGGGCGCTTTCAGACGGAGCGGTGGCAGATCTGGTTAGCCAAGTGAAGTCAGAGTCGACGACGCTGGGCGCTGCGCCCTCTTGGCGAGCTATCGTAGCTTCAGCGTCAGGAATTGGCGCCTTGCGGCAGTCGCAGCGCGACCGGCTGGCCCAGACAATAGAACTCATGGACGCTCTAGCCGGCACAGTATCCGCACCATTGTCTGAGCAAATTGCGACCGCGGCCGCAGGCTGGCAGAGACTGCGTGGCGCCGAATATAGCGATGCTGAGAAGGAGCGTATTGATCGCCTGCAGCGCCGCGCCGCCCCTTTCCGCAACCGACTTCGGGATTTCCTGACAACGACGGCGTTGCAGAGTGATGCCGACCAATACGACCAGCGGGCGGACCGAGTGACGCTGATGAGCCTCCATGCTTCCAAAGGGTTGGAGTTCCCGGTCGTGTTTGTCGTCGGTTGTGAAGCGGGACTACTGCCCTATATACCTGCCAATAGGGAAGTCGACACCGATGAGGAGCGGCGGCTGTTCTACGTGGGGATGACGCGTGCGCAGCGGCGGCTGATCCTGACGCACGCCGGCCGTCGCTTTCTATTCGGGCAGTCGGTGGAGAACCGACTTTCGGACTTTGTCACCGACATAGAGGCTGCCTTGCAGGAAGTGCAGCATGCTCAGCCGCGTCAGACACGCAAGAGGACCGAGGATAGGCAGTTGCGACTGTTCTAAATCAGATAGCAGGGCACGCGACAGCTGATTCTCGCGACCCGGATCTGTCCTGACACGCTCTGCCTGCAGCCACTACCAGGCCGACGCCTCATTCAATGTTGCCAGCTGTTCGGCGGTCACGTCCACATCCAACGCTGCCAGGCTACCTTGCAACTGCTCGACCGTATTGGCGCCGACAATCGGCGCTGTCATCCCCGGCCTGGCCAGGAGCCAGGCAAGTGAAACCGCCAACGCAGTCGTGTCGAGTTCACCGGCTACGGCCTGCACCGCGTCCAGGACTTTCCAGCCCGCGTCATTAAAGTAGCGGTTGCGCACGCTCTCCGCCCGCACGCTCTCCGTATCGCCCTCCCGACTGTATTTTCCTGTCAGAAAGCCGCCGGCCAGCGGGCTGTAGGGAATAATGCCGATGCCGTAAGCCTGGCAAACTTCCGCCAGTTCCAGCTCAAACTCAGCCCTGTGCACCAGATTGTAGTGGGGTTGAATTGAGTCATAGCGGGCCAAGCCACATTTGTCGCTCGTCCACAGCGCCCCCATCAAGCGCCACGCCGGATAGTTGCTGCAGCCGATGTAGCGCACTTTGCCCTGCTGCACCAGGCGATCCAAGGCCTCCAGCGTCTCGGCAATGGGCGTATCCGCGTCAAAGTAGTGGGTCTGATAGAGATCGATTGTATCGCTCTGCAGGCGGCGAAGAGAGGCGTCGCACGCGTCAATAATGTGCTTGCGGCTGAGACCCTGATCGTTTGGCCCAGGCCCCATCTGTCCGCGCACCTTGGTGGCAATGATCATCTGGCTGCGGTTGCCTCTCGCCCGCATCCAGCGCCCGATCACCTCCTCACTGACGCCGCCGCTGTTGCCATCCACCCAGCGGCTGTAAATGTCAGCAGTGTCACTAAAATTGCCGCCCGCCTCCGCGAAGGCGTCCATCACCGCGAAACTGGTCTTCTCGTCGGCAGTCCATCCAAAATTCATCGAACCCAGACAGAGCGGTGAAACCTTCAACCCGGTCCGGCCCAGCCGACGATACTCGATGCCTTTCATTGTTCAAGCCCCCTCAGCATTCTCTCATCTCCCACCCGGCGCGTGACGCGGCGGGCGTCCAGCTCTTCTAACAGAGCCTGTGCGTATTTACGGCTGGTGTCAAGCAGATCGCGCACATCCGCCAGCGTAATTGCCCCGTTAGACCGGGCCAGGGCGAGGATTTTCTGTGTGGCAGCGACGAAATCTTCCTGACGAAAATAGACTGCGCCGGGCAGCCGCGCCAGGACATTCCGCTCAACCAGCGACTCCAGCAGATTTTCGTCACCTCTCAATAGGTCGAGCGTGTCGATAGCATTGGGCGGGCTGAACGGCGCGGCCGCATAGGCCCGCAGCGCCCGATCGACCGCCTGCTGCTGGTCGGGCGAATACCTGACAGTATGCGAAAGGAGCCGGACAGTACTTTCTTCGCCTGCCACCAGTCCGTCACCATTCGCCTGCAAGGCCAACTCGTTGAACGCCCTCTGGGGCAGCTCCTTCCGAATGCCGCCTGCTCCAGCCACCAGCAGGCGGCTGCGCGCTTCGCTGCGGGGCATGCCTTGGCGCAAAGGATATTGGCTGTGGAACTCGCCAAGTAGCAGTTGCAGGTCAGCGACAATCTGCTGGTAAGCCGAAATGCTGATCAGCAGCCGCTGTTCGTCCAGCCCTCGAATCAAGCCCGCTTCCAAGAGCTGGCGGATGGCCTCGCCTGCGATTTCCTTGTCGAGCCCACTGGCGGCTATCAGGTCCTGCTCCGAAAGCAGTAGCTCCCGCTCAAGACTCTGCAACACGATCTCATCGGGGCTGCCTTGCGCAAGTGTTTCCAACTTGGCGACCACCGTTGCATCGAAACGTCGATAGCGACGACGGGGGTGTGGGTCGAGAATCTCGCCGCCGCCGAGCGTGAGGCTGGGCGAGGGCTGGCGCAGAATGAAGCGGTCGCCGCCTGCAACAAGAACAGGGCGTTCCAGCCGCAGCTGCAGCCAGCCTTCATCACCGGGCAGCAGTTCCTCTACGGCGAGAAGACGTACATGAGCAGGGGTCTCAGACGCACCGCTGAACAGATCTACGGCCATGTTGTGTCGCAAGGGATTCGTGGAGTCGGGCAGCAGCCGGAAGGAGACATCCAGCAGCCGGGTCGAACGCAGCGTCTCCGGAGTCACAACGACCTGTCCGCGGCCGATTTCATCGGTGGCGATGCCGCTGAGATTGACGGCTACCCGGCTGCCAGGCAGGGCGCGTTCGATGGTTTGATTGTGTGTCTGCAACGCCCGCACGCGGCCCGAGGGCCCGTCAGGAAGAATATCAACCGGTTCGCCGACGGAAATATGGCCGTCGCTCAAAGTGCCCGTCACGATTGTACCGAAGCCTGGCAGGCTGAAGATGCGGTCAATAGGCAGCCGCGGGCGGCCGCGATCACGGCGGGGGGGCAGCGCGGTCAACCCCCGGGCCAGAGCTGAGCGCAGTTGGTCAAGGCCGTCGCCGGTCTGTGCGCTCACACGAATGATGGGCGCGCCTTCCAGTCGAGTGCCAACCAGGATCTCCTGGATGTCCAGCTCGACCAGGTCAAGCCACTCTGGTTCATCGATCAGATCTGTCTTGGTGAGGGCTACCAGACCTTCGGGAAGCGCGAGCAGGTCAAGGATGGCGAGGTGCTCGCGGGTCTGGGGCATGACCCCCTCTTCGGCGGAGATGACGAGGATTGCGGCATCGACGCTGCCCACGCCCGCCAGCATGTTCTTGATGAAGTCAATATGGCCGGGCACATCAACGATGCTGACAGGTTCAAGGGAGCCGTCGGGCATGGCCAAGTCCATCCAGGCGAAGCCCAGAACGATGGTGAGCCCGCGGCGTTTTTCTTCTTCCAGTCGGTCGGGGTGGCTTCCGGTCAGCGCTTGAACCAACGTCGACTTGCCGTGGTCGACATGGCCAGCAGTGGCGATAACCCGCATCAGGTGCGGTTGCGTGTCGGCTCACCGGTGGCGATACCGGTGGTGCGTGGCTGGCTGTTATTCTGGCGGGCGTACAGTTCGGCGGTACGGCGCTGCTTTTGCCATTCCTCTTCCAGGTCCTTCATTGTTTCGTCCCTTTCTTCCAGAGACGTTTGCAGACCGTCGAGCCAGAGCTGGGCCGCATTTATATATCGGCCGCCATACTGCTCCTGCAGCTTCCACAGAAGACGCAGCATCTCTTCGTGTACGCGCAAATCATGCAGCATCGGCGGAAGATGATCCAACAGCTCCTTGTTGTTCTTCTCCTGCTCCCCCCAAAGGTGCTCCTGGCGCAGACCGTCGCGACGACTCTTCTTCTCGTACTCCTCTTGAAACTCTTCCATCTCGCGGCGCATGCGCTCTTCGGCCAACCGTTGCAGTTCCTGCACCTGCACCTGATCGCGGCGAATGTTTTCCTGAAACTCAGGAATTGAATTTGCTGCCCGGCGGGCCGTCTCGATCGACTGGCCGAATGCCTGCAGACGTTCTTCATTCTTAGCGACTACGGCCCGCTGATCATCTATAATCTCTTGCCAGCGGGTCAGTACTTGCAAGCGCTCAACGACCTCGACGCGCAGCCGCTCCATGAATTGCTGCTGCTCCTCTCGAACCTCGGCAAAAACAGGCCGCCAGCGCTCGATTTCAGTGCTCATACGGCGGTCGGCATCCTCAAGAATTGAAAAGCGCCCGCTGAAAGCTTCGGTACGCTTAAACAGTTCGACCGTCTCCTGCTGCAGCTGGGCGATTCGTTTTGCATCGCCGGTGCGCTGATCGGCCAGAAAGGGGATCTGACGCGTGCGTTCTTCAATATCTTTGACAAGCAGATTGACCTGATTCCTACCCTCCATAATCATGTCAACCATGCGTTCTTCTTCACCCTTACGCAGTTCTACCTTCTCTTCAATCCGGCCAATACGCGGCAGCTCCCGGCGCACTTCGCTGATCTCTCTTGAGATTGCCTCCCTGTCGGCCAACCGCGCGCGGTCAAATTCGCGAGCAACCTGCGCTTGCCCCTCGTCGCTGCGGTCGATCATCAAGCCTAATTCCTGCTTAACGCTTTCAATCTGCTGTTCAATTTGGGTGAATCGACCCAATTGCGCAGTTGTAGATGCCAGGCGCCCCTCCAACTCCTGGATGCGACGCGCCTGTTCGACTATGTCGCCGGACTGGCTTTCCAGCTGCTGCTGCAAACGGGAGATCTCGGCCCGGTCGCGTCGGTGCTCTTCGTCGAGCCAGGTTACCATTTGGGCAAGTTGGGCAGTATCCATTTTTCTTTCTTTCAGCGCACTTTGTTGGGTTAGGCGCGCTCAGATAGCCTTGCGTGACAGGGGAACCACAACTTTTTGCGTCAGTGGCCCCTTCAACCCTGACGCCGGGTTCGTTTACCAGCGCTGTGCCTAACGGCCAGGAGGGACCTTTCGGAACCTGAATTGTACCATTTGGGGGAGAGAAAAGACAACAGGAACTCAACGTAGCGTGTATTCCACCTGCAGGCAGGTAGCGTTCAGTACGTCACTGAGCTGGAGCGTTGACGCCCGCGAAAGCGTTCCCTTCCACAGCCTGATTCCTGCGCTGCGACCGCGGTACCTTCAGAGTTCCCTGCAGTCAGTAGACCTAACGCCTCCTGTTGGCCCAATGTTCTACTTGCAGGCTGCCGCCAATCGACCGAACCGATGTAAATGGTAGCAGCCGGCAGGTCCGCCGAAGACAGCGCCAAGCCAGTCGGGAGACACGTGCCCGGCGCAAGCAATTGGCGCGGAACGATACTCGTAACTACTCAGCCGCAACTGATTCGCAACCCCAAACGAGGTGAGCAAAGGTGCTCTCTCCCCTCATTGCTTTCATTTGGGCGGTCGGGCCTTCGGCCCTCCCTTGTGCAGGGGCTGCGCCCCCGCAACGCCCCCCTACAAAAGCATCGCTCACCGTCCGTGTCCGCGCATTCCGGCAGTGCCGCCACGCCAACCCGGCTGCCGCCAACCGAATACGCAATCAGATAGTCTGAATGGCGGCAGGGATAAAAGACTGGTCAAGACAGGCACTGTATATGGCTTAGTAGTTATCGATACTCAATCTACAGCATAGTGTTTGAGCGCGACCGGGTCAAGCTCCAGGCCCAGGCCATGTCTATCAGGGTCTGGAGACCAAAGACCGTCTTGCGGTTCGTCGAAGGAAGAGTAGAAAATACGGTCGGACGCCTCGACCGTGCCCAGGTATTCGACAACCTTCAGATTCGGTGTCGCACAGGCCATATGAAGATGTACGAGCTGGTAAGCATGCGGAGCCACCGGCAGATTGAAAGCGTGTGCCAGATGGGCGACCTTCATCCACTCGGTGATGCCGCCGACGCGGCCTACGTCGGGTTGCACAATGTCGGCGCCGCCGCGGGCGATAAGGTCCTTGAAACCATACTTGGTGTACTCGTGTTCACCGGTTGCCACAGGGATGTCGATGGCTCTGGCAACAGACGCCAGACCTTCGATATCGTCGGCCAGAACCGGCTCTTCAAACCAGCCTACATCGTACTGCTCAAAGATTCTTGCCATGCGGATGGCCTGTTTGGCGTAGTAGCCGTTATTGGCGTCGATGTAGATTGACACATCAGGGCCTACCGCCTCTCGCACCGATTCCAGGCGCGCTACGTCCTCCTGCTCGCTCTGGCCGAAATCCTTGCCGACTTTCATCTTTACGGCCTTCATTCCCCGTTCCACGTAACTACACTGCTCTGCCACCAATTCATCCTCAGAAAAGTGCGTCCAGCCGCCGCTGCCGTAGACGGGCACCGTTTCTGTGAAAGGCCCCAGCAGCTGGTAGAGGGGCGTCTCATAGTACTTGGCCTTCAGATCCCAGAGGGCGATATCCACTGCCGAGAGCGCGCTGAATGCAAGACCCTTGCGCCCGACTCCTCGAATCGCCCAGAACATTTCATCCCACAGCTTTTCGATATGCAAAGCGTTCTGACCAAGTAGAATCGGCTTAAGCGTTCGTTCAATCACTTCGCGCGCCGCGGTTGTTCCTCCGCCCAGCCCCAGCCCGACCAGACCCTGATCAGAATAGACATGGACGAAACACTGGCTGCGCCCCGGCGAGATATGACGAATAGTCGCATCCTGAAATCCAGGAAGATGGGGAAGGGACAGCACGGTTGTCTTGATATCCTGTATTATCATCGAAACCCTCCTGCAGGTATGTTTGGCTTTCAAGCTGGCAGTTGCTATTATCCCACATATTCAGCAAAACAGGCGGGAGCTTTTTCGCGCCAAGAATCATTGTGCCCGAATGATACACCGGGAGGCTTGGTACCTTTCGGGAGGAGCCACGTGATAACAGCAGTTTCATTCCATTGCCCGCCTGGCGGTCTAATTCCGCTGGCGTGGTGCTAGACCATTCAGAGGACAGGGCCGCCAAAGCCAACTATGAAAAAAATCGAATTGGGATCTGTTGTACAAGTGGGAATCGTCGTGCGCGATGCGCGCGCCGCGGCCAAAGCGTGGACAGAGCGCTTTGCAATGGAACCGGCCCAGGTGGTGGACTGGCCGCCCGAGGGCAGCGATCTTGATGCACAGTCTACCTTTCGTGGACAGCCAGGAAACTTCCGTATGAGACTAGCCTTCATCGAGACCGGCGCAGTCCAGATCGAATTTATCGAGCCGCTTGAGGGTGACAACATCTATTCCGAGTTCTTGGACGAAAGGGGCGAGGGACTACACCACTTGCTCTTTCGAGTGCCCGATCCTGAAGGCGTGGCACAGGAGCTGAAAGTGGATATTATCCAGAGCGGTGGCTCAACATTGGACCCGGGAGCAGTGTGGGCTTATCTGGATACGGAGGAGATTTTGGGTTCAATCATCGAACTGAAAACCAAACGTTAAGAGCAAGTCTGTAAGTTTATTTGACCCTATTTCAGACAAATGATACAATAAAGAGTGATTGTGACTTCGGGAGCGGGATACCCCACACCGCCCGGCAACACGGTCGCTAGGTGCCGATTTCATTTGAATTCGCAACCTGGAGGCGCGTAGGACAAACTGTCCCATCATTAGAACCGTCGAGACTATGCGAGTTGGCATTGACGCCAGGCTCAGTTACCACCAGCCTGCAGGAATCAGTCGCTATACAACGCATCTCATAGAAGAGCTTGCGCAGCTGGATCGGGAAACAACGTTCACAGTTTTCCAGCACCGCAAACAGCGGAAACCTCTGGCCACCGCGCCCAATTTTCGAAGGCGCACCCTGTTCGCGCCTGTGCATACGCGCGTCGAACAGAAAATGTTGGCTGCAGAGTTGTCTTTCCATTCGCTGGACCTCCTCCACAGCACAGACTTTATTCCGCCCCTTTACAGCAGCGTCCCTTCAGTAATCACCGTTCACGATCTCGCCTTCCTGCGTTGGCCCCACTTTCTGACCGAGTCCCACGCCGCCTACTACAGCCAAATCGACCAGGCAGTGCGCCATGCCCAGCACATAATCGTGCCCAGCGAGAGTACCAAGAGCGATGTAGTTGGTCGGCTCGGCGCTTCTCCCAAAAAAATCAGCGTCATTTACGAAGCCGCGGCGTCCCTTTACTGCCCACTGTCGAAAGCAAAATCCCGAGCGGCAATGCAGGACAAGTACGGTATCCCGGAAAAGTACATTTTTTTCGTCAGTACAATTGAACCTCGCAAGAATGTAGGCGGCCTGCTGGACGCCTTTCACCATCTTCGTAAGTGTTACAGCGTGGAGGACACGGGCCTCGTCCTGGCCGGTAAGCCCGGCTGGTTGTACGAGGAAGTGTATCGGAAGGTCGAACAGTTGGATCTTGGTCAAAGCACGTTTTTCTTGGATCGCGTACCTGATGAGGATCTCCATCAGCTGTTCGTCGGCGCACGTTGCCATGTACATCCGGCGTTTTACGAAGGGTTTGGGCTGTCGCCGCTGGAAGCAATGGCCTGTGGCACACCGACCATTGTGAGTAACACGAGTAGTATGCCGGAGGTGGTCGGAGATGCTGGGCTGATTGTCGATCCATCAGACTGGGAAGAGATCGCCGTCGCCATGCACCGTCTTCTGACCGACGATGAACTCCATCAAGAGCTGTGCCAGAAGGGCCTGCAGCGAGCATCGGTATTCAGCTGGGGCCGCGCCGCGGCAGAAACTCTGGAAGTCTACCGCATGGTCTGCGACGGCCCCGCAGTACCGGCCGCGCCGGTAAATCATAGTTCAGCCTGACCGGCGGCGATGAAACTTCTCCTCCTTACACCGCAGTCTCCTTATCCTCCCCGCCAAGGCACAACTCTCCGCAACTACTTTCTGTTACGCCACTTCGCTTCCAAGCACGAAGTGGATCTTTTCACCTGCCTCGCGCCAGCAAACAAGAGCTGGCCGGAACCGAGGCTGGCTGAGCTTTGCACCCGGGTCGAGGCCTTTCGGCAACCCGAAAGGCGATTGAGCCGCCGCCTGCTCGACGCCTTGGTGACTGGAAAGCCGGACATGGGCCTGCGCCTGGTACAGAAAGATGCCTTCGCCCTGCTCGAGCGCATGCTGGCAGAAAAGACCTATGACCTCGTGCAAGTCGAAGGTTTGGAGATGGTCCCTTACGGCTTTCAGATTCTGCAGATGGCTGGAGATCGACCCCTTGTCGTTTTCGACAATCACAACGCCGAATTCCTGCTGCAGAAGAGAGCAGCATTGATGGATGGCCGCAGCATAGCACGCTGGCCGGCAGCGTTCTACAGCTGGCTGCAGTGGCAGAAACTGTACCGCTATGAACGTGCATTCTGTCAGGCCGTAGATGGTATCGTTGCTGTCAGCGAGCCGGACCGGCGGATGTTGTCCTCGCTGGCGCCGCGGCGGCCGGTCGTGAATGTGCCCAACGGCATTGAAATCTCCCGCTATGTTCCCCAACCGCTGCTGCCTAAGAGCCCTCCTTCGTTGGTCTTCACGGGCAAAATGGACTATCGCCCCAATGTGGATGCCATGCTATGGTTCGGGCTGAAGGTGTTGCCTCGCGTCCGCAGCCAACTGGATGTAAAATTGCAGATCGTCGGCATGGATCCTCACCGCAGGTTGGACCGGTTGCGGGCAGAGCCGGACATAGAGTTGACCGGTGAAGTCGAGGATGTCGTTCCTTACATACATGGCGCGTCGGTATATGTGACACCAATGCGTGTGGGGGGAGGCACTCGTTTCAAGGTCTTGGAGGCATTGGCCTGCGCGCGGCCGGTTGTAAGCACGACGCTGGGTGTAGAAGGGATCCCGGTCCGGGATGGGGAGCACATTCTGATCGCTGATGACGCCACTTCCTTTGCCGACGCAGTGGTGTCCCTGCTGCGCGACCAGGCCGGTGCCGGCGACCGCAGCCGCGCCCTTGGCGAAGCGGCCCGTTCGTTTGTTGAAACGCAGTTCTCGTGGAAGACGATTTTGCCGCAGATGGATGCCTTTCACGCGCAGCTGATATAGTAGTCAAAGGTGGCGGCCCATATCTAAAACGCAAAAAGCCTGCCTGCTCTTCCCCTATCTGTTCGAAACAATTCAGCCAGTGCCAGTTCTCGGCCATAAGGACCAGCCGCGCCTCCCAATCCAAAGCGCCTCCGGTCACTGACCACTAACCACTGACCACTGCAGTTCTGGGCGGTCGGGCCTTCGGCCCTCCCTTGTGCAGGGGCTGCGCCCCCGCAACGCCCCCCTACAAAAACATGCCTCACCGACCGTGTGCCTTCTTCGCAACGTGTCGGCTGGCGAGCATGGCGGCGGCTGTACACTAGTTGCGTCACCTAGAGCCTGTATGGTTCCAAGGATGACTGGCTGATCAACTACTGTGGCTTAGTAGTTACGAATTTCCTTGCATTGCACCCCCGCGTGTACCTGCCTCTGGTGTAATTTGGCCGTCAGTCCGGTGGAGAATTTGCCTGTGGCATTACGGCCCCAGTTGTTGTACAATTCCTCCGGCATAAATTCTTCGCCCGTATTCTTGGAGGAATCCGACAGTACGGTGGGGGTCTCGGGTCCGTTTTTCCCAACTGGAACGCGGCGTCACTTCGTGTGCGCAGACGCACCAGAATAAGGCCGCCGGCACGCGCCGCAGCCCGTGAGCCTTGGCGCACAACCCGCAGGATTTCGTGCGCCATCCTCAGTGAACAATCGGCGCCACATGGAGCGACAATATGACTGCTAACACAATTCCCAGCGCGCAGGTCGGCAACACCAGCTTGCGAGTTACGAGATTGGGCATGGGCACCGCACCGATCGGAAATCTCTACAGTGATTTGGACGATGAAGAGGCCCTCGAAACAGTCCGTCGATCCTATGAAAATGGAATTCGTTTCTTCGACACCGCTCCCCTGTACGGCGCGGGGGAGGCGGAACGGCGGCTCGGCGAAGCGCTGCGGGGCATTCCACGCGACAATGTGGTAATCCAGACCAAAATCGGCCGCATCCTGCGTCCTGACCGATCAATCTATTTCGACTACAGTCGGGATGGCGTAATGAAGAGCATTGAGGCCAGCCTCAAGCGATTGGGAATGGACCGGGTTGACATTGTTCTTGTACATGATCCCGACTTCGTGAATGAAGAATTTCACAATCAGCAGGCGCTGGACGAGGCCTTCCCTGCGCTGGTGGACCTGAGAGAGCAAGGGGTCATCGGCGCGGTGGGAGCAGGCATGAACCAGTGGGAGATGGAATGGGAATTCGCCAAGAAGATCGACGTCAACTGTTTTCTGCTGGCCGGACGCTACACGCTCCTGGAGCAGACTTCGCTGAATTTCCTGGATTGGTGTACGGAGAACGACGTGAGCATCTTTCTGGGCGGCGTGTATAACAGTGGCATTCTGGCCACAGGCCCGGTTTCAGGAGCCAAATACGACTACGAAGACGCGCCGGAGGAAATCTTGGCAAAGGCGGGGCGCCTCCAGCAGATTACGACAGGGCATGGCGTGCCCCTGCACGTCGCTGCCCTGCATTTCGCGGGGGCCCATCACGCCATAGCCTCTCTCGTTATCGGCTCGGCGACCGCGGCCGAGGCCGATGACAATCGGGCCATCTGGGATGTGGAGCCGCCTGCAGCGATGTGGCAGGAACTACAGGACAGCGGACTGATCGCGGCTTCGGCGCCGCTACCTTCCTGACCTAGAGGAGAATGGTGCCATGTACGCCTCTCTACAGGGAATCCTCCAGTCAATACTTGTGTTCCTTGGCCGGTTGATTAGCAGCCTTTTTGTTTCTGTTTCAGTAACGGGCCTGGAGAACTTCCCGCGCAACGAGGCCTTGATACTCGTTTCCAATCACTTCAGCTGGTTCGACGGCCCTTTGCTCATGATCTTCCTGCCGGTCCGCATCGTTTTCCTGCTTGCCATTGAGACAGAACGCGTCTGCTTTTTCCGCTTTCTCAGCCGGTCGTTCAATTTGATTCCGATCTGGCGGGGGCAGGTGGATCGCAAGGCAATGCGTGCTGCGCTGGCCGCGCTGAAGGACGGCCGAACCATCGGCGTTTTTCCTGAGGGGGGAATCGATCCCTCCATGGCTGGGGCGCGGGAGCGGGGCGAGCGGATCGAACGGATTGCCGGTCACACGGCGCGCCACAGCGCAAAACTGATTCACGCCCAATCAGGCGTTGGCATGCTGGCTTCACAGGCGCAGTCTCGCCTCCTGCCCGTAGCCGTGCTGGGGACAGAAAAGATTCTGGTCAACCTGCGTAAGTTTCGCAGGACGCATGTGAGAATACGTGTTGGCAGACCGTTTGGGCCACTGACAATCCCCGAAGACCTTCCTCGGAGCGAGAGACGGAGACACTTTGACGCCCTCGCCAAAAATGCCATGACCCAAGTCGCCTCCTTGATGCCTCCCGGAAACCGAGGTCCGTATCAGGATGTAGCCTGATATTGATTGGTGGTCAAAGGGTCCTGTGGCCGGAAAGATCTGCCGATGGGGCAATAAACCCTACCCGCCTCTTACCCCCTGCAAGCACCTATCAGTTCAAGCAGAGGAATACAGATTTTCCAAGTTAGCATGTGTTAGGCTTGCTTCTTTTCGGGTTCGCTGCCGCGCACGAATTCGTAGGCGAAAGCCCCGAGTGCCGCGCCGAATATCGGACCGAGCCAGTAGATCCAGTGAGCCGTCCATTCCCCGGAGACAAGGACCGGGCCGAAGGAACGGGCAGGGTTCATTGACCCGCCGCTGATCGGGCCTGCCCAGAGTATGTTCAACGCCACCGCCCCACCAATTGCAAGCGCAGCAGGCAGTCCCTGCGCACGTTGGTCCGTAGCTACCGCTGCAATGACAAACATCAGGATGGCGGTTATCAAGACCTCCATGACCAGAGACTGCAGAATCGGTCCGGCCGGAAGATGGGCGCCCAGTGCGAAAACGTTTCCAAACATAAGCCGGAGTACGGCAGCTCCCAGTGCAGCTGCGGTAATTTGGCCGACGATGTAGACCGGCACCTCGCGCCACGGGAAGTGACCCGAAAGAGCAAAAGCCAGCGTCACTGCCGGGTTCAGGTGGGCCATTGACAGGTGGCCGGTCGCGGCTACCATGACCATTACAACAAGCCCTGACGAGAAGGCCATGCCCATGTGTCCGTACGCGCCCGTCAGCCCGCCAATCATGACGGACCCGCAGGCAGCCAGAACAAGAAAGAATACGCCGATGCATTCGGCGCCCGTCCGCCGCAACAGAACCAAGTCCATTAGAGGTTACCTTCGCTGGAATCCTACTGGCGAATTGAAAGGTTTGTACAGACGCAACAGGGCCCGTTCCCGAAAACAGGCCAAGACCCTTCAGCCTTCGTGTTCATCGAATGCCATTTGCACCAGGCCGCAAGACAGTTTGAAACTTTCTCTGCCAGTGTGGATGGATTTGAAACTTAAGGATATCTGCATTGAAAGACAATCCTACAGGTTCGAAAATAAGTGCAAATTATGAAGAGGTTAGTAGTTGGTTAATGAATGCGACCACTTTGCTGTTCCCCTACATGCGACCGCCCAATTGTGACGAATTCTGCCAGTTGATGTATCCTATGCCTTGTTGCCCACCGGGCTGGCATCAAGACCCCCGCGAAGTTGCCGCCTAGCCACGGGCCGTCCACAGGTTGAAAACCAAATTTCTGGTCGGAAGTTGACCCACCTAAGGAGGGAACAATGACAGACGCCCAACGGAGCAGGAGACGCCAAGTTTCCCGACGCTCGTTCCTGCAAGGAATCGGCATCGGCTCCACTACATTGTTGCTGGCGGCGTGTCCGGCGCCGGCGCCCGCGGACAGCGGCGGAGAAGGCGGCTCAGCCCCTGCCGCCGAGGATATCGAACTCGACTTTTTCGCCTGGGGCGACGCCTCTGACATCCCCGCGTGGGAAGAGCTGGGGAATACCTACACTGAGCAGAATCCGAACGTCACGATAAAGCCTTCGATTAGCGGCACAGGTGTGGATTACTACACCAAGCTGCAGACCACTTTCGCTGGCGGCGTCGTGCCCGAAGTTGCCTCGTTCCAGGGCTGGGAGTGGCAGCCTTTCAGCGATGCCGGACTGTTGGCCCCCATCGACGCCTACGTCGAAAGGGACAACTTCACCGGCCCGTATCCTGATGGCGTGGACAGTATCGAGTTCAGCACGCGTCGCGACGGGAGCCGCTATCTGATTCCGCTTCAGTCCGGTGTGATGGTGATGTTCTACGCGAAGAATGCCTTCGACGAAGCCGGCGTCGCTTATCCGACCGACGACTGGACGTTCGAGGACTTTGTCAGTATCGCCGAGCAGCTGACCAGCACCGACGGCGATTCCAAGATGTACGGCTATCAGGCCAACGGCAGCTATGCCCGCGACATCCACTGGATCCGCGCCACCGGCGTGCAGGAGTTCGACGAGTTGGTTGACCCCCGCACGGCCATGTACGACCAGCCGGAAATCATTGAGATTCTGCAGTTTGTCGCGCAGGACTTCATGTACGGCCTGGGCATTTCGCCGACACCGGCCGATCTGGAAGGCGGCACCAACACGATCGACACCGGCAACGCGGCCATGAAGTATGAAGGTCCCTGGTTCTTCCCGCGGTTGAACAGCCCTGAACTGCGCGAAGAGGGGAAGGAGATCGAGTTCGACGTGGTGTTAATGCCACAGATGGCGGACGAGAGCCGGCCTCACCGCGGCTGGGCCGAGGGCGTGTGCGTACCTAAGAGCGATCTGGTGGATGCCGCCTGGGACTTCGTTCACTACATGGGCGGCGAAGATGGCCAGAAGATTTATTCGACCATAACCGGCCGCATTCCCAATACCGCGTCGCTTGTAGAAAACTTCTGGGGCCCGACGATTGAGGAGCGCTTCGGTGTCTCCAACGCAGCCGCCTTCAGCAACGCCTTCCTGCGTTCCGAGGTCGACGTTATCGGCGGCGTCTCTCGCGGGCAGATCTGGAGCGAGGTGGCGAAGCCGGTTGCCTGGGATCCGATGCTGGCCAACAGCGCAACCGCTGCTGACGTCGTTCCCGCGCTCAATGAAGGCGTGCAGGGCCTGCTCGATGCCCACTGGGCCAGGCAGGGATAAGAAAGCTACGCTATACAAAGGGGGCGGCGAACTGTATCGCCGCCCCTTCGAGGATCATTCATGGCCGCAACAGCTGCCGTAAGCGGCAAACGCCGCATCTCCAAACGACAACTCCGGGATTGGATCGCCGGCTATCTGTTTGCGTCGCCGTTTATCATCGGGTTCTCGGTCTTCATCGCCTTCCCGATGTTCTATTCGGTCTATCTGATCTTTGTTGAATGGGACCTTCTGCGCCCGCCTGTATTTGTCGGTTTCGCCAATCTGGCGCAGATGTTCAAAGACCCAAAGGTCAATCTCAGCCTCTATAACAGCGCCTTTTATACTATTTTCGCAGTCCCCATCCAATTAACGATCTCCTTCACACTGGCGTTGGCGCTTACGCAAAAGATCCGCTTCCGGGACTTCTACCGGGCAGGATTCTATATGCCGATAATCGTGCCCTTGGTTGCCAGCGCAGTGGTCTGGCAGCGGGTACTGCACCCGGAATTCGGCATTCTCAACGAAGCACTGGGCTGGTTCGGCATTGAACCGCGCATGTGGCTCTTTGAACCGCGCCTCACCAAACCGGCATTTATCTTCATGTCCTTCTGGATGATTGGCCGCCAGATGGTAATTTTTATCGCCGGATTGGGCAGTATCCCGGAGTCGCTGAAAGAGGCCGCCAGCCTGGACGGGGCCGGCACGTTTGGCCGTCTGCGCTACGTCATTCTGCCGCTGATGACGCCCTTGATCTTCTACAACATGGTGATCGCGATCATCAACTCCTTCCAATCATTTGTGCCGGCGATGATCATGACCGAAGGCGGACCACAGGACGCTACTCTATTTGTGGTCCTGAACATCTATCGCAATGCCTTCCAGTACTTCAACATGGGCTACGCTTCGGCTCTGGCCTGGGAGCTTTTCGTCATTGTTGTTGGCTTTACTCTGTTCCAGTTCTACTTGTCTAGACGCTGGGTCTACTACGAGGAAGGGGAATGACGATGCGGTCAGACAGGCAAGCGCAGGGGGCTTTGGCGACCGACTGGCAGTCAACTTCTGCCGATCCACAGGCTGGGAGCGTACTGAGGCCAAGACTGGGCGACAAATCTCGCTCAGGGTGGGAGATAGCCCGGCTGGCGGTGCTACAGGTCTTTATGACCGTCCTGGTGATCACGTTCCTGGTGCCTACGTTCTGGATGATCTCCTCCTCTCTGAAAGTCTCGACCGAGGTGTTCGCGCACCCGATCGTCTGGCTGCCCCAGGATCCCCATTGGAACAATTACGTCAAGGCGTTTCAACTATTGCCGCTAACGAGATTCATCTACAACACGCTGATCATTGTTCTGTTTGCCGTCGTGGGAACTGTCGTTTCGTCGGCGCTGGTGGCCTACTCGTTTGCCCGTATCAGTTGGCCGGGGCGCAATTTCTGGTTTGCCTTGCTCCTGGCGACGATGATGCTGCCCGATGTGGTGACCCTGGTACCCCGCTTCCTGATATTCAAAAACCTGAAATGGATCGACACTTGGCTGCCACTGATCGTGCCCTACTGGGCGGGCATCGGCGCAATCTACGTCTTTCTCATGCGCCAATTCTTTCGCGGCATCCCGATGGAGCTGGAAGACGCGGCCGAGATCGACGGCGCCAGCCGCATCCGCGTCCTTGTTCAGATTCTCCTCCCTCTATCCAAACCGGTGATCGCGACTGTTGCAGTGTTTGCGTTATTGCAGCACTACAACGATTTCATGAACCCGCTGATCTACATAAACTCGATGGACAAGTGGCCGCTGGCGCTGGGCATCCGCGCCTACAACGACTCCTACGCCAAGAACTGGGAGGTCGTCTTTGCGGCCAGCACGGTGATGCTGACGCCGATGGTAGCGATTTTCATTGTGGCACAGCGTTACTTCGTCCAGGGGATCGCCATGACCGGATTTGGGGGGCGGTAGCGCCCTTTGGTCCCGCCTCGTTTGTCTGGTCTACTAGTGATGCGACTGGCACATTTTGGACCCACTTCCAGGAGTGCCGGCCGCGCCAGATCGATCTTCCACCCCGATTCACTCGCTTCAGATTACTTCAGCAAGAAGACGTCCCACTGATCGCTTCCAACCAGGCAGTATAGAAATCGGCAACTGACGCAAATCGCTGCTCGCGCGAGGTTTGACAAGCCCTGCATACAACCTCGAATTGCGCGTCGCTGCCGCCGAAAGCTGAACGCGCCAGCGTACCGTCTGATAGCAGGTTGGCTGCAGTGCGCCCCAGTGTGAAGACAGTCGTTCGCTCATCGATTGACGCGCCTCGCTCAAACTCTTCGGGGGCCATGTATCGAGACGAACCAAACATGCGCCCCATCCCATTGACAAAGGGACCCTCCCGATACCCGTCAAGATCTATGGCATGTATATCCTGGCGAACAAAATCATAGATCAGGGAGCCGTCATAGAAGTCGTTCGCTATCCATCCTGCTTGGGAAAGCACATGGTGTAATTCGAAAATCTGATTGAGCGCGTTCAGAATCTCTGAGAAGGGCAGCCTGCGAAAACGCTGAAAGGCCGATTGAAGTTTATAGCGCGTTTCCCGATCTGCGTAGAGAAGTTCGCCGTCGACCCAGTCATAGACGAGCAGTGGTCCGTGCAACGACTCGATAACGTTGTGTAGCCGGGGTAGAGCGACATGAGCGCAGCTACGCCACAGGCGGGCCGCATTGCGAAGTAGGGCAACTCTTTCTTTTGTGAGACAGAAAGGGGCGTGGATCTGAAGGATCGCCCGCGGTTTTGACGAAGAAGCGCTGCCGGTCAACCTGCACGCCATACGATATGTTGCCTGAGTCCTGTGAATGTTCGTCAAAGACGACAAAGAGAGCGCCCATCTGATTTAGATAGGCGTTCGGCAATTGATCTGTAGAATCAATGTCCAGCGACCGATGGTTCAACCTTACATCCTCCTCATTTCGCGGGAAGTCGGCAGGCATACACGACCGGAGCCCGCTTTTTGACAGGCCAGAGGGCTGATCAGGCCCTCAATCCTGGTTAGACAGTTACATTCGGGTAAGACCGGAAACGTCCCTGAGGTTACTCGCTATCGCCCTACGCCGCGAACCACATAGTTGGCTACGGCAAACGAATAGGGGGGATCGTCTGCCTGGGCATCTCGAAATGTCGGAATCCAGGTCCAGCGTTCGCGACGCTCGGTGTTGGGGTGGCTGGCGTGCATGGTAAGGTCGTGGAAGAAGACTGCGCCTCCCGCCTCCAGTGGGGCGGTGACGGCCGCGCTTTCATCGACCGTTTCGGGCCGGACCCGGTGGCCGAAACCTATGCCGTCGCTGCTGTCGCCGTCATGGACTAAACTTCCGATGTGGGAACCTGGCATCAACTTGAGGCATCCATTCTCCGGGGTGGCGTCATCGAGCGCGAACCAGATGGAAACCTTGTGCGTCCCCTCCCAGTAGGGCCAGTCCTGATGCCACGGGCTTGCAGTGTGGGTCTCGGTGTCCTTGTAAACGACCTTATCACTTAGGAATTCAACATTTGGGCCAATGATGGCCTCTAGGATGTCGACCAGCCGTTTGTCGCGTGCCGCATGGCGGAAAATTTCGCTTCGCCCTGCCACTCCAACATATACGCCTGTGGCATCCAGCATCTCCCTGGCAGTATTGCTTCCTCCGAGCTCTTGTCTTACCTCAACCAGAATCCTCTGCACTTCCTTCTTTAATGCCTTTGCCTCCTGTCGGAGAAACAGGTTCGGTACGACAGCGAAACCGTCTTCTGAGAAGGATTGGGCGATGTCAGCAGTGGCTGCGTCCATTGAAAACTGTTTCCTTTCTAGTATTGAAGTAACTACTCAGCCGCAACTGATGCGCAACCCTGAACGAGGCGAGCAATGGTGTTTTTTCTCCCCTCATTGTTGTATTTTGGGCGGTCGGGCCTTCGGCCCTCCCTTGTGCAGGGGCTGCGCCCCCGCAACGCCCCCCTCCAAAACCATCCCTCACCGACCGTGTGCCTTCTTCGCAGCGTGTCGGCTGGCGAGCACGGCGGCGCCTGTACACCAGTTGCGTCAACAAGAGCCTGAATGGTTCCAAGGATGACTGTCTGGTCAAATACTGTGGCTTAGTAATTACGTATTGAATTTATGTTTTTCCTGCTCTGCAAAAGGTCAGTTTGACTTTACAATGCTGGCAGACTTCGTGTCAATGTCGTTAGTCTTGGCAAATGAGCCGTTTCTTTCCCCCTTCCCAGTGTAAGGCTGAAGTTCAGTCAAGATAGCGGGCAGCGACGCGGCGAAAGGTGTCTGCCCGCTCCGCGACGACATCCAGATCGTCGTGAATAGTAACGCCGAAGGCTGAGCCAAGGCCGGCGTCGGACACGCCGATACTGATATTGATCGAGCGAGACAGCAGGTCGTCAGTGCGGGGCAACATGCCTTCCCGGTACTGCATGGCACCGCCATTTTCGGCGTAGTGAGGGCAACTGAACGAACAGGAAAGAGGCGTAGGCATGCGCTGTTCGAGAAGATGTTCCATGTTGTTGTAGACGTGCCAACCGGCCTCGGCCACCACTTTGCTCTCCAGGTCCTCGGCAACTTTTCGCGCTATCTCCGCAGTCGGCAGGATCACCGTCAGAATAGTGGCGACCTCTTCCTCGGCATCGAGCACTTCGCGAAACGCTAGGCCCGGCAGATCTGCTAGGGCCGCCTTCAAATGGCGCTTCTTGGTCTGCAGAAGGTCAATCAGACCCGGTAGTTTGCGCAATTGTGCCAGCAGCACCGCCGCCTGCAGCTCAGTATAGCGAAAATCCAAGCCAAGAAATGGGCGCTTGCCGATCTCGACGCCGGTCCGCAAAGGGGAATGACCTTGGTCATGAAAAGCGAACGCCCGCCTGTACAACTCTTCATCGTCGGTGATAACCATGCCTCCGTCTCCCGACGTGATCGTCTTGTAAATGTTGAAGCTGAACGCGCCGACATGGCCGATCGAACCGATTGGACGTCCACTATAGGCCGCGCCAAAAGCCTGGCAACAATCCTCAATAAGATAAAGATCGTGTTCATCCGCCACCGCTTTGAGTTCCTTCAGACGGGCCGGATTGCCCATCATGTGGACGGCCATGATCGCCTTGGTGCGGGGGCTAATCTTTGCCTTCACGTCCTCTGGGTCCAGATTGAAAGTGCGATCGATCTCTGCCAGGACAGGCACGGCGCCGGTGTAAACGATGGCGGAGATGCTGGCCACAAATGTAAAGCCAGGGACGATCACCTCATCGCCGGGGCCGATGCCCAGCGCCACCATCGCCGCCAACAGGGCCGACGTGCCGGAGTTGACCGCCACCGCGAAGCGCACCTGCGACATGGCGGCGACTTCCTGCTCCAACTGGTAAACTTTGCCCTGAAAGCGCGGATCGTCCCCATCTGCGGTCGAAATGCCGTACCGATAGAGATAGCCGGCTCGCAACACCTGCAGGACCTCCTCAATCTCCTCTTCGCCAACCAGTTCCATGCCGGGTCCGGCCATGTGACGTTCTCCTCTCTTTCAACGAACCGACCTCCATGCGGTCAGTCCTGATGATGCTCGTATGCGCGTTTCTGTCTCACCTGGTCATGACTTGACGCCTTCAGCCGCCGTAGCCTGCGACATTTGAGATCACCGGGGACCAGGCGAACTCTTCATCCAAGGGAAAGATCGGGCGTGTTATGTATCTGTATGGTAACCGGGTGAAATCCAAGTCAGAATAACCTGGGGTCAGTGCCAGGATCTCGCGCGGTGCCGCGTCGCGTAGCTCCGGCATTAGATAGCCCAGTTTCACAACGACGATTTTGTGCTCGAGCGGCTCGATTCCGGCCATGCGAAAATTGTTCAAGGTTGAGAAATACATGCGTCTGTCGGCAACCAGTACACGCACGCCGCCCACGCGTACAGTGGCGATGGCGGCCTCCTTGGTGTCAGGCCCGGCCTGGCAGAGATGTTCCACAGTGCCCGTGACTTCCAAGGGAGCGCCATACTCCGTGTCCATCTTGCCACCCAGACTGAGCGATACGGTAGCGCCAACGCCGGCTTCGAAACAGATGCGGGCGGCCGCGCTGTCGGGAATACCGGCCACAATCGCGTCAGGGACGTTTTTGGCTATCAGACGCGCAAGAAAGTGAGGCGCGTCGCCGGGTGTGCCCGCGGTGGGATTGTCCCCGGAATCTGCGATAAAGACACAGCTTTCCTCGGCTTCCAGGGCGAGATCGATGGCTTCGTCTGCGGACGCGGCGGCTTCCGAATCAAAAATGAAGTTGTGGCGCTGGTCCCACATGGCCTGCGCCAGCCGTTTTGCCTGCCGCCGTGCATGGGGCAGGTGCGGCTCGTCTTCGGCAATAACCACGACGCTGCAGGAGGAATAAGGCGCGTCCGCCCAGCCAAAGCCGACCAGTATTTCGGCGGTGAGGATGCCCGGCTGTTGCCCAATCTCGACAGCCAGCGCCAGCAGCGACTTCATCGGCTCAACGTCAGTGGTAGCCTTTTCGCCGGGCAATATCATCGGCACGCGCACAAAGACAGGCCGCGGACGATAACCGCCTCGAATACAGTGGGCGAGCAGCGTCATCGCCCTTTCCAGCGTTTGCGGCGCGTCACGGTGGGGAGCAGTACGATAAACCGTCCAGATATCAGCCTTGTTGGCAAACTCTTCGGTGAGGTTGCCATGCAGGTCAAACCTGGCTGAGATCAGGATTTCGTTTCCAACCACGGCCCTGATCGAACGCACCAGATCGGTCTCGCCGCTCCAGATGTTCTCTACCAGAAGCGCGCCATGCAGGACCAGGCAAATGCCGTCGAGTTGGCCCGCTTGCTCAATACCTTCGACGATCTCGTCTCGCAACTGGAGGTAGGCGGTCTGTTCCACAGTGCCGGATGGGGCCAAGGCGCCTGCGTACAATACAGGTACCAGTTCAACGCCCAGGTCGTCCATCATTTCGGCAAGCGTGGCGTATTTCGGTCCCACCGATGACCCCGCCGCCGTCCCCGCTGCGTAGGGCGAAAACGGGCCTTCCCCTTGCAAGATTTCCTGGCCGCGCCAGACTTGAAAATGCTCCATTGTTGTCTGTATCGGGGAAGTGTTCAGGGCTTCGTGGCTGATGCCGGCGATTGCTATGCGCATTTTCGTTATCTCCATGCTAAGGAGGTGTCGGGAGGAACCACACCCATCCGAACTTCTGGATACACTTGCGCAGATGCGGTCGGATGCGCTTTGGATCTGGATTTCTTACCGCGATGTCCGAGGTAACGTGTATTGGCCGCTATACATTCGGATCAGAGTGGTGGGGTCACGGTGCACGCGCCGTGAAGTGGATTTTCCGCCAGATGAACGCGTCGGCGGAAGTGAAGGTTACTTGACTGCGCCGCTGGTCATGCCCTGCACCACCCAACGCTGAAAAACGACAAATATGATCATCAGCGGGAGACTGGTAATGGTTGAGAGAGCCATTATCGAATTCCAGTCCCTGACAAACTGGCCAAAAAATGCGGCCAGGCCGATAGTGAGCGGCTGCGCGTCCGGCGTGTCGGTTAACGTCACCGCAAGGAGGAACTCGTTCCAGGCAAAGATAAAGGCGAAAGTGCCCGTACTCACAATTCCGGGGACAGTCAGGGGTACCAGGATCTTCCACATGGCTTGCAGACGCGTGCAGCCATCGATCATCGCCGCTTCCTCGAGATCGATCGGTATAGCATCCATGTACCCCTTCAGCAGCCAGATACTGATCGGCAAGATAAAAGCGGTGTTTACAATGATCAGCCCAAGTAAGGAGTCATAGAGACCAACAAGATGCGCCAGTCGGAAATAAGGGACGATCAGGGTCACGGTTGGCAGCATCAGCAGGGCCATTATGCCCAACAGCATGATACGGCCCCCTCCCATATTGAAGCGCGAGAACCCATAGGCTGCCAAAAGACCAAGGATGATGGTGATAACGAGCGTTGACAGTGCCAGAATGACACTGTTTCTGAAATACCCTCGATACCGTTCATTTTCGATCAACGACGCCATGTACTCGAATGTGAGTTGACTGGGGTCCAGTTGTGGAGGATAGGTCAGCACCTCTTTGATTGGACGCAGCGCAGCGTTGATCATCCAGACGACCGGCGTCAAAATGATGACAGCCGCGAGGACTGTCAGGCCGACGATAAAGACCTGGTGAATCAGGTAGCGGGATCGAAGGCGCTGGCTAAAAGCTTGTTTCACCGGCCTCACTCCCTCGAGACAGCAGCCTCAAATAGATGATGATCAGGATAGCCAGCATGAGTAACATCAAGGTACTGATCGCCGCGCCGTAGCCAAGGTTGCCGTCCAGGAGCGCGGTCTTGTAAATGTAGTAGGCGACCGTCTCGGTGCTTCTGAGCGGACCGCCTTTGGTGAGCATTCTGATAAGATCAACGTGCCCCATGGTAGTGATGATGTCAATCGTTGAGATGGCGATCAGGATAGGGCGTAGCTGTGGCAGCGTAATATGCCAGAACCGTTTCCAGGCGTTCGCCCCGTCAACCTTGGCGGCTTCGTACAGTTCGGTGGGAATCGCCTGCAAGCCACCGAGAATAATAATCATGTAGAACGGGTATGACTTCCAGGTATTGACAGCGACGACCGAAGCCATTGCCAGGCCCGATTTCGCCAAAAACTCTATCGGCGCATCCTGACCCAAGACGCCCACCCACAGATAGTTGAGGAGGCCAAACGGGTGGTAGAGAAGGGTCCACATGAGACCCGAAGATGCTGTCGAAAAGACCCAGGGAAGAATCAGCAGGCCGCGCATGAAGTTTCTTACGGTCGTATTGAACCAGGTCTCATTCAACAGTAAGGCCAGTCCCATGCCAATGGCGATATGCAGAATGACAGAGGCAACCGTGAATACGACTACGTTTTTCAGACTGTTCCAGAACCACTGGTCCTTGAGCAGCTCCAGGTAGTGCAGCAGGCCGACAAACTGCAGAACGCCTGCGTCTACGTCGGTCATACTCATTTGTAGCGTGCGCAACAGAGGGAAGATGCTGACAAGAAGCAAAAAGAGGATAGCCGGTCCCACGAAGAAGTAACCATTTAGCTGGCGCCGGGTTACCTTACGGGGCACGGGCCCGGGTCGGGGCATTTCACCTTCCGTGACCTTTTCGGACGGTCCCACACTAATGGTGCGAGTCGTCCCGCCTTCACGCATTCTGATTCTCTCTAGCTTTCCATTGGAAACTTCGGCGGTGTTACGGGATGCAACGCGGCCCTCTGGGGCTGGGCCGGCTGCAGGACCTTACCAAAAGGGAACTATGGCCCTCTATGGTCTCGGCTTTTCTTACTCCGAATGAAACCATAAAGGGCCACCAGTCGTTACCCTTTACTGAGCGTTGTCCAATTCCGCCTGCCAGATTGCGGCAGCTTCATCGAGCGCAGTCTGAGCATCCTTTTCCCCTGCAAGCACCTGCTGGAAGGCCTGCTGGAAGGCATCCCGCAGCTTCTGAGCTTCCGGAAGGGGTGAGAAGAGGATGTTGTGCTCGGGATCCTGATTTGCGAAGTCGGGGACGTACCGCAACATCGGATCGTCGGAGGTTTCAAGCGAGGCGACTGCTGCGTTCGTTGCCCACAGCAAGCTGACCTGCTTGGTCATGTTGAGCGACACCTCGTCCGAATAGATATACTTGAAAAACTCCCAGGCTTCTTCCTTATGTGGGGAATTGGCGGCAATACCCATGCCGCTGCATGCCCAGGAGTAGCCGCCGGTCTTGTGCCGCCAGGCCGGCGCGTAGGCCATCTTGATATCGGGATCGATCTGTTTCGCTTTGGTCCAGATGAACGGCCCGTCGATGATCGCCGACGTCTGGCCGCTGGCCACGAACTCCAGCATCAGAGCCTGATCTTCGCCAAACGAGCCGGGCACGACCAGCCCCATGTCGTAGAAGTCTTTCCACCACTGCATCGCGGCGACGCCTTCAGGAGAGTTGAAGGCCACATTGCCGTCTGCATCGAGCATCTGCCCGCCCTCCTGGGCCAGCCGGAAGTTGAAGTAGCGGAGTAGCAGGAAGCCGCCGTCCTGGAGCGGCATACTCATGCCATAGGAACCGGCATCCTCATCGCGCAGCGCCTGCAGAACTTCCACGAACTCATCCCAGTTGGTCGGCGGCTCAAGACCCTTCTCAGCGAAAATGTCGACATTGTAGGCGAACTGATAGGGAATGAGATAGAGGCAAAGCCCCCTGGTCTTGCCCAGGAAGTCCATCGGCGTTGTCGCCGTCAGCTTGGCGGCAAACTCGGGATCATCTGCCAGCCAAGGGCTGAGATCTTCAATGAACCCCTGCTTGGTCAGGCCTGCAATCCAGGTAGACTCCGTACCGAAGAGATCATAGGTCTCGCTCCCGCCGGCGGCGGCAGCCTGGAGCTTGCCCGCCATTTCAGGCCAGGGAACATCAATTACAGTGACTTTGATGTTGGGATGCAGGGCTTCGAAGTCGGCGATGAGTTGGCCGTGGTTGTCCGGCCCCCATTCATTGACCCACCACTGCAGCCACGTAATCTCTACAACCTCGTCCTCCATCGCGTCAGCAGGGGCGGCAGCTTCTCCCGACGCCGGTTGCTGCGCGACACAAGCCGTCAGCATTACAGCCAACATCAGTACGGCTGCGAACACCAGGTACCGTGATCTTCGTTGCATGGGTTTCCTCCTGTGGAAACTTGGAGTGGATGAATTGAAGCCGGTCTGAGGTTTGGTCTGACACGCTCTGATTTCAACAGGGCGATGCAGGATTATCGCCGGTCGTTCAGTGTGTTGTCAGAACAAGTAGAAGTGGTTAGACAGGATGCCAGAAAAGGCAGCGACATGCGTAGAAAGTGGGACCTTCACAGTAAAGCCTTGCAAAATGCAAATTGAGGACAAGAGCAGGTCCGCTTGAAATCCTGGGAGTACAAGACTTGCATTAGCGTGAGAGATGGGGAACCATAGACCTGGTGCCCTCGGCAATCCATGCACTTGGCTACTTATACTACAGCGGGATTGAGGCCGTCAAGCGCTGTTTTTTTCGCAGCTTAGGAGAACTGTTCCCGAGATCTCTCCTACCATTTTGTCGGTGTGAAGCAAGCTTCAGGAAAAGGGAGCGGCGTTCAGGTGTTCTCAGTTGGCAGGTTTCCAGACGGAATGAACGGCCCAGCGACCTCTATTTTCGCTGGCTACCTGAAAAGCAGGCTACGCGCAAACGCTAAGAAAAAGGGCTGTTCCTCTTCCTGAACAGTTCGAACCAGGAGAGCTATGTGTCTACAACTTTCCAGTTCCGCCCGGTGACGGCGGAGCGGCTTCCTGACCTGGTAGAATTCTCGCAGTGCCACGGAAAATTCCGTTACTGCTCCTGCATGCGGTGGCGCATGACCAGCTCTGCATTTCGCCGCTCAACTAAAGAAGATCGTGTGGCCGCTCTGGAAGAGCTGGTGCGGGCGGGCACACCCGTCGGTATCCTCGCCTACAGCAGGACGGAACCGGTTGGTTGGTGTTCAATCGCGCCGCGACAGACCTACGCAGCGTTGGAGCGCTCCCGCGTGTTGCCTCGAATTGACGACACGCCGGTCTGGTCGGTGGTGTGTCTTTTCGTTGACCGCCATTTCAGGCGTCAAGGGTTGACGTGCCGGCTGTTGAAGGCTGCGATAGGCTATGCCCGCGATCAGGGCGCACTTGGTGTCGAAGGTTACCCGGTTGCGCCGGATGCCCCTTCGTACACTTACATGGGGTCGCCGGAGACTTTTCGACGCGTCGGTTTCGTAGATGTGACGCCGGTGGACCAGACGCGGAGGGTGATGCGATACAATTTCCTTTCTGGAATAGGGCCCGCATTTTGACTTAGTTGAGCCCACATACTATGCTTTGGCACATGAGAAAGATGCTCAACATGAAAGAAGAGGAGCCGGCAAGCGATAAGGCGCATGCTACGACAGTTAGCGGTCGATCCGCTGGAGAGGCTGTCGACGCTGCAAGCGCAGTGGTGGACCGCCTTACAGGTCAAGGCGGAGGTGAAAGAGTCCATTTGAAGACGGTGAAAGGCAGAGGCGTTCAACTTGGCTTCGATCTGGACAGTTCTGCTTCCCTACTAAAACAACTCGAGATGCTGGAGCAATTTCAATGAACCCATCTGATCTTACCCATGTCTGGAGCGAGGCGCCCCAGCTTTCGGACGCTCTTACCAAGTTTCCCCAATCGATCACACGCCTGATCGCCGACCCGGCTGACCCAGTTGGCAGCGCCAAGCCGGCCCAGGCGATTCTGGCCGCCGCGGCAATCCGCTACAACGACGAAGTCTTTGATCGGTTGCCTAATCTGCGCATCCTCGTGCGCACCGGTATCGGCATCGACAACGTAGACATAGACGCCGCCACCCGCCATCGCGTCGTATTCTGCAACACGCCAGACGGTCCCACCGAATCAACCGCCGAACACACGGTCGCTCTGATGCTTGCAGTGGCCAAGCAGGTCAAACCGGGGATGGAGCAGCTGGCTGCCGGTGACTTCGCGCCTAGAGGGTTGCCAATGGGCACGGAATTGATGGGGAAGACGCTCGGGCTGGTGGGGCTGGGTCGCATCGGCGGGCGCGTGGCCCATATTTGCGGGCGCGGCTTCGATATGCGAGTGCTGGCCTTCGATCCCTACATTACCGCGGAGCGGGCCGCCGAGCTCGGCGTAGAACTCGCCGACTTGGACACCGTCATCGCCAGCGCCGACTTTCTCAGCATGCACGCGCCGTCAACGCCGGAAACCCACCATCTGATGAACGCCGACCGCTTCGCCCAGATGAAGACCGAGGCAGTCCTCCTGAATTTGGCCCGCGGCCCGCTTGTGGACCCAGAGGCGCTCTTGGAAGCGCTGGATAACGGGCAGATCCTCGGCGCGGGGCTGGATGTGTTTGACCCGGAGCCGCCCCCGGTCTCTTCGCGACTGCGCACCCATCCCAAAATCGTGGCGACCCCTCACTCGTCGACGACAACGATCGAAGGCCGCGGGCGCATCGAACACATGGCTGTGGACGCGGTACTCGACTTCTTCAACGGCAGGAAGCCGAAAGATATCTGCAACCCGGGAGTTCTGGAACACGTCCAGTTTAGCGGTAGCTGACTGGCAGTCAGCCGCTCTTGGGCGCTGCGGGGTGGAGGGAATTCAGTCCTTCATTGGTCATTCATACTTCACTTCCACATTAGTCACGCGTGGGCTGCCGCACGCATTCCACGCGCCCAGAGCCAGTCTGTACTGAACCCACTGGCCGGCAGTTGCTTCTGCCTGCAACGCCTGCGGCCCTTCAATCCACTCAGCGCCATCGCCAAACCCTTGCCACGCCGCTCTTTCCAACGCAGCGGCCGTGTCCCCAAATCGCAACTGGGCCTTGACCCAGGTGCGCGGCGGCGTCTCCGCCTGCCAGGAAATCTCCGTCACACGAGCGCCCGCCGACAGTTTGAACGGCGCCGACATATAGTACTCCTCCGCGCCGCGGTCGTGGATGCTGTGTGGGCTTACCGCGGTCATCCCGTGCGGGCCTGACGTCGGCAGCCGCGTCTGGCGCTCGGCGCTGAAGCCATCGGGGCCATTCCACCAGACAGCCGAAAAGCCGATATGGTCGCCCTCCACCTTGTGGTTGGCGATCGCCAGGTCGACCCAGCCGTTGCCATTGAAGTCGGCGGCAACACAGCCGGACGCGGAGTGTGTGAACAGGCGCGTGCGGTCTGCCGCGGCAAAGCCGCGCCCGGCGCGGTTCCAGTAGAGGAAGGAGTCGATGTCCCGCTCGCGGCCATTGTGATAAGAGCAAATGAAGAGGTCCAGCAGGCCGTCGTTGTTGAAGTCGGCCACCGCCATCGAGTTGACCGCGCTGGCGGGCAGCAGCGTACGCCGGTCCTCACGCAGGCCGTCGGGCCCGTTCCAATAAACGTAGACAAAGGAGTCGTGCGGTCCGTCCTGCGAGGTCATGTGGCCGCCGATGATGAGGTCCAGAAAGCCGTTGCCGGTCAGGTCGGCCGCGCGTGCGCACGCGCCCCGCACGACCGAAAGCGCTTGGCAGCGGTCCATGCTGAAGCCTTCCGGCCCGCCCCACAGAATCAAGCTGCGGTCATACGCGATCTGGGGCACTACCAGATCCAGCCAGCCACTGTTGTTGAGATCAGCCAGGTAGATCCAGCGCGGTTCGTTGTATACCACGCCCTCATATTCCATACGTATGCGCTGCGGATTGGCCGTATCGAAGCACAGCCCTGACGCTGGATCGGCGGCGCCGCCGTAGTAGATAAGCAGATCGGGATTGTCGAAGCCACAAAAAATGAGATCAAGATAGCCGTCGCGGTTTATGTCCCCGACGCAGACGCCGTGCGCCCGTGCTGTCGGCAGGATCCAGGTTGGCTCGTCTGCAAACCCCTGCGGCCCGTTGCGCAGCAGATAGGAGCCCGGGTCGCGGTCGACTGAATTTTCCGATGCGTTGGCGAGCACGATGTCCACGCGGCCGTCATCGTCGAAATCGCAGCAGACGGCCTCGACCGCGCCCCAGCCTGGCAACTCCTTGCGCCGCTGTGGCGAGAAACCTTCCGACCCGCCAAAGTAGATAAAGGGATTGATGTTGCCCAGGCGGTTGCGACCATAATGGTTGACAAAGATGACTTGCGGCGGCGTGTCAGAGCCCGCCCCCGCCAGCAGTACGCGGCGAGCGTCGTGACAGGGAAGGCGGACGGGATCGTGGTCTACGCCGTCGCGATTGCAGCGGTAGATGAGCGAGTCGGCACTATAGGATTCAGCAGTGTGGGTCTGACATAGGATCACATCAGCGCAGCCGTCGCCGGTCAGGTCTGCGACCGCAACATCGCAAGCGTGATGGCTGCTGAGGGTAGTGCGGCGAGTCTCGTCAAACCCTCCATCGCCGCCCCAATAGATCCACGAACGCTCACCTTCGTCAGAGGGCTCCCGGCATGCCAGCACGAGGTCATCATGGCCGTCGCCATTTACATCGCCCACTGCAACTGCCATGGCGCTCGCACAGGCAAGCACCAGCGGCGTACCCAGACTTCGGTCCGCGCCGACTGGCATGAGGGAGACATCCTGTGGCTGAGGCAGGAACAGATGGGGTACGCCGTCCAGCTGGATGACGCCTGCCAGCGGCCTGGCCTCCTCCACGTGCTCTGCATATTGCGCTGCCGCCTCGTTCTGGCCAGTCTGATCAGTCTCTGGATCATTACAGACTGTCGCCCGCCCAGACTGGATGCCGTCTGCGCCGCCCCAGTAGATTGACACCACTCCATCGCCGCTGCGTACGACCAGGTCGGCGTAGCCGTCGCCGTCCAGGTCGCCGGCCGCCAGCTGCTCCGCGGAGATATCAAGGTCGACGAACCGGTGCGGCTCGAATCCCAGCTCGGTCTGATAGAAGACGCGCAGCGTGCCCTGGCTGACAAAGGCCAGGTCGGGAAGGCCGTCACCATCAAAGTCCCCAGCCGCCACCGATTCACATTGTGGAACCGGCAACTGCTGCTGCCGGCGCTCGCTCATGCCATCGGGCGCGCCGTAGTAGACGATGGCATTTAGGTCGGGACGAATCCCATTGTTCCGCATACCCAGCACCAGGTCGTCATACCCGTCACCATTCAGGTCTGCGACCGCGCCCGTCCACGCGCCCTCCGCCGGCAACTCCGTGAGGCTCACTTCCCCTAACGGGTCTTCGTACACGTAGGCCGGCGGGCGCTCCTGGTGGTTCTGGCTGTTGCAGAAGACCAGGTCCAGGTGGCCGTTGCCATTAAGATCATACTGGTGGATGCGCTGCAGCACGCCCGCGCGGGATACATACAGGTTCTGCCCTGCATTGCCGAACTGGCCTTGGCGAAAGCTCTCGAATCCGTGCGTTGTCCAGGTGGTAGTCATTTGTCGGGACTCTATACTGTAAGGAAGGCGTTGTCAATACGCGATTTCACGTCGAGCATAGCGCAGCGGCCGTGCGTTCAACGCTCCAATCCCCCTCAGTTTAGGGCATCTTGTCGGTTCGAGCCCGCCGATGTGCCTCTTGCCCAGATCTTCCTGTTTACTGTACCCTTGATAGCGGGCTCATTGAAAGGCAATTGCGATTGTCAAATTATTTAACGATGCGCAGGGTAGAATTGGAAGTGCGGTCCCGGTTGATTCACTTGCATATTTTCGGACACAGGAGCACCCAAATGGCAGTTCAACAGGTACTCTTGCTTGGACACCCAAAACTATACGAAATCTGCGAACCGGTTCGCCGCAATGAACGCGACAGCCTCGAGCCGGTCATCCAGGATCTGCACGACACTTTGTTCGATTTCCGCCGCAAATATGGTGTCGGACGGGCGATCGCCGCACCCCAGATTGGTGTTATGAAGCGCATGGTCTACATGTATATTTCATCCCCAACCGTCTTCTTCAATCCCGTCATTGACCAGGAAAGCGAAGAGATGATCACTCTGTGGGATGACTGCATGTGCTTTCCCGAACTGGTTGTAAAGGTCCGGCGGCACAAGGCTTGCCGCATAACATTCCTTGACCGAAGCTGGCAAAAGCAGACCCTGCTGCTTGAAGATGATCTGTCAGAGCTGCTTCAACACGAATGCGACCATTTGGACGGCGTGTTAGCCACGTCCAGGGCCATCGACACAAGGTCCTTTGCCCTGCGCAGCCAAATGGAATTCCTGGCCTGAATTCAAGGACCGCCCCTCCACGCCCCTTTCCCAGCTGTCTTCTCGGCGCGCCATCTACCCTGCTTCCACTTCAACCGCACTTTCCAGGAAATTGAATTGGGCCTATCGGGCGCCCGACTGGAATACCTTTGAGACAGTCGGCGCTGACATTGAGTTGATGGTAAACTGTAAGTGTGCCTTCTCTGCTGCTAATGCTTAAAGGATGGCGCGCGTTGTGAAAGATTTCAGACTAACTTTGCCGAAAATGCCGGTTCAGACTCGCGACTGCGCCGCCGGCTGTGCCCGCGGCAACATCCCACTAGCTTTGCTTCTCCTACCGCATTAGGACTTAGAGGCCATCAGAGTCTTCACCCGGAAATTGGTCAGTATGAAATGGCACCAGAAACGCTCCGACAGTCCCGGTGATGGCCGGGAATCGAGCGAAAAAGTGTCAGAAAGGTTTTTCTTCAAAGGCTGACCCCGATTCCCAGTTCACCTCAAAATCGCAGGAGGCGATTATGTCAGATAGCGAGTCATTGAAACAGCGCATTCGCAGGGGAGACATCGTGATCGGCGTGTCCGCCCCCGTTAGCGCCGGCAAGAGCCAACTTGAAGACATTCTCGGCAAGGACTCTTACAGCTTCCTGTCGGTGGACAGCCAGCATGCGCCTTACAACGAAGAGAAGCTGGTCGAATTCTGCGGAGTGGCCGCGGAGTTGGGGATTCCAGTCCAGTTTCGCATCAAGCACACGCGGCACGCCTACCTGATCGGCAATATCCTCGATCTGGGCCCGCTCGGCATCGAGATTCCGATCGTGGAGGAGGAGGCGACGGTGGATGAAGCGCTCGAAGCCTTCTACTATCCCCAGGTCGGCAGGAGGAGCTGGGGTGGCGCAGCGCGTTATGGCATCGAAGGACGCGACGAACGCCTGCAGTATGCCGACTGGTGGAACCGCACCGGTATTCTGTGCCTTCAGATGGAGTCGGTTCGGGCCGTGACCAATGTGCGCAGACTTGCCAAGCCGGGCGTTGACTGCCTGACGTGGGGGCCGAATGATCTGCTCTACGACCTGGAAGCGCATCCGGAGCATCCATTCAAGAGCGTAGACGACTGTGTGCGCCACGCGCTCAAGCAGCTGCAGGGCGCGGACGCCAAGATCAGCTTCAGGAGCTACTCGCCGGAAAATCGCAATAAATATATCGATATGGGCGTCACAGTGTTGATGGAAAGCCCGATACCTTGACACCCGCTTCGCCAGGGCTCTTGACGGTTGCCTGAGTTGAGATTCGCACCGACTGCAAGAGGTCTGTCTACGAAGGGCCGCGAAGAAGAAACTCTTGTGACAATGGAGGAGCGAGATGACAGGAAATGGTGGCGGTTCCGAATACAGGGTGGTCGAGGGGTGGGGGCAGGGACTGGCCGGCCGCGCCTTCGGCGGCGTAACGCCGGCGGTGGCGACCGACTCGCGTGACCGCGTCTACATCGCCCGCCGCGAACCTCCGGCGATCCTGGTCTATGACCGTGAAGGCAATTACCTGACCGAGTGGGGCGCCGACCTCTTCAAAAACCCGCACAGTGTCTGGTTCAACGAACAGGACCAGCTGTACGTGGCCGACGTCGATGACCATACGGTTCGCAAGCTCGACACTGACGGACAGGTGTTGCAGACGCTGGGCACAGCCGACATGGTTGGCGAGCCCGGCCAGCCGTTCAACCGGCCGACCTGGGCGGTGGAGGCGCCGTGGGGCGACATCTACGTATCGGATGGATACGGCCAGTTTCGTGTGCACCGCTTCTCCGCCGACGGGACGCTGTTACAGTCGTGGGGAGAGGAGGGCACAGGCCCTGGACAGTTCGCTTTGCCCCACTGCCTGCGCGTGGACAGCCGCGGTCGCGTACTGGTCCTGGACCGCGAGAACAGACGCATGCAGATCTTCGATGCGGAGGGCACGTACGAGGGCGAGTGGCCCAACCTGGACGGCCCCAACGATCTCTACATAGACGGTGACGACAACGTCTATATGGCTGAGGGCGGGTACCGTATCAGCGTCTTCGACTTGGATGGCGAGCTGCTGGCGCGCTGGGGCGAGCAGGGCGATGCGCCGGGACAGTTTGCCAATGGCCCGCATGGGCTGTGGCTCGATTCCCGCGGCGACCTGTATGTGGCAGAAGTGCCCTTTCTCGACAACCGGCTGCAGAAATTTACCCTAGAATGAAACGGGAGGCTCATCATGCTCACCACCCAGCAGGTCGCACACTTTGACACTTTTGGCTTCCTCTTCCTGCCGCAGCTATTCTCGGCCGATGAGATAGCGGAAAGCCGGCGCGCGGCCGATGCGCTGTGGAGAGAAGAGCGCGGCGGGGGTCCCGACGAAGGGGCATACCAGCATGTCGCGCCATTCCTCGAATCGAGCCTCGAGCTTTCCTCGCTCGTCGTAGACGACCGCATCTACCTGACAGTTGAACGGTTGTTGGGCGCCGGTTTCGTCTGGGGCGGCTCCGAGGGCAACAAGGGCAGCTTCAACGAAGCGCAGAGCCACGGGTGGCACTGCGACCGCCCCGGCGAAGAGGAGCCGGACTATGTGCGCATCAAGATAATGCTGTACCTGACTCCCACGACGAAGGATACGGGGGCTCTTCGCGTGATGCCCGGGTCACATCGCCCTCCCCTCTATCACCAACTCGAACAGCTCAACCACATCCAATCAAAGCCGCATGAAATGCCCTTCGGCGTGGCGGGGCCGGAACTGCCCAGTTGCGCGCTGGAGGTCGAGCCGGGCGACGCTGTATTCTTCAATCACTATCTGTACCATGCCGTCTTTGGCAAGCAGCCCGACCGGCGATACATCGCCCTCAAGTTCGCCGCGATGCCAACATCTGACCGCCATTTCGAAGCCCTGAGAAAACACGGCGCCTTCTCCTTCCACCGCTCCTTCACCGCCCGCGAAAGACCGCGCATCCGGCAAATGATCGAGCAGCTGCCGGCCGAAGATTGGGCCTGACGGTTGCGGGCGAGCCGTCGCCCAAGAGAGAGGAGTCACCATGCCCACAGTCGTAAATTGGAGAGAGGCGCAGCCGGTTGTCGGCCATGAGAGCGCCATCGTCTGGAGTTGCTTGCAGCCCAAGCCAACCGGCAAAGCCGCCGCCTGGCAGCCGGCCCAAGGGGAAGCGCTGGAAAAGCTGGGCGTTTTCACCCTGCACGCCCTGCAAGGACGCAAACAGTCGGACCATCACAAACACGAGAATCGCGAGCAACTCTATTACATCCTCGACGGCGCCGGGCAGATCTTGTGCGGCGACCTACTATCCCCTGTTGAGAAGGGGGACATCATCTACCTGCCGTCCGGACAGTTCCACCAGCTATTTAACACAGGTGATGATTGGTTGTACCACCACGTGATCAACATGCCGGTTGACGGTGACGGCGGCCAGTTCGTGTTACGCAATTGGCGCGATGTTGCCCCGTTGAGTGACAAGTCTGGCGCGGTGCGTTGGCGTCTTCTCGGCCCCGTAACTGAGCGGGAAGGCGGCTGTCTGCGCGGCCTGGCCTTCATCGATCGGGAGATGGTGCAGCCGCGACGGCGGTCCGCCGAAGGGAACTCCGAGGATCTTGAGCAGATATACTACATCCTGGCCGGCGCTGGCACACTTGTCGCCGACGGCCAGGAAAGAGCGATCGGTGAAGGCGACGCCATCCACCTGTCGCCGGATACGACCTACTACATAACCAATACTGATCAGGCATGGCTGACCTATCTCATAGTCGCCGCCCGCTAGGGAGTTGTAAATGAGAATTCTGATTACAGGCGCTGCCGGCGCCGTCGGCACGGTTCTTGTCAACGGTCTGCGCGATCGCTACCAGCTACGCGTTTTCGACCGCGTGCCCTTGCCCGATTTTGAAGACGCGGTTGTGGGCGAGTTGACCGACTTTGAGGCCATGGCCGCGGCCACCCAGGACATGGAGGCGGTTGTCCACCTGGCCGGCAATCCTTTGGGCGGCGCACCGTGGGAGGAGATCCTCAACAGCAACATCATCGGAACCTACAACCTGTTCGAGGCGGCCCGCCAAAACAACGTGCGCCGCGTCGTTTTTGCAAGTCGCGCCGGCCTGCTGGCTCCCTACCCAGAGGAGATCACCCGCACTATCGATATGCCGCCCCGCCCCGAAAGCTACTACTCGATTAGCAAAGTTTTCGGCGAGAACCTGGGTTATATGTATGCCAGCAAGTTTGGGCTGGAGTGCGTTTCAGTCCGCATCGGCAACGTGCGCGCCGACCGGCCCCATGCCGATCATCCCCACCACCTCAGCCACCCCGACCTGGTGCGGGTCTTCGAGCGCGCCGTAATCCATCCGGACGTACAGTACGAGGTGGTCTTTGGTGTTTCCGGCGGTGAGTGGCCGCTCTACGACCTGGAACACGGCTACCGCGCGATTGGGTATGAACCGCAGAGCCCTCGTGCGGGTGGATAGTGGAGATTCGCGAGACAAAACTACGCAGCCATCGCCATTTCACATCGATGTTCACTCTCTACGCACTCCTCTATACTCTCTCTTTGCATATGGGCGGTCGGCCGCAAGCGGCCTCCCTTGTGCAGGGGCTGCGCCCCCGCAACGCCCCCTACAAAACCATCGCTCACCGACCTTGTGTGCGCATTCCAGCGGTGCGGCTCCAGCAACCTGGCTGCCGCCAACCGAATACACAATCAGATAGCCTGAATGGCAGCATGATGATAGGGCTGGTCAAGACAGGCACCATATATGGCTTAGCAGTTACCGCGAGACTTTGATCTCGAACTGATGCGGTATGCTATAATTTGCAGGAGAGACATCTGAAACGTGAGGCGCCCTGAAAGCAATTGGGGGCGCAAAAAGCTCTGATTGTGTAAGTACACCAAGAGCAGTTGCCGAACACAGGTCTCTGCCAGTGAAACTGTCATCCGAGTACCTGCAAACTCTTAACCGCATTCAGGAACGGATACTGTGGCTGTCCATGCGCATAGTGCATGAGGCCAACAGCATTCGTCCGCAGCGGGACGGTGTCAAAGTGGGCGGTCACCAGGCTTCGTCCGCGAGCATGGTGACCATAATGACCGCGCTCTATTTTCACCTGCTCAAGCACGGTGACAGGGTATCGGTAAAGCCCCACGCTTCCCCGGTCTTTCACGCTATCCAATACCTGCTCGGCCAGTTGCCCCGAGACTATCTGACCACATTGCGCGCCTTTGGCGGCCTGCAGGCCTATCCCAGCCGTACCAAGGATCCCGACCCGGTCGATTTCTCTACCGGCTCCGTAGGGCTGGGGGCAGTCGCGCCGGCCTTCGCCGCGCTGACCCACCATTACGCCCAGATGCACTTTGGTGAGGTAACATCGAATCGCTTCATAGCCATCATCGGCGACGCCGAGCTGGACGAAGGCAATGTCTGGGAAGCCGTCTTCGACGAATGGATGGCAGAACTGTCCAACACGATCTGGATCGTTGACCTGAATCGCCAGAGCTTGGACAGGGTGATTCCCGGCATCCGCGCCGGGACGCTGAAATCGATGTTCGACAGTTGGGGCTGGCAGGTGTTGGAGGCGAAGTACGGACGCAGGCTGCAAAGTCTCTTCGCAGAGAAGCACGGCGAACGCGTGCGCAAACGCATTGATGACATGAGCAATGAGGAGTATCAGTTGCTGGTGCGGCTGCCCGGCGACGAATTGCGCCGTCGCTTCGTCACGGTAAACGGCCACAAGGACAGGCACCTGGAAGAGCTGCTGGCCCCAATAAGCAACGAAGAACTGCCCGGCGTCGTCGGTAATCTGGGCGGCCACGACCTCACCGAGATGATTGGCGTCCTGGAAGAGGCCGATGCCACGGCAGACCGCCCCACCGTGATCTTCGCCTATACGATTAAGGGCTGGCGTTTGCCGATCGCCGGCGATCCGCATAACCACTCGAAATTGCTGAGCGTGGACGAAATGTCAGCGCTGGGCGAGGAGCTGGCGATACCGCGTGACGATGAATGGGCCGCTTTTGGGCCAGGATCGGACGAAAGTGTCCTCTGTACCGAAATTGCCCGCCAACTCTATCCCTCCTCTGACCTGCCCGACATCAATTCCCAGCAGAAGTCGAATGGGAAGGCGATACAACCTCCCATCGGTCTTTCGGCGCAGGATGTTCCTGAAAGTGTGCCGGTCCGTACCCACGGCATGCTCAGTACCCAGCAGTCATTTGGCCAGACTCTGGTCAGCATGAGCCGCAATCCGAAGCTCGCGCCGCGTATCGTCACAACCTCGCCTGACGTCTCCACCTCCACCAATCTGTCAGGCTGGATCGCAAAGCAGGGAGTTTTTTCCTTAACCGAAGGCGAGATTTACGAACTGGAGGAAAATCGCGGACTCAGTTGGCGCTACGGCCCCGACGGCCAGCACATCGAGTTGGGCATTTCCGAGATGAATCTGTTTATGATGCTGGGCATGTTGGGCCTCTCAGCGGAGTTGAACGGCCAGCAGCTTATACCTATTGGCACCGTCTACGATCCCTTCGTGTTGCGAGGACTCGACTCCTTCATCTACGGCCTCTACTCCAAGTCCCGCTTCATAGTCGTCGGCACGCCGTCGGGCGTCAGCCTCGCTCCCGAAGGGGGCGCGCACCAGTCTACCGTTACTCCGTCTCTCGGCGCGGAACTGCCAAATCTGAACAGCTATGAGCCCTGCTTTGCACAGGAGTTGGTCTGGATCATGCTGGAAGCAGTCCGCCAGTGCTGCCGCGATGTGGATGGCAGAGCAACCTATCTTCGTCTCTCTACCAAGCCGACCGATCAGTCAATGCTGGAGCCTGCCCTGGAGCGACTGGGGGCGACTGAACTGCGGCGCCAGGTGCTTGAAGGCGGTTACCGTCTGCTGGACTGGCAGACGGCTACGCCGGAGGCAGATCCCCGCTCGTTGGTCCACATCGCCTCATCCGGCATCATGCTGCCGGAAGCGATGGAGGCGGCCGCGATGTTGCAGGCAGAGGGCATAGCCGTCAACGTGCTCAACCTGACCAGCCCCCGCCGCCTCTTTGAAAACTGGCGCGCCGCCCAATGGGGCCGTCGACCCGGCAGAGAGCCAAGCCGTCTGCTATCATGGCTTATTCCCCCCAATGAGCGCCAGGCCCCAATCGTCACCGTGCAGGACGGGGCATCCCACAACCTGGCCTGGCTGGGCAGTCTATTTGGCAGTTACCTGATACCCTTGGGCGTGGACGACTTCGGTCAATCCGGCACGCCTGCCGACCTCTACCGCCATTTCGGGATCGACAGCAACGCGATATTCGAGGCGGCGCTCGTAGGTCTGAATCGAACCGAGTTCAGGTAGAAACGCGCTGGACTGTGGCTGGTCGCAGCAGTTATACGGTGCAGATCGCCAGCCACCTGAAGTTGCCGCTTAGAGGAGGATTCCGTGGCCGAGATCATACCCATGCCCGACCTGGGTTTTGAGGCCGGTGAAGGTGAACTGTCAGTCTGGCTGAAGAACGTAGGCGAAGCTGTTCAGGCGGGCGAACCAATCGCCGAATTCGAATCAGAAAAGGTGACTCTGGAGGTGGAGGCGCCGGTTGCGGGCGTTCTGCTGGAGCTCATCATTCAGCCCGGAGAAAGCGTTCCGGCGGGCGCGCCCATCGCCCGCGTCGGTGAGGCGGATGAGTTACCCAGCGCGCCGTCGCCGGCGCAATCCCAGGAGCCTTCGCCACCCCCGGTTGCGCCGCCTGAAGTAGAAGCCCCTTCCGCTCCTCTGCCAGACGCGCTGCAGCAGGACCAGCCTTCTGTACCCGTGTCCGCGCAGCCCACAGGAAATGGTGTATTGGCCACACCCATAGCCCTGCGCATGGCCCGCGAGCACAATCTGGACTTGCGTCGCGTGGCCGGAAGCGGCCCCGGCGGCCGCATTCTGCGCGGGGATGTAGAGAATCACTTGGCGCAAGCGGATCCCGGTGCCCCTGCAGTCCCCGCTCGCCAGGCGCCAAACGCTAGTGCCCCGTCAAAGACTACCGGAAGTACGGCGTCTCCCCTCCGGCGGACGATTGCCCAGCGCATGAGCCGCAGCAAGCAGACGATCCCCCACTTCTATATCACCAATTCGGTGACCATGGACGATGCCCTGGCATTGCGAAGACAGTTCAACGATGCCTTCCCGTCGGATGCCAAAGTTACCGTCAACGACATGGTGGTGAAAGCCGCCGCCCTGGCGCTGCGCGATTTCCCAAACCTGAACGCCTCCTATGTTGAGGACCGCATCGAGCACCACGCTGACATCAATGTTGGCGCCGCCGTCGCAGTGGAAGGGGGCGTGCTGACGGTCGTCAGCCGACAGACCGACCGCTGCTCGATCTCAGACATCGCCCGCGACAACAGAGCCATGATCGAGAGGGCCCGCGCCGGCAAGGTCAGGCCTGAGGATGTATCCGGCAGCACCTTCACCATCAGCAACCTGGGCGGCTACGACACAGATCACTTCGCCGCCATCATCAACCCGCCCCAGGCCGCCATCCTTGGCGTGGCCACAGCCAGAGAGACCGCGGTCGTGCAGGAGGGCCAGGTAGTCGTGCGCACGGTCATGCAGATGACCATCTCCGCCGATCATCGGGTGACGGACGGCGCCGAGTGCGCCGTCTTCTTGCAGAGGGTGAAAGAACTGTTGGAAACGCCAATCAAGCTGCTCTTGGCCTGAGGCAATTTGCTGCAGCCGGTTCATCGGCGATGTAGCCGGAGTCAGCCGTGCGATGAACCATTTCTTGAGAAGAAATCGCACTGCATTCGAACGAGATTAACCGCGCTGGTGAATGGATTAAAGGAGCTTACCACACTGCAACTACACGGGTCACTGAGTGTTGTACGCACTATCCGGAAATTGATTTGTTTCGTAGCGGTTGCTTTGGCGTGTGCTGCGGTCACCGCTTGTGGCCGGGCAGGTAATGTCGACAGGTACCTCGATCAGGGCTATGACAATCTCAACCTTAGTCAATTCCAGGACGCCATCACAGAGTTTGACCAAGCTCTCCAACTGCAGCCCGATATCTCCGCAGCCTACATCGGCAGAGGCGTTGCCCTTCTTCTGAGTGGTCAGTTTCAAGAGGCCATCGCCGACTTTGATAAGGCTCTCCACCTGGAGCCCTACAATCCCAATACCTACTCCTATCGGGGTGTTGCCAAGGGCAGCCTCGGTCGATTCCAGGGCGCCATCGCCGACTTTGACCAAGCACTCAGTCTGAGGCACGACTTTGCTGAGGCTTACATCCATCGGGGCACAGCTAAGGCCTGTCTTGGTCAGTACCAGGACGCCAACGCCGACTTTGACAAGGCGCTAATGTACCAGCCCAACAATGCCAATGCCTATGTTGGTCGTGGTGTTGTCAATATAAACCTTAGTCAATTCCAGGACGCCATCCACGAAATTGAGCAGGCTCTACAACTGCAGCCCGACAATGCCAATGCCTCCCTCTATCTGGGTTTCGCAAAGTCCAAACTTGGTCAATATCAGGACGCCGTAGCCGAATATGACCAGGCTCTCCAACTTCAGCCCGATAATGCCAGCGCCTACCTCTATCGGGGCCTTGCAAAAGACAAACTTGGTCAATATCAGAATGCCATCACCGACTTTGACCAGGGTCTCCTGCTCAAGCCCGACAATGCCCACGCCTACTTCCATCGGGGTCTTGCCAAAATCAACCTTGGTCAATATCAGGGCGCTATTGCCGACTATGACCGGGCTCTCCAACTGCAGCCCGACTATGCCAATGCCTACCTCTATCGGGGCCTTGCAAAAGACAACTTGGGTCAATACCAGGGGGCTTTCGCCGACCTGAAGGCCGCGGCAGCAGTGGAATCAGTGAAAGTGGCTGGCGACGGCGCCTCCCTACTCGACGCGGAGCAGCTCATTTTGCAACTCTGGCATTAGCAGAATGGAGCGCCTGTACGCGAACAGAAGGCTCAGTGCCGGTGGTCTCAGAATTCGCAGGCGCGAGTGGAGGCACTGCTGAAGCGTTCTGGCGGGTGAGAAGGCGCGGTTGTGGCATGCATACGCCAAGGCTTCATCGCCTCTTTTCGCTGTGAGACGGCCGTAGGCAGCGTCTATGGGGAAGGAGGTCGACCGCGACCTCCCGTCAGCGATGACATGCGAGGCAGAAAATCAAGTTTACAATACGGTCTCGTTCATCCGGCATAGCTCCATTCTTCCACTAGTTCTCCTACTATTCCTGAAGAAGCTAGCCGGGGGACTAACTCAAAAGACGAACAGCAGGTAACCGTGCCCACATTCTCCCCGCACCAACTGACCGCCATCGCCCAAGAAGTCTTCGTCGCCGCCGGCGTGGAACGGGACGAAGCCGGCATTGTGGCTGAACACTTGGTTCAATCCAACCTGGTCGGACACGACTCGCACGGCGTGCTCCGTATCCCCGAATATATAGAGTGGATGGAAGCGGGCGATGTCGTCAGCGGTCAGCATATGACCATCATGTATGAAACCGAGACACTGGCGGTAATCGAGGGTGGCTGGGGGTTTGGCCAGGTGATTGGTCTGGAGGCAATCCAGGTAGCCATCGACAAGGCGACGCAGACCGGCGTCGGCATCATCGCGGTGAGCCAGTGCGGGCACATCGGGCGCGTCGGACACTACCCATACCTGGCGGCAGAGCAGGGCCTGGTGACGGTCCTGTTCGTCAACACGCATGGCGGCGGCAAGCTGGCCGCGCCCTGGGGCGGCCGCGGGCGCCGGCTCTCTGCCAACCCGATCTCAGTGGGCATTCCCCGCAAGACCGGCGAGCCGCTGGTGCTGGATATGGCCACCTCCGCCATTGCCGATGGCAAGCTCAAGGATATGCTCAACCGCGGCGTGCCTGCCCCGGCCGGCTGCATTGTTGACGCCGACGGCAATCCGACCACGGATCCGGCCGCCTATGTCGGGCCGCCTGAAGGCGCGCTGTTGCCGTTTGGCGGCCACAAGGGCTTCGGCCTGTCCTTTGTCATCGATATCCTGGCCGGTGCCCTGTCGGGAGCCGGTTGCAGCCGCGACGGCGTTACCCGTATTGGCAACGGATTCCTTGCCTTTGTGATCCAGCCTGAGCGGCTCAGAGAGGGCGATGCCTTCTATGCTGATGTCGATGGACTGGTGCAGCACGTCAAGAGTTCGAAACTGGCAGCCGGCTTCGATGAGGTTTTGGCGCCGGGCGAGCCGGAGATTCGCACCCGCCAACAGCGCACCCGCGACGGCATCCACGTTGACGACACCGCCTGGGGCAAGATCTGCACCGCGGCCCAGCGCTACGGCCTCAACCTGACCCCATCAGAATAACGCACCATAGGCATCGAAATAGGCCTCGCTCGTCATCCTTCCCCGCCCGGGTATTTCGAACTCTCGCAGGGGATACGGCAGCGAAAAAATCGAGAATGAGAATCGTTCGGCTGCTCTATCTTTGCTCAGTCGCACCCGGTGATTCATCGCCTTGATCGCGCCGTGTGTCCACATCTCCATCAGATAGCCCGGGTAGATCAGTATCGACCCGGAAGCGTCTACCGACTGCCACACAGGTTCACCGTTCTCACCGATCTGCTCCAGCTCCAACTCTTCGTCTATTCCAAATGGAAAAACCGTAAATAAAGATGCGTCGGGATGCGCGGAGAGCCTCGTATTTCCAGCTGCAGTCGTGGTGAACTGCTGAACCGGGGGATAGTAGTTGTTGGAGACCATATGGCCGGCGTTGTTCCGGTAGAAATCCAGCAGGCTGGGCATCTCTAGCTGTGTCAACAGTTCGGTTTCCAGCGACCGCACCGTCTGAACCACCTCTTTCCATCTGCCCTTCAGAAAGCCCTGGAACTCAACAGGATACCGTTCCACCGGAAAAAACTCGGACAGGACAAAGGTGCTGATCAGGTCATCCTCGGCCTGATGGCTGCTATCAGACTGGCCATAATAGGAATAGCCGTCGTAAGCATACCCAAAATGCTTCTGCAGAAAGCGTAGCTGATAGTCCCGATCTTTGCATATGAAGGATCGAAAAGCCTCCTGCAGTTCGGATCTGTCCAAAGCAGCACAGGATGTAACGAGATATCCGCTCGACTTCAATGTATCTGCACTATGCCGTTCGATCATGGGTCAGCTACTCCAGTCTTAGAGTCTGAGGTGCGCCAGCGCGCTTCGCTTCAATTCGAGAAAATCCGCACCCAGAACTGTTTCCCCGTCGCGCGGGTGCGGCAGATCAATCGCCAGATCTGCCGTGATACGGCCCGGCCGCGGGCTGAAGACAAGCACCCGATCGCCAAGCAGTAGCGCCTCGTCGATGTCGTGCGTGATGAATAGTATCGTCTTCGAAAACCTTGTACGCACGCCCAGCAGCCACTGCTGCAGCATCCCGCGCGTCAGTGCATCCAGCGCCCCAAACGGCTCGTCCAACAGCAGAATGTCATAGCCGGCCAGGAATGTGCGCAACAGGGCCGCGCGCTGTCTCATCCCTCCAGACAGCGTGCTGGGCCAGTTATCCTCGAACCCGTCCAGCCCGAATAGCGGCAAAAGCTGACGCGCTTCGGCGCGGGCCGCGTCTCTGCTGCCGCCGGCCAGCTCCGCCCCCAGAACCGCGTTTTCAAGCACTGTGCGCCATGGCAGCAAGGTATCCCGTTGCGGCATGTAGCCAAAGCGCCCCTGCCGGTCTGACGCTTCCGGCAGGGGCTGCCCCTCCAAAAGGATCCGCCCTCTGTCCGGTTGTACCAGGCCCGCCAACAGGCGCAACAGCGTGGACTTTCCACAGCCGCTCGGCCCAATGATCGTCAGGAACTCGCCCGCGGCCGCCTCGAAAGTCAGGTCCACTACCGCTTCGACGCCGCTGGGCGAGCCCCTGCGGGAACTGCCTTCAAACGTCTTCGAGAGCGATTCGACCGCCAAAAGTGTCATTCCTGCTCAGGCAGGAACTCGTTTGTATATGCGCCCTCGCCGTCAAACGACTCGATGATGCCGCCGTCGATCAGGAAGTCGGCATAGGCCTGCCAGACGTCGCCGGTCTGAACACCCCACTGGGCCGCGTCTGCCCGGTATTCGTTGGCCAGCCATGCTTGGCTGGCGCGAACCAGATCGGCGCCCAGGTCCGGGTTGGCCGCCAGCAGAATGTCGGCCGCCTCGGCCGGACTCTCGATAGCGAAGTCAAACCCCCTGGCCGTCGCGCCGACAAACGCGCGCACTGTCTCCGGATCATTCGCGATCATCGCCTCGCTGGTGATCAGGATCGGCGTATAGTAATCGGGGATGCAGTCCAGATAGTCTTTGAGCATGATGACATTCAGGTCAACGCCCTGTAGTTCAGCGTTTATGCCGGTCCAGGCGTAATAGATCCAGGCAAAATCGACCTGGTCGGCTTCGGTGATTGGAAGGAACTCGGCCCAACCCACGTCGATGAATACTACATCCTCTGCCGATCCCCCTGCGCACTGCATCAGCAGGTCGATGGTCGGATACTCGATCGGCGAGCCAAAACTGCCGTAACGCTTGCCGGCCAGATCCGCTGGCTGCTCGATGCCCGCGCTGCTGCGCGAAGCAAAGCCGGACGTGTTGTGCTGAATGACCGCCGCCACCGACACAATAGGCACGCCCTCTACTCGCGCGAAAGTCGTGCCCTCCTGGTAGCTTACGCCAAAGTCAGCCGAGCCGGTAGCCACAACCTGGTGCACATCCGACTCGCCCGGTATCACAATATCCACGTTCAGGCCCGCCTCCTGATACCAGCCCTTTTCCTGGGCCACATAGATACCGGTATGGTTGGTATTGGGCGTCCAATCCAGCAGCAGCGTTACGTCCTTCACCGCGGGGGACCCGTCCCCACTCTGTGCGGCAGGCGCAACCGGCACACAGGCGGCCGCCAGCAGCACCGCCGTCACTATCGAAATAAGCAGCATCGTCCGTGATATTCGTTCTCGCATCATCTCCTCCTGGAGAAAGGTTTTGACGACAGGCAGCCACCTACAGGCAACTACTGCTGTCGCTCCTCAAAGTGCCACGGCATTGTGCCGCGTTCAATGACAAACACAGCCAGAAAAAGCGCAATGCTCAGGAGAGACGTGATCGCAATGGCCGAGAAAACCTGCGCAGTCTTGAACGCCGCCGACGAGCGCAGCATATAGATACCCAGCCCCTGCTTGGCTCCCACCCACTCCCCAACGATTGCGCCGGTTACGCTATAAGTGGCTGCAATTTTCAAGCCCGAAAAAAAGTAGGGCAGCGCCGCCGGCAGCCGCACCTTCTGCCAAATCTGCAGCCACGTCGCCCCCATCGAGCGGAATAGATCGATCAGCTCCGGCTCGGTCGCGGTCAGCCCATCACTTGTGTTGATGGCGATCGGGAAAAAACAGAACAATGTCACAACAATGACTTTGGGCGCAATGCCAAAGCCAAACCAGATGATCAACAGCGGGGCCAGCGCCAGAATCGGCACCGTCTGCGAAATAACCAGAAGTGGATAGATCGCGCGCCGCAGCCACGGTGAAAAATTGATCGCGGCCGCCACAGCAACCCCGGCGGTCACGGCAATACCGATACCCGTCGCAACCTCCAGCATGGTCTGCCCGACATGAACGACCAGCAGGGCGCGCATCTCCCAGAATGCCTGCCAGATCGCGGATGGCGCAGGCACGATCCACTTCGGCACCGCCAATCCCCATACAACCAGTTCCCAGAGGACCGCCAGCGTCAGCAGAACTGCCGCCGGAAACGCCAGGCGCGCCGCCCGCATCAGTCGCTACCTCGAAACTTTGCAACCTTCTCTTCCATGGAAGAGCCGCCAACTGCCTCGCCGATCTTGATGACGGTGACTACCCCCGCAACGCCGTCAACAAAGCAGGCGCGATGTGCCGCCTTTGCTACCTCCAGGCAGCTGTCCAGGTCGCCTTCGACTGTCGTCCCCAGCGCGCCCACTTCGTATTTCAGGCCCGATTCCTGGATGACGGCAATGGCGCGATCGACAACCGAATAGACGTCGCCGCCCGTCGAGGGAAGCACTTGAATATCGACATTTACCGGATTTGACATGCTGCCTCCTTTAGAAAATAAAAAAACCGCCCTGAGAGGCGGTTGGCGTTTTGTGCTATCTACAGTTCTTCAACATTACGCGAATGTTCCTACGCCAGCATTACCTGGATCAGGTCTGTCGGTCATCTCCAGAGAGCGGCATTCGGCCGCACAAGGAGATTTCTCAGCCCAGTTCTTCCGAGCTCCCGATTGCGATTCAGTTTTTCAGGTGCAAATGCGCCCACTCGCAGCGCAACTGTGCACAGTATATTTTAGATAGTTCAGTTGGTCAAATAAGGAAAATGTGGGGTTCCCGACGCCGTGCCAACGCCTCCGGCAAAAGAAGCGCCGGTTCTCATACGAAAACCGGCGCCTATTCTGATGTGACTGGCTGCTTGTCAGGCCGCTACCAACTTCCCCGTACCCATGAGCGGCTGCGCGGTCCCGATGCGCTCGTCACGGAACTGCTTCGTATACAGGTCATAGTAGTGACCGCGCTGGCCAATAAGCTGCGCGTGGCTGCCCTGTTCTGCGATGCGCCCATCCTCAATCACCAGAATGCGGTCCGCCTTTCTGATGGTCGAGAGGCGGTGGGCGATGATGAAGCTGGTGCGGTCCGCCAGGATTGCATCCATCGCCTCCTGGACTAGCGCCTCGGTCAGCGTGTCGACCGAACTTGTGGCCTCGTCCATGACGAAAATCTCAGGGTCGGCGAGGATGGCCCGCGCCAGGCTCAACAGTTGCGTTTGCCCGACCGACAGCAGTACCCCGCCTTCGCCCACCTGGCTGTCATACCCTTCGTCCAGCTCCTCGATAAAAGCATGCGCGCCTGCTACCTTGGCCGCGCTCACGACCTCCTCGTCAGTAGCGTCGAGCCGCCCATAACGTAGATTATCCCAGATCGAACCGGAAAAAAGGTAGGGAGTCTGCAACACGATGCCGATGCGGCTGTGAATGCCATGCAGCGTCCACTCCGTATAGTCCCTCCCGTTGATCAGAATGCGGCCGCTAGAGGGCTCGTAGAAACGGCAGACCAGGTTGACAATCGTCGACTTGCCCGCGCCTGTCGGGCCGACCAGCGCGACTGTCTCTCCCTGTTTCACATGCAGGCTGAAGTCGCGCAGAACCGGCTTGTCCTCCTCGTAGCGGAAGTCCACATTCTCGAAGACAATGTCTCCCCGCAGGCTTTCCGGCGCCTGCGCTCCATCTCGGTCCTGAATCTCCGGCACAGCATCGACGAGACTGAAAATACGTTCGCCCGACGCGATTGCCTGCTGCATCTCGGCATAGATGCGCGCCATCTCCTGAATCGGAAACAGCATGAATGTAATGTAGAAGACGAAGGCTTGGATGCCGCCAATTGTCATTTCTCCCAGTTGGAACTGCCAGCCGCCGTACAAGACAATGCCTGAAACCGCCACCGCGCTGATCAGTTGAACCACCGGCAGAAACAGAGCCGACAGCCACGCGGCTCGATATCCGGCACGGTACATAGTCCGAGTGAGATCGGTGAACTCTTCCAGGTTGCCTTCTTCGCGACGCAGGGATTTGACTACGCGCACACCGGTAATGTTCTCATTATAGGCCCCGGTGATCTTCGAATTCGTCTTCCGCACGTCGCGATATTCCACCAGTATCTTCTTCTTGAACCGGAGCGCCACCACCACCAGCACCGGCATGACCGCAGCGACGATCAGCATCATCCGAACGTTTATCACCGCCATGAATGAAAGAGAGATGATTATGCTGACCCCACCCCAGGCAAGATCCACTAGACCCCATGAAACCAGATCCCCAACGCGGCTGGCGTCCGACGTCAGCCGGCTCATGAGCCAGCCGACGGGCGTGCGGTCGAAGTACGAGAGCGACAGCTCCTGCAGCCGGCCAAACATCTTTTTGCGCAGATCATACTGAACGCGCTCGCCTAGACGACCCGCCGAAAAAATGAAGCCCATCACACCCAGCGACACCAGCAGGAGTCCCAAGCCGAACTGGACAATCAGCCGCACAAGTTGCTCTGTATTACCAGCCAAAATGCCCTCATCTATGATCCGCTTCGTGAGAAAAGTCAAGTACCCGTCCATAAAAGCGGTCACTAACATCGAAAACAGATAGCCAAACATTAACGGCCAGTGCTTCAGACCCTGACGTAGAATGCGAGCAACGGTCTGGCCGTTGAACTCGGTATCAAATTCTTCTTCTTCGAACTGTTCGTGTTCTGACATCGGTCAACCCTTTGAAACAGTATGGGGAATTTCAGATCCAGGCGGCGCGCCACTCTCGTCCGGCGTGCGCGGCCCTTCTTCAAGTCCATTCAGCTTCACCTCAGCCGATTCGACTACCTCGGCGATTTCTCTTTCAAGATCGGCCTCGACCTGGACTTGTAGTTCATATACCTGGCGGTAGACACCCGGCTGAGAGACCAGCTCCCTGTGGCTGCCCCGCTGAATGATCCGCCCTGCTTCCATCACCATGATCTGGTCGGCCGCCATAACGCTTTGCACACGGTGGGCAATTATGAATGTTGTCCGCCCTCGCATCAACCGGCTCAATGCCGCACGGATGGTTGCATCGGTTTCCGTGTCTACACTGGAGGTTGCGTCATCCAGCAATAGGATCGCCGGATCCTTCAGCAACGTACGTGCGATAGTCACCCGCTGCTTCTGCCCGCCGGAAAGCGTCACGCCGCGCTCGCCTACTAACGTGTCGTATCCTTTGGGGAAAGTCTGAACCACGTCATGGATTGCCGCCGCCCTGGCCGCAGCCTCCATCTCTTCATCGGAGACATCCCTTACCAGACCATAGGTGATATTGTTGCGGATCGTCGTCGAAAACAGGAACGGCTCCTGCTGCACAATGCCAATCTGGCTGCGCAGAAAACCGCGCGCATAGTTCCGCAGTTCTTCGCCGTCCAGAATGATGTTGCCGCCGCTGTAGTCATAGAAACGAGGTAACAGGTTGACCAGAGATGACTTGCCCGACCCGGTCGCGCCGAGCAGGCCGATCACCTGCCCCGGCTCGACGTCGAAGTTGATGTCGCGCAGTACATATCCTCGTTCTGCAAACGCCCTCCTCCGCGTTTCCTGCAGGACCTTGTTTGCCGCCTTGACCTTGTTTGCCGCTTTGCCATCTTTTTCTCCACCGCTTTCCTCGGCAGCCGGCGTCTCATAAGCGAACTGTACGTTTTTGAACTGCAACGCGCCGCGCAGACCCTGCTTGGTCGGTACACTACCATCCTCCAGCTCTTCCCGATCCTGGCGAATTATCTCCTGCACCCGGTTCAGCGAGACCAGGCCGGTCGAGACATGCGCCACCAGCCGCCCAATCCCTTGCACATTCCAGACCGTAGTGGTGAGCAAACCGAAGAAAGCGATATATGTGCCGATGCTTATCCCACCGTCCAAAACCATCATGGAGGCCATATACATGGCAAACAGAACTTGGCCGCCGGTAAGGATTTCTACAGTTGGCCAGAACATTGCATGAAGGTTGGCAATTTTCACGCCGCGGCGGTACTTCTCCCAATTCTCCTCTTCAAAGCGCTCAATCTCATAGGATTGGCGCGCAAATGCTTTCACCACGCGTACGCCGGTCAGCCTCTCCTGCAGGCGATTGGAAAGCGCCGCGTCCTGACTTTGGTAGGACTCGAAAACAGTCTCCATCCGCTTGAAAAAGAAAAAGGAAGCCACGGAAGCCACGGGCAACACAGGAATTGACAGCAGGGCTAGCCAGCCGTGTAACAGTGCCAGCGCGCTCACGTTCACCAGAAACAGCAGGCTGGTCCGACCGATCCCGATCAACTGATCCTGGAATAGCCGGCGCAGCGTCTCCACATCGGAGGTGGCGCGCTGAATAAGCTCACCTGTCTGCATCGTGTCGTGATAGGTAAATGTCAGCCGTTGAATTTGATCGTATAGATAGTTGCGCAGCCGGCGGGCGACCCCTTCAGCCGTTTGCGCTGCCAGCCGGCCCATCCCAAACGAGAACAGCCCTTGCAGCAGCGTCAGAACGATAACCCCGGCCGCTACCCACGGTATTTGCCACTGCAGGTCGGCGCTCGCCAATACATCGTCCACGAAGTAGCGCAGCAGGTAGAACACTGCAGAGCCGCTGAGCGCGGCCAGTCCTGCAGCGAAAACAGCAAGGATATAGATCTTACGAAAGCCGGTTGCCATACGCCACAGACCGACAAAGCGATTGTCAGTTAACGTGTCCTTCAAGTCATAGGTAAGCCGTATTCCCGGGTCGCCATTCTCCTCTTCATCTCCCGCATTGGGCCGGCCGCCGATGGCAGGCCAAACTCTCAGCAACGGCCGCAGCCAGGCGGGCACCTCCCGGCGCGGCCCGGATTGAGCCCTCTTCCCTGTTTCAGATGCCTTGTCTTCCATCAACCTGCACTCCTTACAACCTTCGATCTGCGCCCCGCAATTGGGCGCGACGGGGGATTGTTGCTCTGGCAACGGCAGCCCCAGTCCGTCGGGGGAGAGCAAACTGAAACTGCACGTTACCTTTAGCGGGCATTTGCCCGCACAAAACAAAAGAGCCACGGGCCGGGCCCATGACTCTGAATTGGAATACGCCAATCTAAAAAGTCACGGGCATCTGCACCGTGACCATTTTGCCGCTTCTGGATGGGTCGGCCTTCAATCCGAGTCGCCATCCCTTGACAGGATCACCGGTGCTTTGCTCCTCCTTCAAAGCTCGCAGTGCAAATGACTGCGGCCCCAAGTCTGATACGATTCATGTTCACCGGTCCTCCGTCGGTTCGTGTGGCGGGCCAATACAGGCCCCCCCAACTTATTTCTGGTTAATACAGGGGCACTTTAGCAGACCCGCCTTCATCCGTCAAATCACATACCGCATGAGATTTCGAACGTTTTGGAGACCTGCGCCAGGATTTGTTTAAGGGTATGAACAGGATTATGATAGTTTTGCTCGGCGACAGACTGAGGGTTCGGTGCGGCATTACAAGCTCCAAATAGCGGCATCAGTGACTCTGCAAAGTGAAGCGGACAGGAGAAAATTGGTGCCGCAATTGAAACACAGTTCCACCCCAGAAGCGGGGAGGCAAAGGAAGTTGTCCATTTCAAGCCTTTTCTCCGTCGCGGCTTTGGTTGTAACACTGCTGCTCATGCATCCCACCATGGCCGAAACTGCCCCAAGCGTGGCCACAGAAACAGCCTTCTTCGCCGCAGCGCCACCAATCATCGGGTCCCACCTATACGAAATTCAACTGAATCCCGTCGAACTTGAACCGTTTTCCACCTGGGGGGGCGCCATCGAACCTCTGGGAGAATACCTGCTGGTTGCGACGCCAAGAGGACGCCTTGCCTTGATTGACAGCGAAGGCAAGGCCGAATACTTCCCGCAAAAGGTACCTATGAATGAGTCTGCCTCGGAAAAACCCATCCGTTGGATCGGATTTCGAGTGGCAGACATCCTGCTGCACCAGCTGCAACCTGACCTATTCACTCTGTTCGTGTCGCATCACTACTTCGCGGGTGATTGCGTAGAATTCAGGATCTCGTCAACCTCTCTGCATATTGATGACACCAACATAACACTATCTGGTGAATGGAAAACCGAGTTTGTTGCCAATCCGTGTATCGACAGCGATATCTTCAACTTCGCCCACAGAGGAGGAATCCAGGCCGGCGGCCGCATGTTGATGGACGGACCAGGACATCTCCTTCTGGTCACTGGCGACCAGGCCTTCTATGAATGGTACCAGGAGGAGCACCCACTGGAGCCGCCCCCACCCGTAGAGACCGACGCCCACATTGGCAAGCTGCTGCGTATCGAACTGGCAAACGGTGAGGTTGAAACTGTCGCCAGCGGCTTCCGCAATCCACAAGGCCTCGCCCGTGATAAGGACGGTAGACTGTGGCAGACTGAACACGGGCCCCAAGGCGGCGACGAACTCAATCATTTGAAAAGCGGTCTCAACTACGGATGGCCTTACGTTACCCACGGCATCCAGTATGGAAACAAGAAATGGCCTTACAACAATGTCCAGGGGCGGCATGATGAATATGAAAAACCGGTCTACTCCTGGATTCCGGCGATTGGAATATCCAATCTGATCATAAGCGACAGCCGGTATTTCCCCCTTTGGCAGGACGACCTCTTGGTTGCTTCGCTTATCACCCGTTCCCTGTACCGCGTCCGTCTCAACCAGGGACACGTGATGTATGTTGAAAAGATTGAAATTGGCGCCCGCATTCGTGACATCACGCAGATGCCTGATGGCCGCATCGCACTCCTGACCGATGACGCCAATATCCTGTTCTTGCAGCGCGCGCCGCTATATTGCCAAACTGAAAGCGATGTCGATTCAGTCTATTCCATTGACGCCGAGAGTGTCTGCATCGATCTCGCCAAAGTCATCGCGGCTGCAGACGACCCTGTAATTCGCTCGCTCGCCGACGCCGATTTCGACAGCCCGGCTATTCGTTCACTCTTCAGCATTTATCTCCAAGGCAATAGGCTTACCTACGTCAAGAGCCCTTGCAACAGACTTGAATTTGAACATCGCTTCTTTTTGCATATTACTCCTGCTGATGCCAGGAACCTTACCGAGGAGAGCGAGCAACTCGGCTTCAACGTACTCGACTTTAACACGGGCGAAGAAAACATCGCGGCCGCGATTCACGAGGATGTCTGTCTGGTGACTCGGGAATTGCCCGACTATGAACTGAAACACATCTATACAGGACAGGTCGTTCGCGTGGAAAGTCCTGACGGTGAGGTCACCTGGCGAGGCCCTGTCTGGGATGGAAGCTACACCTCTAAAGAACAACCAGATGCCGCGTCGGAGGGAGATGATTCGCCCGCCCCGCAGCTGATTGCAGACGACCCCTCTCCCGGCGCCGAGCTTTTCGCCGCGCGCTGCGGCAGTTGCCACAATCTGGACGCCGAACACAACATCGGCCCCCACCTGGAAGGCCTGATCGGCAGGCGGGCAGGAGACATCGCCGGCTTCAAAGCTTCGGCTGCCCTTACGGCTTTGGACCTCCTATGGACAGAAGAAAATCTGGCCGAGTACATCGCCAATCCCGATCAGTTCGCACCGGGGACCACTATGGCTGATATGGGTATAACCGACGAGGAAGCCCAACAAATTGCCGAGTTTCTTGCCGCCAACAAGTGAGGCGGAAACATCCTGACGAGCACTCTTACGCGAATCGCACAGAGTGACGAGTGTGTCGCCCAGTAACCTGAAGTGCCCACCAAACGTATTCGGTAACCAACCGAAATAAAAGATTCGATACGCAGATCGGAAGCCATCATTACTTGTACAAAGAACCGGCGTCGGAATCCATTCCAGTTGTTGTTGGTGCTGGCCGCAACTGTGACAGCAGCGCTTCTGCTTTTGCATCCAACCTCGATCAAAGCGGCCCCTGAATTCGTCGGTGAGAGCCGGGTTTTGGTCCCTGATCCGCCTACGAAAAGGACGCACCTCTATGAGCTTCAGCTCCTGATCGTTGAACTCGAAAAGTTTGCGGATAGCGGCGGGGCATTCGTGCCGCTGGGTGACAGACTGCTGCTTGTGACACCAAGAGGGCGAATTGCTCTGATTCAAGCTGATGGCAAGCTTAGCTACCTGCCTCACACTGTCCCCATGTACGAGTCGGCTCCAGAAAAACCCATAAACTGGATCGGCTTTCGCGTGGCTGACATTCTTCTGCTTGAAGCGTCGCCAGAGGAATTCACGCTGTATGTTTCCCACCATTTTTTGGTCGGCGACTGCGTGGAGTTTCGAATCTCCTCGACAAAACTGATCCTCGAAAATGATGGAATAGACATCACCGGCGACTGGAAGACGGAGTTTACCGCCCACCCATGTATCGATACCGCTCTCTTTGCCTATTGGGTTGGGGACGTTCCCAAAACTGGTGGAGGAATTCAGGCCGGTGGCCGGATGCTCATGGACGGCGCCGAGCATCTTCTGGTTGCCGTAGGCGACCACGGGTGGTACGAGTGGCATATTCAGCTGGAGGCAGGGGACCCGGCGAAACCCCCAGTGGTGGACCCGGATACCCACTTGGGCAGGCTGTTGCGAATCGAACTGGCAACCGGTCAAGTTGAAATCGTTGCCGGCGGCTTTCGCAATCCACAGGGTCTCGCCCGCGACCCCCAAGGCAATTTGTGGCTGACCGAGCATGGCCCTCAGGGCGGCGATGAACTTAACCTGGTGAAGGCGGGTCTGGACTACGGATGGCCGTTCGCTACCTATGGAATTCTGTATGGAGACAGAATATGGCCGTACAATAGTGAACAAGGCAGGCACGATGGCTTCGAAGAGCCTTTCTTCGCCTGGATTCCGGCTATCGCCGTTTCCAACCTGATCATCAGCGACAGTCAACAGTTTCCGCTATGGCGGGACGACCTGCTGATCGGTTCTCTGAGGAGCGGTTCCCTCTTTCGCGTTCGCATTCGCCAGGGCCGGGTCACAAATGTCGAAAGAATCGGATTTGGCGAACGCATCCGCGACATTGCGCAGATGCCCGACGGCCGAATTGCTCTTATGTCAGACTCCTCCAGGGTAATCTTCCTGCAGCGCGCCCCTCTCTACTGCCATCTCGAAAACAGTACCAGATCAATCTTTTCATATGATGCCGGTGAAGTTTGCATCGATGTCTTCAAAGTCATCGGCGAGGTCGACGATCCCATGGTACGTGCACTCCACGGGGCAGAACCAGGCGTTCCCGCGATGCGTTCCCTCTTTCAAGTTTTCATCCACGAAAACCGCTTAATATATCTGAAAACCCCTTGTAGCGTGCACGAGCTTCGGAATAGGTTTTTCTTGCACATCACGCCAGTTCATACAGATGACGTATCAGAGGAGCTCAAACAGTTCGGGTTCAACGTCTATGACTTCAATTCCTTCGACGAAGGTGTAGGCAGCACACTGTTTGAGGGCGGATGCCTGGTGGTGCGCACGCTGCCGGAGTATGAGTTCAAACACATCTTTACCGGCCAGGTGATTCGCGAAGAGAGCCCAGACGGCGAAATCTTCTGGAAAGGCCCCGTTTGGGAGGGCAGTCATACGTTCGGCGCGCCAAGCCCGCCCGCCGCGCTTGCAGAAGAGGCTACGCCCCCATCACCACCGGACGAACTGCTCAGCCATCCGGGCGCCGCGCTCTTTGCTACCTACTGCGCCGGCTGCCACAATCTGACTGCCGAACATAGCGCCGGCCCGCATTTGGACGGCATTATAGGCAGGCAGGCGGGAGCCGTCGCCGGCTTCGACGCCACGGCTGCCCTGACTGCGTTGGATACCATCTGGTCAAGGGAAAATCTGGCAGAATATATCGCCAATCCCACCCAGTTTGCGCCAGAAACCGCAATGACGAATATGGGACTCACTGCAGAGGAAGCGCGAGCAATTGCCGATTTCCTGGCATCGGAACGATAATCGGGAGAAATACTCTTCCACAACGATCATTCTGTAAAAATGGAGGTATAACTATGAACGACTTTAGCGGCAAAACCGTCATCGTTACAGGTGGCGCCAAGGGTATAGGCGAAGGTGTTACGAGGGCATTCGCCCAAGCCGGAGCCAATGTATTCTGCGCCGATGTCGACGCCGCCGCCGGCGCCCGCATCGGGGCCGAAAGCGCGTCACTGCCCGGATCGATCACTTACGTCGACACCGATGTCGCGGATGCGGCTAACTGCGAGGCGCTGGTGAGCCAGGCATCCGCGACAGGCAGCGTTGATGTTCTCGTCAACAACGTCGGCATTCAACCCGTGGACAGCTACCTGCCGGTCCATGAGTTTCCCGAGGAGACCTGGGATCGCATCCTGGACGTCAATCTGAAAAGCGGGTTTCTAATGTCCAAATATGCGATTCCGGAGATGCTGAAACAGGGCAGTGGCGTTATCGTCAATATCGCCAGTGTTCAGGGCCGCCAGTCGATGAAAGGCGTGCCGGCCTATGCGGCCAGCAAGGGGGGAATGATCTCTCTAACGCAGCAGTTGGCAATGGATTATTCGGAACATAATATTCGCGTTCTGGCGGTCAATCCCGGCACAATCGAGACCCATCTGGCCCTGGAAAGCGTGAACCACGACGTCGAGGCACTCCGGTCTGCCGCAGCAGCCGACCACCCCATAGGGCGCATCGGACAACCTGAGGAAATCGCAGCAGTCGTGCTCTTTCTCAGCAGCGACGAGGCCTCTTTTATGACGGGCGAATATGTAAATGTAGACGGCGGCATGATGGCCAAAGGGTCCTGGGCAGAATAACGCCTGCAGGCATTACTGTTGCCGGCGCCCGGTCTCGTTGACGCGGCGCCAGGAACTTCGTGCCTGACGTAAACAGTACAATTATCAACGACCGGGCCACCCGGAGGCAACGTTCTGCCAAGTGCAATAGGCAGCGTGGGTGGCCCGGTTCTTGCTTGTCTTCGATGTAGAACGCGCACGTACCTCTAAGAATTTGTTGTCATCGCCACACTAGCTTAGACTATCGTGCGAGATCGTTCCAGAATTACCCCCTATTTGTTCCATTCAGAGTGGCAAGGTATCGCCGAGACGTTTTTGTGCAGAAACTTGCTGCCCGTTGACTCTTGGCCCTTTCCATTTTCACTAGAGACAAAGGAGACATCAATGACGAAACAAACTGTACGCCGATCGCGTTGGTTCGCTTATGGACTTCCTGTCCTTCTTCTGCTGGGTTTGCTCCTGCAGGCCTGCGTTCCGGCAGCCGCGCCAGCAGCCCAGGAGCCGGCATCATCGGAAGCAATGGATGATTCCGGCAACGTCACCGTATACGGTACCGAATTGCCTGCCGACGCCAAACCCTATGACGAGCAGGTCTACCGGGTGGCCGCTGACATAAATCAGAGCGCCTCCACCTTCGACTTCTCAGTAGCGGTCTACAACCGGTACTGTCTTGCCGATCATTTCCAGGACACGCTCGTCTCTCTGGATAAGGACTTCAATGTGATCCCCGGGGCCGCCGAAAGCTGGGACGTCTCAGAAGACGGCAAGGTCTGGACTTTCAATCTGCGTCCGGGCCAGGTCTGGAGCGATGGCACCCCCCTGACCGCCTATGACTACGAGGCCACCTTCCGACTGACCGCTACGCCGGAGCACGGCTGGGACTTCTCCTGGTTCTACAGCTTCCTGGCCGATGGCGGCATCAAGAACTGGAGCAAGATCATCGCCGGCGAGCTGCCGCCCGAAGAACTGGGCGTGCGCGCAGTCGATGACCTGACCCTCGAAGTCGAGACCGAGGATGTCTTCCCGCCACTGCCCGGTGTGATGAAGTTCGCGTTCACCCTGCAGAAGAAGGCCCTGGAAGAGCACGGCCCCTACTACAACAGCAGCCTGGAAACCTCCGTTTCCTCAGGCCCCTTCGTTCTGGTCGAATTCGATCCTGGCAACAAGATCGTCGTCGAAGCCAACCCGACCTATAACGGGTTCCGCCCGCCACTGTTGAAACGCGTCGAATGCGTTTTCATGGATCCGAGCACCTTCTTCGCCGCCTACCAGAATGGCGACATCGACAAGGTGCCCTACGGCGCGCTGACACCGGCTGACTTTGAACTGATCCTGCGCGACGAGACTATGGCCAGCAACTACCTGCGCCATTTCGGTGATTTCCGCACCGACTACCTGCTGTTCGACACCTACACCGAACCCTTCAGCGACCTGGACGTTCGCAAAGCGTTCGCCCATGCGGTGGATCGCGAAAGCATTGTCGCCAGCGTCTATGGCGAAATCAAAGCAATGCCCGCCTACTCGATGCTGATGCCGGGTTACCCGTCTTCTGACACCGAGGGCAATCTGCGAGAGTATCAGAACTACGATTGCGACCTTGCCAACGAGCATTTGGCCGCAGCCGGCTATGCTGGCGGTGAAGGATTCCCCGATCTGGTAATGATGCTGCGCGGCGAGGCGCCGGCCATGTCCGCCGTCTATCAAGCTGTTGCCGCCTCCATCACCCAGTGCCTGAACATCAACCTCGAAATCTCCAACGTAGACCGCAAAGTCTACATGGATGCACTGAATGCCAAGCCCACCGAACTGACATTCGGCGCCGTTGACTACGGCATGGACTTCCTCGACCCGGCCAACCTGTTGGGCAACGTCTGGAAATCAGGCGGCCGGCACTCCTGGAAAAACGATGAGTTTGACGCCCTGGTCACCGAGGCCGCCGGCATGGTTGGCAACCCGGAGCTCCGCGACGCGATGTTCCGCGATGCCGAACGCGTTCTGGTAGATGACGTCGGCGGGATCTTCATTGCCCATCGATGGGCTGGTGACCTGATGCAGTCGTGGGTGCAGGGCACTGTCCGCGACCCCGACTCCCAGGGCATTACCGGCTGGCACTGGGGCAATGATCAGGACATCTCGCTTATCTATATAACCGAGTAGCGTTTCGCCTGCATGTCCTCGACAAGCAATATGCGATTGAACGGAACGGGAGGCCGCGTTGTCGGCCTCCCGTCCCCGTATCAAGTACCCAGGCAACTCCATGGCACGATACATTTTGGGACGGATTCTCTCGTTGATTCTCGTCCTGTTTATAGTCTCCGTTGTCACCTTCTTCCTCATGCACCAGGTGCCGGGCGGCCCCTTTGACGAAACTAAAGCCCCCCTTCCTCCGGCTGCCAAAGAGAACATCCTGCGCAAGTACGGCCTCGACAAACCGATCTATATTCAATACCTGAACTACATGAAGAATGCAGTCCTGCACTTTGATTTCGGCATCCCCTTCCAACAGCCGACCACCACCGTGACCGCTCTGATTGCAAAAAGCTGGAAGGTGACCGCGCAGGTGGGCCTGATGACCGTAACGCTGGCATTCGGCCTGGGAATCACCTTGGGGATCTATGCCGCCTATCACCAGAATTCCTGGGTCGACAACGTTACGACCTTTGTCGCCATGCTGGGGATCACCGTACCTAGCTTTGTGGTGGCGATGTGGCTGATACTCTTTTTTGCCGTGCGACTCAAATGGCTCCCTATGGGCGGATGGAATGCTTCCGAAACCTGTCTGATTGGCAGTTCCTACATCTGTACCGACTGGATCTTGCCCGTCGTCGCCTACGCGCTCGGCCCGCTGGCCATCATTGCCCGCTACACCCGCTCCAGCGTGGTGGATGTCATGCGTCAGGACTTTACACGCACAGCCCAAGCCAAAGGATTAGGCGAACAGGCCATAATGTTTCGACATATCCTGCGCAACGCGCTGATTCCGATGGTTACCGCCCTTGGCGTAATCATTCCCAACCTGCTGACAGGCAGCATCTTCATCGAAGCGGTCTTCCGCATTAACGGCCTCGGCAAATTCTTCGTTACCAGTATCTTTAATCGTGATTATCCCATGATCATGGCCCTCTTTCTGCTCATCGCCTTTTTGTGGAGTCTGACCTACCTGTTCACCGATATCGTCTATACCTGGATCGACCCACGCGTGCGATTGGGCGCAGAGGGAGGCGTGTAGTGACCGCCACGGCCGCGACACCCCTGGACGTAGCACCCCCTGGTGGGGACCGCCACCGAACACTGTGGCAAGACGCAGCCCGACGCTTCCTGCGCAACCGGCTGGCCGTTTTCGGCCTGACAATCGTTCTCATCTTTCTGTTTTTGGCAGTTTTCGCCGACCTGGTCGCCCCCTATCCATACGACAGAGTCTATTTCGATCGCGTGCTTCGCTTCCCCTTTGATCTGCCCGGCCACCCGCTTGGCACCGACGAAGTGGGCCGCGACTACCTGAGCCGTCTCATTTACGGCGCCCGCACCTCCATGACTGTCGGCATCGCTGTGCAGATAGTCGCTTTCTCAATCGGAGTACCGCTGGGTAGCCTGGCCGGATACGTGGGAGGCCGAACCGATTTTGTCATCTCCCGCTTCATCGACATAATGACCGCCTTCCCCGGTCTGATGTTCTCCATTCTGATTATTTCCGTTTGGGGAGGCGGCCTTACAAAGGTAATATTCGCCCTGAGCATCACCAGTTGGATCGGCATCGCCCGCCTGACGCGCGGTCAGATACTTTCGCTGCGGGAGAAGGAATACGTCGAGGCCGCCCGTTGCACGGGGGTGAGCAGGAATCGGATCATTTTGCGCCATCTGCTCCCGAATGCCCTGACACCTATCCTGGTAGCTATCAGTTTCGGCATCCCCGCGGCGATTTTCGGCGAGGCCGGCCTGAGCTTTCTCGGCATCGGCATAAACGATCCCATCCCAAGTTGGGGGAAAATGGTCGGCGTCAGCAACGCATATGTACGCGTCTACTGGCATCTGGCCCTCTTTCCCACCATCGCCGTAGCGCTGGCGATGCTCGGCTTCTCATTTGTCGGCGACGGCCTGCGGGACGCGCTGGACCCAAAGATGATCGAGTAGGACGTTTGATGGACGGCCGGCTGCTTTTTGCGTCCCCCCTGGCAGCAGGCGACCGAGTGCGATGAACCTGCATTAAAGAGCGAGCAAGAGAGTCGGGGAAATGGTACAGGGGAAAATGAACATTACACGATTCGCTATACGCATTGTACCGATCGCAGCTGTCCTCCTTTTGCTGCTTACTCTGGTGGCGGGATGCGGACCCGGTGATGAGCAGAACGGTTCCAGCGAGGAAGCGCCCGCTGCCAGCGAAACCAGCGCAGTGCCGACTATGCCGGCGGCCCGCTTTGACCAGCCGACACCGGTCACAGATCTCAAGCAAGCCAGCGAAACGGATCAGCAGGAGGACGATGAACAGGAGGAGGAGGCGCCCGACATTGCTTCGGGGGCGTTCGTATACGGCAATCGCTGCGCCGAGTGCCACGGCGAGGGCGCCGCGGGCACCGATCAGGCGTCGTCGCTGGTTGGTCTGACCATGAGCGAAGACGAATTCGAAGATCTGATTCGCACTGGCGGCGAACTCGGGCCCGATCACCTGTTCGGCTCTACCAAGATCAGCCCCGATGGACTCAGCGCAGTCTACGCCTATTTGACATCGCTCGAATAGACATTGTCACTGAGACGATGGTAGACCGCATCCTCGACCGGCCTGCCATTGCGCAGATGCTCCTCTACGATCCTGTCCAACAAGGCTTCATCGACATGGCAGTACCAGATCCCATCAGGGTAGACGACAAGCACAGGACCGCTGTGGCAAACGCCCAGACAGGGTGTCGTCCCCCGCTTTACGCGCTGGGCGTTGTCGTATTCACCCAGTTCGCCCAATTTGCCGGCCAGACGCGCGTAAAGTTGCCCCGCCTTGCCATCTGGGTCACAGAACGGCCCTGAACATATAAAAACATGGCGTGCATAAGGCGCCATCTCCGGAACATCCACAACACTCTCCTTCTTCCTCTCAGTGTAACTTCGCATTAGTGTAACTACGCAGCCGCAACAGATTCGCAACCCTCACCGAGGCGAGCAAACGTGTTCGTTCTCTCCTCATGATTGTCATATGGGCGGTCGGGCGCAAGCGCCCTCCCTTGTGCAGGGGCTGCGCCCCCGCAACGCCCCCCTACAAAAACATGCCTCACCCACCGTGTGCCTTCTTCGCATCGTGTCGGCTGGCGAGCATGGCGGCCGCTGTACACCAGTTGCGTCACCAAGAGCCCGAATGGTTCCAAGAATGACCGGCTGGTCAACTACTGTGGCTTAGTAGTTACCTGAAAACTAAGAACTGACTAGGGTTCGTTGACGTTTGTCTGAACAACGAATTCCAGGTGCAAATTGCGGCTGATCGTCGAAGGGCGGGCAGCTGCTTAAAGAAAATCCAATACCACTTTGGTGTTCTCCGCGTCCTCCGCGGACAAAAAAGGTGCTCTTCGCGACCCTTCGCGTAACTTCGCGGATCAATTGGTTTTGTCTACTTCAACAGTCAAGCGAGAAACATCCCTAACAGGCCTGCAGGCTTTACGTTCTTGTTGAAATCTGAACAGCCTTCCCAAAAATGTCAACAGAACCTAATCACCGATGTTCCACGGACGACTGGTGTTCCACTAAAAACAAAAAACTGACTACTAAAAACTGCCGTTCCGCCTCAGTCGCGGCAGCCCCGCTCTCCCTCAGGCCGCCGGGTTCCACAGCGGCTCGGCTACGCCTTGTCGCAAATTCTCGAAACGGGACATGACGAACAAAGCGTCCGACAGACGATTCAGGTAGCGTATCACCTGCGGACTGATTTTCTCCTGGTTCGCCAGCGACGTTGCCTCCCGCTCGGCCCGCCGGCACACAGTGCGTGCAACGTGGAGGTGAGATGCACCCAGCGAGCCCCCCGGCAGAATGAAGTTCTCCAGAACGCCGACAATAGGCGTCAGTTCGTCGATCAACGCCTCCAGACGATCTACATGTCGTTGCTCGATCTGTGGGGGCGTGTAGCTCTCTTTATCCTCTTCCAGAAAACACAGATCCGAACCCAAGTGGAATAGTTCATTCTGAATCTCGCCCAACGTGCGCTGCAGACGGTCACTCAGGCCGCTGGCCAGCGCCACCCCTATCTGCGAGTTCAACTCGTCGACCGTCCCGTAAACCTGCACGCGCAGTGAGTCCTTGGCGACGCGTTGCCCGCCCCCTAGAGAGGTGGTGCCGCCGTCACCGCCGCGCGTATAGATTTTAGTCAACCTTGGCATCAGATTCTCCTCCGGCGCCACCCTGGCGCAGGTATGTTGTCAACGCGTCCAACGTAGCAAATGAATCCATTCGTCCCGCAATGTCCAATCTGTAAACCGGTCCGCCGACCTGCATATGAACTGATATGGCGCCGAGAACAGAATCCTGGCCGGCCGGACTTTCTATTTCTACCTCTTTCTCCACCGCATAGCCAATACGCTCCAGCGCGCGTCGCGCCCAAAAGGCCGCAACCCCATCACCGTGCAGGAGCAGTCGCCCACAGGTCTCCTGCCGTGTGTGAAAGGAACCGTGTTCGCGGTCGAATGTCACGCCCTCGGCGGAAAATACGCGTTCAAACGCGCCGTTAAGGATCAGATCCTCAGGCGCGCCGTCGAAGAGTTCGCCCTCCGCCGACAACAGCCATAAACGGTCCGCGTTGCGCAAGGCCAGATCCAAATCATGCGTGGAAAGCAGGATCGCCTGGCTGTTCTCGTTTGCCAGCCGCCGCAACAGATCCATTACTTCCACCCGCCGCGGCAAGTCGAGAAACGCAGTCGGCTCGTCCAGCAGCATCACCCTCGGCTGCTGCGCCAGCGCGCGCGCAATAAAGACCTTCTGTCGTTCGCCGTCGCTCATCTCGACAATTAGCCGGTCAGCCAGATCCTGGGCCCGAACGGCCTGCAGCGCCCACTGCACAATGCGCTCGTCCTGCTCGTTCAACGTCCCGGTCCAGCCGGTGTAGGGATGGCGTCCCAGGCCTACCAGTCCGTACCCCGACATCGCGCCCACGTCCACACGCTCAGTCAGCACAATACTCAGGCGGCGTGCCAACTGGCCGGGCCGCAGGTCGTCGAGCGGCCGGTCATCCAGCCAGATCTGGCCGGAAAGAGAAGGCTGCAGCCGGGCTAACGTGCGCATCAGCGTCGACTTTCCGGCGCCGTTAGGTCCCAGCAGACAGACCAGTTCCCCCGCCCGCAGCGAAAAATCAAGATCGCTGGCGATGACAAGGTCTCCTCTACGGGCGCGGCGATAGCCTATCGAGAGAGCATCGGTTTGCAGTACAGTCCCACCCTTCATCCGTCTACCTCTGTTAGCCGGCAAAGGCTTCGCGCAAATTCCGTTGCCGCAGGATCACCCAGATTACAACCGGCGCGCCCAGCAGCGCGGTCACCGCATTCAATGGCAGCGTCAGTTGACTGCCCGGCAGCCCGGCAACGATATCCGCGCCCAGCGCCAGCGTCGCGCCCATGAAGGAGACCGCTGGCAGCAGCAGTCGGTGATCCGACGTGTGCAGAAGACTGCGGCACAGATGGGGCACGGCAATGCCCAGAAAGCCGATCGGCCCGCAGAAAGCGGTCACAACGCCGGCCAGCACCGCCGACGAGCCGATGATTCCCAGCCGTACCCGACGCACATTCAGACCCAGCGAGAGGGCGTATGTCTCACCCAGAAGCAGGGCATTCAGCGGCTTCATCAACAGGTGGCCGCCCGCCAGCCCCACCAGAATCGCCGGCGCCATCACCTGTAGCTGCCGCCAGGTGACGCCCCCGAATGAGCCGAATGTCCAGGAAATGTAGGCCTGAATGCGCTCAACCACACTGAAATAGATCAGCACACTCACCAGCGCGCTCGTCGTATACCCGAACATCAGCCCCAGGATGAGCAGCGTCATACCGCTCTGCACCTTCCGGGCCACCGTCATCACAAGCAGCAGCACCAGGCCGGAGCCGATTATCGCCGACAGGGCCAGGCTGGTATCGCCCGCCAGGCTGATCCCCGCCAGCAGCGTGGTGCTGCCGCCCAGGCCCACGGCTACACCGGCCAGCAGCACGGTCAGCGCCACGCCCAGGCTCGCGCCGGAGCTGATGCCCAGCACGAACGGCCCGGCGAGCGGGTTACGAAACAGGGTTTGCATCTGCAGCCCGCTGACCGAAAGCGCGGCGCCCGCCAGCATCGCCGTCAACGCCTTGGGCAGACGAAACTTCAGCACAATTGTCGCCCAGGCCGGCTTGGAGGCATCCCCGCCCAGCAGTACAGCCACAATCTCTTCAATAGGGATGCGTACCGACCCCACCGCCAGGCTCAGCAGGAAGACCGCCAGCGCGACGAGCGCCAACCCGGCCAGTAGCAGCCCGGGCGCCAGAGCAAAACCTGGCTTCTTCGAAGAGCGAACGCCATTATCTGATGCTGCCAGAGAAACGTTGTCTCTACTCATTTCCAATCACGGCCGCGTTGGCATCTGGGCCCATTCGCGGGGAGCCTCTATCCTCAGGATCCTCACCCTTTAGTATGAGTGGAAGTCCTGCTACCATCAGAACCACCCTGTCGGCTGCAGCGGCCAAAGTCTGGTTCGCCTGACCCACCAGGTCGCGAAAGGCTCGCCCCAAGGCGGTCAGCGGCGCCAGGCCGTAACCAACCTCGTTGGAAACAATAATCATTTTGCTCGCGCTCGGCAACTCCTTTGCCGCCTGCACGATAGCATCAATCTCCTGAGCTACGCTGTTCTGCACCGCATCGTCATAGGGGTCCGGCTTGTCGACCACCAGATTTGATACCAGCAGAGTGACGCAATCCACGACAATCGTGGTAACTCCGTCCGCCTGCAGACATATCTCCTGCCCGACGTTGAGCGGCGCTTCCATCGTGTCCCAACATGTCGGCCGTTCCGCCCTGTGTTTCTCTATGCGAACCCGCATCTCATCATCGCCGGGTTCGGCGGTCGCCACGTATAGCACATGGCCATTTCCGCACGCTCTTGCCATCCGCACAGCTTCGGCGCTCTTGCCACTGCGCGCGCCACCGAGAATCAGTATCAGTTCCCCCACGAGATCTGTCCTTTTCCGAACGACCAAATCAGCGAAGACAGGGACCGTGCAACGCCTGCCTCTATCCCTACTCGAAACTACTCAGCCCACCACCCATCGACCACTAATCACCGGTGTTCCACTGACGACTGATGTTCCACTGAAAACTAAGAACTGAGTACTAAAAACTGCATTTCCGGGCGGTCGGGCGCAAGCGCCCTCCCTTGTGCAGGGGCTGCGCCCCCGCAACGCCCCCCTACAAAACCATCGCTCACCGACCTTGTGTACTCTTCCCCAGCAGCGTGTCTAGCCAACAGTGTCTCCTCCCCCACTTGCCGCCTCAACCCACCGACCATCGACCGCTAATCTCCGGTGTTCCCCTGACGACTGGTGTTCCACTGAAAACTAAGAACTGACTACTAAAAACTGCGGTTCCGACCTTGTGTGCTCATTCCAGCCGTGCGGCTCCAGCAACCTGGCTGCCGCCGACCGAATACGCGAACAGATTGCCTGAATGGCGGCAGGGTCAAAGGGCTGGACAAGACAGACACTGTATATGGCTTAGTAGTTACCCCTATTCTAAGAACGATCAAGAAGCCGTGCCCTACACTCCCCAGTCCCGAGCAGCGGTTACACAGTCCAATTCGCCGCAAGCGTCACTATGCAGACAGTCTCCCCGACCTCACACAGAGCCCCGTAGATATCACCGGTCAACCCCGGTATGCGAGCAAGAGTGAAACGGATCAACAACCAGGCGCAGAGGCCGACCACAACCACCGCCGTAAATGTAGCGGCAATGCCTGCAGACGGAGCAAGCAGTACCAGTGCTGCCAGCGCAACCGCCGACGCGCCTACAGCCTGGGGCCAGCCGGCATTGTCCTTCATCTCCTTGCCCAACCCTTCGGCACGGGCGTACGGGAAGAGGACAACCGCCAAGCTGATCACCCAACGCCCCAGCAGCGGCGCTACGATGAGCGCCCCAGACCCGATGCCACCGATCGCCGCAAACTTCAGCAGCAGCATTGTACCGCCGCCGGCGACAGCAAACGCACCAACACGCGCGTCTCGCAGGATGCGCATACGATCCTCTGCCGTGCGACCGCCCAGCAGGCCGTCTACCGCATCCAGAAAGCCGTCAAAATGCAAAGCGCCGCTGCATGCGATCCATACACCCACCACCATTGCCGCCACTAACACTTCCGGAAAGACAGCGGACAGTAGCCAGTACAGCCCGTTCAGAAGCAGCCCAACTGCCAGGCCAACAAGCGGAAAGAAGGCGACCGATCTCCCCAGCTCTTCGGGCGCGATTGTCCGGCGCAGGAGCGGCGGCGCAACTGTCAGGAACTGGAACGCTACCACAACACCGGTCAGAATCGCTCTCACGGACCGTTCGCGCCTCCCGTAGTGCGCCGCCACAAACTGCTGGCCATGGGCCAGTACAAATACCCTGTTACTGCAGCTGCTGGTAAAACCTGAGTTCGTGATCGGGCAGCAGCTGCGGATGCAGTATCTTTACCAGATCTTTCAACACTCTTTCAGGATGGGCCGCGCCCTCTTCATAGTAGGCGTTGCCCCCGTTCTCGTTCACTTTGGCATTGTTATTGAACAGCTGCCCACTACTGAGCGGCGCAAAATCGCCGTAGCGGGGATCGCTTTCGAGCACATCGTCTACACTGAACCAGAAGGAACTGTCCGGGTTGAGCCAAAAATCCACTTCTGCTGCAGCCGCGTAGACCGACTCAAAATCCAGCGGCAGCGCGCCCACATCACCTTCATCCGCCCACAGGTAATCAGCGCCGGCATCGGCCAGCATCCTGGACATGTAACTTTCGCCGCCCGCTACATACCAGGTTCCGTTGTATACACTCCCCAGCAGAACAGAAGGCCGCTCCGTCAGCGATGCCGTCAACGCAGCTACCGCATGATACTCCGCGGCGATGACGTCGAACTGAGAGCCAGCGTCCGCCTCCCGGTTGAAAAACAGCGCTATGAACTTCATCCATTCCGCCCGGCCAAGCGGACTCTGCTCAACAAAATCACCGTTGAGCGCCACCGGAATACCCGCCTCCAAGAGCACAGGATGCGTGTCAAAGTCAGCAAACCCAGTCCCGTAGGTCATCACCAGGGCCGGGTCCAGATCCAGCGTCAGCTCCACGTTAACCGCCGCGCCGCTGCCAATCTCGGCGATGTCACCGGCCGCGATAATTTCTTGTACCGCCGGATTCGTTGTCCACATATAGCTGTCTAGACCAATCAGCCTGTCGATCAGTCCCAGGTCGTCGAGAGTTGGCAAATAGGTCGTCGACATGGCAACGATGTTTTCGACCGGCACCTCGATCACCGCGCCTTCAACATCCTGCGGGGCCGGCGTGCCGCACTGGACGAGCACATAGCGAAAACTCTCCTGCGCGCCCTGCCACGGATTTGTAACGGTAATGACCTTATAATTGCCGTGATACTCGATATCGAAGCCGGAAGCATATTCTACAGATAGCTTTTCCGGAAAGTAGTCGACGGTTGTGTCGAACCCATCGACGCAACCGTCTCGCAGATTCTGTTCGGGAGGTGAGGCTGGTGCAGCCGATTCAGCAGCAGCGCTGGCCGGCGGCGACGCAGTCGTGGTTGGCTGGGCAACGCACGCGCTCAGAACCATGAGCGCGGTTACAAGCAGGTGAATCGGCAAGCTTCGCATCAGTTTCTCTCCATATTGCACAAATGATTGATGCCCCTGCCGCACTGCCTGAAACAGCCACCAAAACTGAAACGTCCGATCTCTTACGAGATCGGACGTCACCGGCAATCCTTGCCCCAAAATGCAGGCTTGACTCAGTCACCCAATCCACGAGATGTTTCAAGAGTACGACAGAGACGGTCGACCTGGCTTGGGAAATACTCCTCACTTCTCTTTCGAGATGCTCTCCATTAAGGAGGCAGAGTTGCTTTCCCTTACAGTTGCGGGACAGCGCCGGACTCTCACCGGCTTCGCCTTTTCAGCCCTGGCATCCGGACCATGGGCGCCTCTGGCGTTCATTATTCAATTGCCAGCAGTATACAGCCGGCCCCAGGGCTTGTCAACACATGCCCCGATTGGATGCAGGACAATTGCATCAAGAGCGGTGATATAATAGCCCTGTACCGAAACACGAATAGGCACTGCTGAGAGTGTTTCGTCATCATGAACCCATGACTCCCGTTGGCAGGGAATCTGAAGGCGAGGGAGGACCCTTGCAAGACTGTAAACTGCCCACATTTCATCTGCCCATAACCCAACAGAGACAGCCAGGAAGCGGGTGCGAAGCCACACGAACAAATTCCATGTAACTACTCAGCCGCAACTGATTCGTAATCCTGAACGAGGGGACCAAAAGTGTTTTTTTCTCCCCGCAATGTTGTATTTTGGGCGGTCGGGCCTTCGGCCCTCCCTTGTGCAGGGGCTGCGCCCCCGCAACGCCCCCCTACAAAACCATCGCTCACCGACCGTGTGTGCGCATTCCAGCCGTGCGGCTCCAGCAACCTGGCTGCCGCCAACCGAATACGCAATCAAATAGCCTGAATGGCGGCAGGGATAGAGGGCTGGTCAAGACAGGCACTGTATATGGCTTGGTAGTTACAAATCCATTTATAGGAAACCTGCCCGCTTCTGCCCGGCTTAAACCGACCTGAAGCGTCCGGACACGACACCCTGCCCCCCAGCTGCCAGCGGTCCGACTTGCGTCCGGCGTCTGTGAAAGTCGTGGATGCGTGTCGTGGAGAGGCTGCCGGAACCGGGAATCGACTCCGGAAACGGAAAAACTGATGCAAAAGCGTAACGACAACAATTGCCAGAAAAAAATATCGCCCGCTTTGACCTGACTTACACCTACTTGACCCGACCTGACCCGACATTTGACGCCCAAATACGTCCTGCCAAGTCAGAGATTGCACAACTTTTGCACAATATACATGAGCGGTTCAACGGACCCGCCACCGCTGAGGAGGCCACCATCACAGCCCATCAGGCAAATCCCGTGAACTGCAGCTCAGACAACACGAAAACGCTCGTAAACGCTCATGATCTCTCGTCCAACACACAGATAGGAATGCCTGCGTCCCACCATCAAGACGAATCTGATTAAAACGGTCCACAATGAATGAAATGCCCACATCTGCCCCCAAAGCACTTGCATCTGATGTGAATTCCATCTTTTCCTCCGATGCCAAACTGCTCCTGACTTCCACCCTCAGCCACCGGAGCACCGAGAACTCAGTCTTCTGGCTCTTGGATGGCGACGACAGTCGCACCCGTCACGGCCATGCGCAGCACAATCTGGCCGTTTTGCGCCGCATGGCCTTCAATCTCTTACGCAGAGAGAACAGCGCCCAAATCGGTATTTCTGCCAAACGTAAACGAGCCGGTTGGAAAACTGGCTATCGCCCGAGAATTCTCTCCCAACAAGATGCATATGCCCTGCAGATTCGGGTAGAGGTGCCCCTTGTGGGCCCAAATCGTGTGTTATAATAGTGTTCGAAATGAGTTGCGTTTCCTCTGTCCCTGAGAAGCCATGACTCTCGCCAAAAGAAAATCTGAAGCCGATTGAGGGTCGCTGTACGTCTGCGAGTTGCCCTTACTTCATCTTCCGATACCTATATGAAGACGGCGAGGAAACGTCTGCGAAGGCAAGCATGTAAGGGCCGATAAAAGAAGAAACATTCCGACATAATCCGTCGCAACCCGCCCGAACCCAAGGCAATTGCAACGCATTGGGACAAACCTTGTGAGGCTGCCTGAATCGGCTGGAGGAACCGTCTGCGAAATCAAGAAAAAAGTCCAAGAAAAAAGAAATCCCGTCGACTTACGTCTACTTACGTCGACCTGGGTCGACTTGGGTCGACTTGGGTCGACCCAAATCAGGATAATTGCATCGACTGGAGACTAGGCCTCGTTAGGCTGCCTGAATCGAATTTGTACCCCTTGTGGGCCCACAAAGCGGGCCCGCTTTGTGGACATTCGAGGCGCACAAATTGAGAAGCCACTGCTCTCGCCCAAAGAAAACCTGCAGGTGAAAGCGGTCAGCTGAAACGCTGCGAAATGCCCCCAAATCGTCCTCCCGGTATCCATCAGGCACGGCGAGGACCTGTTCGGTAAGACGCAAAAAAGCGTCCCGAAAAACTGAAATTGGCGCGACATACGTATACATTTGTAGACATTACGCGACATTTGTAGACATTTCGCGGCCAGAACACGGACAAGTGAATCGAGCAATGACGAGTGCCCGTTGACGTTTGTCACCAAAGCGATTGTCGGAAGCAAAATGCTCTTCCGCTAAGGGCCGCGCATTGAAAATCCGTTACGCCTTCGGTGTTCTTCGCCGCCCTTCGCTTGACTTCGCCGATCGATTGGTTCTGTCTACTGCAACATGCAAGCGAGGAAAGTCCCTGACAGTAACTCTCGTCCAGCGCGCATACGAGACATCCTGCATCGGCAATGCCCCAGTCACAGCCCATCAGGCAAATCCCATGAACTGCAGCGCAGACAACCTGAAAACGCTCGTAAACGCTCATGAACTCTCGTAAACTCTCGTCCAACACACACATGAGAATGCCTGCATCTGCAAGGCGCCGCTCACTGCCCATCAGGCAAATCCCGTGAACTGCAACTCAGACAACCCGAAAACGCTCGTAAACGCTCATGAACTCTCGTAAACTCTCGTCCAACACACACATGAGAATGCCTGCATCTGCAAGGCGCCGCTCACTGCCCATCAGGCAAATCCCGTGAACTGCAACTCCGACAACCCGAAAACGCTCGTAAACGCTCATGATCTCTCGTAAACTCTCGTCCAACACACAGATGAGAATGCCTGAGTACCACCATCAAGATGAATCTGAAGCAAACGATCCACAATGAATGAAATGCACGCATCAGCCCCCAGAGCATTTGCATCTGATCTGAATTCCATCTCTTCCTCCGATGCCAAACTGCTCCTGACTTCCACCCGCAGCCACCGGAGCATCGAGAATTCAGTCTCCTGGCTCGTGGATGGGGACGACAGTCGCATCGGTCAAGTCCATGCGCAGCACAACTTGGCCGTCTTGCGCCGCATGGCTCTAAACCTCTTACCTAGCGAGAACAGCGCCCATTTCGGTATTCCCGCCAAACACAAACGACCCGGTTGGAAAACTGGCTATCGCCTGAAACTTCTCTCCAAACAAGATGCGAATGCCCTGCGATTGGATGCAGTCGCAAAGCCCCTGGACAGCACACGTACTCGCGCCGGCTATGGCCGACCTTTGAGCATTTGTTCTTCCTTTGGCATACTGTGGTCACTCGAAGCACATCCGCCCTGCCGGAGGGAACTGGCAGCCGAGTCGGAACGGAGTTCGATATGCCGATTTACGAGTATATCTGCCAGGACTGCGACCACCGGTTTGACCGGTACTGGCCTACAGCGGCCTCCGCACAGGACCAGCAGCCGGACTGTCCGGACTGCGCCAGCACTGCCACACGGCGAACCATCTCGCAGGTCGCCGTGCTCGGGAAACTCGGCGGGCTTACCCCGCAGGAACAGAGCGCGGCCAGTGCCGAGACAGCCAAGACCGCCTCGTACACCCCCAAGGAACAGATCCAGACATTTCAGGCCAACAAACAGCGAAAGCGCGAGCAGGGCAGATGAACGGGCACGTCCCCTTTGGTGTCGCCGACTACTTCTGGGATGAGGCCCGCAGGCGGCAGAGCCTCCTCAACCAACTGATGGAGACCTTTCGCGGCTGGGGTTACGGCGATGTAATCCCGCCCATGTTCGAGTTTGATTCAACCCTCAGCGCCCAGTATGACGATACGCTGCGCAAGGGCATGTATCGCTTCCTCGACCGTGACGGCAGCACCCTCTCCTTGCGGCCCGAATTTACCACGCCGGTAGCCCGCCTTGTCGGCGCACGGCTCCACGATTGGCCGATGCCGCAGCGATTCTGTTACGGCGGCAGCGTCTTTCGCTACCTGGAACCGCAGGCCGGCCGCCAGCGCGAATTCTGGCAGGTAGGAGGAGAGTTGATCGGCGCGCCGACGCCCGCGGCCGATGCCGAGATCCTGGCCCTGACCGCCACCGCACTGAAGGTCGCCGGTCTGACCGAATTCCGACAGATAATAGGCCATATCCGCTACTATCGCAGCCTCCTCGAAGCCCTGGCGCTTACGCCGCAGCAGGCACAACAGTTGCAGTGGGCGCTGGAGCGAAAAAGCGAGCCGCTTCTGGCCGACTTCCTGCGCGATACGCCGTTGCGAACCGGCCAGCGCCAGGCGGTCGAAACCCTGCCCCATCTGGTGGGCGAGAATGTTGACAGCATCCTTTCGCTGGCAGAACGCCACATCCAAAACAGTGGCATGCACGAAGCCCTCCAGAACTTGCGCCAGATCGTCGAAGCCCTTGCCGGCTACGATATCCTTGACAGTCTTGTCATCGACCTGACCGAGATTCGCAATCTGGGCTATTACACCGGCGTCTCGTTCGAGGCGATGACGCCCGGCCTTGGCACTGCTGTCGGCAGCGGCGGGCGTTATGATGACCTTGTCGGCAGATTCGGCCCGTCGCAACCTGCAGTGGGCGTCGCTCTTGGTGTGGACAGACTCCTGGTGGCGCGCCAGCGGCAGGAAGAAGCCGACGCGGCCACCGGCGCTGACCGGCGCCCACCCGCGCTGGCGCTCCCGCAGGGCAACGCCGGCGCTTTGGCCCTTGTTCAGAAAATGCGCGAGACCGGGCTGCATATTCAGGTGGACGTCAACAACTGGACGGTCGATTCAGCCTTTGCCTATGCAGCAGAGACAGGTGTTCGCGACATTCTGCTCTGGGAGGACGGCTTCCAACACCACCGCCGCGACGAGCGCGGTGACTTTGTCCTGCTCGGCCAGCTCGATGAGAGCCGGTTGTCCCCGCCGGCCGATTCGTGCCGGGAAAAGCTGCGCACATGACTACTTCATTTGCAGCGCCAGTTCGCGACCCGGCATCCGACCCGGAACAGTCACAGCCGTCCTCGAAACAGGCGGCAACCGAACAGTCGCTGCTATTTGCCTTGCCAAAAGGCCGGCTCGCGCAGGATAGTCTGTCCTTCCTGGAGCAGGCCGGGCTGTCAATTCCAACAGACACGGCAAGCCGCAAGCTGGTTCTGCCCGCCGCCGACGGCTCCATCGGCTTCGTCATGGCCAAGCCGCGCGATGTGCCCACCTACGTGGAACACGGCGCAGCCGATCTGGGCATCTGCGGGCTCGACGTAGTGCGAGAGACAGATCGCGCCGTCTACGAACCACTCCTGCTTCCCTTCGGCCACTGCCGCCTGAGCGTCGCCGGCCCGGCCGACAGGACGACTGTCCAATCTGGCGAGAATATTGACTTTGCCGACCTTTCCGTCAAAACATCCTTTTCTTCCCACCTGCCGGAAACGCCCCTGCGTTACATGAGCCAGCCCCGCGTCGCAACCGAGTTTCCGCGCCTCGCCCGCCGCTTCTTCGCCGACAGAGGCGTCAACGCAGAGATCATCACTCTTGGTGGCTCGGTCGAGCTTGGGCCAATTCTGGGCCTCTCTGATCTGATTGTCGATGTGGTCCAGACCGGCACCACCCTGCGCATGAACGGGCTGGTGGAGATTCGCACGATCCTTGAAAGCCAGGCGGTGCTGGTCGTCAACCGCACATCCTACCAGCTCAAGAGCACCGAAATCAACAGTATCATTGAGCGCATGCGTATGATGACGAACTGAACAGTTGGCCCACTGTAGTCGGCAACCCAATGGAAAGCACTCCTCCGTTGCGTCCGCCGTGTTGTCCCCAGGTTACAATTGCCAGAGGTTTTCCTGTGCCAGAGATTTCTGCTTCACAACTGATTGAGGGTGTAAGCTTCGTCGCATTGCGCGCTTTCGCCGATGACCGCGGCCGTTTCCTGGAAACATTTCGCAAGGAGTGGTTTCCGCAACGCAGCTGGGAGCGCGTACAGTCGAACGTCAGCTATTCGAAACCGGACGTGCTGCGCGGGCTGCACTTCCACTACCATCAGGTCGACTACTGGTTCTGCCTCCTGGGAACGATTCAGGTAGCGCTTGCGGATCTGCGGCCGGATAGCCCGACTTTTCGGCAGACCGAAACGGTAGAAATCGGAAAGCGCAACGCCCTCGGAATCTTCATTCCGGTTGGCGTAGCACATGGATTTCTGGCGTTAACGGAAGCTGCCCTCGCATACAATGTTGACAACTACTACGACAGTACCGACGAACACGGCGTAGCCTGGGATGACCCGGAGTTGGCAGTTGATTGGAACAGCGCTGCCCCGCTCCTTTCCGAACGGGACCGCTGTAATCCCAATTTGGCGGATTTGCCAGCCGATCACTTGCCGCGCCTCCATCCCGCTTAGTATCTGAACAGGCTGGCGGACTGACAAGATAGATGCATCCTCAACTTGAGCGCTCCTATGGGGCGTAAGAATATTGCCATGAAAGAAAGTGGTCCCACCCAAACGCCCAATATCCCCGATCAACTGGAACAACAGCGGGAAGCCGCCGAGTTTCGTAAACTACCCGCCGTCGACAAGCTCCTGCAGCGGTCAGACATCGCAGCCCTTGCGGAGGCCTATGGCAGCGGCCCGGTCACCGCGGAAACACGCGCCGAGCTGGACTGCGCTCGCCTCGCCATCCACAACGGGCAGACGGCTCCCACCGCAAAGCAACTGACCGACCGTATCACCGAGAACGTACTCGCGGCCGATGCCCCCTCGCTGCGCCCCGTCATCAACGCTACCGGCGTAATTATCCACACCAATCTGGGCCGCACCCCTCTCAGCCAGAAGGCCCAGGACGCCGTAATCCGCCTGTCGCAAGGTTACAGTACCCTGGAATACGATGTGGAAACCGGTCAGCGCGGCAGCCGCCATGCCCACCCTGCCCGGCTCTTGTGCGAGTTGACCGGCGCCGAAGACGCCCTCGTCGTCAACAACAACGCCGCAGCAGTATTCCTGGCGCTTACCGCACTCTGTGACAAGCGAGAGGTGATCGTCAGCCGCGGCGAACTGGTCGAGATCGGTGGCGGCTTCCGCATTCCCGATGTATTGCGCCAAAGCGGCGCCACTTTGGTGGAGGTAGGTACGACCAACCGCACCCATCCGCACGACTTCGCCGCTGCGATCAACGCCAATACCGCCGCCCTTATGCGGATTCACGCCAGTAATTTCAAACAGATCGGCTTTGTAAAAAAGCCGGAATTGTCAGAACTGGTCGAGATTGCACACGCACGCGTTGCGCGTATGTCCCCCGACGCTGACATCAAGACTGAAACCGACGGCAACGCCCAAGGCCCCTTTTCTGCCGACCGCCCGCTCGTCATCGACGACCTGGGCTCCGGCACACTGTTGAATACAGCCCAGTTCGGGCTGACCCCGGAACCCATGGTGCAGAGCAGCGTAAAGGCCGGCGCCGACATCATCACCTTCAGCGGTGACAAGCTCCTGGGCGGTCCCCAGGCCGGTCTGATCGTGGGCAAGGCCAATTGCATTGGACGGCTGCGCTCGCACCCGCTTGCCCGCGCTCTGCGCGTGGACAAGATGACATTAGCCGCCCTGGATGCCACTCTGCGGGCCTATCGACGAGACCGGGCCGCGGCTGAGATTCCCGTGTGGAGCATGATCGCGCAGACGCCAGAGGCCGTTCAACAGCGCGCCGTCCGCTGCCAGAACCGGTTGGCCGCTGCAGACATCAAGGCCGCCGTGATTCCAGGCAAAAGCACCATAGGCGGCGGCAGTCTGCCCGGCGAAACGCTGCCGACATTCCTGCTGGCGCTCGACATTTCACGGCCGGACAGCGCGGCCGCCTCTTTGCGCCAGGCCGACCCACCCATCATCTGCCGGATCCAGCAAAACCTGCTGTTGTTCGACCTGCGCACCGTCCTGCCGGAACAGGAGCAGGCGCTGCTTGAGACTCTCAGCAGCCGGCTGCCGATTCTTGACGGCCAGGCCGGCCCCGCCGGCCCGTAGCCGAAAATCGAAATCGACTGTGCCTCTCCAATACCTGAAACTCGGCGGCTCCCTCATCACCGATAAACACAGACCGGAAACTCCCAGGCTCGACGTCTTGGAACGTCTGGCCCGGGAAATCGCCCAGGCCAGAAAGGAACGCCCGGGCCTGCGACTCGTCTTGGGGCACGGCAGTGGCAGTTTCGGCCACGTCAGCGCTCAGCGCCATGGCACCCGCAGTGGTGTCCGCAACGCGGACCAGTGGTATGGCTTCGCCGCCACTGCCGATGCCGCCGCGCGCCTGAATCGCATCGTCGCCGCGCAGCTCCTCCAGGCCGACCTGCCGGCCTGGACCGTGCAGCCTAGCGTCGCCCTCCGCTGCCAGGACGGCCAAGTGATCAGCGGGCCGGCAGAAACAGTTCGGCTGGCATTGGAGCGGGGACTCCTGCCCTTGATTCACGGTGACGTCGCCCTCGACAGCGTACTCGGAGGTACAATTGCCGGAACTGAGGAAATCTTCGAACAGATGGCCCTGCAGCTGCCGCCTGTCCGAATCGTGTTGGCAGGAGAAGTAAACGGGGTCTACACCAGCGACCCACTTCAGGACCCAGCCGCGGTCATGCTGAGAGAGATCACGCCCGCCTCATTCGCTTCGTTGCAAGCTTCCCTCGGCGCCAGCCATGCCACCGATGTAACCGGCGGCATGGCCGCCAAAGTCGAACAGTCCCTGCGTATGGTGCGCGCCACTCCGGGCTTGCAGGTGGTCATCTGCGGCGGCCTCGTGCCCGGGGCCATCTTCTCCGCCCTGACCGACCACGCCAACCCCCCCGGCACCCTGATTCACGCCGGCGAGCCGCGAGACCACGCCTGACACCCACGCCTAATCCAATCTGAGGAAGAGTGGCATTGAAGGATCCGGAGGGACCGCCTCTTGAGGATGCCCTGCCGGCCTCCCGCCTTTCCCTCTTTGAAAGCCCTGAGGGTTAGCCCGAGGTATTTGCCCGCTCATTTGGCGTCCGAGTATAATGATTTCCATAGAGAATGCTACTCTGGCGCTGAAAACTGTCTGTCCCTGCAGTTCGGTTTTGCCACAGTGAGAGCGTCTCAGGCATGTTTCCACCTGTTGCGATGTACAGATTCGCGGTAGGGCTCGATGGGAGCCTTCTTATCCAATTCCGGAGTAAGGCCACTGATGTTCGTGACAATCGTTTCGTTTTTTCTGCTTCTGGGTCTACTGATTTTCTTCCACGAGCTGGGTCACTATCTGGTTGCGCGGCGCAATGGGATTGAAGTTGAAGAGTTCGGTGTATTTGGATTCCCTCCGCGTCTGATCAAACTGTTTACCTACGACGGCACAGTCTTTAGCTTAAACGCCATTCCTTTCGGCGCATTTGTGCGCATGAAAGGCGAGGACATGGCCGACAACAGCCCCGGCTCCTTCAACGCCGCCAGCGGGCGCAGCCGTGTCCTGACTCTCATCGCTGGACCGGCGATGAACTTGCTTCTGGCAATGTTCTTTTCGATAGCCAGCGTATTCTCAGGCTTTCCTGCCGCTGCCGCCCACCCCCTGTTGAATGATGTTCCGCCCGGCACCGAGTTTATGGGAGCGGCCCTCGAACCGAATGATACGCTCATCCGCTTCAACGGACAGCCGGTTTACATCGACGTGGCTACCGGCGAACTGCTCGACCGCAAACAGCGTGCCCCGGCCAATTCTGCCGAGGCTGGCACCGTCGTCATCCTGCGCGGAGACGCCATGCACACGTTGCAAGTGCCCTTCGCAACCCGCACAGAGTTGGAACGCCTCTTGGAAGAACTGTCTCCTGAAGCGGTCCTGCAGACGCAGATCACGCATATCGCGCCGGGCAGTCCCGCAGAGGAGGCCGGGCTTCTGCCCGGGGATGTCTTCTACGCCGTCAACGGGGAGGTAGTAACCGCCGAACGCAGTCTGGGAGAAATGGTGCGGGCGCAGTTGGGTGAGACAGTTACTGTTACATTGCTCCGAGACGATGAACTCTACTCCCGCCAAGTGCTGGCCCGTCGGGAACCACCGCCCGGCCAGGGCGCGATGGGCGTGGCAATCAGCGGCGTGCTGATGCTGGTCACTCAGCCCTTCCTCCGTAGCATCTGGCTGGGAATCATTGGCATCGTCGACTACGTACAGGCAGTCATCGCACTACCGGTCCTGCTCATCTCCGGCCAGTTGGCGCCCCAGGATGCCGCCCTTTCCGGGCCGGTTGGCATCGCACAACTTGTGGGCGGCGCGGTCAACGCCACCGTAGACACCGGCCTTTGGTTCCCGGTTTGGCAGTTGGCCGCTATCATCAGCGCAGGGCTGGCCATTGCCAATCTCTTGCCAATTCCTGCTCTGGATGGAGGACGACTGCTTTTCATTCTCATCGAAAAGCTACGCGGGCGTCGAATTGCTCCTGAAAAGGAAGGCGTCATTCACATTGTCGGTTTTGTCTTGTTGTTGGGCTTAATGGTTGTCATCACGATCAACGACATCCGCTCCGGACCGCAAGGCATCGACTGGTCCCATTTACTGGGTAATTGACAGCGCTGACTTAAGCCGGCAATTCCCGGTAAGACGAAATAACTGCCCCAAACATGGCTCTAGATGATACAAACTTTTCGGATGAAGATTCCGATCAGTTCAATCCAGGCCAACCCGAAAGCCGCCCAGAGGCGCAACCCCCCTCTTGGGCCGCCAAGCGCTGCCCTTCCTGCTATGCTGCTGTCCTGCATAACCAGGTTGTCTGCGCAGAGTGCGGCACTCGCCTGGAACCGCGTCTTACCAAGGTCCGATGTTTGCGCTGTGGCAAACCTGCTACAAACGACCATGTCATCTGCCCCCACTGCGGGCGCAACCTGCGCGCGGCGCCATCACGGTTGCTCACCTTTGGCGCGCCAGCCCTGCTGGTTGGAGCACTGGCCATAGTCCTCGTCGCCCGCGGGATGCCGTCCATCCTGCAAGAGAATGATAGCTTGCCCATACTTCAGAATTTCGTCATTACACCAGCCTCGTCGGACAGTGAACCGACCGTTCGGCTGGCGCGTGAAAGCCTGGCCCCCGCGGTTGTTCAGAGCGGACCCGGCCAGTCTGACGAGTCGTCTCCTCCCGCAGCAGCCCCTGCCGCGGCCGCCGTCTCAACTCCCACGCCGGTGCCGGAGGAATCAACAGCAGCACCAGACGGGTCCCAAACCGGGCCGCTTCCGACGGACACGGCCGTTCCGCCGGCCAATACGCCAGTTGATACCGTTGCGCCCCCCGCGAATACGTCCACTGCGACCCCTGCCGTAGTGGAAAATACAGCAACCGCTCCACCCGCGCCCACATCAACGCCAACTGCAGCTGCGACCGAAACACCGACAGCTACGCCCACGCCCGCGTGGTTGATATATACGATCAAACAGGGCGATACAATCGCCAAAATCGCTGATCTGTTCGACATCGACTTGGATGACTTGCTGATAGCCAATGGTCTCTCGCTTCAGGATGCCACGAGACTGCAGATTGGTGACCAAATCATCTTACCCGGGTTATACCAGGTCACGCCGACACCGACGCCTACCGAGGCTGCCACCGCCGTGCCCGCCGCAACGCCTGCAGGGTAGCCCTTTACAACCGTGCCCAAACACGCACTGCCCATCTGGGCCTAGCGCCAGATTCGTATATAATCTAGTCAGCCCATGCTGAAAACATCGATCCGTTCTCTGTTGAAATACACCACTTGTATAAGAGGCGACAAGTGACAAATTCTGTCGCACCCTATAACAACGCGCAGACGCAATCTGGCCCCGACCATTCCGTCGAGGCCCTGTTAACCCAACTGCGAGGAAACGACGAGCTGCCGCCGACGCAGGAACTGGTCGCCTTGTCCGACCTGAGTCTGGCCGACTCGCGCCGCGTGCGAGAGGCCTGGTCAACGATCAGCGACGCACGCCGGCTCCATGCTGTACATTCGCTCGTAGAAGAGAGCTTCGCCAATTTGCATGTGCAACTGGGCCGGCTGCTGCGTCTGGCCCTGACAGACCCGCTGCCCGATGTGCGCATCCTTGCCATCTCCGGCCTGTGGGAGGATAGAGATGCAGATCTTGTCGGTCCCTTGATTCACATTTTGAATAACGACCCCTACGACACAGTGCGCGCAGCCGCCGCCCAGGCCCTGGGCGCGTTTGTTCTGGCAGGTGAGCTTGACGAACTCTCGCCGGCGTTGGCAATGCGCGCCGAGGATGCCCTGTTAGCCGTATTGCACGCCGATACAGAGCCGCTCAACGTCCAGGTCAACGCCCTGGAAAGCATCGCCTTCTCCGGCGAAACCGGCATTCGAGAGCTGATCGAAGACTGCTATTATTCCCCCTTTGATGAAATGCAAGTGGCCTCGTTACGGGCTATGGGACGCAGCGCAGATGTACGCTGGCGCTCCACTGCCCAGACCGAACTGGATAGCCCAGAGCCGGAAATGAGAGCAGCCGCGGCGCGAGCCTGCGGCGAACTTGAAGCCAGTGACGCGCTCGAAAACCTGATCGCGCTGCTGTCCGACGATAGCAAACCGGTCCGGCTGGCTGCGATTTTCGCTTTGGGCCGGCTGGGCGGTCGACAGGCAAAAGAGATGCTAAACACCATGAGCGACAGCGACGACGCCGATGAAGCCAAAGCGGCCGCAGATGCTCTCGAAGAGACCCTCTTCTATGGCGATACCCAAGGAGCCCCGTTGTTTGATGAATCCCAGAAAAACTGGGAAGATGAAGCAGATGATTGGGAGGCGTGGTGAATCTGAAGCTCAAGCGCTTAGTGCGCACACACAGTTCCGAACAGTACGCACTTTTTGACTTGGCCCAGACAGATGTCGAAGATCAACCCATCACAATCGGGAAACTCGATCTTCATTACACAGGCGAGGGAACCTACGGGACCATCCTTCTGTGGGACATGGCTTCACAGCGCATGAATCCCGAGAGAAGACGAATGTTCGTGCACGCGCTGCTTAGTGAACTGGTTCTCCCGATGGGGCTGCCCAACGAATTCGTGATCGAGTTCTTTGCGCCCACATTGGACGAGTATGAGGTTTTTCACAATTTAGACGCGGACGCTGACGACCCCGGGGCAGCGTCCGCACAGGCAGATCCACGCTGAATAACTTGTGCCTGCCAGACTCTTATGCCGGGATATTCATTGCGCGTGAAAGAACCTGGAAACCAATGACCGAGAGCGACCCGAACCAAACCCCTTCTGAAAGTCGCGGTTCTGCCGCCGACTACCGCACAATTCTCAATGAAAGCGCCCGTCTGTTGCGGGCCAACCGGCCCGGGGAAGCTATCGCCGTGCTTGAACCGCTGCGGGCAAACCTGCCCAACGACCCCGATATCGCTATTAATCTGGGCGGCGCCCTGATCCTGCAACGAAAGTGGTCGCAAGCCGTCAAAGTGCTCAAAAGGGCAGTCGACATCTCGCCCGAAAACGTGCTGCTGTGGACAAATCTGGCAGCCGCCCATCTGGGCCGACTGGAAACTTCCGGTCCAAAACACCAGAAAAGGGCCATCGCCGCCTACGAAAAAGCGCTCTGGCTCGATCCCAGCACACCCAATGTTCACTACCATTTGGGGTTGATCTATAAACAGCAGGGAAACCTGAGCCGGTCGTCCGCCATGTTCCAGCGGGCCTTGGAGATCAACCCCAATGACCGCGATGCCCGCTACTGGATGGAAAAACTCAGTCACCTGTTAGTAGAAATAGAACGCGAGAAAAAGCAAGGTCTCGCCCCGCACGATCGCTCCAGTGCGGCCCAACGTCCCAACGGACGCCCACCGGACCGGAATGGAGAGGAAAAGCAATAATGACGGCGGAACCTTCGGTATCGCCGGGCGCCCCAGTTGACGCGGCGCCGTCCGCTCAATCACATCCTATGCCTCGCTGGCGTGAACGCCCGGAGCGCGCAGCCTGGATTGTCATACTGCTTTCTTTTACCATCTTTCTTGTCCTGTTGACGGGCATTCCTTTGGCCATTCGGGCACTTTACCATTCAGCCGCAGTTAAACAATCTCTCCAATTCGAGACTACACTAGGTACCGCCCTCCTCTACCTGCCGCTTTCTGACCAGCCCATTGCTCTCACCGACAGACGTGATGGCATCAACGAGGGCAGCCGGCTGGAAACAACCGGCGCGGCTACCCAAGGTGTATTGGGCCTCCCCGCAGGAAGCCAGGGCGATGATCTCTTGGGAACCATCCTCCTCTATCCGGAAACGTCACTCGAAATTGTGCGCAGCCGGCGGCCTTACTTTGCCGGCAGCAATCAACCCTATTCCGTACGTATTCGCCTTCGTGAGGGACAGGTGCGGCTTTTCACGAGAAGCGCATTGGATCGACCGGTTGAAGTCCAGATCGAGACCCCGCATGGCGAGGCCCACTTGGAGGAAGGAAACTATGCCTTTTTTGTCAACGCCGAGAATAGCGAAGTGGTGGTGAAACAGGGTGTTGCTAGTCTCTTACTGCCGGGCCTGGAGCCCGTGGAGGTTGAACCAGGACTGCGGACTTGGATGCAAGCGGACGGGACAATTTTGCCAGCGGTTCCGGCCGTTCACAACCTCCTGCAGGACAGCGCATTCACTAGGCCATTAGAAGAAGTATGGGAAAGCTACACGCCGGAGCATGTAACGCCGGGCACCGTTGAATTCCTTGAGAAGGACGGCCGTCACGTTGCCCGCTTTTTCTACAGAGGCCCAGACCAACTTCATACCGAAATCGGTATTCGCCAAGTCGTCGACCTGGATGTGCATAGCTATGACTCTCTGGTCGTAAAACTGGACGTCAATCTGATTTGGCAGACTTTGGCAGGCGCCGGCGAACTGAGCTCCGAGTTTCCATTGCGCATTGAAATGACCTATACCGACAAATACGGCAAGGAATTAAGGTGGGGCTATGGCTTCTTTAACATGGAACCAAGACCGGACTATCAGCTGTTTGGCGGCCAACAGGTTCCTCTCTTCATCTGGCATAGCTATGAATCAGCCAATCTGATGGAAGAGTTGGAAGCGACCCGACCCGTCCACATCAATAGCATCAGGCTCTATGCCAGCGGTTGGAACTACGAATCTTACGCCAGCGAATTGGAACTGATCGTAGAATGACGCCGCGTCAACGCAAGTTACGCCTTGGCTGGCTGGCAGCAACGGTCGGCCTTTTTCTTTTCCTGGCCGCATATCAGTTGGGCTTACCCGGGCTCCACTACGACGAGGCCAAAGAGGCCGGCGTCAATGCGATCGAACTACTGCACGGCGCCCCCGTGACCGCTTTCCGCGACGCCACCATCTCCGTTTTCGGCCTGGAATTCCCCTTGATGGTGCAGGACTATATCGGTGCGCTCAACGTCTACCTGGCGCTGCCTTTTCTGGCGGCAACCGGTATCGGTGTGCCCAATCTGCGTCTTCTTCCCCTGTTGCTGGCCGTACTTGGACTGCTGGCGTTGGAACGAACTGTCTCAGAGTGGCTGGCCCTTTGCGGGCACAGTGCGGCCCGCGTTGCACCGATCGCCCCGGCTGCTCTCGCTTGCCTTGCCCTCCTGGCTGCCGCGCCCAGTTTTGTTTTCTGGCAACGACAAGGGATATTCGTCACCAACGCCACCTTCCCCTTCACCTTCGCCTGTATCTGGCTGACGCTACGCTGGTTTCGGCTCGGGCAAGTCCATGCGCTCTTTTTCTCGGCTCTATGTGCCGGGCTGGCGGTCTATGCAAAACTGCTGGCCGCGTGGATTCTCCTGCCTTTCATCTTGGCATGCGCCGGCTGGTGGCTCTGGCAGCGCGCAAAAGGCGGGCTTCACGTCAGCGCCGGCGAACGGTCGCCGGACCCTCTTGCAAACCCGCCCAAGAGCAGGCAGACCAACCACTATCATGCCCACCCCCTTTCCCTGCTGCTCATTGCCGCTCTCGCTTTCGCATTGCCTCTCACTCCTTTCATCCTGTTCAATCTGAAGACCGGCGGCACGCTTACTTCCATAACCCAAAACCTCAGTAGCAGCTACTATGGTGTGAACAATGCCGCCGTTATCGCAAACGCGTCCGTGCGCTGGCAGCAGTTTCTCCAGATCTTGCGCGGGAATCACCTCTGGTATCTGGGCGCACTCCAGCATAATCCACTTACGCCCTGGCTGGCCCTGGCACTTCCTGCAGCGGCGCTGACACGCCCTTCTGGCCGCCGTGTGGTCGGTCCGCCTCTCCTGTTGCTTGCGGCGGCCTTCGCTGCCAGTCTGTTCACTGTCAGCGATCTGTTCATCACCCACTACGCCCTGCTTCATCCCCTCGCGATTGCGATCACAGGCCTTTGCCTGTACGATCTGTGGCGATGGTCCGGTTCCCAGGACAAGGTTGCGTCGGGCCCGCCGCGACAGCTAGGTACTGCCGACACCGCGAAACCCAGAAGAACCTTGATTCGGTTGTGGGAACGGCTACCGATCCCGGCTGCACGCGACCCGTTTCAACTGCTTTCTCGCCGTTCTTCTGCACTCCGGTTCATTCTTGTAATGCTGGTATGCGCCGGTGTCCTGCTCGACCTGCGGGCAACCGTTGCCTACCACAACGCGCTCACGCGCAGCGGCGGGCTGGTGGACCATTCAGACGCCTCCTACCATCTCGCCTTCGATCTCCGCTACCGCGGGATGGGCGCGCCCATCGTGCTCGACTGGGGGATGGATGCGCCGGTTCGTTTCTTGAGCGAAGGGAAAGTTACGCCTCTCGAAATCTTCGGCTATTCTTCGTTGTCCGAACCGGATGAGGGATTTGGTCACCGTATCGAGCCATTCTTGGACAATGTAAACAATGTTTACCTCCTGCGCGCCCCGGGAAACGAACTTTTCCTTGGGCGACGTGCCGTTTTCGAGCGTTTAGTCACCGAGCGGAACGGCCGTCTCCAACGAGAGCGGATTTATTCCCAACAGGATGGCACGCCATTGTACGAGCTCTGGCGCGTAGGCTACTGATTTACTTCCTGCTGTTCCGCACTCACGCCTGTCTTTGAAGCGCGTCGACGCCCGGTTCGCAGCTCGGAAAGCTAGCGGTCGCCCAAAACTCCTGGCTTTTCGCTGGCATCGCCAGCTGTTGATGCATGTATATTGGGCGGTCGGGCCTTCGGCCCTCCCTTGTGCGGGGGACACCCCCCCCGCAACGCCTCCTTCCAACAGCACGCCCCGCCTTCGCAGTGTTGTTCTCCAGCCGCCTCCCGCCATCCACAGCAGGTCGCCCCGGCCCTCAACTGACTTGGTTGAGCATATCGGACTTAGCTGCTAGAATGGAGAAACGTTAGCGTGTAGTTGTTCATAAACGAGAAATGTTTAACCGACTTCCTTCCGAACTGCGCCGTAGCAGAGCAGACACTGCACCGACCCAGCAGGCACGCGTCGGCACAAAAGGTGTCGGTTACCTCAGAGTGATCGCCCAAATGGGGCGGCTGCGGGCGTTGCCTGCCCTACTTACGCCCGTATTGTGGGGAGCGGCTGCCGCCCACTGGCAAGTCGGAACGATCAGCATCTGGTGGGCGCTGGTCTTGCTGTTCAGCTTCGGCGCTCTGGCGCTGGCCTGCAATTACCTGGGCGCATATGTCGACTACATGCGCCATGTTCGCAACGAGGGACTGAACGCTACACCCGCGAACGAGCGCAATCCTCAGCGGCAGGCGCATGGCGGTCTCTACGATGGCTACGACTGGATGCAGCATGGCCTGTTGCAGCCGAAAACTTTCCTTAGCCTCGCGCTGATGTCGGGGACCATTTATGCGCTGGCAGCGTTGTGGCTCGGTATCTTCATCGGCTGGCCAATCTGGTTTTTTGCGCTGATCAGCGGCCTGATGTGCAGCGTATCACTGTGGTCGGTCGTACGCTACGCCCGCAGATTCTGGTGGCTCGGCGACCTTGCCTACTGGCTGGGTGTGGGCGTCACCCCTCTGGTCGGAACCTACTTTGTACTGACCGGCACAGTCACGCGCCAGATCTTGTGGATAGCCTTCGCGCCGGCAACATTCGCCTGGCTGGCCTACCAATCCTACAGTTTCTACAGTTGGCACCGTGACTGGCGTCTGCGGAGACGTACTTTGGCGGTTGTGTTCGGACCCGAACGCGGCCTGGACGTTGCTGCGATACTTGCCATAGCCGCGTTTATCGTTCTGCTGCTGCTGATAGCGACCGGCGCTGTACCGGTGTGGACTATTCTCGTGCTGGGAGCATTCCCCCTCTTCCTACGTGCATTCGCACGTGCACGGGTATGGCCGTTCTCCAGACAGGCCGGAATTGCTACCGCAGAGAACACGGTAAACGCAGTGATTTTGGCTGGGTTGTTGTGGCTTATGCCCCTGTGGCTCACCTGATCGGGCAACGACTGTACGCAGCATCCGCTGGAAAGTCCCGAGTTGGCCGTGCAGCATTGCCCTTCCGGTGCCTTTGTCAGGAGGCCCCATTCTCACCGGGCACTGTAGCTCGATTGCCAGAAGGTCAGCGCCCCATTGCCTGCCTCCTGGTGCGGCGACAGGCCCGTCCCGCGCATCTAGCGGACTCGATTCATGGCAGAACTGACCCGCAAAGAGTTCTATGAGTTAGCCAACCAATGCCGCGAACGGGCGCTGGAGCTTGCCCTCTTTGATCAGAGCAGGGTCAACCGCCAGCAGTGTCGGCAATTCAACCTGTGGTTGGCGCGTCTCAAAACATATGACCAGTTGGCCGCCGGCGTGCAGGACATCAGCGCGGCCCGACCAATCACCCGCTATGATCTGATGGCGGCAACCGTCGTCCTTTGGCTTTTGTCGATGTTTCTGCTGCGCGAGCAGGTCAGTGTGGGTGGAAACAGAATTCTGGCGTTCGGAATGTGGGGTCTGGTTATCCTGCTCTACTTTTTGCCCGAGTCACTCTACGCGACCACTGTCGAACTATTGGAAGCCAAAGTGCTGCGCGTGGTCGAAACCCTTGAAGCGCTCTTGATCTCGCAGGAAATGGATGTAACCGAGGCGGTCTTCTTCAAAATTAAGGAAAACCTGAACACCGCCCGCCGCGAACTTCGCCAGCAAATTCACCTCGCCCATAACCGCTGATTTCGCGACCCCGCTTGACCTGTCAATTCAACCGATGTAGTCAACTCTGGTGCTGCCGCGCGGCTGAGCCAACACTTCCTCCCAGACATTTCCCTACCGTTCGTCTCGCCTGGCAAAATAGCAGGCCCACACCGGCATCCCGTTTTCCCGGCACCAGTGTTCCCGGTGTGTTGGAAGGTATGGCCCGATCCGGGCGGCCCCTTCCGGGCTGTGATCACAAAACGAGGAGTGTTGGGACAGCAGGTAGCGCACCATTTCGCAGTACTGCTCCACGTCACTCTTTACGTGCAAAAAACCGCCCGAACGTATTTTGGAGGCCAACAGATCGACGAATGGAGGAGAAAACAGGCGCTTTACCTTGTGCTGCGCCTTCCACCAGGGGTCGGGGAAGAGCACATGAATCGCATCCACTCTGCTGTCCGGGATAGCATGCGGCAGACCCACTCTGGCATCATCGTCGCTAAGCCACAGATTCTCCAAACCCCGTTTCTCCAGGCGGCGCAGCGTCAGGCGCACGGCCTTGGTTCTTACCTCGAAGCCGATGAACATTCGCTCGGGCATGCGCACGGCGCGGTCAAGGAGGAAGTCCCCCCGGCCAAAACCAATCTCAATTTCCAGAGATCGCGCGCCCACAATTTCCCGGCGGAACCGTTCGCCATTTGCCGCGCGCGCATCACTGAGCGCAAGGGCGCGCACAAAGCGTCGGTCCATCCCCCAGGAAGGAAGAACATCGAAATTAGGACGTTGCCGGGGGTCGCCGCCAATGAGGCCCTTTCCGGCCTGCCAGTCGGCGTAGTGCTGCGCCCGTTGTATGGCCGTCAACTCCTCCCAGGCAAAGTCCATTCGTCCCTGGGAGAAGGAGGTGGGACTATAGTCGAGGGGAGTCACCTTGTTCTTCTCGGTCACTGCGCTTGCGAGAATAGGCAGGTCGGATGCTGGTAGCTTAGCGCGTCGTCTGTCGCAAAGGAAATAAATTCACGGCCTGTCAGGATCACGATAATTTTCGCTGAATCGCGTCCCGCACGATATCCGCATCAGCAGGCAGATAGACGGGCGGGTTGGCAAGGTCACTCTCCACTTCCGTCAGCGTGCCCTCGTGGTAGCCAACTTTGAACGGCGTAAACTTAAGGCCATGGGCGGTGCTGATGACGATCACGCGTTCGTTGCTCCCAATTACCTTGCGCTGCAGTAGTTTGAAGAGCGCAGCCAGGGCAGTACCTGTATGGGGACAGGTGTACATGCCGGTGGCGTCCGCCATGGCCGCGGCCGCGGCCATCTCGTGTTCATCAACCTGCTCGACAATGCCGTCGGTCTCCTGAATCGCCTGCACCGCCTTCTCATAGCTGACAGGATCACCGATTTGAATTGCAGAAGCCAGCGTAGTATCGGCCTCCACGCTCACCTTCTCGCTGAATCCATTCAGATAACTGAGATAGAAAGGGTTGGCCTTAGCGGCTTGGGCCGCCACCAGGCGAGGAAGGCGACTGATGATGCCCAGATCCAACATCAGCTCCAGCCCTTTGTAGAGCGCGCTGATGTTACCCAGGTTGCCAACGGGGATGACAATCCAATCGGGTATCTCCCAGTCGAACTGCTGCACGATTTCGATACCAATCGTTTTCTGGCCTTCAATTCGCAACGAGTTCATCGAGTTTGCCAGATAGATGGATGAGTCTTCGCTGTCGCTGTCTTGCGTGATTTCTCGAATGACTCGCATGCAGCCGTCAAAGTCCGTATCGAGGGCAAGTACAAAGGCGCCATTGGCAATCGGCTGAATCAGTTGTGCCGGGCTGACCCTGCCCTCGGGCAGGAAAATAACGGCCGGGATCCCGGCCGCGGCCGCATATGCGGCCAGCGCTGCGCTTGTATCACCTGTACTGGCGCAGCCAACCGCCCCAACCGGTACGCCGTCCGCCTGCATCTGCTTAACGACACTGATCAGTACCGTCATACCCAAATCCTTAAAACTGCCTGTATGACTGTTCCCGCACAGCTTTACCCACAGGTCGGACAGACCGATCTGCCTCCCCAGCCGCTCGGCCCAAAAAAGGTTGGAGTTGCCCTCATACATACTGACCACGTTGTCGTCAGCAATGGTCGGCATGATCCATTCTTTCTTACCCCAAACACCGCTGCCATAGGGCCATTCGGTGGAACCGACGCGGTCATCGAACAGCTCCTTCCACTCGTCTGCGGAGCGCGTCCTCAGGGCTTCAGTGTCGTGCTGCACCTCCAACAGCCCGCCGCATTTCGGACAGGTGTAGATAACCTCAAATATGGAATACATTCCCGCGCAACCCCGAAAGCAACGAAAGTGGGCTTTGTAATCGGTCATTTGGCTTCACCACAGTGCCGGCGCGCACTCCAGCACGCCTGACAACGCGCACGCATTTCGCGAGCGTCTCTCGAAAGTTCGAAACAACGACATTGGAGTTCCGATCCAGGCACGGAATCCAACTGCACTCCCTGGTAGATTCACAACAGGCAAGGCTGCCGCCAACGTACACCTAAAGCACAAATAGACAGTCCTATCAACCCTAGTGAAGACGGCCCGCCCCGGTCTAATTACCCCACGGCTTTGGTATCAATTCAGCCGCTTGCGGAACTCCGCAGTCAACGCCGGGACCGCCTTGAACAGATCATCGACGATGCCATATTTGGCCCGCTGAAAAATGGGGGCGTCCGGGTCCTTGTTGATGGCGACGATGATCTTGCTGTTCCCCATGCCGGCCAGATGTTGGATCGCGCCGGAGATGCCGCAGGCAAGATATAAATCCGGCCTGACCGTCTTGCCGGTCTGCCCTACTTGGTGCTTGTATGGAATGTAGCCCGCGTCGACCGCGGCCCGGCTGGCCCCAAGCGCCGCGCCCAGGGTCCGTGCCAGCTCACCCACAAGCTCGAAGCCCTTGGGCGGATCCGCGGCTACGCCTCGCCCGCCAGAGACTATGATGTGGGCATCGGTCAGGCTGACTTCGCCCGCATCCACCGCGCGAAAATCGGTGACTTTCTGGCGGATTTCATCTTCACTATGCGCAACATCCAACTTTTCCACTGTTCCCGAGGCCTCCGCCGGCTGCGGCATGGCAAAAGAGCGGGGTCGCACGCTGGCAACTGCCAGCGGACTCTCAAAGTGAATCCGGGCGTTGATATTGCCCGAATAAATCGTGCGGGCCGCCACCAATTTGCCTTCCTCCACCCAAAGATCGGTCGCGTTGGCTGCTATGCCGGCGTCCTGGCGGCACGCGACCGTAGCAGCCAGCACACCCCCGCGAATGGAGGCATTGGTGAGAAAGGCTGTCGCCCCGCTGTGTTTGACCGCCTGTTCGGCGATAGCGGCAAATGGCTGCAGCCGGTAGCTTCCCAAGCTGGAATCAGTCGCCGCGTAGACCTGGTCGGCTCCATAGGCCAGTGCCTGCTGGGCAGCTTCATTCACGTCGCTCCCTATCAGAAGTGCCGCGACATCGGCGCCCATTTCCCGACCCAGTTCTTTCGCCTTGCCCAGGAGCTCCCAACAGTTGGACACTGCTTGTCCTTCATTCAGTTCAATCCAGACGAGAATCGCCATCGTTATCCCTTTCTAAGGGAAGAGAATGAAGAAGAAGGAGAGCGAAATGTTCCCCTTGCTTCTCTCCTGCCGTAGCCTATATCACTTTCTCAGCCATCAGTGCATCCGCCAGCTGCGCGGCCTTTTCCTCGACGCTATCGCCCTCGAAAATTTTCACCTGCACGCGTTCCGGCTCCTGCTTGTCCAGATCAGTCCAGCGCGTAGTGCTTGAGCGACCAACCTCCAAGTCATCGCGGCCGAGGGCGGGGATACTCGCACGGCTGGCCTTGCGGATGCCCATGAAGCTGGGGTATCGTGGTTCGTTGATCTCTTTTGCAACGCTTACCACTACCGGCAGCGGCACCTCGACTGTTTCCTGCCCGCCTTCAAAAACCTGCTCGGCGATCAGCGTGCCATCGACAATGTCGACGATTCTGGTTACATTGACCAGCAGGTCCCAACCCAACTTGCACGCAACGCCGGCGTAGATGACGCCGCTGTTGCCGTCCACGCTCATCTTGCCGGCCAGCACCAGCTCCACCTCTTCCTGCTCGCCGGCCATCCTGACGGCCGCCCCCAGGGCCCCAGCGGCGGCCCACTCGTCGCCGCCGTCAATGACGCTCTCATCCACCAGCACAGCGTTGTCCATCCCCATCGCCAGCGCATGTTTCAGCGCGTCGGTTTCGCTTTCGCGGCCCATTGAGATGGCGACGGTCTCGCAGTCGAACCTGTCAGCAAGGTCAATCGCTTCCTCCACCGCAAACTCATCCCAGGGATTGATGACCATTGTCGCCTGCACTTCGCCGGATTGCGCCTCAGCCACTGTAACTCTAGGCAATTCCGCGGTATCGGGCGTCTGCTTGATTAACACCGCTACCTTCACGCAGCGCTCCTTTCATGTGAGACTATGTCCCAACTGGACAGCGTCATCTGTTTGCCCGCACTAGTTCCCACAGCCGCTTCCCCCAATGCCCTCTACTGCCACGTATCCGGGTCATAGGCTGGCATGGGGCAACGCAGCGCGCGGTCCTCGCGCACGCCCAAGGTGTAGGCGGCCTGCATCAGCGTGTGAATCTGGGACGTGCCCTCGTAGATCACCGCGCTCTTGGTGTTTCGCAGGTGCCGCTCCACATTGTACTCGTCAGAATATCCATACGCGCCATGAATCTGGACTGCGTTGTCGGCTGAACGCCTCGCCGCCTCCGTGCAGAACCACTTTGCCATGCTGGTCTCCCGCGTATTGCGCACCCCTTGATTCTTGAGCGTGCCTGCCTTCCACACCAGCAGTTCACCGATATCCAGATCCTGCTGCATCTGGGCAATCATCTGCTGAATGAGTTGGTGTTCAGCAATCGGTTTGCCGAAAGTTTTGCGTAGGAGAGCATAGTTGACCGATTCGTCTATGCAGGCCCGAATGATCCCGACCGAGCCGGCGGCAACGCCAAAGCGAGCGTTATCCAGGCAACTCATCGCGATCTTGAAGCCCTCGCCCTCCTGCCCCAGGCGGTGACTGGCCGGCACGCGCACCTCCTGCATATTGATCCAGCCGGTGTTGCTGGCGCGGACGCCCATCTTTCCTTCGAGCGTGCCGGTTGTAAGCCCCTCCCAGCCGCGTTCCAGGATGAACGCGGAAATCCCGCGCGCGCCTTCCTCAGGCTGCGTTTTTGCAAAAACGAGAAATCGATCAGCCACGTCAGCCAGGGTGATCCACATTTTTTCGCCGCTGAGAATGTATGTGTCCCCCTGTCGACGGGCGCGAGTCTGGAGGGCCGCAACGTCCGATCCCGCGCCAGGCTCAGTCAGCCCAAAACAGGCGATTCGGTCGCCGCTGGCCAGTGCGGGCAGAAACGCATGCTTCTGCTCCTCGGTTCCCCACTGGAATATCGGCAGCGCATGCAGTGCTAGATGAACCGCGACCGTCTCGCGCACCGACGAATCGCCGTATTCCAATGCCTCGGAGACGATGCCCAGCGAGAGAAAGTCCATGCCCGCGCCGCCGTAGCCCGCCGGCAGACAGATGCCGAGAAAACCAAGTTGCGCCATCTTCGGCAACAGTTCGTGTGGGAACGTGTGATTGCGGTCGTGCTCGGCAATGATCGGCATCACCTCATTGCGGGTGAAATCATAGGCCATTTTGCGAACCAGATTGTGCTCTTCCGTGTACAGCAACTCGGCTGAAGAAGCCATCGATTCAGTCCTTTTCCCACTGCCGCAAAGCGCAGTCGTTTCCGTTACCGCGACAGTCTATTATAGCGTGTTGAAGAAAAAGGCGGAGACGCCTTTGTCTCCGCCGAAGAAGAGGAAATCCCATCTTCGGCGCGCCCAACAGCGGCGCGCCAGCATAGCTGCAAACAAAAAATAAGTATAGCAACAGAATGGAAACATCCAAAAATCTTTGACCGCCCAGGTTGTGTTGCCAGTTGCGCAGATAAGCCCTCCTGACTTAAGACCCATCCTCCGGACTGGCATGCCTGCCCTACCGCAAAAGCGCTTGACCAAGGTGACCGATTCGAAGCAGAAAGGCAACCTTCTGGCTAAACAGGTCGCGCCCGTATTTGAAGGCATCGCCCTATGTCACCTACACTTACAAAATGGACTGGCGCTACCTTCTGTTTGCGGGATTAACTCTTCTCATCACAGCCTTCGTCGGATATGGCGCCCATATGACAGCGCGCCTGTTGCGGAGCTGGCAACCGCAAGAGAATCTGCTGTTGCTCCCTGCCGAAAATGCTCTACGGGCCATTGTACTGGCCATCTGTATTCTCCTGGGCAGGGGCAGCGGCCTTTCGCCAGAGACACTGGGTTGGCAATTTCCCAATGCAGGTTCGCAGCTTCTGACAGGCTTCCTGACAGGGCTGGCAATGGCTGTGCTGTTCGTGGGTTTGGGGAGGCTTATTACGCGCTACACAGATACCAGGTTCTACCGTTCGATTCTCGAACTGGTGCTCCCCCGCAATCGGAGGGAGGCCGGCCTTATGCCCTTCGCCCTGCTGTTAAGCGTACTCTTCGAGGAGGTCCTTTTTCGCAGTCTGCTCATCGGCGGGCTCTCGCCTCTGCTCCCGACTGCCTGGCTCATCATCTGCTTCAGCATCGTTTTCGGCCTCCTGCACAGCCCACAGGGCGCGTGGGGCATTGTCGGGGCGGGAACGGCTGGCGCGCTATTTAGCCTATTGTTCGTGTGGCAGCAGAGCCTGCTCACGCCGTTGGTCGCCCATTTCGTCGCCAACGGTGCGCAGATTTGGTGGGCAAGCAAAAGGTTCGACCAAACCCCAACTGCTTGACGGACAGTGCTGCCGGTTTATTGATTCGATAGCCAGGCTCGCGGCGACAGCCCAAGGCCGCATCCATTGCAAATTGGGACTTACAACGCAGATTGGGCCGTGGAGCATCTACTCCGTCGCCCGGGAGACCTGCTCATAAATCCCGCGCAGCCCGTTAACACGGATTCGTAAGACTTCGCGCACCATATTGATCGTGTCGAAGAGGGGGTTCACTCGGCTCTCTGCCATGTAATACCAGTTGATCGGAACTTCAACCAGTTGCAGGCCCCGGATGCGACTGATGTACAGGATTTCAGGGTCGAATCCCCAGCCGTCGATAGTCTGGTGCGGAAAGACCTGGGCGGCCGCCTCCCGAGTAAACATCTTGAAGCCGCACTGCGTATCTTCAATCCCCGGCATTATCAGCTTCTGAACTACGTAGTTAAATACCCGCCCCATCAGATGCCGGTAAAAAGGCTCGTTGTAACGCACGGCGCCTGCTATCTCACGGCTGGCGATAGCAACGTCATATCCATCCGCCTCTTGCTGCGGCGGCAGAAATTTGGCAACCTCTTCGATTGGCATCGAAAGATCGGCGTCACAGATAAAGAGGTAATCACCCTTGCCTACCAGCATCCCCGTCTTTACTGCTGCGCCCTTCCCAGGTGCACTGTGAAGCAGTTCCAACGTAAATGGATCATCGGCTGCAACTGTTTGCGCAAAGTCGCGTACAACCGCGCTGGTCTCGTCAGTCGACCGGTTTTCCACCACCAGAATCTCGGTTGTAAAGGATTGGCCTCGCAAAAACGTGGCGATCGTAGTAAGTGAATGGGGTAGTCGTCGCGCTTCGTTAAAGGCAGGAATGATAATTGTCAGGAAAGGGCGCGACACAAAGAACTCCTCGGCTGGCAGCGGCACAGGGATAGCATTGGGATTTCATCTGTGAAGTGACCTTGTGCTTTGCAGGCCGACTCAGGTTTTCCCATTTTCATTCGTTCCGCCAAGCCTTTGCCTGGCAGAGAAATTCGATTCCCGTCATGTTGTCAGGCTGAACAACGCCAAGAGCGAAAGCGCTTGCACCAGGAGCGAACCGGTCCAAAACAGATAGGCGCCGGAAAGTTGACCCTGCATCCTCATCCACAGCCCAGCCAGAGTATTTGTCAGATATGTCAGCAGGCCAATCGCAGGCAGTAGGAAAAGTGAGTTCTTTGGCCTGATGCTGTCCGGTACACCTTGCCGATTGTAATGAAATACCAGTGCCTCCGGCAATTCTGGGAAGCGGATCATGAGATAGCCGAAGAGGGCCAGGCAACCAATCAGCCCGGCGAGAAGCAACCAGCGGCCCGCCGGCGACTCGGTCGCCAACGCATAGTAGTTTGTTGGCTGCTCGCGTACAAGAGATAATGTGCGCGAAAGGCCAAGTCGATTCAGTGCCTGCAACTCTTCCAAAAAACCGATCGGGTCTGCTGGAGATATCGCAAATATCCCATCGTCAGTTTCAATCAGCAGACACTGATCGAGCGGAACGCTGGCTAGCCGCACCAGCCTCCGCCCGCCCCCTCCCTCTACTATACGAACAAATGGTGACGGCCAACCCATGACGGAAGGCCGCACAGTAATCTCGTCTACACCTTCAATGATACGCCGGATGCAATGAAGCGGGATGACCTGGCAGGTTCCGGCCCAGCGAATACGCAAGGCGTTGCGGTCAAGCCAGTATTCCAGATTGAACGCCCCCCAAGTACGCATCGTCAGATGGACGAGCACAGGCAGTGTGGCCAGTAAGATCAGAAGCAGCAGAAAACTGCTCCAACCCACCGGCTTAAGCCCCAACCACAAGAGCAGAACTGCATCAGTCAGGAGCAACCAGCACAGCGCCGCCAAGCCCTGCCACCTCGACCCATCTGAAGGCGGTGTGTACACCATCCGTGACAATTTGATAACTCCTGCATCGCGCCCTTTCGCGACGCACCTTTGGTTAACGGCAGCCCTTGCGCAACCAATTCTCCACCTACGGCAACGTTGCCAGTTCGGTTGAAGCAGTCACACTCCAGCAAAGGGCGAAGGTGCCTTCGCCCTCGCGCACACCGGCACTTGTCAGAAACACGCCTTCTGAAAAATTCTGGTCGCGTTCACTTGGGTAACGGCCAGCTGCCCGCGGTCAAGTCGGCCAGAATTCCATGCCTGGTCAGGTCAATTCCCAGCGGCGAAATACTTACATACCCGCTTTCGATAGCACCAAAATCACTGCCAGCCTCTGCAATCCCGGTGGGGACTTCGCCCCCGATCCAGTAGTACGGCTTGCCCCAGGGATCGTCGCGAGCGACCAGCACATCCCCGTAGATGCGCCGGCCCAGGAAAGTATAGCGCTGACCGTGAATCTCTGCCGCCGGCCGTCGCGGCACATTCACATTGAGCATGGTTTGCGGAGGCAGAGGCTGCTCAAGCGCAGCCGCCGCCAGTGTGCGGGCATATCCGGCCGCATTCTGCCACGCGTCGGAATCGGGAATTTCGAAGCCATCCACAACACCTGTGCTGAATGCAATCGACGGTACACCCATCACCAGCGACTCCATCGCCGCGGCCACGGTGCCGCTATAGAGGACATCACAACCGAGATTGAAACTGTCATTGACGCCGCTGACAACCAGATCGTATGAGGATTCCGGCTCCCCCGCGGCCCGTCGCAAATCTGGGGCCTCGGCCCGGTGCGGCGCACCGAGAATCGCCAGGGCCACGCAGTCGGAGGGCGCGCCGCTGCAGGCATAGACGCGGCGGCCGTCGGGCCAGACAATCGGCGCCATCCGCAGCGGCTTGTGCAGCGTTTTGGGATGCCCCGAAGCGCTCCAGTTCCGCTCCGGCGCTACTACAGTCACGTTTCCCAGGTCGTCCAGCGCGGCCGCCAGCATGCGTATGCTGTCAGCGTGTACGCTATCATCATTTGTAACGAGTATGTCAGGCATAAGTGAATTCGGTGCCGTTGGTCGGTAGCCAGCCGCAGGTTGTTGCGCAGGTCACCGGTCCGGCGGTTGCCGAACGAAGACCTGCACTTCATCGCTCTCAATCTCATTGCCGGCACGGTCAAAGGCGCGTACTTTGATCAGATGACGTTCCAGATAGAGGCCGCTGCCGGAAAGGATCGCGGCGAATCCGTCCTCAAATTCACGAATGCGTCCTGGGCGAATATCTTCATCATCTGATTGAAAGGCCGGCCAGTTCCGGGTCTCCGGCGCATCGAGCGACTCATAACGCAGTTCCAGAGGCCAGCGCTCGTTATAGGGGGCCACGGTCCGGGTGATAAACCAGGTTCCGTCAATCGCAAACTCGACACGGTCCACCGCCCACTCGTCATTGACGAGCGCGTTGATGTTGATCTGCTCGTCCTCGTTCATAACGAAGAGCGCATCAGGTTCCGGCTCGCTGATCTCCAGAGTAGGTGGTGTATTATCGATCGTAACAGGCGCGTCCCAGATCCGCTGGTTGCCGTCATGATACCGCACCGTCAGCCGCAGCGTGTACTGCCCTTCCTCAAGCCCCTCTGTATTAAACAGCTCCAGCCGACCGTTTTCGTGTTGCTGGCCATGGTCCGGGCCGATCCTCGTCCACTGCGTTGGTTCCAGGCCGCTTCCAAACTCAAGGCGATAGTTGGCAAAGTTGCCGCCGCGGGCATTGCCCAAAATCTCAACCTGGCCGCCAATGTATCCGCCGGGCGGAGGAAATGTGATTGCAACCTCAGGGTCAAAGTCGATAAAATCATCCGGACTCTCGCCCTGCGGCGGCTGTTCGATACCGCTGCTGCTAACCCAGTCCTCCGCTTCCGGTGGCAGAATGAGATAGACCTTCGCCTCCCGTTCCTCTTCCGGCGTAGTTGCTTTGGCTAGCAGTCCGTTGCGCTTGTCGATATCGAAGGGCTGCCACAGGTTATCGACGACCTTTGGCTCGGTGCCCGCAATAAATAGCTCCACTCTTTGCCGCTGGCAGTCCTCCGACGGCAGCAAGCCGCTGGGCTGACAGACCGTCGTGGAGACGACATTGCGGGGGCGTTCATACCAGCGGGCCGGCAACCCTTCATGATAGCGCTCCATTACGCTATTCCAGATGGGCGCTGCACCGGATGCCCCGGTGACGTTATTCATCGACTCATTGTCAGTGTTGCCGATCCATACGCCAACCGTCAGCTGGGGCGTGAAGCCAACGGTCCAGGCGTCCTTCCAGCCGTTCGTTGTCCCCGTCTTGGCGCTGACCCTGCGATCCCCCAGCACGAGATTGTTATTGATGCCGAACAGTGGTGCACGGGCCACATTGTCGCTCATAATGTCGGCCAGAATGTACTGGGCGTCTGCGCTGATTATGCGCTCCTGGTCCGGACTGTCGTATCTGCTCAACACTTCGCCTTGCGAATTGTGGACCTGCAAGATCGCGACCGGATTCAGGTTGCGGAATCCGCTGCGTCGAGACTCCGGCGGCACCGGTTTGCCAGCCATTACACCGCCGTTCGCAAGCACGCTGTATGCGTATGTGTGGTCCAGCAAGGTGACTTCGCCGCCGCCTAGCACCAGGTTGAGGCCATAGTAGTTTAGGCCGCGGTCCAGGCCATTAATACCCAATTTATGGGCAGTGCGCAGAGCGCTGGCGACGCCGACTTGGTCCATGACGCGAATGGCGGGAATGTTTAACGATTGGGCAAGAGCATCACGCAACGCGACAGGTCCGTGGTAGAGACGATCATAGTTTTCGGGCACGTATACTGAACCGTCATTCTGAGTAAAAGCGGTACGTACGTCCAGAATCAACGAGGCCGCGTTCATGCCCTGCAGAAGGCCGGAGAGATAAACATATGGCTTGAAGCTGGAACCGGGTTGCCGCTCAGAGATGGCGACATTCACCTGCCCGTCGATCTCTTCGTTGTTGTAGTCCAGTGATCCGACCATGGCCAGGATCTCACCGGACTCGGGCTTGAGTACCACCACTGAGGAATTGTTTACGTTTCTGCCCTGTTCATTCAGCCTGGCGATATGATCGCGAGCCACCTGTTCGGCATACTTTTGCAGATCGACGTCCAGGGTTGTATAGACGGAAAGCCCCTCTTTCCAGATACGATAGGGGTCGTCGACCGTATTGAACTCATCTTTAATGCGCTCGAGCGCATATAGGGCGAAGTGGGGCGCCGTGATAATATCGAAACGCTCCGCGACAGAGCCCCGCAGATCCAGCTCCTGCGCAAAGGCTGCGTCCGCCTCCTCCTGCGTGAGATAGCCGGCGTCGACCATGACCTGCAGAGTCACGCCTTGCCGGATTTTGGCGTCATCGGGGTTGTCGATTGGGTTGAGCGCCGGGAACTGGGGAATCGGCGATAACATAGCCGCTTCGGCGACGTTGAGCTCCGAGACACTCTTGCCAAAGTAGACTTGGCTTGCCGCCTCGATTCCGTAAGCCAGATTGCCGTAGAAATTGTAATTGAGATACCACTCCAGGATCTTGCCCTTGTCATACCGCCGCGTCACTTCCATTGCCAGAATGACTTCTTTGAGCTTGCGGGCGTAAGACTGCTGGGTTCGTTCCTCCAAGGGGATCACGACATTCTTGATCAGCTGCTGGGTGATCGATGAACCACCCTGTACACTGCCCCCCTGCAGGTTGGAAGCAAAGGCTCGCATCAGCCCGCGCACATTTATGCCCGGATTGTCCCAGAAATTATGGTCCTCAAGCGCGACCGCTGCCTGGATGACGGCCGGCGACATCTCCCGCAGTGGCATGTAAGTGCGGTCTCCCCTGTAAGGGCGGGGATCGACACTCTCGTAGAGCAGATGCTTGCCAGTGCGATCATAGAAGCGGATGGTCTCGAACTTCTCCTGTTGCAGTTCAATGACACCGGCGTCGGGCAGTTGCGCGGCGTAAAAAGTATAGATGCCAAACACGCTCGCAACAGCGACTCCGACGGCGACTCCCACGGTCAGAATCACAGCGAAGAATAGCGCTGCCGTTCCCTGGAATAACCAGAACCATGGACGAGCGCGATAGGTTTTCACCCGCTGGCGCCGCCGCCGATGTGCCAGAATACGGGTGGATCTGGTCGGCCCACCTGTTCCCGCAGAGGGTCTCCCGCGCTCTATCTCTGCCATGCCAGCCATTCCTTCGCAGGTGGCAGATGGCGAAACCTATTGCCCTCGGTGTCAGTCTTGTCGCACATTCGAATCGTCAATACCTTTCATCGTAGCTACGCAGCCGCATCTGATTTACAGCCCGTAACGAGGTGAGCGAAGGCTCTTTCTCTCTCCCCTCTACTCCCAATTTGCATTTGGGCGGTCGGGCCTTCGGCCCTCCCTTGTGCGGGGGGTGCCCCCCCGCAACGCCCCCCTCCAAAACCATGCCTGAGCGACCTTACGCATTCAGCGCAGCCGTTAGGCTCCAGCAGGCTGGCGGCTCTGCCAATCCCAAACGTATTCAGCTAGCCTGAATGGCGGCGGGGATGAAGGGCAGGTCGCGGCAGGCACTTTCTCGGGCTTAGCAGTTACCTTACCTGACAAAAATCAGATAATTCCCTCGACGCTCACTGCCAGCATTCTAGCATCTGCCCAATGCCGACCCAAATCCAACCGAGAATCATGGATTTGGAGAGAAAGAGTTGAAGAGCCATTCTGTACTTGAGGGAATCCGTGCCATGGTGCGAACGACTCGACATGTTTGCGACGCGTCCAGCCAATTCACCTTGGATTGTGACCGCCTATTCGACCTTTTCGAGTACGAGAAAGTGGCTGATGCCGAATGTCGCCAGCGGTGTCTGCTCAAGAGCATAGGTGACCGCTCGCAAGCAGGCCCCTATGACCGGTTGACGGGCATTGATACCGTCGTAGCCGGGGAAGATCTGCGTGTGCCGCTTAACGATAACGGGCAGCCCTATAAACAGATCCAGGAGGCTGCGTTGCGTGTAGGCGCGCACGTGAGGAGCAAATTGATTGCGCAGAGAGCCTGGCAGGTAGTTGATTAGCGGCGTATTGCCGAAGCGATAGACGCCTTGCCAGTAATGGCCGTGGGTCTCAAAAGGAAAGAGCCGGTTCGGTACGAAAATGACGGCGCGCCCGCCCACGCGCAGCACACGGACGATCTCGGAAGCGGCCCGGCAGTCATCCTGCACATGCTCCAGCACCTCGTGAGACAGGACTATGTCGAAGCTTCCGTCAGGATAAGGGAGTTGCTCACCTTGGCTGAGATTTAGCGGCGCATCCGGCACATTTCCGGCCGCGGCCCGCAGATGCTCGCCTTCGATATCCATTCCGTGGACTTCGGGGACGGTCTCTTTCAGCGCCCGCAAATAGATACCCACACCACATCCGTCAACCAGCCCGCGGTGCAGCGGTTGCGGCGCCCAATCGAGAATCATCTGCAGGCGCCGTTCCTGGCCGGCCCGCCAGACGAACGATGGATTGCCGCGTAATGCTGTACGCTCTGACTGGTGAATCACAGTCCGTTCCCCTCGGCGCCGGTTCGAAGATTAACGTACACCGCGCTCATGCCGTGCCCACATGAATGGCGACCGTTCCCAACATTTTTGTGCGGTAGAATACGTTACGAAACCCTGCCCGCTCCATTTGCATCGCCATTTCCTCCGGCTGCAGAAACGCGACCGTGCTTTGCGGCAAATACCGGTAAGCCGTATCGGGCGGGCGCATTGACCTCCCGGAGGTCCCATCGCCGGTCGAAAACATCTTCCCCACCAACGGAATTACCCTAAGCATATAGAAACGTAGCAGCGGAGAAATCAGCGTCGGCGGGGGAGGTGACGTTTCCAGGCAGACGATCCGCCCGCCCGGTTTGGTCACCCGCCGCTGTTCGGCCAAACAGAGCTCCACGTCGGTCACGTTGCGCAGAAGAAAGCCGCTGGTAACGGCGTCAAAGTAGCCATCCGCAAACGGCAGACGCAGCCCGTCGCCCTGGACGAACTCGACGCGCTCCGCCCTGTCTCCGCCGGCCCGACGAAGCAGGCTTTTCACTTTTTTCTGGCGGCCAACGTCCATCATTTCGAACGTAAAATCGCAGCCGATCACTTCCGCATCCTGATGCCTGTGCTGGGCTTCGTAAGCGATATCGCCGGTGCCCGTGCCCACGTCGAGGAGGCGCCCCCCGGCAGGCAGCCGGCACAACTCTACGACCTCCCGCCGCCAGCCAACATCCTGCCCACCGGTCATAAGCCGGTTCACCAGATCGTACCGGTGCGCAATGCCGGCAAACATCCGATTGACATAGGCAGCCTTTTCGGCCGCGGGGGGAAGCGTGGAAGAGGTCATTTCTGCTAGCTAATCGGCCAGATTGCGAAGCTGTGCACTGGTTTTCTCCAGCTCCCGGCGCAATTCCTGAATCTCGTGCAGAATCTCCGGCGGCGCCTCATCGCCATGGCCCCCGTGCGCAGCCAGCAGCGACTCCAACCTCTTTTGCAGTTCAGGAATCTCGTGCTGCAGGTAGTCCAGCTCCACCTTGCGCCCCATCTCCAGCAGAGATTCGACACCGTAATCGCTCACATCGGAGTAGAGGGTCTGGGCCAGGTCCTGGTAATTGTCTAACATCCAGCGGCGCAGGAATTCGTTGCCGATAGTCCAGCGCGGGAATTCTTCGTGTGAACCGGCAGCGGCTCCGCCGTCCGCCCTGCTGTATGCCCGCTGCAGGTAGCCAAGGTTGTTCATGCCATGCACATACATCGAGACCTGATCAATTGACTCATTGTCCGTCTTGGCCACCAGGTCTTCTTCGCTGATGACACCCTGGCGGGCAACGGTCAGCAGTATCTGCCTTTCCGTCGGCGCCAGGCACTTGAAGTCAACTTCGAAAAAGCCGGCAAGCAGGTGATCGGCGCGCAGATCTTCTTCACGAACCTCCCGCAACGCCCCCCTCCCTCCCTTCTCCTCGAAAAGACGGTAACAGAGGGTCTGTACCAGGTATGGATGCCGATGCGTGTGCCGCAGAATTTCGTCAATGCGCTCCCTGCTGACGCTAACGGGCGCGTTGCTCTGTTCCTGCGACACCAGACTAACGCTCGCCTCAGGTTCCAGGTTCCAAAGATTTACAAGACTGAATCCGAAAAGGAACGGGCTTGTAAGCCAGTTGCGGGTCAGATCGTTCAGCTGCATCAGCAGCTTGGTCGACGTCATTATCGTGCGCATCCCCCCGCTCTGGAATGCCTTCCGAAGCCGCGCCAGGGCCTGGTAATCGTTCTTGGCCAGACTGATCCAGGCCTCAGCTTCGTCAATGAGCAAGAGCAGATATTTGCCGTGCTCCCGCAGGGACCGCTGCAAAATGCGTAGAATGTGTATCGCATCCCGGCCATAGAGCCCGCTTACATCGACGCCGTAAGCCTCGAACCTTTGAATCTCGTCTTCCAATGCCAGGAACAACTCGTAATCGAAATCGTCTTTTGTTTCGCTCCCTTGCAGATCCCAAAATAGAGGGACGGCGCGGGCGTCGTCCTGTCGGGTGATCGTCCACTCCAACTGTCGCAGCAACGAAGTCTTGCCCATGCGGCGCGTGCCAACCACCCAGATAGCGGGGTCCTCCGCGCCCATCAGATATTCCAGCAACTGCTCTCGGCCATAGTGGTCGGGTCCGCGCAGCCAGCGGCCGACAGTATAGGGATTGCGCATAACGATCAGGCCGTTCCTCGACTCATTTTCGGTAGCCAGTTCACGACGCTCTGAAGGCGTCGGCTTTGTTTTCCAATCCTGGGTCTAAGCGTCGACATTCTCGCTCAACCCAGTATTGATACTATCACCCATTTGCTGAATATGCGCATGGGCGAACAGGGCATCCTCCATCGTAATCGTACGCCGTCCATCGGCAAGCATGCGCCCAACAGATTCAAGGCCGTACTGTTGAATACGAAAGGGGCGACCGGCACAGTTCTCAATGATGAAATCTACCACCGATGGCTCGTAGCGGTAGAAGCCTCGCACCGGCTCGGTGAGCAGCTCAAGAGCCTGCTCGCGGTTGAAAGGCTCCAGTTCAATCTCGTTAAACAAATTGTACCAAGGGCTCTCGATTCGCCCCCATTCCTTGCTGATGCGAATACCGGCAATCACCGCTCCCAACGTCGCCGCGAAGTCACGCATGAATATTCGCCGCAGTCTCTGTTGAATCAGATGGTCGAACGCATTGAAGACGTCCATTTCGTCCATCAAGAGAATCAGGCGCAGATGCTTGCCCGGGTGAAGCTCTTCTCCATAGTGCTGCAGCGCCTTTATCACATCGCGCAGGTCTCTGATAAATTCTCTGTCTGTATACTCTTCGTGCCCGGGCCGGTAGTATAACAGGTCCTGAAGGGCACTCTTTGTCTCCGGTGTAAGCCCGGAAAGCGATGAAGCCGTGTGCAGAATCTCCTCCATCAGGAAATGGAAAAAAGTATGTCCCTCCGTGCCTTCGAGGTCCACATACAACGGCACAAACCAGTATTCGTCGTCCTCCAGTCCCCAGAGGTGGTTGTTCAACTGATAGAGCAGTGTCGTCTTGCCGATCCTCCGTTCACCGTGAATCATAATGCTGTTATTGTGCAGCGTGTCCACAATCTTCTGCAGCATCTCCCGTCGACCGAAGAACATGTCCTCGCGCCGCACCGGCTCGCCGCTGATAAAAGGATTGAAGGAGCGGACCACTGCGTCCCAGGTACGTCGACGGTTCTGGATGACTTCAATTCCCATATAGCCGAAGCCAATCAGCGCCAGCAGGCCGGTGACGACTAGTGTGATGAGATAGTCCGAACGTATCAACCCCAGGAGAGGGAGCCGGACCTGTGCCGGCAGCGACTCGGACTCAAAGGAAACACTTCTTACTTCGGAGTAGGTGAATGCAAAATCCCGCACCTGGAATTCTACGTTGTATATGCCCTTCTCTGTGAAGTCGGACAACTCCAGAAACGGACGATCCAACTGCTGCCACGCGCCGAGTTGCCCGGGCGGGCTGACCCGATAAAGGACAACCAGTTCGGATTGGGGCGTGTACAGATCGCCGGCCTCATACCCAATTATGATCTTGCCGTCGGATTCCACCTCCCAGTTGTTGGCCGCAATCTGCTCTGCCGCGCCGGAAACGCCCTCGATCCTGATCCAGGGCGGAATCGAGTCCGGGCGGTGGAATGTCAGGCCGTCCCTGCTGCCGAACCAATAAACGCCGTTCGACATGCGGATGATCGAATAAATGGAGGTAGCCGGCAGCACCGCCTCGACAGTCAGCGTTTCCCAGGTGCGGCCGTCATAACGTGTTACGCCGCCCTCGCTCCCGATCCATAGCGAAGAGTCGATAGGGTCGACATAAAAGTCGTAGAACAGTTTGCTGGGCAGGCGGGCAGTGGCAGTGCGGTCCTGCCAGGCCTGGCCGTCAAAATAGACCAGGCCGTGCTGGTTGACAGCCGCCCACATCGCGCCGGGGACCTTCAGATCCGGCGCCAGCGCTGCGACATTGTCACCGTAAATCGATTGACCTTCCACCGAGTCGGCCCGGTACCGGGTCCATCTACCATCTCCGCTGCCGACAAAGATGCCGCCGCTCTCGGTTGCCGCCCACAGCCGGCCGGAGGAATCCAGCGACAGATCCTGGACCACTTGATGGGCCAGCGCATCTTCAATCAATAGCGAGCCGGCCGCGATATCATAGCGCGCCAATCCGTTGTCGGTTCCGATCCAGAGTTGACGCTGTTGCACCAGCAGGGCTGTGACAAGCGCTGAAGGTAGTTCTTCTGTCAGAACCGGTTGCGTCCATTGGCTGGCGCCGGGATCCAGCGCTGCAAGGCCCCACCAGGTCCCGGCCCAGATACGTCCATCGACATCAAGAGCGAGGTCTGTGACAAACAGGCTGGGCAGACCGCTATCTACACCATAGAAAGCTTCATCGTCCAGAACGCTGCCAGCGGATTTGCGGCGGATCCCCTCTCCCCGTGTGCCGATCCACAGTCCGCCATGATCATCAGCAAGCAGAGCTTGAATCTCGTTGGCAGGGCTTGCGGCCGGAGGATGAATCTCCCGCCCCCAGATCTCCCGGTCTGACCGAAACACGCCCGAAACGGTTCCCAGCCAGAGAGAGCCTGCCGGATCAGTCGCGGCCGCATGAATGAAGGAAGTTTCGCCGCTGTTGATCGACTGCTGGATCAGGTCGTAATGCGGCGTTGCCGAGGAAAGCGCCTCACGCTCGACGAGGCGGAAGAATCCTCCCCCTTCAGTGCTTACCCACACACCGCCCGATCCATCTCCTGTCAGAGAGGTAATGCGCACCCGCTCCCGCGCATGCAGGGGGGCTGTCTCCACCTGCTCCCACTCGCCGGTCGCAGCATCTCGCCAGGCAATGTTGCCGTCGGCCGCGACCCATACCGTTCCGGCGGTATCGGCCCACAGCGCGGTTACATCTTGGGCGGACTCACCTTCCTCTTCGCCAACTGCTTTCCAACGGCCCCCCTCCCGCAGCCACAGCCCGTCCGCTGTGCCAACCCAGATGCTGTCGCCACTGTCGGAACTGCCGATCACATTGATAAATGCGTCGTCCAGCCCAGCCACAGAGGACGCGGCCTCGCCGTTCCAGAGGTAGAGGCCGGCCGCCGTCCCGATCCAGAGTTGGTCCCCCGTATAGTGCAGCGCCCGTACCGGGGCATCAAGCCTTGTGAGCGAGTCCCAGGCGCTGCCGTCCCAAACAAGGACGGCTCCCGTCGCCGTGCCAGCCCATAGATCTGTCCCCGAACCCCCCAGAGCCATGCAATGCACACCACTCTGCAAATCAGTGCCTTCCGTCCACGAGCGCCACGCGCCGTTGTACCGGCTGATGCCATGGTCGGTCCCAAACCAGACCTCACCTTCGCCGACGGTTACGGCAAGAACATTATTTGAGGCCAGGCCGTCTTCCTGGGTGTAGTCCGACCAGGGCGGAATCAGCGTCCCTTGCGCTTGGCCCAGTGCCGGCCAGACCAGCAGCACAACAACCGCGGCGGCCAGCATAAACGCGCTGCGTCTGTAAACTCTGCTATTTCCTGAAGGTCGTCTAAACATGGCACTTCGTGCGAAACACCATTGGCAGGTGGCCAGTGGTCGAATATACCGGTCGCAGCCCGCGTCACCTGGCAACAGATCACTGGTCACTGCAGTTTTCAGAATATAACGGACAGTCATTGCTTGTCAACGCGCCGCCAATTCCATCCCATCACCGATAGGACTGGCAGTCACAACTTTCGTATCGTAACCAGCGTGACGGCGGGCCTGCCAAATATTTGCCAATTCCTAGTCGCCTTGTTGTATTATCGGTCTTGAAAGTGCAGCTTGTATCGCGCACAGCGTGGCGCGACGTTGGAGACGCAAGGCAATGAAACGTACTCGACTTTATGAACGACATGTAGACTTGGGCGGACGCATGGTGCCCTTCGCCGGCTACGAACTGCCCGTGCAATACACAGCCGGCCCCAGTGCCGAGCATCGAAGTGTGCGCACCGCCGCCGGTGTGTTTGACATTGACCATATGGGGCAGTTTGCGCTAAGCGGCGAGGATGCCCTGCCCTTTCTTCAATATGTGCAGGTGGCGGACGTTGCTACCATTGCCGAATGGGAAGCCCGCTACAGCCTGCTCTGCTACGAAGACGGCACAATCGTCGACGACATTTTCATTTACCGTTTACCGGAAAAATGGCTTATCGTCGTCAACGCCGCCAACCGCGAAAAAGATTTCACCTGGTTGCAGAGCTTCACCCATGGTTATCGGGTTGAATTGACCGATATATCGGACGAGACCTACATGCTGGCCGTGCAAGGCCCCAGGGCAGTCGCCATCCTGGATAGGATGAGCGCCGCCGACCTGGCTGCCGCGCCGCCCCGTTCAGCGCTGCAAACAGAAGTAGGCGGCGTCGAGATGCTCCTGGGCCGCACAGGCTATACGGGTGAGGACGGTTTCGAACTCTATCTGCCGCCGGACAAGGCGGTATCATTCTGGGATGCGCTGCTGACGGCGGGCGCGACGGACGGTCTGTTGCCTTGCGGCCTTGCTGCCCGCGATAGTCTGCGTTTTGAAGCCTGCATGTCGCTCTACGGCCACGAAATTGACGCCTCCATCAACCCCTACGAAGCGCGGCTCGGCTGGGTCGTCGCCCTGCAGAAACCCTCTTTCCTGGGGCGCAACGCGCTGCTGAAAGTGAAGCTGGAGGGCACCGACCGGTTCCTGGTTGCCTTTGAAATGATAGAAAAGGCCGTTCCCAGAGAGAACCACGGCATCATCGGTGCCGAGGGAAAGGTGGTCGGTCACGTAACCACCGGCATGAAAAGCCCGACCCTGGATAAATTCATCGGCCTTGGTTACCTGCCGCGCGGCATGCACCGCATCGGCTCGGAGATCCACATCGTGATCCGCGGCAGGCCGCGCAGAGCGCAAATATGCAGGCGACCATTCTACAAGGCGTCTCATTAACCCTGAGGAGAATTAGCCAAATGGCTATAGAGCATGCAGTACCTGGGAAAGTAATCGACCTCAACGCCTTTGGCGAGTCAGCTTCTACTGCCGTCGTCAAAGAGAGCGCATTCGAGGCGATACGAGTCTATCTCACTCCTGGCAAGAAGATTCCGCCACATAAAGTTGACGGACCTATTACTGTGCATTGCCTCAGCGGTCGCTGCACATTCTTTGTAGGGGATGAGCCGCGAGCACTGGTTCCAGGTTCGTGGCTCTACTTGGAGGGAGGCGCGATGCACTCTCTGGAGGCGGAGGAAGAGTGCGCCGTGTTGGTGACGATATTGTTTGAATAAGCGGGGGCAGCGGGCTGGGCCCGTTCTTCCCAAGTAGCAAGCTCTACAACCGCAACTCCTGCGTCTTGCCGCTGCGAATGGCCTCAAACGCCTTGAGCACCATCGCCGTCGCGCGCGTCCCGTCACGAGGACCGGTAGGCGGCTCGGTATCGTCGAGCAAACACCTGGCCCAGGCCTGCAGTTCACCTCGCGTACCCTCAGGATCGGAAGGCGCAGGGGGCGGCAACTCTTCCACCGACAGCGAATCAATTTCGCAGCCGCCAAAGGTTACCTTGTGGCAGCGGTCGTGAAGCGTGGCAGTGCGCTGGCCGTCCAAAACCTCAAAGAAAAACTTGGACGTATAACGGGCATCGCCGCTGTCGCCGGCAATAATAGACGCAATACTGCCGTTTTCAAACTGCACCGAGACCGCGGCGTTGTCGACCAGCCCAATCTCCGGGTGGGTCAACGCGCCGCCGGCCGCGCTGATGAGAACCGGCTCCGATTCATTGAGCCAGTAGACCAGGTCAAAGGCATGACAGCCGTTTGAAAGCACAGGGCCGCCGCCGCGTTCCGGTGTCAGTGCCCAGCCTTTCATGTTGGCATGCAGGCTCTGGCCCACCGTAACCAAGGGCGTCGGGATAACTTCCTTCACCTTAGCGACCAACGGGGCGAAGCGAAACTTGAAGCCCATCATCAGTTTGACGCCCGCTCTGGCGACCGCCTCCTCGATTTCCAGGCACTCCTCGATCGTAAGCGCCATCGGTTTCTCGAGAAAGATATGCTTGCCAGCTGCAGCCGCCTGGGTCGCAAATGGCGTGTGCGAATCATGATGGGTGGCGATCAGTACGGCGTCAATTTCATCGTCGTCCCACACGGTTTCGACGTCAGTCGTGTGGTAGCGGCCGCCGAACTCCTCGCAAGCCCCGGCGGCAGCCTCTTCAAGGACATCGACGTAGGCCGTAAAGTTCAACTCCGGCAGGTCGCGGGCTCTGCCCATGTGGCTGCGCCCCATCCCTCCGCAACCAATCAGCGCCATATTGATCGAATCAGTCATTAACCTTTCCTCCGAATTCAATGGCCGCTAAGAACGCCCCCATCTGGCGGACTAAACTGGACGATCCTCCAACTGCGCGACTGTCCTACTTGAGAATAAAAGTTGACCCTGCGATGTAGCGGGTACCGCCGAACCCGTTGCCGTCGTCCATCGTGAAGTAGTAGGCCGTGAAAATGCGGCCCGGCTCCACCTCCGTCGCTACCGGATATCCCAAATCCCTGATCGGACTGTCGTCGCGGAGTATCTGCTCGTCGCTCCAGGTCTCGCCCCCGTCGTTGCTGACGATTAGACCGATCCCATGTGGAGGTTTGCGGCGGCCGAAGAGGACGAGAATGCGGCCATCGGCCAGCTGCATCGGCCACGGCGAACGATAGTACTTGCCGGCCTCCCACAGGGTGCCCCTTCTCTCCCGCGCGCTCCTGGCCCAAGGGGACCGGCCCCAACGCACGATTGGTTCCGGCCGCGACCAGGAGTAGCCGCCGTCATCAGAGTGGTTCATTTGAATCGCGTCACGCAGCCCGTCGATGTTAAGGGTGTAACATTGCAGACGGCCCGATGGCAGGCGCAGCAGACCGGCGTACGTGGGCCGGCCGTCCCCGGTCGGATCGTCACAGATGCGGGCAAGCGGTTCCCAGCTGAGCCCATTGTCATCGCTGCCATACAGCACCACGCCCCCGGTGGGCAGGCCAACTGACATCGCCGCCAGCTGTGTCCCGTCCGGCATCTGAACAAGCGGATGTCCGTCCTTGTGCACCATGCCATGCCCGGCGGGCGGCAGTACAGGTGTCGGGACCTCTTCCCAGGTACGGCCCCGATCGGGCGAGCGCAGCGCGTAACAGAGCAGGGCGGGCTGATATCCTTCCCCGGCGTTGGTGCGACCGAAAAAGATGGCTGTATCCGGCGCAGTCAAATCGATCCAGTCTCGTTCAAGGCCTGGATGGACTTCAAGTTGCCGGACATAGGCTCGACGCGCCTCAACCGGCGCACTTTCGTCGAAGACGACAACATCGTTGGCGCGGTCCCAGGTTGCACCGTAGTCAAAACTGCGCGCCAGAATGATCTGCGCGCGGCCGTGGTATCCATCGTAACCATGCCGAACGTCATTGCGGTGGCGATAGGCACATGGCGCGCGATTGTAGATGACCGCGATCTCCCCGCCGCCGAAGTTGAAGATACCCCCCTGCCGCGGGTGACCGGCATAGCGGTCGCGCGCATAGTCGACAAGCGTGTGTTCGACTTCGGCCAGTTCCGGCGCCGGTATCTGTTTTGTCGTCATGGGTTTCGCCGGGTGGCAGCGCAACGTGCAGAAATACCTGTCTACTTCAGACCGGTGAGCGCGATACCCTGCACAAACTTGCGCTGGAAAGCAATAAAGAGAACCAGAATCGGCAACACCGCCATCACCGATCCGGCCAGCAGCACCGACTGGAACAGTTCAGCCATCGAAGTCAGCGAACCGGAGCCGTAGGCCAGCGAATACATCCCGACCGATATCGTGTACAGCCGTTCGGAGCTGGACATCACCAGCGGCCAGATGAATGCGTTCCAACTGCCCTGAAATTGAAAGAGGGCGACCACGGTCACGACAGGGCCGGACAGAGGCATAATCACCCGCCACCAGATCATCGGTTCGGAGCAGCCGTCGATTCGCGCGGCATCCTCCAGATCCTTAGGGAGCGTGCGAAAAAACTGGCGGAAGAGAAAGATGGAGCCGGCGCTGACCATGTTGGGCAGAATCAAGCCGGCATAGCTATTGTAGAGGCCGTGCCCCCCTGCGCCTAGAATGTCGTTGCCGCCCAACAGCGGCAGACGCAGCATGAGGATAAAGAGTGGCAGAAAAGTGACTGAACCGGGAATCATCATCGTGGCAAGAACGAGGCCGAATAGAAAGTCGCGCGCCGGGAAGCGCAGGCGGCCAAACACGTAGCCGGCCAGTGAAGATGTAATTGTCGCCAGAACTGTCACCGTGACCGCGTAGATCGTGGTGGTTTGGATATATTTGCTGAGGCCCGCCATCTTCCAGGCGATCAGATAGGGTTCCAGGCTCCAGTTGAGCGGATTGAACATGTCCCAGGTGAAGCCCATGCGAATGACCAGGCCCGCCGTGCCCAAGGAGCTGACGGCCATCCACAGAAAGGGCAGAGCCGCGATCACCAGCCCTAAAACGATTCCAGCTATCAGCAGAGTTTGAAAGAGCAACTCTTGCCGCGGCGGAAGTCGAAGATTTCGTGTCCGTTCCATTTGCAATGAGGTCTTTGTGGCCAGCGATATGGGAAGTTAACGGCTGCCAGCCACCTGCAACAGGCTTCCGGCTCTCAGTATTCGAGCGATGAGGAAAAGAATTTCCAGTTGAAATAGGTAAGGATGGCAATTGCAAAGAAGAGCAGGACAGCCATCGCTGAAGCGTAGCCCATCTGATTAAACTTGAAGGCGTTGAGATAGATCTGGTGAACGATGGTGGTGGTGCGGAATGCAGGCCCGCCCTCGGTCATGATCATCACCAAGTCAAACACCTGTAGGGAGTCGATCATGCCGATGATGAAAAGGTAGAAAGTGACAGGTCGCAGCAGCGGAAAGGTGATGAACCGAAGCATCTGCCAGCGCCCGCAGCCATCTACTTTGGCCGCGTCGTAGTACGTCTCCGGAATACCTTGCAAGCCGGCCAGGTAGATGAGCATCGTACCGCCGAACGCCTTCCACACTGCCACCCCGATCACGGCCTGCATGGCGGTAAACGGGCTGTTGAGCCAATCTTTGGGTTGAACGCCAATGAGCTTCAGAACCAGGCTGACCAGCCCCACTTGCGGCTGAAAAAGCCACATCCAGGCGATGCCCATCGCGATCGTCGAGGTCAGAACCGGCAGATAGTAGGCGCCCCGCAGGAAGGAGATGCCGCGAATCCTCCGATTCAACAACATGGCGGCAGTAAAACCGACGGCCAGAGAAAGGGGAACGAATCCGACCGTAAATTGTAAGGTGTTCCGTATAGTGATACGAAACAGTTCATTGTCAAACGCCTCGCTATAGTTGGCGGTCCCCGCCCCCCGCATGGTGGCGCTGAACGCGTCAAAGTGGGTGAAGCTGAGGCCGATTGCCCCCAATACCGGCAGGACAGTAAAGACCAGCAGCGGCAGGACGGCAGGCAAGATCAGAGCATACGCCCACCTGACCTCGCTGCGGCGCCACTCCGCGCGAAACTCTTGGAATCTACTTGCCGTGCCAACCGCCACGAGCGGCCTCCTTATGTCAGTGGAAAGTGGTTCGTGAATAGCGGCCAGCAGTTGCACATACCGCTATTCACGCGCCACTCACCACTACAATTTACATATCGAACTTACGCGCCTGTGCTCATGATCCGGTTCGTAATTCCGTCCGCCTTGCTCGCCATGCTGTCCAGCGCATCCTGGTCCTCTCGCAGGCCAAAGAGCGCCATTTCCGTGAACGGGCTCCAGATGTTGATCGCCATTTCACGATAGCCGACGTGATCATAGCCGACATCGCGGCCCGAACCGGCAAATTCGAGGAAGGCCGTGTCGCGGATCAACGGCTCGTCCTGTAGCCAAGCCAGATTTTCATTCATCGATCTGAAGGCCGTGAGGAAGAACTGCGGGAACAAACCTTCCGCGTCGATTGCGTTGTGCAGGGCTTCCTGGCTCTCCGGACGAGAATAGACTTCCAGCAGCGCCAGCGCCGCCTCCTGCACCTCGCTATCTGTGTAGACGCTGATGATATGGTTGGCATTCGCCAGCCCGAGGCGCTCGCCGCCGGCATTGCGGGAGATCGGCGCGCCGATCCCCATCAGGTCGGCGTTTTCCGGCTTGCGCAGCCGCATGTTGGGCACCCACCACGGCCCCTGAATCTCCATCGCGGTGTAGCCTTCCACCGTCGCCCAAGTGCCCGGCGGCAGCGTCAGCCCCTCCAGCGGGTTGATCCCGTGGACGCGCTTCAAATCGAGGTTCCAGGTAAATGCCTCGGCAAACTCGGGCGCGTTCACCGTGCATTTGCCGGTCAGCGGATCGCTCTGGTCGAACTCCCCGCCGCCATTCTGGTAGGCGTTAACAGTCATCTGCTCCCAGTCCCACGTCTTGCCCATCCTCATGCCCGCACGCGTGATGTTGCCATCTCCGTCGTGCTGCGTCAGCTTGACTTGGGCGTCCAAAAGATCATCCCAGTTGTCCGGGAAGCTATCAGCGTCCAGACCAGCTTCATCGAAGAAGTCTTTGCGGTAGATATACATCTTCGTACCGCAGAGGGCCGGAAAACCGATCAGGTCGCCGCCGACGGTGCTGAGGTTACGGAAGCCGTCGATCATGTCGTCCCACAGGCCCCACTCTTTCACATAATCCTGGAGTGGCAGCGTGTAGCCGGCATGGGCCAGGCTTCCGCGGCCAGCAAAATTGGCAAACAGGTCGGCAGGCTCGCCGGCCATCCGGGACGTGATCATCTTGGGCACCAGCTCGGTGTTGGTGACAAAAGTGAACTCGACGTCCCAGCCGGGGTTCTCTTTCTCAAATATAGGGAATACCTGATCGATCAGCGTAGAGCCAATCGGATGCTCAGCGTTGTAGTTATCCCACCAACGCACCGTCTTGCGCATCGCGCCCATCGCCGGCTCGGCGTCGCCGCCGGCAGGCGCAGTAGCCGGGGGCGCCACACAGGCTGCCATCAGAGTTGCACCGGCCGCCGCGCCGGTCAACTTGAGCATATCGCGTCGCGAATACTTTTTCGACATCATGGCGATTTGAGTCTCCTTATGGTTAGGGAAATCTGCGAGAAGAAATGTGGTCCGGTTGGGCTGCCCGGCCTCAATCTGCAGCGGCATGGTTGCGAAAGCGAAGCAGATCGACCTGCAGTTAGTTCTTCAACCGCGACTGTTCAGTTCATTGCGCGAGCCACCACCCCCTCTATCTGGACATCAGTTTCTTCTGTGGAGCGCATCATGCGCATGGGATTGGTATGGAGAAAGAGGAACTTCCCGCTGGTCGTGCATTCGTGGCATATGCTATTGGGAGTTGCGGGCCGTTTCCAGTCCACTTCACCCAGTATGCTCCATATCTTTGCCCGTGTCAACCACGATTTTCCAGGTCCAATAGTCTTAGATCCGGGCACAGTTTGCAGGGCTCAGAGGCGGCGCACATGCTTGAAACATTGCCGCGCGCCAGCTCGAAAACAGAATCGCATGCCCCATGCCGTCCCGGAACAATCCCTACTCCAGTCCCCCTAACTTAATCGCCTCATAGATACGCAGCTGTCGCAACTGCCCGATCACGATCGCCAAGGTGACTGTTACCATGACTACAAATGCAAGATAGATTTTCACAGCCTGGCCCCATGCCGGTGCAACCACAAATGGCGGCGTCGAGCCGTGCACGGACGTTCCGATCTGCAGCAAGGGCACAAATAACGCGGCCGTCAGCGCCCCGATAAGCGTGCCGCCCACAACGGCCAGCAGCACCAGGAACAGTTTCTCAAACACGACAACAGCGGTAATCTGCGTCGTCGATAGCCCGAGTGCCCGCAGTAGACCAAACTGCAGGATGCGTTGCCGCAGAGCAAACAGCGCATGCAGCAGAAATCCCAGGCCGGAGATGACAATCGCGACAATGAATCCCAACGACAGGATGCCAAACAGCGCCGTGCGCTGCGGATCTGTGCGCCAGACCGCCGTTTCCCAGCGGCTGTCGGTCGCCGCCGTAATGATAAATCCCCGGTCGCGCAGCGTGTCCAGGATAGCAGCCGGGCTGGCCGCGCCCTCCAGCCGCATCCAGATATCGTATGGCCTGTTTCCGATCGTTCGATAGATATGGTCCAGATTGCCGACGAAAAAATGGCCGTCATCAGGGTACAGTGTCGGGAAATAGTTGAGCACGCCGGTGATCGCAAAACGGATCGGACGGCTGACGCCTTCGACGATCAGTAACAGCTCGTTTCCTACCTGCAGCCCGGTCTCTTCAATGAAGCTGCTGCTGACCAATACGCCCCTCGAATCCAGCGCCAATCTGTTCGTCAGCGCGCCCAGAGACTCTTGCGAAAAGTCTTCCCGCCACCAGCCGGCCTGGCTGAACTCTGCCCGGTCGATCCCCAGCACGGTCGCTTCAATATTGCCCTCAAGGCCGTCGACGAAAACCGGCAGCCGCAGCACGCGCGTCGCCGCCTCCACCCCGGGAATCGACTGGACCACCGCGAATGGAGGATAGCGCCAGCGCTGCTCGGAACTTCCCTGCACCTGCTCCCACTGTACCTGAATGACAAGATCGGAGCCGACCGCATAGCGGACGACATCGGCGTAGTGCGTATCGAGCGTGCTGGCGAAGGTCGCGCTGAAAAGGCCCAGTGCCACCGTAAACATCAGCAGGAAGAGTAAAGGACGGTTGCTGCCCGATCGTCGCGAGATCTGCGTAATGGCCAGCCATAACGGCACGCTGAGGAAGCGATTCGCCGCCCGGCCTAACAGCCCGGTGATAGTTGGAAGCGCCCGCAACGAAACGAGCGCCACCGCGGCGACAAACCCGGTCGGCGCCAGCAGGAAGAGCGGATCCACAAACGCGTCCTGGCTGACCTGAAGTAGGTGGTCCTGTTGCCGCAGACGCCAGTAGACATAGAGCACAGCTGCCAGAAACAGCAGCTCAAACGGAAGCCATGCCCCGCGCCGGTCGCGACTGAGCAGCTCCTCGCGCGCGGTCTTGCGCTGCTGGGTTACGACGCTGCGTCTGGCCGCCCCAGCCGCCGACAGCAGCGTCGCACCGATGCCCAAAAGGATCGCAAAACCGGCGTATAAAGCGACCTGTATGGTGAATGAGAGGTTAAGCAGCGGTCTGGCCGCGAAGGTCAGGAATCGATAAACCTGTCCCATGCCCTGCGTGATCCCGTTAGCCGCCAGTAGCCCTACGATCAGGCACAGCGCGCCAACTGCGAACATTTCCAGCAAATAGATCCCTACGATTTGCAGGCTGGACGCGCCGCGGCTCTTGAGCGTGACGATCTCGCTCTCCTCCGACGCCACCATAATGTCCGAGGAAATGAAGGTGTATAGCAGAAGCGTGAGCAGCACCGGCAGGCTCAACAGCAGCAGAAAGGTCCGCAGCGCGGCCGCCCTGTCTGCGTACTTTTTTAACAGCTCGTACGCGGGCGCCGTCAGTTCGACGTGCGACAGGATGCCCGAAGTTCTGGCCTGTATGCGCGTGATGGCCGCCAGCATGGGACCTACACTGTCAACTCTGATCTCCTTACCGTCGAAGAGCAGATACCAGGCATACTTGCGCACCTGGTCGCCCAGGATCGGCGCCACGCTACCCATGAAGTCAGGTTCGGAAACGATGAAGTAAAAGGCGAACGCGCCAGGCTCCTCAAACCAGAAGCCGCGGTCGGCGTCGGCTGGCCGCCACACTCCCTTAACCAGTACCTCGACGGGGGCGACTACATCTGGATCGTCGAGGCCGAAGAAAATGTGAGCGCCGACCTGAACGTCGTGATCGTAAAAGAATCGTTCGCTGACCAGCGCCTGGATCGCGCCCCCCGCAGCAGGATCCACCTGTCCGAAGGTCTCGCCCAGCACGATCTCCACGTGATCTTCCAGGCCGGTCAGAAAGGCCAGCCCAGCCGACTGATATTGGCGCAGGTCTTCCGGCAGTTCTTTGTCAGCCTCGGGCAGAAACTTGAGGACGCGCGTCGATCCGTAACGGGTCATGCCGGTAAGCGGCATGCCCGGAAGTACGGCCGCGCGTTGAAGCATGAAATCGTCGGCTCGCCTAAACGTTTCAAGCGAAGTCGAGCTCGAAAAGGGCACCCGATGTACCAGGAGCAGGCTGGAGAGAGGAAGTTCGGAATCCTGCGCGGCCAGCTCGCTACGCAGAAACCTGTCCAGGGCAGCGTTGGTGAAGAGCGGAATTGCCGCGATCAGAGCAACCGTAACCACCAGGCCGACAACCACAAAGGACATCGGCTGCCACTTGCTCAAATTGCGCCGCAGCGCCAGTTCCATCATAGTTAAGCACCGGTTGCCAGCGTTCGCGGCAGGTGCACCCGTTGGCCTCCGCTTAGCTGCCGCTGACCACGGGACGCCGCCTCTGCTGGGCCGTGAGCGGACGATTCCCCTGCGACGTCACCACATACGACTGCTCGAGGTGCAAGGAACCGACGCCGGGCATGAAGAGCGGGGCCTCCAGATTGAGAACCATGTCCTCTTCCAGAATCAAGTCAGAAGGAAGGTCCACGCAGTCGTCCTTGATGCGCAGCCCGTTGTCGGGAACAACTATTGGGTAGTCGCGAACCTCCAGGCCCACGCCGTGCCCGTGGGGAAAGGAGGCTGTAATGCCGCGGTCATGCAGCGCCTCGACCATAGCGGTCGCAACCGTCGACGCCTTTACGCCCGGCCGCATCGCCTCCCCGCCCGCGTCCATGCACGCGCGCAGCGCTGCAAAACGCTCGCTGAGTTCCGCCGGCAACTCTTGCATCGCCAGTGTCGTGCCGCTATCGGAAAAACAGTACTGGTAAATGCAGCCGTAATCGACGTAGAGAATGTCGTCCTCAGCCAATTCATAGTTGGTCTCAGTCGTCATGCCAAGTCCGCGCACACCGAAGGCAAAGTGATCATAATCGGCGCCCATCCGCGCCGCCTCGGCCCGGTAGTGCCCTGCCAGCTCCGAGACAGGCCGCCCGGGCCGGGCCATCGCCAGCGCTTCCATCGCTGCCTGCTCATTGATCTCCGCCGAACGGGTCAGAAGCCGGATCTCCTCCTCACTCTTAACCATGCGAACCATGCGGATCAGATCGGCGCAATTCCTCAACGATGCATTCGGCAGCGCCCGCCTGATCAGATCATTCGTCTCCGGCGGCAGGCCCTCAATCTCCAGGCCGATACGCGCGCCCGTCAGCCCGCGCTGGTTCAGAATGCTCAGCAGTGCGTCAGTCGCGGTAGCATTGCCATGCGAGGCGCTGAGCAGATCCCGGAAGCGATGCAGTGCCTGTGGAAATTCACCCGCCGGCAACGAGTCGTCCAGGCCGGCGCTGCCAAAAATGTGCAGGTCTTTCACCCACAGCTCCTCGGCATTGACGGCAAACAGCGGGTTGACGACCAGCGCCGGCTCGCCCTCAAGCGGAAAAACGGCAAAGGCCTGCGCCAGATTGGCCGATGCCCCCGGCACCATCATGTACTCTTTGAACAGCGGATCGATCCAACAAAAATAGTCGGTGAAATAGGTGATATTGACCGGTGATGTCGCCACCAGAACATCCAGCCCATACTCCCGCATATGGTCCATGGCCCGCGCCCGATTGAATAGCATTATCTACTCTCCGTAAGTGGTTCAAAGCCGGCGCAGCTCAAAGACCCGGCACGTATCCCTGCCCCCACTGCTCCTGTCGCGTCTCGCGGAAATCACCCGACAGCGGCATGATCGCCAGCATGCCGCCATCGATCACCAGCGTCTGCCCGACGATGTAGCGGCTCTCCTTCGACGCCAAAAAGAGGGCGAGTCTGCCGATATCGTGCGGCGCGCCAATCACCCCGGCCGGAATGGTGTTTCCAGCCGATTCCTGGTCGAATTCGCCCAGAACCTTGAGATGATTCTCGACCAGAATCCAGCCGGGCGCAATCGCATTGACGCGCACGCCATTCGTCGCCAACTCCAGGGCAAGGACGCGCGTAAACCCAACAATGGCGGCCTTCGTGCCAGCGTATATCGTGTGCTCCGTCATCCCGGCAAAGGCATGAACAGACGTCAGGTTGATCACCGCGCCGCTGCCCTGCTCGATCATGGTGGGCACGGCCGCCTGCGTCAGAAAGTACATGCCCCGGATATTCACATTGTATAGCGTATCGAACTGCTCGGGCGTCACCTCGAGAAACGGCTTGTTCATCGTGATGCCGGCGTTATTGACCAGCACATCAAGCCCGCCCAGAAACTCAATCGCCTGCGATGCCAGCTCTTTCACCTGCTCGATATCCGCCAGGTCCGCCTGAAAAACCTCAGCCTTGCCGCCGGCGCTTCGGATTTCCTCAACCGCGCTCGCGGCCCCGGCCTCGCTATGGGCATAGTGCAGCACGACCGCCGCGCCCTCGCGCGCGAACTCCAGGGCAACCCCGCGCCCTATACCGGTTCCGGAGCCGGATACCAGTACGCGCTTGCCCTCCATTCTCCGCGTATGCGTCATCTTCTGTTCTCCCTGGTGCGCGGATGATGATTAATCTCAGTGGGTCTTGATGTGTGGATTTGGGGATAGTATACACGAGGTACGACATAGCGCTAACCGCCATCAGCCGATGGATAATGGAGATTGACCAACTGCGCGGACTCTTCTATGATGGCCCTGCCAGAGCGAGATAATCCCCGCAAGCATCCGCGCGTCATCCAGACACGCTACATCCGGACCGCGCTCTACTGGTAAAGTGGACAGTTCCCAGTCCAGAGCGCATTAGCGAGATGCGCTGGCAGTTCCCAAGTCGAAACTCATCTCCACGCGAAAGGCAGCTGACATGAAACTCGGCATGAACACCTTCTTTATCAATATGTTGGAATTCGAAGAGGGTCTGCAATTCTGCCAGGAGCAGGGCGTACAGGCCGTCGAAGTTGCAGCAGTCGGTCCTGCTGCAAAGCAATACTGCCATGTCGACAGGCTGCTCGCAGATCACGACGATTTAGAGCGCTGGCTGGACATTTATGCAGCACACGGCCTCGAAATTTACTCATTCGCCGGCCACGGCACGCCCCTGGTGCCCGACCGCCGCATTGCCCAGGAATATTCGCGCCAGTTTCGCCAAACCTGCGAGCTCATGGAGCGAATCGGCTGCACCCGTTTGGCCCTTGTGGCCGGTCTGCCCGAAGGGGCCGAGGGGGATAGTCTGCCGGCTTGGATCGTCAACACCGACCTGCCCTTCCTGCGCGACGCCCTCGAATGGCAGTGGGAGCAGCGACTGCTTCCATACTGGAAAGAGCATGGCCAGATTGCAACCGACCACGGCGTGACGCTGTGCTTCGAAATGCAGATCAACGACATGATTCACAGCCCGGTCAAACTGCGCCGCTTGCGCGACGAACTGGGCCCGGTGGTGGCCTGCAACTATGACATCTCACACATGTGGGTGCAGGGGATCGACCCGCTGGCAGCCATCCACGAGTTGGGTGACCTCATCCAGGCCGTTCATCTCAAGGATACACTGATCCACGAACCGAATGTGCGGCTGCGCGGCTACTTCGACTCGACCGACCTCAAGAACTACCAGGATCGTTCGTGGACCTTCACGATTCCGGGCTGGGGACACGACGACCGCACCTGGCGCGAGGTCATTTCGACGTTGCGCTTTGTCGGCTATGACGGCATCCTGACGCTGGAAATGGAAAGCGAGTATATTGAGATCAAAGAAGGCCTGGAAAAGGCGGCCGCCTTCATCAGGCCGATGCTGCTGGAAAAGCCGGTCGGGCCGGCCTGGTGGCAGATCGCCCCCGTGCATGAGCTTTGGCAGGAGACGAAGGGGGAGGGAAAGTGACTGCGGACAGGGTCATTGAGTTTGGCGGGTGAGCGGGCCCTAGGGTGAACGCATAACATAAGTAGATCGTTAACGAACTCGACCGCTTCTGGCCCTGTTCAGCGCGGGCCTCAGCCGTTTGGATGCACGCATTCTCTCCCTTTTCGTGGCCTGACCAAGAGCAGGAATGTGGTCGCCCCTACGAGTATCAAGAGTCGAATGATGCCAAACCGTTGCCACCTGATGCTCTGCAAATTATTGTTCGCTTGAAAGGCACTTGTGTATGAAAATCCTCGTAACCGGCGGCAGCGGCACGATCGGCGGGTATGTCCTCAGAGAACTGCTACAGGCCGGTCATTCCGTGACCAGCTTCAGCCGCACCGCGCCGCGCGTGGACGGATCAGACTTCATCCAGGGCGACATCATGGAGCCGGACCAGCTTGCCCAGGCGTGCCAGGATCAGGACGCCGTGATCCACCTGGCCGCCGTCCCGGGCCCGGGACGCATGACGCCGGCACAGCTGCTCAACGTAAATGTGGTCGGCACGGTCAATGTCCTCGAAGCTGCCATCCAGGCCGGCGTCGGCAAGGTCGTGTTCGCCTCTTCCGGCGCCGCCACCGGCTTCTCCTTCCAGAAACAGGAAATGGTGCCCCAATATCTCCCGCTCGACGAAGAGCATCCCTGCGAGCCGCAGGACGAATACGGGCTGAGCAAACTCTTGGCCGAACTCACTTGCAAGCGGTACGCCGTCGCATACGGCATCCAGACCATCTGCCTGCGCATCAATAACAATTGGTATCTCGAACGCGCCAGCGCCGAAATAGCCGTGCGCTCCGGCTGGGCCCAACAGTTCACGGTCGAAGAGCTGTGGACCCAGCGTTATCGCAAAACCATAGAGGACGCCGAAGGTGACTGGCCGACACCGGGCCCGCCCGCGCCGCGCAAGATACTGTGGGCCTTTACCGACGCCCGCGACGCCGCGCAGGCCTTCCGCCTGGCCGTCGAGAATGACACGATCAAGCACGAGGTTTTCCTCATCAACGGTGCCGACACCTGCTCCAAAGAGGCGACGCCTGCGCTTATTGACCGCTTAAGGAGTTCAATAGGCGAAGGGGAGGCGAACCCGACGGTTCCGGACATACCCTTGAAGGCCCCATTGCAAGGTCATGCCTCACTCTGGTCACACGCAAAGGCGACCCGCTTGTTGGGCTATCGCCCCACACACACCTGGCGGCAGAGCGACTCTCAAACCTGGATAGAGAAAAAATGACCACAGAAAAAAAGATGGAGTTCTTCGGCGGCGGTTGGCGGCAAGTCGAGTCCGAGGAGGAGAGGAAATCCCCCGTCATCGACGCCCACTCCCACATTTTCCGCCGCTTTGCAACCGGTTCGGGCGCGGCCAGCGCCGCGCTCACACGCAAGCTGTGGCAGTACCACCTGCGAGACTTCACCGACTTTTGGCGTAAGAGCGACGGCGCCCGCGTCAAAGAGCCGCTGCTCGACTTCCCTTCCGACGACATCAACGTCATGCCCGATGTCAACTTCCGCTTCGGCAGATACGGCCAGGCCGAGCTTGCAGTGGACGGCGTCGACTACGTCATGCAGTTCTATCCCCCTGCCCTGGAGAACCTCGAAGCAACCCCCGAAAGAATGATCGCCGAAATGGAAGTGGCCGGCGTCGACCGGGGCGTGCTCCAGAGCGACCATGTCTACGGCGCCAACATCAACCAGTACTACGCCGAGGCATTACGCCGCTACCCCGACCGCTTCATCGCCCTGGCGCAGATACACGAGACAGACGCGCATCAAACTGACGAGCTGGCCCGGCTCGAGCATGCGGTTACAGAGTTGGGATGCAAGGGACTCTACTTCAGCGTGGAGCTATTCGCCTTGCAGGGATACGTGGATCACATCGACGACACCAAATTCGAACCACTGTGGCAACTCGTGCGCCGCCTGGGAATACCAATCTTCTGGTATATCGACGCCCGCAAGCAGGACCGGGTCGCAGGTTTCATGGAGCGCGTCGCCGAGCTGAGCCGCTGGGCCGACGCCCACGATGACATTCCGTCAGTGATCACGCACGGGCTGGTGCCCGCCGCCATCATCCACGAAATCGGCATCCCCGACGAGGTGGTAACCCTGCTGAAGCGCCCTCACATGAGCGCCGAGATTCTGATGCCGGCCAAGTGGCCCGAATATCCCTACGCCGAAGGCCAGGAGATGCTCAGCTGGCTATGCGACCAGGTCGGCGTCGAAAAGCTGATGTGGGGTTCGGACATGCCCTACAGCGGCGGCTTCTGGTGCACCTATAAAGAGGCCGTGGACTACATCCGCCTGCACTGCGACTTTCTCTCGACAACAGAAAAGGACCTGATTCTCGGCGGCAACGCGGCGCGAATGTTTGGCATCGACGGTTAGTGGGACGAGAAGTTACTGAGCGCTGGTCACTCGTCGTATTATTGTGGAACTCAAAGACATAAAAAGACTTATAGTGCTGAATTGAAGGAAGTTGCTTTTCGACTTCTAGCGATGTTCAGACGAAAATGCGACCATGAATGGTCGCATTGCTGTGCTCTAATGTATTCACCTATTTCTGTCGTGTCACTTGAAAAGAGCATCAGGCAATTCGGACTGCCTGATTATGCTTTTTTGGGGATGTACATACTATACTAACCAAGAGATTACGCCTCCCTATTGGTCGGCTTACTCTGTCGGCACTCTCTCCATTTCTATACTCCATTCTGCTCTGATTTCCAACATAAATAGGGGATCCAAATACGGTCTAAATGCGGCAGTTTGGCTAGTAGGGCCTTATGCTAGTTGGGAAAGGCCAATTGCTTGATTTGCAGATAGTCAGGTACGCCCAAGAGGCGGTTGATATAAATGCAGAGGGTATGTGCGGTCAATTTTGTGTATAAGCGTGCACAAAGGCCTCTGAGCGTGTGAGCGTGGTTGGTTTCAATCGAGAACTGTGCGTTGAGTTGACTGGTGACTGTTTCGATGATTTGGCGGACCGAGTCGTAGAGGCGAGAGAGGTGTGCCGGGATCTGTTTTTTCTGGTTTTTGCGCTTCTTGGTGAGAAGACGGATGCGATTGTATTGCCAGAGTTCCTCAGCTGCCGGTGCACTGACGTAGGCCTTGTCGCCGATGACGATGCGGTTGTCGTGTTCTGCAAGGAGTTCGCGACCGACAGCCAAGTCGCGTTCGTTAGCCGGAGCTAACTCGAAGTCGATAATGAGGCCACCCATCGTGATCAGCATATGCAGCTTGAAACCGAAGATCATCATCTTCTTGGAGGGAACGGGCCCAAAATCGGCCCCCCAATCGGACCATTTGGCGCGCGCTTGTGGCGCCAGATGGAATTGAACCACAGGAATAGGCAGGCTATCGATTACACAATGCACGTCCCTGTAGAGTTCCGTCCTGGCCAACATCATGCGTCGCATTTCATTGATGACCCCCATCAAGTTACATCGCCGCCGATTGAAACGGCTCTGCTCCGGCAAAATCGGAAACTTATCCCGATGTGCCTGCATATGATTGAGTAACTCTGTTTCCACATCCCATCCCACACATTCGCCGATGAGACAAATCGCGATCAATTCACTGTCGCTACACTCAGGCTCCGGCCCCGGTCGTCTCAAATGTTCTTCCAATTCCTTGCACATGTCGTCAACGAGCACATACACGCATAGACAGAAATCGTCAAAGTGGGCTATCATTCGCTTGGTCCTCCTGGTGAGCTACCTTGGTTGTTCGAGACTTCCAAAGTTATCTCACCAGGGGACTTTTTTCAAACACTAACTAGCATAAGGCCCTAGTAGTTCAACAATCTTCTATTGACGGATAAAGGCGTTCGAGTTTGATGCGAGCATCAGCGGTGGTGAAACGCCAGTTGACAGTCGATGCAGAAGCATTGCGGCGGGTTTGCCAAGCTGCGACTTTCTGCATCAAGGTGTGTTGGTCAGGGATGCGAGCGTTCAAGCACTGTCGATGCAGGACACTGAGTTCGATTTCAGCCATATTGAGCCAACTGCCATGCTTGGGGGTGTAATGGATTTCCAGTTTGGCGGCAAGGCGGCGGGCTTGGGCCGCCGGGAACGCTTCATACAGCGAAGCAAGTTTGTGCGTGTTCAAATTGTCCATCACCAAGACGATCGTGTCAGCCTGCGGGAAATGGATGTCGACAAGGTCACGCCGGCAGTGGGCAAAATCAACCATGGTGCGGCGCGCTGTCACCTTGACATGACGCCAGGCTTGCAGAGGTGCGAAAAGGAGAAAGAGGTTGCTGGTGCCGTTGCGTTCATATTCGTAGTCATATTTGGCCACCGCACCCGGTCGGGGTGGCAGGGGCAGACGGGTCTCTTTGGTCAGCTGTTTACTGCCTTCATCAAGAAAGACCACAGGTCGCTTTGGATCCTGCTGCCGATGATAGACCGCAAGCTTATCTTCCATGGCACAGACGAACTCTGCACTCGCTGTCTCCGGAATGCACAATGCATCTTTCAACCAGGGCTTGACTTCGTTTTCTTGAGCGTCGTCCGCACCGTTTCGCGCGAAATACGCGCCACCACCTCTAATTCGACCAGCTTATCGACCAGCATCTGCAGCGTCCACTGCTCCTGTCCATCAGGCGCAGCGCTACACGCTAACTGCACCAACCGGGCTTCGCCCGCACCATCCAATACGCGTGGCCGTTTCCGTTTCGATCGCGTGTGGGTGAGGGCGGCTTCGATCCCGACTGTGACACACCGCTCCCGAACTCGCTCGACCGTGCGCGCGTGCGCTCCTAATGCCTTGGCTATCTCGGCGTCGCACCAGCCCCCGCCCGCTTGCGCTTCATCGGCCATCAGCAGGATGCGAGCCCGTCTTAAGCGTCGCGCCGACCCTGTTCCAGTGTTCACCTGCCCTTCAAGGTCCTTGCGCTCTTCCTCTGTCAATCGCACCCGATATCGTTTCGCTGGCATCTTTCCTCTCCTTGTGTCTTCCTTTATGGAGAGTGTGCCTCAGTCTATTTGTCCGGCAAACCCTGTCTGTTACACTACTAGATTGTCACGACTTTTGGGTTGCGGATCCGTTATTCAGGTCTCGAGTCATCGCCAACGGCGGTGGCACTGTCTGTTGGGGTAATACTGACACGGGCAACATGCGGATGGTCTGGGATGGGGGAAGGGGATGGGTGCGCCAGATTGTCAAACTTGTGTTTTTGCGGGTGATGGCAAGAGGGTTCTGGTCAGTTCTTGTCGAAACGCGCTGTGCGTGCGCGCGTGATTCGTTCTTGATAATTCATCTGTCCGGATTCCTTTCTAACGTCTGTTTTCTACTTAAGCGGCACTAAGTACACTACCATGTAGTGCTTATGCGGTGTAGGGAGCGCGGTCGGATCTGGAGAACTTGCCAGCTATTCTGTGTTGGCAAACTCTTTACTGCATAGAACTTCATACCATTCCCCTGTAATGGGTTCTTCTCCACTGATACAATAGGTGTAGTTGGTCGAAATTACCATCCACACCCCTGGTCGCATTTCCATTCCTTTATAGAACCAATCTTTCGCCCCTCCCACCGTCATTTCTTGGACACTACAAATTCCAGCTTCTTTCGACGACTGATTTGGGGCGAGTACTACTCCTACATCTTGAATTGACCCGTCCTCCTGAAGTGAAAGACCTTGGACGTGTATTTCACGTTCGGTATAGTTAAAAACCACCCCTCTCCGCGGTCCGCAAGGATGTTTGGGAATACTGTACTGATAGGTCAATCGGGTTATGACACCGATTAAGACTGCGATGAGCACTACGCCAATAGAGCGTGCTATCAACCGAATCGTAGACTCGCTCATTGCCTACTCCTGACGAATTTCATCTGCCTGCTCAGACAGAAATAAAAGACAAAGATTACGATGAGTGGGAAGAATAGGCTACTTCATAGTACATGGGTACGATTTTGCCAGACGATTGCGGCGGCAATGGGTAGTCCGAACGTCAACATGAACTTCGCAACGAGAATGATTACGAAACCTATCAAGGGGTCACCAGCGAAGCAAACGTGCGGCTTCTAAAATGCCCATGTATCCATAAGGCCAGACGGTCCCTAGCACAAAGACCACTTGGTACGAAGTCACGACGCTAACGACTGCTCGCCACCATGTCATCCCATGCTCCACCTTCGTAGAGAAATATAACAAGACAAGCCAGTACGCCAGTACAATGAGAGAGGCGGCAAAGGTAACGGTGCCTGATAGGAAGTAGTACCAGTTTTGCCCCCTCATAAACGAGGAGTCCGGCAAGACGGCCACAAGGCGAACCACGGCCAGTGGCAAGAAATCGAGGAGCGAATTTAGAAAAGTAATAGGCACAGCAATTGCGGCGAGAAGGTAAGCGTAACGACGGAACTGTCCTCTTCCACCTAACAAGGTGGCGATGCAGTAGTAAACACCCACTTTGACTAGGAAAGACATAGGGCTCAGTAGACCCCTGGCAAGGGTCCGTTGCCAGCCGGGAATTTCTATAGTGATGTAATTGACGATGCGGTAGACAGAATCAGCAGCAAGGTCGAACAGCCCGGAATACACCCACAACCAGCCGTACAACTTCGCGAATTCAAAATACAGTAAAGTGAAATTAATTCTGAAATGCATGATGGGTTCGGTAATCATGACAATGAAGTCGGAGGGATGGGAAAAGTCCACTTCGTCCGGTGGTATTACCCACATTTCAGTCAACCTAGTCAAAAGTATATCGAGCAGTGCGGCTATTACGCCGGCCAGTAGAATCCACGCGAGCGCAGTTTGTAAGGTGGCCGAGGATTTGCTTCGTTCGGCGGCAAAGGTCTGTTCGCCAGGCTTGGTCAAGACATTCTTCCACGTCTTAAACATGGAAATGAATTTGGTGCGCATATTGTCCTCCTCTTTTCTAACCGTCCTTCAGAGTGTCGGCGGCATTGGCGGCAACTCCGACGCCAGATCTGGAGTAGGCTCCAAAAGCGACCATTGTTTGGGGAATAATATGCTTTATTTGATTAGAGCGATAGGCCCGGGGCAGGACCCATTGGGTAAGAAAGTGGGGATTGGGGGAAGATTATGCAGAAAATCATCGTATCGCTAATCCCTTCGTACAATCATTAGCGAAGCCAAACGCGCCCGTGCCTCATTCTGATTCAGTTTACGTTCGTATTTTCTCTATTCAGTCCATCAGAATTGTCAGGATTGAATTCGCTATCGACAGGTCACAATTTGTGTCCGAAATGAAAAAGGTTGACCTGCCCATCCCGGACTCGAGTAAGAGCATCTCACGAAAGTTCGGTTAACCCTTTAAGTTGCTCGACCACGTTGTACATTTCCTCGGACTCGCGCACAGTCCTAACGGTTCAGGACAGTGCCCACCGGGTCGTTCAATTGGGCAAATCGCCCACGCCCTCTTTAGTTATAGCTCTCGCTTATATCTCCTCTTGTCTGGTTATGCGTTTGGGTCCCTGATCTGCTGCAACGCGGCCTCGGCTCCTGTAGAAACAAAGCCCAGATCCCCGCCAATCGTCAGCAGCCGCAAATTCGGCGCATACTCCTTTACCCACGCGATACCGGCCTCAGCCCCGCCCAGCACGTCCACCGGGAAACCGGCCGGAATGCCATTAGCGTCCCCGGCCCGGGCAATCCGCTGAATCGTGCTGATAAATGCTTCGCTCTCCCACGCGCCAAAAAGGTCCATCGAAAGCGTCAGGTCATTGGGCCCGATAATGAAGCCGTCAATACCCTCAAGCGCCGCGATCTCTTCGATAACATCAACCGCACGATAATGTTCGACCTGAACAAAGACCAGCGTCTCATCGTTGGCCGTGCTCTGGTATACCCTGTCATCGCCCCCAAATGACGGCATGAAAGGACCGTAGCCGCGCACACCGTCCGGCGGATATTTACACCCAGCCACAGCACGGCGGGCATCGTCGACCGACTCGATCAGCGGGACCACTACTCCGTCCGCGCCCCCATCGAGCGCCTGCTTAATCTCATCGGGCCGGTTGTCCTTCACCCTGACCATCGCCACCGTCGGCGTCTCCCGTATCATCCACAGAACGTAGCGCAGAGATTCCACATTGCGCGGCGAATGCTCCATGTCAACGCTCACCCAGTCGAAACCGGCGCGCGCCACCGTCGCCGCCACCAGCGGATCAGTCGAAACCGACCAGGTCCCGTAGACGGACTCTCCACTATGCAGGCGCTTCTTCAGGTCCGAACCTTTCATGCCTTCATCTCCTTTGCAGCCGCCAGCGCGGCTCCACGTTGGGGTTGACGTAAGAACGGGGCCAGCGCTCTTGGGCCAGATCCAGGACGGTCTCGACCGACAGCCGCCAGCTGTTTTCCAGCGATTCATCGGAGTAGCCGGCTATGTGCGGGGTGATGACAACGTTCTCCAGGCCGAACAGGGGATTGTCCGCGTCCGGCGGCTCCAGCTCCAACACATCAAGGCCCGCGGCCGCGATCCAGCCCTCGGTCAGCGCCCGCAACAGCGCCGCTTCATCCACCACCGGACCGCGAGAGGTGTTGATCAGGATTGCCCTGGGCTTCATCGTCCGCAGTTCACGCTCTCCGATCAGATTGTGGGTCTCGGCCAACAGTGGGCAGTGGAGCGACACAAAGTCCGAACCTGACAGAACTTGCTCCATTGATGCCGCTTGCACGCCGTGTTCGGCCATCACGTCTGCACCCACGAAGGGGTCATGGGCCAGCACCGTCATCTCGTACCCGCTCAACTTGCGCGTCACCAGGCGGGCAATATGACCGAACCCAATCAACCCCAACGTCTGCCCCTGCAGATGCCAACCCGGGAAGCCGGCGTTCCGGTCCCAGATTCCGGCACGCACTTTCCGGTCCTGAAGGCCAATTTGACGAACGACGGCCAACAGCAGCCCAATCGTATGGTCCGACACGCCATCGTTGAAAGCCTCAGGCGTGTTGGCGACGATAATGCCGCGCGCGGTCGCGGCGTCGATCGGTATATTGTCAGTACCGCTGCCGGTGCGAATCAACGCGCCACAGCGAGGAATATCGGAAAGACTCTCGGCGGTCACGATGTGACTGCCGCCGAAGATCCACACGACATCGGCATCGCCGGCGCAGGCCGCCAGTTGCGCACGCGTCTCGCATTCCTGGAAAACGAACTCTATATCGTGGTCTGCCATCGTATTGGGCACCCACGCGGGCAACACTTCCGGATCCATATGGACCATGGCCACCTTGAATCTCGTCATCGTTCCTCCAGTGATCTGACTCTTCGATATCTTGTAAAGGTCGCGTCGATTTACGAATGAGGACGCCGCGCCGCCAACTACGATCCGCCAGCGTCAGCGCACCAGCGTCGTCACCAGGTCCCCTGGCGGCTGCCCCTTGGCGATGCGCTCCACGTTCGCCACTGCGGCCTCCATCCGTCTGCGCGGCGTATCCGGCGTTAAACCCGATGAATGAGGCGTGAGAATGACATTGTCCAGCTGCAGCAGCGGGTGGTCAGCCGGCAACGGCTCCTGCTCGAACACGTCCAACCCTGCTCCCTTTATCCAATCCTGTTGAAGCGCTTCCACCAGGGCCGCCTCATCGATCAACTCCCCGCGCGCTACATTGAGCAGGACAGACGTCGGCTTCATCAGCCTCAAGACGCGGCGGTCGATCATGTGCCGCGTCGTCGCGTTGAGATGGACATGCAGTGAAAGGTAGTCCACTTCCGGCAGAATATGATCCAGCTGCTCCGGCCCGCCCAAATACTCCACGTGAAACTCGTCCAACTCGGCCTGTGGGAAATCCATCACGTCGACCGCCATGATACGCATACCGAGCGGCCACGCCCGCCGCGCCACCTCGCGCGCGCTGGCGCCAAACCCGATAAGCCCCAGCACCTTGCCTGCCAGCTCTTCTCCAAGCATGCGTTGCCACCCGTCCACACGATTGTGGTCGAGATTCTTGGCGAAGTAAAGGATCAGCAACAAAACGTGTTCGGCCAGCGGTACCGCGCTCAGCCTTCCCGGCGAGTTCGCCAGCGGCAGCCCCTGCTCCAGAATATAGGCCACGTCCACATGATCGGTACCATTGGTGGTGACCTGCCACAGCTTCACACCGGCTGCCAGACCCGCGTCGATTATGGGCCGCGTGCCCACTGCCCCTCCCGGGTCAATGACAACCTCTACACCCTCGAACTGCTCTTCCGGCGGCCTGTCAGGGTCGAAAACCTCGAAAGGAAACCGCCCTTCGATCGCCTTGACGAAATCAGGATAGGCGTCATCCAGTCCACTTGGCGCGCGCAGATAGAGAACTTTCATCGCTCACTTTTCCCCTGTTGTTTAGAGTATGATAAGGACTGAGGCTGGCGAGAATAGAAGGCGCCTGGCTTCTCGTCGCCGCTCACACCGGCTCCATTTCCACCTGCTTAGCGGACTTCGTCAGATGCCCGGATTCTCGCTCTAGAGAAAACTGTCAGTTAAGATCAGCTGCGGCCAGCTGAACTGATACCCCTACATCGCCTCAAGGGCGACCCGATGACACTGCACCAGCATATCAGTATCGTTAGCCTTCTGCGGTCACGGGACAAAATTCACGGCCAGATGGCGGCGGCCGCTCTTGCGGGCTAAACGCTTGCTGCAGCACCAGAAAACCAAAGGCCTGGAAGAAAGCGATCTGTTCATCCGTTATCATCGGTGAACTCTGTGGATAGTTGATAGTGCAGGTGCAGCAGCTACAGTGGTTCGAGCAGCCGGCGCAATTGGGTGATATTACGCGGCAGGGAAACACGCGGATCCTCTTCCCCCTGATACTCAAGCAACACAAAGCCATCATAGCCGAGATGACCCAGTTCAGCCAGAATGGGCGGCAAATCGATCACGCCGCCATCGAGGTCGGTCCCGGTATAGCGTTGACCGCCGTCTCCATCCAGATAGCGCGCCCGTTGCTCACCGGGCGCGAGCGGTCGGCTGTTCTTGACATGAACGTGGACGACATGGGGCGCCATCGTGTGAAGCGTCTCCAGCGGATCTTCGTCAACGAACAGCGATGCCGCGCAGTCGTATATCAGCCGGAAGCCAGGCGAATCGACCTGCGCGCAGATGTCCCGGCAGTCTGCCCCGCGCCCCATCAGCGGACGGCTGGGCGGGTAGTCGACGTTCTCCGAAATCAACGTTACCCCGACCGACTGGGCGCGCTCGGCGCAGACGCGCAGTCCATCAACCATCCAGGCACGCTGCAGTTCCAGAGGCCGCGCATCCTTGGCGACCCCCGGCACGATCATGCCCAACGCGCTGCCCATCTCGGCAATGCGGTCAATTTGCGCGTACACCTCGTCAATCGCGGCGCCGCGCTCGTCCGGCGGTAGCGCCAAATCAGAAAAGAAGATATAGGAGACTATCTGCAGACCGGCGTCCTCCGCCAGCCCCCGAACATACGCCGGTGGGCAGCCCTCCCAGTACTGGTGCATCAATTCCAGGCCGTCGATATCCAGAGTGCCGCAGAGCGCTATCACATCCTCGCGACTGAGGGAGCCAGCGTGGGGCCTGGGGTGGACATTGCCTTCCCGCAAGGCCCAATCTGCGTTGTAATCGGTCATCGTTATACAGCCTGCCATAGTTCGGTCCGTTGCCCTTCCGATTGACACTTGCTACACGAATTTACGTAGCAAGCGTGGGGCCTGGGGTGCACATTGCCTTCCCGCAAGGCCCCATCTGCATTGCAATCGGTCATCGTTATACGGCCTGCCATAGTTCGGTCCGTTGCCCTTCCGGTTGACACTTCCTACACGAATTTATGTAGCAAGCGTAAGGCCTGGGGTGGACATTGCCTTCCCGCAAGGCCCAATCTCCCTTGTAATCGGTCATCGTTATACGGCCTGCCATAGTTCGGTCCGTTGCCCTTCCAATTGACACTTGCTACACGAATTTATGTAGCAAAGGTTACTGTTCAGCCGCAACTGATTCGCAACCCTGAACGTAGGAAGCAAAGGTGCTTCTTCTCTCCTCATGATTGTCATATGGGCGGTCGGCCGCAAGCGGCCTCCCTTGTGCAGGGGCTGCGCCCCCGCAACGCCCCCCTCTGGCTAGCCACCGTGCTCATTCTTCCCCGGCAGCATGTCTAGCCAACAGTGTCTTCCTTCCCACGCGCTATCTCAGCCCCCTAAACCCGGCAGTTCCCCCGCAGTGCCCCCGCACGTCTAGCCGCGCTCACGATCCTGCGAAAAATCATAGTCGGACATATCCGGCGTGAAACCGCGCAGCGTCCAGCCGCCGTCCACGTAGATGATCTGGCCCGTGACCATCGAGGCATCATCGCTTGCCAGAAAAACGCAGGTCCCTACGTAGTCCTCCACAGTGGCGACGCGGCCGGCGGGCGTGATCGCACGCCATTTCTGTTCGTAGTCAGGATCATAGCCGCGGTTGCGCTCGGTGCTGGTGGCCGTAGGCGCGATGGCGTTGACGCGCACCTCAGGCGCCAGTTCGAGCGCAAGTTGCCGGGTGAGCGCCTCCAGACCGCCCTTGGCCATCGTGTAGCTCGAGTGCGCCGGGATCATAAGCTTGGCCGCGATGGAGCTGATATTGATGATCGAGCCGCTGCCCTGCGCCTGCATCTTGCGGGCAACCGCGACCGAGCCGAAAAAGGGGCCGCGCAGGTTGGTATCGACCACGTCGTTGAAGTCCTCCTCGGTGATCTCGAAGGCGTGACCGAAACGGGTGCGGGCCGCGTTGTTGACCAACACATCCAGCCGTCCGAAGCGCGCGCAGACGGCGTCCACCAGCTGCTCGAATTCCTTCTTCGAACCGATGTCGGCCTGAAATGGCTCGGCCTCCCCGCCCGCCTCCCGTATGCTGGTGCACGTGCTCTGCGCGCCCTCGGCATCCGTCTTGTAGTTGGCGGCAACCCGCGCCCCGGCCGCGGCCAGCCCGACCGCCAGCCCCTGGCCAATCCCCTTGCTCGCACCAGTGACCAGCGCCACCTTTCCCGAAAGTTTACCTTGCATAGCGTTACCTCTGTTGCCAGCGGCTGATTCCGTTTCTATCCCCTGTCCACTCTTATATCGTTGCGCCCACCTCGTTGGCGATGCCGCGAATGAAGTCGCCCACCTCTTTGTATTCCGGCTCGGTCGCCAGATGCTCGATGATCAGCGGCATATCCGGCGACAACCGCTCAATCCGAGAAACGTAGGTGCGATAGTCCAATACGCCCCGGCCCGGCAGCACCTCCTCGATGGCAACGGTGCGCGCGTCGAGCGCAAAGTGGATATCCTTGGCATGACAGGAGCGAATCCACGGGCCTAGAATGTCGAAGCACCTGTTCAGCAGTTCGGTCGTCGCATAATAGATGCGCGGCTCGCGTACCGCGTTTGCCGGGTCGAGATGGACGCCCAACCCGGGGTGATCGATCGCTTCGAGCAGTGCAAGATAGATCTCAGGCCCGTCCAGCAGGGTCCAGGGCGACATTTCGAGGGTCAGCTTGGTGCGCCGCGGCTCGACCTCGGTCAGAACCTGCCGCACCCACTCTACAACCGCCTCGAAGCCCTCCTCGCTGAAGTTTTTCGGATGGTGCCCGACATGAGAGTCCCAATTGTCGCTGCCGTCATAGGAGCCGACGACCGTCGCGCAACAGACGGCCTCCAGCTCGTCAGCCAGGGCGAGCCTCTCCGCAATCGTGTTCCGATTCGCACGCCGTGTGTCCGCGTCCGGGTGGAGCGGATTGACCCAGGCGGCCACTTCCCCGATCACGATATCGGCCTCGCCGAACGCTCGCTTGATGTCGCGAATCCGGTCTCGGTCGCCTGTCGCCACCTCCGGGCACGGCGCGGCCCGATAGCCCTGCCGCCGGCACTCCGCCACATGCGCATCAGGGTCCTCAGTCCCCAGATAATCGCCAATCGTCGCCCCAAGCCTCATCGGCAAACTCCTTTACATGTCGCGCAAAGCGCATTGCCCAACGAAATACGCAATTCGAAGTACGCAACGCAGTTCGTCAGCCCTTGAAGCCGCTCATCACCACCCTTGGATGAAGTAACGTTGGGGAAAGAAGAACACGAGCATCGGCGGCAGTGCCATCATTACTGAGACAGCAATGATGTGGCTCCACGCCGCCGGTTTTGCCCCCGCCTGCAGCCGCAGCGCCTCCCATGTGCGGATGGCGATGGCCAGCGTCTGCGTAACATGCCGCAGCTTAACCTCTGCCGCCAGCGCTGCGTCCATCAGCGCACGCGTGCCCACCGCTCTACCCAGGTCAACAACATCCGCGACGCCCCCAGACTGATTATCCGCCGGCCATTCGGGGACGTACACCTCGAAAGGAAAACGCCCTTCGATCGCCTTGAAAATATCAGGTTAGGCGCCTCCAGTCCACTCGGCGCGCGCAGATAGAGAACCTTCATCGCTCGCTTTTCCCGGGTAGTGTAGAGAATCAAAGGGATAGAGGCTGACGAGAATAGAGAACGCCCCGATTCTCATCCCCCGTTCACATCGTTTCCAATTCCACCTGATTGGAAGACATCCGTCGTGTGTTGGGTGTGGACTCCCAGTATAGGAGGTCAGCCGACCCTCGTCAACCGAGTCGCACGAGAACTTGCACTCCGAGAACGGGGCTGAAATTCAGCCCTTTGACCTCACTTCAGGAATATGCTATAAAGTACAGCCAGAAGCAGGCAGTGTTTGTGACAAGGTGCGACCCATGATAGGGGTGAGTTACTTGACGAACCGCCTGGCAGCATTCCTGGAAACGACGACTTGCTGTCTCTAAGCCTCGCCCCACTTGCAATCTACGCCACGCAAGAACAGAACAAAGCCTTGCCACGCCGGTCACCTCCAGTATGAATGCATCGGCAAGACCGCTTTCGAATCCGGCGCACCTGGCAACGACTAGGTCAACTGGCGTTGACACTAGGCGAAGTTCGTTTGCAGAGTTTTAGAGTATTTGCTCAATCCACGAGGGCCATCAACAAATAGGGCGGCAGACATGAGCAATGTACCTATGACAAGGCCGGAGGAGATGCTGGCCTTCCACGATGGTGGGTTCCCCGGAAACGCCTTCGTAGGCCTTGAAGGCGGCCGCGTCCTCTTCAGCAACGGCACACACTTCTCCGTCAGCGCCGACGGCGGCATCACTTGGGCCGAGCCATATGCAGGTCTGGACGAAAACGGCGACCCACTAACGCTTACGAACTGTTCACTCGTGCAACTCTCAGGCGGCGCCATCGGCATGGCAACCAAGCGCACTAGACCCGGCACGACCCGCCTGTACGAGTCACAGATGGTCTTCAGGCGCTCGGAAGATGAAGGCAAAACGTGGTCCCCCCTCACGCTCATGAACCACTGGATGCTGGCCGCCCACGCCCTCAACGACACAATGGTTCGCACCCAGTCCGGCCGCATCCTTCTGCCGGTCTATTTCGGCATAGGCCAGGGTGGATTCCACCAGGAAGGGGCGCCATTCCCAGGCGGCTATGTCGATGGCGTCTTCGTTTCGACAAGCGCGCACTTCTACGACCCCCACTTCACCGCCAGCTATGTCATCTACAGCGACGACGAAGGCGAGACCTGGCAGAAGAACAGTGACGGCGAACTGCTCATTATCATGGAGTACGGCGGACGCTGGGAACTGACCAACGAGCCGTCCCTCGTTGAGTACGAGCCAGGCAAGCTGCTGATGCTCCTGCGCACGCGGCTGGGACGGATGTACCAGGCCTGGTCGGATGACGACGGCACCACCTGGACACGCCCCGAACTGACCCAGCTGGCGGGCACGCAGGCCCCCGCCCAGATTCGCAAGCTGCCGGGCACCGGGCACCTGCTCGTCGTCTGGACCCAGCAGAGCGAGCAGGAGATCAAGCAAGGCATGATTCGCACGCGGCTGTCGACCGCAATCAGCCGCAATCAAGGACGAATCTGGGAACACTTCCAGAACCTGGAATCCATACACGAAGAGACCCACGTCGAACCCGGCCCTCTTTACCCGGTCCGTCCGGAGGGAGCCTACGGCGCGCCGGGAGGAGGCGTCGTTTGCGACGTCGATTCCGTAAAGCCTTTGCCAGAGGGATACGGCATGTGGTCCTATCCGGCCGTGATTGTGGCTGAAGACCGGGTCCTGATCCAGTACAACCACTTCCCGCTTGACATGGCGGGAGAGCGGTCCCGCGGCCACCGGTTGAAAGTTCTTCCCTTGCCTTGGTTCTACGGAGGCGGGGATCCAACCAGCGAGAATCCCACTTTAGACAGGATAGAGGGCCACGTAAGGGGGGAAATTTAGCGCGCCTGTTCAGGCCCCAGCAGTTCCTACCGGTCTAACCCGTTGAGGACGAGTTCGTCCCACAAAAAGCAAGCAAGGAGGCAGGCGGTCATGTCACAGGAAATAGAACTGGGAGGTCTGCGATTCACGGCGGGGACGCCGCGCATTGTAGCCGAAGGCCTCGGATTCTGCTGGTATCCCAGCATACGCCGGTTCTCCACCGGCGAGTTGATAGTCTCCTACAGCCTGAACCCCGATTCAGGCGAAAACCTGACAAACGTCGACGGCATCTCGCTCTCCGAAGACAATGGGGCTACTTGGAAGCGCCATGCTGATGTCTCCGGCCTCAGCGGTCGGTTGGACATCAGCCTGCCCGACGGCTCGCTGGCCGGTCCCAACTCGCCATACAAGCCGGAGCCTCTTGGCCAGTGGCGCACCTTCGTGGGGAACTACGGACGCATCGAAAAGGGCGGCACACAGTACACGGTGGAACTGTGGGGCTCGCGCATCGAAGGCCTTCCGCGCGATATAAACGCGCGAACCGTACAGAGCCCCACCCGCTGGGCCGAAATCTCCCCCTTTGGCGACATCATCGAACTGGAGCCGGGGCGCTTTCTGTCCACAACCTATATGACCTTCGCAGGGGACAAGCGCTACAGTACCGTTGTAATGGTCTCGGAGGATGAAGGCCGCAGCTGGCATTACCTCTCCACCGTTTGCGGCGCAGAGGCAGGCGCTGACTCCTGGGAAGGCTTCTGTGAGGCCTCGCTCGTGCGCCTGCAGGACGGAGACCTGATGTGCGTGGGCCGCATGGGCGGCGGGCGCGATCAACTGCTGGCGCGCTCCTACTCCAGCGATGAAGGCAAGACCTGGTCCCCCATCGACCGCCTTCCGGCCTGGGGCGTGCTGCCCGTTGTAAAGCGTCTGAGCAACGGCGCTCTGGTTATCTCGACCGGCCGCCCGGGACTCTTCATCTGGTTCTCGACCGACCCGCGCGGCGAGCATTGGGAGCCGTTTGACCTCATGGCCCACCATAACGCCGAGATGGACGCCGCCCATCAGATCAGCCCAGGCAAATTCGGGCTCGAGCCGGTCACCAGGGATCAGTATTACACCGTCCACCACAATTTCGACCAGTCGGACCAGACCACATCCTACACATCGATGCTGGAGGTTGAGCCGGGCAAGCTGCTGGTGGTATACGACCGCATACCCTACGGCTGGATGCCGGTTCCGACCGACGCCGAAGTCCGCAGCCGCATCCTCGCGCGCTATCCCACCTCTACACTGCCGCCGGACAGCATGACGCCCGACGAACGCGAACGCATCTACCTGCTGGAACTGGACTTGGGACAGCTCTGACAACGCAGCGTCCCATTGCCAGTGCAGTCTGGAGTTTGAGCACCGGTCAGGAGGAGCCAATGCACACAATCGAAGTCAATTCACCTGATTCATGTGATGTGTATGATTCACTGCAGGTGTCACAGCAATCACGACGGTCACAGTAGAACTCAGGAGAGAAAACCATGCAACGCTTTGAATCCCGCGATATCACCCGCCGCAACTTCCTCAAGGGGTCGGCCCTCGCCGCCGCCGGCAGCATTTTGGCAGCCTGCGCTCCCGCGGCTGCTCCTGCAGGAGAGGCGCCTGCCGCAGACGAAGCCGAAGCCGCGCCAGAGAGCATGGGCGGTGGCACGCTGGTCTTTGGCTACCCCCAGAAGACCAGTTACAGCGACCTGCTGGCTGTGGAGCACAACGCCGGCAACCGGAACTACTACTTGATGGGATTGACGCACAACGCGCTGTTGACCATCAGCGCCGATTACACCGAATGGATACCTGAACTGGCGGAAAGTTGGGAATTCGAGGGCAATACGGCCACCTTCCACCTGCGCCAGGGTGTCACGTGGCACGACGGCGAGCCGTTCACGTCGGCCGACGTGCTGTTTACCTTCGGCCGGCTCGTTGGCCATCCCAACGTCAATCAGTGGAATGGAGTACGTCATTTTCTGGACATTGTCGTCGGCATGACCGAGTTTTCTGAAGGCGAGGCCGATGAGGTTGTTGGCCTCTCAGCACCCGACGACTACACCTTCGTCTTCGAGATGACCAATCCCTACCGCGGCGCCTTCCTCGAGAAACTGCTCTACTTTGCGATCATGCCCAAACACCTCCTGAGCCTGATACCCGAGGACCAGTGGGGAATCGACGAGCAGGGGCAGCAGGGGCTGAAAAACACCGAGTACGCCAAGAAACAAGGTACCGGCACCGGGCCGTTCCGCGTTTCCAACTACATCCCCGACCAGGTCGTGGAGTACGAGCCGTTCGACGACTACTTCAGGGGCAAACCGCTGTTGGACAAAGCGGCCTTTGTCCCCTACACCGATCAGCTGGCGATGGCCGCCGCCGTGGAAAAAGGTGAGTGCCACATCGCCATTCGCACGCCGCAGTCCGAGTTCGAGCGATTCAAGGCGATGGACCACGTGAACATAGTCCTGAACCCCGGCCCCAGCGCCTTCGCCTGGTACCACAACGTCCGCTATGTTCTGGCCGACAAACGGGTGCGACAGGGCTTGAGCCTGGCACTGAATCGCCCCCAAATCGCCAAAGATTTCTTCTTCGACACGGTCGGGCACATCCAGGCATCGCTGGAGTATGGCGACTACGGCATCAGCCCCGATGCAGCACAGTGGTTTGAGTACAATCCGGAGCGGGCCAGGCAACTCCTGGAGGATGGCGGCTGGGATTTCGACTACACCCTCCGCCTGGGAATGTCTTCGCTGACACCGACATATGAGCCTCTCTACGCCATGTTGCGCGAGATGTGGGGTGAGGTCGGCATCAAGACCGAGTTCCAAGTCATGGCAGCGGAATACACCAACATTCTCAACAATCCTCCCTGGGACTTCGACACGCTCTTCAGCGGCTATGGGTGGGGTTTGACGCCCGGTGGCTTCACACATAACTTCACCGGTCCCCGCTGGGGAGATCCTGACCTGACAGGCAAGGAGATGATCGACGAGATAATCCTCCTGGACGATGAAGCAGCGATCAGAGAAGGCTCTCTGCGCCTGCAGGAATATGCCTCAGAACTCCAGCGCCATTGTGTGATTGCCCAGGTGCCTGGCATTCACGTCGTCAACAATAGAGTGCAGACGGGTGACGTCGTGCCGGTCTACGGCGCCCGCACAGAATGGATCGACTGGGTAAACGTGCACATGTCGGCTTAAACCCAGTGGCTAGTGGTCGGTAGCCAGTGAAGTGACCCGGATTGCGACTGGCAACCGGAAACTGGCAACTGCAGTTTGACCCATAATACGTCCTCCGGGGTTGAATCGGCCTCGGAGGACGTCCCAACACATTAACGATATGTCAACATACATCCTACGCCGCATTCTCCTGGTTTTCCCTCTGTTGCTCGGTGTAACAATTATCAATTATACAATCTTTGCGCTGGCGCCAGGCGACCCGGTCTCCGCCATGATCGACCCCTTTGAGTTGAGCCAAATGACGGAGGAGGATTTACAGGCCGCGCGCGAGGCTCTGGGTCTGAACAAGCCGATCCCCATCCGCTATCTGCTCTGGCTTGGGCAAGCAGTACAGGGCAATCTGGGCTACTCAATCTGGTTTAACACGCCCGTGTTTGAAGTGATGCTGCGCGCCCTGGGCAACAGTATGCCTGTGATGATCTTTGCGCTCCTGATTTCGACCATAGCAGGGATCACCTTGGGGGTCGTCTCCGCCTTGAAGCCCTATTCGCTGCTCGATAGCGTCCTGACCACCTTCGCCTTCGCCGGCGTGGCCGTACCCGGCTTTTTCTTCGCCCTGCTCCTCATCTACGCCGTGGCCATCAAAATGGACATCTTGCCGACCGGGGGCGTCACCACACCGGGCGTGGAGCCTTCTCTCGGAAACCGGCTGTCCCATATCATCCTGCCCGGCCTCGCCCTGGCCTACGAAACCACCGGCAGCCTGTTGCGCTATACGCGATCGAGCCTGCTGGAAGTGCTGCACCAGGATTACATGACCACAGCGCGCGCCAAGGGTCTGGTCGAGCAAGTCGTGATTCTGCGGCATGGCCTGCGTAACGCTCTGCTGCCGATCATCACAATTCTCGGACTGCGCCTTCCGAGCATGTTTGGCGGGGCCGTCCTCATCGAAACGGTGTTCAACTATCCCGGTATCGGCCTGACCATGGTGCAGGCCACGGGGATGCGTGATTACCCCCTGTTGATGGGCGGCGTGCTGATGACGGCGGTCCTGGTTTTGTTGAGTAACCTGCTTGCGGACCTGTTCTATACCGTGGCCGACCCGCGCATTCGCTATGAAGTAGGCTGAAAACGATGGCAGAAAGGCCAGCAGCGACATTGTCCGAGGATATATTTGACGAGCCGCGACGCTCTGCGACAGCCACACCGCGCGCCCGCTTCTGGCTGCGTTTTCGCCGCCACAGGATGGCGATGGCGGGCTTGGTATTCCTGGTCGTTGTGGTCTTGCTCGCGGCGGCCGCGCCTTGGGTCACTCAGCATCTTCCGACCAAAATCCATTCCGGCCTGACCCGCGCCGCCCCCAGCGGCGAACACATCCTGGGCGGGGACGTGGCCGGGCGCGATATCTGGTCGCGAGTGGTTTACGGCGGACGCGTCTCCCTCTCCGTAGGGCTGGTAGCGGTCTCGATCTCGATCCTCATCGCGCTCATCCTTGGTACGCTTTCAGGCTACTATGGCGGCGCGGTCGATATGACCATAATGCGCCTCACCGACATTATGATGGTCTTCCCCACCCTGATTCTGATCATGGCCGTGGTGTCCATGTTGGGACCCAGCATCTACAATGTGATGGCCATCATCGGTCTTCTGGGATGGCCCAGTTCTGCACGCCTTGTACGCGGCCAGATCCTGTCGGTGCGCGAATGGGATTTTGTGACGGCGGCGCGCTGCCTGGGCGTGCAGGACCGCAACATCATGTTCAAGCATATCCTGCCGCACGTGCTGGCCCCCTTGCTCGTGGCCGCCACATTCGGCGTCGCCGGTGCCATCCTGACCGAGGCCGGTCTCTCCTTCCTCGGGCTTGGCGTGCTGCCGCCCACACCCTCCTGGGGCAATATGCTCAACGGCGCCCAATCTATCTACATCCTCGAACGCCACTGGTGGATCTGGCTGCCCCCCGGTATGGCGATCCTTCTCACTGTGCTGGCAATCAACTTTGTGGGCGATGGCCTGCGCGACGCCTTCGACCCCCGCATGACGCTCGACTGATCGCCTTTACCGTTACCAACGTCCGATCTTCTACTTTACCAATCCGGCCACAGGCCGCGAACCACCAAGAGTGATTGACAATGAAAGACCGCCCCTTTCTACTCTCAACCCTGGTGGACTTCCCCGACGACTGCCAGCGAATCGAATTCACCGAAGATCTGGTGGCCCAACTGATAGACCGTCTCCACTGGATGGGCGTGCGCCGCGTCTATTGGAACTACTATCACGCCGGCCACTGGGAGTGGTTCCTGGCATACGGGCCGCTAGGCGGCGTGGCCAAAACGCTTGAAAACCTGGGCGATCCGATGCGGGTAGGACGGCGCCTGGCCTACGAACGCGGCATGGAGTTCTACGCCGTCATAAAGCCCTATGAAAACGGCGTCAGCCACGCCAATACGAAGGCGGTTCTAGCGAAAGACGGCATCATCGGGCTGCCCGGCATCGGCGGCTACTACCACGTCGATCCCTGGGTGCTGGCGCGCCCCGAACTGCGCGTACGAGCCCGCCAGGCCGACCTGCCGCGCGGGCTGGACGAAACTCCGGTCACACGCATCCAGCTGCGGCAAAAGGACAAAACACCTCTTCGCATCCAACCGGAGAACCTGGAAATCTGGACCAGCGTCGACAACGACGGTTACCGCAAGCAAAACACGGAGTTCGACGTCAGCGAAGGAATAGAGACCTGCCCCCGCGATGTCGTCGATATCGACGGCAATCCGGTCACCAGCCGGGGCGATGAGGTCCGCGTTCTCAATATCACCGGCCTCAATCTCCTGGACCCCTTCGTTGCTGTCACAACCAACTTCGAAGACCACGAAGGCGTCTTCTCCAACACGGCGGTGGAGATGGTGCGCGCCTTTGGACCGGACGACCAGCCGCTGCCCATCGTCGTCGCCAGCCACAAGGCGATCTGGCGGCCCCAGCGCGACCTGCGCAGCGGAGACCTCGAATTCGACACCGGCCTCGGCGGGGCACTGGTCCGCCTCGACGTATCCAACTCCGCGTCCGCTTTCGACAACGTACTTTCCCACGCCGCCGACGCCCCCGATGGCGTCATCGCATTTGCCAAGGGGCGCAACAGATACGTCTCCGGTTCGCTGTGCGAGGGTGAACCAGAGGTCCAGGCCCACTGGATGGAATGGGTCAGCGACTGCATCGCCGCCGGCGTTGACGGCCTCGACGTGCGCATTTCCTGCCACAGCTCGTGGACCGATTCACCCGAGATCTACGGCTTCAACCCGCCGGTCGCGGCCGAGTACGAACGGCGCTACGGTGTCAACCCCGATGTCGAGCCCTATGATCCGGTCCTACTGGGCGACGTGCGCGGCGACCTGTACGATCGATTCCTGCGCGCAGCCAGGACGCGCCTCGCGGCCGCCGGGTTGCCGATGCACCATCATATTGAAATCGAGTCCTTCCGCCCGGACGCCTCGCCTTCGCGCACGCGTTCCCGTCCCGGCAACATCACTTTCCACTGGCGCCGCTGGCTGCAAACCGGCCTGACCGACGAGACAACCCTATTTGGCCGCCAATGGCCGCCCGAACGCCTCCTCAGCGACGCCTTTGTGCACGATGTGCTGGATGAAGTAACCGCAAACAATGTGCCCGCCCACCTCAGCCTGCCTGTGAATGTTTCGGGCGCCGACGGCAGTCGACTGGCCGATCAGATCGAATACACCTATCGTTCCGGACGGCTCGACGGTTATTCCATTTATGAGACCGCAGCCCTTTACGACAGGCACCACACCGGAGCCGACGGCCGCCTGCGTTTCCTGCCCGGGCTGACAGAAGCCGTGCGCGAACGCGCAGGGGACCTGGGGTTGCATTAGACCTGGCAATGCTCAATAGCGATTCAGGCCGCTAGCAACGGCAGAGGGGAGAAAATTTTGCCGCAAATCACCCTTGGGGAGCCGGTCCTAATCCACCAGGCCCCGGTCGAGGTAAGAGAATGGGGCCCTTGGCAGTTCCCCCACCTCGAACGGTTGGCCGACGGCCGCATCCACATCGAATTTCACGTCGAAGCCGATTCCGTCACCGCCTACGGGTTGCCCTCCAGGCATGCTCTCTCTGCCGACGACGGCGGATCGTGGGAGGCGGTAGCAGGCCGCGACGCCCGCGGCGGCCTCCTGCTCCCAAACGGAGACCGCCTGCTCCCGATTCAGTTGCAGTCCCGTAACCGTAACGAGGTGACATTACCTGAACCGGTGTTGGTCCAGGAGGATGCGCCCACCCGCATAACCCACATATATCGAGCCGCCGACCTGGCCGGCGAACTCTCGGGCTGGCGCTTCTTGCGCCAGCGCAGCGGAGAGAAGGACTGGTTCGAAGAGACCGCCTCAGTGCGCATGCCCGGCGAAATCCGTATCGTCCGCGAAGACATGTACGCCTTCTGGCCCTCGTTTCACCATGGCCGCTCGCAGCTGGCGCCCGATGGCTCCATTTGGGAAGCGATCCATACGAAACGGATCGTCGATGGCAAGGTACAGCCGGCGAACAATATTCTCTATCTGCGGTCGGTCGATGCGGGACATACCTGGGATGTTCTGAGCGAGATCCTCTACCAGCCGGACAGGGAGGCCGACCCGCACGCCGACCAGCGCGACGGCTTCACAGAGCCGGAGTTCAACTTCATGCCGGACGGCTCGGTCCTGTGCCTATTGCGCACCCATGACCTGCTGGGGGTCGGCCCGTCGTACTGGTCCCGCTCTCTGGACAGCGGGCAGTCGTGGAGCCATCCACGTGTATTTGACGACCGTGGAGTATGGCCGCGCATGTTGACCTTGGGAAACGGGATAACGCTGGCATCATACGGCCGGCCCGGACTGTTCGTTCGCGCCACCCCGGACCCGGCAGGACTTGAGTGGGAACCGAGAGTGGTCGTGGTCGAGCCAGCTGAACGGCGCCAGGATACCTGCTCCTACTCCGCCCTGCTGGCGCTGGATGAACGCACTGCCCTGTTGGCCTACTCGGATTTCAACTACCCCAACGAGCAAGGACGGAAATGCAAGACGATCCTTGTGCGCACGGTGACCGTTGGATAACACCAGCGGCTGGCGGCCTGTGAATGGTAACTGGCCGCCGCATGAACATCCCTCAAGGGATGAAAGGAGGTATTAGACGCTCGCTCCCCCTTCGACATTTCGGTCGGTTGGCCATGGGGTCTGGCCGACCCGATAAGTGGATGAGAAGGATTACCTTTTTCAGGAGGAGAGCAATGGCAGCACAAAAGAAGCTGATGCGACCGTTTTTGTCCAACCTCACGCAAAGACGGATGAACAGGCGGGATTTCCTGCGCATTTCGACTGCAGGCGCTGCGGGAATCGTGGTCGTAGCCTGCGGGCCGCCAGGGGCCGAGAGTGAAGCGCCGGCCGAAGCGGGCGTGGGACAGGGAGCGGTCGAAAAAGAGGCCGCAGCGTCCGAGAGCGCGCTCGGGCAGGAACTCATGAGGGTCGAAGGCGAGCCTTACGTCGACCACATCTTCGCCACCGTTGACGACTATGAGGCAGCCACCGGAAAGACCATTGACGCTTTCAGCGAGGCGCCCGAGTTGGCGGCTCGGGTCGCAAGCGGAGACCTGCCGCCGCTGATGGAACGCCTGCCGGAAGACGTAGGGGTTATACGCCCTCGCGATTTCATCGGCCAATACGGTGGCGAGGCCGTCCTCGTGGGCGCGATGAAGGGAGCCTCAGTCTTTACGATTCCCACCGAGCATATGACACAGCGCATGTTGACCATGAACCCCGAAAATACGGAGTACTTCCCCAATCTGGCGGTCGACTGGGAGTTGGCGGAGGATGCCATGAGCCTGACCTGGCACTTGCGCAAGGGTGTGAAATGGTCTAACGGAGATGACTTCAGCGCCGACGACTTTGCGTTCTGGTATGAGGACATTCTGCTCAATGAGGAGATCACCTCGTCGGTCCCCGGCAGATATAAAGCCGGTGGAGAGGTGATGGGTTTCAATCGGATCGATGACTATACCGTGCAGTTCACTTTCGCGGCGCCCTACTACCGCGCGCTTGAGGTATTCGCCGGCCGGCGCCAGGCAGACCCCTCGCAGTTCCTGAAGCAGTACATGCCCAAATACAGCGATGGCGCCGAAGCCCTGGCCGAGGAGGAGGGTTTCGAGTCATGGCAGAAAGCCGTTCAATACTACGTGTCCGGAGACCATGGGGCCGGCTTTTTCCCCGCGGCGCCCACCCTCAACCCGTGGTACGTCGCAGACATGAGCGCTGACTCGGCCCTGTGGGTTCGCAATCCCTACTACTGGCGGGTGGACACAGCCGGTAACCAGTTACCCTACATCGACACCATCCTGATCCTGATCGGCGAGTCCCGCGCCCAGACCGGTGCTTTGGTGAAGATGATTGCCGGTGAGATCGACTTCGCCGGCGACTCTGTCGGACTTGCCCTCAGAGACACGCCCCTGTTGAAGGAGAACGAAGAGGCGGGCGATTATACCACCTTCCTGATGGAAAACACCAGCCGCACCAATGCGTTGGACTTCGCCTTGAACTACACACACCAGGATCCGGTTCTGAGGGAAATCTTCAACGACATTCGCTTCCGCCAAGCCCTTTCGCTGGCCATCGACCGCACCGAAATCAGCGAGAGCCTCATGTTCGGCCTGACCGAGCCTTGGGCCGCGCCGGCCTCAAGTGACTGGACCGGCTTTGAGGACTGGATGGCGACCAACTACGTGGAATTCGATGTGGAGCAGGCCAACGCGCTTCTGGATGATATGGGCCTGGCATGGGATGCTGACGGAGAGTATCGTATGCGGCCCGACGGTGATAGACTCTCCATCCTCGCCGAGTACCGCACCGCCGGCGTGTTTTACTTCCAGGATATGCTCGATCTGTTTGCGATCTACTTCAAGGAGATCGGCATCGACTTCACGCCCAAAGAACTGCCCGGTGACGTGGTGGAGGGAAAACTCTACGCCAACGAGCTGGACTTCACGGTCGCCGAAGGTGGCCGCGACGAGTACAGGGCGCGCGAGAGGGGGCTCGGGTGGCTCGTGCCGCCTTGGGGTAGGTTGTCCTCCGCCCCCTGGAGGCAATGGCTGGATAGCGACGGCGCAGAAGGGATCGAACCGCCGGAAGAAATCAAGCGCCTCTGGGATGCGGCCCAGCAGTGGAGTGTAACGAGATACGGTACCGACGAATACGAAGAACTCACAAGCGAGATTCTCACGCTCAACGCGGAGAACATGTGGGTTATCCATACCACCAGCGATCCGCCGGCGCTCTACTGCATGAGCAATCGCCTGGGGAATGCGCCCGGGAATGACGGCATCAAGGGTGGCTGGCGCATGAGGCCGTACCAACAGGAGACGTGGTTCCTCCACCAGTAACAGGTAGCCCTGAATGTGGCAAGTGGTTAATGGTGAGTTCACGCCGCTATCCACTTGCCAATATCCAGTTTAAACGAGCCAACACCATGGCAGTGTATCTCTTCCGCCGCTTCGTATATATGATTTTGCTGGTGTGGGTGGTCAGTGGCGTGAGTTTTCTGATCATCCAACTACCTGCCGGGGACTACGTCGACCGGCTCGAGCTCGAATACAGAGTCAGGGGAGAGGAACTCGAGCAGGAGGACCTGGAAAACCTGAGATTCCGGTTTGGACTGGATCAACCTGCATTCGTGCAATATCTGTCTTGGGCCAGGAACATCCTGCAGGGAGACTTGGGCTGGTCATTCTCGCACGAGCAGCCCGTGTCCAAGGTCATCGGTGATCGTATCGGACTGACGGTAGCGATCTCCATGTTCACCCTGCTCTTCACCTATCTCGTGGCAATCCCCATCGGCATCTACTCGGCCACGCACCAGTATTCGTTCGGCGATTATATTGGCATGTTTGTCGGCTTCCTCGGCAGGGCCATACCGAATTTCCTGCTGGCGCTTATCCTGATCTACTTCTTTCTCAATATAGGGGCGGGCAAGAGCGTGGGAGGCCTCTTCTCCAAAGACTTTGTTCGCGCCCCGTGGAGTGTTGCCAAATTCATCGACTTTCTCAAGCATCTCCCCCTGCCCATCATTATCATCGGCACCGCGGCGACTGCTGGACTGATCCGCACCATGCGCGCGACACTGCTCGATGAACTCGGCCGACAGTACGTGATTACGGCCCGCGCCAAAGGGCTGCATGAAACCAGGCTTGTTCTCAAGTATCCCGTGCGGGTGGCGCTCAACCCCATGGCCAGCACGATCGGGTGGCTGCTGCCGGAAATCGTTTCCGGGAGCGTCATCACCGCGATGGTCCTGAACTTGCCAACAGTGGGCCCAAGACTGTTCAGCGCGCTGCTGGCCGAAGACATGTTTCTGGCCTCAAGTCTTCTGTTCTTCCTCACAGCACTGACTGTCATAGGTACGTTCATTTCGGATATGGCGCTCGTGATCGTCGACCCCCGCATACGGTTTACTGAAAGGGAGACCTGAACGTTGTCGGACAGAATTCAGTGGATTGGACACACCACCCACTAGCCACTATTCATGACAGAGAGACTGAGCGCCGAAGAACGGTATTACCTGGCCTCGCAGTGGCAACTGATGTGGCAGAAGTTTCGGCGTCACAAGTTAGCCATCGTCGGAGGGGGCATTCTGATCGTGCTCTATCTCCTGGCTATCTTCGCCGATTTCGTCGCGCCTTATCCCAAAGACTTTCGCTTTTCAGCCTATCCCTATCGTCCACCCACGCCCGTTCATCTCTTCGACGATGAGGGCAAATTCCGCGGCCCCTTCGTCTACGGCGTCACCTCGGAAAGGAACACGGAGACGCTTCGACTCATGTTTATAACGGACACCTCCACCATCTTTCCCGTGCGCTTCTTTACCCGCGGGGAACCGCACAAGCTGTTGGGGATCATCGAGACCGATATCTATCTCTTCGGCGTTGAAGAGCCTGGGGCGATCTACCTGTTCGGCGCCGATAGCATCGGGCGCGATCTCTTCTCGCGCACCATTCACGGCGCGCGCCTGTCACTGTCGATTGGTTTAGTCGGAGTGGCGCTTTCCTTCGTCATCGGTGTGACCTTGGGCGGAATCTCCGGCTACTACGGGGGCGAGGTCGACACGGTGGTGCAACGGATCATCGAATTCCTGATATCGATACCGACAATTCCCCTGTGGGCGGCGTTAAGTGCTGCCCTCCCCCGAGACTGGTCGACGGAAATGGTCTACTTCGGAATCGTGGTACTCCTGTCACTGGTGGGGTGGGGAGGGCTTGCCCGCGTGGTTCGAGGCAAGCTCCTGGAGTTGCGCGAGATGGATTACGTCCTCGCGGCCCGCGCCGGTGGCGTGGGTGAATGGACCATCATTCGAGCCCATCTGATCCCGAATTTCGCCGGTTATCTGATCGTCAATGTAACTCTAGCCGTTCCGGGAATGATTCTTGCCGAAACCGCGCTGAGTTTTCTGGGATTGGGGTTGCGCCCGCCGGCCGTCAGCTGGGGTGTCCTGCTGGAGAAATCACAGAACCTTGCCAGCGTCGCGGTCTACTGGTGGACACTGATTCCAGCCCTGTTCGTGGTCGTAACGGTCATGGCCTTCAACTTCCTGGGCGATGGGTTGCGGGACGCCGCCGATCCATACAGATAATGAGTTCGACTGATATCGAAGAGTGGATAGAAAGCACCGCTAGCCACGAACCACTACGATGACACCTATGCCAGCATCAATGTCCTCTACCGAGTCTCCACTGCTGGAGGTGCAGGATCTCAAAACCTACTTCTTTGTGGAAGAAGGGATCCTGAAAGCAGTGGACGGTGTGAGTTTCACCGTGAATCAAAATGAAACGCTGGGCCTGATTGGCGAGAGTGGCTCCGGCAAGAGCGTGACCGCCGCGTCAGTGATGCGCATCGTGTCGTCTCCGGGGAAGTTAGTGGAGGGGCAGATCCTGCTGCACTCGGATGAGGAGATCATTGACCTTGCACAGCTAAATCCCTCGGGCAGCGAGATTCGCAGCATTCGGGGAAAAGAGATCTCGATGGTGTTTCAGGAGCCGATGACGAGCCTCTCCCCGGTGCATACCATCGGAAACCAGATCCGGGAGTCAATCCTACTGCATCGCACGAATGATAGAGAAGAGGCGCAAGAAATCACGCTGGACATGCTGGACCGGGTAGGCATCGCCAATCCTGCGCAGCGAATCAATGCCTACCCGCACCAACTGTCAGGGGGAATGCGGCAAAGGGTGATGATCGCCATGGCCCTGTCGTGCCACCCGCGGCTCCTGATAGCGGATGAGCCGACGACCGCGCTGGACGTGACGGTGCAGGCGCAGATACTGGACCTGATCAAGGAATTGCAGGCACAGTTCCAGATGGCGGTGCTGTACATCACCCACGATCTGGGGGTCATTGCCGAGACATGCCACAGGGTCGCGGTGATGTACCTGGGGAGGATCGTGGAGCTTGGCTCTGTGCGCGACATCTTCTATCGCCCCCTGCATCCCTACACCGCACTCTTGCTGAAGTCGAGGCCGCGAATGACCCAGGGAGCCAGTGAACGGCTGGAGTCGATAGAGGGCAATGTGCCGGTACCGCTGGACCCGCCGCTGGAATGCGGTTTTCATGGGCGCTGCCCAGAGGCGATAAAGGGAGTCTGCGACATGAGAGTGCCAGAGCTCATTGAATGGGAAGAGGGTCATTGGGTGCGTTGCTTCCTATACGAAAAGTCAGGGTAGCAATGGAAACTACACAGCAACGCGACGCCGGACGCCGGGATAATGCAGAGGCTATTCTGGAGGTCAGGAACCTTAGGAAATACTTTCCGGTTCAGAAGGGCCTATTCAAGCGAGAAACTGGATGGGTGAAGGCCGTAGACGACGTCAGCTTTCGGATCGGGCGCGGCGAGACGGTGGGACTGGTGGGTGAGACCGGGTGCGGCAAAACGACGCTGGGACGGTGTGTAATGCGCCTGTACAAGCCCATGGCGGGCCAGGTCCTCTATCAGTATGAGGCCGACAACGGACAAATGGCGGAAGTGGATCTGGCGCTGTTGTCAAACAGCGAATTGAGGCCGTTGCGGCGGGACATTCAGATGATCTTTCAGGACCCGTATTCTTCGCTGAACCCGCGCTGGACGGTGTTCGATATCATCAGCGAACCGATCAGGGCAAACAGTCTCGCCAGTGGCAAGGAGTTAGAGGACCGGGTCATCCACCTGATGGAGGTCACCGGTCTGGAACCGCACTACCTGAGGCGGTACCCGCACGCCTTTTCCGGAGGCCAGCGCCAGAGGATCGGAATCGCCCGTTCGCTGGCGACGAATCCGCGGCTGATCGTGGCCGATGAGCCGGTGTCTGCGTTGGATGTGTCGATACAAGCGCAAATACTGAATCTGCTGGGAGATCTGCAAGAGGAGTTTGGGCTAAGCTACCTGTTTATCGCCCACGACCTGAGTGTCGTGAACTATGTATCGGATTGGGTGGCGGTGATGTACGTGGGACAGCTGGTTGAGCTGGCGACGACGCAAGCCCTCTATGCTGAACCAAAGCATCCGTACACAGAAGCGTTGCTGTCTTCGGTACCGATTTCAGACCCCGATCTGGTGCGGGAGCGGATCGTGCTGACGGGAGAAATTCCGGACCCATCCAACCCGCCGACTGGCTGCTACTTTCACCCGCGCTGTCCCTATGCTGACGAAGTGTGCCGGAAGGAATCTCCCCCCTGGGAAGAAGTGGCGCCGGATCACTACGCCGCATGCCACTTTGCCAAAGAACTAGCCTTGCGGGGCCAAGGCCAGCCTGACGAAAACCAGTGGCGAGTGACCAGTGGAGAGTAATCGCCTCATTTCACCTCCCGCTAGCCACCGAATTGGTACCGCCTGGAGGCAAACCAACCATGACCACATTGCTGTTCTTTGACGATTACTATCTGAATCGCTGGGAGAATCTCCGCCGTCGCGTCGGGCAACCGGAGCTGGAGCCGGAAGCTACCTTCATAGACCCCGCTCACGGCCTCGCTTCAGGGTATCCCACCGTCTTTCGCACGGAAACAGGAAAGTGGCGCTGCCTCTATCAGGGCAAGTCGATCTCCCACATGCCGGCCAAAATCTCGTTTCCGCTCATCGCCGAGAGCGACGATGGCATCCACTGGGAGATCCCGGACCTGACTGACAAGGTTCCCATTCCTGACCGCGCATTCCCCAATCAAGTAATCCCCATGGCCCGATTCGGGCAGTGGGACCACTACTTTGACGAAAGGGCTGCTGATCCGCAGGAGCGTCTGAAGGGCCTCGTCACCACCAAAATAGGTGCCCTGCTGTACACATCGCCGGATGGCCTGACGTGGCGAGAGGTCGAGGGCGCCGAGTGGCGGCCTGGCTCGCCCGACCCGCCCAGTATGGCATTCTGGAACGAGTTGCGCCAGTCCTATGTCATCATGGCGCGCCCCGGCCGCAGCCCGCATCCTCGACGGCTGGCCGTCTCCGAGACGAAGGACTGGCGATCCTTCAGCGATGACGAACTGACCCTGCGGGCCGATGCCCTGGACCTGCCCCTCACCGAACTCTATGGAAATCCCGCGTTTCCCTATGAAGATATGTTCGTCGGGTTCGTATGGGTCTACAACACCGTACCCTACCAGGCCGCCGACCCGACGACGCACCGCAAGTATTATGGTGGCAGGACCTATGGCCAGCTATCCTACAGCTACAACGGCTGGCACTTTCATCGCTCGCTGCGGGACCCATTCATCCCCAACACTCCCACAGGCGAATTGGGCGCCGGCATCATGCGGCCGATGTCGATGATCATAGATGATGACCAGTGCATCCGCATCTACTCCAGCGCTTCGAAGCTGGAGCATGGATATCACATTCAAGGCGCCGACTTGGGCGCGCACGTGATGCACCGGCTGCGTCTTGACGGCTTCATGTATCTGGAGTCGGCTGGCGGCCCAGGCATTCTGGGCACTCGTCCGCTGTTCTGGCGCAGCGGGGAGCTACGCCTCAACCTGCAGTCGGGGCATGAGACCCGCGTGCAGGTGACCGACTTGCAGGGCCAGACCATCGAGGGGTATGAATTCGAAGATTGCCAGCCTTTCGCTGGCGATGAACTGTACTGGGAGCCGCGCTGGAAGAACGGCAACAGCATGGCCTCCTTGAGCAATCAGTTGCTGCGTCTTGAGATCAGTCTCGAGAACGCCCGCCTATACGCAATACGCGGCGACTTGTTTGTCCCTTCCGGCAGAGACGTTCGGCGCTTCTTGGAGACCGGGGAAGAACCGAAGCCTGTTCCGGGCGGTTGAGTCCAACGATTGGTTATGAGCAGTCAGTTTTTATTGCCAGGCGAGCGTTTCCGGAGAACGAATGTGAATTTCTTTTGATACCATGACTTTACGCGCGGACCACGCAAATGCAACGTGGGCGTTTCGCCAGCTCTTACGCAATTCGAAACACGGAAATAGCGGGATTTCCGTGAAGGCACAGTAGGGGAGGGAGGAAGACAAGCTCGTGGGATTTGTCCTCAGCGTGCTGTTAGTGGTTGCTGGTGTTGCCATTGTAGTGTGCCTTGTCACTGTATACACGAGACAGGTCGCATCAGCAGCGCTGACAGACCCGTTCCGCGCCGGTGAGGAGATTGTAGAGGGGCGCGTCCCAGCGAAGTGGATAGCGCAGATTGAGCGGCGACAGGCACTGCGAGGGGCACTACGCCTCATCGGACGCGACGTTTCTGCCAAGGAACTCATCCTGGCTAAGTTCGACAAGCTCTATCGCTTCTACGAAAATAGCCCCTTCTTCGAGAATGACAGCGTGCGTGAACTGATGCTCGCCGAGCTGCGCGAAACGCGAGCGCGCTGGGCGGAAATGACGTGGCAAACGCTGATGGCGGAGCATGTCGAAAAACCAGTGGCTCTTGGCAGTCAGATAGTAGATAGCAACCAGGACTAGCCGCCGATTTGGATGTTTTGACGCCTGCCGGCGGAGACGCCCTCTGGCGGCTCAGGGCAGGCGGTCGCCTCATCGAACGTGACATTGCACAGGCGCCGCAAGGGGTCTGACTTTCATCTGGGCGGTCGGGCCTTCGGCCCTCCCTTGTGCAGGGGCTGCGCCCCCGCAACGCCCCCCTCCAAAACCACGCCTCACCGACCATACGTCGTCAGACCGGCCGTGCTGCCAGATCGACCTGTCGCCTACCAGCCCAATATGCAACCAGATTACCTCAACCGCGGCGGAATTAAAGGACTGCGCAGGACAGGCCCCATCAAAGGCTTAGTAGCGACCTGAAATCTGAAAACGAAACACTATTTCGCGTAAGAGTGGGATCACTTGGGGGCCTCAACACTAAGAGAAGACAGTTCAAGACACAACACATGCAGGACGTTCACGGACATCATGTGCCGCTCTGCGCCTCAATCTCCTGTCCCCCGACCAAACCTGCAACAAAAGCGCTCTCCTTGGACAAAAGACGTTGCAGTTGCAGTTCTCCGCGTTCCTCCGTGGCCCTCCGCGGACAAAAGATGTTGCAGTTGCAGTTCTTCGCGGTCCTTCGTGGACAGAAGATGTTGCTGTTGCAGTTCTTCGCGGCCCTTCGTGGCCCTTCGTGGACAAAAGATGTTGCTGTTGCAGTTCTTCGCGACCCTTCGTGGCCCTTCGTGGACAAAAGATGTTGCTGTTGCAGTTCTTCGCGACCCTCCGCGGACATAAATCAAGAATCCCTCAAATCTGATCAACCCCAACCCTCAAACCATCATCCACAAGCGGAATCACAGAAAACTAACAACAAAACACCCACCTGAAGCAAGAAAGAAAGCTTTTGTGCTATAGTTTGTCTGTCGTATAATTTCCTCATCACCTCTCCGACGCCCTTTTGGGAGGGCCTATGCACGCTGGCCACCAGCAAAAACTGCGCGGCAAACACCGCCCAGTACCGAAATTCACCGTTCCCCTAACTTCAAACCGACTGTGGCTGATCCTTGCTATATTGGCGGTCCTGATCGCCCCTGCCAGCGGTCAAATCTTCGCCCAGTCCGGCTTTGTACCCTTCTCTAATAGCATCATCGGCCTCGACGTATCGCCCGATGACCCCAGTATCGTCGTTGCCGGCACACTCAACGTACCGGTGCCCGCCGGCATCTATCGTAGCACCGACGGCGGCCACACCTGGAGCCGTGCCAGCGTCGACCTGCCTGCCGACACCTCTGTCGCTTCCATACGTTTCGACCCGCAGGATGGAAACCGGGTCCTGGCCGCCGACGGCGGCGCCGGCCATCTGTTCATTAGCGAGGACGGCGGCCTGACCTGGCGGCAGGAGCAGTCGATCAACCAGGTACTCACGCCAAGCAGCGGCGTTGGCCGCCTTTTCACCCGCATTGAGGACGGACAGACCGTCTTCTACGCTGGCACTCGCTTCGACGGTGTTGTGCGCAGCCTTGACGGCGGCCTGAGCTGGGAGTGGTTCGGCGAGGGTCTGACCGGCAGCGCCCTGCGCGTGCGCGCCTTTGCAGATAAAGACGGCGCCCTCTATGCCGGCACCCATGACGGCGTCTGGCGCTTGACGCCGTCAGCCGTTGACTGGGAACGGGTCAACTTGCCAGCTGGCATCATCGCCCGCGGCATGACAATGCTGGATGGCCGTTTATATGTAGGCACCTTCGCCTCCGGCCTCTACCTGAGCGATGACGGCTACAACTGGCTGCAGGATCCCTCCTTCCCCGCCGGTGTTGTCATCTACGACCTGACCATCAGTGGCCAGGAAGTCGTCGTCGGCACCAATGTTGGACTGTGGACCGAGGGTGTACCGGACTGGACGCGCGTGTCAGTCAATGGCGCCGCCTATACCAATCCCGTTTTCCGTCTGGCTTCCTCGTCAACCTTTGTCGGCGTCACCTACGCCGGCACCGAGCAGGATGGCGTGCTTCGTACCCTTGACAGCGGCTCCTCCTTCCTTTCGTCGGCCCAAATTACACCTTTGGATCCTGCCGTGCTGCCCAGGGTTCCCACGCCCACGCCTTCAGTTTCGCCGACCGTAACCGAAACGCCGCTTTCTACCGAGACGCCAACCGCCACCGCCACGCCCGATCCCAGCCTGCCCACAAATACGCCAACTGCCACCCCGACGCACGATCCTGATGCGCCTACCCCTACGCCGACCGACGCATGTACGCTCATCGTGTTGCACGACCCTCATGCGCCCGCCGCTACGCCAACAGTAACAGGCAGATTGACCGCAACGCCGGATCCAAATGCGCCTACCGCTACACCCGACACCAGTGCGCCAACCGCGACGCCGACAGCCACCGGCACGTCGACCGCAACACCGGATCCCAACGCACCCACCGACACGCCATCGGCCGTTTGCACGCCAACCGCAACGCCGGATCCAAATGCGCCTACCTTAACGCCTACTGCCACTGAGACGCCGACCGCGACACCAGATCCTGCGTCTACCGTATCCGCAACGCTGCCGCCCCCTCCCGCGACTGACGAAACGCCAAACAGCACGCCCACGCCAGGTGATGAAGGCGAGCAACCCCCGCCCACCCCGACATCTACCGCCCTCAGCTCAGGAAATGTCACCGATAGCCTCACCCGAATACCGCCGATTTGGGTAGGGGGCGCGGCCGTCTTTTTCCTGCTGCTTCTGGTCGCCGGTGTCTCAGTTGCGCGTGACGGAAACGCCGGAACCGACGAGTTATGACGGCGGACGCCCCGATTTCGGAACAGCGAGATACCGAGGCCGCCCGAGTTTCCACTTCCGTGAATGACGGTGAACGACCGCTGGCAACCCTGCTAGCGCAACTCCCGCACAGACTTCGCCTACCCGGCGACGCACCTGCGCCGGCCGTTGCCGTGCGCCGCATCACCGACGACAGCCGCCAAGTCAGCGCCGACACGCTCTTCGTAGCCGTACCGGGCCTGCAACAAGACGGTCATACCTTCATTCCCCAGGCCGTTTCCGCCGGCGCCGCCGCCGTGGTCGGCAGCCATCCACTGGCCTTGCTGAAAGAAACCAGCTGGTGGCCGCAGCACGCAGACCTACCCTATGTCCAGGTGACCGACAGCCGCGAAGCACTTGCCTGGCTCAGTGCCGCGTTCCATGATTTCCCCAGCCGCGCCCAGGCCGTCATCGGCGTGACAGGCACCGATGGCAAGACCACAACCTGCTCAATCCTTGAGGCGATTCTCAGCCGTTCCGCACCTGTTGGCGTCATAACCACCGTCGGCGCCCGCATCGCCGGCGTCGAGCAGGCAACAGGGCTGCACGTGACGACGCCGGACGCGCCGACAGTGCAAGCATTTCTGGCCCAAATGCACTCCGCAGGCTGCCAATATGCTGTTGTTGAAAGCACCAGCTTCGGCCTCGACCAGAAACGCGTGGCAGCGGTCGACTACGATGTTGCCGCCCTGACCAATATCACCCACGAGCACCTCGACATTCACGGCTCTTTCGAAGCATACCAGGCCGCCAAGTTCCTGCTCTTCCGCAGCCTGTTCCACTCCGCGCCCAAACCGGGCGTGCCCCGTATCGCTGTCTTCAACCTGGACGACAGCAGCTGCCAGCCTTTACGGACGGTGTTGGCTGAAGAGAAAACGCGCCGCGAAGTAGACGGCGTGACGTTATATACATATAGCGTGTCCGATGCCACCGCCGACGTGCACGCCCGCAACATCGAGAATCTGCCCGCCGCCACCCGCTTTGATCTGGTCTGGCAGGGCGGTTTCATACCGATGGAGACCCGGCTGATCGGCGAGTTCAATGTGTCCAACATCCTGTGCGCAGCTGCCGTAACTCTTGGCCTCGGCATCCCGCCCGAACAGATCCGCAAGGGTGTTGCCTCCCTTTCTTCGGTCTTGGGGCGAATGCAGCGCATGAATACCTGGCAGGATTTTCTGGCAGTAGTCGACTTCGCGCACTCCCCAGCAAGTCTCGAACGGGCCCTGGAAACACTGCGCCCTCTTGTAGCAGTAGAAGGCGCCCAGAGAAAAGGAAGACTGATCGCTATCTTCGGCTGCGCCGGCCTGCGCGATCGGGGCAAACGCCGCCTGATGGGCCAGGTCAGCGGGCAGCTCGCCGACTTCACAGTCATCACCGCCGAAGATCCTCGCACCGAGGACCTGGGGGACATCAATCAGGAAATTGCAGCCGGCATACAGGACGCTATCACCGGCGCCGCAGCAGAAAAGAACGTGCACTCAGAAGAGGAAGTCGAAAGTATCGAGCGGCTCACTCGTACAAAAGCCGAGTTCCTCGCGCCTCGCTTTGCCATCGTCCCCGACCGCGCCGAGGCGATCAGATTCGGTGTCGAGATGGCCCGCGCCGGCGATGTTGTCGCCTCCTTTGGCAAGGGCCACGAACGCAGCATGTGCTACGGCGAGACCGAATTCCCGTGGAACGAACAGGATGCCATGCTGTCCGCCCTGCGCGCCCGCACAAAAGGGCCTGAAGAGAATTGAAAAGAGCGATTTGTAATCCACTGCGCAATACGCTCCGTCCCTCGTTTCATCACACATTAGGCCAGCTTAAGAAGCCAAAAACGGCGGAACGGGAATTAATTGAACTACTAACCTCATACGCTTTCAATACTCCATATAGTCGGAGTGAATTTCCTTGTTCCAATTACCGGTTTTGTGTCTCCTTGTGACCTATTGTAAGATGTATGGTAATCTTGGAAGGTGCCCGAAAAGCTTGGTGGCTGTATGTCTCGAACAGCCCGGCGACGCCGCCAGGTAGTGCAGGCGCAGCGTCTGGTCAACGTTCACCAGAGCTTTAGTTACGGCATTGTCATTCCGAATGAATCGTGATATAACAATGCCAACCGAGATCGGTTGACGCGTCCGCGCCGTCGCCGCATTTTATCTGCCTATCTTTGTTACGCACCCATAAGGAGGCGGCTTGTGCCGGCCTTACTCCGCAAAATTGTTATTATCCTGGCTTTCATTCTGGTTCTGGGCGCCTGTAATGGCGGCGGCGACGGCGGCTCTACGCTGTTCAACCTCCCGTCCGTTCCTATCAGAATCGATGGCAATGGCAATGGCACTGTACTCGGCTTCCAAATTGGACAGATTCTTCAACAACCAATGTTGGATCAGTTCGCTGTTGCCGGTGTCGATGTTCTCGAAGCTCGAATCGGCTACCACGGAATTTTCCTCTACGCTGATGGAGAGCCTCTCCCCTATCTGAAGTGGAGTGACGAATCCGCAGAATTGCTGACCCAAATCCTGGCCAATGTCCCCGCTGCAGCGCAAGGAGCTTCCGCATTATCCGGGTTGCGACAGATAGGCCTCGGCGCAATCATCATTCTCCCCACTGCCGGCGATAACATTCCTCGCTGGACGGGGGAAGAGTTGGTTAGGCAGGCTTCAGCGCCCGAGACCACCATCGGACCGCTCCAGTTTGCCAGCCTGGCCTTCGATGCAGAAGGCAAAGCGTCGTTCGAAGGTATTCCTTTGGCAGAAATTGAGCAGGCCCTGGGCGCATCCCTAGGCGTGGAACTTCCGCCAATGGCCCTTCAGATTTTGTCGGCGGTTGGCGTGCAGCAGTTCTCCCTCGCCACCCAACCCAACGGCATCGATCTCGCCCTGGACAGCACCGACCTGCCCGGCCTCGCATACGACACCGAACGCCTGGACAACCTCCTGCCCATCGTCAGCGCCTTTGTCGACCCGTCAATGGGAGGCATGATCGGCGAAGTCATTCCTAAACTGACTGGCGCAGACCTCGACGTCATCGTCTCCTTTACCGGTGAACCTGCCGCCGATACCCTCCTGCCTACCATTCCCGCAAGTGTCGGCGAAGACGGCTCGTTAGGGGTATGGGGCATTCCCGTCGGCTCAGGCTCTCTCTTGCCGGCCACTGTGCTCGACCTCTTGGGCAATATGAGCGTTCAGAAATTGGACCTTAGCATTCAGGCCGACGGCCTCTACCTTGCCCTCAACCAGGAGCCGTTGCCCTCCATTCTCTGGACCGATTCGTCGCTGGACACAATAGGAGATGTTGCTGTTGACCTTCTCGGCGTATCCGAAGGCATGGTGGACGTCGGCCTCACCGTATTGCGAAGTCTGCTAGCAAAAACAAACGTCGGCCTGTCATTGGATCTGCCCGCGACAGACGGAATGACCTTTAGCGAAGAATACGACGTGGCCGCCCCCAACTTCGCAGCCGCGCCCGAAGCAAAGGAACCGGCTCTTAGAATCGGCGCCGCCATCGACAGAGACGGCTATGTAATGTCCGCCCTCGGCATCTCACTCGCCGATTTGGTCGGTCTGCTGCCGCCTGTGGGTCTACCCCCGCTCGTCATGGACATAGTTAGCGGCGTCGGGTCGGACTCCCTCCAGTTGACGACTTCAGCCGGCGCCATCGAACTCCTAGGTGATTCCGGCAGCCTCTTGACATTACAATACGATGAAGCAGCGCTGAATCGCCTCTTGGTCGTAGTCTCCTCGCTTTCCGACGATATCGCCTTTATCGGCACGATAAGCGAATACCTGCCGCACCTGCCTCCCGTTATCTCTAACGGCGTTGATGTGCAGCTCGCCTTGGCAGGGCAGGAAGCGCCCGAAACAAAACTCTCCTCTCTGCCTGTTGAAGTAAAGGCGGACGGAGCCCTTGCCATTTTGGGCATACCCTTGGGCAGCCAGTCGATTCTGCAGCCGCAATTCATCATCGACATGCAGTCCCTCGGCATCCAGCGCCTCGATCTCAACATAATCGACGCCAGTCTCTATCTGGCCTCGAACGGAGGACACCTCCCCGTCATTTCCTGGACCGATCAGTCTATGGAGACACTCCAGCAGGTCGTGACCGAACTCATCCCCATCCCGCCCGGCATGCTTGGCGTAGGCATTGAGTTCCTCAAAAAGACCGATATCGGCGTCGCTCTTTCTATCCCGCCGGCCGATGGAATGGCATCTGTAGACGTGCCGCCCGCCTTCGATGTGACCGCAGTACGAATGGAGCCGCCCGACATCGACGCCGAACACCGCCCCGTGCTTGCGCTCGGCCTCACGCTGGATCGGTCGGAAATCACCTCTGTCGCCGGAATGGCCGCAAGTGAATTGCAAGAGCATGGTGTGAACCTGCCCGCCCTGCCTGCCAATATCTCCTCCATTCTCTACGATGGCCTGCAGGTTTCGGAGTTGGTGTTGACATCATCGGCCAACCAGTTGAATGTCGTGGCCGACGATGTTATCCTCCTCACCATTCACTATGACTCACCGTCGATCCTCCGCACTTTGGACTTGGCGGCGCCTTTCCTCCCGGAAGACATCGCTAACGCGCTTGCGGACCCCAATGTCAACGCATTGTTCACAGAGGACCTCCTGCCGCTGATAGTGGGCGCCCAACTGGACGTGACCGCGGAGTTTACGCAGGAATAGTTGTCCTCTCAGCAATTCCATTGCCTTTGTTTAGAGGCGAAAGCGGAACATCTGGCGCTTTCGCCTCTTTTTGTACCCCCCGAAAAGGACTGCTTACCATGCCCAATGGCGGCTCAGACTGCTGTGGAACCTGCTGGTTCAACCGCAGGAATCACGGAGAAACGGGTTACAGCAGAGCTGAGGATACCGACGTAGATCCTTACTGCGAGATCAGGCATGTCTTGATCGAGAACCCTTTTTGGACTTACTGCGCCAACCACCCGCATCGAAGGCCCGAGCGCGATCCGATTCCGATCGGGCCGTTAATGCGTCATTCCGGCGGTGGATCGAGCAACGATCGCGAAGTGTGGATAGCGTCTCCTGACACAGAGGAGATACGTCAGCATCTGCTTGATCTTCTGGACAGATTACCTACACATATCGCCAAAGATCGTTATCCTGCCCGGCCTGGATTAGCCGAAGTCGTGGTGCGTCAACTCGGTGAATTCAGAGAAACGAGGGCAGAAAAGCGTATTCGATGGATAAGTGAGAACCTGCCTGGCCCCTGGGCAGAAATAGCAAGCACTGCTCTCATATCTATCCGTGGGGAGGACGAAAACAGATAGAGCCCTTTAGCCGAAGGGGAATTAGCCTCTGCACTTGACCCAACCCGACAATACGCTGTCGCAAACACATCCCTCGATGCCTGTGCTGGCATCCTGTGACATACAACTTGCAATCTGCACTGTTCTATTCCTCTCTTCCACTGCCTTTGCCGGTCCACAATCCTCTAAAATGACGACGACGATAGCACCAGGCGCTAGTGCGCTTGGCGCGCTTGGATGAGCAAGTTCAGCAACTTATGTCAAGAATAGTTACTTCTCAGCCAAAATCAGCTTGCGACCCTGAACGAGGCGAGCAAAGGTGTTATTGATCCCCTCATTGTTGTATTTTGGGCGGTCGGGCCTTCGGCCCTCCCTTGTGCAGGGGCTGCGCCCCCGCAACGCCCCCTACAAAACCATCCCTCACCGACCGTGCGCGCTCATTCCAGCCGTGCCGCTCCAGCAACCTGGCTGCCGCCAACCGAATACGCAATCAGATTGCCTAAATCGCGGCAGGGATAAAGGGCTGGTCAAGACAGGCACTGTATATGGCTTAGTAGTTACCAAAATATATGATTGACTAGATAAGACACGTGTGTTAGATTTTGGCAGTGTACGGTATCTCCATCCGGCGCGGACTGCGGTCGATGCTTGCTATCATGATGTCCTTGTCCAAAGGGGGTGATGCTTTCACGGTTGAAAGGAAAAAGGTTCTCACTTCAGGATTCCACATCGTAAAAACCTGAAGTTGCTCGCATCACTTTGCGGGCTAGTCCGTGCCAGACTAACAGTTCATTACTGTCATTTCGTTGTGTCGACTGCCTTGCCTTCGGTTGTAACAATCACTTTCTTCACAAGGAGGATGAAAATGTCCGCAAGAGTAAGCCGAAGAGAGTTCCTGCGATTGTCCGGCACTGCATTTGGCGTTGCAATGCTGGCCGCATGCCAGGCGCCGGTTGCGCCGGCGGAATCCGGTTCTGCACCACCTAGCAGACCGTTTGAAGGGCAGACCGTATCCGCCGCGGGAATGCCATGGTTGTGGGAGAACACCAAGCCGTTGTACGAAGACTTCCTGGAAGAAACGGGGATGCAGCTAAATGTTGCCACCTTCCAACAGCAGGAGATCACCGATAAGCTGATGCAAGCAGTGGCGACTAACACCTATTTCGCCGATCTGCTGGCCATACCCAACAACGCAGCGGCCGATGTCTGGGGAAACGACTTGGCCCTTCCGGTCCCGGAATATCTTCTCAACGATCCGGAGATGGCGTGGGACGATGTGCTGCCGGTCTATAGAGAGAAGGTCCTTGCCTGGAATGGTGTCATTTACGGAATGCCCCACGACGGCGATACGCATCACATGATGTTCCTCCACAGCTTGATGGACGATCCGGACAACCAGGCGAATTTCAGCGGTGAGTACGGCTATGATCTTAACGCGGACCGCGGCCCGCAGACCTGGCAGGAGCACCGCGACTACGCCGAATTCTTCACCGGGTGGGATTGGAGCGGAGATGGCGACCCAAATTATGGCTTTGCGCATATGATGAAGCGCGGGGATACAGCATTCTGGGGCTTCGCATCGCGCTGCACAGCCTACGGCAAACATCCCGACGACCCAGGGTATTTCTTCGACGTCGAGACAGGAGCACCGCGAATCAACAGCCCGGCTTTTGTACGAGGTCTCACCGAATGGAAGGATGAGTTGCAGTTCGGACCACCTGGAATGATTTCCATGGGCTGGGGAGATGTGATCGAGGCATCTCAGGCTTTGCGCGTGGCAATGAACGTTGGGTGGGATGGCGTCGCCATGCACCGCGAAGGCTCTTTGGCCGCAGGCAAGTCCTCCTACTCGGTCCTGCCAGGCTCCTATGAGGTCTACAACGCCGGCTCGGGCCAGTGGGAAAATCGATCTGAAATTAATTTCGCGCCGTCGCTGGCCTTTGGCGGCTGGGAGATTTCGATTGCCAAAGGCGCCGAAAACGAGGAGGCTGCCTGGGCACTGGCCAAGCATTTCACAAACAAGGAGATGGGCAACACGTTTGCCTTTCAGGGGTTTAAGAATCCCATCCGCATCAGTGATATTGCTGACATCGATCCCTGGATAGAAATCGCCGGCTTCACCGAGCGCAGTGCTACTACCTATCTGCGGGCGCTCAACGAAACAATGACGCATCCCAATTTGGTTCTGAATCTGCGGATGCCGGGTTGGACTCAGTATCGGGACGCGCTGGAGTTGGGCGTGTCAAAGGCGCTGGCCGGCGAGGCCAGCCCGGAGGTTTCCTTGAATGAAGCGGCCGAGGCATGGACCGCCATCACCGACCGCCTGGGCGGGCCGGAAAAGCAGCGGGACAACTACAGGACGCACCTTGGGCTGGATTGACAGTTCACAGTGGGGATGGCAGCACGCTGCTGTCATCCCCATCCTATCCTCTGATAGGGATGACCATGCAGCGAAATTCAACTGCCAAACAAGCTTTGGATCCGTCGCCAAAAAAGCGCCTCAATCAGAGCGTTCCCGATGTGATTTTCAAGTGGATTCTCATACTGCCTGCCACGATTGCAGTAATTGCCCTGTTGGTCTTCCCATTCCTGTTTACGTTCGTTGCCTCATTCACCGACTGGCATCTGTTCAACCTGAATGCACCGATCAATTTTGTTGGATTCAAGATGTGGGCGTCGGTGCTGACTAGCAGCTACATCCACACAACGACCTGGAACACAATTTACTTTGTCGGATTGGCCTTGCCTCTGCAGTTCTTGCTGGGTCTGACGGTGGCTTTGGCGCTTAACGCGGCGACATTCGGTCGAACCTTCTTTCGTGTCTTTTTCCTGATGCCGCTGATGTTCAATCCTATCGCGGTCGTATTTCTGATTGGAAAATTGATGTTACAGGAAGACATTGGCCCTATCAATGACGTCTTGATGGGCCTTGGATTTCCCAGGATCATGTGGCTGAGCAATCCGGCTATGGCCAAGATCACCATTGTGTTAGTTGATGTCTGGCAACACACCGCCTTTATGATTCTGATGTTTCTTGCAGGACTGCAATCCTTGCCCCAGGAGCCATTCGAGGCTGCCGTTGTCGATGGCGCTACCGCTGTGCAGCGTTTCCGATACATCTCACTGCCGCTCTTGGGCCCCGTAGCTCTCACGGCTGTCCTGATACGCGGGTTGGACGCGTTCAAAGTCGTAGACATTATCTATTCGTTGACCGGGGGAGGTCCTGGGCAGGCGACCGAGTCGATAACCTTGACCGTTTTTCGGATGGGTGTGAAGGGAGGCGATATTGCCTTTGGCTCAGCCGCTTCCTATCTACTGCTGATTATGATGGCTGTCTTTACAGCACTGGTCCTGTTCCTCACGCGTAAATGGGTGAGGATTTCATATTAAGGAGGACTGCACGAATGACGGGAGAACGTCGCCTGGGACGGATCGTCGCTTACATCATTCTGGTCACATGGACTTTCGTTGTGGGTATACCGACCTATTGGCTGTTTATCACTGCCTTCAAGCGGCCCGATGCCATCAACCGGGGGGCAACGTATTTCCCCTGGGTAGATTTCCAGCCGAGTCTAATGGCCTTTTACGATGTTTTTGTTTTGCAAGGGTTGGCCAGTAGCCGTCCTTTTGTGAACAGTGTCGTCGTTGCTCTGGCCACTGCAACGATATCAACGGTAATCGGCGGCGCCGGCGGTTATGCATTGGCCCGATTTCCCTTCCGCGCCGGCCCTTTGAACAATGATCGCATCGCCTTCGGCTTCCTGATTCAGCGCATGTTTCCACCTGCTGTCCTTCTCATACCCTTTCTGATTCTGTTTCGCACGTTGCGCCTGCTGGATACGCGAGAAGGGCTGGTCCTGGTCTACTGTGCGTTCAGTATTCCCTTTGTCGTTTGGATTATGCGCGATTTCTTTCGTTCTCTACCGGTTGAAATTGAAGAGAGCGCGCTCATCGACGGCTGCAATCGCTTAGGTGTCTTATTCCGGATCGCGATTCCCCTCTCCGCGCCCGGTTTTGTCACCGCTTTTGTCCTGGTGATGATCGGCTCCTGGAATGAATTCTTGTTTGCCTTGACCTTTATGTTTAACAAAGCTGTTACACTTCCTCTCTATCTTACGCTGCAAACCAGTATCCAGGCAGGCACTGAATATTGGAATATGGCTGTCATTGCAATTTTCAGTATTTTGCCCGTTGCCCTCGCTGGTCTGTTGCTGGAGCGCTATATCACGCGCGGCCTGACGTTTGGCGCCGTGAAGTAGCGTCCGTGAAGAAAAGGCTCTATTCAAACAGTTTCTCAGAAATTCAAGAGTCTCGCTTGACGCGACTTCCTTTCTGAGGCATATTCGCCGTGTACGTAGGCGCGGCGTCGAAGCTGCTACTCTTGGTAGACCAGCCTTTTCGGCACTGCAATCGCTGACAATTTTGCAAACCAAATGAGAGGTACCGATGACAGATCGTGTAAAAGGAAAAGTCGCCCTCGTCACCGGCGCCGGTTCGGTCGGTCCCGGCTGGGGTAACGGCAAAGCAGCCGCGGTACTCTATGCCCGCGAAGGCGCCAAGGTCTTCCTCGTCGATTACAACCCCGAGGCCGCCAGCGAGACAAAGGCCATCATCGAGCAGGAGGGCGGAAACTGCACCGCCTTTGAGGCCGACGTCACCGATTCCCAGGCCGTTCACGCAATGGCAGCGGCCTGCATCGAGACCTATGGCAGAATCGATATCCTCCACAACAATGTCGGCATTATCGAAGTCGGCGGACCGGTTGAAATCAGCGAAGAGAACTGGGACCGGCTGATGGATGTCAATGTGAAGGGAATGTTTCTGACCTGCAAATCTTGTATCCCCCAAATGGAGAAGCAGGGCAGCGGCGCGATTGTCAACATCTCCTCCATCGCCGGCATCCGCTACACCGGCTACCCAAGTGTCTCCTACAACGCCTCCAAAGGCGCCATCAACCAGTTGACGCAGAATATCGCCATGCAGTATGCCCCAAAGGGCATCCGCGCAAACTGTGTCCTGCCCGGCCTGATGAACACGCCCTTCATCACCCAAGGCCTCCAGGACGCCTATTCGGATGAGGGCGTGGAAGAGATGATCAGGCAGCGCGACAACCTGTGCCCGATGAAAAAGATGGGGGATGCCTGGGATGTCGCCTATGCCGCCCTGTTCCTGGCATCCGACGAGGCCAAATACATTACAGGCGTCAACCTGCTCGTCGATGGCGGCCTGACCTGCGGGTTTGCCCCATAGCTGCCTATGCCGAAAGAAGTCCTGTTTGTTGGTCCCCGGCACGTAGAAATAAAGGAATATACCGACCCGCCGCTTGGTCCCAGGGATGTGAAGGTCGAGAACCTCTACTCCGGCATCAGCCACGGCACTGAGCGCTCCCATTTTCGCGGCGAAGCCGTCTGGCATGGCCGCAGTGTGGAGACCGACGGCTTCGTCACCGAAGGGCGCTCCATGCGCCACCCTTTCACCTACGGTTACGAGGATGTCGCCCGTGTCGTGGAGGTCGGGGCCGAAGTGGGCGAACTAGCTGTCGGCGACATCGTCATGGCCTCCGCGCACCACCGCCAGACCAGAAACTTCAACCTGGATCAGGCCAAGGTCGGGGCGACAACCCGCGGCGTCGGCGTAAGCGTCTTTCCCTGTCCGCTGCCCCCCGACGACGACCTCGAAAAGTACGTCTTCATTAGCCTGGGCACCGTCGCCTTGGACGCCGTCCTCGTCGGGCCGGTGCGGATCGGCGAGAGCGCCGTGATAGTCGGCCAAGGCGTGGTCGGCCTCCTCACTATGCAGCTTTGCAAACTCTCCGGCGCCGACCCGGTCATCGCCATCGATCTGCTCGACGAAAGACTCGAAACCACAAGGCGCCTCGGCGCCGATTACGCTCTTAACCCTACCCACGGTGATGTTGGGCGCGAGGTGAAGCGCATCCTCGGCGGGCACGGCGCCGACGTTTGTTTCGAATGCTCCGGCCAGGCAAGCGGCATCGGTCTGGCCCTCCACTGCGGGACCCCTTTCCCCAAAGTCGTTGCCGTTGGAATGTACGACGGTCCCGCCGACGACCTCTATCTGGGCGAAGAGTTCTGCCGCAGCGCCGGCCAGATCCTCCACTCCCGCAGCGGCGGCTATCGTCTGCCACCCGAAAGCCCTGATGGCGGACTCTATCATCGCCGTTGGGATATCATCCGCGTTCACAATGTAATCATCAAGCTGCTGCACACCGGCAAACTCGACGTCAGCGGTCTGATCACACATCGTTTCCCCCTGGAGGAAGCGCCCCGGGCCTACAGCCTGATCGACCATGGCGCGGCAGGGATGATGAAGGTCATCTTTGACCTGACCTGACTGTAAAACCATCCATTTTGTAACGCATCGCGCATCCAACTGGGGTGCTCTCGCCCGGCAAGGGAGGGTCTGACTTGTCAACCAAAATACAAGCCGCGGTCGTAGTGACTACGCGAAAAATGGAGGTTCAGGCCTTCGACCTGCCCAATATTAACGAAGACGACGGGCTGCTGCGAGTCGAACTGTGCGGTGTCTGCGGCAGCGATCCCCGTATTTACAATTGGACCGAACCCCATCGTTTTCCGCTTATAATGGGGCACGAGCTCGTCGGGCACATCGAGCGACTCGGCAGCCGGGCCGCCGCCCGCTGGCGCGTCCAGGTCGGCGATCGCGTCATCGTCGAGCACCTCTTCGGCTGCGGGCACTGCCGCTGGTGCCTGCTCGGCGAATACCGTTTCTGCAAAGAGCATCAGGGCTACGGCGGTACCACGCCGTCCAGCGTGCCGCCTCACCTGTGGGGCGCATATAGCCAGTACATGTATCTGGCGCCCAATTCGCGCGTACACTCAATCTCAGAGGATGTGCCTGCCGAAGCCGCGGCCATGACATGCGCCAACATCGGCAACGGCCTGCGCTGGGTGCGCACAAAGGGCGGGGCCGCCATCGGCGACAACGTCGTCGTCATCGGCCCGGGTGGGCAGGGCCTGGCCGCGATCCTGGCGGCCAACGAGGCCGGCGCATCAAAGATCATCGTGGTCGGCCTGAACCAGGATGAACACCGTTTCGAGCTGTCCAAGCAGTTCGGCGCAACCCACATCATCAATCTGGAGCAGGAAGATCCGGTCGAAGCAGTTCTGGCGCTCACCGACGGCGTATTGGCCGACCTGGTTGTGGACCTGACCGGCGCCACCGCTTCATTCCCCCTCGCCCTCGACCTGGCGCGACCGATGGGCGTTGTCGTCGTCGGCTCGAACACCGGCGCGCAGGAGGTCGCCATCGTTCCCAGCAAGATCCCCATCAAGGAGCTGCGCGTGCAGGGCGTGAATACGCACGACACCCCCGCCGTGCAGGCCGCCATCAAGATCGTCGAATCGCGCCGCTATCCCATCGAGAAGATGGTCACACACCATTTCCCGCTGGCCGAGGCCGAGACAGCCGTGCTCGCTGCCGCAGGCGAAATAGAACTGGATGGCTTCATCAAAGGCGTAATAGTTCCCAACTGAGGAGCGTTTGCATGGACATCACCTGGGATTACACCAACCAACGCGAGTATGTCAAACGGATCAGCGAAGGCATGCCGCCAGTGATCATCAGCGCAGTTGTTACAGGCGGGCATCAGCAGAGCGAGAATCCGGCAGTCCCGGTAACAGCCGACGAGCAAGCCGACGCGGCCGCCGAAGTCTTCGCCGCCGGTGCCACCATTATCCACATCCACGCCCGCCAGGCCGACGACCCGACCCAGTCATCCCACGAGGCCGCCCGCTATCGCGAAATCAACGACTTGATGCGCGCCAAAGCGCCGCAGATCCTGGTCGACAACTCTCAAGGATTCGCAGACCTGACGACCGCGGGCAGCGATTTCGTTGGCACTGCCCACCATTACAAATCCGCGCCCATCGACGCCGGCCCCGATATCATGGCCTTCAACCCCGGCCCTATGACCTTTCGCGGCGGCGCCGCCTACACCGGCGGCGACAGCGGGCCCAGCAAAGTCACCATTGCCACCTTCGACGACGCCGAACGCACCGCGCACCGTCTGCGGGAGCGCGGGATCAAGCCGCAGGTCTTCCTCTACCATCCCGGCCATCTCGACATTCTGGACTATCTCATCCAACGCGACGCGCTCGACAAGCCCTACTTTCTACAGCTGGTCTTCGGGCAGCAAAGCGGCATCAACACGAGTATGGACAGTTTTCTGTACATGGTGCGCAACCTGCCGGAGGATTCACTCTTTCAGACGTGTGCGCTTGGACTCGAAGAGCTACAGGTGAATGTGATGGCGATGCTTCTGGGGGGTCATGTGCGCACCGGATTGGAGGACTGTATCCACTACCAGCGCGGTGAGTTGGCGCAGAGCAACGCGCAGATGGTAGAGCGGATCGCGCGCATTGCCAACGATTTGGGCCGGGGGGTCGCAACCATCGAAGAGACGCGCCGGATGTTGGGAATCGACAGGTAGGTCGATAAGTTCCTGGGAAGAGAAACTAGAGAATCTCGCTCCTTCACCAGCTGCACTTCTCCGACACAGGACGATAGGCTTGGCCTGATCGCGTTCGCGCCCGGCGTCCGCGCCGGTCAGACGCTGTTGGACGTCCGGACAATGGCGGCGGCGCTCGCTAGTCGGGACGCTGGTGAGGCGGCACAGCCAGACGGTGTCATCTGATTTCAATAAATCAAGATTTTTTTTCAACTTGAACATCGGCTTTTTCTGGCATATAATCAGGCCAGACTTCAGATGGCGGGACCCATCCCAGCCCGCTAAGCAGGCTTCCTTTCCTCAACGGTAATCGGCTCAAGAGATCATGCGCAATGCAGAAATCCTCGTCGTAGGATTGGGGGGCATGGGAAGCGCCGCCCTTTACCATCTTGCTCGCAGCGGCGTGGCTGCGATTGGGATCGAGCAGTTTCAGATCGGCCATGACCTGGGTAGCTCCCATGGCTTTTCGAGGATCTATCGCAACTTTTACGATGATCCGCTCTACGTAGCGCTCGCTGAAGAGGCCCTCCCTCTTTGGCAGGAGTTGGAATCCCTCTCCGACCAGAAGCTTCTCCACCTTACTGGACTGCTGTACTTCGCGCGCCCCGGCAACGACAATGTCGAACAGAGAATGGGCGTAATGGAGGCGCTGAAAAGGCCCTATGAGAGGCTGACGGCGCAGGAAGTCTCGGCCCGGTTCCCCGCACTGCGACTGCCCGAGGACTCCGTCGCCTGCCTTACGCCCGGCGCTGGTTTTCTGGATGCGGGCCGCAGTGTTCTGGCGCATCTCAAACAGGCGCAGCGTTTTGGGGCAACCATCCACGACCAGGTTCGCGTCGATCGTATTGATCTTAGCGGGGAGTCGCCGGTGCTAGAGACATCCGCCGGCCAGTATCGCTGCGAACGGCTTATCATCTCGCCGGGCCCTTGGGCCTCCGAGATCCTGGCGGAGCTTGCGCTGCCGCTGCGCGTTACGCGCCAGCAGAAGTTCTACTTTCGGCCAAAAAACCGAGCCCCTTACCAGCCCGGCCCCCTGCCCGTCTATGGCGACAGCGACACCAAGTTCTACGGCTTTCCCGACTACGGCCCGGGGCTTAAGGTCGCGGATGATGGGCTTGGCGCAGAATTCTCTCCCTCTGAAGTCGACCGAACTCTTGACCTTGGTAAGCGCGATGAACTGCAACGATGGCTTGAGTCCATCATGCCGGGCAGCGGCTTCTCCTACGTCGAAGGATCGACCTGCATGTATACGTTGACGCCGGACCGGGACTTTCTCATTGGCTCCCATCCCCGCAATCCAAATGTACTCGTGGGCGCGGGATTCTCCGGGCACGGGTTCAAGTTTTCGACCCTCATTGGGAAGATCCTGGCTGACTTAGCCGCGGACGGCGCCACCGACTATCCGGTGGAGCGGTTCCGGCTGGACCGGTTCGACAAGGTGGGCGGTGCATGACCAGAAACGCGTCGCCGCTCCCAAGCTGAGCGCAGAACAGCCGATCCCAAGGCAGTAAGACGGCATCCACCGTGGAGAAAAAGATGACTGCATCGCACGAAGAGACTGTACGCAAGCTCTACCAGGAGGCTGTCATCATCGACGGTCTGAATGTCAGCAATTGGGACAGCCCGGCGGTGTTTGAGAGCCTGCACGCCGGGGGCGTTACGGCCTTCAACGCGACGGTCGCCACTCTGGAAAATTATACCCAGACGCTGGACCACATTGCCGCCTGGCTGGTGCGCTTCCGGACATACGAAGAGACCCTCCTTCAAATCAAGAGCGTGGAGGATATCCTGCAAGCCAAGCGGGACAACAAGGTCGGCGTCATCCTCGGCTTTCAGAATGCCACGCCGATCGAAAACGATCTCGACCGACTGGCTCTGTTCCATGCCCTGGGCGTGCGGATTATCCAGCTGACTTTCCACGAGCGCAACCTGCTGGGGAGCGGCTGCTACGAGCGCCGCGATGACGGTCTGAGTCATTTTGGCGTTGACGCGATCGAGGATATGAACCGCCTCGACATCCTCATCGACCTCTCCCACGTGGGCGTGCGTTCGACAATGGAGGCGATTGAAGCGTCTGCCAGGCCGGTAGCGATAACCCATGCCAACGCCAAGGCCTATTACGACGTTCCCCGCAACAAGACCGATGATGCCCTTAAGCTCGCGGCGGCGCGCGGGGGCGTGATCGGCGCTACGGCCATCACCGCTTTTCTGCGCACCGGCTTTGATTCCACCTTAGCGGATTACATTGATGCGATCGATGACATGGTGTCCAGAGTAGGCATCGACCATGTCGGCATCGGCACCGACTTTACGCAGGATCAGCCGGAGTCGTTTGGGCGGTATATCGGGTCGCAGCAGGGCACGAAATTCCCCGCCAAGTTCGTTGACCTGTCGCGCAGCCAGCGCGACGGCCTCCGCTATCCCCTGGGCCTGGAGTCGCCCGCTGAAATGCCGAATCTGGCCGGGGCCCTGCTGGATCGCGGCTACAGTCCAGCCGACGTTGAAAAGATACTGGGCGGAAACTGGTTGCGACTGTTCCGCGATGTCTGGGATGCCTGATAGGCAGAGGGGGAAATCCTCCTGACCTTGCCGCCACTCTATTTCGCGCCGTCGCCCGCTGGTCGCATAGCGCTGAACGACCCGATAGGCCGTACAAGCCGCCCATTTCCAAAGATTCGAGACGTGGTAGTACGCAACGTGCGAATACGCTCTCTGGGAATTGACGAGCGATGACCAAGTACATTGTCCAACGTGTAATAGTCTCGATTCCGATCTTCTTCGGCATAACCATGATCGTCTTCGCGCTGTATGCGCTGGCGCCGGGCGATCCGCTGGCAATGCTTCTGGGCGAGCGGGCCATGCTGGAGATGACCGCCGAGGAGCTGGAAGCGGCGCGCGATAGTCTTGGTCTGAACGATCCCTGGCTGGGCCGCTATCTCACCTGGCTAAGCAGAGCAGTTCGCGGCGACCTGGGATATCCCCTTACCGGCGGGTACACCGTTATGGAACTCCTGCAGCAGCGTATCGGTCCGACGCTGCTGCTGATGGCGACGGCTTTCGCCGTATCCCTTCTGGCAGGCGTTCCCATGGGGATCGTAATGGCCCTCAAGCAGTACTCCTGGATCGACTATCTCGTCACCGTACTCGCCTTCGCGCAACTGTCGATTCCTTCATTCTTCCTCGCACTCGGCGCGATGTACGTCTTTTCGCTGAAGCTGGACATATTCCCCACTTCCGGTCTGCAAACGATTGGCGAACCCTTCTCCCTTTGGGATCGGATTCACCATCTCATCATGCCTTCGTTCATCCTGGCCGCTTACTTTGCCGGTGTCTGGGCGCGTTACACGCGTTCCAGCATGTTGGAGACGATGCACCTGGAATTCGTAACTACGGCGCGCGCCAAGGGGCTTCGAGAACGGGTCGTGGTCTTCCGTCACGCTCTCCGCAATGCGCTCTTGCCGATGATCACGGTCGCATCGCTGAGCCTGGGTCAACTGCTGGGGGGATCGATCATCATCGAGACGATCTTCCAGTGGCCGGGGCTTGGTATGCTGGGCTGGCAGGCCACGTTGAACCGGGAGTACCCGATCCTGATGGGGATCATTCTGATTGCCTCCACGATGGTTCTTGCCAGCAACCTGCTGGCCGATATTCTGTACGCGGTGGCCGATCCGAGAATTCGTTACGATTGAACTTCCGCACAGACCTGTGCGGCGCTGGAGGGCCGGGCCGATGGCCAACGATCTGCAGGCGGAGCAACAGCTGTTTGTCGATACACCTGCCAGGCGCGCGGTGCGTCGCTTTTCACGGCACCGTCTGGCGATGCTCGGCCTCGGTGTGTTGCTGATTATGGTGTTGCTCGCCGTCTTCGCGCCCGCAGTCGCTCCGCACTCTCCGACCAAGCAGGAGTTGAGCCTCTACCGCAAACCGCCCACACAGACGCACTGGCTGGGCACCGATTCTCTGGGCCGCGACGTGTTCAGCCGCCTGATCCACGCCGGCCGGGTCTCTCTCAGTGTCGGTCTGGTAGCTGTTGGCATCTATGAAACGATCGCTATCATTTTGGGCGCGATCGCCGGCTACTATGGCAGCAAACTGGACTGGATAATCATGCGCGCCGTAGATGTCGTCATGACGATCCCAACCATGATCGTAATCATCTTCCTGGTCTCGATTCTTGGCCCCAGCATGTATAACTCGATGCTTGCCATCGGAATAATGGGGTGGCCGGAGCCAACGCGGCTGGTGCGCGGTCAAATCCTTTCGTTGCGGGAGATGGACTACGTGACCGCCGCACGCTCGCTTGGTCTGCCCACCCACCGGATCATCCTGCGGCACGTACTGCCCGGTGTGGTAGCGCCGCTGGTAGTTCACGCCACTTTCGGCGTCGCCGGTGCCATTCTCCTTGAAGCAGGCCTCTCATTTCTTGGCCTCGGTGTGCCGCCCCCTACTGCCAGTTGGGGAAACATGATGAGCTCAGCGCAATCGCTGAACATTCTGGAGCGGGTGCCCTGGCTGTGGGTTCCGCCCGGTATCGCCATTATGCTTTCTGTGCTTTCGATTAACTTCATCGGTGATGGGCTACGCGACGCACTGGATCCGCGCGGCATGGAAACCGGCTAAACTTTAGTCATAGCCGAAAGGAGGTGCGAGAACTCTGGTCGTTCAGCTTTCTCGAAGAATGTCAGACAACACAAACGAGCCGCACCGGCTCACGTCAGGACTGGAGGAGAAAACGATGAAACGGCTACTGCTTGCAGTAAATATGCTAATCGTAGCGGCTCTGCTGCTTACCGGCTGCGCACCGGTGGATACGGCCCCGGCCGCCACCACCATGCAGGAACCGCCTACAGAGAGACAGTACGGCGGCACGCTCAACTTCTGGCAGCCTTCCTGGGATGGAAGCAAGGACTGGTTCCACCATATCAAGAGGGACGAGGTGACAACGTGGATGTGGGAGGAGCTCTTCTTTACCACCACAGGCAGCTTTATCCCCGTCCTCGCCACCGACTATGACGTATCCGACGATGGGCTGATCTACACGGTGCATCTGCGGGAGGGCGTAAAATTCCATGACGGCGAGGATTTCACCGCCGAGGACGTCAAGTACTCCTTCGAACTGAAGTATGATCCCGGCATCCTGCCGCCGGAGGCGCTGAAGGCCGAAGCCGAGCGGGTTGAAGGGCTGTTCGCCTACAAGCAGGGGGAAGAGGGCGCGGATGAGATTACCGGCATTCGCATCGTTGACGATTACACGGTTGAGTTCGTGCTGACTGAGCAGGATCCCAGCTTCTTTCCCGGGTTTTTGGGCTATGTCGAACATCCGATGATGCCCAAGCATGCTCTTGAAACGCTTGACCGCGACGAACTGGTTGCAGGCACGAGCGACTACTGGGTCACAGGGCCGATCGGCACCGGTCCTTACCAGTTCGTGGAGCATGTGCCTGGTCAGTATGTCGAATATGCGCGTTTCGATGACTACTGGGGCGGACAGCCCGGCCCCGAGCGCGTCTTCGTGAAGTTCGCGCCGGTAGAGACGGCGATCATCATGCTGGAAAAGGGCGAACTCGACATCGTGTGGGAAGCGCCCCCTGAAGAGGCTGTGCGGATGATGGACAATCCCGACATCGATGTACTGGTGGCCGACAACGTGATGGGCTTCTGGATTCAGACGCCGAACTGGCATGCCGGCGATGGCTTGTGGCAAAACCCGAAGGCCAAGCAGGCGCTGTTGTACGCTGCCGACCGGCAGGGCTTCGTGGACAACGTGATGCAGGGCTTTGGCGTGGTGCGCCACAGCTGGTTCCACGGAACGCGGTTCGAGTGCCCCACCTTGATCGAGTTTGAATACGACCTGGACAAGGCGAAGGCGCTGCTCGACGAAATCGGCATGACCGCTGACAAACGCGCCGAATACCAGCTTGAACTGACTGTCTATCCAGGCAACAAGATGCGCGTTGACTACGCCGTCATGCTGCATGAGGCCTACACCCAGCTCGGTTTCAAGACCAACGTCGATCTCATCGACGCGGCCTCCTGGGCCGACTACCGTAATGGCAAAGGGCCGCGCGGCACCGAGTTCGACTTCGCCATCGCCAACTGGGGCCCGGGCACGAATCCCTATGTCCTCGAGCCGTATATGGTTGGTACGGTCGATCTGGGCTACTGGCCGCTGGACGTAGAACGGGACTATCACTGGAGTGAGTACAGCCCGAATGCGGACGAGGCAAAGGAGCTCTGGGCCAACATCTTCGCTGAGACAGACATAGAGGCACAGACGCCTTACTTCCAGGAACTGGACTGCATCCTCAACGAGGAGGTCTTCATACCGCAACTCATCGGTGAGTCGTGGATCGCCCTCAAGAGCAAACGCCTTCAAGGTGTAGACCTTGACCTCGATGTCAGTGTGTACATCGTGCCGCAGCTGGTCGATATCGCCAACTGGTGGCTCTGGGATCCGGATGCGGATTCACAGTAGACGATTTCGTCCAGGTTCGACTCTGGAATGCTGGAATAGCTCGTTGCGAGCACTCCAACGGGGGTGCTCGCAACTTTTTCAACAACCCTTGACTGCGGCCAAGCGTTCCATCCTCTGGATTCAGCCGCATTCCCAGCCGCCAAGAGAGGTGGGCAGATGACCGAAACAGACGCGGACGTCGCGGACCTGAACCGCCTGAAACTTGCGTCCGACCCGTATCGCCCGGCCTACCACTTCCTGGCCCCGCACAACTGGCTGAATGACCCGAACGGGACTATCTTCTGGAAGGGCCGGTATCACCTGTTCTACCAGAATAACCCCTACGGCGCTTACCACGGCGGGGCAACGGGAACGATACACTGGGGGCACGCGGTCAGCGAGGATCTGGTGCACTGGCAGGACCTCCCGATCGCGCTCGCGCCGGTGGACCCCTTCGACCGGGACGGCTGCTACAGCGGCACGGCCTTTGTCAACATGGATGGCGTGCCTACCATCATCTATCACGGCGTGCGGGGTGGGATCTGTATCGCTACCAGCCAAGATGAGCTGCTGGTCGAGTGGGATAAGCATCCAGCGAACCCGGTTATCCCGACGCCGGTGCCTGGCGACGCCTATAAGGTAGACGGCGCTCCTTGCGCGTGGATCGAAGGTGATACTTACTACGCGCTTACGGGAAACAGCAGCCAGGAGGCATTCGACGGTCTTGAGCCGGACAGGGCCTTCCTGTTCAAGTCGAAAGACCTGGTTCAGTGGGAATATCTGCATACCCTCTATGAGGGCGGTGAGCATACTGAAATCGGTGAGGACTGTGCTGTTCCAGACTTTTTTCCGATGGGCGACAGGCATGTCCTGCTCTTCGCCAGCCACCGCCGCGGGCCGCAGTACTATACGGGAATTTACGAGAACCAGAGATTTGCTCCCACGCGGCACGGGAGACAAGCCTATGGTGAGACGAATTTCTCCAACAGGACAGGCATCCTGAATGAGTGCCAGACGCTTCTGGACGGCAACGGCCGCCGCGTTCTCTTTGGCAGGCTGTCCGAGGGGCGATTCGGTTACATCCAGCGGGCGTCGGGCTGGTCGGGGATCATGTCCCTGCCGATGGCGCTCTCTATGTCAGAGCAAGGCGACCTGCTCCTGAACCCGGTAGAGGAGCTGGAGGCCCTGCGCCGCAATCCTGTCACATTATCCAACATCCACTTGGCGGGAGATTCGACGATCACGCTTGACCGCGTGCGCGGTAACCGTTTGGAGATTCGGGCTCTCTTCAGTTGGGAAAGCGCAGAGGAGTTCGGCCTGAGCGTTTGCTGTTCGCCCGACGGCGCTGAGCAGACGATGATCCGCTTCAACGTCAACCCCAATGATTCAACGCAGCCACCGGACAAACTGAGTCCTGACAGGATGCTGGTCCTGGACGTTACCCGTTCGAGTGTCAGTCAGGCGGTCAAGAATCGTGAGTCGCAGCGCTGTATCGTCAGGCACTCCTACGACAAGCCGATCGAGTTGCGCGTCTTCGTTGACCGCAGCGTGGTCGAGGTCTTTACGGATGGCGGCCAGTACCTGGGCAAGCGCATATATCCGGCGCGGCCTGACAGCCTGGACGTTCAGCCTTTCTCGTTGGGGGGCAACGCGACCCTTCAATCTCTGGAGGCATGGCAGATGGACGCAACCTGGCCGATCTAGACTCTTGAGGAAGATGTTGCGTCTGAATCGGGCTACAGTCCCCTTCTCTAGGAGGGAACCATCACGAACTCAACAGTGACGCGTTCCGACCACGGTGCAGAGGCGCTTGTAGACGGCGCGCTAGCCGTGCTTGAGCCGCTTGAATGGGAAACCGATACCCTGGCCAAAGGGGCGCGCCTTTTCCTGGATTTGGGTCATACCTTGGCCGAGCTGCCGGAGGCACTGGCGGGCCGGAGCTTTATTCGGTCGAGTTTCTTCGGCACACGCAAAATCTGCCGCCAGGCAGGAGTCGCCTACGCCATTACCCCTGCGCGAGGACGAGGTGGGCAAAGCCGGGCAGAGCAGCTCGAACGCATGGGCTTCCAGCAGGCGAATGTTTCGGCATTCCGCGTAGTGTACGACGGCACGGCGCTTGACTGCGCGGTCTATCAGAAACGAATGCGGGAAGGTGAACGCATAGACATCGGTTCGCCAGGACTGGACCTCACTTCGGACGCGCCCTGGTGCGTACTTGTCGCCGCGGCCCCTTCGCCGGCCGGCAAGACCGGCGACGATGCCAGGTATGGTGGTGGCGACAGTTCCTCTGCGCGTCAGCGCGTCCGAAATCCCTTCTCACCTCCCTTGGCCCAGAACTACACCATCGCAGCCCAAGTTCCCGATCATGTGAAGTACTTTATTCATGACCCAGGTATGGCCCGGTTGCCCAGCGGCCAGTTTCTTGTTGCCGCCCCCTGCTGGCAGCGAAGGGTTGGACCCGACCACCTGATGATGTCGCGCAGCGTTGACGGCGGCAGAAGCTGGCAAAGTTTGCCTGACCTGCCGCTCGCCGAAGGAACACCGTTTATCGTCGAAGACAAACTCTATATGTTTACACAGCCCCGTCAGCACCAGGACGTCTATTTCATGCGCAGCGACGATGAGGGCGAAACCTGGTCCGATCCCGCTATGGTATTGGAGGGGGCCTTCTGGAACTGCCAGACGAACATGGTGATCAGAGATGGACAGCTGTATTGGGTTCTAGACCAAAAACACAGAGCCACGGTTGCGATCGCCGCCGACCTCTCGAGAGAACTGCTGGACCCAAGCGCATGGCGTGTGTCCCAGGTCATTCCGGCAACACAGACGGCTCGGCAATTCAGAACCGCGCATGACCATCACCAGCCGGACCTGTTTGACGACTGGAATCTTGAAGGGAACGTCATGGACGTGGACGGACAACTCAGGATCGCCTGCCGCGTCAACCCAAAGCATACAGGCACCACGCCAGGCATCGCCGCGCTCTTCGACCTTGAAGACGACGGTACGAATCTGAACCTGCTGTTCGACCAGCACTATCCCTGGCCGGGTGGACAATCCAAGTTCTGTATCGTCTATGACGAACTTACGCGGCTGTTCTGGATGACCAGCAACATTATTTCAAGCGCTGAGCCGCAGATGCTGGGTGGCGGCCATAACGGGGAGAGACGCTTCCTGATGCTATACTGCGGTATGGACGGACTGAACTGGCTGCCTGTCGGCTGTGTTGCTATGGCGCCCGCCTCGAGTCAATCGTTTATGTATCCATCCATGGTCGTTGACGGCGACGACCTGGCGATCCTTTCGCGCACCTGCAGGAATTCTGGACACTACCACGATGCGGATCTTGCCACTTTTCATCGCGTCCACAATTTTCGGGAACTGGCGTGGCACTGAGGATTTCATCACAGCTGCAGAGTAGGGCGACTCCCGCCGACCAATGAAAGACTATCCGCATATATTTTCACAGCTGACAATCAAGGGGATGACGCTGCGGAACCGCATATGCAGTACGGGCCACATGGCGTCATGGATGCACCACAACGGCGTGCCTAACGACAAATGCCGAGCATATTTCGAGGAGCGCGCCAGAGGCGGCATTGCCCTGGTTACGCTGGGGGCAACCTCGGTACGGGAAGGCGATCACCCCGCCTATTTCCAGAATCTTGACGATCGTTTCATCGCCTCCTACCGTACGCTGACACAGGCCGTACACCGCCATGGTGCCAAATTTATCGCCCAATTTTGTCCCCGCGGCGCTCAGGTCCATCTGTCTGAGTTTTGCGAGCCGATGCCGACCGCGCCTGCTGCGCGCGTGGTACCGGCTGTCATCGATCCGCCCGTTCTGGCGTCGGAAAACGTGGCATCCTGGTCGTCGGAAGACCTTGAGGATCTTGTTGCCTGCTGCGGACGGGCGGCCCGGCGGGCGAGGGCCGGCGGCGCCGACGGGGTGGAGCTGCATGCCCATCAACATCATCTACTCTCGCAGTTCCTCAGCCCGGCCTGCAACCGCCGCGAAGACGACTACGGCGGCAGCTTTACCGGTCGTGCGCGCCTGCTCGTCGATGCGCTTACGGCGATGCGGCGGGCCGTGGGCGACGACTATGTCGTCGGCGCGCGCTTGAAGGCGCACGACATGCACCCGGATGGCTATGACGAACAGGACTGTGTTCGCCTGATCCAGCTTCTGAAATCCAAGGGGCTGATCGACTATGTTAGCCTCACGGTTGGCGGCGCCGTCCACCATACAGGCTCGATGTATATGGCGGAGGCGGCGCAGCTTGCTCGGGTAGCCCGTGTGCGCCGGGCGATAGATCTGCCTGTTTTGCACGCCGGGGGCATTGTCACCCCGGAGGTGGCGGAGGCTGCGCTGGCCGACGGCTGTCTCGACGTGGTTGGCATCACCAAGGGTCATTTTGCAGACCCTCATTATGTGAACAAGCTGCAAGGCGGCCGGCGGGATGAGATTCGTCTGTGCATTCGCTGTCAGTTCTGCTGCGACGGCGGCGAAGGTCCGGTGGGCTGCATCTACAATCCGGTAGCCGGCCGCGAGATAGAATGGGCGACTCCGGCGCCTGTCCCAGTTCGTCGGCGTGTTGTGGTCGCGGGCGCGGGACCGGCCGGCATGGAGGCCGCTATCACGGCATCTGAACGGGGCCATGAGGTGATCGTTTTGGAAAAGGCGGATCGCGTCGGCGGGCAGATCCATCTGGCGGGTGCCGCGCCGCTGCGCCGCAGCTTCTCGACGATTGCAGAGTTCTATCAGCGACAGGCCAACAGCAGCCGATTCGAAGTTCGGTCAGGTGTCGAGGCAACGCATGAAAGCATACTGGCTTTGAACCCCGATGTGGTAGTGCTGGCTACGGGTTCCGAGCCGGTCCGAGCGCGGGTCGAAGGCGGCGACAAAGAGCCCCTGACTGTCCATGAGGTCCTTGAAGGCAAGGCAGATGGTTGCCACCGTGTATTGATCGTCGACCGCGACGGCCATGCGCCGGCATTTGTGGCTGCCGACCACCTGAGCAGCGCGGGGGTGGCGGTCACATTCGTCGCGGCGATGGCCCGCGCCGGCGCGGACCTGGGCGAAAGGGATGCGGCGATGCTCTGCCAACGGTTGACAGAGCATGGCGTCACCTTCATTGTGGGGCACGACTTGGCGCGGGTAAACGGCGCCATCGCGACGCTACGAAGCATCTACACCGCCGGCGAGCAGGAAGTCGGTGCATTTGACGAGATTGTCGTTGCAACCGGTAGCAGGCCCTATAATCCGCTGGCCGCTGCGCTGGCGGGCAAGGTTGACGAATTGCATGTTATCGGCGCGGCCAACGCTTCCCGATTTATCTTCGAAGCCACAACCGATGGCGCACGTATAGGCCATGCGATCTGACAGGCGGGATGCCGCTGTTTATCCGAATTAGGTCTAACTTCCGGATGGATGAAGGATTGGGAGGAATTCTATGCGCGATCTGAGCAGGGACAGCACACATCTGTACGTGAAGGAGTTTACACAGACGTTTCTGGACAGTGTCGTCATTGAATCGGTACAGGATGTGACGCGCCGCTGGCACCGGCCTACGCGCCGCCTGGAAACGCCTCTTATCAGCAAGGACCGGCCCTGGGAGCATGTGCCCTACTTTACCTATTCGAATTACTGTGTGCTGCGCGATCCGCAGGATGGCCTCTTCAAGTGCTGGTATGAGGACATGGCCGGAAAACCCGCGCCCGAACCGATTCCGAACAATCCTTTTGGCACTTTCTCACGGCAGCTTTACGCCGAGAGCGAGGATGGAATCCACTGGGAGAAGCCGGAACTGGATGTATACGAACTGTACGGCCATAAGACTAACATTGTTCTGGGCGACAGCGAGTTTGGGCAGGTTCACTCGATGAATGTCGTGCTAGATCCCCATCCTTCCAGCGCGGACGAGCGTTTTCGCGCGCTCTTCTCTCACATGCGGAACGACGAGGTCGCCAGTTTTCACAATATCAGGTGCGCGCGCTCGCCTGATGGCATTCACTGGACCGTTTATGACGAGCTGCCATCGATCGGAATGCTGGGATCCAAGCTCGACGACGTGTCGGCGCTCTTTTATGATGAATATGCGCGGGAGTTCGTGCAGAATACACGGCATGTGATGATGGTTGCGGCTGGCGCGAATAATATGCGCAATCCGCAGAATCGCCGCTCATTCACCATCACGAATGAACCCCACAATTTCGCAGCTTACAGTCAGCGGCGCGTTTTCCAGTGCCGCAGTCACGACTTTCTGCACTGGAGCGAACCGGTTCTGGTGGCGGCGGCCGATGACGAGGAGGACAACCTGGACGACTCGTTTTACGGGATGTCACAGTTCAAATTGGGCAATGTGCATCTGGCTACGGTCGGCGTATTTCAGGCGGTAGACAATGAGATGGAGGTTCAACTGCTGATGAGCCGTGACGGGTTGCGGTGGCGGCGGACCGGCAAGCGTCAGCCGTTCCTGGCCCCGCGCGGCGAGGGGCACTGGGACGCTTATATGGTTTCACTAGTGAGTCCGCCAATCGAGATGGATGATGAGTTGTGGTTCTATCACGGCGGCACGAATTACCACCATGACTTCTTCCTCTCCGGCGCGCGTGAGAGTCTGGATCATCCGGAGGCGCGCGATCCGTTGAATGCGAGGTTCGGTCTGGGGCTGGCTACCTTACGCAAGGACGGGTACGCGGGGCTGTATGCGAACAGGTATCGCGAGGGGACTGTTGTGACGCGCCAGCTGATCAGTCTGGGGACGAAATTGGTAATCAATGCCCGTTGCGCGCCGGGGGGCTCGGTGCGGGTCGAGGTTGCAGACAGGTATGACGAGCCGCTTGAGCCTTGCCTGAAGGAGCGTTGTGATACGTTCACAGGTGACAGTGTCGCTCACACGATAACGTGGGCGGGAAGTCCCGACATCCCGGCGGGGGTCGGCTCCCGTTGGGGCGGTCCGGGGGAAAGGACCTACTGGCGCAAGCTGCGCTTTTTCCTGCGTGACGCTGAACTGTTTTCCTTCCACTTTGAGGATTCTGTTGAGTCGTGAACGCGGTGCCCGGACAGGCACAAAAATAAAGTTGTCGCGGGCCTGGAAAATTCCAGTTGCCCCCTGTTTTTGTCCGCTCACTCCGCGTGGGCTTGTAAGCTATACTAATGGGTGAACTGAGTTCCCTCAACAACCAGGAGGTATGAACCATGTCCGAGCCGCTACGCATTCTCTCCGTCGGCGCCCATCCCGCCGACATTTTCGACCAATCCGGGGGCACAATGGCCCATCACGCCGCCCGCGGCGACTATGTCGGCTGTGTCGTCCTCACACACGGAGCGCGCGTCCACGATAAGGTCATCAGCGATGAGATGCACCACCGTAGCGAAATTCCCGCTGCCGATGAACTGCAGTCCTTGATGGCCGAGCGATCTGATGTCAAGGCGGAAGAAGCGCGCGCGGCTTGCAATCTGTTGGGCGTTGAGGACGTATACTTTTTCGGCGCCGATGATGCCGTTCTTCTCGTCACCGACGAGGCAGTGAGGCGTCTGGCCCGCCTTCTGCGACAGCTTAAGCCGGACTTGGTGCTGACCCACTTTCCCAAAGAGGGCGACGGCCTGACCAACGCCCATGCCGTCGCCGGGCAGATCGTTCTCCATGCCCTGTCGCTCGCATCAGGCGTGGATCCCGGCGATCGCAATCCACCACACAAGGCCGCCCAGGTCTTCTTCTTCGGCACCGGCGCGGCCGCGATTCCGCGACAGGTCTGGCAATCCGAGGGCGGGTACTACAACGATGTCTTTATCGACATCACCGACGTTGTCGACAAGAAGCTGGCTGCTTTGGACTGCCTGGTCAGCCAGGGCTACGGTGGCGCCTATGCCCGCAAGCGCATCGAGACCAGCGACGGCGCGTTCGGTATGTCTGGCGGCGTTGCCTATGCGGAGGGGTTTATCTCGATGAACGCCGAAACGCACTACTATCTGCCGGTTACCGAGCGTGCAATGGAGAGAGCGCGGTCGTCAGACCACGACAAGATCGAAGAAACGTCCTATCGCGTGCCGGTTGACTGAAATCCATAAGACCTGGGGCACACGGTGCTAATCCAGTAAGGGGGCCTGGTATTCCCCCGTTAACGGTAATCTCGCTCCGAAGGAGGACCTGATCTTGGCATCGCCAACCCAATATGACCTCAATCTTAAGCTCGCTGAGCTGCGTATCAACGGTTATGTACTATTTGAAGAACTGATTCCCGTGGAGAAGATCGACCGGATAAGGGAAGCATTTCTCCCCTACCTGGAAACGGTGCGGGCGCACAGCGATCCGGAAAGCGGCGTAGAATTGCATGGACGCAGCGATGCTCGCCTTGTCTTCGAAGGGCGTCTGCAGGTGGTCAATCGCTACACCGTCTACGTCCCCTGGGAGCAACCGTTTGCCGACCCGGAGATCTACGAGAACCCGGTATTGTTGGACTTTCTGGACCGCTATTGGGGAACTGAGGACTTCCGCATCACCTGCTATCATTCGAACAACCCCTATCCGGGCAGCGAATTCCAAAAGTGGCACCGTGATGCGGGCATCTCGAAATTGGTGCCTCACGTCGGCCTTGAAGTCTGTCCCCATTTCGGAGTCAAGTTCCCACTGGTCGACACCTACGAAGAAAATGGCAGCTTCGAGATATTGCCTTGCACGCAATATCTTGCCGACCCGGAGTTGGAGACGCGTTACGATGAGATCCTGGAGGCGGGTGATTTCCCCACCCGGCGCCGTCTCAATCTGAAAAAAGGTACGCTGTGGATCCAGGACCCGCGTACGCTGCACCGCGGCACGCCCAACCGCTCGGACCACGTGCGGCCGGAACTGGTTATCTGTTACTCACTGCCCTGGTTCGGCCAGCGAGCGCTTATCGATATGACGCAAGAAGAGTATGACAAATTCTCGGAGAGAGGGCGCAAGATGCTCGCCAACTGCCGGGTAATCAATTAGCCTGACACGTCGACAGTCGATACCCAGTGCATTTGAAACACGCTTCGGGAACGGGCTTCTTGGAACGAGAATGAAGAGGGAACAGCCATGGATTACAACCGCGATCAGTTTCTGGAAGATGGATATGTGATTCTGCGGGGGGTAATTCCGCCGCAACAGCTGGAAGGCCTGCGGCGGGCTCATGAGGTGCTCGTCGAGCGTCAGAAAGAGATTTGGGCTCGCGAGCGGGGACCGGACGACCCGCCGGGCGGTGTCTGGGAGACTCACGCCCAGCCCCGCCTGAATCTGGGAGCGCTGGCCGACCAGATCGATGCGCAGACCATAGGCGCGGTCGAGATCTGGTTGCACGAGAACATGCAGGGCGTCAGCAGCCGCTTGCTGGGCGTGGAGGACGCAGCTGTCACCGAAATGATGGTCATGTGCAATCCGGTTCGCGACCACGAGACGGCCGGTCATCGCGGCTGGCACCGCGACTTCTATCCGCCGCACACCGCGCCGCTGCAAGGCTATGCTGACGACATCCTGGAGAACGGGCCGCGTTACATTCAATGGAATCTGCCGCTTTACGACGACAATGTCCTGTGGGTTGTGCCCGGCAGCCACGCTCGTCTTAACACGGCGGAGGAAAACGCGGCGCTGAATTCCGATGCACGTACGCCGGTGCCCGGCGCCGTCCAGACGCATCTGGCGGCCGGCGATGGCGTGGCCTATATCCTGCCCCTGCTGCATTGGGGCAGCCGCTACAACGCCAGGATGCGCCGTACCATACACGGCGGTTTTGCGGAGTACACCACACAAAAAGATTTACCTTTCGTTGAACATCTGTCTCCCGCGTCGCAGGCGGCGTTCAAGCGTTGGAACGAACGCAGCTCCAAGACGTTCGAGCATATCGAGGAGGCGTTGCGGGCGGTTGTTGACGGTGACGGCACTGCATACAAGGCCGCTCTGGAGCGTCTGCACCCAGGTCGCGGCGAAAAGGGCAGGTTACTCTCAACGATCTTTTTGAGCAAGAGCGCCAAGCGTATTCATCAACTTAAGAGTCCGGACTTTGACAGCCTACCCGAGCAAGAGCAAGTTTGGGCGACGAGCATTCATCCCATGACTCTGCAGTGGGGCAAGCCACTGGCCGATCGCTTCAGCGACCATGAAGCCGGAATACTTTGGACGCGTTTCAAGTTTGTTGACGATTTGTTGCAGGACGAGGAAGTTCAGTGGGTGCCGGGCTTCCAGGGTGACGAGACCCACTATTATTTCGATCAGGTTCCGGCTGATCTGAGCGTCGAGGCGTTTCTCGGCACATTTTGAAGTCGTCTGAAACTCCAGCCGTAAAACTTCGGGCAGAATGCGAAGCAGTGTACGAAAGCGGCGCCATCTTTTTGTACGGAGGAGTCAAAGCGTGGGAAACAAGCCAGTCAGAATCGGGTTAATCGGTACTGGAATGGTCGCGCAGGTGATGCACTTGCCGCATCTGTCTGAATTGCCGCAGCTCTTTGAGATTGCGGCCCTGTGCGATCTGTCCCCCGGTACCGTTCAGGCTGTCGGCGCGAAGTACGGAATTCGGCACACATTTTCCGACTATCGCGAGATGCTGGAGCGGGCGGACGTGGATGCGGTGATGGTGCTGACGCAGGACCATGCCCAGCCGGCTACGGATGCGCTGCGGGCGGGCAAACACGTCTTTATCGAGAAACCGATGTGCAACAACCTGGATGAGGCCGATGAGATTCTGGACGCACAGGCGCAGAGCGGCTGTGTTGCGATGCTCGGCCATCACAAATGCTACGATCCCGGCTATGTGGCCGGCCGCAAACGCATCCAGCAGATGCAAGACCCGAGTCTGATCCGCCTTTACGATATCAACGGCCCGAATGCCCTGTTTCTGGAGCACTATGACATCGTGCGGGTCGATGACGTCGACGCGTCCGAGAAGGACAGGATGCAGCGGCTGAACCAGGAAAGCCTGCAACGCGCAATTGGCGCCCAACCCGAAGCGGTCATGCGCGCCTATGGCAAGATGCTGGGCCTGTCGATTCACGACATCTACATTCTGGACGGCGCTTTCGGGCTGCCGGAGCGTGTCGTGTCGACTGAAATCTGGAATGGCGGCGGGGCCTTCGTCTCGATCCTGGCTTATCCGAACAATCTGCGTTGTATACTGGACACCGCCTCGGTGCGGGAGCTACGCGTCTTCGACGAGACGATGACCGTTTACGCGCCGGACAGCATCGTGTCTATCAAATTTCCCAGTCCGTTTCTGAAGAATGCGGCCACGGTAGTTGAAGAGTGGCGGATGGATGGGGGCCACTTCCACGAGTCGACGACGACCGCCTCGTACGAGGAAGCGTTCAAGCTGGAGCTGGTTCACTTCCACGACTGTATAGTTAACGGGAAGACGCCGCGCACACCGGCTAAAGGAGGTCGTGCGCAGATTGCTCTGCTGATTGAAATGATAAAGGCTTTTCGCGCATAGAGTCGATGTGACGGCTTGGCCATCGTAATCAGTTGCCCGGTCGATTTACCACCGCTCAATTCCGCTTCCCTGCATCCCGCTTCAATTCCCTCCTGATTCCCTTCCATCTCAGCGTCAGATCGTCCCCGTCGTGCGCCGTCTGGTACAAAGGGCAGAACTTGCCTGATGGACCTACACTTCCAATTTCAGGCCCCTTCCTGCACTTTCTTCTGCGGCTGGCGCTGTCCACGTGAGAGCACTGAACGGAGACACACCCGATGGGCAGGAGTAGTTTTGCCTCTTGCGGGTCGCAAGCCAGTCGGAAAAATCGACTTGACCGACTCGTTGCCAATGTAATAAAATTATGTTGTCTTGCCATCTTCTGCAGCGATATTGCCAACCGTCAAATCCATCCAAGACACCAGGAGGCCAAGAGATGAGAAGGCGAAATATTTCTGTTGCCGCCACGATTTTCGGACTAATCGTGGTGCTTGCCCTGCTTGCCGCATGCGCGCCCGCGGCTCCGGCGGAAGGCGGTGCTGAACAGGCCGCCAGCGCCGATGAATCGGAAGCGGCCGCACCGGCCGCTGAGGAAGGGCCCAAGTACGGCGGTATCCTCAAGTTTGGCCAAGCGCAGGCGTCAACCGTGATCAACCCCTGGGGCGGTCGGCTGCACGGCGCAACCGAGTGGAACATCCTCCACCAGATCTATGAAGGACTGCTGTATTGGGATTCGGGATACAACAACAACCCGTCTCTGGCCGAGACTTGGGAGGCCGTCAGCGACACCGAATATATCTTCCATCTGCGCAAAGGGGTCCTGTTCCACAACGGCCAGGAAATGACATCCGAAGATGTCGTCTACTCTTTTGAACACGCGATGGATGACTCGATCTCGGCCTATGCGGGCTGGCTGTCGCCGGTTGCAAGCGTCGAGGCTGTAGACGAATACACCGTTAAGGTAACTCTTAAGGAACCATACAGCCCATTCCTGGACGTGCTTGGCCGGCCGGCAGTGCTGGTTATGCCCGCAGGCACCTTCGAGAAGGAGCCGTTCGAATACATTGGCACGGGGCCTTTCAAGTTGAAGGAGTTCGAGCCTGGCGTCAAGACGGAACTGGTCAGATATGAGGACTATTGGGAAGAGGGCGTTCCCTACCTGGATGGCGTCAGTATGTCCTATCTGCTCGACGACGCCGCGCGCGCGGCCAACCTTTCCTCTGATGCTGTCGATTTCATTATGATGGTTCCCGGCGCCTCCTGGGAATCTCTGACCCAGCAGGAGTACAAGCTGTTTACCGGCGACACCGGCATCTTCTTTATGTTCACCTTCAACGTAGGGAGGGAACCGTTCAACGACCCCAATGTGTTGAAGGCGTTGCAGCATTTGGTCGACAAACAGGTCATGTGCGATGTCTATACCGCAGGCCGCTGCAACCGCTCTTTCGCTGGCGACCCGCAGCCCCCGAACAGCCAGTACTATACCGGAATCGAGGACTATAAATCGCCCGATATTGAGAAGGCCAAGGAGTACTTGGCCAATTCCAACTATCCGGACGGTTTTGAAGTCGATTTGAACTTCTACGGGGCGGCCTCTGATGAAGGCCAAATCGCCGAGATCCTCCAGATCAGCGCAGCAGAGTTGGGGATAAAATTCAATCTGCTGGCCACAGATCACGCAGTCTGGGTGGAGAAGGTCTACAAGGGCGAATTTACCGCTGCCTTGCAAGGTCTCTACGCATCCAGCCCGGACGACATCTTCTACGGCATCATGCATCCGGAGGGCGTGTCGCACGGCTTTGCACCAAACTTTAACATTCCCGAGTACAACGAGTTGGTCGAAGAGGCGCGCAAAGTAACCGATCCCGACCGGCGCCGAGAACTCTATACCGAGGCGTTGACCATTGGGTATGAGGCGGGATGGCCCCTCGTCTACCTCTTCACCTATGACGATCGCATGGGTATGCACCCGGATGTCATGGACTACCAGGTAGATGGTCTGGGCACAGTGCGCTTTCTGAAGTACGTTTGGCTGGACCGGTAACGGGTTTCAGCCTCATTCAAGAGGACGCATTTCCCCGAAGAGAGGAGATGCGTCCTCCGTTCGGCGGCGAACCGCCCCTTCTGTACTCTGCCGCGCCCGTCCATATCTCGCCCTGTTTCATAATTCCAGGCCCTGTTTCATAATTCCAGACTGTGAAAGAGGAGGCGACTTCATATGTCGGGATTTCTGGGTCGCCGGCTGATTCGCGCTGTCCTGACCGTCTGGGCAGTGGCGACCCTCGTCTTTCTGCTGATGCACGCGCTTCCCGGCGACGTGGTACTCGTCCTGCTCGATACCGTGGGCGCAGGATCGCCAGCGGCCGACAAGATGCGTCAGTTTCTGGGTCTTGATCGGCCACTCCATGTGCAGTATTTTGAATGGCTGGGAGATCTCCTCCGCGGAGACATGGGCAACTCCTTGTTAGGCGGTTACCCCGTCTGGGATCTGGTCAAATCGCGAATCCCCGTGACGGTGGAACTGAGTGTTCTCACGATTCTGCTGGGGCTTTCGATCGCCCTTCCCTTGGGAATCTTAGCGGCTGCCCGCAACGGGACATGGGTTGACTTGCTGGCGATGCAATTCGGTCAACTCGGAATCTCAATTCCAAACTTCTGGATTGCCACGATTCTGATCTTGGTGGTCGCGGCGCGTCTGCGGTGGCTGCCGCCTTCCGGCTTTAGGCCAGTCAGCGATGGCCTGGGCGTCAACCTGGTGCACATGGTCATGCCCACATTGAGCCTCGCGTTGCCCTTGGCCGCGGTGATGACGCGCGTCGTGCGCTCCGCCGTTCTCGAGGTTCTCAATCGCGACTATATGCGGGTTGCGCATGCCAAGGGGCTCCGTCCTCGGCAAGTACTCTGGCGGCATGGGCTCAAGAATGCCGCGATCCCTATTGTAACCGTCATTGGCCTGGAGTTGGGCTACCTGCTGGGCGGGACGGTCCTGATCGAAGAATTGTTCTTCGTGCCGGGGCTGGGTCAGTTGACGGTACGCGCGCTGCTGAACCGGGATTTGCCGGTGCTGCAGGGTGTACTGCTTCTCTACTCGACCGCTTTCGTCTTAGTGAACCTTGTCGTGGACGTACTTTATGGCAAACTCGATCCGCGAATTCGCTACGAATAGCTCTGAAGCAGAGCGGAAAGTGACGGCGAGAAAACCGCTGCGACGTTTCTTGCGCCGTGCCGGCCGTCACCGCCTGTTCGTGGTCGGCTTCATCATCACGCTCGCTCTGATCATTACATCTGTTTTCGCCCCTGTCTTCGCGACCGCAGACCCTTTCGAGGCGGATTTCAGTCAGATGCTTGCCAGTCCGAGCGCGGAGCATCTGTTCGGCACTGACTACCTGGGCCGCGACCTCTTCAGCCGCATCATCTACGGAGGGCGGTTCAGTCTGCTTGTCGCCATCCTGTCGATGGCCCTGTCCGGCCTGGTTGGTCTCCTGCTTGGAATCACGGCCGGCTTCCTGCGCGGGCCCGTCGAGACCGGCATCATGGCGTTCATCGACTTGATGTTTGCTATTCCCGGTCTGCTGTTGGCCCTTACCATTTCGGTCCTGCTAGGGCCGTCCACGCAGAATCTGATTATCGCGCTTGCGGTCATCTATGTTCCTATTCTCTGTCGCGTCACGCGCGGAGCAGTGATCGCTGTATCACAACTTCCTTACATTGAAAGCGCACGCGCCATCGGCGTGTCCAACTGGCGCATAATGCTTCTCCATCTGCTTCCCAATGCCGGCGCGCCGGTCATCGTACAGATTACGATCGGGCTGGCGTGGACCATCTTGAGCGAGGCGGCCCTGTCGTTTCTTGGATTTGGCGCGCAGCCGCCCGACCCATCGTGGGGCTTGATCCTGGCCGGCGGACGTAAGTACCTGAATACCCATCCGGAGATGTCCGTCTTCCCAGGCATCGCCATTGCAATCTCAGTGCTCGGATTCAATCTGCTCGGCGACGGTCTCCGAGACCTGCTTGACCCGACCTTGCGCGAACGCTGAAACTACACGTGGGGAGGGATCTTCTCTCCCCTTTTCTCCTTTCATTCGACACTGGAGCGTAAACGATGAAGATCCTTGTAACCGGCGCCACTGGACGCATCGGCAGCCGTCTTGTCGCCGAACTCCTGCGGCGGAACCATCAGGTGCGTGCCCTCGTCATGCCAGCAGATCCTCTGCGGACGCGGATTGAGGGACCGGGCGTCGAAATTGTGGAGGGACAGCTCACGGAGCGGGACAGCCTGCAGCCTGCTGTGGAGGGGGTTGAAGCGGTTTACCACCTGGGCGCCCATTTGCCCCAGGGCCGAACATCAGATGAAATCTTCGCTACTAATGTAGTCGGTACATACAATCTGCTGGAATCTCTTGTCCCTCACGCAAACCGGATCAGTCGGTTCGTCCTTGCCAGCACCGACAACGTCTACTGGAATCCCAACGGTGCCCTCTATCTGCCCGTGGACGAACAGCATCCCCGCATTAACGACGACCCCTATGGAATGAGCAAGATACTATGCGAGGATATGTGCTGGAATTACATGCGGCGCTGTGGCCTGCCTGTGACAATTCCCCGTTTTGGTGTAACGCTGGCCCGCGAAGAGCTTCTGAACCCCACGTCGATCTGGGCCGACAAACTCTACCTGCCAGGTTTCCTTAAGGCGCTGAAATCCAAGCCCGGCCTGTCACCCGAGGAGCAGGAAACGGTCGAGAATCTGGAGGACCTTGATCCCCGCGATCCCAGACTGGTGATTGCGTATGACACGCAGGGCGTAGTAGGGACCGAAATGGTAAACGATCCGCGCAATCTGGCCGAGGGGTTGCTTCTCCTGTTGGAAAAAAAGATCGCGGTCGGCAAAGTCTTTCATCTGATGGCCGCGCAGCCGTTCGCACACGATCAACTGCTGAGACACATATCGAAAGTGACTGGCTGGCCCTACGTCGAAGTGACGGTCTCCAAGGTCGTCAACTGGGAGTTGAGCATCGCCAAGGCGCGAACAATGCTGGGGTATAACCCGACCAGGGACGTATTTCAGATGGTTGATGAAGCCTGGGCGTCGAAGGCAGTCCAATGACGCAGTGAGGAGAGAAAAAACCGCTCGACCCTTCTTTCCAACTGTACTGATCCGCGCCGAGCAGAATTCCAAAACCGCAAATCATATAGAGCGCATCCCCACCTTGCTATGAGTGCCCTGCCCTCAAAACGGGCGCGTCCAAAGTGCCCACCAGGTCCAATTCTCGCGCACGGTGACAGCTTACCGCGTGGCCGGGCGCAACCTCCTCCAGTTCGGGAGTCTCCTCGCGGCAGCGGTCGACCGCGTAGCGGCAGCGCGGGTGGAAATAACAGCCCGACGGCGGGTTCGCGGGGTCCGCCACTTCGCCTTCGAGGATGATTCGCTGCGAACGCAGGCTCGGGTCCGGCTGGGGTACGGCGGAGAGAAGGGCTTCGGTGTATGGGTGTTTGGGTGATTCAAAGAGCTGCTGCGTTTCCGCGGTCTCGACTACGCGGCCGACATACATAACGGCGACGCGGTCGCAGATATGTTTGACGACGCTGAGATCGTGCGCCACGAAGAGATAGGTGAGGCCGAGGCGGCCCTGCAGCTCCAGCAGCAGGTTCAGGATCTGCGCCTGCACCGATACGTCGAGCGCCGAAACCGGCTCGTCGGCCACGATCAGACTTGGGTTGAGGGCGAGGGCGCGGGCGATGCCGATGCGCTGGCGCTGGCCGCCGCTGAAGGCGTGAGGGAAACGTTGCAGGAACTCGGGCCGCAGTCCGACAAGGCCGAGCAACTCTTCGACGCGCTCGATACGTTTCCCGCGGTCCGCCATCCCATTGACCAGCAGGGGCTCGCCAATAATGTCGAACAAGGTCATGCGCGGGTTCAGCGATGAGAAGGGGTCCTGGAAGATCATCTGCATCTGTCGCCGCAGGGGCTGCAGCTTGTCCCTGGACAGATTGGCGACGTCAATCATAGCGCCGTCATCGGTTCGGAATCGGATTTCGCCTGCGGTAGGCTGTAGCGCACGCACGATACAGCGGGAGGCGGTCGTTTTGCCGCAGCCACTCTCTCCCACGATGCCGAAGGTCTCTCCTTTGTAAACGTGGAAGTCGATGCCGTCAACCGCGCGGACCTGGCCTACTACGCGCTGCCAGAAGCCCTTCCGTATCGGGAAGAATTTCTGTAGTCCTTTGACCTCCAGCAGCACTTGTTCGTTTTCCATTTTGCCAACTGTCTTGAAACAGAATCCTTCGACCAGTTGTCGAATTAGAATTCTACGGGCTGGTTTCCGGTACCGGATGATAGAGGAAACAGCTCACCAGGTGCTCATCTCCTACCGATTGCAGCTCAGGCTCGTGCTTGTCGCAGACGCCCGGGATAACGTCGGGGCAGCGGGGATGGAAAGGGCAGCCGGCAGGTCGGTTATACGGGTGAGGAATGGTTCCAGTGATGGTGGGTAGTTGTACTTTTGGCGTCGAGTGGATGCTAGGGATCGAGCGCAACAGGGACTGTGTATAAGGGTGTTTCGATTCGCCAAATACGGTGTCTACGGGGCCTTCCTCCACCACGCGGCCCAGATACATCACCACGACCTGATCGGCCATCTCCGCGATCACACCCATGTCGTGGGTGATCAGCATGATTGCCATCCCATTCTGTTCCTGGAGGGAGCGCAGGAGATCGAGAATCTGTGCCTGCGTGGTTACGTCCAGGGCGGTCGTTGGTTCGTCGGCGATGAGAAGCCTTGGTTCACAGGAAAGCGCGAGCGCTATCAGGGCGCGCTGACGAAGGCCGCCACTAAGTTGGAATGGATAGGCGTCAATGGCCGCCTCGGCCCGGGGGATGCCTACCAGGCTGAGCAGTTCGACCGCCAACTCGCTGGCTTCCTGCTTGGAAAGTTTGCGGTGCAGGCGGGCGGCGCCGATGATCTGGTTGCCGATCGTGTGAACGGGGCTGAGCGAAGTCATCGGCTCCTGGAAGACGAGCGCGATCTCGGCGCCTCGAATCGAACGCATCTCCCTGCTGCTGTTGTCAAGCGAGGTCAGCGCGATCTCGTGCGCCTGGCCGTCTTCAGGTTCGCGGCGCAGCAGGATTTCCCCTTCGACGATGCGGCCCGGACGGGGCACGATGCCGAGAATGGAGAGCGCGGTTACGCTCTTGCCGCAGCCGCTCTCGCCGACGATGCCGAGTGTCTGGCCGAGGTGAACGTCGAAGCTGGCGCCATCTACGGCTCGGACGATGCCCTCGTCGGTGAAGAAGCTCGTTTTCAGATTGCGTACCGATAAGATCGGTTGGCGGTCGTTTTGCATAACCTCAGCGGCAAGTGGAGAAAGATTTCAGGAGTCAATAATCTCAGACGCCATACGGGTCGGCGGCATCTCGCAGACCGTCGCCCATGAAGTTGAAGGCCAGGGTCACGACGATCACGGGGACGGCCGAGACCAGCAACCAGGGCGATAGCGCGACCGCCTCGACATTCTGCACCTGTTGAAGCATGACACCCCAACTGATGGCCGGCGGACGCAAACCCAATCCCAGATAGCTCAACGCCGTCTCCGCCAGGATCATGGCCGGGACCGACAAAGTGGCGGCAGCGATGATATGGCTCTGGAAGGAGGGTATCATGTGCCGGAAAATGATGCGCTTGCGGCTGCAACCGGCCAAGTCGGCGGCCGTCACAAAGTCCTCCTCGCGCAGAGAGAGAAAGCGGCCGCGCACCTCGCGTGCCAGCCCTGTCCAGCCGCGCAAGGCGATGACAATGGTGATGGCAAAGTAAATCTGCTCGACGCTCCAGTCCCTGGGAAAGGCGGCGGCCATCCCCATCCAAAGCGGGATGGTGGGAATCGAACGCAGAATCTCGATGAGGCGCTGGATAGCAGAGTCCATCGGACCGCCATAGAAGCCGGAAATCCCCCCCAGCAGAACGCCGAGCACGAGGCTAAGCGCCACCGCCACCAGGCCAATTGTGAGCGAAGTGCGCGTCGCCACCATGATGCGCGACCATACATCGCGCCCCTTCTCATCCGTGCCAAGCAGGAATATTGACTCCGCGGCGGTAGCGCCCTCGACGCCGATCAGATGGCGATCGGTGCGGATGAAGCCGAGGAACTTGTACTTGTAGCCGCGCACAAAAAAGCGGATGGGCCGCTTCTGATCGGGGTCGGCAACGTAGACGCGTTTGAAGGTCCTCATATCCCGCTCGCCGGTTACGGCGTAGACATGTGGGCTGAACCTGCCGTTGTCAAAAAAGTGAATAGGTTGGGGCGGCATCAGGGATCGATAGGCCTCGGTCGTGTTCGGATTTGTGTAGGCCAGGAAGTCGGCGCCCAGCACGACGAGATAGAAGGCGACGACGACAAGGGTAGCCACCACGGCCACGCGGTGTTTGCGGAAGCGCCACCACATCAGTTGCATCTGACCGGCGACGAAGATCCGTTCCTCGCTGTCGGCAATTGGGTGTTCTTCGGACACGGTTCACCTGTGAAGCGCGGCACGCGCGGGTGGGTGGGAACCGGCGCCCCGGCACGCGCCACTGATTTCTGGTTACTGAACCATTTCAAAACGGATGCGCGGGTCGATCCACATCAGCAGCAGGTCAGACAAAAATGTGCCGATGACGGTCAGGGCGCCGAGCATCATGACGATTGTCCCTGCCAGGAACATGTCCTGGGCGACAAGGGAGCCCAAGAGCAGAGGGCCGAGCGTGGGCAGGCCCAGCACGACGGAGACGATTACGCTGCCCGACAAGATATAGGGCAGAAGATAGCCGACGGTGCTGGCGAACGGGTTCAGGGCCACGCGCACCGGATACTTGAGTACGAGACTGCGCTCCGACATGCCGGCGGCGCGGGCGGTGATCACGTAGGGTTTGCGCAGTTCATCCAGCAGGTTGGCGCGCATAACGCGGATCAGTTCGGCGGTGCCGCTGAGGCCGATGATGATGGCAGGGAGGGGAAGATGATAGAGAAGGTCCTTCACTTTACCCCAACTCCACGGCTCCAACTGGTATTCGGGGGAGAAGAGCCCGCCGATATCGGAGTCGAAGAGGGTGAAACCGAAATACATCAGTACGAGGGCGAGGAGGAAACTGGGCACCCCCAGGCCGATGAACCCTATAAAGGTGAAGACGTAGTCGCCGATGGAGTACTGGCGCACGGCCGAGTAGATGCCAATTGGCAGGGCGACGGCCCAGGTCAAGATAATCGCGCCCAGCGAGAGCACCATGGTCATGGCGAGGCGGTCGCCGATTACGTCGAGCACCGACTTGCGCCACATCATCGAGGTACCGAAATCGCCGCTGAAGATGCCGCTCATCCATTTGAGGTACTGCACATACATCGGTCTGTCGAGCGCGTACTGGCGGCGCAGGGACTCGAAATGCTGCTCTGAGACGTTGGACTGCGTGGCAGACAGTTGAGCCATGTAGGCGTCGACAAAGTCACCGGGCGGCAACTGGATGATGATGAATGAGAGCACCGTGACCGTCCACAGGGTGAAGATGGCGAGGACGAGTCGACGGGCAGCGTAGGCGAGCATGGGGCGCTCCGGCGGTCATGGGCCTGTGGCCAAGGGAGTGACCCCTGACCACAGGCCTGAGATTCAGACTCGACTACTCTATGAAGTAGTAGGTGGGTGGATGGCTGGTTGCGGGCGTGCGGCAGTGCTGCGCAGGGCACTGGTTGCGCGGCACATTGCCCATGTTGTTGCTGGTGACAGCGATGCCTGCGCCCTGGCCGACTGTGCCGATCTGCCAGACCTCATCGACGACGAGCGACCAGATCTCCTGAGCTAGCTTGTTGCGTTCGTCGCCGCCGACGCCGTAGCCCTGGCGGAAGAGATCGAGCGCGTGCTCCATCTCAGGATAGGGCGGCGCCATGCCTTCATCGCCGCCGCTGTTGTACCAGCGGGCGATGTCGGGGCCCATGTAGGCTTCGACCAAGTTGACCGGCAGCACATGGCGGGGGTAGAGCCAGAGGGCCGACGAGCCACCGTTGGTCCAGACTGCGAGCTGATGATTATTGGCGCGTGATTCGGTCTCGAACAGGCTGCGTTCCTGGATCTTGAGGTCGGCCCAGATGCCGATTGCCGTCCAGTGGTCCTTGATCATCTCGAGCATGCCGTCCCATTCCCAGCCGATGTTGGCGGGAGCGGCAAGTTCGATGCGCAACCGATCGCCGGAGCCGTCGGGACGGAGGCGCCAGCCTTCGTCATCCTTGGCCTCGAGCCCGATCGAATCGAGCAGCGCGTTGGCCTGATCGGGGTCGAAGGTGGCCCACTTGGTGACGTACTCTTCGCCGGGCGTGGAAGGCAGGTTGGAGGCGATCATGGCCGAGCCTGGCACGCCGAGGCCGAGGAAAATGGCCTCATTTATCTGGTCGCGCCGGATTCCCATTGAGAGCGCGCGGCGGAAGTCACGATTTCGGATCAATGTCTGGATTTCGGCGTCGCCGTCGTAACTGTGATTGAAACTGACGACGTTGTTGTGGAAGAACGCCCGGCTCATGTCAATGCGGTAGTTGCCCTCCTCCATGTTTTCGAGGAAGACGGGCAGTTTCGAGATTGAAATGTGGCGGGCCTGGTGGTCGTATTCGCCAGCGATGGCGCGCAGTGCGAGCACCTCGCTGTCCTGCGCCAGCGTCACCACGATTTCGTCGATGTAGGGCAGTTGGTTGCCCTCAGTGTCGACGGCCCAGTAGTAGGGGTTGCGGACCTCGGACCAGACTGCTTCATTTACGGGCGTAACAGTCTTCCACGGCCCCATCGTCGGCACGTCGGGGTTGTGTGGCAGATAGGCCATGTAGCTGAACATCTCCAGCCAGCTGTCGAAGCCTTCGGTGTCGGCCTTGGCCGTCACCTCTGCCTCGGAGGAGTACGCGGGCAGGAACTGGCTCATGTAGTGCTTGGGCATGTAGCCGCCGCCGTTCCAAGCGCCCTCCGTGTCCGGGCCGACGCCGACAGCGTTGTGACCGGCGAGGATGTCCAGGAACAGTGGGTAGGGCGAGGCGAATGTCCAGCGCACCGTGAAGTCGTCGATCTCTTCCAGCAGGCCGACTTCGCCGTTGATCACCATCTCATTGGGCGGGGTGGGCCAGATCTCATCGTTCAGCGCGACGTCCTCGTACCAGAAGAGGATGTCTTCGGCGGTGAAGGGGTGGCCGTCAGACCACTTGGCACCGCGGCGAAGATGGAGTGTGTACTGGGTGTGGTCCTCGTTGATCTCCCAGTCTTTGATCAGGCTGGGGATGATCTTGGAGGCCGAGTAGTTCCAGGTGAGCAGACGGGACGAGGAGTTGATGCGCATCAGGTTTTCGCCGTCGGCGGGCCCGGTGAAGCCACGTCGCCATGTGCCGCCGTACTTACCGATCTCATTCATTGGCTTGATGACGTAGATGTCTTCGGGATCGGGCAGCCGTTCCTCGACCGGAGGCAGGTCGCCGGCGGCCACCATCTCGGCCAGCATCGGCGCTTCACTGAACTCGGTGGGGAACATGGCCGGATCGAGGATCACTTCCGGCCCTTCGATCGGGACGATCTGCGGCAGTTCGGCCGGCCCTGCGGCCTCTTCCTCAGCGGCGGCCGGGGCGGCGGCCTCCTCGGCCGGGGCTTCTGTTGCGGCCGGAGCACCACAGGCCGAGAGCACTAGGGCTACAACCATCACGATTCCCAACAGCCACGAATACTTGATCTGCTTCATCTCTTTTCCTCCTTTATGGGAATGAGATAACTTCTGTGGGTTAGTTGAATGGATTCACCTCTGGTAAATGGTCCGGAAATGTGCGTATGAGTTTCCCTTAAAGTGTTCGCCCACACACAGTACCGAACAACTCGTCAAACTGGTTCCTCCTGTTTATCCTGATGAGGTACCTGCCGATAGAAGGCATCCCACCATTCTGATCTTGGCAACGCCTGGTCCTGGTCGAGGATAGCCTGGAATCGCGCCAGAACCTCTTCGTAGCGCTGCTGCATCGCCTCCATCGATTCAAAGGCTGGCAGCAGCCATTTGCGCCCTATCTGGGCATGCAGAACCTCGTCAGCCCAATCAAAGTCCTGAAACGTAGTCGACAGCGGGTCGCCCGATTCGCTGGCGACCTTGAACTCAAGTTGCTTACCGTCCGGTTTCATCAGCCCCTGTTCGATCCCCCACAGAAGGCAATGCCGGTCCGCGGGCTCGAGTTGGGTATTGGGAAATTCGCCAAAACTGATTTCGTGCGGAACCGCCGCCCAATTCAGACCACTCAACTCGAAGGCGATCTCGCCCATCATGGCGTGGCGCGCCTCATCCCAGAGCTGGCGGGCCATCTCGTGGTAGAACTCCCAGGGTTGGTCGTCCCAGTCATAGATGATCAATGCCATCAGTTCGGGGACGTGCATTTCAGTCAGCCGCATGTAGAGCTGAAACCAGTTTCGCTCGGTGACGGAGATGTCGCCGTTGGGGAGGCGTCCGCGAGACTGCCACACCCTGGTAAAGCGTTCATCTCTTTGCGGGGTCCGGATTGGGTTGAATGGCTCCTCGGCTCGGGCCGGCGGCAGCTCGTCCTCCTTTGTCCGTTCGCCATCGGCGTCGATTCCGCCGGCGGCATCCAGGTATGCCTGCAGATGCGCGATCCACTGTTCCCCTGCTTCGACCGTTGCCCTATTCTCTTCTTCTTCGATCAGACTGCGCAGCGCAAGGTCGCCCCACGCGAGCTGCTCTTCTTCCTCAAGCAGTATGAACCTGAGCAGGCGCCGCGTAGGTTGATCGGCCAGCGGGTTCGCTTCGGCTAGATGGCGCTGCATGGCCGCGATGCTGGCCGGTTTGAGCACCCGGTATACGCCGGTCAGAAGCTCAAGCGTAGTGCGGGAACGGATCAGTTCCTGGAAGACAGCGTCCAGAGCCGGGTCAGGGACGCGATCCAGGTGGAGGGGCGGCATGCGCATCTCCTTGACGCGGTCGCGCAGCCAGGTGCAATGTTCTGCGTCCTGCCAGAGATGGAGCGAGAGGCCGCACTTCACCTCCCATTCGGGCACGGCGTTCAGGTGGGCTACCAGGCAGCGCATCGTCTGGCTCTCGACAAACAGATAGCGCCGCAGCAACTGTACAGTGCGTTCAACACTGTAGCCCTGCTTGCCGCCCTGCGCATAGGTGCAGAGACCGGCTATCGGCGGTGCAGTCGCATTCATAGTCTTGCTTCTTCCTCGTCAGACCAGGTATACACGCACTTGGATAAGGAATCAGCCCTATATCCCCTCTTCTTCAGGCTGGGGAAGGGATGCGATTCTACTTCGTATCGTAACTACTCAGCCGCAACTGATTCGCCAACCTGTACGAGGCGAGCAAAGGTGTTCTTTCTCCCCTCATTGTTGTATTTGGGGCGGTCGGCCGCAAGCGGCCTCCCTTGTGCAGGGGCTGCGCCCCCGCAACGCCCCCCTACAAAACCATGCCTAACCGACCGTGTGCATTCTTCGCAACCTGTCGGCTGGCGTGCATGGCGGCCGCTGTACACCAGTTGCGTCACCAAGAGACTGAATGGTTCCAAGGATGACTGGCCGGTCAACTACTGTGGCTTAGTAGGGCCTTATGCTAGTTAGTGTTTGAAAAAAGTCCCCTGGTGAGATAACTTTGGAAGTCTCGAACAACCAAGGTAGCTCACCAGGAGGACCAAGCGAATGATAGCCCACTTTGACGATTTCTGTCTATGCGTGTATGTGCTCGTTGACGACATGTGCAAGGAATTGGAAGAACATTTGAGACGACCGGGGCCGGAGCCTGAGTGTAGCGACAGTGAATTGATCGCGATTTGTCTCATCGGCGAATGTGTGGGATGGGATGTGGAAACAGAGTTACTCAATCATATGCAGGCACATCGGGATAAGTTTCCGATTTTGCCGGAGCAGAGCCGTTTCAATCGGCGGCGATGTAACTTGATGGGGGTCATCAATGAAATGCGACGCATGATGTTGGCCAGGACGGAACTCTACAGGGACGTGCATTGTGTAATCGATAGCCTGCCTATTCCTGTGGTTCAATTCCATCTGGCGCCACAAGCGCGCGCCAAATGGTCCGATTGGGGGGCCGATTTTGGGCCCGTTCCCTCCAAGAAGATGATGATCTTCGGTTTCAAGCTGCATATGCTGATCACGATGGGTGGCCTCATTATCGACTTCGAGTTAGCTCCGGCTAACGAACGCGACTTGGCTGTCGGTCGCGAACTCCTTGCAGAACACGACAACCGCATCGTCATCGGCGACAAGGCCTACGTCAGTGCACCGGCAGCTGAGGAACTCTGGCAATACAATCGCATCCGTCTTCTCACCAAGAAGCGCAAAAACCAGAAAAAACAGATCCCGGCACACCTCTCTCGCCTCTACGACTCGGTCCGCCAAATCATCGAAACAGTCACCAGTCAACTCAACGCACAGTTCTCGATTGAAACCAACCACGCTCACACGCTCAGAGGCCTTTGTGCACGCTTATACACAAAATTGATCGCACATACCCTCTGCATTTATATCAACCGCCTCTTGGGCGTACCTGACTATCTGCAAATCAAGCAATTGGCCTTTCCCAACTAGCATAAGGCCCTAGTAGTTACTTCGTATCGTGTTAAATTTTGACGAACTTGCGGGCTTTGTTTCCCTCGGTGCCCAGCTCCGCTACAAATATGTTTCCCTTCGAATCGCACCAGATGCCGTGCGGCATGGTGAGGCCGGTCTCCGTCCCACGGAAGCGGCCGACCAGTTCGCCCGACTCATGGAAGATCGAAACGCCGATTGGCGCAGGGCCCTTGCCCAGGGAGCCGCCCTGCTCGGCGACGTAGATCAGTTGGTCGGGGCTGCAGTAGACATCGCCGGGGCCGTTCACGTCTTCCCACATCGTGATGAATTCACCCTCGTGGTCGAAGAACTGGATGCGGCTGGACTCTCGATCACAGATCAGGACCCGGTCCTGCGTGTCGATGCCGATCTGGTGTACCAGAGCGAACTGGCCCGGTTCTATGCCGGAGGTTCCCCAGGACAACTCAAGCTCACCCTCGGCGGAGAAGCGATGGACCTGGCGGTTGCCATAGCCGTCGGCGGTGAAGATGCTGCCGTCGCTGGCGATGGCCACGCCGGCAGGCATGTTGAACGGCGGGTCCAGCGTGGTGCCGTAGGGCGTGACCGTCATCATGGCCCAGCCGCGGCGGCCCAGCTCGAGCAGCTTCTCACCGTGCTGCGTGTGCTTGGTAACGACGTGCTCCTGACGGTCGGTGACCCATACATGGTCGTCGGCGTCGATGAAGATGCCGTGCGGCTCAGTGAATTCACCTTCACCCCAGGAGGTGATGAATTTCCCGGTGTCAGCTTCAAAGGCGACGACGGGATGTTTGTGGCGGCAGAAGACAAAGACGCGGTCGCGCGAATCGATTGCCACATCGGGCACCGAACCAAGCGACCACCCTTCGGGAACTGAAGGCCAGGAATCGTCCAACTCATAGCGGAAGTCGCCATATCCAACTGTCATAATCGGTTATCCTCCGATGTGGCGCGCAATCGCGGCGCGCAGGAGTAAAGGTTACTCTTTACGCCAGTGGTCGTCGGCGCTGTCGACGGGCATGAAGTCGAGGAGATCCCAGGCGTAGGGTGTGTCGTATATTTTCCACTTGTTGTTGGACGCCCCATAGATGATTTCGTAATTTATGTTGGGGCGTTCAACACAGGCGCGAAAGAATCCTGCCGCATCGCGATGGCTGAACCAGCTCACCAGCGAGCGGTAGCCACTGCCGGGGCGATTCCAGGGCGGCAGTGTGCCCAGACGGACACAAATGACCTCCATCGGGCGCTCGTCGGGGCGGTCGATGTTGCCGCCCTCGGTGTAGTAGCGGCCCAATGACTCGCCGAAGATCTTGGTGGCGCCGTAGCGGCTGTCCGGCCTGCCCGGATCATCCCCTTTGACCAGTGGAATGGAGGCCGGGTCCAGGCCGTCTAGGCGGCCGGAAACGATGGAGAGGTAGGGCTCGTCAAACTCATAGCCGCCCATGGTGTGCATCGAACTGGCGAAAATGACCCGACGCACACCGGCGTCGTGGGCCGCGTCGTACATGCGGGCAGTGGCGATCAGGTTGGGGTTGGTCAACTCATCCCAGCCGATCTCGACCTCGTGGCGGGGGTCGGCAGCCAGATGGATGACCACGTCCATATTTTCGAAGACCTGCGGCAACGCGTCGGGGTCACAGAGGTCGGCCTGCGTAGAGTTGGGCCAGTCCGAGGGGAGAAGGTCGATGCCGTAAACATCGTGGTCGCGCGCAAGTTCAGGCGCCAGGAAACTGCCGATCGTACCGGTGATGCCAGTGATGAGGATATTCATGACTGTCTCCCGCAGGGGGTTTTAGGTGAATTATCCATAGGCAGGCAGGTGATGTCAAGCGCCAAAAATATCATATGTACCGCAAGAGAGGAGTGAATTTCAGACTGCTAAGGTCGGCTGCGCTGCGCGACTGGTGGTAGAGCTGCGATTCATAGAGCTCCGCAGGCTCCAAAATGCGGCCGTTGTCCGAACCAGGTTATTGGGGATTTCGAAACTTTCGCGACTGCGATTCGACTTCGAGAAATAGATGGACAGAGAGGCCGCCAGGCGCAGCAGCGACTCTTTCTTATACGCAAATTGTCAACCGGAACAGGCCTCCCGCCCTGGGATTCCCGGATTTTCCTCAACATGCGGGAGGTAGCGGTCTCGGTATGCCGTCAGTTTGCGCCGGCACTAGCCGGAACTAGATTTTGGCATACCTCTGAACGCAATGGCCGTGGTGGCTCAGTTCCGATATGAAGAGGTTCTTGCGAGAATCGATCCAAACGCTGTGTACGCCGCGCAGGCCGGCTTTCTCGCCGGTAAAGCGGCAAATCAGTTCGCCGTCTTCACCGAAGATCGAGACGGAACCACCTCCACCCTGTTCGGCGACGTAGATCACGCCCTCAGGACTGCAGTAGACACCGCCTGGCGCCTTGACATCGTCCCAGATCTGAATGAACTGCCCTTCGTGGTCGAAAAACTGAATGCGATCGTTTGCCCTGTCACATACCAATACCCGCCCCTGCGTGTCGATGCCGATGTTATGCACCAGCGCGAACTGACCCGGCTCCGTCCCCGACGTTCCCCAAGAGAGCTCCAACTCGCCTCCCGCTGAGAAACGATGGACCTGCCGGTTGCCGTAACCGTCGGCAACAAAGATGCAGCCGTCCTCGGCGATGGCTACGCCGGCCGGCATGTTGAACGGCGGATCCAGCGTCGTGCCTTGAGGCGTTACCGTCATATTTGCCCAGCCGCGCGTGCCCAGTTCGAGCAGATTCTCGCCGTAGCGCGAGTACTTGACGACAGTGTGGTCATTGCGGTCAGTGGTCCACACATGGTCTTCGTCGTCGATAAAGATGCCGTGCGGCTCCTTGAATTCGCCTTCGCCCCAAGAGGTAACAAACTCGCCTGTGTCGGCCTCGAAGACGATCATTGGGTGCTTGTTGCGATTGAATACATAGACCCGATCGTGCGAATCAACCGCAATACCGGAAGGATGATCCATAATCCACCCTTCAGGCAAAGTGGGCCAGGTATCGTCCTGCTGGTAGCGAAAATCGCCGTGTCCAACTGTCAACAATGGTTGACCTCCCTTTATTCCTTGCCCCAGTGTTCTGAAGCGTCGTCTGCAGGAACAAAATTCAGTAGTTCATAGGCGTAGGGTGTGTCGTAGATTTTCCACGTATTGTTGGAAGCGCCGTAGATGATCTCATAGCCGATGCCGGGTTTCTCAACGCAAGCCCGGAAGAAGCCGACCGCGTCGCGCTTGCTGATCCAGCTCACCAGCGAGCGGTAGTCCTTTTCGGGCCGGTTGGAGCGGGGCAACGTGCCAAAACGGACACAGATGACCTCCATCGGGCGCTCGTCAGGGCGGTCTATGTTGCCGCCCTCGGTATAGTAACGGCCCAGGGATTCGCCGAATATCTTGGTCGCGCCGTAACGGCTGTCCGGCCTGGCCGGGGCGTCCCCCTTGATCAGGGGAATGGAGGCCGGGTCGAGGCCATCGAGGCGGCCGGAAACGATTGACAGGTAAGGCTCGTCAAACTCGTAGCCGCCCATCGTGTGCATCGAGCTGACGAAGATGACCCGGCGCACGCCCGCGTCATGGGCGGCGTCGTACATGCGGGCAGTGGCGACCAGATTGGGGTTGGTTAGCTCTTCCCAGCCGATTTCGACCTCGTGGCGCGGATCAGCCGCGAGGTGGACGACGACGTCGATGCCTTCGAAGATGGGTGGAAGGGCGCCCGGGTCGCAGAGGTCGGCCTGGGTCGCGTTTGGCCAGTCGGAGGGAAGCAGGTCCACACCGGACACTTCGTGGTCGCGACCTAATTCGGGTGCCAGCAAGCTGCCGATTGTACCGCTGATGCCGGTGAGTAGAACTTTCATAGAATGTCTCCTGGAGGGCGTTTCACTTTTTTGGTTTGCCTGTCTCTTTCGATGTCACGTTGGTTTCGCCGGCAATGGTCAGGACCAGCGGGATTCGGTCCCGCCCCGGCACGTTCTCACACTTTGACAAACTTGCGGGCACGGTTGCCGCCTTCGCCCAGTTCGGCCACGAAGATGTTGCCTTTCGAGTCGCACCAGATGCCGTGTGGCATGCGCAGGCCGGTTTCGGGGCCTCGGAAACGGCATACCAACTCGCCCGATTCGTGGAAGATGGAGATGCCGCAAGGGAGAGGTCCCTTGCCCATAGCGCTGCCCTGTTCGGCGACGTAGACGTACTGGTCCGGGCTGCAATACACGTCGCCCGGCCTGTGAACGTCTTCAAACATCGTGATGTAGTTCCCGTCGCGATCGAAGAGCTGAATGCGGTTTGCCTCGCGGTCGCAGATCAGAACGCGGCCCTGCGTGTCGATGCCGATGTTATGCACCAGCGCAAACTGGCCCGGCTCCAGGCCGGAGGTGCCCCAGGAGACTTCCAACTCGCCTTCCGGGGAAAAGCGGTGGACCTGGCGGTTGCCGTAGCCGTCGGCCGCGAAGATGCTGCCGTCCTGGGCGGTGGCCACGCCGGCCGGCATGTTGAAGGGGGGATCCAAGGTGGTGCCGTAGGGCGTAACGGTCATCATGGCCCAGCCGCGGCGGCCCAGCTCGAGCAGTTTCTCGCCGTGCTGCGTGTGCTTGGTGACGACGTGCTCCTGGCGGTCGGTGACCCACACATAATCGTCGGCGTCGATGAAGATGCCGTGCGGTTCGGTGAACTCGTTTTCACCCCAGGAGGTGATAAATTTCCCGGTCTCCGCCTCAAACGCGACGACGGGATGTTTATGGCGGCAGAAGACAAAGACGCGGTCGCGCGAATCGATCGCCAGATCGGGCACCGAACCGAGCGACCACCCTTCGGGAAGCATCGGCCAGGAATCGTCCAGTTCGTAGCGAAAATCGCCATATCCAACTGTCATGATCGGTTGTCCTCCCATGTTGCGCCGCGGTGTAGGCGAGGTGCTGTAGGTTACTCCTTGCGCCAGTGGTCTTCGGCCCTGTCGACGGGCATGAAATCCAGCAGCTCCCAGGCGTAGGGCGTGTCGTAAATCTTCCACTTGTTGTTGGACGCGCCATAGATGATTTCGTATTTTATGTTGGGGCGTTCAACGCAGGCCTGGAAAAAGCCGCCGGCATCGCGATAGCTGAACCAGCTCACCAGCGAGCGATAGTCGCGGCCGGGACGATCGTAGGCCGGCAGCGTGCCAAGACGGACGCAGATGACCTCCATCGGACGCTGGTCGGGGCGGTCGATGTTCCCGCCCTCGGTGTAGTAGCGGCCCAACGATTCGCCGAAGATCTTGGTGGCGCCGTAGCGGCTGTCGGGCCTGCCTGGATCATCGCCTTTGACGAGAGGGATCGAGGCCGGGTCCAGGCCGTCGTAGCGCCCGGAAAGGATAGAGAGGTACGGCTCGTCCCACTCATAGGCGCCCATGACGTGCATGGAACTGGCGAAGATGACGCGGCGCACACCGGCGTCGTGCGCGGCGTCGTACATTCTGGCGGTGGCTATCAGGTTGGGGTTGGTCAGTTCATCCCAGCCGATTTCGACTTCATGGCGGGGGTCGGCAGCCATATGGATGACGACGTCCACGCCTTCGAAGACGGGCGGCAACGCGTCGCGATCGCAGAGGTCGGCCTGGGTGGCATTGGGCCAGTCCGAGGGGAGAATGTCAATTCCATGAACCTCGTGGTCGCGGGCCAGAATTGGCGCCAGGTAGCGGCCAATCTTGCCGGTGATGCCGGTGATAAGGATCTTCATCTTTGTCTCCTGCTGGGGAGTTTGGAAAACTACATTTCTGCAATCAGCGCGATGTCAACGGTGAGTACCGGTGGTCCATTCCCTCAAATCCGCTAAAATGCGACTAGCCAGCGGCCACCGCTTCGGGCCAGCGCAAGCGCTCGTCCGGCGTCCGATCTTGCTCCATCGGCGCGACCCCGCCGCGATAGTCGGGAATGAGCGGCTCGATTTTGGCGAGGGCCTCCGGCGGCCAGTTGGCGTGCTGCCTGTGCATGTAGTCGTGGATCCAGCTCTGTGTCGGCTCCAGCAGGTCGGAGAAGAAGGGGTGAAACCAAATTGTGATTACTGTCCGTTTATCGTTTGAATGGTTGGTGTGCGCGGAGTGGAACATGCGCGCGTCCCCGACCACTACATCGCCGGCATTGACCGGCACGTCGACCTCGCCGGGGTAGTCGCGAAAACGGGGGTCGTCGGGGTCGTCGATGCGGTTGATCTCTCTGGTGTGCGCCTCGCCCATGTCGTGGAGGATGTGGCGGCGGCGGTGTGTGCCGGGGAGCAGGCGCAGGCAGCCGTTGTGGCGTGTGGTGTCCTCCATGTAGTACATGAGGAAGATCATGGGCGGTCTGTCACTGTAGGCGCGCGGGTCTTGCCACATCAGGCAGTCCTGGTGCCAGTAGAGCCGGGGCCCGCCCGGCGGCTTACTGATGATCACCGCTTTCCAGAACTTTATGTCCTTCACGCCCATGCGGTCGAGCTCGGCGAGCGCTTTGGGGTTGCCTATCAGATCAGCCAGCTCAGGGTAGTTGTTGGAGTCGATCAGGCTGCCGGGAGACTTGGTTTTGGCCAGCCGTTCGGGGTCAACTTCGGCCAGGGCCTTGTCTACGCAGGCCCGCGTCCTGTCCATGAGCCACGCATCGGCTACGTTTTCGATGACACAAAAGCCATTCTGCTTGAGCTGCGCCATGCGCGCTTCGGGTGTCAGGTCGGTCGTCATTTTCGCTCCTTAACTGGTTTGGGAACGGCGAGCCGCCTTGCGTTCTGTCTTCGCTTCTCATTCTATTCGGAAGGGGCGACGTCCTTGACACAGCGGAAGCCGACCGTGCCGCAGCGGTCCAATCCCGGGTACATCAGCAGTATTTTCTCGTGGCAGTCGTTGGGCTGCGCGCCGCTGGCGTTGTACCAGATGCTGCCTTCTACCTTCAGGTAGCTGCCGCCGCGAATGATGGCGTAGCGCGTGTGGCCGTCGTCGCGTTCGCTTTCGGTCCATTCCCAGACGTTGCCGGCCATGTCGAGGCAGCCGACGTGGCTGGCGCTTCCTGGGAACTGGTCGACCGGGGTCGTGTCGTCGCTGCCGCTATTGCAAAGGGCTGGGTCGAAACCGTCACCCCAGGGCCAGACGGCAAAGCCAGCGGCCTTCTGCCACTCCTCTTCCAGAGGCAAACGCTTGCCTGCCCAGTTGGCGTAAGCGCGGGCATCGTCCAGGTCCACCCAGATTACGGGATGCCGCTCTTTGCCGGCCGGCGGGCTCCAGGTCCAGGGCTCTTGTTCACTGCCGGCCGGCTTGTGCCAGTGGCGCAGGAAATTGGTGAGATCCCGCGGCAGGTAACGAGTCTGTTCGAGAAATGCGTGATAAGAGGCGTTCGTGACCTCGGTTCGATCGATCCAGTATTCTTGCAGGTCGATGAACTCCCTGGGGTGGTACTTGTCCCAGAGCTGGTCCATTTTACCGTAGCATGCGCCTTCCATCGCGGTGCGATTGTTGTGACGCACACCGAATATGAAGGGGCCCGCGGGAACCTGGCACATCCCATCGGGTTCCTCACCAGCCGCGACCGGGCGCGACTGCCCAACCGGACGTAGAGTCAGGTCGGCAAGACCGACGCGCCTGCGGTCAATACCCTCAGATCCTTCCTTATCCGGTTCCTGCAACCCGGATCGTAGGTCGACGTCCATGCCCTCAGGAGCCGAAACGATACATCCCGCCGCGCCGCTAGCCATGGAAAGCGAAAGCAGATGCGCGTCACTTAGCGGATCGGATTCGATTTCTGTTCCATTCCAAAGGTCGTAATGGCGCATAGGGCGGCCGTCAGGCGCGGCCGCGGGCGCACGCAACAGCGGGCCGTCGACCGGACCCCCCGTATCGTTTATCAAGGTATGCAGGATCGTATCACCGCTGTGCCAGAGATGTGCGTAAACGCCATCCACTTCCGTGGCGACATAGGGCTGCCAGTCCCGGTCCTGGAATGCGCTGGAGAACCGGCGCAGCAGCCGGACGCAGCGGCGCAGCAGTGCTCGATCTTCTTCATTCCAGGGGTTCCACCAGCCGAATATATTCTCCCACACGACCTGGCCGCAACCGTGGAAAAATGCCTTCTGGATGATATCGCTGTGTTCGTCGGCGTTGCGGTCTATGGCGCGAAAAGAAAAGCGCGGCTCCAGCCAGCGGATGGTCAAAAGGTCAGGAGGGACAACCGTGTTGCGCTGCAGCCAGCTGCCCGCAATCGAGGAGAGGGCCTCTGTGGGGGGCACCGACTCCGGGTTGAACACAATGTTGGCGTTGGCCCGCTCCATTGGCGCCAGGAATCCCGGGTCGTCCGAGGCCATCGTGTCCAGGAAGACGCCGTCCGCGCCGATCTCCTTGATCACGGCACCGAGCGCTTCGGCGTCGGCTACTGCGGGCGCGTTGGTGTCGGGGAACCTGCCGCGATATCCCCTGGCATCGGTATAGGGCGGCGCGCCCGGCTCGCGGCGCGTGCCGATGTCCCACGGGTTATAGTTGACGAAGACGCGCACGCCGCGCGCGTGGGCGCGGTCAACCACCTCGCGCAGCCCCTCAAGGCCGCCCGGCATGTCGCGGTAGTAATCGATCTGGTTGCGGTCATCGATGCCGAGCCGGGGATAAGACTGCCACAGCAGAATGATGTCGTAACCGCCGAACTCACGCTCGCCGTCGTCGAGGACTTCGTCAATACGGTAACGACCGGACTCTCGGTCGTAGAAGGACATATCGTACATGAAGAGAAAGGCTTCAGTGTAGGCGCTTCGGTACCATTCGATGCCCTCACGGGAATGGATTTCCAAGTTGAGGGAATCGCGCAGCGCATTGCGCATCCGGTCCAGCCCGGCGGTCTCTTCCGGGCCGCGCCCAATTTGCGCCGAGAAATCGTTCTTAAGGTTACCCGCAAATGAGGTAAGGCGTTCCGATTCGAGTGGTTTCATCTTTCCTCCCGTCCGCGGCCACAACAGGCCGTCAATATACTATGGGCGTGGTTTGAAACGGGCGACCTTATCGTCCACCCAGGCGCGGTTGGCGTCGATCGTGCGGCCGGCGTTGTGCGGCGTGTGGACGACGTTGTGACGCCCGAGCAGAGGGGAGTCCAGCGGGACCGGCTCGATGTCAAAGACGTCGGCGGCCAGGGCCAGCTCATCATTCAGGACGCGGCGATAGAGCGCTTCGGTATCGCAGATGAGAGCCCGAGTCACCTGTACGACCAGGCAGCCGTGCGGCAAGGCTTCGATGAATTCCTTCCCGATCAACCCGCGCGTATCTTCCTTCAAAGGCAGCATCGGCACAAAAACTTCAGCATCTTTCACCAGTTCCGACAGATGAAAACAGCGGGTTGCGCCGCTGGCGGCAAAGGTGGCATCGGGCGCAAAAGGGTCCCAGATGGCAACATCTGCGCCAATGGCTACGCAGAAGGAGGCGTAGCGAGCCCCAATATTGCCGGCGCCGACCACGCGCACCCGTTTGCCCCCAAGCGTGCCGCTGCTAAAGCGCGAATCATCGCCAAACTGGCCGCCCCGTTGCCCCGGCCGGCCTACCTCCGGTCTGTATTTCCAGGGCCCGTGGCTCTGTTTCATGGCGTCGTAAAGCTGGGGTATACGACGCAGCCCGCCAAGGGTAAGGGCCAGGCCGTACTCGGACACGGATTGGCCCCAGAATAGCTCGTGCCGGTTCGGCACCACATGTACGCCGCGGGCGGCCGCCTCATCGAGTCCGGATTTTGCCACGACGCGGTAGGCGCTGTGAAAGCACTCTTCAAGCGCGGTAAAGGGTGCAAGGTCGTCGCTGCCCGCGGGGAGGCCGAGCAGCACAAGGCGCTGCACCGAGGCAGGATTCGGCACGAGCTGCGGCGCAAGTGCGTCCGGCTCTTCGGTGCGGTAGAGTTCGCAGCCCTCGCTCTTCCAGCGCTCCTGCCAGTAGTCGGCAGCAAATGGCCAGTCGGCGTCAAAACGTTCATGAACGCAGATTACAGATCTCATCAGATTATCAGTGTTGGGTGTGCTCGCAAGCAGTGGGTTTTGATTCTCTTTTCCGTTGGCATGATAAATGGTATTCTGCACAGTGTCCAATCGCCCTGAAGTTGCCTGATACCGGCCCGAATTGTGTTCGTTTGGTGAGGGAAGGGAGCGGCCCTGGAAGAGGTGGTGTTTGGGGGCTGGACGCGTGTCCCGGCTGGGACGAAAAAGCCTCCGTTGAACTCAGCAGATAATACTCAAAAACGTGTTGACAAACAAGACTTTGCCAACTATACTCCCATTCCAAATTATCGCATTTCCAACTTCAAGCGGTAAGTCCTCCACAAAGCTACAGGTCCGACATATTTCATCATTTTCCGCCGGGTATTGCATGGCAAAGTACCCCAAAATGACCAGAGGAGGTCGATTGTGAACGAACCAAGATTGAGCCGTCGGAATTTCCTGCAGATGGCTGGCCTGTCCGCCGCAGGTGTTGCTCTCGCCGCCTGCGCGGCACCGGTTGCGCCGCAAGAGGGTGCCGGTGACATGGAAGGCGGGGCTGAACCTCAGACTGTGCAGTTCTACACCCTCGTATGGCAGCCGGGCGCGGTCGAAGCCGCGCAAGCTGCGATCGACGGTTGGAACGCAGAAAACGGTAGTCGGATTACAGCCGAATACATTCAGGGTGGTTGGGGCCAGGCGCGTGATTACCTGACGACCTCGATTGCCGGCGGGGTGACGCCTGAGATCGTCCACGGTATCACAGCATGGGCAAACGAGTACGGCACGCAGGGCGGCTACCTTGACCTGACAGAACTGATAAATAACTCAGGATTGGTGGAGACGACGCACGCCAAGGCTCTCGATGCCGCCATCTCCCCGTTGGACAACAGAATCTTCAGCGTGCCCTGGTGTTGGGAAGTCGGGACGATGTATGTGAACGCCGATCGGTTCAATGAAGCAGGCATCGAACTTCCCCTCGATGGCTGGACCTGGGACGAGTTTATTCCCGCCGCCCAGAAACTTACCGACCCGCCGGACTATTTCGGCCTGGCCGCAAACCTTACTGCGACGCAGACGACCGAGGACATCATCGCCTGGATGTGGCAGACCGGCGCCGAGGTAATGGGTGGCCTGGGGCAGAGCTGGGAGATCGACGTGCAGCCCGCGCGTGAAGCCCTCCAGCTGTGGCATGACATGCTTTGGGTGGATGAAATCCTGTCGCAGGAAAGTTTCGGCGGCTCCGACACGCTGGAGGCGTTCGGACTGGGCATCTATACGATGCGCCAGACCGGCTGTTGGGCCCGGCGCATCGTGATAGAGGCCGAACCGGAATTCGAATGGCATATGGTCCCGCTTCCCCATTACAAGCGCCACGCAAATAGCAGCGAACCGCAGACCTGGTCCCTTGCCACGGACGCGGTTGAAAGGGGTACGGTCGATGCCGCTTGGGAAGTCATCGAGTGGCTCTCCAACGACGAGAACTCTTCGGCTATTGCCTACGGCGACTGGCTGTTCCCGACAAGTGTGAAAGCCATGGAGGATCCACGCTTCACCACGACAGAGCATTCCTGGGACGTAGCTCTGCGTGAAGTAGAGCACGGTGTCGGCTATCCCAAACATCCAGCCTGGGCCGAGTTCGATGACCGTCTGTTAGGACCAAACATCCAGAAATACCTGCAGAATGACCTCTCGTTGGACGATTTAATCGATCTGCTAGAGGTCGAAGGTACCAAATTGCTGCAGGAGTATCAGGTCTAGGGCACCGTAAGGGGATCAGAAGTGAATTGCAACCGGCACCCACGCGGGCTGCAGTTTTCCAATCCCTACTAGTCCTGCCGGATATCTTCTTTTTTCGGCGCTGCACTGTAAGATACGTTTCACAATGTCCTAAGCCCTGTCCCATTTGGAGGACAGGGCCCAGGATGCACAGTAGACAGGGGAAACCCCTGTCTACTGTTTTGAACTGATGTTGATGGCTTTCGCAGTTTCATGGTGAAAGCACCAATATGGGCCAGAGTCGACTCTGTCCTGCCGCATTTCCTGGGTCGCCCTCTCTGACAGTGACCGCTCTCGTCGCTTGACCGGGGGTCATTCAAGTCCGGTTGGAGGCAAATGTGTCTACGAAATCGTTGTCCGTTCCCTTGCCCGAAGGACTTGAACGCCTTTCGCGCCGCCTGAGCAACCGCCACATCACTCCCTATTATTACCTGCTGCCAACCGTCATTCCACTATTGCTGTTGACGGTGTACCCGCTCTTGCGGGGGATCTATCTCGCCTTCACCCAGTATAATCTCTACAACAAAGATACAACTCTGGTAGGCGTCTTCAATTTCGTCGAGTTGACGACGAACGACACGCTATTCTGGGGGGCGCTGACAAACAATATCATCTGGACCGTTGGCATCGTGGCCATATCCTATGTGTTGGGTCTGTTTACTTCGATCGCACTTAACGAAAATATCCCTCTCCGAGGTCTGTTCAGGGGTCTGGCCCTGATACCATGGGTATGCCCTGCCGTCGTTGCCGCGCTGGCGTGGCGTTGGATTTTCGACCCGCATTTCGGTATGTTGAACTATATGTTAATGGAGATTGGACTGATCGAACGTAATATCGGCTGGCTGGGAGACAAGAATACTGCCCTGATCGCTACGATGATTGTGGCTATCTGGAAGCTTCTGCCCTTTTCGGTGGTGATGCTGCTTGCCGGGCTGCAGACGGTGCCAGAGGAACTCTACGAGGCGGCCGCGATCGACGGCGCCGGCGTCTTGGGACGTTTCCGCTGGGTTACACTCCCACTCCTCAATCGCGTGGGCAAGATCGCCATCCTGTTGACCACAATTTGGGCTTTCAATCATTTTGACAGCGTCTACGTACTGACAGGGGGCGGCCCCGGAGACACAACGATGCTGCTGTCGATTATGTCCTACCTGAACGCATTTCGCTTCTTTAAGATAGGGTATGCTTCGGCTGTCGGCGTGGTAATGCTGATATTGCTGCTCCTGCCCATCACGTTATACACGCGGCAAGTCCTGGAAGACGTGGAATAGGAGAGATTCGCATGGAACTGTTCATCCGCCGTCGGCTGGGCCGCTACGTGTTGGCGTATACCTGGTTGCTCATCATCAGCACCTTTACAGCTTTTCCCTTTTTCTGGATGCTGACCAGTTCATTCAAGGCGCGGGCCGAGATCTTTACCAGAGTGCCTGTACTAATCCCCAAAGCGCCCACTCTGGCCAATTACAACTACGTGCTCACCGAGACACCGGCCGGACGCTACTTTCTCAACAGCCTCTATATCGCCACCGTCACGACATTGCTCGCGCTCGTGCTCACCACTCTGGGCGCCTACGCGCTTTCCCGGTTTCAGTTTCGCATGCGCCGTTCGCTGGGCGTCTGGCTGATCGCCGGCCAGATGTTTCCAGGCGTACTGATGCTGATCCCGCTCTTCGTCACGCTGACCCGGCTCAATCTGGTCAATACCTATGCCGGGCTGATCATCGTCTATACGATGGCAGCGCTTCCCTTCTCTACCTGGATGCTTAAGGGCTACTTCGACACTGTGCCCCGCGAGCTGGAAGATTCGGCCATGATTGACGGCTGTAGTCGCTTGGGGGCGATCCGCCGCGTCTTTCTGCCGGTGGCCGCGCCCGGCATTGCGGCTGTGGCACTCTTTGCCTTCACGATCGCGTGGCAGGAGTTCATGTTCGCGCTCACGATGATGAAGGACCAGTCCAAGTACCCGCTCTCTGTCGGCATCAACTTCTTCGTCGGTATCGCCGGTTCGGTTGTGTGGGGCAACATCATGGCGATGGCCGTATTGATCATTGTGCCGGGTCTCATCTTCTTCCTCTTCCTGCAGCGCTACATGATCAGCGGCCTGACCGCGGGCGCAGTCAAAGGGTAGCAGCAGTAACCGCGGCCCGAGGCAGAGGGGCAAGCAAAGAACTAAGTCAGGTGGTAACTACTCAGCCGCAGCTGGGTTCGCAAACAGGTACGAGGGGAGCAAAGGTGCTCTCTCCCCTCATTGTTATATTATGGGCGGTCGGGCCTTCGGCCCTCCCTTGTGCAGGGGCTGCGCCCCCGCAACGCCCCCCTCTGGCTACCCACCGTACTTGCTTTTCCCCACCATCGTGGCATGCCGACAGTGCGCCCCAACCAACCTGCCGGCTGCCAACCGAATACGTCATCACAAAGCCCGAGCGGCGGCGAAGATGAAGAGTTTGTCAAGACAAACACTGTGTGCGGCTTAGTAGCTACTTGAGGTGAAATAATGACCGACAACAATAATCGCTACCTTCCTGGGGAGCATCCCCGCGCCCATTTCCTGCGTCTTGACGCGGCAACCGTGCTCAAACGTTTCTACCTGTGTGAGCGGTCACTGATAATCAGCCAGTCGGCATGGCTGGCCGGAATCGCCCCGCTGGAAGCGAAGATGACGCTGCCGCGTTTCACCTGGCAGGACACGCTGTCGGCGCATGCCTTTCGCGAACGGGTCTTCGAGCTTCGATACCCCAGGCGCATGCTGGAAATCGGCGAAGATGCACCTCTAATCGAGATCTTCGATGCGTCGATTCACGCCCCCAGCGGACAGGCTTTCATTCACGCGCTTGCCACAGTTTTTAAGCCTGCCCTCCTTTCCGCATACAAGAGTTACATCGACTGTGCCGACGACCTTAGCGACGGCCCAATTTTGCGTGCTCTCAATCTGGCGATCGAGGAGAAAGAAACCCAGATCGCCTGGCTGGAGGGCCAGGCGGAAGCGATGTCTGAGTCCGAACCTGAACAACGCCAGGAAGCGGAGCGCTGGGCCTCGTCACTTGAGGAAAGATTGGCCGAGGTAGGCGGTTTGACCCTCGATTCGCCTCACCCGGCGATTTCGCCGAATGACCTGCCAGGTCGCCGACCCTTTCAACTGGCGGAGATTCCCGCCCGCGACCCCCGCTTCCATCTCTGCCACTACTACTGGCCCGATATCGTCGATCCCAACTTTGCCTACGGCGAGGGCATCAACCTGCAGCTGCGCAGCGGTGTCAGTCATCTGAACGAAGTATGGGCGGTAGAAACGGGCGGCGCTATCTTGCACGCCTTCGCCGACGATCTCGATTGGGACTATATCTACGATGCCGCCCGCTGGACCTACGATGAGAGCCGCCACGTGCTGATGGGCTATGAACGGCTAAAGGCTTGGGGCTTCGAACTGCACGAGATGCCCCTCGGCAGCTACATCTACGACAGCGCGGCCGGGCAGGAACCGATCATCCGACTCGGCATGCTTCACTATTTTGAAACCAAGAATATCGGTAACAAGGTCAAGCGGGCGGAAGCCTTCGCGCAGTACCAGGACAGGATGAGCCAGCACGACATGGAATTCGACTGGGCTGATGAGACCATCCACGCTGCCTACGGCAAACGCTGGCACAACGCGCTTCACGCCAAGTTCCCCGACCGGATTCCCGACATGGACGGCCTGCACCGGCGCTGCGACGAGCTGGTTGCCGTTGAGATTGCCGCCGCCACCGACGCCGAGCGGGCCGAAATCCGTCAGGTCGCAGAGGCGATGATCGCCAAAGCAGGAGAGGCCGGCCTGAACGATCATGCAAAAGCAGCCCAGCCCACAAGTGCCGCCTAGGCTCCAACACAAGGACGACAAACTGCCCGCAAAAGGAGACGATCCGATGACCAGGCCCGTAATCACAGTTGTCGGCAGCTTCGCCGTGGGCATGACCCTGCGGACACAGCGCATGCCGGTCTTTGGCGAAACACTCGTCGGGTCCGACTTTGACATGGGGCCGGGCGGCAAGGGCTCCAACCAGGCTGTCGGCGTAGCCCGGCTGGGCGCGCAGGCCCACTTCGCCGGCATCATCGGCGCCGACAAACTGGGCGAAATCGCCACTGACCTCTACGCCCACGAGGGCGTCGATACGACCTGGCTGCAACAGACGACGGCGATGGCCACAGGCGTCGGCTTCATCATCCTCAACGCCGAGGGCGAAAACGGCATCATTCTCGACATGGGCGCGAATGAACTGATGGACAGCGCCTTCGTCGACCAGGTCGAAGAGCAGATCGCGCGCAGTGACGTGGTGATGTCCGTGCTGGAAATACCTGTTGTGGCCGCGGCCCAGGCAATGGCGCTGGGCAAGAAGCACGGCGTCCGCACCATCCTCAATCCCGCGCCGGCCACCGCGCTCGACAGCAGCGTCCTGCAAAATGTCGACTACCTCACCCCGAACGAGACCGAGCTGCGCATCCTTCTCGGGCTTGCCCCCGACGACCCCACCGACACCCTCGAACTGGCCCGCCAGCTGCGCGCCCGCGGCGTCGGCAACCTCATCGTCACCAGGGGAGAGAAAGGCGCCCTCCTCCTGACCGGCGACGGGCAGCAGTCGGTAGCCGGCATCCCCGTCGACGTCGTCGACACAACCGGCGCCGGTGATGCTTTCAACGCCGGCCTGGCCGTGGCGCTGGCCGAAGGGAAAAGCCTCGCGCAGGCCGCCGCCTTTGCCAACCGATGCGGCGCGCTTGCCTGTCAGCGCCTGGGCGTTGTTCCCGCTCTGGCCACACGGGCGATGGTTGAAAAGTAATTTTCAGAGTCAGTCTCTGGTTTTTTCGGCACTTAAGCAACTGCAATTACTCCGCAACCTTGAACGAGGCGAGATAAAGTAGCCTCTCTCCCCGCATTCCTTTCTGTATATGGGCGGTCGGGCGCAAGCGCCCTCTCTTGTGCAGGGGCTGCGCCCCCGCAACGCCCCCCTCCAAAACCATCGCTCACCGACCTTGTCTCCGCATTCCAGCAATGCCGCTCCACCTACCTGGCTGCCGCCAACCGAATATGCAGTTGGATAGCCTGAGTGGCAGCAGGGATAAAACGCTGGTCAAGACAGCCACTGAATATGGCTCAGGATCTGTGGTTTTGACAGAATTCATCAGACCTCAAAATGCCCTGATGAACGGAGGCCAGTGGATGGTATCAGGGTCAGGAAAAGGGGGGCGCCGCGTTGGTGTGTGCAGGACATTGGAAGCAGATGCCCTGAGCGAAAAACAGCAGCCGATTCCTGCTGCCCGCTGCCTACTTTGTGAATTCTGCCCGGTTGCGGGTTATCATGTAAATCCTTATCCTTCTGCATGGATGACCCGCGGCAGTCCAGAAATTCGGACCGCCAAACAGTGCAATCGCAACCAGTTAAAGGAGAGAGAGATGCAAAGCCCGGCACGGCGCGCTATCATGATCGGCATGGACGGCGCCAGCATGGAACTGGTCATAAATATGGTGAACGGGGGCCACATGCCCCATCTCGGCAAACTGATGCAACGAGGTGTACATCGCAACATGATCGGCGTCTTCCCCACTCTGACGCCCCCGGGGTGGACCGCCACCTCCACCGGCGCCTGGCCCGGAAACCACGGCGTGATGGATTTCAACATCCGCAAACTGGGCGCCAAACTGGATGAGACCGTCTGGGGCATCAACACCGAACTGTCGCAAGCCGAATACCTGTGGAACACCGTCGAGCGCGCCGGAGGCACGCCCCTGCTGGTCAAGTGGGAAATGTCCTGGCCCCCGACCGTAACCAGCGGCGTTCAGGTGGAGGGCACAGGGCCCGGCGTCTCCAACTATCACCAGATCGCCGGCTATCACCTCTTCGTGGCCGGCAAATGGCAGCGGCGCACCATCGGCGGCCAGCGCGATCCGGAAACGCTAGACCCCAGCGCCCTGCAGACCGGCTCCGACGTCGACCCGGTGACGATCAACGAGGCAGGCAACTGGACCGCCCTGCCGCCCTCAAGCCGCCCGGCCAAAGAGGTAGAGCTGACAATCCAACCATTGGCACGCGGCCGCGACACGATGTTGCGCGGCGAAAATGGCACACCCAAGACCTTCTACGGCCTCATTTACGCCTCCGGTGACGACGGCTACGACCGCGTGCGCATCTGCCGCTCGCGCGACGGCGGCACCTCGGTTGCCGATCTGGCAGCGGGCGACTGGAGCGAATGGTGGCTGGACCAGTTTGAAATCGACGGCGAGGAGCTTGGCGGCTACGTGCGCCTGAAACTGGTTAACCTGACCCCAGAGGCCGACGCCTTCGAGCTGTTCGTCCCCCAAATCTGGCCCATCAGCGGCTACACGAAGCCAGCCGGCGTTGCCGACGAAATAGACCAACATGTCGGCAACTTCCTCCAGAATCCGGCCCGTGACGCCTTGGGAATCATGGACGATGACTCCTATTTCGAGTTGCTTGATTTCCATCACGAGCGCCTCGCCGACGTGGCCGACTATCTCACCTCCAGCCGCAAAGACTGGACGATGCTCTTCATCGAGACCCACGCCTCCGACTATACCAGCCACTTCTTCCTTGGCCAGGCCGAAAAATTCAGCGGTGCCGATGAAAAAACGCAGAAGCGATGCCTCGACGGCGTGATCCGCACCTACAGCTCAATCGACGATATGATCGGCCGTGTTGCCCACCTTGCCGACGAAGAAACCTTGATCTGCCTCGTTTCCGACCACGGCGGCACACCCAACCAGTTCCAGGCCGTGGAGATCGACGACGTGCTGGAACAGGCCGGCTTCTTGGTCTATAAAGAAGAGAACGGGGAACGTACCGTAGACTGGTCGCGCACGCGCGCAGCCGCAGTGGGCCTGGTGCATGTATTCATCAATCTGGAAGGACGCGAGCCCACCGGCATCGTACCTGCGGAGGACTATCAGAAGACCCGACTGGAGATAATCGCCGCGCTTCACGCCTACACCGACCCAGCCACCGGCCGCCATCCCTTTGCGCTGGCGCTGACGCGAGAGGACGCGGAGATGGTCAACCTCTGGGGCGACACAACTGGAGACGTGGTTTACGCCCTGCGGCCCGAATTCGACGGCGCCCACGGCAAACAGCTGCCCTCGGTCAGTTTCGGCATAGCCGGGCAGCACTGCACCTTCGTCCTGGCCGGTCCCGGCGTCAAACAAGGCGTGGCACTGCAGGGACAGGTGCGCGCAGTCGATGTCGCGCCAACCTTATGCTACATGCTGGGGATTCCGATGCCCCGCAATGTCGAAGGCGGCGTCGTCTACGAGGCGCTGACCGATCCCGACTGGCATCTTGCCAAATGACCGAATGCCGGCGAGCAGGGAGGCCAGTATTCCCTCTCTCTCGCCGGCCCTCAATCAGTATTCGTCGCCCTCTTCGATTTCCCCCGCAGGCATTTCGATGTCCACTACCTCGCCCTGGTCGTTGATGACGACCCGAAAACCCATCATCCCCAGCCATTGACGCGACTGCTCAGGGATCGCCTGTCCAACCGCCTGATCGATATTGTCGATAGATGACTCTACCGCCGCCTTGGAGAAGATGTCGTCTTTGCCCATCAGGTCCAACATGCCGCTCACGGCCAGGTCTCGATGCTGGTCCACTTGACCCTTTAAGAACTCGATCACCTGCATATCCACTTGCGCGGCGTCGATGTGGCGCAGAAAGCCATCCTCGTCGACGACATAGCAGGCACGCTCGCCCACATGTCTCACCTGCGCCGCATTTCGGCGTTCATCGAACACAAGCCCTTCAAACATCGCCGAATTTGCCAAGATTCTCTCCGAAACATTTCTTCATAAAACAAACACTGAACTGAATTCCGACGGGCGACAAAGCGTTTCACGACGTTTGCCAGCGGAAGCGAAAGTGTCCCGCTCTCTGCAGTACATTCTGATACTGCACAGTGCCGGGCATAGCGGAATCTTGCCCCAAACCTCACATCAGCTGCGCCCGGCTTACCAGGAACTCCCGACTCCGGCGGACACTGGCGACCGGGTCCTTAGGCAGGTCGTGTTCGACAATATAACACTCGGCGCCCGCCGCCTTGCAGGCCGGCAACAGCGCGTCCCAGTCCAACTTCCCGTATCCAACATCAGCCAAACCCATCTGATCCTCGTTTTCCCCCGCCGGCGCCAGGTCCTTAGCATGGATGTGAGGACAGCGTCCAGCGTATTTCCGCACCAATTCCACGGCGGGAGCGCCGCCATCGGTAATCCACGCCAGATCGGGCTCCCAGAAAAGGTTCTCCACTTCGGCGTTCGCCAGCAGCCAGTCGATCGCACGCGCACCGTCGTACTCTGCCATCTCAAAGGCATGATTATGATAGCCCAGCCGCATACCCTCGTCTCGGCAGCGCCGCCCCAGTTCATTAAGCGTCTGCCCGAAGACGCGCCACGTTTCGGCATTGGCGGCGTTCCGCACATCGGGATCAGGCATCGGCAAAATCAGAAGGTCGTTCCCAACCGCGCGATGAAAGTCGACCGTAGCGGAAAAATCTTCCGCCAGCGCCTGGTAAGGCACGTGCGCTGACACAGCCTGCAATCCGTGCTCATCCAAAACCGCTTTCGCTTCCGCACCCGAATGGTCCGGCAAATGGATTAGCTCGACACCTTCATAGCCGGCCGCGGCCGCCGCGGCCGCGATGTCGGCAAAACTGTCCGAAAGGTGACGCAGACTATAGAGCTGTACCGCGATTGCTGGCTTTCCATTATTGCTCATAGATAGATCTCCGTTGCTGTCGCACGCCGCAGCCGCTCGGTCAGCCCGCTGTAACGCTGGGCCACCTCGTCATTGCCAACGGCTATGCCTATTGCTCTCGGTTGTCCCACCAACACGACCAGTCGCTTGGCGCGCGTAACAGCCGTGTATAGGAGATTGCGCTGAAGTAAAATGTAATGGCTCGTAAGCACGGGAATAACGACTGCCGGGAATTCACTGCCCTGGCTCTTATGTACGCTGACAGCGTAGGCATGGACCAGCTCGTCCAGCTCCTGGAAATCATAACCAACCACGCGCCCATCGATCTCGACCGTAACATGCTGTTCAATCAGATCGACCGCCTTAATATAGCCCATATCGCCATTGAACACATCTTTGTCATAGTTGTTACGCACCTGCATCACCCGGTCACCTGTGCGGTAGACTCGGCTACCGAAAGCGCGCTCCGCGCTGTCAGTTTGAGGCGGATTGAGCGCTTGCTGGATAGTTTCATTGAGCGACGTCACGCCCGCGGCGCCGCGGTGCATCGGGCTGAGCACCTGAATGTCCGCAGACGGAATGCCAAAACGGCGGGGGATGCGCTCCTGGACCAGTTCCACGCACAACTCGGCGGCCCGTTCAGGCTCTTCAGTGCGGAACAGAAAGAAGTCCTCGGCCTCGGCCCTCTCCTCCCCGGCTGTCCGCGTCACTACCGGCAACTGGCCGCGGTTGATACGATGCGCATTCTCAACAATATAGCTCCCGGCGGCCTGCCGGAAGATCGTTTCCAGCCGCACCACCGCCGCCCCGCGCCCGGACTCTGCCCCGGAAACCTGCCGCGACAAAGCATCCTCTTCTTCAATCGCCGCAATCACATCCCCCAGCACATTGCCGGCGCCCACACTTGGCAGCTGATCGATGTCTCCCACCAGCAGCAGAGACATCCCCGCCGGGATCGCCTTGAGCAGATGGTTCGTCAGAACTAAGTCCAGCATGGAGGACTCGTCCACGATCAGCAGGTCGCCGGCCAGCGGATGCTCCTCGTCGCGTTTGAACGACATGCCCGCCCCCGGCTGAAACTGCAGCAGCCTGTGCACCGTCTTCGCCGGACGGCCTGTCGTCTCCGCGAGGCGCTTGGCGGCCCGGCCCGTAGGCGCCGCCAGAATTGCCTCTGCCCCCGCTTCCTCGCACAGTTCGATTATGGTGCGGACAACGGTCGTCTTGCCCGTGCCGGGTCCCCCCGTTAGCACCGTCAGCCGGTTGGTCAACGCCGCTCGCACCGCATCCCGCTGCCGCGCTACCAGACGCAAGGGGCTATCCTCTTCACTCGCCCGCGCTTCGAGTTCGGCGAATCTTCCTTCCCAGTCCTGCTTTTGAAAAGCGCCAAGCGGGCCGGCCCCCGAATGGACCGCAATCGACGCGCCCGTGTAACCCTGCATCAACCGCGCCAGCCGGTTACTGACGCCCACTTCGGCGTAGTACATCGGCGTCAGATATGCCGCCCTACCAGCTTGCAGCACGCTCTCGGTCTGCTCTGCTTTAGGCTCTTCATCGGCGCCGCCGCCTTCCCGCAGCAGCGGCAAAGGCGGCGCGCTCGACGGCTCGAATATCTCCGCCACCGCCCAGTGCAGCGACTCCGCCTCCTCGCCCGGCCCCGCCGCCAGCTTGACCCGGTCTGACGCCTTCAGATGCAGCAGCCCAGCCGCCGTCTTCTCCGCCCCAACTTGCAGGAGTTCGTTCGCCTTCTCGATCAGTTCCGCGCTTGGCAGATAAACATGGCCCTCGTCCGCGGCCCGGTTGAGCGTAAACTCGACACCCGCGGCAATGCGCTGCGGCGCGTCTCGAGCGATCCCCAACGCCTGGGCGATCCTGTCCGCCGTCAGGAAGCCAATGCCATAAATGTCCTCAGAGAGCCGGTATGGATTGCGCTGCACGGTCTCGATCGCGCTGTCGCCGTAACGCTTATAGATCTTGGCCGCCAGGCCGGCGCTGACACCGTGGCCCTGCAGAAAGATCATCACCTCCTTGATCGCTTTCTGCTCGATCCAGGCCGCGTTGATCATCGAGATTCTTTTGCGGCCCACCCCGCTCACCTCGGACAGCCGCTCCGGATGGTTGTCGATTATATCAAGCGTCTCTCTGCCAAAATGGGCAACCACGCGCTTGGCAGTCACCGGGCCTACGCCTTTGATCAGGCCGCTTCCAAGATACTTCTCGATGCCCGCAACCGTAGCCGGCAGCACCGACCGCATCCCGTCAACCGTAAACTGCTTGCCATACTGCGGATGTACCTCCCAGCGCCCGCGCAGCTCCACCGCCTCCCCCACATTGACGCCGACCATGTCACCAACGATTGCCGCTTCCTTCTGCCAGTGAGGCAGCTGACGCGTGGGCTGTTCCAGCGCCAGCTTGGCGACAGTATAGCCGTTCTCTTCGTTGTGAAAGGTGATGCGTTCGATTACGCCGCGCAGAAAATCTTGCGTTTCGTAGCTCATGAATGTTAGGGTAACAGAATGGGATAGCCCGATCAAACCGCGCCCATTCAATCTGCCAGCCCCGCGGGACAGCACCACTTGGTAGCAGAAACGCTCTGCGACGGCCCCTTTACCAGCCAAAACAGGACGCAGGACTAACTCGGATTCCGTATGGAAGCGATCGCAGGATCATTTGCTCCACTACTAATAGTTATTACCTTGGCATTCCTCGTGCCACTGCTGCTCACCCGCTTTCGGCGGCTCAGGCTCCCGATCGTGGTCGGCGAAATCCTGGCGGGCATCGTAGTGGGCCGCAGCGGTTTCGGCTGGGTGACCCACGAAGATCAGCTGCTCACCCTTCTGGCGGAGTTCGGCTTCGTCTTCCTCATGTTTCTCGCAGGTATGGAGATCGACTTCGCCAATTTGAAAGTGGAGTTGCCTGGCGCCGCCCGCGCCGGCGGCACGCAGACCGCCCCTACCTCAACTGAATCCCGCGGCCGCCGCACTTTCGGGCCGCTCTCGGTCAGCCTCCTGAGCTTTATCCTCACCGTGGCGCTCTCCACCATCATCGGCTTTGTTCTCCTGCGCATGGGCCTGGTCAGCAGCCCGTGGATGATGGCGCTCATCATGTCGACAACGTCGCTCGGCGTCGTCATGCCTGTCCTCAAGGAACAGGAGTTGATTCGCGGCCGCTTCGGCCAGACAATTCTTATCGCCGCCCTGGTCGCTGACTTCGCCACCATGCTGCTGATCACAGTGGTTGTGGCGACGATTTCACACGGACTGACGCTCGACATCCTGCTGATCAGCGTGCTGTTCGTGGTCTTCTTCCTCCTCTACCGCCTGGGCATCGTTTCGCTGAACAGGGTGGAGTCCTTGCGCCGCACCTTGGAGGAGCTGAGCCACACCACCGCGCGCATCAAGATCCGGGGCGCGTTCACAGTCATGCTGCTGTTCGTCGTTCTTGCCGAAGTGCTTGGCGCGGAGATCATTCTCGGCGCCTTCATCGCCGGTGCGATGCTTTCACTGCTGTCAACCCGCGAAGACATGGAAGCGATGCACCAACTGGAGGCGGTCGGATTCGGTTTCTTCATCCCCATCTTTTTCATAATGGTCGGGGTGGACTTCAATCTGGGCGTCCTGCTCGCTTCAACCGATGTACTGTTGCTGCTGCCGTTCCTGGTATTGGCCGCATTTCTGGTCAAGATCCTACCGGCGCTCTTGTTCCGTCTGCAGTTCACATGGCGCGAAACGTTTTCGGCCGGATTCCTGCTCTCCTCTCGCCTCTCTCTCATCATCGCCGCCTCTGCCATCGGCCTCTCGCTGGGCATCATCAGCGAATCGGTCAACACGATGATCATCCTGGTCGCGATTGTCACCGTCAGCATCGCGCCCCTGATCTTCAACCGCATAGTGCCGCTTACTCCCGCCTCAATTCCCCATCCTTTCGTTGTCTTCGGCGCAGAAAGGCTGGGCCTCCAGGTGGCTGAACAGCTCCTGGGCCACCACGAACATGTCGTTATCGTAGCCGAGGATGCCAATCTGGCCGCGCGGGCCCGGCAACGCGCCTCCGAAGGTATCGAGGTATTGCACGCCAATATCGATGATGAAGAAGAGGTACTTGCAGAGCGCCTCGATCTCGCCGAAACCGTAGTCGTCACGCTCAGCGACACCGACCGCAACCGGCACATTTGCCACGTGGCCCGCACCCGCTACGGAATCGACCACATCGTGACCCTTGTAAGGGAAACCAACCGGCTGGTGGAATTCGAAACGCTGAACGTGACTGTCTTCAATCCCTCGTTAGACCAGGCCGCGCTCCTTAGCCTGTTGGCCCGAAATCCGGACATCTACGAGCTGCTGACTCGCACCGATGACAACAAAGAGGTCTCCGAAGTCTGGCTCCACAATCCCCTTTACGACGAAATGGCTCTACGCGACATCGTCCTGCCGGGTGACGTCCTGATCCTGTCCATCCGCCGCGCCGGCGAGTTTATCGTTCCCCGTGGCAATACCCAGCTTGAATACGGCGATCACCTCACCCTCGTCGGCACCATCGACCACCTGGACGAGTCCCGGGCCTTGTTCCACTGAGTCCTGTTTTCGTAGAATGTAAACCACCGCCCTGTTCATAAGCGTAACGGCAGCCAGAGCACGTGTTTCACACTCTCCACACGCCTCCATACGCTCATTTGTCATTTTGGCGGTCGGGCCTTCGGCCCTCCCTTGTGCAGGGGCTGCGCCCCCGCAACGCCCCCCTCCAAAACCAGGCCTCACCGACCGTACCTCCTCATCCCACCGGTCCGCCTCAACCAACCTGACCCCAGCCAACCGAACGCGCATCCAGTTAGCCCAAGTCGCAACAATGAGGAAGATCAGACCAAGACAGCCACCGCATCCGGTTTAGGGTTCGTTGACATTCGAAGAATCCAGTTCAGAACGCTGCAATAGCCGCACACCGACCTTCAGACCGATTCTCACCAGAATCTGATATTCTGAGCCCAAGATCTCTGGCCACACAGAAAGATATTTCTCGCGGCCCTTGGTCAAAAAAGAGGTGTTCTTCGTGGCCCTTCGTGGACAAAGGGAGTTCTTCGCGGTCCTTCGTGGATAAAAAGGTGTTCTTCGCGGTCCTTCGCGGTCCTTCGCGGCCCTTCGTGGAAAAAAAGGTGTTCTTCGCGGCCCTTTGCGGCCCTTCGTGGAAAAAAGGTGTTCTTCCTAGTCCTTCGCGGCCCTCCGCAGCCAACTAAACAGCTACCATCAATACCCCTCTACCGCCCGTCACTCTCCTCCCAAAGACCGTGCGCCTTACATACCACCCGACGCGTCGCCTCCTCCATCGGAAAGTCCCCCAACCTCTCGACCGACACCCACGCCACATCGTCAACATCGTCCGCCGCCGCAACATCGCCGCCAAGGTAGCGCGCCCAGAAATCGATCACCACAAAATGATAGCGAATTCGTCCGGCGTCGTCGCGGTGAATCGGCTCAAAAAGATCCACCAGCTCAACGATTTCGATTTCCGCGCCGGTCTCCTCCCGCACCTCACGCGCAACCCCATCGCGCACCGGCTCGCCCAGATCCAACAAGCCGCCCGGCAACGCCCACATCCCTTTAGAAGGCGGACGCCCACGCTCGACCATCAGAATGAGGCCGGCCTCGTCGAGCACCACCGCAGCCACCGCCACCAGCGGCGCCGCCGGATACTCCCGACTGACCGTCACCGGAAAAGTCGCGTTTGCCATGCCTTCGTCGCTTTTCACCTTCAGCACCACTCTTCAATGATCGCCGGCAAATCCGACAGCGTATCGACCACCGCGTCAGGCGCAATCTGTTCCACCAGTCGTTGATCCTCTGCCAGCGGAATCATCCGGCAGTGAACGGTAAGCGCGCCAATCTCCTGCCCACCGGCGACATCATGCTTCAAGCTGTCGCCGACACACACGATTTCATACGGCTCCGCGTCCCAACGCTCCAGCACGGCGCCATAGATTTCCCTCTCAGGCTTGCGCCACTCCACCGCCGCGCTGCTCAGGCAGACATCCAGGTAGGGGCGCAGGCCGGTATAGTCGATGATGCGCTGAAAAATGCGGTCGCTGGCGTAATTGGCGATGATCGCCAGCGGAAAGCCTTCTCCGTCCAACTGCTGCAGCAGGTCGATAGCGCCGGGCATCGGCTCCCACGCCGTCATCTCCGGCGCGTAGAAAAGGTCAACCGCCCGCCGCAGAACCTCCTCATTCATACGTGAAGCCGGATAACCGACGAACTGCAACAGGAAACTCAACGTGTCGTCCGCAGTGTGCTCCTCCTGCTCATCGTCCGATTTCGTTTCGGCGAAGATGCGCGCCTCAACAAGATGCTCCGGAAATTCGTCGGGCAGGTCAGTCATACCCGTCGAGCGCATGTAGTCGAAAGCTGTCTGCGCGCCCGTGTTCATCAACTCTTCGTGAGGCCGGTTGAGCCGGGCAAGTGTATTGTCAAAATCGAAGACCAACCCTTGCACAAGCTTGCGCGGGCGCATCTGCGCGGGTTCGCCGCTAAAGAACTGTTTGCTTTGCATTGGCATTGCGTTCTGCGTTTTTCGTACGACGGATGACGCCCGATTGCCGGCGCGAAAGGTGGTGGATTGGCCGAAGCTTCGCCGTGATGTACTCACTTAAGTATGCGGAGGCGCGCCCCTGCCTGTCAAATCGGGGCACAGCGGTATCTGATGCGTCGCCGAACTGTCTAAGCTTTGGTCCAGGAGAGCAGAGTGCGGCCTATCCACCAATGACCGCCAAGAACACCCTCTTGGGGTCCGCGAAGCGACGCGGTTGCCACACTCTGTGGTCGCCGCAGGTCGGGGTCGCAGAACAGGAGAGCAAAGGTCGCGGCACCCTTGAAACATGTGACATAACCGGCTTCCGATAACTGGCAAAGGTAGGTTACAGTGGCGGGCCGTGCTATACTCGGCACTGACTCTGTTTGAACAGAGTTTCATCTGAATCAACACCTATCCGCCTTTCACATTCTCACACTACTACCATGCCATATTCATTCAATATCGGTTCCATACCCTGTCATATCGTCAGCGACGGCCGCCAGCTTGTTGACGGCGGCGGCTTCTTTGGCCTCGTGCCGCGCGTCCTCTGGGAGCGGATCATCCGGCCCGACGAGAAAAACCGGATCCCGGTACAGATGCGCTCCCTGCTGATCCAATCGTCCGCCGGACTGATACTCGTGGACGTCGGCCAGGGCGACAAAATCACCGCCAAGGAGCGAAACATCTTTGGCATGGAAGACAGCAACCAGCGCTTGGCGGCCGACCTGCAACGTGTGGGCTTCAGCCCCGACGACGTCGACATCGTCCTCATGACCCATCTGCACGCCGACCACGCCGGCGGCTGTACGCACTGGAGAGACGCCAACGATCCCGAAAGCGAGGCCGTCCCCTCCTTCCCCAACGCCCGCTATCTGATCCAGCGCCTTGAAATGGCCGACGCCGCCTTCCCCAATGAACGCACCCGTGGCACCTACTTCTCCAATAACTGGGAGCCGCTGCGCCGCACAGGCCAGCTGGAAATTGTAGACGGCGATCAGAGCCTGGCGATCGGCGTGCAATCGGTGACAGTGCCCGGCCATACCGAAAGTATCCAGGCCGTGTGGGTCGAAGACGCCGGCGAATCACTCCTCTTCCTGGGCGACGCCTGCAGCTGGGCCGCGCATCTGGACCGGCTGGCCTGGGTGCCTTCCTTCGACCTCGACCCAATGCAAAGCATCGAAGGCAAACGCAACCTGCGCCGTCAAGCCGAGGAGAAAAACGCCCTGCTAGTCTTCCAGCACGACGGCCAGGTTGTGACCGGCCGCCTGCGCCCCGGCGCGCGCGGCGCGATAGTGGAGCCGGAGATAACGGAGGAGGCTTGGCCTGGAGATGGCTAGGGAGCTACGCGAATCGCGTATGGCGTGGAGGCAGTCAAGACAACAACGTTTCTAATTTGTAACCCGAGCATATAATCTTGGCGTCAGATGGGAAATAATCTAAATAGGCACTTCCCTATAGTCCCCGGGCCGCATCCCATCGACAACCTCCTGAACATCGCCGATTCTCTGCTGGATACGCGGCCAGGAAGTTGAACGTAGAACGAGAATCCCCAAACGTTTTCCGGTAAGATTCTGCTGATAACGTATGTTTTGATCTGTGGTAATCAGTAGATCGTAACCATTATTCCCCGCTTCTGTGAGCAGATCGCCGTTGCGCAGTTCAGACCACCCTCGCTCATAGGCGGTATCGACCGAATGCCCGGCAAGATACTGGCGCAGGGGTGCAGGCGTTCCCTGATCAAACAGAATCTTCATGGACGAACAGATTCTGTCAGAGCTTTCACCTCGTGATCCAAGGCAGCTTCGACCTTCCATCTCTCCACGCCCGGGAACCACGTCAGAAACTGCTCTACGGTTGCTCCATCGCGGAGATTCTCAAATAAGGCGGAGACGGGCACGCGCGTGCCGCGAAATACCCAGGTCCCGCCAAGTTTCTCGGGGTGTCGTTCAACAGCCTTACACGATTCCCAGTATTTCATGGAGTCATCTCCCGTTCACGGCGTTTGATCCAACATTGCATGACCAGGAACTGCCGCTTGGCGAGGCGGTAATAGTGGCCCCAAAGAGGACCTGACCAGTCGAGACGATCAAGGATTCCTGATGTGTCAGTCCGATCGTCGAGCAGCTCTCCCAGTGTCTTGACAGCGGCTGTCTTCTGAGCGCTTGGATAAGAACGCTACTTGTAGCATACCCTACGGGCAAAGAGCTACCATGTAAAACCGCTCGGTAGCGGTGCGTGCGTCAAAATTGCTTGTGGTGTCAGATGAGACTAAGAGTGCTCCAGACTATTCGAATTGTTAGCGCGCCCCAGACCTCAATCCGCCGACCCTGCTGCCGGCGCCATCGGCAACGCCGTCGCAATGCGAGTCCGCAAAAACACAGCGCACAACGCCGCGATCAGCGGCATAACCGCCACAACATGCATGACGCCCGAAAGGGTGTAGACGTCCGCAATCGGACCGGCCAAACCCATCCCCAACGCGCCCGAGGCAAAAGTGAAGCCGAGGATAGCGCCGCTCGCCAGCCCCTGCCTGTTCGGCAGAAACCTCTGCGCCATCACCACCAGAATACTGTGAGGGATACCCACCAAAAAGCCGGCCGCAAAGGCCAGCGGAAAAAATACCCATCCGTCAACAATGTCGAGCATCAGCCACGAGAATGGCGTGGCGGCCAGGAGCGACCACAGCAGAATCTTGGGCTGGTCATAGCGGTCGCCCAAAATGCCCCCGGACATCGAGCCAAGCGCGATCGCCACGCTGGGCACCCCGACCATGAAGCCGAACTGTGTCGGTGAAAAGCCCAGATCCGCAAAGTACTTGGGCAACATCCCATAAAATATCTGGTGAACCGAAGCTCGCAACGCCACCAGTAACGCGAACGCCACCAGCGCCACCCAGCGCCTGTTGGGCTGGGAAACACGGTTTGACATCGCGCGCTCGCGGGCAATGCGTTGTTGCAGACGCCGCCGCTCCTCGACCGTTGCCGGCCGCGGCGGTTCTGGCTCGACTCGCACCAGCGGTTTGCGCAGTCCAAAGGCCATCCACACCACAAACGGAAGCGTCGCGATCGCCATGATGCGCGGGCCCAGCATCCAGATCTCTTCCAACAGCACGCCCGCGATCATCGGCCCCATGGCCAGCCCCAGCTGCCCCAGCAGGAAGAAAACAGAGGTGCCCGTCGTCGCCTTGTGACCGCCCGCCGCGCCGGCATTCATCGCACCCTGGGGATGAAATGCGCCGCTGCCCAGCGAAGCGACTGTCATCAGCGTGATCAGCGTAAAGTAGTCTTGCGAGAAAGTGGCCGCGTAGTAGAACACGGCAGTCCACAGCAACCCCAGCGCCCCAAGCCAGCGCCCCCCAAACCGGTCGGCCAGCACGCCAAAGAAAGGTTGGGATAGCGACCCCATCAACGCATAGGCCATGCCCCCCAGACCGATCTGAGCGTTGGAGATATCGAAAGGCACTGCCAGAACGGCAAGGATCATGGCGATCGAGGCGTTCAGAATGTCGATCGCCATGTGGCCGAATGAGACCGCGCTGAGCCGTCTGAGATTCATCTGCACTTTCCTGGCAGAGGAAGTAAACCGGTTTACTCCGCTGTGGATCTTCCTGTGTGCGTAGTGCAATTCTATCAGTATCTGCGCCCGTTTTCAAAGCCCAACCGGACGGGAATGCAGCCTTCCCCATCCTCCCCTCCACCCAGTCACCTCGGTAGGGTCAGGCCTTGTGCCTGCCCTCCCACTACCACGACGCACCGTCCATACCTCCACCCCCAATCACCACGGCCGGGGCAGGCCCTGTGCCTGCCCCGGTAACCCGCCCCAATTCTGTCGCGGCATATTCGGAAGCCCGCCCACGTCCTGGACCGACCCGGTAGATCCACGATTAACGCGTGTCAATCCAGACCGTGGTCAAAGTCGTTGGCGACGCCACACCAGGTATCGAGCGGCACGTCGCCCTGCGATTTATATTGGCGCCCCGACCGACGCCTTAGGTTGCCTTTAGGGTTCGATGAGCGCCCCTCTTCATGCGATCGTCGGCATGGGCTTCTCCGTGGCCATCACAGTGACGACCGGACGAACTCTTGCAGAGGGAAACTTCGCCCACCAACCGCTCGTCTCCCCCGCCGCATTCACCGCACGGATCGTATAGAAATAAGTCGTCCACGTTCGAACGCTCGTGTGCATGTACGTTTCACCGGTCAGGTCATGAATGTCGATTGACTGCCAGCCGGTTTCCTCGTCTCGCCAAGTCATGAGTTCATAGCGCACCGCGCCCGCCACCGCCTTCCAGCTCAACTCCACGCCCCACTCCGTCGCCCGTGCCTTAAGTCTCGGCGCATACAGCGCGGACGCTGCTGCCGCCGGCGACAGCGTTAACCTCTCGCCCTCCTTCGCCGTCAACACCGACGTGTGCCCAGTCAGAAAGGACCTGGGCCTCCACGGGTATTCCTCCTGGCCCGGCAGCGATGGCCCCGCACTCAGGGATCTGAACTCCCCATGTGCAAGAAGGGTGAGAACGGTGGGAAAGGCGAAAACCGCCAGAAGGACTGCCAGCAGAGTAACGCCCCGCGACCACATGAACTGTCTACCCTTGCTGTATTCCATAGTGGCACCTCCGTGAAATTGACAACGACGACCTCTGTTCGCAGACCTCAGCCGCGTGTAAACGACAGTTGCGAACTGCTGTCCGCTGGGGATCGTCTGACCAGCATCGGGGATCGAAACGACTCGAGTTGAGAAAAGGCAGAGTTAAGAGGTCCGCCTGTGAAAACCTTCTAGACGGCATCAGTCGCACAGAAGCCGTGTTAGCAAGCAGGCCAGGTTTAGAAACGGATGACACAAAAGATATCGGCGATTACGAAACATCTTCTGGTACTACCTGTAGTCGTGCAGCAATATATTCTTAATATAGAAATATTTGACTAAACTTGAAATATTATTCCCTCATTAAGTCTAGCGGTCTATGACAGGGCTTGTCTCGCTCAAATGTTCCAGTATTGGAGCCCTCCAGTGACCAGCTTAGGTGACCCTGGGCAAAAATCTTACGATTCAACCATGGCAAGACCCTGGCCACCGGACCGACCGCCGCGGAAACATCTGGCTCGCAGCCCGCCAATGATGTACACCTATATATATGCAGCGGTAAGACCCGGCTACCTTGAGAAATTGAATCAGAAGGAAAATGTGACTCGTGGAGGGATTGCTTGCCTTTCCAACGGAACGATCAACGTCAGGAGCTACTTGCCCAAGGGAGTTTGACAGTTACCGACTCAGTGTTATACTGCACCCCGTTCCCCTGGTTCAGTCTGGAAAGCTACAAGGATCTGGTTGTAACAACCGATCACTGTCCGATCGCCGCAAATGAGTTTTCGCAATGCAGATCCGCTTCTTGCACAGTGCAAGAAACGATGTAACGCGTGCTTGGCATTTGCAACCCTGTCCCCAAATACATAGTTCGTCAGTTGCCTACTTAATCGATTTATTTGCCGGGCAGCAACGTGGCAGTTTAAAAACAGGGGAACTGCAGTCCAGACCGTCCACGCCAAACAGCCTGATCTCACCAGAAATCCACTCTCATAGCAGACATCAAATTCAGCCTTTCAGGAGGAGAACATGCAGCAGACTAGTCGTCGTCAGTTTCTCAAAGTGGGCGCAGGCCTCGGCGCGCTCACAATGTTGGCAGCCTGCGCGCCGGTCGCATCCGAAATGGACGCGGGCAGCGCCGACGCCATGGAAGAACCCCTCGATCTCGTCGTTTGGTACCAGGACTGGGACGGCGCCAACCGCATCATGGGCTGGGTCCAGCCGAAGTTTGAGAAGGACCACGAAAACGTCACCGTCGACCTCCAGGCCATCGGCTACGGCGACCTGCTCAACAAGATGCTGCCATCCATCGCCTCGGGCACCGAAGGCGACGTCATGATGATGTACACCGACTGGGTCGTCGCCACCGACATCACCCGCGTCTTCCTCGACATAACCGACCACGCCGGCGGCGCTGCCGAACTCGAAGAAAAGATGTGGCCGGCCGCCTTCCAGGCAGTCGAAGTGCCCGGCAACAAGGTATACTACCTGCCCTGGCTCGCCGGTATCCGCGGCGCCGCCATGACCGTCAACACGGTCCACTGCGACGAAGCAGGCGTCGATTACCTCAACTTCGGGTCCTACGAAGAAGTGATTGAGGCCGGCATTGCCATGACGCAGACGAACGATGAGGGCAAAGTCACCCGCTCAGGTTACTCGATTTCCAGCTCCCAATATCAGCTGTTGTGGTCTCTCATCTGGCAGCTGGGCGGAGACTTCTTCGACAAGGAGACCGGCGTCTGGTCCCACGACAGCGAAATAGGCGCGGCCGCCGCCCAGATCCTGCACGACGTCTACCATGTCCACAAGACCGTCGACTTCGAGCTGTTTACCAACGAATACGAGGCCTGCGGCCAGCAGCTCGTCTCGATCTGGGGCAACGGCGCCTGGACCATGAGCGTCCTGACCGACGTGGCCGACGTGCCGGCCGACAACATCGTCAAGCCGCCCCTCGCAAACGCTGTCGAAAATGTGCTTTACCCGCAGCATGTTGCAGGCTATGGGCTTTCGAAGCGGTTGGCCGACGACGCCCCCAAGCTGTCTGCCGCCGTCGACTTTGCCCTGCTCATCGTCAGCAATGGCGCGCTCCTGCAGGCGCTCGACTTCTACTCCGGCGTTGTCCCCTCAAAAGGCGTTTACAACGATCCCGGCATCGGCGATGTCAAGTACGGCCTCGTCTCCAAGCGCGTCGCCGAGGGTATGTGGCCCTACGCACGCTATCCCCAGGACCACGTGGCCCAGCAGGGCCCGGCCGCTGCCGAGTTCGACCGCGCCATGCGCCAGGAAATCAGCATCCAGGAAGCGCTGTCCAACATGGACGCCTACCTGCAGGAACAGGAAGATCAGGCCCGAGAACGTCTGGCAGCCTGACCTCAAAAAAGACAGTCTGAACGGGCGCCGCGTACATGGGTACGCGGCGCCCGCCAACCAGCGGAAACAAGAGTATGACTACGTTGCAAGATCACCCCGCCTCCGGTGGTCAAACGTTGCCGCAACTGCCCGTCGCCCGCCCTGACAGCCTCTGGCGGCGCTTCCGTCGCGCCAGCCCCTTCGCGCTTATCTACTCCGCCGCCATCCTGGTCTTCTATACGATAATCTTCATCATCCCCTTCGGCACCGGCATCTGGCTCGCCTTCCAGAACTGGGACTTCATCACCACCCCCAAATTCGTTGGCCTGCGCAACTTTGGCAGAGCCTTTACTGATCAATACTTCTGGTGGGCTCTACAGAAGACTCTGTTGTTTTCGGTGGTTGAGATCGCCCTCGGCTTGTCGCTCGCGCTCCTGTTCGCGCTCGCCTTGAGCCAGATCCTCGGTAAATGGCAGAACATTTATCTCTCGCTCTACTATTTGCCCGTGATCACACCGCTGGTAGTCTCGCTCTATCTGTGGCGCTGGCTGTACCGGCCCACCGGCGGCGCCTTCAACACGCTGCTGAGCAGCGTCGGCCTGCCCGAGCAACCATTCCTGGCCAGCCCGCAGCAGGCGCTGTGGGCCATCACCGCCGTGATCATCTGGGCGCATCTGGGCACCGGCATCGTCCTCTTTCTGGCCGGCATAAACGACGTGCCCGAAAGCCTGTTCGAGGCCGCCCGTCTTGACGGCGCCGGTTTCTGGCAGTCCTTCTTCAAAATAACCATGCCTCTGATTCGCCCCGTACTCGTCTATCAGATGGTGGTCAGCGTGATCGGAACCGTGCAGATGTTCGAGGCCTTCTTCCTCATACCGGGTCCCGGCTTCAGCACCCGCACACTGGCGCTCTACACATACGAATTAGGATTCCGCGCCCTCAATCTGGGCTACGGCGCCGCCGTCTCACTGATTATATTCGTAATGTTATTGGGCGCGACCGTCTTCCAACTCCGCCGCTGGCAAATCCAATGGGAACACTAAGAACTGATGGCTGGAACCACTGACACCACCCGACTGCACACACCCTTATCCCCCTTCCAGCGCTGGATAGTTTCGGGCAAGTGGACCAAGACAGTCGTCTTCCTCATCCTGGCGTTCTTCAGCTTCGCCATGTTCTACCCCTTTATCTGGCTCCTCTTCTCCTCCTTCAAGACCGGGGCCGACATCTTGAGCCTGCCCGTTACCCTCCTCCCCAAACGGTGGACCCTGGACGCCTATCTCATGGTGATGGACCCCACCCGCGCCAACCTGCCCATCGCCTATGTCAACAGCATCATCGTCACCTCTGGCACCGTCATCAGCGTCCTCATCACAGCATCGATGGGCGGCTTCATCTTCGCCCGTCTCGAGTTCCCCGGCCGCGACTACCTCTTCTATTTCGTACTGTCCACCACCATGGTCCCCTTCCTTACCCTGCTCATCCCCCTCTACATCGTCATGCGCGAGCTCAACCTGCTCAACAGCCTCTGGGGTGTATGGGTGCCCAGTATGTTCTCATCTTTCGGCATTTTTCTCTGCCGCCAATTCGTCTACGGCATCCCCCGCGAACTATATGACGCCGCCAAGATCGACGGCAGCGGCGACTTCGGCATCTATCGCAACATCATCCTGCCCCTCACCAAGCCCATCCTCTCCGCCCTCGCCATCTTCGTCTTCCTCGGCGCCTTCAACGCCTACCTCTGGCCCCTCGTCATCCTCAACGAAGAGAAAAAGCTCACCCTCCCCCTCATCATCGCCCGCATGGCCAACCGCTTCGGCGGCACCGACTACCAGGCCGTCATGGCCGGCTCCGTCCTCGTCTCCATCCCTCCCCTCATCGTCTTCCTCATCTTCCAGAAAAACTTCGTCCGCGGCATCGCCCTCACCGGACTCAAAGGCTAAACGCCTCCCCATCTTCCCCATCCTCGCCACTAACCACTAACCACTGCAGTTATGGGCGGTCGGGCCTTCGGCCCTCCCTTGTGCAGGGGCTGCGCCCCCGCAACGCCCCCCTGGCTCGCCACCTTGCTCATTCTTCCCCAGCAAACTGTCTAGCCAACAATGTCTTCCCAACCGGTCCGGTAGGGGCAGGCCTTGTGCCTGCCCTCGAACCCCATCTTAGATCAGCGCTCCCCTCCCCCTCCTGGGTTTTCCCGATCCAATTCCCAATTCATCGGGTTATTCGCAATGTACTCCCTAACCGCCCTAAGCTCAGACCCGTTCCTGACAACACGCTCAAAATAATTCCGCTGCCACAACCGCCTCTCTAACCGTTCCCACCCCAACTCCCGCACTCCCCTCCCATATTCAACCGTCGTCACAGACTTAAGAACGCGAACCACGTCCCCCAACGTAGGAGCATCCCCCGCGGTTTGCCCCGACATTTCCCCCATCGTCGCCACGGCCTGGCCGAGAAAGACCACACCGTGCACATGGTTAGGCATCACCACAAATTCATCTGATTCCAAGAACGGAAACCGGTCCTGCATCCCGTCCCAAACCCGGCTGACCATCCTTCCCGCCTCGTTCACGCGCATCACGCCGTCCACCACCTTGCCGAAAAGACACAACCGTCCCTGCACCACAACGGAAATGTAATACGTGCCCGCACTGGAGTAATCATACCCATCCAGCCGGATAGACCTCCGCCGATGAATCTCTGGATCGTAACTCACGTCGCTATCCTTCCGTAGGGGCAGGCCCTGTCCCTGCCCTCATTCACCCACACCGCTACTCGCGAAGACCCCAGTCCCAAATCAGGACGAAATGAATCTCAGCGTACCTAACCACTCAACTCCACAAAAAAAGCCGCGCCGCAGAGCGGCGCAGCTTCATCTCTAGCCTGTCCTGCATTGCATAGTCCAGGCGCGTGCAGTTCTCTACAAAGAATCCCACCTGATGGCCACAGACATATGCGTCAACGTAACATAAAGGAAAGCGCAAAGAAACTTTCCCTCAGGCCACACTTCTTCAAACATGAAAGCTTCGCCTCTGGCCTGCTCTACACGGTAGCGAAGCGAGCTTGGCCCAAAAACCGAAACATCTCAGCCTAGTATTCATTGTCACTGCTTGACGCGTAGTGACCCCTCCACAGCCCTGCGCTCTTTGCCACCCTGAACCCGTTCTTGATCCGTGAATGGAACTCTTGACCGCCGGGTTCCAGCCTATACGCGTAATCCACTATGTGAGCAAACTCGTGGACGAGAACGACACTACAAAGTGGCGCCGGATCATCCTTCGGATCAGTTGTCGGATCCCCGGTGCAATGACCAGCCCCTCTCCACCTCCGGAGCGCAGGCCGGCGCATCCGAGAGCCGTAGGAGAACAGCCGGTTTCTCCGGCTTTCGACTTCGGACGCCTGGGTGATCCGGGCGTCAGCTTGGCTGCGAGTACGTCTATCATATATCACCCCCCGACCACTATTGAAGACTATGGCCTCAAACAGGTTGGGCCGGTCGGAGAGCATTCCGGAAATGATGTCCCGCGCTCGAAACAACACTTTATCAGGTATCGCGGCGGGGGAAACCACGAGGATTCCACCAGCGTCCAGGAATGTCTGAAAGAACGGTTCTAGCCCGAGGGGGGGGCTATGGTGGCGGCGTTGGTGTCGTCTAGCCGCAGTCGGGCAGACCGAGGCGCGCAAGGTCATTCCTATCTACATTCCGCAGCTCCCCCGGAATGCACCCGGTCAGCCGGTTCCCGGCTAGGTACAGAAATGTCAGGTTGGATAGATTGCCCAGTTCTGGCGGTATCGATCCGCTCAATTGGTTCCCGCTTAGCACCAGCTGTCCCAAGTTGGATAGATTGCCCAGTTCTGGCGGTATCGCTCCGCTCAACTGATTGTCGTTTAACCACAGCTCTGTCAGGTTGGAGAGGCGGCCCAGCTCTGGCGGGATCGCTCCAGTCAACTGGTTGGTGCCTAGGGACAGCACCGTCAGGTTGGAGAGGCGACCCAGCTCTGGCGGGATCGCCCCGGTCAATCCGTTCCCGCCTAGGTACAGCTCTGTCAGGTTGGAGAGATTGCCCAGTTCTGACGGTATCATTCCGCTCAACTGATTGTTGTGTAGCCACAGGTCAGTCAAGTTGGAAAGCCGACCCAGCTCTGACGGTATCGTTCCGCTCAACCGGTTCCTGCCGAGCCGCAGGTCTTCCAGGTTGGAGAGGCGGCCCAGCTCTGGCGGGATCGCTCCAGTCAACTGGCTGCTATCTAGCCGCAGAATTCGCAGGTTGATGAGATTGCCCAGTTCTGTCGGTATCGTTCCGCTCAACCGGTTGCGGGCTAGCCACAGCTCTGTCAGGTTGGAAAGGCGGCCCAGCTCTGGCGGTATCGTTCCGCTCAACTGGTTGTCGTAGAGGCTCAACTCTGTCAGGTTGGAGAGGCTGCCCAGCTCTGGCGGGATCGCTCCAGTCAACTGGTTGCTATCTGGCCGCAGAATTCGCAGGCTGATGAGATTGCCCAGTTCTGTCGGTATCGTTCCGCTCAACTGGTTGCCGTATAGCCACAGCTCTGTCAGGTTGGAGAGATTGCCCAGCTCTGGTGGGATCGTTCCGCTCAACTGGTTGTCGTAGAGGCGCAGATCTGTCAGGTTGGATAGGCGACCCAGCTCTGGCGGGATCGCCCCGGTCAATCCGTTCCCGCCTAGGTACAGCCATGTCAGGTTGGAGAGATTGCCAAGTTCTGACGGTATCATTCCGCTCAACTGATTGTCGTGTAGCCACAGCTCTGTCAAGTTGGAAAGGCGGCCCAGTTCTGACGGAATCGCTCCAGTCAACTGGTTGTTGTATAGCCGCAGAAATGTCAGGTTGGAGAGGCGGCCCAGTTCTGGCGGGATCGTTCCGCTCAACTGATTGTCGTGTAGCCACAACAGTTCCAGGTTGGTGAGATTGCCCAGTTCTTGCGGCATCGTTCCGCTCAACTGGTTGGCTCTGAGGCTCAGGGTTGTCAGGTTGGTGAGATTGCCCAGCTCTGGCGGGATCGTACCGCTCAACTGGTTGCTTTTAAGGGACAGGAATGTCAGGTTGGTGAGATTGCCCAGTTCTGGCGGTATCGTTCCGCTCAACTGGGTGTCGTGAAGGCCCAGTCCTGCCAGGTTGGAGAGGCGACCCAACTCTGGCGGGATCGCCCCGGTCAATCCGTTCCCGCCTAGGTGCAGCTCTGTCAGGTTGGAGAGGCGGCCCAGCTCTGGCGGTATCGATCCGCTTAACTGGTTGTTGTATAGCCACAGCCCTGTCAGGTTGAAGAGGCTGCCCAGTTCTGGCGGTATCGTTCCGCTCAACTGGTTGTTGTATAGCCACAGCTCTGTCAGGTTGGAGAGGCTGCCCAGTTCTGGCGGTATCGTTCCGCTCAACTGGTTGGTTCTGAGGCTCAGTCCTGCCAGGTTGGAGAGGCGGCCCAGCTCTGGCGGTATCGTTCCGCTCAACTGGTTGTTGTATAGCCGGAGCTCTGTCAGGTTGGAGAGGCTGCCCAGTTCTGGCGGTATCGTTCCGCTCAACTGGTTGGCGTTTAGCCACAGCTCTGTCAGGTTGGAAAGGCGGCCCAGCTCTGTCGGTATCGTTCCCCTCAACTGGTTGGCGCCGAGGGACAGCGTCGTCAGGTTGGAGAGGCGACCCAACTCTGGCGGGATCGCCCCGGTCAATCCGTTCCCGCCTAGGTGCAGCTCTGTCAGGTTGGAGAGATTGCCCAGCTCTGGCGGTATCATTCCGCTCAACTGATTGTCGTAGAGGCGCAGATCTGTCAAGTTGGAAAGGCGGCCCAGTTCTGACGGTATCGTTCCGCTCAACTGGTTCCTGCCGAGCCGCAGGACTTCCAGGTTTGAGAGGCGGCCCAGTTCTGGCGGGATCGTTCCGCTCAACTGGTTGTGGCCGAGGTCCAGCCAGTCTAGGTTTGAGAGACGGCCCAGCTCTGGCGGGATCGCCCCGGTCAATCCGTTCTCGCCTAGTACCAGTTGTACCAGGTTGGTGAGATTGCCCAGTTCTAACTGTATCGTTCCGCTCAACTGGTTGCTGTCTAGCCACAGCTGTCGCAGGTTGGTGAGATTGCCCAGCTCTGGCGGTATCGCCCCACTCAACCTGTTGTCGGTTAGCCACAGCCTTATCAGGTTGGTGAGGCGGCCCAGCTCTGGCGGTATCGTTCCGCTCAACTGATTGTGGTCTAGCGACAGGGCTATCAAGTTGGATAGGCGGCCCAGCTCTGGCGGTATCGTTCCGCTCAACTGGTTATTGCCGAGGGCCAGCCCTACCAGGTTGGAGAAGCGGCCCAGTTCTGGCGGTATCGTTCCGCTCAACTGGTTATTGCCGAGGACCAGGACTTCCAAGTTTGAGAGGCGGCCCAGTTCTGACGGTATCGTTCCGCTCAACTGGTTGCCGTATAGCCGCAGCTCTGTCAGGTTTGAGAGGCGGCCCAGCTCTGGCGGTATCGTTCCGCTCAAATCGTTGTTGTTGAGGCCCAGCTCTGTCAGGCTGGTTAGATTGCCCAGCTCTGGCGGTATCGCTCCGTTCAACTCATTGTCTATTAGCCACAGCCGTGTCAGGTTGGCGAGATTGCCCAGAACTGGCGGTATCGCTCCGCTCAACTGATTGGCTTCTAGATTCAGGGAAACGACCCGACCTGTCCTGTCAGTTTCAACGCCGTGCCAGTCGTAGAGCGGCGCGTCGGTCAGCCAATTGTCGCTCTTCAACCAGTTGGCGCCATCCGTGGCATTGTAGAATGCGACCAAGGCTTCCCTGTCCGTGATGGCGCTGATCGCGGTCGGCGTTGGTGTCGGCGTTGGCGTCTGCCCGGTCGTCGCGGTAGCAGACGCATATTCCGACCAGAGGCCGGTCTCACCGGCGGCGTTCACCGCACGTACCGTGTAGTAGTAGGTGGTGCCCGCCGTCAGTCCGGTATGGCTGTAGGTCGTGTCAGTCAGGTTGTCTCCGCCGATCTGCTGCCAGCCGGTGTCGGCGTTCCACCACGTAAACAGTTCGTAGCGCGCCGTGTCTGCCACGACACCCCAGCTGAGGTCAATCGTATCCGCGACCGTAACCTGCGCCGCCAGAACAGGCGCCGACAGCGCGGCTGCGGCCGTCGCCGATGGTGTGGGCGTAGGTGTCGTAGAAATCAACGGCACTGCGGTCGGCGTAGGTGTCGTAGAAATCAACAGCATTGCGGTCGGCGTTGGTGTCGTAGAAATCAACGGCACTGCGGTCGAAGTGGGTGTCGTAGAAATCATCGGCACTGCGGTCGGCGTCACAGTTGGTGTGGGCGTAGGTGTCGTAGAAATCATCGGCATTGCGGTCGGCGTTGGTGTCGTAGAAATCAACGGCATTGCGGTCGGCGTTGGTGTCGGCGTTGGCATTGGCGTCTGCCCGGTCGTTACGGTAGCAGACGCATAGTCCGACCAGGGGCCGGTCTCACCGGCGGCGTTCACCGTACGTACCGTGTAGTAGTAGGTCGTGCCCGCCGTGAGTCCGGTATGGCTGTAGGTCGTGTCAGTCAGGTTGCCGTCGTCGAGCTGCTGCCAGCCGGTGTCGGCGTTCCACCACGAAAACAGTTCGTAGCGCGCCGTGTCTGCCACGACACCCCAGCTGAGGTCAATCGTATCCGCGGCCGTAACCCGTGCCGACAGGACAGGCGCGGACAGCGCGGCTGCGGCCGTCGGCGATGGTGTGGGCGTAGGTGTCGTAGAAATTAACGGCATTGTGGTCGGCGTAGGTGTCGTAGAAATCAACGGCACTGCGGTCGGCGTAGGTGTCGTAGAAATCAACGGCACTGTGGTCGGCGTAGGTGTCGTAGAAATCAACGGCACTGCGGTCGGCGTAGGTGTCGTAGAAATCAACGGCACTGCGGTCGGCGTAGGTGTCGTAGAAATCAACGGCACTGCGGTCGGCGTAGGTGTCGTAGAAATCAACGGCACTGCGGTCGGCGTAGGTGTCGTAGAAATTAACGGCACTGCGGTCGGCGTAGGTGTCGTAGAAATCAACGGCACTGCGGTCGGCGTAGGTGTCGTAGAAATCAACGGCATTGCGGTCGAAGTGGGTGTCGTAGAAATCAACGGCATTGCGGTCGAAGTGGGTGTCTGCGTTGGCGTTGGGGTCTGCCCGGTCGTCACGGTAGCAGACGCATTTTCCGACCAGGGGCCGGTCACGCCATCGGCGTTCACCGCACGCACCGTGTAGTAGTAGGTCGTGCCCGCCGTGAGTCCGGTATGACTGTAGGTCGTGTCAGTCAGGTTGTCTTCGCCGATCTGCTGCCAGCCATCGGCACTGGTCCAGACCCACAGCTCATAGCGTTCCGCGCCGGCCACCGCTGTCCAGTTCAACTCGACCGTACCATTGTCGACCTCGGCGGTCAGCGAGGGCGCAGGGACCGCGGCTTCCGTCGAAGTCTGTTGGGCCCATACCAGATTCGCGTATATCAGGACGGCAGCAGTCGCCAGGAGAGCAGCCGCCAGCCAGCCGCCGGAGCCGCGCAGGACTGTAGAAATGTTCCGTGGATGAAACATCGGTTCTGCCTCCCGAACGTGTATGGCGCGTTAAATGAAGTGGGGATTATATCGGCCACCGGATCAATAGGGCCGGCGTCTCTCTTCTGGGCTGTCGTCGAGCAATCACCGAACCCGAACTTCCCCAAAAAAGATGAACTCTCCTATACTCTAGCAAACTAATATAAGATATTTGTTAGGAAATGCGATCCAAGCCTGTGATTTCTTGTAAGAATTGGCCGAGGCCGGCAAATGTGCCCACAAATGCGCAGAACCATGCTTCACGTCCAACCAGCGCATTGGCACAGGAACACCGAAACTCTGTCAGCACGATAGTAGTCCTGGAGTCGGTCGCTCCGACTCTGCTTTTCCCGCCTGCCTCCTCAACAATCACCGTCAAAGCATGCAAAAGTGAAGTTATTCACGTCTTAGCCTCTTGAGGTGGGCTGACTTCACCACAAGCGCGCAAAAAGGCCGTCCCGCATGATCATGTGCTGAGAAGGCTTCCTGGCTGGTGCAATCAGCTAATGGGGATCGACAGCAGAGTTGGTCAAAACGCTGGCTGCGTTCTGCAAGCCCGCGCAGAGAGAACTGTGCGTCCACTCATTCGTGCACGACGCGGGAGACATGGGAGTTGTTCTGAAGGGGATTCCTACCGCGTGTAGGTAGCAGAAGCCTTCTGCCACCCAGTTCGGACCCAACCGACAGCTTGAAGAGGTTATGGAAGCTCTGTGTGGAGATATCGAAAACAGACTGGCCGGAATTACGAGGAAGAACTATCTCGGCCAGTGGCGACTCTCTTCGGATTGGGCGCAGAAAATGGGCATTCCCGCACTCCCAGTTGACCCCCCACAAGTTGCCGCTTACATCTCTGATCGCAGCGTTGAACTTGGCCGCAGACCGGCCACACTACACTCTGCGGCTGCTGCCATCGCGCACATTCACAGGGCCGTCGGGTTGAACAATCCTTGCGACAACTCCGATGTCAGAAGAGGGATAAAGAGCGCAACCCGCCGGTCCCGAAAACTACAGCGGCAAGCAGAAGCGCTCACTTCAGAATTGTTAGCGGAGATACGTGCAACCACCTGCAGACCTCGTCGTGGGGGGGCAGTTGGGAGAGTAGTAGGAGCGGCAAAGAGCCGTGGAAAGGCTGATATCGCCATGATCTGCCTGATGCCGGACGCCATGTTACGGGTCTCAGAAACGGAGGCGGTCAAGTGGGAGGATATCGAAGTCCAGGCCGACGGCCCAGGGCGGCTGATGATCAGACGTTCCAGGACCGACCCAGAGCGAGAAGGCGAAATCGCTTTCATTTCCCGCCTTACGATGAAATCGCTCAACACGATCCAAAACGGCGCAACGGATTCTGACCGCGCAATCGGGCTGCGCCCCAACCAGATTTCGAGACGTATCAAACAAGCAGCATGGATAGCTGGTTTGGGGAACGGGTTCAGCGGGCATTCGCCGCGGATCGGCATGGCTCGTGACTTGGCGAGGGCGGGGACGGAACTGACCAGTCTGAAAAGTCAAGCTCCTCTACCAGTCCACCTGAACAAAGGGACGACGATCCATTTCGCCCATGCCGTCCTCAGTGAATCGAGCACCTTGAATGACGTCAAAACAGAGATAACATAGATAACTTCAATAGGTATCAGATAAAGCACAGCCAACCATATGAATCTGTTCGAAACGATCCCAAATTCAATAAGAAGTATCAACACGATGAGTGCCGCGATTCTCACCGCAGCCTGAGCCAAAACCCTTCTCTCCCCTGCAGGATAGTCCATCCTCCCCCGCCTTTCCACTTCGCACAAAAATGGAGGCAAAGATGTAGTCACTCGCAAAAACACCTGTGCCTCCAGATCGTTTCGGTCGGGACGACTGTCCTCTATTCGGCTGTTTCAGACAAGACTGTATAGCAAGGCAACGACCCGCCCGGCCCAAGAAACGGGCCTGACCCCAAATGGTAAGCGGTGAGCTTGGCCCCAAAAACTGGACCGCGAGCCCAAGTTTCCAACTCAGCAGACCACCAGGGTCGGCACTGCTGGCCCTGCTCTCCAGGCCCTTCCCGATGCCTGAAGGATTCTTTTCGTTCGGGCATGTTGTTCTCAGCCAAAATAGTGGGCGTAATACATAAAGCCCACAAACAGCACATACAATACCCCAGCAATGTAGGTGAAGAAATCGTAGAGGAATCGTTTACCGTCGTCCGGCTCTCTTCTGTTGAGGTTAATCATGGGAGTTTTCTCCTTCCTGTCCTGGACGCATACTTAGGTTACTCCACTCTAACAACCGGATCAGTGAGCTTGGCCCCAAAGACTGGGCCACGACCTATGGTATATAATAGAGCACAATCGTCAGGCACGTGAAAAGCCAGTTCAGCGGTCAGGAAACGACAGCAGCACACGGCAACCGCCGGAAAACGATCCCTGCCCACCCCCTGAGTAATCACCAAGACAACCCGAATGTTCCCTTACAATTTTCAACCCAAACAAGACCAACAAGACCAACACCCTCAACCCAAAACAACCATCAAGAGCCTCTTTAAGGACTTCACCACCAAACCCATCCCACTCCCTATCTGGCTCTGGAACCTCATAGTCATCGGAATCTACCTATGGGTCGGATACCTCCTGATTGCATTTGCAGTCATACTCCTGGTCGGAATAGCTTCCCTGTTCTTCTAGCCCCTCCCTATACAACAGAACCGCCACATCCCGTGACGGCTTACCCAATCTCGCAGATTCTCAACACTTGGCTCCCCATCTCGTGCCGTGATACAGTCCTCAACGCCCGCACACACTCAGGAGAGCAACATGCGGATGCCGCAAGTTTCGCCTCAGACAATTCACATGCCAAGACGTGGCCTACCCAGCATGACAGCATTGCTGACGTGGCTAATCATTTGCATAGGCATCGGCTTCGTAGCAGCCTTCCTATTCAACTTCCTTTGGTTCGCTACTGTTGAACCGCTTATCTACCCCTGCCCATACGCAGACATCGAAGGACTATGCATTTACGACCCTAACCTACCCGAACCAGAACAACCAGTCTTGTTCTTTAGTTGACCCACTGCCCTTCCCACACACGCAATGCAAAAACAAAGCATCCTGTTGGCAACAATACTACTCGGCCTCGCCCTCGGTTGGATCATGGGGCAAAGGACCTCCACCTATCTCCTTTTCTTCAATGCAGAGCCGATCCTCTTCCCCTGCCCGTATAACGTTGACGAGAATGTAACCGCCTGCCCCTACAGGCAAACCGAGCCAGCCCCCGAAATCGCCGTCTGGTGGCACAGATGGCCAGCCCCCGAAGGTCAGCCCTCATTCCCACAGACGAGCGGCAACTGGGCACGCGACATCCTATTCTTCGACCCGCCGCCGCTACTGGACCAATACAACAACCGCAGTCCGTGACCACCCGACCCTGGTCAACTATTCACGCTCAAGGAAAACATTGTGCTCCGTCAGACACTAAGCATCATAGTTCTAGTAATCGCTGCCCTCTTGCTCACCGCTTGCAATCCCATACCCGCCAACCCAGTGCCAACGCCCACGCCCATACCTGCTGAACAAGAGCCGCTGCAAATGAGCCTGTACGACTTCGCCAGTTTCCTGGCAAGACAGGACGGCAACGCTCTCGAACCCGCCCAGTATGCAGACGCTGTTCTGAAAATCGTGGCTTGTATGGAACAGGAAGTGGAGTATTCGGCCGAGGTGGAAAACTACACCCCTGGTGAAAAAGCAGTGGCGTACTGGTGGATCACCGGCATCCTAATGGCCCAAGTCGCTGAACAAGAAGTCCCACTCGGGGACGAAAACGCCAGGTGGAGTATGCATTCATGGCTCAGAGCCGCACATACCCTCTGCACCGAACTCGACTAACAACGCCCAACCCAGTACACCGCCATGAATCGCCCCACCCGCAGATCAAGAAAATGTCACGCCCTGTGACCGCCGCCTACCCGGAAAACCTCTGAGCATTCAATATCATGCGAGACTGGCTAATCCTTTGTTGCGAACCCGTGGTTGATCTTTGCGGAGTATGGATGATCCTTATCATTCTTGGATCTGTCGCCTGGATCAGTCTAAGAGATCGGTTTCGGAACTGACTCCGCACCAAAACACTGCCTCGCGGCAGCAAATAGCAGTTCCTCGCCGAGGCGAATGTCTTGCCCAGCCGGGAGCAAATGCACGTTCCTCAATTTCAACCATCTGGGCGCCTTATCACCAGGGCTCGTTGACATTACATTTCATTCAGCTCGGTAGGGACACCCCGTTCGGGTGCCATCCCCATGGGCTTGACTCCGTTGATGAAACGTCGACACTTGTCCTCCGGCCCTTCCCAAGGTTGAAATAGGCCCCATAAACTGGACCACGAACTATAGTGTATAATGGAGCAGATCACCAAGCTCATTTTGAGCCAGTCCAACGGCAAGAAACGACACAGACACACGAGAACCTTCAGGTCCTGTATCGCGCTGGCAGCGCTTGATGGCACCAAAACAGTCAGCCACTTACCCAGCAAACACGTTCTCCATGCCAACCCAATTCCAACCCGAAAACAACATCTCCCTACCACCGAACCCAGCACCAAGCTCTCAGCATGGCCCGGCCCAGCATCTTCAACCCCCAAGAACCCACCCAACAGACCCAACAACACACCACGAAATCCTCCCAAAAAAAAGAAAACCCGTCGACTTGCGTCGACTTAGGTCGACTTGGGTCGACTTGGGTCGACTTTTCGCAACCCCCTTGAAAGGCCCGATCATATGTGCTATAATTAGGTTATGACAGATGATTCCTCCACCAAACCTTGGCACCAGCTGCCCGACGAGCCACCCGACTGGTACGACCGCTTCCACGCCTTCCTTAACTTAGGCCCTTCCCGCTCCCTGACTGCTGCCTATCGCGAGTGGGCAAACAGTAGTGGTAAGCCCTCTAGCACCACCAGCCAGCAGTACCACAAGTGGCGCTGGAAAGAACGCGCCATGGCCTACGACCAGGCCAAACGCGAAGAAAAAGTCGCCCGCGAAGCCGAAGCCCGCGAACAACGCATTCGTCAAAACAACACAATCCTCCAAGCCGTCGCCGCCGCCCTTGACATCGCCGACTTGAAAAACCTCACCAAAGAGGAAGCCCGCCAGCTTCTCCCTTCCCTTCGCGTCCTCTATGCCACCACCTCCGAACTCCAACGCCGCGAACTACAATCAACCCAGGACACCGACCACCTCCCCGCTTCCAGCGACTGGCCGGTCCTCGACGAAGAATCAAAGAAAATCCTCCACCTCTACAACGCCGATGAAGAGCAAACCAAGAAAACATATACTTGACGGTCTCGGAAAAGCCGCGCGCCCGCTCAACTTCCCGCCCGAACAACTCGAAAGCTTCGTCGCCGCCGGCTACGTCCCCCAACGCAAACAGCTCAAATTCCACGCAGCCGCCCGCCTCTGCGACCGCCCCGACCGCCCATCCCAATTCGGCTTCGGCGGCGACGACACCTGCGACGCTCTCCGCTACGCCGTTACTACGCACGTGTCATGCAGATTGGCATTCGCATGAGCCGCAACCCTTGCCCCCATCATGCAGACCGACCCACGGTGCCCTCTCTATCCTCGCCTCTCTGCACTCTCTCATGTGTTATATGGGCGGTCGGGCCTTCGGCCCTCCCTTGTGCAGGGGCTGCGCCCCCGCAACGCCCCCCTCCAAAACCATCGCTCACCGACCATACGCCTTCATACCAGCGTTGCGGCTCAAGCAAGGTGCCGGCGGCCAACCCAATACACTACCAAATGGCCCCGATGGCGGCGGGCATGAAACACAGGTCAAGACAACCACTGCCACCCGCCTCAGAAGTTGCAGTTGGCCCGACTAAGAGTTGTAGACACTTAGAAATAACAGTTCGAAAAGTAACAACAAACAGGACGCACACAATCAGAATCAGACCGTTTCTCGCCCGATTCTCCTATTCTCCGACCAATATCATTGCCACCCAGAAAAGTGTTCTTCGCGGCCCTTCGCGGAAAAAAGGTGTTCTTCGTGGTCCTTCGCGGCCCACTGGATCCCGTTTGACAACAGCCCCGCATTCCACTATTCTTCTGTGAAACCAGACCCTGTACCGTATGTAAATCTTGGCAACGGCTTCTTTCACGCGCCGTTCTCGGTAGACATCTCCTCTGCCCACTTCACTTCATCTTGTTTGCAGCCCGCACCGCAAAAATGCCGCCAGTTGCATTCACAGCCCTCACCATCTCATCCAGCGGCCAGGAGACCAGTTGCGAACTCTTTTCAATTCATAGACCGCCCGCAAAATCGCGCTGCAGCTATTCGCTGTGAGGAGGCGTAAGAAATGAACGGTTCTCCCATCCGCCTCGGCATCATCGGCCTGGGCCCCGCCAACATGGCATCAACCATGACCATGCTCCAGGACGAGCCCGACCTGCGCTACACCATCACCGCCGCCTGCGCCCGCCGCCCCGACGTCCTCGAGCAGGCCGCCCGCCAGTTCAACATCCCCTACTGGAGCACAGATTATCGCGACATTGTCGCCCGCGACGACGTCGACGTGGTCTGCGTCTACTCACCCGACGCCCTCCACGCCGAGTCCTGCATCGGTGCCCTCGAAAACAGCAAGCACGTCATGTGCACCAAGCCCATGGTCACCACCCTGGAGGACGCCCGCCGCCTCGTCGACCTCGTCCGTGAAACCGGCGCCAAATTCCTCGTCGGCCAGACCATGCGCTTCGACCGCCAGTTCCTCGATGCCAAAAAGCGCTACGATGACGGCCACCTCGGCAGCCTGATCGCCCTCGAAAGCTTCTACCTGCACGACATGCGCCCGATCTACGAATTTACACCCTGGCGCCTGCACATGCCCCAGGACTTCATGTTCGGCGGCTGCGTCCACAGCATCGACGTCATCCGCGCCTTCGGCGGCGACATCAAGAGGGTCCACGCCATCGCCAACAAGGGCGGCCTGACCCCCGACTACCCCATTCAGGACAACTTCTTCCTCAACGTCGAATTCACTTCCGGCGTCATCGGCCGCGTCTCCGGCCTTTACGGAATCGTCCATCCGCCAACGCCGATGATGCACTACGGCGTCTACGGCACACAGGGCAGTCTGCAAGGTGAATACACCGACAACGAGCCCGGCGAAATCCGCGTCGTGCTGGACGAAAAAATAGGAGAGGGCGTGGAGACGACCCCTTACGACGCCGAAACCGATCTCAGCGCCTACGGACACGGCGCCACCGTAATCCGCTACATGCGCCACTTCCAGGACTGCCTCGACAACGACAAGGATCCTTCGCCCGGCGTCCTCGACGGCGCCAAATCGGTCGCCGCCGGCGTCGCCGCCTGGGAGTCAATCCGCACCGGCAACGCCGTCGACGTGTTCAACGATTTCTGATGTCTGATCAGCCAATGGGGCCGCCTTCAGTTGTCCCGCCCCACATGCTTTGGAAGGAGACGGAGGGTCGTCGCCCGTGAGATTTCTTATCTGCGGCTCGGGAGGAGCGGGCCTGCACTGCGCCCATGTTGCCGCCGCGGGCGCCAACAACGTCGCCGTCTGTGAAGCCGGCCTCATCTCCGCGCAAACTGGCAGGTCAGAAAAGGTGGAGTGGTTCTTCTAGCGCGCCTCGGCAGGCCGGACTGCAGGGCATTCCTGTTCCCCGTCTGCGTACCCTGACACGGACGTATCTTTCTGAAAATACAGGAGAACAGGCCGTCAAAATCAGTCCATCCTTTACCGCTCCACATAACGAAATCCTAGCGTCACATCGGAGGTTAGAAATTTGATCCAACGTGTCACATTCCCCCTTGTATTCTTCACAGGGTTATTGCTCTTGGTTACTATTTGCCGCCCAGCCAGTGCCCAGTCCGAAACTGTCGCAACGCCAACGCCGCAGTCCGAAACTATCGCAACACCAACGCCGCAGTCCCGCCTGACTGTGCAGGGAGTAAACATCGCGGCGATGGGAAGCGTGGACGCTTCCGCAAATAACCCTGACCTGGAAAATGTGTCTGACGGCGACATGGAAACACTGTGGACTGCGCAGGACTACGCACCCCACTGGCTCGCAATTGAATTCGATGATTTCCATCTGGTGAGCAAAATCGAATTGGCTGTTACGCAGAGCGAAGCCGGCTTGACAACACATGAACTCTGGTTGGGAGATGATTCCCACACCGCGACGCCCTATAAACGATTTGAAAATATTCAAACCGAGGACGGACAGATACTCGAAGTCTTTATCGATCCCCCGCGACGCATCAACAGGGTATACATCCTGACCACACAGAGTAAGGGCTGGGTTGGATGGTACGAAGTCAAGGTATTCAACGCCATCGAGTTCGGCGATTGGAAACTCAACGAGACTGCCTCCGGCTTTGAGTTGCCCGTCCAGGCAACGCACGCTGGCGATGGCAGCGGCCGGATTTTCGTCGTCGAACACAAAGGGCGGATTCGCATCCTCAAGGACGGCGCTATCAATGACGAGCCCTTCCTCGATATCTCAGACCGTGTCAAATGTTGTGGCGAACAAGGCCTCTACAATATCGTCTTCCCGCCAACCTATCCCGACGACAAGCACTTCTATGTGAGTTATACAAATCCAGACGAGACAGTTATCAGCCGCTTCAAGACCACCTCCAACCCCAACATTGCCGATCCCGACAGCGAAGAGGTCCTGCTTACCATCGTCCAGAAGCATCAGAGTCACAATGGCGGCTCTATGTCGTTCGGCCCCAATGACGGCTACCTGTATATCGGCAGCGGCGATGGCGGCGGCGGCGACCAGAACTGGCTGAATCCACAGGATCCCGGTACGTTGCTGGGCAAGCTCCTGCGCATCGATGTGGAATCTGGCGGCAAACCCTACGACATTCCCCCCAGCAATCCGTTTGTAGGCGTTGACGGTTTCCGCCCTGAAATCTGGGCTCTGGGACTGCGCAATCCCTGGGGAATTGCCTTCGACCGGCAGACCGGCGCGCTCTTCATCCCTGACGCCGGCCAAAATAAGCGAGAGGAGGTCAATTTTCAGGACGCGGACAGCGTTGGAGGAGAAAACTACGGATATAATCTCTGGCAGGGAAACTACTGCATCTGGTCTTGCAACGTGGAAAACTTAGTCTATCCCGTCTCCGTCTACGAACAAGGACAGGGGAGATGCGTCATTGTCGGCGGTGCCGTCATGTCGTCATTCTTCGTATACGCCGACTTTTGCAGAGGCAGCATCTGGGGACTGCAGCGTAAAGGAGACAGGTGGCAAAGTACCTTTCTCGTAGACGCACGCACGGCAATAAGCAGCATCGGTTCTGACGAAACCGGCAACCTCTACGCCACCGGCTATGCTCTCGGCAAAATTTTTCAACTCGTCCCGCGGATAACTGTGCCCGCGGCCGATAACAAAGAAGAATCGGAAACCGAAGCCAGTGACGAGGAGAGTGAGGCCACTACCCCCGAAAACGCTGCCGTAAACGAAGACGAATCAGAAACCGAAAGCGATGACGAGGAGAGCGAGGCCGGTGCCACTGAAAACGCTGCCAATGAGGAAAAGCCCTGACGATGAAGCTGACCAACTACCGCCTCATCCCACCGCCGGTTGGTATCCCGGTGGGCGGCCCGTTCCTCACCACTTTGTCACTTGCTGATGCCCTGGCACTGTGTACTGTGATTCAGCGTTCTCCTCCTCACAGCTGGTCAAGACGGGATCAAGATGAGCCCCCGCGAGGACGACCCTGCAGCCGGCGGCCGGATGCTCCCGGAGAGTTGCCGCCAGCCCTGCGCGGCATCGGCAACTCATTCGGCTGGTTCGACTACTCCAAGGTCATGGCCAGCTCCTTGCTCACCCTTATCCCCCCGCTCATCGTCTTCTTCATCTTCCAGCGCAATCTGGTTAAGGCATTGCCTTAACCGGCATTGAGGGCTGACATGGGGGAAAGCTGCCAGGCGACTCTCTTTCATTGCTGCTCAGACGTCAAACTGTAATCCTCACATTGGGAGGCACGATGGCTAAAGATATCGGAGTAGGCGTAATCGGCCTGGGCATGGGCGCCAACATGCTGTTGGTCAACGACGATGCAACCTCGCAGATGGAGGTGCGCGCCCTGTGCGACAGTGACACGGCGCGATTGCAGAAGCTGGGTAGTCAGCACGGGGGCTTGCATATCACCGACGATTACCGCGAACTGGTAGCGCGGCCCGATATCGACATGGTCGGCATCTATTCGCCCGACCATCTGCACATCGAGCATATCGAAGCCGCCGCCGCCGCCGGCAAACACATCATCTGCACCAAACCGATGGTGGTCTCGCTCGAGCAGGCCCGGCGGGTCGTGCAGCTGGTGCAGGCCAACAACATAAAATTCCTGGTCGGCCAGACCAGCCGCTTCGTGCCCCGCTTCATGGCCGCGCATAAACTGTACGAAGACGGCGACCTCGGGCGCCCGCTGTTCGCCGAGGCCCACTACGTCCACGACATGCGCCCGGTGATGGACCGCACCCCCTGGCGCCACGAGGCCCCGCAGGACTGGCTCTACGGCGGCGCCTGCCATCCAATCGACCTGCTCAGCTGGTTCTTCGGCGATGTCGATGAGGTGTTCGTCTATGCCTCCTGCAGCCACATGGACGATCGCTATCCCGCCGACAAGCACGACAATTTCTTGATCAACCTCCGCTTCCAGTCCGGCGTTATCGCCCGTATATTCGCGGTATACGGGCTAGTTGAGCCGCCTCTGCCAATGCAGGGGCTGGGCATCTACGGCGACAAAGGTTCCTTTGTCAACGACCACCTGGTTCTCGACAAAATCGAGTGGCAGCCGGAGATGAAGCTGGAATTCAGACGTGAAGCCGGGCATGGAGGCGAGGTATTGCGCTACATGCGCCACTTTGAAGAATGTCTCAGTAACGACACCCGGCCTCTTATCGACGAAGTCACCGGCGCCAAAGTCATAGCCACCGCGTCGGCCTGCTGGGATTCGATCCGCACCGGACTGCCGGCGAAGGTCGCAGACGTGACTTAGCGAGAAGGAGGAATCCGGCGCGGTTCGGGATTCTTCCGAATTCCTGTCGACCCTGGTGCCAATCGCTATCTTTTTCGTGACCCAGCGCACCTTCTTGCAGAGAATAGTGATTACCGGAATCAAAGGATAATTCGCATGAGCGAGGAAAGAAAGAAGGAACAGCTCAAAATGATCTGGCCCGAGCAGCTGCTCGGCTCGCCGCCCGCAGTGCACGTGCCGATTGGCTATACCATGCGCACCTACCGCCCCGGCGACGAAGAGGGCTTCTACGATGTCATGGACCTGGCCGGATTCACCCGCTGGAATGAAGAAATTTTGCGACCTTGGCTCGTTCATGTCCTGCCCGACGGCTGGTTTCTGATCGAGCATCGCGCCAGCAGCATGATCGTCGCCACCGCCATGGCCAACCACCGACCCCAGGACATCCACCCTTTTGGCGGCGAACTGGGCTGGGTCGCCGGACATCCCGAGCACACCGGCAAAGGGTTGGGCATGACTGTGTGCTCGGCTGTCGTGCGCCGCCTGCTCGAAGCCGGCTACAAAAACATCTTCCTCAACACAGACGACTGGCGCCTGCCCGCCTTGAGCATTTACCTGAGGCAGGGGTGGATCCCATTACTCTATATGCCCGACATGGAGGAACGCTGGCGCAATGTCTGCGCCAACCTCAACTGGCCCTTCACGCCCGAGGAGTGGCCTGCGGGCCACAGCTAGCCCGTCCGACCTGTATACTGTGTCATGGAGCAACGGACAGAAAGGTGTTCTTTGTGGCCCTTCGTGAAAAAAAAGGTGGTAACTACTCAGCCGCAACTGATTCGCAACCCTGAACGAGAGGAGCAAAGGTGTTCTTTCTCCCCTCACTGTTGTATTTTGGGCGGTCGGGCCTTCGGCCCTCCCTTGTGCAGGGGCTGCGCCCCCGCAACGCCCCCCTACAAAAACATGCCTCACCGACCGTGTGCCTTCATCGCAACGTGCCGGCTGGCGAGCATGGCGGCGGCTGTACACAAGTTCCGTCACCAAGAGCCTGAATGGTTCCAAGGATGACTGGCTGGTCAAGTAATGTGGCTTAGTAGTTACAAAAGGTGTTCTTAGCGGTCCTTCGTGGCCCTTCGTGGCCCTTCGTGGATAAAAGGGGTGTTCTTAGCGGCCCTTCGCGGCCCTTCGTGGAAAAAGGTGTTCTTAGCGGCCATTCATGACCGTCCGCAGACAGACCACATCCCAATCCCGCAAATGTCAGTTCAGACAAATCTCAAAGAGACTTAGTGTGTTAACGGGAACCAGGAAAGAGTAGACGTGAGCGAAGAAAACGAGAAGGAAGGCCTGAAAATGATCTGGCCCGCAGATCTACTCAACTCGCCGCCCGCCGTCCACCTTCCCGTCGGCTATAAACTGCGCACATTCCAACCCGGCGAAGAAGCCGGCTTCTACCAGCTAATGGGCCTGGCCGGTTTCGGCCATTGGGACGACGAGGTCATGAAGCCTTGGCGCGACATGGTTCTGCCGGACGGCTGGTTCCTGATCGTGGATGAGACCGACGGCCAAATGGTTACGACCGCCATAGCCCATCACAGGCCCGATGCTCTCCACCCTTTCGGCGGCTCCCTCGGCTGGCTCGCCGGCCACCCCGACCATGCCGGCAAGGGCTTGGGCATGGCCATTAGCGCTGCCGTAGTACGCCGACTGCTCGAGTTCGGCTACAAAAATATCTATCTCAACACCGAAGATTGGCGTTTAGCCGCCCTCAGCATCTATCTTAGACTGGGGTGGGTGCCCCTCCTCTTTCTGCCCGACATGGAGGAACGCTGGCGCAACGTCTGCGCCAAACTCGGCTGGCCCTTTACGCCCGAAAAGTGGCCTGCAGGCCACAGTTAGCCTGCCTGGCCTGTGCCTCTGGCAATAAACACGTATGATTACAGTTCAACCCGCTAAAGTTGACGAGGTGTCCGAGATAAAGCAGGTCCTCAGCCTAACTTGGACCGACACATATGGCCCTTTCCTACCCCCCGATGTGATCCAAAAAGTGACGGCTCTCTGGCACAGCCCTGAAACGCTGGCCGCTGAGATAGAGAATGACCGCGTGTTTTTCCACGTCGCCAAAGACGACCAGGGCGCTATCGTCGGGCTTTTGACAGCAGGCAGACCAAGCGACGAAATCGTAAGCATTGGACGCCTGTACGTATTGCCCGGCTCCCAGCGCCAAGGCATCGGTGGCAAGCTCTTGGATGCCTGCGTAGCCGCATTTCCCGGAGCGCAGAAACTCGTCCTTGAGGTAGAAGCGCAGAACGAGAAAGGTCTGGCATTCTACCGTAAACATGGATTCAGAGAGGCATCTCGCAAAGAGGAGGAGTTGGAGGGAATTGCGCTAACGGCGGTCGAAATGGAAAAGCAACTTCATGAGAATCCAAGAAAGTGACAGTCTCCCATTCGTAGCCGATTTATAGCTTGTAACGATAGAAGAGAGGGAACACACCATGCTCACACAAGAACAGATCCAGGCCTACCACGACGATGGCTATCTCATCGTCAAGTCTTTCTTCGATGCCGATGAAATCGAATTGCTGCGCCGTACCGCCGTTGCCGACCGGCAAATGGACCAGAAGTCGTTCGGCCGCGAGGACGGCGAAGGTGGAACCGTCCGCCTCACACTCTGGAACCACCCCGGCAACGGCATCTACGGCATGTACGCCCGCTGTAACCGCGTCGTCAATGCGATGGAGCAGCTGCTAGGCGGCGAAGTCTACCACTACCATTCCAAAATGATCCTCAAGGATCCCGAGGTCGGCGGCGCCTGGGCCTGGCACCAGGACTACGGCTACTGGTACGACAACTACGTCCTCTATCCACTCATGTCGAGCGTCTCAATCGCCGTCGATCCGGCCACGCGCGAAAACGGCTGTATGCAGGTCCTCAAGGGCTCCCACCACATGGGCCGCATTACCCACGTCGAAACCGGGCAGCAGGCCGGCGCCGACCTCGAGCGCGTCATCGAAGCCGAAAAACGTCTTGAACTGGTCCACTGCGAAGCCGAGCCCGGCGACGCGCTCTTCTTCCACTGCAACATCCTGCACCGATCCGACCAGAACCGCTCTAACAACCCGCGCTGGTCCCTGATCTGCTGCTACAACGCCGCCCGCAACAACCCCTACCGCGAAGCCCATCATCCCAGCTACACGCCGCTCGAAAAGGTGCCCGACAGCGCCATCAAAGAGATCGGGATGACCCGCTTCGAGGACGATGAAAGTGATGTCGCCTTCCTCGATCCCGACACCGTTCCCACCGCGGACGCGTAAACCCAAAGGACGAAACCAGCATGAGCAAGTACAGATTTCTGATCAGCGGCGGCGGCAGCGCCGGACGCAGTGTGGCACAGGTCGCCGCAGCCGACGGCCGCGGCGAGATCGCGGGCGTCGTAGACCCGCAGCAATCGATGCTGGACAGAATGAAAAAGTTGTACCCTGAAACCGCCACCGGCAGCGATTACGTTCAGCTGCTGCGCGATACCCAGCCCGACGTGGTCGTCGTGGCCGGGCCGGACCACCTGCACGCCGATCAGACTGTAATGGCGCTGGAGCAGGGCTGCCATGCCCTCGTAGAAAAGCCCCTGGCAACGACGGTCGCCGACTGCCAGCGCATCCTTGATGCCGAAGCGCAGAGCGGCGCCCACGTGATGACCGACCAGACCATGCGCTACATGCACCCCTGGCACCAGATGGCGATGATGGCAAAAGGAGGCGAGATCGGCGACGTCTTCTTCGTCCAGGGCGACTACATCCACGATATGTGGAGCCACTACTCCCCCGAGGGCCAGCATCACACGCCCTGGCGCATCGACAAACAGAACCCGCAGAACATCCTGCTCGGCGGAGGCTGCCATCCACTCGACCTGATACTGTGGACCGTCGAATCCCCGGTCAGCGAAGTCTACGCCTACAGCAATAAGATGAGCGTCCCCATGTTCCCTGACGACGACTGTTTCATCGTCATCCTCCAATTCGAGAACGGCGCGGCCGGCAAAGTCTACGTCACCAGCGGCTGCTCCGGTCATGGCATGGGCGAGGGCATGGGCGGCGGCTTCCTGGCCGTCTACGGCACCGAGGGCACGCTCTGGAAGGGCAAACTGTACCGCCGCGACGAAGAACCGGCGGAAATCGAAGAGCCCGAGACCGATGCCGTCGTTGGCGGTCACGGATGGGGCCGCTCTGTGATCGATTATCTGAACCTGCTCGACGGCAAGATCAGCAATCCCATCCCTGCCAGTAAAGGCGCGAATATCGTGTCAGTGTGCGCGGCCGCGCTCGAGTCGATCCGCACCAAACGGCCCCAATCGCCCCATTGGTTCTGAGAACCATACCGGGAAAGGAAAAAAATGCTATCCCACGAACAGTTACACCATTTTGCCGAGCATGGCTGGGTGCTGGAGGAAAACGTGCTCAGCCCAGAGCAGATCGAAGCCTACAAATCTGCGCTGGAACGGCAGTCCCAGTATGTGCGCCCGCTCGCCCACAAAGACGACGACGAAATCGTCCACATCGACTGCATGGTCAACGGCGACCCGATCTTCCGCGAGTGGCTCATGATCCCGCAGGTGCTGGACGCGAACCGCCAGCTGATGGGCGCCGAAATCAAGTACGAGACCTGCCACGCCATGATAAAGCGGCCCCACCCCGAGCGCGGCAACCAGCACGACCCCTTGCGCGATCCCGACAAAATGGGCTGGCATCGCGGTTTACGTCCCAAGTGGGGCACCTTCCCCCACGACACCGACCCCGACCTGATCAACTGCGTGTTCCTCAACAACATCACCTATCTGACCGATGTCGCGCCCGGCGACGGCGGAACCATGATCCTTGACGGTTCGCACAGACTTGAAGGAACCTATGAAACACTGAAGGATAAGTGCCCCGTCGTCGAAGCGACCGCAGCGGCCGGAAGCATCCTCCACTTTACCGAGACCCTGCTGCACGCAGGTGTGCCGATTCTAAGCGAAAACGTGCGCTATACTATGTTCTACGGCTTCACGCCCAACTGGTTTGTCAACTGGCCCGGCACCGAAGTCCCCGACTACATCCTCAAGACGGTGCGCGACGATGAACTGCGCGGCATCCTCGGCGGCAACTCGGGCTACTCCGGTCAATATCCAACGCTCTGATATCGGGAGCCAAGGCGCGCCCCACTCCGGCGCGCGAGGAGACGAAGATGGCACGACGCAACTTCTCAATGCAGGCATACTGGGAAGACCAGGTCGAGAACTTCACGCCCAAGCTGCACTTTGACAGCCAGCAGATGGACTTCGAAAATTGGCGTCGCACCGCCCACACCAAGTATATGGAGCTCCTGGGGAGTTTCCCCGACCCAATTCCGTTAGACGCCGAAGTCGAGAGCAGTGTCGAGGACGACGGCCTGATCCGCGAGCGGGTAGTTTTCAACTCCGAACCGTTCATGAGCGTGCCCTGCCAGGTGCTGCGCCCCAAGTCAATGGCCGCTGACGGTACGAATGCCGCCATCCTCTGCTCGCACGGACACGGGCCGTTCGGCAAAGATCCAGTGGCCGGGATCCGCTCCACCGACGAAATGCAAGCCAATATCGAACTGCATAACTACGACTACGGGTTCCAGATGGCCAAGGCAGGCTATCTGACGATTGCACCCGACCTGCGCGGCTTTGGCGAACGCCGCGACGGCCGCAATCCCTTCCCCGGCCGCGACCCCTGCAATGTCAACTACATTCGCGGCACCATGCTCGACCGCTGGCCGCTGACCCTCAACATCTGGGACATGAAATGCTGTATCGACTACCTGGAGACCCGCCCCGAAGTCGATCCCAAGCGCATCGGCATGATGGGCCTCTCGCAGGGCGGCACAATGACAACATTCGCCGCCGCCGCGGAACCGCGCATCGCCGCCGCCGACATCATGGGCTACGTCAACCCATGGAAGGGTTTCGCCTTCGAACGCGTCAACTTCTGCGGCTCGCAGATCGTGCCCGGCATCTACGCCTGGTTCGACACCGATGACATCGCCGGCCTGATCGCGCCGCGCCCGCTAATGTTGGACATGGGCATGTACGACGACTGCTTCTTTATTCACGACACTCTCAAGGGCTACGAAGGAGTGAAGCGCATATATGAGGCCGCCGGCGCGGCCGACCAGCTGTGGAAGCTGGTCCACCCCAGCGGTCACGGATGGGGCGGCGTTGAGGGAACGACAGCGTTCTTCGGGAAATACCTGTAAGTCCACCACTTTGAAGAGAGAAAAGGGGAGCGAGGAAAGAGACCACTCCGCTCTTACACAAGGCTCAGGTGAAAAAAATGGCCAATGAGATCAAGGTCGCCTTCTCGGGGGCGCGCCGCGCAGGTTCATTCTTCAAGGCATTTCAAACCCACCCGGAGACGGAGATCGTTGCCCTTTGCGATCCCTACGCGCCAACCCTTGCGGCGTCGGGAGAGGCCACCGGCGTAACCCAACTATACAACGTATTTGAGACAATGCTGGACGAGGCGAAGCCCGACGCGGTGGTCGTATCGTCACCAATGCAATACCACGCCCCACAAGCCATCGCCGCGTTGCAGCGAGGTATCCATGTGCTCAGCGAGGTAACTGCTGCCGTCTCAGTCGACGAGTGCCGCTGGCTGACCCAGGCCTGCAACCAGAGCGACGCCGTCTACATGATGGCCGAAAACTACATGTACATGAAGCCCAATGTGCTGGTGCAGGCGCTGGTCGATGCCGGTCTTTTCGGCGAGACCTACTACGCCGAGGGCGAATACCTTCACGAACTCTCCGTCCTCCACCACATGCCCGACGGCAGCCCGACATGGCGCTACTACTGGCAGGTCGGCGTCAACGGCTGCACCTACCCCACCCATAGCCTGGGCCCCTGCCTCATGTGGATCAAGGAGCGGCCCGAGCGCATCAGTTGCATCGGCACCGGTGTCTGGACCGACCCCGAGCATGCGATGGAAGATACCGTGCTGCTCATGTGCAAGACCCGCAGCGAAAAACTGATGCGAATTCGTCTGGACATGCTCTCCAAGCGTCCGCACTCAATGACCAACTACACTCTGCAGGGCACAAAAGGCGCTTACGAGAGCAGGCGCCGCCCGGGTGAGGGTGACTGGATCTGGCTGGAAGATTTCTGCGAGGACCCCGATGTCTGGGTTCCGCTGGAGCAGTTCGAGGCCGAATACATGCCGGAGATCTGGCGCGACCCGCCCGCAGAGGCCGTAAGCGCCGGCCACGGCGGCGGCGACTACTTCGAGGTAATGGATTTCGTGGACGCAGTGCAGGGACGCAAGCCGCCGCCGATCGACATTCACGCGGCCATGGACATGACCCTGCCCGGCCTGGTCAGCCAGGAATCAATCCGCCTCGGCGGCGAGTGGTTGGAAGTACCCAACTCCAGAGATTGGGGCAACAACGGCTAGTGGTTAGCGTCTGGTGGATAGCGCAGTTACTGGCCACAGATCACTGAACATTAACAACTGAATAGAGACGTTCGAGGACCCCGGCTGAGTCCATGCCGCCGCCGATCGACTTCTACGCGGCGATGGTCATGACTCTGCCGGGGTTGGTCTGCCCGGACTCGATCCGCCAGGGCGCCGAGTGCATAGAAGAACCCAACTCCACTGAGTGGGGAAACAGCGGCTGGAGGCCAGCGCCGCTATTGGCCATAGATCACTTGCCACTTAGTTCAGTCGTTCAAGCACCCCGGCCGCGCCCATGCCGCCGCCGATGCACATTGTGACGAGGCCAATCTGCTTGTCCTGCCGCGCCATTTCATGCAGCATCTGCACCGTCAGTTTGGCGCCTGTGCAGCCCAACGGGTGACCAAGCGCGATGGCGCCGCCATTGACGTTGACCGTCTCTTCGTCCAGCCCCAGTTCGCGAATGACTGCCAACGCCTGCACCGCGAAGGCCTCGTTCAACTCGACCAGATCGATATCGTCCAGGCTGACGCCGGCCAGCTTGAGCGCCTTGGGCACGGCCGCCACGGGGCCGATTCCCATGACTTCAGGCGCGACGCCGCCAACAGCAAAGCCCCGAAAACGGGCCATCGGTTCAAGCCCAAGCTGCTCCGCCTTCTCCTCGCTCATCACCAGAACTGCAGCGGCGCCGTCACTGGTCTGGCTGCTGTTGCCTGCCGTGACCGTCCCCTGCGCATGGAAGACCGGCCGCAGCTTGGCCAGCGCCTCGGCCGACGAATCGCGGCGGACACCTTCATCCTGATCGAAGGTCGTCCTGTAAGTCTGAGAGCCGCTGCCCTCGCCCAATGTGATCTCCACATCCAGCGGCACAATCTCGTCGTCAAACTTACCGGCGTCCTGAGCCGCGGCCGCGCGCTGGTGGCTACGCAGTGCAAAGGCGTCCTGCTCTTCTCGCGTCACCTCATACTGGCGCGCCAGGTTTTCCGCGGTCAGCCCCATGCCAATGTACACGCCGGGATGCTCTTTGGCCAGAGTGGGGTTAGCCATGAACTTATTGCTGCTCATCGGCACCTGCGACATGGTCTCCACGCCGCCAGCAATGACAGCCTCGCCCATCCCGCTCATGATCTGCTGTGCAGCGAGGGCGATCGTCTGCAAGCCGCTTGAGCAGAAGCGATTGACGGTCTGCGCCGGCACTTCGACCGGCAGGCCGGCACGCAGGCTGGCGATGCGGGCCACGTTCATGCCCTGCTCCGCCTCCGGCATGGCGCAACCCAGAATCACGTCGTCAATATCGGCGGCATCCACCGCGGGCGCGCGCTCCATCACCGCGCGAACCGCCGCGGCGGCCATTTCCTCAGGACGGGTCGTGCGCAAAGTACCGCGCGGGGCCTTGCCAATGGCCGTGCGAGCGGCAGAAACAATAACAGCGCTAGTCATGGTAAAGTGCTCCTTTGAGTATTTCGCATTACCCAATGTATCCGTAAGTCTGTTTGGGCTAGATCGATCTAGACTATTTGGAAGATTCGCCTCCGCAGACGTTCGCAGCAAGTGGTCAATAGGGGGCAGCGGGCGCGATGCTTGTCAAACTGACCACGCATTAGTCCAAGCTCCGAAACTGCTGCGACTGGTCGGTTGCCTGACTGAAGTTCCGGACAGTGGCGCATACTTACGGGGCTGCCGGAGGTGTCGGAGACGGCGCCGTACAGAATGGCAGGCCAACTTCGTCCAGATCATTCTTAGAGACGTCTTTCCAAACCCCGGGTAGACATCCCTCCAGCCGGTTTCCTGAGAGATACAGTTCTCCAAGATTGGTGAGGTTGCTCAACTCTTTCGGGATCGATCCGCTCAACTGGTTGCCGGAGAGATTCAGGATCTCCAGGTTGGTGAGACTACCTAATTCCGCCGGAATCGAGCCGCTCAATTCGTTCTCTGAGAGATCCAGTGTTCCCAGGTTTGTAAGGGCTCCAAACTCTGACGGAACTGTTCCACTCAACTGATTCTTAGAGAGAACCAACTGTTCCAAAACGATGAGCTTGCTGAGTTCAGGAGGAATCGTACCACTCAATTCGTTGTCCCGGAGATACAACCCTTTCAAGTCGGACAGATCGCCCATCTCTGACGGAATCGCTCCACGCAACCCGTTCTTAGGAAGAATCAGGCCAACAACGCGACCTCCATCCGTCGTAACACCATGCCAGCCTTGAAACGCTATTCGGTCCTTTAGCCAGTTGGTATTCTTTCGCCAGTTTGTGCCATTTGTAGCATTGTACAGTGAGACCAGCGCTTCCCTGTCCGAGCAGAGCGGCAGCCCAATATTGTCCAAGTCACTTGCCGCAATATCTCGCCACGCTTCAGGCACGCATCCGCCAAGCCGATTATCTGAGAGGTAAACCTTTTCCAAGCTTGTAAGCCTGCCTAATTCCGGCGAAATCAACCCGCTCAATTCGTTATCCCAGAGGTACAACTCTCTCAGATTGGTGAGATTGCCCAACTCGGCCGGAATCGAACCGCTCAGCTGGTTCGCCGAAATGCCCAACACTGTCAGTTCAGAGAGCTTGCCTATTTCCGGCGGGATCGAACCGCTCAACGAGTTCTCTGAGAGATAGAGCTCGCTCAAGCTAGCGAGCTCGCCCAACTCAGCGGGAATCGAACCGTTAAACTCGTTGCCCCAGAGATACAACACTTGCAGGTTGGCGAGATTGCCCAACCCAGCCGGTATCGATCCACCCAACCGATTTTGAGATAGGTACAACTCTTGCAGGTTCGTGAGATTGCCTAACTCGGTTGGGATCCGACCGCCCAGCTTGTTGTCTGAGAGGTCCAGCGCTTGCAGGCTCGTGAGATTGCCCAACTCGTGCGGAACCGAACCGGCCAATTGGTTACCCAAGAGATACATCTCTTGCAGATTTGTGAGATTGCCTAACTCGGCTGGGATCGAACCGATCAGCCGGTTTTGTGAGAGGTACAATACTCTCAGGTTGACGAGCTCGCCCAACTCGGACGGGATAAACCCGTCCAGCATGTTATCTGAAAAGTACAGCTCTTGCAGGCTCGTGAGATTGCCCAACTCGGACGGGATCGACCCATTCAACTCGTTGCCCCAGAGATACAGGCTTTGCAGATTTGTGAGATTGCCTAACTCAGAAGGGATCCGACCGCTCAGCTTGTTTTCTGAGAGGTACAACTCTGTCAGGCTGGTGAGATTGCCCAACTCGGACGGGATCGAACCGTCCAACGCATTGCCCCAGAGGGACATCTCTTTCAGACTAATGAGATTGCCCAACTCGGATGGAAGCAAGCCGCTCAACTGGTTCGATGACAGGAGCAGCAATACCAATTCATTTAGCTTGCCCAGTTCCGACGGTATCGACCCGCTCAAACTGTTCTCTGAGAGCTGTAACTCCCTCAGGCTGGTGAGGTTGCCAAACTCGATCGGAATTGTCCCGGTCAACTCGTTGGCCCAGAGGGACAACTCCTGCAATTTGGCGACTCTACCTAACGAGGATGGAATCGCCCCGCTCAGTTGGTTCGTCGAGAGGTCGAGTTCTTCCAGGCTTGTGAGCTTACCCAGTTCATCTGGAATCGAACCGCTCAACTCGTTACTAGAAAGGTAGAGCTCTTTCAGATTTGTGAGCCTGCCCAGTTCCGCCGGAATCGAACCGTTCAGCTCGTTATCCGAAAGGTAGAGCTCTTTCAGATTTGTGAGCCTGCCCAGTTCCGCCGGAATCGAACTGCTCAACTCGTTATTTGAAAGGTTGAGCTCTTTCAGATTTGTGAGCCTGCCCAGTTCCGCCGGAATCGAACCGCTCAACTCGTTACTCGATAGGTAAAGCTCTTTCAAGTTCGCAAGCCTGCCCAGTTCTGCCGGGATCGAACCGCTCAGATCATTTTCTAGGAGGTACAAAATTCTCAGATTAGTGAGATTGCCTAGTGCAGGGGGAATCGAACCGCTTAACTCATTACTTGACAGGTACAGGACTCTCAGGTCCGTGAGCCTGCCAATCTCCAATGGGATCGGCCCACTTAACTCGTTTCCCCAAAGGTACAGAACAGTCAGGTTGGTAAGTTTTCCCAATTCGGACGGAATCGGTCCATTCAACTCGTTATCAGAAAGATAGAGCTCTTTCAAGTTTGTGAGACCGCCCAACTCGGGCGGAATCGTGCCGCTCAACCGGTTCCCAAAGATGCCCATCACTTCCAGTTTTGTGAGCCTGCCCAACTCAGGCGGTATCGTTCCGCTCAACTCGTTGTCCGTGAGGTGCAGCTTTGTCAAGTTAGTGAGCTTACTCAACTCGGACGGAATCATTCCGCTCAACTCGTTGTCCCAGAGGTACAACTCTTCCAAGTTGGTGAGCTCGCCCAGTTCTGACGGTATCGTTCCATTGAACCGGTTCTCAGCGAGGTGCAACTCTCTGAGTTTGGTGAGCTGGCTCAGTCCTTGCGGTATCAAACCGTTCAACTCGTTATCTGAGAGGTGCAACTCTTTCAGTTCGGTGAGCTTGCTCAGTCCTTGCGGTATCGAACCGCTCAACTCGTTCTCCGAAAGGTGCAGCTCCTTCAGTTCGGTGAGCTTGCTCAGTCCTTGCGGTATCGAACCGCTCAACTCGTTGTCCCCGAGATACAGCATTTTCAGATCGGTAAGGTCTGCTAGTTCAGACGGAATCGTACCACTCAGCTCGTTCCCTTCGAGGCGCAATTCTTTGAGGTCGGTGAGCTGGCCCAACTCTGATGGTATTATGCCGCTCAACTCGTTATCCTGGAGATTCAGCACACTCAGGTCGGAAAGGGTGCCCAGTTCTGATGGTATCGTTCCGCTCAGTTCGTTCTCTTCGAGGTGCAGTTCCTTCAGCGCCGTGAGCTCGCCCAGTTCCGGGGGTATCAAACCCACCAGCTCGTTCTGCGAGAGATTCAGCGCAATGACGCGGCCGTTACTGTCCGTACTGACTCCGTGCCAGTCATCGAGCGGCACATCGGTCAACCAGTTGTCGCTTTTCAGCCAGTTAACGCCATTTGTAACATTGTAGAGTGAGACCAGCGCGTCCCTGTCTGTATCGGTGGGCGCCAAAAACGACGATGCAATCGCATGGGAACTTCCCATTCTAACAAGCAAGGTACAGCCAAGAACTATACCAATCAGAATTCTTGAGACAGAACTCATGAAGATCCCTTTGCTGGTAGGGTTGGAGATTCCCCCTCAGACACGTACCCAATTGGGAAACGTCAGCGGAAAAAGATTATCCCGCCCGCCGCACTCAAAAGAGCTGCAATCTTAGTTTCGCAACGGCTTCCCGGTCTTCAGCATGTGCCAGATCCGTTCCTGGCTTTTTGGGTAGCTGCATAGCGTCTTGAACACTTCTCGCTCCAGGTCGAGAAAATACTGCTCGTCCATCCAGGCCGGCTGGCTGAGCTCGCCGCCGCACAGGACGTAGGCCAAATGGTTGGCGATCAACGCGTCGTGCTCGCTGATGAAGCCCGCCTCGCGGAACGAATAAATGCCGACCCGCAGGTTGGCGAGATGATCACGGCCGCCAGCGTAGATGTTACCGGTAACCGCCGGCGGTCTGTAGCCCTCGTCAGCCATGCGCAGAACCTCGGCCTTGGCCTCGGCCAGCAAGTGATCGTAGTTCATCACAACGCGGTCACGCGGTCCCAGAAAGCCCATCTGGCGAGCTTCCTCGGCCGAGGTCGAAACTTTGCCTAGAGCTGTCAATTCGAAGACCTGCTGCAGATAGGAGGCGGGGTTGGCGTTCAACCCCTGCATGTGGGGACTGACCAGCCGGCGCACCAGCTCCTTGCAGCCGCCTGCCGCCGGGATCAGACCCACGCCCACCTCGACCTGGCCCATGTACAGTTCAGCGTGCGCGACAATGCGGTCGGCGCCCATCGTCACCTCCGCGCCGCCGCCCAGGGCCAGCTGATAGGGCGCTGCCACGACAGGCTTGGGCGCGGTGCGCAGCTGTTGGATCATCTGCTGCAGGCCGCTGATGGCCGCGTCCAGCTTGTCTGCCTGACCGGACTGGGCCAGGGAACCGATCAGAAAGAGATTGGCGCCGGCGCTGAAGTTGCCCCCCTGGTTGCCGATCACCAGCCCGGCGGCCTCCCCATGGAGGCGCTCGATTGCTATGTTGGCGACGACGCCGATATCCATGTCGAGGGCATTCATTTTGGTGTGGAACTCCAACAGCAGCACGCCCTCGCCCATGTCCAGCAGGCTGGCCGAATCATTCTCTGCCAAAGGCCCCCGGCCGCGCTTGAGCGCCGCGACATCGACAACGCTTTCGCCTCCTTCGGCAGCCTCGTACTCTCCGCTCTGAGGATTGTACACCAGCTGTTGGGACGGCATTGCCCTTTCGGCGGGGCTCTCTTCAACTTTGTAGAAGGTGGTATGACCGGCGTCGAGCATCTCCTGCACCCAGGAAGCAATCGCGAGCCCTTCCTTTGCCATGCGGGCAGCGGTCTCGGCCGCGCCAAGCGCATCCCAGGTCTCGAATGGCCCCATCTCCCAGCCAAAGCCCCACTTCATGGCATTGTCAATATCACTGGGACTGTCCGCGATTTCCGGCAGACGCTTCGAAGCATACGCAAGCGTGTGGCTGAGCGTGTGCCACAGCAGCGCGCCGGCGCCGTTATCGACTGCAGGCGAGTCGTCGGCACTCTCGGGCGCCGCCAAACGGTGCAGGCGTTCTGACAGCGGCTCTTCCTTAACGGCATCGACGCTTGCCCAACGGGGCCGCGCTGGTTCGACATAGTCCACCTTGCCACTAGCGGCCGCCTGCAGATCCAGACCCCAGAAGCTCCTTCTGCCTTGCTCGTCGCGGACGGTCTTGTAGAAGCCCTGGCCGCTCTTTGCGCCAAGAAAACCATGCTTGAGCAGAGTATTGAGCGTGGCCGTTCCGAGCGGCCCGCGCAGGATTTCGCGGTCGGCGTCGCCGGGGATCAGGTCGTAGAGATTCTCTCCCACCAGCGCGGCAACATCAACGCCTACAACATCGAAGAGACGAAATGTGGCGGTTTTGGGCCGCCCGATCAGGGGCCCGGTCAAGAGGTCTACCTCTTCGACACGGTAGCCATTCTCGATGGCGTACTCCAGCAAGCTGCTCATAATGTAGCTGAACATGCGGTTGCCGACGAAGTTGGGTACGTCCTTGGCAACGACAACGCCCTTGCCAAGCCGTTTCTCGGCGAACGCCTTCATATGCTCGACAACAGACGGGTCCGTTCTGGAGCCGGGAATCAGCTCAAGCAGTCGCAGGTAGCGGGGAGGATTGAAGAAATGGGTCCCCAGAAAACGCTGCTGGAAGGCCTCGCTGCGGCCCGCGCTTATGATACTGATAGGGATGCCGGAAGTATTGGTGCTGATAATTGCATCAGCGGGCGCAACGGCCTCCAGTCGCGCCATCAGCTCCTGTTTGGGCCGGGGCCGCTCGACAATGGCCTCGATAATCCAATCGCTCTGCGCGGCCGCGGTCGCCAAATCGTCCTCGACATTGCCCAACGTGATCAGGTCGGCCTGCTCAGGGCTGAAAAGACTGGCCGGCTTCGCCTGCGTTATGCGCTCGTATCCCGCCTGAACGATCCGGTTCCGCACAGCGCGGTCCTGCAGCGACAGCCCTTTGGCCTCCTCTTCCGGTGTCAGTTCAGTTGGCGCAACATCGAGCAGATGGGAAGAGACACCGGCATTTGCCAGGTGACCGGCGATGGCAGCGCCCATTGTGCCGGCGCCGATGACGGTGGCGTGGCTGATTGTCTTGTTCATAGGTACGCTCCGGAAAATTGCTAGTTCTTAGTTGTCAGGAAGCTACTCAGCCACAACTGATTCGCGATCCTGAATGAGACGAGCGGAGGTGATTGCTCTCTCCGCACTACCTGTTTTTGGGCGGTCGGGCCTTCGGCCCTCCCTTGTGCAGGGGCTGCGCCCCCGCAACGCCCCCCTACAAAACCCTCGCTCACCGACCGTGTGTGCTTTCTCCAGCAGCGTCGCTCCAGCAACGTGGCTGCCGCCAACCGAATACGCAATCAGATAGCCTGAATGGCGGCAAGCATAAGGGGCTGGTCAAGACATGCACTGTATATGGCTTAGTAGTTCAGTTGTCAGTCTTAGATTGCCGGTAGCCTTCGGGTCTCAGTAGTCTGGGAAGCGGAAGGTAGCCCAGACGCCAATACCAATGGCTGGACCATCTCAAAACAGGCCGAAAAACAGGTCCAGCAGACCGAAGAAGCGCAGAATCGAGTAGATGACTACGACGATCAGGAGGTAGCGCACCCAGCGGTTGGCGTCCTTTACGGTAACGGCAAAACGCACCGCGGCCCAGGCCCCAATGCTTTGGCCAACAGCCATCAGCGCGCCAATGCCCCAGTTTATTTCCAAGGGCGACAAAATAAAGACGACAAATGCGACGATGTTCAGAGCCAGCACAAAGATCAGTTTCACTGCGTTGGCATGAACGATCGTATAGCCAACACCCAACACAAGTGCCGTCACAAGAAAGACGCCGACCCCGGCCTGGATAAAGCCGCCGTAAATGCCAATGGCGAAGAACAGAACCAGGACAAAAAGTTCAGGCCGCTCCTTACGCACCTCCGACTTCTCTCGCAGCCATTTCGTCGGATTGAAGAAGATCGTAACGAGGACGATGATCAACATACCACCGATAGCCAGATTCATGGCGTCCTTATCCAGAAGCGTGGCCACATAGGCGCCGATAAGTGCACCCGGCATGCCCGCCGCGCTCAGCCAGAGACCGAACCGCAATGAGTCGGCATCGAGTATGTTTTCCTGTTGCTGTTTGGCGGTCTCCCCTCCACGCAGCTGCATCCGTCCACTGCGGGCAAATGTGGTGATGCCCACCACATTCTGGATGATCACACCGATCCGGTTGGTAGCATTGGCGGCTCCCGAGTCCAGCCCGAGGAATACCAGCATCGGCAATGTCACGGCCGAACCGCTTCCGGCCAAAGTGTTAATGATGCCGGCGACGATGCCGGCGACGATGGCCAGAATATACTGCAGAAGGGAGATATCCATGTCGGCGCTCACAGACCCGGCACAATGCGGGCTAGACGATCGACAGTTTGCTCCAAATCGGTCATCGCGGTGGCAAAGCTGAATCGCACATGGCCTTCGCCTGCTTCGCCAAAGGCAATGCCCGGGGTCGTAGCGAGCAGGCCATCCTCCAACAGGATCTCTGAGATTTCAAGGCTCTTCTTGTCGGTCTGCGTGAACTGGGCGAAAAGATAGAAGGCGCCTTCGATTGGGCTGCTGCGGACGCCGGGGATCTCCTCCAGCGCGTCAAGGAGGTAATTGCGTCGCTGGACATAGGAGGCCACCATCTGGTGCACACAATCCTGGGGACCGTTCAGAGCGGCCGCGCCGGCCACCATGGAGAAGCTGGCCGCGGAGGTTACGGTCTGAGTCTGGTAGGTGCGGGCCAGTTTGGCAACGGGTAGTGGCGCCGCCAGCCACGCCAGCCGCCAGCCTGTCATAGCGTAGCTCTTGCTGAAGCCGTTGATGATGATAGTGCGTTCAGCCATACCAGGCATACCGGCAATAGAGCGGTGACAGGCGCCGTCGTAGAGGATATGCTCGTATATCTCATCGCTGAGGACGTACAGATCGTGCTTCTGGGCCACGGCGGCGATGTCGTCGAGTTCGTTTTGGGTCAGCACGCGGCCGGTCGGGTTGCTGGGGGAGCATATCATGATCAGCTTGGTCTTCTCGCTGACATACTCCTCCAGCTGCGCGGCGCTTACCCGAAAATTGTCGGCCGCCGGCAGTGGCACATGCACCGGCACGCCTCGGTTCAACCGCACCATCGCCGCATAGCTCACCCAGGCAGGATCGAGAATCATCACCTCGTCGCCGTCGTTGAGCGTCGAAGCCAGAGCAGTGTAGATGGCCCACTTGCCGCCAGGCGTTACCACCAGTTGCTCGGGGACGGCCTGCACATCGTTCTCGCGTTCCAGCTTGGCACAGATTGCCTCCAGCAGTTCAGGCTTGCCAAAGGAAGGCGGGTAGTGGGTGTCGCCGGCGGCGATGGCGTCGAACGCCGCCTGTTGGATATGTTTGGGCGTATCAGCGTCCGGCTCGCCCCCGGCCAGATTGATCACGTCCAAGCCTTGCGCGGCAAGTTCGCGGCCTTTCTGCATCATCAGGGTGGTCGGGCTACCCGGCACAGACTCGACCAGTCGAGAAAGGGATTTCATCAATTCTCCCCTATTTGGTGTGGTATACTTACGGTTGACATGAGAAGGAGTCCAATATGGAAATCGAAAGATATTTTAGCTTTCTGAGCGAAGATGATATTCGCATCGCTGGCACGCGCGTGGGCATAGAGACGGTCCTCTACGACTACATTTATCGCTCGCAGACGGCGGAGCAGATCGCAGATACCTATCCCTCGATCAATCTGGAACAGGTTTACGCGACAATCCTGTACTACCTGGCAAATCGACAAGAAGTCGAAGCGTATGTAGTAGACTGGCTTGAGCACGGCGAAAGAATGAGACGTGAGCAGGAAGAGAATCTTCCACCCGTCATACTGCGGCTCCGCCGGATTGCCGCACAGACCGACACCCCGTGATACCGTTTCAATTTCTGCTTGACGAAAACGTAAATCCTATTTTGCGTCACGCGCTCCATAAAGAAGAACCTGAGATGACAGTGTGGCGCGTCGGCGATCCAGGGGTCCCAAGGAACGGTACGCCCGACCCCGTAATCCTGGAATGGTGTGCACGAAAGGGATATACCTTAGTCACGAACAACCGGAAATCCATGCCCGGACATCTGCGCGAATTCATTGCGCTGGGACAGACTGCACCTGCAATATTCGTGCTCCATGCCAATATGACCGTTGGTCAAACTGTTTCGGAACTGCGGCATATCTGGGGAGCGTCGGAGCCCCAAGAATATGAGAATACGATCAGGTTCCTCCCCATTTTCCGGTGAGTTCGAACCCGGCCTGCCCTCACTTCAAAACGTCGGCAATGGCCGCGCACAGGTAGTCCATATTGGCTTCGGTCATGCCTGCCACGTTGATGCGGCCGGAGCCGACGATATAGACGGAATGGCGCTCGCGTAGTGCCTGCACTTGGGCCGGCGTTAGGCCGCTGTAGCTGAACATGCCCCGCTGGCGGGCGATGAATGAAAAGTCGCGTCCAGCCCCCTGCTGGTCGAGGGTCTCGACGAACAGATGACGCATGTCGTTGATTCGGTTGCGCATCTCGGCCAACTCTACCTCCCAACGCTGACGAAGGTCAGGATCGCCCAAAATCTCGGCGACGATCTGGCCGCCGTGGGCGGGAGGATTCGAGTAGTTAGTCCGCACGCAGATTTTCAGATGGCTGTTGGCGGCTTCCGCCGCTTCCCCACTTGAGGCGACCAGCGTCAACGCGCCCACCCTCTCATTGTACAGCCCGAAATTCTTCGAATAGGAAGTGGCCACAATAAATTCGCGGCACTTGTCGGCGACAGTCTTGACACCGATCGCGTCCTCTTCCAGGCCGTCGCCAAAGCCCTGGTAGGCGAAATCCAGCAGCGGCAGAATGCCCCGTTTGGCGCATATGGCAGCGACAGCCTGCCACTGTTCCGAAGAGAGATCGGCGCCGGTGGGATTGTGACAACAGCCGTGCAGCAGCAGCACATCCCCCGAGGGGATGGTCTCCAGGGCAGCGATCATCTGCTCGAAGGCCACACCGTTGCTGTCGGGCTCGAAGTAGGGATAGGACTGTACCTGCAGAGCCGCCGAACCAATTACATTGGGATGATTCGGCCAGGTCGGGTCACTCAGCCAGACCGCAGCTTGGGGCGAAATTCGCCGCACAAAATCGGCGGCTACGCGCAAAGCGCCGGTGCCCCCGGGCGTTTGCACAGTGGCAGCGCGACCGGCCCTGAGAATGGGGTGCTCACTGCCGAAGACGATCTGCTGGCTCAACTCCCCGTATGAAGCCAGGCCATCAATCGGCAGGTAGCTCTTGGTCGCCTCAGACCGTAGCAGGCGCTGTTCGGCCTCCTTCACGGTCGCAAGCACAGGCGTTTGACCACTGCCGTTCTTGTATACGCCTACGCCCAAGTTGATCTTATTCGGACTCGGGTCTTTCTGAAATTCTACCGTCAGCCCCAGTATCGAGTCTTCAGGGGCAGGATTGATCATTTCGAACATTTACATTGCCTCACTGGTACCAGTTTCCGTAATATGTAGCGGCCCCGGGAATGGCGGAGTCGCTGTAGTATGTTTTCCTTACACCTCAACAAACAGGTCGACGAAGCTGAAGGCCTCGACATCGACCAGCCCCTGGTCCGTCAGTTTCAACTTTGGGATCACTTCCAGGGCCATGAAACTCATCGCCATGAATGGGTCGTGAATGGTTGAACCGAATTCGTGGGCCGCATCCAGCAGAGCATCATAATCGCTGCGGATTGCACCGAGCGGCCGGTCGCTCATCAGGCCGGCTACGGGCAGAGGCAGGGCCGCCAATGATTCCGTACCGTCGGAGATTGCCAGTCCACCCCCCATCCCGGCAACAGTTCGAGCTGCAGTCGTCATCGACTCGTCATCGGCACCGATGACAATCAGATTGTGATGGTCGTGGGCGATTGTGCCGGCGATGGCCCCGCGCCTCAGACCGAACCCTTGAATGAATCCCAGCCCAGTGGACCCGCTGGCCGTGTGCCTGTCGACTACTGCCATCTTGAGAATGTCCCGTGTCGGATCGGCTACGGCTTGACCGTCCTCAATACGCGCCTCTAGAATACGCTCTTCGGTCAGAACTTGATTTTCCAGCGACCCAATGACCCGCACGTACGCGCCGGTAGCAGGAATGCGCAGATCGAAACCATCCCACGCCACTCTAACAGTGGAAGAAACTGCCGCAGGAACGGAAGCCTGAGAAATACTCTTCTCGTCCAACAGACGACCTCCCTCAGCCCACAGCCGGCCGCCGGCATAGACGTGTGTGGCAGAGGGCGCACGCAAGTCGTCAAAGACCATCAGGTCGGCACGCCTTCCGGGCGCGACAGCCCCACGATCATGAAGACCGAACCATTCAGCACTGTTGAGGGTAGCCATACGGAAGGCGGTTGCAGGCTCGATCCCAAAGGAGATAGCCTCCCGTAAAATATGGTCTATGCTACCCTCAGTCAACAGGTCGCCGGGCATGCGGTCGTCCGTGCAGAAACAAAGGCGGCGATTGTTGCGCTCATTGACCAGCGGCAAGAGCCGGTGTAAGTTGCGGGCGTTGGTCGCCTCACGAATTAAGACATAGAATCCCCGCGCCAGCTTTTCGGCGGCCTCCTCCACAGTCGCGCATTCATGATCGCTGCCTGCTCCTGCCGCCGCGTAGGCGTTGAGGAGCTGTCCGCTGAGCGCAGGAGCGTGGCCATCCCGAGGCCGCCCGTTGAATGCAGCGATCTTGGCAAGCACTTCGGGGTCGCCTTGAACGGTGCCGGGAAAATTCATCAGTTCGGCCAGCCCGTGGACAGTGCCTTCCTCCAGCAGCCCAGCCAGATCCTCGGCAGAGAGAATGGCGCCGCTCGTTTCCATGTGTGTGGCAGGTACGGCTGAAGGGGCCATCAGCACGACCTGCAGAGGTAGGTTTTGGCTGCATTCGGCCATATAGCGGACGCCGGCCACGCCGGCTACATTGGCGATTTCGTGGGGATCTGCCGCGACCGTGGTCACCCCGCGCGGCACCACTGCGGCGGCAAATTGAGCTGGCAGGCAGAGGCTGCTTTCGATATGGACATGCGCGTCGATCAGGCCCGGCGCGATGAAGGCGCCCTGCAGGTCTACCTCTTCTATGGCTGCGTAGCCCGCGCCGACGCCGGCAATGCGCCCACCGTAGAGTGCTACATCGGTGTCTTCGATATCCCCGGACAGAACATTGACTAAGCGTCCGTTGCGCAGTACCAGGTCGGCAGGCTGTTCGCCGCGGGCGACTGCAAGTAACTCAACGGTATGCAAGGTTCACTCCTTCGGGTAACGGAACATCCAAGAGCAGGTTAGGAAAAAACGTAGAGTCCCATATTCACAGGTTAGCGGGCATTATAGCACAGTAGGCGGGGATAGAGGTCTCTTTTGGCTGCCGAAATCTCAATGATACAATTCACTGGAATGTCCCAATCTTCCAGCCATCTGAACCATGTCTATTCTTGTATTCGGCTCACTCAACATTGACCACGTCTACCAGGTCGAGCATCTTGTACGCTCAGGAGAGACGCTGCCCAGCACGGAGTACCACCGTTTTCAGGGTGGCAAGGGCGCGAATCAGTCGGTTGCCCTGGCGCGCGCCGGCGCGGACGTCTTTCATGCAGGAAGGATTGGGCCTGAAGGACTTTGGTTAAGGGATGCTATCGCCGCGGACGGCGTCGACGTAACGCATGTCGGTCTCGATGACCAACCCACGGGGCACGCCATCATTCAGGTAGACTCCGCCGGCGAAAACTCGATACTCCTGTATGGCGGAGCCAACCTCACGGTGACCTCCGATGATGCTCACTACGTGCTGTCTCATTTCGGCGAGGGCGACTGGCTCTTGCTCCAGAACGAAATCAGTTCTTTGCCCGCGATCCTGCGTGAAGCGTCCGAACGAGGGCTGAACGTCGTTTTCAACCCCGCGCCAATGACGCCGGAGGTGCAGGGTTACCCACTCGACGGCGTTTCTCTGTTTGTGGTCAATCAGACGGAGGGCGCGATGCTGGCCGGGGTCGAGGAGGCTTCGCCTGATTCGCTTGTGGGGATGCTGCAAGCCCGCTTTCCTGATGCCGCGATTCTGCTCACCTTGGGCAGGGACGGCTCCCTCTATGTTAGCAGTGGGGAGCATATCAGGACACCGGCGCAAGCGGTCGAAGCGGTGGACACGACCGCGGCCGGCGACACTTTCATCGGCTATTTTCTGGCCGAATTGCTTGCCGGTGAATCAACCAAGCAGTCTCTGGCTCTGGCATCGCGGGCGGCCGCGCTTTGCGTTTCCAGGCCCGGCGCGGCTGCTTCGATCCCAAGACGGAGCGAGCTCGAGGAGACACCATTTGCCCGAAAAGAGTGATCTCTTGGCGCCTGCAACGTGAGTCTCGCTTATGTCCCTCCACAAAATGCAACTGCGGTGAGCGCATAGACTTTGGCGACCCGCACCAACTCGTCAACAGGCACGGCCTCGAAAAGTGTGTGCGCGCCGGTAGCGGCGGGTCCGTGCGTCAGCGCGGGGATTCCGGCCGCGGAGGCATAGATGTTGCCGTCGTCAACGAATGGCTTGGCCCCCAGGGGCAATGGCGAGCCGGCGACAGCCGTGTGGGCTTGCTGAAACGCGTGCACGAGGTGGCTGTCCGCATCGATCTGGTAGGCCCCACCCTGTTCGGTGTATTCGACATCGATTTGCGTGCCGGTTGCGGCTGCGACCTCGGCCAACAGCTGCGAGAACTCTTCCCGGACTTCGGCGCCATCGCCCGGCGGGATCCAACGACGTGTTCCCTGCACCTGACACTCTGTCGGCGACTGGTTGTAGATTTCGCCTGACTGAATACTGCCTACAAAAGTAGAATCATGGCCGGCAAAAGGATGGGCGTTCTGTCTTAGTTGTTCATTCCAGGCGTGCAGACGGGTAACCAAATGAGCGCCGGCTGCCACTACGTCAGGCGTATCCGGCGGACGCAACACTTCATGCACGGGCGCGCCCGCGCGGCGAATCGTCGCCTGGAATATCGCCACGCCCCGGCCGGCTAACGGCAGTGGATCGGCCAGATACTCCGGCAGCATGACAGCGTCGCCGTGAAGGCCCTCGCGTATCATAGCGCGCACTTGGCGGCCGTCCCCCCACGGCCCTTCGTGGTGGTCATGAGCGGTCAGCAGCACTCTGCCTCCGGGTAACGCGTCCAAGGTCCGCAACACGCGCACTGCCTCCAGGGCTGCGGCGATGCCACCCTTCATATCAGCCGAACTGGATCCGTAGAGAGTGTCGTTTTCCACACGCGGCGGCACGAAGGGGAGATGCACGGTATCCAAATGGCCGTCGAACTGGAGTGTGGGACCAGGTCTGCCGCTATCAAGCGTTGCGATGACAACCGGAGTTTGCGGCCAATCGGCATCGTGCCGCCGGACGGAAAAGTCGTCGGAGGCCAGAATCTCTGCCAGGCGATCGGCGGCCGCGCCTGCGCTGCGGGTTGGGCTGGGCACCTTGACCAATGCCACGGCTGTGTCAACCAGCCGCTGGCGGTCAATAGTTTGGACCACCTGGTCAAGCAGCGTGTTATTCATATGTTGAGGTGGGCGCGATATTGACAGTTAGTCGTCAACCACGCGCCAGTCTCCGGGGATTGTTTTGTCGTCCTCGTCCCAGATATCCCAGACCTCCCGGTCCGGTTCGTCCGGTGAAATATGGCCAAGACGTATTTGCGCACGCCGCACTGCAGCCTGCGGAGCCATTTGCACAAAGAGACGCCCTGCCAGGACAACCGCGGCAATATCATCGAGGGGCATGCCCGGCCACAGATCGATCGGCGATAGCCAGTAGAGAATTGCCAACACGGGAAAACCGACTCTCAGCAGAATTGATACCTGCGGATCGCCCATCAGTTGCCATACAACGGCAAAATCGCGTAAAATATCGGAAAAGCGCCAGCCGCCGCTTTGGGGTACAAAGGATGAATCGCGGGTCATTTCAACAGACCTCCAGTCGCTGTCAGATTGCCGCTTCATCTTAGTGTCTGGGCGTATTGTCTCACAAAGGCCCCCGATCTGGCAAGGCGCGGCAAGGCGCCCGGCCGGGTAGATGTTGAACGCAACTTGGCATTCGTCCACAGCAGGCAGCCTCGATGAGCGGAAATGATCGCTACAGAATTTGGCCGTAAGTCTGACAGTTCAACCAGTTGCTGACACCAGACTTTGGAATTCAGTGTAACGGCGATTCAGGGAAACATAGATGCCGCAAACCAACCAAATGATCGCCGAATATCCGGAAATCCTGTTGCAGGTAATTGCAGAAATACGCGGAGCGATCCTGGACGGAGAAAAAAATGTCAGGGCGATGATCGATAGCTTGGGCGGCCAGATCACAGAACCTACTTCGGTGTTGATGGCCTTCCAGGAAATCACTGATTCCTATCCCCAGGCCAAGACAGCTCTGGACCTCCTGCTCGCGGAGGGGGGCGAACTACGAGAAGCGCAGTTCAGCCGCGAATACGGCAGCATCCGCCAGATGGGCCCGGCAATGATGGAACGTGAACAACCCTGGAACACGCCGGAAAGCGTTGCCGAACTGCTATATTACTACGGGCTGATTGGCCGCGGCTTCAAGGGCGCGGGCCAGAACGCACACACCATCGTATACATCCCTAGTGATATCCTCCCCTGGCTGCCACAGCCCAAAACAACAGATGGCGAATCGGGTTTGACCGCACTGCCGGTGCCTCCCCCGCCATCTTCGCGAATGCTGCAACTGGAGGACGCCTTTCTGGAAGATGCCGGCACGCTACTGGGTTTCCTGCATACCGAAGGACTGCGACTGCAGGCAGATGGCACACCCGATCCGGAGGACATCGACCAGCTTAAGATGCGTTTGCAGTCGACGGATGGGTACGTTTCTCCGTTCGTCGCGCCTGTCGCATCCGGCAGTATCGAAGAGGTTCGCGTCGCTCTGCTCCTACATCTGGCAAAGCGGTTGGGCTGGCTGCGGAGGGCCGACGATGAACGCGTGCGCCTTACAGGGAATCGGGTCTATGCCTTCCTGGAACAACCGCGGCCGGAGCAGCGCTTTACGCTGTGGGAGGCTTGGCGCACTTCGCCGGAATGGAACGACCTGGAACGCATTCCGGGCCTCGACTGCTCGGGAGGCGATTGGCAAAATAATCCATTGCAGACACGTGAGGCCATGCTGCGACTAATGGGCTTGTTGCTGCCGGGCGCCTGGTACAGTCAGGCAGATGTAGTTAATGCCATCAAGGAAGCTAAGCCCGACTTTCAACGCCCCACCGGCGACTACGACAGCTGGTACATCCGCTATCAGAACCAGGAGGAATATCTGCGCGGTTTCGAGCATTGGGAACAGGTGGAAGGAGTGCTGCTTCGTTTCCTGCTGAACGGTCCTCTCTACTGGCTATCGGTCATGGACCTGGCCGAGCCTTCTGCGGGCGACGACCTGTTGTTTTCGCTCAGCGGCTGGGGTGCACGATGGCTTGGCCACGACAGCGAGATGCCCAATGAAGGACGCCGGCAACCGTTAATCGTCGAGGAGAATTTCACTGTAGAGCTGCCCGCGGGAACGCCGCTGATGGATAGATTTCGGGTGGAACGATTCAGCAGTTGGCAGGCCAGTTACCCCCGTTTCCTCTACCAGATCAACCAGCGCAGTTTGGGCAGAGCCGCCGGCGAGGGCGTCCAGCCTGATCGCATTCTGGCCTTTCTGAACTCACGCACCAGCGAGATACCAGAAAAGGTGGCAGCGGGGCTACAGAAATTTGGCGAACAGCTTTCAGACGACACGTAATCAAGTTCCACTGGCAGCTTGATTCCTATTGTATTCCATAGAAAAGAATGGTAGGATACAGGCAGTACAAATCGTAGAAGCGAGCCCGCAAGTTTGCGGGCCGATTTTTCGATGCAAATGTGCTTAACTAATCCCCCAAATGGCAACATTTGCCGCCAATGAACTTGCTGCTTTGCAATGGTCCACTTAGTTGGATTGTAGGACACTTGCGCGCAGCAGAAGAGACACACCGATTTTCAAGACCAAATGGTGAAAAGGAGAAGTTCATGATGGGGAAAAACATTTCATCCTTGCGAATCATTGCGCTGTTACTGGCAATGGCTTTCTTGCTGGCAGCCTGTCCCGCCGCGGCGCCAACGGGCGGCGAGGGCATGACGGCGGATGAAGAGATGGCGGAAGAGGAAGTGATGGAGGAAGAGAGCAAAGTACTGACCATACTCTATTGGCAGGCAGCCTCTTTGCCCGGACCTTACCTGTCAGGCGGCACCAAGGACCAGGACGCCGGCGCCATTACGCTGGAGCCGCTGGCCAACTACGACCCTAACGGTACAATCGTGCCCAGGCTGGCAGTGGAAATCCCAACGATTGAGAATGGCGGCGTCTCGGAAGATCTGATGTCCATTACGTGGACACTGAAGGAAGGCCTGCTGTGGTCGGACGGCAGCGACGTGACCGCCGACGATGTTGTCTTTACCTGGCAGTACTGTTCCGATGAAGCCACTGGCTGCACCGCCAGCGAGGCTTTTCTGGGCATCGAGTCTGTCGAAGCGCTTGACGACCGCACAATCAAGATCACGTTCGATTCGCCGACGCCCTATCCGTATAACGCTTTTGTCGGCGCGAACACGCCGATCATCAGCGGCGTTCAGTTTGCCGAATGTGTCGGCGCTGCTGCCCAGACGTGCAATGAGCAGAATACCGCCCCGCTGGGCACGGGACCCTATCGCATCATCGACTTCAAAGTCAACGATGTCGCTGTATATGAACGCAACCCACACTACCATGGCGAGCCGACCTACTTTGACACGGTGATCTTCAAGGGCGGCGGCGATGCTGCGTCCGCGGCCCGAGCTGTGCTGGAGACTGGGGAAGCCGATTATGCCTGGAACTTGCAGGTCGAGCCGGACATCCTGCGCGACATGGAAGCGGCAGGGCTGGGCAGAGTGGTTTCCGCCTTCGCCGGTTATGTCGAGCGAGTCCTGATCAACCAGACCAACCCGCATTCCGATTTGGGCGATGATCGTTCCGAGTACTTGGATGGCGATAATCCCCATCCTTTCCTGACATTCCCGCCGATTCCTCAGGCGATGTCGATGGCAATCGATCGCAACCTCATATCCGAACAGCTCTACGGCTTTGCTGGTCAGCCAACCTGCAACGTGATCCCGGCCCCGCTCCACTACGTTTCAGATTCAAACGACAGCTGTCTGACCCAGGACATCGAAGGCGCCAATGCACTGTTGGACGAAAACGACGTCCTCGATACTGATGGCGACGGCATCCGTGAATACAACGGCGTTCCGCTGAAGCTCTCCTACCAGACTTCTACGAACTCAGTGCGTCAGAAAACACAGGCTCTTCTGCGCCAGTGGTGGCTCCAGATCGGGATCGAGACCGAACTGATTAACCACGACGCCAGCGTCTTCTTCGGCGGTGATCCCAACAGCCCTGACACCTATCAGAAGTTCTATACGGACTTGCAGATGTACACAACCGGCCCGACGATTGACCCGCAGCAGCATCTGTCAAACTGGATCTGCGAACAGATCCCGATGCGGGAAAACTCCTGGGGCGGCGGCAACATCTTCCGCGGCTGCAGCGCCGAATTTGACGCTCTGTTTGAGCAGCTGACGCAGACTCCGGTCGGGCCGGAGCGCGAAGCATTGGTGAAGCAGCTAAACGATATTAACGTTCAGAATAACTACCAGATTCCGCTGGTATACCGAGGCGAAGTCTCCGCCCACTTGGACACGCTCAAGGGTGTCTGGATCAACGGTTGGGACAGCCAGATGTGGAATGTCGGCGAATGGCACCGCTAATTTGATTGGAGTAGGGAGGAGAGAAAGACTCTCCTCCCTCTTTTTCCTCTTTCCCCTTAAACCGCCGTGGGCCAATATCTCGTCCGTCGCGTTCTCACAATCATTCCGACCCTCATCGCTATCAGCTTTGTCATATTCGCGGTGCTTGACCTCGCGCCTGGAGATCCGACCAGCGCCTTGCCGGAGACCATTCGCCCCGAAGTCCGCCAGCAGATTCGTAAGGCGATGGGGCTGGATGAACCTTTCCCGGTCAAGTATGGGTTGTGGTTGCGCCAGTTCTTTGTCAATGAGCCGTTGTCTCTGATTGAGACCGCGTTCGACATTCAGATCGGGGATGGCGAGAAACGGCTACGGGTGACCTCCTGGGGCAGTCGCGGCGTTCCGGTTATGGATATGATCGTAGAACGCATGCCGCAGACGCTATGGGTTGTGGGGATGGCCTATCTGGTCGCGATTGCGATCGCGGTGCCGGTCGGCGTTGTATCTGCAATCCGTCAGTACTCAATCTTTGATCAGGTCGGGACCTTCCTATCGCTTATCGGCTATTCAATCCCGACTTTCTTCACAGGCCTGCTGATGATTCTGCTATTTAGTGTGAAACTCAAGTGGTTTCCCATGATTTATGACACGAATCTTCAGATAGTAGATTGGAACAGCCTTGTCCAGCAGCTGAAACAGAGCGCCATGCCGGTGGCTGTTCTGGGTTTCTTTCAGGCGGCGACGCTGGCACGCTTTACGCGCTCGTCAATGCTGGACAACATCCCAATGGACTACGTACGCACGGCGACGGCCAAGGGATTTCGCGAACGATATGTTGTGATCCGCCACATTTTGCGAAATAGCCTGATCCCTGTGGTCACACTGATCGCGTTGGGCATTCCCGCCATCTTCAGCGGGGCAATTATTACCGAACAGATATTCCGCGTGAACGGGTTGGGCGCCCTCCTTATCGGCGCGATTCAGCTGAACGACATTCCCTTGGTACAGACTGTCACCTTTATCTTTGCCTTTCTTATCGTTATTTTCAATCTCGTCGCCGATGTCATCTATGGCATACTCGACCCGCGCATCAGGTACAGTTAGACTGCACTAGCCGATCGTCACTGCGCAAGCAGGCCAGCTGTCGTGAATCGCTGGCCGCTGGAGTGAACATGGCCGTCCGCACGCAAACGGCATCCACTGACAACCTGGCAGTTGAACTTCCGGAACGCCGGTATCGAACCTTGTGGGGGGATGTGTGGCTGCGCTTTCGCCGCCATAAACTGGCGCTCGTTGGGGTATTCGTGCTCGGGCTTCTGGTTCTGGCGGTGCTCGGCGGTCCGCTCGTCTATACGGTGGACCCGGAGTACAGCTTTATCGTCGATGACATTAACTCGATCAACCAGCCGCCGTCGGTGAAATACCGACTTGGCACCGACGACCTGGGGCGGGACACACTGGCCCGAAATCTATACGGAGGGCGCATTTCGCTGGCGGTGGGCGTGTTCGCCATGTTCGTCTCGATCACCTTTGGCACCCTGGCCGGCGTTCTTTCCGGTTTCTTTCGACGGCTGGACAACCCTCTGATGCGCTTCACCGATCTGATGCTGGCTCTGCCCAGCCTTCCGCTCCTGCTGGTCATAATCATGCTGTTCCGAGACTCGCTCAAGGCGTTGCTCGGCCCGGAACTGGGGATTTTCCTACTGGTCGTCCTCGTGATCGGCATCCTGGGTTGGATGCCGACGGCCAGGGTTGTGCGCGGCTCGGTGCTGTCAATCAAAGAAAAGGAGTTCGTGGAGGCCGCGGTCAGCGTGGGCACGCGCGAGCCCGTGATCCTGTGGCAGCACATCCTGCCCAACGTTCTGAGCCCGATCATTGTTTCTGCAACGCTGGGGGTGGCTGCGGCGATACTTACCGAGTCGGCGCTTTCATTCCTCGGCCTGGGCTTTCCTTCCAACGTGCCTACGTGGGGGCGGCTTCTGTTCGAAAACAAAGATTTCATCACCCAGAATCCATGGCTGGTCATGTGGCCCGGCCTATTCATCTCCCTCACGATTCTCAGCATCAATTTCATCGGCGACGGCCTGCGCGACGCGCTCGACCCCCGCCAGCGCAGGTAGGGTGTGGCCGGTTGCAGAATACGGGCTTCCGACCTCCTCTCGGCAGATTCTGGTCCCTCAACGAAGGCGACTGATCACCCGGCCCAGCACAAGTTTCATTGCCACCGGACCAAAATCGCGACTGTCTGCGCCTGCCCCGGCATTGTCGCTGGCGAGGACGAGGAGCAGGCCTTCAGCTCTGCTCTCGATTACTGCCGCCACCCGCTTGACAATGCGCAGGTCGGCTCGACGCGGATGCCGCGCCACGACAATTTCGTCCTCGCGCGGGTTCCGACTGTTGTAGGCATCAGGATCCAACATCACCACCGCGCCGGCCGCCAAGGTCGGCGCCATCGAGTCGCCGGTCACTCGCAAGAGCCGCCGCCTGCGCACCAGCCACAACGCCATTTCCCGCCAGCCGCTGCGGGGCACCACTCCTTTCATCTCAAGCTCCCAAAAAAGACCGGATCCTGTTAGGGATCCGGCCGTTGCATTCTATTGCTTTCTACCATGCGAACCGTCTGCACAGCCCTACCGGTTCTGACCAGTCCAGGATCAGGTAGCCACGTAGTAGGTTACGTCCCGGCTCTTCGAGGCCCAGAAGACATTGTGGATGTCCTCGATAGCGGCCATCAGATCATTGGCCGCATCCACATCGACACCCTGCTTGACGGCCGAACACAGCTTCGCGGCATTCCAGAACTTTTCATGTAGGTCTGGGGTCTGTTCCAGATGCTCTGGTTTGAAGTAGTCGGTCCAGAGGATGAGCAGCTCTTCCTTGGCCAGGTGCGCCTGCTGTTCCTTGATGCTGACGAAGCGAGAATAGGTATTGTGATCGGCAGACTGTGCCGGGCCGAGGTCAATAATCTTCTTGGTCATCGACAGCGCTGCTTCGGCGGCGATGCGTGCGGAGGCCGGGTCGTAGACGCCGCAGGGGCCGTCACAGTGGGCGCTGACGGTTTCAACCGCGGTCTTTGCAATCAGCTTGGCAATGGCTTCCTGAAACATGTGGAATCCTTTCTGTGTTCATGAAGGTCAGAAATTGTTATTCACCTAAAGGTCTGACTGCACTCTATCCGATCTGCTTGAGCGCCATGATAGGCCGCCGTCCGCCCGGCAAGGCGTTGGCCGCTCATCATGTCGATCACGAGAACTAAACAAATCGCAGTTCAGACAATTCTCTATCTCTGCAAGCAGGGAAAGTATACCGAATACGGAGGAATGCGTCAATTTATTGGGAAAAGTTCCCCGCCCGCTGCACTCTGGACCAGATCTGCAGCCATTTACTAGTCGGATACTATTTGAGGAGCGCTTGGCAGGCGCCTAATCCTGCATGGCGAAGATGTAATGCCACTCTTCTGCAATCATGATGCAGTCCACCAGGGCATAGCCGGCCGCAAAACACTCTTCGGCCGCCTGTCGCACAAAAAAGCGCCAATCGAACAGCAGTGTGCCGCCATAGAGGCGCAGAGAGTCGACGCTGTCGGGCAGGGGGAGAGCATAAGGGCGGCCATCCGGCGGCGGCGGCGACGATAACGGCGCCCTCGGACTGCCATCGGCCAGCAAACGCGTACGCCCGCGTTGCAGGGATTCGGTGGGCCACTCCGGCGGAATACGATCACCGGAAAGCGCCTGCTGAACTCTAGGACTGTTCAGGTACCAGTCCACCTGAAAGCGATCGGTCGGCATACCGGCGTTCAGGCTGTCTGTCATCTCGCCATAGACGTTGCGCACGTAGGTGGTACAGAGGGCCCCCAGCCTGTTGATATTTAGCCGTCCGTTCACGCGCTGCAGCGGATCAAAAGTCCAGGTAACCCAATCGGTCCAATCCTGGCGCTGCAACTCTTCACGCTGAAACAGTTTTAACTGCAGGCCAATGCCGCGGCCGTGCCATGCAGGCAACACACCCATGATATGACTGCAAAACTTGAGCTTTCGCTCGCCTGAACTGCCGAGGCCAAATGCCGGCCAGCCGAAGCAAAAGCCGACCATCCCTTCAGTCTCCTCTGCGCCGTGGTCGACGAAAGCGCCCTGCAGCAGACCGCCACTCTTGGACTGCGTGACCAGCACATGGATAGACATGGTATCGCCGTGCCCGCCACCCCAGACAAGGTCTTGTACTACCTGTACGCGGCGGCAGTCTTCCACGGATTTCAGGGAACGGATTTCAATTGGAACGCTCATGCGGCTATTGTCCGACTAGCTATTTAAGTGGTTGACGGATTGTATCGCGCCGGCCACTGGTCGATTACTTCCTGTCAAAACGGGCGACGAGCGTAACGCCTGGTTGATGGGGCTGAAGATCGATTGGCTGCACTGCGGCGAGGCGATATCCCGCCTTGTCTATATCGGCCAGCCCCCGCGCCAGGCGGGAGGGTTCGTCTGTAACGAGGCCGCAGCGGCGGATACGCATACGCGTGAGCAGGGAAAACAGCTCCGGCTCGATGACCCCATCGGGCGGCGATAGCAGCACTGCATCAAACCGGTAATCGCCGCGACGGAGCTTCCTTATGGTCGACAGCGTCTCTCCCTGCCAGGGGTCGGCGTTGTCCAGGCCGTCCAAATTGGCTCGCAGAGCGGCTGAGGAGAATTCTGTCTCTTCAACGGCGACGACTGTGGCGACCTGTTCGGCCAAAATTACGGCGCGGGCGCCGATGCCGGCCCATAATTCCAGCAGGTGTTCGAATGTTTTCAGTTCGAGCATCTCAGCCGCCACTGCCGCCACAACTTCCTCTGCCAGCAGATGTCCGCTGCCAACGCTGCGGCCGACCGGAGGATAAGCGGTAAGCTGGCGCCCTTCTACTTGCACTTTGTAACTCCAGTCACCTACGAGCAGCTCCAGCGAAGGTTCATCACCCGCGTGGAGAAGAAAGACATTGGCGGGCAATTCTAGTTCCAGGCTGGGCGGGTCGTCTCGGTCGCTGTGCAGGAGGAGAACAGCTTTAGCAGTCTCGCTCAGGGAATCCGCTGTACCGCCTACCGCAAGCGTCACGCTGTCCACGACAGGACGTCCGGATTCTGGAGTAGATTCATCTTCCTCTGCCACTTCCACCCCGTTCCGATCATTTTGGAATCCTGCAAACAGTTCGGCCAACTGCGGGTGATGCAGAAGACAGGCGTCAATGACTACATGTTCGCCGTTGCGTCCGGCAAGGGCCAGCTGTTTTGAATGTGCGAAGTCAAATCGCATTTGCGTGCGGAAACCAAAATCCAGAACGGCCGGCGCGCCCTCGAAAGAGTCTTCCTCAGGCGCTCCAAGGGCGATCACGTCTGCCACCAATTTTTCGGCGATCTGCCTGCTCTGTTTACGAGCCTTGCCGAGGCCTCCGTCGCGGGCCAAGATATTGACAACAATTTCCCGCTTTAGCGCCAGTTGGCGCTCGTAATCGATCTGTTGCCACTGACAGCCTGCGCACCCGGCGGACTGCCAGGACGGGTTGAGCAGCTTGCCGTCGGCAATTTTCACTGGTAGACGCGGCCCAAAATGCGGACAGGGAGCCAACACCCGGTCAGGACTGGCCTTCACCACCGTGTGCAGGATGCCTCGCCGCCAGCCCTCTTCCTCGGCGACAATTTCTACTTCGACAATCTCCCCCGGGATAGTGTCGGCGACGAGTATGACCCGGCCATCCGCATCGCGGCCAAATGCTTCTCCTGTCGCAGCAACGTGTGTCAGTTCGATTTCAACCTTCGAATTCATCCCTGAATTGTACCCGCTGGCACTCAGTCCCAGCAAGCGCCATAAGAATCCGAATGTGACTAAACGGAGGCGAGCGGTCCACCGAGAGCCAGTCCGCAACTGCCATTCCCGTACTTCCCGCCTTTCCTTACCCGGAAACGGTTTACTGACAAATTCCCGCAGAGTAGTGTGCGATGGAGCTAAGTGAAATGTGTCCTTATATCCCCACTGCAGTAAGCCAAAGCAACGGTTGCGCTGCGACCCACCTTGCCCTGTATCTCAGGATCAGGTATATTTTTATATCCTGCCACTAGCAGAAATCGGGCTAAAGCTTCCCAAAAGCAGTTGCTGAGTTTCAGGTTGACTGGAATGGCCGACGCGCTGGCTCCCAGTCAGGAACAGTGTCTTTTCAGATGCTCTGGCACTCTTATTTTGCCAGAAGAAAAAGTTAAGTGTAGTTATGCAGGTCTATTTATTGGAAGTTGATCCACCGTCAGCCCGTTCTCCCCGGCAAGATCCCCAAAAAACTGCCAAGAGATTGTGCGAATGCGGATCGCGAGGCCCGGCCGAGCTTCCCTGCGCCACTGACCGTATCAAGTTTCGGCCTATTCTGCTCCACTCGTTGGAAGACTCGTAGACAAGGTGCAAGCTAATGATCCTGGGCAGGTTTTTGAAGAAGATCGGCCTGAACAGTTGGGCCAGCGCTTCACTTCTTACAGTGAACACACCTCACATGAACAGTGAGGGCATTGCTTGTCCACTAGTTTGACACGAAGTATACTGATTAATATATCCACGAATGTCGATGTAGAGGTCGTAGGCCGTCAAGTGCTGATGCGCAGATTATGTCTATGAGGCGGAGCGTCTCGCCCTCTCGTAAGCATTACCGGATACAGAAAATCTTCAAGGTGAATTCATACTGGTTTTAGGTTCCTGGCTGTCGGTATGCGTCTGGCAACCGAGAATCAGGAACTGGCGGCTGAGGCCGCAGGAGAGTCCAATGAAGCTGGCTTTACGGCTTGCATATCTATGGATTGCGCTACTCTGTCTGTTACAGATCGTTTCTGTTTCGGCACAAGAGAGTGGCTATACATACATCGTGCAGCCGGGAGACAGTTGGCCGCTGGTCGCACAGCGGGTCGGGCTTACGGTGAATGAACTGCAAGCTGCAAACCCGGATTCGGTGCGGGCTAACGGTTGGCTGATTGTTGGCGAAAGTCTTTTCATCCCGTGGGCGCCGGATTGGGAGGAGAAGTACTACATTGTCCAACGGGGAGATGGCTGGATCTCAGTTTCCGAGAAATTCGGCTTGCCGATTGAATTCTTGCAAGGGGCGAATCCGAAAGCACAACGTGCAAACAATTCGCTGATTGTTGGAGAGCGACTGCTTATTCCGGCTTTACTGCCGACGCCGACCGGAGCGCTGGTCGAGGCATCAACCGAGACATCGACCGAGACATCGACCGGGACATCGACTGGGACATCAACCGAGACGTCGACAGTGGCGCCAGCCGGAATTCTGTCGCCTACTGCTACGCCTACTCCAGTCTTGGACCTCTTGGCCATCCTATCGAACGAAGGTGAAGGTGAGCCGGCTCCTTTCTTCATTCCCCGCATCAGCCTGCCGCTGCCCACCCGAGTGACGCTGCCGCCATGCCCGGACGTGCCCAATGACCTGGGCCAGACGCTGACCGCTCTGTTCAGGATTCCCACATTCAACCGCAACGCACAACTCTCTTCATTTCTGTCGGACTGCGGCGCTGAGTTTCGAATGTTGGTCAACGCTGATCTCAACTCCGACCGTGTGGATGACGCCGTGCTCGTGTTCACAAATGCCAATGGGCGGCGGACTGGCACAGATTCAACCCAGTCCAGGAGTGAGAATTCGGCCGGCCAACAAGAACTTGTGATCCTCGACGGAGGTCAAGCGCACACTCTGAGCTATGCAATCGCTGCCGCAGGCAAGGTAGAATTGCTGGCAACACAAGACATCAACGCCGACGGTCTGACTGACGTGGTCTGGACGGACACTGTCTGCGGGTCGAATACCTGCTTTGTCACAGTCCATGTCCGCAGTTGGGATGGTGTTGCATGGCGGGACTGGACCAAGGGAACCATCACAATGGCTTCGGCCAATGTTTCGCTTACTACCAGCAGTAAGCCGGGAAGGCCCAAGGAAATCCGGCTGACAGGCGGACAGTACGCCGGAGCCGACGCTGGTCCACAGCGTGCACGCACAGCCATTTGGACCAGCACGGACGGCGCTCCTTATACCTTGGGCAGCGAAAGACTGGCGCCAAGTCTGTGCCTTTACCACACGGTGATAGATGCCAACCATGCCATGGCCGAGGAACTCTATCTTGAAAAGGCACAGTGGCTTTATACCGATGCCGTACAGAACCAGAATCTGCAAGCGTGTGGAAATCGCAGCGACGAGCTATCGGAATTGCGCAGCTTTTCCCTCTTCCGACTGGCCCTAATCGCCGGCTATCTATCGGATCCGGAGCTGGTCGCGACGCGCGTGCAGAGACTTGCCGCCACGTACAACAAACAAATTTACGCGGAAGTGGCCGTGCGCTGGTTTGCCGCTTACCAACAGAGCGGTGACGCCCAAACGGCTTGTGAAACGATTTACGACTTCGCAGCGGGTACACCGGAGGTAGTACAGATACTGGCTGACTACGGTTACGCTAATCCGACTTTCACAGCGGAGGAGGTTTGCCCTACTCTGAACATAGAACTGAAGGCGGAGCCCGATTCGCTCCTGACCCAGGTTGAAGGATTGCCCGACTGCCCGCAGACATCTGCGGACTATCTAGCAGTGCTCCCTGAGATAATCAGTGGCGTGTCCCTGGACCCAACTTCAGTTCAGAATGGCGGAAGCGGCCAGCCGGAGGCCGGCATACTGAAACTAAGAACCTTTGTTGATTCTTGGCTGCAGGCTTGCGATGCAGTGAGCGGTGAGCGCGGCGCACTGCTGATCTTCGACTTGAACGAGGACGGTTTGGAAGACTTGATTGCCATGCCGACTATCATCAGCGATGAAGGATTCGGACGGGGCGGGGCCGATGGCGTTGTTCTCGTCCTGCACCAGCGCGATGACGGCAGCTTTCAGACGGCCTATGCTCCTGAAGTTGAAGGCCAGCCCAAGTTCCTGGCAGTAGGCGATGCCAATGAGGACGGCAAAGTGGACCTAATCTGGCAGGTGGAGCGTTGCACCACTTTCTGTCTCGTAACAGTGAATGCAATCACATGGGACAACGAAGCGGCCACCTATTTGCCCGTAATTGGGGCGGGTGCCACCATCGCTGAAGGCACAGTTGTGGTTGACATGATCGATGAAGAGTCGTCTACTCTGCCGCGTGTCCGCCGCCTCTGGTTAAGCGGGGGGGTCAGCGGTACGGATGAGAAAGGGCTGAATATACCCCACACGGAAATCTGGTACAGCATGGGCGGCTTGCCATTGCGCCGTTTCACCTGGTCCTATGACCGGGCAAACGATGCCAGCAACTGCTTGGGGCTGCGCTTGATTGAGGCTAATGCGGCTCTGCATGCGGCGGGGCCGGAGGGCAACCCGGCCAGCTATGCAGCTGCAATCGAGTTGTACAGGGCCACCCTTGAATCGACTGATTTGAAGCCTTGCAGCGTACAAGGTACAGACCCTGAAGAGGAAGTGGCCATGCTACGAGGGCTGGCCAACTTCCGACTGGTACAGGCATTGACCTTGAATAACGAAAGGGGTGAGGCCGAGTCATTGCTGGATGCACTTGAGGAAGACCATCCAGAAGACAGATATACCAATGCGGCGCGCGCCTGGTTGAGGGCCTATACATCCGTTCCCAATCCGGTGGCAGCATGCGCCGCTGTAATGTCGATCTTTTTGGACAGCCCTGAACTCTGGCAGATTACCGAGGAATTCGGGCGTGATCACCCGTCGCTGAACATGCGGCAGGTCTGCTACACGCCCAGCAGTGGTGAGGATTTCGAATTCCGCCTTACTCCGAACTGGTAATTACGGGTGTCCCGGCGGCCATAGCTTCCAGCACCATCATGCCGAAGCCTTCATAACTGCTGGGAAAAAGAAAAGCGGTGGCGCCCGCATTTAGGGCCGCTTTATCTTCCTCTTCCACCCAACCGATGAAGCAGACGTGCTCTGTCAGTTCGAGTTGGCGGACGAGCCGCTGAGGGTCCGGGAAGAAGGCCGAGTCCGCATGCGGCAATTTGCCGGCAAGCACCAATTGTACTGCCGGATCCCCTCCTTGATCTAGATATCTTCGATAGGCGCGCACGATTCCAAGCACATTTTTGCGCACATCAAATCCGCCCAGATAGAGAAAGTAGCGTTCCGGCAAGGAATACTTTCGCGCAATTTGGCGATGGCGGTGAAGATCGGGGACACACGCTTCTCGCGCCCCTTCGCTATCTTCACTGTTCGGCCCGTGATGAACAGCAGATACACGCTGTTCGGGCAGCCCCAGATGGTCGATTATGTCCCGCCGGCTTGCTTCACTGACCGTCAGTACGGCCGCGCAGCGCCGGGCGGTATTGCTGACCAGAATGGTATACAGGCGTCCCGCCCATCCGCCGCGGTAAGATGGCAGAAGCAGGGGAATCAGGTCGTGAACGGTGACAACTGTCGGCTTGGGCTGCCATAGGGGAGCCGCCCAATAGGGAACCAGCAGCAGATCGGCGTCAAGGCGCTGCGCGCAACGGGGCACAGTCACTTGCTCCCAGTAGAGCTTCGCCAGTTGACGGGGCAGGCGCGGCGGTGGAGATACGACCGTTGCCAGTGGGGTGGAGTTATGCGAAAGCGAATAGATGTGTTCGTCTGATTTTGGCGCACGGGGCAGAAGCAGGGTATATCTGACCGATCCTTTGCCATATGGCTGCCGAGTCGGGCTGTTCTGCCCGTAAGCATCTTCCGACGCTTCAAGTTCGGCCAAATGGGGCAACAGCCGGTGCAGATATTGACCGCTGCCGGTGTTGGGTTGTCCCCAAAACCAGCCACTGACGACAATGTGCATGGCAATACCAGTAATCGGTGGACAAGACAGGGCCGCAAGCGCTGTGGCCTAGCCGGTGGCTGCGGACGCTCTGGCCCACTCTACGGTACGACGCAGCCCCTCTTTGAGGTCGACATCAGCTTCCCAACCCAGATCCTGTCCTGCCTTCGAACAGTCCAACCAAGTAGCCCGCACTTCGCCAGCTGGGCGGGGCATATAGGAGGGCGTTTGGCCATAGCCGGTCTGTTCTGCGAGCAGCCGATAGACGGTGTTGATGTCCGTAGGGCGGCCTGTGCCCACATTGTAGGTGCCGTTCACATCGCAGGCCAGCGCCAGAACGTTGGCCCTGGCGACGTCGTCAACGTAGACGAAGTCTCGCCTTTGGGCGCCATCGCCGGTGATGTAGGTCGCCTGATTGGCCAACATCGCGCCGGCGAAGATGGCGACGACACCGGCCTCGCCCTTGACATCCTGCCGCGGGCCGTAGACGTTTGCGTAGCGGAGAATGACATACGGCAGACCGTAGTTCTGACTATATAGCTCGATGTAATGCTCGCAACTGAGCTTGTTTGCGCCGTAATTGTCTTTGGGTTGTGGGCGGCTCTCTTCAGTGAAGGGCAGAATTAGGGAACGGGGTGCCGCGTGGCCGCTAATCTTGCTCTCGTCCTGGCACTCTTCCCGCGGTTCGCCTTCTCCGTAGACGGCGCCGCCGGTGCTGGCAAAAACGAACTTGGAGCAGTTGTACTCTTTCACCAGTTCAAGCAGGTGCAATGTGCCGATAATGTTTACTTCGGCATAGGTGATGGGATCCTCCATGCTCTCGCGCACATTCGCAAGGGCTGCCTGATGCACGACTGCCTGTGGACGTTCCACTGCAAACAGCTCTGCCAGACCGGCCTGATCGCGAATATCGACATCATAGAGCGGCACATCGGCAGGGACATTGGTCCGTTTGCCGGTTCGCAGACTGTCGGCAATTACGACATCGTGGCCGGCCTTGAGCAGCCAGTGTAAGATGTGGCTGCCTATGAATCCCGCTCCGCCCGTAACCAGTATTTTCACGCAGCACTCCTCTAAGGATGCTTCTGATTCAGGATTTTCAGTATAAGGAGTTCGCGCGGAATGCAAAAATCCTGCCAGCGGCGCGGGAATGCCGACATGGCCAGCGGCCAGTGCCGCGCGTATGCGCAGCCCGGCCAGGACATCACCCGCCGTCGTCAGCCCTACCTGGAATTGACGACAAGCGCTTCTCGGCATTGGCGTTTCCAGGCGGCAGCCGTATACTTCAAAATTTGGTGGCTCGCGGCGAACTGCCTCACTGACAACTTCCCCACCATTTGCCATTCACTGCAGGAGGAGACGGGTTGGGAATGCTAATTCACAACGCGACCGTTATCACATTTGACGACACGAACAACATTTTGCCGGACGGCGGTGTCTATTTGCGCGGCGATGAAATTGTCGCTGTCGGCGAGAGCCGTACCTTGCTGAACAGCTATCCCGATGCTGAACGTTGGGACGCGCAGGGCAAGCTGTTGATGCCGGGCATGATTTGCGCACACACGCACTTCTACGGCGCATTTGCCAGGGGGATGTATATTCCCGGGGAGCCGGCCAAAGACTTTCCGGAGATTCTGCAGAAACTGTGGTGGCCCCTGGATCGCTCGCTGGATTTGGGCGGCGTGCAGAGTTCAGCCGAAGTTTGCCTGGTGGACGCGATCCGCAATGGTACAACCACGCTGATCGACCACCATGCCAGCCAAAACGCGATCGACGGCAGCCTGGACGCAATTGCTGAAGCGGTGGAGGCGAGCGGGCTGCGTTCGGCGCTCTGTTACGAAGTTACGGACCGGGACGGCCCGGCTGCGGCGCAGGCAGGCATCCGCGAAAACGTTCGCTTTGCCGCGGCCTTGTGCGGCTCGCCGCTGGCGGAGCGGGTCGCGGCAACTTTCGGCCTTCACGCCAGCATGACACTCTCCGATGAAACGCTGGAAGCCTGTCGCGCGGAGAGCGATCGTTTCCATGTTCACGCGGCAGAACACCAGGCGGATGCATGGGACAGCCTGAGCCGCAGCGGTAAGCGCACGGTCGAAAGATTGCACAGTTTTGGCATCACCGGGGCCGAAAGCATCTTGGCACATTGCATACATATCGACGCTTGGGAGATGGCTCTTCTGAAGGAATCGGGGACGTACGTATCGCATCAACCGCGCTCGAATATGAACAATGCGGTGGGCGCGGCCAATGTGCCGGCGATGCTGCGGGGAGAAATGCCGGTTTGCCTCGGTAATGACGGGTTCAGCAATGATATGTTCGCCGAGATGAAGGTGACGGACCAGCTGCACAAAGTGAACAGCGGAGATCCTCGCACGCTCGGCGCGGATAAAGTCGTAGAGATGGCGGTCCACAACAATCGCAGATTGGCTAACGTCTTTTTCGAGAAGCCGGTTGGCATTCTAACGCCCGGCGCGTTTGCCGACCTCATTCTGCTCGACTACTATCCGACGACGCCCCTGCACAGCGACAATCTGCCCTGGCATATACTGTTTGGCATCAGCGGCGGCCACGTACACAGCACAATCTGCCACGGTCAGACCCTGATGCGAGATCGTGAGTTGCTCACCTTGGACGAGGCGGTGATTGCTGCCCGCAGCCGAGAACGCGCGCAGGAGACGTGGGAAAGATTCTGGCAATAGTTCAGGCAGCCGCTTTTGCCCAAGAGAGAGGAAATCGCGATGACCGGTCCAACATTGGCCGTAATTGGGGGTACTGGCGAGGAAGGTTCAGGTCTGGCTTTACGCTGGGCAGCGGCCGGCTATCCGGTTCTGATAGGAAGTCGCAGCCGGGAGAGAGCTGGCGCAGCTGCTGCAGAGCTGGCTTCGCTGTTGCCTGCCAACAACTCGACGCGCATCGGCGGCGATACCAACGCGGCCGCAGCTGCTGGCGCGGATGTGGTCATCCTCAGCGTCCCATACGACTCCCAAGCCGGAATCATTGAACAGATTCGGGAAGGCTGCCAGGGCAAGACGGTTGTCAGCGTCGTCGTTCCGCTGAAGCCGCCGCGGGTAAGCCAGGTTTGGCGTCCGCCGGGCGGGTCGGCGGCCGAAGAGGCACAGACGCTGTTGGGAGACGGTGTACGCGTGGTGGCTGCGTTCCAGAATATCAGCGCAACGCATCTGAAAGATCTGGACCACACGGTCGACTGCGATATCCTCATAACGGGCGACGACAAAGCGGCCAAGCAGTTCGCGATTGAACTGGCACAAGCTGCGGGAATGCGTGGCATCGACGCCGGCCCACTTATAAACAGCAGCGTAAGCGAAGGCTTGACGGCCCTCCTCATCGGCATAAACATCCGCAACAAGATTAAGGGCAGCGGAATCAGAATCACGGGAGTTTAGAGCCGGAGGATGGCTGGTATCGGCCTTACCAGTAACCGTCCAGCAGCCACAATTATGAGCATCGGGGATGTCATCTCCAACCTGCGCCGAGATACAGGATTTATGGCCAACGTCACCGCCTGGGAGACGTTACCGGCCCGCCCCGGCAAGCTTGTGGAGATACCGACCGACCTACATCCAGCGCTGACAGGGGCGCTTCATCGTCGGGGGATTGAGCGGCTCTACAGCCACCAAGGAGATGCTGTTAGCCTTGCTTTGGGCGGCCACCCCTCGATCGCTGTGGTTACGCCGACGGCCAGCGGAAAGACGCTGTGCTACATGTTGCCTGTCCTGCAGGCACTGCTCAACGACGCGGAAGCAACAGCCCTCTTCCTCTTCCCCACCAAAGCCCTTGCCCACGATCAGCTGGCGGAGATTCGGGACTGGATATCGGAGATAGCCGGTACAAGCTCTCTTGCTGAAAATCAACTTGCAGAGAAACAACCGGCAGGAAACGCCAGTTCCCCGCCTGACCACATCGTCGCTGCCTATGACGGCGACACCCCTGCCGCCCAGCGCCGACCGATCCGACAGAATGCCAGGCTGATTCTGACCAACCCGGACATGCTTCATGCCGCCATACTGCCCCATCACGGCGACTGGGAGCGTTTTCTGGCGGGGCTGCGCTACGTCATCATCGACGAGATGCACAGCTATCGGGGCGTTTTTGGCAGCCACGTGGCGAATGTCTTGCGCCGGCTGCGGCGGGTTGCAGGCCTCTATGACGGCCACCCCCAATTCCTGCTTACCAGCGCCACGATTGCCAATCCCAATCAACTGGCGGAGAGCCTCAGCGAACGCCCTGTACGTGTCATCGACAGTAACGGCGCGCCGCAGGGCAGAAAGCATATCCTGCTGTACGCGCCGCCCCTGTACGATCCGATTCAAGGCCTTCGCCGCAGCAGCGTACTGGAATCCCAGGACATAGCAGTCCGCTTTCTCCGGGGCGGACTGCAGACGATCGTCTTCGGCCGCGCCCGGCTGACGGTCGAACTCCTGCTTAGCTATATTCGGGAACGGCTGCAAAGTAACGATAGCGAGGATCAAGAGAATGTCCCACAGTTCGCTCGCCTGGCGGTGCGCGGCTATCGCGGCGGCTATCTTCCGCAGGAACGACGCCAGATCGAAGCGGGTCTGCGGGCAGGGACGGTGCGGGGTGTGGTTGCGACGAATGCGCTGGAGCTGGGCATCGACATTGGGCAGTTGGAGGCAGCGGTGATCTGCGGCTACCCGGGCACGATTGCGGCCGCGTGGCAACAGTGGGGTCGTGTCGGTCGAACGACGGGGGAGTCTGTGGCGGTGCTGGTGGCAACGGCGGGTGCGCTCGATCAGTATATCGTCAACCAGCCGCAGTATCTGCTGCGACGGTCGCCGGAACGCGCTTTTGCCAACGCGGACAATCTGATGCTGCTGGTGGACCAGATGCGCTGCGCCGCCTTTGAGCTGCCGTTTGTGGAGGGGGAACAGTTTGGGCTGTCTCCCCACACGGCCGAGGTTCTCGAACTGCTTCGCGAAGAGGAGAGCGTGCAGCAGTTCGGCAACCGTTTCCTGTGGAGCGGGGACGGCTATCCTTCCCGCCAGTTCGGCCTGCGAAGCGTCAGCGGTGATCCGGTAGTAGTGCAGGCGGGGGCATCGGACAAGGCTTTCGTTTCGAGGTACGGCGCTCGACCCGAGGGTTCGGGGATGCGGCAGGCTCTAGACGCCGCGCTGACTCCAAGCCAGGGGGATGTCCGGTTTGAGGTCATAGGAGAGGTTGACGCGGCGAGCGCGCCGCTACAGGTGCATGAGGGGGCTGTCTACATGCACGAGGGTCGCAGCTATCTGGTGGAGCGGCTGGACCTGGACGAAAAGTTGGCCTGGGTGTGGCCTGCCGAGGTGGAATATTATACGGAGGCCAGCACGGAAACCGATATTGAAGTGCTGTCAGTGCAGGAGAGCCGCGTGAGCGGCGGCGCAGAGGTTGGTTACGGGGAACTCTTCGTGACCTCACAGGTGACACAGTACCGACGTGTGCGACGCTTCACCCATGAGAATCTCGGCATACTGCCGCTTGACTACCCGCCGACTACACTGGATACGGCCGGTTACTGGCTGGAGGTGACCGCGGATGCGCAGATTGCGCTGATGGAGACGGGCGACTGGCGGGATTCGCCAAATGACTACGGTCCTGATTGGCAGGAACAGCGCGCCAAGACGCGGGCTCGAGACGGCTTCCGCTGTTCTGAATGCGGCGCTAAGGAGACTGGCAACCGACAGCACGATGTGCACCACCGGGTGCCATTCCGCGTTTTTGGGTATGTTCCGGGCCTAAATCGAAATGACCGGGAGGCCAACCGGTTGAGCAATCTCGTCTTGTTATGTCGTCGCTGTCATCACCGCCTGGAGGCGGGCGTGCGCGCGCGTACAGGCATGGATGCGGTTGCCTACGCGCTGGGCAATCTGGCCCCCCTGCATTTGATGTGTGACCGGCGGGACATTGACGTTGCCATCATTCGGGAGAGCGGAGGGAACGAACAGGTTGCACCGCCTTCTCCAGAGGATTCGCACGCCTCGCAAGGTCCGCTTTTTGCTCCGCGCATCTATATCTATGAGCGCATCCCTGCCGGAATCGGCTTCAGCGCCCAGCTGAACGAGCGACATGACGATTTGATGGCAGGCGCGGCAGATCTAATTCGCAGTTGCGGTTGCCGATACGGATGTCCAGCCTGTGTGGGGCCTGTGCTACTGGTAGATGATGTGCAGCTACCAGGGAGGGATTCCGCTCGTGCTTCAACTGCCCAAGCTACACATTTTTCCGGCCAGGAGGTTTCGCTTTGGGAAGACGCGCCTGCTCGGCGTGGAGGGCAGGGTGGAGCAAGGTTGGAGCCTCGGCCTTTGTTGGAAACGAAACAGCTGGCGTTGGCGCTGCTGGCTGCGTTGACAGGCCGATGAGATGACTGGCGGACTAGTGAGTCCTTGCTTTTTGCAGGCCCTTGGCAACATCCACGCAGTGCGAACGCGGGAAGCTCGGCTAGCCGGAATAGAGTCGAAAACTCTAGAGCACAGTTTGAACCCGCATCAGAATTTACTCTGTCCACTAGTCGTCTTCATCTGCTGAGTTAGCCGAATAGCCCCTGATCGCGGCGCATCGGAGAGAACGAAAGCCGATGGGCGGGGCAGGGACCGAACTTCTCGATGGCGGCGAGATGGGAGGGCGCGGCGTAGCCTTTGTGGCTGTGGAAGCCGTAGGCGGGGTAGTCTTCATGCAGCTGGCAGAGGAGTCGATCGCGATGAACTTTTGCCAGGATGGAGGCGGCGGCGATGGAAACGATTTTGAGGTCGCCCTTGGTGAAGCTCTGCTGGGGAAGATTGAGTGACTTGAGCTGCACCCAGTCGAGCAGCAGATGATCGGGGGCAGGAGAGAGCCCCTGGACAGCGCGGCGCATCGCCAGGCGGGTGGCGGGGGCGATGCCGCTGGCGTCGATTTCGGCGGCGGAGGCTTCGCCCAGTGACCAGGCGGCAGCTTGCTCCTGGATGCGTACGGCTAGTTCTGCGCGTCGCGGGGGCGACAACAGCTTGCTATCCTGGACTTCGGCCCAGAGGCCGGCGTGCCTGGTGTTTGCGGGCAGAATAACGGCACCGGCCACAACGGGACCGGCGAGCGCGCCGCGTCCGGCCTCGTCAAGGCCGGCAATGTGGACGAACCCGGCGCGCCACAGTTTTCGCTCCTCGTCGAGGGAGGGATAGAGGTTCTTCAGTTTCCGATCCTCTTTGCTTTACTCCGTCTAGTTGCCACGTCGTTCGCGGTTTTTGGAGTTGCATCTACTTCTTCGGGGACGTCCCTAAAATTACACAGTCGATGTGCAATTGTCACCGGCTGCACCTGCGTCCGCAGGGGAGCCTCAGGCTATTCAGAGGCGAATATTGAAGGCGTCCGACTGCAGATTCTTGCGCTGGGACCACCCTCAATAATTGCACAGTCGATGTGCAACTTTCACCGGCTGCATTTGCATCTGCAGGGGAGCCTCAGGCTATTCAGAGGCGAATATTGAAGGCAACAGACTGCAGTTTCTTGCGCTGGGACCCCTCAAAAATTACACAGTCGATGTGTAATTTCCACCGTCTGCATTTGCGTACGCAGAGAAGCATCAGGCTATTCAGAGGCGAATATTGAAGGCGACCGACTACATCTTCTTGCGCTGGGACCACCCTAACAAATTACACAGTCGATGCGCAATTTTCGCCGGCTGCACTTGCGTCCGCAGGGAAGCCTCAGGCTATACACAGGCGAATATTGAAGGCACCAGACTGCATCTTCTTGCGCTGGGACCTCTCAATAATTACACAGTGGATGTGTAATTTTCACCGGCTGCATCTGCGTTCGCAAGGTAGCCTGAAGCTATACACAGGCGAACTTTGAATGCCACCGACTGCGTCTTCTTTCGCAGGGATCCCTCAATATTTGCACAGTTATTGTACAATTTTCGTCTGCTGCAGCTGCTTCCGATTGGACGTCATTCTATTTCCAAAGAATCTCCACGTCCTGGCGAGGTTTGAAGCCGAGGATACGTTTCGCCTTTTCGTTGCTGAATTTGCCGTGGGGCATGTCGGCGAAGACGTAGAAGACTTCATTGCGGGATGGCAGCGCGTCGAGATCGATGTCCAGCCCGAGGGTGAAAGCTTCGGCCGCGTTTTCCCAGGAGACGACGTAGGGCGCGTAGCGTTCGCCGGGTTGGATTGCCGCCGGGTCTTTGAAATTGTAGAACAGGTAATGCTGTACGCTGATGTCGTGATGCTGGGTGAATACGCGACAGATTTCCAGCCCCATGCACTTGGTCAGAGCGTAGAGGTTAGTCCCTGGTTGGGGAGGGATGTCGGGGCCGATGTCGAAATCATGGATTTCGGTGATATGGCGCCCGGCGACGGTGTAGTGCGGACCGGTGTTGATGACGCGGCGGATGCCGTGGGTGACTGCGGCCTGCATCATGTTATAGCAGCCGCGGGTGCTGACATCCCAGGCAGTTTGGCGGTGGCGGCGAAGGACGGAAAGGTTGAGGATGGCGTCCATGCCTGCGGCTGCGGCGACGACGCCGTCCAGGTCGGCGGCGTCGAGCAGGAGAAACTCCCCTGGGAGATCCTCTTTCGGCGGGTTGATGTCGGTAATGCGCAGGTTGTGGGCGGGCGCTAATTCGCGGGCCACATAGGGACCCAGCATGCCTGCGCCGCCGAGAATGAGTACGTTCATTAAGCTCTTTCCCCTATGTGTGTAATCGACCAGGCTTCAGCGCCGCCTTCTTCGCGGGACCTGTGCTTGGCGGCGAGCGAGGCGGGCTCAGCGAGTGCCTCGCCGACGGCGACTGCGACGGTATCGTTGGACGCTTCTCCCAGGCGCAGGATCTTGATTCCCAAACTGCCTTCGCGGGCGAATTCGCGGCTGATTTGCTCGGCAAGGTGTTTGGTGAGCGTGGGCGGCTGCGTGCGAGGCAGTGGCCGCCAGGTTTCTTGGACGCGATAGCCGGCGGGATAGTCTGCCATGAGTTCGAGCGTGCTGAGCAGGACAACCTGGGAGACGCCCTCTTGGGCGGCGGCCATCAGCAGGTTATATGTGCAGCGGGTGGCGGCATCGAGCTGTGCGCTCACGTCCTCGTCCGGGAGGGGCTCTACGGCATGGATGATGGCGTCCATCCCCTGCGTGAGCAGGTTTGTCGAGCGGTCGTGCCCCAGCGCGGACAGCACAAACTCGTGCGCCGTCTCCACATGCGCCCGTTCGGTCAGCCTTATCTCGTGGAACTGGGCCAAGTAATCTGCCAGCGCGGCGCAGCGTTCATGCCTGGCCGAAGAAATCAGGATTTGCATGTGTTTTTCTCCTTCATTTGTCAGGCCGATGCGCCCGAATAGAATTTGATTCCCACCCGCCAGAACCAGCGGGAGACGAGTAGCATAGCGACAGCCAGGGCAATCGTGCCGTACAGGTTAGCGTCGGTGATGCGCCCGCTGACGGCGGAGGCGGGCACGGTGGTGGCGAAGGCGACCGGGACCAGGAAAGTCAGCACGGCGCGCAGCCAAGCGGGATAGATGCTGACGGGCCAGCGGCCGGCTTGCCACATGCTCATGAAGATGACCTGGATGTTTTCGACCTTCACGAACCAGAATGCACAGGTGCTGAGCATAAGCCAGAAGCTGTAGATGATCAAGCCGCCGCACAACAGGGTTACGCCAAAGACTACGGTATCGATCAGACCCAACTGGGCGCCAAGCCGGACCAACGCCGTGCCCAACACCGGCAATGCGATCAGTACGTCCACCAAGCGCCAGATTTCGATGCGTTGGATGCTGACGAGCACCTGCGAGTCGGCCGGTTTTGTGAGTGTGAAGTCGAGCGTGCCCTGGCGTACATCCTCCATGAATTGGGTCATCGAGGGGCGGATGATTGTGCGAATCAGTCCGCCGATGAGGAAGTAGACGCCGATCAGCGCCAGCAGCTCCTCCGGCCGCCAGCCACCCAGCGTGTCGGTGTGACTGAAAACGACGGCCAGCCCGCCGAGGGCGACGCCCAGATCGAGCGCCGACTGGATCATATTGATCCAGAAATTGGCCCGGTATTCAAGTTCTCCGAGGATGCCGACACGGACGTAGGTGGCGAAGAGGCGAAAGTAGTACATGGTTGCGGTTGCAGGTCAGGCGCCAAAGGCGGCGTAGCGTTTGATGCCGGCCCGGTAGATAAGCTGCATAAAGAGATAGCCGGCGAGCAGCCAGAAGAGCTGGGCGCCGATGCCGATGAGCAGCTCTCCAGGCGTAACACGCCCGAGCAGGAGTTCGACAGGGAAGGCTAGCATCCAGCGGAAGGGCAGGATGTTGGCGGTAACCTGCACGATCTGAGGAAACAGTTCGAGAGGAGCCAACTTTCCCGATAAGAAGAGTGTGGTGACGATATAGGCTTGGTTCATGGCATCAATGCGCGTGGTCCAGAATGCGACCATAGCCATTCCCCACTCCAAGTAGAAGCGCGACAGGAAAGCAAGGATCAGGACGGGTACAAATGCCGCCAGCGACCAGAGGGTTGGCTGCCAGGAAGCATCGAAAAACCAGGCCAGCAGCGCGGCGAGCGGCACCATTACGACTAACGTCAGAAACTTGTAGCCAACATTATAGGAGATGTCATTGTGGATCGGGTGAATAGGCTTGAGCAGCATGACCGAAAACAGGCCCATGCGGATACGGTAGACGTACTCCCACATGATCCATGTAAACGTGGCATGGCTCACCATCATCATGGCGATGTAATAGACGGCAAAGTCATTTTCAGTATAGCCGCCCACTGCTCCGCCCTGCTGTTGAGCAACTGTACGCCAAACGACGAGGTACATCAACGGCTCGATGATTCCGCCGAGCAACCAGATCAGCATAGAAACTCGATACTGGAACTGCTCCATCAAGGCGAGGCGGAAGTAGCTCTTGTAAATTGAGTAGAAAGCGAGCATATGCGGTCCGGAGTTCAGACTCTCCTGGAAGAACGCTCAGAAATCGTTAAGTGGCTGCGCCAAGCATGTTTCATGGCATTTGGCAGACGATGCCTGGGGCAACCGGCTAAGGCGAGCACTTGGATCCGTCGTCACTGCTGACCGTATTCGTTTGTTGGGTCCCGGTAAATCGAATGAAAGTGACCGTTATAGGCGCCGACCGGGCCACGCGTTAAGAACTCGATAATCAGATCCGGGCCTTGAATACGGAAGTAGATAGCGCCGGCGCCATCGGTGGGCCCATGCCAGGCGAAATAGGTGTCGTTCAGACTGGACTCGATCTCATCCATGCGGAGCCTGGCGTTCCGGGGCGGGAGCATGCCGACCCAAAGGGACACAAGATCGAGCAGAGCCTGTTGCTGGCCGGAACCCCAACTACTCGCTTGCGACCCTTGTAGTTCAGGGATGACTCCGTCCTGGCCTGCACCGGTGAGCAGGCCGTTCGGGCGCCTTGAAACGAGTGCTGCGTCTCTCGCTGCAGCGGACAGGCCGTTAACGAGTGCCAGCCCAGCCTCGATCTCATCGGCGAATGGCGCGACGGTCCCCTTTCCTTCGCTTGCCCTTTCGCCGCCAAGTGTTGCGTAGATTTCGTCGACCGCGGCCTCGTCGATAACAGCCGGTTCGACTCCGATGAAGGCGGGGGACATCGTGATGCGGCCGTCAGAAATGGACATGTTGATAGCCAGATGATGACCGCCAAACTGCCATGCCCAAGGCTCTGTCGGCGACGGTGTACCGAAGAAGGCAAGCCAGTAGTTTCCCTCACTCCATCCTAGCCGGCCAGCGTTTTGGGATTCTGACAGGACGGCTTCTGCGGCAACAATTGCGGTCACGGTTTCGAGGCCTGCAGGGCTCATAGTGGTGGAGAGAAAGGCAAGCATAGCAGCGAGTTGATTATCGCTGAGATCTCCGATACGAACGCCGTTGCGGTCGAAGGGCAGCATGCCTGCGGGCAGGTTTGACCAGTTGGGCCGCTTGTTGCTGTCGAACGGAAGGAGGGCGGCTTCTTTTTGTTGTGCATCGAGGAGCCCGATGAAGTCAATCGCGGCAGTAGCTATAGGGGCCAGTTCTTCCTCGCCCATGCCCGCTGAGACTTGCTCATCCTGTTGCGTTTGTTCGCCGACCTCCGAGGTAGCCGCCGCGGGGGACATTTCACCATTCTCGCCCGAAGTCGTGGGGGCCCTGGTAGTCGAAGGCACCGGAACCGGCTCCGCACCCGAAATTGGGGCCGACGTCATGCATCCCACCAAGAGTGTGGCCGGGAGCAGAACGGAAGCGAGGGCAATTCTCAACTTGTAAGGCAGGCAGCAGTTCAATTTTCGACTGTCCTATTCGCTCTGCTCTTTTTGCGATTCGGGCGCATCCAGCGGGCTTGGTGACTGACTGAATACATGCTCGATTACGTCCTCGATGGGCGGGTCCTGCACGGTCAGATCAGAGACATCCAACTCGGCCAGCAGACGCCCGGTGACGGAGGCGGTATCGACTCTAGGGACTCGCAGCATGATGCGGCCTTCGCTCTGGGCCATCACCTCACCGTACTGCGCCAGCTGTCGGTCACCGGCACCGTTATGCAGTTCCACTTCGACGGTCTTGAAAGGGGCAAAGCGATCGGCCAAGCCGCTAAGCTGGCCATCGTAGAGCAGATTGCCATGATGGATGACGAGCACACGTTGGCAAAGAGCTTCCACGTCGGCCATGTAATGACTGGTGAGCAGGACGGTGGCGCTGGAACGCTGATTGTAATCGGTAATGAACTGACGGATACGACGCTGCATGGTAACGTCAAGCCCGATGGTCGGCTCGTCCAGGAACAGCACTGACGGGCGGTGGAGGAGCGCGGCTGCGATTTCACATTTCATGCGCTCGCCCAATGAGAGGTTACGGGTAGGTTTGCGCAACAGGGGGGCCAAGTCCAGCAATTCGGTCAGTTCGTCAACGGTACGCTGGTACTCCGGTTCGGGGATGCGGTAGACGGCTCGATTCAGTTCGAAGGTGTCGATGACAGGGATGTCCCACACGAGCTGGTTGCGCTGCCCCATTACCAGCGTCATCCGGCGCAGGTAGTCGCGGTTGCGCTCCCAGGGGCGATAGCCGAGAACGGTTGCGCTGCCGCCGGTTGGATGGAGCAGACCGGACAGCATTTTCAGGGTTGTGGTCTTGCCGGCGCCGTTGGGGCCGAGGAAGCCGACGATCTCCCCTTCGCTAACGGAGAAGGAGATTCTGTCCACGGCCTGAACGTCGCGCGTTTTGCGCTTGACGATACTGCGCATTGAGGCGACAAGCCCCGCTTCGCGTTCGCTGACTGTGTAGACCTTGCTCAGTTCGTCGAGTTGGATAACAGGCTTTTGATTCACGGAGGCTCAGCTCCCATTTGCGTCCGGGCCGGCGGTGACCTGCGTATAGGAATCTGTGCGCAGATAGTTGGCGGCCACGCGCTGGACATCCTCTTTTGTGATGGCGCGTATCCGTTCCTGGTATGTTTGCAGGTAGTCGAGGCCCAGACCGAACCATTCCATACTGAGCAGGATCGAAGCCACGCCGTCGTTGGTTTCCAGTCGCAGGGGGAGGGTGCCGGTCATGTTGGCGATGCTGTCGGAGAGTTCTTCATCGCTGACCGGTTCATTCCCCAAGCGCTCAAACTCGTGGAGTATGCTGTCAGCGGCCTGGTTGACGTTCTGGGGGTTGACGCCGGCGAAGGCCACCCACGGCCCGATGCCGATGTCGGTGTCTAGCGCGCTGTAGCTGTAGTAGGCCAGCCCCTGCCGCTCGCGCACGGTTTCGCCCAGGCGTCCCATCATGCCGAACTGGCCGAGGATGTTGTTGGCCACCTGCACTGCGTAGTAGTCGGGATGGGTACGGGCGATGGCGAGGCAGCCTATAACGACATCGGACTGGACCTTGCCGGGCATATCGAATGACTTACGTTGGATGCCGTTAGCGCCTGCGACCGGCGGGATAGTGTCGGCCGGCGGGAGCGGCTCGGCGCCGGGGCGCCAGCTGCCGAAATGGGATTCCAGAAGGGCAACCACTGCTTCGGGATCGACATCGCCGCTGACGACAATGATAGCCTGATTGGGACGGTAGTGGTTCTGGTGAAAGGCGACCACGTCGTCGCGGCTGATTTCCTGAATCGTCTCGATATAGCCGGATGTGGACAGACCGTAGGGGTGATTGCCGAAAATCATTTCGTTGAAGCGCCGGTAGGAGACGCTGCGCGTGCTCTGTTCCCGCTCCTGGAGGCGCACGAGCCATTGCCCGCGCACGCGTTCGATATGCTCCGGTGGAAAGGTGGGCCGCTGCAGTGTGTCAGCCAGAATCTCTACCATGAGCGGGAAGTCCTCAACGAGGCTCTCGCTGCCGAAGCTGGAGATATGTGTGCCGCCGCCCACGCTGACGCTGGCGCCGACCGATTCAACCGCCTCGTTATAGCGATCGAAATCGTAGTTGGCGCTGCCGCGGCTCAGGAGGGAGGCGGTGAAGGAGGCCAGGCCGGCCTGCTCAGCCGACTCGTCTACGCTGCCGGCGCGCAGGCACCCTTCCAGCATGGCCACCGGCGCGGAGGGGTTGGGGCGGACCAGTATTGTGATGTCATTAGCGGTCCTAACGCGATGAATGGTCTCGGGGCCAATGGTAGGTTGCCCGCCTGATACGCTTTGTGCGGATGCGGCGTGCATCGGGAAAGATAGCGATCGAATATTTTTCATCAGGTGTAAAGTTCCTCTAACGTGTTTTTGTCAGTTCGGCCACCAAAATGTCCAGTTCGGTGTTGGGATCGGCGCCGGTCTTCATCGCGAAGTCCGACGACAGGAGCCGGTCCAGAATCCCCTCCAGTTGGGCGAGCGCATAGTTGCGGCTTTGGACCATCGCTTTTTTGACAGGAAAAGGCCTTTCGCCAACTCGGGAGGCGATGTCATACTCGTTGCCGGGCGCACGTGCGGTCTCATCCTTCACTTTGATCATGATCCGGTATTGCCGGGTAATCATCGTCAGGAGATAGAAGGGGTTGGCGTCGTTACGCCGCAGCGCGTACAGGGCCCTCATTGCCTTGCGTCCGTCGCGTAGACCGATGGCGTCGGTCAGGTCCCAAATGAGCGCTTCGCTGGTATCGCTCACCAGTAGTTGCACGTCCGCCGGCGTGATATTCCGGCCACCGGCGTAGGAACGCAGCTTGTCCAGTTCGAGGTGAAGGCGGCGCAGGTCCGGCCCGACGTAGATTGCCAACATGTGGACGGCTCTGCCCTCGATGGCGATTCCATCCCGTTTGGCGGTGTTAGCGATCCAGTTGGGCAGGGCGCGGGCATCGGGTGTGTTCAGTTCCTCGATCGCCAGGCGCCCGTTTTTGCTCAACTGATCGAGGCCGGCAGTGTCTTCCAGTCCCCGCCAGATGGCGCGGCGTTTATCCAACTTTTCTTCAATGAAGACCAGATCATTGGAAACTGCTGGATCGGCCAACCCTTCAAGAATTTGTCGGGCCTCGGCCTGGGCGGTCTTATTGGGCGACTTGGCCGTGCCCAGGCGGGACTCCAGATTGGCCAGATAACCGCGCACAATGATAAGCCGCCGCGCGGCCAGAAACGGCAACGTGCCGGCGTGATAGAGGATATCGGCTGCGCTGGAGCGGGCGCCTTCAAGTTCGGCGAGGTTCAGAGAGGCCATCTCCGGGTCGCCCAGCGCCTGCTTCAGTTTGCTCAGGCGCTGCCCCAATAGGTATTCATCCGGCGCGAGGAACAGGTAAATTGTCAATAGGATACCAACTTCAGAGGGCAGTGGGCCCTGGTCATTGCAGTTCCGCGAAGGTGACTCGAAACGCCTGGCTTCGCCCTACGGGCGCGACCTTTGCCAGCACGCGGTTACCGATAGTCGCTAAAGTGGTGAGACGCTGAAGCCGCATACCCAACGGCCCTGAGACCAGAAGCGCAAGCGTCATCAGTCCAGCGGTCAATGTAATCCTGTCCAAGAGCGAACCGATGCTGCCTGGCTTTCGTTTGGGCAGTGGTTCCGGAGCGACAGATTGTCGCGCGGTGTCGAATTGGGGCACACCGTCTGGAGGGAGGGGGCGCGAACTTCGCCAGTCGACGCTGCCGAGAAAGGCGGCCGCGGTCGCCAGAAAGATAGTGGTGGTGAGGTTCGTTCCGCAGTTGGGATGGAATGCCAACTCCTCTTCGCCATCCTGCAGGCGTAGAATCGCTTCCTCGACTGCCTCTTCAATCGCCTCCGTAGAGAGCTGTCCGTAGAGGGTAAAACCCCAGGGATCACTCATTCCTGCCATGACACGGCGGGGAAAGCGGGCTGACAGCAGATGGATGGTGGCGTGTTCGATGGCGTGATGCTGCCTGGTCTGCTGGAGGATGGCGGCCAAGGCCCCAAGCATACGCGGCTACGCCTCCAAGAGAGTTTCGGCGGCGCTGACTGCGGCTTCGACGGTCAGGCCGAGATTGGCATAGACATCCGGCTGCGGCGCGCTTGCCCCAAAGCGGTTGAGGCCGATGGCTGCGCCGCGGGCAGGGTCGTTGCCAACCCAGCGTTCCCAGCCCTGGGTGACACCGGCTTCAATGGACAGCTTCAGGGCGCTCGGCGGCAGCACCTCCTGTTGGTAAGCGGGCGTCTGCGCCGTGAACAGCTCCCAACTAGGCAGGCTCACGACCCGTACGGCGGCGCCATTTTGGGCCAGGCGCTGGGCCGCTTCGTAGGCGATCTCCAGTTCGCTGCCGGAGGAGATGAGGGCCAACTCGGTTGCATCACCTGCGGATCCGTTGCTCTTGAAGAAGACATATCCGCCCTGGGCGGCGCCTTCGGCTGCTGAGACACCTGCTGCGGTTCGATCGTAGACCGGCAGATTCTGGCGGGAAAAGATCAATGCGGTAGGGCCGCTCTTGTTGGTCAGCGCCGTTTTCCACGCCTGCGCCACTTCGTTGGCGTCGGCCGGGCGGACAACGGTCAGGTTGGGGATGGCACGCAACGCAGCCACCTGTTCTACGGGCTGATGGGTGGGGCCATCTTCGCCGACGCCGATGCTGTCGTGGGTAAATATGAAAATAGCGGGGACGCCCATCAGAGCGGCAAGGCGTACGCTGGCGCGCATATAGTCGCTGAACACGAGGAAGGTGCCCCCATAGGGGATGACGCCGCCGTGCAGGGCCATGCCGTTGAGGATGGCGCCCATACCGTGTTCGCGTACGCCGAAACGGAAGTTGCGCCCGTTGTAGGAATCGGGCTGAAAGTCGGGACTGCCGCTGATGATGGTCTTGTTGCTGGGCGCGAGGTCGGCGCTGCCGCCGATGAGATTAGGGATGACCGGTGCGAGCGCGTTGAGGGTATCGCCGCTGGCATTGCGGGTGGCCGCGCTGCCACCGCCATCGAAGGCGGGCAGGGCGTCCTCCCAGCCGTCGGGAAGCCCGCCTTGCAGCATGGCACTGAGCTGGGCGGCAAGGTCGGGGTGGGCGGCGGCGTAGGCATCCCACAGGGTAGTGTCGTCGCTTTCGAGCCGATTGCCGCGCTCGACGGCCTGGAGGCAGAAGTCGCGCACTTCCTCGGGCAGAAAGAAGGTCGGCTCCTGCGGCCATTCGAGGTTGGCCTTGGTTTGGGCGACCTCTTCGGCGGGAAGCGCATCGCTGTGCATATCCGGTTCGCCCTGTTTGGGGGCGCCGAAGCCGATTACTGTGGTACAGCCGATGATACTGGGGCGGGGATCCTGTTTGGCGGCGTCAATGGCGGCATCGACGGCGGCGCTGTCCATGCCGTCCACTTTCTGGACGTGCCAGCCATAGGCTTGGAAGCGCTGGTACTGGTCCTCAGTGAAGGCCAGATCGGTGTAGCCGTCGATGGTGACGCGGTTGTCGTCGTAGAGATAGATTAGTTTGCCGAGACGCAGGTGGCCGGCCAGGCTGGCGGCCTCCTGGGCGACGCCTTCCATGAGGTCGCCGTCGCTGACAATTGCATATACGTTGTGTGATACCACGTCGAAGCCGGGACGGTTGAAATTGGCGGCCAGCCATTGCTCGGCGATGGCCATACCGATGCCGTTGGCGAAGCCCTGACCAAGCGGGCCGGTCGTGGTTTCGACGCCGGGCGCGTGGCCGTACTCCGGGTGGCCGGGGGTCATGCTGCCCCACTGGCGGAAATTCTTGAGTTCCTGAAGTGGGAGTTCGTAGCCGGTCAGGTGGAGCAGGGAATAGAGGAGCATCGACCCGTGGCCGGCGCTGAGGATAAAGCGGTCGCGGTTGTGCCAGTCGGGATTAGCCGGATTGTAGCGCAGATGCCTGCGCCAGAGCGTCAGGGCGGCGCCTGCCATGCCCATCGGCAGGCCGGCGTGTCCCGAATTGGCGGCCTGGACGGCGTCCAGGGCCAGCATACGAATGGTGTTGACTACATTTTCTTCCAGTTCCGGATCGATGGATGGGCTTTCGAAAAGCAGGGGCGCAGGGCCCTGGTCGTTAGTATTGGGTGACATCGTTGGCAGAATCCTTAGCGTGAATGGTAGCTGACAGCCAGAGGCGCGTTCAGGACGCGTTGGCGGCAGAGATTACTATGGATTATAGCGCGATCGCAGGAAGATCGAAAGATTGTGCCTTGTACAGGTGGGAGAAGAGACCGCCAAGCTTGAGCAGTTCATCGGGGCTGCCGGTCTCAACGATGCGGCCCTGGTCGATGACCAGGATCCTGTCGGCGTTGCGGATTGTTGAGAGGCGATGAGCGACGACGATGGCAGTCCGACCGGCCCGTGCCCGGTCGAAGGCGGTGCGCACTTTCTGCTCGGTCAGGGCGTCGAGTGCGGAGGTGGCTTCATCCAGGAGGAGGAGCCTGGGGTGCTGCTGGAGGGCGCGGGCGATGGCAAGGCGCTGGCGTTCGCCGCGGGAGAGCGTCAGGCCGCGTTCGCCGACGACGGTGCGGTAGCCGTCGGGCAGGCCGGTGATGAATTCATCGATCTGCGCGGCGCGGGCAGCCTTTGCGCTATTACCGACAGGGTGATCGCGGGCCGGATAGTTGATGTTGCGGTCAATGCTGTCGTTCCAGAGGAAGAGGTCCTGGGGAACGAGACCGATCTGGCTGCGAAGCGACGCCAGAGAGAGATGACGCAGGTCGATCCCGTCTATGGTAATCGTGCCGGACTGGGGGGTGTAGAAGCCCATGATCAGGTCGATGATGGTGGACTTGCCGCCGCCGCTCGGGCCGACGATTGCGAGGAATTCGCCCGGTTCGGCGCGGAAGGTGAGTTCGCGGGCGCCGAAGTCGCCGCGACCGTAGTCGAAGGAGACGTCGTGGAAGGCCAAAGCGACACCTGGGGCCTGTGAAACGCTTTCGGTGCGACGCTCCTCTGATGCAGCGTCGGAGGGCAGGACCCTATCACCGGACGGTTCGCGGGCGAGAGCAAAGAGGGCGTCTACCTTTTCGGCATTGACGCGGGCCTCTTGCAGGTTGACTTGGGTGCCCAGTAGCGTCTGCAGCACTGTGTAGGCGCGGGGCAGATAGGCGACGAAGGCAACGAGACTGCCCACGGTCAGTCTGCCCTGGATGATTTCGAAGGCGCCGTAAGCGAAGATGAGGCCCGCAACCACGTAGTTGATGGATTCCGGCAATACTATGCGAACCAGTTCATGGAAGGCTGACACTGTGGCTTTGATACGGCGGTGGGCCGTGAGCCATTCTCGCCAGCGGGCTTTCTCAGAGGCTTCGGCGTTGAAGGCGCGGACAGTGCGCAGGCCGGGGAAGAACTCGTTCAGATAGCTCTCGCCGGATTCCAATGTATTGGACAGGTCGCGGTAGAGGTTTCGTGTGTAGTTACGCGTTTTGCGCGTCAGGAGGAAAGAGAGGGGGAAGGCGAGCAGGGCCAAAAGGGTAAGGCGCCAGTCCAGCCAGGTCATGGCAGTCAACGTGCCTACAAGGAGGATGGCGTTCATGGCCAGCGGCAGCAGATGTTGTCCGACGAAGACCTCGCCGAGCAGGCCGCAGCTGCGGGTGAGTCGATAGATGTGTTCTCCAGTCTTGAACTGCTCCAGGTCGGCAAGGCGGACGAACATCAGGTGGTCGAACAGGTCCTGGCGCAGGCGCCGGGCAACGCCTTCGCCGATGTAGACGCGCAGGTAGTGGTTGGCGGAGCTAAAGCCGGCGCTGAGCACGGGCACAGTGACCATGCCAACGAGGAGGAGGCCGATCAGCCTCACATCAGCTGCGGGTATGGCGGTGTCGAGGAGCATTTTGAAGAGAAGGGGCTGTACTAGTCCGATTCCCGTGCCGATGAGCGAGAGGGCGACGAGAAGGGTAATCCTGGGGATTTGCTTTCTGAGCTCCTCTTTGATGAGGGGAAAGGAAGTTTTCGGCACTTCGGCATTGACTGACGAGGACATCGGATTCTCCCGGAGTCGGCCATTTTCGAAGATGGGCGGGGCGGCAGGAGTGGATTGTAACATGTGCGTCAAGGGGGGACTGCAGTGGTCAGTGCAGGGCAATCGCATCTTGTTGGGAGAGAATTTTCAGGAGATAGCCGGTTTTCCAACCGGCTCGTTCCCGTTTGGCAGCAATATCGATTTGGGCGCTGTTCTCTCTGCGTAAGAGGTTGAAAGCCATGCGGCGCAAGACGGCCAAGTTGTGCTGCGCATGGACCTGACAGATGCGACTGTCGTCCCCATCCAAGAGCCAGTAGACTGAATTCTCGGTGCTCCGGTGGCTGAGGGTGGAAGTCAGGAGCAGTTTGGCATCGGAGGAAAAGAAGGAATTCACATCAGATGCAAATGCCTTGGGGGCTGATGCGGGCATTTCATTCATCGTGGACCGTTCTAATCAGATTCATCTTGATGGTGGGACACAGGCATTCTCATCTGTGTGTTGGACGAGAGTTCATGAGCGTTTACGAGCGTTTATAAGCGTTTTCGGGTTGTCTGAGCTGCAGTTCATGAGATTTTCCTGATGGGCTGTGACCGGGGCCTTGCCGATGCAGGTTGTCTCGTATGAGCGTTAGACGAGAGTTCATGAGCGTTTACGAGCGTTAATGAGCGTTTTCGGGTTGTCTGAACTGCAATTCATGCAGTTATTGTGATGGGCTGTGATTGGGGCCTCCTCAGCGCTGGCGGGTCCGTTGAACCGCTCATGTGTGTTGTACAAGAGTTGTGCAATCTCTGACATGGTGGGGCGTGTTTGGACGTCAAATGTCGGGTCAAGTAGGTATAAGCCGGGTCAAAGCGGGCGATATTTTTTTCTGGCAATTGTTGTCGTTACGCTTTTGCATCGGTTTTTCCGTTTCCGGCGTCGATTCCTGGTTCTGGCAGCCTCTCCACGACACGCATCCACGACTTTCGCAGACGCCGGACTCAAGTCGGTCCGCTGGCGGCTGGGGGGCAGGGTGTCGTGTCCGGACGCTTCAGGTCGGTTTAAGCCGGGCAGAAGCGGGCAGTTTTCCTATACTATATATGGACTTTTGCGTTTGCCTTCGCGCACGTTCCCTCGCTGTCTCTGTTGGGCTATGGGTAGACAGATTATACGCAGTTTACAGTCTTGCAAGGGTCCTCCCTCGCCTTCAGATTCCCAGCCCGTGGGCGTCATGGCTTCATGATGACGATACGCTCTCAGCAGTGCCTATTCGTATTTCGGTACAGGGCTATTATATCACGGTTTTTGATGCAATTGCCCTGGCGGTCGACCCTGAAGGAACTGCGGGGAATTCAGATAGGAGCTGCAGCGACGAAAAGGGGCCATTTTCGGCCAAAAATGACAGCTTTGGTCCATATGACACGCGCGGGGGTCTGGTTTCTGGGGCGCTTTGGCTCGATTGTCAGCTCCGAGGCAGGCTGGAGCAGGCCAGGCTGGCCGGTGGCCATGGGGGGACGCGGATCAACAACAACTCTTCCAAGCGCCAGAGCTGATCGGTCAAACCCAGAGCCATGGCTGGGGTCTGTGCCTGAGGTCGAACTCGCTCCTCCCGCCCGGCTTGAGGCAATCCTTGATGGGGTAGGCACAGGTTGTAATAGAGCTGAACCAGAGTGAGTTGGTGTTGGAGACCAGCCTGGCTGCGAGCTAGGGCCAGCACTCGCCGCCTTAAGGCTGGCACATGCTGACGCAAGGTCAGATTGCAGCGTTCGATGAAGGCGGTGTTGATGGACCAGCCGTGCTCAGCCAGCTTGGCCTTGATCGGTTTGAGCTGACCCCTAACCAAACGGTGCTTGACGCTGACCAAACGCCGTCTTAGGCGCGGCTTGACAACCTGGACGTAGGCAAACTCGGCTAGCCCCAGCCAGCGCCGACGAGATTGCCCTCGACTGTCTGCCACCTGCCCCCACTGCCCATAGTGGCTCAGTAGGCTAGTCTCGAAGCTGCGTTCCCCATCGGACAGAAACAAGGGGATCACCCCAGGAGCCAGCTGCTGAACCAGCTGATGGACCAAGGACTGTACCGTGCCTAGCCCGCGCTCACCCAGACGAAAAGTCAGCCAAAACTTACTGACCGGATCGATGGCGTTGTACAGCCAGCGGACGCTAGTCCGGTCACTGCTTTGAACAAGGCGTAATTTGACATACAAATCATCCAACTGAACCTGCTCTAGCTCCAGGTTCTGGCTCAAATAGGCTGACAGGGCTTGAAAGTGGTTAGCAGCCAGGGTCAGCCACTGGGCTACTGTCTCCGGCTCGAGCTCGAATAAGCGGGCCGTCGCCTCAAGACTGAGCCCTTCGGCCAAGCCGGTTAGGACTTGATGGACCAGGTTGGGGGCAACCGAACGCCGATACAGTGGCGTGCCTCGAGTTTCGATAAAGAACTGACGACAGGCCTGGCAGTGCCACTGCCGCCAGCGTCCCCCATTTGGATAGCCATTAGCTCTCAGATTGCCTAAGCCTGGCCAGCCATAGTACCGGCAGTCCGGATCGTCACAATATTGCCAGGTGGGCTTGACGACCTGCCGCCGGCCACGCTTCGAGCCGGGCCAGCGGGGCGGCGGGCTTGGGGGCACTTCTTTTTTCTCTGGCTCTGCCCGGCACTCGGCACACACCGGTCGTCGCGCCAAGTCTGGCAGTGCCCGGCTCTCGGCCAGCGCTTCTCGTCGTCGCTGGCGGGCCAACTCTCGCGACCAACGGGGCTCAAAGCTCCACACAGCTTTCCACTGCTGCCAGATCTCGAGCATCTACAACAACAACCCGATCCCAACTAAATCGTGCATTAACAGAACAGGCCAGCTTGCCAGCATAACTTTCCTCCACCTATTGAGTACAGAGTTGTTATGCCTCTCTTAGTTTCACTTGGCAATTTCCCGCAGTTCTTTCGGGGTTGACCCCACTTGCCTTTTGGCTCAAGCCTGTCAGCGCCTTTGGCTTGTCGATTCTGACGACGTTTATCAACAGTTCACGTTAGTTCACCATACCACCCTATCCAAGCTCCCGACCGCTCTGACGCTAGCAGTCACAACCGCCTCTCACGATTTGATTGCCATCCTGTTCGGATGAGGCTACAATTGTCCCAGTCGCTCTTTTTTCAGACTGGCAGGATACCAATGGCAGAACATTGGGTTACTTCCTGATTTTCAAGTGTAACAAATATGTAAGCGACTTCGTGTCGCACCGCCACCTGAATCCCTTAACTCGTTATGCGGCACTTTTTCCAAAAACCGATTCCGCACACACATTGGCAAATGTAAACTTGGTTGCACATTACTTGCTGCAGTCCTCGGTTTTCTGGTTATCAGCACTATTGTAGCTACAGTTTGGTGCTACGCCAGTTTCGTCGGGAATATTTCCACGCGGTCCCTGACCAAACCACGTTATGGCAATGGGCGAAACAGATCCAGCCGAGCTTGACAGAACACAAAATTATATTATGATAAGTGGTCGCTGCAGCAAACACCTTCAAAGGTGGGTTTTGCAGTCACTTCACAAGTAAATTGGGCAATTATCGAGAAGACGCCCCATTTCAAGATGCAAATGCCTCGTGCTCTGATTTTCACCTGTTTGACTACTCGCAAGTCTAGGATCTAGTAGTAATTGGATTTGAAAGCGCAGCGGCTGCGCGTCGGGGGATCAGGAGGTACTGTGGCTACTCAAGTCATTCTGCCCAAGCTTACATACGAAATGGAGGAGGGCCGCATCGCAGAGTGGCTTTGCGAAGAAGGCAATGCGGTTGCCGCCGGTCAAGCGCTCTTCGTTGTGGAAACCGACAAAGCCTCCGTCGAGGTGCAAGCAGAGGAGACCGGGACACTCCTGAAAGTGCTGGTACCTATCGACGCGACTGTCCTTGTTGGCGCCGCTGTCGCGTGGATCGGCTCCCCCGGCGACGCCATCCCCGAGGCCGAGGCGTTGCAGCCGCCCAAGGAGCAACGAGCAGTCAGCTCTCCCCAGGACATTACTGTCACCTCTGGAGATACTGTCACCTCTAGAGATCCGGTGGCAGTGGCTGCTTCCCCCGTGGCCAAGCGCCTGGCACGCGAACTCGGTATTGACTTGGAGGATGTGCAAAAGCATATTGGGCAGAAGCGAATACGCGAGGGGGACGTAAGGGCGTACGCTGATGCCCGCAGCACGGCAATGGGCACAGACGGGCCAGAAGCTGCTGGTGACGCTGAATTCGAGCTGATTAAGCCTACGCCATTACAGCGTGCTATGGCCTCACACCTGAGTAAGGCCGCGGCTATTCCACAGGCTGCCGCCGCCTGTGAGGTGAATCTAACTAGCCTGGAACTCTTGAGAAACGAGCTTTCGGCTGACTGGGAAGCGTCCCACGGGTTCCGCCTGTCTTTTACCCACATGCTGGCACTATTGGCCGCCCATGCGCTGGAAAGCTGCCCCACATTGAACGCGACCTGGACGGATGAAGGTATTCGTCTTTACCGCACGATCAACTTGGGTGTGGCGATGGCTTCTGACCGGGGACTGGTCGTACCTGTCGTGCGGGGCGCTAACCAGCGCTCTCTGGCAGAGTTAGCCGGTGAGATCGGCCGTTTGCAGCGAGCCACAATGGATAACCGACTGCGCCCTCAAGACCTGGAGGGCGGGACGTTCACGATAACCAATGTGGGCATGCTCGGCATCACTTTGTCGATCCCGCTGGTTAACCCACCCCAGAGTGGTATCTTGGCCATCGGAGCAAAGCGAGACCAGTTGGTGCTGAAAGATGGTCAACCGGTGACCAATCCTGTGACTATGATCACCGTGTCCTTTGACCACCGTGTGGTGGACGGGGTGGCTGCGGCGGCGTTCCTGCAGCGGCTCAAAGAGCTAATGGAGGATCCTCGGTCCGTTCTTGGCTAACGACCAAGGCTGGCCGCAGCATCGCGACCAAAAGGAGCTGTGACGATGACAATAAGCGAAGAACTGATGTTAGAGATGTACCGATATATGGTATTGGGCCGCTTGTTCGAGCAATGTGCCGAGCAGCTTACCCACAGAGGGCTAATACCGGGTGCCTTTCACACGGGAATAGGCGAGGAAGCTACCCATGTCGGTGCCACCTTGGCATTGACCCACAAGGACTATATCATCCCCACCCACCGCGGCCACGTGGCCGACATCATAAAAGGCGCCGAGCCCGGGCGGTTGATGGCCGAGATTTTGGGACGGGCAACGGGTTACTGCGGCGGTCGTGGTGGGAGCGTTCACGTAGCAGATGCGGCTTCCAACAACCTCGGCGTGCAGGCGGTCCTTTCGGCCGTCTATCCGGTTGCGGTCGGTGCAGCGCTCACGCAGAAGCGTGCCAATACCGGGCGTATCGTCCTGGCCATGTTTGGTGATGGTGCTTCACTAATGGGCACGTTTCATGAGGCCCTGAACTTATCTGCAATCTGGCATCTCCCTGTCGTGTGGGTATGTGTCAACAACCAGTATGCTATGTCGACAAGCTTTGCCGAGGCATCGGCCATAGCGAATGTGGCAGACCGGGCCAGCGCCTATAACATGCCTGGCCACGTTGTTGATGGCAATGATATCATGGTTGTGTACGAGACCGTGCGCGAGGCGCGCGAGCGTGCTTTGGCCGGTGAGGGGCCCACCCTCATCGAATGCAAGACCTATAGGCAAGGACACTCGACTTTCGATACAAATCCCTACAGGCCTCAGGAGGAGATCGACGCGTGGTCAAAACGCGATCCGATCACCCAGTTTGAGCAAAGGTTACGCGAGCGAGGTGTTTTGGATGAAAAGCTCATAACAAAAATCGCAGACGGGGTCCAGCGGCAGGTAGATGAGGCACAGGAATTTGCGTTGAATAGTCCTGAGCCTCCGCCTGAAGCGGGCGTGGAGTTCGTCTTCCGCTCAAGTGAGGTGGAATAGCCATGACCACTCGTGAGATTACCTTCAGAGATGCCCTTAACGAGGCGCTGCGAGAAGAGATGGCGCGCGAAGAGGGCGTTTTCATCATCGGTCAAGACATTTACGGCGGTCCGGGTGGATACCAGGGCGCCTTCAAAGTCACCAAGGGCCTGGCGGATGATTTTGAAGATCGACTCCTGGACACGCCCATGATAGAGCAGACCATTGTCGGTGCCGCAGTAGGGGCGGCGATGACCGGCTCACGCCCCGTGGCTGAAATCATGTTCGAAGATTTTATCACCCTGGCCATGGATCTGTTGGTCAATACAGCCGCCAAGACACATTACATGACCGCGGGCCAGTACAGCGTGCCTATTGTCGTGCGCGCTGCTTGCGGCGCTGTCGGTGTCGGTCCGCAGCATTCACAGACCTGGACCAGCTGGTTCATGCACATTCCAGGGCTTTACGTTGTCCTTCCTTCGACACCGTACGATGCCAAAGGTCTTCTCAAAACCGCGATCCGGGATGACAATCCCGTTCTGTTCCTTGAGCACAAGAAGCTCTACAACGTCACGGGCAGCGTACCAGAAGAAGAGTACGAGATTCCGTTGGGCCAGGCGAGGGTCCTGTGCCCTGGCGACAACGTGACCGTGGTGGCAATGGGGTACATGGCTGGCCTGGCCACCCAGGTGGCGGGAGCACTGCGCGATCAAGGACTCTCGGTCGAGGTGATTGACCCGCGTTCACTGGCCCCATTGGATTTAGAGACGATATACCAATCGGTTCGCAAAACTCACAAGGTCGTCGTGGTGGCTGAAGATTGTAAGACCGCGGGCCCGACGGCGGAGATAGCGGCTCTTGTCAGTGAAGCCTGTTTCGAGTACTTGGACGCGCCTGTCGGCCGCGTTGGAGCCAAGGATGCGCCCATCGCACACAACGTAGGCATGTCCGAGTACATATTGCCTGATGCCACCGATATCCACGAGGCCGTCCAAAGTGTAATTGCCTGGTAGGTGTAGACGCAAGGCAGGGGAGCTCCACATCTCATACCTCCCGAGGATCTACGCGTACCCGGCTCCAGCCGGCGACCTCTAGACCATCGCCCTGGGATAAGCCGGACCTTCCGTCCTGGCCGCCTCGTAGGTGGCCATCGCCACTTGGATCGTCTTCTTGGCGAACTCGGCGTCGAGGTCGGGCTGTCTATCCTCGATGATGCTGTCGATGAAGTCGCTGGCAGCTCCGTTGAACCCCTCGATAAAGTCCGAGGGAACCTCGACGCCTTCCGTCTCGGTCCCTTTTATCAGCAGGACCGGGGGAAAATCCAGCAGCTCAGAAATGCACCGCGTCACGTGGATGGATCCCTTGGAGCCGTGTATCTCCATGTAGTCATCGCCCGCGAAGTACTTAGTGCGGACCGTCATGTGCGGCGCGTAGACGTAGTCGCACATCCCCAAACAGTCAATTCCTTCGAACTTCCACATTAGCGCCGACGGCATCTCCATGAAGTGCTCCTGGGTCTTGCCGACAATCCCGAAGACCTTCTCGATATCTCCGACCCACTTCATGGCGGTCGCGAATTTGTGCACACCGTCTTCATACACGATGCCCAAGGGGTTCAGCGCGGGATCGTTGCGCCAGACGAACGCCTCGGGGTCTGTGTCGACCATGCTCCCCTCAGCCTGTCCACCGATTACTGTGTGAAACCGGACCAGGGACGGGTCGCCTATGGCACCGGCGTCTAGTAGCTCCTTGGCCTTGAGGATGGGTGGGTAATAGATGTAGTTCTCGGTCATGCGGAACTTTGTCTTGGCCCTCCTGGCCGCCGCCACCATCACGTCCGCCTCCGCGACCGACGTGCACATCGGCTTCTGGCAGGACACGTGCTTGCCGGCGTCCAGACCGTCGACGGTCATGGTCGCGTGGTGTTGTTGCGGCGTCAGTAGCTCGACGGCATCGACATTGGGGTCGTTGAGGACTTGCTCGTAGTCCGTGTAGAACCTTGGCGAGATTCCCCACTGCTTCGCCCGAGCTTCGGCCCGGCCGGGGGCACTTTCGCACAGCGCGACGACCTCGCAGTTAGGGTGCTGGAGGTAACCGGGGACGTTGAGCTGCGAGATGTTTCCGCACCCGACGATAGCGATTTTCACTTTGTCCATGGCGCCTGCCTTTCTATCTAGCCGGTACTTCCCGGATTTAATTGATTTTCCTGAACATGCGCCCTCATCGGGTCAGAATGTCCGCAGATCATCGGGTTAAAATGTCCCCGACGAACGGATAAGGCAATGGCAATGGGCACTACGGCTGAGAGAATGGGTCCTCAACCAGGGGCCATATGTTGCGATCTATATGCTTAAAGGGGAACTTGGTCAGGTCAGGGTTTACCGCTCCGGGCGTTGCCAGGTAGAGCACCTCAGCGGCTAGCGGGGCAAAGGCTGCATAGAAGTGCTGGCTCCCCTTGACCACCAGGATGTGCTTCTGCCGCGGGTCGATCCCCACCGTGCTAAAGCATTCCGGGCTAAAGACCTGCTCGCGGATCGAGTTGAGAACGATGTCGATGCCCTTGACGTGTACGGCCACCGTATCGCCCAACCGCACTGTCGCTCTGCCATCCTCAGGACCGAAGGACTGGGTGGCGTTGGGCTTCACCCCAGTCACCTTCACGCTCAGGTCTAACGGGTCACCGGACATCGGCCCCGTCTTCCCGCCGATCCGCAGATCGAGCTGCGCGCCCACCCCGGCCTCCATGGCCAGCGACACTGCAATCGGGTCCCATATGCAGGCCAGCGCTGCCTCCCCGATGCCGCGCTCCAACAGGGCCTTCAAGACGAAGGTGGAGTCACTGGGTGCGCCGCCACCGGCATTGTCCGCGGTATCGGCCATCACGACTGGAGAACGATCGATCTCCAACGCTCGATTCAACCCCTCGTCGATGCTCAGAAAGTTGGGACGCAGTGCTTCGCGCATCTCAAAAAGCTCACGTCCCAGTTCCTGGGCCAGGCGCGCCCCGTACTCGGGACGGCCGTCGGTAACGACCAGGATTTTAGTACCCATGTCTGGCACGTCGCCCCAGGGGAAACCGTGCACCACTGAGATCGACAGCACCCCATCCCTCCCCTCCAACCCCTTGATCAGGTCCACGAAGCTCCGCATGGGCTCCCTGGTCGTGTGGAAGATGCCAATCATGCGGCAGCCAAACACAGATATCGCAGGCCTGATCTTGCCCTCGGCGGCGCTGGCGATCATGACGAACAACTCCTCGGCACGCTCGGCAGCGTCGATGTGCGGGTATTCTTTGAAAGTGATTAGCGCCGTGGCGTTTTTCACCATCTTTTGCGACAGGTGGCAATGCGGGTCCAGCTCCACGCCAATCGGCACGCCCGGTCCGACTATCTCCCGGACCTGTGCTATCACGTCCCCTTCGCAGTCGTCGTAACCATCAGCGACCATGGCGCCATGCAGGTTGAGCAGTACCATATCCACCGGCAACGCGGCGCGCAGATCATCCAGGATCTCGTCCCGGAACGATTCAAACACCGCACGTACGGTGAGGCCAGCGGGCTGGGCGAAAGTGGCGAGACTCTCTGTGACTGACCAGCCACGTTGATGTGCCCGGTCTCGAGCAATCGCCAATGGTCGGGAATATACTGACGGCTCATTACCGTGATCCCCGCCACGCACCAGAAACGTCTCGGCGAAATTGGCATGGCCGGTGGGAATTGGCGAGAAAGTGTTGGTTTCAGTTCCTAGAAAGGCAGTAAACAGTTTCATGACCCGTCTCCTCCTTTCAACATTCTTTCTTCACCCCGGCACCCACGCTCGCGGCGCAATGCCTTCGATATGGGTTTTGACATCGACCACCGCCGGTCTGCCCGATGCAAATGCCTGATCGAGCGCACCCGAAAGTTCGCTTGGCTTGTTGACCGTAATGCCGAAACAGCCCATGGATTCGGCCACGTCGGCAAACTGGGTGTCTGGGAAGAGCCACAGTTTATCCGATCCGGGGGATTGACCGCCGTAGACCCGCTCCATGCCTCGCTTTTCCTGGTTCAGCGAGTGGTTGTTGTTGACCACGGTAACCGTGTTGATCCCATTGTTCAGGGCGGTATCCAATTCCGAAAGATGATACCAGATGCCACCATCGCCGATGAAAGAGAGCACAGGTCGATCGGGTTGGGCACACTTGGCGCCCATCGCCGCCGGCAGAGCCCAGCCCAGCGAACCCGCGCAGCGAATGTAGCTCTGGTCGGGATGTTTCAGATCGATCATGGTGCCGGTCCAGATGCCTGCATGGCCCGTGTCGGAGACGAGAATGACGTCGGAGGGCAGATAGTCGGTCAGTTCCTTGCAGAGGCGTTCTGGCCGCATGGGCTCGACCTCCGAGTTAGCCAGGTCGCGTACGCTCTCTTTCCAGATCTGGACCAGCTCTTGTACCCTGCTGGTCCACTCTGTACGCGCCGGGACCCTTTCGGCCTGCTCAAACATTCTACGCAGAGAGTTTCTGACGTCGCCGTGCATGCCCACCTGGATATGATAGTTGCGACCCAGTTCCTCCGGGTTGATATCGAGCTGGATGATGGGCGTGCCTCGAGGCGGAATCTGGTATTCGTAGGTCACCTGGCCACCGGTGTGGCTGCCGACAAAAAAGACCAGATCGGCCTCGCACAGGACCTGGTTGGCGCAAGCGCGGGAGTAGGAACCAGGGACACCCACCGCCAGCGGGTGGTCAGCGGGAAACATAGCTTTGGCATTCAGCGAGGTGGCTACCGGAATAGAAAGCTTCTCGGCCAAGGCGATTAGCTCTGTCTTGGCACCCGACGCGGTCACACCGCCGCCGGCCACGATGACGGGCCGTTTGGCCCGGTTGAGCAGTTGCAGCGCGGCAGTCACTTTTTCCAGTTCGGCTTCAGGTCGGAACGGGGGTACCTGGGTAAAGGTTTCTTCAATGATGACCTCTACGTCGGCTTCCAGATCGACGACCGCCTGCCCGGCATGCCCCTCCAGATCCAGGTGAACCGGTCCAGGTGTGCCCGAGGTGGATGAGCGGAAGGCCTGACGCAAATAGATGGGCAGTTGATCGGGATCGGTGACCAAGGCACTGTACTTAGTGACGGCCGAAAACGGATTCACGTGATCGACTTCCTGATAGGCGTGACGCTGTTGGTTGCTCTGGAACACCCTTCCGGTCAGGGCAATGACGGGCGAACAAGCCAGGTAGGCATCCTGCAGCCCTGCCGCCAGATTAACCGCACCCACCGATTGGGCCATACAGAGGCCGGGACCGCGCTTCACGCGGGCGTAGGCATCGGCCATATACGCGGCGGCCTTCTCGCCATGGGTCTGGATCCGCTTAATTCCCAGCCTTTCCATTTCCATCAAGGCTCTGGCCGCGATATTGGTCACAAAAAAGACGTGATTTATTCCGTATCCGTCGATAGTTTCAGCAATGAATCGAGCACCGGTCATTCTAGTCATTTTTACTCATATTCAAAGAGAGTTGGGGACGGATCCTGTTGCTCAAGTAAATGCCTGTTGCGACAAGACGCGCCCTGGATTGATCAACTGGGTTAGCTGAACCTCGGTATGACCTCCTCGGCAAATAGTATGGCGCTGTCTGTCCTGGGGAAATCCGCAAATTGTAGGATTATGTGCTGGACGCCAAGATCCGCGAACTCTTTTAGTTGCGCACTCACCTCATCCGGGGTACCCACAACCGAACCCCAGCCTATCGGGTAACCGAAACCGGGATCGTAGTGCAAGCTTGCTTCTGCGATTTGCTGAGCCTCCTCGCTTGTCGGAGCCACCGCAACGCAGGCAGACGCCCACGTCTTGACAATGGAGTCATAGTCGCGTCCCACGGCCTCACAGTGCCCGCGCAGTAGGTCCAGCCGTTCACTGTAGCCTTCCAGCGGGCTGTGCCAGTTCCACCAATCGGCGTATTGGGCCGTATAGCGTAGCGTCAGTTTTGGGCCGCCCCCGCCGATGCACAGAGGGATAGGCGGGTCAGGTTTCGGTTCGCAGATCGCGTCTTGCACGTGGTAATAGCGACCTTGAAAAGTGGTACTCGGTTGGGTCCACATCTGGCGGAGGATCTGGGCTGCCTCTCCCATCCGATGAATACGCGTTGCATCGGATGGAAATTCATAGCCGTAGGCGAGGTGTTCTTCTTCTACCCCCCCTGCGCCGAGACCCAGGATGAATCGCCCACCGGCAAGCGTTTGCAAGGTAGCTGCCATCTTGGCCAGCAAAGCGGGATCGCGAAACGAATGGTTCACTACCATACTGCCAAAGTGCAACTCAGGGTATTTGCCTGCCAGGTGCGCTAGCATGGTCCAACACTCCAAAAGGTCCCTCATCGGATCCAGGGCCTCATGCCATGCCACAAAAAAATGGTCACCCACCCAGGCTGACGCAAATCGCCCATGGATGGCGTCCAGATATGCGTATATCTGATCTCTGAAAATGCCCCCACGGCTTCCATCGAGTGGAAAAGTCGGGACCCTCCAGCCAAACTTGACGCTACCCTTCATCTCTGCACCTCCTGTCAAGAACGGGTCAGAATGTCCGTAGATCAACTCCTTTGGACAGGACTTCATCCCCTGGCTAATTGAGACTAGAAAAATGATTTGCTCATGGTCAGCCGGAGGGCGCGAGGCTAAAGCCGTCGCGCTGAAAGGGCGACGGACACGCCGGTGGTAGGACAACGGACAAGCGCCCCAAAAACGGCCCGAAACGGTTGATCTGCCAGCCCGAACGGGCTTTGCTCTCTCAGCACGGCGGCTTCAGCCCCGTGCTGCCCGCCGGGACTCTATTACCGAATAAGTTATCTAGAGTTCATAAGCCAAGAGGCCTTCCTGGCTTCTCCCGTAGTCCTGTTTGCGGTGATCGTCTGGTCGCTGGTGTACGCCCGGCGGCGGCAGGCTCTCTGACCTGCGCTTTTCTATACCGCCTGGGGCGCATCGATGTAGGTCGGCACGCCCTCCTCGGCAAAGATGCGGTCGATTTCGGCCCGCTCTTCGTCCGTTAGCTTCCAATCGACAGCAGCCACGTTCTCCTCGAGTTCCGACCGGTTGCGTATGCCGACCAGCGCCACCGACAGCGCAGGGTGGCCCAGCACCCACGCGATAGCCAGTTGCGCCACGGACCTCCCAGCACGCCCGGCGAGCGTTTTCAATCGCTCGGTACAGCGCAGCTCCTTGAGAAAGTGCTCCTGCTCAAAGAGCGGCAGATTGAAGGCGTTGCCTGCTGAGCGCCAGTCCCCTTCCTCAAACGTCGTGTCCGGCGTAAACGCGCCGCTGAGCAAGCCAAATCCCAGCGTACCGTAGGCCATAAACCCGATCCCCTGCTCCAGACAGAAGGGCAGCACCCGCGCCTCCATGCGCCGGTCGAACAGGTGATATCCGACCTGGTTGGCCGCCAGGTGGCCGTGTCGCTCGCACTCTTTCATCATCTCCACCGTAAAGTTGGAGACCCCATAGTGGCGGATCTTGCCCGCCGTTTTCAACTCTTCCAGCGCGCCCATCGTCTCGGCGAACGGGGTGTCGTGGTCTGGCCAGTGGATCAGCAGCAGGTCGATCCAATCGGTATTCAGGCGCTGGAGGCAGCCTTCGGTTCTGGCCAGCACCCATTCACGGGTCGAGTCCCGCGCGTGGGTGCCGTCGACTTTGAAGCCCACCTTGGTCACCAGGACGACCTCCTTGCGCCGGGGGCCCAGCGCACGGCCCAGGATCTCTTCCGAGTGGTAGGGGCCGTAGACTTCTGCAGTGTCGAACAGAGTGATACCGTAGTCGATCGCGGCGCCGACGGCCGCGCTGGCCTCATCTACATCGATGTGGCCGTATTCGGTCGTGCTCATCTCCCACGTGCCGAACCCCAGCGCAGAACTGACCAGATCGGTGTCGCCAAATCGCCGTTGCTCCATCATTTACGTCCTGTTCTTGTGCGTGACAGCGGCGCGTACGTCTTGCGCGCTTCTATGGGAGAAGCCTGCTTGAGCACAGGAAGACAAAGGATATTCGCCCCTCAGCCCAGGCTGAGGGGCGAATGTCATGGCTAAAGCCCAAAGGGCCTTACCGGCTTCTCCCGTAAGTCGTATCGTTTTGGCCTACTCCTCCTCAATGTACCATAGATGGATCTCACGCCAGAGCCTATTGGTGTCAACCGCGTCGAGCGACTGGCCCTTGACCTTGCTGTTGAAGATAGCGGGCCAATGGGTGAAGAACAGTTCTATCACCGGCGCCTCGTCCATAATCATCGCCTGGATCTTGTTGTAGATGGGCTGGCGCTGCGCCACGGTGGCGTAGGAGAGTCCCTCCTCGATCAGCGCGTCCAGTTCCGGGTTTGAGATGCAGGGGAAGTTGTTGGCGCCTTCCGAGTGCATCATCCAGTGGGGATCCGGGTCTATAGCGCCGTGTTCAAAGGCGATCATAGCGGCATCCATCTCGCACTTGCGCATACCATCCAGGATAGCGGCCACGGGCGTCTCCACGAGGAAGATCTCGACGCCTATGTCGGCCCACAACTGCTGTGCTAACTCGATGACCGGGATAAACTGCTGGTTACCGGCGCCCACATGGACATTGAAGGAGAGCCTCTCACCATCCTTCTCGCGTACCCCGTCGCCGTCCTCGTCCACCCAACCTGCTTCGTCAAGCAGCTCCATGGCCTTTTCCGGGTCGAACCCGTACTGTGGGATGTCCGGGTTGTAGTAGTCAGGGTATATGGGGGACAGGTTAGAATGGGCTACCTGTGCCTGGCCGAACCAGAGGTCGTCGATGATCCTTTGGCGGTCCAGGCCCCAGTACAATGCCTGGCGCACCAGCTTGTCCGACAACTGTGGTATGGTGTTGTTGAGCGGGATTAGGAAGGGCCCCGCCCCAGCTTGAGAAATGCTCGTAAACCTCGGGTCGTTGGCCAGACGCACGTTGTCTTCCATCAGCAATGGCCAGGCGGTCCCGTCGGCGTCGCCCGACTCAAGGGCGATGGTGCGCACCGAAGCCTCGGGCACTACGTCGACCCGCAGAAAGTCGATATTGGGCCGCCCGCGGAAGTGGTCGTCGAACGCCTCCAGCAGCGTGAACTCCGACGGGTGCCATTCCACGAGTTTAAAGGAGCCGGTACCGATTGGGGCCGTCGCGTACACTTCCTCGCCCACCTCGGCATGATAGTCCGATTGTACAATACGCAGGATCCCCCCTAATACGAGGAAGGCTGCATCTACCTGCACCATGTTGATGACGGCGGTATAGTCATCCACACACTCGACAGAATCGATTTTGGACAAGACTCCGACCACTGGCGCCGCGTTTTCCGGGTCACGGTAGAAGTCGAACGTATACTTTACGTCCCTACACGTGAAATCGGCGCCATTGTGAAACTTGACGCCCTCACGCAGCGGGAAGGTGTAGGTCAGGCCGTCTTCGGAGATATCGTAGGACTCGGCCAGCACCGGTACGACCGCATTTGAAGCGTCAATCTCCACCAGCCCGTTGTGGATTTGCATGAGCGCCGGTCGGATGGCGCTTGGGATGGCGCCGAGTCCAGGGCTGAGGCTGAATGCATCGTGGTGGCCCATCAGACGGAGGGTGCCACCCTGAGGCGGCCCCGTGGATGCCGCCTCTTCTTCGACCATCTCCTCTTGGACGGCCGCCGGCTGCTGAACGACGCAGGCCGCCAACATCAGAGCGGCAATAGCCAGCAAAACCAGCGACTTTTGCCAATTTGTGTTAGACATCTGTCATTTCTCCTGTGGATGAAAGTCTTTGCCCCATAAAGAGGCAATTGTCCAAAACTTTGTGAGCACGCTTCTTGAACGATCTCTCAACCGGTCACCTCCTTGGCTCAATCTATGATTTCCCGCTGCTGAATAGCTTGAGGGTTGGCGTTTCAACTCTTTTTCGTCCGTCTTCACCACCCTCTGCGGCTGAGCACGTGACAACTGGTGACGCAATATTTCTCTGACTTAGCGCCGTCTTTACATCAGATTACCCTTCTACCTGGATGAATACCTGATCGCCGCGCAGGTCGACAGGGTACGTTCTTAAGTCTTTAGTGACGGGTGCAGACAATGCTTTGCCTGTTTCGATATCGAAGCGCCCTAGATGCAGTGGGCATTCGATACAGCCATCGAAGACAAAACCCGCGGCTAATTCGGTTTCTTCATGGGTGCATAAACCATCGCTGGCAAAGAAGGCGTGAGGACCCAAACGATAAATGGCGTATGTGCGGCCATTGTAGTCAAAGCCAATCACGTCTTCCACGTCGATATCTGACACGTTACAGACCTGGATCCAACTGCTTTCTTCGACATCTGTGTTTACAGCCGTTGCTGTGGAGACCTCTTCAATCGATGTGACGACAGACTCAGCGGGTACACTAGCGCCGTCTCTCACGTTTGCTACCGGTTCGTCGCTTAACGCGCTGCTTGACGTAACAACGCCGCCTATGGGGATGTCGAACGCTTCAACCATTGTGCCAGCGTCAGGAATAGGGCGTTTTATGTAGTAATTCGGGTCTTGGGTCGCTTGCTTGTACAAGGCCGGGATCATCTCCTTGTAGGCTTGCCACAGGCTCCGATACGGCGGCGGTGTTTGTGATTTCATCAGCTCGTGCAAGTCAGCCAAAGCATGGTAGGGCACCATGGGAATGACGTGGTGTTCGATATGATAATTCATGTTCATATACAGATAGCGGAACACCGGATTCAGATAGATCGTGCGCGTATTTTGGCGGTGGTCATATGTATCTTCACCCAAACCGGCGTGTTGCGTTACGGCGAGCATTTGCTCCACAAATGCACCGTAAAAGCGGGGAAGCCACACGAACATCATCGGCAGAAAGCTGCCGATCGCCACCGCCCACACCCCAAAAGCCGCCACAATAGCCAGATAAAGCCGGCTCGTCCAGACCACTTTGGGTAGCTCAGAGGCGGGTACAAAGCTACGGACATCGTCGCCGATTTGCCCGGCAGCATGTCTGATCACACGCTGTACTTCCAGAACGCCCCGCAGAAAGAAAAAGTCGATCGCAAAGATGAGCAGATCGGCTGGCCGTTGAACCTGGATTTCGGGGTCATAACCCACGAGATATGTGTTGGTATGATGGCGGGCATGGCTCCAACGCCAGAGGTTGGCTTCACGTATGGTCATGAAGGAGCTGACATGGTAAAAGAGCTCGTTTAGCCAGCGAGTGCGAAACACGGTGCCATGGCCACACTCGTGCCATCGCGCGTCGGATGAGGAGTAGAGCGTCCCATAGATGAAAAAGGCGAGAATTGCCCACCAGGTGCCCCAGGAGATCCAGGCCAGGTAGCCGCTAACCCCAAGCAGGATGGTCCACAGGCCAAAATCGAGGAGACCGTAGCGGTTGGTGCGCTGCATCAGCGCTTTGAGTTGGTCTCGGGGGATATCGGGGGACCACCACGCTTGTTCGACCTTTTCTTCGATGGCGTCATCGTCGAGGGGGGTATCCGTTTTGTATGTGCTGATCAGGCGATAGTCCCGTTCGGGGAAGTTGCGTAATGCCAATTTTTCTCCTTCGCACAATCAAAATCGGATCCGTACATCATGTGGAATCAGATTCCGCATCGATCATACTACATATAATCTTTTCTGTAAATGCGCGTTTTGTCGCCCACGAAACCTCTGCAAAGATAGAGAATCAACGTGCAGGAAGGAACGACGACCATCCGTGCCTGGCTCTTTCCGGACAGTATATGGGTGATGGTCAAGACTGTGAAGAAGCGGTTGTGCCCACGTTTGGGCTCCCAGATTTCGGCGAGTTCGAGGATGCGTCCACAGCGAGGGCACCGAAGAGGGTCGTAGCCAAAACTCTTTTTGTGATGGAGGGTGGTTCGGTAGTGATGCCAGGTCGAAAAGAGGGGCTTAAAGGCGAAGGGCTTCGAGGGCGGGGCGGGCGATTGAATGCTACATCGGAGGGCACTGCCAGCCGCCAAACTGCTCCTCCAGATGCTTGGCGGCTGCCAGCGCCACATCCTCACGCCACGGACGCGCCACCACCTGGGCGCCGATGGGCAACCCCTCGGGAGACGTGCTAACGCGGACGACGGCTGCCGGCCAGCCGGTCAAGTTGTAGGTGGCGGTGTACGCAAACACGGGCAACTGGATACTCGACGCTCCGTGAGGTGGAGCCGGAAAGGGGAGTACCGGGCAGACCACGACATCGTACGCTTCCATGAAGGAGAGCATTTCACTTCGAAACTGGTCAGTCTGGAAAACCAAGCCACTCAACGTGTCGGACGTTAGTTTCGATTCCTGGGCCATGGCTATCAGGTTCGCGATCCCCGGATGTGGTTCCGTGGTGCCGTACAGGTCGAGGAGTCGCGTGATACCTGCACCACCATCTCCTAACTGGCAGCCAAGCAGGAGGTCCATCGCTTTCTCCATGCCGGGCGGCCGCGCTTCTTCTACGGATGCCCCGGCTTTTTCCAACGCGGATGCGGCTGCTTCCACAGCGGCCATAATTTCCGGCGTGGGCGTTACGATGCCATTGTCCGTGTAAAAGGCAGCGCGCAGATCGGTGAGATTCACCTGGTTTGGGTCAGCCAATGGCATGGGAACGATCGCCGGGTCGCGCCAGTCAACGCCGGCGATGATGGGCAGGATCGTGATCAAGTCTTCGACGTAACGCGCCATAGGACCGATCTGCGTCAATGACTGATCAAGGCCTGCAGGGGGAAGAATGTGGCCTGTCCGCGGGACTCGTCCGGACGTGGGTCGAATGCCGGCTGTGCCGCAAACGTGCGATGGCAAACGAATGCTCCCGCCGGTGTCGCTTCCGATATCAAAGGGTATCCCACCCGCGGCAATGATCGCGGCCGCTCCTCCGCTGCTGCCGCCACTTGTACGCGACACGTCGTAAGGGTTGTTGGTGCGGCCGAAGACCAAGTTATCCGTCTCGAAATCGAGCGTCAGTTCCGGTGTGTTGGTCTTGCCCAACAGAATCGCGCCTGCGGCGCGCAGGCGGGCCACCACCGTGGCGTCTTGCTCTGGTACAAAGGAGCTTCTCCCCTGCGTGCCCCCGCTGCTGATCATCCCGGCTGTGTCCAGGGCGTCCTTGATCGTCATTGGAACGCCGTGCAGGGGACCTCGCAGATCGCCTTTTGCCAATACTTCATCTGACCGGCGGGCTTCTGCCAAGGCCCCTTCAGCATCCAGTTGGACGACGGCGTTCAATTGCGGATTGACGTCTTCTATGCGCCGCACGTATGCTTTCACGACCTCTTCTGAAGAAACCTCTTTCGTGCGAATGGCTTTGGCAAGGGCTGTAGCTGATGCGTAAATCAGTTCAGACATCTGACAGATCTCCTCGTTATGTGGTTATGGGAGAAGCCGGGGAAACGCCTTCGGCCTTAGCCAGGGGATGAAAGGCTAGAGTCTCTTGCCTATCTGTACGATAATAGGCTTCTCAGTGGAAAAACCCATTGCGCTATCTGAAGCCCAGGACGTTTGCGCTTGGGTTTCTCATGATCCAAGGCGGCTCGCCAGGGGGTTGCACCAATAGCATTTTTGGACGACAATACCTGGGTGTGATTGGGGAATTGTAGCAGGAATACAGCGCGGCGCAAGCCTGCCGGAGCCGACTTGCCCAAAGTTGATGCACGGACGCGGTGACTCTCGACCTTGGAGGAGAGATGAATCAAAATCACCTCAAGATCGCGCACAAGGAGTCCGAGTAAAATGACACCAACAGATCTACTGGGGGCCAGCATCTCAGACATTGAGGTCTTTGCCGCCGACCTTGATCTACAACAGGCGGCCGCTATCTACCGCGAACACGGTTGTCTCGTGGTGCGTGGTCTCATGAACGCGTACGTTGACGCGATGTATAACGACATCATGCGTTCCGTCGATATCGCCATCAATGAGCTTGACCAAGCGGAAAAAGCCCCTGATGGCTGGCGTACACCCAACGGATCGTTGTTCATCCCTGCGCCGGAGGGTTATGAGCGCGACAAACAGGTGTATGTTGTGGGTATCAATTACTATACCAGCGGTGCATTTCTCCAGGCAGCGATTGATGCCGCGGCCCTGGACATTGTTGAGGCCATCCTGGGTCCGAACATTGAGTTGTTCGGTCAAGGCCAGAGCCTGGTGAAAGAGCCGGTGGGCGGATTTCCCAAGATCCTGCACCAGGACTCGGTCTATTTCGAGCACAAATACGAAGGTCCGGTTGCGATCCTCAACTATGTGGTGGATACGGATGTGCAAAGAGGCGCGCTGCACGTGGTGCCTGGTTCTCACCGCATAGGTCAGCTCCGGCACATCGATACCTCCTCACACCTGGGCCTAGACGAGGATGAATGGCCCTGGGAAGCGGCAATACCTGTGGAGGGCCAGGCCGGCGACGCGATATTCTTCCATGTGCGGACCGTGCACGGCTCCAAGCCCAACTTTTCAGACATACGACGGCCGGTGTTCATCAACCGCTATCGCCGTCCCGATGATTATGTGACGATCAGTGGGTTTACAGTAGCGAACCGGGCGGAGGCTGAAAAACGAGCACAAGAGGCCCGAAAAACCAACGAACAGCGCGGGCTGATGGTAAGAGGGTTCCGACCCTAAGAGGGGAGATTGGTCGTGAATGCCGATATCCTTTCAGAACAGAAAATCCTCGGTTCGCTTGTGCTGACGGCCTTCGAGAAAGAGGTAGACGTGACGCGAGTGGACACGGAGAAAGAGACGGTCATCCAAAAGGCGACAGTAGTCCAAGAGAAGGTCGTCACCGCGACGCCTCTGCGATCCTGAAAGTAGGGGACGTACGTCAGAATATGGGTTAGGTGAAAGCGTATGTCTGTCCAGAAACGTATTTTCATGTGCGGAATCGCAACGGAAACCCATGACTTCAACAAGTATCCCACCACACTCGAAGCCTTTACCGACAAAGGTCTTTACTACGTGCAGGAGGGCGAGAGCCTCGAGCGCTTCCGCGAAGGCGACCTCTGGTTCGGCGGCTATCTCGAGGTAGCCGAATCCGAAGGCTGGCAGCTGGTCACCGGCGTCTGCGCTTTTGCCTGGCCGTGGGGCAGTGTGACCGAGCACGCCTTCGAAACGCTGTGGGCGCGCATCGAACGCCAGCTGCGCGATGAAGCTCCGTTCGACGGAATCCTGCTGCCACTGCATGGCGGCATGGCCTGTGAGCATCTGGACGACCCAGTAGGCGAGTTCGTCGCGCGGATCAGGCGGATCGTCGGCGGCCGCGTTAAGATTGCGGCGTCGCTGGACCTGCACAGCAACCTCTCGCCGCAGTTCGTGCGCGACTGCGACATCGTCTGCGGCTTCCACACGACGCCCCACATCGACGTGCGGCAGACGGCGGTCCGCACCGCCAGCCTGCTCGCGCGCACGTTGCGCGGGGAAATCCGACCGCAATGCCACTCGATCCATCCGCCCGTGCTGTTCGGCATCGATCACGGACGCACGACGGTTCCCAATACACCCATGTTCACCTTACTCAAGCGCGCAGAGGTGATTCAGGCTGAAGACCCGCAGCTGCTTGACGCGAGCTTTATGCCTGCCTATCCCTTTTGCGATCAGCCCTGGACCGGGACGAGTGCAGTGCTCGTGATGGACGGCCCGTCTGAGCGGGTTAATGACTATCTTGACGAGTTTGGCGCAGAGATCTGGCGTACCCGTGACGTGCTGACCATCGATATTGTGAGTATTGAAGAGGCGCTGGACTCGGTGGAACAAACCGCCAAAGATCCGGGCCCCTTTCTGCTAGGTGATTTCACTGACTGCCCGTACTCTGGTGCCTATGGCGACGCGACAGCGATGCTTTCGGCGCTTATCGAGCGGGGCACGCCGGGCGCGGTGTTCGGGCCGTTGTTCGATGCCGAGGCCGTGGAGCAGGCCCATGCGGGGGGCGTCGGCGCGCAGATCGAGGTCGAACTCGGCGGCAAAAGCGATCCGCGCTTTGGCGGTGGACCGGTTATCGGCACGGCTACTGTCAAGGCGCTGTCCGATGGCAAGTTCATACACAAGGGGCCTTTTATGCAGGGGCAGCCAGGAGACCTGGGAGAAAGCGCATTGCTGGAAATCGGTGGTGTCGGTGTCATCGTCAATCCGTTCCCCAGCCAGCTCCATGACCGCGAGCAGCTCAAACTTTTCGGCATCCGTTTTGAGGAGCTGAATGTGCTGGTCAGCAAGGCCTTCAACCACATGCGCGCTGACTTTGAGCCACTGTCCCGCGGCCTGCTCTACCCCGATGCCGGCGGAGTCTTCAGCTTCGACTTCAGCAAGTTTCCGTTCGAGAAGATCCGGCGGCCAATCTGGCCGCTGGATGATTTTGAGATAAGCCCGGGCGATATGGACCGATGCTAACAATCGGATGGATGCTTAGATGATGTCCCTTTGACGTGGATCGAGGGCATCGCGCAGTCCATCGCCGAGCAGGTTGAAGGCCAGCACGGTCAGCACGATCATAATTCCCGGGGCCATGGCGATGTGCGGAAATAGAAGAATAAAAGCCCGGCCGTCGGACAAGGTGCCGCCCCAGGAGGGGGTAGGGGGCTGAATCCCCAGGCCGAGGAAGGACAGGGCGGCCTCGAGGATGATGATGGTGCCCACACCCAAGGTGGCGAGCACGATCACCGGCGCCAACACATTGGGCAGGATGTGGCGGAAGATGATGCGCAGGTCGCTGGCACCGATAGCTAGCGCTGCCACAACGAACTCCCGTCTCTTCAAGCTCAGCACCTGAGCGCGCACCACCCGCGCGTATATTGCCCAACCGGTGACGCCGATGACGACGACGGTCGTGACCAGGCTGGGCCCCACTAACGACGCCAGCAAGAACAGCAGCGCGATGATAGGGAAGGCCATCAGGGTGTCCGTCAGGCGGGACAGCAGCTTGTCGGGCCAGCCGCTGAAATAGCCCGCGGTTACCCCGACCATCACGCCGATTATGACAGCGATGCTCGACGCCCCCAGGCCGACGATCAGCGCCACGCGAGAGCCATAGATCACGCGGCTGAACAGATCACGCCCCACGTGGTCAAAGCCCATCAGATGCTGGATGGACGGACCGACACCCCGTTTCCCCGAATAAATTTCAAGTGGGTCGTGTGGGACGAGTGTATCCGCAAAGATGGCCATCAAACACAGCAGGATAATAAAGGCCGCGGCGACCACCGCCATACGGTAGGCCTTGAAGCGGCGCCAGGCGCGCGACGTCTCGGAGAGGCGCGGCAACTCCTCCGCCACGGGTACGATCTGTTCTTCTGAAGTTGCGACTTCCATGGGCTTTCCCATAGCTGCCAAAAGGCTGCGTTATTCGATGCGTATCCGTGGGTCAATCAGGGCATAGGTCAGATCGGTCAGCAGGTTTACCACGACAACGATAACGGCCAGCAGAAACACGATGGATTGCACGACCTGGTAGTCCAGGTGCAACACCGAGTCGGTGAAGAGGCGGCCGATGCCTGGCAGGGCGAACACCGTCTCCACGATGATGGTGCCGCTGAGGATATAGGCGAATTGGACTCCGATCACTGTGACCACCGGCAGCAGCGCGTTGCGTATGGCGTGGATCCCGATCACTTTCCGCTCAGCCAGCCCTTTGGCTCGCGCCGTGCGCACGTAATCCTCCCCCAACTCTTCGATCAGGCTGCCGCGCGTGACACGCATTATGACTGCCATCTGCAGTGTGGCTATTACCATGACGGGCATGATATAGCCCTTCCAGGAGTGAAGACCAAAGGGGGGCAGCCATTTGAGTACTAAGGAAAAGAGCACGATCAACATCAGCGCAATCCAAAAGTTGGGCAAGGCGACGCCCAGCGTTGAAAAAATGGTGGCCGCGTAGTCAAAGAGGGAGTTGCGCTTTGTCGCGGCCATAATGCCGATCGGGATGGCCAGTGCAAGCGCGATGATCAACCCGGCCGCGCTTATATTGAACGTCACCGGAATTGCTTCAAAGATCATCTCGCGTACGGGCACGCCGGGCCGGAAGATGGATACGCCAAAGTTGCCGGTAAACATATTCTTGACCCAGAGCAGATACTGGACGTGCCAAGGATCATCCAAGCCCCACTTGCGGTGAATGGCTTCGATCTGTTCCTCGGTCATCCGGATCCCTCCCCCTCCCTCCCCCAGCAGGATCATTACCGGGTCGCCCGGCAGCAGGCGCATAATAAGAAACGTCGCCACGCTGATCAATAACAAGACGACCAGCCCCTCGGCCAAACGTGCAACGGTATATCGTGCCATAGTATTATCCCGCCGCTGAGTCGTCTCGATAACTTCAAAATTGGGGACGGCCCGGCCATCCCCAAACTCTTTCTAACTTAAACCGACTTCACGCCTCGTGCCAGACCATATCGCCGTCCAGCGCTTCCTCCGGCAGGCCCTTGACCTTGGCGCTAAAGAGGTTGTGCCAGTAGTCGATCTGCAAGTATAACACCGGCACCTCCTCCACAAAGATCTCCTGGATCTCGTCGCAGATGGGCCGGCGCTTCTCTGGATCCACGATTGAGAGCCCCTGCTCGATCAGCTCGTCCAGGCGCGGGTTCGAGATGCGGGCAAAGTTGTTGGCGCCCTCCGAGTGCAGCAGTGAGGATGCATCCGGGTCTATAGCGCCCCATTCCCAGCCGAAAGGCGAGAAATCCAGATAGCCGCCAAGGCGGATTCCCTCCAGGATAGCCGCCACGGTTGCCTCCTCTATGAACATCTCGATACCACCTCGGCGAAATACTGCTGTGACACCTCAGCGATCGGGCGGCGGGCCTGGTCGCCGCTGATCACTGTGACCGTAGCGAGCACTACCTCCTTCGCACAAAAAACATTCCTGGTTCGTCCCTGTGCAGATGGTGAGCAGTCGAGAACGGCGAGTTTATTTTGAGCCTACAGTGTAGAACGATGACCCATCCAGACAAGAGACTCTGATCCCGATGAATTGGGTTGGATTATAATCGTGGATCGAAATGTGTCAACCAGCGTCAGACATAGCAGAACAAAGCGCTCAAAATTCATTTGTAGCTCGTTTCGGATCAAATGGCCTGGGCCTATGATACGAGCCTGCTCTTTTAGCTCAAAATCGGATCCTCTGATTTATCAACTGTTTATGCAGGGAGTACCACCCGATAAATTGGCTTGATCCCTATCGACCTGCCCCCGATGTTTGTACCACCCGTTATGTTGGTCCGTCAAGCACGGGGACAGGGTCGGCAGGCAAGAGGGCCTCAGGCGCCGGCCGCCGGTAGCCCAGAGAGCTGTGCGGTCTGATCCGGTTGTAAGTCCGTCTGTAGCGCTCCGTCAGCACACGCACCTCCAGCAACGTATAGAAGACCTCTCTGTCCCGCAGCTCGTCCCTCAACTTCCCGTTGAAACTCGCAAGCCGTTCTCCCACGGCGACCCAGGCTCGATGTAGAGCGTCCTGGCTCCCACCCGCCCAAGCCACGCACGCACAGCCCGGGCCATAAACGCCGGCCCGTTGTCCGAGCGAATATGGTCGGGCACGCCTCTGAGCACCATCAACTCGGCCAGCACCTCTATTACATCGGCAGACCGTATGCTGCGCGCAGCCCGGATCGCCAGACACGCCCTGCTGTATTCGTCAATGACGGTCAGCAACCGCACTCTTTTGCCTTCATGGAGCCTTAGGTGCACGAAGTCATAGGCCCACACATGGGGTCCTTCCACGCAGGCCGCAGACGCACACACGAGCCGTCATTGAACCACAGACGCCCTCTCTTCGGCTGCTTCACAGGCACCTTCAGCCCTTCACGTCGCCATATCCTCTCCACACGCTTGTGGTTCACTCGCCAGCCGCGATGCCTCAGAAGGGCGGTGATTCTACGGTAACCGTACCTGCCGAACTGACTGGCCAGCGCCACGATCTCCTCGGTCAGCGCCTTCTCATCCTCCACCGGGCTCGGCTTGTATCGCTGGGTGGAGCGAGGATGACCCAGCACTCTGCAGGCGCGTCGCTCCGAAACCCCCAAGAGCGCCTTCACGTGGTCGACACACTCGCGACGACGTGAAGGGCTCAGAAGTTTCCCTCTGACGCCTCCCTCAGTATCTGGTTGTCCAGCGTCAGGTCCACCACCGCTCTCTTCAGGCGGCTATTCTCCAACTTCAGACGCTTCAGGTGCCTGGCCTGGTCGATCCTGAGACCCCCGTACTCGCTGCGCCAGCGGCAGAAGGTCCGCTCGGTCACGCCGATCCGGCGGGCGGCCTCAGCCACTGTGCTGCCCTCGGCTATCGCTACCTCGGCCTCTCTCAGCTTGTTGATCACCTGCTCCGGCGTATGTCTCTTCCTCGCCATATTTCCCCCTTTCTACGGCCCAATACTAACATTATACTTGGACCAGTTTTGGGGGGCAGGTCAAAGTTCATAAGACTCGGTGTTTTGGCCCGTCAAGTATATGGTTCCCTTTATTTTTGTCCACGACGGTAACGAAATCGGAGAGGGTCTTTGGTGGAGGAATCTAGCCCTTGAGCCCGCTGATGGCGATGCCTTGGATGAAGTAGCGTTGGGCGACGAAGAAGACGAAGATGACGGGTACGATCATCATGGTGGAGGCGGCCATGAGGAGGTCCCAGCGGGTGCGGCCGGCGAAGGCAGTGCGGAACATGGCGAGGCCGAGGGCGACGGTGAATTTGTTGGGGTCCTTGGCGAGGTAGAGGAGGGGACCCATGAAGTCGTTCCAAGTGCCGATGAAGGTGAAGATGGCGATGGTGGCGAGGGCGGGTTTGGCGAGGGGGAGCATGATGCGCCAGTAAATCATGACTTCGCTGGCGCCGTCTATGTAGGCGGCGTCGGCAAGCTCAGAGGGGAGGGTGCGGAAGAACTGGCGCAGTAGGAAGATGTTGAAGGCGCCGCCGCCGAAGAAGAAGGGCACGGTGAGGGGCAATATGGTGTTTACCCAGCCGATGCGGCTGAAAATGACGAACTGGGGGATCATGGTGACGATGCCGGGCAACATGACGGTGGCGAGCAGGATGGCGAACCAGACGTTGCGGCCGGGAAAGTCGATGCGGGCGAAGCCGTAGGCGCAGAAAGAGGCGGAGACGAGGACTGCGACCTCGTTCAGGAGCAGGATTACGATGGTGTTGCGGACATAGAGCGCAAAGGGCCTGGTTGTCCAGGCGTCGACATAGTTGCTGAATTGGATGGGATCGGGAATCCATTCTGGCGGGTAGCGAAAGATGGAGAGCTCAGTCTTGAGGGAGCTGGAAAGCAGCCAGAGAAAGGGCAGAAGCATGACGCAGGCGCCGACGAGCAGAATGGTCCAGACGAAGATCCGCCAGAAGCGTTCATTGTCCAACAGTTGCGATGCCGTTGTAGGTGTTGTTGCGCTCATCAGAGTTTTTCTGCCAATGTAACTACTAAAACGTATGCAGTGCCAGTCTTGACCAGCCTGTCTTGACCAGTCCTTCATCCCCGCCGCCGTTCAGGCTATTCTATCTTGTATTTGCTGGCAGCCGCCACATTGGATGAGCCGCACAGCTGGAATGACGCCGAACGGTGGGTGAGAGATGGTTTTGGGCGGGGGCGTTGCGGGGGCGGAGCCCCTGCACAAGGGAGGGCCGAAGGCCCGACCGCCCATATACAAAGAGCACGTATAAAGGATTGAGTGAAACATCTGCCACACCTGAGTCAGGGGTGGCATTGGCCGAGTAGTTACTGCCATTTGCCCGCTCTCTACGTCTGTTTCTGCGCACGCGCGGCTCGTCCTGCCAAGAGGCTGAAGGTTGTTGCTAGCTGCCCACATCTTCGTAGTAGACATAACGACCTACATACTTGAAGACGATCAAGGTCAATGCAAAAATGAGGAAGAAGAGTACCCATGCCAGCAGGGAGGCGTAGCCCATGTCGAAATACTGGAGACCGTTGCGATAGATGTAGAGTACGTAGAACAGGGTGGCGTGCTGCGGGCCGCCGCCGGTGATGAGGAAGCCGGCGGTGAATATTTGAAATGAGCCGATGATGCCGATGATGAGGTTGAAGAAGATCACGGGGGACATGAGCGGGATGGTTACGTTGACGAGGCTGGCCCAGCGGCCGGCGCCGTCGATTTCGGCGGCTTCGTAGAGGGAGCGCGGGATGCCCTGGAGGCCGGCGAGGTAGATGACCATGGTGGCGCCGAGGGCCCAGAGGCTCATGAGGATGATGGCGGGCATGGCCCATTCGGGCTCCTGCAGCCAGGCGATTTTGGGGAGGCCGATGGAGTCCAGGAGGGCGTTGAGAAGGCCGAATTCGGTATTGAGAATGAAGCTCCAGAGGACAGCGTTGGCGACGGCGGGGACGATGCTGGGCAGGTAGTAGATGGTGCGGAAGACGGCGATGCTGCGGGTCTTGAAGTTCATGAGGAGGGCGAGGAAGAAGCTCAGAACCAGGCCGACGGGCACGGAGACGAGGGAGAAGTAGGCGGTCACTTTGAGGGACTGGTAGAAGAGGTCGTCGGCGAACATTTTTTTGAAGTTGCCGAGGCCGATGAAGTATGGGGGGCGGATCATGTTCCAGTCGAACATGGTGAGCCAGGCGGCGACGAGGGCGGGGCCGACAAAGAAGAGGAGGAAGCCGAGGATGAAGGGGGAGATGAACATGTAGCCGGTGAGAGCACGGCGCGCGCGGCGGGTACGGGGCCAAGGCAATTTTGATGATTGCGCTTCTACTGCCATGACAGGTCTCCGCGAAGCTGGCTACAGGCACCCCTGGGGGCGATGCGGTCTGCCTGTAGCCAGCTCTGTTGCATTTCGAACGTGTCAGGAAGGCACCTGGGAGGTTTGAAGGACGCCTGCGCTGTCCTATCCAATTTCCTCTGAACCTACTGAGGGAGCGCGCCGACTAGGACGTTGGGCGCGCCTGTTCGGTTTCCATGATCTGGTTGGCTTCGGCAACGGCCGCGGGCAGCACGTCCTCGGCGCGTGCTTCGCCGTTGAAGATCTGGCTGAAGACCGGGTTGATGGAGGTCTCGGCGGCCTTTACGTAACCGACCGGCATGGTGAGATAGTGGCCGTAGTTGGGCGCGTACTCGGTGACGATCAGTTCATAGCCGGGCGGGTGTTCGGGCGCCACACACCAGTCTGCGATCGATTCATCGGTCGTCAGTGCGTTCTGGCTAGGTAGCCAGAGGCCGGAGCGGCAGTAGCGTTCCTGGTACCAGGGTGAGGAGAGGAAGCGGATCAGCTCAAAGGCTGCATCGGGGTTTTCGGCGTCCTTGACGACGGTGACGAGGTGGGCCTGCATGTCGGTGCCGGGGCGCTGCATTGCGGGCAGGACGCCGGTGCCGATGCCGCCTTCGATCTCCCAGTTCCAGGAGAGGGCCCAGGAGCCGTCGACCTGGAGGGCGACCTTTTTGGTTTCGAGGAGCTGGGTGCCGCCCATGCCGAGGGCCTCGAGCGCCTCGGTGCGAGGCATAACGCCGTGGGCGAGGCGGAGGTCGGCAATGTTCTGCAGCGCCTGCATTGCTTCGGGGCTGTCAAGGACGAGTTGTTCGGACTCGGCGTCGATCCAGTTTGAGCCGTTGGATTGGACGGCGGCATGGAGCGGGATCCACCAGGTGGGCCAGTTGACGCCCCAGCGTTCCATGTTGTTAGCGTCGAAGTCGGTGTCGCCGGGATGATTGCCGTTGACGTCGACGGTCAGGTCAGTGGCGATGGCGAGGAAGTCGTCCCAGCCCCAGGCTTCTTCGGGGTCGTTGCTGGGGGGTTCTACGCCAAGCTCTTCAAAGAGGGAGACGTTATAGTAGAAGTGGGGCGCGACCCAGCAGGAGCCGATGCCGTAGCTTTCGCCGCGGTAGATCTGGCGGTCGTTTTCCTGGGGCTGGATCCAGTAGTCGGGCGCGGAGAGTTCGGGATCGGCTTCGATGTAGGAGGTGATGGGGAGGAGGAGTCCCAGGTGGGCAAAAGTTCGGTAGACGTCGCTTTCGATGCGGGAGGTGTCTGGCGGTGTGCCGGCAACGACCAGCGCCATGAGCTGCTCGAGGCGGGATGTGCCCTGGGCCTGCTGTACGAGAACCCACTCGATGTCCGGGTTTTCGTCGTGGAAAAGCTCCTGCTCTTCGGGGATGAGATCGGGGCTGCCGGGCATGCCGAGGAACTCGATCTGGACCCGTTCGGCGGCCGGTTGTTCTTCACTCATTTCACCGGAGCCTGCGGGCGCGGCCGGCTGGCAGGCGGCCACGACAGCTGTGCCGAGAGCGGCGCCGGAGAAGTGCAGGAATCGTCGTCTGCTGAGCTGCTGATTCATAGATCGTCTCCTTGCTGACGTTTGTGCTGGATTAATTGTATTGAGCGTAATGTGGGTTAGAAGGGGAATTCGAAGAGATTGTACAACAGGCAGGGGACTTCTCACAAGAGGCGCGAAAATCGCCGGTCCCCTGAAATTGGGCGGCATCGGGCGGGAAGATCAGAAGTGACGGTTCATGGACTTCGCGGTCCTGGCACGGCGTCGAAAGCTTGCCAAAGGGCTTATGCTCCTGTACGATTGGCATTTCGTGCCGTGCGCATGATTGGCGTCACCGGCTGGGAATGTCAGGAGGTCAAACGGGCGAATGTTTGAAGGCGCAGAAAGTAACGGAGATGTCAGGGGAACGCCAGCGGCCAATTGTCGCCCGTCTGACGAATGCTCCTCCGGCTTTCAAGATGGGGGGAGTCAGCGCTTACAGGTGTTGTTGGCCGGGCTTGGCGCGATGGCTGGCCTGGGGGCGGCTCTCGGAGGATACGCGCTGCTCTATGAACCTTTTGACGTGCGAACGGAGCGGCTGGAAGTACGGCTGCTGCGGGACAGAGCCGGCCTGCCGAGCGAAGGGTTGACCATACTGCATCTTTCGGACACTCATTTCCGCGGGGCGGACCGGCGTGAGCATGCGAAGATCGCGCAGGTGCGGCGGGCGACTGCGGGCGAGAAGATCGATCTGCTCATACATACGGGCGATTTTCTGCACAACGACAACGGATTGGAAAACGTTCTGACATTGATCGACAGCATCCCCAAGCCCCGCCTTGGTGCCTTTGCCGTTTCCGGCAACCACGACCACGTGGTCTACAACCTTAAGAGGGCGCCCCAACACACATGGCGCGTTTTCCGTGCGCGGGAAGTAGAGAGCGGTGCAGAGAATGGCGCTCTCTCCATGTCGGAGAAGGAGGAATCCGGCATGGCGCGTGTGCGCAATATTGTTCGCTTTGGGCGCTATCTACTTCGAAACCACTTTGACGGAGAGCCGGCCGGGGTCAATGACATTGGCCGTTTGCGCCGGGCGTTGGAGAAGCGGGGCATGCAGTTCCTGGACAACCGGGCGGTACAGTTGAAGGGGACGGGCACCTTTGTCGTGGGCATTGAGGATTTGCTGGAAGGGCGACCGGATTTGGACAGAGGGTTGCGAGGCGTTCCCGATGACGCGCCGACCATTCTGTTGTCACACAATCCGGACGTTATCGAGACTGCGGCATCTGGTCGCGCTGACCTGATACTGGCCGGCCACACACATGGGGGGCAGATAGTTTTGCCTCTGGTAGGACCGACTTACACGCAGACGGAGCAGTTGACGCGCAGTGAGGCGTCCGGCTACTCCCGACGCCGGACCACCCATGTCTATGTTCATCGCGGCCTGGGAGAAGGCATCCCCATTCGATTTGGCGCGCCGCCCCACGTCACGTTTCTCAAGCTGCTGCCGGCGCGCCAGTAGAACAGCAGTGACGGAACTGGGCGCAACTGAAGTAGATGAGCTACGGTTGGTCAGTTTTGTACGTTGATAGAGACCTGACAGGGTGTGGGGTAGTTGCTGCTTGTATCGACAACGGTAAGCTGAATGGTGTAGGCGCCGTTGGCCAGGCCGGTGCTGTCCAAGTGGCCCAGAGTCCCGCTCTCGACAGGTTGTCCCGTGCCGCCGCCGCTGCCGTCAAACCAGGTGAAGCCCTGGGAAGCGTTGGCTCCAGACGCGATCTCCAATTTGTAGAAGTTGAAATTCTCATGGGTTGCCCGGCCCGTGATGGCGAAAACACCGGCGACGGTTTGATTGACTCCAGGCGAGGAGATGGCCAAGCGGCTGTCTGCGCAAGAGACAGGATTGATGACTTGCGGCGGAGGTACTTGCGGTTGCGGGGGCGCTACTTCAGGCGGCTCCTCGGTGGCGGTGGCGGTTGCAGTCGGCGTCGCCGTGGTTGTGGGAGCGGTAGGCGGGGTCTGGGTCGCTACTGGCTGCGGCGTGTTGGTGGCAGTCGGAAGCGCGGTCGGTGTGGAGGTGGGCGTCGCGGTGGGCGGGAGGATGGCTACGGTTGCGACTGGGGCGACGCCTGGATCGCTTTCGTTCGTGCTGCCGTTGCCGTCGTCAGTTTGCTGGTTTGTCTGGCCCTGGTTTCGATCGACAGTTGCGGAAATCCGGTCCTGGATAGTTGAGAAAACAACACCGATCTCACCGCCCATTCTGCGTACGCCCCAGACTAGCACAAGGACAATTAATACGATCAGAATGGCCGCCATAATTGGCACGAGCCAATCGCGGATGGACTCGAAGGACTCGGACAGACGTGTAGAGAAATTGGTATGTTCGAGGTCGACGTCTTGTGGTCGGTAATCCACCGGTCGGACCGGTGGCAGCCTGACACCGGTACTTGTACTCGCGAGCGTACGGGACAGACTGTTGTCGGCCATCGCCCGCCGCCGGTCTATCATCTGATTGGGGTCAAGATTCAGGTAATAGGCATAGTTGCGCAGGAAGCCGCGGCCGACAACCTCGCCCGGCAAGAGATGCCATTCGTCGGCTTCAATGGCAGCGAGATACTTTTGTCGAATACGGGTGGCTTCTTCGACTTCTGCCAGTGGGATGCCGGCGCTTTCGCGGCGGTCGCGCAGAATTGCGCCTAAAGACTGGAGCGACGGAACACCGGGGGCGTTGCCGCCGGTCTGGCCTTCAGGAGATGCGGTTGGGGAATCCATATAGGTGGCATTTTCGCTCATAATCAGAGTCTATTGTACACAGGCGAAACAGTTCTCTCAAAATCCGACCATTTCACTGCCTGACTCCTCTAATGGGGATGGCCAGAGATCAGGTTAAGATGAATAATGGACCCTCTTCAGGTACTTTTAGCCGAGGGACTCATGTCAGTGAGCGTGGCAGCAGTGTGAGAGTTACCTGAATTGGTGGGCCAGCGATCCTTTTTTGCGGTTTGGTATTGACAAGCCAATCCCAAAGAGTACAATGCGAGCAGTGCGAAGGACGCTACCAGGGCGCGGCGTTATGGTTTGCGTTTTGGCCAAGCACTTTGCGCGATAGACCATACGGAAGAAGGCTATTTTTGAAGCAACCACTCATTCGATGATTCGCCAAGTCCTGATACGCAGATTGCAGCGCGTGTTTCTTATTCTCAGCATCGTCCTCTTCGCAGGCATTGTGTATCTTGCTGTGACGGGGATAGGCTACCTGCGACCCCGCACCATAGAACGGCTCATACTGATCACGCCGACACCGGAAGGAGAAACGGTCGCGCTGATCAGCGGTCACGCCGGCTATGACTCCGGCGCCATCTGCGGAGAGAGTAACGCGCCAACGCTGTTGGAGGCAGATGTCGTGGCTAATATCGCCGATCTTGTGCGCCAGCGGCTGCAGGATGCGGGTTTAGAGGTCCTTATTCTGGAGGAATACGATGATCGGTTGACAGATCTGGACACGGAGCTACTCTTAAGCCTGCACGCGGACAGTTGTATTGGTGCCAGCGGATTTAAGGCAACCCACCCGTTGAACAGCGCCATTCCCGCAACGGAGAAGAGACTGATTGCCTGCATCAACACGGAATACGCGGCGCAGACGGGCCTGGCCATTCACGCTAATTCGATTACGCACGATATGACTTACTATCACGCATTTCGCAAGGTGTTGCCGACAACTCCGACGGCGATCCTGGAGTTGGGCTTTCTTGGCGGCGACGGCCTACTGCTGACACAAGAGGCGGACCGGGTGGCTGCGGGCATCACTGAGAGTATTTTCTGCTTTTTGCGGGGCGCGGCGACGGCGCAGTAGATCCCCTTTTTTCGTGGAGCCGATCAACCAGACGGCATCGACCAAATCCTGCCCCTTGCAGATGGTCGCCTGGCCTGAACGAAGCCGGCTGCCCGTTACTTAGTGATCCGGCCCGGTTCAACATAGGTTAATGTGGGCTAGATTTGGGGGGTTGTATCGTAAAGTAACATCGGGGTTTGGACGCCCCGCTTCCGGACTATTATTTGTTTGGAGAATTCGGTCGATTGAATTCACACCAGTTCATTCAGCCTCGCCGTTGCTTTTGGTATACCCGCAGAAATCAACCTTTTGTACTCCTTTTTCACCACTGCCTGTAGGCGTTTCGCTTCCTGCTGCTCATCCCCTTTTTGGATTGCCAGATCCCATATAAGTACGGCCATACGGAGAATGCCGGCACTCAATGCCTCTTCCATAGTATCAAACCCGCTGTCAGTGTAACGTGGATTGAAATTCATCCCTTTCACTTCAGGCATGCTAAACGCATAGCACCACTTTCCCTCTTCACCGCCTTCGACCCATCCTGTACCGTAAAACCAACCGGTGCGGCGCAGAGTCATGTATATATTGTGATCGGTCCCATCGTCTTCCAGAATAGGGTCGGCGTAAAGGACTTCTATGATCCTGCCGTACCTGCCAAGACTGACTTTGGCGTTTTTCTGAATTGATTTGATAATATCTTTTATTTGAATTCTCATGGCACACCTGAAGATGGAATAAGGGGCGCTCATCACATTCTGTTTGTGGACGCTCCTTTGGGGTTAAGAACTCTCCAATGTTAGTTTGACTTTAGCTACTAAGCCACAGTAGTTGACCAGCCGGTCATTCTTGGAACCATTCAGGCTCTTGGCGACGCAACTGGTGTACAGCGGCCGCCATGCTCGCCAGCTGACACGTTGCGAAGAAGGCACACGGTCGGTGAGGCATGTTTTTGTAGGGGGGCGTTGCGGGGGCGCAGCCCCTGCACAAGGGAGGGCCGAAGGCCCGACCGCCCAAAATACAACAGTGAGGGGATAGAGAACACCTTTGCTCGCCTCGTTCAGGGGTGCGTATCAGTTGCGGCTGAGTCGTTACGTTTGACTTATAATCCCCTAGATTTAGGAGTGCGCCTTTCTGCGCGTCAAGAATCGCGTGTTGCGAAAAGGCCGACAAGACGGCCACGATTCCATTTCTTACTTCATGTGCAAACTCTAAAGGTGAAACCGGACTGGCATTTGAGAAAAAACGCCCATATTCTCATATATGCCGAAGGGTGGAAGGGCTACGGGGCAGATCCTTTCATAGCGGCGGAGAGTCCTGGCATTGGCCCGGATTGGCGTACTAGAACTGATGCGCAGCTCGCAGTAGAGTCGGTCGATAACTCCAGTGGAATGCGATCATGGATTGCCCGCCGCGCGGAAATTGGTGGCCGCCAACTGTCGGAATCCCGGGGTTGGCTTTTGCACGGCACGCGAGCGTGATACTGCTGCGACGAGGGTCTAGTATGGGGGCTAGGTAGGGCAGTACATCGGTGCACTGCCCGGAAGGATCAGGCTGCGACTGCAACTGCCTGGCCCTGTTCGTTCAGGGCCTCAACCTGGTCGTAGAGGAAGCAGGCGACGCGGTGCCCTTCGCCAGTGTCGGCAAATGATGGCTCGTACTGACGACAGATGTCCATCACCTGTGGGCAACGTGTGTTGAAGTTACAACCGGTCGGCGGCTCGGCGGGACTTGGGACATCCCCTTCGAGAATAATACGCTGCCTCTTCTTTTCGACCTGTGGGTCAGGAATCGGCACGGCGGAGAGGAGAGCCTGTGTATAGGGGTGGAGCGGGTTTTCGTACAGTTCTTCGCGGTCGGCCAACTCGACGATTTTGCCGAGATACATGACGGCGATGCGGTCGGAAATATGACGCACGACAGAGAGGTCATGGGCGATGAAGAGATAGGTCAGTCCCAGCTCACTCTGCAGGTCTTCCAGGAGGTTGATAACCTGGGCCTGAATCGAGACATCCAGGGCTGAAATCGGCTCATCGCAAACGATAAAGGACGGGTTTACCGCCAGAGCGCGGGCTACGCCGATGCGTTGGCGCTGGCCGCCGGAGAACTCGTGCGGGTAGCGATTGATGAAGTAGGGATTGAGGCCGACAATTTCGAGAAGTTCCTGGACACGCTGCTGCTGTTCGCGACGGCTTCCGCCAATTTTATGTACTTCCAGGGGTTCACCCACGATGCTGCCGACAGTCATGCGGGGATTGAGGGAGGCGTAGGGATCCTGGAAAATCATCTGCATGCGGCGGCGCATGCGGCGCAGGTCACCGCTGTTAATGTGGGTCAGGTCCTGACCTTCAAAAACGACCTCGCCTGCTGTAGGTTCGTACAACTGCAGGATGGCGCGTCCGGTGGTGGATTTGCCGCAGCCGGACTCCCCGACCAGGCCAAGCGTTTCGCCGCGCATCAGATCGAAGGTGATGCCATCTACGGCTTTGATGCTGCCCACCTGCCGCTGCAAGATGATGCCGCGAGTGATGGGGAAGTGCATCTTCAAATTCTGAACACTCAGCAGCACATCGCCATTGTTCGTATCCTGTGCAGTCGAGACGCTTTCGCTCTCAGAGTTCTGTCTGGTCATGCGACGGCCTCCACCTGTTCATCGGAGCTAGTGTCATAGATTTCAACGTCGGAGAGATCCACCCAGCAGGCCGATTTGCGTACGGCGTCAATCGCCATTAGCGGTGGATTTTCTTCCAGGCATTTGTCGATTACAAAGGGGCAACGGGGCGCAAAGGGGCAACTCTGGGGGGGGTCCAGCAGGTCCGGCGGCAAACCTTCGATGGGGATGAGCCTCTTCTGCCTGCCCAAGTCCAGACGGGGAATCGAACGCAGCAAGCCGAGGGTATAGGGATGCCGGGGCTGGCCGTAGATAACGTCCACTGGCCCTTCTTCGACAATGAAGCCGGCATACATAACGAGAACACGGTCTGCCAGGCCGGCCACGACACCCAGGTCATGCGTAATCCAGATGATCGCCATTCCGAGTTCGCTTTGCAGGCGAGTCACAAGGTCGACGATTTGGGCCTGGATGGTGACATCGAGGGCTGTTGTCGGCTCGTCGGCGATGAGCAACTGGGGATTACAACTCAACCCCATGGCGATCATCACGCGTTGGCGCATGCCACCGGAAAACTGATGGGGGTAGTCATCCAGTCTGGCGCCGGCGTCGGGGATGCCGACCAGTTCCAGCAGCTCGATGGCACGGGAGCGACTCTCGTCACGGTTCATGTTGAGATGCAGTTCCAGGGCCTCGGTAATCTGGCGGCCGATGGTCAGCACCGGGTTGAGGGAGGTCATTGGGTCCTGGAAGATCATTGCGATGCGATTGCCGCGGATTTGGCGCAACTCTTCTTCATTGAGTTGTAACAGATCCTGGCCGTCGAATTCTACTTCGCCATTGACGATTTTTCCCGGTGGTTCGGGAATCAACCGGATCAAGGACATGACGCCGACACTCTTACCGCTACCGGATTCGCCAACAATCGCGACCGTCTCTCCCTCGGCGACCTCGTAGTTGATGCCGTTCACCGCGTGGACGATTCCATCCTGGGTGAAGAACTGGGTCTGGAGGTTGCGGACTTCAATCAGGTTGCCCATGTCACTCTCTTTCCTATGGACTTGTCAGTGCTCTGAAGAGGGCGGTACTGGATGTGCAATTCTAACAACAGTCAGCTTCCTTGTCAACAAGAGAATTTGGGAAGGGATGCCCCAGCACTGGGCGATGAAAATGACAGCGGCGGTGTGTGTGAGCGGGTTTAGAGCGCAACCGGGGGAATGCTCACCATTTGTGTTAAACGCAGTCAGGGTCTGAAGAGTAGCTTCATGGAATTAGTGCCACCGAAAGGGCTGCTGCCACTCACGAAATATAGCACAAGCAGCCATTCCAGGGCAAATCTCCTTGATCATCCGGCATCCTGCAAGAGAGAGAGACTCTCAGACTGGTAGCGGAGAGGGAAGGGCGACATTTACTTTTGAGTTAACTACTCAGCTACGCTCGTTACGCCTCCCTGAAGGAGGTGAGCGAATATGTTCACTCTCACTCCTCACTTCTGTTTTTGGGCGGTCGGGCCTTCGGCACTCCCTTGTGCGGTGTGTTTTCCCGCAGCGCCCCCTCCCAAACTACGCATCAGCGACCCTTCGTCCTCATACCGACAGTGCGCCTCGTCCATCACGGCGACGGCGTCTGGCGACGGCGTCTGGCTACAGCGTCCAGTGGAAATAAGCTGGAGACTCGTGGGGCGTTTGCGAGGTGTGCCGTGCGATGGAGCGAAAGCCAGCACTGAGCTGCCCTGAGACAGGGAAAAGAGTATAGGGGCGGGAGACTCACCAGGTCCCTGGATTCGGCTTATTTGCATGGTCGCGATTTCACAAGGCGTTGGTAGTTTTGGTTGCGTGTGAACGTCCGTTTACGACTCTGTTGCAGTCTTGGTGCCTTTAGTAAAGTCTTTTTCGACGAAATGTCCCGAAACCGGTTCACACTGTTTCCAATATTGGAGCCCAAACCCATTGAATTCAAAAATCAGAGTGCTAATATATTGTTTGTGGTTTGTGGGAATATTTCGATGGACTGAACTGAGAGCGGTAATCGGAGAAGCCAGTGGCACACGAGACGTTCGGGAAGATCGTAGCCGCCTTGCGCAAAGAGCAGGTCGACTTTGCTACAGGCCGTCGTTGGAGCCAGCAGAAGTTAGCTGACGAGACAGGACTAACAAAGAGAATTGTGAGCAAAATCGAGCGGGGCCGGCAAGCGCGATTGGAAGGGGAGGTTCTTCAGGAATTGGCCCGTGCTTTCGAGTTGACTTCGTTGGAGCGGCGCGAGTTTTTTTCCTTGGCGAGTTTGTCATCGGACAGGGCGATAGTGCGCGCCGACCTTGATCACAGAGAAGTTTTTGAGAGGGCCTGGGCATCACTGAGCGCGATTGGTCTGCCCGCCTTCCTGATGGACACGTTTGGGAACGTAGTCGGCATCAATCGTGCGATGATCGCATTTCACGGCTGTAACATGGCCCAGATCAACGCGGCCAAGGGCTCGGCGGAGGGCGTCAACCTGCTTGGCCTGCTGTTTGCACAGGATGCGCCGTTGCGGCGAGTGCTGGGAAATGGTTGGCATTCCAACGCCATGACTGAAATGCGTCATTGGCGGGCCATGACACTACGCTACCGCCACACGGAACAGTTTCAGCAGCTCTACACCGCGCTTGCCGCCTTGCCCGACTTTCCGATTTTCTGGTCGGCGACTCGCGAACGACTTCAAGACATCAACAGCCGGCTGCACAGCCATGTATATACGCACAGGGTGCATGGGCCGGTTGGTTACACTGTTTTTACAGACGTCAGCCTCAGCGACCATGGTGACCTCTACCTATCCGCCTATGTCCCTCAAGACAGGGGCACGATTGAGCTGTTCCAGCGGCTGGCTGTAACGAATCAGCAGGCGCTGCCCCTGGCCAGCTGGCCGCACCACAACTTCTGAAATCCTTTGGGCACAGGCGAAAATTCTTGCCGCTTTGTTGCAGTCCGGCCTGAAAAGACTTTCGGGCAAAGGACAGTGGCAATACTTTATCGGCCCTGGTCTTCGCCGAGACCAGCGGCTAAGTTACATTTGCTTTGGAAGGCTCTGTCTGCTATCCGGAGGTCGACTGACTTAGCCAGCGGCGCAGTTCATCGATCTGTTCTTGCACAGCTCGGCGACTGCTTCCGCCGCGAACATCGCGCTGCTCCACGCTGCGTTCGTAGCTCCAGATTGCCAGCACGTCCTCGTCAAAGGCGGGGTGAAGAGAACGTAACGCTGTCAGAGTCAGATCGGATAGGGCTATTCCCTCAGATTCGGCGAGCGCGACTGCTTCGCCGGCAATGTCGTGGGTTTCACGGAAGGGGACTCCCTTGCGCACCAGATATTCGGCCAAGTCGGTTGCCAACATTTCCGGCACGAGCGCTTGGGCCATTGTGTCGCGTTTGACGGTCAGGGTCGCCAGAGCGCCAGCGGCGATGGGCAACGCGCCCGCCAGGGTATCGATGGCATCAAACAGCGGCTCTTTGTCCTCTTGCAGGTCCTTATTGTAGGTACTGGGCAGTCCCTTCAGCGTCATAAGCAGGCCACTCATGTCGCCGAAGACCCGCCCGGCCTTGCCGCGCAGTAGTTCGACCGAGTCCGGGTTTTTCTTTTGGGGCATCAGGCTGCTGCCGGTGCTGTAGGCGTCGGCCAAGGTCACAAAACCGAACTCGCGGCTGCTGTAGATGATAAGGTCTTCGGCCCAACGGCTGATGTGCAGCATGGTCATGGTCGCCCAGAAAAGCGTCTCGGCGACGAAATCGCGATCGCTGACGCCATCGAGGCTATTGGGCGTGGGCGCGGCAAACCCCAGTTCTTGCGCCAGCCAGTCGCGGTCGATGGGAAAGGGGTTGCCAGCGAGCGCGCCGTTGCCCAACGGCAGCAGGTTAACGCGAGGCAGCAAGTCATGCAGGCGCTGGGCGTCGCGTTGCCACGCCCAAGCATGGCCCAGCAGCCAGTGACTCCAGCGGGTGGGCTGGGCCGGCTGCAGGTGGGTATAGCCCGGCATGAGCAGATCGATCTCGTTTTCGGCGCGCTCGGTCGCGACTTCAATCAGGGTATGCAACTCTTGTTCGGACTTCGTCAACTCTTCGCGCAGCCAGAGCCGCAGGTCTGTCGCCACTTGATCGTTGCGGCTGCGGCCGGTGTGCAGTTTGCCGGCTACGGGGCCGATCAGTTCGGTAAGGCGACGCTCGTTGGCGGTGTGAATGTCCTCGTCGCCCGCTTTGACTTCGAACTGTTCAGCGCGCCACTCGCCGGCAACCTGTTCGAGACCGGCGACGATCTGTTCGGCTTCGTTCGCGGTAAGCAGTCCGGCTCTGGCCAGAGCCTGGGCGTAGGCCTGGCTGCCGCGGATATCGGCCTGCCAGAGGCGCCGATCGAACGCGATCGACGCGTTGAACTCTTCCATCAAGGGATCGAGCTCGTCACTGAAACGCCCTCCCCAAAGTTTTGTGCTCACGGTCTGTGTCTCCGAACTGCGGTTACCAGCGGTCACTTGATTTGTACTGGCTGTAATTATTCCACAGGAAGCTGCCCAGCGACAGATTCGCTGCCGGCAGGAGGCTGATATTCGGCAACGGACAGCGCGAGGCCGAACGCTCCCCGGGTCCGTTTCACCCACCATACGATCAGCAGTGAACCGACTATGATGGCAGCGACACCCAGGAGGCCGGCCTCCGGCCCGAACGCGCCGCCGGTCCAGAGGACGGGGCCGCCCTGTTCGACGGCGATAAAGGTCGTGCTATTGGTTGACGTCCCACTCACGGGGAAGCCGAACACATTGCCCTGGAAAAAGTTCCAGGTGATGTGAATGCCGATCGGAATGGCCAGCTGATCGGTCAACAGGAAGGGCAGGCCCAGGAAGAGGCCGGCCAGGAAGAGGTTCACGGTGCTGATCGTAGTTGAATTTGGATTGACAGCGTGAAGGACTCCGAAAATCGCTGAGGAGATGAGCCACGCCAGCAACATCCCCCGGACTCGGCCCAGGGAACGGAAGTTAAGGCCCTCGGCCATGTTTTTCAACTGATACCCGCGCGATAACAGTTCTTCGTAGATGCCCACCAATAGGAACAGAGTCAGGGGCCAAAGTATCGCCAAAGCAAAGGGCATAGACTGACTCGTAACGAGGATTCCTTCGACCGTGACCCAGCCCAGAGACAGTTCGACGAGGAATATAAGCAGCATGAGAAACGCGCCCAGGAATAGCCCGAAGCCGAGGTCACGCCACCAACGGGCTGTGAACTGCAGACCGAGATCGGAAATGGGTCTGCGGTCAAGAAACCGGGCTGCGAGCAGAGTGGCAGCCACGATCGTCAGCGCGACCAGGGCCATTCCAGCGATGTCGTTGGCGAGAGCAGCGGCCGGATCCGCCATTATATCTGAAAGGAGCGCCGCGGCCGCAAGTCCTAAGGCAGCAATCAGGATAACATGGAGGATCAGCCGCCATAGGGCTCGCAGGCGCCTTTCATCGGGATTCCAGAACCACGTCATAATTCGATTCATTGTGTGTACGAAGCTTGGCCGTATGCGGCGCTCTTCCTGAAGAGCATTTTCATACCGCGGGGACACTTAGATGCGAAATCCCTTCGCTCTACCCGGGACGTCATTTTTCAGGAGGCGGCCGGTATTCGGCGAGAGAATGTGACAGGTCAAGTGTACCGCGAGTGCGTTTCACCCACCAGATCATGGCCCGGGAGCCGACGATTATGGCTATGAAGCCCAGCAGCCCGGCCTCCGGCCCAAAGCCGCCGCCAGTCCAAAGATCGGGGCCGCCCTGAACTGTATTAAAGATAGTGGTCCGGAAAAAGGTCAAGCCGCTGACCGGGAAGCCAAATACGTTGCCTTGGAAAAAGTTCCAGGCGACATGGACGCCGATGGAAAGGGCCAATTCTCCGGTCAGCAGGAAGGGCAGAGCCAAGAAGAGCCCTGCCAGGGTGATCTTGATGGTCGTGCCCACGGTTGCGCCAGGGTTCACGGCGTGAATCAAGCCGAACAGGATTGAGGTGACAATCCACGCTAAGAACAGCGCGGTTCTTCCACTAAGCGGGCCGAAGTTGAGACCTTCGGCGATGTTTTTTATCTGAAAGCCGCGGAAAACGAGCTCCTCGTAGGTACCTACCAGTGTCATTTGGACCAGGAAGAGGATGAAGGCCACCAGGAATGGGAAGGGCATGCGTGTGACGAACATGCCTTCAATCGTAATCCAGCCCATGGCCAACTCGATTGCAAAGATTCCGCCCATCAGGAGACCGCCAAGAAGCAGGCCAAAGAGCAGGTCGCGGCGCCATTGTGTGTTCCAGATTAGACCGTAGTCGCTAAATCTGCGGCGATCCAGAAACCTGGCCGCGGCGATCGTGACGACGACATATACCAAGCCGGTCAATATCAGGGCGACCATGCTTTGGATAGGATCCGGGCCGCTATCGGTGCTGTTCTCGCTTCCTGAGAGGAGCGGGCGCATGATTGCCGAAGTGATCTGCAGTAGGGCAAAGATGAGCACGAGGTGTAGGATCACGCGCCAGAGCGCGCGCGGTCTCCTGTCGTTGGGATTCCAAAACAGCTGTAGGATGTAGTTCATTTTGGTTATGGCACCTTTCAATGGGCGCTCCCGATTTGAGAGTCGCCTACGCTTTGTGATAAGGTTCACATACAAACTGCGGATGGAGGGGGTTTGTGAGCGAGCAAGACAAACCGCGTGCAACAGAAAAGGTGTCTTCGTCGAACGTCGAGAATGTCCCTCGCCGACGCGCCCGCCCGCGAGGGCTGAACGAATGGCAAGATCTGATTACAGAGCAGCTTGAAGAGGCGGCTGCAAAAGGCGCCTTTGAAAACCTGCCCGGTAAAGGCCAGCCGCTGCGTCTGGACAGATTCCCCAACGAGCCAGATGATATGCGCATGGCCAATAAGCTTCTCAAGGACAACGGTCTGACGCCAAGCTGGATCGGTGACCGCAAGGCGCTTCTGGCCGAAATTGAATTGTTGCGTACGGAGATGAAGCGTCGGTGGGAGTTGACGTGCGCGGACGCAGAGGCCGCCGGGAGCGAGAGGGATGCTCTGGCACGGTCCTGGCGTCGCAGTGTTGCCGACTGGGAAGCGCGCATTGGCGAGCTGAACAGGCGAATTGTCAGCTTGAACATCTCCCTCCCAGTATGGCGGATGGAGCTGCACCGGCTGCGGCTGGATGAAGAATTGGAGCGCATTGGCGCTCCGAATGGGGACGGCGAATCCCCCCTGTAGGTCTTCGTTTTTCTGGTACCCTCCTTTTCCCGACTGTAGTTTCTGAAGGCCGAACCCCCAGGAACTTTTATTCTCTTTTGACGAACCGGCCCGGAACGGCGCCGGTGTGCTCGCCGTTGCGCAGTACACGCTCGCCGTTGACCCATACGTCCTGCACGCCGACAGATAGTAGATGGGAGTCGGCGAAGGTCGCGCGGTCGCCTATGGTGTGCGGATCGAAGAGAAGGACATCAGCGTAGCAGCCTGCGCGCAGGTGGCCCCGCTGGCGCAGGCCGAGGCGGTCTGCTACGGCGCCGGTCATTTTGCGGACAGCGTCTTCGAGGGTGAGGAGCCGCTGCTCGCGCACATATTTGCCCAGTACGCACGGGTAGGTCCCATAGGCGCGTGGATGCGTGGGGCCTAGTTCGGCGGCCCAGGCGGGGTCGAGCCCGGCGGCGTCGGTTGCGATCTTGATCCATGGCAGCGGCAACTGCGAGCGCAGGTTGTCTTCGCTGATCGAGAGGAAGATTGTGCCGATGCGCTGGCCTTCGGAGCGCAGGAGGTCGATAGTGCAGTCGAGCCAGTCCTGTTCTCTTGCGGCGGCGATCTGGGCGAGGTTCATGCCGACGTAGGCACTGTTTTCTTCCCTATGCAAGCCGACGGGTATTACGCCTTCGGCGCCTCCCCGGGTTGTAGGTCTCTTCTTATTCCCCGCAGCTTCGAACATCTCGGCGCGAATGCGCGCTCGTACGGCCGGTTGCTCCAGATTCTCGAAGAATTGCCCATCGGCGGCTGTCCATGTAGGCAGCAGCGAGGAGAGACCTGTGCCGGATGCGTCGTAGGGGTACATGTCGGCGGTCACGTCCAGCCCTTGGGCGCGGGCTTCTTCGATGCGGGCAATTGTGGAAGGCATCCTGTGCCAGTTAGCGGTACCGGAGGCCTTGAGATGGTAGATCTCGACCGGCAGGTCGGCGCGGCGGCCGATGGTCAGGGCCTCCTCCAACCCTTCGAACAGCTTCTCACTTTCCGAGCGCATGTGGGTGATGTAGATGCCGTTGTGACGGCTCACGACTTTGCATATTTCGATCAGTTCATCGGTGTCGGTGTAGGAGTCCGGCGGATAGATCAGGGCATAGGAGACGCCGAAGGCGCCATCTTCCATGGCGTCCGCCATTGTGCGGCGCATGAGTTCGAGTTCATCGGGGGAAGGTCGGCCCATTTCCATACCCTTGCCGACGTTACGCAGGGTGCCGCCGCCGAGGAAGGAGCCGATGTTGGGGGAAACGCCGGCGGCTTCTACGTCGCGCAACCAGTCGCCGAAGCTGGTCCAGCCGCGGATCTTCTCGTGCCATTCGTCGCTGATCGGCATGGGTAGAATCGAATTTTCCATTGGGTCGGTGTGGCGGCCGGCGACCGGAGCCGGGGTCCAAGCTTCGCCCATTATTTCGGTTGTGACGCCCTGGGTGATCTTGGAGAGGCAGCGCCCGTCGATCATCAGCGACAGAATCGAGTGGCTCTGGATGTCGATGAAGCCGGGGCAGGCGACGAGGCCGGTGGCATCGACGACTTCGGTACAGTTTACGGCGGGAATCGTGCCCGGCGGGGCGATGGCGTCGATGCGGTCGCCTTTCAGCAGAAGGTCGCCAAACTGCCAAGGGTTACCGGCGCCGTCGATAATACGGGCTTTGCGGATCAGGGTAGTGGATTCAGGCATGGAAATGGTCAGGAGTCACAGAACGCGTCGTACAGGAGCCGGCCGATGTGGCCAAAGGCGGCGTCGATGGCGATGGGCTGCTCGCTGCGGGCGATGGGGTCGTCGGAGACGGCTTCGTCGTCCCAGCGAGAGAAGACGGTGACGGCGACGTGTGCGTTCTCGCTTGCGTAGATGATGCCGCTGTCGTTGCGAATGCCCGGCAGGGTGCCGGTCTTGTGGGCACAGGGAGTGCCGGGCGGAAGGTAACGGGGCAGGCGGTCGTTGAGCTGCTGTTTGAGGAGAATTTCCAGCATGGCGTCGCAGGCGGCGCGGCTGATGATTTCTCCCCGCCAGATGCGCGCCAGCAGTTCGGTGAGCGCGGCCGGCGTGCCGACGTCGTTGTCGGGACCTAGGCTGTAGCAGATGCCCGCCCGATTTCGGGGCCCGGCGCCGGCGAGGGCCAGAAGGTTCTGGGTGGGGTCGGAGGAGGGGAGCAGGTCGTCGAACAGCTCCCGAATGGTTAAGGGCACGTGGATGTCGGTCAGACCCAAGCTGTGCATGGTGCTGGTTACGCTGCCCTGTCCCAGGCGATGCATCACCATGTCGGTGGCGGTGTTGTCGCTGATTATCATCATCAAAGTCAGCAGGTCCTTCACGGTGGGCTCGAGGCCGTCGTCGAAGAAGACGAGGATGCCGCTGGGTAGATTTTTCTCAGCGGTGGTCAGTTCCCAGCGGTCGTCGAGCGTGAAGCGGCCCGCTTCGATCTGGTTGAAGGCTTCGACGAGGACGGGGATCTTGAGGACGCTGCACATTGGAAAGACGCGTTCGGCGTCGACGTCGATCCGTTGACCGGACTCCAGGTGGAGAGCGGAAAGGGCCATCTCGGCGCCGCTGTTTTCGATGATAGTGCGGATGTCGGATTCGAGAGACATGGGGGCTCCGTTCCAGCCGTCAGGGCATGAAGTTCTTGAGATAGCGGCCGCTCTGGACAAGGGAGGCCTTGCGGCTTTCGAGTGAATCTTCGTAGGCCCGGTCCTCGACTTCGATACAGACCGGCCCATCGTAGCCGACGTCGCTCAGCACGGAGAAGAACTGTCCCCAATCGATATCGCCGAGGCCGGGCAGTTTGGGCACATGAAATTCGAGCGGGGTGGCCATGATGCCCACTTCGTCAAGGCGATGCCGGTCGAGGCGCACGTCCTTGGCGTGGACATGGAACAGTTTGTCGGTGAAATCCCGGATCGGCTTGAGATAGTCCATATGCTGCCAGATCATGTGGGAGGGGTCGTAGTTGAGGCCGAAGTTGTCGCTGGGGATATCGGCGAACATACGGCGCCAGATGGCGGGTGTATGGGCCAGGTTTTTGCCGCCGGGCCACTCGTCATCGGTAAAGGCCATGGGGCAGTTCTCGATGCCGACTTTGACGCCATGGTCTTCGGCAAAGCGGATCAGCGGCGTCCAGACTTCGAGGAAGCGCGGCCAGTTGTCGTCGACCGATTTGGTCCAGTCGCGGCCGACAAAGGTGTTCATGATGCCGATGCCCAGAAGTGCGGAAGCTTCGATGACGCGTTTGATGTGGTCGATGCTGACTTGCGCTTCGTCCTGGTCGGGGGTGAGGGGGTTGGGGTAGTAGCCCAGCCCGCTGATGGTGATGCCGGCTGAGTCGGCAAGCGTGTTGACCCTGGCGGCATCCGCGTTGGTGAAGCCGACTACGTCGATGTGGGTGACGCCGGCGTAGCGGCGTTCGGCCTTGCCGGCGGGCCAGCACATGAGCTCGACGGTGCTGAAGCCGTTGGCTGCGGTGAATTGGATGACCTCTTCGAGTGAGAGGTCGGGGAGGATGGCGCTGGCATAGCCTAGTTTCATCATTTGGGGGTGTATGCTCCTTACTGTTGCCTAGACGGTAGGGTTGTTGCCACACAATTCAGTGTTGAACTTAACAAATGGCAAGTAAGATTTCGTTCGATTCGCAATTGCACGTTAATTTGCAATCCTTACTCAGACTGTGCCCTGGTTGCACCTTTATGGAGTCACTTGCGCGCGGAGAATTCGGGCTATCCTACGATCGTTCGCAGGAAATCGGCAGCAAGACCACGTGAAAGCTCGTGATGAAAAGGCTGGTTGCGAAATTGCCATAGGCACTGATGGCAAGCAGTTTCTTCGCCACATTCGCATAGGTTTACATGTTCGTAGGCGGCACCAAATACGTCTGGGAGCGCCTCATTCACTCGTCGCACATGACCGGCTCCGCCGGGCACATCATCATAGAGTACAAGAGCCGGCGGCTGTCCGGAAGCATAGCTGTAGTGGTAGATCGTCCCACTGACGTCGTCACGGCGAATACCCAACGATCGGCTCGCTCCCTCGATTAAGGCATACAGTAGGGAACGCCAGGTATCCTTCTCGTCTTGATATGAATTGCGATTACTCTGCATTGGATGCGATCCGGTGAGCTGAATCTCAAGAACGTCAGTAATAAATCTGTGCCCCAGACGGCGGCTGATCAGATTCTCACCGGGGCAGTCCCTACCGTTTCGGGGATCCTTATGCCTAATCACCTTCTTCTGTCTCTTCTGTCGTCTAGTTGGTGCAGGAATGGCTTGCGCAAAACCACATAATGAGCAAATGTGAAAACCCCAACCATCAGGGCCGTGGTTGACCAAAACAAGCTCGCCAAAACGAGAATATCGTGTGCTCACAGAAGTGTCGGCCGTGGTCAATTGTGGGTAGGGCACGGGTGTTTCCTGATGATCCTGCTCAGATACTTCTACATCAGGAGGTCGATCGTAGTCGCTGAAATAAACTCTCGAAGTAAACTGCCGAGGCGGGCGTGATTCGCCTGAATCATCCAGACTTCGATCCGCCAGAAAGCCGAATTCTGGTCGAATCATTACTCCACTTTGAAATGGAACATTCGGTCCCAAAGCATGTCCACATTGACACTGTTGGATTTGCTGATCTCCCATTTTCCAGTTGAATCGTTGACACTGCGAACAAATTGCAAACGACTCCGGCTCCCATCCTTTGTCCGGCAATTTGTAGATTCCTCCTCCAGTCCAAATCTTTTTGGCAGCCACCAGCTTGGAGCCTGGTGCAAACTCCGAAATAGCGACCCGTAGGTCACGTTGTAACTCAACGCGCCCTGCCACACTGTTGTCTTCTACATAGTCGGTAATGAAATCGACAACATCAACAGGAAATCCATACTTGGGCAGAACGTTATGTTGGCCGAAGAAGTTAAGAAGATCTCGACCAATAATCGTCTTACGAATTCTCTGTAACGAGTTTGCGCGCCCGTAATTTTGGTCGTTAATTGCCAAGGCTATCTGCTCATCATAGTAGCTCAGTTGCTCTTGAACTTTTCGGGTTGCCAAGTCAAAGACTTCAGAGAAGCCTGACAGCCAGCCCCAGTCAGCTATGCCCAATTCTGCATGCAGCTCTGGTGGCACAAGACGTGCCAGAGCATGGCGCACATCGTCCGGTCGTTCCTCCAAGTACTGGTGAAACAGCTCACTTCCTGCAATAAGATCGCCTTCCGGCGCGAAAAAGGAGCCCACCCGCAGTTCCCGGCGGTCGCGAAAACGGTCGTGTTCGGCTACACACCAACGCAAAAAGGCAGCAATTAGCACCGAATGCATGTGCCGTTGAACGATTTTCGGGTTTCTTATAGCTACGACGGGTGTAGGAACTCGGCCAGATACGATCCTTTTGGGATCCTGATAATGCGCCAGATCATGCGAACGGCGCTGGGCAAAAGTGAGGGCAAAAGCGGCCGCGCCGGCTCGGCGGCCTGCGCGGCCTGCTCGCTGCACGTAATTCGCCGTGGCCGGAGGGACGTTACGCATCAGGACCGCTTGCAATTCGCCTACATCCACTCCCAGCTCGAAAGTTGTTGAGCAGGAAAGAACGTTCACATCGCCGCGGACAAAGTCATTCTGGATCTTGCGCGCCTCTTCAGCTGTCCATTGGGCGGTATGTTCCTCCACTTTGATTGCCGTCGAATGAAATGTCTGATACAAGTCGCGATAGTGGTTCTCCGTGCGGCTCAGATCATCAAGTGTGATTGCCTGTAAGCGCCCTTCACAACCATACGTTGTGCAGACACCGAGCAGCGAATAATAGGCTAGATTACGACACTGTCTGCATTGCCAGATCAGTCCATCTGGCTGCATTGGCACCCATTCCCAAAAAGCGTAGTCCAGTTGATAACCGACACCCCGTTTGCGGGGCAAAGAGGAGCTTTGCAAATAACCATGTTGTCGCCAAAGACTTTCGGGAGGACTCAGATGCTGGTCCCAGATGGCCTGCAGAGTGGCTCTGGCTACATTTCCATGATCCACATCCGTCTGATCAGAGGCGACTCTCGCCAACACCTTCTCTAAGATGTCGAGGCGACCGTTGGAAGCCCGCGCCGGCGACCAGCGCAGCAAGTGACGCGGCAGTTTTTCGTTCGTGTGCGACTGCCCTGTTACATAGTGTGCCTGGTTTCTGGGTGCAAATACTTCATCCATGGGATCGACGTTTTCGGGAAAGCGGAAGGCCATGTGGCGTCGCAAAGTGTCAAACAACAATCGCACAAGGATCTCTACCTCCGACTCACTCAAGTTCCAAGGCGGCTTCAATAGAGGAGTTGGCGCCTGCCACCCTTGGGGCCAACCCAGACGCAGATGCAGCAGACCCGCCCCTTCCAGGCTTTGACTTCGGTCGTAGGGACTCAGTTCCTGCATGAGCCAAGTGCGCATCCTTCGCAATCTCTCGTCTCGGCCGGCTCGAACTCCAAAGATGCCGGCCTCATCAGCCTGTTCTCGCAAGCGTTCGGCAAGATCATCCAAACGTAACTCCCCGCGTTGAGCTGCCTCATCTAAGTGCAAAGATTTGTAGATCAAGCGACGCCGCAAGATGTTGTTGTAGGTACGCTCCAGGTATGGGGCGAAGAAGGCCGCATCCTGGCGACTGTCTGCAAAGATGAGGAGTTTTCGCCCTTGCCCTGGCTTTTCTTCCATCTTTTCGTCGAGATCGGGAGGCAGTTCAGCATAAAGAGCAGTGGATAGCACGCTCACAGGCGCGTCTTGACCGGTTAGAAAGCGGTAAACCGCGCCTCCACGGGCTCGGGTGGCGCATTGCGGGCAGTACATGCGCTCTTGCTCTGTGCCGTCGAATGGGGCTCGACGTACCGATAGTGGCTTCCGGCACGAACAACTCAGCGACTCGCCCTTGGCGACAAGCTGCCCGCAGCCCCGGCAGAGGGTAAACGCCGACCAGTCGTCGCCATCGGAAGACTCCTCCACCTGCTCGTCCTCATTCGTTTCCGGCAAGTCATCACTAAGAATGAAGTAGCGTAAAGGCCGAGTTTCGGACCCATAACTCCCATGGGGAATGCACAGATATAATGCCCGCTGGCCGTGGCGAGTCTCAATTATTTCCTCTGCTACTATATAAGCTATGCCACAGCGAGAGCATGTGGCAATCTCAAAGACAGTTCCCTTACATTCAGGACAAGCTTCGTGTCGGCTGAGGAACAATCGAAATTTTCGATCGGTATGGCCGTCGCCGTGAAAGCAGGCAAATGCTCCTTCCAGAGCGCGAGCAAAAAGATGGTAACGGGCCGGAATCAAAGGGAGGCTGTCGTTATCGGATCGCGCTTGTACCGCCAGATTAATCAGTTGGATCGTGGATTCCGTGGCAGCCCCTGCCTCCAGATCAGGAAATAGTTTTTGGGCGCTTTCGGTTAGGAAGTAGGGCTCTTGTTCCAGATCGCTTTGCAGACGGCGCAACCGACTTTCGCCGCGCAGAATCTCATATAACGCTTGGGGGGCACTTTCAGCACCTTGAACGTCCGTAACTACCTTTCCAGGAAGGCCATGACGTTGACAGGATTTGGCAATAGCGCCAGTTGAAGGGGGAGAATGCGGTTGATTCTCAAAAAGTTGACTCAGATCATTGTATAAACCAGGATCGCCCCTGCCCCAGGGGTCGCCCAATTCGTTTACCGGCTTACGCTCTGCGTCAAAAACATCCTCAGGGCTGAACGGTTCGCCGAAAAGCTGTTCAGCAAATTTGGCAGCGTTAGGAAAGTCTTCGCGACCTTTCCCTAAGGTCGCTGAGGTAGCAATACAGGTGAGCCTTCTCGATTTACTCTGCGCAATTCGATCTTTCAAACGACGCAATAGCATCGCCACCTCTATACCACTTGCACCGTCGTAGACGTGCGCCTCGTCTACAACAATGAATCGCCAATGTTTGCCCGTGGAATCGTCAAACAATGATGTGTCCTGGGGTCGAAGGAGCAGGTATTCCAGCATAGCGTAATTGGTAAGAAGAATGTGAGGCGGACGTTCCTGCATCTCTTCACGGGCAAGCAGTTCGTTCAATTGAGGATCGGTTTGCCACTCTTCCATGAATTGTTGTTCGGCATCCGAGCGGGAATACCGTGTTTCGCCTATATACCGCCCGAACGTAATAGTTGGATAATTCTTGAGTAGAGTCCGAAGGCGCTTAAGTTGATCATTTGCTAAGGCGTTCATGGGATAGAGCAACACAGCGCGCACACCGGGCTGTCTCAGCGTACCTTTCTCTTCCTCTCGGAAAAGGTGGTCCAAAATGGGAATTAAGAAACTTTCCGTCTTACCCGATCCTGTCCCTGTTGCCACGATCAAGTTGCGGCCTCCCTCTACGACATTCCTGACGGCCTTCTCCTGGTGAATGTAGAGCGGCCGATCAAAGGGCATCGTGTCTCTCACACAGAGGTTGCCGAAGCTCTGATGCAGTATCTTCGCTTGCACCAGATCGTTGATGGAACGTTCGGCTTTGAATGGTGGAGAGGCTTCTAACAAAGGCCCTTTCACCAATCGCTCAGGCTGGTCCAGTTTCTGCCAGAAGGCGTGGCGCAGTTCTTCATTGCGAAATGGGTAGATGGTTTTCAAGTACCGTTTGTATGCATCTTCGATTTTCCGCGTAGTATTGATAGGGTGCAGACTCATGATCTCTCCTCCGCCATCTCGTCATTATGAGGGCGAATCCATGCCAAATCTTGGTCCTGTGTCAGCCGCTTACAAGCCTGAACCTGACCAAAATGCATGGACTCGTGATGCCTCTCGAAACCGGACATATCGGTAAACAGCCGATGACAGTGCTGACACTGATATGGAGTTAGATCGCTAAAGCGAAGTAGACGGTTAGACAAATCCAGACGCACAGAGGCTACTGAGGGCGAAAGTTGAAGGGCCCCCTCCACATAGCAACCACTCGAAAGCAGCGTACAATGCCGCACTCTGCCTGTATCTCGGTCACGCAGATCATCAATAAAGACCGGTCCATAATTAGTATCCACAGTCATTTTCGGCCAAATCCAGCTAACTTCAAGATCGTACAAAAGGGTTAGTTCGCGCAATAGCTCTCCGGCATCCTGGTTGCCTTGAATCGCTAGCCATTCCGCGGCGGCTTGAGAATTGCTCTCGAGAATAGTGATCGCTTCGGTAAAGAGCAATGAGCCATCACCTACATCTTCCAAGAGCCCTGCCATGACCTCGCTAAGAGTGGATCTCTTCAAATGTAGACTGCATAGCAACTTCAAACATTGCCTTCTCGGGACGGCGCGCAGCCTGCTCCGCAACACCCACAAATGTAGTTTTTCAAATGGTTTGTCTACCCTTAAGTGCCTGAAATATCTTGCTAGTTCATGATCAGAATGTTCTTCCATTGCTAACCGATCTATGACCGAAGGACTAAACATCCAGAGTTGAGTAGACTTGTAAGCTGTGCTATCCAGCATGTGGGTAGTCTCAGCCCAACGTATTAGCCACTTCAGTGCTAGGCCGTCTCGCATATTCGTCAGGGCTTGATTGGTCTTGTAGAATTCGTGCATTTGTTCGCTGTTGTGCTGATGTGAAAACAAAGCCAAGAGTTGCTCGGCATCAGCTCTACCTTGGTCCCGTAACTTAACCATCTCGGCAAAGTGTCTTGACATTCCGGGCGGCTGAATCAGGAATGTATTTGGTTGTTCAAGGGTAGGCCGCTGAGGCCGCTGGCTCTCCCAAGGTTTCACAGTCGCGAGTTCTCCCAAATATGATTCCGGAGAGATGGCATTCCTGGGTAATCGCCACTCGATTCGCGTCAGATCCTCTTTATGTGAAGCAGACAACGTGATTGGCACCTCTGCCCAGGGTCGATCCTGTGGCCAGAGAAGTAACTGTTTATGTCCCGGATGGGGATGTTCCCAGGATACTCTGAGAAGTATCTGGCCAACATCTTCCTCCCAATCGTATTGGACTCTGCCCACATCGGGCAAGAGATAGAGTAGATCAACTACGACTGGTTGGACCTGTCCTGCTACATGTACCACCAATTGCCATAGCAGAGTCTCCTGCTTTTCCCTCCAGAGTCCTATCACCTCAACAAATGGAACTGTGACCAGACGCTGCAAGACATGACGGTTCGGCGGGACAGCCCTTACAATATGTCCATCGGTATCGATCAGACGCCACCCGACGTAAAATCTCTTGTCTTCTGCAAGAAGGGGAAATTCCACGTGCAGTACAGCATCCGCAGCTAGGCCATCAGGAAAAATGGAAAACGGCCGGGTCTGCCATTTTGGTTCACTTTCTCTTGGCAATCCAGTGGCAAGTGACCAGCGCAAACGCCTTATGGGAATTGAAAGTGGGACGGTGGCACCAGAATGGTGCGATAACTGTAGCGATACTTCCTGAATGCTTGACTTAGCGTTGACCGAATACTCCCGCTGACTCTCGCTCAACCAGTGCTTTCTCAATTCCATTCCCGCTTGAAACGAACTAGGTCGGACAGATGTTTCTGCGTCGGTGACGATTCGCAGGCTCGCCGGTACATCTGGCTGCGACATGTGAACAATATCATGCCCTTCAATAGACACTTGAGGAATCATTCGCAGCCCCAATGTGTGGCTGTGCCCTAAGGGACCTCGCACTGTAATCTCGAATCTGCCGATAGGGTCGGTGCCAAGAAGTTCGTCGATTGATAAATCCAGCCAGATAAAATTGTCCGCCCGATGGCTTCGAACAGGTAGGTCTGACATTCGAAAACTGCGAAAGTCGTTCGGGCGGGCATTCCCTTCGCCACGCAACGATATTTGCCATCGTTGCGGCTGGGTTGAGTGAATCACCAAAGAGGGAGGGCGACCACAGTAAAGAGGAAAGTCGCTGTACGAAACTCCTGCCAAAAGTTGTTCGCCGTGTTTCAAATAAGGTCTTCTGCGTTTCCTTTCCTCAGCAAGTTCAACTTGATACGCTAAGTCGCCCGAGTCGTCCACTAGTGTCAGTTTCCCGGGAGCCAAGTTCCATGCCTCTAGGGAGAATGGCTGCCACTCCCCGGTCAACTGGGGCATTTGACGTATTTGCTGGCTTGCCCCGCTAATCTGCAATGCATAGGCGGACGGATATAGGATCCAGCGGTCTCCCCGCTTGTGCCACTCTTGTTCACTCTGTGCATCGGCTTCATAGTCGTCAAATGGATCGAATAGAAGAATAGGTATATCCCCGATTCCTGGGTAAATCCATTCGTGTAGACATTGTTTGTCCACAATCAACTGAACTGCGTACTCTGCTGCAGGAGGAACAGGTAACAGTTCGGTTGTCGCCTCATATCGGTAGCCATTTTCGATCCTTTGGCGTATTGTGTCGATCTGCTGAGTCTGCTTCCCCACAGTTATACACCATACCATTTCATTTGGCGCGTCGCGGCTAGGCAATTGTTGAGGAGGCAAGTCAAGCCTCACGCCCGATGTGTAAGGCGCGACTTTGAGTAATGGCTTTCGTAGCCGAATCTGGGCACGTAACGGCTTTGAGAGGACTGTTTCGGATCGCTGTACTTGCCAGGTCTGATAGGCGGTTAGGACCCGCATTGGCAATCCAAGAGAACTGATGTCTGATTCGGCATTGAGACGAAATAGATCCAGGCAACGTCCAACAAAATCCTCGGCAACAAAACCACCATGCCGCAAGAAACGAGAGACCGGCTTGGATAAGCTTTCCAGATCGTTAGCAAGCAGCCGCCAATTTGCCACCAATATATGGGGGTCTATTGCAATTCGATGATTTTGGACTTCATGACGATACAAAAAATCCAGAAACTCCTCTAGATAGCGATTTGGAATACCACCATGCAAAAGAATGGGGGTCACATAACGGAGTCCCCGACTATGTTCAAATGTTGGTAAGTGATGTTTTGCCAGGATCTGGAGGAAGCACTGACCGCATTTCGCCGTTTGATTGTCCTTTATCTTCAGCCGCTGTTTGGGACCATGCCAAAATAATCCCTCGTCCCCATAGTGGTGAATACCTTCTAACACCAAATAAAGGGCGAATGAGAGTGGCCAAGATTCGGAAACATGGCTCAGTTTGGAATCAATCGTCGCTCTTTTCTGTGCACGGTAGAAAGTCGTTCCGTACAGCAATCTGCCTATTTCTTCCAAATCCTCAGGTGTGTATCCTAGTTCGCCCAGGAGTAAGTCTCCCTCCCCCACCTCTTGACGCAACTGCTCTTCCCAAGAATTTAGCTTTCTTCGCTCGGAAGACATATCAAAGGACATTTCTGAAGGCTTCCTTATCGTTTGTGAATTCGTCTACACGACGAGCGGGATAGCAACTCCCACTACGAAAGTCCTTCCTTGAACCAGTCTACTTCCCCAGTTTTAGTCCCGTCAGCAACAACCCACCGCCCTCCATCGTGACTCTCAAGAATTGCCTCGCACAGAAGGATCTCTTTATGCCCATCGGCGAAGGTGGGGAAGGGCTCTGGAGCGTTGAAATCGGCGGCGGCGATGTAGTCGTAGAAGGATTTGAACGAGTGCTTGAAGGAGTCGTCGTAGCCCTCGTTATGGCCGCCGGGATAGGCGATGTGGGCGCGGGCGGCTTCGGAAAGGAGGCCCGGGTCGCGGAGCAAATGCTGATTGGCCTGGTTACGGTGGCCGATCCAGAGTTCGTTGGGCTGTTCGCTGTTCCAGGCGACGGTGGCTTCGCTGCCGGCGATCTCGTAGCGGAGACAGTTCTTGCGGCCGGCGGTTATCTGCGAGACCCAGAGCGAGCCGTGGGCGCCGCCGGAAAAGCGCAGAAGCGCGGCGCCGCTGTCTTCGGTCTCGATGTCGATCGACTCAGTGGCATCGGGCGCCTGCACTTTGGCGGAAAAGGTCTCGACTTCACCGGTGGGGCGCTGGCGGGTGGTGTGGACAGTTTTGAGGTCGGCCTGCACAGCGTTGACGGAGAGGCCGGTAACGAACTGGACGAGGTCCAGCCAGTGGGTGCCGATGTCGGCGACGGCGCGCAGCTTGCCGCCCTCGCCGCCCAGAACGCGCCAGTTGTAGTCGGTGGGGTAGAGCAGCCAGTCCTGGACATAGCTGCCGGTTATGGAGTGAATGCGGCCCAATGCCCCGCTCTGGATCATCGAGCGGACTTCCCAGTTGAGAGGATAGAAGCGCATGTTGTAGTTGACGCCGGCCGCGAGGCCGCTCTTGCGCGCCAATTCTACTAACTCGCCCGATTCTTTCGAGGTCATGGCCAGCGGCTTTTCGCAGTGGACATGCTTGCCGGCCTGGAGCGCGTGGCTGGCCTGCTCGAAATGATGGCGATTGGGCGAGGTGATATGCACGGCCTCGATTTCGCCGTCAGCCAGCAGCTCGGTAAAGTCGTCGTATGCTTTTGGAATGCCCAAGTCTACGGCGGCGCGGCGGGATTTCTCAGCTGAGGAGCCCAGGATTCCGGCAACGTTGATGCCCAGCCGGCGCAGGGCTTCGGTATGGGCCGGACCCATGAAACCGGTGCCTACAATTGCTACACTAGAGACACGCATCATTTCACCCCTATCAAACTTGACTGCCAAGGTCTAAACGATTCGAGTTCGGTCGATTGCCGTCCTGACGACGCCAAAGATATAGAAGGGATAGGCAACGCCTAAGGTTATGATTGACAATAATATCCACAAAAGAATGTGCCCAATTTGCTGGCCTGCACTGAGTTGACATTCAAGTCTGCCAACTGAAGACCTGGTTCGGTCTTCTAGTTCGATGGCATTAATGATCAGTTTGGCGGACGCATAGGGCCAGAAAAACAGGCCGATTCCGAATGTGACAATCGAGATAAGAATCCAAATGATAAGATGGCCTAAAACGTCCATCATGGTGAGATTGAGTCGCGTGTGTCCATGATGCAAAGGTGTTGTTGCGACAGTCATCGTGCGTGCCTCCTCGTAGTCAGCGCTTGTGATTCTTATAGCATTTCGTTACTCCCCTTTGAGCTGTGGATACTTCATCTGCGAAGCTATCTGTGTTTCTCTTCAGCCACACCTGTCAATTTTCCAGTCTCGAAGCAGGCAGGTCATCTTCAGAACCTATATTGCCCACGCAATACTTCCCGTCAGGCCCGACGAGTAAGACCGGCATAACCCCACGCCAGCGCCAGGACGATTGAACCGTATACAACCTGCTGGATGGCCTGGCCGACGTTGAGGAAGGTGAGCATCGAGTTCAGGACGCTGAGGATCAGCGCGCCGAGGATCGTGCCCGCGTATCCGCCTACGCCGCCGAAGATCGAGGTGCCGCCGATCACCGCCGCTGCAACCGATGGCAGCAGAAAGGCGTTGGCGAGTTGGAGATCGACGGCGCCGGTGCGGCCTCCAAGAAGAATGCCGCCGATGGAGCCCAGCACGCCAGCTGCAATGTAGGCTGTGATGCGAACTTGCCATACGCGCACGCCGGCGAGGCGCACGGCGATTTCGTTATCGCCAATTGCATAGAGAAGCCGTCCCCAGCCGGTTCGCCTGAGGAGCCAGATCAGGCCGCCGGCAATAAGTGCCCACACAACCACGCTATAGGGGATGCGATTGCCCAGGAAGGAGCCTCCGCCGATCAGTTTTATAAAAGGGCCCATCTGCGTCGAACCCTGCAGGATCGTCTGTGCCCAGGCGGTAAACAGGCCCAGAAGGATGCCAGACATGGCCAGTGTCATAATCAGCGGGTTGACGCGAAAGACGGACACACCTACGCCGTTGGCGCTTCCCACCACCAAGCCAACCACGATGCCCAACACAATTGCAATGACCGCGCCTTCGGCGGACTGGTTGGCGGCGACATAGGCGGAGCCGGTGGCAATCATCGTAACCGACAGGTCGATACCGCCGGTGAGCATAAGGATCGTCTGCGCGCCTGCCAGAATGCCGAGCGGCGCGGCCTGCAGGAGCGTGTTGCGTGCGCCGCTGACGGAAAGGTAGTTCGGTTCGACGAGGCCGGTGATAAGGACGAGGAGGGCGAGAATGCCGGTCAGCGCCAGCGTCGGGCGTTCGGCGACCAGGGCGGCGGCGCGGGCGGCCAATCCGGCAGGCGCGGTGGCGGCGGCGGCTGCGTTGGCCTGTGTTGGCAGGGGGGACTGGTTCATGCGGATCTCTCCCGCAACAGGGTGACAAGGCCGCCAACCATCATGACGCCGGCGATGAGCAGGCCCTGGATGATCTGGGCGTTGTTGGGGTCGATGCCCATCGCGCTCAGGATAGGGTTGAGCATGATCAGAATTACGCCGGCGGCGACCACGCCAAGCACGAGGCCGGTGCCGCCAACGAGGGCGACGCCGCCGAGAACGACGGCGGCCACACTGTTCAAGGTCGCGTTGGCGCCGACGCTGAAGCGGGGGTCGCCGGTGCCGGTGAGAGCGACCGTTGCCAGACCGGCAAGCGCCGCCATTGCGCCCCCAATCGCGTAGGAGGATATCTTTGCGCGGCGCACATCGAGACCTGCGAGGCGGGCGGCAACGCTATCGCTGCCAATTGCATAGATGGACAACCCGATGCGGGTATGCCTCGACAAGAGGAATACGAGAATGGCCGGGACTGCCATCATCAGGATCGGCATGACATAGGTGCCGCCGATCCCGGACTGCGCGCCGGTAAACAGCCACCGGAATTCAGGCGCGGTGCCGCCGCCAGGGGAAGGCAGAATCCACAATGCAAAGCCAGACCAGATGTAGCCCGTGGCCAGAGTGACAACGATATCCGGCACGCGGGAGACGCTGATCACATAGCCTACCAGAGCGTTGAGGATGCCGAGGCTGGCGATAAGTACGATGGCGATAAAGAGGACCATCGCAAACGGTTGATCATCCATGAGCCGAGCCGCGAGCGCGTTGGTTAGCAGAAGCAGCGCGCCCAACGAGAGGTCGATTCCGCCGGCGATCACGATGATGGCCTGACCGATAGCAAGATAGACGAGTGGCAGGCTATTCTTGCTGATCGACGTGACCTGGAACTGGCCGAATACGGGGATAAGGGTGGCATACCAGATGAGCAATGCGCTGAGGAGCAGCCACACGCCCAAAGTCCAAGTATTGCGCGTCAAACCCGTGCGCCATAGGGCGACGCCCGCAGATCGAACCGCCGTCATCATGCCGGGACCTCCAGTCCATGGGCGGCGGTGAGCAGGGAAGATTCGGTTGCGTGCGCGGCATCCTGTTCGTCGACGAAACTACCGTCGTGCATGATGAGTACGCGGTCACAGACGAGCTGAATCTCGGCAAGCTCACTGGTATAGAGCAGGATCGCCGCGCCGCCGGCCGCCAGCTCGCGCAGCAGGGCGTAAATCTCGTGCTTGGTCTGGACATCGATGCCCCGTGTGGGGTCAAAGCAGAGCAGCGTACGAAAGCCGGCCACGAGCCAGCGGCCAATCGCGACTTTTTGCTGGTTCCCGCCGGAAAGCCGCCGCACCTGGGATGCCGCCCTGGTATCGATCGAAAGGCGGTCGATTGCGTTCATTACGCGTTGGCGTTCATCGGATGGGATGCGCAGCCACTGTCGGATGCGGCTGAAAAGGGGAACAACCAGGTTCTGGCGCACAGGCAGATTGGGCAAAAGGGTTAGCAGACGGTCACCTGGGATGAGGACGACGCCGTCAGCGACAGCATCAGAGGGCGCGCGCCAGCGGCGCTGGCTGCCGCGGACGAGAATTTCACCGGCGGTAGGGCGGCGGTCGCCGGACAGGAGGGAGAAAAGACGCTCCTGGCCCTGGCCTTCCAACGCGACAAGGCCGAGAATCTCACCGCGACGCAGTTCGAACGAGACATTTCGCACTACATCTCCGGAAGTCAGCGCCTGGACGGCAAAAGCAATCTCTTCCGACGAGGAGCTGGAATCAGGCTGTTGTGGGGAACGGGAATTGCTCTCTTCTTTTTCCTCGACATCCAGTACGTCGGTGCCGAGCATGGCTTCGACCAGCTCGTGCTCGCCGACGTCGAACATGGTTCCGGTTGACGAGCCGTTTGGGCCTGCCGGCGCCGCGCCCGGCTCGAATAGAGCAACGTTGCGCCCATCGCGCAGGATAGTGGCGCGGTCGCAGATGCGTCTGACCTCCGCCAGCCGGTGCGTGATCAAAACGGCTGCGCGGCCCTGTTCTCTCCATTGCGCCAGCAGGGTAAAGACCCGTTCGGCCTGCTCAGCGGTGAGCGCGGCAGTGATTTCGTCGAGCAGCAGCACTTGCGGATCACGCGCCAGCGCGCGCGCCAGATCGACCATGCGCAATGTTTCGAGCGGCAGATCGCGCACGAGCGCGTCGAAGTCGAGGACATCCAGATCGAACCAGGCGAGCCAGTGCGTGAAGGCCGCCTCGCCTATCTCACTGAGTTGGAGATTCTGCCTGACGGTAAGATCGGGGATAAGGGCCGGATCCTGGAATACGGTTGCGATGCCGACAGCCATGGATTCGGCGGGGGCATGGAACTGCATTGGCTGCCCATCGACGTGAACAGCACCGGCGTCGGCCGGATGGACGCCCGCAAGGATTTTTACGAGGGTACTTTTGCCGGCGCCGTTAGCGCCAAGCAGCGCATGGATCTCGCCGCGGCGGACTGCGAGGTCAACTTCTCGCAGCGCCACGACGGATCCATACGATTTTGCTACTTTGAAGGTCGCAAGCAGTGGCTGCGACTCACTCATAGCGAGTTCAATCCAACGGTGGATTGCGGCCTACTCACCCGGCGCCTTGCAGGCGGACACATCGGCGCTGCCGTTGTAACTGGTGTAGGGTTCAATATCGACGTAGGTGCTCCAGCCCACCTGCTCGTCGGGCGCGTAGATCCCGTTCAGCCCGTCGACATTATCGGTGGTGAACACTTCGGGGGTGAGGATGGTCTCGTGCGGCGGGTTGTTGCCGGTCAGCGCGTCGAGCGCGATCGCCATGCCGACAGCGCCGATGGCGGGCGGGTTGGTCACGGCCGCGCCGATCAGACCTGCGTCGGCAAGTTGGATCAACTGCTCCACGAATCCGTTGTTGTCCGCGCCGACGATGGGCACGAAGTCAACGTCGGCTACCTGGAACTGTTCGACGACGGAATAGTCGATGCCAGAGGTCCAGATGCCATCGATCTCCTGGGTCGTGATCAGGTCGAGGGCCTGCTGTGCGCCGGTTGAGGGGTCCCAGCCGGTGAAGGTCGAGGCCACGACTTCGATGTCAGGATAGTTGGCAAGGGCTTCCATGAAGCCGTCGTGGCGGTCGGTGTCAGCGGGTACGCCGTCGATGCCGCGCATTTCCACGACCTTGCCGGAGCCGCCGAGCTGCTCGAAGAGCCATTCAGCGCCGAGGCGGGCGTATGCGGTCTGGTCATTGGTGGCGACATAGGCGCCTTCGGCGGTAACCGCCTGATCGACGGCCACGACGACGATGCCCTGGGCAATGGCCGATTCGATGACGGCGTTGAGGCCCTCGCGATCGGTCGGGTTGAGGATAATGGCGTCAACACCTTGAGAGATGAGGCCTTCAAGGTCGGCTATCTGCTCGGTCGGGCCGCCGTTGCGGTTGACAACGACGACGCTGTCGACGAGGCCGCTGGCGGTGGCCTCAGCTTTGATGGCGCAGATCATCTGCTCGCGCCAGCCGTTGCCGACGAGTGTGTTGCTGACGCCGACGACGAAGCCGCCTTCCTCTTCCATCATGGCGTCGTCGCCGGATGCCGGTGCGACGGCGACACAAGCGGTGAGCGCCAGCGCGACTGTCAGCAGCAATGCAAAAATTGTAAATCGTTTAGTCTGGTTCTTCATCTGTTTCTCCTCCTGAGAAATGGTTCACAACATTGTGTTTAGACTTGGCATACATGTGTGGTGCTACAAATAAAGGCACAACTCACGCGCCTTGTTTTGGGGAAGGTTCCGTCGATTCAACACCGGCTTGAGACTAACCTACGGCTCTCGACAAATTCGGTTAGACGCTGCGCCCTGTAAGTTTGCCAAGCTCGTCAAACATCGCATTCAGCACTTCCGCATCCACCGCACCTATACGGCCCCGAAGACGACGCCGATCAATGGCTCGAAGTTGAAACATAAGCACTACCGATTCCTGATTCAAACCGTTCTCCGATTTGGGATGGACGAGCGTCGTACCGGCGAATTCAATGGTCGCCCTTGCAGTCGTAAGAGGCGCTACCAGGACTACGGGCAGATTTCGGCCGTAGTTGTCATCCTGCATAACCACTGCTGGGCGCCTGCTGCGTTGCTCACGACCGTTTTCGGAAGGCAGGTCAACCCTATGTATGTCGCCGACGCTCACGGCGACTCGGCCTCCCATTTATCGTAACTACTAAGCCACAGTACTTGACCAGCCAGTCATCCTTGGAACCATTCAGGCTCTTGGTGACGTAACTGGTGTACAGCCGCCGCCATGCTCGCCAGCCGACACGTTGCGATGAATGCACACGGTCGGTGAGAGATGGTTTTGTAGGGGGGCGTTGCGGGGGCGCAGCCCCTGCACAAGGGAGGGCGCTTGCGCCCGACCGCCCAAAATACAACAATGTGGGGAGAAAGAACACCTTTGCTCCCCTCGTTCAGGGTTGCGAATCAGTTGCGACTGAGTAGTTACCATTTATCAATCATCGCCCATGCCTCAGCACTAGCCTTGTCCCATTGGTCCAGTTGGGATTCTAGCTCCTGCGTCATATCTGCCGGTTTGACATGAATTTCTACGCTGATACCTTCGGGCAAAGACATTTCGTGCTGAGGCACTGCCACACCACCTTTGACGATTCCGGGAATTACCAAACGCTTAGGTGCCATTGCACAGACCTCTCTTGCTAGTCCCGTTCCCTAGGATCCAGTGCATCACGCAGGCCGTCGCCCAAAAAGTTGAAGGCCAGCACCGTGATCACGATCATCAGGCCGGGAAAGAACGCAATATGTGGGAAGCGCAGAATGAAGGCGCGTCCATCCGACAAGATGCCGCCCCATGAGGGGTTCGGCGGGCGAATGCCCAGACCGAGAAAGGAGAGCGCTGATTCCAGGATGATAATGCCGCCGATGCCCAGGGTCGCCAAAACGATGACCGGGCCCATGACGTTTGGCAGAAGATGCCGCCAGATGATGCGCCAGTCGCGCACGCCCACAGCTCTGGCTGCGGTGACGAAATCGGTCGCTTTCAGGGACATGACGTCGGCGCGCACGACGCGGGCGAAGCGTGCCCAGCCGGTGAAGCCGATCACGAGAACGGTAGTAACCAAGCTCGGCCCCAGTACTGCAGCCAAGACAACGAGCAAGGCGATAATGGGAAAGGCCATCAGGGTATCTACTACCCTTGAGATGAGCATATCCACCCAGCTGCCGAAGTAGCCGGCCACGGCACCGATGACGACGCCCATTGTGACGGTGATGCCGGTAGCCGCCAGGCCCACCAGCAGCGCGATCCGAGTGCCGAAGATCACGCGGCTGAGAAGGTCGCGTCCAAGATGGTCGTAGCCGAAGGGATGGGCTGGGGTTGGGCTGCCGCCGCGCATACCGCGAAAGATTTCAGTAATGGGATCATAGGGCGAGAGCAGCGGCGCGAAGATCGCCATCAACGCCAAGAGGATGATTATAACCAACCCGCCAACCGCGAAGCGATTGGCGCGAAAGCGCCGCCACGACTGGCTCCATTCGGAGCGGCGGTCAGCGTCGGCAATGAGTTGGAGGTTCGGCTCAGTGGCTGAGGTAGCGGTCATTAAATGGTCTGGGCCAATATCAGGAACAATTTCAATTGATTCGAATACGCGGATCGATGATGGCGTAGGTCAGGTCGGTGTCCAGGACTCAGAAAGAGTACTCCGGCGACATAAAAGATGTAGGCAATCGAACTAAAACGTCCGACCTATATTGATTGCGTCAATGCTCAATGACCACTGTAATTGCTCTGACAATCGATCTCATGACCGTTTCAGAGACGATGCCAAGCTTTTGAACGAACCGTTGCGTATCAACTCCACGCAGTTGTAGTGCGTCAACCGCGGAGGGCTTGCTCAATCCATTGGCGCTATCGGGCATCAGCCTGACATGCCAGAGGTTATGGGTAAAGTACTCTTTCCACTCCGTCAGCGGAGCTACCAGCCGAATGGGCAATACGCCAATGGCATCGGAGTTTACTACAACTACGGGACGGGTCTTTCGGATTTCAGCGCCGAGAGTCGGGTCGAGGCGCACCATCCAGACTTCGCCGCGTTTACTATCCATCACTGAAGTCTCCCGCTTGCCACTCACTGCGCTCATCGACTGTTTGTTCGTAGTGCTCCTTCAGCAGTTCTGCCTGCTGCGCCAGGATCCGTCGGCGGCTATCGTGAGAACTGTCCCCTTGCGCCATACCGGCAGGGCGAGCGTGATCCTTTTGAGAAACGATCTCTGCGTCTTTCTCAGCAAGGTCCTGCAAGAGGTGAAAGGCGAGCGACAGTTTTGTCTCAGGTAGATTATTGACTAACTCCTGGACTTGAGCGTGCGTAACGGTTCCCACGAAGTCTCCTCCGATTCGAAAGGTACTCGTCTTCAATGTTCTAAATCAGCGTCCGAGTCGGGCGCCAATCAAATGTCAGCCCAATATGATGCCACGACTATGGGCCTCGCCGGTCGAATTTGCAACAAATCGCTGAACAGGTCTTTTTGGTCATTCGGGTGAAAAAGTAGTGTTGCAGTAAATGCACTGCCCTCTTAACAAGGGCGCACCGCAGTTATTGCATTTCTGTTGCGCCCACCCTATAGGACAATTTCGGTGTGTTAGTTGATTCGAATACGCGGATCGATGATGGCGTAGGTCAGGTCGGTCAGCAGGTTCACGGCGACTACGAGCACGGCCAGGACGACGACCAGGGACTGTACGACCTGGTAGTCGAGGCGAAAGACCGAATCGGTGAAGAGGCGGCCGATGCCGGGGATCGCAAAGACGGTCTCGACGACGATGGTGCCGCTGAGAATAAAGGCGATGCGAAAACCGATTACCGTCACCACTGGCAGCAAAGCATTGCGAACGGCGTGGCGGACAAGCACAATTGTGTTTGGAAGCCCCTTGGCGTAGGCAGTACGCACGTAATCCTGGGACAGCACTTCGAGCGTGGACGCGCGCATGACGCGTGTCATTACGGCCATCTGTTCGGTCGTCAGCACCAGGATCGGCAGGATGTATCCTTGCCAGGACTTCAGCCCAAAGGGAGGGATGCGGCCAATCAGAGGCAGGTCGCCAAACCAACGCGGCACGTACAAGGCAAACAGTACGATTAGCATCAGCCCCAGCCAGAAGTTTGGCAAGGCCACGCCCAATGTTGAACCGACCGCGGTTGTGTAGTCGAAGGAGGAGTTGCGGCGGACGCCGGCAATGATACCGGCCGGGATTGCGACCAGCAACGCCAGCCCCAAAGAGGTGACATTCAGAATCGCGGTTACCGGGATCGACTCGAAGATCATCTGCCGCACGGGTATGCCGGTGCGGATAAGAGAGTCGCCGAAATCTCCGCGCAAGAGATTCCAGGCCCAGACCAGATACTGTTCATGATAGGGGCGATCCAACCCCCAGCGGCGGCGGATCGCTTCCATCTGTTCTGCGCTGATGCGGATCTCCCCTTCGCCGAGCAGCAGGTAGGTCGGGTCGCCCGGCATTAACCGTATAACGACGAAGGTGCCGACGCTGATCAGCACGATCACCAGGATGCCTTGAAGGATGCGGCGGGTGACGTAGGGAAGCATGAAGGGCAGTGGTCAGTGGTCAGTAATTAGCGAATTATGGATAGGTTATAGTGGCCGGCGACCCTACCGATCACGGGTCACCGACCACAAGAGTTTTCGTTATTCCTCGATCCACCATTTATGGGCCTGCTGGTACAACGAGCTGTTCTTCGGGCCTTCCGGCAGCCCCTTGATGCGGCTGTTGAAGACGTTCATCCACTCGTCGAACTGCAGATTCAGTACCGGCTGCTCCTCGACGAAGATCTCCTGGATTTCGTGATAGTAGGGCTCGCGCTCTTCGTAGGAGACGACCTGCAGCCCTTCCTCGATCAACTCGTCGACGCGGGCGTTGTTGAACTGGGCAAAGTTGTTGCCGCCGGAGGAGTGGAGTGTGCTGAACGGGTCGGGCTCGACCGCGGATCCGTAGGTCCAGTTGTAGAGGGAGGCGTCCATCGTGCCTTCGCGCATACCCTGGAGGATGGTCGCTACCGGGGCCTCTTCCAGCTGCACGTCGACGCCGACATCGGCAAACATCAGTTGCGCCAGTTCGGCGATAGGACGACGGGCCTGGTCGCCGGTGATGGTCGTGATGGTGAAGGAGAGCTGCTGCCCATCCTTTGCACGGATGCCATCGCCGCCAGCGGCCCAACCGGCGCCGTCGAGCAGAGCCATGGCTTCCTGCGGGTCGAAGTCGTACTGCTTGAGCCCGGTGTGGTGATAGGGGCTGGCAGGCGTCAGGTTGGAGTGGGATACCTGGGCGGCGCCGTTCCAAAGGTCGTTGATGATGCGCTGGCGGTCGAGCGCGTGCATCAGGGCCTGTCGCACTTCTTTCTCCGCCAGCTGCGGAATGCTGTTGTTGAGCGGGAAGTGCTTGATCGAGTTGGCGAGGGTACGGAAGTTGACGAAATCCGGCTCGTTCTCGAGGAAGATGCTGTCTTCCACCAGCAGCGGCCAAACGGCGGAGTCGGCCTCTCCGGTCTGCAAGGCGATCATACGCACTGACGGTTCCGGCACGATGTCTTCGCGCAGGACGTCGATGTAGGGGCGGCCGCGGAAGTGATCATCGAAGGCTTCCAGCTCGGTAAACTCTGCCGGGCGCCACTCGCGCAGCTTGTAAGCTCCGGTGCCGATCGGCGCGGTGCTGTAGGTCTCCTCGCCCACTTCGGCGTGATAGGCCGAATGAACGATGGGGACGGTGGCCCAGGAGGCCAGGGAAGCGGCGTTGACATTGTCCATATTGACCTGGACGGTGTACTTGTCCGGCGCTTCAACCGAGCCAATGCCGGTGAAGGAGCCGACGATCGGCGCGCCATTTTCTGGGTCGCCATAGTAATTGAAGGTGTAAGCGACGTCTTCGGCGGTCAACTCGGTGCCGTCGTGGAACAGAACGCCCTCGTGCAGCTGGAAGGTGTACGTGAGTCCGTCGGCCGAAACGTCGATTGACTGCGCCAGTACATTTTCGAGTTCATTGAACTCGTTTACGGTCACGAGCGGATTGTGGATGTTGATAATCATCACCCAGTGGACAGTCGGGCCCATGAAAGCAGGGCTGAGGCCGGCTACTTCCTGGTGGCCTACCCAGGTCATGGTTCCGCCCTGTTTGGGACCGCTCATTTCGGCGGCCGGGGCTTCGTCAGCCGCGGCGGCGGGGGCGGCTTCGCCGCTGGCCGCAGGGGCTGCGGGCGCGCAGGCTACCAGCAGTGCGGCCGAACCGCTCAGGGCGGAATAGCGCAGGAAATCGCGTCTGGTAATCGATCTTTTCTGAGTCATTGGTGGATGTCTCCTTGGCGTGTTGGAAATAAGGTGTGGTGACTGTCAAACGGCAGCCGACGCAAAAGAATATGATGTGGTTAGAGCCCCCAAAATCAAAGGAGTCGTTATCTGGCCAGGCTAACCAAAAGGACGGGCGAGCAACTCTTCAAGAACTGCGGAATGGCCGTCCAGCCTCTCCCGGCTCAGGAGTTGAAGGACACAAGGGAGGTGACTGTTTGGCGTGGAGAGTAAGTCGGAGGCGTCTTTGCCCGAAGGTTGGGTGACGCACTCGCCTCGTCAGTCTGTGAGAGTATAAACAGAGAAAGGGGGGCTGTCAAGAAATGGAGCTATTCTGATTGCTGCACTAGAGAGTTTAGTGCTGCATTCGGCCCTTGCGAATGGTTGACATGCGTCCGATAATAGAGGATGGCACCGCAGGTGAGGGGCAATCGCCGGGCAGATGCGGAGGTGTGAGGTTGTGATAGAATGTCGAGGCGTAACTGGTACGAATCTGACAGGGATAAGGGATTGCAATGCAGGGAGATACGAGATTTATCCGGACGCTGCAGTTGCGAAATCTGTTGTCATTCGGGCCGGACTCTGCTCCGATTGAGCTTGGGCCGCTGAATGTGCTGATTGGGCCGAATGGGTCGGGGAAGTCGAATGTCATCGGGGCTATTGACCTGCTAAGGTCTTCGGCTACCGACGTGGTTGCGCCGATTCGTGAGGGAGGAGGAACGGAGGAGTGGTTGTGGAAGGGATCTACCGCTGCTCCGGTGGCAGAAATAAACGCAACGATAGAAAATCCAGGTTTGGACGCTTCTCGATCCAAAGAGGAAGCCGTCCCATTGCGACACAGAATATCCTTTTCGAGGGAAAAGGGGAGCTTTAACTTAGTTGATGAAGTGATTGAGGACGAACAAAGGGAGTTCGAATACGCTCCGCACGGTCAGTACTATTACCGCTACCGATGGGGAAGCCCTGTGCTAAGTACTCTTGCCTTGAAAGAAAGTGATGGGGCAAACAACATTGATCGAGTACAACTTCAGTTGCGGAGCGAAGATTTTCAGTCCAACCAGTCGATAGTTTCGCAGCGGAAGGATCCGCGTCAGTATCCTGAGATTACTTATCTTGACTTCATGTACAGACGTGTCAGACTCTACGGAGACTGGGATTTGGGCCAAGGCTCAAAGGCACGTTTACCTCAGTCGACTGACCTCCTAAATCATTTCCTGGCGGAAGACGCCAGCAACCTGGGACTCTACCTAAATCACCTTTCACACGAAGAGGATACAAAGTCGGCGCTTATTGCTCAACTTAAGCGCTTCTACGATCAGTTTAGTGACCTTACATTCTTGGTTCAAGGTGGAACGCTGCAGACTTTTTTCCGCGAGCAGAATCTGCAACATCCAGTCCCAGCTTCTCGCCTCTCAGACGGAACCTTGCGATTTCTTTGCTTGGCTTCAGTGCTCTGTAATCCGTTCGGCACTTCTCTCATATGTATAGAAGAACCTGAGATTGGTCTACATCCCGATATCATTCCGACGGTTGCCGAGATGCTCGTCGAGGCGTCCGAGCGAACACAGATAATCGTCACAACCCATTCCGACATTCTTGTCGATGCACTATCCCACATACCAGAGGCTGTGTTGGTGTGTGAAAAGGAGAGCAACTCGACAACGGTTGGTCGGTTGGACGAGAACGAGTTGAGAGTTTGGCTCAAGAAATACTCTTTGGGCGAACTATGGCTCAGGGGCGAATTGGGTGGGAATCGTTGGTGAGGATAGAAGTCTATGTAGAAGGGGGAGGGCAAGGAAAGCATTTGAAAGCCAAGTGCCGCGAAGGGTTTGGTGAGTTTTTCAAGAAGGCGGGACTTGCGAACCATATGCCGAGAATAAAGGCATGTGGAAGTAGAACCAATGCTTTGGAAGACTTTCGTGAAGCAGTTCGTCGAGCGAAAGATGACAGGATACCGATACTTCTAGTTGATAGCGAGGGCACAGTCCAGCGAAACAACAGACCGTGGCAGCATCTACGCTCGCGCGACGGTTGGGAGCGTCCTGCCGGTGTAACAGAAAGTCAGGCACAACTGATGGTCCAGAATATGGAATCCTGGTTTTTGGCGGATGTCTCTGCACTGGAATCGTTTTTTGGAACCGGTTTCCGGTCCGCTGCGATTCCGCGACGAAATAACATCGAAAGCATACCTAAAGACGATGTTTTCGAGCAGCTTGAGTCTGCCAGCAGAGGAAGCAATAAACGCGCATATAGCAAGGGACGCCATTCTTTCGACATCCTGGCAAGGATCGATCCGGAGAAGGTGATCCGGCGCTCGTGGTTCGCGAAACGATTGATTGATACTTTGAAGAGGCACCTTATCCCCGCATAGCTCATTGGGTAGTGCAAAATTCAACAGTTAACTTTGAAGGAAGATGCCATGAACAGCCCGCAGACCGTTACAGTCCCTTCCCACTCGTGGTTTGGGGACACAGACTTCAGGCTCACTTTTCCGGCAGGCTGGGACATTCACGTCTGCGGCTGTGAGGATGCGCCGGCGCTCAGTTCGGCGCAGATCGCGGCGGCGTTCGACAGTCCGATTGGGACGCCGCGCATTCGCGATGCGGCCAGGGGAAGGGCCAGCGCCGCGATCATCGTTGATGACCTGGGCCGGCCGACGCCGGCGGCAGAGATGCTGCCCTATGTGCTGGAGGAGCTGGCTGCGGCTGGGGTGCCCAAGGCCGAGACGGTGATCGTCATTGGCGGGGGCACGCACCGACCGCTAACCGAGGAGGAGGTCGTGAAGAAGGTAGGCGCGGAGGCGGCTGCCAACTATGCGACGACCTCGCATGATTTCATGGCAGGGGATCTGGTCGCCTACGGCAGCCTGGAGGACGGGACGCCGATCTATATCAACCGGGTTGTGGCCGAAGCCGAGTTCAAAATCTGTGTGGGCGGGATATATCCGCATCCTTCAGTTGGTTTCGGCGGAGGCGCGAAGCTGATTGTGCCGGGAGTGGCAGGGTTTGCCACGATCTTCCACTTCCACAGCTTTTCGGCGCGGCGGGGCCAGGGCAATATCGAGCGGCTAAAGCCGGATGACGGGGAGGAGAGCGGAGCAACGCTGATCGACGGCGGCGTGCGGGACCACCGGGACGTGGCTGAAGAGGTGGCGGGCCGGATCGGATTGGATATGATCGTCAACTGCGTCCTTACCTCCCGCAGGCAGATCGCTGGGCTGTTTGTGGGCGATATGGTCGAGGCTCATCGCGAGGGGGCACGTTTCGCGCAGCGGACATACGGGACGGCGATCCCGCGCAGGCTGCGGCAGGAGGCGGATCTGCTGGTGTGCAACGCGTATCCGCTGGACGCGGACCCAATTCAGGGTTCGAAGGCGCTATGGCCGCGTCAGTATTTCGAGCGGGAGCCGTATACGGTCATGCTCAACGCGGCCAGCGACGGCATCTCCTACCATGGGCTGCATCAGCAACTGCCTTGGCCGCAGTATCTGAAGCGCAGGGTTGCGGCCGACGCCACGCCAGAACCTGCTGCCACGATCGGGGGACGGGAAACCCTGCTCGTCGTCTCTGAACATTTCCTGGCGGCGGAATTTGCGATGAAGCATAAGGGCGATCTGCTCTTCCGCAACTGGCAGACGGTGATCGACCAGCTGGCGGACAAACTGCCTGCAGACGCCACGGTTGCCGTTTTTCCGAATACATCGATCCAGATCCTGAAGCGGGAAGAAGCAGTGGCGGTGGGCGCGTAGGCTGAATGGAAAGCGCTGCGGGAGGCACTACGTCTGGCGTTGAATAAAGGAGAGAAAGAAATGGCTTCGATGGAAGAGCTCCGGCAGGGTGTGTGCGAAAACCTGCCGGAGGTCAATGAGATAAGGGACGAGGCGTTGCGTGGGAAGGTGATAGAGGCGTGGGCCTTTGCGCTGTCGCAGACGGAGTTTACGCGCATCGACCAGATCAAGGGATCGGGTGTGCCGGACTCGCCGGCGTTGAAGGACGGCACGCAGGCGGAGCATCTGCGCGGCGTTGCGCGCATGGCCCAGGGGCTTGCCGACGGCCTGGAGGCGGTGCATGGGGATCTTGGGATCGACAGGGACCTGCTGTGGGCGTGTGCGCTGTGCCATGATGTGGGCAAGCCGTTTGAGTTCAGCCCGGAGAACCAGGCGCGATGGAAGAACGACGTGGGCGCGTCGGGGTTTCCGTCGATCCGGCATTCGGTGTACGGCGTGCACGTGGCGCTGACGGTGGGGCTGCCGGAGGCGGTGGCGCATACGGCGGGCGCGCATTCGGCTGAAGGGGAGTTGATCAAGCGCAGCCTGGAAAATACGCTTGTCAATAGCGCGGACCACGCTTATTGGGCGGCGATGGAGAGAGCCGGACAGTTGGAAATGGACGAGGTGTAGACGCAGCCCAGACCATTAACCCGAAACTGGTTCCTCGTGTTGGGCGGCGATTTCGCGCATGCCGTCCCACTCCATCCAGATGTCGGTGAGGGCTTCGTACAGTTGGGCCATATAGTTGACATGTTGCAGGCGGAAATAGATGGCGTAGCGAGGGTGTGGTGAGACGTTTGGCGAGGCACAGTGGGCAATCTGGTAGTGTACCAGAATGGCGTCACCGGCGCGGGCGGTCACCATTTCCGGCTGGGGCATGGCGATGGGCGGCATGCCTTCTGCGCCGCCGCGCATCAGGATGTCGTGTCCGTGGTCACGAAAGTACCTCTCGTAGAGATGATGGGTTCCGGGCCAGACGCCCAAATTTCCGGCGTAGTCGGTCGATACGTCGCTCAGGGGGATGCCGACCAACATGGTGAATCTGCGCAGCTCGCCGGCCGGGACGCCGTTGTGGGGTGAGTGGCGGCCGTCCAGATGAGGATGGAGTGGGGGCGCCGGATCGTCCAAGAGCGGGAACCGAACCGCGATCTGTCCGCGCTCGACCGGGTTGATTTTGCCGACGCCGATCATTGACTCCGCCAGAGCTTTGGCAGGTGTCCGGTTGTAAAGATTGGTAATCTCCGGCGCCTGCCGCAACTCTGGGCAGAATGATTGTGACTGAAAGGTGATCATCTTGGCCGGATCGATGCCCTTGCCAAAGGAGTGGTTGATCGCTTTGACGGCGGCGTCGACCATCACACCTGGGACAACGCCGGGCACCCTCACATATCCCTTATTGTAGAATTCCATCTTTTGCGCGTAGGTCAGATGCATTTCCCCCTCCTCTATCGTCTGGCCCGATGGGATGAAATCATTAGACACCAGCGCGGAGCGAAAATCAAACGGGGCGGATTGAACTGCAGTGGTCGGAACTGCAGTGGTCAGTGATCAGTGATCAGTGGTCAGAAATTGGCGGCCCCAGTAATCTGGAAGACTTTTTTGATAAGCGCAAGTCTTTCGGACTTCCAAGTTTTAGGATGAAAATACTTGAGGTTGATTAGCTGGACTGCTTGTTTTGGTGGGCGACGATTTCGCGCATGCCGTCCCACTCCTTCCAGATGTCGGTCAGGGTTTCGAAGCGCTGGTCCTTGTGGTCGACGTGGTTGAGGCGGAAGTAGATGGCGTAGCGGGGATGGGGTGAGACGTTGGGCGCGGCGGTGTGGGCGACCTGGTAGTGTACAAGGAAGGCATCGCCGGGCCTGGCGGTCATCTGTTGCGCTGGCGGCATGTCAATGGGGGGCATGTCTTCGGCGTCGCCGCGGGTCATGAAGTCATTCCCATTGTCGCGAAAATACTGTTCGAATTGACGATGGGTTCCGGGCCAGACGACCAGGTTTCCGGCGTAGTCAGTGGTCACGTCGCTGAGGGCGATGCCGACGAGCATAGTGAAACTGCGCAGCTCGCCGGCAGGGACGCCGTTGTGGGGTGAGTAGCGGCCATCCAGATGGGGACGGAGCGCGGACGGTGGATCGTCCAGCAGCGGAAAACGAACTGCGATCTGGCCGGCAGTAACGGGATTCAGATTACCGGCGCCTATCAACGACTCTGCCAGCGCTTTGACCGGCGTCCGATTGTAGAGATCGGTAATCTCGGGCGTTTCGCGCAATTCAGGGCAGAATGTCCGCGATTGAAAGGTGATCATCTTGGCCGGATCGATGCCGTTGCCGAAGGAATGGTTGATGGCTTTGACGGCGGCGTCGACCATTACAGTGGGAACAGCGCCAGGAATTTGCACATAGCCTTTCTCGTAGAGTTCAAGTTTCTGCGCGTGGGTTACTTTCATGGTTTTGCCTTCGATAGTAGCCTGGATGCGTAGAAAAATTGTACAACCGTTTTGAGGCAAGAGACAAGCAGGGCCGGGGCGGGAGGAGCATCCCAGATTTTTGGACAGCCGCTGTCTGAGTAAAGAGTGGTCAGTTATTTGTTTTTCGTGACCCCACCCGTACAAGGAACTTTGTTTGTTGAATGGACCAGGACTGTTATAGCACAGTTTTCATGTTATCAGCCCTCTGTTTTTGGCGCCATGCTTGACCAACCCTTCACCGCCGACGTTGGTCAGAAATTCTTCGAAACGTCGTTGGTTGGCGACGGGCACACTGCCGAACAGGCACACCGCTGCGAATGAGGCGCACCGGTGGGTGAGGCATGGTTTTGTAGGGGGGCGTTGCGGGGGCGCAGCCCCTGCACAAGGGAGGGCCGAAGGCCCGACCGCCAAACTGCAGTGGCCAGTGGTTAGTGGACAGTGGTCAGTGAATGGGCGATTTATCGGGGATGGATGTGAGGACTGGGCCGTGTCCAGTCGATTCCGGAGGTACAAGAGAGTTCACCCTCATATTGGGGTGCGCTCGTGCGGCCAGGGCCGCCTTCACATCTTCAAGTACTCAAGGGAGAGAATCGGAAATGTCGACGGGAACAAAGATCAGGCTCATCGTCTCGAACGTTCTACTGACACTCTTGTGGCTGGCTCTTGCCTTTGGGTACCCGGGATATGAGTTCACCATTTATACGTTTGGACTTGGACTGGATGGTGGTGCGGCGCGTAACGACGCGTTCGACCTGCAACTGAGCCTGGGCGCGGCGCTGGGCATTCCAAGCATGGCTTTTATCGACCACTTCAATATTCTCTTTGTCACGCTTGCTCCGCTGGCCTGGTGGCGGAACGCCAAGGTACAGATGATTGTAGTGGGGATGGCAATTCTGAACGGGCTCTACATGTTCCTGTTTGTGGCCGTGTTTCTGCCGCCCTGGATTCTGGGGCAGGGCGACCGGGTGGAGGACTGGATGCTGGGTCTCGTGGTCTCGGCGGTCTTTCTGCTGTGTGTGATCTTGAAGCTCCCTGTGATCAGGTATCGCGGGATTCTGCGTAACTGGGCTATCGGTGTGGGCGTGGTCGCGGCCTACTTCGTCGTCACGGCGGCGACGCGAGCGTCGCAACTGCAGAACGTGCGCGCGCTGCGCCGCATGTGCGTGACCACGCCTGGCGAGGGTGAGCCCTGGCCATCGGGATGGCAGTGGGAGCCGATGCCGTTCGGCAATAGTGAAGGCTGGCCGCTGGGGCCGTGGCCGCCAGGGGAGAAGCTGGCCGGCTGCGAACCGAGCGCAGACCTGATCGCGACCGCGGCCGCCGAGTTGCAGGCGGTGGGCTACCTGCCGCTGGGGCTTGTACTGGGCCTGATTGTTGTTGGGGTTGGGGCGTACTTCGTTGCAGTGCTGCGGGCAGAGGAGCCTTCTGCGGCTTAGTGGGGCCGGAGTTTCGGGGCGGCCGATACAAGCTTGTTGAACGCCTCCCGGTTCCAGTTTCAGGCGCCTAAATGTAACGGCCGGTTTCCAAGAGGAGGTTGTCGTGAAAAAGACGAAAATTCGGACATTGTTTCTGGGAAGCCCGAGAGGCGACTCGTTCCCGGGGGAGGAGAATGAGGCGTGGCCGATTTATCAGGGTTCGTTCAGCCACGAGAGCGTGGCCGCGCGTTACAGGGATGAGCTGAAGGCGTACGAGCGGGAGGTGGAGTTTACGGGACAGAGGCTGGTGCGGACGCGAGCGGAGTTGGAAGAGGCGGGTGCGAATGTGGGGGACGAGGACGGTGTCCTTGCTTTCATTCTGGGCCTGTTTCCGAATGTGATGCAGAAGGAGATTGCGAGCTGGGGCAAGCCGACGGTGATGTTCAATCCGACGGAGACGCCGCTTTCGCCGCTGGGTTGGCTGCATAATTTCGTGCCGGTGAAGGGTAAACGCAATGTGATTCCCGTGCTTTCGTCGGATTTCGCGGACGTGGGGAAGAAGGTCGGCGTGTTGAAGGCTATTCACAAGATGGGGCAGTCGAAGGTGCTGTACCAGCAGTCGCATACGCCGAAGCAGGTGGAGTCGAGCCGCAGGTGGTTCGAGGAAGGGTGGGGCGGGATCCATCTTTTTTCCGACCTGACGCCGTTGAGCGACGGCTTTATCAGGCAGACGAAGGAGAGGCTGGGGCTTGAGATCAAGGATATCCCGCCTCAGCGGCTGATCGCGGCCTACCAGAACGCCGATGCTGAGGCTGCGGAGGCGCTGGCGCAGGGGAGGATTGCGGGGGCCACGGATGTGGTCGAACCGACGAGGGAGGACGTGGTCGAATCGTGCAAGTTGTACCTGGGACTCAAGCAGATCCTGGCGGAGGAGGAGGCGCAGGGTATTGCCGAGCACGGCATCTGTATGGGGAGCGGGCCGTATCCGCTGCCGTGCCTGGCGTTTTCGATGCTGAACGACGAGGGGCTGGCCGGGATCTGCCAGCTGGACCTGTCGAGCGCGATCACGCAGCTGTTGATCGGGTATCTCGCGGACCGACCGGGCTTTATCGGCCATATTCATATCGATACGGGGCGGAATCTGATCGGGATGTCGCACGATTTCAGTGCGACGAAGCTGGGGGGATGGGACGGCGAGGAGGCTGACGAATACGCGTTTCGCAATCACCAGGGGCTGTATCGGAGCACGTGTGTGAACGTGCAGATGGAGGTGGGGCGGACGGTGACGATCGCACAGTATGTGCCGTTCGACCGCATGTATGTCTTTACGGGGGTCATTGACAGCAATGTGAGTGTGCAGCGGGACTGCAGGACATCGGTGGCGATCCAGGTTGCCGATGCGAAGCGGCTGCTGCGCAACTGTATGAAGGCGGAGCACCCGTTGACACCGGGCGGGCACAGGGTCCTGTTTTACGGGGACTGGGTGGACGAGATTGAGGACCTGGGGCAGTTGTTGGGATTTGAGGTTGTGAACGATATGGCTCAGTGAGCGAGAGGCAGGTAAGACATTGATCAAGATAAGGGCTGCTGAAATTACGGGGCTGCGAGAGGTAAGTCTGGTCGAGGATGAGATCGCTGGCCCGGGCGCGGGAGAAGTGGCGATGCGCTCGCTTTATTCGGGCATCAGTCATGGGACGGAGATGAATGTCTATCGCGGCCACGCGCCAATGTGGCAGCGGAAGCAGGACCGCCGTACGCGGCTGTTTGTGGAAAGCGAAGAGCCCGAGTGGGAATACCCTCTGCGTTACGGTTACGCGTGCGTGGGCGTGGTCACGGAGGTGGGGAGCGATGTGAAGGCGTTTGATGAGGGCGATGTTGTGTTCAGCTTTGCCCCGCACCAGTCGGCGCATGTACTGCCAGTGGGTTCGGTGTTCAAGCTGCCGGAGGGAATCGATCCAAGGGCAGGTGTGCTCACAGCCGTCCTGAACACGACTTTCAACGGCATATTGGACGCGGACCTGCATTTGGGAGAGTGCGTGGTGGTCTTTGGCCAGGGTATCCTGGGGCAGCTGACGGTGCAGTGGGCCAAGCTGTCGGGCGCGGCACCGGTGATCGCGGTGGACCTGATCGAGAAGCGGCTGGAGATATCCAAGCGGGTGAGCGGCGCGGACCTTGTCTTCAATGCGGGCGAGGTCAGGGACATTGCGATGGCAGTGAGGGAGTTGACTGACAATCGCGGCGCGGACGTGGTGTTCGAGTTTTCGGCCAGTGATCGCGCTCTGAACGAGGCGATCCGCACGGTTTGTTACAACGGCAAGGTGATCGTGATGTCGTGGTATGCGGGCGCGCTGGCCAACGTCTACCCTGGCGCGGAGTTTCACCACAACCGCATCCAGCTGATTTCGTCGCAGATAGCCGGCATCAGCCCTGAGCTGTCGCACCGGTGGACGGCCGCGCGGCGCATGGATGCGGTGCTGTCGCTGATGCCCAAGTTGAATCTGGACGGGTTGATTACGGATGTGGTTGACCATGGGGACGCGGCGGCGGCCTATGAAATGATCGACAAACACCCACAGGAAATCCTGCAGATCGTGCTCGACTACGGCGAGGATTGAGGTGAACGTCGAAGAAAGACAGCTTTCTATTCCTTATACATGGCTCGTTTCCGGCCGCAAAGGGTTGCCAACCAGCGACTGCACACTTCCATGAAGCAGTGCTGACTTTGGCGGTGGAGCCGATTCCGGCTTCTCACACAACAGAAGATACGACATGAACATTGAAGAAATCGCTGGCCGATTTGATCGGGACGGCTACGTCCTCTTGCCGCAAGCGATTTGCCCTGAAGAGCTGGCGGTCTTGCAGGAGGACTCGGCCTATATCATTGAAGGGGGCTATGAGGGCAAGGAACCCGAGAGCGACTATTTCTTTGATGCGCTGCCGGATACGGGTGAGGTTGTGTTCCACCGTGTGCAGTATGTCTTCCCCAAGGCCAGGAACAACTCGTTTATCAAGCTGCTGGCGCATCCGTTGATCCTGCAGGTGGTGCAGAGGCTGCTGGGAGATGACTTCATCTGTGAGGCGGAGGCGTTTGTTTTCAAGGTGCCGGGAAACGGCAAGGAGGTCCCGGTCCACTGCGACGGCGATCCCAGCCAGCCGGATGTGATGGAAATGGCGTTCAACGTCGACTACTATCTGGACGATGCCACACCGGAGAACGGCTGCCTGCTGGCCGCGCCGGGCAGCCATAAGCTGAATCTGCCCGTAAAGGAGGTGGTGGCGCAGGGCTTCGACTTTCCCGGCCTGGTTGAACTGCCGGTCAAGGCGGGCGACGTGCTGTTTCACAATGTCAAGTTGGTGCATGGTTCCAGGCGGAACAGCGCCGACAGTTTGCGGCGCACGCTCTACTATGCTTTCCATTCGCTGGGCGCAGCTGCGCGCCAGGGTGAACCCAGGTCGGATGGGTCGTATCTCAGGCCTGGTCAGACAGTACCCCAGAGCTGGATCGATGACCGTCTGCGGTTGATGATGCACGCCATCGATCTTAGGAGGGAGAGCAACTACGGGCGCGAAGAGGTCCCTTTCCCCTATCAGCCGCCTGTGGGCTACGACGTAACGTGGCCGTCAAGGGATGAAACTCTGAATTACCGGCCGGCGCTGGGGTATAGCAAGTTCTATTGAGGTCTGGCCTGCAGGGCAGGCACAAGGGCAGGCACAAGGCCTGCCCCTACGGTGGGCGCGGGGGATGGCAGGGGCGTGTTCCGGCTTGATGTTGGCCCTCATTCGGGAGAGTTTCTGAATCGCCAGCGTCGGGCGTAGGAGAGGGCCATGCTGGCGGCGACGGCCATGACGGCGGCGAGGACGTTGAAGAGGAGATCGCGTGGGTCGTAGACGCGATTGGGCAGAAAGGCCTGGATGTTTTCGTCGATAAGGCCGATTAACGAAGTGGCTATAATTGCAAGCAAAGCGGGCACGGGGACTCGTCGGCCGTGACTGGCGCGTTCTTTGAGCGCTTCGTAGATGAATATGGACAGAACGCCGTATTCGATGAGATGCGTGCGCTCCTCCGGGGTCCCCATGCGCACGAAGATGAGGATGTAAACGGCGGCCACGCCGAGCGCGACCCCGATCTCCAGGCCACCTGGGCGCACCTTCAGCCCGTAGACCAGGATAACAGCCCCAACCAGGATAAAACTGATCAAGAAAAGGGTTTCGAGCAGACCGTTTGTTCGCAGATGCCCGGCGAGAGTACGCGCGAGCCCGAGTGTCGAGTAGATTGCGGTTACAACGGCGAGGGTCCAGAGCCAGAGGCGGCGCTCCCGACTTGAAGTGAAAAATGACATGAAATTGGATACCGAAGGTGAATAAAGTGAAATTCCCGCAGCGTATACAGGAGTGTATACCGAAGGGTGTGCATAGGCAATTTTGAGGAGGCGGGTTATCCCTTGATGCCACTGAGGGTGAAGCCTTCGGTGAAGTAGCGCTGCCCGTAGTAGGAGAGCGCCATCATCGGCAGGGACATAAGTACGGACATGGCCATCATCTGTCCCCATCTGGTGTCGCCGCGGGTGCCGATGAAGCCCATCATGGCGAGGGTAAGAGTTTGCATGCTCCTCTCTTTAAGGTAGAGGAGAGGGAAGAGCAGGTCATTCCAGGCCCAGGAGGTGATGAGTACGATTTGGAGGGCCAGGATAGGCTTGGCGAGGGGCAGGACGATACGCCAATAAATGCCCAGATCATTGCAGCCGTCGATGCGGGCGGCGTCGGAGAGTTCATTGGGGACGGCACGGAAGAATTGGCGCAGCACAAAGACCATTGCAGGATTGAGCGCCAACATCGAAGGAACGACTGCCGGCAACCAAGTTCCGATCCAGGACATGCGCGCCATCATCACATAGCGGGGTACCATTGTTACCATGTCCGGGATAAGCATGAGGCTGATGTTGAGCAGCATCAACAACTCGTTGCCCCGAAATTTCATGCGGGCGAAGGCATAGGCCGCCAGCGTACACGAAATCATGGTTGGCACACCGACGAAGACGGCGAGCATCAGGGTATTGCGCAGGTTGAGCAACCAGTCCCTCTCTTGCCAACCGTCGGCAAAGTTCTGGAGGGTGACGGGGTTGGGGATCCACTGGATGGGGATGGTGATGCGCGTCTGCTCCAGCGTCTTGAAAGCGGCACTGAACATCCAGGCCAGGGGCATCAGCGCGACGGCCAGAAAGAGGGCAATCAGCAGATAGGCTATCGTGTGCTGGATGAAGCGGCTGTGGCGCATTCCTATAGAAAGGCCGCCTCTTTGCCCAGTCCCCCGCCGGGCAGTAGAAACTCCGGCCATACTGGTCAGTTGCCTCCCTCATAGTAGACCCAACTTGCGGACGAGCGGAAGACGGAGACAACGATCACAACGCAGATGACGAACAGAATCCATGCGAGCGCGGCCGCGTGGCCCATCTTAAAATATTTGAAGGCGTTTTCATAGATAAGCTGGGCGTAGAATGTAGAGCCGCCAGCCGGGCCGCCTCCAGTCATTAACATGGGGCCGGCGAAGTATTGAAACGCGCCGATGAGGCTGGTCAGCAGGTTGAAGAGTGTGTAGGGGGTCAGCATCGGCAGCGTGACGCTGAACAGGGTTTGCAGCGACTTCGCGCCGTCGATCTTGGAAGCGTCATAGAGCTCTTGCGGCACGTTCTGCAGCCCGGCCAGGAAGATGAGCATGCCAATGCCGCCCTGGATGGTCATGAAGATGAAAATCCATTTGACCATAACCGGATCGGAGAGCCAAGCTTGGCGCCAGGGGAGGCCAAAGGCTTTGAGTAAACTATTGATAAGACCCAAGGAAGGGCTCCAGATAAAGAGCGACACTGCGGCGGCGCCGGCCACAGGTACGGTGCCGGGCACGATCGCCAGCGTGCGAAAAAGCTGGAGGCCGCGCACCTTGACGTTGAGCAGCAGCGCCTGCAGGAGGCCGACCACCAGTCCGCCCGGAACGGAGACTCCCACGTAGAGCAACGTGTTCAACAGCGCTTTGCGTGTATAGGCGTTTTCTACCAGGTTTACGTAGTTGCGGATTCCGATCCACTTGGCGGGCTGGAAAACGTCGTAAATGGTGAAGCTGTGGTAGAAGGAGTCGAGGATTGGGTAGGCCTGGAAGATAATTACGCCCAGGATCCACGGGAAGATGAAGAGGTAGGGCAAGGTACGACGGCGGAAGCGCCGGCGTTTTGCTTGCCTGCTAAGGAGCGCAGCGCTCCCGCCGGGATCCAGGCTTGGTGGTTCTGCGCTCAGACCGGTGGACGACATTCCGATTCCTATGTAGTCGAATTGCTTGATGCGGAGGACAAAGAAAGCGGGTCACGCCATTTCCAAATGGTCAAGCGTGACCCGGTTGGTTCACTACGGCGGAGAGACTAGCCCTGGGTCTCCCAGTACTCGTCGAGGGACTGCTGAAGCTCGGCGTTGATGTCGAAGAGGGAATCCTCAGCAGACTTGGCGCCGACGATTGTCTCTTCGATGGCCCGCTGCCACAGGTTCTCGACCTGGGACTGGACGGGCGTGAGGAACTCGCTGGGGCTCCAGAGCCTGTCGGCTTCGAGCGGTGCGTCGAAGAACCACTGCAGGCCGGGAACAGAGGAAAGATCGATGGCGTCGAGCAGCGGTTTGCTCCACATAGCGGCGGCGCGGATCTCGAATTCTATCAGGCCGACTTCGACACTGGTCATGTGTATCATGAACGTGAGGGCGTCTTCAGCGACCTGGGTGGAGCGGGGCATGAAGAGTGTATGCCCAGTGCCGAAGTCAATGGCCTTGAGACCCTCATTCAGGTTGGGGTGGAAGCCGTAGCCGATCGTGTCCAGCTCAACGCCGGTAACGTCAACGACGTTCCGCATAGCGCCGGGCATCCAGTTGCCGTTCATGATCATGCCGCGCTTGGCGTTGTTAAAGCCACTCGACGCATAGCCGGTCCAATAAGGCCACTGATCAGCGAAGGCTTGCATTTTGTCTGCGCCGGCATCAAGCCAGAACTGGGCGATGATGTTGAGGCCCTCCGCCCACGCGTCGGAGTCAAAGGTGAAGGTGCGCTTGTCCCCGGAGATGAAGTTTTCGTCGAAGACGACCGGCCAGGCGATGACGGTGAACCCATAGGCGTCTTTGGGGTCGAAGCCGGCCTGGACCAGGTTGCCGTCGTCGTCAAACTTGAGGAGCGCGCGGGACATTTCCAACAGTTCGGTCCAGGTTCTGGGGCCGACTTCGGGATCGCCGCCGGCTTCCTCGATAAGGTGCTTATGCCAGCAGATGGCGGGCATGGCGCCCCCCTCGAGAACGGGGATACCATAGGTAACGCCGTCCCACTTGCCGTTGTCCCACTGAGAACCCATGTAGATGTCCGGGTCGAAATCCTCGACTGCGGCGATAAGGTCGTCGAGGGGAAGCATGACGCCGCGCGCCATCAACTCGGCGAAACCGCCGATGTAGCGATGGTATACGTCAGGTGCGGTGCCGCCGGCCACGGCTGTCATCGTGTCTTCTGGGGTCACGTGGAGGCGGATCATATCGATCGAGATGTGCGTACCCTTTTCATCAAATAGCTCGATGCACGGTGTCCAGACGTCGCTGTCACTACCGGTCTGCCAACCGGACTGGACCGAGACAGTCACCGGCTCCATGGCGGCCTCCATTCCGTCGCCATCGGTAGAGGTGGTAACGGGCTGGCAGGCGGCCAGGAGGGCTGCGCCGCCGGTGGCGCCGACGAGTGAAAGAAATTCTCTGCGGCTGAAACCTTTCTTTTGCATGATTTGTTTTCCTCCTGCAGATATCAACTTGGAGTGGGCAGATGGGACGAGAAACGTTACAAATCGGGGTTCCTGAGGTGGTCACAGAATAGGGTAGCACATATATAGCATTTGGCAAACCGTTTTGGGAATATGTCTGCGTCCCCGATTTTGGGGTGGCAAGGCGAAGGGAGTGGGCGCGTGGAGGCGCCGGGGCAAAAGAGTTCGATAGCTATGCGCGTTGGTTTACAGTGAAAAGCAGGTCAATAGCGGGTGCGTCGAGACCGTTGGGGAGGTCAAGTCCACAGCCGGGCCCGATTTACCACATGAAGACCCCGCCATCAATATTGAAGGATTGGCCTGTAATGACAGATGCTTCGTCACTGGCCATATAGACCGCCATAGGGGCAATTTCTTCAGATTCCAGTCTGCGTCCAAGCGGGGTCATGGTAGCCTCATAATCCTCGACAGACTTTCCCAAGCGGCGCGCGTCGTAGGTCATTCTGGGTTCATTGGTGACGGTACGTACTGCTCCCGGACAGATGGCATTGACCGTAATGCCCTCACCGACGACTTCAGCGGCGAGCGAGCGGGTCATTCCCAGCAGAGCGTGCTTGCTTGCCGAATAGGCCGAGCCGTGAAGCAGCCCCGCTTTACCAGCCAGAGATGCAATGTTGATAATCCGACCGTATTTGCGCTCGATCATGTTGGGTACGAACTGCTTGCAGAGCAGATATGGCGCCTTTACATTGACCTGGAACGTCAAGTCCCATATCTGATCGTCGAAATGGATCAGCGGCTTGGGGTCAATGCTGCTGCCGACGCCGGCGTTATTGACCAAAATATCCACGTGGCCGAACGCCTGATTGACGTGGCTGAAGATCGTCTCAATCGAGTGCGAATTCGAAAGATCGGCCGCTACCGTGACACAACGCACGCCCATTGCGCCGGCTTCTGAACTCAGTAGTTCCAGGTCTTCATGCGAACGGGCGGTGATTGCCAGGTCAGCGCCTTCGGCGGCAAATGCCAGGGCGATTGCCCTTCCTATGCCGCGGCTGGCCCCGGTAATGAGCGCTGTCCGATTCCTGAGTTTCATTTGTTTGTCTCTCTCTCTCTAAGGTTCTCTCTCAGGGTCTCTCGAAGCAGTTGTCATGCCACACCACGTTGCCACAGTCGTGGATCGAGGGCATGGCGGAGTCCATCGCCCAGGAAGTTGAAGCCCAGCACTGTGACAAACATGGCACAGCCTGGCGCGAAGGAAAGGACGGGCGATCGATCCAGGTACTGGTAGCCGACCTTGAGCATCGAACCCCAACTCGCGGTAGGCGGCTCCACACCGAGACCCAGAAAGCTCAGAGCCGCTTCGGTAATGATGGCCTGGCCAACCAGCAGCGAGGCCTGCACGATGATAGCTGCCGTCACATTGGGCCAGATGTGGTAGGCCATGATCCGCCATGGCTGGGCGCCGGTTACGCGGGCAGCGGAGACGAACTCACGCTCGCGCACTGAAAGGGCCTGGCCCCGCGTCAGACGCGCGAAATGGGGTGTAAAGCCGACACCGATGGCAACCAGGGTATTGTTCAGGCCAGGCCCCAGGCTGTAGGCGATGGCCAGCGCCAGCAGCAGCAGTGGGAAGGCGTAGAAGCCATCAACCAGCCGCATAAGAGCGTCGTCGACCCACCCGCCATAGTAGCCGGCCAGGAGGCCGATGAACACACCTATCACCAGTGCGAATCCCACCGCGCCAACACCGGCCTGCACTGAGACACGCGCGCCATGGATGACACGACTCAAGGTGTCGCGAGCCAGTTGGTCGGTACCCAGAAGATGCCTCAGACTGGGCTGTTCCAGAACATCGGCATCCTGGAACTGGACCGGATCGTAGGGAGCAATCAGGTCTGCCGTGAGAGCTGTGAGTAACAGAACAACCAGTACCGCTACCCCAAAGCCGGCTCCGCGGCTTCTCAGAAATCGATCTAGGAAATCTCTGATTCGGCGCGGTTGAACAGACCCTAAGTCTCCCGAGAACTGAGTCATTGCATCTTTGCGAGTCAACAGACCTCCTCCGGCTGTGAAGGTAATAATCAGAGGTTGTAGATCAGATGTGTCCGGTCTTCACTGTCTCAGAGGGAGAGTGAGAAGTCGCTGCTAAGCATTTCGCCCTTTTCGCCGGCTGTGAACGACATTTGAAGGCTACTCACACGCCCGAATCTCCCCTGAGTAGCAGTCGTTCGACCACGTTGGAACTGCGAAACCCGCCCTTCAAGAGGCCCGTATGGAACGGATATTGCCATAATCCCGTCCGCGCAAGGCATTTCGATGCCCGAGTTGGCGGCTCAACTCATATTTTGACACAGCCGCTACGTATAGCGGATACGCGGGTCGGCAAAGGCATAGAGCAGGTCGGTGAGGAGATTTGCCGCGAGTACGCCGACGGCCATTACGAGCATGGCACCTTGCAACATGGGGAAATCGCGGAAGAAGATGGAGTTGGCGGCCACGCGGCCCAGCCCCGGCAGCGCAAAGATCGTCTCCACGACAACGGCACCGCCAAACAGGCGCCCCACCTGCAAACCGATGACGGTGGCCACGGGAATCAGAGCATTCTTGAGGGCGTGCCGCATGACGACAACCCGCTCCCGCAGTCCCTTGGCCCGGGCTACAGTTACATACTCCTGCTGCATGACTTCGATGAGCGAAGAGCGTGTCTGGCGCATTGTGATTGCCGTCAGGTACATGCCCAACGACAGTGCCGGAAGCAGCATGGACCTGACATTGGGCCACAGCCCTTCGGTGAGGGGCACGTATCCCGAGGGCGGCACAACTCTAAGCCACAGCGCGAAGAAGTAGATGAACAGGATCCCCAACCAGAAGTCGGGAACGGCGGCCCCGCCTACGGCCAGAACCGTGGTCACCGTATCGGCCTTGGAGTTTGGATACAAGGCCGATACGATGCCCAGCGGCAGGCCGAACATCAGGGCAAGGACCATAACCATAGCCGTCAGTTGGAGCGTCACTGGAAGGCGGGCCAGCAGGCCCTCCAATACCGGCTCACCGGTACGGATGGACCGACCCAGGTCGCCTGTGAGCGCTCGCCCCAACCACTTCGCGTACTGGACTGGAATCGGCTGATCCAACCCCAGTTCAGTGCGCATGGCCTCGTAGGCTACTTTGTCATGGATATTTGATTCGCCGAGCATGGCCAGCGCAGCATCGCCGGGCAAGAGAAGCGTCACCGTAAAGGCAATGAGCGAGACCACGAACAACACGGGCACAAAATGGACTATTCGGCGCAGGAGATACCGTCCCAAGGCGCCTCCTTGTATGACTTCCCCGCCCAGATGGAACCGGCTATGCCAGCCAGATATTCCCCAGGTACGGGTCTTGGAAGTTGTAGGACAGCCCGTTAACCTCTTTGCGGTAGGCGACGAAACTGGGGATCAGATATCCGCCGGATACGTACGCTTTCTCATGGACGACCCGCCACATGCGACTATAGATTTCACTGCGCTCGGCCGGATCGGATGTCGTCAGACCCTCGTCCAGCGCTGCCTCAATCTCGTCATCGCAGAAGAAGCTCCAGTTTGAGGTAGCGCCACACCCCAGCACAGGCCGCGCAAACTCTGGATCGACTGACGGCCAAAGCTGACCGCGCCAGAATGTTGCCGAGAAGTCTTCGGTACTTTGCAACAGTTCGCCCCAGGCGACCCGCTCCAGCAGCTTCAGTTCGGTCCTGATGCCCACGGCGGTCCACATTTGCTGGGCGAACTCGCCGATGGTGGCCTCCGGCTCCCTGGCAATAACCAGCAGTTCAAGGTCAAGACCGTCAGGATAGCCGGCTTCGGTGAGCAACTCAGTCACCTTGTCCGGGTTATATTCGTAGCGCTCGACGGAGGGGTCAAAACCGAGCGTTCCCTCAGTGTAGTAAGGATAGTAGTGGCCGGTGGCGGCACCGAAGCCAAGCGCCTTTGCCATACCTTCGCGGTCGATGCCATAGTTGGCGGCCATGCGCACTCGGACGTCATCAAAGGGAGGCCTCTTGGTATTGTACCCCACCAGGAAGAGATTCAAACCGGCCCAAGGCAGTGCGTCAATCCGCAGATCGGGATCGGCCTCGATGGTTTGTACATCTTTCGGGAGTACAAGTTCCATGAGATGCAGCGTACCGGCGCGCATGTCCACGAGCGAGACGGTGGGATCGGGGATGACACGCAGAACGGCCTCGTCCAGGTAGGGCAGCGGCTGGCCATCTTCGCCCATCTCCCAGTAGTCAGGATTGCGTTCAAGGACAATGCGGTCGTCGGTGACCCATTCCTTGACGCGGAAGGGGCCGGTGCCGACGCCCTGCCTGGCAATGCCTTCCTCGCCCATCTCATCAAAAGCAGCCTTTGACCCTATATGCACCAACCCGGCGGCGCCGAAAGCCAGGGTGCTCAACAGCGCTGCATTGTCCTGTGCGCTGGTGATCTGCAGCGTGTGGCTGTCCAGCGCGTCCACGGACTCGATAAAGGCCAGACTTGATTTGCGCTGCGATTTGGGGTGATCTCGCTGACGTTCAAAGTTCCACTTGGCCACTTCAGCGTCGAAATCACTGCCGTCGTGGAATTTAACGCCCTGGCGCAGGGTGAAGATGATCGTCTTGGCATCCGGCTGTTCCCACGATTCGGCCAGCGAGCCTACAATTTTGAATTTCCCGGTTTCGGAATCTTCCAATTCCAGCCGCACCAGCCCGTTGTATACTGCATCGTAAAACACGTGATTAATTGACTGGGTAAGCTGGGGATCCATGGTCCCGAGGCCACTCGTATAGGAGTGTACCAACGAACCCCCTCGAGTAATTCCACCGGCGGCTGCAGGGGCAGCTTCCTCAGCCGCCGGCGCGGCTGCTGGAGGGACACAGGCACTAAGCGTACCAAGCCCCGCTAAAACACCTGTCCAGCGCAAGAACTCTCGTCGGTTCAGTGAACTGCTTCCCATGGCTATTCTCCTTGTAAATGAGGGTGGATTTGCGGATAGCCCAAAGGATGCCTGGCAGGCAACCTCGCGACACGATCCTGATGGTTCTGGATTCACTTCCAACACTATGATTCAGATAAATTATAATTTTTTGACGAATCTCGGTCAAGCGTCCAAAATATGGGGGTGCGGCCACGGTGGGGCGAGTTCCTGGTGAAGGATTCACTGCCGTGAAGCATGCGAAGAACACCTTTTTGATCCCCACAGGGCCGCGAAGAACACCATTTGTGGTCGCCGCAGAGCGTGGTCGTTTGACCCGAGAATTACGCGAGAAACGGAACAATCCTGCCCGCGGGCGTCCTGTTTCTTGTTTCATTTTGAACTGTCTTTCCTGAATCTCAACGAACCCAAGTGGAGACGATCCTGATCCCACACTTGATTCATTTCAGATGCGGTTTTCCAGTCTGGTTGTCCTTCAGCCAATTCGTGCTAAACTTGAAGAGCGAGCCAGAAAAACTGCATAAAGGAGAAGCACTATGTCTGGACTGAGCGCCGCCTCTCTCCAACACTGCTTGACGGAGGAAGAACGGCGGAATTTCAACGAGACCGGTTTGCTTTATGTCAGGAATGCCCTGACGCCGAAGCAGGTGGAACATGGCGTCGCCTTGACTGAGCGCATCCACGAGGCCAAGTTGACAGAGGGGCACGAACCGCGCAAGGCGCTGTTTTACCCCAATTTCATCCCCGATGATCCATATTTCACGGGTCTGGTGGATTACGAACGGGTCCTGCCCAAGGTATGGGGAATCCTGGGTTGGAACATCTTCCTGTATCACGCGCATCTGATCGTGACGCCGCCGAACGGGGAGGCGCCGAACGACAAGACGTTCCACTGGCATCAGGACAGCGGCCGGGTCAACGTGGAGATGGAGAGTCATCCGCGGCCGCGTTTGTCGCTGAAGGTAGCCTATTTCCTGTCAGACACCAGTGAGCCGGGAAGGGGCAACTTTTGGGTAGTTCCCCGGAGTCATGTACGGGATACGATCGACAGGCCGGAGAATGGAATCGGGCAGCCGGAGGGAGCGACGCCGGTGCTGGCCAAGCCGGGCGATGCGGTGTTTTTTGATCGCCGTCTTTGGCATACGGCCAGCCCCAACTGGTCCGATATTACCCGCCGAGTTCTGTTTTACGGCTATGGATACCGCTGGTTACGCACAAAAGATGACATGACGGTCGAGAGCTTGTGGGATAGCTGCAGCCCGATCCGACGCCAGTTGTTGGGTTGGAGCGTGAATGCAAACGGTCGTTTTTCGCCGACGGACGAAGACGTGCCCTTGCGCATGTGGTTGAAGGAGCATAGCCCGGCAGAGGCAGAGTGAAGGGCCAGGGGATAGGAGAGAGGAGTGAGACAGGAGTTTACTCTTGCCTCAGTTCCTCTTTCCTCTTCGTTTACTTGTAGGGCCAGGCGATTTCCAGGAATGGTTGATCCATGCCGGCTTCTTTGTCCATGGGCCTGGTCACGTATTCCTCGCGCGGGGAGTTGGCGATCTGATGGCCGTTCTCCTCGATCCATTTGTAGACGGCGTCGTAGTAGCCCAGTATCTCGGGGAAATGCGCTTGCCGCAAGGTTAGCGACGTGGAGGCGATGGAGCCGCCGGGCAGGGTTCCGCTTTTGATTTCGCCGCTGACGGGGGGAACGGTTTTGACAGGGATGCCGACTTCGACCGGCCCGTTTTTCTCCTGGTTGACTTCGCCGTGGTAAATGGCGACCGGCTTGCCATCCTGTTCAACGCCCGATTCGGCGACCAGGGCCGCGAGCTGCTCATAGGATTCGCGCAGGTGGTTGTGCAGCTCGTCGATATTGACATGGCGGGTGATGCTGAGCATGTGGCGGTCCGGCTGTTGTGTTGTGCTGACTGTGGGGGACATATGTGTCTCCTTTTTTTGTAGCTCGTATAGCGAGCCGTTGATGGGAATGTAGAAGGCGATGGATTGGTCCTGGCGGCGGTCAGTGCTGGGAGGGGCGGCGCTTTCTGCATAGGAGGGCGCGTCGCGCAGGCGAACGTCGCTTTGCGGCAGCCAGCTCTTGTAGATGGCCTGCCACATGGCGTCGCGGCGACGGCCGTCGTGATGAAATACGGCGTAGACACCACCGTCGAGATGCTGAACGTCGACCGGTTTGCGAGGCTGGATGGACGCGTTCTCGTCGAGAAGAATACCGGCATCAAGGCGCGTTTTGTCGCTAGCGGAAGTGCCGGCGTTAGGGCGGTCGCGGCAGACCTGAACGTATGCGTGCGGTTCAATGGGGTCGAAAGCGGCCACTCCGCCTTCTCCTGCCGAAGATGCATGCTGGATAAGGGTCGTCCAGATGGTCTCGCTGGCCGCTTCGGCGCCAATACAGGGGATGTAGACCAGTTCGTGATCGGGCCGCTGGCGAAATTCAGGTTGCAGCAGAAGCGGCTCCCAGTTGGCGGCGTATAGAGTGGGGCGACGCAGTGTGCGGAAGGTGCGGGGGCTTACCTTGAACTGTTTTTTGAAGGCGCGGCTGAATGCGGCAGGGGTCTCGTAGCCTGCGGCCAGCGCGATCTGCGTCACCGGTTCGAGGGTGAGGATGAGGCGGCGGGCGGCCCATTCGAGGCGGATGCGGCGCACGTAGTCGCTGGTTGTCTGGCGGAGGTAGGCGGCGAAGATGCGGTGGAAGTAGTAGGGCGAGAAGCCGGCGACGTCGGCCAGCGTCTCGACCGTCAGGGGCGCGTCCATGTTCTCCTGGATGTGGAGGAGAACGGCGTTGAGGCGCTCACGATGATGGAGGATCGTCTCCTCACGCGTCTGCACTGCCTTCTGGATCGTCATGCGGCCAGTATAGCAGAATGATTTAGGGCAAACTATCCCATTCTTGCTGTTTCTGCTTTCTGGTTGATCGTTGCAAAGAGATTTATCACCGAGCGCATGGACGGTAATCGGTCGTGCGCAATTCAGAGGAGGAATATTCGATGCAGATCACAGCAGTTACGCCCTTTATCGTTGACGCTGGCTGGCGCAATTGGATCCTGGTGAAGGTGGAGACGGACGAAGGCGTCACGGGCTGGGGGGAGTGCAGCGACCAGGCCGTGAACGGGGTGACAGGCGCGATCCGGGATCTGACGCCGGTGGTGATGGGTCTCGATCCGAGGGCCTTCGAGCAACGCTGGTGGGATATGTATCGGGCGTTTCAGTCGAGCCCGGGCGGGATCGGCGCAAAGGCTATCGCCGGCATCGAGCTGGCGCTGGTGGATATCGCGGCGCGGGCGCGGGGCTGCTCGGTGGTCGAACTCTTTGGCGGGCCGACGAGGGATTACACGCGCGTTTATTGGTCACATTGCGGGACGAGCCGGATTCGCGTGCATGAGCTGATGGGCACGCCGCCGCTGCGTTCGATGGAGGATGTTGCTGCGCTGGGACGGGAGGTGGTTTCGAAGGGCTTTACCGCGCTGAAGACTAACATCCTCTTTCCGGGCGATCCTGGCTTCGTCTACTTTCCGGGGCGGAATCCGGAAGGGGCTACCGACCAGGTAGCGTCAAACGAACTGATCGATCATATCGTTACACTGATAGGCACATTCCGTGACGCGGTCGGGCCGCAGTTCGACCTGTTGCTGGACCTGAACTTCAACTTCAAGCCGGAAAGCTGTCTGGAGATCGCCCGCGCGCTGGAATCGCTTCACCTGATGTGGCTGGAGATCGACCTCTACGAGCCGGAGGCGCTGGCGGAGGTGCGGCGCAAGACGAGCACCCGCATTTGCACAGGAGAGACGCTCTACTACGAGCGCCAGTTCCTGCCTTACCTGCAGGCACGGTCGTCAGATTATCTGATGGTGGACGTGCCCTGGAACGGCTTTGCGCCGTCGAAGCGGGTGGGAGAACTGGCGCAGACGTTCCAGATGAACATCGCGCCGCACAACTACTACAGCCATCTGTCCTCGTTCATCAGCGCGAGCCTGTGCGCGGTGCTGCCGAATGTGAAGATTATGGAGATCGATATCGACGACGTGCCGTGGAAGGATGAGATGGTGACAAACGTACCAGAGATCATCGAGGGGCAGATGACCACTCCTTCCGGCCCGGGCTGGGGCGTCGATATTTTGGAGGAGGTTCTGCACGCGCATCCGGTGGTTTAGAGTCAGGCAACTCAGCGCGAATTCTCGTCGGGCCAGGTAATGCGAATCACCTCGCCGACGATGCGCGTTGGCCCGTCGGGGCCGGGGATTGGGCGGTTGGGTGTGCCCTGGCCGGTGGAAATATAGAGCGATCCGTCAGGTGCGAGGGTGATATTGGTGGGCATGTCCAGTCCGTCGGCCAGAATGGTGGAATCGACGCCGGCCTGGAGAGGGCCGGAGTCAGACTGGCCGGATGGTGCAAAGACACTGACGCGTCCGCTGTAGCGCAGATAGCCGCCGTGGAGGGCGGCCTGGTCCGGGTCGAAGAGATCGTGGGTGGGTTCAATCGGGTCGGCGGGTCCGCTGCACATCTCGACGACATAGATGTTGCCATCTCCATCGACTGCGACATCGATCGCGGTTGTCAGGCCGAGAACTGCGTCTTCTATCGCGCCGGTTTCGGGGTCTACGCGCACGACTGCGCTGTCACCCGGGATGAAGGGGACAGTCTCACCTTCAATTGCCAGGGCGCCGGAGAAGAGCGCTACCAGCAGATCGCCGCTGTGCGGGTCTACGGCCAAGCCGGTGGGCACCGACTGCTGGCCGCTGGCAAGCGCGCCGAAATGCGTGATGTTGAGGCGCGTTCCATCGGCAATATCGACAGAGGAAAGCGCATTGGCGGTACTCTCGGCCAGATAGATCAGGGTATGATCGCGCGAGAAGGCGATGCCGGTCATGTTGCTCAGCGCGGAGAGATTGCGCCCCATGCGTTTATAGGGGCTGATCTCGTAGAGGCCGATGCGATCATGGCCGCCGTCGACGCTGAGATAGAGGTGGCCGTCAGTGTGGCGCAGCAGATCGCCTGGTCCGCTTACCTCATCGCGCCACGTATGGTAAACGCTGAGCGCGTTGTAGGTGGGCAGGTGGCGAAACCAGAGGGTGCGTTCGCCTTCATCGCTGAAATCGCCATCCTGGTTGGCGTCCTGGAAGTGGGTGAGTTTGCCGGTCCACTTCTGGGGATCGACGGTATTCTGGCCGCTGCCGGCCTCCGCCACCATCAGCGAGCCGTCCGGCAGGACGACGACGCCGCGGGGATTGGCCAGCCCGGTCAGGACGGTTTCGATGAGCGGCTCTTGCAGCGCGGCAGAGCCGTCTTCGGAACTTTCATTGGCGGTATCGCGGTTGTCGGATGCAGGCGAATTCTTCGAGAAGCAGGCCGCGAGGAAGAACGCGGCGAAGAGCGCGCTGGCGGCAATTGCATAGGGGTTTACGCGTCGTTGCATGAAGACCACTATGTCCACAGGAGCGAGTACTCTGTTTCTGGGTCGAAAAGTTGCACCTTATCGCCGTCGAACTGCAGTCTCACCGGATCGCCGATCTTCAGAGTTTGACGCGGGTCTGCAAGAACGAAAAGATGCAGGTCGTCGAAACGCACATCAACCAAATTATCGCGTCCCAATGGCTCAACGACAAATACTTCGCCCTGTGATCCTTCATTTGAACCGGCGGCATCCGGAAGGAGCGTGATGTCCTCAGGTCTGATGCCGGCGGTAACCTCCGCTTTGGCTGCAGCCAGGCTGCCCCGCTCCGGTGGCAGTTCGAATTCGAGCCCTTGCCTCTTCGCCAGATAACGATCCCCTTCGCGCATTAATTGCACATCGAAAAGGTTCATCGGCGGGTTGCCGACGAATCCGGCAATAAAGATCGTGCGCGGCCGCTCGTACAGTTCGTTAGGCGGCGCGTAGGCTTGCAGCTTGCCTTCCTGCATCACGGCGATGCGGTCGGCCATGGTCATGGCCTCGACCTGATCGTGGGTCACGTAGATGGAGGTGATTCCCAGATCCAGTTGCAGGCGTTTGATCTCGCTGCGCATGGTCAGGCGCAGACGGGCATCCAGATTGGAGAGAGGCTCATCGAAGAGGAGCAGGCTTGGCTCCTTCACCAGTGCCCTGCCAAGGGCGACGCGCTGCTGCTGGCCGCCGGAGAGTTGCGCAGGCCGCCGGTCCAGCAGATGGCCGATGCCCATCATATCGGCGACCCGCTGCACGCGCTGCTCCATTTCTGCAGCGGGCGATTTTTTTAGTTTGAGGGGGTAGCCGATATTCTGGCGGACGCTCATGTGGGGGTAGAGGGCATAACTTTGGAAGACCATGCCGATGTTGCGGTCTTTGGGCGGGACCTGGTTGACGACGCGGTCGTCGAAGCGGATCTCGCCCGCGGTCGGCTTGTAGATGCCGGCCACCATAAGCAGTGTAGTTGTTTTGCCGCAGCCGGAGGGGCCGAGGAAGGCGACGAACTCTCCACTCTGGATGTCGAGGGAAATATTGTCGGCGCCGGTTACATTGCCCCAGCGTTTGGTCAGGTCGTTCAGTTCGACGCGCACTAGTTTCCCCCTTTGCTGCCGCCGCCGTAGATATTCAGCAGAGCCTCTTGGGTGAAGATAAAAAAGATCAGAACAGGAATCAGCTGGAAAAGACCGATGGCCGCTACTCTGTTCCAGCTGACGAGACTGGTATCACCGGAGAAGCTGTTGATGTAGACCGGCAGAGTGGCGACTTTCGAGCCGATTGTGAAGGTAAAGGGGATAAGATAGGCGTTCCAACCTTGAATGAACATGAAGATGGAGAGGGCAGCCAGGCCGGGGCGAATCTGCGGCAACAGAATCTCCCACCATACGCGAAAGCGGCTGGCGCCGTCGATGAGGGCAGCCCGCTCCATATCCCAGGAGAGGTTGTCGAAAAAGCCTTTCATCAGCCAGATACCCAACGGGAGGTCCAGTGTCACCATCACAAGGGCGACGCCGCCGACGGTATTGAAGCCGAACAGATTGCCGATAAGAGGGATGCCACCGATGAACAGCAGCACCTGAAAGATAGCGATCAGGAGCATTTCAGGCCGAAAGGCATGGAGGACCATGGTCATGCCCAGGAAACCTTTGCGGCCAGGGAAGTTCATGCGGGAAAGCGCGTAGGCGGCGAGGGCGGAGATGGAGCCGACGCCGACGACCATGCTCATGCCAATGCCAAAGGAGTTGAGCGTGGCCTTCCACACGTCCGGCTCGGACAGGAACGTCCAGTTTGCGAAGGTCAGGCCGCCGAGATTTCCCTGAGCATCCATAGGGAGAAGGCCGTTGGTGCGTTGAGAGAAGGTGGCGACCAGGACCCAGGCATAGCCGGCCAGAATCGGCAGGATAGTAACTGTGAGCAGCAGGTAGGGGAGCGCTTGTCCGGGTGTGATGCGCCTGGATTGAAGCGTCATCTGGACAGTGGAGAGCGTCCCCGCGCCCTTTACGGGCCCTAATCCGTCATGCAATTTTCGGCCCTCCGTTCCCCTGCGCAGATTCGTTCCGCACAGAAGGTTCTTTCAGAAAGCGTTGGCGCAGACGCCGCCCGCATCTCACAACACATCGATTTTCGGCTCCTGGACCAGATCGTTGAAGCGGAAGACCCGCAGATAGGTTACAGAGAGGATGGCGCCGATGAGAACGAGCACAAAGCCCCAGGCCGCGCCATAGGCCCACTGGTTCGAACCGAAATAGGTCTGCAAGGCGCGCTTGTAGGCGGTCAGCGCCCACACTTCGGTCGTGAACAGGCCCGGCCCGCCGTTGGTGAGCAGCAGGATATATTCGAACGAGACGAGCAGCGAGAGTGTCTGGTAGGTGACGACAAACAGCAGGGGCCAGCGCAGCAGAGGCAGGGTAATGTCACGGATGAGCGCCAGGTTGCCGGCGCCGTCCACTTTGGCGGCGATGATCAGGTCGGCAGGGATCGCTTCGATGGCGGAGGTAAAGATGATCATGCCAAACGAAGCGCCGACGAAGCCATTGACGAGCACGACGAATACCCACGGCGATTCCGGGATCCAGTAGGGCTGATTTTCGACGCCGAACAAGCCGAGAATCTGATTGAGAATGCCGTAGGGGGGCTGCTGGGCGATGCGCTGCCACATCACGATGTAGACGACGGACGGTGTGATGCGGGGCAGGAGCCACAGCAGGCGGAAAAAGAAGCCAACCCGCCGGCTGACATGGGCCGTCAGGAGGGCGAGCAGGAGCGCCAGGCCAACGTTAAAGAACAGCAGGGTCAGGATGACATATTGGAATGTATTGCGCAGGATCTTGGGGAAGAAGCGGTCGCTGAACATGCGCTTGTAGTTGTCGAAGCCGACATAGGTCCAAGGCTCGCTGAAGTTGGCGCTGGAGAGATCGGTCAGGCTGAGGATGAAGAGGATGATGGCAGGCAGAAAGAAGAAGACGATGACCAACAACGAGCCCGGCGCCATGAAGTTCAGGGCGTCGAGCGCGGCGCGGAAGGCGGGTTTCTGGCCGCTGGCTTCCCGCAGCAGGATGAGGCCGCCGACGAGTAGCAGCAGCAACGCCATGAAGGCAACGGACAGCCCCAACTGGGCCTCCACAGCCACTTTCTGCTTCTGCGCGATTTCTTGCGAGGCGGCGAATGCGCCCCAGACGGCAACGGACGCGGTTACGCTGATGAGGACGGCGAAGAGTCCGTGCCAGGGCGCGGAACGGCCCGGCAAGAGGTTGATCGCCCCCAGCGCCAACCCGATGGCGCCGGCCAAGGGGGCAAATAAGAACCAGAACGAGCTGCGATAGAGAAGCCCGCCGTCGGTCGTTTCTACTACGCCAATCGTTGCGGCCTGTTGACCTGTCAGCGAGAGGGCAACGCGCTGATCGGCGATAATGACGAAGCGCAGCCAGGGCAGAACGATACAGCCCAGCAGCAGCAGACCGGCAGCCAGTAGTAGCCAGCGGCCGCGGCCGGCGCGGGGGACCTGAATTGCTGTTTCTGTCTGATTCGTCACCATGGGCCGGTTGCGAAGGGGGTAGAAGCGGAGAGTAGGGGCGGGGGCGCCCTACTCTCCTTGTTGCAGTACGCAGGTCTTACTTCACTTACTCAATAATCACGTTGTCGCCCAGTTCGTTCTGGAGTTGATCGATCACGACCTCAATCGCCTCTTCGGGTGAGAGATCGCCGGACTCGACAGCCTGAATGCCGAGGTAGTAGGCCTCCGACCAGGCGCTCCAATAGGGACTGTTGGGCAGGAAGGTCGTGTGCTCCAACAGGGACAGCGTGGCACTCAGGAACTCAGCGCTTGTGTAGGCCTCGTGATCGGCCTGCGACTCGAGGATTCCCAGGTGGCCGCTTTCCACCGCGTAGGGCGTGTTCAACTCCTTGACCGTCGTCTTGGCTAGCAGGAGCAGGGCCAGGTCCGGGTACTCGCTCTGGCTGCTGATCATGTATACCAGGGGATGGGTCAGGGTGATGGGGCGCCCGATGCCGCCTTCCATGCAGGGAATCGGTGCGAAGCCGACATTTTCGAAGAGATACTCTTCGCCGCCCACATCCTGGAGATAGTTGGTGTGCCAGCTTGCCCAGCGCCAGGTGCCCTCAAAGACGAACATCACGTTGGTGAAGCTGGCGGTGTACTCTTTGTGGTAGTCCCAGTCGCCGTCCAGCTTGTTGGCGGTGATGATTTTGCGGTCGTGGACGGCGTTGTGGAGCAGTTCATAGACGGTCTGAGCGGCGGCGGTGTCGAAGACGAGGGCGTCCATATCGCTCTCTATTTCGCCGCCGGCGGCAAAGTAGTAGTAGAGGAAGTCGGGCCCGTTGGAGGGGCGGTGCCACCAGCCCTCGCCCTCTTTGACTACCCCGGCCGCCACTGCCTGTTCAGCGGTGTCAAACATATCCTGCCAGGTGAAGTCACAGCTTTCGATGCGGCCCGGCAAGGCTTCAATTTCCTCCGCGCCCCAGCCCAGCTCCGTCAGGAGTGACTTGCTGAAGTAGAGGGGGCGGGCTTCAGCGTCCTGGGGGATGCCCCAGATTTTGCCGTTGAGCATGGTCGATTCCCAGAGGGAGTCGATGACGTCTTCAAATTCGGCAAATTCGCCGCTGTTGACCTGTTCGGAGATGTCGACCAGGTAGCCGGCCGTGGCCCAATCGCCGATATGCTCGTGGCCGGAGACGATGATGTCGGGGGCTTCACCGGCGTCCGAAGCCAGTTCAAACTCGGTCTTGTAGTCGCCCCAGCCGGTGTCGTCCTGGATGGTTTCCAAGGCGATGCGGCGGTTGTCGTCGCTGGCTTCCAGCACGGCGTTGGCGGCGTCGACGGCGGCGGTCAGGTTGTCGCAGCGGCCGTTTTCGTAGGGCGGGCTGGCCTTGCAGCGGGCCACGAGGTTGACGGTCATAATCTCATCGGCGGCGGCCGGCGCGGCCTCCTCTTCAGCGGCGCCGGTATCGACCTGAACGGGGGCTGCGGGCGCTCCGCAGGCAGAGACGATAAGCGCTAGCGCGGCCACGAGCGCCAGCAATACGAGACGTTGACGATTCATGGAAATCTCCTTATTCAACTAAGTGGGGTATAGAGTGCTACCACGGATCAGAAATCACACTCTGTTGGTGGGGCTACTATACCATGTTTTGGCACTGTGGATAAGTGTCGCAGGGGATTGTTAAGGCCAAAGCAAGATTCGGCTAATCGTCGGTTAAAGTCTGGGAAAAGTATAGTCAGCGGGGGTGGATGTATCGCTGCGGAAGAGGTCAGGCCTTTTTTCGCGGCAGGGTCGGTCCTGAAAGTTCATGGGCGGCTTCAGCTCCTGCGCAACACGCGCACATGAAAAAGCCCCGGCTAGGGCCAGGGCTTTTTGGAGCGGATCGAGGAAAGCAATGGCAGGGGTCACACCATGCGGCAGTTGTTCTCGAGGCGGCCGAGCTTTTCGATTTCGATGACGACGTTATCTCCGTCCTTCATCCAGACCTGTGGGTCACGGCCCATGCCGACGCCGTGCGGGGTGCCGGAGAGGATAACGTCTCCCGGCTCCAGGGTGAATGCATCGGAGCTGAACTCGATCAGTTCGGCTACACCGAAGATCATCTCGCGTGTGTTGCTTTCCTGCATGACTTCGCCGTTGAGGAGGCAGCGGATGCCGAGATCCTGGGGATCGGGCACCTCGTCGGCGGTTACAAAGGCGGGGCCGATGGGGCAGAAAGTGTCGAGGCTTTTGCCGCGGATCCATTGGGGGTCGCCCAACTGCAGGTCACGGGCGCTGACGTCGTTGGAGCAGGTGTAGCCGGCCACGTAGTCGAGCGCGTCGGCGCGGCTGACATGGCGGGCGGTTTTGCCGATCACGACAGCCAGTTCGGCCTCGTAGTCCACTTCTGCGGTCAGTTTCGGGCTCCAGACGATCTCGTCGCCGGGGCCAACGATGCTGGTCGTGAACTTTGTGAAGATGACGGGATCTTTCGGGGGCGGGGTATTCGTTTCACGGCAGTGGTCCAGATAGTTCAGACCGATAGCGACGATCTTGCCGGGCCGGTCCATGGGACAGAGGAGCTTGACGCTGCTCCTGTCGACCGAGTCGGTCACCGTTCCGGTGTTGCCGGCCAGAATGTCGCACCAGCTGGCGTCGGTGACTTCGATGGTGTCGCCGCTGGCGACGCCGTAGACTGTATTTCCGTTATGCTCAAACCGCAACCATCTCATCTGTTCTGCTCCTCGGCGAATTCGCTGGAATGGGTTAAGTTAGGGTGGATGCGCCCCGGTCTGAAAAGCGCGGGATGCGCGGCACGGATGGGAGAAACGACTATTCGATCTTGCCGGCGGCGAGCGCCTGCCTGAAATGGTCAACTGTGCGGGCGACGCCTTCCTTGAGGGGTGTGTAAGGGACTTCGCTTAGCAGGTTCTGCAAGGGCTGTTCATTTTGGGCCTCTGCGAAGGGAAGGGGGGCATCCTCATAGGTAATGCGGCCGGCTGCGCGAGGCTCGGCGGCGACAATTGCGTTTACGACTTCCGACATATGGGCAACGCTGCCGCGGATGTTGAAGACTGATGCGCCTTCGTAGGGCAGGCGGGCCATCGCTATGAATGTCTGTGCAACATCATCGGCATACTGGTAGCCGCAGGTGCCGCCGAAGGAGATGTGATAGTCTTCGTCCTTGGCCGCTGCCAGCATGGCCTGGGTGGGGGTGGAGGTCATGCCCTGGTCACGGGCCGGGCCGTAGACGGTGTAGGGCCGCAGCGCCAGGCTGGCGATACCGTCGTCCTGCCAGTAGATGCGGGCAGTACCTTCGTTGGCCTCTTTGTATACTCCGTATAGATTGAGCGGGTGGAAGGGGTCGCCGTCCTGCACTTCCGGCCCGTAGAGTTCGGCCCCACCGTAGACGGCCATGCTGCTGGCGTAGACTAAGGACGAAATGCCGGCCCGTTTGGCCGCTTCGAAGACGTTGACAGTGCCGACGACGTTTACGGCCGCGCCCAGCGAGGGGTTGGCCTTGCAAAAAGGCACCTGCAATGCGGCCAGATGAATGATGCGGTTGGCCCCGCTTGCTTCGACGGCACGGGCGACGGCCTCGGTGTCGGTGATGTCGTCCTGGACAAACTGAATTCGGGCAATTTCGTCCGGCTCCATCAGCAACTCGAGCCGGTGTGTGTTGGAACCGAGGTCGTAGACGGTTACGGGGAGATTCTCGCGTATCAGATTGTGCACGACCCAGGCGCCGAGGCAGCCCAGCGCGCCGGTCACGAAAAATCTTTCTTCAGCCATCATTCACGCTCGTCATATGCGGTTTGCCATTCTCTTTGTGCCGGGACAGCTTTCCCCGGCTGCACGGTACAGTCAGTTTCGTGGTATCCTACCATTGACCGTCTATTTGTCAATTCTGAAGGTAGATTTGAGGTAACTACTAAGCCATATACAGTTCCTGTCTTGACCAGCCCTTTATCCCTGCCGCCATTCAGGCTATCTGAATGCGTATTCGGTTGGCGGCAGCCAGGTTGCTGGAGCCGCATGGCTGGAATGAGGACACAAGGTCGGAACTGCAGTTTTTAGTAGTCAGTTTTTAGTTTTCAGTGGAACACCAGTCGTCAGTGGAACACCGGAGATCAGCGGTCGATGGTCGGTGGGTGGAGGCGGCAAGTGGGGGAGGAGACACTGTTGGCTAGACACGCTGCTGGAGCCGCACGGCTGGAATGAGGACACACGGTCGGTGAGCGATGGTTTTGTAGGGGGGCGTTGCGGGGGCGCAGCCCCTGCACAAGGGAGGGCCGAAGGCCCGACCGCCCTAAAACAGTAAGTGCGGAAAGAGCAATCACCTTCGCTCGCTTCGTTCAGGATCGCAAATTTGTTGTGGCTGCGTAGTTTCGACTTGAGTTTGAAAAGGATACCGATTAGGATTGGCGAAATCGATGCGCTGCGGTGAAGGCAGATTTTGACTTTACGCTGCGCACACCTCACCCGACACGCGCTACGGACTTACCTATGACTGAAAACAGCTCTGCCGCGATAGACCCTCGTGAATTGCGCAATGCCTGCGGCCTGTTCGCCACCGGCATCACCGTCGTCACAACCGAACTGGACGGAGACGTTCACGGTATGACCGCCAATGCGTTCATGTCGGTCTCACTGGATCCACCTCTGCTGGTCATCTCTGTCGGGCACAAGGCGAGGCTGCATGACCTGTTGGCGCAGACCGGCCGCTATGCGGTCAGCATTCTGCGCCACGATCAGGAGGATTTCAGCAGCCATTTCGCCGGCTGGCCGGTTGAAGGGTTGGAAGTCCGTTTTGAGCGCCGCGAAGACTACCCGGTTCTGCCTGATGCCCTGGCCTACTTTGTCTGCAAGGTGGTGGATGCGCACACGGCCGGCGACCATACGCTGTACATTGGGCAGGTCGAATATCTGGAGCATGACGCGGGCGAACCGGTGCTGTTTTACGGCGGGAAATACCGGCAGATGACGCCGTCGGATGAAAGTTAGTACGATTCAGCCAGCGTTGTTCGCCCTGGCCCAGCGCTCCTTCATGGCCTGCATTTCCTCGTTGATAGGGACGACCCGGCTCGCCACCTGATTACCACTGTCGTAGAGCCAGTTGCCGAGATTGTCGCGCAACACCGGTTGCCGCTGCGCCACAGGGGGAGGCTCGACCGGCTTAGTCGGCTCGGCCGCATACCAGTAGGCCACGGATGACATTTCGTTGGCGAGATGGTTGCCGTGCCCGTGCTCGATTGTTACCTTCACTTCTTGTTGGAAGCGCACGGGGTTCTCCAGATGCAGGACGTATGAGGACTGATAGCCGCCGGTGTCTTCCTCGAAGATGGAGGAGCCGTTGCGGAGAAAGGCGTTTCTCTGCATGCCCCAGGCCTGATTCAGATAGTCCTCGCTGCCGGTGCCGTGGATGTCGGGCGGCCACTTGTAGCCATCCACCCAGATCATGTCATCACCTTCGCCCCACCAGGTTCCCTGGAAGTTGGTGACGGACAGGGTGCAGCCGATGTAGTGGCCGCGGCCCTGGGTCTCCAGAATGACGTAGTTGTCATCCCAGGCCTGCCTCTCTTTGTTAATGACATTCGCCTCCGGCCTGTTGACAGTTATCTCGTGCCCCCAGCCGCCGAAGGGATTGGCGCGCCGGAACTCGGCGTGGAAGTAGCCTCGTTCGGGCGGCATCTCGTCGACCAGCTCGTAATCCACATAGAAATACTGGCGATGATCTTCATTGCTCTCGTTGACGAGTTCCACAAGGGCTCGCTCGCGGAAAGGCATTGGCGCATAGCAGTTGAGCGCGCAGCCGGTCTCGAACTGGTTGTTCCAGCGGGTGGAGGCGGTAAACAGTTGCGACTGATAGGAGTTGACGATTCCGCTGCCCAGGCCAAAGAAATCTCCCAGCGGCACTAGCACGCTCGGATGCGGGGCATTGTCCCAGGTAATTTTCAGCAGGCAGTCGCGGTAGTGGTTGCGCTGGGTCATCCAGATATGGGTGATGACGCCCGGCCCGCTGATGTCTGCCAGCACACGGGATTCGCCGGCGGGGATGGTCCAGGCGTCGGCGTTGCGACCGGTTGTGTCCCAGGAGGAGGCGCGCCCGCTGCGCGCTGGGCTGATGGATGAGATATCGGGTTGCATTGGTTTGGCGCTCCGTAAGGTGTTGGTTTTCGAATGGATTGCGCATAACGCTCCGGGAGATCTCAGCGGCCCGCTGATGCGTGCTCTTTGGGATCGGGGAGTGGAAAACTGGCTGGGCCTGTCGTGCCGGAAGGTGCGCTTGTTATCGGCCTGAAAGCAGGCGAGGCCGGACTGAATTATGGAGAGGCGGCCGTCTTTGACGCTGATCTTCTCTTCCCCTATAATGTACCATGATCCCTGAGCCAAAGTGAATCCCATTTGAAAACAGTACTCCACCAGTTGGCGCCGATTCCAGGAACTTGATTATTCGCGGGAATTGCACCGACGCACCAGGGGCGCGGGTTACAAGTGTGGAGGCGCTTCGTACTCAGGTCATTCGGCTAATCACCAAGAGAACAGGAGCCAAACCGATGACACGTCAGCAGAACACGGACAATGGAGCACGTAACGTTGGCCGCCGTACTTTCCTGAAGATGATGGCCGCGGGCGCGGCTGCATCTGCACTGGCAGCCTGCGCGGCTGGCGCGCCGGCCGAAATGGCCGCCCCAGCGGCCGCGCCGACGGCGGTGCCGACACCTGAGGCTGTTGCGACCGGAGCAGGCATGATGCGCCCGGATGGCAACCCGCAACGCGGGGGCATACTGCGGACGGCCTTCGGCGTGACGATGTCGCACTTTGATGCCCACCAGGGCGGCGGCACCCATGTCCTATCGCACATGTACAACAATCTGGTACGCAACAATCTGGTAGACGGACTGCGCACGATCATTCCCGACCTGGCCGAGAGCTGGGAGGTAGGCGAGGGCGGCCTTTCGTACACCTTTGCCTTGAGAGAGGGCGTTAAGTACCATGACGGCGAAGCGTTCACCTCCGCGGATGTGGCGGCGACGTTCAATCGAATCATTGACCCGCCGGAAGGCATTGTCAGCCCGTTGAAGGCCAACTTCACATTTGTTGACTCGGTCGAGGCTGTGGATAACATGACGGTGCGTTTCAACCTGAATTCGCCGCGGCCATTCTTCCTCAATCTTCTGACGCCCACCAATGCGCTGATTTACTCGAAGAAGTCGCTGGAGGAAAACAACTACGATCTGCGTGAAGTTATCGCCCCTGGAACGGGCGCGTTCCGCTTTGTCGACCATCTGCCGGCCGAGAAGTGGATCATGGAGCGCAATCCCGACTATTGGGATCCGGAGCTGCCCTACGTAGACGGGCTGGAAATGTTGCACGTGCCGGCTTGGTCCGACCGCGGCACTGCCGTGCTCACCGATCAGGCTGACATGTCGTGGAACGTCGCTAAAGAGACATGGGACGAGGGCAAGAATCGGCCTGACTCCGTGCAGGCCAACCAGCTGGCCAACTTCGGCGCGTACTGGGTATTCATCAACAACCGCGAGGCTCCTTTTGACGATCCACGCGTGCGCAAGGCGATCCATCTGGCGGTGAGCAAGCATAACCTGGCGGCGGCGTTCGGTACGCAGGAGTTGATCAACATTACTCGCTGGGTACCGCAGGGCGATCCGTACGCCACAACCCCTGAAGAGTTGTCGACGATGCCGGGCTACAGGGCCGATAAGGAAGAGGATGTCGCGACGGCGCAGCAGCTGTTGGCCGATGCCGGTTACGGTGATGGTCTGGAAGGGATCGAACTGTTGGCGGCGGCCGGGCCGCAGGGTGAACTGCTGGCCCCCGCATTCCAGGATATGCTCAAGCGCCAACTGAACATCGAGACTGACATTCGCATCGTCGAACGCGCGCTGCTTGGCTCGGAACAGCAGTCGGGCAACTATCAGTTGATGGTTCACACGCGCGGGCATTCAGTCTCTGACATCTCGCCGCGCGGCAACCTGTGGTGGGCCACTGGAGGTTCACAGAATTTCGGCGGTTACAGCAATCCGGACTTCGACACACTGCTGAGCAGTATAGACGTGGAGTTGGACGTCGAGACACGGACGGGGCAGATCGCCGATGCGCAGAATCTGCTGGACGAGAACCCGCCGGAGTACCTGGTCGGCTACACCTATCACCTGCCGATGTGGAACAACCGGGTCAAAGGTTTGGCGTTGGACTCGCGGGTCTTTGCCGAGTGGGGCCGCATGGAGACGGTATGGATCGACCCTGATGCGTAGAGGCGCGGCGGTTGCAGGTGATCAGTGGTCAGAGCTGCTACAGGTCGCGGCAACCGGATGCTAACTAGGGGTTACGCGCAGGGAACGGACAGTTGAACATCTATTGGGCGGCGCGACCAGGCCCGTTCGCCGGGCTGTTGCGCCGCCCATTCCGTGAAGTTCGCAGACTCCCTCCAATCGCTCATGTCGAAATATCTTCTTAACCGCATACTCATTGCCATCCCGACTATATTCGGCGTCACGGTTTTGATTTTTTTGGCAATGCGGGTGATTCCCGGCGATCCGCTACAGTTGATCGTGTCGGAGTCGGACGGGATATATGTCCTAAGTGAAGAGGAGCTGCAGGCGGTGCGCGCCAGCCTGGGGCTGGACCAGCCCTATTACATACAGTACCTGGAGTGGATGGCGCAGGTAATCAGCGGCGATATGGGCTCGTCGTTCTGGAATAAGGAGCCGATCAGCGGCATGATCCTGCGGCGGGGCCCGATTTCGGCGCAGATTGCGGTCATGGCAGTGCTGTTATCCTGGCTGATCGGGGTACCGCTCGGGATGCTCAGCGCGATGTGGCGGAATACGATGATGGACCATCTTTCGCGCGTTGGTATCACGGTCTTTATTGCAGTGCCGAGCTACTGGCTGGGGCTGCTGATTATTCTTTTCACCGTACTCGTGTTTACCTGGCGGCCTCCGATCACAATTATTCAGCTATGGGAGGACCCGTTAGGCAATCTTTCGATGACAGTGTTGCCGGCGCTGGCGCTGGGATTGGGGCTGTCGGCGTCGACGGCGCGCATGGCGCGGTCGGCGGCGCTTGAAGTGCTGTTTGAAGATTATATTCGCACGGCGCGGGCCAAGGGTCTGCGGGAGGCCATGGTGGTTTGGCGCCATGTCTTCAAGAACGCATTACTTCCGGTCGTAACCACGACCGGGTTGGCGTTGGGCGGGCTGCTGGGCGGCGCGGTTTCGGTCGAGACCGCGTTTGCGGTACCGGGCCTTGGAAAGCTGCTGGTGCAGGGTATGACTGAGCGGGACTGGATGATGATCCAGAACCTCGTTCTACTGTATGGTTTGATTTACGTCGTTATCAATCTTCTTGTTGACCTGAGTTACGCGTTTCTCGATCCCCGCATTCGCTACGAATAGTGGATAGGGCGTTGTGGTCGGCGGCGGCGTTTACAATAGCCGCGGCCTTCTGAGTACATGTCGCTATCCACCCATTGAGGAAGCCGAAATGGCTATGACGAGCGCACCGCCTGCCGATTCCGAAGGTATTGTTCTCGATATTGAAGGCCAGCGCCCCAATGTTTTGCTGCGTTTCAGCGGCGCGGTAAGACGCTTTACGAAGTCCTCGCCGATCGGGATGTTCGCCGTGGGCGTCTGGGTGCTGATGTTCATCCTGGCGGTCTTTGCGCCTCTTCTCTCCCCTTTCGATCCGCTGGAAGCCGACTACAGCGCCATACGCGCCGCGCCGACCGGGGAGCACATTCTGGGCACCGATCAGTTGGGTCGGGACCTTCTGAGTAGAATCATATACGGGACGCGCATTACGCTGATCGTGAGTATCACGTCCGTCTTCATTGGGGACCTGATCGGCTTTGTGTGGGGCGTTGCCAGCGGCTATATGGGCCGGCGATTTGATCTAATCAGCCAGCGCGTTGTGGATGTGCTGATGTCCTTTCCCGGTCTGATATTGGCGCTATTGCTGCTTGTCGTCCTGGGGGCGGGACTGTTTACCGTAATCGTTGCCATTTCGGTAACGAGCATTCCCTCGGCCACGCGCATCACGCGCGCGGTGGTGCTCTCGATCAAGGAGACCTCCTACGTCGAGGCCGCCATGGTAAATGGGGCGTCGAATATCCGGATCATGGTGCGCCATGTTGCGCCGCAGGCGGTTGCGCCGATCCTGGTGGTGGCGACGTTGCATCTGGGAGGCGCCATTTTCGCCGAGTCGGCACTGAGTTTTCTGGGGATGGGCATTCCGCCGCCGGCGCCGAGTTGGGGCAATATGCTGGGCGGCGTGCTGGCAGCCGCGTTTCGTCCCCCCTGGTGGCTTGTAATCTTCCCTGGCCTGGCGATCACTTTTGCGATCATGGCCGCCAATCTCTTTGGCGACGCGTTCAGAGATTTCCTCGACCCGAAGCTGCGGCGGCGGATAGATTAAGGAGGCCGTCCAGTTGCTTGCAGCGTCTTCCCGGCAGTTCCCGTTTGCAACGAATAGTTGAGCCGCCAACTGATAGCGAAAAACGAACAAGGAGAGAGCTGTGCCCTTTCAGGTTCTGGACTTTCATAAAGACATACGTAACGTGCTGACAACGCCGGAGATCCGGGCCCGCTTTTTGCAGTTCGAGGTAGGCCATACGGCGCAGATTCATACCCATGATCTGGGCCATGAGATTTTTCTCATATTGCAAGGGCAGGCGGAGTTCACAATCGAGGGTCATGCCGAGGTCTTGGGGCCGGGCCAACTCTGCATCGCACTTACCGATGAGGACCACCAGGTGCGCAATGTGGGGGACGAGCCTGTCATTATGTACCTGTCGGTGACGCCGCACATTCAGCCTACCCATACCTACTGGAATGAAGACGGTACAAAGAAGCCGCCTCGTTTTGCGTTGAATACGTCATACGACGTAGAGCCGGATCGGACGACCCCGACTGACGAGATTCTTGATCAGCAGCTGGCCGCCGCCGAAGCATGGTTGTCTGCGGTCGAAACGAATACACAGACCCAGCGGGAGCAGATTGCAGCCTTTAAGGCGGCGCGCGCGGCAGGGGATGAGGCCGCGGCCCATGCAGCCCGCGATGCGATGTGGGCATCTCTTTACCCGGCCTTCCGCAGCGGCTTCGCGCTGGCGGATGTCTGGAACAGCTTTACCTCGCGCACTGTGGACACGGATTATACCGGTCCATAATAGGGCCTTATGCTAGTTAGCGGTTGAAAAAAGTCCCCTGGTGAGATAACTTTGGAAGTCTCGACCAACCAAGGTAGCTCACCAGGGGGACCAAGCGAATGATAGCCCACTTTGACGACTTCTGTCTATGCGTGTATGTGCTCGTTGACGACATGTACAAGGAACTGGAAGGACAGCTGAGACGACCGGGGCCGGAGCCTGAGTGTAGCGACAGTGAATTGATCGCGATTTGTCTCATCGGCGAATGTGTGGGATGGGATGTGGAAACAGAGTTACTCAATCATATGCAGGCACATCGGGATAAGTTTCCGATTTTGCCGGAGCAGAGCCGTTTCAATCGGCGGCGATGTAACTTGATGGGGGTCATCAATGAAATGCGACGCATGATGTTGGCCAGGACGGAACTCTACAGGGACGTGCATTGTGTAATCGATAGCCTGCCTATTCCTGTGGTTCAATTCCATCTGGCGCCACAAGCGCGCGCCAAATGGTCCGATTGGGGGGCCGATTATGGGCCCGTTCCCTCCAAGAAGATGATGATCTTCGGTTTCAAGCTGCATATGCTGATCACGATGGGTGGCCTTATTATCGACTTCGAGTTAGCTCCGGCTAACGAACGCGACTTGGCTGTCGGTCGCGAACTCCTTGCAGAACACGACAACCGCATCGTCATCGGCGACAAGGCCTACGTCAGTGCACCGGCAGCTGAGGAACTCTGGCAATACAATCGCATCCGTCTTCTCACCAAGAAGCGCAAAAACCAGAAAAAACAGATCCCGGCACACCTCTCTCGCCTCTACGACTCGGTCCGCCAAATCATCGAAACAGTCACCAGTCAACTCAACGCACAGTTCTCGATTGAAACCAACCACGCTCACACGCTCAGAGGCCTTTGTGCACGCTTATACACAAAATTGACCGCACATACCCTCTGCATTTATATCAACCGCCTCTTGGGCGTACCTGACTATCTGCAAATCAAGCAATTGGCCTTTCCCAACTAGCATAAGGCCCTAATAGTCCTTCACCTACCTACCCACCGTCAGCCATCGACCAGCGACCGGAGAAAAGAAAGTGAGACGAGTGAAGATTGGCGTCATCGGATGCGGGGCCATCGCCCAGGTCCATCATATGCCCAATTTGAAGGAATTACAGGATGAGTTCGAGGTGACGGCGGTCTGCGACGTGTCGGCCGGCGCGGCCCAGTATGTGGCTAACCGTTTTCACGTGCCCCAGCACTTTACCGATTATCGCGATCTGCTGGCGAGTGATGTGGAGGCCGTGATACTGTGCCAGACGGACCCGAAAAAGGGTGTGGCCGTTGATGCCTTCGATGCGGGTAAGCACGCATTTGTAGAAAAACCGGTCTGCTTTTCTTTGCAGGAATGCGACGAAATGATCGAGGCGTGCAAGCGAGCCGGGAAGGTGGGCCAAGCGGGTTATATGAAAGTCTATGACCCAGCATTTGAGCGGGCCAAGCAGGAAGCGGCCGACATAGATGTGCGCTTTGTGCAAATCAATCATATGCACCCGGACAACGCGTTGCACCTGCAACAGTTCGACGTGCGCAGTTTTGGCGATCTGCCGGAGGGGGCGATGGATAGCGCGATTGCGGGGCGGCAGGCCGCGCGACAGCAGGCTATCGGCGACGTGGCCCCCCACGTGGAGCGCGCCTTCCATTTGCTGGCGGGCAGTATGATCCACGATCTGTATGGCTTGCGCGAGATCATGGGCCTGCCGGTCGAGGTGACGCATACGGAGATCTGGCAGGAGGGACGCGCGGTTACATTCACATTGGTCTACGAGAACGGAGCCCGCTGTCTGGGCACGTGGATCGATCTGCCCGATCTGTGGGACTTCAAGGAGACGCTGGAGATCTACGGCGACGATAAGCGTGTGGTCGTGTCCTACCCGACCGGCTTTTCACGGGGGATCCTGTCTACGCTGTCGATCCAGGGGATCGACAGCGAGGGCACCACATATCGCAGCGAACCGTATATCGACTGGGACAGCGCTTTTGTGCAAGAGTTGCGCCACTTCCACGACTGCATTGTCAACGGCAAGGCGTCACGCACGTCTCTGGAGCATGCGCGCAAGGATGTGGGATTGATCATTGACATTATCGGGGCGTATAAGGGATAGTATCGTAATGCGTGTTTCGTATTGCGTAGTAGGGGAACGGACAGTCCAGCTCCGATGAAAACGCTCGTTGTCGCCTGTATCCAGCAGAAGATGCGGCTGCCGCAGACGCTGGACGAGTACCGGGACGATTTACGCCGGTTCATGCGGGCTGCGGAGAACAAGAGGGCGCGGCTGGTGGTATTCCCTGAACTGGCCGGCGTGATGGTGATCCCGCCGCTTCTCGGCGGCTTTCAGGCGAATCTGCTCAAGCGGGCAGATTTGGCGCGGCGGCGGCAGACAGGCCTGTGGCAAAAGGTCAGCGGCGGCGTTTCGGGCGCGCTTGCGGGGTGGCTGAATTCCGACTTTCGCCAGATGGCGGGCGCGCTGCTGACGACGCAGCCGGAGATGGTGTGGGATGCCTATGACGGGGTTTTTGGAGAGCTGGCGCGGGAATTTGATGTAACCCTGGTTGCGCCGAGCGCCTATCTGCCGGACCCTCTGGACGGGGTGCTGCGCAACTTGGCGGTGGTCTATGGGCCTGGCGGCGAGCGGCTGGGCTACCAGGCCAAGCGGGTGCTGCATCCTGAAGACGAGGATCTGGCCCAGAGCGGCCACGAGTGGAACGTAATTCCGACGCCGGTCGGGCAGATCGGGCTGATGCTGGGCGGCGACTTGCTCTACCCGGAAGTAGGGCGGCTGCTGGCATACCAGGGTGCGGAGCTTCTTGTCGCCCAGGGCGCGGCTACCGATCGGGTCCTATACGAAAAGCTGCGGGCCGGGATGCTGGCGCGGATGCAGGACAACCAACTGTTCGCCGCTATCAGCTTTCTGGTCGGCCATAACGAGTTCAGCCGTCGACAGCGAGACCCGTTTGTGGGCCGCTCGTCGGTGCTGGCTCCACAGGAGCTTACCCCCCGCGCAAGCGGCATTTTGGTAGAGGCGTCGAATTCTCGCACAGAGAGTGTACTGTCTGCAGTGTGGGATTTTGAGGCGCTGGCCGAGTTGTGGGAGACATCAGACACGCCGGTGCGAAGCCACCTTCCCCTGGATGCGGTCGGCCCGGCGCTGGCGCAGCTTTACAAGAAGATGAATCAGTTGCCAGAAGGGCCTGAAGCGCTCCTGGCGGCGCCCGAAATACAGGAACCTGAGCCCCGAGAGCGCTTGGTTGCCGAGGAAGAGAGGATCGCAGTGCTAAAGAGAACGAAGTCAATTCTCAGTCTGGATGATCTGCCGGTGCTGGCTTCGGTCACTTCCTACTGGGGAGATGGTAGTGATGAAGAGATCAAGGCCTCCTTGCCTGCCCATGTTCCGGTTAGTTTGACGCCCGAATCAGATGCGTGGGAGATTGATGAAACGTCGGGACCTGATGAATCTCATGCGCTTGCTGAAACGGAGGTTGAGGGGAGCGCGGTGGATGAGGTGAATGCGGGCAACGCAGAACTCGACGAGATTCCCACCTATCGGGCGGAGGGAAATCAGGCCGAAGATGGGGAAGGCGAAGAGGAGACGCAGGAGATGGATGCGCTCCTCGAACCGAGGGCTGAAGATGACAGGGAAGAGACCGGCTGAGGACTGTTAGTGGTTGAAAGTGGGACGCACAGTCGTGGTTGAAAGGCGCTGTGGGCAGTGCGCTATGAGGGCAGTGCCGCGGCTTCTTTTTTGGCGGACTGAATCAAGCGGAGCATCTCGTCGACGTCGGTGATTTTCGCCCGCGGTTGTCCCCGCAGCGCACCCCGTTCATTCTCGATCTGCTCCAGAATCTGCCAGTCGGCAAATGAAACGAAGGCAACGCCCCTTTTTTGCAAAAGGTTAGTGATGTCACCTGGGCGTGGTTCCCCGCCAGTGTGCAGGCCCCTATGATTGGCTGCGGCAGAGCCGTCAGGAGATGACGCGACGGCGCTGTTTTTCACATCCTCCAGCATCAATTTTACGGTTTCGCCGGCGTCCGGCTTGTTGGTGCCGATTACGCCGGTAGGGCCGCGCTTGGCCCAACCGACGGTGTATTCGCCGGGTACGACTGCGCCGCCATGTTCGGCGGTCACCCGTCCCTTTTCGTTAGGTATGATACCCCAACGATCAAAAAACGGAACGCCTGGAATCGGTACTCCTCGGTAGCCAATCGAGCGGAAGACCAACCCTACGTCATACTCAGCGTAAGTGCCGATGCCGCGGCAGGATACATAGCCCGTTTCGGTAGCATGCAAGGCGTTCTTTTCGGTCGTCATTGCGCTGACCGCGCCGCCAGAGCCGGTAATCTCCGTTGGCGAGCGCAGGAAGTGGAAGATGATCTGCTTCGGTTTGCCTGTGGCCCCGCGTTCCGCCAGGTCGTGCAACGTTTCCATGTTGCGCCGGGCTGTGCGATCCCCTTCCATCTCGGCCTGGCTGGCATCGTCGAGAACCAGGTCGGCAGGGTTGACGATCACGTCGGCTATCTCCAGCTCACCCAGCTCTTTAATCTCCGGATTGGTGAATTTGGCCTGCACCGGCCCTCGCCGGGCAAAGATGTGAATGCGTTTGACATTGCTTTCCCGCAGCTCCTCCAGGGCGTAGTCGGTGATGTCAGTAGTCTCCAATTCAGCGACCGATTTGGCCAGGATGCGAGTTACATCCATCGCGACATTGCCGACACCGATCACGGCGACACTTTCGACGCTCAGATCGAACTGAAAGTGGCGAAAGTCGGGATGGCCGTTGTACCAGGCCACAAACTCGGTGGCGGAGAAGCTTCCCTGCAGGTCTTCGCCGGGAATGCCGAGCTTTTTATCGGACGGGGCTCCAACCGCGTAGATGATCTGATCATAGTGCGACTTCAGCTCGGCGTGCGTGATGTCGGAGCCGAGATCGACATTGCCGAAGTAGCGAACGCGTCTGTCTTTCATGGTGCGTTCATAGATGCGGGTGACAGACTTGATCTTCTGGTGATCGGGGGCCACGCCGTAGCGCACCAGGCCGTAAGGTGTGGGCAGCCTGTCGAAGAGATCGATCGAAACGTGGGTCTCTTTTTGCCGCAACAGGGCGCCGGCGGCGTAGAAGCCGGAAGGTCCTGCGCCGATGATTGCAATCTTAACTGGTCTGCTGCTACTGCCGAGTCTTGCTGTCAGGGTCAACGCAATGTTCCTTTGTATCTGGATTCTGCGTTCAAATTACAATACAGCGGCGAATTTTACAATTTTCGCTGGAGCAGAGATTGAAACTGTCGCGCCAGGGTCAGAACGCCGATGCCCAGTTGGAAGTATTCGGCCGGGCCGATGGCTTCGATGGCGGTCTCGCCGCTCTCTTCGGTGCGAGCGCTGGATAGCCAGGCAAACAGGCCGCCCAGCAGCGCGCCTGCTATTATCCCCGCTACGATCATGGCTGTCCGGCTGCTATCCTTCATAGTCAGTCTCCACTATATCCTGCGCTCCGGTGGTAACGCGTAAGCGCTTGTACAATTCAAGGTCCAGTCTTAGCCTGGGCTGTGCCCGGCCCAGGCAGTTGCAAAGATTGACCGCGACGCTGGCGGCAGCGCCGCGGTCGATATGTAACGAGAAACTACAGTAGCGGAAACCGCTTTCGCAAAAGGCCGCGATCCACGGGGGATTTACACGAGCCTATTTGAGCGTCATCTCCTTGACGAGAATACGATGGTCGAGTTGCGGCGCCCAATTGATCCGGCTACCGACGCCGTATGCGAGATCCAGATGGCCGAGGTAGCCGATAGCGACGTCCTCGTGCACGATCCGGCTGAGCTCCTGCAGCGTCATTTCACGCTCGTCGCCTGTCAACGGATTCGCCTTCATCCAGACGGCATCGGCTTCCTCGTTGCAGTAGACGGAAAGGATGCCTTCGCAGGAGTAGTAGAAGCGGTAGGAGGAGTGGAAATCCATGATCTCATTGCCATGCAGATGGATGGCGACGAAGTTGCGCTCCACAGGAACGTCCTTGATGTTGATCAGCATCACCTGTCCGAAGCCTTCGGGATCGTAGAAGGTGGTGGTTACGCTGAAACCGACATCGGTGAGCATGGAGGCAACGGCCTGGATGACCTCGTCTATTCTGGGGAAGACGGCATGGCGGGCGCCAAGCGTGATCTCCATATCGACGGGCACGCCGTCTGCGGCCGCGGCGGCCAGGAGCTCGCGCGCCTGGTCTGGGTCAAATGGATAGGGATCCAGGCTGGGATCGTGACCGGTGGCGGATGAGTTTACGATCTGGCTGGCGACAGAGGCGGCGCCGCCGAGAATGCTATCGACGATGGCTTCCTTGTCAATTGCCAGCTGCAGTGCGAGGCGGGCGCGGCGGTCCGACAGCAGGGGACTATTGGTATCCATGCGGATGAAGATTGTTTCGACGCTGGGGGCCGACACGCAGCTGGTGTCAGCATTCTCGTCGAGCAGCTGGCACTGTTCGGGCGTTACGAACTGGGCCAGATCGACCTCACCGGCCTGCACGGCGGCGGACCGCACCTGATCCTCCTGCAGGAATCGAACGGTAATGTTCTGGAAGGTTTGCGCACCGCGCGCGTCGTCGGTGTTGGAGAGGCCCCACCAGTCCGGGTTGGCCTCATAGGTTATTGACTCACCTTTGCGCCACTCGACATACTTGTACGGGCCGGTGCCGATAATCTCAGTATGGTAGGAGTCGGGATCTTCGGCCAGTTGCCTGGCGGATGAGATGCCCACCCACTCGACCTTGCCGAGCAGAATCGGGTCGGGCTCCGGGGTCGACACGTCCAGCGTGTATTCGTCGACGGCGGTTGCGCTCATTGTGCCGAGGAAATCGAGCAGGTCGAAGGCGTTATCGGCATCGAAGGTGTGGTTGATGCTGGCGGCGGCGGCTTCGGCGTTGAAGGGCGAGCCATCATGGAATGTCACGCCTTCACGGAGCGTGAAGCGGATCGTGGTGTCGTTTATTCTCTCCCAGGACGTGGCCAGGATCGGGACAAACTCACCGGTGGTGAAATCGCGGTTGATCAGCTGTTCGATTGCGTTGCGGAATCCGGGTCCGCCGGTCCCGGCGAAGGAGCGCCAGGCGTCCAGGCTGACCGGCTCGATGCCGACGGCGATGACCACCTCTTCGCCGGCCATTGCGGCGTCGTCACCGGAGGCGGCCGGTTGTACTGGTTGACAGCCCGAAAGCACCATTGCCAACACGAGAACCAACGCCATCCATCTCCAAGTCGTTCTCTGCATCATGACTCCCCCTCCTGTTGATTTGCGCGTCAGCGTTGGGTGGCATCCTGTGCCCGGAAGTCTCACCGTCGATTCCTGGCGTAGCGGGGAACAGTCGACGATTCGACAGGGCATAGACAGCGTCCCCGGCGGCAACCGACCTACTTTTTTTGCTGTTGTGAATTTGCTGACGACAGTGCTAAGATAGCGGCGCCACCTTATTGGTGTCAGCTAACTGTATTTTTTTTGCAGTTGGCGACAACCAAAAACGATTGTATAGTAAGACCGCCAGACACGTCAATTCACAACTTTCTCTCAACTTCGCCCCGTAATCCAACAAAACGTGACGACCGTCACCTGTGAAGACGATTTCGATCCTGTCCGATCCCACACGCACACTGTTTCAACTTCTTAGTCCAACCTCTCGCATAACCGGAGGATCGACGGTTCAAACATCTCAATAGGCGGCAAGCCACGCAAAGACGCTGGCGCTGATCCGCTTGCACGGTAGCGATATGCTCTTTGGGGCAAATTGCAGTGACCCGGACCGCACTTTTCAGTACTCTTATCAGGGCTGTAAGACTCAGGCGCCTTACGCCAGGGCGTCATACGACGCAGGTGCAACGGCACTTTGAATAAATGGCGCGATGATGGTTATACCAGCCAATTTACAACTTTACGTCGGTTCACATTCATCACTTTCAGGAGGACGAGACATGTCGAGGAAGCAGTACAGCCGCAGAGATGTTCTGAGGACGACGGCAGGTGTAATGGGAGTAGGCCTTCTGGCCGCGTGCGCGGCGCCGGTTGCGCCAGGCAGCGAAGGCGCGGCCATACCCAGTGAGCAGCGGCAGGGTGTGCTGTGGGGCTTGCAGTACGACCCCCATGTGGCGGCGTACCAACGACTTGCTGACCTTTTCGAGTCGCAAGGCGGAGGGACGTACGAAGTTCAGCCGCAGGCTTGGCCGATCCCACCCAAAGTGATTGCTGCGCTAGCTGCCGGGACACAGCCGGATGTTGCCTGCATCATGGGCGAGCAGTTGACCAGTTTGCATCTGCACCAGGCGCTGGTCCCCTGCACGGAGCAGGTCTACAACCATATGGGCGTAGACCCGGAAGAGTCGTTTGTCGGCGATGCTATTGGCGCTTATACCTGGCAAGGCGAGATTTGGGGCGTACCAACCGAGGCCAACGGTGTCGGCAACATGGTAAACGTTCCCAGCGAAGATGTCATTGCACTGGGTTTGGAAGACCAGTATCCGCCGCTGAACGGAGAAGTCTTCTTCGAGAGCTACGCCAGCATGTGGGAGTTGGCACAGGCGTTACAGATCGAAGAGGACGGAAAGGTAACCAGGTGGGGCCTGAGCAGTCAGGGCTGGGACGACATGAGTTATCTCGGCATTCTGCGAACGCTGCTCGACAAGAAAGGCCAGGACTGGTGGGACCTTGAAAACAAGCAGTTCCACATCAATACCGAAGAAGGTATGGAGGCGATGCGGCTGTATGTCGAGACGCCGGTGGAGATGGGCATCGAAACACAGTTGGACCAGAGCCACGTCGACGCCGCTTTGGCCGGCAAGGTTGCGCTGGCACGAGGCAACGGCACACCGTCGCTGCCGATGTCCTGGGAACTGGGCTACACTTACCTTATGTGCGGCGCGCCAATGGTCTTTGAAGGCGAATTGCCGATCTTCGCCGGTGAGGGGGGATGGGGATTCATCTCGCTGAAGCAGGCCAAGAATCCTGATATGGCCGTCGAATTTCTGCGCATGTTGGTCACGCACGAAGGGCAGGTAGAATACGCCAAGATTTACGGGGGCGCACCCCACACTTCCTGGAAGGACCTGGTCGGCGTTTATGACCACTTCTCCGAGCCTGATCCCGACGGACCTGCAGTTGGCATGGCCAGGGTCCTGCAGGAGCATCTGCAGCCCCTGACCCGGTTCGAAGGCGTGGGCTTCGGCTCCATCGCAGAGATCGGCTCGGCCATCACGGAAGGAGCTTCCGAGGTGCGGCAGGGGAACATTGGCAGCGAAGAAGCAGTGGAGTTGATCCAGTCGCGCTGTGAGGCTCAGTACGAAGAATGGGTCAGTGACGTCCGCGAGCTGGGTATGGAACCGTAGACAAGTTTTGATTTAGTACAGGAGAGAGGAGTGAGAGTTTGCGGCGTCGCGCCCTCGGCTCTCACTTTTCTCTCCTCTTCACGCACCCCTCTTTCGCACCGAACCTCGAATGGAACTTAGACCATGACCGAGACGTTCGCCGATATCTTCCTTTCCCACGACCCGGACCCCACCATCACCTACCGGTCGGGACTTGCAGCCTACCAGGAATCATTGAGCCGCGGACAACTGGTGGGGCGGGGTTGGAACGGTTCGGGTTACACGAATCCTGAACCGGAGCGATTTGACGCGGCTGCGCATCCGGCTCCGCAGGCGTTCTGGGTCGAAGTGGACGGGCAGCTTCTGCGCTCCCACTGGGAATGGAGTGACTTCTCGCAAACTGAGGAAGAGAGTGGGCTGACGGCGGTATTGGAACTGCGCCATACGGTGCGCCCGGTGGTCGTTCGTGTCCACACAGTCCTGGACGGCACGCCGATCCTGACGCGCTGGCTGGAAATCGAAAACCGCTCTGAGCAGCCGGCCGCGCTTTCGGCAGCTTTCCCCTGGAGCGGCGTCCTGCAGACATGTGCTTACGACATTGATGACGAGGCGTCGCCTTACTCGGTGGGCTATTTTATCGACACCCACTGGGGCAATGAGGGCGACTTCGACTGGCGGGCGCTGCCGTACGCGGGATACCGCATCGATGGCCGCTACCGTCGCGGCCGCCACAGACATCCCTTCTTTGTGCTGCGCAATCACCATAGCGGCGAGCAATTTGTGGGTACGTTGGCGTGGTCGGGGGGGTATGCCTTCGAGTTTGACCTGGATGACGGCAACAGCCGGGAGCAGTCGCGGCTTTGGTTTCGCGGCGGCCCGGACGGACCTGCGCCGCTGCGAGTCATCGCGCCCGGCGAGACCGTAACCACGCCGGAGATGCACCTGGGCGTTGTGATCGGCGATTTCGACAGTTGTATCCACGCGCTGCACGAACATTTGCGGACAAGCGTCATTCCGCCCCAGAATCCCGAACATGCGGGGTTGGTCGTCAGCGGTATCGGGCCGGAGCAGGAGCTGACGCCGGAGCTTATTTTTTCCGAGATCGACGCCTGCGCCGACGTGGGCGCGGAGGTATTTCTGATCGACGCCAGTTGGTACACGCCGCCCAATGGCAGCTGGCACGCGACGGTTGGAGATTGGCATGTCAGCCTGGAGCGTTTTCCAGGGGGCCTGAAGCCGTTTCGGGACTATGTGCACGGCAAGGGCATGAAGTTCGGCCTGTGGATGGACGGGGAACGGGTTGGCCCGGAAAGCAGAATCGCCAGGGAGCATCCTGAATGGCTGGCCAGGCCGTACGGTGGAGAGGGCGGGCTGGGCGGCATGATCGATCTTACCAGACCTGAAGTTGCCGAATGGATGGAGAGCGAGATCGACCGTCTGATCGTGGAGCACGAGTTGGATCTCTTCCGCCTGGACTACAACATCGGCAACATTGGCGCGGGTGGATACAGTGAGCAGTCGGGATTCGTTGAGAACGCGTATTGGCGTAATTACGAGGCGGTCTACGGCATCTACGCCCGCCTCTCCTCACGCCACAAGGATGTGATCTTCCAGAACTGCGCCAGCGGCGGCGCCCGCACCGATTTGGGCATGGTCCGCTATTTTGATCATACCTGGGTAACCGACTGGCAGATTGCGCCGCGCGCCTTTACGATTACAAACGGGATGACGATGGCGCTGCCGCCGGAGCGGGTAGACCGACTTGCCGGGATGGGCCAGTCGGGGCAACGCACGGCTGAGCTGGATTTCCAGTTCCGTCTGCAGCTGTTCGTGCATCCTTCGCTGAACTGGTTCCACCTCAAGGACGCCACGCCAAACGCAGTCCAACAGGCTCGCATTCACAATGCAGTGCAGATTTACAAAAACTTCGTCCGGCCCATCCACGCGACCAGCCGCATTTATCACCATACTCCGGTCGCCAAAGGGTTTGATCCGCATGGTTGGGGCGTGCTGGAGCTGGCATCGCAGGATCGGACGCGGGCGATTGCGGGGCTGTTTCGTCTCAGCGACCCGGCGGAACCGGAGTACTTGCTGCGCTTCAGGGGGATCGATCCGGGCCGGCGCTATCGCGTCACATTTGACAACAGTTCTGAGAGCTGCGAAGTCGACGGAATGGCACTTACGCGGACAGGCATCGCGTCACGCCTGGAAACCGCTCTGACTTCGGAGCTGCTGATCGTTGAAGCAGTAGATTAGGTGGCGCCGGGAAGGCTTCACAGACGCTCATCCATGACTGAAAACGGAAACTGAAAATGACTACAGTTGCAGATGAGGGCAGACCCTCAGGCCGAGCTGAGACGATGGGCGTTTGGTTCGCTGTTATGAGGACGCTACGCAAGCCGCAGTTCTGGTTTGGCTTCACGATGATTTTGCCGTTGCTGATCTGGTATTGGATTTTCAGTTTCGGGCCGATCATACAGGCCTTCCGCATGTCAACGGTCGCCTACAAGCTGCTGGACCCCGGCAACAGCCCATTTGTCGGACTGGGCAATTTTATCAAAATCTCTCAGCATCCCCTGTTCTGGGTCTCGGTGAAGAATACGATTCTGTGGGCCGTCTATTCGTTCATATTCCATCTGCCTTTGGCCATGCTAATCGCTGTCTGTTTGTCCAAGGTCAAGCGGGGGCGTAACGTCTATCAGGCGTTGATCTTTGTTCCAGTAGTCGTGTCGCTGGTGGCAGTCTCTTTGCTATTCAAAATGTTGATGGACCCGGAGGTTGGACAGCTGAACAAACTGTTTAGTTCAGTTGGGCTGCCTGAACTGCAGTGGCTATCCAGTTCCTCATCGGCGCTACCGACGGCTGTCGTCATTGCCACCTGGAAAGGGCTTGGCTTCTTCGTTGTCATCCTCACGGCAGGCATGTTGAACATTCCATCGGAACTGTACGACGCTGGCCTGGTGGACGGAACCAACCCGTGGCAGCAGTTTTGGCTAATCACCATGCCGCTGATGAGCCATACAATCCTGTTAGTCACAGTTCTGCTTGCCATCGGCTCTTTGCAGGAATTCACGCTTCCCACCGTCTTGTTTGGCTCGGAGGGGGGTCCGGGCAACTCCACCTTCCTGTACAACTTGCTCGTGTATCAGGAAGCCTTTTTGGACATCCGCTTCGGCACAGCCACGGCCGCCTCCCTATTTCAATTCGCGTTTATCCTGACTATCAGCATTTTGCAGATCAAACTGCTTCGTCCCTCGTGGACATACTAATGGCCGGGACTCTTCATAGGCGTCTGGATCGGAACCTGGCAGTGATTATCAGCCACCCAACGTTGAAGGACAGACCGTTATGGCAGTTATAGGCAAGACAGGACCAGCGCGGCGCCAGCCGGCCAGACGCTTTGACATCTCACAAAGTATCTTACAGATTTTTCTACTTGGAATGGTTGTGGTAGCCATTTTCCCATTCATATGGATGGTCTTTGCTTCACTAAAGCCGTTCAAGGAGCTGGTCGAATCAAGGCAGCTCCTGCCCGAAACGTGGACATTGCGGAACTATGACGAGATATTGGGCCGGGTGAACTTTTATGCTGCATTTCGCAACAGCATTGTTTCGGCTGTATCAGTAACGGTCGTATCCGTTTACACGTCGGCGGTAATGGGGTATATCTTTTCCAAGTATCGTTTTGCGGGCAAGGAGGTACTCTTCACCATCGTCCTTTCGACGATGATGGTGCCCTTCGCGGTGATAATGGTGCCGCTGTATATCACAATAGCAAACAGCTTCGGCCTGGCGGACAATTTGGGCGGCATCATCGTAACCGGCTTTTATACGGCGTTCGGCATCTTTCTCATGCGCCAATTCATGGAGAGCATCCCGTTCGAGTTGATCGATGCGGCCCGGATTGACGGCGCGTCCGAGTGGCGTATCTTCTTCACTTTGGTGCTGCCGATGTCGATGTCACCGATGTCGGCGCTTGCCGTCTTTGTCTTCCTCGTCAATTGGGACAGTTTCCTGTGGCCCCTGATCGTACTCAGCAGCCAGGACAAGCAGACGCTCCCGCTGGTGCTGGCCGGCCTGCGCAATTTGTGGTGGACACGCTATGAGATGTGGGCGGCAGGCTCGATGTTGACGGTCGCGCCTGTCATGTTGATTTACAGCATTGCCTCGCGTTACTTCATCCGCGGCATTGCCATGACCGGCTTGAAGGCGTAACTGCGGAGGTTAGTGGTTAGTGGTCAGTGACTGCGATGGGTGACGGTTCGTCGCGATGCTGTCCGACAGACAACTCTCGCCGATGTGTACATTTCTCTGTCGTAACAACTGAGCCACAGCAGTTGACCAGCCAGTCATCCTTGGAACCATTCAGGCTCTTGGTGACGCAACTAGTGTATAGCCGCCGGAAGCGCGCCAGCCGACACGTTGCGAAGAAGGCACACGGTCGGTGAGGCATGTTTTTGTAGGGGGGCGTTGCGGGGGCGCAGCCCCTGCACAAGGGAGGGCCGAAGGCCCGACCGCCCACAATATAACAGTGAGGGAAGAAAGAACGCCTTTGCTCCCCTCGTTCAGGGTTGCGAATCAGTTGCGGCTGAGTAGTTACCCTCTGTCTACAATCTACAGGAGTTACTGATCGATGCGCATGACCGGTGGTGAAGCAGTTGTGCGGTCCCTTGAGGCGCACGGTGTCGACACAGCGTTCGGCATTCCGGGGACGCATAATTTGGGGATATACGATGCGCTGTTGGAAATGGGCGGCATCCGGCACATTCTTGCCCGCCATGAGCAGGGCGCGGCTTTTATGGCCGATGGCTACGCGCGGGCCAGCGGCGAGGTTGGGGTGTGCCTGAGTACAACCGGACCGGCCGCCCTCAACACGCTGGCCTCGCTGGGAACGGCCTACAGCGATTCATCGCCCGTTCTGTGCATTGCCAGCCAGATCCCGGCGGAAGGGATCGGGCTGGACAAGGGCTATCTGCACGAGTGCCAGGACCAGTTGGGGAGCTTCGCGCCGGTGACGAAGTGGCGGGCGGGCGCGAACACGGTGGCGGAGATTCCCGGTGTGATGCGGGAGGCGTTCGCGCAAATGCAGAACGGCCGGCCGCGACCGGTCGCGGTGGAGATTCCCTGCGATACGCTGGACGAAAGTGACGATGTGACGATTCCCGCGCCTGCTGCTGTGAATCGGTTAGCACCGGACCCGGAGCAGGTCGAACGGGCGGCGGGGCTGCTGCGAGCGGCGCGACGGCCGGTCATCTGGGCGGGCGGGGGCGTGATCGGTAGCGGTGCCGGCGCCGAGTTGCGTCAGCTGGCCGAGCGGTTGCAGGCGCCGATCTTTACGACCGTGCTGGGCAAGGGGGCGGTTGCGGACGACCATCCGCTGGCTGCGGGCGCGACTATTTTGCATCCTGCGGCGCGGGCGTTTCTGGCCGAATCTGATGTGATGCTGGCGGTGGGCACGCGCTTTACTGAGGAAGAGAGTGATCGCTGGGGGTTGCGCTTGCCGGAGTCGTTGATCCACATCGACATCGATCCGGAGGAGATCGACCGCAACTACCCGGCCACGGTCGGCGTTGTTGGTGATGCACGCGCGGCGCTGCAACTGATCAATGGGCAGTTACGGAATGTGCGCGGGCAGGAGAATGGCATCGAAGCTGGGATCGCCGAGCTGCGTCAGAGGGTATGGCACTACTGTCAGGACCGAGCGCCCGAAGGCGTGGAACTTGTGCAGACGCTGCGGAAGGCGCTGCCGCGGGAGACGATCATCGTGAGCGACTTGACGGTGGCGGCGTACTGGTGCAGGCGCCTGCTCGACATTTATGAGCCGCGCACAAACATTTACCCGTGGGGGTTCTGCACGCTGGGCTTTGGGCTGCCAGCCGCGATCGGGGCAAAGGTAGCCAAACCGGACCGACCGGTGGTGGCCCTTTGCGGCGATGGTGGATTCATGTTCAACTGCCAGGAACTGGCAGCCGCTGTGCAGCTGGATACGCCGATTGTCACGATAGTTTTCAACGACTCTGCATACGGTGTTCTGCGGCCGCAGCAGGAGGCCCGCTACGGTGCAGCGCACGCGGTCGACCTTGTAAACCCGGACTTCGTGGCGCTGGCGGGGGCGTTTGGCGTCGATAGCTGCCGTGTGGATTCAATCGAGCAGCTTGGGCCTGCCGTCACAAAGGCGATTGAAGCAGATAAGAGTGCATTGATTGAACTGCCTGGAACGCTGCCGTGGCCGATCATGGAACCGTCAGCGCGCATGTTTGAGGCGGAACAGTGAGCGGCGGAGCGAAGAAGCTGCGCGTAGGCTTCATCGGCGCCGGCGCCATCACCGACCTGCACTACCTCGGTTACAAAGACAACCCCAAAGCGGAACTTCACGCCATCTGCGATGTTGACGAGGCACAGCTGCAGCGGCGCGCCTCCGAGTGGCAGATTGGAAAGACGTACACCGATTATCGGGACCTGCTCGCCGACCCCGACGTGGACGCGGTGGAGGTGATTACGCCTCACCATCTGCATGCGGAGATGGGTATCGCCGCGCTGGAAGCAGGCAAGCACGTTTCAGTACAGAAGCCGATGGCGATCAGCGTTGCCGAGTGCGATGCCATGATCGAGGCGGCGGCACGCGCGGGCAAGCTGATGCGCGTGTTCGAAAACTTTCGCTTCTACCCGCCCCTGGTCAAGGCCAAGCAGCTGCTCGACGCCGGCGCGATCGGTGAGCCGCTCTCAATAAGGATCAAGTGCGTGCAGGGTACGTCAGGGAAGGACTGGGAGATACCCTACAGGCGCTGGGTTTGGCGCTTTGACGCGGCCCAGAGCGGCGGAGGCCGGGTGATTCTCGACTATGGATACCATCTTTTCTCGATTGCGCAGTGGTTCATGGGCGCACCGGAAAAGGTGTTTGCCTGGATCACGCACCGCCCCATCCAGCATGGCTGGATGCTCGACAGTCCGGCCGTGGTCATTTGGAAATATAAGGATGCTGAGAAGTACGGCTCATACGAAGCAGTCACCTCCGACGACATGCTGGTTCCAACCAAGTACGGCCGCCCTGAGGACGAGTGGGTCGAGCTGACCGGCTCGCGCGGCTTTATCTGGGTGAACCGCTGTACCTCGATGCTGCTGGACAGGCCTGCGGTGGAAATGTACCGGGACGGTGAAACCACGGCGTTCCCCGAGGTAGACTCGGATTGGGGCGCCAGTTTCGTGGCCGGCGTGCATGACTTCGTTGACGCAGTTGCAGAAGGGCGGCAGTCAGAGCTGAGCGGCGAGGAGGGCAAGGCGATACTCCGGTTTTGTCGCGCGGCGCAGCTGTCGGCGCAAGAGGGACGCGAGGTCAGACCAGAGGAAACGGCGTAAGGGCAGTGGTCAGTGGTTAGTGGTCGGTGGTCAGTGGACGGTCGGGAGGTCGAGAAGGTCTTCACGATGATTCGAGATAAGATTGGCTATGCGAAGCAGAAGGCTACGTTGCTGGCTTTCTGTATGCTGCTGGCCGCGCTGATGGCCGGCTGCGAACAGCTGCCCGGCGATGTATTGGTTACACCTACGCCCATCCCTACGCCCGTACCCCTCCCCAAAGCGGTCCATCGAATTGAACGAGGCGATATCGTTGATAGCGTGACGCTGCTGGGCCTGGTGGATTCACTGCAACGGGTGAACCTTTCCTTTCGCATCGGCGGCCGTCTGAACGGGTTTCATGTTGAACCGGGCGATATGGTAGAGGCTGGTCAACTGTTGGCGGAACTGGATGTCGGCTTTCTGCCGCATGAACTTGCCAAAGCGGAGAAACAGCTGGAAATCGCCCGGCTGCGGGTGCAAGCGGCCCAGGGAGCCAAGGAGCTGGCCTTAGCGGAGGCGCAGGCGGCCCTGGACTTGGGAAGACTTGCACTGGAGCAGGGGCGCGGCGGCGCGGCGGAGGCCGACGTCGCCCGCATGGAACTGGCGGTGGCGGCCGCGGAGACGAAGTTGATGCTGCTGGCGGACCAGCATGACCGCGAGATTGCGCTCCACCAGGCGGAAGCTGAACTCAAGGCAATCGACGTAGAGATGCTTCAGGATCGTTTTGAGCAGGCGCAGTTGCTGGCGCCATTCGACGGGGTAGTCCGCTACACGGACGGCGAAGCCGGGCAGTTGATCGCGGAATACGCACCTGTTATGGGGCTGGCGGCTCCCGACGCGCTGGAAATCAGGAGCTCGTCGCCCGGCGAGGAGGAGTTGCCGAAGCTGCGAATCGGGCAGGCTGTGACGATCCGCTTCCGCGACTACCCGCAGCGTGAGGTCTCGGGCCAGCTTATTCAGGTCTCAACGCCTAGCGGCGCCGATGAAGGGCTGCCGGTTCGAGTCGAGTTCACTGCACCTGACTTGGCGTTGGATATCGGTGCCCTGGCCGACCTGCGCATTGTGGTGGAGCGCAAAGAGGGCATATTGACCATCCCCAACGTCGCGATCCACAGTTACTTCAACCGGCGCTACGCGCTGGTCAAAGAAGGCGAAAGCACGATTGAGGTCGACATTACCCTGGGCGTAACCGACGGTGAACGCACAGAGGTACTGGCCGGCCTGGAAGAGGACGAGCAGGTCTTCGAACGTTAGACCCCGCTAGCCGCCGCTTGCTGTTCATGTCCGCGGTGGCGCTCTTACCCACAGTTTGACGCTACCGCTATTCCAACAATCCCGACGAACTCGAAAGGGGCGTTACCCGCTGCTTGGGGGGCGTCAGCGAGCCTGACTTACAAGACGGTTTGATATGCCGCTGGTCAACCTTCGCCCGGAGGCTGGCAGGCAGTGCGATCCACGCTACCGAGCCTTGCAGTTCGGACTGCCAGGTGTATTCCAAGCTGGCGGTGGGGCGACAGAAATTCGCTTTGACAAGCGGAATTTCATCATTTATACTTTATTTATTCCCCATTTTCCTCCGACGACATTGCAGAAACAGTAGCGAATTATTGTTTGACGCTCCTGCAAACACGTCGTGTCCTCGTGATTTTTGCGAAAGTATCACCCTCGGCAGATCACCACAAGGAGGAATACCCATGTTAGAGCGAGAGATCACGCGTCGTACGTTTTTGCGACTATCTGCGCTAGCGACGACAGGCGCAGTCATGGCGGCATGCGCCCCCGCGGTGCAGGAAGCCGCGCCCGCGGAGGTGGAGGCGGCGCCGGCAGCCGCTTCCGGACCGGAGGCGCCGATGCTGGCCGAGATGGTCGAGTCGGGCGCCTTGCCGCCACTCGAAGAGCGCCTGCCCGAGAATCCATTAGTCTGGGATGCCAAGGATGTGCAGATCCTCGAGCCCGAGGAAGCACGTTACGGCGGGACTTTGAAGCTGGGCCATGTCAAGGACATCGACATGCTGGCCCAGATCAACTACGCACGGCTGCTTTCAGATCGCAGCGAATTTGTGGCGCACTTTGCAGAGGGGTGGGAGTTCTCGGATGATTCCACGTCTCTGACGTTTTACCTGCGAAAGGGAGCCAAGTGGTCGGACGGTGCGCCTTACACGACGGCCGATATTGTGTGGTGGTGGGACAACATTGTGACATCGGAGTTCACTGACTCCCCGTGGAGCATGTACAATCTGGATCCTGCCGGCGACGAGTTGGTCGCGGTTGACGACTACACGCTACAGATCAATTTCAGCAAGTCCAAGCCCCTCTTCCTATTGGAGACGCAGGGTTTCTCCGGCGGCGAAAACACGCCGATAGACAGTTGCGCGCCGCACTATATGGAACAGTTCCACCCAGCCTTCAACCCGATTGACGGCAAGGATCCCAAGGAGCAGTTCCAGGAGATGGTTGACGCGCTGCGGCTGCCGCGATATCTGGAGGATCCCGAGCGACCGGTTCTGTGGCCGTGGCGCATCGTGGACTACAAAGAGGGGCAGCTGGTCCGGCTGGAGCGCAATCCGTACTACTGGGTGGTTGACAGGGAAGGCCGGCAGCTGCCTTACACGGACTATTGCGAGAATTTCCTGCTGGGGGATGCGGACGGGGAGACCGAGAGGCTCAAATTCCTGGCCGGCGAGACGGACTACATTCGTCGCGTTACCACCGGAACGGACATCATCCTGTTCAAGGAAAATGAAGAGAAGTCGCAGATCGACACGCTCTTTTACGTCCGGGAAAACAACCTGGGCATCGGCTTCAATACGGCCCACGTCGATCCAAACTGGGCTGAAGTTCTTGGCGAACCGGACTTCCGACGGGCTCTGTCTATTGCTGTAGACCGCAACCTGATATTGGAAACGATTTACGGTGGTTTTGGAGAAATCGGTCAGGGCATCAACGAATCGGGAAAGTACGACCCGGATATCGATGGCAAGTGGATCGATTATGATCCGGACAGAGCGTCCGAAATGCTGGATGCCATTGGCCTGGACAATCGGGACGATGAGGGCTACAGGACCTTCGCCGACGGCACAAAGATGACCTTAATCGCCTACTTCGTACCCGGGTGGCCGGCGGGTTCAGACGAAACTTTCGAGATCATCACCGAATTCTGGAATGATGTCGGTGTACGCTCTCTGCCCAAAGGCGTACAGCACCCGGTGCGGGCTGAGAGGATCAAGAACCGGGACTTTGAAGTATATATTCTCGGCTGGTGGGGCGGCACCTGGTTGTGGGATCTTATCATCGGCACGGGCGCCCACGGGTTTGCCCCGTCTAATGCGTCCTGGTGGCGTAATCGGGACAAGCCGGAGGCTGATCGGCCTGGGGTAGAGCCTACCGGCGCCTTGCGCGAGCTGTTTGAGTTGGAGGAAATCTGCTTTACCACGACCGACGATGCGGAGCGCAGCGAAGCCTTGCGCAGCCACAAGCTACTCCTGGCCGACCAACTCTTTGGCATGGGGTTTGTGCAGAACAGCCCGAAACCAATCGGCGTCAGCAAGAGGCTGCGCGGCGTCTGGGGACGGTTTGGAACGGATGAGATCGTGGTCATCAATCCCGACGAAGGGGACACCTGGTTCCATCAGTTCTGGATTGATGAAGGGTAATGAGCGAGGGTGAGGAAAGAGGCGTGAGGAGTGAGAGAACACCTCTCGCTCCTCGCATTTTCTCGCTCTTCTCTCTGCATTTCTCTCTTCTTGGGAACTCTCTCTTTCTTCAAATGTAGAAAGGGCAACGATGCAGCAGTTCATCATCCGCCGGTTGTTGAACATGCTACTGGTCTTGCTGCTCAGCTCTATTGTCAGCTTTATCGTGGTTGAGCTGCCGCCGGGCGACTATTCGACGGTCTTGCGCGGGCAGCTTGAGGCGGAAAGGCTTGCTCCGGAGCAGATCGAAGCGCAAGTTCGGCCGGTAATCGAGCGGTTTGCGCTGGACAAGCCCGTGCCTGTCAGGTTCTGGCGCTGGCTTTCTTCCATTATCACTTTCAATTTTGGATACTCGATGGTGATGAAACAGCCGATCGCCGATCTGCTGAACGAGCGATTGGCGCTGACCATGGCCGTCAGCTTTGTTACGCTGGTATTCATCATGGTGGTGGGAATCGCGATCGGCATGTTGTCGGCTGTTAAACAGTATTCGGGATGGGACTACCTGTTTACGATAATTGGATTCATCGGCATGGCCACCCCCAACTTTCTCCTGGCCCTGATCATTCTCTTTGTTTCGGTCATGGTATTTGGATCGACCAGTGTGGGCGGGCTTTTTTCGGCGGAGTATCTGTTTGCGCCGTGGTCGTGGGGCAAACTGGTCGACTTTCTTAAACACATCTGGGTCGTTGTGGTCATCATTGGTACCGCGGGGACGGCCGGCACGATTCGCGTCATGCGTGCGCAGATGTTGGATGTGTTGAGCGAACCGTACATGGACACGGCGCGGATGAAAGGGTTGTCGAGCGCGAAGGTCTATTTCAAGCATGGCTTGCGAGTGGCCATCAACCCGATTGTCTCCAGCATAGGATTGAGTTTTCCGGGCATAATCAGTGGTGCAACCATCGTATCGCTTGTATTGCTGCTGCCGCTTGTCGGGCCTCTGCTCCTGAACGCACTGATGAGCGAAGACATGTATCTGGCGAGCACGATTATCGTGCTGCTGACATTCGCTCTCGTTGTCGGCAACTTTCTGGCCGACCTGACCCTGGCCTGGTTGGATCCCCGAATCCGTCTGGAAAACTGATACAACGACATTTCCTTATCCAGTTGTAGCTACTAAGTCACAGTAGTTGACCAGCCAGTCATCCTTGGAACCATTCAGGCTCATGGTGACGCAACTGGTGTGCAGCCGCCGCCATGCTCGCCAGCCGACAGGTTGCGAAGAAGGCACACGGTCGGTGAGGCATGTTTTTGTAGGGGGGCGTTGCGGGGGCGCGGAACTGCAGGGGTCAGGGGTCAGGGGTCAGGGGTCGGTGGGTTGAATCGGCAAGTGGGGGAGTAGACTCCGTTCGCCAGACACGATGCTGGGGAAGAGTAAACACGGTCGGTGAGGCATGTTTTTGTAGGGGGGCGTTGCGGGGGCGCAGCCCCTGCACAAGGGAGGGCCGAAGGCCCGACCGCCCGCAACTGCAGTGGTCAGTGGTCGGTGATCAGTGGTCAGAGACTGCAGCGATTGATCGAGGATAGGTGTGAGAAGAGAAGTGAAGTGAGGAGCGAGTCGCCTTCGCTTGCCTCATTCAGGATCGCAAATCAGTTGTGGCTGAGTAGTTTCCTCCAGCATAAGGGCCCGAAGCCGGTATCTTTCCTCTCTTGCGTTTCTGGTTCCTGCCGGCGTCGCTTAACTGTGTCAAGTCACGGGAAAGGTAAGACAGGTTATGGCGCGATTGAACCACGTAAACACCACGGATATTGGCGACGCCATTCGGCTCGGCTGTCGGACAATGTGCAGCGTATTCAATGCCGATGACAACGATATTCCCTTTTTCGGTTCGTCAGTTCGCCCCGCGGCTGAGCTGACTTTCAGCTCGTGGAACAATGAGGCACACGTTCCGGGACGGCATCTGAATGCTCTGTTGAATGCTGAAGAGGCTGCCGGCATCGTTGTCGCAGAGGACTGTGTAGACAAACTTGCAGGTGCCGCGTTCTTCTCCTACAGTGGGCCGCTGCCGCTGCCGCTGAACCGAGACAGAATCGGCGGCAGGCTCGTTAACTTTCGTCCGCATCACATTCGTGAAGGGTTCCACGCGCTCTATGCGTTGGCGAAGTTTCGCGATTCGGCACAAGCCCGCCAACTGGCCGAGGCGAGTATCGCCGCGATTTTCGAGAACTGGGATCCCGGCCGCGGGTGGGACAGTGAACGCATGGAAGCAGGAATGGGGTTGAATGTCCTATCAGAATCGTCTTTCATTGTCGGTTTAGGCCGCGCCATCGGTGCTTTGGTCAAGTATTACCGTGCGACGGGGTATGCGCCGGCCCTGGAGTTGGCGGTTGTTCTCAAAGAGAAGGCGATAGGCAGTTTCTTTACCGAGGACGGCAGCTACGACCGGGACAGATTCGGACCTCATACGCATTCGACAACCTGTGTGATGTCATCGCTCGCGCAGTTGGCCGACCTGATGCGGGACTCTGTTCTGATGCGTCGCGTCCGGGCGTTCTATGACAACGGCCTCTGGGAGATCCGCGATGCTCTGGGATGGGTGATCGAGTCCAGCCTGCCGGAGAGGCCTTCCGATCTCGGCGAGGTGAACAACACGGGAGACATTCTTGAGACCGCGCTCATTCTGGGACGATGGGGCTACTCCGAGTATTACCATGACGCCGAACGCATCTTACGGGGACATCTGCTGCCGTCGCAGTTGCGAGACATCTCTTTTATCGAAGATCCTCCAAACCCGGACAACGAAGATGGGAAACGGGATGTGGCGGCCCGACACTACGGCGCCTTCGGCTTTCCGGCGCCTTACGGGCACGCGCCGCTTGGAAAGAAGCTAATCAGCTTCAATATGGACATTGTTGGGGGCGCGGTTGGCTCCTTGTGTGAGGCATATCGAGAGGTGGCCCGGTTTGACGAGACCGGTCACTGGGTCAACCTCCTGTTCGACCATGAAACAGATGCCATCAGGATCGAGTCTCCTTACACGCATCCTGCCCTCCGCATCGCGGTAAAGCGTCCTGGCCCGCTTTTTGTGCGGGTGCCGCCGTGGGTAGACCCGGAGACGATTGAGATAGGGGGTTTCTCCGGAACGCCGCGCTTTACCAACGGCTACATGATGATTGCCGAGCCTCCTGTCAATCAGATGCTCTCATTGGAGTTTCCGTTGCCATTACAGGAAATCGTACTCGTACACCGCGTAAGACGAATTCGGACGCTTATGCGCGGAGATCAGGTCGAGGCAATGGCAAACTTCGGGGCTGATCTGACATTCTTCGAGCCGCTCGACTAGAGCAGGCTAATCAGATCGAGAATCACCATTCAAAATGGCTGCAATCAGCGGTGATACAGAAGTCATTTCTGATCTCTTCGTAACCCAGCAGGTCTCCTACAGACAACTGCTGTATCTGCGCTTCTGCAGAAACAGGCTCGCCGTTGTCGGCTTCTGGATTCTTGCCTTGCTCTATGTGGTGGCCCTGGGAGCCGAGTTCTTCGCGCCCTATGGCAAAACAACCCGCTTTGGGGATATTCTGGCACCGCCCCGGCTTCCCCGGATGGTAGATGCTGAGGGGGGACTGCATTTGAGGCCCTTCGTATATGCCTACACAAAGGGAAGGGACCCTGAGACACTGAGGCGGACCTACATTGCGGACACGGCCGAGAAGTACCCTCTGCGCCTCTTCGTCCGCGGCGACGAGTACAAGTTCCTGTTCATAGAGAGCGACCTGCACCTGTTTGGCGCAGAGGGGGGCGAGATCTTTCTGCTTGGGACGGATAACCAGGGCAGGGATCTCTTCTCGCGCGTGATCTATGGGGCGCGCCTTTCGACCACGATCGGGCTGTGCGGCGTCGCCATCAGCCTGGTGTTGGGCATCATTATCGGCATGATCTCCGGCTATTTTGGCGGGTTCGTGGACCAGGCGATTCAACGCGGGATCGAGGTCCTGCTATCCTTCCCCAGCATCCCGTTGTGGCTGGCCCTGTCAGCGCTTCTTCCGCTTGACTGGAGCCCGCGGCGTATCTTCTTTTTCATCACGATCATCCTTTCTATTTTGAATTGGGGCAGCCTGGCGCGTATTGTGCGCGGTTTGACACTGTCGGTGAAGAACGAGGAGTATGTGCTGTCGGCGCGCATGGGTGGCGGTGGCAGGTGGTGGATCATCCGACGCCATCTCTTTCCCGCCAACCTCAGCTATGCCATCGTTGCCGCTACGTTGTCGGTCCCGGAGATGATCCTCGGCGAGACCGCGTTGAGCTTTTTGGGGCTTGGGTTGCGGCCGCCGGCGGTTAGTTGGGGGGTCTTGCTGCAAGCGTCACAGAAAGTATCTGTGCTGGGGGTGGCGCCTTGGCTGATTTCACCGGTCGCCTTTGTGATTGTCACCGTGCTGGCATTCAACTTTGTCGGGGACGGACTGCGCGATGCAGTTGACCCGCATTCCCGCTACTGAACGCCTCTGGTTGGCTCGCCCGCCGAAGGTCTGGGCCGGCCAGCCGAGGCAGAGGGCCGTTTGTCAGTGTAGCTTCTCTCCTTTTGCCATTTGCCGCTTTCCATTGGAGTTGCTGACCGCTGGAGTCCGGTGCAGCCAGACGGAATGGGTATGATTCTCGAAATCAAAGACCTGCAGCTGAGCTTTCGATCGGTCGTAGGTACAACGCGGGCCGTGAACGGTGTGAGTTTCGCAGTGCAGGAGGGCGAAATTGTAGGACTGGTGGGGGAGAGCGGTTGCGGCAAGAGCGTCACGGCCCGCAGCGTGGTCGGACTTGTGCCCTCTCCGCCGGCTGTCTTCGAAGGCGGCGAGATCTGGTTGAATACTCGCGCCGGCAAAGTGAATATGCTAGTCAACCGGGGGAATACGCAGGTGCTGCGGCGGATACGGGGGCGCGAGGTTTCGATGATTTTTCAGGAGCCGATGCGCTCGTTACATCCGATGATGCCGGTTGGGAGCCAGGTGGCTGAGGGGATTCTCGAGCACGAAGAGATCAGCCTGAATGGGGCATACGCTCGCACGGAGGAGATGCTTGAGATGGTGGGGCTTCCGCAGCCCGGCCAGCTCCTCAGCCGGTATCCGCATGAGTTGTCGGGCGGCATGCGGCAGCGGGTGATGATTGCGCTGGCTCTGGCCTGCCATCCGCAGCTCCTGATCGCGGACGAGCCGACGACGGCGCTGGACGTCACCATTCAGGCGCAGATCCTGGAACTGATCAGAGACTTACGTGACCGGCTTGGCATGTCGGTTCTGTTGATCACGCACAACATGGGGGTGGTGGCGAGCACAGCCGACCGTGTGTCGGTGATGTACCTGGGCGTCATCGTCGAGACCGGGACAGTGCAGGAGGTATTCGAGCAGGCGGCTCACCCCTATACGCAAGGCCTATTGTCCTCCATTCCCAGCCTGCAAAGTGAGCCAAAGACGCCCTTGCAGTCACTGAAAGGTGTAGTGCCTGAGTTGGCTTTGGCGCCACAGGGTTGTGTTTTCGCCGACCGCTGCCCCGAGGTGATGCCCATTTGCCAGGAGACACCGCCGCTCATCGCTCTGAGCGAACAACATATGGCCAAATGCTGGCTCTATGACTCGCCGGAGCCGGCCAGCGCTATAACGCTCGAATCTGCCGATACTGGGCCGGTCGATGTCGAGGAAGATAAATCGTCCACGCTGCCAAGCGTAGAATCAGAGCGCAGTGCAGCGGCGATGGCCGCCGCGAAGGTCGGTGTCGAGCGGTTTACGGTCGCGGACGGGTCCGCTGAGGGAAAGATTACAGTGGACAGTGATGTTGGCGTCAGAGTTAAAGAGATGACGCTCCACTATCCGATTTACAAGGGCATCCTGCGTCGAAAGGTGGGCACGGTCCAGGCTGTAGACGATGTCGATCTGACGATCTACCGCGGAGAGATCGTCGGCCTGGTCGGCGAGTCGGGGTGTGGCAAGACGTCCGTGGGCCGCCTGATCACCCGTCTGGTCGACCCGACGGCAGGCAGTATCCAGTTCAGGATGAATGGTGAACTGCAGGATATAACGAATATCCCGGAGCCATCAATGAAGGGTGTGCGGCGCCACATGGGGATGGTCTTTCAGGATCCCCAATCATCGTTGAACCCACGCCTGAATGTGCGCGACATCGTGGGGGAGCCTTTGATTCTGCACAAGATCGCCAGGGGGAAGGAGGTAGATGCCCACGTGGGCAGATTGCTGGAAATGGTGGGGCTGCGGGCCGAACACCAGAGCCGTTTCCCCCACGCTTTCAGCGGTGGGCAGCGCCAGCGCATCGCGATAGCCAGGGCGCTGTCAACCGAACCGGCTTTTCTGGTGGCGGATGAACCGGTCTCGGCGCTGGATGTGTCGGTGCAGTCACAGGTTCTGAACCTGCTGATGGACCTTCAGCAGCAGTTGGACCTGACGATGCTCTTCATCGCCCATGACATCGCGGTCGTACGCCACATCAGTGATCGAATTGCGGTGATGTACCTGGGCCAAATTGTGGAGATCGGGAGCACAGAGGCCATCTGCTCGAGGCCTGTCCATCCGTACACCGAAGCTCTGCTCGCTTCGATTCCCCTCCCCGACCCTGGGGTTCAATCCAGCCGCGCCATCGCCGCGGGCGAGTTACCTGATCCCAGCGCTCCGCCAGCCGGTTGTCGATTTCATACACGTTGTCCGTATCGTCAGGAGATATGCGCGGTGGAAGAACCCCGCTTGAGACCTGTTCCAGGACGGCAGGGATACTGGAGCGCTTGCCACCTACAGGAGGAGTTGACCCTTTCGGGTGTAGACGGAGTCGATTGACATAAGACGCAGTCATTCAGTTCTAGGCAGGCAAAAAATGGATCTACAACTTCCCAAAGTGTTCAAACCGAGGCGGATTCTGGCTACAGTTCCGGAAGTCAAAGGCGAGCGGATCGAACTGGCAACATTGGAAGGTCCCGGCTGCATTCAGCGGATTTGGATGGGCGCGCGGCTTAACCGCCGGGCGATACTGCGGATCTACTGGGACGGCGAAGAGGAGCCCAGCGTCGAATCCCCGATCGGGGATTTTTTCGGGCTGTGCCACGGGGTGGTCATGTACCCCATAAACAGCCTTTATCTCGTCACTTCGGATCAGGACACCTACACCAGTTTCTTTCAGATGCCGTTTTCTTCACAGGCCCGGATCGAGGTTGAGGTCAGCCCGAAGGGTCTGGATTTGTTCTGGCACATTGAGTGGCACGAATATCCCGAGGGCACACTCGAAGAGCCGCTCAGGTTCCATGCGCAGTGGCGGCGTGAATACCCCTGCGAAGCTTTTGGCGAGGATTATACCGTGCTCGACGCGGAGGGAGAGGGCAGGCTCCTGGGCTTCACCTATGGGGTGCGGGTTCGCGATGATGCGGCGCGCTGGTCCCACGGTGGAGCCGACAATATCTATGTCGATGGAGAGAAGGATCCGGCCTTCCTGCGCGGCAGCGGCGGAGAGGACACCTTTGGCGTCGGAAGCGGGGGCGTGCTACACAAGCCCGATACATCACTTTACCAGGGCATGCCCTATTACGTGCATGAAGACCTTGGCCCGGCCAGAGCCTACCATAGTCTGGCAGCCTACCGTTTCTTTGAAACGGACGCCGTTCCGTTCAGTCAACATCTGCATTTCCGTTTTGGGAGCGTGGGCAACGACATTTGCAGCACGGCCTACTGGTATCAGACCGAACCTCATCGCCCCTTCTTCCGCATGCCGCCGTGGGATCAGATTGAACCGGCCCCGATCAGCGGCCTGACGCTGCGGACCGGAGAGCCTGAGCTTGAGCTGCGCCGGGGCACGTGTGATATTCCATTGAAGACGACCGGAAGCTGGTGGCTGTGCGGGCCGTTCGAGGATGCGAATGGGCAGGCCATGTCCGGAGAACTGGAGGCAGAGAAGGCGTTCGATCCCGGCGCGACCTGGGACGGGGGCTTCGAAGCGGATTCACCGTGGCGGCAGCCGTCTGCGCTCAAGCCTGAACAGCATATCGCGCGTTGGGTTCGGCGCGATGCCATTGACGGATTCATTGATTTCGGACACGTGTTCCGGCCGGATAACAAGGAGGCTGCACGCACATGGCCGGCGGCGGCGTGCGCGCTTGCCTGGCTGGAAAGCCCGGCGGATACGGAGGCAGTTATTCAATTCGCCTGGGACGATGACCTGATCGTCAAGCTGAACGGTGAGACAGTACTGCCGCGCACCAATCACCGCTTTTTCGAGTCGCGGCAGGTGACGGTGGCATTGAAACGCGGCCGTAACAGGATCGCTCTTAAGCTGAACAATCACCGCAGCCTAAGTTGGGGGGCTTGGTGTTTTGCATTCGCGGCCCGTCTGCCTGACGGGACTCTGCTGCGGCCGTCGGCTGATGACTGGGCCGACTGATAGATTCACCGATTGCGTTGACAGACCGAGCACGCGGCGATCAACGATTGGCAGAGGAGAAAACTCATGTCCAAGTATTCTGTTACCCGGTCTTACGAGATCTACGAACGCGCCAGTGAACTGATCCCCGGACGGACGCAACTGATCAGCCGGCGGGCGAGCCGCTATGCCAGTGGCATCAGCCCTGTCTATGCGCAGAGCGCCAAAGGCTCTCGATTCATCGACGTTGACGAAAACGAATACATTGACTGGATGAGCTCAGTCGGGGCTGTCATTCTGGGGCATGCCGACGATGTGGTTGACCGGGCGGTCGAAGAGCAGATCAAGCGGGGCAGCCTTTACTCGTTAAACAGCCCTTTGGAGATCGAACTGGCCGAGGAGTTGGTCGAGACGATCCCGAGCGCGGAAATGGTCCGGTACACTAAGGGCGGGGGGGAGGCCTGTGCCGCGGCCGCGCGCATTGCCCGGGGTACGACCGGCCGCGACAAGATCATTTTCTGCGGCTACCACGGCTGGCACGACTGGTATCAGGCGGCAAACTACGAAGCGGACCCCGTCACCGGCGAGTTTCCGTTTGCCGGCATCGAACCGATCGGCGTCCCAAAGGTGTTGGCCGGCACCGTCATCCCTTTCCCATACGGCGATCTGGAGGCGTTGGGGCAATTGCTGGATGAACATGCGGGCGAGGTCGCGGCCGTCATGCTGGAGCCGCTCCGCTCGACGCTGCCGGAGCCAGGGTTTCTGGAAGGCGTGAAAGAGCTTGCCCATGCGCACGGCGCGATCCTTATCTTCGACGAGGTCTCGTGTGGCTGGCGACTCTCTGTGGGCGGCGTGCAGAAGTACCTGGGGATTACGCCGGACATGACCGTTCTGGCCAAGGCGATGTCGAACGGGTACCCGATGGGCGCGGTCGTGGGGTCGCGGGAGGTGATGGAGCCGGCGAGCCGCATGTTTGTCTCCAGTTCCTACTGGAGCGACAATATCGGGTTGACCGCGGCCATCACCACGATTCGCGAACTGAAACGGCGCGATTCAGCGGCCTTCTTCCTGGAAACCGGCGAGAAGCTGCGCGATGCGTTGAACGGGAGCATTGCGGACGCCGGCCTCTCTGGCGAGTACACCGGCTTGCATACGGCTCTGAACCTCTCCCTTTCGCTGCCCGACGAGGATTTGCGCCCCAAGGTAAATACTTTGTTTATTCAGGAGATGGCGAGACGCGGCGTGCATTGCCCGATGGGATTCATTCTAAACATGGCGCACACGGATGAGGTGATCCGCCAGACTGCTGAGGCGGCATCTGAAGCGTTCGATGTAATCAGATCAGGCCTTGAGTCTGACGACATAGACGGCCTGTTGGTGTGCGATCTGAAGCAAGAGCCATTCCGCCGTCTTGTAAGTTAAGCCGTCACTCAACCGGACAGTGGCCAGACCTTCTCATGGCCACTGCAAGTGGCCGTCAGAGGGGCGCTGTCCCCGTTTCGCGGCCTTACGGATCGAACTGTCGAATCTCTCCAATCTTGCGAATAAGCGACGAGGGGAAGAAGAAAAGTCGTAACTACTAAGCCGCATACAGTGTCTGTCTTGACCAACTTTTCGTCCCCGCCGCCAGTGAGGCTTTCGTATGGCGTGTTTGGTTGGCAGCCGCCAGGTTGGTTGGGATGCACTGCCGGCATGCCACGATGGTGGGGAAGAACCAGTAACGTGGGTAGCCAGGGCGGGGCGTTGCGGGGGCGCGGAACTGCAGTGGTCAGGGGTCGGTGGGTTGAAGCGGCAAGTGGGGGAGTAGACTCCCTTCGCCAGACACGATGCTGGGGAAGAGTAAATACGGTCGGTGAGAGATGGTTTTGTAGGGGGGCGTTGCGGGGGCGCAGCCCCTGCACAAGGGAGGGCCGAAGGCCCGACCGCCCAAAATATAACAATGTGGGGGGAAAGAACACCTTTGCTCGCCTCGTTCAGGGTTGCGAATCAGTCGCGGCCGGGTTGCCAAAAAAATCCTCTTTGACAGACCGCGCCGAAAAAACTATACTCCAAGAAAATCCTCTATTATTTTCGGACTTCTCGTAGAGATTGCAGCAGAATATCGTTGACATACTGAGAGATTGAAGTTCACGGATCGGTTCTTCGTTGCACCAGGATCTTCCAGACGAAAAGAGCGGAACCCGTGAATCAGGAGTAGTGCCAACCATTTTGGGAAGGAGAACCCTATCATGCGATCACAAATGAGTCGTCGACAGTTATTGCAGTTGCTCGGCGCCGGGACGGCAGGGGCTGCTCTGACTGCCTGCGTGCCGGCTGCACCTGCAAGCGCGCCGGCAGCCGCTGACGAGTCTGCGGAGGAGATGGCAACATTCGACTGGCAGCGCCACGCCGGGACCGAACTGCGGTACGTTGGCGAGACGCAGCCGCTCAGCGACCACGTGCTGTCAATTCTGCCCAAGTTTGAAGAGATGACCGGGATCAAGGTGAACACGGAGATTCTGCCGTGGGCGCAGATGGTTCAGAAGATCCGGGTCGAACTGATGGCGGGCAATGAGGATATGGATGTCTACCAGTTGCCCGCAGGCGCCGAGGAACGTAACGTTTGGTTCGACGCCGGCTGGCTCAACGACATCGGCCCCTGGGTAGACGACCCCAGCATGACCCATGAAGACTACGACCTGTGGGAAGACATGGGGCGCGACTATCTGATGAAAGGTTATGCCTCGCGCGGCAGCCTGGTGTCGGTACCGATGCAGATGAGCGCGATGATTGGCTACTATCGAAAAGACCTGTTCGAGGAGTATGGCATCGACGGACCGCCAACAACGTTTGAAGAACTCGAAGCTGCCGCCCAAACTGTCCAGGAGATGAGCGGCGGGGATATTTTCGGCATCACGATGCGCGGCAAGCCGCCGGTGCCGACCTCGGTCTTCAAAGGGTTCCTTGGTGGGATGGGGATCATGTGGGAGGACGATGACGGCGTGCCGCTGATGGATTCGGAGGAGGCTATCGCCGCTTTCGACTTCTACGGCCGCCTGCTGCGCCTCTACGGCCCACCCGGGTCTCCCAACATCGACCATGTCGGCGCGGTGAACATCTTCAGCCAGGGCAAGGCCGGCATGATCATCGACGATGCCGTCTTCCGCAAGGACTTTCAGGATCCGAGCAAGTCGGTCGTGGCCGGCAACATCGGTTACTTCCTGATGCCGGCCGGCCCCAACGGCCAGAGAGCATCGGCCGGCGGGTGGAGCATTACCGTCGGTGGCCTCTCGGAAAAGAAAGAGGCGAGCTGGTACCTGCTGCAGTTCATCTCCAACAAAGAGAGTATGCTCAAGTACGTTCTCGACGGGGGCGCCGTCCCGCGCCGCTCACCTTATGAGACCGAAGCGTACAAGTCACAGGCCACTGAGGACGATCTGGCATACACTCAGGTTCTGCTGGATTCGCGGGCCATCGGCGACTTCTCGCCGCCGGCGCCGCCATCGATCATCAACCTGATGCGGGCGAGAGAGTCGATTGCGCAGGTGATCGTCACCTCAATTGAGGGCGGCGATGTTGCGGCTGCGGCTCAGAAGAGCCAGCAGGAGCTGCTGGAGATGCTTGAAGAGCAGGAGGAGTAGGGAAAATCCGGTGGCCGGCGGCAGGGGCGCTGCCGGCCACTTTCAGTTTGAAAGGCGAGTTGCCTATGCAGCAGCAAGCAGGGCCGAAATCAGAGCAGACTGGGCAGGCTTCCGACAGCTCCCCTGAGCATCCCGTCGATAGCGGGGACGTCAGGCAAGAAGATCAGGAGCAGGGGTATGCCCCGCCTACGAGTCTGTTCGGGCGTGCTTTTGCGCTGATCGACCGCAACCTGGCATACGTGCTGCCTGCGCCCGCGGCCATCGTAATCCTGCTATTGATGGGCTACCCATTCTTTTACACAGTATCGCTGAGCTTGCAGCGGGTCAATGTGACGATGACCCGCTTTACTTTTGTCGGCGCCGATAACCTGTTGGAGGTCCTCACTGCAGACGCCAGATTCCTGAGTGCGTTCTGGATAACGCTTTACTTCACGGTGGCCAGCCTGATGCTGGAACTGGTGCTGGCGATGATCATGGCGCTGGTGATGAACAGGACTTTCCGGGGGCTGGGCGTCATCCGCACGCTGTTCCTTCTGCCGCTGGTGGCGACGCCGACGGCGACATCGGTGATCTGGCTGATCATGATGGAGCCTTCGATCGGCATACTCAACTATTTCCTGGAGGCAGTGGGGCTGCCGCCTAGCCTGTGGGTGGCCGGTGAAAACTCAGTGGTCCCCAGCCTTGTCTGGATCAATACGTGGCACGGCGTCCCGTTCGTGATGCTGATCCTGCTGGCAGGGCTGCGCTCGCTGCCGACGGAGCCGTTCGAGGCGGCGCGCATCGACGGGGCGAGCAAGATCCAGGAGTTCTTTCAGATAACGCTGCCGCTGCTGAAACCGGCCATCGTTGTCGCCCTGCTCTTCCGTGCGATCGATACGCTGAAAGTATTCGATGCCATCTGGATAATGACGGCCGGCGGACCGGGCAGAAGAAGCGAGACGCTGCATATCTACTCCTACCTGACCGCGTTCGAGTTCTATGATTTGGGCTATGGCTCGGCTGTGATCCTCGTCTTCATGGTGATCATTCTGGTCATCAGCGCGGTCCTGATCAGATTGCGGCAGCGGGCATGGCTCTGAACCACCAAACTACCGAGCAGAACACATGAACAAACTTTCTCTCAGGACAATGGGAATGAGGAAGACAAGACGGATACAGGATTCCCTGTTCTGGATCATCCTGGCAATTTTTCTGGTCTTTTTCCTGTTTATCTTCTTCTGGATGTTCGTCTCCTCGTTCAAGCCGAACCTGCTGATCGTGAGCGATCCGCCGGTATGGTTCTTCACACCGACGCTGGACCACTATGGTGAGGTCTTCCGCCGCAATCCGTTTGCGAGGTATCTGTTCAACAGCCTGACGATCGCGGTCAGCTCTGTGGGGCTGTCGCTTCTGGTGGGGCTGCCAGCCGCCTACAGCATCGCCAAGTACAAGCAGGACGGGCTGGCGCTGGCGCTGTTGGTGGTGCGCATGCTGCCGGGGATCACTTTTCTCGTTCCCCTCTTCATCGTTTACAAGCGGTTGGGGCTTTTGGACACGCACGCTGGAATCGTGATCACCCATATTCTGACGGTGTTACCGCTGATCATGTGGGTCATGATCGGCTTCTTTGAGGACGTACCGACCGAGCTGCTCGACGCGGCGCTGATCGACGGCTGTTCGCAGCTGGGCACGATGATCCGCATCATGATCCCGCTCAGCCTGCCGGGCATCACGGCGGTGGCGATCCTCAGCTTTATCTCCTCATGGAACAACTTCATCTTCGTACTTATCCTGGGCGGCTCGAAGACGATGACGCTGCCACTGGCCGTATACAACTTCCTGACGTATGGCCAGGTAAATTGGGGTGCTTTGTGCGCGGCGGCTACCGTCGTCACTCTTCCGGTTCTGCTGCTGGCTCTCGTGGTCCAGCGCTTCCTGGCCGGCGGGCTGACGATGGGAGCTATCAAGGGATAATGTGGAGGCATTTCCGAACCGTTTGTAGTAGATCTTCTCGACTCCCTACTCTACACAAGGAGAAAGAACGATGAAGAGACACAGACGCAGTTTGACCTATTTGTTCCTGTTTGTCGTTTCGCTGGCCCTCATGTTGCAGGGCTGTGTGCCGGCAGACACGACGGGAGAAACGATGGCGGCTCCGCCCAGCTATGACACGCCGGCGGAATCTCAGAGGATGCGGTTTATGGGCGAGCCGAACGCTGGTTTTGGGAGCACGTGCGGTTTTGGCGTTGCCCAGGCCACTCGTCTGGTATTCTGGCCGATAGTCAACTTCACCGATGACGGCCAGGATTATGCACCCGGTTTGGCGGCCAGTTGGGAATCGAACGAGGACTTCTCGACCTGGACGTTCAACATCGATCCGAGGGCAGTCTGGTCGGACGGCACGCCTGTGACTGCTGGCCAGATCAAAAGGTCCTGGGAGGTTCGCTACATGCCGGAGCTGCAGTGCGGTTGGGGCGGCGCGCATTTCATGATGAACGCCGTAGTCGGTGAAGCCGAAGCCTGGGCAAACGCGGAGCCGGGCGTGGCGCCTGACATCCCGGGGATCACGGCGCCGGATGACCACACGCTGGTGGTGGAGTTTACGCGCCCCAAGCCGCAGGTCTTCAGTAGGCTGAACCATCCGACGATGTTCCTCTTCAAGCCTGAGCCGGTGCTGGAGAATCCGGAACCCTCCGCTTTCCCGGAGACGATGATCGGCGCGGGCCCCTTCATGTACCAGGAGTATGATACCGAGGCCGGCACCGCTCTGCTGGTGCGGAGCCCAACCTGGTGGGGTGATGTGACGCCGCAGATCGACGAGATCGAATTCACGCCTCATATTGCCGACCGCGGCAGTCGCGTCCTGGCCTATCTCAACGACGAATTCGACTTCATGGGCATGGACCCGGGGATGTGGGACCAGATCAAGAACACGTCTTCGGCGGATGATCTGCTCTGGGATCCGACCGGCGGCTGGTACGTGCTGGTGATCAAGTCGAACAAGCCTCCGTTTGACGACATCAACGTGCGCAAGGCGTTCATCCATGCGATCGACTACGATCTTGTGGTGGAGACGCTGCTGGCCGATGCGCCGGCGCAGCTGCCGGTGTACCAGGTCCTGCCGCCGACTTTCGACTGTTATCAGGAGAAACGGCCGTGGACCTACGATCCTGAGCTGGCGGTTCAGGAGCTGGCCCAGTCCAAGTATGGCGGACCTGAAAATCTGCCGGCGATCAACGTACGCTACTGGCAGAAGGACATCCTGCCCGCCAAGATTTCACAGTTGTACCAGCAGATGTGGTCCGAGACGCTGGGCGTCAACGTAAACCTGCACCAGATGGGCGCGTGGGACGCGGAGTTCGAGAAGACGGTCCACCTGGGCCGGGTCAGCGACGGCTATTCCGACCTCAATCCGATCGAGTATCTGAAGTCGTACGGGCCGTCAGATGGGCCGGTCATGTGCGGCGTTGAGGGCGTCGAAATCTGCGAGAGCAAGTGCCCCGAATGCGAGGAACAGCGGGCAGCGTACGCGCACATCGACGAGCTGGTCGCCCAGTTGGACGGCCTGACGCCGAATAGTCCCAACTACTGTGAGGCGATCAACGCGGCCGAGGATGCGATCAACGAGGACTTCCACTACGTGCCTCTGTTCGACCAGCGCCGCGTCTTCCTGATCAAGCCGTGGATTAAGAATGCGCTGGTGCCGCGAACCGGATTCTTCGTCACTGGCTTGGAAAACATTGTCTACGTCGCCGAACGCTAGAAGCAAAGAGTCTTGATTGTCGCTGGCCCTGGATTTCCGGGGCCGGCGACATATGCAACAACCGATCAGTGTAGCTATGCTAACGTATACCATCAAGCGCGTTCTGCTCTTCATTCCTACAATCATTGCAGTCCTGTTCATCACTTTCGCCATGGGGTATCTGGGGCCGGGTGATCCGATTCAGACCCAGGTGATGCGCGTCAATCCACGTCTCGCCGATCATGAGACGATCGAGCGGCTGCGCGAGGTCTATGGACTGAACCGTCCCTTTCTGGTGCAGTGGGGAGATTGGGTGGGGAAGATCCTGCGCGGAGATTTTGGGAAGAGCTTTGCAACCCGCACCGACATCGGTCCCGCGATTGCTTACCGGCTGCCGATTTCGGCCCAGTTGGGGGCGGTCGCTTTCGTTATCCTGGCCGTTGGAGGCATGTTGTTGGGTGCACTGGCCGCGCTCAAGCAGAACACGTGGCTCGATCACTTTATCGTCGGCTCGTCACTGTTTATCAATTCTTTCCCGATCTTTGTCCTCGCCCCTCTCTCCATCATCGTGGTGATCCTCTGGCTCAAACTGCTGCCCAGCACGCTAGGCTGGGATGGGATTTTCAGCGCCAAAGCGATCCTGCCCATTCTTCTCTATTCGATTACCGGCTGGATCGGACCGCTGCGCATGACGCGCAATGGACTGATAGAAATACTGAGCCAGGACCACGTCCGCACCGCCCGTGCCAAAGGATTGCCCGAACGGCTGGTGATCCTGCGGCATGTTGTGAAGAATGGCTTGATCTCGACAGTAACGTTCCTGGGGTTGGCCGTAAGCGGGATGGTGACAGGATCGCTTTTCATCGAGTCGGCTTTTGCTATCCCCGGATACGGCTATATGGCTGTTCAGGGACTGACGGCCAATGACTACAATGTAATCATGGCCACGACCCTCATTGGCGCAGTCCTGGTAATCGCGGCGAATCTGATTACCGACCTTCTTTACGGCGTGCTCGATCCTCGAGTGCGGTACGAGTAGGAACAGCAGCGGCTGTTGGCGGGTCGTTCGTCGTCACCGGCCTACAGGACATTGCACATCAGCTAGCCCTTACCCGGAGATCAACTCCTACCAGAGAGAATTGCAGGTTGCGAGAGTGTAATGACACAGTCATTCGCGAGTCCGGACCTTCTTGACGAGATGATGCCGCCGCGCAATCTGTGGCTGGATGCCTGGGACCGGTTTCAGCGAAACAAAATGGCCGTCATCGGTCTTGTGATCGCAGTGCTCACATTGCTCCTGGGAATCTTCGGCCCTGCCTTGGCTCCCTACGACTACAAGTACATCGATATGAGAGCGCTGGCGCAGCCGCCTTCGCTCGAACATCCCATGGGCACGGACGAAATCGGGCGGGACATGCTCAGCCGCATCCTGCAGGGCGCGCGCACGGCTGTAATGGTTGCCATCTTCGTAACCGTGATCAACACGGTGTTGGGGCTTGCCCTGGGGGTGCTTTCGGCCTATATGGGCGGCATCGTCGACATGGCAATCATGCGCCTCGCCGACATCCTGTTGGCCTTCCCGGGGCTGTTGCTGGTTGCCTTCGTAAATGCAACGATGAAGAGACCGGTCGGTCTGGTTTCACTGTGGCTGTACGAGCTGACCGGGATAGCGTTCTTCGAGAATACTCTGGTTATCAACTATCTGATTGTGCTGTGGGCGATCAGTCTGATTGGCTGGCCGGGGCTGGCGCGGCTTGTGCGCGGCCAGATCCTCTCGCTGCGGGAAAGGGAGTTTATCAAGGCCCAAGTGGCGATGGGTTCGCCCGGTTGGCGGATCATGGCACTCCATCTCATTCCCAATGCGATCGGCCCGCTGATCGTGGCAGTCAGCGCCAGTATCGGCGGCGCCATGGTTTTAGAATCATCGCTGAGTTATCTGGGACTGGGCATCCAGCCTCCCGGCGCGAGTTGGGGCAGGATGATCGTCGAGAATATGTTGCAGTGGAGCGTCTATCCTCATCTGGTGGCTATGCCCAGTCTTGTGCTGGCCATTTGTGTATTTGGATTCAACTTTCTGGGGGATGGTTTGAATGACGCGCTCAACCCGAGGCAGATCCAGAGCTAGCTTGAGGAAAGGGCGCAAAGGAAAGAGAAGCTACATCGTTACGCCTGGAGGACGCTCTAAATGAATAACCAGGATACCTATCACGTTCCCAGCGGCCAACGCCAGCTCTTCCTTGACGATCACGGAATCGAGAGCCTTGACGGGCTGAGCAGAACGGTGCGCCAGCCGGACAAGAAGGGAGCGGTTATCCGCCCGGAGGCGGGGTTGTCGGGCCGCGAGCAGCACTCGATCCAGACGCACAGCGCGCCGATCTGGGATGCAGACCGCAATGTGTGGCAACTGTGGTGCAGTTCTCCAACCACAATCAGTGCAAGCGGTTACTTTGAGAGCGATGACGGCCTGCACTGGTACAAGCCGGTGATGAACCAGGTCGAATACCGCGGCTCGCGTGCGAATCACTTTGTGGACTACGAGCTGCGGGGCCACAGGGAAGGGCCGGCGACCGTCGTCTATGATCCGATCGACCCGGATCCCGCCCGCCGTTACAAGTCGGCAACTTTTGGTTCCCGGACCCACGACATCGGCTTTGCGGTCTCGCCGGACGGGATGCGTTGGACAGGGCTGGACGAGGTGCCGGCCGTGCCAAGCCAGGACACGCACAGCCTGAACTATGATGAACAAGAGCGGCTCTTCATTCTCAAGACCAAGCATGCCGGCCCAATCTTCCTGCCGCCGGACGCTCCGCACATCCCCGGCGACGAGGCCGGCCACAACAGCAGAGCGGCGTCGCTGAGCACTAGCACAGACTTCGCAAACTGGACGGCCCCGGAATTGCGTTTTTTCGCTGATGAACGGGACCAGGAGATTGGGCGGCTGGCTATCGAAGAGACACTGGCAGACCCCACGCGCCGCCAGCCCGAGTTCAACGTTCCCGAAACGTACAATGCCCAGGTCTACAACCTGTCTGTGTTTCGATACGAAGGGCTGTATGTGGGCCTGGCGATGATGTTTTACCGCAGCGCACGCGTACCCAAAGAGTGGCCCGATTTCGACGAAATGGACCTGCCGAAACCGATTCTTGCGACCGTTCGGCGCGGGGGTGACTGGACCGGCATATGGCACATTCAGATGTTGAGCAGCCGCGATCTACGGTCCTGGGAGCGGGTGGGAGACAGGCAGCCCTTTCTCACCCCCTCGCGTCTCGACAGCGGCGCATACGATACCCTTAGCCTGGGCCAACCGGCCGAGCCCGTGCCGCGCGGGGAGGAGCTCTGGTTTTACTACACGGGCATCCGCTCGTATGCAATCGCGAGTTTGAAATTTCGCGACCAAGGCGCGGTCTGTCTGGCGGTATTGCGCCGCGACGGCTTCGTCTCGCTTGACGCTGGGGAGGAAGAAGGGGAGCTGATCACGAAACCGTTTCGGTGGACCGGAGGTTCTTTGCATGTCAATGTGGACGCTGCAAGGGGCGAACTGAATACGCAGGTCCTCGGCGCAGACGGGTCGGAGCTGGCAACTTCACTGCCGGTGAACGGGGATCAGACGGATGCGCGGGTCATCTGGTCGCAGGGTGATGTGGAGATTCGGGAGGGGCAGGAGGTGCGGCTGCGCTTCCGGTTGCGCAACGCGAGTTTCTACTCGTTCTGGTTTGAGGAGGGGTAACAGAACTGCTGTAGTTGGAGGCGGAACCAGGCTGACCACATCGGCCTGCAACGGGAGGCCGGTACACCAGACTGAGCAAATAGGGAAACCATGTCGGAGGCGTTGCTGCAAGTCGAGGAGTTGGAGACCTACCTCTTTACCAAAGAGGGTGTGCTGAAGCCGGTAAATCGGGTCTCATTTCATGTAGATCGCGGCGAGACAGTCGGGCTGGTCGGCGAGAGCGGCTGCGGCAAGACGATGACCGCGCTCTCGATCATGGGGTTGGTGCCGAATCCGCCCGGCCGTATTGTTGGGGGCGCGATCCGTTTGGGTGGAGAAGACCTGCTGCAGCTGGACGATTGGACATTGCGTACACGCCGTTCGGTGCAGATGGGCATGATCTTCCAGGATGCATCGACCGCGCTCAACCCGACAATGCGAGTCGGCGACCAAATTGCCGAAACGATGCAACGGCACTTGGGGATGGCCCGGCCAGAGGCTTCCTCGCATGCGATTGAGATACTGGACCAGGTCGGCATCCCGGCGGCAGAGCAGCGGCTAAACGATTACCCCCACCAGTTCAGCGGCGGAATGCGCCAGCGTGTGATGATCGCCATTGCTATCTGCTGCAATCCGGAACTTCTGATCGCAGATGAGCCCACAACCGCGCTTGATGTGACGATTCAGGCGCAATTGCTTGACCTGATCCTGGAGTTGAAAGAGGATGTTGGCAAATCGGTGCTCTGGATTACACATGATCTGGGGGTGGTTGCCGAGCTGTGCGACCGCGTGTTGGTGATGTACGCGGGTCAGGTAGTGGAAGAGGCGATGGTTGAGGAGCTGTTTCTGAGGCCGAGGCACCCGTATACGGCCGGATTGCTGGACTCAATGCCCACGCTGGAGGAGCGTAGACAGGAGAGCCTGAGGACGATCGAAGGCATGCCACCCAATATGGCGCGTATGCCCTCCGGATGCGCCTTTCACCCGCGCTGCGAATACGCGTCTGAGCGCTGTGTGGAAGAGATGCCAAAGCTGGAACGAACCGGCAGTGACGGGCTCGTGGCCTGCTGGCATCCTCTGAACATCGAAGACTGAGGAGTGTGCAATAGACTCTCCTCAACGTGATGGACAAACTCCTATGGAGACGCAGGAAGACAACCTTGTCGAGACGCGGGAACTTTGCAAATACTTTCCCGGACCCCGCCCTGGGCTTTTAGGTCGCAGGACGACCCTGCGCGCGGTCGAAAAAGTCGACTTGAAAATACGTCGCGGCGAGGTGCTGGGGCTGGTCGGGGAGAGCGGCTGCGGCAAGTCGACTCTTGGGCAGACGATTCTCAATCTCTATTCGCCGACAAGCGGCCAGATCTTTTTCGAAGGTGCAAATATTCAGGAACTCAAGACGGGGGAGTTGCGCACCCTGAGACGCAAGATGCAGATTGTGTTTCAGGACCCGTATTCTTCACTGGACCCGCGCATGCCAATTGGTCAGGCGATTGCGGAGCCCCTTGTCATTCACAAGATGGCGAGCGGAAGCGAGTTGGAAGATCGCGTGAGTGCGCTTCTGCAGACGGTGGGGTTGAATCCGGGCTTGCGCAACCGCTACCCGCATGAGTTCAGCGGAGGACAGCAGCAGCGTATTGCGCTGGCGCGCGCGCTGGCGGTCACACCGAACTTCCTGGTTGCCGATGAACCAATCTCCTCGATGGATGTCTCGATCCAGGGTCAGCTGATCAACCTGCTTGAAAGGCTGCGCGAACAGATGGGCTTGACCTATCTCTTCATTTCCCATGATCTGCGCATGGTGCGTCACATCGCCGATCGCGTGGCCGTGATGTACCTGGGCCGGATCGTAGAAATTGCCGACTGCGACGAGCTTTTTGACAATGCGCTCCATCCCTATACGCAGGCGCTGTTGTCGGCGGTACCGATCACTGACCCGACCGTGGCCCGCACACGCAATCGCATCCGGCTGGAAGGGGATGTTCCCAGTCCGATCGACCTGCCGGCCGGATGTGTCTTCCAGAGCCGCTGTCCCCTGGTTCAGCCGGAGTGCGCCGAGAAAGAGCCGGAACTGCGCGAAATGGGCAGGGGGCACCGTGCTGCCTGCATTCTGGTTTGATGCGAAATCATTTCAAGAACTAACGTTATTCCTCTATTGCCACGACTGGCGGGGCGACAACGTAACTACAACTTAATCCTTTTCTTCAACGCGTCAATATGGAAACGGTTGGCTTGTATCCAAAAGGAGGATTCAAATGTCCCAGAATCATGCCAGGAAAGACGGTCTGTTGAATCGCCGCGATCTTCTCAAGTTAGGCGGTGGGGCAGCGGTTGGCGCTGCTATGCTGGGGGCTTGCGCTCCCGTATCTACGCCGGAGGAGCAGCCTGCCGCGCCCGCGGTAGTCAGCGATCATCCGGCGGCGCTGCTTCCTGCGGGCTTTAGCGCAGAGCTGGAATGGTGGACGCATACCGATCATGACACGACTGTGGGCAACGTGATCCGGGCCGGAATCGAGCGATTCCAGGAGGCCAACCCGGGCGTTTCGGTCGAGCTGCGGGTCTTCCCCAACCGGGAGATGAACGACAAGAACCGGACCGCACTGCTAGGCCGGCAGGGACAGCCGACGATTTTCAGCCCGCTGCCTTCGTACATGCGCGACGGCTTGCTGGAGCCGCTGTCGGACAAGTACTTTGAGGCGGACTGGCTGCGTGAGACTTTCGGTTTCCAGGAGGCGCTTTACTGGGAAGGGGACACCTATATCATCCCGCCCGGTTCACTGATGACGGGCGCATTCTACAACAAGACGCTGTGGCAAGAGGGTGGGCTGACCGATGAAGATGTGCCCCGCACCTGGGACGAAATGCTCGAAATCGCCAAGATGCTTACGCAGTGGGACGACAACGGAGATGTGGTGACGGCCGGTCTTTCCATGCACGCCGAAGCATTCCGCATCGCGCGTGACTGGCCGGGCCAGCACGGTGGCTACCACTATAGCCGCGAGCTTGGGCGGGTTTTCGACTCGACTGGATGGCGCAAGTTTATGGAATTCTACACCCGCGCGATTCTGGAAGAGAAGGTGGACAGCCCCAAGATGCCGCCCTATCTGGAGGCGTTCCCGACTAACAGGGCAGCGATGACGGTCAACAAGGGCTGGCTTGTCGGCACCTTCACGAACCAGTTCCCCGACCTGGAGTTTGGCGTCTTCCCGACGCCGCTGGCTGCCGACCGGCCCGACAACGGTTGGTGGGGCGTCGCCGACGACCTGGGCTTCGGCTATACCGTGAACCAGTTCGCCAGCGACGATGAGAAGGAGGCCGCCAACGCGCTCCTGCGCTATCTGTACGGCGATGACGAGTTCATGGGCCGATGGGCGGTGAATTCGGCCGCGGTGCCCTCGAAGCTGGCTGTGCGCGAGTGGCCGGAGTTCCAGGCGCCGAAGATACAGACGTTCATGCTGACGGCTCCCTACCGGGCGCCATTCGGCGGTGAGGAGTTCCCGCGGCAGCGCGAGATTGCCAAGACAGCACTGGAATCGCTGCTCCAGGGCACGTCGATCGATGATGCGATCGCCGCGTCGCAGACCGAGATGGCGGTCGTGATGGAGCAGAACGCGGGCACACCGTTCATCGTCTTTGAGCCGGACTATACACCGCCGGCTGATCTGAGCGTACTGGAGGAGTGGAGTTCGGGACAGATCGCCTATCCGTTCTCTTAGACTGCAAGTGCCCGCGGCGAGCGGCCAGTCTCCGTGCTGGTCACCCGCCGCGGGCCTACTGGGTTAGCCCCTTATCTTTCCACTGGAGAACCGTATGCGTTTCAACGTCCTTGGCGTGCGCCAGGGACAGCGGGCCATGGTCTATGGTTCGCTGCTGTTCCTCGTGATCTTCTACGGCGGCTTCAGGCTGTGGCCGATGGCCTACTCCATCGTCCTGAGCCTGTTCAACTGGCGTGGGTTGAAACCGATCTGGGAGCAGACGTTTGTTGGGCTGTCCCATTACGAGTTTGCCCTGGTCAAAGACACGCTTGTACTGGATTCGTTGTGGCGCACGATTGTTTTCAGCGCCGAGCTTGTCGTCATCAGCACGGTGCTGGGGCTGTTCGTCGCGGTGCTGATCAGGAATCACCGGCGCGCCCAGCCTGTGTTGCGCCTGGCCTACTTTCTTCCTTACATCGTACCGGCTGTTGTCTCCGGTCTGCTGATGCGCGTGCTTTTCCAGCCTCAGTTCGGCTCCGTCAACGCGCTACTGGATGTCCTGGGTCTGCCAACGCAACCCTGGATGGCAAGCCCCAAGAGCGCGCTGCTGACCGTAGCGCTGGTGGCGGCATGGGCGCGGCTGGGGTACAACGTGATCCTCTTCCTTGCCGGCCTAGACCAGATTCCCGCCGATCTGCTCGATTCCGCGCGGGTCGACGGCGCCGGCGCCTGGCAGACGTTCTGGCGCATCACGTTCCCGTTGCTGATGCCGGTCATGCTGTTTATCGTGGTTACCGGCACGATTGCCGCCCTGCAGGAGTTTGGCGTGATCTACGCCATGACGCTGGGATCGACTGAGGTGGTTGGGGGCCCGGTGCGCGCTACGACCGTGTTCTCGATCCTGCTCTACCTGACAGCCTTCTCCGAGGTGGGCGGCTTCAATTACAGCTACGGAGCTACGCTGGCTGTCATTCTGTTTCTGCTGATATTCGGACTGACGCTCATCCAGTTCCGCGTCATGCGCACGCGATGGGAATACTGATTGACACGCAGATGTGTCCACATTTAGGCGCCGACTGTTTGCAATGACTTTAGAGCAGAATCCAGCATCGACCCGATATCCAGACCAGCTTCGCCGTCGCGACGGCCGTGGCAGGGAGATCGCGGCCTACTGGCTCTCGTTCGTCCTGGTTATTTTTGGGGCACTGGTAATGATCGTGCCGTTTGTCTTCATGGTGCTCACTTCCTTCAAGACACAGGCGGATATCATTGCCATTCCGGCCGTCTGGCTGCCGTCGCAACTAACGCTGGACAACTTTGTGCAGGTGTGGAATCGAACACATCTGCTGCGTTCCCTGATCAACACCGCATATATTGCGGTTGTGATCACTGCGGCGACGGTTTTCAGCAGCTCGCTGATGGGGTTCGTTTTCAGCAAGTATGAGTTTCGCGGGCGCGATGTGATCTTCACCATCAGCCTGGCGGGGATGATGCTCCCCTTCTATGTGATCTCGATCCCGCTCTACCTTATGATCATCACGCTCGGCTGGGTGAATTCGTATGCGGCGTTGATCGTACCTTCTCTATACAACTCTTTTGGCGTCTTTATGATGCGCCAGTTCATGTTCAGCATTCCCTCCGAACTTCTGGACTCTGCCCGCCTCGACGGATGCAGTGAATTCAGAATCTTCTGGTCGATCGCGCTGCCGCTGGCCAAGTCTGCGGCTGGGGCGTTGAGCTTATTGAATCTGATGGTCTATTGGAACTGGTTCTTCTGGCCGTTGATTGTGCTCAATTCGGAGGAAAAGTTCACGATTTCGCTGACACTGACCAAGTTCATGGGGCTGTATTGGACCGAGTACGGCCCGCTTACGGCGGGATCGTTTCTGGCAGTCGTACCTATCGTAATTACCTTCCTCTTCCTGCAGCGTTATTTTGTCGAAGGTATCGCGACAACCGGCATGAAGGGATAAGAACATGATTGTTGACTACAACCCTGAGACCCATTTCGAGCGCATCGGCGATCAGACCCAGTATTTTCTGGATGACACCATGCTGGAGTGGGTAAAGAATATCAAACGCACGCACCACGTTGCAGACAAGCACGCCGCCAATCCGGTCATCCGCCGCGACCGGCCGTGGGAGGTATGGCCCCATTTCAACACGACGGTGACGGCGCTGCGCGACGAAGACGGCCGCTTTCGCTGCTGGTATATGGACTTCACCAATCTGGGCTTTGAAGGCGGTGCGGAGGCGGTCTGGAAGCCGAAACTGAGCTATGCGGAGTCCACTGATGGCGTGCACTGGGACAAGCCGGAGTTGGGTGCAGTTATTGTGGACGGACACAACACGAACAGACTGGATTGGGACGATAGGCTGGGCACTCCGGTTGCGCTCTCGGTGATACGCGATCCGGTCGATCCGGATCCGGACCGCCGCTACAAAATGGCCTACCTGCCTGAGAAGCTGAACATCAATGTTCCCAAGCGCAGCACAATTACGCATTCTCATTCGTTGGGTCTCTGCTTTGCTTACTCGGGCGACGGGATCAGCTGGACGCAAGAGCCAGCGAATCCGGTAAGCCTGATCTGGGGCGGGGATGTGTTGTCGCTCTCATATGATAAAGAACGGGCGCGTTATGTGATTTATGGACGCGGGCACTACGCAGCCGAAACGGGCAATCCGGCCGGCGACCAGTGGTTTACGCGCCACTTTCCGGGACAACCGTTTGGATGGATTCCAAAGCGAGCGGTCTACCGTCTGGAGAGCGAAAATCTGCTGGACTGGTCGCCGGCGAAGAGGGTGCTGGCGCCCGGTGCCTATCACAATCTGGATGACCAGTTCTACGCGCTCTCCTACTTCCGCCTGGGGCGCTATCACTGTGGGCTGCTTCCGGTATTTCACACAGTCGACAACACCAAGGAGACCGAGTTGGTTTACAGCCACGACGGCATTGAGTGGCACCACTATCCACACGGGCCTTGGGTGATCCCGCTCGGAGGCGAAGAGGCTTGGGATGCGTTCCAGGTGGATACGGTGATTCCGCCGGTGCGGGTGGGCGACAAGAGTTACATCCTTTATGGCGGGGCTGATTTTCACCACGACTGGGCGTTCGTGGGCAAAGCACAAGGGTTGGATACACCTGAGGCGGACCGGCCGCCCGATGCATTGAACGAGGGGCTGGGGCTGGCCGTATTACGCGCCGATGGCTTCGTATCATTGGATGCAGGGCTGCGCGAAGGGATCATCAGCACAAAGCCGTTTTTCTCAACCGGCGAGAAGCTGATCATAAACGCCCGTTGCCATGGCAATGGATATATAGACGTCGAGGTCACCGATGCGATGGACGAGCCGTGGGCTGGCTATACGCGAAGCGAGGCTGACCGGTTCGGCGGCGATGCGGTCGAGCATGTTGTGACCTGGGAAGGGCAGTCGGCAGTGAACGAAATCGTAGGATATACGAGGCTGCGCTTCTATATGAAGAACGCAGAACTTTACTCTTTCCGGGTGGCGGACGCCGACGATTAGTTTAAGGTGACTACTAAGCCATATACAGTGACTGTCTTGACCAACCCTTTATCGCTGCCGCCATTCAGGCTATCTGATTGCGTATTCGGTTGGCGGCAGCCACGTTGCTGGAGCCGCACGGCTGGAATGCGCACACACGGTCGGTGAGCGATGGTTTTGTAGGGGGGCGTTGCGGGGGCGCAGCCCCTGCACAAGGGAGGGCCGAAGGCCCGACCGCCCAAAATACAACAATGTGGGGAGAAAGAACACCTTTGCTCCCCTCGTTCAGGGTTGCGATTCAGTTGCGGCTGAGTAGTTACAGATTAAGTTGAAATCCGACGGTCTCTGGCGGAGCGTAAATGGAGGCGGCGCGAGCTTCGTCAGAATGGAGTGGGGAGCGCTGATGTCTGAACTCTGGTCGGAAATTCGCGTTATGAAATATATCATATTCAAGATAGACTGTGCCCTGTAACTGAGGGGCAAGAATGGAACTGGTATGTGGTCTGTGGTCTGTGACCGGTGCGGACAATGGCTATGGATCACAATGGCAATGGACCACAGTGACTGAGTCCAGTTTTCTTTCCTGTTGAAAGGGCAAGCAAGTGTGGCATTCACGGTAACCCAGCAAAGGAGGAAGTCGATGGCAGCGAAGACAAGAATGAGCCGGCGGGAGTTTCTGTGGGCATCCGCTATCGGATCTGCAGGGGTTGTAGCAGCCGCGTGTCAACCGGCTGTACCGGCAGCCGACATGGCGGGCGAAGGAGAGGCAGCCGCGCCGTCTATGGAGGCGGTCGAAATCCGTTTCAGCCATTGGCACGGCGGTTTCTGGGATCCGATTCGTGACGGCATAGGCGAGGCGCACCCGGAAATCACGGCGATCAGCGAGTCGACGCCCTGGGGTGAATACTCGACCAAGCTCCTGACGCAGATGGTGGGAGGGGTTGCGCCGGATGTTGTCATGGTCGACAGCTACTGGCAGGGCGATTGGTTCAAGGTGCTACTGGCACTGAACGACGCGCTTGACGCCCACGGTGTGGACAACAGCAAGTGGGACGCGGACCCGTTGAGGCAATGCGGGAATGACGGCAACATCTACTCCCTTTCCCAGATCTACTGCCCCAACTGGCAGCTGGTCGTGAACAGGACGCTGGCCGAGCAGGAGGGCATCGACCTGCCCGACTGGGGCGACGACGGGCCGGCTGAGAACTACGATGAGTGGCGCTGGGATGATCTGGTCGAACTTCTGAAAGCGACGACCAAGGTCAACGCCGACGGTGAAGTGGAACAGTGGGGTCTCGCCAACAGCACAGCGCGTTTCGGGGCCACTTCGCTCTACTTCATGTACAGCAACGGCGGCCAGGCATTGGACGATCTGTGGGGCTATCAGGAGACCGAGGCGCTGATCGACTCGGAGGAGTCGGTACAAGCTTTGCAGGATTACATCGACCTGACGCTGGTGGACAAGGTTGCACCCACGCCCGCCGAGGCTCAGGCGGTGCAGGGCGGAATATTCAATTCGGGCAAGGCCTTCTGCACAATCAGACACCCGGGTGTCGGAGATCAGCGGGTCAACCAGGAAGAGTTCGGGCTGCTGTTCATGCCGGTTCCGTGGCGTGAGCATCGCGTCCAGCTAATGGGAACGAACTCGTGGGGCGTGTGGAGTGGAGGCGAAAACACGGACGCGGCCTCAACGTTTTCCATTTGGGCCACCACCAGCGGGACGATCAGCGACTGGATTACGCCCAATATCAATCTGACAGGCTACGATATGCGGAACGCCATTGACAAGCTTCCTGCGCTGCCGGAAGGGTGGATGCGGCGCTTCTACGAGGTATTCCTGAGCCGCGACGAGCGCTTCACGACGCATCCGTCAGCCGCGGAGAACGTACTATGGATGCCTCGATGGTATGGCCGCAAGGCGCGGTTCTTCTCTGATACGGTGCGGCGCGAATATGACAAGGTCTTCCTGGGCGAGAAGACGATGCAAGAGGCCATGTCGGACGCCAAGACCGAGATCGATGCAGCCTTGCAGGAAGGATAGCGGCACTTTTTTGATCAGTAGCTGGTGGCCAGGATGTTGAATTCTGGTCACCGGCAGTCGCCTAGCGAAGTGAATGGAGAGACCGTCTGAACTGTGATTTGCGGGATTGCGGCATGGGCTGTGATCTACTTCGCCAACCTGCTTCACACTTATCCCAGTTGATTCCTCTCTCCTCGCCCCATGCAACTCACCCTTTACTTCTCATTTCTCTGATTGCAGATGAACGTTCTGGTGACTGGCGGCAGCGGCAAAATCGGAGGGTACGTGCTTCGTGAACTCCTGTCTGGCGGCTACACGGTGTCAAACTACAGCCAGACAGCCCCGCTCGTCGCAGAGGTCCGGCATATCCATGGCGACATCACCGACCTTGAGCGGATGCGGGAGGCTTGTCAGGGCCACGATGCCGTCATCCATTTGGCGGCGGTGCCGGGGCCTGGGATCACCACGCCGGAGCGGCTGATGTATGTCAACGACCGGGGAACTTATACCGTTCTGGAGGCCGCCGTGGGCGCGGGCGCGCAGAAGGTGATCTTCGGCTCTTCCAAGGAGGCGATGAATACCGATTACAGGCAGTGTGACACGCCGCCGCGCTACTTTCCCATTGACGAGGAACATCCGGCCGAGCCGCGCAACGAATACGGGATCAGCAAGCTGATCAACGAGATCACCTGCCAGCGTTACACCGAGAGCTACGGCATTCAGACCATGAGCCTGCGCATTAATCACAACTGGTACCTCGACAGAGCCGGTGTCGAAGTCGCGGTGCGGGCGGGGTGGAACCGGGAGCGAACAGTGGAGGAGCAGTGGGAGGGATACCTGCGTTACATTACCGACCCTGCTATAGGACGCTCCAACCTGTGGACCGTCACCGATGCGCGCGACGCGGCGCGGGCGTTCAGGCTGGCGCTGGAGAACGAAGACATCGCACATGAGGTCTTCCTAATCAACGGCGCGGACACTTGTTCGCTGTTGGAGTCTTCGACGCTTGCCGCGCGCTACTATGAAAACGTGCCTCTACGCAGGCAGCTGTCCGAATTTGAAAGTTTCGTCTCGACCGAAAAGGCACGCAGATTGTTGGGATACCAACCGTGTTATACGTGGCGGCAGAGTGAATTCCGGGCATGGATGGAGGAGCAGCCGTGAGCGCAGCCACCCCTGCCGCGGGCGGAGGCGCCAGACGCCGGATGTCCCGTCTGCGCCTGCGCGAAGCGATTGACGGCTACATCTGCATTGCACCCTGGGTGCTGGGCTTCCTCATTTTCACTGCTTTCCCCATTGTCGCCTCCTTCGGGCTCTCCTTCAGCCGTTACACAATCCTTGATCCGCCCCGCTTCATCGGCCTGGACAACTACGGCAAGATGCTGAACGGAGACCCCCTCTTCTGGCAATCGCTCAAAGTGACGGTGATCTATACGATCATTCTGGTTCCGCTCGGCACGATAGGCGGATATGTGCTGGCTCTGCTGCTCAATCAGGCCGTGAAGGGGGTTGGCTTTTTTCGCACCGTCTTCTACCTGCCGGTGGTTACACCAGCCATTGCCACCTCCTTCCTGTTCGCCTGGATGCTCAACCCAGAGATTGGGCTGGTCAACAACTTTCTGGCCAGCATCGATATTGAGGGACCGCAATGGTTCGCCTCGCGCCAGTGGGTAATACCCAGTTTCATCATCATGAGCCTGTGGGGGTTGGGCGGAAACATGATCCTCTATCTCGCCGGTCTGCAGGGCGTCCCGACGGTCCTATACGAAGCGGCGATGCTCGACGGCGCGGGCGTGTGGGCCAAGTTTCGCAATGTAACCCTGCCGATGACCTCGCCCGTCATCTTCTTCACCTTTCTTACCGGCATGATCGGCACTTTCCAGGTGTTCACGGGCGCCTATGTCATCACCTCAGGCGGCCCGGCTGACGCTTCACTCTTCTACATTCTCTATCTCTATCAGAATGCCTGGAACTACCTCAAGATGGGCTACGCGGCCGGCCTGGCCTGGGTACTGTTCGCAATCATATTTGTGTTGACGCTTATTTCTCTGCGCGTTTCGGGACGGTATGTCTACTACGAGGGCGCGGTCAGGTAGTCTTCAGCGCGCTTAATTTGAAAGATAGGTAAGGCGCGATCACGATGGTCACTACGACACGAACCAACACAGGAGACGGGCCGTTGGGCGGTTGGTTGCAGAGCGTAAGCAAAAGGCAGTTGGTCAATCAGGTCCTGGTCTACATCCTGTTGCTCGCAGTCGGCTTTATGCTGGCGATCCCCTTCATCTGGCTGATCTCCAGTTCGCTCAAGACCGAGACCGACGCCTTCGCGATCCCGCCGAGTTTCATCCCCAATCCGGTGCAGTGGAGCAACTACGTTGTGGGTCTGACCGAGTTCCCCTTCGTTCGCTCCACCATGAACACAATGATCATGGTGGTGTGGGTCATGCTGGGGACGGTGCTTAGCGGCAGCTTGGTGGCTTATGGCTTCGCGCGCGTGCGCTTCCCTGGGCGCACCGCCCTCTTCATCCTGGTGCTGAGCACGATGATGATTCCATCGCACGTTACGCTGATCCCGCAGTATCTGCTGTTTCGCGAGCTGGAATGGCTGGATTCGTTCAAACCGCTGGTCGTGCCGAGTTTCTTCGGGGGCGGAGCCTTTTACATATTCCTGTTACGACAGTTCTTTTTGACGATTCCATTGGACTACGACGACGCGGCGCGCATTGACGGTTGTGGCACGTTCTCCGTTTTCTGGCGCATCATCCTGCCCCTATCGAAGCCGGCGCTGGGCACAATGGCGATCTTTACCTTCATGAGCCAGTGGAACGCTTTTTTCGAGCCGCTCATCTACCTGAACCGTTTCGAAACGCAGCCGCTGGCCGTGGCGCTGACGACGTGGGTGCAGACCGCGCACGGCTCCACCTCGATGCACTACGTCCCGTGGGTAGCGATAATGGCGGTCTCGACCCTGATCTCTCTGCCCCCCGTCATGGTGTTCTTCTTCGCGCAACGGCACTTTATCCAGGGCGTGGTGGTGAGCGGCATGAAGGGATAGCGAATTGCGGCCCATAACTTCAGCAATATCAGGAGAGGAAAAACGTCTGTGATCATCGACGCACACTTTCACATCTTTCCTCCGCTGGGACGAGCATCCGTTGCGGAGGACCCGCTGCAACCGCTGCGGATGAAGTTCTGGCAGTATCACATGCGCGACAGCCGCCGCTTCCGCCGCAAAGCCGATGACGAAGAGGTGCCCGAGCCGTTTATGAATTGGGACTCGGACGACCTCAACGAGATGCCGGATGTCAACTTTCGCATGGCCGACTTTGGCCGCGCGGAAATCACGGTTGACGGCGTCGATTACTACATGCAGGCCTATCCTCCAAGCCTGATCAACTGTGAAGCACCGCCCGAGCGCATGATCGGCGAGATGGACCTGGTGGGCGTGGACATGGGTGTTCTCCAGCACGACCACATCTACGGGGCGCTGAACGAGTACTATGGCGAGCAGATGCGGCGCTTTCCCAATCGCTTCATTGGGCTGGCGCAGGTGCGGGAATGGGAGGCGGACAGGCGGGAGGAGCATGAGCGGCTGGAGCAGGCTGTGTGCGAACATGGTCTCAAGGGTCTTTATTTCAGCGTGGAGCCGTTCGCGCTGAGCAACTACGCCGACCATCTTGACGACGCCAAATTCGAGCCGCTGTGGGAGAAGGTAAGTGACCTGGGCATCCCCGTCTGGTGGTATCTGCACAGCCGCAAGCGTGACCGACTGGGCGGGTTTATGGAGCACGTGGCTGAGCTCGACCGCTGGGCCCAGGCCCACCCCGAAATCCCTGCCGTGCTCACGCATGGCATCGATACGTTCAGTATGCGCCGCGGCGAGGAGCGCTATCAAGTCCCTGATGCGCTGATGACGCTGCTCAAGCGGCCGAACATGCACGTTGAAGTGCTTTTCTGCGCGTTCTGGCCGGAATACCCGTTCCCTGGCGCCCAGGAAAAGATCAGGGAGCTGCGCGAGGAGATCGGCGTTCACAAGCTGTTGTGGGGGACGGATATGCCCTACTGCTCCGGCTCCTGGTGTACATACAAACAGGCGATCGACTACATTCGGGTGCACTGTGCGTTTCTTTCGGAAAATGAGAAGGCGTTGATCCTGGGTGGTAATGCGGCGCGCATGTTCGAACTGCTGTGAGCTGTGACTGACCTGCGCGTCGAACGGAATCCGACAGAGGAAGTACCTCCTATTTGAAGCCTGGAATTTGCCCGCTGTCGATTCAGTTGCAAATAATAGACGCTGCCGCGCAGCAGGAAGGAATGGCGCTCAGATGTTAACTGCGGAACATCTCGCTCATTTTGAGACATTCGGCTTTGTCGTCAGACGGCAGTGCTTTTCGACGAGCGAAATGGAGGAGATCAGCGACGCGTTCGATGAGGTGCTGACGGAGGACCGCAGGGGTGAGGCGTTCGACGGGAAAGCGCGGCAGGCGGTGCTGGGCTTCATCGAGAAGAGGCCGCTACTGTCCGGCCTTGTTGAGGATGATCGCATTTATCTACCGCTCGAACAGCTGCTCGGTCCCGGTTTTGTATGGATGGGTTCCGACGGCAACCTCTATGTCGGCGACACCGGCTGGCATCCCGACGGTTCGGTTCTCGACTATAAGTGCATCAAGGTCGCCCTGTACCTCGACCCGGTGATGAAGGATAGCGGCTGCCTGCGCGTGATCCCCGGTTCGCACCGGCTGCCGCTGCACGACGCGCTCGACCCGCTCAGGCAACAGCGCCACGATCCGGACGAGAAGGCGTTTGGCACGGACGGCCGCGACATCCCAAATTTTCCGCTCGAGTCGCAGCCGGGCGATGTAGTTTTCTTTAACCAGAACCTGTGGCATTCAGCGTTCGGCGGCAAGACAGGGCGGCGCATGTTCACGATGAATTTCGGTGCGCAGCCGTCAAAAGATGAGAACATCGAGTATCTAATTCGGGTCTACAAGAGTGACCTCAAGCACGTGGAGAACATGCAGTATACGCAATCAGCCCGCGTGTACGAAGACGCTTTCTTGTACAGCGACAGTCCCCGCATCAAGGGGATGGTGGGCAAGCTGGTGGAGTTGGGATTTAAGTGATGGGTAGCTACTGACCCATTTACAGTGCCTGTGGGGACCAGACCTTCATTCACGCCGCCATTCGGGCAATCTCATCGTGTATTCGTTGGCAGCGGCCACATTGCACGGGACGCACAGCTGGAAACAGTGCGTACGGTCGATGAGGCATGTTTTTGGAGGGGGGCGTTGCGGGGGCGCAGCCCCTGCACAAGGGAGGCCGCTTGCGGCCGACCGCCCAGAACTGCAGTGGTCAGTGATCAGTGGTCAGAGACTGCGGCGATTGATTGAGGATATGAGTGAGAAGAAAAGTGAGGAGAGAGTCGCCTTTGCTCGCCTCATTCAGGAGCGCACATCATTTGTGGCTGGGTAGTTACAACAATGGAACGAACAAGGAAAGGATGTCAATGCCAGACCAAGCAAGAGCAATTCTGAACGCGGATCCGGCGCTAAGCCGGTTTGATCCGCTGCCGCGCATAATCTATCACGACGAATTCAACCGCGGCCTGCGCGGCTGGGTCGAGCTGATCGGGAACTACGAGGATAGCCTGGACAGTATGCTGCCCCAGTACGCGGATATGCGGCCTCCCATGCTCAGCAGCGGTACGCACTGGGATACGGGAACGCACGGCGCGATGCAGGGCACGTATTCGATGAAACTGGCGACGCGCGCGCGCGCTGGTGACATCAGCGTCTCGATCAAGCGGGTAACCTGGCGGCACCGGGGGCCGGTCCGGCTGGAGGCCTACTTCACCTTCAAGCCGGAGGCGAGCGCGCTGCAGCTTTCGGTGGACGACGTGCGGGCCGTCGGCGTGCTGTTCGACCTGCAGGATGAAGAGTACCGGTGGATGCCGCACTGGCGTTACCTCAATGCGCTGGAGGGCGAGCCGATGCGGAAGTGGCAGTTCAAACGCGAGCGGGAACCGTTTCATGACATTGGCGGCAGGGCGGAGACGGTTTCCCACTTTCATCTGGCGCCCAGCGGCTGGGAAGACGTGCCTGACTCAAGCCAAATTCTCTGCTATAATGAGGTCGCCACCAAATTCAACTGGTATTATCTCCGCATGGACCTGGACCTGGCCAGCCGGCAGATCACGCACCTGCAGTGCAACGATCGCATCCACGATCTGACCGATGTGGGGCCGATGATGATCCCGGCAATGCCTAATCTGGACTGCATGCTCAACGTCGCTTTCTGGGTCGAAACCGATATCGACAAACGGGCGTTCCTCTACGTTGACTCGGTCCTTGTTTCGGGAGCGTGGTAGCGATGCTGCGAGAAAGTTACACAGCCATTGTAGAGCGCAGTGAGGCGTTGCGGGGCAGTTTTGCCACGGAGCCGTACGAGTGCGGCTGGGCGGGCGAAGCAATCTTCTTCGTGCGGATATTGGAACAGACCGGCAACGTCGAAGGCGTTACGCTGCAGGTGGAGATTTCGCCGGACGGGATTCGCTGGTGTGACGAAGGGACCAGCGTTACGCTCGGGAAGGAGGAGGTTGCCTATTGCAGGGTGGCGCACTTTGGCAACTGGCTGCGCTTATCCGGTACGCTGCCGGACGGCGCTAGCATGAGGGCGATCATCGCGCTCAGTCTCAAGGCGTAGCAGCTGTTCCGCGGCAGTAGATATCAGATTCGATGAGGGGGTGACGTACAGAATAGACATTTGCGTTAACGGAGCATTCGTTTGCTGTGCAGAGTTCAGATTGTGTGCCCATTGCGGGCGCGAAGTCAAAACAGTCAAGGAGAACAGTCAAAATGAAGGCATTCCGAAAATCTCAAGTACTGATTGGGCTGTTGATGCTCATGGTGATGGCGGTGACCGCGGCGTGCGCGCCGGCGGCAGGCCCCCCAGCGGCGGCAGAGGCCCAGATGTCCGAATCGACCTCGTACATGCCCTGGTCGCCGGTTTGGCGCGAACGGGCAGCCTTGGCGACGGATACGCCCATGGCGGAAGAACAGGTTCTGCGCTGGGGCACCTACTACGGCCAGCGTTATCCCTATCCTTTCGAGACATCAGGCGGATACGCGGTATCGGGCATGCTCAACATGGCCTTTGAGACGCTCTTCTGGATGAACGAGGACGGAACACTGGAAGGCCGGCTGGCGGAGGGATTCAGCGCCAGCGAGGATGAGACCGTTTGGACGATCACGGTAAAAGAAGGGATCGTGGCGGCGGACGGTGAACCGTTTACGGCGGAGGACGTGAAGATGTCGATTGAGCTTCATGCTTCGCCCAACACCGGCTCGCGCGGCACGACCTATGCCCGCTTCATCAAGGGCTACGATGCCATGCGCGCGGAGGAGAATCCAGCCACAGAGCTGGAGGGCATCACGGTCATAGACGATCTTAACGTGCAGATCGAGTTGACGCAGCCGTTCCGTGATTTTGCCGCGATCCTCTCGCTGCCGCACCGCTTCCTGATGGCGGAGACATCCCACTATAGTCCGCCGGCCGAGGGTGAGACGCCCTGGTTCATTGGCCACGGCGCGACCGGTCCGTTCATGATCGCGACCGAGCCAGAATGGGTCGGGCCTTCTGAGCCGGGAACCTTCGAGCTTGTCCCCAATCCAAACTGGCGCGGCGATTCCCCCATCCTGTCGAAGGTCGTGCTCAAGTACTATTCGGACCCGCAGACGGCGCTGATCGCGTATGAGAACGATGAGTACGACGTCTCCGAGAAGTATGGCCCGCTGGAAGCCGCCGAGTTGCTGGAGCCGGGACGCGCCACGAGCGAGGAGATGTTCCCGTTCCAGTACGAGGTTAGCCGCAGCTTCTACATCGCCCGCGATCTTGCGCCGATGGATGATACCAAAGTGCGGCAGGCGCTGGCCCATGCGGTTGACTTCAAGGTCATTGCGGATACGCTGCTACGGGGCATGTGGCAGCCGGCCTGTCAGTTGATTCCGATGGGTTGGCCGGGCTTTGTCGATGGCGAGTGTCACACACCCAGCTATGATCCGGAGCTGGCCCGCCAGTTGATCGCTGAATCCAGCTACGGCTCGGCCGAGAACATCCCGCAGATTCGGATGCACGTGGGTGAGGCCGGCTTTGGCGGCCAGGTTGGCCATCTGACTCGGATCGCACAGGCGATGCAGCAGTACTGGAAGCAGAACCTGGGGATAGAGGTCGTGATCGAGCGCTCGAGAGACGTTTTCCAAGCCAATCCGGAGTTGTATCAGATCGTGCGCCGCTCGTATGCGGCCCGCTATCCCGGTCTTTCGGCAGTGTGTGAGAACGCGTCGCCGATCGGGACGTATAACCGCTCACGCGCAGATTCATGGGGTCCTCCGGAGGCAGAATCGTTGTGCATGACTGCCGATTCGACGATGGATCTCGCCGAGGCGATACCGATGTACCAGGAGGCAGGACGTCTGTTCTTCGAGGAAGTGTACAGCATCGGCCACTTCACCGAGCCGGCTTACATGCTTGTCAAACCATGGGTCAGCGATTGGAACTCCCTGTTCGGCAGCCTGGACCACGGCGTGCGCAACCCTGAGCATCTCTTCATCGCTGCGCGGTAGAGATGCGGGCGGTGGTTTGAATTGAATTTGTAGTAAGAGGAAGTACAGAGGAGAGAGATTGTCACTAGCATCTCTCTCCTCGTTCCCTTTTCCTTGTTTTTCGTTTTCATACTGGCGATCGATATGCTTTTATACGCGTTTCGCAGGATCGCGGTGCTGGCGCCAACCGTCATCATTGTGATGCTAATCACCTTCACACTGGGCTATTATGGTCCCATCGATCCGGTGCGCGCGGTGCTGGGGGAGGAGTGGGAGGACGAAACGCGGTATGCGGAGGTCAAGAAAGCGCTCGGCCTGGACCGGCCTTTCATGATCCAGTTTCTTGACTATATGGGGACCATGTTTGGGGGCAATTGGGGGCAATCCTTGGCGGCGTTCGGCGGCACTGCCAGTGACAGGGCGGTCAGCGAGGGTCGCGGCGCTGGTTACTCCGGCACGAGTACGAGTGTACGGGAGATGGTTCTGGGCCGTTTAGTGATCAGCGCGCAATTGTCCTTATGGGCGTTGGTTTTTCTCACCGTTTTCGCCATTTTGCTCGGTGTTCTGGCTGCGGTCAAGCAGAATACAACCATCGACTACGCGATCGTCACGAGTTCGATCGTCGCCAGCTCGATCCCGGCCTATGTGATCGGACCGGTCCTGCTGATCATATTCGTACTCAAGATCCCCGTTTTCAAGACGGTCGGGGGATGGGATGGCATGTTTTCGCGTCAAGCGATCCTGCCGGCCATCGTACTTGCAACCGGCCCGATGCTGGTGATTGTGCGCCAGACGCGAGCGGGGATTGTGGAGGTGCTCGGCAAGGATTTCGTGCGCACGGCCCGTGCCAAGGGCTTGCCGGAGCGGCTGGTGGTGGCCCGCCATATGCTGCGAACAGCTATGATACCGGTGCTGACTTCGATGGGGCTTGTTACAAGCGGGCTGCTGACGGGAAGTCTCTTTGTCGAGCAGATTTTCAACATTCCGGGCATTGGCAAACTGGCGATTCAGACGCTTATGTCGGGCGATCATCCTGTATTTATGGGGGTCGTCCTGTTTCAAGCCCTGATCATCGTGACAGTCAACCTGCTGACCGATCTGTTATACGGCGGGCTGGATCCGCGCGTCACCTATGATTGATCAAAGTGCAGAATTCAGAGTGCGGAATTCAGACTGTCCCCCAGAGCAACGTATGCGTCTCTGTTCGAGGCATCGGCCGGGTCGCGGCGACGCGCGGCAGCAAAAATTGTGGGAATGCCAGATTTCAAACAATCCTTGAGGATATTCGAGTGACCGAAGAAGCCAGCGCGCAGCACGAACTGTTTGCCATGCCGGAGCAACGCAGCCTGTGGCAGGATGCGTTGGAGCAGCTGATGCGCAACCGCTTGGCCATTTTTGGGGTCTTCGTCGCCTTCCTGCTTGTTTTCGTCTCCATCTTCGGCCCCTGGCTGTCTCCGTATGACTACACCCAACAGAATCTTTTCAGAATCAACGAGGGCCCAAGCGCCGATCACTGGCTGGGGACAGACGGCCTGGGTCGCGACATGCTCACCCGCATCCTGCACGGCGCGCGCACAGCCTTTCTGGTCGGCCTGATCGTTACGATCGGCACGACGGTCCTGGGCGTAGTGCTGGGCGCGGCCGGCGCATTTCTGGGCGGCTGGGTCGACGCGTTAGTCATGCGCCTGGCCGATATCACAATGGCTTTCCCCGACATTTTGCTGGCTGCCTTCATCAGCGTCGTCTTTCGCGAAAAAGTGCTTGAATTGCAACTCCAATTGCAGGAGCAGTACGGGTGGACGCTATCGCAGGGCAATCGCGTCTATCTGGACTACCTGGTGATCTTCGGCTCGCTGACGCTGGTGCAGTGGTATGGCAAGGCGCGGCTGGTGCGGGGGCAGATCCTCTCTCTGCGTGAAAAGGAGTTTATCGAGGCTGAACGGGCGCTGGGCGCGTCGAACTGGACCATTATCCTCAGCCACCTGGTCCCAAACAGCCTGGGGCCGCTGATCGTTTCAATCACGGTTGGTTTTGGCGGCGCAATGCTGTCGGAGGCGTCGCTCAGCTTTCTGGGCGTCGGCATCCAGCCGCCGGGCGCAAGCTGGGGAGAGATGATCAGTGACAATCTGGGCCAGTGGCGCTTCAATCCACACCTGGTGGTGATGCCGGGGGTTGTACTGGCTATCGTAGTGCTTGGTTTTAACTTCCTGGGTGATGGTCTGAACGATGCGCTCAACCCTGAGCAAAGGCGGCGTTGAAGCAATGGGTACGGACGGTAGTTCTCAGCCAGAGATCCCGCTGACAAACGGCGCCGAACCGGATCAGATACCCCTGCTCCAGATCCGGGAGCTTCACACCCAGTTTGAGACAAAACAGGGGACGGTCAGAGCTGTCGACGGCCTGTCGCTGGACCTCTACGAAGGCGAGGTTTTGGGCCTGGTCGGCGAAAGCGGCTGCGGCAAGACGATGACCGCGCTGTCGATTATGCGCCTGCTGCCGGGAAATGGCCAGGCGGTTGCCGGCGAGATCAATTTTGAGGGGAAGAACCTGCTGCAGTGCAGCGCTGAGGAAATGAAGCAGATCCGGGGCGGCAGGATCGCGATGATCTTCCAGGAGCCGATGACCGCCCTGACGCCGACGATGACGATAGGCCGCCAGATCAGCGAGGCTATGGAGATCCATCTCCGCCTGAGCCGACAGGAGGCGCGGGAGCGCGCGTTGGAACTCCTCGAACACGTCGGAATCCCCTCGCCCAGGGAGCGCTTCGACAATTACATCCACCAGTTCAGCGGCGGCATGCGGCAGCGGGTGATGATTGCAATCGCGTTTTCGTGCCAGCCGCGTCTGCTGCTGGCAGACGAACCGACCACCGCGCTCGACGTGACTGTGCAGGCGCAGATCCTGGACCTGATCAAAGCGTTGGCGCAGGAGTCCGGCATGACGGCGCTCTTCATCACCCACGACATGGGAATCGTGGCGGGCAGTTGCGACCGCGTTGCGGTGATGTACGCCGGCCGCATGGTCGAGAACGGACCTGTCGATGACGTACTGCTGAATCCCCGCCATCCGTATACACAGGGGCTGCTCGGTTCGGTCCCCTCACTGGAAAGTGAACCTGGCGATCGCCTGTACTCGATCAGCGGGTTGCCGCCCGACCTGGTCAGCCTGCCGCCCGGGTGCAAGTTCTGGCCCCGCTGCCCGCTGGCGGATGATCGCTGTCGGGAGGAAGAGCCGGTGTTGGAGCAGTATGGTGCGTCGCGGGCTGCGTGCTGGAAGGTGATGCCGCTGCGTACGTCGTAGCGCGGGTTGCGAACTGCGATTCGTGTTCAGACCTCTGTTTCAACGGCTAGAAGCTGGCCACAACGAAATGAATCGGTGAGAGAGCACAGGATGGATGATCAACCCCTGTTGAGCGTGCAGGATCTGGTAAAGCATTTTCGTATGCCGCGGCGGAACCTGCTGCGGCCGCCGGACGTCGTGCGCGCGGTTGACGGGGTGAGCTTCGACATCTGGCGCGGCAAGACGCTGGGGCTGGTCGGCGAGAGCGGCTGCGGGAAGACGACGACCGGGCGCACAATTCTGCAACTGATGCGCGCCACGTCGGGCTCGGTTCAGTTTGGGGGCACAGATCTCTGCCAGTTGAGCGACAAGGAGCTTCGCAGCTTCAGAAACGGCATGCAGATCATTTTTCAGGACCCCTACGCCTCACTCGACCCGCGCATGACGATCGGCAAGGCCATTGCCGAACCGCTGATGATTCACGAGATCAGCAAGACGCGCGATGAGGCCAGAGAACGGGTCCAGGAGTTGATGGAGCGGGTGGGGCTGAACCCCTACTTCATCAACCGCTATCCCCACGAATTCAGCGGCGGCCAGCGCCAGCGCATCGGCATCGCTCGCGCGCTCGCGGTTGACCCTGATTTCGTTGTCCTCGATGAGCCTGTCTCCTCGCTCGACGTTTCGATTCAGGCGCAGATACTCAACCTGCTGCAGGACCTGCAGGACGAGATGGAGTTGACCTATCTGTTCATCGCCCATGACCTGCGCGTGGTGCGTCATATCAGCGACCGCATCGCGGTGATGTATCTGGGCCTGATCGTGGAGCAGGCCCCGGGTTTGGAGATCTACGATGAGCCGCTTCATCCGTATACGCAGGCGCTGCTGAGCGCGGTGCCGTGGACGGACCCGAGGCTGGCGCGCAAACACCAGCGCATCATTCTGGAAGGCGAGGTTTCGAGCGCGGTCAACCCGCCCTCCGGCTGCCGCTTTCATCCCCGCTGCCCCATTGCCGAAGAGCGCTGCCAACACGAATCGCCGGCGCTGCGCGAAATCCAGCCGGGGCACTGGGTGGCATGTCACCTGGCGTAGTGGCAGCATGGGTCCCCGCCAAACGAGATCGGACCAACCCAAATCCATTCTGGAGGGACAATCTCGGTGCACACAACTGAAGATGCACTTGCAATTGGTTCAGAGCCTCAACTCTTCATCGATGACACGATAATCAGCGCTACGCGCGGGGTCGTGCGCACGCTGCACCCGGCGCGCAAGCTGGAGCAGCCGGTCCTACGGCCCGACCGCCTGTGGGAGGGGCGGCGCGTTTACATTTATGGAAGCGTTTACTACGATTGCAGCGCTGGTCTCTTTCGCATGTGGTATAACACGCGCCTGGGACGAGGACACCAGCACCGCGCGCCGGGTCTGCGTTCACGAACGGGCGATATTATTCTGTACGCTACGTCCGAGGACGGTATCCACTGGGTCAAACCCAATCTCGGGCAGCATGAATTTGACGGCACAGTTTCCAACAACATCATTCTTTTCGACAAGCACAGCCCTACGGTCGTTGTCGACGCCGATGCGCGGCCCGACCAGCGCTATAAGATAGCCTGTTGGAACTGGGAACAGGGGAACGACGGCTATTGGGTTGGTTTTTCTGCTGACGGGCTGGACTGGCGCGGGTACGATGGCAACCCGATTCTCCTGGACGACGACGAAATTCTAGAGGCGGTCACCGTCGCCCGCCATCCGAAGACGGGTGAGTATCATGGGTTTCATCGCCGCTGGGGTGAGGTGCGCGGGCATGTGCGCCGCCTGGTCGCGGTGGCGGCGAGCCGGGATTTTACGACGTGGGACAGCCATGACGTGTGTCTGGTTCCCGACGAGCTGGACGATGCATGGTGCCAGGACCCCGGCCAACGCACGGAGTTCTACGGCATGTCGGGCTTTGTATACGGCGAGCAGTTTCTCGGGTTTCTACCGGTATTTGACGTGATCAAGGATGCCCGGGGCGAGTCCGGGATGCCTGCGTCGGTTGCCGCCGATGGCAGTTCAGGCTTGCAGGCGCCGGCAGTGATATCGGAGTCGGGCGCCGAGATCGACCAGGCACCGTGGGACGGTCCGATTGCGGCCCAACTCGTGCACAGCCGGGATGGATACAACTGGCATCGTTTCGAAGACCGTTCGCCGATAATCCCACGCGGAGAACCGGGCAGTTTTGACGCCGGCTGTATTTTGTGCTCGGCTGACCGGCCTATCGTAGTCGGCGACGAGTTGTGGCATTACTATACGGCGGTCAGTACGATGCACGGTGGTCCGATGCCGCCTAAGACGATCTCCATCGGGCTTGCGAAATGGCGGTTGGACGGATTTGTCTCGCTGGACGCCGGGCATTTCGACGGCGTGGTGGAGACGGTTCCGCTGCAGCTGTCGGGCGAGCAGTTGGAGGTCAATGTGGATGCAGGAGCAGGCAGCTTGGCGGTGGAGGTGCTGTCGGCCGAGGGCGAACCGCTGCCCGGTTTCACTCGCGAGGACTGTCAGACGATCGATACTGACGGCGTACGCGAGGCCGTGCGCTGGAGCGGGAATGCGCGCCTGCCGGTCGGGCAACCCCTGCGCCTGCGTTTCCATTTGCAGGATGCCAGGCTGTACAGTTTTCGCAGCAGGGAAGCAGGGACGCAATGAGAGGCATCTGGTTTTTCGACGACTGGATGCTCGAACGCCGTGACTGCCTGGAACGCGTCTGGGGCAAGCCGACTTTCGTGAAGGAGATCTTCACAGAGTTCTACCCGGATGGTTGGGACGGGTACGGCGGCTACCCGACCGCATTTTACGACGAGCGCCTGGGCAAGTACGCGCTCTATCTGATTGCGTTTCCGGGACGTGAGAGCCGCGATCGCACGCCGGGGATCAGCGCGGGCGAGTTCCAGTTTCGCCTGCTGTCCGACGACCCTTTTGACTGGCCCAATCCGGTTTACAATCCCACTTCTGGCCTAGCCTGGCAGAGCTTCGCCGATGTCGTCGTCGACCAGGACGGCGCGCCGGTCTGGGCGCATGCTGTGCATTCGCTGGCAGGCACGCCGCTGGCGGAGCGCGGCTATGCGTCGGCGGTGCTCGATGTGCCGCGACATCTCACCTGGGGCGGATTCTCGGATGACGGTGTGCAGTTTGCGGTCGACAGGTCAGGCCCATGGTTGGATCCGGGTTCAGACATTGCGGGCGATATTCTGTGGAACCGGGAGGCCGAGCTCTACCAGCTCTTTGTGCGCCCGGTCTACGGCGACCGTCGCGTGGCGATGTCGACGACAACGGACTTCACGCAGTTTACGCGGCCGGTTACGATCATGCAGCCGGATGCGCTGGACCGGGTGGGGACGGAACTGTACGACATGCCGCCGCGTCCCTATGAGGACTTCTATATTGGGCTGCTCAACATCATGACCAGTGACCGCTTTGAGGAGGTGAGCCTCAGCAGCGACTGGCCGCAGATCAAGTATTTCGGGCGCATGGATACGCAGTTGGCTTATAGCTACAACGGATTGTACTGGTACCGCACGGAGCGTAAGCCGTTTATTGGGGTGCGCGACTATGGCCAGGTTGGGGGCGGGTCGGCTTACGGTAAGGAGATGCTGCGCACGCACGACGATAGGCTGCTCTTTTTCGTGGTCGGCGACTATGGCGGTCATGCGGCCCGCGTCGACAAGGAGATCGACTGGCCGTATGGCAGCGGCTACCGCAGCCCGATGATTTATGAACTGCGTCTGGACGGCTTTTGTTCGCTGAAGACTTGGGGGCGCGAGGGAGTACTACGGACTAAGGTTATTATTCCGCGCGATGGTGAAATGCGGCTGAATGTGCGGACGATGGCGCACACTGGGGTGCGGGTTCAGATGCTGGATGGGGTGACCGCGCAGCCGATTCCTGGTTATACGTGGGAGGAGGCGTTGACGATCAGCGGGGATCATCTGTATGCTCGGCCGCGCTGGCGGGAGAGGGAAGACGTTGCCGAGTTGGTGGGGCGGCCGGTGCGGGTGGAGATCTCGATGCTTGAGGCGGAGTTGTTTGCGATTCGGATGGAGTGTGATTTGTATAATGCGTGTGAGCCGCTGGGGTCGTTGTGGTGAGGGGGGGTTTGTCTTGAATGAATTGAGAAAGGGATTGGTCAACGTATAGGGTAGGAAAATTATGACAAACGGAGGGTTAGAAATAGGCAAGGATTTCCAACAACAGAAGTGGGCGAAATTTGTAAGACGCGTCAACAAGATTGTTGACTCTGGAGAGTTGGAAAGTGTAGAGATTGAATACAAGCTTGAACTCGGTTGTGAGTTTGCCGAAGCGCGAAAGGCAGTACTCAACGATTCCGGAGACTGGGTAAACAAGCTAGAGAATGGTGGATTCAAGCCCCGCCCCGGTCACCCCATAACCTGGAGATCGATTCAGGATCTCAAGACTTGGTTCGGAGAATCTCCGAACGACGCGCACGAGGCGTTGAAGGCGCTATGGAAACGAGGCGACTGGCCCGTTGCTGAGAGAATAGGTACTTTCAACTCAAGACTTCCACAGCATCCAGAGATACGAGGCAAAGAGGGAACTCGGGTAAGGCTAATTTCAAGCTTGCTTATGGGGCTTGACGCCAAAAAGTATCCTCCGTTCGCGACTAGAACACTTAAGAGAGCATACAAGCAGACTGGCTACCCCGAGCCGGATAGAAGCGCAGACGAGGCCGATTTGTATGAACATGCCCTCAAATTCCTCGATCAGTTTCTCATAGAAGCGCGAGCGCATGGAGCACATTTGGACGACCGGCTTGATATGCAATCTGTTGTTTGGCATTGGCGGGGTCTGCAGGATGATCTGCCCCAGTTAGGGTTGCCATTACCTGAGTCTCCGAATGGAGGAGAGATCGAAAACGGCCACGACGGTTGGGATACGTTTGCCCAGAGGGCCAACGAGCTAACCTCTTCTAATAGGTGGTATGAAAAGGAGATTGCTCCCAAGCTGAAGATTGAAGGCATGGCTAAACAGGCGTGGGCAGCGGTTTTTGCTGATGCCGACAACTGGGTAGACATGGTAAAGAAAATTTTCACTGGTGAACACGTTTATTACATAAATCGCGACAAGGTCCGTTCTTGGATCGACGGATCTCCAGAAGACGCGTTACAGGCACTTAAGGCGGGTTGGGCGGAAGGCAGCTTGCCCGTGGAACAGCCAATCCGTGCATTCTGCAAGCATTTCCCGGAGAAAGTCATAAGCGGCAGAGGATCACGTTTGACCGTAGCAGCCAACTTGCTGGCGGCGTATGACGTTAAGCAGTTCCCACCATTCTCAAAGGAAAAGTATGAGTTTGCATACAAAAAGACCGGATACGACGCGCCCAAGCAGAACGCAGATGAAGCCGCGCTATATGTCCATGCCCTTGGCTTCCTTGACAGTTTCATTGAGACGGCGCGGGCGCATGGGGTGGACCTGCAACATCGCCTCAACGCGTATGCAGTGGTGTGGAACCTTGTCGACAGTTTACCAAGAGTCAGCACGCAACCGATAGAACCCAAATCTCTACACGCGCTTGCAGAAGAATTGCTTCTACCGCCCAACTTTCTCGAAGAGATCTGCACATTACTGGAGGACAAACGTCAGGTCATCTTCCAAGGCCCGCCGGGAACAGGGAAGACGTTTGTCGCGCAGGCAATTGCGATGGGCCTCGCTGGAACGAAGGATCGAGTTACGTTAGTGCAGTTCCATCCCTCCTATTCTTATGAGGATTTCGTGCGGGGCTTCCGTCCGACGATCACGGAGAGTAGTCAGGCTGGGTTCGAATTGCTGGACGGGCCGCTTTTGCGGGCAGCAGAGAAGGCAAGGGCTGACGCAGAGGTGGATCCCAATGCGAAACACTTTCTCATCATCGATGAAATAAACCGCGGAAACATCGCTAAAGTGTTCGGTGAGTTGTACTTCCTGCTGGAATATCGCGAAGAGGAAATTAGTTTACAATACCAGCGGAAGAGTGGAGAGTCTTTCTCATTGCCCAAGAATCTGTACATCATCGGCACCATGAACACGGCGGACCGCTCAATCGCGCTCGTAGACCTCGCACTTCGCCGTCGCTTCTACTTCGTCGAATTCCACCCGGACAACGAGCCGGTGAAGAGCGTGCTCCGCAGGTGGCTCGGAGAGGGGTCCGAGATAGAATGGGTTGCTGATGTTGTCGAAGAGGCGAACAAACAGTTGGAGGAGTATAAGCATGCCGCCATTGGGCCGAGCTACTTCATGAGAGATAGCCTTCGAAAGGAAGACGTTCCACGCATCTGGAAGCACAGCGTTTTGCCGTACATCGAGGAACTCCTCTTCGGGGACGACGCCAAAATCAAGCAGTTACAACTCAAGGCGCTTTGTCAAAAGGTCGCATCCAACATCACTTGGGACGAAGACGATGAGCCAAAAGGCGACGAAGCGACAAGCAATTCGGAAGTCGTGAACGATGCAACAGATCAATCTTCAGGAGTACCAGGAGAGCAATCCAGTCTCTCTTGAAGTGGATAAGCGGGACCTGTTACGAGATTTGCTTTCTTCGGTCTCTATCGAACCGGTGAAGCATACATCTAAAAAGTATCGACTTAGACCTGGTTCAATCGTCGGCGCGCTTGAGGCGGAGGGCCTGTCGGTACTCATCAAGCCAAAGATCGGCATCCCGCAACTGTTGTCGCTGGCCTGCTATGCCATGGGGGTGTACAAGCCACAAGAACAGCATCTCTTCGACTTCAAGAAGGCCCAAACGCTACCTGATGTACTGGCCTTGGCCTTGATCGCGGCGGCTCGCAGAGCATTTGGGCGGGGGCTTTTGCGTGGATACCTGATACAGGAGGATGCGTTGCACACGGTGCGCGGGCGCATCCGATTCGACGAGCAAGTACGTCGGCGGTACGGAATCCCTTTGCCGGTCGAATTGCGCTTCGACGAGTTTACTGAGGACATCCTGGCCAACCGGCTGGTGAAGGCGGCCGCGGCTCGGCTCCGTCACATGACCCTTCACTCGTCAGAGGCGCGGAGGGGACTGGGCTGGATCGCGGCGATCCTCGAAAATGTCTCGCTGGTCGAATTCCGGCGGCGAAACGTGCCGGAGGTCCGCTTCGACCGGCTCAATGAGCATTACCGCCATGTCATCGGGCTGGCGCGGTTGATTCTGCTGCACAGCGAGTTTGAGTCCTTCCGGGGAGATGTACGCGCCTCCGGCTTTTTGATCGATATGAATGTCCTGTTTCAGGAATTCCTCGTCCAAGCATTACGTGAAACTCTGAGAGTTTCTGAAAACACGCTCCGGTCCGAAGTAACGGTTCCATTCGACGAAGATAGTAAGGTGAACCTCAGGCCTGACCTGTCATGGTGGGAAAGCGAAGACTGCAAATTCGTAGGCGATGCAAAATATAAGAACATTACTGACAGAAAGGTTCCCAATGCTGACCTGTATCAGTTGCTTGCCTATGCCACAGCTCTTGACCTACCCGGAGGGCTGCTTATCTACGCGAAGGGGGAGGCCAGTTTGGGCTCTTTTAAGGTCCGACACGCCGACAAGTGGCTGGAAGTCGTCGAAGTCGATCTGTCCAAGCCACTCAATATAATTCTTAACCGCGTCCATCAGATCGGACGGAGAATCGAGGAGTTGCGTGACGAGGCTTGTTGGCTCCACTTCTCGCAGTCGGCTTGATCGCCATTCAGGATTAACGACCACCAGCCCGGCACGACATAAAGGGACGCCAGCATGAGTCAGTCAGACCAGATACGCGACATCGGTGGCCTCAAGGAGCTTTTCATTGACGAAGCGCCGATTGCGTCAATGACCAATGTACTGTTGACCATGAACGCGCCTTACCAGGACCACGAACCGGTCTTCCTGCCGGAGGCGCCGTGGGAGTACCGTATTCATCCGTATGCGACGGTGATGCGGGAGGGGGATGTATTTCGCCTCTGGTATCTGGCGTATGAGTGGGACCCGCCGGCGGGGGTGGAACTGCCGGTGGCGGGGACGGCGGAGGATGCGAGGCTCTTCTGGCGTCATACGCGGGGCAGGCTTTGCTACGCTGAGTCGAATGACGGCGTCCATTGGGAGCGCCCTAATCTCGGATTAGTAGAATACCGCGGCAGCGGGGATAACAACATCCTGGGTCCGGCCACGCATGATCCGGTGCAGCAGGCCGGCTGGAACGCCGGCACGGTCTTCAAGGACCCGACCGCGCCCCCGCAGAGCCGGTACAAACTCTGGAGCGAAATCAAGGTCGGGGAGGAGGGCAAGTCCGGCTTGAGTGGTTTCAGTTCTCCTGACGGCCTGCGTTGGACAGCCAATGAGAACTACCCGTTACCAGGCCCTTGCGATTGCCTGAACGTGGTCTTTTGGGATGAGCGAATCCAACAGTATGTGGGCTATTCCCGGCTGTGGACCGCGGACAGCCGCGGGGACCGCTACCGGGCGGTGCGGCGGCTGGTGTCGCCGGACTTTGAACAGTGGGAGGATATGGGGCACGTATTGGGTGCGGACGAGGTCGACCTTGCGCTGCCGGTGAAGCGACAGCGACAGAGTCGACAGATCATGGACTTCCACGGCAATTGTGTCTTCAAGTATCCCGGAACATCTGACGCTTACCTCGCGCTGCCTGAGGTCTGGTGGCACTGGTCTGCGAATCCGTTTCCGGCTGAAGGGAGAGTCCAGGAGCAGATGGGAGGCTTTCCGGACTCGGTCGATGTGCAGCTCGCCACCAGTCGCGACGGGATCGAGTGGCAGCGGGCCGGGGGACGCAACCCGTTCCTGCGGCTGGGGCCGCCGGGTGCCGGCGATTCCAGGATGATCTACGCTTTCACCCAGCCGGTGCGGGTGGGCGATGAACTGTGGATATATTACGGCGGTTTCCGCTATGGCATCAGCGAGGGGGTCGCGCTCAAGAGGGGAGCATACTTCCGCGCACGGCTGCGATTGGACGGGTTCATTTCGGCAGATGCTCCTTATGAGGGCGGCGAGTTGGTCACCGTGCCGCTGCGTTTTCGCGGCGAACGGTTGGCTCTCAACGCTGACACGAGCGCGGGCGGTGCAATTCGGGTTCAGATCGAGGACGAAGACGGCACACCGATTGAGGGTTATAGCATGGGCGAAGCCGACGAAGTGAACGGCAATTCGGTTCGCCATTTCGCGACCTGGGCGGGCGGTGCGCATGTCGGGGAACTGGCGGGGCGCGCGGTGCGCTTGCGCTTCATGATGAACGGTTGTAAGTTGTATTCCTTTCAGTTTGTCGACAACGGCTAATCGGCGCTCGCGGCCGCCAGGAGGTTAGTAGATGGGCTCTCAGAACGCGGACCAGAGTCAAGCGCACTCCATCGGCTCGGAGACTCAACTCTTCGTTGATGACGCCCTCGTCAGCGCCAAACGCGGCGTCGTGCGCACGCTCCATCCGGCGAAGAAGCTGGAGCAGCCGGTGGTCGTGCCGGATCAGCCGTGGGAGGGGAACCGGATCTACATCTACGGCACGGTCCATTACGATGCCGACACACAGCAGTATCGCATGTGGTATTTGACGCGGCTTGGCCGCGGGCATCAGCACCGCGCGCCCGGCCTGCGGGAGCGGCAAGGGGATATGATCCTTTACGCCACCTCCTCTGACGGCGTCCATTGGGAGAAGCCGGAACTGGGCCTGCATGAGTTCGACGGTTCGCGCGCAAACAATATCCTCATCTTCGATAAACACAGTCCCACCGTGATCGTTGACGAAGCGGCTGACCCATCGGAGCGCTACAAGATGGCGGCCTGGGACTGGAGCCGCGAGCAGTTTGGCTACTGGGTTGCCCACTCTGCCGATGGCCTGGTCTGGAACGAGTATGACGTCAATCCGATATTGATGAATTCGACAGAGACGCTGGAGACGATCACGGTGGCGCACGACCGCCATAGGGGCGAGTATTTCGCCTTCCACAGGCGCTGGGGCGACGTAGGCGGGTTCGACCGGCGGCTGATTGCCGTATGCACAAGCCGGAACTTCCTGGACTGGTCGGAGCCGGAACTGATCATTGTCAGCGATGAACAGGACGATGCCTGGATCCAGGATCCTGAACAGCGGGGCGAATTCTACGGCATGGCGGGCTTCGTTTATGGCCGCCAGTTTCTGGGCTTTCTGCCCGTGTTCAACGTTTACCGCGACATGAGAGGTCAGGAGGTAGGTGCAGAGCAGAGCCCCTGGGATGGGCCGATCGAGGCGCAACTGGCGCATAGCCGCGACGGGCGCACGTGGGAACGTTTCGCCGACCGCTCTGCCATCATTCCCCGCGGCGAGCCGGGCAGCTTCGACGCCGGCTGCATTCTCTGTTCTGCCGACCGGCCCATCGTCCATGGCGACGAGGTCTGGCACTACTATACCGCCATCAACACCATGCACGGCGGCCCGATGCCGCCGAAGACCGTTACCATCGCCCGCGCCTCGTGGCGGCTGGACGGCTTTGTCTCGATTGACGCGGGTCATTTTGGCGGGACCGTCGAGACGGTTCCGCTCAACCTGCCGTCCGGGCAGCTCGTGGTTAATGCAGATGCCTCGCAAGGCAGCGTGGCGGTCGAACTCCTCTCGGCGGCCGGCGAGACCCTGCCAGGGTTCTCAAGCCAGGACTGCACGGCGGTCCGCTCGGACAGTGTGCGCCATGTCGTGCGCTGGCAGGATAAGCAGGGGTTACCGACGGACCAGCCTTTGCGTCTGCGTTTTCACCTGGATACTGCCCAACTATACAGTTTCCGTGTCAAGACGGCGGAGAACGAGTAGGGAATCGCGGGACTGCCACCAGCCAATTGAAAGGAAGTACGGGTTATGACGACAAATGGACAGCCGATCAAATCGGGAATTTTCATCATGCCGTTCCATCCGCCGGAGAAGCCGCTGGCGCAGAGCTATGACGAGGATATTGAGCTAGCGGTGCTGGCAGATGAACTGGGGTATGATGAATTCTGGATTGGCGAGCACCATACGATGAAGTACGAGACGGTGGTGGTGCCAGAGGTCTTCATTGGACGCGCGCTGGGGGTGACGAAGCGTATTCGCTTCGGACCGGCGCCGATCTGCGTCAATCTGCATCATCCTGCATACCTGGCGACGCGGCTTGCTTTTCTCGATCACCTGGCCCATGGGCGGCTCAATCTTTGCTTAGGTCCCAGCGGCACGATTACAGATTTTGAACTCTACGGCCAGCATCCGAAAGACGGCGGCAGGATGACTGTAGAGGCCATTGACGTCATGTTGAAGCTATGGGCGACTGATCCGCCCTACGAGCACGAAGGCCAATTCTGGCAGTTCTCGCTCAAGGATAACGTCGACGATGTGAGCCAGATAGGGTTTATCCACAAGCCGTTGCAGCAGCCCCATCCCCCAATTCTTATGCCGGGTATCACCCGCGATTCCTACAGCTTGAAACTGGCGGGACAGTACGGATTCGCGCCGTTTTCGGCTGCGCTGGCGGCCGGCAACGTTCTGGCGAACAACTGGGAGACTTACGAGAACAGTGCGGTCGAGGCGGGACGACAGCCTGACAGAGCCGACTGGAGGGTGGCGAGGGCCATATTCCTGGCCGATACGACTGAAGAAGCGGTCGCGCGTGCGCGGACGAACTCGGTGGGGCAAAACTTCGAGTACCTCGCCTACCTCATGGACAAGACTCGGGGCCGGGACGTTCTCAAGCGGGATCTTGAGATGTCGAACGCGGACTGCAACATGGATTACTGGATGTCGGAGCAGATCATTGCCGGCGACGTGGACCATGTGCTGGAACGGTTGCTGGCGCTGATGGAGGAGAGCGGACCGTTCGGCACTCTGGTGCTGATGGGCTTTGACTGGGACGACAAGGCGAGCTGGGTACGCAACCTTGAACTGTTCGCGACCGAGCTAATGCCGGCGTTGAACAAGGCTGTTGCGTGAGACGCGCACCCTTAGGTCTCCCGACAGCCGTCGACGCCGAGTCAGTGGACACTTTGCGCGGCCGGTAAAACAGGGCTGACTGTTGACCAGGGAAGTCAGACAATCCCCTGCAGTTTTGATAGAGAAAAGGTAACTACTAAGCCATATACAGTGCCTGTCTTGACCAGCCCTTTCTTCCTGCCGCCACGCAGGTGATCTGATTGCGTATGCGGTTGGCGGCAGACTGGTTGCTGGAGCGGTATTGCTGGAATGAGCGGACAAGGTCGGAACTGCAGTTTTTAGGTTCCGTTGACATTTTGGGAAGGTTGTTCAGATTTCAACAAGAACGGCAAGCCTGCAGGCCTGTTAGGAATGCTTCTCGCTTGAATGTTGAAATAGAAAAACAAATTGATCCGCGAAGTCACGCGAAGGGTCGCGAAGAACACCTTTTTGTCCGCGGAGGACGCGGAGGGACGCGGAGAACACCAAAGGCTTATCGGATTTTCTTTGCGCAGCTGCGCCGCCCTTCGACGATCAGGCATAATTTGCACCCGGAAGTCGTTGTTCAGACAAACGTCAACGAGCCCTAGTTTTCAGTGGAACACCAGTCGTCAAGGGAACACCGGAGATTAGCGGTCGATGGTCGGTGGGTTGAGGCGGCAAGTGGGGGAGGAGACACTGTTGGCTAGACACGATTCTGGAGCCGCACGGCTGGAATGAGGACACAAGGTCGGTGAGCGATGGTTTTGTAGGGGGGCGTTGCGGGGGCGCAGCCCCTGCACAAGGGAGGGCCGAAGGCCCGACCGCCCATAAAAAAAGCAGAGAGTTGAGAGAGAATCTTCGCTCCCCGCATTCAGGATCGCAAATTAGTAGTGGCTGCGCAGTTTCGGAAAAAGGATGTTCGCCAACACGGACAAATGAATTATGATTCATACAATTGGAGGCATTCCATAAGTTAGCGTCACGCTTCTCAGGAGACGAACTGATGAAACTCAGCCAACAGCAGCTCCAGTTTTTTGAAACCTTCGGCTATCTCCATTTCCCAGGTCTGATGAAGGAGGAGGTCGGTTGGATTATCGAGGATTTCGAAACGATCTTCGCGAATAGCGGGCAGGTCCATGATGGGACGCAGCGTTCTTGCATTGTGCCCTTTATCGATCAGCAGGAGCGCCTCTGCACACTGCTGGATCACCCCAGCATCGACGGGCTGATCAGCAGCATCCTGGGCGAAGATTTCAACTACCTCGGCGGCGACGGCAACTATTACACCGGCGATACGCGCTGGCACAGCGACGGCTTCCACACGATCGGGAAATATCTGAAGGTAGCATTCTATCTCGATCCATTGACCGCTGATTCAGGCTGTTTGCGCGTGATTCCTGGCTCACACCGGCCGGACCTGGAAGGTTGGCAGGCGCGGCAGGCGCGCGAGGCCTCTGAACTGTGGGGGATTTCGCAGCCGGAGGTTCCGCACGCGGCGCTGGAGACGCAGCCGGGCGATGTTGTGGCTTTCAATCATAATCTGATGCACTCTTCGTTTGGAGGCGACACGGCCAGGCGCATGTTCACGATCAACTGCTGCGCCCACTGCGAAACGCCGGTAGAGATTGAGGAGTTGGAGAAGTTCGTGGCCGGCGGCGCGCGCTTCTGGAAGGACCAGATGCACTCCGAGATTATGCGCAGCACTGCCTCTCCTTCACGGATGCGGCATTTGGAACAGGTGATGGCACACGAGAGCCACCTGCCGGCGCTGTCTGCCAAGGCGCGGCAGGAAATGGCCGAACCGGCTCGCGGGTAGGGCTATGTCAGACAGGATCAGGATTGGCGTTGTCGGCTGCCGGGTCGGTCGGGCCTGGGTGGAGGGCGCACACGCGGGCGAAGATACTGTCGCCTGGGCGGTCGCCGATCTGAATCAGGGGTTGGCGCATCAGGTTGCTCAAGAGAACGAAGTCGCACGGGTCTACGGAGACTATCGTGAGTTGCTTGCCGATGACGAGGTTGACGCGGTTGGCGTGGCCACTTCGCCCGATGTTCGCAAGCCAATGGTCATTGATGCACTGAACGCCGGTAAGCACGTGCTGGTGCAGAAACCGCACGGGCTCAACGCTGCGGAGGTCGAGGAGATCAATACGGTCGCTGCTGGCAGCGGAAAGACACTGGTCTACTCATACTTCATGCGCCATGAGGACGAGAACAAGAAGAGCCGCCAACTGATTGCCGATGGAAGGATCGGGCATACTTACCATGCACACGTCCACTACCATTACCTGGAGCGAGGCGTCGACTATGAGCCGCCGGCCGGCCGGGATTGGTTGTACCGCTGGGGTCTGAAGGGCGGCGCCCTGGGGCAACACGGCTCCCATTACCTCGACCAGGCCTGGTATCTGATGGGCTGCCCGCAACCGCAATGGGCGTTCGCCGTCAGCCATAGTGCGTTTCCGACGCGACTTAAGGTAGAGCGGCATTCCGAAGATTACATGAGCTTTCTGGTGGGCTGTGACGGCGGCATCACGATTCAGATGGACACTTCGGCGGTCATTGCCACCTGGGCGGACCGGGCGTGGGACCTGCGTTTGCGCGTTCTGGGCACGGCTGGGACCATCGAAGTCGAGTCGACGCGGCTGGCTTCGGGGCAGACACGTTCGGGCACGCGACGCCTGTTGGGGGCAATCTACACTGAAGGCGACACCTTTGTGGATGAGCACGCGGAGCACGGCAGTGGGGACTTTGACGGGGAGATTCGCGACTTTGCGGCTGCGATCCGCGGCGAGCAGCCGCCCGATGTTTCGCCGGCGAATGCCTTGACCTTCATGAAGCTGCTGGATGCGATCTACCTGAGCGCGCAAACGGGGGAAAAGGTGCAGGTTGCCGCGTAGACGTAGACGTTGGCTTCCCCTGGCCGCCGAGCTTTGTCCACGGCGCGGCGGCGACTTACGGAGACCACCCGCCTCTAACCACGTGCCGGCTCTTTCATTGTCTTCCTGAATTCACGCGTCAGTTCTGCCAGGTGGGTATCGTTCTCCCTGACCTGCTCGAGATGCACCATGCGCTCGGGTCCCGCCGTCGCGATCATGGCCTCGCCGTGAATGCGGTCTATCCAGAAACGGGCCTCGCGGCCGAGAACATTGCGCAGCTCTTCGAGCCGGTGCTCAGGATAGCGGCGTGAGAAGTTCATCGTGTACATGCGCCTGCGCTGGGAGCCGCCGAACGCGGCATGCTTGAGATTGTGGTTGAACACAACGATGTCGCCGGGCGTGGTCTCCAGAATCAGCGCCGGCACGTCAGGTCCCTCCAGCCCCCAAATCTTGCCGCTCTCCCGAATATCGTTCTCCAGAGCATCGGCGTAGGCGTCACCGACGCGGTGGCTGCCTGGAATGATGCGCAGCGCGCCGCTGTCGCGCGCGAGCGGGTCGAGGTAGAAAGCGATCTTGATGCTCAGAATGCGATCGGCACTGAAGCCGTCTGAATGCCAGCGGGTGTCGCCAGCGTAGAAGTTCCCATCGCCGCTGGTGTAGTTGAAGTCGTCGCCACAGATGCCAGCGGCAATGTCGTGAATGCGGGGATCGTCCAGTAACGAACTGAGGAACACGCTCTTGTCAGGAAAAGGAAGGATGCAGGACCGCTGCTCGCCATCGTGTTCCTGCCCGTAATGGCCGCCGCCGTGGGCGGCCCAGACCTTTTCGAACTCGTCAATGATCTTGTCAGCGCAGTCCGCCAGTAGCCCCGGAAAGTATAGATAGCCGAACGTCTCGAAGAATGCCAACTGCTGCTCTGTGAGTCGCGTCGTTCCCATGTTGGTCTCTCCTCTGTTGCACCCATAGCTTTATCGATTTGAATAAGGAATAACCAGGTCCGGAAGTCACACGTCTTCGCGCTTTGGCGCTGCCAACAGTGCCAGCGCAGCGAAGTTCCAAGCGGCCAATTCCGGCAACGCAGCGAACGCGTCCACCTGTGCGTGCGCCAAGCCGGCGGCAAGCGCGGCCAGTATACCGATCCGATGCCATGCGCGCGGCGCACGCAACGAGCGTCTCAACGCTAACACAATCATACCAAGAAACGCGCCAAACCACACCAGACCGACAGCACCCCAGCCGGTTGCATATTCAAGCCAGACAGAGTGGGGGTGCAGCAGATTGGGATCGGCCGTTGGCGAAGGCTGCAGGAAGGCCGGATAGTTCCAGTAAAATCCACTGGGCCCCACTCCCAGCAAGGGGTAATGCCTCCACAGGCTCCAGGCGCCCTGCCAGATGGCGAGGCGAGAACGCATTGTCTCGATGTTCAGCAGTCGGTCGCCATAGACGAGGACATACTCCAAGCCGACCGCTATTGCCAGGCCGACCACCAGCGCCAGCAGTATGGCGACTCGCCTCCCTTGCAGGAAGCGTACATGAAGGCGTCCGGCCGCGGCCATGACCAGGGCGCCAACGGGCAGGCCGAGCAGGATGGCGCCGCGACTGGCTGTCAGAAGCAGCGCTCCCGCCACCAAAAGACAGCCCGCGGTCAGGCCGCGCGGCCAGCGCCGGAAAGTTACCAGGAGTCCAACACCGACAAACATTGTACGCAGCAGATAGAGAGCGGTCTGATTGGGTGAAAAGGAGACCCCCATCAGGCGGCGCACGCCGTCGACGGATACGCCGCCTCCGATCAGCCAGTCGATTAACCCTACGCCCGCGGCGAGAGCGCCGCCTGTGAAAAGCGCAATCAACACGGACCGACGTTGACGGGACCCCGATGCAAGCAGCCTGATGCCGGCATAGAGCAGAGTTGGCACCACAGCAAGCTCCCACAGTCCGCGGTAGTAGCCCGGCCAGTGCCAGACGTTGCGGGCGGCCAGGAGATTTATGACAATCCAGGCTGCGACTAGCAGAGTGGCGAATTGCTTATCTCGTACTCCGTAAAATGCATTGCGAATCGGGTAGAAGGCTTTGAGAGCAGGGCTGATGCGCCACTCAGTAGCGCGGATGACGCGTTGCGCGAGGGCAGGCAGCGTGGCAAGCAGCGCGGCGTGGGCCGGCGGCACAGCCCAGACGGCGCCCACGAGCTGCAGCTCCTTGTGCTGAAAATGGAAGGGCAGCGCGGCCGCCGCGATCATCAGCCCTGTAGACGGTGCGGCTGCGATGAGAAAAGCGGCAGATAGCCAGCAGAAGATGATCAGAGGCGGCCAGACGGCCAGATAGTAAACAGTGAACAGGAGCGCCCAGACGGCGAGTTTGGGGAGCGGCGGCCAGCTGCGATAGGCCGTCTGCCACTGACGCAGAGGCAGACGGCGAGCAGTAAGTATCGACCACCAGAGGAGAAATCCGGCAGCCAACAGCAGCAATGCAAGTCTTGCGTATCGCTGATCGTTGGGTGCGGGCGCCTTGGTGTCAGCTGTTGCCTGCGCGGCAGCCGAAAACAGGGCCAGTAGCGGTTGCTCTGTCCCGTCGGCGGCGATGAGAGAAAAACCCCACATCGGATCTGAGGGGGGCGCGACCGGTTGGTCTATCGGCCAGCCCATCGCTGCCAGCCAAGGCCAGTTGGCCCGTGCATGCCGGATCGCTTCCTCGGTAAAGCGAAGTTGATCGGCCGCCGAAACGGTCTTCCAGGGATCCTGGACCTGCCGATTCCATCCAAACCGGACTGCCCATACCGGTGTCTGTCCGTCACCGGCCGCGACCATTACTTGCCGCACCCAGGCCGCACGGTGGAAGTTGAGCACGTTGACACGGCTGGGTACATCTTCCGGCCCGGTCCCGAAGCCAAATGGTTGCACAAGAACTGCATCGAAGAAGGGCGCGGCGCCGGCCGCGTAAAGCCGTTGCAAGTAGAAGCCCTCGTCGATCGCGGTATGGCCCCGGTCCTGGGTGGGCGCCAGCGCGGCGGCCAGGATAACTGCGTCCGGATCCGCGGCCCGTACAGCGATGGCGGCTTGGCGCAGCAACCGGGCGTAGCCGACCGGATCGATGAGCCGGTTTCCCCAGTGGGGCGCTATGTTCGGCTCATCCCAGATCTGATAATAGCGGACTGTGTCCTGGTAGCGGGCGGCGAACGCCGCGGCAAAGCGGGCAAAGGTCTCCGGAGAGGCAGGGGGCGCCAGTCGTGATCGCCGGTCATTGGCAGCGAGTTCTTGGGGCGGACTATCTCTACTGTCTCGGGCCCAGACAGGGCTGCCGTCCAGGACGACTACGGGCACCAGCCCGGCGACGGAAATTGCGGACAGGACTTCATCGGTCCACGCCCACTGAAACTCTCCCGGCTGAGGTTCGATGAGGCCCCAGTCAATACGTTGGCGTACCCAGCCGAAACCGGCGCCGTGCAGGCGATGCAAGACTTGCTGCAGTTGGCGCGGGTCTTCGTACTGTTCGAGCTCGACGGTGACGCCGAGAAAAGGGATCTGATCTGCTGAAGAAGAACTTGTGGAGGCCTCTGCAGGAGGTAGTAGACTGCTGGGGTCAGTTTCCCGAAGTTCTCGCAGCGAAAGAGCGATCTCTACACTCAGGTAACAGAGAATGGCGTAGAGGCAGGCGAGATGGATCAGTCTTATACTGGTCCGAGCCACGGCATCGGGTCTTACGAACAGTTCAGGCAATGGTCAAGGATATTCTGGATGTGACGCCTCTCCTCTTCGAATGTTGACAGGCGTCTCTGTACAGACCTGATATCGATGACTTGGCCCTGCTCGCGTTCCTCTACTGCCTGTTGCAGAATCTTCAGCAACAGGCCGACAATCCGGCGGCGGCGCTGATACTCAAAGGGCAGATGGGGATCAGAGATGGAATCCGGCAAGGAGCGGAACCAGGCTTCTTTTTCTTCCAATCTGAATTCGAGCCGCAGCGAGGAACTCGCCATCTGGGAACGCGGGGGGAGCGAGTGCGGGGAGGTGGAGTCCGGCGACCCGTGCGCATCGTCGATAGGCAGAATGCGACCGTCCTCTGCATTGAGCCAGAGAATCGGCGTTGCATAGTCCACTCGATTCGGATCATTGATGTAAAGATTGTTGCGGGCAATGCTGACCGCGGCGTCAATGTGGCCGCGCCCTTGGCCCGAGACAAGAGCTTCATAGAATCCCGAGGCAAAACTCGCGGCGGAGCGATCCAGGATCTCGTAGCGCATGGCTATCACTGAAGGCAGACCACTTTGAAGCAACTGGTGGGCAATGCCTGCGAAAGGGCGGGCACCATCTACACTTCCGGCAAGGCAGGCGTTGATAAAGATCAGTTTCACCGATTCTGCCTGCTGCAATACCGTGCGCAGCGTTGCGGCCGAAACGAGTGCGGGGGCGTCATCGGCCCAGAGCAGAAGACCGTCCTCATTGCCGTGGCCGACAAAGTGCAGGACGTCGGGCCAATCCGTCACCAGCCGCTCTCGAATCTGCTGAATCGTGACCCGCCCGTTCAGTTGATCCAGTTTCACGCGGCCGGACGACAGCCCGGCGAAGGCAGAACGGATCTTTGTGCTTTCCTCTTGTGCGGCCAATTGGATTCTCTGCTCGCCTTGTTCGGTCCAATGCGGTATGTGTTCGTCCGGTGCACCTGTATCGACCGTCACCAACAAGACTTTCAGCGGCGGCGTCGCCTCCAGCGCCCTGGGGCGGGCAACATAGCTCACGAGATTCTGGGTGCGGACTAGTGAGATATTGGCGTCGGCGGCAAAGGATTGATTGCGACGGGGATCGTGAAGTGTCTCCCACGGCAGGGCGGCGACCGCGGGTGGATGCAGGATGAGCCGTAGCCGCAGACGACCGCCATCGTCCAGGTCGGTGCGCGCCTGGGCCCAGAGGTCTCGCACCTGATCAAGAATCAGTTCCGAAAAAAGCCTGCTGCCGATTTCGGCCAGGAGATGCTCCCCCTGCGTCTGAAATGGATCACTCAACCTGGACAGGTATTCCTGCCAGACAGGTTGGAGGGCTTCCTGGCCGAAGGTAGAGGCGCCGCTCAGACCCCGATAGGATGCAAGCACTGCATAGGGCGGTCTATCCCTGGTTATAGTAATGTCGAAGTTTCTGTACTGGTTCAACTGCGGTTTCCAGTTAGTGCTTTTTGTTTTATAGTAACATCATCCTTTGCAACTGGAAACTGGAAGCTGAAAATTGGGGACTGAGAACTGGTATTCGCCGTTTGCGGCCGGCGGCCAACAGAATACGCGGCAATCTGAAGTCAGCCAATCAACCTTTGCCGAAATAGGGATGGAACGATCAGGGCCAACTTTGGCTGCAGCCGGTCCAAACCGGCGTTTCGTGCAGCGCGTGAGCGTGTTGGCATGGACGGTGGCGGCTACCGTATCGATCAGCCTGTTCTTGCGGTTGCCGACAGTTGTTCTGACTCTGAATGTGCTTGGCTCGCCCATGTCGATCAGGATCAGCGAGACGACCGTCCTTGCCGTCTTTATCGCCCTGCTCACTGCCAGCGGCACGGAGCGTGCAATTCGCACACATCCTCTTTTCGCCGGGGACTCGCTGGGTCATGAACCGGAAAATGGCGGGCACACCTGGCTGTTCTGGGGTCTCCCTGCTGCCGTCTCGATTTTGGCAGTATTGATGGCGCCAGTGGTCACCACGCCGCTTTTCCAGGCGGGTACGGCGTTGTTCAGCGGTGGGCTGATCGCGATTATTTTGTTCAATTTATATGCCACCGCGGACCGAGAATCATCAGGCTACCGGCAGGCCCGCATCCTGCTCAATGTGCTTTCCTATACTGCTGCACTGGCCCTCTTTTTGTTGGTGTATCAGACCCGAACTCGCAGCCTGCTCTCCGGTTCTCTGATTGCGGCGACGGCCGCGTTGCTGGCGGTAGAATTGTTGCGCGACATAACGCCAAGAGTGAACGTCGTGCTCAGCTATGCGGCGGTAGTTGCGCTGGTACTGGGAGAGGCGGCGTGGGCGTTGAATTATTGGCCGCTGTCGGGGGCAAGTGGTGGGCTGGTACTGTTGTTGATCTTTTATCTGTTCGTGGGGCTGGCGCGCCACGCACTGCATGAGGGCCATCTCAGCCGCAGACTTGTGCTGGAGTATTCGGCTTTTGCCATTCTGGCATTGGTGCTGATTGTACTGATCGGCCCGGGACTTTAGACTGACGTTTCTTGATGTCGACTGCTGGTGCGCACCTTCAATAGCAGGGGTGTTTGTGCACTAAGAGCCAGAAACCTCTCTGACCAATGCGGTAAGCCGCTCGTAATTTCCTTGCCAGGCCGAGCACGATTGGGGTTCGGCAGCCAGCTGCTGGACAGTTTCGGTCAGCAAACGGTTGACTGGCGTTTTGATGCCGACGTCGCCCCCCAAGCGCACGACGGCGCCGTTGTACCAGCCCACTTCGCTCCCGCTCTTACCTGCATCCAAGTCCAAAAACAAGCTGGGCATCTTTCCACCCCGCGCGCCGCCGACGATCCTGTGCAGAGCGGGCCGCAAGAGCGCGCGCGGGCCGAAGCGCAACAGAGGGGCGAGTGTACCTAACGGATACTTCTCCATATTCAGAGGATGGATGTTGGCCGCAGCCATCACGCGCAGGGCCTCGCGTAGGGCGTCGATCTCCAGGTTGGTTATGCGGGCGTCGGCGAAAGTGATGCCAGGCGGTTCGGCCAGGATGGCGCTGGTGGCATTGCCGATCATGTTCATGAGCAGCTTGGACCATTTCATGGCCTGGGCGTCTTCGTACACTTTGGTGGGGAGACCGGCAGCGGAAAACTGCGAGGAGAGCGAAGTGAGGAGAGAGGCGCCAGAGTTGCTTATCGTCCCTTCATCCTCCTGACAGAATTCTGCCAGGCCGATAGCAAATCCTGGCTTCGTTACCTGGACCACGCCTGGCTCCCGCACTTCGACCGGCGCCGTGATCGTACCGGCGAGGACCTGCTGCATGCCAAAACGCGCGGCGATTTCGTCCTCATTACCGACCCCATTCTGAAGGCTGAGAATCTTTGGAGGGAGCGCGGATCCGACCGAGGCCAGTTCGTCAAGCGCAGTAGCCGTGTCGTAGCTTTTGACCGCGAGGATGGCGAGGTCGTATGGGGCAGGAAACGCCTCTCGCACGGACGCTGCCGCGCTGACCGAGCGGACAGTTTCCACAGCGTTACTCGCCGCGTGCAGTTCCAGACCGCGCGCCCGCACCGCTGCGGCAGTACGGGCGCGGCCGACTAAGGTCACGCTGTGCCCTGCAGAAGCCAATTTGCCGCCGACAAAGCAGCCAATTGCCCCTGCACCGATTATCAGGATGCGAAGCGAGCTCATCGGTCAGTTTCCATCAACGGGCCGCCGCGCTTGCAGGTCGTAGAGGCCATAGGATGCCGCCAACAGTTCAATGGGATGGAGCGATGGGAGACCGGTCCCGTGTTCCAGCTGCCAGCGACAGGTTTCAGAATCGCAGGCGGTAAAGGAAACCGACCCCGCGGCGACCGAATCCGACTCTTCAGCTTGCGCGGCGACATAATCGAACAGCTCCGCGCCCACGTCCATGGCTATCTGATATTTTTCGGTCTTGTAGCCATACGTCCCGGCGATGCCGCAACAGCGGGCGTGACTCTCGCGGAGGTCAAGGCCCGGGATCCGGGCCAGCACGTCCAGAGCCGGTTTGCCGATGCGATGTGCCCGCAACTGACATGGGGCATGATAAGGCAAAATAAAGGGCTGCTCAGTACGGTTAAGTGGACGCAGATCGGAGGGCAATTGGCCTTGATCGAGACCGTCGCGCAGCCATTCGAAGATATCCCAGGTCGCAAATTTCAGGGCCTGCGAGCCTGCATCGTCCTCAAGGTCGAGCAGTTCGGGCGCCTCTTCCTTCAGGGTCAGCGTGCAGCTGGTGCTGGTACCAAGGATTGGGTAACCGGCGCGAACATATTCGGCAAGGCCGGCCACGTTGCGGCGATGATAGCCTTCGGCGGCGCCAAACTCCCCATTCGAAAGCATCGGCAGGCCGCAGCAGTTCTGCGGAGGCACCACTACTTCGTATCCGAGATGCTCCAACACCAGAATCGCGGCGATGCCGACAAACGGCTCGTAATACTGGGTGGCGCAGCCGTGAAAGTAGACGACTTTGCGCTCGCAGCGCAGCCGCTGGGCGCGGGTACGGGCCAGCCAGCGGTTAAGCGTTTCATGGTGCCAGCGGGGCAATGGCGCTTTCGCGGCCACGCCAAACAGGACAGCGGCCAGCCGACGGCTCAGCGGATTGTGCAGGATGAAGTTTGCCAAGCCCGGCGCGAAGCTGCCTGCCCGGCCCATCAGTTCATTGCGTCCCAGGAGCCGGTTACGCAAGGAGAGACCCTGCGTTGCCACCATGTGGGCGCGGGCGCGGGCGTTGATTTCGGCGATTCGCACGCCGGTTGGACAGACTTCATTGCAGACCCGGCAGCCGGAGCAGTAGTCCACCGAAGCGTCGGGCGATTGCCCGCGGCCATGTGACGGTGAATTGGAGTCAGCGGCCGCCTCAGAGAGGGGAAGTCCGATTTCGCGGAAGCGTTCCGACTGGGGCGCGGCGTACTTGGGTCCGGGGAAGCTGTCGGTAACTTCGGAGACAGGGCAGTAGCTGGTGCAGATATTGCACTTGATACATGCGTCCAGGGTCATTCCGACTGAATTCAGAGAAACGGTTTGCATAGGATCAGTGCTGGTGGTTAGCGTCAGGCGGCCAGTACAGGCCAGTTTTGTTACAGGCCACTGGCCACAGCGGTTGCCGCGGCGTAGCCAGTAGCTAATGCAATTCCTTCACGGCTGCGCTCGCGGATCGGATCGGTGTGGGCGAGGACCGCGCCTGCGGCCCACAGATTATCGTAGACTGGCGCGCCGGCCTGGTCGAGCGGACGAAAGCGGGCGTCAACGGAAACACCGCCCTGGAAGACCGGATGGCCCTGCCGGTCCAGGAAGAGAGGGCGCAGCCATTGAGATCGTGTCTGCGGTGCTGACAGAGGCAGGTTGAAAACGGTCTCCTCCACGCGGCCGCAGCGGTTGCCGCGGATGCCACCACCGAGGATACCGCCGGTTGCAAGCAGATAGTTGTGCGCTCTGTGGCGAAGAGGACGGCTTCCAGTCTCGGTTTCTATCCATTCAATGCGCCGATTGGTTGCGCGAACCCCGCACACTTCCATGCCGATTTCAACGCGAACGCCCAGACGGGCTAATTGGGCTCGCAGCTTCGTGTCCAGACGCATTCCTGGCACGCTGGGAGGCAGTGTGGGAATCTCGAATACGGCAAGGCCCGCTCGCGGTCCGTCGTGTGACTGGGAAGTCCGACTGCCTCGATCGACAATTGTCTCATGCAGTAGGGTAAGGAGGCGTGTGTGAGCGCTCAGCCCCAGCACGGCAGGGAGGCCCACCCTTTCACCTGCCTCGACTACGTCGACCACCATTTCTGCCAGCTGTGCCTGTGCGGCAGCCTGATCCAGCATCCGGGCCACCTGCAGTGGGCTGTTATCACTGCGCCTGGTCAGTGGACTGAGGGCTACAGTTGCGCTGCGAGCGCGGTGGCCCTGCCTTTGCAGGTTTTCGGCGATTAGCGCCGGATAGAAGTCAGGCATACCTTCAAGGCCGACTATTACCAAAGGCTGTTCATCCTCTAAATTGCCGGCCAGTTGTGCCGTCGGCGCAAGGTAGACCGGTCGCGCCGCGCCTACCGGTGAAATGAGCTGGCAGTTTTGCCCCGGAGTGGCGTCACGGACATGTCCGTCAGGCTCAAGATTATGTGAGGTCTGTTCCTCAGAAGCGCTGGCAACTGGCAGATTCATGTTGGCGTGGGCGCGTTGGTACGGCAGTCCGGCTGCGGCGGTAAGCCGTTGAAAATCGCCCAGTGCCTTCGTAATCGTCTCCTCGCCGAGCAGCCGGTAGGGATGGGAGGACGGCAGCTGGGGAAGAGCATGCATCCAGTTCGCGACCGGTTCTTCTCCATTCGGTAGATAGCCCAGAAGATCAATTGTTCCCGCGTGCCAGTGTGTTGCCCCCATGCCCTTGGCGATCACCCGCACCCGCAGACCCGCGCGGGCAGCCGTATAGGCGGCAAAGAGGCCGGTCAGGCCGGCGCCGATGATGAGAAGATCGAGCATGCGTGAAGACTGTTTTTCATTAGGAGTTTCCGGCATCTGGAATCACAACCGTGCGGCACTCGAGACCGTCCAGGTTTTCTTTTCCTTTTCGAACGAAACCACTAAGCCATATACAGTGTCAGTCTTGACCAGCCCTTTATCCCGGCCGCCATTCAGGCTATCTGATCGCGTATTCGGTTGGCGGCAGCCAAGTTGGTGGAGCCGCACCGCTGGAATGCGCACACAAGGTCGGTGAGCGATGGTTTTGTAGGGGGGCGTTGCGGGGGCGCAGCCCCTGCACAAGGGAGGGCCGAAGGCCCGACCGCCCATAAAACAATAAAGAGCTGAGAGAGCACCTTTGCTCGCCTCATTCCAGATCGCAGATTAGTTGTGCCTGAGTAGTTTCTTTCGAACAAAGTATCTCAAGCACTGTGTCCGAGAATCAAGAATTGGAGCGATAGAAGGACGAGAGCGGGCTTTCCTTGTCATCGAATGGCAGATGATCGGCATTCAGAATACTCAGATAAATCAGTTCGTCCAGTCTCTCCTGGCGCAGTTGCTGTCCCCACAGGATCGGCGTGACGCCCTTCCAGCGTTCCTGCAGAAAGTCCCGCAAGAGCAGATTCGGCTCGGAAAGTTCCGCCTGCGGGTCGATGGCGGCTGAGCGCTGGGGCGCGTTGGGAACAAGCGTGTGGGAGGGAGACGACGCCGGGCTATTTTCGGTGCCTTCTGCAACGGAGCCGTCGTTGTGATGATGGGCCGGAGATTGCATATGGGCCACCTCCCATTCTCCGGCTATGGGCGGGTTATCGGCGGTACGCATTTCGTGCAGAATGCCAACTGCGCGATAGGTGCAAAATCCCCCCTGACATGGCCCCATGCCAAGGCGTACGTCACGGCGCAGGTCGTCCAGTGTGACGGTCGGGTTGCGTTGCGCGGCGCCTTCCAACATCGAACGGGTGACGAGCTCACACTCGCAGATCAGTTCCGTTTGCAGCTCTTCCTCTTCAATTTCATTGAGTCTGTGACCGAGCCAGTAGTGGCCCTGTTCGACACCCGGCACGGTTGTCTCCGCAGTACGGCAAGGGCGTGAGACACGTAACTGCGCGCAGGCGGCGTCGACTGCTGATTCAGCCATCAGGCGGAACGTCGTCCATTTGCCACCGGTAATGGTGAGGAAGCCGCTGACACCGTCGCGCTGCTGGTGGTCGAGCAGTGCCAGGGCGCGGGTCGCGTCGCGGCTCTCTTGCGGCGATTCCTGCTTGTGAGGCTGCGTAGACCGGGACGCATTGCGGCTGTGAGCCGGCTCTTCCGGCGTGAGCGGTTCCTGGTAGAGAGGGCGAACGCCGGCCCAGGCGCGCAATATCCGGCAACTGCTGAGGCCGGGCACCAGTTTGTCGCCTTCGGTCAGCATCAAGTCTACTTCCCACTGCTCGATCGGCAGATTTTCGGGATCGGCCACCTGCTCGTCGGTCGTGCCGATGACACTGACGGTGTGAATCGGCACGAGAATATCGCCGTCACTGGGCATTTTGCAGCGGTTGATGACCGTGTTTGTCAGACGGCGGTTGGTCGCGAGCATTACCCCTTTGCCCAGGATCATCCTTACATCTATACCTGCCAGCGCGGCGACCTTGCCGGACCATGCGCCAGCGGCGTTGATTACGAGATCGGCGTCAATCCGCAGATTTTCGCCTGATACGGCATCGAGAACGGTGGCGCCGGACACTGCCCGATTGCCGTCGCCGCCGGAAAGGTGGAGACGGGTGACCTCGTGATAGGGCAGAAGGAGTGCGCCGGCCTGGCGCGCGGCCTGGGCAGTGGCGTGGGTGGCGAGGAAGCTGTCGGCGGCCGCGTCGGCCAGTTCGAAGACGCGACTGATGCGGGGATTCAGCAAAGGCTCACGCCGCAAAGCCGACACAGTGGGAATCTCGGTGCAGGGAATGTCGAGGCGACGGCAGGCGGCCGCGAAACGATCGGGGTAATCGTCCTCATCTTCGGGCGTAACGACGAAGAATCCGCCCGTGTCTTCGATGCAGTGGGTGTGAGTACGGCGCAAGATGCGGTTTTCGCTGTTACATTCGAGGGCGCTGTCGACATCTTTCAACACGTATCGTGCGCCGCTGTGCAGCAGGCCGTGGTATCGCCCGGTCGTGCCGTGGGTCAGGTCGCGTTTTTCGACGAGGACGGTGCGAAAACCGCGCAGGGCGGCATCCCAGGCTACACCGGCGCCGGTTGCGCCGCCGCCAATCACAAGGATTTCCGTTTGCATCCGTTTCATCAAGGGGCTATCCAAAGTCGTGGAGGAGTTGGTGGATCTCCTGGGCGCGGCTGCATTTGAGCGCTTTGGCGGCGAGCGCTCTGGCCGAGTCCATATCCACGCGCCGGATTGCGGATTTGACCATGGGGACGGCGGGGCCGGCGACGCTGATTTCATTCAACCCCAAGCCAAGCAGCAGGGGCTGCACAGACGGATCTCCACCGACTTCACCACAGATGGCGACGGAGATTCCGTTGGCGCGGCCCGCCTCGCAGGTCAGGGCAATCAGGCGCAGGACGGAGGGGTCAAGCGGGGTTGCGAGTGTGGCGACAGCGCTGTTAACGCGGTCGGCGGCGAGCGTGTATTGGGCCAGATCGTTGGTGCCGATGCTGAGAAAATCGACCTGGGGCGCGAGGTGATGCGCCAGCAGAGCAGCGGACGGCACTTCGATCAGGACGCCTACTTCCAGGGTGCCGAGTTGTTGACGGCAATGCAGATAGCCGGGAACCTCGTTAAGCAGGTCCAAAGTCTGCTGGACTTCGTTCACTTTCGAAATCATGGGGATGAGAATTCGAATGCGTGATACCGGCGAAACGTTGTGCGCCAGTTCCACCAAGGCCCGGGCCTGATCGATGAGCATCTGCGGATGGCGAAGCAGCAGGCGGATGCCGCGCACGCCGAGGAAGGGGTTGGCTTCGGCGGGTTGCTGCAGGTAGGAAACCGGCTTGTCGCCGCCGATGTCAAGTAATCGTACGGTCAGAGAATGGCTGTTTGTGTATGAATGCACATCCTGGTAGGCATCCAGCTGCTCGGAAATGGTAGGTGGGCTGGTGCGGTGCTGAAACAGGTTTTCAGTGCGCAGGAGACCGATGCCCTCGGCGCCGTTGGTGTGAATGTGCAGGAGATCTTCACGGCTGTTGACGTTAACGCGTACGGGAATGCGTTCGCCGTCCGGAGTGAGGGCAGGCTCATGGGAATGCGAGAGCGCCTCGGCCTGAAAGCGCCGCAGCCGCGACCTGGTCAGTTCATATTGTTCGAGCGTCTCCTCATCCGGGTCCACGAGGAGACGACCACGGATTCCATCGACCACGCCGAACATACCGCTGTGCAGCTGCAGAATCTCCGCCCCGGCGCTGCAGACGAGAGGAATGCCCAGACTGCGGGCCAGAATGGCGGTGTGGGCGGTGGGTGTGCTGGCGGCCAGCGCAATGCCTACAACGTGGGCCTGGTCCAGATGGGTTGTATCGAAGGGGGTCAAGTCCTCGGCAAGCAGGATTGTGCCGTTGGGCAGCGGATTCAGCTGGCGGGCGGAAGTTATGCCCCCCAGGCGGTAGACTAGGCGCTGACCTACATCGCGGATATCGGTGGCGCGGCTGGCGAAGTACTGGTCGCTGAGGTCCTGGAAGAGTTTGACCAGTTGCCCCGTCGCCTGCCGAGTGGCACTGGTAGCGTCGGAACCGGAGTCGATGGCGGCGCGCACTGCATCGGTCAAGGTGCTGTCATGGAGGATCTCGCGGTGAACCAGGAATATCTCGGCAGTTGCTGTCTGCCCAATCTGAGCGAGGCGTGCCAATTCCTCATCTACGAGCAGGCGGGCTGCAAGAAAGCGTTCCCACTCATCTTCGGGGTCGCCGACAGGCGGCGCGGGCGTCCCGCCTGAATCGTCGGCGGGGATTGGGGAGTATTTGTATAGGTTGCCGATGCCGACCCCGGGAGCTGCTGAGAGGCCGTGAAAAAGCTGCTGCACAGGTTTTCTCGCTGGATTCAGAAGAGTGAGCAGAGCGCCTCGATGGCTGCGTCAGCGTCCGGGCCGGTTGCGGCCAGTTGCAGGCTGTGCCCCTGGCGGGCCTGGAGCTGCAGCAATTGGAGAATACTTTTCAAATCGACGGCATTGCTGTTGCGGCTGAGGTTGGAGGCTGTAATCTCCGCCTGAAACTGGCTGGCAATGCGCACGACATCTCTACCGGAGCGCAGATGAAGGCCGCGGGGATCACTGACGGTGACCACGACACTTTTGGAAAGTTGATGCGGCGGCTCCAACTGTGAAGAACGAGCGTCGGGGGGAGAGGCGTGGGAGTTGCTGCTATTTCCACCCTCTTGGTGCGGCTCATTCCTCTCTATGTTCCCCTCGAGAGGGGAGAAAGGTGAAGATTGATTCTCCATCTCAGAATTCCAAGGTTACGATACCTGGTTTAGTTTAGCTGGTGTTTGCCAGTTTCGGCGCCGATAGTGCGGCCTCGGCGACTCTGTTCACTGCTTGCAAAGGCTCACCCAGGCTGGCATGAAGAGCGGCGACGATTGCACCCTCCACCAGCGGCGCATTGCTCAGGAGACAGTTCTGCCGCTGCTGCTCCGGTAACATTTCCAGCGCGATTTCTGCCGACATAACGGCGCTGCCGAGATCCATCAACACCAGTACACCGTCATCACACCAGACTTCCTCAATAGCGGAAAGTATCTTGAAGGCGTCGGTGCCAAAGGTCTCACTGTCATCTGAGAGACCGCCGGCATCACTGATGCCAACCTGGTCGCCGGCCATCTGTGCCGCCAATTCATGCACGCCCTGGGCAAGTTTGGCACTGTGGGAGACGATTACCAGACCGATCACAGTTGAAACTCCGGGGACCGACAACAATGATGACGGGTCAAATCCATTCTCACTGCGCCCAACCGAGCGTGCGTTCGACGGCTTTTTGCCAGCCGGCATAGTCCTGCGCCCGTTCGGATTCGTCGCTCTGCGGCTGCCAGACCTTGTCCACCCGCCATTGCCGGCGCAGACTTTCCAGGTCTGGCCAGAAACCGACGGCCAAGCCGGCTGCATATGCCGCGCCGAGGCTGGTTGTTTCAGCGATGCGGGGCCGGATCACCTCAGTTCCCACAATATCGGCCTGCATTTGCATCAGCAAATCGTTACCCGTTGCGCCGCCGTCCACCTTCAGCTGGCGCAGTGGCACGCCGCTGTCGGCGTTCATGGCCTCCAGCACTTCGCGAGTCTGATAGCAGATGGATTCGAGCGCGGCGCGCACGATGTGTGCCCGGTTCACGTAGCGGGTAAGGCCAACGATGACGCCGCGGGCGTCGCTGCGCCAATGCGGTGCAAACAGGCCGCTAAAGGCAGGTACCAGGTAACAACCGCCGCTATCGGCAACGCTTTGGGCGATCTCTTCGGTCTCGGCTGCCGAACTGATCATTTGCAGCTCGTCGCGCAACCACTGCACTGTGGCGCCAGCCATTGCTATCGAGCCTTCAAGGGCGTAGACCGGCGCCGACTCGCCCATCTGGTAGCAGACTGTTGTCAGCAGCCCGTTACGGCTGTGGACGATCTCCTCACCGGTGTTCAGAATCATGAAACAGCCGGTCCCGTAGGTGTTTTTGGCCTCGCCAGGACTGAAACAGGTCTGACCGACGGTCGCTGCCTGCTGATCGCCCAGGTTGCCGCAGATAGGAATTTCAGCGGCGAAAGGGCCATCCGGCGCGGTCGTGCCGTAGAAGGCCGGTGCGCTGCTGGGCCGGATTTCCGGCAACATTGAGCAGGGAATATCCAGGATGTCCAGCAGTTCGGCATCCCAAGCCAAGGTTTCCAGATCCATCAGCATGGTACGGCTGGCGTTTGTGGGATCGGTGACATGCACACCGCCGCCGGTGAGTTGCCAGATCAGCCAGCTGTCAACTGTACCGCAGATCAGTTCGCCGGCGTCGGCTTTTTCCTGGGCGCCATCTACGTTTTCCAGGATCCAGCGGAATTTCGGGCCGGTGAAATAGGTTGCCAGGGGCAGACCGGCCTTCTGCCTGACGGTGGACGCGTGGCCGGCCTCCTCGAGGCGCCGACAAATGCGGTCGGTGCGTGTATCCTGCCAAACGATGGCGTTGCAGACCGGCTCGCCTGTGCGGCGATCCCACATGACCGCGGTCTCTCGTTGATTGGTGATGCCTATAGCGGCGATCTGGCTGGGGTGGACGTTGCACTTAGACAGGGTCGCCCGGATCACGTCTTGGGTCTGCTGCCAGATTTCCAGCGGATCGTGTTCGACCCAGCCGCTGCGAGGGAAGATCTGTTCGTGTTCCTGCTGGTCGAAACCGACAACTGCACCATTCTGATCAAAAAGCATGAAACGGGTGCTGGTCGTACCGGAATCGATTGCGCCAATCAGTTGAGGCATCAGTCGGCACCAGTTTTCGTGAACACCTCGGCAGCGGTTTCGAACAGGAAGTAGGCGCTGGTCGCGCCCGGGTCCTGGTGACCTATGGAATGCGGGCCAAGGTAACTGGCGCGTCCTTTTCTGGCCTCAATTTCAATCGTATGTTTCATGCCCAAATGGGCGGCCTGGCGGGCTGCGGCCAGAACGACGGCGGTGCTCTGTTGGGTAGCCAGCGCTGCTTCCATCGCCTCCACCGCCGGCTGGATCGTATCGATCATGGTCTTGTCATCGGTCTGGGCCTTGCCCCGTTGCTGGAGTCCGTCCAGGCCGAAGCGGAACATCTGCGTCAACTGGGCAAGGTCGACCGAGCTGCCGTTTGTCGGGCTGGTGGCGGCGCGCAGGAAAAAGGTTCCATACAGAGGGCCGGCAGCCCCACCGACCCCGCTGATGAGCGTCATGGCAACCGAACGCAGGAAGGAACCAATGTCTTCCGTTTGCTCTTCATCCTGCAGACGCTCCTGCAGCTTTCCCATACCGCGACGCATATTGACTCCGTGATCCGCATCGCCAATTGCTGTATCCAACTCGGTCAGATGGTCTTCGTTCTCGATGATACGAGCAGCGTAAGCCAAAAGCCATCTGCGAAGCTGCGTTACTGTGATCTCCTGACCCATTTTCGTCTTCCGTGATTCCTATACAATTCAGTCACCAGTGCAGCGCGGGGGTATGGACGGGCGCGTCCCACAGGTCCTGTAGTTCGTTATCCAGTCTCATCAGAGTTACAGTATATCCGCCGCGACCGAGGCTGGTCAGATAGTTTCCAACCAATTGGCGCTCGACCCGAATTCGATTTGCGACCAACATATCGTGAATGGCCTCGGAGAAGAGATACAGTTCCAGTGGCGGCGTTCCCCCCATCCCGCTAATCAAGAGCAGTACGCGATCGCCGGCAGCAAAGGGCAGGTCTTTGAGAATGGGCTGTCCGATCAGGCCGACGATCTCTGACATGCCCTTACTGACAGAACGCACTTCGCCAGGTTCACCGTGGATGCCTACACCCAGTTCGATCGAATCGTCTGCCAGGATGGCCCCGGGGCCGTTGCGCGGGAGCGTGTTCACATTGGTGCCCACGCCCATACTACGGCAAGAGGCGACAGCCCGCCGCGTTACTTTCACGGCTTCGTCCAGCGAGTATCCGGATTCGGCGGCAGCCCCGGCGATTTTACAGGCCAGCGCGGCCGCGCCGAGCCCGCGGCGGTTGGCGACGTTCGCAATCGATACGTCGTCGTTGACGAGCACATAGCGGGTGTCGATTCCCTCCTGCAGAGCAAGCTCGATGGTCAGTTCGGTGTTGAGTACGCCGCCGGCATAGTTCTTGACGACGAAAAGCACGCCTCCACCGTGATCGACCGAATGGGCAGCCGCTAGCAGTTGAATGGGGGAAGGACTGGTAAAGATCGGGCCGGGACAGGCGGCATCCAGCATACCAAGACCGACATAGCCGGTGGGCAAAGGTTCGTGTCCACTGCCGCTGCCGCTGATAACTGCGACTTTCCCGGAACGGGCCGTTACCGTTCGCTCGACAAAGTCCGGGTCAAAATGTACTTTGATTGTGTCCGGGTGACACAGCGCCATGCCACGCAAACTCTGCGTGATGGCACTGCCCGGTTTATTCATCAGGCTTTGCATAATTCAATGTGGGTAATGCTCTGAAACACCACGGCTATTGTAGCCTGAAGTGCGGCGTTTTCCAACGCTGCGGGTGGCCAGTGGCAGACGCAATACAAACTCAGTGCCGACCAGGATCAGAAAAAAGTTTCTCATCAGCGCCCAGTTCGGCGGCCAAAGCGATAAGCTTCTGCCAAGTCCCATCTTCGACGTAGATACCATCCACACGACCCTTCCGGGTTCGCAGATACTCCAGTTCGCCGGGGTAATAGACACGTTCGACACCTTCTGCGGGAGGCGTTGCCGTCAGATATCGGGCGAATTCGGTTACTTCCTGTTTGAACTCCGTCAGCGGACGAAAGGCATCGACCTGGAAAACGGCCATAAAACAGCCGTCATTGTGGCGGCCCGTCGGTTCAATCCCAAATCCCAGGCCGGTGAGCAGCCCGGAGAGTATCTCTACCATCGCGGACAGGCCGTAACCTTTGTGACCTTCCGAACCGCCCAGGGGCAGCATGGCCCCGCCTTTGCGAGCGGCGGCAGGGTCGGTGGCGGCGCGTCCTTCGCTGTCGATCACCCAGCCAGTTGGTATCGACTGCCCGCGCTCAATGGCAACCCCCAATTTGCCACCGGCAACAGCAGAGGTAGCGATATCGATGTAAAAGGGACCGTCCAGATTGGAGGGGACAGCGATGCAGATTGGATTCGTGCCCAATCTTGGCTCGCGCCCGCCGAAGGGGGCGACGCTCTTTGGGCCGCGGCCAGAGTCAGCAGTCATAAGGCCAATCATGCCGGCTTCGGCGGCCATCAGCGGGTAGTCGGTCAGACGCCCGACGTGGCCCTGACGCACGACTGTGGCCGCGGCGACGTTTTCCTGGCGCGCTTTGTCGATTGTCATTTGCATCGCTCGTTCGGATACCGTGAATCCAAAGCCCCAATTTCCGTCTACGACCGTTGTCGCCCGGCTTTCCTGAATGATGTCAAAGGGAGCGCCGGGCTGCATGTGCCCCTTTTGGATAGAGGCAATGTAACCGGGAATATGGATAATGCCGTGGGAGTCGTGGCCGGCCAGATTGGCGGCAATCAGGTGGCGCGAGACGGTGCCGGCTTCAGCGGCGGAAGCGCCCGCGGCTACCAGGAGTCGTCCTGCGATCTGTTCGAGTCGATCAGCAGCAATCTGTGGCATGGTGCAAACTCCAGTTGCCTGTGGTCAGCTGGCAGCGTAGTCAGCTGGAAGTGTAGTGAACGATCACAGGTAAATAGACGGTTACCTGCTGGAAAACTCCGGACGTCCCAGAGCGTCGGTGGAATCGTGACGCTCATAGTAGTTGAGATGTCCGCCGGCATCGGCGAGGATGCGTTGCCGGGCCAGGGCGACACGGTCCGGGCTGCTATCGGCTATATTCACGCGGCAGGCGGGGTCGGTTTCGAGGTCAAACAGGCGCGGGCCCAACTTATGTTCAGCGGACGCCGATTTCTGTGCCGGCTGGGTCTGCCAGTCAATGGTGCTGAAGAACCAATTGCGGTCATCGCGGTACCAGACGGAGTTGCCATAGCGACAGGTCAGATATTCACGCGGGGCGAATTCGCCGTCATTTTCGAGCAAAGACAGGAGGCTTTGTCCTTCTACCGGGTTGGCTGACTGTTGCTGCGTCGCTGCCAGAATGGTGGCGGGCACGTCCAGCGTGTAAACCAGTTCGTCCCGCACCTGGCCTGCTCCTACACCGGCGGGATGGCGCATGAGCAGGGGGATGTCCATGGTGCCGGGGTACATATAGTCGGCCGGCTTTCCCATGATCTTGTCGGCATTGTCACCAAAATTGGTGCCGTGGTCGCTGAGGAAGAAAATCAGCGTGTTTTCTCGCAGCCCGAGTCGGTCGACGGTATCCAGGAGACGGCCGAACCAGGTGTCCACCATCGTGACCAGCCCGGCATAATTGGCGCGGATGCTGGGAATGCGGTCGGCGTACTGACCGGCGAACGGCCCGTAAGCGGCGGTCAGACAGATAGGTTCACGTTCGGCGCGTCTACCATAGAGATCATAGTAATGCAGAGGCGCTTCCCATGTTTCGTGGGGGCTGAAACTGTCCACGTAGAGATAGAAGGGAGAGGTGTCGCGGCTGCGACCAGGTGCGTGGTTGTCTCGCAGAAAATCGATGGCCCGCTGAAAGGTGCGGGCGGTCGGCCATTCTTCCTCGGGTTGCTGAGGCCGCACATTGACGAGGTGTGCGGCAATCCGCTCATTAGCGCCGGCGCGATAGCGGTCGAACAGAGCGGGGTCGGCGTCGGCGACAGCATGCCAGCGGTCTTCGGCCTGGCCTCGTACGAATTCCCACTGCTGAAAGCCGCGGGTAAAGTTCATACCCGGCACAAAATAGTGGGGCACGTCAGCGATGAATCCGGTATGGTAGCCTGCCTGCTGCAGCGTTTCAGCAATTGTGCTTTCCTCGGCGGACATTGGCTGCCAGCCGGGCAGGTAGACGTTATCCCAGGGGACCGGTCTATAATCGTTAAAAGGGAAGGCCCGACGACCAGAATGCAACGTGCGCCTGGTTGGGATAGTAGGGAGGCATTCGGGGTGGGCACGGGAAAAGCGGACGCTCTCTCGGGCAAATCGATCGATAGACGGCGTGTGAATCCACTCGTTTCCATAGCAGCCGAGAAACGCCGTGCGCAGCGTATCGGCAGTGACAACGATTATGTTTGGTTGGGTTCGGTCTTCTTTGTTCATTCTCGGGGTTGCCCAGATAGATGAATTTATTGATTGAGCGGTTCCAGAAGTGTCAGTTCACTGGTATTGGCGGGTACCCATCCCTGGGCGCCGTTATCCAATCGCACATACCACCAAACGATCGTATCGCTGTTGCCTTCCAGCCAGATCGGGCCGTTGAGAATTGTCATATGATCGGCGTTTTGCAGATCGGTGACGATGCCCCCGGCTTGTGCCCCGGCGTCGGTGCGCAGTGAGATCTTGAACTCGGGAAGGAGCCGGACCCGATCGCCGACATTCATCGGGATTGCGTTGCGACTAGGGGGCAGCCCATTGGTTTCGAAGATGACGACATCGGTTCCAGCGGCCCCCGAGGATGACCCGACAGAAAATGCCGACGACGATCCAGACTGGGTCAGGTCTCCTGAGAACCATTCGTTGAGGAACCAGCCGCCGAACAGGGCAGAAATCGCGAAAAGTATAGCGCCGAGCAGCAAGAGGGGGTTACCCGATGCCGGCGCAGGCGCCAAACCGGCAGTAGCGGCAGTACCCCTGGGCTGGACCGAAAGCGGATCGCTTTCCAACTGCATCCGCAGGGGGTAAAGGCGGACAGGTCGGTCGCTCTTGTAGCGATCTTCTATAAGGCGAAGGCTCTGGCGCACAGCGATCTCATAAAGTGCGTCGGCTGAAGTGTTGTTCATATGGATTTCGGCGCGCACGGGACGTCCGCGTCGGTCCATCAGTACAAGCAGGCCGGCCAGGGGCGCGCCTTGCAAGTCGGTCAGATTGTAATAGTCGGCGCGAATTCCCTGTAGGTCGGCGTGTGGTCTGAATCTGCGAATCACACTCAACGTACCTGGGTTTCTCACAGCCTCAACCATCGTTCTGTTCTCCTGCACACTTCAATACTTGCCACCGCTGCTCGCCTTTTTACTCCCTGCTCGCCTTTTTTTCGCGTAATCGCGGATGTGTAGGCCAAAGTTTGTTGTTCTTAAGCAGTCCTCGAATCGTCATTTTTCGTCTACTACCAGGCAGTTGACTGCCAAGATACATTATTCGGGAAGTTGCAGGGAAACGATTCCGGCAACCTGAACCGATTCTTCACCGTAGAGGACAACGCGCAGGTCGAATAGGCTGGGCAGGTCCGGCCTCAGCATGCCCTGCCAACGCAGACTATCACCGGTTTTGCGAAACGGGAAATCGCCGGTCGGGATACCCATAAATTCGGCGCCGCGCTCGTCGAGCCCGGCATAACCGAAGGTTGTGCCCTTGAGGAGATCTCCCGGGGCGGCTGACCCAGTGTATGTGATTTTGAGAGGTGTCCCCTGCAAGGCCATGGTTGGTTGATGTATGGGCCGGACGTCCTTTATCACAGTGCGATGAACACCGGCGGCGCGGACGTACCCTTCCGCCACCCGATAGACGCGCAGACGCAGCATATAGTCGACGCTGCTGATGTTAGGCCAGGGGCCATCGAAGTCGAGCGAGTCGCCGGCGATGCGCTCTGCGCGCAGGCCGGAGAAAAGGAATTCGGCGCGCCCGTCAACGATTCCGGTCAACTGAATATCGGTTCCGCGGATAAAATCGCCGACATCTATCCGCATCTCGGTCGGCCCGGCGAAAGCAATCGCGTTTTCGGGGACAGGCAGGCCCTGGAGGTCGCCAAGCTGCGGCAAGTCGGCGATCTCGCTCAAGTCCGGCAGCTCCAGCTCTTTCAGCAGATCCAGGTCAAAACCGGGAAGTTGATCCAGCAGGTCATCGAAGCCTGGCAGTGAACGCGGCGAGGGCGGCTTAGGCATTTGGGGCGCGCCGGGCAGATCCGGGAAGCTGCAGGCGGCCAGTAGAACTAGCGCGATGAGCGTAGAAGAAAGCAGGTGCAAGAATCTCACTGACAGACACTCCTGACAAGCAATGTGTATTCGTAGTTTTTCTGAAGCATTCGCGCTCCTCTCCGCCAAGACCCAGTCCTTTTCTTCTGCTTCTGCCCGGTCAACCCGGCCAGAGAAAATCCATCCATGCACGCCCCTTTGGCCATGGTTGCTGCTGCGAGAAATGTCTGGCGGGCGGCATGCATTATTCAGGGCGCTCGACGCCGTAGATGCGATAGCCGTTTACCAACATGCCGCCATCAACTGCTATCCGTTCACCGGTGATGAAACTGGACTCGTCCGAGGCCAGGAAGACGGCGGCGGCCGCGATCTCGTACGGCAGGCCGTTGCGGCCGAGCAGCGTATCATCGGTCGGGCGCGGTGATTCCAAATGCGGCGGGCGGGTCTCGATGGGACCTGGAGCGATGGTGTTGACGCGGATATTGTAAGGAGCCAAATCGTTGGCCGCAATGCGGGTCAGGGACTCGACCGCGCTCTTGGCAGTGACGTAAGCTGCGCAGCGGGGCAGGGGGACGATGCCATTGATGGAGGAGATGTTGATGATATTTCCCCTGCCAGCCTTCGCCATGACACGGCCCGCCAGTTGTGAACAGACAAAAACCGCCGTCTGATTGACGCTGACCACGTGATCCCAGACTGCCTGGGAAATCTCGAGGAAATGGCCGTTTTCGCCGAGGACAGCGGCATTGTTGACCAGGATGTCGATGCGGCCAAAGCGCCGCACCGTCTCGTCGACCAGTAGTTCTACGTCAGGACGGCGGGATACATCGGTCCTGATAAAGATGGCAGTGCCGCCGGCGCTTTGCAACTCATCATGAACGCGTCGCCCGGACTGCTCATCCTGCTCGGCGATGACAACACTCGCCCCCTCTTCAACAAACTGTCTGGCGATCGTACGTCCGATCCCGCTGCCGCTACCGGTAACTATGGCGACTTTCTCCTTCAGCCGCATCTTCCTTCCTTCCACTACGAATCTTCAGTGTACAGTAGTCACCCCCGCTTGGCAACTGAAAATGGAAAATAGGCATCAAAATATGCCGGACAGGTCCAGGCGTTTCGCCAGCCGGTCGGCGAGCAGCACAAGCACCATGCCCACCAGTCCATTGAAGAGACCGGCGGCGGTCGTAAAATCAAAGCGCGCCTGGCGGATGCCCACTCGATATATAAACGTTTCGATCACGTCGGCGGTGGAGAGTATCATATTGTTCTGCAGGATAAAGATCTGTTCGAAACCGACATTGAGGAAGAAGCCTATTTGCAGGATAAAGAGAGTGACGATGGTCAATGCCAGGCCGGGCAGGGTCACATGGCGCATCAGCTGCCAGCGGTTGGCGCCGTCAATTATGGCAGCCTCGTAGAGGGTAAGGTCGATGGTCGAGATGGTGGCCAGATATATGATTGCGGCCCAGCCGGTCTCTTTGAGCAATGATGAGATAATGACAATTGGTTGAAAGAGAGCCGGCTTCTGGAAGAAGGCGACCTTTTCCATGCCAAATGCGGAAATGATGTTGTTGATCAAGCCGTTGGCCGGCGACAGTACGATATAGAGTATGGCGCCGTAGATCACCCAGGAAAGAAAGTGGGGCACATAGACTACGGTCTGGACGAAGCGCTTGTAGGCCATGTGGCGGATTTCATTTATGAATAGCGCCAGGATGATGGGAGCGGGGAAGGTGACAAGCAACTTGAATGCAGCAATGGAGACGGTGTTGCGGAGAACGCGCAAGAAGGCCGGGTCGTCGAAAAGTGTGTTGAAGTGGGTAAGTCCAACCCAGGGGCTGCCCCAGATGCCCCTCATCAGCTGATACTTCTTGAAGGCGATGATGTTGCCGAACATGGGGTAGAAGCGGAAGATGATGAAGAAGATAAAGGGCAGGACAAGCATCAGGTAGAGATAGCGGTACGTCCAGGCGTTGAAGAGAAATTGCGCCCAGAAGCCCCGGCGGCCCCCCGGTGGTCCGATCGACTTGGAAGCGGCTGATGTTGCCACGTTGCCATCCTTTTGCGGCTGTGGCCGGCGGCCAGTTGCTGCGCTGGCCACCGACCACTGATTGCTGTCTACTGCAAACTGCCTACAGTCTACTAGATTTCGTTGACCTGCTGGGTGAGCAGCGGGCCACCGTTCTTTTCAAAGAAGTCGAGCCATTCGCTCCAGCCCTGGTCGAGGTCGATGGTGCCGGCTACTGCCTGCGAGATGAACTCGCCGAAACGGGTTTGCAGACCGGGCCAGTGCTCCTTGTCGGCGGCAACGGGTCGGGGCTTCTCTGTGATCTTGAGGTATTCCTGGGAGATAACCTGGGCAGCGAGCGCTTCCTCGGAATACTTTGCTGCGAGCATATCCTCGAAATGCTTCTTCATGTCGGCCGGGAAGGTGGGGAAGGGCTGCACACCACCCAAGGTACCGATTGTCAGCCAGAGACCCCAGAAGACGTTGATATCCTGGACCTCATTTTGCTTCTGGGACCATTCGTCTCCCATTGCCTTTTTCTCTTCCGGCGTGTACTCGACACACCATCCGTTCTCGTTGAGACCTTTATTGGTCACGCCGAGAACGCCTTCGCAGATGATCTGGGAAGCGATTTCCGGGGTAAAGAACCAGTCGATTACGCGCACACAGTCATCGGGATGCTCGGCCGTGGTAGGAATGACGAAGCACCAGGGCCAGCCTTCGCCAGTATAGCCGCGCCCACCCGGGCCTTCGGGGGCGGGACCGGCGACGACAGTGGCTTCGGGCGCGACGGTCCTGATCTGATCCTGCGCGAAATCGACGGCGCTCCAGGCGGTATAGACGTTGCCAGCGATTCCGCCGCGGAAAGCGTTGTCCTTCTGACCGAGCGGGATGCTAATCGAATCAGGATGGAATCCGCCGTCAGCCCAGACAGAGCTCATCCAGGCGAGCGCGTCTTTCATGCCCGGCTGTACCCAGTCCAGCGCCAGTTGACCGTCGCGTTGGCGCCAGAAGCCGTTGAGGTGATGGCCGACAGCGACGCCAAAGGCATGGAAAAAATCGTCGTCGAAGCGGACTGAGTTGTATAGCAGGCGGCCATACGTGTCGTCCTGGCCATTGCCATCGGGGTCGCTGTTGGTGAAGGCGCGCAGCACTTCGCCATACTCATCGATCGTTTCGGGGATGCCGAGGCCGAGCGATTCAAGCCAGTCGCCGCGGTACTGGCTGCACCAGATGTTGAGGTCGTAGATATTGTGCGTAACGGCGTATTGCATGCCATCGTAGACGGTGGAGGCCCAGGCGCCTTCGGGGGTGACGGCGAGAATGTTCTGGCCGAACTGTTCCAGCAGGGGCCCGGTTTCGATGATGATCTGATTTTCCATCATCAGCGGAATATCATTGAAGGCATTGCAGAACTGCAGGTCGGCGAGGTCGCCGCTGGCAATCTGGACGGGGATCTTGTCCAGGTAGGCTGCGTAGCTGACCCAGCGGTTCTCGAACTCAATATCGGGGAAATTGGCACGCAGCAGCATCATGCGCTGCGACTTCTCGGAGGCCTCCACGCTGCCTCCGCCGATGTGGGAAATGGAGATGGCCTTTTTCTCGCCGGCGGGCATATCAGAGTCGCCGGAGTCGGCCATGTCCGACTGGCCGGCGGGCGCGGCGCAGGCGGCAAGGTAGGCGCTGAATGTACCTACCCCCATCAATTTGAGGGCTTGGCGGCGGGTGAACTTGGATTGTGCGGACATGTTTTGATTCCTCCTGTCGGATCCGAATTCTGGATCGAGTGAAAGAGACAAACTTCGCCTCACGTCAGCTACAATGGATGATTCCCGGAAACACGGTTAACAGACGTTCAAGGGAAACCGGTTCGCAGCGTTACCTACCCTTTGATGGCGCCCAGAAGGATGCCTTTGATAAAGTAACGCTGGAAGAATGGATAGGCGATCAACATAGGGATCGCGGCGATAATCACGCTGGAGGCCTTGAGCGCTTCCATGCCGGCCAGCCGCTCAAAATCATCTGCGCTTGCAGTCTGCGTAGCGAGCTGCATAGACCAGATCATGTCGCGTAAGATCACTTGGAGCGGTTGCTTGTTGCCGTCGTTGATGAAGAAGATCGCCGGCAGGAAGAGGTTCCAGTTGGCGACGACGTAGAACAGGGTCAACGTAAGAAGGACGGGGACGGAAAGGGGCAGCATGATATAGATAAGCACCTTGAAGTCGTTGGCCCCATCGATGATAGCCGATTCTTCCAGTTCCTTAGGCAACGCTTGAAAATAACTCTTAAGCACGATCATGTTGAAGGTATTTATCGCATACGGCCAGATGAGCGACCCCCAACTGTCGATGAGGCCTACCTCACGCACAGTCAGGTAGAACGGAATGAGGCTGGGAGGAAAGATCATCTGGAAGACGATCAGAGCCATGAAAATGCCACGGCCCGGCAGGTAGGTACGCGAGAGCGGATAGGCGCAGAGAATGGTCATGGTCATCTGCACCAGCGTCGCATAGAAGGTGATGAGGAAGGAGTTGCGATAGGCCAGCCAGAAGGTGCCGCCAATGATAAGGCGCTCGTAGGAATCAAAGGAGAAGCCTACCGGCCAAATATAGACTTCTCCGCGGAGGATTGGGGCTTCGGCGCTGAAGGAACGGGCGATGGTATGGAGGAAGGGCGTCACTGCGATGAACGCGAAGATACCGAGACCCAGATAGATCAGGATCGACTCAAGGCGGAATCGGAAACTGCTGGAAGCGATCATATGACACCTTAACACCGGTGGCTGGTTGTCGGTAGCTTGTGACTAGCAAACTCTGTGAAGCCAGTTCACAGCTAGTGGGGTGCCCGGAGTATTCAGCATTCACGCCGCCTCTGCTCAGCAAATCTCGAGTTGCGAAAATAGGACAAACGCCGTCTCAGGCTCGACGGGGCGCGGTGGAGGCGCCTGATTTCGGTTGAGGAGGAACTGTAATGCTTCGTGAATGCGCCTGTTCTCGTAGGGGGCGCGGGTAGGAAACAATACGACTTGCGCAAGAAATACTAACATAGACGGAAAGAGTTGCCAAAGCATCTCAAAAAATCGGGCTTATCCCTGGATGGGAACGAGTCTCCGGCCTGCTCCGGACTGCAGTGCGTTGTGAGGGCGAGAAGCCGGCAGACCTAGAGTGGCCGCCCACGATTTTGAATGCGATAGGACGAGGGGGTTGAAGGAGGGAAATTGTCAGGTTGGTGATACGGAACCAGCTTTGCGAACACTTGACAAGCGTTGGACGAGAGATCACGAGAGTTTACAAGAGTTCACGATAGAAAACGCGTCTCACTAATGCATAGAGATTATTGGAGGAATGTCGTTGGGGCGCGGCGTTTGTCGTTGCCGATTACAGCGGGTCTGTTATTCACACGCCGTTGCGGGACCGGAACCTGACGTCAGTATGCGCCGATCTCAGTAAGTCGATCGTCGTCAATGCCGAAGTGGTGCGCGATTTCGTGGCGGACGACCCTTTGGACGAGTTCGTGGACTTCCGAATCGGTGCGGCAGCGCATGAGAATCGGGCGGCGGTAAATGCTGATCTTGTCCGGCATGACCAGGTTGTAGCCGTGTGTTCGGTCGGTCTGGGGGATGCCCTGGTACAGTCCCAGGAGATGGCTCCGCTGGCGCACGCCGACGGACTGGAGGGTGGCGCGATCGGGCCATTCCTCGACAACGATGGCGACATTCTCCAGGCAGTCAAGAAAGATTTCGGGTAGGTCTTCTATGGCGCTGAGGACCAATTCGTCGAACTGATCCTGGCTTCTGTTCGGTTTCATGTGGCTATGCGAAAGAGTTACTCTTCGCTGTCATTCTCGAGGTTGCACTGAACCAACGGCCCTTCAGGGTCGCTTCCGCTGTGATACTTATAAGTTTCGCCGCCGGTTTCCAGTACGATCAGGTAACCCGGTGTAATCATCTGCGCATACATCCCGTCCGGCTCCGGACAGCCGAGGCTGGTGTCGCTCCATTCCACCTCTTCAGTACTGACAACGGTGATCTCGTCGGCCGCGGCGCTTGTTGCCTGAATGAGGTCCTCTGTCGCCCGTTCGATCAGGCGGGACAGGACATCTTCTCCGACCATTTGGATCGCAACTTCGACCATCTCCGACGCGGCGGGCGTTCCGTCTTCGGTGCACTGCACCAGTGGTCCTTCGGGGTCGGCGCCGGTGTGGTAGTTAAATGTGTTGCCGTCGGATTCCAGGACGAGCAGGTAGCCCGGTGTGATCACCTGGGCGTACATCGCGTCCGGATCCGGGCAACCAAGGCTGGAGTCGCTCCACTCGACCTCTTCGGTGCTGACAACGGAGATTGCATCGGACTCGGCGCCGATTGCTTGGACCAGGTCATCTTTGGCCCGTTCGATCAGGAGGGTCAGCGCGCCTTCGTCCATTGTGATTACTCCTACGGATTCCGTTGGGAGGGTGAGAGCGGCGCTTGCGGGCGTCCCGTCTTCGGTGCAATGCACCAGAGGTCCTTCGGGGTCGTTCCCGGTGTGGTAGTCATAGGTGTTGCCGTCTGACTCGAGGACGATCAGGTAGCCAGGCGTGATCATCTGGGCGTACATCTTGTTTGGCTCCTGACAGCCGAGGCTGGTGTCGCTCCACTCTACCTCTTCGGTGCTGACAACGGAGATTGCGTCGGACTCGGCGCTGGTTTCCTGCATCAGATCCTCTGTCGCCCTTTCGATCAGACGCGGCAGCACGTCGTCAGCATCCATTTTGGTCTCTTCTTCGGGCTCCTCGGTGGGTACGGCAGCCACGCCTGCAGGCGTCCCGTCTTCTGTGCACTGCACCAGCGGCCCTTCGGGATCGGCGCCGGTGTGAAAGTCGTAGGTGGCGCCGCCGCTCTCCAAAACGATTACGTAGCCCGGCGTTATCATCTGGGCGTACATCTCATCCGGATACGGGCAATCGAGGCTGGTGTCGCCCCACTCCACTTCTTCGGTGCTTACGAGGATGATTTCATCGGCTTCGGCGCTGGTTGACTGCACCAGGTCCTCTTTGGCCCGTTCGATCAGCCGGGACAGAGTTTCATCAGCCTGCTCTTGCACAGCGGTCGGCTCGGCTCTCGGCCCAAAGAACCGCCGGATGCCGCAGGCGCTCAGCGACAACGAAGCGATTATGAACGCGGCGACGACTTTTGTTGCAGTCGAAGGGCGCGGCTGCCAGCGATGAGCGACTCTTTCTCCTGAAATCTCAGGCACTGTTTCTCCCCGTGGTGTGGACGAGTGTGGGAAGTGAAGTCTTCTCTCTTTGCTCTGAAGAAAGAAGCCTTCAAGCTACGGACTGATTCTAATAGGCGAGCTGAACCAGTAGATCTTGCAAGATTCCCAAGACGATGAAAACGACAATCGGAGAGATGTCGATCATGCCGATTGAGGGAATGAGCTTGCGGGCCGGTTCCAGCACGGGTTCCGTCACCTGAAACAGAAGCTGTACAATCGGGTGATGGGGGTCCAGGTTCGGAATCCATGTGATCAGAATTCTGATCAACAGGATGAAGGTATAAATCTGAAGTACACGGGCCAAGAGCAGGAAGATCACGGCTACTCCTTACGTTATTAGAACTATACGAACGAATCACCTGTGCCTGGCGGCCCACATTTGTGCAAGTCGCCAGACTCTATTTTAGCTGCCGCCTAATTCCTGGCTGCGCCGGTAGGCAGTATCCACGGCATCGATCAATGCTGAGCGAACGCCGGCGCGCTCCAACACGAGGGTACCGGCGGCGGTTGTGCCCGCCGGGCTGGTTACGCGATTGCGCAGGTCAGCGGGATGGAGACCGCTCTGGCGCATCAACTCCACACTACCCTCTACGGTCTGTAACACCATCTGTTGCGCTTGGTCGCGGCTGAAACCGATGTGAACGCCGGCATCGATCAGAGCTTCGAGCAGGAGATAGACGAATCCCGGACCGGAACCGCTTAACCCGGTGGCCATGTCCAGGTAATGCTCCTCTGTCGCGTAGATGGCCTCACCCATCGCTTCAAGAATGGCCTGGGCTGCGGCGCGGTCAGATTCGGTTACGGCGGCGGTGTCGGTCCATACGGTCATACCCTTGCCCACCTGGGCCGGCGTGTTAGGCATGGACCGGACAATTTTGTCATGGCCGAGGCCAGAGGTAAGCGTGTCGATGCGCACTCCTGCCATAATACTGACTACGAGTGCGGCGGCGGACAGGTTTCCTTTCAGGTCCGCCATTACCGGCGCCAGCACTTGTGGCTTGACCGCCAGAACGACTACGGAGGCGCCGGTCACGGCCTGGCCGTTGTCTGTCTCGGTTGTCACGCCGTATGTGCTGTTCAGAAAGTCGCGGCGGGCGGGCACTGGCTCGGAGACGCAGATCTGAGATGGTGTGAGGAGCCCTTTTCCTATGAGTGAACCAATGATGGCCTCACCCATGGCGCCGCCGCCGATGAAAGTTATATCGCCTTGTAGCTGATTCATTCGTACTCCCTGTGGCCGAAGATCGCGGTGCCGACGCGCACAATTGTAGCGCCCTCTTCGATTGCGACTTCAAAATCGCTTGTCATGCCCATAGACAGATGCTGCCAGGTGGCCTGAGGAAACTGTGCCGGCGGGAATGCGTGCCGCAACTCCTGAAGCAGGCAGCGCAGTTTTCGAAAAAGCGGCCTTACCTCTTCGGCATCGTCGACAAAGGGGGCCATCGTCATCAGTCCGCAGTAACGCAGTGATGGCAGGTCCAGCAGCGCGGGCAGCGCGTCGACCAGGCTGGTTGGAGAAAAGCCGTGCTTGCTCAGTTCGCCGCTGACGTTGACTTCCAGCAGGACGTCGAGCGGGTGGTCGTTGTCGGCGGCCAGCCGGCTCAGGCGTTGGGCGATTTTCGGCCTGTCCACTGAATGGATAAGGCAGATCGCGTCACTGGCCGTCCGGGATTCAGCGGTAGGCGGGCCCAACGCCAGTTTTGCCTTGCGGCTCTGGATAGTGCCGATGGCATGCCAGCGAATCGCGTTCAAGCCGGCTGCAGCGGCGGCATCGACCTTTGGCCAAAGTTCTTCGAGCCGATTTTCGCCAAAATCAACCTGGCCGGCGGCGGCGGTCTCAGCGATCAGCGCCAGCGGCTTTGTCTTGCTCACTGCCACAAGCGTGATTTCGTCAGGGGACCGCTGCGCGCGTTGCGCGGCCTGGGCCATGCGTGCGCGTACCTGGCGCAGGTTTTCAGCAATCGTCATTTCAATTCATCACAGTCGGCATATCGGCAGATGCACTGCGGCTCCGCTGTTTTTCAGGCTGCTGAATTTGGCATCCTCCGAGCCGGGAGAACGCCACGAGATTAACCCTATTTTCGCCAATTGTGTGGATTTCGTCCAATCGCGTTTCTTGGTGGCCGCCGACCGGCAGGAGAAATAAAAATGGAGGCAATCGGAGAGGATGCGTTTTACGTGATCAGCGCCGGAAGGAGCGCGTAAAACTCGGTGGATTTCACGACTTCGGCCAGCGAAACACTGTCGAGGACGGTGTGGGCTGTCACTTCGTCGCCGGGCGCGAAACCGATGCTGGGAATACCGGCTTTGCCGCGCCAGTAGATGCCATTGGTGCTGAAATCCCACTTGCTGGTGGGTGCGTCCGGCAGGCCGATAAGCTTGCGGGTCGCTTGCCCCGCTTGTACCAGCGGTTCATCCTCTTCCAGCGCCCAGGCGGGGAAATACTTTTCGACCGGAAAGACGAAGCCGGTATAGCTTGGCTCATCGTAGTAGAGCATCTCGAGCGTCACGTCCTCGGCCTGTTGATTGGATGGCGGAATCAGAGCGCGCACCTGCTCGATCACGGCTTCCAGGTCCTCACCGAAGGTCACGCGGCGGTCGATGTAAACGGTGCACTGATTGGGGACAGCGTTGAGGCTGGGTGTTTCGACTTCGATGTCAGTGGCGGTGATCTTGCCGGGGCCTAAGAAGGGGTGGTCGCCCAGTTGCGGCTCAAGGCGGCTGATGCCTTCAATTAAGGGGAGGGCTTTGTAGATGGCGTTGTCGCCGAGGTGATTGCTGGCCGCGTGGGCGCTCCTGCCTTTGGCGACCGCTTTCAGCTCGACACGCCCTTTGTGGCCGCGATAGATCTGCATTTTGGTCGGCTCACCGATGACGACGAAATCGGGGCGGATGCCTTCGTGTTCGACGAAGGCGTGCGGAGCAATGCCGTCGCACCACTCTTCCATATTGCCGAAATAGTAGGCGGTCCAACCATCGAGCAGCCCCAGGCTGCGCGCGATGGCCAGCCCGTAGATCATACCGGGCGTGCTGCCCTTCTCGTCGCAGGCGCCGCGGGCGTAGAGGATGCCGTCCTCAACTTTGCCCTCGAACGGATCCCAATCCCACTCGTCGGCGGCGCCGATGCCGACAGTGTCGATGTGGCTGTCGTAGACGAGAATGCGTTCACCGTCGCCGATTCTGCCGACGGTGTTGCCCATCGAATCGAACCAGACTTCATCGAAATCCATTTTGCGCAGTTCGGCCTGGACGCGTTCACCGACGGGGCCGATCTGCGAATCCAGCGAGGGGATGGCGCAGATCTGCCGGAGGAAGGTGATGATGTCGTCGCTGTACTCTTGCACGGCGGACTGGATTGCGGGGACGTGAGTTTCGTGCATGAATTGACTCCCAAAACGCAGAAAGGTATCTGCAATCAGCCTTTCAGCGCGCCGGCCATAATGCCTTCGATGAAATAGCGCTGCATGGCAAAGAAGATAATGATAATTGGAATAACGGCGATTACGGCGCCGCCGAGGACAAGGCCATACTGGTCGCCGTAGGGGCCGCGCAGTGTGGGCAGTGCCAGGTTGATCACGTACATGGTCGAATCGTTGAGGACGATCAGGGGCCAGAGAAAGTCGTTCCAGGAGGCCTGGAAAAAGATAATACCCATCACGGCCAAGGCCGGTCGCAGGTTGGGAATTGCGATGCGGAAGAAGATCCCCAATTCGCTGGAGCCGTCGATGCGGGCGGCCTCCATCAGTTCCGTGGGCAGGGCCAGCGCGTACTGTCGGGCCAGAAAAATACCGAAAGCGCTGGCGGCGAAGGGTACGATAAGAACCCAGTAGGTGTTGAGCCAGCCCAATCTGACCATCATGGTATAGAGGGGGATAAGCACCACCTCGAATGGAAGGGTGAAGCTGGCCAAGACCATCACGAAGAGAACGCGCCGGAAAGGAAAGTCATATTTGGCGAAGGCGAACCCGGCCAACATGCACAGTAAAAGAGAGAGCGAAGTACGCCCGACAGCGACGATTGCTGTGTTCAAGAACCAGCGAAGGTAGAGAGTTTCTCCGATTAGGGTTGTGTAGTTGTCGAAGAACGGCTCTTTGGGAATGATCTGGACCGGAAAGGTGAAAATTTCATTCTGTGGTTTGAATGACGCCGAGATCATATATATGAAGGGGATGGCAGCAAGCAGTACGCCTATTAGCAGGAAAAAGTTTGCCAGACTGACAAGAAATCCGTTACGAATTTGTACTGGGGAGAAACCCGGCCCTGATTCAGTGGTGGTTTGAGCGCTTGTTGTCATGTATACCCTCAGTTCTGATCGATAAAAATCTGATCAGAGAAGCGGAGCGCAGTCTGGGAAGATGCCTGGAAGGTCATGGTAGCCCTATTGTGGTCCTATTGATCCTCGCGAAAAGCGCCAAAGAAGCGCAGGTTGAGAATTGCCAGGATTACGATGATCGTGACCAGCGTATATCCGATGGCGGATGCATAGCCCAGATTAAAGTAAGAAAAGCCGGTATTGTAGAGATACTGAACGATACTTAGGGACTGGTCCCGCGGCCCGCCGCCGGTAAGCAGATATGGCTCGGCGAAAATCTGGTAGGAACCGTTGATTGCGGTTACCGTTACGAAAAGGATTACCGGACGCATCAAGGGAATGGTAATGCCGGTCAGTACCTGCCACCAGTTGGCCCCGTCGATAGAAGCTGCCTCTTCCAACTCTTTGGGGATATTTTGCAGGCCCGCGACAAAGTAAAGGGAGTTGATGCCGGTAAAACGCCAGACCAGCAGCAGAATGATGGAGACTTTCACCACACTTGCGTTGCGAACCCAGCCCACTTTCGCCTCTTCACCAAACAACCCCACCAGATAGCTGTTGATCAGACCGGAGTTATAGTCGTAAAGAATACTGAACATCAGGCTGGCGATGACGGCCGACGTCAGCAGAGGAACAAAGTAGGATAGGCGGTAGAAGCTCTTCGCATTCGCCCAGGGTACAAGCTTTGAGTTGACAACCGCCGCCAGTATGAATGCGAGTGGGATCTGCACGAAAAGGCTTCCCAACGCATAGACTGTCGTGTTGAGCAGCGACTGTTTGAAACGAGGATCGGCCACGAGGTTGAAATAGTTGTCGAGGCCGATAAAAGAAGGCGTGCTGATGCCCTGTTGTTTATGAAAACTCAGGTAGAAGCTGCGAACAACCGGCCAAGCCAGGAAGATAGCAAACAGGATGAAGAAGGGAGCGATATAGAAATAGGGGATAATCGTCAGGCGGTGACGGTGCCACCACAGCCTGAACCCTGTTGGCGTTCCAGGCGCGTAACGGCGACCGGTTGGGGAGAACTCGCTTGACGATGCCATGCATAGCTCCGTGGTTTACGACTCAATTTCCAAAGATGAGCGGAGTAGCTGCCCATAGAGGAATTTGCCGATTTCGATACAGCGCTACAGGAATCTGAAATGAAAGGGAGAGGCGCCGGCCCCTCCCTTTTCAACGCGAAAGTACTGCTTTGGTCCCTCTTTCAATGCCTTCCAGTTCAAGCGGAACCGGTGTTAACACTACCTGTTGCTGCTAGAGCGACTTAATGCGTTCCAGCTCAGGTTCCAGTTCAGAGAAGGCTGCATCGATGTCAGCCGAGTCCTGCAGGACTGGCGTAATCACGAAGTTGTTAATGGCTGTGTGGAATTCGGGCGCCCACGGCGACTGGAAGATGCGAGGCATCTGCAGAGCGAGATCTTTGTACAGTTCACCGATAACCTGGCCTTCGTAGTAGTCGTACGGCTCGTTAAGTACCGGATCGTCCAGCACGGGGATGTAGGAGGGCCAGATACCGCGCTCGATGGAGTCCTGGAGGACTGCTTCTGTCAGGTGCGTGAACTCGATGATCTGCCATGCTTCTTCTGGATTCTGAGCCTGCTTGGGGATGCTTACACTGGTACCGCCATGGGTGGCTGTGGGCCCGTTTGCACCGAAGCCGGCGGGGATCCGCTGCAGGCGCCATTCGTTCTCCTGGCCGGGGCCAATCTTGTCCTCGCGGCCCAATTTGCCATTGTGCCAGGGAGCGCCAAGGGTGCAGGCGATCTGGTCCTGGCGGAAGGATTCCCAGTAGATGGGAGGCGACCAGGTCGAATCGCCGGTAACCGGCGCGGCGATGGCGATGCCAAGATCGTGGATGGTCATTCGTTGGAACTCAAGGATCTCTCTGCCCAGGTCATTGATGCCGCCGAAGTCGCCGTTTTCGTCGAACATCTCGCCACCGGCAGCGAAGAGCATGATCTGGAAGTCGCCGTCATGCAGGTCGTGCCAGGAGATCACAGCCATGTCCTTGGCTTCTTTGAGGACAACGCCGGCCTCCATCAGGTCATTCCAGGTCTCGAACGGAGTTTCGATGCCGATTTCGTCGAAAACGCCCTTGCGGTAGGCGAGGGAGCAGGCGTTGACTTCGTTACCGATGCCATAGACGCTGCCCTTCCAGGACCAGTAGTCGACGGCAGAACCGAGCACGAGGTCGTCCATGCGTTCGCCGATGCGGTCGGTCAGATCGATGAAGCAGATTTCCTCGCCCTTGAAGAAGGCTGCCATGCGACCCTGCTCTACGCGCATGACATCGGGGACGCCTACGCCCGAGGCGCACGCGGCCAGCATCTTGTCGTGGATCTCGGCGAAGGGCGCTACAACCGGGTTCCACGTAATGTGAGGGTTCTCTTCCGAGAAGCCATAGTTATCCATGGCGTTCTGAATCCAGCCGAGGCCCTGTTCCCAGTGCGCCCAGGCTTCGACCACCACTTCCATGTCCTCGGCCGGTGCGGCAGAGGAGTCACCCCCGGCAGGGGCGGCGGGCGCAGCGCAGGCGGCCACGGCGGCTGCACCGGCAGCCATGCCACTCAAGCGGACAAAGTCGCGACGGGAGAGGCTTGCTTTTGCTTGTGTCATTACTTTTCCTCCTTAAGGAAAACTTCAAAACTGAATAGGATCGGTACTTCAAAATCCCAAGCATAGACAGCAATTGTGCGTTTCGAGAAGGGACGTTCCTGCTGGCGTGCGGACGCCTGGGGGAGATCTGGGCAACGCCGTTGGGCGCTAAACATAACCAGCAGGATCGGATATGTCAAATTTTGCCCCTTCCGTTGTTCCATTGTTGCAATTTACGTTGCGGCGCGGTCCAGCATATCCATGAGAGGGGAGTCTTCGATCTCCAGGGGCAGGTCTACCCGCCCGCGTTTGCGGCTCGATTCGTAGGTAGCGAATGTCAATTCAGCCGCGCGAAAGGCGCGGCGCCCGGCGAGTTCCGGCTCGCTACCGTCTCTCAGTGCCTCGACCAGGTCGACAATCCCCTTTTGCACCGCGTCCAGGTCGTGCATCGTGCCCTCCGGATTTACGTCACGCCAACCGGAGGACTGCCCGTTCAAGATACGAAGCCCACCATCCCGGCCGGGGCCGAATTCTATGATGCCGTCACTGCCGAGAAGCCGGAAGGCCGCCCCCATCTCGATAGCAGCGCTGGTCAGGAGAAGCCCTTCGACCCCGTTCTGAAAGCGAACGTGGCTGATGCCTTGTGATTCGTGAGCCATGCCGAAGATAGTACGGATCTCACTGGTATCAATTTGGCCCATGACCCATTCGGCCGGGGTTTCATCGTTGTAAAAGTGCATCATGTCGAACCAGTGGGTGCCCCAGTCGTTCATGTCGGGACAGCGGCCTTCAATACGCTGAAGGTCGCCGATTGCGCCCTCCCGTACCAGCCGGCGGGCGACACTGAAGGGAGGGGCAAAGCGGCGCTGGTGGTTGAAGGTCAACTGAACGCCGTTGCGCTCGCAGGATTCCAGCATGCGGCGGGCCTCGCCGAATGTGGGTGCGATTGGTTTTTCACAGTGGATGGCCTGCACCCCGGCTGGGGCAGCGGCCAACACCATTTCGGCATGCAGATGCGGCCAGACGCAGACGGAGACGATATCGAGGTCTGCCTCGGCCAACATCTGATTGTAGTTCTCAAAGATTGCGTCGCCGCCGTGTTCTTTCTGAAAAGCCTCAGCGTTTTCGCGGCTGATATCGGCCAGGGCCACCAGCTGCGTATGTGGTGAAGCGGCATAGCCCATTGCATGACGGTGGGCCATACCGAAGCCGGTAGCCCCTTCGGTCCTGAGAGGGCGTCCGCAGCCGATGATGCCGACGCGGTAGGCGGCAGGGTCAGATTTAGATGTCATCGCCAAATCCTTTCGATGAAGTGAACTTTGTGTCGAACCTGGTCGGACGTTCAGTTTCGGCAACCGGAGCGCTGAATCTCGGCTCAGGACGTCGATATGCGCCGCATTTAAGGGCGGAGACCGCCGGCGCCTATATATTGATTTTGGAGCGGAAGGGAGGCTTGCCCATCACGCCCAGTTGTACACGGTACAGGGTGCCGGCCTGGGGCCCGTCGGTGTCTCTGATATTTCCACCGGCCGTAGTGACGTACAGATCGGTGTAGTCGCGGCCGCCGAAGGTGGCGCTGGACACCTTGGGCACGGGAAAGGTAAGCCGCTGAATTTCGCGGCCATTGGGCATGTGATGGACGAGAGCGTAGCCGTCCCAGCGGGCCGACCAGAAGCAATTGGCCGCGTCCATGGTCATGCCGTCGGGGCGACCGTTCGACGGCGGGCCCTCCCGGACGGCAAACTCAGGGTTGGTGATCTGCCCGCTGTCGATGTCATAGTCGTAGCGGGTGATGCCGCGCCTGGTATTGGTGTGGTAGAAGGTCTTGAGGTCCTGGGTAAAGCCCATGCCGTTGGAAGTCCCGGCATCTTCGATCACGACAGTGAGGCTGCCGTCGGTATCCAGCCGGTAGAGGACGCCATTGCTGCCGTTGCGAGGCATTGTACCGCAGAAGACACGTCCGGCCGGGTCGGCGATCACGTCGTTAAAGCGTCCTTCGCGCTCGGCAGGGATATCGTCGACCAGATTCTTGAGCGGCTGGCCTTCGCGCCAGAGGGCGATGCGGCCGCGGGCCATGAAGAGGAGCAGCGCGCCGTCCTCCTGGATGGTATAGCCTCCGATCGCTTCGCCGGCGTCGAGAACGAGGCCATGCGCACCGGTATCAGGATCATAGCGATAAAGTTTTCCCGGGGGAATATCGACCCAGTAGAGACGTTCTTCGTCCGGGTGCCAAAGTGGGCCCTCGCCTGTTTCGCAGGCGTAGTCGGCGATCGATTCAATGATCATAGGTATCTCCCTTGCGCTGGGTTTGCCAGCGAAACGCTGCCTGCGATTGGCAAGAATGCCGTGTGCCGCGGCAACTGATGTGAACTGTTAGAGATCGATTGACACTTCGCGCCCTTCGGCCTGGCTGCGGTAGATGCCGTCGAGAATCGCGAGCACCTGCAAGGACTGTTCCGCGGGCACCGGTGAGGGCGCGCCAGCGGCGATGGCTTTGGCAAACTCGACGCACTCGAGCGCATGCGGTTCCATCTTGTCCTGGGTGAGCTGAAGCGTCCGGTTATTGAATTGGCGGGTGGTGTAGTTCGTATCCAGGAATTGGGCGGACGGCCAGTGGCAGCCACCCTCGTCGCCGTAGATCCAGGCCTGCATATCTTCGCCGCGAATGTCATGATGCAGCAGCCAGCTAACCTCCAACACGAGGGTAGCGCCGGTTTCGAAGCGCACGAAGGCAACGGCGTAGTCCTCAACGTCGAATGTGCTGGGAATTGGTCCCTCGCGCCAGGTGGCGAACGCGCCGGGAAGGTGGGCCAGTCGCGCATCGGCGACACCGGAGACCGTGACGGGCCGGGGATTGCCCATCATCCACAGGGTCAGATCGAGGATATGCACGCCGATGTCGATGCAGGGGCCGCCGCCGCTGTGCTTCTTTTCGATGAAGGTCGCGGTCGGGATCAGTCCATTGCGGCGCAACATCCAGCCGCGGGCATGGTAGACATCGCCCAGCGTGCCGGTGTCGATCTCTGCCTTCATGGCTTGCGATACGCCGGCGAAGCGGAAATGCTGGGCGGTCATCAGCTGTTTTCCGGATTTGTCACGCGCCGCGATCATCTTTTTGATATCCTCGGGCGTGGGCGCGAGCGGTTTCTCGCAGATCACGTGTTTGCCTGCTTCCAGCGCGGCGATAGCCAGGGGCGCGTGGTACATGTTGGGCACGCAGAGATCGATGATGTCGATATCAAGGTCGGAGAAGAGCTCGTCGGCGTTAGTCGTCAGCCTTTTGACATTGTGGAGCGCGCCCCACTGTTCGAGCGCTTCGTTGCTGATGTCGCTGCCGGCCACGACTTCGGCTTCTTCGGATGCGGCCCATCCCGGCATGTGTGTGCGGGAGATGCCGCCGACGCCGACGAGGCCAACTTTCAGAATGCTCATTGCAGATCCTTTCGGTGTGGGTGATTGGCGCCGCTTCAGCGGCGGCTTTCCTGGTGCAGATTACAGCAGTTCGGCGATTCGACCGGGGCAAACAGGCGGTACGGCCAATCCGTGTCTCGTTTCGAAATATGCAGACGTAGTGAGACCGTCAAATTGACGGAACTCAGCGATCTGATGTGCATTGCGATACTGATGCGGACTTAAAGTATTGGCGTGCACATACCGGAGAGCTGTTGGGGGCATCCGGCCCCCGGGGGCAGCCCAGATGACTGCCCCGCCCTGTGCCGGCCTCCGACCGGAAAACCGAACCGCACCGACAGGCGCTATTTTACCCAAACGGGTATCCAAATTTGGTGGTAGGACTCAATTTTGCAATAATTGCATACCACTAATTCTAAAGAACCCCAAAATCCCAACCACATACACACGTTCAGGAGAGATCAATGTCCAAGCAGAATTTGCAGAGTTTACAGACAGTTACCCGTCGCGGGTTCCTCAAGACGGCGGCGGCGGTCGGCGGCACGGCGGCGCTGGCTGCGTGTGCGCCGGTGGCGGCACCAGAGGCCGGTGGAGACGCGGCCATGGCAGATGAACCTGTCGAATTGGAGATTTCCATTCTGGCAGGCGCGCCGGTCGAACCGGTAAATGAACTGATCAAGGCTTCGTTCAACGAGAAGCACCCGGACGCTACGGTCACATTTAACATGGTTTCTGGAGACCTGGCTGAGAAGTATTACACGGCGGCGGCGGCCGGCACGCTGTCCGATGTCTTCTTCAGCGCCGATCTGTTCGTCGTTCCCTTTGCCAACAACAACGTCACCCTGGATCTGACGCCCTACACTGAAGGGGACCCCGATGTCGACATTGACGACGTCTTCCCCAATATGCTCGGCCTCGGTGTTTTTGACGGCAAGATCCAGATGTTGCCCTCAGCGCTGGATGTGGTGACGATGTATTACAACAAGTCACTCTTCGAGGAAGCCGGAGCAGAAGAGCCGAACGATGAGTGGACCTGGGACGATTTCATTGTCAACTGCCAGAAGATTACCGCCCTCGAGACCGAGGCGGATGGCACGCCCCGCTACTGGGGTCTCTCCAACGCCACCTGGAGCTGGTGGGCTACTGTCTACCCCTGGGTAGTCGGCTACGGCGGCAAGATTCTCGACATAGAGAACAACCTTTCCACCTGGTCCGATCCGAACACGGTTGCCGCGCTGAAAGCCTATGCTTCTCTGTGGAACGAGCATAACGTTGCCCAGCCCCTGGGTCTTGATGTCGGCGGCAACTCATTCTTCCTGGGCCGGGCCGCGGTTTACACCCACATTCAGAGTCTGCGCGGCCCTGTGCGTGAAGCAGCCGCCGACAAGTTCGAATGGGACGTACAGGTTATGCCGCTCATGCCTGACGGCCGGCATCGAACCGGTATGGGCACATGGGGAATGTCGGCATATGCCGGTGGGCAAAACCTCGATATGGCCTACGAGTACATCAAGCAACTGATCCGGCCGACAGTCCAGCTCGAGGCAGCCAAAGCGGAACTTGGTGTGCCGCTCCTGAGGTCGGTGGCCAGCGATCCCAGTTGGATGGAGGGTCTGCCAACGCCGCCGCACAATCTGATGGCCTTCATCAATGGCGCCGACGACGCCATATTGCCTGTAATCGAGCACCCGGGCGACTGTGGCAGCTTTTACGCCGGCATGGTGAGTGACAGCTACCGGCAGGCGCTGGAAGCGGTGATCCGCGGAGATGCGAACGCAGAAGATGCATTCGCCGAGACGGATGCCACGATTCAGTCATGCCTGGATCAGAACGCATAACGGCAGTAGATAGTGAATGGTGGATAGTGGTTGGTGGTCCTCGCGGCCGCCGGCCACTATTCGCCCGTGCAGTAAGCGGCTGCCTGAATAATATACATGTCGGGCACCCGCAAACTTAGTTTGACCCTCCCATCGCTCGATTACAATTCGCAGGACAAACCAGGCTCATGAACAGTCGCATGCGGGACACAGTCCAGGGCTATCTTTTTATCAGCCCCGTCGTACTAGGGCTGATAATTTTCACGATTGGCCCTATGCTGACCTCCTTCTACATGAGCTTCACGAAGTTTCCTCTCTTGCGGGCGCCGGAGTGGATAGGATTGCGCAACTATGTAATCATGTTCACCTCCGACAAGAACTTCTGGCAGGCCTGTAAGGTCACGCTCATCTACGCCGGAACTTCGGTACCGCTGGGACTGGTCGGGGCCTTTGTTCTTGCCATCCTCCTCAACCAGCGCGTCAAGGGCATCGCATTCTTCCGCACCAGCTTCTATATGCCCGCCATTGTACCGGCCATCGCCAGTCTCATCCTGTGGGGCTGGCTCATGAACCGCGACTATGGTCTGATCAATGCTGTCCTCGTGCGCCTGGGCTTTCCCAAGTTCTCGTTCTTTGCCGAACCGGAGACAGCGCTGGCGTCGATGGTAATGATGAGTCTGTGGGGGGTCGGCGCCGGCATGATCATTTACCTTGCCGGGCTGCAGGGAATCCCCGAATCTCTGTACGAGGCGGGCAAGTTGGACGGCGCCAACGAATTGCAACTTTTCATCAACATAACGATTCCGATGATGACGCCCACTATCTTTTTCAATCTGGTTATGGGCCTTATCGCCGCCTCCCAGACTTTTATGAACGCATTTGTCCTCACATCAGGCGGCCCACTGAAATCGACTTACTTCTATAACCTCATGCTCTATGAGCGCGCCTTCAATTGGACGCAGATGGGTATGGCGTCGGCAATGGCCTGGTTCTTGCTGTTTGTTGTCCTGGTACTGACAGTCCTGGTGTTTCGTTCGTCCGCTCTGTGGGTCTTCTACGAAGCGGAGGTCAAATGATGGTCAGCGATCAGGAAGTTTACAGAGGTATTTTTGACCTGAACTGGCGGCGCAGGCCGAAGCAGAGTTCTCGCATCCTTTTCATATACCTGATATTGATTGTTAGCGCAGGCGTTTTCCTTCTGCCCCTCCTCTGGATGGCCACGACATCGCTAAAGACCCAGGCTGAAATTTACGTCTTCCCTCCCACCTTTTTCCCAGAGACATTTCGCTGGCAGAACTTCCCGGAAGGGTGGACGTACGAGAGCATGCAGTGGACCCGCTGGCTGGTGAATACCTTGACAATCACCGCTTCCGTCATGGTGGGCACTTTGATATCGGCCACGCTGTGCGGCTATGGATTCGCGCGAATCAGCTTCCCTGGGCGAGACGTGTGGTTCATCATGGTCCTGGCCTCGATCATGCTGCCCGGCACGGTTACACTGATTCCACTGTTCGTAGGCTTTCATCGCGTTGGCTGGCTGGACACGTTTCTGCCCTTGACTGTACCGGCCTTTTTCGGCGGGGGCGCTTTCAACATCTTCCTGATGCGCCAGTTTTTCAAGGGTATTCCGATAGAACTGGAAGAGGCCGCGCTCATTGACGGCGCCAACCGGTTGCGCATCCTCTGGCAGATTTTCATTCCTCTATCGCGGCCGGTGCTCGCCACCACCTCCGTATTCACTTTTCAGGCCGTGTGGAACGATTATTTCGGGCCGCTGATATTCCTCACAAGCCAGGAAAACTACACGCTTGCCCTGGGCATCACCTTCTTCAAAGGGCTTTACAATACACAGGTCCCCTACATGATGGCGATGTCTTTTCTCATGGTCATTCCGGTGGTAATAGTATTCTTCTTCGCCCAGAAGTTGATGATCCGCGGAGTAATTTTGTCCGGAATCCAAGCCTAACTACAGCGGCCAGTGGCTAACTTCGAGCATCCTGTGCGTTGAGGAATCAGCCATTCGCGGCTGACCAGTGTTCACCACAGATTACTGCCCGCAGGAGGCAAACCGTGCCAGAACTCACGCTCAACATCCCCTCCACTTTTGTACAACGCATCCAGCGCCTGGCTGCTGAAGAGAATGAATCGTTGGAGGATATGGCCCTGTTGCTTCTGCGGCGGGGATACGATTTCGAGGTCACGCGGCCGGAAGTGGAGCCGGACCGGAGCCAACGGCCCGGCGCTCGCAACGACCCGCGCCTGGACTGGTGGCGCGAGGCCAGATTCGGCCTTTTCATCCACTGGGGGCTGTACTCGATTCCCGCCGGCGTCTGGAACGGGCGCGAGTGGCCCGGTATCGCCGAATGGATGATGTATCGGGCGGAAATCCCTGTCAGGGAATATGAGAAGCTGGCCGCGCAGTTCAACCCTGTCAAGTTTGATGCCAAGGAGTGGGTCTCGCTGGCAAAACGGGCCGGACAGAAGTATCTGGTGATCACTTCCAAACACCACGACGGCTTCTGCATCTTCGACTCGGCGGTTACCGACTACGATATGGTGGATGCGACGCCGTTCAAGCGAGATATTCTGAAGGAGCTGGCAGAGGAGTGCGACGCGCAGGACATCAAACTGGGTTTCTACTATTCACAGACACAGGACTGGCATCACCCCGACGGGGACGGCAACGACTGGGACTTCGACCCGGCGGAGAAGGATTTCGCCGGATATATCGAAGAATATGTGAAGCCCCATGTACGGGAGCTTCTGACCAATTACGGACCGATCGGCATCATCTGGTTTGATACGCCCAAGGGGATCTCAGAGGAGCAGAGCCGGTCCCTGTTGGAGTTGTGCAACCAGTTGCAGCCGGACTGCCTGGTCTGCGGGCGGCTGGGCAACGCGCTGGGCGACTATGCCACGGCCGGCGATAACCGCATCCCCGAAACAGTCCTGGACCTGGACTGGGAGACGCCGGCCACGCTCAACGACAGTTGGTCCTATAAGCTGAACGATCACAACTGGAAGTCCAGTGTCGACCTGATCCGCAAGCTGGTCGATATCGTCAGCAAAGGTGGCAACTACCTGTTGAATGTCGGCCCCACCGGGGAGGGTGTCATTCCCCAGGTGAGCGTTGAGCGCCTGGAGGCGATGGGTCGCTGGCTGGAGGTAAACGGCGAAGCGATCTACGGCACGCAGCCGGGCCCCATCCAGGGAAGGGCGGACCTGCGCACGACCAGCAAGGAGGGCGTTACCTACCTCCATATCTTTGACTGGCCGCCCGGCGGGCAGATTCGGGTCGAAGGGGTGACCGCGCAAGGCGCGCGACTGCTAGCGGGAGGCACAACGCTTCCTGTCCACGAGAGCGGGAACACGCTTGTCGTCAGCGGGCCGGACAGTGCGCCGGACGAAGCGGCGACGGTGATAGCGCTGCATTAGCCGGGACTCCGAAAACGGAGCCCAGGTTGCTCTTCTGAACTGTAGACTGGTCTAACTGGTGCCGAATTGCCGGTCCCCTGCATCGCCCAGACCGGGCCAGATGAATCCGGGCGGGAATCCAGCGGGGGCGTCATTTGCGTTTGTCAGGCGTTCATCGACGGCCGCCACATGCACGGCGATATCGGGATGGGCGCCTTGCAGCGCGTCGATCCCCTCCGGCGCGGCCAGCAAACCGACAAACTTGACACGGGTGACGCCTCGAAGCTTGAGGATGTCGACGGCGGCCAGCGCAGAGCCGCCTGTCGCCAGCATGGGGTCGAGCACGAAACAGGTGTGGGTGGAGAGATCGGCGGGGAGTTTATTGTAGTAGATTACCGGTTGCAGTGTTTCCTCGTCGCGGTAGAAGCCCAGATGCCAGACCTCGGCCTGGGGGATTAAACTGAGCATTCCGTCGACCATGCCCAGGCCGGCGCGCAGGATCGGGACCAAGCCGACGCGTTCGTCGAATTTGCTGCCGGTGGTGGTCGTGAGAGGTGTCTGCACCTCCACTGTCTTTGTATCCAGGTCGGCCGTTGCTTCGTAGGCCAGGATCATTGACAGTTCGGCGACGATGGAACGAAACTGACGAAAGTCGGTGGACGCGTCGCGAAGTTGCGTAATCTTGTGCCTTACCAGTGGATGGTCGGACACATACAGGTTAGTCGGCATGCGGTTCCCTTGTTCAGTCGGAAATTATTATTTGCCGCCTTCGCGGGTTCCAGCTACCAGCGGGCCGGCGCCGCGCGCGGGGACCGGCTGCGACGATTTATCGATTCGACTTCTCGCTGGCAGTCCATGCACAGGGTTGCGTCAGGTTTGACTTCCAAGCGCGCCGGGGGGATCTCATCGCCGCAGCGTTCGCAGATACCATACTGCCCCATGTCGATCACTCGCAGGGCGTGTTCGATGTCCTTCTGACGACGCTCCAGGACGACGATCAGAGCGGCAGTTTTTTCTCGCTCGACAATTTCGGTATCGCCTTCGTCCAATTCAACGTCCACTTCACCTTGCATCAGATTTCGCAGATGTTCCAACTCTTCGTTAACTTGTTCAAGGTTGGCAAGCAGTCTTTTCTGGTCTGTTGTTGACTTTTTCGGCATAACAGTTCCTTATCATTTGCGGAAACAGTAGAAAATGTGGGAAATGTTATAGCAGCTTTTGTTCGTTCCGTCAATAGGCAGATGCGTTCAGGGCGTAGGGTAATTATACGCTGTTTTGTTCCAACTCCCCCTTTGGTATACTATCTTTAGCACAATCGTTCTTGCAATTCCAAATGGATTATAGCATGGCTGATGAACGCAGCGCAGCACAGAGCAACGCCCAGAGACTCTCAGGACTGAGCAGGAGGGAGATTTCCGGCGAAAGGCAGACCGAAGACGGCCGCGTCGACTATGCGTTGCGTCCCAAGAGCCTGGACGAAATGGTTGGTCAGGAGAGGTTGCGCGAGAAGATGCGTATTCTTGTGCAGGCGGCGCGTCAGCGCGGCGAGGCCTTGGATCATGTACTCTTATATGGTCCGCCGGGGCTTGGCAAGACCACGCTCAGCCACATTCTTGCGCATGAGATCCAGGGCAATCTCAAACCGACGTCGGGGCCGGCAATCGAAAAGGCTGGCGATCTGGCGGCCATCCTCACAAATATGCGCAAAGGGGACATTCTTTTTGTTGACGAAATCCACCGCTTGGGCCGCGTGGTCGAGGAGATCCTTTACCCGGCGATGGAAGATTTCGTGCTCGACATCACGGTCGGCAGCGGTCCGAGCGCGCGCAGCATTCGCCTTAAGCTGCCCCGGTTTACCGTCATCGGCGCGACCACGCGGCTGGCCCTGATGACGGCGCCTTTGCGCGCCCGGTTCGGTGTTGTCGAACGCTTTGACTTTTACAGCCGGGAGGCACTGGAAACGATAATCCTCCGTGCCGCGGAAATGCTCGAAACGCCTATCGACGGCGCCGGCGCTTCCGAAATCGCGCGCCGGTCCAGGGGAACGCCGCGTGTGGCCTTGCGGCTGTTGCGGCGTGTGCGCGACTATGCCCAGGTGCGGGCGGACGGCAACATTACGGTGGCCCTGGCCGGTGAGGCGCTGGCCGTTCATGAGATCGACAATCTGGGGCTGGATGATCTGGACAGGCGGGTGTTGGATGCGATTGTCGGCAAGTTCAGCGGCGGTCCGGTTGGGCTGGGGACGCTGGCAGCCAGCATCAGTGAAGAGGACGACACGATAATGGATGTGGTAGAGCCTTATCTGCTCCAATTGGGATTTCTGGATCGCACGCCGCGCGGGCGTATGGCCACGAAAGCGGCTTACGATCACATCGGCGCGGCCTACCCGGATTCGCCGGAGCAGAGGACTCTGTTCGGAGGCGGGAGGGAATGAAAGGCTCGGGGACTGTAGCGCAAGAAGCCTGAATTCACAGCGAATGTCGGCGCCGGTAAGAGAAGGATCGTTGCGGGGCAGGATGTGCGACGCACGGAGACTCAAAAATGGCCCAAGTGTCAGATACACTCTTAGACCGAATGGTACAGAAGATTGTGGAGGAGGTGGATCCCGATCAGATCATCCTCTTTGGCTCGCGCGCACGAGGTGACGCGCGAGCAGGGTCGGACGTAGATCTGGTCGTGGTGGAATCTGAGCCATTTGGTCAGCAGAGGAGCCGGCGTCTGGAAACTGTCCGTCTCTATCACACCCTGGCAGGATTCGGCGTTGCCAAAGACATTTTGCTCTATAGCCGCGACGAGGTCGAGTATTGGCGCGATTCCCTCAATCATGTGCTGGCGCGGGCGCTGCGAGAAGGACGTGTACTCTATGAGCGACGTTAAATGCGCCCACCTGTTAGTGGAGGCCTCGAAGAGGGATGTCGAAGCCCTGAGGGGCATGAGCGATGCCTCCGTTTTCGCCGATGAAATCTTCGGCTTCCATGTGCAACAGGCTAGCGAGAAATTGGTCAAGGCATGGTTGGCACTGTTGGGCGAAACATACCCTCTAACACATGATCTTGAATTGCTATTCAATCTCATCAAAGAACGAGGCGTCGCCGCGTCGGCCTTTTTGGCGCTTATCGAATACACGCCCTATGCTGTTCAGTTCCGCTACGAAGCCATCGGGGCTGATAAAGCGCCACTTGACCGGCGGGCAGGCCTGTGCCTCGTGGAAGCCTTGCTGACGCAGGTTCAGTCGCAATTCAGTGGCGTGGAATAAATCTGATGGAAACGACACCTCACCCCAGAGTTGCGTTGTAAAGACGTTCGATGTTCTGCCGGTGGGTGGCAACGGCGGCAGGTGTGCGGCGATTTTCGGGCAGAAGGGATTCGGCAATCTCCTCTGACCGGCTCCAGAAAGAGTTCTCCGCAGCCGCCTGGGATACGGTCCGCCGAAGTCCATGGAGATAGCCGACGTCGGCGGCCAGCCGCCCCATCACTTCCACCTTGTCCGACGAGACGGAACCGATGCGGGGAATGTACAGTTGTAGGCGTCGTCCCTTCACCAGGCGTGCCAGAAGGCGCAGGCTCTCAATTTCATCCTCGCCGTCAGAATCCTGCCCCAGCTCCGGCAGCGTAAGATCGCTGCCAAAAGCACCCCCACATAGTATCCCCATTGCCGGGAAGTAGACCAGGTTAGCATGCTGCTGGGAGTAGATGTCCAGCAGGTGCTGGCCGACATTGATGTGGGCTACGCCGCCCGGGCGAGTTTCAACGCGCTGCAGTCCGACATCGCGGTCGGCACTGGTGAAGAGAGTCGCCGTTTCTTCAGCCACATCGAAGCGTGTGCCGACATCAGACGGCGGGTCGATGATCAGCAGCCTGTCGGGTGTACCGAGCAGGCGCGCCAGGACAAAGAGCGAGTGGGAAGGTGGGTCGCCTTCACTATACAGTTCCAACTGGTCGTAGAGTTGGGAAATTTTCATCGAATGGGCGCCTGACCGGTATGCCTGTCTGCGCCTGGCTCTCCGGCTGCTTGGCGCCGGTCAGATTGTCCACCGCAGTCGCAGAAGGCGTCGGCCTCCACCGATTGCGAGAGAGTGGAAAGCGCCTGCACCACAGCCTCCAACCCTCTGTAGTCCGTCGCCTGGGCAGACGCGGGCGGCCGCTCAGCGCTGATTTCGTCAACAATAGCAAGTCCGGCGAAGCAGATGCCCACTTCCTTCGCAAGCCCGATCTCCGGCACCAGATTCTGGCCGAGAACGTCGGCGCCCCAGGTCCGAAACATGTGCGCCTCGGCGGCGGTCTCCCGCCTGGGGCCATCCACACCCAGATAGACGCCCCCCGGCGCCATCGGCAGGATGTGCGACAGCGCCTCTGTCAGGCGGGGACAGACAGCCGGGGTCTGGCTGAGGCCGCCCGTGCCCTCATTCTCATAGAAAGTCTGCGGTTGATGGCGGGTAAAGTCTATGTAATCGGTGATCAGTACGGGATGGCCCGGCCCCAACATAGGATTGACGGCGACGACGCTATCCAGCGCGACAATCTGGCTGACGTTCAGCGCCTGCGCAGCGTGGAGCGTGGCCCGGGGATCGGTGCGGGAGGGCAAGCCATAGTAGGGTTGTATCCAGACTGATGAGGCGCCCGGTCGGCCGCGCAATGCGAGAGGGCCGACGGTTCCGTACTGGGTATCGACTGTACTTTCTTCGACGAGAGGGCCGATGGCTTCCAACGATTGCGGTGGAAGCGGTACGGCCAGCAGGAGCAGCAGCGGTTTCAACTGTTTCCCCGGACGCAATGTGATATAATACGGCTACTTAATCCTCATCCTGCGATAGCCGCTATCTGCGTCCACGATAGCATCAGTTGCCAGCGATAGCAAAACGGATGAAGATATCGGCATCATCAGCATGCTCGGAGAGATTCGATGGGTAGACCGGTTCGCATTGCTCTGATTGGAGCCGGCACATTTGTGCGTAAAGCGCATGCACCATCTTTGCTGGAACTGGGAGACGCGGCGCAGATTGTGGCAGTGTACAGCCGCACGCGGGCATCCGCCGAAACGGTGGCGGACTCCATCCCTTACGCTGTTGACATTTATACAGACATCGCTGCGCTGCTGGCGGACGAGAGTGTTGAGGCGGTCGATATCGTTCTGCCGATTCCGATGTTGCCGGAGGTTGTCTCTCAGGCGCTGGCGGCGGGCAAGCACGTCTTCAGCGAGAAACCGATCGCGCAGACGGTTACCGAGGCGCAGCACCTGATCGCACGCAGCCGGCCCTACGCAGACCAGGTGTGGATGGTGGGCGAAAACTGGCGCTACGAAGAGGCCTTTCATACGGCGGCGCAGGCGATTGCGGCCGGCCGGATCGGTCAACCCCTTTTCTGCGACCTGTCATTGCAGTTGCAGGTACAGGCCGACTCGCCGCATGTGCAGACGACCTGGCGCAATTCGGGCGAGGTTTTGGGCGGCTATCTGCTGGATGGCGGCGTGCATCATATTGCCGGTCTGCGCGTGCTTTTGGGAGAGATTGAGAGTGTGTGCGCGCTGACGGCAGCGCATCGAGCCTACCTGCCGCCGGCGGATACGATGAGCGCGGCGATGCGCTTTGCCAGCGGCGTAGTCGGCACCTATTTGATCACGTATGCGGTCGGCAGTACACTGGGAACGGATGCGGTTCATATTGGCGGAACTGAGGGCAGCCTGCGTGTCTCGCGCGGCGAGCTTGTGCTGAATCGCGGCGAGGAGAGCGAGCGCCAGGAGTTCAATGTCCTCATCAGCGTGCGAGAGGAGTTGGCGGCGTTCCTGGCGGCCGTGCGGGACGGCGCGCCGCACCGGAATTCGCCGCAGGAGGCGTTGCAGGATCTTGCCGTCGTGGAGGCGATGTTGGCGTCGGCGCAGGCGGGAACTTTACAGCGGGTTGAGAGACACGTGTGACGAAGTGGATTGAAAAGATTCGTAACTACTAAGTCACAGTAGTTGACCAGCCAGTCATCCTTGGAACCATTCGGGCTCTTGTTGACGCAACTGGTGTACAGGCGCCGCCGTGCTCGCCAGCCGACACGCTGCGAAGAAGGCACACGGTCGGTGAGGGATGGTTTTGGAGGGGGGCGTTGCGGGGGCGCAGCCCCTGCACAAGGGAGGCCGCTTGCGGCCGACCGCCCAAAATACAACAATGAGGGGAGAAAAAACACCATTGCTCGCCTCGTTCAGGGTTGCGTATCAGTTGCGGCTGCGTAGTTACAAAGATTCTAAAATTCCCCGGACTTTGCTCTGTTTCCGGAAGGAGACAGGCCCACGGACGAAGTGAGGACGAATGCGCCGCGAGGGGACTCTCGGCTGTTGCAACCTTACCGTTATCGTTTGGACCAGGAGCGTTCCGTTCCTGCCCAAGGAGGGAATGATGGACATCTTAGGTATTGATATCGGCGGAAGCGGCATCAAGGGCGCATTGGTGGATGCGGAGACAGGAGAGTTGCTCACCAAGCGGCGGCGAATCGCAACGCCGGACCCGTCGACGCCGCAAGCCGTGGCCGAGGTAGTGTTGGAGATTGTCCGTCACTTCGGTTGGGTAGGGCCTATGGGATGCACGTTCCCGGCAGTGATTCGCAATGGCGTTGTCTGTACAGCTGCAAATGTAGACAGTTCATGGATCGGCACTGATGCCACCGCCTTGTTTGAGCGGGTGACAGGATGTCCGGCGTCGATCGTCAATGATGCCGATGCGGCCGGAATCGCGGAGATGGTGTTTGGCGCGGGCAGAGACCAACCCGGGGTCGTCGTACTGCTCACATTGGGCACTGGCATAGGCTCGGCGCTCTTTGTCGACGGACATCTGGCACCAAATACGGAGTTCGGGCATCTGGAGATTGACGGCCACAACGCCGAGAGCAGGGCGGCGAGCAGCGCCCGCAAACGAGAAAAGTTGAGTTGGGAAAAGTGGGGGAAACGGCTCAACAGATATTTTCAGACTGTTGAATTTCTGCTTTCGCCGGATCTGTTTATCATTGGCGGAGGTGTAAGCAAGAGAAGCCACAAATATGTCAAGTACATTGACGTGCGGGCGCCGATTGTGGCGGCCCAGATGCGCAATCATGCCGGGTTGATTGGCGGCGCGATGGCAGCGCATGCCCTGATTCAAGGCAGTGGGGATGCCGAGCTGGATCCCGCCATTCTCTATGTACCGGAGTAAGACTGAATGTGCTGCCACTCTGCCTATTTTCGAGAAATCTTATTGACGAATCAGCGACGGGTAGATTGCTGAGTGAACGCAGCACCGAGAATCCCCCTACGTGACTAGAGCAAGGGGCGCGGGCTCACCACATTATGCGAACTCACCACATTGCAATGCAAAGACGAATTCGAGGAGAAGAGCAACCATGACAATGATGCAAGAAGCGGCGGCAGTAGGCCAGTCGATCTGGCTGGATTTCATCAGGCGCTCCTTCCTGGACTCCGGCGAACTGGGTGAACTGGTCGCCGATGGTCTGCGGGGCGTTACGTCCAACCCGTCGATTTTCCAGAAGGCGATCACCGCCAGCACCGATTACGATGCCGCGGTTGAACGGTTGGTCGGTGAAGGCAGGTCGGTCAATGACATATACGAGGCGCTCGCCATCCAGGACATCCGCCGCGCCTGCGACATCATGCAGCCGGTATATGACAGCACGGACGGGCTGGACGGCTATGTCAGTCTGGAAGTAAATCCGAAGCTGGCCTACGATACGGAAGGCACGGTCATGGAAGCCCGGCGCCTCTCTTCTCTGGTGGACCGGGCGAATGTAATGATCAAGGTACCGGCCACACCGCAGGGCATCCCGGCGATAGAGACGCTGACTGGCGAGGGCATCAACATTAATGTCACACTGATATTCTCCTTGCAGCAGTACGAAGATAGTGCGATGGCCTATATTCACGGTCTGGAAAAGCTGGCTGCCGCGAACGTGGAATTCAGTCGGGTGGCGTCGGTGGCTTCTTTCTTCGTCAGCCGCGTGGACGGCAAGGTGGATTCCAGCCTGAGTGAAATCGGCAACAGCGAGCTTCAGGGGAAGATTGCGATCGCCAACGCCAAGATGGCCTATCACCGCTTCAGCGAGCTTTTCAGCGGACCTCGCTGGGAGAAGCTGGCGGCGCAGGGTGCGAGGGTGCAGCGTCCGTTGTGGGGCAGCACCAGCACCAAGAATCCAGATTACCCGGATACCCTCTACCTGGATACACTGATCGGACCCCACACAGTCAATACGGTTCCTCCTGAAACCCTGGAAGCCTTTCTGGATCATGGAACCGCTGCCCGTACCGTGGATGCGGATGTGGAGCTGGCCCGCCAACATTTGGCGCAGCTGGCCGAACTGGGCATCGATTTGGACAGTATCACTGCGCAGCTGATGATTGATGGTGTCGACGCCTTCGCCGACTCATTTGATGCGTTGATGGCGGGAATCTCCGAAAAAGTGGCTGCGATCGCCGGCGGGGACAGCAACCAGACGCGAGAACGCGCCGATTTTTTTACGGAGCCCTCCGGAGCCAGATAGAGGATGCTCTGGAGGAGACTGACAAGGAACGCATCGTCACCCGCATTTGGGCGCGGAGCCACAGCGTGTGGAGTGACAGCCCGGACGAGATAAGCAACCGGCTCGGCTGGCTGGACATTGCAGTCCGAATGGATGAGGAGCGCCATTGCATAAGCGCTTTGCTGCAGGACGTTGAGCAGGAGGGCTACACGCAGGCAGTCCTACTGGGAATGGGCGGCTCGAGCCTGGCGCCGGAGGTGTTTGCGCGTACGTTCGGCAGCGGCGCGATCGCGCTGCGGGTATTGGACAGCACGCACCCGGCTGCAGTTCAAAGCGTGGCCGAAAGCCTGGATCCGGCGCGAACGCTCTTTATCGTCGCCACCAAGTCCGGTACTACATCTGAAACACTTTCCCTGTTCAAGTTCTTTTACAATCAGCTGCAGGATCAGCTCGGCGATTCGGAGGCGGGACAGCACTTCATCGCCATAACGGATGCAGGCACCGACCTCGTCAAATTGGGCGAAACTTATAACTTCCGCTCGGTCTTTGTCAACGATCCCAATATAGGCGGCCGCTATTCGGCGCTGTCGCACTTCGGGCTTACGCCGGCCGCGCTGGTCGGAGTGAATCTACGACGTCTGCTGCGACGCGGTCAGGAGGCGAAGAACGACTGCGGCCGGCATATTACCGGGTCGATCAATCCCGCCGCGCAGATTGGCGTGGTGATGGCGGAGATGGCGAAAGCGGGCCGTGACAAGCTGACAATTATCGCCGACGACGAGGTGGCTTCGTTCGCCGACTGGCTGGAACAGCTTATCGCCGAGAGCACGGGCAAATCGGGGACGGGGATTGTGCCGGTGGTGGGCGAACCGGGTGCATCTCCAGACGCATATGGCACGGACCGGTTGTTCGTGCATCTTCAGTGGAGCGACACGGGCGTGCAGGACAGGACGGTCCAGGCGCTCATAGACGCCGACCACCCGGTAATTCGCGTCCGCTTCCGCGATCGATACGATCTGGCGGCACAGTTTTTCATATGGGAGTTTGCCACGGCGGTGGCCGGAGCGCGGCTGGGCATTCACCCGTTCGATCAGCCGGATGTCGAGTCGGCAAAGCAGCAGTCGCGCCAGATGATGTCGGCCTATATGGAGAGCGGAAGGCTGCCCGAGCCGCAACCTTCGTTTGAAGCCGACGGCGTGAAGGTATACCTTGACTCGCAGGACGGGAATGCGCCCCCGGGCAGCCCGGGCGCAGCGTTGGCGGCATTTCTGAAACAGGCAGAGCCGGGGGATTACATAAGCATACAGGCTTATTTGGAGCCGTGCTCCGCTGTGAACAGCCTGCTCGGCACCATGCAGAGATGTCTGCGGGACCGGACAAAGCTGGCAACGACTACCGGTTTGGGACCCCGTTTTCTTCACTCGACCGGTCAGTTGCATAAAGGGGATCGCGGCAATGGCCTCTTTATCCAACTTACTGACAGACCCGCCTCGGACGTCGACATACCCGATGAAGCTGGCTCATCCCGGTCGGCGCTGCCGTTTGGCGTCCTGATCCAGGCGCAGTCGCTGGGAGATCGGCAGGCGCTCCTGGATGCAGGGCGGCGCGTGATACGGATCGATTTAGGGGAAAACTCGCAAGCAGAGTTGGAGCGGCTTGTCGAGTCGATTAGTGCAGCGTAAGAGATTCTCGCTTAGGGCTGGGCCTGTGACCGGACGATTGACAGAGAGTGGTTTGGAGGAGAGGGCCTTGCTAGGAATTGTGCTTTCATTGCGACGCGATAAAGAAACCAGATGCAAGACATAGAAGCCCTAAAGCGACGTGCAGCTGAAGCGGCGGTGGCGCATGTTGAGTCCGGGATGATTGTTGGGTTGGGCGCGGGGAGTACAGCACTGAAGGCGTTGAAATGTATCGCTGAACGCTTGGTGGAGGGCACACTCTCAGATATTCTTGGCGTCCCCTGCTCGGAACAGGTGGCGGCCGACGCCCGCCGGCTGGCCATTCCGCTCACCACGCTTGAAAGTCATCCGCGCGTAGACTTAACGATAGACGGAGCCGACGAGGTGGATCCTCAGCTGCGGGTCATCAAAGGCGGGGGCGGCGCGTTGCTGCGTGAGAAGATTGTTGCCCAGGCCAGCGCGCGCGAAATAATCATCGTCGACGAACGCAAGCTCTCCGAGCGACTGGGTGTGCAGTGGGCGCTGCCGGTGGAGGTGATCTCCTTTGGCCTGCGCGGCCATGCCGCCTTTATCGAGTTGCTTGGGGCGTCTGTGCAGGTGAGGACGGGACCGGACGGCTGCCCATTCAAAACGGACAGCGGCAATTTGATTCTCGACTGCCGGTTCGGCCCGATGGATGATCCCGAGTCCATTGCCGGCGCGCTGGAGGGACGGGCCGGGATCGTGGAGCACGGCCTGTTTCTCGACCTGGTGACAGACCTGATTGTCGCCAGCCCCGCGGGTATTCGACATCAAGCCCGATAACAGACTAATCGACAGCGACTGACTTGTTCTGTATGCCCGCGCTTCAGTGGTTTGGGCGCGTCTCAAGTCCGCCCTGTTCGGCATAACCCTTCTGGTTGCAAGGGGACGCAGGCGCCGCATCTGCCATTACATTGAGGGCTGGCGGCAGCCAATATTCAAGACATTGCAGATCAGTTTTCGGGGATAATCAGTTCATCGCCGACACGGACCAGGTCGGGATTGGAGATGTTATTCGCCGCCATGATGGCATCCACGCTGACGCCGAACCGCTGGGAAATAGCGCTAAGGCTGTCCCCTTCCTGGACAGTGTACGTTGTCCGGTTCAGGGTGATGACATCGGCGGCGGTCAGACCGGGAATGCGAAGTACGGTATTTTCCCTCACGACATGTGGATTGGTAATCGTGTTGCTGTTGAAGGCGATGAGCTCTGCAATGGTAACGCCGTACTGTTCGGCGATGGCGGCGAGTGTCTCGCCGGAACGAACGGTGTGCGTGCCGGCGGTGCGAGACAGAACCGGGTCGACTGCACCCCGGTCTGCGCCTGGCTGACCGGGGGCGTCACTCACGCCGGGAATCAGTAAATTCTGGCCAACATTCAAGCTGTGCTCGTCTCGCAGACCGTTCATCTCCATGATCTGATTCAAAGAGGTGTCGAAACGGAGCGCAATCGACAGGAGCGTATCTCCCTGCTGGACCGTGTACTGGAAAGGCTCCGCCGTGGGCGTAGGGATGCCTTCGGCAGTAGTCACGCCGGGCACATAGGGCATACGGAGCACTTGACCCACTTGCAGTGCGTCGGTGGTCAACAGATTCATCTCTCGAATCCTCTGGATCTCGGTGCCGAACTTATCTGCAATTGTGGAGAGTGTATCCCCCGGTCTGACTTCATAGGTAATCGTAGTCGGCTCAGGCGTGTCTTCCGGTGTCGGCACGGGCGTTTCAGTTTCTGCTGGTTCTGGTGTATCCGGTTGCATCACAACCGGTTCCTCCGCTTGCGTTCCCAGGGAGTTGCCGACCTCTTCGGCAAGCCGTTCGCGGGTACATGCGGAGAGCAGGAGCACTGCCGCCAGTGTCAGAATGGCGCCAGTAGTCCACCGTGCGATTGTTGAGTGCTCTACCGCCCTTCCATGTGCGCGCGCCTGCATGCCCATCGATCTTCTCCACTTCATATAGGCCAACTGCCCGTCTATCAGCAGCCGAAAGTCTGGAAACCCGAGCCCAGAAGGCGGCTCCGACTGCCCCTGGGCTCTATTTTCGTGTCTTCTGCCTTCGGAAAACGGACAGAAAACTGCATCTAGACGATCTGCCCTTCCCTTTTTATTGGCATTCTAAATCATAGCACACGGAGAATGGCATCGCAAGCAGTTACGAGAATCCGTGGTAACTACTAAGCCACAGTACTTGACCAGCCAGTCATCCTTGGAACCATTCAGTGGCTTGGTGACGCAACTGGTGTACAGCCGCCGCCATGCTCGCAAGCCGACACGTTGCGAAGAATGCACACGGTCGGTGAGGGATGGTTTTGGAGGGGGGCGTTGCGGGGGCGCAGCCCCTGCACAAGGGAGGGCCGAAGGCCCGACCGCACAACTGCAGTGGTCAGTGGTCAGTGGTTAGTGGTTAGTGAAAATCGCTTTCGCTCGCCTCGTTCAGGGGCGCGCATCAGTTGCGGCTGCGTGGTTACAGTTTGTGAGACATCTCCGGCCTTGCCTGGCAGTTTACCCAGGAATCCTCGGCAGCGACGCGACTGGGAGCGGCTGAGGCAGGAACTGGCGGACGCGAAACGGCCGGGAAGGTGCCCGAATCTGCAGTCCGAGACGAGTCAATCGTAAGAAAACGGTCCGGAAACGTTCCGACAGTTGGCCGGAAGGATGGGGCTGAACGACGTACAATCATGGCATAAACGTTCTGAAAAGCGGATCACGGAGGTCCAGCCATGATTTTACGAATATTGTTGACAGTAACGACCCTTCTGCTACTGACCCTGGTGGCGTCTGTCGGCGCGGCGGTAGGGGCAGGGCAGGATGGAATCTCAATCACTGCATTGGATAAAGTGCGCGCGTATGCGGCGGCGGCGCGGGTGGATGGACGCAGCTACGCGGTAGATGGAGGCCGGCTTTATGCAGGGGTCAACGGCGTTTGGGAGCCGCTGTCGGCGCCGGCAGGTGTAATCGTCAACGCGGTAGCGGTGGACAGGTCAGATTCGGAGACCGTATTTGTCGGCGCCGCCAACAGGCTCAGCGTCTACGTCTCTCGGGCAGGCGGTGAGGGTTGGAAGGAAGTCCGCCTGAATTCTGACGCGACTGGGGGCGTTACTGCTCTGGCCTTTGACGCGTCCAACCGGCTGCTGTATGCGGGTACGGATGCGGACGGGGTCTACCGTCTGCGGGACATTGGCGGAAGGGTTGGGCCGGGCCTGGTTGCCAGCGGGCATCTGCTGTTGGAGGAGCCGGTGGAGGAGATCGCGGCTGACAGCACGGGTGCGGGACTGGCGTTTGTGCGCACTCTGGAGAAGCTGTATCGAGCTGAGGCGTATGGTATGCGGTGGGTGGTTGTCGATACTCTGCCCTCCCCGCCGACAGCGGTGGCGGTTGCTGACACGTCGCCGCCGAGGGTCTATGTGGGCACCGCCGGCGCGGGCGTGCAGGTAAGCAGCAGCGGCGCGGCATGGCGATCGGTCAATCATGGGCTGGGCAGCCAGGATGACGTTCAGCTCGTGATCAGCGACGTGGCGGTCGACCCGGCGCATCCGCAGGTTTTGTATGCCGCCACAGGAGTCTTAGCTGCGGGCGCAGCGCGGGGATCTTCCGGCAGTGTGGCGATGAGCACCGACGGCGGCGGCCAGTGGGAAATTATGGCGGCGTTGGAGGATGCCCCGGCGGCCGAACTGCTGCCAGTGACCGGAAGGACAGGGATGGTGTACGTGCTCACTACAGCCAGCCGTACACCGCTGGCGCTGGGTGGGGAGGCATATTTGGAGACGGTGGAAACGGCCAGAGTTCCGGGCTACGGCGTGAGGAATTCGGGTCAGCTTGCCTGGATACTGGCTGGGCACGCCAGCGCAGCGCTCATCATTCTGGCGGTCGGTGAGTTCAGAAGTGGCAGCCGGCGGAGAGTGAGCGCCGCTTACGACATGCGCACGGTTCAGGTGGGTTGGAGGGAAAAACTCCATCCTAATCAGGTTTGACACTGTCGAATACTGCTGCTGCGGTAGGAAGGCGCCCGCTCCCCCGTGGGCGTCTTCGAAGTTCATGGCTTTTCCCGTTCAATGCTTTGACGTAAGGAAGAGGAGGGTAGCAGGTATGGACAATTTCCTGTTCACCGCCCTTTGCCCGCGGTAGAGGGTACAGTGTGCCTGAGAATGTGTGCGGCGTTGGGTGGGAGGCGCTCTGTCCAAGGGCTGGAGTCGGCAACGGGCTGGTTTCGAGGCGGGCGCGCTACCGCAGCTGGGGAAAGGCTGATGCGATGGCCAGACCGGCAAAGAGGAGCAGCATGAGGAATGCTCTGCCGCCGCCTGCAAAGAGGAAGAAGAACGCCCAGGGGGCAACGCCCAGAATGATGCCGGCCAGGGCCCAGTGCGGTAGCTTGCGGCCGCGGCGGTTGCCCACAGCGCGGCGAATGACGCGGGCCACCAGGGTTCCGCCGCCGGAACCGGCAATGAAGGCGATGAAGAAGCCAAAAAAGCCGATGCTGCCCAGCAGAAAACCGACGATTGGGGCGAAGATCAACGTAAGGACAAATCCAACGGCGAGGGCGACAATGTTATCCCGGCCCAGCGCATTGAAGTAGATGTTCTGTTGCTCGCGTACACATTCATTGCAGCGGTAGCCGACGGGCGTACGCACGGCGCAGGAAATGCAGATAGGTTTGCCGCATTTGTTGCATCGTAGAAGTGTTTCCCGATCCGGGTGGTTGGCGCAGGTCAGGCTTTCCGGTTCGCCGTCGCTCCCGACCACGATTGGGGCGGGCTTGCCGTCATAGATGGCGCGACGGGCAGGGTCCCCGAGGATCTCGTAGGCCTTTTCGACTTCCGCCAACTTTTGTGCAGCGTAGGCCCGGTCTGCGGCGGACTCCAGAGATTCGGGTTGGTACAGCAGTTGCAACCGTCTGAACTGTTGCGTGATCTCCTCTTGGCCGGCATCCTCTTGCAGATCCAGCGTTCGGTAATGCTCCTTCTCAGGATGGCGGGATTCGTCTGACATCTGATTTCGCTTTCAACTATGTCTCGGGCGCACGAAAGGAGGGCGCCTCGTGAGGGCTTTGCGGTTCATTTCAGCTTATCCATGAGCGTCTGATAGAAGTAGCTGCGCGGACGAAGGCGGACAAAGCGGGCTTGATAGGGGCTGCTGTTGACGACGATTTCATCCGAATCGTCTACTTCGACCTCAAACTGACCGTCGACGGTGAGCATGGCGGAGTGGTCGCTGTAGACGCGCAGGCGAACTTCGGTGCCTTCGGAGAGGACAACAGCCCTGTCCATGCTCATGTGCGGGGCGACGGGGATCACGAGGATGTTGCGCAGGTCCGGCGGCAGGATTGGCCCACCGGCTGCGAGGGCGTAGGCAGTGCTGCCTGTGGCTGTGCTGACGATCAGGCCGTCGCAGGTGTAGGTGGTCAGGTAGCCGCCGTCAAGGTTGGCGCTGACGCGGACAATGCGGGCGAGGCTGCCGCGGCTGAGGACGACATCGTTGAGGGCGTCGAACGTACAGCGAACGAGAGGTTCGCCGCCGTTGGGTCTTGCCTTTTCGACGAGTGTGCGCACCATGAGCCGCTCTTCAATCCAGTAATCGCCCTGGAGCAGTTTTTCCAGGGGGGAGCGCCAGTCCTGGGGGAAGATCTCGGCCAGGAAGCCGAGCCTTCCCATTTTTACGCCTAACATGGGTACGTTGAAGGCTGCGCCAAGTCGCGCGGCCCGCAGCATGGTGCCGTCGCCACCGAGCGTGATCAGCAGATCGACCTCGGGGAGTCTGGCCTTGACAACTTCGGCATCCCAGGCGGAATGGCGCCAGGTTTCATCTACGCCGGCGCGGCGCAGAAACATTTCCATCTGACCGGCGAGGTCCAGCGATTCCGGTTTACGCGGGTGGTGCAGAATGCCTATACGTCGAAATGGACTTTTTGCGTCGTCCGTCATTTTTTGTATTCTTTCGTGAGCGATGTGGTGTAGGCATTTAAGCCCAAATCGTTACACATATATTCAAGTAATATGCTTGACCGTTTGAGGTCATATCCGGGCTGTGTTAAGATGGATCTATGCGCATTCTGATTATTTCTGATATTCACGCAAATTTCGTCGCCCTGGAAACGGTCATGTCCGACGCTGCTGGCCGTTTCGACGCGGTCTGGTGTTTGGGCGATGTCGTTGGGTATGGCCCAGCGCCGAATGAGTGCGTCGAGTTGGTTCAGGCGGAAACCGATCTGTGCGTAGTCGGCAACCATGATTGGGCTGTGCTGGCACACCCCAATCTGGATATAGAACACTTTAACCCCTTGGCACGTGCGGCCGTTGAATGGACGCGAAGCCAACTTAACCAAAAGAGTCGTTCGTTCCTCGATAGTTTACCAGCGAAACCCCTTGAACCGGAATGCGCGGACAGTATTATACTAACCCACGCCAGCCCGCGCGAACCGGTGTCGGAATATGTCCAGTCGCCTGAAATCGCCTTGGAAAACTTTGCCCACTTCGAGACCAAGATGTGTCTGGTGGGTCACACGCACAAACCGGCGATTTACCGCTGGCAGTTGAGAAAGATATTCTCGAGGCGAGGAAGACGGAACGGTGTACCGGTGACTGTTGATTTTCTGAGGCCCTATGAAGGACAGCGTGTACGCCTTGAACTTACTGACCTGGAACGCCTGATTCTCAATCCCGGCAGTGTAGGGCAACCACGGGACAACGATCCGAGAGCTGCATACGCCCTGCTGGACCTGGAGGAGTTGACTTGGGAACAGTGTCGGGTAGCGTACCCGATCGATTTGACGCAAAGCCAGATGCGCGTCGCCAATCTTCCGCGCCGGCTGATCGACCGCCTGACCTATGGAAGCTAGTTTGCGCTCGACCAGCTAGTCAGATGCCAAAGAAGTAGCAGGCCTCTACCTTTTCTCACTCCCCTCAGTCCCTAATTCTTCATTTCTGGTTTGTCCCATTTCCAGCCGATTGTACATTTCGAACCAGTCGGGCAGATCGCGGCTGCGGTCGTGGGCCTTGCGCCGTTCGTCTTCGCGCCTCCATGCGATCATGCGCCGAGTGATTTCCTCTTTGACATTTCGGGGGTTGGGCACGTGATCAAAGGTGAAGGCGCCCTCGCCGGCCGCGGTCTGGACGATGATGTTGCCATAGTTCAGCATCATCTTCAGCGGGGAGTTCATCTCGAGGGTGATGTCCTGGATATCACTGAGTTGGGCTTCGCGGCGTTGTTCGCTGAGGAAGAGCGGTAGCTTCTCGACATCGATAATTCTGTCATCAGTCACCGTGTAGGTGTCATTCCACCAGTCGGTTACGGCCCAGAGAATCCAACCCAGGGTAGCGAGCGTCACGAGTCCACCACCCAACAGAAGTGTCTGCGCGTTCAAACTGGACAGGAGTTGATCCAACAGGGAGATCGAAGAGAAACCACCGGCCAGAAACAGGATTTCCAAAAGAAATAGGGTGCCCGGAAGTACCATCTGGACAAAGAGAACCCACCAATGCTTGTGCCAGACGATACGTTCGGTAGATTCCCAATCTAACGAACTTTCCGCGGTGAAGGCGCGGCGCAGTTTTTGCCACAAGCGCAGCCCAGAATTCGTGTCGTCGGGGGCGGCGAGCGGCGAATCGGTACGCACACGGCTGGGCAGGTCCATGGACAGTCCGAGACGATTCTCAAGCGCGTCCTGAATGTCGAGCTTGTTTTCGGCGCTGGAACGCTGTTGGGCCAGACTGCGATGATGAAAGATAGCTGTGCGGAGCGTGTCCGGATCAGAGACGAAGTTGAAATCGATGGAGCCTGTTGTGCCGGCAGTATAGACCGACAAGGTACCGTAATTGAACAGATTTCCCCAGAAGGATGTTGCCACGTCCACGCGCTGGATTTGTTCCAGCAGTGCCTCCCGCCGTTGTTCACTGAAAAAGATAACCTTCTCCTGCTGAATGACTCGGCGGTTGGTGACGATAAAGTAGTCATTCATATAATTGAGAATGCCCCAGATAGCCGCCAAAGTTATCAGAAGGGCGCTGATGCCAGGCGCTATCCAGAGCGGGAAACCGAGAGAGGCGAGGAGCCAGATGAGGCCGGCGCCGGCGATGACAGCAAAGATGGTTGCCTGCGATTGACCCAGCAGGGCCAGCCAGTGGCGCAGCTGCAAGGTGACCAGTACTTCGTCCTTTCGCAACCACTTATAGTCTTGCCGCTGTTCGGGATCGGCGTCGTTAGCCTGGACGGGCAGGCGGGCGGCAACCTTGTCTATGATTTCAGGCCCGCATATTTGGCCGAATCGCTGGAAGTCCTGCCGGTGAAGGCGCAGCCAAAGGCTGCCCGGTTCGGATTCGACGGTCAGTTCGACCTGGTTTGAGGCGAGGAGCGCGGTCTCGTTAAAGGTTACAACGCCGCGCACCGGCGCCCGGGGCAGAGCACGGTTATCCTCGTCCAGCGCGCTCAGGACGGCGCGGCTGTTTTCCAACAGGATCCACATGCTGTCGGCGCTATCTCCCTGCTGCGTAATAGGATGGTATTGGGGGACGCGGTGAAAGCTGCAGAAGCCGGCCAACTGGATCTGTTCGTGGGGCGTCAGCCCGGCAAAAACAGAGACGGCGCTGATGGTTTTGGCGGGCAGTAGCTGGATTTCGGGGTCAATGGCCTGGGGAAAGCGGCGGCCGACCTGCCGGATCGTTCTCCATGGCAGTTCGAACACGGTTGTTTCGGCTTTGGCTTCGGCCCAGTGGCCGTACTTGTCGGGCGCGGCGTTATGGGTCACGCCGACGCTGCCGGGAAAACCGAAGGAGCCGCCGGTGCCCAACAGCAGGCGGTTGTCGGTTCTGCGAGGATGATAGAGCTCAATCTGTCCTTGCGCGATGAGGAAGAGCGTTTCGGGGAGCTGGTTCTGTGTATACAGGATAGTGCCCGCAGCTACGGACTGGCTGCGGATCTCGTCGGCCAGGAAGCCGAGAACAGCCATATCGACATCGGCGAGCAGCGGCATGGTTCGCAGACGGTTGACAACGGCCTGGTAGGCGGTCTGCTGATGGGTCGCAGGATAGCGGTAGAGCAGTCGCTCCAGTGTGGGTCGTTCGATGCACAGGGCCGAGACTTCGTTTTCGGCTGTGGCGGAGCTGATGTATTTGAGGCTGAAGGTCAGTTCGAAACGTCCGATAATGTCGCCGGCGATGGCGATGCGGGCCAGCGTATCTTCAACGCCTGCTGCGTTACTGTCGCGGCGGGCGATGCGAACGGAGCCGCTGAGAATAAAGTAGAGATACTCAGCGGCATCATCCTGCCGGGTGAGCTCGTCTCCGGGCGAAAAGTCGACGACGAGGGAGTTCTCCTGGAGGAGCGCGGCGATCTCGTCCATGGGCAACCCCTTCAGGTAGACAAGGGATTGCAGCAGGGCGATAGTGGGAGGGACGCCAACGTAGCGGGCCGGGCCGGTACTGTTGCCGCGGGTCATTGCGAGTGCTCCTTTACAGATGCTCTTTGACCGATTGCGCGGCTTTTCGGTTCATTCCCGGCACGGTCCGCAGTTCATCCAGAGTGGCCTGGCGCATTTTGTCGAGATCGCCGTTGAAGAATTGAAGCAGCGCTTTGCGCCGTCTGGGGCCGATGCCGGGTAGCGTATCGAGCACCGTGTTCGTCTGCCCTTTGCGGCGCAGATTGCGATGGTAGGTGACGGCGAACCGGTGGGCCTCGTCGCGGATGCGCTGCACCATGTAGAAGGCCTGGCTGCCGCGGCGGAGAAGGATCGGACCGCGGCGCTGGGGAAGAAAGATTTCCTCCTCCCGTTTTGCCAGAGCGACTACCGGCACTCTGTCGGACAGACTGAACTCTGCCAAGACTTCGTTGGCTACGCCAAGCTGGCCCTTGCCGCCGTCAACGATTACGAGGTCGGGCAGCAGTTTCCAGTGGTTGGCGCCGGCCGGTTTGCGGCCGGGCCGTTCGGGGTCTTTTTCGACGGCGCGGCGGAAGCGGCGGCGCAGTACTTCCCGCATACTGGCGTAGTCGTCGGGCTCGCCGTGCGCTCCTTTGCCGCGGATCTTGAAGCGCTTGTATGCGGATTTCAAGGGGGCGCCGCGGGCGAACACAACCATTGAGGCGACTGTGTTTGTTCCCTGCAATGTGCTGACGTCGTAACATTCGATACGGGTCGGGGGCACCTGGAGGGAGAGGGCGTCCTGGAGTTCCGCCAGCGCTTCAGTCTGGCGGTTGGTGTCTTCGGCCCATTGGACCTTTTGTACACGCAGATACTCGGCGGCATTGTTCTTTGCGAACTCCATCAGTTTGCGTTTTTTGCCGCGCTGGGGCATGCGAATTTCGACCTTGGTTCCGCGCCGTTTGCTCAACCAGGCGGCGAGAAGGTCTCTTGTGGGGGGCACGAACTGGACAAGCAGGCGCGGCGGGACATGGGCGGCGTCATCATAGAAACGCTGGATGAAGATGCCGATCAGGTCGCCCATGTTTTCGGCGGTGGTTTCGTGCAGCTCAACGCCTTGCAGAGCGAAGTTTTCTCTTCCGATCAATCTGCCGCGGCGTACCATCAGGATTTGGACGACAGTGTCGCCGGATTTGGCGTCCTGGGCGATGGCAACGACATCTTCGTCGTCATTCTGGACCCCTACGACTTTTTGCTGGTGGACGATTCGTTGGGCGGCCTTGATGCGGTCTCTGTAGACGGCGGCCAGCTCGAAATTGAAGCGTTCGGCCGCTTTGTGCATTCTCGTTTCCAACTGGTTCATCACCGCGTCGGTGTCGCCTTCGAGGAAGTCGATCAGTTGGCAGATGCTCTCGCGATATTCGGTGCGGCTCTGGGCGCCGATGCAGGGGCCGCCGCACAGTTTGAGATGGTAGTAGAGGCAGGGGCTTTCGTCGTTGCCGGAAATGTCGCGGTCACAGTCGAGATAGGGGAAGACTTTGCGCATTGACTCGAGCGTACGGCTAACGGCCCAGCTGCTGGTAAAGGGACCGAAATAGCGGGCACCGTCGCCTTTTATCTGGCGCACCCGCTCGACCTTGGGGAAGTCATCCTGCCAGTTGACTTTGATATAGGGATACCCCTTGTCATCTTTGAGCATGACATTGTAGTGGGGCTGGTGGCGCTTGATGAGGTCGTTCTCGAGAATCAGCGCTTCCATTTCCGTCGAGGTGACCCACCAGGTGATATCCCGCACCTTGCCGACCATTTCCTGGATGCGGGAAGAGTGTTTGGCGGATTGTTGGAAGTAGCTGCGGGCGCGATGGCGCAAGACCAATGCTTTACCCACGTAGAGAACTTTGGCATGTTCGTCCCACATGAGGTAGCAGCCGGGCTTGGCGGGTAGCTCTTCGAGTTTACGCCGCACCTGTTGCGGAATTCGTTGTTTCATGCGTTCGATTGTATCACGTCTTTTTGGCCGCTTCAATCGACTGGTCTTTCGGGGTGCATCCCGGATTTGGGGTGGGGAGATTATGCAGGTGGCGGCTGGAATTGTTTAGCGGCTTTTGGAGAGACGCAGGGCAGGCGCCAGGCCTGGCCTTACGGTGGTGTGTTGATTGTGGGGGGGACAGGGCAGGCACGAGGAGAGAATTTACACAGCTGATGTGTAATTCCGCTGCTTGTGGCGCCCTCGACTTGGGGGATGAAATTAGACAGTCGATGTGCAATTCCACTGCTTTGAGCGCTCTCGAATCGGGGGGGAGAAATTAGACAGTCGATGTGCAATTCCACTGCTTTGAGCGCTCTCGTATTGGGGGGGAGAAATTAGACAGTCGATGTGCAATTCCACTGCTTTGAGCGCTCTCGTATTGGGGGGAAATTACACAGTCGATGTGTAATTTTCGAGGCTTTGGGCAGCTTCTCGCGATTTGTGTCAGATCGTTGCAGTTGGCCTGCGCGCCGGGCGCGGGCAGACGCGGGGGTGCGTGTTCGGATACCTCGGGGGCGATGGCACTGGATGCCGATCTTCCAGTTTGCGTGACCACGAATCCAGGTTGCGCCCCAGGTCCACATTCTCTTAGCAGGCTTGCACAAGTGCGCGATAGTCTCTCAGCAGTGGCCATCCAGCCCCAGGATGTCATGCTTGGTAAAATATGATATATATTATCAACCATGGCTCATTCGGCATGTGCCTGGCGGCACGAGTCTTTTCGCGAATCTTCGTATTTCGCTTGGACCGAACGTCGTCCTGACCCGGCTGTCAAAGCCTGCATTGGCGCCGTTGGGTGCCCGTCGTCCACGATCAGGATACCTGCGGCATTATCTTATTTTCTCACGCAGGGCGCTCGTACTAGGGCTCTCACGACAGCCGGGCACGTGCGTCATCCGGCAAATCCCACATAGTCCAACAAGTCCTGATTCATGCACACGTTAATACTTCTAAACGCTTATGAGCTCTCGTCAACGTTCATATTTGGCGCTCCAAACTTTGCGGAGCCCTCGCGTGTTGAGAACGCCAATAAATCCTACAGTCGCTGAGTCTGGCAACGCGACCATCGCTCGGATACGTTCGTCAGGTGCTGGCTGGAAAAGGACTAGATGCCTTGCGGCGGGTGGAATTGCGCGCATTAGTAATGTGAGAGAAGTGGCAACTGTTAAGCCGCATTCGGTGTGTGTCTTGACAGACTCTTCAACTTCGCCGCCATTCGGGCTATGTGACGGCGCATGCGGTTGGCAGCCGCCGGGTTGGTGGGGCGGCCCGGCTGGTATGAAGGCGTACGGTTGGTGAGCGATGGTTTTGGAGGGGGGCGTTGCGGGGGCGCGGAACTGCAGTGGTCTGGGGTCAGGGGGCAGGGGTCAGTGGTCAGTGATCAGTAACTTCTGCGGTTGGAGGTCGGTGGTCGGTGGGTTGAAGCGGCAAGCGGGGGAGTAGACACCGTTCGCCAGACACGATGCTTGGGAAGAGTAAACACGGTCGGTGAGGCATGTTTTTGTAGGGGGGCGTTGCGGGGGCGCAGCCCCTGCACAAGGGAGGGCCGAAGGCCCGACCGCACAACTGCAGTGGTCAGTGGTCAGTGATCAGTAACTTCTGCGGTTGGAGGTCGGTGGTCGGTGGGTTGAAGCGGCAAGCGGGGGAGTAGACACCGTTCGCCAGACACGATGCTTGGGAAGAGTAAACACGGTCGGTGAGGCATGTTTTTGTAGGGGGGCGTTGCGGGGGCGCAGCCCCTGCACAAGGGAGGGCCGAAGGCCCGACCGCCCATAATACAAGAGTAGGGAATGGAGGGAACGGGTTGGCTTGCCTCGTTCGGGATTGGGCGTCAGATGGGGCTGAGCGGTGATAAGAATTGTATTTGAAATTGGAGGTATGCGGATTTGACCAGCACTTGGAGTGTGTTATAATCACTCAGGTGTCGTCTGAGCACGCGCCGACGTAGCTCAATCGGCAGAGCAGCTGTTTTGTAAACAGCCGGTTATCGGTTCGAGTCCGATCGTCGGCTCTTCATTTTAGGCGTAAAGACCTTGGCCGACGTGTGGGGTTTTGGGGCGGAGGCTGGGCAGACGAAGCACATTAATACGCGTGCTATAAGAACGGGCGGGTGCCCGAGTGGACAAAGGGATCTGACTGTAAATCAGACGGCTTTCGCCTACGGTGGTTCGAATCCGCCCCCGCCCACTTCAAGGTAGTACATTTTGATGTCGAAGTGATCAGCCCGCATAGCTCAGTCGGTAGAGCGCATTCTTGGTAAGAATGAGGTCACCGGTTCAAGTCCGGTTGTGGGCTCCAGAGAGGAACGGGGCTGGCCCGCAGAGGTTGGGCAGGCCTGGATCTCAGGGAAGTTTCGCGTTTCAGACGTTAAAGCAGTATCAGACAATAAAGTATAGGCGCTGCAGGATCTTTGCCGCCCACCTATTGCTGGTGGGCGGTTTGCAGCAGTTACTGATGATGTTGTCCTTTTCGCGCTTCGGAGTATTCGCTTGTTTTGCAGCGAGGTAGCGGATCTGACCATTAATCATAAGCAGGAGGCAGCAACCTCATGGCGAAGGCAGTATTTGAGAGGACGAAGCCCCATGTGAACGTGGGGACGATCGGACATGTGGATCACGGCAAGACGACGCTGACAGCGGCGATCACCAAGGTGTTGGCGCTGCGAGGGATGGCGGATTTCAGTGCGTTTGAGGCGATCGACAATGCGCCCGAAGAAAAGGCACGCGGCATCACCATCGCCATTGCGCATGTAGAATACGAGACCGAAAATCGGCACTATGCGCACGTGGACTGTCCTGGACATGCCGACTACATCAAGAACATGATTACCGGCGCTGCCCAGATGGATGGCGCGATTCTGGTGGTGGCTGCGCCCGATGGCGCGATGCCGCAGACGCGCGAACACATCCTGCTGGCGCGGCAGGTGGAAGTGCCGGCCATGGTCGTGTTTCTCAACAAAGTCGACATGATGGAGGACGAGGAGTTGCTGGAACTGGTGGAGATGGAGTTGCGCGAGTTGCTCGACGTCTATGAGTTCCCCGGCGACGACATCCCCTTTGTGCGCGGCAGTGCTCTGCATGCGCTGGAGAGCAGCTCCGACGACCCCGATGCGCCCGAGTATGAGCCGATCTGGGAACTGATGCGGGCGGTCGATGAGTACATCCCCACCCCTGCACGCGAAATCGACAAACCGTTCCTGATGCCGATTGAGGATGTCTTCTCGATCAAGGGCCGCGGCACCGTCGTCACCGGTCGCGTCGAGCGCGGTGTCATTCATCCGATGGAAGAGGTCGAAATCGTTGGCATCAAAGCCACACACACGACCACGGTCACCGGCGTCGAGATGTTCCGCAAACTGCTCGATGAAGGACAGGCCGGCGACAACGTCGGTTGTCTGCTGCGCGGCATCGACCGCGAAGAGGTTGACCGCGGCCAGGTGCTGGCCAAGCCCGGCAGCATCATGCCGCACACGCGCTTCAAGTCCGAGGTTTATGTCTTGCGCAAGGAAGAGGGCGGTCGTCACACTCCCTTCTTCAAGGGTTATCGCCCGCAGTTCTACATTCGCACCATGGACATCACCGGCTCGATCGACCTGCCGGCCGGCGTCGAAATGGTGATGCCCGGCGACAATGTGACGATGGACGTCGAGCTGATTGCGCCTGTCGCAATCGAGACCGGCGGCCGCTTTGCCATCCGTGAGGGTGGCCGCACCGTCGCTGCCGGCGCTATCACCGAGATAATTCAATAGTGTAAAGTGGTTCGTGGCGAGTGCAATCACTCGCCACACTTTTTTGTGTCCGGACCACGACAAGAGAGAAGAGTTCATGGCAAAGCAAAAGATCCGTATCAAGCTCAAGGCATACGATCACCGCGTTCTGGATGCATCGGCAAAGCAGATCGTCAGTGCTGCCGAGCAGACGGGCGCCCAGGTGGTTGGGCCTGTGCCTCTGCCTACGAGGATAGAGAAGTTCACGGTGATGCGTTCGCCGTTTATCGACAAGGACAGCCGTGAGCAGTTTGAGATTCGCACTCACAAGCGTCTGATCGATGTGGTGGATCCAGGCAACAAGACGATTGAGAATCTCACTCGTCTGAATTTGCCCGCCGGTGTTGATATCGAGATTAAGTTATAGGGTTCAGTTTGCGGCCGGATGCGGAATGGGAAGAGTGGGTAGGTTCTGTTCCGGTCGGCAAGCAGTGGGCCTGGTTGGGCGATGCGGCAGTCGGTCGCGATGTTGTCGAGCGCGCTGTCGATCCTGGAGGAGCAAGTGAAGGGGATAATAGGCCGTAAGATTGGGATGACCCAGCTGTTTGATGACAGCGGCGCGGTTGTGCCGGTGACGGTAATCGAAGCTGGACCCTGCTATGTGACGCAGGTGAAGGCTGAGGATACGGACGGTTACAACGCGATACAGTTTGGGTTTGAAGAGGTGCCGGAGCGCAAGTTGACGAAGGGCCAACTCGGTCATCTGAGCAGGGCCAACGTGCCGAAGCTGCGATTTGTGCGCGAGTTGCGTTTGGATAGCCAGGCTGGGCATGCGCTGGGCGACGTGATAAAGGCGGACGTTTTTGATGAGGGCGAGATGGTGGATGTGACTGGCACTTCGAAGGGGAAGGGCTTTGCCGGCGCTGTCAAGCGGCACGGATTTCGCGGCGGCCCCAAGACCCACGGTCAGTCGGACCGGCACCGGGCGCCTGGTTCGCGCGGTGCGGGCACCACGCCCGGCCATACATTTCCGGGCTCAAAAGGCCCGGGGCAGATGGGCAACAAGCGCGTAACTGTGCTGAATCTGAAGGTAGCTCTTGTTGATGCGGAGCGCAATCTCATTGCCGTTCAAGGCGCGGTGCCCGGCCCAAAAAATGGGTTGGTATTCGTTCGAACGGCGGTTAAAGCGTAAGACGGTGGACTGTGGTTCGTAGATAGACGGGCCGGCAGCTACTGGTATGGAGGCGAAACGGTGGAATTGCCAATCAGAAATATGGCCGGTGAAGAGGTCGGTCAGATACAGTTGGAAGAGACGGTATTTGCCGCACCAATCAACCGGGGGCTGATGCATCAGGCATTGGTGAGGCAGTTGTCCAACGCGCGCACTGGTACGCACAAGACGAAGTCGCGTAGCGAGGTTCGCGGGGGCGGCCGCAAGCCGTGGCGTCAGAAGGGCACCGGACGGGCGCGGCATGGCTCGATTCGTTCCCCGATTTGGGTAGGCGGCGGGACGGCATTTGGCCCGACGCCGCGCAAGTACACCAAGAAGATGCCTAAGAAGATGCGTAGGGCAGCGCTGCGGAGCGCTTTGAGTATTAAGGCTGGGGCAGACGAGATCGTCGTACTGGAGCAGCTGTCGATGGAGGCGCCCAAGACCAAGGGTTTCATGCGGGCGCTAGCCGATCTGGGTCTGGAGAGCGGGAGTGTACTCGTTATTTTGCCGGAGCGGGATATGGCTGTCGAGAAGTCGATCAGCAACCTGCCGCAGGCGAAGTCACTTCTCAGCAGCAATCTGAACATTCAGGATCTGCTTGGCTATGACAAGCTTCTTCTGCCGCAGGCCTCGGTCGATTTCATTCACGACTGGCTTGCCTAACAGCTGCCATATCCGGCTATGCGGACAGCTGGCGCCGGTTAAGACTATCGAGTCAGTGTCCGGTACGAGGAGAACCTGATGCATGTATATGAAGTTATAAAACGCCCGATTATCACTGAAAAGTCGTACGATGCGGCCGATTTCAACAATCAGTACACATTTGAGGTTGATACCCGTGCGAATAAGCACCAGGTTCGCGATGCGGTGGAGACGGCTTTCAAGGTGAATGTGGTCGGCGTGCGGGTGATGATGATGCCGGCCAAGACAGGGATGCGCGGCCGCCGCAAGGTGGTGCGAAAGTCGCCGTGGAAGAAGGCGGTAGTGACGCTGGACGCCGGCGACAGCATTCAGTTCTTTGAAGGTGTGTAACATCCAGCAGTGGGAACGGAGAAGCGGGAGCAGTTGTTTCTCTTTTTCATTCTCTTTTTGAACGGAGATAGACTTTTATGCCTGTAAAAATATACCGTCCCACTTCTCCGGGGCGACGGGACATGAGCGTCTCGACTTTTGAGACGATTACGCGTACGAAGCCGGAGCGCTCGTTGACTGAGTCACTAAACCGGAAGGCCGGGCGCAACAGCCAGGGGCGTATCACAGTCCGGCACCGCGGCGGGGGTCATAAGCGGCGTTACCGCATCATTGATTTCAGACGTGACAGGTTCAATGCGCCGGCACGGGTTATGTCGATTGAATATGATCCGAATCGCAGTGCGCGCATTGCGTTGCTCAGTTATGAGGATGGAGAGAAGCGGTACATTGTGGCGCCGTTGGGTGTTCAGGTGGGGGACATGTTGGAATCCGGTCCTAACGCTGACATACGGCCGGGCAATGCGCTCCCGATCCGAAATATTCCGTTGGGCACGCAGATTCACAACATTGAGTTGTATCCGGGGCGAGGCGCGCAGTTGGTGCGCAGCGCAGGGGTTGCGGCGCAGCTGGTTGCCAAGGACGGGCCGCGAGCGCAGGTGCGTCTTCCCAGCGGCGAGGTACGCTATATAGAGATGGAGTGCCTGGCGACGATTGGACAGGTGTCGAATCCGGACCACAGCAATATTTCGATGGGCAAGGCCGGCCGCCGCCGCTGGTTGGGATTTCGGCCGTCGGTGCGAGGCGTTGCGATGGATCCTTCGTCCCATCCTCACGGTGGCGGCGAGGGGCGGTCCCCGATTGGTATGCCGGGACCCAAGACGCCGTGGGGTCAGCCGGCGCTTGGCAAGCGCACGCGGCGCACTAAGAGAACAGGTAAATATATAATCAGGCGCAGCAGCAAGCGTCGATAGCAGCGAATTAGCAGAGGTGGAGGAGAATCGATGGGACGCAGCCTGAAGAAGGGACCTTTTGTTGAGCCGCGGCTACTGAAGAAGATCGAAGATATGAACCGGGCCGGTGAGCGGAAGGTGCTCAAGACATGGTCGCGGGCTTCGACGATATTCCCGCAGTTTGTCGGACATACACTGGCGATACACGACGGTCGCCGCCATGTACCGATTTACATTACGGAGAACATGGTGGGGCACAAGCTGGGTGAATTTGCGCCGACACGATTTTTCCGCGGTCATATCAGGTCGGAAAGAAGCACGCGCAGGGTGTAGTTGTTCTGCCAAGCGTCGAAATATCTTTCTTCCTCCATCCTGGAGGTAGGGGAGCGCGTACAATGGAAGTTCGAGCAGTTACCAAATATACGGGAATCAGCCCACAGAAGGCGCGCCTGGTCTTGAATGAGATGCGCGGACGGCAAGCAGAGGAAGCAATGGCGCTGCTGCAGTTCATGCCTCAACAGGCGGCTAAGGCGGTTGCGAAGACATTGAAGAGCGCGATCGCCAATGGTGTTGAGAATTTCGGGCTGGAAGCTGATGAGCTGTACATCAGCCAGATCTATGCCGATCAGGCGCCGAACCGGCGCTGGCGGCGTTTTGGCGCCCGCGGGCGTTTCAAGCCATGGATTCGACGCTCCTCGCACATAATGGTGGTGTTGGAAGAGCGTTTGAATGATGAGTAGCGGACGAACAGCGGCGGCATGTGGTCTGAAGCGGCCACTGTCCGCAGCGTAAGGAGGCCCAATGGGACGCAAAGTACATCCGACCGGTTTTCGTCTTGGCATTACCAAGGAACACAAGAGTCGATGGTTTGCCACGGGGCATGAGTATGTGAATCAGTTGGGCGAAGATCGAGAGATTCGCGCCATGATTCATCGTGATGCGCCGCGCGCGGGCATCAGTTTTATTGAGATTGAGCGCCAGCCCAACCAGGTTCACGTAATCATCAATACGGCCAAGCCCGGGATAATTATTGGGCGGAAGGGCTCCAACGTGAATGTGTTGCGGGTGAACTTGCAGGAGTTGACGAACAAGAAGGTCAAGATCGACGTCCGTGAGATTGATAAGCCGGAGACGGATGCCCAGTTGGTTTCCGAGAACGTTGCTGAGCAGTTGGAGCGTCGCATCAGTTGGAAACGGGCGATGAAGCAGGCGGCCGGACGTGCGATGCGCACTGGCGCCGAAGGCGTCATGATCCAGGTTGCGGGGCGGTTGGGCGGCAGCGAGATGGGCCGGGTCGACACCATACGCGACGGGCAGGTGCCGCGGCATACATTGCGGGCGGAGATTGATTATGGCACCGCGGAGGCGAACACGACTTACGGCGTGATCGGCGTGAAGACGTGGGTATATCACGGCGAAGTGTTGCCGGGCCAAGAGTATCATGCCCGCTATGCGGAGATGGCATTGAACGAATAGAGGCTTCTGCTCAGCAAGGGCGGCGGCTGGACAAATACAGGCTGGATGGAGAGTAGACAATGTTGATGCCAAAACGAGTAAAATTTCGCAAGATGCACCGCGGTAGGATGCGGGGAAACGCGACGCGGGGCCATCGGATCGATTTTGGCACGTACGGGCTGCAGGCCACTGAGCCTTCGTGGGTGTCGAGCCGCCAGATTGAAGCGGCCCGTCGAGCGGTTACCCGCTATGTGCGGCGCGGCGGCAAGTTGTGGATTCGCATATTTCCGGACAAGCCGGTAACGATGCGTGCGGCAGAGACGCGGATGGGTTCAGGCAAGGGCAATGTTGATCATTGGGTGGCGGTGGTGAAGCCGGGGCGCATGATTTTTGAAATTGCCGGCGTTGATGAAGGTAATGCGCGCGAAGCCTTCCGTCTGGCAGCGCATAAGTTGCCAATGGGAACGCAGTTCGTTGCCCGCGAGGACATTTGACGAGAAGGCGAGGAGAGATGAGAGATGAAAGCACATGAGCTGCGCCCGCTGACGGCAAGTGAACTCTACAGCCGGTTGGACGATGGCTATCAGGAACTGTTTAACTTGCGCTTTCAGAGGGCGACCGGGCAGATGACAAATACGGCACGCAAAGGTCAGGTCCGCCGTGAGATCGCGCGTATAAAGACGATCTTACGTGAGCGGGAGTTGATAGCCGAAGAAAACGAGGAGTAGGGGGCAATGCGCGAGCGAAGACGGGAGTTGGTTGGCGTGGTCACCAGCGACAAGATGGACAAGACGGTGGTTGTCGAAGTTGGGCGGGCCGCGCGCCATGCGCTGTATGGTAAGGTGGTCAAGTCACATAAGAAATACAAAGTCCATGATGCTGACAATGCCTGTCGAGTCGGAGATACAGTCCAGATTCGTGAATGCCGGCCGATCAGTAAGCACAAGAAGTTTTATGTTTCCCAGATTCTTGATCATGCGGTGGTAGTCTAGGTCGAGGCTGGCCGGCAAGAAAAGGGGTATGGAGCTATGATTCAACAAGAGAGCCGCCTGCGAGTTGCTGACAATACAGGCGCGAAAGAGTTGTTGACAATTCGAGTCCGCGGTGGGAGTACGCGCCGCTACGGTGGGATTGGTGATGTGATAGTGGCGACGGTCAAGTCTTCGAGCCCGACGGCGGCGGTGAAGAAGGGCGAGATAGTGCGGGCGGTTATCGTGCGCACGCGGCGTCCGGTGCGGCGAAAGGACGGCAGTTACATTCGATTTGATGAGAATGCGGCTGTTCTTATTGATGACAACAGGAACCCACGCGGCACCCGCATTTTTGGCCCGGTTGCGCGGGAGTTGCGGGATCATGGGTATATGAAGATCGTATCCCTGGCTCCGGAAGTACTCTAAGAGGGGCAGGTGGAAAGACTTCAGGTTGGACGGGCCGGTGGACGGTATCGTTCACGAACCGAGGAGATGAGGGGATGAGCGTAAAGATAAGGAAGGGCGACCTCGTCGAAGTGATCGCCGGCAATGACAAGGGGCACCGCGGTGAAGTCCAGAGCGTAATACGCAAAAAGGACAAAAAGGGCCGCCACGATCCCAATCGTGTGTATGTTGTGGTGGCGGGCGCGAATTTTGTGACGAAGCATCAGCGCCGCAGCCCGACAGTGCGTACGCAGACGGGCCGCATTGAGTTGGAGGCGCCGTTACACATCAGCAATGTGGCGCTCGTGGGGACGGACAACGAGGTGACTCGCGCCGGCTACCGATTTGAGGGCGAGGACAAGATTCGGATCGATCGGCGCACGAATGAGCTCCTGCCAACAGGAAGCGAAAGTTAGTTAAACGGACAGATGGACGGCCCGATGCCGCTGCAGGCGGTGTTTGCGGGCGAGGAGTGGAGAGCGATGAGTGAAGCGAACGGAATGACGGCACAGAAGCCCCGGCTGAAGGAACGATTTGACAGTGAGATTGCCCCGGCGCTGATGACGGAATTCGGTTATACGAACCTCCTGCAGGTGCCCAGGGTTGACAAGATCAGCGTAAACATTGGCATGGGAGAGGCGATCACGGATGGTAAGACGATTGACCGCGCCAGCCATGATCTGACGATTATCACGGGACAGAGGCCGATTGTAACGCGGGCGCGCAAGTCGATTGCGGTATTCAAGCTGCGGGAAGGGATGCCGATTGGGGTGAAGGTAACGCTGCGGGGTCGGCGGATGTGGGATTTTCTTGACCGTCTGATCAGCATAGCGTTGCCGGCGCAGCGGGATTTTCGCGGCATTTCGCCTGATTCTTTCGATGGTCGGGGCAACTACAGCCTGGGCCTGCGTGAGCAGTTGATCTTTCCGGAGATCGACTATGACGAGATTGACAAGGTTCGAGGGATGGAAGTAACGGTTGTTACCACGGCTGATACTGATGAAGAGGGTCGGCGGCTGCTGGCCATGATGGACATGCCGTTCCAACGGCGATAGAGAAACCGGCTACGAAGATGAAGGAGAATACGGTCTGTGGCTAAGAAAAGTATAGTTTCGCGGGAGACTAAACGGAAGTATGAAGTACGTGTGCGCAACCGCTGCACGAAGTGTGGTCGTCCGCGGGCGTTCATGCGCCGTTTTGGTCTTTGCCGCATCTGTTTTCGTCGAGAGGCCCTACATGGCAATCTGCCGGGCGTAGTCAAGTCCAGCTGGTAGCCGAACCGATAACTGCGGGGCTGCTGCCATAATTGTTGGGAGCAGTTGCGCTGCAAGAATCAAGAGGAAGCTTTGGTTATGATGACCGATCCAATCGCGGACTTTCTGACGCGGGTCCGCAACTCGTCGAACTCCAGGCACCGGCGTGCGGTGATGCCCAGTTCCAGGGCGAAGGTCGCGCTCGCTAAGATTCTGGCGGAGGAGGGCTTCATCAGTGGGTATTCGGTGACTGCTGACAAGGCCCGACCGAATCTGATCATTGGGATGAAGTATTCGGACAAGGGGCAACCGGTAATATCCGGGATAGAGCGGGTGAGCCGGCCTGGTCGGCGGACGTATACGGGATATCGAAATATTCCCCTGGTGCGAAGTGGACTGGGGATTAATATTGTCTCGACACCGAAAGGTGTAATGAGTGGAAGCCAGGCCCGTCGTGAACAGGTTGGCGGCGAGATAATGTGTAACATTTGGTAGTGTTGGGAGGAGAAAATGTCGCGAATCGGGAAGATGCCGGTTCCGGTGCCTGCCGGAGTGACGGTTGATATAGTGGCGGGCAACCTGATTACGGTGAAAGGCCCAAAAGGGGAACTCAGCCAGACTTTCAATCGGGATATGAAGTTCTCGAGAGAGAATGGCGAGATTGTTGTCACCCGGCCGACCGACCAGCGCCACCATCGCGCTATTCATGGCCTGACGAGATCGTTGCTCCATAACATGGTGGTGGGGGTGACTGATGGTTTCCGGAGGACTCTGGAGATTCACGGAGTTGGTTACCGTGCGCAGCAGGAGGGTGAGAACCTGTTATTGCAGGTTGGGAAGAGTCATCCGGTAGAGTATGCGCCGCCCACGCCGGATATTTTGTTTGAGGTGTCTCGAGATGGGCGGACGGTGACGATATCGGGTATCAGCAAGCAGAAGGTTGGTGAACTGGCTGCAAAGATACGCAAGGAGCGCCCGCCGGAGCCGTACAAGGGCAAGGGTATTCGTTATCAAGGCGAATATGTGCGTTCCAAGGCAGGCAAGGCCGGTGCCGGCGCAATAGCAGCATAACTGCGCGAGGAGTAGAGGATTATGGCGAATCAGACACGGACGAGAGCGCGAAAACGCCGGCATATGCGGGTACGCCGCAAGGTTTCGGGGACGGCGATGCGGCCGCGATTGAATGTATATCGCAGTTTGAAGAACATCAGCGTGCAGGTCATCGACGACCAGGCCGGGCATACGATTGTGTCGGCCTCGACATTGGAAGCCGGCCTGCAAGAGGTTCTGGCCGATAAGCTGAAGGTGCAGCAGGCGGAGGAGATCGGCAAAGTCGTTGCTGAACGGGCCAAGGCGGCCGGAATTGAGCAGGTGGTTTTCGATCGCGGCGGGTACCGCTATCACGGCCGCGTGAAGGCGGTGGCCGATGGCAGTCGAGAGGGTGGTCTCGTCTTCTAAAACGAGCAAGGAGAGAGGGAAATGGGACGTCGAGACCGTCGACGGGACCGCGAGCAGGAAGAAGAGAAGGACGAACTGGATGAGAAGGTCGTTCATATCGCGCGAACGGCCAAGGTGGTGAAGGGTGGCCGCCGGTTTGCTTTTCGCGCGGTGGTGGTCGTTGGGGACAACAATGGGCGCGTTGGCGTAGGGGTAGGTAAGGCGCGCGAGGTTCCGGACGCTATTCGCAAAGCGAGTGAGACTGCCCGCAAAACGATGGTGGATGTGAATCTGCTGGGTACGACGATTCCTCATGCGAGCCAAGCCAGGTTTGGCGCCGGCGAAGTGTTGTTGAGACCGGCCAGTCCTGGCACCGGTGTGATTGCCGGCGGCGGCGTGCGCGCTGTGGTAGAGGCTGCGGGCGTGAAGGACATTTTGTCCAAGTCATTGGGGAGCGACAATATTTTGAATGTTGTGCAGGCGACTTTCGCGTCGCTGAAGCAGCTGCAAGACTATAGAGTCGAGGCGCAACGGCGGGGGGTTGATCCTGAGAAATTGCGTCCCTTCTGGTACCAGGAAGATTAGACCTATGGAAAAGACGATCACTGTAAAGCTGAAGAAGAGTCCGATTGGTTATAACAAACGCCAGAAGGCCACTGTACACGCCCTGGGGCTGAAAAAGATAAATCAGACCGTCGAGAAGTCTGACAGTCCGACGATTCGAGGGATGATCGCCAAAGTTTCTCATCTTGTTGAGGTGGTGGAAGAGATAGAGGCTTAAACGGGCGGAGCAGAAGGCCCGGGGCAGTTACGAGCAGAGGCGGCCTTTTCCATTTGGCTGGGATATAGAGAATATGAAACTGCATGAATTACGCCCCGATGAGGGCGCAACCCGAAACAGGAAACGAGTAGGTCGCGGCACCGGCTCCGGGCGGGGCAAGACGGCCGGGCGGGGCACCAAGGGCCAGAATGCCCGCTCGGGCGGTGGTGTCCGGCAGGGGTTTGAAGGTGGGCAGTTAAGCTTTCTTCGACGGCTGCCCAAGATGCGCGGCTTCGTCAACCGCTTCAAAGTGACCTACACGCCGGTGAATCTCGATAAGATGGGCGAGCGTTTTGAGGCTGATGCGCAGGTGACGCCTGCGTCGCTATTCGACACGGGACTTTTGGGAGACAGCAAGCAGCCTGTAGTCGTTCTGGCGCGGGGAGAGATAGACAAGGCTCTCCATCTGCAAGTGCATCGAATCAGCAAGAGCGCGCGGGAGAAGGTAGAGGCCGCGGGTGGTTCGGTTGAAATTCTGCCCTTTGCAGTTAACAAGAATATGCCACGGTCTTAGCTGTAGGGAGGCCGGGATGGCGCCTGAAGAGGCGGCCAGGCCCGGTCGGATCTCTACCGGAGAATTTTTATGCTCGAAGCCGTTCGCAATGCCTTTCGTTTGCCAGACCTGCGTCAGAAACTGCTCTACACGTTTCTGATTCTGGTCGCCTACCGACTGGCTGCGCATATACCTCTTCCCGGCGTCAATCGCGAGGTGCTGGATCAGATATTTCGTTCGACGGATCAGAACATTCTTCTGAGCCTGTTGAACTTTTTCAGCGGCGGCGCGCTGGCCCAGTTCAGCGTGATGGCGATGGGTGTTTATCCTTATATTACCGCCACGATCATCATGCAGTTGTTGACGCCGATAGTGCCCCAGTTGGAGGAGTTGAGCCGGGAGGGTGAACAGGGCCGGCAGCAGCTGAATCGCTACACGCATTATATGACGGTTCCCCTGGCGATTTTGCAGGCTTTCGGCCAGGCGACGCTGCTTAGTCGTCCGGTGGGCGGGGCGGCAACAGGGGCTGTTCTCGAGAATTGGGGCTTCACGGGTGAGGCGCTGTTGCCTTCGCTTACCATTCTGATCAGTTTGACTGCCGGCACAATGTTGGCCATGTGGATGGGAGAGCTACTGACTGAGCAAGGCATTGGCAACGGTGTTTCGTTGATCATATTTGCCGGCATTGTCGCTTCGGCGCCGAATCAGGTGCGGCTGCTGGGGCAGCAGGGAATCACACAGTTGGTGATATTCAGCGTTATTACGGTTTTGACGGTTGCGCTGATTGTTTGGGTACAGGAGGGCCAGCGCAGGATTCCTGTGCAGTATGGCAAGCGGGTGCGGACGATGCGGGGCAACCGACTGATGATGGTCGGCGGGCAGAGTACCTATGTGCCGATGCGGGTGAACACGGCCGGTATGATTCCGCTGATTTTTGCCCAGAGTCTGCTGATATTGCCGAACACAATGGCATCATACTTTATTCTTCGCAGTGATTGGATTGGCACTGTGGCGAATTTCTTTTTCACTTCGTTCAGTCCACAGAACTTTCTGTACTGGTTGATCTACTTCATGTTGACGGTTGCGTTCACGTATTTTTATACCGACATCATGTTCCGGCAACAGAATCTTCCCGACACGTTGCAGAAGCAAGGGGGATTTATTCCCGGCATCCGGCCTGGTCCGCGCACAGAGCAGTATTTGAACAGTGTGTTAGGGCGCATAACGCTGGTCGGGGCGCTTTTTCTGGGCTTGGTTGCGGTGCTGCCCTTCCTGGCGGGCTTGGTATTCGGGGGCGGTGTTGGCAGCTTCAATACGCTGATTATCAGCAGCACGGGTCTCCTTATTGTCGTGGGTGTGGTGCTGGACACGATGAAGCAGATTGAGGCGCAGTTGATGATGCGCAACTACGAGGGCTTTATCCGTTAGCCTCCCATTTATTACAGCGCAAGGACTTGGTGTTGATGAGCGACCGCATTTATCTGGTGTTGTTGGGAGCGCCGGGGGCCGGCAAGGGCACGCAGGCCCAGCTATTGCAGGAGAAGTTGGGCATTCCGCAGATTTCGACGGGCGAGATCTTCCGGTACAACCTGAATAACGAGACGGAGCTCGGGCAGCTGGCCAAGAGCTACTACGATAAGGGTGAATTGGTGCCCGACGAGGTGACGATTCGGATGGTGGAAGCTCGCCTGGCCGAAGAGGATGCCGCACGGGGCGCGATTCTGGATGGTTTTCCACGAAATCTCCTTCAGGCTGAGGCGCTGGACGGGATGACGGCGGAATTCGGCGGCATTGACCTGGTGCCGATGTTCCAGCTGGAAGACGATGTGGTGACTATGCGGATCACAGGGCGGCGGGTTTGCCGTAACTGCGACCGTGTTTATCACTTGACGTTTAATCCTGCGCGCGGCGAGGGATGTGACAGTTGCGGCGGTGAATTGTACCAGCGGAATGACGATAAGCCGGAGACGGTCCAGAATCGGTTGTATATCTATTACAAGCAGACGTCGCCTCTGATTGGATACTATTTCGCCAAGGGACTTCTGGTAAATATCGATGGCGCAAAGCCGATCGAGGAGATGCAGGAGCAGCTGGTGGCAGTTTTAGCAGCCAATAATATTGAGACGGCGGGGAGCGCCCTGTCGGTCTGATCGGTGCGCGGCCCGAATGCCGGCGACTGCAAGTGCAAGATGAACGGCGAAAGCATGATGATGAAATTCAGGCGCCGGCTGCGCCGGAATGGGCGGGGCCGGATCAAGGCCAGGCAGGAGCAGGAACGTCCGGCGCCTATTCACAAGAGCCCGCGCGAGATTCAGATTATGCGGGAAGCAGGCCGCATTGTTGCCAGGGTTCATCAGGCATTTCGAGAGGCGATCGGGCCAGGCATAAGCACGTTGGATTTGGACGAGCTGGCGGCCGGGATTATTCACAGCCACAATGCGAAGTCAAGTTTTCTCGGCTATCGAGGCTATCCGGCCAATATATGCACGAGCATCAATGAGGAGCTGGTGCATGGCATTCCGAATCAGGCGCGGGTATTGCAAGAGGGCGACATAATCAGCATCGATGTAGGGGTTTTTCATCGCGGCTTTGTGGGAGACAGTGGCTGGACATATCCGGTAGGCGAGATTGACCCGGCGGCTGAACGCCTGTTGCAGGTAACGGAGGCAAGTCTAACGGCCGGCATTGATGCGATTCGGGCGGGCGGTTGTGTACTGGATATCAGTTCGGCGGTGCAGAAGAGTGTAGAGCCGAGTGGTTTTCACGTCGTACGGGAGTATACTGGCCACGGTGTGGGCCGGTCGATGCATGAAGGGCCGCAAGTGTTGAATTATGTATCGGATGACACGGACGGCAGGGTTGCATTAAGCCCTGGGTTGGTGATTGCGATAGAGCCGATGGTGCAGATGGGTACGTGGCGGACGGAGACGCTGAAGGACAAGTGGACCGTAATCAGTGAAGATCACAGCCTGAGCGCCCATTTCGAGCATACGGTAGCCGTCACCAATAGAGGCCCTGAGATATTGACGCTCTTATAGCTTTGTGATACACTCGTGGAATTGCGTTACGACTTAAGAGAGGGACAAAAAGATGAAAGTGCGGCCTTCGGTCAAGAAGATGTGCGAAAAGTGTTCGGTTGTACGGAGGCGGGGGGTTGTGTACGTGATTTGTCAAAACCCCAAACACAAGCAACGGCAAGGATAGGCACTCAGGAGGGAAAGCAATGGCACGTATCGCAGGCGTCGACATTCCTCGAGATAAGCGGGTCGTAATTGCCCTAACCTACATTTATGGCGTCGGCCGGTCGGTCAGCAAGGAGATTCTTGAATCGACGGGGATTGACGAAGACAAACGCGTCAAGGACCTGGACACGAATGAATTGGCGGCGTTGCGGGATTACATAGAGCGCAACTGTCGCGTCGAGGGTGATTTGCGGCGCGAAGTGAACATGAACATCAAGCGTCTCATGGAAATCGGCAGCTATCGGGGATTGCGTCATCGCCGCAACCTTCCGAGCCGCGGCCAGCGCACGCGCACCAATGCTCGCACACGCCGCGGCATAAAGAAGACGGTTGCCGGCAAGAAGCGGGCGCGCAAGTAGCGACAGATGGTCGCTGCTGCCGGAATTTCGGCAGGAACATCAGGTTAAGGAGAAACGATGGCTCGAACACAACGCCGCCGGGGTAGTCGATCGACGCGTCGCGAGAGGAAACTCGTGCCGAGCGGGCAGATCCATGTCCGCGCCACATTTAACAATACTATTATCACGGTCACCGATCCCACTGGGGAGGTCCTGTGTTGGGCCAGTTCGGGCACGGCCGGTTTCAAGGGGAGCCGCAAGAGTACGCCGTTTGCGGCCCAGCTTGCGGCAGCGGCGGCGGCTCGCCAAGCGGTGAGTGACTTCAATATGCGTGAGGTCGAGGTATTTATCAAGGGGCCGGGGCCTGGCCGCGAGAGTGCGTTGCGGGCATTGAATCCGGCCGGTTTGACGGTTACGTCGATAGCCGACATAACGCCAATACCACATAACGGGGTGCGTCCCCCGAGCAAGCGAAGAGTTTAGGAAAGCTTGCGCGGCGCAGCTCCAGGAATTGCGGTTGGAGGGGTTGCGCGACAACGGGATTCACCTGCCGGGAGAAGAGAGGCATCGTGTTCTGGCGCGATGCCGCTTGTTTTGCATAGAAGCGTATTTGTGCAGAGTATTTTCGCAGAGAATTAGGGTAGGGGATTCGCGCAGTGGGGAAGTAAATGCGCTGCGGATGCCGGCAAGGGGGGACGATGCTGCTTGCGCATGTACCAGTGAAGCGGACACTCTTCAGGCAAAAGAATCGACACAATGAGCACACTATAAGCTAAGTCACGGCCTTGAATAGGGCAAGTGGTTGCGAGCGATAGTCGACTTGGAGGAGAGATGGCACGATATACAGATGCAGTTTGTAAACTCTGCCGACGAGAAGGACAGAAGCTATTTTTGAAGGGCGAACGCTGTGTCGGTCCGAAATGCGCGGTTGACCGGCGTCCATTTCCACCGGGCGAAGCAGGTCGGCGCAATGTAATGCGTCGGAAGGTTTCTGATTTCGGTATTCAGTTACGCGAGAAGCAGAAGGCGCGTCGCATGTATGGGGTGATGGAGCGGCAGTTCCGTCGATATTTCAGGGAAGCGTCGCGGCGCAAGGGTCTAACGGGCGGCACGTTGCTGGAGTTGTTGGAAAGCCGGCTGGACAACGTTGTGTACCGGTTTGGTTTTGCCGATAGCCGGCCGCAGGCGCGTCAGTTGGTGCGTCACGGTCACTTTGCGGTAAACGGCCGCAAGACGAATATTCCGTCCTTTTTGGTGTCGCCGAATGACCTGATATCTGTTCGGGAGAAGAGTCGAACCAAAACATATTTTCGCGAGCGCGCCCAGATTCTCGGCAGTGCGTCCCCCCCTACGTGGCTTAGTCTGGATGCGACCAATCTTAACGGTACGGTGACTTCGGCGCCGGAGCGAGACGAGATTGGCGTACTCCTGAACGAACAGTTGATCGTTGAGTACTACAGTCGTTAGCTGACCTGGTACAGATTCGTTGCCTTAACAGGTCGGTTGAATTGACAACCGGTAGGGCTACGACGATTGTCTGTCGCCACACGTTGTTTGGATGAGACTGCAATATAGCTGGGAGGGGTAGCCGTTGCTTAACAATCTAGTATTACCGAAGATAGAAGTAGAGGCCAGTTCTCGCAACTACGGCCATTTTGTGATCAGCCCGCTGGAAAGCGGTTATGGGATTACCCTAGGGAATTCCTTGCGCCGGGTGTTGCTGTCGAGTTTACCGGGCGCCGCAGTGACTTCAATCTCGGTCAGTGGTGTCCATCATGAGTTTTCTACAATCGACCATGTGCTGGAGGATGCCACTCGTCTGATATTGAATGTGAAGCAGATACGATTCCGGAGCGAGAGCGCCGAACCTGTTCGCGTTTCGGTGGAGGTGTACCACGAAGGGCCGGTGACAGCCGGAGATTTGAATTGCCCGCCGGAAGTCGAGATTGTCAACCCGGATCTTTATCTGCTGTTCGCCGACTCGAATGAAGTGGACCTTGACATCGAGATGGTGGTGGAGCAGGGCCGGGGTTACAGCCCGGCTGAAGAGCGGATGCAGTTGCCGCTGGGCGAGATTCCGGTGGATGCGATTTTCAGTCCGGTAAAGAAGGCATCTTACCGGGTGGAACGCACGCGCATTGGTCAGCAGACGGACTATGACAGGTTGAATCTTGAAGTGTGGACCGATGGTACGATATCACCGGAAGATTCGATGCGGCAGGCGGCTGATATTCTTGTTCAGCATCTGAGCCTGTTTGTCGGCGACCGCACGGCGATGGTCGAGTTGCCGGAGGAAGAGGAAGAGAGCATTCCCAGCCGTGTGGCCGAAGCGCCGATCGAGGAGTTGGAGTTGACGGTGCGTGCCTATAACTGTCTGAAACGGGCGGGCATCACGAAGATTGGTGAGATTCTAAAGCGAATGGAGAAGGGTGAGGACGAGATGCTCGCCATCCGCAACTTTGGCAAGAAGTCGCTGGATGAGCTGGTAGAGAAGCTGAGCGAGAAAGGATACATGAATGTGATGGGTGTTGATCTCAGCGCCTACCTGGGTGGCGGCAACGGAACCGAAAACGAAGAGATATTAGCCGAAGCGGCTGAAGCAGTTGAAGCTGTTGTAGCAGCTGAAGCGGCGGAGACAACTGAAGCGGCTGAGGCGGCTGAGGCAGTCGAAGTCGTCGAAGAGACGAGCTTGTCGCCGCTACCGGAGGAATAGGACAATGCGACACCAGATTGCGGGGAAGAAGCTGAGCCGGTCGCCGGCACAGCGCAAAGCCCTGTTTCGCAGCCTGATTAGAGAACTCTATATTCACGAGCGGATAACCACTACACACGCCAAGGCGCGTGCTGTGCGGGGCGATGCTGAGAAGCTGATCACCAAAGCCAAGCACGGTCTTGCTGGGAAGATTGACCGGGTGCATGCGCAGCGGCAGGTCGTGGCGTACCTCAATGACAAGACGGTGGCGAAGAAGGTGTTTGACGAGTTGGCTCCCCGCTACGAGGAACGGAATGGCGGGTATACGCGAGTTGTCAAGTTGGGCAAACGTTTTGGCGACGCGGCTGAGATGGCAATTATCGAGTTAGTTACGGACGAGAATAGCGGGTAACCAGGCTGACTGCCGCTGAAATCGGTTGTTTGGAGAGTTTTCGGCAGTCGGAAGCGTAGGTGGTTTGTGGCCGCGTGCGCCACTCCGGTGAGGAGCGAATGCCCAGGGTCGCCGGTCTGATCGCCTACGACGGCACGGATTTTTGTGGTTTTCAGGTACAACGGCAGGCGCCGACGGTGCAAGGCGCGTTGGAAGACGCGTTGGCCGATCTGACCGGCGGGCTATGCCGGGTCAGCGGCGCAGGCAGGACGGACACAGGCGTTCATGCGCGGGGGCAGGTTATAGCGGTTGAAGTGCCGTGGAGGCACTCGCTGTCAGCATTGCGCCGGGCCTGGAATCAACGTTTGCCAGCTTCGATAGTTATCCGCCGTTTGGCAGAGGCACCGCCGGCGTTTCACCCGCGTTTCAGCGCGGTTGAGCGGTCTTACCGGTACACGACGTGGGCGCCGGCGTTTGGAGGGGAAGGCGAGAAGCGCTTCCCTCTGACAGATCGGTTTGGGGTGGTGTTGCCCAGACGCCCGAATTTGGAAGCGATGAACGGGGCTGCCAGCGTGTTGATCGGGACGCACGACTTTGCCACGTTTGGGCAGGCGCCACAGGGGGACAACACTGTTCGCCGAATCGTGTCGCTGATTTGGGAGCGTGTGGAAGAGTCGCTGCCGGTGCTGGATCCTTTTCCGGTGGAACAGTTGGTTCTGACGATTACAGCAAACGCTTTTTTGCGCCGGATGGCGCGTAACCTGGCCGGGTCGCTGCTGGCGGTCGGGCTGGGAGAGTGGCAGAGCGAGGAACTGGCGGCGGCTTTGAAGGCAAAGGATCGCAGCCGCTCTGCACCGCCGCTCCCGCCCAATGGGCTTGTTCTGGAGCGGGTGAGGTATGAAGAATATTCTGATCTGTTTTCCACGGATTAATTGGTATCGCGTGGGCGGCAGAAAGCCTGCTTACAGGCGTGAATGAGGAGAATACAGGGTGAAGACACTGAGCTTAACCTATACAGAGGCCAAGAGCGGGCGTGAATGGTGGGTTGTCGATGCCACGGGCAAGACACTCGGCCGGCTGGCGTCGGAGATCGCGCAGGTTCTTCGGGGTAAACACAAGCCGAAATTCACGCCCAATGTGGATTGTGGTGACTTCGTGATTGTGGTCAACTGCGAGAAGTTCCACGTCACGGGCAACCGTTTGGATGATAAGCGCTATTACCGGCACTCGCGTTATCCTGGCGGCTTGAAGAGCCGAACGATGCGGGAGCAGTTGGAGAGACAGCCGCAGAAGATAATTTTTGATGCGGTCAAAGGCATGGTTCCCAAGACACGGCTCGGGCGGGCTCAGATGAAGAAGCTGAGAGTCTACGCCGGTCCGGATCACCCGCACATGGCCCAAAAGCCGAAAGAACTGAAACTGCAGGAGAGCAGATATGAGTGAGTATATCGAAGCCATTGGACGGCGCAAGAGCGCCACGGCACGCGTCCGTCTGTACGAGGGAGATGGGGAGATTATCGCAAATAGTCTGCCGATGGACGTTTACTTCGGGCGCGCGTTGGATCAGATGGTGATTCGTCAACCGCTGACTCTGACTGGAACGGAGAGCAGCTTTAATATCAGTATCAAGGTGCATGGCGGTGGTGAAGGCGGCCAGGCCCATGCAGCCCGGCACGGCTTGGCCCGCGCACTGGTGGCGGCGGATCCTAATCTGCGGGCTACTTTGAAGGCTGCCGGTTTTCTCACGCGCGATGCACGCGTGAAGGAACGGATGAAGCCAGGTCTCAAACGGGCACGCAAGGCCCCGCAGTACACCAAGCGCTGAGCGTTCCTTATCTTTAATATGCGAATATTGAAAGCGGTGGCTTAGCCATCGCTTTTTGTTCGTCTAATTTTTCAAGTGGTTGTAATATCGTCGGGAGCCGCGTGCCAGGGCCCGGCGTCAACCATAGACTTCGTAAGGTGGAAGGAGAATCCGACATTCATGCTGATCCGTTTCGGGTTTCTTTTCATAGCCAGGTCGACCGACTCTGCAGATGCGGTTATGGCCAGTGTACAGAGAATGCTGGGCGGTGTTCTGGATGGAATATTGCCCCTCGTCAGCCGCGCCTATACGGCGCCTCATCGCTACCAGATAGAGGAGACGCTGCGGCACTGGTGCGATGAAGAGGAGATTGATCTGATTGTGACGGTGGGCGGTACGTTTCCGGCGGCGGGGCCGTCGGGAGAGGAGATTGTACCCGAAGCCACGGCCGCGGTATTGGAGCGGATGATGCCCTCTCTGCCAGAGACGATGCGGGCGAGGGCGGCGGCGAGCAATCCGATGGCGCTGTTGGATAGGGGCGTTGCAGGCATCCGCGGCCGTACGTTGATAATCAATCTGCCTGGCGAGGAGGCGCTTATAACGACGTTTCTGGAAAGCATTCTGGAGGTGATCCCGTCGGTTACGGCCCGGCTTGGGACGGAAGAAGAGCTGCCGATTGTTGAGGAGGCGCCCGTTGCCCGCGAGCCCGAATCTGCGCCGCCGCGGGCGGGGGCCTTAGACAGTGAAGAGTTCGCGGCTTTTCTGCAAAGGAGGCAGAAGGATGGTTGACAGTTCGCCAGCGCAGGGGGTGCGCAGATAGTAGGAATCGGTTAGGGCTGAGTTTTGACTTTTGCCCTCCAAAGGACGTACTATGATTTTTGTAGTTAAGTCTACAGCCGCGCCGGGCCTTTCTTGTTACACTTGTCATTGTCTGGCGGGTTGAAGACGATTATGGCGCAAGGTTGCATTTTTTACGCTCGCATACAGGAGTAGGAGACGAGAAAATGGGCGAGAACACAGTAGTTGTCACAGACGCGAATTTTGAAGATGAGGTCATCCAAGCGGATGTCCCGGTTTTGGTAGATTTTTGGGCGGAGTGGTGTGGTCCGTGCAAGATGATCGCACCGGTGCTGGATGAGATTGCTACCGAATTGAACGGCAAACTGACGATCGGCAAGCTCGATGTGGACGAGAATCAGAGCACGGCGATGGCGTTCGGCGTGATGAGTATTCCAACGCTGATGTTGTTCAAAGACGGTCAGCAGGTGGAGACTATCGTTGGCTTCCAGCAGAAAGCCCAGTTGCTGGGGAAGATTCAGTCGCATCTGAACTGATGGCTGAGTGAAATTGACAATTGCAAAGACCTGCTGCGAATGCGGCGGGTCTTTTTTGTGGAGGGCGGTTGGTCGTGAAGGGTCATTAAGGGCCGCGGAGAACGGCAACTTCTTTTTTTCCGCGAAGGGACGCGAAGTAGCGCGAAGAACGGCAACTGCAACTTCTTTTTCCACGAAGGGCCGCGAAGGACCACGAAGGGCCACGAAGAACGGCAACTGCAACTTCTTTTTATCCGCGAAGGGCCGCGAAGGACCGCGAAGAACTGCAACTTCTTTTTTCCACGAAGGGCCACGAAGGACCACGAAGAACGGCAACTGCAGCTTCTTTTTATCCGCGAAGGGCCGCGAAGGACCGCGAAGAACTGCAACTTCTTTTTTCCACGAAGGGCCACGAAGGACCACGAAGAACGGCAACTGCAACTTCTTTTTGTCCGCGAAGGGCCGCGAAGGACCGCGAAGAACTGCAACTTCTTTTTTCCACGAAGGGCCACTAAGGACCACGAAGGACCACGAAGAACGGCAACTGCAACTTCTTTTTATCCGCGAAGGGCCGCGAAGGACCGCGAAGAACTGCAGCTTCTTTTTTCCACGAAGGGCCACGAAGAACGGCGACTGCAACTTCTTTTTATCCGCGAAGGGCCGCGAAGGACCGCGAAGAACTGCAACTTCTTTTTTCCACGAAGGGCCACTAAGGACCACGAAGAACGGCAACTGCAACTTCTTTTTATCCGCGAAGGGCCGCGAAGGACCGCGAAGAACTGCAACTTCTTTTTTCCACGAAGGGCCGCGAAGGGCCACGAAGAACTTCAACTGCAGAACTTCAACTGCAACACCTTTGTCCACGGAGGGCCACGGAGAACGGCAACGGCAACTTCTTTTTGTCCACGAAGGGCCGCGAAGGACCGCGGAGAACGGCAACTGCAACTTCTTTTTGTCCACGGTAATTGCTAAGCCACGGTAGTTGACCGGCCAGTTATTCTTGGAACGATTCAGGCTCTTGGTGACGGGACTGGTGTGCGGGGGCGGCCATGCTCGCCAGCGGACACGTTGCGATGAAGGCACACGGTGGGTGAGGGATGGTTTTGTAGGGGGGCGTTGCGGGGGCGCAGCCCCTGCACAAGGGAGGGCCGAAGGCCCGACCGCCCAAAATACACTAATGAGGGGAGAAGGAACACGTTTGCTCGCTTCGTTCAGGGTTGGGAATCAGGTGCGGCTGCGTAGTTGCTTAAATCGTCTGGAATTCGGGAAGTGGCGCGCTTGGCAGCTATTTGAAGGTCATTTGCCACAGTGATCTCACTGCGAGAAGAAGCAGGAAGATCGCGAGATCGATGGCTGTGACGAGAAAGAAGGCGCCGGTCAGGAGTTGGATTGGGCCGAGGAGGAAGTTGAGAAGCAGGACCACATTGCGGCCCGACTGGTCGATGAGCACGAACACAGCGCCGATGAGAAAGACATAGATGCCCAGTGATTTCAGCGGCGCGCGGTCGCTGGCGCTGGGCATCATGGCGTTGGCGATAGCGAAGAGGAGATAGCTCCAGAGCAGGCTGTCCGGCCTGTGCGCCAAGCCGTCTGCGACAAAGGTCAGCCCGTCGAGCAGTTTGCCGGTACGCCAGGCGAAGGCGACGGTCTGCGTGTCGAAGACTTGCTCACCGATAAGTACGATCAGCGCCGACCCGATCAGGAGCGGCGCCAACCCCACCAGGCTGTCCCAGATTACGCCTCCGGACGAAACCGTCACGCTTCCCAGACCGATTGTATTGCGGGAATATTTGGGCCATACGCGAAACTTGCTGGTTTTCAGACCGAGAATCCTGGCAACGAGCCAGTGGGAGGTCTCGTGGATGAGGATGCCCGGCAGGTAGATCAGGAATAAAATCACCATCGCCAGGTCATCGGAGCCGGTGATCAGATAGACGATTTCCTGGATCAGCAGGCCGATTCGCCAGCTCAGCCACCAGAGAGCGGCGAGCAGGACGAAGAAGAGGACGAAAAACAGATATGGGGACAGTGGAGACATGAGGGAGTTCGAGGAGAGCGTGAAAAGGGGAAAGGAGAGAGGAAGCTGGTCTCACTCTTCACGCTGTTTTAGGCCCGGCTTTGACTATTCCTCCCGGGTAGGTGGCGGGGCAAGCAGGCATACGTTAGCCGCCGTAGACCTGGGCTGTAATCTTCACCATTTCGGCGTAACTGGCGGCCTCTAGCGATGCGCCGCCGATGAGCGCGCCGTCGATGTCGGGTTGTTCCATGATGGCGCTGATATTGTCCGGTTTTGTGCTGCCGCCGTAGAGAACGCGGGTGGTGTCGGCGACTGCGCCGCCGTGCAGTTCGCGCAGGATAGAGCGAACCAGGCCACAGATGTCGCCCGCGGTTTGCGCGGTGGCGGCGCGGCCCGTGCCGATAGCCCAGATCGGCTCATAGGCGATGACGAGAGTTTGCAGCTGCTCAGCGCTGAGCCCGTCGAGCGCGGCGCGTACCTGTGCGGTGATGATTGACACGGTTTCGCCCCGCTCATTCTGATCGAGGCTTTCACCGACGCAGACGATTGGAGCCAGGTCGTGCGCCAAGGCGGCGCGGGTCTTTTTGTTTACGGTTTCGTCGGTTTCTCCGAACAGCTGCCGGCGCTCACTGTGCCCGATGATGACATATTGGGCGAGTTCCCGGAGCATGGGGGGACTGATCTCGCCGGTGAAGGCGCCGCTTTCCTGCCAGTGGCAGTTCTGGGCGCCCAGAGAGAAAGGCATGGCAGCCGTTAAAGTCTGCAGCGGGTGCAGGCAGAGGGATGGCGGGCACAACACCTGCTCCACAAGGGTGGAGTCACCGACCAGTTGGTAGATCTGCCGCGCCAGATCGAGCGCTTCGGGCACGGTATTGTTCATTTTCCAGTTGCCGGCCATCATCGGCTTACGCATAACGAATGTTCTCCGTAGGCGGCTGTGTCTGTTTGAAACGTGAGACTGCGGGTCGGGAATGGGCGGACGGCGAGCGATCTGCGATGTGAATGCCGGCGTCGTGAACTCCCCAGGTATTGTTGATTCTCAGGGGAAGAGATCAAGGCCGCTAAAGTTTGGGCATGAACGGGCTGGCCCAGTTCTAGCCTGATTGGGAGTCGTCTGCGACCGGGTCTTCCTCCTCCGGAGGCGCGTTAAAGCGTATCAGTTCCTCTTCGTACTCCTCGGCGGTAAGCCAACGGCCGCCAGTGACTTCATAGTGGGAGACCTTTTTGCCGCGGTCGAACCAAATTTCGACTTCTACCTGGGTGAAACAGCGGTTTTTGCCGCTGCCTTGCAGCACTTTGCGCGTGTAGTACTGGTTGTCTTTCTCATCATCGCGGCTGAGGCTGTTGACCAGGTCGATTTCGGCCATAATTGGTTCGCGGCAGCGGGTGCTGAAGACATAGATGGGGTAGTTGCGATTGCCGCCACCTCCGCCGCCGGTAAACAGTGATGCCAGTTTTTTCAAGAAGCTCATTGGTTACGCCTCCTCGTTATCCAGGGCGGCCACGCCGGGCAGCTCTTTGCCTTCCAGGAACTCCAGGCTGGCGCCGCCGCCGGTACTCACATGTGAGATGCGCTCGACCAGTCCGGCCTGACGCACAGCCGCGGCTGAGTCGCCGCCACCGACAATGGTAGTGGCATGGGACAGCCCGGCCAGCATCTCAGCGATGGCATTGGTGCCACGAGCAAAGGGGGGAAGTTCGAAGACGCCCATCGGCCCGTTCCAGAGAACGGTACGTGCACCTGCAAGCCGATTTGCGAAGTGTGCGACTGTTGCTTCTCCGATGTCGAGGGCCATCCACCCAGGCGGGATCTCGGTGACACTGACGGTGCGGAAGGCGGCGTCGGCGGAAAAGCGTTCGGCGACGGCGAGATCGACAGGCAGCTGGATGATGTCATCGCCGGTGCAGCGCAAGGCTCGGGCCGTATCGAGCGCGTCGGCTTCGACAAGGCTGGCTTCCATGCGGCAGCCGGCGGCGGCAAGAAATGTGTTGGCCATACCGCCGCCGATGAGGATTGCATCTACCTGTTGGAGGAGCTTCGTGATGACGGCGATCTTATCGCTGACTTTGGCGCCGCCGAGGATGGCGATGAAGGGACGAGCGGGCTTTTCGAGCGCTGCGCCCAGGTAGTCCAACTCTTTTTCCATCAGGAGACCGGCTACGGAGGGCAGGTGGGCGGCGACGCCGGTGGTGCTGGCGTGGGCGCGGTGGGCGCTGCCAAAGGCGTCGTTGACAAAGAGGTGGCCGAGTCGAGCCAGCTGCGCGCTCAGCGCGGGATCGTTGCTGGTTTCACCGGGGTGGAAGCGGGTATTTTCTAGCAGCATGACATCGCGCGGGCCGAGGCCGGCAGCGGCCGCTTCGACGGACGGACCGGTTAAGGCGCCGGGGAAACGCACTTCGGTGTTGAGAAGCTGGCTGAGCTGTTGTGCGATGGGCTGCAAACTGTAGCGGGAATCCGGTTCGCCCTTGGGCCGGCCGAGGTGGCTCATCAGAACCAGGGACGCGCCGTGCGAGCGGATGAATTCAAGGGTGGGCAGGGTTGCGCGGATGCGGGTGTCATCGGTGATGCGACCGTTGCCGTCTACGGGTACATTGAAATCGACGCGGACGAGCGCGCGCTTGCCCTGCAAGTCGACATCCCGGATGGTCCTTTTGCGCGTCACGGACTGGGGCCTCTGGTGGATGGCGTAAGCGCTAGACGCCCTGGCAGGCAACGAAGGCGGCGAGATCGGTCACACGGACACTGTAGGCCCACTCGTTATCGTACCAGGTGACGACTTTGACCAGGTCGCCGTAGCAAGCGGTAAACTCGGCATCGATCACACTGCTATGTGAATTGCCCTGGAAATCCGAACTAACCAGGGGATCAAAGCTGACATCGAGGATACCTTGCATTGGTCCCTCAGCGGCTGCGGAGAAGGCGGCCAGCAGATCTTCGGTTTTGCCTGGGGAGCTAACCTTGGCGACGAAATCGACAACACTGACGGTGGACGTGGGAACGCGCATGGCCATGCCGTCAAACTTGCCCTCAAGCTCTGGCACAACCAAGGCCACGGCTCTGGCAGCGCCGGTTGTGGTCGGAATGATGTTCATGCCGGCGGCCCTGGCGCGGCGCAGATCATCATGGACGAAGTCAAGGATACGCTGGTCGGTCGTGTAGGAGTGCACGGTGGTCATCAGGCCCTGCTCGATGCCGACGGTGTCGTTTACGACCTTGGCCGCGGGGGCCAGGCAGTTGGTTGTGCAGCTGGCATTGCTGATGATGTGATGGCTGTCCGGATTGTACTTTTCGTTGTTGACACCCATGCAGATGGTGATGTCTTCGCCTTTGGCGGGAGCGCTGATGATCACCTTTTTTGCGCCGGCGGCGAGGTGGAGGGCAGCCTTTTCGCGATCGCTAAAGACGCCGGTGCTCTCGACGACGATATCAACGCCCATCTCACCCCAGGGCAGCTTGCTTGGATCGCGCTCGCTGAGCACTTTGAGGCGGTCTCCGTTGATCGACAGATCGCCATCGATCTCTTCAACGGTGCCATCGAAGATACCGTAGTTGGTATCATATTTGAACAGGTGGGCCATGGTATGCACGTCACCGAGATCGTTAACGGCGACGAGATCGAACGTATTGTTATGGTGCTCGAAGAGCGCCTTTGTTACCTGACGACCGATACGGCCAAAGCCGTTGACGGCGATTTTTGTGGTCATTTGAGATTCTCCTCCGCAATTTTGGACGATTGCTGATAATCGCAATTTTACCATATTGCGCTAATTTCGCTGACAATGCCGGTGTCTGAACTGTGAAATGTGTAATTGGGTGATTGGGTGCAGTGCGGTCGTTGCGCAGGCGTTGCTTTCCGGCAACTGTTTGCGTGCAATAGGGACAGAGTTTACAATCAATATCAGGCTGAGCATTTGCAGAATCAAGGAGTGCCCGTGTCGATCAGGCCGGCGCCAGAACAAATCCCAACCAGGCCGCTTACATACGAAGAAGCGATCGGAATACTTTTCCAGGATGCCAGGTTTGACGGCCGCGCTCCACGAGCGAAGGACCCCGAAAGCCGATTGGAGCGCATGCGGGCGGTACTGGCGGCGTTGGACAACCCCCAGGAGCGTTTCCGGACGGTTCATGTAACGGGGACAAAAGGCAAAGGCAGCACGAGCGCATATACTGAGTCGATTCTCCGTCACCTGGGCTACCGCACCGGTCTGTTTACAAGCCCGCACTTGCACACTTTTCGTGAGAGAATGCGTGTAGATGGGCAGATTATTAGCCGGGAAGAGTGCGCGGAACTGATCGAGCGAGCCGTACCCCACTTGGAAGCAACCCCTGACCTGACTGTTTTTGGCCGCATTATGGTCATTGCATTTCTCTATTTTGCGCGGGCCGGGGTCGATTGGGCGGTGGTGGAGGTGGGGGTCGGAGGCCGCCTGGACAGCACCAATATTTTGCTGCCGGCGGTGTGCGGCATCACCCATATCAGCAAGGATCACATGCACATTCTCGGAGACAGCCTGGAGGAGATTGCGGCGGAGAAGGCCGGGATCATCAAGCCCGGGACGCCTGTATTCAGCGCGCCGCAGAAACAGTGCGCGCGGGATGTATTGAGAAGGGTTGCAGAGGAGAAAGAGGCGCCATTGTCGGAGGTGCAGCTTTACCGGCGGGCCAGGCTGCCTCTGGTAGGACAGCATCAACAGGTCAATGCCGGGATCGCTTTCGAGATGGTGCAGGAACTGCACCGACTGGGCCTGACGCGGTGGGATGACAGACTCGTGGACAGCGGACTGGTCGACACAAAGTGGCCTTGCCGGATTGAATGGCTGCCACAGCCGGCGACGGGGGGGACACCTTTGGTGGTGGACTGCGCCCACAACAGAGACAGCCTGGAGATTCTGCTTTCGACGCTTGCGGAAACGCGTCCGGGGCAGCCGTTTACATTCGTATTCGGGGTCAACAGCGACAAGGATATCCAGCCGATGTTGGCGCTGGCCAGCGCCGCATCGCCGCGGATTGTACTGGTTCAGAGCCGCCATCCGAAGGCGAAGCCGGCGCCGGAACTGCGTGCGGCAATCGATACATTTGAAGCTGACGGTGGTCGAATGGTAGTTACGGCGCCGTCGATGGAGTCAGCAATCGAGACTGCGCAAGGCATCACCCCGGAGGGGGGCTACATAATCGGCACGGGTTCGGTATTTGTCGCTGCGGAACTGCGGGAGGCATGGAATGGCCTGCACGCGGGTCTTTTCGCAGCGGATGACTGGATACATGAAGCTAATACGGACCCGCCGCTGGCGCCACTGCCACGCGCTTACGGTACTATCTGAGCGATGATTCCAACGAACACAGTGCCTCGCAGCAAGCGGCTCGCAGGAGGAGGCGGAAGTCCTGGCCCCGGTGCCCCGGTATGCGGTGTCCAAGGTGAAAAGGGCGGCGGCCAGATTCGCCATTGGATGCTGAAAGCGCAGGCGGGGGCGGTCTGCCTGCTCCTTTCGGCGATCCTGCTGGGTGCGTGCAGGCCAGTCGAGCCCAGCACGGAGCTGAATATTGACCTGGGGCTGATTCTGCCGGAAGAGTGGAAGGCAGTGTCCACGTGGGAATCGATCAACATAGACGCTGACAGTGAGCAGGAGTATCTGCTCTTTTACCGTTACGACGCCAGCACGACCGCAGATGGGGAAGGTATCAGCGGCCCGATCGGCGCGGTGATTTACGACTCGCAGTCGCCAATCGGTATGCCGGAGGAGTCGGACGAGAATACGAGGCCGCCGGCCCCGAGGCTCCAGCCCTATGCGCTGCTACCAAACTACTGGCAAGGGTCAGGATTCGGCTTTGTGGCGCCGCCGCGACAGACGGGCCGCCCGGAGTGGTTTGTCGTGACACGCGAGGATCATAGCGAGACTGATAACCGGTATTTCGAGGTATTGGCGCAGCAGATGCCGACATCGGTTAGCGGGCAGTCGGTGGGCGGAGGGCCTGGTGAACTGCCTGAGCACGATGAATTGATAGTGTACGGCGGATTCAGCCCGATAGGCGGTCCGACATACATAAGCGTCTTCTGGTGGAGCACGCTCAGCGAAGGGTACGGCAGCACGCAGATTTCTGCGCCCGGCGGCCTGTATGTAGAAGAGTGGGACGGCGCGGAGAACAGGTCCCCGATGCGGACTGTGCGCGCCCGTTATCCCCAGTATGATCGCAGCCTGCTGTGCAAGGAGTCTCGTTTTGCGCGACAGATTGACCTGAACTTCACCAGTGAGGGCGCGTATCGTGCGGCCATCCACTATGCGGAGGGTCCGCGTGAACTGGTATTCTGTTATGGCGTTCCCCAGTCGCCCTTTTATCCCGAAGCGGTCGTGCTGGCCTATCTGCTGCAGCCGGACAGCAACGAGCAACTGTTGATCGGGGAAGCGCGTCAGACTGTTCCGCGAACATTGGGCGAATTCTCCTGGGTGGATTCACTGCAATACTTGGCTACGATTCCTACTTTTGCCGGCCAGGCAGCCACGTCGCAGTCGATCACGACAACGGTCTGGGCTTCGCTTGTTTATCCGGCCGGCGGCGAACCGGAAAGCAGACTCTACGCATTTATGTTGGAGCACGTCCCCTCGGATTTGAGCAACCGCACGACGGACCAGTGGCGCATCATCGGCGTAGAGCAGCAGTGATGATGCCGACCGAGGTCCTGGCAGCTGACCCTGGCCCACAACTGCATTAGCCGGGTGCGCAGGCCTGCGCGGCTCAGCAGCGTTTAACTCATTTCAACCCCACATTCCATTTATACAGGAAGTGCGCAACTGCGTGTTGCGTAGGTTAGCAATTTCTCATTCCTGGGCGCGGGGCGCCGTGGTTTCGCGCTGGATTGGGTAAGGAAACGGGGCTCGAAGCGGGCTGCGCGATAGGTTTTGACAGGATATGGGCGCCGGCCGGTAGCTAATGGCACGCAGTTTAGGCAATGATAGAAAGAGACGAGGCGATCTGCCAGCAGGTGGACGGTTGACAGTCAGTAGTGCCACGCTCTCACGTTGTGCAGATTCTGTAAAGCTCCAGCGGGAAAAGATTATGCGGGACGTATCGATAATTGGAATCGGACAGATGCCTGTCGGCGAGCATTGGGACCTTTCCATCCGGCACATCGCTCATCACGCGATCGATGCGGCGTTGAAGGAGGCCGGAACGGAACAGGTAGACGCGTTGTTCGTGGGCAACATGCTCAGCGGCAACCTGTTGCACCAGGAGCACCTGGCAACCCTGATCGCGGATTTCAGTGGGTTGCGGAACGTCGAAGCGGCGAAGATCGAGGCGGCCTGCGCAAGCGGGGCGTCGGCACTCCGCATCGGCTATATGGCGGTTGCCAGCGGCATGCACGATGTTGTGGTGGTTTGCGGCGTGGAGAAGATGACTGATACGTCCGGCGGCAGCACGACAGCCGGCCTGGCCACGGCAGCGGACGCCGAATACGAGGCGGCTCACGGGGTCACATTTGTGGGGTTGAACGCGCTCATTATGCAGCGGTACATGTACGAGTTCGACGCGCCGATGGATGGCTTCGCCGGTTTCAGCATCAATGCTCATCGCAACGGTGCAAGAAACGCCAATGCGATGTTTCAGAAGCCGATTTCGCTGGATACATATCTGAATGCGCCGATGATTGCGACACCTATCAATATCATGGACAGCAGCCCTATTTGCGACGGCGCGGCCGCGGTGGTGCTGGCGGCGTCGGAGCAGGAGGGAGCATACGTGACGGGCCATCATCCCGGCGCGGTGCGAATACTGGCAAGCGCCAGCGCCAACGATACTATCGCGCTCCATGATCGCAAGGACCCGCTCTTTCTTGAGGCGGCCTATGTCAGCAGCCAGAAAGCGTACCTGCAGGGCGGCGTAACGCCTGCGGAAATCGATTTTTTTGAAGTCCACGATGCCTTCACGATCATGACCGCGCTCAGCCTGGAAGCGACCGGCTATGCGCGGCGGGGCGAGGGTTGGCATCTGGCTGCTGACGATGCAATCGGCCCGGACGGGCGTATACCAATCAGCACGTTGGGCGGGCTGAAGAGCCGGGGGCATCCGGTCGGCGCGACAGGGGTTTACCAGATAGCCGAAGCCGTGCAACAGTTACGGGGCGAGGCGGGACAGGGTCAGATCGCGGATGCGGCGTTTGGGATGACACAGAATATCGGCGGCAGCGGTGCGACGATTGTCACCCATATTCTAGGCGGCTGAGCAGACAGGCTGGGACGGGTGATTTGGAGTGCAGACAGCTGTCAGAAGCTATCAGTGCAGTATACCGGTCTGCGATAGGTAGAGTTTGATAGGCCGGCGGGTGTAGGATGTGAGCATAGAAGGACAATTGATTGGATTCAATCAGTGAGGATGCTATGAGTATTGCCAGCCTTTGGCGCACCAGACAGCAGCGATATAGTCTTCAGGGCGAAATCTGTCCGGACTGCAGTCGGGCCATATTTCCGCCACGTGATGTCTGCCCTTATTGCAGCGAGGCGGCCGGTCCGCTGCACACGATGAGTGGGCGGGGCGAGGTATATAGCTACACGAAAATGTTTAACGTGCCGGATGGTTTTCTGGCGCAGCGGCCGTACACTGTGGCGCTGGTCAAACTGGAGGAAGGGCCGATGGTGACGGCGCAGCTGACCGATATATCTGATGAGGATGTAGAGATTGGGATGCCGGTGGAGATGGTGACGCGCAAGCTGAGGGAAGAGGGTGACAGCGGCGAGATCGTCTACGGGTACAAGTTCCGGCCTCTTCTGGCGGCGGCCGACTGAGGCGCGTCAGGACGGGAAAGGTTCTAAAGTCCGTTGCTGAGCATGCATGTGGCAGCAGTTCAAATGGACCTGCCGAGGAGTTGATGTAGTTGATGCCGACAAGGTTCAGTAGAGGTTGATGTAAGAGCGCAAGTAGCTACTAAGCCACAGCAGTTGACCAGCCAGTCATCCTTGGAACCATCCAGGCTCTTGGTGACGCAACTGGTGTGCAGCCGCCGCCATGCTCGCCAGCCGACAGGTTGCGAAGAAGGCACACGGTCGGTGAGGCATGTTTTTGTAGGGGGGCGTTGCGGGGGCGCGGAACTGCAGGGGTCAGGGGTCAGAGGTCAGGGGTCAGTAACTTCTGCGGTTGGAGGTCGGTGGGAGGTGCGTTGAGGCGGCAAGTCGGGGAGTAGACTCCGTTCGCCAGACACGATGCTGGGGAAGAGTAAACACGGTCGGTGAGGGATGGTTTTGTAGGGGGGCGTTGCGGGGGCGCAGCCCCTGCACAAGGGAGGGCGCTTGCGCCCGACCGCCCAAAATACAACAATGAGGGGAGAAGAAACACCTTTGCTCGCCTCAGTCAGGGTTGCGAATCAGTTGCGGCTGCGTAGTTACAAGCGCAAGTTAATGGAGGATGCTTTCCCAGAGTCGTCCGGACAGACCGATCCTGGCGTTCGGTGTAGATGGCGGGAGGCAGTCGGACGTATATTCCCCACTTTGATTCGCGCCCAGCAGGGTTTTGTGGTGGACAAACGGGGCCTCGTATGGGATAATAGTTCTCAGGAGGCAAATTGAATGGCGAAAGATAGACAATATCCCAGCTATTTCACCTGTGTTGCCGAAATTCTGAGCAACTCCAAGACACCCCTCAGTGTCGATACTCTGGTTTCCCGCATTGCGAACAAGCGACCGGTCGGGAACGGGGCACGCAGCGCCGTTTATCAGGCGATCAGCAAATTGTATCAGGCAGTTCCGGTGGGGCCCGGGCGTTTCGGGTGGCTCTCCTGTTTGCTGAGAGATCAGTATTTTCGACATCCTCTCGTCCGTAACGAAATCAAGAAAGGGACGCTGCTGCTGGATGAACTGGAGCACGCAGTCTTCTTTCCGCAATTTTTCCAGACCCATCGACCCGATACACGTCTGATATCAGTTGAGTTGATGGGCGGGCCGACTCTGCAGGTGCATGCGGAGGTTGAACGGGGCACTTGGGCTTTGCGGCTTGGACCGGCGTTTGTGAAATGGGTTGATCAAGCGGGCGGCACAACCGAGGACGATCTGCTGATTCAAGTGAAGGATGCGGTCAGCGGAGAATACGGGATGCGGCTGCAGCCGAAGGAGTCCCGACAGGAAGAGCTGATTCGGAAACGCAACGTGGTGCTATCGCGGGCTGCGGAGCAGATTGTGGGCAAGGACAAGAAATCGCGGACGGCGATGCCGGTGTGGGAGCTGGCCGGCGCCCTGATCGGACAGAGTTTGTACAGCGAAGAGATACCGCCCGACGATATGCACTTTGTGTTGCATAAATATAGTGGTCTGCGGCTGCTGGATGATGTCGGATATACGACAGGCAGCGGGGAAGACAGCGCGGACGACGCTGCGTCGCAAGACCGCGACAAGCCTTCTGAAACAGGTAAATCGCCCAGGGACCGGTACGGGTTTATGATGGAGAACTGGGACGGGGCCGGATTGGACCAGATTTTCCATGGAATGGGGCACCCCGGAACTCCCTCATTGGAAACGGGGCGAGGGGATCTTTCGTCGGTGGATTCTGAAGGGGAGGACTGTGAAGCGTATCAGGCATATTTGAGCGAACTCAAAGAGGTCGCTGCGGATGCGACGCCTCTGAATCATATGGAGTTCCATCTTCTGGAAGCCGAGTTGGAGATGCTAGTCAGTCTGGAGCACGAGTTTGGGTATCTGATGCCGGAACAGGAAAAGCGAAAGATTGAATTGGCTGACCGCCTCTTTATCGATCCTGATATTCTTATGGGCGGCGACTGGGATCAGGACGACTACGGTGACGTACCATTCTGGAATAATTAGGCGTCTGTGCACGTTAAATAGACAGTCAGGCCAGAGGGCCGCCGGTAGGTGTCGGCGGTTCTGTTTTTTGACTCTTTCTTACAAGGGCTGCCACATCTTCCGAGAGTGTTGAGAAGAAAGCCTTACGCGACAAGAATCGATGCCACAGCCGGTTAACTGCCGTTATTTTTATGGGGATTATCACCGCGGCACCGAGCGGGAGACCTGCCGTTTGCTGGAATCAAGCCCCGGCAATGCACGGCCGTGGAAGCGGAAGTTATGCAATAGCTGTCCGGTGCCCGCTCTTTTGTTGACGAGCAATTCCCGCAATCTTCTACTTGAAGTTGAGGTGAAGAAGCGCTTTTTGTCTGAGCGGGTGGAAGTTACGTTCTCGGTCTGCAGCCGGCACCTGATCGAGTTAGAGGATCCCCAGTTCTGCCCCCAGTGCGCGGCCGAGGAAACAGAATAGTAATCGCAAGTGGGATGTTCCTGTATGTCCGTTACGGACTGGAACACCCCACTTTTTGGTGTTGCTGAATTAGCCGGTTTGGCGGGGTCTGGCCGGCGCCCGCCTCACGGGCGGGCCTGACTGCCCGCGCGATTTGGATTTGGAGCGCCATCTGGCGATGCGTTTGCGGACGACGGGGACGCGCACGAGCAGGAAGAATCCAAGTAGCACGCCCCAGGCGATCGGTTCGCGGTAGTCGGCCTTTACGACCCAGATATAGTGAAAGACTGCAAGAACGCCGGCGACGTAGACCCACTGGTGCAACTTCTTCCACAATTTGCCCAAACGGCGCATCCATCCTTTGGACGAGGTGAGGGCAAGGGGAAGCAGGATCAGCAGGGCGGAAAACCCGACGATGATATAGAGTTTGGTACCGACGTCCTGCCAAATGTAAATCCACTGAAAACCGTAGTCTTCACCGATGAAGATATAGAAGTGGACGGCGGCGTAGGCGAAGGCATATAGGCCCAGCCATTTGCGGGCCGGGATAATGTTTCGCCAGCCGAGCACGACATTGAGAGGCGTGCAGGAAAGAGAAAGGATGAGCAGAACGAGCGCCGGTTTGCCGGTGCGAAGGGTCCAGTCCTGGATTGGATTGACGCTAAGTCCACTCGTAAAGTCTTCGTTCAGTAGCGACGCCAGGGGAGTATAGTCTTCGTACAAGAGCCAGACCAGCGGAATCAGGGCTCCTATATGCGTCAGCCAAAGTATCTGCCCTTTGGTCAGCAGTTTATCGATATTCATGCGTCACCTTCTACAGATGCAGAAGCAGTGGCTAGCGGCCGGCGTGGTTGATGACCGCCGGCCACCAACCGCTGCAGTCTTGACGGCACTCTAGTAGTTCGCAACCAGGTCCATACCTTCGTAGAGATAGGCCACCTGCTCTTCATAACCGTTAAACATCAGGGTTGGGCGGCGGCCTCTTTCGCCGATGCGCCGCTCAGTAGCCTGTGACCAGCGGGGGTGGTTGACTTCCGGGTTCACATTGGCATAGAAGCCGTATTCATTGCCCGCTGCGGCCATCCACAGGGAGGTTGGCTGCTCTTCGACGAGATCGATTTTGACGATCGACTTGATGCTCTTAAAGCCGTACTTCCAGGGGGCGACGAGGCGAATCGGCGCGCCGTTCTGAGGCAGAAGGTCTTTGCCGTAGAGGCCGGTGGCCAGGATGGCAAGTGGGTTCATGGCTTCGTCGATGCGGAGGCCTTCGACATAGGGCCATTGGTACCAACTGCTACTGCGCTGGCCTGGCATGCCCTCCATGTCGAGAATTGTCTCAAAGCGCACATATTTCGCTTCTGATTTCGGTTCGATGACTGCGAGCAGGTCGGAGATTGGGAATCCCATCCAGGGGATCACCATCGACCAGGCTTCCACGCAGCGCAGCCGGTAGATGCGCTCTTCGATGTCGAACATCTGGCGCAGCTCGTCGACATCGTAGGTGCCGGGATTATTGACCAGCCCGCCGATCTCAACGGTCCAGGGGGAGGTGGGGTAGCCTTCGGCCAGACGGGCCACGGCCTGCTTGTCGGTGGAGAATTCGTAATAGTTGTTATAGTTGGTTATCTGCTCGAATGTGTTGAACGGGTCGCCAAGTTCGTCGGTACCGCTAAGCTCGGCAGGGGCCGCCTCTGGTTGCGCGGCGGTCGTCTCGTCATCACCGCTGGCCACCTCCTCCATTTCGGGCATTGAACATGCAGCGAGGGCTGTTGAACCCAGCGCCAGTCCTGCGCCTTTCATGAAGCTGCGCCGGTTGAGGAATACCTCTTCCGGTGTGATCTCTTGCCAGGGGATCTTGGGAATCTCTATGCGTGCCATTTTCTTCATCCTTTCGCCATGCCTGACCATTTGGAGTGGTTTCGGATGTCCGAATTCACTTACAGAATCAGTATAACTCGCAGTTATTATGTAACTATTGCCTAGAATCTTATCAGATCGTTATAGAAAATAGAAACCGTTAGTGCAGTTTTTTGCTGCTCCAAGGTGCACACAACAGGTCGGCGCAGAGTTGCGGAGACAGCGAGTTGAGGAGTAGAGTACTGTTTACTGGGCATGCTAGTGGCTGGCGTGTTCAGGCGGCCTTGCGTTCAGCGGGGCTAGCGAATGGCAGCCGCCGGTGTGAAGACACGGCGCATACAAATTGGCTATAATGATGACCGCTCTCGTCCATGCCGCTGTTGTCCATTTTCCGATCGCGCTGCTGATTTGCGGCAGCCTGGCGATCCTGGGGACGCTTCATCGCTGGCCCCGTGTGGAACTGGGGATCATAGGCTGGGGTTTGCTCTTTCCAGGATGGCTGGCTTTGCTGGCGGCGATCGTAAGCGGCATCGTCGCGCAGGGGGCGCTGCCGCCGGAGGCGCCGTACCGGCCCATTCTCAACTGGCATACGGGGAGCGGTCTGGCTCTGGCAGTTGTTTACGGTGACCTGATTTACCGCGGCTGGCTGCATTGGAGGCGGTCGAAGAGAGCGGAGGGGGAGGGGTGGTTTTCGGAGGCGGATCTCATGACCGAGCGCGGGCCGAAATGGCGGTTGACCGTGCAGCTGCTATTGGGCATCGGGCTGGTAGTTTTCAGTGGCTGGCTGGGGGGACAGCTGGTCTATGAGTTTGGCGTGGGTGTGCGCTGACGATCGGGGGGAAGTGAAAGGCGTTCCTTTTGCGCTCCTCACTTTTGCTGAGAAGGATTTGGTACACTTTAGTTCTCTATGACGACGATACTTGTGGTTGATGACGATCAACTGATGCGGCGCAGCGTCTCAATCGGCTTGCAGAATGCCGGTTACAGTACGGAGACGGCCGGCAGCGGTGAGGAGGCGCTGGCGAAGGCACTGGAAGCGCAGCCGCAACTGGTGCTGCTGGACATCGGCTTGCCGGGGATGGACGGGTTGGAGACTTTGCGCGCGCTGCAGCAGGCGGTAGACGCGCCTGTTATCTTTGTGACGGCCCGGCGGCGGGAGTTGGACGAAATTGTCGGGCTGGAGCTGGGCGCGGACGATTATGTGACGAAACCGTTCGATATCGATGTGCTGCTGGCGAGGGTGAAGGCTGTTTTGCGGCGGGCCGCGGTGAGCGGGGAGCGCGGCGACGGGGCCGACCCGCTCAGTCATGTTGTCGGCGATTTGGCGTTAGACCGTTCTGCGCATCTGGCCACTGTCGACGGACGGGCGGTGGCGCTGACGCCCAAGGAGTTCCAGCTACTTGCCTATCTGGCGAGCCGGGCTGGTGAAGCGGTGCCTATCGCCGACATTATGGAGAATGTATGGGGGACGGAGTGGATCGGCGAAACGCAGACGGTGTATGTGCATATACGCTGGTTGCGCACAAAGATTGAGGAGGATCCGGCCCGGCCCCGCCGCATTCACACGGTGCGGGGGGTGGGCTACCGGTTGACCCCCGCAGAAGAGGATGAATTGCATGTGGCGTAATCTACGAAGCCGGTTGACGATCAGTCATCTGCTTCCTCTGCTGGTGATTGTTCCGTTGCTCAGTTTTCTGCTTTTCTACTTGATCGAGGCCCGCTTTGTGTTGGATGAAGCGACCGCGGAACTGGCTGGACAAGGGGAACTGATTTCGAGGCTCTATCAGGCCGAGCTAGAGGCGCAGGAGGACCCAGAGCAGGCGCGGTCACTATTCGCCCGGCTGCAGGTACGGGTACCGACTCTGTTCTATCTGGTGGATCGGGACGGCAAAATCGTGGTGAGACCGGGCCTGGCCACGGCTTCGACGCAGGTGCCTATACGGCCTCCCGACCCGGCGCTTTTGCAGCGGGCTCTGGCTGGCGAGATAGCACGGCAGGTGAGCCTGGGCAATGCGGACGTGGCGGTTCCGGTGCGAAATGAGGATCAGGAGGTGGTCGGCGCGGTACATCTGTCGCAGCAGCTGACGCAGGTGACGAGACGCTTGACGATCCTGCGTTGGACGGTTTGGGGAGCGGTAAGCGCAGGTCTGCTGGTGTCGGTAACTCTGAGCTTCGCTCTCAGTCGCTCGCTGAATCAGCCCCTGGAGAGATTGACAAAGGCAAGCCGGGCAGTTAGTTTCGATGCCCCACCGAGCCGGGTGGTGGAAGAAGGGCCGACCGAAGTGCGAACGCTGGCCCGCACATTCAACGAGATGTCCGAGCGGCTGTATGAGCTGGAGCAGGGGAGAAGGCGGCTGCTGAGCGCGGTGGTGCATGAGCTGGGGCGCCCTTTGGGCGCGATCAAGGCGGCGGCGCAGGTTATGGGGCAGAACGGTACAGATACTGATGTGGTCGTCGAACTTTCTGCGGGCATTGACGACCAGGTGGATCAGTTGCGCCGCCTGTTGGACGATCTGGCTATACTGGCCCGGAATGATCTTCAGAATATGGGGCTTGATATCGTCCCCACCGATGTTGAAGAGTTGGTTCTGGAAGAGTGCCGCCGTTATGATTCGCGCATGAGCGAGAAGGATATCGAACTTATCACGGACTTTTCGCCGACGATGACGCAAGCGGCAGCTGACCCGATGCGTTTGGGGCAGATAGTCGGCAACCTGTTGGACAATGCGATCAAGTACACGCCGAACGGTGGGCAGATCCGGATTGCGGTTGGTTCGGAGGAGGACCGGACGGTGCTGACGATCGAGGACTCCGGGCCGGGCATCGACCCGTCCGAACTGGAGCGCATTTTCGACTTTCTCTATCGTTCCCCGAGGCAGGAGCGGGTGCGGGAAGGGATGGGTATTGGACTGGCGCTTTCACGCCGGCTGGCGGAGGCCCAAGGCGGCACGCTGACTGCGCACAATCGCGCCAGGGATACGGGCGCAAGATTGGTGCTTTCTCTTCCGAAGAACCTTCCCCAGACTCCAGTGGCCGGCGACCTCTAACACCTGTTGCCTGTACTGTACTGTTCACTTCTCTTCATTGCGATTTAAGGTTGCGTTAAAGTTGCCATAGGATTCTGATAAGGACTGCGGCGACGGATCCTGCTATGCTATTTGTTGAAGGAGGAGTCGATGCGGAACATCCTCTCAGATGTTGGAGAGGAGATGTGTTGCAGATCAAGGAAGACATACAGTGCAACCAAAGACCGTTAGTTTGCGAACGTTTATAGTTGTGGTTGGTACCCTGGCGATGGCATTTGTCATTGGACTGGCTGGCATAGGGAGAGTAGAAATCGCGCCGGCCACAGTGGATGCCACTGCGCCACCGTACCGGCCGCAGACGTACACATACATTACGCAGGAGGAAGGACCCGATCACCCCGACCAGGAATTGCTGTCCCGCATATATGAAGGGGCAACCCAGTCAGTAGTCAGCATTCAGGTGCGGCATTCAGAGTCCCGTTCCTCCGATCAGACTCAGGGACAGTGGGGACAGGGCAGCGGTTGGGTTTGGGATGAAGAAGGGCATATCGTGACCAACAGCCACGTCGTTGAAGACGCGGCTGACATATTCGTCAACTTTTACGATGGGACGTGGGCGGAGGCGGAGCTAGTGGCAAGGGATGCGCAGTCGGACCTGGCCGTGCTTCGGGTGGAGGCTCCTGGAGGCATGAGCCTGCAGCCACTTGAGCGAGCGCCGGGACTGCCTAGAGTCGGCCATTATACGATCGCATTGGGCAGCCCCTTCGGCCTTGAGAACTCGATGACTTTGGGCATCGTCAGCGCGCTGGGGCGGAGCTTACCCGTGGGGGATCCGGGCCGGGCTGGCCGGTACTCGCTGCCGGAGGTAGTTCAGACCGACGCGGCGATCAATCCCGGCAATTCGGGCGGGCCGCTGCTGAACCTCAATGGTCGGGTGGTGGGTATCAACTTCGCGATTCGCACGCAGGAGCGTTCTGTCATGGGCGCAAGCGTCAATTCAGGTGTGGGCTTTGCGATACCGATTACGGTGGCCGAACGGGTCATTCCGGCTCTGATCAGCGAGGGAGAGTATCTCTATCCATTTCTTGGTGTTTCCGGCAGAACGATTTCGGCGCCGCTAGCCCAGTCAATGAACCTGGACTCTGACGTTCTCGGGGTTGTGGTGGGTCAAGTGATGCGCGGCGGCCCTTCGGCAGATGCAGGCCTGCGCAACGGCGACATTATCGTCAGCATCGACGGGGCGGAGGTGCGCAACTTCGAAGACGTGATCAGTTATCTGGTTATGCAGAAGTCGCCCGGCGACACGGTGGAGATCGGTGTGCTGCGCAGAGGCAGAAACCGCACCTATGACGTAGAGTTGGGCACGCGACCCCCGATTGAAAGCAGCGGCGCCGCTGTGCAGGTGATAAACAGTGGTGTAGCAATCGGGATCGCGGTTAATGAAGTGTCAGACGAGATTGGAGATATCGCGAAGAGTTCCGCCCGCAGCGGGATCCGCGGCGGCGTCAGGGTCTGGATCGTCACGTTAGAGGGAGACGAGAAGACGGCGACGGTGTTGGTTGACGCTTCGAGCGGCGAAGTACTGAGCCTGGAAGTGGACAGCGGCAATTGAGAGTGTGGGGTTGAGCGCGCCCCTGAAGTGACGGGGGCGCGTGCCGCATTCCCATTCAGTTGACATATACCTCCTCCAATAAAGTAGGCGGGGAGCCGGGCAAGGACGCCCGGCTCCTCACTTTTTTTGGAGAGCCTCTATGAATGTAAGGTGCGTTGTGATTTGGCTGAACTGTGAAGTATGTGATTATGTGATCGGGAGAGTTGACGGCGCCGGCGCGAATTTCGGCGCTCATTCACAGTCCATCAAGTCAATCACAGACCGTAAGGAAGATCGATGACTGAAGTCATTGGCGCGATACATCAGTTCCACGAGGCCGACTACGCTGAGGATTGGGCGCGGCGGTTTAAGCCGACGCCGGAGCGGCTGCACCTGTTCGAAACGATTTTGCAACAGCTGGATAGCGCGATACCGGCAGAAGGCCATGTCGTGGAACTGGGAATCGGGCCCGCATATCTGGCTGAATATCTGTTGACGCGGCTGCCGCAGATCTCGTATGAAGGGGTCGACTTTTCGGAGCCGATGCTGAAGCAGGCGGGGTCGCGGCTGGAACGGTTTGGGGCGCGTGTGCAGTTGCAACAGGCTGACCTGCTGCAAGACAGTTGGACGGCCAACTTGTCGCGCCAGCCGGCAGCGATCGTGTCCACCTGGGCGCTGCACGATTTGGGTGGTCAGGCGCAGACGTCTCAGGTTTATCGGGCCTGTGCGCCGGCGCTGCCAGAGGGTGGGATTCTGCTTAACGGAGATTTTATCAAGCCGGACGGCACACGGCATCCTTTTGAAGCGGGCCGGTTCCCTATCAGCCGACATCTGGAACTGCTCGAGGAGGCCGGCTTTTCTGCCACGCGCTGTCTGCATTTGTGGGAAGAGGAGATCGAGGCGCCGACGTCGGCCCACAACTATGCCTGTTTGGTGGGTATTGTCTGACCAAAGCACGGGGACGTGTGACGAGAGCGCGTGGCTATGACGCTATTAGCCGTGCAGCCAAGTTAACATACACAGGCTTGTTGCCGCCGATTTAGTTCGGCTTTCCCAGGTAGCTGGCAAGACCATTACTGCTTGGAAAGTAACTACTAAGCCACAGTACTTGACCAGCCAGTCATCCTTGGAATTATTCAGGCTCTTGGTGACGCAACTGGTGTACAGCCGCCGTCATGCTCGCCAGCCGACACGTTGCGATGAAGGCACACGGTCGGTGAGGCATGGTTTTGTAGGGGGGCGTTGCGGGGGCGCAGCCCCTGCACAAGGGAGGGCCAAAGGCCCGACCGCACAACTGCAGTGGTCAGGGGTCAGTGGTCAGTGGTCAGTAACTTCTGCGGTTGGAGGTCGGTGGTCGGTGGGTTGAAGCGGCATGTGGGGGAGTAGACTCCGTTCGCCAGACACGATGCTGGGGAAGAGTAAACACGGTCGGTGAGGCATGGTTTTGTAGGGGGGCGTTGCGGGGGCGCAGCCCCTGCACAAGGGAGGGCCGAAGGCCCGACCGCACAACTGCAGTGGTCAGTGGTCAGTGATCAGCAACTTCTGCGGTTGGAGGTCGGTGGTCGGTGGGTTGAAGCGGCATGTGGGGGAGTAGACTCCGTTCGCCAGACACGATGCTGGGGAAGAGTAAACACGGTCGGTGAGGGATGGTTTTGTAGGGGGGCGTTGCGGGGGCGCAGCCCCTGCACAAGGGAGGGCCGAAGGCCCGACCGCACAACTGCAGTGGTCAGTGGTCAGTGGTCAGTGATCAGCAACTTCTGCGGTTGGAGGTCGGTGGTCGGTGGGTTGAAGCGGCAAGTGGGGGAGTAGACTCCGTTCGCCAGACACGATGCTGGGGAAGTGTAAACACGGTCGGTGAGGGATGGTTTTGTAGGGGGGCGTTGCGGGGGCGCAGCCCCTGCACAAGGGAGGGCCAAAGGCCCGACCGCACAACTGCAGTGGTCAGTGGTCAGTGGTCAGTAACTTCTGCGGTTGGAGGTCGGTGGTCGGTGGGTTGAAGCGGCAAGTGGGGGAGTAGACTCCGTTCGCCAGACACGATGCTGGGGAAGAGTAAACACGGTCGGTGAGGCATGGTTTTGTAGGGGGGCGTTGCGGGGGCGCAGCCCCTGCACAAGGGAGGGCCGAAGGCCCGACCGCCCAAATGACAACCATGAGGAGAGAGCAAGCACCTTGACTCGCCTCATTCAGGTTCGCAAATTAATTGTGGCTGAGTAGTTACCTTGGAAAGGAAAAGGAATGCGTGAAGCGCCGTTCGATGTTGCCAAAGCCCACCGTTGGTTTGGCATTGATCTGAATAACAGCACAATGGACGCTCTGGATGCCGGGCTGGTGACGCAAGAGACATGCGAGCCGTATATTCATGCGGCCCACGCAAGTTGCTATCATTGGATGCAGGTGGGCACGGTAGCCAACCATGCCCGAGGAGAGTTTGTGGTGGCGAGCGTCTATGCGGCGGCGGGATTGGGCGAGGCAGCTCTGCGACATGCGCGCCGGTGTCTGGAGCTGATCAAAGCCAACTCGGATCAGATGGAAGATTGGGACTATGCTTTCGCCTATGATGCTTTGGCGAGGGCCTACGCCGCGGCCGGAGAAATGGACGCGGCGCGCAAGGCCAAGGGGCAGGCCCAGGGCGCCGGAGATGCCATTGGCGATGCGGAGGATCGAAAGATCTTCCTGAGTTGGTTCCGAAACGGCGAATGGCACGGCCTGTAGCAGGCCTGCTCACATCCGATCTGACAGCAAGTGTCCACCCTCAGGAGCGCGGAATGCGCTCCTTTCTGCTGTCTATATCAGGCTTCTTGCCACTTCTCATACACTTGCAGGCCGCGCCTTTCACGGACGCCATCTCGCCAGGCTTCATTGCGATTGTGGGTGCGTTGATACTTTATGCGCAGGCCGGTGCAGGTTGACTCCTGATGGCGGCTGTACCACTCTTCCAGCTGCTGTTCCAACCCATCCTGGATAGCTGCGAATTCGTCCCAGCCGGCGCGGTTGAGCTGTTCGCCGGGATCGGTGTCCAGTTCGAACAGGTCGTGGGGGCCGTCGGGATAGCGTTTGACGAATTTGTGCTGACGGGTGCGCACCATGCGCAGGTCACCGTATTCGCCGTAACGGGTATCGTCCCATGCGCCGTTGCCGCTGCCGTCGAGCAGATGGGCGTAGCTGGCGCCGGCATAGTTGCGGCTTTCGTCGAGTGCGATTTCTGCCCAGTCACAGATGGTGCTGAAGGTGTCGTAGTGATCCACGCAGCGCTGGCTTACCTGTCCGGGTTGCACACGACCGGGCGCGCGGACCATAAAGGGGACGCGGGTTGAAATCTCGTACATATTGAGAGGCCGGGTGCTGTTGCCTTTGCCCCAGAAGCCGTTTTGGCCTACCGAGCAGCCATGGTCCGAAGTGTAGATAATGACGGTGTTGTCGAGGCTGCCGTCTTCTTCGAGCCGGTTCAACAGGCGGCCTACCTCGCGGTCGATCTCGGCGACGGCGGTGTAGTAGCCGATGTAGCGGCTGCGAATCTGCTGATCGGTCGGTTGGAAGCCGCCGGCCAAGCCCTCGTTGCGCTGCCACGGATGGGGATGGTAGGGGGGTATATCGGTGAAGGCGGCGTCTTCAAAACGGGCGGTCAACTCCGGGTCATGGGTTTCGGCCTGGTAGGGGGAGTGGGTGGCGATGTAGCCTACTTTGAGGAAGAAGGGCTGATCCGAGGGCGCGTCGTCGAGGAATTGGAGCGCGTGATCGGTGATGAGCGTGCTCTTGTTTCCGGTCAGTTCCAGGGGCTGGCCGTTGAGGTGATAGGTGTAGGGGCCGTTGTGGGCGCCTTGCCAGCGGGGGAGGCCGAAGGCCCAGTCGAAGCCGGGCGGCGTGCTATGCGAACGGCCCATGTGCCACTTCCCTGAGAGGCCGCAGTGGTAGCCGGCGCCGGACAGGAGTTGCGGCAGGGTCTCTTCTGCGGCCAGCCAGTCATGGTCGCCGATGACCGGTTCTGCCTCTTGCAGCCAGTCGTGAATGCCAACCTGCGAGGGGGTGCGCCCGGTCATGAGGCAGGCGCGGGCGGGCGAGCAGACGGGGCAGGGGGTGAAGGCATCGGCGAATCGGGCTCCTTCGGTGGCTAGCCGGTCCAGATTGGGCGTCTGTAGTTCACTGTTGCCATAGCATCCATTTGCCCACTGGCCATGGTCGTCGGTGAAGAAGAGAAGGATATTGGGGCGGTCCATTGGAGGTTCCTGTTGGATGTGAAGGACGTTCAGAGGTCGTGAAGCAAGGTTGAGAATCCAGGTTATGTGGGAGGATTGACAGATGGATTGTCGAGATTCATGTCAAGCAGTAGTCGCAAGATCTGATCGCAAGTGATCAATTGCTGCGGGTGAGAACTCAAGATAGGACTCAACCTGCCATCGTTCGACAGTGGGAAAATCCATTAGGAATTCTGCGATCGAAGAACTCTTTATAAGATAGGCCACGAGTGTCTCAACGGGAACTCGCGTGCCGGCGAACACGAGGTCGTCGCTGTGGACTTCGGGATCCCGAGAAACTACTTGCGCCAACTCAACCTTGTTGCCCTCCAATGTAGCCACTTTGTGACTCTCCTCTCAAAAGTCTCAAAATAGGACTTCTCAGACGGCACGTTCCGGCGTTTCATTCAAGAACCAGTTGTGTCGGCGGTGCGTCTTCTTTCATTCCGCAGGTCTTACGCTATCGTATTCTCCAGGGTCATGCCGTCGATCGTTATCCGGACGATATCGCCGCTTTGCAGGGTGAACTCGTCGGGCGGGACGATGCCGGTGCCGGTCATGAGCAGCGCTCCGTACGGGAAGGCCAACTCGCGCACCAGGTATTCGGCGAGATCGGGGAAGGTGCGCTTCATCTGGCTGGTGGAGGTTTCGCCGGCGAAGGCGATTGCTCCGTCCCGTTCGATTTCGAGGCTGATGGCGAGGTCGGTGAGCGCGTCGGCTGCGACGAGGCGGATGCCGGGGCCGACTCCGGCCGAGCCGTCATAGGTTTTGGCCTGGGGGAGGTAGAGGGGATTTTCGCCCTCGATGTCGCGGCTGGACATGTCGTTGCCGACGGTGTAGCCGACGATCTGACCGGCGGCGTTGATGACGAGACACAGCTCGGGCTCGGGCACGTTCCAGGTGGTGTCGGCGCGGATGCGGACGGGTTGGCCGTGGCCGACTGTGCGCCAGCCTATCTGCTTGAAGAAGATTTCGGGGCGTGCGGCGTCGTAGACCTGCTGATATACGTCGGCCGCGGTTTCGGATTCGGCCTTGCGGGCATCACGGCTGCGCAGGTAGGTGACGCCGCTGCCCCAGACTTCCTGCTGGTCATCGAGCGGCGCGAGCAGTGCGCCGGCGGCGGCATCGTTTGTTGCAAGCTCGGTCAGCAGTGATGGCAGATTGTTGGCGGGAAGGGCCAGCAGTGTGCTGAGTGTCACGCCGGCGGGAAGCAGGTTTCCATCGACCGCCCAGCGCGGCCCGGCAGATGAACTGTGTCGAGTGAGATACATTGGCGCTTGCTCCTTCACTGGTGGGCAGGTTGATTTTGCCGGATTATCCGTTTTGCTTCTTCCACTCCTGGTACTCGGCCCAGCCTTCGTCGTTGAGCGGATAGTATTTGCTGAGGGCGCCGCCTTCGGCAAGCTTGATGCGGCTGAAGACCTCCCACTCTTCGTGTTCGAGCGTGTGCTCCAGGACGAGGGGGATCATCTGGCGGGGGACGACGACGGCGCCGTCGTCATCGGCGATAATGGCGTCGCCCGGCAGAACGAGTACGTTGCTGATGTTGACGGGAACGTTCAGCCCCCAGGGGAAAAGCTCGGCCTGGGATGCGTAGTTGGGGGTAAAGCCGACGGTCCAGAGGGGCACGCCGACTTGCTGGATGTTGGGCCAGTCGCGCACGCAGCCGTCGACGACGATGCCTGCGCCGCCGCGGCCTTTGAAGTAGGTGGCCAGCATTTCGCCGACGCAGCCGGTGTAACGGCTGGCAAAGGCCTGGATGACGAGGATGTCACCGGTTTCGACTGTCTCGAAGACGGCCCAGAGTGCTCCGCGTTTTTCGGCGCCTTCCTGGGCGGCGCCGGAAAAGACATCTTCACGCTGGGGCATAAAGGCGAGCGTTACGGCCGGGCCCACGACTTTGGCGCCGGGTGTGCGCGGCAGGGGGCCCTGGATGAATGTGTGGCGGATGCCAAAGCGGTGCATGGTGGCGCTGGCGGTGGCGGTGCTGACATCATGCAACTGCTCTATAAGGTCCGCGGACGGGCGGGTGACAGGGCCGCCGTCGACGGGCAGGGAGACGCCGGCGGAGGGGACCTCGATGGCAGAATAGTCGTGGGTGGGCCTGCTCATATGGCTAATTCCTCAACTGGTGGATCCGGATGGCTTGAATGGGTGCGCCGCGGTTCGGGTAGGGCGCGATGGTTCTCTGATGGTATGCGAAGAAGGCGTTTCCCGCAAGCGGAAGGGCTTTTGGGAATATGGCAGTGGCAAAGGATTGACGGCCAGTTTCTGAGCGCTGGTTGCGCAGAACTGTCATGTAGGCCGGGTGCGGTCGTGAGGCGCACGATGATGTTTATTTGGGGGATGCGGTCTAACTTGCTGATTCGGTTGAGGGGGCGCGAACTTGTGTGCTACAATGACGGCAGGTACCAATCGTTCATGTGCCGCCCGGACATACAGAGAGAATTGATCCCCGTGCCTTTAGAACTCCCCTCGACCTTTGCCTTCAGCCAGTCGAGCTTGCAATCTTATGTGAACTGCCCGCGCCGGTTCTGGCTGGCCTATGTGGAGCAGCTTTCGTGGCCGGCGTTAGAGGCCGCGCCCTACGACGCGCATGAGCAGATGATGAGACAGGGGAGACAGTTTCATCAACTGGTGGAACGGGCAGAGGCCGGATTGTCGACTGATTTACTGACTGAGGGGCTGGATTATCCTTTGGATGAATGGTTCGAGAGCTATTTGCGGCACCGGCCGGCCGACTTACCGACGGACGTGGTTGAGGTCGAGCGTGTATTGAGCGCGCCTTTGGCGGTGGAGGGCGGCCAGTACCGGTTGGCGGCTCGCTACGACATGATCGCGGTGGGTGGAGATGGGGAAGACCGGCGGGCGGTGATTCTCGACTGGAAGACCACTAAGCGGGTGACACAGCGTTCGATGTTGCGGCAGCGCATGCAGACGCTGGTGTATCCGTTTGTGCTGGTGGAGGCGAGCGCGGGACTGCCCTGGGGTCCATTGGCGCCTGAACAGGTGGAGATGCGGTACTGGTTCACTGCGGCGCCGGCGGAGGCTGAAACTTTTCGTTACGACAGTGCTAAGCATGCTGACATTCGCGACCGGTTCGGGCAGATACTGAATGAGATTCTGCGCGGGGAAAAGGTGAGGGACTTCCCTAAAGTGCCGGATACGGACGAGAATCGGAAGCGTTACTGTAGCTATTGCATCTATCGCTCGCACTGCGACCGCGGCACTGTGGCGGGAGACCTGGAAGCGTACGACGAGGAGGAGTTTTCCGACGTGGATTTGGAGAGAGAGCTGGAATTCACGTTGGAGGAAGTGCAGGAGCTGGCGTTTTAGGCAAGACTCTCTGAACGCCATTGCGGGAGCGAAATGGATGTAAGATGCTTTCAGGGTGCAGATACGCTCCTGATCAGTTTTTCGGACGCGAAGACCGTTGAGACCGGCGATGTAAATTAGGGTGTTCTGATTGTATTCGAGGCCGACTGGAAGATTGTCAGCGTTACGATCGAGCACGCGGGTGAACGTATTGATGTTTCGAAACTGTTCTTCGAGCAGATTCGCGTGTGAAGGGCTTGGTTGGTTCAGGGACGATTGGAGGTTCTGTGTTAACCAGACTGCACGTATCCGGCTTCAAGAACCTGGTCGATGTCGATGTCCGCTTTGGCCCTTTCACTTGTATCGCCGGCGCGAACGGGACGGGTAAGTCCAACTTGTTTGATGCGATACAGTTCCTGAGCCGACTTGCCAGCGACACGTTCGTTGATGCGGCGGCGTCAGTTCGAGCCGAAGAAGAAAAGGCAACTTCGGTTCAGAGTCTGTTCCATCGAATCGGCAACGAGTACGCTGAAAGCATGTCGTTCACAGCGGAGATGATTGTCCCTGATGAAGGTGTTGACGATTTGGGTCAGAAAGCAAAAGCTACGTTTACCTTTCTGCGCTACTCATTGGAACTGGCTTATCGCGTTGATGAGCGACTACCGCTTTCGGGTTCATTTGAGCTTGTAAAGGAGAGCCTGGAACACATCAAACTTGGCGAGGCGTGGAGACACCTGCGATTCCATCATAGCGCGAAAGATTGGCGAAATTCGGTTGTAAAGGGGCGCAGGGCTGCTCCCTTCATTTCTACTGCAGAGCACGAGGGAAATAGGGTCATCCGATTACACCAGGATGGTGGCAGCAGTGGACGCCCTCAATCATTCTCTGCGAGCAACCTTCCCCGCACCGTACTTTCGACCGTCAACGCGACCGAAAGTCCTACGTCTCTACTTGCCCGGCGAGAGATGCAGTCGTGGCGTCTTCTCCAACTGGAACCGTCTTCGCTGCGCCGACCGGACGAGTATATGACGCCTCCGGGGATGCGCCCAGATGGCTCCCATCTGCCTGCCACACTCTATGCGCTGGCGCACAATGGGAATCAGGCAGATTCTGACGACCATGATACCTGGGTCTATGAACAGATTGCTTTGAGATTGTCGGAGCTAATCGATGAAGTCTTTGAGGTCAGCATCGACAGAGATGAGAAGAGGCAGTTACTGACTCTCCAAGTGCGGGACAAGAACGGCACAACTCATCCAGCGCGTTCTCTGTCTGACGGCACGCTCCGATTTCTGGCACTGGCTGTGCTTGCGCTTGATCCCTCTGCTCAGGGCGTCATCTGCCTGGAGGAGCCTGAAAACGGAATTCACCCCGGGCGAATTGCAGCCATGTTGGAGTTGCTGCATGACATAGCGGTCGACGTCACCCGATCTGTCGCCACGGATAACCCGCTGCGCCAAGTAATCGTTAATACATACTCCCCGGCGGTCGTGCACCTGGTTCCTGCAGAGAGTCTGCTCATCGCAGAGACTGAACAGGCTATCCTCAATGGAAAACGCTTTCAGAAGGCCGTATTCAGGTGGCTGCCGAACACTTGGCGCAGCGTTGCAGCTCCTGAAAAGAAAGCCGTGATGAAAGGAAGACTGTTGTATTTTCTGAATCCAATTCCAGATAACGGCAGCCAGCTCAGTTTACAAATCGGAAATTCGGAATTGTACTGACGATGGATGAACTCCGCTATACACTTCTTGCCGAAGGAAGCAGCGATGTTAGTTTCCTCCCTATTCTGGACAGGTTGCTCATTGAAAATGGAGTACGCTGTCTTGTTCAGTCGGCTTGAGCAGATCTGAGGTTTGTGCCTCTTCCTGACACACTAAGGTTGACTGACAAGTTAAGGGTTAGTTTCGTTTCTTATCCCTGCGATCTCTTGTTATTTCACCGAGATGTGGACAGGGAGTCACGAGAAAAGCGAGTGCAGGAGATAGTGAAGGCAGCGAATCTCTTGCCAAAAGGACTGTCACCTACTTTCGTCTGCGTTATTCCTGTTCGGATGCAGGAGGCTTGGTCACTGATTGATGGAGCCGCAATCAGGGCCGCAGCGGGGAACAGGCGCTATGCGGGACGATTAAGATTGCCCGCTGTAACTTGCCTGGAAAGTATACCTGATCCAAAGGGTGTCCTGAACGAGCTACTCAGACAGGCCAGTGACCTCAATAGACGCCGGCAAAGGAATTTCCCTGTGGCAAGACACGCGCGCCTGGTTACAGAGTTCATAGAGGACTTTTCGCCGCTGCGACAGTTGAGCGCATTTGCCGCTCTCGAGGAAGAAATCAGCGCTGTAATTCAGGGAAACAACTGGCAGTTCTGAATTCAGCACTCTAATAGAGCTTCTCACACAATCCCCTATGCCTTCCCAACCCTGGATCCTGAGGCCTCATGTTGAACCTTCGGCGGCGCTGCGCGCGGCGGTGGGTGGGCATCCGCTGGTGGCGGAATTGCTGGCGCAGCGGGCGTTCGATACGCCGGAAAAGGCTCTGCCTTTTCTGGACAGCGGGGCCTACAGGCCGGCGCGGCCGAGCGCGCTGGTTGGGCTGGAGCAGGCCGCGCGGACGCTGTTCGATGCGATCCGCGAGGGTAAGAACTTCCTGGTGTGGGGGGACTTCGACGTGGACGGCCAGACGAGCACGACGGTGCTGGTGGCGGCGCTGCAGGAGCTGGCGGGGCCGCAACGCGTCCGTTTTCATGTACCGAACCGTTTCAGCGAAGGGCACGGAATCCACGCTTTGAAGCTGCGCGCGTTGTTGGAAGATGCGAGTTTCGAGCCGCACGTGCTGCTGACCTGCGACACAGGTATTGCCGATGGCGAGGGGATCGGGATTGCCAAGGATGCGGGACTGACGGTCGTTGTGACGGACCACCATGACTTGCCGGCCGAGTTCGCGGACGTCGAAGCAGGCGCAGACCCCCCCTGCGGTGAACCGGCAGAACTGGTTGGAGACCAGAGCGTGCGCAGGGCGGACGCGATCGTCAATCCCAAGTTTCTGCGCGCCGGCGATCCGCTGCGCACGCTGCCCGGGGTGGGGGTGGCTTTCAAGCTGGTGCAGCAGCTATACGAGCTGGCGGGAGATGGCGATGGCGCGGCCCAGTTCCTTGATCTGGTTGCGTTGGGTATTGTTGCCGATGTGGCGGAGCAGATGCATGACACTCGTTACCTGCTTCAGGTCGGGTTGGACAGGCTGCGGCGGACGGAACGGATCGGTTTGAAGGCGCTGATGGAGAGCGCTCGTCTTTCCCCGGAAAGCGTAGATGCGCAGTCGATAGGCTTTCAGATCGGGCCGCGCATGAACGCGCTGGGGCGGCTGGATGATGCGACGGTGGCGGTTGAACTGCTGACCACCGGTGACGCGATCCGCGCGGGGCAGCTGGCTGCGCGGATGGAGCGGCTGAACAACGAGAGGCGACTGCTGACCAGCCAGATCGCGCAGACGGCTTTTGACATGCTGGAGCGGGACCCCGTTCTGCTGGACTTCAATGCGATTGTTCTCGCCAATCCCAACTGGCATGCAGGCATCATCGGTATCGTGGCAGCGCGGCTGGTTGAGGAGTATCACAAGCCGACGGTGCTGCTGTGCAGCCCACCGGAGGAGCCGGCGCGGGGCAGCGCGCGCAGCACGCCGGGGGTGGATATCGGCGCGTCGATCGCGGGGTGCGCGGATCTGCTGCTCCATCACGGCGGGCACCCGGGCGCGGCGGGCGTGACGTTGGAGGCGGCGAACATTGACCGCTTTCGCCGCGAGCTGAGCCGTCAGATCGACCGGCACCGTATTGATGCTGGGCCGGAAGGACTGCTTATCGACGCGGCGCTGCCCTTCTCCGAGTTGAGCCTGTCGATGGTGGAAGAGATCGAAAGGCTAGCTCCTTTCGGCAACGGCAACCCGCTGCCGAAATTTGTCAGCCGCGGCCTGACTGTGGTTCAGGACCGCCGGATCGGACGGGAAGGCGTGCACAGGCGGCTGCTTTTGCAGGATGGGGAGGAGCGGAAGCAGACGGTATTGTGGTGGCGCAGCGCAGACTTGGAGCTGCCCAGCAGCCCTGTAGATATTGCATATACGCTGAGCGTAAATGAGTATGGCGGTGAACGGACGCCGCAGCTGACGCTCGAAGCGATCCGGCCGGCGGAGCGTTCGGGGCGCCTGGCCGCGGCGGCAGGTTCTGCGGATGGGCAGGCGGGACAGTGGAAGCTCCATGATCTGCGCCGTGAAGGCGTAGGGGTGGCCGAGCTGCCCGGTTTCGACAGCGCGGTGTGGTTTGCTGAAGGTATGCGTTTGGGTGAGGTTCCGTTTCAGTCGCGGCTGGAGGCGGCCGAGGCGGAAGCGGGCCGTGCGGTGGTGTTGTGGAGCAGTCCGCCTTCGCCGGAGCTGCTGGACTGGTTGGTGGAGAGGCTGGCCCCTTCTGAACTTTATCTGATAGGCCGGGACACGGCCGAGGCGCAGCCCGACGCGGTACTGAAGCAGGTGGCAGGGATGGCCAAGTGGTCACTGCAGACTGGCACGGAAGGGGCACAGGGCGACAAGGTCGAGGAGGGTCTGCTTCCGATTGACAGGCTGGCCGCTCGCCTCGGGGTAACGGAAGAGGTCATTCGTTGCAGCCTGCTGTGGCTGGAACGGAAGGGTCTGTTGCGTATCCAAGGGTGGGAAAGCGGCGATGTTGCGCGCATCAGGCCGGGGGAAGGGAGGGAGAGTGACAGTGAGGAGCGTGCACTATTGCAGGAGGAGTTGAAGGCGTTGCTGGCGGAGGTGCGTGCTTACAGACGTTTTTTCGTGCGGGCGCAGGTGAAGGCGTTGGGGCTGGGTGGGGACGGCGGGGGTTAGGGGGACGGCGGGGGTTAGGGGAACTTCAGGGGATAGGGCTCGTATACGTTTGGCTGGACTGAGTTTGCCTGAATAGAATAGATTCAGTCTGCGAAGGGGCTTGAAGGGCCTCTTTTTTGATCCACAGTAGCAACCTCTTTTGACTACGGTAACTACTCAGCCGCATGCAGCGTCTGTTTTGAGCAGCCCTTCATCTTCGCTGTCAGTCGGGAACTTTGATTGTGAATTCGGGTGACGGCCGCCAGGTTGTTGAGCCGCACCGGTGGTATGAGGACGATGGGTCGGGACTGCAGTTTCTAGTTTTCAGTTTTTAGTGGAACACCAGTCGTCAGGGGAACACCGGAGATTAGCGGTCGATGGTCGGTGGGTTGAGGCGGCAAGTGGGGGAGGAGACACTGTTGGCTAGACATGCTGCTGGAGCCGCACGGCTGGAATGAGCACACACGGTCGGTGAGGCATGTTTTTGTAGGGGGGCGTTGCGGGGGCGCAGCCCCTGCACAAGGGAGGGCCGAAGGCCCGACCGCACAACTGCAGTGGTTAGTGGTCAGTGATCAGTGGTTAGTGGTTAGGGAGTGACTGAGCGGAGGTTCTTGTGGAGACTGGGGCCACTGATCGGGTTGAGCGTTTCATTCGAGTTGGACGCTTCCGCAGGGGACGCCGGGCTGGCCTTCGGCTTCGAATTTGACATTGTAGGCGCCGGGGGGTGCCAGGGGATTCAGGTTGACATCCAGTTCGACACGGACGATTTCGTTTGGCTGCCACGTGGTGGGCGGGTAGACGGACAGCACATCGCCGGCGCGCTCCAGGGAACGGCCCCAGATTTGGCCATCACCGGCCTGGACCAGGGCGAAGAGCGCGGGCACTTCGCTGACTTCTTCGTATTTTCTCAACCACAGCCGCAGATGGACCCAGCCGCTGGGCGGATGATAGAGGATGTCGCGCGCGGCGACGACGGGGGTGACGATCTCGCAAGCGGCGAGTTCGACACCAGGGAAGACCTGCGCGTCCGGGTAGAGGGCGGTGTCGGAGAGCGCGGGCAGGGCGGAATATCTGTGGCGGACGGCGTAGCCTCGCATCTCGACGCCGGCCGGGTATTGCTCGGTGATGAGGGCGAAATTGCGATCGAGCCAAGCCTGGACGAGGCGCTGATCGTCGACACCGGAGAGATGGCTCTGCACTAGCCAGAGGGTGTCGGCGCCATTGGCGGTTGTCATCTCCTGAAGGTGGGCGGCGATGAGCAGTTCGGCCTGTTCGGGGGTCAGAGCTGCGCCAAAGTTGCCATAGACTGGCAGATCTGCGGTTGCGGCGTCCTTTCGCAGGTACCAGTCCAGCGCCTGGAACAGGAAGTAGGGGTGGACGAGCGCGGCGGTGTCCGAGTGCGGGCTGTTTTGCTGATAGGCGCTGATATAGTCGGCGGCGGCGCGCCAGTTCTCTCGGAACAGAGGGGGCGACCAGAGGACGGGCAGCGATGCGGCCAGCAGGACAACTGCAGCGAAGCCGCTGAAGAGACCGGCAGATGAGCGCCACTTGGCGATTGCGCCGACGCCCTGTGCGGCGGCCCAGAGGACGAAGGGAGCGAGAAAGAGAAAGTAGCGATCTTCGCGGAAGATGGCGGCGTTTGTTGCCAGCAGCGCGCTGCCGATCAGCAGTGGTGCGCCGATCCATAGCCAGAGAAGTGGACGGGTTGCGCGGCGGGTGTGGGCGGGGAGGATCAGACCGGCCAGGACGAGGACGGCAAAGTACGAGATTGCGGCGGTGCGGAGCGCGGCGGGCCAGCCGGTAAGCCAGACAGTGAAGAGACGCAACTGGCGCCAGAGGTTTGGCAGGAAGTCGGCGAAGGCGGCGCCGGGCATGCTGGACGCGCTGTTGACGGCCCAGGCGTTGCGTAAAAGGGGGAAGAAGAGGACGGCGACGATCGCCAGGGCTGCGCTGGCTTCGAGGAAGTAACGTCTGTCGAATGATCGGCGGCGGCGGGCAAGTAGAAGGACGGAGAGGGCGAGGCCGGGCAGAATGAAGGCGGCGTACAGATAGCTGTAGAGCGCGAGCAGAAGGGTTGTTATGAGACCAAGCCAGCAGAGAAGACGGGCACGTACGGCAGTTCTGGGCGGCGATGTGTCATGCGGCGAGAAGTGCTCGCGGGCGGCGACGAGGAAGAAGGCGGCCCAAATGATCGCGGTTGCGGCGGGCTGAAACATCCGCAGCTCCTGGCTGTACCAAACCAGCAGGGGCGCGAGCGCGGTAAAGGAGCCGGCCACGAGGCCGGTTGCGCGACCGCTTAGCAGTGTTACAAGGCGCAGGACCCCCCAGACCATAAGGATACCTATGAGGACGCCGAGGATGCGCAGGGCGGCGTCGCGTTCGGCTGCGCCAAACCAGCTGAGGAAAGTCTGCCAGTAGTGGAGTGTCAGGTAGTAGACTGGAGGATGCTTGTCTTGGCTCAGTTGGATGGTGCTTGGCCAGATGTGAGTGGGGCCGAGCCCTGCCCAGTCGAGCGAGACTGCTTCGTCGAACCAGATGCTGTGGTACTCCAGGCGCCAGAGGCGCGGCAGGGCGGCCAGGAGAAGCACGAACAGTTCGGGGAGGGAGGAGGCCCGGATGCGCTGTTGGATCGGGGTCAGTTGCGCCGCGGCCATTGCAGTGCGATCCCGGAGGAGAGAGTTCAGGCGGCTCACTGTGGTTTTCTTCGCGCTGTCATGCTGTGGGCTGGGAAGCGGGCGCTACGCGCCGCGTGCGGATGGACCGGATTGAGCGGAGCGAGACTGCGCCGACAACGATTGCTCCACCCAGCAGCGCGAGTGGCGTGGGCATCTCGCCGATAAAGAGAAGGACCCATACGGGATTGAGAACTGGTTCCAGGGTCTGAATCAGGATGGCTTCGACAGCGGTCAGTTTCTTGATTGCGATGGCGATGAGGATAGAAGGGAGGCCGATCTGAAAGATACCGAGAAATAGCATTCCGTACCAGTCGGCCGCGGTGGGGGCGGACTCGAGCAGAAAAGGAAGCCCGATCAGCGCGGACAGGATGTTGCCCAGCAGGACGGTTTCGATGGTCGAAGTATCCTTCTGTTTGCGCATGAACAGGAGGAACCAGGCGAACATGAGGCCGGCCAGCAGGCCAAAGAGGTTTCCGACTGCGCCACCGGCGGTCAGTCCATCGCCGTAGAAGCAGAGAAGCCCGATGCTTATTGCTGCGAGAGCGAGCCAGTCCGACTTTTTGACGGGTTCGCGGAGGTAGTGAATACCGAAAAAGGCGACGAAGACCGGTGCTGTGTACTGGAGGAAGATGGCGTTGGCGGCTGTGGTTTCGCGAACGGCGATGATAAAGAAGGCCTGGGCGCCGACGAGGGAGATGGCCCCGCCAAGTTGGGGGAGCGACAGGCGGAAGCTCAGGAGGTTGCGCGCACGATGGGTAGGGGGGCCGGATGATGATTCCCCGCGAGCAGAAGGCAGGAGCGGCCGCGCCATGTATAGGATGATTAGCAGGGCGGCGAAGGCGCCGCGCACTCCCAGCAGGGGAAGCGGCGGCACGGAGATAAGTTTGATCAGCAGGCCACTTGTGCTGAACAGGATGGCTGCCAGGGCCTGGCAGTAGATTGCCTTGCGGTGGGACATAGGGGCAGTGGTCAGTGGTCAGTGGTTAGTGAACACCAGTGGGCGGCGGTCTGTGATTAGCGGCCGCGCTTTGCGCACTTCTTTATTGTCTTGAGAAGGCGTAGCGCAGGGTGACGCCGAGAATGTAGTAGGCGGCCAGGACGGAGCCGCGCAGGGTGCCGCTGACTTTGGATTGGCCGGCGCGGCGGGGGGCGAAACTGACCGGCACTTCAAGGATAGGGACACCCTGCCGGGCGCATTTTACCATCATTTCGGTAGGCCAGCCGAAGGTCATCTCCTGCATGTTCAGCTGCTGCAGGAGGTTGCGGCGGACGGCACGGTACGGTCCCAGGTCGGTGACCGGCACCCGGTACAGGGAGCGCATGAGGGCGGAGGTGAGCCAGTTGCCGAAGCGCTGGTGGGGCGGCATGGCGCCGGGCAGGATTTCGCCGAGTACGCGCGAGCCGAGGACCAGGTCGGCGCGGCCCTGTTGAAGCGGCGCGAGCAGGCGGGTCATTTCGGTGGGCAGGGAACTGAAGTCGCCGTCAAGAAAGACGAGGACATCAGCGGTTGCGGCGGCTGTGCCGGCGGCGCAGGCGTAACCATAGCCGCGGCGCGGCTCAGTGACCACGTGGGCGCCGGCTTCGGCAGCGAGGGGGCCGGTGCCATCGGTGGAGCCGTTGTCGGCGACGATGACGCGAGCAACGGGTTGGGCAGCGGCTTCGTGTACGAGTTGGGCGATATTGCCGGCCTCGTTCAGAGCTGGGATGATGACGTCGACGTCCATGGCTCGGTCAGAAAACGGCTTGAGGCGGGCGCCCGTTCGGGATGCGCGGCCAGTTCGGTGGAGAGGCGTTCCAGGTCTTCGGCGCTGTCGACATCGTACCATTCGGGCAGAAGATCGACGTGCAGGCCCTTTGCGGCGGCGATGGCAAGGGTATCGCTCAGGACGGTGGGGGTAGACATCTGCACCGCTGTGACGAGACTGCCGGGCGGTTTTTTGACGCCTATTAGATAGTAGCCGCCGTCTGTACAGGGGCCAAACACTGCGTCGGTCCGGGGATCGTCGAGGCGTTGGAAGGCGGTGCAGAGCAGTTCTGGCGGCAGGGTGGGGCTGTCACTGTTGATGGCGACGACCTGGCGGCGGCCGCTATCCAGCGCGGCGGAAAGGACGAATTGGAGGCGGTCGCCCAGCGGATCAGGATGGTGAACGAGTGTCTCATGTTGCGGTGCGGCGCCGGATTGGGAGTGGGGCGCGGCAGCGGGCCGAGAAGCCGCGGATGCCGCAGTGGGTTCAGAAGGTGGATCGCGGTCGGATGTTCGGGCAGGGCTTTGCTGGGGGATCAGCCAGAAATCGGGGGCAAGTTGGCGGAAGAAGTCCTGTGCCGCGGGCGGCGTATAGGCGATGACAGGGTCGAAGGGTTCGAGGCGGGCGGCGGCGCGCACAGTGGCCAGGACATCCTGCAAGAAGCAGAGGTAGAGTGAGGCTGCGGAGGCACTGGTGAGCGGGGGCACAAGGCGGGTCTTGGCGCTGCCGGCGACGGGCTGTTTGGCCATGACGAGCAGGGCGCGGCGGGAGGTGTTTGCGGTTGGCGGGGCAGTAGCCGGCTGCAAGAGGGGGCCATGATCGGGAGGGGGCGAGAGGTCAGGAACGGGAAGGGCGCGGTCTTGTGTTTGCGCTGTCTCCTCGTTGTGGGCGGTCAATCTCCCGCCTCCCGTACGGTTGCCAGGTGGTGGCGGAGAGCGCCGCGTTTTTCCCAGGCCTGGCGCATGGAGAGGTAGGAGATATAGGTGTAGCCGCAGGCGTAGAGAGAGAGCCAGGGGAGCAGCCACCAGAAGCCATTGAAGAGGCTGAAAATGAGGAGCGTGTTTGCGTAGACGGCCAGGACTATTTCGGCCCAGACAGTAGGGTCGCTGGGCAGGACGTAGGCGCTGGTGTGCCAGTCTTTGCTGGCGCGGGTGACGGCGAACTTAGGAGTACGTTTGAAGGCGCTGCGCACGCCGAGGATGGCCTCGAATACGGCGCGGCTGTTGTTGACTGAGAGACCGGTTCCCAACCCCAGGAGCACCGCGAGCCAGCGAATGCGCTGGCGGACGGGGATGCCCTGGCTCCTCATGGCGGTCCAGTACATCAGAGGCGGGCCGATGGCCGTAAGAGAAAAGAGCGAAGCGACTCTGAGGGCGGGGCTGAAGGAGGTCATCACCGGCAGCAGGAAGAGCAGGTTGAGAAGCATGAGCGGGTGGACGGCATAGCCGGTGAGATGGGCGATGCCGAGCGCTTTGCGCCACAGTGGTTGGGAGGAGCCGAGGACGGCTATGAACAGTTTTTTGGCTGTCTGGATACTGCCCTTGGCCCAGCGAAACTGCTGGCGCTTGAACGCGTCAACGGAGACTGGGATTTCGGCGGGCACGACGACGTGCGGCAAGAAGGCGATGCGCCAGCCCTGTAGTTGGGCCCGGTAACTCAGGTCCAGATCTTCGGTGAGTGTGTCCTCTTGCCAGCCGCCGGCCTCTTCTATGCAGGAGCGGCGCCACAAGCCGGCGGTGCCGTTGAAGTTCAGGAGCGCACCGAGCTCGTGGCGGGCTCTCTGTTCGACGATGAAGTGGCCGTCAATGCCGAGAGACTGGGCTTGTGTCAGGCGGGAAACGGTGGGGTTGAGATGACCCCAACGGGCCTGGACGCAGCCGACCGAGGGATCGTCGAAGGCGGGAACGGTTTGCTGCAGAAAATCGGGCGGGGGCACGAAATCGGCGTCAAACATGGCGAGGAATTCGCCGTGTGCGTGGGCAAGCCCCTCACGCAGGGCGCCGGCTTTGTAGCCTTTGCGATCTGTGCGTTGGAATTGGGCGATATCGATACCATTCTGCTGGTGGATTGCGATGCTGCGGGCGATGATCTGGCTGGTATCGTCGGTAGAGTCGTCGAGAATATGGATCTGGAGCCGATCTCTGGGCCACTCGAATGCGGCTACGGCGTCGATCAGACGCCGAATGACGTGGCGTTCATTGTAGACCGGGAGCTGGACGGTTACCGTGGGTAAGTCCTGGGTGGCGGGGGGCGACGGGCGGTCATCGTCAAACAGCACTCGCCGGGCGATGAGGGTCAGAAAAAGCGCCTGCAAGCCGTATATGGCCAGAAGAGATGCGGCGATAATGTAAATGATTTTCATAACCGTCATGCGAAGTTTCCAGTTATCGGTTTTCGGGCAGGCGCTTGCAAAGAGCCAAGAGATGACGGCAGGATTGCTTTGCGTTCACTATGGAAGCCAGTTTGTTCCTCTTGCGCGTATTACGCAGGGACGGACGGGGGTCTGGGCCCCTGTTAAGCGGGGCGCAGACCGAAGTTTCACTATGATGTGTTTACCAGATAGGACCGATTGGAGGTTCTCCCATCCGTCGCAGGACCAGGCTATCCAATCCCCAGGCGCGTCCGGACTGGGCCAAGGCGGTGACGAGGGCGGAGACGGTGAGCAGGACATAGGTCCAGATCCATTCGTTGCCGCCGAAGTATGCCAGAAACAGGTTGAAGAAGAAGAGCGCGGCGCCGACGGCGACCAGGGGCGTGAAGAGGCCGACCAACAGCCCCAGGCCCAACAGGAGTTCACCAATCAGCTGAAAGACTGCGAACAGGCCGGGCACTTGCAAAATAGTGCCGTTGATAATTGCCTGGTAGAAGGCGGGGCCGCCGCCGTTGTCGTTGAAGAGATAGTTAAAGAGACCGACGATGCCATCGGCTGTATATATCCCGTCTTGCAAGTTCTTCCACCAGGTGACAAGTAGAATCACACCCAGTGTTATACGTAGAATGGCGACAGCCTGTCGCAATCTGGTTTCTGCCTGGTCCATGTGAATACTCCTATTGAAATTCTGTGGCTGGACAACATTGTTCAGCCGGACGTCGTTACGCTGGAAGACGATTGATTCAGGCGCGGCAGGGGGCGCAAAAGCCCTGCAGCGCGGTCGGTCAGATAGACGCCGAGCAGCATTGCCAGGGTGGTTGTAATACTGCCCAGGCTCAGGAGCGGGACGCCGACCAGGGAATGGCCGAGGTTGCAGCCGCCCGAGATGCCGGCGCCGATGCCCATGAGCAGGCCGCCAGCGGCCAGCTGCGTATAGCGGCCGGACGATTCTCCCCTGGCCCAGAAGGTGCCGGCGCGGCGTGCGGCGATGAACGAGCCGGGCAGGAGAGCAATGAGCGCAACGGGAATCCACAGGTTACCGGGATCAGTTGCGCCCGACAGGGTTTCGTAGAGCATGGTGGGAACGCGTGAGGTGCCGAAGGTATAGTTTGCGCCGCCGGCACGTGCGAGCAGCCAGGCCAAGCTGGTGAAAAGCCCTACGGATAGGCCAAGGGGCAGCCATGACCAGTAGTCGCCCTGGCGGGGACGGGGGCTTCGCCAGAGGAATACGGCTGCGGCGGCCAGCAGCAGGACCAGCATGCCCAGCCCCAAAGAGGAGCCCAGCACATTCAAGATCGTTGTTGGTTCGCCGCCGGTCACCACAGGGTTTTGATTCAGTGCGGTACGCAAGGGGTTGAGCGGCCCGCGCCAGGTGAGCAGGTCACCGAGCGACCAGGTGGCGAGGCCGACAAGGGTACCGAGCATGCCGTGGCCGAGCTTGTAGAAGATGCCGGTGATACAGGTAGCGGCGATGACCATACCGGCACCGAAAATCAGGCCGCCGACTAGATTCGCCTGCCAGGCCCAGGGGGCGACCCAGGGCGCGATCCAGCCGAGAGCGATCATACCCTGCACGAGGGGAATGGCGATCAGCAGCGTCATCAGATAGGCGCGTACGAGGTTCAGCTGCCGCGGGAGGCGGACGAGGCCGCGCAACGTGCTGTGAAAGCAGAAGTCGCCCCGTTCGAAGAGATAGCCGAGCACTGTACCGGCGGCGAGCGCCAGCAGGATGGTCATACGAAATTCTTCCGTTTGCGGTTATCCGTGTTAAGTCGCGGCCGCGGCCGGCCAACTCAAAACTGATGACGAACCGATCTGTTCAGGCAGCGTGGGGGTCACGCTGAAAGATGAAGCATCGTGGCTTGGGAATCTTTCTGATCTCAATTTCGGGCTCTCAGTGCATCCAAGCCCCAGACGCGGCCGGCGCGGGTGACGAAAAAGAGTCCATGCCACATAGCAAGCATTGCGTAGCTCCAAGGCCATTCGCCGGGCACTTCAAGCAGGCCGATGCCGAGGTTGACGGCGAGGCCCAAGCCGATAAAGGCACCGAAGCGGGTGAAGGCGCCGGTGAGCAGACTGAGGCCTACGATTAGTTCCGCCAGGAAGATAGCCCAGGCGAAGAGTGTAAAGTTCGGTATTACCAGCTGCTCGACAAGGGTGCCGTAGAGCGGGAAGGCGGCGTGGGTGACTTCCAGTTCGAGCCAGTCCATGAGGCCGGGGCCTTCCGAGGGCATGAAGTCGGGCGGCAGCTTCCAACGCAAGGAAAAGAGCCACAACAGTCCGATAATGGCGCGGGCGCCAGCGATGGGCCACAGGGGCGCTTGTCTGCTCATTTGTGCGGCTCGATGGGCAGGAGATGGATTCGTTCGCGCGGCAGATGGAGGAGGATTTTTTCGCCGCGATGGAAGCGTTGATAGGGCGGCACGGTCAGTTGCAGGTGTGTATCGCTGATGCCGGCGCCGCAGCGGGCAACCAGCCCCTGAAAGCTGTAGGACTCGACCATGCCGACGAGATTGTTGTGGCCGTTTCGTCCGACTTCGACGGCTTCGGGTCGGATGGTGACCAGGACGTCGCCGTCCGGCCTGTCGGTGGCGTCCACTTCGAGGGGGCCAAGTTCGGTTTCGACGATGCGGCCGCGCTTGATGCCGGGCAGGAAGTTGATGCCGCCGAAGAAGCGGGCAACTTCGCTGTCGACCGGGCGTTCGAAGAAGCTGCGGGGGGCGCCGGTCTGGCGGACAGAGCCCTGCATCAGCAGGCAGATGCGGTCGGCGACGGCGACGGCATCGGTTTGATCGTGGGTGACAAAGACCATGGTGATGCCGGCCTGCTGTTGGAGGGTACGGATAATGCCGCGCAGGTCCTCGCGGAGGGCGGGCTCGAGGCTGCTCAGCGGTTCATCCAACAGGAGGACGCGCGGCTGAATGACGAGCGCTCTGGCGAGGGCGACGCGCTGGCGCTGGCCGCCCGAAAGCTCGGCGGGCCGGCGGGACTCGTAGCCGGACAGCTGGACGGCAGCCAGGGCCTGGGCCACTTTGGTGCGGATGGTGGCCGGATCGATTCGCCGCATTTTGAGGCCGAAGGCGACATTGGCGCCGACGTCCATGAAGGGGAAGAGTGCATGTTCCTGGAAGACCATGACTGCGCCGCGTTTCTCCGGCGGCACATTGAGCACAGAGCGTTCGTCGAAATGGATATCGCCCTCGGCGGGACGCAGCAGCCCGGCAATGGCGCGCAGTATGGTGGTTTTGCCGCTGCCGGACGGCCCAAGCAACACCATCAGCTCTCCCGGGCCCACGGTCAGGGTGACATCGTGGACTACGGGAGAGCCGGTGTTGTAGGTTAATGAAAGATCGTGCAGCGAGACAGAAGTCATTGTTTTACAGGCTGTTCCAGTTTTGGCTCGCGGGCCTTTCGTCATGCGGCGGCCGGTTGCGGGGGCCACAGGTAACGAGAGCCAAGAACCGGGAATGCATACTATTCGGGCCAGATCTCCATCTGGCCTCCCAGAGGCAGTTGGATGGGCGCGTCCGGGCCTTCAAACCAGTGTGCGTAGATCTCCTGGAAGACGCCGGATTTCCACAGTTCCTGCAGGGCGTAGTTGACCTGGTCGCGCCAGGCGGACTGGTTGTTGGGCACGCCGATGCCGAACTGGACGGGATTGTGACCGCCGGGCAGAAGTTCCAGTCCAGGGTCGCCGGCTGCGAGGGCCAACATGGTGATGTTGTCTTCGGTATAGCCTTCGACGGCGCCGTCGCGCAGGGCCTGCATGGCGGCCAGCTTGTCGCTGAATTCGACGATTTCCGGTTCGGGACCGCCCTGCGCGGCGCTGTAGGCGATCCAGGAGGGAATGGCCGAACTACCGGCATTGGCGGCAACTTTTTTGCCCATCAGTTCTTCGATGGCGGTGTATTCGCCGGTTCGCACGAGAAACGATTGATTGTCCCAGAAATAGGTGATGCTGAAGTCGATGGCGTTGTCGCGTTTACGGGTGTGGTTCATGCTGGCGATCGACATATCCACTCTTCCTTCCTGCAGGAAGCTGATGCGGGTGGTGCCGTCGACGACGATCAGTTCAGGTTCGAGATTCATTTGGGCGGCGATGGCGTGGGCCAGATCGACGTCAAACCCGACCCATTCACCTTCTTCGGTCACGAAGCTCAGGGGGGGATTGTCGTTGCGCACACCGATGCGCACGGTTCCGCGGGCGGCTACATCTTCGGCCAGGGAGCTAACGCTTCCTGATGGAGACGCGGGGATAGCCTGGCATGCGCTCAGTAGAAGCGCGGGGACCAGGAGCACGATAGAGAGGAGAGATGGAAACTTCATTGGTCCTTTCTCACTTTCTGTTGGTTAGCTGCTTTCGTTCTGGAAAGCGAGCGGCGAATGAGGGTCGCGCTGTGCAGGGCGCGACTGTATTCACACCTTGAATCGCCGTGCAGACGGTAAAGACGGCGCGGCGAAGGGGTGTGGGCTCAATATTAGCACAGTGGGAAACAGTTTAAATGTAAGCATCGGTACGCATTTTCACTACAGTTGCTGTGTAAACGTTGGCAATGGCGGATTCTGCTCAAAGTCCAGCAGTTTTGCATGGTTGGAGTGCATACTCCGGTCGTTCTCCGGCATCAGTAGCTGAAGAATGAGTGGACGAGATCTGGCTGGCGGCTGCGCCGTTCCCAGCGTTGGGACAGGCGGGACAGGGCGAAGGCAAGGACGAAATAGAGAACGCCGACAAGGCTGTACATGGTAACCCAGTAGGGGGCGTTGGTGACGTCGGCGCCGAGCGCCATACGGGCGACGGTCATCACTTCGGCGACACCGATCACGACGACGACGGAGGTGTCTTTGAAGAGGCTGATGGCCTGGCCGGTGAATGCGGGCAGCATTACTCGCAGGGCGTAACGCAGTTTGACAAGGATATAGACCTGGCGCGGGCGGCTGCCCATGAGGCGGGCGGACTCGACCAGTTCGAGGGGTACTGCGGCCAGGCCGGCGCGCAGGATTTCGGCCTGATAGGCGCTGGAATAGAGAGCGAGTGCGACCAGGGCGGAGGTGCGCGGGCTCCAGTTGAGGCCGAAGCGGACGCCGCCGAGCCCTTGGTGAACGAGCACGAGCAGCAGGATCAAGGGAAGGCCGCGGAAGAACTCGACATAGGCGATGGCGCACCAGCGCAGTGGGCGCCAGTTGGACCGTTCTGCGCTGCTGACGGGCACGGCGAGGCAGAAGCCGGCGGCGACTGCGAGCACAGCCAGGATGAGGCTGAGCAGGAGGCCGCCGGGCCGCTGACCCGAGAACCCGAACAGGAGAACGGGCAGTTTTTCGATTAGAAAGGACAGGTGATCGCTCATTTGCAATCAGATTCCAAGATGCGTGGCGACGAGCAGACACTGCTAGCCACCGGCGACGAGCCACTGCTTCTCCACCCAGCGCAGCAGCCCGGAAAAGGCAAAGGCCAGCAGCAGATATACGACGGCTGCGAGCATCAGAAATTCCAGCGCCAGGAAAGTGCGGGTAATTGCGGTTTGGGCGCTGTGAAAGAATTCGGGCGTGGCGACAAAAGCGGCCAGCGCGGTGTTTTTCAGGTGGTGAATCAGCCGGGTCGAGATGGCCGGGAAGACGGTGCGCAGGCCTTGGGGCAGGAGAACGCGCCAGAAAAGTTTGAGGCGTGAAGCGCCAAGGGTGCGGGCGGCGTCGACATGCTGTTGGGGGATGGCGCCGACGCCGGCGCGAAAGAGTTCTGCGAGATAGGCGCTGGTGTTGAGGACCAGGGCAACGCCTGCGGCCAAGGTGTAGTAGGGCAAGGACAGCCCGCTCCAGTCGCTGAGCCAGTGGAGGAAGGCGTTATCGAAAAAGAGGGCGCGCCGCAGATCGGCGGGGAACAGGTTGGGCAGAGCGAAGGCCCAGATGATCATGAGCACGAGGGCGGGCATGTTGCGGTGCATTTCGACATGGAGCACTGCGAGGCCGCCGGCGAAGCGGTTGCGGGAGAGGCGCATCGTCCCGGCGGTGATGCCGAGGACCAAGGCCAGCACCGCGGTGACGGCGGTCAACACGACGGTCAGGAGGAGGCCCCGCAACAGGAGATTGAGTAGATCAGGCGTCAGCCAATCCGGAGTCATGTGGCGCAGATAAAGAGCATAAAGGGGCTGTCATCTGTCAGGTCGGCGCAGGTGTAGCCGGCATGACAGTGGAGGATTCGCAGCCCTGCGGACGTCAGCAGGTCGGAGACTTCGGTGCGGGTGAACAGGCGATAGCGCAGGTCGTAGGTCTGGGAGCGGGATGGCGTGACGAGGTGGAACTGTTCGGTCACAATGCCGGACTGGGCATGGTAACTGCGCTGGACCTGGGTATATCTGGTGTCGTCACCGAAGCGGTCGGCGGGTTTGAGCGCGTCGAGCGTTGGCTGCTTTTGGGGGAGCTCAAGGGCGAAGCGGCCGTCCGTTTTCAGCGATTTTACGGCGGTAGCAAGAAGGCCGCGGTTGTCGTGTTGTGAAGCGGGCGCGACCTGTCCCAGTGTTGTGAAGAGGCAGATGGCGGCGTCGAATGGTTCGGCGGTGGTATAGTCTTCGGCGGCTACCTGTTGGAAGGCGACTTCTACGCCGGCTTCTTGCGCCTTCATTCTGGCGGCTTTGATCATGGCTGGGGCGGGGTCGATGCCGAGGGGACGGTAGCCGCGGTGCGCGAGCTCGATGGTGTGGCGGCCGAAGCCACAGCCGAGGTCGAGGACGCGTGCGGCGGGTGCGAGCGCGAGCGCGCCGGCCAGGAAGTCGATTTCCTGGCGCGTTCGTTCTGTGGTCAGCAGTGGGTGGCGGAGAAAGGGTGAGCCGTCTGTGAAAAAGTCCTTCAAGGCTTAGTTCCCGGCTACCGAGTCATCCGGAGGTGCGTGCAAGGCCCCACTCACGGTGGGGATATACTTATTGCGTTTTTGTCACAAGGTGTCGCGCACATCCAGCATTGGCAGGTCCTGGCGTTCGAGGTCGTAGAGGGCCTCGAAGGGGATGGCGGCATCTGCTGCTGCGGCGGCTTCGGCCCAGCCTTCGACCCAATCGCGCTCGATGCCGTCGACATCATCGACGACGCGCAGGCGGTCGATATCGTAGGTTTCTTTGAGCTGTTTCATTTCGGCGGCGACGCTTTCTGGCGACCGCTGACGGAAGGCCTGGCCGTGCACTGATTCCTGGCACCAGTCGCAGCCATAGGGGCAGCCGCGGGAGGTGGAGATGGTGAGGGAGGAGTAGCCGTTTTCTTCGCGCCAGGTGTCGAGGTAGCGGTCCATATCGATCAGGTCACGGGCGGGAAGGGGCAGTTCGTCAAGGTTTTCGATGAGCGGGCGCGGCTGGTTTACGTTGGGCGCGCCGGCGGCATCGCGGTAGGCGATGCCCGGTTCAGCCGACAGTAGTTCGGGCGTGAGCGGGCCGGCGTCGATGAGGCGCAGGAGCGCGTCGAGGGTCTGTTCGCCCTCATGGTGGACGACCATATCGACTTGGGGGAATTGGAGATAGTAGGCTGGGTCTTTGGTCGGATCGGGGCCGCCGAGGATGGTGAGGGCGCCGGCGGCTTTGGCGTCGGCGGCCAAGGTCAGTGCCATCTCTTGCAAGGGCAGGACGGCGGAGATGCCGACGAGGTCGGGCTGTTCGGCGGCCAATCGGGCGGAGAAGGCGCTGGCATCTTCTTCGAAGGTGCCGTCGAAGACGGCGACTTCGTGGCCCTGGGCGCGGACATAGCCGGCGAGGTAGAGAAGGCCTAGAGGGAAATAGGGGCTTTTGAGGGCCTGCTCTTCCGGATTGAGGCTCAGAAAGAGTGGATGACAGAGAAGTATTTTGGCCATTTGTCTGCACTGCCGCCTTTGGTAGTCAGTTTCCGGTTTTCGGTAAGCTTGTTGCGTCCTCCGCTGAGAGTTGATCGCCATTATACAATGAACGGCCGGAACTTGCTAGGAGGAGACAGGATAAATGCAACTGAATCAGGATGCCATAGTGGCATGCGTAGGGCTCTCGCAAGGGGCGCACCTGCCGATACAGGCGGCATTACAGGGGTTTAGCCCAATTCGATGCAGTTAGCCGTGCGTTGGGGCGTGTAATGACGTACTATGACGGACTGTTTCCTCTTTTTTTGGGGGATTATATACTTTAGTCACATTGGAGAGGATAAAAGAAAAAGTGAACGAAATTCAAGAATGGTTGTTAATGCGCGGGTTGACAAATTGTTGAACCTGTGACATGGGTTTGGCAGTAATTTAGGCAAGTGTAAAATGGTGGAAAATCCGGTGAAAACTAGCCGAATCCTGGGGATAACTCCCGATTCCCGTACATATGCCTTTCTCACAGCCTATTGAAGTCTTGCCTACAGCATTACGTACCATGTTGGGCCTATCGTAGAAGACAAAAGGGAGGAGTGAGAAACTGCTTCTCTCGGCTCACGCGGGAAAGCGAAATTGGTATGGCTGAATAGTTACGTCAGGAAAAGGCGTGAGAAATGAAAATCCCTGAAAAACTTAAGAACCTTACTATGTTGGATCTTGCAAGAGGCCCCTGGTTGTTCATTCTCTCTGTATGTGGGGTACTGATTGGACTTTGGATTTCTTCGCTCCTATCCTTGCGAACCGAAGACCCGTTCAAGTTTTCCTTGATAGACACATGGCCCCACGTGACAGGAGTCGGTGTTGGTTCTTTAGTCTCTTACTTTGTGGCAAAAAAGGCTAAGGACATATCGGATTTCAGAAGAATGGAGATCAACTTAGCAGTAAAGTATTTTCTTGCTGTCGCAGCACTTGCAACAGTTGCAGTGTTCACTATTGCATTTCTAAGAATGCCAGTCAGCGAATTACTCGATGGTCCCTGGCTGAAACTTTTGGCGTTCTTGTGGGGTCCTGTAATTGTCGTGGTAATCGTGAAGTACAGATTTTTCAGGTAGATTGTTGCCTCTAGCTTTACTCGCCCTTGTTCTGGCGTGCCCATAAACAACAGGAACCACCAGACAAAAAGAACGAGCACGCCTCGATAGGATTAACTTCGTCAACTCTTCGTAGGTCAATTGCTTTCCAACGGCGTTCCTGATAATGTGTTCCAACCGCACCACTGTGTGATTCTACACATTACCCTTGTTCAGCCTGAACACGAACTCATTCACATATCGGCGCATATGCTTCTTGATCCACTGGTGATAGACGCCGTTGTAACCTCGCTTCAAGACCGCCCAGACGCTCTCAATGCCGTTCGTGTGCGCTATTTCGTTCACGAACTCAGTAACCTTTGCTTGACAGCCTCGTGCTTGTATAGGTTACGACTGTTTGAACTTATCTGACCGGATACCGAAGAAAGAGCGGGCGACATTGAGTGGGGTGTCGTCGATCTTCAATGGTTTCTCCGCGTTCTCTTTGTCCTTAGTCTTTGTGGTCCGAATGGAATCTGATTCCTTCTGTTTGGGGCTTATATACTTTAGTAGGGCCTTATGCTAGTTGGGAAAGGCCAATTGCTTGATTTGCAGATAGTCAGGTACGCCCAAGAGGCGGTTGATATAAATGCAGAGGGTATGTGCGGTCAATTTTGTGTATAAGCGTGCACAAAGGCCTCTGAGCGTGTGAGCGTGGTTGGTTTCAATCGAGAACTGTGCGTTGAGTTGACTGGTGACTGTTTCGATGATTTGGCGGACCGAGTCGTAGAGGCGAGAGAGGTGTGCCGGGATCTGTTTTTTCTGGTTTTTGCGCTTCTTGGTGAGAAGACGGATGCGATTGTATTGCCAGAGTTCCTCAGCTGCCGGTGCACTGACGTAGGCCTTGTCGCCGATGACGATGCGGTTGTCGTGTTCTGCAAGGAGTTCGCGACCGACAGCCAAGTCGCGTTCGTTAGCCGGAGCTAACTCGAAGTCGATAATAAGGCCACCCATCGTGATCAGCATATGCAGCTTGAAACCGAAGATCATCATCTTCTTGGAGGGAACGGGCCCATAATCGGCCCCCCAATCGGACCATTTGGCGCGCGCTTGTGGCGCCAGATGGAATTGAACCACAGGAATAGGCAGGCTATCGATTACACAATGCACGTCCCTGTAGAGTTCCGTCCTGGCCAACATCATGCGTCGCATTTCATTGATGACCCCCATCAAGTTACATCGCCGCCGATTGAAACGGCTCTGCTCCGGCAAAATCGGAAACTTATCCCGATGTGCCTGCATATGATTGAGTAACTCTGTTTCCACATCCCATCCCACACATTCGCCGATGAGACAAATCGCGATCAATTCACTGTCGCTACACTCAGGCTCCGGCCCCGGTCGTCTCAGCTGTCCTTCCAGTTCCTTGTACATGTCGTCAACGAGCACATACACGCATAGACAGAAGTCGTCAAAGTGGGCTATCATTCGCTTGGTCCCCCTGGTGAGCTACCTTGGTTGGTCGAGACTTCCAAAGTTATCTCACCAGGGGACTTTTTTCAACCGCTAACTAGCATAAGGCCCTAGTAGCCAAAACTGGGCTTTTTGTAACTTGATACAAAATTCCTCAAGATTCCCGAACAGGTTTCATTTCAGGCTCCTCACATACCCGCAAGAAACGTCACGACATAACTCAGAAAGTTGAGCAGGCCCATCACTGCAACGCCGAAGTAGTAGAAGAACGCAAAGGTCGGCTCTACGTACAGTTCCATAAAATTGGCGAAATCCTTCATGCCCTGAGTAACTTCTGGCTCCATCGTACGCCCCCTCTTTATTCAGCCCTACAGGTCTTGACAAAAGCCTGGGCCGACATTCACGCCTAGGCTCTTGCTCTTGTTAACCGCCACCCGGAGCCGCGATCAATCAGCTCCCGGGTTGTGACTATACTCCACAGAGTTACACTGAACGGTATGGTGTTCTCTGGGATGATCTACACATTCCCGAGTCGCATGGAAGATGTAGTTCGTCCGCCAGCCCGCAAGTCTGACGCCAGATAGAGGGCCTGATTACCCTACATCTCTCTCAACGCAGTCTGAAGCATCCAAGCCGGAAGAGCCTACAGAGTCACGACCACCACAGAAATCTGAACAACAGCACCAGTCGGATCAGACTCACAATGGATATTTGATGTTGTCAATCTTTCAAAGAGTCAATTTACGATCTGGAAATTGCGTTAGGCAAGACGAATGAAGTCGTTGAACGCGTCTTTATCCTTCCAAAGAGTCCGCCGAACCTTTTCCCGTGTCCGGTACTTAGTCTGATCTTCGATTTTACACCTCTTCAAACCCCCATCGGGCACCTAACTGCACTCCGCTTGAGAGCATAACCCTTTTCCTGCTACCGCTGTCCATCCCTAGTCCTGGCTACTAAAGTATATAAGCCCCACTAACGTATATGAGTCCCTTTTTTTGGACCATTGTGCCTGGCTTCTCGGACGTTTCCTCGCTGGCTTTGACGGGCTGTGGACTGTTGAATCAGGGGCAATTCACCGATTTGCAGCGGTCCTCCTTCATCTTCAGGTTTTTCGTTTGGGGAGACGTAACAGCTTCCTAGGGTCAGGGCAGTTGCATCTCAAATCGGGCGCCGTAGTGGCCCGCGAGGGGTACCCACAAGGGGGGTGCCTACCGGTTAGCGCAGGAACACGAGGTTTTGTCCTTGTTTGACAGTTCTTGTAGCTCAAGCAAGTTGTCCGCTCGACAGATGACAGCACAGTTGGTTACCAACAGTATATCACGCATCTGATGCGTTTTTTGCCCTCTATTGGGAGATCTTTTCATTCGGCAGAGTGCTCATCCAGTGAAAATGCGCTTGCGTCCGTCGTGCGTGCTCCCCTGCCTTAAGTGAGGCGCTTACCAACGTATCGGCTTGTGCGCTTTTGGCAGCATACCTAATTTCATGACCATTTGTAACCGGTAAGCCCGTTAGAGTGCCTGGATTGACCCGGTCTTCATCGCGGCCGCCGCTCGGGCTGTCGCGTTGCGCGTTGGGTTGGCTGTCGTCAGGCTGGTAGAGCCGCACTGCTGGAATGAGCACACACGGTCGGTGAGCGATGGTTTTGTAGGGGGGCGTTGCGGGGGCGCAGCCCCTGCACAAGGGAGGGCCGAAGGCCCGACCGCCAAAATGCAGTGGATAGTGGATAGTGGTCAGAGGGGAAGCGTGTCAGACTTGGTTCGGGGCAGAGAGGGCTTTGCTCCAGGGCTGCGGTTCGGCGTGGACGGGTTGGCCGATGCCGGCGGCGTGGGACAGGGCTGCATAGACGTTGTCGAGCAACGTTTCAGGCAATCTGGGATGCACTGGCCGCGTGTGTGCGCTCAAGCACTGCTCGCGCTGCGCTCGACTCTACTTGGCCAAGCTAACGTCAGTTTACTGCAAACCCTTGTTCTTTCCTGACCAGACAAACAGTTTGGGATGCATCCTGGCGGATGCGCATCTGTTCGACCGGTGTACAGGTGTAGAAGACGCATTCAGAGGAGTGGTAAAACTTGGAGGCTGTACAGACCGGGTCGGAAACCTTCTTGACCAGTCGATACTCTCGGTGACCGCCTTTTTTGCTTCTATTTCATGCCGGTCAAAGCAACCCCGCGCACGATAGTTCGTGTCATCAGCGCAAAGAGAATTAGTATCGGTACCACGCCGATTGTCGCGCCGGTGATCACCAGATCTACACGCGTGGCATACTCCCAGGCTAGAGTGGCAATGCCAAGAGGCAGTGTCCGCAGTTCGCTTTTCGAGATAATCATGAACGGCCACCACAAAGAGTTCCAGGACCACAGAAAGACAAAGACACCCAGTGCGGAAAGCGCGTTGAGAGAAAGGGGGAGCATTATTCTCCAATAGATCCACATTTCTCCTGCCCCATCTACGCGCGCGGCATCGACCAGATCGCCGGGGATGCCCTCCATGAATTGGCGCATAAGGAAGATGCCAAACGCATTGACCATGAATGGAACCACCAATCCAAAGTAGGTGTCCAGCATTCCCAAACGGGCGATAAGAAAATAGAGAGGCAGCACGACGACTGCAAAGGGGACCATCATGCTGCTGATGATTGTCATGAAAAACAGTTCTTTGAAGGCGAATTCAAACTTGGCGAATACATATCCGCATAGAGAGCTTGTAAAGAGAATTACCAGTGTTACAACTGAGGAAACTCCGGCGCTGTTCAAGAAGTAACGCAAGAAGGGCAAATCTGACGTCAAGGTTGTATAGTTACTTACCGTGAACCCTTTGGGCCATAGTGTCGGTTTGAGCGACAGGATTTCCTGGTAAGGTTTGAACGACGACAGCACCATCCAGATGAAAGGTACAAACATTCCCGCCGCAATGGACAGCATGACGAGTGTGAGGACAACCCGCTCAAGCGATAAGTTTGCCTTGCCCAAGGTTCTGGGCGCAGTGGCATTGTCAAACATGGGTAATTGCTCGTTCAACTCGCAACTTTCGGTTTCCTATTCCAGTTACCTGTTCCTGTTCTCCGGCCAGGAAACAGTGGCGCGGAGTGACCTTCGATTACTTGGCCGGTCTTTCGGAGTGCCTGTTTTCCTTCAAGGCTCAATACTCCCACCTTGGCCGCAGGAGCCGAAACTGGATCACGGTAAAAACCATGATAATGGCAAACATAACCAGAGAAATCGCGGATGCCGCTCCCATGTCAGTCCGCAAAATGCCTTCGTTGTAGATCAGGTAGGAGAGTACATAGGTTGCGTACCCCGGCCCACCTGACGTCATGACCAGGATCAGATCGAATACCTGAAAAGAGCCGATCAGGGTGATAACCGTCACGAAGAGCGTCGTATGGGAGAGGAGGGGCAGTGTAATCTTCCAGAAGAGCTGCCAGCGGCTGGCGCCATCGATGCGGGCTGCCTCCAACAGCTGTTCAGGGATACTCATTAGTCCTGCCAGAAAGATGACGGCCCCGAAGCCGATATGTTGCCAGATGTCGACGGCCACAACGGAATAGAGCGCCTGGCCGGCCTCGGTTATGAACCCCTGGCGCGGCACACCCATTTCAGCCAACTGGGCGTTGATCGGTCCAAAGCGCGGATGATAAAGCCATTTCCAAAGGACGGCAATGGCAGCACTGGGACAGACAATCGGAGCGAAGACGCAGAAGAGATAGAAGCGCTGCGTACGACGAAACTGGTACAGGAGCAGGGCCGTCAGAAGGCCCAAAGGCACCAATGCGACAGTGCGGACTATTACATAGACCAGTGTGTTCCTGAATGCGTCCAGGAATCGCGAAGTCGGCAGCAGGAGGTCGCTGTAATTCCTGAAGAGAACAAATTGGCTGGCACTGGGGTTTTCAATGATCCACAGGTGGAGGCTGACCCAAATAGCATAGAGAATGGGATAGATCAGAAAGACGAAATAGTATAAGAGAATGGGAGCCAGCACCAGCCACGGAAAGGCGTTGCGGGGTATGCGCAGGCGACTAATCAATCCATTACCAGTCCGATCACTTGCCTGACTGCCGCGCGAATCTTCTATCGTTGCCAACCCCAAACCTCCCTAAATTATATAGACTGGTGGCGAAACTGAGACAGGGGATTGGGAAGTCGAACGTGGTTCATTCATTTCGTTGCCCCCAATCCCCTGTACCTCTAGAAGGGAATCTCCCCGGAGCGTACCATCCGCTCTACGACATGGGAATCCCTTCCATCAACTCATCAGGCAGACCATCCCACTGGATCTGAACCGAGTCCAGACCTGGGTACTTGTCCTGGTACTGCGACATTTCATCGTTTAGCGCGCTTTCCATTTCGACCAGGGTCTCTTCAACTGTCAGTTCTTGCTGGAGCATCCTGTTCATCATGGGCCACATGATATCGTACTCCAGCGTATCCATGTTGCCGAAGGGCCCGTAGTAGCGGTATTGCCCCTTGGTAATGGCATCCAACACGGGGGCCAGATAGGCACCCTTCCCTGTAACGAAGAAGTCGTCCCCGAAGTTGATCTCCTTCAAGGGCGAGATGCCCGGGTTCTGTTCCAGCATGGCGCGCTGCACTTCCCGCTGGGCGCAATAGGCGAGAAATTCGGTGACACTGTCTTCATTCTGGGTGCCCGACCAAACTGCCAGGTTCCAAGTGTCGGAGTGGTTAAAGATGGCTGGCTTGCCTTCGGTAAACCCCGGCTTAACGATAAAGCCCAGATTCAGACCGGGGAAGGCAGTGCCGGAATAGGGGACGAACTCCGGCCACTTGAAGGCCAGGCTCGCCAATCCCTGCGCCAGTGCATCAGAGCTGTTGTTGCCAAGGGCGGGGTCATCGAGGCGCTTTTCATACACCAGGTCATAGAAGAACTGCATCGCTGCCGTAGATTCATCCGTCTGCAGCGTGAAGACCTGATTGTCATTGTCGAACCAGGTGCCTCCCAAGTCAATAATCGCGCTCAGCCAATAAATCGGGTTGTTCGCATCCCCGGTAAACATCAGGCCTGCGCGCAGCACCTCATCTCCTTCTCTGATAACCAACTGTTCCCCATAGTCCAACATCTGGTCGATACTTTCGAAGACGGTGAGGTGCTCCAGGCCCGCCTCCTCAAGGTGATCGAGGTTGGCCACCATACCGGCGTCGCCCGGTGGATCGGGCACACCTATGGCATAGAGGTTGCCATCGTATAACGACTGCAGGTAGGTTTCGGGCATGAAGTCTTTTTTGGCCTGCTCCAAAGTCACGATGTGTGGCGTCACCGGCGCGATGTGCCCGGCCAGGGCCAGTTCCAGCAGCGCGGTCCCGTGCATTACGAAAATGTCGGGCGCTTCATCAGCCGACATGGCCGCGCGCAGTTTCGCGCTATATTGGCCGGGTTGCGGCTGATAGTCCAACGTGAAGCCGCGCTCTCCTGCCTCCTGGAACACATCAATCGCCGCACCCATCATCCACTCGTGGGGCGGGAAACTCATACTCCACATTGCTACCGAGCCTTCTTCCGCCATGGGCTCTTCCGAGGCCGCCTGCTCTGCTGCCGGGGCGGCCGGCGCGACACAAGCCGCCAGCAAAGAAGCGCCTGTCACTGTTCCCGTCGTCTTCAAGAAATCACGTCGATTCAAGCGTTTCGCATTCATGGTGGTCCTCCTAAGACCGTAGAAGATTGATCCGTGACGGCTGCGCCCCAACTCGACAGGGGCACAGGCGTCTTGAACACGTGATAAAAGCGATCATCTCTCTAGCGTTTTCAGCGGGACATATGCAAGCCGACGTCTGTTCCTCAACATAAACCGGTGAAGATTTGTCAAGAAGGCAGCGGGCAGCCAAGACCTGTTGGACCGCAGATGGCAAGCAGTTGGCATTTCTCGGCACTCATTCTCGACGGGGTAGACTTGGGGACTCATTTGGGCTCTTACATCTACTGTTTCTCATTTTATATTTTCTATATCATATTTCAGTGTGGGGAAGTCAACACCATTTTAAGTAAGAATTGCTAATGAAACAAACACGAAAAATCGGCCGCGATTGCTGCAATAGCAGCCATGTCGATTTCGTGGATCATTTGGATCAGATTCCCGGATCAGCCGACTACGGACATGAAAGCGTTCGACAGACCTCATTAGAGTGGGATTTACAGAAGAGTGGGGTTGACAGAGAGGAACAACTGCTTAGAAATGACGTGTAGCAGGAGGAGTGGGAAGGAGGATAAGGGTAGAAATCGTGACAGGTTTTTTTCGACCGAAATGAGCCCGGTAGACGGGGAACGGGAGACAAGCCATGCGCCGAAGGAAACGTTTCATTCTTCACGTTACATAGACAGGGCATTGCTCCAGGGCTGGGGTTGGGAGTGGACCGGTTGTCCGGTGTCTGCGGCCTGCGCGGCGAGAATGTCGAGGTAGCGGTCCTGGCAGGCTTCGGCGAGCGAGTAGGCTTCTTCGCCGCCGCGTACGTATTCAGCCATGCGTAAGAGGAGGTCGGCGACGGCGATTTCGTCGTCGGTGAGTTCGGCGGGGAGGGTGGGGTTGCGATACCACCAGTGTTCGCCGGCCTGGATGCCTTTGAGGTAGTTGCCTTCGAGGTTGCCTTCAAGGCCGGCGCTGTGGCGGGTGAAAGTGACTTTGATGGGAGTGAGGTAGTCTTGCAGGTAGGCGGCCTGATCGTCGATGATTTCGCCGCGATCGCCCCGCAAGAGGAGCCGCTGGCCGCGAATCCAGGAAAAGTACTGGTCGGGGGTGAAGTCGAGAATGCCGAGACGGTCGCCGAAGTCGAAGGTGGCCAGGAGCTGATCGGACTCGACAATCTTCTCGGCGCGGGGCGGACCGTCACGGCCGGGGCTCTGCACGATGGGAGAGGAGAAGCGACGGGCGGTTACGGTTGTCTGCTCGGCACCGATGCCGAGGAAACGGCGTATGAGACTGATGCCGTGGTAGCCGTGGCAGGCCGAAAGTTGGACCTGGCTGATGCGTCCGAGACGGCCGCTGTGGGCGAAGGCGAGGCGGGCGGCGTGGTGGGGCTGGCGATGGTACTGTTCGGCGACCTGGATGCGTGCGCCCTGCTCCTGTAGAGCCCATAGTTCGGTCATTTCTTCCACGGTGGTGGCGGGGGGCGTTTCGGAAAGGACGGGCATATCCTGTTCGACCAGCTGCCGGATGATGTGCGGATTGGCGGGCCAGGAGACGCTGGTGACGACGAAATCGGGCGCTTCGGCGGCGATCATTTCGGAGGGTGAGCGATAGATGTTTACGCCATAGTCGGCGACCAGTTCGAAGGCCCGTTGCGGGCGGCGGGCGGCCAGACCGACGACCTGCAGCTTGTCTGGAAGGGCGTGGGCCGCGCGCAGGAACCAGTTTACACGCCATCCGGCGCCGACGATACCAAATCGGGCCATTATTCGTCCTCCATGTGAGCGTTTCGAATGGCTTGGTCATTTTGTTGAGGGCGAGGAGGCAGGCGGCGCCCGTTGCGACCGCCGCCATGGCCGCTGTAGGGGAGGCCGGGCTGCCAATCGACCGGCGGCGGGGGCGTGAAGGCGTCGAGCGGAAGCGGAACCGGCACGCCGCCGTTGCGAATAGAGACGTAAGCCGCTTCGCAGAGCTCGAGAGCGGCTAGTGAACCTTCGGCGATCGAGTAGTCCGGCTGGGCGCGGTCCATCTGCGCTGCGAGGTTTTCGAGGTGGCGCTGGTGAAGGGTGGTTGGGCCCGGGTCGAACTCGAACATCTGCCCATGTGGATAGCTGGCGTTGAGAAGGCGATAGCGCGGCTCCCAGCCGTAGAAGTCGATTGTGCCGCGGCTGCCGATAAGGCGGAAAAGGGTATCGTCAATTGGTTCGGAGAAGGTGATATAGTCGCCGGTATTCATGACGACACGTGTGCCGGAGGCGGTCTGTGCGTAGGTGACGGCGAGCGTCTCGACCTGCATGCTGTCGCGGTAGGTGCGGGTGCTGGGATCGCAGGCGGCAAGGACGTATTCGACGGGTTCGCGTCCGGTCAGTTCGACAAAGAAGTTGAGCCAGTGGATGCCGGCATTGATTATGTCCCAGCCGGTACATTGGATTTCGACGAGTTTCAGTTCGCCGATTTCGCCGCCGTGAACGCGTTCCAGGACCTGGGTGCTGTGGTCCGCCACGAGGAGGCCATGGGGTACGGCCATGGGCAGATTTCTTGCGCGGATAAGCTCCAGGATCTGGCGGCCGACTGCAAAATTATCGGCCAGTGGTTTTTCGACAAGGATTCCTTTAAGAGGAAGATTCAGGGCGGCCTGGGTCACCTCCAGATGGGAGGGCGGCCAGGTGGAGACGCAGACGATGTCGGTGGGGCAGGCCGCGAACATTTCGACATGGCTCGAAAAGGCGCGGATACCGGGGTACATATCCTGGATGTCTGCGCGCGCCTCGGCCTGGATATCAGCGAAGGCGACAAGCTGGAAGCGGGGCGACGCGGACAAGCCGGCCATGCTGACTCTGCCTCCCATGCCCGCGCCTATGACAGCGGCCGTGTACTGGTGGGACATTTTGCTCGCTCCTTCCACAGGTCCAGGTAACAGGCTAGAACGGTATTCGCTTGGAAACGAGGGCTTTTGAGCACTACGAATTGCGTAGACGACGCACAGGGCCTTGGTCCCGAGTCAGATGCTTATATGTTACTTCTCGCGCCAAGGCATTTTCCATAGCCCGAGTGACAGGGAGCCTATAGCAATGACCGATAGTATTCCCATTTCCACCCAGACGTCTGACCGGCCGGACAGGGACTTTTCGATCGCATCAGCAGTATATCTTAGAGGCGAAACATAGCCAATCAGCTTCATCAGAAGGGGCGCCTGGTCCATTGTGAAGTAGACGGGCGACAGGCCAACCAGGATGAGCGACACCACGCCTGTAGCGAGGTTGCCTACCAGCGGAGACGGGGCAAAGCTGACGGCGAACAGGGTCAGGCCGCTTACAGCGAGCACAGTGAGGATGATCGAGGGCGCCAGCCCCCAAGTCAGGTCGATGTCGACGCCGGCCACCAGGGCGAAGGCGAGGAGGATGACCACGGTTATTGCGCCCGAGATTGAGGAGTGGGCGAGCGAGCCGAGGAAATAGGCACCCTTGGAGACTGGCATTGTGATGAGCAGCCGGAGAACGCCGGTAAAGCGCTGGCCATTGAAGTTCTGGCCGACGAGCATGCCGATGGAAAAGGCGACGCCAAAAGCGATAGTGCCGGCCAGCAGGCGGCGGAGCACTTGCGGATCATCGGGGGCAAAGGCCTTGGTGACATAGAACCAGGGAAGGGGGAAACCGGCGGCTAGCAGCACGGATACGTACCAGTGCTTCATGGCCGGCAGGAAGTTGAGCTCGAAGACGCTGGCTGAATCGGCGATGAATTTGCGGAGCCCGCCGGTCGGGTAGAGGCGACCGTGTGCATCCGGGTCGGAACCGGAGGGTTGGGTGGCCGAGGAGCGCAGTTCAGGCATCGGTCGGCGGTCCTTCGTTGAGCCGTCCCTTGCCGTCGGTCAGGCCGAGATAGACGTCTTCGAGGTTCGTCTTCGAGACGGCGTATTCGCGGATGCCCATGGCCTGGACCTGCTGTACAAGCGCGTTATCGCTGGCGCCGTAAAGGACCTGGGGCCGGTCATCGGCGAGAAAGCTGATTTTGTAGTCGAAGCCGTGGGCGGCTCGAAGGTTTGCGATGGTGTCGAGAGCAAGCAGTGCACCTTCATGGATGATGCCGACCCTGTCACAGAGCGCTTCGGCCTCCTCCATGGAGTGCGTCGTCAGGAGGACGGTCGCGCCCCTGCGGCGGTAGGAGCGGAGGAGGTCCCAGAGATCGCGGCGGGATTCCGGATCGAGGCCGACGCTGGGCTCATCGAGGACGAGCAGGTCGGGATTGGCCAGCACGGCTATGCCGACGAGAAGGCGACGGCGAAGGCCCCCCGACAGGTGCTCGCCCGGTTTGTCGCTGTGTTCCTCCAGGCCAAGATCTGATACCAGCTCTGCGGCGCGGCGTGATGCGATCCGGGGAGGCAGGCCGCGCAGTTTGCCGAATATACGCAGGTGCTGGCGGACGGAAAGGCCCCAGTAGAAGTTTGTTTCCTGTGGGATGACGCCCATGCGGGCCTTGACCTGGTTGGGGCGCGACACGGCGTCAAGCCCGAAAACGCGGACTTCGCCGGAGGTGGGCAGGAGCTCGGTTGTTATCTGCCGGACGAGCGTGGTCTTGCCGGCGCCGTTGGGCCCGAGGATGGCGAGCAGTTCGCCGCGGGCGACGGTGAGGGTGATGTCACGGTTGGCCCAGGTGCCGTTTCGGTAGCGTTTGTTGAGGTTTCGCACTTCGACCGCTGCGTCCAACATGCACCTCGATCAGAGGATTGGGGATGGTGATGCGGGCTGGCTTGGGTATCGGTCTTGTGTTGCCGGCGTGGAACTTTGTTTGCGTTGTATCATAACCGGAAAGGCATTCTGTGATCAAGCCGATCGCATGGGTAGGGAGGGCAGTCGCATGTACATTCGGACGCGGAACTGCGGGGGAACTGCGGGGAACTGCAGGGGTTAGGGGCTGAGACAACGGGTGGGGGAGGAGACACCGTTGGCTAGACACGTTGCTGGAAAAGAGTGAACAAGGTCGCTAGCCTAGGGGGGCGTTGCGGGGGCGCAGCCCCTGCACAAGGGAGGGCCGAAGGCCCGACCGCCCAGAACTGCAGTGGTCAGTGATCAGTGGTTAGTGGTCAGTGGACTGAAACTGCAGGTGGGGTAGGAGACATTGTTGGCTAGACACGTTGCTGGAGCGGCACTGCTGGAATGCGCACACACGGTGGATGAGACATGTTTTTGGAGGGGGGCGTTGCGGGGGCGCAGCCCCTGCACAAGGGAGGGCCGAAGGCCCGACCGCCCATATGACAGTGATGAGGAGAGAACGAACACCTTTGCTCCCTTCGTTCAGGGTTGCGAGACAGGTGCGGCTGAGTAGATCCGATCAATCCATTCGCACGGGTAGGCGGTCCATTTTTCCGCAGCGATTGGTCAGGGTATAGTAGGGTTTTGCAGTCCAGATTCAGACGGGGCGGGGGCGTCATCGGGGTTGTATGGCGCGGCGATGGCACGTTTATGGACGGGGGACCGATATGAGATTCGTAGGCAGAATTGTTGGCGGGATTGTGCGGGGCATATCTTTGCTGTGGCAGATTTGCGTCTGCGGGGTTGCGAATCTGGTGCGGCGTCTGTCCAAGGGGAGCCGGGCCGACTATGTGCTGTTCGAGCTTTCGGGCCCGTTGCTGGAACGGACGCCGCAGCGACCCCGGTTTTTTGAGATTTTTTCGGTTGGGAAACCGGCGCCCTCGGTAGAATTTCTGCACGATGCGCTGCGAAAGATCGCGGGGGACCCTGATGTGCGGGGGGTGGTGTTTCTGGTTAAGGGCGCGCAGCTGAGCCTTGCGCAGGCCCAGACTGTGGCCGACCTTTTCGAACGCTTTCGCGGCTGGAACAGGGCGCTTTATCCCGCGGCCAAGGCGAAGGAGGTCGTTGTTTTTCTGGAGACGTGCGGCAATGCCGAGTATGTGATGGCAGCGGCGGCAGACCGTATATGTGTTTCGCCGCTGACGGACTGGATGGTGCTCGGTCTGCGGGCTGAGCCGGTATTTCTGGCGGAAACGTTGCGCAGAATCGGGGTCGAGGCGGAGGTGGTGAAGGTGGCTCCGTGGAAGACGGCGGCTGATAGTCTGGCCCGGTCGGAGATAAGCGACGCCCACCGTGAGCAGATCGAACGGCTGCTGGACGGCTGGTATGGGGAGATGGTCGCGGCCATCAGCAAGGGGCGCGACATTGGCGAAGAGCAGGTGCGGGCGGCTATCGACCGTGCGCCGCTGACCGCCGATGAGGTTGTGGCGCTGGGTTTGGTTGATGACGTTGTCTACGAAGACCAGTTGGCGAGCGCGCTGGGCGGGGCGAAGGAGGAGGCACGGATTTTGGCCTATGACCAGGCGCGCGGCTCGCTCTACCGTCGCCCTCGTAGGCGGAATCGGAAGAGGATTGGGGTAATTTCGCTGAGCGGCATGATCACGACCGGCAAGAACCGGCGCTTTCCGCCCGGTATGCCCATAGTTGGCGGCAGCACAGCCGGAAGCACAACGGTCCAGCAGCTGATTCGGGCGGCGATGAAAGACGAGCGGCTGGCGGGCGTTGTGCTGCACGTTGATTCGAGGGGAGGCTCGGCGCTGGCGAGCGATCTGATCTGGCGAGAGCTGACCCTGCTTAACGGGTGCAAGCCGGTGGTGACATATATGGGTGACGTGGCGGCCAGTGGAGGCTATTACGTGGCGCTGCCGGGGCGGAAGATCGTGTGCCAGGCGGCGACGGTGACGGGGAGCATCGGCGTGATTATGGCCAAGCTGGTCACGAGCGAGGCGTTTGGCAAGGTTGGCGCGAACCGCTTCCCGATTCAGCGGGGGGAGAACGCCGACATCTATGCGGACGACGGGCCCTGGCGGCAGGAGCAGCGTGAGAAGGTTGAGGAGCAGATAGACTACACGTATCGGACTTTCAAGAGGTTGGTGGCCGAAGGGCGGCAGTTGGAGCCGACATCGCTTGAAGAGCTGTGCGGCGGGCGCGTGTGGACGGGCAGACAGGCGCAGGCGCACGGGCTGGTGGACGAGATAGGCGATTTCGCGACGGCAATTGACCGGGTATGCGAAATCGCGGAGTTGCCGACGGACGGGACGGTTCCGGTTGTACAGGTGAAGGCAGATCAGAACCGGCCGCGCCCGCCTATTTCGGAAGGCAGCCTGGAAGTGACGGTGGGCGGGGAGAGCCTGGGCGAAGTGACGGATGCGCTGCTGGCGGTATTGCAGGGCGACGTTTCCGCGCTGCTGGGCCGAGAGCGGGTGTGGATGCTGGCGGATGGTTTGCCGAAGAGCAGATGAACGGGCAGTGCAAACCGGCACAGGGGGTGGGAGAGGAGATTGCAATGTTGAATGTGGAGGAGATTCGAGGGCAGTTCCCGGCATTACATGAGGAGTTTGGCGGCCGGCCGGCCGTTTTTTTCGACAATCCCGGCGGCACGCAGGTGCATGAGAGCGTGATTGCGGCGATGGTCGAATATATGACGCGGCGCAACTCAAATACGCACGGGCTGTTTGAGACGAGCGTGCGCACTGACGCGGTGATCGATGCGGCGCATCAGGCGGTGGCGGACCTGCTCGGCTGTGACAGGGATGAGGTTATTTTTGGCAACAACATGACGAGCCTGACATTTCACGTGAGCCGGTCACTGGCACAGGAGTTGGGGCCGGAGGATGAGGTGGTGGTTACGAGGCTGGACCATGACGCCAATGTGATGCCCTGGGTGCTGGCGGCGCAGGATCGGGGCGCGCTTGTGCGGTGGGCGGATGTGGACGTGGAGAGCGGCACGCTCGATATGGAGGATGTGCGGAGGCAGATTACGCCGCGCACGAAAATGGTGGCGGTCGGATACGCCAGCAACGCGACCGGCACAGTTAACGACGTCGGCACGATCATTGGCTGGGCGGGCGAGGTGGGTGCGCTTACGTTTGTGGACGCGGTCCAGTATGCGCCACACGGGTTGATCGATGTCAGGGCGCTGGGGTGCGATTTTCTGGCCTGCTCTTCGTACAAGTTTTTTGGCCCGCACAGCGGGCAGCTGTTCGGCAAGCGCGAGCATTTGCAGCGGCTGCAGGCGTACCGGGTGCGGCCGGCCGGGGATCAGCCGCCGGACAAGTGGGAGACGGGCACGCAGAATCATGAAGCGATGGCGGGGGTCACAGCGGCGATCGACTATCTGGCAGGGCTCGGCGTAGGATACGGCGGGGCCGAGACGACGGACAGCAGGAGAGACAAATTGATCGCGGCGTGGTCGGTCATCGGTGAACATGAACGGCAGCTGACCGGGCGGCTTATCAGCGGTCTGGAGCGTGTGCCTGGCATTTCCATCTACGGCCTGACAGAGCGGGCGGATTGGGACAGGAGGGTGGCGACGGTAGCTATACGAAAGCAGGGGGTTACGCCGGAACAGATGGCGCTGGCGCTGGCGGGCGAGAACATTTTTGCCTGGAACGGCACCTTTTATGCGCAGTCTGTGAGCGAACGGATGGGCGTTGAGGAGAGCGGCGGCTGGCTGCGTCTGGGGCTGGTTCACTATAACACGGTGGCGGAGGTTGATCGCTGCGTGCGCGTCCTGGAGGGCATTGCGGACGTCTGACTATTTGTGTACGTTTAGGTTCGGACAGGATGCGCATATACATCGTGGGCCAATTCAAACAAATCGCTAATACTAGCCCAATACCAAACTTACAAAAGCCCTGTATATTAGTATAAGATAATATAGGCATAAGCGACGAACAGTTTATACAGGATTCATTGACCGGGCGGATGTGGCGCGGACCGAACAGGCGCCCGGCATCATCTTGTACAGGAGGCCAATTACAGATGGCAAAAATTATTGGAATTGATCTGGGCACGACCAACAGCGTCATCGCTGTAATGGAAGCGGGCAACCCTGCGGTGATCGCCAACGCGGAGGGCAACCGCACAACGCCGTCCGTAGTTGCCTTCTCCAAGAGCGGCGAGCGGCTGGTTGGTGTAACAGCAAAGAGGCAGGCGGTCGTCAACCCGGAGAACACGATTTACTCGGTGAAGCGCCTGATGGGGCGTCACATTGACGATCCGGAAACGAAGCGGACGCAGGCGATGGTTTCCTACGCCAGTGTCGAGGGCCCGAATCATGATGCGCGGGTGCGGGTTCCGATCAAGGACAAGGTCTATACGCCGCAAGAAATCAGCGCGATGATATTGAGCAAGCTCAAGCGGGATGCGGAGTCCTATTTGGGTGAAGACGTCAAGCAGGCGGTGATCACGGTGCCGGCCTATTTTAACGACAGCCAGCGTCAGGCGACGAAGGACGCGGGTCAGATCGCGGGGCTGGAGGTGCTGCGCATCATCAATGAGCCGACTGCGGCGGCGCTGGCTTACGGGTTGGACAAGAATGAGGATGAGACGATTCTGGTCTTCGACCTGGGCGGCGGCACGTTTGACGTCTCGGTGCTGGAGGTTGGTGACGGGGTCATCGAGGTGAAGGCTACCAATGGTGACACGCATCTGGGCGGCGACGACTGGGATGAGGCGATCGTGCGGTGGCTGATCGACGAGTTTAAGCGCGAGCAGATGATCGATCTTGGCCAGGACCGGCAGGCTCTGCAGCGTTTGCGCGAGGCGGCTGAGAAGGCGAAGATCGAACTTTCGAGCACGCCGCAGACGGAGATCAATCTGCCCTTTATTACTGCGGACAGCACGGGGCCGAAGCATTTGCAGATAACGTTGACACGCAGCCAGTTTGAACAGTTGACGGCGGTCCTGGTCGAACGGTTGAAGAAACCGTTCCATGCGGCGCTGAAAGACTCGAGCCTGACTCCGGGCGAATTGAATGAGGTCGTTCTGGTTGGCGGCTCGACGCGCATGCCGATGATTCAGGAGCTGGTTAGCAGCCTGACGGGCAAGGAGCCGCACAAGGGCGTCAATCCGGACGAAGTGGTGGCGGTTGGCGCGGCGCTGCAGGCTGGTGTGCTCGGCGGCGAAGTCAAGGACCTGTTGTTGCTGGACGTGACGCCTCTGAGCCTGGGTCTGGAGACGTTGGGTGGGGTCATGACAGCGCTGATTCCGCGCAACACGACGATTCCGACGAAGAAGACGGAGACGTACAGCACGGCTGAAGATAACCAGACGGCGGTGGACATTCACATTTTGCAAGGTGAACGGCCGATGGCGCGTGACAATAAGACGCTGGGCAACTTCCGGCTGGACGGGATTCCGCCGGCGATGCGGGGTGTGCCGCAGGTCGAGGTGACTTTCGACATTGATGCCAACGGTATTATGAATGTGGTGGCGAAGGACAAGGCGACGAGCAAGGAGCAGAGCATCCAGATTACGGCCTCGACCAATCTGAGCGATGATGAGGTGGACCGGTTGGTGCGAGAGGCCAAAGATAATGAGACGACGGATCTGCAGCAGCGCCAAGTGGTGGAAAGCCGCAACGCGGCCGACAGCCTGATTTACGCCACGGAGAAATCTGTGAAGGACTTGGGCGACAAGGTGCCGCTGTCTGATCGGGAAAAGATTGAACAGACGATTGTTGAACTGCGGGCGGCGATGGAGGGTACTGAGCACGAGCAAATCACGAGCCTGACCGAGCAGTTGCAGCAGGCAAGCTCTGCGCTGGCGCAGCAGGTTTATCAGCAGCAGGCTGAAGAGAACGGCGCCGGGCCTGGCGCCGCCGGTGAGGCGGACGGGACGGGGACGCCTGATGAGGATGATGTGGTGGAAGGCGAGTATCGTCAGGTGTAGCCCACCTTTTGTACCAGGATTGCCAGCCTGGAGTCGGTAACGATAAGATGACAAGAAACCGGGCGCCGAGTGCCCGGTTTCGCGTCGCCGGTGTTGGTATCGAATTCCAGTAACGATTAAGCCAGATCCGGTGTCTGTTTGGACAGGCTCTTCATCGCCGGCGCCATGCAGGCTAGCTGATCGGGTATGCGGTTGGCGGCGGCCAGGTTAATGGAGCCGCAACGCTGGAATGAAGGCGCAAGGTCGCTGAGGCATGGTTTTGGAGGGGGGCGTTGCGGGGGCGCAGCCCCTGCACAAGGGAGGGCCGAAGGCCCGACCGCCCATAAAGAGACAGGAATAAGGGGAACGAGGAGACGTTGGCCGGCCTCGTTCAGGTTTGCGGATGCGTTGCGAGTGCGTGGTTACGATTTCCATACGATTGTGTGACAGTGTTTGTTGCGCTGCTGTATGGGCAGGAGGCGCGGCGAAGGCCATTTTCAGCGGAGAACGGATCAGTGGATTATAAGGACTACTACTCAGTTTTAGGCTTGCGCCGCAAGGCGAGCGCCTCTGATATCAAGAAGGCGTATCGCAAGCTGGCCCGAGAGTATCATCCCGATGTCAACGGAGGCGATGCGGCTGCCGAGCAGAAGTTCAAAGAGATCAATGAGGCTTATGCGGTTCTGTCGGACGATACGAAGCGGCGGACGTATGACAAGTTTGGCGCGCAGTGGAAGCAGTATGAGCAGAGCGGCCAGAGCTTTGATTGGTCTCAGTGGTACAATGCGGGCGGCGCGGAGCGTCAGCAGGGCCGCAAGGTCAGCCCTGAAGAGTTTGAGCAGATGTTTGGGGGTATGGGCGGCGGCGGCAGTTCTTTTTCTGATTTCTTTCAGCAGCTATTTGGCGGGGGACAGGCCCAGCCGCGCAGGGGACAGCGGGCTGCGCATCAGCCCAGTTTCGGCCGCCCGAACAGCAAGCAGACGGTGCCGGTAGAGATAGCGCTGGAGGAGGCGTTCTGCGGGACAAAGCGGACGGTGCAACAGGGTGAGACCAGGTTCGAGGTGACGATTCCGCCGGGTGTGAAGACGGGATCGAAGGTGCGGGCCGGCGACCTGATCATGACGGTGGAGGTCCAACGTCACAAGGATTTTGAGATGGACGGGAACGATTTGCGGACGAGGGTTCCCGTGGACCTATTTGTGGCGCTGCTTGGGGGCGAGGTACGGGTTCCGACCCTGCAGGGCGCGGTGGCGTTAACAGTTCCGGCAGACACGCAGAACGGCAAGGTGTTCAGGCTGAAAGGCCAGGGCATGCCGGATTTGAGGGATAGCGAGAACCGGGGAGACCTGCTGGTGGAGGTGATGGTCGAGCTGCCTGTGCCTCTGAGTGTGGAGGCCAAGCGGCTGTTTGTGAACTTGCAGCGGGAATCTCCAGATACAGGTTCGCCATTGTAGAAGATTGGGTGGAGCCGTGCGCACTGCCGGGGTCTCGCTCGGCTGCCGAGCCCAGACCGGTTGCGAGCAGGTGAGTGTGAGCAACGGGTGGCGATAGCTCAACCGGGGGGATATTGTGGCTGAGCTTTTCACGCCGCCAGGATTGCTCGTCTCCTGATTGTGGTGACGCTGCTGAGGATTCGGCGGGAAGAGGAGGGCAGCAGCGAACCAGAGACGTGGAGTCAATTGGGGGCAGGCGGGACGGGAATGCCGGGCCCGGCAAGGCGTGCGCATGGAAAGTCTGCCTATTGAATAGGGGATTAATGTGCGGTATGGGGAAGGGCCGGATTGTGAGTCGACAGCATTTCCGTTTCGCCCTTCTATTCGCGATTACATTTGCACTGGCGGCTACGCTAGCAGCCTGTGACAGAGGATCGACTCCGACGACAGCGGAGCGGGGTGTCAACACTTTTACGCCGACTCCGTTAGCGACGATTGTGCCCGCGACGAGTACACCTGAACCAACTGCCCCACCGCCGACGCCCACCCTGGTCCCCTCACCTGTGCCGGTAGAGCCTGCTTTTCCCACGCCGGACGTAGATTTGACCGACTATTCAGTCTATCGCCAGACGCTGCTGGAGGCATTCGCGGAGGATGCAACCAGGCTGCCTGGCGCGCCGCACTATTTCATTCAAGTCCGCCTGGTGCCGGGCGAGGTCCCGAGCCTGGAGGGTGTGCAGCGGATACGCGTCACCAACCAGGAGGAGACCAGTCTCGACGAACTTTATTTCTGGCTGTATCCGAATTTGCCAGCGTACGAGGGCACGGCGGCGGTTTGGCGGGCGCTGGTTGATGGGCGGGTGGTGAGCGTTGAACATCTTGCGGACGGTTCTGCGGTGCGCGTCCCGCTTGTCGATGGGCTGGCGGCGGGGGCAACGACGGATGTTACGCTGTGGTTCCGGGCTACGCTGCCGACGCAGGTGGCGGCAGGGACAGCAGGGGCGGGGCTCTACGGGTTTGTGGGAGGCGTCTATGATCTGGCGGGCTTTTATCCCACACTGGCGGTGTACGATCACAGGGGATGGGACCTGGACGCTGCAGCTAGTTTTGGCGACTCAGTGTTTGCGGACGCCGGTTATTATCAGGTGGAACTGACGGCGCCTGAGGCGCTTTCGGTGGTGGCGAGCGGCTCGACCGTGGCGCAGGAACGGCATGATGACGGTACGACGACGTGGCGGATTGCGGCTGGGCCGGTACGCTCCTTTTATGCGGCGGTAACGGGCGGCTGGCAGGCGATCAGCGAGGAGGTGGACGGGATACAGGTCAACGCCTATTATCCCGCCGGGGGATTGGACTTTGCGCAGGCGGCGATGACCTATACAACGGGCAGCCTGCGGGTCTTTAACGATCTGTTCGGGCAGTATCCGTACCGCGAGTTGGATGTGGTGCCGCTGCCGACGACGGCGTTTGGGATGGAGTATGCCGGGCTGCTTGCCCTGGCTGCCAACTTTTATACGGGGGCGGGCGGGGTCTTTAACATCGCGACGCCGCATGAGGTGGCGCACCAGTGGTTTTTCAATTTGATTGGCAACGACCAGCCGGAAGAGCCCTGGTTGGACGAGTCGCTGGCCAACTATGCGGTCTATCTCTACTATGAGGCGGTGGACTGGCCACAGATGCAGACGGCGATGCTGGAGAATGTGTTCCGCTATCGCTATAATGCGGCGCAGAATCTGGGGATAGACAGGCCGGTCGCCGGCGCGGTGGTCGAGTTTGATCAGAGCAATTATATCAACATTGTGTATAGCAAAGGCCCGCTGTTTTTGCACGCGGTGCGTGAGCGCATTGGCGATGCGGCCTTTTTCGCGGCGCTGCTGGACTATGCGCAGACTTTTCGCTACGACATCGCCTATGCCGAGGACCTTTTGGGCGTTTTCAAGCGGCATAGCGAGACGCCTATCGATGATCTGATCACTCTCTGGATCTATGGAGAGTGACGAGACACCAGATGAAATCCACGCCACCTGCCGGGCTGTGGCCACACGGCCAGACCAGCGCCGCTGAAATTCTTGCCCGGCAGGACCACCGCCCCTGGCCGCTACTTGATCGCCCGTGGTTGATCTTTCAGTCGTGGCAGGATCTGCTGTTTGCGCACTGGCCGATAGCGGCGGCGCAGATGGCGGAACTGTTGCCGCCGGGACTGACGTTGGATACGTATGCGGGCGAGGCGTGGGTGTCGGTGGTACCTTTTCGCATGCGGGGCGTGCGGCCGCGATTATTGCCGGCGGCGCCGGGGCTGTCGTCTTTCCCGGAACTAAATGTTCGTACTTACGTAAAGGGGAGTAGTGCTGAGGCGGAGAGGCCGGGCGTTTTCTTTTTCAGCCTGGACGCGGGCAGTCCGCTGGCAGTTGCGATGGCGCGCAGATTCTTTCATCTGCCCTATTTTCGGGCGCAGATGGCGTGCAGGAGCGAGGATGACAGCATTTTCTTCGACAGCAAGCGCACACACGGCGGTGCGCCGGAGGCAGACTTCAGGGCTGTTTACCGGCCGACAGGCCCGGTCTATCGGGCGGCGGACAGTTCGTTGGAGCAGTGGCTTATTGAACGATACTGTCTGTACAGTGCAGACGGAGCGGGGCGCATCTATCGCGCTGAGGTACATCATGGGCCGTGGCCGTTGCAGCGGGCGGAGGCCGAATTCGAGCGCAATTGGGTTGCGCAGGCACACAGGGTGTTCCTGCCGGATACGGCGCCTCTGCTCCATTTTGCGAGGCGGTTGGACGTGTTAACCTGGTGGGTGGAGGAGGTCGCTGCCGGCAGTTAGCGGCCCGCCAGTTTTCGATTTCAGTCTGCCGCCCTATTACGATAGAGACATTTTATGACCCCGATTTACGAGATACTTGACACGGTTTCAGAGTTGTTGCGCGGTGAGGGCCTGCAGGAGTGGGGCGCGTGGATCTATCCGATATTTACCGCGCTGGTGATCATTGAAGGGCGGATTGTGACGTTGTTGGCGGCGGTGGCGTCTTCGGCAGGATATATGCGGCTGCCGCTGGTTATGGTGTGTGCGGTCGTTGGCGGCCTGGTCGCTGACAGCCTCTGGTACTTGCTTGGCTACAGGTTTGGAGAGGAACATATTCTGCGCTATGGCCGCTGGCTGGGGCTGCGGCGCTGTCATTTGGAACAGATGCTGACGGGCATCCAGGAGCGCGGACCGATGCTGCTTACTGTCGCCAAGTTCTCTTCTGTGCTTGTGATTCCGGCGCTTGTCGCCGCGGGTGTGGCGCGAGTACCTTTCCGGCGCTGGTTTCCAATCGTCTTACTGGGTGAGTTGCTGTGGGTGACGGCGCTGGCGGTGATCGGTTTCCAGACGGCGGAAGTGGTGCGGCGGGTGGAGATGGGTTTGCAATATCTGCCGGTGGCGGGCTTGGGCCTGGCGTTATTAGCTCTTATGTTGATCGTCGGGCGTCGTCTGTCAGCGGGCCTGTTCAGGGAAGGGGATGCCAAGTCTGCCCGCATTGCGGGAAGGGAACGTCTGGCGCGTTTGCTCGATGATTATTGCGCTTACCTGATGGTGGCGTCCCCGCCCGTTTACCAGTGGTAGTATCGCTGCTGGAAAAAGTGGTGTTGGCTTTGGCTGGCGACGATTTTCAGAGGGACCGGCCGCGATGTGGATGCGAGTTTCCCCGGATTGGAAGACCGTAGGCTGGACGTGTGCCAATAAAAAGTTGACAACCACATACATCGAGTATAGAGGAGCGGGACGCGGACATCTTCTCGCTCCTCGCGGTTCGACGGTCTGTGCGGTGTAAAAGGGCAGATTGACCTCGTCGAGAGCGTTGTGTGATGCGCTGCTCCAACCTGCGGGTATGCGCCGGTCATCGGCAACAGGCCCCAGATGTTCAGGACGCGTCCACTGCAGCCGCACCCATTGTGCGGGGAACCTAGTCTATGATAGTCTGTCGTCATTACACCGGGTATGAATCCTGACCGGTACGGGACGCTGCAAAACGGCGGGTTATGGGAGTGATATGGGGCCGACGAAGTACGCCAGGCAGATCCAGTTTGGTCCCGCCTCTCCAAGCCGAACGTCGCCGCGGTCGGTTGGACTGAAGCCGGCGGACGCCCCATCCAACGGCGGGCGACCGGCTGAGAAGTGACGCATCGAACATTGCCTGACCGTCAGAATCGCATCGCCAACCTCGCCACGCCGAATCAGACGCGCATCCGATTAGGGTTTCCGGTAAAGGTGTTGGGGGCTCCGGGTTTGCGTTCGCACGACAGCCGGCGCTGGCAGAACAGTCCTCACCTGAGCGTCAGTCTGGCCTATTTGCGGGACATATTTCTCTACCTGGAACGGCGAGAGATTCAGTTCTATCGCATGTCAGGGCAGCTCGCTCCTTACCTTACCCACCCGGACCTGCCGGCATTCCACAACCAACTTGATGACTGTTCGACGGAGCTGGCCGCTATCGGTGATTTGGCGCGGCAGCAGCGAGTGCGATTGACGTTGCATCCGGGTTTTTTCGTGCAGCTGAGTCACACGGATCCTGCATTGGTGGCGCGTTCGGGTGAGGAACTAGCGGCGGCGGCTTCATTGCTGGACGGGATGGGGCTGGACGCTTCGAGCGTGGTGGTGATTCATGTAGGAGGCGGGGGCGAGGGCACGGCGGCGCTGGAGAGGTTTGTGCGCGCGGCCAATCTGCTGCCTCATGCCGTGCGCCAGCGACTGGTGCTGGAGAACGGGGACCGGCAGTTCAGTCTGCAGGATGTTGTGTGGGCGCACCGGCGGACGGGAATTCCGGTGGTCTTGGACACGCTCCATCACCGCTGCCACAATCCGGAAGCAGTTCCGATGTTGGACGCGTTGAAGGTTGCGCTGGCGACGTGGCCGGAGAACGTATGCCCGAAGATTCATTTCAGCAGCCCGCGGACAGCGGTGCGCACGCTCTTTCGGGACGGCGAGGCCCGCATCCAGATGCCGCTGCCACACCAGCACAGTGACTTTCTACATCCATTTGAATTCATCGACGTGCTCCAGGCGGCGGTCTCGGCTGGGGTGCGATCTTTTGATGTGATGCTGGAGGCCAAGGGGAAGGATGTAGCACTGTTGCGGCTGCGGGAGCAGATAGGAAAGTTTGCGCCGCATTTGTCGCGGCATGTGCTTTGAGGAGTAAAGGCGGGGGAATGGCCCAGGAATATACAGACCCATACAGTCTCAGGCGGACGGTTCTGGTGGCGGTCGTCAACAACGAGGCCGATTTGCGGCGGGCGGCATCGGAGGGCTGGTACCGCATTCCGCAGCGGCGGGCGCCGCGGCGGATTGGGGCCGATTATCTGGCCTTTTACCAGACCGGCGCATTCAAGAACGACGGGGAGGCCCGCACGATCAGCTACTATGCAGCGATCCGACGCTATCAGTTGCTGTCGCGGGCGGACATGCTGCCGGAAGAGGCGGACCATGCGCGGGCGGAGGAGTTCTATTTTCGCATCGAGATCGGCCCGCTGATGCGTCTGGCGCAGCCGGTTGCGGCGACTACGTTTCGGCGGTTGACGTTTATGCACACGACTTTGGAGCGTCTGCTGGGCGCGCAGGATGTGAAGGACCTGAAGCTGGAGGGAGAACCGTTCCAGGCGCTGTGGAGCGCGCTGCGGGCCAGCCGGCTGAGGCCGCTGCCCAACCGGCTGGCCGGCGGCTGGCCGGTTGACATCGCCCTGCGGGTGCGCAACGGACATCTGGGCATACGGCTTGAAGAGGGCAACGACGTGCGGGAGGCGCCTGAGCCGGGGGATCGGTGGACGATTCTGCGGATTCCGGAGAGCCAGATTGCGTCGGACCTTGAGGGCTGTCTAGAGGCGGTCGGGGCGGCGCTGGTCGATCTGGGTGGCACGCTCGACTCGAAGCCGGGACGGGCCTTGAAGTTGTAGAGTGGAGGAGATGAGGAGGGTGTGTCAATGGAACTGAAGGTAAACGGAACAAGCTATACGCTGGATGCGCCGGATGACGAGCGGCTGCTGTGGGCGCTGCGGGACAGGTTGGGGCTGACGGGCACGAAGTTTGGCTGCGGCGTGGGGATTTGCGGGGCTTGCACGGTACATATCAACGGGGTGGCCGTTCGATCATGTTTGATGCCACTGGCGGCGGTTGCAGGGGCCGACATCGGCACGATTGAGGGGCTGGCGGAGACGGAGGGCGACGATGTGATTGCGTTGCATCCGGTTCAGCAGGCATTCATCGATCACCAGGTGCCGCAGTGCGGTTGGTGTATGAGCGGACAGATCATGCAGGCTGCGTCGTTTCTGGCGCAGAATCCGCAGCCATCAGTGGAGGATACGGCGCGGGCGATGAGCGGAAACTATTGCCGATGCGGTTGCTATGTGCGTATCCGGCAGGCAGTGCAGCAGGCTGCGGCTGCGTTGGCGGGTGTGGAGGAGGTCGCGACGACATGACGCAGGAACGGAACCTGAACAACCCGGATGGGGGTCCAGTCGATTCGACGGCCGAGAACAGTGGCGACGGTGGAGACAGTGGAGAATATCAAGCCGAGCATGGCGCTACGCCGAAGCGGCGCTGGCGGCTCTCGCGGCGGGGATTTCTGATTGGGTTGGGTGCGGCGGGTGCGAGTTTGGCGGTGGGCGCGTACTTCGGCCGGCCGGCACTTCATTTGTTTATGGCGGAGACGCTGGCAGAGAGTGAACACGCCGGGAGCAGTTTCATGCAGCTGCCTGAGGACCCACCGCTGTGGCTGGAGGTGTTGCCGGACAGCCGCGTCCGTCTTGCTATGGTCAAGGTGGAGATGGGGCAGGGGGTACACACTTCGATTGCACAGATTGCGGTAGAGGAGCTGGGGATCAGCTGGGACGACCTGGTTGTGGTGCAGGCAGATACGTCGTCAGAGCTGGCGGACAGTTTCGGTACCGGCGGCAGCTTTTCGGTGGCAACCAGCTATGGGCCGCTGCGCCGTGCGGCGGCGGGCATGCGCAGTCTGTTGCAGAAGGAGGCGGCGGCGGTCTTGAAGCAGCCGGAGCGCGCGCTGCGGGTTGAGGGGCGCGGTTTTGCGGTCGCCGATGATCAGGAACAGCGCGTTGACTTCCACGGGTTGGCGGCGGCGATTACGGATTGGGAACTCCCCGGAGAGGAGGAGTTGCCGCTGAAGGCTGTTGATGCGTTTACGGTGATCGGTCAGTCGGTTGCGCGCGTCGACATTCCCGACAAGGTGACGGGGCGGGCGATGTACGGTTACGACATGCGCCTGCCCAACATGATGTACGGTGCTGTCGCGCGGCCGCCCACGCTGGAGGCCACTTTGCGCAGCGCGTCAGCGGGGGAGGCCGAGGGGATGCCCGGGGTTGAGCAGTTCGTGATCGACGTGGAAGAGGGGTTTGCCGGGGTGGTGGCGAATTCACGCAGCGCGGCTTGGGCGGCGGTGGAGGCGATGGAGACGGAGTGGGATGAAGGGTATCTGTGGCAACAGGAGGAGATAGAGGCGCTGATCGAGCCGGAAGGCGCGGGCGGCGTCACGATTCAGCGGGAGGGCAATGCCGCGGGCGTCCTGGGAAGGAGTACCACTATCTCGGCCACTTACCGGTCGCCATTTGCGGTGCAGGCGCCGTTGGAAGCGCCGGCTGCGCTGGCGGATGTGCAGGACGGTCAGGTGGACGTGTGGGTGTCGACGCAGTCCCAGGAACGGGCCAAGGGGTTGATTGCGGAGGCGCTTGGCGTGGAGGCCGAGACGGTGCGGGTGGTGCCAACGTATCTTGGGGGCGGTTTTGGCAGCAAGCTGGATACGGGCGTGGCGATAGAGGCGGCGCTGCTGTCCAAGGCGGTTGGCGCGCCGGTGCATGTGGGATGGGACCGGGTGGAGGCGCTGCGGCACGGGTATCTGCGGCCACCGACGAAGAACATACTCAGTGGCGCGCTGGACAGTGCCGGGCGGATGGCCGCGATCGAACACAGGCAGGGGAGCAGCGAGGTCGCTTTCAGTTTCATGCCGAATTTTCTGGCACTTGTCATGGGGGCCGACTTTGGGGCGACGATAGGGTCGCGTATTGAATATGATGTGCCCAATCGCACGGTGACGGCGTGGCGGAAGAAGCTGCCGGTATGGACCGGTTGGTGGCGGGGGTTGGGACTTTTTGCGAACACATTTGCAGTGGAGAGTTTTGTGGATGAGCTGGCCGCGGCGGCGGGCGCGGATCCATTACAGTTCCGTCTCGATCATCTGCCGGACAGTAAATCAGGCAGGCGGATGGGGGCGGTGCTGGAGGCGGTGGCCGAGCTGAGCGGCTGGGGGACACCTGCGCCAGCGGGGCGGGCGCGGGGCGTCGCCTGCTTCATTTCCAACACGATGGTGGCGCAGGTGGCGGAGATATCGGTGGACGAGACGTCGGGCGAGATCACGGTCCATGACGTGGCCTGCGCGGTGGATTGCGGGCTGGTGGTCAATCCGGACGGGACGAAGGCGCAGATAGAAGGAAACGTGATGTGGGGTGTGGGCTCGACGTTGATCGAGCAGGCGTATGTGAAGGACGGACGCCTGGCTCTGAACAATTTTGAGACCTATCCGCTGCTGACGATGCGAGAGGCGCCCGACGTGCGTTCGGTTCTAGTGGACACGGGGGGAGAGACGCCGTTCGGGATGGGCGAGCCGCCGATCGGGCCGGTGGGCGCGGCGGTTGGCAATGCGTTTGCGGCGGCCACCGGCAGGCGGATCCGCACCTTGCCGATGACGCCGGAACGCGTATTGGAGGCGCTGGCTGCGGGCGGGTCGTGATGTTGACGGCAGGACAGCTGTGGCCTGCAGGCGGCGTCAGCTTTGTTCGCCTGAGACGCCCAGTTGCGCGGCGACTTCTTTCATGGCGTCGAGGACGCGCTGCACATGCTCATCGAAGGGTTCGCCCAGCTCCTCGATGAAATGGAGGTTCTCGGCACGGTCGATGGCGGCGGTGAAGCGCTTGTCCTTCCACTTCTTCTTGACCGATTTGAGCCTGACGCTGCGCAGGTCCCGATCGGGGCGCACGTAGGCGCAGGCCAGGATCAGGCCGGTGAGCTCGTCGCAGGCCAGCAGGGCTTTGTCGAGCCTGGACTCGCGGGGGACGCCGAGGAAGGTAGCGTGGGCCTCGACGGCGTGGATGAATTCGGGGGGATAGTCGTGCTGGCGGAAGTGGCGCAGCGCGGTGCGAGGATGGCCGTTCTCTGTGTCATCCATATCGGGAAAGCGGTCGTAGTCCAGATCGTGGAGCAGGCCGGTCAGTCCCCAGAGATCTTCATCCTCGCCGTAGTGACGGGCATAGAGGCGCATGGCGGCCTCCACGGCCAGCATATGGCGACGCAGGCCCTCGGTTTCGACCCATTCATATAGTAGTTGGATAGCTTCCGTTCGACTGGGAAGGGGCATGACGGTTCCTCGTGTTTGCTGTGGGCTATTGGGCCGCCGCCGGACGGGGGGCGGAGACGTTCTGCGGTTGTGATATTTGTGCAGGTTCAGGTTGAACAGTTCGGCCTTTGTCGGTGGCCGAGGCGATTGTCACATCGCGCTGGCCGTAGACGATCTGGCGGCTGCCAGCGATGTTGGGATGTTCGCTGCCATCGGGGCGGTCGCGCCACAGGAGTCTGCCAGTTGCACGGGCGCGGCGGGCGCTGTAGCCGACGGCTTGGCTGAAGGGGGCGCCGTTGAGCCATTGGCGCAGAAAGAGGCTGAGACTCGGTTCCGGCAGCCAATTGACGGCCTGGGCGCCGTTGACCGCTTGGGCGCCCAGGGCCAGCCAGGTGGAGGCCAGGCTGGCGCCGTAGCAGTTGAGGCCGTAGACCACGCGCAGGTCGAGAAGCGAGCTATCCTCGAGGTAACGAGCCAGCAAGGCGTCGAAGTCTGCGGCGTCGACATATTCCTGTCCCCTGTAACCGACGAGGCAACGTTCCTGACCGTGGACGAGCAGAAGCTGATCGACTGTATGGGTGGCGCTGGCTGCGATGAGGGCGGCGGTCAAATTTGCGGCGGTGGCGGCGTCATCCTCGAGAATGATGACACGGTCGTAGCGGCGGTGTGCGCCGAGGAGCCGCAGCAGCAGCTTGGCGTACTCTTCGGTTGCCCAGTCGATGGCGGCCATGGCCCAGCGGGGCAGATTGACGCCGCTGATATGGCCGACGTTTTCGAGAAAGACGATCAGCGCCAAGGGTTTGCGGTCAACCGGCCTGGCGCTGTGGGGCAGTATTGTGGATGGTTGAGAAGCCGTGTCAGGGCGATTTGTATCGGGGGAGCTTTGCACGTTGTGGGCAAGAGGCATAGATAGAGCGAAGCGGGTTGACGGCAGGTTGCTCAGAATTGGAAGCGGCCGTTGGCGTCAACGACTCGAACTTTGAAGTTCTCGACGAACGGTTCCAGACCGGCGATCAACTCCTGCCACTCATTTGAGTGCAAGATACGGGAGGCGTCTTCCCTATCCTCGAGGACGCCGCCGCCGAGGATTTGGGGGGCCTCTCCCCAGAGCGTGTACCAAGCGTCGGTGATGCGCAGACCCAGTTGCGCCAGCCCGGGCGCGAGGGTTTGCACGACGTAGCGCTGGCAGTCTTCTTCGTGCCCTTCCCGCATATCGTAACTCAGTAGTACTTTGACCATGCTACGGTCCTCAAGGGCTGGGAGATAGTCTTGCGGCACCTTGGCCGTTGCCAGAAGTAGAAAGAACTGAAGTCGGCAGCGGTCAGAATTGGCCTGTGTGTCCAATTCCAGTTACCAGTATAGCATAGACGAACCGCACTTTGCACAGCCGGAGCCCGCTGGTGGAGTAGGTTCAACACGCTTTTGCTGGCTAGAAGCGCTTCGAAACACGTTTTGGAATCAGGAAAAGCAGAGCGTTACTCGGTGGCAAGTGAGAGAACGGTGGGCAGGCGCACTTCGGCTTGACGTCGGAATTTTGCGACACTGATTGAACGGAAGAGCCAGACAGCCAGCAGGAGGCCGGCGATTTCGAGCGTGAAGACGGCTGCGTACCCCATCAGCGGATTGCCCGTGAGCCAGAAGAAGAGGTCCCAGAGGACGCCGCTGATTATGTTGCCGATGGCCTGACCGGCGAAATTTGCGACGCTCCAGGCGCCAATGTAGAGACCGGCGGCCTGGGGCACGGTCATGTCGAGCATGAAACTGAGATTGCTGACGGTCATAAGGCCGCCGCCCAGGCCCAGAAGGAAGACGGCACCGAAAAACAGGTTCGATTGGCCGAGGAGACCGGTGGCGATAATTGAGGCGAAGGCGATGGCGGTAACAAACGCGCCCAGGTTGGCACCGGTTTTCTTGCCCCAGCGCTTGACGAAAATGATCCCGGCCAAGAGCGTGATAAAGATGCCGGCACCCCAGATCGATGTCAGGCGAGAGGTGACGGCGACGGACATGCCCAATGCTTCGGCGCCGAACGGCTCCAGCAACACATCCTGCGCGTGGATGCTGATCAGTACCACCATCAGATAGACAAAAAAGCGGCGGGCCTCCGGGTTTAACGCCAGCAGGCGCAACGCCTGCATGGGATCATCGGCGCTGTGAGTAGGTTGGGCGGCTCGCGCTGATGCTCGCGGTTCGATGCGGTAGCTGCCCACAAGCACAAATATGACGGATACGAACCAGATGACACCGAAGGCGGTAATGAGCGTCTCTTTCGAAAGGTCGGCAATGGCGCCACCGCCTGCGAGGGGCGCGGGTGTTGTCAACATGCGGGAGAGACCAAGGCTGGTGATTATGGTAGACAGGATCATCGCCGTCCACATGATGCTGACGGCGCGACTGCGCCCGTCTTCATCGGCGAGGTCGGTGACCAGGGAGAGATAGCTGACCGAGGCGGCATTGATACCGACGCCCCAGAGGCAGAAGACGAAAGCCGCGGCCCAGAGACCCAGCACGAAGTTTTGATCGAGCAGGTAGGCGACGTGGACGGTGAAGTAACTGCCGGTCGCGGCGAGAAGGCCGCCGAGGAGAATCCAGGGTGTACGGTGGTAGTCGGCGGCGGGATGGCGATCGGACCAGTTGCCCAAGAAGATCTGGAGAGGGGAAAGCAGGTAGGGCAGTGCGACCAGGACGGCTACCAGCATCACGGGCATCTTGAGGTCGGCGATCATAACGCGATTGAGCGTACTGGTGATCGGGACGACGGTGATGGAGACCCCTACGTGGACGAGGGTGAGCTGGGCGAGGACGCGTGCATTCATGGGGAAAGCGTACCATAGAATTCTGCAGATTTCCAAGATTCTGACCTTGAAAGTCTGTACAGAATCTTTTGGGCAGATGCGGTTTGAATCAGGATGGAACAGTTTCTTGATCTTGGATTTTTGGTGACTGCTAAGCCGTACGCTTTCTGTACAGACCAACCCTTCGCTCCATCCGTTCAGGCCAGCTCGTTGCGTATTCGGTTGGCAGCCGCCACGTTGGTGGAGCGGCACTGCTGGAATGCGCGCACACGGACGGAACTGCAGTTTTTTGTTCCGTTGACATTTTAGGAAGGCTGTTCAGATGTCAACAAGAACTGAAAGCCTGCAGGCCTGTTAGGGATGTTTCTCGCTTTACCGTTGAAATAGACAAAACCATTTGATCCGCGAAGTCACGCGAAGGGTCGCGAAGAACACCTTTTTGTCCGCGGAGGACGCGGAGAACACTAGAGGCGTATCGAATATTCTTTGCGCTGCTGCGCCGCCCTTCGACGATCAGGCGTAATTTGCGCCCGGAAGTCGTTGACCAGACAAACGTCAACGAGCCCTAATAGTCAGTTGTTAGTTTTCAGTGGAACACCGGTCGTCAGGGGAACACCGGAGATTAGCGGTCGATGGTCGGTGGGTTGAGGCGGCAAGTGGGGGAGTAGACTCCGTTCGCCAGACACGATGCTGGCGAAGCATAAACACGGTCGCTAGCCTAGGGGGGCGTTGCGGGGGCGCAGCCCCTGCACAAGGGAGGGCCGAAGGCCCGACCGCCCAGATGACAGGAGTGAGGAGAGAGGAGTGGGAGGGGAGAATGCTCTTTCTCTGCCAACGCGCGGGGGCGGATTTGGTTGACGGAGCGGGCGCGAGGGTGATAGACTCTTGCCCGTGACATCGGACTGCAACACACACGCATCCTATACGTATATTAGCAGGAGGGGTTGTGACTGCCGCAGACGCTAACGGCGGGGCCAAGCCTGTTGCCGGCGTCGATCTTGCGGGTAGCGTACCTGTATTTGGGAGCCGGCCGAGCAGCCAGTTGGTTGAAGGCGAATCTTTCGCCGATTTCAGCCGGAAACGGCTCATTTTTGGGGCGTTCACCCAGCTTGGGGAGACGCATGTTTACCGGGTGGATTGCAAGGCGGGCGACCGTCTGCGGGCGCAGTTGTTCGTGCCGGTCCTGCCCCGCGGCGGTTCGGTGCTGCCGACCTTTGCGATCGTGGCGCGGAGCCTGCCATACAGCGCGGACACGCAAGAGTTGCCACTGGAGTTGCCTCACGGTTACAGCGCGATTGTGGCGCCGCCGCCAAGCGAACTGCTGCAACCGGTAAAGGATGTTCTGACCCATGTTCATTACTATCCCGGCCCTCTTATCGACACGCGCACGCTGGTAGGCGGGCGCTGCTATCTTGTGGTGTGGACCCGCCACAACAGGATTGGAAGGTATGTGATTTCGATCGGCCATCGCTGGCATCTGCGCTGGAGCTATTGGGCCCAGTTGCCGTTGTACTGGTGGCGGATTCGGGGTTGGTTCGGTCTGAGCCGCGCGGCTGCGTATTATGTGCTGGCCGGCGGGCTGCTGCTGGCGCTGGTACTCGGGGCGAAGTTGCGGCGCAAGGGCGGCGGCAGGCGCCGCGCAGGTTCTGACGAGGCGGGCGAATAGGGCGATTGACGCGACGGTTCTGACTTCTGCGGCGGCAGGAGGTCGGGAAGCCCCGTTTCTGTGCGATGAAGAGAGGTGGCGGCGGTGCGGATTCTACTTTATCTGGGCAAGGGAGGCGTTGGCAAGACGACGACGGCGGCGGCGACCGCGCTGCGCTGCGCGCAGATGGGGTACAGTACGCTTGTGGTCAGCACGGATATCGCTCACAGCCTGGCGGACAGCCTGGACAGGCCGCTGCAAAGCGTACCGACGGAGATCACGGACAATCTGTTTGCGCAGGAGATCAACGTCCTGGACGAACTGCGGAAGAACTGGGGCTCGTTGCAGGGGTACATGGGCAAGATTTTGCGCAAGCAGGGCATGAGCAAGACGGTTGCCGAAGAGATGGCGATCATACCGGGCATGGAGGAGATCTTCAGCCTGTTACATATTTATCGAAATGCGGCCACGCGTGAATTTGACCGGGTAGTTGTTGATGCGGCGCCGACGGGCGAGACTATGCGGCTGCTGGCCATGCCGGAGACCTTTCAGTGGTATGTGGAACGTTTCTTTGGTTGGGGTGAGACGGCCATGCGGCTGACCGGCGGGTTGTTGGGGCGGCTGATGCCGGAGCAGGACGCGCTGGCGGGTCTGCCCAAACTGGTGGATGATGTAAAGGAGCTGCAACGGGTGTTGAGCGATGCGCAGACCACCAGCTACCGGGTCGTGATCAATCCTGAAAAGATGGTGATAAAAGAGGCGGCCCGGGCGGTGACCTATTTGTCGCTTTTCGAATGTCCCGTGGATGCGGTGGTGGTCAATCGCATACTGCCGGGTGTCCGACCGCAAGGGGCTGAGGCGGTTGGGGCGGGCGGCGGAACGCTTTTGCAGGAAGGGGAGGCAGCCCTGTCGGCGCCGAGCAACGACCCTTATTTGCGTCAACTTCAGGAGAATCAGGCACGCTACCTGGTTGAAATCGAGCGGGATTTCTATCCTCTGCCGATTCTGTACAGCGGCTGGCGCAGCGAGGAGGTGGTCGGTTTTGGGCCGTTGCGGTCGCTGGCGGATGAGATGTACGGTCAGCGCGATCCGGGCGAGGTGATGTTTGTGGGTCAGGTACAGGAGATCGAGGAGCAGGGCAGCGATTTCGTTCTCAAACTGCCATTGCCGCACATTGAGCTGGATAAGATTCGGCTGAAGAAGCGGGGCGATGAGCTTTTCATCACGATTGGCAACTTCAAGCGCGAATATCTGCTGCCGGCGGTGCTGGCGCAACGGGAAGCCAGCGGAGCGGTCTTTGCCGGCGGGATATTGCGGATTCGTTTTCCCTGCGGCGGCGGGTGATCAGTTGCCGTCTGACAGCGGCGAGTTGGCGGTTCACTGGATCTGATTGGCAGTTAACAGGGTTTTGACGCATGGGATTGGGTAATCTTCTGATACGAAGCGCAGGCGTTGCGGTAGGCGCGCAGATTGGCGCGCGCATCGCGCAGCGCGTGCGGCCCCGCCCCTATCCGGCGCCGCTGCGGGATCTGCTCGATCATCCGGTGCGGATGCATTATCGCGATCCTGTCAGGACCCTGGGCCCGTTCGGTATTGGTCCCGGCCTGACTGTGCTGGATTTGGGATGCGGCACGGGCACATTTACTGTCGAGATGGCGCGGCAGGTGGGCGGCGAGGGACGGGTTCATGCGGTGGATATTCAGGCACCGATGGTTGACGCGGCCCGCGCCAGGGTCGAAAGCGCGGGATTTGGTTCACGCGTTGACTTTCATCAGTGCGGCGCCTACCGCCTGCCGTTAGAAAGAAACAGCGTGGACGTTGCGGTTGCGATCGCGGCGCTGTCCGAGATGCCGCAACCACTTTTCGCGTTGGAAGAGTTGCGGCGGGTACTCAAGCCGGGCGGGCGCGTGGCGGTCAGCGAAGAGATGCCTCATGCCGGATATGCGCTGCAGCGAACGGTGCGGTTGTGGCTGGGGGAAGTGGGGTTTCGGTTCGGCGGGGCGCGGGGCACGCCCTTTTGCTACAGTTTGCTTTATTATAATGACGGGTAGTCGCGGAACTGCGGGGGAACTGCGGGGGTTAGGGGGATGAGACAGCAAGTGGGGGAGTAGACCCCGTTCGGCAGACACGATGCTGGGGAAGCGTAAACACGGTCGGTGAGGGATGGTTTTGTAGGGGGGCGTTGCGGGGGCGCAGCCCCTGCACAAGGGAGGGCCGAAGGCCCGACCGCCCGAAACTGCAGTTTCTAGTTTTCAGTGGAACACCAGTCGTCCGTGGAACACCGGTGATTTGTGGTCCGTGGTCGGTGTGTTTAGGCGGCAAGTGGGGGAGTAGACCCCGTTCGCCAGACACGATGCTGGGGAAGCGTAAACACGGTCGGTGAGGGATGGTTTTGTAGGGGGGCGTTGCGGGGGCGCAGCCCCTGCACAAGGGAGGGCCGAAGGCCCGACCGCCCGGAACTGCAGTGGTCAGTGGTCAGTGGTCAGAAACTTCTGCGGTTGGAGGTCGGTTGTTGGCGGGTTGGGTGCGAGACGCCGGCGATCCGGGGCAGGGTTGCTTTGGATGGGTACGAATCGATATAGGTAGAGTAATTTCATCATTGGAACATATCTTCCCATGTGGGGGGCTGCGATCTGCTATACTTCCCTCTAACCATGTGGACGGGCCAAAAGGTTTGGAACTGTCTTGGAACTGGATCTGAAACTACCGTACAGTACAGAAGGGCTGCCGGGGATCGGGGGCCAGTTGCGGGCTGCGCCGGAAGCCTTTGTGGTTGAGGAGATTCCTCTATACGAAGCGAGCGGCGTGGGCCAGCATCTCTATGTCAATATTACGAAAGAGGAACTGACTACGCGGGAGGTACAGCGGGGACTGGCGGAGGCGTTCGACCTGCCGTACAACGCGGTCAGTTTTGCCGGCATGAAGGACAAGTTTGCGCGGACAACGCAGACGTTCAGCTTGCTGGTGGGCCACGTGGACGACGGGTTTTTGCGTGCGGCGCCGGAGCGCATCGGCGAGAAGACGCCGGTGACGGTCAATTGGGTGCGGCTGCATCGCAACAAGCTCAAGAAGGGCCACCTGTTGGGCAATCGTTTTGCAATTACGGTTACAGGGCCATCGGTCCAGGGCGAGGAAGCGATGACGCGGGCCGAAGCCGTGGCGGCGCAGTTGCGGGATAGGGGGCTTCCCAACTTTTACGGCCCGCAGCGCCTGGGGCAAAATGGGGCGAATGTGCGGCGGGGCTGGGAGTTGCTTCAGGGTGGGAAGCGAATGTCCAACCGCTGGTTGCGCGGTCTGCTGCTGGCGAGCGTGCAGAGTTATCTGTGCAATCGTTATCTGGCCGTGCGGCAGCAACAGGGCCGATTCGCAGAGATGATGACGGGAGACATCGCCAAGAAGCATGACACGGGCGGGCTGTTCGTTGTCGCTGATCGGGAGGCGGAGCAGAGCCGCTACGAACGGAAAGAGATTAGTTTTACGACGCCGATTTACGGTCCGAAGATGTGGGATGCGGGAGCCGAATCGGGGGAGTTGGAGCGGGAGGTCCTGGCGGAGAGCGGGCTGGACATTGACTCGTTTGCCAAGGCAAAGATGATGGGCACGCGGCGGCTGGGAAGGATTCTGCTCGATGATCTGTCGGTTGGGCAGAATGGGACGGACATCGTGGTACAGTTTTCGCTACCTAAGGGGGCATTTGCCACAACGGTATTGCAAGAGTTTATGAAAGTGCCTGACGATTTATTGGCGCAGGCGCCTGATGAGAACGGTGAGTGAAACGTGAATGGCGAGACTTAATCGATGATCGACGAGAAGGCCGACAACGACAGAGAATTCTCCCTTAGGCAACGGAGTTCCATCATGGAAATGCCACTCTTCCCTCTGAACGTAGTGCTTTTCCCGGGTATGGCGCTGCCGCTCCATATTTTTGAGCCCCGCTATCGTGAGATGATCAATCGCTGTCTGGATGAGAACCTTGCGTTCGGCGTTGTGTTGATCAAGGAAGGCCCGGAAGTTGGCGACGGCGCGGAGCCGCGGCGGGTGGGGACGGCGGCCCGGATCATGAATGTGGACCGCCAACCGGATGGGAGGATGAATATCCAGGTGGTGGGTACGCGACGATTCCGGATTGAGGAATTGAACCGCGATCTTCCCTATCTGACCGGGCGTGTACGGCATTATCCGGTGACCGATGGGGATACCAAGCTGGCGGTAGAGCGCGCCCACAAGGTTCGCCCCAAGATCATGCGGTATGTCGAACTGTTGACGAAGGCTACGGGCGTACAGCTGGAGCTGGAACGTCTGCCGGAGGACGCTACCAGCCTGGCCTTTCTCACTGCCATCACGTTGCAGGTGCGCGCGGAAGACAAGCATCGCATGTTGGCGCTGCCGGGTGTGCCGCAGCTATTGGAGCTGGGCAACTACTATTTGGGGCGCGAACTTCAGCTGCTTGAACATATGATCAACAGTCAGGACATGCTACCGGCGATGACTATCGGCCCCACCGGACAGTTGTTCACCAATTAAGACGAGTTTGGCGCATTTCCAGCAGGCTCGAAGGACATTCCAACTCTTCGCAAAATAGGTTCGGACGCCGTTGACTGCGGGTATTGGCGGGTTGACGGCGCTGGATGGGCAGGCCTGTTTTCGCGAGGGCCATTTCGGTTTAATTCACAGTTCATAGTCGTCGTAGCAGACAGCCGCGAAAGGACGGATGTATGGCAACCCATCAGTTCGAGCCAGACCATTATTACAGTACAATCGGCTCTCACCCACCGGTGTTGCGGGTGCAACCGGGTGACAGCGTCGAGACAACGACGGTCGATGCCAGAGGACAGGACAGCAGCGGTCAGGAGGTTACGTCAGGGGGGAATCCGATGACCGGCCCATTTTATGTGGAGGGGGCCGAGCCGGGGGATACGCTGGTGGTGCATTTGGACAAGCTGCTCTGCAACCGTCCTTACGGGTGGACGCGGACGATGGTGGCCCCCAATGTCGTGGACCCGGAGCAGGTGCCCAATATGCCATGGCCGGCGGAGGGGCAGGAGCTGGCCAACTGGCGGGTGGACAACGAGGCGGGCACTGTGACCCTGGTGGAGCCACAGACGAGCCTGGGGGCACTGACTTTGCCGCTGGCGCCGATGCCGGGCTGCTTTGGGGTAGCGCCGGACCGGGGAGAAGCGATTTCAACCGCCACATCCGGGCCTTACGGCGGCAACATGGACTATCGGGGGTTTGTCGAGGGGGTGACTGTCTATCTTCCTGTCTTTGTGCCCGGGGCGCTCTTTCACATAGGCGACGGCCATGCGGTGCAGGGGGATGGCGAGATCGTGGGCACCGGCGTGGAGATCTCTTTCGACGTGGGCTTTACGGTGGATGTGCAGAAGGGGCGGCGCATTTTTTGGCCGAGAGGCGAAAACGAGGGATATATCTTTGCGGCAGGCAACGCACGTCCCTTGGATCAGGCGACGCAGCATGCCACGACGGAGATGATTCGCTGGCTGGAAAAGGATTTGGGGATCGATCCGGTGGGCGCGCACATTCTGATGGGTCAGACGGTGGAATACGATCTGGGCAACATTTATGATCCGGCGTATACGATGATCTGCAAGATGCCGAAGGAAGTGCTGCCGTAGGTGAGGAGAGAGGGACGGCACGGTCTGCAGATGCGGAACGTCGTCGGTTCGTCCGGCTCTGTAAGCGGGTGCGCGGGGGCCGTGATCTTGTTCCAGGTGCGCGTTGATGGGATTGCCGGCTTTGTCTGTGAGGTGGCCGAGTTCCAGGCCGGTCGCGGTGACGGCCGAGTCGATTCCCTGGTCAACGGGTAGGGCCTGACTGCAGGCGCATACTTTGCACTGGAAATGTACGCCTGTGCGTTATAGTGGCAGCGCGGCTTCCCACATCTTCACTAGAATCGCCCAGGCTAGCCGCAGGATAACGGCGATTACGCTGAAAACCATCGCGTTCTTGAGTGTGCTGGCTTCCATACGGTCGCTCATATAGAAGATGGCCCAGACTCCCAGGATGATTTGAGCGATTTCTTTGATCATGTGAGATGGCTCCTCCAGGCGAGGGCGGCCTCCGCTGTCCGCCGATCGCGACACCTCATTGTATCGACAGGCGCGCGCGAATAGAACCGTTTTCTGTACTGAAATCGGGCAGATTTGCGGCTGCGGTGGGGGGCGCCGGTTCTGGTGTCTTACTGAGAAGACCGCAAGCATGGAAACCAGCATCGGAAGCCCGCTGAGATACCGCCTGCTTCAGTAAACTGGCCGCGTTCCCAACCGGCCGCGATGACGACCGGATCGATCATGCGACCTACGGTTGTAACCTGATCACTGGTCCGCAGTTCGCACTGCTGATGCACGGCTGATCATTCCTGGCTCGCCTTGTATTCCGAGATCCATGCATCGGCCAGCAGTTCGAGCAGTTGCCTGCAGGTGTGCTCTTCGCTGGGGTTGGCTAGAATCAGCCCTCTGTACCGAAAGAGGCTTCTGTGGTCGGCCCACTCGAACGCATCGGCGGTAACTCCAGCCTCTTCGAACGCAATCGCAAACCTGTCGACCATTTCGGCCGTCTCCCTGACCGAATTGTGCTCGCATAATGCGGTTTTGATGGGAAGAATATGAGCCGTCTGAGCGATCGCATCAGAGCGGCTTCCGAATGGCATTCTCGACTCGCCGCCCCCTTCATAAGCCGCGTCGCGATCCACCAGATACATGGCAAGCTCGTTGAGGGTTGCAAACTCGGGCATCGCGGGGGTAGGGGTGGGCGTAGGGAGTGGCGTCGGTACAGGTGTCGGCAGCGCCGCCACGAACTCCTCTAGCGCTTTGATCCGGTCCCGCTGGGTGCTAATCTGCTCCTCGTGGCCGTTGATCCGATCAGTCAACTCGGCCAAGGCCTTGCCCACGGCTTCGAGGGAGATGCCCTCTTCCTGCGCCAGCGCGCCGCCGGTGAAGGCGGCAAGTAGTAGAACCGCTAGCATGGTTGCGATGGTGATATCGCGCTTCATAGTGGGTCTCCATTTCTTTGGCACCTCGGAAAGTGATCCGATATAGAAACTTCAGAACGCCGAATAGCTACGCCAATTCGGCCTCTACCTGTGGTAAATAACCCTTCCCTCCTGTACAAGATTAGAATTTCTGTTGGTCCAATTGTGGCATTCCCGGTTACCCAGCAGCTGGGGAAAGACAGATCTGGCGGCGCGCAAGATCCCGGCCCTATGCTCAGCGGAGGATTGGTTCCGGGAGCGACCCCGATGATTCCGAGGGCCAGAACTCCCTGGCAACAGTTGCTGCTCGCGGCCGTTGATCCGCTCGGTCAGCGTATTCTATGTGGGTAGACGCCTTGCCCGCCGATCAGAACATCTTATTTTAGCGACGCGGGCGGTGGAGAGGAAGGGGATTTCGTACTGGAATCGGGCAAGTTTTTGATTCCTATGGGAGGTCACCAGTTGAGGGCACTCCTACGTTTTTCCGAATGGCTTTGATGCCCCTTGGACTTTACGCTTTGGAGGCCAGGAGCCGCCGCAGACCCAGACCGGCAAGCAGCAGGATGCCTACGCCAAACAGCGTCAGGCCACGACGCCAGCTGTCCGGCGCGTACCACAGTCGGATTGTCAGATCTCCTGCGGGCACGGGGAGCGCCCGCAGCGTATAGTTGGCGCGTAAGACAGGCGCGGCCTCACCGTTGACCGTTGCCCGCCAGCCTGGATACCAGACTTCGCTCAAAACCAGATAGCCCGGCCTATTTGCGCTGGCTGCCAGGAGGATCTCATTCTCGCTGTAGGAGAGGACTGAGACAGGCGCGTCCATGCTCAGCGGCGTCGACTCTTCAGGCCCTGTCGAGTGGGAAGTGGTTTGCATCAGAACGACAGTTTCTGACGGTTCGAAGTCAGGCTGTTTCAGAGCAGCCAGAACGGCATCTTCGTCGGGGAGGATCTGTGCAGCGGGGACAAGCCAGGCGCGGGGCAGGGGATCGGGATTCTGGTAGACGGAAAGGGGGCCGGGGGCATCGTAGGCCAGGGTATATTGCTCCGGCAGGGGTGTGCCGTCGCGGACGATGACATAGAGGACGTTGAGCAGATCGTAGATGCGGGTGTGGCGGCCGCCGTTGTTTTCCCATAGCGTGTGCCAGTGCGAGAGTTCCAGTGGATTGGAGATCCCCCAGACATCTTGCAGACCGGTGGCGGCGGCGGTATTTGGCTGCCACAGATCAAAGATGCCGGTACGGGTGTCGATACGGAAGAGGCGGGAGGATGTACCGGCAGCGGGCAGACAGCGCTCATTGCCGGCTGCGGCGCAGTCCGGTACTGTGCCGGCCTGCTCTTGCAGGAAGGCCAGAATCTGCGGATGCTGGAAACCTTGTGTCGGGTCGTTTTTGCTGACGTCGATGTTTACGCCGGCGAGGAACAGCTCCAGCAACAGGAGGATGGGCAGCAGCCCGGCTACGGTTGCGCTCGCCAGACGGCCGCGCCGATACAGGGCCAGCAGCAGCCACGCAACCAGCCACACGGTGGTTGCCAGGAGCAGCGCGCGGCCGGCCATGAATGCCCGTTGCAGTGCGACAGGGTCTCCATCGAGCACGCGCGTCGAGACGAAAATCAGTGGGATGAGGAGGAGGAGGGCCGCGGGGGCGCCGATGCCAATGACTGAAGAATAGAGTGCTGATTGGGAAGGACGGGGCGTTTCGCCGTCACTGTTTCGTCCTGCCAGCAAGGCATCCAAGCCGATAGCCGCGAGCACGGAGAGTGCCAGCGCCCACAGGACGATAGTTCTGGCGGGGGCGCGGAAACTGTCATAGACGGGCAGGATTTGTGTGAGCCAGCCGTGGACAGGTGTATTGCCGCCAAGGGCTATGACGAAGCCGCACAGGGCCAATGCCAGCCACGGGAGGAGGCGGCGCCGCTTCTCCGGTATGGGCAGCAGCCCGGCGGCGGCGGCAAGGAGGAGCGTCACCAGGCCGGCATAGGGCAGTTCGACCCGATCCCAGGGGCCCCAATAGTTCAGCGGCCCACGTCCGTAGAAGCCGGGCGTCAGCAGGCCGATGAAGGCGGGTCCAGGCGCCAGTGAATAGAAAACGGTGTCCTGATAGTCGAAATCGCCCCTGTGGGTATAGGGCAGCATTTCGAATGCAGGGAGAAGGATAGGCGCGGAGAGGAAAGCTGCGAGGACGAAGAGCGCAATGGGGAATTGCAGGTTGGCCAGAAATCGGCGCAGGGCCGTCCCGTGCGACGATTGGGTTAACTGATCCCAATACTGGACTGCAAGTATCGCAAGGGAATAGATCGCCACGGCCATAGCAAGAAAATAGCTGCTCTGGGCGTGGCCGGCATAGTTGGCAATGGCGAAGAGGACGGCGGCGAGGCCGGCCCAGCCGAGGCTGCGGCGGGTCAGTGCCTGATGGCAGGCGGCGAGGATCCAGCCTGTCCATGAGAGTACGGCGATGAGATTGAGGTTGCCCAGATGGATGAAGAGGATGTCGCAGAGGCCGAATGCCAGCCCAGCCAGCAGCGCGGCGGGCCGGCTGCAGCCAAGCGTGCGCGCGAGGGCGTAGACGCCGAGGCCGGCCCACCAGAGATGGCCGATGCTGAGCAACTGCATCCAGCGATAGTCGAAGGTGGGATTGAGGAGGAACAGGAGAAGGTTGGGGGGATAGAGGAAGCCGGCCTGGATGTCGCCGATGAAGGGCGCGCCGCCGTAGAGGTGGGGATTCCAAAGCGGGAGTTTGCCCTCGCTCAGGGTTCGGGCTGCGAACCTGTATATTGGGAAAAGGAAACTGACCAGGTCGCCGCCATTGGCCGGCTGGTAGACAGCGCCGCTGATGGTGCGCCAGAAGAAGGCGGCAAACATGCCGGCCAGGAGAGTTGCAAACAGGAGGTCCCGGCGTCGTTGGCTACGCCGGCGTGTGAGCCAGGCAATTGTGCCTGTCGACAGCAGAAGGATGAGAATGCCAGCGGCGATGGGCAGGAACTCTGTTCGAGCGGTCATGAAGCGACTCAGGAAAAATCAGGAATTTGCACCGGCAAAGGGATGGCCTGTTTTGCTGCATTTGCCGGCGGCAGAGCATCGCTTGCTAATTCCAGATCGATGGCGGCCGGTACCGTGGCTGTCCGGCGGCTGTATGGTATAACAGAAGAAGAGTGATTAAAAGGAACCGTGTGCTCGATAGAAGGAGATCGCGGGCCTTTCAGTGTATGTCTACACCAGGAGTGGCTTGTGCAGGCGGATCTGACGCTTTTGAACGGCAACATATACACGATGGACCCGCAGCGCCCCAAGGTTGCGGCGGTGGCGATCGCGGGCGACCGCTTTGTGGCGACGGGCAGCGACGCGGAGATGCGAGGGCTGCTGGCGCCAGGTGGGCGGGAGGTGAATCTGCGGGGGGTGACGGTGGTGCCCGGTTTCATTGACGCGCACATCCACTTTCTTTCTTATGGGATGAGCCTGCAGGAGATCGATTTGAGCGGCACGCCGACGCTGTCTTCGGCGTTGGCGCGGGTCGGCGGGCGGGCTGCGGATACGGCGCACGGTCAGTGGCTGATGGGCCGCGGTTGGGACCAGTCGGTGTGGGAGGGCGGCGCGTTTCCTTCGGCTGCACAGTTGGACGCGGTGGCGGCGGCGCATCCGGTTTACCTGGCGCGCAAGTGCGGTCACGCGGCTTGGGTGAACAGCCGCGCGCTGGAGCAGGTCGGGATCACGGCGGACACAGAAGATCCGGACGGTGGCGAGATTGTGCGCGATGGAGAGGGGCGGCCGACCGGCATTTTATTGGAGAAGGCGATGGAGTTGGCCTTCCCCTGCATGGCTGAGCCGGCGGATGAGGAGGCGGTAGCAGCGGTACGCCACGCGCAGGAGGTGGTCCATCAGATGGGGATCGTGGGCGTGCATACGAAGGAGGCCGCGGCCTCTTTGCGCGCTTTTCAACAGATGCGGGCAGAGGGTGATCTCAGGCTGCGCACGGTGGCGCAGATCCCCGTGGCTGAACTGGACAGCGCCATCCGCCTGGGACTGCGGACAGGGCTTGGCGACGAGTTCTTGCGCATCGGCGGGGTGAAGGTTTTCAGCGATGGCGCGCTCGGTCCGCGCACGGCGTGGATGCTGGCGCCGTATGACGGCGAGCCGGACAATGCCGGCATCGCGGTCACGGGCGCGGAGGAGATGGCGGATATTGTGGCCAGGGCTACGGATGCGGGGCTGGCGGTGGTTACACATGCGATCGGCGACAGGGCCAACCGCATGGTGCTGGACGCGCTGGAGGAGAGCCGCCGGGCAGGCCGGGGGCTGCATTTACGGCACCGCATCGAGCACGCGCAGGTGCTGCACCCGGACGACATTGACCGCTTCGCGCAGTTGGATATCATCGCGTCGGTGCAGCCGATTCACGCCACGCAGGATATGCTGATTGCGGACAGGTATTGGGGGGAGCGCAGCCGCTATGCCTATGCGTTTCGCAGCTTGTGGGACAGCGGCGCGAAGCTGGCCTTCGGTTCGGACGCGCCGGTGGAAACGCCGGACGTGATCGAGGGGATCCATGCGGCGGTAACGCGGATGCGGGCTGATGGCAGCCCCGGCGATGAAGGCTGGTATCCTGAGGAGCGGCTGACAGTGGAGGAGGCGGTGTGGGCCTATACGGTTGGCGCGGCCTACGCCGGCGGGACGGAGAGCAGCCAGGGAAGTATTGCGGCGGGGAAGTTCGCGGATTTGGCGGTGCTGTCGCAGGATATTTTCAGGATTCATCCGATGGCGATTTTGGAGACGGAGGTGGAGGCTACGGTGTTTGGGGGGGTGATTGTGTGGGGGGAGTGTTTCTTTTTGGAATAGAAAATTAGTTCTAGTACTAATTGAGAATCGGTGCTATACTAAATCGGCTCTACTCATCCGCCCCCTATCTACACACATTTCAGAGATGACATATGATTTTGCAACAAAGCTTGTTCGGCAAAACAGCTTTACCGACAGAGGCGCACAAGCGACTAGGAGAACTACTCAGCCAGGATTTGGACTTTCATAGTGAACATAGTCGTTACGCGTCTCACAGTTTCCACTCCTTTCCAGCGAAATTCCCACCGCAACTTCCACGCAAATTTATAGCTTCTTTGACGCAGGAGGGAGATGTTGTCCTTGATCCCATGATGGGATCTGGCACAACTATTCTGGAAGCGTATTTGCTCAATCGGCAAGCGTTTGGCTTCGACATCGATCCTTTGGCACTCTTGCTGACGCAAGTAAAGGTCTGCCCTCTCGATATTACTGAGGCGCGGCGCATGGGGCACAGCATTGTTGAGAATGCTAGAGTCGCATTGGCGCAGGACCGAGTCGGGCTGATGCGCCGTTTGGAGCAGCGATGGAATCCCAAAACAAAGGAGTTTGTCGATTATTGGTTTGCCCGCGAATCACAGATCGAACTGTTGGCTCTCGTCGAGGAAATCATGCAAACTTCCGATTCCGGGCTGCGGTCCTTTTTCGAGTTGGCTCTGTCCGCGATCATTATTACAAAATCTGGTGGAATCTCCTTGGCACTTGATCTAGCGCACACGCGCCCACACAAGGCCAAAATTGTACTGGACGGAAGTGGGCGAGTTCTTGCGGGGGATGAAAATGCGGAGAACGCGACCGGACGGGCCGCTTATGTCACGAAGAGGTTACGTTCTCCCATAGAGGAGTTCAAGAAACGTTACTTACAGAACATTAACGGGCTCTCCTTTCTTCGAGACTCCCGCTTCCAACCGCGCTTGCAATTTGGAAACGCGCGTGCGCTGGATCTGGAAGACTCCTCTGTGGATCTGATCGTCACTTCCCCGCCGTATGCCTCCAACGCAATCGACTACATGCGGGCTCATAAGTTTTCTCTAGTGTGGCTCGGACATTCGATCAGCGCGCTCAGCGGTACCCGCAAGCGTTACATCGGCGGCGAATCCACCACCGATGTGGAATTTGTTAAGCTACCAGCTCATGCGACGCAGATTGTGGAAGAGGTGGGTGAACGGGATGCGCGCAAAGGTCAGGTGCTGCATCGTTATTACTCCGAAATGACTGGCGCCTTACAGGAGATGTACCGCGTGCTGCGCCCTGGCAAAGCCGCGATAGTCGTTGTAGGCAGTTCTGAGATGCGGGGCATTGACACCCGAACTGGGATGTGCCTGGCTGATATCGGTCGCTCTATTGGTTTTGATGTTCCAGGCATTGGTGTGCGGCAGTTGGATCGAAACCGGCGCATGATGCCGGCGGGCGCAAAGCGGAATCGAACCTCTCAGATCCAGAAACGCATGCACGAAGAGTTTGTTATCGGATTTCTTAAGCGAGACAGTTGATTTGGGAGTATTTATTGTGTCTGTTAGAGAATTACGTCGCAATTATCATAGGCAGATCTTTGAGCAGATGGTGCGCTTTCAAACAAACAAGAAAAGTGGCCTCGAGTATCCAAATTTTGCAGACGGGGACAGCCGAGCGAGCCGTGAGATCGCTTGGGGCATTGTCGATCGTCTGAAGACCGTTGGTACCTATCAAACAATTTCGAGCCAGACAATCGGCGCTAAGTTCGAAAACATTACCGAATCGTTTATCGAAGAAGTCTTCCAGCTCTTGGGACACATACGGCCCGGCAACTGGTTCTATTCGACCCGCTATGCCATTTCGCAGTTTGACCAATATGAGCACCTTGAGTATCTGGACCGATTCAAGAAATCGGCTGAAGATCCTTTGTTGGCCTCGGCCCTCGGCGAGGACTACATTATCAAGCCTGACATCGTAATCGGACGACAACTCATTACTGATGAGGAAATTAACCGGTATGGGAAGGTCGTATTTAGTGATGAAGAGACTGCGAGCATGACGACATTGCGAGAGGCCAATGCGGATAGCTCACGTCCGCTTCTTCACGCCAGCATCTCCTGCAAATGGACGATCCGCAGTGATCGCGTACAAAACGCGCGCACCGAGGCCCTGAATCTTATCCGCAATCGAAAAGGACGCCTTCCTCACATCGCTGTCGTCACCGCCGAACCGCTTCCCACACGCTTGGCTGCGATTGCACTCGGCACAGGAGACGTAGACTGCGTTTATCACTTCGCTTTGCATGAGATGCGCGAGGCCATCGAGGAAATCGACAACGAAGACCAGATGGACATGCTCAATATCATGATCCAGGGGAAACGGCTGCGCGACATAAGCGATCTTCCCTTCGATCTGGCGATGTAGAGAATGGCGTTCATCCCTGGGATGGAGTTGAGCAGACGATTCTATTGGGAGGCGGTGCGGCCTGTACTTGACAGGTCGCGGTCGGGCCTGCCCCACAGCGCGGCCCTGATCGGGTCGGGTTCGGAGACGCTGGGGTTCGACGACGAGATGTCGACGGATCACAATTGGGGGCCGCGGCTGCAACTGTTTCTGCGGCCGGACGACTGGGAGGGGCTGGCTGACGAGATCGATGCTGCGCTGCGGCATGAACTGCCCCACCGCTTTCTGGGCTACCCGACCAACTTCAGTGACCCGGACCCCAATGACGGCGGGACCCAGGGTATGGAGGCGAGCGAGGGCGGGCCGGTCAATCATCTGGTGGATACGACAACTGTCAGCAGATTTTTTGGCGGTTACCTGAATTTTGATATTGACAGGACAATTTGCGCGGCAGACTGGCTTACGTTTCCTCAACAGAAGTTGCGCACGATCACCTCAGGGGGGATCTTCCACGACGGCATTGGGTTGGATTCAGTGCGGGCGCGGTTCGGCTGGTATCCGCCGGAAGTGTGGCGCTATTTGCTGGCGGCGGGCTGGGCGCGGATTGGCCAGGAGGAGCATCTGATGGGTCGGGCGGGGTTGGTGGGCGACGAGTTGGGCTCGTCGCTAATCGCGTCGCGACTGGTGCGGGACCTGATGGGTCTGTGCTTCCTGATGGAACGGCAGTACGCGCCGTATGCCAAATGGTTTGGTACGGCATTTGGCCGGTTGGAGAGCGCGTCAGTTTTGACGGACATATTGCTGGCGGTACAAGGAGCAAGCGCGTGGCAGGAGCGGGACCACTGGCTGGGTGAGGCCTACGGAGTTGTGGCTGCCCGCCACAATCGGCTGGCGCTCACCGAGACGATGCCGGAAACGCCTATAAACTTTTTTGGGCGGCCGTTTCGCGTTATGGCATTGCAGGGATTTGCCGAGGCGCTGCTGGGTTCTGTCGGCGACGCGGAGGTGGCGCAGATAGCGCGGCAGAGGCCGATAGGCAGTATCGACCAGTTCAGCGACAGCACAGATCTGCTGGAAGCAGTTGCGTTGAGGCCGTTGCTACGCGCACTGTACGAGCCCGAGCGCAGGTAGTAGTTTTCCTGTTGCCGGGTCGAACGGTATGGTGCGTTGGCGGCGGGCGATGAGATAGCGCATTCAATCAAGCATTACACAATCAAGCGTTACACAATAAATGGAGACTATTTGATGCATTCCACTCTCACCACGGAGCGGTTGATTCTGCGGCCGCTAGACGCCGCGGATGCGGAAGATCTGTATGACGCGTATCGCAGGCCGGAGGCGATGCGGTTTATGGACGATGCGGCGCATGCTTCTGCGGCTGAAACTAAGAAAATGGTCGATGGCATGCTCGACGGGCCGGGGACGGTCTGGACCGTTCGTACGGCGGAGGACGGCCCGGCGCTGGGTTATGTCGATTACATTGGCAATGCGGGCGTGCCGGGGATGGGCTACTTTCTGCATCCGGACCATTGGGGAAACGGCTATATGAGCGAGGCTGTGCGGGCGGCGCTGGATTATGGCTTTGACGAGATGGGGCTGGACCGGGTGGAGCTGTGGATCAGTGAGGAGAATACTGCCTCTGTGCGACTGGCGGAACGGGTCGGATTCAGGCGCCGGGGCCGTATGCGGCAGAAATATCACGAGGACTCAGTTGGGCATGACAAGATAGTCTACGGTATCACGAAGGAGCAGTGGCGTACGGGCCAGTTGGCGGGTGACGCGCAGGCAGCCTACAGCCTGGCTCCGATACTGGCGGTGCCGGATGTGCTGGCGGCAGCCGAGTTTTACTGCGACAAGCTGGGCTTCACCGTTGGGTTTCTGTTCGGCGATCCGCCTACACACGCCGGAATTCACCGTGGGGAGTGGACGAACGAAGGGGCGCACATTCAGCTCACTCTGGCGGACCGACCGCTGGCGCCGAAGCCGCAGGTTGGGTTTTACGTGTTCATGGGCGAGGACGTTGACGGTCTCTTTGAACGGTACCGGGCGGCAGGCGTACAAATTGAACGGGAACTGACGGACGAGCCCTGGGGCATGAGGGAGTTCGCGATTCGGGACTGTAATGGGTATTTGCTGCGCTTCGGCAGGCCGAGTTGAGAGAAAAGTGACATTTTGCTAAGCCCTGTTCGCTTGACCTGCCCTTCCTCTGCGTTGCCATTCAGGCAGTTTCATTGCGTATTCTGATGGCAGCCGCCACTTTGCTCGAGCGGCGCTGCTGGGATGAATGCGTACGGCCGGTGAGCGATGGTTTTGGAGGGGGGCGTTGCGGGGGCGCAGCCCCTGCACAAGGGAGGCCGCTTGCGGCCGACCGCCATAATGCAAGAAGAGAGGGAAGAGGCGTGAAGAAAGGGTGAGCAGCTTCACTCACTTCGTTCAGAAATGCGTATCAGTTGCGGCCGGGTGGTAACAAAAAATGTTGGTGATGGCCGCGGATGGATTGCCTCGGAAGGCGTTGGCCTTTGACTGGCAGGCGGGGTAAGGAGAGAACAGTGGCGGCGAGAAGTTTCGCGTCGGAGAAGGAGCATGGTGAAGGAAAGCAGCTGTGGCAGTTTGCACGCGCGAGGGGCGTGACGCGGCGCCGCTTCTTGCAGCTGCTGACGGCTGGAGGGACGGCGGCGGTGCTGGCGTCTTGTACGGGTCTGCAGCCGCAGCCGGGGACGGCGCCGGCGGCGGAAGAGATGGCGGCAGACGCTCCGCTGCATTACAAGGACGCGGCACTTTTTTTGGATCACGGTGATGGGAATCTGGAAGCGCGCCTGGAGAATATGCAGGGGGTGATCACGCCTGTTCAGTCCTTTTTTGTACGCAACAATTCGGCCAGCCTTGACGTGGACCCGGCGGCCTGGCGGCTTTCGGTCGGAGGGGACGCGGTTGCAAATCCGCTGGAACTGAGTTACGAAGACCTACTGAATTTGCCCAGCCGCACGTTCATCTCGTACCTGGAATGCGCGGGAAATCATCGGGCCATGTTCGACCTGGTGAAGGGGCAGGCGGCCAGCGGGACTCCATGGAAGACCGGGGCGGTCAGTAACGGAGCGTGGACGGGCGCGGCTCTGCGGGACGTGCTGGTTCGGGCGGGGATAACGGAAGAGGCGGTAAGCGTGCTGCTGATCGGGCTGGACGCGGGATCGCCGGAGAAGGGCTTCCGCCGCGTGATGCCGGTCGGAAAGGCGATGGATCCGGATACGCTGCTGGCGTATGCGCTGAATGGAGAGGCCCTGCCGAGGGATCACGGCTTTCCGGTGCGGGCACTGGCGCCGGGATGGGTGGGGGCGGCCAGCATCAAGTGGCTGGGGCGCATTGTGGTCTCTTCTGAACCGCTCTGGACGCGCAACAACACGACCTCCTACACGCTGATCGGTGACGCTTATCCGCCGGAAGGTGAAGCGCTGGGCAGGCCGGTGACAACACAGACGATCAAGAGTGCGCTGGCGCTGCCGTGGCCGGCCGCTTTGGCGGTGGGCGCGCAGCACATTCACGGCTATGCGCAGTCGCCGCACGGCCCGATTGCGCAGGTGGAGTGGAGCCTGGATGCGGGGGCGACCTGGCACCGTGCGACACTGGTGGAGCCGGTGGTGGAACCTGCGATCGGGCGCCTTCTGGACGCGGGCAACGGCGGCGCATTCAGGTACTCCTGGACGCGTTTCGACTTTGGGTGGGATGCGCAGCCGGGCGAGCATTCAGTTATGACGCGCGCCACGGATGCAACGGGCAGTACACAGCCGGACGAGATTCCTTTTAACGAGAAGGGCTATCTCTTCAACCAGCCGGTGCCGCATCCGATACTTGTGGCATGAAGGTGACCTTTACCGTTTGCGAGGGGCAAATTATGCATGAAATCGCCGATCATACACGAATCGTTTCGGTTGCCGAGATGCAGCGGCTGGAGAAGGGGGCCGATGCGGCCGGCCAGAGCTATGCGGCGATGATGGAGCAGGCAGGGACGGCGCTGGCCGAAGCAGTCCGGGTGAGTTATCCCGGCAGCGCGGACCGATCGGTGTTGGTGCTGGTGGGGCCGGGCAACAACGGCGGCGACGGGCTGGTTTGTGCACGTCATCTCAGCGACGCGGGCTATCAGGTAAGGGTCTATCTGTGGGCGAGGGGCGGCTCTCCGGGCAAGGAAGAACAGGCTGGAAAGAGAGGGAACGCGAAGGCCCCGAGCAGAAAGACCGGGCATGAGGAGGATTATGAGGGGCATTTGGGCCGGGTTCTCGAACGCAATGTGCCGACCCACAGCGCTGAGGAGGACGTGGATGGGGTGCAGCTTCTGGCATGGCTGGATGAAACCGACATTGTCGTTGACGCGCTGTTAGGGACCGGGGCAAACCGACCGATCGAGGGCGCGCTGGCTCGCATCCTCCAGCAGTTGACGGAGGTCCGCAGCCGCCGTCTGCCGTCTGCGAGGACCGAGGCAGGGGAGGCTGGCACTGCGGGCGTTTCGGCTGCGGGAGGACCGGAGGCGCGGCGGTCCCTGAGAGTGGTTGCGGTCGATGTTCCGAGTGGTCTGAATGCGGACAGCGGCGCGCTCGATCCGGTTACGGTTGCGGCTGATATGACGGTCACGTTCGGCTGCGCGAAGACGGGCCAGTTCCAGTTTCCGGGCGCGGCGGCGCTAGGTGAACTGGTGGTGGCGGACATCGGCATCCCGGCGGAAGTTACGGTGGACTCGCGAACGTTTTTCCTTACGCCGGAACAGATGGCCGAGATTATGCCGACGCGAAGCCGCAACAGTCACAAGGGCGCTTTTGGCAAAGGGATGGCGGTGGTCGGCAGCGTCAATTATCCGGGCGCGGCTTTTCTCAGCTGTGCGGCGATGGGCCGGGTGGGGGCAGGGCTGGTGACAGGCGCGATTCCGCAGCCGGTGTGGGTGCCTGTGTCATCGGCCCTGGCTGAACCGACGTGGATCCTTCTGAGCCATGATTTGGGCGTTGTGAATGAAGGGGCAGCTGCCAATGTCAATGCGAAGCTGGGCGAATATGATGCGCTGCTTATCGGCTGCGGGCTGGGCCAGGAAAGTGCCACGCGGGACTTTATGGAGCGGCTGCTGCGGAGGAATCACAGGCGGCGCCGGTCGGCATTGCCGGGGGGATTTGCGGCGAGTGAAAGCGGGAAAGCCGAGGACGAGCAACCGGTTTCGGAAGCGGACCCGACTGCAGACGGCGAAGCGGAAGGGGATTCAGCAACCGATTCTCCATTCGGAACGATCCGGCGGCGGGATCAACTGCCGGCCGAGGCTCCACCGCTGCCGCCGACGGTGATAGACGCGGACGGCCTCAATAACCTGGCCCAGTTGGAGGAGTGGCCGTCGCTGCTGCCGGCCGACTGCGTCCTGACGCCACATCCGGCGGAGATGGCGCGTCTTTGCGGCTTTGCATCTGTGCAGGATGTGGTCGACAACCGTTGGGAACTGGCGCGGGAGCGGGCGGCAGAGTGGCAGGCAGTGGTCCTGCTCAAAGGGCCTTATACGGTGATCGCAACACCGGAAGGAGAACTGGCCGTTCTGCCGGTCGCCACCGCGGCGCTGGCTACGGCGGGCACTGGCGACATTCTGGCAGGCGCCATTACCGGCCTGCTGGCCCAGGGTCTGTCTCCTTTTCAGGCCGCTTGCCTTGGGGCCTGGCTCCAGGGGCGGGCCGGTGAACTGTGTGAGCAGAGGATCGGAAGCGCCGGGGCAATAGCCTCGGATCTGCTGCCGCTTTTGCCGGCGGCGATGAATGAGCTGCGGGATTAGCTTCCGTTGACATTTTGGGAAGGCTATTCAGATTTCAACAAGAACGGCAAGCCTGCAGGCCTGTTAGGGATGTTTCTCGCTTGAATGTTGAAGTAGACAAAACCATTTGATCCGCGAAGTCACGCGAAGGGTCGCGAAGAACACCTTTTTGTCCGCGGAGGACGAACGGCAGTTTTTTGTAGTCAGCTTTTGGGTTCCGCTGACATTTTGGGAAGGCTGTTCAGATGTCAACATTAACTGAAAGCCTGCAGGCCTGTTAGGGATGTTTCTCGCTTGAATGTTGAAGTAGACAGAACCAATTGATCCGCGAAGTCACGCGAAGGGTCGCGAAGAACGCCTTTTTGTCGGCGGAGGACGCGGAGAACACCAAAGGCGTATCGGATTTTCTTTGCGTGGCTGCGCCGCCCTTCGACGATCAGGCGTAATTTGCACCCGGAAATCGTTGTTCAGACAAGCGTCAACGAGCCCTAGACGGTTGCGTTGGACCGGCTACGAAATGTTGGCGCTGGACTGCCAGGCTTGGCGCAGGGCACGCGCGCGCTCGATCAGGTCCGCCATGGGCTGGTCTGGTCCGGTGACGAGGGAGCTGCCAACACCGAGAGCTGCGGCGCCGGCTTTGGCCCAGGCGGCGGCGTTTTCGGGGCCGATGCCGCCGGTCGGCACGAACTGGATATCATCCAGGGGGGCGCGCAGGGCTTTGAGGTAGGCAGGGCCGCCGATATTGGCGGGAAAGAGTTTGAGCAGACGGGAGCCGGCGGCGTGGGCGGTCTCGGCTTCGGTGGCGGTATAGACACCGGGAATGTGCAGGGTGTCGGTCTTGCGAGCGCGGGCCACTACGGCTGGATTCAGTCCGGGCGCGACGGTGAACTGGGCGCCAGCCGCGGCGGCGGCATCGAACTGTTCCACGGTCCGCACGGTTCCGGCGCCGACATTCATATTTAAGCCGAAGCGCGCCCGCAGCATTTGGATCAACTCCAGTGCGCCGGGCGTGTTGAGTGTCACCTCCATTACAAGCACTGGGGCGGCCAGCAGAGCGTCGCCGATCTCGAGCACTTTGTGGGCGGGAAAGTCGCCGCGCACGATAGCGACGATGCCGTCGTCCAGCACCCTGCGGGTCATCTCACCTATTCCGTAATTTTTTTGCGGGCTCATGTCACGCAGCGGTAACACATGTGCAACCCCTCCTGGAAAAAAGAAGACATTTGGACAGCTTCTGCTTTTGGAGCAATTTCTCAAATGCTCCGAAGTTATAGTAGTATAGCATTGACCACATCGCCGATTGGAGGAACACCTGCATGAATATTGCCCTGGACGTCATGGGCGGGGACAACGCACCACGCGAAATCGTAGCTGGCGCGATACTGGCAGCGCGCCAGTACGATGTAACCGTCTCGCTGGTTGGGCGGCCGGACGTAATAGAGCGGGAGCTGGCAAGACATCTGACTCACCGGTTGGATTTGCCGATCGTGCCTGCGTATGAAGTGATCGAGATGTCCGACAAGCCTGCCAAGGCGGTACGGACCAAGAAGGACAGTTCGATGGTTGTGGCGTGCAAGCTGGTGAAGGAAGGCAAAGCCGATGCCTTTGTGACGGCAGGCAACACGGGCGGCGCGTTGGCGGCCGGTATTTTGCATTTTGGACGGATGCAGAGCATATTGCGTCCGGCGTTGATTGTTCCCTTTCCCACCTTGCGGGGATTCTGCCTGATTTTGGATGTGGGGGCCAATACCGAGGTCAAGCCGGAGCAGTTGCAGCAGTTTGGCGTGATGGGAAGCGTTTACTCGCGGCGCATCATGGGCGTGCGGAATCCGAGTGTTCGCATTCTGAGCAATGGTGAGGAGGAGGGCAAAGGAAATCACCTGGTTCTGGAGGCGACGGCACTGCTGGAGAAGACGCCCGGGATCCGATTTATGGGCAACATTGAAGCTCGGGACGTGACCAGTGGGATGGCTGATGTGGTGGTCACAGACGGGTTTACGGGCAATGTCTTTATGAAGGGCGCCGAGGGTATTGTCAAGCTACTTCAGGGCGTGCTGTTGGATGAGATCACCGCCGGGCCGATCAGCAGCATTGGCGGTTTATTGGTTCGCTCCGCGCTTCGCAGGATGGCGCGGCGACTCGATGACAGTGAGTTTGGCGGGGCGGTGCTGCTGGGCCTGTCCAATCTGATGGTTGTCGGACATGGCAGAAGCAACGCCAACGCCATCCGTCACACGATTCGAAACGCCAAGCAGTTGATCGATTCGAGCCTGATTGCGGAGATTCGGTCAGGCGTTAACGAAGTTATCGACAGCCCAGATGAACTGGTAGCCCTCGAGCAATAGCCAACCGGGTCACAGAAGAAAAATATTTCATGAAAGTGTACCGCAATCTACCAGCGATAAAATCGAGAGAACAGCGGGGGCGACGAATTGCCCTGGGAGGGTTGGTGATTCTGTTTGTCGGCCTTCTTGCCAGTTTTACACCTAACTGGTTTCCGCCGGACGAACCGGCAGCCAACGCATTGACCGGGTTTGTCCAACGGTACTGGACAGTTGTCAGCTTTGGCGCGCTGGCGGTGGGCTTTATCGCCTCCAATGTAGGGAGTTATTACATTAACCGCTTTGCGCCGCGGCGCTGGCCGGGCAGCAAACGGGTGGCGCGGCCGGACGAGCTTGTCGAGAACGGGTTGAAAGGGTTTGATGACAAGTATGCGCTTTTCCTGTGGGGTCTGGATGAGGTGCCCTACATATTGGTCGGACCGCTCGGTGTGCGTGTGTTTCTTGTACGCAGCGACAAAGGGACGGTGCGCGTGTACGGGGACAAGTGGCGGGAACGGTTCAGTATGGGCCGCATGCTGATGTTTCTCAACCGGGAGGGGCTGGGCAACCCGGTTCGCGAGATAGAAGATACGGAACGGCGCGTCTTGGAACTGCTTCAGGAGGGGGAGGCCAGCGGAGAGTTGAAGGTGAACGCTGCCGACGTGCCGATTGAAAGCGCGGCCGTTTTCATTAATCCGGCGACACAATTGGAGATTGAGAATCCCTCGATGCCGGTGTTGCGCGTCGATCAGTTGAAGAAGTATGTGCGCACAAAGAAGGACCAGCAGCTGGATGCCGGCGAAGTGCGCGCGGTGACCGATTATCTGCTAAGTGTGAGTGCGCTGGCTTAGCGGCGGCGCCGTTGTTTCAAACCCCATCATTCAAACCCCAACCTTCGTTCCTTCAAACTGACAAACTTTGTGCGGGTGATGATCAGGTGATCGAGCACATCGATCTGTAGCAGCTTGCCCGCGGCGACGATCTGTTTTGTCACCTGCACGTCTTCGGGGCTGGGTGTAGGGTCGCCGCTGGGATGATTGTGGACGACGATGAGCGATGCGCTGTTGGCTCGCACGGCCTCTGTAAAGATTTCGCCGACGCGAATGACGGCGGCATTGAGACTGCCAGAATAGACTACCGGGGACCGCTGGACATGGTTTTTCGTGTCCAGGAGTACGACCCGCACCTGTTCCCGCTCCAGCATACCCATTTCCAACATCAACAGATTGGCGACATCGGTTGGGCTCTGAATTTTGTCGCGCTCCTGGGGCGCGGCGAGCAGGAGTCTGCGGCCCAGCTCGATGGCGGCCTTGATCTGCGTGACTTTGGCTTTGCCGACGCCATGGGACTCTGTCAGTTCCTCGAAACTGGCACGGGCCAGGCCGGTGAGGCCATTGAATTCGGTCAGTATCCGCTCAGACTGGCGGATGACGTTTTCGCCGCGGCCTCCGGTGCGCAGCACGATTGCGAGGAGCTCTGCGACGCTGAGGGCGCCGGCGCCAACGTATTCGAGCCGTTCTCTGGGGCGCAGATCTTCCGGCATCTCTTTGATTGTGTAGTCTGTGCGTGCGCGGGGAGCGGGCGTGTCGCTGGTGAGATAGTCGTTTGCAGGTGTTTCGATGGCGAGGGGGATATCGTCCATTGGGTAGCCTTGTGTGGATATGCGGTTTTTGTGTGTTGCGTAACTACTGAGCTATATACAGTGCCTGTTTTGACCAGCCCTTTGTCTTTGCCGCGGTTCAGTCAATCTGATTGCGTATTCGGTTGGCGGCAGCCAGGTTGCTGGAGCGGCACCGCTGGAATGCGCACACACGGTCGGTGAGCGATGGTTTTGTAGGGGGGCGTTGCGGGGGCGCAGCCCCTGCACAAGGGAGGGCCGAAGGCCCGACCGCCCATATGACAATCATGAGGAGAGAAAGAACACCTTTGCTCGCCTCATTCAGGATAGCAACTTCGTTGCGGCTGCGCAGTTCCTGTGTTGCTTAATTGAACACCATGGTTACGATGCGGACCAAAAACCTGGAAAGTCTGCAAGCGCCGGGCGCAGTGGGAATCAGGTTGACGCTGGCGGCGGCGCTTTTGGCCGCACCGCGCATACGCCGGTTCGTTTCGCTATTGGCTCAACGGATGATGCGATCTACAGAGAAGGGAACCAGATTCCAGGCAAGCGGTTGCTCGAGAGTTTGCTCGGCCACAAGCTTGCCGCTGAATGGGCCGAGAGTGAGACCGGTTGGTCCGTGGCCGGTTGCAAGATAGACGCCCTTCACGCCGGGAACGGCTCCAAGCAGCGGCAGATGATCAGTTGTATAGGGACGCAGGCCGACGCGGATTTCATGGATGGCGGCGTCGCGGAGGCCGGGGGCGAGGCGCAGAGCCTGGTGCAGGACTTCCTGAATGCCGCCGACGGTGGCATCGGGAGAGTAGCCGCTGCCGGTTTCGCGGGTAGCGCCGACAGCGACACGGCCGTCGGGCCAGGGCACTTGATAGTGGCCGCTCAAGCCATTCACGATAGACCAGGCGCTGCTATCCTGGCCGTAGATGCGCAGATGGATGATTTGCCCGCGCTGGGGGGCAACGGGAATCTGCACATTCAGCTGGCTGCCGAAGGCGACGGACCAGGCGCCGCCGGCTATGAGAACTGAGCGGGCCGTATACTCTTCCCCTGCGGCGGTGCGCACTCCGTGCACTTGCCCGCCCGCCATTAACAGAGCCGAAACGTCGGCGTCGACTGTGTGCACTCCGCGTGTGCGCAGGCCGCGCTCGAGGGCTGCGGTGATGAGCCGGCCGTCGACGCGGCGGGCATCCGGCTGGAGGAGGACTGCGTCGGCGTCGGCCAGTAGAGGGTAAAAGTCGGCGCGGGCTTCGGCGGTTGTGATGCGACGGATTTGCTGTGCGGGCGGCGGGCGGCGTTCCTGCTGGCGGGCGTAGATGGTCGGCTCCATTGCTGCCAAGGCAGAAGCTTCAGCTTCGCCGACAGCGACGGTCAACTTGGAACAGTGGCTGTAGGCCTGGGAGAGTTCTGCGGCGGGCACGCCGTCGGCGGTGAGATCTTCGATTAACACGGAATAGTACTGCAGTGCGTCGAGTGCGAAATCGTACCAGAGGCGGCCGTCGCGGGTGCTGCTTTCGGGGGCGAGGATACCGGCGCCGGCATCTGTGGCGCGGCCGGCGTCACGTCTGTCGCACAGGAGCGTGCCGGCGCCCAATTGCCCGGCGCGATAGGCTGCGGCTGCTCCGACGATTCCGCCACCTATGATGATGAGATCGAAGTCCATGGGAGATCCTTAAGCTAGTACAGTCCTGCAAATGGGTTTCTTATAGAGATGGTATTGGCGGAATACGTACGTACTTGGCTTCATCTCGAATAGTCTAATTCTGGTTGGCAGCCTGAATCTGAAAAATAGTGCCGCTGTAATCAAGGAGGTAGAGATTGCCGGCTTCGTCTTCGCCGAAACTGCTGACGCTGTGTGTGCTATCGAGGAGCAATTTGGTTTCCCAGAGGCCGTTCACGCTTCGCAGCCCCCAGATGCGGCCGGTAACATAGTCTGCGTAGAAGTAGATGCCCTGCAGGGAGGGTTGATCCTGGCCGCGGTAGACGTAGCCGCCGGTGATGGAAAGACCGCTGGCACGGTCGTACTCGGCGACGGGCAGCGTCTGACCTGCTGTGGAGCAGCCGGATGAGGGATTGTAGCAGTGAAGACCTTCGGTGATGCGCCAGCCGTAGTTTTCGCCGCCAGGGCTGTTGGCGGGTTGAAAGTTCACCTCTTCCCAGGCGTTCTGGCCTACGTCGGCGATGTAGATATCACCAGTTGCGCGGTCGAAGGAGAAGCGCCAGGGGTTGCGCAGACCGTAGGCCCAGATTTCGTCCAAGAATTCGTCATTGCCGACAAAGGGATTGTCGGCGGGAACCGTGTAGGGCGCGTCGGTGGTTGAGGTGACATCGATGCGCAGGAGTTTACCCAGCAGCGTCTGGCCCTTCTGGCCGTTGTCCTGGGGGTCGCCGCCACTGCCGCCATCGCCGGTCCCAATCCACAGGTTGCCATCGGGTCCGAAGGCGATCTGGCCGCCGTTGTGGTTGCGCCAGGGTTGAGAGAACTGCAGGATGATCTCTTCCGAGTCCGGATCAACCTGGTGGACACCGGCGCGCAGGCGGAAGCGGGAGACGCGTGTGTGCAGAGTACCGGGCAAGGTGGTTGTATAGTTGACGTAGAGGATCCGACTGCCGGCAAAATCCGGGGGAAAGGCGATGCCCAGCAACCCCCTTTCACCGCAGCAGCTCACGCGATCGCGGATATCCATGAATGGGGACTGGCCTTGGACGCCATTGGTAAACTCCTGAACCAGCCCTATCTGCTCAACTACATACAGCCGGCCGGAACCGTCCCTGGCGCTGGCCAGGTCTACGGGATTTCTCAGTCCGGAGAGCGTTTCGACCAGGGTTATGTCCGGCCAACTCGGGGGCAGCTGCGGTTCGGGGGTGCTGGTTGGGGGCGCGGCCTCTTCGGGGGAGGCTGTCGGTGTCGAGGCAGGTGTGTTGGCGGGCGCGGTCGTGGGTGTGGAGGCGGCCGCGCCGCTTTCGTCCGGTTGCGGAGACGTGGGAGGAGCGCTGGGCGTACATGCGGTGACGAGGACTGCGCCGATCAGTACGCAGATTTTCCAGAATCGGCAGGAGGCTTGGATCTTCATTTTATTCCTTTATCAGGTCACTACGCAGCAAATGCACGCAAGCGGCTAGGTGGTAGAAGGCCCTGGGCACATACAGCAACTCACGATCACAGGGCTGGCCGGATCGAGCTTGGCCCGGTTGGAGCATCGTCCTACGGGAGAGCTGTGGACAGGGTCAAGAGGAACAATCCTACCAGCAGAGACGTAAGTGCGTCCAGTTTTCAGGCAGTCGCGATCGGGTCGTGAGGCTAAGGGTTGGCGCTGCGCGCTATTTAACCCCAACGGTGCTCGGGCGGATCGAACAGGAATCCATGGAACAGCTTGCGGCGATCAGGGGACAGGCTGTTATAGAAATGGCTGGGATAGCCCCAGTGCTCCTGCGAAGCGATCATCCAGGGGTGCTCGTAGGCGTAGTAGAGCATACTGCGCTGGCCCTCCTCGCGGGTGAACGGGCCGGCGGAATGCAATAAGGCATTGTGGAAGAGGATGGCGGTTCCGGCGGGGGCGCAAATCTCGGTAACGCCGGCAGAGCTGCCCCAGCGTTGCAGGTCCTCACGGTCAGGGGCGGAGGCCGTTTTGTGGCTGCCCGGTAAGACACAGAGATTGCCCTGGCCAGGATGGGTCATGTCGGTCAGATAGTAGCCGATCTTGAGTTGCAACAGGGGAATTGGGGCGCCGAGGTTGCGGAATCCTTCGTCGATACCGTCGATATGCCATCCCATGCTGCGCCCGAGCAGGTCGCGACCGTGCTCGAGGATTGCGTCAGAAGCGTGGTGATGCGGGCGTGTGTTGAGCAGGCCGGTGACGTAGGGCCAGATGGCGGGCCAGTCGAGCATCTCGAGAAACAGCGGATCGTCATCCAGTATGTAGAAGATACGGGTGCTCTCTGCGCCCATGATGTTGGTCATGCCGGTTTGAGGCAGGCCCTGCTCCTGCAACTGGCGCCGCCGCTGGATCACGCGGTGGAGAGCGTGGAGCAAGGCGGTGACGTGGTCGGCGTCCAGGAACTCTTCGAGGACAAGGTAGCCATTGTTGTCGAAGAAGAAGCGTTCGGCGCGGGTGGGGCTTTCGTCACTGGCGGCGGCTGGCGCGTTTTGCCGGGTTGCTGACGACCCGTTCGTTGCTACTTTTTTTGCCACAGTTGGGCCTCCCCTGATTCATTGGCGTATAGATTCGTTGCGGCTTTAGCGGGTTTGAGAGGGATTTTCGGCGGCGGTAGAAGGGGAACGTTTGCTGAAAGGGCTGCGCGATGTAGTTACACGGCAGAATTCGCGGCGGGTGCCCGATGTGCGGAGCACTATGTATCCCCGGTAATGGCGATAGCCCGCACGGGTGATCCGTCGCGGCCGGTAATTTTGAGGGGCAGGGCGGTAAATTCAAACAGGGGCTGGCCGATCTGATCGAGGTTGGTCAGGTTTTCGACGATGAGAACATCGCGGCCCAGGAGTACGAAATGGGCGTCGTTGGGCGGATAGTCAACCGACGGGGTGTCGATTCCGATCAGTTCGATGCCGCAGTCCACGAGGAAGCGGGCGGCGTTGCCGGTCAGGGGCGGATACTCGGTGAAATAGTGGGCTTTGCCCCAGTTGCGCGCCCAGCCGGTGTTGAGAACGACTTTCGGGGTGCGGCTGATGGCATGGCGATGGGGGGCCAGATCATGTTCGGTGATCTCTTCCTTAGCCTGCTTGTGCGAGAGGTCGAGCAGCAGGGCGGGCCCGATGCACTGCGCCAGGGGGATCTGATCGATGGTGGGACGGCCGTGATAGAAGTGGAAGAAGGAGTCCATGTGGGTGCCGGTGTGGAGGGAGGCGCGCACGGTGCTGGTATTCATATATCCCGGTGTGCCGGGTGGAAGGTCGGCGGGGATAGACATCTGCACGTTGATTTCAACCGGAGGGTCGCCGGGAAAGGGGGGCGTCGAGGGAGCAAGGGGATAGCTCAGGTCGACGATTTTGCGCGGCATGTGGTTTCTCCGTGCAGGCTGCAATCGGGGGGCCGGCTGGGAATGGACCGAGATTGGCGAGGGGCATTTCGTTGGATTGGCGGCCCTGATCGTACACTGAACCACCCAACATTAATAGGTGGTATCCTTTACCGATTCAGTATTGACAGCTTTGCGCCGACATACTATACTTCAGAAATTCCCGGTTTTATCTATTCGATTCCCAACGGTTGAACTATAGCGATCATGCGTACATTCTGCAACATCATTACCGATGGGATGCTCGACTACCTGGTGGCGATTTACGAGTTGAGCGAGACCAGCGACAGGATTTCCACGTCCGTGCTGGCGCAGAAGATGGAGGTTTCGCCGGCTGCGGCCAGCAGCATGACGAAGCGGCTGACGGAGACGGGGCATGTGGTCCGTTCTGTGCGGACGGGCATCCAGTTGACCGGTCAGGGCCGTCTGGCGGCGTTGCAGCTTCTGCGCAGACACCGGCTGCTGGAGGTGTTTCTGATCGAGGTGATGGGATTCACCTGGGATCAGGTGAAGGCGGAGGCGATGCGGCTGGAACACGCTATCAGCGCAGAGTTCGAGAAGCGCATGGAGATTTTGTGCAATTACCCGACCCACTGCCCGCATGGCGATCCGGTTCCGAGCGAGGACGGCCGGATACTGAGCGAAGAGTTGGTCTGCCTGGCGGAGTTGCAGCCCGGACAGGCGGGTGAGTTGCGTCGGGTGGCAAATCACAGCGCGCCGATGCTGCGCTATCTGTCTCAGTTGAATCTTGAGCCCGGATATAAGATTCGAGTGCTCAATGTTGAACCGTTTGACGGGCCGAGCACGGTTCAGATTCAGGACGAAGGTACGCAGGCGGACCCGGAGAGTCTGGTGAAGATTATTGGCCGCTCGCTGGCGAAACGCCTTTTTGTGAAATTGACTGAGCAGGCTGCGGCGTAGTCGCGCCTCGTTCTGCACAGTACTCGTATGGATTCTCCCCTCAAGACGCGTTTTCTTAGCGAAATCGCAGCACATCCAACCACTTTGCGCAGCATCCTCATAGCCATTTTTCTGCTGCTCGCTGCCGTCTGCAGCAGTTCGCCCCTGTTGGCCCAAAGCGATACAACTGAGATCACTGCCGATGAGGTGAACGAGGTTGCCCAGCATCTGTGGTGCCCTCTGTGCGGCGGCAGGTTACGGCTGGACAGCTGTGAACTGAAGGCGTGCGGGCAGATGAAGGATTTAATTGCCATCAAATTGGCGGAGGGGGCGGACGCGGAGTCGATCAGGGACTATTTTTTGGAGCAGTACGGGCCGCAGGTTCTGGGTGAACCGCCGCGGGAGGGATTCAACTGGCTGGCGTGGATATTGCCGGTGGTTGCGGTCTTGGGCGGCGCGATTTTTCTCTGGACCCGTCTTCAGGAGATGACGCGCCCGCGGTCAGCGGCGCCGGCAGGAGCAGCCAGCGGCGAGGTGGACGAGCGGGAGCGGCGGCTGGACGAGGAACTGGCCCGCTATGACTGAAGTGACGGAGTCGAAGGGCAGTACGCCTCATGTAGTTGACAGAGATGCCCCTCTGAATTCGCAGTCGGAACGGCAGATTGAAGCGCCATCCACGCGTGCCGTGAAAATCTGGCGTATTCTGTTCCTTGCTGCAGGCGCGGCGTTTATCGTTCTGCTGGCAGTGCGGTTGTGGCAGACGAATGTGCAGGGACAGCGGGCGGCAGGCGAGGCGCCGGACCTGACCTTCACGACATTCGACGGCGGGGAAATTGATCTGCGCGAACTGCGGGGAAAAGGCGTGGTGATCAATTTCTGGGCCAGTTGGTGTACTCCGTGCCGCGACGAGGCGGCTCTGCTGGAGCGGACATGGCGTCGGGAAAAAGACAACGGGATTGTCTTCCTCGGGCTGGATTATCTGGATCAGGAGCCGGCGGCACTCGCTTATCTGGCAGAGTTTGATATTACTTACCCCAATGGCCCGGACCTGCGCAGCCAGGCAGCCCGCCGTTTTCGGATCCAGGGTGTGCCTGAGACCTTTTTCGTCGACCCCGAAGGTAGAATTGTTGAGACGGTTGTGGGACCGATCGCGAGTCAGCAGGAGCTTGACGCGCTGCTGGAGCGCATCCGTCCTTGATAGGCGGTGACCTCGCACGCGCCACCGTCGTGAATTGATTTGCCCCGGCGACGGTCTCTTTCTTCACTGAAATATGTGCTACAATGGCGAGGTTGCGCGTGAACTTTCGTTTCTTGGCAAAGGGTCACGCACTGAATAAACGCGAGCGACTTTGGGCAAGAGCTTAATTGATGAAAAATAAACAGTCCTACCACTTGATCACTCTTGGATGTCCGAAGAATGAGGTTGACAGTGACGGCATGGAGATGCTGTTGCGGGAGGCCGACATTGACGCCAGCGACGATGCGCGGCAGGCGGATGTGCTGATCGTGAACACTTGCGGCTTTCTGGAGGCTGCCAAGGAGGAATCGATCGGTGTGTTGCAGGAGTTGGCGGATGGAAAGCGGCGGCACCAGATGCTGATCGCGGCCGGCTGCCTGGCGCAACGCAATGGCGAGGAGGTGTTGGAACGGGTGCCGCAGGTGGACGGTCTGCTGGGAACGCGGCGCTGGATGGATGTGGTGGAATTGGTCAAGCAGGTGCGGGGCGGGCCGGAGCAGCGAAGGTTGCAACGGTACAGCCTGTTGGGTGAACCGGATGAAACGTATGTGGAGGCGGTGCCGCGGCCAGCGGTGGCTGGGGGCAGCGCGTATCTCAAGATTTCCGACGGCTGCAATGCGCCGTGTGCGTTCTGTACGATCCCCAGTTTCAAGGGCAAGCTGCGCAGCCGCCCGATAGAGGCGGTGATCGACGAAGCCAATGCGTTGGTGGAGGCAGGCGCCAAGGAGCTGGTGATCGTCGCCCAGGACACCACCGACTTTGGACGGGACCAGGGTGAGCCGGATAGCCTGCCGCGCCTGTTGAGCGCGCTCTGCAACCGCACGAGCGACGCTTTGAAGTGGGTACGGCTGATGTACGCCTATCCGGGGCACGTCAGCTATGGGTTGATAGAAGTGATGGCGAGCCAGGATAAGATCGTGCCCTATCTGGATATGCCATTACAGCACGGAGACCCGCGCACGCTGCGCCGTATGCGCCGACCCTCGCGGCTGGAGATGATCTACGATCACGTGGAAAAGCTGCGGGCGGCGATGCCGGATATCGCGCTGCGCACTACGTTTATTGTCGGCTATCCGGGCGAGACGGAAGAGGAGTTTCAGGGGCTGTTGAAATTCGCGCAGGCGATCGAATTCGACAAGGTGGGCGCGTTTCCCTTCAGCCCGGAGCCGGGGACGCCGGCGGCGGCGCTGCCCGATCCGGTTCCGGAAGAAGAGAAAGAGGAGCGCTATGATCGGTTGATGGAAGTCCAGCAACCAATCAGCCTGCGTAAGAATCAGGAGCAGGTAGGACGGGTTCTCGACATCCTCGTCGAGGGCCAGGGCGAGGTCGCGGAGAGCGGGGCACCGCTACTTTTGGGGCGCAGTTACCGCGACGCGCCGGAAGTGGACGGTCTTGTGCTTGTGCCGGGCATTGCGGGTGCGCCCGTTGGAACAGTTCTGGAGGTGCATATCAATGGCGCGTTGGAATACGATCTGGTGGGAGAGCCGCTGATCGCAGAGACATTTTCCAGCCGCACAGAGCTGCTCGCAGACCTCAAGTAGGCATCACCTCGCGCGGCGCGGAGACCGTTATGGCCAAACTTCTGAAGTTGGAACGGGATCTAGCCGCGCTGGAGCAGGATCCCACACTCAGTGAAGATGACAACCTGGCAGCGCGCTTTGAGGCGCTGAAGACGCTCGACTTTCTGGCGGAAGCATTCCAGATACACGCCGAACAGCAATCGGCCGCAACCGGTTTGCGACGGGTGCGCGCATTGCGGGGCGATCTGGATGAGTGCAACCAGGATTTCTTTCGGGAGTTGCGTAAAGGCATCCGAACGGGAGTGGTCACAGCGCGTCAACTACGGAACCTATTCGATTGCAACTGCCGTTACCGGCAGGACGATAGCGAGTGGCTGCACTTCAGGGCGGAAGCCGCGGACGAGCTGGCCGCGGGACTGTTCCACAGCGACTGCCCGCCGCAGCCGTGGGAAGGCAGCGACAGCGAGATGATTCACTACGAGTCGACGCCGGTGAGTGCGCTGCTCGAACTGGTGGACCGCGTGCCGCTGACGGGCGCCGACAGATTTGTGGACATTGGCTCCGGGTTGGGACAGGTGGCGCTGCTGGTGCACCTGCTGACGGGCGTGGAGGCGGTCGGGCTGGAGATGTTGCCGGCGTATGTGGACCATGCCCGCAGTGAAGCGGCGAGGCTGGGAGTCGGGCGGGTGGCGTTCAGACAGGGGGACGCGCGCAGCGCAGACCTGTGCGGGGGCACGGTCTATTTTCTCTATTCGCCTTTCCAAGGAGAGATGTTGCGGACCGTAATCGGCAGGCTGCGCCGCGAGGCATGCGAGCGGCGGTTGACGGTTTGCTCATTCGGGCCGTGTACAACGCAGATCGCGGCGGAGAGCTGGCTGACCGGTGAAGACGCGGGTACGGGCCATGAGTTCCGGCTGGGGATCTTTCACAGCGGCGGCTAGGGGCGAAAACGAAAGAAGGCACCGACACGGGAACGCGCCCGCGCCGATGCCTTTCGTTGCAGATAGCTGTCAGGACTCTGAGCAGCCTGCCGGGCGTATTTGATCAGCCGCCCATGTGGAAGACCGCCATCTTCGTTTCGGTCATTTCTTCGACGGCGTACTTGGGCCCTTCTTTGCCCATACCGCTCTCCTTGAGGCCGCCGTAGGGCATCAGGTCGGCGCGCCACTGGGTACCCCAATTGACATGCAGGTTGCCGGACTCGACCTCCTGCACAAATCTCATTGCCCAATCGATATTCTGCGTGAAGATCGCCGCGCTCAGGCCGTAGTTGGTGTCATTGGCAAGGGCGATGGCCTCGTCGATGTCGCTGACAGGGGTCACGCCGACAACGGGGCCAAAGACCTCATCGCAGGAGATTTTCATTTCCGGGCTGACGTTGGAGACGATGGTCGGCTGGTACATCTGGCCTTCGCGCCCCCCGCCGAGGACGAGCTCGGCGCCGCCGCTTACAGCTTCCTCAACCCACTGGTCAACGCGTACGGCGTCTTCTTCGCGAATCATCGGTCCCATTTTGGTGGCTTCGGCGAGCGGGTTGCCGGTTGTGATGTTTTCGACGGTCGCTTTGAAGGCGTCGAGAAAGTCGCCGTAGATTTTTTCGTGGGTGACGACGCGCTGGGTGGAGATGCAGACCTGGCCGGCGTTGGAGTAACCGGAGGCGGCGGCGGCCTGGGCTACTCGTTCGGGGTCGGCGTCGGGCATGACGATGAGGGGCGCGTTAGAGCCAAGCTCCATGGTTACGCGCTTCAGGCCGGCGGTGCGGCAGATGTGCTCGCCGATGTCGCGGCTGCCGGTGAAAGTGATCTTGCGTACGCGTGAATCGGCGCAGAGGGCATCGCCGATGACGGCGCCGGAGCCGGTCAGGCACTGGAGCGCTTCGGGCGGTGTGCCGGCTTCGAGGAAGATCTCGACCAGTTTCAGCGCTGAAAGCGGTGTGTCGGTGGCCGGTTTGAGGATGATGGCGTTGCCGGCGGCCAAGGCGGGACCGATCTTGTGGCAGACGAGGTGGAGGGGGAAGTTGAAGGGGCTGATGCCGACGATGACGCCGCAGGGCACGCGCACGGTAAAGCCGAACTTGCCGGCGGCGCCGGGGGCGCCGTCAAGAGGGACGACTTCGCCGCCGAGGCGCTTGGCCTCTTCGGCGGAGAGGGCGATGATTTCGACCGCGCGCGAGGCTTCGATGCGGCCTTCGGCGATAATTTTGCCCTCTTCGAGGGTGATGGTTTGGGCCAGATCTTCGTTGCGTTCCTCCATCAGGTGGGCGGCTTTGTGCAGGATTTCATAGCGTTCGTAGCCGGTCAGACTGGCCATTGCTTTGGCGCCGCGTTCGGCGGTTGCCAGCGCCAGCTCCACGTCGGCCGCATCGCCCCGGGGAATGGTGTCGACGACGGAGCCGTCGAACGGGTGCAGAACTTCGATCTTTTCGGATTTGTCCACCCACTGCCCGCCAATGTGCATCTTCATCGAATTCTTCTCCTTATTGTCGGAAACTTTTCAGAATGGTTGGCTTGCTTTATGTGTTTTCGCTGCGAGATTGGCGCCAGCGAACTTCACTTTAGTTCAGGGCCCGGCACCCGTTTCCATTCAAGCGGCTCTGCATCACCATCATAAGTGGGGACCAGGTTTTGAACGAGTTTCTGTGCCTGCGGAGGCCAAGAGGACACCTGCGTCTGGTCACGGCTCAAGCTGGATTGGATGGGGGGCGGTGAGATCTCGAAATTGGGATGATACCAGAGTGTGATGACCGTGCGGCGTTCTCGCGTCCGGTTGGGGAAGGAGCCGTGGAGGAGCCTGGCATCGCCGATGACAAGGTCGCCGGCGCGCACTGGAACAGCCCTGTCTTCGGGCATTGGTTGATAGGCGGGATGGGATGGGTCGGTGGCCCGGCTCAGCTCCTCGTTATGCGTGGTGTGGACGGAGTCATGTATACGATGGCGTTTGCGGTGGGAGCCGGCGATGACGCGCAGGCAGCCGTTCTCGATACTGGTGTCCACAAGATAGTACATGAGAAAGAGTTGGAGGGGGAGATCCGTGTAGCTGACTGGATCATTCCATGCCCACCAGTCCTGGTGCCAGAAGAGGGGCGGCGAGTGGCCGGGTTTACTGATCACGAACCCGGACGTCCAGCGAGAATCGGGGAAGCCCAGAGAGTCCAGGGCGTCGAGTGCAGGTTGATAGGCCACGAGTTCGGCAAAAAAGGGGTCATTGTAAACACTTATCATGCTGCCTGTGGACTTGTATCTGTCGAAGTGCTCGGCGGGCTGGGCTGCGATGAGGTCGTTGCTGGCGACGCGCACGCGTTCCAACATTTCCGGTGACAAGATCTGTTCCAAGACGCAGTAGCCAGCGCGTAACAGTTGCTTGCGCGTGTCGTGGAAGTTTGCCGCTCTTGTCATAAACATGCCTCCCCTGCGAAGTGTAGCATGAATCACAAGAAAGAAGGGAAATGCGACTGCGAGTTCGTTCGTTGCCTGCCCTGGTTACAGACAGGGCACGGAGCTGCGGCTCTTTGTGGAGTTACGGAATTGACCCCGCGAATTCAGGCACGCTTGTCACTCTGCTCTGGTGCAGTTTCCTCTAGAAGCTGTGGGCCACTTGCCGCGTTACAAAGCACACTTTTTCGACAATGCAGAATGGACAGGAGAAAAAGAGACAGTTGTATCCCGTCAGGCGCCCGCGGATATCACTTCAGTTCAGGTCCCGGTACGCGGTTCCACTCCAGAGGCTCTTCGTCACCCTCATAAGTGGGAACCAATCTTTGGACGAGCTTCTGCGCTTGCGGCGGCCAGTTGACCACACTCGTCTGTGTGCGGCTCAGATTGGATTGGATGCGGGGTGAGGAGATGTCGAAATTGGGATGGTACCAGATTGTGATGACTGTGCGCCGCTCGTCGGTCTGGTTGGCGTAGGAGCCGTGGAGCAACCTGGAATCGCCGATGACCAAGTCGCCGGCGCGTACCGGCACAGCCTGATCTTCCGGAATCTGCTGATAGGCAGGATGGGTCGGGTCGGTGGCGCGGCGCAGTTCATCGGTATGGGCTGTGTGCACGACATCGTGCATGGGATGGCGCTTGAGATGGGACCCGGAGATCAGGCGCAGGCAGCCGTTCTCGATGCGCGTATCCACCAGATAGTACATCAGAAATAGCTGCATAGGAATGTCGGTGTAGCTGATCGGATCGTTCCAACCCCACCAGTCCTGATGCCAGAAGAGAGGCGGGGAGTGGCCAGGTTTGCTGATGACAAAGCCGGAGGACCAGTGCGGCTTTGGATAGCCCAGAGAGGCCAACGCGTCCAAGGCCGGTGGATAGGCGACCAGTTCGGCGAAGAAGGGATCATCATAGACGCTGATCATGCTGCCGGTGGATTTTTGCTCTTCGAAGTGGTCGGCAGACTGGGCTTCGATGAGGCCGTCACTGGCGGCGCGTACGCGGGCCAGCATTTCGGGAGACAGCACCTGCTCGAAGACGCAGTAGCCGTCCTGTATTAGCTGGGCGCTTTTGTCGTGGGCGATGGTGGTTGTCGTCATCATGCCTCCCCTGCGTAGTGTAGCATGAAATACAAGAAGAAATGGAAGTGTTAAGGTGGAGCCGTACGTTCGCTGCTTGTTAACGAAGAGAACACAGACTTGCGGCGCGCCACCAGAGAGAGTGTCTCTATTGTAACAGAGAGACGGGGGACTTTCCATACTGACTTAGTGGTGCTGGAATGCTTTCAGCCGGCGTTCTGAGGTACAATCTCTGTGCATTCTCAGGGATGTAGACAGCGGAATTTTGATAGTTGATCAGACAGATTCAGACCCATGGCGACAGGCGCCGCCAGAACCAACCTTCCCCGGACAGGTGATCGCTATGCTGATTGGACTTGATATTGGGACAACTTCATTGAGCGCGGTGGTGCTGGATCCGGCGAGCGGCAGGCAGGTGGCCCACGGGACGGTTGCCAATCGCGCTGGTTCGTCGCCCGGGCCTGGGCGGGCTGAGCTGGACTTGTCGCGACTGTACGAGTTGACGGTACAGTGCCTGGCCGCATTGGTGGCGCAGGCCGAATTTTCCCCGAAAGACATTCAAGGGATCGGTGTTACCGGACAGCAGCACGGCGTTGCCCTGATTGGGCCGGATGCTGCGCCGGCTGGACCGGCGATTACGTGGCAGGACTTGCGCGTGCAGGAGCCGCTCGCCGGTTCTGACAGGCCGGTATTGGACCTGTTTATTTCGGCTGCGGGCGGGCGTGAGGCCTTTCGCAATACCGGTTGCCTGCCGGCGGCGGGGTTTCTCGGGCCGAGCCTTTGCTGGCTTAGATTACAGGATGTCCTACCGGCAGCCCGCGTGACGGCCTGCTTCGTACCGGATGCGGTGGTCTCCTTTCTTACGGGCGCGACGGTGGTTTGTGAACCGACGCTGGCGGCCAGTTCGGGGATCTTTGACATCCGGGCGAACTGTTGGGATTCGACGCTGCTGGAGCGGTTGGCGCTGCCAGCGGAGCTTTTCCCGCCGATCGGGCGTGCTGGGGATGTGGTGGGGGGCTTGCGCCGGGAGCTGGCTGATGCCACCGGCTTGGCGGCGGGAACGCCGGTGACGGTTGCGCTGGGGGACAATCAGGCCAGTTTCATCGGCAGCGCGCCGGAGCCGGGGCGCAGTTTGCTCCTGAATGTGGGAACGGGGGGCCAGATCTCGGCCCGCACGGACAGTTTTCATTTCATTCCGGGACTGGAAAACCGGCCCTTTCCCGGTGGACAGTATCTGCTGATAGGGGGAGGGCTGTTTGGGGGTCGTTCCTATGCCTACTTGCTGCGCTTCTTCCAACAGGTGGGCGTCGGGCTCTTTGACACGGAAGTGCCGGACGATCTTTACGAACGAATGACGGAACTTGCGGCGACGGTCGCGGCCGGGAGCGATGGGCTGCGCTGTGAACCTTTCTTCACCGGGAGCCGCACGGACCCGGGGCTGCGGGCTTCGTTCAGCGGGCTTTCACCGGACAACTTTACGCCCGCACACTTTGCCAGGGCCCTGCTGGAGGGCATGGCGGAAGGCTTTTTCACCTTTTTCGAACAGATGGAGCCGGTGGTGGGAAGGCCGCCGCTGCTGGTGGGCGCGGGTAACGGGGTCCGCCAGAACCGGCTGCTGGCCAGGATCCTAGCGCGTCGTTTCGAGAAGCCGCTGCTGATTCCTAGCCATGCGGAAGAGGCGGCGGTCGGCGCGGCGGTGGCGGCGTCAGTCGGTTTGGGAATCTTTGGGGATTTGGAGACGGCCGCGGCTGCGCTGCTTGACTACGCGGATACGGTCGAACCGTAGCAAGCAAAAACCGGGGCCGCGCGGCCCCGGTCGAATGAACGATCGCTTGAGCGTTATTCCCGCACTTGCATATCGCCCAGCACAATCCACTTGTAGGTAGTCAGCTCTTCCAGCCCCATTGGTCCGCGGGCGTGGAGTTTCTGCGTGCTGACTGCGACTTCGGCGCCGAGGCCAAATTCGCCGCCGTCGTTGAAGCGGGTGCTGGCGTTGACGAAAACGGCTGAGGAGTTGACGGCGTCGACAAAGCGCTGGGCATTGTTCCAGTCCTGGGTGAGGATGCCGTCGGAGTGGTCCTGGCTGTGCTCTTGGATGTGGGCGACGGCTTCGTCGAGCGAGTCGACCAGTTTGACGCCGAGGATCAGTGTCATCCATTCGGTGTCCCAGTCGTCGGGCCCGGCGGGGATGACTGTTGCTCCGCGGTCTGTGAGGAATGGCATGGCGTCGGGTGTTGCGCGAATCTCGACACCGCACTCGGCCATGCGCTGCGCCAGTTTGGGGAGAAATTCGGGCGCGATCCGGCGGTTTACGAGCAGGGTATCGAGGGCATTGCAGACGGAGGGGCGCTGGGTGCGGGCGTTGACGATGACGTCCATGCCCCGTTCCTGATCGGCGGTGATGTCGATGTAGTAGTGGCAGATGCCGATGCCGCCGGTGATGACTGGGATGGTGCTCTGTTCGCGGCAGAGGCGGTGCAGGCTGTTGCCGCCTCTGGGGATGAGCATATCAACGTAGTTGTCCATGCGCAGGAACTGGGAAACGAGCGCCCTGTCCGGGTTTCCGATGTATTGGATGGCCTCGGTGGGCAGGCCCTGGGCCTGGAGCGCGTCGCCGATAACCGAGACCAGCGCGAGGTTGCTGCGCAGGGTCTCTTTGCCGCCGCGCAGGATGACGGCGTTGCCGGTCTTGAGGCTGAGGACGGCGATATCGATGGTGGTGTTGGGGCGGGCCTCGTAGATGACGCCAAGGACGCCGATGGGAATGCGGCGCCGGCTGAGGCGCAGACCGTTGGGCAACAGGCGGCTTTCCATTTCGGCGCCGACCGGGTCGGGGAGCGCGGCGACCTTGCGCGTGTCGTCCGCCAGCCCTCGGATTCGTTCCGGCGTCAGCAGCAGGCGGTCGAGGATGGAGTCGCTGAGCCCGCTGGCGCGGCCATCGGCGATGTCCAGTTCGTTTTGCGCGAGGACTTCAGCGCTGCGTGCTTCCAAGGCGTCGGCGATGGCGTGAAGCGCTTCATTTTTGCGCGTTGAAGAAAACCCGGCCAGTTTGCGGCTGGCCTGGCGCGCGGCCTGGCCCATCGCCTCGAGGTCTACCGGTTGTCCGGCGGGCTGAGAGGGTTCATTTTCGGGCCGTTGGCCTGCATTTTGTTCGATCGCGCTTGGTTTCTTGACAGCTATAGTCATGAATCTCCTCCCAGCTCTATTCCAAAAGAATTAAATCATTGCGGTGGAGCGCGACCGGCCCGTAGCCATAGCCGAGCCGTTCGCTTATCTCGTGTGACTGGCAGCCGCGAATGCGGTTCAGGTCAGCACTACTGTAACGGGTGATGCCGCGAGCCAAGTTCGGCCCGTCTTTCTCCATCACATAGACGGCGTCTCCGCGTTCGAAGTCGCCTTCAACCGCGGTGATGCCTACGGGGAGAAGGCTGTTGCCGTGATGGCGCAGGGCTTTGGCCGCGCCGGCATCCACCAAGAGGCGGCCCGAGGGCGCGGGACCGGCCAGGATCCAGCGTTTACGGTTTTCAAGGGGTGCTTCCTGTGAGGGGAAGCGGGTTCCCACGGGCTGACCGGAGACGGCGCGCAATATCACGTCGGGTGCGCTACCGTCGGCGATGACGACGTCGGTGCCGGCGCGGCAGGCGATGTCGGCGGCTTGCAGCTTGGTGCTCATGCCGCCGATGCCGAGGCTGGAGTGTGTGTTTCCGGCGAGGGCGCGCAGGGAGTCGTCGATTGTTTGGACTTCAGGAATCAGCTCTGCGTTGGGATCGGTGCGGGGGTCGGCAGTAAAGAGGCCGGCCTGGTCGGTCAACATCAGAAGCAGGTCAGCGTCGGTCAACACGGCGACCAGCGCCGAGAGATTGTCATTGTCGCCAACCTTTATTTCCTCGACAACCACGGCGTCATTTTCGTTTACGACCGGGACGATGCGGTGCTTGATGAGGGCGCTGAATGTGTCGCGGGCGTTGAGGAAACGCTGGCGGTTTTCCGTGTCGGCCCTGGTCAGCAGAATCTGCCCGACATGGATGCCGTAGATTTCGAAGAACCTCTCCCACATGAGCATCAGACGGCTCTGGCCGACTGCGGCCAGCATCTGACGGCTGGACAGCGTATCAGGCAGTTCGGGGAATCGCAGGCGTGCGCGCCCGGCGGCTTGCGCGCCGGAGGAGCAGACAATCAACTCCTTGTCCTGATGATGGAGTGCCGCGATCTGGCGGGTCAATTCCACCATCTGAGGTTGGTTGAGGAAACGGGTGCCCTTGGTCAGTACACCGGTGCCCAACTTGACGATGATTTTGCGATACATTTTTCCCGGTCCGACATGGCGGCGAAAACTGTTCGTCGGTTGCCCAATAGGTAGTTCGTTATCACATGAATATCGATAACAGTATAATGCAGTGAGGAACGATTCGGCAATCATTTCGGGGACTGGACTCGAAAACGCGCTGTATCTTTTGAGCCATTTCCAGTGGGCAATTTACTGTGGGATTATGGTCTTGAAGAAGCCACATAGTCACGTCTAATGTTTGTCTTGACCAGCGCTTCATCGCTGACGCCACGCGGGCTATCTGAATGGGGATTCGGTTGGCGGCCGCCATGTTGGTTGGGGCGCAACGCTGGTATGAAGACGTACGGTCGGTGAGGCATGTTTTTGGAGGGGGGCGGGGAACTGCAGGGGTCAGGGGCTGGGGGCCAGGGGTTAGGGGGATGAGACAGCATAGGGGGTAGACTCCGTTCGCCAGACACGATGCTGGGGAAGAGTAAACACGGTCGGTGAGGCATGTTTTTGTAGGGGGGCGTTGCGGGGGCGCAGCCCCTGCACAAGGGAGGGCCGAAGGCCCGACCGCCCATATACTGGTGACAGCCCTTGGCAGCGCCCCATGAAATGTAACTGTTTTTGTTCCGTATTTTGCTTGTGCTAAGATAAATGCAAAACTGCATGCGCCAAGCAGGAAGATGAAGCCCTTGCCCGGTCGCAGAACGATTGGATCGGGCGCGGCAGTTCAGTGGCCGGGTTGGCCCGCTGCCGGCTTCAGGGATGTTGATAGTTTGGGGTAACCCGGTGACTTGGCAACGGGCAGCAGAGAGAGTTTCCCCGGACTCAACTGCGCGGCGCGAAGCGCAGGAGACTGACATATGCGCGGTCGCTTCGGCATTTCTACGCGAAGCGACCGTTGCCACTAGGCACGGGTCAAAACAGAGGATTCGTGTTCAATGCGCCGCTGAACGAAAGTGGTGCGGAATGGAGGAAAATGTAAATGCGACGGTCTTCTTTTGATTACGATGAGCCGCTCCAACCGGAGTCGAGGCCGACTTCCGCGTTTCGGAGGATCGCCACGGCCATTGTTTCGCTTGTTTTGATTCCGGCCCTGATCATCGCCGCGCTGCTGCTGCCGCCGATCAGATTGATCGATCGCATTCAATTTCTGTCCTTTACGACGATTGACAGGAGTGGAGGCTCGTTGATGGATCCGGACGGGACGACGATTGTTTTTCCTCCGGAAAGTGTATTTGAAACCTTCAGGGTCAACCTTGAAAGTATTCCACGTGCAGAGTTTCTGAGTGGGAACGCGGGACAGGATTGGATGACCGCCCGCGATGCGCTGGCTGCCACGGGTCTGGAAGCGAAGAGCCCGATCTACCAAGTGGACGTGCGCGGCGGAAGCTTGGGGCAGAGCATTGTGCAGATCCCGATTCCCAATGACAGTCAGCCATACGAAACGCTGGAACTGTACAGTTGGGATGGGGACAGTTGGGAATTCGTGCCCAGTGTTGTTTTGGCCATGGAAGACCGGATTGAAGCGCGAGTTAACGGCCCGCCACCGTCCAATTTTGTTGTGATGCAGACAGGTGCGCCGCCGGCGCGAGTGGGGACGAACATTGGGCTCGCCGAGATGGCTCCAGCGAGTCTGGCCAATGCTGCTATTACCACTCTTGGGGTGGCCGGTTATTACCTGCGGGGGGACGGTGCGCTGGATATTGTGCGCTCCACTGCTCCTGTTGGCAACTATGCGATCGTGCCGGTCCTGCGCAACTGGCAAGGCGGTGAAGCTCCACGCAGCGACCTGCTCCACAATATGCTGGTGGAATCGGGGCAACAGCAGAACCAGATTGCGGCGATCACAGGTCTTTTGACGCAGTACAGTTATCCGGGCGTCATCATTGACTATCGCGGAATGGAAGCGACGCTGGCGGGTGAGGCAGAGTTCACGCGCTTCATCGAACGTCTGGCTGAGCGGCTGCACGCGCCCGATATGAATCGCTGGCTGGCAGTGCGGGTGGAGTCACCCCAGCAGATTTCGGCGGTTGATTGGAACACGCGCGGCTACGACTGGAAGGCGCTGGGCAGCGCAGCTGACCGTATACTGATTCCGGGTCCATCGGACCCCGCGGCGTATCAGCTGGGCGGGCAGATGGGCGCCCTGCTGGCATACGCCACGGACCAGATTGACCGGAAGAAGGTGCAGGTGGAGCTGCCGGGTATGTCGGTGGAACGGAGCGGAAACCAGCTGTGGCTCAAGGGCTTTAAGCAGTCCCTTCAACCGTTGGTTGCTCAGATCCGGCTGGGGGGAGAAGATGGGGTGATCATGCCAGGCGCGGATGTTGAGGTGGCGGCGGTCAACCCGCGAATTTCTCGCCCGCTGGCGTGGGATGATGCGATTGGCGCTTATGTGTACGCTTACACTGACGACCAGCAGATGGAGCGCGTGGTTACGATTGAGAACAGCAGCAGCTTTGCCCGCAAACTCAACTTGTTGGAGCGATACCAAGTTACGCAGGTGATGGTGCGGGATGCGGATTCGGGGGATGTGGACCCGGATCTGTGGGAGGTCGCCCGTCAGTTCCAGACGGGTGGGGGGGTGAATACGACGCCGGCGATGCTGAAGGTATCCTTCAGGATACTCCATCCTGACGGCGGCGTGATGGAGGAGGTAACGGTTCCGATTGAGAATCCGGTATACACGTTTATGGCGCCGCCCGGCGAGGGGGATATCCATGTCGAGGCGCAGGTTGTGCAGATCTCGAATTTTGGGAGCAGCATGGCGGCCAGCCCGCAGAATAAGGTAGCGTTGAGCCTGGCGACGCCGACGCCGGTGGCAACGAACACGCCGGTGCCGACGGCCACGCCCGAAGTTTCAAGGCTGGTCAGCACGCAGAACACAAATGTCCGGGAAGGGCCGGGCACGAACTATCCGATCGCAGGTCAGCTCAGCGCGGGTCAGCCTTACCTCATATTTGGGAAGAACCAAGAAGGAAGTTGGTGGCAGATCGATATTGGCAATGGCAATAAGGGTTGGGTGTTTGCTGAATTGACGACTGCCAGCGGGCCGCTGGAGGCTGTGGCCGTGATTACCGATATCCCGGACCCGCCGGCTGCGGCACCGGCTGCGGTAGCGCCGGCGCCTGCTGGGGGCGGCAGCTTCGGCTATGGGGTCCAGGCGCATATGGTGCACAACAACCAGGCCGGTCAGGTGATGCAGAAGACGAACGAGATGGGCTTTGGTTGGGTGAAGCAGCAGATCGAATGGAAGGTCTTCGAGCAAAGCCAGGGGCAGTACGATTGGGGATCGATGCAGGGCATTATAGACGCGGCCAATGGCGCAGGTATCAGCCTGTTGTTCAGCGTTGTCAATGCGCCGGCCTGGGCGCGCGAAGGAGGATTCGAACCAAATGTGGGCGGACCTCCGGCAGATCCGAACACGTTCGCCAGATTCCTGGGGGCGATGGCCGGCAAGTATTGCGGGACCTCCTTGAAGGCGGTCGAGGTTTGGAACGAGCAGAATCTGCATTACGAGTGGGGCAACCTGCCCTTGGATCCGGGCAAATATGTGGAGCTGTTGCGACCGGCCTACACGGAGATCAAGCGGGCGTGCCCGTCGATGCTGGTGATCAGCGGTGCGCTGACGCCGGCGGCCAGCAATGGCGCGCCGCAGAGCAGGGGCGGAATCGCGGCGATGGATGATTTTGAATATTTGGAAAAGATGTTCCAGGCCGGTCTCAACAACTATGCGGACGGCATCGGCGCGCATCCGAGCGGCTATAACGTGCCACCCCAATACACCTGGCAGCAGGGCTGTGAGGCGATTCAGATCCATGGCAACAGCGGCTTCAACGGCGCCTGCGACAGCCCGCACCATTCGTGGAGTTTCCGCAGCACGATGGAGGGTTATCGAAACATAGCGGTTACGTACGGGGCCGGCAACAAGCGCATTTGGCCGACCGAGTTTGGCTGGGCAGCTGGGGGCGCCTTTGATCCGCGCTACGGGTACGCCAATGATAATTCATACCAGGAGCAGGCTGACTGGACGGTCGAGGCCTATCGGATGATGAAGGGTTGGGGTTGGGTAGGTCCGGCGATCCTGTGGAATCTGAATTTCCGCGTGGTGGCGAATGGCACGGAGAAGGCGCAGTGGGGGATTGTGGATCCTGGTTGGAACAACCTGCCGGTGTTCAATGCGCTGCGGGATATGCCGAAGTAAAGGGAAGCCGCGCGCGCAATAAATGTAAATAGTATACAGAATGCCGCCGATTGACTTGGCGGCATTCTGATTTAGGGGAAATGGGCAGACAGGGATCGCAGCTTTCACCGACTGCCGCCAGATCCTCACATCTCCTGACCCCAGCGCGGGCCGAAGCTTGCGTGCTGTCGCCCTCCGAATTGTACATTTGGAGCGGCGAAGTACTGCCTGGCCCGCGGTCGCAGTCGCGGAAGAAAGGGAGTGCGAAGAAATCAGGCTGATCAAGCCCCTTGCATCGACTCCTGCCATTTTCACCCCGCCCTGATCCGCACCCCCTTCGCCAGACAGCCGTTGACATAATTAATACTATTTCTTATACTACGGCACAGTTTTGGCGCTCAGCCGTCTTGTCTGGCCGATGTTTTGGTTTGTCACCTCCATTCGACCAAGGACCCTGCCGAAACTTTCCTTTCTTCTCGATTGTGATGCAGGCAGCGATTGGCCTGGGATAACCTTCGGTTTGGTGCATTCAGGCCAGCAGGTTGCCAGATCCCGCGGTGCAGTTACCGCTTCAGCGGACCAGAGGTTGATTAGAAACACGCCTTCCCCCGGCCCAGATACTGGCGCTTCCAACGTTTCAAAAGGAGAGAAGCATGAATAGAGATGACATTCAGTCTCGGTTGGCAGAGGGAGATCGGTTGCTATTGGACGGCGCTACCGGGTCGGAGCTGCAGCGTCGCGGCGTCAACGTTTCCAAGGGCGTGACCTCGGAGGGCGGTCTCGGCGCATGGTCGGCGACGGCGATGGGAGATGCGCCGGAACTGGTACGCGAGGTCCATGAAGACTACCTGCGCGAGGGCGCGGATATCATCACGACCAACAGTTTTTGGACCAATCGTGAGCGGCTGGGGATGGTGGGTCTGGCCGACAGGATGGAAGCGTATACGCATTTGGCGGCGGAGATCGCCTGCGAGGCACGCGACCGGCTCAATCCGAAGGCGTATGTGGCCGGCAGCATGGCCCCGCCGGGCTGGGGGGATCTGACGAAAGAGTTCACCGACCAGTCGGCGGTGCTGGCGGCAGGGGGTGTGGACATCATCTTACTCGAATACGTGGGATCGGTGGCGGACTGTGTTCAGGCAGTCGAGGCCGCTTCGAGGACCGGTCTGCCGATCTTCCTGGGTCTAAAGCATGTCACACTGGAAGGAACCAACTCTGCCGGCGAAACTTTCGAGCAACTGGCTCGTGCCCTGGAAGGCCACAGGGTGGATGCGATTCTGCCGATGTGCAGCCGACCTGAGGAGATTTCGGCCTCTTTGCCCATGCTGCGGGCGGCCTTCGACGGACCGGTCGGCGCCTATGCGAACATTGGCTACAATCAGTCGTCCGAACGGCCAGAGTTCCCCAAGCGGCAGTGGCACGTGATCGAGACCGACGACTATCCCCCGGACCGATATGCCGAGTTTGCGCGTGTGTGGCTCGACATGGGCGCGCAGGTCATCGGGGGGTGTTGCGCAACGGGGCCGGAGCATATCGCGGCGCTACGACCGGTCGTGAAAGGGCTTGAAAGGGAGAAGGCTTAGGGTTCCTGGCGCAGCTCGGCGGAAGCCCTGCGCTGGTAGTTGGAACAGGAAGGAGATCGCTTCGACTCATGAAGGGAAGGGAGGTGGTAGACCCGTAAATCAGATTCGACATCCTGAAGGCTTTTCAATGGCAAGGAGGAAATCTGATGGGAAAGTATCTTAGGTTAGCCAATCTGATCGTCATTCTGTCGATTCTGCTCAGCGCGTGTGCCCCCGCAGCAGTTCCCGCCGCAGCGCCGCAGGAGGCGTCGGCCTCCGATTCCGCCTCGACCGACCCGGCGAAACCGGCCGACATGGCCGCCAACCAGGAACTGACCATGGGCAGGGTCTTCTATTTTTCGGGCCACTTCACTGAGGGTTCCTGGTATGATGGCGGTCTTGTCATGGGCGGTGGACTTTTGGAACGCAATCCTGACGGCAGCGTCCGCCCATGGGCCGCCGACTCATGGGATGTCAGCGACGATGGCACAGTCTACACCTTCAACCTCCGTTCCGATTTGAAGTGGTGTACAGGTGAACCAGTTACGGCCCAGGATGTCAAGTGGGGCTGGGAGTGGCTCAATATCCAGTTCAAGTGGGCCAAGGATTACGCCTGGTACATGGTGGAAGGCATTGACGAATTCCTTGAGGCAACCGCGGACGTGGGCCCGTGGGACTTTGACCAGCAGGGCGATGCCGCGATCAGCGGCTTGGTCGTTCTGGATGACCACACGCTGCAGGTCAAACTGAAGGGCGTGACACCGGCATTCATCGACGTCACTTCCTCGGGCAACCTGGGCGCCTGGGGCCTTCTCGACCCGGCGCAGATCAGACTCGGTACGGCGGAAGTGCCTTGGCATGAACATTCCGGCTTCTGTGGGGGCATTGGTCCCTTCATGGTGGAATCGTTCGATCCGGAAGAGGACGTGAGCGTGCTGGTGCCCAACCCCCACTACGTACTGGGACCCCAGGCCCTGCTGCAGAAGATGACGTTCAAGGGCATACAGGACCGGCAGACCCAGTTGGTGCTCTACGAAAGTGGCGAGTTGGACATCGCCATGCCTTCGACCGCTGATTTCGCCCAGTTTATGAACGATTCCAACCATCCCCTGCATGACCATGTGCAGACCTTCGGCATTGCCGGCTTGCAGTGGCTCGAATTTGACCTCGCGGCGGTACCGACCAACGATCCCAAGATCCGCGAAGCCATCTTTTACTCGATCGATCTGGACCTGATTCATGAGACGGTCTATCGCAACCTGCAACGGCGGGCGACTGGTATCATCCCTGCCGGGCCTTTCTCCCGCGAAGACCGGCCAGGGTATTGGCAACCGGATCCGGAACGCGCCAGGCAGGCCGTAGCCGATTCTTCTTACGGCAGTGCCGAAAACGTGCCCCCAGTCCTGTACTGGTCCCGCTATCCTGACCCCGAATGGGCACAGGTAGCCCAGGCGATCCAGCAGATGGTGGCCGATGCGACCGGCATCGAGATCCAGATCACCGTCGCTTCCAGTATGGAGCAGGCTGAAAGAGAGAAGTACCAGATCTGGGAGGATGGCTATGAAACCTTCTCCATGGATGCCCAGGCTTGGGGTTCATACAACTTCGCCAGCGATTCTTTCATCTCTACGCGTCATACGCATTGGGGTGATGAACGTACCGACGCGCTGCTGGCGGAAATAGAATCGAATCCAGATGAGGCCGCGCGCATTCAAGCCTGGTCGGAGTTTGTGGACGTCGTCTGGGGTGAGTACTGGATGATCCCGCTCTACTGGCCAGAAGGCAGGTTCCTGGTGAGGCCGAACGTAAAGGGTGTTGTCTTCGATCCCACTTTCCGTTGGATCAATTCCGAATACATGTACATCGCCGAGGAGTAACGACTGTACGGCAGCGGTGGAGAGAGCTGGCTTTTCTGCACCGCTGCCGCGGCAGCGACGAGGGCAAGAGCGAAGGAGATTTACAATGCAAGCAGGTCGATCTGCAGACATCTCGGGCGCAGTCTTCGAAGATGTGCATGTGGTGAAGTTGCCGAGGGAAAGGTTCGGCTATCGCGGGAATGTGGGCGATATCACAGAGTTCGATGATGGACGACTATTGCTATCCTACACTTGCAACGATGACAGCCCTGTTGATAGCATTACCGTTGGTGACATCATGGGACGGTTCTCAAGTGACCAGGGCAAGAGCTGGGGTGAACCGTTCCTACTGATTGGCCGCCCAAGGCCAACTCGCAAGGATGAGGGATACTGGCACCCCAGTTTCCTGCGCTTGGCGAACGGCCAGCTGCTCTTGTCCTACATTTACTTTGCCGGGTCGCTGCCGCGGTACGCGCACACCTACTACCGTCGCTCGACCGACGACGGGGAAACGTGGGGCGATCAGCTGATCGTCACGCCCCACGCCGGCACCAATCATGTCTTCAACGACAAGCTTATCCAACTGCCCTCCGGTCGGATTCTCGCCCCTTGCGAGCGGGAGATCAAGGAGGAAGGCGGTGACCACCGCGGCTTCGTGAGCATGGTTTTTTACTCCGACGACGACGGTTATTCCTGGCATCAGTCGGAGAACGTCGTCGATACGCTGCCGGTTGAGGCGCAGGAGCCACACGTGGTCCCTTTGCGTGACGGCCGCTTGATGATGCTGTGCCGGACGTACAGCGGATATATTGTCCGATCCTACTCCGACGACGAGGGGGTTACCTGGTCGCCAGACGAGCATGTGCGCGGTTTGAAGCTCTCCAGCAACTCGTCGGCGCTCAATGTCAAGCGGATCCCATCTACCGGCGACCTGATTCTGCTGCGTTCGACGGACACGAAGAACAGACTGCGGACGCCATTCGTCTCGGCAGTCTCTACGGATGAAGGCCGCGCCTGGATCCACGAACGCGCGATCGGTTCTGATCCGGTCGACGACTATGGCTATCCGAGTCTGACCTTTGTGAACGATATTGCGCTGGTCAGCTACCATAAACGGGACGGCATTTACGTGGCACGCATCGGAATCGACTGGTTTTACGGAAAATAGGTCCGAATGTTGGGAGGATACGATCAAGGCTTCTGGCCGCGCTGCTGGCAATAGATACTGCAAGAGTGGATTCTTCACGGCTTGTCGCGGGGTCTGCGGGTCGTTGGCGCCAAACATCGGCGGTGAAAGGGCATGATCGGCTATTTCATCAGGCGCCTGGGTGCAATCGTGCCGACGCTACTGGTTGGCATCTTCATCGCCTTTGCCCTGACCTATTTCGGTCCTGGCGACCCGGTCAGTGTCTTTTTGGAGCAGCAAGGCAGGTTGAGTGAGGAAGCTTATGAAGCCTTGCGCAGGCAATATGGGCTGGACCGCCCGTTCCTGGTGCAGTTCGGCGACTACGTCACCGGTCTCGTGCGGGGCACGTTCGGCAAGTCGATCTGGGCCGGCGGCCGCCCCATCGAGGTGATGATCCGGCGAGCGCTGCCGGTCAGTGTGCAACTCGGCTTCGTGGCTTTTCTGATAACGGTAGGGACGGGCATTCCGCTGGGGATCTTCGCGGCTCTGCGACAGAATACGCTGGTTGACTACGCGATTGTGTCGGCGTCGGTGGTTGTGTCCTCGATCCCAACCTTTGTATTGGCGCCGATGCTAATGATTCTGTTCGTGCTGGTGATCCCTGTTCTGAAGAACCCAATCGGCTGGGGCGGTATATTTGACGTGCGGATTTTGCTGCCGGCATTCTGTATTGCGGTGGGGCCGTTGATGGGGATCGTGCGTCAGGCGCGGAGCGCAGTGTTGGAGGTCATCCGACAGGACTATGTGCGCACGGCCTACGCCAAGGGGCTGCCGCGACGGATGGTCATCTGGAGGCATATATTTCGCCACATCCTGACGCCCTTGTTGTCGGTCGGCGTGGGGCTATTTGGGGGGATCCTGCAGGGCTCTATTTTCGTGGAACGCGTTTTTAACATTCCGGGTTACGGCGCCCTGAGTTTTCAATCCTTCGTGGCGCGAGACTTTCCTGTCATCCTGGCGACGACGGTGGTGGCGGCGATTATTGCAATGTCCTTAAATCTGGTGCTCGATATTTCCTATGGGTTGGTCGACCCGCGAGTTCGACTGGGCAGACGGGTTGAGGAGGCTTAGTCGTGTACAGTGAGGCTTCCTCCGCCAGCCAACTGTTTCGCCACGAGGAACGCAGCCTGGTTCGCGATGCCGTGCGCAAGCTGGTTGCCAACAGGTTGGCGATGATCAGCCTTTTTGTCATCATTTTCATCTTTTTTATCGGCATTTTCGGGCCCTATGTGGCGCCGCAGGATTATCTTGAGCAGGATTTGCGGGCGTACAATCAGGGGCCAAGCCGCGAGCATTTGCTGGGCACTGACGAATTGGGGCGTGACATGCTGTCGCGCCTCCTATGGGGTGGACGGACGGCGATCATGGTGGCTGTCGTAAGCACCTCTATTTCCTATTTGATCGGTATTCTCTTCGGCACGCTGGCGGCCTATCGCGGGGGACTTACCGATGCTGTGTTTGTGCGCATCGTTGATCTGTTCGACAGCTTTCCCCACATTCTGGTGGCAATGCTGCTGGCGTCCACCCTGAGGCCATGGGTGCTGCGGCTGGCGCGGGAGCTTGAGACAACGCAGGGAATCGGCTTTCTCGCAGAAAACACGGTCTATATTGATTACCTGGTTGTGTTTGGCTCACTGTCCATGATTGGCTGGGCTGGTATCGGCCGCCTGATCCGCGGTCAGGTGCTGACGTTGCGAGCGACTGATTTCGTCCTGGCTGCCCGCTGTGTGGGGGCAAAGGAACGCTGGGTCATATTGCGGCATCTTGTGCCAAACGCAATTGGCCCGGTGATCGTGGCTTTGAGCAGCAGCTTTGGCGGCGCGATGATGTACGAGTCGAGCCTCAGTTTCATTGGCATCGGCATCCAGCCGCCAGGGGCCAGCTGGGGAAACATGATTGTGCTGAGCATGGGACAGTGGCGCTACTATCCCCATTTGGTGCTGATGCCGGGTATCCTGTTGATGCTGGCAATCATCGCCTTCAACTTCTTCGGCGATGGCCTCAACGACGCTTTGAATCCGCGGGCGCTGACACCTGAAAGGAGTTAGGCTGATACGAAGGACAGGGTGGCAGTGCGTCTGCACTGGCTGCATGAGGGGGCCCGGCTGTCCGGACAGTGGGGAAAGAGACGGCTATCGTGGATGGGCCGTGCGCAGGCTACGCGAAGATGGCATGAGAGAGCCGAACCACTGGTTCAGACTCGGGGCACGCCCGCCTCGCGGAAGAGGGTGCGCAGATCGGCAAGGAGTTGGGATGACAGCCGTGTATAGGGCGGACGCGGCGGGCCGACTTTGAGGCCAACTGCTTCCATCGCTGCCTTGATGAACGGTCCCTCGCCCTCGGTATGTTTGACTGCCTGCTCGACCCAAGCCGACCACTTCCACTTGAACGCAGCAAGCGTTGCGTGTGCGTCGTCGTATTTTCCCGCTTCCAACTGGCGCCAAATCTTGCTGGGGTACTGCGGCCAGAATCCGCTGAGGTGGGTGACGAACGCTCTGGAGCCATACATATGGCTGAGTACGTGATGGCCCTCGTTGTCGACCATTACCACCGTGTCTTTGAACGCCATTATCGTGTCACGGAAGAGCGCCATATCGGCTGAGGCCCACTTGATTGCGCCGACGGTGGGGATCGACGTCAGCCGGTCCAGCAGTTCGCGGCTCATGTGGATGCCGTCCCAGGGCGTGTGGTAGACCATGAGGGTTACACTGGAGTGGTCGGAAACCAGTTTGAAGAGGTTGTAGATATCGCGCTCGGTGGAAGGGTAGTAGTAGAGTTGACCCAACTGGGCGGCGGCGACGCCGACCTCTTCAGCGTAGATGGCGAGTTCGAGGATGACCCGGAAATCGGTGTGCTGAATACTGGTCATGATAGGCACCTGGCCCTGGGCAGCTTCGAGCGAGGCGTCCATGACCGCTTTGCGCTCATCCGGATTGAGGCTTGGAAACTCGCCGCCTGCGGCGCCGACCAAAAGGACGCCGTCGCCGGTGGTGACGCCGCCATCGATCATGAAGCGGATATTGTCTTGCAAGGCGGCCAAATCGAGTAAAAAGTCTTCTTTGAACGGAGTCGCGACGGCCACTACGGGGCCCCGCAGCCAGTCATGGATATTCTTGCGATCCATAGTGCGTCTCCTCTTCTGATCTGCCATTCCCTGTGACTTGCGCTGTGTATGCCATTATCTACCCGCACGCGAGAAAATCCTAACGATTCGTTTTGGTCATGTCCAGGAACACAGGCAGATACCAGTGGACGGATACACATAACAAAAAGGCCGGGTCTTCATGTGCGAAGACCCGGCTTGAATTCTTTTACTGCGAGACGATGCGCTACCCTTCGTCCTCCACGAAGACACCTGGACGGGTGCGGCGGCGACGGCGGGCGACCTTTAGCCTCAACTGGCTGCGGCGGTAGGCGACTTCTACGGGTTGGCGCTCTTCGGGCGAGCGGGTGCTGAGCGCCTCTTCGGCGCGTTGCAGGGCTTCTTCGGCGCGGGCGATGTCGATTTCGTCAGCGCGCTCAGCCGAGCGGGCCAGCACGATCACCTTATCGGGCCGCACTTCGACTACGCCGCCACTGACCGCGATGTAATCGGGTTCGCCGTCGTCGCTGTGCAGCGTGATTTCACCGATATTCAGCGTCGTCAGCAGAGGGGCATGACCAGCCAATACACCCATATCGCCCTCGACGCCGGGCAAGGTGATCATCTCGACAGCACCACTGTACAGCTGTCGACTGGGGGTTACGATTTCGACCTGTATCGTCATTACTCCTGCCTCAGTTGTTCACCCTTTTCGACCGCTTTTTCGATGGCACCGACCATATAGAAGGCCTGCTCCGGCAGGTCGTCATGCTTGCCGTCGAGAATTTCGCGGAAGCCGCGCACGGTTTCTTCGATTCTCACGTACTCGCCAGGCTGGCCTGTGAACACCTCGGCCACGTGCATGGGCTGGGTGAGGAAACGCTGAATCTTGCGGGCGCGGGCGACGATGATCTTGTCATCTTCGCTCAACTCTTCGACGCCGAGAATGGCGATAATGTCCTGCAGATCCCGGTAGCGCTGGAGTGTCTGCTGGACGTCGCGGGCCACGTTGTAGTGCTCCTCGCCGACGATGAGCGGGTCGAGGATGCGGCTGGTGGAGCCGAGCGGGTCCATGGCCGGGTAGAGGGACTGCTCGGCCAGGGCGCGTTCGAGCGTGATGGTGGCGTCAAGGTGGGCGAATGTTGTGGCCGGCGCGGGATCGGTGTAGTCATCGGCAGGCACATAGACGGCTTGCATCGATGTAATTGAGCCGGTATTGGTGGAGGTGATGCGTTCTTGCAACTGGCCCATATCGGTACCCAGCGTGGGCGCGTAGCCTACTGCGCTGGGAAGGCGTCCCAACAGGGCGGAGACCTCTGAACCGGCCTGCACGAAACGGAAGATGTTGTCGATGAAGAGGAGGACATCGCGGCCCTCATCGCGGAAATACTCGGCCATGGTCACGCCGGTGAGGCCGACGCGGAGGCGGGCGCCGGGCGGTTCGTTCATCTGTCCGAAGACCATTACGGTCGAATCGATCACGCCGGAGTCGCGCATTTCGTGCCACAAGTCGTTGCCTTCGCGGCTGCGCTCGCCAACACCGGCAAATACGGAGTAGCCGCTATGGTACTCGGCGACGTTGTTGATCAGCTCCTGGATGATGACGGTCTTGCCGACGCCGGCGCCGCCGAAGATACCGGTCTTACCGCCCTTGGTAAAGGGGGCGATCAGGTCGACGACCTTGACGCCGGTCTCGAACAGTTCGGCCTGTGTGCTGCGGTCGGCGAAGCTGGGCGGTTCGCGATGGATCGAATAGTGGTCGGTGGCGTCCACTGGGTCGTCGCTGTCGATGGGGTTGCCGGCCACGTCGAAGATGCGGCCCAAAGTACCGGGGCCGACGGGCACGGTGATGGGGGCGCCATCGGAGTAGCCTTCCATACCGCGACGCAATCCGTCTGTAGAGCTCATGGCCACGGCACGGACAGCGCCGTCTCCGAGATGCTGCTGCACCTCGCAGACCAGGGTCGAGTCATCGTCGAGGTCGACATAGACGGCGTCGTAGATCTCCGGCAAGGTTTCGCCTGTAAAGGAGAAATCGACAACCGGACCGACGACGCTGGACACGGAGCCGCTAAAGCGGCCATTGCTTCCGTTTTCTGACATGTTATGCTCCGTTCTGCTATGGGAAGGGGCTTTCGCCCGCTCGACTCTATTCCAGGCCGATTGAACCGCCTATGATGTCCATCAACTCTCGGGTGATGCCTTCCTGACGCGCTTTGTTGTAGGTCAACGTCAACTCGTCGACGAGTTCATTGGCCGCTTCGGTGGCGTTGCGCATGGCAACCATGCGGGCCGAATGTTCGCTGGCGATGCTCTCGAACATGCCCTGTAAGATCTGCACCTCAATGAAGCCGATCAGTACCTGCTCCAAGACGGCCTCGGCGCTTGGCTCGAAAATATAGTCGGGCGGCATCGCAGACGTTGACTCGGCGGGGACGACCGGCAATAACTGTTGGGCTGTGGGCTGTTGGAGCAGCGTGTTGACGAAATCGGTGAAGATGAGATGGACCTCGTCGAAACGCTCTGAACGGAAGTCGTCGATTATGGTGCGAGAGATGGGGCCGATGTCGGCGGACGACGGCGTGTCAGGCATTTCGGTGTATTCGGCGCGGATGACCGGGTCGTAACGCAGGAGCCAGTCGCGGCCCTTTTTGCCGACGGCAACGACTTCTATTTCGCGTCCCTGGTCACGCTGCTGCTTGATAAAGGCGGCATTTTGGCGCAATACGTTGGCATTGAAGCCCCCGGCCAGCCCGCGATCGGCGGTAATCAGAACAACCCCGACCCGTTTTACCTCGGCTCTGGGGGTAATGAGCGCGTCCATGGTTCCGCCGCTGCTGTGCAGACGGGCGATATCGCTGAGCACTTCGAGGGCTTTTTCCGCGTAGGGGCGGGTCGCCAACACCTGTTGTTGGGCACGCCGCATTTTGGACGCAGCCACGGCCTCCATCGCTCTTGTGACCTGAGAGATGTTTGTGACCGAGCGGATGCGACGACGAATCTCACGTGTGCTTGCCACTATGCCTCCTCAACTGCAGTGATCAGTAGCTGGCTACCAGGTTAATTGACTGGTCACTGACAATTGATCTCTGGTTTATTCTGAGCCACTCCAGTTACTGTTGAACGTCTCCAGGGCCAGGCGCAGCGAATCGAGCGACTCATCGGGTATATCTTGTGAGCGCAGGACGGTCTGCCCGATTTCCGGATGGTTGGCATCCATGTAGGCGTGCATTTCCAGTTCCCAGCGCTTCACATCGGTGACGGCGACCTCGTCGACATAGCCGTTGGTCACGGCGAAGAGACTCATGACCTGTTTGTCCAACTGCAAAGGCTCGTATTGGGGCTGCTTCAGGGCTTCCTGAATGCGCTGGCCGCGGTTGAGCTGGCGCTGGGTTGACGCGTCGAGGTCGGAGCCGAACTGGGCAAATGCGGCCAGCTCGCGGAACTGGCTGAACTCCAGTTTGAGGCGGCCGGCCACGCCTTTCATCGCCCTGGTCTGGGCGGAACTGCCCACGCGGCTAACGGAAAGGCCGACGTTCATGGCAGGTCGAATACCGGCGTAGAAGAGGTCGCCCTCAAGGAAGATCTGGCCGTCGGTGATTGAAATGACGTTGGTGGGAATGTAAGCGGACACGTCGCCGGCCTGGGTTTCGATGACTGGGAGCGCGGTCAGGCTGCCGCCGCCGAACTCCTCATCCATACGAGCGGCCCGTTCGAGCAGGCGGCTGTGCAGATAGAAGACATCGCCGGGGTAGGCCTCGCGGCCAGGGGGACGCCGCAGCAACAGCGATACCTGGCGATAGGCCTGGGCGTGTTTGGAGAGATCGTCGTAGACAATCAGCGCGTCGCGGCCCTGCTCCATGAATTCTTCGCCCATTGCGCAACCTGCGTAGGGCGCGAGGAACTGGAGGGCGGCCGGGTCAGCGGCGGATGCGGTCACGACGATTGTGTGATCCATGGCGCCGTGATTTTCCAAGATGCCCACCACCTGCGCCACGGTAGATTGCTTCTGACCGATGGCGACGTAGATGCAGATCAGGTCCTTGCCCTTTTGGTTGATTATGGTATCGATGGCGAGGGCGGTTTTGCCGGTCTGGCGGTCGCCGATGATCAGTTCCCGCTGGCCGCGACCGATGGGGATGAGGGCATCGACAACGGTTACGCCGGTTTCGACGGGGGTGTCCACCCCTTTGCGCAGGACGACGCCGGGGGCGATGCGCTCCACCGGGCGGGTGTCGGTTGCGTCAATAGGGCCCTTGCCATCGAGGGGTTGACCGACGGCGTTGACAACGCGGCCGATCAGCGAATCGCCGACGGGGACGGAAGCCAAGCGGCCGGTGCTGCGCACCAGGTCACCCTCTTCGATCTCGGTGTATTCGCCCATGATGATGATACCGACGGAATCGGTGTTCAGGTTCTGGGCGATACCGAGTACACCGGTTTTGGTGAATTCGACCAACTCACTCGCCATGACCCCTTGGAGGCCGGAAATGATGGCGATGCCGTCACCGACTTCTACGACTTCGCCCACATCCACACGGCTGGGGGCCGGCTTGAAGTTGAGGATCTGTTGTTTGAGCCGGTCGGTAAATTCCTGGGTCAGTTCCTCAGTCTGAACTGCCATAAGCGCTATCCTTTATTGTAAGTTTTCAGTTCTGGTTCCTGACAGGTGTGTGCCGCTGGATGTCAGGCCCCGAAACTGACTACAAGATCCGAATTTACCGCACTGAGACGGCGACCATTTCGCGCAGCGCCATCAGGCGGTTAGCGACCGTATTGTCGATCAACTGATCGCCGACTCTGATGCGCAACCCGCCCATGAGGGATGGGTCAACATCGAAGCTAATGACGAGGTCCTCGCCATATTGCTGGGCAAGCCGCTGTCGAATCTTCTCCTGGGCATCGTCATCCAATTCGATAGCGCTTGTGATGTCAGCTGCCTGCGGCCCGGTCTCTCCTCTCAGGCTTGCGCCCAAGGCGGCGACGACACGGGGCAGGAGGGTTGCATCCCCTTCCTGCACGAGCATCTTGACGAAGTTCTGCAGCTCGGGGCCGGCGTTTTTGGGAATCGCCTTTTCGATGGAATCGACATCTGCGCCCAGCTTGGGATCCTGCGCGAGCGCGTCGGCGACCTCGGTCAGCGAGGTCTGCCACTGCTCTACGATCGCCTCAAGAATGGCCTGGGCATATCGTTCGGCTGTCGCGCGCTCGCTCATGAACCGCTCCCGTTTTGCTGGGCCAGATAGTCGTTGACAAAGCGCTCCTGCTCATCCCGGTTCGCCAATTCGCGGCCGAGGATTTGCTCGGTTGCGGCGATGGTCAGGTCGGCGATCTGTTTTCTGGCGTCGGCCATAACGGCGGCGGTCTGGGCTTCGGCATCGGCCTGGCCCTTCATGCGGATTTCCTGGGCCTCCTGATCGGCGCGGCTGCGGATGTCCTGGGCGATGCGCTCGGCGTCGCGGGTTGCTTGCGCGCGGACTTCTTGTGCTTCGCGGCGGGCCTCTTCGAGGATCCCTTGTTTCTCCGCTTCGGCTTCGGCGGCGGCGTTGGACGCCTTGTCTGCCTGTTCCAAGCCCTCGGCGATGCGCTGTCTGCGCTGATCGAGCATGTTCAGAACGGGTTTGTAGAGAAGCTGTTGCAAAATAACCATCAACAGACCGAAGTTGACGATCTGTGAGAGCAATAACTGCCAACTGATACCTAACTTATCGAGAGCGTCCAAGGCCAACCTCCTGGATACACTGCAGTGGCTAGTGGGTCGCGGCCAGTCGAGTCACCGGCCGTATGAAGTGACCACTGGTCACTGACGACTGAACTCCGGCCACTGAGAACAGGTTTAGACGAACTTGACCAACAGGGAGATAACGAGCGCATAGATAGCGACCGATTCACAGAAGGCGAAACCGAGCAGCATGTTGGTCTGCACAGTGTTGGTCACTTCAGGATTGCGGCCCATCGCTTCCATCGCTTTGGCGCCAATCAGACCGATACCTACACCAGGGCCAATTGCGCCCAACCCGATAGCAAGAGCAGAACCCAGTTCCTTTGCGACTTCAACATCCATGAGTGTGAACTCCTTTTTCTAAACTGCAGTGATTATTGGTTCGTGATCAGTCTTACGAGTGGATTCCGGAGCAGTCCGGTCACTGGCAACTGATGTTAATGGTGATCGTCGTGGCTGACGGTGGCCATTGTGAAGAATGCCAGAGTCAGCAACATGAATACGAGTGCCTGGATGAATCCGATGAACAGTTCCAGCCCGTAGAATATGCTGGGCAGGAGGAAGGTGACGAGAAAGGCCATCACGAGCAGTACGACTTCACCGGCAAAGACATTGCCGAAGAGACGAAAAGAGAAGCTGATGATTTTGGAGATTTCGGCGATCAGTTCGAAGATGCCAACCACGGCACCCATGCCGTCCTTAAAGGGGTTCTTAAAGTACTTGGTGAAGTAGCGCATTCCCAATGCCTGGACGCCGAAGAACTGGGTCATGAAGACGGAAATGAGGGCAAGAGCCAGGGTCATGTTCAGGTCGGCGGAGGGGCTGCGAAACAGAGGAACAAGGACCGGTTTGCCTTCTTCGGCGGCGGCGGCGACAGCGACTGCTTCGCCCCCAACCATTGCAAGTTGTTTGCCCAATTCGGCCTGTGCGTGGCTTTCGGCGGGGCTATGGTAGATGCCGATTGAGCCGAAGCCGGGCAGCAGGCCTATATAGTTGCTGACCAGAACGAAGATGAAGATGGTGATCACCCAAGGGAAGAATTTGCGACTGTTGGCGGAGCCATGGCCGGCGATGCTCTGGGTCAGGTTCCACATGCCTTCGACCATCATCTCGACGATGTTCTGCCAAGCTCCTGGTATCTCTTTCATTCTGGAGACGGCGAAAACGGCCAAGAGGATAATGATAATGTCGACAAGGAAAGTCGTCAGCAGGCCGTTGGTGAACCACTTTGGCCCATTTTCGAGCAGTGCTTCGGCCGCCAATTCGACGTGGGGAGGGGGGGCATTGAAGAACGGGATCATGCTCAAGACGAGCAGCGCAATGACGCCGATGGTAATGTTGCGAACGCGTGCGTTCGAGAGGAATTTCTGGAGAAGATTCTTGAGTCGGCTGAACAAGATCCACCCTCCTGTAAACGGCAGTTTATGGCGTTCGGAATCCGGTTATCGGTCGCTGCCAGGAGACAGTGTATGGGACGCAGGCGTAACCTGGCAATGAACCGGCCGCTGATGCTTCCACATCTGGCGGGTTGGGACGAACTGATTTGCCCAGACCGCCCATTGGAACGCGACTGCCCTCTGACTTGCTCGATCAGGGGGATGTATATCAGTGGGGTCGCAGCAATGCTTGAAAAAGTCTGTTTTCAGTATAAAAGAGCACGAAAGGATTGCGCAAATTTTCACAGCGTTGTTTCAGCATAAGATTGTGTCGACTGGCGCTGTTGAAAGGAAGTCGTCCGGAGCATCCAACACTACTCTTATTACCTGTTGGGAGTGTGTGCGCCGACATTGGGGACTGACACGGAATAGCCGCCGTATTCGCAGGCTGAAATGGCTTCAGATATCATAGATGCTGATGGCGGCGGCGATGAAGAAGAGGAAGACGGTTGTCCCGATCAGCATTCTGTTTTTGTGCAGAATTTCATTCCAGGTGGGCGGGGGCAGCAGATCGGTGGTGGGGTCTTTTTTGGAGCTATCGGCACCGAATAGCGTCTGCCGCAGTTCTGCGATGGTGGGGGGTCGTTCGTCAGGATGCATCGCCAACGCCTGGAAGACGGCTCTTTCCGTTCGGGTGGAGATGGCTGGATTCAGCTGCCTAAGCGGGTCGAGCAGGCCGGACTTGAGGAAACGCTCCTTGGCGTCCTGCGGCGGGGTACCCGAAAGCAGGTGATAGAGAGTTGCGCCGACGCTGTAGATGTCAGTGCGCACATCGGTATGGCCGGTGTCGCCTCCGTACTGTTCGAGTGGTGTATAGGCGACGGTGCCGCGGCCCTGGACGACCGTGACGGTGCGTGAGTCGTCCGGTTGGAGCACCTTGACCAGCCCGAAATCGACCAGTTTCAGTCGATTTTCGGGTGTAATTTTGATGTTACCCGGTTTGATGTCGCGGTGGAGGACCGGCGGGTCCTGGCCGTGCAGATATTCGAGTGCGTCCAGGAGCTGCGAAGCCCACAGAAGGACCTGGGCTTCCGAAAGGTGTTTCTTTTGTCGCAGTGCTTCATTCACGATTTCCTGCAGGTCGCGGCCTTCGATAAAATCCATCACCAGGTATTCGCGCCCGTCGACGGAGAAATAGTCGGACACTTTGGGCAGGTTGGGATGGTCGAGCCGGGCCAGGACGCTGGCTTCCTGGTAGAATTGTTCAATTGTCTGGCCGAGATCCAGGTCGGGTCCTCGTTGGTCGATCAGCAGGGCGGGCAGGATTTCTTTGATTGCGCAGACCCGTCCATCGAGGCGCAGGTCGTTGGCCCGATAGACTGCGCCCATTCCCCCTTGGCCAACCAGGCGGACAATTTCATAGCGCCCGCGCAGAATCGAGTCAGAATCCAACACTGTAGCCAAAATACACCTCTGTAAGAATACCGGACCGCGCGAGGCGCGTCATTCCCGGAGGAGGAAAGACTGCCGTCCGCGGCGCGCCCTGAAGGGAGTTTACGCCATTGTGCGATGTCGCGGGCCGGGGAAATTGTGGTCTTCATCCGACCGGGACATCTTACCACCCGAACCTGGTTGCGCTCTCATTCTGGGAAATTGGTTGACGTATAGAACTCGGTTCGTTATAATGAAATTCCCCCCTGGCATCACTACACCAGGTTTACGGACATCCTGCCGCTATTATATATTGAAGACATGGATGCTGGGAACCGTACTATAATGAACTGAGAACCATACTATAATGAATAGTAGGTAAAATGTGCAAGTGGCAAGAAAAGTTATGCTTGCATGGTATTTTTAAGAGGGATGGAAATGTCGCAAGAGGACCACAACGCTGAACAACGTTTAGTAAATATTCGTCAAGCCCGGCCTGTCGACAGACAACGTGAGACGGCAATGCTGATCCTCCGCCATGGCAACCAGACCGGCCAGGGTTGGCCGCTTAGCCGTACCACGCCTTTGATCATCGGGCGCCACGACGAATGCCACGTAACGCTGCCGGACCGCCAGGTAAGCCGCAACCACGCCCGTATCTTCTGGGACGGCTTCGGTTATTCGATCGAGGACCTGGGCAGCAAGAACGGAACCCATGTAAATGGCATGGATATTGCGGACGCGTCACATAGCCTGTCTGACGGCGACGAAGTGCAGATTGCACTGCGATTCAAACTGTCCTTTGTGGATGACGAGGCCACCACCCCTCTGACGCTGGACTCGCCCGATACCGAGACGGAGCCCGAGTCAGGTCTGCGCATTGAAGAAGAGACCCGCCAAGTGTGGCTGAACGGCTCGCTACTGGAGCCTCCCTTGAGTTTGCATCAGTACCGGCTGCTGAGTGCGCTGTGGCATGAGGGGGGCGGGGTCATGACCCGGGAACAGATTGTGCAGGCGGTCTGGCCGGAGACGAGTGGGGCCGGTGTCAGCAAGCAGGCTATTGACGCGCTTGTACGCCGGCTGCGGGAACGGCTCAACGAGCACGACGCGAGATCCAACTTTATTGTAACAGTGCGCGGCCACGGGTTCCGGCTGGAGAATCCCTGATCGCAAATGCGGGGCGTGAAAAGCGGACTCTCTCTCTTCTCGTTCCCCTTCGCTTTGCGCGCGCCCAAGGAGCGCCGACTCAGGGCTGATGAAGGTACCGGTTGGAATGCGTCCGACAAATACTGAACGCCGCGCACAGCTGGACGCGGCTGCGATCGCAGCGGACGCCCGCGAGTCGCGGGCCGGGCGCGCCCCCGTTGTCGAATCAACAGTTGCAGGTGCAGTCCCTGGCGGCAGGACAGAGGATTCCCGGCCGACGCGGGCTGCAGCAGGTTCAGCGGCCGGCAGCGGACCACTTGGCCTCTACATCCACATACCATTTTGCGCCCGCAAGTGCCCCTACTGCGACTTCAATACATATGCCCGTCTGGAACCTCTATACGAAGCCTACACGCAGGCTCTTTGCCGGGAGTTGGGCGGGTGGGCGGCGCGGCTCGACGGGCGCACGGTGCATACTGTATTCATGGGCGGCGGCACACCAACCGTGCTCAAGTCAGGCCAACTGGCCCAGATTTTGGCGTTGGTCCAGGAGCGGTTCACTTTGGCGGCCGACGCTGAAATCAGCAGTGAAGCGAATCCGGGCATCGAGGACTGGGGTCAGTTTTCCCTGCTGCGCAGCCTGGGCGTGAACCGGCTGAGCATGGGCGTGCAGAGCTTTCAGGCGGAGGAATTGGCGTTTCTGGGCCGCATTCACGATGCGGACGATGCGCTGCGCGCCTTTGACGCGGCTGTGAAGGCGGGTTTCACCAACATCAATCTTGATTTCATGTTTGGATTGCCGCGACAGCCGGTGGAAGCGTGGAACGACACTTTGGACAAGGCGCTTGCGCTGGCGCCGCGGCACGTGAGCCTTTACAGTTTGATCGTTGAGCCGGATACTCCGTTGGCGCACTGGGTGGAGACCGGTCAGACGGCGGCACCCGATGATGACGCGGCCTCAGAGATGTATGAAATTGCGATTTCCCGCTTAGGGGCGGCCGGTTATGACCAGTACGAGGTGTCGAACTGGACACGGGGGGGTGGATACACCTGCCGGCACAATCTGCTCTACTGGCGCAATCAGGAGTGGATCGGTGTCGGGCCCGGCGCGCACAGCCATCTGCGCTATCCGATCAGGTTGCAAGGAGAGGCCAGCCCTGACCTTACCTTCCTTTCCGGTGAGGATTTTCACGGGTCAACGGGGGGCTGTTCGGCGGCTGCCGCGGTGCGATGGTCGAATCGGAAAGGGGTGCAGGGCTACATGAAGCGCGTCGAGTCGGAGGCGAGCCCGGTTGATTTCCATGAGGCGTTGACGGGCGAGGTTTCGATGGGGGAAACGATGATGCTGGGGCTGCGGCTGGTGCGGGAGGGCGTGGCATTTGCGCGCTTTGCGGAGATGCATGGACAGACAATGCAGGCTGCGTTTGGGCCGATTCTGGATCGACTGCAAGATGCCGGCCTGCTGGCGTCGGATGGGGAACGAGTGCGGCTGACATCCAGAGGACTGTTCCTCGGCAATCGCGTGTTCAGCGAATTTATCGCATGAGCGGCGCCGGCGCGGCCGACTTTTCGATCATTTCGTGCGCTGGTGCGGCGAATGGCAGCGCGTGTTCCGCAACAACAACTCTGAGGGAGTATGCCGGTGCTGCAGGCGATTGTATTTGACTTTGATGGGACGATTCTGGACACAGAGACACCTGACTTCCAGACCTGGCAGGATATTTACCGCGACTACGGCGCTGAGTTGCCGATTGACGTCTGGCTGCAATGTGTTGGTGGAGGCACGGATGACTTCCGCCCCGACGATTATCTGGAAGGATTGCTAGGCAGGGAGGTTGACCGGCAGCGACTGCGCACGGAGCGGCGGAAGCTTTTTCTGGAACGGGTACATGTCCAACCGATCATGCCCGGCGTGCTCGAACTGATCGCGGCGGCCGAGCGGCGAGGGGTGAGGCTAGCGGTGGCCTCGAGCTCGGATCGCAAATGGGTGGAGCGGCATTTGCGGCGGCTGGGCCTGTGGGAGCGGTTTGCGGCGGTGGTAACGTCGGATGATGTCGAGCGGGTGAAACCGGACCCGGCGCTTTACCGGCTGGCGGCGCAGAAGTTGGACGTATTGCCGCAGCGAGCGGTCGCGATCGAAGATTCGTACAACGGGATGCTCGGGGCGCAGCGGGCCGGATTATGGTGTGTTTCGGTACCGAATTGGGTCACTCGCGACTCCGACTTTTCGACCGCCGATCTCTGCCTGGACTCTATTGCCAGCATGGCGCCGGATGAACTGATCGCCTGTTTCGATAGTTCGAACAGTGAGCGTTCGGCGGCCTGAAGGCAGGGGCAGCGCTGCCGGTTGCGCGATTGCGCATATTACAGTTGAGACAGTGACGCACTATGACCCGAGCCATCTATCCCGGCAGTTTCGATCCCTTCCATAACGGCCATGTGGACATTGCGCGGCGGGCGGCTGGGCTCTTTGATGAGTTGCTTGTGACTGTCTTTGACGCGCCGGCCAAGCAGCTTCTCTTTTCGACGGACGAGCGTATTGCGTTGGCGGGGGAAGCCCTCGAGGACGTGAAGAATATCACGATTGTGTCATATAGCGGACTAACGGTAAAATGGGCACAGCGACATGGTATCCGGGTGATTGTACGCGGGTTACGAAATGTGGATGATCTTTCTTTTGAATCCCGCATTGACATGGCCAACCGGTTGATGGCGCCGCAGATCGAGACGTGTTACCTGCTTTGCAGCACGGACTATGTCTATCTCAGTTCTACAATTTTGAAGGAAGTGGCCAGCCTGGACGGCGACGTGTCGCACTGGGTGACGCCACATACTGAGGAGGCGTTACGGCAACGGTTTGCGGAGCGCAAGCAATAGCGGATTAGCATCCGGTTTCCTGTTCCTGGCGGCCGCCGGGAACAGCCAGACGAAAGTTCAACCTGATCATGGAAATATTACAACTGGTGGATCAACTTGAACAGACCCTGAACAGAGGGTGGCGGGTGCCTCTTTCGCCCTCTTTGATCGTGAATTCGGAAGAATGTCTGCGGCTGATAGATCAGATGCGTATCAGCATACCGAGCGCGATCAAGGAAAGCGAGCGCATGATTACCGAGCGCGACCGCATAATCAGTGATGCGCAGGCGCGGGCGGAGCAGATCGTCGCCCACGCGGAGCAGCAGGCAATACAAATTGCCAGCGAAGACGCCATCACTGAACGCGCGCGGGAAGAAGCGGAGCGCATCATTGCGCATGGGCACGCCGAGGCGATCCGTCTGGTTGATGAAGCCGAAGTCTATGCGCTCGATGTGCTTTACCGGCTGCGGGACAAACTGAACAATTCACTGCACCAGGCAGAGAATGGCATCCAGGCGATTGAAGCCAGCCAGGCGCCGCAGGAGCCGACGGCGTTGGAAGAAGGCGACGGCGAATTCGCCTTTTCCCCTGCCTTACCCTCCGATGATGAAGATACAGCGCTGCGGGAAGACACCTAGCCGCCGCATGCTTCACCTCCCCTTTTGATGATAGGCCGCATCGCCTCCAGTGTGCGCAGGAATTCCGACTCTTTAAACCGCATACCGCCGCTCGCAGCGTGGCCGCCCCGCGTCCGAAAGCTGATTGGGGCGCTGCTTCTTTGCAGCGTTCTTGGCCTGACCTATCGTTCCTATTTTCGTAATTGGGTGCCTTTGGGCCCGCAACGAACGGTGGCGACGATCAACGCCAAGATGGGCGTTCATACGCGCCTGACGGATGAGCCGGACGCGGCCAAGATCAAACGAAGCCTCGAGATGGTGCGCGAGATGGGCGCGCCGTGGATTGTTGAGTATTTCCCCTGGGCCTACTACGAACCGAGACGCGGTCAGTACGAATGGAGCCACCCGGACCTGGTCATCGACCACGCAAACCGGCAGGGGCTGACCGTGATCGCGCGGCTGGGCTATGTGCCGGAATGGGCGCGGCCGGAAGATTCCCATCATTTATATCTGGAGGAGGAGCAGTACGAGGCGTTTGGGCGCTTCGCCGTCGAGTTCGTGCGGCGCTATGCGGGCAAAGTGCAGTATCTGATCATATGGAACGAGCCGAATCTGAGCCTGGAGTGGGGCTTTCGCCCGGTCGATCCGGCGGGCTATGTGGAGATGCTGAAGGTGGTTTACCCGATGGTGAAAGCGGCCGCGCCGGAGGTACAGGTGCTGGCGGGCGCGCTCGCGCCGACGCTGGACCCGCCGGGCAGCGAATGGAGCATGAACGATCTGGACTATCTGCAGCGGATGTACGACGCGGGCGCGGCCGACTATTTCGATATTTTGGCGATTCACGCTTACGGTCTGGGATTCGAGGCCGACGAGCCGGCGGGCGAATCGGTTGTCAACTTTCGACGGTCCGAACTGCTGCGGGAGATCATGGTACGCAACGGTGACGGCGATAAGACGGCCATGATCACGGAAGGCGGATGGAACGATCATCCGCGCTGGACGAGGGCGGTGCGTCCGGCGCAGCGCATACTCAACACTGTACAGGCGTACGAGATCGCACGCACCGAGTGGCCCTGGCTCGAAAGCGTCGGTTTATGGGTCTTTCGCTTTCCGTGGGATCAGAAGAGCTACCAGGACAATTACACTTTTGTCGGCACGGATTTTGAGCCCAAGGCCATTTATCTGGAGTTGCAGAAGTACGCGAAGGGGCAGTTTGAGGCGCCATGAACGACCGGGAGAAGATAGACGGGAGAGAGTCGCGCCCGACGAATGCAGCTGATGGCGGCCGCCAGTGGTTAGTCGCCAGGAGTGGCGGCGGCCACTGGGCACAGTTTTCTGTTCGACGCAGTTTTGAGCAGCAGCCACGGCTGTGGATTGTCGCTGGCGTATTGGCGGCGGCGCTGGTGGTGGGCGGGTGGCTCATCTTGCGCGGGACGGGGACGCCGGTGGATGAGACCTGGCTCAAGATGCAGGAGCGGGGCAGTTGGCGGGTGGGGATGGACCCGAGTTTCCCGCCATTTGAAACGCTGGATGCGGAAGGGGCGCCGATTGGGTATGACGTGGAGCTGGCGCGGGAGATAGCTGCTGAGTGGGGTCTGGAGGCGGAGATTGTCGCGGTCGGGTTCGACAGTCTGTTGGATGCGTTGCTGGTTGACCGTGTGGATGCGGTGATCAGCGCGTTTCCGTACAATGCGCGCATGACAAAGGACGTACATTATTCGCCGCCCTATTTTGAGGCCGGTGTGCGGCTTGTGGTGGGGGCGGATGCGGCGTATGAAGAGGTTGCGGACCTGGATGGAGGTACGGTGGCGGTGGAGTGGGGCAGCCGGGGGGATGCGATCGCGCGCCGACTGCAACGGGAAGGCGCCGACTTTACGCGGCTGCCATTCGATTCTTCGGAGAAGGCGATCGAGGCGCTCGTCTCCGGCGCGAGCGATGGGTTGCTCATCGACGGCGTCACGCTGCGGCTGGCGCAGGGAGAGGGTAAGGAGATTCGCGGGGTGGGCGCTGCGCTCGATGCGGATCCCTATGTGATTGCGGTGTCGATCAAGGCGCAGAAGTTGCAGGGCGCGCTCTTAGCGGCACTAGGAGCGCTGGAGGAGAACGGGCAGCTGGACCTGCTGGAAGACCGCTGGTTCGGGCAGGTGGCGGGGCGTGAGTGAGGAGCGGGACATCTTCACTCCTCACCTCTATATTATCCCACTTCGTAACTACTAAGCCATATACAGTGCCTGTCTTGACCAGCCCTTTATCGCTGCCGCCACTCAGGCTATCTGATTGCGTATTCGGTTGGCGGCAGCCACGCTGCTGGAGCCGCGCGGCTGGAATGCGCACACACGGTCGGAACTGCAGTGGTCAGTGATCAGTGGTTAGTGGTCAGTGGGCTGAGACTGCAGATGGGGTAGGAGACACTGTTGGCTAGACACGCTGCCGGAATGCGCACACACGGTCGGTGAGGGATGGTTTTGTAGGGGGGCGTTGCGGGGGCGCAGCCCCTGCACAAGGGAGGGCCGAAGGCCCGACCGCCCAAAATACAACAATGAGGGGAGAAAGAACACCTTTGCTCCCCTCGTTCAGGGTTGCGAATCAGCTGCGGCTGCGTAGTTACCCCACTTCTATATTATCCTACGTGTGTCAGCCAGCCCCATTTATCCGGCATATTGTCTTCGAGAATACCGAAGAAAACGCCCTGGATTGACTGCGTGACCGGGCCGCGCTTGCCGTCGCCGACGGGCATCCGGTCGACCGAGCGCACGGGCGTGATCTCGGCTGCGGTCCCGGTGAAGAAGATTTCGTCGGCGAGGTAGAGCATTTCGCGCGACATGGCCTGCTCGCGCAGATCGTAGCCCAGGTCGCGGGCGATCGTGATGGCTGAATCACGGGTGACGCCGCCGAGGATGCTGCTGCCGAGGGGCGGCGTATAGATTACGCCTTTGTAGATGACGAAGATATTCTCGCCGCTGCCTTCGCTGACCTGGCCGTTGATGTCGAGGGCGATGCCTTCGGTGAAGCCGTTGTCCTTGGCTTCCATAACGACGTTCTGGCTGCTGACGTACTGGCCGCCGATCTTGGCCATCGGGCTGAACATGTTGGAGGCCATGCGGCGCCAACTGCTCACCTGGACATCGACGCCCTGTTCGATGGACTCTGCTCCGAGATAGCGACCCCAGGGCACGGAAGCGAGGATGGAGTCGACGGGACAGCCGCGGCCATCTACGCCCAAGCTTTCGTAGCCGCGAAAGACCAAGGGGCGGATGTAGGCGCTGCGATGGTCGTTTTTGCGCAGGACGGCTTGGGCCACATCCATCCATTCATCAACGTCGAGGGGTGATGGGATGTGGGCTACCTTGCAGGAGTAGAGCAGCCGCTCGAAATGCTCGGGCCCGCGGAAAATCGCGGCGGCGTCATTCACTTCGTAGGCGCGAATCCCCTCGAATGCGCTGCTGCCGTAATGGAGGGCATGGGTGAAAACGTGCACCGTCGCCTGCTCCCATGGGATGATCTCCCCGTTCATCCAGATATAATCCGCTTGCATCTTCGCCATCGCTGAACTCCTTCATGCCAGGTGAGCGCCTGGTCGGCAGTCTTGCGCCGACCGGCTTCGTTATTGTGGTCTGGGTGAACAGGCGTCTGGCCTGCACTGCCAAGTCCGGATGCATTATACAGCGGAAGAATCTGATAGTCTAAGATTTGACTGCGAGGTGAAAGGATAGGAGGAAGGTCAGAGGCGGCTGGGGGGAGGATAAGGCCGGCTTTTGGCTGCTACTGGTTTAGTGCCAGACGCGCGGCAGATATAGTTTATGTTGGATGGGTGTTCGCTCGGTAGCGGGCGCGACGACCTCGATAGACAGGGCGGTGGGGGGACCCCAGTTGCCATCGGAATCCTGGGCTTCGAGAAAGATGGTGTAGGCGCCGGGCTGCAGGCCGGTGGTGTCGAGCGCGCCTGTCAGGGATTCGAGCGAGGAGTCGTAGTCGCCGTCGAGCGGCTGCAGGGTTTCGAAGGTGGTTGCCAGCCAGGAGGGCGCGTCGATAGAAAAGCGGGCGGCGCTGATGGGCTGGGACGGTTCGGTGTCGGAACCGCTGCCGGCGCTGCGGGTGTCGTCAGCGGTGGCGGACAGCGTGACGGCCATTCCGATCGGGACGCGCGCGGGATCTGCGACGGCGTCGGTGACGTCGGGGCCGGCCGGCAGCTGGTAAGGGCGGCGGGCGGCCTTGGCGGCGTAGACGAGGGATTCCAGAATCGGGTCGAGGATTGACTCGTCGAAGTAGGAGCAGCTCTGGAAAAAGGCTGTGCCGAGCTCGTAGGTGTAGGAGGCGACGCCGAGCGTACCGTAGGCGTAGTCGGTGGTGCTGCCGTCGAAGCGGTACATGCAGAGCTCCGGATTGCAGACCCTGTAATCGGGGAAATAGCCGAGCTTGCGGCCGAGGCGGCGCAGTTCATCTTGGTTGGGAGCGGGGGTGGACGAGTGCTCCCACGGGTAGAAGAGGAGGCGGCCGTAGGAATGGAGGGAGATAAATACGCCGTTGGTATCTTCCGGGGCGGGATCGTTGTAGCCTTCGCCGCGTTGGTCGGCGAAGACGGTGCTCAGGTAGGCCTCGATGGCACGTGTCTCGGGCTCGGATGCGGCTGATTCGCCGCGATAGAAGACCGAGCAGATATCGCTCGACGAACAGCCCTGGCAGTGATTCCAAAGGAAGCTGCCGTTGCGATTCAGGTCGACACCGCTACGGGGGAATTCACAGCCGTTGGTGCTGTTGGTGTTTTTGCGCCAGAGATATCCTTGTTCGACCCAGGTGCGTCCGTCGGGATTGGCCTGGGGGATGATGTGGATGCGGTTGTAGTCGAGCAGCCATGTCAGGTCCGGGTCGGTGCCGTAGCCTTCGAGCAGCATATCGGCGAAACGGGTCGCGACTTCGGCGGTCGCCATTTCGCGGGGGTGTTGGGCGGCCATGACCACGAGCTCGCCTTTCTCAAAGTCGGTGGACTGGCGATTTGTCAGGACGAGCGCCTGGATGTCGAAGCCGGCCAGGCCCCAGGTGCGGATTTTGTACCAGCTGTTGCCGATGTCGTTGAGCTCGGCCAGGTCCGGGTATTGCTCGGCCAGCGACTCCAGATCTGAGTGGGTTTTCGTGACAGTGCGATAGCAGGCATAGCCGGGGATGGCGTTGTTGTCGGCCAGCGTCTGGAAGGCGCAGGGGTTGGGCAGATCCGCGGTGCGTTCGGTTTCTTCGGAGAAGGGGAAGCCGCCGTCGGTCAGCCATTGCTGCTGGGCGGGCGACACGAGCGCGACGGCGTTAAGCTGCTCCGGGTCGACGTGCCAGACGTCGACCTGCTCGAAGAGGGTGTGCAGAGCTTCAGCGTCGTTGTAGTCGATGCGGGCAACGATGGCGCCGGCGACGTTGTTCTGCAGGCAGGGGTCCTCGACGGGAGAGGGGGCGATGCCGGCGACGTCCAGTAGAATGTTTCTGGCAGGGCCTGCCAGATTGAACTGTTGTACGGCGAAGAAGAGCAGCGCCCCCAACAGACAAAGCCCCCCGATCCAACCTACAACCTGTGCGACAGCTCTCTTAACGCTCATAGATCGCGGGCGGCCTCAGATCAGCGGGTTGTTCCTGCCGAAGGCCGCTGCAGTTATTATTTCTCGACAAGCAACTGGTCCACCGCTGCCGTCAGTTCGGAGAGCGTACTGACCTGCAAGATCTTGTCGCAGAGGGGCACATACTCGAGCATATCGCTGTCGCCGCTGCCCCACAGCATGGGCATTTCGGGATTCAGCCAGAGCGTGCGGCGGCTGCGGCGGGCCATCTTTTTGAAGATATCCAGCCGGGGATCATTGTAGTTGTTTCGCCCGTCGCCGACAACGATGAGGGTGGTGCGGTGGTCGATGGTGTCGAGGTAGTCGTCGGAGAAATTCTGGAGGCTGTGGCCGAGGTCGGTGCTGTAATAGCCTGGTGGCATACGGACCAGCACCTGTTGGATGGCTTCATTGGCGCGGTTGCCCTGGAAGTCGGGGGTGATGTACTCCAGGTGGTCGATGAAGGCGAAGGCGTGGGACTTGCTGACTTGGTCCTGCAACTCGTAGAGGAGAGAGAGCATCAGTTCGGAGCAGTGGCGCATGGAGGTGCTGATGTCGCAGATGACGACGAGCTTGGGCTTGATGGTACGGTCGCGGTGCTTGATCTGGAAGGGGACGCCGCCGTGCTTGAGGTTGGAGCGGATGGTGGCTTTGGCGTCGAGCTGGCCGGTCTTGGCCCTTTTCTGACGGAGGGCGATGCGGCTGCGGAGGAGGGCGGCGAGCCGCCGAACTTCCTGGCGCAGCTTCTGCATGTCGCTGTCGGACAGGGCCTGGAAGGGGCGATCCATGAGCCCGTCGAGGTTGTCCTCGGGGCGCTGCTCGGCCATGTTTTCGGCGATGCGCTGGCCGGCGTGCTGGCGTAGCTGCTCGCGCAGGGATTCCATGTTCTGGGCGATGAGCTGGCGCATCTGGTCGAGGCGCTCTTTGTTCATGCCCATCTGGGCCATGAGCTCCATGATTTCCTGCATGGCCTTGCGCACTTGTTCGAACTGGAGGGCGCGTTGCATGCGGCGCGCCATCCATTCGCGGTAGCGCAGGTCATCGGCCTGGTTCAGTCCCACCATCTGGCCGAGGCCCTCCAGCTCTTCGGGGGTCAGCTCCTCGCCGCGGAGGAGCCGTTCGAGCATATCGCGCAGGCGCTGGCCATACTCCTGCAGGGCCTGGGCCAGCATGTTGGCTTCCTCTTCGGTCAGGTCTTCGGTCAGATTCATGAGTGGGGGCGGCTCGCCGCTGCCGAAGAAGAGCGGGAAGAGCTCTTCGAAAGTGGGCAGGCTCTCGAGATCTTTGACGAGGGTTGCGCGCAGGCTGAGGCGGAAGGAATCCCGATCTTTGACGCCAAGGTTTTCGACGGCAGCGAAGGCATCGGTGCTCTCTGCGAGGCTGACGCGTACGCCGCCGGAACGCAAGGCTGAAATGAATTTTACGATTCGTTCTTCCATGGGATTCTCCTCTGCAGCGGGGAGCGCAGGCGTCTCGCTTGCTCTCTCTGCCAGCAGGCACTCGGGCGGCTTTGCCAGGTGAAAAAGGTTCAGTCCATACGCCGGCGGCCGGGTAGTTCTTCGTCCCAGTCGGTCTCGTCGTCGTCGTCGTCGTCGGTGCTGTCCATGCGGCCCAGCTGGCGCTGGACTTTTCGCAGATCGGTCTCGTGTTTAAGCAGCACGCTGAGTGTCGTCTCGAGCGTCTTGCGGTCCAAGTTTTCGATGTTGAGGGTGACGAGCGCCTGGGCCCAGTCCAAGGTTTCGGAGATGCTGGGCAGCTTGCGGAGGTCGACCTGACGGAGGCTTTGCACGAGCTCGACGGCCTGGCTGGCAATCTGTGGCGCCAGGTCCGGCACTTTGAGACGGACGACGTTCAACTCCTGCTCCTGCGAGGGGTAGCCGATGAAGAGATAGAGGCAGCGCCGTTTGAGCGCTTCGCTGAGTTCGCGGGTGTTGTTGCTGGTGAGGACGACGATGGGCCGGTGTTTGGCGGCGAGCGTGCCGAGCTCGGGGACGCTGACCTGGAAATCGCTCAACACCTCGAGCAGGAATGCTTCGAACTCGGCGTCGGCGCGGTCGATTTCGTCGATGAGGAGCACGACGGGCTCGTCGCTGAGGATGGCGCGCAGGAGGGGCCGCTGCAGGAGGAAGCGCATCGAGAAGAAGACGTCCTCTTCGTCGGCGAGACGGTCGGCGGCTTCGGCGAGGGAGTTGGCGCCGGCGAGAGTCTGTTGCAGTTGATCGCGGAGCAGCTGTGTGTACAGGAGCTGCTTGGCATACTCCCACTCATAGAGAGCTTTGGTCTCGTCCAGTCCTTCGTAGCATTGGAGGCGGATGAGGGTACGGCCGAGCGAGCCGGCGATGGCTTTGGCCAGTTCGGTTTTGCCGACGCCGGCGGGTCCTTCGGTGAGCAGGGGTTTGCCCAACTCTTGCGCCAGGTAGACGGTTGTGGCGATTTCGTCGCTGGCGATGTATTGTTGTTCGCCAAGGCCGTCGTTGGTCTCTTCGATGGACTGGTAAGCGCTCGTTGTGTTCATGTGAGGGGGAGGCTCCTTTGGCTATTGGCGAGCGGCTTGCGGCCACTGCGTTATGATGTAGTGTATCTGACAGGCAAGCGGTTTGCAAGGCATCGGAATAGTTGGGCGGTTCGACCGTCTTATTTTCGCAATTGCGTGGGTGTCCCTTCTGGGCGTCAAAAAAGTGCAGTTGCGCGATTTCCAGTATTTCAGCTATATTCCTTCGCGTGTTCCCGAAACCGGGTCACAACTGGGTTGCCGGGGCGGGTGAGGGAAGAGTCGGCCGGCGGTGACGGGAAAAGAAGGAAGGCACGGGTATTGCGGTTCGGACACAAACAGACAAGGAAACGCGAATGCTGGATACAGACGGCCTGATAACGTTTGCGAGAGATATTGTGCGCATCCCCAGTCTGAGCGGCGACGAGGCGGATGTTTCGCGGCGCATCGAGGGGGAGATGGTGGCGCTGGGGTTTGACCGCGTGTGGACGGACGACGTGGGCAATGTGGTTGGCGTGCTGGAGGGGGCGCAGCCGGGGCCGACGATCGTATTCGACGCGCATACGGATACGGTGGGCGTGTCGCCGGGGGTGCCGTGGGAGCTGGACCCGTTCAGCGGGGAGGTGCGGGGAGGCGCGCTGCACGGACGGGGCGCGGCGGATATGAAGGGCGCGCTGGCGGCGATGGTGCACGGCGTTATTGGGCTGGACAAGGCGACGCTGAAGGGTAAGGCGGTGGTGAGCGCGTCGGTGATGGAGGAGGTGCTGGAAGGGGTGGCGCTCGAGAAGGTGGTTGCGCAGACGGGCGCTGATTTCGTGGTGATAGGAGAGGCGTCGGACCTGCAGATCGTGCGGGGCGGACGCGGGCGGGCTGAGATTCATCTGACGACGACGGGGCGGCCTTCGCATTCGTCGGCGCCGCAGATGGGGCGGAACGCGGTGCTGGATATGATGCGGGTGATCGCGGCGGTGGAGGATTTGGCGCTGGACGAGCATCCGCAGATGGGGCCGGCGATTTTTGCGCTGACGGATATTATCAGCGCGCCGTATCCGGGGCATTCGGTGATTCCGAGCATTTGCCGGGTGACGTATGACCGGCGGCTGCTGCCGGGCGAGGCGGCGGAGCGTGTGTTGGCGGACATCAGCGGGCGGCCGGAGCTGGCCGATATTCAGTTGGATGCGCGGGTGGGCATTGGCGAATATACGAGCTATACGGGGCATTCATTTACGACTGAGAAGTTTTTTCCGGCGTGGTTGGCGGATGACGCGGACCCGTTTGTGACGAGCGCGCTGGCGGCGGTGCAGGGGGCGGGGATCGGGGCGGGGCTGAACGCGTACCGTTTCTGCACGAATGCGGCGTACAGCGCGGGCAGGGCCGGGATCCCGACGATCGGATTCGGGCCGGCGACGGAGGCGGACGCGCATATCATTAATGAGAGGCTGAAGCTGGACGATTTGATCGCGGCGGCGCAGGGGTATAGGGCGATTGGGGAAGCGGTGTTGGGGTGAGAGGTCAGTTTTTAGTTTTCAGTTCTTAGTTTTTAGGTTGCGTTGACATTTTGGGAAGGCTGTTCAGATTTCAACAAGAACGGAAATCCTGCAGGCCTGTTAGGGATGTATCTCGCTTGACTGTTGAAGTAGACAAAACCAATTGATCCGCGAAGTTACGCGAAGGGTCGCGAAGAACACCTTTTTTGTCCGCGGAGGACGCGGAGAACACCAAAGTGGTATGGGATTTTCTTTGCGCAGCTGCGCCGCCCTTCGACGATCAGCCGCAATTTGCACCTGGAATTCGTTGTTCAGACAAACGTCAACGATCCCTAGTGTGCATGTTCGTACGGGGTGGTTTTGGGGCTGGGGGGTTCTTGTTTTCAGTTATTGGTTTGCAGGTAGTTGCTGCGGGGTAAATAGTGCCTGTCTTGACCAGCCCTTATCGTTGCCGCCATTCAGGCTATCTGAGTGCGCATTTGGCTGGCGGGGGCCGCATGGTTAGAGCGGCACTGCCGGGATGAAGGCGTACGGTAGGTGAGGCATGTTTTTGTAGGGGGGCGTTGCGGGGGCGCAGCCCCTGCACAAGGGAGGGCCGAAGGCCGGACCGCCCACAGCAAACGACAAATGCTGGCGGCGCTGGGAAAGGCGGTAAATCTGGCGGCCAGACGACATAGACTGACACCACTGACGAGAGTCGCAATGGAAGCGATCACACTTACTGACACTGAAGCGAGACGGCTGGCGATTGCGGTGCAGGGGCTGGCGGGGCCGCGTGCTGAGACGAGCAAGGCGGGTATGCTCAGGCTTTTTCGGCGGCTGAACTGTGTGCAGATCGACCCGATTCGGGCGGTGGAGCGGACGCAGCTGCTGGTGCTGTGGAGCCGGATGGGGGCATTCGAGCCGTCGCTGCTGGACGATTTGCAGGAGGAGCGGCAGATCATCGAGGCCTGGGCACACTGCGCTTCGTTTGTGCTGACGGAAGATTACCCTCTGTTTCGGCGCTGGATCGGGCGTGCCTACACTGGATCCAGCAAGTGGTCGGAGCGGGTGCGGGGCTGGATGGAGGCGAATGCGGAGATGGAGGCGCACATTCTGGAGCGGTTGACTGCGGACGGGCCGCTGCCGTCGAAGGCGCTGGCGGGCCCGGAGGCTGTGCCGTGGGAATCGATGGGCTGGACGGGCGGGAGCACGGTTACGCGCATGCTCGACTTTCTGGACCGGAAAGGCGTTGTGATTACTGTGGGGCGGCGGGGGAACCAGAAGCTGTGGCATCTGCGGGATGCGTGGCTGCCGGAGTGGGCGGGTCAGGCGCTGCCGGAAGAGGAGGAGATGGTGCGGGCGGCGTGCCAGCACTCGCTGAGGGCGCTGGGCGCGGCGACGCGGAAGCAGATCAATAACCATTTTATGCGCATGAGGTACCCGAACCTGGGGGAGCGGCTGCAGGAACTGGCGGAGGAGGAGGTTGTGCTGCCGGCGCGGATTGTGGGCGAGGAGGGGCCGTGGGAGGGCGAGTGGTTTATCCACCGGGACACTCTGCCGCTGCTGGCGTCGATCCAGGATGGCGAATGGGCGCCGCGCACGGTGTTTCTGTCGCCATTCGACAATCTGATCTGTGACCGGGAGCGGACGGAGCAGTTATTCGGCTTTCATTACCGGATTGAGATATACGTACCGAAGGCGAAGCGGGAGTACGGCTATTATGTGATGCCGCTGCTGCAGGGCGACCGCTTTATCGGGAGAATGGATTCGCGAATAGATCGTAAGACGGGCATCTACCATATCCACGCATTGTATCAGGAAGACGAGACGCGCGACGACGCGCGGTCCGGGGGGGCGGTTGCGGAGTCGCTGCTGGAGTTGGCCCAGTTCATCGGCGCGAAGGGTGTCGAGCTGGGGGACCGGATTCCCGCTGTCTGGCGCAACGCATTGGAGGAGGTTAGCCAAGGCTTATGACTGCATCTGCAGAGACGGCTTCACCGCAAACGACAAATGCGTCGGCCCGTTTTGGTACTTTTGGGGGCGTGTTTACGCCGAACGTGCTGACGATTCTGGGGTTGATACTGTTTTTGCGGGCGGGCTGGGTGGTGGGCCAGGCAGGTATGGTGGGCGCGTTGCTGATCGTGGCGATCGCCAACGCGATCAGTTTTCTGACGGGACTGTCGCTGTCGGCGATAGCGACGTCGATGAATGTGCGGGCGGGTGGCAAGTATTATCTGATATCGCGGACGCTGGGACGTGAAATTGGCGGCGCGATCGGGGTACCGCTGTATTTGTCGCAGGCGATTTCGGTTGCTTTTTACATTATTGGTTTCACCGAGTCTTTGGAGGGGATCGCGTTTTTCGACCGGATAGATCCGCGGTTGCTGGCGACAGGTATCGCGCTGTTCTTCGCGGCAATCGCTTTCATTGGGGCGGACTTTGCGATAAAGATACAGTACTTCATTCTGGCAGCGTTGATGTTGGCGCTGCTGTCGTTTTTTGCGGGAGGTTGGGGGTCGATCCGGGCGCCGACGCTGGTTGCCAATTATGGGGAGGGGATGAGTTTCTGGAGTGTGTTCGCGGTGTTCTTCCCAGCGGTGACGGGTATTGCGGTGGGCGCGAGCATGTCGGGGGATCTGAAGGATCCGGGCAGGAGCATTCACAAGGGCACACTTTTGTCGGTGATGTTTACGGCGGCAGTTTACTTTCTGTCGGTTGTCTGGCTGTCGTTGCATGGCAGTGCGGATGAGCTGAAGAGCAATACGCTGATAATGCGGGATATCGCGATTTTTCCGCCGATGATTCTGATTGGGGTTTGGGCGGCGACGCTTTCGTCGGCGCTGGGGAGCATTGTGGCGGCGCCGCGGACGCTGCAGGCGATGGCGCTTGACGGGATCGTGCCGCGGGTGCTCGGCTCAAAACTGGGGAGCAGGACGGAGCCGCGGGTGGGTGTTCTGGTCACGGCACTGATTGCGTTTGCGATTATCTGGGCGGGCGATCTGAATGTTGTGGCGCCGATCATCACGATGTTTTTCCTGAACACGTATGGGATGACGAACCTGGTGGCAGGCATCGAGAAGCTGGTGGGCAATCCCAGTTTCCGGCCGCGGGCGAAGATTCATCCCGGGTTTTCGTTATTGGGGGCGGCGGGTTGCTACGGGGCGATGTTCGTGATCAATCCGGTGGCGACGATCATTGCGATCCTGGTCAGTTATGGCATCTACTTTTATCTGGAGCGGCGTTCGACGATTCGCACATGGGGCGATGTGCGCAGCGGGATCTGGTTTGCAATGGCGCGGCAGGCGCTGCTGAATCTGGAGCGCTCGGTCGTAGATGCGAAGAACTGGCGGCCGAATATTCTGGTGTTTACGGGGCAGCCGCATAACCGGGCGCCGCTGGTGGAGGTTGCGAATTTGCTGACGCGGGGGTATGGGATCGTGTCGTTTTATCAGCTGCTGGTGGGGGATATCGATAAGCTGGCGGAGCGGCGACTGCGCGCTGTGGCGCGGCGGCAGATTCGCACTTTTATCCAGGAGCAGAATATGTCGGCCTTTGCGGAGGCGGACATTGTGGAGAATTTTTATGCGGGCGCGGTGACGGTAAGTCAGGCGCACGGGGTAGGCGGGCTGGAGCCGAACACGGTGCTGATGGGGTGGAGCGATACGGAGGGGGGACGGACGCTGTCGCTGCGGCTGCTGTCGACGTTGTATGAGCTGGGCAAGTCGGTGCTGTTTCTGCATCATGACGAGGAGCGGGGGTTCGGGAACCAGAAGGTGATCGATGTGTGGTGGAGAGGGCGCAGCGGGAACGGGGATTTGATGCTGCTGCTGTCGCATATTATTGCGCAGAATCCGACGTGGGACGGGGCTTCGATACGTCTTTTGCAGATATTGCCGCGCGAAGAGGGACGGGAACAGACTGAGGCGCATCTGCACGCGCTGTTGGACAGGGTGCGGGTAGAGGCGGAGCCGGTGGTGGTGGTGCCGCCGCAGGATGAGCCGTTCCCGGAGACGGTGAAGACGTGGAGCAGGCAGACTGATTTGACTTTGTTGGGGATGAACCGGCCGGAGGCGGAGGATCGGGCGGGGTATGGGAATCAGCTTAATGGTTGGTTGAGTGCGGTGGGGACGGTGCTTTTGATTCATAGTGGGCAGACGGAAGACTTGCTGGCTCCAAATGACTGAGAGAGGGCGCGAAAGACACCAACAAGCCCTTTTGTCCGCGGAGGACGCGGAGGGGCGCGGAGAACACCTTAACACCTCTTGTAGTTCAAGGAGTTCGCGACCGATAGCCAAGTCACCGACACTGGCAGGAGCTAACTCGAAGTCGAGGATGAGGCCACCTATCGTGATCAGCATATGCAGCTCGAAACCGAAGATCGTCATTTTCTTGTAGGAGACTTTCCCAAAATTTGCCCCTTAAGCTGGCCAATCGCGGCGCGATTGCGGCGCCAGATGGAACTGGACCACAGGAATGGGCAGGCTATCGATTGCACACTGCCTGCCCCAAAAGCGCTCCGTCCTGACCAACATCATGCGCTTCATCTCATTGATAATTCGCATCAAGTTACGTCGTCGCCGTTTGAACCGGCTCTGCTCCGGCAAGATCGGGAACTTATCCCGATGTGCCTGCATATGATTGAGTAACTCTTTTCCCATATTTCATCCCAGACACTCGCCGAGGGGACAGATCGCGATCAGTTCATTGTCGCTACACTCAGGCTGCGGACCCGGTCGTCTCAGATGTCCTTCCAGTTCCTTGCCCATGTCGTCACCGGGCAGGTGTACCCATAGACAAGAGTCGACAAAATGGGCTGTCATTCGGTTGGTCCTCCTGGTGAAATGCCTTGGTTGATGGAGACCTCCAAAGATATGTCACCAGGGGGCTTCTTTCAAACGCTATATAGCATGAGTCCCCACTGACTACTGGAGTTCTCGACGCCCGCAAGCTATCGGGCCGGGATCATCGGCCACAACGGACGCGGCAACTACGGACACCAACTGGATACGGCCTATCAAGGGTTGCCTAATGTCTAGGTAGTCGCCGTTGCCGACCCCGACGCAGAGGGGCGCGCGGCCGTCGCGCAACGCGGCGGCGCCCCCCACAGCTTCGCTCGCTACCGCGCCCATTGACAGCAAGCATCGACATGACAGAAACAGTTCGAGTATATGCATCTTGAGCGCCTTTCATGGCTGGCGCGTCCTGGTGAGGAACCCCGATTCTTCCAGCCTGTTAAGGCGGCTCGTTCACTCCGAATTCAGCCTTTCAGGCAGGTATCAACTGAGGGACCGTGCAGGTGATACCCTTCCCCCGTGGGTGATGTCACAGTGATTTTGTGCGATTGGTAGTTATTGAGATGCCCCCCCGCGCTGTAACCGTAGTTGAAGGACCGGCCCCACATATAACTGATGGCGAACTCCCATCCTCCATGTCGAAAGATGTACCCGCCCTGGTAAAAATAGCCGGTCAGGCCTCTGACGGAATAGAAACCGTTGGTATCGAGGGATTCAGCCGCTTTGGCGGCTTCGTCGTTGTCGGCATAACTGGCCAACTCCGCAAGGGTCTGGCCGTGCCACAAGGAGGCTGACAGACTGATTTCACCGAGATCCGGCCCGCTGTACTCCAACTCCGGTTCGTCTCCTGGCACTCCGAAGGAGTAAATCAGATTATCCGACTTGTCATCCCGGCAGATGGAGACCGTCTTGCCATTTTCTTCTAGCGGGAAGCTGATCATCACCGTCTGGTTGTCGGTACACCAGCTGACAGCGTCCCGCACTCCCACTGGTATTTCCCCGCGCAACTGGTTGCCTGCGAGGTCCAGTCTTCTCAGGTTTCTGAGGTGGCCCAGTTCTGGCGGGATCTCGCCACGTAACCCATTCTCTGAGAGGTCCAGTTCGATCACGCTACCGCTATCGTAGGTGGAGGTGGTGACTCCGTGCCAGGTGTCGAGCGGCGCGTCCGTCAGCCAGTTGGCGCTCCTCAGCCAGTTGGCGCCGTTCGTGGCCTGGTAGAACGCGACCAGCACCTCCCTGGCTGTCATGAACTGGTTGCGATGGAGATTCAATTCGATCAGACAAGCGTGGCTGTCCAGCGCTGGCGGGATCCCGCCACGCAACTGGTTGCTGGAGAGATCCAGGCTTTCCAGGTTGGCGAGGTGGCCCAGTTCTGGCGGGATCTCGCCACGCAACTGGTTGTTGGAGAGGTCCAGCACTGTCAGGTTGGCGAGCTTGCCCAATTCAGCCGGAATCTCCCCGCTCAACCGGTTGTCTGAGAGGTGCAGCGCTGTCAGGTTGTTGAGGTTGCCCAACTCGGGCGGAATCGAACCGCTCAACTCGTTGTGTGAGAGGGACAGCCGTGTCAGGTGGCTCAGCTTGCCCAGTTCGGCCGGAATCGAACCGCTCAACCCGTTCTCCGAGAGGTCCAGTTCGATCACGCGACCGCTTCCGTCGGTGGTGACGCCGTGCCAGGTGTTGAGCGGCGCGTTGCTCAACCAGTTGGCGCCGTTCCGCCAACCGGCGCCGTTCGTGGCCTGGTAGAGCGTGATCAACATCGCCTTGTCCGCGACGGCGTCTGTCGTAGTTGGCGCGCCGCCACGCAACTCGTTGCTCGACCTACCTGAGAAGTACAGCCCCCGCAGGTTGTTGAGGTGGCCCAGTTCTGGCGGAATCTCCCCGCTCAACTCGTTGTCGTCGAGGTCCAACCTTTCTAGGTTGGTGAGGTGGCCCAGTTCTGGCGGTATCGAACCGCTCAACTCGTTCTCTGAGAGGTCCAGTCGTGTCAGGTTGGTGAGGTGGCCCAGTTCTGGCGGAATCTCCCCGCTCAACTCGTTCCGTGAGAGGTCCAGCCATGTCAGGTTGGCGAGGTTGCCCAGTGCGGATGGAATCGAACCGCTCAACCCGCTCGGCTCCCAACTGCCTGAGAGGTCCAGTCGTGTCAGGTTGGAGAGGTGTCCCAAGTTGGACGGAATCTCCCCGCTCAACTCGTTCCATGAGAGGTCCAGTCGCGTCAGGTTGGTGAGGTGGCCCAGTTTTGGCGGAATCTCCCCGCTCAACTCGTTCCGTGAGAGGACCAGCCATGTCAGGTTGTTGAGGTTGCCCAGTTCGGCCGGAATCTCCCCTCTCAACCGGTTGCTTGAGAGGGACAGCTCTGTCAGGTTGTTGAGGTAGCCCAACTCGGCCGGAATCGAATCGCTCAACTCGTTCCATGAGAGGTCCAGTGTTGTCAGGTTGTTGAGGTTGCCCAGTTCGGCCGGAATCGAATCGCTCAACTCGTTCCATGAGAGGTCCAGTGTTGTCAGGTTGTTGAGGTTGCCCAGTTCGGCCGGAATCGAATCGCTCAACTCGTTCCATGAGAGGTCCAGTGTTGTCAGGTTGTTGAGGTTGCCCAGTTCGGCCGGAATCGAACCGCTTAACTCGTTGTCTGAGAGATCCAGCGCTGTCAGGTTGTTGAGGTGGCCCAGTTCGGACGGGACCGCCCCGTTCAACCGGTTCCATGAGAGGTCCAGTTTGATAACGCGGCCGCTCTCGTCGGTGGTGACACCGTGCCAGATCTCGAGCGGCGCGTCGCCCAGCCAGTTGGCGCTGTTCCGCCAACCGGCGCCGTTCGCAGCCTGGTAGAGCGCGACCAGCGCCTCCCTGTCCGCGGCGGCGCTGGTCGCAGATGGCGCGCCGCAGAACGGCAGACCCAGGGGACGCCAGTCATTTGCTACATTTCGCCAGACTTCTTCGGGTACGCATCCGCTCAACTGGTTGAGGCTGAGGTCCAGCGCTGTCAGGTTGGCGAGGTGGCCCAGTGCGGCCGGGATCGAACCGCGCAACTGGTTGCCACCGAGATACAGCCGTGTCAGGTTGGTGAGGTGGCCCAGTGCGGCCGGAATCGAATCGCTCAACCGGTTGCCATCGAGGTACAGTTCTGTCAAGTTGTTGAGGTGGCCCAGTTCGGCCGGAATCGAACCGCTCAACCGGTTGCCATCGAGGTACAGTTCTGTCAAGTTGTTGAGGTGGCCCAGTGCGGACGGGATCGAACCGCTCAACCGGTTGCCCCAGAGGGACAGCCGTGTCAGGTTAGCGAGCTTGCCCAGTTCGGGCGGAATCGAACCGCTCAACTCGTTGTACCCGAGGTCCAACATTGTCAGGTTGTTGAGGTTGCCCAGTTCGGCCGGAATCTCGCCGCTCAAACCGTTGTATCTGAGGTCCAGCACTGTCAGGTTGTTGAACTTGCCCAGTTCGGGCGGAATCGAACCGCTCAACTGATTCTCTGAGAGGTCCAGCACTGTCAGGTTGTTGAACTTGCCCAGTGCGGACGGGATCGCACCGCTCAACTGATTCTCTGAGAGGTCCAGCACTGTCAGGTTGGCGAGGTTGCCCAGTTCGGCCGGAATCGAACCGCTTAACTGGTTGCCCCTGAGGCCCAGACCCTGCCCTGTCAGGCTGGTAAGGTTGCCCAGTTCGGGCGGAATAGACCCGCTCAACCAGTTCTCTGAGAGGTTCAGCGTTGTCAGGTTGGTGAGTTGCCCTAGTTCAGGCGGAATTGACCCGCTCAACCCGTTCTCTGAGAGGTTCAGCGCTGTCAGGTTGGTGAGGTTGCCCAGTTCGGGCGGAATTGACCCGCTCAACCCGTTCTCTGAGAGGTTCAGCGTTGTCAGGTTGGTGAGTTGCCCTAGTTCAGGCGGAATTGACCTCCTCAACCGGTTGTTGAAAGGCGACCCCTGTCCGGAGTTGGAGAGGTCCAACTCCACTAGGTTGTTGAGGTTGCCCAGTTCTGGCGGAATTGATCCGCTCAACCCGTTCTCTGAGAGGTTCAGCTCGGTCAGATTGGCGAGGCGGCCCAACTCGAACGGAATCTCCCCGCTCAACCGGTTGCCCGAGAGGTTCAACTCTGTCAGGTTGGCGAGGTTGCCCAGTTCGGCCGGAATCGAACCGCTCAACTGGTTCTCTGAGAGGAACAGCTCGGTCAGGTTGTTGAGATTGCCCAGCTCGGGTGGAATCGAACCGCTTAACTCGTTGTACCCGAGGTCCAGCACTGTCAGGTTGGCGAGGTTGCCCAGTTCGGCCGGAATCGAACCGCTCATCTGGTTGTACCCGAGGTCCAGCCATGTCAGGTTCGTGAGGTTGCCCAGTTCGGCCGGGATCGAACCGCTCAACCGGCTGTCGTCGAGGTCCAGCACTGTCAGGTTGTTGAGGTTGCCCAGTGCTGACGGGATCGAACCGCTCAACCGGTTCTCGGAGAGGTCCAGTTCGATCACGCGGCCGCTCTCGTCGGTGGTGACGCCGTGCCAGGTGTCGAGCGGCGCGGCGCTCAGCCAGTTGGCGTTGTTGTCCCAGTTGGCGCCATCCGTAGCCTGGTAGAGCGCGACCAACACCTCCCTGTCCGTGGCGGCGTCTGTTGCAGATGACGCGGCGCAGAACGACAGACCCAGACTGCCCAGGTCATTGGTCTCGACATTTCGCCAGGCTGCGGGCACGCAGCCACGCAACTGGTTGCCATCGAGGGTCAGCCGTGTCAGGTTAGCGAGCTTGCCCAGTTCGGGCGGAATCGAACCGCTCAACTCGTTGTACCCGAGGTCCAGCATTGTCAGGTTGTTGAACTTGCCCAGTTCGGGCGGAATCTCGCCGCTCAAACCGTTGTATCTGAGGTCAAGCACTGTCAGGTTGGCGAGGTGGCCCAGTTCCGACGGGATCGAACCGCTCAACCGGTTGTCGTCGAGGTCGAGCCGTGTCAGGTTGGCAAGGTTGCCCAGTTCCGACGGGATCGAACCGTTCAACTGATTGCCCCAGAGATACAGCTCTTCCAGGTTGGACAGGTTGCCCAACCAGGACGGAATCGGTCCGCTTAACTCGTTGTTCCCGAGTGACAGCCATGTCAGGTTGGTGAGCTTGCCCAACGATGACGGTATCGTCCCGCTCAACTCGTTGCCCCATAGGTACAGCCCCGTCAGGTTGGTGAGCTTGCCCAGCGATGACGGTATCGTCCCGCTCAACTCGTTGCCCCATAGGTACAGCCCAGTCAGGTTGGTGAGCTTGCCCAACCAGGACGGAATCGGTCCGCTTAACTCGTTGCCCCCGAGGGCCAGCACTGTCAGATTGGTGAGACTGCCCAGTTGTGACGGAATCGAACCGCTCAACTGGTTATCCCAGAGGTACAGCCGCGTCAGGTTGGTGAGGTTGCCCAGTTCGGGCGGTATCGTACCGCTCAAATCGTTCTCATAGAGGTCCAGTCCGATCACGCGACCGCTTTCGTCGGTGGTGACGCCGTGCCAGGTGTTGAGCGGCGCGTCGCTCAGCCAGTTGGCGCTGTTGCGCCAGCTTGCGCCGTCCGTGGCCCGGTAGAGCGCGACCAGCGCCTCCCTGTCCGCGGCGGCGGCCGAAGATGGCGCCACATCTGTGGGTGTGGGAACCGGATCCGTGGGTGCGGGCACGGGCGCCACGCTGGGCGCCATAACCCGTATGACCGTGACCCACAGAGCCGGTACGGCTACAGCCAGTAGGATTGCGAGGAGGACGTAACGACGATTGCCAATAATTTTCTGCCGCATCATTCGACCCTGCCTTTCTGAATAGACGCTTCATGATGAACCGGAGTCCGGTATGTTCCGGTTGCCCCTAATGTGTAGCCCTGCCACCGCAGAGAGACGGTCATTCTCGAACGGCGCCGTCCGGAGCCCGGTAGCACGCGACCGGCGGCTCTCTGGCCGGGGCGGCAGCCGGCACAGGTGTCGCAGAGGACGCAGCTGTGGGCCATACGGCGTACCGCGCCCCCTGTCAACGCGATACACTGCGCCAAGACGATCACAACCAGGCGCACGATGAAGAAAAAACGGCTTGGCGTTCTCAGGCAGTACTCACCCCAGCCGCCGCTCACTCTTCACGCAATTCCACCACCACCCTATCCGTTCCCGTGCGCCCGAACGTCTCAGGCGCGTACATCTCTTCCGCCTTGGCGGGCGGCACGACGAAAACGCCGGGCGTCGTGGCCCGGGCCACGTAGCTGTATTCGTAGACACCGGCCCACAGGTATGAACTGAAGGCCTCGGCGCGCTCGTCGCGCAGGTTCTGATGCTGGTACCAGGGACCCCACCACCATCTCCCGCTCCGCTCCGGTTCCTGCGGCAGCTCGCCGGTGACGGCCAGCTCCGGGTTGAGGATCTCCAGACCGGCGGGCAGCGGGTCCACCAGGGCGACGTGAACGCGGCGCGCCGGGGCCGCCATCGTCAGTTTGACGCGCACGCGCGCGCCGGCGCGGATATGCCATACGCCGTCATCGTCACGCCATACGTCGTCCGGGTCGTCGACAGCCGCGTAGGTTCGCTCGACGGTAAAGCCGTGATCGGCCGCCTCCAGGCGCAGGTCCGCGGGCGCATAGCGCAGACCCAGCCGGTAGTAGAGCCGCCCCTGCCCTTCCTTCTGCAGAATCAGCGGCAGATCGCCTTCGGCGTCGGTCGCGCTGTCCTGGACATACTGCATCGGCAGGTCGAGATTGACGTTTGCGGTTGAGCGGCCCGCGAACGCATGGCCGCCGGCGTATTGCTCGCCCAGCCAGATGCGGGCGACGAAGTCGGGCGTCTGCGACTCGAAGGCATTGAAGTAGCGGTCCAGCGCCAGCAGCACCCACACGTTTTCCTGCGTATTGCCCCAACGACCGGCCTTGCGGTGGCCCAGCAGCCCGCGCACGAGCTTGGTGATCAGGTCGCTGTCCGGCTGGTCGACGACGAGGGCTTCGAGCAGGACCGCGTCTGAACGGCGGCTGGAGTGGAGCAGCAGGTAGGCGCCGTCGCTGTAGCCGGAGGCGACCGTGGCGGCGCCGGCGGTCTCGGTCACGCGGTTGTTGAGGAAGCGCCGCATCTCTGCGACCGTCTCCTGCGAGGCCGGATCGTCGGTAAGAACGAAGAGCAGCCAGCCGGCGCTCTCGAGCGAGAGGTTCTCCAGCCCCGCCTCGTTTAGCAGCGCGCGCGCCTTGGCTGGATCGTTGTCATCGAGCAGTTTGCGCACATAGAGGGCGTAGGCGGACAGCCCGCGGCGGGCGCCGGTCCCGTACCAGGACGGGAAGTGATCCTCGACGTTGCGCAGGTAATCCAGGGAACTGCTCAACATTTCCTCGGGCACGGCGTAGCCCTTCTGCCGGGCGCGGGCCAGGGCATGGGCGACGTGTATGCTGTGGTAGGGCCAGACTTCGCCGCCGCGGCGCCAGATGGGGAAGCCGCCGTTGTCGTCCTGCAGGGCCGCCAGTGTCTGCAGGTCACGTTCCATCATGCTCTCGATTTCATCGGGCGTTGGCAGCCCCTCCGCGTCGAAGGCGGACAGCACATCGCGCAGCGCGGCCACGCCGAGGATGCGGGAAGCGATCTGCTCGGAATGTTCGTAGGGGTAGCGCAGCAGGTAGATGAAGGCGTCGGTCAACGCCTGCAGCGCGGTTGAGGAGATGGTCACTTCGAGGCCGCCGTAGCTCGGAATTGCGTCAGACGGGGGCCGCAGCGGCTGCAGGAACGCGCCGCTGTCGTCGATTTCGCCGTAGACGGCGAAGGCCTCGGTCGTGGCCGGCGTGTATACGGGCAGGTCGATCTCGGCCGCGTCGGCGACGGCGGCGTTGTTGGCGTCGACGGCGCTGAACTGGAAGCGGGCCGTGCCGGGGCTGGCGGTCGTGGTCGGGAAGCGCACCTCGACGCGGTCGTTGGCTGGCACGGTCACCGCGTAGCCGGCTGCTCCGCTCCCGCTGTTCTCCGCCATCAGATTGGCGTTGGTCGCGCGCACGACGACGTGCGTCTCGATCGCCTCTTCGGTCCGGTTCTGCAGCACGACCGGCAGCTCGAAGCTGTCGCCGAAGTTGAGGAAGCGGGGCGCGGAGGGCCGCGCCATCAGCGGCAGCCGCGCGGTCAGGCTCGATTCGCCGGTACCGAAATACCTGCCCCCGGCCACCGCCACCACCATCACGCGGTAGCGGGTGAGACTGTCCGGCAACGTGACCGCGACGCTGGCCCGGCCGTTTGCGTCGGTGCGCACCTCCGGCGCGAAGAGGGCCAGCGGGTCGTAGTTCAACCGCACACGGATCGCCTCCGCATCGCTCCACGGCGGGCCACCTCCGGCACACCCCGCGTTACCATTGTATACATAGGTTCCCCTGCTGACGTTCCCGGACGTTGACGTCTCCCCACCCAACGATTCGGGACTCGCAAGCAGCAGGTCGGCTCGATTGTGATGATCGTCGACGCCGCGCTCGCGTTCGGGGTAGAAAACGCTGACGGGGTCGATCAGTTGATAACCGGTCAGCGCCAGAATTGCCTCGTCAACGACGACGACGGCAAACTCGGCGCCGGCCACCGGCGCGCCGGATGCGTCGGCGACGGTCACGTCGATCGTCGTTTCCCCACCCGGCTCGAGTTTGTCTACCCGCGGAGCGGCGTCCACGCGCAGCGTGCGGATCAGCGGCGGGACCGACAGATTCAGCTGGCCGCGCGCGTACGCCGGCCGCCGCGGCGCCGAAGAAAGCTCGTTGCCAGCGTCATCCACGCGCGCCGCCGATCCGACCAGGTCGACCTGCACGTGAATGTTGGGAATGTACTGTTCCTCGACCGGCACGCGCAGGGTATAGGTCGGGCCGTCCATCGTGAAGCGTTCAGTGGTTACAAGCCCCTCTCGCCGCAAGGTCAAGAGACCTTCGGCGGGGAAGAATGGGGCCTGCACCAGGATCTGCGCGCTGTCGCCGGGCGCGTACGCCTCGCCGTCGGGGATGAGCTGGACGTCTTCCTGCTCTATGCCGCGGCCGGGCGGGCGTTGGCTTCCGCTCACCCAGCGCGTCAGCTCGGTGCGGTTGCGCCGGCCGGCGCCGTCAACGACCGTCGCGCTGATGCGATACGCGCCGCCCAGGGTTGTGTCAAATGCGCAGGCGGCAAACTTGCGCTCCGCGTCATCCGGCGCGGCGGCCGCCGTTGTCTCGACGGTACATTCCTGCGCCTCTTTCTCAATTGCCCGCCATCCGTCCTCGCGATATTCCCAGTCGACCCGCGCGGCGCGCACGACCGCGCTGTGCCCCGCGATCGCATTGCCGTCGACGTCGGTGACCACAACTTCCACCGAAAGCGGTTCGCCTTGTTCGACGAAATAACGGTCGGTACGCAGACCGACGTAGCGGTCGGCCGCATGCAGCAGCAGACCGGCGCCGCTGCTCCACGCCTGCCGGTTCACGTCCATCACCGTGGCCGCGGCGTCGACGTGGACCGGGAAGGGTCTCACGCTCCCCGCGCCTGCCGGTTCAGACCCGTTCTCCGGAGTTTCGCCGGTCGGGAAATCGATACGCAGACTGTGTTCGCCGGCCAGGCCAGTGCGCGAACTGAACGAGGCGTTGCCGAGGTCGCTGGATTTGTCATCGTAGTCCCACCAAGGCGACCATTTGCCGAAGGTGAAGCCGGACCAGTTCGGCGGGTTGTAGGAAGCGGACGTCGCCTTTACCTGCCACTCCACCGCCGCGCCGGGCAATGAACCACCGGCAAAGTAGCTGGCGCTGACGGTCGCCAGCGCGTGGCCGCCGGCGATATGGGGCCCTGCGCTGACGCGGGCGCTGACTTCGAACTCGGGACGGCGGAACTCCCGCACCTGAATCCGGTGGACGTAGCTCGCTTCGTCGGCATCGAGGTCGCCGGAGGCCGGCCGCAACTCTATCCGGGCGCCGCCCAGGTTGACGTTCTCCGGCAGGTCGAACTGGAAATGGAACCCGCCCAGGGCGTTGACGGGTATAACGCCACTGTCAATCAGATTGTCCCCCCAATCACCTTCATACACCTGATATTCGAGGGAGGGCGCCGCGCCTTCCGGCAACAGGCTCACGTCTCCATCCGGGCCGCGCTCGATCCGGCGCACCCAACCCTTTATGCTGACGGTCTCGCCTGGGCGGTACATCTTGCGGTCGTCGAAAACGTAGTAGCGGACTTCGGTGGGCTCGTCCCGCCGCTGCCAGCCACTGTAGCGGAAACTGTAGCGGTCTGCGGGCAGAAAGGCCGCATCATCGCCGTCACGGGCGATGAGCAGCTGCGCGCTGCTGCCGGGAAACGCCAGTCGCGCCGAACCGGTCTCGTCAGTCACGCCATGCAGATCCTGCGGCCAGAGGGAAACGTTGACGCCGGACAGCGCCGCGCCGTCAGCCAGGCTATTTGCCCAGACCTGCATCCCGTCGGCGTCGACAAAGGCGTCCAGTCCGATCTGCGTCACCTGAATCCAGCGAGAGAGTGCAGGGCTCGGGGCATTTTCCGGCTTAACGTGCAGGATCAGGTGGCCCGTTTCGCCGTCCAGCGCGTCGGCGAGGTCGATCTCCGTCTCCATCATGACGCCATCCTGGCCGCGGATTTCCAGCCTGCGTTCCATGGCCAGTTCGCCGGGTGGGTCCTGTTCACGGCGGTCATTCCGCCACTCCAGATATTCGCCGTACTGCTCCGGCGCGACGCGGTAGGCGCGCACCTTCACCGCATCGACATTTACAGTGTAGATGGGGAAAGCCGGCGCGCCGTAGGGGTCCAGGATCGTGATGGGGCCTCGCTGTGGGGCGGTAAGCGACGCCTCCCTGGCCCACTGGAACTGGAACTGCACATCCTCCGCCAGTGTCTGGCCATACCGGTCGGTCAAACCGGCAGCGACGGTAACGGTGTAAGGGGCGCCGCTGGCGATGCGCGGTTTAATCATGAAAGGATAGCCACATTCAGGACCATACTCTATGACGTCCGGGGTCGGCTCGATGGAGATGAAAGAGGGGTCGAACGTACTATCGTAGCCCATACCATGTCGACTCCACCACGTCCCGCGGAGGGGATTGCTGAAGTGCAGTGCCAGTTCATTTTGGCAGGGCATGTCTCCCCCCCACGAGACGCAACCATAGCCATGCAGGACAAACGTACCGGTCGTCTGGAAGCCGTAGCGCTGCGGATGCGAACTGACGAGCGGCCCCTCGGCGGAGGGCGTGCCGGCCGCGAAGGTCACGGTAACCTTCGTTGCGGACGGGAGCGGTTCTGCGGATACGAAAGCCAGCCAGCGGCCTTCCTGCGCGTCTGCCGCCAGCCGCCGGACTCGTTCATCGGTGGCGATCTCTTCTGCGCTGGCCAGGCGTAGCGCGTGCCTGCGGCCGCGCGCCGTCACCTGCGCATGCTTGATCACGGCCGCGGGATCGATGCGCTGATCGAAGGAGGCGAAGAAGACCGGCTCGACAGCGAATGTCCCATCAGCCGGATGGACCTTCTGCAGGGTCGGGGGCGGCGTGCGGAAGGTCCAGCTGACGGGGTTTTCCAATTCCCGGCCGCTGGCGGACCTGGTTCCCGCGGGAATTTCGACCGTGTACTGCGTAGCCATCGGCAGGCGTTCAACGCCTTCCGCCTCGGCCTCAAAAAGCAGTGTCTTCGTGCCCACCCAGCGCCAATCGCCTGGGATGGCGGGGGATAGCCTGACCGGCACGTCCTCCGGGGCCAGTTCCCGGTGGCTGCCGAGCGGGACCATCGGCTGGTTGAACGTCACGCTCAACTGGGGCGCCGGGGGCATCTCCCCTTCCGGCGAGAAACGCAGGACGCGCAAGGGCGTGTCCGCATCGCCGGCGGGCGCGGCCTCGGACTGCGGCGGCGGAAAAGGCAGCGCCACCTCTTCACCGGGGCGGGGCGGCGGCAAAAGGTCGTCGGGCAGACGCGTCTGCTCAATATCGTCACTTTCCGCCTGGAGTGACGGGAGACGGGTCAGCAGGTTCTGTAACTGCTCCTGTGTGAGCGGCGTCGCTTGCGCGAGCGGCGGACGCGCTTCGCCGGCCTCCCAGCCGGTACGGCCCTCGCTGAGCGTGAACAGCGGCAAGACGGGCGCCGCGGCCGTCTGGCTTTCGCCGTCAGCGCTGTCTGCCTCAGACCCTTCAAGCGCGCCCGCCGCCTCTCTGTCCGCGGCGCCGTCCGTGACGGCAGCTGGCGCAGAGGGCGCGCCGCAGGCCGGCAGGCCAAGACTGTCCAGGTCATTGTAGCCTGCATTGCGCCACAGTTCGCCGGGTACGCATCCGCTAAACCGGTTGTCTGAGAGGAACAACCTTTCCAAGTTGGTGAGGTGGCCCAGCCATGATGGAACCGGTCCGCTCAACTGGTTGTCCCAGAGGTTCAGCCATGTCAGGTCGGTGAGGCGGCCCAGTTCAGACGGTATCGCCCCGCTCAACTGGTTGCCTGAAAGGTACAACTCTTCCAGGTTGGTGAGATCGCCCAGTTCTGATGGAATCGTCCCGTTTAACCGGTTGTCTGAGAGACCCAGTTCTGTCAGGTTGGCGAGGTTGCCCAACTCTGACGGAATGGCGCCGCGCAACCCGTTGCCTGAGAGATACAACTTTTCCAGGTTGGTGAGGTTGCCCAGTTCGGACGGAATCGACCCGCTCAACTCGTTGCTGTATAGGTACAGTTGTGTCAGGTTGTTGAGCTTGCCCAGCTCGGACGGAATCTCCCCGCGCAACTCGTTATCCCAGAGGGACAGCGTTTCCAGGTTGGTGAGGTTGCCCAGTTCGGACGGGACCGAACCGCTCAACCGGTTGTCGTCGAGGTCGAGCCGTGTCAGATTGGAGAGGTTGCCCAGTTCGGGCGGAATCGAACCGCTCAACTCGTTCTCTGCGAGGTCCAGTCCGATAACGCGGCCGCTCGCGTCGGTGGTGACGCCGTGCCATGCATCGAGAGGCTCGAAGCTCAGCCAGTTGCCACTGTAAAGCCAGTTCGCGCCGTCGGTGGCCTGGTAGAACTTGAACAGCACCTCCATATCTCCACAGAGCGGCAGACCGAGGTTGGCCAAGTTATTGCTGGCTCCATTTCGCAAACTTTCGGGCACGCAGCCGGTCAACTGGTTGCCACCGAGGGCCAGTGTTGTCAAACTGGTGAGGTTGCTCAACTCGGACGGTATCGTACCGCTCAACTCGTTACCTGAGAGGGACAGCACTGTCAGGTTGGCGAGGTTGCCCAGTTCGGTCGGAATCGAACCGCTCAACCGGTTGCCATAGAGGAGCAGCACTTCCAGGTTGGCGAGGTTGCCCAGTTCTGATGGAATCGCACCGCTCAACTGGTTGCCTGCGAGGCGGAGCGTTGTCAGGTTGGTGAGCCTGCCCAGTGCGGCCGGAATCGAACCGCGAAACGCGTTGCTGGAGAGGTCCAGTTCTGTCAGGTTGGCGAGGTTGCCCAGTTCGGATGGAATCGCACCGCTCAACCGATTGCCTGCGAGGCGGAGCGTTGTCAGGTTGGTGAGCTTGCCCAGTTCTGGTGGGATCTCCCCACTCAACTGATTCGAGTGGAGGGCCAGTTGTGTCAGGTTGGTGAGCTTGCCCAGTTCTGGTGGGATCTCCCCACTCAACTGATTCGAGTGGAGGGCCAGTTGTGTCAGGTTGGTGAGCTTGCCCAGTTCGGACGGAATCGTTCCGCTCAACTGGTTGCCCCAGAGCTTCAACTCTGTCAGGTTGGTGAGATCGCCCAACGCCGGCGGTAAGACGCCGCGTAACCAGTTCTCGGAAAGGTTCAGTCTGATGACGCGGCCGCTGTCGTCCGTGGTAACACCGTACCAGGTATCGAGCGGCCCATCGCTCAGCCAGTTGTATCTTCTCCGCCAGTTGGCGCCGTTCGCGGCCTGGTAGAACGCGACCAGCGCCTCCCTGTCCGTGGCGGCGGCCGGCGCAGAGGGCGCGCCGCAGACCGGCAGGTCCAAGCTGTCCAGATAATTGGACCTTGCATTGCGCCACACTTCGTCGGGTACGCATCCGCTCAACCCGTTGTCTGAGAGGGACAGCACAGTCAGGTTTGTAAGCTTGCCCAGCTCCGCCGGTATCGAACCGCGCAACTGGTTGTCCTCGAGATTCAGCCATGTCAGGTTGGTGAGGTGGCCCAGTTCGGCCGGGATCTCCCCACTCAGCTGATTCGATCCGAGGTTCAGTGCTATCAGGTTGGCGAACTTGCCCAGTTCGGCCGGGATCTCCCCGCTCAACTCGTTGCTGAAGAGGTACAGCTGCCACAGGTTGAGGAGCTTGCCCAGTTCCGACGGAATCGAACCGCTCAACTCGTTGCCATCGAGGTACAGATGTGTCAGGTAGAAGAGGTTGCCCAGTTCCGACGGGACCTCCCCGCGCAAGCGGTTGCCTGAGAGATACAACTCTTCCAGGTAGGAGAGGTTGCCCAGTTCGGTCGGTATCGTACCGCGCAATGCATTCTCTGAGAGCGCTAGTGCTATCACGCGCCCGCTCTCGTCGGTGGTGACGCCGTGCCAGGTATCGAGCGGCGCGTCGCTCAGCCAGTTGGCGCTGTTGCGCCAGTTGGCCCCGTCCGTAGCCCGGTAGAGCGCCACTAGCGCCTCCCTATCCGCGCCGGCCGGAGATGGCGGCGCCACACTGGGCGCCACAACAAACATGACCGTGAGCCACAGAGCCGGAACGGCTACAGCCAGCACGATTGCGAGGAGGACGTAACGACGACTGCCAACAATTCTCTTCCGCATCATTCGACCCTGCCTTTCTGAATAGTCGCTTCAGTATGGACCGGCGCCCGGCATGTTCCGGGCAATCCCGGTGCGTAGCCCTCTCGCCGCAGAGAGGCGGTCATTTTCGAACGGCGCCGTCCGGAGCCAGGAAGCGCGCCACCAGCGCCTCCCTGTCCGCGGCGGCGTCTTTCGACGACGACGCGGCGCAGAACGGCAGACCCAGGCTGTCCAGGTCATTCCAGTGCTCTACATTTCGCCAGGCTGCGGGCACGCAGCCACGCAACTCGTTGCCTGCGAGATACAATTCTTCCAAATTGTTGAGGTTGCTCAGTTCGGCCGGAATCTCCCCGCTCAACTGGTTGTCTCTGAGGTCCAACCCTCTCAGATTGTTGAGGTTGCCCAATTCCGACGGGATCGAACCGCTCAACTGGTTACCTGAGAGGTCCAGCCCTGGCAACAAGCCGACGAAGTGGATTTCCCACCCTGTCAGGTAGGTGAGCTTGCCCAGTTCCGACGGGATCGAACCGCTCAAACCGTTCCTTGAGAGGTCCAGCCGTGTCAGGTTGTTGAGGTTGCCCAGTTCCAACGGGATCTCCCCGCTCAAACCGTTGCCTGAGAGGTCCAACTCTGTCAGGTTGATGAGGTGGCCCAACGCGGCCGGAATCTCCCCGCTCAAGCGGTTGCCCCAGAGGTACAGTTGCGTCAGGTTGGCGAGGTTGCCCAGCTCGGACGGTATCTCTCCGCTCAACCCGTTGCCCTCCCCGCTCAACTCGTTCCCTGAGAGGTCCAGCCGTGTCAGGTTGGTGAGCGTACCCAACTCGGACGGAATCGTACCGCGCAAACGGTTGCGCCGGAGGTCCAGCCGTGTCAGGTTGGCGAGCTTGCCCAGTGCGGGCGGAATCGCACCGCTCAACTCGTTGATTGAGAGGTTCAGCGTTGTCAGATTGGTGAGGTTGCCCAGTGCGGTCGGAATCTCCCCGCTCAACCGATTTTGTGAGAAGGTCACCTGTCCGGTGTTTGAGAGGTCCAGCACTGTCAGGTTGGCGAGGTTGCCCAACTCGGCCGGTAACTCCCCGTGCAACCCGTTCTCAATAAGGGTCAATGCAGTCACGCGACCGCTCTCGTCGGTGGTGACGCCGTGCCAGGTAGCGAGCGGCGCGTCGCTCAGCCAGTTGGCGCTACGCGTCCAGTTGGCCCCCTCCGTAGCCCGGTAGAGCGCGACCAGAGCCTCCCTGTCCGCGGCGGCGTTTGTCGCAGATGGCGCAACGCAGAACGGCAGACCCAGGCTGTCCAGGTCATGTTCCGCTACACTGCGCCAGACTGCCGGCATGCAGCCGCGCAACTGGTTGCCATCGAGGGTCAGCCATATCATGTTGATGAGGTTGCCCAGCTCGGACGGAATCTCCCCGCTCAACTCGTTGCCTGCGAGGTCCAGCACGGTCAGGTCGGTGAGCTTGCCCAGCTCGGACGGAATCTCCCCGCTCAACTCGTTGCCTGCGAGGTCCAGCACGGTCAGGTCGGTGAGCTTGCCCAGTGCGACCGGAATCTCCCCGCTCAACTCGTTGCCTGCGAGGTCCAGTCCGATCACGCGACCGCTCTCGTCGGTGGTGACGCCGTGCCAGGCGCCGAGCGGCGCGTCGCTCAACCAGTTGGCGCTGTTCAGCCAGTTGGCGCCGTTCGTGGCCTGGTAGAGCGCGACCAGCGCCTCCATTTCCCTACAGAGCGGCACCCCCGGCTTGGCCAAGACATGTCCCGCTCCACTTACCCAGAATTCCGCGGGTACGCAGCCGCTCAACTCGTTGCCTGTGAGGTCCAACATGTACAGCTTGATGAGATTGCCCAGTGCGGTCGGAATCTCCCCGCTCAAACCGTTGCCTGAGAGGTCCAACTCTGTCAGTTTGGTGAGGTTGCCCAGTTCGGTCGGAATCGCCCCGCTCAACTCGTTCCTTGAGAGGTCCAACTCTGTCAGGTTGATGAGGTTGCCCAGCGCGGTCGGAATCTCTCCGCTCAACCCGTTGCCCCGGAGGGACAGTTCTGTCAGCTTGGTGAGGTTGCCCAGTTCTGACGGTATTGCACCGCTCAACTGATTGGTGTCGAGCGACAGCCCCTTCAGGTTGGTGAGCTTGCCCAGTTCGGAAGGGATCGAACCGTTCAACCCGTTGCCTGAGAGGTCCAGCCCTGGCGAGAGGGTGCCGTAGGTGCTCCGCCCTGTCAGGTTGGTGAGCTTGCCCAGCTCGGACGGAATCGAGCCGCTCAACTCGTTGTCTGCGAGGGACAGCACTTCCAGGTTGGTAAGGTTGCCCAGTTCGGCTGGAATCGCACCACTCAACTGGTTGTCCCTGAGGTTCAGAAATTCCAGGTTTATGAGGTTGCCCAGTTCGGCTGGAATCGCACCACTCAACTGGTTGTCCCTGAGGTTCAGAAATTCCAGGTTTATGAGGTTGCCCAGTTCGGACGGAATCGCACCGCTCAACTCGTTGCTGTAGAGGTACAGCTCTGTCAGGTTGGTGAGCTTGCCCAGTTCGGACGGTATTGCACCGCTCAACTGATTGGTGTCGAGCGACAGCCCCTTCAGGTTGGTGAGCTTGCCCAGTTCGGACGGGATCCCACCGCGTAACTGATTGAAACTGAGGTCCAGTTCGATTACGCGGCCGCTCTCGTCGGTGGTGACGCCGTGCCAGATCTCGAGCGGCGCGTCGCTCAGCCAGTTGGCGCTGTCCCGCCAACCGGCACCGTCCGTAGCCCGGTAGAGCGCGACCAATGACTCCCTTTCCGCGGCGGCGCCTGTCGCCGATGGCACCCCGCAAAACGGCAGCCCCAGGAGACGCCAGTCATTTGCCACATTTCGCCAGACTTCCTCGGGCACGCATCCACGCAGCTCGTTGCCTGTGAGGTCCAGCGTTCTCAGGTTGGCGAGGTTGCCCAATTCGGGCGGAATCGAACCGCTCAACTCGTTGTCCCAGAGATCCAGCGTTCTCAGGTCGGTGAGCTTGCCCAACTCGGACGGAATCGAACCACTCAACTGGTTGCCCCAGAGCTCCAGCTTTGTCAGGTTGGCGAGGTTGCCCAGTTCGGCCGGAATCTCCCCGCTCAACCGGTTGCCTGAGAGGTCCAACTCCCCCAGATTGTTGAGCTTGCCCAGTTCGGGCGGAATCGCACCGTTCAACCGGTTGCCTGAGAGGTCCAACCCTCCCAGATTGTTGAGCTTGCCCAGTTCGGCCGGAATCGAACCACTCAACTGGTTGCCCCAGAGCTCCAGCCTTGTCAGGTGGGCGAGGTTGCCCAATTCGGGCGGAATCTCCCCGCTCAACTCGTTGCCTGTGAGGTCCAGCCCTGGCAAGAAGCCGTGGTAGGTGGCCCACCCTGCCAGTTTGGTGAGGTTGCCCAGTTCGGGGGGAATCGCACCGCTCAACTGGTTGTCTGAGAGGTCCAACCTTATCAGATTGTTGAGCTTGCCCAGTTCGGCCGGGATCGCACCGCGCAACTGGTTACCTGAGAGGTCCAGCCCTGGCGAGAAGCCGAGGCGGACGCCCCTCCCTGTCAGGTTGATGAGGTTGCCCAGTTCGGCCGGGATCGCACCGCCCAACCGGTTACCTGAGAGGTCCAGCCCTGTCAGGTTGGCGAGCTTGCCCAGCTCGGATGGAATCTCCCCGCCCAACCGGTTCGAGAAGAGGGACAGCAATTCCAGGTTGGTGAGGTTGCCCAGTTCGGGCGGAATCGAACCGCTCAACCGGTTCTCTGTGAGATCCAGTTTAATCACGCGACCGCTCCTGCCGGTGGTGACGCCGTGCCATTCTCCGAGGGGCTTGAAGCTCAGCCAGTTGGTGTTGGTTCGCCAATTATCGCCATCGGTGGCATTGTAGAGCGCAACCAGCGCCTCCCTGTCCGCGGCGCCGGCTGTGGCAGCGTCTGTCGCAGATGACGCGACGCAGAACGGCAGACCCAGGCTGCCCAAGCCATATTCCGCTACATTGCGCCAGACTGTGGGCACGCAGCCCCGCAACGGGTTGTTGTCGAGGCGCAGATGTGTCAGGTTGGTGAGGTTGCCCAGTTCCGACGGAATCTCTCCGCGCAACTCGTTGTTGTAGAGGTACAGTTGTGTCAGGTTGGTGAGGTTGCCCAGTTCCGACGGAATCTCTCCGCGCAACTCGTTGTTGTAGAGGTACAGTTGTGTCAGGTTGGTGAGGTTGCCCAGTTCCGACGGAATCTCCCCGCGCAACTCGTTGCTGTATAGATACAGCACTCTCAGGTTGGTGAGCTGCCCCAGTTCGGACGGGATCGAACCGCGCAACTCGTTGTCCCTGAGGTCCAGCCATGTCAGGTTGGTGAGGTTGCCCAGTTCCGACGGAATCTCCCCGCGCAACTCGTTGTTGTAGAGGCGCATTACTTCCAGATTGGTGAGATGACCCAGTTCAGACGGGATTGACCCGTTCAACTCGTTCCAGTCGAGGTCCAATGCAATCACGCGACCGCTCTCGTCGGTGGTGACGCCGTGCCAGGTGTCGAGCGGCGCGTCGCTCAGCCAGTTGGCGTTGTTCGCCCAGTTGGCGCCGTCCGTGGCCCGGAAGAGCGCGACCAGCGCCTCCCTGTCCGAGGCAGCCGGAGATGGCGCCACATCTGTGGGTGTGGGAACTGGATCTGTGGGTGTGGGAACGGGTGGCGGGCTGGGGGCCGCCACTCGTATGACCGTGATCCACAGAGCCGGTACGGCTACAGCCAGTAGGATTGCGAGGAGGACGTAACGACGATTGTCAACAATTTTCTGCCGCATCATTCGACCCTGCCTTTCTGAATAGTCGCTTCAGTATGGACCGGAGCCCGGTATGTTCGCCCTCAACCAACCGCCGTTTCTCAGGCATGGAAGCGGGCAACTTGTCTCAGCCACGCAAACACCGGCTTGCAATCTTCGCCCTGTTCGTTGAGTTCGGCTAGCCGGTTTTCCTGCTGGCGTTGTCTGCCGGCGCCATGTCTGGCTCCGTTGGCCTGCTAGAACGCGTCCGGCCCCTCCTTGTCCGCGGCGGCGTCTGTCGCCGACGACGCGGCGCAGAACGGCAGACCCAGGCTGTTCAGGTCATTGTGCTCTACATTGCGCCAGGCTGCGGGCATGCATCCACGCAATTGGTTGCCGGCGAGGTACAGATGTGTCAGGTTGGTAAGGTTGCCCAGTTCGGCCGGAATCGCGCCGTTCAACTGGTTGTTGTCGAGGTACAGGTGTGTCAGGTTGTTGAGGTGACCCAGTTCGGCCGGGATCGAACCGCTCAACCCGTTGCCTGAAAGGTCCAGTCCGGTCAGGTTGACAAGGTAGCCCAGTTCAGGCGGGATCGAACCGCTCAACTCGTTCGAGTGGAGATCCAGCCCGGTCAGGTTGACAAGGTGGCCCAACTCGGCCGGGACCGCACCGCGCAACTGGTTCGAGTAGAGGCCCAGCCATGTCAGGTTGGTGAGGTTGCCCAATTCAGGCGGAATCGAACCGCTCAACCCGTTGCCCTCCCCGCTCAACTCGTTCCCTGAGAGGTCCAGCCGTGTCAGGTTGGTGAGCTTGCCCAATTCGGCCGGGATCGCACCGCGCAAATCGTTGCCCCTGAGATTCAGCGATTTCAGATTGGCGAGGTGGCCCAGTGCGGCCGGGATCTCCCCGCGCAACTGATTGCCCTGCACGACTATCTCACCGCTTATCCTGCTCGACACAGGGATTGGGCGGACTACCATCACCGGTTCGCCTGAGAGGTCCAGCCCAATAACGCGGCCGCTCTCGTCGGTGGTGACACCGCGCCAGGTGTCGAGCGGCGCGGCGCTCTGCCAGTTGGGGCTGAGCTCTCCAGATTGGGGCATATACCAGCCAGCGCCGTTCGTGGCCCGGTAGAGCGCGACCAGCGCCTCCCTGTCCGCGGCGACGGCCGTGGCGATCCCTGGCGCAGATGGCGCGCCGCAGAAGGGCAGACCCAGGCCGCCCAAGTCGTTTGTCGCTACATTGCGCCAGACTGCCTCGGGCACGCATCCACGCAACTCGTTGCCTGAGAGGTCCAGTCGTATCAAGTTGGTGAGGTGGCCCAGTTCCGACGGGATCGAACCGCTCAGCCGGTTGCCCCAGAGGTCCAGCCGTGTCAGGTTGGTGAGCTTTCCCAACTCGGACGGAATCGTACCGCGCAACTGGTTGCCCCAGAGGTCCAGCCGTGTCAGGTTGGTGAGCTTGCTCAACTCGGACGGAATCGTACCGCGCAAACGGTTGAACCTGAGGTCCAGTCCGATCACGCGGCCGCTCTCGTCGGTGGCGACACCATGCCAGATACCGAGCGGCGCGGCGCTCAGCCAGTTGGCGCTGGTGCGCCAGTTGGCCCCGTCCGTAGCCTGGTAGAGCACGACCAGCGTCTCCCTGTCCGCGGGGGCTACCGCAGATGGCGCGCCGCAAAACGGCAGATCCAGGGCACGCCAGTCATTTGCTACATTGCGCCAGACCTCTTCGGGCACGCAGCCGCGCAACTGGTTGCCTGCGAGCTCCAGACGTGTCAGATTGGTGAGGTGGCCCAATTCGGCCGGAATCTCCCCACTCAACCGGTTGGCTGCAAGGTCCAGCGCAGTCAGGTTGGTGAGCTTGCCCAGTTCGGACGGAATCTCCCCGCTCAACTGGTGGCCCCTGAGGTCGAGTCGTGTCAGGTCGGTGAGGTTACCCAACTCGGCCGGAATCGCGCCGCTCAAGTCGTTGCCCCTGAGGGACAGCACTGTCAGGTTGGTGAGGCGACCCAGCTCGGCCGGAATCGAACCACTCAAGTCGTTGCCCCAGAAGTCCAGCCGCCTCAGGTTGGTGAGATTGCTCAGTTCGGACGGGATCGAACCGCTCACCTGGTTCGAGGAGAGGTCCAGTTCTGTCAGGTTGGTGAGATTGCCCAGTGCGGACGGGATCGAACCGCTCAACCGGTTTGAGGAGAGGTCCAGTTCTGTCAGGTTGGTAAGGTTGCCCAGCTCAGCTGGAATCTCCCTGCCCAACCGGTTGCCCCAAAGGGACAACCCTGTCAGGTTGGTGAGCTTGCCCAGTTCGGCCGGAATCGAACCGCTCAACTGGTTGTCCGAGAGATCCAGCCCTGACAGGTTGCTGAGCTTGCCCAGTTCGGCCGGAATCTCCCCGCTCAACCGGTTGGCTGCAAGGTCCAGCCCTGTCAGGTACGTGAGGTTGCCCAGTTCGGATGGGATCGCCCCGCTCAAGCTGTTGCCTGCGAGGGACAGCTCTGTCAGGTTGACGAGGCGGCCCAGTTCCGACGGAATCGCCCCGCTCAAGCTGTTGCCTGCGAGGGACAGCTCTGTCAGGTTGACGAGGTTGCCCAGTTCGGCCGGAATCTCCCCACTCAACTGGTTGGCTGCAAGGTCCAGCGCTGTCAGGTTGGTGAGCTTGCCCAGTTCGAGGGGAATCTCCCCGCTCAACTGGTGGCCCCTGAGGTCGAGTCGTGTCAGGTCGGTGAGGTTACCCAACTCGGCCGGAATCGCGCCGCTCAAGTCGTTGCCTGCGAGGTTCAACTCTGTCAGGTGGGCGAGCTTGCCCAGTTCCGACGGAATCGAACCGCTCAACCGGCCGTGGGTCCACGACCGGTCGGATGTGAGGGACAGCCGTGTCAGGTTGGTGAGCTTGCCCAGTTCCGGCGGAATCGAACCGCTCAACCCGGAGAATTCCAATGCGACCACGCGACCGCTCTCGTCGGTGGTGACGCCGCTCCAGGTATCGAGCGGCGCGGCGCTCAGCCAGTTGTAGGAGCTGCCGCCGAACTTAAAGAGTTCGTTCGTGGCCTTGTAGAACGCGACCAATACCTCCCTGTCCGCGGCAACGCCAGTCGTCGATGGCGCGGCGCAGGTCGGCAGATCCAGGGATCCCCAGTCACTTGCCACATTTCGCCAGATTTCGTCGGGTACGCATCCGCTCAACTGGTTGGATGCAAGGTACAGCGTTCTCAGGTTGGTGAGGTTGCCCAACTCTGACGGTAACGCGCCAGTCAACTGGTTGTCGTCAAGCTCCAGCCATGTCAGGTTGGTGAGGTTGCCCAGTTCGGACGGTATCGTACCGCTCAACTGGTTGGCTGCAAGGTCCAACGCTGTCAGGTTGGTGAGATTGCCCAGTTCGGTCGGAATCTCCCCGCTCAACTGGTTGTCCCGGAGACTCAGCCATGTCAGGCTGGTGAGGTTGCCCAGTTCGGTCGGAATCTCCCCGCTCAACTGGTTGCGCGAGAGGTCCAGCGTTGTCAGGTTGGTGAGGTTGCCCAGTGCGGACGGAATCTCCCCGCTCAACTCGTTGCCTGAGATCTCCAACTCGGTCAGGTAGGTGAGCTTGCCCAGTTCGGATGGAATCGAACCGCTCAACTCGTTGCCTGAGATCTCCAACTCGGTCAGGTAGGTGAGCTTGCCCAGTTCGGATGGAATCGAACCGCTTAACTGGTTGCCCCAGAGGTCCAGCACTGTCAGGTTGGCGAGGTTGCCCAGTTCGGTCGGTATCTCGCCGCTTAACTGGTTGTTGTAGAGGCGCAGCGCTGTCAGGTTAGTGAGCTTGCCCAGGTCGGCCGGTATCGAACCGCGCAACCTGTTCTCTGAAAGCGCCAGTGCGGTTACGCGGCCGCTGTCGTCGGTGGTGACGCCGTGCCAGGAATTGAGCGGCGCGTCGCTCAGCCAGAAGGCGCTGTTCAGCCAACTGGCGCCGTTCGTAGCCCAGTAGAGCGCGACCAACACATCTCTGTCCGTGGTATCGGTCGCCGAGGGCGCAACGCAGAACGGCAGACCCAGGCTGCCCAGGTCATGTTCGGCTACATTTTGCCAGGCTGCGGGCACGCAGCCGCGCAACCGGTTGCCATCGAGGGTCAGCCATGTCAGGTTGTTGAGGCGGCCCAGCTCGGACGGAATCTCCCCGCTCAACTCGTTGCCTGCAAGGTGCAGCACTGCCAGGTTGTTGAGCTTGCCCGATTCAGACGGAATCTCGCCGCTCAACCGGTTGTCCCTGAGGTTCAGCACTGTCAGGTTGTCGAGGTTGCCCAGTGCGGACGGGACCCCACCACTCAACTGATTGCCCCCGAGGAGCAGCGCTCTCAGGTTGTTGAGGTTGCCCAGTTCGGACAGGACCGCCCCACTCAACTGGTTGCCTGCGAGGTGCAGCACTGTCAGGTTGGCGAGGTCGCCCAGTTCGGACGGAATCGAACCGCGCAACCGGTTGACTGCGAGGTCCAGCCGTATCAGGTTGGTGAGGTTGCCCAGTGCGGACGGAATCGTCCCGCTCAACTCGTTGCCTGAAAGGTTCAGTGCGATCACGCGACCGCTCTCGTCGGTGGTGACGCCGTGCCAGGTGTCGAGCGGCGCGTCGCTCAGCCAGTTGGCGCTGTTCAGCCAGTTGGCGCCGTCCGTAGCCTGGTAGAGCGCGACCAACACATCTCTGTCGGCGGCGGCCGCGGCGGCGTCTGTTGCAGATGGCGCGACGCAGAACGGCAAACCCAGGCTGTCCAGGTCATGTGCCGCTACATTGCGCCAGACTGCGGGCACGCAGCCACGCAACTGGTTGCCTGCGAGGGACAGCGCCGTCAGGTTGGCGAGGCGGCCCAGTGCGGCCGGAATCGTACCGCTCAACCGGTTCTCTGTGAGATTCAGTGCGATCACGCGACCGCTCTCGTCGGTGGTGACGCCGTGCCAGGTGTCGAGCGGCGCGTCGCTCAGCCAGTTGGCGCTCCTCAGCCAGTTGGCGCCGTTCGTGGCGTGGTAGAGCACGACCAGCGCCTCCCTATCCGTGATTTCGGTCGCGGAGGGCGCGGCGCAGAACGGCAACCCCAGGCTGTCCAGGTCATGTCCGGCTACATTGCGCCAGAGTGCCCCGGCCACGCAGCCACGCAGCTGGTTGTTGTCGAGCCACAGAAATACCAGGTTGGTGAGCTTGCCCAGTTCGGACGGAATCGCACCGCTCAGCTGGTTCGAGTAGAGGTTCAGCCATGTCAGGTTGGCGAGGTTGCCCAGTTCGGGCGGAATCGAACCGCGCAACCGGTTGGCTGCGAGGCGCAGCACTTCCAGGTTGGTGAGCTTGCCCAGTTCGGACGGAATTGAACCGCTTAACTCGTTGCTGTAGAGGTCCAGCCATGCCAGGTTGTTGAGCTTGCCCAGTTGGGGCGGTATCGAACCGCTCAACCGGTTGTCGTCGAGGTCGAGCCGTGTCAGATTGGCGAGGTTGCCCAGTTCGGCTGGAATCTCCCCGCTCAACTCGTTGTTGAAGAGGCGCAGCACTTCCAGGTTGGCGAGGTTGCCCAGTTCGGGCGGTATCGTACCGCTCAAATCGTTGTTGAAAAGGCGCAGCACTTCCAGGTTGGCGAGGTTGCCCAGCTCGGGCGGTATCGTACCGCTCAAATCGTTCTCGGAGAGGTCCAGTCCGATCACGCGGCCGCTCGCGTCGGTGGTGACACCGTGCCATGCATCGAGAGGCTCGAAGCTCAGCCAGTTGCCACTGTAAAGCCAGTTGGCGCCGTCGGTGGCCTGGTAGAACTTGAACAGCGCCTCCATATCCCCGCAGAGCGGCAGACCCAGGTTGGCCAAGTCATTGCTGGCTCCATTTCGCAAACTTTCGGGCACGCAGCCAGTCAACTGGTTGCCTGCGAGGTACAGATGTGTCAGGTTGGTAAGGTTGCCCAGTTCGGATGGGATCGAACCGCTCATCTGGTTGTACCCGAGGTCCAGCCGTGTCAGGTTGTTGAGGTTGCCCAGTTCGGACGGGATCGAACCGCTTAACTGGTTTCCCCAGAGGTGCAGCACTGTCAGGTTGGTGAGCTTGCCCAGTTCGGACGGAATCTCCCCGCTCAACTCGTTGTCTGAGAGATACAACTTTTCCAGGTTGGTGAGATTGTCCAACCATGATGGAATCGGTCCGCTCAACTCGTTGGACCTGAGGTTCAGCGCTGTCAGGTTGGCGAGGTGGCCCAGTTCGGACGGGATCACCCCAGCTAAACCGTTCTCTGACAGTACCAGCGCGATCACGCGACCGCTCTCGTCGGTGGTAACGCCGTACCATTCTCCGAGGGGCTTGAAGCTCAGCCAGTTGGCTTTGTTGCGCCAGTTGTCGCCGTCGGTGGCCTGGTAGACCGCAACCAGCGCAGCCCTGTCCGCGGTATCGGTCGCAGATGACGCGTCGCAGAACGGCAGACCCAGGCTGCCCAAGCCATATCCCGCTACATTGCGCCAGACTGCGGGTACGCAGCCCCGCAACTCGTTGCCTCCAAGGTACAGATGTGTCAGGTTGGTGAGATTGCCCAGTTCGGACGGAATCTCCCCGCTCAACTGATTGCCCCTGAGGTTCAGCAATTCCAGGTTGATGAGCTGGCCCAACTCGGCCGGAATCGAACCGCGCAACCGGTTCCATGAGAGGTCCAGCCGTGTCAGGTTGGCGAGCTGGACCAGTGCGGATGGAATCGAACCGCTCAACCGGTTGCGCCGGAGATCCAGCCGCGTCAGGTTGGTGAGATTGCCCAGTGCGGGCGGGATCGCCCCAGTTATCCAGTTCTCTGCGAGGTCCAGTCCGATAACGCGACCGCTCGCGTCGGTGGTGACACCTTGCCAGGTGTCGAGCGGCGCGTCGCTCAGCCAGTTGGCGCTGTCCCGCCAACCGGCACCGTCCGTAGCCCGGTAGAGCGCCACCAGCGCCTCCCTGTCCGCGGCGGCCGGAAATGGCGCCACATCTGTAGCTGTGGGAACGGGGGGAGGGCTGGGCGCCGCAACCCGTATGTACGTGACCCACAGGGCCGGTACGGCTACAGCCAGTAGGATTGCGAGGAGGACGTAACGACGATTGCCAATAATTTTCTGTCGCATCATTCGACCCTGCCTTTCTTAACAGACGCTTCATGATAGACCGGAGCCTGGCATATTTTGGTTGCACCCAGTGCGTTGCCAGCCGCTTTTCGAGCCCACGCCGCTGTCCCACCACGCCAACAGCTCGTAGCCGGCCGTACCTTCCACCGCCTCCCACATGAGTGTGATCTGGCTGGTGCTAGGGGTGGCTGTCAGCGTCGGCGCTGTGAGTTTGACGCAAAACGGCAGACCAAGTTGGTTCAGGTCATTGGTCTGGACATTTCGCAAAGTCGCAGGGACGCATCCGCTCAACTGGTTGCCTGAGAGATACAGCCGTCTCAGAGACGAGAGGAGAGTCGGGCTCGCTTTAAGCAGGCGTTCATTCGTGAGCGATGTAGTCCAACCCCACTTCGAAGGTGACGCGTGCTCCATTGACCGTTATCAGAGCGTTCCTCAGGCTCTCGACGTTCTGCGGATACCAGGTATCCACAAGGGCAGCGGGTATACCGTTTCCCGTTGGCGGATTCACCGAGACCTTCCAGTACGGGAGATTGGCCGGTTTGAGCGGCGGGCCACCATAGACGTCGACGGTCGAATAGCAGACAGGGTCAATCCTGGCCCCGGGTGAGAACCGCAAAGATCCAATCCACGTCTCCTTGCCGCTGCCGTCGATAACCCACAGGCCGTACCACTGGCCTACGTTGTCGGCTTCTTGTGCGGCGACTTTGAGTGTATAGTCGCCGGCGCCCCACTGGAACCTGCCCCTGACGCTAACGAAGTTGCCTTCGTAATCGCCCGATTCCGTCCAGCCGCGTTCGGGAACCCTGGTGTCCGCGAGCCGGACTGCGGCTGTCTCGTCGTTTTCGTACCAGCGCGAGAATATAGCGCCTTTGCCCAAGTTGCCTCTGGCGGGATCGTTGACGTCCGTCTGCAGCCCGAAATAAGCGCCGTCTCCGGCGATGGAGAACGCGGTGCAAGCGATGAAGTAGAGACCATGATTGCCGCCAAGTTCAACGTCGTTGTCAACAGTGAAGCTTACCAATATCTCGTCTATGGCTGTCCCCACGGGCCAGGCATATGCGGCGAAAAGCATTGCACGAGGCATTTCGACGGGGGTGTTCAACGTGATCTCTTCGGCCGCAGGAGTCGTCTTGGCTGTAGGCGCCGTGGAGGTCGGAGACGGCGCAACGCAAAACGGCAGGCCAAGGCTCTGCAGGTCATTTTTTTCTACATTGCGCCAGATTTCGGGCACACATCCACGCAACTCGTTGCCTGCGAGGTCCAGCCATGTCAGGTTGGTGAGCTGGCCCAGTGCGGACGGAATATCCCCGCTCAACTGGTTGTCCCCGAGAATCAGAAATTCCAGGTTGTTGAGGTTGCCCAGTTCGGACGGAATCGAACCGTTCAACTGATTCGAATCGAGGTTCAGCCATGTCAGGTTGGTGAGCTGGCCCAGTTCTGGCGGGATCTCGCCACTTACCCGGTTCTCTGAGAGGTCCAGTGCGATCACGCGACCGTTCTCGCCGGTGGTGACGCCGCGCCAAGTGTCGAGCGGCGCGGCGCTCAGCCAGTTGGCGTTGTTCTCCCAGTTGGCGCCGTGCGTGGCCTGGTAGAGCGCGACCAACGCCTCCCTGTCCGTGGCTGCGCTGCAAAACGGCAGACCAAGCTGGGCCAAGTCATTTTCTTCTACATTCCGCCACAGTTCGGGTACGCATCCACTCAACGCGTTCTCTGAGAGGTACAACACTTTCAGCTCGGTAAGCTGGCCCAACTCTGATGGGATTGTTCCGCTCAACCGGTTGCCTGAAAGGTCCAGAAGTCTCAGGTTGGTGAGCTGGCCCAACCCCGGCGGGATCGCGCCGCTCAAATCGTTGTTCCAGAGACCCAGCGATTCCAGGCTGGTAAGCTGGCCCAACTCTGATGGGATCGTTCCACTCAAATCGTTCTCATGAAGGTACAACCACTTCAGGTTGGTGAGCTGGCCCAACCCCGGCGGGATCACGCCGCTCAAATCGTTGCCTGCAAGGGACAGCTGTCTCAGATTGGTGAGGTTGCCCAACTCTGATGGGATCGTTCCGCTCAACCGGTTGCCTGCGAGATCCAGGAATTCCAGGTTGGTGAGGTTGCCCAACTCGGACGGTATGTCACCACTCAAATCGTTGGGATAGAGGTTCAGCGCTGTCAGGTTAGTAAGGTTGCCCAGTTCGGGCGGAATCGCACCGCTCAACCCGTTCTCGGAAAGGTCCAATGCAATCACGCGGCCGCTATCATCTGTTGTGACGCCGTGCCAGGTAGCGAGCGGCGCGTCGCTCAGCCAGTTGGCGTTGTTTTTCCAGTTGGCGCCGTTCGCGGCCTGGTAGAGCGCGACCAACACGTCTCTGTCCGTAGCGACGCCCGCGGAGGGCGCGGCGGCCATGGTGAAGGCGATACAGAGCGCCAGGACGGTTACAGCCAATCTTGGGGGGGAGGCATAACGACAGCTGTCAAGAGTTGTCTGTGTCCGCATTTGGCGCTGGAGACCACGTCTGGTGCAGCAGTCCCATACCATCCAACCGTTTCGAACTCTTTTGCGGTCGTCCGTTTCTGTCCGGATGTGTCCGTCTTCGCAGTTTGCCTGCTCAAAAGATTTGCCTTTCACGAAGCGCCTCCTTTTCCCGGGTGGACCACAGCGTTCCCTCGCGTTTGAGGGCGGCGATCAGAAAGCAGGGCTGTACGGTGACAGAGGTTGCGCCGGCGCTCATAGATTTCGCGACGGATGCGGCGAGGGTCGGGCGGCTATCGTTGAGGAAGCCGGCCTCGGCGATGGGCGCAACGCCCCGTTCCCGCAGGCGGGCGGCCAGCCGGGACTGCGGCGTGACGCTGTCGTTGCGCAGGCTACCGCGGCCGATGTTGTTCAAACAGCTTGCCTTTCTCAGTGGCAGATGACGAGCGGATAGCGGTAAGAGGACACCACTATCCGCTCGTTCCATTGACAGTTGGAACAGGAATTCAGAATGGCGGCGGCGTAGTCGTTGTCTAGTTCCGGTTTACAGAGATGATGTACCCGCCTGGCGCGTCACCACTGGCGTCTCTCACGACCACGAAGAAGGTTCCCGAATGGGGCGCACGGTAGACGATCCTGGCATCATTTCCGAACAGACCGCCGCCGCTATCATCATTGCTTACACTCCGCCCTCCCGGATAGTGGATTATGAGGAAGGGGTCAACCATAGCCGACCGGACGACAATCTCGACTGTCTCATTTTCCCATCAGCACGACCGCCACGACCAGCACCACTATCCTCTGTCTACTTTGCGCTGCCATGATCTCCTCCTTGTGTGAAACCTTCCTGATTCCGATGAGAGAAATTGGACGACATGCTTCTCCAAGACCGGCAAGGGCAATGACCTGTGCGGCGGCGGCGCAGACACCGGGAATCGTTCATCCCGATAGCGGGCAGGCTCAATCTGCGTCAGGCTCAGTCCCGCCTCCTGCAACGACTTCAGATGTTTCACCATCTCCGCCTTGAACGCGTGCTTCTGCCGCTCCGGCTGTGCCCGATGCTTCTTCAACTCAGCACTAAGAGCAGCGACCAGCTCTTGCAAACGATCCAATCTATTTTCAGTCAGCGCGCCTCGGCATTGGCCAATTTTTGGGCTGACAGGGAAAGACGGCCGGCCGCGATGGCGCACAGCAGTCGAGCGATTTGCGTTTGTGCAGGTCTGTCCGGGCATAGAAGGTGGGTTTTTCCAGATATATGCCTGAGCCGGTGTCTGCCGACAGTTCGCGACGGTTCACACTCTGATAGCGATCGTGCGGTTCCTGCATCTTTACATTATTAAGTTTACAGCTTCCATATAAATTTCATGTGAATATACGCCGCAGAATAGTGTGGGTTTTGTGCAGATTTCGTAAGTTGTGCTAAGATGGCGGCGGCTCCGGCTCTGAACCAATTAGAGGGCGGCCGAATTGTGCACAGAAAAAGGGAGCTAAACCACGCGAAGAGGCAGAAAAATGAGGGAAAATGAGGCGTTGGGGCACGAGATGAAGGGGCTGCGGGCGCGTTTCTCCAAGCTGAGCGAGGCCAATCTGCGCATCAACGAAGATCTCGACTTCGACCACGTTCTGCGCGAAGTGTTGGAGAGCGCGCGTACGCTCACGGAAGCGCGCTATGGGGTGATAACCGTCCTTGAGGAATCGGGGCAGGTGGAGGCGTACCTCTCCTCAGGCCTGACAAGCGAAGAAAGCCAGCGGTTGTGGGAGATGCCCGATGGAGAGAGATTCTTTACTTACCTCAGCCGCATTGCGGTTCCGCTGCGCGTGCGTGACTTCCACAGCTATACCCGCTCGCACGGCTTTGCCGGGCTTGATGCGCCGGTCGAAGCGAGCGCCTTCCTCGTCGCGCCCATCCGCCATCGCGGCGAGGGCTTGGGCTATGTAATCCTCGCAAAAAAGGAGCCCGGCCGGGCGTTCTCCGACACGGATGAAGAGACGCTGGTGATGTTCGCGTCGCAGGCTGCGTTGGTGATTGCCAACGCCCGCAGATACCGCAATGAGCAGCGCGCCCGAAGCGACCTGGAGGCGCTGATCAACACGTCGCCGGTGGGCGTCGTCGTCTTCGATGCCGGGACAGGTGCCCCGCTCTCCATCAACCAGGAGTCGAGGCGGATTATCGGAGACCTTTGTGCGCCGGACGAATCCGTGGAGCAGTTCCTGGACGTGCTGACCTTTCGACGCGCGGACGGGCGCGAGATCTCTCTGGAAGAGTTCCCGCTGTCACAGGCACTGAGCAGCGGCGAAACCGTGCTCGCCGAGGAGATCGTCATCCAGGCGCCTGACGGACGGCAGGTCGTCACGCTGGTGAATGCTACGCCGGTCTATGCGGAGGACGACGAAGTGAAGTCGGTAATTGTAACCGTCCAGGACATGACGCCGCTGGAAGAGCAGGAACGGATGCGGACCGAATTCCTCGGCATGGTGGGCCATGAGCTGCGCACCCCCCTGGCCGCGATCACAGGCTCCGTCCTTACCATGCAGGCATCTTTCTCAGAGCTCGACCCGTCCGAGATGCGTCAGTTTCTCCGCATCATCGAGGAACAGGCCGGCCACATGCGGGCCCTGCTCAACGACCTGCTCGACGTTGCCCGCATTGAGAGCGGCACGCTGGTTGTCACGCCCGAACCGATAGACGCGGCCCTCCTGGTCGACCGTGCCAGGAACAGTTTCCTCAACAGCGGAAACGAGAACAACATTCAGGTCGACATCCCGCGGGAACTGCCCCCGGTTCTGGCCGACAGACGGCGCATTGTGCAGGTCCTGAGCAACCTGATCGCCAACGCCTCCAGGCATTCGCCTGAAAGTTCGGCGATTCGGGTGACGGTTGTGCACGGGAACCTGCAGGTCTCGATCTGCGTCGCCGACCAGGGCAAAGGGGTGCCGGCCGAACGCCTGCCCCATCTGTTCAGAAAATATTTCCAGTTCGACGGTGAGGGCCGGGGGTCTGGCCTTGGTCTGGCGATCTGCAAGGGGATCGTGGAGGCGCACGGGGGGCGCATCTGGGCCGAGAGTAACGGAGAGGGCCTGGGTACGCGCTTTACGTTTACGCTGCCGGTGGCGGCGGCGTCGGCAACCGCGGCAAAGATTGCCGAGCGCAGCCCGCACCTTGTGCAGGCGCAAGCGGAGAAGCGGAAGCGCATTCTCGTGGTCGACGACGACCCGAATATGCTGCGATACGTCCGCAGCATCCTGACCGAAGCAGGCTACAGCCCGGTCGTGACCGGCGACCCGGACGAGGTGGCCGCCCTCATCGGCGCGCACAAGCCAGCCCTGGTCCTGCTCGACCTGGTGCTGCCCGGCGCGGACGGAATCGAGATCATGGAGCAGACGCCCGCGATGGCCGGCCTGCCGGTCATCTTTCTCTCCGCCTACGGCAGGGACCGGACGATCGCCGAGGCCCTGCAGAAAGGGGCCGCCGATTACCTGGTGAAGCCGTTCTCACCCACAGAGCTGGTGGCGAGAATCGAGGCGGCGCTGCGTAAACGTTCCGGCCCCGGCCTGTACGAACAGCTCGAACCGTACCGGTTGGGCGAACTGATCATCGACTATGCCAGGCGCAGCGTGACGGTGGAGAATCGCCCGATACGGCTGACCGCGACCGAATATAACCTTCTTTATACGCTGGCGGTGAACGCCGGGCGCGTTCTGAGCCATGCCCAGCTGCTGGAGCATGTCTGGAACGAGGGCGAAGCCGGCAACTCGAAGTTGCTGCGCTCCTTTGTCAGGCAACTGCGCCGCAAACTGGGTGATGACGCCAGGAATCCCACCTACATCTTTACTGAACCGCGAGTAGGCTATTGCATGGGGATAGGGGATAGGGGATAGGGGCGGCGATTCTGGACTGTTACTGCTCCATCTGCTGTGATATACTTCCCACGACGGGCCGGGACGGCCTGTCCTACCATTGGTAGACTTTTCCAAGGCCCAGATCGTAAAGCGAAGCGCTTCCACCGCCGCCGGGGGATGTAGAGCGGAGGGGCAGCGCTTTATCTATCATTCTTTTGGCTGGCACCCGCAGCAGCGGGTCGTCAGAACGCCATCCCAACCGGAGAATTTAATTATGCGCGCGAATCGGATTCGCAATCTGCTCGATCAGGGTAAGCCGACGCTGGCAACGCACATTCACAGCGTGTGGCCGAATGTGGTGGAAGCACTGGGCCACACGGGGCTGTATGATTATGTGGAGTTTGTGGCGGAGTATGGGACGTATACGCTTCACGATCTGGACAATATTTGCCGGGCGGCGGAGCTTCATGGGCTGGGCTCGATGATCAAGATCGATTGGGCGAATAATGAGTTTGTGGCCCAGCGGGCGGTCGGGTCCGGGTTCAACAGTGTTCTTTTTTCGGATGTGCGCTCGGCGGCAGGCGCGGCGGATTGTGTGAGCTATGTGCGTGCGGATACGCCGGAGGCAGGCGGTACGTTCGGGGTGGCGACGCGACGGTTTTCGTACATGAGGTACGGGGGCAGTGAGGAGTATGTGCAGGCGCTGGACGATATTGTGGTGGCGCTGATGCTGGAGAAGAAGCCGGCGCTGGATGATCTGGACGCGATTCTGGCTGTGGACGGGGTGGAGATGCTGCAGTGGGGGCCGTCCGATTTTTCGATGAGTATTGGCAAGGCGGGACAGCGGGGCGCTGCAGAGGTGGAGGCGGGAGCGCAGAGGGTGATCGATGCGTGCATGGCGACGGGCGTTCATCCGCGCATTGAGATTGGCAGTGCTGACGATGCGAAGCGTTATCTGGACATGGGGGCGCGGCACTTCTGTGTCGGGACGGACATCGCGATCCTGCACCAGTGGTGGCGGCAGGAAGGGGAGAGTCTGCGGAAGGCGCTGGACGAATAGGGGATAGTGGCCGGAGCGGAGTAGATCGCTTTGGCTACCCAGGAGTTTGGTGACAGCGTTGGCGAGTCTCAGGCGTTCCTGAACCGGGTTGCGGTTGGGGCCAGTTCTTCGTAAGCGCGGGTTGGCAGTCCTGAAGCGCGTTGATTCTTGATCTCTACAGTCCTAATTTCAGAGCATTGGTTGAAGGCGGCAGTCAACTGCCGCCTTTTTGCGTTCTTGTCAGTTGGCGGAGGTTGTTGTTGGGCGGCACGGAGTTGTATGGAGTGTGCGTTGGGGAGAATGCGGGGATGGGCTTTGGGGGCGGGCGGACACCTTGCTGCTACGGCGGCGCCCTGACGGTGGGGGAACGGAGGGGGCGTTGCGGGGGGAATCCCCCTGCGCAAGGGGCACAGTGGAGGCCGCCCCCAGAAGGCGAGAGGGGGAGGGAGAGGCGCTGTTGACGGCAGTGGAATGGCTGAGGGGGTCGGGGGTGGCTGGGTTAGCGCGGCAGGTACGGGCCCCAGGATGGCGCGCTGTCCGCTGAAACATGACGAGTAAGGCGGGCGAGGTCTGAACCGTCGATGTTCACTGTGTAGATATCATGGTAATTGCCGCGGCGCGACTCGAAAGCGATCCTGGCGCCGTCGGGCGACCAGGTGGGGTGGGCGTCCCAGCCAGGGTAACGTGTAAGGCGTGTGAGCCCTGACCCGTCGATATTGATGATGTAGATATCGGCTAACGGGTCGCGGCCAGAGGTAAAGGCGAGGCCGGAGGTAAAGGCGAGGCGGGCGCCGTCGGGCGACCAGGAAGGATGGCTATCGGGATCAGGATGGGTGGTGAGCCGAGAGAGGCCGGTACCGTCAGCGTTCATCAGGTAGATGTCGGCATTGTCGTCGCGGACCGACTGAAAGGCGATCCGGTTGCCGTCGGGCGACCAGGCGGGAAATTGATCAGATTCGGCGTGGTCGGTCAGACGGGTGAGGCCGGAACCATCGACGTTTATCAGGTAGATCTCCCAATTGCCGTCGCGATGGGACTGAAAGGCGATTCTGCTGCCGTCGGGCGACCAGGCGGGAAACTGATCGGATTCTGCGTGGTCGGTCACACGGGTGAGGCCGGAACCATCGAAGTTTATCAGGTAGATCTCCCAGTTACCGTCGCGGAAGGACTGAAATGCGATTCTGCTGCCGTCGGGCGACCAGGCGGGATAGCGATCTTCTGCGTGATGCTCGGTAAGTCTTCTGTCGCCAAATCCGCCGCTGAAGTCTCGGACATAGATATCCCAGAGGCCGCTACGGTTAGAGTGGAAGGCGATCGGCGAGTAGGTCTGTACAGAAGGGGCGGCTGTGGTGACTGAAACGGTTTGCGACCAGGGGCCGTAGACGCCGGCAAAGTTTACGGCGCGGACCCGATAGTGGTAGGTCTGTTCAGGATGGAATCTCTCTTGTTTGTAGTTTGTGTTGGTGATATAGAAGCCGCCAACCTGCTGCCAGTCTGTGTAGCTGTGCTCGGAGCTGGCGGTCCTGGACCACAGTTCATAGCGAGCTGTGCCGGAGATGGGCGTCCAGCTAAGTTGGACCTCGGTGCCGGCCGCGTGCGCGTTCAGCTGGGGAGCAGAGGGAGGGGGAAGTTGTGACCGGTCGCGAGGGGAGGGGCTCCAGGCTGGGTCGTCTTCACTGGCACGATGGTGGGTAAGGCGGGTGAGGCCGGACCCGTTGGCATTGACTGTGTACAGGTCCCAGCTGCCATTGCGGCGGGAGGTAAAGGCGATGCGCGTGCCGTCTTCCGACCAGGTGGGATATCGATCGTCTGCGGGGTGGTAGGTAAGGCGTGTGAGCCCGGTGCCGTCTATGTTCATTACGAAGATATCGTGTCTGCCGGGGGTGCCGGATTGGAAGGCGAGCCTGCTGCCGTCGGGGGACCAGGAGGCGAACCATTGGCTGGGAGGCGTATAGGTAAGCCGGGTGAGGCCGGACCCGTCGGTGTTCATCAGGTAGATATCATGGTGTCCGTTGCGTTCGGAATGGAAAGCGATTTTGCGGCCATCGGGCGACCAGGTGGGGAATCCAGCGTAGCCGATATTTTCAGTGAGGCGTATGGGGTCAGAGCCATCGGCGTTCATGAGGTAGATTTCACCGCGGCCGTGGCGGGTGGTGGCAAAGGCGATCTTGGTACCGTCTGGCGACCAAGAGGGATGGTAGTTCCATGGGAATTGGTAGTTCGATGAGAGAGGGTCGGTAACGAGGGTAACGCCGGTGCCGTCGGCGTTCATGACGTAGATGTCTAAATTCAGGGCACGATACAGTACGAATGCAATTCTGGCGCCATCGGGCGACCAGGCGGGAAACCATTCTTCTCCTGGAAGGTTGGTAAGGCGGGTGAGGCGAGTGCCATCAGCATTCATAGTGAAGATGTCGGCGTCGCCGTCGCGGTCGGATGAGAAGGCGATCCGGGGCGGAATGTGAGATTGGGCGAAGGTGAGGGTTGCGGAGACGGGCTGCGACCAGTCGCCCGCCGCGCCGGCGGCGTCCACCTTACGAACCTGGTAGTGGTAAGCGGTACCGGCGTTGAGTCCGAAGTGCTTGAATCTGGTGCTGGTCAGGTTACTGCCGCCGATTGGGCGCCAGCTGCCGGCGCTGGTGCGGACGCTGAGTTCGTAGCGCGCGGCGCCGGACACGGGGGTCCAATCGAGTTGGATTCCGCCCTGTTCGGCTGCGGCCGACAGGGTGGGGATAGTGGGGACGGGCCTCTCCTCGATGGGGGCAGAGGAATGTCTCCAAGATGGGCTGGAGTCTCTGGCGGGGTCTTCGGTAAGACGGGTGAGGCCGGAACCATCAGTGTTGATAGAGAAGATGTCCAGGTCACCGTCCTGGTAGGCGTTGAAGACTATCCTGTTGCCATCGGGCGACCAGGCGGGGGAGGGGTTGTGCGCGTGCTCGAGAGGTTCGGTGAGGCGCTTGGCGCCGGATCCATCGGCGTTCATCACGTAGATTGCATGGAACCCATCGCGGGTCGATACAAAAGCGATCTTGCTGCCGTCGGGCGACCAGGCGGGTTGAGAGTCCTGTTCAGGATGGTGGGTGAGGCGGGTAAGGCCGGAACCATCGAAGTTGATTGCGTAGATCTCGGGGTGCCCGTGGCGACCGGTTGCAAAGGCTATTCTGTTGCCGTCGGGCGACCAGGAGGGAGAACTGTCAACCGCGGTGTGGTCGGTAAGGCGAACGACGCCGGAAGCGTCTGCATTCATCACGTAGATTTCATAGTTCCCATCTCGATCGGAACGGAAGGCGATCCTGCTGCCATCGGGCGACCAGGCGGGTTCCAGATCACTGCCTGGATTGTTGGTGAGGTTGACGGGGCCGGACCCATCAGCGTTCATGACGTAGATCTCAGAGTTGTCGTCACGAGAGGAATGGAAGGCGATCCTGTTGCCGTCGGGCGACCAGGCGGGATCATTATCGTCTTCGGGCTGGTCGGTAAGGCTGGTGACATTCGAGCCATCGGCGTTTATGACGTAGATTTCATCGTTGCCGTCGCGGTTGGAGACGAAGGCAATCAAGGACGGGGCGAGGGTCGCGGAAGCATACTGTGACCAGGGGCTGGAATCGCCGTCGGCGTTGAGGGCGCGCACTGCGTAGTGGAAGGTTCCGCCAGCTTGAAGGTCGTCGTGTCGGAAGGTGGTGCCGGTCAGGTTGTTGCCGCCGATTTCCTGCCAGTCGTCGGCTTCGGTCCAGACCCAAAGTTCGTAGCGCACTGCGCCGTCGACGGCGGTCCAACTCAACTCCACCGCGCCGGCGGTTGCCTGTGCGATCAGGGCGGGCGCGGGCAGCGCGGGCGGCGCTGCAGTAGACGTTGCAGTAGACGTTGCAGTTGGCGTAGTGGAGGAATCTGGCGTAGGGGTTGATGTGGTGGTTGTGGATGAATCCAGCGTCGGGGTTGGCGTTGCTGTTGCTAGCTGCGCGCCGGTTACGGTCGCGGGAAGGGATTCGGACCATTCACTGGCATCGCCCGACACGTTGACGGAACGTATCGAATAGTAGTAGGTGGCGCCGATAGAAAGTCCGGCGTGGGTGAAGTTGGTGGCGGTCAGGTTGTCGCCGCCGATCTGTATCCAGCCTGCTACGCTGGTCCAGTACCAGAGTTCGTAGCGCGTGGCGCCGGGTACGGCGTCCCAGAGCAACTCGACGGCGTTTGCGTTTGCTCTTGCGGTCAGTGCCGGCACTTGCAGCCTTGGCGGGGTAGCTGTCGGCGTAATCGTGGGCGTGACGGTCGAAGTTGGCGTAGGGGTGGGTGTGAATGAGGGTGCCGGGACCGTCGAAGTCAGAGTAAATGTTGGTGTAGCCGTCGAAGATGGCGTCGAGGTATGTGTCGGTGTGGTAGTTGATGTTGGGTTTGCGGGCGGCGTAGGCGTATGGGTTGCTGTGGCGGCAGGGGAGTCTGTCGACGTGGGTGTGGGGGTAGCTGTAGGCGTAGGGGTGAGCGTCAGTCGTTGCGCTTCGGTTGGGATGGCAGAGACACGCTGCGACCAAGGACTGCCTTCGCCGGACGCGCTGAAGGCGCGCATATTGTAGTAGTAGGTCGTACCTGGCGAGAGCCCGGTGTGGGTGAAGCCGGCGGCGGTCAGATCGCTGCCGCCAAGCTGTTGCCAGCCGATGGACTGGACCGAATACGTCCACAGCTCGTAGCGGGCGGCACCGTCCACAGCGTCCCAGCCCAGCTGCACTGCGCCGGCTGCGGCCTGGGCGTTCAGGGCAGGGGCGGCGAGGTGTCGGGGAAGGGTAACAGACACAAGCAGCGACCATTCACCGGCGCCGCCGGACGCGCTGACGGCGCGTATCTGGTAGTAATAGGTTGTGCCCGACGAAAGTTCGGCGTGGGTGTAGCCGGCGGCGGTGAGGTCGTCGCCGCCTAGCTGTTGCCAGCCGATGGTCTGGTCCCACCAGGTCCATAGCTCGTAGCGGGCGGCGCCGGTTACGGCGTCCCAGCTCAACTCCACTGCATTGGAATCATTCTGTGCGGGTGGTACACCTATGGGCGGGGGCGGTGAATATGGAAGCGGTAACAGAGCGGGCCTTGGCTGTGCGGACAGCACGGGCGCGGCCAGATCTGCTGGAATGGTAACGACGACCTGCTGGGACCACTCGCCGGCGCGGCCGAGCGCGTCGAGGGCGCGTATCTGGTAGTAGTAGGTGGTGCTTGTCGAGATGCCGGCGTGGGTGTAGCTGGTGTCGGTGAGGTCGTCGCCGCCGAGCTGTGTCCAACCGGCGGCGGAGGTCCAGGACCAGAGTTCGTAACGCAGTGCGCCGGGCACGGCCGGCCAGCGCAGTTCAATGGCGCCGTCTGCCCGTTGCGCGGTCAGTTGGGGGGCTGAGAGGGTGGATGCAGGTGAAGACTGCTGCGCCAAGGCAACGTTGGCGCAGGACAAGAGGGCGACGAAGAGAGTCAGGAGGGACGACGCCAATGTCGCGCGGTGTAGGTGGGGGCTGGTTTTGCGTTGTTCGTGGTTCGTGACAGAGTCAGCCTACGCGTTCGAGGAAGCGGACGTCGTTGGTGAAGAAGTAGCGGATGTCGTCGATGCCGTACTTTAGCATGGCGATGCGTTCGGGGCCCATGCCGAAGGCGAAGCCGCTGTAGACGGCGGGGTCGTAGCCGCCGTTTTGGAGGACGATGGGGTGGACCATGCCGGCGCCGAGGATTTCGAGCCAGCCGGTGTTTTTGCAGATGCGGCAGCCTTTGGCTTCGCAGAGGACGCAGCCGGCGTCGACTTCGACGCTGGGCTCGGTGAAGGGGAAGTAGCTTTTGCGGAAGCGGAGGCTGCGGCCTTCGCCGAACATCTGGTTGGCGAAGTTGACGAGGGTGCCCTTGAGGTCGCTGAAGGTTACGTTGCGGCCGACGACGAGTCCTTCGACCTGGTGGAACATCATATCGTAGCGGGCGCTGACGTCTTCGTGGCGGTAGCATTTGCCGGGCAGGATGACGCGGATGGGCTCGGGGCAGTACTCGCGCATGGCGTGGATCTGGCCGGGGCTGGTGTGGGTGCGGAGGATTACGCCGGGGGTGGTGGTGTAGAAGGTGTCCCACATGTCGCGGGCGGGGTGGCCCGGGGGGATGTTGAGGAGGCCGAAGTTGTTTTCGTCGGTTTCGACTTCGGGTGAGTCGTAGACCTGGAAGCCCATCTGGCCGAAGATCTGGGCGATTTCGCGCAGGGTCTGGTTGCTGGGATGGATTTTGCCGAAGGTGGGTCGGCGGCCGGGCATGGTGACGTCGACGCCTTCGGCGGCGAGGGTTTGTTCCATTTCCTGCTGGCGGATGGCCTCTTGACGGGTATGGAGGGCAGTCTCGAGCAGGTTTTTCAGTTGGTTGCCGGCGCGGCCGGCTTCTGGTCGTTGTTCGCGCGGGAGGTCGCTCAGGCCGCGAAGGAAGTTGGTGAGGGCGCCGTTGCGGCCGAGGTAGTCGCGGAACCAGGCTTCGGTGGCTTCGAGGGTTTCGGCTGCGGTTAGTTCTTCTTGTGCGCGGGTTTGAAGTTCTTCAAGCGCCTGCATAGTTTATCTCACAGTTTCGGTTTCAGGGTGTTTGGTGACGGCAGCAGATGGCCGCCGTTTTTTGCGCGTTCGTCAGGTGTCAATCGTAATGGAAAAGGTGCGGCGGGTCAAGATGCAGTGGTCGGTGGTCAGGGGTTAGTGGGGAACTGTGGTGGCACCGGGGGGCGGGAATGGGGAGGGCACCCACAAGGGGTGCCCCCACCGGTGGTTTGCGATTGGTGGTTGCGGGTCAGGCGCTCAGCGGGAAATCAGTTCAAGGAGAAAGGTTTCACGGTGAGGATATAGCCGCCGGGGGCTTCGGGCTCGAAGGTTGTTACGATCAGGTAGTAGCGGGCGGTGATGGGGGCGCGGATGACGAGCCTGGAGTCACGCAGGAGGAGGCCGGCGCCGTCATCCCTGCTGACGGTTGCAGTGGGGCTTCCGCGTAGGCTAAGGGTGAGGAACATGTCGGCCAGGATTGACTGTGCGAGTATTTCGACGGTCTGACCTTGTTGCAGGTCGAGGAAGAAGTAGTCGGAATCTGTCGGAAAATCTATGTTTCCATGGATGGACTGGCCCACCTGGATCGTCTGGCCTGAGTCGGGGTCATTGACAGGAACGAGATTGTGGTTGGCGGCGACGACGAAGTTGCCGGGGGTTGTGGCCTTCTGACTTACGATGAGGAAATGGGGCGTCAGCCTGCCGAAGATATAGGCGCCGTACTCAAAGCCTGTGATTTCGAAGGTGTCAAAGGCCTCTCCATTGACACCAAGGAAATCGTATATCGAGACCACGCTGTCGTTGGTACCGAGCAGGCTGAAGCCGAATTCGGTGAAGCGCGGTGCATAGATGATATAGGCCTGGTCGTCCCAATAGTTTTGGAGCGTCAGGCTGTGACGGAGAGCACCACCTGGCGGCGGTGGCACGCGGTCGCCGTGGCCGCCAGGATCCTGGCCGGCGATAAGCTGCTGGATGCGGGGCATGATATCGGTGGAAGAGATGACGAGCCCGAATTCGCCGTAAACCTTGAAATTGCTGATGCCGATGACGTCGCCGGTTTCGGAGACAAGGGCACCGCCACTCTGTCCACCAACGATTGTCGCATCGGTCTGGATCATGGTGAGGGGACCGGGCTCCCACTGTCGCAGGCGGGAAAGAATGCCGGCGGTGATGGTTGGTTGGGGGAAGCTTTCATACTCGCCGGGGTAGCCGATGAGATGGACGCGAGAGCCGATGGGAATGTTTTCGCCGTCGATCATTTTCAAGGGTTCGATGGAGACGTCGAGGGGGCCAAGCACGGCCAGGTCTGCCACAAGGTCCAATTTGGTGACGGCTACTTCCTCAAATTCCGTTCCATCGGGGAAGACGACGCGCACTTCACGTTCCGGCCAGACGACATGGGCGGCGGTGACGAGATATCCGCCTTCGATCAGAAAGCCGCTACCGGAGCCGGGTCCGGCTTCTACATAGGCGATGGCTGGCGAGACCTTTGCGAAGATTTGGGCGGGGGTCAGAGTCAGTGGGCCGGGGAGGGTGGCGGGCACCCACTTTGACCACGGGCCCACGCCGTCGGCGCTGTTCACTGCGCGCAAGGTGTAGTGGTAGGTTGTGCCTGCGGCCACGCCCCGGTGGGTGAAGGTTGTGGCGGTGAGGGCGCCATTGTCGAGCCTTTGGAGGCCGCCATAGTCGGTCCATGTCCAGAGCACGTAGCGCACGGCGCCGGGTACCGGGTCCCAGCTCAATTCGATCACATCCTCAGATGGCTGGACGGACAGTGCCGGTGCAGAGAGCGGGACGGCTGTCGAGGTTAGCGTGGGCGTGGCGGTAGGGGGGACGGTTGCTGTCGACGTTGGCGTGGGCGCGGCGGTAAGGGAGTCGGTTGCTGTCGACGTTGGCGTGGGCGTGGCGGTAAGGGAGTCGGCTGTTGTCGACGTTGGCGTGGGCGTGGCGGTAAGGGAGTCGGCTGTTGTCGACGTTGGCGTGGGTGTGGCGGTAAGGGAGTCGGCTGTTGTCGACGTTGGCGTGGGTGTGGCGGTAAGGGAGTCGGCTGTTGTCGACGTTGGCGTAGGTGTGGCGGTAAGGGAGTCGGATGCCGTCGACGTTGGCGTGGGCGTGGCGGTAAGGGAGTCGGCTGCCGTCGACGTTGGCGTCGCTGTCAAAGCTGGTGTTGGTGTCGGCGTCAGTATCGGTTGCGATGTTGAGGTTGGCGTCGGCGTGGCCGTTGACTGTTGTGCCTCAGCCACGGTTGCGGAAACTTGCTCCGACCACGCGCTCGGCTCGCCGGCCGCGTTCAGGGCACGTATTTGGTAGAAATAGGTCGTGTCTAGAGAGAGGTCGGAATGCGTGTAGCTGGTGGCGGTGAGGTCGCCGCCGCCGATCTGTTGCCAGCCTGTCTCATCGTCCCACCAGGTCCAGAGCAAGTAGCGTACTGCGGTGTCAATTTCTGTCCAACTTAACTCGACGGCGTCGGCAGAGGCCTGGGCGGTCAAAGCAGGCGTGTCCAGGGCTGCAGGCGTGGTGGCGGTTATGCGCTGCGACCACGCGCCGTTTTCGTCATCGGCGTCAACGGCCCGAAGCTGGTAGTGATAGGTGATGCCTGCGACGAGCTCGGAGTGGGTATAGGCGGTGCCGGTGAGGTCGTCGCCGCCGATCTGTAGCCAGCCGGTCTCTGCGTCCCGCCACGACCAGAGTTCGTAGCGTGCGGCGCCGGCCACCTCTGTCCAGGTCAAATTGACGGCGCGTTCGGCGGCTTCGGCTGTCAGTACCGGAGCAGGGAGCATGGAAGATTGCTGCGCGAGGGCGGCGTTGACGACGGTCAGAATGGAGGCGACAGCTATGAAGGATGCGAGCACTAACGTGAAGGTCTTCTGAAAAACGTGGGTCATAGTTATACCTTAGCTGCAGGGTGGTTGGCCGCCAACAGTCTGTATGGTTGCAGTTTATTCGCTTGTGAAAGGGGAGATTGAGGGCCGGATCTTGCCAAGCCTCGCATTACTTGGAGTTGTATCTGCTATGAGTGCCAGCCACTAAATATACCTTAGCAACCGATATATTGACCAAACCAGGTAGTAGAGAGGAGGCCAAATCGCCGGGCTGGTGCTTTTGCTCAAGGTGTTGGCAGTTGGGGGGAGGGGAGCGGAAGGCAGGAAAGGGACAGGCGGAGTGAAGGACGCGCCCGTTGCGCAGGCACGTCGCTCTCATTGATCCTAGATGCATTTGTGGACAGGGGTCCAGTCGAATTCCGGGGCAATGGTAAAGGAAAGGCCGGCGATATTGCTGCCAGTGACTTCGAGCTTTTTCCACTGGCCGGGGTCGGTGGACCTGGTAAAGTTTCCGTCGGTTCGGAGGAAGGCGGCGACCGGACAGGCGGCGTTGCCTTTGTTGTTATAGCGGTAGATCCCTAAAACGATATGGGGTTTTTCCCCGGCTGCTTCGAGAAACAGATTTTCTACAATGAGGCGCTCGAAGGCGAAGGTTCCGTCGGACCTGCTGGCGGCGGTGCTGGCGCCCAGAAGTCTCTTGCCGCCTGCCGGTGAGCGCATGCTCAGTTGGATGACGTAGGACTCGGGATAAGGTGACTGGCTGCTTTGCAGGTCCACTGTTCCGCTCACATCGAAGCGGCGGATTTCGCAGAAGGTCAAGGGGGTGGGACTGCCGAGCACATCGGCGACGAGGGCTGCACCGACCGGATCGTAGTCTTCGAGCTTATGGTAGCCGGGTCCGAGCCAGCCGGCGAACTGGCTGGGCGCGAGCCAGTTTCTGACGAGTTCGGCCCAGTATTCGAGGGCATTGGTTGAGGCGTACCTGTCCTGCCAGAGCCCTGAGAGCATGGCGGCCTGATAGGCGCTGTTGAGGCGGGACATGAACTGCTGGCCGCCGGTGCGGAGTCTGAGCGCGTCTTCGATCAGGTGCGCGAATTCGTGAATCAGGGTGTGATTACAGTGCCGGGCCACTTCGGGCGAGCCTGAGACCCAGCCGTATGGCGTTTCGCCGGCAAGCCCCTCAGCACGTGAAGCGACAGCCAGTCCATGGAATTCAGGGAGTTCTTCAAGGCGTCCCCCCTTTTCGAACCGGTCGGGATAGATGAGAACGCGGAATTTGAATTCGGCCATGGTCGCCAGGATGTCGGGTCGGTCCGACAGCATAGCCTGAATGGTGTCGCGCGTCTGGTAGAGTTCTTCGTCGGTCACTTCGCTGGAAGAGAGGATCGGGATTCCGCCGGCGTCGAGGTATTTGCGGTAATAGGAATGGACGCCGAGTGAATTGGGAGGCGCTGAGACAGAGTCGCTCGCCGCCGTCGTTGACGTAGGCGTTGGTGTAAGCGAAGGTGTTGATGTCGGAGCAGGCGAAGGCGTTGATGTCGGAGTCGGGGACGGCGTGAATTCTGCGGTCAGGGTGGCGGGGGCGTGTTCCGACCAGGGACTGACATCGCCGGCGGCGTTGACGGCGCGCACGCTGTAGTAGTAGGTTGTGCCAACGGAAAGATTACTGTGGGTGAAGCTGGCGGCGGTCAGGTCGTCGTTGTCGAGCCGTTGCCAGCCGGCAGCGCTGGTCCAGTACCAGAGTTCATAGCGTACGGCAGCGGGGACAGGGTTCCAGCTGAGCTCGACGGCGCTTTGGGTTGGGAAGGCAGCCAGGCTGGGAGCTGGGAATTCTGTTGGCGCGGACGTTGCCGCAGGGGTAGGTGTTGCGGTCGGAGGCCCGGTAGGCGTGGGCGCGGCGGTTGACGTCGGCGCTGGCGGCGATGACGTTTGCGTTGGCGTTGGCGTTGCAGTGTGCGCCGCAAGGTCTTCCTGGGTCGGGGTGGGAGGCGGCGTCGTTGCGGGCGTGGGCGTGGTGGTTGACGAAGGCGCTGGCAGCAATGACGTTTGGGTTGGCGTTGGCGTCGCAGTGTGCGCCGCAAGGTTTTCCTGGGTGGGGGTGGGAGTCGGGGTGGGAGACGGCGTCGTTGCGGGCGTGGGCGGTGTGGTTTGGGTGGGTGTGGGCGACGACGGCGGAGCCTGCGCTGCGGTCAGGGTTGCGGAGGCGCGCTCTGACCAAGGACCGTCGCGGCCCCGTTCGTCTACGGCGCACATCTGGTAGTAGTAGGTGACGCCGGCGGTGAGGCCTGCGTGGCTGTAGGTTGTGCCGGTGAGGTTTTGGCCGCCGAGCTGTTGCCAGCCGGTGTCGTCGTGCCACCAGGCCCAGAGCTGGTAGCGAGCGGCGCCGGGGACGGCATCCCAGCTGAGGGTGACGGCGCCGGTTGATGCGCGGGCGGTCAGGGCGGGCGCGGCGAGATCGCTGGGAAGGGAGGCGGGGACCTGCTCGGACCAGACGCCCCCTTCTCCTGCGGCGTCGACGGCGCGGATCTGGTAGAAGTAGGTGTTGCCGGCGGTGAGACCGGTATGATGGAAGGTCGTGCCGGTAAGGTTGTCGCCGAGCAGCTGCCAGTCATCGTTGCTGTTCCAAGCCCAGAGTTCATAGCGTGCGGCGCCGGCGATGGGGGTCCAGGTGAGGGAGATGGCATGGTCTGCGGGCTGGGCGGTGAGTTCGGGGGCGAGGAGGGCGGCGGGCGGCGAGGTCTCCTGTGCAGCGGACGGGTTGGTGTGCAGGAGGATGGCGACGACGGCCAGGAGGAGGGCGGCGACGGTTGCGCGGGCTCGGCGTGGAGAGGGAGCCATTTTTATTTCTTTATCACAGAGTGGTCAGGTAGGCGGCGCCTGACGAGTAGAGGTCGCATGATGGGTGATCCTGGCCGCTTATGGCACAAACTTCCTTCTCATTAGAGACGCTGTCGCGAGGGGAAGTGTTCCCGCGGGAGGATGTACTGGTCCGCGGAGGGGTGGGGAGAACTGCTTTACACCTTTTTGTCCGCGGAGGGGGCGGAGGGGCGCGGAGAACTGCAAAAACCTTTTTGTCCACGGAGGACACGGAGGGGCACGGAGAACTGCAACATCTTTTTTGTCCGCGGAGGGGGCGGAGGGGCGCGGAGAACTGCAAAAACCTTTTGTCCGCGGAGGGGGCGGAGGGGCGCGGAGAACTGCAACATCTTTTTTGTCCGCGGAGGGGGCGGAGGGGCGCGGAGAACTGCAAAAACCTTTTGTCCACGGAGGACACGGAGGGGCACGGAGAACTGCAACATCTTTTTTGTCCGCGGAGGGGGCGGAGGGGCGCGGAGAACTGCAAAAACCTTTTGTCCACGGAGGACACGGAGGGGCACGGAGAACTGCAACATCTTTTTTGTCCGCGGAGGGGGCGGAGGGGCGCGGAGAACTGCTTTACACCTTTTTGTCCACGGAGGACACGGAGGGGCACGGAGAACTGCAACATCTTTTTTGTCCGCGGAGGGGCGCGGAGGGGCGCGGAGAACTGCAAAAACCTTTTGTCCACGGAGGACACGGAGGGGCACGGAGAACTGCAACATCTTTTTTGTCCGCGGAGGGGGCGGAGGGGCGCGGAGAACTGCAAAAACCTTTTGTCCACGGAGGACACGGAGGGGCACGGAGAACTGCAACATCTTTTTTGTCCGCGGAGGGGGCGGAGGGGCGCGGAGAACTGCAAAAACCTTTTGTCCACGGAGGACACGGAGGGGCACGGAGAACTGCAACATCTTTTTTGTCCGCGGAGGGGGCGGAGGGGCGCGGAGAACTGCAAAACCTTTTGTCCACGGAGGACACGGAGGGGCACGGAGAACTGCAACATCTTTTTTGTCCGCGGAGGGGGCGGAGGGGCGCGGAGAACTGCAAAAACCTTTTGTCCACGGAGGACACGGAGGGGCGCGGAGAACTGCAACATCTTTGTTGTCCGCGGAGGGGGCGGAGGGGCGCGGAGAACTGCAAAAACCTTTTGTCCACGGAGGACACGGAGGGGCGCGGAGAACTGCAACATCTTTTTTGTCCGCGGAGGGGGCGGAGGGGCGCGGAGAACTGCAAAAACCTTTTGTCCACGGAGGACACGGAGGGGCACGGAGAACTGCAACATCTTTTTTGTCCGCGGAGGGGGCGGAGGGGCGCGGAGAACTGCAAAAACCTTTTGTCCACGGAGGACACGGAGGGGCACGGAGAACTGCAAAACCTTTTTGTCCGCGGAGGGGGCGGAGGGGCGCGGAGAACTGCAAAAACCTTTTGTCCACGGAGGACACGGAGGGGCACGGAGAACTGCAAAACCTTTTTGTCCACGGAGGACACGGAGGGACACGGAGAACTGCAACATCTTTTTTGTCCGCGGAGGGGGCGGAGGGGCGCGGAGAACTGCAAAAACCTTTTGTCCACGGAGGACACGGAGAATTGCTTTACATCTTATATGACAAGCCGTTTGCGCTCCAGTTTGCCGTGGCTGCCGAAGTTGAAGAGGAGGCCGACTCTTAGTCCGGTGGCTTTTCGATAGTTGAGGAGTTGAGCGTCTTCCGTGCCGGAGAGCTGGTTGAGCGCCTTTAGCTCGACGATGATCTGCCCGAAACATATGAGGTCGGCGTAGTATTTCTGGGTAAGGGACTGTCCCTTGTAGTTGATGCTGAGAGGAACTTCGGCCTCAAAGGGTATGCTGCGGGCGGTCAGTTCGAGCTGCATGGCTTCCTGGTAGACGTTTTCGAGGAAGCCGGGCCCGAGGGTGCGATGCAGTTCGATGGCCGCGCCGGCGACGGCATAGGTTTCTTGCTCCAGAAACAGTTTGGTCATGGTTGGCGGTCAGATCCTTTGTGCGCAGGCCACAGGGTTTCTATGCGTTTTTTCATAGAAATGTCCGCTTTGTCCGCTCGAAAGCGTTTTTTGGGGCGGGACTGGGGGGATTTCGGGTCATTTGTCCATGTTGTCCATGCGCTTGAGGAGGGCGAGGAGGGTGCGCAGATCTTTTTTTTCGGCGGCCTGCTGGCGGATGGTTTCGATGAGGTCCTGGCGTCCTTCGGCGCGGCCGGCGTGGATCGCGGCAATGATCTCGGCGGCGTTCTTGGGTATAGGGCGGCGTTCCTGGTCCTCCACACCGTCGAAGTAGTCCTCGGGGTATTCCTCTTCTTCTTCGACTACTTCGCGCCAGCGGCGGAGGGTACGGTCGGAGACGCCGATAGTGGCGGCGAGGTCTTTCCAGGTGGCGCCGGCCTTGGCGGCTTGGCGGAGGGATTGGAGGTCTTTGTCGGTCATGGTGGATAGTGGATAGTGGATAGTGGATAGTGGATTGGGCGGCTATCGGGGTGCGGCGTGGCTCGGAAGGTTGCGACGCGTTGCCGACAGGGAGACCCCAGACACCAAGTATGGCACAAATGTTCCTGAAGGCAAAAAACGCGACCGATGCGGGGGGACGGGGTCATGTTCCTTTACGATAGGCGCCAGGGCGGGGCGCTGCGAGAGATGGGCGTTACCTGACTGCAGCATCATTCTTCGTTGTCCGAAGAGGGGTAAATAAGGTTAAGGATCCCGTTTTTCCTTTCATCTTCTTCTTCCTCTCTTATCATTTGAATGGCCTTTTCTTCGGCCAGAGAGGCGAGGAGAAGGTCGCGGTGTTCGTCGGCGGATTTGCCTTCGATCGCCTCGTACTGGCGCCAGACGGATTGCAGGAAGCTGCGCTGACGGCGCAGGAGAGGGGAGAGGAACCGGCGCGCTGTTGGGCGGTCCAAGCTGCCGATTTCGGCTATTTCGAGGGCCCTGTTTGCGTCGAGAAGACCGCGGAGATGCGCTTCAAAGGCTTTGTCGTGGAGGAGGTGAAGTTGAAGCTCGACGCGTGCGAGCGGATCATTGGCGTGGCAGGCGTCGAAGGCGGCGGCGCGCTCCTGCCAGTTCCACTTAGCGGCGATGGGGGCGAGCGTGGACTTTCGGCGGATGCCAGTCATTTTCGCCACCTGCGCGGTGGACTGGAAGAACATCAGGCTCAGGAAGATTCGGAAGCAGTAGAAGTGTTGATCCGATTCTTCCGGCTGCTGGCGCCACAGTTTCGCCTCGGGGGGTTCCTCCTCCGATTGGCGGTTGGGGCCATCAATTATGGGATCGTATTCCCATTCAGTGGGGCCGAACATCGCTTCGTACTGCATTTTGAGTAGTTTATCGACAATAACGAGCCTTCTGTCCAGGACCATCCCATGCAGCCGGCGTTCGTTGATTTTCGGGGCCACGTTCTCTTTGCGGCGCGGTTCCAAGAGAGGGAGGAGCCCGCGCTGATACTGGATGAGGGCGCCCAGATGCTTGCGCGCCTCGTCCCGGTCCAGTTCACCGATTGCGGCGCCTGAGAGGGCACGCGTGGTGTCTTTCAGGCCGGTGAAGCGGGCAATGTAGGCGGTTTCTCTGAGCAGCTGTGTGCGCCACTCTCGCTGGAGGGCAGGGAATCCGTTGCCCGGGCGGTCTGAGGCGGCGAGGCGCTCTTGCCAGCGCCACTGGCTGGAGGCCTTGGCGATGAGCCTGGTGTTGGGACTGAGGCCTGCGATTTCGGCGACGCGTTTGTAGAGGCGCGGCGGGGGGAGGGTGATATAGATTTGGAACCAGCGGTAGCGGTCGAGCGGTTCACCGGGCTGCCGTTCACATGGTTGGGGCTGGCTGTTGAGCTGCTCAAGGGCATCGTCCAAGGTTGGGTATTCGGTCGTTTCCAGGCGTTGAAGTACGCTCGCCTCAAGGGATGAAATTTCGTGCATTGTTTTTCTCCGTAATGAGCGGGCAACAAAAAAGCGCCCGCTTATAGGCGGCAGTGCGGGGCGAGTTGATGGGGATACCTCGCGCGGCAGGGCCGGAAAAAAGCGGAGCGCCTGTGGCTGCACTGGATGCGGGCGGCGGCCTGTGGAGGCGGGGCCCTCATTCAGAAAACAGCAGGGGGTCCAGAGATTTGGTTTGTTGTGGCCGAGTAGAGGAGTCTTATTGCTCTATGGCCAGTCTGGGTTCCAGTATAGGGGATCTTAAGGCGGATGTCAAGAGCAGAAGGGGATTCATGGACGGGGATTCATGGACGGGGATTCATGGACGGGGATTCTTGGATTACTGGATGGGGATGATTTTGGGGAACTGCTTTTTGTCCGCGGAGGGCGCGGAGAACTGCTTTACACCTTTTTATCCACGGAGGACACGGAGGGGCACGGAGAACTGCAAAGACCTGTTTGTCCACGAAGGACGGGGATTCATGGATTATTGGATGGGGATGATTTTGGGGAACTGCTTTTTGTCCGCGGAGGGCGCGGAGAACTGCTTTACACCTTTTTATCCACGGAGGACACGGAGGGGCACGGAGAACTGCAAAGACCTGTTTGTCCACGAAGGACGGGGATTCTTGGATTATTGGATGGGGATGATTTTGGGGAACTGCTTTTTGTCCGCGGAGGGCGCGGAGAACTGCTTTACACCTTTTTATCCACGGAGGACACGGAGGGGCACGGAGAACTGCAAAGACCTGTTTGTCCACGAAGGACGGGGATTCTTGGATTACTGGATGGGGATGATTTTGGAGAACGGCCCTTGCGGCGCGGAGGGGGTTGTTGTGGTCAGGAGGATGGGGATTTCTTGATCTTGAGAGAGGGGGAAGGGTCGGCCAGGGCCAGGTGACGGGGGTGGAGGAAGAGGGCGTTAGTCGGTCTGGCCGTTTTGCGGGGTGATGCCGTGCGCACGCAGAAGCGCCGGGGGCCGGTTGGCCCTATCACTTTCGCGGGCGGCGCGTTTGGCGCCTGTGGGTATGAGCTCGCCAGAGGCGTTCTGCCAGGGCGGCCTGGAGGTCGAAGAAAGGTGTCAGGTCACCGATCGCGAGGAGGCCTGAATGCGTTCGACAATCCACCGGGTAATCAGCTGCGCATGGGAGATGCCGCTTGCCCGGGCAAGCGCTCTGACAGTCCGGGATTCATCCGGCGCCAGACTAACCGTGACGGTTGTTTGACGGTCAAAGACCGGCTCGTCCACTTCTTCCAGTTCGGCATCGAAGTCGGTTAAGTCATTTGTATCCCAGAAGTCAGCGAGCTCCCGGATCGAATCGGTCTGCAGGATTTCTTGGGGGGTCACCTGTTCCTCCACTGTCTATATCGCTTTCTTTCCCTGCCGGTCATCGGTCGGGCGGTGACAGGGAGTCCCCGGCCACCAGGAAACCGGATTGCTACACAGAACAGAAATCGGCCCGCATCTGTTTGTCCCAAAATATAATAGACCGGGTTTTTGCCCCGGGATTTCGTACGTTGGACCAGTGGGCGACCGAAGCATACCTCTTCGACTTCATCAGTTGTAATGCCGTGTGGCGCAATGTGATCAATCCTGTCCTGAGGCCAAAGCAACTCGCCTATTCTCATGCCCGGTCCCATGTTTGCCCTGTCGTTGTTGCTCTACACTATACCATATGAATACAGTTGATGTCCTATGGCCAGGCTACAGCAGTTCGCCGGACTGGGATTCCTGGACGGGGATTCTTGGGCGGGGATTATTGGATTATTGGATGGGGATGATTTTGGGGAACTGCTTTTTGTCCGTGGAGGGCGCGGAGAACTGCTTTACACCTTTTTGTCCACGGAGGACACGGAGGGGCACGGAGAACTGCAACAACTTTTTTGTCCACGGAGGACGGGGATTCTTGGATTATTGGATGGGGATGATTTTGGGGAACTGCTTTTTGTCCGTGGAGGGCGCGGAGAACTGCTTTACACCTTTTTGTCCACGGAGGACACGGAGGGGCACGGAGAACTGCAACAACTTTTTTGTCCACGGAGGACGGGGATTTTTGGATTACTGGATGGGGATGATTTTTGGGGAACACTTTGTTTGGTGCGCGGGGGTGGGCGACTGCGGCGGGGTCGTTTCTGGAGCGGGGAGGGGGGTGGCTGGGGGCGCAGCAGCCGGGGGAGGGCGGCTGCGGAGGGGTCGTTTGTGGAGCTGGGAGGGGAGCGGCAGGGTGCGAGAGGTTACCAGGCGTCGTAGGTGATGTCGTGGTCGGGGCCGAAGTGGAAGATGTACTGTTTGTTTTTGTCGTGTTCTTTGTCGGCGTAGAAGGTGTCTACGCGAATTCTTTTTGCGGAGGGCAGGTAGTCGATTTTGACGCGTTTGCCGGTGAGGGGGTTGAAGCCGAAATAGATGGAGGCCTCGGGGCCGTCCGGATGCTTGGCGGCGAGTTCGGCGAAGCCGGGGACCCAGGGGCCGAGACGCGTTTTGCCGTCTCTGCCGACGTAGTAGATCTGAAGTCCGTCCTCGACTTTGCAGAGTTGGATGGGCGTGGCGGCGTGGAAGATGATGCGATTGGGCGCGAGAGCCTTGATGCGCTCGTGCTCGGCAAGGGCCTCTTTCAAGGTGGGCGTATCGCCGGTGGCGGGGGGGGATGACGGCGTAGCGGTGGGGGGTCTCGGACGGCCGTTGCCGCCTGATGGGGTTGGGGTCCGGGTTGGCGTCGGGTCGGGGTTGCCGCCCGGATTGGTGGAGGGTCCTCCTGGCGAAGGCCCGGTACCGGGCGGCCCTGGAGGGGCCCCCTGCGCGGCCACGGCGGACGACAGGGCAACGGCCAGCAGGAGTGCAAGTATACAGATGGCAGGTATGCAGCTGGAGTTTCGAGGCAGGGTTTTTCTGAACATGAATCCGTACTCTCCTATCAGTAGACCAGGTTTCTTTCTGGTCGCACAATCACAGAAGGGAAAATCTGCCGAACAATTATAAACTTGCATGGCGGGGGGCGTCAATTCGGCTTGCAGGCCAGTTCAGGATGTTCTCGCCTGAATGTTGAAACAGACAAAACCAGTTGATCCGCGAAGTCACGCGAAGGGTCGCGAAGAACATCTTTTGGCCGCGGAGGGCACGGCGGGGGGCGGAGAACGACTTTATTGCTTTTGATCTACGGAGGAGCACGGAGGACGGCTTACATCTTTTTCCGCGGAGGACGCGGCGGAGGAAGGGTTGTACCTGGTATTCAGATTCGGGTTGTAACTACTAAGCCATATACAGTGTGTGTCTTGACCAACTCTTCATCTTCGCCGCCATTCGGGCTTTGTGATGGTGTATTCGATTGGCGGCAGCCACGTTGGTGGAGCGGTACTGCTGGAATGAGCACACATGGTCGATGAGCGATGGTTTTGTAGGGGGGCGTTGCGGGGGCGCAGCCCCTGCACAAGGGAGGGCCGAAGGCCCGACCGCCCAAATGCAAAAGGAGAGTATAGAGGAGTGAGGAGAGAGCAACCACCTTCGCTCGCCTCATTCAGGATCGCAATTTAGTTGTGGCTTAGTAGTTTCTTCGGGTTTTTGGTGGACTATCGTTTTGCTGGCTTTAGGCGCTTTCGGCATAACCCGATTGCGGGAGGCCGCGGTATCCCGGCCATTGGGATTGCCCTACGCGGGCTTGGCAGGCCGTTCCATTTCGGACCTCAGGCAGCGGGCCGGTTTTTTGGGAGTAAGCTCAGATAGTTGCGAACAGGCTGTCTCGTCACAGCCGTTGTGGGGCAGAATGGGAATTCTGGAATCGTGTAAATTACAGGGGGGTTTGTATGTGTTATGGGGTGGGCAGGCGAAGGATAATGTCGCGCCAAGCAGCGAAAAGGGCGGCGAGCAATACTATTCCTGCGCCCACGACGCGCCACGTGATCCAGTTCTTGAGGGATTCGATGTCCTTCCTGAGGTTTCCGATGTCTTCTTTGGTGGCGAAGGACTCAGATTTACCTTGAATGAATCCCAGTTGTTGAGCAAACGCGCGTGACTCATCGTCACCAAGCACACCGCTTTCCAATCTACGCGTTTCGCTTTCCTGTGTAGTCATGCCGACATGATAGCACAAAAAAGCAGAGGTTGTTAAGCCCTTGGCAGGGGGAACGGCAAGTGTCAGGGGCCAGGGGAGAGGGGAGAGGGACGATTGATCTGCTGCTGGATGGGGGGTGCGCCTGGGCGTGGGCGGTGTCGGGGGGCTTTGTGGGAGAGGGCGCGTCTGCGGTTGAAGAGATGGGACCGAGCGGGCAAAGCCAGAGCGCCAGGGAGGTGGTATCCCTGGCGCTCCTGGGTCAAGTTTCGCGTCTCGTGTGGGAGAGGCAGCTGGATTCTTGGTTACCAAGCCTCGTGGTTGATGGCGTTGCCGGTGTCGACGGTGAAGGTGTACGGCTTGTCGGTGTCGTACTGGGTGTCTGGGTAGTAGGTGCTGATACGGATTTTCTGGTCGGAAGGCAGGTAGTGGATGTTGACCTGCTTGCCGGTGAGGGGATTGGAGCCGACGTAGAGCAAGACGCTTGTTCCGGCGGTGTAAAGCCCGGCCAAGTTGGTGAAGGAGTCCAGCCAGGGTCCTCCGCTGGAGCTGCCGTCGGCGCCGATGAAGTAGTACTGGAGGCCGCCGGCGACGGGGCAGAGCTGGGCGGGTGTGGCGGCGTGGCTGACGATGCAGTTTGCCGGCGGCGTGAACGGTGCGCTGGGATGGCTTGTTTCGGTGGCGCCGCCGGGCGGATTGGCTGACGGGCCATTAGGATTGCCGTTGGGACCGCCCGGAGCGTTGCCCGGCGCGGGGTTTCCAGGCGAGTTGCCTGGTTGGTTGTTCGCCGGCGGGTTGTTCGCCGGCGGGTTGTTCGCCGGCGGGTTGTTCGCCGGCGGGTTGTTCGCCGGCGGGTTGTTCGCCGGCGGGTTGTTCGCCGGCGGGTTGTTCGCCGGCGGGTTGCTGTTGGGTTGGTTGTTGCCTGGCTGGTTGTTCCCCGGCGGGCCGCCCGGCGGTTGGGCGAAGGCGGCGGCGGTGAGGGCCAGTGTCAACAGCAATGCGAGCGCGAGCGGGACGGCGATGCGGCGAGAGAGCTTCCGAGGCGACAGTTTCTTCATGGTCGTTTTCTTCCTTTCCTGGGCTTCGGGTCCGGGTGCTGCCTGGACTGTTCAGTGACACGAGATGCGTCTGCTATCCATGACGCCTCGGCATCAGGATTTGTTCCATGTTTTAACGGCAGTTTTTAGTTGGCAGTTTTTTGTTTTTGGTGAACTGCTGAGAACTGGAGGAATAGGACGGGGATTCTTGGATTATTGGATGGGGATGATTTTGGGGAACGGCAACACCTTTTTATCCACGGAGGGACACGGAGGAGCACGGAGAACGGCAACTGCTTTTTGGTCCGCGGAGGACGGGGATTCTTGGATTATTGGATGGGGATGATTTTGGGGAACTGCTTTTTGTCCGCGGCGGACGGGGATTCCTGGATTAGTGGATGGCGACAGTTGCGGGGAACGGCAACACCTTTTTATCCACGGAGGGCCACGGAGGAGCACGGAGAACGGCAACTGCTTTTTGTCCGCGGAGGACGGGGATTCTTGGATTATTGGATGGGGATGATTTTGGGGAACTGCTTTTTGTCCGCGGCGGACGCGGCGGGGCACGGAGAACGGCTTAACTGCTTCTCTTGATCCGCGAAGAGGCGCGAAGATCATCTTTCCGGTTCGCGGACGGTTAGGAAAGTCACCTTTTCTGTCGCTTAAAGTAGCTTAGGGCTTGCTTTTGCCAGTTCAAAGGAGGCCTTCGTTAATTGTCTACGAGACCTAACAATTGGATGACTGAATACCAGCTGATCCATTGACAGATCCTTTCATCAAGGCAGGCGGGCAAGCAGATTCAACAGTATCGCTACCTGAATCCCAAATGAAGTCAATATAAATCCAGAAACCCAGAGAATAATTCTCAAACCTGTTTTTGTTACATCATCCCTGGTTGCCAAATGCTCATACGATCCCTCCAGTTTACTTGCTTTGTCGGCGACATCATCGACCCGATCCTCCAGCCGTGTGAATTGGTCCGCCGTTACTGCCATTTCAGACCTCCCCTATCTTCAGTCTATCCTCCTCCTCATTGTCCCCAACCCCAGTCCCTCTGTCAAGACGTACATCACATAGGGGCAGCGGAACTGCAGGGGCGAGGGACCAGGGGAAAGGGGCGCGTATTGTGCGAGGGAGCGTCGGTGGCTGGGGAGATATGGGGTTGGGCGGGGAAAGGAGGAGCGCCAGGGAGGTGGTGTCCCTGGCGCTCTTTTTGCTTAGAGTTCGCGTCTCGTGTAGAGGGGGATTGCTGTTACCAAGCTTCGTGCTTGATGGCGTTGCCGGTGTCGACGGTGAAGACGTAGGCCTTGTTGACGTCGTACTGGTTGTCGGGGTAGTAGGTGCTGATGCGAAGTTTCTTCTCGGAGGGCAGGTAGTGGATGTTGACCGGCTTGCCGGTAAAGGGATTGGAGCCGGAGTACAGGGATACACTTCCACCGGCGGCATAGTGCCCGGCCAGTTCGGTGAAGGAGGCGATCCAGGGTCCACCGCTGGAGGCGCCGCCGGGGCCGATGAAGTAGTACTGGAGGCCGCCGCCTACGGGGCAGAACTGGGCCGGGGTGGCTGCGTGGGCGACGATGCAGTTGCCCGGCGGGGTGAACGGGGCGCCGGGATGACTGGTTTCGGTGGCTCCCGGCGGATCGGCCGAGGGACCGGGGGAGGGATTGCCGGCCGGGCCGCCCGGCGGATTGCCTGGCGGGGGCGCTCCCGGATTATTGCCGGGCCCGGTTGGCTGAGGCCCGCCTGGCTGAGGCCCGGTGGTTGGGGGCCCTGAGGGCGGCCCGGTTGGCTGAGGGTCGGGTCCTGGCGGCGGCTGCCCCTGCGCGAACGCGACGGCGGAGAGGGCCAGGGTCAGCAGCAGGGCCAAGGCGAGCGACAGCGCGATGCGGCGTGTGCGCTTGTGAGGTGATGGTCGTTTCATGGCAGTTTTCATCCTTTGTTGGTCTACTGTCCAAGCGTTACTCGGACGAAACGGTTACACGAGATGCGTTTTCAAGCTAAGACGCTTCCGAATCTCCATGGACTTCATGTTATCACTATTCGGGTTTTTGGGACAAGTATCCTTTTGCGGGGGATAGGGATTTGTGAACTGGGATTGTTGGATTAGTGGATGGGGACAGTTGCGGAGAACACCTGAGGCCTTTTTTCGGCGGAGGGGGCGCGGAGAAGGAACGGCGGTTTTTGGGTTCGGTTGACTTTTGCGGGGTGTGGTGGGGCGGGGGCACGGCGGACGCTCGTACGAGAGATGTACGAGAGATGTACGAGAGTTTACGAGAGATCGGGGAAAAAAAATTCCGGTTCAGCAGGGCAGATGGGGGCAGCGCATCTGGAACAGATAATGATATATTATTTATTGGAAAGCTGGCTTCCAGAGAGGACTGCTTGCGCGTGTGGAGAACGGGTGAAGGGATCGAACGGGGCGAAGTTTGCCGACATTTATTCGTCCTCGTCCTCCAGCTCGAGCCGAATGGCGAAGGGGCGGCCAAACTTCTTTTCGTAGAGGCGTTCAACTTCCTGGTTCAGCTGGTTGGCGTGCAGAAGCAGATCCTGCAGCTCTTTGGCGGCCTGCCGGGACCGGTCGGGGCCGGCGACGGGGCCGGTGGCCGGGCTCACTCCGTCGGGCAGCCGGTTGAGGGGCTGGCCGGTCAATGGGTCCAAAACCGGGTCCGGATCGGGCACGAAGTCGGTGAGGGCCTCTTCGAGGGCTGTGCGGATAAAGTGGAGATGATAGAGCGCGCCGGACAGCGGGTCGTCTGCGGGCGAGGTATCCGTGACGATATCTCTCCACTGGTCGACTTCGTACTGTGTGTATTTGGTGAGACGCTGGTAGCGGAAGCGCTGTCTGCCGGCGGTGGTCAGGACGGGCACGGGGGCTGCGTCCTTGTTGCGCTCATCGACACACTCCAGTGTTACAAGGCCCTGTGCGACGAGGGAGTCGATCCTGTACCGGTTTTGCCAGGCGGCGATGGCGTCGGCCTTGTCGAGGAGGTCGGGGACACCGGAGCCGCCGACGACCTGGGCTGCGGCGGCGGCGGCTTCCTCGCCGCGAATCAGTTCCATTTCTTCATCGACGAGGCGGTAGAGGTCGACCAGCACCTTGGCGCTGCGGGAGATTGCGGAGAGGGCGGCGGGCTCGATCTTGCCCTCGAGAAGATCGTCCATGCCCTGGGTGACTTTATCGATGGCGGTGCGCAGGCGTTCGGGCATGCGCTTGTCTGCGCGGGCGGCGGTTGAGGAGGCTTTGCCGCCGCGGGAGCGCCATTCCCAAACTTTTTCGGGGGCGGCGTGGGCGATACAGTAGCCGTCGAGGTCCGGCTGGCCGAGACCCTGGCAGGGCTGTCCGTCTCTCCTCAGACTTTTGCAGCGGGTTTTCGGCACGTGCTTCTCCTTTTGTTTGGACGGCTGGTCCGTCTGACCGTGGGGCGGGAAAGCGCGACGGCGGCGGCGGGCGGCGACATCCGTTGTGCGGTGATCCGGCACCTGGCAGTTCAATGGCGGTCAGGTCTTTCTCAGCGGTTGTCTTTGCGCTCTTTCTTCATGCGGCGCTTTGGCGGCTCGACTGCAGAAGCGCAGAGGCGGGCTTTGCGGCAAGCCCGCAAACGGACGAAAAAAGTGATAGAACTATTGTACTACAGTTTTTCTGAGGATGTCAAATCGCGTCAGTCAAGGCAATCGCATCTAAATGCGGACGCCAAAATAGGCCACGAAGGGCCCCTACCCGATTCAGGCAGGCTCACGAGGTTTTGTCCCAATTAGATGCAATTGCCCCGGGGTCAATATACTTTATTCGCACTGTCCCCAGATTGTGTGGTAACATTCCGTTAACATAAGAGGAGGAGGGTCAAATATGACACTTGCCGAACACGAACACAAAGAGGAAGATTGGAAGGACGCCCACACGCAGGTCTTAGAAGATTTTTTGAAGAGCAAGAGGGCCGACAAACATTGTCATCGTTGCGGCAACGGTCGTTTTCTCATACCAAAACACAACTATGGGCCACTGTTTGTAACTTATTGCTCCAGATGTGGATTCAAAAATGAACATCTTGTTTCAATCCTTCTTAATGAAGAATCGGAGGCGTGATGGAAACAGATGATAGAGCAGTACTTGAGCAAGTTGCCTATCTAACAGGTCGTTATGAAAACATGGCAACTGAAGCTGATATAGAACGCGTGAGAACAGAGATAGCTAATGTGAAGACGGAAATAGCCAATATAAGAGGAGATACAAGAACTGAAATAGAGAAGCTAAGGGGATCATTCTTATGGATAGTCATTAGCGCAGCAGCACTGATCCAAAGCCTCATTGCAGCAGCCATCAAATACCTTCCCGACTAATTCACTCACTCGATCAACTCCTCACAGGTCAGCCGTACTCCGACCGAAGTCCACTGCAGAATATCCAGACGAACAGGGCCTGCCGCATGGCCGATGTTCCAGCGGCCAGAAAACTCGTACAGATAGCGGTGCAGGCGCTTGTGGCTGAGGTGGCGGTACGCTGCCAGGTAACCCCGTTTGAGGATCGACCAGACGCTCTCAACCCCGTTCGTATGCACACTTCACTTGATGTACTCCCCACCCACTCGGTTGCGGGTTTTTCGTTAACAGCTGAGTATAGACAAAACCAATTGATCCGCGAAGTCACGCGAAGGGTCGCGAAGAATACCTTTTTGTCCGCAGAGGGCGCGGAGGACGGCAACTTCTTTTTGTCCGCGGAGGACGCAGAGGGGCGCGGAGAACGGCAACGCCTTTTTGTCCACGGAGACACACGGAGGGACACGGAGAACGGCAACACCTTTTTTGTCCACGGAGACACACGGAGGGACACGGAGAACGGCAACACCTTTTTTGTCCACGGAGGGCACGGAGGGACACGGAGAACGGCAACACCTTTTTGGTCCACGGAGGGCACGGAGGGACACGGAGAACGGCAACACCTTTTTGTCCGCGGAGGACGGGGATTCTTGGATTACTGGATGGGGATGATTTTTGGGAACTGCTTTTTGGTCCGCGGAGGACGGGGATTCTTGGAATATTGGATGGGGACTATTGACGGGATTCTTGGATTACTGGATGGAGATGATTTTGGGGGAACTGCCTTTTGTCCGCGGAGGGCACGGAGGGGCGGACTGGGATTTGTGGATCTTTGGATGGGGATGATCGCGGGGGGCGGCACGGCGTATGCGGTCGATCTTGCTGACGTTGGGCGGCGGCGCGAAACGCTTGTTTCCCTTGTCAGGGACAGGTGTCTTGTTTCTGTGTCAGCGCTCAGTCCGTTTGATGGGCAGGGGGAGAAGACTGGCGGACGTGACCGTTGACGACGGCGTACAGGAAAGCGATGTCCTTTGACACCTTGTCGATCTGCTGGTCCAGTTTCCTTTGCCGTTCAGCGGAATCTTTTCTCCATTGGGAAAACCATCTCGCAGTCTTTCTGTTCTCCTCAGCGATAGCTTCCAAATGGCGTTCAATTCGGTCCAAACGGGTCTCGCCTTCGGGCACGTTGTTACTCATGGCACTATCCTTTCAGGAACTCAGGAACGATGGGTTCAAATGTGAAATAGGAGCCGACCACGATCAAGATAAGACAAGCCCTCAGATTGGCCAAATCAGCTTTTGCGGCCACGCGTTCATAGGCGCCTCACAGGTGCGTTAGACGCTCCCCGCGTTCCGCAGCGACAGACGTCTCTCAGTCTTCTCTCCAGACATAAGTCCACTCATACCTTGCTTCGCAGACTCGGTCAAAAACTCAAGAACCGGGGTTGCAATATCGACTACGAGGCCGCAACGGGGCGATCTGGCTGCTCTGTTCGAACCTCTTTATCGCATTCTCTGCACTCCTTCATTGCCATCGCGGCGCCCAGATCCCCGTCTATCTATTTGACTGACAGTCAAACATCTGTACTGCTGTGGCACAGGGAGTATACCATGCGCAAGACCAGGGGGCAATGTGAATTGCGCGCAATTTCCCTTGATTCCGCGGTAACACTGCGTTAACACGAGAAGACGCGAAGGACGGGGGGACGGGGATTTGCGGATTCTTGGATGGGGATGATTACAGAGTACGGCTTACACCTTTTTGTCCGCGGAGGACGGGGATTCTTGGATAATTGGATGGGGATGATTTTGGGGAACTGCTTATTGTCCGCGGAGGGCGCGGAGAAGGGCAACACCCTTTTGTCCACGGAGGGCCACGGAGGAACACGGAGAACGGCAACACCTTTTTGTCCGCGGAGGACGGGGATTCTTGGATTATTGGATGGGGATGATTATGGGGAACTGCTTTTTGTCGGCGGAGGACGCGGAGAGACGCGGAGAAGGGCAACACCTTTTTGTCCACGGAGGGCCACGGAGGAACACGGAGAACGGCAACACCTTTTTGTCCGCGGAGGACGGGGAGGGGCGCGGAGAAGGGCTTACACCTTTTTGTCCACGGAGGGCCGCGGAGGAACACGGAGAACGGCAACTGCTTTTTGTCCGCGGAGGACGCGGAGGGGCGCGGAGAAGGGCAACACCTTTTTGTCCGCGAAGTCACGCGAAGGGTCGCGAAGAACACCTTTTTGTCCGCGGAGGACGCGGAGGGGCGCGGAGAAGGGCTTACACCTTTTTGTCCACGGAGGGCGCGGAGGAGCACGGAGAACGGCAACTGCTTTTTGGTCCACGGAGGGCACGGAGGGACACGGAGAACGGCAACTGCTTTTTTGTCCACGGAGGACGCGGAGAGGCGCCGAGAACGGCAACACCTTTTTGTCCGCGAAGGGGCACGAGGACACCTTTTTGTTCGGGGATGAGCGGCAGCTGGCTGCGGCGGGTGGGGGTTGGGACAGGGAGCGGCGGGCGCTGGCAGGGGGCGCTGTGAGGGCCTTTATTGGCGGGGATGCGGGCGGGGGCGGGGAGGCGGGGTAGACGGCGGGAAAGGGTGAAAGGGAAAAGGGAAAGGCGAGAGGCCGAGGAATCGAAACGACCGCCGCTGTTGCCTGTGAGGGCCGCGGCGGCGGTCGAGTTTTGCTTATGGGGGAGGGGCTGCGGCCGGAGCCGCAGCCCCTCCCGACCCCTGGGCGGCGCACCGCCCAGGGGAACTATTGATCATCTAGTTGGCCTTGACCGTAGTGATCGTGGAGGGTGGGCTGTCACCGATCGCGTTTACGGCGATAAGGCGGTAGAAGTGCCTCGTGCCGGACGCAACGCGGTGTGTGTGGTTCAGGTCAGCCCCCGGCCTTGTGGTCAGGAGTTTCCACTCCTTCGCAATCCTATCCCAATACTGGATCTTGTAGGCGGTGATAGCAGAGCCATTGTTGGCCGGCTCCGTCCATTCGAGCAGGATCGCTCTTGTTCCTGCCTCCGCCATCAGGGTCGGTCTTGCTGGCGCTTTGGCGGCGGTGGTGGCGGAGACGATCCCCGACCACGGTCCGTAGCCGGACCCATTCATGGCACGGACACGGTATTCCGCCATCTTGCCAGAGCCAAGTGCATGCTCGGATGCGGTATGGGTTGGCGCCACCGATGTTGACCGGGCTACTTCCATCCACAATCCCGGGGTGCGGTTCACCACCATGCGGTATTCGAGCTGGTATTCGGTGATTGGCGAACCACCGTCGTTCGGCGCCTTCCACGTGAGCCTGACCTTGTCTCCCATCACGGTCCGGGTCAGATCCAGCGGCGCCCCCGGCGTGGCCGCGTCGGTGGTCGCATAGGCGACATTCGACGGTGGGCCAGAGTCGACGTCATTCATCGCGGAGATGCGATAGTAGTGCGTCGAGCCAGGTTCAACGGCATGGGGGTAAGAGGTTGCGCCCGGCCCCAGATTCGCGAGAACATTCCACATTGCGCTGGAGCGGTCCCATTCCTCGATCTTGTAGCCGGTGATGGGCGAGCCACCGTCCTTCGGTTTCGGCCACGTGAGCCGGATCGTGGTCGCCCCGTCTTTGACGGCGGTCAGAACCGGCGCTGCCGGCTTACCGGCGGGGGTGGTGGCGTTTACGATTTGCGACCAACTGCTGTTACCGCTCGCATTCATCGCTCTGATGCGGTAGTACATCGTCTGGCCGGCGTCCACGCTGTGGTCGTACATCCTCGATTCGAGGAACTGAGCCGACATGGCGTCGGAGGGCATCGTGCCCGCGGGATCGAAGTCAACGTCAGTCCAATTGTCAGCGGAACAACAGAGTTCCGCGCTCTGCAATTCGTACTCGGTGATCGAGGAGCCGCCGTTGTGCGGCTTGGTCCATGTGAGCTGGATCTTGCCTGCCATCGGGGTCGCGGTCAACACCGGCGCTTCCGGCTTGCCGGCGGTGGTTTTCGCGTCTGCGACCAGCGACCATTTACTATAGCCGGCCCCGTTCTTGGCACGGATGCTGTAGTAATAGGTCTTTCCGGAAGCGAGACCCCTGTTTATGTACAACTGCGGCTGTGCCGGCAGGTCGGCGTCAACGACTATCCACTGTGAGCCATCCCAGCGCCTAAGCTCGAAGCTGGAGATCGGCGATCCGTTACCATCAATATCTGAATCATCGCCGGAGATGTCAGTGTTGGGATCCTCGTCATTGTCCGTTGTGTCACCGTCGAAGACACCGTCCCCATCGGCGTCCACACTGCCCCAGGTGAGTTGGATTGAGTTTGCGGTCGGACCGGTTGCACGCAGCAGCGGCCGGTCTGGTTTGTTGGGGGGCGTCGTTACAATGGCGGGGTCCGACCATTCTCCTCGCACATCGTCGGCGGATGCACTCGCCTTGTGCACGGCGCGGATGTAGAAGTGGTACGCCGTTCCGGGTTTAAGCATGGTCGGGACGCTATCTCCGAAGTCCTCGGCGTCAGCGACCCGCTTCGTTCCGCCCAGTTTGTCCAGTATCCCGTAGGTTGGCGGGACAACAGGATCTGCTGTAGGATCTGCTGAAGGATCTGCCGCAAGGTCATCCCCGGGCCCCAGTCCTGTAGCAGGGGGGGACGTACCGTCTTCATGGAAGTAGATCTGGTACTCGTCGATTGCCGAGCCGCCGTCATTCGTCGGAGGCACCCATCTAAGCTGAACCTTCATCGGTCCGATCGGTACCGCGAGCAGAGAAGGTTTGCCTGGAGAGCCTGATGGAGTCGTGACCGATCGCACTTCCGACCATGGGCCGTAATCTTCGCTATCGGTGTTCGATGCACGCACGCGGTAGGAGTACTGTGTCCCGCCAGCGATGCCGTTCATATCGGAATGCGTCAACACCGCACCACACGGCTGTACTCCATCGGTGGTCCCATCGCAATCAACGGGCTCCCAATCTGCGTCACCCTTGTGCCACCGCTCAAGCTGGTAGTTGTCGATGGTGACAGTCGAGCCGCCGATTGAGTCGGGCTCCACCCACGTTGCCACGATGGTACCTGCTGTTGTGGTGTCCAACGCTCCAGCAGCAGTTAGTGGCCACTTCGGCGCGCCAGGTACACTGGTCTTCGTCATCACATCTTCTTCAGTGGCCATGGTCCCAGGTGTGCCGGTTGTACCGGAAAAGCCTTCGTCGTTCCGCGCGAAGATTCGGTAGTCGTACACCATACCGGGCATGAGGTCGTCGCCGCTGTGGGTATAGCTGGACTCAATCGATGATACTTCGGTGGCCTCGACTTCGTCAGAGGTAGCATCATTGTCGACATCCACCATCTTCGTTGTGCCCCCGAGGGACTCCCAAGTGGTCCCGTCATCGCTGCTATACTGGAGATAGTAGGCGAAGACCTCCTTGCCGCCATTGTCCGCCGGCGGGGTCCACTTGAGTTTGATCGTCTTTGGCCCGGTCGCCTCCGCCGTCAGATCTGGGTCCGAGGGCCGGCCGGCTTCGGTCATGCCGGGTTCATAGTCCCAAGAACCCCATTTGTCCTCGGTCTCGTGCTTTGCCTGGACGCGATAGTAGTAGGCCGCATTGGGCTTCAGACCTAAGTCAGTATAACCATCCACAACGGTGAGCGAAGTGTCGGCGTCGGTGATTCGGCTGTCGCCGTTGGTGTCATTTCCGATCCGCTTCCAGGAGTTGGCGCTTGCGTCCCACCTTTCAAGCCGGAACGTATCAGCGTCATTGTAATTTGTGTCAGTCGCCGCCCCCCACGTGATCTTGATTGCGGTTGTCGGAGTGGTGGGCGGAATGGTTGAAGTATCGGTTGTGGCGACCATCGTTAGCAGGTCCGGCGCGGTTGGGCCCCCATCGGAGTCCGTCTCCTTTGGTACCGCTCCAGTGGTGGTGGCGGAGGTCACTAACGACCATGCTCCGGCGCCGGCCACGTTGTACGCCCTGACCTTGTAGTACTTGGTTGTCCCGGCCGTCAATCCAGAAGAGTGCTCATAGGCAGGCGTGGTCAGACTGCCGCCGAGGGCACTCCAGCCGGTTGAGCCGTTGTTGGAGACCTGAAGCTCGTAACGGGTGATGTCCGAGCCGCCGTTGTCGTCAGGGGCAATCCAACTGATCGTGATCATGGTGTCTGAGGTCGCGCTCGCCACCAAGCTGGTTGGTATCCTAGGGGCCTCGGCACGGGTGGTGGCGGAAACGGCCACGGACCAGGCGCTGTCGCCGTAGGCGTTGCTGGCGCGGATCCGGTAGTGCTTCTCCGTGAGGCGGGCAAGACCGTCGTGATCATAGGAAGTCGCGGCGGCGGCGGGACTGGCGAGCATGCTCCAGCTGCCATCCGAGCCGTCGTCCGAAACGTCAATTCGGTAGACGGTGATGGCCGAGCCACCGTTGTTCGGCGCGCTCCAGGTGAGCCTGATCGTGTTTGCGGACGTTGGCGACGCTGTCAGAGCCGGCGCGTCCGGGGCGACCGGGGTGTCTGTGGACACAGTCACCATTGCCGACCAGCCGCTTTCGCCGGCGACATTGGTCGCGCGTATCTGGTAATTGTAGGACGTGGCGGGCGTAAGACCGCTGTCGGTGTGCGACATGCCGCTGACACCGGTCAGGTCAGTCCAGTCTGTGTCTCCGCTCATCCTGCGCTGGATTTCGTAGCCGGTGGCGCCGGGCACCGCGGGCCAACCGAGTGTGATCGAGGTCAGAGCGGTGGATGTCACGCCAAATCCGGTCGGCACGGCCGGCACGGTCGACATCGGTGTGGCGGTGGCGGTGGCGACTTCGTTGCCGTCGCCGTTGGCGTTGCTCGCCCGCACCTCGAAGTCGTGGGCCGTATCGTTGGTGAGACCGGTTACGGTCACGGTGCGGGTCATGCCGGTGGGGGTCCATTCCATCCACTCCCCGCCGGACATCTGGTAGCGGAAAGCGTAGCCGGTGATGGCCGAGCCGCCGTCGCTTTCCGGCGCGTCCCATGTGAGCGTAACTTCGGCGTCACCGGGGGTTGCCATGAAATTCTGCGGCATGCCCGGGGTTGCCGTGGTTGTCGCCGAGGCTGAGGCGGCTGCGCCGTCGCCGTTGGCGTTGCTCGCACGCACCTCGAAGTTGTACTGGGTGGCGACGTCGAGACCGGATACGGTCGCTGTCTGGTTTAATGCAACCTCCACCCAGTTCATCCACTCCCCGCCGGACATCTGGTAACGGTAAGCGTAGCCGGTGATGGCCGAGCCGCCGTTTTCGGTCGGGGCGCCCCACGAGAGAGTTACCTGGCTGTCGCCGGCGGTCGCGCTCGGGTTCTGCGGCATGCCCGGGGTTGCCGTGGTTGTCGCCGAGGTTGAGGCGGCTGCGCCGTCGCCGTTGGCGTTGCTCGCACGCACCTCGAAGTTGTACTGGGTGGCGACGTCGAGACCGGATACGGTCGCTGTCTGGTTTAATGCAACCTCCACCCAGTTCATCCACTCCCCGCCGGACATCTGGTAACGGTAAGCGTAGCCGGTGATGGCCGAGCCGCCGTTTTCGGTCGGGGCGCCCCACGAGAGAGTTACCTGGCTGTCGCCGGCGGTCGCGCTCAGGTTCTGCGGCATGCCCGGGGTTGCCGTGGTTGTCGCCGAGGCTGAGGCGGCTGCGCCGTCGCCGTTGGCGTTAACTGCGCGCACCTCGAAGTTGTACTGGGTGTCGAGGTTGAGACCGGAGACGGTCGCGGTGCGGTCCATACCGGTGGAGGTCCATTCTTCCATCCACTCCCCGCCGGACATCTGGTAGCGGTATTGGTATTCGGTGATGATCGAGCCACCGTTGTCGGCTGGGGGGTTCCACGCGAGCATGACCTGGCCGCCGCCGGCGGTCGCGGTCAGGTTCTGCGGCGCGCCCGGGGTGGTCGAGGGCACTGTGACGGTGACCCGATTCGACCAGGCGCCCTCGGAACTGCCGGAAATGGCGCGCAACTGGTAGTAGTAGGTCGTGCCGATTGCGACGTCAGTGTCGTCGTAGGCCGTCGCGGTGATCGCACCGCCTACCTGCGCCCAGCTGGTGTCAAAGCGCCAGAGAGCGTAGCTGGCGGCGCCGGTGACTGCGGTCCAGCTGAGGGAGATCATGCTGGAGGTGGGGGGCGACGCGTTGAGGGTAGGGGCGTCTAAGCTGCCGACGGTCTCACTGACCCGATTGGACCAGGTGGCACCGCCATCGGCGGAGACCTGGTAGTAGTAGGTCTTGCCGGCTTCGACGCTGGTATCAGTGTAGGTGGTCCCCGTGATTTCGCCCCCGACCTGACTCCAGCCTTCGGCGGTCTCCCAGCGCCAGAGCTCGTAGTCGTCGGCGCCGGTGACTGCGTTCCAACTGAGGTCGACCTGATTGCCGGTGTCGGCCGAGGAGGTGAGCACCGGCGGCGCCGGCGTGTCGTCCTGCGCGAGGGCAGCGCTGTCGGTGAGGGTCGGTGGACCCAAGGCCGCGAGAAGGGCGACCAGGATTAGGAGGCTCAGAGTCCTCACTGCACGTGTCTTGTACGTCATACGATCCATAAGTAGGCTCTCCTGAATTTCTGTTTCGCGGCTGTTCGATCTGTCGACTTGGATTCTTGCGGCAACCGGTTGACAGGTTGCCTTGCAGTGGCGCTCGCCTGTTGTTCGGACAGTCGCTTGTGAATGAATGGGCGTTTAGTCCAGATTGAAGAATTATATAACAGGGTCTGGCCCGCCTGCAACATTCGAATTTCGGTTGCAAATGGGCGCGAATGTGTTTCCGGCTCACATCGCGCGGCGAAACTGATTCCGGCACATCGTTGGTCTAGTTCATCCCGAAAGTCCCTCCTCCCCAGTTGAACGCCCAGGGCAGCCATGCTATGAAGAGGCAAAGGAAAGGCCTCTAGCTCCTGTGTACAAGACTTTCTCCAACCGGGACGGCACGGGTTGCGCAGTGCCGGCTGGAGATTGACTATCGTTGATGGATTGGTTATTGCGCCCGGAAGCCGGGACACGTTCTTCATAGCGGTTCTACCAGTTAACGTGCTTGACCTTGAATTTGTCATCGACGGTAAAGTCGTAGGCCTTGTGCGGGTTGTATTTGTCGTGTCCGGCCGGATAGAAGGTCTTGACGAAGAGCCTGTTTTCGTCCGGCAGGTAGTCGACGGTGACGGGCTGGCCGGTCGAGGGGTTGCTGCCGCTGAAGAGGGAGACGGCGGCGCCGGAGGGATGCATTTCCTCGAGCTTGGCGAAGGAGCTGAAGATGGGGCCGGTGTAGGTGCTGCCGTCGGCGCCGATGAAGTAGAGGTGCAGGCCGCCGTCGCTGGTCTTGATCAGCTGAATGGGCGTGGCTGCGTGGTAGACGATGCGGTTGGATTTTGGAATGGGGGCTGCCATGCCGCCGCCCATATCGCCGTTTTCGCCGCCCATATCAGGGTCGGTTGTCGGCCCTGGGGGATCGCCGGGTCCGCCGGGGGGGGTGCCGGGTCCGCCGGGGTCGGTGCCGGGGCCGCCGGTATCCGGCGTTGCGGTCGGATCCGGCATCATGGGTTCCGGGGTCGGGGTCGGGTTCGTAGTTCCCGGACCGTTGCCAGGAGGACCGACAGGAGGACCAACGTCGGGAGGAGGAGGAGGCTGGGCGGACGCGGTTGCCGACCAAGCGAGCGCCAACAGGAGCACCAACACACACAGCGCGGCGACATAGGCAAGGTTCTTGGAACGAATTGAATGAATCATAAGAGTTCTGTGTCCTTTCGGTAGGGTCTTTTTGCGAGACCGGTGACCGGATTTGAAGGTGACTGCTGACTGCCCACTTGCGCCTGGCGGGCGATAAATGCGCCAACGTTTATTATGCCATACGATACTACATTGACGAAAACCGTGTCAACTTTGGTTCGTGCTAACTATACTCCGAAGGCGGAATGTGTGTCAACCTGTGATCTGCCGGGATCAGGCCGGCAGGGGAAGAGGAATACGCTTCGATTGTGCCACAGGTTTCCCGGCAGGGAAAGGGCACTTTATCGCAATGGGGGGAGGGTGTCAACTGCAGGGGTTAGGGGCGAGGGGTTAGGGGCGAGGGGATAGGGGCGAGGGGATAGTGGATAGTGGATAGTGGCGGGGGAAGGGCGAGGGTAATTCGTGGGATTGGGCGATATGTATACGATGTGCATACGATTTGGGGGAGGGCGGTTTTTGGTAGTCGGTTTTCAGTTTGCGGTGAACTGCCGAGGGCGCGGGGAAGGTTTTTCGGTCCTCGAAGTGGCGCGGAGAGCTTCTTAAACACCTTTTATCCGCGAAGTCACGCGAAGGGGCGCGAAGAACACCATTAACACCTTTTGTTCGTGGAGAGGCGCGGCGGGGCGTACGGCAAAATCTTTTTGTCCACGGAGGAACACGGAGAAGGGCAACGGCTTTTTGGTCCGCGGAGGACGCGGAGGGGCGCGGAGGAGGGCTTACACCTTTTTGTCCGCGGAGGGACGCGGAGAAGGGCAACGGCTTTTTTGTCCGCGGAGGACGCGGAGGGGCGCGGAGGAGGGCTTACACCTTTTTGTCCGCGGAGGGACGCGGAGAAGGGCAACGGCTTTTTGATCCACGGAGGAACACGGAGAACGGCAACAGCTATGGGGGAGATGGAAGGTCTGAGCAGGGATGAGCTTGAGCAGGCATCTGGCAGACGCGGGTTCCGGTCTTTCGGCGTGGTCGGGCGAGGTATAGGGAGGGGGAGCGGGGGGCTCCCCGGGAGGAGAGATTGCCTGCCGGTCTTTTGATGGCATGGGAGGCTCTTATTCGTGGACCCAGACAAGGGTCGCGTCGTCGGGGGTGGAGCGGAGCCAGGCAGTTGAGCCGTTCCACTGGGGGAATGCCCAGTTGAAGAGCCATTCGGCGTCTTCGATGGTGAGGTTGACACAGCCATGGCTCATGGGCGTACCGAAGTTATTGTGCCAGTAGGTACCGTGGAAGGCGTAGCCATGGAAGAAGTATTGGACCCACTGCACGTTGGGGAGGTTGTAGTAGGTGCCGGCGGCGCGGTCGCCGCCGTCCATGGTCTGGGCAGCGGTGCGGGCCCAGATGCGAAAGAGGCCGGTGACGGTGGGATTGTCGTCGATGCCGGAGGAGATCAGAAACCGGTTGACGAGGCGGTCGCCATGCCAGGCGTACAGCGTCTGGTCTTTCAGGCTGACTTCGATCCATTTTTCGCCCTGGGCGCGGGCATGGTCGATGTTCATGTGGAGGAGGGTCAGGCTGTTGTAGGCGACGGGGTACCGGGATTCTGCCTCCAGCAGGCTGCGGTTGGTTATGGCGGCCAGCTTTGTGCGGCGTTCATGGCGGATGCGGGGCAGGTCCATGGAGGCGCCTGAGAAGGGGAGAGGGGGCAGGAGGGCGAGGCCGGTGGCGGCGGCGCTGGGTGGGAGGGGGTGGCGCCAGGCGAGGGAGGAGAGTGTGCAAAGGAGGATGAGCGCAAGGGGGAGAACTGGTTTTCGAGAATTCATGATGGGACTCCGGCAGCGGATGAGTGGAGTGATGCAATGAATGAAGGTTATGAACAGGGGTAATAATATAGAGATAGAGAGTCAGGCGTAGATTGGGTATTCCTGGCCCGGCAGCTGTAAGGGAAGGAGCTGGGTTGTCCGCGGCGGGGCGGGGAGTACGGCAACACCTTTTTGTCCACGGAGGACGGGGATTTATGGATTATTGGATGGGGATGATTTTGGGGAACTGCTTTTTGTCCGCGGAGGACGCGGAGGGACGCGGCGGACGGGGATTTATGGATTATTGGATGGGGATGATTTTGGGGAACTGCTTTTTGTCCGCGGCGGGCGGGGAGAACTGCCAGAGAAACGGTCATGATTGTTGGACCATTATGTGGGCGCCCGGGCTGACGGCGGCGTCACGCGCGGCGATTCGGCTGAAGGTTTAGCCGGGCTGGTCGATATGCGGTTCGGATGCAGACGGACTGCGGAAGTTCGATGCCGGCAGAGCGTGAAAATAAGTGTACGACAAATGTATCGGAAAGACGGGGTGGGGACAATTCGCACCCTGTATGGGGCAGGGTGTGTAGCTAGTGCGGCGGTCGTATGGAGATTGGATGGGACGGGGCGCGGTGTCGAGGAGGCGTTGGGGCGTGCAGCGGCATTGTCCAGAGTGGTAGGGCGTTTGAAACGCGGTCCCATTTTCTGGTCCTATGCCGGGTGGAGTGCGGATTATTTTTGGTTGGGTGGCGGCGGGGCGCTGGGAGGCGAGTATTGAAGTCGGAGGAGGAATGGCGTTATTTCATTGGTATGGCGGTTGTCTTGACGGGGATTCATGGATTACTGGATGGGGATGATTCTAGGGAACTGCTTTTTGTCGGCGGCGGACTGGGATTTTTGGATTCCCGGATGGGGATGATTTTAGGGAACTGCTTTTTGTCGGCGGAGGACGGGGATTCATGGATTATTGGATGGGGATGATTTTGGGGAACTGCTTTTTGTCGGCGGAGGACGGGGATTTTTGGATTTCTGGATGGGGATGATTTTGGGGAACTGCTTTTTGTCCGCGGAGGACGGGGATTTTTGGATTTCTGGATGGGGATGATTTTGAGGAACTGCTTTTTGTCGGCGGAGGACGGGGATTCATGGATTACTGGATGGGGATGATTTTGGGGAACTGCTTTTTGTCCGCGGAGGACGGGGAGGGACGCGGAGGACTGCAACTGCTTTTTGGTCCGCGGAGGACGCGGAGAACTTCATTTTATGATGTCTGAATCCGGAATCACGGGATTGAGAAAGCTTATCAGGGTGAGGGGTTCGTGGGGATGGGGGGCCGATCCGGGTTTCTTGTCCAGGATATCCGGATTTGCGGTTCCCATTCGGATCAGGGGGATTGTTTGCGGAGGCGAGCCAGTTCGGCTTGCAGGGCTCGATTCCGTTCCTCGGCCTGTTCGAACCTGGTGACGGCGTCACGGAAGCCGGGGATGACGTAGGCTGCGTAGGTTTCGTCCAGGGCCAGGTCTGCAAGGTCGGGCAGATCGAGGAGGTCCTGGCGGCGAAACTGGAAGCCGGGCAGTACGCGGGAACTGATAATGCCGGCGGCGGGTTGGATGTCCTGATAGCGCTGGTCGGGGGTAAGGCGATAGAAGCGCATGTAGCGGTCTGCGGGGTCGAGGATGAAGTATTCCTTCACGCCGGCCAGGGCATAGCCTCTTTTCTTCTCCCGGGTATCGCGGCGCACTTCCTCAAGCGTGGCATCGGAGATCTCTTCGACGCAGATGTCGCAGACGCCTTCGTAGGCATACTGGTCTAGCGCGCCCCAGGGCGCGGGATTGTCGTGCCGGATCACGCCAAGGTCGGGTTTGTAGACGACATCCCACTTCCCGGACGGCTGGGCGGCATCGGGAACGGTCATGCTGACGCCGGTGTTCTGATTGATCAGTTCAGCGATTGGATGGGTCTGGACATACAGGGAGATGAGTGTAAAGAACCAGCGATACTGGTTGATTTGTGGGTAGTTGGACGGGGGTTTGGCCTGCAGAATGCCGTTGTTCCATTCGTAGCTGACGTCGAGGTTGGGGTAGGGGTCTTCGTACCATCTGGCCCAGTATTCTTCTTTAGTGACGCGGCGGCCATGGTCGGGGGCGAGGGGGTTGGGCGGGGGTGCAGGCTGTTGCGACGCTTCTGTGGACGCCATGGTTACTCCCGTGGATGGTGGCTGGGATCAGGGGCGTTGCCGGCGGAGGCGGGCGATCTCGGCTTGCAGGGCTCGATTCCGTTCCTCGGCCTGGCGGCGGGCGGCGGTTGCGGCTGCGGCCTGTTGTTCGGCCTGGCGGCGGGCGGCGGTTGCGGCTGCGGCCTGTTGTTCGGCCTGGCGGCGAGCCTCGGCGTCGGCTGCGGCCTGTTGTTCGGCCTGGCGGCGAGCCTCGGCCTCAGCTTCGGCCCTCTGAACAGAATCCCGGTGGCCGGGAATGACATAGTCGGCGTAGATTGCGTCCAGTGACAGATCTGTCTGATCCGGCTTTTTGAGCAGGTCGGCGCGGCGGAAGCGGAAGCCGGGCAGTACGCGCGAATGGATTACGCCTGCTGCGTCAGGCTGGATCTCGATGTAGCGACCATCGCTTGTCAGATGAAGAAAATGCATGTGTCGATCGCTGGGGTCGAGAATGAAGTATTCCTTCACGCCGGCGCGGGCGTAGCCGCTTCTCTTCTCCTCGGTGTCCCGCCGCACCTCCGCCTGCGTCGAATCCGAAACCGCTTCCACGATCAGGTCACATATTCCTTCATAGGCGCGTTGTTCAATCGCGCCCCACGAGGCAGGGTTGTCGTTCAGGACGACGCCAAGGTCCGGTTTGTAGACGACCTCCCATTTCCCTGACGGCTCAGCCGCATCCAAGACCGTCATGCTGACGCCGGTCTCCAGATCGATCACCTTGGCGATGGGATTGACTTCAAGGAAGTGGCCAAGGAGATGGCTGAACCAGCGATACAGCATGATT